>CAVYRF010000002.1:0-5832828 GCA_963770895.1 uncultured Acidobacteriota bacterium | reverse complement strand
CAGGGTTTGCCGCTGCCGCTGCCCTACGGCTGGTCGCCGCGCGGCGCGGCATGGCTCGATACCGGCGGCGCCACGCTGTCCGGCACGGCGACGCCTACGCTGCCGGTGGGAAGAGCCCAACGGGTCGTCGCTGGCGGTGGTGTGGCTCAGCGCCGTCGCAGCCGCGGGTGCCGGGGCGGCGGCGTCCCGAGCGTGCAGTGGCAGGTGGTGAGCGCCGGGGCGACGGTGACGGCGGGGACGGTGAGCGTCGGGGTCACCGGGGTGGCCGACGGCGGCTACGCGGCGGTCGATCCGGACACCTTGTCGTGGGCGGCGGCGGTGCCCGCGGCGGCGGTCGTGGGAGCGGCGCTGCCGCCTGCGCCGGCGCCGGCCGGCACCGAGGCGAGCGCAGCGACGATGGCCTTCAACCCGTCGCAGGTGCTGCCGGCGCAGACCTCGCAGGCGACGGCGCTGTACACCGTGGTGTCGGGCGGGGTGGCGAGCGGCATGCCGCTGAGCCTGGCGGTGACGGAGCAGCTGACGCTGCTCGACGGCACGACGCGGCAGGAGCCGCCGTACGGGGCGGACCTGGTGCTGTACCACGCGGCGGACGGCACGCCGCGGTCGCGCTTCCAGCTGGCGCCGTCGCCGACGGCGCAGTCGCTGCCGATCAGCCTGGGCTCGGACGTCGCGGCGCTGCGCGCCTACAGCGGGGCGGGGCCGGCGCCGGGCAACGTGGTGGGTCCGGGCGGCGGCAACTACGCCGATGCCGACGGCGACACGGTGACGGTGCCGGCGGGGGCGCTGGCGCAATCGACGGCGGTGGCGCTCACCCCGGTCGCGGCCGGCGACCTGGCGCTGCCGGCGCCGGCAGGGACGACGCTCGACGGCGCGCTGCGCCTCGACCTGGGCGGCCAGACGCTGAGCTCGGCGGCGGCCCTGACCCTGGAGCTGGCGGCGGCGCCGCCGGCGGGTAGCGAGGGGCCGCCGCTCGAAGAGACCGACTTCGGGTCGGGTCCGGTGCTGCGGCCGGTGGCGGCGCTGGTGGCGTCGGGAGCGGCGTGGACGACGGTGGTGGCGGCGGCGAGCGACCTGCCGTGGGCGGGGGTGACGCAGGGCGCCGTCTACCTGTTCGTGCGCCTGGGCGGGCCGATCGGCTACGTCCACGGCACCGTCAGCCAGGCCGGCGGCGCGGCGCTGGCGGGCGCCGTCGTCACTGGCGCCGGATTGGGCTGGGCGCAGCAGACGGCGGGCGACGGCACCTACGTGCTGCCGGCGCCGGTGGGATCGGTCGCGGTGGCGGCGCTCGATCCCGCCAGCGGCAACTCGGCCAGCGGCAGCGCCACCATCGCCGCCGACCAGACCGAGGTCGAGCTGGACCTGACCGTGCAGGCGGTGCCGCTGGCCGTCGTGGCGACGGCGCCGGCCGACGGCGCCACCGCGGTCCTCCTCGGCATCCAGCCGACGGTGACCTTCAACCGGCCGATCGATGCGACCACCGTCAGCGGTTCGAGCGGCGGCATCCAGCTGCTTGCGGGCGGCGCCGGCGGCACGCCGGTGCCGGTCGACGTCACCGTCGCCGGCGCGGTCGCCACCGCGGCGCCGCAGGCGACGCTGCTGCCGGGCACCGTCTACCAGCTGCTGGTGGCGTCATCGGTGCGCGACCTTTACGGCGCCGGCATGGCCGCGGCGGTCAGCGCGACCTTCACCACCCAGACGCTGACCCTGCCGAGCAGCTGGAACGTCGCCAGGATCTTTGCGGTCCAGCCCGACGACGCGGGCGACGCCACGGTGCTCGGCCAGGCGGCAGCGCTGCCCGCCGGCGCCCTGGTCTACGTCGAGAACACCGGCGAGCTGATCTCGACCCCGTCGGTGACGGTGGGGCAGGACGGCTCGTTCAACGTCACGGTCGCGGCGGAGCTCACCGACACCGTGCTGCTGCACGTCCTGATCACCGGCAGCAACGAGGTCATCCTGCCGCTGGGACTGTTCCACACCGCCGACCTGGCGTCGGCGCTGGTCGATGCCGGCGGCGAAAGCTTCGCCACCGGCGCCGGGGTGAGCGTGACGGTGCCCGCCGGCGCCTTCAGCGCCGCCACCTGGGTGCGCGTCACCCCGGCCCAGCCCAGCGACCCGCAGCCGGCGCCGCCGATCACCGGCCTGCCCGGCGTCTACGGCTACACCCTGGGCTTCACCAGCAGCGCCGACGGCAGCACGGTGGCGAGCGCCGCGACGGGGCTGCAGATCGGCGTGCCGCTGCCGGCCGGGTCCCCTGCGCCCACAGGCAATGTCTACCTGGTCCAGCGCGCGGTGACCGCGCTGGGGCAGACCGGCTGGATGCTGATGGACTTCGCGACCGCCGGCGGCAACGGGCAGGTGATCACCACCACCGACCCGACCACCCCGCAGGGCGGCGGCGCCACCCCGGCGCAGGCGCGGGCGGCGCGCCGAGCGCGGCTCGCCCCGGCAGCGACGGCTGCGGCAGGCGGCGGTGGCGCGACGACGCAGGCGGCGCTGGAGGCCGGGCCGGCGGCGCCGATCGTGACGCGCGACCAGGCGCAGGCGGCGCAGGGCTACCTGCCGGGATCGGCGCTGCCCGGCCAGTACCAGATGCAGGCGCCGCAGCTGCCGGTCGGCTACTACAGCCTGCCGATTTCGTTCGGCACCGACGTCGGCATCTGGAACAGCGATCTCGACAACGAGGTCGCGGTCATCAATCAGGATATTTCCAGCCTGCTGGCCTACGACTCGGTGCTCATCCCGACGCTGCTCAACCGGCCGGCGACGATCACCGTACGCGACCTGTCGACCGGCTATATCCTGACCACCCAGACCCTGGCGCCGCCGGCCAACAGCACGCCGGTGGTGGTGCCGCCGGAAGCGCTGGGCGACGGCACGCCGCCGCTGCCGGTGTCGGGCTCGCCCATCCGCTTCTTCCTGATCGACCTGTCGGCGGCGGCGCCGCCCGCCTTGGATCAGGGCATCACCGTGCAGTCGTCGGCGGGGAACCTGGCGGTCAGCGGCGCCACGGGGGCGGCGCAGGGCGGGGTGACGGTGCGTCTGGTCGGTGTCGACGACGACGTGCTGGCGACGACCACGGCCGGTGCGAGCGGTACCTTCCAGCTGTCGCAGGCGGTGACCGCCGGCAACCGCTACCTGCTGGCGATCGGCGCGGTGGTGGCGAGCAGCCAGACCTTGGTCCTCCAGTTCAGCAAGGGGCTGGACAGCGCCCACACCGACCTGGACGTGCTCGACAGCGCGGGCACCTCGGTCGCCCCGGTCATCACCGGCGGCGCCACGCCGGCGGCGGTGGTGGTGGCGCCGGCGGTCGGCTGGACCGGCGGCCAGGCGTACACGCTACACCTGGGGCCAGGGCTCAACGACGGCCTGGGCGACGCCTGGGGCAAGACCCTGGACGTACCCTTCCAGGCCAGCAAGGGGCAGGTGGGCTCCACCTACACGCTGCCGGTCGCCTACGACATGGCGCTCGTGGGCAGCATGCTGTTCGTGGCCGCCGACACCAAGGGCCTGCTGGTGCTCGACGCCAGCAATCCCGCCAGCCTGACCGACCTCATCCCCGGCGGTGCGACCTTCCCGCTGCTCTTCAACGACCCGGTGCGCGGCGTGGCGGTCACCCAGCACGGCCTGGTCCTGGAGGTGGGCGGCGGCGTGGCCGGCTTCGGCCAGCTGAAGATCTTCGATCCGCTGCTGCTAACGCCCAGCCTGATCGCCAATATCGCCGCGAACCCCACCAGCTCGACCTACCTGGGCGCGCCGTTGCGTGGCACCACGCTGCTTTCCGATTCGCTGACCAACGCCACCACCCAGCTGCCGGAGGGCACGCCGCGGCGGGTGGCGCCGCTGTCGAACGACACCGAGCTGGATTGGATCGCCGGCAGTGCCACGCCGCCCGGCGGCGTGACGCTCAACCCTGCCACGCCGCCCACTCCGCCGGCAGCCAACGGCGAGTACACGCTCACCGTGTCGGGCGGCGGCGTCGGTCACGGCCATCCGGTGAGCTTCTTCGACCGCACCCTGGGGCGCCAGGTGCGCGCCGACGCGGCGGCGGACGGGACGTTTTCGCTCAGCCTGTCGGTGCGTCCCGACGACCAGCTGGCGCTGCTCGAAAACGCCAACAGCCTGGCCTACGTCGCCACTCCCGGCGTCGGCGTCGAGGTGGTCGATCTCGACGACGTCTACAACTCGACAGCCTCCAGCGGGCCGCCGGTGCTGAGCGCCGTGGAGGGCATCTACAGCGGCTTCGAAGACCCCAACCTGCTGCTGTGCGGCCAGCAGGTGGCCGACCTGGCGAGCGTGCTGGAACAGGTCGGCGTGCTGTTCGATGCGCACAACCCGCACCCGCTGGTGGTCGCCGGCCTGGTGGGCAACAACGGCGTCGTGCTGCTCGACAGCTCGCTGGCAGCGCCGGGGACGCTCACGTTCCTCAACGACATCTGCGTCAACGTGCAGGGCAGCAACGCGGTCACCGGCATGGCGGTGGTGCAGCACTACGTCTTCGATTGGAACGGCGACGGGCAGCTCGACCCGGCGAAGGCGGCCGACTACATCGTGGTCACCCACCGCACCGCCGGCGTGCTGATCTACGACGTCACCGACCGCACCAATCCGACGCTGGTGGGGGAGATCCCGCTGCCCGGCCAGGCGGGAGACGTGACCGTCGATACGGTGCGCCGCCGCCTCTACGTGTCGGGTCTGGCGGGCGGTCTGTACGTGGTGGATTTCAATCACAAGCCGTCGATCGGCCTGCTCGACCAGAACCACGACGGCACCGACGACCGGGTGCTGCAGACCATCACCCTGCCCGGCGACACCGATGCGCCCGCCTTCGCGATCCCGGCCTTGGGAATGATCTACGCCGACGGCGAGCAGCGCGGCGTGACCGGCATCTCGGTGGGCGATCCGCAGATCGCCGCGCTCGCCTACAACCTGCCGCCGCCGGCGGGGCAGGCACCGGCGGCGAACCAGCTGAATGGCGGCCTGCGCCAGGTCACCCAGGTGGCGCCGTTCGGTGTGCCCACGGTGTCGGAAGGAGACAACGGCCAGAACCAGCCGGCCCTCCTCCGCTTCCAGGTGGGATTGCCGGGAAGCCTGGGCAAAACCGTGCAGCTGGACGTGCAGTCGATGGGGCCGTACGGTGCGCCGGTGGCGCCGGCGGGAAACTCGGCGGTGCAGACCAACCTGCCGCCGGTGGCGCTGACCGGCGCGCAGGGACTGGTCTTCACGCGCCTGTCGGACGCGCCGACCGATGCGGGCTACAACCTCTACCAGTCGGCGCCGGTGCTGCTTTTGTCAGACCTCAAGGCGTCGCAGGCGTACGTGCGCACCGCCGACGAGAGCGACAGCTGCACGCGGTGCGATCCCGCGCAGGAGCTTGTCCCTCCCAACACGCAGGAGCTGCTGTCGGGAGAAAACATCGTGGTGCGCCTGCCGCAGACGCTGCGCAGCCAGCTGGCGCCGGTCTACACCGCGGACCAGCTGGACGGCAGCCAGCTCACCGTCCATGGCGTGCGCTGGGAGTCGACGCCCACGCCCTATCCGGAACCGATGCAGAATGCGGCGCCGCAAAACGGCGTACACCTTCACTCCGGCGAGATGACGACATCGGCGGTGGACATGACCGTCGCCGGCCGCGGCGTGGACTTCGTGCTCGAGCGGACCTATCACGGCCAGGTGGTCGGCGAGGGGCCTTTCGGGCCGGGCTGGGATTACAACTACAACCAGCGCCTGCGCGAGCTGCCGAACGGCGACGTGCAGCTGTTCGACGGCCGCGGCCGGCGGCAACCGTTCCAGAAGTGCTCCGCCAGCGACACGGCCTGCCAGGCGGCGGGGCAGAGCGGCCAGCCGGGCCAATACCGGTCGCCGCCGGGCGTTTTTGCGACGTTGCAAAAGACGGCCGCGGGCTTCCAGCTGATCGATGCGCGGCACAACCTCACCCAGTTCGATCTGACCGGTCGCCTGCAATCGATCGCGGATGCGGTCAAGCAGGACGCCCAGACCGGCAACCAGATGAGCTTCAGCTATGACATTGCGGGCCACCTGGCGAGCGTCACCGACACGCTGGGGCGGCAGATCACCTTCAGCTACGACACCAACGGCCACGTCACCCAGGTCCAGGATTTCGACGGCCGCGCCTTCACCTACCAATACGACGCCGGCGGCCGGCTGACCAGCGTCACCACGCCCACCGTGGTCAGCGTGCAGTTCAACGGCGGCGACACCGTCACCACCAACCAGGGCGGCATCGTCACCACCTACGGCTACGACGGCACCACCGGCGACCTGGCGACGACGCTCAACGCGCGCGGCAAGCTGATCTCGACGACCGACGGCAAGGACCAGACCTGGCTGCAGGTCAGCTACGCCGACCTGCACGGCAGCGGCCACAACGATTCGGTGAGCACCCAGAATTGGGCGACGGGCGCGGCGCAGTTCACCTACGACTACGACGCCCACACGGCGACCGTCACCGATCCGCAGGGCAATCCGTTGCAGTACACCACCACCGATGCCGGGCAGATCGCGCAGCTCACCGACCCGGCGCAGGCCACCGCCCAGTACACCTATGACAGCGAGGGCCTGATCGCCACCATGACCGATCCGGTCGGGCGCGTCACCACCTACACCTACGACACCGGCGACGATCGGCGGAGCCGCGGCAACCTGACGGAGGCGATGGTGACGCCCGGCGCCGGCAGCCTGAACGGTGCGCAGAGCCAGCTCACCACCACGACCCAGTACGACGCCTACAGCAACCAGCCGGTGCAGAACAACGATCCGCGCGGCATCACCACGACCACCGCGCGCAACGCCGTCGGCCTGCCGGTGATGGTGACGCGAGCCTACGGCACCGCCCAGCAGTCGAGCACCCAGATGACCTACGACGATTTCGGCGATCCGGTCACGGCGATCGATGCGAACGGTCACAGCACCGTGTACAGCTATTCGCGCCTGGGCTACCTGCAATCGGTGGTGGTCGACCCGGGCAGCGGGCACCTCAACCTGACCACGACCTACACCACCGACGATCGCGGCAACGTCACCAGCATGGTGGACCCGCGCGGCGTTCTCTTCACCCGCACCTACAACGCGCTCAACTGGATCACCAGCAGCAACCGCGCCGTCTCGCCGTCGCTCGACGGGGCGCCGGCGCTCAACTACACCACCTCCTACCTGTACGACGCCAACGGCAACCTGGTCGAAGAGCAGCTCCCGGTCGGCGACGGCAGCGCCTACACCCGCGTACGGCACATTTACGGTCCCCTCGACGAGCTGCTGGTGGTGGCGCGAGAGATCCAGCCGGGCGACGGCTGGTCGCTCTGGTCGAAGACCACCAACACCTACGACCTGAATCTCAACCTGACCCAGACCATCGAGCCCGCCGGCCAGATCACCATGCTGCAATACGACAACCGCAACCTGCCGGTGCTGCGGGTGCGCGGGGCGGGTACCGCGGCGGCGGTCACCGACAGCTTCCAATACGACCTGGACCGGCGGCGCATCGCCTACGTCGACGGCCTGCACGGCACCTGGACCACCGCCTACGACGGCTACGGCCGCGTGGCGCAGACCACCGACCCGCAAGGCAACCACTCGAACGTCACCTACGACAACGACAACGAAGCCCTGACCGCCACCACCTGGCAGAAGCAGGGCAGCGGCGGTGGCGATCTGCTGCTGGCGCAGAGGGAGGCCTCCTACGACCTCCTGGGGCGGCGGACCGCGCTGTCGACGGAGCTCTGGCCGCACGGCGCCAACGGTTCCGGGCTGCCGTCCAGCGCGCGCGACCTGACGACCTCCTACCAGTACGACCCGGCGTCCAACCTGGTGGCGGTGATCGATCCGCTCCAGCGCACCACGCAGTTCCAATACGACGCCGCCGAGCGGCGCATCGCCGCCACCGACCCCGCCGGCAACGTCGTGCAGCACGACCTGGACGCCGCGGGCAATCCCGTCACCACGCGCACGATCGAACAGTACGAAGGCGTCGGCGCGCCGGGCACCGGCGGATCGGTCACCGTCACCGCGACCGCCACCTTCGACGCCCTCAACCGGCAGGCCACCCGCACCGACGGCCTGGGCAACACCGAGGCGTTCACCCACGACGCCCGCAACCAGCTGGCGCTGAGCGTCGATGCCGAACAGAACCTGACCACCCAGACCTGGGACGGGCTCAATCGTCTGATCAAGCGGGTCCAGCCGCTGGGCATCGAGGTGGACTCCACCTACGACGCCAGCTCGCGCCTCACCGCCTACGCCGATGCCCTGGGCAATGCCACGACCTACGCCTACGACGCCCTCAACCGCCTGGTCCTGGTCACCTGGCCGGACCACACCACCGAGCAGACCGCCTACGACGCCAACGGCAACGCCACCCAGATCACCGACCCCAACGGAACGTTGATCCAGCAGGTCTTCGATTCGCTCAACCGGATGACCTCGCGCCAGGGCGGAGCGTTGTCCGAGTCCTACGTCTACGACGGCATGGGGCGGCTCACCCACGCGCAGTCCGGCAACCAGACGACGGACCTGACGTTCGATTCGCTATCGCGCCGCACCAGCGAATCGCTGGGCGGCAAGTTCGTCAACTACACCCACGACGACGCCGGCAACGAAACCGCGATCGGCTATCCCTCGGGCTACAACCTGGTGCGCGCCTTCGATCCGCTCGATCGCCTGCAATCGGTCGGCCCCACGTCGTCCACGCCGCTAGCGACTTTCGGCTTCCGCGGTCCCGACCTGCTGGCCGCCCGCGCCCTCGCCAACGGCGTCACCGGCCTGCGCCAGTTCGACGCCGCCGACCGCATGGTCGACGATTGGCTGCAGATCGGCACCCAGACCGGCACGCCGCAGACCGTCATGCGCGAGAGCCTGGCCTGGAGCCCGCGCAACCTGCGCTCGGCGCAAGCGCGCCAGGACCTGGGCGGCCAGGGCCTGGCCTTCGCCTACGACCCCGCCGAGCGCCTCATCCAGGCCGCCAAATCGCCGGCGCCGCTGACCCTGGCGCCCAACAACACCGCCGTCGCGCCGCCCGCCCTGGCCGGCCTGCCGGACGCCTTCGGCTACACCTACGACGTAGCGCAGAACCTGCTGGCCCGCACCGCCACCCACGCCGGAGTGCTTGCCACGACCGCGCTGCCCCTCGACGGCTCGGGCCGCAACCGGCCGGGCTCCGTCAGCGGGGTAGCGCTGGTCTGGGACCGCAACGGCAACCTGATCCAGAAGGGCAACGTTCACTATTCCTACGACTTCCGCAACCGCCTCACCGACGTCGCCGACGGCAGCAACAACCCCATCGCCCACTACGACTACGACGCCTGGAACCGCCGCATCGCCAAGACCGTGGCAGGAGACGTCAAGACCACCACCTGGCAGGGCTGGCACCCCATCGAGGACTACGACGGCAGCCGCCTGCTGCAGCGCCGCACCTACGGCGACAGCCTCGACGACATCGTCTACCTGGAGTCCGACCTGGACGGCACCGGCACCGTCGCCACCAAGTCCTGGCCCCTCTACGACTCCACCGGCAATCTGGTCCTGCTGACCGGTCCGACCGGTCTACCCATCGAGCGCTACGACTACACCCCCTACGGCACCCAGACGATCCTGGTAAACTCCACTCCGCCTGCGGTTGAGCAGGTGAGGGTCGTCGGCAACGCCCTCTGGGTCGAGCTCTCCGAGGCCGTAAACCCCGGTCCGCTCGCCCAGGCCGCCACCGTCGGCACCCTGAAGCTCTTTGACAACACCCTCCCCGCCGCCTTTGGGGCACTCACCGTCACCCAGCCCGTAACCACGGGAGACCTGGCCCAAAGGCGCCTGGTACTGGTAGGCCAGCCCCCCGGAGGCTTCCAACCCGGCGACCAGGTCACCCTGACCATCCCGGCCGGCGCCCTGGTCGACAGCTTCCTCAACCAGCCCGCCCACGACTACACCCTGACCTTTACCTGGCCATCCTCGGACGCCGTCGTCGCCGACCTGGCAGCCCCCACCGTGCAGCGCGTCACCCTGCAGCAGGGGATGCTTTCGGTCGAGTTTTCCGCCGAGCCCAACCTGGCCGCAGCGACGGCAGCGATGCAGCTGGACGGCGCCGGCCTGACCTGGAGCCTAGCCGCCGACCACTACACGCTCCAAGCAGCCACTCCAGTTGCCGCCGGCGCGCACACCCTGACGATCGCCACCACCCTGACCGATGCAGGCAACCAGCCTCTGGCCGCGCCCTTCAGCCAGACCTTCACCACCGTCACAGCGCAAGACAGCCTCGTCGTCTACACCGCCCCCAACCCCCAGCTCGCCACCGGCTCCGCCCTAGGCAATCTCTTCGGCTACCAAGGCCGCAACCTAGACCCCGAAACCGGCCTCATCTACTTCCGCAACCGCTACTACGACCCGCAGCTGGGGCGGTTCATCACCGCAGATCCCAAGGGCTACACGGACGGACCATCGACGTATGCCTTCGAGGTGGACGACCCGACGAACGGCAGCGACCCAATGGGGCTCCGTGATTTGGATGAGGATGACAAGGCGTATGTTCGCAGCATCACGAAGTCGCAGAATGATCTTACAGTCGAATACAACAAGTCGGGGACCTACCAGGGCATCAAAGTTTCGGACGATGAATATAGAACCAAGTTTGACGATCTTCGGAACCGGCGGATGAGCTATGTGCAGGCGATTTGGGCCGCAGCGCCGGGACAACTGATTCGCGAGGAGACCGGACCCAAGTCATGGACTGATGCGCACACTGTAACGACCTTTAGACCGCAACCGACGCCTGAGGAGATCGCGAAGGGGAACGCCGAAGGCGAGCGAGTCTTAGCTTGGACAGTTGGTGCACCAATGGTCGCGACGGGGTTGCTGGCCGGTGCATTGCCTCCTACTCCCGCCTTTGCCGGTGGGCCTTCTGGCGCGACGAATACGGAGCTGGTGGTCGAAGAGCCAGAGAATGGCGCCTCGAATCGCGCTTCATTTGAAGCCTACAAGGACTCCTTACGGGCTCAGATGAGTCGCCCGGCGGTGCGAGATCCGAAGCTAAATCAGATCATGAACGACCTCTACCGGCCGGGTGCAAGTGTGGGAAGTGGTAGCACGGCTGCAGCCGTTCGAGAGGAGCAGAGCACGGAAATGAGTGTCGGTGGCAAGTTCCATACACAGAAGGCTCAGGATTACATCGCGGCGCTGAATAGGTGGCTCAGGAATAATCCGACAGCGTCTCCCGGGGATCGAGCGGCGGCGGAGAATGTTGTTAAGGATCTCGGGAATGCTCTATCTGGAAAATAGAAATCCATGCCATCGACATATGAAAGCGTGCGCCAGTTGGCCAAGTTGACAAATGCCACTAGCAGGTCTATACGGGACTTGGAAAGTGACTGGATGCCGGATAAGCCTCCTGTCACCTTCGCAATGGGAGTGATTGCGCAAGCATTGGCGCAAAATGCAACCGACATCTCCGATGGAGAAATGCGTGCGATCTTCGATCTTGTCGAGAACTTTTTGGTTATGTCCGATGAAGAAACACAAGCTGCCATTGCCACTGGTTTTTTGGAGTCATTGCTGGCGCAAGCCTCTGCGGGACAACTTGATTTTCGTCGCATAGCTCCGATGCTCGGTGAAGCAAGCAGAACATATTGCCGTGAGTGGGACAGATTTACGGGCGTTGCCACGGATGGACTTTGAGTTAATCCGAGTCCACGCCCCTCGCCACCTTCGGCTTCCGCGGCCCCGACCTGCAGGCCGCCCGCGCCCTCGCTAACGGCGTCACCGGCCTGCGCCAGTTCGACGCCGGCGACCGCATGGTCGACGACTGGCTGCAAATCGGCACCCAGACCAACGGTTCCGGGCTGCCGGGCAGCGCGCGCGACCTGACGACGTCCTACCAGTACGACCCGGCGTCCAACCTGGTGGCGGTGATCGATCCGCTGCATCGCACCACGCAGTTCCAATACGACGCCGCCGAGCGGCGCACCGCCACCACCGACCCCGCCGGCAACGTCGTGCAGCACGACCTCGACGCCGCGGGCAACCCCGTCACCACGGGCACGATCGAGCAGTACGAAGGCGTCGGCGCGCCGGGCACCGGCGGATCGGTCACCGTCACCGCGACCGCCACCTTCGACGCCCTCAACCGGCAGGCCACCCGCACCGACGGCCTGGGCAACACCGAGGCGTTCACCTACGATGCCCGCAACCAGTTGGCGCTGAGCGTCGATGCCGAACAGAACCTGACCACCCAGACCTGGGACGGGCTCAATCGTCTGATCAAGCGGGTCCAGCCGCTGGGCATCGAGGTGGACTCCACCTACGACGCCAGCTCGCGCCTCACCGCCTACACCGATGCCCTGGGCAATGCCACCACCTACGCCTACGACGCCCTCAACCGCCTGGTCCTGGTCACCTGGCCGGACCACACCACCGAGCAGACCGCCTACGACGCCAACGGCAACGCCACCCAGATCACCGATCCCAACGGCACGTTGATCCAGCAGGTCTTCGATTCGCTCAACCGGATGACCTCGCGGCAGGGCGGAGCGCTCTCCGAGTCCTACGTCTACGACGGCATGGGGCGGCTCACCCACGCGCAGTCCGGCAACCAGACGACCGACCTGACGTTCGACTCCCTGTCGCGGCGCACCAGCGAATCGCTGGGCGGCAAGTTCGTCAACTACACCTACGACGACGCCGGCAACGAAACCGCGATCGGCTATCCGTCGGGCTACAACCTGGTGCGCGCCTTCGATCCTCTGGACCGCTTGCAGTCCGTCGGCCCGACCTCGTCCACGCCGCTCGCCACCTTCGGCTTCCGCGGCCCCGACCTGCAGGCCGCCCGCGCCCTCGCCAACGGCGTCACCGGCCTGCGCCAGTTCGACGCCGCCGACCGCATGGTCGACGACTGGCTGCAAATCGGCACCCAGACCGGCACGCCGCAGACCGTCATGCGAGAGAGCCTGGCCTGGAGCCCGCGCAACCTGCGCTCCGCGCAAGCGCGGCAGGACCTGGGCGGCCAGGGCCTGGCCTTCGCCTACGACCCCGCCGAGCGCCTCATCCAGGCCGCCAAATCGCCGGCGCCGCTGACCCTGGTGCCCAACAACACCGCCGTCGCACCGGCCACCCTGGCCGGCCTGCCCGACGCCTTCGGCTACACCTACGACGCGGCGCAGAACCTCCTGGCCCGCACCGCCACCCACGCCGGAGTGCCCGCCACGACCCCGCTGCCGCTCGACGGCTCGGGCCGCAACCGGCCGGGCTCCGTCAGCGGGGTAGCACTGGTCTGGGACCGCAACGGCAACCTGATCCAGAAGGGCAACGTTCACTATTCCTACGACTTCCGCAACCGGCTGACCGACGTCGCCGACGGCAGCAACAACCCCATCGCCCACTACGACTACGACGCCTGGAACCGCCGCATTGCCAAGACCGTGGCAGGAGACGTCAAGACCACCACCTGGCAGGGCTGGCACCCCATCGAGGACTACGACGGCAGCCGTCTCCTGCAGCGCCGCACCTACGGCGACAGCCTCGACGACATCGTCTACCTGGAGTCCGACCTGGACGGCACCGGCACCGTCGCCACCAAGTCCTGGCCCCTCTACGACTCCACCGGCAATCTGGTCCTGCTCACCGGTCCGACCGGTCTGCCCATCGAGCGCTACGACTACACCCCCTACGGCACCCAGACGATCCTGGTAAACTCCACTCCGCCTGCGGTTGAGCAGGTGAGGGTCGTCGGCAACGCCGTTTGGGTCGAGCTCTCCGAGGCTGTAAACCCCGGCCCGCTCGCCCAGGCCGCCACCGTCGGCACCCTGAAGCTCTTTGACAACACCCTTGTCAAGACGACGCCAAATTTCCCCCCCAGCGCGACGTTAATTTTCCCCCCCTCCTCGGTTAGTGGACCTGTCCCGCAGGGACAGGTCTCGGGTTTACCGTTGCCTGCTGAGTGCTGTTGCTTTTGCTTCTAAAACTCAGGTATGCGTACCTCGTCGCCGGGGCTGTGGAAGGGGTGGAAAGCGGCGAGGGTGGGTGGGTGAAGGGCGGGTGCGCGGGGGGCCGGGAGCCGGTTTCCAAGGGGCGGCGGGAACGGCGGACCGGGGGCCGCGGTGGGTGGGGGCCGTGGAGCGTAGCGACACGGGCGGCCCCCGTTGGGTCCGCGGTTTCCGCCGACCCGGCGCCTTCCATAGCCCATGCGTGCGTTGGGTGGGCGGTGGGGGACGGGAGGGCAGCCGTCGCCGGCGCCGCCACCCTGGGAGATCGGCACCAGACACTCCCTCCCAGGCGCGTAGCGCGCGCTGGCCTTGAGGGCGTTCCCAGGGCGGCGATCATGGCGGACTCGCTTCTTTGCCACCGCATGATCAGCTCGCCTCCTCGGCCGCAAGCGACTCGGCGACGTGCGGCTCGCTGCGCGTCAGCAGCCCAGCCTTGCGCTTCTCCTTCAGCCGGTAGCTCTCGCCCTTGATGTTGACGATGGTGGAGTGATGCAGCAGCCGGTCGAGAATCGCCGTCGCGATCACCTGGTCGCCAAAGACCTGACCCCAGCCGGCCAGGCTCTGGTTCGACGTGATCAGGATCGAGCCGCGCTCGTAGCGGCGCGACACCAGCTGGAAGAGAAGATTCGCCCCCAGACGGTCGAGCGGCAGATATCCGATCTCGTCTATTATCAGTAGCTTGGGCTGGATGAGCTGCTTCAGCTTCTCCTCCAAGCGGTTCTCCTGGTGCGCCCGCGTCAGCGTGTTGACCAGCGAGGTCGCCGTCGCGAAGGCCGTCCGGTAGCCGGCGGCACAAGCCTTCAGGCCCAGGGCCACCGACAGGTGCGTCTTGCCGACCCCGGGCGGCCCGAGCAGCAGCACGTTGTCCGCGTCGGCGATGAACCGGCAGGTGGCGAGCTCTCGGATCACCTTCGGCTCGATCGACGGCTGAAACTTGAAGTCGAAGCTCTCCAGCGTCTTGTGGAACGGGAAGCGCGCCATGCTCGTCTTCATCGCCGTGTGGCGCTCTTGCTTGGCCGCCAGCTCCCGGCCGAGAAGATCCTCGAGCAGGTCGGTATATGGCAACTCCTTCTTGCTCGCCTCCTGAAGCAGCGACGGCAGCTGGTCAGCCGTGCGCACCAGCTTCAGACGCCGCAGCTGCTCCTGGAGCCGATCGATCTGGACCGTACCGGCGCTCATGAGTGCACCTCGGAGAGCAGCCCTTCGTAGCGGCCGAGCGGACGGATCTCGACCTCGCCGATCTGCTCCACGTAGGCCGGATCGAAGCGCGGCGGCCCCGCAGCGGGCGCGGGTGGTCGCCGCGGCACCTCCCGGCCAGCACCGCTCCAGCGCGCCACCTGGTGCTTGCCCGTCAACCGGACATGGCGGACGGGATCGGCCCCATCCCGATGGATCCAGATCTCCTCGGCCAGAAGGCGCACTTCCACAACCGCGCCAGCCCACTCCAGCGGCACCGGATAGCGATTGGCCTCGACCGCGACGTAGGCGTCACGGGGCACCTGCCGGCTCACCACCCGCTCCCGTGGCGTCGGTGAACGCTGGTCCACCGCAATCAGCCGCTCGGCACGGGCGAATCGCTCCGCAGGCTTCTCGTGCGTCGTCCCGTGCACCCGTTGGTCGGCCACCTCCACACACCATCTCAGAAGGTGATCATTGAGCGCATCGAGGCTGGCGAAACGCCGGCCCGCCAAGCCGTTGCCCTTGACGTACTTGACGCCGCTCTCCACCTTGCCCTTCGTTTGAGCCCGGTAGTAGCGGCACAGCTGGAGCTTCAACCCGTAGAAGTCCATGCGGTCCTTGAAGGTGGCGTTCCAGCTCACCTTGCCCGTCGCCTCGTCCTTGGCGGTGACGATCGTCCGCGGGTTGTCGTACAGCAAGCTCTCCGGACGACCGCCGAAGTGCGCGAACGCCGCCGCATGACCGTCCAGCAGCGATTCCAGCCCCTCGTTGAGGTACGCCTTGGCGAACAGCCGGCGGCTGAAGCCCAGCACCATCGTGAACAGGTGCACCCGCACCCTCTCCTCGCCGAGATAGATCCAGGTGCTCCCCCAGTCCACCTGCCCTTGCTTGCCGGGGCCGGTCTCGAACCGCACCGTCGGCTCCACCGCCCGCTGCTCCGCTCGCCATGGCGCGATGTACTTTGAGACCGTCGAGGTGCAGCAGCGCTGGCCAAGACCTGCCAGCTCGCGGCTCAGCACGACGCTGTTGAACCCCACCTCCGGCGCTCGCGCCCGCAAGAACGCCTCCCACTGATCCAGAAGGCGCCCCCGCCGCCGGCGCTGCTGGGCCTGCCAGCTCCGCTGCCACCACTTCCGCACCGTCTTCACGTCGAGCCCGAGCTGCCGCGCAATCGCCTTCTTTGCCACGCCACGCTCCCGCAAAGCGGCGATCACTCCCCACAGTCGCTCGTCGACCAACTCGCCCTCCTGGGCGCCTCCAGGCGCCGCAGAGAGCATGTCCGACACCGCTCCCCGCTGCACCTCCGCCTCGGCCGCCGGTGCCGCAGGCGCCGCCGGCACCAAGGCCGACTCCATCTCGCTGCCACTTGCTTCGCTCATCCCTGCCTCCTTCCGGAGGGGGGGAAATTTAGCGTCCGGCATGGGGGGAATTTAGGCGTCTCGCTGACAACCCTCCCCGCCGCATTTGGGGCACTCACCGTCACCCAGCCCGTGACCACCGGAGACCTGGCCCAAAGGCGCCTGGTCCTGGTAGGCCAGCCTCCCGGAGGCTTCCAGCCCGGCGACCAGGTCACCCTGACCATCCCGGCCGGCGCCCTGGTCGACAGCTTCCTCAACCAGCCCGCCCACGACTACACGCTGGCCTTTACCTGGCCAGCCTCGGACGCCGTCGTCGCCGACCTGGCAGCCCCCACCGTGCAGCGCGTCACCCTGCAGCAGGGGATGCTTTCGGTCGAGTTTTCCGCCGAGCCAAACCTGGCCGCAGCGACGGCGGCGATCCAGCTGGACGGCGCCGGTCTGACGTGGAGCCTGGCCGCCGACCACTACACCCTCCAAGCAGCCAATCCAGTTGCCGCCGGCGCGCACACCCTGACAATCGCCACCACCCTGACCGATGCGGGCAACCAGCCCCTGGGCGCGCCTTTCAGCCAGACCTTCACCACCGTCACGGCGCAAGACAGCCTCATCGTCTATGCCGCCCCCAACCCGCAGGTCACCAGCGGCTCCGCTCTGGGCAATCTCTTCGGCTACCAAGGCCGCAACCTGGATCCCGAAACCGGCCTCATCTACTTCCGCAACCGCTACTACGACCCACAACTCGGCAGATTCATCTCCGCCGATCCGAAGGGCTACGTCGACGGCCCGAGCGAGTATGCCTTCGAGGTGGACGACCCGGCCAACGACAGCGACCCGATGGGATTGGAAAGAGTCGAACAAGAGCCCGATCCGAAAGACAAGGCCGCTCAGAAGGTGCAGCAGGAATACAGGAAGGCTTATGAGGAGTTTAAGAAGACCCCCAAGGGCGCTGTTGCCGCAAAAACCCTTGAGGATGATCCAAGCATTAAACTTACCGTCAAGTATTCATCGGCGCCGCCGGGCAAGAATGTGGGCGCAGAGGTGACGAATTATAAGGCTGACGAGAAAGGGAAGATCGTCTCGGCTGAGCTGAATGTCGGACCGAACTTTCTCCGAGATATCAACGATCCAAACTACCCTAACGCCTCGAAACTCAAGGGCTCTGGTAGGGAGAAGCAGGTTTACGTGGTGGGTCACGAAGAGCAGGGCCACTTCATGTCAGCCGTAACCGATCCAGCGTACGCTAGCGAAGCCATTCGCATACAGCAATTCAACGCGACGACAGCGGCGGCGCAGGAGGCTGCAGCAAAGGCGTTTCCGAACGATCCGGTTAAGCGAGTGGCCGAGTATCAGCGCCTTCTCGGCCCCAAGGGCTTGCAAGAATCCAAGGATGCTACAGCGATCCACAAGAAACATGCGAACACTGCAGACAAGAAGGGGCAAGAGTTTGTTGAGGATATCAAGAACGAGAAGAACTAAGGCTGCTGCGACGTTGGCGCTTCTTGGTTCGTTCTTAGCTCTGGTTCTCTGGGGCTGCTCGTTGGGAGGGCCGTGTCGAGAGAGGAGTGCTGCTAGTCTGAAAATGCCGATAGAGGGCTTCATCACCGACAATAGGGTCGGATCGCTTCACAGGTTGCAGGGAATCTACAGAGATGCGTGGGAGCTTTCGGGCAAGTTGGCTATTTCTTGTCCGACGCGCAACGAAGACATGTGCAACGCTCAAAGCTTGTTCAACTTTACGGACTATTGTGTTAGCTTCGATTCTAAGCAGTGTGACGACGCGCTGCGGCAGGCTACTAGCGCTATTGGGGAGAATGCAAAAGAATTCTGGCACTTTGGATTTGCAGATGTCGTTGTCCGGTACGACGGTCCACAGCCAAGTGGAGAGTGGTGCCCGCTAGTGTAGTGCGTCACACAGATGGGACCTTATTCAGTCTGAGACGTGCTCTCTTGACCTTTTCGAGGATGTCAGCAGCCTTAGCCGTCCAGATGTAGGGTTTAGGATCAGAGTTGTGCCGCTCGATCGCCCCCAGAATCGCGGATTCGAGCTGGTCGACACTGCGGAACACTCCACGGGAAATTTGCTTCTCGGTCAGGTGTCGGAAGAAGCGTTCGACCATGTTGAGCCAGGAGGCACTGGTCGGAGTGAAATGAAGGTGAAATCGCGGATGCCGAGCGATCCAGCGTAGAACGACCGCGTGCTTGTGGGTGCCATAGTTGTCGGCGATCAGGTGGATTTGCTTGGCTGCGGGTGTCTCCCGATCGATTTGTTTGAGGAACTTCAACCACTCCTGGTGGCGGTGCCTCGGCATGCAGCTACCGATGACTTTACCGTCCAGCGTACTCAAGGCCGCGAATAACGTCGTGGTGCCATTGCGCTTGTAGTCGTGCGTCATCGTGCCGCAGCGGCCCTTCTTCATCGGCAGGCCGGGTTGAGTCCGATCAAGAGCCTGGATCTGGCTCTTCTCATCGGCACACAAGACGAGGGCGTGCTCTGGCGGGTTGAGATAGAGCGCGATGACATCTTCCATTTTCTCGACAAAGCGTCGATCGTTGCTCAGCTTGAAGGTCCGCACCCGATGAGGCTTGAGGCCGTGCCGCTGCCAGACCCGGCGCACCGTCGAGGCGCTGACCCCGACCGCCTCGGCCATGCTCCGCGTGCTCCAATGAGTGCCGTCCTGCGGCGTCTCTTGCGTTGTCTTGCGCACGATCTTCCGTAGCAAGCCCTGGGACAGGCTCGGCAGGCGCCCACTTCGATGCGCGTCTTTCTCGATCCCGCTCAGGCCGAACTGGCAAAAGCGGCTCCGCCAACGTCCGACGGTATGCCGCATGATGCCAAGACTTTCGGCAATTTCCCGATTCTCCTTGCCCTCGGCGGCCAGCAAGACGATCTTCGCGCGCTGCACCAGACGCGTCGGCGTGCTGCGGCCTCGGGCATAGGCCTCCAACTGCCGCCTTTCCTCCGGCGAAACCAGAACCAACGGTGCGATCCGCATCGTCCCAATCCTCCCACAGGACGATACGTACGAACCGCATATAAGGATTCCTAATTAGGGCGCACTACACTAGGAGCCATTACTGTGCTTCGCGTAATTCAGGCACGCCCTATGCCTACCGCGACCAAGGGTATCTTTCCCCCTGCCACTCATTAGCCGCCACATCATCGGCTCTCGAAGGGCCGTAGCGCTCCTTCCACCTGTCGTTTCACAATCAGCGCATCAATGAGCTTGATGGCGGTTTCCCGGTCGTCGGCCTCGGAGGCTTCCAGGGCGCGGAAGCGGTCGAGGAGTCGGATACTGGAGAGCGGGACACTGCCCCTTGGATCGCCGGTGAGGAGGTAGTCCACCGAGGTATCGAGGATCTCGGCGAGCTGGACGAGGTTGTCGAGAGGGGGAGCGTGTAGGCCGCTCTCGTATTTGTTGAGCTGCGAGAAACGCACGTCGAGGGTGGCGGCGAGCTGTTTCTGCGTCCAACTCTTCCGCTTGCGCAGGTCCTTCACGCGGGCACCAAAGGCTTTCAGGATCTCGTCTCGCTCCATATCGGTCAGGGGCTCCTGCATCGTTGTCTCCTTGCCGCGGCGGCCCTGGCCGAGCAGCTGGCGGCGGCCGGCATCGGCTGCTACCGGGTGCAGTTTCCGCGCGGTATGGACGCCAACGAGTACGCGCAGAAGGTGACGCCGGCAGCCAAGAGCCTGGAGCTGGCGCTGCGCCGGGCGGTGTGGCTGGGCGGCGGGACGACGCCGGCGTCGTCCGGTGCGGTGCCCGCCAGCGAGGGGATCGCCGGGCAGGCTTCGACGCCCGCCCTTGTCGCTTCCTCTGTTGGCAGCGCCGCCGGCGCCGCCGCCTCGGCTACGCTCGCCGGCGCCCGTGCTGCCGGCGCCGTCACCTTGGCCACGCTTGCCGTCGCCGCGTCGATGCCGGTGCCTGCGGCGGCCGAGGTGGCGAAGGTCACGGCGGTGCCGGAGGAAGCGGCGGCAAAAGAAAAAGCAGCAGCTAAAGGGAAAAGAAGGGGCGGCGGTGCGAGCACCGGAGGCCACGGCCTGGCACCCGAGCTGCCGCCAGCGGGCGCGAGTCTCGTCGCCGGGGGTGGCACCGACGATCCGGCGCCGGCGTCCCCCAGGCCGCCGTCGCCGGCGGCGCCTCGCGGCTCGGCCCTGGCTCCCGCTGTTTCTCCTTTAGTCGCTGCTTTTTCTTCCACCGCGGCCGAGCTGCCGGCGCCGTCCCCAGCGCCGCTGGCATCGCCGGTCCCGCCGGTGTCGCTGCTGCCCGCGCTGGCGCCGGCGGCATCTCCGTTGCCCGCGGAGGTGAAGCCGGAGGAGGTGATGATCCGCCTCGGTGACCGGCGCTACCGGGTGCGGGGGCTGGCGAAGAACCTCTCGTACGAGAGCCTGAAGATCAACCTCTTGGCCGGCCGCGGTGAGAGCTTCCACGTGGACACTTTGGATCTCTACTCGGCGCGACAGCGGGCGAGCTTCATCCAGCAGGCCGCCGGCGAGCTGGGCGTCGAGCCCGAGGTGGTGAAGCGGGACCTGGGCCAGGTGCTGCTCCAGCTCGAACAGCTCCAGGACGCGCAGATCCAGTCGGCGCTGCACCCGGTGGCGAAGGAGGTCACGATGAGCGCCGAGGAGCGCGCCGCAGCGCTCGAGCTGCTGTCGTCGCCGGACCTGCTGGGGCGGATTCTCGCGGACTTTGCGCTCTGCGGCGTGGTGGGAGAGGAGACCAACAAGCTGGTGGGCTACCTTGCGGCGGTGTCGCGCAAGCTCGACGAGCCGCTGGCGGTGATCGTCCAGAGCTCGACGGCGGCGGGCAAGTCGGCGCTGATGGAGGCGGTGCTGTCGCTGGTGCCCGAGGAGGAGCGGGTGCAGTACTCGGCGATGACGGGTCAATCGCTGTTTTACATGGGGGAGACGGATCTGCGTCACAAGATCCTGGCGATCGTCGAGGAGGAGGGGGCGGAGCGGGCGTCCTACGCGCTGAAGCTGTTGCAGAGCGAGGGCGAGCTGACGATCGCTTCGACGGGCAAAGACCCGGCGACGGGCAAGCTGACGACGCACGAGTACCGGGTCGAGGGTCCGGTGATGATCTTTCTCACCACGACGGCGATCGACCTCGACGAAGAGCTGCTGAACCGCTGCCTGGTGCTGACGGTGGACGAGGAGCGGGAGCAGACGCGGGCGATCCACCGGGCGCAGCGGACGGCGCAGACGCTGGCCGGCCTGCTGGCGCGCGAGGAGCGCAAGGCGATCGAGCGGCTGCACCGCAACGCGCAACGTCTGCTGCGGCCGCTGGCGGTGGCCAACCCATACGCGCCGGGGCTGACTTTCCTCGACAGCCAGACGCGGACGCGGCGGGATCACATGAAATACCTGACGCTGATCCGGGCGATCGCGCTGCTCTACCAGCACCAGCGGCCGGTGCGCAAAGCGGAGCTGCACGGCCAGACGATCGAGTACCTGGAGGTGGAGCCGTCGGATATCGCGGTCGCCAACCGTCTGACCGCCGAGGTGCTGGGGCGCTCGCTCGACGAGCTGCCGCCGCAGACGCGGCGGATGCTGGGGCAGCTCGACGGGATGGTGCGGGAGGCGTGCGAGCGTCTGGCGATAGCGCGCGCCGACTACCGCTTCAGCCGGCGGGAGGTGCGGGCGTACAGCGGCTGGAGCTACGAGCAGGTGCGCGTCCACCTCGACCGCCTGGTGGCGCTCGAATACCTGGTGGTGCACCATGGCGGGCGCGGCCAGAGCTTCGTCTACGAGCTGCTGTACGAGGGCGGCGGCGAGGACGGGCGGCCGGTGCTGCTGGGCTTGCTCGACCCGTCAGCGCTGCCGGCTGGCGGTACGACAGAAAGTTTGGGGGGGCCGGAGGGTGGGTTTGGGGTGGTGGCAGGCTCGCTTTGGGGTGCCATACCGGCCCCATACCGGGGCCATACCGGTCCATACAGGAGTGAGGAAAACGTAGCCCTGGTAGGTGTTTCCGGTGGTTTTTCGGCAAAATCGCCGAAAAACGCACATCTGGACCCCGAGGAAAACCCGTCGTCGTACCCCGGCTCGCATCGTAGCAATGGCTCGGCGCCGGCGGCTGTCGGGAGCCGCTGAGCCATGTCTCGGCTGCCCCGGACACGGCGTCGTCCTCAGGCGCTGCTGGTGGATTTCCTGGAGTGGAGCCGGGTCACCCGGTACGCCGAGGAGACGGTCCGCGTCCAGGCGAAGGCCCTGGGATATTTTTTCGCTTGGTGCGAAGAGCGGGGCCTGACCCGGCCGCAGGAGGTCACGCGCCCGGTGCTCCAGCGCTACCAGCGTCATCTTTTCCTCTATCGGCAGGCGAGCGGCAAACCGCTGAGCTGGGCGAGCCAACACCAGCGGCTGATCTGCGTGCGGTCGTTTTTTCGCTGGCTGACGCGGAACAGCTACATCCTCTACAACCCGGCGTCGGAGCTGGAGCTGCCGCGTCGCATGCATCGTCTGCCGCGCGCGATCTTGACCGCGTCGGAGGCCGAGCAGGTGCTCAACCAGGCCGACGTCGCCACGCCGCTGGGTGTGCGGGACCGGGCGATCCTGGAGACGCTGTATTCGACGGGTGTGCGGCGCAAGGAGTTGATCGGGCTGGGTGTCTTCGATGTGAACCTCGACCAGGGTCTGGTGATGGTGCGCCAAGGCAAGGGGGGCCGGGATCGTCTGATCCCGATCGGCGAGCGGGCGGTGGCCTGGGTCGACAAGTACCTGATCGAAGTGCGACCGAGCTTGGCGGTGGAGCCGGACGACGGAGCGCTGTTTCTCTCCGAGGAGGGCCGGGCGCTGGCGCTCAACCAGCTGTCGAAGCTGGCCAAGCGCTACATCGAGTCGGCCGCGGTGGGTAAGACCGGCTCGTGTCATCTCTTCCGTCACACCATGGCGACGCTGATGCTGGAAAACGGCGCCGACCTGCGCTTCATCCAGCAGATGCTCGGCCACGCCGAGATCTCGACGACGCAGATCTACACGCAAGTCGCGGTCAAGAAGCTCAAGGAGATCCATACGGTGACCCATCCGGCGCGCCTGGAGCGTTCGACGGCCGGCGCCTCGGCGGACCCGGCGGACGACCCGGCTAGCGCCCGCAAGGACCTGGCCGCGGATCTGGCCGCCGAGGCCGCCGACGAGGAAGCCTGAGAAGGCCCGCGGCGTGACCGTGGCGGCCCGATCTCCGCTCGCCGCAGCGGGTTGGGTGATCTGGTGCGCCGCGCCCCGCGCTCTCCCCGCCAGGCCGCCCCTGATCGCTGGTCTCTCATGCCCCGCCGCACGCGTGCTGACGCACGCGCAGGGTAGGCCCTCGCCGCTCCGCGGCTCGGGTACACGGCACGCCGCGGGGCGGCTCTCCGGCCCCATCTCTCCGGGCGGCTGCGGCGCATACAACGGTCTTCGCTCCCGGCAACTATCTTGCGCCGCACCACTTGCGGTGTATGCACACCCCACTCACTCCAAGCCGGGCCGATGAAGCAGGCCGGACCTGTCGGGAGACCTGTAGGGAAGCGGTCTCCGTGCTCGCGCTGCGGCCGGCGGCGCCGGCCTCCGCCGCTCCGCGCGGAGCCCGCATCGATCGCGGCCGCCGCTGCGCTGTGGCCGCCGGATCACCCCGTCCCGCCCGGCGGCCGGCGTCGGACCGTTTGCGACGGGGCCGGCCCGAGCGGCGGCGGGGCGGCCGATCGATCATACGGGCCAGGTCCGATAAGTGCACTTATCCGACCTGGCCCTCGGCCGCCCCGCCTTGGGCCTGCGGCCTTGACATAAGCGAGGCTTATGTCAACTGGGGCCGGCCTCAGGGACTGCCGGGGAGCGCCGGCCGCCGGGCGGTCGCCCCCTCAAGGGGGCTCCCAGAAGGAACGGTCTCGGTGCTCGCGCTGCGGCCGGCTGCGCCGGCCTCCGCCGCTCCGCGCCGAGCCCTGGCCTTGCCCCGGATTAGCGGACACCCCGCCGGCAACGTCGTGCAGCACGACCTGGACGCCGCGGGCAATCCCGTCACCACGCGCACGATCGAACAGTACGAAGGCGTCGGCGCGCCGGGCACCGGCGGATCGGTCACCGTCACCGCAACCGCCACCTTCGACGCCCTCAACCGGCAGGCCACCCGCACCGACGGCCTGGGCAACGCCGAGGTGTTCACCCACGACGCCCGCAACCAGCTGGCGCTGAGCGTCGATGCCGAACAGAACCTGACCACCCAGACCTGGGACGGGCTCAATCGTCTGATCAAGCGGGTCCAGCCGCTGGGCATCGAGGTGGACTCCACCTACGACGCCAGCTCGCGCCTCACCGCCTACACCGACGCCCCGGGCAACGCCACCACCTACGCCTACGACGCCCTCAACCGCCTGGTCCTGGTCACCTGGCCGGACCACACCACCGAGCAGACCGCCTACGACGCCAACGGCAACGCCACCCAGGTCACCGACCCCAACGGAACGTTGATCCAGCAGGTCTTCGATGCGCTCAACAGGATGACCTCGCGCCAGGGCGGAGCGTTGTCCGAGTCCTATGTCTACGACGGCATGGGGCGGCTCACCCACGCGCAGTCCGGCAACCAGACGACGGACCTGACGTTCGATTCCCTGTCGCGGCGCACCAGTGAATCGCTGGGCGGCAAGTTCGTCAACTACACCTACGACGACGCCGGCAACGAAACCGCGATCGGTTATCCGTCGGGCCTCAACCTGGTGCGCGCCTTCGATCCGCTCGATCGCCTGCAGTCTGTCGGCCCGACGTCGTCCACGCCGCTCGCCACCTTCGGCTTCCGCGGCCCCGACCTGCTGGCCGCCCGCGCCCTCGCCAACGGCGTCACCGGCCTGCGCCAGTTCGACGCCGCCGACCGCATGGTCGACGATTGGCTGCAGATCGGCACCCAGACCGGCACGCCCCAGACCGTCATGCGCGAGAGCCTGGCCTGGAGCCCGCGCGGCCTGCGCTCGGCGCAAGCGCGCCAGGACCTGGGCGGCCAGGGCCTGGCCTTCGCCTACGACCCCGCCGAGCGCCTCATCCAGGCCGCCAAATCGCCGGCGCCGCTGACCTTGACACCCAACAACACCGCCGTCGCGCCGCCCGCCCTGGCCGGCCTGCCGGACGCCTTCGGCTACACCTACGACGTAGCGCAGAACCTGCTGGCCCGCACCGCCACCAACGCCGGAGTGCTTGCCACGACCGCGCTGCCCCTCGACGGCTCGGGCCGCAACCGGCCGGGCTCCGTCAGCGGGGTAGCGCTGGTCTGGGACCGCAACGGCAACCTGATCCAGAAGGGCAACGTTCACTATTCCTACGACTTCCGCAACCGCCTCACCGACGTCGCCGACGGCAGCAACAACCCCATCGCCCACTACGACTACGACGCCTGGAACCGCCGCATTGCCAAGACCGTGGCAGGAGACGTCAAGACCACCACCTGGCAGGGCTGGCACCCCATCGAGGACTACGACGGCAGCCGTCTCCTGCAGCGCCGCACCTACGGCGACAGCCTCGACGACATCGTCTACCTGGAGTCCGACCTGGACGGCACCGGCACCGTCGCCACCAAGTCCTGGCCCCTCTACGACTCCACCGGCAATCTGGTCCTGCTCACCGGTCCGACCGGTCTACCCATCGAGCGCTACGACTACACCCCCTACGGCACCCAGACGATCCTGGTAAACTCCACTCCGCCTGCGGTTGAGCAGGTGAGGGTCGTCGGCAACGCCGTTTGGGTCGAGCTCTCCGAGGCCGTAAACCCCGGCCCGCTCGCCCAGGCCGCCACCGTCGGCACCCTGAAGCTCTTTGACAACACCCTCCCCGCCGCATTTGGGGCACTCACCGTCACCCAGCCCGTGACCACCGGAGACCTGGCCCAAAGGCGCCTGGTCCTGGTAGGCCAGCCTCCCGGAGGCTTCCAGCCCGGCGACCAGG
This sequence comes from uncultured Acidobacteriota bacterium, assembly GCA_963770895.1. Classification (GTDB taxonomy): domain Bacteria; phylum Acidobacteriota; class Thermoanaerobaculia; order Multivoradales; family UBA5704; genus JASLEW01. Next base: position 5,806,423 of record CAVYRF010000002.1, on the reverse strand, counting down.
TCACCCTGACCATCCCGGCCGGCGCCCTGGTCGACAGCTTCCTCAACCAGCCCGCCCACGACTACACGCTGGCCTTTACCTGGCCAGCCTCGGACGCCGTCGTCGCCGGCCTGGCAGCCCCCACCGTGCAGCGCGTCACCCTGCAGCAGGGGATGCTTTCGGTCGAGTTTTCCGCCGAGCCAAACCTGGCCGCAGCGACGGCAGCGATCCAGCTGGACGGCGTAGGCCTGACCTGGAGCCTGGCTGCCGACCACTACACGCTCCAAGCAGCCAATCCAGTTGCCGCCGGCGCGCACACCCTGACAATCGCCACCACCCTGACCGATGCGGGCAACCAGCCTCTCGCCGCGCCCTTCAGCCAGACCTTCACCACCGTCACAGCGCAAGACAGCCTCATCGTCTACACCGCCCCCAACCCCCAGCTCGCCACCGGCTCCGCCCTAGGCAATCTCTTCGGCTACCAAGGCCGCAGCCTGGACCCCGAAACCGGCCTCCTCTACTTCCGCAACCGCTACTACGACCCGCAGCTGGGGCGGTTCATCACGGCGGACCCGAAGGGGTACATTGATGGACCGTCAACGTACGCCTTTGAGATGGACAACCCGGGAAACGGCAGCGACCCGTTGGGGACCTGCAACGAGGGCGAAAGCACTGCAGATTGCGCCAAGCGGGTAGCTACGGAGTTTGCCGCCGGAGTTGGCCAGGGGCTCGCAGGCAGTATTAATCCGAACGATCCGAACTCAAAACCCAAGAACAACGATACTACAGCCCAACGCGCCGGACAGTATGTGGGATCAATCTTCGGAGCAGCTGCGGGGGCAACGGGGGCGGGGGCCGCAGGCGCAGAAACGGCGGTCGCGTGCGCTGCAACAGTCCCAGCTGTCGTAACTGGGCCTGGCGTTCTTGTGCCCGCAGCCGGCTGTGTTGGGGGGGCTGCAGCCGCGGCAGGCGCTGCTGCGGTGGCCGCAAATGGCGTCACATATGCGATGAAGTTGCATGATAAGGGGACTGCTAGCGAACAACGAGACAAGCCGAAAACGAAAAAGGCCGGAGACCCAGCGCCCAAGAGTGCCGATCCTGAAATGGAGACGCGTCCGAAGCGTGTCACAAATCCTAAGCATCACCCGGGCTCGCCTAGCCCAGAACCAAAGAACGCCCAAGAGCTTTTCGATAAGTCGGTCGTCGATGAGAAAGGTGTTCGATGGGCTAAGGATGAAGATGGAACGATTCATCGGTTCAGCGCTCCAAGCAATGGTGAATCTCATTGGAATGGCTCAACGGCAGGTCCCGAGCCAATCAGGCAGGACAATATACCCATCGAGATTAGGAGGCTATTGAATGATCGTGGGTGAGCCCTCAATTGCTGCTATTGAGTCAAGCATTACCCGCGCCTATGAGCGGCTGAGCCTGCGAGCCCTGGGTTACTTCGTGATCTACGTGAAGGGGAGTCGCTACGGCGTATGTAGTCCCCACGCATCAATGTTAGCCAATTCGTTCGACGAGGTTGAGCGACGCATAGCCGATCGTGGCAAGCACACTTCGTTTATCGCCGAGTCAGGTGCAGATCAGATCGCCGAGGCCGTCAGCTCGAGTCTCTACTCTGATGGCCATGTTAGCGAGACGATCTTTGGGGTTTCACAGGCAGAATTCTCTAATATGACCTATTCGCACCGCCTTCTTTGGGCCCCAGACGGCGATGAGGCATTTGATGATGGCAGCCATATATTGCAATTCGACATCCATGACCGTGTTCGTCTAGTGGCGTTTAGATGTTCGGGTAGGTTCGATCCCTTCTCCGTAAGCGATATATATCTTGCCGCCGACAGATTTTATGGCATTCTTCAAGAATGGAGGGATAGATTTGAGGACCAATGGGCCTCGATGCCGAAGGTGCTAGAGGTATAACCGAAGGTCCGCTAAGTCTGTACGGGAGGCGCTTCACGCAGTTTGGTCTTTGCATGTGTAGCGTGTTCGTAATGATTTCTGGCTTTGTTGACAGAGAATTCGACGCGGTTAGTAAGGACCTTGTGGCTCAGACCACGTCTTTGCAGAATGCGCTGGCGGAGGTAGGAGCTGGGATCGAGTCCGCGTAGCTTCGCGGTGTCGATCAGCGAGTAGAACAGCGCCAATTATCCTGGACGACACTTTGACGGTCCGCGAGATTGCGCAATCTCTTTGATATAAGGGTTTCGACAGTAGTGTCCGGTTGTTTTGGCGACCTGTTGCCACAAACGTGGCAGTGACTGGCACTTGCGGCCTCCGATGGGTGTCCACGATTTGAATTCCTGGCCTTGCGTACAGGATGACCTGGAGTCCGGTGCAAAGGGCGGCTCCGAGCTCGACGGCTCGAGACCGCGGTTGAGGCCTGAGGCACGCTCCCCGCACTTCACCGCGATGCCCCATCTTGAGCAGACGATTTGCGATGCTCTCGGGTCAGACCGATCCGAGGTGACGCATGAACGTGGGCAAGACGCTGTTCGCACAGGTGATGGAGTTCGTCCCCTGGAAGACCTTCGGACGCATCATCGAGCGACACAAGGGCGATGCTGGCGTTCGTACCCTCAGTTGCGCCGACCTGTTCCGTATCATGGCCTTCGCGCAGCTCACTTGGCGCGAGTCTCTGCGCGACATCGAGGCTTGCCTCGCTGCCAATCAAGGCAAGCTCTTCCACATGGGAATCAAGGCAGCGCCCGCCCGCTCGACGCTGGCCGACGCGCTCGAGCGTCGCGACTGGCGTATCTATCAGGCGCTGGCTCAGCGGCTGATCGTGCGCGCCAGAGCACTCTATGCGCAAGAGCCTTCGGTCCTCGATCTCGACACCAGCGTCTACGCCCTCGACTCCACCACCATCGATCTGTGCCTGAGCCTGTTCGACTGGGCGCCGTTTCAATCGACCAGGGCGGCGGTCAAGCTGCATACGCTTCTGGACCTGCGCGGCGCGATTCCAACGTTCATCCTCATCAGCGACGGCAAACTTCACGATGTGAAAGTGCTCGACATCCTGCCCGTCGAGGCTGGAGCCTTCTACGTCATGGATCGCGGCTATGTCGACTTCGCGCGGCTCTATGCGATGCATCAGACCGGAGCCTTCTTCGTCACCCGCGCCAAGCATGGAATGGCCGCCCGGCGGGTGTATTCGTTTGAGACGCAACGCGCCACTGGCGTGATCTGCGACCAGCGCGTGATGCTCAATGGCTTCTACTCGGCCAAGGCCTACCCGGAGCATTTGCGGCGCGTCCGTTTCAAGGACCCCTTTTCGGGCAAGACGCTTGTTTTCCTGACAAACAACACGACTTTGCCACCGTTGGCGATCGCTGCCTTGTACAAGAGCCGATGGCAGGTCGAGCTGTTCTTCAAGTGGATCAAGCAACATCTGCGCATCAAGCGATTCCTGGGCACCAGCGAGAACGCCGTGAAGACGCAAATCTGGTGCGCCGTCGCGACCTACGTGCTGATTGCCATCCTTAAGAAGGAGCTTCAACTCGATGCCTCGCTCTACACATGTCTACAGATCTTGTCGGTCTCGGTCTTCGAGAAAACCGAGGTTTCATGCGCTTTCCAGCCTGACCGGTCCCAGCGAGAACTGCGCACTGCGGCTAACCAACTCATTCTGTTCGACTTCTAACCGGACATTACTGGGGTTTCGATATCCGTGGTGTTCGAGAGAGTTTTGGTCGAGGTGATGTCAAAGATGCGGAGATCTGGTCAGTGGCTGACACACTGAATGCGAGGGTTCTCACGCTCGATCGGGGACGACAGGCCGGCTGGCTTCATCTCGACGTATTGAATATTGAGCGAGGCTTCTACGGCGAGGTTGCTGCCAGGGTAGCGGGCGAACGCTCGAAAGATTTCTTTATCCGATAGCGCAGCCCTACCATGAACATTGGCCAGCGGCACAGTCGTCCACCACCTGCACCGTCGCCGGCGGCGACGCCACGCCGGTTGTCGTCGTCGCCGCCGTCACCAGCAGCCGGTTGACGCTCCCCGGCGTCAACAGCACCGCGACGGTGAACGCCCCGCGGTCGGCCCCACGTCGTCCACGCCGCTCGCCACCTTCGGCTTCCGCGGCCCCGACCTGCTGGCCGCCCGCGCCCTCGCCAACGGCGTCACCGGCCTGCGCCAGTTCGATGCCGCCGACCGCATGGTCGACGACTGGCTGCAGATCGGCACCCAGACCGGCACGCCGTGTCAGCGAGACGGCCTAAATTCCCCCCATGCTGGACGCTAAAATTCCCCCCCTCCGCACGGAGGAAGGGAATGAGCGAAACAAGCAGCAGCAGCGAAGTGGCGGCGGCCGGCGTGCCGGCGGCCGAGGTGCATGCGGAGCAGGAGCCGGCGCCGTTGCCGGCACCGGAGTCGGACATGCTCTCTGCGGCGCCTGGAGGCGCCCAGGAGGGCGAGTTGGTCGACGAGGGGATGTGGGGAGCGATCGCCGCTTTGCGGGAGCGTGGAGTGGCGAAGAAGGCGATTGCGCGGCAGCTCGGCCTCGACGTAAAGACCGTGCGGAAGTGGTGGGCGCGGGTCTGGCAGGTGCAGCACCGTCGGCGGCGGGGGCGTGTCCTGGACCGTTGGGTGCCGTTCTTGCGGGTGCGAGCCCCGGAGGTGGGGTTCAACAGCGTGGTGCTGAGTCGTGAGCTGGCGCATCTTGGCCAGCGGTGCAGCGCCTCGACGGTGGCGAAGTACATCGCGTCGTGGCGGGCGGCGCAGCGGCCGGCCGAGTCGACGGTGCGCTTCGAGACCGAGCCAGGTAAGCAAGGCCAGGTGGACTGGGGCAGCACCTGGATCTATCTCGGCGAGCAGCAGGTACGGGTGCACCTGTTCACCATGGTACTGGGCTTCAGCCGGCGGTTGTTCGCCAAAGCCTACTGCAATGAGGGTTTGGAGTCGTTGCTGGAGGCTCATGCGGCGGCATTTGCTCACTTTGGCGGTCGGCCGGAGAGCTTGCTCTACGACAACCCGCGGACGATCGTCATTGCCAAAGACGAGGCCACGGGCCGTGTGAGCTGGAACGCCACGTTCAAGGATCGCATGGACTTCTACGGAGTCAAGGTGCAGCTGTGCCGCTACTACCGGGCTCAAACGAAAGGCAAGGTGGAGAGCGGTGTCAAATACATCAAGGGCAATGCGTTGGCGGGTCGTCGTTTCGCCAGCTTCGAGTCACTCAACGACTACCTTTTGGGCTGGTGCGTGGTGCCATTGCGCTTGTAGTCGTGCGTCATCGTGCCGCAGCGGCCCTTCTTCATCGGCAGGCCGGGTTGAGTCCGATCAAGAGCCTGGATCTGGCTCTTCTCATCGGCACACAAGACGAGGGCGTGCTCTGGCGGGTTGAGATAGAGCGCGATGACATCTTCCATTTTCTCGACAAAGCGTCGATCGTTGCTCAGCTTGAAGGTCCGCACCCGATGAGGCTTGAGGCCGTGCCGCTGCCAGACCCGGCGCACCGTCGAGGCGCTGACCCCGACCGCCTCGGCCATGCTCCGCGTGCTCCAATGAGTGCCGTCCTGCGGCGTCTCTTGCGTTGTCTTGCGCACGATCTTCCGTAGCAAGCCCTGGGACAGGCTCGGCAGGCGCCCACTTCGATGAGCGTCTTTCTCGATCCCGCTCAGGCCGAACTGGCAAAAGCGGCTCCGCCAACGTCCGACGGTATGCCGCATGATGCCAAGACTTTCGGCAATTTCCCGATTCTCCTTGCCCTCGGCGGCCAGCAAGACGATCTTCGCGCGCTGCACCAGACGCGTCGGCGTGCTGCGGCCTCGGGCATAGGCCTCCAACTGCCGCCTTTCCTCCGGCGAAACCAGAACCAACGGTGCGATCCGCATCGTCCCAAATCCTCCCACAGGACGATACGTACGAACCGCATATAAGGATTCCTAATTAGGGCGCACTACACTAGAACTTGCGGAACAAGTTGACGAGGAGCACCCCATAGCCCTCGCTGACTTTCACTCGTTTAGAGCATAGAGCCTGCGCGACGTCCGGTAAGGGTGCTACGGTTGTTCATATCTTTGTTTGACGATGTTTCGGTGAGTGCGACGCCGCCCTAATGTGGGACTTTGGCGATCAGGGTTTTGCGGGCAGCAGACGGGGAGGGACGGGGAGCGAATTGCCGTTGCGCCGGAACGCGACGGTGCCGCCGACGGCCACCTCTTGCAGGACGACACCAAGGCGGCGGACGTCGCCGGCTTGCGGGTCCAACAGGCGCGGCACCCAGCCCTGCGCGCGCAGGGTGAGGCGGACCTGGTTTCTCCCCTCGGAATTGCCGTCGATCAGGAGGTCGGCGGGGGTGAGCGGCACCACCACGGCCTGGTCGGAGCCGGGGACCAGGTTGAAGCGGTAGTGCGCGGTGGCGGTGGTGACGTCGAAACGCTGCAGGCGGCCGGCGCAAAACCAGGGGCCGACGACCAGGCGCAGCGGGGCTGCCTGTTGCATGGTGATGGCAAGGGTGACGTCGCTGTCGCCGGGGAGCCAGCCTTCGGACCAGATGGGGGAGACGCTGACGATCTGGCTGAGATGTTCCAGGCGGGACTTGAAGACCGAGCGGTCTTCTGGATAGTGCAGCGCCGCCGCCACGCGGTAGGGAAGGAAGAGCTTGTTGCCGATGCCCACTCCTGCCGAGTTGCCGAGCGGGTCGACCGCCAGGCCCGTGCCGACCAGCACCGCCAGGCTCCACAGGGCGGCGGTGGCACCGCGGTCGAAGCGCACCTTCTGCACCAGGAACGGCACCAGGCCGAAGACGTAGGCGCCGTAGCGCAGACCGACCTGGTGAGAATACCAGGCGACCGAGAGGCCGCAGGCTGCGATCACCGCCAGGCAGGTGAGCCAGAGAGCGGCGTTGCGGCGGTTCCAGCGGGTTTCGACCAGGGCCACCAGCACGGCCGGGTAGAACCAGACGATGCCGCCCGCGGGATCGATCCAGGAGCGCACGAAGCGCTCGATGCTCATGAAGTGGGGAGCCAGCAGGCCCCTGTCGAGCAGCATCGGATGGACTGTGCCGAAAGCGTACAGGTTGAACAGCACCTGCGGCGCGGCGGCGAGCGCCATGACGCCGCCGATCGCCAGCAGCAGCGCCGGGCGTCGCCGTTCCAGCCATACCAGGGCGACGAACGGCAGGCACAGAAGACTGAGCGTGGGTTGCGCGGCGGACACCAATCCCAACGCCGCCGCCGCGACGAACAGCCGGCCGCGCTGCCAGGCGAAGACGAAGATGCCGACCAGCGACATGTACAGGACTTCGGTGTGGATCCAGGCGACGTAGGTCCACGAGGCCGAAAAGACCACCGCCATCAGCAACCATGCCCAGGCGACGGGCGGCCGGTTCCAGGTGCGCAGGTGGCGATAGAGACACCAGGCGAAAATCCAGTAGGCCAGGGCGTTCAACAGCAGGAAGCCGCGATAGCCGAAGACGACGAAAAAGGGCAGCGCGGCGATCGAGTAATAAAACGAGTGGTGCGCTCCCAGGTAGACGTTGCCGCCGGCGCCGACGCGCGTGTGCAGGCCGGCCGGCGAATCGAATGCGATCGGTTTGCGCATCAGATTGCGCGCCAGGTCCTCTGGCGTATAGCGCATGTCGCGGTCGTAGCGCAGGCTTTCTGTGGCCAGCACGTAGTCGGAAGCGTCGCCCAGGCGCCGCACCGGCGCCAGGAGCGCGAAGGCAAGCAGAGCCAGCCCCAGCCACAGCAGCGGCAGGTGCTCCAGCCAGCGCGGCGCCGGCGTTGCCGGCATCGTGGCCGGTGTTGGCGACGTGGGCGACGTTGGCGACGCGGGCGGAATTTGCGAGGTTGGCGGAATTTGCGAGGTGGGCGGTATTTGCGAGGTTGGCGGTGTCGGGGGCATGGGCGACGTGGGTTTGCGAGTCACGAGCGAGTCACGAAATGGCGCCTCGCGGGCGCTCAGCGGCTGAGGGCGCGCCGGGTCGCTTCCAGGTAGCCGGTGCCGAAGCGGGCGTCGGGTTCCAGGTGGGCGCCTTCGGCCCATTCGTTCCAGGCGTTGACGAAGACCAGGCGGTGATCGGGAGGTTCGCGCCGGGCCGTCGCGACCAGGCCGCGCAGCCACTCTTCGTAGGCGGCGGGTGAGGCGGCGTGAAAGATGACGGCCCGCCGGCCCAGGCGGGGAGTGTTGTCCCAGCCGGCCATGGCGGTGCGGTAGAGGCGGAACGGCGGCGGCGGCAGGGCCAGGCGGCGGGCGACGACGGCGCGAAAGTCCACCACCTCGCCGGCGAAATCCGGTTCCAGCCCTTCCACGGCACAGGCGTTCTGGGGCAGGTTTTCGCCGTGCGGCGGGAACTCCACGGCGGCGTCGAAGCCCAGCGGCCGCGGATCCTGCAACCCGAAGGTCAGCGCGGCGACCAGGTGGACGTCTGGCAGCCCCTGTTCCCGCGCCGCGCGGCGCCACCTGGCGATCGTGGCTCGAGGGTCCGGGATCGCGGTGGGCCGGTAGACCAGCAGGACGGGCGCGCCTTGCACGTGCAGATAGCGCGGATCGCGAAAGAAAGGCATCAGGTTTTCGATCAGCACGGCGTCGAGCTCGGGGCCGTAGCGTTGCTCGATCAGCAGGTCGCGGTCGGCGCCGTCCCAACGCCGCGTCCAGTTCTCGTTGGCCCAGCAGAGGCAGAAGGGCAGGTCGGGATCGCCGCCGGCGAGCATGTCCGTCAGCGGCCGGTCGAGCAGGGTCTTGGTGCCGAACCAGTAGTAGTAGTAACAGAATGCGTGCACGCCGTGGCCGCGCGCCAGCGCCGCCTGGGCGGCGCGCGCGGCGGCCAGGCGCAGGTCGTAAAAGCCCAGGCACGCCGGAAGATGAGGTTGATAGTGGCCGGCAAACTGCGGCCGCGCCCGCGCCACGCGCGACCACTCGGTGTAGCCCTTGCCCCACCAACGATCGTTTTCGGGGATGGGATGGAATTGCGGCAGGTAGAAGGCGACGATCTTGACGTCCTCGTCGTCGCGGTCGCCGCTGCCACCGCCTTCGCTGCCGCCGCCGGCCTGGCCGCCGCCGGCTTGCCCGGCGCGCAGGCGAGGCGCCCTGCCGGGGGCTGGGGAGCCGCCGTACCGCCGCCACGGCCGCCGGGTGATGTGGTCGGCAAGGCGGAACGCCTGCGGGTCCAGAGGGCTTTCGCCGCGCTCGACGACGACGAACCCTTCGTGCACCGCCAGGCCGCGGATCAGCGTCCGCGAGCTGCCGGTGGCCGCCACCAGGTCGCACACCAGGTTGCTCAGGCTCTCTTCGCCGGCCCAGAAGTGGCCGGGGTCCTGAAACTCCGGCCAGTGCTCCCAGGCCCAGTCTTCGATGATGTAGAAACCGCCCGGCGGCAGCAGCGGGAAGAGCGCTTCGAAGCTGGCCCGCGTCGGCGCGTCCAGGTGGGAACCGTCATCGATCACCAGGTCGAGCTGGCCGTCCAGGTCGCGCGCCACGATCTGTTGCAGCGCCGCGCGGTCGGCCTGGTCGGTGCGCCAGCGCGTCGTCACCCGCTCGTGCAGTCCGTTCGCGGACACCCAGCGGCGAAAATACCGGCTGTCCTCCCGGTCCTGGAGATCGATCGCCACCAGCCGCTCGGGGCGCAGGTGCTCGTACCAGAAGGCGGTGCTGCCGCCATCCCAGATGCCGATCTCCAGCATATGGCGCGGCCGAAACGCGGTCGACGCCCAGAAGCGATCGAACTGATCGATCAGCTGCCGGTTTTTATAGAAGCGAAAGCAGTCGTCGCCCAGCTCCCAGGGGGCGTCCGGCGCGGCCGGCTCGAGGCGGAACACCAGGTCGCGCAGCAGGGCGCGATCCGTCATCCAGGTCAGGTTTCCGAACACGCGGCTCCTGCGATCGTGATCGCCACGCGGGTGGCGTCGCGATAGGCCGCCCGCGGCGTGCGCTGCACGATGGCGACGCCGTAGGTCCCCGGCGCCATGCCGGCCAGGCTGACGATCGTATCGAAGCCGCAGTTGCGGGGATGGCCGGGAAAGGCCGCCGCGACGTCGTCGCGCAGGCGCCGTTCGGCGACGCGGAAGATGCGATCCTCGGCGCCGTTGGCCGATTCCAGGGCCAGGAATAGATCCACTTCGTTCGGTTCGTCGCTTCCGGCGTGAGCCCAGCCCGCCAGGCTCACTTCGTCGCCGCGCAGCGGGATGGGGTCGTCGGCGTCGTGCAGCTCCGGCCCGCCGACGGTCCCCACGCGGTCGAGGCAGAAACCGCCGTCCGAAGGGGGCAGCTGCCGGCTCGCGACCGGCACCCAGCGCTGGGTGGCGGCGGGGCCTCCGGCGTTGCGGCCGAGCGCCGCTTCGATGGTGGCCAGCAGCCGGTCGCGGCTGTGCTCGTGCAGCGCCAGCACCTGCTCCAGCTCGGACAGCACCGCGGCGGGACGCCCGGCGACCTCGCCCAGTACGTCGCGCAGCTGGCGCAACAGCACCAGGCCGCTGGCCGGCCCGCGCGCCGACCGCCGCGTGGCGAGCAGCGCGGCGCGGCCGTCGCGATCGTCGGGCTCCAGATAGCGCCCGCGCAGCCAATCGTTCCAGGCGTCCAGGACGACCACCGGTTCGCCGCGCTGCCGTGTCGCGTCGATCGCCGAGCGCAGCCAGTGCTCATAGAGCTCGGCCGCCTCCGCACCGCCGGCGTCGCGGCGGCACTCGACCCGGCGCAGGAGACGGTAGGCGGGCCAGGGACGCGCCAGCGCCTCGGTCACCGCGTCGATGGGATCGCCGCCGGCCGCCGGCGCCTCCAGAAAGGAATCGAAGCCGAGATCTTCGGGGCGATCGGCGGGCGCCGGTTGGGCGGCGCAAAGATGCAGCTCACCGGCTCCCGCGGCGGCGGCGGCGGCGCGCCATGCGGCGGCGATCGCCCGCGGCGCGGCCAGCCGCCCGGCGTCGCGCACGATCAGCAGGCACCGCCCGGCAACGCGCAGGTAGCGGCGATCGGCCAGGCCGGCGGCGATGGCGTCGAAGAGCCGCGCCGCGTCGGCCATCGACAGCGGCTCACCATCGTCGACCTCCACCATCAGGCAGAACGGAAAGGCGGGCCGGCCGCTCGCCACCAGGTTGCGCCAGGGTGCATCCCATCGCGGCCCGCCCGCCTGCCACACGTAGCGGTAGCAGAACCCATCGATGCCGTGCTCGCGGGCGAGCGCCGCCTGCGCCTCGCGCACCTCGGGCACCCGCGGATCGCCGAAGCCCAGCTCGGTGGGCAGCGGCCGCGCCGGATCGGCGGCGGCCAGCCGCGCCCAGGCGCTGGCGGCCGCGTCGCCTTCGCCTTGCTCCGCCGGGGCATAGCAGCGCGGGTCGTACAGCGCCACGACCGCCACGTCGCGCACCGCCGCCGCTTCGTCGGCAACGGCCGCCTGGTCGGCAAGCGTCGCTTCGCCGGCATGCGTCGCGCTGTCGGCAGCCGCTGCCCGCGGTGCCGGCGCCGCACCCTCCGCGGCCGCCGCGTCCGGCTTGCGGGCGAGGGCGAGCTGCTGCGCGAACAGAGGGCTGGCGTCGTCGGGCAGGTCGAGCAGCTGAAAGCCCGCGGCGGCGATCTCCCGGCGCACGACCTGGGGCGTGGCGAAGGCGATGCCGTACGGCGGTTCTCCCCCGTAGCCGGAGGTGAGCGCGGCGTAGCCGAAGCCGTCCTGGCGCAGCGCCGCGGCCGTGGCCTGGCGCGCCTGGCGGTCGTAGCTGCCGTAGTGTTCCATGGTACCGGCCAGCCAGGCGTCCAGGTGCTGCGGCGCCAGGTAGGTGAAGGCGACGACGCCGCCAGGCCGCAGCATCCGCAACCAGGCGCGCAGGGTGTGCCGCCAGTGGGCGAGGGGAGTGTGGGTCAGCAGCGAGACGCACAGCACCGCGTCCAGGTCGCCGGGCAGGCTGTCCTGGTCGGGCCGCCAGCTGGTCGCGACCGGCAGCGCGCCCAGCTCGCGGGCGCAGAACCGCAGGGCGCCGTCGTCGATGTCGCAGGCGTACACGGCGGCGTGCGGCAGCGCGGCGCGCAGGGCGCGCGTCAACCGGCCGTAGTGGCAGGCGAAGTCGGCGATCGCCCGGCACCCTGCCAGGCCGCCATGGCCGTGCCGCCGCAACCGGCCGTCCAGCTCGCCCAGCTGCGTCAGCGCCGAGCTGAAATAGGCGCCGGGCGCTGCGGTTTCAAAGCCGGCGAACAGGCTGTCGCGCGCGGCGATCGTGCGGTTGACGCGGTCCAGCGCGCCGGCCGGCGGGAACTCCGGCCCGGCGGTGCCGGCAGCGGCGTCGCTGTCGGTGATGCCCGGGCCGGGCCCGTGGCGGTGCGCAGGGGACCACGCAACCCCCGCGCCGCGCACCAGCGCCGTCAGCTCGGGGGCCGCTTCGCGCAGGTTCTCGCCGCGGCTGGCGTCCAGGTCGTTGGTGAACGTCATGAACTCCCCGAACAGCTCCGCGTCGAAGTCATCTGGCGCCTCCTCGAGAGCTTCGCAATAGCCGCGCACGACGGGCGCGTTGAACGGCTTGCACTCCGCCGCCAGGTAGCCGCGCAGCCGCTGGGCGGCGATGCGGCGGACGCTGGGCGGCAGGGTGGCCGGTCGCAGGCGCGCGGGCTCGGTCAGGACGTTGAAGGCCAGCCGCAGCTCCTGCCCGTCCAGGAAGCGCAGCAGGGGCACCATGTCCAGCGCGTTTCCGTTCTGCAACGTCGGCACGGCGGCCAGGTCCAGGTTGGGCACCTGCCGGAACCACTCCAGGTTGTCGACCAGCGTGCGCCAGCTGGCGCCGTGCCGCAGGTATTCGTAAAGCCTGCCGTGGGCGTCGATGCTCAGCGCCAGGCTGAAGCTGCGGAACCGCGGCGCCAGCTGGGCCAGCTCGGCCTTGCGATGCTGGCCGTTGGTCGCCAGGGCGACCAGGATGTTGGCCGCGACGCCGCGCGCGACCAGCGCGTGCAGGAGGCGCCAGACGCTGTCGATCAAGAACGGTTCGCCCCCCATAAGCGACAGCATCGCGTTGCCGCCGGCGCCGCTCGCGATGGTGTCGGCCACGCTGTCGATGTCGTCGAACCAGGCCGTCGTGCCCTGCGGCGCCAGTTGCAGGCGCCGCCGCGGACCAGCCTGGGCGCCGCCGCCGGCCTCCGGAGCCGGCGCGGAGGTGGCGGGCGCGGGGGGCGCCAGGAAGGGCGCCGGCTGGTGCCCCGCCCAGGCTGCGTGGACCGCATCGGCGGCGATGCGGGCGCTGTACAGCGGGCTGCAGCTGCGGCACTTCAGACCGCAGACGTTGCCCAGCTGCAGGATGAACCAATCGGGGCGGCGCTCCAGCCGGAAGCCGCTGGCGGCGCCTTCGCGGGTCACCGCATCGACGGCCAGCCGGCCGCCCAGCTGGTTGTAAACGGTATTGGTCAGCAGGCGCCGGCTGATGCCGCCTGCGGCCTCCCGCTCCCAGCACACCCGGCAGGTCGCGGGTTTTTCGCCTGCCGCCATGGCGGTGCGCACCGCGACCAACGTTGGCGCGTTCCACAGGTCGTCGAGCGAGTCCTGGTAGATGCTGCCCTGCCGCCCCTGGACGGTCAGCGGTTGCGGTACGTCACAGCAAAAGCTGGCGCGTCCGTCGGGTCCGAGGACAAGCGTGCTCCAGGGCACGATGCAGGCAGTTTTCGACATGGCGATGGGTGCTGAACACGGAGCGGCCCGCACAACCCCCTGCGGCTTGCGTCGCACGGCTCGGGCAGTCCTGTTAGCACATTCTACGGCAAAGCCAGGTCCGGGCCACCGCGCCGCGCTCTTCCCTGTTGACTGTCTACAGGAGGTACCTGTAGAGTCTCGACAGGAGGGCAGGGCGATGAGCATGCTGCGGAGCTGGGTGGCGCGTCTGGCGAGCCTGTTTCGCCGCCGCGAGCTGGATGCGAGGCTGGACGAAGAGCTGCAATTCCATGTCGAGATGGCGGCGCGCGACCTTGCGGCGCGCGGCATGGCCCCGGATGCGGCGCGGCGCGCGGCGCGCCTGGACCTGGCGCCGGGCGGCGCGCTGGAAAGGGTGCGCGAAAGCCACCGCGCCGGCCGCGGCGTGCCGGTGTTGGAAGCCACGCTCCAGGACCTGCGCCACGCCTGGCGAACCATGCGCAAAAGCTCCGGCTTCACCGCCGTGACCCTGCTGCTGCTGGCCTTTGGCATCGGCACCAACAGCGCCATCTTCAGCCTGGTCGACGCGCTGCTGCTCAAGCCGCTGCCGGTGCCCGGCGCCGATCGCCTGGTGGTGCTCAGCAAGCAGATCGACGGCACGCCCGCCCAGCTGTTTTCGTATCCGGCCTTCCGCCTCTTCGCCGACTCGGCGTCGCCGGCGTGCACCGGGGTGCTGGCGGTCACCGACGACTTCACCGCCGTGGTGCGGCTGCCAGGCGGCGCCTCCCGGCCCGGCGCTGGCGCCGACGACGGCGAGCCGGCGGACGCCCAGCTGGTGTCGGGCAACTTCTTCGCCGTCCTCGGCGTCGGCGCGGTCGCCGGGCGCACCTTCACCGCCGCCGAAGACAGCCTCGCCGCCGGCCGCCCGGTGGCGGTGATCAGCGACGGCTACTGGCGGCGGCGTTTCGGCGGCGATCCGGCGGCGGTGGGGCAGCCGCTCCTGGTCAACGGCACCCCGGTCACCGTCGTCGGCGTCCTGCCGCGCGGCTTTCGCGGCGTGCTGGCCGACCAGGCCCCCGACCTGTTCCTGCCGGTGACGCTGCGCGACGCCGTCCGCTACGTCGGCTCGATGACCATCGACGGACCTGAAGATCCGCGCCAGCCGGTGTGGCACCAGGTCAACCGGCACTGGCTCCAGCTGCTGGCCAAGCGCCGCGCGGGAGTGAGCTTGCAGGCGGCGCGGGCGCTGCTCGACGTCGTCTATGCGCGCGAAAAGCAGGGCGAGCTTGCGGGGCGCGGCGATGCCGCCGACCGCAGCCGGCTGCAGGCGGCAAAGCTGGTGGTTTCGCCCGGCGCGCGCGGCCTGGCGAATCTGCGCCAGACCCTGACCAGCCCGCTGCTGCTGCTCAGCGGCCTGGCCGGCCTGGTGCTGCTGATCGCCTGCGCCAACGTCGCCACCCTGCTGCTGGCGCGCGCCGACCGGCGGCGCCGCGAGATGGCGGTGCGCCTGGGCATCGGCGCCGGCCGCGCGCGCCTGGTGCGGCAGCTGGTCGTCGAAAGCCTGCTGCTCTCCGGCCTGGGCGGCGCCCTGGGCCTGGTCTTCGCCGCCTGGGGGAGCCGCCTGCTGCTGCGCCTGGTCTCGCTGGGCGACGCGCCGGTGCCGCTCGACGTCGACCTCGATCTGCGCAAGGTGGCATTTGCGACGCTGGTCGCGCTGCTCACCGGTCTCGCCTTCGGCCTGGTGCCGGCGCTCCAGGCGACGCGGGTCGACCTGGCCTCGGTGCTGCGCCAGGGGGCGCGGTCGATGAAGGGCCCCGGCGCCGCCGGCAGGCGGCTGCCGCTGGGCAAGGCGCTGGTGGCGGCGCAGGTGGGGCTGTCGCTGGTGCTGCTGTGCGGCGCGGGCCTGTTCGTGCGCAGCCTGCAGAACCTGTTGCGCGTCGATCCCGGCTATGCCGCCGGCGGCCTGGTGACGGCCGGCGTCGATCCCCAACTGCTCGGCTACCGCGACACCGCCGGGTTCGCGGCGTTCTACGACCGCCTGAGCCAGCGGCTGGAAGCCATCGGCGGCGTGCGCTCGGTGAGCCTGTCGCGGTCGCGCCTGCTGACCGAAGACGTCGACAACGGCAAGATCCAGGTGCCCGGCTACAACCCACGGCCGCACGAAGACCTGGGGGTGCAGCACACGACCGTCACGCCGCGCTACTTCGCCACCGTCGGGCTGCCGCTCGTCGCCGGCCGCGGCTTCGAGCCGCGCGACCGCGCCGGCGCGCCGCTGGTGGCGGTGGTCAACCAGGCGCTGGTGCGCCGCTACCTGCCGCCGGGGTCGCCGATCGGGCGCCGTTTCGGCTTCGGCGGCGCCGAGCACGCGCGCGACCTTGAAATCGTCGGCGTGGTCAAGGACGGCAAGTACCACCGCCTGGGCGAAGACGCGGCGCCGCTCGCCTACCTGCCGGCGGCGCAGATCCCCGCCCGATTCCACGAGGCGAACGTGCTGCGCGACATCGAGCTGCGCGTCGATTCCCCGGCGGCCGGCGGCGCCGGCGGCGGCGGCACCGGCCTCGGGGAGGTGGCGGCACAGCTGCGCCGCGCCGTGGCGGAGGTGGCGCCGAACCTGCCCGTTCTCAGCGTCACCACCATGGACGAGCAGCTGTCGCGGTCGCTTTCGCGCGAGCGCGCCGTCGCCCGGCTGACCGGCTTTTTCGGCGCCCTGGCGCTGCTGCTGGCGGCGGTCGGCCTGTACGCCGTGATGTCCTACGGCGTGGCCCGGCGCACCGGCGAGATCGGCCTGCGCCTGGCGCTGGGCGCGCCGCGCCGCCAGCTGCTGGGCCTGGTGATGCGCGAAACGCTGCTGCTGGTCGGGATCGGGGCGGCCTGCGGCCTGCTGGCGACCTGGGGCCTGGCGCGGCTGGTGGCCGGCCAGCTGTTCGGCGTCACCGCCCACGATCCCGCGACCTGGGGCGCAGCGACCGCCACGCTGGCTCTGGTCGCCCTGGTCGCCGGCTTCGTGCCGGCGCGCCGTGCCGCCGGCATCCAGCCGATCGAGGCGTTGCGCGACGAATGAAAGGCAGCGCCCCCAGCACCCCCAGCCCCCCGAGCATCGCCGCCGGCGCCGGCGCGGGCGGCGAGCCGCCGGTCAGGACAGCAGCAGATCCAGGTCGTCGCGGCTCAGCCGGCGCAGCAGGGTGTCGTCGGCGCTGATGATGGCGTCGGCGACCTGGCGCTTGCTCTGCTGCAACAGCAGGATCTTCTCCTCCACGGTGTCCTTGGCGACGATGCGGTAGGCGAACACCTGGCGGGTCTGGCCGATGCGGTGGGCGCGGTCGATGGCCTGCGCCTCGACCGCCGGGTTCCACCACGGATCGAGCAGGTACACGTAGTCGGCGGCCGTCAGGTTGAGGCCCAGGCCGCCGGCCTTCAGGCTGACCAGGAAGAGCTTGCACGCGGGGTCGCCCTGAAACTGCTCGACGCGCGCGGCGCGGTCGCGGGTCTGGCCGTCGAGATAGGCGTGGGTGATGCCCTGCGCGTCCAGGTGGCGGCGCAGGATGGCCAGCAGGCTGGTGAACTGCGAAAACACCAGCGCCTTGTGGCCCGAGGCCAGGACCTCCGCCAGCTGCGGCAGCAAAAAGTCGAGCTTGGCGCTGGGCTCGCCGCCGCGCGCCGGGTCGATCAGGCCGGGATGGCAGGCGGCCTGGCGCAGCCGCAGCAGGGCTTCCAGGACCAGCATCTTGGACCGCCCCAGGCCGCGCTCGTCGACGCGCAGCGCGAGCGTCGAGCGGAAGTGCTGGCGCAGCTCGTCGTACAGCCGCCGCTGGCCGGCGGTCAGCTCGCAGACGATGGTCTGCTCGAACTTGGCCGGCAGCTCGGGCGCCACCTGCTCCTTGGTGCGGCGCAGGATGAACGGGCGCAGGCCGCGCGCCAGCTGGGCGCGGGTCGTCTCGTCGGGGTCGCGCAGCATGCCGGTGGCGGAGCGCAGGATCGCCGAGGCGCCGGTGATGCCGGGGTTGAGGAACTCCAGCAGGCTCCACAGGTCGCCCAGGTGGTTTTCGACCGGCGTGCCGGTGAGCGCCAGGCGATGCCTGCCCTTGAGCCGGCGGGCGGCCTTGGCGGACTCGCTGGCGGGGTTCTTGATCGCCTGCGCCTCGTCCAGGATCAGGTAGTCGAACTCGATCGCGCTCAGGCGTCCGGCGTCGCGGCGCAGCGTGCCGTAGGTGGTGAGCACCAGGTCGCAGTCGTCGAGCGGCTGGTCGTGGCGATGCCGCTGCGTGCCGGTGTAGTTGCGCACGCGCAGGGCGGGGGTGAAGCGGGCGGCCTCGGCGATCCAGTTGAAGATCAGCGAGCGCGGCACGACCACCAGCGAGGGGCCGAGGCCCTGGCGTTTGCGCAGGCGGCGGCGGCTGGCGAGCAGCGCCAGGACCTGCACGGTCTTGCCCAGGCCCATGTCGTCCGCCAGGCAACCGCCGAAGCCGAACTCGCGCAAAAAGTGCAGCCAGCCCAGGCCGGCGCGCTGATACGGGCGCAGCTCGCCGTGAAAGCCCGGCGGCGGCGCCGCCGGCTCGATGCCGGCAAAACCCGCCAGGCGCCGCCGGGCGTCGGCAAAACCGCGGTCCGCGGTGGCCGCCGGTTCCGCCGCGAGCAGCGAGTCGAGCAGGCCCGCCTGCGCCGGCTGAAAGCGCAGGTGGTCGCCGCTCGGCTGGCCGAGCTCGGCCAGCGGCGCGACGCGCCGCAGCCACTCTTCGGGCAGCAGGCCGGTGGCGCCGTCGCCCAGGCGGATGGTGGTGGCGCCGCGCCGCAGGGCCAGCAGCAGATCGGGCAGCGCCACGATCTGGCCGTCGAAGTCGACGCCGCCGCGCAGCTCGAACCAGTCGATGTGCGAGCTGACGGCCAGCTGCGGGTGGGTGGGCGCGCGCAGCGGCCGCCCCTCCGCCTCCAGCAGCCACCCCTCGGCGAGCAGCTGCGGCGCGACGTCGGCGACCCGCCGCCGCTCGATGCGCAGCGTGCCGTGGGGGTCGCCGTCGCCGGCAGGCTGGAAGCCGCCGTCGGCCAGCCGGCGCTGGGCGCGCGCTTCGGCTTCGCGGTCGCGCCGCACCAGGCGGCGGTCCGGCGCCGCCCGGTAGAGGCGCTGGCCGGGGGCGTCCGGCGCCACGTCGCCGGCGCTGTAGCGCAGCATCGCCGTGGCGCGCTGCCAGCGCTCGGCAGGGGAGCCGGGGGCGTGCAGCAGCAGGCGCGGGGTGGGCGTTTCGCTCACCTCTTCGCAGCGCAGCTCCGGGGGCAAATCGAGCCGCTGCAGGTCGTGCTCGGCAAGCAGCCGTGCCGCCAGCTGTTCGATCTCCGCGGCGGGCACTTCCAGCCGGTGGATGCGATTGAGCAGCGGGATCCAGGCAAAGCTCCCCCCGTGGTCCAGGCGCGCCATGCGGTCGGCGGTGACCAGGATGCCGGAGCGCAGGGTCAGGGCCACCTGGTCGAGCGCCAGGCGCTCGTCGCCGCGCCGCCAGCTGCCCTCGACCTGGTACTGGCTGCCGTCCTGGCCGCGCCGCACCGCCAGCCACAGCTGCCAGGGGGCGCCCGCGTCCCAGGTGAGCGGCGGTCCTGGCAGGGCTTCCGGAGCGGGGCGCAGGCTGGCGCGGCCGGTCGCGGCCAGCAGCGGCGCCAGCAGCGGGCCCAGCATTTCGGGCGCTTCGGCGCGGGACGGCAGCGCATCCGCGTAGGTCATCCAGCCGGCATAGAAGGACGGGTGCGACCGGGCGCCGCCCAGCAGGGCAAGGATCTGGCGGTCGACCTCGAGCGGCACGCGCGAGGCGATGTCGCCGCGGTCGAGCTTGAGCGACCGCGCCTTGCCCCATTCGCCGTTCGCCCGGCGGCCGCGCTCCAACAGCTCGATGACCAGGCCGCCGGTGCGGCTCGACGCCGCCCGGTCGATCACGTACTGCACCTCTTCGATCCGCTTGCCGCGCCCGGCGGCCGGCACCGCCGCGATGTCCAGCGACGCCAGGTGGCTGCGCCAGGTCGGCGGCGGCGGCGGCGCGGGCGGGCTCTGCGGCATGGGATCCGCCAGCCGCCAGGCCTGCGAAGCGAAGGCGCCGCCGGCGCCGGCCAGGGCGGATGCCGCCGCGCCGCCGCGCGCCGCGAGCGGCAGGGCCGAGCCGTCGCGAGCCGCCGCCGCGGCGGCCGCAGTGCGCGCATCGCCGCTGCCGTTGCCGGAGGTGGGGACGGTGGCGACGGGCGTGATCCAGCGCGGCGCCTCACCCGAGGGCGGCACCAGATGGCCCAGCGAGCTGGCGGCCAGGAGGGTCGCCCAGATGTGTTTGCACGCCTGCTGGTCGCGCTCGAAGTGCGGACAGGTGCACGACACCGCCAGCGACCGGTCCCGGCGGGTCAGCTCGACGTGGTACGGCTTGGTGCCGCTGACCGCCGCGGTCACCATCTCGGCGCCCCGTTTGAGCAGGGTCACGCGGCCGGCATGAAAGTACGCCGTGCCGCGATAGCGCACTGCCCGCGTCACGTGGCTGGAGAGCGAAGCGGCAAGATCCATCAGGTCATGGTAGCAGCCTGCCGCCGCGGGTCTCAGCTCTGGCGACGTAGCGGGACGCCGGTGGCGGCCGCTTCGCGCAGCTTTTCGTGCACCACCAGGCCGAAGCCGTCGGCCATCCGCGGGAAGTAGTTGAAGATGGCGATCAGGTGCCCCAACTCGAGCAGCGCTTCGTCGGAGAAGCCGAGGTCGCGCAGCGGCTGCCAGTCGGCGGCGGTCATCTGCCGGGGGCGCAGGGTCATGGTTTCCGCCACCGTGCAGAGGGCGCGCTGGCGCGGCGTGAGGCCGGGAAGGTCGCGCCACCGGTGGCGCTTGATCGCCTCGACCAGGCTGGGGTCGCCGTTTTCGACACGCAGAAACTCTGCGTGAGACTCCGTTCAGTATTGGCAGTCCTGGGCCGCCGAGGCGACGGCCGCGACCATCTCCCGCTCGGCGCGGCTGAGCGCGCCCGGCGCGAACATGATCTCGGCAAAGGCGCGCTGCATCGCCGGACCGATGCGCGGGTGCGCCGCGAGCAGGCGCGACATGTCGCCGACGAAGCCAAAGTCGTAGGGCGACGGCGCTGCGCCGGCGGCGTGCGCCCGCTGCCGCAGCTCCTCTTCCGAGGGCAGGTTCAGAAACGGTCCTGGTTGCTCAGCCATCGTGCGTCTCCTTTGGGTGCCGGTGCCAGCTTCATTTTAGAGTCTTGAAGCGCGAGCCCGGAATGTCAATTCTGTATTTTGCCATGAGCGAGTAGGCTTGCGGGAGCCAGTCGCCAGGTTCATACTGAAATTTGATCACCTTTCTCAAAAAAAGGAGCAAGTATGCACCTGGCGGCGCGGCAGCTCCAGCGTATGGGTTTCGTGTTGCTATTTCTCGTGGTGTGTCCATGGTCCCTGTCGGGTCAGACAGCCCTCATTTGCAGGGATGCCGCCAGCTTGTCCCTGAACACCGGTACCAATGCGACCGGAGGCCTGCTGGCGATTGGAGCGCAGGATCCCTTGTGGAGTCTGATCGCGGTTCCTCCTGCGGTCGTCGCAACCCTGCCCACCTTCACGGTGTCTAAGATCAGCGGCTGGAATCCGCCGATTGGCGGCAGCCAGTGGATCAGCAATACAGCAGCCAACGCTGCCCAGCCCGGCGGCGACTACTTCTACCAGTCGTGCTTTTGCCTAGACAAACCGGCCGGCGCGACGGTCAGTCTGCAGATGCAGGCCGACAACCAGGAATTCGTCTACCTGAACGACAGCCTCGCGATGGCCGAGAATCCAAGCACGACGCCGGCGTACACGGGGACCCTTAATTCATTCGAGGCGAACGCTCCCGACACGAAAGTCTTAAGCGGCCCGTTCGTGGCGGGCGAGAACTGCGTGATCATCAAGGTTCACAACGAGGGCTCGGCGATCAACCCGACCAATACCAACGCCACCGCCAGAGCCACCGCGATCGGGCCCACCCCCACCGGGCTGGACGTCGCCGGTACCATCAGCGCCCCGGGAGGGGTGATCCCCAGGGGTTGTCCTTGCGCCACACATATACAACCTCTGGGATGCACGCTGACAGGAACGGTTACCTCGGGATGCTGCCTCGGGCCGCCGCCGGGCACAGCGGGGCCCGATTTCCATGCCTTTGTCGCCACGGTGAACCTGTCGGGGTCGCTTTCGGGCTGCACTCCAACCGTGACCGCATCTCCCGGAGTGCTCGTGTCCCATGCGCCCACGACCCTGGCCAGCGGCAACAACACCATCACCGGCATCTATCAAGGCGCCACTCCCATGAACCTGACGGTGTCCTGCGGGGGCGCCACGTTGCTCGGGTGCTCCGTCACGCTCACCACCGTTCTCGGCGAGTGCGTGCCCTAGTGAGCCAAAGGCAGGACGGCAACCTTCAGGGCGTGGGCACCTTCGGAAACGGCGCAGGCAGGTCGTCCACGACCGTGTACTGCGGCGGCGGCGGCAGGTTGATCGGCCGGTAGGACGGCACCTGTTGCATGCGGTCCATGACGCTCTGGTGGACCAGGGAGCCGGGAGCGATGGTGCGCGGCTTGGCGCGCGGCAGCGCCCAGCGGGTGATCCAGGTGGAGCTGCCGTCGGGTTGCGGCTGCTCCTTCCTGGAGCGCTTGGGCAAGTACTCGAGCGACCACCACCAACGCTTGAGGGAGCGGTGGATCATGAACTCCGGGGACGTCTGGTCGTGGGCGTCGGTGTGCAGGGCGCGCGACGCTTTTTGCGGATCGAGGATCAGGCCGGCGTCGGCGGCCTCGGCCAGCATCCAGCGCAGGGCGATCTTGGAAAGGCCGTTTTCGGCCGCCGGATAGGAGCCGCCGACGTCGGAATGGACGCCGGCGAACCAGACCTGTTTGAGGGGCGGCGGCTGGCCGGGCCGGGGGTCCGCCACCGCCTGCCACAGGTTGGTGCGATAAAAGCAGCGCCGCTCGTCGATCGACACCGCGTGGCGGGCGAACTGAATATCCTTGTTGGTGCCGGTATAGGGCAGGTCCACCGGGTTGGTGATCCAACCGATCGACTTAACGGTGTCCCAGACGCCGACAAAATAAGGTTTACAAGGGCGCGAAAAGGTTGCCTTGAACTGCGCCGCCAGGCGGAACCGGTCGGCGCCGCCGTGGCGCAGCATGCGCGAGGCATAGCGCACCAGCGCGCGGTCGCCGCGGCGGATCAGGCCATACATTCGCAGCATCGAGCACAGCGCGCGGGCGGTGTAGGCGCCGCGGCTGAAGCCGAACACGAACACGCGGTCCTCCGGCTCGAAGGTGTCCATCAAAAATTCGTAGGCGTCTTCGATGTCGGCGGTGATGCCGTAGCCGAAGCCCAGCCCGAGCACGCGGGTGAACCACTTGGTGGTCTTGAGCAGCGCGTTGGGCGCCCCCATCGTGCCGACGCCCGGATGGTAGTAGGCCACCTGCCGGCCGTCGTCCAGGACCAGCAAGCTATAGATCGTTTCGGCGTTCGAATTGGCGTCGCCGAACTCGTTACCCGTCCCGTCACAGCACACCACCAGGTTCCTGGGCACTCGCCGCCTCCTCTTTCGTTCGCCACGGATTGCGCAAGTATGGGAGTGATCGGCTGAGCAAGTCCAATGCGCATATCGCAAATTGCCAGGAAGTCGAACGCGGCTCCTGCCGGGTTGGACTCACCCAAAGCGACGTGGAGGGTGTCAGACCAAGTTGAACCTGAACGTCTACATGGGAGGTGCTCGATGGTCTGTACAAAGTGCGGGACACACAATGACGACCGTGCCGTTTTCTGCCGTGGTTGCGGTTTCCAGCTGCAGGCAAAGATGCCAGGTCTGATTACCGGAAAAAGCAAGAGTCCCATTGCCGCGGTCATTTTCTCTGTAGTGGTTCCGGGTCTGGGCCAGTTTTACAACAACGATTTCAAGAAGGGCTTGTTGATGATGATCCTCACCGTTCCGGCCATGGGGGCAGTACCGGTGACGGCTGGTGTTTCCTATCTGGCAGTCTGGTTGTGGAGTGTCGTCAACGCCTTTCGTGTCGCCAAGGGCGTAGCTCCATTGTGGGCTTAGGAGTCGTCAACAAATAACATTTACACATCGTGGGGCCTTGTCCCAGAATCCGTTGAAAGTTGACGGCGATCCTCGCCCCCATAGAGCATGGGGGTGCCAACTAAAGGAGGGTCACCGTCATGAAGAAGAGTGCCACGGCGAGAGGGAGAGAGGCAACTGCTGGGCACGAGGGAGCCTGTCGGCGAGTAGGCGTGGGGGGCGTGCTGGTGCGAGCCGGAGAGGCGCTACGGGAGCTGGTGATGGCGACGGGGCTCGCGGTGTTCGAGGCGATGCTGGAGGAGGACCGCGAGGCGCTGGTGGGTCCTGCCGGCAGCCGGCAGGGAGCGCAGCGCACGGCGTATCGCTACGGACATGAGCAGGGTCGCGTGGTCCTCGGCGGCCGCAAGGTGCAGCTGGGCCGGCCGCGGGTGCGCACCGTCGGGGGCGAGGAGTTGGCGCTGCCGAGTTGGGTCGCGATGCGACAGGAAGATCCTCTCGACGAGCGAGCTCTCGAGCAGATGATCGTGGGCGTATCGACGCGCAAGTATGCCCGGAGCCTGGAGGCCCTGCCCGAGAGCCGGAACTCGTGCTCGGTCAGCCGTTCGAGCGTGTCCCGGCGCTTCGTCGCGCGGACCCGCCAGCAGATCACCCAGCGGCTGTCCGAGTCCCTCGAAGGCAGGGACTTCCCGGTGCTCATGATCGACGGCACGGTGCTTGGCGACCATGTGCTGCTGTTGGCGATGGGCATCGAGGCGGATGGGTCGAAGCGAGTGCTGGGGGTGGTGGAAGGCAGCAGCGAGAGCGAGCAGGCAGGGCGGGCGTTGCTGCGCAACTTGATCGAGCGCGGCCTGCTGGTAGAGCGGATGCGCCTGTTCGTTGTGGACGGCGGCAAGGGCGTGCGTGCCGCGATTAGAAAGACTTTTGCGGGCTGGGCATTGATCCAACGCTGCCAGATCCACAAGATGCGCAACGTGATCGATCATTTACCTGATAGTAAGCACGCGTGGGTGCGAACGGTGATCCGGAAGGCTTGGGCCGCTGGCTCTGTCGAGCAAGCCCGGAAGCGCCTCGTGGGCTTGGCAGAGCAACTGGAAGAGGCGCATCCAGGCGCAGCGTCGTCGTTGCGGGAAGGTCTCGATGAAACCTTAACAATCATCGGCCTGCGCATGTCGGCGACGCTCACTCGCAGTTTGCGCTCGACCAATCCAATCGAGAATCTCAACAGTGCTCTGAAGCACCTGGCTCGCCGTGTCAAGCGCTGGCGAGGAGGGACGATGGTCTTGCGCTGGGCGGTCACCGGGATCCTCGAAGCCGAGAAGCGCTTCCGTCGCATCAAGGGCTACCGCGACCTGCCGGCTCTCAGCATCGCCCTCGCTCGGTCTGCCCCTTCTTACCCAGAAAAGCTTGACCAGGAGACGCTCACTGCGTGAAACTACCGCCAACTTCGCCGTCGACTTTCAACGGAAAGTGGGACATCCCCCATCGTGAGATCGGATGAGATAGTTCCATTCGCCGTGGAATGAGTGAGGCTTAAGGTTGAGGGTAGCGATCTCCTGGTCGGATACCTTTCGCCCGACAGGGTACGAGCGACGGTCTAGCCGGCACTTCACCTTGAGGCCCTTGGCAGTGGTGGTCTTGGCGATCAGGCGGACAATGGTCTCGTAGTCGCGAAGCGGCTCTCCGCGCCAGTTCGACGAGATGAAGGAGAAAAGTCGGTGCTCCACCTTGTTCCACTTGCTGGTCCCCGGAGGGAAGTGACAGACCATGATGGAGAGCGCTGCCCCGTCCGCCAGCGCCTGGAGTTCCATTTTCCACTGACGAAGACGATAGCCATTGCTGCCGCCACCGTCCGCGGTAATCAAGAGAGTTTGGGCCTTCGGATATAGCCGCCGCCCCTCGGCGCGCCACCATCCCCGAATCGACGCGACCGCGAAGGCGCCGGTGTCATGATCTGTGCCGACGTTCACAAACCCGGTGTTTCGGCCAAGGTCGTAGATTCCATACGGGTAGGCTCGCGGCACCGTTGGACTGGGAAAGTCGTGGACATTCACTCGTTGCGGAGACTTCGCTTTTCGCCACTGCTGGCCCTTGTTTAAATAGTTGCCGAGGATCTCCTTCTTCTTCGTGTCGACCGATATGACAGGTCGCTTCGCGGCCAGCGCCTTGCTCACCTGTGCGTTGATGTATTGGAACTGAGCATCGCGGTCCGGATGGTCGCTTCCCTCATCGGCCTTCCGGTTGCCCTGCAGGCTGTAGTCCATCTGCCGCAGCAACTGAGCCACCTTCTCATGGCTGACCGGATGGTGCTCGGCTGCCAACTCTGCGGCCAGGACGCGCGTGCTCTTGCTCGTCCAGCGCAGAGGCGATTCGGGGTCGCCGCTCGTCAAGGGCTCAACGAGAGCCTCCAACCTCTTCGGCAGGTCGGGATCGAGCACCTCAAGCGCCGGTCGTCCGCCACCCTCGCGCCGAACTCGGCCCGCAGCAAGAGGGGAACCTTCAAGTTCCTTCAGGCCTTTCGTAATCGTGACCCGCGACAAGCCACAGGCCCGACTGACTGTCGAGACGCCACCGTGGCCAAGCTGGCGAGCCTCGCTCGCTGCGAACAAACGCCGTGCCCGCTCGTCCAGGTGAGGCCAAAGCAAATCCACCTTCTGTTGCAGCGCGCGGAGATCAGACATCTCCACAATGTTCTACATCAAAATCTCTCAAGTGTCAAATTTGTTTATTGACAGCGCCTTAGCTGGAGGACAATGATGGCAAGGGCGATTTTGGCAGGGCTACAGGCACAAGCCTATGAACATCCTTTCGACGGACATGCGCTCGAAAGCCTGCGCGGCACTCCAGGGTTGGAGGTGGTGGTGCGTGCCTTTAATCAATATGGCTTTGAGCGCTTCCTCAAGATTCAGTACACCGGCAGCAATTTGCAGGTAACTGCCGACAATCTGCCGGACATCCACACCCTGGTGGCGGAAGCTGCAGGGATTCTCGACCTGGCGACCTTGCCCGACATCTACCTGCAGGAAGGGCGCGGCATCAATGCGTTTACAGCTGGTGTCGAGAAGCCAATTCTGGTGCTCAACGCCGCCTGCATCGATTGCCTCAGCGAAGAAGAGCTGTTCTTCGTGATCGGCCACGAGCTCGGGCACATCAAGAGCGGACACGTCCTCTACCACCAGATGGGGTCCGTGCTGCCCTTCCTGGGAGATGCCCTTGGCGTCCTGCCGGGAGTACCGTGGCTGTCGACCGCGCTCGAAGTGGCATTGCTCAATTGGAAGCGGATGTCCGAGCTGACGGCCGATCGCGCGGGACTGCTGGCTTGCCAGAACCGCGATGCGGCAATCAGCGCCATGATCAAAATGGCTGGACTGCCGCATAAGTATCGCTCCAGCTTCAACGCCGAAGACTTCATCGCCCAGGCACGGGCGTTCAAGGGCTTCGACGCCAATCCACTGGACCGCGTCGCGAAGATTCTCAGTATTATGGGAGAGAGCCACCCCTGGACCGTGATGCGGGCCGCTGAATTCGATCGCTGGACCAGCAGCGGCCAGTACGATCGCATTCTGACCGCTCGCACCGTCAGGTCGAAGGGTGACGAGGCGGCGCGCTTCTGCCCGCGCTGCGGATGCCGTTTGCCCGTCGGTGACGAGCGCTTTTGCACCTGCTGCGGCCATCTGGTCGACGCGTCGGCCGTGGCGCCTTCCTGAGCCTTCGCCACCATGGACGCAACAGGGTTGAGCGTCGGCGTGCAACAGACGGCCGGAGAGCTGACATTGCGCTTCCGCAGCGCTCCCGGCCAATATCAGGTGCGCGACGTCGGCGGCGCGCTCATCGCGTGTCTCTCTGCCGCGGACCTCCTGGACCTTCTGCCGAAGGTCTCCGACGGCGGCCGGCCAGAAGCGACCCTGGCCGGCGCCGGGCTGCTTTTCTCGACCGTTTTTCGTGGTGAAACCCTGGCCAGGCTTGAAACCGCCAGGACCGCGGCCAGCTCCGCCGGGAAGTGCATGCGTCTGTGGGTCGACCTGGAAGCGGCGGCGGAGCTGGAGAACATCCCATGGGAGGCGCTGAGCGAAGGCCCGCCCCTCGCTGGGATCGACGTCGTTCGCAGCATCGCCACGGAGCCCCGCTCTATGCAGGCCCTCGGCTGTCCGTTGGAGATCCTGGCAGTCCTACCCAGTCTCCCGGACCGCAGGGTTGAGGTCGACCGCGCGTGGTACGGCTTGCAGGCGGCGCTCCAGGAATTCCGTGCCGCGGGTACGCTTTCGATCACCCGCCTGCCGGCGGCCCGGATGCCTGACCTTGCCCAGGCTCTCGCTCAGAAATCGTTCCAGGTCCTTCATTTCGTAGGTTGCGGTCATTCCGACGCACGCTCAGGCATCGGCAGCCTGCTGGTCGAAGGCGAAAGCGGAGACCCTCGCATGGTCACCGCGGACTTCATGGCTGGTCGCCTCGCCGGCCATCACCAGCTGCGGCTGGCAGTGCTTGAACCAGGCGAAACAAGCTCCGAGGTAAACCCGTTTGCCCTGACCGCGCGGGCGCTTATCCGTGGCGGCCTGGAGTCGGTGGTCACTCTGCGGCGCCGGCTGACCGGTGGTGGCGGCGCCGCCTGGCAGCGGCAGCTCTATGCCTCGCTGGTTGGCGGTGCCACGGTCGGCCAGAGCGTCGCTGCGGCTCGCAAGGCCTTGGAGTTGGCAACGGGCAGCACTGAAACAGAGGCGCCGCTGTTGTATGCGACACCCTCGGCCAGCGCTCCGTTGCGACCCATCGCTGTGGAGCTGCTCGCCAATCCAGGCGCTGATGTCGTGACAGCCACGGCCGCGGTGGCCGGTGCGCTCCCCCAGGGCGGCAGGTCAGGCGATGAACCAGACTTGCCTGTGACGCCAAGAGACCTGTTCGCGAGCGACCTTCCCAAGCTGCCCACCGGGCCGAGCGGCGCCCAGCTGGAAAGGTCCGACGCGAAGGTGGCGATGCCACAGCCATGGACACCGATCGCCAAGCAGATCTCCTTGTCTGGCGATGTTTCCGGAGTCGCCAAGATCCTCTTGCTGGTGGCCGATCCGTCCGATCAGACGCGCCTGCGCCTGAACGCAGAGATGCGGGAAATCGATGACAGCTTCCGACGCGCCAGGTATCGGGACCTTTTCAGCCTCGAGCAGCGCGTCGCGCTGCGCCCTCTCGATTTGCAGCGGGCAATCCTGGAGCTCAGGCCACAGATTGTCCACTTTTGCGGACACGGAACGGGTGCCAGCGGTTTGGTCCTCGAGAACGACCAGGGCGACTCACAGCTCGTGTCGACGACAGCCCTCGTCCACCTTTTTGACCTGGTCGCGGATGCGGTGCGCTGTGTTGTGCTCAACTCCTGTCACTCGGAGGCTCAGGCGATGGCGATCGCCGAGCGCGTCCCCTACGTCGTCGGGATGAAAAGTTCAATCAGTGACCGCACCGCGATCAACTTTTCGGTGGGCTTTTATACCGCCCTCGGTGCCGGCCTCCAGATCCCCGCTGCGTTTTTAGCGGGTCGCAATGCCATTGAGATGCAGAGTCTGCCCGGTGACCTCATCCCGGTCCTGCTCACCGGCAAGTCTCCACCCGTTATAGATCCAGCGAGCAGGCCGCGGCGGGCGGCGGCGCCCGCCGCCGTTTGATAGGATCGGCCGCCGGATGCGCTCCCCCCTGACCGCGCTCGAGCGTTTCGTCGATGCGCTGGTCGCGGAGGGGGCCGCATCGGCGGTCGTGGCGTTGGTCGGCGGCCCGCGGGACGTCCTATGGAGCCGGGCGGCGGGGTGGGCGCGCCAGGGGATGGCGGGGCGGCGGGCGGATGCCGGCACCTGCTTCGACTACGGTTCGTTGAGCAAGCCGTTCGTGGCGACGCTGGCGCTGGGGTTGGACCGCGCGGGCGACCTGCCGCTGGCGACGCCGCTGGGCGCGGTGTTGCCCGGCACCGCGCCGGACCTTGCGGCGCAGCCGCTCGCGGCGCTGCTGCGGCACCGGGCAGGGCTCCAGGCCTGGACGCCGCTCTATGCGCGCTGCGGTTCGCTGGACGCGGCCCAGGCGCTGCTGCGCTCCGGCGCCTTGCTGGGCGGGCGCGCCGGCACCTACAGCGACCTTGACTACCTGCTGTGGGGATGGGCCGCCGAGCGGGCGCTGGGCCGGCCGCTGGCGCAGCTGGTCGCCGAGCGCGTGCTGGCGCCGCTGGGGATCGCCGCCACCACCGGAGCGTCGCCGGCGACGGGTCTGCCGGTGGCGGAGTCGCGGATGGGGACGGGACGGGAGGTGGAGCTGGCGGCGCGGGCGGGGCTGACCATCGCGGCACTGCCGCCGCCGCAGGTCGGCTGGCCGCAGGACGGCAACGCCCGCTTCCTGACCCGGCTGGCGCTCGCCGGCAGCGCCGGCGGAGTAGCCGGGGCCGCCGCGCCGGGCGGGGAACGCGGGGGAGCGGCTGGCGCCGTGCTGTGCGGGCATTGCGGGCTGTTCGGGCCGGCGGCCGACCTGTGGCGGCTGGGGGCGGAATGGCTGGCGCCGCGCCGGTTGTTGGACAGGGGGATGGTCGCCGCGGCCCTGGCCGGGGGCGGACCTTTCGCCCTGGGATGGTGGCGGCGACGCCACCGTGGAGGGGGAGGCCCGGCGCTGTCGGCGGACTCCTTTGGACATAGCGGATTTGCGGGTGGCAGCCTGTGGATCGACCCGGCGCGGTCGCGGGTGTTCGTTCTGCTGGCCCACCGGCTCGATCCGGCGATCAATTTGAACCGCTGGCGGAGGCGCTTTCATGCGGCTGCGACGCGCGCCTTCGACCTGCCTGACCCTGCCTGGCGCGATGGAGGCTCCACCTGATGAATATTCGTGATCTGGTCCTGGTCGACGGGGTGCGCACCCCGATGGCCGAATACAACGGCGTCTTCGCCGACCTGTCGGCGATCGACCTGGCGGCCCACGCCGCCCGCGCGCTGCTCGACCGCCTGGGCGTCGATGGCAAGGAGATCGACCACACGGTGGTCGGCAACGCCCTGCAGACCTCGCCGGACGCCATCTACGGGGCGCGCCACGTGGCGCTCAAGGCCGGCCTGCCCAAGGAGGTGCCGGCGCTCACCATCAACCGGCTGTGCGGCTCCGGCATCCAGTCGGTGATCTCGGGCGCGCAGATGGTGCTGACCGGCGACGCCACCACCTGCCTGGTCGGCGGCATGGAAAACATGTCGCAGACGCCGCACGTCATCTGGGGCGCGCGGCGCGGCTTCAAGCTCGGCCAGGGGAAGCTGGAAGACCTGCTGATGGTGGCGCTGTTCGATTCCTACTGCGGCTACTACATGGCGCAGACCAGCAACAACCTGTCCAAGGACTACGGCATCAGCCGCGCCGACCAGGATGAGTTCGCCCTGCTGTCGCAGCGCCGCGCCGGCGCCGCCTGGGACAGCGGCAAGATGTCGGAAGAGGTGGTGCCGGTCGAAGTGGGCAAGGGCAAGAAGGCCAAAAAGATCGAGCGCGACGACCACATGCGCCCTGAAAGCACGATGGAAGAGCTGGCGGGCCTGCCGCCGGCCTTCGACAAGGACGGCTTCGTCACCGCCGGCAACGCCTCGGGGATCGTCGACGGCGCGGCGATGATGCTGCTGACCACCGCCGAGCGCGCCAAGGAGCGCGGCTGGAAGCCGATCGGCCGCATCCTCGGCTGGTCGGTCGTCGGCGTCGAGCCGTCGCGCATGGGCATCGGCCCGGCGCCGGCCATCCGCGCCGTGCTGCAGAAGACCGGCATGCAGTTGAGCGACCTCGACCTGCTGGAGATCAACGAAGCGTTCGCCGGCCAGATCCTGGCGGTGGTGCGCGAGCTGGGCCTGGACGTCGACAAGCTCAACGTCAACGGCGGCGCCATCGCGCTCGGCCATCCGCTGGCCGCGTCGGGCACCCGCCTGCTGATCACGCTGCTCAAGGAGCTGGGGCGGCGCGGCGGCGGCGTGGGCGTCGCGTCGGCCTGCATCGGCGGCGGCCAGGGCATCGCCATGCTGGTCGAGTCGGTCCAGTGATCGACCTCGCGGGCCGGCGCGTGCTGGTCACCGGCGGCAGCCGCGGCATCGGCGCCGCCTGCTGCCGGCTGTTCGCGCGCGCCGGCGCCGCCGTCCTGGTCCAGTACCAGGCGCGCGAGCAGGCGGCCATGACACTGCTGAGCGAGCTGCGCGCGCTTTCGCCGGCCCCGGCGCCGCACCTGGCTCGGCACTGCGACCTGCGCGACGCGGCTTCCATCGGCGCGCTCGCCGACGCGGTGAAGAGCGAGTGGGGGGCGCTCGACACCCTGGTCAACAACGCCGGGGTGTGGGTGGAAAACCCGCTCGCGCGCTTCGACGCCGCCGCCCTGGACGACACGCTGGCGGTCAACGTGGTGGGGCCGTTCCTGTGCGTGACGGCGCTCGCGCCGCTGCTGGCGGCGTCCGACGACGGCAGCATCATCAACATCACCTCGACCTCCGGCCAGCGCGGCGAAGCGCTCTACAGCCCCTATTCGGCCAGCAAGGGAGCGCTGATTTCGGCCACCAAGTCGTGGGCCCTTGAGCTGGCGCCGCGGGTGCGCGTCAACTCGGTGGCGCCGGGATGGGTGGCGACAGAAATGACCGAGGCGGCGCTGGACGGCGCGGCAGGGCGGCAGGTGGCGGCGACCATCCCGCTCGGCCGCGTCGCCACGGCCGAAGAGATCGCCGGGCCGGTGCTGTTCCTCGCCTCGCAGCTGGCGCGCCACGTCACCGGCGAGATCCTCAACGTGAATGGAGGCAGCGTCCTTGCGGGCTGAGGCGCTGCCGTCGCTGTGGCTCTCCCGCGGCGGCGGCCGGGTGGAGCAGGTGGAGCTGGCGGTCGTCGGCGGCGGCATCGTCGGCCTGGCGACCGCCTGGTGGCTCACCCGCGCCGGCAAGCGGCCGCTGCTGCTGGAGGCGGACCAGGTGGCGGCGCACGCTTCGGGGCGCAACGCCGGCTTCCTGCTCACCGGCACCGCCGAACCTTACGCGCGGATGGCAGTCGAGGTGGGGGAGGCGGCGGCGCACCGTTTCTGGGAGGTGTCGCGCGTCAACCGCGAGCTGCTGCGCGCGGAGATCCTCGACGCGCGGCGGGTCGAATGCGATTTCCAGCAGGAGGGCAGCTGGCTGGCGGCGCTCGCCGGCACCGACCAGGAGGCCGAGCTGCGCCAGAGCGCCCAGCGGCTGGCGGCGCTGGGCTTCGACGTCGAATGGCGCGAGGCGCCGCAGGTGCGGCGCGCCAGCGGCAGCGACCGGCTGGGCGGCGCGATCTTCCAGCCGCAGGACGGCGGCCTCGATCCCGTCGCGCTCTGCCGCGGGCTCGCCCGGCTGCTGGCGGAGGCGGATTGCGAAGTGCGCAGCGGCTGCCAGGTGCTTGGCATCGCCGCCGCCGGCGACGGCGATGGCGGTGGCGCCAGCAGCGGCACCGGCGGCGGGGTGGAGCTGCGCACCGCGGCGGGCGTGGTGCGGGCGGAGCAGGTGGTGCTGGCGCTCAACGCCTACAGCCCGGCGCTCCTGCCGCACCTGGCGGGGGAGGTGCGGCCGGTGCGCGGCCAGATCCTGGCTACCGTGCCGGGGGCGCCGCGCGATCTGCACGGCGTCTGGTACATCAACGACGGCTACGAATACGCGCGCCAGCTGGCCGACGGCACCTTCCTGCTGGGCGGCTGCCGCTGGGCGGCGCGCGACCTGGAGGTCGGCTACGCCGAGGCGCCCACCGCGACGGTGCAGGGGGCGCTCGAACGGTTCCGCGCCGAAGCCTTCCCGCGTTTCGCCCACCTGCCGGTGGCGGCGCGCTGGGGCGGCACGATGGCCGTCACCGCCGATGGCCTGCCGCGCGTCGGCGAAGTGCCGGGGGTGCCAGGCGCGATCTATGCAGCGGGTTTGAACGGCCATGGGATGTCGCTCGGCTTTGCCACCGGCCGCCACCTCGCCCGGCGCCTGTTGGGGCAGTCCGAGCCGCAGCTTTTCTAGCGCTTCCAAGGGGACCGTCGCCGTGACCGCCACCAACGCCGCCACCAACGCCACGACTGCCACGACTGCGGCCATCGCCGCTCCGGTTGACACCGCTGCCGCCGGCGCCGGCCGCACGTTGCGCCGCATCGCCGCCCTGGGCGCGCTGTTCGCCCTGGCGCTGGGCGGCGGCAGCTGCTCGCTCAAGAAGATCGCCGTCAACACAGTGGGCAACTCGCTGGCGGAAGGCAGCTCGGTCTACGCCACCGACAACGACCCCGAGCTGGTCTGGCAGGCGGTCCCCTTCGGCCTCAAGACCATCGAAGCGCTGCTCGAGCAGTCGCCGGCCAACCGCGGCCTGCTGCTGGCGGCGGCCAGCGGCTACACCGAATATGCCTACGGCGCCCTGCAGCAGGAAGCCGACTTCGCCGAGGCCAAGGACCTGGCCAGGGCGACCGAGCTGCGCTCCCGCGCCCGCAACCTGTACCTGCGGGCACTCGGCTACGGCTTCCGCGGCCTGGAGGTGGACCTTCCCGGCGTCCGCGAGCGGCTGCGCAACGACCCCGATCACGCCCTGGACGGCGCCGGCAAGCAAGACGTGCCGCTGCTCTACTGGACCGCCGCCGCGTGGGGGAGCGCCATCGCGATCTCCAAGGACAACGCCGACCTGTCCGCCGACCAGACGCGCGCCGAAGCGCTCATGCGGCGGGCGCTGGCGCTCGACGAATCGTTCGAGATGGGCGCCATCCACGATTTCTTCATCGCCTACGAAGGCGGCCGGTCGAGCGTCGGCGGCTCGCTCGACGCGGCGCGACGCCACCTGGAGCGCGCCCTGGCGCTGTCCGGCGGGCACCGCGCGGCGCCGCTGGTGAGCTTCGCCGAAACCGTCTCGGTGGCGCGCCAGGATAAAGCCGAGTTCAAGCAGCTGCTGGACCGCGCCCTGGCGATCGATCCCGACCAGGTGCCGGCGGTGCGGCTGGCCAACATCCTGGCGCAACGCCGCGCGCGCTGGCTGCTCGGCCGCACGGACGAGCTTTTCATCGAGTGAGGGGAGAAGGAGAACGGAGATGAAACGAATCGCTCTGCACCGAGCAGCGATGGCGGCGATGGCGGCAGTCGTCGCGCTCGGCCTGATAAGCGCGCCCGCCGCCCATGCCCAGCAGGTGGTGGTCAAGATGGCGACGCTGGTGCCGGACGGGTCCTCCTGGTACCAGGTGCTCAAGGAGACCGCCGACAAGTGGAAGACGATCTCGGGCGGCCGCGTCATCATCCGCCTCTATCCCGGCGGCGTCGCCGGCGACGACGCCGACGTGGTGCGCAAGATCCGCCTGGGCACGCTCAACGCCGGCCTGCTCACCGAAGTGGGCATCGCCGAGATCGACCGCGCCGTCTACGCCCTGGGCGTGCCGATGATGTACAACTCCTACGACGAGGTCGACGCGGTCCTCGACAAGGTGCGCCCCGGCCTGGAAGCCAAGCTGGAGGCCAAGGGCTTCGTCACGCTCAATTGGGTGGACGGCGGCTGGAACCACTTCTTCACCCAGAAGCCGGTGGCGACGCCCGACGACCTCAAGTCGCTCAAGCTGATGACCACCGCCGGCGATCCGCAGGGCGAAGAGATCTACAAGGCCGCCGGCTTCCACCCGGTGCCGCTGCCCGCGACCGAGATCTCGACGGGGTTGCAGACCGGCCTGATCACCGCCATCCAGGTGCCGCCGCAGGTGGCGGTCCTCACCCAGTACTACACCCACGCCAAGTTCATGACCGATCTCAATTGGGAGCTGCTGCTGGGCGGCACGGTGATCGCCAAGGCGACCTGGGACAAGATCCCGGCCGACATCCGCCCCGCCCTGATCGAGGCCATGCGCGACGCCGGCCGCCGGCTGCGCACCGAGGTCCGCCAGAGCGGCGACCGCGACGTCGCGGCGATGAAGCAGCGCGGCCTGACCGTGGTGCCGGTCGACGCGCACGGCCGTGACCTGTGGCGCCAGGCCGCCGAAAGCGTCTACCCCCACGTCCGCGGCCCGATCGTGCCCGCCGACGCCTTCGACGAGGCGCTGCGCTACCGCGACGAATACCGCAAGCGCGCCGGCGGCGCGGCGCATTGACCGCCGAACGCGAGCAGGGCCGCGGCGAGCCGTTCCTGCCCGTCGCCGGGCCGGCGGTGGCCGCCCCGGTCGCGACCGTCGCACCCGGTTTCGCGGCGGGCCAGGGTGCTCCAGGCGGCGAGCCCGAAACCGGCGGCGGCGGCGTGCTGCAACGGGTCGAAGAGTGGGTGCTGGTGGCGGCCTTGGGGCTCGCCACCCTGCTGCCGCTGATCGGCGCGCTGGGCCGGCCGCTGGGCGGCCTGCACATCCCCGGCTCGGAGCTCTACGTCCAACAGCTGACCCTGTGGCTCGCCTTCGTCGGCGGTCTGGCGGCGACGCGCTGGCACAAGCACCTGACGCTGTCGTCCGCCGAGCTGCTGGGCAGCGGCCTGGCCCGGCGCGTCGCGCACGTCGCGGCGTTCGCGGTGGCGGCGGCGGTGGTCGCGATCCTGGCCTACGCCAGCGCCATGCTGGTCGCCACCAACCGGCAGGAGGGCAAGATCCTGCCGGGAGGCCTGCCGGAGTGGGTCAGCGAATGCGTCATGCCGGTGACCCTGGCGCTCATGGCGCTGCGCTTTGCCTGGAGCGCCGGCCAGGGCGCCGACCGCTGGCGCGGGCGCCTGGCGTCGCTGGCGGCGATCGCCGCCGCCTTCGCCTTGGGGCTCTTTCCGGCGCACGCCGGCGCCGTGCTCTGGCCGCTCGCCCTGGTGGTCGTCGCCGCGGCGCTGGTCGGCGCGCCGGTCTTCGTCGCCATGGGCGGCCTGGCGCTGCTGCTCTTCTTCTCCGACGGCACGCCGGTGGCGGCGGTGTCGGCGGAGGTCTACCGGCTGATCGCCTCGCCGACCCTGCCGGCGATCCCGCTGCTCACGGCGGCGGGCTACGTATTGGCCGAAAGCGGCGCCTCCTCGCGCCTGGTGCGTTTCTTCCGCGCCCTGTTCGGCTGGATGCCGGGCGGCATCGCGGTCATGGTGGCGGCGGTGTGCGCGGTCTTCACCACCTTCACCGGCGGCTCGGGCGTCACCATCATCGCCCTGGGCGGCCTGGTCTATCCGATCCTCAAGGAAGACGGCTATCCCGAAGGCTTCTCGCTCGGCCTGGTCACCGCGGCGGGCAGCCTGGGGCTGCTGTTCCCTCCCAGCCTGCCGGTCATCCTGTACAGCGTCGTCGCCAGCAACGGCCAGGGCGGCAGCGTGCCGGCCGAGTCGCTCTACCTGGCCGGCCTGGTGCCCGGCTTGCTGCTGGTGCTGCTGGTCGCCGCCTACGGCATCCGCACCGGCTGGGCGGCGCGCGCCCGCACCGTGCAGCGCTTCTCGTGGCGCGAGCTGGCCCGTGCCGGCTGGGTCGCCAAGTGGGAGCTGGGGCTGCCGGTCTTCGTCATCGCGCTCTTCGGCAGCGGCGTCGCCTCGATGGTGGAAACCGCGGCGGCGGCCGTCGCCTACGCCGTCATCGTCGAATGCTTCATCCACCGCGACATTTCCATCGGCCGCCAGCTGCCCGGCGTGCTGCTGCGCGCCTCGGCGCTGATGGGGGCGGTGCTCATCCTGCTGAGCATCGCGATGGGCCTCACCGGCTACCTGGTCGAAGCCCAGATCCCCGACCAGCTGCTCGCCTGGGTCAAGCTGCACATCCACTCGCAGCTGGTCTTCCTGCTGGCCTTGAACGTGCTGCTGCTGGTCCTGGGGAGCGTGCTCGAGATCTACTCGGCGATCATCGTCCTGGCACCGCTCATCGCCCCCACCGGCGCCGCCTTCGGCGTCGACCCGGTGCACCTGGGCGTGATCTTTCTCGCCAACCTGGAGCTGGGCTTCCTCTTCCCGCCGGTCGGCCTCAACCTGTTCCTGTCCTCGTCGCGCTTCGGCAAACCGCTGCCGCAGCTCTACCGCCACGTCCTGCCGTTCCTGGCGATCCTGGGCGCCGGCGTCCTCGCCATCACCTACATCCCCGCCCTCTCGACCGGCGTCCTGCACCTGCTCGGCAAGTAGCCGCCGGCCGGCGGCGAGGCCCTCCTGGGCACGGCCGCGGTCGCGCCCTGGCGCGCCGCCCCGCCGCGCGCCGCCGGCGTCAATGCAGGACGTGGCCGGACTCGACCTCCTGCAGGTAGCCCAGGCACTTGTAGATCAGCTTGGCGGCCAGGAAGTCGCTGGCCGGGTGGTGGTGGACGGGGGCCAGCTCCACCAGATCCATGCCCACCACCGTCTTGGTGCTGAACACCGCGCGCAGCAGGGCCAGCGTGGGGTACCACCAGCCGCCGCCGGGCTCGGGGGTGCCGGTGGCGGGCACCAGGGCAGGATCGAAGAAGTCGATGTCGAACGTCAGGTAGATCTTTTCGGGCAAAGCGGTCAGCAGCTGCGGCAGCGCTTCGGCCGCCTGGTCCAGCTCGTGCCCCCAGACGATCGGCAGCTGCCGGTGGCGGACCAGGGCGGCCTCGGGAGCCGACAGCGACCGGATGCCGATCGCGGCGGTGGGGAAGCCGTCGTCCAGGATGCGCTTCATGACGCTGGCATGGCTGTAGGGCGTCCCCTCGTACTCCTCGCGCAGATCGGCGTGGGCGTCAAACTGCAGCACGCCGATCGCGCCGTGCGTCGTCCGCGCGGCGCGCGCCGGCGCCAGCGTCAGGCTGTGCTCGCCGCCCAGCGTCACCACAAACTTCCCCTGCGCGAAATGCCTGCCCGCCTCCGCCTCGATCTCGCCCAGCGCCGCCGCCATGTCGAACGCCTCGGGCAGGAACGGAGCCAGCGTCGCGATCCCCTGCCCAAACGGCTCGGCCTCCAGCTCCTCGTCGTACAGCTCCATGCTCTGCGAAGCCCGGATGATCCCCGCCGGCCCCAGCGAAGTCCCCTTCCCATAGCTCGTCGTGCGCTCAAACGGCACCGGCAGCACCACCACCCGGCTGCGCTCATAGTCGCAGTAAGGGCTCTCCAGCAACCCAAAATTCGTCGGCATCAAAGGCATCCCTCATCCTCCCAAAAGAAAAAGCGCCACACCGCGGGCGCGCGGTTTCTACCAGTATGCCGCCAGTCGAGTCAAACCCCCACCGTTGACGACTGGATTGAGCTGAGGCTATACTTGCTCAAAATCCATAGGTCGTACTGTATGTGTCTGCGGTAAGGCGAAAATTTCACCTATGAGGATCTGCATATGTATCCGCTGATCATCTCCATAATTCTGCTCGCAATTGCAATTCTCATCATCGCACTCCTCTCACGACGGTTTGGTGCTTTGTCGGCCGAAAGAGACGCCCTGAAAGCCTCTCAAGACGCCCTTGCCGAGCGCTTTAAAGGTGTAATCGATGCCGATGCCGAGCGATCGCGGATCCTCATCAGCTTGCAGCGGGATCGGGACGAAGCGATTGCATCCGGCGAGCGGGAAAAGGCGCTGCAAAGGCAGGAGACAGAAAAGCTCCAGGCGTTGCGATCGTCGGCAACTGCTGAATTGACGGACGTCCAGTCGCAAATAGCTATGCTCCGCAGGGAGCTTCAGTCGCTCGACGAAGAATCCACGCTGCAATCTTTTGGTTTCTACAAACCGCGTTATCAATTTGTTGACTCTGCCCACTATCAGGCAGAGTTGGAGCGGATTCGCGATGCACAGAAGGAGATGATCAAGTCGAAAACGGCGGCGACATGCGGCATTGCGTGGACGGTAAATGGCAGCAAAGTAGAAGGTAGAAAACAGATCTCCCAGACGCTTAACCTGATGCTGCGGGCTTTCAATGGCGAGTGCGATGCCGCTGTCGCCAAAGTGAAATTCAATAATGTGGGCGTCATGGAAGCGCGCATCCAGAAAGCGCTAGAGAAGATCAATAGTCTTGCCGAGGTGCAGAAGTGCCAAATCTCATCAGCGTTCCAAGCCCTAAAGCTGGAAGAGTTACACCTGGCTCACGAGTATCAGGAGAAGGTGCAAGAGGAGAAAGAGGAACAGCGCCGCCTGCGCGAGCAAATTCGGGAAGAAGAGATCGCCCAAAGGGAGATGGAAAAGGCCCGGATTGAGGCCGAACGGGAAGAGACACGCTACGAGCAGGCGCTCGCCCGCGCACGCGGAGAGATCGAACGGACAGAGGGGGCCAAGCGAGAAGAGATGAATGCACAGATCGCCGAGCTGCAGCAAAAGCTCGCCGACGCTCGCGCTGCCAAGGAGCGCGCCATCTCACAAGCACAGCTGACCCGTTCAGGAAACGTCTATATCATCTCTAACATTGGATCGTTTGGTGAGAACGTGTTCAAGATCGGCATGACACGCAGGCTCGACCCCCAAGAGCGGGTGCGAGAGCTAAGCGGCGCCGCTGTGCCATTCGATTTCGACGTGCACGCTATGATCCGGTCGGAGGATGCTCCCGCCCTTGAGTGCAAGCTTCACCGCATCTTCCACTATCGGCGCATGAACCGAATCAACGAACGCAGGGAATTTTTTCGCGTTACCTTGGATGAGATCCTTGCGGCGACAGAATTGCCACCTGCTGATATCGAGGTGACGCGGATTGCCGAGGCCAGGGATTACCGCAAAACGCTCGCGCTCCTCGAAGACGAGAGCTTGCGTGGCATTTGGACCAATTCCAACTCCCCGAGTGCGCCCCCGTCAAGGATATCCTCGCTTGTGCAACCCGATGCCGTGGGGCTGCCCGCTCACGGTTGAGGCTCGGGGGTGCGCAGCATTCCTTCGACGGCGTCCAGCAGCTGGCGTTCCAGGCGGTAGACCTCGATGGTGTGGGAGACCAGGGCCTGGGTGACGGCCTTGGTCGGATCGGGGTCGGCGCGCAGGGCGGCCAGGGCGCGGCTCTCCTTTGCGATCTCTTCGTCCAGGAAGTCGCGGCGGGCCTTGAGGACGGCGGAGCGGTCGGCGGGCTCGCCCTGGCCGACCAGGGCCAGCCAGGTGTGGAAGGGGATGGGCGGGCGCTGGCGGGCCCATTCCGGCCGCGACAGCGCGGCGCTCATGGCGCGGCGGCCGGCGGCGGCAAGGCGGTAGGGTTCGCGCTCCGGCCCGGCGGGCGAGCCGTCGTCCCTGGCGGCAAGGATCAGGCCCAGGCGCTGCAGCTTCTTGAGCGAGTAGTAGATCTGCGCCTTCGACACGGTGGCGTTGTCGCCGGCGTCGCGCCGATCCAGCGCCGCCACCAGGTCATAGCCGTGCGTCGGCCTTTCGGCGAGCATCGCCAAGACCAGCAGGTCGGCTGGCGTCAGCTGGTCGGCGGCCTTGTTGCGCGGCGGCGTCATCTCTAATCGTTCCCCGCTGGTTCCGCTCGCGTCAATTCTCACCCACCGCCGTTGCTCACCACCTCCCGCAATCCGCAACAGGTGTGGGCTTGACGGCCTCGCCGGGCTCCACTAGTCTAATTGAGACTAGAGCAGCGATCAACCGGAAAGGAGCCTCAGATGCAGCCATCGTCGCCGGAGTTCCCCTTGCGATCCGCGGACCTGGTGGCGTTTATCGCCACCACCGATGCGGTGCGCAGCCGCGCCTTTTACGAAGGCAAGCTGGGCTTGCAGTTCGTGGACGAAAATCCCTACATGCTGGTGATGGAGTCCAACGGCACCCGCCTGCGCATCCAGAAAGGCCCCGAGCTGACGCCGGTGCCGCGCACCGCGCTGGGCTGGCGGGTGCAGGACATCAGCGCCACGGTCGAGGGCCTGACCGCCGCCGGCGTGGCGATCGAACGCTACACCTGGATCCAGCAGAACCAGGAAGGCATCGCCGAGTTCCCCGACGGCTCGCGCGTCGCCTGGTTCAAGGACCCCGACGGCAACATCCTTTCGATCCAGCAAACCCAGCACTGAGCGGCGCCCCACCTGCGTTTCGCCGTGGGGCGCGGCCACGGACGCCACCGCGGGCACTTCCGTCAGGGTTGGCGCCGGAGGAGCACTGGCGCCACTGGCTTCACCGCCGGGCGCCGCGGGCCAGCGTGGGACGCAGCGGGGCGTACAGACGGCGATGCCCAGTTGCTTTTCGCCGGCTGGAGCGGCGCGGCAAATCTGTGGGCCGCGGCCGGCGCTACTTCGGCTTTACGCAGGCCAGGGTGCCGTTGTGGTTGGCGATGGCGGTGCAACCGCGGTCGTCGTCCAGGTGGGCCGCCACCGGCGTGCCGGTCGTGTCCTCGCAGCGGGCTTGCAGGGCATTGCCATCGACCTTGATGTCGATGCAGGTCTTCAGGTAGGAGCCCGGCGGCGGATCGGCCGAGCCGCGGTTGCAGGTGAGGTAGCCGTCGACGTCGCGCACGGCGCCGCGGCAGGGTTCGGTCAGCGACAGGGTGCTGGAGCGGGAGGAGCCGTTGATCGCGCGGCAGGTGGCGGCCAGGGACGAGCCGCTGACCACGACGTCCCAGCAGCTGCGGCCGTAGGTGCCGGCGGGCGGCTTGCCGCCCTGGGCGCAGGTCAGGTGGCCGTGGATGTTGGCCACGCGGGTGGTGCAGGTGCTGACGGATTGCAGGTCGTTCGCCAGGGTGTGGCCCTGGCCGTCGTCGCAGGCGGCGTGCAGGGTGCCTGCCTCCAGCCAGATTTCGCGGCAGGAGGCGCTGTAGGAGCCTTCCGGCGGCACGCCCCCCTTGTTGCAGCGCAGGTTGCCGTTGAGATTGGCGACCGGATCGGTGCAGTCCTTGAGCCCGGACAGGCTGGTGGGATGCCACGTGCCGTCGTGCTGTTTGCAGGTGGCCGACAGCGTCGCGCCGTCGGCGGACATCTGGATGTCCTTGCAGCTCTTCTGGTAGGAGCCTTCCGGCGCCGCACCCCAAACCGCCGCCGGCGCTGCCAGGACCAGGAGCGCCAACGCCGCGCCACCAACGACGGCCGCACGCAGGGATCGCGGCGGGTCGAGGCGAGCACCGGCAGCTGCGTGGGACGAAATCCATCGACAACGGCGGGGGCGATCATTGCCGGCTGCCGCGACGCCTGCGTAGGGGCGGCGGTTGCCGGCTGCCGTGAGGCCTGCCTGGTAGCTCATCGGAACGTCTCCTTTCCTTCGCGCGCGAGGTCGCCCGGGCCGCGGCGGCGACCCGGCGATCGGCGATCGGGATCGCACTTCAGTATACGGCCTGGGGCTGTAACCCGGTGCACCGTGCACCCGCCGACGCTCATCCTGCGACATCATGGAGCTAGCGGTCCTGCGTCGGCGCGCCTTGGCAGAGGACCGGACTGCTCCGCGACGACCATCCCAGTGAACCGAGCGGGCCAGTGGAGTGCGCCGGGCACCCAGGCCTGGCGCCGCGGAAGGAGCGCGGATGTCGATGGTACGACTGGATGACGAGCTTGCAGACCGCGTACGGCAGGCGACGCGGGTGGTGGCGCTGACCGGCGCCGGAGTGTCGCAGGAGAGCGGCCTGGGCACCTTTCGCGGCGCCGGCGGGCTGTGGCAGCAGCAGCGGCCCGAAGAGCTGGCGACCCCCGAGGCCTTCTACCGCACCCCGGAGCGGGTGTGGCAGTGGTACGCCTGGCGCCATTCGGTGCTGGTCGCGGCCAGGCCCAACGCCGGACACCTGGCTCTTGCGCGCTGGCAGGCCCTGTTTCCGTCCTTCTTGTTGGTGACCCAGAACGTCGACAACCTGCACCAGCGAGCCGGCAGCAGCGACGTCGTGCCCTTGCACGGTTCGCTCGCCGAAGCGTACTGCGATACCTGCGGGCGGCGGCAGCCGATGGCCGACGCCATCGCTCGGTCCCCTGCGGCGCCGCCGTCCTGCGGGGTGGGGACCTGCGCGGCCGGAGGCGGACG
Source organism: uncultured Acidobacteriota bacterium (assembly GCA_963770895.1). GTDB lineage: Bacteria > Acidobacteriota > Thermoanaerobaculia > Multivoradales > UBA5704 > JASLEW01. Next base: position 5,763,145 of record CAVYRF010000002.1, on the reverse strand, counting down.
CTTCCGGCCGGCAGTGGTCTGGTTTGGCGAGAGCCTGCCGGTCGCAGCGCTGGCCCGCGCCGGACAGGCGGCGGCCGCCTGCGACCTCATCCTCGCCGCCGGCACCTCCGCCCAGGTCTACCCGGCCGCCGGCCTGATCCGCACGGCTCTGGAAGCCGGAGCCTGGCTCATCGAAGTCAATCCCGAACCCACGCCGTACTCGCCGTTTGCCCGCCTGCGGCTGACTTCGCCGGCCGGGGAAGCGCTGCCGGCGCTCACCGATGCGATTGCAGCGTGCCGCGGCGCTCAAGTCTGAAGCCCCCGCAGTCCTCGTCGGCAGCATCGTCGCCGGCGCCGGGCGCATCGCCTCCGGCACGGCCATCGCGCGCCAGGCTCCTGGCGGCTCCGACTCAGCCTGGGAGGCCGTCGGCGAAGCTGCCGCAGTCCGGGGAGCTGCCGGCAGCATCGTCGGCGTCTGTCGACCTTCCGGCGCTACCGGTACCGCCCGGCCAGGTGCTGGTGGCAACTTCGCTGGCCGGCGAGCCGCTGGGACTGCCGGACGAAGATGGCGACAGACGGCCCCGGATCAAAGACCTGGCGAAGCGCGAGCGCCCGCGCGAGAGGCTGCTGGAGCAGGGTGCCGCCGCGCTCTCCGACATCGAGCTGGTGGCGGTGCTGCTGCGCGTCGGCATCGCCGGCAAGCCGGTGCTGCAGATCGCCGCCCGGCTGCTGCGCGAGCACGGCGGGCTGGACGGGCTGGCCGGCGCCAGCGTGCTGTCGCTGCGCCGGCGAGGCCTCAGGAACGCCAAGGCCGCAACCATTCTGGCCGCCGTCGAGTTCGGCCGCCGCCTCGCCAGGCCCAGGATGCAAGCCCGGCGGCCGCTCGACCGCCCAGCTGAGGTGGTGCGCTACCTGGGCCTGCGCTACCAGCTGCACAACCAGGAGGTGATGGGAGCGGTCTTCCTCGACGCCCGGCATTGCTGGCTCGGCGACCGGGACTTCTTTCGCGGCACGCTGCACCGCGCCACGGTCGAGCCGCGCCAGATCCTCAAAGAGGCGCTGCTGCGCGAAGCCGCGGGCATCGTCCTGTTCCACACCCACCCGAGCGGCGACCCCACGCCCAGCTCCGAAGACCTCCTCTTCACCCGCCGCATGGCCACCGCCGCCTCCGCCGTCGGCGTCGATTTGCTCGACCACCTGATCATCGGCACCTTCGGCCTCTGGGTCTCCCTCCACCAACGCGGCGGCTGGTAGCCGCTCCGCCGCGCAGCCGGAAGGACCCGGCGGCAGCGGCCAGGGCGTTTGACCGCGGCATGGTAGGCTCGCGCCGCCATGGCGAGATACCACCTGGATTGCGCGAGCGGCATTGCGGGCGACATGTTTCTGGGGGCGTGCCTGGACCTGGGGATGCCGCTCGACGTCGTGGCTGCCGCGGTTGCCAGCCTGGGCCTGCGCGGCGTGACGGTCGAGCAGCGCAAGGCGTCCCGCGGCGGCTTCACCGGCACCCGGTTTCGCGTGCTGATCGACGGCGCTCCCATCGAAGGCCCCGACCCCGACGAGGCGGCCGGGCCTGCACGGCACGCCCCGGCGCACGGCGAAAACGGCCATGCCCACGCGCATGCGCACCCGCATGAACCGGGGCACTCGACCAGCCACTCCCATCCGCACGAACACGGAACAGAGCACTCGCACAGCCATTCTCACCCGCACGAGCACGGACCCGAGCACTCGCACAGCCACGGCCACTCCCATGACCATGAGGCGGCGCACGACCACGGTCATTCCCATGACCAGGCCGCGGCGGACGCTCACGAGCACGGCCATTCTCACGCGGACGGCCACCCCCACGGCCCCCACCAGCCGGGGACGGAGCATTCTCATGGTGTGGCGGATCCGCACGATCCGCGCGGGCAGCGCGACCTGGCGCAGATCCGTACGCTGCTGGCGACCAGCGGGCTGACGCCTGCGGTGCGCGAGCGGGCGCTGCGGCTGTTTGCGCGGCTGGGGGAGGCGGAGGCCAAGGCGCATGGCATGCCGATCGATCGCGTGCACTTCCATGAGGTCGGCGCGGTGGATTCGATCGTCGACCTGGTGGGCGCCGCGGCGGCGATGGAGCACCTGGCGCCGGAGCGGCTGACCTGCGGCGCCGTCAACGTCGGCGGCGGGCGGGTGTGGACGGCGCACGGCGAGCTGCCGGTGCCGGCGCCGGCGACCGCCGAGCTGCTCCACGGGGTGCCGATCCACGGTGGGCCGGGCGGCGAGCTGACGACGCCGACCGGCGCCGTGCTGCTGGCGGAGCTGGTGGACGCCTACGTGGACCTGCCGCCCCTGGTGTTGGAGGCGACCGGCTACGGCCTGGGCCGCAAGGACCTGCCGACGCAGCCCAATGCGGTACGCCTGCTGCGCGGCCATGCGATGGCGGAGCAGGCCTGGGGCGCCGCCGGGGTCGGCTCCGGCGTCGCTCCCGGCATGCCGGTCGTGGCGGTCGTCGAATGCGAGGTGGACGACCTGGCCGGGGAGGCGTTCGGCTACCTGATGGAGCGGCTGCTGGCGGCGGGCGCACTCGACGTCTATTTCACGCCGGTGATGATGAAGAAGAGCCGGCCCGGCACGCTGGTCAGCCTGCTGTGCCGGCCGCCGCAGGTGGCCGAGCTGGCCGGAATCCTGCTGGTGGAATCTGGATCGCTCGGCTGCCGTTATCACCTGGCGGCGCGCTTCGAAGCCGAGCGCGACTCGCTGGAGGTGGAAACCGCCTTCGGCAGGGTGCGGGTCAAGCGCGGCAGGCTGGGCGGGCGACCGCTGGCGCTGGCGCCGGAATACGAAGACTGCCGCCGGCTGGCCCTGGCGGCGGGCGTTCCCTGGCGCGAGATCTACCGCGCCGCGCTGGCAGCGGCGCCGGCGGCGTGACGCCGGCCGGTGGCCGGGGCCGGATCGGCCGCCTGAGCCTTTCGCGGGCGCCCGGCCGGACCTCCACCCCGGCATCCAACAACCTGGACGAAAGAAGGACCCCATGAACACCAGCCGGAAAGAGCATGCCACCGCCGTTGCCCCCGCCCCGACGCCGGCCGACGCCGGTGCGGAGGCGGAAGCGCCCCAGGCCGACCGCCGGCTGCAGCTGGGTCTGGCCGGGCGCGGGGCGCTGCGCTGGGTGGCGGTGGACGTGACCGCGATCGTGCGCGAAGTGACCGAGCGCCTGGATCTCAGCCCGGTGGCCGCCGCGGCGCTGGGGCGGTCGATCGCCGCGGCGGCGATGCTGCAGCGGCTGGCGACCAAGACGACCAGCCGGCTGGTGCTGGACATCCGCGGCGACGGGCCGCTGCGGCGGGTGATCGTCGAGGTGGACCAGGACGGCAACATCCGCGCCACCGTCGGCGACCCCCACGTCCAGGTGCCGGACCTCCCCAACGGCAAGCTGGCCGTGGGCCGCGCCGTCGGCGCCGGCCACCTGCGGGTCTTGCGCGAGCTTGGCGACGGCGGCAGCTATCACAGCCACGTGCAGCTGGTTTCGGGCGAGATCGGCGACGACGTGGCCCACTACCTGGAGCAGAGCGTGCAGACCCGCTCGGCCGTGCTGGTGGGCGTGCTCGGCCGGCAGACGGGGGTCGCGGCGGCGGGCGGCATCATCGTCGAGATCCTGCCCGGCGCCTCCGAGGAGGCGATCGCCCGCCTGGAGCGCAACGTCGCCGCCATCGCCGGGGTCAGCTGGCTGCTCGAAGACGGCGGCCTGGAGGCGGCGCTGGACGCGGTGCTCGACGGCTTCGAGCGCGAGCTCAAGGAGACGGCGCCGCTGCGCTACCGCTGCCGCTGCAGCCGCGCGCGCCTGCTCGAGACCCTGGTGTTTCTGTCGGACGACGACCGCCAGTACCTGGCCGAAGAAGACGGCGCGATCGAGGCGGATTGCGTCTTCTGCGGCAACCATTACCGGTTCACCGCCGAAGAAGTGGCGCCGCCGGTCCAGTAGAGTTGCAGGCGACCGCGCCGCGGGTGGGGGAGATGCCAGAATGCCCAGACCGACCTACTACGTCACCACGCCGATCTACTACGTGAACGATCTGCCCCACATCGGGCACATCTTCACCACCACGATCTGCGACGCCCTGGCGCGCTACCACCGCATGCTGGGGGAGGACGTGCGCTTCCTGACCGGCACCGACGAGCACGGCCAGAACATCGAGCGCGCCGCCAAGCGCGAAGGCATCCTGCCGATCCAGCTGGCCGATCGCGTGGTGGGCCACTACCGCGAGCTGCGCGGGCGGCTGGATTTTTCCTACGACGACTTTGTGCGCACCTCGGAGCCGCGCCACGAGCGCGGCGTGCAGGAGATGATCCGCCTGCTGGACGCCGCCGGCGACCTGTACGCGGCGGTGCACGAGGGCTGGTACTGCTCGCCGTGCGAAACGTTTTACACCGAAAAGGAGCTGCTGCCGGGGCGCCTGTGCCCGGTGCACGAAACGCCGGTGGAGTGGAAGTCGGAAGAAAACATTTTCTTTCGCCTGTCGCGCTACCAGCAGCGCCTGCTCGACTGGTACGACAGCCGCCCCGAGCCGGTGCGCCCGCAGAGCCGCGCCAACGAGGTGCGGTCGTTCGTCGCCGGGGGGCTGCGCGACCTGTCGGTGAGCCGCGCCAACCTCGAATGGGGCATCCCCTTTCCCGGCCGGCCGGGGCAGACGGTCTACGTCTGGCTCGACGCGCTGACCAACTACATCAGCGCCCTGGGCCTGGGCGCGGACGACCCTGCCCAGCGCGAGCTGTACCGCCACTTCTGGGCCGACGGCGACGTCCGCCTGCACATGGTGGGCAAGGACATCCTGCGCTTCCACGCCGTCTACTGGCCGGCCTTCCTGATGTCGGCCGGCCTGCCGCTGCCGACCACGGTGTGGGCGCACGGCTGGTGGCAGCGCGACGGCCGCAAGGTGTCCAAGTCGGCCGGCAACGTCGTCCGCCCCGACGACCTGATCGCCCGCTTCGGCGCCGACAGCGTGCGCTACTTCCTGCTGCGTGAGATGGCGTTCGGTCAGGACGCCAGTTTTTCCGACGAAGCGGTGATCGATCGCTACAACAACGACCTGGCCAACGACCTGGGCAACACCGTGAGCCGCGCCGTGACGCTCTCGCGCAGCGCCTTCGACGGCCGCACCCCGCCGCACGCCTGCGGCGACAATCCGCTGATCGCCGCCGCAGCCCAGGCCACTGCCGACTATCGCGCGGCGATGGACGAGCTGGCGTTTCAGCGCGCCCTGGAAAGCCTGTGGCGCCTGCTGGCCGAGGTCAACCAGTACCTGGTGACGCGCGCGCCGTGGAAGCTGATCAAGACCGAAGGCCCGACCGAAACGCTGTCCCGCATCCTGTGGAACGCGCTCGAAGCGACCCGCATCGTCGCCGTCGGCCTGCTGCCGGTGATGCCCCGCACCGCGGCCCAGGTGCTCCATGCCGTGGGCGCCCAGGTGCCCGATCGGCTCGACGCCATGGCCTGGGGCGGCCTGCCCACCGGCGTGCCGCTGGCCGCTCCGGCGCCCATCTTTCCGCGTATCGACAAGGAGGCCTACGTGGCCGAAGCGACGTCCCCCGCACCCGCATCACCGGCATCGCCGGCATCGTCCGGATCATCCGCCGCGCCGGCGGCGCCTGCACCGCCGGCCGCGTCGCCGGCGGCCGGTACCTCGCCCGCGGCGCCGGCGCCACCACCCGCCGCCGCGCCCGCGCCGCCCGGCGGCGCGCCATCGCCTGACGCCGCCGCGCCGCGCATCTCGATCGACCGTTTCAAGGAGGTGCAGCTGAGGGTGGCGACGGTGCGCGCCGCCGAGCCGGTCCCCAAGTCCAAGAAGCTGCTCAAGCTGACCCTGGACCTGGGCGGCGAGACGCGCACGGTGGTGGCCGGCATCGCGCTCGCCTACCGGCCCGAAGAGCTGATCGGCAATCAGGTGGTGATGATCGCCAACCTGGAGCCGGCGACCTTGATGGGCGTCTCCTCGCAAGGCATGGTGCTGGCCGCCACCGTCGACGGCAAGCCCGTGCTGCTGCGGCCGCTGGAGCCGGTGCCCTCCGGCTCCGAGGTGCGATGAGCCAGCCGGCGCCCCCCGGCCAGACGCCCGCCGCCCTCGCCGGCTCCGGCGCTCATCCGCTGCCGCCATCGCTGCCGCCGGCCGGCGCCACCCTCGCCGCCGGCATCGTCGATTCGCACTGCCATTTGCAGTCGCTGCCCGCCGACGCGCGCGAGCGCGCGCTGGATGCGGCGCGCGAGCGCGGCGTGCGCGGGTTCCTGGTGCCGGCGATCCGCCTCGACGAAGCCGACGACATCCTTGCCCTCTGCCACCGCCACGCCGACGTCTGGTGCGCCCTGGGCGTCCACCCGCACGAGGCCGCCAGCTGGCGCCCCGGCGACGCCGAGCGGCTGCGGTCGCTGCTCGCCGACCCCAAGGCCGTGGCAGTGGGGGAGTGCGGCCTGGATTTCCACTACGACCGCGCGCCCCGCGACGTGCAGGGCCAGGTCCTGCGCCAGCAGTGGAGGGTCGCCCTCGACCTCGGCCTGCCGGTCGTCGTGCACAACCGCGACAGCAACGACGCCATGCTCGCCGTCGTCGCCGAGCCCGAGTTCGCCGCCCTGTCCGCCGACTTCCACTCCTTCGCCGGCGGTCTGGCCATGGCCCGCGACCTGGTCGCCCGCGGCTTCTATCTCGGCCTGTCCGGCATGATCACCTTCCCCAAGGCGGCCAACGTCCGCGAGGTGCTCGCCGTCCTCCCCGCCGACCGCGCCCTGGTCGAAACCGACACCCCGTACCTGGCCCCCGTCCCCCACCGCGGCCAGCCCAACCAACCCGCCTACGTCGTCGAAGTGGCCGCCGCCCTGGCCGCCGCCACCGGCACCCCCCTGGCCACCGTCACCGACCGCACCCGCCAGAACTTCTTCCGCCTGTTCGCCAAAGCCGCCGCCTGACCCCAGCCGCCGGCGAGGCCTGCCACCCTATCGCAGACTCATGTTATCCTCCTTACTGGAGGTAAGGACCATGGTCATTGCGACCTTGACCAGCAAAGGACAGATCACGCTTCCCAAGGAGGTACGGCAGCACCTTCATCTGGACGAAGGCGACCGCCTGGAGTTCGTGATCCGCCGCGACGGTACCGTGCACGTGCAGTCGGTCGGCGGCTCGTTCCGCGAGCTCCGGGGCATGGTCCACCAGCCCGATCGTGCAAAGCCTTCGGATGAGGACCTGGACAGCGAGCTGACTCGCCTGCTGGTGGACGACGACCAGCGCATCCGCCGCGGACAGGCGTGAAGGGTCTGGATACCAACGTCCTGCTGCGCTTCGTCACCGCCGACGATGCGCAGCAGACGCAGCAGGTCGCCACTCTGTTTGCCGCCGCCGAAGACGCTGGCGAATCGTTCTTCATCAGCACTATCGCCCTGTGCGAGCTGAGCTGGACGCTGCGCGGCCAGCCGTACGGCCTCGACCGCAATCAGGCCGCGAGCGTCATCGAGCGCATCCTGGATACCCGTCTGTTCGAGGTGCAGGACCGCGCCTCCGTCCGCCGCGCGCTGGCCGATTTTCGCCGCGGCGGCGCCGATTTTCCCGACTACCTGCTGGGCTGGCAATGCCGTCAGGCCGGTTGCTCCGAGACGGTCACCTTCGACCGCAAGCTGCGCGGCGCCGCCGGCTTCGCGCTGCTGCGCTGACGGCGCCGCCAGCACTGCCGGCGGTCAATCGGGGTCGAGCCCGGCGGGGTCGTAGGTGTGCAGCGGGGTGTTGTCGCCGGGCGGCCACATGGTGCTCACGGCGCCGGTGCGGTAGAAGGTGACCGTGACGCTGCGGCGGGACTTGCGGCTGCCGGGGACGACGGGCTGGACGGCGTGCCAGGAGCAGTCGGAGCGGACCAGGATGGAGGAGTTGCCGACCAGGGGCAGGATGGTGGCGGCCTGGTCGTCGGGGTTCTTGGAGCGCAGGATGCTCAGGCAGCCGCCGTCGGCGGCGTTCCAGGTGCGATTGAAGTAGAGCACGTGGGTGACCAGCTTGGCCGGCAGGTCCAGGTGCGGTCCCAGGGACGAACCCGGCCCGTAGTGGAAGACGTTGGCCTCGATGGCCGTGGCGGTCAGGTCGTAGCCGGTGAGCAGCGACATGGCGCTGCGGTACTCCGGCGACAGCAGGTCCTGCGCCAGCTCCAGCCAGGCCTTGCTCAGCTCGCCGGCGAACGAGGCGGTGGCCGCCCCCATGCCGACCAGCGAGCGCGACTCATAGAGGAACTGCTTTTCGCCGTCGTGCCCCGATAGGGTCTTGAAGTGGTCGCGCGGGTAGGTCTGGGCGAGCGCCGCTGCGCCCTTGGGCGAATACAGGCCGCCGACCTCGGCCCAGGAGTAAGGTTCGCTGTTGAGGTTGCTGCGGGAAATGGCGGTGACGTCCAGCATCGGTGTCCTCTTGGTTCTGCCGCGTCGTGTTGCTCTTGCTCGACCTGCTCTACCTGCCCTGCTCGCTCTCGACCGTGCCGGCGCCTACCGCCCCAGGCGCTTGCCGACAAACCGCATGGGGGCGGTGAGCTTCCAGGAGGTCGAGGCGAGAAACTGCGCGATGCGCCGGTCCCGCGCCGCGATCTCGCCGCGCGCCAGGGCGACCAGGCGGGTGAGCTCGGCGATGCGGCTCTTGCTGCGTTCGCGCTCCGCCGCCCGTTCGCCGCGCGCGGCGAGCGCCGCGACCGCGCCGGCGGTCTGCGAGGCATGCCCTTCGAGCAGCCCGGGCAGCGACTGCCAGAACCGCCCGATGGCGACCGCACCTTCGGTTCTGCCGCCGCGCACGACCTGGGCGACCTGGTCCCAGTGTGCGCCGACGCGCTCGGCCGCCGCGGTCACGCGCGGCGCGACGGGCGCTCTTTGCAGGCGGGCGACGAAGCTGTCCACGTCCTGGTCCTCGTCCGCCGCCGAGCTGCCTGGGCTGGCCGGGTCCGCGGGCAGGGGATAGAGCCCGTCGAAGCCGGCCAGGCCGGGAAACTTGCCGAGGTTGAGATCCGCCGGGGTGAACACCGACACGCCGGAGTTGAGCGCCGTGATCGCCAGGTGGTAGCTGGGACCGATCACCGCCGCCGACTGACGGATCAGCTCGGCGAGCACGAACGGGTGGGGCCAGACCGGCAGCCGCACCAGGCCCGGCAGGTCGGCGTCCGGGCGCGTGTCGTCGTCGCCGTTGACCGGGCCGATCGGCAGGGCGAGGAAGCGGTAGCCGCGCAGGCGGTCGGCATGCCGTTGCAGGAAGCGGTAGCAGCCTTCGAGGCCGCGCACGCCCTGGATGACGATGTACGGCCCGGTCAAGCCGCAGGCGTCGCGCAGCCGGTTGAAGTCGAAGGTCGGATGCTCGGGCAGCCAGCGCATCAGCCCGAACACCGTATCCGGCACCAGCTGCACCTGCTGCGCGCCGGCGTAGCGCGCCACCGCCGCGCGCGACGGCTCGTCGCGCACCGCGATGTAGGAGCTCTGCGAAAACACCAGCTGCAACAGCGGCTCGGCCCACGCCGGCAGGTCGTCGTGGTTGCTGCCCGGCGCGTTCCACAGCAGCGGCACGCCGTGTTGCAGGGCGAGCAGCGCCGGCGTCAGCCAGTAGCCCGTCGGGTGGTGGATCTGCGCCGTCGGCGGCGCGTAGCCGGGGGCGACGTCCTTGTCGAAGCGCACCAGGTAGCCGCCGCCGACCAGCAGCGCGTCCAGCGTGCCGGCGAGCCGCGGCAGCTCGGCAACCGAGGTCACCGGGAAGGGCCATTCCGGTTCGCTCCTGGCGCCGTAGGAAAACGCGACGACCTTCACCGGACCCAGGCGATCGGCCAGCTCGCGCTGCGCCAGCAGGGGGAACATCAGGTCGCCGTAGTTGGCGACGTCGAACGTGCCGGTCAGACCAACGGTGTACTCTCGACTGGACATGGAGGCCGCAGCGTATCAAAACACCGGCGCCGCGCGCGGGTTCGGCGCACTCTACAACCAGCCGCAAGGCCAGGGCGCAGGGCGCCCAACGGACCACCCGCAAGGCCTGCAACCATTCGACACCCGTGGCGTAAGGAAAGCAGCCACACTGGGCGCGCCTGCATGGCAGGCGGCGCCGCGACAGGGAGGTTTTCCATGCGCCGCGCTGCATCGATTCTGCTTGTCTCCGTCCTGGCCCTTGCGCTGGTCACCGGCGCCGCCGCCGCCACCTCCGCCACCGCCGGCGACCCGAGCGGCGCCGCCGCCATCAGCCCGGAGGCGGCGGCCGTCCTGGCGCGCGCCAAGGAGGCCGCCGGCGGCACCGCCTGGGATTCCAAGACGACGCTGCAACAGACGGTAAAGATCCACACCGCCGGCCTGGACGGCACCGCCGGATCGCTGGACGACCTGCGGAGCGGAAAGTTCGTCGACCATTTTCAGCTGGGACCGATGAAGGGCATGCAGGGCTTCGACGGCACCACGACCTGGAGCCAGGACGCGTCGGGCCAACCGCGCGTCGAAGCCGCCGACGACGCGCGGCTGGGCGCGGTGGACGAAGGCTACCGGCGGGCGCTCGCCTACTGGTATCCCGAGCGGTGGCCGGCGCGCATCGAATCGCTCGGCCGGCGCCAGGACCAGGGCCGCGCTTTCGACGTGCTGCGCATCAGCCCGCGCGACGGCAGGCCGTTCGAGCTGTGGGTGGACGCGGCAACGTCGCTGGCAGACCGCATCGTCGAAGTGGGCGGCACGCAGACCACCACCATCCATCTTTCCGACTACCGCCTGGTGGACGGGGTGAAGCTCCCCTACATGCAGCGCAGCGGCACCGGTGAAAGCAAGTACGACGTGGTGACGACCGTGGAGCAGACCACCTTCAACCAGCCGCTGCCACCGTCGGTGTTCGCGCTGCCGGCGGCGCCGCCGCCCGACTTCGCCATGCCGGCCGGCGCAACGTCGGTGACCGTGCCGTTCCAGCTGCTCAACAACCACATCTACGTCGACGTGAAGCTCAACGGCAAGGGGCCGTTCCGCATGCTGTGCGACACCGGCGGCCTGGCGATCGTGTTTCCCAAGCTTGCCGCGACGCTCGGCTTGAAGCCGGTAGGGGCGTTGCAGGGCGGCGGCGTGGGCGAAAGGGCCGAGGACGTGGCGCTGGTCAAGATGGATTCCCTGGAGGTGGGCGGCGTGGTATTGCACGACCCGCTGTTCGCCGTCCTGCCGCTGGCCGACTTCGATCGCGTCGAAGGGGTGGAGCAGAACGGCCTCATCGGTTACGAGATCTTCCGCCGCTTCGTGGTCAAGGTCGACTACGAGCACAGCGCGCTGACGCTCACCCTGCCGTCCGCCTTCGCGTACCACGGCGACGGCGAGGTGGTGCCGTTCACGTTCAACGAGCACATCCCGCAGGTGCAGGGCTCGATCGACGGCATCCCCGGCACCTTCGACATCGACACCGGCAGCCGCTCGACGCTCGACCTGATGGGGCCGTTCGTCGATCAGCACGGCCTGCACGCCCGCTACGCTCCCAAGCTGGCCGGCGTGTCGGGCTGGGGGGCCGGCGGCGCGGCGCGTTCGGAGTTTGCGCGCGCCCAGGTGCTGCGCCTGGGCGGCGTCGAATTCGACCGGCCGGTGGTGGAACTGTCGCTGCAGAAGAAGGGCGCCTTCGCCGACCAGTACGTGGCCGGCAACGTCGGCGCCGGGCTGCTGCGGCTGTACAACGTCACTTTCGACTACTCGCGCCAGCAGATCATCTTCGAGCGCAACGCGCGCACCGGCCAGCCCGCCGCCTTCGATCGCCTGGGCGCCTGGCTGAACCTGGCGGAATCCGGCGGCGCCTTGGACGTCGTCGACGTCTATGCCGGCTCGCCGGCCGCGGATGCCGGGCTGCGCCAGGGAGACCGCGTCGTCGCCGTGGACGGCACGCCGGCCGGCGACCTGCGGCTGCCCGCCCTGCGCGAGCGCCTGCGCACCGACACGCCGGGCACCCGCGTGCGGCTCACCGTCGAGCGCGGCGGCCAGCGCACGGAGGTGGTCGCCGTGCTGCGCGACCTGGTGTAGGGGGGGGCCGGTCAGACCGGGTTGGGCACGTCGATGAATTCCACCTGGACCGCAAAACGCTGGGCGACGTGCTCGCCCAGCGCCCGCACGCCCAGGCGCTCGGTCGCGTAGTGGCCGGCGGCCAGAAAGTGGATGCCGGCTTCGCGCGCGACGTTCATCACCCACTCGGTCGATTCGCCGGTGACGTAGGCGTCCAGACCTTCGTCGATCGCCTGGTACAGCTCGCGCTGGCCGCCGCCGCTCACCATGCCGAGCGTCTCAACCTGGGCGCGGCCGGTAAGAAAGGCCAGCGGCTCCTGACCGAAGACCTGACGGCACAGCTCGACCAGGCGGCCGGCAGGCACCGGCTCGGCAAATTTCCCCTTGCAGCCGATCGGCAGGCCGTCGTGCATCGCGAACGGTTCCAGCTCGCCCAGGCCGAAGGCGCGCGCGGCCAGGGCGTTGTTGCCCAGCTTGGGATCGCGGTCCAAAGGCAGGTGGTAGGCGATCAGGCTCATGCCGGAGTGGATGAGCTGCGCCACCCGCCGGTAGCGGATGCCGGTCAGCGGCAGCGGCGGCCCCTTCCAGAACAGGCCGTGATGCACCAGCACGGCATCGGCGCCGGCGGCGTGCGCGCGCTCGAACAGCTCGCTGCACGCCGAGACGCCGGTGACCACCTTGCGCACCCGCTCGCGCCCCTCCACCTGCAGGCCGTTGGGGCCGAAGTCGGCCCCCTTGCGGGCTTCCAGCAGTTCGTCCAGGTAGGCGACCAGGGCGTGCAGTGCGATGCCGCCCTGGCCGTCGTCGGCGGGGGAGCCCGCCGCTGCCGCCGCCGCCATCAGCGTCCCCGCCCGCCGCCTCCGCCGCGGCCGCCGCGGAACCCGCCCCGGCCGCCACCGCCGCCGCCACGCCCGCCGCGGCCACTGTCGCGATCGCGGTCGCCGCCGCGCTCACGGCCTTCGCCGCCGCCCACCGGCACCGGCTCGCCCATCCCTTCGTACTGCGCCGGGTCGTAGTCGGGCGCCTCCATGATGACGGCCTTGCGCGACAGCCGCACCTTGCCGCCTTCGTCGATGTTGATCACCTTGACCGTCAGCTCGTCGCCTTCCTTGACCAGGTCGGCCACTTCGCGCACCCGGTAGGGGGCCAGCTCGCTGATGTGCACCAGGCCGTCGGTGCCGGGCATGATCTCGACGAACGCGCCGTAGGCTTCGACGCGGCGCACGGTGCCGGTGTAGACCTTGCCCACCTCGGGCACCTCGGTCAGGCGCTCGATCATCTGGATCGCCCGCTTTGCCGCCGGCTCGTCGGGCGAGGCGATGGTGACCTTGCCGTCGTCGGCGATCTCGATCTGGCAGCCGGTCTCGTCGATGATCGAACGGATCGTCTTGCCACCGGGTCCGATGACGTCGCGGATCTTCTCCTTGGAGATGACCAGCGTGTACAGGCGCGGCGCGAAGCGCGACATCTCGCCGCGCGGCGAGGCGATCGAGTCCTCCATGATGCCCAGGATATGGAGCCGTCCGGCCTTGGCCTGCGCCAGCGCCTGCTCCATGATCTCGCGGGTGACGCCGGTGATCTTGATGTCCATCTGCAGCGCGGTGACGCCGCTGCGCGTGCCGGCGACCTTGAAGTCCATGTCGCCGTAGTGGTCTTCCTGGCCGGCGATGTCGGACAGCACGGCAAAGCCGTGATCGCCCTTGATCAGCCCCATCGCCACGCCGGCGACCGGCGACAGCATCGGCACGCCGGCATCGAAGAGCGCCAGCGACCCGCCGCAGACGGTGGCCATGGACGAAGAACCGTTCGATTCCAGGATGTCGGACACCACCCGCAGCGTGTACGGGAAGTCGTCCTCATGCGGCAGCACCGGCAGCAGGGCGCGGCGCGCCAGCACGCCGTGGCCGATCTCGCGCCGGCCGGGGCCGCGCAGGAACTTCACCTCGCCCACCGAGAAGGGCGGGAAGTTGTAGTGCAGCAGGAACTTCTGCACGCTTTCGCCTTCGTACTCCTCGATCACCTGGGCGTCGCGGCTGGTGCCCAGGGTGGCGGTCACCAGCGCCTGCGTTTCGCCGCGGGTGAAGAGCGCCGAACCGTGGGTGCGCGGCAGCAGGCCGACCTCGACCGCGATCGGGCGGATCTCGTCGAGCCGCCGGTTGTCGAAGCGCGTGTGCTCGTCCAGCACCACCTCGCGCAGAATCTCCTCTTCCAGCCGGGTGATGATCTTCTTGACCTGGCTGCGCTTGACCGCTTCCGTTTCGGGGATGGCTTCCAGGTAGGGCTTGGTGGCGGCGGAGACGGACGCCTTGCGCTCGAACTTCTCCTTGCGGAAGAGCGACGCCTTGAGCGTGCCGTGGATGTCGGCGCGCACCTGGTGGTACAGCTCTTCCGGGTACGGCGGCGGCGGATTCCAGCTGGGCTTCTGCTTGCCGCTCTGCCGGTAGAGGTCGTGCTGCGCCTTGATGATCTTCTGGATCTCGATGTGGGCCTTGAAGATGCAGTCCAGCAGCACTTCCTCGGAAACCTGGTTGGCGCCGGCTTCGACCATGGCGACGGCCTCTTCGGTGCCGACGACCACCAGGTCCAGGTCGGAGACGTCGCGCTGGCTGTTGACCGGGTTGAGGATGATCTCGCCGTGGATCAGCCCGACGCGCACGGCGCCCACCGGGTGATAGAACGGAATCTCCGACAGCACCAGCGCCGCCGAAGCGCCGTTGATCGCCAGGATGTCGGGGTCGTTTTCGCCGTCGGCCGACAGGCAGAAGGCGATGATCTGGGTTTCGCTGAAATAGCCCTCGGGGAACAGCGGGCGCAGCGGCCGGTCGATCAGGCGCGAGGTGATGATCTCTTTTTCCGTCGGACGTCCTTCGCGCTTGAAGAACCCGCCGGGGATGCGGCCGGCGGCGGCGGTGTACTCGCGGTAGTCGACGGTCAGCGGCAGGAAGTCGCGCTCCGGCCCGCCGCGGTTTTCCATACAGGCAGTCGCCAGCACGACAGTGTCGCCCAGGCGAACCGTGCAGGAGCCGTGGGCCTGCTTGGCCAGATGGCCGGTCTCGATGATCAGGTGGCTGTCCCCGATGGGGATCTCTTTGAACTGCCTCATGGTTTCTGTCTTCTCTCTGGTCTAGTTCCGCTGTTCACGATGCGTGCGCGCGCACAAACGGCCACGGGCGGCTCTAGTGTCCCGCCACTAGCTGCGAGCCGCCGCCAGGTGGCCGGCACCTCCGGCTTGGCTGCCAACCGGCGGGCAACGGAATCCGGACACGCCGGAACGTCGCATGCGCCGGGACCTGCCGGGGTCTGCCAGGAGCCGCTGAGAGCCGCCGAGGCACCTGGTGCCGCGATGCCGCGGCGCCAGGGGGGCGAGGGGGCCGAGAGCCGCCGGGGACCTATTTACGGATCCCGAGGCGCTCGATCGTGGCGCGATAGCGCTCGACGTCCTGCCCCTTGAGGTAGTCGAGCAGGCGACGCCGCCGTCCGACCAGCTTGAGCAGTCCGCGGCGGCTGTGATGGTCCTTGGTATGGGTCTTGAAGTGGTCCGTCAGCTCGGTGATGCGGTTGGTGAGCAGGGCCACTTGCACCTCGGGAGACCCGCTGTCGCGCTCGTGCAGCCGGTAGTCTTGGATGACCAGCTGCTTCATTTGGGTACTTTGCGCCAATGCAAACTCCTTCCTCTCATATCATTCCGCCTGCAAGTCTAGCATAACGCAGGCTGTCCGCGTCGCGCCCGCCGCCTGCGTCATACCCGCCAGGGGTCCGGCGCCGGGCGGGAGTGGGGGAGGCCGGCCGGGGCTGGGCGGGTCAGCGGAAGACGACCTTGGGCTGGACGATGCCGACGCCGGCGCCGCCGATCTTCTCGATGACGGTGCCGATGGCGATGAACTGCCGCCGCCGGTTGACCAGCTTGACCCAATCCCCTTCGTCGCCCGCCAGCTCGCGCACCAGCACCGTCTGTCCGTGCAGGATGCGCAGCTCCTGCTGCGAATCGGTGGTCACCTCGCCGAACGGCAGCGGGATGTCGTCGAACGGCATCCACGAACCGGGCGGCAGGCCGCGCAGCGACGGCACGGCCGGGCCGCCGTCCGGCGCGGCGCCTGGCGCCAGCGGCGCCGGCGGAGTCGGCGGCGCCGTCGTAGCGGCCGCGGCCGGCGACGCCTGCGGGGTTTCAGCAGCCGGCACCGCCGCCGAGGCGGCCTGGGCGCCCGCGCCCGCCGCCTGGCCTGGCGCCGCCGGCGCCGGTGCCACGGAGGGTGCGGACGGGGGGGCGAGCGCGGCGTGCAGCTGGGCCAGGGTGAGCGCCGCATCGACGTGGAAGCCGCCGATCTTGATGCGGCGCAGCTCCGCCAGGTGGGCGCCGGGGCCCAGGAGGTTGCCCAGATCGTGCGCCAGCGCCCGCGCGTAGGTTCCCGACGAGCAGCCCAGCCGGAACGCCAGGCGCCCCTCCGCCAGGTCGGCGGTCGCCTCGAACTCGTAGACCGTGACCTCCTTGGGTTCCTCGGGAACCTCTTCGCCGCGCCGCGCCATCTCGTAGAACTTGACGCCGTTGACCTTTTTGGCCGAATAGGCGGGCGGCCGCTGCTCGATGGCGCCGACGAAGGTGCGCATGGCGCCGGCCACCTGCGCCTGGGTCAGCGCCTCCACTTCGCCCGGCGCGGCCTGGCGCACCACCTTGCCGGTCGCGTCGTAGGTGTCGGTGGTGAAGCCGAAGCGTATGACCCCGTGGTAGATCTTGGGCGCCCGGATGAGGAAGCGCGTCAGCCGGGTGGCGGTGCCCAGCGTGAGCAGCAGCAGACCGGTGGCGTCCGGATCGAGCGTGCCGCAATGGCCGATCTTTTTCTGCTTGAGCAGGCGCCGGGCCCGCTGCACGACGTCGTGCGACGTCAGGCCCGGCTCCTTGTCGATCAGGAGAAGTCCGTCTTTCATCGTGCGCCTGCCTGCCTCAGCTGGCGGCAGCGGTGCCCGCTGCGGGGGACGATGCCGCGGCCGCGCCGTCGTCGCCGGCGGTGTCGGCAGGCGCGCCGTCACCACCGTCGGCCGGCGCGCCGTCACCACCGTCGGCCGGCGCCGCGAGCAGACCCGAAAGCGCCTGCACCGCCTGCTCTTCCACCGCTGCCGGCGATGCGTCCGCCACCGCGTAGCCGGCGGCGTTGCGATGGCCGCCGCCGCCGTGGTGGCGGGCGATCTTTTCGACGTCCACTTCGCCGCGGCTGCGCAGCGACACCTTGCAGCTGCCGTCGGGCCGCTGGCGGATCAGCGCCACGGCATCGACGCCGGCGATCGAACGCGGCTGGTCGATCAACCCTTCGGAATCGCCGGCGCTGGCGCCGGCGCGCTCGAACATGGCGGGGTCCAGGTGGACGGTAGCGATGCGCCCGCCATCGTGCAGCCGCAACGTGCGCAGCATTTCCCCCAGCAGCCGCACCACCGACTCCGGTTGGCTCTCGTACAGCCACTGCGCCACCTGCTCGGGATGCGCCCCCTCGCGCACCAGCGCGGCGGCTGCTTCGAAGGCGGCCGGCGTGGCGTTCGAGAAGCGGAAACCGCCGGTGTCGGTCACCAGCGTCAGGTACAGGCAGCTGGCGACGTCCGGCTCGAGCGCCACCTTGAGCGCCTGCGCCAGACGGAACACCATTTCTCCCACCGCCGGCGCCGCCGAGTCCACCCAGTTGACGACGCCGTAGTGCTGGTTGCCCAGGTGGTGGTCGATATTGAGCACCGGCAGCGCGGTCAGGTGCTGCTCGAGGCCGGTGCGGTCGGGGCTCGGGCACTCCAGGATGATCAGGGCGTCGAACTTGTCGGGGAAGCCGGCGGGAGGCTCGGCGCCGACGTGCACCCGGTCGCTGCCCGGCAGCGGGCGATAGATCGCCGGCGTTTCGTCGCGGTTCCACACCACCGCGCCCTTGCCCAGCTGGCGCAGCATGCGCGCCAGACCGAGCTCGGAACCGATGGCGTCACCGTCGGGGTTGATATGGCTGGTCAGCAGGAAGCGATTTCCTTGCCGGATCTTACGTAGCAGGTCTTCAGGAGCTTTGGTTCCGGCCATGGAGGCTCTCCAAGAGGTCCGCGATGGACTGGCTGTGCTCGGCGCCGCGGTCGAGCTCGAAATGAAGCTCCGGGGTGACCCGCAGCCGCAGGCGGCGGGCCAGCTCGGAACGCAGGAAACCGCGCGCGTGCTGCAGGGCGGCTATCGTCGCCAGGCGATCCTGCTCTTCGCCCAGCGCCGAAACCTTCACCACCGCGCGGCGCAGGTCGGGCGAAACGTCGATGTCCATGATCCCCACCAGGCTGGCCTGGCGGAGGCGCGGGTCATGCACTTCCCGCCGCACCAGGTCGGACAGCTCAAGCCGCAGCTGGTCGGCGATGCGATCGGTGCGCCGGCTCACGGTGCCGCCTCCAGCAGCTGCGGATCCCAGCGCGTGAGGTAGGCCTCGTGGAGGCTCTCCACCAGGCCCCTGACGTTCTCCATCAACGTCTCCATCTCCACCTCTTTGACCGTCACCGCCGCGATCGAGATCTCCGCCCGCTGGTGGAGGTCGTGGAAGGCGGTCTCGGCGATCGACACCCGGTAGCGTTGAAATACCCGATCGATCAGCGACTTGAGAACCCGCCGCTTGTCCTTGAGGCTGCGGCTTTCGGGCAGATGCAGCTCGAAACTGACGATTCCGACGACCATCGGCGGCACCTCGGCAGGGAAAGGGTGCGCGAGCTCTGGCGCGGCGGAACCGTCAGGTCCCGCGGGGTCAGAGCACCGGCGCCACCTCTTCGCGAACGTGGGCCTCGATGAAGTCGCCGGGCTTGAGGTCCTGGAAGCGTTCCAGGCCGATGCCGCAGTCGAAGCCCACGCGCACCTCGGACACGTCGTCCTTGAAACGGCGCAGCGACGAGATCTTGCCTTCGTACATCACGCGGTTGTCGCGCACCAGGCGGACGGCGGCGTGACGGGGGATGATTCCTTCGACCACGTGGCAGCCGCCGATCGTCCCCACCTTGGGCACCTTGAAGGTGTCGCGCACTTCGGCGCGCCCGGTGGCCACCTCGCGGAAGGTGGGATCGAGCAGGCCGGTCATCGCCTTGCGCAGCTCGTCGAGCAGCTCGTAGATGACGGTGTGCAGGCGGATGTCGATCTGCTCTTTTTCCGCCAGCTCGGTGGCGGCGCGCTCGGGGCGGACGTTGAAGCCGACGACGACGGCACGCGACGCCGAGGCGAGCAGCACGTCGTTGGTCGAGATGGCGCCGACGCCGGCGTGGATCACCTGCACCTTGACCCGATCGGTGTTGATCTTGGCCAGCGCTTCGCGCAGCACTTCGACCGACCCTTGCACGTCGGCCTTGAGCACCACCGGCAGCTCCTTGACCTCGCCCTCCTGGATGCGGTCGAAGAGCTGCTCGAGCGACAGCCGCCCCTGGGTGGGGTTGAGGTCGCGGCTGCGCACCTCCTGCGCCCGGTACTCGGCGATGCCGCGCGCCCGCGATTCGTCGTCCACCACCTGCAGCAGGTCGCCGGCGTCCGGCAGGTCGTTGAAGCCGGTGGCTTCGACCGGCGTCGAGGGGCCGGCCTTTTGCGCCCGCTGGCCGAGGTCGTCGCTCATCGAGCGGATGCGGCCCCAGGTGGCGCCGGAGACAAAGACGTCGCCCACCTTGAGCGTGCCGTTCTGCACCAGGACGGTGGCGACGATGCCGCGGCCGACCTCCTTGCGCGCTTCGAGCACCGCGCCCTGCGCCTGGATCTCGGGGCTGGCCTTGAGCTCCAGGATGTCGGCGGTCAGCAGGATCATCTCCAGCAGCTCCTGGATGCCCTGCTTCTTGAGCGCCGACACCGGCACCATCACCGTGTCGCCGCCCCAATCCTCGGGCATCAGGCCGCGATCGGACAGCTCGCGCTTCACCCGGTCGGGGTTGGCGTTGGCCTTGTCGATCTTGTTGATCGCCACGACGATCGGCACGCCGGCGGCGCGCGCGTGGTCGATGGCTTCGACGGTCTGCGGCATCACGCCGTCGTCGGCCGCCACCACCAGGACCACGATGTCGGTGACGCGGGCGCCGCGGGCGCGCATCATGGTGAAGGCCTCGTGGCCCGGCGTATCCAGGAACACCACCTGGCGGCCGTGCACGCCCACGTGGTAGGCGCCGATGTGCTGGGTGATGCCGCCGAACTCGCTTTCGGTGACCTTCGAGGAGCGGATGACGTCGAGCAGCGACGTCTTGCCGTGATCGACGTGGCCCATGATGGTGACGACCGGAGCGCGCGGCACGCGGCCTTCGACCACCTGCTCGCGGGCGTTGCCGGCTTGCTCTTCCTTGAGCTGCACCTCTTCTTCGAACGACACCACCATGGTTTCGACACCCAGGTCCTTGGCCAGCTGCTGCGCCAGCTCGGTATCGATCACCTGGTTGATGTTGGCCATGATGCCGCGATCGAACAGCGCCTTGATGAGGTCGCGCGACTTGACGCCGAGCTTTTCGGCGAACTCGCGCAGCGTCATGCCCTCGCCGATCATCACCGTGCCTTGCGGCGGCGCCTTCTTGAAGGTGAGGAGCTTGCCACCCTCGCGCTCTTCGTCTTCCTTGCGCAGGGCGCGGCGGCGGCGGCGGCCGGCGGCGCCTTCGACGCCCTCTTCGACGCCGTCGATGTCGTCCTCGATCGTGCCCTTGTAGGCCTTCAGATCTTCCTCTTCGGCGGGGCGCACACCGGGCTTCTTGACGCCCTTTCCTGGCTTCTTCTTGTTCTTGTCCTGCTTGGGCGGCGACTCGATGACGCGCTCGGGGCGGCGGCGCAGGTCGCCCGGAGCGGGCGCGGTGGCGCCGCCGGGACGCATCCCGCCGCCGGGTTGCGAGGAGGGCGGGCCGCCCGGACGGCCGGACGTCGCCGTGGCGGCGCCGGCGCCGCGGTAGCCGCCCGGCGCCGAAACCTGGGACGGTGACGAACCGGGCCCTGTGGGGCGCGCCGGGGCGCCGCTGCCGGGACGCATGGCGGAGCGGGCGGGGTCGCCCTGGTAACCGCCGCCAAACCCCGGCGATGCGGCGCCGCTCGGGGCGTGGGGTGCGTGCGTCGCCACCGGCGGCCTGGGGGCGGCCGGCTGCGCCACGGCGCCGAGGGCGGCGTGGGCGGGCGCCGCAACGCTCGCCGGGTTCGCCGGGTGCGCCGGGTTCGCCTCGGGAGCGTGCTGCGAGCTGGTGGCGCCGGCGTAGCCGCCAAAGGCAGCCGGGCCGTTGGTGGCGGCGGCCGACGTGGCGCCGCCCAGCGCCGCCGGAGCGGACCCGGCGTGTGCCGCGGGGGTGCCGCCGCCCAGCGCCATGCCGGCGGGGGAAGCGCCGCCCGGCAGGAGGGCACCGCCGGCCATGGTGGCGGGGCGCTCGGAGGCGGGCATCGTCTGGATGCGCGGCTCCACCTTCTGGATCAGCGTGCGGGGCCGGTTGGGCCGCAGCGGATTGGCAGGCGGGCGGCGCGGCGCGGGAGCGACCGGCGCGCGGCGGCGTGCCGCCGCAGGCGATTCGGGGGCTGCCGGCTCGTCGCGCAGGATGACCTCGCGCGGATGGGGCAGCTTCTTGCCCTGCAGAATCGCCGAAATGATGTCGGTGTCGATGTGAGCGTCATCGCCTTCGACGCGGACACCGATGGACTTCAGCTTGAAGACGAGGTCCTGGTTGGAGATCCCCATCATCCGAGCGAGGTCCTGTACGCGAACTTTTCCCATATTCTTTGGAGCTCCTGTCGATATCCCTTGCGCCTGCGCCGTACCTGCGTCACCTCACCCGCGGCGGCGCGCGTCGTCCGCGCCGCGTCCGTGCGGGTTCTACTTCGCGCTGTCCTCCCCTGGTTGGCGATCGGAGCCGGCGGCATCGCCGCCGTCCGCATGCTCCGCCGCTGCGCCCGAGGCGCCGTCCGCGTCGTCTTCGTGGTGCTCGCCGGAGCCGCTGCCCACCGCCGCCAGCGCCGCTTCGGCGGCCGCCAGGTCGGCGCCGCGCGTGGCGCGCTGCGCTTCGCTCTCCTGGAAGGCGCGGCTGAGCGCCGCCATGAAGTCTTCGTCGCCCATCGACGACGACGCTTCGGGCGGGCGGAAGGTCCGGCCGATATCGGTATGGCCGGCTGCCTGCTGCGCCGCGGCCTGCTCCGCCTGCTCGTCGGCCCAGGCCAGGAGCGCGTCCGCCGTCGCTTCGTCGACCCCTTCGACGGCGAGCAGCGCGTCGCGCCCGCCCTCGCGCAGGGTGTCCACCGTGCCGAGGCCGGCGGCGTCGAGCTGGGCACGCAGCTCCTCGGTCATGCCGGGAGCGGTGCCCAGGTCGGCCTCCGCGGGGCCCGCCGGGGTGGGACCGATGGCCGTCTGGAGCATGCGCGCCAGCGCGTCGGCCACTTCGTCCTTGACGTCGCTTTCGCTCTTGATGTCGATGCGCGAACCGATCAGCTCCGACGCCAGGCGCACGTTCTGGCCGCGCTTGCCGATGGCGAGCGACAGCTGCTCGTCTTCGACGATGACGTCCAGGTGCGGCACCTCGCCCTGGTGGGTGACCGACACGCGGGTGATCTTGGCCGGCGCCAGGGCGCTCTGCGCGAACGTCACCAGGTCGTCGCTGTACTCGATGATGTCGATCTTTTCGCCGCGCAGCTCGCGGATGATCGATTGCACGCGCGAGCCCTTCATGCCGACGCAGGCGCCGACCGGGTCGACGTCGCGCTCGCGGCTGTAGACCGCCACCTTGGCGCGTTCGCCGGGCGCGCGCACGGCATTCTTGATCACCACCGTGCCGTCGTAGATCTCGGGCACCTCGGTTTCGAACAGCTTGACCAGCAGCCTGGGATCGGTGCGCGACAGCACGATCTGCGGCCCCTTGGGCTGCTTGTGGACTTCCACGATGACGGCGCGGATGCGCTCGCCCTGGCTGTAGCGCTCGTGGCGTGCCTGCTCGGAGCGCGGCACCACCGCTTCCGTGCGGCCGAGATCGACCACGATGTCGCCGCGCTCGAAGCGCTTGACCGTGCCGTTGAGCACTTCCCCCACGCGGTCGATGTATTCGTTGTAGATGTTTTCGCGTTCCGCTTCGCGCACCCGCTGGTAGAGCACCTGTTTGGCGGACTGCGCGGCGATGCGGCCCAGGCCGTCGGTCGGGATCGGCAGGTGAATTTCGTCGCCCACCTGCGCGCCGGCCTTGTGGTCCTGCGCTTCTTCGACGGTCCATTCGGCCAGCGGGTCCTCGACTTCAGCGACCACCTTCTTGACGATGAAGGCTTCGAAGCGCCCGGTGTCGCGATCGAGGTGCGAGCGCACCGGCTCCTTGATGCGATGCTGCTTTTTTGCCGCCGAGGCCATGGCATCTTCGAGCGCCGCGATCCAGCGATCGAGATCGATATCTTTTTCCCGCGCCACCTGACGCAGGATCTCGTTTAGATTGATGTCGGCGGTCTGTGCCTGAGGCATGTCGGTTTCCTATCTGCTGATCCAACCTGTGAAGGCGGCAAGCGTGTGATCATGACACGATTCGATAGCGGCTTCGGGCCGCACGGCAAGGCGCCGGCACAGCGATCGGCCCCTCACAGCTCGACCTCCAGACGGGCCAGGCGGATGCTCGAGAGCGGCAACGTCAGGCGTTCGCCCGTCCGCTCGTCCAGCAGCGTCACTTCGCCCAGTTGCGCGGTGTCGGCGCTGCCTGCAGGGGTGGCGGGGGCGGCGCCTGCGGGCCGGCGGAACTCCGCCAGCCGGGCCACCACGGTGCGGCGCGCGGGACGCACCGCCTGCACGGCCCGCGACCCTGCACCCGACGCGGCCGCGGCAGGGGAGCCGGGCAGCTCGAAGGTGACCTTGGCCAGCCTGCCCACGAAGCGCTGGTAGTCGCGCGCGCTGTACAGCTGGCGATCCAGGCCCGGCGACGAAACCTCCAGCGTATAGCGCCCATTGCCGAAATCCAGCACGTCGAGGAAAGCCCCAGCCAGTTTGGCGACCAGTTCGCAGTCGCCCAGCGAAACGCCCTGCTGAGAGGGCGCGCCGGCGGCGCCCGCGGCCGCGTCGAGCGCAGAATCGGCCAGAGCCGCCGACGCGTCGGCTTCCTGGGTGCCCGCGGCGACGGCGGCAAGGGCGATGGGGAAGGGCGATGCGATCGAAGCGAGCGGCGGGGCTGTCCAAGCAGAGGGGGCGGCGGGTGCAGCGGGAGCGCCTGGGGCGGCGGGTGCCTCACCGTCCGCCCGATCCAGGATCAGCCGCAGGATGCCACCCTTCCATTCGGCGTGCAGCAGCTCGCAGCCCGTTGCCTCCGCGATATCGCGCAGCTCCGCTTCGATTTCAGGAGTCAGGGCGTGGACCGACGCCCGGCCGCTGTCGCCGCCATGCGCGTTCTCGATGGATTTGCGTGCTCGCACAGTCTACGTTTTGTCCTCGCGGATTTCCTTTGCCCCAACAAAAAAAGTGGGCGTGAGGCCCACTTCGAGCCGATCCCTCACGGGACCGGGGCAAGCTCCCATCGTGAAGTATAGGAGCTTCCGGCTGCGCCTACAAGTTGCTTGGACCGAATGCCTTGCCCCCGCTCGACACAGCGAGCGCTCGCCCATGATACACCACCTGACCACCGCGCCAAAACCCGGCGAGCGACTCGGGTGCGCGGCGGCGCCCCAGGTTTCATCCCAAAGGACTACCCACGGTTTCGCGGGCGGTCAGCGGATCCGTTGACGATCCCCAAAACGGACGATCCCGACCCTTCGCGCTGTCCTTTCCAGCTGTGCCGACAGGGGAAAACGATCCGGCATGTGCCAAAACGGCGCAATTCTGGCCCAGGGTTGGGGCTTTCCCTCTGAAATATGCCTGGCAGATCATTTGCTTGTAGTGGGCAGGAGCATGAAGACGGAAAGGAGATCGCAGCACTCATGAGCACGATCCGCAATCGCCAAGTCTCAACGTTCTTGCTGGTCTTGGGAGCGGTTGTCTTTGGAATGGTCCTGGCGGGTGGCCTGGGCATGACGGTGCCAGGGATGACGCAGCAATCTGACACCACGCTCTCGGCTACGCACGCCGCCGAAAACACCGCGACGACGACCCATGGCCTGCCCAGCTTCGCCGATCTGGCGGAGGCGGTCGATCCGGCCATCGTTTCCATCCAGGCCTCGACCATCGAGAAGGCGACGCGCGGACGCGGCAGCCGTCGGGGTCAGGGCGGTCAGGGTGGGCAGGGCGGACAGAACGGCATCGATCCGTTTGAGTTCTTCTTCGGCCCGCGCGGCCGGGGTCAGGGCCAGGACGACGACGGCGCCCAGCCCCAGCAGCAGCAGCAACCCGAAGACTACCGGTCCGAAGCCGGCGGCAGCGGCTTCGTGATCTCGCGTGACGGGCTGATCGTCACCAACAACCACGTGATCGAAGGCGCGTCCGACATCAAGGTCCACCTGGGCGATCGCGACTACACCGCCAAGGTCAAGGGCGCCGACGCGGCGACCGATCTGGCGCTGCTCAAGATCGACGCCGGCAGCTCGCTCAAGTACCTGGAGCTGGGCGACAGCGACCGCGCGCGGGTCGGCGACTGGGTGATGGTCATCGGCAACCCGCTCAACCTCAACAAGACCGTGACCACCGGCGTGATCAGCGCCAAGGGGCGGTCGCTCGGCATCAACGACGTGTCGTTTGAAAACTTCCTGCAGACCGACGCCGCCATCAACTTCGGCAACTCCGGCGGGCCGCTGGTCAACCTCCAGGGCCAGGTGGTGGGCGTCGCGAGCGCCATCAACTACGGCGCTGAAAACATCGGCTTTGCCGTGCCGGTCAACACGCTCAAGGAAATCCTGCCGCAGCTTCGCGACAAGGGGAAGGTGAGCCGCGGCTACCTGGGCATCAGCATCATGAATCTCGACTGGCCGCACGCCCAGGCGTTCGGGCTGACCTCGACCGACGGCGCGCTGGTCGGCGACGTGGTGAGCGGCACCCCGGCGGCTGACGCCGGCATCCAGCATGGCGACATCATCACCGCGGTCGACGGGCATCACATCAAGACCACCCGCGACCTGATCGAATACGTCGCCGCCAAGGGCCCGCACGCGACGGTGACCCTCACCGTGCTGCGCGACGGCAAGAGCGCCAACCACGACGTCAAGCTCAGCGAGCGGCCGCCGCTCAACCAGCAGGCCAGCACCGAGGAAAAGCAGGACGGCAACAGCGGCATCAACTGGCTGGGACTGCAGTACCAGGACATCTCGCAGAGCATCCGTTCCACCTACAGCCTGCCGGCCGGCGTCAGCGGCGTGCTGGTCACCGACGTCGCCGCCACCAGCCCGCTGTACGACCAGGCGGTGCGGCCCGGCAACATCATCAGCGAGGTCAACGGCCAGCCGGTCAAGAACGTCGCGGACTTCGAGCGCGCGGTGCAGAGCGCCAAGTCCAAGTCCTACATCCGGCTGTACACCCTGCGCTTCGGCCGCCGCGGCGAAAGCCTGCCGCCGTTCTTCGCGGTCGTCCAGGTTCCCTAACCCACCCTTCCGATCTCCTTCTCCAGCCCCCTCCCTGCGCTTTACGGCAGAGAGGGGGCTGGCCGTTTTCGGCGCCCCACCCGAGCCGTTCCGGTCCCTCACGCTCCTGCTTTTCCGCCATAGCCCTGGGAAGCTCCTGCGCGAAGTGCCAGGATGTGCCGCGGCCCCGCGCGCTTGGGCGGCTCCCACGATAGACTCCGCCCATGCCCAAGCCCACCGCCTCCCCCGAAAGCGTTCGCGCTCTCGTTTTAGTTGTAGACGACGAATCGTCCATCCGTGACAGCCTCAGGATGGTCCTCGAGTACGAGGGCTACCGGGTGGAGGAGGCCGTCGGCGGACCGCAGGCGTTGGCGCGGTTGGCGGATCGCCAGCCCGACGCGGTGCTGCTCGACATCCGCATGCCTGAGATGGACGGGCTCGAAGTGCTGCGGGCGATGCGGGAGCGCGGCTACGACATGCCGGTGCTGATGGTCAGCGGCCATGCCGACGTGGCGACGGCGGTCGAGGCGACGCGGCTCGGGGCGTACGACTTCTTCGAAAAGCCGCTGCAGCGCGACCGCGTGCTGGTGTCGCTGCGCAACGCGGTCGAAAGCTCCCGCCTGCGGGCCGAAAACCGCTCGCTCGGCCAGGAGCCCGAAGCGCTGATCGGCGGCGCGGCGGCGATGCGGCGGCTGCGCGACACCATCGAAAAGGCGGCGCCGACCCACGCCACCGTCCTGATCACCGGCGAAAGCGGCACCGGCAAGGAGCTGGTGGCGCGCGCCGTCCACCGCGGGTCGAGCCGCCGCGACCGGGCGCTGGTGCAGGTCAACTGCGCCGCCATCCCCGAAGAGCTGATCGAGTCCGAGCTGTTCGGCCACGAAAAGGGGAGCTTTACCGGCGCGGTGCGCAAGCAGATGGGGAAGTTCGTGGCGGCCGACGGCGGCACCATCTTCCTCGACGAGATCGGCGACATGTCGGCGCGCACCCAGGCCAAGGTGCTGCGGGTGCTGCAAAACGGCGAGGTAGAGCCGGTGGGCGCCGAGCGCACGGTGCAGGTGGACGTGCGCGTGGTGGCGGCCACCAATCGCGACCTGGAAGGGGAGATCGCCGGCGGGCGCTTCCGCGAAGACCTGTTCTACCGGCTCAACGTGATTCCCATCCGCACGCCGGCGTTGCGCGACCGCCTGGAAGACGTGCCGCAGCTGGTCGAATACTTCGTGCGCCGCTATGCCGACGCCAATCACTGCCGCGCCAAGGTCTTCGCCGACGACGCCCTGAGCCACCTGTGCGCCCTGCCATGGAAGGGCAACGTGCGCGAGCTCAAGAACCTGGTCGAGCGGCTGCTCATCCTGTCGCCCGGCGACGTCGTGACGCGGCAAGACGTGATCGGCGCCACCGGCGGGGCGCGGCCCGAGCTGTCGAGCGGCGTGCTGGCGGTCAAGACGCTGCGCGAATTTCGCGACGTCTCGGAGCGGATGTTTCTGATTCACAAACTGGAGGAAAACAACTGGAACGTCACCCAAACGGCGCAGGCGATCGACACGCCGCGCAGCAACCTGTACAAGAAGCTGGAGCAGTACGACATCCGACGCGAGGAGGTGGCGCGTGAGTCCTGACCGCACGCCGCTGGTGACACGCCTTCTGGAGGAGAGCGGCGCGCTGCGCCGCGGCCACTTCCTGCTGTCGTCGGGGCGGCATTCGCCCTCCTACGTGCAGTGCGCGCTGCTGCTGGAAGACCCGGTGCGTTCGCGCGCCGTCGGCGCGCAGCTGGCAGAAGAGCTGCGCTCCTTCCATCCCGATTCGGTGCTGTCGCCGGCGCTCGGCGGCATCATCATCGGCCACGAGGTGGCGGCGGCGCTGGGGGTGCCCTTCCGCTTCGCCGAACGCAAGAGCGAGGAGCTGGGGCTGCGGCGCGGTTTCAGTCTGCGCCAGGGCGAGCGCGTGGTCATCGTCGAAGACGTCGTGACCACCGGCCGGTCGACCCTCGAAACCGCCGCCCTGGCCACCGGCCGCGGCGCCCGCGTCGTCGCCATCGGCGCCATCATCGACCGCACCGACGGCCAGCACCCCTTCGACGTCCCCTTCCGCTCGCTGATGGTGCTGCCCCTGCCGTCCTTCGCCCCCGCCGACTGCCCGCAGTGCCAGGCCGGCGGCAGCCCCGAAAAGCCCGGCAGCCGGCCCGGCTAGGGGGGCAGGACCGGGGCAGGCACCGGCGCCGGCACGTCGCATGTTGCCGGTGCAGGCCACCGGCGGTCACTGGCGACGGGAGCCGGAGGCGCCAGGCCGGTGTGCGACTACGGCGTGCGGCTACGGGCGGACGTCCAACAGGTCGGACACCGCGATGGGCAGATCGGGGAACGCTGCAAAGGCGACCTGCTCGCCCGGGTGGTGCAGCTCGATCAGCGCATAGCCCTGGGGCGTGGGCTGGCGCCTGATTTCCACCAGCTTGTTGCGCAGGTCGACCAGCCAGACTTCGGCGACGCCGGCGGCGCCGTACAGGCGCGCCTTGCGCCGGTCGTGGGCGTGCGTGGTATCGACCAGCTCGACCAGCGCCAGGACGTCGGCGGCCTGGGGCTCCACGGACCGATAGAAATCGTCGCGCCAGCGCAGCAGCGTCACGTCGGGTTGCGGCTCGGTGATGTCGCTCAAGACGATCGGGTTCTGCACGTCCACGAGCGCCCGCCTGCCCAGGTACTGGCCCAGCAGATGGTTCAGGTATCGGCAGCACCCCGTATGACGGAGGCCGATCGGGGCCATGCGGATCACCTCGCCCTCGATCAGCTCGACCCGATCGTCCTCCGTGAGGATGCCCAGGCGGCCGAGCTCGTGATATTCGGCCCTGGTCAGCAACTTTTTACCGCTGGTTAGATCCATGCGTTGCCCCCGGCCTCATTATACAAGACGCAAAGCGGGCACGAAAACATGCATCGAGGGTATTCGTCGGGGCAGCAAGCGGCTTCGCATAAAATGCCCCGGTGCCGAAAACCCGAACGCGTTCTGGTCGCCGCTGCCAGGTAGCCGGCGGCGCCGCCCTGCTGTTGCTGGCAGCGCTGGCCCTGGCGCCGCGGGCGGCGTTCGCGGACGGCTCGCAGACCGGCCTGATCACCGGCCAGGTGGTGGACGCGGCGGGGGCCGGCGTCGCCGCGGTGCAGGTGACGGTGAGCGGGCCGCAGATCCGGCGCACAGAGGTGGCGGACGACCAGGGGCGGTTTCGCTTTCCGGCGCTGGGCGTCGGCACCTACGACCTGCACGCCGAGCTGCTCGGCCTTGCCGTCGACCAGCATGGCGTCCACCTTTCGATCGGCAGGACGGCCGAGGTGCGCCTGCGCCTGATCGGACCGGCGCAAAAGGCCGCGCCGCCGGCGGCGGCCGGCACTGCGGCGGGGTCGCCGTCCGGCGGGGCCGGCGGGGTCGGCGAGGCCGGCGAGCTCACCTCCCAGGAGTCGATCCAGGTGGTCGCCGAACCATCGGTCATCGACCGCTTCGCCACCCGCGTCGGCAACAGCATCGGTTTCGACTTCATCGACGCGCTGCCGCTGCCGCGCGCCTACCAGGCCGTCGCGCTGCTCCTGCCGGGCGTCAGCGTCACCACCATGGACGGCAACCCCAACGTCAACGGCGCCTTGCGCACCGACAACCAGTTCCTGATCGACGGCGTGGACACCACGGATCCGGCGACCGGCCTGTTCGGGCTCAACCTCGCCTATCAGGCCATTCAGGAAGTGAGCGTCACCGCCGCCGCGGCGCCCGCCGAGTATGGACGCTCCTCGGGCGGCGTGGTCAACGTCGTGACGCGGTCGGCCACCAACGAGTTTCAGGGGATCACGCGCTTTCTGGCGACCAACCCGGGGTGGAACAGCCGCTACGGTTTTCCGTCGCGCGAGGTGGCGCAGATCGCTCCCGAGATCGACGCCGCCAACGCCACGCCGAACAAGATCGATCCCGAGCTGGCGCTGTCGCTGGGCGGTCCGCTGCTGCGCGACCGGCTGTGGTTTTTCGGCGCCTACGACGACAGCCAGAGCAGCTTCCTGGGTCCCACCGTGCAGGGCACGACGTGGAACCGCGGCTCCGAGATCGAAAGCTCGGCCGCCAAGGCGACCTGGCAGGTGGACCCCAGCAACACCGTGGTCGGCCAGTTCACCAGCGACTCGACCAGCTTCGCGGCCTTCGACCCCTTCGATCGCGGCGACGCCGAGAACCTGATGGTCGGCACGGTGGCGCCGCTCGCGGGCACGCTGGTGTCGCCGGTTCCCGGCGATATCTACTCCCTGGAGCACCAGGCCCAGGACGGCCGCTTCGAGAAGCTACAGTGGAACAGCGCCCTGCGCCAGGACATGTCGGCGGAGATGACCCTGGCGGATCAGAGCCGCGACCTCACCCGTCAGCCGCTCAACAGCCGCGGGCTCGACGCCGGCGCGCCGCACCTGGTGGTGACCGACGGTTCGTCGCTGCCCACCGACGCGGCGGCGCCGGGTGCCCTGCGCGACGCCGTGCTCTACAACGGCATCACCGACCAGGGCTACGAGCGGCGGCCGCGCCGGCAGGGCAACCTGGTTCTGGACGGCTTCGTCCAGCTGGGCCCCACCGACAACGAGCTCAAGGCGGGAGTCGATTTTCAGCGCACCGCGTCGCAGCGCTCCTTCAACTTTCCCGGCCAGGCCGGCATCGACCCGGCCACCGGCAGGCCGGTCGCGGGCCAGCTGTTCGTCGACATGAACCAGGTGCCAGGCTGCGACCCGGCGACGTGTCCGGCGTTCAATCCCGCAACCGGCGCCTTTCAGCCCTACCAGCTGGACCAGTTCTGGGCTCGCCCGACGACCGTCACCAACGAGCAGACCCTGGCCTTCTATCTGAGCGACGCCATCGCCGTCGAGCGCTGGCTGGTCTCGATCGGCGGCCGCTTCGAGGCGGTGCGGGCCAACGACAGCCAGCTGGGACCGCTGCTCGACTCCAACACCATGGCGCCTCGCCTCGCCGTCACCTATGACGCGAGCGGCGACCGCAAGGTGCTGCTGACCAGCACCTACGGCCGGTACTACGAGCCGTTCCTGCACAGCTACCTGGACCTGTTCAGCAGCCAGCAGCCGCTGTCGGGCTACACGCCCTACGTCTGGAACCAGGCCAGCGCCGCGTGCGCGGGCCAGGACCCGGGCAACCTGGCCTCGCCATGCTGGGTGGCGGGGACGCCGGTCGGCTTCACGCGCACCGTCACCGGAGCGCCCGAAAGCGACCTGCACCGTTCGTGGCTGGACGAGCTCACCCTGGGCTTCGAGCGCCAGGTCACCAGCACCGTGGGGGTCAGCCTGTACTACATCCACCGGCGCTGGCACGACCTGTGGGACGACGTGGAGCAGGGGGTCTTCGACGGCAAGGGCAACCTGATCGGCACCACCTCGCAAGTGGAAAACCTGCCCAACGCCCGGCGCCAGCAGCAGTCGCTGCAGCTGCTGGTGCAGAAGCGCTACGCGGACCACTGGCAGCTGCTGGGCAGCTACACCCGCAGCCGCACCGAGGGCAACCTGTTCGACGACACCGGCCAGGACCCGAGCGACTTCGGCAGCTTCAGCAGCACCTCGGACGTCAACCTCACCAACCGCTACGGCCTGGCGCCCTACGACCGGCGCGACCAGATCAAGGTGCTCAACATCTACCGCTGGCTGTGGCGGCGGGTCAACCTGTCGTTCGGTTCGTCGATTCTCTACGAGAGCGGTCTGCCATACCAGATGGAGGAGGCGGAGACGCTGGGCCTGCTGTTCCTGACGCCGCGCGGTTCGCAACGGCTGGGGGACGTGGTGCAGCTCGACCTGGCGCTGGGCGGCGAGGTGCAGCTGATGCAAAGCGGCCTCGCGGTCGAGGTGAAGGCGGAAGTGTTCAACGTCACCGACCAGAAGCAGATCCTGTACGTGGACCCGATCGTCAACGGCGACACCTTCGGCAAGGCGACCTCGATCCTCGACCTGCAGACGCCGCGCACCTACCGTCTGACCCTGGGCCTGCGCTTCTAGCTATAGCTGGAAACCATCCGCGCGCTGCGCGCGCGTGCCGGCCGGGGGTAGTATTGCGTCGCCGCAAGGCGACCGTCGCGGCACCTCAGCCCGTCGCCGCCGCAGGCCCGAAGCGCATGCGCGTACGAAATCAGGAAGGGGTCACCCAGCTGCTGCACCGCTGGCAGCAGGGCGACCAGGAGGCGAGCGAGCAGCTCCTGCCGCTGATCTACGGCGAGCTGCGGCGCATCGCCCGCCGGCATCTGCGCGCCGAGCGCGCCGGCCATACGCTGGAAGCCACCGCGCTGGTCCACGAGGTCTACCTGCGCCTGGCCGGCGGCAGCGAGCTGCACTGGAACGACCGGGTGCACTTCTATGCGGTGGCGGCGCAGATGATGCGCCGCGTGCTGGTCGACCACGCGCGCAGCCGCGGCGCCGAAAAGCGCGGCGGCAGCGTGGTCAAGGTGTCGCTCGAAGAGACCCAGGACCCCGCCGTGGAAACCGGTGCCGACGTGGTCGCCCTGGACGACGCCCTGCGCAGCCTGGAGGTGCTCGACCCGCGCAAGAGCCGCATCGTCGAGCTGCGCTTCTTCGGCGGCCTGACCCTCGACGAAACCGCTGCGGTCCTGGGCATCTCGGTGCCCACCGTGGTCAAGGAGACGCGGCTGGCGCGCGCCTGGCTGCACAGTCAGATCGCGCGCGGCGCGCCCGCGCCGCAGCCCGCGGAGCCGGCGCGGCCGTGATCGGGGGCGAGCGCTGGGCGCGGGTGCAGGAGCTGTTCGAGGCCGCCGCCGACCTGGCGCCTGCCGAGCAGCAGGCGTTCCTGGCCCGCGAGTGCGGCGGCGACGGCCCACTGCGGCAGGAGGTGGAGAGCCTGCTGCGCTCGGACGTCGAAGCGGGCACCTTCATCGAGAAGGCCATCCGGCGCGGCTCGGACCTGCTGCTGGCCGAAAAGCCGGATGAGCTGGAGGCGATCGGCAAGATCGGCAAGTACGAGATCCTGGGGCGCATCGGCGAAGGCGGTTTCGGCATCGTCTACAAGGGCCGCGACCCGGTGCTGCAACGCTACGTCGCGGTCAAGACCTGCTCGTCGAGCAACGAGAAGCTGCGCCGGCGGTTTTTTCGCGAAGGGCAGATCGCCGCCGCCCTGCAGCACCCCAACATCACCACCGTCCACGACCTCGGCGTCGAGCGCGGCATCCCCTACCTGGTACAGGAATTCCTCGAGGGCGAAGACCTCCACCACAAGATCGGCCGGCGCGAGCCGCTCACCGCCTTGCAGCGGCTCGACATCCTGGTGCAGGTGGCGCGCGGCCTGGAGTACGCGCACGCCCAGGGGGTGCTGCACCGCGACATCAAGCCGGCCAACATCCGCAGCCTGCCGGCCGGCGGTGTCAAGATCATGGACTTCGGCATCGCCAAGCTGCTGCACGAAGTCTCCGACGTCACCACCCAGGGGGTCACCCTGGGCACCGTGGGCTACCTCGCCCCCGAGCAGCTGCGCGGCGACGAAGTGAACCAGCGCACCGACATCTTTTCCTTCGGCGTCCTGATCTACGAGCTGATGTCCTACGAGCGCCCCTTCAAGGGCAGCACCTTCTCCGAGGTGTCCTACCGGCTGCTCAACGAAGAGCCGCAGGCGCTGGCCAGCCTCGCCCCCACCTGCGGCGCGGCCATCGCCGACCTGGCCAGCCGCTGCCTGGCCAAGGACCCGGCGCTGCGGCCCGCAAGCTTCGGCGTCGTCGTCGCCGCCATCGAACCCGAAATCGAAGCCCTGCGCTCGGGCGCCTTCCTGGTCGCCGGCGCCGCCGCCACCAGCGGCGCAGTGGCGGCCGCGCAGGCGGCGGGGTCCGCCGCGATCGCCGGAGGCAACGGGCCGGTCGCGCCAGCCGCGCCGGTCGGTCCGGCGGCATCGCGCGCCGGCGCGCCCGTGTCCGGTGCGGTCGCGGCGCCAGCGCCGGCGACGCCGGCGGATGGGCATGCCGAGCAGCCGGCGCCGACAGTGGCGACGGCTGTGCCGGGGTTCCATCGGCCCACCAGGAGCGGCCGGTCGGCGGTAGACCTGGCGTTGGCGCAGCCAGGCGCTGCGGAAGCGGCGGCAGCATCGCCCGCGTCCCGTCGGGCAGCCGGCGACGATCGTGTGGACGCGGCCATCGCCGGGGCCGCGAGGGGCGGCCGGCGCGGCCGGCGGGCGGTGATCGGGACTGCCGTCGCGGCGGCGGCCATCCTCGCCGTGGCGATGGGCGGCTCGGGTTGGCGGCTGTGGCGGCGCGGACCAGCGCCGGTGCCGGCGGCATCCGCGGCTGGCGGTGCGGGACAGGTCGCCGACCGCCCCGGCGGGGGAGGGACGGACCCGTCCGGCACTGTCGGCGCAGGGCCGCAGCCAGGCGGCGGCGCGGGCACGGCGGAGCCGCCGGGCACAGCGGCCAGGTCCGGCCCGCCCGGCAGCCCCGGCGCGGGCGGAGCCCCGGTGCAGCCGGGCACGACGCCCGGCGGACCGGCGCCGGCCGGGGCCAGGCCGGTTGCCGCGGGGCAGGCGTCGACCGCAGCGGCGCCGGTCCCGGCGCGGCCGGCACCGGTGGTGCCAGGCGCGGCGGCGGCGCCGCGGATGGAGAGCCTGCCGCAGGGCGGCCATGCGCTGCTGCCGTCGGTGCTGGCGCCGCAGGCAGGGTCGAGTCGCCCGCCGGCCGCCGCCGCGCAGCCGGTCGGTGCGGATCGGGTGGCGGGCGGCGCGTCCGCGCCGCGAGGCGCCAATACGGCCGCCGGCGATGGCGCCGACAGCGCCTCCAACAGCCTGCCGTTCGAACGGTTGGCGGGTCTGGCGGGTCCGGCGCCGCCGATGCGCAGCGGCGGCGCCGATGGCGGTGCCCCGCCGCCGCCGGCAAATCCTGCCGCCGGGACCGCGCCCGGCCCCGGCGCCGAGACCGCGGCGCGAGCGGCGGCATCGCCGGACGCCGGCGTTCATGGCGGCATGGGCGGTGCGGGCAGCGCGGCCGGCGCCACGGACGGCGCGGCGGCGCACCGCCCGATGGCTCGCGGCGACCTCATCGAGCCCGGCGCTCCGGGCGCCGTGCCGCCGCGGCTGGTCAGCCGGCCCGAGCCGACCTATCCCGACCGGGCGCGGCGGCGGCAGGTGGAGGCCGAGGTGTTGATCCTGGTGTTGGTCGACGAAACCGGCCACGTCATCCAGACCATCGTCAAGAAAACCGACGACCCCGGCAGCCTGGGCTTCAACGTCGCCGCCCGCCAGGCCGCGATGCAGGCGCAATTCAATCCCGCCACCCGCGACGGCATCCCCGGCAAGATGTGGACCGAGCTGCCTTTCACCTTCCGGCTTCACCAATGACCAGCGCGCCGCCCGACAGGTCGTCTCCGGCCGCCCCGGCGGCGCTGCCGGCGCCGGCGGTCAGAATTCGCCGACCATCTGGATCTCGGGGTCGAGGTGCTGGCCGGTGCGCAGCGCGACGACCTCCTGGACGTGCTCGATCAGGCCGCGGACGTCGGCGGCCGTGGCGCCGCCGCGGTTGACGATGATATTGGCGTGGCGCTGGGTGACCACGGCGCCGCCGCGCGCGGCGCCCTTCAAGCCGCACTCTTCGATCAGGCGCCCGGCGCCGAGGCCGGCGATCTTCTTGAAGATGGAGCCGGCGCTGGGCTCGGTGGCCAGGGGCGGATGGCGCCCGGCGCGCCAGGCGAGGTTTTCGGCGACGACCTGGCGCAGGGCCGCGGGCTCGGCGGGGGTCAGCTCGAAGGTCACGCTCAGCACCGTGTCCGGACGGTGATGCAGGATCGAGGTGTCGTAGCCGAAGGCCAGCTCCGCCGCCCCCACGGTGCGGCGCCCTCCCGCCGCGTCCAGCAGCTCCGCTTCGCGCGTCACCTCGGCGATGAACATGGTGCGCTCGCGGCGCGGTGCGGGCGACAGGAAGTGCAGGTTCTGCCAGATCGCGCCGCCGACCGTCGAAGGGATGCCGGCATAGTGTTCCAGACCGGACAGGCCGCGCGCGATCGCCAGCTCGATCAGGTCGGGGTACACCACGGCGCCGCTCTCCGCGCGCAGCAGCGAGCCGGCCAGCTCGGCGTGGCGGGCGCGGTTGCGGATCACCAGGCCGCGAAAGCCGCCGTCGCCGACCAGGATGTTGGCGCCCAGGCCCAGGCGAAAGTACGGCACCCCACGACGCGCAGCGGCGCCGATCGCCGCGGCCAGCTCGTCGGCGCTTTCGACCTGGACCAGCAGGTCGGCGGGGCCGCCGATGCCGAAGGTGGTGAGGGGCGCCAGGGGAACGTCGCGCCGCACACGTGCTTCGCCCAGGTCGTGCGCCAGCGCCGCGAGCCGAGCGGCGGGGGAGTCCGGCATCGCGGCACTCAGCGCCACTCAGGCGTCGATCATCGCCAGGCGGGCCACGTGGCGACCGCCTTCGAACGGCGTCTCGAGCCAGATCCGCACCAGCTCCAGCGCTTCTTCGACGGGCATCATGCGCTCGCCGAGCGAGATCACGTTGGCGTCGTTATGCTGGCGCCCCAGCCGTGCCGAGTCGGCGTTCCAGCAGAGCGCGCACCGCACGCCGCGCACGCGGTTGGCGACGATCGCCTCGCCGTTGCCCGAACCGCCCAGCACCACCCCGCGCTCCGCCGTGCCGGCCGCCACCGCCTCGGCCACCGGGCGGATGTAGCGCGGGTAGTCGACCGGGGGCTCGGCCGCATAGGTCCCCAGGTCCTGTACCTCGTGACCCTGGGCGTGCAGGAAATCTTTGATCGCTTCCTTGTACTGGAAGCCGGCGTGATCGGAGCCGATGGCGATCTTCATGCTGCGCTCTCCCTCTCGCGGTCCGGCCGATGCCGTTCGCGTGCCACAACGTTCGATTCTACCGTCTGAGCCGGCGGCGGCGGAGCTCGTACAGGGCGAGCGCCGCGGCAACCGTAGCATTGAGCGATTCGACCGGCGGGGCGACCGGGATGGTCAGCCGCAGGCCGGCGCGGTCGAGCAGCGCCCGCGACAGGCCGGGCCCCTCGGCGCCCAGCGCCAGCACGAGCATGCCGGCAAGACTGCCCGCCGCGGCCCCGTCGCCCTCTGCGTAGAGGTCCAGGCCGTCGCGCGGCACCAGCGCCGCCCAGGTGACGGGCTGCCCGCCCGGCGCCGCCAGCAGGTGGCGATCCAGGTCGGCGGCCTCGACGCCGAGCGCCACGGGGAGCCGCAGCAGGCTCCCGGCCGAGGCGCGCAGCGCCCGCGGATGGTTGGGATGGGCGGTGCCGCCGGCGAGCGCCATGCCGGCCGCCCCCGCCGCCTCCGCGACACGCGCCAGGGCGCCCAGGTTGCCCGGGTCCTGGATCCCTTCGACGAACACGTAGACGCCGGCAGGGTGGACCGGCAGCGCCGCGACGCCGCCGCCGCGCGGCAGGCGCGCCACCGCCAGCAGCCCGCGCGGCGAGTCGGCGTCCGCCAGCTCGTCGAGCAGCCGCTCCTCGACCGCCAGCGGCGCGATGGGGAAGCGGTCGACCAGGCTCCTGCCCGCCGGCGATGCCAGAAAATCCGCGGTGGTCAGGATGCAGTCGAGCTGCAGGCCGGCTGCCAGCGCTTCCGCCACCAGGTGCGGGCCCTCGAGCAGCGCGTGCTCGCCTTTACTTCGGCGGAGGCGACGAATATCCTTGAGCGTCCGATTCTGGCGGCTCGCAATCATTATGATCATGGATACTAAGGCGTTCTGGCAGCGCCTCCAAACTGGCGTCGAGGTGGCGGTAGCCGGTCCCTCTCCCGACAAGATGCTGGGGGTGAGGGACGGGTTCCTGCGCTATTTCCGCGACGGGCTCGAACGGGCGGTGTCGGTGGCGGTGGTGCCGCAGGCCATGGAAGAGGCGCCGCTGGGCCTGTTGATCTCGGACGCCGAAGTGATCCGCCTCACTCGCGAGCGCGCCATGGCGCTGGAGCGGGCGCTGACCGACAACTATCATTTCTACGTCGCCAGCGAAGCCGGCCTGCACTCGATCGACCTCGACGGCTGCACCCGCTACTTCGTGCGCTACTGGACGGTGGTGCGCGGCCCCGTCGGCGAAGCGTGGGGTTCCAGCGGCTCGATCCAGCTGCCCGAACGCCTGGTCCACGGCCTCGACAGCGAGCAGATCCCGTTCGCCGTTCCCGGCACCCGCAAGCGCGGCGGCATGATCAGCTCGCTCACCGGCCAGCTGGAAAATCGCCGCAAGGCGGTCGCCTCCTCGACCCTGCACGCCGTCGCCAGCCTGTTTTACGGCGTCATCGAGAGCCGCCCCGGCCGCTGAACCCGCTGAACACCGCCACGCGCCCCACGGTGCGCCTGCGTGGTACCATAGGCGGCCGCCTGTCCGGGGTTCCTGGACCTCTTACCTTTCCGTATCCGAGCTAGGCGAGCGGTGATTGCCGCCGAGCACCACAATGGCAGCTCTGAGGTGTGATGATGAGCCATAGCGAAGCGCATCTGTTCACGTCGGAATCGGTCACCGAAGGCCACCCGGACAAGATGGCCGACCAGATTTCCGACGCCATTCTCGACGAAGTGCTGGCGCAGGACCCAAACGGCCGCGTCGCCTGCGAAACGCTGGTGACGACCGGCATGGTCCTGCTCGCCGGTGAGATCACGACCAGCGCCTACGTGGACTTTGCCGGCGTCGCCCGCAAGGTCATCTGTGAAATCGGCTATACCGATACGGACTACGGGTTCAACGGCTCCAACTGCGCGGTGCTGTCGGCCATCGACCCGCAATCGCCCGACATCGCCCAGGGCGTCGACACCGGCGGCGCCGGCGACCAGGGCCTGATGTTCGGCTTTGCCTGCCGCGAAACGTCCAGCCTCATGCCGCTGCCCATCACCCTGGCGCACCGTCTCACCCGCCGCCTCGCCACCGCGCGCCGCAACGGCGAGGTCAAGTGGCTGCGTCCCGACGGCAAGAGCCAGGTGACGGTGGAGTACGACGGCGACCGGCCGGTGCGCGTCCATACCGTGGTCGTCTCGACCCAGCACGATCCCGCGATCTCCCACGACGAGATCTGCCAGACGGTGATCGAAAAGATCGCCCGGCCCGCCATCCCGGAAAGCCTGCTGGACGCCCGCACGGTCTTCCACATCAACCCCACCGGCCGCTTCGTGATCGGTGGACCGCAGGGCGACTGCGGCCTGACCGGCCGCAAGATCATCGTCGACAGCTACGGCGGCGTCGGCCGCCACGGCGGCGGCGCCTTTTCGGGCAAGGATCCGACAAAGGTGGACCGCTCCGCCTGCTACATGGCGCGTCACATCGCCAAGAACCTGGTCGCCGCCGGACTGGCCGATCGCGTCGAAGTGCAGCTGGCCTACGCCATCGGCGTCGCCGAACCGGTCTCGGTCCATGCCGACAGCTTCGGCACCGGCGCGATCGGCGATCGCCGCCTCGAAGCTATCATCCGCGAGCACTTCCCGATGAGCCCGGCGGGCATCATGCGCTACCTCAACCTGCGGCGGCCGATCTATCGCCAGACCGCCGCCTACGGCCACTTCGGCCGCGACGAGCAGGACTTCACCTGGGAAGACGTCAGCCGCGCCGTCGTGCTGCGCGAGGCGGCGGGCCTGGACCTGGCACAGGTGCCGTCCGCGGCGCTGTCCATCTGATTTGACCGCGACGACGCGGCAAGCCGGCGGCTGCAACACCCAGTCGCCGGACCGCGCGCCGCGGCAGCTGCAAGGCGGCGATCAGGTGCGCGACGGAGCCGAGCCGCTTGGCGCGGCGGTTCCCTCGTTGGCGCCCGCCGGCACCTGTGCCTTCCAACCATCCATTGCAATGCCGTAGATAGGAGCCCCCATGACCACGACCACCGTACCTTCCGACGTCGCCGATCTGCGCCTGGCCCCCGCGGGCAAGCTGCGCATCGAATGGGCCGACCAGGACATGCCCGTCCTGACCTTGATCCGCAAGCGCTTCGCGCAGGAGAAGCCGCTGGCAGGAGTGCGGGTTGCCGCCTGCCTGCACGTGACCAGCGAGACCGCCAACCTGATGCGGACCCTGCAGGCCGGCGGCGCAGAGGTCACCGTCTGCGCCAGCAACCCGCTGTCCACCCAGG
This sequence comes from uncultured Acidobacteriota bacterium, assembly GCA_963770895.1. Taxonomy (GTDB): domain Bacteria; phylum Acidobacteriota; class Thermoanaerobaculia; order Multivoradales; family UBA5704; genus JASLEW01. The sequence continues at coordinate 5,722,730 of CAVYRF010000002.1, read as the reverse complement.
ACGAGGTGGCAGCCAGCTTGTGCGCCGACTACGGCGTGGCGGTCTTCGCCCGCAAGGGTGAGGACAACGCCACCTACTACAGCCACCTGGCGGCGGCGCTCGACACCAAGCCGCACATCACCATGGACGACGGCGCCGACCTGGTGTCGCTGATCCACAAGGAACGCACCGACCTGCTGTCCCACATCAAGGGCGGCACCGAGGAGACGACCACCGGCGTCATCCGGCTGCGGGCCATGGCGCGCGACGGTGCGCTCAAGCTGCCGATCGTCGCCGTCAACGAATCCGACACCAAGCACCTGTTCGACAACCGCTACGGCACCGGTCAAAGCACCCTGGACGGCATCCTGCGCGCCACCAACATGCTGCTCGCCGGCAAGAACCTGGTGGTGGTCGGCTACGGCTGGTGCGGGCGGGGCATCGCCTCGCGCGCGGACGGCATGGGCGCCAACGTCGTGGTGGTCGAAGTCAACCCGGTGCGCGCGCTGGAAGCGGTGATGGACGGCTACCGCGTCATGGACATGGCGGGCGCGGCGGCGATCGGCGACCTCTTCATCACCGTGACCGGCAACAAGCATGCGATCGGCCGCCAGCACTTCGAGCTCATGAAGGACGGCGCCATCGTCTGCAACAGCGGGCACTTCGACGTCGAGCTCGACCTTCCCAGCCTGGCCGACCTGTCGACGGGCAAGCGGACGGTGCGGCCCTTTGTCGAAGAGTTCAGCATGAAACGGGGCGGTCGCGTGTTCCTGTTGGGGGAGGGCAGGCTGATCAACCTGGCAGCGGCGGAAGGACACCCGGCGGCAGTGATGGACATGAGCTTCGCCAACCAGGCCCTGGCGGCAGAAATGATCGCCAGCGCCAAGGAGCGGCTGTCGATTTCCGTCCATCGCGTCCCCGAAGATCTCGATCGGGAAGTCGCCCGTCTCAAGCTGGCAAGCCTGGGGGTCGGCCTGCAGGTGCTGACGCCGGAGCAGAAGCGGTACCTGGACACCTGGGAAGAGGGCACGTGATCCAGCGGCTCGCCGCCGCAGGGCGGCGGGCATCGCAGCAGAGACGGCCCCGCGGTGTGCGCGCCTCGGGGCCGTCGTGGAAGCGCCCCGGGGGAGCCCACGCAGCCGCTGGCGGTCCCCGCCGCGCCCGGACCACGCGGTGGCTGCCCGTCGCCAGGACGGCGCCGCCGCTGGTCACCCAAGGAGCAGTTGTCACACCCGTCGATCGGGTTAACCCCTAAGGGCATCCAGTTTCGGAGCCCAGGTGCGACGGCCAGTGGCCCGACGTGACCCAAAAAAGCGGCTACTTGGTGGCCGTGAGGCCTCAAAAAGGTAGACAAGGGTGCGATGCAGGTGTTAGCCTACCAATGCACGAAGACTCAGATTTAGGGTGACATGACGACCCTGGACCATCCAGAGCTGCGGGAATCGCTCAATAACCTCCTCAAGAGCACTCGTCCGCGTTTGGAGCGGGTGCTGCGGGGGTTTGAGATTCCGCCCGAAGACGCCGAAGACATCTTGCAGGATGCCCAGCTGACGCTGCTCTACAAATGGGAAAAGATCCACAGCCCCGAGAACTGGCTGGTCGGCACTGTCAAGAAGAAGTGCATCATGTACTGGCGCAAACGGCGGGGCAGCCTTTGCGAGGCGGTGGATGCCGCCATCCTGGATCTGATCTCGACCCCCGAGGCGCCGCGTCAGGAGAAAGACGACCTGACGCTCGACCTCAATCGCGTGCTGTCGCGGCTGTCGACCCGCTGCCGCTCGCTGCTGTGCCTGCGGTACGGCCTGGGGTACGGACCCAACGAAGTGGCGGAGCGGATGGGCTACCGGTCGTCCAGCATCCGCAAGGTGACCAACCGGTGCCTGGCAGCCTTGACCCGCCAGCTGCTGGCCGTCGGCTACGAGCGGAAGCCATGACTCCGATCGCCGCAAAAGCTGCCTCAGCGACGATTCCCGATGCGGCATCCTGCGCATCCCTCGCGCCCCGGCGTCGGGTCGCCCAGAGCTGCCAACAAAGTGTTACGATCCTGTCGGAGCGTCCCCCTAGACATTGGAGGGAAAACCTTGGTACATTTTCATGTATAGATGGTTTTCACTACTAGCATGAGCTACCAAGTGCCACCTGTGGAGGAGCCCTCTCTGGAGCAGATCCTCCACAACGTAGAGCCGAAGCTGAAGAGGGTATTGTGGCGCCATCGCATCCCGCTTCAGGACGCGGACGACCTCCTGCAAGAGACCTTCCTGATCATGGTCTCGAAGTCAGGCAGCATCCGTAATCCCGAAGCGTGGCTGCTGGCAACGCTGGCCAACCGCTGCATCATCTACTGGCGAAAGCATCGCAGCCGTCTCTGGGACCTGGTGGACAGCACCATCCTGGAGCTCCTGGCCGAGGCAGAAACGCCCGCCCAGGATCGTTCCGATCTTCGCGCCGATCTCGACACCCTGCTGTCCCAGCTCCCGGACCGTTGTCGTTCGGTCCTGCGCCTGCGTTATGGGCTGGGCTGCAGCACCGCCGAGGCCGCCGAACGGACGGGCTATCGCCAGTCGAGCATTCGCAAGGTGACCCATCGTTGTCTCGCCGCGCTCTCAGAGCGCCTCCTTGGGGCACGCTTCCATTCGCAGCCGGAAGCCGCTCTCAAGGACGACTAGACCCGCGGTGCCTCGCCCCTACGATCCAGACCCTCAATGGGCCTGTAGGGGCGAGTCTGCGCTTTCCGCCTGACCAAAATCCGTAGATCAGCCGATCGTTCGCTGGCACGCTGCCGCGCCCGCCGGCGATCACTGTGCCTGTGAGCGGTGCGCCAGGGGCGCCCTGTCAGGGTGGTCACGTCACCGGCACGTCGCGAAACTCGATGCGGAAGTCCATGGCTACGACCACAAGCAGCGCCAGGTGGTTCACCTTGGCCGCCAGCCCGTTGAACCGCAGGCCGAACGGGACCAGCATGCCGATTGGCGCCGTCGGCGTTCTCGGTTCGCGAGCCCGGTAGCGCCCGCCAAGCCTCCCCCAGAGCGCGCCTCGCCGCCCGCAAACCCTTCTGGAGCGCCTTGCCTCTTGCAAACCATTGCAGGATCAGGTCTTCGGCTTGCAAGGAGGGTAGCTTGTGGCGGTGGACGGCGCGTCGGGCCAGGGCTGGCGACGCTTGGCCACCAGGCTGTGACCACATGTCTGTCTCTCCGGATGGTCCAGCGGCAACGTAGCTTAGAGCTAGATTGCTATTTACCGGCGCCTGAAGCGTCGGGAAACCCCAGAGGAGTATCAAGTCATGAAGACTTCCTTGCGCCGTACCGTTGCCATCGTCACCCTGGTCGCCGCCCTCGCCCCTGCTTCCGCGTTCTGCGGCACCCATCGGCCGACCGCGGCCAGTGCCGGCTCCCGCCTGATGCAGCAGCTGGCCAGCGTGATCAACGGCCTGGCCAACATGTTCTCCGATTTCGGGATCAGCATGGACCCCAACGGCGGCGGCTAGTTCCCCCTCCTTCTCCGGTGAGGGGAGGGCGGAGGTGGGCTGACCGCCGACCCGGTGCTCCTCGCCGTCCCGTAGCTCTTGAAGAGACTCTGCGGCGTTCGCATCGCGTCGAGATGGGGAGAGCTGTGTCTTCTGGACACGGCTCCCCACAGATGCTATGGTGGGCACAATTTAGACGTGTTTGTTTATGAGCGCAGCCGATATCTCTGAAGCCGAAACCAGCTTCGATCAGTTTCTGAAATCCGTCCGCCCGCGGATGAAGGCGCTGTTCGCGCATTACCGCATTCCCCCGCAGGACACCGAAGACATCCTGCAGCAGGCCTTGCTCGCGCTGGTCTACCAGCGGCACGCGATCCGTGACCACGAGGCATGGCTGATCGGCACACTTAGAAATAAGTGCCTGCTGTACTGGCGCGAGCATCGCCGTAAATTATATGATGCCGTCGATGCTGCAGTGCTTGAATTCATGGCCGAGCCGATGGCTCCCGAGCAGGAAGACGCCGATCTGCGGCGCGATCTGATCATGGCGATCGAACGTTTGCCGACCCGCTGCCGCGCCCTGTTGCTGCTGCGCTACAGCCAGGGCTATGAGCCGCCGGAACTGGCAAAGCGTCTGGGGTACAGCCCCACCAGCATCAGCAAGACCACCAATCGCTGCCTCGCTGCCCTGACCCGCCAACTCACCGCCACCGGAATGGCCGGCAAGAAGACCTCATGATCGACGATTCCAAGCTGGCGTCACCGCCCCCGGCCCTGCCGCCGGCCTCGCTCCTGGCCTCGCCCCCGCCCCCTCCGACATCGCCTGACCGCGAAGATGCGCCAGCCGTCGACCTGGCGGTGCACGTCCAGGTGCAGGCGTTGCGCGGTTTCATGCTGGGGACCCTCCCCGCGGGGGAAGTGCAGCAGGTGCTGCGCCACCTGTTGGCAGGGTGCCTCCCATGCCAGGCGCAGGCCCGCGAAGTGTGGAACCTCGACCCGCCGGCAATCGCCGCGGTGCTCGAACTGTCAGGCGGCCTTGCAGTTCAGGGCGCCGATGGCACGGTCGAAGCGCCGGCTGAGTTGAGCGCGATCCCCGCAAACGTCGCAAACATCGCGATCACCGCCACGGCTGCCACCACTGCGATGGCCGCGCTGACCGCGGCCGGCTCGCTGAGCGCGCCGGGGCCGCTTGCCCTGCCGCGCGCCTTTGCCGAGTTGGGCAGCGTCGCAGCTGCGTCGGTTCGCCGCGGTGGCTTCTCGCGTCTCGACCGGGCCGTCAACGGCACGGCCGGCGCCACCGGCGCCACCGGTCCCACGCGCGCCAGAGCCGCGCTGGTCAGGCAGGATGAGCCAATCCGGCGACGGCCAGGCCTGGCGGCCGCTGGTGCGGCAAACGCTCCATCGATTCCATCGCCGCAGCCTGCCGCGACCTCGCACAACACCTCCTACGATCAGGTGCTCGATCGCGTCTTCTCTCGCGTCACTCCCGCCGAAGCGGTCATCGAAGCTTCGCGCCGGCGTGGGCGCGAGCTCTTCGAAGAGTTGATGCAGCATCCGCCGACGCGGCAGGGTCTCCTGGTGCGCAACAGCGCCCGCTTCAGCGACCGGTTCCTGTGCGAAGAGCTGCTCAACGCCAGCCGCGACGAAGTCTTCCGCGACGGCACCGGCAGCGCCCACCTGGCACAGCTGGCGGTGGAGATCTCGGGGCGCATCCTCGCGGCAAGGCAAGCGGTGCAGCGCGATCGGCAAGACCGCCCGGAGCCGCTGCCGACGTCGGCGTTGGCGGCACTCCCTGCAATGACCACCGCCGACGACATCGACGGCGACTGCGCTCACGATGCCTTCGCCCTCTGTCCCGCTGGCGACCTGGCGCTGCTGGCCGGCCTTGCCGCTCGCGCCCATGCCCAGTTCGGCAACGCGTTGCGCGTCCTGACGGACATGGACGGCGCTGGCAAGGCGTTCGAAGCGGCGGAGGCACAGCTGGTGGCGTATCCGTCGATCGGTCCGCTCGACAAGGCGCGGGTGCTCGACCTGCAAGCGTCCTTCTACCTGGGGCTGCGGCAGCTCGAAACGTCCGCCCGGCTATTGGATCGCGTCATCGCCATCTACGGCAGGCTGGGGCAGCGGGGCCTGCTGGGCCGCGCGCTCAACCTCAAGGCGATCGTGCTGGGCCACCAGGGAGACCTCAAAGGCAGGTTGGCCCTGCTGCAGCGCGCGCTCAACCTGATCGATCCGCAGACGGATGCGCGCTGGTTCCTGGCCGTGCGCCACAACATCATCGTCACCCTGCTCGCCGACGGCTGTCCGCGGGAGGCGTTTGCGCTGCTGTTCCACACCCGCCCGCTCTACCTCAAAATGGGCGACCGCTGGAGCCTGCTGCGCTTGCGCTGGGTCGAAGGCCAGGTCGCCCACGGCATGAATCGCCTGGACCAGGCCGAAGCAGCCTACCGCGAAGTGAGCGAAGCGTTCGTCGAAGGCGGCCACGCCTACGACGCAGCACTGGCCAGCCTCGACCTGGCAGTCATCCTTGCACAGCAAGGCAAGACCGCGGAGATGCGCCTGCTTGCCCACCAGATGGTCAACTTCTTCGAGGCGCGCCAGCTGCACCGCGAAGCCATGGCCGCCTATCTCGTCTTCTGCGACGCCGCCCGCGCCGACCAGGCCGGCCTCAACCTGGTCCGGGAAGTCTCCTCCTTCCTCCAGCAGGCCCGCAACGCCCCCAGCATGCGCTTCACGCCCAGCAAGACCTGAACTGAACCTGAAGGCTCTCCGGGCTTCTTTCTTTGGAGCCTTTCCCCAAGTCCCGGTCTATTTCCTGAAAGCTCGGCCAAGCTCCGTCCCTCGCTCCGGGCCTGCCAAAGGCCCCCCCTGGTTTCCGTAGTCTGCAGAGTCGCAGGGGGTAGCGGGGGAGGGGAGTGCCGTCAGGCCGCCGCGGGCTTCAGGTGCGGACGCCCAGGAACAGGTAGACCGACAGGATGCCGAAGACGGTCCCAGGGCTCCAGACGGCGATCAGGGCCGGGAGCGCGCCGGCTTCGCCGATCTTGGTGAAGAAGGCGTAGATCGCCATGAAGACGAAGCCCAGGATCACCGACAGGCCGATTCCGTAGAGCGCCCCCTGCCGTCCCAGGCGGAAGGCGAAGGGCAGGGCCACCAGCGCCATGACCAGGGAGATCACCGGATAGGCGACCTTCTGGTAGAGGCTGACCAGCAGCTCGGGCTCGGGCTGCCCGCTCTCGGCCATCTCGTCGATGTAGTCCTGCAGCTCGTGGTAGCCCATCTCGTCGGGAGGCTTGATCTCGGAGTTGAAGTACGCCGGCGTCTCGGGATAGCGCACGATGCGCGGCTGGTCGAAGGGTTCGTAGCGGATGCGGAAGTTGCCCCCGAAGGTGCGCGCCCAGCCCTTGGTGAACACCCAGGCGTCCCCGACGTAGCTGGCCTTCTCGGTGAACAGGCGGCGGATCAGGTGGTGCGCCGGATCGAAATCGAACACCTGCAAGCGCTGCAGGCTGGTCGTGCCGGAGTCGTAGTTGAGGTAGTTGTAGATGTAGCGGCCCTGGCCGAACAGCCACTGGCGATCGGCGCGCCGGTACGAGCGGGTTTCGGTGCGCCCCTGGATGCGGTCCTTGGTCTGGGCGACCTTCTCGTTGGCGGCGGCCAGGATCTTGCCGGACTCCAGGTACCCCGAAAAGCCCGTGATCAGGAGGGCCGCCACCAGCGCCGGCAGCGACAGACGGTACAGGCTGATGCCGAGCGCCTTGCAGGCGACGATCTCGCTGGTGCGGCTGAGCAGGGCGAACGTCATGAGCGTCGTCACCAGCACCACGATCGGCGAGATCTGGTACACGATCTGAATGGACAGGTACTTGTAGTACTTCATGACCAGCGACAGGGCGACCTTGTTCTTGATGATGTCGTCCAGCCGCTCGGTCAGGTCGAAGATCACAAAGATCGTCACGCCCGACAGCAGGACCAGCACGAAGACCCGCGCGAACGCCGATGCCACGTAGCGGTCCAGCAGGCTGGGAAACGTGATGCGCAGGCGGGGCAGCCGCAGCAGCAGCCGCGGCCCCGCGGCGGGAGCCCTGGCGCGCTGGCGGCGCTCCTCGCCCGGCGGCCGCTCCTGCCGCGGCTCGGACCGCTTGCGTTTGAGCCACGCCAGGCGGCTCCACAGGTCGGTGCGCACCCAGCGGTCCAGGCGGCCGATCAGCAGCCCCTTGTCGGCGTTGCGGCGGATGAGGATGAAGATACCGATGACGGTCAGCAGGATGTTGGGCATCCACATCGCAAGCCACGGCGGGAACTTGCCGAAGCGCGCCCCCTCCTCGCCGTTGTTGAGCATGATGTAGTAGACGACGATGATGCCGATCGAGATGGCAAACCCCGAGGTCTTGCCGCCGCGGCGATTGTTGATCCCCAGAGGCAGGGCGAACAGGCCGAACACCATGCAGGCAAACGGAATGGAGAACTTCTTGTGGAGCTCCACCAGGGCCAGGTTGCGCGCCTCGGAGGGAGCGTTGCGGTTGCGGTTCAGGCGGCGCAGCTCTGCCATGCTCAGCTCGCGCACCCCCTTCGAAGCCGCCATCTTCGCCTTCTGCTCGCTGGTGAACTGGTCCTCCAGGACGACGCTCAGCTCCTTGTGGCGGCTGATCTCGTAGCTCGAAGGACGGTTGAGATCGACCGTGTGCCGGACCGCGTTGGTCAGCGACAGCACGACATGCTCGCCGGTCGGATCGACCTTGATCTCGCCCCAATCCGCCACCGTGATCTGGCTCTTGGTGGTATTGGGGTCCGTCTCGGCCAGGAAGACGCCCTTCCAGCGCCGGCCCGGCGGGGGAGCCTCGAACACGTAGATCGACTTGCCGACCCACTCCTGGTAGAAGACCCGCGGCTCGACCTGCTGCGACATGGTCTGGGTCAGAATCTCCAGCCGCAGCTCCTGCAGCGCGTGGTTGCCCCAGGGCAGCACGTAGATCATCAGCAGAGCGTTCAAGATGGTGAAGACGCCGGACACCAGCAGGACCGGGCGGTAGAGCGACGCCAGGCTGATGCCGCACGAGCGCATCGCCGTCAGCTCGCTATCCGACGAAAGGCGGCCGACCGCGATCAGGATGCCGAACAGCAGCGACATCGGCAGCGTCAAGACCACGATGTTGGGCAGCGTCACCAGCAGGAGCTTGCCCACCACGGAGACCGGCAGCCCCCGCCGGATGATCATCTCGGCCGACTGGAACAGGAATCGGAGCAGCAGGATGAAGGTATAGACTAGGAACCCAAGGCCCATCGGCCCGAAGATCTCAGTGATGACGTAGCGGTTGATGCGGACGCGCACAGCTGCATTATATGGACGCCGCGTGGCCGATGGGCGCCAACCTCCCAGCAGGGAAGGAGAGACAGCCGCCGTGGGACCTCCCGACCAGGATCTGCCGTCCTCGGCTCCGGTCGAGCCCCCCTTGGGGCGTCACACCGTCCTGGTCACCGGGGGAGCCCACCGCGTCGGCGGCGAGATCAGCCGCCACCTCGGGCGCCTCGGGGCCAAGGTGCTGGTCCACTACCACCGCAGCGCCTGGGAAGCGACCGACCTGGTGGCCAGCCTGCCAGCCGGCGGCGCCGCCTTCTGCGCCGACCTGACGGACCCCGCCGGTCCCAAGCGCCTGCTCGACCTGTGCGCCGCGGCCGGCGAGCTGCCGGACGTCATCGTCCATTCCGCCGCCTCGTTCCTCAACCGCCCCCTGCTCGCCACCAGCGTCGCCGACTGGGACGGTGCCCAGGCCCTCAACGTCCGCTCCTTTTTCCTCCTTGCCCAGGAGCTGGCCCGCCGCCGCGGCGATAGGGGAGGAGTCCTGATCGCCATCGGCGACTCGGCGGCCCTGGAGCTATGGACCGGCTACCTGGCCCATGCCGTCTCCAAGGCAGCCCTCATCCCCCTGGTCAAGGGCCTGGCCCGCGCCCTCGCTCCGCACTACCGCGTCAACGGCGTCATCCCTGGACCCGTCCTCCCCGTCGACCAGACCCCCCCGGCCGAGCTGGAAAAGATCCGCGAGCGCACCCTGCTCAAGCGCCTCGGCAGCCCAGCCCACATCGCCCAAGCCGTCGAATTCCTCTTACGCTGCGATTACGTCACCGGCGCCTGGATCGAAGTCACCGGCGGCTCCCAGCTCTGGCGCGGCCAGGCAGCACCCGGCGCCTCGGATCCGGCCAAGGAGGAATCCTGAGCGATCCATCCCGCCCCCTGGCCCGGCAGTCCGATGACGCCTCGTCCCAGATCGGCACCGCTTCCCAGGGCGGCGCCGCCAAGGTGCGCCTGGAGCGCCGCTATCGCTTCAGCGCCAGCCACATCTACCGGCGCCCGGATTGGACCGAAGAGCAGAACCGCAAGCACTTCGGCAAGTGCGCCAACCTCCCAGGCCACGGCCACAACTACCGCCTCTTCGTCACCCTGCGCGGCACCCCCGACCCGCAGACCTCCTTTCTAGTCGATCTGGGCTGGCTCGACACCCTGGTCGCGCAAAAAGTCCTGGATCGCCTAGACCACCAGCACCTCAACTCCGCCATCCCCGACTTCGCCCCCAGCCGCACCAATCCCTCCAGCGAAGCCCTGGTCACCTGGATCCAATCCCAGCTCGCCAACGCCCTGCCGCCAACCCTCGACCTCCTCCGTCTGCGCCTCGAAGAAGACGAAGACCTCGCCGCCGAATGGCACCTCGAGGACACCCGCCCATAAATCTCCGCATCCACCCGGCTGGCTGACCGCTGCCGCCCTCTCAACATGACGTCTTGCTGCCCACCCAGACGGGAGGGGGGGCACGCTGCGGACAGGATAGGTGGCGGGCAATTGGCTGTACGCTGAGGCGAAGTCGGGACCGAGTTGCCCTCCCGGGGCGCGGACCAAAGGAACTGGGCGCTTGGATCAGGAGAGTCGATCCAGCCACCAGCAGTCGGGGCGCGGACCAAAGGAACCGGAACTGGGGGTCGCTTGGATGAGGAGGGAGAGTTCGATCCAGCCACCTTTAGCTTCCGGATTCAACGTCCGATAAGATATATTATGTAAACTAACCGCCGTGGAGCGCTGGCGCGGACCGCTGCCGAATGGCGTTCCCGTTGCCGGATTCCTCTCGGCCCCAGTCTACCGACCGCCTGGTCCCCTGAGTGGTCACCCACCCTCACCCTCCTCCCTGCTGCCACCATCTGCGCTGTCCCGTGCGCCTGGCGCTGGCTCAGGCCGCACTCCCATAGCAATCGCAACAGCTCTCGTATCTTTCTCACGCTCACTCTCCGTGCCGGCATCCCACCCCCCCCATCTCCGATGAAGGACCAGGATGCCAGAGGTAAGGAGCCTCTGCTCATCGTCGCAGCTCTTTTCAGGGGCGATTCCGTTCGATGGCGACCACCCTTCCGGTGATCCCGACCACCCTTCCGGCGCCAGGCGAAAAACGGTCGCCTTCAGCCTGGAACGGGTGGTCGCCTTCAAACGGAATCAGTGGTCGCCTTGGACCGGAATGGGTGGTCGTGCTCGGCGACAATTACTCCTGTGCACTGGCGACAACTACACCTGTGCAATTTAAGCAGCGCGTAAAGTGGTTGGCAGGCTCGTACCCCCGGCGGCCGGGGAGGAGGCTGCTTGATCACAAGCGACGCACAGGTGAGGCGACTCATGGAAGAGCTGGAGCGACATGGCAAGGTGGGCTTGTCCGCCCTTCGGGCGGGTCTGCACCGCAACACCGCGAGGCGATACCGGGACCTGGGCAAGGTGCCCTCGGAGGTCAAGGAGCCGCGGTCGTGGCGGACGCGGGACGACCCGTTCGTGGAGGATTGGCCGGCGGTGGTGGAGCGCCTGGCCGATGCGCCGGAGCTGGAGGCGAAGGTGCTGTTCGAGGATCTGCTGTCGCGGCGGCCGGGCCGCTACGAGCCTGGCCAGGTGCGGACGTTTCAGCGCCGGGTGAAGGCATGGCGGGCGCAGGAAGGCCCGGCCAAGGAGGTCTTTTTCGCGCAGGAGCATCGTCCAGGGGAGGCGCTACAGAGCGACTTCACCTGGGCCAAGGAGTTGGCGATCACGATCGGCGGAGAGGCGTTTCCGCACCAGCTGTGCCATGTCGTGCTGCCGTACTCAAATTGGTCGTGGCCGACGGTGTGTTTTTCGGAGTCGTTGGCGGCGCTGCGCCGCGGCGTCCAGGCCGCGGTGTTCCGGCTGGGTCGGGTGGCGCACTTTCACCAGACCGACAACTCGACGGCGGCGACGCACGATTTGCGGACGGGCAAGCGGGGCTTCAACGCTGAATACGAGGCGTTGATGCGTCATTTGGGGATGGAGCCGCGGACTATCGAGCCGGGACAGAAGCATCAGAATGGCGATGTGGAGGCTCTCAACGGCGCCCTCAAGCGGCGGCTTGAGCAGCACCTGCTGTTGCGGGGCAGCCGTGAGTTTGGCAGCCAGGAGGCGTACGAGTCTTGGCTTGAGCAGGTGACGGAGAAAGCCAACCGGCTGCGGAGCCGGCGGCTGACGGTGGAGCTCGATGCGATGCGCCAGCTGCGCGTGGAGCGTCTCCCCGAGTACAGCGAGGTTGAAGTTGGAGTCAGCGGCTGGAGCACGATCCGAGTCAAACACAACGCCTACTCGGTGCCGTCGCGGCTCCAGGGCGAGCGAGTGCGCGTGCGGATCTTCGACGCCAGGCTGGAGGTCTTCCATGGCGGCCGGCACCAGCTGACGATCGAGCGGCGTCGCGGCGAAAACGGTCACCGTATCGACTACCGGCACGTGATTTGGTCGCTGGTGCGCAAGCCCGGCGCCTTCGCGCGGTACCGGTACCGTGAGGAGTTGTTCCCGACGCCGGCGTTTCGCCGCGCCTACGACCAGCTCCACGGCGCGCAGGCCACGGCGCGGGCCGACCTGGAGTATCTGCGGATTCTGCATTTGGCCGCCTCGACGATGGAGTCCGAGGTAGAGGCGGCGCTGGATCTGTTGAGCGAAGAGGTGCCGCTGTACGAGCGCGTCAAGAGCTTGGTGCAACCGGCACGGACGTCGCTGACTGTGCCAGAGGTTGCGATGCCGGTCGTCGACCTCCACAGCTACGATGCCCTGCTGGCGCAGGTGGCGTCATGAGTGCGACGCCAGCGGGCCTCCCGATCCAGCTGCGAGAGCTCAAGCTGCCGGCGTTCGTGACCTACCACGACGAGGTGGCGAAGAGGGCTGAGCAGGGAGGATGGCCCTTCCAAAACTACCTGGCCCATTTGACGCAGCTCGAGCTCGACGAGCGGCAACAGCGCAAGCTCGATCGGCTGCGGCGGGCTTCGCAACTACCCGCCGAAAAGACGCTGACAACACTGGATTTGTCCCGTCTTCCCGCCAAGGTACGACGAGTTCTGCCAAGCCTGTGCGAGGGCGGCTTTGTCGAGCGGGCGGAGAATCTCTTGGCCTTTGGGCTGCCAGGAAGGGGAAAATCCCACGCCTTGTGTGCCGTCGGTCACGAGCTGGTCCAGCGCGGCTACAAAGTGCTCTTCACGCCGGCCTTTCGGCTGGTTCAACGGCTGTTGGTCGCCAAACGCGACCTCGCCCTCGATGCCGAGCTGCGGCGCCTCGACGCCTTCGACGCCGTCCTGGTCGACGACCTCGGCTACGTCCAGCAAGACCGCGAGGAGATGGAGGTGCTCTTCACCTTCCTCGCCGAGCGCTACGAGCGCAAGAGCGTCCTGATCACCAGCAATCTGGTCTTCTCGCAGTGGGATCAGATCTTCAAGAACCCGATGACCACTGCCGCCGCGATCGACCGCTTGGTGCATCACGCCGTCATTCTGGAGATGACAGGTCCGAGTATGCGGTCCGAAGAGGCAGCCGCCCGCGGCGCCGAAGCCAAGAAATCATGAGACTTGGCGCTCCATCGGCCGGCGCGCGTCCTATGGAAGGTGACGCCCTGTGGAAAACTGGGTCCCCCACCCGCACCCCCTCCCAGTTTCCCACAGGACTTGCAAAACGCCCCCCTGTCCTCCCACCCGCGTTTCGCACACCTCCCACAGGACCGACGACGAGGAGATATCTACCTGAATTTGAAGCAAGAAAAAGCCCGCGGGGCTACGCCCCGCCCCCTACCACGGTGCACAGGTGTAATTGTCGTCGCCGCACAAGTGTAGTTGACGCCGGGCATGGTCGCCTTCGACCGGAATACGCAACCGTGGCTCGATCTTATGCGGAGGCACCGCGTAGCTCTTTGGAGGTGCCAGGAAATCGAAGCTCTCGAATTCTCCAGGGCGCCTCCTTCCTGGATACGGAACACATGGACCTTGGCGGCGCCGCTCTCTCGACATGCGGCACCAAGCCCCTTAGCGCGGGGGGGGGGGCTCTTTGTGCCAGGAACGGAGCGGCGGCTGGGTAGATCCAATGGGCCGCGGCGCAGGTTTGGGCCACGCTGGCCGACCGGGCCTGCGGCTGGGGCTCACATGACGGGATCGTTGGTGTGTTGACAGGTGACTAATTAGTCACCTATTATTGCGGCATGAATGAGGACAACGTGTTCAGGGCACTGGCAAATGCGGCACGTCGAAGCCTGCTGGATGCGCTTTTCGTAGAAGACGGAGTGACGTTGAACGCATTAGAGCAGCGGCTGCCGATGACTCGATTTGGGGTGATGAAGCACCTGCGGGTGCTTGAAGAGGCTGGGTTGGTTGTCACCAAACGGCGGGGCCGCGAAAAACTGCATTTCCTGAACCCGGTCCCGATCCGGTTGGTCCATGACCGCTGGGTGAGCAAATACGCCGAGCCTTGGGCCGCTGGCCTGAGCGACCTTAAACACGATTTGGAGGGCAGAACCATGGAAAAGGTGTTCGAGATCTACATCAAGACAACCCCTGAGCGCCTTTGGGAGGCGATCACCAACCCTGACCTGAGGCGCAAGTACAGCTTCGGCATGGCTGCCGAATCCGATTGGACGCCCGGCTCTCACTATGTGGGCCGCGCCCCCAACGCACCCGGCCTCCTGTGCGAAGGCGACAACCTGGAAGTCGACCCTCCCCGCCGTCTGGTGCAGACCTTCACCGCTCTCTGGGGCGACGATGTGAAGAGTGAAGGCGCTTCGCGAGTGACCTGGGAAATCGAGCAGATCAAAGATTCATGCCGGTTGACCGTGACCCACGACCAGATGCGCGAAGGCGCCAACGCGCAGCTCTATGGTGGCTGGCCCATGATCCTGTCGGGCCTCAAGACCCTGCTCGAAACCGGCGAGCTGCTCACCACCCCCGGCTCCCTGATGTACGCATCTCCCGCCCAAATCTGACCGCCCCCCGGAGGGCGGCCGGCTTCCCCACCGCGCCGCCCCTTGGCCTCCCCTACTCCTTCTGCATCCTCGGGGAACAAGATCGACGGTAAGCAGACCTTGGCCCAGCTCGGCAAGGTCCTGGCCGCCCGAAAGGCGGGAGAAAGGCCCCCCCGCGTCGGAGGCCAGGCCTGTCGTCGGCTTGCCCGTTCTGGCCCCTCGTCAAGACTGGCGCGGGCCGGAACGGCGGGAGCCTTGCTCCAACGGCTGAGACGGGGCCGCTGGTCCGGCTCGACTTGATCGCAAGCATTGCCGGGCGCCCGGCACGGGCTTGCCTGGCGAGAGCGCGCCGGTCGAGCCCATCGGGGTCGGCGCCCGCCGCCAACGGCGGGAGAGAAGCCTCCAGCGCCGCTGCCCCCCCGCGGCGCGATCACACCAGACACCAGCACGACCTTGACGCGAGGGGCGCGGCCAACAGCGGCCCTCGGAACTGCTCCTGCCCATCTGGCCCGCGCCAGAGGCAAGGCATCGCCAGATGCGCCGTTCCGGCCCGCGTCAAGACTGACGCGGGCCGGAACGGCGCAGGCCTTGCTCCCAACGGCTGAGGCGGGCGCCGATCCAGCTTGGCTTGATCGCAGTATTGCCGGGCGCCCGGCGCGGGCCTGCGGTCAAGCCGTGTCAGCGAGACGCCTAAATTCCCCCCATGCTGGACGCTAAAATTCCCCCCCCCTCCGCACGGAGGAAGGGAATGAGCGAAACAAGCAGCAGCAGCGAAGTGGCGGCGGCCGGCGTGCCGGCGGCCGAGGTGCATGCGGAGCAGGAGCCGGCGCCGTTGCCGGCACCGGAGTCGGACATGCTCTCTGCGGCGCCTGGAGGCGCCCAGGAGGGCGAGTTGGTCGACGAGGGGATGTGGGGAGCGATCGCCGCTTTGCGGGAGCGTGGAGTGGCGAAGAAGGCGATTGCGCGGCAGCTCGGCCTCGACGTAAAGACCGTGCGGAAGTGGTGGGCGCGGGTCTGGCAGGTGCAGCACCGTCGGCGGCGGGGGCGTGTCCTGGACCGTTGGGTGCCGTTCTTGCGGGTGCGAGCCCCGGAGGTGGGGTTCAACAGCGTGGTGCTGAGTCGTGAGCTGGCGCATCTTGGCCAGCGGTGCAGCGCCTCGACGGTGGCGAAGTACATCGCGTCGTGGCGGGCGGCGCAGCGGCCGGCCGAGTCGACGGTGCGCTTCGAGACCGAGCCAGGTAAGCAAGGCCAGGTGGACTGGGGCAGCACCTGGATCTATCTCGGCGAGCAGCAGGTACGGGTGCACCTGTTCACCATGGTACTGGGCTTCAGCCGGCGGTTGTTCGCCAAAGCCTACTGCAATGAGGGTTTGGAGTCGTTGCTGGAGGCTCATGCGGCGGCATTTGCTCACTTTGGCGGTCGGCCGGAGAGCTTGCTCTACGACAACCCGCGGACGATCGTCATTGCCAAAGACGAGGCCACGGGCCGTGTGAGCTGAAACGCCACGTTCAAGGATCGCATGGACTTCTACGGAGTCAAGGTGCAGCTGTGCCGCTACTACCGGGCTCAAACGAAAGGCAAGGTGGAGAGCGGTGTCAAATACATCAAGGGCAATGCGTTGGCGGGTCGTCGTTTCGCCAGCTTCGAGTCACTCAACGACTACCTTTTGGGCTGGTGCGTCGAGGTGGCTGACCAGCGGGTGCACGGCACGACGCATGAGAAGCCGGCGGAGCGCTTCGCTCGGGCCGAGCGGCTCATCCCGGTGGACCGCCGGTCGCCGCCACCGCGGGAGCGCGTCGAGAGCCGGCGCGTGCCGCGCGACGGCTACGTGGCGGTGGAGTCCAACCGCTATCCGGTGTCGCTGGAGTGGGCAGGTGCGGTGGTGGAAGTGCGCATTTTGTCCGAGGAGATTTGGATTCACCGTCCCGGGGTCGATCCCATCCGCCACGTCCGGCTCACGGGCAAGTACCAAGTGGCGCGCTGGAACGGTCCAGGACGGGAGGTTCCGCGGCGCGCCGCCCCCGAGCCGGCCATGGGGCCGCCGCGCTTCGATCCAGCCTACGTCGAGCGGATCGGCGAGGTCGAGGTCCGGCCACTCGGTCGCTACGAAGGGCTGCTCAGTGAGGTGCGCTCATGACCGCCGGTGCGGTCCAGATCGATCGGCTCCAAGAGCAGCTTCGGCGCCTGAAACTGGTGCGCACTGCCGACCAGCTGCCGGCGCTGTTACAGGAGGCGAGCAAGAAGGATCTGCCCTACACCGACATGCTCGAGGATCTGCTGGGTCGGGAACTGGCGGCCAAGCAGGAGCGCCACACGGCGATGAAGACGAGCATGGCGCGCTTCCCGTTCCACAAGACGCTGGAGAGCTTCGACTTCAAGTTTCAGCCGTCGATCGAGCCCAAGGTGATCCGCGAGCTCGCCACCTGTCGTTTCATCGCTGACGCCGACAACGTACTGCTGCTGGGGCCGCCCGGCGTCGGCAAGACGCACCTGTCGGTAGCCCTGGGACTGAAGGCCTGCGCTGCCGGCTACCGCACGGCCTTCGCGACGGCGACGGCGCTGGTCAACACCTTGACGCGGGCGCACCAGGAGAACCGCTTGGAGGAAAAGCTGAAGCAGCTCATCCAGCCCAAGCTATTGGTAATAGACGAGATCGGGTATCTACCGCTGGACCGTCTCGGTGCGAATCTACTCTTCCAACTGGTGTCGCGCCGGTACGAACGGGGCTCGATTCTCATCACGTCCAACCAGAGTCTGGCCGGCTGGGGCCAGGTCTTCGGCGACCAGGTGATCGCGACGGCGATTCTCGACCGCCTGCTGCACCACTCGACGATCGTCAACATCAAAGGCGAGAGCTACCGGCTGAAGGAAAAGCGCAAGGCAGGCCTGCTGACGCGCAGCGAGCCCCACGTCGCCGAAGCGCTCTCCGTCGAGGAGGCAAGCTGATCATGCTGCGAAGAAGTGAGCCGGCAACGATCGACCGCCTGACGCGCCACCGTGGCGGGCGCGCGCTACGCGCCTGGAAGGGGGGGATCTCGGTGCCGAGCCCGGAAGGTCACGGCGCCGGCCGTCCTCTCAACCCCGCCGCCCACCCAACGCAAGCATGGGCTATGGAAGGCGCCGGGTCTGCGGAAACCGCGGACCCAACAGGGGCCGCCCGTGTCGCTGCGCTCCACGGCCCCCGCCCACCGCGGCCCCCGGTCCGCCGTTTCCGCAGACCCTTGGAAACCGGCTCCCGGCCCCCCACACGCGCCCGCCCTCCACCCACCCACCCTCGCCGCTTTCCACCCCTCCCACAGCCCCGGCGACGAAGGGATACTCAGTCTTTAAGAAGCAAAGGCAACAGCCCCTGACGTTTACCCGAGACCTGTCCCTGCCGGGACAGGTCCACTAACCCAGGGAGGGGGGAAAATTAACGTCGCGCGCGGGGGGAAATTTGGCGTCGTCTTGACAAGCCCACCCCCCCGCCACCGGCGCCCGCCACCAACGGCGAGAGAAGGCCTCCAGCGCCATGCCCCCGCGGCAAGGCTGTGCTGGTGCCTGCTCTGATCGCACCGCGGGGTGCACGGCGCAACACCGGCCCTTGAAACCGCTCCCGCCCATCTGCCCCGCGCCAGAGGCATGGCGTCGTCAGATACGCCGTTCCGGCCCCGCGTCAACACTGGCGCGAGGCCGGAACGGCGGTGGCCTTGCTCCCAACGGCCGAGACGGGCGCCGGTCCGGCTCGGCTTGATCGCAAGCATTTGCCGGGCGCCCGGCGCGGGCCTGCAATCAAGCCCATCCCTGTACCGGCGCCCACCCCCTCCAACGGCGGGAGAAAGTCCCTCGCCCGCAGCCCGCCCTGCTTGATGTGGTGCTCCTCTGGGTCATTTGCGGGAGACGCTGGGTCACGCCGGTCAGAGACATTGTGTGGGCTCGCCAGAGAGCCAATGTTGACTTGCCTTCCGGGTTGATCCGGCCAAGGATCGTTTCGTGAGGCACGGCGCAGAGTGGATGAATGCAAGAGGGTTCGGGGAGCTGGTTTGGAGCCGGCCTGACCCGGCTGGACTGGCACAAACGGCCACGGCCAACTCTGGGCGGCAGCAAACGCTGGCGTTTTACTCTGGGGCGTTCCCTGACACACGGCAGGTGGCGAAGCGCCTGAACCTGAAGGAATCAACGGCCGCGGTCTGCGGCGAGAGGAGATATGAATCATGAGACGCTTGCGCGCAGTTCTGATGGTTGGCCTGGTCTTGCTGGTTGGCCTTGGATCCCTGGTCCGCGTGCACTCTGCGCCGAATGGTGCAAAGCCGAGCTCGGCTCCTGACTTGAGCGGTTTGCATGCCTTTGATCTGCGTGTGGGGCATTGGCAAGTGCACAATCGGCGCCTGAAGGAGCGCCTTATGGGTAGCCATCAATGGGAAGAGTTCGATGGCACCCAAACTTGGTGGAAGACGATGGACGGCTATGGCAACGCGGACGACAACGTGCTCAACCTTCCTGACGGTGTGTATCGGGGAGTGAGCGTGCGGGCCTACGATCCCGCAACCGGCCAGTGGGCGCTCTGGTGGCTCGATGCCCGGCATCCCTTGGAGCAGATGGATGCGCCCAACATCGGGCGCTTCAAGGACGGTGTGGGCACTTTCTACGCCGACTACAGCCTGCGCGGCAAGCCGGTCACTACGCGCTATATCTGGTCAAGGATCACGCGCGACTCTGCCCATTGGGAGCAGGCATTCTCACCGGATCGTGGCAAGACGTGGGAGACCAACTGGATCTCCGAATTCCATCGCATCCCCTGAGTCGGCCGGGCTGGTCGGACCACCTGAACCTGGCCCTGTTGGGAAGGCGAGCTCCCGGGGGGCGAACACTCCCCATCCAGGACGACGACAACCTTGCTAGCGGGTGTCGGATCTCAGCTGGCTGAGGATCTTTTCCAGGGCTTGAATGAGGTCGGAGCGGTCGACTTCTGCCTGGCGGAAGGTGAGGGCCAGCGAGTAAGTCTTGTCGGGGGCCTTGAAGCGGAAGATGTAGGGCTTCCTGCGGCTGGTGCCCTTGGCGGGATCGGCTCGCCGGAGGCGGCGCCGCAGGTCGTCGCGGTTGAGGCCGAGGCGCGCGACCTCTTCCAGGAGGCTGATCATCTCGCCTTCGTTGCCGGCCTTGAGGACTTCCAGAAGGAGCGACTTGGAGCTGATTCCCAGGGCTTGCACCGTGTCGCGGACGCGGGGGGACATCTGGAGAAGCGACAGGCTTTCGGTCACGACGGTGCGAGACTTCCCCACTGCCTCGGCGATGTCTTCGTGGGTGTAGCGGTGGATCTCTGCCAGGCGGCGGAAGCCCTCGGCTTCTTCGAAGGGAGTCAGGTCTTTGCGCTGGAGATTTTCGATCAGGGCGATCTCTAACGCCTCTTCTTCAGAGACGTCCATCTCGATCGCCGGAACCTCGTAGAGGCCGGCCTCCTGGGCCGCACGATAGCGCCGCTCGCCGGAGATGATCCGGTAGGCCACGCCGACCGCCTCTTCGCCGGGCGCGGGCGGCCGGGGCCGGACCAGGATCGGCTCGAGAACGCCCTTGGAGCGGATGGAGGCTACCAATTCGTGGAGCTCTCCCAACGTTCCCCTGGGCTGATTGGGGTCGGGCTCGATCGCGGAGAGCGGAACCATCCTGCCGACCGGGGCCTCGCTGCGGGCTGCCAGTTCCTCGACAAAGTGGGTGTCATGGCGCATTTTGACCTGCAATGGGAGGCCGCGCTTGCGAGATGGGTCAGACACGACTCAGGACCTCCTCGGAGAGCCGGTAGTACTCGTAGGCTCCGGTCGACTTGGGAGCGAACGAGAAAATCGACTCTCGATACGCCGGGCTCTCTTCGAGCCGAACACTCTTGGTGATGATGGTATTGAACACCTTGACGCCGAAGACGGATTGGATCTGCTCCAGGATGTCCTTCGCCAGCAAAGTCCGTTTGTCGTACATCGTGATGAGTGCGCCCAGGATCTGCAGCTGGGGGTTGGCCCGGACCTTGATTTTGTCGATCGTCTCCAGCAGGTCGTCCGTGCCCTCGAGGGCGAAGTAGCTGGCCTGGATGGGAATCAGCACGTGGGAGGCGGCGACCAACGCGTTCACGGTGATGATTCCCAGTGTCGGCGGGGTGTCGATCACGATGTACTCAAAGGAGTCCTGAACCCGCTCCACCTCGTCCTTGAGGCGGTAGTGGCTATCGAGCTCGCCGATCAGCTTTGCCTCGATCTTCGCCAGAGCGATGGTCGAAGGGGCAACCATCAGATTGGGGATCTTTTCCGCCGGGACAAGGACATCGGACAGGTGGATCTGGTCGTCCGTGAGGGCGTCGTAGATCGAGAGCTTGAGCTGCCGGATGTCCAGAAAGGACATCGAGCTGTTGGCTTGCGGGTCCAGATCCAGGAGCAGCGTCCGCCTGCCCTTGCTCGCCAGGCCCGCCGCCAAGTTGATCGCGGTGGTCGTTTTACCGACGCCACCTTTCTGGTTTGCGATCGCGATAATCATGAGGATGCGATCAGCAGTCTAAGAGACACCATGAGGTGGGTCAAGGGATTGCGACGCAGCTCCATTGATGGTATCCCGCCTTTGTCGGCGCGCCGACATGGCTCGCAAAGCATTGATTATAGGTGTGTTACAGCGATCGACGGGGACGACCCGGCGGCAGTCGCCGCGGCTACATCGTCCATTTGCCCAACTCTTCTGGGCTCACTTCTTCCAGCCACTTCTTGATTTTCTCCTGATCTGGCACCTTGGCGGCGCGGTCCACGGCCTGCGCCTGATCGAGCACCGATTGCAGGACGAAGATCGGCGCCTGCGTGCGTAGCGCCAGGGCGATGGCATCGCTCGGCCGCGCATCGACCACTACGTGCTTTTCGCCCTGCAGGAAGTGGAGGTTGGCAAAAAAGGTGTTCTCCTTGAGGTCGGAGATGACCACCTTGTCGAGGGTGGCTCCCAGCCTGTCGATAAGCTGGCGGAGCAGATCGTGGGTCATCGGGCGCGGCGACTCGATCCCTTCGATGTGGGCGGCGATCGCCTGCGCCTCGGGTACGCCGATCCAAATCGGCAGGAACAGCTGGTTCTCCACGTCGCGCAGGATCACGATCGGCACATCCGAAGAAGGGTCCAGCATCAGGCCTTTGATCTCGACGCGAAGCTCTGCCGCAGGGTCGCTCATGACCTATTGTGGGACCCAGCCGCTGGGAAGGTCAAGCAAAACCACGCCGCCTGAACGGCGCCGGATCTCGCCTCCTCCCCCGCTGCTCAGGCAACGCGCTCTGCGTGCAGGCTATGGGAGAGGGCGGATTCGATGCGGACGCGGGTGAGCTGGCCGAGCGGCACGGCGGCTGGCGCAGCCGGGAAGTGCACCACGCGATGGCACGAGGTGCGGCCGGTCTGCGAGCCGGGCTGCTTGCCCCATCCCGTCACCAGCACTTCCATCTCGTTGCCGATGAGTTCCTGGTTCAGGACGCGCTGGATGCCGTCTTCGAGCGCGAAGAGCCGCTGCAGCCGCTCGGCTGCCAGCTCACGCGGCACCTCGCCATCGAGGCGGGGCGCTGCCGTTCCCGGCCGCGGTGAGTAGGCGAACGCGAAGACGGAGGCGAAGCGCACCTCGCTCACCAGGTCGAGAGTCGCCTGGAAGTCTTCTTCCGTCTCGCCTGGGAAGCCGACGATGAGATCGGTCGAAAGGGCCAGGCCCGGTCGCGCCTGGCGCAGCTGGCTGACCAGGTCGAGATACTCGGCCCTGGTGTAGCCCCTCCCCATCCGCCGCAGCAGGCGGTCGGAACCGGACTGCACAGGCAGATGAAGATACGGACAGATGTTCGCATGGCGGCCGACCTGCTCGACCATCGCCGGCGTGAAGTCACGCGGGTAGGAGGTCACAAAGCGCAGGCGCCGCAGATCGGGGATGGTGGCCACTCGCTCCAACAGATGAGAAAAGTCGAGCTCACCGCCCGGATCACGCCAGTGGTTGACCGTCTGGCCGAGCAGCTCGATTTCGACGAACCCAAACTCCAGCAGGTGCTCTACTTCCGCGACGATATCGCCAATCGGGCGGCTGCGCTCCGGGCCGCGGGTCTGCGGCACGATGCAGAAGGTGCACTTCTTGTTGCACCCTTCGATGATCGTGACCATGCCCTTGTATTCGCCTTCGCGCGCCACGGCGTCGATGTCGTAGGTGCGCTGCTCGGGAAAGCCGGTGCGCACGACGCGCCGGCCGGCAGAGGCCTGGGCGATGACGTCCCTCACCTCGCCGACGCGCGCCGGGCCCACCACGAAGTCGAGGTCGGACACCCGGCTGAGAGCCTTTTCGCCGACCTGCTGCGCCACGCAGCCGCAGAGGCCGATGAGCAGGTCCGGGCGATCCTTCTTGAGCAGACGGTATTCGCCCAGCCGCGAATAGACCTTCTGCTCGGCCTTTTCGCGCACGCTGCAAGAGTTCAACAGGATCACATCGGCATCGTTGGGATCCCGCGTCGGCAGCATCCCCTGCTGCATCAACTGGCCTGCCATGCGCTGGGTGTCCAGCTCATTCATCTGGCAGCCCCAGGTCTCGATGAAGAAGCGTCGCGCGCCCTGCCGGATCATCAGCCGTTGTCTTTGTAGATGGGAGTTTCGACGGACTGGGTAGGATCGACAGGCTTGTCTTCCTTGGGTTCGAGGTCGATCCCTTCCCGCAGCCAGCCGGGCAGCGCTCCGGCGGCGCGGCCCTCTTCCATGAAGCTTGCCAGTTCCTTCTTGGCGACCTCCGCCGTGGCGCGAGCGTCGCGCAGCTCCTCCAGCGAGTGGTCCCACGCCGGCTTGATCTGGCCGTCGCGGACCCACGGGTCGTCCTGGGCATAGAAGCGCCGGCGCCATTCCGCGACGTCCGCTTCCAGACCCTTGATACGGTCGGCCGCTTTGCGCCACCGCTGGCGGATCTCCAGCGCCCGCGCCCGCCAATAGCTTTCGTCGCGCACCGGCTCCGCTGTCGCGGCGGCCGCGGCACCAGTGCCCGCCCCCGCTGCCGGCGCCGCTGCCGGGGTGGCGGCGGCTTTCTTCTTCTTGGGGTCGGCCACCGTGATCTGGCCCTTCTTGGCGTAGCTGTGCAGATTCTTGTCGTTGATCACGATGCGGGGCGGCACCGCGTCGGCCTTGCGCTCGCGCTCGGCCTTTGCGGCATCCGCCAGGCTCAGCTGCGAGTCCGCCGCGACTCCGGGACCGTCCACGATCACGACCGACGGATCTGTGGTGGCGGCGTTGCCGCCGCCGATCGGGATCACCGTGCCTGGCGTCGCCGCGGCAGGCGCGGCCGGAGCGGGCGGGGCGGCCGCCGTGCCACCCGCGGGAGATGCCGCCGCCGCCGGGACGGAACCGGACTGTTGCGATCCGCCGCTCGCCATGGAGGCGCTGGAGGTTGTCTGCGTGCCTGCCGCCGGTATGCCTGTCGACGGCGCACCCGTCGGCGCCGTGGCGCCTTGCGGCACCTGTCCCGGCGCAGAACCAGCACTGGCGCCACTGGTTGAGGGACCCGCCGGCGCCGCCGGCGCTGTAGCCGACGCCGAGGCAAGCGGCGCGGCCTTGGGTTCGGCTTCGCTCCCATGGGCGACACCCCCCGCCTGGGCCGGCCCGGACCCGCTGGCGGACGCGCCGGCCGAGCCGCTGCCCGCGGGGGTCGTCGGTCCGCCGACCGGCTGGGACCCGTCCCTCCGTGTCACCGCTTGCGGCGATTGCGAGCAGCCAGCGGCCAGGACCGCGAGCGCCAGGCCGAGCCCTGCCCCACCAACGGCAATCCGCGACACGCGCCGTGGCGGCGGCCGCCGTAATCCAAGTCCCGCACACCGCGCACTTTGCGGGCGGTCATGCACCGGCACCAGGATGCCAAGCTCTGTCTGCAGGGAAGGTTCCACCACCGACAGGATAGCCGAACGTCGCGTCGCAGAGAAGCGACGGTGACGGGCCGCGGGCTTAGGGGCTAGACGAAAACGTCCTGCCAGCTCAGCCGCAGGCCGGGGAATGCCGGGCTTTCCAGACCCCGCTCGCCGTCACCCTGGTGGAGCCTGGCGACGGGCACCGACCAGTCGGAGTCGCCACGGAAAACATCGATGGTTTCGACCTTGGGGTCGATGATCCAGTATTCGGCCACCCCGAAGCGGCGATAGGTGCGCTTCTTGATCGTCAGGTCGATGCGGCGCGTGGACGGCGAAAGGATCTCGATCGCCAGGTCGGGAGCGCCGTGCACGTAACGCTCCTCGACGACGTCCAGCCGTCGCTTGGCGACGAACAGCAGGTCCGGTTCCAGGACGTCGAACTGCGACAGCAGCACGTCGAACGGCGCGAACACGATGAGACCGAGGTCGTGTGACCTGACATGGGCCCGCAGCACCGAGTAAAGGTTGCCCAGCACCAGCTGGTGGCGCAGCGTCGGCGACGGGCTCACGTAGTGCTCGCCGTCGATGAGCTCGTGCAGCTTGCCGTCTTCGGGCAGAGCAGCGAGGAAATCGTAGGTGAGCTTACCCAGGGTGGTATCCATGGCACACTAGTATAGACGCATAACAAGCATCAGCACGTGCAACTCCGGACTGCAAAAATCGCCAGGACGGGAGAGCTGACAGGGGCGCTGCCGCAGGCCGCGCGGACCGGCGCAGATCAGCTGGCGCTTGCCGACGAGGGGACCGCGACCGCTTCGAAAAAGCTTTCGACTTCCTGCTGCACTTCGGCCGCGGTGCTGAAGCCCATGCAGCGGTTGGCGAGGTCGGCCAGGTCGGAGACCGCCATCCGCCGGATGCAGGTCTTGATCTCGGGGATGCGCCGCGGGCTCATCGACAGCCGGCGCATGCCCATGCCGATGAGCAGCAGGGCGCAGCGCGTGTCGGCGGCCATCTCGCCGCACAGGCCGACGTCGATCTGGGCGGCGCGGGCGCTGTCGATGACGTGGCGCAGCATGCGCAGGATGCCGGGGTGCAGCGGCTGGTAGAGGCTGGCCACGTGCTCGTTGTTGCGGTCCACCGCCAGCGAGTACTGGATGAGGTCGTTGGTGCCGATCGAGAAGAAGGCGACGTGGCGCGCCAGGACGTCGGCGATCACCGCCGCGCCCGGCACCTCGATCATGATCCCCAGGTGCATGTCGCGCCGGAACGGGATCCCCTCCTTGTCCAGCTCCGCCGACATCTCCGCCACGAAGGCGCGGAAGCTCCGCACCTCGTCCAGAGTGCTGACCAGCGGCAGCATCACCCACAGGTCGCCGAACAGCCCGGCGCGCAGCAGCGCCCGCACCTGCGTCCGGAACACGTCGGGGCGCGCCAGGGTGAGACGGACGCCGCGCAAACCCAGCACCGGGTTTTCTTCGTGCGTCTCCATCACTTCCCGCGCCAGCTTGCGCCCGCCCAGGTCGTAGGTGCGGATGACCGCCGGGTGCGGCGCCGCCGACTCGATGAGCCGCCGGTAGAGCGCCAGGTGCTCGTCTTCCGTCGGCAGGCTGGGGCTCTTTTCGATGTACAGAAATTCGCTGCGGTACAGGCCGATGCCGGCGGCGCCGTAGCAGACACCTTCTTCCACCTCTTCGGGCAGGTCGATGTTGGCCATCAGCGACACGTGCACCCCGTCGCGGCTCACCGATTCCAGCTCGCGCGTCTTCATCAGGTCGCGGTCACGGCACTGCAGGTCGAAACGGCGCAAGGTGTATTGCTCCAGGATCTCTTCGCTCGGGCATACGATGATCTTCCCCTGCTCGCCATCCACGATCACCGGCGCTTCGTCCGCCACCAGCCGTGTCGCCCCGGTCAGGCCCGCCACCGCCGGCAGGTTGAGCGACCGGGCAATGATCGTCGTGTGCGACGTGCGGCCGCCCGACTCGATGGCGAAGCCCAGCACGCGATTGCGTCCCAGGCGGATGGTGTCCGACGGCGTCAGGTCGTCGGCGATCACGATCACGTCCGGCGGCAGCTCCGCGGACGCCCCAGGGTGGGGGCTGCCCTGCAGGCTGCGCAGCAGATGCCGGGCGACGTCGGTCATGTCGGTGCCGCGCTCCCGCAGGTAGGCGTTGTCGATCTGCGCGAAACGCTGCTGCAGCTCTTCGGCCGTCTTGTGCACCGCCCATTCGGCGTTGACCTTCTGGGTGCGGATGCGCTCCTCCACCCGCCGCAGAAAGCGGTCGTCGGCGAGCAGCAGCAGGTGGGCGTCGAAGATCCCCGCCAGGTCCCCGCCGAAATCGTCCTGCACCTGCGTCCGGGTCACCTTGAGCTCGTCCCGCGCGTGGGCCACCGCCCGATCCAGACGCTCCAGCTCGGCCGCGATCTGGTCGTCCAGCAACGGCAGCCGGAAGACGTCGGGCTCGCGGGTCTCGATCACCACCGCGCGACCGATCGCGACGCCGCCCGATACGCCCATTCCCTGCAGGACCAGCATCTCCGCCATCAGCTCTCCTCATCGAAGCGGCCGGCGATGAGCGAGGTCAACGCCTGCATGCACTCGCCTTCATCCGCGCCTTCGCAGCGCACCTTCAGCTCGCTGCCCTGGCCGGCGGCGAGCAGCAGGACACCCAGGATGCTCTTGGCATCGACTTCTTCGCCGTCCTTCGAGATCGTCACGCGCGCCTGGAAACGCGCCGCGGTGTTGACCAGCTTCGCCGCCGCTCGCGCGTGCAGGCCCAACCGGTTGACGATCTCGGCGTCTTGCTCAATCATGAGCCGCCGACTTGATCAGCGCTGCTATATTTTCGCATTTCTTCGCTGGCACCAAGTCGCTGGCCAGGCAGACGCTTTTCTGGGTCTTCGCCTGCAGCCACCGGGCAAGGTCCTTGAGGCTCCCCTCCTGCCGCGGCTGGCAGGCCAGCCGCATGACCATCGGCAGGTTGACGCCCGACAGGATCTCCACCCTGCCCTCTTCGAGGTACGAGCTGGCTACGTTGCACGGCGTGCTGCCGAACATGTCGGTCAAGATCAACACCCCCTGCCCCTGGTCCAGCCGTTCGATCGCCCGCCCCACTTCGGCTTTCAGCTCCTCGATCGGCTCGTTCCAATCCAGACACAACGCCGCAAACGACGGCAGCGATCCCGCGATCTTCTGCGCTGCCGCCAGCAGCTCGTTGGCGGCGCCGCCGTGCGTCAAGATCAAAGTCCCGATCATCGTAAGTCCGTGGAGCGCAAGCCCCCCTCCCTATTCAGCAGATTCAGCCCCAGCAACATTCCCAATTTGCGCTGCATTTTCGCCTGCCCGGTGCCGGCCGCCGCCCTTCCCCGCCGGCCTTGCCACCCGTGCCACTAGCGGGCCACGTCGCGATGGCTCAGGCGCGCCGGCCACCCCGCGGCCTCCAGCCGCTGGCGCAGGCGCTCGCAGACGGCGACCGAGCGGTGACGCCCGCCGGTGCAGCCGACCGCGACGTTGAGATAGCTGCGATTCTCGCAGCGATAGCGGGGTAAAAGGAAGCCCAACAGGTCGGCCAGCCGCGCGATCACTTCCGCGAAATCGTCCTGCCGGTCCAGGTAGGCCATCACCTCCGCGTCCCGACCGGTGAGCTCGCGCAGCCCTGGCTCGAAGTACGGGTTGGACAGAAAGCGCACGTCGAAGACCAGATCGGCATCGACCGGCACGCCGTGCTTGAAGCCGAAGCTGTTGAGCGTGATGACCATTTCGGGCTCGGCGCCCGGCGCGGCGAACGCCCGGTAGATCTGGTCGCGCGTTTCGTGGATCGACCAGCGGCTGGTGTCGAGCACCACGTCCGCCCGCGGCCGCACGCCGGCGAGCAGCTCGCGCTCGCGCCGGATGCCGTCGATGGGCGGCTGGTCGGCGGCCAGCGGGTGCGGCCGGCGCGTCTCCGAGAAACGCCGCACCAGCACCTCGTCGCTCGCGTCCAGGAACAGCAGCGTCGGCCGGATGCAGGCGCCGCTGCCGTCCAGCTCGGCGACCAGGCCGGGGAAGTCCGCCGCAAACCCCGGCGCCCGCAAGTCGGCGACCACCGCGATCCGCTCGTGCCCGCACGCCAGCTCGCGCGGCCGCGACAGCAGCTCGCGCAGCAGCGGCAGCGGCAGGTTGTCCACCGTGTAGTACCCGAGGTCTTCGAAACAGCGCGCGACGACGCTCTTGCCCGAGCCGGAAAGCCCGGTGATCAGCACCAGGCGCTGCTTGTCGGCCGGCAGTCCGGCGGGCAGGGCGGCGCCCGCCGACGCCCGCGCATCCTCCCGCGCCGGTGCCGGAGGCACCGCCGCCGGCGGCGCGACCGGTCCGCCGGCGTGCGGATCAGCGGGCGGGAACCTTGCGATTGCGCTCAAGCTCGGCCTCCAGCTTGCGTGCGAACTCGCGCGCCGAATGGTGCCCCTGCAGTTTGAGCACGTGGTTGCGCGCCGCGATCTCGACCAGGATGCCGACGTTGCGGCCCATCGCGACGGGCATGCGGATGTAAGGGCACGGCACGTCCAGGATGTGGAACACCGTTTCGTCCAGGCCGAGCCGGTCGTAGGCCTGCCCGGCCTGCCAATGCTCCAGCTCGATCACCAGGTCGATCGTCTTGCGCTCGCGCACCGAGGCCAGGCCGAACAGGTCCTGGACGTTGATGATGCCGATGCCGCGCAGCTCCATGTGCAGCCGCAGCGGCCCTTCGCTGAAGCCGACCAGCTCGCCGCTGGGATAGCGCTTGACGTAGACCAGGTCGTCCGCCACCAGGCTGTGGCCGCGGCTGATCAGGTCCAGCGCCGACTCGCTCTTGCCCACGCCGCTGTCGCCGATCAGCAGCACGCCCAGCCCGTAGATGTCGAGCAGCACGCCGTGCAGCCGCGTCGACGGCACCAGGTGGTCTTCCAGGAAGTAGCTGATCGCCTTGATGACCGTCGACGACAGCGCCGTCGACGACAGCACCGGCAGCTCGGAGCGCTGGCAGCTCTCCAGGAAGCCGGGCAGCGGCGGCAGCCCCTTGGTGATGACGAACACCGGCACCGGCAGGCTGGCGATGACGTCGAAGCGGCGCAGCCGCTCCGCTTCGTCGAGCGTCAGCATGTATTCGGTTTCGCTTTCGCCGACGATCTGGACTCGCCCCTCCTTGATGTAGGCGAAGTAGCCCGCAAACGCCAGACCGGGCTTTTGCACCCGCGGGTGGGTGATGCGGTTGTCCAGGTGCGACTCCCCCGACAGCACCCGCAGGTTGAGGCTGGCCAGCTCGTCGCCGAGCAGCTCCCGCACCGTCACCGGCTCCGGCACGATGGCCGGAGGTGGGGTCTGCATCAGAGGCTCTCCCGTACATAGTCGAAGACGGCCTGGTCGTCGGCCAGCTGGAGCAAGGTATCCACGTGCTCCTGGACGCGCACCCAGCGCGATACCCTGGCCAGGATCTGCAGGTGCTCGGACGGGTTTTCGGCCGGCGACAGCACGACGAAGAAGATCGACACCGGCTTGCCGTCGGGCGCTCCGAAATCCACCCCGGACCTGGCGATGCCGACCGCCACGATCCCATGGTCGAGCCCCTTCAACTTACAGTGCGGGATCGCGGTGCAATGTCCTATCCCGGTCGAGCCCAGCTGCTCGCGCTCGAGCAGCGCCTGCCACAAGGCGCCGGCGTCACCTGCCGCGCCGGCGGCGCCGGCCGCCACGATGCGGTCGGCCAGCGCGCGCAACAGCGCGGAGCGGTCGGTGGCGGTCAGGTCGGAAAAGATGAGATCCGGCCGCACCAACGGTCCGACGGCGGTCATGAACGTGCTCACGGCTCGGGGGCGATCAGACCGTAGTTTTCGTCCTTCCGCCGGAACAGGACGCTGAGGCGATCGCTGTGCGCGTCGCGGAACACCACGAACCCGTGCTCCGCGGTTTCCAGCTGCATCGCCGCCTCTTCGATCGTCATCGGTTTGATCGGCAGGTGGGTCGTCTCGACGACGCGCGGCGTCGCGCCGCCGCCGACGGACGCGCGGTCGAGCACTTCGACCGGCCAGCGATGGCCGTTGCCGCGCTCGATGCGATCGGCGCGCCGCCGGGTGTCCACCAGCTTCTTGCGCGAGCGGCGCGCCTGCTTTTCGGCCCGCTCCACCGCCAGGTTGAGCGCGTCCTGCAGGCTGCCGTCGTTTTCTTCCGTCGCCTGCAGGATGCCCAGGCGATGCGAAATGTGAAGGTCGACGATGTGGCGGTGCTTCTCGATCTCAAGAAGAATCTTGACGTCGACCGGCTCTTCGACAAACTTGGACACCTTGAGCAACTTTTGTTGGATGTGGTCTCGGAGATCGTCGCTGAGCTGGGTGTTGCGGCAGGTGTAGTCGATTTGCATGCTTTCCCCTTCCTGGCGGACCCTTGCGCTAAAAGACCTGCTTGCGGTCGGTGGAAGAGGGGATGCTGAGCTCGTCACGGTACTTGGCCACGGTCCGTCGGGCGATCTGAATCCCCTCTCGGTTGAGGATGCGCATCAGCTCACTGTCGGAGAGCGGACGCTTGGGGTCTTCGGCCTGGATCATCTGCTCGATCTTGCGCTTGACGGTGAGCGACGAGATGTTGTCGCCGTACTCGCGATCGATGCCGCTGTGAAAGAAGAACTTCATCGGGAAGAGGCCGCGCTGGGTGTGGATGTACTTGTTGGACACCACGCGGCTGACCGTCGATTCGTGCATGCCGATGTCTTCGGCGACGTCGCGCAGCACCATCGGACGCAGATGGTCGATGCCCTGATCGAGGAACTCGCGCTGCTGGCGCACGATCGAGGAGGCGACCTTATAGATGGTGCGTTGCCGCTGGTCCAGACTCTTGATCAGCCACACCGCCGAGCGGATCTTGTCCTTGATGAACTGCTGCGCTTCGGATTGGCGGCCTTCCGTGCGCATGGTCTGCAGCATGCGCCGGTAGGAGCGGCTGACGCGCAGGCGCGGCAGCCCGTCGTCGTTGAGCTGGATCACGTATTCGTCGCCGACCCGGCGCACGAACACGTCCGGTTCGATGTAGTGCGGGCGCTCGGTGCTGAACTTGCGACCGGGGTTGGTTTCCAGCGTGCGGATCAGCTCCACCGCCTCTTCCAGGGCGGCCAGCTCGACGCCCACCTTCTTGGCGACGGCCGGAAACTGGCGGCGCAAGAAAAGCTCCCATGCTTCGCCCAGGACCCGCCGCGCCAGCGCATCCGGCGGCACCTCCAGCACGTCCATCTGGCGCTGCAAGCTTTCGCGCAGGTCGTGGCAGGCGATCCCCGGCGGATCGAAGCCGCGCACCAGCTCCAGCGCCGCGGCGACCTCTTCCTGGGCGTAGGGGCAGCCGTTGGCGGACTTGCCGTTGGAGGAGGGCGTCCCGGTCACCGCGTCGGCCGCCACGGCGTCGCCCATGGCGCGGATCTCTTCGATGGTCGCCACCAGAAATCCGTCGGGGTTGAGGTTGCCGATGATCAGCTCGGCGATTTCGCGCAGGCGCGGCGCCACCTCCGCCATGTGCAGCTGCCACAGCAGGTGGTCGTACAGGTCCGGCTCGCGGCTCAGGCTGTTTTCAATCGGCAGCTCGTCCCGCTCCTCCATCATCGAGGAGTAGCCGGACCCTTCCCAGTAGTCGCCGAAATAGGCGTCCAGGTCGATGTTCTCCATCGATTCGCCGTGGTTCAGCTCCTCGGTGGTGGCCGCCTCCTTGCGCTCTTCGCGGGGCGCCTCGGCTTCCTCTTCGGGGGTCTCCGGGTTGTCCGCCGCTTCGGCCGACTCTTCGAGCACCGGGTTCTCGACCAGCTCCTGCGTCAGCAGGGTGTCGAGCTCCATCCGGGTCATCTGCAGCAGCTTGATCGCCTGCTGGAGCGACGGCGTCATGACCAGCCGCTGCGCCAGCTTGAGGGAGAGTTTTTGCTCTAAGGCCATGCGATGGGGGGAGCCTTACAGGGTGAAGTCTTCGCCGAGGTAGATCTTGCGGACCTGCTCGTCGGTAGAGAGGTCGTGGGGCGTGCCCGCGCGCAGAATCTCGCCATTGTTGATGATATAGGCTCTGTCGGTTATTTTCAATGTTTCCCGCACGTTATGGTCGGTGATGAGAATCCCGATGCCCATCGATTTGAGGTGCCGGATGATGCCCTGGATGTCCAGCACGGCGATCGGATCGATGCCCGCGAAGGGCTCGTCCAGAAGGATATACCAAGGGCTGATGACCAGGGCGCGGGCGATTTCCACCCGCCGGCGCTCGCCGCCCGACAGCGAGAAGCCGCGGTTGCGCCGCACCTTGGTCAGACCGAAGTCGGTGACCAGCTGGTCGATGCGCCGCTCCTGCTCGGCGTGCGCCAGGTCCAGGGTCTCGAAGATGGCGCGCAGGTTGTCCTCGACCGACATGCGGCGGAAGATCGACGGCTCCTGCGGCAGGTAGCTGATGCCGCGCTGGGCGCGCAGGTACATCGGCAGGTCGGTGATGTCCTCGTCGCCCAGGTACACGGTGCCGGTATCCGGGGTGGTCAGCCCGACCACCATGTAGAAGGTGGTCGTCTTGCCCGCGCCGTTGGGGCCGAGCAGGCCGACGATCTCGCCGGGATGCACTTCGATCGACACCTGGTTGACCACCGCCCGGCCGCGATAGACCTTGCGCAGGTTCTCGGTGTAGAGCCGCTGCGGCTCCTCGCTCATCGTACGCCCCCTGCGCCCGCCGTTGCGGGGGACCCGCCCGCCGGCGGCGGCAAGGGCGCCGTCGTCGTCGCGCTCCCGCTGCCCGCCCCGCCGCTCGCGCCAGGGGGAACCGGGGCCGTCGTGGCCGTGCCCGTTTCGCCCGGTGGGCCGGTCGGCGGGGCACCCGCCGCGCCAGTCGCGGGCGCACCCGCCGTGGTGGTGTCACCGCCGGCCGTACCCGGCAGGCCGGGCTCCCCCGGCACGCCCGCCGCGGTCGCCGCGGCCACCGCCGTGGCCGAGGAGACCGTCGCCGGAGGCGCCGGCATCGGGCCGTCGTTCTTGCCCAGCACCTCGACCTTGCCGTCGTCGATCGAGTAGCGCAGCCGCTTGCCGTGCACCAGGCTGCCGTCCCGGTCGTGCATCACCACCGGTTCGCCCAGCACGTCGATCTTGCGGATCTCGACCCGGTAGATGGCGGTCTGGCCGTCGATCTTGCGCCCGGTCGCCGGGTCGTTGAAATGGGTGTCGCCGGTGCAGGTCATCTTTTCGGCCTTGTGGTCCTTGTCCAGGTTCACGTCGAGCTGCTGGCAGGTGAGGGTCTTGGTGTCCTGATCGACGTGGACGTTGCCCTTGTAGGTCAGCAGGCCGGTGAAGTCGTGGTAGTACATGTTGGTCGCCAGCACGGTGATCGGGCCGCCGCTGCTGCGCTCCGGCGCCATCGCCGTCTTGGCGGCGGCGGGCTTGGCGGCTGCAGTGGCCGCCGGCGTCGTGGCAGATTTGGCAGGCTTGGCGGCCGCCCCGGCAGCGGCGCCCTTGGCGGTCGAGGCCGCCTGCGCGGTGCCGGTGCCGCCACCTCCCCCGCCCGCGCCGCCGCTCTTGGCGCCGCCGCCGCTGCCCGATTTCGACTTTTCGCCCTGCACCGGGATCCAGACGGTCTTGACGCCGGTGACGGCCGTCAGCTCGTTGCCGGCCGGCAGGCTGTCGCCAATCAGCTCGGGGGTCAGCAGCAGATTGTCGCCCCGCCAGGCGCGCACGTCGCCACGGAAGATGAAGGACGATTCGGGGCGGCGCCAGTACGCCTCCGACGACTCCACCATCACCGGCCCCTTGCCCTCCCCCAGAACCGAGCCGGCCAGGTTGGCGTCGTTCTGCTGCTCGATCTGCGCCCTCACCCCCTCGACGGCGTGCAGCAGGGCGTCCGCCGAGGTGTAGATCACGTGCGGCGCGCGCATCTGGCCGCGCTTGCTGACGACGTGCACCGGCGTGCCGTAGAAGTCGCCGTGGCCGGCGTCCAGGTCCATGTTGGCGCGGTCGCCGGTGGCGTTGACCTCGTCGTCGCTGTAGGACACGTCCTTGGTCAGCTTCACCGTCTCGATCTGGCCGTCGGTCCGGAACGTCGCGTCGGCGCGCTCGCCGCGGGCATGGCGCACCGCCGGTTGCGGCGCCGCGGCCTGCTGCGTCTTTGCCGCCGCCGCGCCGCCCCGGCGGCCGGCGCCGGCCGCCGCCGCGCCGTTGGGCGCCTTGCCGGCGACCGCGGCGGCTCCCGCACCGCCTTTTGCCGCCGCCGCCGCGCTGCCCGCCTTGGCTGCCGCCGCCGGCGCACCTGGCCTGGCCCCGCCGGCCCCGCCCACTGTCGCCGGCGCCGTGCCCTTGCCTGCCGCGGCCGCTCTGCCTGCAGGTTGCGGCGCTGCCTTTGCCGCCGGCCCGGCGGCCGCCGGCGCGCCCGCCTTGCCCGGCTGCGCCGGCGGCGGCCCGATCTCTTCGATGTCGACGCCGCCCGCGGCATGCGCCGTGCGCAGGATGTCCTTTTCTGCCAGCTCGCCGTCGATGTGCGGCGCGGTCAGCGTGCGCGACAGGACCGGGCCGATCGAATGCAGCACGGCAGGCTTGCCGGGCACGCCGTTCAGGTCGATCTGCCGCACCAGGCTCCCCTTGGGCGTCAGCAGCACGGCCAGGTCGTTGCCTTCCCACGTCTGGCGCGTCGCGCCGGGCGTTTCGTTTTCGGCGGTGGCGCCGGTCACGTCGGTCGTGGCGCGCACGAAGGTCAGCGACGATTCGTCGTCGGACAGCTGGCCGGTGATGTGGTCGGCGTCCAGGATGCCGGCGCCGCGGTGCAGCTCGGCGCCGTCCTGCACGGTGATCAAGCGCTTCTTGCGCTCGTAGAACGCGCGATCGGCCTCCAGCCTGAGCGGCGGCTGCACTTCGGGGAAGGTCTCAATGCGGACGTTGCCGACCATCGAATAGATCTGGTCGGGCAGCCATGCCTGCAGCGAATCACAA
The DNA here is from genome assembly GCA_963770895.1 of uncultured Acidobacteriota bacterium. Lineage (GTDB taxonomy): Bacteria > Acidobacteriota > Thermoanaerobaculia > Multivoradales > UBA5704 > JASLEW01. The sequence continues at coordinate 5,687,271 of CAVYRF010000002.1, read as the reverse complement.
CGCCCGAAATACTTGCCGGCATACAGCACGCGCGCCACGCGCGGGGTCACCAGGAGGTTCCCCTTCTGCTGGATGAGCAGCTGCGCCGAATAGATCTCCAGCTGCGACGGCCCCTTCATCGACACGTCGCCCCACAGCATGCCCTCATTGGTGGAGCGGTTGATGCTGCCGTGGTCGCTTTCGGCGTCGAAGCGGCGCCCTTCCTTGTCGTAGAGGGTGATCGAGACGTCTTCGAGGAACACCGTATCGTTCTTGTCCACCCGCACGCTGTTGCCGACCACGCGGAACACCGACTTCTCCCCCTGGGTGAAGGTGTAGTCGAAGTCCTTGCCGATCATCCGCGTCCCCTCTTCGAACGCCGGCGCATCGCTGCTGGCGCGGTGGGGGCGGTTGGCGCCGGCGCGCCCGAACATGTAGAGGACGACGACGATCGCCACCGCGGCGAGCAGGCTCAGCATCAGCAGCACCCGAAAGCGGGTCAGCGTTCGGCGGGTGGTCGGGCGGGCCATATGCGAGTCATTTTACGGGTTCGATCGCCGGGATGCTTGCCCCGCGTCGCAGGGAGCACCCCACCGGCCGGGCGCGGTCACGCCACCACCGGCCGGCTGTCCAGCAGGCGCAGCACCGGTCCGCCGTGCCAGCCGTCGATGTCCGCGTGGGCCAGCACTTCGAAGGTCCCGCCCAGGTCGCCGGCGCGCTCGGCCCAGTTCCAGCCGAGCAGCTCCACCCGCCCGCCGTCTTCCCCTTCGCCTTGCGCCGCCAGGTGCCCCTTGCCGAACAGGCGAGGCGCCTGGCGCAGGCGCATCGGCCCGACGCGCAGCAGCGGTTGCGGGTTGGCCATGCCGAACGGTTCCAGGCGGCGGATCTCGCCGACCAGCTCGCCCGACACCGCGTGCGGCGGCAGGGCCAGCTCGTAGACGTGGCGCTTTTCGATCCACGCCGGCTGCCAGGCCGTGGCCGCCGACCGCTCCCATTCGTCGCGCAGCTGTTCGAGACAATCGCAATCGACCGCCAGGCCGATCGCCTGGGAGTGGCCGCCGAAGCGCTGGAGGCGCGACTGCCACGGACTCAGGAAGGCGTGCAGCGCAACTTCGGGCACGCTGCGGCCCGAACCGCTGGCCACCGCACCCTCCACCGTCAACAGCACCGTCGGCCGGTGCAATTCCTTGGCGATGCGGCCGGCGGCGATGCCCACCACCCCCTTGTGCCAGTCCGCGCTCCACGCCACCAGGATCGACGGCAGCGGCTGCCGCGCGTCGATCTGGCGCCGCGCCTCCTCCACCACCCTGAGCTCGTGCGCCTGGCGTTCGCGGTTCCAGCCGTCCAACTCCACCGCCAGCGCCGAGGCGCGATCGGGGTCGCGGCTCATCAGCAGCTCCAGCGCGGCGCCGGCGTCGTGCAGCCGGCCGGCCGCGTTCAACCGCGGGCCCAGGCGAAAGCCGACGTCCGCCGCCGTGTAGGGCGGCCGCATGCCCGCCTGCTGCATCAGCGCCCGCAGGCCGTGCGACTGCGACGACGCCAGGGCGCCCAGGCCGAGCGCGGCGATGACGCGGTTCTCGCCGTGCAGCGGCACCAGGTCGGCGATCGTCCCCAGGCAGGCGACGCTCAGCAGGCGCAAAGGGTCGATCCGCCGTCCGCAACGTTCGGCCAGCGCCGTCGCCAGCTTGAAGGCCAGCCCCGCCGCGGCAAGGTCGCGGAACGGATAGGAGCACGCCTCCTGGCGCGGGTTGATCTGCATCGCGGCGCCGGGCAGCGCGCCGCCCGGCACGTGATGGTCGGTGATCACCACGTCCAGGCCGGCGGCCAGGGCGGCCGCCACCGCGTCGCCGGCCGAGCTGCCGCAATCGGCGGTGACGATCAGCCGGCAGCCGAGCTCGACGGCGCGCGCCACGTGCAGCGGCTGAAACCCGTAGCCCTCGCGCAGCCGGTGCGGCAGGATCGGCCGCGCATCGATGCCGCACGCCGCCAGCACCGCCGCCAGCAGCGCCGTGGCGCTGATCCCGTCCACGTCGTAGTCGCCGACGATCGCCACGCGCTCGCCCGCGGCGCGCGCCGCCAGCAGCCGCGCCAGCGCCGGCTCCATGCCGGCAAGCCGCAGCGGATCGTGCAGCTGGTCGAGCGACGGCGCCAGAAAGCGCGCCGCGTCGCCGCGGTCGGCAACCCCGCGCCGCGCCAGCAGCTCCGCCATCCACGAAGGGAAGCCCGAACCGGCCAGGTCGGCGGCCGCCGCCGAGCCCGCGGCCTGCTCCCAGCGCACCGGCAGGCGTTCCCCGGCCGCATTGGAGACGCCGGCGCCGTCAGCGCCCGCGGCGGCGGTGGAGGTGCCGGCATCGCTGGCGGCGAGGCCGACAGAGCCGCCTGCGCCGCCGGCGATGGCGCTCATCGCTGGTCGAACGCGCCGAGCGAGCGGAAGCGGTCGTAGCGGCGTGCCAGCAGCTCGTCGACGCTCAGCTGCTCGAGCTCGTCGAGAGCGGCCGCCAGGGTGTCACCCACCCGCTGGCAGGTGGCCTCCGGATCGGTGTGCGCGCCGCCGGGCGGTTCGGCGATGATGCCGTCCACGATGCCCAGGTCGAGCAGGTCCGGGGCCGCCAGGCGCATGGCTTCCGCCGCATCGGCCTTGCGCTCCTGATCCTTCCACAGGATGGCGGCGCACCCTTCGGGCGAGATCACCGAATAGGTGCCGTACTCCAGCACGTAGACGCGGTCGCCGATGCCGAGCGCCAGGGCGCCGCCGCTGCCCCCCTCGCCGGTGATCGTGACCACGATCGGCACTTCCAGGTGCGACATCTCCAGCAGGTTGCGGGCGATCGCCTCGGCCTGGCCGCGCTCTTCCGCGTCGATGCCGGGGTAGGCGCCGGCGGTGTCCACAAAGGTCAGCACCGGGCGGCCGAACTTTTGCGCCAGCTTCATGATGCGCAGCGCCTTGCGGTAGCCGTCGGGCCGCGGCTGGCCGAAGTTGCGATGGATGCGCTCGCGCGTGTCCCGCCCCTTCTGATGGCCGATCACCGCCACGCTGCGCCCGGCAAAGGTAGCCAGGCCGGCGACGATCGCCGCGTCGTCGCTGTACGCGCGGTCGCCATGCAGCTCCACCCAATCGGTCATCAGGTACCGCACGTAGTCGAGCGTGTACGGCCGCTCGGCATGCCGGGCCACCTGCAGCTTCTGCCAGCGCGTCAGGCCGCCATACACCTCTGAGGTGGTCTTTTTGAGCGTCGCCCGCAGGCGATCCAGCTCCTTGTCCTGACCGCTCCCCTGCGGAAAGCGCTCGAGCTCTTGAATCCTGCGGCGGAGCTGGACGAGAGGTTCGTCGAAGGCGTCGGCGGTCGGCATAAGCCGCGGCCAAGGTAACACAAAACTGAGGCTCGGGGGAGGCCGCGCGCGGCTCTACGGGCCGGCTCCGGCTCCCCTGCCGGGCCGATGAACCAACGGCCGCAACCGGTGCGTCAACCGGTGCTCAATCCGCCTTCCAGCCGGTGACCGCGCGATGGGACGGGATCCGGGATTGGACGCACAAGGCCCCCAACGGAGATCCTCGGCCAACGACCGGGGACTTGCCTTTGGGGGCCATCGGGCCTAGTCGAATTCCAGCGATCGAGATCTATTGAGTCTAGAGGGGACCGCCATTGCCGCCGTTCGGATCCTGGCTGGTGTGCGGAGAATGCGCCCTCTCATTTGCGTTCGTGTCGGTTTGGGCAGAGAGGCCAAAGGCGAAAAGCCCGGCCAAACCCAGGAGCAGCAGGACCGCCTTGAATGCATTGGACATCCTTTGTTCACCTCCTTGTTTAAATTCTTGTTTATATATATTGCGATGTCAAGAACTACCGTCCCGACCTCGCCGCGAACCCTGGGCACCAAAGTATACATGCATACCCTTATGGCCTATCCTGGCGCAAGCATCAGGCACACTTCTTCCTTCGACACGCTGGCGCGGGTTCTGGTTGAGCCGGGGGCGAAGGTGGTGAACACGGCGAAGTGTGTGGGTAAACTGCCGGATGTTAGTTGCTTCAGTTTCTTCTGTCAACCTCATGCACTCATGCACTTACGCACCGCACTGCATCGATCCGCCGTGCCATTGTGCAGTCGCCTCTTTAGATGGGGGTGCTTTGGCGCTCCTGGACCGCGACGCCGCGAGCTGCCTGGGTCCGCCATGCACACCGCGGGTAGGTGGACGCAAGGGGAGTCATCCGTCCCCGGCGCGCGCCTCCTCCGCCCGCTCCTGGGAGCCTGCCGATCGGACCGCGCGCTCTTCCAACGGTCGCCGCAGCCTGCTAGAATTGCAAATATACTGTAAAAATTCGACGGTGACCTCGAGCGGAGAGAAGCGGACCGATGACGTGACCGGAGAGCCTTCGGCGCTGAGCCAAGCCTTCGATTGGGCCGGCCTTTTGCAGCTGGTCCGCGACGGTGAGGTGGTCCCGATCGTCGGCAAGGAGCTCCTTACCGTCTCGATCGATGGACAGCAGACCCTCCTCGATCCCTACCTCGCGCAGCGCCTGGTGAGAGACTTGAGCATCGACACCACGGGACTCCCGTTTTCAGTCGACCTCAACCAGGTGGCGGTCGCCTATCTGCAGCAAGGCGGTCTTCGACGCAAACTGCATTCCACCCTGCGGGGCCTGGTGGAGGAACGGACGTGGCCGGTTCCCGAGCCGCTGCGTCAACTTGCCGCGATCTCAGACTTCCGGCTCTTCATCAGCACCACCTTCGACGAGCTCCTCGCCAACGCCATCGACGGCGAGCGCTACGGCGGCAAACCGCAGACCCGCAGGTTGAGCTTCTCCACCTCTTCGGCGCGCGAAGACCTCTCCGGTGCCCCCGGGGCCCTGGAGCACGCCCAGGTGTTCCAGATCCTGGGCCGGATCTCCCGCCTGGGCGGCTATGTGGTCACCGAGGAAGACGCGCTGGAGTTCCTGCATGCTCTGCACCGGCGCGAAAGCACGCTGCCTGCGCTGTTCGAAGCGCTGCGGAACCGCACCTTGCTGTTTCTCGGTTGCGGCTTCCCCGACGGGCTGGCACGGTGTTTCCTGCGCATGCTGGTCAATCGCCCTCTATCCTCGGAAGAACCCAAATTCGTGATCGACCACCGCGCCAAGCTCGATCTCGATCTCGCTCTCTTCTTGCGGCAGTGCAGGATCGAGACGCATCCCGCAGGCGACCCGGTGCCCTTCGTCGCAGAGCTCTACGCGCGCTGGCAGCAGGAGAGCCCGCGCGGCTCGTCGCCCATACCGGGGTCTGCGCCCGGCGCGGCGAGCGGCGGCGGCCGGACCGCAGGCAATAAGGTGTTCCTCAGCTATGCCAATGAGGACCTGGTGGCGGCACAGAATCTGTACACCGCTCTGGTGAGCCAGAATGTTGAAGTGTGGATGGACAGACATAGCCTGCCGACAGGTGACGCGTGGCCGCTCACCATACCGAGCCGCATTGCGGACTGTGCGCTGTTCCTGCCGCTTCTGTCGAAAGAGGCCGCCCGGCGCGACGAAGGCCACTATCGAAACGAGTGGAAATCGGCTCTGAATCGCGGTGTCGACCCTGAGGCTCGATTCATCCTACCCGTCGCCATCGACGACATTGAGCAGGGGGCAAACGGAATTCCCAAAGAGTTCCACGATCTTCAATGGCACGTTGCGCCGCAGGGCCGCCCCACACAGGACTTCATCCAGCAGGTCAAAGAGGCGATCAAAGCTCGGCAGCTGAGGAGCCGGGGGTTCTCATGACTTCCTCCGGACCACAGGTCGCTGCCGTACCTGGTGTCAGCACCGAAGATCCCTATCCAGGATTGCAGGCATTTGGCGAGGCCGATCGGGCTTTCTACTTCGGCCGCGATAGCGAGAGCCGCGACCTGTTCACCCTGGTCCAGCGCGAGACCCTGACCGTCCTGTTCGGCCGCTCCGGGTTGGGCAAGACCTCGCTGCTCAACGCCGGTCTTTACCCCCTCCTGCGCCAGGCGGGTATCCTGCCGATCCCGGTCCGGCTGGACTTCACCGCCGACCGGGGCCTCGTCGCGCAGGTCGGCGCCGCCTGTGGCAAGGCTGCCAGTGAGCACGACGTCGAGGTGCCGCCGCTGGCCGCCGACCAGACGCTTTGGGAGTACTTCCACCGCACTCCGTTTTTCGATCGCCGCAATCGGCTGTTGACACCGCTCCTGGTCTTCGACCCGTTCGAAGAGATCTTCACCCACGGCAGGCAGTATGCCGGCGGGGTCGATTCGTTCCTTGTCGAGCTGGCGGATCTGATCGAAAACCAGGTCCCCCAAGCGGTGCGCGAACGAGTGGAGCGGACCGACCAGGACCTGGACTTCCCATTCGACCGGCAGAAGGTGCGCGTGCTGCTGTGCCTGCGCGAAGACTTCCTGGCCGACCTCGTCGAGTTGCAGGCGCGCATGCCGTCGCTGATGCAAAATCGATATCGCCTGCTGCCCATGAATGGCGACCAGGCGCTGGATGCCATCCTGAAACCGCGCATCGGCCTGGTCGACCGGCAGGCGGCATCCGAGATCCTCAAGGTCGTCGCCGGAAGGCGGCAGGACGTACAGCTGGACACGGCCAACGACCGGCAAACGCTGGAGATCGAACCGGCGATCCTGAGCCTTTTCTGCCGTGAGCTCAACAGCCGGCGCAAGTTGCAGCGGCTGGAGACGATCAGCTCCAACCTGGTGCTGAGCTCTTCGCACGAGATCCTGGCAGCCTTTTATGAACGTTGCCTGGTGGATTCCGGCAGGCCGGTGCGCTCACTCATCGAAAGCCGCATGGTCACCCCTGCCGGTAACCCGGCCAGCGTGTTCCTGGCGGAAGCGGTGGGCAGTCAGGGCGTGACCCGCGAAGCGCTGGACCGGCTGGTCGATCGCAGGCTCCTGCGCTTCGAAGAACGTTTCCACCAGACACAGGTGGAGCTGATCCACGAAGTCATGACGCCGATCGTGCTCGAGAGCCGGGTGCGCAGGCGCGATCAACTGAGACGGCGCGGCCTGATCTGGGCGGTGGCAGGGCTCGCCGTGGTCAGTGCCGCGCTGATCATCGGGCTGTATCGGACCCAGTCTGACTACCTGAAAAAGACCGCCGAGGACTACCGTGTGATCTCCTATATGAAGGATATCCAGGTTCTTCGCGGCGACTTCGAAGCAGCCAATCCGGGTTGGCCTGAACATGTGCGGCAGGAGGGCGAAAGCCTTGCCACTCGGATCGACAGCGTGAACAGTATCCGTCTCACGCCTCCCAGGCGAATCATTCAACGCGAATACAAAGGCTGGGCGCTGCTGCTGGTCGCCCGCACCTTCCTGGTGCAAGACAGGCCGAACCCGGAGAACGATCGCTCTCGGCTACGATACGCAACCTTGGCGCTCCAGGAGCTGGACTCTGCCCTGGGGATCATGGCGGAGATCTCCAAGCTGGCAGCTCGCGACAACAATGAAGGCGATCGCGAGACCGAGCGCTGGTTCAATAGTGAATCGGCGGACCTCAACCGTACACGCTATCTCAAGGCGACGGCGTTGGCCGTCATCGCGCGCGCCGGAGGGCCTCACACCACGGCAGATGTGAGAGCCGAGCTGGCAAGGATTCCGCAGGAATACCTGAAACAATACCCGCCGTCGAACAACACTGACCTGACATGGGCGCTCCAACATTAGAGTCCCGAGCGGTCCTCTCCTGGAGCAACCTCAGCCAGGCCTAAAGTAGCTGCTGCGGGTCGATATCCACCGTCAGGTCGTAGGCTGGGGTCTTGGGCAGGGCTTCGCTCAGCAGGCGGTGCACGTCGCTCCAGGCGCCGCGGACCAGGAGCTGGTAGCGCCATTCGCCGCGCAGGCGTTCGAAGGGGGCGGGGGCGGGGCCGGTGAGGCGGACGGCGCGGCCCGCGGTGTGCTGGGACAGGGCGGCGGCCAGGTCTTCGATGGCGGCGTGGGCGCGGTCGCGGTTGCGGTCGTGGACCAGGAGCTGCGCCATGCGGGTGAAGGGCGGATAGTGGAAGACGCGGCGGAAGCGCATCTCTTCGGCCAGGAAGGCGTCGTCGTCACCGGACAGGGCGGCCTGGATGGCGTAATGCTCGGGGTGGAAGGTCTGGATGACCACGCGGCCGGGACGGTCGCCGCGGCCGGCGCGGCCGGCCACCTGGGTGAGCAGGTTGTAGGTGCGCTCGACGGCGCGAAAGTCGGGGAAGCTGAGATAGGAATCGGCGGTCAGCACCGCGGTCAGCGCGACGTTCGGGAAGTGGTGCCCCTTGGACACCATCTGAGTGCCGATCAGCACCCTCGCGTCACCGCGCTCGAAGCGCGCCAGGACCGCCGCGATGCCGCCCGGCCGGCGGGTGCTGTCGCGGTCCAGCACGTCCACCGGGACGCCCGGAAAGAGCGCCTGAAAGTCCTCCTCCACCCGCTCCGTGCCGGCGCCGATCGGCTCCAGGGCGCTTTCGCCGCAGACCGGACAGACCTGGGGCGCGTTGACCGCCTGGCCGCAGTAGTGGCAGAGCAGGCGGCGCAGGCTGCGGTGGTAGGTGCGCGGCAGGCCGCAGTCGGGACAGCGCATCGCCTCGCCGCAGGCGCGGCACAGCAGCATGGGCGAGTAGCCGCGGCGGTTGCGCAGCAGGATGGCCTGCTCCCCCGCTTCCAGGGTGGCGGCGATCTCGGCGCGCAGGCGGGCCGAAAACTGCACCTCGCCGGGGCGGCGGCGCGCCACCTCTTCCTGGCGCAGGTCGACCAGGATGCCGGTTGGCAAGGCGCCATGACCGAAGCGGGCGGTCAGGCGCAGCAGGCCGAGCTTGCCCAGGGCGACGTTGTGGCGGCTCTCCAGGCTGGGGGTGGCGGACACCAGCAGCGTCGCGGCGGCGGCGGCGCGGCCGCGCACCAGGGCCAGGTCGCGCGCCTGGTAGCGCGGCGTGACCTCCTGCTTGTAGGCCGAGTCCTGCTCTTCGTCCACCACCAGCAGGCCCAGGTCTGCCACCGGCGCAAACAGTGCCGAGCGCGGCCCCAGCACCACCATCGGCCCGCCCTGGCGGACCCGCTCCCATTCCTGGTTGCGCTCGCCTGCCCCCAGGCCGGAGTGCAGGATCGCCAGGCGATCGCCGAAGCGGGCCTGCACCTCGCGCGCCAGCGCCGGCACCAGGGCGATCTCGGGCACCAGCAGGATCGCCGAGCGGCCGCGCTCGATCGCCGCCGCCGCGGCACGCAGGTAGACCTCGGTCTTGCCCGAGCCGGTCATGCCCTGCAGCAGCACCGGCAGGAACCGGCGCTGCTCGATCGCCGCGACCAGCTCCGCCACGGCCGCCGCCTGGTCGGCGCGCAGCTGCCACGGCGACGCCGCGTCCAGGGGGGATGCCGGGGGCAAACCTGGCGCTGCCGGCTCCAGCGTCCCCGCCGGCCCAGGCGGCGCGAGCGGCGCCAGGCGGTGGCGGTCCAGCGACAGCCGCTCGACCTGGGTGAATTGACGCAGGACGCCCCGCGCGATCAGGCGCCGCAGGACGCCGGCGCCGCAGCCGACGGCCGCCATCACTTCGGCGCTGGTGGCCGGCCGCCCCACCGCCGCCAGGTATTGCACCACCTCGCGGGCCGGCGCCGAGCGGCCGACCGCCTCGGGCGCGACTTCCGGCGCCAGGGCGACCGCCGGCACGTAGCGCGTCGAGCGGGTGCTGCCGTCCTCGCCGGCGATGCGGCCGCTCTGTTCGAGTGCCGCCAGGGCGGCCTCGAAACCCGGCAGGCCCACTTTCACCTGCAGGTCCGACACCGCCATCCGCCCGCCTTCGCGCAGCGCTTCGATGATCGCCGCCTCGCAGGCGCCGGCGTCCCCGGCGCGCGGCAGCGACAGGGCGCCCTGGTTGGTGAGGCGAAGCCGCCGGTCTCCCCAGGGCGCCAGGTCGGCCGGCAGCATCGAGCGCAGCACCTCGCCCAGCGGCGCCAGGTAGTAGGAAGCGGTGAAGCGCGCCAGATCCAGCAGGTCCTCGCCCAGCACCGGCTCGCGGTCGAGGACCGCCTCGAGCTGCCGCACCGCCACCCCCGGCGGCGGCGCCGGGCGCCGCGCCACGATCACCCCCACCAGCCGGCGCTTGCCGACCGGCGCCCGCGCCCGCGCGCCGGGCACCGCCAGCGCATCGCACCCCGCCGGCACCGCATAGGTCAGCGCGTCGGGCAGCGGCAGCGGCAGGGCCAGGTCGACATAGCCCGCGACGGCGCCGGCCGCCGCCGCCTGTTCGCGCGCCGAGTCTTCCGGGCTCACCTCCCCGCCCAGGTTGTCCTGCCGCGTGGGGTCCTCCGATCCCGCCGGCGCAAACAGGCCGATCGACCGCTGCGGGGGCGTTCGGCGGCTCACTGGCGGGTTGCGGACGAAGCGGCGCCGCGCGCCTGGCACGCGGGCGAGCAGAAAACCTGCCCCGGGTGGCCGCCGAGCATGCGGTCTGCCGGCATGTGCACGCCGCAGGCGCTGCAGCGCACGAGCGTCATGGCGGCCGGGTCCTGCGGCGCACGCGTGGCGCGCGATGCCGCCGCCCCGCCGCCGCCCGCCGCGCGGCGCCGCGCGGCGGCGGCATGACGCCACTGACGGAACACCTGGCTCCAGATCAGCCAGGCAAGAAACGACAGCAGCGCAAAGTCGAGCAACCGGACGATCATGGGGCTGGGAGCGGAGTCGGCGATCTCAGGTCAAGGGCTCAGTGCGAACGGTTCGGCCGGCGGCGCCGGTCTCTACATCGGGTCCGCGCCGGGCGCCGGCGGCGAATCGTCGAGGCCCGGCCGGCGCGCAGTGCGTGCCGGCCGGCGGCTGCCCGCCGCCTATCCGGCGGCGCGGCGGCGTTGCAGCTCGGTGCCCAGCTGGGTGACCTCGGGCTGCTGGGGCGCCACCTGTTGGAGGTGAGCGAAGGCCTTGTCGGCGGCGTCGAACTGCTTGAGATCGAAGGCCAGCACGACCACCTCGTTGAACAGCGACCGCCAGTGCGCCGGCGCCAGCCCTTCGGCGCGGCGGAACTGCTCCAGCGCGCTGTCGTATTGCTTGAGCTCACGGTAGCAGTCGCCCAGGTCGGTCATCACGTCGGGATTGTCCGGGCGCAACCCGAGGTATTGCGAGTAGAGATCGCGCGCCCGCGCCCAATTATGGATGTCGAAGTTGAGGTTGGCGAGCTTCAGCACCGCGTCGGCATCCTTGGGATGGGAGGCCACGTAGTCGCGCAGCTGCTGCACCGCGGCCATGCCGGGCGGCACTCCGGCGGCGCCGCCACCGGCCGCCGCTGCCGGCGCATCGGCCGCCGGCGCCTCGGGCGCTGCGAAGCCGGGCGCGCCGGCCCCCTTCCCTGCCCCGCCGCCGGCATCCGCGGCGCCGGCTCCCCCGTTGGGCGCCATGTCGGCCTGCGGCGAGCCGCCGGGCGCCGGCGGTTCGGCCATGCCGCCGCCGGCCGCCGCCCCGGCATCGGCAGCCATCTCGCTGGCCGGGCGGCGCAGCGGCTGCCGGGCTACCAGCACCTCGTGCAGCAGGTAGCCGGCGATGAACCCGAACAGCAGGCCGATCATCGCGAACAGCAGGTTGTCTTTGTTCACCGCTGGCGGCGCTTCCCGTGGCTAACGCGCGGACGGCACGTCAACGGCGGCCTAACTGGCCGCCTTTGTCCGCTGCCGCTTTTCCAGGCTGGAGTTGAGCGCCTGCTCGACCAGGTCTTCGGCTTCGCGCTCGGAGATGTCCTTGACGTGCGCCACTTCGCTGACGATGAAGTATTTGGCGCGCTCGTACATCTTCTTTTCGCGGAACGACAGACTCTTGCGCTGGCTGACCAGGCGGAGGTTCTTGAGCACCTCCGCGACTTCGGTCAGGCGACCGGTCTTCATCTTGTCCAGATTCTGCTTGTAGCGGCCCTTCCAATCCTTGTAGGTGTCGATGTTGCCGTCCTCGAGGATATCGAAGAGGACCCGGACGTCGCGGGTGTGGCACAGGGGACGCAGCCCCACCAGCTCCAAATTCGCCTTCGGCACCATGACCTTGGAGTTGTTCGACAACAGGCGGAGATGAAAATAGAGCTGCTCCACGCCATCCATCTGGCCCGACTCAATCTTCTCGACCAGGCTTACCCCGTGATTGGGGTAAACCACCTTCTGACCGATTCGAAATGTCACGCCTCTGCCCCCTTGAATGTCTATGAGTGCCGGAGCTGTAGCAGCAAGTCACTGAGGGACCAACGCTTACGGGTGTAAGTTATACACCAACCGGGTCCTTGCGTCAACCGCGCCAAGGGTTGCGACAGGCGTTCGGCGCCCGGCGCGCCCCGCGGCGCCCGGCCGTTCGTGAGGCCCGATATGGTGGATCGACATGGTTGCCTGGGCCGCCAGCCTTGCGGCGTACAGCGGAACGGGGTATTCTCGCCTCCCGCAATCACCGTCGCAGAGGGCCTGTTATGACGGATCGCCATTCCGCCTGCCATCGCTTGCGTCAGGCCGGTATCATGCTGTTTGTTTCCCTGGCCGGGTCGATCCTGACCCATTCCGCCGCCGCTGCCGCTACCGCCGCGCCTGCTACGCCTGGCCGCACTGCAGCTCTTGGCTCCATTGCCGCCCCTGGCGCCACTGGCTCCGACATCGCCGCCGGCACCGCTGCGCGACAGCAGCTCGACGAAACCGATCGCGTCGTCCTGCCCGGCGCCATCCATCCGCGGCTGCGCACCGCCGTCGACCTGGGCCGCACCGCCGCCGATCTGCCGATGAAGCGGATCGTGCTGGTGCTCGGGCTTCGCCCCGGCGGCCGTGCGGACCTCGACACGCTGCTCGCCGGGCAGGCCGACCCGGCCTCGCCGCTTTACCACAAATGGCTGACGCCCAATGAGTTCGGAGCGCGCTTCGGAGCCTCCCAGGCCGCCGTGGCAAACGTCGCCGGATGGCTCGTGAGCCACGGTTTCACCATCGACGAAGTGGCCCGCGGGCGCGGCTGGATCAACTTCAGCGGCACCGCCCGGCAAGTCGAAGAGACGTTCGCCACCGAGATGCACGACTACGACGTCGCCGGCACCGTGCACCATGCCAACGCGCTCCAGCCGTCCATCCCGCGCGCCCTGGCCGGCGTCATCCAGGGTATCGTCTCGCTCAACGACTTCCGCCGCCCGCCCCTGCACCACCGCATCCAGGCGCTGCCCGCTGCCGCCGGCCAGCCCAAGGCTGACCCCAACTATTCGTCCGAGGGCTTCAACTATCTGGCACCGGCGGATTTCGCCACGATCTACGGCCTGGGTTCGGTGTACGGCAACAACCTGACGGGCAGCGGGCAGGCCATCGCCATCGTCGCCCGCACCGAAATCCTGCTCAGCGACGTGGAGGCGTTCCGCAGCGAATTCAACCTGCCGGCCAACGACCCGGTGGTGGCCTACAACGGCGCCTCTCCCGGCGACCTGGGCGGCGGCGAGGAGACCGAAGCCGACCTCGACACCGAATGGTCGGGGGCGGTGGCGCCCAACGCCACCGTCTACCTGGTGGTTTCCGCCTCGACCGACACCACCGACGGCGTCGACCTGTCGGCGCAATTCATCGTCGACAACAACCTGGCGCCGGTGATGAGCACCAGCTTCGGCAGCTGCGAAGCGGAAATGAACAGCGACCTGGCTTTTTACAACAACCTGTGGTCGCAGGCCGCCTCGCAAGGCATCACCTCCATGGTGGCGGCCGGCGACGCCGGCGCGGCGGGCTGCGAGACCGGCGGCGACACCACCGGCACCGGCCGCGCGGTCAACGGGCTCTGCTCGACCAAGTACGACGTCTGCGTCGGCGGCACCGAATTCATGGACGCCAACAATCCCGCGGCCTACTGGTCCAGCACCAACAACCAGACCACCCTGGAGTCAGCCCTGTCGTACATCCCCGAAATGGCCTGGAACGAAAGCGGCACCGTCAGCGGCGGCGGCAATCTCTGGGCCACCGGCGGCGGCGCCAGCTCCGTCTATACCAAGCCCACCTGGCAGGTCGCTCCCGGAGTGCCGGCCGACGGCCTGCGCGACGTCCCCGACGTCGCCCTGACCGCGGCAGGCCACGACGGCTACCTGGTGGTGCAGGACGGCCAGTTCACCGTCGTCGGCGGCACTTCGGCGGCGTCGCCCAGCTTCGCCGGCCTGATGTCGCTGGTCGTGCAGCAGACCGCGTCGCGCCAGGGCAACGCCAACACCGTCCTCTATCCGCTGGCCGCCAGCCAGTACGGCAGCAGCCACGGGCCGGCGGTCTTCCACGACGTCACCACCGGCAACAACAGCGTCCCCGGCGTCACCGGCTACGCCTGCACCACGGCCTACGACCAGGCAACCGGCCTGGGCTCGGTCAACGCCGCGCAGATGGTCGCCAGCTGGACTGGCTCGGCAGGTTCGGCGGGCTGCCAGGCGCCGTCGGCGCCCACGGATCTGTTCGCCACCCCCAGCGGCGCGTCGGGCGTGCAGCTGTCGTGGAACGCGGTCTCCGGCGCGTCCCACTACACCGTCCTGCGCTCCACCTCCGGCAGCGGCGGCCCCTACGACCTGGCCGGCCTGGTCACCAGCGCATCCTTTGCCGACGGCGGCCTGATCTGCGGCGCCACCTACGACTACCAGGTCGTCGCCAGCAACGGCACCTGCGCCTCGGCGCGCTCGACGACGGCTGCCGCCAACGCCTGCGTGACACCGCTGCGCTTCTACACCGTGCCTCCCTGCCGGGTGTTCGATACCCGCCAGACCACGGCTCTCGCCGCCGCGACCACCACCGCCTTCCAGGTGACCGGCGTCTGCGGCATTCCGTCGACCGCCCAGGTGGTCTCCGCCAACCTCACCATCGTCGGACCGCTCAACGGCGGCTACCTCACCCTCTTCCCCGCCGGCGCCAACCTGCCGCCCACCAGCACGCTCAACTTCCGTCCCGGCCAGACGCGCGCCAACAACGCCATGACCACCATGGGCGCCGGCGGTCAGGTCAACGTCTACGTCGGCATGTCCGGCACCGGCGGCTCCACCAACGTCCTGCTCGACGTGAACGGTTACTACCAGTAAAATTTTTCGCCAGCGCTCCACCGCGCCCCGACCTGTGGGCCGCCGGCGCCGCCCCGCGCGTCGAGCGGGTCGCGGCAGAAGGCGACCTGCCCCTCATCCTCTGATCCGCCGCTTGCCGATCGACGAACCGCCGATCGACGAACCGCCCCCAGGCTCAGCCGGCGATGGCGCCGGCCCGTTCCCGCCAGGCGGCGCGCCGGCTGGGGCGCTTCCACAAGCACGCGCAGCCCTTCCAAGCCCATCGGTGTGCCTCCAGACAGGCCGCCCGGCCACCTGCACCGCAACGATGACAACAGGGCAGCATTGCATTTGACGTTTTGTGTGCAGTTGTATACATTGGAGCAAGTCATCACCAAGAAAGGATCATTCGCTATGATGATCTCTGCTGGGCGACTGTGCTCCACTGCCCTGATCGCGGCGGTCCGCGCGCAGGGGAGGGTTCGCTCCGTGGCACTGGCTTTGGCGGTTTCCGGCGCGGTCCTGCCGTTTTGTGGCTGCGTGACCGTGGCGGTGCGGGCCAACCTCTCGCCGGGCTCCGCGGCGTCGCGGACGGCCAAGGCGGCCCAGAGCGTCGAGGTCGAGGAGGAGCAGAAGGCGCTCCCCGGTTCGCTGTCGGGAGGCAGCCTGACGGCGATCGCCGGCGATCCACGGCGGGAAGCTCTCCTGCGCCTGCGGCGCGCCGCGATGGGGCGAGGCCTGACGAGCGCCGGCGGCACCGCCGACCCGGGCAGCTGGACCCAGCGCGGCAGCTCCAGCCAGGCCGGCCGGACCCAGGTCACCGTCGTCTCCCCCGACGGCCAGAGCCTGCTGGTCGGCACGGCCGGCGGCAGCATCTTTCAGGGAACGCCTCAGGCCGGCTGGCAGCCGCGCGGCGACAGCCTCGAGCTGGGCATCTGGAGCTTCGGCGTCCGCTATCTGGTGGTGACGCCCGGTCCCCCCCAGATCTGGGCGGCGGCGGGCTACTTCTCGCCGCCGGAGGTCAGCAGCGACGGCGGCGCCACCTGGTCGGTGCCGACCGGGGCGCCGCAGGGGACCGATGTGTTCGGACTGCTTCACGACGGCGGCAACCCGAGCACGGTCTACCTGTTCGCCGCGATCAGCGACACCCAGGCGCAGGTCTTTCTGTCGACCGACGGCGGCCAGACCTTCACCGGGCAGGCCACCCTGCCGCTCACCTCCCCGCCGAACACTGCCAGCGGCCCCGGCATCTGGACCAGCCGCACCGCCTCGGGGCCGATCTACGTGATGCTCCAGAACGGCCAGCTGATGGCCTCGAGCGATCACGGCGCCACCTTCTCGCAGCTCGGAGCGGCCGGTCCGGGCAGCACCGTCAGCGCGGTGCTGGGCGGCTCGGAGGCCGGCGGTCCGACCCTCTATGCCACGCTCAGGCAGAACGTGCAGACCAGCCCGGTGTGGAACCTCTATGCCTCTGAAGACGGCGGCAAGACCTGGCAGGAGCGTTTCGACACCACCGGCATCTTCTACAGCGGCAACAGCGGCATCGGGACTTCGATCCACAACCCCAACCTGGTCCTGTTCGGGGGCATCTTCGCCTACCGCTCGACGGACGGCGGCCGGACCTTCACGCAGATCGGCTTCGACTACGCCGATCACCCGGCAAGCCAGCTCCACATCGACATCGACGGCATCGAGTGCGCCATGTGGCAGGGGCGCGAAGCCCTGTTCGTCAACACCGACGGCGGCAGCTACGTGTCCTTCGACAGCGGTGCCACGGTGCAGAACATCACGCTCCAGGGCTTTCCCGATTCCCAGTACTACAGCTCCTACACCAGTCCGCGCAATCCCGACCAGATCGCCGCAGGCGCGCAGGACCAGGGGCTGCAGATCTCCCATCCGGGTCCGGGAGTGATGCCCTTCGACCAGCCGTATCCCGGTGACAGCGGCCACATCTCGTCGAGCGCCGGCGACTTCACGAATCTCTTCGTCTCCGGCGTCGGCTCCATCGGATTCGTCGCCGATCCAGCGCAGGAGGGCCCCTGGACGCACGTGGCGATGCCGCCGTTCACCCAGCGCCCGTTCCTGCCGTATCTCCTGGCCGATCCCGAGGATGCGAAGAGCGTCTACGTGGGGGGCGATCACATCTGGCGCGTGCCGGACGTCGATCAGCAGCCTCAGCCGCCCGCCGTCATGCTGCCGCAGGACTTTTCCGGCAGCGGCGGCACCGACTACGTGCAGTCGCTGGCGATCTCGGCGGCCAACGGCAGCTACTGGTACGCCATCACCAGCGCAGGCACCGTCTGGGCGTCGCACGATCACGGCGTCACCTGGACCAGCTCGCAACCGGCCTCAGGCCTGTCGGGCGCCGCCGTGCTGGCTTCGTCGCAAGACCCGCTGACCTGCTATGCCGGTGGCACGGGCGCACAGGCCGCGGTCTACAAGTCGACCGACGGCGGTGCCACCTGGAGCGACATGTCCAACGGCCTGCCGGCCGACTCTCTGGAAGACCTGGCGTTCGACGGCCCCGCGACCGAGAACGTCTACGCCGCGACCGACGGCGGTCCATACCGCTACGACTCCGGCGCCGGCACCTGGGTCGACCTGCTGACCGCTGCCGGCGGTGCGCCGCAGACCATCTACAACTCCGTCGAAGGCGTGCCGGCGGCCGGGGTCGTGCGCTTCGCCACCTTTGGTCGGGGGATCTGGGACTACAGCCCGAGCGGCAGTGCACAGCCTCCCACGCCCCCTGCTCCCCCCGCGACGCCTGGACACTGCACCCCCGGCGTCAATACCCTTTGCCTTGCCTCCGGCCGCTTCCAGGTGCAAGCCGCCTGGGAAAACCAGTACAACAGCACCAGCGGCCAGGCGTCCGCCATCACCCGCACCGACGATGCCGGGTTCTTCACCTTCACCGACCCGACCAACGTGGAGCTGATCGTCAAGATCCTGGATTTTGGCGCCAACTTCAAGGTGTTCTACGGTGAGCTCACCGACCTGCTCTTCTCCATGACCGTCACCGACGTGGTCACCGGAACCGTCAAGACCTACAAGAACACGCCCGGCAACTGCGGCGCGATCGATGAGGTCGGTTTCACCAAGAGCAGCCGCAAGCGCGCCGGCGCGGCGGCCGGCGCAACGATCAGCGCCGCGACCGGAGAAGCGGGCAGCGCGATGCCCAGCGCAGCGGCCGGCGCCCGCCTGGCACCGTTGGCCGCGGCAGCACCGGGCGCCAGCGGCACCTGCCGCCCAGGCTCCGGCACTCTCTGCTTGATGGCCAGCCGTTTTGCGCTCGCCATCCAGTGGTCCAACCCTGGCAACGGCACGAGCGGCACCGGCGGGGCGGTGCCGCTCGCCGGCAATCTCACCGGCGCCTTCTACTTCACCGATCCCGCGGACCTCGAGCTGCTGGTCAAGGTCCTCGACCTCGGCAACCGGATCGCGGTCTTCTACGGCACCCTGTCCGACCTGGAATACACCCTGACCGTGACCGACACCAGGAGCGGCCAGATCAAGACCTACCACAACGCCGCCGGCAACTACTGCGGCGGCCTGGACGACACCGCCTTCACCCCCTGAGCCGCCAGCCTGATGCACCGGCCGGCGGAGCGCGGCAGGGCGGGGAGCCGGCGGTGCCCCGCCCTGCCGTCGCCGCTCAGGGCGCGGTGCCGGCGGTCACCGCGCTCACCGGCAGAGCCCACAGCTCGCGGCCGTGCTCACCGTCGTCGGCGCCGAAGAGCACCTGGTTTCCGGCTACGGCGAAAGGCCCGGGGTTGCTCGACGCGGCACCGGGTGCGATGTCGGCCAGCCTCCAGGTCCCCAGGTCGTGCGGTGACGAGCCGTCCTCAGCCGCCGTCCAGTTCGTCACCTGGTACGTGCCGCGCCCGGTGGCGTTGGTGATCCACAGCTGCCGCCCCGTGGTGCCGTCGTCGGCCACGAACAGCACATGGCTGCCGAGCACCACCAGGTCCGTCGGGTCCGATCCGACACCCGCGTTCGCCGGCACGCCTGGCGGATCGGTGATCGTATTGGGGATCTTTGCCGGGTTGATGTCTGCCACCAGGCGCGTGCCGGCTGCCGTGCCGTCCGAGGCGAAGAGCTCGCGGCCGTGCACCAGGTCGTCGGCGGCGAAAAGGGCCTCCGCGCCCAGCGCGACACCCGGTCCGGGATAGGACGAAAGCGGCAGGCCTTCGCACTGCGAGCCGCCGCCGTCGTAAAAGTATGGATTGAGGTCTTTCAGCTCGCGGGTGTGGGCTCGCACACCGTCGGTGACCCAGGGCTCGATCTCTCCCGGATCGCAGCTGGGGCCACCGATCCGGTGGCCGGCGAAGATCAGCTTCGCGCCCAGCGCGGCGACGGGCGTGAAACGCCCTGGGACCTGACTCTGCGTGGCGGCGAACAGCTGCCGGGTACCCTTGGCGGTGCCGTCGCTCACCCAGAGCCCGGTGGCGTGATTGCTGAAGAGCACCTCGTTGCCGCCGAAGTTGGCGAACAGATACAGGTCCGGCAGGAGGAGCGGGATGTAGTCGGGATCGTCCGCGGCGCGGGTGAGGACGGCGCTGCCGGCCGCGGTGCCATCCGATGCGTAGAGGCTCGCGCGGGCGCAACATCCGCCCAGGTCGCTGCCGGCCGCGGTTTGCAACGGGAACTGCGCCCCTCTTGGCCCGTGGCTGCAGCCAAAGGCCGGGGCACAGGCGCTCAGTGCCGCTGACGATCCTCGACGGCCGGCTCACCTGTGGCTTGGATCAGCCGGCACCCGATGGGAAGCAGTCGCTGCGAGCCCACCTGGGAGAACGCGGAGGCGCGCGGGCGCCCCTGCCCGTCGAGCAGCACGAACAGCTCGGCGTCGGGCCACGGCCCGGTCGGCAGGGGTTGAAACCACCGCGCCAGCGGCGCGCGGCCGGCTTCCGCCGCGAAGGGGACGGCGGCGGGGAGCGGGTGATTGACCAGGAGGTCGTCGACGCTCCAGCGGCTGAGCGCCGCGGCCAGACCGCCGGGGTCGCGGCGTAGCGGCGCCAGCGGGCGTTGGGCGAACGGGCCGCCGCGCTGGCCCAGGAACCGTCCCTGGGCGTAGTAGGTCAGGTTCTCGGCATCGAAGGCAAACACCGTGTAGCTTGCGCCGCAGCGCTGATTGAGCAGCGCGATGGCGCGATAGCCGGGCAGCTCCCGCGCCAGGAAAGTCTCCCGCGCGGCGGCGGTCGCCGGCGGCGGACCGTGCCGCCACACCTTGTAGCAGGCGTAGAGGGGGCCGAGCGCGGCGATCGCCAGCGCCAGGACTGCGACGCTCCCCGGACGCGCCCAGCGCGCCAGCTGCGGCGACTCCAATGCCCGCGTCACCGCGATCCCGCCGGCGACCGCGAAGAGCGCGGCGCTCGGCAGCTGGAAGCGCAGATCGGCCGTGGTGCCGAGCGCCGCGTAGGCGACGATCAGCAGCAGCCAGCGGCGCAGCCGGCGATCCCGCACCGCCTGCCAGGCGACCAGGGGAAGGAGCAGCAGCGGGTACGGCGACAGCGGCGCCTGGAGGTGGAAGCTCCCGCGATCGAAGGCGGCTCGCCATGGCAGCGCCAGCAGCGTCCACGGCTGGCGCAGCACGGATAGGGTTGCCGCGGCCCACTGGCGCGAGCCCAGCCAGGCCGCGGCGAGCGGCACGCCGGCGGCCTGCTCGAGCCGCGAGCCGGTGCCCGTAAACCAGCCGGAGAGCAGCGGAAAGATGGGATTCCCGGTCTCCCAGAGGCTGCGGGCGGCCCATGGCGCGAGCGTCACGCCGGCGCCGGCCAGGTAGAGCGCCGTGGTCCGCCAGCGCCGGCCGCGGGGAGCCGCGCCCCAGGTCGCCAGCGCCAGCAGCGCCAGCCAGAGCAGCCCCAGGTGCTTGGTGGCGGCGGCAGATCCGGCCAGCACGCCGGCGGCGACCAGCCAGCGCGGCGACTCCCCCGCCTGCCAGCGCTCCCACGCCAGGATCGCCAGCAAGACGAAGAGCGTCAGGCCGAGATCGACGTAGGCGCTGGCAGCCTGGTAGTGGACCAGCGGGTTGGCGAGCCACAGGGCGGCGGCGACCACCCCCGCGCGGCGGCCGGCATACCGCTCCCCCGCCGCGAACACCGCCGCGGCGATCGCTCCCAGGCACAGGAACTGGACGGTGTGCGTCGCAACGTCCCCCGCGGTCAGCAGCAGCGCCGTGAACAGCAGCTCCAGGAGCTGCGGTGAGACCGGGTAGAGAACGTCGGGGACCAGCACCAGGTGGTGGCTGCGCGCGAAGGCGGCGGCGAGCGGCAGGTGGTAGGTGGTCTCGTCAAAGCCGTTCGGCGGGTACAGGGAGAGCACAAAGGCTGGCAGCATCAGGAGCGCACCGAGCACGATCGTGGCGCGGCCGACCGGCACGGCGACCGGCGCCGCCGGATCGATCGGCGCGGCCGGAGCGGCCTGCCGCGTGCCCGCGGTTCTCCACGCCAGGACGCCGCACGCCGCCAGCAGCGCGACGGCGAGCGGCGTCAGACCACCGGCCAGGCCGAGCACGAACAGCGCGGTGCCCAAGGTGGCGAGCCCGCAGGCGACCGCGAAGCCCCAGCCTTCCAGCCCGCTCGTGGGCGGCGTCTTGCCCAGGATCAGCGCCATCGCCCGCCGTCCCCAGAGGACGGCGACGGTCGTCAGCGCCGCCAGCGCCAGCAGCTGGCGCAGCGCCAGCAGAGCGCTATCCACGCAGCGGGTTTTCCACCACCACGTAGCGGTCGTGCGGGCCCGCGGGCTCGAAGCCGAGCGCATCCAGGGCGCCCTGGATCTCGGCGTCGGCGGGCGCCTCGATGATGACCGTGCCGCGGCCGCCGGCGCGCGCATCGATCAGCCCGGCGAGGAGCCGCAGCGAGGATGCCGCGGGTCCGGCGAAGGAATGCAGCCAGAGCGTACCGTCGCTGGGCGGGTCGAGGAAGGCGCAGGCGTCGCCGTCGCCCAGGACCTGCCCGGCGCCCACCGCGTCCGCGACCCAGGCCGCCGAGGCGGCAAAGTAGATGCGGTGGAAAAACGCCTGCCCGGGCCGGCTGGCGACCATGGGATGGCGGCCGGCGATCGCCGCGACCGACTCCCGCGATGGCCGTTCCAGGCCGGCGCCCGCGACGTGCACGGACTGCCGCCGGCGCCGCGCCACGGCATGCACCTCACGCCAGCCCAGAGCGGCCAGCAGGCGGCGCGCCGCGCCGTTGTCCTTCGCGGTAACCGCGCGCTGGACCGCGAGCCCGCGCTGGCGCAGGCGCGCGTCGAGCTCCGCCATCAGCCGGCTGCCCACGCCCCGCCGCCGCACGCCCGGATCGACCCGCAGTCCCTGCAGGAACGTTTCGCTCGCCGAAAGCAGCCCGGCGTGCACGCAACCGACGACGCGGCCTGCCGACTCCGCGACCAGGTTGAGATCGCCGGGCGTCCGCATCCAGCGGCCCCAGGCGCTCAGCAGGTAGTCGCAGCGGTCGAGCCGGGCGCAGAGCTGACGCACGCCGGGAGCGTCGCGTTCCTCCGCCGCGCGGACGGCCACGCCGGTCATCCCGGCGTCCGTCCGGCCCGCGCCACCGACTGCGACTTGCCGGCGGCGCTCATGCGCGGTGTCTCGCGGCGGACGGTCACCACGCCGGAGCGCCGCAATCGCTCGGCGGTGCCGCCGCCGCCCGCCACCGCCAGCACGCGGTCGACCGTGTGCAGCACCGCCTGCTCGTCGGCGGTCAGGGCCGGATGCACCAGCACGACCAGGCGCGTGACGCCGGCGCCGTCCTCTTCTTCGAGGATCTGGTAGTCGGTCGGCGAACCGCCGCAAGCCGCCGGCAACAGGTCGCTGGCCAGCGACTGCACCGTCTCCGCGGAGAGCGTGGCACCTTCCACGGTGAGCTTCTGCTTGCTGTGGACCGCGTGCAGGTGGCGCACCAGGCCCAGCCGCTCGAACGCGCAGCCGCACCGGCGCTCGAGCGGCGCCGCCAGGTCGCCGATGTCGGCATTCAACATGCGCCGATGGACCTCGGGAATCAGGGAGGTCAGCAGCAACCTCCGCTCGCCGCCCGCCGCATCGTCCCCGGCCGGGTACGGCATGATCGCCGCGTAGCGATCCGTGAGCAGATGCATGTCATTGGCGCTCGCGGGCGCAAGGCAGCCGATGGCGATGCGGCCGGTGTCGACGGCGCCGTACCACGGGTAGACCCGGTGACCGTCCTCTTCGAGCCGCTGGCGCTTGACCGCGCTCACCGGCTCACCGCCCAGAATCCACGTCACCGGCGGCAGGGTCGCGCCGACGGAACGCGCCCAGCGCTGGATGCGCAGCGCCGATCCCGGAAACGTCGCCACCACCGCTCCCGCGGGCGCCCTTCGGCGCAGCCAGTCGACCAGCGTCCGCGGGCTCTCGACGTCTGCCACCTGCGGCGACGGCAGCACGACGCCCCGCAAGCGCGCCGCGGCCACCAGGCCGCGGAACCACAGTCGCCACTGGGAAAGAGCGCCCGAGGACTGCTGCAGATGGCAAAACCAGGCCGCGGGAGGCCTGCCGGCCAGAGCGAAGGCGATCAGGTGGGCATTGCCGGCAGTCGAGGCCGCCGGGTAGTAGAGCACCAGGGGCAGGCCGTCGGCGCCGAGCGCCTCCAGCATCACCGGCAGATAGGACGCTTGCAGCCGGAACCCGGCGAGATCGATCGGATAGACGACCCGCGAGCCGCTGGTGCCGCTGGTCACCAGGGGGACCGCCGGGCCATGAAGGGATGCAAGATCGGCATCCCGGAAGGCGACCGTTCGGCCCTGCCGCACCACCGGCTTGCGGCCCTTGACCTCGTCGGCCTCCAGGGTCACACCATCGCGCGCCATTCGTTCGAGCGTCGTCTCCAGGCCGTGCTCGGCAACCGCGCCCCGGATGCGAGCCGGATCCCAGCCGGCGATCTCGAGCAGAGCCCGATAGGGCGGCCGGCTGGCCTGCCAGATCTCCTTCTCGACCGCGGCCAGAAAGCTCTCCTCCCGACCGCCGACGCCGGCCACGATGCGGCCCGTCATCACCGAAGCCGTCTCGACCGCCGCCAGGGCATCGAACAGCTGCCAGCCAAATCCGAGACGTTCGAACAGCGCCAATCCCACCTATCCCTCCGCGACCGACCACCCCGCAGTTTTCCGGGATTCTACCCGCAAGGGCCGCGCCGCGGACGCCGCCGGGCAGGTCACCCGGCGAAGCATCCGCTGCCGCACCCGTCCAGCCCGCGTGTGGCGAGCAGGGCGGGTGCGGCGGATGCGGCGACAGACGGATCGATCAATGCGAGGGGAAGGTGCGAACTAGCACTCGCAGGAGTACGCGCAGCCGGTCTGGAGGCCGCACAGCGTGTGGTTCTGCGAGCCGCCGGCGACGGGACGCAGGTCGGTCTGGGTGTTGAGGCCACGCACCGTTTCGCTGTTGAGGCTGAGCTTCAGGGCCCGCTTTTTCATGGCAGTCCTCGCTTCGGCGCCGGTCCGCGCCGGATGCGCGGTGGCACGAAGCCTTCTTCCGATGGAAGGGTGCCGTACAGCACTGGTTCCGCGACCACCGCCCAATTGCCATTCGGGAACGGAGGCCTGGACAACTCCGCCTTCCCGCCCTGACGCCGGGGCTCCCTGACGCCGACGGGATCGGCGGACGACCTCCCGCTACTCGGGGCGCATGGCGCTGAGCGGGGAAACGGCGGTCGCCCGCCGGGTGGGCACGTAGTTGGCGATCGCCGAGACCGCGGCGAGCAGTGCGATCGTCAGCAGGAAGACCCGCGGATCGGTCGGATCGACGCCGAAGAGCAGGCTGGCGACGGCGCGCACCGCCAGCAGCGCCCCCGCCAGGCCGCAGGCCAGCCCCACGGCGACCGGCACGAACCCCTGGCGCAGGAACAGCGCCACCACGTCGCCGTGGCGCGCCCCGAGCGCCATGCGGATGCCGATCTCGCGCCGCCGCTGGGCGATGGAATGCGCGATGACGCCGTAGATGCCGATGGTGACCAGGGTCAGAGCCACGACGCCGAAGAGAGTCAGCAGCACGGCGCAGACGCGCGGCGCCCAGAGCAGCTCGCCGATCACCCCGTCCATCGTCTTGGCCCGCGACAGCGGCATGGCCGGCACCGCCGCCTGGATCTGCCGCCGCACCGGCGCCAGCGCCGCCGCCGGGTCGCCCTGCGTGCGCACGTAGAGCGTCACCGCCGGCGTGTACTGTTGATCGATCGGCAGGTAGATGTAGAGCTGCGGCTCCTCGCCGAGCGAGTTGTACTTGACGTCGCGCGCCACGCCGACCACCTCCAGCGACTGCCGCGACGGCAGGATGGTGAAGCGCCTGCCCAGAGGGTCCTGGTTGCGCCAGAAGCGGTCGGCCATGGTCTGGTTGATCACCACGGTCGGCCGCGCGCCGTCGCGGTCGGCGGCCGAAAACGCGCGGCCGCGCAGGATCGGCACCTGCAAAGTCTCGAAGTAGCCCGGCCCGACCGAGCTCGCCTGGGCGAAGATGCGGCGATCGGCGGGCGCCGCCGGGCTGTCGATGAGCAGGATGTGGCTGCCGCCGGTGTCGGCGAGCATCAGGTTTTCGCCCACCGCCGCCGACCGCACGCCCGGCAGCGACGCCGCCTGGGCGGCAAGCTCGCGCAGCACCTCCCGGCCGCGCGCCTCCTCGTCGTAGCCCTGGCCCTGCAGGTCGAACGAAAAGACCGCCAGGTGGGCGCGGTCGAAACCGGTGTCGATGCGCTGGGCGTTGCGCAGGCTTTGCAGGAAGAGCAGGGCGCCGGCCAGGGCCATCACCGACAGCCCCACCTGGCCGACGATCAGCAGGTCGCGCAGACCGAAGCGCCGCGGCGTGCCGGCCTTGGGCGCGGCTTCGTTCTTGAGCGCCGGCACCAGCTCGGGACGGCTGGTGGCGAGCGCCGGTACCAGGCCGAAGAGCAGCGCCGTGACCAGCGACAGCGCCAGGGTGAAGATCAACACGTGCCCATCCAGGGCGAGGTCGAGCGAACCCGGCAGGTAGGGCGACTGGATGCGCGCGATCAGGCGGAAGGACCAGTCGGCGAGCAGCAGCCCCGCGGCGCCGGCCAGCAGCGACAGCAGGACGCTTTCGGCCAGCAGCTGCCGCACCAGGTGCGAGCGCTGCCCGCCGATGGCGATGCGCACGGCGATCTCCTTGCGCCGCCCCGAGGCGCGCACCAGCAGCATGTTGGCCAGGTTGGCGCAGGCGATGAGCAGCACCAGCCCGACCATGGTGGCCAGCAGGGTCGCCGCGCGCGTGTAGTCGTCGCGGCTGTTGGGGTCGATCGCCGCCTGGCCGAGCGGCACCAGGGTCAGGGCGCGATTGCGGTCGGCGTCCGGATATTCGCGCGCCAGGCGCTCGGACAGCGGGCGCAGCACGGCCGCCGCGAGACGCGGGTTCATCCCCTGCCGCAGGCGGCCCACGGCGCCGAAGGCGAGCACGCGGCGATTGCCCCAGAGCGGCACCAGGGTCTGCGGCAGCACCTGCTGGTACAGCCCCGCCGGCACCCACAGCTCGGCGCGCGACACGAAGTCGGTGCCGAAGAAGCCGGGAGGCGCGATGC
Organism: uncultured Acidobacteriota bacterium; assembly: GCA_963770895.1. GTDB lineage: Bacteria > Acidobacteriota > Thermoanaerobaculia > Multivoradales > UBA5704 > JASLEW01. Next base: position 5,660,824 of record CAVYRF010000002.1, on the reverse strand, counting down.
CGACGACGGTCAGCTGGCGGCCGTTGAGCCGCACCTCACGGCCGACCAGCCGCGGGTCGGAAGCGAAGCGGCGGTGCCACAGCCCGTGGCTCAGCACGACGACCGGACGCGCGACGGTGTCTTCCTCGGGCAGGAAGCCGCGGCCGAGCCTCGGCCGCACGCCGAGCAGGTCGAAATAGTTCGCCGACACCATCAGGCCGGGGATCGCCTCGGGCTCGCCGGCGCCGGAAAGGCTCAGGCTGATCTGCGCCACCAGCGCCGCGCCGCTGAACACCGCCGTCTGCTCGCGGTAGTCGACGAAGTTGAGGCGGGAGATCGGCAGGTACCCCGGGATGTCCGACGAGACGGTATATAGCGCGACCAGGTGCGCCGGGTCGGTCACCGGCAGCGGGCGCAGGAACACCGCCTGGATGAAGGTGAAGATCGCCGTGTTGGCGCCGATCCCCAGGGCCAGCGACACCACCGCCACCGCGGTGAAGCCGGGCCGCCGCAGCACGCCGCGCAATGCGTAGCGCAGATCGGACAGGACCTCTCCCATGAGCACCTCCCCGCGGCAGTCTAGTGTCTCAGGGATGCGGAGAGCAGCGGCTCAGGCCAGCTTTGGCTCTTCTCGACTCAGGTGGTGCAGATGAACTGAGCCGCAGAGTGGGTGCCGCAGGTGGGTATCGTCGAGATCGCCAGCCAGCGCACCTCGGTTCCCACAGTGGCGCACACAGTTCCTAAGTAGCGCAATAGCAGGGAAACCGCAAGCCTGTGGAAGGCGATGCAAAGCCCGCAAGTTGGCGTGCGGAATGCAAAGCTCGCGTCGCAGGAGGTGGCGATGTCCTCGACGAGCGTCATTTATCTTGTTGGTTTCGTGATTGCCGTAGCCGGCCTTGCCTGGGCTGCCAGCCTGGCGCATATGCCGAGCCACTGGATCGGCGCCGGCGTGGTGGTCCTGCTCGGCCTCGGCGTCGCCGGGGCAGCAAAGAAATTCGGCAGCCGTCAGGCAGGCCCGCCGCCGCAGTGAGCGGCCGCCCCGCCCGCGCGCCTACTCATGGCCGCAAAGCCGAGCCGCGACGGGCGGCGGACCACGGTGAGTCGCACCCGGCTAAACGGCCGTACTTCATCTCGCTGCTCCACTACGCGCCAAGCGTGCCCGCTACCTGCGTAGCATTTGTGCTACGGTTGGCCCATGGCAACGATTCCTCATCGTGAACTCAGGAACCACAGCGGAGAAATGCTGCGGCGCGCCGAAGCAGGTGAGCAGCTGACGATCACGGTGGGCGGCAGACCCGTGGCCGAGCTTGGCCCCTTGCCACGCCGGCAATGGGTGAACAAGACAGCGTACCTGCCGATGTTGCTCGCCGGAGTGCGCGATCCCCGCTTCTTCGATGACGTGTCTGAGCTATCCGGTGCGTTGGAAGATCCCGCCGCCCGGTGGGAGCGCGAGTGAACCGGGGACTTCTCGATACCTCCGTCCTCATCGCTCACCCCGACCAATTGCGGCTCGAAGGCCTACCCGACGAAGCCGCAATCTCAGTGGCAACCCTCGCCGAGTTGCACTACGGAGTGCTTGCCGCCAGGGATGACCAAACCAGGCAGCACCGCCTGCTGCGCCTCGGTCAAGTGGAAGCGGGCTTCCAACCCATTCTGATCGATGCGTCGGTGGCCCGCGCCTTCGCGCGCATTGCTCATACCGTCAAGCTCGCCGGGCACCAGCCGAGATCCAGGGTCATGGATCTATGGATCGCCGCCACGGCATTCGCCCACGGCCTGGTCCTCTACTCCCGCGACCAGGATGCCTTTGTTCCTCTCGCTGGCCTGATCGAAATCAAAATGGTCTGAGCGCCATCCAGGAGCTGACGCCCGACGTCGCCGAGAAGTTCATGCAATGGTTCTTCTCGGGGGAGTGACACCCGTCAGTCAGCGTCCCTGCGACTTGACCGCCCGTACAACAACGGCTCCCCCTCCCATGACCTCCATCTGGAGCTCGCGGGCGTCTTCGACACCATCACTTCAACCGGCTGCACTCGCTTCCCGGGATTTCAAAACCTTATGGCTCGTAGTAATATGACGATTGCCTCTCTATCGAAGTGCAGAAGCGCGCACGGCTCCCCGAGCGCGCCGCGGAACCGCTCTCGCAAAGAGAGCTCGAGGCGAAAGGAGCCCCCATGACCCCAATGCTGCCAGCCATCGCCAGGCGAGCCGCAGGCTGCCTCGCCGTTTGTGTCGCCTTCGCCGCGGCCCCCGCGGTCTCCGCAGTCTCTCCAGCAGCTGCCCCGAGCGCGGCGCACGAGCCGCTGCCGATGGAGATCGGCGCCGCCCGCGCACTGTCGCTGGGGACCGTGGTCACAGTCGAAGGGTCGGTCACAGTCCCCTCGGGATTGCTCTCCTCCGGCGGCAGCCTCGACCAGGGCTTCGCCATCCAGGACGGCACCGGCGGAATCTACGTGAGCGTTGCGACGAACCTCGGCCTCAACCTGCGCCAGCGGGTCCTGGTCACCGGTAAGCTCGCGGACAGCAATGGCTTCCTGATCCTCGTGCCCGCGACCACCGCCGACGTGGAGGTCCGCGGCCGTGGGCACAGGGTGAGGCCCCTCTGGCTGCGCACCGGTAGCGTCGGCACCGCTAACCAGGGCCTGCTGGTCCGGGTTGTCGGAGTGATCACCCAGCCCCTGGCGCCCGACCCGCCCTTCGGCACCCAGGTGCTGCTCGACGACGGCTCAGGCCCCATACGCATCTTCGTCAACACCTCGACGGGCATCGACCTGAGCGGCCTCGCGCCGGGTCAGCTCCTCTCCGTGACCGGCTTGAGCGACGAGTTCGACACCCCCGAGATCGATCCGCGCTTCCAGCGCGATCTGCGCCAGCCGCCGCAGCAGCCCTGACGTCGCAGGTGGCTCAGGCGCCATTTGTGACTGACGGCACAACTCGCCGAGCCGAGGCGAGGTCGGCCAGACGCGGGGCGTCTCGGGCGACCTCGCCTCCGGCGATTTGCGCGTTATTGAAGCCCAGAGGAGAGCGAGAACGCGACGGGCACTGACTGCCACGACGAGGGGCCGGTCAGGGCCACGTCGGTCTTGCCGTCGGCGTTGAAGTCGCCGGTCAGCACCGTGGCGCCGGCCGTCCAGCTGGCGAAATCGACGATGATGGTGCTGGCGACGGTGAAATTGCCGCCGCCGGTCGAGAATGCCACCGGCAGGGTCTGCCACGTGCTGGGACCGATGATGGCCAGGTCGGTCTTGCCGTCGCCGTTGAAGTCGCCCGCCACCACCTGGGTGCCAGGGACGGACGTCCAGGATTGGAAGTCGGGGACGAACTGATTGCCGAAGGTGAACGTGCCGTCGCCGTTCGACACCGCCAAAGGGATGGTGCCCCAGAAGCTCGAGCTCGTCCCGGCGTTCACCGGGACGCCCCCGAAGCTCGTGCTCGACCCGGTGAGGGCGATTTCGTCCCTGGTACCGCCGTCGAACCTGCCGACGTGCGCCTGGACGCCCGGTTCGTCGGCCCAGTCGGAGAAGACCGGAATCTGCTGGTTGACATAGGTGAAGGTGCCGTCGCCGTTCGACAGCCCCACCGGGATACCGGAAGTCTGGTAGCCGACGAGCGCCAGGTCGGCCTTGCCGTCACCGTTCCAGTCCCCCACCAGGATGTCGATGGCGGCCGACTGGGCGAGCGGCACGAGGGGGCTGCCGCTCTGTACGACCCTGAACGTCCCGTCGCCGTTCGAAATCGCTACCGATAGGAGCGTCGCGGCGTTCTGGGTGTCGATCATCGCGAGGTCGGTCTTGCCGTCGCCGGTGAAATCGCCTGCCACCACCCTGGCGCCTGGAGTCGAGGCCAGCTGGGCGAACGAACTGGGGAGGTTGCTCATCGAGAACGTACCGTCGCCGTTCGAGAACGCGATCGGTATCGAGGTCCAGCCCGCGCCGCCGACGAGAGCGATATCCGCCTTGTGATCGCCGTTGAAGTCGCCGACGACGAACTGCACGCCCGGCGTCGCCGCCAGACCTGGAAAGACGCCGAACGGTTGATTGACCACGTTCCAGGTGCCGTCACCGTTCGACAGCGCCACTGGCACCGATTGCCAGCTCCCGACGCCGACGAGAGCGATTCCCGACTTGCCGCTGCCGCTGAAGTCCCCGACCAGCGGCACAGCCCCGGCGGTCCCCGCCCAGGTCCCGAACGGTCCGATCGGCACGTTGGTCACCCCGAACCCACCGAGCGCGAACGCCGGTGTCACCCAAAGCACGCCCATCGCAGCAGCCCGCAAGACCAGATTCCGCACAGGATTGGCTCCTCTCCCTCGCACCTCGCGAGAGGGGGTATCGCGGCGGCCTGATTGCCGCCCTACCCATACCTTTCGGAATCTCGCGGTGTTTCCTATCACCGCACACTGGTTTGGCTCAGGCGAATTTTGAGGTTCCCAGCGTGCAGCCTGAGCTTGGGCGGCCCGCCCTGCTCGTAGGCTGCGAGCTGGGAACGGCAGCAGCTCGCCGCCGAGCTGCCAATTCGTCCCGCTGGGTGGTACACTGACCCTACCTGGAGCAACGGAATGATCGTGAGCTTTCGGGACGACTGGTTGCGCGAATTCTTCGTTGACGACGTGCGAGCGAGGAAGATCCCGTCCGATCTGGAGAGCCGCCTCTTCCGCAAGATTCAGATGATCGACGATGCGATGACGGATCAGGACTTGCGAGCTCCGCCGAGCAACCACTTCGAGAAGTTAGGTGGCCATCTGGTTGGCTTCCATTCGATCCGCGTGAACAAACAATGGCGGCTGATCTTCCAGTGGGATGGTGGCAAGGGTGAGGCCAGCAGCCTCCATCTCGACGATCACAGCTACGAGTGAGGTGAGTCATGTTGAATACGAGGCGCAAGCCGGCGAGTGTGGCAGAGATCCTGGTCGAAGAATTCATGGCGCCAATGGGCCTCACCCAAGTTGCCCTGGCAGAAGCAATGGGCGTCCAACGCAAGCACGTCAACGAACTGTGCAACGAGCGCCGAGCCGTGACCGCCGCAACCGCACTCATCCTCGCACGGGTCTTCGGCAACAGCCCCGAATTCTGGCTGAATGTCCAGCGGCGCACCGACCTTTGGAAGGCAATGCACAGCCCGCGTGAGCGTGAACGGATCGAGCGGGCAAGGCCGCTGCATAGTGCCGCCTGAACGCCAGGGTCCAGAGCCAGGTCGTCGGGATTATGTATCCATCTGTTCGACCCATTGAGCGCGCCAGGCGGGCGCCGTGAATGGATCCGTAAAGTACTGTGTTTCGCGGGCGACCTTGTCGTCCCTGAACTCCATGATGCTCACGGTGTAGGAGGGCTTGCCGTCATAGGTCAGGATGAGCTCGGTGATCCAAAGATCACCGCCGCCGATGATTCGTCGGACAGCAAACCGCTTTTGGCTCGGCTGCCTGGAGCGTTGATTCTGTATGTTGCGTCGACCCCGAGTTCGCTCGCCTGACTGAGGGTATTCCAGCACCGCATCCTCGTGATAGATGCGGTGCTCCGTTTCAAAATCGTTGGCATCGGACGCCGCCCAATGCTGATCCAGTGCCGCGCGGATCTCTCGATCTCGCACTCCAGAAGACTGCTCCTTCGTTTCTTGATCGTTCATCTTGAGCCTTTACGTTGAGAAATGATGACTGGCGCCGATCATACTGTCCAGGTCGATCCGAAGAGTTCTGTGCTCGCTGAGCGTTTCTCTGCTCGAGTGTTTGCCCCTGTTGCCACCAGGCTACCACCGGGACGGCGTTTGACACACATGTACAACGTATATACACTCGCTCGCAATGGGTGCTCAGTACGAGCTGCGAGGGCAGACCTTCGAGTGGCATCTTGAGGCTGCTACCGCTGTGGCTCGGGATACCGCAAGTTGTCATCTCGGTCTGCGCGAAGTACCTCGCTGGCCCGTCTAGTCTGACTAGCGGCCATGGCCGGGCGGCGCAGACAGGGTGCGGCGGAGGGTGGCGGTGCGGTCGTGGCGCCGGAGGCGGTGATTGCGGCGACGCGCGACTGGCTGGAGCGGGCGGTGATCGACCTCGACCTCTGCCCGTTCGCACGGCCGGTCCATTTGCAGCGGCGCATCCGCTACGCGGTGAGCGAGGCAACGACGCCGGCCGCGCTCCTCGGCGAGGTCCTCGACGAGATGCTGCGCCTCGCCGACTGCGACCCCGGCGAGATCGAGACGACACTGGTGATCCATCCGCGGGTGCTCGGCGATTTCGGCATCTACAATGATTTTCTGGCCGTTGCCGAGTCGGCGCTGGCCGACCTTGGCCTCGGCAGCGTGTTGCAAATCGCGAGCTTCCACCCCGCCTACCAGTTCGCGGGTACCGCCCCGGAGGACATCGAGAACTACACCAACCGATCCCCCTACCCCATCCTCCAGCTGCTGCGGCAGGCGAGCGTCGAGCGCGCTGTGGCCGCCTTTCCCGACCCGGCCGCGATCTTCGCCAAGAATCAGGAAACGCTGCGCCGCTTGGGGCATGCCGGATGGCGGCGGCTCGGGATCGGCGGCCGGCCGCTCCGTAAGCCGCGATCCTGAGGCTGGGGCGGCGGCGACAGGGGCCTGAACGATGACGGCGCATCGCGCTTGGCGGCGGTGGTTCGGAAAGCGCCTGCGGCCGGCGCCGAGCGCGACTCTGCGATCGCCATGGTCGAGGAGCTTGCAGGTCTGGGACGGGTGACCTCGACCGCCGACAAAGGGAAGCAGAACTGAGGACAATATTTCATGGCAGATCAATGGAATAACTTTTTTGTCATGGTAGGCGGCGGCGCGGCGACGCTTGCAGGTTTGATTTTTGTCGCGATGTCGATCAAGCCCGACATCATTATCCGCAACCATACGCATAAAAACAGAGCAATCAACATGCTCACAAGCTTCACGGCAATTTTTATGACATGCGGTTTTGCGCTTATCGGAAATCAACATCTTGGAGCGGTCGGTTTCGAGTGGCTCGCCGTCTGGGTCATCGCACTAACCATCTTTATCAGGGGCTACGTGATAGCTCTCAGATCGGGCATGAGCTCCATTGGATTGAACGTGCCGCGGCTCGCCGGTGGCACGATTTGTCACCTCGCCGAGGTTGTAGGCGCCATTTGCCTGGTTCTCGGATACGGCGCAGGGCTGTACATCGCTGCTATCGCAACGATTGTTTTATTCGCGTTCCTAATATCTGGCGCATGGCTCCTTATTATTGGCATCTACGAAGAATAAGCCAAGGTCGTCCTCGCCGCAGCCCGGCCGCGGCCTGTGCTGGAGCGGGTGCGGTCGCGGATCGAAGCGCTGCTCGAGGAGTGGCGGCCCCCGGACCACGGCGAAGCAACGTTTGACGGGTTCGCGGCTGCATCAGGGCCGTCAAGTGGCTCGGCTTGCCGCCCGCGCCCGGCGGCGCGCCTGCATTGGCGGAGCCCGCCAGCCTCGCGATAGAATGGCGAGCATGCACATTCTGAAAATTTGCGTGGTGGTGACGGCGATCGCCGCATCGGCCATGCCGGCTATCGCCCAGCGCGCTCCCTTCTCCAGCAACAGTACTGCCGCATCGGGGTGGACCGACAGCCTGCACGCGGCTGATCAGGATCTGCGGGCGGGAAAGTGGCAGGACGCGCTCGGCATCAGCCGGAGAGTCGAGCAGGATATCGAAAACCGCGTTTGGGACCGCACGGCATTCCTGCCACTGCTCGGCATGGCGATCCTGGAGCAGGCCGTCGCCGAGGAAGGTCTGGGTCTGACCGACGACGCGCTCTGGCATCTGCGCGCGGCCGAGTCGATCGATCTCCAGGTGGCCAAGGTGGACCTCTCCGTCTACGGCGACCCCGGTCAGCAGCTGCGCCACGGCGATGTCCATAAACCGTGGCCAAGCGCCGCTTTCGCCGAGGCGCAGGCGAAGAGCGCTGCCAGCGTGTACCAGCTTTCCCAGGTGACCAGGCCGCGCAAGCTGACCGCGCCGCCGCCCGTCTATCCCCAGGGCCTGCGGCAAGCCTGCATCCCCGGTATCGTGGTCCTCGATTCGGTCATCGACGCCAAGGGTCACGTCACCGATGTCGAGCTGGTCAAATCGTCGAATCCGCTGATGACCCTCGCCGTGTTCGACGCGGTCCGCGCCTGGACCTTCGAGCCGGCACAGCTCGACGGTCACCCGGTCAAGGTCTTCTATTCCCTGACCCTCAACTTCGTCGCCCCTTGCAGGCCGCACTGACCGCCCGGAGCCGGTATGAAGGCAATCCGGGTGGGTCGCCGGCCTCTTCGAGACAAGTTTTTGATTCTACTGAGCGTATTTTGGTGCCGAAGGCGGGAGTCGAACCCGCACGCCCTTGCGAGCGGAGGATTTTGAGTCTGTAACCTTGCTCTCCACGGCCTGATGCTATCCCCTGCAAACGCTTATTGCAAGCGGTGTCAGATGCTGTACACTGTTGTGATGCGCTGCAACAACACTGCATCAAAACTCGGGGAGGGCAAGGGCAGTGGCCTGGATTCGCACCTATAGGGGGAAGAAGGGCACGACCTACACCGCTGTCGTTCGGTTGCCCGGTCGCCCGAGCTTTACGAAGACATTCCGCCGGCGAACCGACGCGGTGCAGTGGTCCCATGGAGCCGAGTCCGCGATCCGGGACGGTAGGCTTCGTCCTGATGAAGCCCGCCGGCGGGTCACCGTTGCGGATCTCGTTCGGGACTACGAAGCCGCGGTGCTGTCGTCACGGGTGGATGTGGACGCACGCCAGCGGCGGTCGCACCTGAGGTGGTGGGTTCAGCATCTTGGGGCCTACCGAGTCACGGAGGTTACCGCCGCAGCGGTCGCAGAGTGCCGCGACCGTCTGAGAGCCGGCGAGGGACCGTCCGGCCGACCAGCTGCGCCGGCCACGCAAGTTCGCTACCTTGCGACCTTGAGCCACCTTTTCACCTACGCCGTCCGTGAGCGTGAACTCCTCGGAGAAAACCCGGTAAGGCGAGTTCGTCGGCCGGCGGAGCCGCAGGGCCGCATCGTCTCGCTGACCGTCGAGCAGCGGAGGCGCCTCCTGGAAGCTTGCCAGGCGTCGGGTGACGACCGGTTGTATGCACTCACCGTGCTCGCGCTGAGCACCGCGGCCCGACAGTCGGAACTAACCGGGCTTCGATGGGCCGATATCGACTTGGCACGGAAAATTGCTGTACTGAATCAGACGAAGAACAAAGAGCGCCGATCGCTCCCACTTGCAAGCCTTGCGCTAGACCTCCTTCGAGAGAGGCGTCAGGTCCGGCGGCTGGGAACAGATCTTGTCTTTGCCGACGATCGCGGACGGTCCTCGTTCCCACGGAAGGCTTGGGAATCGGCTCGGACCGCAGCCGGCCTGCCCGCCCTGCGATTCCACGACCTACGGCACGCAGCGCTGTCCGAGATGGCGATGTGCGGTGCAACACTCAGTGAGCTGGCGACGATCGCCGGCCACAAAGGACTTGCAATGGTGCGCCGGTATCAGCACTTGTCCGAGGCGCACGTCTCCGCCGTAGTGGAGCGGATGAACGAACGGCTATTCGTCTGATCCTGCGGTCGCCACCGACAGCCTGCCCCTGGAGTGCTGAAGGTGTGCGGCTCAACTATCGGCGGTGGAGCTGGCTCGAAGTAGAACAGCAACGTCAGCAACAACCGCTGAGCGAGTAGCTGGGCGGAGCCGGCGGACGCGCTTCGATGGGGAGGGTTGTACGAGCGAAACAGCCGGGGCGGGGCCACCGGGGTAATCGCGGTTGGTCCCGATGAGCTTAGGAGCAACCAGCCCCTCCCCGGGAGGGGGTACTCTGCGCCAGCAGGGTGCTACGTCCCGCTTTCATCCGGATGTTGTTGATACTGCTTGTTCCGGGCTGCTAACGCCACAGAGAATTCCTGCAAAGCGCGTTCAATGTTCTCGTTAGTTGGGTAGACGGGGAGACGGCCTACTCGCACGCGAAAGGCTCTGTTCTTCCCTGTCCTTGTCCCGTATTTGTATTCATATCGTTCTTTGAGGAGTCCGGCATAAGCTGCGTCCGAAGAGTGCTTTACGCGTTGGTTTTTATCCAGGTTTTGTCTGATGGTCCTGTTGCTCGTGACCAAGTCCTTCCGTTGTTCACCAACTCCGTCAGTACCATCGGCTCTCACCTTGAACCTGGATTTGCTCTTAACCTTCTTGTTCGACTGCTTCTTTGGCGATCCTACTTTAGGAGCCCTTAAGTCGCCATAGGTTCTAGTAAGCTTTATGCCGTGAATTAGCGTCTGGAGGCGCATGGGCTCCTCAACCGTCCAGTCTCCGGGATTGTCATTCGTGATGAGAGACAGCGAATATCTCGCAGCACGACTAACGTCATCGACCTCGGGCAGCCTCTGCACCTTTATCGATCCCGTCTCTCGCACTCCGCTGATGCCCCCCCAAACCTCAGCCCATCGATCACTCGACCAATATCGTCTGCTGTTGTAGTAGCTCTTCTGGACATGAACGATGACGTGGAGATGGGGACGAATTCTGTCTTCAGATAAGCGGGTGAAATCGACGTTCGCTATAAGGCCCGTACCTGGAAAAGACTTGACATGAAACAGCCGTCTAGCATTTCTGAGAAGAGTTTCGACGCTCTCCCGTACGTCGTCCCATGCGCACTCCGACCCCCTTAAAGTCACGAACAGCGAGGTCCCGAGTCGGCCTTGCTCAGCATGCTTGCTGTATCTCTCCGCCACCCTTGTGGCTGCCCGTCGTGCCCTCGCTGGCGAACAAGAGGGGCAGAACCTGCCGCCACACGTAATCTTTCGCCGAACTGACCACTTGGGCAGCGTCAGCGACAACTCGATTTCCAGGCGGGAAGGGCAGTCCCGATCCATGCGGGGGCGCTGGTATCTCCGAGCACGATGAAGGAGGCGCACCTGCCACCTGATGTAGCTGATCAACGTCGGCGGAAGAGGTTCATGAAGGGAACCGTCTCCGAACAAGATCACCGGAAGAACATTCTCAAACACGATCCGACGAATCGGCGGCAAAGACGTGACTGGATTGCTGGCAGGAATTTTCATCGTGAATTCGCTGCCAGAAATCTTCTGAATTCTTCGCGGTCAAGTAGAACGCGTCTTCCCACCCTCACTATGACAGCCGAAAAGCCGTTCCTGTTCGCGTTGAAGATTAGCCAGCGGAGTCCCTGTTCAGAAAAAGCTGGACATTCCTGCACAAGCTGCTTCACGGTTCTTAGATTTTCTGGCGCTGTCATTATTGCTCTCCAGTCCAAAAAGAGATCCGCCAATTACATAGCTGTGGATCTCCGTTGTCGGCGCACGATTACAATGCCGTGCTGCCTGGGTCTGGCTTGAAGAGTGCTGCTGAACAGCTACCGAGGAGGGGGTCCTGACCACCGTCGGTAGCCACAATAAAAGCCAGTGCTGGGCTCTAATATAAGCAGTTGGCGCAGCTTGTCAAGTATAGCCGCTGTCGCGGTGCCGATCAGGGAGCGAATATGATGAGTGAGCGTATCCGGCCACCTGCACCAGAAGAGCCGATGCAACCGCGCTGCGCGGAGGGGGGGCTTCGTAACCGTACGGAGTTATCCAGTGATAGCGCCGAGCCGATCGAGAGAATTATAGTGAGCGGCCATGTTGCCGCGGAACATCCATGCCCAGGGAGAATGACGCTCATGGTCTGTAGGCACTATCGAGCTTCCGGTGTACAAGAGAAGCCAAGGTTAAAATATCCAGTGCATCTTGTTCGCTCATTGCCCACTCAACTTTAGCGTTGTGCGCCAAGGGATTACGAATGGTCCCAAACAAGCCTACGAGTAGGTTGATGAAGCCTCGTTGTTCTCCTTTGTCCGTATCGTTCGCTAGAGAGTTTATCGCCAGTACGGGGTTGCCTTGGCCAAGCCCAAAAGCAGCCTGAACGAGCCCTCCGCCATCGCCGCCGAGGCCCGAAAGGGACCGGATTTTGGCCGCGATGCTCTTGGTCGCCTCCAGGACCGCGTGGAAGTAGTTCTCCTGAAGAAGCTCGGCGCGACAATAAGCCAAGACATCTCGATGAACCTCTCGCTGTGTCAGTGCCAGATGTAAGCGGCCGGCACGCTCCAGAGCTTGATCAAGTGTACCGGTCTTCTGGCTTCGCGTGACCTTGCCCTCATCGCCCAGGCGCATCCCGCTAAACGCAAGCACAACGTTTAGTCGGTCCTGCCGAGCGCGAAAGACCACGGGGCGAGAGCCATATTGGACAGGGTTCATCGCCCTGTTAATGAACATCACTACATGGTTACCAACCTTCTTTGCATTCTGTGTTGCCACAAAGGCATTGAAGAGACGCTTCCATTTGGTCATACCGGGGTCGGGGTCATAGATGCGACAGTCCCGCAGCAGGTATTCTATTTCCTGACCCGTAAGACCATCATTCGTGTCCCCCATGATCTTCGCGATTGATGTCAGGTGTTGAGCATCGAAGCAAGGTACGATTTCCATTCTTGATCTCCATCGGCTGCGCTTAATCCTGAAGGATTTCGAGGGGAGCAGCGTGGCGCTGCCCCTCAAGGCCACCATCGGAGACGAAGCAATCCGTAGCCGGCCGAGAGCGTCTTCACATGTCCAAGGATAGGCTTGCCGAAATTGCAATAGGAGGTCAGTGGCAAGCTGGATGCGCTATCGCACAGCATCTATTGATGGCGACAGCAAGTGGTGGATGCGGCAACCTACGACGAAGCTGTTGAGTCCAACTGGTACTTAGCGGATCTCCTGACGGCTCGCCGCCGGACCTAATCGCTCTCGCGCCCGGACGAAAAGGTTAGTCCGCTCGTTGGCTGAGCTAGGTTATCGGCCGCAAGCCTTCCTCTCCCATTCATCCTTTGCTTTGCCCTCGGCAACCGTTTGCCACTGCATATTATTGTTGGTGTCCTCGCCTCCACATGCCAGGGGCGTGATGTGGTCGATCACATAGCCTGGACAGGAGTTCCCCACCGAAGCAACAGGGCAGGGATGCAGGCGCTCGAAGGCTGTCTCCGCAGCCTTGCTATGCACGATGTGGCCATCGGCATCCCGCGCACAGGTAATACAGTCGTGGCGGGTGCCGCTATCTGTCCATGCGACCTCCCGGAGCGGCAGCGACACATAGCGCCCGTTGTCATCAGTGAAGGCGAACATCCGACCGCGGATTGAGGGAAGACCGCGCATCGCAATTGTGGTGCCGTCCAAAAGCCTTGCAGTAGCGTACCCAGCAATGCTCGGCTCCGCGGAGCGCGGGATGATTTCAAGATCGCCACCGTGGCGGCTGGAGGAGTTAAGGGCTAAGCCGTCATACGGCGCTGCGCGGTAGTAGGGACGTACGTACGTGCCATCCTTGCGAACATACCCATGGACATAAACGGTCTTGCTTCCAGAATCGTCCGCACTTTTGGTACTGCTGGGTTGCGAGGTGCTGCTGCTACCACCATGGCCGCTACCCCCATGGCCGTTACTGCTGTGTGCCCAACTGGTCGCGTGGAACACCGCGAGCATCGCAAGCCCGATCGGGAGCAATCGCCTCAGCATTGTTTACCTTCCGCCAGGATGATGATGATGTCGCCGCAGCCAGCTGTCACTGTAAAAGCAGTCCCCTCTTTCCTGATCTCAGCCTATCCCCTGCTCTCCTTTGCTACAAGCCCATGCGTTCATGGCTCCGGGCGCATGAGGAATTAGCAAGGCATGCGCAAGGTCTGATGGCTGGATTCGAATGGGCGGCTCCGCCGCGCCGTCATCTCAGACGTTCCGCTATGCGCTTGGCCTGCAAACCTGTTCGTGCGGGGTAGGGGGTGTCGTCGGGCCTCCCTTGTGAAGAGATCAGCTCCGGGCGCGATTCGGGCGGCGATTTGACCGACCTTGCCGCTCGAATTACGGCGCCAGGTGAGATTGCCGGCTGTGGGCGCTTCTGCGCAGTTGAGGGATTAGAGGAGAGGCGGGCGGGCGGTCCTTCTGCCGACCGCCACAATCACCGTATCGAAGGGGGCGATGTCTAGTGTAGTGCGTCACACAGATGGGACCTTATTCAGTCTGAGACGTGCTCTCTTGACCTTTTCGAGGATGTCAGCAGCCTTAGCCGTCCAGATGTAGGGTTTAGGATCAGAGTTGTGCCGCTCGATCGCCCCCAGAATCGCGGATTCGAGCTGGTCGACACTGCGGAACACTCCACGGGAAATTTGCTTCTCGGTCAGGTGTCGGAAGAAGCGTTCGACCATGTTGAGCCAGGAGGCACTGGTCGGAGTGAAATGAAGGTGAAATCGCGGATGCCGAGCGATCCAGCGTAGAACGACCGCGTGCTTGTGGGTGCCATAGTTGTCGGCGATCAGGTGGATTTGCTTGGCTGCGGGTGTCTCCCGATCGATTTGTTTGAGGAACTTCAACCACTCCTGGTGGCGGTGCCTCGGCATGCAGCTACCGATGACTTTACCGTCCAGCGTACTCAAGGCCGCGAATAACGTCGTGGTGCCATTGCGCTTGTAGTCGTGCGTCATCGTGCCGCAGCGGCCCTTCTTCATCGGCAGGCCGGGTTGAGTCCGATCAAGAGCCTGGATCTGGCTCTTCTCATCGGCACACAAGACGAGGGCGTGCTCTGGCGGGTTGAGATAGAGCGCGATGACATCTTCCATTTTCTCGACAAAGCGTCGATCGTTGCTCAGCTTGAAGGTCCGCACCCGATGAGGCTTGAGGCCGTGCCGCTGCCAGACCCGGCGCACCGTCGAGGCGCTGACCCCGACCGCCTCGGCCATGCTCCGCGTGCTCCAATGAGTGCCGTCCTGCGGCGTCTCTTGCGTTGTCTTGCGCACGATCTTCCGTAGCAAGCCCTGGGACAGGCTCGGCAGGCGCCCACTTCGATGCGCGTCTTTCTCGATCCCGCTCAGGCCGAACTGGCAAAAGCGGCTCCGCCAACGTCCGACGGTATGCCGCATGATGCCAAGACTTTCGGCAATTTCCCGATTCTCCTTGCCCTCGGCGGCCAGCAAGACGATCTTCGCGCGCTGCACCAGACGCGTCGGCGTGCTGCGGCCTCGGGCATAGGCCTCCAACTGCCGCCTTTCCTCCGGCGAAACCAGAACCAACGGTGCGATCCGCATCGTCCCAATCCTCCCACAGGACGATACGTACGAACCGCATATAAGGATTCCTAATTAGGGCGCACTACACTAGCTTTGGCGATTATGCCTCTGTTGACACCGCTAGTCGCCCGTACCCCTATGCACATCCATCTCACTCAAAGTTCACCGGCCAGAGGCCCGAATTTTGCAGACAAGCTAATGCCGATGCTTGTGAGGCGGCGCGACGAAGACAATTGAAGCCGGATCGCATCGCGGAGCGAGAAGGCGAGGAAAGTTTCTGCCTGCGCGTCCCTTTATGTTGGCTCGCGCCAGCTCGAATGCATCCCACACACTGCCTCCTGATGCAAGGTCCCGATAAAACGCAGCACTAAAGCTCCGCACCTCTAGGTCATTTGCTTCCGCCGAAAACCTGATAATGCAGTCAACTTGTTCAGCAATCGCGCCGACTTCAAGGGTAGAATGGGAAGGGACAAGAACTACACAGCGAAGCCCTGGGTTAAAAGCAAAAAACCGCCGGCGCGCCCTAACCATTTCCTCCCCCCTTTGGCCGTGACCATAGAAGTGAAGGACATGAGGTCTCGTCTGCAAGAGGCGAGCTTCCAAC
The DNA here is from genome assembly GCA_963770895.1 of uncultured Acidobacteriota bacterium. Taxonomy (GTDB): domain Bacteria; phylum Acidobacteriota; class Thermoanaerobaculia; order Multivoradales; family UBA5704; genus JASLEW01. The sequence goes on along the minus strand of CAVYRF010000002.1, from coordinate 5,645,205 downwards.
TGCGATACTTTCGTTAGCCGTTCGAGATGGAACTCGCATCTATATGCAGGCGAAGCTGAAGCGATGGCCTGGTCTACCAACCGAATCTCACGGTCAAGTTGGACACGCGAGAAGTTACGGTCAGCCATACTTGCAAAAACAACAACGAGACGCTGATCTGTACTGAGAGGTTCCGGCTCCACGGCTCTCACCTCGTTGCCAACAAGCTGGCTACTAGCCATCCCGAGGCCAGCCGAGTGCGCCTGGTGAACCGAACTGTTAGCTTGGTGAATGGCTTCTTGCTTCGGCGACGGACATGGCTTTCTTCTTGTCGTTAGATGGTATCTCCACCACATTGCGAGCGGAATAGCGACAGCAACAGCTCCCGCACAGGTTGCTCCCACAATGGGCGCCGAGAGCCCATTCAGAACTAGTACTGTTGAAATGAGCAGAGCAAGAACGTAGAAGAAACCCGCGACAAGCCCCTTCTCGGCCAGCTCGCGGCCCGTACGAGTTGAGAAAAGATGCAGCGTCATGTCTTCTTTCCCCGGCTTGTTTTTTCAATTCGAATTACGATGATATCCCATGCGAACAGTCCTGAGTACACAGAGAAGCCAAGAAGCGCGGCGATCGAGTGGATACCCTCAAGGTACTTCCCAAGCCAGCCGTCGAGGGGGGTCAGCGAGGTCACCCGCTTGAATATCCAAAGACCACCCCAGAGGATAACAGCCACGAGTAGGTCAGAAATTGCGGCTCGGAGATACGGCCGCACATCTCGCCAGATCTCTACAACAAGCAAGGCTTGACCGCTGGCATTCTGCTGGCCCGTCGCGTCTGGCACTCAGTACCCTCCGCTCCCTTAAGCCCATCATAATATCATTGTCTGTGGGGGCGGGTTGCCGCGTAGAGTCCCGCCTGCCCGCCAACAGACGCGCATACGTGCCAGTCCTTACCAGGCCGCCAAGCGCGGCCAACATAGCCTAGCCTCGCTAGACATTTTAATGAACCTGTTGACACCGAAGCCGGGCCGGCGTACACTTGGCTCATGTTCACCATCCGGCAGATTCAAGAGCGCTTCAGAACGCAGGAAGACTGCCTCGCCTACATCGTCCAGATGCGCTGGTCGGCCGGGGTGACCTGCCCCCGGTGCGGCAACGATCACGTCTACGCCCTGAAGCAGCCCTTCAAGTGGCAGTGCAAGAAGTGCGCGCCGAACGGCTACCGGTTCTCGCCGCTGACCGGCACCATCTTCGAGAACACCAAGTGCCCGCTGCGCGAGTGGTTCCAGGTGATCTTGATCATGTGCCAGGCGAAGAAGGGGATGAGCGCCTTGCAGGTGCAGCGGCACATCGGCATGGGCGCGTACCGCACCGCCTGGTACATGTGCCACCGCATCCGGGCCGCCATGCAAGACCCCGACTTCAAGCTGCTCATCGGTGTTGTCGAGGTCGATGAAACCTACGTCGGCGGCAAGGCCAAGAACCGGCACGGCGGCGGCGTTGGCGGCGGGAGCAAGAAGGGCCAGGGCGGGCGCGGCCCCGCCGGCAAGGTGGGCGTCATCGGCGCCATCTCGCGCAAGGGGAATGTCGTCTGCCAGATGATCGAGGCGACCGACGCCGCCACCCTGGAGGGCTTCGTAGACCGGACGGTTTCCGATCGCGTCTCCCTGGTCGCGACGGATGAGCTTCAGACCTACAAGCGGCTCGGCCGGAAGCGCCCTCACGACTTCGTGAACCACTCGGCCGGCGAGTACGTCCGCGGCGAGGTCCACACCTGCACGATCGACAGCTTTTGGTCGCTGATCAAGCGGGGCATCATGGGGAGCTTCCACCACGTCTCCAAGACCTACCTGCCGCTCTACCTCAACGAGTTCTCGTTCCGGCACAACAACCGGAAGAACGATGACATCTTCTCGGCGGTTGTGGCGGGATCGTGACGGGCGCCGGTTCCCCGAAGAAGCCGGCTGCTCCTCGTAAGAGGAAGAAAAGAGCCGGCCCGGTGAGCCTGCATCCGCTGAGCTTTGATGAAGCGATGAAGGCATTGCTATCTGTAAAGCCGTCCTCAAAGGGGAGCGAGGCGAAAGAGCGAGGCGAGCCGGAAGAACCTTAAGGCAATGATTCGCATTTCACTTGCCTGCGCGTCCGGTTTAGGTGGCCGCTAAGATTTCCTCCAGAGAAAACTGCCTAAAAGACTTCACCACAAGTGGGCAACCCTGACCTGGGTTTTGGAAACCACACTCAAACTGCTCTCTCACTCTTACTCCGGTTACCCGAACGATAACCTTGTACGCGCCTGGGCCGATTCTCCATGCCGGATTCTGAACACGCGGGTGCTGGAAGCTGTCATTGTTATACAAACAGCAATCGCTTGACTCTGGCTCCTTAATGATCAAGTTGAACATTTTCCACTCGCCCACTCCGAAATCGTAGATAAGCGTCGGCAACTCTCCCCGAGCCATTTGAATCGATTGAATGGGATAGTCAAGCCGAGTGTGGAGCCAAGGCAGATCAAGATTAGGCCCCTGGCACGTGCACTCGACAGTTAAGCCAGTTGCGGCAGCAGTATCCTCACGGCTTCTAGGGTCATTCCAGAGTCTTACGCTGAGTACGTCTGTGTCAAACATGGCTCCGTTTGTTGGGTGCCAAGTGACTCGCTTTACATTAAATGCGCCCCCCCCATTTAAGGTGATTCGCGGGCCTACGGGAGATGGCTCCACCAACAGCAGATCGCCAAGCGGTCCGAGGCTGTTGTAAAGCTCGCGAAACCCCGACGTTTGGATCACCCGTTGAAGCTCCATAAGGCATTCCCGATGCCTTCTGCGAAGCTCTGCGTAGTATTCAGATTCGTAAAAATCGCGTAGCCCTAAAATGGCCCTGCCGCCTCGTTCGATGTGACCCACGAGCACTGCATAAGCTCCAAGAAGATCATGAAGGTCTGTAATCAAAGTCGCCAGCGGGGCTGGGGGCTCGCCGATGTCGCTTTCTATTCTTTCCCAGGCGTTCTTGCATGAGGGCACAAGACGGTCCCGAAAAAGGCTGTTGTAGAGCAACGTATATGCCAAGTTGCCATCCGACGGGCCGAGGAGCAACCCAGGAACCGCCTCTTGATAGGCGAAGATCACTGCCCCGCCAACTCTGTTGTGTCCTTCCCGGAAGCGATCAATGCTCGGGCGATCTCGGTCAATTCTAGCTTGCTCGCCACTGTCTATCTCAGTCGGCGCAGCAGGTGTCGCGTAAGGTGGTTCTGGCTGCGGAGTTACGGGTCTGCCCGTCGGCGCAGCATCACGCTTGGCCCGAAGATTTCCGATTCCCGCAGCGATTGACAGCAATGCCAAAGTTATAAAGATACCAATACCGAGTCCTAGCCATCCACGGTCGGCGCCGCGAATACTACCTACAACATAGGTAATGAGGCCAACTAACACGGTTCCCAAGCCCGAGAGCATGGGGCGTTGAACAAGCCAATCCCACGCTTTGTCGAAGACATACTGCTCAAAGTAGTGGAGCAATCGTCGGAGGATTTTAACCTCTGCCAATCTCGAAAGCCCTCCCGATAGAACCCTAATCCTCGATCCCCAGCCGCCGCCGCAGCGCCTCCCTCACGATCGCTGACTGCGATCGCCGCTCCTTGAACGCCTTCAGGCGCAGCGCCTCTGCTTCGTCCGCGTGAAACCAGATCGTGAGCTTCACGCCGCCCTCCGTGATCCCCGCCTTCTCCTGCCGGGCCTTCTCCCCGCTGTCTCTCGCTGCCATAGCCGTAGGGTAGGACTTCCTGCGTGACTGCTTTACAGCCTTCCAGACTTCTGCGATAGTACCGCCCCTGGAGGAGGTCGCCGCCACCATGACGGACGAGGTAGGCAGGGCGCAAGCCGCCCTCGGGGATGTCGTCTTCGAGCTGCTGAGGATGCAAGAGCGGTTGGAGGCCATCAACCGCGGGTTGCCCGTCCCCGCCGACCTGGACGCCATGCTGGCCGGGGACATCGCTCCCGACCTGGCAACGGAGATCTCGGGTCGCATTGAGTGCGTTGCGGAGGACTTGATGCGGCGCGTCATCGAATCGCTCCAGGGCGCGGCCTGCCTCACGGCCCGCGAGCTGGCAAGGAGTTGGAGGAAGGACAAACAGGGGCGTGAGTGGCACTGACGCGTGGTTGGTGCCGGGATCGTCCCGGAACAACGAAGTAAGAGGGGGGGCGGCGCCGCCAACGGGGAACGTGACCGCAGGGATGCCGACAGGGATCGTGGCGGCCGGGCAACTTGCCGCCACGAGTAGTCCCAACCCCCACAGCAGGGCTACCAGCGAGGGAACGCGATGGCCTACAAGCCGCGACGGCTTACCGTGTTGAACTTCCACCGCCCGGCGGGCGCGGTGGTCCCGACGCTCCACCTCATGGGCAACTGGCTTGGGGACGCCGGATTCCTGGCGGGGTGCCGCGTCCTCGTCACCGTCGAGCACGAGCGGCTTGTGGTCAAAGTGACCGAGCCGCCCGACCCGGAGTGGCACCGAAAGCGGCTCCTCAAGAGCCTTGGCCTTTAATCCTTCGGTGTCAACAGAGGCATAATCGCCCTAGCTTTCCTCTTCGATTAGGTCAGGACTCATCGCACTGTTCCCCTTACTGGCGTGGCGCGTGGTGACAACAGGCGCATCTCCGTCCCGCCGGGCGCCGCTCTGTAGCTCCAGAAAGGCAAGGCAGCAATGGGCCACTGCCTTGCCGCACTCCTGCGCAAGCCGGACAGCTGCTTTGTGCAGGGTCGGAGCCGGTCTCCTGGTGTCTGGTGGCAGAGTGCCGTCTTCCCCCGTCCCTCCATATTCGCTCGCTGGCTGTTGGGCGCGGTACAGATCCGTCATGGTCACTCCCATTGCCGCGACGACACTCCGGAGGGTGGTGGCATGCGGAAGCGTATGACCGTTTTCATATCGGCAAAGGGCCGATATGTTGCGTCCTGACTCTGCGGATACCTGGCGCAAGGTCATGCCCGCTTCCCTGCGGAGCCTCAAGATTGCCATTCCGACAAGGTTCGACTCCTTAGGGTCTCGCTTCCGCCGCCGCGATGTCTCTGGCTGAGCGGTCATGACAGCCGCCCCTCGATCGATCCCGCTAGCGCGCCCACCTTGCGGCCGAGCCTGCCGGCAAAGTAGGCGAGGCGGTCATCCGAGGGCGCAAGGGACGATTGGTTAGCCGACCGGCGCATCATGTCGAAAAAGCCCTCCAAATAGCGCAGCTCGGCTAAGGCGGCGCGCAGCTCGGCGCGAGTGATCGACTCGTCACCGGGAAAGCTGGTCGTCTCGACGGCCAGGTCGTATATCAGGTGGCCGACCTGGCGGAGCGCTTCGCGGTGCTCCGGGTCGATGTAGACCAGCGTGGTCTCGCGGAACGAGTCGCCTTCGTTCCAGGGAGAGGCAGGGGTACTATCTGCAAAGCTCGGCATGGGGAAGTCTCCCGTGTCGGGTCAGGCTCCGGCGCGAGCCAGTCACTCTCGCCGGGGCCGTCTGGTTGGAACTTGGGGCGGCACGTGCCGCCCCTCCGTGTGTGGGGGCCTTGAGGCCGATTTCGGCCGGATGCTGCATCAAATCTGCAGCAAATCAGGACATCTGGAGAGCGGGACAGCAGGAAGAAGAAACGTAAAGTACTGATTCTAAATGGTGCCGAAGGCGGGAGTCGAACCCGCACGCCCTTGCGAGCGGAGGATTTTGAGTCCTCTGCGTCTGCCATTCCGCCACTTCGGCTACGAGGGAGGACAAGCCAGGGATGAGATCGTAGGTGCGCATCGGGGGGGTGTCAAGCGTCCGACCGCCCCCCCGTCCAGTCGAGTCGCCGTTCTGCGCGCTGCGGCTGCGCACCGACGCGACTCGCCGCTACCAAGGTTGAGCTCCAGTCGGGCACTGGATGGCGCGCTCGGGGTGGTGCGGGCAGTACTGCGGCTTGACAGCCGCGGCGTGGTGCGCCCGAGGGGTCATGGAGGATTCAGTACTTGGGCAGCCTGTGGGGCAAGGGCTGGCCAGCGGCGATCTGCTAAGCTTGGATGGTGCCCCTCATGGAGCAGCAGGATCGCGAGCAGGCCTCCGACGGGAAGCAGCGCCGCTCATTTTGGCGAAAGCTGACCTCTCGCACCCGGTACCCTGGCTCCTGGGCGATCCGTGACGCAACGGTCGGCGTCGTGTTCCTGATGGTGGGGTTCGAGAAACCCGATGCCTGGGTGCCCGCTGGGCTGGCCGCGGGATTCTGCGCCATCCTGGCAGCCGTGCAGGCCCGCCGGGCGGTGCTCCTGCGCCGGGAGCGCAGGGCAGCCCTCTCGCCGGGCGGAGCGGGCGCCAACGCACAACCGTACAGCGAGTTGCAGGCCACAATGCGGCAGCTCCGCGAGCGCTCGGAGCACCTGGAGCGGGGCGGGACGCCCCACTAACGGCGCGGCTCCGCGGGAGCCTGTTGCCGGCTGCCGCGCTCGAAGCCATCCTGATCCTGAATGAAGCTCCAGAGCCAGCGGTTCGTCTTGCCTGAAATGCGTCTCTAATTATATATTGATGGATGGGGTCGTCAGCGCTCTTTGCATGGCGCGGGAGCGGGCTGGCGTCTTTTGAGGTGCTCCATGCTTTCCAGGTCACTTTGTGTCTGTGCCCTGCTGGCGATCGGCATCGCGGCGGCGGCGGGGGCCACCACCTACCCGTTCATCTGCAACTTGGGATACACGGTTTCGACCAGCGGCAGCGGCGCGCTTAACGATACGCCTCGCGACCGCGTGTGCGCGGTGGAGGTCGTGTTCGAAAACTCGTCCGGCACCGGGGCCACGACGCGCACGTATTCGTGCACCGTCGCGGCCAGCACGTCGTCGTGCGAGTACACCATCGATCCCAGCGCTTCGAGCGTCCCGGCGGGTTGGACGCCCACGGCGGCGGTGACGGCGCCGCTCCACTCCTCCACCGAAGAGTCCAACGGCTGCGTTTATTTGATCGTCAACGCCTTCAGCTCGCCGCCGGCGCAATACCCTACGGCGTCGATCCTGACGGGGCCGATGGGTGGTATGACCATCGACGTCATCCATTATTTCGATTGCACCAGCGTGCCGACCTCGTAACACAGGGCGGGTCCTTGCTCCGCTTGGCAGGGGCACGGTGGGTTGGCGCGGCCAATGGCCTGGCGATGGCACGTGCCGATGCTTGACCAGTCGTACCGCGCCGCTGCGGCCGCTGTGCCGCGGCGGCGGTCCGATCAGGTTGGATCGTCGTTGCCGCCGGCGGCGGCGGGCAGCGCTGCGGCTGGTTCCGGCGACCGTCCATAGCGGAGCTTGAGCGCCAGCTGGAGGATGCTTACCACCAGCGCCAGGGAGTTGGCGACGATCAGCGGCTGCGAACGGGTGAGCAGGCCATAGATCAACCACAGGAGGCAGTTGAGCAGATAGAGCACGACCATCCACATCGACAGGTCCGCACCCCGCCGGGTCACCACCAATTTGATCACCTGTGGCAGCATCAGGGAGGTGCTCACCGCCGCGGCGGCATAACCGATCAGTTCCGTGTACATGGCTTGTATCGTGTGCGTCGGTTGAGGTCCGCTCCGATCCGCGGCGCGGCGGGACACTGATGCTTTGCCTCCGTCGGCGCCGGAAGTGTAGACCTTGCTGCCGGCAAGGCCAAGCCATCAGGTGATCCCGGACGGCAATCTCCGCACCACGTTGGGCGCCCACCGCCACCGCTGCGAGCGCTGGAGGCCCGATGCCTCCGGCGCGGGCCGTCCTTGACTTCCCGCAAGGATTCGACGGACACTGGGAGCGCTGGAGCTGTACCCCCCTTTTTCTTCGTGGTTGGAACGAGCGCGATTCGACGACGGCGGCTTTCTGTCGGAGATCGATGTGTCGGCGCAGCGTGCGCGCGGATGACGACGATTCTGCCTGGACAAAAGGAGATTTCCCTGATGAAGAACCTGGCAAGGCTTTTGGTTGTCCTGCTCGCGGCAATCGTTCCCCTGGCAGCGCGTGCTGACCAGCCCGGGCCGCACCCGCACTACCTGCACGCGCTGTCTGATCTGCGCGCGGCGCGCGGCCATATCGAGCGGCGTGGCGGCGACGCGCAAATGCGCTGGGACGAAGCAGGCGCGGTCGCTGAGATCAATGCCGCGATCCGCGACATCAAGGCAGCATCGATCGACGACGGCAAGGATCTGGACTTTCACCCGCCTGTCGATTCCAAGATGGACCGCCCCGGCCGCCTGCACCGCGGCCTGGAGCTGCTGCGTTCGGCGCACCACGACATCGATCAGGAAGAGTCCAACGACTTTGCCCGCGGGCTGCGGGGGCGCACCCTGAAGCACCTCGACAAGGCGATTCACCTGGTCGAGGCCGGGATCGCGGAATCGCATTGACCCGCCGTCCTTCGCCGTAGCCTTCGACGCCCCGCGCTGGATGCAGCCGGGGCGTCGTGCTTTTCAGGCCAGCCGCGCGCCGGAGTTGGTCGGCGACTCGACCCGGCCCGGCCGCTAACGCGGGGGTGTGGGCTGTGCTGCCGCCGGGGCCGCCGTCGCCGGGCCGGCCGGCACCAGGTTCAGAACGGTCACCGTCTTGCCGGGAAGCAGCGGCGCGGGAGCGCCCTCGGCCCAGGAGTCCAGCAGGTCGTGGTAGTGCGGCGAAATGGGGTTGCCGCTCTCGCCACCGGGCATTTCCAGGATGGCCTGGTCTTCGTGACCGGGCGACACCACCATGCGCACGGTGGCGCCGAAGGAGGGACCCTGCACGCGTGGCATCTCGTCGTCGCCGGGCAGCGGCCGCGGCGGCATCGACAGATGCCGGCCGACGATCGGCAGCGCTTCGCTCATCGGATGCTCCATCGCCAGCGTGTTGCGCTCGCCCCAGGTGCGGTCGGCGAGCCGCGGGCCCTTGGAGACCAGCAGCTCGATGGCCTGATCCGCCGCCGCCAGGAGCTGCTCGTCCCAGCTCGCATACTTGGGCTGCAGCAGGTTGAGCGGGCGGCGCGTCACCAGCTGCCACAGCGGCCCCTCGTACTGGTTGAAGCTTTCGGTGTAGCGGAAGTCGGGGTTCACCGCCAGGCAGGCGGCGGTGAGCGGCGCGAAGACGGCGCGGCCGACCATGGTGCGGAAGGTGCGCACCATGCGGTAGCCCGCCGAGCCGACGTCGGCTCGCCCGCTCCAATGCTCGACCAGCTGGCGCATCTCCCCTCGACGCGAGTCGGCAGCCACCGCCCGCGGCGTCAGCACGGTGAGCAGCAGGTCGTGCCAGCGCGCCAGGAACACCGCCCGGTCGTCCAGCTGAATGCGCCGCATGTCGTCGGCGGTCGGATGCGCCAGGGCCTGCAGGTCGTCGCGGATCTGCCGCGCCCGCGCGCCCAGGACGTAGCCGCCGCGCCCCAGCGGCGCCCCTGCCTCCCCCGCCAGGACCCGGTTGTTGGCGGTCCAGAGGAGCCCCGCGGGAGGATCGACCACCCGCGGCACCGCGGCGGGCGGCAACAGCCCCTCCCACCGTCGCGCCCCGTCCGCCCACGGACCGGCGGTTTCGCCGTCGAAACCGGCGCGGCGCGGCAGCCGTCCGGCGATGGTCCAGCCGATGTGCCCCTGGCGGTCGGCGGCGACAAAGTTGAGCGCCGGCACGCCGCTGGCCGCCGCGACGTCCAGCGCCTGGCCCAGGTCGGCGGCGGTTTCCAGCCGCAGGATGGAAAAGTCGGCGCCATCCGGCTGGTCCACGACCGCCCGCACCGCCCGCTTGCGGCCGCGCCAGTCCTGGTCCAGCACCGGGCCCCAGATGGTCCAGTCGACCGGCAGCGCGCTGCCGGCGCCGCCCTTGACCTGCAGATGCTCGCTGTGATGCTCGAACGGCAGCGATCCCTGCGGCGTGAGGTAGCGATCGGGATGGGCGGGGTCCAGGTCGAGCAGCACCAGGTCGCTGGTGTCGAGCGCGCTGTTGGTCACCCCCCACGCCACCAGGCCGTTGCTCCCCGCGACCATCAGCGGCGTCCCCGGCAGGGTGACTCCCGCGATCCGGTGGGGCGCCACGCCGGCCGCCACGCCGCCCTCTGCCGGCCACGTCAGCACCGCGCGGTACCAGGCGTTGGGCACCGCCAGCCCCAGGTGCAGCTCGTCGGCCAGCAACGCGCCGCCGTCGGCGGTCAGCCGCCCTGCCACCGCCCAGCTGTTGCTCGCCATGGGAGCCGCGGCGGCGGCCGCGGCCGCGACGTCCTCCCCCGCCGGCCCTGCCGCCACCGCCAACCCGCCGGCACCGACGCCGGCGCTCGCACCGCCCACGCCACGCGCGCCGCCCGCTGCCGTGCGCGGCTCGCGCCGCAGGTCGAACGCCTGGGGCCCCGGCGGCGGCGCGGCAGGCGGCGGCGTCCCGGCCAGCGGCGCTTCCCATTCCGTCGCTTCTGGCACCAGGAAGCGGTACAGCTCCGGCGGCAGCCGATCGCGCATCAGCGACAGCGCCGACTCGTTGGCGGCGTTGACGTCGGCGAGCTGGGCGAACATGGTGAACAGCACCAGCACCGAATCTTCGCCGCGCCAGGGGCGCGGGTTGACGCGTAGGACCAGGTATTCGAAAGGCGGCGCCTGGAGCGCGCCGAGGCCGGCGTTCACCCCGGCGGTGTAGGCGTCGAGCACCCCGCGCACGTCCGGCGGGCTCGCCGCCAGCACCCGCTGGGCGTGCTCGCGAAACAGGTGGATGCGCATCGCCTTGTCGAGCCGCAGGGCCGGGGCGCCGAACAGCTCGGCCAGCTCGCCGGCGGCGCGGCGCCGCAGCAGGTCCATCTGGAAGAAGCGATCCTGCGCATGCACGAAGCCGGTGGCAAAGGCGACGTCCCGCCGGTCGGCGCCGCGCAGGGTGGGCACGCCCAGGGCGTCGCGCGCGATCTGGACCGGCGCCGCCAGGCCGGCGACGGAGAGCGTCCCCGAAACCGCCGGCAGGTCGGCGATGAGCCTGTGCCGCACATATGCGACGGCCACTCCCAGGGCCGCCAGCAGGAAGAAGACGCCGACGGCGGCCAGCCCCGCCCGGCGCAGGGCGATCCGTGGGCGCCCGGCGGCGGGCGGCCCGCCCGCAGGCGCCGCGACGCTCATTCGAAGCGCAGGGCCTTGACCGCGTCGATCCTGGAAGCCCGCCGCGCCGGCAGGTAGGCCGACAGGAAGGCGATCACCGCCAGGCAGATCAGCGCCACCACCAGTGCCACCGGGTCGTGCGGGCTGACCTGGTAGAGCTGGCTGGACAGCAGCTTGGTGAGCACCAGCGCGCCGATCACCCCGAGCACCAGGCCGGCCGCGGTCAAGCGCATCGCGGAGGTCATGACCAGGGCGCGCAGCTGTCGCGGCTGGGCGCCCATCGCCGTGCGGATGCCGATCTCCCGCAGCCGCTGGTTGACGCTGAAGGAGAGCACGCCGTAGATGCCGATCGCCGCCAGCAGCAGGCCGAGGCAACCCAGGCTGGTGTAGATGACCGTGCTGAAGCGCTCGGGCGTGGTGCGCTGCGCGAAGCGCTCCTCCATCGTCATCATGCTGTAGATCGGCTCGTCCTTGTCGGCCAGGTGAATGGCTTCGCGCACCGCCGGCGCCACCGCCGCGGCGTTGGAAGGCATGCGCACCATGAACGTCATGCGCGGGATGTCGTCGAAGATCGGCTGGCTGTAGGGCAAGTACCAGGCGTCGTCGGTGTCGATCAGCTCGTCGTGCGTCTCCTTGATCGAGCCGACGACGCCCACCACCGTCAGCCAGGGCCGGGTCGAGTCGAAGCGGCCGCGCTTGACCCGCTTGCCGATCGCGCTCTGGCCGGGCCAGTAGCGGTCGGCCAGCGACTTGCTGACCACCACCACCCACGGCGAGTCCGCGGTGTCGTGATCGTTGAGGTAGCGGCCGGCAAGCAGCGGCACGCGCAGCGATTCCAGATAGCCGGGGGTGACGATGCGGTTGTGCACCATGTGGTAGCCGCGATCGGTGGTGACCAGGTTGCCTTCGACGTTGAAGCTGGTGGCATAGGTCCCGGTGTACAGCGGCTGGGCGGTGCTGCCGCCCACCCCTTCGGCGCCCGGCACGGCGTGCAGGCGGTCCAGGGCTTTCTTGACGAACGCCACCTTTTGCAGGCGGTTGGGGAACTTGAAGTCGGGCAGCGGCACCGTGAAGCTGAGCACGTTGTGCATGTCGAAGCCGCGGTTTTCCGCCTGCAGGCGCTGGAAGCTGCGCAAGATCAGGCCGGCGCCGACCAGCAGCACCAGCGACAGCGCCACTTCGGCGACCACCAGGGCGCTGAGCAGGCGGCGCCCGGCCTTGCCCAGGGTGCGGGCGCGGCCGCCTTCCTGCAGCGTGCTGCTGATGCTGGTGCGGGACATGCGCAGGGCCGGCATCATGCCGAACAGGAAACCGACCACCAGGGAGGCGATCAGGGTGAAGCCCAGGGTCGGCAGGTCCAGCCGCGGCTCGATGTCGAATTCGCCCAGCGCATAGGCCGGGCTGAGGGCGACCAGCGGCTTCATCGACCACGAAGCGAGCAGGATGCCGAGCACCGCGCCCAGCATCGCCAGCAGCAGGCTGTAAGTCAGGATCTGGCGGATCAGGCGGCCGCGCGTGGCGCCCAGCGCGACCCGCACCGCGACCTCCGCGGACTGCTTGAGGCCCTGCGCCAGCAAGAGGTTGGAGACGTTGACGCAGGCGATGAGCAGGACGAAGGCGGACGCCGCGACCATGAGGTAGAGCAGCTTGTCGAGGTCGCCCACCAGCTCGTGGCGGATCGGGCTCAGGTCCGCCGACTTTGGCGCGTTGGGCCGCGGGTTGTCCTCCCGCAGGTGCTTGACCAGGTCGTTCATCTGCTGGCGCGCCTGCTCCAGGGTGACTCCCGGCTTGAGCCGCGCCGGGGCGTAGTACTCCTGGTCGACGGCGGCGGCGGTGGGGTCTTCGTGATAGGCGAGCGGCACCCACATGTCCGCTTCGTAGGGGTGGTGAAAGCCGCGGTTCATCACGCCGATCACCGTGTAGCGCTCGCCGTTGAGCCGGATCAGCTGGCCGATGATGGCCGGGTCGCCGCCGAACCGCTGCTGCCAGACGTCGAAGCTGAGGATGACCACCTGGTTCTGGCCGGGACGGTCTTCCTCGGCCGCGATGTTGCGCCCGAGCAGCGGCTGGATGCCCAGCAGCGGGAAGAAGTTGGCGCTGATCAGCGCGGCCGAGAAACGCTCGGGTTCGCCGCTGCCGGTCAGCGTCAGGCTGGTGCCGGTGGCCGCCGCGATATCGGTGAAGACCCGCTGGTGAGCCCGCCAGGCGCCGTAGTTTGCCGCCGTCAGGCTGCGCAGGGACGGCGCCTTGTCGGGCGCCGCCAGGTTTTCACGCACGCGCACCACGCGGTCGGCGTCCTGGATCGACAGCGGCCGCAGCAGGAACGCATTGAGCACGCTGAAAGTAGCCGTGTTGGCGCCGATCGTCATGCCGAGCGAGAGCACGACCGCCGCGGTCAGAGCGAGGTTGCGGCGCATCATGTGCTGACTCCAGCGCAGATCCTGGCGGAACGAAGCGGTGAGGCTCATCGATGTGTCTCCTGTACGGAAGTCCTGCCGGCCAGGGCAGGTTCCCGGTGTGCTTCGGGGCTCGCTTCGGGCGCGGTGACTGCAAGGGGCGCCAGGGGTGTTGCGGGCGCTACCGGCGCTTCGGATGCTTCGGGCTTGCCGAGGATGAGTGCCGCGCGATCGGGGGCGATGCCGCGCTCAGCCAGAAAGGCGCCGAGGTTGCGCCGTGCCGCCCGCACCGGGATGCGCAGGCGGGTCAGCTCGGTTTCCAGCTCACCGCGCAGCTGGCGGTAGCGCGGCGGCACGTCGTCTCCCAGCGCCGCCAGCATCACGTAGTCCGCCTGCAGCAACAGCGGGTAGAAACGCCCGCCGATGGTCGTCGCATCGTCGCGGTACGACTTGTAGGTGGCGACGCCGTTGACATGCACGATCTCGTTCGAGAAGTTGGCCGCCGAGCCGGTGCCGTCGCGCCGCAGATCGCGCACCTGGCGGAGGCGGTAGCCGAGCGCGTTCGCTACCAGCTGAAATACGACAAGAACCTGGAAATAGTTGCCCCGCTGCGGATACTGCGGCAGCCCGTCGGCGCCGGGCGGCAGCACCCGCGCCAGCTGGGCGACGTGGCGCCGCCGCGGCACCCGGCTGTAGAGCTTGCGGCGGGTGACCGTGCGCCCCGTCGCGGCGCCCTGGTAGTGGTGGCTGCACGGCGACGGCAGCAGGCCGCGCCGGCGCAGCGCCCGGATCACGCCGTAGTTGATGAAGACGAAGGCCGAGTGCAGGGCCTGGGCGCCGTCCGCGCTCGACGCACCGGGGCCATCGTGCGCACCGGTTGCGCTCGGCGCCGCCGGGTGCGACCAGATGCAGTTGGCTACCACGTCGTCGGGCAGGTCGGCCATCTCCTGGAAGAGCCGCGGGTTGAGCACGAAGCAGTCGACGTGCAGCCAGCCGAAGTTGCCCGCCGCCGCCCGGAAGGCGAGGTCCAGCACGGTGTTGTCGTCCACCCGCGAGCGGATGTGGTGGAACGGCCGGCGGTAGCGCGAACGGATCCACGCCAGTTCATCCGCCGACAGGTCCGAGCCGATCAGCACCAGGTTGACCGCCGGCGGCACGCAGGCGAGCGCCCGGTCCAGCCAGTGCAGCAGGTCGCTGGTGAAGAACATGTAGAGAATGTCCTGGCGCCGCACCAGGCCGCGGTGGAACGCCGCGAACTCCCGCCGGTCCTGCCGTTCGACGACGGCGCCGACCGCCTGCCGCCAGACGTCGCGGGCTCGGAACAGCGCCATTTGCATGCGGCCTGAAGCATTCATACGCACTCTCGTTCGTGCATTGTAGTTGATGAAGCGTCGATTGAGCTCCCTATCTTTGCAGGTGTCGCCGGACCGCCGAAGGAGACACGCCCTTCGTCGAAGCGGACGATGCGGTCGGCGACGTCGAAATAGCGGTCGTCGTGGCTGATCACCACGACCGTCTTGCCGGCCTCCCGCAGCCGCGGCACGATGCGGCGATAGAACACCTCCTTGAAGTAGGGGTCCTGGTCCGCCGCCCACTCGTCGAACAGGTAGATCGGCCGGTCCTCCAGGTACGCGGCGAGCAGGGCGAGGCGCTTGCGCTGCCCCTGCGACAGGTCGGTCGTCGACAGCCGGCCGTCGGCGATCTCGACCTTGCCCGTCAGGTGCAGGTCGCGCAGGTAGCGCCGCGACACCTCGGCCAGGTCCGGCCGCGCCGCGCCGGGCAGCTCGGCGAAGAGATAGAAATCGTGGAACACGGCGGAAAAGTTCTGCCGGTAGCGGTCCAGGCCGGCGCGGTCGACGCGCTCGCCGTCCCAGCGGATCTCGCCGGTGGCAGGCTCGTACAGGCCGGCCAGGAGCTTGGCGAAGCTGGTCTTGCCGCTGCCGTTGGCGCCGATCAGGAAGACCAGCTCGCCCGGCCGCAGCGTCAGGTCGACCGGTCCCAGCAGGAAGTCCGCTTCGCCGTCCTCGCGATGGAAGCTGAACGTCACGCCTTCCAGGTCCAGCCGGCGCCACCCGGCGGCGGCTCCGGCAGCACCGGCAGCCGCGACGGCACGGCCGGCGGCGGCCGGCGCCGCGGGCTCGGCCGCCTCGGCGGACTGCCGCATCTCGAAGCCCAGGCGTTCGAGCTTGCGCAGCCCGACGCCGCCGCGGCCGAGAGCCGTAAACGACCCCACCACCAGCTGCAGCGGCCCGCGCAGGAACAGCAGCACCAGCGCGTACCCCACCAGGGTCTGCCGCGGCACCGGGCGCACCAGCGGCGCGCCGAACAGGATCAATCCGACCGCGGCCATGAAGAACGTCCAGGCGCCCGCGACGGCCGCGGCGAGCGTGACGTTGGCGCGCACGAACAGGCGGCGCAGGCCGCCGGCAGTGGCCGCCAGCCGGCCGAAGAAGGCGGCGCGCCGCTCGGCGTTCAGCTTCAGCTCCTTGGCGCCGGCAGTGACGCCGGTGAAGGCGCCGTACAGGACGTCCTGCTCTTCCCGCGCCAGCCGGTAGCGCTCGAACGCGCTGGCGACGGGGAACCGGTAGAGCACCAGGACCGGCACGAAGAGTGTCAGGAAGGCCGTCAGCAGCAGCGGCGACAGCCAGCCCAGGTAGACCAGCCCGGCCAGGAAGAGGGCGCCGTTGCTGGCCACCTCCGGCACCACGATGAGCGCCTCGGTGATGGCGCTGGTGTCGTCGGTGAGCGCCGCCAGCAGCTTGCTCGGGCCGAGCCGCTCCAGGTGCGCCAGCGGCGCCGACACGATGAGGCCGGCCAGGCGCAGCCGCAGGTCGTACACCACGTCCTGGCCGAGCTTCACCATCAGGTATTGGCAGACCAGCCGGGAGGCGGGAGCGACCAGCAGCAGCGCCGCGAAGCCGGCGAACAGCGCCAGCCGGCGGTGCGCGTCGTCCTGGTCGATCGCGGCGTTGAGGATGGCGAGCTGCGCCGCGCCGGCGGCGCCGCTCACCAGGCCGGCCGCGATCGCCAGGCTGGCCAGGCCGCGCGCCTGCCGGTAGAGGAAGCCGAGCAGAGTGCCGATGGCCTTCATAGGCTGGTGGAAAGCGCCTGGGCCAGGGCCGCCGCCCAGCAGGCGGCATCCGGCTGGCGCAGCAGGCCGTAGTGACCGCCCGGCACCGCCGTGATGCGCACGCCGCCGGTGGCGTAGCGCGCCCAGCCGCGCGAGAGATCGGCGGCGGCGCCGGTGCCACCGCTGGCACTGCCGGCACTGCTGGCATCGGCGGTGCCGGCGGCGAGCAGCAGGTCGCAGGCGCCGTCGTAGACCGCGGGCCTGTATGCGCGGGCGGCGGCCAGGTTGGCCAGGAACACCTGCGACAGCTCGCGCACCAGGCCGTCGCCGACGTAGGAGGGCAGGGCGCCGGTGCGCCGCGCCCAGGCGCACAGGCGCCGGACGGCATCGTCCGCATCGGTCGCCGCGCGCAGCGTCTCTGCGAGCTGCTCCGGCCGCTCCAGGTCCGCCGCAACACCCGGCGCCTCCAGGCCGCCGAGCGCCGCCAGGTCGCGCGCAAAGCTGGCAAGCAGCGCGATGGATGCCTGCGCCGGCTCCAGCTCCGCCGGCGCCGCCGCGCCGCTTGGGCGAGCCGCCGGCGGCGGGTCGAGCAGCACCAGCGCCGCCACCGGCCGGCCGGCCTGGCGCAGGCGGCGCGCCATCTCGAAGGCGACCAGCGCCCCCATCGACCAGCCGCCGAGCAGGTAGGGGCCGTCCGGCTGCGCGGCGCGCAGCTCGGCCAGGTAGCGGTCCGCCATCTCCTCCACCGATATCGCTGCCGGCTGCAACGCGGGCGGCGCCGGCGGCGCCTGCAAGCCCCAGAACGGGCGGCCGGATGGGGTCGCCGCGTCCAGCCGCCGCGCCAGCTCGAAGTAGCACAGCACGCTCCCGCCGACCGGGTGGACGCAGACGAAGGGGGGCGTCCCGCCGCCGGCCCGCACCTGGACCAGCGAGCGCGCCGGCGCCCCAGCCGCCGCGGCGCCCGCCGGCATGCCGCCGCCCTGCCGCAGCAGCGCCGCCTGGCGCTCGACGGTGCCGTCGACAAACAGGCTGGCCAGGCTGATCTGGGCGCCCAGGCGCTGGCGCACGCGCGCCACCAGGCGCACCGCCAGCAGCGAATGACCGCCCAGGTCGAAGAAGTGGTCGCGAATGCCGATCGCGCCGCGCGCGCCCAGCACCTCTTCCCAGACGCCGTGCAGAGCCAGCTCCAGCTCGTCGCGCGGCGCGGCCGGCGCCAGCGGCAGGCCGCCGCCGCCGGCTGCGGCACCGGGCGCCGCGGCGGCCAGCGCTTTGCGGTCGACCTTGCCGTTGGGCGTGCGCGGCAGCGCCGCGGAAAACGCGATGGCTGCCGGGACCAGCGCCGCGGGCAACCGGGCGGCCAGCGCCCGGCGCAGGTCGCCGGCAGCGGCCGCCGCCGTGGGCGTCGCGCCGGCGGTGTGGTCGGTGACCACGTAGGCGACCAGCCGATCGCTCTCCGGCGCCGCCACCACCGCCGCCTCGCGCACGCCGGGCAGCGCGGCCAGGGCGGCCTCGACCTCGCCCAGCTCGATGCGGAAGCCGCGCACCTTCACCTGGTGATCGCGGCGGCCGAGGAATTCCAGCTCGCCGTCCGGCCGGTGGCGGGCCAGGTCGCCGGTGCGATAGAGGCGCGCCCCCGGCTCGCCGCCCCAGGCGTCGGGGACGAAGCGGTCCGCCGTCAGGTCGGGGCGCCCCAGGTAGCCGCGGGCCAGGCCGCGGCCGCCCAGGCACAGCTCGCCGGCGATCCCCGGCGCCACCGCCAGGCCCGCCGCATCCAGCACGCGGGCGTGCCGGTTGTCCAGCGGGCGGCCGATCGTCGGCTCGCCCGGCCGCTGCCGCGCCACCTCCTTGCAGGTCGAATACGTGGTGTCCTCGGACGGACCGTAAAGATTCACCACCCGCGCCACCGCTGCCGCGCCGTACAGCCGATCCGCCAGGCTCCCCGACAGTGCCTCGCCCGCCAGGTTGACGGTGCGCACCGACGGCGGCAGCGACCCGGCCTGCACCAGCGCCGCCACCGCCGAAGGCACGGTGTTGAGCAGCGTCACCCCCGTCACCGCGTCGTCGGCCGGCAGCCCGGCCAACGCCAGGGCGTCGGCCAGCAGCACCACCCGGCCGCCGGTCGCGAGCGGCACGAACAGCTCGAACACCGACAGGTCGAAGCACACCGACGTCGTCGCAGCCACGCTCGCCAGCTCCGCGGCGGCGTAGGTGCGCTGCGCCCAGGCCACCAGCGCCACCGCGCTGCGATGCTCGATCCCCACCGCCTTGGGGCGGCCGGTCGAGCCCGAGGTATAGATCAGGTACGCCAGGTTCTGCGGCACGGCGGCGCGCGGCGCGCCGGCGACCGCCGCGGCGTCCGCTCCAGCCGCTGCCGGCGCCGCCACCCCTGCGCTCCCTGTGCCTCCTGCGAGCGCCGCCAGCGCTTCGAGCCGCACCACCGGAGCGCCGCTCCCTGCGACCAACGCGGCCAGGCCGCCGCGCGTCACCACCAGCGCCGCCGCCGAGTCCTGGACCATCCAGGCCAGCCGCGGGCGCGGATAGGCCGGGTCGAGCCCCACGTAGGCGCCCCCCGCCTGCAGCACGGCCAGCAGGGTCACCAGCAGGTCGGCGTCGCGCGGCAGCAGGACCCCCACCCGCACCTCGGGGCCGACGCCGTGGCCGCGCAGCACCTCCGCCAGGGCCGCGACCCGCGCCGCCAGCCCGGCATAGGTCAGCCGCTCGCCGCCCGCCACCGCCACCGCAACGGCCGCGGGAGTGCGCGCCGCCTGCGCGGCGAACATCTCATGCAGGCAGCCTTCGCCGGCCGGCGCCGCGGTGTCGTTCCACTCCCGCAGCAGCTGCGCCTGCTCGGCCTCCTCCAGCAGCGGCAGCTCCGCCAGGGGGCCGGGCGCATCCGCGGCGACGCCGCCCAGCAGGCGCTCCAGGTGGCGCACGAAGCGTTCGATGGTGGCGCGGTCGAAAAGGTCGGTGGCATATTCGATCGAGCCCGTCAGGTCGCCGCCCAGCGCCAGCAGCAGGTCGAGCTTCGCCGTGGCCGAGTGGACCTGCAGGGCGGTAGCCTGGACGTCCCCCAGCCGCAGCGTGCCCGGCGGCTCCTCCTCCAGCGACAGCATCGCCTGGACCAGCGGCGCGTGCGCCAGGCTGCGTTGCGGCGCCAGCGCCTCCACCAGCCGTTCGAACGGCAGCTCGGCGTGTCCGTACGCCCACAGCGCCGCCTCCCGCGCCCGCGCCAGCGTCTGGCCCACGCCGGGCTGGCCGGTCAGGTCGGTGCGCAGCGCCAGCGTATTGACGAACAGGCCGATGAGGCCCTCCAGCTCCAGGTGCGAGCGCCCCGCGACCGGCGTCCCGACAACCACGTCGCGCTCGCCGCCGCAGCGCGCCAGCAAGGCCTGGAAGCCCGCCAGCACCGTCATGAAAAGGGTCGCGCCGTGGCGGCGCCCCGCCGCCGCCAGCGCCTGCCGCAGCTCGGGCCGCAGCCGCACCGCCAGGCTCGCACCGCGGTGGCTCGCAACCGCCGGCCGCTGGCGGTCCAGCGGCAGCGCCACGACCGGCGGCGCCCCCGCGAGCCGCTCGCGCCACCCCTCCACCTCCCGCTCCAGCCGCTCCCCCGCCAGCCACGACCGCTGCCACGCCGCGTAGTCGCCGTACTGGACCGGCAGCTCGGCCAGCGCCGGCGGCAGCCCCGCGGCGAACGTGGCATACAGCGCCGACACCTCGCGCACCAGGACACCCAGCGAGGCGCCGTCCGCCACCGCGTGGTGCAAGGTGCACAGCAGCACCCGGTCGGCGGGCCCCAGCTGCACCAGCCGCGCCCGCAGCAGGCCTTCCGGCCGCGGTGGCCAGCCGGCACTCGCCTCAGCTCGGCCGGCGGACCGCGGTGGCCCGCCGGCACTCGCCTCAGCTCGGCCGGCCGGCCGCGGTGGCCGGCCGGCACTCGCCTCAGCTCGCGGGCCGCGCGCCAGGTCGAACGGCCGCCGCGCCTCTTCCCGCGCCAGCCGCGCCAGCTCGCGCCCGGCCGCGGAAGGCGCCGCGGCGAGCCCGCCCAGGTCGATCAGCGGCAGCGGCAGCGCCGCGGCGGGGGCGACCTCCGCCGCGGGCGGGTCGGTGGCCACGAAGCGCGACCGCAGCACCTCGTGCCGGCGCACCACCTCGGTGAAGGCCCGCGCCAGGACCGCCGGCGACACGCTGCCGCGCAGGCGCAGCGCCGCCGGGATGTTGTATTGCGCCGTGCCGGGCTCCAGCTGCTCGAGAAACCAGAGGCGCTCCTGCGCAAACGACAGCGGCACGACCGTCGCGGCGGCGGGCGCCGGCGCCCCGCCGGCGTGCGGCGGCGGCGCCGGGCGCGGCACGCGGACCAGCGGCGGCGGTGCCGGACGATCAAGCCGCGCCGCCTGCTCGACGCGCACGGCCAGCGCCGCGACCGTCGGCGCCTCGAAGACCGACCGCACCCCCAGCTCCACGCCGAACACGTGGCGCACCTGCGCCACCAGGCGCACCGCCAGCAGGGAGTGGCCGCCCAGCTCGAAGAAGTCGTCCTGGACGCCGACGTCCGCGCGCCCCAGGAGCTGGCCGAACAGACCGGCCAGCAGCTCTTCCGCCGGCGACCGCGGCGCGATGTCCCCTGGCACCGCCGGCGCCCCCGGCTCTCCCGGCGTTGGCGGGGCATCGGCCAGCAGCGCCGCCAGCGCCCGGCGGTCCACCTTGCCGTTGGGCGTCCTGGGCAGCGACGGCAGCAACACGAAAGCGGCCGGGACCATCGCCGCCGGCAGCCGTTGGGCCAGCGCCCGCCGCAGTTCGCCCACCGTGGCCCCCTCCGCCACCACGCACGCCACCAGCCGTTCGCCGCCCGGCGCCACCACCGCCGCCTCGCACACGCCGGCGAGCGCCGCCAGCGCTGCCTCCACCTCGCCCAATTCCACGCGGAAGCCGCGCACCTTGACCTGGCGATCGGCGCGGCCGACAAATTCGATCGCGCCGTCCGCGCGCCGCCGCGCCTGGTCGCCGCTGCGATAGAGCCGGCCGCCGGGCTCGCCGGCAAACGGATCGGGCACAAAGCGCTCGGCGGTCCAATCGGCCTGGCCCAGGTAGCCTCGCGCCAACGCCGTGCCGCCGATATGGATCTCGCCCGGCCAGCCGATCGGCACCGGTCGCAGGCCGCCATCCAACAGGTGGACCTGGGTGTTGGCAACCGGCCCGCCGATCGGCACCGTCCAGGCGTCCGATGCAACGCCGCAGCATTCCGCCGCGGCGGTCGCCGGCAGCCCCGCCCCCTGGTCGTCCACTCGCCCACCGCCGCCGCAGCGGTGGAAGGTGGCGTCCACCGTCGCCTCGGTGGGGCCGTACTGGTTCCACAGGATGGCACCAGGCACCACCGCCAGCGTGCGGTCCCGCAGCGCCGCCGGCAGCGCCTCGCCACCCGAAAACAGGTGGCGCAACCCAGTGCACGCGGAAAGCCCCGGTTCGTCCAGGACCAGCTGCAGCATCGACGGGATGAAGTGGGCGATGGTGATCCCGCGCTCGCGCAAGGTCGCCACCAGGTAGGCGGGGTCCTGCTGCCCGCCCGGCCGCGCCAACACCAGCCGGGCGCCGGCGATCAGCGGCGCAAACGTCTCCCACACCGCGAAGTCAAATCCGCACCCGGCGATCTGCAGCACCCGGTCATCCGGGCGCAGCGGATACTCCGCCTGTGCCCAAAGTAGCCGATTGACCAAAGCGCGGTGCGAAAGCCCCACCCCCTTCGGCCGCCCGGTCGACCCCGAGGTATACAGGATGTAAGCGAGCGCATCGCCGTCGGCCGTGACGCGCGTCCGCTGCGCCGCCGTATCGCCCATATCAGCGGCGCCCTGGCCCGTCTCGCCGGTCGCCCCATCGGCGGCCACCTGGGCCGTTTTGCCAGCCGCTGCATCGGCGGCGTCCTGACCCGTTTTGCTTGCCGCGGCATCGCCGGCCATCTGGCTCGTTTCGCGAGCCCCTGCGTCGGCGGCCACCTGGCCCGTGTCCACGGCCACTACGCCGGCGGTTCCACGGTTCGTTTGGCGGGCCGCTCCATCGACGCCACCCGGCTTCGCAACCCAGTCGCCGCGGGCCGAGGTTCTCTCCGTTCTCACCGGACCGTCGAGCGCAAGCACCTGAGGACAGAAAGGCTCGCATCGGTCGCGAAGGCTCTCTTGCGCCAGGAGGAGAGTGGTGCCGGCGGCAGTGGTCATTTCGCGCAGGCGATGGTCCGGCAGCGCTGGATCGAGGGGCAGGCAGACGCCGCCAACCGTCAGCACGGCCAAGAGGGCTACCACAACGTCAGGGTCGCGCTCGGCGGCGACCGCCACCGGGGTGTCGATGCCCACTCCAAGCTCGCGCAGGCTCCGGGCTCGGCCGGCGGCCTGGAAGCCCAGCTCCGCGTAGCTCATGCAGCGGTCGTCAAACTCCGCGGCGATCGCATCCGGGGTGCGCGCCACCTGGGCCGCGACCAAGTCGTGCAACAGCAAGGGCGGCAGGGCGACGGCGGTGTCGTTCCACTGGTGGATAAGCTGGGCGCGCTCCCCGGCGGCCAGGACCGGCAGCTGCATCACCGGGGCGCCGGGGTCCGCCGCCATGCCTTCCAACAGCAGCGCCAGGCTCTCGCTCCACCGCAGCACCGTGGCGCGATCGAACAGGTCGCTCGCGAACGTCAGCGTGCCCGTCAGGTCGTGCGACAGCGCCAGGCTGAGATCGAACTTGGCGGAATCGCTCCGCATCGCCAGGTGCTCCAGGCCACCCTGCGACGCGCCAACGCTCATGGCCTCGGCCGTCAGCGACGCAACCGCCGCGGGTTCGGCGGTCGGGAACCCTGTGGCTCGGGTAACGGGGACCACCGACCCGGCGGCCCGGGTTCCTGCGCCCAGCGGCTCGACGGCCACGGCGCCGGCACCCAAGGGGTCTTGTTGGAAGACCAGCATGACCTGGAAGATCGGCGAATGGGCCAGGCTGCGCCGCGGCGCCAGGGCTTCGACCAGCTTCTCGAAGGGCAGGTCGGCATGGCCGTAGGCCCACAGGGTCGTTTCCCGCTCCCGCGCCAACAGGCCGGCGACGTCCGGGTTGCCGCCGCAATCCGTGCGCAACACCAGGGTGTTGACGAAGAGGCCGATCAAGCCTTCGGTTTCGACGTGCGAGCGGCCGCCGACGGCGGTGCCGACCACGACGTCGCGCTCGCCGGCGGCCCGCGCCAGGAGCGTGCGCAAGCCGGCAAGCAGGGTCATGAAAACAGTGGCGCCGTGGCGGCTCGCCAGCGCCGCCAGCGCCGCGCGCAGTGCAGGGCGCAGCCGCACCGGCACGCTCCCTCCCCTGTGGCTGGCGACCGCCGGCCGCTGCCGGTCGAGCGGCAACGCCAGCAGCGGCGGGGCTCCCGCCAGCCGCTCCCGCCACTGCTCCACCTCGCGTTCCAGCCTTTCGCCGGCCAGCCACGACCGCTGCCACGCCGCGTAGTCGCCGTACTGAATCGGCAGCTCGGGCAGCGGCGACGGAGCCCCCGCCGCGAAGGCCTGGTACAGAGCAGCCAGTTCGCGCACCAGCACGCCCAGCGACAGGCCGTCCGCGACAGTGTGATGCACCGTGACAAGCAGCGCCTGGTCGTCGGCTGCCAGCCGCACCAGCCGTACCCGCAACAGGCCGGCCGGCCGCGGTGGCCCGCCGGCACTCGCCGGATCTCGCGGCCCGCGCGCCAGGTCGAACGGCTGCCGCGCCTCCTCACCGGCCAGCCGTTCCAGCTCGCGCCAGGCGCGGGCTGTCGCGGATGCCGCCGGAACGCCGGACAGGTCGATCCACGGCAGCGGCATCACGCCGCCCGCGATCAGCTCCGCCGCCGGAGGGGGTCCAGGCACGAAGCGGGTGCGCAGGGTCTCGTGGCGGCGCACCACTTCCGCGAACGCCCGACGCAGAATCGCCGGCTGCCATGGGCCGCGCAGGCGCAGCGCCGCCGGCATGTTGTACAGGGCGGTGCCGGGCTCCAGCTGGTCGAGGAACCACAGGCGCTCCTGGGCGAACGAGAGCGGCGCCGTGGTGGGCGGACGCGGCAGTGACAAGTCGGCGGGCTGCGATGGCCACGACGTATCGGCAGGCTGCGGCGGCCGCGATGCGCCTGCCGCCGCCAGGCGGCGCGGCACGAGCGGCGGCAACGGCGGGGCGCCCTGGCGCAGCGCCGCCTCGATCCGCGCCGCCAGGGTGGCGACGGTGGGCGCGTCGAACACGGCTCGCACCGGCAGCTCGACGGCGAAGACCCGGCGCACCTGCGCCACCAGGCGGACCGCCAGGAGGGAGTGGCCGCCCATTTCAAAGAAACCGGCGTCGACGCCCACCTGGTCGCGGCCCAGCACCTCGCGGAAGAGATCGGCGACAATCTCTTCCACGGCGCTTCGCGGCCCTCGAGCCGCCACCGCGCCGTCCACCTCACCCAGCGGCAGCGCGGCCAGCGCCTTGCGGTCCAGCTTGCCGTTCGGCCCCACCGGCAGGACCGCCAGCGCGACGAACGCCTGCGGCACCATGGCTTCGGGGAGCGTGCGGCGCAGAAACGCTCGCAGCTCCGCCGCACCCGGCGCCGGCTCGCCGGTCACAAGGTATGCAACCAGCCGCGGACCGGCGGCTGCCCCCTCACCGGCCCCCGGAGACGCCGGCCCCGGCGGCGCGTCCCTTGCCGCCGGACGGGCGAGCACCGCCGCCTGCCGCACGGCGGGGTGCGCGGCGAGCGCGGCTTCGATCTCGCCCGGCTCGATGCGCACGCCGCGCACCTTGACCTGGAAGTCGATGCGCCCCAGGTATTCGACCTGGCCGCCGTGGCGCCAGCGGGCGAGGTCGCCGGTGCGGTACAGGCGCTCGCCGGGGGCGTCTTCGGCCAGCGGATCGGGGACGAAGCGCTCGGCCGTCAGCTCGGGACGGCCCCAATAGCCGCGCGCCACGCCCTGGCCGCCGATGCAGAGCTCGCCCGCCACGCCCACGCCCACCGGGCGCAGCTCGCGATCCAGCACGCGCAGGCGCAGGTTGGCGATCGGCCGGCCGATGGGCACCGGCTCGCTCACCGCGTCGGCGTCGCACCGCCAGCTGGTGACGTCGATCGCCGCCTCGGTCGGGCCATACAGGTTGTGCAGCGCCGCGGCGGGCTCGCCGGCTGCCAGCTGTTGCAGCCAGCGGGTGCAGCGCAACGCCAGGTCCGCGGGCAGGGCCTCGCCGCTCGCCATCACCCGCCGCAGCGAGCGGCACTCCAGGAGGCCGTCCTGGGCCAGGAAGACCTGCAGCATCGACGGCACGAAGTGCAGGGTGGTGATCCCTTCCTCGACGATCAGCCGGCGCAGGTAGGCGGGGTCCAGGTGGCCGCCGGGCCGCGCCATCACCAGGCGGGCGCCGGTGGCGAGCGGCCAGAGGAATTCCCACACCGAGACGTCGAAGCCGAACGGCGTCTTCTGCAGCACCGCGTCGGCGGCGGTGAGGCCGTACTGATCCTGCATCCATTGGATGCGGTTGGCCAGGGCGCCGGCGGAATTGACCGCCCCTTTCGGCCGGCCGGTCGAGCCCGAGGTATAGATCACGTAGGCGGCGCCCGCCGCGTCGACCGCCCCCTTCGTCCCCGCCGTCCCCGCCGCCGCCTCCCCAACTGCCGGCGCGGACCCGGCCGCCGGCGCGTCCGCCCCTTCGTCCTGCAGCTCTACCACCGCCATGCCCGCCGGCGGCGCCAGCACGCCGTGCAGCCGCTCCTCGATCAGCAGCACCGGCGCCGCGGCGTCGGCCAGCATGAAGGCCAGGCGCTGCCGCGGCTGATCGGGATCGAGCGGCACGTAGGCGCCTCCCGCCGCCAGGACGCCGACGATGCCGATCACCATGGCGGCGGAGCGCTCGGCCACGATGCCGACCCGGACCTCGGGTCCGACGCCCAGCCGGCGCAGGCGCGCCGCCAGGCGCTCGGCCTGCGCCAGCAGCTCGCCGTAGGTCACCTGCCGGCGCTCCGCCGCCACGGCCACGGCGTCGGGGGTGCGGGCGGCCTGCGCCGCGATCCACGCGTAGCAATCTGCCGCCCCGCCGCGCTCGGCCGCGGTGTCGTTCCACTCCCGCAGCAGCTGGTGGGTCTCCGCCGCCGACAGCAGGGGCAGCTCGCGGATGCGCTGGTGGGGGTCGGCCGCGACGGTTTCGAGCAGCCGCAGATACCAGCCGGCGAAGCGCTCGACGGTGGCGCCGTCGAAACGGTCCTGCCGGTACATGAAGGAGGTCCGCACCCCCTCGGGCATCTCCTTCATGTTGCAGGTGAGATCGAACATCGCGGCGCGGCCGGTGGGCGGCATCAGCGTCATGTGGAAATCCGCCACGTCCATGTCGGGATACGGGACGTTCTGGAAGGTGAAGATCACCTGGAACAGCGGCGTCTGCGTCAGGTCGCGCTCGGGGCGCAGCTCTTCGACGATCTTTTCGAACGGCAGATCCTGGTGGGCATAGGCACCCAGCGTCGTCTGGCGCACGCTGCCCAGCACTTCACGGAAGGTGGGATCGCCTGTAAAAACGGTGCGCAGCACCAGGGTGTTGGCAAAAAAACCGATCAACCCTTCGATCTCGGTGCGATTGCGGTTGGCGATCGGCGAGCCGACCACCACGTCGTCCTGGCCGCAGATCCGGCACAGCAGGGTCTTGAATCCCGCCAGCAGGATCATGAACAGCGTCGCGCCCTGCGCCTGGCTGAACGTCTTGAGCGCCGCGGCCAGCGGCTGCGGGATGAGCAGCGCCCGGCGATCGCCGGGCGCGCCGGCGGCCGCGGCGACCGGCGGGTGCGGCCGGTCCGCCGGCAGGGCGAGCACCGGCGGCGCGCCTGCCAGCTGCCCCCGCCAGAAATCGAGCTGTTCGGCAAGCACGTCGCCGGCCAGCCACTGCCGCTGCCACACCGCGAAGTCCGCGTACTGCAGCGGCAGCTCCGGCAGCGGCGACGGCGCGCCGCGCGCCACCGCCGCGTACACCGCCCCCAGCTCGCGAAACAGCACGGCGCTCGACCAGCCGTCGCCGATCACGTGATGCATCGTGCTGGGCGCGATGAAATCCGTCGCCGACAGGCGCAGCAGGCAGACGCGCAGCAGCGGCCCGCGCGCCAGGTCGAAGGGGCGCGCCGCGTCGGCCAACGCCAGCCCCCACGCCGCGGGCTCGCGCCGCTCAAGCGGCAGGGCGCCCAGATCGACCAGCGGCAGCGGCACGCGCCCGGCGGCAGCGATCACCTGCACCGGCTGCCCATCGTGGAGGGCGAAGGTGGTGCGCAGCACCGCGTGGCGGCGCACGATCTCCCGCAGGCTCGCCGCCAGCACGCCGACGCGCACCGCGCCGCGCAGGCGCACGGCGCGCGCGATGTTGTATTCCGTGCTCGCCGGCAGCAGCTGGTGGATGAACCAGAGCCGCTGCTGGGCGAACGACAGCGGCGGGCGCTCCAGCCCCGCCGCCGCCAGCGCTACCGGCGCCCCCAGGCGGCGGGCCGCCTGGCCTTGCGCCAGAAAGCCCAGCAGCTCCTGCTTGCGTTCCTTGAGCTCGGCCAGCAGCTCGGCGGTCGCCACCTGACGCGGTGCGCTGTAGCGCAGCCTGTCGCCTTCGACCCACAGCTTGACGCCGCGGCTGCGCAGCACGGCAAGGTACTGCACCGTGGTCTGCGTGCTGCCCGCCGCCGTCGCCGGCCGCCCCGCCGCCTCGGCGCGGCGCCGCGCCAGGAACACGCGGATGCCGCCCAGGATCTGCGGCACGGCCGTCTCGGCGTAGAGGCGGATCTGCGGCAGGTCCCACAGCCGGCCGGTCATCAGGCGCAGCGAAAAGATGCCGCGCGCGATCAGAAAGGTTTCCAAAAGCGCTTCGTGCTCGGCGGCGAGCGGGCGCACGCGCCGGTAGCCGCGCAGGAACGCCTGGCGCATGGCGGCAAAGCCGGCCTTTTCGCGCAGCGGCAGAAGCGACGCCGCGATGTCGTACAGAAAGTGCCCCCAGCCCAGGTCGGCAAAGTCGATGGCGTGCACGCGGTCGCCGTCGACCAGCGTGTTGTCGGGCTCCAGGTCCTTATGGATCAGGCCGAAGACGTCCCGCCCTTCGCCCAGGTCGCGCATCGCCGCCCGCACCACCGCGGCGCCCTCTTCCACCAGCTCGCGCGCGCGATCGCCCACCAGCGGCGCCCCCTGGCCGGCGGGTAGCACCGCGCCGCCGCCAGCATCGCCGCTGCCGAAAAGGCCCGCCGCGTCCCAGCGCGGCCGGCGGAAATCGGCCGGCGGCAGCCATTCGCCGGAGAAGGCGTGCAGCCGCGCCGAGATCTCCCCCACCCGTTCGAGCAGCGCCGGCGCCGGCGTGTCTTCGACCATCCGCCCCGGCACCCAGCGGAAGAGCGCGCACCAGCGCGGCCGCGCCAGACCGGCGTGCTCGCCGCGCCCGAGCAGCGCTCCGTCGCGCGTGCGCACCGGCTCGGGCACCACCAGGCCGGTCGCCTGGTGCAGGGCCAGCAGGTAGCGCAGCTCGGAGCGGATCTCCGCCTCGCCGTAGCCGTCGGGGTCGCAGACGCGCAGGACGTAGCGGTTTCGCGCGCCGGCCGTCTCCTCGACCTTGAAGGTGACGTTTTTCTTGTGCTCCAGGAGCTTGACCACCGGCCGCTCCAGCTGCCAGTCGCCGACGACCCGCTCCGCCAGCTCCCAGACCGGCCGCAGGTCGTCGTCGCGGTCGGGCGCCCGCTGCCGCGGCGCCGCGACGGTCACAGCTCGCCTTCCTGCAGCTCCGCCGCCGCGGCGCCCTCCTCCTGGCGCGCCGCGCCGCCGCCGACGCCCGCCACCGCGAGCGCCACGTCCTCGGCCCACTGCGCCAGCTCGATGGCCTGCGCCAGCCCGGCGATCGTCGGGTCTTCGAAGAAGGTCGGCAGCGGCACCGCCAGCCCGAACGCCGCACGCATGCGCGACACCAGCTGGGTGGTGAGCAGCGAATGGCCGCCCAGGTCGAAGAAGTTGTCGAGCGCGCCCACCCGCTCGACGCCCAGCAGCTCGGACCACAGCGCCGCCAGGCGCTCCTCGATCGGCGTGCGGGGCGCGACGAACGGCGTCTGCAAGGACAGCTCGGGAACGCCCACGGCGTCGAGCGCCCGGCGGTCCAGCTTGCCGCTCGGCGAGCGCGGCATCGCCTGCAGCGCGACAAAGGCGCTCGGCTGCATCACGTCCGGCAGCAGCTGGCCCAAAAAGACGCGCAGCCGCGCCGCGTCGCCCGCCGGCTCCTCGGCCGCCACCACGTACGCCACCAGGCGCGGGTCGCCCACCTGGTTGCGCTTGACCAGCACCGCCGCCTCCCGCACCGCGGGATGGCGCAGCAGCGCCGCCTCGATCTCGCCCAGCTCGATGCGCGCGCCGCGGATCTTCACCTGGTGGTCGAGCCGCCCCAGGAACTCCAGCGCCCCGTCGGCGCGGTGGCGCACCAGGTCGCGGGTGCGATAGACGCGGCTTCCCGGCGGCGCGCCACCGGCGCTGTCAGCGGCGGGGATGAACGCCTCGGCGGTGCGCGCCGCGTCGCGCAGGTAGCCGCGCCCCACGGCCACGCCGCCGACGCACAGCTCCCCCGGCACGCCGAGCGGCGCCGGCCGCAGCTCGGCGTCGACGACCGACAGCCGCACGCCGGGGAGCGGCCGGCCGATCGGCACCCGCGGCAGCGCCGCGGCGGCAGCGCCGCCGTCGAGCAGCCGCTCGTGCGTCACGTCGTCCGAGCACTCCGTCGGCCCGTAGGCATTGAGCAGCGGCACCTGCGGCCACGCCGCCGCCCAGCGCCGGCAGAGGTCCGGCGCCAGCGCCTCGCCGGTCGGGATCAGCCAGCGCAGGGCCGGCAGGCGCAGCGCCCGGCCGCTGCCGTCCGCCGCCGTCATCGGCGCGGCCGGCGCGGCCGCGGCGCCGAGCATCGCCGCCAGCAGCGACGGGACGGTTTCGAACACGGTCACGCCGTGGTGCGCCACCTCCGCCAGCAGCCGCGGGGGATCGTGCGCGATCGCATCGCGGAAGATCTGGATGCGGCCGCCCGCGGCGAGCGCGGCAAAATGCTGCCAGACCGAGATGTCGAAGGTGTGCGAGGCGTTCTGCGCCACCACGTCGGCGGCACCCAGCGCCAGCGCCTCGACCTTGGCGCGCAGGTGGTTTGCCATGCCGCGATGCTCGACCATCGCCCCCTTGGGCACCCCGGTCGAGCCCGAGGTGTAGATCACGTAGGCCAGGTTGCCGGGCAGCGCCGCCGGCGGCAGGTCGTCTTCCTCGTCGGGATCGCCCGCCGGCAGCAGCAGCTCGTCGATCACGCGCAGCCGCACCGTGCCCTCCGCCACCTGCGCCATCAGCGGCTCGCCCAGGGCCTGGGCGAAGGAGCGCTCCACCAGCACCAGGCGGGTGCCGCTCTGCTCCACCACCTGGCGCAGGCGCTCGGCCGGATGGCGGTGGTCGAGCGGCAGGTAGGCGCCGCCGGCCTTCCAGACGGCCAGCACGGTGGTCAGGAAATCCAGGCCGCGCTCGGCCAGCAGCGCCACCACCACGTCGGCGCCGACCCCCAGCTGCCGCAGCCGGCGCGCCATGCGGTTGGCGCGGCGGTTGAGGTCGCCGTAGGTGAGCTCACGCCCCTCGCAGCGCGCCGCCACCGCCCCCGGATGCGCCGCCGCGCGGGCGGCGATCCACTCGTGCGCCAGGTCCCCCTCGGCGACGACAGCGCCGCCGGCGGCGCCGCTCCATTCGACCAGCAGCTGCTGGCGCTCGCTCGCGGCCGCCAGCGGCAGCGCCGACAGCGGCGTCTCGGGCGCGGCGGCGCCGGCGGCCAGCAGCGCCCGGTAGTGGCGCAGCATGCGCTGCACCGTCGCGCCGTCGTACAGGTCGGTGCTGTGGTCGGCCGAGATGTGCAGCAGGCCGCCGGCCTCGTAGATCGAGACGATGAGGTCGAACTGCACGGCGCCGCTGTGGTTGGCCTCGGGCGCCAACGTCAGCCGCGGCAGCTCCATCGCGATCGGCTGATAGTTGGTGAGGAAGTTGAACAGAATCTGGAACAGCGGCTGGCGCGCCGGATCGCGGCTGGCGCGCAGCTCGCCGACCAGCTGCTCGAAGGCCAGGTCCTGGTGGGCATAGGCGGCCAGCGCCGTCTCGCGCACCCGGCCGCTCACCTGGCGCAGGCCGGGATCGCCGTCGAGGCTGGTGCGCAGCACCTGGGTGTTGACGAAGAAGCCGATCAGGCCCTCGGTTTCGGCACGGTTGCGATTGGCGATCGGCGAGCCCACCACCACGTCGTCCTCGCCGGTGTAGCGGCGCAGAAAGACGTCGAAGCCGGCCAGCAGGGTCATGAACAGCGTCACCCCGTGGCGGCGGCTGAGGTCCTTGAGGTCGGCGGTCAGCGCCGCCGGCAACGCCAGCAGCTGCCGGCGGCCGCGGAAGCTCTGCACCGGCGGCCGCGGGCGGTCGCCGGCCAGCTCGCTGCCGGTGGTGACACCGGCCAGCTGCTGCTTCCAGTAGGCGAGCTGCGCCGTCAGCACCTCGCCGTCCAGCCAGCCGCGCTGCCAGCGGGCGAAGTCGGCGTACTGGATGGGCAGCTCCGGCAGCGGCGACGGGCGGCGGTGCCAGAAGGCCGTGTACAGGGCGGCCAGCTCGCGGATCAGCAGCTCGCGCGACCAGACGTCGTAGACGATGTGGTGGGCGGTGACCGCCAGGACGTGATCCTGGTCCTCCACGGCGAGCAGCACGCCGCGGATGAGCGGACCGCGCGCCAGGTCGAACGGCCGCTGCGCCTCTTCGTCCTTGAGCCGCGCCGCCCACGCTTCGCGGCGCGCCGCCGGCAGCCCGCGCAGGTCGACGCGCGCGATGGGCAGGCCGCGCGGCGGGCCGATGACCTGCATCGGCCGGCCGTCGACGCCGGCGAAGGTGGTGCGCAGCACCTCGTGGCGCCGCGCCAGCTCGTCGAAGCAGGCGGCCAGCAGCGCCACGTCCAGATGGCCGCGCATGCGCACCGCGCCGAAGATGTTGTAGGCGGTCAGCCCCGGCCGCAGCTGATCGATGAACCAGAAGCGCTCCTGGCCGAACGACGGCGCCAGCGGCCGGCGGCGCTCGCCCTGGGCGATGCGCGTCATCGGCGGCGCCTGCGGCAGGCGGTGGCCGCGCAGCAGCACCTCCTGCAGGCTCTCCGCCAGACCGGCGACCGTGGGCTTCTGGAACAGCGTGCGCACCGGCAGGTCGACGCCGAAGGATTCGCGCACCCGCGTCACCACCTGCGTCGCCAGCAGCGATTGGCCGCCCACCTCGAAGAAGTCGTCGTAGACGCCGACCTGCTGCCGCTTGAGCACCTCGCCCCAGATGCCGGCCAGGGTCTCCTCGACCGCGTTGCGCGGCGCCACGTGCGTCGCGTGCGCGGCAAAGGCGGCGGCGCCCGCCGCGGCCAGGGCGCGCCGGTCCAGCTTGCCGTTGGCCGTCAACGGCAGGCGCTCGCGCCAGACGAAGACGGCCGGCACCATGTAGTCGGGCAGCCGGTCGTGCAGGTGGCCGCGGGCGGCGCGTTCGAGCGCGGCGTGGTCGGCGGCGGGGTCCGTCGCCGCGGCGTCCGTGGCGGCGACGACGTGGGCGACGAGCAGCTGCGCGGCGGCCGCACCGGCCCCACCTGCCGCGTCAGCCGCATCGAGGGACGCGCCGGAGCCGGCGCGCGGGCTGTCGGTCTGTGCCAGGACGGCGGCGGCGGCGATGCCCGGCACCTGCGCCAGCACGGCCTCGATCTCGCCCAGCTCGACGCGGAAGCCGCGCAGCTTGACCTGGTGGTCGATGCGGCCGAGAAAGTCCAGACGGCCGTCGGCCAGGCGCCGCGCCCGGTCGCCGGTGCGATACAGCCGCGAGCCGGCGGCGGCGCCGTGCGGCGCGTCCAGGGCGAAGGGGTCGGGAACGAAGGCCAGCGCGGTGCGCGCCGGGTCGTGCAGGTAGCCGCGGCCGACGCCCGCGCCGCCCACCACCAGCTCGCCGGCGACGCCGATCGGCAGCGCCCGCAGCTCCGCGTCGACCACCGCCAGGCGGGTGTTGGGGAGCGGCCGGCCGATCGGCACCCGCGCCGCCGCCGCCGGCACCGCGGCCGGTGGCGCCCCCGGCGCCAGGGCGAGCGGCTGATGCGTCACGTCGTCCGAGCACTCGGTGGGGCCGTAGGCGTTCAGCATCGGCACCCGCGGGTAGAGCGCGAACCAGTCGGCGCACAGCTCGGGCGGCAGCGCCTCGCCGGTCGGCACCAACCAGCGCAGGGCGGCCAGCCGCGGGCGCGCCGGGCCCAGGTGCCGCGCCTGGGCGAGGAGCAGGCGCAGCAGCGAGGGGACCGTTTCCAGCACCGTGATCCCCCCCGCCTCCGCCTCGGCCAGCAGTCGCGCCGGATCGTGCGCCGCGGTGTCGGCGACGATGCGCACGCGTCCGCCGGCGACCAGCGCCGCCAGCATCTGCCAGAGCGAGATGTCGAAGCACTGCGACGCCGTCTGCGCCACCACGTCGGCGCCGCCCAGGCCGAGCGTCGCCACCTTGGCGAGCAGGTGGTTGAGCAGGCCGCGGTGCTCGATCGCCGCCCCCTTGGGCTCGCCGGTCGAGCCCGAGGTGAAGATGACGTAGGCCAGGTCGGCAGGCAGGATCTCGCCGGCGCCGGCGCTGACGCCGAGGGCGGTCGCGCCGCTGCCGGCGGTCCCGGCGCCGCCCGCCAGCTCCTCCAGCGCCAGCAGGCGCGGCGGCGGCGGCGCCTGGGCCGCGCCGGCCAGTAGCGCCGCGGCCTGAGACAGCACCGGCCGCAGCCCCGCCGCGACGACCACCAGCGGCACGCGCCCCTGGGCCAGCACCTGCGCGTGGCGCCGCGCCGGATGGTCGGGGTCGAGCGGCAGGTAGACGGCGCCGGCCTGGAGCGTCCCCAGCAGCACCACCAGCAGATCGGCCGAGCGCTGCGCCAGCACGCCGACCAGCGTGCCGCGGGCGGCGCCGGCGGCCGCCAGCGCCACGGCCGCGTGCGCCGCACGCGCCGCCAGCTCGCCGTAGGACAGCGACCGGCCGCCGTCCTCGACCGCCACCGCGTCGGGCACCCGGCGCGCGCACGCCGCCACCAGCGCCGCCGCCGTCTGGAGCGGACCCGCCGCCGCCGGCAGGTCCTGCAGCGTGTCGTTCCATTCGCAGCGCAGCGCCTGCTCCTCGGCGTCGCCGAGCAGCGGCAGCTCGGCCAGGCCGCGCTCCGGATGGTCGGCAATGCCCTGCAGCAGGACCGCGAAGTAGCCGGCGAAGCGCTGCACCGTCGCGGCGTCGAACAGCGCCTGGTCGAAGCCGAACCAGCCGGCGAGCCCCTGCGGCGTCTCCCGCAGGTCCAGCTCCAGGTCCTCGCGCGAGGTGCCTTCCATCACCTCGTAGCGGCTGAGGCTGAGCCCGCGCGCCGCCATCGCCGACGGCGGCACGTTCTGGAAGGCGAACAGGACCTGGTAGACGGGGTTGCGGCTCATGTCCCGCTCCACCCGCAGCGAATCGACCAGCCGCTCGAAGGGCAGGTCCTGGTGCTGCATCGCTCCCAGCGTCCGCTCGCGCACCTGCGCCAGCAGCTGGTGGAAGGGCATGCCGGCGTCCATGTCGGCGCGCACCGCCAGCGAATTGAACAGCAGGCCGATCAGCCCCTCCAACTCGATCCGCCGGCGGTTCGCCATCGGCACGCCGACCAGGATCGACGCCTGCCCGCTCAGCCGGTACAGCAGGGTGTGGAGCGCGCCCAGCAGGATCATGTACAGGCTGGCATCGCGCCACTTGGCGGTCGCCTTGAGCCGCGCCGTCAGCGTCGGGCTGAAGCGCATGTAGCGCCGGCCGCCGGTGAAGCTCTGCAGCGCCGGGCGCGGCCGGTCGGCCGGCAGGTCGATCACCAGCGGCGCCGCCGCCAGCTCGCCGTGCCAGTAGGCCAGCAGCGCGTCCAGGCTGTCGCCCTGCAGCACCCGCTGCTGCCAGGCCGCGTAGTCGGCGTACTGCAACGGCAGCTCGGGCAGCGGCGACGGCGCGCCCCCCACCACCGCGTCGTACAGCGCCATGGCGTTGCGGAAGAACACCCCCACCGACCAGATGTCGCTGACGATGTGCTGCAGCACCAGCAGGAAGATCGATTCTTCGGCGGCCAGCCGCACCAGGCAGGTGCGCGCCAGCGGCGGCGTGGTCAGATCGAACGGCCAGGCGACCTGGGCGTTGACGACGCGGGCGGCCTCGGGCTCGCGCCGCGGCGCCGGCAGCGCCGACAGGTCGGCCACCGGCATGGCGAGCCGCGGCAGGGCGGCGATCACCGGCACCGGGTCGCCGTCGCGCAGCTGGAAGCCGGTGCGCAGCACCTCGTGGCGGCGCGCGACCTCGCGCAGGCAGCCCGCGAGCGCCGCCAGGTCCAGCGCCCCCACGATGCGCACCGCGCCCGGCACGTGATAGGCGGCGCTGCCCGGTTGCAGCTGCTCGATGAACCACAGCTGCCGCTGGCCGAACGACAGCACCGGCGGTTCGCCCGCCGGCCGCCGCGGGATCGCCTGCGGCGCGCCAGCCGCGGCGGCGCCGCCGGTGTCGCGGCGCGCCTGCTCCTGCATCAGCTCCAGCAACCGCAGCCGCCGCGGCGACAGCGCCGCCACGCCCGCGTCAGCCCGTCCGCCAACCTTCGCCATGTCAGCCATGGGCCGCCTCCTCCCCACTCGCCAAGGACTGCTCAAGACGCAGGATCTCCATCTCGACCTCCTCTTCCGACAACCCCTCGATCTGCTCCTCCATCTCGCGGCTCTCCGACGAGACGTGCCGCCTACCAAGGTCGTCCACGGCGGCGGCCAGCGCGGCCACCGTCGAGTGCTCGAAGAACAGCCGCACCGGCAGCTCGAAGCCGATTGCGCCCCGCATGCGGGCAGCCAGCCGGGTAGCGAGCAGTGAGTCCCCTCCCAGGTCGAGAAAGTTGTCGTGCACGCCCACCCGCGCCACCCCCAGCAGCTCCTCCCAGATGCCGGCGATGAAAATCTCCGTCTCGCTCTGCGGTGGCGCGTAGGCCACCCGCAAGCTGGGCCGCGGATAGAAGCCGGCGCCCGGCCCGCCGGCCCGCGGCCCGTCCGGCGCCCCCTGCGGTGCGGCCGCGGCCCGCGGCAGCGCGTCCAGCGGGCTCCAATCCATGGGCAGCGGCCGCGACGCGACCAGTACCTGAGTGACCGTCCCGGCGGCGCGATGCAGGCGGGCGATCGCGTCGAGCGCAAGGGCGCCCGGATCGCCGTCTTGTGCGGCATCGCCGGGCTGGACGCCATTGGCAGGCCTGGCGCCATTGCCGGCATGGGCGCCATTGCCGCCATGAACTGCGGCGCCCGCGTGGCTGCCGAGTCCGCCAGCGCGGGACTCGCCGTTGCCGGCGGCATCGGCCAGACCCCAGGCGATGCTGGTCCACGCCACGGCGTCCCCGCCATCGCCGTCACCATCATCGGCGCCGGCCGCCGTCGCGCTCTCCGCCAGTGCCGCCGCGTACAGCCGCAGCGCCGTGTCCGCCGCCGCCGTGACCAGCCAGACCAGCGCCGCGCCGCTGCGCCGTCCCACCTGGTCGAGCACACGCAGCTGCCCCATGCCGGCAGCCAGCGCCGCGCCACCATCGGCGCCGTCGTCGCCCTCGTCGCCGCCGGCGTCCACACCCGCGGCGCCCGGCCGCGGCGTCACCGCGCCCACCACCATGCCCAGCGGCCCCCACAGCCGCTCCGCCCGCGCCGCCAGGTCGAGCGCGACCGCCGCCTCAGCCGCATCGCCGCTCGCCACCAGCAGCTGAGCGCCCATCTCCTCCAGCCGCAGCGCACGGCGGATGCGACGGGCCACGACGCCGCCGCCCGCCGGTCCAGCAAGCCATTCGTCCCACTGCCGCCGCTCCGGCAATCCGCTCGGCTCCAACAGCGCCAGGCGCGCCTGCGGCTGCCGCGCCAGGTACGCCGCAAACGGGAACCCCACCTCACCCAGCCCGCCAACGATCAAGCACGGGCCGCTGACCACCTGCTCGCCGCTCAGAGGACCTGCGACCGGTCCATCGGCGGCGGCCGCATCGGCAAGCGGCTCGACCGTGGCGACCCAGCGATGACGGCCGCGATACGCCACCAGGGCGTCGGCGGCGCTGCCCGCCAGCTCGGCAACTAGCTGGTCGACCAGCCGCTCGCGGGCCGCCTCTGCCGCGGGCACCCTGAGGTCTATGGCCCTGCATGTGGCCCACGGCAGCCAGCGGGTGATCGCGCCGCGCAGCCCGGCAGCCGGTGCCGCGGCGGGGCACACTGCCTCGCCGCTCTCCACCGCCTGCGCCTGGCCGGTCACCGTCCAGATGCCTGCCGGTCTGGCTGCGGCGCCGTCCCCTGCGCGCGCGGCCATCTCGCGCGCCAGGTCGACCAGCGCCGCCGCGCCGGCCGCGGCGGCGGTCTCCGCATCGTCGCCGTCGGCGCCCCACAGATGGAGCACCTTGCCCGGCACTTCGGCGAGCGCGTCGAGCAGCGCCGCCGACGCCCCCGGCGCACCCGGATGGATGTCGTAGACGCCCGCCGGCGCCGGCGCACCGTTGGCGCTGGGCAGCCGCCGGCGCGCCCGCGCCACCCGCCGCCCGGCGCGCTTCAGCCGCTCGGCCAGGCGGTGACCGAAGCTGCCGTCGTCGGCCAGCAGCAGCCAGGTCGAGCCCCCATCCGGATCGGTTCCTAAGCCGGCGGCAGCGGCCAGCGGCAGCCGCCTCCACGACGGCAGGTAGAGCCACGCGCCGGCCTGTGCTGGGTCCCCCAGGGCGCCGGCCGCAGCAAGCCGATCGGCTGCCGGCCGCGCCTGACTCCCAGGGATCGCGGCATCGATCCAATACCGCCGGCGTTCAAAGGGATAGGTCGGCAGCAGCACCCGCCGCCGGCCCTCATGCCGGTAGAGACCCGGCCAGTCGGGCTGAACGCCAAGCAGCCACAGCCTGCCAAGCGTGGCCAACGCCATCTGCTGGTCCGGCAGCGCTTCGTAGGCATGCCGCAGCGTCGCCAGCACTATCTCTCCGGTACCGGAAGCATCCACGGCGTCCCGGCCGGCGACTCCGGTGGAGCCGGCAGCATCGACGGCCGCGGTCGCACCAAAGCCGGCAGACCCGGCGCCAGCAGCACCGACACTGGCGCCAGCCGCGCCAGCAGGTGCCGCGGCCCCGGTGGCGTCAACAGCGGACCCCGCGACGTCGGAGCCCGCCGGATGTTGCAGGATCAGGCTGCGCAGCGACGCACCGGGACCGATCTCGACGACGATCCGATCGGGCTCGCGGCGCAGAGCGGCGATCGCGTCGGAGAAGCGCACCGGCTGGCACATGTGGCGCGCCCAATAGGTGGGATCGGTCGCCTCCTCGGGGGTTAGCCAGCCGCCGGTGACGTTGCTCAGGCAGGGAATCGCCGCCGGGCGCAGCTCGACGCCGGCGGCCAGGGCAGCCATCGGCTCGAACGCGGCCTCCATCGACCGGGCGTGGAAGGCGTGCGCGACGGGCAGGCGGCGGCTGGCAACCTCCAGCGCGGCCAGCCGCTGCTCCAGCGCCGCCACCGCCTGTGGCGCGCCCGCCGCCACCGACTGCGCCGGACCGTTGATCGCGGCAAGCGACAGGTCGCCGTCCAGCAGCGGCGCCAGCTCCGCGGCCGGCAGGGCGACGGCCAGCATCGCGCCCGCCGGCAGCTCTGCGATCAGCCGCGCCCGCCCGGCCACCAGCTTGAGCGCGTCGGGCAGCGACAGCACGCCCGCGACGCAGGCGGCCACGTACTCGCCCAGGCTGTAGCCCACCACCGCCTGCGGCCGGATGCCCCACTCCATGTACAGCCGCGCCAGCGCGTACTCGACGACGAACAGCGCCGGCTGCACCAGGCGCGTATCTTCGAGCCAGCCGGCGGAATCGCCACCTGCGGTCGCGCCCGCCGCCCCGCCCGCACCGCTGTTTGCCGCCGCCCCGCTGCGGCCCAGCATCCGGCGCAGATCGATCGGCGCCGCCGCCGTGGCGCCGGCCGTTGCGCTGCGACCAGTTTGCACATTGCCAGCTGAACCGTTGCCAGCTACCACACCGTTGCCAGCTCCACCGCTGCCCGCGGGCGGCGTGCCGGCACCCAGACCGCCGTTGCTTCGGTCGATGGCGCCGGATGCGTCCGCGGCACTGCCGGCCGGGCGAGGCGGATAGAGCAGCGGGCGCAGGTCGCGGCCCAGGATGGGCACCAGCATTTCGGCGCAGGCATCGACCACGGCGCGGAAGGTGGGCTCGCCGTCGTAGAGACCGCGGCCCATGTCGACGTATTGGCCGCCGAGGCCGGCGAAGGCGAAGACCACGGAACGGGTCCGGTCGTCGCAGTCGGCGCTCAGCAGGCGCCCCGGCTCGCCGGCGGCCAGCGCCTGCGCCGCGTCGGCGGCGTCGCTGCACACCAGGACGCGGCGGCGGCCGAGGGCGCGGCGCCCCACCTGCAGGGTGAAGGCGGCGTCCGCCAGGCCGGCGGCGCCCAGCGCCGGATGGGCGTCCAGCCAGTGGCGCAGGTTGTCGGTCGCCGCCGCCAGGGCGCCAGGCGTCTTGGCCGAGAGCACCAGCAGCTGCCAGGGGCGGCCGGGGGCGGCCGGGGCCGGCGGTGGCGCCTCTTCGACGACCAGGTGGACGTTGGTGCCGCCCATGCCCAGCGAGTTGACGGCCGCCCGCCGCGGCGCCGCGCCGCGGGGCCAGGGGCGCAGCTCGG
Organism: uncultured Acidobacteriota bacterium; assembly: GCA_963770895.1. Taxonomy (GTDB): domain Bacteria; phylum Acidobacteriota; class Thermoanaerobaculia; order Multivoradales; family UBA5704; genus JASLEW01. The sequence goes on along the minus strand of CAVYRF010000002.1, from coordinate 5,605,057 downwards.
TGTTGACGAAGAACGGCGTCGCGGCAAAGTCGATCTGCGGGTTGGGCGCGGCAAAGTTGAGGCTGGGCGGGATCTCGCCGTGCGCCAGCGCCAGCGCGGTCTTGATCAGGCCGGTGACGCCGGCGGCGCGGTCCAGGTGCCCCAGGTTGGACTTGACCGAGCCGATCGGGCAGCCGGCCGCCGGCGGGGCGGCAGGCCGAAAGGCCCTGGTCAGCGCCGCGATCTCGATCGGATCGCCCAGCGCGGTGGCGCTGCCGTGGGCCTCGACGTAGCCGACGCTGGCGGGGTCGACGCCGGCGTCCTCGAAGGCGGCGGCGATCGCCTCGGCCTGGCCCTCGACGCTCGGCGCCGTGTAGCCCGCCTTGACCGCGCCGTCGTTGTTGATCGCCGAGCCCTTGATCACCGCGATCACCGGATCGCCGTCGGCCAGCGCGTCGGCCAGCCGCTTGAGACAGACGATGCCGGCGCCGTGGCCCAGCACGCTGCCGTCCGCCCGCGCGTCGAACGAACGCGTGTGGCCGTCGGCCGGCGCCATGCCGCCCTGCTCGTACAGATATCCCTGCCGATCGGGCGTGACGATGCGCACGCCGCCGGCGAGCGCCATGTCGCACTCGCCGCCGCGCAGGCTGCGGCAGGCCATGTGCACGGCGACCAGGGAGGTCGAACAGAACGTCTGCACCGCGACGCTGGGACCGCGCAGGTTGAGCTTGTAGGAGACGGTCGTGGTGAGCGAGTCCTTGTCGTTGCCCAGGATCGCCTGCAGCATGTTGACCGCGCCGCGCACCTGCGGATCGGCGTGCATGCCGAGCAGGTAGGTGCTCAGGTTGGAGCCGGCAAAGACGCCGATCGCGCCGGGATAGGTCGCGGGGTCGTAGCCGGCGCGCTCCAGCACCTCCCAGGCGCACTCCAGGAAGACGCGATGCTGCGGGTCGGTCACCTCCGCCTCGCGCGGCGAGAAGCCGAACAGCCCGGCGTCGAAAAGATCGATGCCGTCCAGCACCGACCCCGCCCGCACGTACCGCGGATCGGCCGCGAGCGCCGAACTGACACCGGCCGCGGCCAGCTCCTGGTCGCTGAAAAACACCACCGATTCGACGCCCGCGCGCAGGTTGCGCCAGAGGTCCTCGACGCTCGGCGCGCCGGGAAACCGTCCGCTCATCCCGAGGATGGCGATGTCATGGCCGCCGCGCGCCGCCTCGCCCTCCCCCGCCCGCAGCCGCCGCCGACGCTCCGCGACCACGGCCGCAACCGCCGCCGCGGAGGTCCCCAGGACATCCTCCGCGCCGTCGCCCATGTCGCCGGCCTCGCGCGCCAGGTGGCGGGCAAGACCCGCCACCGTCGGGGATTCGAAGAGCGTCACCGGCGCCACCTGGATACCGAGCTCGCGGCCGATCTCGGACACCACCTGCAAGCCGATCAGCGAGTTGCCGCCCAGGTCAAAGAAGTTGTCGTGTACCCCGACCTGCTCGAGCCCCAGCAACCGCTGCCAGATCGCCGCGACGCGCCGCTCGCGGTCCGAGCCGGCGCCCGCGAACGCGGTGCCCAGCACCCGCCGCGCCACCGGCGCCGGACCACCTGCCGGACCGCCCGCGGCCGATATGGAAGCTGGCTCCGCCGCCGCGCCGCCTGGAACCAGCGCCGGCGCCGGCGCACCCGCCATCGCCGCCGGAGCCGCGGCCGCGCCGCGCGCGAATTGGGCAAGGAAGCTTTCGGCCGTCCACGACCGGCCGAGCGCGATGCGCGCCGCAAGCGGCTGTGCCGAGATCACCACCTGCGGCACCCCGCAGCCGAGCGCGCGGAAAAATGCGTCGGCCCCCTCCGCCGGCGCCAGCGCCTGCGCCAGCATCTCCTGGCGCCACCCGCGCAGGTGCGCCGGCACCTCCGTCGTCACCGCCAGCCCGACTTCACGCCAGATATCCGAGTCGACCGTCACCGTCACCGGCCAGCCGCGCGCCGCGTTGCGCTGCGCCACGCCGTCGAGGTACGCGTTGGCGCCGCAATAATCGGCCTGGCCGAACTCCCCCAGCTGCGCCGCGATCGACGAAAAGAGCGCCAGGAAATCAAGCTCCCCCGGCCGCCCGAACAGCGCCTCCAGCACCCGCGCCCCCGCCACCTTGGGAGCCATGATCCGCGCCGCCGCCGCGCGCGTCTTCAGCTGCACGATCCCGCCGCCGGGAATGCCCGCCAGATGGATCACCCCATGAATCGCTCCAAACCGCCGCCGCGCCGCCGCCACCACCGCCCGCATCTGCTCGAGGTCGGCCGCGTCCGCCGCGACCGCCATCACCTCCGCCCCCAGCTCCTCCAGGCGCCGCAGCCGCACCAGCCGGCCGCTGACCCGATCCTCCGCCGGGTGCGCCGCCAGCCAGCCGTCCCACTCCTCGCGCGGCGGCACCGGCGACCTGCCCGTCAGCACCAGCCGCGCCCCCACCGTCCCGGCCAGGTGCTCCGCCATCGCCAGCCCGATTCCGCCCAAGCCGCCGGTGAGCAGGTACACACCCCGCTCCCGCAGCCGAATCGCGACGCCGCCGCCTGCCGCTCGACCAGGTGCATCCGGGATCGGGGTCGCCGCGGGCGCCGCCGGCCGGACGGCGGCAAAGTCCTGCAGCCAGCGGACGCCGCCGCGGTAGGCCACCACCGTTGCGGCGTCGGGGGCGGCGCAGTCGACCGCTTCCTGCACCAGGCGGCCGGCAAGCTCGCCCAGCGCCGCGGCGTCGGCCAGGGCGGCCGGTGCCAGGTCCACGCTGCGGCAGCGCACCCCGGCGATCTCCTGGGGGATCACCCGGCACGGCCCCAGCAGCGGCGCCTTGTCCGGCACCACCCGATCGCCGTCCTCCACGCGCTGCAGCTCCGTCGAGACCACCACGATGCGCGCCGGCGCGCCGTTCCGCCGCCGGCCCAGCGCCTGGGCAAGAAACAGCAGGCTGAAAAAGCCCACATCTTGCAGGCGGTCGTGGCTGTCCGCTCCGGCAGGCGCCGCGCCGGCGTTCCATAGGTGGAGAACGTTGAGCGGCATCACGCCGCCGCCGGAAGCCGCGCCGCCCGCCGCCGCGGCAAGGCGCTCGGCGACGGCCAGCAACGCGTCGTAGTGCGCCGGATCCGCCGGGTCGATCGCCCACCTGCCAGCGGCGATCGCGTCAGCCGTCGCCCCGGCCGGCGGCAACACCGCCCCGCCAGGTGCCGCACCGGATGCCGCTGGATGCGGTGTGGGCGCCGCCGCGCCGGCCGCCGTCCCTGCCGGCGCCGCCGACACCACCAGGAAGGGGTACCCAGCCTCGCTCAACCGGGCGGCAATGGCGACCGCAAGGACCCCATCGCCGCCCGAATCGTCAAGCGCAGCGCTGCCTGCACTCCCGCCCAGGACGAGCCACACGGCGGCCTGGGCTTGCGGCGGATCGCCCGCCAGGGATGGCGTCTGCCGCCAGACGGGCTGATAGAGCCAGTCGGCCGGGTCGGGTTGCTTGTCGAGCGTGACCCGCAACCCGGCGGGCTGGTCCTGCGCCTGGGCCGCCGGCGGCACGCTCACGGCCGCGCCTGGCGCTGCACCGGCCACACCGGCGCCGGGCGCCGCTCCGGCCCCCCAATCGGCGCGCGGCGGGTCCACCCAATAGCGTTGGCGCTCGAAGGGATAGGTCGGCAAGGGCCGGCGGCGGCGCGCTTCCGGCTTCCAATAGGCGGGCCAGGCGACCGGCTGGCCGCTCAGCCACAGCTTGCCCAGGGTGCGCAGCAGCACCTGCCGGTCGGCTTCGCGGCTGTTGGCGTTGCCGAGGGAGGCAAAGACGGCCTGCGCCGCGGCGTCGTCGCACGCCGGATGCTGGCGCACGAACGAGCCCAGCCCCTGGCCGGGCCCGACTTCGAGCAGACACCAGCGGCCTTCGGCGAGCAGCCGTCCCACCGCATCGCCGAAGCGCACCGGCTGGCACATGTGCTGCGCCCAATAGCCCGGATCGGTCGCCTGCTGCGCCGTGATCCAGGTGCCGGTGACGTTCGACAGGTAGGGGATGCGCGGCGCCGCCAGCGGCAGCGAGCGCGCCAGGTCGGTCAACGGTGCGGCGAGCGGCGCCAGCTCGGCGGCATGGAAGGGGTGGGTCGTGGGCAGCCGCCGGCAGGCCACGCCCCGTCCGGCCAGCTCCTGCGCCAAGCCTTCGATCGCCGCCGGGCCGCCTGCCGCCACGCAGCCGCCCGGTCCATTGACCGCCGCCAGCGACAGGCCGTGCCGGGTCAGCAGCGGCGCCAGCTCGCCTTGGTCCAGCGCCACGGCGAGCATGCCGCCGGGCGGCAGCTCGGCGATGAGCCGCGCCCGCCCGGCCACCAGGCGCAGCGCGTCAGGCAGCGCCAGCACGCCCGCCAGGCAGGCCGCCACGTATTCGCCCAAGCTGTAGCCAACCAGTGCCCGCGGCTGGATACCCCACGCGATCCATAGCTGCGCCAGCGCATACTCGACGGCGAACAGCGCCGGCTGCGCCACCTGCGTCTGGTCCAGCGGCAGGGGCAGGTCCAGCGGCACGTCCGCAACCGGCTCCCCTGCCGCCGGCGCCCCCTCACCGCGCCCCACCATCCGCCGCAGATCGAACCCGCCCGCCCCCGCCGCGGAGCCGCCCGCGCCAGCCGGCGGGAACAGCGCCTGGCGTATGTCCAGCCCGAGCAGCGGCTGCAGCTGCTGCGCGCATCGGTCGAGCGCAGCGCGAAACACGGGCTCGCCGCCATCCCCGTCATCCCCGTCATACAGCCCGCGCGCCATCCCGGCGTAGTGCTCTCCCAGACCTGGCAGCAGGAAGGCGACGGCCCGCGGCTCGCCTTCGCGTACGTGGCTGAGAACCTGCGCCGGGTCGAGCGCGGCGAGCGCCGCCGCCGCGTCGCGGGCGGCGCCGGCGCAGACCAGCGCGCGCCGGTGGGCGAATTCCCGGCGCCCGACGCTCAGCGTGTAGGCGACGTCGGCCAGCGCCGGCCCGTCCAGGTCGGGCTGCGCCTCCAGGTAGCGAGCCAGGTTGGCGCTGGCGACGTCGAGGGCGCCGGCGGTGCGGGCCGACAGGACCAGCAGCTGCCCCGGGCGGCAGGGCGCCGGCGGCAGGGGCGCGGGAGCTTCTTCGAGGATGGCGTGGGCGTTGGTGCTGCCGATGCCGAAGGAGCTGACGCCGGCCCGCCGCGGCGCCGCTCCGGCGGGCCAGTCGGCCAGCTGGGTGTTGACGTAGAAGGGGCTGCTGGCAAAGTCGATGCGCGGGTTGGGGTGCTCGAAGTGCAGGCTTGCCGGGATCTGCCGGTGCTCCAGCGCCAGCGCGGTCTTGATCACGCCGGCGACGCCGGCGGCGGTTTCCAGGTGGCCCAGGTTGGTCTTGACCGAACCGATCGCACAGCGCGCCGGCGCGCTCCCGTCGCCGGCGCGCCCCCAACCGGCAGCCTTGAAAGCGTTGGCAAGCGCCAGCATTTCGATGGCGTCGCCCAACTCGGTGGCGGTGCCGTGCGCTTCGATATAGGAAAGGCTGGATGCCTCGATGCCGGCGCTGGCCATGGCTTCCAGCAGCACCTCGGTCTGGCCCTCGACGCCGGGAGCGGTGTAGCTCGCCTTGGCGGCGCCGTCGTTGTTGGTGGCCGAGCCGCGGATCAGGGCGTGGATGTGATCGCCGTCGGCCAGGGCGTCTTCCAGCCGCTTGAGCAGGACCGCGCCGACGCCGTTGCCGAAGTTGCTGCCCGCCGCGCGCGCGTCGAAGGTGCGGCAGCTGCCGTCCGGCGACAGGATGCCGCCCTTTTGATACGGGTAACCGCGGCGGTGCGGCACGTTGATCGCCGCGCCGCCGGCCAGCGCCACCCGGCACTCGCCCAGCAGCAGGCTCTGGCAGGCCAGGTGGATCGCCACCAGGGAGGTCGAGCAGGCGGTGTGCAGGGCGTAGCTGGGGCCGCGCAAATCGAGCTTGTAGGAAACCCGCGTCGCCATCGCCGCCAGGTCGCCGCCCAGGGCGATCTGGAAGCTGTCGAGCGAGCCGAACAGCTCGCGATCGGAGAACAAGCTGAACAGGTAGGTGTTGGTCTTGGCGCCGGTGAACACCCCCGCCCGCCCGCCGCAGCGCTGCGGGTCGTAGCCGGCGCGCTCGAAGGCCTCCCAGGCGCACTCCAGGAACAGCCGGTGCTGCGGGTCCATGAGCCGGGCTTCCAGCGGCGTATAGCCGAAGAAACCGGCGTCGAACATCTCGACCTGGTCGAGCACCGGCACGCTGCGGACGTAGTTCGCACCGTGCGCCACCGCGGCCGGGACGCCGGCGGCCGCCAGGTCCTGGTCGCTCAACTGAACCAGCGCCTCGACGCCGCGGCACAGGTTGTGCCAGAACTGCTCGATGTCGTTGGCGCCGGGCAACCGGCAGGCCATGCCGATGATGGCGATCTCGGTGCCGTCGTAGCGCTCGAGGGAGGGCTGCTCGCCGGCTGGGCTCTGCCGTTCGGATCTTGGCGGCACAGGCGTCACCCCAGGCCGCCAGTACCCGGCGCATTTTGCGCCACAATTTCAGGCAATTGGTTAAAGGTGTACCAACTTCCTGTGGAATCGAATGACATTTATGATTCCATCTGGTGATATTTTCGTATCAAAGTCGCTCTGATTGTGTAGTGTCACACATATCCCAAGGCGGGACACCCTGTGGCAGCACGGTGACGTTACGGCGATGCGTAACCGGAGACCACCGGCACGGGTCTGCAGCCTGCCCGACGTCGCGCCCGCCCGCGATTTGGCCGTGACGGCCGATCGACCCGGCGGCGTACCTGCCGCCGCCGCTTCAGCGGCGCCAGCCCGTCATACCCAGGGCAGGTGACCTAACTGAAATGAAATGTCTGGAACGGAGATGAACCAGGGCGGCGCGCGCGCCGTCTGCAGCCAGGCCGGAGCCGAGCAGCCGGCCGTCTAGATACTGCCGGCGCGAACCGGCATTGCCACGGCGCGATCCGGCGCCGCCGCACCCGCCAATCCGGGAGGGTCGGAGGGGGCGGAGGCATCGGTGGCGCCCAGATCCGGCAGCTGATCCAGAGCGCCGACGTGCAGCGTCACCCAATCGTCGTCGTACACCGTGTCCAGATAGCGCTCGCCGCGGTCCGGCAGGATCACCGCGCAGTTGGCGCCAGGCGGCACCGAGTCGCGCAGCCGCGCCACCGCCGCCACCACTCCACCCGAGGAGCCGCCGGCCAGGATCGCCTCGCGCGCCACCAGCAGGCGGCAGCCGGCGACACACTCGCCGTCGGTGACGTGCACCACCTGGTCGATCAGCGCCGGGTCGCAGAGCGGCGGCCGGATGCCGGCGCCCAGGCCGGGGATCATGCGCGGGCGGGGTACGCCGCCAAAAATCAGGCTGCCCGCCGCGTCCACCGCGACCACCCGCGTCGGCAACCTGTGCTCGCGCACATATTCGCAGCAGCCGCGGATGGTGCCGCAGGTGCTGGTCGCCACGAACAGCACGTCGAGCTTGCCCTCCAACGCCCAGACCAGCTCTTCGATGGTCGTGCGGTAGTGCGATGCGGAATTGTCGCGGTTGGCGTACTGGTTGGGCCAGAAGGCATTGGGGATCTCGCGCACCAGCTGCTGGACACGGTTGATGCGCGCCTGCAGCCACTCGCCCGACACCGGGTCCGGCTCGGTGACCTGCACCAGCTCGGCACCGTACGCCTCCATGATCTTGAGATTGAGCGGCGACGCCTTGATGTCGACCACGCAGATGAAGCGCAAGCCGTGATAGCGACACGTCTGCGCCAGGCCGATGCCCATGTTGCCTGAGCTCGATTCGACGATGACGCTCGCGCCGTCGATGGCGCCCGAGCGCAGGCCGCCGTCCAGAATGGCCAGCGCCGGCCGGTCCTTGGAGCTGCCGCCGGGGTTGAGCGCCTCTAGCTTGGCGTACAGGTCGAAGCCTGCATCCGGGAAGAGCCGATCGAGCCGCACCAGCGGAGTGCCGCCGATGGCTGACAACACTCCCGTATGTTGGACGCCCGCGGCGCCCTTCTGTCGACTCATGGCATCTTCCTCGACCCGGTAGGCCATGGGCCTGCGGGCCCCGGCGGGTACAACATGCCTTCGCCCATAGAAGTGCGCAATTGTGCAACGATAGAGACACGATAGCGCATGTGCGCTTTCCGTTTGTTCGAGTATCTAAATACTACCAACAAAATTGGACGCTCGTCTGGCGGCAACGCTGCTGCCCGCCCGCTCTCAGTCCGGATCGGCGGTCGGCTGGAAGGAGGGGATCGTGCGCCCCCGGCCGGCTGCCAGCGCCTGGTCGCGCACCTGCCCACCGACCGCCAGGTCCAGCACTCCCAGGCCGAACGGGCTGAACACCGCGATGGAGCTGCCGTCGCGCCGCGGCGGCGCCGCACCGGACAGGACGTCGGCCAGGGTGCAGCGGATGAACGAGCGCGAGCCCGACTGGATCTCCGCCAGGTGCACCGAGGTCTGCGCGCGGCACACGTGATCCACGTCGTCGACCACGTTGTCGCAGCGCAGGATGGCCTGCGGCGCCAGGTCCCGCAGCGAGACGTGCAGGATGGCGGCGCCGGGCGGACAGCGGGACAGGTCGTCGACGTGCGGCGTGCCTGCCGTGGTGGCGAACGACACCAGCGAGCAACCGGCCAGCACCGCCTCCAGGCTGCCGGCGACGCTCGCCTCGACGCCCAGGGTCCTGGCGAGCGTCGCCGCAGCCTTGGCGGCGCGGGCGGCGTCCAGGTCGTAGAGCACGAACCTGCCCAAGCCGGGCAGCGCCGCCCGCAGGTAGCGGGCGACCTCCAGGTTGATCGGGCCGGTGCCGATCAGGCCGGCGCTCTCCGGCGCCACGCCGCCGGTCAGCTCGCGCGCCGCCACCGCGGCGCTCGCCGCGGTGCGCGCCGCACTGATCAGCGAACCTTCCAGGATCGCCTCCGGGCGCCCGGTCGCCGACGAGTTGAGCACCAGGATCGCCGACGCCCGGGGCAGGCCGAGCTCGAGGTTGCCGGGGAACGAGGAGATCCACTTGATGCCGGCCACGTCGAAGCCGCCGCCCAGAAAGGCCGGCAAGGCGATGATCCGCTCGGCGCTGCGGCCCGGAAACCGCAGGAACAGCGAATGCGGCAGCGCGCTCGCTCCGGCGGCATGCGCCAGGTAGGCGGCGCGCACCGCCGCCAGCACGTCGCCTTCCCGCCCGGCCAGCAGATCCCGCACTTCGTCGCCCGTCAGAACCAGGATGTCCCCACCGCCCATGTGCCGTCCCCCGCCACCGCTCGCGCATCAGGCCCGGCGTGGGACCTCCCGGCGGTCTCCTGCTCTAAGTGTGGCGAGAGAGGTATTTCGCGCCGGTGGCCGGGTAAACTGACCCGCCGTGGCGCGGTACTGAAACCTGCGCTGCCTGCGACCGGTACTGGTGATGGCAGACAGCTGTGCGGCGGCGGCGGCGGCGGCGCGGCGCGGGGCGCGCCAGGAGGATGGCGATGAGCGCGAAGAGTCCAGCAGCGGCCTGGCTCGATGGGCTGGGGCAGGACCTGCGGTATGGCATGAGGCAGCTGCGCCAGGGGCGCGGCTTCACCGTGGCGGCGATCTTGACCCTGGCGCTCGGCATCGGTGCCAACACCGCGATCTTCACCCTGATCAACGCGGTCATGCTGCGCAACCTGCCGGTTGCCGACCCCGGCAGCCTGGTCAGCCTGGGCGACGGCATGGCCTGCTGCGTGCTGTCCGGCGTCTTCGAAGACTTCACCGAGTACACCCTGCCGCTCTTCCGGCAGATCCGCGACAACACGCCGGAGCTGGCCGACCTTGCGGCCTTCCAGGCCACCGTCGAAACGGTGAGCGTGCGGCGCGCCGGCTCGGCCGCCGCCGCCGACCCCAGGCGTGTCGAGCTGGTGTCGGACAACTACTTTCACCTGCTCGGCGTCGGCGCCCTTGCCGGGCGCGCGCTCACCGCCGCCGACGACCGTCCGGGCGCCGCCCCGGCGGCGGTGATGAGCTACCACACCTGGCACGACCTCTACGCCCTCGACCCGGCGGTCCTGGGCACCACCCTGGTGTTCGCCGGCGTGCCGGTGACCGTCGTCGGCATCGCGCCGCCAGGGTTTTTCGGCGAGACGGTGCGCTCCGACCCGCCCGACTTCTGGCTGCCGCTGGCGGCGGAGCCGCTGCTGCATCCGGGAGCGCCGCTCTGGGCGCGCGACGACACGTTCTGGCTCTACGCCGTCGGCCGCCTGCGCCACGGCGCGCATGCCGCGGCGCTCGAGGCGCGGGTGAACGCGGAGGTGCGCCACTACCTGACGGCGCAGCCGTGGCTCAGCGATCGCGACCGCACCCGGCTCGCCAAGATGCACCTGACGATCCTCCCCGCCGGCGGCGGCCTGAAGAGCGGGCTCGCGGACTATCAGAACGGGCTGCGCCTGCTGATGGTGATCTCGGGCCTGCTGCTGGTCATCGCCTGCGCCAACATCGCCAACCTGCTGCTGGCGCGCGGCACCGCCGGCCGCCTGCAGATCGCCGTGCGCATGGCGCTGGGCGCGGCGCGCGGGCGCCTGATCCGGCAGACCGTCACCGAAGGCGTGCTGCTGGCGGCGTTCGGCGGCATCGCCGGACTGGCGCTCGCCTTCGGCGGCGCGCGGGCCATCCTGGCGCTGGCCTTCCGCGACGCCAGCTTCGTGCCGATCGACCCCAATCCGTCGGCGCCGGCGTTGGCGTTCACCGCCCTCCTCTGCCTGGTCACCGGCGTGCTGTTCAGCGTCGCGCCGGCGCTCATCGCCTCGCGCACCCACCCGGCGGAGCCGCTGCGCGGCGCCGGGCGCGGCACCCGCGGGCGGGAGGCGCGGCCGCAGCGCGTGCTGGTCATCGTCCAGGCCGCCCTGTCGCTGGTGCTGCTCGCCGGCGCCGGGCTGCTCAGCGAGAGCCTGCGGCGCCTGGAGGAGCAGCGGTTCGGCTTCCAGACCCAGGGACGGGTGATGGCACAGGTGGACCTGGCGATGGCCGGCGCCACCCCCAGCCAGCTGGCCGCCTTCTATCCCGAGCTGATGCGCCGGCTGGCGCAGATCCCCGGCGTGGCCAGCGCCAGCCTGTCGCTGTACGGCCCGATGGAGCACCTCAACTGGGCCATCCCCACCAGCGTCGACGGGCAGCCCGTGGGGGAGCTGCGCTCGCCGTCGCTCGACCGGGTGAGCCCGCACTTCTTCGAGACCGTCGGTTCGCGCATCCTGCGCGGCCGCGCCCTGGGCGAGCAGGACACGCCCACGGCGCGCCGCGTGGCGGTGGTCAACCAGACCTTCGTCAACCGCTACTTCCCGCACCAGGACCCGCTCGGCAGGCACCTCGGCTTCGGCAGCCCCGGCCACGGCCTCGACTACGAGATCGTCGGCGTGGTCGAAGACGCCAAGTACGTCGACGCCCGCGGCCCCGCCTTCCCCACCCTCTTCCTGCCGCTGCTGCAGGACGTCACCTACCCCGACTCGTTCGAGAGCAGCACCCAGCGACGCTCCAACGACGTGCACAGCCTGCAGCTGCGCCTCGCCGGCCAGCCGCGCAACCTGCAGGCCACGGTGCGGCGCATCCTGTCCGACCTCGACCCCGGCTCGACGGTCATCCAGATGCGCAGCCTCGACGAAGAAGTCAGCAGCTACTTCAACAACGAGCGCCTGATCGCGCGGCTGACCATGCTCTACAGCGTGCTGGCGCTGGTGCTCGCCTGCACCGGCCTGTACGGCGTCGCCTCCTACACCGTGGTGCGCCGCACGCGCGAGATGGGCTTGCGCATCGCCCTGGGAGCGGACCGCGGCGGCGTCATCCTGCTGGTTCTGCGCGGCGCCATGGTGCCGATCGCCTTCGGTCTGGCGATCGGCGTGCCGGCCGCCCTGGCCGCCGGCCACGCCCTGGCCAGCCAGCTGTTCGGCGTGCGCTCGTTCGATCCGGCGATTCTCACCATCGCCTCGCTGACCCTGCTCGGATGCGGCCTCTTCGCAGCCTTCCTGCCCGCCCGCCGCGCCGCCTCGGTCGACCCGATGGTGGCGCTGCGCACCGAATAGAGCCGCGGCGCCGGTGCGCGGCCCCGCCCACCAGAATCGATTCCTCTATACTCTGACGATGAACTTTGCGACCGCCCACTGCGCGCCGCACGGCTGAGCGCCCAGGCCGATGATCGAAATTGTCGATCACGGCGCCGTGCGCCAGCTGCGGCTGGCGCGGCCGCCGGCCAACGCGCTCAGCCGCGGGCTGGTGGCGGCGCTGGACCAGGCGGTGGCGGCGGCGCCGGAGGCGGGAGCGCGGGCGGTGGTCATCGCCGGCGCGCCGGGGATGTTTTCGGGCGGCCTGGACGTGCCGGAGCTGCTGCCTCTGGACCGCGCGGCGATCGCCGACGCCTGGCGCGGGCTCTTCGGCCTGCTTTACACCCTGGCCGCGTCGCCCATCCCCATCGCGGCGGCGATCACCGGCCACGCGCCGGCCGGCGGCACCGTCATCGCGCTGTGTGCGGACCGGCGTTTCGCGGCGGACGGGCCGTTCAAGATCGGCCTCAACGAGGTGCGCATCGGCCTGCACCTGCCGCCGACGGTGCATCGCGTGCTGCGCCACCTGGTGGGGCCCGCGCAGGCGTCGCGGCTGGCGGTGGGCGGCCTGCTGCTCGCGCCCGCCGAAGCGCTCGCCGCCGGCCTGGTGGACCAGGTGGTGCCGGCCGACCAGGTGGTGGACCGCGCCGTCGCCTGGTGCGAAGAACAGCTGGCCCTGCCGCCCTTCGCCATGAGCAGCACGCGGCGCGACGCCCGCGCCGACCTGATCGCGCTGATCGCTCCCACCGTGGCCGGCGCCAATGCTGAAACCAAGGGGAGCGACGAGATCGACCAGGTGGTGGACGCCTGGTTCCATCCCGAAGCGCAGGCAGCCCTGCGCGCGCTGGTGGCGCGCCTGACCAAGTAAGGTCCCTATCCGCCGCGGCGCCCTTCTCGCCTCCCTCCCGCCTCCCCCGTCCCCTCCCCTCCCGGTCCCCACCTGCCCCCCTTCCACCTCTCCCCTCCCGCCCTCACTTCCTCCTTCCCTCCCCCCCTCCCCTTCCCCCTTCTTCAACCGCTTCCTCCCCCTCCTTCCCGGCCGGAAGCCCGCGGGCGGGAACCACACCTCTCCAGGCAAAGTTTTTGCAGTTGCCCACGGTCGTTTCTCATGCTTGAACCAGGAGATCAGGCCCTCAGGGCAGCGTAGGATCGTCACCGTGGCGCGCGCCGGTGCGCGCACCCCTTGAGTCTGGCCGACGGACATCCCCGCCTTGGCGAAACTGCCAAGGCGGGCAGGCACATTTGGCATTTCTTACCAGGTTCGCCGAAGAGGAGCTGAATGACAACCGACACCCTGAGTCCCACTCCCTCCCGCGGCACGCCGGCGATCCGTAAGCAGGCCCTGCGCCGCGTGGCGCGCCAGCAGCGCGCCGAGCCCGCCAGCGGCTTCGACCGCCGGCGCCTGCTGGCCGCCCTCACCCACTTCAAGCGCGGCGACTTCACGGTGCGGCTGCCCGAGGACTGGACCGGCATCGACGGCAAGATCGCCGACACCTTCAACGAGGTGGTCGAAGTCAACCAGCGGATGGCCAAGGAGCTGGAACGGCTGAGCCGGGTGGTCGGCACCGAGGGCAAGATCTCCCAGCGCGCGTCGCTGGGCGACGTGAGCGGCGCCTGGCAGGCCTCGGTCGAGTCGGTCAACAACCTGATCAGCGACCTGGTGCACCCCACGCGCGAAACGGCGCGCGTCATCGGCGCCGTGGCCAAGGGCGATCTGTCGCAGACCATGGGCCTGGAGACCGCCGACGGCCGGCCGCTCGAAGGGCAGTTCCTGCGCACCGCCAAGACGGTCAACACCATGGTCGACCAGCTGGCGTCCTTCGCATCGGAAGTGACGCGCGTCGCCCGCGAAGTCGGCACCGAAGGCAAGCTGGGCGGCCAGGCCAAGGTCAAGGGCGTCGCCGGCACCTGGAAGGACCTGACCGATTCGGTCAACCTGATGGCCGGCAACCTCACCGCGCAGGTGCGCAACATCGCCGCCGTCACCACCGCCGTCGCCAACGGCGACCTGACCAAGAAGATCACCGTCGACGTGCGCGGCGAAATCCTGGAACTGAAGGACACGATCAACACCATGGTCGACCAGCTGCGCTCCTTCGCCTCGGAGGTGACGCGCGTCGCCCGCGAGGTCGGCACCGAAGGCAAGCTGGGCGGCCAGGCGTACGTGCAGGGCGTCGGCGGCACCTGGAAAGACCTGACCGACAACGTCAACTTCATGGCCAGCAACCTGACCGGTCAGGTGCGCAACATCGCTGCCGTCACCACCGCCGTCGCCAACGGCGACTTGACCAAGAAGATCACCGTCGACGTGCGCGGTGAGATCCTGGAACTGAAGAACACCGTCAACACCATGGTCGACCAGCTGTCGTCCTTCGCCGCCGAAGTGACGCGCGTCGCCCGCGAAGTCGGCACCGAAGGCAAGCTGGGCGGCCAGGCCGAGGTGCGCGGCGTCGCCGGCACCTGGAAGGACTTGACCGATTCGGTCAACCTGATGGCCGGCAACCTGACCGGTCAGGTGCGCAACATCGCCGCCGTCACCACCGCCGTCGCCAACGGCGACCTGACCAAGAAGATCACCGTCGACGTGCGCGGCGAGATCCTGGAGCTGAAAGACACCATCAACACCATGGTCGATCAGCTGCGCTCCTTCGCCTCCGAGGTGACGCGCGTCGCCCGCGAAGTCGGCACCGAAGGCAAGCTGGGCGGCCAGGCCGAGGTGCGCGGCGTCGCCGGCACCTGGAAGGACTTGACCGATTCGGTCAACCTGATGGCCGACAACCTGACCGACCAGGTGCGCAACATCGCCGACGTCACCAAGGCCGTGGCCACCGGCGACTTGACCAAGAAGATCACCGTCGACGTGCGCGGCGAAATCCTGGAACTGAAAGACACCATCAACACCATGGTCGACCAGCTGCGCTCCTTCGCCTCGGAGGTGACGCGCGTCGCCCGCGAAGTCGGCACCGAAGGCAAGCTGGGCGGCCAGGCCGAGGTCAAAGGCGTCGCCGGCACCTGGAAGGACCTGACCGACAACGTCAACTTCATGGCCAGCAACCTGACCGGTCAGGTGCGCAACATCGCCGACGTCACCAAGGCGGTGGCCAACGGCGACCTTTCCAAAAAGATCACCGTCGACGTCAAAGGCGAGATCCTGGAGCTCAAGAACACCGTCAACACCATGGTCGACCAGCTGTCGTCCTTCGCCGCCGAGGTGACGCGCGTCGCCCGCGAAGTCGGCACCGAAGGCAAGCTGGGCGGCCAGGCCAAGGTCAAGGGCGTCGCCGGCACCTGGAAGGACCTGACCGACAACGTCAACCTGATGGCCGGCAACCTGACCGCCCAGGTGCGCAACATCGCCACCGTCACCACCGCCGTCGCCAACGGCGACCTTGCCAAGAAGATCACCGTCGACGTGCGCGGCGAGATCCTGGAGCTCAAAGACACGATCAACACCATGGTCGATCAGCTGCGCTCCTTCGCTTCCGAAGTGACGCGCGTCGCCCGCGAAGTCGGCACCGAAGGCCGCCTGGGCGGCCAGGCGCGCGTCGAAGGCGTGTCCGGCACCTGGAAGGACCTGACCGATTCGGTCAACTCGATGGCCGGCAACCTGACCGCCCAGGTGCGCAACATCGCCGCCGTCACCACCGCCGTCGCCAACGGCGACCTTTCCAAAAAGATCACCGTCGACGTGCTGGGCGAAATTCTGCAGCTCAAGGACACCATCAACACGATGGTCGACCAGCTCTCCTCGTTCGCCTCGGAGGTGACGCGCGTCGCCCGCGAAGTCGGCACCGAAGGCAAGCTGGGCGGTCAGGCCAGCGTCCCCGGCGTCTCCGGCACCTGGAAGGACCTGACCGACAACGTCAACTCGATGGCCGGCAACCTGACCAGCCAGGTGCGCGGCATCGCCAAGGTCGTCTCGGCGGTGGCCAACGGCGACCTGCAGCAGAGCCTCACCCTGGACGCCAAGGGCGAGATCGCGGCGCTGGCCGACACCATCAACGGCATGATCGCCACCCTGGCGACCTTCGCCGACCAGGTGACCACGGTGGCGCGCGAAGTGGGCGTGCAGGGCAAGCTGGGCGGCCAGGCCAGCGTCCCCGGCGCCGCCGGCACCTGGAAGGACCTGACCGACAACGTCAACCAGCTGGCGGCCAACCTGACGACGCAGGTGCGCGCCATCGCCGAAGTCGCCACCGCGGTGACCAAGGGCGACCTCACGCGTTCGATCAAGGTCGAAGCGCAGGGCGAGGTGGCGGCGCTCAAGGACACCATCAACGAGATGATCCGCAACCTGCGCGATACGACGCTCAAGAACAGCGAGCAGGACTGGCTCAAGACCAACCTCGCCAAGTTCAGCCGCATGTTGCAGGGCCAGCGCGACCTGCTCAACGTCGGCCGCCTCATCCTCTCGGAGCTGGCTCCCGTCGTCTCGGCGCAGCAGGCGGTCTTCTACACCCTCGACAACAGCGCCGCCGAATCGGCCAAGCTGCGCATGCTGGCAAGCTTTGCCACCTCGCCGCGCAAGTCCGAGTTCGACCTGGGCGAAGGGCTCATCGGTCAGTGCGCGGTCGAAAACAAGAAGATGGTGCTGCGCAACGTCCCCGCCGACTACGCGCAGATCTCCTCCGGCCTGGGCGCCGCGGCGCCGCTCAACCTGATCGTGCTGCCGGTCGTCTTCGAGCGCCAGGTCATGGCGGTTCTGGAGCTGGCCTCGTTCGACAGCTTCAGCCCCACCCACCAGGTGTTTCTCGACGACCTGATGGAATCGATCGGCATCGTGCTCAACACCATCCAGGCCAACACCCGCACCGAGGACCTGCTGCGCCAGTCGCAGTCGCTGGCCAAGGAGCTGCAGAGCCAGCAGCAGGTGCTGCAGCAGACCAACCAGGAGCTGGAAGAGAAGGCCGGCCTGCTGGTCGAGCAGAACGCCGAAGTCGAACGCAAGAACCAGGAGGTCGAGCAGGCCCGCCAGGCGCTCGAAGAGAAAGCCAAGCAGCTGGCGCTGACCTCCAAGTACAAGTCGGAATTCCTGGCCAACATGTCGCACGAGCTGCGCACGCCGCTCAACAGCCTGCTCATCCTGTCCGACCAGCTGTCGCGCAACCAGGAAGCCAACCTCTCGCCCAAGGAGACCGAGTTCGCCAAGACCATCCACTCGGCGGGCAACGAGCTGCTGCGCCTGATCAACGACATCCTGGACCTGTCGAAGATCGAATCCGGCACCGTCGTCGTCGAGGTGGGCGAGGTGCGCTTCAAGGAGCTCACCGACTACACCGATCGCACCTTCCGCCACGTCGCCCAGGCCAAGGGCCTGGCGTTCGACATCGAGCTGGACCCGCGCCTGCCGCGCGCCTTCGTCACCGATTCGAAGCGCCTGCAGCAGGTGATCAAGAACATGCTGTCCAACGCCTTCAAGTTCACCGAATCCGGGCGCGTCGTGCTGTCGCTGGCGCGCGCCACCAGCGGCTGGAGCCCCGACCACGAGATCCTCAACCGCTCGCGATCGGTGCTGGAGATCGCGGTCACCGACACCGGCATCGGCATCCCGCTCGAAAAGCAGCAGATCGTCTTCGAGGCGTTCCAGCAGGCCGACGGCAGCACCAGCCGCAAGTACGGCGGCACCGGCCTGGGGCTGGCCATCAGCCGCGAGATCGCGCGCCTGCTGGGCGGCGAGATCCGCCTGCAGAGCGCGCCGGGAGAAGGCAGCCGCTTCAGCCTCTTCCTGCCGCAGACCTACGTCGCGCCCAAGCCTGCCGCCGCCCCGGCACAGCCGCGCGCCCAGGGGGCGGACGCGCACCAGGGCGGCGCGGCGGCGTCGCCCGCCGACGAGATGGCCGAGCGGATGTCCGAGCGCGAAGCCGAACGCCAGGCGGCGCGCCAGGCCGAAGCCGAAAACGCCGGCGTCATCATCCGCCTGGCCGACGACCGCGAGCAGGTGGAGGCCGGCGACCGCCTGCTGCTGATCGTCGACAACGACGAGAACTTCGGCCGCTACCTGCTCGACCTCGCCCACGAACAGGGCTTCAAGGGCATCCTGGCGGGGCGCGGCGCCGACGCCGTGGCGATCGCGCGCGAGCGCCGCCCGCACGCCATCACCCTGGACATCTCGCTGCCCGACATCGAGGGCTGGCGGGTGCTGGAGCGGCTGCGCAGCGATCTGGCGACGCGCCACATACCGATCTACGTCATCACCACCGAGGAGGACAACGGCAGGTGGCTGCGCGAGGGCGCCATCGGCTTGCTCAGCAAGCCGATCAAGACCCGCGACGCGCTGGAGGCGGCGTTCTCGACCATCCGCGGCGCCATCGACCAGCCGGAGCAGGACCTGCTGGTCGTCGGCACCCGCGGCGCGCTGCCGCCGGCGGTGCTGGAGCTGCTCAGCTGGAGCGCCGGCCAGGTCTACGTCGCCGAACCGGGGCAGCTGGCGCTGGGCCGCCTGGAGGAGCGCCGCTACGCCTGCGTCATCGCCGTGCCCGAGGGCGGCGAGGCCGGCGAGACGACGCAGCTCGAAGAGCTGGTGCGGCAGTGCGACGAGCGGCGCACGCCGATCCTGCTGTACACGCCGCGCCACACCACGCGCCGCATCGAACGGTTGCTGCGCAAGCTGTCCAACCTGCCGGCGCTGCGCCACGTGCGGTCGCCCGAAACCCTGGTCGACCTGGTGGCGCTGCTGCTGCACCGGCCGATGACCGAGATGGGCGCCACGCGGCGGCGGATGATCGAAGACATCTACGAGACGCCGGCCATCCTCGCCCGGCGGCGGGTGCTGATCGTCGACGACGACATCCGCAACATCTTCGCGCTGACCAGCGTCCTGGAACGCTACGACATGGAGGTGCTGTCGGCGGAGACCGGGCGCGACGCGATCGCGCTTCTGGAGCGCGGACCCAGCGTCGACATCGTGCTGATGGACATCATGATGCCCGACATGGACGGCTACGAGACGATCCGCGCCATCCGCCACTCGCCGCGCTTCCGCGATCTACCGATCGTCGCCGTGACCGCCAAGGCGATGAAAGGCGACCGCGAAAAGACCCTGGAAGCCGGCGCCTGGGACTACCTGGCCAAGCCGGTGGACACGGAGTACATGCTGTCGGTCTTGCGTGGGTGGCTGTTTCGCCACTAGTCTGTGGCAACCACGGCAGTGAAGGAAGGGCCTCCGCCCGCGGGCGGAGGCGCCGGCCACGCGGCCGGGACCGGTGCGGGAGGAAGACGGGAGATGACAGAGCTGGTCATGCCGCATGGCGACCCGGTGGACATCCTGGTCGTCGATGACAGCGCCGAGAACCGCCTCACCCTCCAGTCGATCCTGACCGAGCCGGGACAGGGGGTGGTCACCGCCGGCTCCGGGCGGGAGGCCCTGCGCTGCCTGCTGGCGCAGGAGTTCGCCGTCATCCTGCTCGACGTCAACATGCCGATCATGGACGGGTTCGAAACCGCCTCGCTGGTGCGGCAGCGCAAGAGCTCCGAGCGCACGCCGATCATCTTCATCACCGCGTTCAGCGACGAAGTCCACATCTCGCGCGGCTATTCGCTGGGCGCGGTGGACTACATCGTATCGCCGGTCGTGCCGGAAGTGCTGCGCTCCAAGGTGGCGGTGTTCGTCGACCTGTTCCGCAAGGCGCAGCAGATCCGCCGCCAGGCCGAATCGCTGCGCCGCCGCGCCGACCAGCTGGCGAAGCTGGCGGCGGCCTCCCTGGCGATCAACTCGGCCAACACCCTGGAAACGATTCTGGAGGTGGTCACCGAAACGGCGCGCGACCTGGTCGGCGCGCGCTGCGCCACGACCATCACCACCCTCGGGCGCGGCGACACGGTGGTGCACCGGCCGCTGGCCACCGCGCCGGCGCCGTACGCCGCGCCGCCCGGCGCCGCGGTGACCGCCGCCGCGACCGCGACGGCGGCGGCCGGCACCGATGGGGCGGGGCCGGGGCTGGGGCTGGCGGCACCCGAGGACGACGCATACGCCGTGCTGACGGCGCAGGGCAGCGCGGTCACCGCCGGCATCGGCGACACGTCGCGGCCGGTGCTGCTCACCCCGCGCGAGATCGCCGGCGACCCGCGCTGGCGGCTGCTGATGGACGGCTGCGGAGCGGAGACGTCGGGCTGGCTGGCGACGCCGCTGACCAGCCGCGATGGGCGCAACGTCGGCTGGGTCCACCTGGCGGGGCGCACCGAAGGCGAGTTCGGCGACGACGACAGCGCCATCCTGACGCAGGTCGCGCAGATCGGCTCGATCGCCATCGAAAACCTGCTGTCGCTCGAAGCGCGCGAGGCAAACCGGCTGAAGGACGAATTCCTCACCACCCTGTCGCACGAGCTGCGCACGCCGCTGACCGCCATCGTCGGCTGGACGCGCATCCTGCGCGCCGCGCCGCCCGACGCGGCGCGCCTGGAGCACGGACTGACGGTCATCGAGCGCAACGTGCTGGCCCAGACCAAGCTGATCGAAGACCTGCTCGACGTGTCGCGCATCTACGCCGGCAAGCTGCGCGTCAACCTGCTGCCGATCCCGCTGCTCGCCACCGTGGAAGCCGCCATCGAAGGCATGCGCCCGTCGGCCGACGCCAAGCGCCTGGCGCTCGGCGTGCGCATCGACCCCGGCGTCGACGCGCAGTCGGCCATCGCCGGCGACACCGACCGCCTGCAGCAGGTGGCTCTCAACCTGCTCTCGAACGCCATCAAGTTCACCCCCACCGGCGGCCACATCGAAGTGTCGGTGAGCCGCCGGGAGCAGTCCTTCCATGTCACCGTCCGCGACGACGGCAAGGGGATCAGCCCGCAGTTCCTGCGCCACGTCTTCGACCGCTTCCGCCAGGACGACAGCAGCGACATCCGCGACCAGGGCGGCCTGGGGGTGGGCCTCGCCATCGTCCAGCACATCGTCGAGCTGCACGGCGGCCGCGTCGAAGCCAGCAGCCCCGGCCCCGGCCTGGGCGCCACCTTCACCGTCACCCTGCCGGCGTTCGTCGAGCCTTCCGAGCCCCTGGCGCGCCCCACCGATGCGTCCGCCGCGCCCGCCGCGGCAGGGTCGCCCGCCCAGCCGGCGCGGGCGGCTGCGGCGGGGCCGGCGGGAGCTGCGCCGGCGGCGGCAGGATCGCCGGAGCCGGCCGCGCTGCCGCGCCCCGACCTGCTGGCCGGGGTCAAGGTCCTGGTGGTGGACGACGAGCCGGACGCCCGCGAGATCCTCAGCGAGATCCTGACCACCGCCGGCGCCACCACCGCCAGGGCAGCCTCGCTCACCGACGCCCTGGCGCAGTTCGACGGCTTCCAGCCCGACGTCCTGCTCAGCGACATCGCCATGCCCGGCGGCGACGGCTACGCCCTGCTGCGCCAGCTGCGGCGGCGGGGCCGCGATCGCGGCGGCGCCGTGCCGGCCATCGCGGTCAGCGCCCACGTCCGCGGCGGCGATCAGCAGCGCGCCCTGGCCGCCGGCTTCGAGCGCTACGTCACCAAGCCCGTCGAGCCCGCGGAGCTTCTGGCGGCCGTGCGCGAGATCGTCGCCGCCCACGCACCGCCAGCCGCCGGCGGCGGAGCCGGCGAACCCGCCGCACCCCCCCAACAAGGACCGCAGGCGTCGCCGCCACCGTCCATCCCCACCCAGTCCGCGCCGATGGCGCCGGCGGCGCCAGCATCCCCAGCATCCCCATCCGACGCCACCCCGGCCCCGCCGCCCGCCATACGCATGGCCCTGCCGGCCGCCGCCGCCCCAGGCGCCCGCCGCGCCGCCCTCCACCTCAAGTAGCGCCCGCCGCCGCGCGGCAGCCGACAGGTGCGTCCAGAGCAGAGCCGGCATGGCCTTGATCTTCATGGCGGGGCGCGACCCTTCGACGGCGGTGGGTGGGCATTCGTCGTACGTGGTGGCGCATGGGTTGGCGGCGGTGGCGGCCGGGTATGCGCCGCAGATCTTTTGTGTCGCGCCGCGGGCGGGGCGGGTGGAGACGGAGTATGGGGTGGTGCATCGGGTCGCGTCGCCGGTGCCGTCGCGGCGTCATCCGACCATGGTGGCGCATAGCCCGTTTCTGGTGGCGGCGGTCCTGCGTCTGCTGCGCGGCGCGAGCGGCCGCCACCTGGTGCACGGCTTCGGGCCGTGGAGCTACGTCGGCGTCAAGGCATGCCGGGCGCTCGGCCGGCGCGGCATGGCGGCGGTGCCGGTGGCGAGCGCCTATGCGACGCTGGCGCACGACTGGCGGGGGAAGCTGGCCGGCCTGGCGGCGGGAAGCGGCGGCGCCGGCACGCACGGACGGGCCCGGACGGAGCGTCTCTGGAAGCACCTGCGCTACCGGGCGGAGTATCTATGGATCCGCGGCCTGGCCGGGCGCTGCGAACGGCGCGGCTATGCCGGGTCGCGCCTGGTGCTGGTCAACTACGAGTCGGTGCGGCGGCTGCTGATGGAAGCCGAAGGGCTCTCGGTCGAGATCCGGCGGCTGCCCTACGCCTCGGTCGCGGCCTTCCGGCCCGACGCGGAAAGCCCGCCGCCCGCGGCATTGGCCGCGCTTGCACCGGCCGCGGCGCCGCTGGTGATGACGGTCGCGCGCCACGACCCGCGCAAGGGGCTCGACGGGCTGCTGCGCTGTCTGGGCCAACTGCAGGGCGCCGGCGTGCCGTTTCGCGCCTGCCTTGTCGGTCCAGGGACGCTGCTCGAACGGCATCGCGACCTCGCGGCGCAGCTCGGGCTGGGGGCTTCGACGGTGCTCGCCGGCCGGGTGGACGATCCGCTCGCCTACCTGTGCCAGGCGGACATTTTCGTGCTGCCGTCGCATGAGGAAGGGAGCGGGTCGGTGGCGCTGCTCGAAGCGCTGCAGGCGGGCTGCGCGGTCATCGCCTCCGCCTGCGACGGCATCCCTGAAGACCTGGTGCACGGCGAGGATGCGCTGCTGGTGCCGCCCGGCGACGCCGCGGCGCTGGGGCGGGCGCTGACCTTGCTGCTCGGCGACGCGGCGCTGCGCCGGCGGCTGGCGGCGCGGGCGCGGGCCATCTATGAAGCGCGGTTTTCGCGCGCCGGACTGATCGCGGCGCTGGCCGAGACCTACGCCAGCCTGGGCTTTTCGCCCTGAGCGTGGCTGCGGTCGCGATCGCGGTCGCGCCGCTGCGCCGCGGCGGTGCGGCGGCGCCGGATGCCTCCCGGCACCCGCTCCTCCAGAAGCGCCGCCAGCTCCTCCACCACCCGCCGCATGCCGCCCAGGCGCGGCACCTCCGTGCGCGGCGGCAGCGCGGCCGGCGCCCCCAGGCCGCGCTCGATCGCCGCCGCCAGGTGCACCGGCGACAGCTGCTCGGGGGGCACGACGTCGAGCAGGCCGCGGCGGGCAAAGGCCTGGGCGCGCAGCGACTGCTCGGCGCTGGGGCCGGAACGCGGCACGACCACCAACGGCCGGCGGGCCAGCAGCGCTTCGACCAGCGTGTTGTAGCCGGCCATCGCCACCACCAGGTCGGCGGCGCCGAGCAGCCCCGCCAGGTTGTCGACCTGCCACCAGACCTCCAGCGGCAGGCCCGCCACCTGGCGACGCAGCTGCCGGCGCTGGCGCTCGGGCATCAACGGACCGCTGAGCAGGATGCACCGCAGGGGCAGCTGGTGGGCCAGCCGCTGCACGGCGCCGGCGCAGGCCGCCAGCAGCGGATAGGCGTCGGCGCCGCCGCCGCCGCTCGCGATGACCAGCTTTTCGTGCGGCCGCAGCGCCAGCTCGGCGCGCATGCGGCGCTGCGCAGTGCGACCCGCCGCGGAGCCCGCCGCGGGCCCGACGTAGCCGCAATAAACCAGCTTGTCCGGCACGCAATGCGCGAGCCCATACGCCTCGGCAGTGGCGAAGATCGCCGGGTCGCCGTAGACCAGCACACGGTCGTACAGGGTCTCGATGGCAGGATAGGCGCCGCCCTGCAACCACAGGGCGCGCGTCGCCTCCGGCCGATCCAGGATGTCGCGCAGCCCCAGCACCACCGCCGGCGGCCGCGGCTGGCGCCGGCATCGGGCGAGCGTCGGCAGCAGCTCGCCCCAGACGCCGGTCGGCAGGTGATCGACGACGATCAGGTGCGGCTGGAACTGCTCCACCGCCGCGGCGATGCTGGCCGCGCGCAGGCGGCCCAGCTGGCTCTGCCCCAGGCGCAGGGTGCGCGCCCGCCAATCGCCGGCGCCGTGCTTGACCACCGACGGCAGCTTGATCCAATCGATCCCTGGCGGCAGGCGGCAATCGAAGCCGTGCGGCGAGCCGCCAACCAGCAGCGCCGTCGTGCCCTCGACCGCTTGCTCCAGCGCGCAGGCGATGTTGAAATTGCGCTGCACATGGCCCAATCCGAACCCGTCATGGGAGTAGAGCAGCACGCGCGGCCGCTCGCCGCCGGCCGCCGGCTGCTCACCGCCGTCGCCGATCACCATCGCTCCCCCAGGGCAAATCCTCAATGTCGCCACGGCAAGGCACAAACTATAGATGCAACCCGCGCGTGGTGCACACCGTAATGGTCCGGCGGGAAGCGAGCGCAAGGAGAGGCGACCGATGAGCATCCAGGATCGATCCGCGGCCGGTCTGCCGGCCTGGCTGGAAAGCACCCGCGCCGATTTGCGCCTCGCCTGGCGGCTGGTGCGCAAGAACCCGGGCTTCACCGCCATCGCCGTCGCCACGCTGGGGCTGGGAATCGGCGCCAACACCGCCATCTTCAGCGTCGTGGACGCGGTGGTGCTGCGCCAGCTCCCCTACCGGCCCGGCGGCGAGGTGGTGGTGATGGGCGAAGAGCGGCCGCCGAGCTGCCACTTCTGCCCGCTCTCGGCGCCCAACCTGGTCGACTACCGGCGCCAGAGCCAGACGCTGGAAAACCTCGCCGGGACCTCCGGCAGCACCTTCGTGCTGACCCGGCGCGGCGTCGATCCGACCTGGCTGCGCGGCATGCAGGTGACCCCCAACTTCTTCGCCGTCTTCGGCCTGCCGGCGATGGTGGGGCGCACGCTCGACCCGGCCATCGACCGGCCCGGCGCGCCGGCCGCCGCGGTGCTCAGCTACCACGCCTGGCGGGAGCAGTTCGGCGCCGACCCGGGCGTCGTCGGCAGCGTCGTCGACCTGGACGACCATCCCTGCACCATCGTCGGCGTCATGGCCGCGACTTTCAGCCTGGTGGCGCGCGGCGACATCTGGGTCGGCTCGGCCTTTGCCGCCCCCATGCCGCGCGGCGACCTGACGGGTGCCGCGCTGGCCGACCGCGGCCTCCACTACGTCCGCGGCTACGCGCGGGTGCGTCAGGGAGTCTCGCTCGAGCAGGCCAACGCCGAGATGCGCACCCTGTCGCGCCGCCTGTCCGAGGCGTACCCGCAGGACGCCAAGGACACCAAGGCGAATCTCCAGCCGCTGCGCGCCTGGGTGGTGCGCGACACCGGAGCGGCGCTGTGGATGCTGCTCGGCGCCGTCGGGCTGATCCTGTTGATCGCCTGCGCCAACCTGGCAAACCTGCTGCTGGCCCGCGGCGCCGGGCGCCAGCGGGAGATGGCGACGCGGGTTTCGCTCGGCGCCGGGCGGGGGCGGCTGATCCGCCAGGCGCTCACCGAAACGTTGCTGCTGGGCGTGCTGGGCGGCGCCCTGGGGTTGCTGCTCGCCGCCGTCGGGGTCCACCTGCTGAGGGTCGGCGCGCCGCAGGACCTGCCGCGCATCACCGAGGTGAGGATCGACGCGGGAGTGCTGCTGTTCACGCTCGGCACCGCGCTCGTGGCAGGCCTGCTGGCGGGCATCGGGCCGGCGTGGCGCTCGACGCGCGTCGACCCCGGCGCGGTGCTGCAGCGGGGCGGCCGCGGCGGCGACGCCGGCGGCCAGCCGCTGCGGCGTGCCCTGGTGGTCGCCGAGACGGCCCTGGCGCTCAGCCTGCTGATCGGCGCCGGTCTGATGATCCGCAGCTTTGCCAACCTGCTGGCGACCGATCCGGGCTTCCTGCCGGCGGGCGTCCTCAGCGGCGACATCCTGCTGCCCGGCAATCGCTATGCCTCCGACGCGGCGATCACCGGCTTCACCGACCAGCTGCTGCAAAGGGTGAGGGCGCTCCCCGGCGTGGCCGCCGCCGCCACCATCGACGCGGTGCCGTTCGGTCTCAGCAGCACCAACGGCTCCATCTACATCGAGGGCCAGCCCAAGCCGGAGCCGGGGCACGACGTGGTCGCCGAAAAGCGCGTCGCGAGCCCCGACTACTTCCGCACCCTGCGCATCCCGGTGCTGCGCGGGCGTCCCTTTGACGAGCACGACAACCGCACCAGCGCCCGCGTGGTGATCGTCAATCAAATCCTGGTCGACGCCGTCTGGCCGCACCAGGACCCGATCGGCAAGCGCCTGCGCTGGAACGACAACGGGCCCTGGCTGACCGTCGTCGGCGTGGTCGGCAACGTCCACCTGATGTCGCTCGACGAAAAGCCGACCAACGACACCTACGTCCCCTACCGCCAGTCCACCCTGGCCGCCTATACGCTGGTGGTGCGCACCGCCGGCGACCCGCTCGGCCTGGCGTCCGCCCTGCGCCGCCAGGTGCTGACGATCGACCCGCGCCAGCCGATCGCCGGCCTGGACCTGCTGGCCAACATGGTCGACGAATCGCTCGCAGCCCGCCGCTTCCAGATGCTGCTGATCGGCGGCCTGGCCCTGTTGGCGCTGATCCTGGCCAGCCTGGGCATCTACGGCGTCGTGTCCTACGCCGTCGAACAGCGCACCGGCGAGATCGGCGTCCGCATGGCGCTGGGGGCCCGCCGCGGCCAGGTGCTGGGCCTCATCTTTGCCGGGGCCCTGGGCCTGACCAGCCTGGGTATCGGCGCCGGCATCGTCATCTCTCTCGTCCTGGGCCGCGCCATCCAGGCGCTGCTGTTTGGCGTCGCCAGCCACGATCCCCTGGTCTACGCAGTGGGTGCGGGCGCCCTCTTTGCCGTCTCGCTGCTGGCCGCTTTCGTACCCGCCCGGCGCGCCGCCTCCATCGACCCCGCCATCACCTTGCGCGGCACCTGAGGCGGGCGCGCCCGGCCGCCGCGGAGGGCGCGGCCGGGCGGGCGGCAGGCGGATCGCCAGCGCCCAGGGTCCTGGGGATCGTCAGCGCAGAAAGGTGCCGGAGCGCAGCTCGGCGTAGGCCTGCCGCAGCTGGGCTTCGGTGTTCATGACGATGGGGCCCTGCCAGGCGACCGGCTCCTGCAAGGGCTTGCCCGAAACCAGCAGGAAGCGGATGCCCTGTTCGCCCGCGTCGACCGTCACCTCGTCGCCGCGGTCGAAGACCACCAGCGTGCGGTTTTGCGCCAGGTCGGCCGCGACCGGAGCGGCATCTGCCACGGTGTCGGTGCGCACCGTGCGGGGCGCCGAGGCGTTGGCGAAGGTGCCCGAGCCGGCAAACACGTAGGCGAAGGCATGGCGCGACGTTTCGACCGGCAGGCTCTTGCGCGTGTTCGGCGGTACCCACACGTCCAGGTAGCTGGGCTCGGCGGCGATGCCGTCGACCGGTCCCGAGACGCCCCAGAAGCTGCCGCAGATGACGCGCGCCGTGGTGCCGTCGTCGTCGGTGACCTCGGGAATGTCGGCGCCGCGCACGTCCTGGTAGCGCGGCGCGGTCATCTTGAGCGTCGAAGGGAGGTTGGCCCACAGCTGAAAGCCGTGCATGCGGCCGTCGCGGTCCCCCTTGGGCATCTCCTGGTGGATGATGCCGCTGCCGGCGGTCATCCACTGCACGTCGCCGGCACCCAGCGCCCCGCGGTTGCCCAGGCTGTCGCCGTGCTCGACGGTGCCCGACAGCACGTAGGTGATGGTTTCGATGCCGCGGTGCGGATGCCAGGGAAAACCTTTCAAATAGTCCTGGGGCCGGTCGTTGCGAAAGTCGTCCAGCAACAGAAAGGGATCGAACTCATCCGTATGATCGAACCCGAAAGCCCGCTGCAAGTGCACCCCCGCGCCCTCGAGCGTGGGAACCGCCTGCGAAATCTGCTTGACCGCACGAATTGACATTGGTCGCCTCCGATCGCGTTGCCTGCGACCGCTCACAACCGCCGCCGGCGCCGCGGTTATTCCCGCCGGCTTACCGCTCCTAGTGCGGGGCACTATAGCTGGGCGGTCAGGCGCTTGGGAGCGATCAGGCGGTAGCTGTCGGCAACCAGCTCCGCCACCAGCTCCCAGTCGATGGCGCCCACGTCCAGCCGCAGCGCCACCCAACCGTTGGCCCCCAGGTAGGCCGGGATGTAAAAGCGGGCGGGGTCGGCGGCCGCCATGTCGGCGTTGTCGCCGGTCGCCACCTTGCACGCCAGCGCCACCTTGCCGTCGCCGTGGTAGTTGTCGAAAAAATACGCGAACGTCTTGTCGCGTACCCGAAACCGGGAATGGGTCTGCCCGTAAGGCTCACGCCCCGCTTCGGGCAGCGCCAGACAGATCCGCGTGAGCTTCGCCAGGCGCCGGTCGTCTGCAGCTTGTGCGTTCATCCGCGTCTCCTCCGCGCCACCAGTAGCGTGTCCAATGCCAATCGTACAGGCCCACCCCCGCCCCCGTCTGCGCAATCTCGAGCGAGGTTGCCCCTCCCCAACCGCCTGCTCCGCAAGTCCGCTCGCGATGGCCACGGCAGGCACGCTTTGCGGCGTTGCCTACACTCGCTATGGTGAAGGAGCATTTTCAAGTTGGACGGCTCCTCTCTTCGCGGTCCATCGTGGACCGTGGAGCTCATGCGAAAGGATGGGAACATGAAGCGTACGCTCAACAAGCTCACCCTCCGCCGTGAAACCCTGCACCTGCTGCGCGAGGGGAGTCTGCGCGACGCCGCCGGCGGCAACACGCCGACGACCTGCACCAGCCTTTGTCCGACCAACCCGCACACCGAGTGCAAATCCTGCGTCGGCTGCGCATAGCCTGACCTCAGCCGGCCCTCCGTCCCCCTCCCCCAACCCCTGACACCGTTTTGCTTGCACGCGAGCGCTCCTTCTATCGGTTGGGGGAGGACCGGGTTGGGGAGGAACCGATCGCCGGCGGCGAGCGCGGTGTGGCATCGCGTGAGCTACGATGTCGCACCATGAAACTCCTTCCCGGTATCGCCATCCTGGTCCTGGTTGGCACAGCTGGCGCCTCGCTTGCCGCGCAGGATGCGGCCGGTTGCCACGACGCGTCCGCCGCGCCGGCGGCTGCGTCGGCGCCGCCGCCGCGCTCCTGGCAAGAGGTGAACCACGCCGCCAAGGTGGCGCACGACGCCAGGGACTATGCGCTGTATCGCAGCGAAGTCGGCCAGCTCGACCAGCTGCTGTCGGGAAACCCCGAAATCGTAATGGCGGCGGCCAAGGCTGAGGCCCTGCTCGGCCATCCCGCCGCGGCGCTCGATTGGCTGCACGTCTATGCCGCGATGGGCCTGGTGCGGGACCTCGCCGCCGAGCCCGAGCTGGCGAGCCTGCGGCAGCAGCCAGGCTATGCCGCCGTCCAGGCCAGGCTGGACGCCAACCGGCAGCCGGCGACGCACGCGGCCGTGGCGTTCACCCTGCGCGATCCGGGCCTGCTGGCCGAAGACCTGGCCTACGATCCGGCCACCCGGCGCTATTTTGTCAGCAGCGTTCGCCAGGCCAGGATTCTGGCGGTGGATGCCAATAGCGGCGCCGCGACGGACTTCGTGCCCGCCGGGCGCGACGCCATCTGGGGCATCTTGGCGCTGGCGGTCGACGCACCCCGCGGCATCCTCTGGGCCACCACCGCCGCGATGCCGCAGACGCTGACCTACCGGCCGGCCGACCTTGGGCACACCGCCGTGCTGCGCTACGACCTGGCCACCGGCAAGCTGGTGCGCCGCTACGACTTGCCGGTCGCCCCTCCACCCCCCACGCCGCCCGCGCCGGCGGCGGCAACGGGCGCGGCAGCCACCGTGGCGCCGGCGGCGCCAGCGGAACCGGCCGAAGACCGCTCGCGGGTCCTGGGCGACATGACCGTGGCGCCCGGCGGCGACGTCTTCGTGTCGGAGGCCGTGACCGGCGCCGTCTACACCATCCGGCCAGGCGGCGCGCAGCTGGAGGTCCTGGTGCCGCCTGGCACCTTCGTTTCGCCGCAAAACCCGGCGGTCGCCGCCGACGCCCGCCGCCTGTTCGTCGCCGACTACCTGCGCGGCATCGGCGTCGTGGACCTGACCACCCGCCAGGTCACCTGGATGTCGCATCCACCGGAGGTGGCGGTCAGCGGCATCGACGGGATGTACCTTGCCGGCGACTCGCTGATCGCGGTGCAGAACGGCACCGAGCCCAACCGCGTGGTGCGCTTTCGCCTCGACCCCACGCAGACCCGCATCCTCCGCTGGGAGCCCCTCGACAGCAGCTCCCCCGGCCTGGGTGTGCCCACCCATGGCGTCGTCGTGGGCCGGGACTTCTTCTTCATCGCCAACAGCGGCTGGGACCGGCTGGCCGACGACGGCACCCAGAAGCCCGACGCGCACCCAACCCCATCCCAGGTCCGACGAGTGCCCCTCTAGCGCCCCGCCCTGTACCCGCCAAATCGGCGGTGCCCAAGCTTGCCGCGCCACAATCTGCGATTCAGCTCTTGACAAAGGCCAAGACTTGGAGTAAAACGTGCCTCTAGCGTTGGGTCAACGGTTGGCCCTGCGCTGTACGCCAGAGACTATGACAAAGGCCTGGTTACTACCGGGCCTTTTGTGTTTTTGGCGGGAAAAGCCCTAGAAAGAGAGAAGAAAGACAATGCGTAACACCGGAAGAGTGAAGTGGTTCAATGATGCGAAGGGTTTTGGATTCATCACGCCGGAGGACGGTGGCAAGGATTGCTTCGTCCATCACTCGGCAATTCAGGGCGAGGGCTTCAAGAGCCTGGCCGAGGGCGAGCGCGTCGAATTCGACGTCGTCCAGAGCGCCAAGGGCGCCGCTGCGGCGAACGTCACCCGCATTTCCTGATCGAGCAAATCCCCGACCCGCGCCGGGATCGCGGTGAGATCTCACCCCACCCCGCGCGGCATCGTGATCGATTGCCATGGGCCACCCCTGACCGGGTGGCCCTTTTCCGTTGTCCCCTCCCTCGCCGATGCCTCCGCGCGCGGCCTTCTTCCAACTCAGGGCATTGCTTGATGGGTGGCAGCCGTTCCATCGGACCACGTCGGGACGGGGGCGATGAACACAACGATGGGAGGAAGGCCTTCTTCTTGCGGATTTGCCAGGTCGGCGGGGAACCAGAAGGACCCTGAGTCGATCGGCGACTTGGGCAGGTCCGCTCCCCAGGTCGAGCGATCCTTGGTCAAAACGTAGAACATCAGGTGCGCCATGTTGTGCCCGCCGTCATCGGTGAGGTACGCCGCCTTCGACATCATGTAGCTCATCGCACCGGGCTCCAGGCCGGGCAGTTCCTTTTGGCGATACGCCGTCTTGAGACTGGCGAGGATCTCCGCCGGGGAATGCCCAGCCAACACCATCTCCGTCTTCCTGTACACAACCGGCATCAGCGATCGCGCGGCGGCCGGATTGAGGCAGACCGGGCCGCGGAGCTTCGGGTTCCACACGTCCGGGAAATCGAAGGCGCTGGTCCACCCTCGTTCCACGATGCACACAAACCCGTTCTTGCCTTCGACGGCCGTTTCGTACCCATGCCTTCCCAGCACCAGGATCCTGGCGTCGCGAGATATGGCCTCCGGGGCCGCGCTGCGCGCCAAAGCGATCTCGGCATTCCGGTCGGACATCATGTACTGATCGATCGGCGCCATCCGCGGGTATTCTGCCCTGGCAGCCTCCGCACGCTGCCCGGCACCCAGAACGCCGCCCAGAACCATCAAGCTCATCACCGCGCTGCCAGCGATCCGCCCGCTCTGCCGTACTCGCTTCATGGTCGTTCCTTTCTCAGAGGTCCCGCAAGCGCAACCTGCATCACAGCAAAACCGCACGGCCGCACCACCTCTCGGTATCGGAGAGGCGGCACCATACCGGACCTGCAAACCGGTGGCGATCTGCCCATGGGATTCCGACAAGAACATCGGTCGCTGGCTGCCGCGCAGCCTGCCTGACCAAGCCGTGGTACCCCTCCTAGCCGAAACAATCTTCGCACCAACCCACGCAAAAGGCGAAGATCCACTTCGGCAGCGCGCGAGGCGCCTGCAGCGCGGCCAGCACTCTTCCGTCCCCGGTATCGATCGCGATCACCGATCCTCTCAGCTGATAGAGGTCGGTCGACACTGTGCGTCGGGCGCCCGGCAATCCCCATGGTCGCGCGCAAGGTGCCGGCGCCCGCCGCAGACCTTGGGAGCAAGCCCCGCGCCGGTGTCCCCCGCGGCAGGGACCGCCGTGCTGTTCCGAATCGGGAAAGGGGGACACCGGCGAAGGACGCGATACGGCCTGGTCTCGGTGCCACGGCTTTCCAGGTGTAGCAAGGCCGGTCCTGTGCGGTTGGCCCGATCGCGGCGCGCCTGGCGGCGCGACCGCAATCGGGCCGGGCACTTGCTCCCACCGTTGGTGACGGGCGCTGGCGCTGAGTGCGCTTTGACCAGGAGTCGAGGAGAGCGCCCGGCATGGAGCAGACCTGACGGCGCGAAGGCTCTGGCGGACGAGCTTCTTTCGCGCGGCAGCCAGAGGGCGGCCAAGCGGAGGCGCGCTTCGCGCTCGGAGAGATTGGGGCCATAGCGGGCGAGGATGCGGGCAAGGGCCAGCTGCTGCACGGCGCGGCCGAGGTCGAGCGCGCGGGCCAGCCGCTCGGCAGGGGACATCCGGCGATAACCCTCGACAAGGATCTCTTCAACTTCCGGCGGCGTGTCCGTAAGAGTCGAAACCATGACATGGGCATGATACCCCGCCCATCATGTAGCTCATCGCTCCAGGCTCCAAGTCGGGCAGTTCCTTCCCGCGGAACGCCGTCTTGATGCTAGCGAGGATTTTCGCCTGGGAATGCCCAGCCAAACCCATCTCCGTCTTCTTGTGCACAACGGGCATCAGGGATCGCGCGGCGGCCGGATTGACCCAACTTCGGACTGGAAGGCACCAGCCGTTCAGCCGAGTAGCTTCAGGCCCCGGGCCGCGGCGAAATGGCGAAAGTCGCCATCCCTGGTGACGAGCGCTACACCGTGGTCCAAGCAGCTCTGAGCAATCAGGGTATCGGCCAGCTTGGCCTTGAGCTTCTGGGACAGAATCTCGGATCGCAGGTTACCCGCCCTCTCCCAGTAACCCTCTGTGATCTCAAGGAGAGGGAGATCCTCAAGCAGTGCGGCGACCCGCCGCGGCAACTGCGGATCGCTCAGCAACTCCGTAAGGACCACCGGCGCCAAACAGACTTGGCCGTCTGCCAGCGCCTTGCCCACCAGCTCGACGTCCTTGCCGAGGGAGCCGCCGAAGAAAGCGACCCAGGCGCTGGTATCGATTGCGATCACCGATCCTCCCTCAGCTGCTTGAGGTCGATCGACAGCGTCACCTTGCCCCTGAGATGAAGCAGTTCCTCGTAAGCCCTGCCGGCAGCAACCAGCTCCAATCCGCGCCGGATGGTGGCGGTGATGCCAGCGCCGGTAGTCCGCTGTGCTTTCCGCAGAAGCTCCTGTGGCAATCCGACCGTGACTTTGCGCGTTTTTTGCTCCATAGCAGCTCAAGATACCATATGGCCAACCATAGATCGATATGGCAAGACGAGGCGGCTGCGGCATGGCGGTGCGCCGGGCGCCCGGCAATTCCCGTGGTCGCGCGCAAAGGTGCCGGCGCCCGCCACAGACCTTGGGAGTAAGCCCCGCGCCGGTGTCCCCCGGCGCAGAGCCCGCCGCGCTGTTTTCGAATCGGGAAAAGGGGGGCACCGGCGGAGGGCGCGGTGTGCGCGGTGTGCCTGATTCGCAGTGCACGGCTTTCCAGGTGTAGCGAGGCCGGTCCCGTGCGGTTGGCCCGACCGCGGCGCGCCTGACGGCGCGACCGCAATCGGGCCAAGCGCTTGCTCCACCGGATCTCCGGCATCACTCACCAAATGTCATGAGCGCCAGCTCCTCCTTGACCCGGCGTTGCTCTTCCGGATCCTGGGAGAGCGCCAGCCGGTCGGCCAACTCGAAGAAACGCTTTTTTTCCTGCTCCCTCGCCGCCAACCCTGACTCGATCAGATCCACCAGCACTCGGTTTGTGCTGGTGCGGCTCATCTTCGCGAGCGACCTGACGCGCCGAGCCACGGCCGGGGGTAGGCTCAGGCTCTGGCGGACAGGCTTCTGTGGAGTCACCATGCAGCGACGATACACCAAAGTGCACCAGAATGCACCATCACTGCATCGATGCACACCGGTCGCTCCGGGGCACCGACCGTCTTCGGTTTGGCGGCTTTCCGGCTGGTTCAGCTGGCGCTCAGGAAGCCCAGGTCGGGGTGGCCGAATTGGCCCAGGTTGGGAAAGACGGTCGGCATGTCCGAGGCGCTGACGCCGAACCACTTGGCCAGGGTTGCCGAGTATTCGTCGACCGAGGTGGAGGGGATCCAGCGGCCTTCGCCGGTGTCGTCGGGACCGTTGATCGCCAGGCTGGGCATCTGGCCGTAGAGGCTGCCGCCGTTGACGGCGCCGCCGACGATCAGGTGGTGGCTGCCCCAGCCGTGATCGCTGCCGTCGCCGTTGCTCAGGTAGGTGCGGCCGAAGTCGGAGGCGGTGAAGGCGGTGACGCTGCCCTGCACCTGCATCTCGACGGTTGCGGCATAAAAGGCCGCCAGGGCGTCGCTCAGCTCCTGCAGCAGGGGGCCCTGGGTTTCGAGCTGCGAGCCGTGGGTATCGAAGCCGTCGGTGGCGACAAAGAAGATCTGGCGCTGCTGCGACAGCGGTTGGCGCGCCTGGATGAGCTGCGCCACGGCCTGCAGCTGGGCTCCCAGGTCGGTCGCGGGGAACTGCGTATTGAGCGCCGGCAGGGCGGCGAGCGTCGTCTGCAGCAGCTGGTCGTCGTTGATGGCGCGCTGCACGATCGAGCTGTAGGCGGTCTGAAACAGGTTGCCGTAGCTCATTTGCAACATGCCGCGCAGGGCGTTCGACACCGGGTCGGTGGGGTCCGGGGTGTAGTCGTCCAGCGACGGCGGGTTGCCGGGCGGGACCTGCAGCTGCGTCACCAGGTTGCCGACCTCGAAGGTGTTGGCGCCGGAAACCGACATGCAGAGCGAGATCTGCGAGCTGGAGTTGAGCGCCACCAGCTGGTCCGCCACCCGGCCGCCCCACCCGGTGAGCGGCGGCTGGTTGGGGATCGAGGTCTGCCAGTGCGTCGTCTGGTCGCTGTGCGAAAACAGCTGCGGCGGCAGGTTGGCGGTGCCGTTGTTGTAGGCCTGCAGCGACACCGGCGTCACCAGCGGGCCGACGTTGGCCAGGATCGCCATCTTCTGCTGGGCGAACAGGCTTTGCAGGGCGGTCATGCTGGGATGGAGCGACCACAGGCGCCCGTCGCCGCCCGATACCAGGTTGATCGGCAGCAGCGTGTTCTGCGGCAGCGCCAGCCCCTGGCGCACCGCGGCGTAGGCGGCGTAGTCGGTGGCGTCGAACGGCACCAGCATGTTGTTGCTGTCGTTGCCGCCGTACAGAAAGACGCACACCAGCGCCTTGTAGCCGCCGGTCGGGGGAGTGGCCGCGGCCAGCCGGCGCAGGTCGAACAGCGTCGACGCCATCGCCGTGGTGCCGACCGCGGCGCACAGCGACGAGCGCAGAAACTGGCGGCGGGTCGGACCGGACGGCTGCGGTGCGCCCCCCTTCCCCCTCGCCGCCGGCGCCGGCCGCCGCGCGCTGTGCAACCCTTGCGTCCGCCCTTGAGCCTGCCGCCGCTGTTTCATTGTCTTGGTCGCCTCATGCCCTGTGCCGAGAGCCTTGCCGGGAGCCGTGCCGCGAGCGGCGTGCTCATCGCTGGACCACGTAGTCCGGCGACAGGATGATCAGATAGATCAGGTTGCGCACCCGCGTCGTGGCGTCGTTCGGGTCCGAGAAGTTGGGATCTGCCAGGGCGGTTGCGAGCAGCGACCGCGTCGCCGCCGACATGCCGTTGCCCATCATGGTGAGGTTGAGATAGTCGAGCAGGTCGGAATCGTCCAGACCGACCATGCCTGCATAGTTGGGGAAGATCGTGTAGGGATCGAACGCCGCGCCGTAATAGATGATGTCGTGCAGGTAGTCGGCGGCGCCGAAGACCGACGTTTCGTCGGTGATCTGGAACTCGGGCGCCACCAGCCCCGCCTGCGCCACCGGTCCGGGCAGCGAATAGGTCGGCGAAAAGAAGTTGAACACCGTCGGCGAACGCAGCGGGTTCTGGTCCAGGCCGTAGGTCGGGTCCTCCAGGTACCAGATGCGCCACTTGCCGTCGGACGGCGGCGTCGCCTGGACGGCGCGCAGCAGGCTCCCCAGGCGAACGACGGGCTCGCGCAGGTGGCCGAAGCCGGGCTGCGCCAGGACGGTTGTCGAGCGCGCCTCGTAATCCGTCAGGATGGCGGTGAGCACCGCCTGCATGTCGCCGCGCACCCCCTGCGCGTCGGCGGCAAAGGCCTGGGCGCAGCGGTAGACGTAGGCCGGGCTGGGATTGCTGGTCACCAGCCGCTGGATCAGCTGTTTGCAGACAAAGGGACCGACGTTGGGATGCTGGAAGATGAGGTCCAGCGCCGCCTCCAGGTCCTGCTGCGGCGTCTGGCCGGCGGGCAGCACGGTGCCGCCCAACAGCAGCTTGGTGCCCGGCGAATGGTGCTCCGGCCACGATTCCATCGGCTGCGTCCAGTTGGGATCGACCCAATAGAAGTTGTCCGGGTCGCTGTGGTCGCCGCCGGCGAAGGTCCAGCCGGTGAACACCTGGGCGAAGCCCATCACCACGTCCTGGTTGTAGGTGGGGATGGGCAGGCCGGTCGAATCGAGCACCAGGGTGCCGTCCGGATTCAGCTGGTAGAGCCCGATCGAAAACAGCTGCATCACCTCGCGGGCGTAGTTCTCGTTGGGATTGATGCCGTTCGCGGGATCGCCCGCGTCGTTGCCGAGCATGTCCAGGTACACGCCCATCGTCGGGTCGAGCGTCGCGTCCTCCAGCAGCTGGCGATAGTTGCCGAAGGCGTCCTGCTCGAGCACGTCGAGGTAGCGCGCCATGCCGGTGGGGTCCACCCCCGAGGCCTGGTCGGAGATCACCATGATCTCGGACAGCGCCAGCGCCACCCGCTGGCGCAGCTGGTCGGGGCCGGTCACCGCCTGCTTCCAGAACGACTCCATCACCTGGTTGCTGGAGATGTCCTCCCCCGCCGCCGCGGCAGCCTGCACGTAGGCCAGGTGCGAGGTCAGCGGCTGGCTGTACTGGTAGGCCAGCCAGTCGGCGAAGCCGTTGGCGTCGCCGGTGATCATCGTCACGTCGGCGGGCGTCGCCGGCCCGTAGGTCGCCTGCAGCAGGAAGCGCGCCGCGTCGCTCTGCGTGATCGGCGGCGGCGGCAAGGCCGGCGGCACCGGCGGCGGCGTGAACGTTGCGCTGCCCGTCGCCAGGTTGAAGAAGCCCCGGATCTCGCCCGACGGGTAGAGCGCCGTGTGCAGGTTGATGTAGCACTGGCCGGCAAACAGCGCCGTCAGGATCTGCGCCGTGGAGAGCGCCCCGACGGGCGCCAGCGTCCACAGCCGGCCGCCGGTCGCGTCGGGCGTCGCGCTGTCGATGTCGAACAGGATGAGGCCGCCGGGACCGTGGATGTGCTGCGCGACGATCGGCCCGCTCAGGTTGGAGTAGGTGTAGTGCAGCACGGCGGTCGTCTGGTCGGCGGACAGCACCAGGCTGGCCGCTCCCGAGCCGAGCGACAGCGAAGCCCCCTGCGGCACCATCTGGGCCAGGAACAGCGTCGACGTGCCGCTCAGCGTATACACGCCGCTGGTGACCGCGCTGGCGCCAAACCCCGTGGCAACCGCCATCGCCTGCAGCGTCGCCGTCGCCGGCAGCGGCACCGCGCCGGTATAGAGCGTGCCGTGGGTGGCGCTCGGCGTCGAGCCGTCGGTCGTGTAATAGATGACCGCCCCCGGCGTCGAGCTGACGATCTGCACCATCTGCTGCCCGCTGTAGGCGCCGGGCGGCGGATTGAACGCCGGCGGCGCCGCCGTGGTCTGCTCGGCCGCGGCGTTGGCAAAGTAGCCCACGATGTCGACGATCATGTGGACCGTGCCGGCGCCGCTCATGCCCGGCAGCACCTCCACCGCCCCCGCCGGCCCCACCGCCAGCACGGCGTTGTTGGCCAGCACCTGCCGGTTCATCGCAAAGTTGAGCGTCGAGGTGGTGATCGTCCCCGCGTTCGGCCCGCTCATCGCCGGGAACGCCAGAAACCCGCCCGCCTGCGGCGCCACGATCGTCACGTTGGCCGCCACCGCCACGGCGCGCGTCGACACCCCGCACTGCCCCGCCGCGTCGAACGTCCGCGGCGTCCCCGCCGCCAGCGCCGGCCCGCCAAACGGCCCCGCCGCCGTCCGCGTATCCACCAGCCGGCACGGCGTCACCGTATAGAAGCTCATCCCCTGGCCCGCCGCGGCACCCGCCCCGGCCAAGCCAAGCGCCACCACAAAAACACCCACCACAGCGGCCAACCAGCTAGCGTCGCGCCTCACGGTGCCCTCCTATCCGGTGAGGCAACCCTACCCCCGCCCGCCCGCCGGCCGCTGTGAGAAACGTCACCCGCCGGCAGTGACGTCTGCTGCCTGGCTGGCGCGGCTACTGCGAGAAGAGCGCCATTGCGCAGATGGACCGGGTGGTGACGGCGGTGGGGATGACAGTCTCCTTCGTCGTGGCCGTCGTGACACCACCAATCGTGGTCGTCGTCGTAACCGTCTTGGTTGTTTTCACGGTCGCCGTGCCATCGCAGATCGTTTGGTAGAACGGAAACGTCTCAAGCTGACTTTGGAAGGCCCGGAAGGGCGACGTGCAGCCCGGCATCTTGCCGATGTCCATCCCTTGAGGCAGGTTGAGCTCCAGCGCGTTCATAGTGCCCTTGGCAAGCTGATAGAAAAGCGTGAAGTCGTAGCCGATGCTGGCATCGCATCCAGCAGGGACATCCATCGAGGGCTCGTTTTGAATCAAGATTTCGCATGGCTGCGTTCCGCCTTGCTGCGTTGGGCACAGCGGCGTGAGGGGAAATGTACGGACATTCCCGGAGACGACGTTAACCAGCGTCAAGACAGGGTTCATTGTTGTGATCCGTGCCACCAGCGTTGTTGCCGCGGCCTGGACGTGAGAGGTCAAACCCATCGTTCCCTCCTGCTTGAAGCGCATGTCTTCGGCATAACGCCCCACAATGGCAAAGTTGTGCGATTCGAGCACGTCATAAGAGAAGTTGAACGTTGCCGCCAGTTTGGTCGGATAGACCTTCGTCGCGTCGAGAGTGGCGCCCAGGTTGTTCATATCCACCACGTAGGCTGGATCCAAAGATTCGGTATCCGATTGAGGCATGGCGTCCTGCGGAGCGTGAGCAATGGCTTTCGCACTGAGGTCAGGCACTGTTCCTCCTACGGAGATGAGGTCGGTGGACAAGCTGCACTCGCAGGCGTCGATCATTGGTCCCATCGTCGGATCCTTAAGCCGCGTGGTGCAGCCGTTGTTACAAGTGTTCGTGACAAAGCGAATCTTTGCGGTGTGGGTCATCGCGCACTTATATACGGGCTGCTGTGAGGCGTCGATTACATAGGCCGTCAGGTCCGGAGCGGTGCCAGTGATTCCCGGCGCGAAGGCGATCAGACCTTGAAACACCAGCGTCAACGGAGTGGGCATCTTTTCTCCTCTCAAAAAGGTACGGGTTGGGGCAGAAAGGCCGGCGGATCGCCGATAATTTCGAAGCCGGCCCAGGTGGCGGGTTGGCGTAAGGCTGGATCGGAGCTGGCCAGCAGGTCCAGCTGCGCCGCGCGCAGGGCGTCCGCGGCGTCGACGCCGCGCGCCAGGCGACGATAGAAACGGTCGAGCAGAGCGCCGGACGACGGGTCTTCGACGTCCCACAGGGTGGCGATCACGGCGGGCACCCCGGCGGCCAGAAACACGCTGGCCAGCCCCATCACGCCCTGTCCGGAGGTGCTCTGGTCGTCCGCCGTACGGCAGGCCGCGAGCAGGGCCAGGCGCGTGCGGTCGAAGCGGTAATCCAGCACGTCGCGCGCATAGAGCACGCTCGCGCCGCCCGGCGCGTCGGAGGCGAGCAGCAGGTACGACAGCAGCGGCTCCGCCGGGTTGGCGATCGCATGGCCGGCGAAGTGCAGGATGGGGAACCGGTCCACGGCGGCCAGCAGGTTGGCCGCGGACGCCTGCGCTCCGACCAGGGCGACCGAGCCCGGCAGCAGCCTGGCGACGGCCGCCGCTTCCGCCGCTGCGCCGGGCAGGCGGGGCAGATCGCCAAAGACGGCTGGATCGAAGGCGGGGTCGCCGACGGCAAGGACGCGCAGCGGCGCCCTCCCGCTGGTGGAACCGCCGCCGGCAGACCGATCCGCAACGGACCGGTGCGAGCGCCGGCTGGCAACGAAGTACGAAAGGCTGGGTGCCAGCAGCAGCGCGTGCCGCGCGATCAGGTAGCGGCCCTGACGATCGCGCAAGGCGGCAAACGGCAGCCCGCTCAGCGGGCCGTCGGGAGCCAGCACCAGCCGTGCTCCGGCGGGCAGCGCGGGCTCGATCGGTTGCAGCAGCAGGTCGTCGAGCAGCACGGCGGCCGAGCCTCTACCCACCCGGCCCGTCCGTAGCTCGCCGCGCA
Source organism: uncultured Acidobacteriota bacterium (assembly GCA_963770895.1). Lineage (GTDB taxonomy): Bacteria > Acidobacteriota > Thermoanaerobaculia > Multivoradales > UBA5704 > JASLEW01. Next base: position 5,564,462 of record CAVYRF010000002.1, on the reverse strand, counting down.
GGCGCTGTGCCAGGACCCCGATCCGGCGCTCGGCATGAGCGCCCAGATCCGACGCGAAGAGGCGCAACCCCCCTGGCGTGACGACCCAGGTGAACAGCCGACCGTGGGCGAAGGCGAACTCGACACCCGCGGTACCCGCGGGCAGCGCCGCCGCGATGTCGCGCGGCGCCAGCGGCTGGGAGGCGGCGAACGCGCCGTTGCCTGCCGCCGGAACGGGCTGCACGGAGGGACCGAGCGTCAGACCTCGCTCCCTCCGCGAGCGGCCGCCCTGCAACAGGTCGAGGAGCGTGCGGCCGCGGTACAGCTCGCTCGCCGCCAGTGCCGGCTCGGGCCGCCGGCGCCGGCCGGCCTCCAGCTCGACGATGGCTTCGTAGACCTCGCGCATCTGTCCCAGGTAGGTGCTGCGGGTGGAGCTGTCCGGGATCGCGCCGCGTTGGTGTTCGACCGCCGCGGCGGCGGCTTGCAGCTCGCTTTCGGCGCGATCGTCCTGGCGCAGCGCGAGCGTGGCGAGCCCCAGCTCCAGGTGGGCGGTCACCAGGGGATAGCGATAGCCGGTCGCGGCGAAGATCCGCGCCGCCTCCGCCAGGGGCGGGATCGCCGACGCGGCGTCGAAGCGGCGCCGGATGCGGCCTTCGGTGTACAGGATGTCGGCCGTCGCGCTGGTGCGCAGGCCGCTGTCCGGCATGGCGGCGGCCATCCGCCTGGCTGCCTCGATGTCGTGCAGCGCGAGCGGGCGGTTGCCGGCGCCGCTGTAGGCCATGGCGCGGTCGAACAGCGCTCCCGCGGTGCGCCGGGCGGAGCCCGACGCCAGCGCGCGGCGCAGCTGCTCGTCGCGAAAATCGATCGCCGCCGCAAAGGCGCCGTCTTCCTGCGCCGCCACGGCGGCCCGCTCGAGCGCGTGTCCGAGGTCCGCAACCGGGTCCACGGCGCTGGTTTCGCTCAGGGCGCGCAGCAGGAAGGTCCAGCTTTCGGCTCTGCGTCCGAGCGAGGCCAGCACCTCGGCAGCGCCCGCGTCCAGGGAGATCAAGCTCCCCCGCTCGCCCAGCCGGGTGAACACCTCGCGGCCCTGTTGCCAAGCCGCAAGCGCGTCAAAAGGCCGCCCCACGATCGCGGCGATCAGGCCGTCGAGCACCCACGCGCGCCCCGCCAGCGCAGCATCGCGCCCGGCGGCTCCGGCGCCGGTGAGCGGCTCCAGCAGGCGCACGGCGCGGTCGTAATCCAGATGCTGAAACGCACAGCGTGCCAGCTGAAAGCGCGCCCACCCGGCAAACGGGCTGCCGGCGCCGACGAACAGCGCGGCGGCGCGGTCAAAAACCACCTGGGCGCCGGCGAACTGCTCGCTGGCGTACAGCGCCAGCGCCTGACCGTAGACGGCGTGGGCGGCGGCCAGGTCGTGCAGCGCACTCCTGCCCCCAGGACTCACCGGCGCCGCGGCGGACGTGTCGTACCCGGCGCTGGCCCCAGGGCCGGCGCCTGCCAGGTCGATCGCGCGCACGCAATCCGCGACCGCGGTGCCGCCACGGCCGGCGGCGAGCGCCCCGCCCAACGCTCTGGCGATCGCCAGCGCGCGCCCGGCGTCCGCCCCGCGGCCGGCGAGCACGGCGCCGCCCCAGGCCGGCAGTTCCACGTCTTCGGCCAGCTCGCGAACCGCCTGCGGCACCCGTCGAGCCCACGATGCCAGGGCCTCCGGTTTGCCGGCAGCCGCCAGGTCTTCCAGGCGCCGGCGCTGGATCGTCCAGGCATCGATCGGTTCAGGCGAGCCTGCCGCGGCCAGGTGGCGGCGCGCCTCGGCTGGCCATCCCCGGCCTGAGCTGCGATCGCTAGCCAGGAACCTTTGCCAGGCGGCGGCGGCCGGGAGGAAAAGCCGCTCCAAGGCGACAGCCCGGTTGAAGGCCGCGGGCGCCAGGCCAGGCGCAAGCTGCAGCGCCCGGTCCGCCGCGTCCAGAGCCAGCAGGTCGTCGTGCGAAAGGTGCCGGCGATCGCCTCGCTCCAGGTAGGCGGCCGCCAGGTCGCTCCACGGTTCCGGCTTGGCGGGCATTCGCGCCGCCGCCGCGGCAAGGTGATCGACCGCCGCATCGACCCGGCCGACGCCCAGCGCGGCGAGCCCCAGGGCATACAGATCCCAGGCCGAGCGTGTGCGTGCCGTCCGCACGGCGGACCGGCTGAGACCGGCAAAGGTGCGCCGCTCCGCGGCGACCGTGGCTTCGCTCGGCGACGCCGCGGGTAGCGTCGCTGCTGCAAGCGGCGCCGGTGCCACTGGCGCCGCAGGCCCTGCCGCTGGCACCGGCGCCGCAGGTGCATATCCGACGCCCGCCAGCCGGCCTGCCAGCGGCCGCGCGACGGCAAACGCCTTTGTCCAGTTGGTACGGATCGATTCCACTGCGCGTGCCGGATCGGAACCGTCACCGCATCCGGACATGGTGACGGCAAGCCCGGCCGCGTGGACAAGGAGCGCCACAGCGCGGCAGGTCGGCCGGCCGAAGAGAGCGAGCGAACGTTTCACGCCGTCTGCACGGGCTCCCAAAGCACAAGCGCCGCAAGCCAGGCCGAAAAGGGCCTGCTCCGACTTGCACCTTACGTTCTGGCTTTCGCTCTAAGTTTATGCTGTATGGGAGCTGGATGCGAGCGGCATTCGCGCCCCACCCGGCGCGGCCACCGCAGACCCAGATCGTGTCATCTGGCCATCTCGCCCGCGTTTTTCGCCGGCGCCTGCTGCGCATCGCGCGGCGGGAAATCCGCTGGCCGGCCAGGCTGAGCAGCCACAGCAGGACGGCACCGGAGAGCTGCTGCAAACGTGGCGACGCCTGCGCGCAGGGTGGCCACCATTTGCCGATCGAACGCGGTCGCCACCTCATCAGCTTGGTGCGCCGGCACCCAGGCTCTGTGCGAACAGGCCCTCTTGACACACACAAGGCGGACCAGCGGCTGCAACACGCCCTCCAAAAGCGGCAGTGAAATACCGGCAGCATCGCCCAGGCGCGCGAGATGCGCCCGCGAGGGGATCATGTCGCCTTTCTCGTAGCGGCTGATCGTAGTGCGATCGATCGACGCTCTAGCGCCCATCGCGTCCTGGCTAAACCCAGGGACTGCGCGCAACAGGCGCACCAGGAGGCTCGTTTCGTCGCCAAGCGAGACGGTATCGGTCTGTTTCGAAAGGGGGCTGTACGCGGTGCGCTCGCTGCCGTCCGTCGTCAGGGGCTCGAAGACCCAGTTCTCGACCCTCAAAAGCTCAAGGTCTTCGTGAAGCTGACGTAGCTTCTCAGGCGACTGACATGCCTCGCCAAGGCTGGCCGTCAGACCTCGCGAACCCCATCGTGCGTTGACTATTTCCAAGGTGGTTTGCACCAAGCCACGAATCTTCGAGCTCCACTCCCGACTGTCGAAGTAAAGAACCGCCAGCTCGATCGACACCAGGGCGGACTCGTAGCAAGTGGCGAACGGCATGAGTTCCCTACGCACCCATTGCAAATCGGCGATCGCTTGTCGCCGATCGCCCTGACCTGCGGTCACGCGGGCTGTGAGCCACAATCGCCGGACGATTTCCAAAGTGGACTCACCGTCAAGCGCATCGCCTGCGCTCTGCAGGAAATGACCGGCCTGTCGATAGCGCCCTGTCTGGCACAAACACGCAATCTGGTGATACTGCACCATCCACTGCGCTTCCGGCAGCGACGTGACCAGGGGCGCCGCCGCGTCCAGCGCAGCGAGCGCATCGTCGACCTGGCCGGCGAGCCGTAGAGCCGTCGCCTTCTTGATCAGCAGCCGGCCCGTTTCCCCTGCGGGAGCAAGGGCGATGGCCCGGTCGAGCAGGCCGACGGTTGCGGGCCAGAATTTTTGCGCCAGGCGGAGCGATGATTCCAAGTCGAGGAACCGCCATTCCAGCAGCGGGAATTCCGCGACTTGCTTACCTTCATCCCACTGTCGCGTTGCCGCAGCGAACTCGGCATCTGCCGCCGTGAGATCTCCCCTCAACCGATGAGCATTTGCAAGGAATGCGCGCGCGTAGCCCTGCAAGCGCAGCAGCCCGCCGGCGTCACCCTGCGCCAGTTGGGCCGCACGCACGGCAAGCTCGGCAAGCTGCATGGATTCCGTGACATTGTGAGCAGCGGCAACGCTCGCGTCGCCCAGGCGCAGGCACATCGCCCAGGTTTGTAGATGCAGACCGGCTTCCAATCGTTGCAGCCGCTCCCTGTGGCTGAGCGTCACCAGCACCTGCCAATGTGCGTCTGCTTCCTGATGCGCCTCTTCGACGCGCTGCATGATGATCGTTGCAGTGGCCTGCGCCCGAACGAGCTCAGTCAGCGCAGGCAACATTCTTAGTGCAAACGAGTTGACCTGCCGCCGCTCGTCCCAGGTGAGACCGCCTGGCGGAACCGGGTCCGCCGGTGTGGCTACGGCAGACAACAGCGCACAGGTCGTTACCGCGCAATCGGCCAGCCCCTCGCCGGCGCCCATGACCGCGGCGAGGTGATGAAAGCGAGCCCGAGTCAAACGTATCTTGCCAGATTCGTATTGCGATATCTGGCTGATCGCGACGCCGCTGACCCGGGAAAGATCGGTTTGAGACCATCCCATGATGGACCGCAAGGTCGAAAGCGCAAGACCCAACGCTGGACGATGGCGGCGTCTCAGCCCCTGCACCTCTCCGGCCGGGGCAGCACCGGACCGGTTGCGATGAGGTCCCATGCCGGTGCCCATTCCCAGAGGTCGGCCCTTGCCGGGCATGCGCGCGGCGCCGCTCGCAGGAAAGGCGTCGGCACCCGCGGCAAGGAAGGGATACCGCGGCACCTCACCTGCGCAGGCTGCGGCGTCCTCGTGCCTGCGATGGCCGGCGATGGGACTTCGGGGATCAGGGGCGCTCATCTTTGCCTCCTCGTTCGCTGGCGAGATTGCCCGATCTGGCAATGGCGTGCGCGCAATTGACAAAAGAAGCTCCCGGTATCCAGCGCCAGGCAAGTTGGTAACCGTCTCGGCCCCGCCGCGACGAAGCGATCGGGTTCGGGGCGATCGACAGGTACGCAAAGAGACGATTTCTATCCAGTAGGAAACCACCTGATTTCGTGGGCAAGGTCGCCCTTGCGCAAGCGGAGCGTTCGCGTAAGAATGATCTGCGCGGCAGCGAAGACGATTTGTTTCCTGAAAGCGATTGGTTACGGAGAGGCAATACTTTGCATCGGACGGAAAGCCCGGTCGTCTCGCTCAGCAAGCCATGAGACCCATGACGCCTCCCGCGCGACCCGACCGGGTGCCCAGGGCGATCCCCAAACCGGACTCCATCGCTCTGACCTGGTTGCGCGAGCGCCTCGGCTGGAGCCAGACCCAGCTCGCCCAGGCCGCGGGTACGGTCAGGAACCTCATCACCGACTACGAGCGCGGCAATCGCCCACTGAGCCGCCGCCGGTTCCTGCAGCTGGCCGCGGCGATGGCCTACACCCCCGCTCAAATCGAGCTGGCCCTGCTCGCCATTGCGGCCGTCGGTCCCGACCCCGCGGGAGGCGATGCGGCGGCCACCGGTCCCGCCGCACTGCCGCCCGCGGAGGCGCGGCTCCATCGCCAAGCGATCGCGCACCTCGCAGTCGAGGTCGCCGCGCTAGCGCTTCCCCGCCTGAAGCCCCGCATCGCCGAACATCGGCTGGCGCAGGCTCGCGCCCAGGCCGCCAGTCTCTGGCGTCGGCTCCAGGTCGCCAGTCCGGCCCAACGCCGTCTTCTCGTCGAGCGGTTGGAGGAGTTCCAAGGCTGGGCGTTGGCCGAGCTGCTTGCCCACCAAAGCCAGCGCACCGCGCCCGCAGGCGCCGCCGACGCCCTCGACCTGGCGCAGCTGGCGGTCACCGCGGCTCGGCTCGCCGCCGGCTCCGCAGCCTGGCGCAGCCGTGTCCAAGGCTATGCGCGGGCCTACCTGGCCAACGCGCTGCAGGCCGCGGGACACGCTGCCGCCGCCAGCGCCGAATGGCAGACCGCCTGGAGCCTTTGGCGCGCCGGCGCCGCGGGCGACCCGGCCGGCGTCCTGTCCGAAGGGTGCCTGCTCGACCTGTCCGCATCCATCGGCCTGGACGCACCTACGGTTGCCTCAGCGCCCGGCGACCGGCACGGTTTGCCTCCCTCCGCGGCCGGCAGTGCAAGTTCGCGCCCTGGCACTGCCCCGGAGAGGAAAGGGGACGCCGCCGCCGGCGATGCGCTCCCCGATTCCCGGGACACCGCGCGCATTGCCCTCATCTGGCTGCGCGAACGCATCGCCTGGACGCAGCAGGACCTGGCGGCCGCCGCCGGCGTGCATACCAGCCATATCTCGGGGTTTGAGCGCGGCCATCGCCCCTTGACCCCGCGCCGCTTCCAGACCCTGACGTCGGAGGTGATGGGATACACCCCGGCCGACGTGGACGTCGCCCTGCTGACGGTCGCGGCGCTCGACCCCTCCCCCGCCGGCACCGTTGCGGCTGCCGCACACCCAGCGGCCGCGGCGCCGCTCGACGATCACCTCGCGCGGCAGACCGCCTCCCATCTCGGCGTGGAATACGCCACCCTTGCCCAGTTCCGCCTCCAGGCGCGCTCCGCCGCGCACCACATCGCCCGCGCGCGCGCCGCGGCCGGAAGGCAGTGGCAAACCCTCGCCAGATTCAAACCTGCCCAGCGCCGGCTGCTCGTCCAGGGCTTGCTGCAGTTGCGGGGCTGGGCGCTCGCCGAGCGCCTCGCGGAGGAAAGCCGGCGTGCCGCGCCCCGCAGCGCCACCACCGCCTTGGAGTTGGCAGGGCTCGCCGTCACGGTGGCTCGGCTCGCCGCCGGCTCGGATGCCTGGCGCAGCCGGCTGGAAGGCTATGCCCGGGCGTTTTTGGCCAACGCCCTGCGTATCCAGGGCAGCCTGCCCCAGGCGGACGCGCAGTGGCGGATGGTCAGGCGGCTCTGGCACGCCGGTGCTGCGGGCGATCCGACGGCCATTCTCCCCGAGTGGCGCTTGTTGGACCTGGAGGCGTCGTTGCGCCGAGACGCGGGTCACTTCGGCGTCGCGCTTGACCTCCTCGACCGTGCGGCGGCTGCGGCTCCTCGCGCTGCGGCCGGTCGCATCCTGCTCAAGCGCGGCTCTACCCTGGAGCAGGCAGGTGACGCGACCGCCGCCGCGGCGGCGCTGCGGGAGGCGGCTCCGCTCGTGATAGAGACCGGCGACCTGCGCTTGCAATTCGGCCTGGAATTCACCTTGACTGCGGTTCTCTGTCATCTTGGCGCCTTTGCCGATGCGTCGGCTCAGCTCCCCAGGTTGCGGCACCTTACGCTCGAGCTGGCCAACGACTTGGACGTGCTACGCGTCTCTTGGTTGGCAGCTCGCGTGGCAGCCGGCATGGGCAACAGGCAGGAGGCTAGCGCCGCCTTCTCCCACGTGCGCGAACAGTTCGCGGACCGCGGCAACGGCGTCGCCAGCGCAATGGTCTCTCTCGATCTGGCGATTCTCTACCTGGAGGAGGGGCGCCTGGCCGAGGTGCGCCGCCTTGCACAGAAGATATGGAAGGTCTTGGCCGCCCAAAAGGTCGAGCGGGAGGCCGTCGCCAGTCTCAAGCTGTTTTGCGAAGCAGCCAATCGCGAGGTCGCCACGATTGAGCAGGCGCGCACGGCCTTGCGTCTGCTCGATCGCTCATCCCGTGCCCGCTTCAGCCTACCGTGAAAGTCCGGCTGGCGGAACGCCGGAACCCTGGACGAGGCTCCGGCAGGCATGGCAGGGAGGGCTCCGTCCCCGCAGCGGAGGAAACCAGGCTTCTCCAATCGCTCCGCCTTACCAGGAAACCGCTCGGTTCAGGCAGCCATGTCCATCCGGGTCCGCGGTGCAGCGGTTCTGCGGCGTGACGGCGGCGGTGCACTGCTGACCGCCGTTCGGGTCGGCCCCGCAGCGGTTCTGCGGCTTGACGTCTGTGATGCACTGGCCGTCCGGGTCGATCACGCAGCGGTTCTGTGGCTTGACGTCTGTGGTGCACTGGCCGTCCGGGTCCATGGTGCAGCGGTTCTGTGGCTTTGCCACAGCAGCGTCGTGCCGGACGCCGTCGCGCCTGGCTTCAGAGCCGTTCCAGGGCCAGATCGCGCGCAGCCACTGGCGCAACGGGGCAAGGAAGTCGGCATCCTGACTTGCCAGCAAGCTCAAGCCGGATGCTGGGGCGGCCCGGAGCGACCGGGGAGCGCTCCCCCAGGCGGCCAGGGCAAGCACCGCTGCGGTGACAACAAGGCGACGGGAGATCGGATGGCGCATGACTGGGGTCCTTTCAGGGGGCGCTGCGCTCGCGGTCGGTATTGGCCCGAGCGCGTGAGCCTCCGGGATCCGCCGGGACGAATGGCAGTGGTTAAAAATACACTTTTTACGGATATGGCATCCAAAGCGGAGGTGACATGCCTTCCTATGTAGATGAGGCCGGACCGCTGCTGGTGCTGCTGCTCCGCACCCTCCGCGGCTGGGACCAGCGCACCCTGGCTCAACGGGCAGGATTGGGCCAGGCGTCCATCTCCCGCTATGAGTCCGGGGAACCGATCTCACCAGAAGCCCTGGCGCAGCTCGCCACGGCCGTCGGCCTGCGCCCCTCGTGGGTGGTCCGCCGCCTGCTGCCCGTACTGCGCTCCGCCCGCGAGCAGGCGCACGCCGCTGCAGCAGGCCCGCCTCCTGGTAAGCACCAACCGATCGTCCAGGATTTTGCGGCAGACGACGCCGCGCTGGAGGCAGCCGTCCGCGAGGCAATGCACGCGGTCCTGGGCAATCTTGAGGCGGCCATCGCGACCACCGAGACGGCGGCGCTCACGCCCAGGCAACCGTCGCCAGCGGACCGCGAGGACGCGGCGCGCGCCTGGGAACGGATCGCAGCCTGCACTGCCGAGGAGCGCCTCTGGCTGGTCGAGCAAGGTGCCGAGCTTCAGACCTGGGCGTTTGCCGAAAGGCTATGCGAGGAAAGCGCGCGGCAGGCTCCCAAGGGCGTCGCCGCGGCCCTTGACCTGGCCCACCTCGCCGTCGCGGTGGCCCGGCTCGTGCCGGGCGACGAGCCCTGGCGCCTGCGCGTCCAGGGCTATGCGCGGGCCTTCGTCGGCAACGCCCGCCGGATCGCCGGCGACCTGGTTGCGGCCGGGACCGAGTTTGCCACCGCCTGGAACCTCTGGCGGGCCGGGAACAGCGACTCCCTCCTCGCAGAATGGCGCCTGTTCGATCTCGAAGCGTCCCTCCGCCGCGACGCCGGGCAATTCCAGGCGGCGCTCGATCTCCTCGACCGCGCCGCCGCCTTGGCACCACCTCACGCCTCGGGGCGGATCCTGCTCAAGCGTGCGTCCACCCTGCAGGCATCCGGAGACGCTGCCGCCGCCATTGCCGTCCTGCACGCCGCGGGACCACAGATCGCGAGCTGCGACGATCCTCGCTTGCGCTTCGCTCTGGAGTTCAACTTCTGCGCCTGCCAGTGTCACCTGGGCGACTATGCCCAGGCGGAGACGCAGCTCCCGCACCTGCGCCAGATGGCGCTCGATCTCGACAACGGTGCGGACCGGATGCGCGTCGTTTGGCTCAGTGGCCGCGTCGCGGCAGGCCGTGGCCGCCAGGCCGAGGCGTGCGCCGCCTTCGAGCAGGCCCGAGCGGAGTGCCTGGCCCAAGGCCAGAAGGTGTGCGCCTCCATCGTCTCCCTGGATCTCGCGCTGATCTATCTCGACCAGGGCCGCACCGCCGAAGTGCGCGACTTGGCCGCGGCGATGACCACGATCCTGACCGCGGAGCGCGTGGAGCCCGACGCCCTGGTGGCCTTCCACCTCTTCTGCGAGGCGGCGCAGCGCGAGGCCGCGACCCTGGACCAGGCGCGTCGCGCCCTCAACCTCCTGGAGCGCAGAGCTCTGCCAGCCCTCCCGACCGCCACCTGAGATCGGACCGCGCCAAACCCGGGCGGGCGGCGGTGATGATAGAGTCGGGCGCCGCTGCCGCGGGGCGTGTGTGCCCGGCGCCGTACAACCCTCCCGCTGGCCGGGAACTCGATCCAGGTGGTGTCCATGAACAAGCGTTGGTTGGGTGCCGTCGTGCTCGGCGTCTCCCTGGTGGTCACGTTCGTCGTGGCGGAGGTGGGGCTGCGGCTGATTTCAAAGCATTGGCTGTACGTCTACGACGTGGAAATGTGGCGCTACGCCAAGCTGATCAAGGTCATCTCGCCCTATCCTGGCGTGGTCGAAGAGCAGCGGCCCAACGGCAACGCGTTCCTGATGGGCGCCAGGGTGCGCACGGAAGAGCACGGCTTCCGGCTGCCGGACCCGGCGACCGAGGCGCGGCGGCGGCCGGGCAACCGGCTGGTCGTGGCGCTGGGCGACTCGCTGACGTTCGGCTGGGGGGTGCCCGAGGGGGAGACCTTCTCCGACGACCTGGAGCGCATCCTGTCGGAGCGCTGCCCCACCCAGGGTGGGCGCGCGGTGACCGTCGACAACGCCGGCATCGGCAACTGCAACACCTCGATGGAGGTGGAGCGTTACAAGCAACGCATCCGGCCGTTCGTGCACCCCGACTGGGTGATCCTGGGCTTCTCCTTCAACGACGCGGAACCGGACGCGGTGCCCAACACCAACCCCTTCTTCTGGAACTCGGCGCTGCTGTCGCTGGCCGGCGCCCGGATGCAGAAGATCACCGACCCCAAGCTGGCCAACTACAACAACTACTACGTCGGCCTGTTCCGCGACGGGCAGCCGGGCTGGCTGCGCACCCAGGCCAAGCTGCGGGAGCTGGGGGCGATCCTCAAGGCCGACCACGTGGCGGCGACGCTGTTCCCCATGCCCGAGCTGCACGACCCGCACGACGCGGGCATCGCTGAAGCGTTCTCGCGCGTCGAGGCGATCGGCCGCGAAGCCGGCTTCGAGGTCATCGACCCCACCGCCGACTTCCCCGCCGGCTCGGGCGAGCGCTACTGGGTGAGCCACGAAGACGCCCATCCCAACTCCGCCGCGCAGACGATCTTCGCGCGCGCCCTGGCGCGGTCGCGCTTCGCCTGCATGCCCTGATCCGACCGGCCCGCCTGCCGCACACGGCGGGCCGTCACTACCCATCGCGCCAATCGCCGCCAGCGCCGCCAGCGCCGCCCTCTCCGCCAGCGCCGTCAGCCGCCGCTCACCCGCCCGCCGCCGCCAGCCGCCAGCCGCCATGTGGAAACGCCTCGCCCTGATGCTGGCCAGCGTGCTGCTGGCGCTGCTCGCCGCCGAAGCGATGGTGCGGCTGGCGGGCGTGGCGCCCAGGGTGTACGCGATCCAGCGCGGCCGCTTCCGGCTGTCGCAAAACCCCAGGATCGGCTACGAGCCGGCGCCGCTGGTCTACAACGGCCAGGATCTCCGCTTTTACGACTACCTGGGGGCGAGCAACAGCCAAGGCTACCGCGACCGCGAGCACACCGTCGCCAAGCCCGCCGGCGTCTATCGCATCGTCGTCATCGGCGACAGCGTGGCCGCCGGCTTGCACGTCGAGCGCAACCAGGACATTTTCCCGCCGATCCTGGAACAGCTCCTGGGCCAGCGCGGGCTGCGCGCCGAGGTGATCAACCTCGCGGTGTCCGGCTACAACACCCAGCAGGAGGTGGAGACGCTGCGCGAGAAAGGGCTGCGCTACCACCCCGACCTGGTGATCGTGGCCTACACCATGAGCTCGCGCGAGCACGTCGACGGCGACATCCTGAAAACCCTGCTGGCGGCGGAAGCCGACCGCCGCCGCGAGGGGCTGAGCGGCGCGCGGGTGAACGCCTGGATGGCGCACAGCGCGCTCTACCGCTTCGTGCGCTTCCGCGTGCTGGCGGCGGCAAGCCGTCCGGCGGCCGAGCCGCAGCACTACCTGGACCTGGTGTCGGCGGACACGGTGGCGCCGTATTTCGGCGTCCTGCGCCAGCTGGCGGCCGACGACCACTTTCAGGTCCTGGTCGCCGTCATCCCGCGCTTCGTCCGCAACTTCAAGAGCTATCCCTGGGGCGGCCAGCACCGCTACGTCGCCGGCCTGGCGCAGCAGAACGGCTTCGCCCTGGCCGACCTGCTGGTGCCGTTCAGCCAGTGCCGCGACGCCGCGCCCGCCGACCCCATCAGCACCGACAACTTCCACCCCTCCCCCTACGGCCACCGCTGCGCCGCCGACGCCCTGGCCAAGGCCATCCTGGCGCTGCCGCCGCGGCCCCCCCACCCCTGACGGCGGCGCGCGTCCCATCGCGGTTGGACGCCGGTCAGGTGGCGGGGCAGGTCTGGGCGAACAGCAGCAGCGGCCGGGCGGGCAGCTCCTGGTCGGGCGGCACGGTGCGCTCCAGCATGTAGACCAGCGACAGGCCGTCCAGACGCTCGGGGCCGGCGTGGGCGGCGTTCCAGCGGCGGCACAGGAAGTTGCCGAAGAGCCGGCGGTGGAACACGTAGTCGGGGTGGTGCAGGTTGGTCAGGTACTTGGTCCAGCGGGCATTGCCATACACCGTGGCGAAGCGCTCCGGCCGCGCCGGATCGACCGGCGCCTGGCGCCAGGGGTCGACGCTGCCGCCGCCGGCGAGGCGGCCGACGACGACATACCAGCCGTCGTCGGTGGGCGGCGCCGGTGCGAACATGTTCCAGCGCTGGTGGAGCGCCAGGGCCTGCTCGACACCCTCGCCGGCGGCAGGCAGCAGGCGGGCGAAGCGCGCCGCGTCCAGCTCGCGCAGGTTGAGCAGCACCACGTACACCAGCAGGCAGGCGGCGACGGCATCCGCGACCCGCCGCCCGCGACAACCTGAGCCATCGGAGACATCGGCGCCACCGGAGGCGGCGGAGCCCGTCCACCACGCGAGCGGCGCCGCACCGGCCCGGCGCCGCTCCAGCCCGCGCGCGTCGGCCCGGTCCAGACGCTCCATCAGCGCTCCCAGGCGGCCGCCGCGCAGGCGCTGCCAGAACCAGCCGGGCAGGAACAGGCACCACCCGAGCGCCGAGATCCAGGGGAAGATCCCCAGCCGCAGCGTCGGGCCGATGCCGCACAGGTGGAACAGCACGAAGGCCAGGACCACCAGGCAGCGCACCGGGCCGGTCCCCACCGGGCTCCACACCGCCGCCGGGCCCAGGATCTCCAGGCCCAGCGAGCCGCGCGTCATCCACCGCAGCAGGCGCGGGAAGCGCAGCAGGTACCGCCCCCACGACGTCGACAGGTAGTCCAGCCGCATGGCGGTGGCGATCGCGCTCCCCTGCCCCACCCACGCCGCGCCCCACTTGAACGCCGCCGTCGTCCAATAGATCAGGCAGACCTGGAGCCGCGCCGCGAACGCCGCCACCGACACGACGCGCGGCGCCCCCCGCTCCGAGTGCTCCGCAGGCGCCGGCAGGCGGCCGCTCGCGCGGTCGCGCGACCAGCGGTCGCCCAGGGGCAGGAACATGGCCCAGAACAGGACCAGCCGCAGCACGTTGTCGCCGCCGTGCTCGATCGCCGGGTTGCGCGCTTGCAGCGCAAACACCAGGTACCACGAGAGCACCGCCGCGGCGCGCGTGTGCCAGCCGCAGATCAGGGCGACGGCGGCGGCGGCCGCCACGGCGAAGACCAGCGCCTGAAACCACGCCGCCCCGCTCAGCATGCGCACCGACAGGTGGGCTTCGACCGGCAGCCAGACCAGGGCCGCCCAGCGCGGCAGGATGCCCTGATCGGTGTAGTGCGCGGCCAGGTCCGGCAGCCGCCCCGCGATGTCGAACAGAATCACCAACCCCAGGCCGCAGCGCAACAGCGCCAGCGACCGCAGGTCGATGCCCGCCAGCTCCGCCGCCCGGCTCCGCCAGCCGCGCCAGCCGCGCCGGTCGCCGCGCCGGCTCCCCCCGTCCGCCGGCGGCGGCTCGCCACCGGCGGCCGCCGTTGCGCGTCCACTGGCGACGACCGGAGACGGTTCCATGATGCGGTTCGAGCGGGGCGTTCGAGCGGGCACTGGCGGCGCTGCCGGCACACCGGCAGCCGGCACCGCCGCCGCAAGCCTATATCAGGTGCCGTCGCTCGCTCGGCGGCGCCGGCGGCGCCGGCGGTGCAGGCAACAGCGGCCCCGTCAGCCCAGGACGATGCGGATCTGGTGGGTGCCGTCCTTGACCAGGGCGACGTCGGCGGCGCCGTGCGGCAGCACCGGCAGGGCGGCGCCGTCCATCTCCGCGGCGGTGACGCCGCGGGTGGCGCCGCGCGGGTTGTCGACGTGCAGGTGGTAGGTCGCCGAGTGGTAGCGGAAGGTGACCTGGTAGCGCGGCCAGGCGCGCGGGATGGAGGGGTCGATCGACAGCACCGTGCCGCGCATGCGCACGCCCAGGATCCACTCGACGCCGGCGCGGTACATCCAGCCGGCCGAGCCGCTGTACCAGGTCCAGCCGCCGCGGCCGACGTGGTGGGATTGGGCGTAGATGTCGGCGGCGGCGACGTAGGGCTCGACCTTGTAGCGCTGGATGCCGGCGCGCGTGCTGGCGTGGTTGATGGGATTGAGGATGGACATCAGCTCGCCGGCGCGGTCGCCGTCGCCCAGGGCGGCAAAGGCGAGCACGCACCAGATGGCGGCGTGGGTGTACTGGCCGCCGTTTTCGCGCACCCCCGGCAGGTAGCCCTTGATGTAGCCGGGATCGAGCGCGGAGCTGTCGAAGGGCGGCGTGAACAGCAGCACCAGGCCGTCGCCGCGGTGCACCAGGTACTCTTCCACCGCCGCCATGGCGCGCACCGCGCGGTCGCGAAGGGCGGCGCCTGAGATCACCGCCCAAGACTGCGCGATCGAGTCGATCTTGCATTCCGCGCCGCTGGCCGACCCCAGCGGCGTGCCGTCGTCGAAGTAGCCGCGGCGGTACCAGTCGCCGTCCCAGGCCCGCTCCAGCGCCTCCTTGAGCGCCGCCCGGTGCTGACGCCAGGCGTCCGCCCGCGCCGATTCGCCGCGTTGGTCGGCCAGCGCCGCGTACTCCCACAGCAGGGTGTGCAGAAACCAGCCCAGCCAGACGCTTTCGCCCTTGCCCTGGCGGCCGACCCGGTTCATGCCGTCGTTCCAGTCGCCGGTACCCATCAGCGGCAGGCCGTGCGCGCCGACCGCCAGGCGCAGGTCCAGGGCGCGGGCGCAGTGCTCGAACAGGCTCGCCCGCTCCTCGGTCACGCTGGGCTGGAAGTAGGCGTCGTCGTGGTCCGGCGGCACCGGCGGCCCGTCCAGGAAGGCGACCTGCTGGTCGAACAGCTCCTTTTCGCCGGTCACCTCGACGTAGTTGAGCACGGTGTAGGGCAGCCACAACAGGTCGTCCGAGATGTGCGTGCGCACGCCGCGGCCGGAAGGCGGGTGCCACCAGTGCTGCACGTCGCCCTGCACGAACTGCCGCGCCGCGGCGCGCAGGATCTGCTCGCGCGCCACCTCGCGCCGGGCGCGGGTGAGCGCCATCACGTCCTGCAGCTGGTCGCGGAAGCCGTAGGCGCCGCCCGCCTGGTAGAACGCGGCGCGTGCCCAGACGCGGCACGACAGCGTCTGGTAGAGCAGCCAGCGGTTGAGCAGCAGGTCGAGCGAACGATCGGGCGTCTCCACCTGGAGCGCGCCGGCGACGTCGTCCCAATAGCGCACGACCTCGGCCAGGACCTCCTCGACGTCGGCCTTGCGGTAGCGCTCGACGAGCTGCCGCGCCGCCTCGCCGCCGGCGCACTCCCCCAGCAGGCACACCACTTCCGCCTGCTCGCCGGGGCGCAGCTCAAGGACGGTCTGCAGCACGCCGGCCGGGTCCAACCCGGCGCCCACCCGCCCCGACAGCCGGTGCTCCCGGTCCTCCAGCGCCGCCGGATGGTCGAGCGTGCCGTTGCGGCCCAGGAACTCGCCGCGGTCGCCGCTCCACGCGGTCTGGCGGCCGGCGAGGTCGACGAAGGCCACGCGCCCCGCCCCCAGCTCTTCGTTCCAGGCGCGGCGCGCCAGAAGCGCCCCCGTCGCGCCGTCCATCTCGGTGACGATCGAGGGCGCCGAAGCGCTGCGCGACACCCCCAGCACCCACTCGACGTAGGCGGTGACCGACAGCCGGCGCGGCCGCGTGCCGCGATTGGTCAGGGTCAGCCGCGAGATCTTGACCGGATCGGCCAGCGGCACCAGCTGCAGCAGGTCCAGGGCGATGCCGTGCGAGGTGTGCTCGAAGCGGCTGTAGCCCTGGCCGTGACGGGCGATGTACAGCCACGACTCTTCGCGGATCGGCAGCACGGTCGGCCCCCACACCTCGCCGCTCTCCTCGTCGCGCACGTAGAGCGCCTCGCCCGGCGGGTCGCTCACCGGGTCGTTGGACCAGGGGGTGAGCTGGTTCTGGCTGCTGTTGACCGACCAGGTGTAGCCGGCGCCCGACTCGGACACCTGGAAGCCGAAGCCGGGATTGGCGATGACGTTGATCCACGGCGCCGGCGTCCACTGCCCTTCGCCCAGGATGGTGACGTACTCGCGGCCGTCGGCGCGGAAGCCCCCCAGGCCGTTCCAGAACTCCAGGTCGGGGCGCGGCGGCGGCTCGTCCGCCGGCGCCGCGGTCGTCCGGCGCGAACGCTGGACCAGCCGGCGCTCGTCGCCGCGGTCGCGGCGGGCCAGCTGCTCGGCGAGCGAGCCGCGCCGCGCCACCAGCACCGCCCGCGCCATCGCCAGCAGCGCCCCGCGCGCCGTCGCGTCGATCTGCTCGTTGCGCAGCAGGTAGGTTTCGCCGTGCGGCCCCTGCGTGTCGCTCTGCTGGTGGCGCGCCTGGGCGGTGCGCAGCAGCGCTTCGAGCGCCGCCTGCAGGTCCTGGGAGTAGGACGGCGCCTTCTCGTTGACGATCACCAGATCGGCCGCCAGCCGCTTCGAGCGGAAATACTCCTGCGCCTTGAGCAGCTGGCGCACCAGGCCCAGGTCGTCGAGCTCGTCGATGCGCGCGACGACGATCGGCAGATCGCCCGAAATGCCCAGCGCCCAGAGCGCCGGCGCCCCGGCGGCGTTTTTTTGCAGCACCTCGGCCGGGGCGCGCAGCGACACGTCGGAGTACAGCAGGCGGTTGGCCAGGCGCTGGAACAGGTTGGCCTCGTCGGGCAGGATGGCCAGGTGGCGCAGGTGCACCTGCGCCTGCGTCCATGCCATGGTCGCCGCACGCTCGAAGCCCGCCGGATCGCGGTACTTCTCCGCCAGCGCCACCGCGGCCTCGCGCGACGGCGCCACCAGCGTCGCGAACACCACGCGCACGGTGGCGCCCGGCGCCAGGCGCACCCGCCGCCGCAGACTGAAGATGGGGTCGAGCACCGCGCCCGCGGTGTTGGACAGCGGCCTGCCGTCGACGACCGACATCGGCGTGCGCACGCCGCGCCCGCGGCCCAGGAAGCGCGCGCGGTCGGTTTCGAACTGCACCCCCGCGGCCCCGTCGCCGTCGACCGCCACGACGTGCACCGCCCACGGCCGCGCCTCGCCCTCGGCGCGCGGCCGCCGCCAGGCCAGGAGCGCGCCGGTGGGAGCCAGGAACTCGGTCTCGACAAACAGGTTGGAGTACGCCGGGTGCGCCGCGTCCGCCGCCTGCGGCGCCAGCACCACCTCGGCGTAGGAGGTGACCTCGATCTCGCTCGGCCGGGCGCCGCGGTTGGAGAGCGACAGCCGGCGCACCTCGCCCTCGTCCTCGGGCGTCACCACCACCTCCAGGCGGCTGGCGATCGCGCCGTCGCGGCGCACGATCTCGGCACGGTCTTCGGCGAAGATCGCCTCGTACTGGTCCGCCTGGACGCCGCTCGGCTGGTAGCCGGCCGACCACACGGCGCCGCTGTGCATGTCGCGCAGGAAGAAGAAAGTCCCCCAGCAGTCGCGGGTGGCGTCTTCGCGGTAGCGCGTCACCGCCAGGTCGCCGGCGCGGCTGTACCCCGAGCCCGCGGCGGTCAGCATCACCACGTAGCGGCCGTGCCCCAGCAGGTGGCTGCGCGGCGTCGTGTCGTGCGGCGAATCGTAGCGCCGCTCGACGGGCGGCAGCAGGGCGCCGATCTGCGCCGCGGCGGCGACCTCCTCGGCGCGCGGTCGCGCCACCGCCACGTCGCGCGGCGTGCGCTCCTGCAGCAGCAGCTCGGTCGCCTGCACCTGCGGCGCGGCGTGAAACAGTGCCGGCAGGGCGCCGTCGTCGCAGGGATCGAGGACGTCGGCCAGGGCGAGCAGCGACATGCCCTGGTGGTGGGCCATGAAGGCGCGCACCACCGCCAGGTTCTGCTCCTCGGGCAGGCGGCTCGCGGTGTAGTCGACCGCTTCGTAGAAGCCGAAGCGGCCGCTGGCGCCAGCCTCCGCCAGGCGGGCGAAGTTGCGGATCGCCGCGCGCGGCTCGAAGATCGCCGCCAGCGCCGTGGCGTAGGGGGCGATCACCAGGTCCTCCGACAGGCCGCGCTTGAGGCCCAGGCCGGGGACGCCGAAGTTCGAATACTGGTAGGTCAGCTGCAGGTCGCGGGCGTTGAACGCCGACTCCGACACCCCCCAGGGGACGCCCCGCTCCTCGCCGTACTGGATCTGCCGCCGCACCACCAGGCGGCAGGTCTGGTCGAGCAGGCTGTGCGCCGGCGCGCGCATGACCAGCGCCGGCATCAGGTATTCGAACATCGAGCCCGACCACGAGATGAGGGCGGCGCCGCGGTCCACCGGCGTCAGCTGGCGGCCGAGGTGGAACCAGTGCTCGACCGGTACGTCGCCCTTGGCGATGGCGACGAAGCTGGCCAGGCGCGCTTCCGAAGCGAGCAGGTCGTACTCGTTGCCGTCCAGCTCGCCCAGATCGGCGCGATAGCCGATGGCAAAGAGCTTGTGCACCGGGTCGTACAGAAACCCGAACTCCATGGCGGCAAAGGCCGCCAGGGCGGATTCGGCCAGCGCCTCGAGCCGCCGCACGACCGCCGCCGGCAGCCCCGGCGAGGGCGGCGAGGCCGCGGCCAGGGGGACCTCCAGCGGCTCCCCGGGCACCGCTCCCGCCGCTCCGGGAGCCGCCGCGGGCGCCGGGTCCGCCTGCGCCAGGGCGTCCAGGTCGCGCCGGTGGCTGGCGACGCAGGCGGCGGCCAGCTCGGCCCAGGCCAGCACCTCGCCCCAGGCGGCGGCGTCGGCGCCTTCGCGCTGCTCGTGCGCCAGCGCCCCTGCCACGTCCACCACCGCGTGCAGGCTGGCGGCCAGCTGGTCCAGCCGCTCCGCCCACGCGGCGGCGGTGGCGGGCGTGGGGGGCAGGTCGGCGCCCTCGCTCCGCAGCCCGGTTTCGACCGCGGCCAGCGCCTCGTCAAGGTGGCGGCGGGTCACCGTCTGGGTGCGCAGCCCGGCGCTGGCCGGCGCCGCTTCGCGCAGGCAGTCGACGGCATCGGCGATGCCGGCCAGAACCTGGCGATCCAAAGCCGGCAGCCGGCCGCGCCGGTAGCAGCCTTCCGCCAGGGTCAGCAGGTGGCCCGCCAGGTTGCCGCTGTCCACCGTCGAGACATAGCGCGGCGCCAGCGGCTCCAGACTCTGCGTGTCGTACCAGTTGAGCAGGTGGCCGCGAAAGTGGACCAGCCTGCCGACGGTGGCAAGCGTCGCCTCCAGCCGGTCGATCGCGTCCAGGGTCCCCAGCCAGCCGTGATCGCGCGCCGCCACCACCGTCAGCAGGTAGAGCCCGACGTTGGTCGGCGAGGTGCGGTGCGCCACCACCTGCCGCGGGTCCTCCTGCACGTTGTCCGGCGGCAGCGCGTTGTCGCCGGCGACGACAAAGGTTTCGAAGAAGCGCCAGGTGCGGCGGCCGATGAGGCGCAGCGTGCGGCGCTCGGCGGCGGTCAGCGGCAGCGTCTCCGCCGCGCCGGGCAGCGGCAGGCTCAGCCAGCGCGCCACCGCCGGCGCCAGCGCCCACAGCACCACGAGCGGCGCCGCCCACACCCACACGGCGCCGGGCGGCGGCAGCGCCGCTCCCGCCGCCGCCCCCCCGCCGCCGCCGGCGCGCCGACGCGCGCCACCGTCCCCAACGCCGCCGCCGCGGCGGCGGCCGCCGCCAGCGCCACGCCACCCGCCATGCGGCGATAGAAGGCACCCAGGTCCAGGCTCAAGCCGCTGCGCGCCTGCGCCGCCGTCACCCATTCGAGCAGCTTGCGGCGCGTCGCGGCCAGCCGCACCAGGGTGCGCACCATCGCGTCGGTCATCAGCCACGCCTGCCAGGCCAGCGTCGCCAGCGCCAGGCCCACCCGCGCCGCGGCCAGCGCCAGGTCGCGGCCGACGGCGCGCACGTGGCTGCGCTTCGAGATGCCGCGCCGCCGCGGCACCGCCGCGTACAGCACCGGCAGGAAGCCTGGCAGCGCGATGGTCAGCAGCCAGAAGCCGGTCCACACCCCCGGCGCGGCCCCCGGCACCGCCCAGGCCGCCGCCAGCAGCAGCCAGGTGGCGGGCGCCACCAGCGTCCGCCGCAGGTTGTCGAACATCTTGAACCGCCCGATGAGCGGGATCGGTCCCCGCCGCCGGCCGCCGCCGACGATCCAGGGCAGCAGCTGCCAGTCGCCGCGCGCCCAGCGATGCTGGCGCGCCTGGGCGGCCAGGAAGTGCGCCGGGAACTCCTCGAACAGCTCGATGTCGGTTGCCAGCCCCGAACGCGCGAAGATCCCTTCCAGCAGGTCGTGGCTGAGCAGCGTCCCCTCGGGCACGCGGCCGGCCAGCGCCGCGGTAAAGGCGTCGACGTCGTAGATGCCCTTGCCGGTGAACGAGCCCTCGCCGAAGACGTCCTGGTAGACGTCCGACACCGCGGCGGCGTACGGGTCGATCCCCGCCGGCCCCGAGGTGATGCGCTGGTAGAGCGACCCCTCGCGGCCGCTGGGCAGGGTCGGCGTGACGCGCGGCTGCAGGATGCCGTAGCCCTCGACCACCCGCCGCAGCCGCTCGTCGAAGCGCGCCCGGTTGAGCGGGTGCGCCATGGTGCCGACCAGCCGGCAGGCGGCGCCGCGCGGCAGCCGGGTGTCGGCGTCCAGGGTCAGCACGTAGCGCACCGCGCCCAGCTCCCTGGCATCCGCGACGGCGTCCAGGAAGGTGGTGTCGCCGGCGCCGCGCAGCAGGCGGTTGAGCTCTTCGAGCTTGCCGCGCTTGCGCTCCCAGCCCAGCCAGCAGTTTTCGCCGCGGCTCCACTGCCGCCGCCGGTGCAGCAGGAAAAAGCGCGTCGCGCCGCCGTTCGCGCCGTCCGCCGGCGCCTGCTGCCGCGCCGCACCGTGGCGGGCGTTGAGCCGCGCGATGCCGGCGCGCGCCGCCGCCAGCAGCGGGGCGTCGCCCGGCATGGTTTCGCTCGGCGCGTCCAGCCAGTCGGTGAGCAGCGCGAAGCGCAGCTCCGGCTCGGGATTCGCCAGGAAGTGCACCTCCAGCCGCCCGATCAGCTCTTCGATCTCGCCAGGGTCGGTGAGCAGCGCCGGGATGCAGACCAGCGTCCGCAGCTCCGGCGGCAGGTTGGGGCCCAGCGTCAGCCGCGGCAGCGCCCGCGCCCCCAGCCGCTCCATCACCCAGGCGTTGAGCAGCTGCACCGCCAGGTCCGAAGCGGGAACCAGCGCCAGCACGGCGAGCGCCGCGAGCAGCGGCCACCCCACGCCGCGATCCTGCGCCGCCCAGACCGGCGCCGCCAGCGCCGCGGCGGTGACGACGGCCAGCGACCCCAGGTAGCCGGCCGTCGGGTGGGCCAGAAACGCCCGCCGCGCCCCCAGCCACGGCGGCAGGCGGTAGCGCACCTGGCGTTCGAAGGCGGCGCGCCCGCCGCCGACCAGGTAGTAGCCCGGATCGGCGCGCCGGTCGGTGGCGAGCGCCGCGGCCAGCGCGCCGGCGGCGGCAGCCTGCTCCGCCGGCGCCGGCCCCCCCGCCGCCGGCGCCCCCGCCACCACCGACCGCGCCGTGACCGCGCCGCCTGCATCCCCGGAGGCGCCCTGAGCGGCGGCAGCCGCCGCGCACCGCACCGCGCGCCGGGCGACGTCGGCCTCGCTCGCCGGCGCGCCGCGCGCCAGCTCCTCGACCGCGTGCCGGTAGCGGTCGCGGGTGGCGAACTCCATCGCCCGGTAGCCCGCGTACTCGCCCAGCGCCGCGTCGACCAGGCTGACGCTTTCGAAGAACCCCGCCCAATCGAACGCCGAGATCGAGCGCATGCTGGTGATGATGTTGCGCACCGTCGAGTTCATCGCCACCTGGCGCTGGTGCTCCAGCTCGACGATCGCGTCCGCCGTCGTGCCCTGCTCGTCCAGGCGGCGATCCAGCCAGGCCAGCGCCGGCGTCACCGCCGGGTCTTCGTCCCGCAGCCGGCCGATCAGCACCACCGCGAAGGCGATGTCGAGCGGCCCCTGCTCGTGCCGTTGCAGCGCCGCGCCGGCCTGCTCCGCGGCGCCGCCCAGCAGCGTATCGGCGAGGCTTTCGGCGCGCTCCCGCGCCACCCGCGAGCGCACCATCTGCTCGGCCAGGCGGCGCAGGTTTTCCACCAGCACGATGCGCAGCGAGATGGTCACCGCCCACAGCTCGCCGACCGCCAGCGGCTGCGCGCGCTGGTAGGCGGCGACGAAGCGGCGCAGGGCATCGGGATCGAAGCGGCTGTCGGTGTGCGCCACGAAGTCGTAGATCAGGGCGTAGACGCGCGGATAGCCGCGCCACGGCTCGTCCGCCAGGCGCGGCAGCTGGCGGTAGAAGCCGGCCGGCAGGTCCTCGCGGATCTCGCGCAGCTGCTCTTCGACCAGGTGGAAGTTGTCGACCAGCCATTCGGCCGCCGGCGTGATCGCGCGCTCGTCGCGGATCGCGCCGGCGATGGCGCGATACGAAGCCAGCAGGACCTTGCCGTTGTCCCACACCCGCGGCCGCAGGCGGCGGTCGCCCCAGCGCCGGCGCCGGGTGTGATGGGACGCCGCCAGAGCCTCGGCGTGATGCTCCAGGCGCTCGACGCTCCAGAGGTCTTCGCGGATCGGTTCGGGCAGGTCGCTGAACGAAGGCAGCTGGACGGTCGGGTCGCTCACAGGATCTCGGGCTCCGGCGCGGCGTGCCTCCGGACCCGCGGCTGGCCACATGGCCATCAGCCGCTGGGTAGACGAGCCCGGAGGTGCGGCGGTCGCCGGGAACCGTTGCAACGCCCGAGCCAACTCCACCGCCCGCTGGCTGCCGGCCGCCGTCGGCCGGTCCAGGACGCCCCCTGGGGCGCTATTCGAAATGGAGGGCGGTGATGGGGTCCAGCCGCGCCGCTTTGGCGGCCGGGTAGATGCCAGAAGCGATGCCGATCGACATCGACGTGCCGGTCGCCAGCACGATCGCCCACAGCGGCACGTGCGCCGGCGGCAGCGTGGCGGGGATCACCGCGGTCACCAGCGCGCCCAACCCGTACCCCACCGCCAGGCCGAGCAGGCCGCCGGCGCCCGACAGCGTCACGGCCTCGATCAGGAACTGCAGCAGGATGTCGCGGCGGCGGGCGCCGACCGCCTTGCGCACGCCGATCTCGCGCGTGCGCTCGGTCACCGACACCAGCATGATGTTCATGATGCCGATGCCGCCCACCAGCAGCGAGATGGCGACGATCCCCCCCACCACGGCGGTGACGCCGGACAGGAAGCCGGTCACCTGCTTGAGGATCTCGTCCTGGACGATGATCTGGAAGTCGTCGGGGTCCGCCGCGCCAAGATGGTGGCGCCGCCGCAGCACGCGGACGATGCCGGCCCTCACCTCGTCGACCAGGTCGGCGCGCTCGGCCTGCAGGCGCAGCTGCGCCTGGTCGCCGGCCTCGCGCCCAAAGAGGGCCAGCGCCTGGCCGAAGGGGACGAACAGGAAGTCGTCCATGTCCTGCCCCAGCGTCTGGCCCTTGTGCTCCATCACCCCGATCACCGTCGCCGGATAGCGGCCGACGTAGATCTGCTTGCCGATGGGGTTGCTCCCCAGGCCCAGCCGCTCCACCACGCGGGTGCCGACCACCGCCACCTTGTGCTGCGCCTCGACGTCGATGAGCGAGAAGAACCGGCCGCGGTCCACGGTGTGGTTCATCACCTCCTGGTAGTTGTCGGCGGCGCCCACCACGAAGTCGGGACGGTACCGGCGGTCGCCGTACTTGACCTCCTCGCTGCCGGCGATGAGCGGCGTCAGGTAGCGCACCCCCGGCACCTGCTCCTGGACCGCCTTGCCGTCGTCCCAGGTCAGCTTGACCTGGTGGGCGCCCGCCTCCCCCGGCTGCTCGGGGCGCAGCGGCAGCACGAACATGTACGTCGCCCCCACCCCCTCGAAGATGTCGCTCGCCAGGTGCTGCAGCCCCTGCACCACCGACACCACCGCCACCACCGAGCCGACGCCGATGACGATCCCCAGGGTGGTGAGCATGGAGCGCAGCTTGTTGGCGGCCAGCGCCGCCAGCGCCAGGCGGATGCTTTCGACCAGGACCATGGGCTACTCGTAGCGCAGCGCCTCGATGGGGTCGAGACGGGCCGCCTTGCCGGCCGGATAGATGCCGAAGAAGATCCCCACCGCCGCCGAGAATCCCAGCGACAGCACCGCCGCCCACAGCGGCACGTGCGCCGGCGGCAGGTGCGCCGGCACCACCGCCACCACCAGCGCCCCCAGGCCGTAGCCGAGCGCGAAGCCGAGCAGGCCGCCGGCCAGCGACAGCGTCACCGCCTCGATCAGGAACTGCGCCAGGATGTCGCGGCGGCGGGCGCCGACCGCCTTGCGCACGCCGATCTCGCGCGTGCGCTCGGTCACCGACACCAGCATGACGTTCATGATGCCGATGCCGCCGACCAGCAGCGAGATGCCGACGATGCCGGCGACCACCGCGGTGACCGCCGACAGGAACCGCGTGACCTGGCGCAGCAGCTCGTCCTGGACGGTGATGCGGAAGTCGTCCGGCGTGCCTGCCGCCAGGTGGTGGCGGCGGCGCAGCAGCTGGGCGATGTCCGCCTGGACCGCCGCCACCCGCTCGGGCGTCGTCGCCTGCATGTAGCACTGCACGCGGTCGGCGGCGTCGCGCCCGAACAGGGCAAAGGCGGTGTCGAACGGCACGAACACCCGGTCGTCCAGGTCGGTGCCGAGCGTCTCGCCCTTGCTCTCCATGATGCCGACGACCGTCACCGGGAGGTTGCCGACGTAGATCTCCTTGCCCAGCACCGCCCCCCCCAGCCGCAGCTTGGCGACCACCTTGGGGCCGAGCACCGCGACCTTGCGGTGATTCTCGAGGTCGATGCGGGACAGGAAACGGCCGCGCTCGACGGTGTGGTTGAGCACCTCCTGGTAGGCGTCGCCAACCCCCAGCACGGCGCCGGGCAGGTGGCGGCGATCGCCGTAGCGCACCTCGGCGCTGCCGGTCAGCACCGGCGTGAAGACGCGGATGCCGGCCACCTGGGTCTGGATCGCGCGCGCGTCCTCCACCGTCAGCCGCACCTGCTGCGCCACCACGCCGGGGCGGTTTTCGCGCGCCTGCCGCGCCTCGACCGCCAGAAAGGAGGCTCCCACCCCCTCGAAGACGCCGGTCGCCAGGTGCTGCAGCCCCTGCACCACCGACACCACGGCGATGACCGCCGCCACCCCGATGACGATGCCGAGCGTCGTCAGCAGCGACCGCAAGCCGTTGGCGCGCAGCCCGGCGGCGGCGATGCGGACGTTTTCGGCGACGATCACCGGCGGCCCCGCCCTAGTGCCCCGCCCGGTGAATTCGCATGGTAGTCGCGCCGCAATCCGGTCCTCTGGCAAGGCGCGCCGACGCAGGCATAGTCGAAACTTATGGCGAGGAGGCGGAACGCCGCCAGGGGGCCGGAGGGCAAGCGAATACCATGCGAATTCACCGGGCGGGGCACTAACTTGGGGAGCTAGCTCCCGGCCTCGGCGCCGGTCCCGGCGCCGGCCCCGCCGGCCGCCGCGTGCGTCGTCGGAGCGTCGGACAGCACCTTGCCGTCGCGCAGGTTGATGCGGCGCTGCGAGTGCTCGGCGATGTCGGGTTCGTGGGTGACCACCACCACCGAGTTGCCGGCCGCGTGCAACTGGTCGAACAGCTCCATGATTTCGTCCGAGGTGGTCGAATCCAGGTTGCCGGTGGGCTCGTCGGCGAGCAGCAGCGACGGATCGTTGACCAGCGCGCGGGCGATCGCGACCCGCTGCCGCTGGCCGCCCGACAGCTCGTTGGGGTTGTGGCTCATGCGCTCGGCCAGGCCGACGCGGGCCAGGGCGTTGCGCGCCCGCTCGCGGCGCTCGCGGCGCGGCACCCCGGCGTAGATCAGCGGCAGCTCGACGTTGTGCAGGGCGTCGGTGCGGGCGAGCAGGTTGAACGTCTGGAACACGAAGCCGATCTCCTTGTTGCGGATGGCGGCCAGCTCGCTGTCGTCCAGCTCTTCGACCGCGACGCCGTTCAACCGGTAGGTGCCCGAGGTGGGCGTGTCCAGGCACCCCAGCAGGTTCATCAGCGTCGACTTGCCGCTGCCCGACGACCCCATGATCGCCACGTATTCGCCGCGGTCGATGTGCAGATCGATGCCGTTCAAGGCGTGCACCTTCTCCGCCCCCATGTCGTAGATCTTGAAGACCTCTTCGAGCTCGATCAGCGGTGGCATCAGCGATCCTCTCCCCCTTTGCCTGCGTCCTGGCCGTCCTGCGCTTCGCCGCCGGCCTGGGGCGCCGCGCCGGCGGTCACGTCCAGCAGGTCGCCGTCCTTGAGGTCGCGCAGCGACCGGTACGGCCCGGTGACCAGCTGGTCGCCGGGGTGCAGCCCCGAGAGCACCTCGACCTGCGTCTCGTCCGAGATGCCGGTTTCCACCGGCCGCAGGTGAGCCCGCCCGCCGGCGACCACGAACACCACCTTGATCTCGTCGGCGCCCGGATGCCCCGGCGGCGCGCGCTCGACCACCGCCTGGATGGGCACCACCAGCGCCGCGCGGTCGGCCTGGGTGGCGATTTCCGCGCGCACCGACATGCCGGAGCGCAGCTGGCTGTCGCTGTCGTCGAGCTGCACCTTCACCCGGAAGAACGTCACGTCGGGCTGCGACGGGCGGCCGTAGCCGGAGCTGCCCACCTCCGTCACCGAGCCATGGTAGACGCGCTTGGGCAGAGCGTCCACCTTGAGCGTGGCGCGCTGGCCGAGCTTGACCTGCACGATCTCGGTTTCGTCGACGTCCACTTCGGCCAGCACCTGGCTCATGTCGGCGATGGTGGCGATCACCGACGCGGGGTTGTTCATGGTGCCCGACACCACCACCTCCCCCTCCTTGGCGGCGAGCGAGATGACCTGGCCGCCGATCGGCGCGTAGATCACGGTCTTGCCCAGGTCGGTCTGCGCCCGCTCCAGGTTGGCGCGGTCCTGGCTCACCACGTCGCGGGTCTGCTCCAGCTGCAGGCGCGCCGAGCGCTCGGCCAGCTGCGCGTTTTCCCACTGCTCGGCGGTGAAGAAGCCGGCCGTGAACAGGCGCTTGGCGCGCGCCAGCTTGACCGTCGCGTCGTCGAGCTCCACCTGCTGCTTGGCGACGGCGGTTTCGGCGCTGCGCAGCTGTGCCGCCCACTGGTCGCGGTCGGCGATGAAGACGTTCTGCTCCAGCATCAGGAAGGGCTGGCCCTTCTGCACCCGGTCGCCCTCGTTGACGTAGAGCTTCTCGATCTTGGCGATGACGTGGGCGGAGATGTTGACCTTGGTGCGCGGCTCGATGTCGCCGGTCGCCTTGACGACCTGCAGCAGGTCGCGGCGGGCCGCCGGCTCGACGTAGACGCGGACGCCTTTTTTGCCGCCGCGGGCACGGATGGCGGCGGTCACCGCCACACCCACCAACACCAGGCAGGCGACGACGATCAGGATGCGTTTCACGGCGGTTCCTCTGGGCGGCGACGCCGCACCGCTGGGTCGCGGGGCGGCGTGCCGGCCGGCAGCCTCGGGTAGCAAGCCTACAGCAGGCCGCCTGAGGGGAGGGGGCCTATTGCTAGTGGCCCGCCCGGTTGGCGCGCCGACGCAGGCATAGTCGAACGTATGTCGAGGAGGCGCAACGCCGCCAGGGGGCCGGAGGGCAAGCGAATACCATGCGAATTAACCGGGCGGGACACTAGCGCCACCAGTCGGCCTTGTGCCAGACGAAGCGGTTGACCGGCTCCTTGGGGTCCTGGATCTGCACCCCCAGCTCGGGCAGGAGCTTGCCGATGCTGCGGTAGTACTCGGCCAGGGCGGTGCGGTAGGTGGTGATGGCGTTGACTTCGGTCTGCTTGGAGGTGGTCAGCTGCTCTTCCACCTGGGTGATCAGGAAGCTGGTGGACATGCCGTTTTCGTAGCGCTTGCGCTCGGCGTCCAGGCTGCGCTCCTGGTATTGGCGGGCGGCGTGCGCGGCGTCGATCTGCTTGGTCGCGGTCTCCATGGCGCGCACCGCCTTGCGCACCTCGATCAGCACCTGCTTGCGCTGCGCGTCGAGCTCCCAGCTGAACTGCTTGACGCCCAGGTCGGAGCTGACGGCGGTGGCGCGGGCGGCGCGGTTTTGCAGCGGCACGGACAGCGACAGCCCGATCGACCAGCCCGGAAAGCTGAGATCGCTCAACTGGCTGAACGCCGTGCCGTAGCTGGGACCGACGCCGGTCAGGCCGTAGTTGGCCAGGAAGTTGACGGTGGGCAGCACCGCGTTGTGCGCCACGGCGGCGGTGACCTTGGCCGAATCCACCTTGAGGACCTCGTATTTGATCTCCACCCGGTTTTCCAGCGCCGTCTTGATCGAGCTGTCCAGGTCGATCTGGATGGTGTCGGTTTCGGGCGGGGTGGTCGGCAGGATGTCCAGGTGCCACAGGTCGGGCGGCAGGTTCATCGCCTGGCGCAGCGCGTCGGCGGCGTCGCCGACCGCCGCCTGGGCGGTGATGATGTTCTCTTCGTCGGTGGCGATGGCGGCTTCGCTCTGCGCCATTTCAAGCGGCGCCAGGGTGCCCACCTGCACCTGGATGCGGTTGCGCTCGTTGAGGTCGCGCGCCAGCTGCAGCGCTTCCTGCGCCACCACCAGCTGCTCGCGGGCGTTGACCAGCGCCCAGTAATCGTCGATCACCGTGATGGAGTTGGTGATCGCCGTGAACTCGAACAGGCAGCGGTTGCTGTCGCTGCCGTTGCGCGCCTGGAGGATGGTCTTTTCCGTCGGGATGCGGCCGAAACCGTTGAGCAGCGGCTGGCTGAGGGTGAAGGTCGCGGACGGCTCCCAGAAGTAGACGCCGTTGAAGGCGTAGAACGAGCTGGTGGTGCCCGGGATGATCTCCTCGGTGCGCGGATTGTTGTAGGCCAGCGAGACCGTGCCGCCGGACGGCAGCAGCTGGGACAGCCCCAGGTTCAAATTGTCCTGGCGGGCGGTGCCGGCGCTCGACAGCGAGGTGTCAGGGCTCTTCTGGTAGTTAGCCTGGGCCAGCCCGGTCAGGGTGAGGTCGTAGATGCCGTAGGCCGCCAGCACCGACAGGCGCGCCTCGTTGCGGATGTAGCGCTGCAGCACGGTCGACAGGTTCCTTTGCAACCCGATATCGACCGCCTGCTCCAGGGTCAGCGACAGCACGTTGTCCTTGATGTCCAGGTGCAGCTCCTGGGCTTCCGGGTCCAGGTCCCAGACGTCCACCTTGACCTTTTGCGTCGGCGGCAGACTGCCCAGCGATCCCGCCGGCGACGGCTTGACCGCGGGCTTGGGAGGTCCCGCGGCGGCCGGCGGCTGCCCGAAGGTGCTCGGCCACGAGGTCATGGGGCCGTTGGCGTCGCCGGCGGAACCCGGCGCCGCGGGGACGGCCGCAGAGGGCGCCGACGGAGTCGGTGCCTGGGTCGGCGTGGGGGGCGGCGGCTGCTGGGCGGTGCCCATGGACTGGGCCGCCACCGGCAGGGGGTTGGCGACGACCGAGAGCAGCGCCATGACGGCCAGGACCCGGTTGACGGCGCGCAACGAGCGCGACGAGCGCAGTGCACCAAGGCAGGCGACGCTTGCCGGCCGTGCCGGACGCGATTGCGAAGAGGAAGACTTGGTCATTCGGAGAACCCCTCAGATCTGGCTTCGATCGACGTTACGCTTGTATTTCGCCACGTGACCGCACTTCGAGCCTGCCTGGCCGATGTACGTTTCACAACTATCAAAGTTTACGGTGCCGCAAGCGCCTGCAATGGGGCCACCCCCGGCGCCAGGGGGAAAAAGCAGGCGACCTGCCGCTCTCCCGGCGCCGGCGCCGCCGCGGTGGAGTCGCCGGCCCGCGGCGCCGCGAGGTCCGGCTCCGGCGCGGCGGCCGCCAGCAGCGGCGGCAGCTCGACGCGGCAGCGATCTTGCGCCAGGGGGCAGCGTGGATGGAAGGGGCAGCCAGGGGGCGGCGCTTCGGCGCTGGGGGCCTCGCCGGAAATCGGCGGGCGGACGCGCCGGGCGGCGGCCCCCTCCCCTGCAAGCGCCGCCGCTGCCGCCGGGAGTGCCGCCGGCACCGCCGCGATCAGGCTTGCGGTATAGGGGTGCAGGGGATGGGCGAACAGCGCCTGGCAGGGTCCCAGCTCGACGATCCGGCCGCAGTAGAACACCGCCACGCGGTCTGCCATCTGTTCGACGACCGACAGGTCGTGGGCGATGAGCAACAGGGTGAGCCCCATGCGCCGCTGCAGGTCGGCAAGCAGGTTGAGGATCTGGCTGCGCACCGAGATGTCCAGCGCCGACACCGGCTCGTCGGCGATCAGCAGCTGCGGTTCCATCGCCAGGGCGCGGGCGATCCCCACCCGCTGGCGCTGGCCGCCCGACAGCTCGTGCGGCAGGCGGCCGGCCAGGTGGGCCGGCAGGCCGACCGTGGCCAGCAGCGCGTGCGCCGCGGTGCGGGCCGCGGCGCCGCGCAGCCGGCGGGGCGGGCGCTCGCCGGGCGGCGCAAAGGCGCTGCGGACGCGCAGCGGCTCGGCCACGGCGGCGCCGACCTTCTGGCGCGGGTCGAGCGAATCGAAGGGGTCCTGGTAGATCATCTGGAAGTGCCGCCGCCGCCGGCGCAGCTCGCGCGGCGACAGCGCCGTCAGGTCCTCGCCGTCGAACAGCACCCGCCCCGCCGTCGGCTCCAGCAGGCGCAGCAGGCACAGCGCCAGGGTGGTCTTGCCGCTGCCCGACTCGCCGACGATGCCCAGGCATTCGCCGCGCCGCACCTCCAGGTCGACGCCGGCCAGGGCGGCCACGCTGCCGGCGGAGCCGGCGCCGCCGGCGCCGGCCGCCACGGGGCCTCCCCCGCCGGCGCCCGCCAGCCACGAGCGGCGCACGTAGCGTTTTGCCAGCCCGACCGCCGACAGCAGCACCGCCGCCCCGCCGCCACCCTTGGCAAGGCTGCCGCCACGGCCGCCGATGGCGTCACCGCTCACTGCCGGCTCCCTGCGCCGCCGCCCCAGCCGCCCTGTGCGGCGGCGCCGGCGCCGGCGTTGTCGGCGTCGGTGCCGCCCGCCGCCAGCCAGCAGCGGTTGCGGCGGGGGCCGAAGGGCGGCGGCTCGTCGGTGGCGCAGATCGGCATCGCTTCGGCGCAGCGCGGGTGGAAGGCGCAGCCCGCGGGGCGCGCCGCGGCCTCGGTCGGCTGGCCGGGCAGCACCGGCAGATGGCCGCGGCGCCGCGGCGCGCCCAGCCGCGGCAGGGTCGCCAGCAGGCCGCGGGTATAGGGATGCTGCGGCTCGCCGAAGAGATCGGCGGCGCCGGCTTCCTCCACCACCTGGCCCGCATAGGCGACCGCCACCCGGTCGCAGACCGCGGCCACCACCCCCAGATCGTGGGTGATGAGCAGGATCGCCAGACCGAGCTCGGCGCGCAGCTCGTCGAGCAGGCCCAGGATCTGCGCCTGCAGCGTCACGTCGAGCGCCGTCGTCGGCTCGTCGGCGATCAGCAGGTCGGGGCCGCCGGCCAGCGCCATGGCCATCAGCACGCGCTGGCGCTGGCCGCCGGACAGCTGGTGGGGATAGGCGTCGAGACGCCGGCGGGCGTCCGGGATCGCCATCCGGTCGAGCAGCCGCGCCGCCTCGGCACGCAGCTGCCGCCGCGAGCGCGCGGCGCGCGGCCGGTGCGCCGCCAGCGCTTCGCCGATCTGGAAGCCGATCGTGTAGTAGGGGTTGAGCGCCGTCATCGGCTCCTGAAAGACCATCCCCACGCGGGCGCCGCGCACCGCGCGCACCGCCTTGGGGGGCAGGCTGAGCAGGTCCGCGCCGTCGAGCAGCACCCGCCCGGCGACCCTGGCCGGCGGCGGCACCAGGCGCAGCACCGCCAGCGCCGTCAAGCTCTTGCCCGAACCCGATTCGCCCACCAGGCCGACGCATTCGCCGCGCCCGACGGTGAGCGATACGCCGCGCACCGCCTCCACCCAGCCGCGCTCGCCGGGGAACGACACCCGCAGGTCCTCGATCGCCAGCAGCGGCACCGCGGCCCCAGCTGGCGCCGCTGCCCCATGTGATGCCGCCACCGGCGTCCGCTCGGCCGCTGCCGCCGCTTCCGACGACGCGTTCATCGACGTGCCCCCACGCTCAGACCGAGGGCGACAGGCCGCCGCGATGGCGCAGCCAGTCCACCAGGGAGGCGACGCCGAAGCCGGTGGCGGCGGTGCCGCGGCTGTCCTCGGAACGCGCGTAGGCGACGCCGGCGATGTCCAGGTGGGCCCAATGCCGCACCCGGCCGACGAACTGCGACAGAAAGGCGGCGGCGGTGCAGGCGGAGCCCCAGCGGCCCGCCGAATTGCGCAGGTCGGCGTGCAGCGACTTCATGTCTTCGAGAAACTCGGGCAGCAGCGGCAGCCGCCAAAGGCGCTCGCCGCTGCCGGCGGCGACCTGCTGCAGCTCGGCGGCAAAGGCGTCGTCGGGAGCGAACAGGCCGGCAGCCTGGCTGCCCAGCGCGACGACGCAGCCGCCGGTCAGGGTGGACAGCTCGACCATGGCGTCGGGCGGCCCCTCTTCGGCCGCCAGGGCCAGGGCGTCGGCCAGGATCATGCGGCCCTCGCAGTCGGTGTTGGTGATCTCGACGGTCTTGCCGTTGTAGCAGCGCACGATGTCGCCCGGCCGGTAGGCGTCGCCGCTGAGCATGTTTTCCGCCACCGGCAGATAGGCGCGCAGGCGCCCCGGCAGACCCAGCTCGGCCGCGGCGCGCAGGGCGCCCAGGACCACGCAGGCGCCGGACTTGTCGAACTTCATCTGCTCCATGTCGGCGGCGGGCTTGAGCGAGATGCCGCCGGTGTCGAAGGTGATGCCCTTGCCGACCAGGGCCAGCAATTCGCCCGGCCCGTCGTCGCCCAGCGCCAGGCGCAGCAGGCGCGGCGGGTGCGCCGAACCGGCGCCGACCGCCAGCAGCCCCCCCATGCGGCGGCGCGTCAGCTCGGCGGCGTCCAGCACGGTGCAGCTCAAGCCGTGGCTGGCGGCCAGCTGGCGCGCCTGCTCCTCCAACCATGCCGGCGTCGCCTCGTTGCCGGGGGCGTTGGCCAGGTCGCGCGCATAGGCGACCGCGGCGGCGACCTTGGCGGCCACGCCCAGGACGGCGCGATAGGCCGCCTCGGCGCCGGCGGGCGGCACCAGCTCGATCGATTCCAGGCGGCCGTTGTCGGGGTCGCTCCGGTAGCGCTCGAAGCGGTAGCCGCACAGCGCCACCGCCCGCGTGATGCGCAGCGCCGCCGGCTCGCCCAGGGTTTCGGCGTGCCGCGGCAGGGCCACCGCCAGGCGGCGCACCCCGGCCATGCGGGCGTCCTCGGCCACCCGCGCCAGCCAGCGCGCCAGCTTGGCGAAGGTCAGCTCGGCGACCGGCCCCAGGCCGTACAGCGCCAGCACCTGGCCGCCCTCGCCGGCGGTCTGCCCCACCTGCTCGTCGCGTCCGCTCCAGCCGGTGCGCGCGGCCACCCCCAGCACGGCGCGGCGTGCCGCCTCGGGCAGCAGCTCCACGTCGGGCGGCGCGCCCTGAAAGCAGCCGGCCACCAGCAAATCTGCCCTGGTGCGCCCATCGGCTGCCACCGCCAGCGACGGTATTTCCTTCATCGCACGATCTCCTCGAATGCCGTACCGGCGGCAGAGTTTAGCAGGTATGCCCAGAAGCGAACGGTATATGGTATACGTGCCACTTCATCGCCAACCCTCCAAGTACCCGCGGCCCAGCGCATGAACTCGTCGTCGCTCCTGCCCCTGCTACCGGGACCGTTCAATTTCCTGCGGCGTGACCCCGAAGAGCTGACCCGCCTGGCGCTCGACCCGCACCGCGCTCTGCCGGCGCCGCAGCCGGTCTTCCTGGAAGACGAAGGCGCCACCCCGCTCCACGGCTTCCCGGTGCTGCTGTCGCAAGGCATGGCGGCGCTCGCCGCGGCGCTGCGCCAGTACATCCTGTGCGAGGAGGCGGTCCAGCTGGCCATCCACCGGCGCGACACCTATGATCGAAAATTATACAATACTGCATGGGAGCGGTACCGCACCCTGCTGACGCGCGCCGTCGAAAACGCCACGATCTCCAACTATGGCCGGCTCTACCCGGCGATCTTCTGGCTGCACCACTCGTTCGACCTGGCGCGCCTGCTCAAGGACACTCCCAAGCGCATCCTGCGCGCCGACCTTGAAATCGGCCGCCGGCTGGGCGACGCGATGAAGTACCGGGTGCTCGAGCGCTTCCTGGACCGCACCTTTTCGACCGTCTACGACCTGGTGCAAAAGGTCGCCGGCGCCACCGAAGAGGTCGAAGAAGAGCTGTTCCCCCGCCTGCTGACGCGCATGCGGGACAACGTGCTGATCTTCACCGAGGACCACATCAGCCCCGACCTGGCGGAACTGGGCGGCTACTTCGCCGGCTACCTCAAGATCGACGGCCGCGAGATCCGCCAGCGGCTCGAAGAGCTGGCGCGCTGGCACGTCGAGCAGCTCGCGACCGATCACGAGCTGCGCTCAGTCGCCGCCAACATCTACCACGCCGATCCCAAGGGCGACCCGCGCGACCTGCTCAACCGGCCGGGCTACGTCTCGTTCCTGGCGACGCGACCGGCTTACAACCTGGTGCGCCTGCTGCCGCCCATCCTGGTGCAGGTGTGGGAAAACCTGCTGATCAAGCTGAAGGAATTCGAGCTCATGCACGCGGTGCGGCGCACCATCCTGCGCGTCGAGCGCCAGCCCGACGGCGCCATGGTGGCGCACGACGTGCCGGGCAGCCGCGGCGGCATGCGGGCGTCGATCGTGCTGTCGCCGGTGACCCGGCCGCTCGACTTCATGGAGCCCTGGGTGGTCGATCCGCGGGTCGAGCGCTTCGGCCTGATCTACGACATCAGCGAGTTCTCGCAGACCGTCAGCTACCTGCAGCGCTCCGGCGCGGAGAGCCAGGACGAAGCGTTTCGCGCCATGTTCCGCTTCCAGCGGCGGGTCAACCGTCTGGCCGGCGCGCGCCGCGTCAAGCTCGAAAAGTACCTGGGCGACGGCGCCTTCTACTCCAGCCGCGAAGCGGTCAACCTGCTGGTGTGCGCCATCCACCTGCAGCGGTACTATGAGCAGGCGCTGCGCGAGGGTTTTGTCTTCGACCGCGGCATGCGCATCGCCCTCAACTTCGGCGCCTACCGGCTGATCCCCATGGGCA
This sequence comes from uncultured Acidobacteriota bacterium, assembly GCA_963770895.1. Taxonomy (GTDB): domain Bacteria; phylum Acidobacteriota; class Thermoanaerobaculia; order Multivoradales; family UBA5704; genus JASLEW01. The sequence goes on along the minus strand of CAVYRF010000002.1, from coordinate 5,529,097 downwards.
GCGGCGGCAGCCACGAAGGCGAACGCTACGAATTCTTCGGCCACGGCATGGTCGAGCTGTCGCGGCTGGTCACCGGCAAGGCGACCCAGGAGATCGACGAAGTGAAAACCATGCTGATCGCCCAGGGCTACCCCGAGCCGACCGTCCACCGCTTTTTCGCGCCGCTGGCCGCCACCAACCTCGACGTGGTGGACAAGCAGGAAGAGTCGCGGCGCTTCTACGCCTACATCAACCGCAACGGTACCCTGCACAACAACGGCCTGGTCGCCACCGGCGCCTACGTCGAGCGCCTGGACAAGGAGATCGGCCAGCGCTCCCTCGCCCGCGGCGCCGACGGCGACCGCACCTACGTCGTCTTCCCGGTCGACGACGGCTCCGAGCGTCTGTCGTGCGGCCTGCGCCGGCTGGGCGTCGCCCGCCTCAAGGGGCTGGAACAGCTGGCCGTCTATGAAATCGTCGACGGCGCCAAGTTCGATCCCGACTCGCTGCGCGCCCTGCGCGGCGAGCGCCTGATCGCCGCCGCCGACCGCGAATTCTCCCGGCCGCTCACCCAGCGGGACGCCCGATGACCGCCACCTCGGACGCCGGAGCGGTGTGGAGCACCGACCTGCCGGGGCTGCCGCCGCCGCGCCGCGGCAAGGTGCGCGACGTCTACGACCTGGGCGACGTCCTGCTGCTGGTGGCCAGCGACCGCCTGTCCGCCTACGACTACGTGCTGCGCCCCGCCATCCCCGGCAAGGGCAAGATCCTCACCCAGCTGTCCAGCTTCTGGTTCGAGCGCCTGGCCGACCTGGCGCCGCACCACCTGCTGGCGACCGACCCGGCCGACTTCCCCGCCGCGCTGCGCCCGCACGCCGCGCTGCTCGCGGGGCGCGCCGTGCTGGTGCGCAAAACCCAGGTGGTGCCGTTCGAATGCGTGGCGCGCGGGTACCTGGCCGGCAGCGGCTATCGCGAGTACCGCCGCGACGGCGCCGTCTGCGGCATCGCGCTGCCCCCCGGCCTGGCCCTCGCCAGCCGCCTGCCGCAGCCGCTGTTCACCCCCGCCACCAAGGCCGACGTCGGCCACGATGAAAACATCGACTTTGCCACCATGGCCGCCGGCGCCGGCGATCCGCTGGCCGCCCGTCTGCGCACCCTCACCCTGGAGCTCTACGGGCGCGCCGCGACGCTGGCCGCGCAATCCGGCCTGATCCTGGCCGACACCAAGTTCGAGTTCGGCCTGCTGTCCGACGGTCTGGTGCTGCTGATCGACGAAGCCCTCACGCCGGATTCGTCGCGCTATTGGGACGCCGCCCACTGGCAGCCCGGCACCGAGCCGGTCTCCTTCGACAAGCAGTTCGTCCGCAACTGGCTCGACTCCACCACCTGGGACCACCAGTCCGCCCCTCCCGAGCTGCCGCCCGACGTCGTGCGCGGCACCCAGGACCGCTACGTCGAAGCGTTCCGCCGCCTCACCGGCCGCGACCCCCAGCTGTAGCCGCTCCGGCAGGCGCACCCGGCAGCCACGCCCGGAGCCGCGCCTGGCGCAACCTCCATCGCGGGCGGGCCGTACTTCAGGGCTGGATCTCCGTCCACGTGCCGAGGCGGCGGATCAGGCTGGTCTCTCTCACCGCAAGGAGGAATCGTGAACAAAGCACCCACAGGTCTGATCGCCCTGCTCACCGTGGCCGCCCTGGCCGCCGGCGCCGGCGCGGCCCGCGCCACCGCCGCGGACGACAAGCCGGACGCCGCCGCCGGCAGCAAGCCGGCGCAGCAGGAAGCGCCCAAACCCGAGCAGTCGGTCACCCAGCACAGCGTGGTGATCGGCGGCAAGACCGTCCAGTACACCGCCACCGCCGGCACGCTCATCCTGCGCGACGCCAAGGACAAGCCCACCGCGGCGATGGAATACGTCGCCTACACCGAGCGCGACGTGCGCGACCTGGGCAGGCGCCCCGTCACCTTCGCCTACAACGGCGGGCCCGGCTCCGCCTCGCTGTGGCTGCACATGGGCGCCTTGGGCCCGCGACGCATCGTCACCAGCGACGCCGGGCCGACCCCGCCGCCGCCCTACCAGGTGGTCGACAACGCCTGGAGCATCCTGGACAAGACCGACCTGGTGATGATCGATCCCATCGGCACCGGCTTGAGCCACGCCGTGGGCGACCACAAGGACAGCGAGTTCTGGGGCACCGATCAGGATATCGATTCGATCGGCCGCTTCATCAAGCAATACGTCAGCGACAACCTGCGCTGGAACTCACCCAAGTTCCTGCTCGGCGAAAGCTACGGCACCACCCGCTCGGCAGGCGTCGTCGAATACCTGCAGACCCGCGAAAACATGGCGTTCAACGGCGTCATCCTGGTGTCGGTGGCGCTCGACTTCGAATCGATCTTCGAGTCGCCCGGCAACGACAGGACGTACGTCTACTTCCTGCCCACCTTCGCCGCGGTCGCCTGGTACCACCACGCGCTGCCCAGCCAGCCGGCGGACCTGGAGCCGTTCCTGGCCGAGGTGCGCCGGTTCGCCCTGGGCGAGTACGCCACCGCCCTGCTCAAGGGCGACACCCTGACCGAAGCTGAAAGGGACGCCCTGGCCGCCAAGCTCCACCAGTACACCGGTCTTTCGGTCGACTACATCAAGCTGGCCAACCTGCGCGTGCGGGAAGCGCAGTTCACCCAGGAGCTGCTGCGCCGGCAGCACAAGACCGTGGGCCGGCTGGACGCCCGCTTCCTGGGCGTGTCCTTCGACCGCCTGGCCGAAGCCACCGACGACGACCCGCAGTCCAACGCCATCAGCGCCGCCTTCACCGCCGCCTGGCTCGACTACCTGCACGGCGAGCTGAAATTCGGCCTCGGCAAGACCTACAACGTGCAGGCCGCGGTCGCCGATGACTTCATGGGCTGGGATTTCAAGCACCGGCCGCCCGGCTTCCCCTTCCCCCTGCCCATCCCCGACACCGCCCTGGACCTGGCCCACGCCATGGGCTACAACCCCAACCTGCAGGTCCTGGCGCTCAACGGCTACTTCGACCTGGCGACGCCCTTCCTGGGCACCGAATCGACCTTCGACCACCTGGGCCTGGAACCGGAGCTGCGCTCCCACGTCCACCTCAAGTACTACCAGGCCGGCCACATGATGTACGTCCACCAGCCGTCGCTCCAGCAGTTCAAGGCCGACATCGCCGCCTTCTACGATTCCGTCGTGCATCCGTAGAGGGCCCAGGCGCGGGACAAATCCGCGGCGCGGCAAGCAGCCGCGGCGCCCTCCTGTTCGGCTGCTCGCCGACCCCGGCGGACAGGTCAGGGCGCCGCGGTCTGCGCCGCCCACGCACGCTGCGCACCGGGGGGCAGCGAGCTCATGTGCGCGGCAAACAGCGCGATCTGCCACATCTGCTGGTCGCTGAGGCTGTCGCGGAAGGCGGGCATGCCGGTGAAGCGAATGCCGTGGGCGATCTTCCAGTAGGTGATCCCCACCGCATCGTCTTCGACGCCGTCCTTCGCCAGCTGCGGAGCCTCCGGCGTCAGGCCCTTGGCGATCGACGACGCGGCGCCGTCCGACCCGCCATGGCACACCCGGCAGTGCCGGTCGTAGAGCGCGATGCCGGCCGTCAGGTTGTCGTCCGTCGGCTGCAAGGGGCTGTTCAGCGCGCCGGCCCCGCGCATCGTCGCATGCTGCATGCTCCTGGCGCCCCACTTCTCCAGGCCGCCAGGCTTCACGTCCTGTCCGCCATACAGCCCGCCGCCGACCAGAAACAGGTAGCCGCCGCCAATCAGGATCACCAGCGCGGACACAAAACCGACGATAAAGCCCTTCGTCATGGACGATCTCCTCCCCACGAACCCGCCACCCGTCGGGGGTTCGCGCCGCCCCGTATTGTAGGCGACCGCGCGATCCCACCGTCTCCCGCTGCGCAGCCTGGAGCCGCGACACGAAAGCGCCGCCCGCCGGCGCGCCGCCCCGCGGCCCCGCCGCGGCGGCGCCCGGCGCGGACTGGCCCAACCCTCCGTCGCGATACGATGCGCGCATGATCCGCCTTGCACCGGACCAGGTGGCGGAAATCGTGGGCGGCACACTACGCCCCGCCGCTGGGGATGCCGCGAGGATAGGTACGGCGGCCGCCGTCGGCGCCAGCCATGCCGGTGATGTGGGCGCGACCGATCCGGGGGCGTGGCCCGGCGTCGAAGCGATCGCCATCGATACGCGCCGGATGGCGCCGCGGTCGCTGTTCGTGGCGCTGCCGGGGCGGCTGGTGGATGGCCACGCGTATCTCGCCCAGGCGGCGGCGGGGGGCGCGGCTGCGGCCCTGGTCGCCGCCGGCACGCCCGCGGTCGCCGGCCTGCCGTCGATCGCGGTCGCATCGCCGCTCGCCGCACTGCAACGCCTGGCGGCCTGGTACCGCCGCGCCCACCTGGGAACGGTGGTGGCGATCACCGGCAGCAACGGCAAGACGGTGGTCAAGGATGCGCTTTACAACCAGCTGGCCGGCACGTTCCAGGTGGCCGCCAGCCCGGGCAGCTTCAACAGCCAGTTGGGCGTGCCGCTGGCCGTCCTCGCCGCCCCGCCGGGCACCCCGCTCGCGGTCTTCGAAGCCGGTATCTCCGCTCCCGGTGAGATGGCAACGCTGGCCGACATCCTGGCCCCCGACTGCGGCATCCTGACCAACGTCGGCCTGGCGCACATCGCCGCCTTCACCGGCCGCGCCCAGCTGGCGCGCGAAAAGCTGTCGCTCTTCGCCGCCATGGCCGGCTGGCTGCTGCTGCCGGGCGGCGATCCCGAGATCGCCGCCCAGGCCGCCCACCTGGCCTGCCGGCTGGTGCCGTACCCCGACGACCCCCTGCTGCCCCGCCTGGCCGGCCGCCTGCCCGATGGCGCAGACAGCGCGGACCCCGCCGACGGCGCGGCGGACCTGTTGCCGGCCGGCGGGCCCGCCGGCGGCGGCCTCAGCGAGCGGCTGGAGATCCTGTTTCCTTCCGGCGCCCGCCACCGCGTGCGGGTGCGCACGCGCTCGGCGGAGATCGTCGACGACCTGATGATGGCGATCGGCGCCGCGCACCTGCTGGGGGTGAGCGACGACCAGATCGTCGCCAGCCTGCAGGACTACGCCCCGCCGCCGACCCGGCTGGAGGTGTGGCGCTCGCCCAGCGGCATCACGCTGGTCAACGACCTGGTGAGCGCCGATCCGATCTCGGTCCGCGCCGCGCTGCGCACCACCTCCGAGCTGTCCCGTCCGGACCGCCGCAAGCTCTTCGTCTTCGGCGGCATGCGCGACCTGGGCCAGCGCGCCGCCGCCGAATACGCCGCCGTCGGCGCGCTCGCCGGCGAATACCGCTTCGACACCCTGCTGCTGGTCCAGCCCCAGGCCCTGGCCGCGCCCCCCTCCGCGGGCGAAATGGAGCCGACCCGCCAGGCCTACCTGGAAGCCTATCCGCAGGGCGAAGCGCTGGCTGTCGATTCGGTCGCCGCGGTGCGGCAGGAGCTGCGGCGGCGCCTGGCCCCGGGCGACACCCTGCTGCTCAAGGGGCCGCGCCACAGCGGCATCGACGCCGCGGCGCTCGACCTGGTGGATGCGATGGCGCCCAACCGCCTGATCGTCGACCTGGCCGCGGTAGCGGGCAACATCGCCGCCTTCCGCCGCGCCTGCGGCCCGCGGACCCGCATCATGGCGATGGTCAAGGCCGTCGCCTACGGCAGCGACCTGGTGCGCCTGTCGTCCTGGCTGTCCGAAGCGGGCATCGAGCACCTCGGGGTCTCCACCGCCGACGAAGGAGCCGAGCTGCGCCGCGCGGGCATCCGCCTGCCCATCCTGGTGACCCTGCCCACCGCCGAGGAAGCCGAAAAGCTGGCCCGCTTCGACCTCACCCCGGCCCTCTACTCCTTCGCCCTGGTCGCCCCGCTGGCAGCGGCAGCGCGCGCCCTGCGGCCGGCGGACCTGCCGCTGACCGTCCACCTGAAGCTCGACACCGGCATGCACCGCGTCGGCGTCGCACCGGACCAGGCCGTCCCGCTGGCCCGCGCCGCCGTCGCCGCCGGCCTGCGCGTCACCGGAGTCATGACCCACCTGGCCAGCGCCGACGATCCCGGCGCCGACGACGACACCCGCCGCCAGCTGGCCCGCTTCGACACCGCGCGCGCCGCCCTGGCTGCCGCCGGCTTCCACGCCCTGCTCACCCACGCCGCCGCCACCGCCGCCGCCGCCCGCGTCCCCCAAGCCCGCTACGACATGGTGCGCCTGGGCCTGGGCCTCTACGGCCTCTACCCCTCCCCCGCCGTCGCCCAGGCCCTGCCCCTCCAGCTCGCCGTCACCCTGCTATCCCGCATCGCCGAGGTGCGCACCCTCACCCGCGGCGACCGCGTCGGCTACAACGGCACCTACCTGGTCGATCGCGACCACGTCCGCGCCGGCATCCTGCCCCTGGGCTACCACGACGGCATCCCCTGGTCCCTCTCCAACCGCGGCGCCGCCCTGGTCGCCGGCCACCCCGCCCCCATCCTCGGCCGCATCTCGATGGATTCCCTGGTCGTCGACCTCACCAACGCCCCCGCCGCCACCGCCGGCGACGAAGCCCTCCTCTTCGGCACCCACCACGGCGCCCTCCTCCGCCCCGAATCCGTCGCCGCCCAAGCCAACACCATCCCCTACGAGCTCCTCGCTCGCCTGGGCCCCCGCATCCAGCGCGTCTACGTCGGCTTCTAACTCTACTTTGTCAGACTTCAGAAGCATTTGATTCCAAGGTAGTTAGCTCGTAGGATTGGCGTGGATAGTATGAATTTGCGCCGAGGCCAGATGCTTTCCCCCCTCAAAGGACCGTAGTCAGAAGAAGAGGCGCCATGCGCCAGCTCCCCTGCAAGAGCTGGGAGCGCGATTCCTGGCTTTTCAGCAGGGATTTGCGCTTCTTTTTCGCCTGCGGACCCGAGAGGTGAACCTGCAAGCACGGGCGTATCTGAGCGGTTTGGTGCAGGCTGCGAAGCGAAACGTTCAGCGGATGGCGGAGGTGGTGCCTGGCACCGACGCTCAGGCGCTGCATCACTTTCTGGCTCACTCGCCGTGGGATGCGCGGGCGGTGATGGACCAGGTGGCACAAGAGGTCGGCGCGCTCCTCGGCCGTGATCAAGACACCTGCCTTCTGCTCGACGAAACCTGCTTTGCGAAGAAGGGCACTCGGTCGGTGGGTGTAGCTCGGCAGTGGTTCGGCTTGCAAGGCAGGACGGATAACTGCCAGGTGGCAGTCTTCGCCGCGCTGGCGCGAGACAAGTGGGTCAGCCTGATCGACGCGGAGCTGTATCTGCCGCGGAAATGGGTCGAGGATCCGGCTCGATGCGCAGCGGCGGGAGTACCGGAGGAGCGCCGAATTATGATGCCGCGTCTGGGTTCGTGAAGCCAGGGAAACGCAGGCCCGCTGTTGGCAAGTGATCGTGACGCGCGAGATCGGGGCGCCTGATACCACCAAGTACAGCTTCACCAATGCCGCCGAGAAGACCTCTTTGCAGCGACTGGCCTATATGCAGCGGCTGCGCTACTGGATCGAGCGGACCTTCCAGGAAGCCAAGAACGCGGCCGGCATGGACGAATACCAGGCGCGAAGCTGGCAAGCCTGGTACCACCACATGGCCCTCGTCATGATGGCGCTGCTCTTCACTCTGAAAGAAAAACAGTTGCAGAGCGAAGCACTCCCCCTGCTCAGCGCCACCGACGTGAAGCTGCTCCTCGCTCGACTCCTACCCCGACGGGACCTCGATATCGAAGAGTCGATCCGTCAAGCCCAGAACCGGCACCGCCAACGTCAGGCTGCCATCGACTCTGCCCATCGCCGACAGGAATCCAGGGCCTCCACCGCGTCTATGAATCTGACAAAGTAGAGTTAAGCCAAGTCCATAGTCTTTCTATCAGAATAGGCTTCTTCTCGTGAGATTTCTGCGCCTCTGGGAGTGACTCTTGTAAGCGGAAGGTCATTACGTTACTAAATCCGACCCAGAGCTCTCGCTCCTCAGCCCGGGTCATTTCCTCCTTATAGCCGAGTTGTATTCGGAGAGTAGGCAAGAAGACATCGAAGGCTGCCTTAACCATCTCACCCCATCCTGCGGCTGCAGTCCTCGAACAGCGAGATGAAATCCACCAAACCAAGGCAGCTCCAGCGGCGAACGGCGCCAAGCGGTACGCGCGCGAGCTGGCAATTGCACCTATTGATACAAAACAGAAGAACGAGGATAGAGCCCAAGCGTTCAGCCAAAAATCAACCTGCGCTCTAGCACTGTCAATTAAGTCGCGGTAGTCCTTCGGAACGACAGCCAAGAGTCGACTCCAACCACAGACACCCTCAAACCCATAAATAATTCGCGGATATGACTCAAACGCCCTAAGAACATTTCCAAATGCTGTCGGCAGCACATGTTCCAAAGAGCCGGGAAACCGCTCGGATAGAACCGCAAGCAGCTTGCTGCGCTTGCTACGAATCAGTTCCTTCTCTTCCTCGCTGGCGCAAAAAAATCTATCATTGAGATCATCGAGCCTCTTGTGAAAGGACTTATAGCGTCGCACTTCGACTACGTGCCAGAGGCGAATGGGGTTGTACCTGCCATAGCCTTCAAGCGCTCGCACAATCTGGCGATTCACGCCTAAAAGGAGAACAGCGCCTAGCCACACAAGAAATCCGCTTAAAAAAGGATTTGCAATTACAAGTGCCTTCCCTCCGCGATATACACCAAGAGCTTCGGCGAACCAAGCGGCAGCGGCTAAAAATACTGCAAGCGGGAGAAAAAATCCGATGACAAAGTTGCGATCAAAGAGCTTGGGTAGGTCGACCATCGTTCACTTGTTAGGCTTGGGCTTAGGGTCGGGTGCGTGTGTCGTCGGGTCGCCGTCCAATCGCTTGCGGATTTCCGTGCGCGTGCTTTCGTCAATGCGCTTTTTCTCGCTTGCGGCCCCGCTGGGTTGCTCCCGACGCTCGCCGCGCTTACCAGATTCCGTCATTGCTCCGTCCTTTCCTTAGCGTGGTATGTAGTTTAGCGAGTTAAGCGCAGCGCGTCAACAAGCCGGTCTGGCGACGGCTCGCTTGGCTTGGGATCAGGATCATCTGCGCCGGAGGGCCAATGCAAAAACTCTACGCGAAGTGCCGCCGCGGCCGGCCCGAAGCCTCCTGGAAGTCCAGCCGCTCGGTCAGCGCCCCGGCACAGCTGGTTGACTCTACTTTGTCAGACTTCGGAAGCAGTTGATTCCAAGGCAGTTAGCTCGTAGAATTGGGCTAGAAAGTATGATTTCTCGCCGAGACCAGATGCTTCCTCCCCTCAAAGGACCATAGTCGGAAGGAGAGACGCCATGCCCCAGCTCCCCTGCAAGAGCTGGGAGCGCGATTCCTGGCCTTTCAGCAGGGATTTGCGCTTCTTTTCCGCCTGCGGACCCGAGACGTGAACTTGCAAGCACGGGCGTATCTGAGCGGTTTGTTGCAGGCCGCAAAGCGCAACGTCCAGCGGATGGCCGAGGTGGTGCCCGGCACCGAGGCTCAGGCACTGCACCACTTTCTCGCTCACTCGCCTTGGGATGCGAGAGCCGTCATGGATCAAGTGGCGAAGGAGGTCGGCGGGCTGTTGGGCGGTGATCAGGACACCTGCCTGCTGCTGGACGAGACCTGCTTTGCGAAGAAAGGCGTTCGGTCGGTGGGCGTAGCTCGGCAGTGGTTCGGCTTGCAGGGCAAGACGGATAACTGCCAGGTGGCGGTCTTCGCCGCATTGGCGCGAGGCAAGCGGGTCAGCCTGATCGATGCCGAACTGTACCTGCCGCGGGAGTGGGTCGAGGATCCAACGCGATGTGCCGCGGCGGGTGTGCCGGTTGAGCGCCGAGTGATGAAGACGAAGCCAGCGTTGGCTCTGGATCTTGTTCGACGAGCACGACGCAACGGAGTGCACTTTGCCTGGGTAGCGGCGGATGGGACGTATGGTCAGGATCGCGCTCTTCTGCGCGCCCTCGACGACGCCGATGAGACGTTTGTCATCGATGTTCACCGAGACCAACGAGTCTTTCTCGACAACCCGCGTCGGGCCAAACGACGTCGGGCGACACCGGAGTCTCGCGCTGAAGACGTGCGCGTGGACGAATGGGTTGCTCGCCAACCGGCCGCAGCGTGGCAAGAAGTATGGGTCCGGCGCGGGACCCAAGGGGAGCTTCATGTTCAAGCCCTGCGTTGCCGCGTCTGGGTGCGCGAAGCCACGGAGACACAAGCCCGCTGTTGGCAGTTGATCGTGACGCGCGAGATCGGTGCGCCCGACACCACCAAGTACAGCTTCAGCAATGCCGTCGAGCAGACCTCTTTGCAACGGTTGGCCTATATGCAGCGGCAGCGCTACTGGGTCGAACGTACCTTCCAGGAAGCCAAGAACGAGGCCGGCATGGACGAATACCAGGCGCGAAGCTGGCAAGCTTGGTATCACCACATGGCCCTCGTCATGATGGCGCTGCTTTTCATTCTGAAAGAGAAGCACTTGCAGAGCGAGGCTCTTCCTCTCCTGAGTGCTGCCGACGTGAAGCATCTTCTCGTTCGGCTCTTACCCCGGCGGGACCTCGACATCGAGGAGTCGATCCGTCAGGTGCAGAACCGGCACCGCCAACGTCAAGCCGCTATCGACTCTGCCTCTCGCCGACAGCAACAATCCAGGGCCTCCACCTCGTCGACGAATCTGACAAAGTAGAGCTAAGCCGGGCCCCGGCACGGTCACGCCGAGGTAAAGCGCCGCTTGACCTCTCCGTGCGTCAGGGTTCGTCCCTCGGGATATCGGTCAATCCGAGCCCCTGCCTGGCCGGCAGCAGCTGGCGAACCGCCAATGACTCTCCCAATCGCGTTCCGGCCTACATTCGACCTCGCTTGTGCGATCGCGAGCGCGTGGCCTGTGATCTATAGCGCAGCGCCAAGCCTTCGCTGCAACGACTTCATCTGCCGAGCAACGGCGCCACGCCTACGCCCATCTCCCAAGAGTTCGTAGCACATCGCCACCCTCGAGAGCACTGCGACCAGAGTTCTATATTGCCGCGTCTGTCTGTAGATTGCCGCGGCATCCAAGTAGTACTGTATTGCGAATCTCGGCCGCTGAGCAGCGAAGTGGGTGTCACCGAGCCCCTCGCATGCCTCTGCCTCTTCGGCGCGCTTCGCATGTCGTCTCGCGATCGCACGAGCCCGCCGGAGATATCTGAGTGCTTCGAAAGAACGCTGCCGGGCAATGCTGACTCTCCCCAAGCCGATCAGGCAATTCACTACGCGGACGACATATCGTAGCTCCCGTGCACGCGAGAGCGCGGCGTTGTAAGAATCCCACGCGTCACCGTACTTCCCGACAGCCAAATCAAGGTCGGCCAATGCGACCCGAGCGGTGATTTCGCCCGCGGCGTAAGCCACTTGTGTAGCCACCTCGCTGGCCTGCACATACGCCCGGCGTGCCTCCTCATAGGAGTGCTGAGCGGCGGCGACATTCGCGAGGTTGATCAGGTAGGCTGCCTCACCGACCTTGAAACCGATCCGCCGTGCCAGTCTAGTTGCTTTGCGATAGTTCACGATCGCTGATCCAAAGTCCTGAAGACGGTATCCGATGCTACCCAACCCGGAATAGCACAGTGACTGACGACGACGGTCGCCTTTCGCCAGGTGTAAGGCGTGCTCGTACTGAGAGCGCGCAAGCGCATACCTTCCAAGACTGTGCGCAGCCCCACCTAACTTTTCGTGCACCGATGCACGGGCTTGATGATCGGAGCTCTTGATCATTCTCAATGCGGCACGGCAACACCTGATACTCTCCTCGAAGTCGCCGAGCGTGTGGTACGCCTGAGCCCTCAGCGTCCAGCAGGACGCACGGGCCACGGACTGCGGGCGAGGAAGGGACTCCAGCGCAGCCTGGCTGTAACGAAGACTCTTACGAGATTGCGATATCTGGAAGAGCAGCGTCGCGACAATCAAGTTACGAATTCCAACCGGCATGTCCGCAAGCCATCGCTCCACATGCTGCCTCCAGTTGGCGGCACACGTCGACCTGCGCTCCTCTCCCAGGGTGGGCCGCAGCCGTCGCCAGACTTCGCGAACCAGCTGGTCCGTGTCGCCGTGGATTCGTACTCCGGCGAAGTCGCGGAAGGGATTCGTCCGCGGGAGCTCGCTCAGTCGCGTACCACGCGGTAGCCGGCCGTCTGCGTGGTCTATGTAGAGAACTGTGGCTGATCTGCCAGCGCCCTTGATTATTGGCGTGATATCGAACGCGTCAGAAGCGCTATAGCCCATTACGATGACCGGCACGCGACGCTGAAGGGCATGGTGGATTGCTCGTTCTCTGCCGACTGACCACTCCCTGCTTGCCACTGACCTGAGCGTCGCCCGAATGCTGGGCTTGTTCTCGATGCTCCCGTGCAACTTGAGAACAGCCACAGTCCGAGCGGCACCGCTCGCTGAGGCGAGCTGGCGGTCCGTGGCATGCACGGCAAATCTGACTTTCTGGTCAAGTAACGCATCTTCAAGGAGCCGATCGAAGTTGGTGGTCACAAACAGCTTGACCAGGCCGGCGCGCGCGAGTCTTGCCATGAACATATGCGCAGCGTCCGGCTCGCCAAGCTCATACACGCAGATGAGTCCGCCAATGTCCACATGTGCAGCGATGCTCTCGATAAACGCCTCGAACGGCAGCTGCGCCTCAGCTATGACTTTTCGATCGGCCGCTACAGGGCAGAGCGCCCGCAGCACGAAGTTCTTGAGGTCGGCCGCCATGGGGAGTCCTGACGCGCGTGACACCCCGGCGCCGAAAAAGACAACGGGCTGCTCGTTTTGAAGCGCGTTGGCGACCCTTCGTGCCGCAAGAGCGAAATCAGCCTCTGCTGCGGTTTTTCCCATAGGTGCCTATCTTCTGGCCAGGCAATGCAGGGCAGCAACAAGGACATGAGGCCGGCGCCGCCGCCCCAGCCGAGTGCCAAGGGTTGCTCTAAGGCTATACCGTCGTTCCGGCCCGAGCCAGCGCAAAATCGTCGACGCCTGGCCGCAGGCCGCGGGCGGGCGACCGGTGCCTCTCGCGCCGCTCGGGGGGCCCCACCACCGTGGCGGGGCGCAGTGTGATGAATCTGGACCGCGTGGTTGGAGGCAAAGCTCAACCGGCTTCAACCCCATTGACGGCATGCGCCAGCTCACCTGGAATGGCCTGTAATACCGCAGTGCCTTGCCAGAACGGTTGCTCCGGGGCCTGTGGAAACACGGGTGGTGGTGGTGGCACCGGCGATCCCACCGGTGTCGTCGAATGCGTTCTGACCGGTACCTGTTGAGGATCCTCTAGCGTTCTCCTCCCCCGCTCACGCCGGCGCCGCTTCAGCTCGGCGTGAGTGGGCCCAGGTGGAAACGCCCGTGGCCGCCGGTGCGTGTCTCGCGGCAACATCAGGGCTGGCGAAGCGCGGGAGAATAAGAAGTGAGGTGGCCAAGCAAGCTCCCAAGCGCGCCTCGTCAAGAAGTTCTGCGGAACCGGCGCATTGGCCACGAGGCAGCAAAGTCCAGCAGCAACACAGTTCGACACGAGGTAGCGTCCAAGGCCAACGCGACTCCTTCGACGGTCAAACCCGGGGTCTACCGTGGAGGCGCCGCGTCTCGTCCTCCTCCCAGCGGCGGCGATGGGCGTTCGCCTCCTCGATGGAGCGGAACCTGCGCACGCCGGGAGTGTGGCGGAAGCCGCTCAGCCGGCAGGCGAGATCCATGAGCCCCACGCCGATCCGCAGGTTTTCGGGGTCCAATGGCGCCCGTGGAGCCGGTCCGGGCATGTCGGCGACCGACCGGAACTTCCGTACCCCCATCAACCGTCCTCGGAAAGACTGAAGCGTTCGCGGAGCGCCGCCGCATCGGCCCTGTCAAGCGGACGGACGGTATTGCGCTTCATGCGGTGGGGCATCTGGGGAGTCGCGACACGCACGCGGGTCCCGTCAACGACCAGTTACCTCCAACTCGATCTGATCGTAGCTGAAAGCGTCACCGAGCCGAGCGAGAATGTCGAGCGAGTAGGCGCCGTGAGGTGGCACATACTCGATCGCCGGATAGTCGCCACCCAGGTCGTCGGCGGTGATCTGATCGAGGTTCGGGTCGCCGTCAAAGACGCTGCCGAGCGCCCGGCGGAGACGCTCCACGTTCTCGTGATCCGGAGCTACAAAGAGGTCAATGTCCCGGGTCGCTCTCACGATACCCTGTGCGGCCATGGCCATCGAACCGACGAGCACGTACCGAACGTGCTCCCGTTCCAGGGCCTGCAGGATCTGTTTCGCCTCCGCAAAGTCCATACCTCCCTCTGCTGTCCTCGGGCTGATGATAGCCGAATCCCGCTGCGGCCAGGCTGGGAGCCCAGTTAAGACCTCAGATGGCACCTTCTCGACCGCGCTGGCACTGCACCCGCCGCGGTGCGTCGGCCACCGGCAGCCCGAGCCCTCCCCGGCGCCACCACGGCCAACGGCCTAAGCCGGCGGCCGCGTCCGCAACCAGCCGCGACGATCACTCTAGGGCATGTGCTGTTGCAGGCTGGCGTCGATCTTGGCGGCGAGGGCGGCAAATCCGGGGTTGCCCGGATGCAGCTCGTTAGCCCAATCGCCTTGGGTTTGGAGCGTGTGGGTGAGGTCCACGTGGAAGACCTGCCCAGGATATTTCTGCGCCAGGGCCAGCTGCATCGCGTTCACGGCATCGATGAGCGGTATCAGGATGTCGTGGCGCCGCTGCAGGTCCTGCGCGTTGTTGTTGGGGAAGTTCTTGACCTTGAACACGGGATCGAACCAGGGACCGACTCCCCAGCCAAGGAAAGAGATGACCGCGCGGCCATCGGGCCAGGGATAGTCGTAGCCGTGGAGGAAGATCGGCAGGGTGATGTGGACCTCCTGGGCGGCGGCCAGAGCATGATCAATGATGTATTCGTAGCCAGCTTGGAACGTCTCGGTGACAACACCCTGCAGCACCTGGGGGTTGAGCGGGTTGAGGCCTGATTCGGAATTGTTGAGGAACGAGAAGAATGGGTCGCCAGCCACGTCGTTGCCCCCGGCGGAAAGCAGGAGTCCCTGCGGCCTGTCGGTCTGGATGCGATGCACCAACTCGACGATTCGCGATGGGTCGTCGGACTGCGGCGAGCCGAAGGGCAGTCCGAAGAGCTCACGCGGGACCGGCCCGTAGGCTTCGTCATTTAAAGTGGATCCGGCCACGGCGATATTGGTGATGCGATGGCCGTGATTCGAGTGCAAGCAGTCGATGAGATCCGTGCCCGGCGGATAATCGAACCAGGAGTCGCCCTGTGCCAGCAGCGAAAAGGTGCGGCGACCCGGCGCTGCCGGCGCCGCGCCGAGTGCAGGCACGGCGGCAAGCTCCACAGCCTGTTGGGGGACGGGAGCGGCGTTGTAGCCCCTCACCGCCATCCGCGCTGCGTGCGTGCGGTCAAGGATGTCGAGCTTGTCGGCGATCTCGGTCTTGATCTGGGCGAAGTTGAGCGGTCCGGCCATGGGCATCCTCTCCTTGTCGGCGTGACTCCCCGTCACCATAGTGGACGGACATGGTTGGAGGATTCCCGCACCGGCAAACGCCGGCGGGACTGCCACGGCCGCGTGGAGCGCAGCGCCGCAGGCGGCTCGTCACCCACCCAGCTGACGCACGCCTCCTCGCCACAACCTGCCCGCGCCGCCGCAACGCCCTTTCCGAGCCCATCTCCCTTCCGCAACACCGCGGGCTGCGCTCGACCTGGCAGTCGCGCCGGTGAGTATCCTGAGCCGCACCAGCCCGCGACTCAGCCGATTTCCTGTAAAAGAAGAAGGCGGCGCAATGCGAGGGGTAGGCGCTGGCTCGAGCCGCGGTGCTTCTCGCGCGGCGTGGGCTTCCTGCTCTTCAATGGCCCGCGGCAGCCCAGGTTCGCACGGCCAGAGCCGGGGGGTAGCGCGGATCGAGGGCAAGCGCCTTCTCGGCAGCGGCGGCGGCGCGCGGCCGGTCGCCCGCGGCCTTCAGGATCTCCGCGGCGCGGGTGCAGAGGCGCGCATCCGCGGGCAGGCGCTTCAGGCCGAGGTCGCGATACAGCTTGAGAGTCGCCGGGTTGTGCTCGATCGCACTCAGGGCGAAGAGGATCAGCGGATGAGCGGGGTCGAGGTCGTAGGCAGCGTTGAAAACGCTGTCGGGGTCTTCCAGCAGGTGAGCCATTCCCCAATCGATCTCGCGCTCGATCAGCTGCGGCACTGTGAGCGTGGCGCGTGGCGAGATTAGGCGCGTGCGCGGTTGAGCCAGATACCAACGCAGGATGCGATCCCCCTCCGCGCCGTCCTGGGGTTTGGCCCGAAGCCGTTCGCGCCACTCCAAGCGGTCCTTGAGGGGCACGTCTACCAGCAAGCCATCGTCGGAAACCCGGCGGCCTGCGACCGCCATCAGCGCAGAGGACGCGGCCTTACCCAGATCACCACTCGGCGCCTCCCACACCCGCGCTGTCTGGTCATCGCTTGCCGTCACCACCCAGCGGCCATCGGGACTGAAGCTCGCTGCCCAGACCGTGCGGCCATGGCGCAGGGGCTCGCCGACCGGTCGACCACTCGCCGCCTCCCACACTTGCGCCGTACGGTCACCGCTCGCCGTCACCACCCAGAGGCCGTTGGGACTGAAGCTCGCAGACAGCACGAAGGAGCCATGGCGCAACGGCTTACCGACCGCCTGACCATTCGCCGCCTCCCACACCTGCGCCGTCCCGTCCGCGCTCGCCGTCACCACCCAGAGGCCATCGGGACTGAAGCTCGCAGACAGCACGAAGGAGCCATGGCGCAGCGGCTTACCGACCGCCTGACCGTTCGCCGCCTCCCACACCCGCGCCGTCCCGTCCGCGCTCGCCGTCACCACCCAACGGCCATCGGGACTGAACCTCGCATCCGTCACCTTGCCGCCATGGTGTAGGGGCTCGCCGACCGCTCGACCGCTCGCCGCCTCCCACAGTCGCGCCGTATGATCATCGCTCGCCGTCACCACCCAGCGGCCATCGGGACTGAACCTCGCAGCCAAAACCGAGCCTTCATGGCGCAGGGGCTTGCCGACAAGGCGACCGCTCGCCGCTTCCCACACCCGCGCCGTATGATCCGCGCTCGCCGTCACCACCCAGCGGCCATCAGGACTGAAGCTCGCAGCCCAGATCGTGGAGTCATGGCGCAGGGGCGCACCGACCCGACGACCGCTCACCGGCTCCCACACCTGCGCCGTCCCGTCCGCGCTCGCCGTCACCACCCAGCGGCCATTGGGACTGAAGCTCGCTGCCAAAACCGAGCCTTCATGGCGCAGGTACTCGCCGACCGGTTGACCGCTAGCCGCCTCCCACACTCGCGCCATACCGTCCGCGCTCGCCGTCACCACCCAACGGCCATCGGGACTGAAGCTCGCTGCCCTCACCTTCCGGTCATGGCGCAGGGGCTCGCCGACCGGTCGACTACTCGCCGCCTCCAGTAGTGTCCGGTTGTTTTGGCGACCTGTTGCCACAAACGTGGCAGTGACTGGCACTTGCGGCCTCCGATGGGTGTCCACGATTTGAATTCCTGGCCTTGCGTACAGGATGACCTGGAGTCCGGTGCAAAGGGCGGCTCCGAGCTCGACGGCTCGAGACCGCGGTTGAGGCCTGAGGCACGCTCCCCGCACTTCACCGCGATGCCCCATCTTGAGCAGACGATTTGCGATGCTCTCGGGTCAGACCGATCCGAGGTGACGCATGAACGTGGGCAAGACGCTGTTCGCACAGGTGATGGAGTTCGTCCCCTGGAAGACCTTCGGACGCATCATCGAGCGACACAAGGGCGATGCTGGCGTTCGTACCCTCAGTTGCGCCGACCTGTTCCGTATCATGGCCTTCGCGCAGCTCACTTGGCGCGAGTCTCTGCGCGACATCGAGGCTTGCCTCGCTGCCAATCAAGGCAAGCTCTTCCACATGGGAATCAAGGCAGCGCCCGCCCGCTCGACGCTGGCCGACGCGCTCGAGCGTCGCGACTGGCGTATCTATCAGGCGCTGGCTCAGCGGCTGATCGTGCGCGCCAGAGCACTCTATGCGCAAGAGCCTTCGGTCCTCGATCTCGACACCAGCGTCTACGCCCTCGACTCCACCACCATCGATCTGTGCCTGAGCCTGTTCGACTGGGCGCCGTTTCAATCGACCAGGGCGGCGGTCAAGCTGCATACGCTTCTGGACCTGCGCGGCGCGATTCCAACGTTCATCCTCATCAGCGACGGCAAACTTCACGATGTGAACGTGCTCGACATCCTGCCCGTCGAGGCTGGAGCCTTCTACGTCATGGATCGCGGCTATGTCGACTTCGCGCGGCTCTATGCGATGCATCAGACCGGAGCCTTCTTCGTCACCCGCGCCAAGCATGGAATGGCCGCCCGGCGGGTGTATTCGTTTGAGACGCAACGCGCCACTGGCGTGATCTGCGACCAGCGCGTGATGCTCAATGGCTTCTACTCGGCCAAGGCCTACCCGGAGCATTTGCGGCGCGTCCGTTTCAAGGACCCCTTTTCGGGCAAGACGCTTGTTTTCCTGACAAACAACACGACTTTGCCACCGTTGGCGATCGCTGCCTTGTACAAGAGCCGATGGCAGGTCGAGCTGTTCTTCAAGTGGATCAAGCAACATCTGCGCATCAAGCGATTCCTGGGCACCAGCGAGAACGCCGTGAAGACGCAAATCTGGTGCGCCGTCGCGACCTACGTGCTGATTGCCATCCTTAAGAAGGAGCTTCAACTCGATGCCTCGCTCTACACATGTCTACAGATCTTGTCGGTCTCGGTCTTCGAGAAAACCGAGGTTTCATGCGCTTTCCAGCCTGACCGGTCCCAGCGAGAACTGCGCACTGCGGCTAACCAACTCATTCTGTTCGACTTCTAACCGGACATTACTGCGCCGCCTCCCACATCCACACCGTCTTGTCCGCGCTCGCCGTCACCACCCAGCGACCATCGGAACTGAAGCTCGCAGCCAGCACACTCCCACCATGGCGCAGGGGCTCGCCGACCGGTCGACCGCTAGCCGCCTCCCACACTCGCACCGTTTTGTCATCGCTCGCCGTCACCACCCAGCGACCATCGGGACTGAAGCTCGCAACCCCCACCTTGTCGCCATGGCGTAAGGGCTCGCCGACAAGACGACCGCTTGCCGCCTCCCACACTCGCGCCGTATGGTCATCGCTCGCCGTCACCACCCAGCGACCATCGGGACTGAAGCTCGCTGCCCAGACTGCGCCGTCATGGCGCAGGGGCTCGCCGACCGGTCGACCGCTCGCCACCTCCCATACTCGCGCCGTGCCGGCATCGCTCGCCGTCACCACCCAGCGGCCATCAGGACTGAAGCTCGCTGCCAGTACCGTGCCGCCATGACGCAGGGGTTTCGCGATCGGTCGACCGCTCGCCGCCTCCCATACTCGCGCCGTATGGTCATCGCTCGCCGTCACCACCAAGCGGCTATCGGGACTGAAGCTCGCTGCCGTCACCCTGTCGGCATGGCGTAGGGGCTCGCCGACCGGTCGGCCGCTCGCCGCATCCCACACTCGCGCCGTATGGTCATCGCTCGCCGTCACCACCCAGCGACCATCGGGACTGAAGCTCGCAGCCGTCACCCTGTCGGCATGGCGTAGGGGCTCGCCGACCGGTCGGCCGCTCGCCGCATCCCACACCCGCGCCGTCTTGTCCGCGCTCGCCGTCACCACCCAGCGGCCATTGGGACTGAAGCTCGCAGCCCAGACCGTGTCGGCATGGCGCAGGGACGCGCCGACCGGTCGACCGCTCGCCACCTCCCATACTCGCGCCGTATTGTTCGTGCTCGCCGTCACCACCAAGCGGCTATCGGGACTGAAGCTCGCTGCCGTCACCCACCCGTCGTGGTGCAGGGGCTCGCCCACCAGCATGGGTGCGATCGTCGGCAGCCTGAGCAGGTAGGAAGCTGCAGCGGTTCGCGGAAAAACGTCGTCGGGGCGATAACGGATGGCCTCCGCCAGGTAGGCCATGCCGGCGCGAGGGTCCTGCCGGTCGAAGCTCGATAGGGCGCTCCCTGTCGCCTTGCGCGAAGCCTCTTCAAGCAGTCTCGCCGCCCGCTGGCCGGCGCGATAGGCGGCGCCGGCGAGTATCAATGCGGCC
The DNA here is from genome assembly GCA_963770895.1 of uncultured Acidobacteriota bacterium. Lineage (GTDB taxonomy): Bacteria > Acidobacteriota > Thermoanaerobaculia > Multivoradales > UBA5704 > JASLEW01. The sequence goes on along the minus strand of CAVYRF010000002.1, from coordinate 5,509,009 downwards.
AGGGCAAGGACCGACATGGCCACGACAATCCAGCGCAGGCGGGCGCGCTGACGCCGGGCGGCCGCCTCGCGCGCCGCCGCCTCGCGCTCCTCGGCCTCGGCGCGCTCGGCGCGTTCCCGCGCCCGCCGCTGCTCGCGCGAGCGCTCCGCGAGCGGCGCCAGCACGTCGTGGCTGATCTCCAGCCGCTGGAGCCCTCCCAAGTCTTCCGCCGCCAGCAGGCGCCCATCCACCAGCTGGTCCAGGGCAGCCGCGGGATGCTCGACACCGGCATCGAGAAGAGCGGCAACGGCGTCCTCGCGAGCCACCGCGTTGCGGTGGCCGCCGACGGTGATCATGCGGTCTTCGACGTAGCTGCGGACCGCTGGGCCCAACCCGGTGAAGCTGCGGTCGTAGAAATTTTGCAGGATATCGGTGCCTTGCTGGTCCACCTGCTCGGCGCCGACGACTGCTGCCCCCGCTGCGATGCGCGCTGCGTTGAGCTCGTAACAGAGCAGGCTGAGCAAGGGGGGGACCGCGCCGATCTCCGCAAGCGGGGTGCCTTCGGGACGCCGGGCGACGAAGCGCACGATGCGCTCGCCGACGCTGCGGCTGACCAGCTGGTGATCGCCCAGGCGTCCGGGCTCGACGACGGCGGCCAGGGCGTTGACTCCGTCGAGGAGGCGCAGGCCCATGCGGTTGCGCATCAGCGCTGGCAGCACTTTCTTCCAGGCTTCGAGCTGCGACAGGTAGTCCTCGCGCAGCGTCAGCACGACGCGCACGGGGCTGGCCGCGAAGTCGAAATCCCGCGCCAGCTCGCGCTGCACCCGCAGGCGATCCTGGAGCGGGGCGGGCGGCCGGTTCTCGATCAGGTCGGCCAGCTGGTCGAAGAGAGCCTTGGCCTCGCCCTGGCGCGCGGCCGAACGCTCGGCAAGGGTGAACACCTCTTCGAACTGGTCGAAGAGCAGCACCGGCGGCGCGGCGGCCAGATCGGGTGGCCGTGTCGCCAGGTGGTGGAAGCGCTCCCACAGGGTCGGATCCGTGGATCGGCCCGCCTCTCCCCTGCCGACCGCCACTGCATCGCCGCGCGCTTGCAGCAGCGCGGCAAGCGCCCCCTCGACCTGTGCAAGAAGCGGCGGATCGCCATCCTCGAAGCGCAGCCGGATGAGGACGGGCCGGTAGCCCTCGACGCGCAGCTTGGGGATCAGTCCGGCGCCGAGCAGGGAGCTCTTGCCCAGACCCGACGGGCCGTAGAGCACCGTCAGCGGGTGCTCGCGCACGCGCAGGAAACCCTCCAAAATCTCCTGGTTGCGGCCGAAGAAGAAGCGTTGGGTTGCCTCGGTGAACGGCAGCAGGCCGAGCCAGGGCAGCTCTGGATCGACCTTCGGGTCTGAGCCTCTTTCGGCCATCGGCATCAACCCCGAGGCCGCCCCGCGCGCCGGAACTCGTCCACCAGGTCCCGCACGCGCAGCACGAAGTTGCCGAGGGTCGTATCGTTCCACCGATCGTAGTGGCTCTGGCGGATGCACTCGGGCTCGAGGCGAGCCGGCGTCGCTTCGTCCAGGTCGAGCACCAGGGGCAGGTAGAAAACGAATCCGTCGACGTGCCGCTGTGCTGCCCAGGCGCGTTCACGGTGGACATACCGTAACGGATCGGCTTCCGTCGCCTTGGAGATGAGCGAGATGAAGAAGCTGCAGGCGTCCTTGACCTCGTGCTGCAGGCTGCGCTCGTAGTTGGCGCCAACCTCCAGGCGGATCCTGTCCAGCCACACCGGCACACCGGCGCTCTCAAGCGCCCGCGCGAGCTTGACGGCCGCACCGAGATCGTCGCGCGCATAGCTGATGAAGACGGCGCCGCGGGGAATCTCTGCCGGCATCCGACCAAGGAACTCCTCGTCGCTGCCTGCCGCGCCGTATTTCTCGCGCCAAGCGCACTCCAAGGTCTGGACGAATGCCGCGGGCGGACCGGCGATCACGCGCGCCGCCTTCACCGCCTGGTCGAAGAAGAGGATCATCGGATCGCCCAGACTCGCGGCCTGATCGGCAAGGTAGTCGTGCTGGTTGCACTCGGACAGCCGCTGCTGGCGTGCCACTCGCAGGAAGAAGCGCACGATCCAGTCCTCCGACGGGGCGCCCAGCAGCAGGAGGTGACGGCTCTTGAGGACGCGAAAGAGATTCTCGAGCGTATCTGCCTGTTCGAGCAAGCCGCAGATGAACTCCATGTAGTCCTCTTCCCACACCGCGAAGTCCGGGTAGGTGTCGGCGTCGCCCAGGATGTGGTGCAGGAGCGGACCATTGAACTTCGCCGGCAGATCGCAAGACTCGCCGCCAAGACCGCGTGGATGAAAGCGGATGACGCCCGTTTTCGGCGAGAATTCCGGTCTCTGGCGCCTGAGCGCGTGCGCGAGGAGGCCGTCCGGAGTGCTGCTGATGAAGAGATCGAAGTCGGTGATGCTCGCCAGCGCCAGCAAGGCAGGGGGCGGGTCGGCCGGCACCTGGTCGAGGAGCGCGCGCAGCTCGTCGTAAACGAGCTCGCGCTTGCCACCTCCCAGAAGGTGGGCGCGCGCGACGTCGTTCCAGGACGTGAAGCTCTCAGGCGCGGCCAGACCCAGCCCGCGAGCGAGCGAGGGCGCGAGGTGCCGGTGCAGGGGAACCAGTTCGCCGCTCGCCGGGTCGGGCACCGTAACAAGGCTGGGCCCCACCACCGGGATGACCTGGCGATGGTGGACCCGGCGCAGCAGATCGCGCCAGTCCCTCTCGGGCAGGGGGTAAGGCATGATTGGCTTCTTAGTCTATGCCAATTCGACGCCTCGCCTGCTTGCAGGAGTCATGGAAAGTGCCGCTAGAACTTGGAGGCCGCCCCCAGCAGGTACTTGAGGTTGTCGTCCTTCCAGCGGATGCCGGCGCCGATGAAGAAGGCGCGCTGCTGCAGGGGGTCGTCGTAGCCGCCGATGACGTAGAGGTTGGGGTGGAACTGCCACTTGGCGGTCAGGCGGAGGTGGGCTCGCTCGTTGTTGGGGCGGTTGAAGTCGAAAGCTTCGAAGGAGAGCCAGTAGCGGCGCAGGAAGGGATATTCGACCTGTACGCCGCCGGTGCTTTCGATGATGCCGCCCCAGAAGCGCAGGTCGTTGTCGGTGTGAAAGCCCAGCAGGGCGTCGTATTGCAGGTGGTCTTCGGTGATGACGTCGTTGACCACGGCGTTGTAGGTCTGGCCGGTGGGCGAGGTGTAGGCGACGGTGTCGATGCGGTTGCGCGTGGTGCCTTCGGGGGTGGTGACGATGCCGACCTTGTACAGGCGCTGGTTGTCCTGCGGATCGATGACCACCGAGAACGCGCTGTGCGAGGCGGAAAAGGTGTTGGGTTGGCGCTGCAACAGGTAGCCTTGCAGATCCAGGTCCATCTTGAAGCGCTGGATGGCGCCGATCGTGCCGCTCAGGCTTTCGACGCCCGACTTGATGCTGTCGAGGGTCGAGACGGCGCTGTTGTAGGCCTCTTCGCTGTTGACCAGCTTGCCGACCGTGCCGTGGCCGCTGGCGATCTCGCCGGTGATCTTGTTGAGGTTTTCCACCGAGGTCTGCAGGCTGCCGGTGATCTCCTTGACGTTGCCCATGCTGGCGGACAGGTCGCCGCGGTTTTCGGCGATCACCGAAGCGATCTGGTCGAGCGCCCGCTGGGTTTGGGCGGAGATCATCGGCAGCTCGCGGGCGAGCGTGGCGCTCAAGGCGTCGAAGTTGCGCACCGTCGAAGCCAGGTTTGCACGGTTTTCGGCCACCAGGGCGCGGATCTCGGCGCTGGTCAGCTGGAGATCCTGCACCAGGTTGTTGATGTTGCCTCCCAGGTTGCCGCCGCCGAACGAACCGGTCATCTTTTCGATCGAGCTGCCGATGTTGTCGAGCTTGGCCATGGCGTCGTCGAAGCTGACCGGCGTGGTGCCCTTGAGCTCGGCTTCGGCCGGCAGCGCCGGCGCGCCGGCAGGTCCCGGCACCAGCTCGACGTATTTGTCGCCCAGCAGGCCCAGGTTGGCGATGCGCGCCGAGGCCCCTTCGGTCAGCGTCACCGGCTGCTCCAGCTGCAGGCGCACCTTGGCGCTGCGGCCGTCGGAAGCCAGGGTGATCCCGTCCACGCGGCCGACGCGCACGCCGGCCATGCGCACCGCCGACTTGTCGTCCAGGCCGGCGACCGACGGAAAGATGGCGTAGATGCGCCGCCCGCCCTTGTGGAACGGATCGATGTCTTCGACCTTCCAGATCAAGACCGCAAGAATGGCCAGGCAAAGGGTTGCGAAGAGCCCGACCTTGATCGTTTGCGCCATAACCTCTCCCGCGAGCGAGCGGACCCGGCCTTGTGCGGCCGGCCGCCAACCTGGTGTTTGTCAGCGGCGGTCGCCGCCGGCCTCCGCGGCGCCGGCCGCCCCATCCCTGGCGCCCGGCGCGTCCTCCCTGCCTGTCTGCATGTCTCTGGACAGCGGTCCTTCCGCGTCGCCGTGAATGAACTGCCGGACGCGCGCATCCTCCAGCTGCTTGAACTCTTCGGGCGGCGCTTCGGCGATGATTTTGCCACGATCCAGCATGGCGATGCGGTCGGCGACGCGAAACGCCACCTGCATGTCGTGGGTGATCGTCACCATGGTGGTGCTGAGCCGCTCGCCGATGTCGCGGATGACCTCCCCGATGAGCGCCGTGGTCACCGGGTCCAGACCGGTCGTCGGCTCGTCGAACAGCAGGATCTCGGGTTCGTGCGCGATGGCGCGCGCGAAGCCGACCCGCCGCCGCATGCCGCCCGACAGCTCCGAGATGTCCTTCGGGCCCAGCCCTTCCAGCCGCACCAGCGCCAGGCACTCCTCCACCCGCTGGCGGATCTCCCCCGCCGACTTGCGCGACAGCCGGCGCAGGGGGAACGCCACGTTGTCGAACACGTTCATCGAATCGAACAGCGCGCCCTCTTGAAACGCCATGCCGAAGCGGCGGCGAAATTCGGTGATCTCGCGGTTGCCCAGCCGCTCGATCGCCACGCCGTCGATCTCGACGGTGCCCGAGTCGGGTCGCATCAGGCCGACGATGTGCTTGAGGGTCACGCTCTTGCCGGTGCCGGAAGCGCCGATCACCACCAGCGATTCGCCGCTCGCCACCTCCAGGTTCACCCCGTCGAGCACCTTCTTGGGGCCGAACGACTTGGTGACGTCGCGCAACAGGATCTTGACCTGGCCGTCGCGGTCGGCGCCATTGGCTCCAGCGGCGCCAGCGCTGCCATTGCCCCCGCCGTCGCCGGCGGACGCCGCCGGCCCGGCCTGGGCGCCGGAGCTACGGGAGATGGGTCGCGACGACATGGCGGCTGGCTGGCTGGCGGACGGACGGTGGCGGCGAGGTCGCGGGGTGCGCCCTAGAACAGCAGCTTGGTCAGGAAGAAGTCGGCGATCAGGATGGCGATGCTGGCCAAAACCACCGCCGATGTGGTCGAGCGGCCGACGCCCTCGGCGCCGCCGGTCGTGTGGAATCCCTGCTGGCAGCCGATCGTCGCCAGCAGCATGCCGAACGCCGCGGCCTTGATCAGCCCCGACATCAGGTCCTTGATCTCCATGAACTGGAACGACGTATTGACGTAGCTGACCGGGTTGGCCCCCATCAGCACCACCGACACCAGATAGCCGCCGGCGATGCCCACGCCGTCCGCCAGCACCACCAGCAGCGGCAGCGTCAGGGTGGTGGCCCACACCCGCGGCACCACCAGGTACTGCACCGGGTCGGTCGCCATCACCTCCAGCGCGTCGATCTGCTCGGTCACCCGCATGGTGCCCAGCTCGGCCCCCATCGCCGAGCCGGCGCGCCCGGCGACGATCAGGCTGGACAGCACGGCCGCCAGCTCGCGCACCATCGACAGCGCCACCAGCGACCCGACATAGCTCTCCGCATTGAAGCGCTTGAGCACCGTGAACGTCTGCAGGGCCAGGACCATGCCGGTAAAAAGTGCCGTCAGCAGCACCACCGGCGTCGACGACACGCCGATCCGCACCATCTGGCGCAGCAGCTCGCGCACGTCGTAGGGCGGCCGCGGCGTCCAGGCGAAAACCCGCCCCAGCATCTGCACGAACCGCCCCATCTGCACGGCGAAGCGCTGCACCGGCCCGGGCAGGAACCACCCCGCCAAGCCTGCACCGCCACCTCTGGCTACCCGGGCCTCCACCGTCTGCGCTCTCCTGCCGCGAATCGACGCGCAAGTTGGATGCACTTGGCGTGCCCACGCAGGAGCCCCGCCGGCTGTGATGCTGCCTACCCCGCGAGAGTACTTCACTCGTAAACAGTTTCCAAGTCCACCAAGTGCCGGCGGGGGGAGGGGAAGGCCGAACCGAAGGGGGGGCCAAATCGAAGGGGAGGGGAAGGCCGAACCGAAGGGGGGGCCAAATCGAAGGGGAGGGGAAGGCCAACCGAAGGGGGGGGCCAAATCGAAGGGGAGGGGAAGGCCGAACCGAAGGGGGAGGGGTGCCGAATCGAAGGGGAGGGAGGCCAAATCGAAGGGGATGGGGGCCGGATCGCAGCCGGCCCGGTCGATCGACCGGCGCCGCCGCGCCGGGCTCAGAAGGGCGCCGACGGCGCGGCGCCGTGGCGATCGAGGTTGCGGAAGCTGGTGGTGTCGCCCAGGAAGACCAGCTCGATGGTGCCGGTCTCGCCGTTGCGGTGCTTGGCGATGATCAGCTCGGCCAGGCCCTTGTTGTCGTCGGTGGGGTTGTACACCTCGTCGCGGTAGATGAAGGCCACCAGGTCGGCGTCCTGTTCGATAGAGCCGCTTTCGCGCAGGTCGGCAAGCTGCGGCCGGTGGTCGCTGCCTCGCCGCTCGGGCTGGCGGGAGAGCTGCGACAGCGCGATGACCGGGATGTCCAGCTCCTTGGCGAGCTGCTTCAAGCCGCGGCTGATGGCGGCGATCTCCAGGTTGCGGTTTTCGTACTTGCCGCCGGCCTGCATCAGCTGCAGGTAGTCCAGGATGAGCAGCGCCAACCCCTTTTCGGCCTTCAGGCGGCGCGCCTTGGAGGCCACCTCCAGCAGCGACGGGTTGGCCGAGTCGTCGATGAACAGCGGCGATTCGTTGTTGGCGCGCACCGTCTGCACGATGCGCGTCCACTCCTTCTGCGCCACCCGGCCGCCGCGCAGGCGGCCGAAGGAGATGTCGGCTTCGGAGCAGAGGATGCGCAGGGCGAGCTCCTGCTGCCCCATCTCCAGCGAGAAGATCCCCACCGTGTGGCGCTCGCGGATCGCCACGTGCTGGGCGATGTTGAGGGCGAAGCTGGTCTTGCCCATGCCGGGCCGGCCGGCGATGATGACCAGGTTGCCGCGGTGCAGCCCGTGGCTGATGCGGTCCAGGTCGATGAACCCGGTGGGCACGCCGGTCAGCAGGCTGCCCGGCCGCTCCTCCAGGTTTTCCAGCGTTTCGTGGAAGACGTGGCCGAGCGACACGAAGCCGCGCTGCACCGCCTCTTCCCCCAGACCGAGCACGGCCTGCTCGGCGCGCCCCAGCGCGTCGCGCGCGTCGAGCCCGCCGTCCAGGCAGTCGCGGATGATCTGCCCCGACGCCTGGATGAGCCGCCGGCGCACCGACCGCTCCTTGACGATCTCGACGTAGGCGTCGATCCGCCCCAGATCCGGCAGGTCCAGGTCCAGGCCCGCCATGTAGGCCAGGCCGCCGATCTCGTCGAAGCTGCCCTGCTGCTCCAGCTTCGCCTGCACGGTGCGCAGGTCGATCGTCACCCGCGCGTCCTGCAGGTCGAGCATCGCCTGGTACAGCACCCGGTGCCGGTCCAGGTAGAAATCGTCGGGGCGCAGCCGCCCCGAGATGGTCGGCAGCACCCCGGAGTCGAGCAGAATGCCGCCGAGCACCGCCCGTTCGGATTCCTCGCTGTGGGGAAGGCTCTTCTGTTGGGGAAGGGTCTCGATCATACCGCCACGGCCGTACCGCCTCGACCACGCTCAGGGACGATGCCGCATTGTCCCCCGCCGGCCAGGGCCGCCGCAAGCCTCGCGGCACCCGGCGGGCCGGTTACGCGCTGGCGCCGCTTGCGCCGCTGGCTCCAGACGCCGCCGGCGCGCGGCGGCCGCCCTTGGCCAGGCGCCGCCGCTTTTGCATGCGCAGGCGGAGGCGGTCGAAGGTCAGGTAGACGACGGGCGTCGTGTAGAGCGTCAGCAGCTGGCTCATGATCAGGCCGCCGATGATGGTGATGCCCAGCGGGCGGCGCAGCTCCGAGCCGGTGCCGGTGCCGAAGGCGAGCGGCACGGCGCCGAACAAGGCGGCCATGGTGGTCATCAGGATGGGGCGGAAGCGCAGCATGCAGGCTTCGAAGATGGAGTCCTCGGTGCTCTTGCCCTCGTCGCGCTCGGCCTGCCAGGGCGAAGTCGATCATCATGATGGCGTTTTTCTTGACGATGCCGATCAGCAGCACGATGCCGATGATCGAGATGACGTTGAGGTCCTCGCCCAAAAGCATCAGCGCCAGCATCGCGCCGACGCTGGCCGGCGGCAGGCTGGAGATGATCGTCAGCGGGTGGACCAGGCTTTCGTACAGGATGCCCAGCACGATGTAGACGGACAGCAGGGCCGCCAGGACCAGCATCGGTTCGCTGCTCAGCGACTGCTGGTAGGCCAGCAGCGTGCCGGCGAAGAACCCGTGCATCGTCGCGGGGGTGCCCAGGCGGGTCTGCATCTGGTTGATGCTCTTGGTGGCATCGCTCAGCGATACGTTCGGCGCCAGATTGAAGGACGTGGTGACCGATGGGGAACAGCCCCGTATGGTTGATCGCCAGAGCGACGTTGCTGACCTGGCTCTTGGCGACCGCGAGCAGCGGGATCATGCCGCCGCCGGGACTGTGCAGGTAGATGCGACTTGAGCCCTTCCGGGCTCTGCCAGTACTGCGGCGCCACCTCCAGCACGACGTAATACTGGTTGAGCTGGGTGTAGATGACCGACACTTCGGATTGGCCGAAGGCGCTGTACAGCGCCGCATCCAGCGACTGCGTGGTCTGCCCCAGCTTGGCGGCGGTGACCCGGTCGAACGTCAGCATCTCGTCGAGGCCGCCGTTCTGCTGGTCGGAGCTGACGTCCTGCATCCCCGGCAGCTTCTTCATCTGCGCCAGCAGCGATCGGTCCCCACTTGGTCAGATCCTGCACGTTGTCGGACTGCAGGGTGTATTGGTACATGGCGTTGCTGGACCGCGCCGCCGATGCGCAGGTCCTGCGCCGCCTGCAGGAAGGCGGAGGCCGCCGGCGAGGCGTTCAATTTGCGGCCGCAGGCGGGCGATGATCTGCGCGGCGCTGACCTTGCGCACCGACAGCGGCTTGAGCGCGATGTAGATGAAGCCGGTGTTGGTGGCGCCGCTGGCCGCCGGTGAAGGCGATCACGTTTTGCACCGCCTTGTCCGCCTTGATCACGCCGACGATCTGCTGGGCGGCGAGTCGTTCATCACCGGGAACGAAGAGTCCTGCGGCCCGCGCACCGCGCCGGTGATCGCGCCGGTATCCTGCTCGGGGAAGAATCCCTTGGGGATCTTGATCACCAGCCAGACGTTGACCGCGATGGTGAGCACCAGCACCACCAGGGTCAGGCCCGGATTGTCCAGCACCCAGTGCAGGCTGCGGCGATACACCGACAGCATCCAATCGAAAGCCTTTTCGCTCGCCCGGTAGAGACGCCCGTGCTTGACGCTCGCGCTCGCTGCGCAGCAGGTAGGCGCACATCATCGGCGTCGTGGTCAGGGTGATGAACATCGACACCACGATGGCGGTCGACAGCGTCACCGCGAACTCGCGGAACAGCCGCCCGACGATGCCGCCCATCAGCAGCAGCGGGATGAACACGGCCACCAGCGAGATGCTGATCGACAGCACCGTGAAGCCGATCTCCTGGGCGCCCTTGAGCGCCGCCGCGAACGGCTTCATGCCGGCTTCCAGGTGGCGCGAGACGTTCTCCATCACCACGATGGCGTCGTCGACCACGAAGCCGGTGGCGATGGTGAGCGCCATCAGCGACAGGTTGTCGATGCTGTAGCCGAAGAGATACATCACGGCAAAGGTGCCGATCAGCGACACCGGCATCGCGACGCCGGGGATGAGCGTGGCGCGGCCGTTGCGCAGGAACAGGAACACCACCACGATCACCAGCACGATCGAGATGATCAGCGTGCGTTCGACGTCGACGATCGAAGCGCGGATGGTGGTGGTGCGATCCAGCACCATGGTGACGTCGATGCCAAACGGGATCGACGCCTTGATCGAAGGCAGCGCCGCGCGGATGGTGTCGACCGTCTGGATGATGTTGGCGCCCGGCTGGCGGAAGATGATCAGCGTCACCGCCCGCTTGCCGTTCAGATACCCGGCGGCGCGGATGTTCTGCACCGAGTCGGTCACCTGGGCGACGTCCGCCAGGCGCACCGCGGCGCCGTTGGTGTAGCCGACGACCAGCGGCTTGTAATCCGCGGCGTGCGAGATCTGGTCGTTGGCCAGGATGTCGGCGGTGACGATACCGTCGGAGATCTGCCCCTTCGGCAGGTCGGCGTTTTGCAGCGACAGCGCCGATTGCAGGTTGGCGATGGTGAGGCCGTAGTGGGCCAGCTGCGTCGGATTGGCGTCGACGCGCACCGAGGGCAGGGCGCCGCCGCCGACGTTCACCTGGCCGACGCCCTGCAGCTGCGACAGCTTCTGCTGCATGACCGTAGAGGCGACGTCGTACAGCTTGTCCGGGCCGTATTTGTCGGACGTCAGGCCCAGGATCATGATCGGCGCGTCCGCCGGATTGACCTTGCGATAGGTCGGATTGGACGGCAGGTTGGCCGGCAGGTAGGCTCGCGCGCCGTTGATCGCCGCCTCCACGTCGCGCGCCGCGCCGTTGATGTCGCGGCTGAGGTCGAACTGGATGGTGATCGAGGTGCTGCCCAGCGAGCTGGCCGACGTCATCTCGGTCACCCCGGCGATGTGCGCCGAACTGCCGCTCCAGGGGGGTGGCGACCGACGAGGCCATGATCTCGGCGCTGCCGCCCGGCAGCGAGGAGCTGACCGAGATGGTCGGAAAATCCACCTGCGGCAGGGGCGATACCGGCAGCACCAGAAATGCGACGACGCCGGTCAGCGCGATCGCCACCGTCAGCAGCGTCGTGGCGACCGGCCGATGAATGAAGGGTGCGCTGATGTTCACGATTGCCCTGCCGGCTGCGGCTCCCCCGCTCCGCCGCGCCGATCGTTTGCGCGGTCGCTGCGCGCCCGCCCGTCGGCCCCCTTCCGCGCCTCACCATCCTGGCTGGAGCCGCCCTCCCCTTCCCTGTCCCTGTCGCGGTCGCGCTCCTTGCCGTGGCCGAAGCGCTGCGCCAGGGTGTCGAAGAAGATGTAGATCACCGGCGTCGTATACAGCGTCAGCACCTGGCTCAGCAGCAGGCCGCCCACCATCGCGATGCCCAGGGGCTTGCGCAGCTCGGACCCCACGCCGCTGCCGAAGGCCAGCGGGATGCCGGCCAGCAGCGCCGCCATGGTAGTCATCATGATGGGGCGGAAGCGCAGCAGGCACGACTCGTACATCGCGTCGGTCGGGCTCTTGCCCTGGTTGCGCTCGGCGTCCAGGGCGAAGTCGACCATCATGATGCCGTTTTTCTTGACGATGCCGATCAGCAGGATGATGCCGATCAGCGCCACCACGTTGAGGTCCTGGCGGAACAGCATCAGCGCCAGCAGCGCCCCGACGCCCGCCGAGGGCAGCGTCGACAGGATGGTGATGGGGTGGATGAAGCTTTCGTACAGGATGCCCAGCACGATGTACACCGCAACCAGCGCCGCCAGGATCAGCAGCGGTTCGTTGGTCAGCGAATTGGTGAACGATGCCGCGGTGCCCTGAAAGCTGGCCTGGACGCTGGGCGGCATTTGCAGCTCCCGCTGCACCCGGTTGACCTCCGAAATGGCGGAGCCCAGCGACGCGTCCGCGGCCAGGTTGAAGGACACCGTGATCGCCGGGAACTGCCCCTGGTGGGTGATGGCCAGCGGCTCGGTGGTCCGCACAAAGTGCGAGAAGGCGCTGAGCGGCACGGCGTTGCTCATCACCGAGCTGGTGCTGCCGGCCGACGTCACGCCGCGGCTGGTGGTGGCAGCGCCCCCGCCGGCCGCGGCCAGCGCGCCGTTGGGCGGCGACAGCGTGGTGGCCGACGGCGTGTACAGCGCCGACCCGGTCAACGCGTTCGAACCGGCCGAGGCCGACGCGGAGGCGGAAAACGACGACGAGGCGGCGGCGCCGCTCGTCCCGGCCGAAGCGTTGGCCTGGATGTAAAGGTTGTTGAGGCTGCTCGGGTCCTGCTGGAACTTGGGATCGCTTTCCAGGATCACGTGGTACTGGTTGACCTGGGTGTACATGGTGTTGATCTGGCGCTGGCCGAAGGCGTCGTACAGCGTGTTGTCCATCGTCGCCGGCGCGATGCCCAGACGCGAGGCGCTCACCCGGTCGATCACCAGCGACACGGCCAGGCCGCCGGTCTGCTGGTCGGTCGCGACGTCTTCCAGGTCGGGCAGCTCCTTGAGCTTGGCGACGAACCGGTTGGTCCAATCGTTGAGCTCGTTGACGTCGGGGTCTTCCAGCGTGTACTGGTACTGGGTGCGGCTCACGCGGTCGTCGACCGTGATGTTCTGCACCGGCTCCATGAACAGCTCGATGCCCTGCACCTGGCTGAGCGAGCCCTTGAGCCTGCGCACCACGTCCGCGGCGCTCAGGTCGCGCTGGTCGAGCGGCTTGAGGTTGATCGACATCCTGCCGCTGTTGGTGGTGGTATTGGTGCCGTCGGCGCCGATGAACGACGACAGGCTGGCGACGGCCGGGTCGGCCAGCACGATCTTCGCCACCTCCTGCTGCCTGGCGGCCATGGCCTTGGCGCCGATGTCCTGCGGCGCCTGGGAAATACCCTGGATGACGCCGGTGTCCTGCACCGGGAAGAACCCCTTGGGGATCACGATGTAGAGAATGACGGTAAGGATGAGCGTCGCCAGCGCGATCAGCAGCGTCACCGTCTGGTAGCCCAGGACGAACTTGAGCGTGCGGCCGTAGAAGTCGATCAGACGATTGAAGACGCGTTCCGATGCCTGATAGAAGCGACCGCGCTTCTCCTCCGACTCCTGCCGCAGGATGCGCGCGCTCATCATCGGTGTGAGGGTCAGCGACACGATCGCCGAAAAGATGATCGTCACCGCCAGGGTCACCGCGAACTCGCGGAACAGCCGCCCCACCACGTCGCCCATGAAGAGCAGCGGGATCAGCACCGCGATCAGCGACACCGTCAGCGAAACGATGGTGAAGCCGATCTGCTCCGCGCCCTTGAGCGCCGCGGCCATCGGCTTTTCGCCCTCTCCATGTAGCGCGAGATGTTCTCCATCATGACGATCGCATCGTCGACGACGAAGCCGGTGGCGATGGTCAGGGCCATCAGCGACAGGTTGTCCAGGCTGTACCCCAGCAGGTACATCACCGCCAGGGTGCCGACCAGCGACAGCGGCACGGCGATGCTGGGGATGATCGTGGCGCGCAGGCTGCGTAGAAACAGGAAGATGATCAGGACCACCAGCGCCACGGTCAGGAACAGGTCGAGCTCGACGTCGGTCACCGACGCCTGGATCGACGTGGTCAGGTCGGTCAGCGTCGTGACCTCGATACCCTTGGGCAGGTTCACCTGCAGCTGCGGCAGCAGGTTCTTGATGGTCCTGACCACGCTGATGGTGTTGGCACCGGGCTGCCGTTGCACGTTGACGATGATCGCCGGCGTCATGTTCATCCACGCCGCCTGGACGTTGTTTTCCACGCCGTCGACGATGCGCGCCACGTCGCTCAGCATCACCGGCGCGCCGTTGCGGTAGGCGACCACCACCTTGCGATAGTCGGCGCTGGTGACCAGCTGGTCGTTGGAATCGATCTGATAGTCCTGGCGCGGGCCGTCGAAGTTGCCCTTGGCGGCGTTGACGCTCGCCTGGGTCAACGCCGTGCGCAGGTCCTCCAGGTTGATGCCGTACGACGACAGCGCCCTGGGGTTGGCCTGGATGCGCACCGCCGGCTTCTGGCCGCCGCTGATGGTGACCAGGCCGACGCCGTTGAGCTGCGAGATCTTGGGTGCCAGGCGGGTGTCCACCAGGTCCTCGACCTGCGACAGCGGCACCGTGGCCGAGGTGACGGCCAGGGTCAGCACCGGCGCGTCGGCGGGGTTGGTCTTGCTGTAGACCGGCGGCGCCGGCAGGTTGGCCGGCAGCACGCTTTGCGAAGCGTTGATCGCCGACTGCACCTCTTCTTCGGCGACGTCGATGTCGAGCGTGAGGTTGAACTGCAGCACCACCACCGACGTGCCGCCGGCGCTGGTCGACGTCATCTGGCTGAGGCCCTGCATTTCGCCGAACTGGCGTTCCAGCGGCGCCGTGACCGTGGTGGCCATGACGTCCGGGCTGGCACCGGGGTAGAACGTCACCACCTGGATGGTGGGATAGTCGACTTCGGGCAGCGCCGACACCGGCAGCTGGGTGTAGCCGACCACCCCGACCAGAAAGATCGCGGCCATCAGCAACGCCGTTGCCACCGGCCGGACGATGAACGGGCGCGACGGGTTCACGGCAGCGGGTTCCTGCGCGGGGTCTTCGCCTTGACGGCGGGAGCGGCGGCGGGAGCGGCAGCGGCGGCGCCGGGTGCCGCCGGGTTGCTCACCGCGACCTTGGTGTTGTTCTGCAGCTTGTCGAAGTTGCTGTTGGCCAGCACGTCGCCGGGGTTGATACCTTCGACCTGGGTGATGGCGCCGTTGTTGACTCCCGGCTTGACCGGCTTCATCAGCGCCGTGCCGTTCTGGATCACGTAGACGAAGGACGCCTGGCCATTGTGCTGGATGGTCGAGGTCGGCACCAGCGTCGCTCCGCGGATGGTATCGACCAGCAGCCGCGTGTTGACGAATTGATTGGGAAAGAGCGCCAGGTTGGCGTTGTCAAATTGCGCGCGCCCCTTGACCGTGCCGGTCGTCGTGTCCACCTGGTTGTCCAGCGCCACCAGCACGCCGCTCGCGATCTTGGTCTGCGCCGTGCGATCGAACACGTCCACCGCCAGCTTGGCCTGGCTGCGCAGGCGCGTCGCCACGGGCCCCAGGCCGTCCTCCGAAACCGTGAAGACCACGGTGATGGGCTGCAGCTGGGTGATCACCACCAGGGTGACGGTGCTGTTGGCCTGCACCACGTTGCCGGGGTCGACCAGCCGCAAGCCCACCTGACCGCTGATCGGCGCCACGATATGGCAGTTGGCGACCTGCAGCTCGTCGTACTGCACGGTGCCCTGGTCGTTTTTGACCACGCCTTCGTCCTGCAGCACGATCTTTTCCTGGTCCGCCGCCTGCTGCTCGGCGATGGCGTTGCGCGCCAGCGCGGCGCGGTAGCGCACCAGGTCCATGCGCGCCTGCCCCAGCACGTTCTCATCCTTTTCGAGCGTCCCCTGCGCCTGCAGCAGCGTCGCCCGGTAGGGACGCGGATCGATCGTCGACCAGCGGATCGCCGATGTGGACCAGCTGCCCTTCGTGGTAGTGCACGGAAAAGATCAGGCCGCTCACCAGGCTGGTGATGGAATCGGTCTGCAACGGCGTGACGGTGCCGATCGAGTCGATGTAGACGCCGATGTCACCCCTGGTGGCCGTCGCCGTGGTGATCGCCACCGCCGTGTTGGCATTGCGCTTTGCCGCCGCCGCCGCCTTTGCCTTGGCCGCCGCGTGGCGCCAGTAGACGAACAGGATGATGACCACCAGGACGGCGGCGACAGCCAGGATCCACACCCAGACGCGGTGCCGCGACGGCGAGGATCGATGCGCATCCGCTGGCGCGGCGGGTGTGGCTTCGCCGTGAGCCGGCGGGTGCGGCGTGTCTTCAGCCATGTTTCATCCTTTCCTCACGAGGAGCGCCAGCCGCCCGCTGCATCCCGGCAGGGGCGGCTGCGCAAAGGCAGCGCGGGGATCGTAGTGGCTCCGCTTCCGTGTGCTGGCGTGGCCATGGCGCTCGTAGTCGAACGGCAATCAGTATGCCAGACCCATGCCACAATCCGATGGCATTCCAGGCGATAGACTGCTGGCGCGGGCTGGGCGCTTGCGGCGAAGCGCTGGTCCCTTTCTTGCTGCGCTCGCAGCCGGGCGCGGCCGGCGGGAGGTCGCACACCCCCGCGCATGGAGGTGTGGCAGGTATGAAGAGTTCAGCGGTGGTGCTGTTCGCGATGCTGGCGCTGGCGCCGGCCGGTTTTGGCGCGGGCCTGGAGGAGCGGTTCTCGCTGGCGCCGTTCGGCCCGTTGACGCTGTACCACCCCGCGCCGGGGACGTCGGGGACGGCGGGCGGGCGCACGGCGCCGCTGGTGCTGTTCGTGTCCGGCGACGGCGGCTGGAAGCTGGGCGTCGTCGACATGGCGCGCGAGCTGGCAGGGATGGGGGCGGTGGTGGTCGGGGTCGACATCACCCGCTACGTAAAGACGGTGGTGGGAGGGGCGACCCCCGACAGCTGCTTCGATCCCGCCAAGGACTTCGCGGCGCTGGGCAGGGCGGTCGAAGAGCGGCTGGGCAGGAAGAGCCACCGGCCGCCGTTGCTGGTGGGCTACTCGTCGGGCGCGACCCTGGTTTACGCCGCCCTGGTGCAGGCGCCGCCGCACGCCTTCGGCGGCGCGCTCAGCCTGGGGTTCTGCCCCGACCTCATCGTCAATATGCCGATCTGCAAGGGCAACGGTCTGGCGTGGAAGCGGGACCCCGACCACAAGGGCATCGATTTCCTGCCCAGCGACCTGCTGGAGGTGCCCTGGATCGCGATGCAGGGCGACGTCGACCAGATCTGCACGCCCGCCGACACCCGGACGTACGTCCACCAGGTGCCGCACGGCGAGCTGGTCTGGCTGCACAAGGTGGGGCACGGTTTCTCGGTGCCCAAAAACTGGATGCCGCAGTTCAAGGAGAGCTTTGCCCGCCTGGCCGCCGCCTCCTCCACCGCTCCGGCCGCGGCTGCCGCCGCGGTGACATCGCCCGCGGCCTCCTCCGACCATCCGCGGTAGGAGCCACCGCCCGGTATCCCGACCCGGCAGGATCGGGATCGGGATACCGGCAGCGCGGGATTACGGCACCAGCGCGTCGTGGCTGAGCGGCACGACCGCCGAGTAGTCGCGGCTGACCAGAAAGTCCGGCCTGACCACATGCTTCGGTACGTTGCCGACGCTGCTGTAGGTGACGATCGTCAGGGTGCGATCGAACGGCGACATGTTCTGCGTCGACCCGTGCACCACGTTGGGATGGAAAAACAGCACGGAGCCGGCGGCGCCCTTGGGCGCGACGATCTGATGCTGATTGACCAGGCGCGCCAGGGTGTCGCGGTGGATGGTGAACTTGAGGTCGGCGGTCAGATCGGAAACCCAATCCGGCTTGTCTTCGTAACCGGCGGGCCGGCCGCTGCTGGCCGAAGGATCCAGCACGCCTTCTTCCTGCGAGCCCGGGATGAAGAGCAGCGGACCGTTGAACTCGTTGACTTCGTCGAAATACACCACCACGTTGACCGCGCGCGGCTGCGGCAGCCCGTCCTCCTTCAACCAGAAGATGTAGTCCTGGTGCCACTGCCACAGGTCGCCTTCGAACGCCACCTTGGCGTTGATCTTGAACTGGTAGACGTACACGTCGTCGTCGTCGAGCAGCTGCTGCGCCGGCCCCACCAGGCGAGGCAACCGCGACAGACGCTTGAACACATCATTTTTTAAGTGCGAGCCATAGACGGAACGCACCGTCGCGCTGCCCTTTTCCTTGACCGTGCGATCCGACTCCTCCGCGAATTCGGCGCGCACCTCGGCCTTCAACAGCTCCAGCTCCGCCGCCGAGAACAGCGACGGCAGGAACAGATATCCGTCTTTGCGATAGAGCTCAACCTGCTCTTGCGTAAGGTTCATCTCTGTTGCCTCCACGATGAGTCGCAACGCTTATCTGTCCGGCCGGCAAATGCTGACGAAGGATTGCTGCGCACCGGCGGCGCCACGCTGCGGGTACTGTTCAGACCCGGCAGGGCCGTACCATGCCTATAAAGTGTGGAGCAACGTCCAAAGCGCGACAGCCCCCCCTTGCGGTGCCGTCTAAAGTGCTGTCACCGAGATGTTGCAGGCCCGACTTGCGGGCGATCGGGCAAAGGCGGGAAGACGAGTGGCCTGTCCTGGAGAAATCGAAAGCGGATGGCGCCGCCATTCGGCGGCGGGGGCCAGGCGCGCCGACGCAGGCATAGTCGGAACTATGTCGAGGAGGCGCAACGCCGCACCCGCCGTCGAGGGCAAGCCAGGCGCTTTCGATTCGAACAGGACAGGCCACCAGCAGAGCGAGGCGGCCGCTGCCTCAGGCAGCGCCGCCCCTGGGACGGAAAATCCTCCAGCTCAAACCTGCTCCGGGCTACCGGTGGTGATCCCAATGGCCGGCGTGATAGATCCGCTTGCCGCCGCGCTCTTCGTAGCGGGGCGCCACCCAGGTCGCGCCCGCATGCGGCGGATGCTGCCAGGATCCCGCTCTCCAGGTGTAGGACTTGGCGTCGACACCATATTCGTAGTGACCGCCTACCCAGACGAAATCGGGGCCGGGTGTCGCAACGACGACCTCGTCCTGCAACGGCGGCGGCGGTCCACCGACTTCGTAGTCGGCGCCGACTTCCACACCCGCCGGTCCCGCGTAGCAGCCGGCCACGCTCAGGCACGCGACCACCACGCCCACCGCCACGACCAACGCCCTCAGCTGCCTGCTTGCTTGGATGCTCATACGCCTCCTCCTGCGAGCCCATGCGGCCCGCGTTTGAGATCGGGGGCCTTGCGGCCCCCGCGGCATGAACAGTTTGCAAGCTGGATGCCCGTGTGCGGTCAATCGATCGATTTGCCCGCCTTCAGCTTGTCGATCAGGTCGCCGATGTTCTTGCGGTTGACGTCGTCCGGCGCCTGGGGCTGGGCCAGCTTCAGCTCGGCGATCGCCTCCTGGGTGCGGCCCAGCGCCGCGTACCCGCGCCCCAGGCCCAGGTGAACCGGCCATTGGTTGGGGTGGCGCTTGGCGTTCATCTCGAAGACCTTCATGGCTTCCTGGGTCTTGTGCTCCGCCAGCAGCTGGCGCCCGTACACGTGCACCTCGACCGCGCCGGCGTTCGGATCGGCCAGAGCTTTTTCGAGCGTGGCGTGCGCTTCGGCGGATTTGCCGGTCGCCTCCTGCAACTGCGAGATCAGCAGGTAATTGGCAAAGTTCGTCTGGCCGCCGAGGTTGGCGTCGATCGATTCCTCCGCCCAGCGCAGCCCCTGATCCAGGTGCGTCTTGTTGGTCAGGCAGTACTGGGCGGCCGCATGACGCCCTTCCCAGCTGAAACCGGCGGTCGATTGCAGCTGCTTGCGCAGCGATTCCACGTACAGGCCCGGCACGTCGCTGACCGTGATGACGAAGGGCAGCTTGAGGTTTTCCCATTCCAGGGCCGCCGTCGCCGTGTCCAGGCGCCGCTCCGGGAACTCGTAGGTCAGCACCTCGCGGTACTCGGCCGCCTCGGGCTTTGCCTTGACCCGCAACATGTCTTCCTTGGCGTCATAGAAAAAGCTTCCCCACGACGTCGAGTTCTTCGAAAAGATGATGGTCCATTCGTCGGGGCCGGGAATGAAGTGCAGGCCGTACCTGCCAGCCGGCAGCGGCTGACCCTGCACCAGGATGTCGTGCGAGGTGGTGAACACCGTGTTCTCGTTGGCGCCGCCGCGCCACGGGCACTGATCGCCGCAGGTGCCGAAGCCCAGGTTGGCCATGCCATACGGCACCAGCTTCCCCCAGATCTGGCCCTTGCGATCCACCCCCGCCGCGCTATGCACGTGCGGGCTGCTGTACTCGATGCTGACGCTGACCAGGCCGAGGTGCTGCTCCACCTCCGCCCGCTGGTTGCCGCCCGAAGGCGGCAGGTTGACGAACTGCGCTGTGGCCGGCACGGCGGCAAGCGCGCCCGCCGTCAAGAGTACGGACAACAAGGAAACACGTCGCTGCATGGCACCTCCTGCGAGGATCGTTGGCGATGAAAACCGCTGTCACGAAAGCTACGCAGGCGGCGCCGGAAGGTTTAGGCGGCGGGCCCGACCGGCGCCGCCCCGGCAGGGGCCGGCGCGGCCGGCGAAGCCGCAGCTGAGCGGCCTGGTCCAGCAAAATCCATAGCGCCTGGCTTGCCCTCGACGGCTGGGGCGGCACAGGCCACTAGCGCCGCCTGTCCCAGGCTGATGCCGCCGTCGTTGGGCGGCACCTGCTGGTTGGTCCACGGCGCCATCCCGGCCGCGGCCAGGCGGCGCGCCAGCTCGCCCAGCAGCAGCTCGTTCTGGAAGACGCCGCCCGACAGCACCACCGTGTCGACGCCGTGCGCGGCGCCCAGGTCCACCAGGCAGACGGCAAGTCCCGCGGCGACGGCGCCGTGAAACGCGCGCGCCAGCTCGCCTACGTCACGCCCGCGGCGGCGTTCGGTTGCCAGGGCGAGAAGCGCCGGCCGCGGGTCCAGCTCCAGGATGGCGCCAGCGGCCGCGCTGCCGGCGGCCCCCGCGCCCGCGCCGCCCATCGCGCCGCCCGTGCCGTACGCCATGCCGCCGGCTTCCGCGCCGTCACGTCCGGCACCGCCAGGTCCTGGCGCGACGACCCCGAACGGCAGGTCCGCCACCGGCGGCGCGGCGCGCGCCAGCTGTTCGAGCCAGATCGCGGCCTGTCCTTCGTAGCTGACCGCGCGGGTGAAGCCGAGCAGCGCCGCGGCGGTGTCGAACAGCCGCCCCGCCGAGCTGGTGCGGAACGTGCGCACCCCCTTGTCCACCAGCTGGCGGGCCTGCGTGTAGCGCGCCGGGAAGTGAAACGGCGCCGCCAGCAGGTCGGGGAGGCCGTCGATCTCGGCCAGCAGGCCGGCCGCCGCCTGCACCGGGTGCAGCGCCGCGGCGTCGCCGCCCGGCAGCGCCGCCGGGCGCAGCGCGGCGACCCGCTCGAAACCCGCGGCGACGCTGCCGCAGAACACCTCGCCGCCCCAGATCGTGCCGTCGTCGCCGTAGCCGGTGCCGTCCAGGGCGACGCCCAGGACCCGCCGCGCCAGCTCGCCGCGCTCGGCCAGCACCGACGCGACGTGGGCGCGGTGGTGCTGCACCGCGAGCGTCCGCCGCGCCGGCAGGTCGCGGGCGTACAGGGTGGATGCATACTGGGGGTGCAGGTCGTGCACCACCGTCAGCTCCTCAAAGCGCAGCCCGTACATCGCCACCAGGTCGCGGGCGGTGTCGCGGAACGCCTCCAGCGCCGCCAGCTGATCCAGGTCACCGACGTGCTGGCTGACCAGCGCCTCGCCGCCGACGACCAGCGTCACGGTGTTCTTGAGATCGGCGCCGACCGCCAGCAGCGGCCCTGCGTCCGGCAGGCGCGCCACGATACCGGGGGCGTAGCCGCGGGAGCGGCGCAGGATCGCGGGACCCAGCACCCCGGCGCGCGCCACCGAATCGTCCACCCGCCGCGCGATCGGGCGCTCGCCCACCAGGAACGCGTCGGCGATGCCGGCCAGCCGCTCCAGTGCCTCCGCGTCGCGGTAGGCGATCGGCTCGCTCGACCGGTTGGCGCTGGTCATCACCAGCAGCTCGGGCGCGCCCGCCGCGAACAGCAGGTGATGCAGCGGCGTATAGGGCAGCATCACCCCCAGGTCACGGTTGCCGGGCGCGACCTGGTCCAGGTCGCGCCGCGCCGGCGCCAGCACGATCGGCCGCGCCGCTGCGACAAGCAGCGCCTCGCCGGCGGCATCCAGCTCGACCGCCCGCCGCGCCGCCGCCAGGTCGCGCGCCATCACCGCGAACGGCTTCTCCTTGCGGAACTTGCGCTCACGCAACGCGGCCACCGCCGCGCCATTGACGGCATCGCACGCCAGGTGGTACCCCCCCACTCCCTTGACCGCAACCAGGGCGCCCTGGGCAAGAAGCCGGGCGGCCTCGACGATCGCCTCCCACCCCCCGGAGTCGTCGGAGACGGAACTGGCGCCGCCGTCGGCAGCCACCCCGTCTGCACGCACCAGCCGGTAGCGCGGACCGCATGCCGGGCAGGCGACCGGTTCGGCATGAAAGCGGCGTTCGCCGGGGTCGGCATACTCGCCCGCGCAGTCTGCGCACAGCGGCCATTCCCGCATGGTGGTCTGCGCGCGGTCGTAGGGCAGCCCCAGGACGAGCGAATAGCGCGGTCCGCAGTCGGTGCAGTTGATGTACGGATAGCGGAAGCGCCGGTCGGCCGCATCGGCCAGCTCGGCCAGGCAAGCGTCGCACACTGGCAGATCGGGCGCGATGCGCGCCGTCGGCCGGTCGGTCGCGGCACTGTCGTGGATGTGGAACCCCACGGCGCCGGTGGCGGTCGCCGCGGCGATCTCGACCTGGGAAATGCGCGCCGCCGCCGGCGGCTCCGCTTGCAGCCGCGCGACGAAGCGGTCCAGCGCCGCCGCGTGCCCCTCGACGTGGATCTCGACCCCGCCGGCGCCGTTGCGCACCCAGCCGGTAACTCCGGCGTCGCGCGCCAGCCGGTACACGAACGGCCTGAAACCCACCCCCTGCACGACGCCTGCGACCCGCAGCCGCCGCGCGTTGACCGTCGGCAGCGCCGGCGGCGGCGGCCCTGGCGCAACGGCGGCCAAGGCGTCCACAGGGGACGCCGAGCTGCCGGCAGCCGCCGGGGCGGCCGCAGCGGCCGGTGTGGCCAGATCTGCTGCCGTCGCCGGGGAGATCGCTCCTTCCGGGGCGGCAGCCGTAGCCGATTTCGCCTGCGTCGCCGGGGTCCGAAAAGTATCAGGGTTGGCCGGAGCAGTCGGATCTGCCAAGGCGACCGGTGCTTCCGCGGCAGTCGGGGTGGCCGACTTCGCCTGAGTTGCCTCGGTCGCCGGTGTCGCGGCAGTGGCCAAGGTTGCCGGAGGCGCCGCGGCCGCGTCACCCACCGCGCGGCTGGGTGGCGGGTCGGCTGGCGTCACGTCAGTGGCTCCCGGAAGGCTCGGAATCGGGCGACGGCGGCGGCGGCAAGGGCGCCGGCACCGCGCTCAGATCGACCATGCAGGTGCGGCCCTGCCAGCCGACCGTGGTCACGCGCCCGTCTTCGACCAGCACCGGCACCCGCGCCGGCGCTTCGATCAGCGCCGCCAGCCGCCGCGCCGCCTCCGGGTCGGCTTCCACGTCGTATTCGACGAAGCTGACGCCGTCCCACTGCAGCTGCTCGCGCAGCTCGGCGGTGAACGGGCAGCTGTCGGTGCCGTACAGCTCGATTTTGCTAGCCATGGTCGTCGTCGGCCGCGGCGGCGCCGCCGCCGCAGCTCTCCATGGCGTCCAGGATAGCGTGATAGATCGACGCCTGGATCTCCTGGATGCGCGGCACGTAGTCGCAGCGCACCACCAGCGCGTGGTCCGCGAGCCCCCGCCGCACCACTTCCCCACCGTCGTAGCCCAGGAGGGCCACGGTCAGCATGCCCCGCTTGCGCGCCTCTTCGAGCGCCGCCAGGATGTTGGCCGAGCCGCCGCTGGTCGAAATCGCGACCGCCACGTCGCCGCGCCGCGCCTGGGCGATCAGCTGGCGCAGGAACACCGCCTCGGCGCCCACGTCGTTGGCGATGGCGCTCAGGCTGGCCGGCTCCATGGACAGCGATACGGCGGCGATCGGCCGCCGCGGCTTGGCCGGCACGGCGCAGTCGAGCGCCCAATCGTTGGCGTCGGTGGCCGAACCGCCGTTGCCGAAGAGCAGCAGCGTGCCGCCGGCGGCGACGCTGCGGTGGATGGCCAGGGCGGCGGCGGCGATGGCGCCGGCGTCGCGCTCCGCCGTCGTCTCGCGCAGCGCTTCGTCGTCCGCCGCCTTGGCCAGGATCGACGCCGCGACCTGCTCGACGATGCCGGAAGTGTCCTGCTTCTGCCGCCCCAGGAACGGGTAGAGAAAGCCGGAGCTGCCGACGTCGTGCCCCATCTCGCGGTGCTCGAAAAATACGTGCACGCTCTCCCACAGCGTGTGGTACAGGACTTCCAGCAGCTCCTGGTGGATGTACGGATCGGCCGACGGCGACGCCACCGCGTAGTCGGCCTCCGCGCCGCTCGCCGGCAACGCGAAGGTCATCGCCCCGCGCTGCCGCGCCACGGCCAGCGCCGCCGCGACCTCCGCGTCCCCCGCCGGCGGTCCAAACCCCATCACGATGTCTTCCGGCCGCACGATCGCCGGCAACCACTCGCGGAACGCCGCCGACAGGTCCAGGGCCGGCAGCGCCCGCTTGCCGACGATCACCGGGTGCACAAATTCCACCGCCACGTGCTGCGCATCGGTCGCCGCGTGTGCCCGCCCGAACGCCAGCAGCCGCCCGCCGCGCAAGAACCGCTCGGACATCTCGCGGCACGCCGCCGCCAGGCGCCCCGCCTCGCGCGGAAACAGCTGGCGCGAGATCCGGTTGCGCTCGCGCAGCCCCGCCGCCACCTGTGCCGCCAGCGCCGCCAGCAACGTCGACTCCGCATCCGCGCCGGCCGCGGCACCCGCCGCATCCGCGGCCCGCCCGGCAGCCGCTTCCAGGGCCAGCCCGTCCTCCGGCGCCGTCGGAGCTGGCGGCGGCGTCGGTGTGATCGGAGTTGTCGGCGTCATTGGCAGCGGTCCACTCTTTGTCTGCCGGGCATCCCGCTGCTTCCCCTAGCAGATCCTGGGCAGCGGGTCGCCGACCAGCATGTCCACCACGCGCGCGCCGCCGTAGGCGGAGATCGCCAGCACGGCGCGCACCGGCTCGGCGCGCACCTCGCCCAGCAGCACAGCGTCCTGGCCGCCGGGGGCGGCCCGCAGCGCCGCCAGCGCCGCTTCCGCCAGCTCGGGCGCCACCACCGCCAGAAACTGCCCTTCGTTGGCGATGTGCAGCGGGTCGAGCCCCAGCAGCTCGCAGGCGCCGCGCACCGCTTCGCGCACCGGCACACGCTCCTCGAACAGCACGACGCCCAGGCCGCTGTCGCGCGCCAGCTCGTTGAGCGAGGTCGCCACGCCGCCGCGCGTCGGGTCGCGCATCCAGTGCACGCCGCCGCCCGCGGCGTCGAGCAGCGCCGCTACCAGCGGCCACACCGGGCGGGTGTCGGACGCCAGGTCGGCTTCCAGGTCGACGTCGCCGCGCGCCAGCAGGATGGTGATGCCGTGATCGCCGATCGGCCCCGACAGCAGCACCTGGTCGCCGGGGCGCACCGCGGCCGGCGAGCAGCGCGCCCGCGGGTCGACGGCGCCGATCCCGGCGGTCGTGATGTACATGCCGTCGGCCTTGCCGTGCTCCACCACCTTGGTGTCGCCGCCCAGAATGGCGACGCCGGCGCGCTCGGCGGCGGCGGCCATGGCGCGCGCCTCGGCTTCCACCACCGCGCCCGCCACGCCGGCCTCCAGCACGAAGGTGGTCAGCAGGCCGAGCGGGCTGGCGCCGGCGACCGCCAGGTCGTTCAGGGTGCCGTTGACCGCCAGCTCGCCGATGGAGCCGCCGGCGAAGCGCAGCGGCCGCACCACGAAGCTGTCGGCGGTCAGCGCCAGGCGGCTGCCGTTGACGTCCAGGTAGGCGGCGTCCCCCAAAGGCTCGAGCAGCGGGCCGCCGAACAGCGGCGCGAACAGTCCTTCCACCAGGCGCCGGCTGGCCTTGCCGCCGGCGCCGTGCGCCATCTCGATCTGCGGGTCGCGAAAGCGGACCTGCCGGTTGGTCGAGTCAGCCACCCGTCGCCGCAGCCCGCTGGAGCACGTATTGGTGGTAGGCGGCGCAGGCGCCCTCGGAAGAGACCATCAGCGCGCCGACCGGCGTTTCGGGCGTGCACTCCTTGCCGAACAGCTTGCAGCGCGGCGGCTTGAGCACCCCCTTGAGCACCTCGCCGCATTGCGCCGCCTTGGGGTCGGTGACGCGCACCCCCGGCATGCTGAAGCGCTGCTCGGCGTCCCATTCGGCGTAGGAGTCGCGGATCTTGAGCGCCGACTGCGAGATGAAGCCCAGCCCGCGCCATTCGAAGTAGGGGCGCAGCTCGAACGTCTCGGCCATGGCCTGGAGCGCCGGCATGTTGCCCTCCCAGGGCACCACGCGCGAGTACTGGTTTTCGACCTCCGCCCGCCCGTCGCGCAGCTGGCGCAGGATCATCACGATCGACTGCATCAGGTCGAGCGGTTCGAAGCCCGCGACCACGATCGGCTTGCCGTAGTCCTGGGTGACGAATTCGTAGGGGCGGCAGCCGATCACCGTCGAGACGTGGCCGGGACCGATGAAGGCGTCCAGCCGCATGCCGGGCGAATCCAGGATGGCGCGGATGGCGGGAATGATCGTCACGTGGTTGCAGTAGACGGTGAAGTTGCGCAGCCCCAGCTGGCGGGCGCGCCGCAGCGTCAGCGCCGTCGAGGGCGCCGTGGTCTCGAAGCCGATCGAGAAAAACACCACCTGGCGCTCGGGCTCGCGCTGCGCCAGGGCCAGCGCGTCGAGCGGCGAATAGACCATGCGCACGTCGACGCCGCGCGCCTTGTGCTGCAGCGGGCTCCCCTTGGTGCCGGGCACCCGCATGACGTCGCCGAACGCGGTCAGGATCACCTCCGGCCGCTCCGCCACCGCCAGGCCGTCGTCGGTGCGCCCCATCGGCAGCACGCACACCGGGCACCCCGGCCCGTGCACCAGCTCGATGTTTTCGGGCAGCAGGTCGCCCAGGGCGAAGCGGTAGATCGAGTGGGTGTGGCCGCCGCAGACCTCCATGATGCGGTAGTGGCGGTCCGGATCGGCCAGCCGGCGGATCTCCGCCGCGGCCTGCCGGATCAGGTGGGGGTCCCGGAACTCGTCGACGAATTTCACGCGTCACCTCCCGCCGTCATGAGAACTTGTACCCTTGCAGCTCTTCCATCGCCTGGCTGTCCTCTCCCAGCATCGCCAGGAGCCGCATCTGCTCCTCCGCCTGCTCGACGCTGATCTTGCTCATCGCGAAACCGACGTGGATCAGCACCCAGTCGCCGGGGTCCAGGGGGGCGTCGTTGAGCAGGTCGACGTTGATCTTACGCCGCACGCCGGACACTTCGACGACCGCCAGCTGGCGCGCGGGCTCCACGAACTCCAGGATCTTGCCGGGGATGGCTAGGCACATGGTCGATTCCCTTCTTGCGTTCTGTCGCAGGCCGCGGGTTTGCGAGGCCCTGCGAAGTGGCATCATCCGGCGGTGCCGGCCCCCCACAGGTTCTGATACAGGATCCAGGCGCCGAGCGCCATCGTGGTGGCGCCGATGACCACCTCCAGCAGACCATAGGCGCCGGTCAGGAAGCGCGCCGAGGCGCGCAGCGGCACGCTCATCACCGTCGACAACGCGGCCATGCCCAGGATCGATCCGGCGCCGAACACCAGGATATAGCCGATCCCCAACCACACCGAACCCACCGTTTGCAGGGTCAGCAGCAGCAGGGCGCCCGACCCCGCCAGGCCGTGCACCGTCCCCACCAGCAGGGCGCGGCGCGGAAAACCCGCCGGATGCGCATGGACGTGCGGCACCGCCGAATGCGGCCGGTGCGGTTCGCCGTGGGCATGGGCATGGGCATGAACATGCACGTGCGCCGGCGGTGCGGCGGGCGCATCCGCCACGACACTCGTCGGCAACGGAGCCAGCAGCGGCTGCTGCGCCAGGGTCGCCGCCGGCGCGTGATCGCCTTCCTCCGGGTGCGCGACGTCAGGGGCGTGGCTGTGGGCGTGCAGGTGCACCGTGCCGTCGTGGTGACGGTGGACGTGCAGGTGCACCCGCTGCCGCCGCATGCGCCAGAACACCTGTGCGCCCAGAACCAGCAGCATGACCCCTACCGCCGCTTCCGCCAGGTGGGCGAGGCGCGGCGGCACCGCGGCGCGCAGCACCAGGCAGGCGCCGCCCACCAGCAGCAGCGTCAGGGTGTGGCCCATGCCCCAGACCGCGCCGCGGAAAGCGGCCCAGCGCAGACTGGTCTGACCGCTGGCCATCGAGGCCACCGCCGCCAGGTGGTCGGCCTCCAAGGCATGGCGCATGCCGATCAGAAACCCCAGGATCAGGATCGAATTCATCGCGCGTCTGTCGGGGTCCGCATTACATGTTCTTGATCTTGATGTAGCGCGCGATGTCGCCGCTGCTCATCACCACGACCAAGACCACGCCGAGACCGATCACGATCAGCACCCATTGCCACCAGTCCATGAGCAATCCTCCTTGTGTGTCGTACGGTGTTGCTAACCGGTCAAGGCGGCGCCGTCCCTTTGCAGCAGGTCCAGGATCAGTGCCACCGCTTCATCCACCGCCTTGTCGACCGTTTCGCTCAGCCCCATCCGCTCTTCGATCGAGTCCGGCTCGCAGCCGACGATCAGCACGCGCCCCGGCTTGCCGCCCAGCGAGGCGAGCAGCCGGAACACCGAGTCCGGCGTCACGCCGTGCGCGTTGGTGAGCCCCTCGGGGTCCGTCGCCCCGGCGTTCAGGTCGGACAGGTCCGGTTCGATCAGGTAGACCGTCCCCGGCGCCTCGCCGCGCGAGGTGGCGTCCACCAGGATCGTCGTGCCGTAGCCGCCGTCGAGCAGCTCGTAGGCAAGGTGCAGGGCGCGGATGCCGAAATCCGCCACCTGCACGCCCGCCGGCAGCTGCTGCCGCACCAGCCGCTGCGCCACCTCCACCCCGAAGCCGTCGTCGCCCAGGAAGATGTTGCCGACTCCGGCGATCAGGACGCCGCCGGCGGCGGGCCGCGATGCGGACGTTGCTTCCATCGATTCCGGCAAGGCTGTCACATCGCCTTGATCTTGACGTAGCGGGCAATATCCGGCAACGCGGCGACGACCAGCAGCGCCACCAACACCGTTGCCAGAATCCCAAGTATGCGCCCCATGTGAACACTCCTTTCCTGCTACCGTTCCAGCCGGCTCCCGGCGCTGGACGGAACGGGTTCGATCTCCTCCGGGTAGAAGTAGAAATAGCGCCCGTACCAGCTGTGCAGCTCGCCGGCAGGGTCGTCCTCCAACGTCACCGCCACGTACGTCGCGCCGTCCACGTCGCGGAACACGCCCTCGACGCGCGCGCTGCGGCCCTCCATGAACATGTCCATGGCGTCGGCGCGCCGGCGCGGCCGCAGCACCACGGACGCGCCCTTGCCGATCTGCACGCCGCCGACCTCGACCGTGGCGACCGCGGCATCTTCGCCGCCGCCCTCTTCGGCCAGCCAGGTCGCGAGCGCGTCGGCGATCGCCGGCGAGGGAGCCGCACCCCGCCCCTGCGGCGCCGGCGCCGCGACCGCGGGCGCCGCGGCCGGTGCCGTCGCGGGGGCGCTGCCCGTCGCCGGCGCCGCCGGCGGCGCGGCCTGCGGGTTGCCGCCCAGGTAGCGGATGGCTCCGTGCAGCCGCTCGAAGATCTCCGACGGGATCGCGTCGGAGCGCTCGATCACCGCGCGGGAACGCGCGTCCGTCGCCCGCGCTTCCTGCTTTTCGGCATCGGTCAGGGTCATCACGCGCAGGGTCAGGATCTCGTCGATCTCGGTCGAGTCATAGAGGTCGCCGGGGCTCTCCGGCGCCACCTCGGGGTAGTCGCTCAGGATGATCGGCGACGACAGCATCAGGTCGCGGCGCCCTTCGCCGATCAGCACCGGCCAGGTGTGCAGGTTGGCACACGGCAGCGCGGCCGCCGCGGCCGGCGGATCGGTGGCGGACGCAAACTCCCCGCCCCGCACCGCCAGCAGGGTGTGAGCGCCGATCAGCGAGCGGCGCGTCGTCTGGTCGCGGCCGGCGCCGGCGGGCAGGTCCCAGGGGGTGTGATTCTCCAGCCGCACCTGCAGCCGCACCAGGCCGCCTGCGCCGGTACCGTCGCCGGCCCCACCGTCGTCAGCGCGGAACGCCGCGGCGCGCACCACCCCCGCCAGCGGCCAGCGTTGCCGCACCACCCGCACCGGCGCCGCCTGGTCGTCGGTCGCCACCGGCTCGACGTCGATGCCGCCGGCGACCTGGAACGCCAGCTGGCGCGGCTCCGCCAGCAGGTCGTCCAGGCGCAGGCCCGGCCAGTCCACCTCCTGCTCGAAGGCCTCTTCCCAGGTGATCAGCGTCTGGCCGTTCACCTCCAGGCGTTCGACCGGCTGGTACTCGCCCGTGTCTGCAGCCAGCACCTGAATGGTGCGGACCTGCACCTGGAGGAAGCGCACCCGCAGGTCGATCTCGATATTGGAGGAGAGCGAGGGTTCGGTGGCGGGACCGGGGCCGCCGCTGCCCGCGGGGTGCGGCGCCGGCGGTGCCACCAGCACCTCCGTCTGCTGGAAAACAGGATCGCCGCCGCTGGCGTCGCCGCAATCCCTGGGCGCCACGACGCCGAACTGCCAGCGCACCCGGTTCTTCGCCGCCGAGGCGCGATAGGGATAGAGGACGTAGCCCTCGTACAGCACGGCGTCGGCCACCCGGCGGGCCAGCTCGAAGCTCATGACGGCAGGCCCCCTTCCGCGTCGTCGCCGCGGTCGGCGGCACGCTCGCCGGCGTCGCCTGCATCGGCGGCGCCGGTCGCGTCGGTCGCATCGGCGGTATCGGTGCCATGGCCACCGTCGGCGCCCGCCGCGGCGAGCAGCACGGCGACGGTTTCCTCCCAGGTGGGCAGGGCGCGGCGGGCCTTGAAGCGCACCAGCGCGTCGTAGGATTCCCGCCGCAGCCGCAGCCAGGCGCTGCCGGGGAAGTAGCGGTCCATCGTCTCGCGCCAGATGCTGACCGGCAACCGGAAGGGAGCCTCCAGCTCCCACGACACCTGCTCGACGCTCCAGGCCTGCTGCCCCTTGAGGAACACCGTGCCGCTGAACAGCAGCAGCAGCGGGATCTCGCCCCCCGCGAGCGCGGCAAAATACTTGGCCGCCGTCACTTCGAAATCGTAGGTGCAGGTCATCGGCAGGTCGACTTCAACGCTGCCTTCGAAGCCGGGGACCATCAGCGGCACCTGCGCCCACAAAACCGAGCGCAGCGTTTCACCCCACCGCTCGGGCTCGCCGAACAGCTCCAGCAGCTGCTCTTTTTCGGCCGGCGTGTACAGGCGCCGGCGCGGCTCGATCTGCACCTGGCAGCGCAACGCGATGGCGTGGATGCGCTCGCCGGTCGACTCCGCCACCCGCAGCCTGAACGTCACCGTCGGCACCGCGGCGTACGGTTCGGAGCGCGCGCCGACGACCGAGAACGACAGTTTGCTCACCGCGCTGCCCCGCTGCGCTGGCGCAAGGCGGCAAAGAATTCGCCGATCGCCTGCCAGGCCTCGGTGCCGCCG
The DNA here is from genome assembly GCA_963770895.1 of uncultured Acidobacteriota bacterium. GTDB lineage: Bacteria > Acidobacteriota > Thermoanaerobaculia > Multivoradales > UBA5704 > JASLEW01. Next base: position 5,477,805 of record CAVYRF010000002.1, on the reverse strand, counting down.
TGGAAACCCTTCCAGGAGCGCCGGATGCGCCCCACCAGCTCATAGCAGGCGTCGATCGACACGATGTAGCACTCGAACGTGACCGGCGCCGGCTCGCCGGGCGGCGCGGACGGCGCGGCGGCCGGCGGGGGCGACAGCAGCGCGGCGGGCTCTCCCCCCTGGTGCCGGCCCGGCGCATGCCGGTAGACCAGCAGCGCCTCGACGTCGGGGCTCAGGCCGCCCAGCAGCTCGGGGCTTGCCTCCACCAGCCGGTCCCAGCTGGCCAGCGGCAGCAGCGACTCGGTGGCGCCGCCCGGACTGGGATAGAACGCCACGGTCTGGCCGGCCGCCGAGTTGATGAAGAAAAAGGCGATGTCGATCGGGATCTGCAGCTCATCCCACAGCGCGTCGGTCAGCGCCAGGCCCGGCGCCGCCTTGCACACCTGTGGCACCGCCCGGTAGCGGCCGCCGGCGGCGCCCTCGGGAGCGAACACCAGGTAGCACGGGCGGCAGGCGCACAGCAGGCTGCGCTTCTCCATGTCCACCACGTGCGGGTGCTCTTCGGGGATCGGCACGTCGCAGAAGTCGCACCGTTCGGGAACCTGCGAGGCGGCGCCGGCAGTCCCGGCGACACCGGTGCTCCCAACGCTGCCGGTGGTCCCGGCGACACCGGCGCTGCCGGCGCCAGAGGTGCCGGCGACAGCCGCCGGCGATGCGCCGTCCGGCCGTGCCGGCGCAGGCTGCTGCATCAGGCGCCGCAGCCGCTCGAAGCCGCTGACAGCCGGAACCGGGGCCGGCGCCGCCGGCGGCAGATCCTCCGCGGGGCCGTCAGCCATGGGCCGGCGCCTCTGCCTGGTCGCCTGCCTGCGCCAGCGATCCACCGACCACGGCGGCGCCCGGCACCGGGCAGTCCAGCGTCGCGGCGGCGCGGCCGGTGATGCCCTCAATCTGCACCAGCCGCGACGCCACCGCCTCCGCGTCGTGGGCGGCGGCTTCCGGCGCCAGCCCCTCCACCTGGATGTCCGTCACCTCCGGCGCGGCTTCCAGGATGGCGGTGCGGATCGAAAGCTCCATGGTCACCGCCGACGAGGGGCAGCCGTTGCAGCTGCCGGCAAGCCGCAGGCGCACCACGCCGTCCTGGACCCCGAGCAGATGGACGTCCCCGGCGTGCGTGCCCAGGAAGGGCCGCACCCGCGCGAGCGCCCGATCGATGCGGCGCTCCAGGTTCCAGGGGTGCAATCCGTGCAGCACCAGCAGGCTGGCGACCAGGTCGTCGTCTGCCAGGCGCTCGATCAGCTCCTCGGGCATCCCGGCAAGCCTGGCGTCCGCAGGAGTCGCAGAATTCGCCGCAGTCCCAGGGCTCGCCGCGGCCGCGGGGTTCGCGACCGGCGACGGCGACCCGGCAACGATTTCAAGCAGCCGGCCCAGGCCCGCCCCGTACAGATCCATCAGCGACCGCACCAGCTCATCGCACTTGTCGCGCACCGCGGGGGCGGCTTCGCGGCCGATCTCTCCCATCAGGACCTCGACGCGATCTGCCACCACCCGCAGGTTCTTACCGTTGCTCATCGCCTCACCCCTCCGCCAGCTCTGGTCTGCGCCGCCCGCCGCTCACGGCCCATGCCGCCACCATACACCGGTGGCACCGCCGCCGCCGCCCTGCGATCGCGCCGGCGGCCGCGCTCCCGGTCGGGGAAGCGCGGACGCCGGCGTGCAGAAGCCTGCGGCGACGACTCGGCGGCCCTGCCCACCGGTCGCGTGGACGCTACACCTCCTCGTGCACCGGCAGGATTGGCGAGTGGCGGCGCTCCAGCACCTTGCCCTTGCCGAGGTGCATGTGCACGCCGCAGGGCAGGCAGGGATCGAAGCTGCGCACCGTCCGCATCACGTCGATGCCCTTGAACTTGTCGGGCGGATTTTCCTCGAAGATCGGCTGGCCCTGGACCGCGTCTTCGTACGGGCCCGGCGTGCCGTAGCTGTCGCGCGGGTTGGCGTTCCAGGGAGTCGGCGGATAGGGATGGTAGTTGGCGATCTTGCCGTCGCGGATGACCACGTGATGGGACAGCACGCCGCGCACCGCCTCGGTGAAGCCGCAGCCGATGGCGTCCTTGGGAACCTCGAACGGCTCCCAGGTCTTGGTGCGGCCGGCCCGCACTTCCGCCAGCGCCTTTTCCATGAAGTGCAGGGCGCACCCCGCGGCATAGGCCTGGAAGTACGTGCGCGCGCGGTCACGTTCGATGGTGTTGCTCCATTTCGGTATCTTCCACTCAAACGTCGCTTCGGGTTTGAGCGCGGTCCGCGGCAGGTTGATGACGACGCTGCTGCCCGTGGCCTTGACGTAGCCGATGTCCACCAGGCCGGAAAGCGCCGTCGCCCACAGCCGCGCGATCGGGCCGCCGCCGGTGTCGAGCGCCAGGTGGTCCTTGCCGTCGTACCAGCGCGGCGACATGACCCAGCTGTACTTGCCGCCGAAGTCGCGCTTCTGCGGCTTGGGCACGGTGTGCTGGTTCCACGGATGGCGGCGATCCACCGGGTTGCCCAGCGGGTCCTGCTTGACGAAGGTTTCCATGCCTTCCCAGTCGTCGTAATAGGAGCTGCCGAGCAAAATGCGGATGCCCAGGTTGATCTTGACCAGGTCGTTGGTGACCAGCTTGCCGTCCACCACCACGCCGGGGGTGACGAACATCTTGCGGCCCCAGTCGGTCATGTCGCGGTAGTTGAAATTGCACACGTCGGGGTCCTGGAAGCTCCCCCAGCAGCCGAGCAGGATGCGGCGGTCCCCCACCTTTTCGTAGCCCGGCAGGGCCTGGTAGAAGAAGTCGAACAGGTCGTCGTGCATCGGCACGACCCGCTTCATGAATTCCACGTACTTCATCAGCCGCGTCATGTAGTCGGTCAGCAGCTGGATGGTGGCGACGGTGCCGACGCCGCCGGGGTAGAGCGTCGAGGGGTGGACGTGGCGCCCCTCCATCAGGCAGAACATTTCGCGCGTCATGCGGCTCATCTGCAGCGCTTCGCGGTAGAACTCGCCCTCGAAGGGGTTGAGCGAGCGCATGATGTCGCCGATCGTGCGGTAGCCGTGCGCCGAGGCATGCGGACATTCGGTGGTGGCCGCCTTTTCCCACACGCCGGGGTTAGTCTCCTTGACCATCTTTTCGCAGAAGTCGACGCCCACCAGGTTTTCCTGGAAAATGTTGTGATCGAACATGTACTCGGCCGCCTCGCCGAGGTTGACGATCCACTCTCCCAGGGCCGGCGGCTTGACGCCGTAGGCCATCTGCTGGGCGTAGCACGAGCAGGTGCAGTGATTGTCGCCGCAGATGCCGCAGATGCGGCTGGTGATGAAGTGCGCGTCGCGCGGGTCCTTGCCCTTCATGAAGATGCTGTAGCCGCGGAAGATGGATGACGTGCTATGACACTCGACGACTTCGCGCTTGCCGAAGTCGATCTTGGTGTAGATCCCGAGACTGCCGACGATCCTGGTGATCGGGTCCCAGTTCATCTCGACGATCTGGGAATTGCCGGTCTGCGTTGGCATTGGTAAACGACCTCCTTACCGGTCCATATTCGGGTTCCACAGCCCGTGCGCCGGGCCGCGGTCGGCACGGCCGGATCGCTCCGGCCGCTGGGGTCGGCTGCACATCGGCTCACCAATTCTTCTGGTAGCCGGTGGTCAGCTCCGTGCCGCGGTGGCGCCACTTGGGCTCCTGGTCCACCGTGCGCTGGGTAACTCCGCGCAGACCGCGGATGATCGAACCGTAGAGGCCGCTGGCCGCGGTGGAAATCTTGGCACCGGGCGGTTCGTCCATGAACGGCATGAACTTGTCGGGGAAACCCGGCATGGTGCAGGCGATGCAGATGCCGCCCACGTTGGGACAGCCGCCGACGCCATTGATCCAGCCGCGCTTGGGGACGTTGCACTTCACGACCGGTCCCCAGCAGCCCAGCTTGACCAGGCACTTTTTGGAACCGTAGTGATCGGCAAATTCGCCCTGCTCGTAGTAGCCGGCGCGGTCGCACCCTTCGTGCACGGTGTTGCCGAACAGCCAGGTCGGCCGCAGCTTGTCGTCGAGCGGAATCATCGGCGCCTGGCCGGCGGCCTGGTGCAAGAGATACAAAATGGTCTCGGCAAGGTTGTCAGGATGAATCGGGCAGCCGGGCACGCAGACGATCGGCAGGCCGGCCTTGGACTTCCAGTTCCAGCCCAGGTAGTCCGGCACCCCCATGGCGCCGGTGGGGTTGCCGGCCATGGCGTGAATGCCGCCGTAGGTGGCGCAGGTGCCGGCGCAAAGGATGCCCAGCGCCTTGGGCGCCAGCCGGTCGAGCCATTCGCTGGTGGTCATCGGCTGCCCGGTATCGGGGTTGTTGCCGAAGCCGCACCAGTAGCCTTCCTGCTTGATCGCCTCGTTGGGGATCGACCCTTCCACCACCAGCACGAAGGGGTCCAGCTCCCCGGCGGCGGCCTTGAAGAACCAGTCGAGGAATTCACCGCCGTTCTGGTAGTCGACCAGGGGCCAGTGGAACGCAACCTTCGGGAGCCCCGGCAGGGCTCTCATCGCCAGGTCCTCGACGCTGGGCTGAGTTGCGGCGGTGAGCGCCACCGAGTCGCCGTCGCAACTCAACCCAGCATTCATCCAGAGAACATGGACCACGACGTCATCATCCGGCTCCTTTTTTACCGGACCTGTGGGTGCTGCCGCCATGTGCTTTCTCCTTCGCGTGTGTGCGTTTCGACCTTGGATGGAGCGTCTGCAAGAATCGTGCAGACAAACGTGCCGGATGAAGCCTCCGGCGAGCGCAGCCTGAAGGGCAGGGCGGATGCGGGAGCTGGTGAGGCGGGGGAGCGAACGGCTGAGGCGGTGGGAACGACCGAGCTTGTGGAGACTTGCGAGGCGGCGGGAGCTGCTGAGGTAGAGAAAAGCTCTGTGACTGTTTCGCCAGGGCGGGGCCAGGGAATCGCCCACGACCTGCGGCCCCAGGTGCGCTGCGCCCAGGGGACGGCGCCGGGCGGGCGCGCACTGACTGGTGATGCAGGAGCTGGTCGATCCATGAGCCTCCGATCCCGGAGTGAATCTGCCTGCCACTATACGCCTATCCCCCAAAAAGGGGATGAGCGCCACACTATATACGCAGGCTCTCCGGCGCCGGATGAGCGATCGATGAGCGATCGAGCGATCGCCGGCGCGCACCAGACGCGGGCAAGCTCCGCGGTCGCCAGGCCGGCTTGCGCCAGCTCGGTCGGGCCGCGGAGCTGCCCGCGAACACCTGATTGGAATGCTACCTAGCGCTGCGGAGGAGGCGGCGGGATGTGATGCTGCGTCTCCCAGTCCCGCCATTCGCGTTCGCGATGGGCGCGCACCCAGTCGACGAAGCTGCCCTCGGTCGACTGGTAGACGATCACCTTGCGGGTGCTGTCACGCCAGACCGTCGAAACGCTCGACACCTGGATGCCGCTGGTGACGCCGCAGCGGTTCTCGGGAACGATCGAACCTTCCAGCCGCACGTAGTCGTTGCCGACGATGCCGTACCAGCCGGTGCCCTCCAGCAGGAAGGAATTGCCGTCGTGATCCTTTACCACCACGCACTGCGGTTCGGAACCGCTGGTGACCATGCCTTCCAGCGACACCGAAGCGGCCAGCGCGGGTGCGGCGGTCAGGAGACCCAGCGCCAGAGCCGCAAGCGCCAGGCTGTAAGTCAAAGTTCGTTTCTTGAGGTTCATGCAAGTCTCCTTTCTAATCAGCGCGTGCCTGTCCCCCCGATCGACCCTTCAAAAGCGGCGCGGTTTGCGGCACGGCTGCGCGGAATCGGGTCGTGCTTGCTTGCCACACGCCCCTGCCTGGATCTAAAGCAAGGTCGCTGCCAGCCCGCGAACCAAATCGACGCCGGCGCCGGCGCGGGCGCGGGCCGATGGTAGGATGATCGACCGATGCACGAGCTGTCTATCGCCGTCAGCTTGATCGAAACCGCCTGCGATCATCTGGCTAGTCAGGTCCGAGCGGCAGACCTGCCGCTCGCGTCGGGGCTCTCCCCCACCTCCGGCTCCCCGACCACCCCCGCAAACGGCAACGGCGGCAGCTCGCTCCCGCGCGTGCTGGCGCTGCACCTGCGGCTGGGGCCGCTCGCCGGGGTGGTCAAGGAAGCCCTGCTCTTTTCCTTCGACCTGGCCGCCGAAGGCACGCCCATCGCCGGCGCCCGCCTGCAGATCGAAGACGTGCCGGTCGTGGTGTACTGCCCGCGCTGCGCGGCGCGGCGCACGCTGGCGTCGATCCAAAACTTCTGCTGCCCCGTCTGCGGCGAGCCGACGCCCGAAGTCCTCGAGGGCCGCGAGCTGGAGCTCAAATCCATGGAGGTAAGCGTCGATGACGACCCGCATCCTTGAGGTCCGCCAGGGGGTGCTCAAGAAGAACGACCTGCTGGCACACGACCTGCGCCGCCGCTTCGCCGCCGCGGGAGTCTTCGTCGTCAACCTGGTGTCCAGCCCCGGCGCCGGCAAGACCAGCCTGCTCGAAACCACCCTGACCCAACTGGGCCGCAACCACCGCGTGGGCGCCCTGGTGGGCGACCTGGCCACCGACCGCGACGCCCAGCGCCTGGCCCGCTCGGGGGCGCGCGTGCAGCAGATCGTCACCGGCACCATCTGCCACCTGGACGCTGAGATGGTCGACAAGGCGCTGGCGGACTGGGACCTGGCGGCGCTCGACCTGCTCTTCGTCGAAAACGTCGGCAACCTGGTCTGCCCGTCGAGCTACGACCTGGGCGAAGCCTTGCGCGTCGTCCTGATGGCGGTCACCGAGGGCGAAGACAAACCGCTCAAATATCCGACGATCTACAACTCCGCCGACCTCGCCGTCATCACCAAGATCGACCTGGCCGACGCCGTGGGCTTCGCGCGCGACGAAGCGCACGGCAACATCCAGGCGGTCCGCCCCGGCATGCCCATCCTGGAAACCTCCGCCCGCACCGGCCAGGGCCTGGACAGCTGGCTGGCCGCCCTGACCACGCGAGCTGCCAGCGCCAGCACCGCGGCCGCCGCCGCTACGGCGAACGTCTAGCGCCGCCCGGCCGGCGCGCCTGACTTTTCTTGAGGGGCTAGTGTCCCGCCTGGCCGGCCGCGCCTGACTCCTCTTGAGGGGCCGGCGCTCTTCAGCCGGCGGCGGCGGCTTCGATGGCGGCGGCCAGCCGCTCCATGCCCCGGCAGGCGGCCGCGGGCGGCACCGCGGCAAAGCCGAAGACCAGGCCGTTGGCGGCGCGCGCCCGGTGCACGTAGTAGGCGGCCAGCGGCATGACCTCGACGCCGCGCGCCGCCGCTTGGCCGAAGACGCGGCTGGCGTCCACGCCGTGCAGGTCGCCCACCGCGTGCAGGCCGGAGCGGACGTCGTGCAGCTGCAAGGCGCCGCCGCACAGGCGCCGGGCGGCGGCGCCGAAGGCTTCCAGCCGCTCGCGGTAGGCGGCGCGCATCCGCCGCAGGTGGCGCTCAAAATGCCCCTCGCCGATAAAGTCGGCGAGCACCGCCTGGTCCAGGCCCGGCGGATGCACGTCGGCGGCGTTGCGCGCCGCCACCAGCTTGTCGTACAGGTTGGGCGGCGCGATCAGGAAACCCAATCGCAAGGTGGGAAACACCGACTTGCTGAAGCTGCCGACGTAGAGCACGCGCCCGTCCGGATCCAAGCCGTGCAGGCACGGCACCGGGTGCGCCCCGTAGCGGAACTCGCTGTCGTAGTCGTCTTCGACGATCCAGGCGCCGGCGGCGCGCGCCCATTCCAGCAGCGCCAGGCGGCGCGGCAGGCTCATCGGCACGCCCAGCGGGAACTGGTGCGACGGCGTGACGTAGGCCATGCGCGCGCCGGCGGCGCGGCGCAAGCCGGCCTCGACGTCCAGGCCGTCGGCATCCACGCGCACTGGGCACGGGCGCGCCCCCGCCGCCACCAGGGCGCTGCGCGCGCCAGGGTAGCCCGGCTCCTCGATCCACACCAGGTCGTCCGGATCCAGCAGCAGGTGGCACACCAGGTCGACGCCGCGCTGGGCGCCGGCGACGATCAACACCTGGTCGGCGTCGCAGCGCGTGCCGCGGCTCAGGCTCACGTGCTCGGCGATCGCCTGGCGCAGCGCGCGCAGGCCCGCCGGATCGCCGTAATCCAGCCGCGCCGGCGACAGCGACCGCTGCCGCCGGTGCGCCAGGCGCCACCATAGCCGCCACGGAAACAGGTCCAGGCCCGGCGTGCCGATGCGAAACGCCCGCGGCGGTCCGCCGGTGCGCAACCCCGGCGGCGGCATCCGCGCCAGCGCCGCACCGCGCCGCGACAGCCCCGGCGCTGCGCCGCCCGCCGCCGCGCTCCGCGCCGGCCGGGGCTGCGGCAGCATGTCCGGCAGCTCGTCGGCCACAAAGGTGCCGGAGCCGCGCCGCGCCGTCAGGTAGCCCTCGGCCGTCAGCTGCTCCAGCGCCACCAGGGTGGTCGTCCGCGACACGCCCAGATCCATCGCCAGCGCCCGCGACGACAGCAGCCGCGCCCCCGGCCCCAGCACCCCGTCCAGGATCGCCCGCCGGATGCCGGCATAGACCTGCTGCTGCAGCGACACGCCACCCCGCGCGTCGAGGCGGATCAAAGGGGGCGCGGCAGGCAGGACGTCCATCGCAGGGCGCCCGCGGGTTGCGGGCAAAAGTGGCCTCACCGTAGTCATTCAAATCGACCCCGCCACAATACCACCTCTCCCCGCGCCACCGATTGGTCTCTCCCGGCGCCGCAAGAGTGCTCCCCCCGCCGGCGCCCGCACCGGCGAGAAACCCGGGTGGTACGATCCCGGCGTGCATCGACCTCTCCGGACCGGCCTGGCGGCCGCCGCCCTTGCGGCGGCGACGATGGCGCTCACCGCGGCGCCCGCGGCACCCGCGACGGTGCCCCCGCGGGCCGCGGCGACGGCGCTCGATCGCGTCACGTTCGCCACCAACTGGAAGGCGGAGGCGGAGCACGGCGGCTTCTACCAGGCGCTGGCGACCGGCATCTATCGCCGCCATGGGCTCGACGTGACCCTGCGCATGGGCGGGCCGCAGCTCAACAACTCGCAGCTGCTGGCCGCCGGGCAGATCGATTTCAACGTCGGCGCCGACTCCTTCGCGGCGCTCAACTACGCCCGCGCCGGCGTGCCGGTCGTCACCGTGGCGGCGATCTTTCAAAAGGACCCGCAGGTGCTGCTGGCCCATCCGGGCCAGGGCAACGACACCTTCGAGGCCCTCAAGGGCAAGCCCATCCTGGTGGCGCCGGCGGCGCGCGCCACGTTCTGGAACTTTCTCAAGCTGCGCTTCGGCTACACCGACGACCAGATCCGCACCTACACCTTCAACATGGCGCCGTTTCTGGCCGACCCGCACGCCATCCAGGAGGGCTACCTGACGAGCGAGCCCTACACGCTGGCCAAGGCGGGCGTCCAACCGGTCGTCCTGCTGATGGCGGACCACGGCTTCGACAGCTATTCGACGACGCTCGAATGCTCGCGGCGGCTGGTCGAAACGCGCCCCGACCTGGTGCAGCGCTTCGTCGACGCCAGCATCGAGGGCTGGTACAGCTATCTGTATGGCGACCCCGCTGCCGCCAACGCCCTGATCAAGCGCGACAACCCCGAGATGACCGACGGCCTGATCGCCTACGGCATCGCGGCGCTCAAGCGCTACGGCGTGCTCGAATCCGGCGACGCGCAGACCCTGGGCATCGGCGCCATGACCGATGCCCGCTGGCACTCCTTCGCCGCCACCATGATCCGCGCCGGCCTCTATGCGCCGGCGCTCGACATCTCGCGCGCCTACACCCTGCGGTTCGTCAACCGGCGGGTCGGGATGCGGGCGGCCCACGTCCCCGCCGCGGCTGCTGCGCACGGTGCTGCCGGACCACCGCGGCGCTGAGCCGCTCGTCCGCCTGCGCGGCGCCGGCAAACGCTTCGCCGGCGGCGTCGAGGCGCTGGCCGCCCTCGACCTCGCCGTGGCACCGGGCGAGCTGCTCAGCCTGCTCGGCCCTTCCGGCTGCGGCAAGAGCACGGCGCTGCGCCTGATCGCCGGGCTGCTGCAACCCACCTCCGGCACCGTGGAGACGCGGCTCGCCGACCGGCAGGCCCTGGGCTTTGTCTTTCAGGAGCCGACGCTGCTGCCGTGGGCGACGGTCGAGCGCAACGTCGCCATGCCGCTGCGCCTGCTCGGCGTGCCGCGCGCCGAGCGCCGCCGCCGCGCCGCCGCGGCATTGGACCGCCTGGGCCTGGCGGAGTTCGCCGGCGCCTATCCGCGCGAGCTGTCGGGCGGCATGAAAATGCGCGCCGCCATCGCGCGCGCCCTGGCACCCGAGCCGCGCCTGCTGCTGCTCGACGAGCCCTTTGCGGCGCTCGACGAGATCACCCGCTGGCGCCTCAACGACGACCTCCTGGCGCTGTGGCGCGACCAGGGCCTGACGGTCGTCTTCGTCACCCACGGCGTCTACGAGTCGGCCTACCTGTCCACCCGCATCGCCGTCCTGTCGGCCCGCCCCGGCAGGCTCCTGGGCGAGGTCGCGGTCGACCCGCCCCCCCTGCCGCGCGGCGCCGCCTGGCGAGCCTCGGACCCCTATCGCCAGATCTGCCAGGCGGTGTCGGCGCTGCTCGCCCAGGCGCTGGCCGAATCATGAGGCGCCTGCTGCGCGCCGGCCTGCCGCCGGTCCTGGTCGTCACCCTGGTCCTGGCCGCATGGGAGGCCTGGGTGCGCCTGCGCCACATCCCCGAATACCTGCTCCCCGGCCCGCTGCGCATCGCCGCCGCGCTGCGCGCCGACTGGCCGCTGCTCTACCCGTCGCTCCTGGCCACCCTCGCCGTCACCGCCCAGGCCCTGGCCGCCGCCGCCGTCCTGGGAGCGACGCTGGCGATCCTGATCACCCAGGCGCGCTGGGTGGAACGCAGCCTCTTCCCCTTCGCGGTCATCCTGCAGGTGACGCCGCTGGTCGCCATCGCCCCGCTGCTGCTGATCTGGGTCAAAAACGTGCACCTGGCGCTCGCACTGTGCGCATTTCTGGTCGCCTTCTTTCCAGTGGTCTCCAATACTGCCTTGGGCCTGCAGAGCGCCGACCACAACCTGCTCGACCTGCTGCGGCTGTACGGCGCCTCCCGCTGGCAGGTGCTGCGCACCGTCCGCCTGCCCGGCGCCCTGCCCCACTTCCTCGCCGGCCTGCGCATCAGCGGCGGCCTGGCCCTCATCGGCGCCGTGGTCGCCGAATTCGTCGCCGGCAGCGGCGGCACCGCCTCGGGCCTGGCCTACCGCATCCTCGAAGCCGGTTACAACCTGCAGATCCCGCGCATGTTCGCCGCCCTGGCGCTGCTCGCCGCCGCCGGCGTCGCCCTCTACGCCGCTCTGGCCGCCGTCTCCCACCTGCTGCTCCGCCGCTGGCACGAAAGCGCCCTGCACCGCGAAACGCCGGCGCGCTGAACAGGGGTTGCGATCGCCGCGGCGCGCGTGTCTATAGCGACACCAAGGCGCCGTCTGCCCCACCCGGCAATCCCGCCACGCGCGGCGGACCGCGACCAGGAGACCGCCATGCAACAACGCTGGAATCGCGCCGTCGCGCCACCGTCGACCCGGCTGTTCAACGTCGCCATGGGAGCGCTGGGCGCGCTGGCCCTCTGCCTGCGCCTCCCGGCCGGCGCAGCAGCAGCGACCGCGCCCGATGCCGCAGCGAGCTCGCCGGCCGCTGCCGCCGCCTCGGCGGTGGATGCCGCGGCGTCCACGGCGGACCAGAACGCCGCCCTGCAACTGGCCATCCGCGACCTGCGCAACGTGGGCACGGCCATGTTCGGTTGGTACGCAGCGGAGATGGCACCCCGCCGGACGCACCGGACGGATGGCAAGCCGCCGGCGCCGACCGCCGTCGACGTCACCCGCGTGCCGCTCATCTCCTATCAGAGCCTGCAGAGTCTGCTGGTGCCCAAATACCTCAAGAGCCTGCCGCGGACCGACCCCTGGGGCGGAGCCTACGAATACCGCCTCAACACCCAGGATCCCGACGCCCGGCAGACGATGGTCATTCGTACCGGCGGCGCCGACCGCCGCTTCGCCGCCGACACCTACACCATCGGCCCCTTCGCCGCCTCCGACCGTTCCCAGAACCTGGTCTGGGCAGACGGCTACTTTGCGCGCTGGCCCGTCACGGCCGCGAACTACCGCGAGCTAGGCAGGTTGCATCCCGGTTCCCAATTGGTGATAGAATTGGTCGCAAATGGAACCGACTGCATCGATGCCCCGTTCCCCCCGCTCACGCCCAGGCCGCAACGTCCCCTGTTGCACCTGTAGCAAGCGGGGGTGAGCGCCGGTTCCTAGACCCGCCCACTCCCGCATCCTCCGCCCCCATCCAGACAGGAGCCGCGCGGACGTCAGGCGCGGCCCCTCACCGCGACGACGCGCGAGCGCCGGCCGCCCCGCAAATGCGGCGCCGGAGCCGCGGCTGGCAGCGCTGCGCCTGGTGCCGGCGCTGCCGGCAAGCGAGCAGCCAGGAATTTGAACGAGCAGGCCGCACCGCAGGAGGAGCTGGATGCCCAAGGCGCCCGAAGTCGAACCCGATTGGGAGCTGGTCCGCAAGCGCAACCTGGTGGAGCGCCTGAAGCACGAAAAAGGCGGTCTGGCGGTCCTCGACGACCTGCCGGCGATGGTCGCCGCCGGTTACGAAGCGGTTCCAGAGGAGGACATGGTGCGCCTCCAGTGGTACGGCCTGTACCACGACAAGCCCAAGGTGGGGTCGTTCATGATGCGGGTCAAGGTGCCCGGCGGCATCCTCACCCCCGGCGCCCTGCGCACCCTGGGCGGCATCTCGCAGCGGTTCGGGCGCGGCCACGGCGAGCTGACCACGCGCCAGAACATCCAGCTCCACTGGCTGGCGATGGCCTGCCTGCCGGAGGTGCTGGCGACGCTCGACGCCGGCGGCCTGACCACCGCCGGCGCCTGCGGCGACAACGTGCGCAACATCACCGGCTGCCCGGTCGCCGGCATCGACCACGACGAGCTGTTCGACTGCCGCGAGCTGGTGCGGGAAGCGGCCGACACCTTCCTGCGCCACCGCGAGTACTCCGACCTGCCGCGCAAACACAAGATCACCATCGCCGCCTGCCCGCGGCAGTGCAACGCCCCCGAGATGCACTGCATCGCTCTCATCGGCCACCTGCGCCACGGCGTGCCCGGTTTCGCGGTCCGGGTGGGCGGCGGCCTTTCCACCTGGCCGCGCCTGGCGGACGACCTCGGGGTCTTCGTGCCGCGCGACGCCGGCATCGAGGTGTTGCGGGCGATCCTGGACGTGTGGCGCGAAGACCGCCGCTACCGCCTGTCGCGGGCGCGCGCCCGCCTCAAGTTCATGGTCGACGACCTCGGCCCGCAGCGCTTTCGCCAGCGCGTCGAAGAGCGCCTGGGCCGCCCGCTCGCGGACGGCGCCGTGCCCGCGCCGCCGGTCGACGAGCTGGAGCACGGCGGCCTGCATCCGCAGCGCCAGCCCGGCCTGGTCTACGCCGGCTTCCCGGTCTACCTCGGCCTGATGAGCGGCGAGCAGATGCAGCGGCTGGCCGACGCGGCCGAAGAGATCGCCGGACCCGCAGGTGAGATCCGCCTCACCCGCCGGCAGAACTTCGTCGTCTCGGGGATCCCGGCGGAGCGCGCGGCCCAACTGATCGAGCGAGTCGGGCGGATCGGCTTCCCGCTCGCCGCCGGCAGCCTGCGGCGGCAGGCCATCGCCTGCACCGGCAACCCGTTCTGCAACTTCACCGTCGCCGAGACCAAGGGGCGCCTGCGCCAGATCGTCGAGCACCTGGAAGAAGCTTTCGGCGACCGGGCGGCGGCGCTGGGCGACCTGCGCCTCAACCTGGACGGCTGCCCGCACGCCTGCGCCCATCACTGGATCGGCGACATCGGCCTGCAGGGCACCACGCTGCGCGAGCGCGGTCCGGGCGGCGAGCGGCAGCAGGGCTACGACCTGTTCCTGCGCGGCGGCCTGGGCCGCGACGCGGCGATCGGCCGGCCGGTGCTGCGGCGCGTGCCCGGCGAGATCGTCCACCTGGCGATCGAGGGCCTGTGCCGCGCCTGGCTCGACGGCCGCGCCGCGGGCGAGCGCATCCAGCAGTTCTTCATCCGTCACAGCGACCAGCAGCTGGCCGCGATGGCCGGCGTCATGCCCACGGCGCCCACGGCGCCGGCGCACAACCGCGACGACCACCAGACCGAGTGACCGCGCCGCCGCAGCTACCAAGGCCGGAGGAACCGATGATCCACGAACCCATTGCCGCCCCAACCCAACTCGCCGCCGGCCTCGCCCCTGGCATCGCCGGCGCCGATGCCAGGCCCGCCGGCAGCACGACGCTCCTCCGCCCGGCCGGCGCGACCCCGCCGGCAGCGGCGCGTAGCGAGCCGCTGGACGACTACGAAGCCGGCCAGCTGGCCAACGACTTCGACGCCGCCGCACCGCAGGAGCTGCTGGCATGGGCGATCGAGCGCTGGCATCCCCACCTCGCCGTCTGCACCAGCTTCCAGGCCGAGGGCATGGCGCTCTTCGACATGGCCTGGCGCATCGATCCGCGGGTGCGGCTGTTCACCGTCGATACCGGGCGCCTGCCGCAGGAGACCTACGACGCGATGGAGCAGGTTCGCGACCGCTATGGCGTCGCGATCGAAATCTGCGTGCCCGACGCCGCCCGTCTGGCGCGCCTGACCACGCGGTTGGGTCCCAACTTGTTCCGCCGCTCGGTCGAAGCCCGCCTGACCTGCTGCGCCGTGCGCAAGGTCGACCCCATCCGCGCCGCCCTGGACCACCTGGACGCCTGGGTCACCGGCCTGCGCCGCGATCAATGGGCGAGCCGCGCCGGCATCCGCAAGATCGAGATCGATCACGACCACGGCGGCATCGCCAAGCTCAACCCGCTGGCCGACTGGACGGCCGACGAGGTGCGCGACTACAACCGCGACCACGACGTGCCCGTGCACCCGCTCTACGCCCAGGGCTACACCAGCATCGGCTGCGCCCCCTGCACCCGCCCCACCGCCGCCGGCGAAGACCCGCGCGCCGGCCGCTGGTGGTGGGAACACAACGCCCCCAAGGAGTGCGGAATCCACTGCCCGCTCGAAACCGGCGGCCTGGAGCACGAGCTGGAGGCCCTCCTGCCCCAGGGGGGAGCCTGACCGATGGCGGCGCCTGAAGACGCCGCAGACGCCGCCCGGCAGCCGGCCATCCGCATCGATCCGGCGCTGCGCGAGCTGGTCCTGGAAGAGATCGGCGCCCTGCGCCAGGCGATCCCGCAACCGCAGGCGCGCGCCCGCTACGACGAGCTGGCGGCGGCGGTCGCCGCCGGCGAGGTGCCGACGCCGCTGGCGGACCGCCTGGGGGCCGTCCTGGAGATGTCGCTCGCCACCGGCCGGGCGCGCCGCCGCCACGGCCCGCAGGATGCCGGCGCCCTGCAGCGGCTGTTCGCGCAGACCCCCGCCGGCACCGCGCTGCGCCAGTCGGCGGAGGACGCCAACCGCGCCGTCGCGGCGCTCGCCGGCCAACGCCTGGACCAGCTGTCCTTCTCGGTGGCGGCGCCCGGCACGGTCCGACTTCAAATTGCCACCGCGCGCTGCCAGGTGACGCTGGAAGTGGGCCGCGACGGCGTGCAGGTGACCCACCTCGGCGTCGACCTTTGACCTGTGCAGCCGATGACCGCTCCCGACCCGGCGCCGCCCGCGCACTACCACCCGGTCTTCCTGGACCTGCGCCATCGCCCCTGCGTGATCGTGGGCGGCGGCCCCCTGGCCGAAGGCAAGGCGCGCGAGCTGTGCGCCGCCGGCGCCCGCGTCACCGTCGTCGCGGCGGCGCCCGCTGCCGGCATCGAGCAGCTGGCTCGCACGGGTCAGCTGGCGCTGCGCCGCCGCCCCTTCCGCACCGGCGACCTGGCGGGAGCCTTTCTGGCGATCGCCGCCTGCGAGCCGATCGCCCAGGGCACCACCGCCGCGGAGGAAGCCGCCGCCGCGACCGGCGCGACCGACGCGGGCGACGCGGGCAACGCTGGAATGGGTGCGGCCGGCCGGCGCGAAGCGGAGGTCGAGGCGGCATGGCAGGAGGCGACCCGGCGCGGCATTCCGTTCAACAGCGTCGACGACCCGCGGCGCTCCAGCTTCATCGCCGGGTCGGTGGCGCGCCAGGGCGACCTGGTGGTGGCGATCTCGACCTCCGGCAAGGCGCCGGCACTGGCGGTGCGCCTGCGTCAGGCGCTGGAGCGCCAGCTGGGGCCGCACTACGCACGCTTCCTCCAGCTGGCCGGCACGCTGCGCGCCCAGGTCGCGGCGCGCCACCCCGGCTTCGCCCGCCGGCGCGAGCTGTGGTACCGGCTGGTCGATTCCGACGTGCTGCACCTGCTGCACCGCGGCGACGAAGCGGCCGCCCGCCGTCGCTGCGCAGAAATCCTGGAGATCGACCATGCCCCACCCTGAGGGCGGCCGCGTGGTCCGGCTGGGAGCCGGGCCCGGCGACCCCGACCTGCTGACGGTGCGCGGCTTGCGCTGCCTGCGCCAGGCGGCCATCGTGGTCTACGACCGGCTGGTCGATCGCCGCCTGCTGGATGAGGCGCCGCCGCAAGCCCGCCGCGTCTATGCCGGCAAGGGCCCTGGACGGCAGGCGCTGCGCCAGGATGAGATCAATGCCCTGCTGGTGCGCCACGCCCGCGGCGGCCATCTGGTGGTGCGCCTCAAGGGCGGCGACCCCTTCGTCTTCGGACGCGGCGGCGAAGAGGCCCTGGCCTGCGCCGCCGCCGGCGTCCCCTGGGAGGTGGTGCCGGGGATCAGCAGCGCCGTCGCGGTGCCGGCGCTGGCCGCCATCCCGGTCACCCACCGCGGCGTGGCCGCCTCGTTCGCCGTCGTCACCGGCCACCGCGCGGCGGACGGCGACGGCGCCGACTGGGCCGCGCTCGCCCGCGTCGACACCCTGGTCGTGCTCATGGGGGCGGCGCACCTCGCCGACATCACCGCCCGGCTGCGCGCCCAGGGCAAGCCCGCCGCCACCCCGGCGGCGGTGATCCAAAACGGCGCCTCGCCAACCCAGCGCGTGCTCACCGGCACCCTGGCCACGATCGCCGCCGACGCGCTCGCCGCCGGCATCGGCTCCCCCGCCACCGTGGTCATCGGCGAAGTCGTACGCCTGCGCGGCGCCCTGCTCCCGGCGCTCGCCGCCGGCAGCGCGACCCCGCCGCCTGCAGAGTGGCAGGACCGACAGGCCTACACGTAGCCCAGGGAGCGCAACTGCCGATCCAGCTCGGCCGGGATCGGCGAGGTCCGCGGCGCGGCGTCGCGGCTCTGCGCGCGGGTGAGCGTGCGCAGGCGGCTCAGCAGGAAGCCGAAGCGCACGCCGGCGGGGTCGGCGACGTCGTGCTGCTCGCGCGGATCGCGCCCCAGGTCGTACAGCTCCGCGTCGGGGTTGGGACTCTCGCGGACCAGCAGGTGCATGCCGCCGGTGACCAGGCTGGAGATGCGGGTGCCGGCCAGAGAGAGGTCCGAGACCACCTCGCGCTCTGCCATGGCGTCCTGCCGCGCCAGGCGGCGCAGGTCCACACCCGGATAGGCGGCGGGCACGGCGATGCCGGCGGCGGCCAGCGCCGTCGGCAGCAGGTCGATCTGCTGCGCCGGGGCCGCCACCCGGCGGCCCGCGTCCTGCGCGTCCGGCCAATGGACGATCAGCGGCACGTGCAGGATCTCCTGGTAGAGGCTGTGGCCGTGGGCGAACAGGCCGTGATCCAGGAACTCCTCGCCGTGATCGGAGATCAGCACCACCAGCGTCTTGTCGTACAGGCCGAGATCGCGCAGGCGGCGCAGGACCAGGCCGAACTGGCTGTCGTTGTGGGCGATCTGCGCGTCGTACAGCGCCTCGAAGTTGTCGCGGATGCCGTCCCTGCCCAGGCCCGGCCGCGCCGCCAGGGCAGCGCTGACGTCCTTGGGCGCCGGCCGGCAGAGCGCGGCGTCGGCCTTGGCGGCGAAACGTTGGCGGTAGGCCGGCGGCGGCAGGTAGGGCTCGTGCGCGTCCATGGTGTGCAGGTAGGCAAAGAACGGCCGCCCCGCGTCGCGCTCGGCCAGCCAGCGGAACAGCTCGGCATCCACCTTGTCGGACGGCTGGGCGACGAACGGCACGGTGCCGCGATCGACCAGCTCGACAAAGCGATCGAAGCCGCGCGTGAGACCTGCCTCGCTCGACACCGCCGGATTGGTGGAGATGCCGAGCGTCTGATAGCCCGCCGCGCGCAGCATCTGGGGCAGCGTCCGCACCGGTTCGCGCAGGGCGTCCATGCGGTCCAGGACGCCGTGCGACAGCGGATAGAGGCCGGTCAGCATGGTGGCGACAGCGCTCTTGGTCCAGCCGGACTGCGCAAAGGCGTGGGTGAACACCGTCGAGCGCGCGGCGAAGGCGTCGATCTCGGGTGAGATCGGCCGCGGATAGCCGTAGACGCCCAGGTGGTCGGCGCGCAGCGTGTCGATCATGTAGACCACCACGTTGGGCGCCGCACCGACCGGCCCGCCGCCGGCGGCCCCGGCGTTCGGCGCCGCCGCGCCGGCGGGTGTCGCCGGCGCGCCGCTGCCGGCCGCCGCTGCCTCGGGACATCCGGCGGGCACCAGCTCAGGAGCGTCCAGCAGCAGGCCCGCCGCGCCGTCGGCGCCCTTGCCCGGCCAGGCCACGAACGACACGCGGGCCGCGGCGGTCTTGAGGTTGGTCAGCGGCAGGTTCGCCGGCGTGGCGAAGCTCGCTTGCTCGAAACGCACAGGGTGCCCGGAGGCACCCTCCCAATCCACCTGCACCTCGACCGCCGCGCCGGCGCTCGCCGCCGTTGCCGCCGTTCCCGGCGCCGCCGCCGCCTTGCCCGCGTTCCACGCCGCGATCGACCGCCAGCGCAGGACGCTCCCCGGCTGCGCATCGACGAAGAACGTCACCCGCGTGCGGAAAGGCAGCAGCAGCGCGCCGGCACGCGGCACCAGCGGCGGCACCGCGGCAGCCGGGGCGGCGGCGGCGGCGCTCTTGACGCCGACGCCAATCCAATCCCAGGCGACGGCGATGCGTCGCGGTGCGGGGGCGCCGTTGGGGTCGGGCGGCTCGGCGCGAAACCAGGCGAAGCGGAACTCGACCTGGTTGTCGCCCGAGCGCAGGGCGGCGGCCGGCACCGCCACCGCATAGGTCTGGAAGTCCGCCTCGTCCAGGCGCGTCGTCCCCACCTGCGTGCCGTTGACCAGCGTCGTGATCTCCTGCGGCGGCCCGCCGCCCGGCGGCGCAAAGGGCAGGCAGCGGAAGTAGAGGGTGAAAGGGCCGGAGGTGAAGCGGGTGAAGCGGACCGTCGCCGACCGCCCCATCGCCCACACGAACGTCGTCTTGCCGCGCCACAGCTCGTCGATCGACCAGCCGGTCAGCAGGTGCGCCCGCGCCTCGCGCGTCCCCAGGTCGATCAAGTCATCGCGGCGTCGCCCAGCATGCTGGGTGCCACGCGCACCCCCGCGGCGCCGAGCGCCTGGCTGAGGCCGCGGGTGAGGGAACCCAGTCCGATCGGGCTCTTGTGGTAGCCAAAGAGGTTGACGCCGCGGCCTTCGGGAAGGGCCGCCTGCAGATCCGGCGCGGCTCGCCGCCGCTCGCCGCCCGCGCCACGACCGCGCCGCGCGGCAAGCTCCAGCGACTCGAACACCGTATTGGCCAGGCCGGCCGGCCGCTGCACCTGGCGGATCTGGGCTTGGCGGCGAAGGTCGCGCGAGGTTTCGTGGTCGCGGCGGTAGCGCGCCAGCGCGGAGCGGAACCGGCGGTCGCCCGCCAGCAGCGGCGCGAGCAGCGCCTGCTGGCCCTCCGGCAGCAGCGGCGAGGGCGTGCGGCAGGCGTTCGCCGCCAGCTCGAAGGTGAGGCCGATGCCGGCCCACGGCTGGCGCTCCATGACCCACAGATACATCACCACGTCGTCGACGTCGTAGGCGCCACCGTGCCGCAGGGCCTCCAGCAGGTGCACGCCGAGCTCGCCGCGCCCCTCCCCGACCAGGCCGAGCGGCCAGCGTTCCATGGCCGGCCGCGCGTTGTTGAGATACGAAAAGATGCGCGCCAACGAGCGGCCTTGGGCGCGCGCCGCGAAGGCCGCCGCAGCGTCAGGAGGCAGGCAGTGATCGCGCCCGGCGCCGGTCCCGAGCCATGCGGCGAAGGCCGCGGCATCGCCGAACAGAAGGTCCGGGAAGGCGCGGCGGACGTCGGCGCGCTCCTCCACCAGGCGGCGCACCAGTGCGATGGCCGACACGCAGTAGTGCTCCAGCGCCCCCGCCCGCACCCCCCCCGCGAGCGCCGTCAGGCCGGCCGCGTCCAGGCGCCGGAGCAGCCGGTGGCGGTCCTCGCCCAGTGCGCCGCCAAGCCCGGCGAAGACGTGCGGGTGCTGCCGGCGTGCCCGCGCCAGGGTCACCACGCCATGGCGGGAGGGCAGCACCGGCCGATAGCGATCGTACAGGTCCTGGTAGCCGTGCTCGTAGATGCCGTGCAGCGCGATCCAGCGCACCATGCCGTCAGGCTGCAGGCGCGCGTCGGGATAGCGCCGCCGCACGTCGGGCCGCTCCTGCCAGATGGCGTCGAACAGCGCCGGCAGCAGGCTCCCCGTATGGGGGATGGGCGACAGCAGGGCGGCGCCATAGTGCGCCTCCCCCGCCGCCGTCCACGGGCTCGCCGCCGCCGCCAGGAACGTCTCGTGCTGCTTGCAGAGCCGCCGCATGCGGTCGTCGATGGCGATGCCCGAAGGGAAGGCGTCGAAGCGGTACGGCAGCCGCATGTCCGACGCCGCGCCGTTCTGCCGCAGCCGTTCGCCGTAGAGCTCGGCCAGGCGGGCGACGGAAGGCAGCACGTACAACGAATGGCGCCGATCGTGGCGCGACAGGGTGAAGGGGTCCGCCAGCGAGTAGCCGCTGAAATGAAAGGCGACCAGCGGCTCGCCGTCCACCGTCCAGGCGTCGTCGCACGACGGGTCGTCGAGCCCGACAAAGCGCAGCGAACGGTCGTGCAGGTTCCAGTAGGCGACGTTGTAGGCGGGGTCGCGCAGCACGCGCACGCGGTCGACGAAGCTGGTCACCCAATTGAAGGCGTTCTGCTCCGATTGCCCGCCAAGCTCCAGCTGGAAGGCGCCCGGCCGCGTCACCAGGTCTCGCCACGTGTGCAGGAACGCCTGCGCCGCGGCGGTGGCGCTCAGTCCGAACAGGCCCGAATTGAGCTGCCCGGCAAAGGCGAGATCCCCCAGCGTCGGCCGCTCCCAGGTGCGGTCGGAGTGCGGCAGCGGCGCCAGGGTGTGGGGAGACACCACGAAGTCGGCCTGGTCGAGCTCGGCGATCAGCCGCGCGAAGGGAGCGCAGGTGTAGATGTCCGCATCGATGAAGACCAGCTTCGCGAAGCGCGTCCGCCGCACGACGTGATCGAGCACGAACGGCTTGATGGCGCCGCACATCTCCAGCGGCGTGTACTTGAGCGCCATGTAGGCGAACGCCTCGCCGCCGACGTCGGCCGCGCCGCAGGCCAGGAGCGTGGTGCCCTCGACCGCCAGCGGCTCGCTGCCGTCCCAGTCCACGATGCCCAGGAAGGCCGGGACCTGCGGATGGTGGCCGCGGAAGGCGGCCAGCGCCGTGCGCGCCAGGTAGAGATAGTTGCGGGTGCAGACCGACACGACACAGGTGCCGGCGCGGCCATCCCATGGCGACGGCTCCGCGGCTGGTGCGGCGACGGCGACCGGGGCGGCGACACCGGCCGCTGGTCCAGGGGCGGCGACGACCGCGACCGCGGCGCCGGTGGCGCCATCCTGGGAGGGCGCCGCCGGCGTCCACCGGCCGGCGGGAAAGCCGCAGTCGCGGCGGATGGACTCGGCGGGCGGCGCCTCGCAAGGAGCAGCGGGAGCACCAAGGGCAGCGGTGCCGCCGGCTGCTGCGGCAAGGCGACGGGCCAGCCCCAGCAGCACGCGGCGCAGCAGGGCGCGGGGCGACGACAGCGGCATCACGAGAACTCCCTATGCCGCCAGCGCCGCCGCCGCCCAGATCGCCGCCGCCATCGACCACGCTCCGCGCCCACGTCCCTGCCTCAACAGTCCGGTCATCCCCACCTCCCGATCGCGCCGGTTGTCCACAACCGGGGCGGTCCTCCAGCCGCTCCTCATGTAGAGAAGCGTCATCCCTGACCGGATGGGGACACCAAGCATCCAATGGATCGCGCCTCCACCTGCTGCGCTAGAGCGTATCCTTGGGTACTAACAGAACACCCTGAGGAGGTGCCTGTCGCCAGGCTCCGCGGGGAGGTGTGGCCCTCCAGAGGTAGGGCCGCACCAGCCAGGCTGGTCCCGGCGGCCGGTATCCGGCGCGGGCCGGCGGCCAGTCAGGCTGCCGGCGCGGCGTCGCGCGGGACCGGGGCCGAGGTCGCGGCCAGGAGGCCGGCGGTCCGGCCGGAGGGTCAGGCCCCGGCGGCGGAGCGCGGCCGAAGGCCAGCCGGCAGGTCGACGTGGGGGCCGTAGAGGTAGGCGCCGGAAGAGGGAGACCCATCCGGGCTTTGGCCGGGCGCGCCGACGCATCGATAGGCGAATCCTCGGCTGGCAGGCGCCAGGGGCAGCTGCCCCGGCCGCCGATCCCGAGCGGTCACATGTTGCCGCACGGCGCTGGAAAGGTGGCTGCTTCCGTAGAGTTTATCCATATTTTTGTCTATCAATATTGTCGGTCAATATTGCTCATTCTAACGGCGCTGTGAGCCGCGCGTCAACAAGGACGCCGGGCAGGCCTCGGATGGCACCGCCCACGAACCGGCAAGCTCACAAGCTTCACGACAGCTAGGTATACGCATCAGAGCTGCATTGCGTTTCTGCCGGACGCATGCCGCCAAGCCGCCAGACGGAAGCCGTTGGAAAACCAGGCCGGCGGCGGGAGCGGGCCGGCCGGGCGCGATCGCTCCAACCAACGACTTTCGCCGCCGACGCCCGGCCACACGGTTTGCAAGGCGGCATGGATACGGCGCCGGTCGTGCGGCGCGCGGCGCCAGTCGCGCCGCCAGGGTCAAGGCGCGGCGGGCAGTCGTGCCGCCGAGTCAGGCCGGCGGCGGCACAGCGGGAGTTGTAATTGACCCGGCGGCGGGAAGGTGCCAAGATTGAGGCACACTGACGGTCACGTAACCGAGGGAGAAAAAGCGATGAAGAAGACCATCCTCGCAGGTGTGTGTGGATTGCTGCTGCTTGCCGCTGGCATGGTGTACGCCGCCCAGCCGGCGAAGAACGTGAACCCCGGCCGGCACCCCCACATCGCCGCTGCCCAGCGGCTCTCGCGCCAGGCATTCAACAAGATCGTCGAAGCTCAGCAGGCCAACGAGTGGGACATGGGCGGCCACGCCCAGAAGGCCAAGGAACTGCTCGACCAGGTGAACAACGAGCTGAAGATGGCGGCCGAAACCGCCAACGCCCACTAGCAGGCAGCGCCTCTCGAACCGCGCCGCCGCCGCGCTGCAGTGCCGGCGGCGGCGCGCAGGGCCCGCTGGTCCAGCAGCGGCGCCTTCCGATCGCAATCTCAGCAGTTGATCGCGTTGGTATGTTCGCAAACCGGCGGCAAGGTAGCCGCGCCGCCGGCGATGACGCGCAGGTCGGGCGTTTCCAGCGCGCGCAGGGTTTCACCGTTCAAGCTCATCTTGCGGATCTGCTTTTTCATCGCGGTCTCCTTATCGTTCATGCTGCCGCACGCGCCGCACCGGGCGCCGCGCCCCAGCAGCCTCCATACATAGACGTGCGCCCACCACGCCCGCCGGGGACCCGCCGGCCCGCGCTGACGCCCTGGTCCTCCCCCTGGACAGCCTGAGCGTCACCGACAGCGGCCTGCTCTCCGCGGGGCCGCTTCGTCGCCGCGTCAATGGCTGGCGGCAGCGCCGGCCGGGGTCGCTGCTGGGGCCGGGGCGAAGAACTGGTGCTGCAGGATGGTGTTCCAGACCAGGGGGTGGCTGCCGATCGTCGAGCCGCGCCAGATCGGGTTGATGCCGAAGAGGACGACGTGGCCCTTGCCTACCGGGACTTCCACGACGGCGGCGCGGCGCGCCAGCTCGGAACCGTGTTCCAGCAGGCCGGACACCAGCAGGTCGTCGGCGTCGCCGAAGCGCAGCAGCGTCTGCGGCCGCAGCGACTCGGGGATCACCCCCGGGTTGTCGCGCATGTCTTCGAGGCGCAGCGGGCGCGCCTGCCAGCGCTCGAACTTGGCGTCGGCGCCGCGCGGCGAGACCGGCGTGCGCCCCTGCACGATGTCCTGATCCTTGGGGCCGCCGCGGCCGGTGGGCCGGTCGGCTTCCTCTTCGGGCCAACCGCCCTCGGCCGAATTGCTCAACTCAAAGCTCAGACCCGACGAGCTGTAGACCGACAGGCGGTCCCCCATGCCATCGGCAAAGGGAGATGCGGGGTTGGGGAAGCGCGCGTCCAGCACGCTGCCGACGACACGCAGGTTGTGGGTATCGGGGACGCGCACGCCGTGCACCATACCGGCCTGGATCATCAGGCGCGCGGTGTCCTCGACGGTGATCAGCAGCCCGCCCTGCTCGACGAACTGGCGCAGGTGCTCCAGCCCGGCAAACCCCAGGCCGGGGCGCTGGTCGTCGGTCGAATCGATGCGCCCCAGGTTGGGGGTTTCGGGCGTCTGCTTCCACGGCATCGGCTGGCCCCACGCCGACGGGACGCCGCTGACGATCAGCATCGGCTCTCCAACGCCGACGGGCGGAAACAGGATCACGTCGTAATGGGCGGCCAGATCGCCGTCGGCGGCAACGTCCTGTGTGCTCATGTAGTGGTACGGCACCTTCAGCAGATCCAGGCGCTGCCGCCACCAACCCTCGGTCTGGGTATCGATCCAGCTGTGCAACAGCGCGATGCGCGGCTTGGCCACCGGCCGCGTCGCCACGGACGGCACCGCCGCCACGACCTCCACCGAGACGCCGGCCGCCGCCGCCGTCTTCGCCAGATCGTCGCGCCCGATGCCGCGCACCACCCAGGTGCCGCGAGGGTAGTCGTGCCCACCGACCCGAAACGACTGGCTCGCCGCCGCGACGGTCGCATCGCCCAGGGCATAGCGCAGCGAGAACAGCGCGTCGTCGCCCCCCCGCTGCGCGATCAGAAACACCGGTCCGCCTGCGCCGCCGCTGCCGGCAGCGGCGCCGGCAACCGCGCCACGCGCACGCAGCGGTTCCGCCGCCGCGACGCGGGTCATCGGCGCCGTCAGCACCTGCCGGTCCACCACCCGCACCGCCTGGGTGTCGAACAGCTCGGGAAAGCACCAACCCGTATCGTCATAGGGATGCTTCTGCGGATCGTCCGGGCTCCAGTATTGGCGGTCCAGCAGCGCGTCGGCGATGCGGCTGAACGGCTGATCCATGCGCACCACGTAGCTGCCCGCCGGGAACGTTCGCGCGGCACCGGCGGCAGAATCCTTGGCGCCAGCCACGGCATTCCTGCCGCCGGCGGCGGTGCCATCCCCCTTGCCATCCCCATCGCTGCCGCTGGTGCCGGCGGCGTTACCCACGTGCACGGTAAAGGCGCGGTCGGCACGCCAGATCTCCACGTGCTGCGCCTGCAGGACGCGCAGCAGCTCCGCCTGCGCCCCGGGCCGCCGGTCGTCCGCGGGGAAGACGTATGCCGCCGGGCCCTCCTGCGAAGGCTTGGCGATCGACCGCTTGCCCTTTTCCCAATAGTTGCGCAATAGCAACCCGCGGTTCTCCGCCACAAAGGCCAGCGAGATCAGCAGCGCCGTCTCCTCGTAGTTGTTGTTGTTGCGCTGCGACCAGTTCACCGTCGGATACGGCGGATTGGGGCGGTACCAGGTGCGCGCCGACTCGCTGGGGTCCAGCTCGCGCATCTCGGTGTCGGCGCCACCGTTGCCGAACGTCTCATACAACCGCGACACGCCGTTGTGCATCGCCGCCATGAACATCAGGTAGCCCGGGCTCCAGGTGTCGAAGTTGCCATGCGTGAACACCCCCGGCATCCCGAACTTGCCCATCTGCGCCACGTTGGTCCAGCCAAACAGCTGCCACTCGTTGGTCACGATCGGATCCACCCAGGCGTTGTAAGGGCCGTCGCCCACCGTGTTGTCGTACAGGAACGGCACCGACTCGTGCAGGTCGTGCAGCACCTGGGCATGCCAGCCCAGGTACGTATCCAGCACCTGCCGCGACAACGACAACGTCAGCCCCATCGCGTCCCGATTGTTGTCATGCGCCACGTAGTGCCCCCAATACGACAGCAGCGGCTGCGTCGCCTTGGGATGCGCCAGGTGCCAGCGGTACACATCCACCATCCGGTCCCGTCCGTCCACCTCCACCACCGGCGTGATCAGCGTGATCACATGCTCCCGGATCGACCGGATGTAAGGGCTCTCGTCCACCGCCAGCCGGTACGCCAGCTCCATCAAAGCCGTCGGCGCCCCCGTCTCCGGCGAGTGGATTGTCCCCGTGATGTAGTACACCGGCACGCTCGCCGCGATCAGCCCCTCCGCCCGCGCATCGTCCCCCTGCAGCACCCGCGGGTCCGCCAGCTGCGCCAGCCGAGCGTCGTTCTCCCCCTGGTGCGCCAGGTTCGCCTCCGAGCTGATCGCCACCGCGATCCGCTCCCGCCCCTCCTCGCTGGTCCCGATCGACACCACCCGCACCCGCGGGCTCGCCGCCGCCAGCATCCGGAAGTACCGATGTACGTCCTCCGCATACGGCAGGATCCCCGGAGCCCCCGACACATCCCCCAGCACCGCCGAAGGCGCCGGCACGCTCCCCGACGCCGGCAGATAGTCCGTCAGCGGCGAGTTGAACTCCGGCGCCGTCGTGTACTTGCGAATCTTCGCCGTCCCCTCCGCATCCATCGCCTGCCCCAGATCCGGCTTCAGCTCCGCCGGCACCCCCACCTGCCCCTCCACCCGTCCTCCCACCACCAACGTCACACCCAGAGCCACCACCAGCCCAGCCAGACAGGATCCGCGCAAGGTCAAACCTCCATGCAGGAAAGGCACAGCCCGCGTATCCTACCTCCGCCGCGCCCCGCCCGCCACGCCCCAACCGGCGAGGTGGCAGACAGGTGCAGACCAGCGGACAGAGCTGGTAGGGGGCTGCCTGTGGCCCCAGATCCGGTACGGGGGCCTTTCATCCGGGCGCCGTTACGGCGCCTCGAATTCATCGACCTTCCTCTGCAAGGTCAACGTTTTCGGATCAACGACCAGGAACTTTTTCCAATAGTTGCGGCTGTAACCGCCACTGCGATGCTGTGAATAATAGAGGTATATCTCGTCGCCCCAGTCCTCGGCCAGCAGTGGTGGCCCCAGCACTCGATAGATCTCTGTTCGTGAAGCCCCAACGGCGAGCGAGTCGAACGCCTTATCGGCGTATCCGCTCGCGTACTCGGTGTCGTTGAGCGAGAAGTAGAAGAGCGCGCGGTCCAGGAAAGGCGACTTCTCCACTACAAAGAAGAGCACCAGCGGAAGCACTGCAGCACCGAGGCATGCAAAGCATTGCCGCCACCTTGCATGCCGAAGATGCCAGCAGGCAACCAGAGTAAGGGAGAATGCCGCCATCGCGGCGAACCAAAAGACGGTGATGTCAGGCACGCCCTTATCTCCCTTCAGTTTCGACGAGATGCCAACGGGCGGCGGCGCGCAGCTCCAGGTCAGCGGCCAAGCTAGGGGACCGCGAATCGATCGATTTTTTTCTTTAGGGTCTTGGTCTTGGCATCTAAGATCAAATATTTCATCCAAAAGTTCCGACTGCGCCCTGTGTAGCGGTGTTCCGAGTAATACAGCCATATTTCGTCCCCGCTATCCGCAGAGCTCAGCGGTGGTCCCAAAACGCGAACGATCTCTGCGCGCGAAGCTCCGATGGGAAGAGCCTCGAAACCCTGCTCGGTGTAACTTGGTGAGTAATCGGTGTCGTTGATAGAGTGATAGAGCAGCACGCGGCTGAGGAAGGGTGACATGACCACCGCGCAAAAGACTATGAAGGGGATCAACGTCGCCACCAGCCAGGCGCGAGTGGGTCTCGGTCGCCTGTGCAGGGCGTGCCAGCACGCAACCACTATACAAGCGCAAGCGGCCAAGCAAGCCAAGCAAAGAGCGTAGACGACTTCGGCCACTGTTACCTCGTCGGCCCTGTGGCAACCGGCGGTGGCGGACAGCTGCAGACGAGCGGCCACAGTTGGTAAGGAACCTTCCAACCGCGCCACGTGTCATACCACCCTGGCGCCTGCTTCCAGCCGTCGGAGTCTGGTCGCATAAAGGGTATGTGTGACGCGTAGTACACCAACTGATCGGCGAACGACAGAAAATGCCACTGCAAAGGCTGACCGCCGCAACCACCGTCGACGACAATGGAATCCCAGTCGTTGATCTTAAGGACCGAGGCGCCGTTTGCATCACCGAAATAAGGTCCGCACTGATTCCCGGTGACTCCCTGAGTTGGTCCCGGAATCCCGTTGTAGACCCCGTCCGCGTTTGCACCGGTCCCTGGTGGCACGACGGTCACTCGGTAGTCGGGAGTCTCGTTCCTAATTGCGATGTTCTGGCACGAGTTGTTCACAACCCAGCCCAGGCCCAGGGGATCGGTGCGGTCCGTGGGGTCATTTTCCACGTAACGGTAGAGGTTGGAGTCCACCTGCTCGCCGGCGGGGTCCCGGCTTTCCCAGCGGCCGAGGTCGGGGTCGCAGGCGCGGTACCTGGTCAGGTCGAGGCCGGAGGGCTGGTGGTAGTACATGCCGGCGTAGCCGAAGCGCGGCGGGGTGCCTTGGTTGACGGTGAGGCGGCCGTACGCGTCGTAGTCGTAACGGCTGACCACGGCGCCGCCGGCGGTGGTGACCTCCCGGACGCTGGCCAGGTGATCGTAGGAGAAGTAGTAGGAGGTGGGGCCGGACTGCATCCCTTCGGGGAAGAAGAGGGTGAGGATCGTTTCGTTGGGGCAGGTGATGGTGGCGGGCGTGCCGGCGATGGTGGTTGCCGAGCCGCCGGCGTTTACCGTTATCGAGTGGGTCGATCCGGTGTAGAGCGCGGGGGTCGAGTAGGTGAAGCCGTGGTCGCCGTTGCCGATGCCGGCGTTCAACAGGTCCTGGCGGAAGTTGCTGGCGGGGATGGTGGCAAGCAGGGTCGTGCCGTCGTAGATGTCGACGTCGATCGCGGCGTTGGGTTGATTGGCGTCCCAGGCCCAGCCGGCGATCTGGGTGCAATCGACAAAGTCGATATGGCCGCTGAAGGCGGGCGCCGGGCAGGTGAGGCTGCGGGTGCCGCCGAGGACGATCGAGGTGCCGGCGGCCTTCAGGGTGATCGCATGGCTGGCGCCGTTTTTCAGGGAAACCGGAGTGGGCAGGAAGAAGCCGTGATCGCCGTTGCCGATGCCGGCGTTGACCAGGTCCTGCCGGAAAGCGTTGGCGAGTACCGTGGTGAGCAGGGTGGAACCGTCGTAGATGTCGATGCCGATCGGCGAGCTCGGCTCGGTGGCATCCCAGCCCCAGCCGGCGAGCTGCGTGCAGTCGGCCTCCCCGAAGGCACCGGCAAGGCTTGCCGCCGGACAGCTGACGGAGCGGGTGCCTAAGCCGGTAGACGTGCCGTCCAGCATGATGGTGACGCTCTGTGCCGTGCCGGTCTTGAAGGCAGCCGGCAGGGGGTACGAGAAGCCGTGGTCGCCATTGCCGCCGCCGGCCGCGCGGACGTCGCTGCGGAACGTGTTGGCCAAGGTGGAGGCAACCTTCGTCGACCCGTTGTAGAAATCGACGCTGATCGGGGTGTTGGGTTGGGCGGCGTTCCAGGCCCACCCCACGATGGTGTTGCAGGACACCGCGTCGAAGTTGCCGAGGCCCAGCGGACCAGCGGCGGGCGCCGAGGTCGCATCGGTCTCTTCGAGCATCTGGTTGCCCACCCAGATGAAATGGTGGCTGCTGGTCACCGTGCCGTTGGTTTTCTCGGTGATCAGGACCCTTCTGCCGAAGACGTCGTAGCCGAACTCACTGCGCTGGGTGCCGATGTTGACCGCCGTCAGCCGGTTTGCCGCGTCCCATTCGTAGGTCCGGGTTCCGTCGTTCAGCAGATTGCCATCGGCGTCGTACTGGAAGGACGTGACCGGACCGCTGCCGGCGATTTCGGCAGTCGCCGACGTCAGCACCTGGGGGTTGGCGTGGCTTTGTGCCGTGATGGTGACGGTGCCGTAGGTCGGCGGCGCGGTGAAGAAGCCGGTCGCGTCGATCGTGCCCGCCGATGCCGTCCAGGCGACGCTGGTATCGGCCACGCCCGCGACGCTGGCGGTGAACTGCTGCGTACCGCCGGGAACCAGGGAGACCTCGGCCGGGGTGATGGTGACCGAAACCTCCGGGTTGGAGCCGACGCTCACCGTGGCCATCCCCTGCAGCTGCGCGTCGACCGTCGCCCCCATTGCCACGACATGATAGAGGCCCGCCGTGGCGGGCGCGGTGTAGACGCCCGCGGCCGAGATCGTCCCGCCGGCCGCGCCCTCCAGGACGCTCCAGGCGGTCGTCGGATTGGCCTCGCCGCTGACCTGCGCCGTGAACGCCTGCGAAGCTCCCGGCGCAAGGCTCACGGCGGACGGTTGCACGGTCAGGTCTTCGCCGACCACGACCGTGGCCGAGCCCGACCTGGTCGGGTCGGCCAACGACGTGGCGGTGACCGTGTAGACGCCATCGGCCGCGGGTGCGGTGAACAGGCCGTCGGCCGGAATGGACACCGGGACCGGACCGGACACCGACCAGGAGACCGCCGGATTGGCGTAGAGCTCGGCGTTCTGCCCCAGGACGACGGCGCTGAACGGCTGCTGCTGCCCCTCGTCGATGACCGAACGGATGGGCGCGACGGCCACGCCGGTCACCGGCAACGCATTGGCCACGGTCACCACGGCGGTCGCCGGCGCGACGGGAGTGCCGACCGTCTGGACCGTCACCGCGTGGGTGCCGGTCGCGGTGCCGGTGGGGACCGCAAGCAGACCTGTGCTGGAGATCGTCGCGCCGGGAACGGTGGTGGACCATTGCACCGCCTGGCCGCTGCCGGTCACCTCGGAGAAGAACTGCCGTTGCGTGCCGGGCAGCACGATGATCGACGCCGGCTTGACCTGGATGTCGACAACGGTGACCATCGCCACCACCTGTCCTCCCCAGGCGCCGTCGAACCAGTAGTGATAGGTGCCGCCCGGCGCGCCGGCGGAGTGCAGGATGGAGAAGGTCGTTCCGGGACTGGTCCAGCCCACCGCCCCCGGATCGTCCGTTTCCATCGTGCAGCTCGGGGTGATCGTCGGCGGCACGTTGCTGTCCGTGCAATAGAACGTCAAGGTCTGGCCGGTGCCGATGGCTGCCGAGGTGGGAGTGACGGTGCCGGCCCCCAGCCGAGCTGCGACAGACGGAAGTCGTGCAGCACGTCCAGGTAGGTCAGCGTCGATCCCTGACCGTTGGGATACGAGGCGCCGGTGGAGCGCGGCGACGCACCGTCGTAGCTGAGGTTGAACGTCCCCAGCGGATTGGTGACCGAGGCCAGGCGGCCCTCGCCATCGAACGACCGGCTCTGCACGATGCCGTCCAGGGTCAGCCCAATCTGGCGGCCGATCGCGTCGTATTGCAACGCCACGGTGTGGTTGGGCGCCGGCGCCGTCATGGTTGCAATCTTTCCGGCGCCCGGCACCCCGGCCGGGTAGTAGGTGAAGGTCGTGGTGCCGAAGCCGTCGACCTGCTGGATGAGCCGCGGATAGAACGGGTCGTAGGCGAAGGTTGCCCCGGACGTGGGGTGAACTGCATTCTGATAGGCGATCGCTGCCAGGGAGTTGTCGACGTTGTACGAATAGTTGGTCACCTGACCGAGCGCGTCGGTCTTGCCGACCAGGCGCCCGGACCCGTCAAAGCCATACAGCACGCTCAGTTGCCCGTTGATGCTCTTGCCGACGACGCGATTGAGGTTGTCGTTCAACCAGGAGGTCGAATGACCCAACGGGTCGGTCATCTGGTCCAGGGCGCCGCAACCGCACCAGGAGAAGTACGTCGTACGACCGGCGGCGTCGGTCATCGACTGCCGGCGGTCGGCTGCGTCGTAGGTGTAGGTGGTGGCCCTCCCCATGCGGTCCTGATACAGGACCACGTCGCGGAGGTTGAACACCACCTGTTCGCTGGTGCCGTCCGGATAGGTGATGCCGGTCAGGCGGTCCAGGTTGTCGTAGCCGAAGGTCATCGTATAGCCGTCGGTTCCGGTCCAGGTCTCTATGCGCCCCACCGGGTCGTAGGTGTAGGTCTCCTGGTACGAGGTGCCCACGCGGGCCACCTTGGTGGGAAATCCGCGGCCGTCGTAGGTGATGGTGGTCTCCACCCCGTCGGGCCGGGTGACCGAGGTGAGCTGGCCGAAACTGTTGTAGGTGGCGACGGTGGCCTGTCCCGCGTAATTCGTATAGGAGAGCGGACGGTGCGCCGAGTTGTACGCCGCGGCCATCACCTGCTCGTGGAGCAGGTCGTTGTCGATGAAGGCCAGATCGATGCCATTGCTGGCGTAGTGGTAGGAGTAGGTGCGACCCACCGGATCGATACGGCTGAGCAACCGCCCGGAGCCGTCATAGGTCTGGGTGTACAGCTGCGTCTGTCCGCTATCGAGCACCTGCGCCACCGCGGTCGGTGTCGAAAGCGTCCCTTGATATTGCGCCGCCGGCTCGCCCGGGTAGCTGTACCAGATGCGATGCTGTCCCTGCGCCTGCTCGCTTTCCAGGATCGAGGCGACGGCGGGAATCGAGCCGGTGCCGTCGTGCAGCCAGTGCTGGAGGTACGATGCATTCAGATAGCGATTGGGATCGGAATCGCTGTAGGTCAACATCGCCGTGGCGTTCCAATAGAAAGTGTTGCGATAGGCAAGGTTGCTGTTGTCGAATCCCGCCGGCACCGGTTCGCCGGTCGTCTGCTGGACGCCCGGCGCCAGGTGCCGGAACTCGATCCGCTCGCGGTCGCCGACCGGGTCGGTCGCCAGCAGCCAGCGCGTATTGCCGAGCAGCGTCGGATCCGCGGTGCCGTTGGGGTCCGTGGGCTGCTGCTCATAGGTTTCAAAGGCGGTGGTGCCGTACGGTGTGGTCATCGAGCTCATGAAGTCGGTCGCGGGGAGCGAACCGCCGTAGGGCGGACCGTAGGCGAACGACGACGTCAACCCCATCGCATCGGTCACGCTCTGCAGCAGCCCGCCGGAATAGGTGAAGACCGCCTGGCGGCCAAACGGATCGGTGACCGCGGTGACCTTGTAGATATCCGTGGGATCGTAGGTGAGCGTCGTCTGCTGGCCCAGCGGATCGGTGATCGACAGCAGGCGCATCGTCGCGGCGTCGTAGCTCAGGGTCACGCCGTTGCCCGCCGGGTCCACCACCGAGGTGAGGAAATACTTGCGCATGGTCGTGGCGCCGTCCGACTGTTGATACACCTCCTGCGAACCGTCGGGATATTGGCGCGCAAAGCCGATGGTCGTCGTGCCGCCGCTGGCGAACAGCCGCGTCACCGTCTCGTGGGAGCCGCGGGCGTTGGGTCCATACATCCACGATGCACCTGAAGACTGCGGCAGCACGTACGAGCCGCCGCCGCGCTCCGCCACACGGATGGTGCTGCCGTTGAGGTTGGGGTCGTCGTCCTCGACGTAGGAGAGCCAGTCGAAATTCCAGCGCGGCCCCAGGTTGGGGAAGGTGAAGGTGCTGGGCTGAAAGTCCTCGCGGCTGTTGTACGTGATGCCGAAGCGCATGGCGGGTCCGCGCGGCGGCCGGTACCCCACCGGCGAATCGGTCACGTTCAGGCTGATCACCGCGGCATGGAAGTTGTAGCGCGGCATGCCGCTGTCGGAGCCGGCGTTGCAGTCGCCGGGCAGCTGGGGCTTCTTCGGATCGCCCGGCGTCGTGGCGCCCGGGTTGGGGTTGGCGCTCACACCGCGGCCGCGCACCCCGGCGGCCTCGGACTCTGCCACCGCCCGCCAGCCGGGCCGCGGACCCGCGCTCTGCGGCACCAGCAGATAGCCGGTCGACTCTTCTTCCACCGCCTGCCGGCTGAGCCACCGATCGTCGCCGAAGGTCAGGTCCTTCACCCGGTAGCGTCCCTGTCGCTCCTCGACCAGGGCGGCAAAGTGGTCCGCTTTCCAATGCACGACGGACGGCACCGGGATGAGCGAGCCGGCCTCGCGCCGCACGGCGTGGAGGCCCAGGCCCGAGGTCTGCGCCAGCTTCACCAGCTCGGCCAGGCTGGTGCCCTGGAAGGTGGACGGATACTCCAGCAGGCGCCGGTCCACCGGCGCACCGGGATGCAGCACCTGACTCACCCGCTCCAGGGCCAGCGGCCCGCAGCGGAAGGAGCCTGCCGGATCGGTGCGCATCTGCCACAGGCTCGATCGCGCACCCGACGCGGTTTCCGCCGCATGGCCTCCCAGGGGCCGATCGCGGACCTCGACCAGGAGCGCCGCCAGCTCGTCGGTCCGGCCGAGCGAAGAGTCCAGCTCCAAACAGGTGGCGAGCGCGCTGTCGGCGATCTTGCGCACCTCCGGGTCGGCCGACGCCTTGGTCAGCCGCCACGCCTCGCCGGCGGCGTCCAGCGCGCGATCGAGGTAGCCGGTATGGCGGTAGAGCACCGCCAGGTTGGCAAGCAGCGACGGCTTCCAAACCGAAGCCGGGTGCCGATCCAGGAACTGAAGGATCGGTTGCACCGCTTCGACGTCGGCCGCGGCGCGGTACGCCTCGATCGCCTGCCGCAGCAGTCGCGTTTCGCCAGCGTCCGGCCTCCCCGCAGCGAGCAGCGGTTCGGCAAAGGTGCGCCCCGGCTCAGGCGATTCCACCACCGCGGCCAGCGCCCGGGCGGCGGACCTGGAAGGGTCGGTCGCAGGCCGCGGCGCGGTCATTGTGCCGGCGTGCGCTCCCGAGAAGCTGGCGAGACCGATAACGGCCATCAAGCAACACTTCATGACTGAAGACATAGGCACCTGATTTCCGCGAATATAGACACATTGCCAATGAGGCATTATTTGGCATGTTCACATCCCTTCGTCAGTTCTTGTTTTCCATTCTACTACGGAAGGCCGGGATGGTTTCCGCCGCCGCATCCGTATGGCTCTGCAAGCGCCAGCGCTACTGTCATCTGCGATGCGCGCGGCGGCGCGCCGCACGCAGCACGTGGTCAGGGGGCGGCGAGCTCGGCTTCTTCTTCGCTCAGGGCCTCGATCTCCTGGAGGATGATGAGGTCGATGTGGGCGGCCATGCCGCCGATGGTGGGGGCTTCGAAGAAGGTGCGCAGGGGCAGGCGCACCTGGAAGGTGGTGTCGATGCGGGCGATGATCTGCGGCGCGAGCAGGGAGTGGCCGCCCAGCTCGAAGAAGTTGTCGTGGATGCCGACCTGCGGCCGGTCCAGGACCTGCTGCCAGATCTCGACCAGCTGCTCTTCGGTGGGGGTCTGGGGCGCCGCGTAGGACTGGCTGGGGGCTGCCGCCCCGGGCGCCGGCAGGGCGCGGCGGTCGATCTTGCCGGTGGGCGCCAGGGGGAAGGCCGCCAGGGACACGAAGTCGGCCGGCACCATGTAGGCGGGCAGCTTGTCCTTGAGGAAGGTGCGCAGGTCGGCGATCTCGGGCGCCGGATCGGCGGCGACGAAGTAGGCGACCAGGGCCAGGTCGCCGCCGGCGGCGGGGCGCGGCACGACGACGGCCTTGCGCACGGCGGGATGCTGGGCCAGCACGGCGGCCACTTCGTCGGGTTCGATGCGGAAGCCGCGGATCTTGACCTGGTGGTCGGCGCGCCCCAGGAACTCGATGTCGCCGTTGGCGCGGTGGCGCACCAGGTCGCCGCTGCGATACAGGCGGGCGCCGCGCTGCTCGCCGGGGACGGCGCCGGCGAAGGGGTGCGGTAGGAAGCGGCCGGCGGTCAGGTCGGGGGAGACAAAGTAGCCGCGCGACAGGCCGATGCCGCCGATGTAGAGCTCGCCGATCACCCCCGCCGGCACCGGCTCCAGGTAGCGGTCCAGGATGAACAGGTTGAAGTTAGGAATCGGCCGGCCGATGGGCACGGCGCCCCGCTCGGCGCCGCCGCCGGCGGCGGTCTCCGGTGCGACGCGCTCGACGACGCTCCACACGGTGGTCTCGGTCGGCCCGTAGACGTTCCACAGCGAGCCGACGCGCGGCAGCAGGCGCGCCGCCAGCTCGGGGGTCAGCGCCTCGCCGCCGCACAGCGCCGCCAGGCGGTCGTTGCCGCGCCAGCCGGCGTCCAGCAGGATGCGCCAGCCGGATGGGGTGGCCTGGAACAGGGTGGCCTGCGAGCGGTCCAGCCGCTCGACCAGCAGCGCCCCGTCCATCGCCTCCTCGCGGGTGAGCAGCTCGATGCGGGCGCCGACGATCAGCGGCAGCAGCAGCTCCAGGGTGTGGATGTCGAACGAGATGGTCGCCGCCGCCACCACGACGTCGGCCGCGGTGAGGCCCGGCCGCTGCTGCATGCCGAGCAGGAAGTTGGTCAGCGCCCGATGCGAGATCGGCACCCCCTTGGGCCGGCCGGTGGTGCCCGAGGTGAAGATGGCGTAGGCGGGGCTGTCCAGGCAGTCGTCGGCCGCGCCCGGCGGCAGATCGGTGGAAGGTTCGCCGGCCAGCGCGCCGTCCGGCTCCCAGGCGCCGTCCAGGTAAAAAACCTTGCAATTGCCCGGCACCGGCAGCTCGCCGCGCGAGCGCTCGTCGGTGAGCAGCAGCGTCGGCGCGGTGTCCTCGACGATCAGCGCCAGGCGCTCCAGCGGGTGCGACGGGTCGAGCGGCACGTAGGCGGCGCCGGTCTTGAGCGTGGCGACGATCGCGACCAGCGCCATCGGCGACCGTGGCAGCGCGATGGCGACGCGCAGCTCCGGGCCGATGCCCAGCCGGCGCAGGTGGTGGGCCAGCTGGTTGGCCTGCTGGTTGAGCTCGCCGTAGGTGAGCAGCAGGCGGCCGTCGCTCGCCATGGCGGGCGCGTGCGGCAGCGCCTGCGCCCGGCGCTCGAACAGGCGGTGGAAGGACACGGACGGCCACTGATGCTGCTGCGCCGGCGCCGGCACTGCACCGGCGGCAGCTGCGGCGGTGACAGCCGTGGCGGTGACAGCCGTGGCGGTGGCAGCCGGGGCGCCGCCCCAGGCGGTCAGCAGCTGGCGCCGCTCGGCGGCACCCAGCATCGCCAGGTCGGCGAGCCGCCAGCCCTCCCCCGCCGCCAGGCTCTCCAGCAGGTTGCGCTGGTGGGCGAGCATGCGCGCGGCGGTCGCCTCGTCGAACAGGTCGGTGCTGTATTCGAGGAACCCGTCCAGGCCCGCCGCGGTTTCGGCAAACGACAGCGTGAGATCGAACTTGGCGGCGCCGCTTTCAGCCGCCAGCGTCTCGAGCGTCAGCCCCGGCAGCTCCAGGGTCTCCGCAGGAGCGTTTTGCAGCACCAGGAACACCTGGAACAGCGGCGAGCGGCTGGCGTCGCGGGTGACCGCCGGGTGGTGCACCAGCTTTTCGAACGGCAGGTCCTGCCGCGCGAAGGCGGCGAGCGTCGTCGCCCGCACGCCGGCCAGGAGCTCTTCGACGGTCTGCTCGCCGTGCAGCCGCGCCCGCAGCACCAGGGTGTTGACGAAGAAGCCGATGAGATCTTCCAGCTCGCGGCGCTGGCGGTTGGCGACCGGCGAACCGATCAGGAAATCGCCCAGGCCGGTGTAGCGGTGGAGCTGCACCGCGAGCGCCGCGAAGAGCGACATGAAAAGCGTCGTCCCGGTGCTGCGGCCCAGCGCGCGCAGCCGCGCCGCCAGCGCCGGCGGCCAGACGAAGCGCAGGTGGCGGCCGGCGAAGCCCTGCCGCGGCGGGCGCGGGCGGTCGGCCGGCAGCTCGATCACCTGCGGCGCGCCGTCCAGCTGGCCGCGCCAGAAGTCCAGCTCCTGGTCCAGCCGTTCGCCCTGCAGCCAGCCGCGCTGCCAGGCGGCGAAATCGGCGTACTGGATGGCCAGCGGCAGCAGCGGCGACGGCCGGCCCTGGCAGCACGCCGTATAGAGCGCCGCCACCTCGCGGATCAGCACGCCCAGCGACCAGCCGTCGCTGACGATGTGGTGGACTGTCGCCAGCAGGGCGTGGTCCTGGGCGCCCAGGCGGATCAGCCGCAGGCGCAGCAGGCCGGCCGGCCGCGGTGGCCCGCCGGCACTCACCTCAGCTCGGCCGGCGGACCGCGGTGGCCCACCGGCACTCGCCTCAACTCGCGGTCCGCCCGCCAGGTTGAACGGCTGCCGCGCCTCGTCGTGCGCCAGCTGGGCGAGCAGCGCTTCGCGTCGCGCCTCCGCCGCCAGCCCCGAGACGTCGACGATCGGGATAGGCACAGCGACGGCCGGCGCCACCACCTGAACCGGCTGGCCGTTGGCGGCGGCGAACGACGTGCGCAGCGTCTCGTGGCGGCGCACGATCTCGCCGAACGTCGCCACCAGCGCGGCGACGTTGAGGCGGCCGCGCAGGCGCAGCGACAGCGGCACGTTGTAAAACGGGCTGTCCGGCTGCAGCTGGTCCAGGAACCACAGCCGCTCCTGCGCGAACGACGGCGGCAGCGATGCCGGCGACCCTGGCGCCCCCGGCGCCGCCGGCAATAGATTGCGCGCGACGCGCGGGATCGGCGGCAGACCGCCTCCTCCGCCGCTGGCAGCGGCGGCGTCCCCAGCGCCGGCTTCCCCACCCGCCGGCGCTTCGGGCAACAGGGCATCGATCCGGGCGGCCAGGCCGGCCAGCGTCGGCGCGTCGAAGACGCTCGCCATCGGCAGCGCGACGCCAAACGTCGTTTGGATGCGCGACGCCAGCTGGGTGACCAGCAGCGAATGGCCTCCCAGGTCGAAGAAGTTGTCGTCGCGCCCGGCCTGCTCGATGCGCAACACCTCCAGCCAGATCTGCGCCAGGCGCCGCTCGGTCGGCGTGCGCGGCACCGCGGTGGCGGCGGCGGCAGTCGCGGTGGCGTCCGCTCCCCCGCCGGCGCTCGGCAGGGCGCGGCGGTCGATCTTGCCGCTGGGGGTGAGAGGCATGGCGGCCAGCGCCACGAACGCCGCCGGCACCATGTACTCCGGCAGCAGCGACCGCAGGTGGGCGCGCAGCTCGGCGGCGTCCACCGGCGCCGCGGCGGCGCTGCCGGGGCGGGGGACGAAGTGGGCGACCAGGCGGTGATCGCCGGGAGCTGCGGGGGCTCCGGGAGCTCCGGGGGCTCCAGGACCGCTGCCCATGCCAGGGGTTCCGGGGGTGGCGCCGCCGCCGTCTTCATGGCGCAGCGTCACCACCGCGTCCTGCACCCGCGGGTGGGCGCGCAGCACCGCCTCGATCTCGCCCAGCTCGATGCGGAAGCCGCGCACCTTGACCTGGTGGTCGATGCGCCCGAGGTATTCCAGGTCGCCGTCCGGCCGGCGGCGCGCCAGGTCGCCGCTGGCGTAGAGGCGCGCCCCCGCCTGGCCGCCCCACGCGTCCGGCACGAAGCGGCGAGCGGTCAGGTCCGGCCGGTGCAGATAGCCGCGCGCCACGCCGGCACCGCCGACGTGGATCTCGCCTGCGACGCCGACCGGCACCAGCTCGCCGCGCGGCCCCAGCAGGTGGACGCGCAGGTCCGGGATGGGTTCGCCGATCGGCGCGTTGCCGTTGCCGGGCCGCGCCAGGTCGCCGGCCGCGATCGGCCGGTAGGTGACGTGCACGGTGGTCTCGGTGATGCCATACATGTTGATCAGCCGCGGGCCGGCGCTCGGGCCGTAGAGCGCCAGCCAGGGAGCGAGCGCGTCGAGCGGCAGCGCCTCGCCGCCGAAGATCACCCAGCGCAGCGCCGGCAGGCGGCGCCGGTCGGCGGCGGCGGCTACCGCCAGCTGGCGGAACGCCGAAGGCGTCTGGTTGAGCACCGTCACCTTTTCGCCCGCCAGCAGCTCCAGCAGCAGCGCCGGCGACAGCGTCGCCTGGCGCGGCACGATCACCAGCCGGCCCCCCAGCGCGAGCGCTCCCCAGATCTCCCACACCGAGAAGTCGAAGGCGGCGGAGTGGAACAGCGTCCACACGTCGCCGCTGCCGAAGCCGAACCAGTGGGCGGTCGCGGCGAGCAGCCGCGCGCCGTTGGCATGGGTGACCGGCACGCCCTTGGGCCGGCCGGTCGAGCCCGACGTATAGATCACATAGGCCAGGTTGGCCGGCACGGCGGCGCCGCCCCCGCCGCCATCGCCACGGCGGCCCCCGCCACCAACATCGCCAACATTGCCAACATCGCCAACATCGCCAACATTGCTGCCGTCTTCGCCGGCCAGGCTGGCGCCGTCGCGATCGAAGTCAACGCGCGTCAACGCGAACGGCAGATCGTCGCCGATCAGCGCCGCCACGCCGGCTTCCGTCACCAGCACCGCCGGCGATGCGCCCGCTCTC
Source organism: uncultured Acidobacteriota bacterium (assembly GCA_963770895.1). Taxonomy (GTDB): domain Bacteria; phylum Acidobacteriota; class Thermoanaerobaculia; order Multivoradales; family UBA5704; genus JASLEW01. The sequence goes on along the minus strand of CAVYRF010000002.1, from coordinate 5,437,484 downwards.
ACGCCGCCTTCCTGCACCGCCGCCGCACCGGCTCCCGCCAGCGCGTCTGCCAGCGTGTAGACCAGGCGCTCGCGCGGGTAGGCGGGATCGAGCGGCACGTAGGCGCCGCCGGCTTTCAGGATGCCCAGGATGCCGACCAGCAGGCGGGGCGACCGCTCGACGCAAAGGCCCACCGGCGTTTCCGGTCCGACGCCCAGGGCGCGCAGGCGGCGGGCCAGCTGATTGGCGCGGCGGTTGAGCTGCTGGTACGTCAGCTCCTCCAGCTCGTGCACCACCGCGACGGCGCGCGGCTGGCGCCGCACCTGCTGCTCGAACAGCTCATGCAGGCACACCGCGCCAGCCGGCGGCGCCATGACGGCTGCCGGCGCCGCGCCGAACGCGGCGGCGGTCGTCGCGGCCAGCGGCCAGGGCGCCAGCAGCTGTGCCCTCTCGGCAGCAGGCAGCAGCGGCAGGTCGGAAAGCCGGCGGTCGGCGGCGGTGGGAACCCCTGCCAGCAGCGTCTCCCACGCCGCCAGCAGGCGCGTCATGGTGACGGCGTCGAACAGGTCGGTGTTGTATTCCAGCGTCGTCGTCAGACCGTCGGGGCGATCGACCAGGAAGACGGTGAAGTCGAACTTGGTCGTGCGGTTGTGGATCTCCACCATCTCCAGCGTCAGGCCGGGCAGCGCCAGCGGCGCCGACGGCGTGTTCTGCAACGAGAACTGCGCCTGGAACACCGGCGTGCGGCTGCGGTCGCGCGGCAGGTGCAGCGCCTCCACCAGCTTCTCGAACGGCACTTCCTGGTGCGGCACCGAGGAGAGAAAACCGTCGCTCGCGCGGCGCAGCAGCTCGCGCAGCGTCGGATCGCCGGACGCGTCGGTGCGCGCCACGACCATGTTCAGGAAGAACCCGATCAACCCCTCCACTTCAACGCGGTTGCGGTTGGCGATGGGGATGCCCAACAGCAGGTCCTCCTGTGCCGTACAGCGCCAGGACAGAGCGCTCCACGCCGCCAGCAGCGTGAGAAAGGGCGTCGTCCCCTGCTGGCGGCTCCACTCCCGCAGCGCCTGCGCCGGCGCCGCGGCGAGCGTCCGCGACACCCGCGCGCCGCGCGACGTCTGGTTGGCCGGGCGCGGCCGGTCGGTCGGCCAATCCATCGGCGGCAGCCACCCGGAGAGCCGGCGCCGCCAGTAATCCAGGTGCCCCGCCACGGCCTGGTCGTCCAGCCACCGCCGCTGCCACGCGGCGTAGTCGGCGTACTGCAACCGCAGCGCCGGCAGCTGGTCCGCCACCGCCGGCTGCGCCAGCACCGACGCCCGATAGTGCACCGCCAGCTCGTGGGTCAAAATACCGATCGTCCAGCCGTCCGACACGATGTGGTGCATGGTCGCGAGCAGCGCGTGGAGATGGCTGCCCAGGGAGATCACCGTCGTGCGCAGCAGGCCGGCCGGCCGCGGTGGCCCGCCGGCACTCGCCTCAGCTCGGCCGGCGGACCGCGGTAGCCCGCCGGCACTCGCCTCAGCTCGCGGCCCGCCGGCCAGGTCGAACGGCCGCCGCCCCTCGGCCAGCGCCAGCCGCTCCATTTCGGGCCGCCGCCGGTCCGCCGGCAGTCCGCCCAAATCCACCACCGGCAGCGCCCCCGAAGCGTCCTCCGACACCGCCAGCACCGGCAGGCCCGCGACCGCCGGGAACGTCGTGCGCAGCACCTCGTGGCGGCGCCGCACCGCGTCGAAGGCGCGCGCCAGGCTGTCCACCTTGAGCGCGCCCTCCATCATCACCGTCGCCGGCATGTTGTACGCCGGGCTCGCCGGATCGAGCTGCGCCAGGAACCACAGCCGTTCCTGCGCATACGACAGCGGCAGCACGGCGCCAGCCTGCCGCGGCACAGGCACCAGCACCGAACCGGCGCCGGCGGCAGCGGGCGCCGCGCCGGCTGCACCGGTCACGGCGTCAGCGTCGGCGGGAGCAGCCGCGCCACCTGCGCCGGTCAGGGCGGCCGGCTCGGAGGGAGCAGCCGCGCCGGCAGGGGTCGCCGCAACGCCGGCGCCGGCCGGCACCTGGTAGCCCAAGCGGGCGGCCAGCTGCCAGGTTTGGGGCCGCAGCGCGCCCGCGGCCTGCTTGTAGCGGTCGGCCACTTCCGCGGCGATGCCGCGATGTTGGTGGAACTTGGGATCGCCCATCATGCGCGACGCGGCGTGCAGGCCGTCGGCCATGCGGCGCCCCTCGTAGGGCGCCAGCAGCGCGTCCTCGAACGGCACGCCCACGAAGTCGCACAGCGCCGTCATCGCTTGCCGCGGCGTCTTGACCAGCTCTTCGAAGCGCAGCCGGTGCACGCGCCGCGGCTCCATCTCCGCCACGAAATCGAGGATGTTGCGGTGGCACAGCATCCAGACCAGCTCCGCCTGTGCCGTGGGCGCGAACGGGAAGTCGTACACCTGGTCCATGTGCGCTTCGACGTACGAGTCGATCGTCGCCCGCGGGTGCCGCACCAGGTGAACGTACAGCGGCTGGTCGAACATCTGTTCGGCCCGGCGCAGAGTGTCGATATCGAGCGCATAGCTGGGCGTCTTGTCGACCAGCAGGCGTCCGCCGCCGGCCTCCTGCAGCTGGCGATACACGTCCGCCACCGTCAGCCCGTCGCGTTCGCCCTGCGCCACCCAGGCCCGCGCCGCGTCGGCATCGCAGTCCCGCAGCTCCATCACCGCCCGCAGCAGCCCTTCCAGCGCAAAAGCGTTCCGCCCTGCATAGGCGCCGGCGCGCTCCGCCATGGTGCCGAAGCCGAGCAGCTCCAGCTCGGGCGGCGCAAACAGGCGCGAATGCCCAGCCAGCATCACCCGCAAGAGCGTCGTGCCCGACCGGAAGGGCGCCAGGATGAACACCGCCCGCGCGTTGCGCCGCCGGGCCGCCCCCTGACCGGCCCTCTCCGCCTGCTCCACCGCCCCGCGTCCCAGCCGGCGCACGGCCGCGGCGTGCACCGCCGCCAGCGCCGCTTCCACGTCGAGCTCGTCCACCTGCTGCGACACCGTTTCAGCGCCGGGTACCTCGACCGGCGCTCCTGCCGGCGCGGCGCCCAGGCGGGCGGCCGCCACCGGGTAGGCGCGCTCCATAAAGGCGGCGAAGCCCGCCACCGTCGGCGCGTCGAACAGCGCCATCACGTACAGGATTTCGCCCAGGTCGGCCTGCAACCGGTTGATGAACATCGCGCCCTGAATCGAGTCGCCGCCCAGCTCGAAGAAGCTGTCGTCGCGACCGACGCGCTCGACCCGCAGCAGCTCCTGCCACAGGCCCGCCAGGTGCCGTTCGAGCGCCGTAGCCGGCGCCGTCCACGGCCGCTCCCGCGCCGGCGCCGCCAGGTCGACGCCGTCCAGAGCCGCCAGCGCGCGCCGATCCACCTTGCCGCTGGGCGTCAGCGGCAGCGCCGGCAGCACCACAAACGCCGACGGCACCATGGCGTCAGGCAAGCTGTCGCCCAGGAAGCGCCGCAGCTCCGCGGCGCCTGGCTCGTTTGCCGTGCCGGTCAGCGTCAGATAGGCGACCAGGCGCGGTTCGCCCGCGCCGGCCGACCAGGGCGCAACGGCGCCCGGCGCGCCAGCCGATCTGGGCGCAACGGCGCCCGGCGCGCCAGCCGATCTGGGCGCGGCGCTCGGCGCGCCGCTTTGCAGCATCACCACGGCTTCGCGCACCCGCGGGTGGCGCACCAGGGCGGCTTCGATCTCTCCCAGCTCGATGCGGACGCCGCGCACCTTGACCTGGTGGTCCAGGCGGCCCAGGAACTCGATGGCGCCGTCGGGGCGGAAGCGCGCCAGGTCGCCGGTGCGATAGAGCCTGCCGCCGCCGCGCTCATCCCAGGGATGGGGCACGAAGCGGGCGGCCGTCAGCTCGGGCCGATTGAGGTAGCCGCGGGCCAGCCCGACGCCGCCGATCAGCAGCTCGCCCGGCACGCCGGGCGGCACCGCGTCACCGTGACGGTCGACCACGTAGAGCGACAGGTTGGCGATCGGCCGCCCGATCGGCACCGGCCGCCGGCCGCCGTCGCTCTGGCAGGCGTGGAAGCTGACGTCGACCGACGCCTCGGTCGGCCCGTACAGGTTGTGCAGCGGCGCCCCCAGCCGCGCCAGGGCGCGCTCCGCCAGCTCGGCCGGCAGCGCTTCGCCGCTGGCCATCACCCGCCGGACCGTGCGGCACACCGCCGCCAGGTCTTCGCCGGCCAGGGCCAGGAACGCCTGCAGCATGGACGGCACGAAGTGCAGCGTGGTAATGCCCTGGGCCTGGACGATGCGCGCCAGCCAGGCCGGGTCCTGGTGCGCGCCCGGCGGCGCCATCACCAGCCGCGCCCCGGCGATCAACGGCCAGAAAAACTCCCACACCGACACGTCGAAGCTGTATGGCGTCTTCTGCAGCACCCGGTCGTCCGCCGCGAGGCCGTACTCCTGCTGCATCCACAGCAGCCGGTTGACGATCCCGCGATGCGTCACCACGGCGCCCTTGGGCCTGCCGGTCGAGCCCGACGTGTAGATGGCGTACGCCGGACTGTCGGCATGCGCCCACGCCGCGCCCACCGCGGGCGCAGCCGCTGCGCCGGAAAACGGCGCGTCGAGCAGCACCACGCGGGCGGCGTGCGGCGGCAGCGCCGCGGCCAGGTGGCTCTGGGTGAGCAGAACGCCGACCCGCGCGTCGTCGAGCATGAAGCGCAGGCGCTCGGCCGGATAGCCGGGATCGAAGGGGACGTAGGCGGCGCCGGCCTTGAGCACGGCGAGCAGGCCCACGACCATCTCGGCCGAGCGCTCGGCCGCGACGCCCACCAGGCTTTCCGCCGCCACCCCCAGGCTGCCCAGGTGGCGCGCCAGCTGCCCCGCCTGCCGCTCCAGGGCGCCATAGGTCAGATCGACACCGGGGGCCGACACGGCGATCGCCGCGGGGGTGCGCGCCGCCTGCGCCGCGATCAGCTGGTGCAGGCAGACGCCGCCGTCGGCGTAGCGCACCGCCGTATCGTTCCAGCCAGACAGCACCTGGTGGCGCTCGCCGGCGGCGAACCAGGCGAGCCGCGACAGCGGCACGTCGGGCTGCGCCGCCGCCGCGTCCAGCAGGGCTTCCAGCTGAACCGCCATGCGCATCGGCGTCGGCGCGTCGAACAGGTCGGTGCTGTACTTCCAGGTACCCAGCCAGCCGTCTTCGACCGGCGCCACCGCCAGCGCCAGGTCGAAGCGCGCCGTGCCCAGGTCGATCTCGCGCGGCTCGACGGTCAGATCCGCCAGCGCCGCACGGCGCAGCGGCGCGCTCTGCTCGACGAACAGGACCTGGAACAGCGGCGTGCGCGACAGGTCGCGCTGGCCGCCCAAAGCATCCACCACCGCTTCGAACGGCACCTCCTGGTGGGCATAGGCGGCGAGCGCCGCCTGCCGCACGCGCGCCAGCAGCTGGCGGAAGCTGGGATCGCCCGCGGCGTCGATGCGCAGCACCAGGTTGTTGATGAAGACGCCGATCAGCGGTTCCAGGTCTCGGCGCTGGCGGCCGGCGATGGGCGTGCCCAACACCAGGTCCTCTTCGCCCGTGAGGCGCGTCAGCAGCGCCGCGAAGCCGCAGAGCAGCGCCATGAAAACGCTGGCCTTGCCGTCGTGCGCCGTCGCCGCCAGGCGCTCGGTCAGCCGGCCGGGCAGCCGCCGTTCGTGATGCGCGCCGCGGTGCGACAGCACGGTCGGCCGCGGCCGGTCCGCCGGCAGCTCCAGCGCCGGCGGCGCCCCCGCCAGCGCCAGGCGCCAGAAATCGAGCCGCGCCGCCAGCGTCTGGTCGCGCAGCCAGCCGCGCTGCCACGTTGCAAAGTCCGCGTACTGCAGCGGCAGATTGGCAGGGTGCCAGGACCCGCCGCCGCGCAGGGCCTGATAGCCGGCGGTCAGCTCGCGCAGAAAAACACCCAGCGACCAGCCGTCGGCGGCGATGTGGTGCCACGCCAGGACCAGCCCATGCTCGCACGGCGCGCCGGCGATCAGCGCCGCCCGCAGCAGCACGCCGTCCTCAAGCCCGAACGGCATGCGCGCCACCAGTGCCGCGCTGCGCTCCCACTCGCGCCGGCGCGCCGCCGCCGGCAGCGCCGTCAGGTCGATGCCGGGCAGCGCGACGACCGCCGCCGCGCCCGCCGCCACCGTGGCGGTCTGCTGGGACGGCTCGCTGCCGGCCGCACGAAACACCGTGCGCAGCGCGTGGTGACGGCGCACGATCGTCGCCAGCGCCAGCGCCAGCGCCCGCCGGTCCAGCGGCCCGCTCAGCCGCAGCAGCGCGGCGATGTTGTGCACCGGGTTGAGCGGATCCAGCTGGTGCAAAAACCACAGCCGCCGCTGCGCAAACGACAACGGCGCCGTACGCTCCGGCACCGCGCCCTGCGCGGCCGTGAGCTCCGGCACCGCGCCAGCCGGGCCTGGCGCAGCCGGCCCGGCGTCGGCCGCGCCGGCCGCGCCGGCCGTATCGGCGTGTTGCACTGCCGCGTCTGGCGCGCCGCCGCCGGTCAGCGGCTGGCCGACGCCAGCCGCCGCGCCGGCCGCGGCTCCCACGGCCACGGCGGCCTCCGCTTCGCACATCCCGGCGATGACGGCGGCGAGATCGGCGAGCAGCGGTGCTTCGAACGGTGCGTCGATCGGCAGGTCGATGCCGAAGTCCTGGTTGACGCTCGCCACGATCTGCGCCGCGCTGAGCGAATCGCCGCCCAGGGCGAAGAAGCTGTCCGCCGGCGAAACGGCGCCGAGCGCGAAGACCTCCCGCCAGATCGCGGCCAGCCGTTCGACCGTCGCATCGCGCACCGCGGCGGCGGCGCGATCGCGCCCGGCGACGGCAACGTTGCTGGAGCCGGCGGCGTTCACCACCGCCGCGGCTGGATTTGCGATTGCGGCGTCGCTTGCGATGTTCGTGAAGTTCGATTCTTCTGTCACGATATCGGCGGCGTCGCCGTGCGGATGTGACAGCAAGGTTTCGACGAGCGCGGCGGCTCGATCATCGGGCGAATTCATCGTTTCAAGCTCTCCACGCCAGGGGCTGACGGTAGTGCGCAAAGCCTATGCTACATGGGTCTGCAACGGAAGGTATTACCTTGACAGAGCGACTTTAGATGATACCATGCTGTGAGCTTTTGGGTGATCAAAAACCGATCGGAGGACAGGCGCCGCAACGCGGCCAGATGCCATGACCCAATTCTTCCAGAACCTGCGTCTCGCCGTTCGCAATTTGCGCAAAGAGCTCGCTTTCGCCGCGATCCTCACGCTGGCATTGGGCGTCGGCGCCAACTCCGCGATCTTCAGCATCGTCGATGCGATCCTGCTTACTCCCCCCCCGTTCCAGGACCCCAGCCGGCTGGTGATCGCCTGGGCGACCAATACAAAGCTGCCGCAAACCGAGGGCCTGGGCGTCAAGGGTCCGGTCTCCGACGCGGCGTTTTACGACTTCGAGAAGATGAGCCACTCGTTCGAGCGCCTGGCCATGATGCAGTCCGACCGCCAGGCGCTGACCGGCCAGGGCGAACCCGAACAGCTGGGCGTCGTGCGCGTCAGCGGTGAATTCTTCCGCGTGCTGGGCGCCCATGCCGCCCTGGGCCGCACCCTCGACGCCGCCGACGACAGCTTGGGCAAATCGACCGTGGCGGTGCTGTCGCACGCGCTGTGGCAGCGCCGTTTCGGCGCCAACCCCGAAGTCATCGGCAAGGTCATCCAGCTGGGCGGCAACCCCTACACCGTGGTGGGCGTCATGCCGCCGCGCTTCACCTTCCCGCTGGGCGGCTTCGAAACGCCCGGCCCCTACGGGTTTGCCCCCGAAACCGACCTGTGGGCGCCGACCGCGCTCAACGCCGACGCGCGGCAGAACCGCACGGTGCGCTACGACGTGGTGATCGGGCGGCTGCGTCCGGGGGTGACGGTGGCGGCGGCGCAATCCGAGCTGCAGGCCCTGAGCCTGCGCCTTGGCGAGCTGTACCCCAAGACCGACGCCAGCTGGAGCTCCAGCGTGCAGCCGCTGCTCGACCAGATGCGCGGTCACCTGCGCACGGCGCTCATCGTGCTGTGGGCGGCGGTCGGCCTGGTGCTGCTGATCGCCTGCGCCAACGTCGCCAACCTGCTGCTCGCCCGCGCCGCGTCGCGCCAGAAAGAGATCGCTCTGCGCATGGCGATGGGCGCCAGCCGCGGCCAGCTGATCGGCCAGCTGCTCACCGAGAGCGGCCTGCTGGCCCTGCTCGGCGGCGCGATCGGCATCGTCCTCGCCGAGATCGCGCTGCGCACCTTCTCGGCGTCCATTCCTGTCGGCCTGGCGGTCGTCGGCGGCTTCTCGCTGGACGCGCGCGCCATCGGCTTTACCGCTCTGCTGTGCATCCTGGCCAGCCTGTTCGCCGGTCTGGCACCGGCTCTCCAGATGACGCGCCCCGATCTCTCCGGGTCGCTGCGCGAAGGGACCCGCGCCGGCGCCGGCACGGCCAAGAGCCATCGCACGCGCAACATCCTGGTCGCCGCGGAAGTGGCGCTCGCGACGTTGCTGCTGATCGGCGCCGGCCTGCTGATGCGCAGCTTCATGCACCTGCTGGACGTCGATCCCGGCTTCAACCCGTCCCGGGCGCTGACCATCGAGCTGGCCCTGCCGATGGATCGCTACCCGGTGGCGACGCGGCTGCCGTTCCTGGAACGGGTGGTCGACAAGATCCGCGCCCTGCCCGGGGTGACCTCGGCCTACGTCGTCTCCGACCTGCCGATGGACGGCGACGGCGGCTTCCGGATGTTCAAGATCGAAGGCCAGGCGCCCAGGACCGTGGTTTCGGAGCAGGGCCTGGGCCAGGTGGCGCTGCAGCGCGCCGCCGATCCCGGCTACTTCGAGATGATGCACATCCCGCTGCTGCGCGGCCGGCTGATCAGCAGCGCCGACACCGCCGAATCGCTCAAGGTGGTCATGATCGACGAGACGTTGGCAAAAAACTACTTCGGCAACGAAGACCCCATCGGCAAGCACCTGCTGCTGGGCAAGACCAATCCCGCGCCGTACACCATCGTCGGCGTCGTCGGCAGCGTGCGCGAAGCGGGCCTGATGGGCGATCTGCAGTCGCAGATGTATTTTGTGCCGGTGCAGAACCCGATGATGGTCAACTTCCTGATGCGCATCGCCATGCGCACCTCGGTCGACCCGATGTCGCTGGTGCCGGCGGTGCGCGGCGCCGTCAACCAGGTCGATCCCAGCCAGCCGGTGTCGCGCATCCGCACCCTCGACCAGATGGTCGCCACCTCGGTCGACAAGCCCCGCTTCAGCGTCATGCTGCTCGGCCTGTTCGGCGGCCTCGCCCTGGTGCTGGCGATCATCGGCATCTACGGCGTCACCGCCTACTCCATCTCGCAACGCACGCGCGAGCTGGGCCTGCGCATGGCGCTCGGCGCCGAATCCGGCACGGTGCTGCGCATGGTGCTGATGGAAGCTGCCCGCCTGGCCGCCCTCGGCATCGTCATCGGCCTGGCCGCCGCCGTGGTGATGACCCGCCTGATGGGCTCCCTGCTCTACGGCGTTTCGACCACCGACCCCATCACCTTCGCCGCCGTCGCCCTGGGCCTGATTCTCACCGTGCTGATCGCCACCTACATCCCGGGCCGCAAAGCCACTCACGTCCCGCCCGTCGTCGCCCTGCGCACCGACTAATCCGCGCGGCGGCGCGACGTTACGCGCCGGCGCGGGCTTCGCGCGCGGCGCGTGCGGCGGGAGCGATCAGGGCCAGCACCGTCACCACCAAGGCAGCCAGGGCGCCGGTCAGGAACAGCACCGGGTGGACGCCGGTGTGCTCGGCGAAATGCGCCGCCAGCCACTGGGTCATCACCCACCACGCGAGCAGGCACCCGAGCAGCCAGGCGACCACGACCGGCGCGGCCAGCGCCCGGCCCAGAACGAGAGCGGCGCGCGACGTCGACGACGCGGCGGCCAGCTGGCCGCGGCGGGCTTCGCCGGTGAAGGCGGCAAGACCGGCAAGGACCAGCAAGGCGACGGCCAGGACCAGCAGGGCGGCGTGAACGAGCACCCCGGCGAGCTCCCTTTCGCCGCGGTAGGAGCGATTGTAGTAGTCGGCCAGCAGGAAGGAATCGAAAGGTTTATCGGCCACCAGGCCGCGCCAGGCGGCGGCGACGGCGCGCAGGGTCGCGGCGGTGTCCTGCGGCGCCAGGCGCAGGTACATGTAGCGGAACGCGATCGGCCGGATGTGCATCAGCAGCGGCTCGACGCCGACCTGCAGCGGCTGGTTGTGGAAGTCGTGCACCACGCCCACCACCGCGCCCTTCTTGATGGTGTTCCAGTTGAGGGTCTGGCCGATCGACGCCTGCGCCGAGGGCAGCCCCCACAGCCGCAATGCCGCTTCGTTGACGATGAACCCGGCCGGCTGGTCGGTCGGCACCTGCGCCGAAAAGGCGCGCCCGGCGACCAGCCCGATGCGCAGCACCTTGACGAAATCGTGATCGGTCACCAGGGTGGCCAGGTCCTTCGGCGCCTTGGCGTCGCCCAGAAAGGTGCCGACTTCCGGCGGCTGCTGGCCCAGCACCAGCGATGAAAAGGTGGTGCCCACGACGCCGGGGATGCGCTCCATGGTGGCCTTCAGGACGGCATAGTGATCGCGCAAGCCGACGTCGCGGATGGGCACGACGATCACGTCGTTCATGTCGAAGCCAAGGTTGAACGCGCGCACGAACCGCAGCTGGTCGTGGACGACGCCGGCGGCGACCAGCAGCACCACGCCGGCGGCGACCTGCACGCCGGCCAGCGCCGTGCGCCAGACCCGTCCAGAGCCCCCGGCGGCGGCGGCGGCCGCCGTCCTGAGATCGCCGCCCGTCAGACAAGCCGTCAGGCACCACGTCGCGTAGGCGGCGGCGACCAGGCTCGCCACCAGCACCAGGGCGAGCGCAAAGCCCCATGCGCCGGGACCCAAAGGCAGCGTCACCGCCTCGCCGGTCAGGCCGTTGAGCGGCGGCAGGGCCAGCTGCACCAGGATGACGGCCAGGATCAGGGCGATGACGGCCAGCGCCAGCGATTCGCCGAAGAGCCGCCGGAACAGCCGGCCCCGGCCAGCCTCACGCGCGGCGCTCAGGGCGGCCGTGGAGGCGCCGCGCGGGTAGCGCGCCGTCGACAGCGCCATGAAGTTCAGCATCAGGATCAGCAGCGTCGCGGCCGCAGCCCAGGCCAGGATGCGCACCGTCTCGATGTCGCCGTTGGGCTCGAACTCGAACAGCTGGTGCGAGCGCAGGTGGATGTCGCCCAGGCTTTGCAGGAAGAGCGTCACCTGGGCGCCCTCGATCTTCTGGAAATGCTTGGCGACGAAGGCCGGGAATCTGGCGCGCGCCGTCTGGATGGAGGCCCCCGGCGCCAGCAGCACGTAGGTGTAGGTGTCGCTCACCCAGAACTGCGTGCGCAGGATGCGCGGGTCCTTGACGTGGTCGAGGCTTGAGAACGACGCCACGATCTGCAGGTGAAAATGGGAGTTGAACGGCTGGTCCTTGAACACGCCGGTGACCTGGTAGTTCTCGTCCGAATAGCCGCTGTCGATCTTGAGCGTCCTGCCGACCGCCGGCGCGGCGCCGAACAGCTTGCGGGCCGCCGATTCGCTGACGATCACCGAGTTGGGCGCGGCGAGCGCGGTGCGCGCGTCGCCGGCGACGAACGGCAGGGTGAAGATCTGCAGGATGCTGGGATCGGCCCACGAAAAGTATTCGTACAGCTGCTTTTCACTGCCCTGGCGGACGGCCACCTTGCCGGCGGAGGTGCCTTCCAGAATCGGCATGATGCGCCCCGCCGCGGCGATCTCCGGCCATTCCTTGTGCAGCGTGTCCGCCATGACGAGCGGGCTCAGGGCGCCAAATTTGACCGCCTGGTCGCGCAGCTTGAACGCTTCGGTGACGCGATAGATGCGGTCAAAATTCTGCTGCATCCGATCCCAGCTCAGCTGGGCGGACAGAAAAGCCAGGATCAGCAGCAGCGCGGCCAGCCCCAGCGCCAGCGCCAGCAGGTTGATCAGAGACCCTGCGGCGGCGGACCGCGCTGGGGACGGCGTGGACGGTGCGGACGCGGCGGTGCTCATACGGACTTCGGCCGTCCTGTCCTTGCCGCGGGCGGACGCTTGCCGATGCGGGCGATCAACATGTCGAGATCCTTTTGACCCAGGCGCGCCTCGGGGAAGTCCGAGGGCGTGAAGCTGGCCGCTTCCTGGCGCGTGCCCTGCTCGATCAACGAGCGCAGGGCGGCACGGAAGCGGTCCACCAGCGCCTCGATCGTGGCGCGATCGTGGGCACCGGCGCTGTACGTCCAGATCAACCGCAGGCAGCCGGCGAAGACGCCGCCGTTGATCTCCAGCAGGTGATTGCGCTGCTGCCGCGCGCTGCGCGGCGCGCCGCCGCTTTCGCCGGCCAGGCCGAAGAACCGCGATTCGGGCAGGCCGCGGTCGAGCTGGCCCAGGTAGTTGAACACCACTTCCGCCGCCGGCAGGCGGTCGAGCGCCTGCCTCTGCTCCGGCGTGCCCAGGTAGCGCAGCAGGCCGTAGCCGATGCCGCCGCGCGGCACGGCGCGCAGCTGCTCCTTGATCGCGCGCAGCTGGTCGAGCGGCCGGCGCGTGTCGCCGCCGTCCAGCTGGAGCAGCACCGGGTACAGCGTGGTGAGCCAGCCGACGGTGCGCGCGGTGTCGACGCCGGCGAACAGCTCTTCGCGGCCGTGCCCCTCCAGGTCCACCAGCAGCCGGGTTTCGCGCTGCCAGCCGGCAAGCACCTGCGCCAGCGCGGTCAGCAGCACGTCCTGGATCGCCACGTGATGGGTCGCCGGCAGCGTCTCGAGCAGCGCCCTGGTTTCGTCGCCGTCCAGGTCGACCAGGACGACGCTGGCTTCGCTCATGCCGTTGGTCGCCGCCGCCCGGTCGCGCGGCAGCGGGCGGACGCCGGCGCGGGCGCCGTCCAGCCAATAGTCCAGCTCGGCCGCCACGGCCGCCTCCCGAGCGTGCGCCGCCAGCTGCGCCGCCCAGCGCCGCGGCGAGGTGAGCTCCGGCGGCAGCGCCGGCTCGTTCCCTCCGTCATACGCCTGGTAGGCGGCTTCGAGGTCCGCCAGCAGGATGCGCCACGACACGACGTCGATGACCAGGTGGTGGAACACCAGGAAGAGCCGCCGCCCGGCGTCGCCCAGGGCGAACAGCGCCAGCCGGAAGAGCGGCCCGCGCTCGACGTCCAGGCTCTGCTGCAGGCTGCCCGCCGCGGCCTCCACGGCGGCAGCGCGCCGCGCCGCCGGCAGGGCCGACAGGTCGACGATCGGCAGCGCCACGCCCGCCGCCGGCGCCGGCACCGCGACCTGGCGCCAGCCCAGCTCCGCCTCGTGCGCAAAGCGGCTGTGCAGGGCCGGATGCCGGGCGGCGACGCGCGACAGCGCCTGGCGCAGACCGCGCGGCGTCACCGCCGGCCGCACGTCCACCATCAGCGCCTGGTTGAAGTGGTGGGGGTCGGTGAGGCCCAGGGAGAAGAACCAGTGCTGGATCGGCGTCAGCGGGCCGTCGCCGGTTTCCGCCACGGCACCGCCGGCGGCCTGCGCCGCCTCCTCCACCGCCACCACCGCCAGCTGCGCCACGGTCTGATACTGGAACAGGTCGCGCGAGCGCAGCAGGAGCCCCGCCTGGCGGGCCTTGGCGACGACCTGGAGCGACAGGATGGAGTCGCCCCCCAGCTCGAAAAAGTTGTCGTGCAGGGCGACGTCCGGGCGCCGCAGCACCTCGGCCCAGACCGCCGCCAGCGTCGCTTCGACCGGCGTCAAGGCGCGCGCCGCGGCGGCGTCACCGCCGCCAGCGCCGGCCCCGCCGACCCCGCCGGACAACAGCGCGGCGGCGCCCGAGCGTTCGCCCTCCCCCGCCGCGGCGCGGGCGAGCAGCGCCCGCCGGTCGAGCTTGCCGTTGGGCGTCTGCGGCAGCGCCGCCAGCGCCACGAACGACGCCGGCACCATGTACTCCGGCAGCCGCCCGCCCAGAAAGGCGCGCAGCGCGGCCGGCGTCAGCTGGAGCTGCGCGGCCGCCGCGGGGTCGCCCGGCGCCAGCGTGTCTGCGGCAACGGCGGCGTCAGCCGGCCGCGGCACCCAGAAGGCCACCAGCCGCCGCTGCCCGGCGGCGCCGGCGGGGGCGGCCACTGCCGCCGCCAGCACGCCGGGGTGCGCCGCCAGGGCCGATTCGATCTCGCCCAGCTCGATGCGGAAGCCGCGCACCTTGACCTGGTGGTCGATGCGCCCCTGAAAGTCCAGGCGGCCGTCGGGCAGCGCCCGCACCAGGTCGCCGGTGCGGTACAGCCGTTCGCCGCCGGGGGCGGCGGCAAAGGGATCGGGAATGAACCGATCCGCGGTCAGCCCCGGCAGTCCGTGGTAGCCGCGCGCCAGGCCCGCCCCCGCCAGGTGCAGGTGGCCGGGCACGCCCACCGGCAGCGGCAGCAGGTTGGCGTCCAGCACGTAGGCGCGCATGTTGGGAATCGGCCGCCCGATCGGCACCGGCCCCGCGGCGGCGGCGCCGGCGGGCACCTCGTAGACGCAGCAGCCGACCACGGTTTCGGTCGGACCGTACTCGTTGATCACCCGCGTCGCGGGGCTGCGGGTGCGCCACAGGTCCAAGGTCTCCCCCTGCAGCGCGTCGCCGCCCAGGATCAGCACCCGCACGCGCGCCCGGAGGTCCCAGCCGGCCGGATCCTGACGCAGCAGCTCAAGGTGGGCGGGGGTGAGCTTGACCAGGCTGTAGTCGGCAATGTCACCAACGCCGCCCACGCCGTCCACACCGCCACCCCCCAACACCGAGCGCAGCGCCTCGAAGCCGTCGTCGCCGCCTTCGCCGCCGCCGCCGCGCAGCTCGACGCAGCGCCCAGCGAGCAGCGGCGCCAACAGCGCCGTCACCGTCAGGTCGAAGGCGAGCGGCGAGGTGACCGGGGCGCCGCCCCCCAGCCGCATCTGGTACGCCTCGACCGCCCAGGTCAGGTAGTGGACCAGGCCGCGATGGCTGACCATGATCCCCTTGGGCGCGCCGGTCGAGCCCGAGGTGTACAGGACGTAGGCCAGGTTGGCCGCCGCCATCCGCACCGCCGGGCGGCGGCCGTCGACGCCGTCCAGCTGGCGCTGCACGGCGTCGAGCTCGACCGCCGCGGCCGCCGCCGGCAGGCGCTCGCGCCAGCGCGTCTCGGTCACCACCAGCGCCACTTCCGCGGCGAGCCCGGCAAGGCGCTCGCGCGGCTGCGCCGGATCGAGCGGCAGGTAGGCGCCGCCCGCCTTCCAGATACCCAGGATGGCGGTCAGCAGCAGCGGCGAACGCTCCATGCACAGGCCGACGCGGACCTCGGGTCCGACCCCGCGCGCCATCAGGAACCGCGCCACCTGGTTGGCGCGCCGATCCAGCTCCGCGTAGGTGAGCGACGCACCGCCGGCGCCACCGACCCCGCTGGCCGCCGCCAGGGCGCCGGGGGTGCGCTCGGCCTGCTCCTCGAACAGCTCGTGCAGGCAGCGGCCGCGCCAGGCGGTGCCGCCGGCCCCGCCGGCCGCCGCCGCGGTGTCGTTCCATTCGTGCACCAGCTGGTGCCGTTCGCCGGCGGTGAGCAGCGGCAGGTCGCTGACGCGGCGCTCGGGGTGGGCCGCCAGGGCGGCGAGCACCACCGCCAGGTGCCCCGCCAGGCGGTCGATGGTGGTGCCATCGAACAGGTCGGCGGCCCACTCCAGCGCGCCGGTCAGGGTGCCCTCCACCTCGGTGAGCGACAGCGTGAGATCGACCTTGGCGGTATCGCTCGCCGCCGCCAGCGGCTCCATCGCCAGGCCGGGCAGCCGCAGCGGCGCCGGCGGCAGGTTTTGCAGCACCAGCGCCACCTGCGCGATCGGCGCGTGGCTGCCGCTGCGCGCCGGGCTCAGCTCGTCGACCAGCCGCTCGAACGGCACGTGCGAGTGGGTATAGGCGCCCAGCGCCATGCGGCGGATGCGATCGAGCAGCAGGTCGCCGTCGGGCTGCTGCGCCAGGTCGACGCGCAGCGCCAGGGTGTTGACGAAGAGGCCGATCAGCCCCTCCAGCTCGCGGCGGTCGCGGCCGGCGATCGGCGAGCCGATCACCACGTCGGTCTGCCCGGCGAGGCGGCCGAGCAGTGCCGCGAAGCCGGCGAGCAGCGTCATGAACAGCGTGCCGCCGCGGTGCTGGCCCCACGCCGTCAGCGCCGCGACGACGGGCGCGTCCAGGGTGAGCTGGCGCGAGCTGCCGCGGAAGCTCTGCTCGACGGGACGCGGCCGGTCGGTGGGCAGCTCCAGCAGCTGCGGCACGCCGGCCAGCTGCTGCCGCCAGTAGCCCAGCTCGCCCGCCAGCGCCTGCCCTTGCAGCCACTGCCGCTGCCAGATGGCGAAGTCGGCGTATTGGAAGGGCAGTGGGGCCAGGGGCGAGGGGTGCCCCGCCGACCAGGCGCCGACCAGCGCCGCCAGCTCGCGCAGGAAGACCGACAGCGACCAGCCGTCCGCCACCGTGTGATGGAAGGTGAGCAGCGCCACGTGCTCCGCCGGCCCCAGGCGCAGCAGGCTGGTGCGCAGCAGGCCGGCCGGCCTCGATGGCCCGCCGGCACTCGCCTGAGCTCGGCCGGCGGACCGCGGTGGCCCGCCGGCACCCGCCTCAGCTCGCGTTCCGGCGGCAAGGTCGAAGGGACGGCGCGCTTCGGCGGCGATGAGCCGCCGCAGAAGGGCGTCGCGGCCGCCCTCGGGCAGCGCCGTCAGGTCCACGACCGGCAGCGGCTGCTGCGGCTCCGGTCCCGGCGCCGCGGCGGCGGCGATCGCCTGCACCGGCTGGCCGTCCACGGTGACGAAGGTGGTGCGCAGCACCTCGTGGCGCGCCACGATCTGGTCCAGGGCGCGGCGCAGCAGCGGGTAGCGCAGCGGCCCGCTGAGGCGCACCGCGCCCGGCATGTTGAAGAGAGCCGTGCCGGGCTGGAACTGTTCCAGAAACCACAGCCGCTGCTGCGCGAACGACAGCGGCGCGGTGGCGCCGCGCGGCTGCGCCACGATGGGCGGCGGTGCGCCGCCCGCGCCGGTCGCCGCCTCCACCTGCTCCGCCAGGCCGCGCACCGTGCGCGCCTCGAAGAGAGCGCGCAGCGGCAGCTCGACGCCGCACAGCTGGCGCACCCGAGACACCACCTGCGCCGCCAGCAGCGAATGCCCGCCGGAGCCCAGGAAGTCGTCTTCGACGCTGACCGGGCCGCGCCCCAGAAGCTCGGCCCAGATGCCGGCCAGCAGCGCCTCGACCTGGTTGCGCGGCGGCACGAAGCGATGCGCCTCGTGGGCCTGGCGCCAATCGGGCTCGGGCAGCGCCCGCCGGTCGACCTTGCCGCCGGCGGTGAGCGGCAGGGCGGCCAGCACGACCAGCGCCGCGGGCAGCATGGCGGACGGCAGCCGTTGCAGCAGAAATTCCCGCCAATCCGCGAGCTCGCCGCCAGGGTCGCCCGCGCCGCTCAAACCGGCGCCAGCTTCCGCACTGCCTCCGCCGCTCACGCCGTGCCCCTGGCGCGCCACGACGTAGGCCACCAGCTGCTTTTCGCCGCCGGGATCGGGGCGCACCACCGCCACCGCCGTGCGCACCGCCGGATGCTGGCAGAGCGCCTGGTCGATCTCCGCCAGCTCGACGCGCACGCCGCGCAGCTTCACCTGGTGGTCGCTGCGGCCGAGGAAGATCAGGTTGCCGTCGGCGCGGCGGCGGGCGCGGTCGCCGGTGCGGTACAGGCGCCCGCCCGGTTCGCCCGCGGCGGCGCCGAAGGGGTCGGGGACGAAGCTGAGGGCGGTGCGCCGCGGGTCGTCGAAATAGCCGCGCGCCAGGCCGGGACCGCCGATCGCCACCTCGCCCGGTACGCCGGGCGGCACCTGCGCCAGGTGCGGATCGAGCAGGTGGACGCGGCAGTTCGCCACCGGCAGCCCGATGGGGGTGCGCCCTTGCCCGGCCGGTCCCCGCCCCAGGTCGTAGAAGGTGGCGCACACCGTCGCCTCGGTGGGGCCGTAGCCGTTGACGATGCGCAGCCCCGGCACCGCCGCCAGCAGGTCGGCCAGCAACCGCTCGGCGATCGGTTCGACGCCCACCAGCAGGCGCGCCAGCTGCCGGCGGGAGGCGTCGCCGGCGCCCACCCAGCGGGCGTAGGCGGCCAGCAGGAAGCCCGGCAGGTAGAGGCTGCGGATGGCGTGCCGCACCATCCAGGGGAACAGCGCGGCGGCGGTGGTGCGCTCGCTTTCGGCGGGGATGTGCAGCGTGCCGCCGTGGCAGAGCGCCGAAAAGATCTCCCACACCGCGACGTCGAAGCTGGCGCCGGTCCACATCGCGCACCCATCGCCCGCCCCCACCTGCCAGCGGCGCTCCAGGTCGGCCATGATGTTGACCACGCCGGCGTGGGAGCAGGCGACGCCCTTGGGTCTGCCGGTCGAACCCGACGTATAGATCACGTAGGCCAGGTTGGCCGCGGTCACCGGCGCCCGCCCCGCCCCACCGGCCGCGGCCGTGGCCGCCGCGCCGGCATGGGCGATCGCGTCCCAGTCGCCGTCCAGCCGCAGCACCACGGCCTGCTGCGGCGGCCAGCGCTCGGCCAGCTGCGCCTGCGTCAGCAGCACCGGGCAGCGCGCGTCGGCCAGCATCATCGCCAGGCGCTCCGGCGGATGGGTTTCGTCGAGCGGCACGTAGGCACCGCCGGCCTTGAGGACGCCCAGGATCCCCACCGCCAGGTCGAGCGAACGGCCGACGCACAGCCCCACCGGCACGTCGGCGGCGACCCCCAGGTTTTGCAGGTGCCGCGCCAGCAGGCCGCTGCGCCGGTCGAGCTCGCCATAGGTCAGCACCCGGTCCTGGAACACCACCGCCGGCGTATCCCCATGGGCCGCCGCCTGCGCCGCGAACATGTCGTGCAGGCAGGCGGCGTCGCCGAACGGCACGGCGCTCTGGTTGCAGCGCGTCAACGCCTCCGCTTCGGCGGCGCTCAGCAGCGGGATCTCAGAGAGCCGCCGCTGCGGGTCCTCCAGGCCCCCCACCAGCAGGCGCTCGAAATGCGCGATCCAGCGCTCCGCGGTCGTGGCGTCGAACAGGTCGGTCGAATATTCGACGGTGCCCACCAGGCCGTCCTGGCGCTGGCGCAGGCTCCACGACAGCTCGAACATGGCGCTGCCGCTTTCGATCTCGACCTGGCGCAGGGCCAGGCCGGGGAGCTGCACGTCGCCGGCCGGCGCGTGCTGGAACGCCAGCATCACCTGGAAGATCGGGTGCCTGCCCGGATCGCGCTGCGGGTGCAGCTCTTCGACCAGCCTTTCGAACGGCAGGTCCTGGTGGGCAAAGGCATCCAGCACGGTGTCCCGCGCCCGCGCCAGCAGCTCCTGGAACGCCGGGTCGCCGGCCAGGTCGCCGCGCAGCGCCAGGGTGTTGACGAAAAACCCGATCAATCCCGCGACCTCCGGGCGGTTGCGGCCGGCCACCGGCGAGCCGACGACCAGGTCTTCCTCGCCGGTGTAGCGCAGCAGCAGCGCTTGCAGCGTCGCCAGCAGCACCATGAACGGTGTCGCCGCCTGGCGGCGGGCCAGCTCCGCCGCCGCCGCGGCGGCCTGGGGCGGCAGCGCGAACGCTCGCGAAGCGCCGCGCCCGCTGGGGCGTGCCGGGTGCGGGCGATCGGTCGGCAGCTCGGTGGCCGGCGGCGCTCCCGCCAGCTGGCGCCGCCAGTGCGCCAGCTCACCGGCCAGGGCTCCGTCGGTGAACTGCTGCCGTTGCCAGACCGCGAAGTCGGCGTACTGCAGCGGCAGCTCGGCAAGCGGCGACGGCAGCCCCTGGGTGAACGCGGTGTACAGCGCGGTCAATTCGCGCAGCACGACGTCGAACGACCAGCCGTCGGCGACGGCGTGGTGCAGAACGACCAGCAGGAGGTCAAGGGAGTCGCCACAGACCATCGATATCGTCCGCAGCAGCGGCGGCCGCGCCAGGTCGAAGCCCAGGCCCGCCAGCAGGCGCGCCTGGCGCAACGCCTCACCCTGCCGCCGCGGCGGTGGCAGCGCGGCAAGATCGATCGCCGGCAGCGGCAGGTCCAGGTGCGGCAGCACGACCTGCACCGGCGCGCCGTCGGCGACGGTGTGCGCCGAACGCAACACGTGGTGGCGCGCAACCATCGCCGCGAAGCTGCGCGCCAGCGCCCGGCGGTCGACGGTGCCCGTCAGCTGCAGCAGGATGCGGAGGTTGTACGCCGGCGTGCCCGGATCGAGCTGATCGAGCAGCCACAGGCGCTGCTGTGAAAAGGACAGCGGCGCCGGTCCGGCGCCGGCGCGGCGCACCAGGACGTCGGTCCTGGGAGCCGCCGCTTCGCCCCGCCGGCGCCGGTCGAGCAGCGCGCGTTTGGCCGGCGACAGGCCGGCGAGGCGCGCCGCGATCTCGTCTCTTTCCATTCGCTGATCCTCAGGATGGTCGCAGAAGACGAGCTGCCGCCGGTGCAACTTCGTGCGCGCGCACTTCTTCTAAAATCGAGCGTATCAAATTATACTCGCGACCGAATTTTCCGCAAGCGCATCCAGGCCCCGAGGAGCTGCTTATGATTAGCGACATGTCTTCAAGAATGAAAATGGTTTTCATCAGCTCGGCGTCCTGTGCCCTGCTGGCAATATCGGTGCTGCAAGCCGGGACTTCCGCGCCTGCCGCGACGATGATCAACGTGCGCATGAACGCGCCGCAGGCCGCGATGCCGGACGGCAGGCTCGGCCGCCCGGCCGAAGCGATCGCCGCCGACCCCACCGGCAAGCTGCTGGTGGCGGCGTGGGAAACCATGCAGGGCACCTGCGGCAAACCGTTCGGCGCCGCCTGCACGCCGCCGCGGCTGCCGGGCGTCACCGCGTTCGGCTATTCCATCGACGGCGGACGCACCTGGACCGACGGCGGTCCGGTCTTTCTGCCCGGCGACGTCATGACCTCGGGGCATCCCTGGCTGGACCGCGGCGGCGCCGACAACCAGACGTTCTTCCTGGTCAGCCGGGCGCGCTCCACGGCCGCAACCGCCAAGGATCACACCCCCGGCGGCTCGGGCCAGGTCGGCCTGGTGCTCTATCGCGGCCGGTTTCACCAGGGCGTGTTCACCTGGATCGATCAGCACCCCTTTTCGCCCGCCAATCCCAAGGACCTGCTGCGCAGTCCCAGCCTGCTCGCAGCCAAGGACGGCAGCGGCAAGCTGTACCTGACGATGAGCAACCTGCGCGGCGTCTGCAACCGGCCCGGCTCCTCGTCGGGCCAGATCGAAATCCTGCGCAGCGCCGACGACGGCAAGACCTGGGAAGGCCCGGTGGTGATCGGTCCCGACGACACCCTGGACACCGTGGACCCCAAAGACCCGCGCTGCGGCGGCGACGGCACCTACCAGGTGCAATCGACCAGCGGGCTGGGTCCCAAAGGCGAGCTGTACGTAACCTGGCAATTCGGTCCGCGGGTGATCAATCCCTACTTTCCGGTCAAGAGCACGCGCACCGCCAGCGTCCGCTTCGCCCGCTCGCTCGACGGCGGCAAGACCTTCAGCAAGCCGCAGGACCTGGTGACGATCAATTCGATGCGCGAAGACCCGCCGGTCGGCTACAGCAAATTTGTGATCAATGACGGACCGCGCATGGCCGTCGGCCGCGACGGCCGCATTTACGTCACCTATGCCAACGCCGCCCGCGAGGCCGCCTCGCCCTACTCCGAGCAGAGCGTCGTTTCGACGCAGGTTTATGTGATCGCTTCGGACGATCAAGGCGCCACCTGGAGCCCGCCGCGGCCGCTGGCGCCGGCGACCGACCCCACCGGCGTCAAGCGCTTCTGGCCGTCGCTCACCGTCAGGGACGACGGCTCCCTGGACGTGGTGTTCTTCGAAAGCCAGGAAAAGCACGTCTCCGCCGCCAATCCCGACGACGTCGAATGCACCCAGCCGCTGACCGCCGGCGGCCCGCGCAAAGGCAAGGTGAGCTCGCTCGTCGACCTGTATTGGGTGCAGTCCAAAGACGGCGGCGCCACCTTCAGCGCCCCCGTCCGCGTCACCTCCCAGACCAGCAACTGGTGCAAGGCCGCCTTCGACAAGGAGGGCACCCAGTTCGGCAACTTCGGCGACTTCCTGGGCATCGCCACCGCCGCCAACCGCACCTTCACGGTGTGGACCGACGGCCGCGGCGGCGTCCCCGACGCCTACTTCGCGGCGCTTCCCGCCACCACCCCAGGCGCTCCCGCCGCCGCCGAACGTCACTGACCATCCGCCCGGCTCGCGGCGGCGCTCAAAGCCGCCGCGAGCGTGGCGACGGCGGGGTGCCGCAGCAGGCTGTAGTGATCGCCGGGGAGCAGGCGCAGACACAGGCCGCCGGGGGTCAGGCCACGCCAGCCGCGGGCCGGATCGGCCTTGGCGGCGCCGGTGTCTTCGGCGTCGGCGGTGAACAGCACGACCGGGCCGCCGAAGGGGGCCGGGCGGTAGGCGGCCAGGGCGGCGGTGCCGGTCTTGAACAGCGCAAACAGCTGTGCGATCGAGGCGCGGTCCAGGTCGGCTGGCAGGATCCCCTGGGCGCGGCCAAACTCGTCCAAGGCGCCCAGGGCGCCGGCTTCGTCGGCGGGCAGCGCGAGCGCCGGCGCCACGGCGGGCAGCCCCAGCAGGCCGCACAGATCGGCGGCGAACAGGCGCACCAGGTCGGCGGGGCCGGGCGGGCCGGCCAGGGCGGGCTCCGCCGCCGGCGCGTAGCTGTCGACCAGGGCGAGCTGGGCGACCGGACGGCCGGCGCGCTCCAGCTGGCGCGCCATCTCGAAGGCGATGACGCCGCCCAGCGACCAGCCGGCCAGGCGGTACGGGCCGCGCGGCTGGACGGCGGACAGGGCGGCGACGTAGTGCGCCGCCAGCGCTTCGATGGTGACCGGCGGTGCGGCGGCAGCGCCGTTCGCGCCGGCCTCAGTCGCCGGCAGATCCGGCGGGTCGGGCAGCTGCAGGCCGTAGACCGGCGTCGCGGCATCGAGGGCCTGCGCCAGCGGCCAATAGCACAGGACGTTGCCGCCCACCGGGTGGACGAGGAAGAGCGGCACGCCGGCGCCGGCACTGCCGTCCCCGCCACCACCGCGCAGCTGCACCAGCGCTTCACGGCGCTCCGGCGCGGCACCCTGGCGCAGGCGCGCGGCCAGCGCTTCCAGCGTCGGGCTGGCGAACAGCGCGGCGACCGGCAGCCGCTGGCCGAACGCGGCGGCGATGCGGTTCATCAGCCGGACCGCCAGCAGGGAGTGGCCGCCCAGGGCAAAGAAGCTGTCCGCCGGACCGACCGGGCCGGCCCCCAGCAGGTCGCTCCAGATCCCTGCCAGCCGCAGCTCGACGTGATCGCGCGGCGGCCGGCTGCCGGCGGGGGACGCCGGCGCCGACGGCCGCGGCAGCCGGCGGCGGTCCAGCTTGCCGCTCGCCGTCAGCGGCAGGGCGGGCAGCGCCACGAACGCCGCCGGCACCATCGGCTCGGGAAGGCGGCGGCGCAGGTGGGCGGCGAGATCGGCATCGCCGCCCGGCGGCACGGCGGCAAGGGGACCCGCGACGGTGTACGCCACCAGGCGCGGACCGCCGGGAAGATCGTCGCGCAGCACCACGGCGGCCTGCACGACGCCGGGGTGGTCGAGCAGCGCCGCCTCGATCTCGCCCAGCTCGATGCGGAAGCCGCGCAGCTTGACCTGGCTGTCGGCGCGGCCCAGGAACTCGATCACGCCGTCGGCGCGCATGCGCCCCAGGTCGCCGGTGCGGTACAGACGGCTGCCGGGGCTGGTGGCGTAGGGGCTCGGCACGAAGCGGGCAGCGGTGAGGTCCGGGCGCGCCAGGTAGCCGCGGGCGAGCGAAGCGCCGCCCAGGTGCAGCTCGCCGGCGACGCCGGGCGGCACCACGCGGCCGGCGGCGTCCAGGACCACGACCTCGGCATTGTCGATCGGCCGGCCCAGGGGCAGGGCGCGGGTGCCTTCCTGGTCGCGCTCCCTGGCGCAGTGCCAGCTGGTGATGTCGATGGCGGCTTCGGTGGGACCGTAGAAGTTGTACAGCTCGACGCCGTGGGGATCGCCCAGGCTGTGACGGAAGCGCCGCACCAGGTCGGCCGGCAGCGCCTCGGCGCCGCAGCACAGACATCGCAGCGCATCGCCGCTGCCCGCAACCGCCGGCTCTTCGACCAGCGCCGCCAGCAGCGACGGCACCATCTGCAGCACCGTCACGCGGTGCCGGGCGACGGCGTGCAGCAGCTGGGCGGGGTCGCCGTGGCCGCCCGGCGGCAGCAGCACCAGCTGCGTGCCGGAGAGCAGCGGCATCCACATCTCCCACACCGAGGCGTCGAAGCTCGGCGACGTGCGCTGCAGCATGCGGTCGCCGGCGCGCCACGCGAGCGCCCGCCCGACCCACGCCATGTGGTTATGGATCGCGCGGTGGGACACCACGACCCCCTTGGGCCGGCCGGTCGAGCCCGAGGTGTAGATGACGTAGGCGGCGCTGTCCGGAAGTCCCGCGGTGCGATCTTCGCCGTCACCCGGCGCAAGGCCGGCGGCGGCACCGCCGCCGGGCTGTGCGGGCCGGTCTCGGCGATCGGCGTCAGGCGCTGCGAGATCAGCTCCACGACCGCCGGCGGGCGCGCGAACCACGCCGGCACAGCCGTCAAGGTGCAGCGGTACACGTATCGCAGCCGGCGCCAGGTCACCCTGCGCCGCGCCGCGGCCGTCGACCAGCAGCACCCGCAGCCGCGCGTCGGCGGCCATGAATTGCAGGCGCTCCACCGGATATTCGGGGTCGAGCGGCAGCCAGGCGCCACCCGCCTTCAGGATGGCGAGCATGCCGGCGATCAGCTCGGGCGACCGTTCGGCGCACAGGCCCACCGTCGTATCGGTGCGCACCCCCAGGTCGCGCAGCCGGCGGGCCAGCTGGTCAGATAGCCGGTCGAGCGCACCATAGGTCAGGTGGCGGTCGTCCAGGATCACCGCCACCGCATCGGGGCTGCGGCGGGCGTGCGCCGCAAACAGTTGATGCAGACAGATCTGCGGCGAGGCCCCGGCGGCCGCCGCGCCGGCGCCGTCGGCAGCCAGGGGGCCCATCGCGGGCTGCGCACCCATCGCGTCCGTTGCGCCCAGCGCAGCCAATTCGCCCACCGCACCAATCTCACCCACCGCACCGCGGCCCCACTCACGCAGCACCTGGTGCTGCTGCGCCGCGTCCATCATGTCCAGGTCCCAGACCGGGCGCTCCGGCGCCGCGGCGGCCGCCAGCAGCAGGCGGGTGAACGCCCCCAGCAGCCGCTCGCCGGTCGCCGCGTCCAGCAGGTCGCGGTTGTATTGCAGCAGGCAGGACAGCTCCCCCACCGCGCCCTCGCGCAGCGCCAGGGTGAGGTCGAACTTGGCGCCGGTGGCAGTTTCGGGCAGCGCCGCCAGGGCCAGACCGGCCGGCGGGCGCGGCGGCGGCGGCGTGTTCTGCAGGATCAACGTCACCTGGAAGAGCGGCGCATGGCCCAGATCGCGCTCCGGCTGGAGCTCTTCGACCAGCCGCTCGAACGGCAGGTCCTGATGGGCGTAGGCGCCCAGCGTCGTCTCCCGCACCCGCGCCAGCAGCTGGTGGAACGAAGCGCGCGGCGCGATCCGCGTGCGCAGCGCCAGGGTGTTGACGAACAGGCCAACCAGGTCTTCGGTTTCGCCGCGCGTGCGGCCGGCGATCGGCGTACCGACCACCACGTCGTCCTGCGCCGCGTAGCGCGCCAGCACAGCCTGGTACGCCGCCAGGACGGTCATGAACAGCGTCCCGCCACCGCTCCTGCCCAGCTGCAGCACCTGGCGCAGCGCGTCTGCGGGCAGCGCCGCGCGCCGCACCGCGGAAGCGTTGTTGCGCAATGCCGGCCGCGGCCGGTCGGTCGGAAGCGCCAGCTGCGGCGGCGCGTCTTCCAACTGGCGCCGCCAGTAGTCCAGCTGCGCCGCCAGCACCTCGCCCTGCATCCATTGCCGCTGCCAGACGGCAAAGTCGGCATACTGGATCGGCAGCGCCGGCAGGCCCGCCGCCGCTGCGCCGCCGGAGGTGAAGCTGTCATAGAACGCCACCAGGTCGCGCACCAGCACGCCGTGCGACCAGCCGTCGGCCACCGTGTGGTGCAGCGTCAGCAGCAGCACGTGCCGCGGCGCGCCGCAATCCCGAACCGCTTTGCCGTCAATGCTCTGCTCCACTCCTCCACCATCCATGCTGCCTGCCGCCGTGGCATGGGTCGCCAAAGCCTTGGCCGCTCCTGCATCCCGCACCGCGTCGTCGTCTCTGACCTCTTGCACGCCGACGCCGGCGACCAGACCGGTCGCCATCGCGGCGGAACTCGCCACAGAAGGCCTGGCGGCGCCCGCTCCGCTGCCACCTGACCTGGTGTCGTCACGCGGCACCGAGCAGCCACCGTTTTGGCCGGCGCCGCCGGCCGCGACGCGCCCGAGACCGAGCAGCACAGCGCGCACCAGGCCGGCCGCCAGGTCGAAGGGCCGCAGCGCTTCGGCTGCGGCCAGCGCGCGCGCCTCCTGCTCGCGCGACGCTGCGGGCAGCGCCACCAGGTCGACGACCGGCAGCGGCCATTGGCCGGCCGGCCGCACCACCTGCACCGGGTCGCCGTCTTCGCCCGCGGCCTGCGCGAACACCGTGCGCAGCACCTCATGGCGGCCGGCGACCGCCGTCAGTGCCGCGGCCAGCGCTCCCGGCACGAGCGGCCCGTCCAGCTGCAGCGCCAGCGGCAGGTTGTACAGCGGGCTGCCCGGCGCCAGCTGGTCCAGGAACCACAGCCGCTGCTGCGCGAACGACAGCGGCAGCGGCCGGTCGCGCGGCGCCGGACGGATCGCCGGCGCCGCGGCCGCGGCGCCGCTGCGCAGCTGACGCTCGATTTCGGCAGCCAGCGCCCCCACCGCCGGCTTTTCGAACACCTGCCGCAGCGGCAGCTCCAGCGCGAATCCCTGGCGCAGCCGCGACACCAGCCGCGTCGCCAGCAGCGAATGCCCGCCCAAGGTGAAAAAGTCGTCGTCCAGGCCCACCCGGTCGACCCCCAGCAGCTCCGCGTAATACGACGCCACCAGCTGCTCGGCCGGCGACTCCGGCGCCCGGTACGCCGCTCCCGCCACCGACCGCGACGCTTCGGGCTGCGGCAGCGCCTTGCGGTCCACCTTGCCGTTGGGCGACAGCGGCAGCTGCTCCAGCCACACGAACGCCGCCGGCACCATGTAGTGCGGCAGCCGCTCGCCCAGCCAGGCGCGCAGCTCCCCCGCCCCCGGACGGTCGCCGCCGCCCGGCTGGCCCACCATGTAGGCCACCAGCCGCTTGCCGCCCTCCGGCGCGTCCAGCGCCACCACCACCGTCTCCACCAGCGCCGGGTGCGCTCCCAGCGCCGCCTCCACCTCCGCCGGCTCGACGCGGAACCCGCGCACCTTCACCTGGTGGTCCAGGCGGCCCAGATACTCGACGTCGCCGCCCGCCCGGTAGCGCGACAGGTCCCCGGTCCTGTACAGCCGCTCCCCCGGCACCCGGCTCCAGCCGTCCGGCACGAACCGCTCCGCCGTCAGCTCCGGACGGCCCAGGTACCCTCGCGCCAGGCACACGCCGCCGATGTACAGCTCGCCCGGCACCCCCTGCGGCACCCGCTCCAGCCCGGGACCCAGCAGCTCCAGGCGGCAGTTGGGCAGCGGCTTGCCGACCGGCGGATGCGACACCCAGCCGCGCGGCTCGCTGCCCAGGCTGTACGCCGTCACCACGTGGCTCTCCGAGGGACCGTAGTGGTTGTGCAGCCGGCATCCGGGCAGCCGCTCGAACAGGTCGATGACCGCCGGGCTGATCTGCATCTGCTCGCCGGTCGTCGTCATCTCCCGCCACACCGGCAGCGAGGCGCCCGGCTCGGCGTAGATCTCCGCCAGCTGCTGCAGCATCAGCACCGGCAGGATCGCCTTGTCGATCCGCGCCGTGACGAAGAACCGCGCCAGCGCCCGCGCGTCGCGCCGCAGGCTCTCGGGGATCAGCACCAGCGTCCCCCCCGACGCCCAGCAGGCGAACATCTCGTGGCAGCTGGCGTCGAAGCTCAACGACGCGAACTGCAGCGTGCGCACGCCGCACAGCAGCGTCTCCAGGTGCCACACGATCAGGTTGACCAGCGCGCCGTGCGGCAGACCGATCCCCTTCGGCCGCCCGGTCGAACCCGACGTGTAGATCACGTACCCCAGGTTGTCCGCCGTTGCGAGCGTCGCGCCGCCCGACACCCGCGCCACCGGCGCCCCCGCTTCCATACCGCCGGCCAGGTCCGCCAGCTCCGGCATCTCCGCCAGACACAGCACCGACGCCGGCGTCGCCTCCGCGGGCAGCCGGTCGAGCAGGTCGCGCTCGCTCAGCAGCACCGGCGGCCTGCCGTCTTCCAGCATGGCGCGCAGCCGTTCGCGCGGATAGGACGGGTCGAGCGGCAGGTAGGCGCCACCCGCCTTGAGCACCGCCAGGACCGCCACCACCATGGCGAACGACGGCGCCAGGCAGATCGCCACCGGCACGTCGGGACCGACGCCGCGCCCAACCAGCACCGCCGCCAGCGCGTCCGCCCGCCGGTCCAGCTCGCCATAGGTCAGCTGCCGGTCGCCCAGCTCCACCGCCACCGCCCCCGGCGTGCGCGCCGCCTGCGCTTCGAACAGCTGGTGCAGCGCGGCGAAGCCGATGGGCGCCGCGGTGTCGTTCCACTCCTCCACCTGGTGGCGTTCGGCGGCGGAGAGCAGCGGCAGCTCGGCCAGCCGCCGCTCGGGGTCCGCCGCGCCCGCCGCCAGCAGCGCCGTCAGGTGCGCGCTCAGCCGGTCCATGGTCGCGCCGTCGAACAGGTCGGTGTTGTACTGCAGCGATCCGGTCAGCTCGCCGGTCGATTCTTCGAACGTCAGCGTCAGGTCGAACTTGGCGGTCGTCACCTGCGGCGGCAGCGGCCGCAGGCGCAGGCCCGGCAGCTCGATCGCCCGCGCCGGGGCGTTCTGCACCACCAGCAGCACCTGGAAGAGCGGCGAATGCGCCAGGCTGCGCTCCGGCGCCAGCTCTTCGACCAGCTTTTCGAACGGCAGATCCTGGTGGGCATAGGCCTCGATGCACGTTTCCCGCAGCCGCCGCAGCAGCTCGCCCAGGCTGGGGCCGCCGCGCAGGTCGGCCGCCAGGACCAGCGTGTTGGCAAAGAAGCCGATCAGCGGCTCCAGCTCGACGTGGTGGCGTCCGGCGATGGGGCTGCCGACCGCCAGCCGATCCTGACCGCTGTAGCGGCAGAGCAGCCCGGCCAGCCCCGCCAGCAGGCCCATGAAGCGCGTCGCGCCCTGCGCGCGGCTCAAGCGGGCCAGCGTGTCGCCCCAGCCCGCCGGCAGCGCCATGCCGCGGATCGCGCCGCGCGTCGTCGCCGCCGCCGGCCGCGGCCGGTCGAGCGGCAGCGCCAGCAGCGGCGGCACGCCGCGCAGCTGCTCGCGCCAGAAGCCCAGCTCGCGCTCGACCACCTGGCCGTCCAGCCACCCCCGCTGCCACAGCGTGAAATCGCCGTACTGCACCGGCAGCTCAGGCAGCGGCGAAGGCTGCCCGGCGGCGAAGGCGCGGTAGGTCGCGCCGAGATCGCTCACCAGGACGCCCATCGACCAGCCGTCGCTGACGATGTGATGCATGTTCATCAGCGCCACGTGTCGCGCCGGCGCCAGGCGCAGCAGCGTGGCGCGCAGCACCGGCCCGCGCGCCAGGTCGAACGGGCGCGCCGCTTCGGCGGCGACCAGCTGGGCGGTCAGCCGCTCGCGCGCCGCCTCGGGCAGGCCAGCCAGGTCCACCAGAGGCACGCTGAAGCCGCCGGCGGCCGGCAGGATCACCTGCCGCGGCGCCAGGGCGCCGGCACGGAACACCGTGC
The DNA here is from genome assembly GCA_963770895.1 of uncultured Acidobacteriota bacterium. Lineage (GTDB taxonomy): Bacteria > Acidobacteriota > Thermoanaerobaculia > Multivoradales > UBA5704 > JASLEW01. The sequence continues at coordinate 5,407,652 of CAVYRF010000002.1, read as the reverse complement.
GCAGCGTCTCGTGCCGCTGCACGATCTCGCCCAGGCTGCGGCCGAGCACCGCCGGCGCCAGGTCGCCTTCCAGGACCAGCGCGAACGGCATGCTGTACAGCGGGCTGCCCGGCTCCAGCTGGTCCAGAAACCACAGCCGCTGCTGGGCAAACGACAGCGGCAGGTCGCCGCCGCGGCCGGCGACGCGCGCGAGCGGCGGCAGGCTGGCGGCAGACCCTTCGCGCAACAGCGCGCGCAGCCGCGCCGCCAGCGCCGCGAAGGCCGGCGCCTCGAACATCATGCGCAGGGTCAGCTCGACGCCCAGGCTCTGCCGCAGGTGCGCCACCAATTGGGTGGCGAGCAGCGAATGGCCGCCGGCGTCGAAGAAGCTCTGGTCGCGCCGCGCCGGCGGCCGCCCCAGCAATTCGGCCCAGCATGCCGCCAGCATCTCTTCGACCGCATCTCCGGCGGCAAACCCGGCGGCCGCCGCCGCGTCCTGCGCACCGCCGTCGCCGCCGCTCCCCGGCGCCGCCCCCCCTGCCAAGCCTGACACCGCCGCCAGCGCCTGCCGGTCCAGCTTGCCGCTGGGAGTGAGCGGCAGGCTGTCGAGCAGCACCACTTCGCCCGGCACCATGTGCTCGGGCAGCCGCTCGCCCAGCCCCTGGCGCAAGCCGGCGGCTGCCAAACTGGCCCCCTGCCGCGGCACCACGCAGGCGACCAGCCGCGGGTCGCTGCCACCGCCGGCCGCGGCCGCCCCTGACGCCGTTGCCGCCGAGATCGCCACCGATGCCGTGGCGGGGACGGCTGCCGCCGTCGCGGCGTTCGCCGCGCCAGGCGCGGCTGGCGGCGGCACGCTGCCGAGCGCCACCTTGCGCACCACGACCGCCGCCGCCTGCACCCCCGGCAACGCCGCCAGCGCCGCCTCGATCTCCCCCAGCTCGATGCGGAAGCCCCGGATCTTGACCTGGAAATCCGCCCGCCCCAGATAGTCGATCGCCCCATCCGCCAGGTACCGCGCCACGTCGCCGGTGCGGTACAACCGCCCCCCCGCCTCCCCAGCGCCGCGCGCGAAGCCGTCCGGCACGAAGCGCTCCGCCGTCAGCTCCGGCCGCCCCAGGTAGCCGCGCCCCACCTGCACGCCGCCGATGTAGAGCTCCCCCGCCACCCCCATCGGCACCGCGTCGCCCTGCCGGTCCAGCAGGTGGATTTGCGTGTTGCCCACCGGACGGCCGATCGGCACCAGCCGCCGCGACCCGCCCGGATCGGTCGTCCAATGCGTCACGTCCACCGCCGCTTCCGTCGGACCGTACAGATTGTGCAGCGGCGCCGCGACCACCGACGCGTACCGCTGCTGCAGGTCGTACGGCAGCGCCTCGCCGCTCGCCATCACCTGCCGCAGGGAGCGCAGCGACGCCGCGCTCCCCGGCGACGTCTGCGCGTAGTCGAGAAACGCCCGCAGCATCGACGGCACGAAATGCAGCGTCGTGATGCGCTCGTCCGCGACCGCCTGCAACAGGTAGTCGCTGTCGCGGTGGCCGCCCGGACGCGCCATCACCACGCACGCGCCCGTCACCAGCGGCCAGAACAGCTCCCACACCGAAACGTCGAAGCTCGCCGGCGTCTTTTGCAGCACCCGGTCCGCCGCCACCAGGCCGTAGCGCTGCTGCATCCACAGCAGACGGTTGACGATGCCGCGATGGCTGTTCATCGTCCCCTTCGGACGACCCGTCGAGCCCGACGTGTAGATCACGTACGCCAGGTTGTCCGCCGTCACTCCGCAGCCGCCGGCCGCCGTGTCCCCGCCGGCTGCTGCTGCTGCCATGGTCGCCCGCGTCGCCCGGAGCCAGGGCGCCTGCGGGTCGTCCAGGTAGAGCACCGCCGCCGCGGGCTCGCCCAGCCGCGCCGCCAGGTGGCGCTGGGTGAGCAGCACCGGCGCCCGCGCATCGTCGAGCATGAAGCGCAGGCGGTCGGCCGGGTAGTCGGGGTCGAGCGGCAGGTAGGCGCCGCCCGCCTTGAGGATCGCCAGCAGCCCAACCATCATCGCGGTCGAGCGTTCGACGGCGATCGCCACCACCGTCTCCGGCCCCACCCCCAACCCGCGCAGGGTCCAGGCCAGCTGGCCGGCCCGCGCGTCCAGGGCGCCGTAGCTCAAGCTGTCGCCGCCGTCCGCCGCGACCGCCGGCGCGTCCGGCGTCCGCCGCGCCTGCTCTTCGATCAGCTCGTGCAGGCACTGACCCTGCGGGTACGCCGCCGCGGTGTCGTTCCACTCCAGCAGCTGCTGGCGCTCGGCGGCGCCGAACCACGGCAGGTCCTCGATCGCAGCGGCACCCGGTGCGTCGCCGACACCGGCGGCCAGAGCCGCGATGGCTTCCAGCAGGGTCCGCCACTGGCCCATCAATCGCGCGGCGGTGGCCGGCTCGAAGAGGTCGCGGTTGAAGATGAGCTCCGCCACCATGCCCTGCGGCAGGTCCGCCACGCCCAGGGTGAGGTCGAACTTGGCGGCCGATTGGGCCACCGCGAACGGCTCCAGCGACAGGCCCACGTCCGGGCTTCCCAGCCGGCCGCCGGCGGCGCCGGCAAGGCCGCCGGCGAAGTTCTGCAGCACCAGCATCACCTGGAACAGCGGCGTCGAGCCCAGGTCGCGCTGCGGCGCCAGCGCCTCCACCAGCTGCTCGAAGGGGAGGTCCTGGTGCGCATACGCCGCCAGGCTGGTCTGCCGCACCCGCCCCAGCAGCGTGGCGAAGGACGGCCGGCCGGCGAGGTCGCCGCGCAGCGCCAGGGTGTTGACGAAGCAGCCGATCAGCCCCTCGATCTCGATGCGCTCGCGGTTGGCGATCGGCGTCCCCACCACCACGTCGTCCTGGCCGCTGGCGCGATAGAGCAGCAGGTCGAAGCTGGCCAGCAGCGTCATGAAGAGCGTCGCTCCCTGCAGCTGGCCCAGGCGGTGCAGGCCGGCCGCGACCCCCGCCGGCAGCGCCAGCCCCACCGAGCCGCCGCGGGAGCTCTGCACCGCCGGGCGCGCCCGGTCGGCGGGCAGCGCCAGCTGCGCCGGGGCGCCGGCCAGCGCCTGGCGCCAGTAGGCCAGCTGCGCCGCGAGCAGCCGCCCCACCTGTTCGCCGTGCTGCCAGCGCGCATAGTCGGAATACTGCAACGGCAGCGGCGGCAGCGGGGCGGCGCGCCCGGCGGCGAAGGCCGCGTAGTGGATCGCCAGCTCGCGCACCAGGATGTCGATCGACCAGCCGTCGGCGACGATGTGATGCATTGTCACGGTGAGCAGGTGGTCGGCCGGCCCCACGACCACCAGCGCCGCCCGCAGCAGAGGTCCCGCCGCCAGGTCGAACGGCCGCTCGAAGATGGCGGCCCCCACCCGCCGGCCTTCGTGGAGCGCCCCGTCGCCGAGCGCCGCCAGGTCCAGCAGCGGCAGGTCCAGCACGAAGTCGCGGCGCACCACCTGGGAGGGCTTGCCGGCGATCACCGGATACACCGTGCGCAGGACCTGGTGGCGATCGACGATCGCGGCCAGCGCCCGCCGCAGCGTGTGCCGCTCGGCGGCACCCAGCGTGCCGCGCAGCCGCAGGGCGCCGCACATGTTGTAGGCGGTGCTGCCGGGCGCCAGCTGGTCGAGGAACCACAGCCGCTGCTGCGAATACGACAGCGGCAGCTCCGCCCCGTCGCCGTCCGGCTGGCGCACCAGCGGCGGCAGGCGGTCCGCCGCCCCCCCCGCCGGCTCTCCCGCCGCCAGGCTGCCCACGTCCCCCACCGCCACCCCGGCGGCCGCCTGCAGCTGGCGCACGCGCGCTGCCAGCGCCCCCGGCGACGGCGCTTCGAACACCGCCTGGAGCGGCACCTCGATGCCCAGCCGCTGGCGCAGGCGCGACACCAGGCGCGTGGCCAGCAGCGAGTGGCCGCCGGCGGCAAAGAAGCTCTCGTCGCGCCCGCCCGGCGGTCGCCCCAGCAGCTCCCGCCAGCACGCCGCCAGCAGCTCCTCGACCGCGTCCTCGGCGGTGAAGCCGCCCGCCGCGGCCGGCGCGGCGTCCCACGCCGGCGGCACCGGCAGCGCCCGGCGGTCGACCTTGCCGCTGGGGCTCCGCGGCAACTGATCCAGAAAGACGAACTCGGCCGGCACCATGTGCTCAGGCAGCCGCGCGGCAAGCCCGAGCCGAACCGCCTCGGCGGCCGGCGCCGCCGTCGTGGCCGCCGGCACGACGTAGGCGACCAGCCGGCGGTCCGCGCCGCCATCCGGCGGCGCCTGCTGCCCGGAGCCGCCGCCGCCCACCACCACCACAGCCGCCGCCGCGACGCCCGGCAGCCCCGCCAGCACCGCCTCGATCTCCCCCAGCTCGATGCGGAAGCCGCGGATCTTCACCTGGTGATCGATCCGGCCGGCAAACTCCAGCTCGCCATCGGCCAGCCGCCGCGCCAGGTCGCCGGTGCGATACAGGCGGGCGCCGGGAGCGCCGCTCCAGGGGTCCGGCACGAAGCGCTCGGCGGTCATCGCCGGGCGCCCCAGGTAGCCGCGCGCCAGGCCCGCCCCCGCCACGCACAGCTCGCCGTAAACCCCCGCCGGCGCCGGCGCCCCGCCGGGATCCAGGATGTAGATCGCGGTGTTGGCGACCGGCCGGCCGATCGCCGGCAGGCGCCCGGCGGCGTCCGCATCCGCCGGCGCCACCTCGCCGGCGCTCGCCACCACCGAGTATTCCGAAGGCCCGTAGTGGTTGACCAGGCGCAGCCCGGCGCCCGCCGCCGGGCGCCAGCGCAGACGGTCGCCGCCGGTGAGCAGCGCCCGCGGGTTGCCTGCCGGCGCCACCGGCGCCGCCGCGACCCCTGGCGCCGCGGCCCCGGCAGCCGCCGCCATCGCCTCTTCCAGCACCGCTTCGGCGAGCGGCGTCACCAGGAACGACAGGGTGATGCGTTGCGCCGCCCACCAGCCCGGCAGGGCGCGCGCCGACAGCCGCGTCTCTTCGTCCGGGATGTGGACGCTGGCACCCGCCGCCAGGTAGGGCCACAGCTCCCACACCGAGGCGTCGAAGGCCGGGCTGGCCAGCTGCGTCGCCCGGTCCGCGGCACCCACCGCGTAGCGCCGCTGGTGCCACAAGACCAGGTTGAGCAGGCCGCGGTGCGGGATCTCGATGCCTTTCGGCTGCCCGGTCGAGCCCGACGTGTAGATCACGTACGCCAGGTTGTCCAGGCCGACAGGAGCCGGCCCCCCGGCGTAGTGCGGGTCCGCCTCTCCGACCGCCGCATCGTCCAGCGCCGATTCCAGGCCGACGACCACCGCGCCGGCAGGCGGCAGGCGGTCGCGGAAGCGCTCCTCGACCAGCACCACCGGCGCCGCCGCGTCGGCCAGCTGGAACGCCAGGCGCTCGGCCGGATAGGCGGGATCGAGCGGCACGTAGGCGCCCCCCGCCTTGAGCACCGCCAGCAGGCCCGCCACCCGCGCCGGCGTGCGGCCGGCGCACACCGCCACCCGCACCTCGGGCCCCACCCCCAGCGCCCGCAGGCGCGCCGCCAGCCGGCCGGCCCTGGCGTCGAGCTCGCCGTAGGTCAGGTCGCCACCGCCGCCACCCTCGCCACCGCCGACCGCCAGCGCCCAGGGCGCCCGCGCCGCCTGCAGCGCCACCCGCTCGTGCACCAGGAGCGCCGCCGCGGCGCCGTCCGCGGGCGGCTCCTGGCGCGTGTCGTTCCACTCCCCCAGCACCTGCCAGCGCTCGCGCGCGGAAAGCAGCGGCAGCAGGTCCAGCGCCGTCCCCGGCGCCGCCGCCGCGGCGGCGAGCAGCGTCCCGAAGTGCCCGACCAGCCGCCGCACCGTCGCGCGGTCGAACAGGTCGGTGCTGTATTCGAGGCTGCCGACCAGGCCCGCCACGGTCTCCTCCATGGTCAGCGTGAGATCGAACTTGGACTGCCCTTCCGGCAGCGGCCGCGGCTCGACGCGCAGACCGGGCAGCTCCACCCGGGACATGGGCGTGTTCTGCAGCGAAAAGACGACCTGGAACAGCGGCGTGACGCGCAGGTCGCGCTCCCCTTCCAGGTCCTCGACCAGGCGCTCGAACGGCAGGTCCTGGTGGCCGAACGCACCCAGCGCTTCGTCGCGCACGCGGTCGAGCAGCCGCTGAAACGTCGGATTGCCGCGGCCGTCCAGACGCAGCACCAGGGTGTTGACGAAGCAGCCGATCAGCTCTTCGGTTTCGACCCGGTTGCGGTTGGCGACCGGCGTTCCCACCAGCAGGTCCTGCTGGTTGGCCAGGCGGCCGACCACCGCGCCGAACGCGGCCAGCAGCGTCATGAACAGCGTCACACCCTGGCGCCGGCCGAGCGCTTCCAGGTCCCGCGCCAGCGCCTGCGGCACCGCCATCAGCACCACGGCGCCGCGGTGGCTGGGCAGCGCCGGCCGCGGCCGGTCGGTGGGCAGCGCCAGCAGCCGCGGCGCGCCCTCCAGGCGGCCGCGCCACCAGGCCAGCTGCTCCGCCAGGACGGCCCCCTGCAGCCAGCGGCGCTGCCACACGGCAAAATCCGCATACTGGATGGGCAGCGGCGGCAGCGCGGTGTCGGCGACGCCGGCATCGGCGGCGGCGACGTCGGCAGCGGCGCCGCCGCGATAGTGCGCCACCAGCTCCTTGACCAGCAGACCCACCGACCAGGCGTCGGCGGCGATGTGGTGCAGGATCAGCAGCAGCAGGTGCTCCTCCGGCGCCAGGCGCAGCAGGACCTGGCGCGACACCGGCCCCACCGCCAGGTCGAACGGCCGCCGCGCCTCGCTCGCCGTCAGCCGAAGCACTTCGGCCTGCCGCACCGCCGGCGGCAGCGCCGTCAGGTCGAACACCGGCAGGGGCGCCGCTGCGCCGCTGGCAACGCCGGCGACGATCTGCACCGGCTCGCCGCCGGCGGTCGCGATCGTGGTGCGCAGCACCTCGTGGCGGCGCACCACGGCGGCGAAGCCGCGCGCCAGCCTGGCAACCGACAGCGCGCCGCTCAGCCGCACCGCCGCCGGCACGTTGTAGATGCCGCTGCCGGGCACCAGCTGGTCGAAAAACCACAGCCGCAGCTGGGCGAACGACAGCGGCAGCGACGAACCCTGCCGCGGCGCGGGCAGGATGGGCGGCGCCTCGCCGGCGGCGAGCAGCGGCAGCGCCGGCAGCGGGGCCAGCGGATCGGCGGCGCCGCGCAGCTGCCGCAGGCGGGCGGCCAGAGCGCGCGGCGACGGCGCCTCGAACACCGCCTGCACGCTCAGCTCGACGCTCAGCCGCTGGCGCAGCCGCGACACCAGGCGGGTCGCCAGCAGCGAGTGACCGCCGGCGGCAAAGAAGCTTTCGTCGTGGCCGGCCGGCGGCGCGCCCAGCACCTCGCTCCAGCACGCCGCCAGCTGCTCCTCGACGAAGTCGGCGGCGACGAAGCCCGACGCTTCGGCGAGGCCGGCGATGTGGGCGGCATTGGCGGCATTGGCGGCCCACGCCGCCGGCGCCGGCAGCGCCTGGCGATCGACCTTGCCGCTGGAGTTGAGCGGCAGCCGATCCAGAAACACCACGTCGCCCGGCACCATGTACGCGGGCAGGCGCTCGGCGAGCCCGCGCCGCAGCGCCTCGGCGGTTGGCGCCGCGGCGCGGGCCAGGCCGGCCGCATCGCTCACGCCGGTCGCACCGCCGGCGTCGGCGTCCTGCCTCCCGCCGGCGGCGTCGCCGGCACCGTCGGCTGCCGCCGCAGCCGTCCTCACCGCCGGCACCACCCAGGCGACCAGCCGCAGGTCCTCGTCGCCGCCGGCCGCCGCGGCCTGGCCCGCTCCGCCTCCGGCGCCGCGCACCGCCGCGGCCGCCGCCGCCACGCCCGGCAGCGCCGCCAGCACCGCCTCGATCTCTCCCAGCTCGATGCGGTAGCCGCGGATCTTCACCTGGTGATCGATGCGGCCCGCAAAATCGATGTCGCCGTCCGCCAGCCGCCGCACCAGGTCGCCGGTCCGATACATGCGCGCGCCGAAAGCGCCGCTCCAAGGGTCCGGCACGAACCTCTCCCCGGTCAGCGCCGCGCGCCCCAGGTAGCCGCGCGCCAGGCCCGCTCCCGCCACGCACAGCTCGCCGTAGGCCCCCACCGGCACCGGTTCGCCCCAGCGGTCCAGGACGTAGACCGCGGTGTTGGCGATCGGCCGGCCGATCGCCGGCAGGCGCTCCGCCGCCGCGACCGGCGTCGCCGCCGGCACCGCCGCCGCCACCGCCGCCGGCGCCACCAGGCCGGCGGTCGAGCACACCGAGTATTCCGACGGCCCGTAGTGGTTGACCAGCCGCAGCCGCGAGCCCGCGGCCGGACGCCGGCGCAGGCGATCGCCCGCGACATGCACCGCCCGCAGGGCGGTCAGCGGCGGCTCGGCCCTCGCCGCCTCTTCCAGCACCGCTTCGGCGATCGGCGTGACCAGGAACGCCAGACTGATGCGCTGCGCCGCCCACCAGGCCAGCAGGCCGGGCGCCGACAACCGCGTCTCGTCGTCCGGGATGTGCACGCTGGCGCCCGCCGCCAGGAACGGCCATAGCTCCCACACCGAGGCGTCGAACGCCGGGCTCGACGTGTACGTCGCCCGGTCGGCGGCGCCGACCTCATGGCGCCGCTGGTGCCAGCGCACCAGGTTGAGCAGGCCGCGATGCGGGATCTCGACGCCTTTGGGGCGGCCGGTCGAGCCGGAGGTGTAGATCACGTACGCCAGGTTGTCCAGCCCGACGCCGGCCTGCGGCGCGGCGCAATCCGCGCCGGCCCCCGCCGCCGCGTCCAGGCCGACGATCGCCGCGCCGCACGGCGGCAGGCGGTCGCGGAAGCGTTCCTCGACCAGCACCACCGGCGCCGCCGCGTCGGCCAGCTGGAAGGCCAGGCGCTCCTCCGGCGACGCCGGGTCGAGCGGCACGTAGCCGCCGCCGGCCTTGAGCACCGCCAGCAGCCCCGTCACCCCCGCCGGCGTGCGGCCGGCGCAGACCGCCACGCGCACCTCCGGACCGACGCCCAGCGCCTGCAACCGCGCCGCCAGGCGGTTCGCCCGGGCATCCAGCTCACCGTACGTCAGGTCGGGCTCGCCGCCGCCGCCGACCGCCGGCGCCAGCGGCGCCCGCGCCGCGTGCAGCGCCACCAGCTGGTGCACCAGGAGCGGCGCCGCCTCGCCGCCGCCACCCGCCAGGTCGCGCGTGTCGTTCCACTCCCCCAGCAGCTGCCAGCGCTCGCTCGGGAGCAGCAGCGGCAGCTCCTGGAGAGGGGTGCGCGGCGCCGCGGCGGCGCCGGCCAGGAGAGCGCCGAAGTGCCCGGCGAGCCGCCGCACCGTGACGCGATCGAACAGGTCGGCGCTGTATTCGATCGCGCCGACCAGCCCCGCGGCGGTCTCCTCCATGGTCAGCGACAGGTCGAACTTGGCGCCGCCCTCGGGCGACCGCTGCGGCTCGACCCGCAGCCCCGGCAGGTCGATCGCCGCGGCCGGCACGTTCTGCAGCACGAACGCCACCTGGAACAGCGGCGACGCGCGCAGGTCGCGGTCCACCCCCAGCTCCTCGACCAGGCGCTCGAACGGCAGGTCCTGGTGCGAGAAGGCGCCCAGCGCCTCCTGCCGCACCCGTTCGAGCAGCTGCTGGAAGGTGGGCTCGCCGCGGCCGTCGACGCGCAGCACCAGGGTGTTGACGAAGAAGCCGATCAGGTCTTCGGTTTCGCGCCGGTTGCGATTGGCGACCGGCGTGCCCACCAGCAGGTCTTCCTGGTTCGCCAGCCGCCCGAGCAGCGCGCCGTACGCCGCCAGCAGGACCATGAACAGCGTCATGCCCTGGCGCCGCGCCAGCGCGGCAAGCTCCGGGCCCAGCTCCGCGGGCAGCGCCAGCGGCACCACGCCGCCGCGATGGCTGGGCAGCGCGGGGCGCGGCCGGTCGGCGGGCACCTCCAGCAGGCGCGGCGCGCCCGCCAGCCGCCCGCGCCACCAGTCGAGCTGCGCCGCGAGCACCGTCCCCGCCAGCCAGGTGCGCTGCCACACCGCGAAGTCGCCGTATTGGATCGCCAGCGCCGGCAGCGGCGCGCCGGCGTAGAGCGCCGCGAGCTCGCGCACCAGCACCCCCACCGACCAGCCGTCGGCGGCGACGTGATGGATGGTCAGCAGCAGCAAATGCTCGCGCGGCGCCAGGCGCAGCAGAGCCAGGCGCAGCACCGGACCCGCCGCCAGGTCGAACGGGCGCCGCGCCGCCGCCACCGCCAGGCGCGCCGCTTCGCGCTGCGCCGCCGCCGCCGGCAGCGCCGTCAGGTCGAGCAGCGGCAAGCCGGTCCGCGCCGCGCTCTCGACCACCTGCACCGGCTCGCCGCCCGCGGCGACGATCGTCGTGCGCAGCACCTCGTGGCGCGCCACCAGGGCGGCGAAGGCGTGCGCCAGGCCGCCGACCGACAGTTGGCCGGCCAGCCGCACCGCGGCCGGGATGTTGTAGGTGGCGGTGCCGGGCGCCAGCTGGTCGAGGAACCACAGCCGCTGCTGGGCGAACGACAGCGGCAGCGGCCCCCGGCGCGGCACCGGCAGGATGGGCGGCGCGTCGCCGCCGCGCTGGCGCAGGCGCTCGACCTCGCCGGCCAGCGCCGCGGCGGTGCGCAGCGCGAACAGGCTGGGCAGCGGCAGCTCGACGCCCAGCGTCTGCCGCAACCGCGACACCACCTGCACCGCCAGCAGCGAATGGCCGCCCAGGTCGAAGAAGCTGTCGTGGGGCGCCACCCGTTCGCGCTTGAGCACCGCGGCAAGGATGCCCGCCACGATCTCGACCAGCGCCTTCGCGGCGGCCGGCCGGCCCGCCGTCGCCAACCTTGCCGCCGTCGCAAGCGTCGCCGGCGGCGACTGCCCACCGCTCCCGGCGAGCGACGCTTCCGGCGCCAGCGCCCGCCGGTCCACCTTGCCGCCGGTGGTCAGCGGCAGCGCCGCCAGGGTGACGTAGGCCGCCGGCACCATGTGGTCCGGCAGCCGCTGCGCCAGGTGCGCGCGCAGATCCGTCAGGTCCGCTGCCGGCTGCCCCGCCGGCGCGGTCAGGTAGGCGACCAGCTGGCGCTCGCCGTCGGCCTTTTCGCGCAGCACCACCGCCGCTGCCGCCACCTGGGGATGCGCGGCGAGCACAGTTTCGATCTCGCCCAGCTCGATGCGGAAGCCGCGCAGCTTCACCTGGTGATCGACGCGGCCGCGATATTCGACCTCGCCGTACGGCCGATGCCGCCCCAGGTCGCCCGAGCGGTAGAGGCGCGCCCCCGGCTGGCGCCCGAACGGGTCGGGCACGAAGCGCCGCGCGGTCAGGTCCGGGCGTCCCAGGTAGCCGCGCGCCAGGCCGTCGCCGCCGACGCAGATCTCGCCGGCAACGCCCAGCGGCACCGGCTGCAGCTCGCGGTCGAGCAGGTAGAGCGTCAGGTCCGGCAGGGCGACACCCAGGGGGCTCGCCGCGCCGGGCGCGATGTTGGCGGGGGCGGACCCGGTGCCGGGGCCGTCGTCGGCGGCCACGGCGCGGAACGTGACGTGCACCGTCGTCTCGGTGATGCCGTACATGTTGACCAGGCGCGGCCGCCGGTCGCCGTGGCGCTCCCACCACGGCGCCAGGCGCCGCAGGTCGAGCGCTTCGCCGCCGAAGATCACCCAGCGCAGCACGAGCCCGTCGCCGACGCCGCCACCGCCGCCATCGCCGCCAACACCGCCGCCGCCGCCATCGCCACCGCCAGCCTCCGCATCCGCCTCGATCAAGGCGCCGAACGCCGACGGCGTCTGATTGAGCACCGTCACGCCCTGCCGCACCAGCAGGGCGCGCGTCGCGTCCGGCTGGCGGCTCACCCAATAGGGCACCACCACCAACCTGCCGCCGTGCGCCAGCGCCCCCCAGATCTCCCACACCGAGAAGTCGAAGCCGGGCGAATGAAACAGCGTCCAGGTGTCCTGCGGCCCGAAGTCGAAATGGTGGGCGGCGGTGCGCAGCAGGCGCACGACGTTGGCGTGGGTGACACAGACGCCCTTCGGTCGGCCGGTCGAGCCCGAGGTATAGATCACGTAGGCCAGCTGCTCGGGCGCGACGGCCACTCCCGTCCGAGCGTCGCCGCCGGCTCCCGGACGCGCCCCCGGATACGCCGCGGCGTCCAGGTCGATCCAGCGCACCGCCGGCGCCGGCAACGCCCCCGCCGCCGCAGCCGGCGCCGCGATCGCGCTCAGCCGCTCGGCCAGCGCCTGGCCGGAGGCCAGCGCCACCCGCACGCCGCCGTCGTCGAGCATGTGGCGCAGCCGCTCGTCGGGATAGGCCGGATCGATCGGCAGGTAGGCCGCGCCGGCGGCCAGGATGCCCAACATTGCGGCGATCGTGTGCGGCGACCGTTCGGCGTAGAGCCCCACCCGCTCCTCCGCCCGCACCCCCGCCGCGATCAGCGCACCCGCCAGGCGCCGCGCCGCGGCGGCGAGCGCGCCGTAGCTCAGGCAGGCGTCGTCGATCACCACCGCCACCGCGTCGGGCGCTGCCGCCGCCTGGGCCGCGAACAGCTCGTGCACCGTGCTGGCGGGCGCCGTAACCGGGCGCGCGTCGTTCCACTCGCCGGTCAGCTGCCAACGCTCGGCCGCGGACAGCAGCGGCAGGTCGCCCAGCGCCGTTGCGGGCGCCGCCGCGGCAGCCGCGAGCAGGGTGCCGAACTGCCCGGCCAGCCGGCGAGCGGTGGCGGCGTCGAACAGGTCGGCACTAAAGTCCAGGGCGCCCGCCAGCCCCGCCGCGGTCTCCACCAGGGTCAGCTGCAGATCGAACTTGGCGCCGCCGCCGGGTGGCGGCAGACGCTGCACGCGCAGGCCCGGCAGGTCGAAGCGGGCGGCCGGCAGGTTCTGCAGGCTGAACGTCGCCTGGACCAGCGGCGCGATGCGCAGGTCGCGCTCCACCGCCAGCTCTTCGACCAGCCGCTCGAACGGCAGGTCCTGGTGCGAAAAGGCGCCCAGCGCTTCGTGGCGCACCCGCGCCAGCAGCTCCTCGAAGGTGGGCTCGCCGCTGCCGTCCAGACGCAGCACCAGGGTGTTGACGAAGAAGCCGACCAGGTCTTCGGTTTCGCGGCGGTTGCGGTTGGCGACCGGCGCGCCGATCAGCAGATCCTGCTGATCCGTCAGGCGGCTCAGCAGGGCGCCGAAGGCGGCCAGCAAGGTCATGAACAGCGTCGCGCCCTGGCGCCGGACCAGCGCGCCGACGTCCCCCGCCACGCCGGCAGGCAGCGCCACCGGCACCACGCCGCCGCGGTGCGAGGGGGTCGCCGGGTACGGCCGATCGACCGGCAGCGCCAGCAGACGCGGCGCGCCGGCCAGCCGCGCGCGCCACCAGGCGAGCTGCCCGGCGAGCACCTCGCCCGACAGCCAGCGGCGCTGCCACACCGCGAAGTCGGCGTACTGGATGGGCAGCGGCGGCAAGACCGGCGCCGGGTCCGGGGTGAGCTGGGCAGCAGGCTCGGCGGGCGCCGCCGGACGCGACAAGCCTCCGTACAGCGCCACCAGCTCGCGCACCAGGATCGCCACCGACCAGCCGTCCGCCGCGATGTGGTGCAGCGTCAGCAGCAGCAGGTGATCCTGCGGCGCCCGGCGCAGCAGCGCCAGACGCAGCAGCGGGCCGCGCTCCAGGTCGAACGGCCGCCGTCCTTCGGCCGCCGCCAGCCGATCGGCCTCGGCCTGCCGCGCCGGCGGCGGCAGCGCCGCCAGGTCGACGACCGGCAGCCGCGGGCACGCCGCCGCGGCGACGACCTGCACCGGCTCGCCGCCGCGCGCCGCGAAGGTGGTGCGCAGCACCTCGTGGCGGGCGACCACCGCGGCGAACGACCGCGCCAGCCGGTCGGGCGCCAGGTCGCCCAGCAGCTGCATCGCCACCGGCACGTTGTAGGCGGCGCCGCCGGGGGCCATCTGGTCGAGGAACCACAGCCGCTGCTGGGCAAACGACAGCGGCAGCTCCGCGCCGCGCGGCACCGGCACGATGGGCGGCGCCTCGGTCGCCGCCCCCGCGCCGTCTTCGGCGCGCCGCAAAAGCTCCACCTCGCCGGCCACCGCCGCGGCGGTGCCCAGCTCGAACAGGCTCGCCAGCGGCAGCTCGACGCCCAGCGACTGGCGGACCCGCGACACCACCTGCAGCGCCAGCAGCGAATGGCCGCCCAGGTCGAAGAAGCCGTCTGCGGGCGCCACGTGCTCGCGCTTGAGCACCTCGGCGAAGATGCCGCAGACGATTTCCGCCACCGGCGAGAGCGCCGCGCCGGCCGCATCGGGCGCCGCCGCCTCGACGCCCCACCTGGGCGGCGGCGCCGTCGCCGCCAGGGTCCGCCGGTCGAGCTTGCCGGTCGCGGTGAGCGGCAGCGCCTCCACCACCAGGAAACCGGCCGGCACCATGTAGTCCGGCAGGCTCCGCGCCAGGTGCGCGCGCAGCTCGGCGACGTCCGGCGCCGGCTGCCCGGGCGCCGCCGTCACGTAGGCGGCCAGCCGCGCCTCGCCGCCGCCGTCTTCGCGCAGCAGCACCACCGCTTCGGCCAGCCGCGGGAGATTGCGCAGCACCGCCTCGATCTCGCCCAGCTCGATGCGGAAGCCGCGCAGCTTGACCTGGTGGTCCAAGCGGCCGGCGAATTCCAGCTCGCCGTCCGGCAGGCGGCGCGCCAGGTCGCCGGTGCGGTACATGCGGGCGCCCGGTTGAGCGCTCCAGGGGTGCGGCACGAAACGCTCCGCCGTCATCTCCGGCCGGCCCACGTAGCCGCGCGCCAGGCCCGCTCCGGCGATGCACAGCTCGCCCGGCACCGCGACCGGTGCCAGTTCGCCCAGGCGATCCACGATGTAGACCTCGGTGTTGGGCACCGGGCGGCCGATCGCCGGCAGGCGCTGGCCCCCCGGCTCCGCCGCCGCCGCGGCGTCCTCCGGCGCCACGTCGCCCAGGCTGGTGATCACCGAATACTCCGACGGCCCATAGCCGTTGACCAGGCGCAGGGTGCTGCCCGCGGCAGGGCGGCGGCGCAGGCGGTCGCCGCCGGTCAGCAGCACCCGCGGCCCCGGCAGGGGCGGCTCCTGGCGCCGCACCGCCGCCGCCTCGTCCTCCACCACCCGTTCGGCCAGCGGCGTGACCAGGAACACCACGCTGATGCGCTCCCTGGCCCACCATCGCCGCAGCGCCGGCGCCGACAGGCGCGTCTCCTCGTCGGGCGGAATGTGCACGCTGGCGCCGACCGCCAGGTAGGGCCACAGCTCCCACACCGCGGCGTCGAACGCCGGGCTGGCCTGCAGGGTCGAGCGGTCCTGGGCGGTGACGGCGTAGCGCTCCAGGTGCCACTCCACCAGGTTGAGGAAGCCGCGATGCGGCACCTCGATGCCCTTGGGCTGCCCGGTCGAGCCCGAGGTGTAGATGACGTACGCCAGGTGGTCCAGGCCGACGCCGGCGTCGCCGCCGCTGCTGGCGCTGCCGGTGATGCGGCGTCGGCCGTCGCCGACGGCCGGCCCGGCCGTCGCCACCACCGCGGCGGCGTCGTCCAGGTAGAGCGTCGCCACCGCCGGCGCCGGCAGGCGAGCGCGGTGGCGTTCCTCGACCAGCACCACCTGCGCTCCCGCGTCCTGGATCAGAAAGGCCAGACGCTCGGGCGGATGGGCCGGATCGAGCGGCACGTAGACGCCTGCGGCCTGCAACACCGCCAGCAGGCCGACGACGCGCGCCGGGCTCCTGCCGGCGCAGACCGCGACCCGCAGCTCGGGGCCGATGCCCAGGGATTGCAGGCGCGCGGCCAGGCGGTCGGCGCGGGCGACCAGCTCGCCGTAGGTCAGGCTGTGGCCGCCGCCGGTGACCGCCACCGCGTGCGGCGCCCGCGCCGCCTGCGACACCACCCGCTGGTGCACCAGCGGCGGTGCCAGGGAGTAGTTCGACCGGGTGTCGTTCCACTCCGCCACCAGCTGCCAGCGCTCGGCCTGCGGCAGCACCGGCAGGGCCCACAGCGGCCGGTCCGCCACGCCCGGCAGCGCCGTCAGCAGCGCTTGCAGCTGGCCGGCCAGGCGCCCGGTCCAGGCGCGATCGAAGAGGTCGCCGCCGTGCTGCACCGAGCCCGCCATGCCGGCGGCGGTCTCCGCCAGCGTCACCGCCAGCTGGGCGCCGGCCGCCGCCGGCATAGCGACGTCGGCGATCGGCGCGATGCCGCGCAGCGTGAGCAGCACCTGGACCAGGGGCGGCACGACGGCGCCGCGCACCGTCGCGAGCGGCGCCAGGTCGGCGCCGGCCGTGGCCTGGCACACGTCGTGGTGCGGCTGGGCGGCGCGCAGCAGCTGCTGCGCCCGCACGATCAGCTCGGCGAAGGTCAGCCCGCCGGCAGGATCGTCGCGCAGCACCAGGGCACCGCCGCCGCGGTCCGCGGTCCCGTCAGGATCGCGATGCGCAAAGCGCGCGTCGATCGGCACCTGGTCGCACCCCGCATAGCGCGCCAGGAGCGCCGCCAGGGCGGCGAGCAGCAGCGAAAAGAGCGTCGCTCCCGACCTGGCCGCCAGGGCGTGGAGCGCATCCGCCGCCGCCGCCGGCACGGTGAATGCGGCCTGTCCGGCAAGCGCCGAGGACTGCGGCCCGACGACGTGCGCAACGTCTTCCGCCCATACCTCGGGAGCGGTCGCCAGGGTGCCCAGGAGGCTCCCCAGGTCGTCCAGCCACCGCGCCGCCGTCGCGCCGGAGAACCGGGCGCCGTCGCACAGGATCGCCAGCGACAGGCTGTCGCCGGGAGCGACCACCAGCGCCATCGGGTAGTTGGTCTGCTCGTGGGTCGAAACCGCGGAGATCGCGAGATCGGACAGCACCCCCGCCAGCGCCTCGTCCAGCGGGTAGTTTTCGAACGCCACAATGTGATCGAACAGCGGCGCACCCGCCGGCAGCTCGCTCCAGGCCTGCACCTGGTAGAGCGGCGAGTGCTCAAAGCTGCGCAGCGCCAGCTGCTCCTGCTGCACCGTCGCCAGCCAATCGCCCAGCGCCACCCCCGGCGCGATGCGGAAGCGCGCCGGCAGGGTGTTGATGAACGGTCCGACGATCGCCTGCGCGCCGGGCAGGTCCTCGGGGCGGCCGGCGACGGTGACGCCGAACACCACGTCGCGCGATGCCGCGGCGCGCGCCAGCAGCAGCGCCCACGCCCCCTGGACGACGGTGTTCAACGTCAAACGCCGCCCCCGCGCCGCGTCCCGCAGCTGCGCGCTGGTCGCGGCGTCGAGCAGCCGCGTGTGCCGCTCGGTGCTCCGCCGGTCGGCGGCGGCCGGCGCCGTCCTGGCGCGTGCCGCGATCGGCGTCGGCGCGCTGAAACCGGCCAGGGCGCGGCGCCAGAATGCCTCCGCCGCGCCCAGGTCCTGCCGCTGCAGCCAGGCGATATAGTCGCGGTACGACGGCGCGCGGCCCAGCGCCGGTTCGCGGCCGGCGGCGAACGCCGCATAGCAGGCAAAGAGCTCGCGCAGCAAGAGCCCCTGCGACCATCCGTCGGTCAGCAGGTGGTGCAGGCTCCAGACGAATTGGTACACGCCGTGGTCCAGCTCGAACAGTGCCAGCCGCACCAGCGGCGGCTCCGCAACGTCGAAACCGCGTTCGCGATCGGCTTCCAGGTAGCGCGCCAGGCGTTCCTGCTGGGCGGGAGCCGCAAGGTCGCGCCACGACTCGCGCCGCACTTCCAGGTCGACTTCGCGGTAGACGACCTGCACCGGCCGCTCCAGGTCTTCCCAGTGAAAGCCGGTGCGCAGTATGCCGTGCCGATCGGCGACGCGCTGCCAGGACCGCACGAAGGCGCCGATATCCAACCGCCCTGCCAGCCGCAGGCTGAGCTGCACCACGTAGTCGCCCGAGCCCGGGGCATACACGCTGTGGAACAGCATGCCCTGCTGCATCGGCGACAGCTCGTAGATCAGCTCGACGGCGGTTTCCAGCATCGCACCTCCTGTGGCCTGCCCGCCCCCGGCATCCACTCCCCGAGGCAGACTCACCGGCAGCAGCTTCTTCGATCAGTGTTGTGAGCGCAGACCAGAGAGACCAGATGGTACTCAAGATCGCGGCGCGGAGTCGAGAGCGCCTAAACAGTCAGGCATGATAGAAAGACATCACGGTCGGTACACAGTGCGAATTTGAGCAGGTTTACCGTTGCTCAATGTAGCGACACACCGCTGCGCGGGTGCCCGCGTTTCTTGACACGCGCATTGTGCCCTGCCACACTTTTATAAGCGAGCTCGTCGCACCAAGCACTAGCCCAAATTCGTCTGTTCTCGTGGGGGGTGTCACGGTCGGGGGGATTTCGCGCACACCTAGCTGGGGGGTTTACTCGACATGCTGATCGAAGTCATGAGAGCCAAGCTGCATCGCGTCACCGTGACCGACGCCAACCGCGATTACATCGGGTCCGTGACCGTCGACGCGGCCCTGCTCGACGCCGCGCACATGGGCGACATGGAGCGCGTACAGGTGCTCAATGTGACCAACGGCGCGCGGCTCGAGACATACATCATCGTCGGCGAACGCAATTCAGGAATCATCTGTCTGAACGGCGCCGCCGCCCATCACTTCCAGGCCGGAGACATCGCCATCATCTGCGCTTACGGGCTGGTCCAGCCGGCGGAGCACTTCACCGCGCGCACCGTCTTCGTGGACGAAAAGAACCGCACCACCAGCGTCCAGCTCAATCACGCCTGTCGCTGATCTGTCACCTATGTTGCATTGCCTGGATGCCCCCCCTGCCTAGAATCCCGCATCAGCGATATCACTTTCTTTCGGCTCACCAAAACCTCTCCGTTCACTAAAACCCGCGGCACGCCGCCGGGCGGCGCCGACGCCGGTGTCCCGCCCCGGGGGGGTGAGGAGGGCTGGCGGGTGCCTTGCGGGGGAACCGGGCGGGCACTAGACTGGCGCCGTTGCGAGAGCACGGTCCATGACGGCGAGCCGGCGCGAGTTCCTTCGCGGCGCCGCGGCGCTCGGCGGCGCGCTGTTGATTCCCGGCTGCGGCCAGCAGCCCGGCGGAGCGGGCGCGGCAAGCGGCGCCGCCACCGCCCCGCCGCGGCGCCCCGATTTCAGCCTGCGCATCGCACGCGTGGTGGTCGAGCCGGTGCCCGGCCGCCAGATCGCCACCACCGGCTACGACGACAGCGTGCCGGGGCCGCTTTTGCGCATGCGCGAAGGCGTGCCGGTCATCGTCGAAGTGCACAACGACACCGCCGCGGCCGAGCTGGTGCACTGGCACGGCCAGGCTGTGGCGGCCGACGTCGACGGCGCCGAAGAAGAAGGCACCGCGCTGGTGCCGGCGCGCGGCCTGCGCCGCTACACCTTTACGCCCGGACCGGCCGGCACGCGCTGGTATCACACCCAGGTCCACGCCGGCAGCGATCTCGAGCGCGGCGCCTACAGCGGTCAGTTCGGCTTCGTGGTCGTCGCGGCCAAGAGCGAGCCCGGCCGCTACGATCGCGAAGTCTTCCTGGCGACACACGAATGGGAACCGTTCCTGACCGGCGGCGCCGCGTCAGACGCCACCAAGCCCGGCGTAACCGCCACCTCCAGCGCCGCCAAACCCAGCACATCCGCCAGCTCCAGCGTCATCATGCCGGGCACCTCTGCCAGCTCCGGCGCCGGCAGGCACGGCGCCCCCGCTGCCGCGCCGCAGGCAGGCAACGGCCTGGAGATCGGCTACCGGATCTTTTCCATCAACGGCAAGGCTTTGGGCCACGGCGAGCCGGTGCGGGTGCGAAAGGGCGAGCGCGTGCTGTTCCACCTGCTCAACGCCGGCGCCGGCAAGCTGGTGCGCCTGGCGCTTCCCGGCCATCGCTTTGAGGTGACGGCTCTGGACGGCAACCCGGTCCCCACCCGCGCCACCGTCGACGTCCTGCAGCTGGCCACCGGCGAGCGCGTCGATGCAGTGGTGGAGATGAACCGACAGGGCGTCTGGGTGCTCGGCAGCACCGACGACTCCGATCGCGCGGCGGGCTGCGGCGTGGTCGTGGAATACGCCGGCCAGAGCGGCAAACCGCGCTGGCTGGCGCCGCCGCAGCAGGAGTGGAACTACGCCTGGTTCGGCGGCACCGGCCTGCTGCAGCCGCCCGACAAACAGATCCCGCTGATCTTCGCCAGGACCGCCGGCGCCGCAGGCGGCTTTGACCGGTGGACCGTCAACGGCCGCTCCTATCCGCAGAACAGCCCGATCTACCTGCTTCCCGGCTGGCACTACCGGCTGCTGCTGCGCAACGAAAGCGACCAGGGCTACCCGGTCCACCTGCACCGCCACAGCTTCCAGATCACCAAGCTGAACGGCAGGCTGACCGCCGGCATCGTCAAGGACGTCGTGCACGTCGAGCCGCACAGCAGCATCGAAGTCGACATGGTGGCAGACAACCCCGGCCCCACGCTCTTTCACTGCCAGCAGCAGCTGCCCATGGATAACGGCTTCATGGTCCTCTTCCAGTACATCTGAGCGCCGCCGCGACCGGCCGCGCGCGATGCCGCGCCGCCCGCCGCCGCCGCACGACGCAGCTTGCCGCGTGCGCAACCCGCCGCCGCCGCGCCGGCCACGCCAGCGGCGCCAACAGCGCGCCGTTCAGCTGCGTCCGCCGGTAAACAGCAGCAGGCCGCCGACGACGATCGCGCCGACGCCCGCCCAGACGGGGATGGGCACCGTCTTGTTCTCGTTGACCGAAATGTCGATCGGGCCGATCTTGGCATCGTGCGTTCTCTGCGTGTAGGTGATGCCACCGTAGATCAGGCCCACGATGCCCAACACAATCAGGACGATTGCAACCAGTCTCATCAGTGTCTCCTTGGTAGAGAGCCATGAAGCTCCTGCCACCAGGCGTGCAAGGCCCCTGCCACTGTGCCGCAGGCCCCAGCCCACCGCCCGCCGTTGCCGGCCAACCGCGCCGCGCCACAGTCGAAACCAGATAGGCGCGGCGGCCGGGGCCGTCGCCTGGCCCGGCACTCCCGGCAGGTCGGCCGGGGCTGTCGCCTGGCCCGGCACTTCCGGCAGGTCGGCCGGGGCTGCCGCCTGGCCCGGCACTCCCGGCAGGTCGGCCGGGGCTGCCGCCTGGCCCGGCACTCCCGGCAGGTCGCCGGCGAATTGAACCTTTTGTCGGCTCTCCTGGACTCACGTGTCGGCCGTGGTTGTAAACCGACCGGCCGAATCTCTCTTTCCATGGAGGAAGATATGAAAAATGCTGCAGCAACGATCCTGGCCGTGGCGATGGTGGCGCTGATGGCAGCGCCGGCGATCGCACAGCCCCCCTTCCTGCCCAACCCGGTGCGCACGGTCTCGACGGTTCCCGCCAACGGCGACGTCAATCCGTACGGCGTGGCCTTCGTGCCGCCGCACTTCCCTGCCGGAGGCGCCATCCATCCCGGCGACATCCTGGTGTCCAACTTCAACAACAGCAACAACCAGCAGGGCACCGGCACGACCATCGTCGACGTGCCGCCCTCCGGATCGCCGACCCTGTTCTTCCAGGCGGCGGCCGGCACCGGCTTGTCGACCGCCCTGGCGGCGCTCAACGAAGGCATCGTGATCGTCGGCAATTTCCCCACCCAGGACGGCACCTGTGCCACCGCGCAGGCCGGGTCTCTCCTGGTGGTGGACGCTGACGGCAAGCAGCTGGACGCGATCGCCGGCTCCGGCATCGACGGCCCCTGGGACATGGCCGTCTACGAGCGGCCCAACCACACCGCGCTCATCTTTGTCTCCAACGCCCTGAACGGCACGGTGCAGCGGCTGGACGCCACGGTTTCAGGCAGCGGCTTGACCGTCGTGAGCACCACTCAAATCGCGTCGGGATACGGCTTTCGTTGCGATCCGGCGGCCCTGGTCGTCGCCCCGACCGGCCTGGTGTACAACGTCGACGCCGACATCCTGTACGTCGCGTCGACCGAAGACAACGCGATCTATGAAGTGCGCCACGCCGGCGCCACCAATCACAGCGGCGGCAAGGGACACGTGATCTATCAGGATAACGTGCACCTGCACGGCCCCATCGGCATGGCGGAAGCTCCCAACGGCCACCTGCTGGTCGCCAACGCCGACGTGATCAATTCCGACCCGAATCAGCCGAGTGAGATCGTCGAATTCACCATCGAAGGCAAGTTCGTCAAGCAGCTGTCGGTCGATCCCGGCCAGGGCGGCTCGTTCGGTCTCGCCGTCGCCGTCAGCGGCCACACCGCGCAGTTCGCCGCGGTGGACGACGTGACCAACACGCTGTCCATCTGGACGCTGCCCGCCGACTAAAACGGCCCGGCGTCTGCCCGCGCGTTCTAGCCTCCCGCCGGGAGGCTAGAACGCGTCGATGTCCGCGACGCTGGCCAGATTTCCCGCTGGGTTCTGGTAGGTGCGGACGATGCCGGTCGTGGTGTCGGTGACGTTGATCGTGTACGCAACGTCCGAAAGGGCGCCATAGAAGAACCAGAAGTGCCCGTTCACCGATCGGCCGTCCAGGAGCTTGACCAGCAGCTCCGCATTGGTGCTGGCGAAAAACCAGAAATACCCGGTGCCGTCGCTCAGCGGCACCGCCGTCGCCGCCGTCGGCGTGCCGCCCGCGGTGAGCGACCATGCGACGGTGACCTGAAAGCGCCCGTCCAACCCACACAGGGCACCGGTGCCAGGCACACACGCACCGCCGTTCTGCCCGGCATCGGCCACCACCGCAAGCCCGCCGTCCGCCACGGCTCGGCCGGCCTGCTCGCCGGCCCGGCCCGGTGCGGCCAGGCCGGTGCCCATGGGCTCGATCACCTTGTCGCCCCCGGCGGCAACCGTCGCCGCACCGCTAACCTCGGCCGCGAGGGTGGCCGCGCTCAGGATCGCGGGTCCCGGCGGTGGGGGCGGGGGCGTGGCGGCGAAGGCGGCGGTGTCGGCGAAGCTGGCCAGGGTGCCTGCGGGGTTGTAGTACTGCCTGGCGCTGCTGGTCTGGGTGTCGTAGACGTCCAGGTAGTACTCGGTGTTGGACAGGGCGCCGTAGAAGACCCAGAAGTAGCCGTTGACCGAGGTGCCGTCCAGCACCTTGACCATCAGGTCGAGGCTGCTGGGATCGACAAACCAGAAGCCCCCGGTGTCGTCGGACAGCGGCACCGGCGTGCCGGCGCCGCTCTGCTGGATGCCGCCCGCGGAGGGCAGCAGCCAGTGCGCCGTCACCTGGAACCGCCCGCCGACGCTGCACACGGCGCCCGGCGGGCAGCTGCCGCCGCCCATCGGGCAGGTGCCCGGCGGCACGGTGACCGTCACGGTGCTGGAATCGGTGATCGCTCCCTGCTCGTCGCTCGACCGCACGAAGAACGTGTAGGTCTGGCCGGCGGCAAGCGGCGTCACCTGGAACCTGGATAGGGGCCCCCCCATCAGGGCCACCGGCGCGCCGTCCTGAAAAACCTGATAGGAGAGCGCCTGCGGCTGGGCCGGCCAGTAGAGATCGACGGCCGGCGCCACCGGCGGTGCGGGGTGGCACTGCGGCGTCGCCGACAGCGTGAACCAGTACGGGGTCGTCGGCTGCTGCGCGTGCAGGGTCCCCGCGGCGCCGCCCACGATCAGGGCGAAGATCCATGCGGCGCGCTTGGTCCAGAACATCGGAAAAACCTCCTGCCACTGCGTACAACCCATCGATCCTAGCACAAATCGCCCGCCGGCGCTTGTTTTGAGAGCTTTGGGCGCCGTCCTGACGGACGCCCGTCGAGCTCTGGCGGGCGCTCTCCCGCGCCCCGGCCCCCCCTTGGAAGGAGGCGATCAGCGGCGGGAGGCGGCGAAGATCGCCCGCACGGCGTCGACGGTGTCCGCCTGCGCCGCGGTCTTGTCCAGGCGGTAGCTCTTCACCCTGGCGAAGCGCAGCGCCATGCCCGCCGGGTACTGTGGGCTCTCCTGCACGTCGTTGAAGGCGACCTCGACGACCAGCTCGGGGCGCAGGTGGACGATCCAGCCGTCCTCGGTGCCCAGCGCCAGCTGCGCGAAGCGCTCGGTCTGCCAGGCCAGCATGTCGTCGGTCAGGCCCTTGAAGGTCTTGCCCAGCATCACGAAGCCGCCGCTCTGCGCATCGCGCGCCCCCAGGTGGAGGTTGGATAGCCACCCGGAGCGCCGGCCGTGGCCGCGCTCCGCGGCCAGCACCACCAGGTCGAGGGTGTGGGCGGACTTGATCTTCAGCCAGCCGCCGCCGCGGCGCCCCGCCTCGTACGGCGCGTCCAGCGCCTTGGCCAGCAGCCCTTCGTGCCCCTGGCGCAGCACTTCGCCATAAAAGGCATCGGCTTCGGCGGCCGAATCGGTGATGCGGCGCTCCACCCCGCGGCCGGGCGCGGCGGCGTCCAGGGCGGCGAAGCGCTCGCGGGCCGGGCGGTCGATCAGGTCGTCGCCGTCCAGGTGCAGCAGGTCGAAAAAGAAGGGGGTCAAGGGCAGGTCGCGGCGCAGCTGCTCGACATCGAGCTTGCGCCCGAAGCGGCGCATGGTCAGCTGAAAGGGCTGCGGCGAACCGTCGGCGCGCAGGGCGATGGCCTCGCCGTCGAGCACCAGCCGCCGGGCGGGCGCGGCGCGCACCGCCGCCACCACCTCGGGCACGGCGGCGGTGACGTCGTTGCCCAGCCGCGAGTAGACGCGCACCTGGTCGCCGTCGCGGTGGGCCTGGATGCGCGCGCCGTCCAGCTTGAGATCGAACGCCGCCGTGCCGAGCCGCGCCAGGGCGTCGCCGACGTCTTCGGCCGGCTGCGCCAGCATCGGTTGCAGCGGGCGGAACAGCTGCAGGTGGAAGCGCGCCAGGGCCGCGCCGCCCGCAACCAGCAGCGGCTCCGCCACCGCCGCCAGATCGCCCGCCAGCATCGCCGCCCGCCGCACCCGGTCGGCGGGGACCGCCGCGGCGGCCGCCAGGGCTTCCACCGCCAGGCCCGCCAGGGCGCCCTGGCGCAGCTCCCCCATCAGCAGCCGCACCAGCAGCTCCTGTTCCTCGCGCGTGGCGCCGCTCAGCAAGGCGCCCAGCCGGCGCGTGCGTTGCCCGGCGGAACCGGCGCCGGCGGCCGCCGCGATGGCGGCAAAGGCGGCGTCCACCTCCGCCAGCGTCAGCGCCGGCACCGCCGCCGCCCCGTCAGGGCGCGCCGCCCGCACGGCGGCGGGGCCCAGACCGATGCGTCCCTGGCGCGGCTGGCCGGTCAGGAACGCCACCGCCGTTGCGATCTCCTCCGGTGCCAGGCGGCGCAGCAGATCGGCCAGGAGCGCGATCTTTTCCGACCGCGACCGCGTGGCGGCGACCTGGCGCGAGGTGGCGACGAGAGCGGCGAGCAGCATGGGGGTATGAGTATGCCAGGACCCTTGCTGGAAAGGCGACGGCTGGCCGGCGCCGCGCCCGCTTGAGCAACGCCGCCAGGGGCCGGAAGCACGCGCATGCCTTGCAAAGGAGCCGCGCAGGGCACTAGGATGCCTGCGGGATCTGCAACCGCCCGCCGGCGGCATACCCCCCCATCATGATCAACGTCAACACGCGGCCCGCGGGCCTGGGAGACCCTATGTATCGTGCCCCCAATTTCACCGAACCGCACCTGGTGGCGGCGCCGGAGTGCAGCTTCGCGCCGGCGCCGGCGGATACCGTGCTGCCGGACGGTTTCATGTCCACCACCAACCACCCCACCTACGTGAAGGTGGGCGGCGCCTGGCGCATGCCGGTGCGGCACCGCATGGATTCCCACCTGGTCTGGGACCCCGCCACCCAGCGGCTGGAGGCCAAGGAGTTCCGCGTCGTCCGCCAGGGCGACCTGGTCGCCACCGCCGTCGCCGAAGACGGCAGCGAGGGCGTGCTGGTGTGGGACCGCGGCTTCGCCGGGGAGGTCGACGACACCCGCCTGCCCGAAGCCTTCGCCTTCATGGATTCCGAGGTGAGCCGCGAAAAGCCGGTCAACTACGACGCCATCTATCGCGAGTTCCTGCACCACCGCGGCGACGGCGGCTTCATCCTCTGGGTGATCGGGCCCGCCCTGGTGCACGCCCGCGGCCGTCTGGCCATGGAATGGATGATCCACAACGGCTTCTGCCACGCCGTGATCAGCGGCAACGCCGTCGGCGTCCACGACATCGAAGCCGCCCTGTTCGGCACCACCCTCGGCATGATGGCCGACGGGTCGGGCACCGCGGGCGGCCACACCACCCACATGCGCACCATCAACGAGGTCAAGAAGGCGGGCTCGATCCAGGCGCTGGTCGACTCCGGCAGGCTGCAAAGCGGCATCATGCACGCCCTGACCAAGACCGGCACGCCGTACGTCCTGGGCGGCTCGATCCGCGACGACGGGCCGCTGCCCGAGGTCATCGTGTCGATCACCGAAGCGCAGACCGCGATGCGCGAGCTGACCACGCGCGCCACCATGGTGGTGATGGTGGCGACGGCGCTGCACGCCATCGCCACCGGCAACATGCTGCCCACCTTCTGCGTGCGCCCCGACGGCCAGATCACCGAGATCACCACCATCTGCGTTGACCAGACCGAGTTCGTCGTCCACAAGCTGAAGGATCGCGGCACCCACCAGGCGTTCGGCGTCATCACCAACGCCCAGGACTTCATGCGCCTGGTGCAGCTCGAGCTGATGGAACGCATCGCCCCCGGCGCCTGACCCCCAGCGCCGGCCGCCACGGGCCGGGCGGCAGGCGCGCGTCAACGCAGGGTCAGGGGTTCGTTGCCCTTTTGCCGTCTCATTTTGAGGACGCCTTTCCCCCTGTCGGGCTATCCCCTGGTACCTCGGACCCCTTTGGGCGAGCACTCCCGAAATAGCGCCTTGCGGCGGATCAGCCTCCCTACCGATGCGCCCAGCGGCAGTTGCTGGGGGCAGGGGTGCCGGCCCGTCAGCACTGGTAGGATGTCTAGGTGCTGGCGACGGCTCGGGCCCACAATCTCCCGGAGGAACCAGGCCATGAGACGAGATGAGGTGCTCAGATTTCTCTCCTCCCACCGGCAGGAGCTGATGGAGCGATTCGGCGTCTGCTCGCTCGCATTATTTGGCTCTGTGGCGCGAGACGAAGCGGGACCGGACAGCGACGTGGATATCCTGGTTGGGTTCCGTGAGACTCCGGGTTTGTCTGAGTACATGAGTCTCAAGTTCTGGATCGAAGATCGCCTGGGGCGCCGCGTGGATCTCGTCATGGAGAAGGCGCTGAAGTCCTGGGCGCGGCCTTGGGTGGAGGCTGAGGCGATTCGTGTCGCGTAGCTGGGAGCTCTTCTTGCGGGACATGCTGGAGGCAGCCCGGAAGATCATCCGCTATACCGGCAGCCGAAAGGTCGAGGACTTCGTTGCCGATGAAATGGTATACGACGCCACGTTGCGCAACTTGGAGATCCTCGGCGAGGCGGCGAAAGCAATGCCAGAGGACATTCGGCAGCGCCATCCCGAAGTTGACTGGCGAGGGATCGCGGGTCTACGGGACGTACTGGCGCATGCTTACTTCACGCTCGACAACGCCACGCTCTGGAAGATCGTGAGCACGGATGTCGTTCAGGTGCTGAGCTTGCTGGAGCGCATCGAAAAGGAGCTGCCATGATCGGACGCGGGCATGTCCACCTCAGCATGAGGCGATACCCGAGCGCGCGCTCAATCGTCACTCCATGTTCTTTGCGGCCTCCGCCATGGTCAGATACGTCAGAGGCCCGAATATCCCGTCCACGTGTCGTAAGTCACCGCGTAGCGCGAAAGCAGCAAGATCATAAAGGTTGCGTGATGCAGCCCGTCGTCAATGCGCGCGTGTATGCACTCGCCGACGCGAATTTCCCATCTGTCTAGAGCGAGGGAGGGCGGTGCCAACTCGCGCCGGACGCTGTAGCCTGGGCGAGACGAGCCCGCCAGACCAGCGGTGCTGTGATGGTGGGCCAGCGAGTGGCCGGTCCCAGCGGGAGAGGCCCCAGCCACTTGGTAGGAATTCAGGCTCGGAACCGGATCAAGAAGGTGCACGAATCCCCAGGGTTGTATGCATAAGTGTTCGCAATCTTCAGAGGAGGCGGGGGCGGCGGGTGTTCCGCGGTCCTCGGAAGGCAGGCAAGGGTGATCTCGATCTCGTCTTTGCCAACGCTCACCCGCTCCACGATGGCCTGGATGACGCCGCGGCGGTCTTCCTGGGATAGGTCGTCCCAGCGCTCGTAGAGGTCGTGGGCTCCGGTGACGACCTCTTCCTGGGAGAGATGCTGGATTTTGAGGAAGTCGATCTCACCTTGGAGCCGGGGGATCTCGGCTTCGAGTTCCTCGCGCCGCGCCGCCAGCGGGCGGTTGCGCGCCCCGAAGCCCTTGGGGTCGAGTTCGCCCGCGAGGTAGAGGCGGTAGACCTTCTCGGCCTCGTCCGCGAGGCGGGCATCCTCGCGCACCAGTGCCTGGAGGAGGTCTGCCTTGGCCTCCACCTCCCGATCGGCCTCATGGAGAGCGGAAGCAACCTCCTCCGGGGAGAGCGCGAACTGGCGCAGTTGCTCCCGGAAGACGCGCTCAAGGTCCGCCTGCGGCACCTTGTTCCGGCAAGACTTACAGAAATACTTCGGGGTGTTGCCGACATACATCCGGGTCCCGCAGTGGCAGAAGGTGAGGCCGGAGAAGAGCTGCACCGGCCGGCGGGCGATGCGGGGCTTTCCCGCTCGCTTCTCCGTGAGTAGGGCGTTCGCCGCGCTCCAGATTTCCTCGGGAACGATGGCCTCCACCTCGGAGACCACCCACTCGTGCTCGGGCTTCAGGACCCACTTCTTGCCGTCGCCGAGAGACTTTGTGTAGTTCGCGCGGCGGGTGCCTTTGGCAGTGGGGTCACGGACCAGGCGCTCGACGGTCGTGTGCGAGAACTTGCCGCCGTTTCGCGTGCGGTATCCCCGCTCGTTCAGGAGTCGCGCGACCGTGAGGAACCGGCCGTGCTCAATGTACAGCTCATAGATGAGGCGGCGGACGGGCGCTTCCTCGGGGTCGGGTACGAGCCGCTTCTCGTGCCAGCGGTAGCCGAAGGGAGCCGCACCGCCCAAGGGTTTGCCGAGCTTCGCCCGGATCGGGACCGAGGCCGAGACGCGCTCGGCGATCTCCTCTCGCTCCCAGGCGGCCATGCCGGCGATCATGGTGTAGAAGAAGCGGCCGGAGGGGGTCGAGGTGTCGATAGATTCCTGAAGGGAGATGAGGTCGGCGCCCTCGGTCTTGAAGAACTCGGCGAAGTCGAGGAGTTCCTTGGTGTTGCGGGCCAGGCGCGCGAGCTTGGAGAAGATGAGGCCCGAGATGCGGCCGGCCTTCACGTCCTCCATCATGCGGCGGGCTTCGGGGTGGGCCATGACGGCTTTGCCCGAGACGCCGGCGAGGTTATACAAGGTCACGACCTGCCAGCCCTTGATCTCGGCGTAGCCGCGGGCGCGGTGCTCGTGGTGCTCGGGACTCTCGCCCCTTGCCTGGTCCTCGGTCGAGACCCTTATCCAGATCGCGACGCGCTTAGAGGCCGGTTCGTCGGCTTGCTTTGCCTTGGTCATAACCACTCGCTTTCCTGCGGATTTATCGTCTTCCTCAACCAGCCAAAAATATCACATCTTGGGATATTTCCTCGGCTCGGGTCGCGGGCTCCGACCCTCTCTATTCCTCCTTTTTCATCCGCTTCACGCTCTTGAGGAGTATCTCCGAAACCGCCTTGCTCTTCCTCGAAGCTGCCTCACCCTCGGCCGCCCGGTACTTCACCTTCACCTTGTACCCGCCTACCGTTGTCTCGGTGGCGGCCGGCGCCGGAGCGTCAAGGAACGTGAAGAACTCCTCCGGGCTCATGAAGTGGAGATGCCCCCGGTCCTTCCCCTCGACCCTGGCTTCTACCGCCTGCCGCACCTTGCCGAGCGTGCCGCGATGCAGCGAGAGGAGGACCACATCATCGAAGCCCGCCCCAAGGCACTTCAGGACGTTGCCGACCTCGTGCTCGGCGGTCGTGGTGACCGATATCTCGCAAGCGACCGCGTGCCCCTCGCGCCGCAGGGCCACGTCCACCCGGCCGCCCGAGGGCAAGGGCTCCTCGACCGTCGCGCGGTAACGCTTGGCCTCCGCCCATCGCTTCACGAGTTCTTGGAGATACTGATGCTCCGGCCCACCGCGGCCGAGTGGTGCGGGCTCTACCGGCGATGGGCGCCGCTCGCGAGCCGGTGCCGGTTGCGGCGGGGCAGGTGCTGGTGGGGCCGGGGTCGGCGGTGACGTCCTTTCCGCCAGCGGAGGTGCCGGCCGTGCCACCTCTGGCGCCGGCTCTGCCGCTCTCTGCCGCTCCTCTCTCCGCACGGCGTAGTGCTCCCGCGAGTGAGCGGTGATCGCGTCGTGCCGCTCCGTGGCGGTCTCTGCCGCGACCGCCGGCAAGAGCTGCGTCTTGAGGTTGCAGTCCCCTTGGGAGTTGTCGATCCGGGCGATGGCTTCCCCTACCTTGAGACTCATGAGGTCACCGGGTCCGAAGAAGGATAGGCCCTCAGAGAGCGCCTTCGCATCCCGGTCGCCGACGCGGAAGGCGATGCGCGTTCCGGCGTTTCCGAGGAGAGCGGAGGCAACCTCCGGGGCCTTCGCTTCGAGCTGGCGCAGGTCTTGGTGGGCGAGGACGAGCCCCAGGCCGTACTTCCTCGCTCCCGAAAGGAGGAGCGCCATGGAGGGCGTTGCGAACTCCTGGCATTCGTCGGCGTAGAGGAAGAAGGGACGGCGTTCCTCCCGCTTCACCTCCTGCCGGCTCATCGTGATCTGGTGGAACTTGGAGACGAGGAGGGAGCCCAAGAGCCCAGCGTTCTCTTCGCCGATCGCGCCCTCGGAGAGCCGGGCCAGGAATATCTGTCCGCGGTCCACGACCGAGCGCAAGTCGAGCCGGCTCTCCCTCGCGCCAACAATCTGCCGCACGGTCTTTGAGCGCAGGAAGCCATCAAGGCGGGTGAGGATCGCGCCCACGCTCTTCCCGGCCGCGAGAGCGAACTCGTGTCGGAAGTACGAGAGGAGGTATGGATCATCGACCGCGGCAAGCAAGCGCTCGCGGGTCTGCCGATCCACGAGGAACTCGCGCAGGTCAAGCAGGGTCGAGCCGGGATTCTCCAGGAGCACCAAGACCGCGTTCCCCAAGACCGAGGTCATCTGATCGCCCCAGGAAGTCGAGAAGCGGCGGAAGATACCAACGAGGTCCGAGGCAAGGAGCGTGCGCTCCAGCTCGCTGTGGGCTTCGAGGATGTTCCAGGCAACCGGGTAGGCAGTGTCCGCCGGGTCGAAGAGGATGGCGTCCTGAAGTCGCGCCTTCTGGATGCGGCCTGCGATCTCATCCACGAGATCGCCGTGAGGGTCGAGGACGCCGACGCCCCGGCCCTCTTCGATGTCCTGCATGATGAGATCGATGAGAAGAGTGGACTTGCCGGAGCCCGAGGCGCCGATCACATGGAGATGCCGGAGACGGAGATCATTGGGCAGCCGCACGGCAAGGGTCTTGCCGTGATGAAGGTTCTCGCCAAGAAGAATCCCCGCGCCTTGGGAGAGAGCGGGCGCCGCTTTCGAGCGCCGTATCTCCCGGAGGAATTTCGGCACCCGCACTGAGGCGCTCGGGAGGTGCGCGAGGGCCGCCAGCTCATCGCTTCCTACGATCATGCCCGGCCGGCGGCTCACCCTCTCGAAGATTTGCTCGGTTGCGTCGGCACCCTCCTCGGAGGCTAGCGGGAGAAGCTCGTTGCCGCCAGGAGCGCCGAAATGGGTCAGTGCTCCGGCAAGATCGCGCACGATCCGCCAAGCGCCGGTCGCATCGCTGCTCTTCGCTGCTATCCGCAGGCAGACGGCGTACAGGGGCCGGGAGACTTTCTCCCGCGCAGCCTTCGTGAGTTCTGGATAGTCGGCGAAGAAGGGTTCGCCGCCCCCGGTCACGACGGCGCGCATGACGCTTTCGGCCCACCGCTCGCGGACTCGCTCAAAGAGGACTTGCACGAGGCCGGCTTCGCCGGCTTCAAGCTCGGCGAGCGCCCCGAAAAGCGGCAGGAGCGGATCGGGGTCGAGGGACCGGAAAGAAGAGAGGGGCAGCATGAACTCGCGCGCCAGGCCGAAGTGGACAAGGATGGTCTCGCTCTCGTTCTTCTTCCATACCTGTCGCAGCCCCTCCGGCTCAGCCGCGATCGAGACCTCGGGGAAGAAGGCCCGGAGTTGGTTTGCGAGGAGTCCCGCATCCGGCGCTCGGGAGACGAGCTGCACGCGGAGCTGATCGTGCAGGCCCACCACCTCGAAGGCAAGCGGCAGCTCGGCGCCGGAGAGCGATAGGAGGAAGCGCTCGGCGCTCTCCGCTTTGACCGCTTCGTCCCGCGGCAGCGAGACCACGCACTCGACAAGCGACTCCTCGCTCTCGAACGCTTCCGGTTCGGGCTCCTCAAGCTCCAGCGGTTCTTCTGCCGGCAGGGCCGGCGCGAGGAGGCGGCCAAGGAGACCCGGCCGGTGGCCGTCGTCCTTGATCGGCGGGAGGAAGTATCCGGGGAAAGGAACGTAGGGCGGTTCGAGTGCGACCGCAGAGGAAAACTCCTGCCAGCCCCGACCGCGCAGTTCCCAGGCGTAGAACTGCTCGGTCAGGTGCTCTGGCAGGGTGGGGCGGGTCATCCGCTATTTCGCGGCGGCGATCACCTCTTGCCGCCCGGCTGGAAGGTTATCTTACGCGCCTCTTCCGAGAGCCCGCGCACGCCTTGGGCGGAAGTCACTTGGTCGATGGCCTCCGTGACCGCGTGATGGATGGACTCCCGGAACATGAGGGCGGTGTCGTCGTTGAAATATGTCTGCGGGCGGAAGATGAAGCCGTAGAAGAAGCCCGTGATCGGCATCGAGAGCACGGTGGGCTCACTTCCGGTCTCGCCATAGCGGACAAGGAATCCGAGGCCCATGAGGAGGCCGAGGAGGAGCAGGGGGCCACCCACGACCGCTATGCAACCATGGCCTCCCTCGCTCCCAGGATTGTCGCTCGTGAACGCCCGAAACATGAAGAAGGCCCCAGCCAGCATGACGATGATAAAGAGGAAATCCAGGAAGACGCGCTTGATCTTTGCGAGCCACCAGGAGAAGAAGTACCCGGTGCCGAAGGGGGCGGCGCAGATGTCGAAGTTCAGACCCTCGCGGCTGACGCGCAGATAGACGCGCTTGCCGGAGCCCACACCGCTTTCCTTCCACTCCACCTGTGAGATCTTGAGGTCCGGGATCTCGCGCCTAGCGATGCCAGCTTTCGCCAGCTCATAGAAGTCCAGTGATGAAGTGGCAAAGCCCTCGATCAGGGAGTGCCAGTGGCCTTCGACCTCGGGTTTTGCCTTGAACATGGCAGCTCTCCCTGGCAATCATTTCCTACCTCTCCTTTAAGGCTGCACCGTAAACGTGGAGGTGGCGCTCGCAGGCTGGCCGTTCTGCTGATTCGTGTTCGTCACCCGCAGGGTGTACGTGCCGGCGGAGGGAGCGGAGAACGTACCCACTGTGAGATTCGACCAGGGAAGGGCCGTCGAGGGGTTGGAGTCTCTCGTGAGCGACTGACTCAACTCGACCACAAGGTAGTTCGTGGTGAAGACGAAGCCCGTCCCGGAGACCGCGAGCTCGCAGGTCATGTTGGCTCGGCACGGCTGGCTGGTGTTGTTTAGGACGGCATTCACGCCGCTCAAGCTTGGCGGCGGATCGTACACCGCGAAGTTAATGCTTGAGGTGCTGAACCCGGCATAGGGCTGGACCACCTGCACGGCATAAGTCGTGTCGCCGATGCCACCGCCTCCGGGGCCGGTCGTGAATATTCCTCCGGGCGCCGGGAAGAGGCTGAAGGTGACCGCTGAGGGGCTCACGTAGGTGGTCGGCGCGAGGCCCGTGCCAAGCTCCAGCATCGAGGTGTTGCGGAGGTTCGTACCGTCAACGGTGATCGTGTGATCCTGGCCGTCCACGATTACGAAGGGAGGATTGGCACCGGTGAGGTGCGGCAGGGGGTAGTAGGAGACGAGGCAGAGCGTCGTCGTCGAGGACTGGCCCGCCGCGTCCGTGACCTGGACGGAGAAATACCTCGTCGGATAACCGGAGCCGACCCAGATGCCGGGGCCGTCGGTCGCTCCGGTCGGGCAATCGTTCGTGAGGGTGGGAGTGCCGGACAGGACGCCGGACGGAGAGAGAACGATGCCCGGATCGGGAGACTGGCCCACGAAGGCCCACTGATATCCGGGGGTGCCGCCGGTTGCCGTGAGCGAGGCAGTATAGGGCGATCCAATCGTCGACCGCGGGAACGTGGTCGTGGTGATCGAGGGCGGCGTGCCGGAGTTCACGACGATGGTCGCGGGCTGGCTCGCGCGGTCGCCGAGCGAATCGGCCACCGCGACCGTGAAGGTGTAAGTGCCTGCCATGGTCGGGGTGCCGGTAACCTCCAGGGCGCAATTCGCCGGGCAGCCTGGGCCGTTTTCTGACACGAGGCCGGGCGGCAGGCTCCCTTGTACGGACCACTGGAACCCTGTGTTGCTCCCGCCGCCCGCCTGGAAGAAGGTCAGGTAGCTCTTCCCCACCTGCCCCGCCGGCGGGCTCGCCGGTGTCTGGCCCCCAGAGCCGGAGATGGTGATGGCGGTTTTCGTGACCGAGAGCACGACCGGCAGCGAGCCCGACTTGCCCGTCGAGTCCTCAGCCTTGATGGTCACCGCGTAGCTCCCTGCTGCCGTGGGCGTCCCATAGAGGAAGCCGCCCGCGGAATCGATCTGGAGGCCCGGCGGCAAGCCGGTCGCGCTCCAGGTGTACGGCGCCTGGCCGCCCTCGGCGGTATAGGTGATCGAGTTCGCTCGCGTGTATGGGTTGCCCACGAAGAAGGCGAAGCTACCCGCAGCGCTCGAATAGATCGCGAGGCCCGGCGCGGCCTCCACGTAGAGCGAGAACCGCCGGCTCGCCGAGTCGCCGCCGGAATCCGTTACGCCCACCGTGAAATTGCTTCCGATGCCGCCCTGTGTCGGCGTGCCGCTTATGACGCCGGTCTGGCCGTTACCGCCGAGTCCGGCGGGAAGGCTGCCGCTCTGTATGCTCCAGTGGTAGCCGGTGCCGGTGCCGCCCGAGGCCGCGAGCGTGGTCATGTACAGCTGGCCGACGAAACCATCCGGCAAGGAGGTCGTGGTGATCGTAAGGGGGCTCGGTGCCGATTCGACATAGTTCACGCTGACCGAGTGGGCCGACGCAGGCATGACGAGGCTGTTCGTGTCCGCCGTGCTCGGGTCGTTTGCGGTTCCGACCCAGCTGCCTACCGTCCAGCTGCTTGCCGGTGTCGCGGTGAGCTGAATTTGTGTCCCGGGCTGGTACTCGCCCACCGCGCAGGGGTCGCTTCCCGGCGGCGAGGCCACGGGCGGCGCGCCACCGGCCGGGTTGTTCGCGGCAAGCACTAGAGGGAAGCACCCGGACGTGGTGCCGCCGCTCACCGTGATCGTCACCTGGCTCTGCGCCGCGCCGTTTCCCTGCTCGGCGATGACCTTCGCGGTATAGGTGCCGGGAGTTTTATACAGGTAGTCGCAGGTTCCGCCGGGGGCCCTCATTTGAGTCCGCGATATCGCGTCCTGCTTATAGTCCCAGGGCTGAGTAATGTTCGTGCCTTGGTCCGGTCGGTTGCAATAAAAGGTGTAGTTGATGGTCTCGTTCGGGGTCCCCGTCACGTTAGCTTGCAAGATAACGCCGTTCAGGGGCGCAGGCCCGCTATTTGGAGCCGCCGTGAGGGCGACGGAAAGGGTTGAAGGAGGAGGAGGCGTGGTGCAAGCACCGGCGCCTGCCTTCAAGTCACAGAGTGCCTGCGGGCTTAGTCCAGCACACGGGGAGAAGTTTATTGGACAATACTTGGAGGGTGGACCGACCACCGGAGTAAGCTGTCCGTTCGTCATCCAACACAGTCCACATTTTGACCAAGTACCATATGGGCGTGCAACGGCTATGTCGCTCGTGAAACCGGTGTCGGTTCCAGCCATCCAGTATCGCCACTCGTAAGGTCCGTGGCTTTGCCTGTAGACGTAAAAGGGTTTTGCCAGTGGTGGGGTGCCATCGGGGCTCTCCCGTACCCACCAAGTGGCGCCTTGAGCCGTCGCGGGGTTCACGTATAGACACGCGAAGGTGCCGCCGCCTCCCGAAAGACTACAGCTACGCATATCGCTGCCGCCGTATTCATCTACGGATGGATCGGGAGTGACAAAAGGCAGGCCATTGGAATTGTAGATTGCATTGAAGAGTCGCTGGCAAATCAGCGTGTTGGGGGTTTTCGCCGTCTTGTCTTCACATGAGTCTATCCAATTTAGAAATGCGTTGTAGTACGGGTTGTCATTGCCTTTTGTTCCGCAGTACGCCGCAGCCATAGTTGTAGCAACCTCCATAGCCGCTGCTGCACTTGCAAACCTCTCAAACCCCAGATCTGAGCCTAGATTGATGTCATCCAGTTGCCATGCTCCGATACCCGTATGCCAAAACGCTCGGCGGTACGGCTCCACGTTCTCGTCTCCCGGCGGATACAGGGCTGGGCCGTTGTCGGCGCGGCTTAGCGTCATTGGTGAAGGTGAATTGACGCCTCCTAGCGTAGTCTCTCCCCAGGTTGGCGTAAGCATAAGCGCAATGAGTTTTCCGTTATGGGCGCTGCTTAAGCCTGGGCACGAATACTTTGGCATTGTGCTAATCGCATTCGCCGCATTTTCCACGTCGACTAGCGGTATGGAGCCAAATTCATAGGCATCCGCATTTGTCGCGCACAATCCAGTAAGGGCACCGAGTAATAAGACAGCGCGGTAGATTCTCACTTCGACACCTCCCAGAGCGCACCTTGCGGTGCCTTCAAGAGACCCTGCGCGAGCGTGCCTTGAGGATTCGTATAGGCGAAGGCTGCCAACTGGTTTGGCTGCAAAGAGGTAGTGTATTCAAGCTGCTCCGTCTCTGCATTGGGGTCGCCTGTGATGAAGGGCAGGTTTGCCACATAAAAGACCTGACCTTGAGAATTGAGCCAAGCGCCCACCAGTTCAACCTGAGCTGATGTGGTGGCGTCGTTGAAAAGAGCCCCAGTGATGTGATATCCCGTTTCGTCTGCGTACTCGGAATACACAGCGGTGCGAAAGAGCCTCGTTACGCCAATGGCAGGGGCATAGCTGACCTGCCACGAAATGGAGCTCACGTCGCTCGGAGATACAGGCGCCACCACAATAAACGGTCCTGGTTCTCCTGGCCGAAGATCTGAGATGGGCAAGCTGGCGGTGGCAGTCGCGAGGGTCCTACCGTCAGCGCCCTTGAGCAATGCAGTTACGCTTGTAATGTGCAGTGGGCAACGCGTCTGATTGCGAACCAATCCGGTAGTCTTCCAAGTGGCGGTAGGCCAAGTGTAGACGGACTGATTCAATACAACTACTCGACCGTCAAGATCGGTGGTGTTGTAGTAAGGACCGGAATAACCATAAAGATTCTTGAGATCGTCTGCACCCACGGTAGGGGTGTTTTGGGTGGCTGTCAGGGGAGTTTGGGAGCCAGAAAGCACCCCCGGTGCGAGCATCGCCGCCGGCAAGGGAGACGGAGGAACAGCAGGAATTGTTGGAAGCAGAGCTTGTGCCTCCGCTGCAGAAGTCGAGGACTCCGATGCCACGAGCGGTGTGAGGCACGAAGGCTGAAGCGAAGAGGCAGTGGACCCCTTCTGCTGCGCGTCAAGGCCGATAGCCCCCGCCGCCAGAAGAGCGCCAAGAATCAGCCCGACCAAGGCGGCACGCTGTCGAGACGATCGGGGAATGGCTGGCTTGGGAACACTTACAGGCTCGTTCATGTGATTAGTCCTCTTCTGATGGTCCGGCCGGCGACTGCCGGCGACAGACAGAACCAGATCCTGTGGCAGGAATGTATAAAGTATGCTTCCTCTTCCGAAATGGCGCAATGCCGATCGCGCCTGTGCTGACCAATCCGAGTCGCTGCGTGTTCCCCTCCTCTATAGAAGGCGCGGAACAGGGTTCTTTTGGTCCACACCGTTCAGGTGGGATAGCCGGGTCGCTGGACCATCGGAGGGCGGAAATGCGCTTGAAGACATGAAGGTGCCAGCGTAAGATGCCCGAACGCGAAAGCGCCAAATCTCTGAGGGAGTGCAGCTTATGCCCGAGGATGCGCGGACCATCACCGACCTTCTCCGGCGGATCGGAGAGGGTGACCGAGGGGGTCTTGATGAGCTGATTGGTCTCCTCTATTCGACCCTGAAACGCATGTGCCAGTACCACCTCGGGAGGCTCCCCGCCGGTTCACTCA
The DNA here is from genome assembly GCA_963770895.1 of uncultured Acidobacteriota bacterium. Lineage (GTDB taxonomy): Bacteria > Acidobacteriota > Thermoanaerobaculia > Multivoradales > UBA5704 > JASLEW01. The sequence goes on along the minus strand of CAVYRF010000002.1, from coordinate 5,369,565 downwards.
CCCCGACCGCTCTCCTGAACGAGCTCTACATTGATCTGGCCGACCGCTTCCCGGACCTCGCGAATCGGAAGAAGTTCTTCGCCTATGCGCATGCAGCCATAAGACACCTCGCAATCAGCACGCTCCGCCGGGCCGATGCCATCAAGCGCGGCGGCGATCAACAAGAGCTGTCCCTGGAGCAGGTGGCGCATCCCGCCGACCCAGAAGACGCGGAGGCCACCCTATTTGTCTTTGAAGTCATGGCGGGTGTCGAGGAGCAAGACCCGGAGCTTGCCGAGATCGTGAAACTCAAGGTCTTCGATGGGCTGAGCGAGCGGGCGATCGGGGAAGAGCTTGGATTGTCCCGCAGAAGAGTCCGGGAGCAGTGGGACACCGCGCGAAGGCTCCTCGTGCACCTCGTCGGTGCGGACAGGAGGAAATAGGATGGCGCCCTTTAAACGGTGGCTCGAAGTGAAACGGATATTCGAGGAGGCGCTTCAGGTTCCGGCCGAAGAGCGGCTGGCGTTTCTCGACCGGGCCTGCGGCGGCGATGCCGAACTCCGCAGCGAGGTCGAGGCCCTGCTCGACGCCCCGCCCGTCGCGACCTCCGCCCTCAAGGGGCTCCTGGGCCTGCCCGACGAGCCGGAGGAGCCGGACTATGCCGAGGGCGACCGAATCGACCACTTCGTCGTGGTGGGCAGGGTCGGTGCCGGCGGCATGGGCGCGGTCTACGAGGCGCGGGACACGAAGAACAACGACCGGCGGGTGGCGGTCAAGGTGCTCTTCTCCCGCGCGGTGAGGCTCTCGCAGGACAAGCGGCTCGCGGGCCTCACCCACCCGGCAATCGTGACCTTCCATGACAGCGGCGAGACGCCGGAGGGCCTGCCGTACTTCGTCTTCGAGTTCATCGAGGGTGAGCCCATCACCGCCTACTGCGAGCGCCGCCAGCTCGGTGTGCCGGGGCGGCTGCGGCTCTTCCTGAAGGTCTGCGAGGCGGTGGCTTACGCCCACCAGCGGCTCGTGATCCACTGCGACCTGAAACCCGAGAACATCCTCGTGACCGCTACCGGCGAGCTGAAGCTCCTCGACTTCGGCATCGCGAGAGAAGTGGGCGCCGCGGGGAACGGCGCGGGCGAGCCGTCGCCCCTTACCTTGCCCTTCGCGAGCCCGGAGCAGGTCGGCCAGGAAGAGACGACGACCTTGAGCGACGTGTACTCCTTGGGCGTGCTCCTCTCGGTGCTTCTGACCAGCCGCCTGCCATACCGGCATGCGCGCACGGTCTCGGAACTCCGCGATGCCATCTTGCACGAAGAGCCCGGCAGGTTAAGCGACCTCGCCCTGCTCGCCGGCGACAGCGACGCTCCGGCTCCGTACTCGCCGCCTCCTCCAACGAAGAACGCGACAACGCTCGCGAAGCGCCTCCAGGGCGACCTTGATGCCGTCGCTGCAAAGGCGCTCTGCAAGCAGCCGGTCGGCCGCTACCAGTCGGCGGCCGACCTCGGGAACGATGTTGCGCGCCACCTCGCTCTTTTGCCGGTCTCGGCCCGAGGGGGTTCCCGGCTCTACCGCGCATCGCGGTTTCTTAGCCGTCATCGCGGCGCAGCCTCAGTGGGGGCGCTTGTCGCTCTTCTTGTGCTCGCGTCCCTCGGCCTCTGGTTCCGGCAGTACCGGGAAACCGTACGGCAACGCGACCAGGCCACCCGCGAGGCTACCCGCGCCGCGGCCACCACGTCTCTTCTCATCGAAATGTTCCAGCTCACCAACCCGCACGAGAACCTCCGCGGCGCGACTACCGCGAAGGAGCTCCTCGACCAGGCGGTCGAAGAGCTGCCGCGCCGCCTGAAGAACGAGCCCGAGACGGAGGTGCGGCTTCTAAACAGCATCGGCGAGATGTACCAGAACATGGGCCTGTTCAAGGAGGCAGCGGGAACCCAGGAGCGTGCGCTCGCCCTCGCAACGCAGCACCTGGCGAGCGATGATCCGCTTCTCGGCGAAACGCTCGACCAAATGGCGACCTTGGAGCGCGGCCTTGGGCAGTTTGCCCCGGCGGAGGCGACCTACCGCCGCGCGCTCGCGGTGTTCGAAAAGGGGCTCCCGCAGAGCGATCCGAGGATTGGCGACACCCTCCAGCAGCTTGGGATCATGGCGGACGAGCAGGCGCGCTACGACGAAGCGCTTGCGATCATGCGGCGCGTCTTGGACCTGCGCCGCAGTGCGCCAAGCCCCAACCCGGAGGCGATCGCCGAGTCTCTCGGCGGCCTTGGAAGCCTTCTGACGGCGATGTACCGGCCGGACGAGGCCGAGCCGCTCCTTCGGGAATGCCTCGCCATGCGGAGGAAAATATACGGCGAGCGCAATCCCATTGTGGCTGACGACTATTCGAATGTGGCGGCGGCTCTTCAGCAGAAAGGATTGTTTGATGAGTCGGAGCGTCTTCAGGTGAAGGCTACGGCTATGTTCCGCGCCGCGCTCGGGCCGCTGCATCCGCGCGTCGCTATTTCAACGCACAATCTTGGCCTCCTGTATCTGCTAAAGGGAGACGTGAAAGCGGCGGTGCGTACCTCCAGGGAGGCGTTGGCGATTGCGGAGGCGGGTCTTGGCAAAGAGCATCGCTCGACGGAGAAGATCAAAGTGCAGCTCGCGCTCGCGCTCCTGGCCGACCACGAATTTTCCGAGGCGGACCGGTTGATCGGCGAAGCCTATGCCTTTGCGCTCGAAAAGGTCGAACCGACTGACCGCCTCATGGCCGCGGTGCTGCGCGCGCAGGGACAGAGCCTCTACGAGCAGAAGAATTACCAAGCGGCGGAGACTCACCTCCGGCAGGCGGTCGGGATCTTGCAGATGCGGGCGGGAGCGTCCGCCTACCTCACGGTCTCAACCGGGGCTGACTTGGGCAGCGCGCTGGTAGGGCTCGGACGCTTCAAGGAAGCCGAGCCGTTGCTTCTCGCCTTTTACCGGCGGGCGGTGCCGGTCGACAGGCCGAAGGCCGTGGAGCGCGTTGTCCAGCTCTACGATGCATCGGGCAATCGCGAGAAGGCGGCCGAGTACCGGAAGCTTTTGCCGGCAGGGTCTTCGGCGAAGAAGACATAACCGCAGGCCCGCGGCCACACCTTCACCGTCGCACCGTTGCGCGGTCGGGTCACCTTTCCGTCCACTATGTCGTTCACGCTCGGCGGCTACCTACCAGCGATCGAAGACGCGCTTCTCTCTCCACCCATGGGTTATGCATCCTCGCCGTCGCCGCGGCTGTGGGAGCTGCGTGTAATCCTGGGTGGCAGGTCGGGGCGGGCGCCCAGGATTTCCGAGGGGTGTGGGAAGGTCCAGGGCGTGCGGGCGGCGGCCGGAGCTTTCCATACCCCGCCAGCTTCCATAGCCGGGTCGGGAGGGCGGCATGTCAAGGACAGGAGACCGGGCGGGAAGAGAAAAGCCCCAGCGGTGGTGCCGTGGGGCAATGGAATGACTACTTCCCCAAGGAACATGGCGCCGGTGTCCGCTACTCGTCGCCGTGGATCGCGGAGGAGGGGTCCGTGACCCAGGAGACGGACGCATGCCGTGCGAGACGAGCGACCGTGCGGTCTGCGAAACCCTCGCCCACGAGGACGAGCCCTTCAAAGCGACCGAGTTCGCCGGCAATCGCCTCCTCCTGCGCCGAAGAGAGCGACCCGTCGAAGAGACCGATCGCCGGCCGGGTGCCGGCGTCGAAGAGCCGCAGAGCGCCTTCAATGTCCGGCGCGATATAGAGCCGGCCCACGGGCTCCGCGACCGCAGCGAGCCGGTAAAGGTTGAAGACCTCAAGCCCGAAATTGAACTTGGGCGGGAAGAGGTGGCGCGGCATGGTGTCAGCCTCAAGGGCCACGCCGGCGTAGGCGACGAGCTGGCCGCCGCCGTTGTGGATCGGGATCGCGAGCCTGCCCTTCAGGAGTCCCTTCGTGCAGTACCCGGCCCCGAAGTGCAGCATGGTCTCGGGCGCGAGCCCGAGGACCGCGAGGCTGGCATGATTGCGGTCGAGGGTCTTCAGCGTGAACGTCAAGGGCGGGTTCTCTGCCGGCGGGCATGCCGCGATGGTCGGCGGCGCAGAATCGCGAGCTGCGTGCGACGGTGGCGGCGAAGCGGCGGCCAGGGTGGGCGCCGCCGCCGCGGTCGCCAGCCCGAGAGTGAACCAGGCGTCGAGCTTGATGGCTGCGCCGCGGAGGCCGACCCGCTCCCTGCGGGCCACGAAGTCGAGGACGTTCCCGCCCTGCTTGCAGCCGAAGCAGTACCAGGCGTTCTTGTCCGGGTTCACCTGGAATTGGCGCGCGGATGGCCCCTTGCAGAAGGGACACGCGCCCACGAGGTTCTGACCCTTGGCGGTGAGGGCCGCAAAGAGGCCGTAGTGTTCGAGAAGCGCCTCGATACTCACGGCGCGCTTCACCTCTACAAACGGGACGAAGCTCTGGCCCATCGCATCCTCCTTTCCATGGAGATAAAGGAACTGCGATAAGGGTACGGGCGGGAGGCAAAACGCAAAAGACGGCCCCGGAAGCCGTCTTGCGTGAGAAGGAATTGGCAGCCGAACCGCTATGTACTCGCGAATGTCACCGCTAAGGAGACGGCATCAAAGATCGAGATGCGTTCGTCCTCGCTCTGGTAGGTCTTGCGCTGCTTCGGTACCTTCTCCGCAAGCTCCGGGTACGCGACCGCAAGCGTCTTCGCGATCTTGGCCTTCGTGGCGCGTTCGTCCTTTGAGGAGAAGCAGGCAATGACCGCGAGCCGCGCGACGGTGTATACCGCGACGCCGCGCTCGCGCGCCGTCTTTGCGAGGGTTTCGAGGAGGTCTCGCATGCGCGGGTAGCGCCGCGAGCCCGGAGCGGTGGTGTCTTCGAGTACCACGGCATCCGGCCGGAATTGGTCGAGAAGCGCCTCGAAGCGGGCCACGGCGCCGGAGCGCTTCTCGCCCGAGATGTGGGCGAGGCCCCAGGCGATGAGGCGAAGCGGCAGATCGAGAATGGCATAGCCGAAACCCTTAGTCGTGGGGTCGAGGGCGATGATGCGGGTCGGGCGGGTCGGAGTCTCGTGGGACATATGTTGGAGGATGTTGTTTGGCGACAGAGGTTTTATTTTGTGGAGCGGATGCTTAAGTATCCCCGCGCGGGCCGGCGCGGATTTCGGCGATACGTGTTGCGATGCGCGATCGTGGCGAGGTGTTGTTCATGGCGGGATTCAGATTAGCGGTGTGCACGGTGAAGAGAAAGGCGGCGGTTCGCGCCGTCTTCACGGTGAAGGCAATTTAAGGCGTACTGTGCCAGGAACTATGGAAAAGCGACGACGCGTCTTTTTGACGACCGCGCCATTTTTGCCTACCATCCAAGAGGGAGATTGAAGACTTCCCACCCTATCGCTCTTCCAAGTCTTGAAGCACGCTCCCTCTGCCGCCTAGCGCGGCTCCCCCTCGCAGCGTACCGTCGTTACCGTGCGCATCACGGCCGACGACATTTGCAAGTTCCAGGAGATCTGGCGCGAGGAGTTCAAGGAAGAACTCGGGGCGGATGAGACGCGCGAACACATTGCCCGCCTTGACGCGCTCTATCTCCTCCTCGCGCGCTCGGCGAAGCGCGAAGCGGAATGCGTGGCCTCGGGCTCGGAAGGCCCACTGCACCAATGAACTATTTTCTCTACTGCCGCAAATCAAGCGAGTCCGAGGATCGCCAGGTGCTCTCCATCGAATCGCAACGCGCGGAGATGGAACGGCATGCCGCTGCCTGGGGCGCGACCATAGTGCGCGTCTTCGAAGAATCGCAGAGCGCCAAGGCTCCCGGCCGGCCGGTCTTCGAGGCGATGCTCCGCGAAATCGAGCGCGGCAAGGCGGAAGGCGTGATCGCCTGGCACCCGGACCGCCTGGCGAGGAACTCCGTGGACGGCGGCCGGATCATCTACCACCTCGATACCGGGAAGCTGAAGGACCTGCGCTTCGCCACCTTCTCCTTCGAGAACAACTCGCAGGGCAAGTTCATGCTCTCGATCATTTTCGGGTACTCAAAGTATTACGTGGACTCGCTCTCGGAGAACGTCCGCCGGGGAATGCGCGCCAAAGTGAAACGCGGCTGGCTGCCGAACTTCGCGCCCGCCGGCTACCTGAACGACCGGGAGAGCGGCGGCATCATCCCCGACCCCGAGCGCTTCTATGCGATCGAGCGGATGTGGCGCCTCGTGCTCTCGGGCGAGGCGACGCCCCGCCGCGTTTGGGAGATGGCGGGCAAAGAATGGGGCCTTACGACGAGAACACGGAAGCGGATCGGAGGCGCCCCGTTCACCAAGAGCGCGATCTACAAGATCCTGAAGAACCCCTTCTACGCGGGTGTCATCGAATGGGAGGGCGAGAGCCACCCCGGCAAGCATCAGGCCATGGTGACGCTCTCCGAGTTCGAGCGCGTGCAGGAGCTACTCGGGCGTCCGGGGAAGCCGCGGCGCAAGACGCATGAGTTCGCCTATACGGGCCTCATACGTTGCGACGAGTGCGGCTTCCTCGTGACCGCGGAGCACAAGCGGAACCGCTTCGGCTCCCGCTACATCTACTACCACTGCTCCTGGCGCCGCCTCGACTACCATTGTACCCAACGGTCGGTCACGGCGGAACGCCTCGACGCGCAGCTTGCGGCGTTCTTGGAGGAAGCCACGCTTCCCGAGAAGTTCCATCACTTCGAGATGGACCGCCTGGCCGGCGTCATGGCCGAGGACCAGGAACTCCTCGCGAAGCAGCGGCATGCACTTGACGTGCGGGCCGCATCGCTCGATCGCCAGCTCGCGAACCTGAACAAGCTCCGCATCCGCGAGCTGCTGGACGACGCCGAATTTCTCGAAGAGCGCCAAAGCCTCACCCGAGAACGCATCCAGGTGACGCAAGAGATGCAGAAGCTTACCGAGACCCGCGAACGGTTCGAACCCCAGCGCCTGCTCATCCAATTCAACAAAGAAGCGGCTTCGCGGTTCCGCGTTGGTTCCCCGAGCGAGAAGCGAATGATCCTCGGTATTCTAGGTTCGAACCCCAGACTGCGAGACCGGGAACTCAAGATTGACGCGGCCAAACCGTTTCGCCGCTGGTCAGCCACAGCAACGAGTGTCGAGCTGCGGGCTTTTCTCCACGACGTTCGAACCTTTTTCGCAGATGAAAGCTCCGAGAAGAAGCTTGAAAAGATTAGGGAACTGATGGAAGCAGATACAACAGGACAAGAAGCAGATGAGGAGGGCGAGGCGGCATGAGCTGCTAGAGCAGCGCTTTGAACTCCTCCTCGGTCATCCCGCTCTGTCGGATGATGGCGCGCACGGTGCCGCGGGGCAAGTCGCCGTGATGCATGGGAACTATGGTACGTAGCTTGCGCTCGGGATGGACGAGGAGGAGGTGGCTTGTGCGGTGCTGGCGGTGCTCCACGAAGCCCGCCTGCTTCAGCGCCTTGACTATTTGCTTCGCGGTGAGGCTCCTGAGGTGCTCCATGCTGCCGGTGCTTGGATCTGGACGAAAGCATCGGCAGAGAGGGTGTCCTCGGGAATGGGTTCCCCGTCGTCGGCCAGGGAAGAGAGGTAGAGCTCTATGGCTTCATGGGCCATCTTTTGGGCGTGCTCGTAGTCGCGGCCCCAGGTAATGCAGCCCTGGAGGGCGGGGACGGTCACGGTATATCCCCCTTCGGGTTCGGGGGTGAGATGGATGCGGTAGGTCAAAGTCTTCATTGCCCTTCTATTCTACGCCTCAAAAATGAAGGGTCAAGGAGGAGGCGATTCGTTGATGTCTATTATCACGCCGCAATAGTACGCCTGAAGCTGCTCATCAAGATAGGTGTCCGCGTTGTACGCCTTGGCATATGGTTCATGGGTGACGAATAGGTGCATTGCGTCGCGATCGATGCGTACAATCATAGAGCCGGCCTGGTTATTGGTGATAAACGGCAGCTCCCTGTTGTTCCAGGCATCGTAAGCCAGATGTTCGCTACGGGCATTGCCGAAGAAGGTCAGACGCGGATTTATGACGTCGAGGAAGTCGTACGACCTGCCGGAGTCGCGGCCATGGTGGGGGGCGATTAGGAGATCTACATCAGTGACCCAAGAACGATAGTGCCTCAGAATATACTGCCAGGTGCCATCGTGCGAGTCTCCCCCAAAGAGGATCTTGAATCCATACGCTCGGTAGAGGATAACATATGAGCAGTCGTTGCAGTCGCCGGTCTCCCTCCCCAGCCTGGCGAGTTGCCTGGAAGGCGCAAGGATTCGAATCCCATCGCCGCCCGGCTTGCCATTCCAGTCCTCGGTGCGGCAGGGTCCCCGGCCAGGAGGATACAAAACCAAGCGCTTGGAGCTAACGTCAGCGGTGCCTTCACGCAGGCCCCTATAGAAGAGCCAGTCTTCCTCTCGGTAGTTTGTGTCTTCCCAGCCCTCATCTTTCTCGACGGTGTTGTCGGTGTCATAGAAGTTCGTCGGCTTGAATTCAGCGAAGAAATCACTGATCCCATCGATGTGATCCATGTCTGGATGAGTTACGACAAGCCGGAAAACGGACGAGATTCCGCGGTCGTTCATGTAGGAGATAGGATTTACGGGATACTTTTTCTGGTTGAAATTGCCGTAAATGCCCTTTTCCGCTAACCGCATCAGGACGCCGGACGCGATGCGCTCCCCGGCTGTCTCAGCGCGAGCGTTGCAGACATCGATAACCGTCACATGTCCGGACCCGTGCTGGATGATAGAGCAGTCGCCTTCGCTAACATTTAAGAAATGGAGCAGTGGCATAGCGAAGAGTACCTCGTATCTACGATGCCAGATCTTCGCAGGCGGCCAGGAGGCGGTCGCTATAGCTCGAAGCCGCGATCCTAACGGTAGCATCCCTCACCAGGAGGAGCCAGCCGATGAGGAAAAGCAGGTCGATACCGAGAGCCACGAGAGGTTTGAACTCCAAGGCGAAATTGTGCCGATGGATCAGGAAGGCGATACCGGCTGTTCCTAGAAGGGAGGAGGGGATGCCAAACGGACGGAGGCCAAGGAGGTTCCGCCAAAAGCCGTAGTTACAGTTCTCGTCAAAGAGTAATCGGAAGCGCTTACGGTCCCGAGTCCGCTCAATGAGCACTGCCACTGAGGCGTCATAGGCTGCATCCGCAGCAGCGGGGTCGGCAGTCTCCTCTTCCGGAGTTGGCAAGTGGATATCTTTCGCGATCTGCTGCAACTGCGCGTGACGCCGAGCAAGCAGGACGGCGTTCTTTGTGTCACGATGGCGAAGGGCGACTGTCGTAGGCTTGCCGCCCCACCTCTCGTAGAGAGACGGCTCGATTCCCTTGCCTCTGATTCTCGCGATGCGAACCAAGAGTGCCATGCCGCCGGCCGAGGTAAGGACGCTCGCGAAAACTCCCCATTCGGTGAGACTGTTTGGAAACCAGACGAGGACGGCAATACCGATAGGTAGAATGGCGAGTAGGGCCGGTTGGAGTCGTGCGCGGCGCGTGTAGGCGTCAAACACCTCGGCTCCTCCGAAATGACTAGGCATCTCCGTCTTCTTCAATTATCCCGTCATAAAAAGGAAGGGCTGGAAGAGACACAGCATCTGATCTATCTGGCGCGTTGAATTGATGCCGAATCCAATGGCCACCGTTGTGGCGGGAGACGTGGGCTCCTCGACGCCGGAAGGCATTCACGACGCGCTTGGAGGGATGCTTGTCGTCAGCATTTTCTGCGACGGACACGAACGCCGGCTTCATCAACTGGTCCCCTGCCAGCTTGGGGCCTACAAGCCGATTCAGCAAGGTCGGGCCGACGTTGCGACGACTGCCGTGATGAGGCACTTGGATAAAGTTCAGGTTCTTCGGGTCGATGTTGTTCGCCTCCATGAGATCAACCACCTGGGTCAGGGCAGGCTTGCCCGCATCCGAGGTCAGAAGTGCGGTGCGACCATCGACTCGTAGCAAGAGGACAACGCTTGAATTGTTCTCCGCGGTCGTGTCGCCGCTGTCGGTCAACGTCTCCCAGTTCCACCGTTCCGCGAGGTTCGCAGCGGCTCGCATGGCACGCTCCAGCAGCTTTTCGATTTCGCTCTTTGCCTCGGGGGTACAGCGAAACTCTGGGAGCAGGCTCCGGTAGTACTCTTGCGTGGGACCGAGTACGACGAGCGAGCCAGTTGCATCCTGCGTTCCTGTAAAGGGCTGGATGATCGGTACGCCTTCTCTTTTGGCAGCTGCTTCAAGGGCGCATGCTGCTTCGAGGGACCGCCGCATGACCTCGCGAACGCTCATGTCTGTTACGCGGCCGCTCTGAAACAAGCGGGCCATGTCCGTGGTATGAGTCCACGGCAGGTGCATCCAGAGCTGCCCAACTCCACAGCTTTCGAAGACTGTCTCCAAGCCGCCCACATGGTCGGCATCCGGATGAGTCGATACTAGGATATCGATCTGGTCTGTGCCATAGTAGCGCGCAAGGTGCTCGACGACTCTTTCCCCGTCAGTTACATAACCTCCGTCAACGACTACTACCGACTGCTGGTTGCGCGGACCGTGGAGGTTGCCAAAACGGAGCGTGATCGAATCGCCACTCTTCGTATCGCCTACCTTCAAAAAATCGATTTCGTAGCCCATGGTCGATAATCTCCTGCTCTTATAGGTCGAATACTTCAGATCCCTTCTTGATGACCTTCGTCACGACTCCCTGAATGGAGAAACCGGGGCCAACGAGGATGGGGCGGTAGTGAGATTGCGAGGACTCCGGCTTCAGCACCCAATAGTCCGGCAGACGTGCCAGCTTCTTCACCGTTGCCTCGCCGTCTACATGCGCCACGACGATCTCACCAGGATCGGCCGCGGTCTGCTGGCGCACGAGCACGAGGTCCCCGTCTTCGATCCGCTCCCCTCCGACCTTTGCCTGATCCATAGACCGGCCGTGGATCTTGAGGAGGAAGAACTTGGCAGACTTCGGTTTGAGATCTTCGACCGGGAGCTGTAGCCAACCGTCGTAGTGCTGCTCGGCGAGGTCCAAGGCGCCGGCGGTCACGCGGCCAAGGACCGGCACCGGCTGAGTCTGCGTCCCGCCGGAGGGGCGGCGCAGGACTTGGATGCCACGCGCACCGGGCGCGCGCCGGATGAAGCCGCCATCCTCGAGCTCCTGAAGGTAGCGCAGGACCGTGCGGCTCGAACCGACGCCGAGGGCCTGGCGGAACTCCTCGATGGTCGGCGCGCCCGGCCATGCTGGATGGCGTAGCGCTCAAGCGCGACGAGGACCTGTTCAGATTGGTAGGTGCGTTGTCTGCCCATAGGGTTGGTCTTAGGGCCATGGTTAAGGACCATGGCTGTAGTCCATTGTAGGCGGCAGGGGCATGCTTCGTGCGTCCGGTGAAGCCCCTGGCGCCAGGTTCCCCGGTATCCGAGGAGCTTGCGCCGGAAGGAAGTCTGCCCAAGGCCCTTCCGCGTGACCGGCATCGTACCCCGCCGGTGGAAGGTCGAGGTGCAGGAGAGCGGCACGCTCCACCAGCTCGGCGTGGAACCGGATCGTGTCTTCGGCCTTCGCTTCGAGGCCGAACCGGAGCACCGCCGGAATGTTTTCTTCTTCCTCGAAGCCGACCGGGGCCGAGCGACGAGATTACTGCGTCGGCCCCTGCTCCTTACCAAGTGCACCGGCGCCTCCGCCTCGGCTCCCCTGGGACTTCGGCTACTTGAGGTGCTCGCCCAGGGTGCGACGGTTCTGAGGATAGCCAGGGCGAAGAATCCTGCCCCGCAAGCGGATCACAAAAGGTGCACGCAGCCCTGGGGCCGCGTGCATAAGTGTTCGTGTCCGCTTACGAGGACGGAAGTCGAGTCCGCAGGGTTACCCGGAGGCACCCCGGACCATTGGCGAGCATCTCAGGCGGGCGCGCCTTGACCGCGGCCTCCGCCAGAGACACGCGGCCCACGAGATCGGCTGCTCGCAGGCGAGCCTTGCGAGTTGGGAGGCGGGGCGGGGCGCGCCTGGGCTGCGCTTCCTGCCCGGCATCCTCGCCTTTCTCGGCTACGACCCGCGGCCGGAGCCAGGAACCTTCGGCGGGCGGGTCAGAGCCGCGCGGCAGGCTGCGGGACTCTCCGCGGAAGCGCTAGCTCGCCGGTTCGGCCTCGACCCTTCGACCGTCTCTGCCTGGGAGCGCGACGAGACTAGACGGCAGGCCCGACCCAACAAAGCGGTTTGTCGCGTGTCCTCTATGAAGCAAGGGGGTGAACCATGAAGCGGAGCATCGCCGTCCTCGGCGCCTTCCTCGTGCTGGCGGGCGCCAGGGCTTCCTCGGCCGAGACCCAACAGTCCTACAACTGCACGGCTAACGACACCACCCTCTGCCTGGGTGTCGGCGACCGCTTCGAAGTGGCGGTCAACTACGACGCCGGGGGCGGCCTGGCGGGCGGCGGCCACGCGGTGCCGCTCTTCCACACGGACAAGAGCCCCGTCCTCGGCGGGGGCTGGTTCTGGTTCTTCGACGCGGACGATCCCGAGCTGTTCGTGAAGGTGATCGACGCCTGCGTCGAGCCCTTCAACGCTTATTGGGTCTTCACGGCGGGACTCACGAACGTCGCATACACGCTTGAGGTCATTGACCTGAAGACCGGCAAGGGGCGGGTCTACTCGAATGCCTTGAACCAGACATCGATGCCGGTCTATGACACCGCCGGCTTTCCGAGTTGCCCCTAGAGTCACCGCGCGCAAGGCGCAGGAATCCTAGCCCCACCTGCTCAGGCTCGTTCCGGCGCCGCGGTGCCTCGGAAGCGCGGCGCGATCCGGCGTCCCCGGGTAGAGGCTGCCCTTAGTCGCCGCTGAGGAAGAACGTGAGCGGCTTCTTGTAGAGTCGGGCGAACTTCTCAAGCTCGGTCGCCGAGGCGTAGATGGGTTGCTATTCATGCGGTGAATGGATATCATTCGCGGCGTGAATGAACCATCCCGCACCCTGTCGCGATTCCTTGCGCCCCGCCTGGCCGTTCTCCTCAAGTCGTTTCCGGCAGTCGTCCTCACCGGCGCCCGGCAGACCGGCAAGACAACCCTGGTGCAGCAACTGCCGAGCAAGCCGCAGCGAGCTTATCTCACCCTCGACGACCTGGATGTCCTGGAGCGCGCGCGGCTCGAACCGGCGGCGCTCGTTGCCAACGCCGAGGGGCCGCTGACGCTCGACGAGGTCCAGCGATCCCCGGACCTGCTATTGGCGGTCAAGCGGGCAATCGACCAGCGCCGCACGCCGGGCCGGTTCCTGCTCACTGGTTCTGCCAACCTGCTTCTGATGCGGCGAATCTCCGAATCGCTTGCGGGGCGGGCTGCCTATCTCACGCTCTGGCCGCTCACTCGTCGTGAGCAGCTTGGCTTGGGGACCACCGGTGCTTGGTCGCGCTTGCTGGCGGCCGCTGATCGCGACTGGCCTGCGGTGCTTTCCGCCGAGACTGCCCCGGAGGAGGACTGGCGCGCGCTGGCGCGACGCGGCGGCTATCCGACCCCCGCCCACGAGTTGGACGATGCCGAGGCGCGGTCCGCCTGGTTCGCCGGCTATGTCAGAACCTACCTCGAACGCGATCTGCTGGAGATCTCGGCAGTGGCGTCGCTGGTGGATGTTCGGCGACTGATGCGGGCGATCTGCCTGCGGCTCGGGGGCCTGCTCAATCAGACGGAGGTGGCCCGCGATATCGGGATGTCCCAACCCACGGTGCATCGCCACCTCAACCTGCTCGAGACCACCTACCAACTGGTCCGCCTGCCTGCCTTCACTGTCAACCGCACGAAGCGCCTGCTCAAGACCCCCCGAGTCTTCTGGTGCGATACGGGTCTGGCGATGCACCTGGCAGGCGAAACGACACCGCAGGGCGCTCACCTCGAAAGCCTGGTGCTTCAGGATCTGCTGGCCTGGCGGGACTCATCACCGGTGGAGGCCGAGATCCTGTACTGGCGCACCGTGGCGGGCGACGAAGTGGACTTTGTCATCGAGCAGGATGGGATGCTGCTTCCCATCGAGGTGAAGACCGGGCGCCGCCCTTCCCTTGCGGATGTGCGCTCGCTCAAGTTGTTCCGGCAGGAGTACGCGGACCGTGCACGCCCCGGCCTGCTGCTGCACACCGGAAGCGAGATTGCCTGGCTGGCCGACGGAGTGCTGGCAGCGCCATGGTGGCGGGTCTTCTAGCCCAGCGGCCCGTGACGAGAATGCGGAATCCGACGATGGCGGTACCCGTTTCGACGCAAGGCGACCATCCTGGTCGGAGCGCAGCGACGGTGAAGCTCGGATTGGGTCAAGCCGCAGACTCGCCAGCCGGGACCGATCCGCCACCGATGGCCGATCCGGAAGGCGGCGGCGCGTCGGAGATCAGTTTGCAGGCCTGCGACCGGGCGACAACGCCCCGGGCAGCGCCCCAGGATGCTCGAGCCGATCACCAGCTCGGCGTTCCCGGCGAAGACGGGGAGCGAGCAGCAGAACGAAACCTCAGCACAAGGAGCCTCCGTATGACTGCCGAGATCAGCGCTCTGCCTTGCGCCCCGAAGAGCTAGGAGCTGGCCGGCCGGCGCCTCGGCAGATTCACGTTGTCGGTGGCGATGACATCGGGGACCATGCTCTGGCCCGCCGACGGCGCGCCGAGTTGGGCGACCTAGGCCTAGTCTAGGGAGCTGTGGGGCCGGCGGGGACCGCGTTCGGCGGCCCGCTCGGCGCTCCCCGCGAAGCGCAGATCCCTTTGCCGAGAGGCGGGGGACATGGAAAGGTGGAACTTGCCGCTCGGGCTTGGGTCGCTCGAGCTCGCCACCCTCGATGAGACGGGAAACCGCACAGCCGATGTCAAGACTCTCGTGAGGCACACGGTCCCGACCTTCAAGGCGCACGAAGTCAGGGAACGCGCGCCTGAAAGACGATGTGCAGGTCGGCAGAGCCGTAGAGCGTGTAGACGAGACCGAGGGGATTGTTTTTGCGCAGCAACCTGCGCCGCGCGCGCACGAGAGCAAGACCCGCAGACTTCGGCTCGAGCGGCTGTCCCTTCTCCCCTTTGCCAACGCCGAGGAACTCTTCGAGGAACAACGCCCCCATTTCCGAAGCCAGTTCCTCCCATACTGTGACCTCGGTGCCAATGACGGCTGATGCGTGCCGGCTCTGGATGAACTGCGCGATGAACCGGGAAGGTGCAGCTGGATTGAAGCCGACCGTCCCGCACCCGTTAAGAAACACGAGCGGCCCGTGCGTCCATGGGGTGCCGTTGAAGTCGGCAGGGGACATTATGTCGCTCGCCGCACGTTTGCCGAAGTCTAGGTTTGGATCAGGCTTGCCCGGCGCCGCGGCTGTGTCCGTGTATGCGTGGCAGTAGAGATAGACGACATCGGGCTGAACGGATGCCAGGAATGCCTTGATGAGGTTCCGTCTCTGTGCGCGGGGCTCCTGGATCGGCGCGCGTGCCTGGAGCTGCGTCTTCAGTTTTTGCACGTGCTCCTTAGCGAGCCGCACGTTGGGGTTGTAGCCGACCGCGACGGCGCCGAGAATTCCGGCCGTAATTTCTTTGCCGATAAGCCGGGCCGGCTGCTTCAGTTCCTGCTTCGGCTGCTTCTGCTGCGCCGGCACTTCGATCTGATGCGCGAAGCCCCAAAAGTGGCGCGGACAGATGACTCTGTCTCGGCAGTACATGACGTTTCCTACGATTTTCCTCTTATTGGCGTCGGCGCCGTAGAGCAAGCAGTCGGCGCGCGTGCCGCAGGCGCCAGATGGCAACGAGGCATCGGCTGCCGGAAGTCCGGATGGGCAGACAGCGCGCGCAACGTCGTAGGTCTTCCACACGCCGTTTTCCTCGACGTCTTCCTCGGAATGGGCGTCGTCGACCGGCTGATCATAGATTAACGACCAGGGGACAACGTGATCCAGGTCGATGTGGGCCGCAGTGATGACGCCTTCATCGCCGAGAAGATCCGCGACGGCCTTATGGGCCCATTCTTCGGGCAGAATCTGGGTGTAGAGCTCCCATCCTCTCCGTGCCACTTGCATTGTCCGGTCTATGAGCTCGGCGCTCTCGCCACTATTGTCGATAGGGTCGTATCGGTATTCCTTCAGGTCATCGTTGACCGACGCGTCTCGCAGTGCGTCGCGCGCCGCCTGGACCATGTTCGCGATATCGCTGTTGACCGTAGAGCTGAAAAAATCGTTGCCTTTTATGCTGAACACCTTTTGGCCTGCGCTCTCGTTGGCGACAATCGAGAGCGAACGCCGCGCGAGAGTTTCAGCTTGAGTTGGGTCGGCGGCGCTGTACTCGAGGCGCGCTAGGTAGCCGGCGCCCGCCGGGACTTCTTTCGGGTCAATATCGAGCGCCCGTGCCAGGTCCGATGCCGTATCGCCGGTCGCCGTCGTGAGCAGCGCTGCGACGCGGAACGACTGCACGACGTTGTTCTGGTAGTAAAACGTGAAGCGGACACTCGCAACGCCCGGCATCAGGGTTTTCGCGCGCGGCGAGAGCGCGAACGTGACGAGTTGCATTTGGCCTTCGCGAGGAAGCCAGACCTCCTGCACCGGAGCGCCGAGGTTGTCGAAGTCCATCGGCGTGACGCCAATCTCGAGCCAACACCCATCGGCGCCGCTGCTCCAGGGAAAGGCCTCCTCGAACAGAACGAGGTCACCGATTGTGATGGTCTGCTCATCCTTCGTGCCTATGCGGATACCGAGATGCACTTCTTCGCCCGGGCTGAGACGCGCGCCGTCCTGCGCGACGCGGCCGTCCTTGCCAAGGAGGAGATCGGGCCTTAAGAAGTTGGCGTTGACGTGGCGCGACTGAGTCGCTGCCGGAGTCGTCACCGGAGCGAGATGCGGCCGGGCGACGCGGACCAGATTTCGCAGATTGACCGTCTTGACGGCCAGTGGCAGGGTGCCGTCCGACTCGTGCGACTCGAATTCGAGACGCGCGACCGACGTCGAAAGGTTGTCGAGCCCCTCGCGAACGATGTCGTCCATGCTGGGCGTCGTCCGAAGGTCGCGGACATAGTCGAGCGGCAGAGACTTCGTCGTGACCATGGCGGCGAGCGCGTCGATTGGCACGTACTGCGACAGTGGCAGCGCCGAGACGTCGTCGTCCAGTGGCCGGACAACGAAGCCCTTCTGCAGCATGCGGCCAGCAACCGTGTCGGCGAAGCGAATTCGGGCAGCAGGACTCCATCCGATGCTGAGGCCGTTGTCGGCGGAGGTCAGGCGTAACTCTCCGGCCGCATGGAAGATCGAGTCGAGAACGACCTCGCGTGGCGGAGGGGTGTTCGCCGAGGCGATTGTCTGGAATCCCTCGCTCGCTTCAGCCACCGCCGCGACGATCGCATCCTTCGTAACTGGCTCCGAGAGGCGCTCTCCAGCCGGCGAGAATCGCAGGGCTTCCTCGCGGCCTCCACCGGCGAAGAGCACCGCTGCAGGCTGGAACTGCTTCACCCAATCGAACGGTCGGTCGTGGAGAATCGATGCGTAGAGGGTCACGCGATCGACGCCGTCGTTGGGACCGACGATCACCGCCGGGCCACCGCGCTCGATAATCTCATGCCCCAGTCGGCGAACGAGCGCGAGCCGTGCAGGTGGTACCTCAATGATCGCCAGACGGGTCTGCCACTGCATGCACGCACGAAGAATCCAGCCAAGCGTCCCGGGTATGTCGGGAGCCGACGTCCGCAGCACGAGGTCGGCGTCCTCGGTGATATCGTGCAAATGGAGGATGTCTGCCGTGGCCCAGGAGGATCGCTGCACGAACTTCCGCGCCAGGAGTGGCTGGGTAGAGCCGACGATGAGAGCGGACGTGTCGTACGAACCGCCCAGCGCCGCGTCAACCGCCTCCTTCACGACGCGCGGCGAACCGATCTCCAGCACTCGCGCCGGAACAGCAAACGGAAACTGCATCACGCGAGCAGGAACTGATGAGACCCGCACGACGCACCGTTGCGACCACGTCGGAGCGGCTCGGTCGACGAAGAGAGGCTCCCAATCGAGAGCCGCCAGCGATTGCTCTTCGACATGGATCGTGACGCGGTGAAGGTCGTATTCGCTGCCCTCCGGCTTCGCCGCAGCGACGACCGCCGGCCAGGCCGCAACCAGATCGAGCCAGTCAGTCTCGGGCGTCGCGGCATCGAAGTTCATCGTCTCACCGCCCAGATCGAGCACCAAAATTTTGCCGAACCGCCGGACGCGCAGTAGAGTGTCGATACGCGTGTATCGATTTGACGGCACGGTTTACCCCTTCCGAATCAGGGCTGAGAGGCCGGCGTGGCTGAATTGGTCGAAGGCGACACCCCAGAGGAATGCCGCGATGACTGCCGGCCATCCGCCCCAGGTTAGGTTGCCGATCCAGAGCGTCTGCAGCCCGATGAGGTTCGCGGCAAGGATGACAAACAGCGACGCAGCGATGTCGCCTGCAAGGCGCATGGTCCTGATCGACTTCATCGACTCTGGACGTGAAACCTCATCGGCCGACGATCTACCGACGAAGATATCGACGATGTCGAAGCCGGCAGAGGCGCCTGACCCATTTGTCGCCGCGGCGAGGGCGTTCATCGCCAGCTGTTCCCCGTCGCCCAGAACACCAGCGGTCGCTTCTCTCACTACCTTGGCGTAGTCGGTCTGCGCTTCGTCGAGTCTGCGCCACGCGACGACGAGATCACCCTGATCGAGCGCCGCTAAGACGGCGTCTAACCGCGGGTTCACAGAGGCGTATTCCTTTCCGAAGCGCGAGCCTTTTTTGATTTTTTCCGCGATATCCTGGTTCAGACCGGTCGCGACGACGTGGAGGAAGCGTGTCAACCCCGAGCGGAACGCTTCGAGCGCCTCAGCGGCTGTGGCGGCATTGCGCGCGCGGGCGACGTCAGCCATGATCGTCGCCACAGTGGCGTCCCACTCCGGCTTTTTGACGCCGACTGGCGACGTGGGCGTAAGGCGGGCAGCGAGATCATCCGCAAGCCGGCGGACATAGCGCCGTTGCAGGAGATCGAGCTCGACCGCCGCGCCTTCGAGGCGGCCGGCACCAAGCTCCGTCCGCACTTTTCCGAGCAGCGGAACCAGGTCTTCGAAGCGGGTGTCGCCAGCGACGCTTTGCATCAACGCGGTGAGTTGCGTTTCGAGCTCCGTCTTCAAAGCCGCGTCGATCTCCGCTGGCATGGCGTCCAGAATCTTGATCTGCGCAGTCACTGCAGCGGTCTCCGCCGTGCGGTCGCGCAGAACAGACTCGACTCCCGAGATCTTCACCTCGAAAGGCTCGCGAAGCGTCTCAGGTTGGAGGCGTTTAATTTGCCTGCGAAGTTGCAGCCATTGCGGCATCGCCGCGATCTTCGCGTCGTATACGTCGAGCGTCACGGTTTCTTTCAACTTACCGGTGATCGACAGCTCGTTCCAGAAATCCGTGAGCTGGCGCCGGACGTTCTGCACGACGGCCAGTGCCGGTGGGTCATCGGCGGCCGCGGTTGCGTGCTCAGCGAGCTCGCGGAAGAGAGTGTTCATGCGCTGCTTTTTGAGCAGCGACGGGCGTCCGACTATGCCGTAGTAGCGAAGGAAGAGGGAGACGAGAGTGCCCAGGAGGATATAGCTTATGGCGACGTACCACGATTGGCGTGCGTAGACCACCGCCGTCATATCTGTCGCCGAGTAAGAGGGTCCGCCGAAGCCGACCGTAGCGTCGTAGCGGCCCGGTCTCGATATGCCGGCGACCGTCATCTTTACCGGAAGCGGTGTCGCGCCGGCAAGCAGGCTGCTGGGCTCGATGATGACGTCGACGTGCCCCGGCGGAGCTATCGGTTCCTTCCCGTCAGCCTTCTCCCTGTATTCAATTGAGTGCCGGACGTAATTAAGCTTCACCGAGTCGCCCTGATCGGTGATGGTCGTATCGAAGATGGCCGATTGTGGACAGAGACGGAACCCAAATTCAACGATGCGCGCCTGCACGGTGCCGATCTCTATAGGCGGCGGGGATCGCGTACGGGCGATCTCGATCGTTGCTAACAAATGCGCGGCCCCGCCCTGGCGAAGGCGGAGATACGCTCGGTAGGTCACCGGCGCGGGGAGCTGCGCCGCGATCGTGATGGTCACAGGGATGCTTGGTCTCAGAAGCTTGATTGTAGCGGGCGGCTCCTTCCCATCGATCGTCGCGTCGGCGGCGCGACCGGAACCGCTGAACGGGGTGAGCATGACGTCAATGTTCTCGATCGGCCCTTTCGTCAGGTTCTCGATCGTGAGTGGGATCGTCACGTTCGGCTTTTTGACGTCGGCCCATTTGATTTCGGTGCCCGTGCCGAGTTCGACGATGCCGAGTATCGGTGTTGGCTTTTGCGTCGCAGAAAGCGGTACGCCAATGGCGGCCACGAATAACGAGATGACAACGGCAGTCTCTCTACATCGCATAAAAGCACTCTCCGCGGAGGACGTGGCTAGAGACTATAACAATGGAGATTCGCACCGTCGGGTTCAGCGGATGTGCGCCGGGTTCCACCATGACAAAGGGCTATGGGTTCATCTCGATCGTGCTCTCTCTTCCTCGATTTGTGTCAAAGCCCTGCGCGCACCGGATCTCCATGCTCTGCCTGTCGCCGTTGCCCACGAGAGTCCCCACCTCAGACAATCAAGCGTACTTTGCGGATAATCGAGTTTGCGCAGGATTTCCCGGGAATGATGTTTCGTTATCGTCAAGTTACCTTAACCTGTCCACTCTGCTCATCATCCACATCCTGATGATGCCGATAATTGTAGTCAGTTATATGCCTCATCCAAAAGAACCACCCACTATAGTTCGAGACATGCATTGCAGCAACCCGTACCTTCTTGTTGTGGGATTAGCTGTCAATGACGCTTCCTTCGTTCCGCGGCGTTCATCGCCAATCGACCTCCCCCTAAATTCCAACCCACCGCGCCATTGTCTCTTCAGCTACAAGGTATCTAAGTCGAAGAGAATGCGTCGCGTCAACAGCAACATAGCGATTTGCGAAATCGTGCATAGGGCCATCTGTCCATCGCACCCCCAGGGGTGTGTTGCCCTTTTGCCGTCTCATTCTGAGGACGCCCATCCCTGTCCGGGCTACATAGCGCCCCGTACCCAGGGAAGTTCCCCGCGAAGCGACCACTGGACCTCGATCCTCCTCCTGCGGGAGCAGCTGGAAAACCTGAAGACCGTCCTACCGCTGCCTGGGATAGAATCGGTCAGGCTGGAGGGGTTTCAGCGATGAAGCTAGCAGCGCGAATAGAAGCAAATCCCGATGTGATGCTGGGAAAACCCGTCATTCGTGGCACTAGGGTCCCCGTGGAGCTGATCCTGCGCCGAATCAGCGAAGGAGCCACTGAGGAAGCCCTCTTGACCTCCTATCCGCACCTCACGCGGGATGATGTCCGTGCCGCTGTCGCCTTCGCTGCCGACACCATAGCGAACGACGAGATCGTCGAGACCGTTGCCCATCGGGCCTGACGGGCGATCGTGGCGGCCCTGTGCGCCTTCTTGCCGACGAGAGCTGCGACTACGGCGTGGTCATGGCGCTCAGGGATGCAGGGCACGACGTGGTTGCGGTCATTGAGGATAGTCGCGGTGCGCTAGACCGGGAAGTCTTCGCTCGCTCCCGCCGCGAGCACCGAGTCCTGCTTACTGAGGACAAGGATTTTTGGACAGCTGGCCGTGGCCTCCGACCTGGGCGGGGAGGAAGGTGTTCTCCTCATCCGCTGCCCGGAGCAGTCTCGTGGCGAACTTCCGGCGTCCATTGTCGCTCTCGTTGAAACCTCGGGTGAGCGTCTACTTGGAGCGGTCGTAGTCTGGACGCCAGCCCGAGCCCGATTTCGGCCGATTCGCGGCGAGGCCGGTACGAGAGCCGAATAGTGCGCGGAGCTGATCTGGGCCGGTTTCTTAATAAGCAAAAAAGCAGGCGTATCGCAAAGAGATCCAGGATCACCAGCCTGCGATTCGGCTTCATGGTGCGGGGAAGTGCCGAGAATCTTGATGTTGCCGGTGCGCCTCGCATGCGCGAGAAAGAGGTCGAGAGTTCGCCCACGCTTCCCGATCGATCTGCATGCCGAGTGTCTGGCACCATTGGAACCTCAGGCCTACTACTTCGCAGTCATCGATCTCTCGTACCACTTCAAGCCAGGCACGCGCACGAAATCCTTTGTGTTGGAGGTCACGAAGATCGCGTGCCGTCGCCGGTCGCGCTTGGCGAGGCCAGACCGAGATCCGAGGGCGCAAGCGTTGCGCAGAGCCCCCCGCGTCCAGGTGTTTCTCCTGCGTGCGGTGGCCTGGACGCGGGGGGCTCTGCGCAGGGAGCTTGCTCCCGAGGTGGGTGGCGGGCGCCGGTACCGGGCGCTCTCGTCCGCAGGGTAGCGAGGGCGCCCGGCGGCGACTCTGGCTCTCCGCGGCCAACCGACCGCTTCATCGCGCCAGAGGGCTCCCGGCAGTTGAGAGCGGCCGAGCTCACGCCGTCGGTTCAGGAGGCGCTGACCGTCGGTCCGGGGGCACTTTCACAATGTGAGGATAATGCTGCCCACACGATGAGACGTCAAAAGAGTCACTCTCGGCAATCTGCGCGCCAAGACTTGCTTACGGCGCCTGAGGTACCCCCGTCGCCGTGACAGGTGCATCGCCGGCCGTCACATCCTCCAGCGCTTTATCGAAGATCCGCTGCACGATGCCGTGGGCCGGCTGCGGCAGAGGGTGGCGCTGCTGCAATAGCTGGATCCTTGCCTCGAACTCCGCCAGCGATTCCGGCCGCGTGCGCTTCAGATAGAGCAGGGTCTGTGCGAACACGATGCGAGCGACGACGTTGTGAGGGCATGTCAGGCACAGACATGTGACGGAACCGCCTCGCCCATGCGCGCCAGGATCTGGCGATAGAGAGTGACCGCACCTTCGAGATCACCCGCCTCGAGGGCCGCACGCCCCAGCCACAACTGAGCGCGCCAGCTGCCGGGAAGAGCTGCGACCCGCCGCAGAGCCTCCATGCGGCCCACCTCGCCGCCGCGCTCTTGCCGGGTCGCGAGATACCAGGCCAAGCCATTGTCGAGGTTGAGCTCCAGCTCGAGCGCCCGCCACATCGTGTCGTCCGCTCTCCCCTCCGGCATGGTGGCGTCCACAGTCAGCCGCACCCACGACGAGCCGGCAGTAAGCTCTTCGTCCCCTGATGGTTCCACGGCCGGTTCAGGTTCCTCGGTCAGACCCCATGGTATCGCACCGCTGCCCATGTGGCCCGCGTGTGTCGCGCGGCGGGTGCCCGGGAGGGATGGCGGCCCGTCAGGCCTCGGCGATGACCGCGATGGAGACTTTTAGTCCTGGAACTTTCGCGGGGAGCTTGGCTCCCTGGCGCGCCGGTGGATCGCTCGGGAACCAGCGCACCCACTCTTCGTTCAGGCCCGCGAAGTCCTCCTCGTCGGCGAGCACGATCGTCGCGCTCACGATCCGCTCCAGCGAGCTCCCGGCAGCCGTGAGAATGGCCGAAATGTTCTGCAGGCACTGCCGCGTCTGCTCTTGAATGGTCGTCCCCACCAACTGGCCTGTCGCAGGGTCGGCCGGTGCCGTGCCCGAGACGAAGACGAGGCCGGCTGCCTTCACAGCCTGACTGTAGGTCGCAGGCGGCTTTGCCGCGTTCGGTGTGAAGACGACGTTTCGGGCCAAGGTCGCCCCTCCGGTGGACGGTGCCGAACGATCGATACCTGAAAGCGAGTCTATCAGCCCGCGGTGTAACTTCGGAGGGGTCCCGCCGCGGCTACTTCTTCGATTGCTCAGCAAGAAATTGATTGCAACCGCTCCGCTGTCGGCTTCGCCGCCCTTGGCCCATCGGCCCCCCAATGGTAGGCCGATCGGCCGAGGTGGAGGCGGCGGTGGACTCTCGGGGATGCCCGGGCTCGGTGGTAAGATTTTTCGGGACGATGAAGAGCGAAGAGTATGTGTCGCAGCAGGAGGGCGCTTACCGCGTAGCCGGCACGCGGGTCTCCCTCGATTCCATCGTGTATGCCTTTCAGGAAGGCCAGACCCCGGAGACCACTAGGAGATGAGCGGATGAAGCGCCACGTCATGCTAACCATCGCGTCGATGCTCTCGATCCTCCTCACGACTTTTCACCTGACGGACGACATCCTCTACCACGGCGGCATGAGCCCAGGAGGACTGCTGGCTGCGACGATCATCCTGGTCGTCTGGCTATGCGGAACGCTGTTGCTGGTCGAACGGCGATCAGGGTATCTGATCAGCGCACTCGGGGCTCTTCTTGCGGTGACTGTCGAGTTCGTCCATGTGAGGGCCGCGGGAGGGGTTGTCGCCGGCGGGATCGCCAAGTCGGGCCCACCGTTCTTCTTCGTCTGGACCCTCCTCATGCTCGGCCTTACCGGAACCTTCTCCTTCATTCTCTCGGTACTCGGATTATGGAACCTGCGACGAGGCCAGTCCCGCCCGCATACCAACCAGCGCGGCGAAGGCCCAACCGCTCGCGGGTGATGGCGCGAACCGGCCGGTGATCGCCAGGCGATGTCCGGGAGGAAATCGCCGAGGTCCACCGGCCGTCGGTGCGAATTGGGTCAAGAACGAGCTGGATCAAGCGATGATCCTGCATATCCGCGGTTCTAGCCCAGAGATCTTGCCAGTCGTTTTTGGAAGGGTCGTACTTGACGACATCCCGTTGGACTTGGGACTTGGCGGGATGAGCTGGTGTGCGCGCTCGCGCAACAGCCAGCCCCGCGAACAGACACCGAGCCGGCTTGCTCCCTCGCCTCTCGTGCCCGCTGCGCCCACACGCTGGACCCAGGGCGCGACAGCCGGTGGGGGGACCGGTGCTCGGAGATCATCCGAGTACCGCGCTTGAGGGGGGTGCGGTGCGGAGGTTCTATGGCTTGCCGGCTGCCACCGCTACGGCGGCGGCGCACGCTGGCGGGGCGGGCCCGTACGAGTCGGTGAGGCCGCACGAGGCGGCGGTCCAGTGGGCGCCACCGTCGGAGGTCTTGAAGGCACCGGCGGGGGTGGCGGCGTAGAGCGTAGTGCCGTGCGTGGCGTCGATGGCGAGCGCGGTGATCTCGGTCGATGCCAGGCCGGAATTGGCCGCCGTCCAGGTGACGCCGCCATCGGTCGTCTTGAAAACGCCCTGCGGGAAGGTGCCGGCATAGAGCACCGCGGAGTTGCTGGGGTCCATCACCAGGTCCGACAGGGAACTGGTGAAGGGGCCGAGCTCGCCGAAGTGCCAGGCCTTGGTGGGATCGAAATCTTGATAGTGGCTGGTGTCGCCGTGTACGCCGACCAGCGTAAAGGTCTTGAGCGGGCGCTCGTCCGGGTGCGCGCGCGGCAGCCCGGAATTGGCGGCGTGCCAGCTGGCGCCGCCGTCGGTCGTCTTGAAGACGCCCAGCGGGCCTGCGACTCCATTGAGCGCGGCATAGAGGGTCGCGGGATGCCGGGAATCGACCACCAGAGCGGTGACGCAGAAGCTGGCGTCAGGCAGGCCGGCATCGATGGAGCGCCAGGTGTCGCCGCCGTTCTCGGTCTTGAAAACCAGCCGCTGGCAACCGGCAGCGTAGACCGTGGCGGTGTGCACGGGATCGACGGCGAGCACGCCGAAGCTGTCGTCCGTGGGCGGGCCCGACTTGAGGAGCCCCGTATTGATCGACCGCCAGGTGGCGCCACCGTCGACGCTTTTGCCGACGCCGGCAGGTGGAATGCTGGCGTACAAGGTCGTCGGGTGCGAGGGATCGAGCGCCAGCGCCAGGACCGGAGAGAACTCGTCGAGCGGGCCGTTTTCGAGCATCGCCCAGGTGGCGCCGCCGTCCGTGCTCTTGAACAGGCCCTCGCGGGCGCCGGCGTAGAGGGTGCCGGGGCGCGCCGGGTCGATCGCAATCGCGCCGACGTGGGGGCTTCGCGGGCGGCCGCCGCGGCCGTCGTCGATGGCGTCGCGCCAGCTGGCGCCGCCGTCCGTGCTCTTGAAAAGGTGATCCAAGGCGCTCGCATAAAGGTTGCCATGAGCGGAGTCGATCGCCAGGGTGAAGATGCCGGTTACCTGCCCGCCGGCGTTGCTCCAGCTCATGCCGCCATCGACACTCTTGAAGACGCCGCGCTCGGCGCTGGCGTAGATCGTGCCCGGGTGCGCGGGATCGAGGGCCAGGCTGCGCGTGCGGAGGGCGGTGAGCGCGTGCCAGGTGGCGCCACCGTCGGTCGTCTTGAAGATGCCGCTGTCGGAGCCCGCATAGACGACGGCTGGATGCGCCGGATCGACGACCAAGTCGTTCATCTCGGCGCAGGGCGGGAGGCCGCCTGAGAGGTGGCTCCAGGTGGCGCCGGCGGTGGTGGACTTGAAGATCGCGCAGCGGCTGCCGGCATAGACCGTCGCGGGGTGTAAAGGATCGATCGCCAGGCCATCGAACTGCAGAAACTCGGATTCGCCGCTGAGCCCCGATTCGACGGCCCTCCACGAGGTGCCACCGTCGGTGCTGCGGTAGAGGCCATCGTAGGCGCCGGCGTAGAGGGTGGCCGGATTGGTGGGCGCAAGGGCGAGGCTGTAAGCGTAGGTCGTGTCGCGAAGCCCGGCGCTCGCGGCGCTCCAGTGGACGCCGCCGTCGGTCGTCTTGAAGACGCCGTAGGCGCTCGCGGCATACACGGTGGAGGGCCGCGCCGGATCGACGAGCAGGGCGGCGATCTTGGGATCGGGCGGGAGGCCGGCGTTGGCGGC
Source organism: uncultured Acidobacteriota bacterium (assembly GCA_963770895.1). Lineage (GTDB taxonomy): Bacteria > Acidobacteriota > Thermoanaerobaculia > Multivoradales > UBA5704 > JASLEW01. The sequence goes on along the minus strand of CAVYRF010000002.1, from coordinate 5,342,994 downwards.
GCTCCAGTGGACGCCGCCGTCGGTTGTCTTGAAGATGCCGTCGTCGCTGCCGGCATACATCGTTGCCGGCTGCGACGGGTCGAGCGCCAGCGCTTCGATCGCGGTCTCGGCGGGAAAGGCGGCTGGGTTGGCGAGCCAGGTGCCGCCGCCGTCGGCCGATTGGCGCAGCTCGCCATCGGTGGCGGTGTAGATGCGGCCGCTCGACGGGTCGATCGCGAGCGTCGGCCCCGCTGCGTCCGGCGCCGCGGCGGCAATCCAGCCCGCGGCGCGCGGCCAGGCCGGAGAGGTGGATGCCGCCAGCAGCAGGCCGAGGCAAAGCAGCTTGGCGCTTGTTCGCATCGCTCCCCTTCTCCCCACCAGAGCCAGTGACATCATGTCTCGCCCGGCCGCCGGCGTCAACGCAGGGTCAGCTCTGCGCCAGCCTGCGGCGGCCGGCGATGCCGGCCGCCAGCAGCACCGCCGCCAGGCCCAGCCAAAGCCAGCCGCTGCCGGCGGCGCGCGCCGCCGCGGTGACGCCCATGAAGTCGAGCCCGGCGGCGTGATTGATCGGGCCGATGTACCACAGCGACAGGTAGGCGATCTCGAACAGCCGGGTGCTGCCGCTCCACGAGCCGAGCGCCAGGGCCAGGCTGGGGATGAACGCGCAGGCCGCCGCCCAGGCGAGCGCGCCCCGCGCGTCGCCCGCCGCCGCCAGCCGGACGCCGGGACCCAGCGCGGCGACGGCGGTGACCAGGACCCCGGCGCACCAAATCGCCAGGGCGTGGACCGCCGGCGGCCAGGGACCGCAGAACACCAGCGGGCCGGTGCCGTTGCGCGCCTCGCGCGCCCCCATCTCGGACCACAGGGCGAGCGGCCACAGCCACGCGACCTGCAGCAGCCCGTCGCGCACCGCCTCCAGCGGCGCCAGCCAGCCGGCCAGCAGCAGGCCCAGCGCGGCCAGCGTCCACCAGGCGTTGCGCCCTTCGACCATCAGGCGCAGCTCGCCGACGACCAGGCCGCCGAAGGAGGTGCCGGGGCTCCAGTGCGGCAGCCGCAGCAGGGCGCGCCGCGGCCGCCCCGGCAGCGCCACCGCGGCACCGTCGGCGTCCGCCACCACCGCCGCGCCCGCCGCGCCGGCCGCACCGGGCGCGCCGTCGGGGCGGCGGCGGGCGCGGCGCGGCCGGCGGCGAGCAGGATCGAAACGGTCGGACAGCATCGCCGCGGCGGCGACCACGGCCAGCGCCACGCCCAGGACCGCCGCGATCCGCATGCCGAACTGCCAGGTCCACAGGAGCCCCCGCCAGTGAAAGCTCCCCACCAGGGCCTCGTGGTCCGGCCCGATCTGCAGCGACATGTTGCTGGCCTGCATGGTGGTCGGGACCGGCCGGCCCAGCGAGCGATACAGGCCGTCGCGCACGAAGCTCAAGCCCATGACGTCGAAGGCGCGCGCGCCGGATTCCAGCGGTGCCACCAGCAGCACGTTCCAGCCGATGAAGAAGGCCACGTTGCCGAAAGCGCCGCGCAGCCAGGGCAGGGTCTCGAACAGCACCGCCACCGCCGCCACCAGCGCCAGCGGCGGCAGGGTGATCGACACCAGCGGCGACAGCAGCGCGCCCAGCGCCAGGTGCCGCTCTTCGCCGGCGGTCAGCTGCAGCAGCAACGCGCCGGCGGCCGGCACCAGCGCCAGGGCCGCGAGCACCGCCAGGTTGCTCAGCGCCTTGCCTGCCGCGTAGGTCAGGTTGCCGAGCGGCGACGCGGCCAGGATCTCGCCGACACCGGTACGGCGGTCGCGCTCGAGCGTGTTCTTGACCAGGTAGAAGCCGAACAGCGGCAACACCAGGGCCAGCGACTGCGCCGTCAGGATGCCGACCCACGCCGAGCTCATGATGCCGCGCTGACGCTCGACCGTCAGCGACACGTAGCCCGCCTCGATCAGGTAGCCGAAGTAGACGGCGCCGGCGACCGCGGCCAGAAAACTGGTGCGCCGCATCCGTTCGCGCAGGTCGGCCCCGGCGACCTGGACCAGGGCCCGCAGGACGGCGCTCATGCGGCCACCGGCGCACGGTGGCGGTCCAGGTAGAAGTGGTACGCGTCTTCCAGGGTCGGCGGCACGGCGACCGCGCCGACCGCCGGCGTATCCGGCGGGGCGTCCGCCACGACGCGGACGTGCACGCCGTCGCCGCGCCGCAGCGTGCCGGTGACGCGATAGCGCGCCTTGACCGCCGCCAGCTGTTCGCTCGCCACCACCCACTCCCAGACCTTGCCGTCGACCGCCGCCAGCAGCGCTTCGGGAGCCGCGTGCGCCAGCAGGCGGCCGCGGTCGATCAGCGCGATCGCCGAGGCGGCAGCCTCGACGTCGGAGACGATGTGGGTGGAAAGGATCACGATGCGCTCGCCGCCGAGCTCCGATAAAAGGTTGCGAAAGCGCAGCCGTTCTTCGGGATCGAGCCCCACCGTCGGCTCGTCCACGATCAGCAGCCGCGGGTCCGACAGCAGCGCCTGCGCGATCCCCACCCGCTGCCGCATGCCGCCCGAAAAGCCGCCCAGCGGCCGCCGCGCCGCCGCCGTCAGCCCCACCAGCTGCAGCAGTTCCGGAATGCGGGCCCGCGCCTGCCGCGCCGGCACCCGTTTGACCGCCGCCAGGTACTCCAGGAACTCGACCGCGTTCAGATTGGGATAGACGCCAAAATCCTGCGGCAGGTAGCCGAGCGCCTTGCGCAAGGCGAGCGGCGCGGCGAACACGTCGGCGCCCTCCCACAGCACCCGCCCGCTGGTCGGCCGCGTGATGGTCGCCAGGATGCGCATCAGCGTCGACTTGCCGGCGCCGTTCGGCCCCAGCAGCCCCAGCACGCCGGGCGACAGGTCCAGACTGAAGTCCGCCAGCGCCTGCAAGCCGCCGCGATAGGTCTTTCCCAGGTTTTCGATCGTCAACCGCGCCATCTCAGCACCCTCCCGGCCCGTCGCCGCATCACGGCTGAGCTACGCAGCGCCGTCGCGATTGTTACAAGCCCCGGCGCCGCCGCCGGCGGCGAGCGTTACAATGGGGTATGCGCAACCCACCCTGGCACAGGGCTTTCTGCCGGCCGGCGGCCCTGGCGCTCGTCCTGGCGATCGCCCTGGCCGGTCCGCCCGCGGCGGCAGCCGGCATGGCCCGCGCCGCGGGCGGCGACGGTACGGCCGCCGCGGGCGCCGTGGCCGCCACGCCCGCCGGCGCACCCGCCGGCGACACCGCGGCCGGCGCGCAGCAGGACCTGCTGGATCGCCACGCGCGGCGCATCGACGACCTGCGCCGCACCGCGGAAATGCTGCTCGGCCCGCTGCCGGCGGTGGCGGCGACGCCCTTCTTCGGCCTGGCGGCGCTGTCGGCGGCGGGGCTCGCGGCGCGCTCGGAGACCGTCCAGGCCGCCCGCCATCCGTGGGTCCGCGCCTTCCGCGACAACGCCCTGATCCGCGAATCGCAGCGCTACGCGAGCTGGCCTCTGCTGTTGACGTTTCTGGCGCTGGCGCTGATCACCTTCCTGGCCAACTCCGGCAAGGTGCGCGGCGTCGCCGGCAAGCTCCTGCGCGTCATCGAGGACAGCTCCTCGACCCTCATCTACTTCGCGCTGTCGGTCGGCGCGCTCAAAGTTGCCGCCGCGGCGCCGGCGGCCACCGCGGCAGCGGGCGCGTCCGGCGCCGAGGCCCCGACCGCAACCGCGGGAACCCTTGCCGCCGTGCACACGGCAGCCGTGCACATGGGATTTGTCGACGGCTCGATCGCCACCCTGATCGCCTTGGGCCTGTCCATCGGCCTGGCGGCGATGATGGTGACGCGCTACGCCTGCGACGTGCTGATCTGGCTGATTCCCGTGCCGTTCATCGACTTCGGCTTCGAAGCGGTGAAAAAGCTCCTCACCGTGGGCTTCCTCTGCCTCTACCTGTTCGCCCCCGGCGCCGCCGCGGTGCTGGCTTTCCTGCTGCTGCTGCCGGCGCTGGCGATCGCCCCCTGGGCGCTGCGCGTGCTCAGCTTCGCCTTCCACGTCCTGCTGCGCCCCGGCCTGGCCTGGCTGCTGCCGGCGCTACGCCCGCAGATCCTGGACCCGCACCTGGTCGCCCACTACGGCACCGATCCCGCGGCGCGCCGCGCCGCCGCCGACCTGCTGGCCGCGCCGCTCGCCCAGCGCGCGCCGGCCAGCCAGACCCAGATCGCCGGCGTCGTCGTGGCCGCCGACGCCATCGCCCTCCAAGTAGCTCGCCTGCCGCGCCGCACCCACGGCTGCCTGCTGCGCACGCCCCAGGGGATCTCCTTCGTCACCGTTTCGCCCTTCGGCCGCCGCCGCGCCTGGCCGCTGCTGGCCGCCCCTGCGGCCGCCGCGGCCGGCGTCGCCACCGGGTCGCCGGCCGCCGCCGCAACCGGCGCCGGGCCGGGCGCCGCCGGCGGCAGCCTCAGCCTGTCGTCGGCGCTGCTGTGGACCGAGCTGCGCGCCGCCGCCCCCGACGGCACCGTCCTCGGCCGCGTCGCCCTGCCCCGCTCCCTGGACCGCGCCCGCCTGGCCGCCCTGCTGGGCGCCGCCGGCGATCCCCAGCCGCCGCACCAGCCGCTGCCCGCCACCGTCCAACTGGCCTGAAGCGCGCCCGCGGGCACGGGCGGCCACCGGGCCGTTGGGAACTCGTCAGGTTCTTCGGCATTTCGAAATGGTACAAGGGGCCGGGAGGCCGGGAGCGGCAGACCGCATGGGAACCGAAATCGCCTTTTTGACGCTGTTTCTGGGGCTGGTGCACGGCGCGCGGCCGGTGGCGCTGTCGGCAGGCCCCGGCGTGGCGGCGATCGAGCTGGTGCTGGACGGCAAGAGCGTCGCCCGGATCGCCCATCCGCCCTGGCAGGCCGACGTCGACCTGGGTGCCGCGCTGCTGCCCCACCACCTGGAGGCGCGCGGCCTGGCGGCCGACGGCAGCCAGGTGGCGCACACCGGGCAGTGGATCAACCTGCCGCGCCCGCTCGGCGCGGCGCAGATCCTGCTGGAAGGGGACGCCGGCGAGGTGCGCACGGCGCACGTGGTCGCCACCAGCTTCACCGGCCAGCAGCCGACCGAGATCCACCTGACGATCGACGACGCTCCCGTCGCGCTCGACGCCGAAGGACGCGCCAAGGTGCGGCTTCCCGCCGTCGGCGCCGCCCACGTGCTGGCGGCGCGCGTGCTGTTTCCCGGCGACGTCGAGGCGCGCAAGGAGCTGGTGCTGACCAGCGACGACGCCAGCGGCGTCGCCAGCGAGCTGACCGCGGTGCCGGTGCGCACGCCGCGCCAGGAGCGGCCGCGCCGGCCGGACAGCCTGCGCGGCCGTTTTGCAGCCGCCGGCCAGCCGCTCGAAATCGCCACCGTGCAGCAGGAAGCGCCGCACGTGTTCATCGTGCGCTCGCCCGGATTCGCCCAGGAATTTGTCATGGCGCTCAACCAGATCCGCCGGCTGGGGCTCTGGCACACGCCGGACTTTAACCGTCCTTTTCTATTTCACTACGTGTCGCCGGCGGCGCGGGTCTACAAGAGCCCCGACGGCCTGGCCGAAATATTCGACATGACCAAGGGCTTCCCCTTCGCCAAGCCGTTCTACGAGATGACGCTGCTGCCCGACATGAAGCCCGGGCCCACCGGCCCGCCGCGCCTGGCCGACGCCGTGGCCGCCGCCGGCGTGCACGCCCTGGGCTACCAGACCGCCCGCGCCGTGCTGCTGCTGCTGGGTGCCGACGCCACCACGGACCATAGCGATTTTGCTCCGGAGTTGGTGCGCGCCTACCTGAAAGCCACCGGCGTGCCGCTCTTCGTGTGGACTCCGGGCGACCCCTCGCGCTTCGCCGCCTGGGGCGACGTCACCCAGGTGAACCGCCCCGAATCCTTGAGGAGCGCCGAGCAACGCCTGACCGACGACGTCGACACCCAGCAGGTCGTCTGGGTGCGCGGTCGCTACCTGCCGCAGGACATCACCCTGGCGCCCGCTGCCGGCCACCCCAATGACCTGAGTCTGCTGTTCGGGAGCCCAGAGCGGGCGCCCTGAGCCGGCGCGGCAGCGGCACACCGGCCCTGCCCAAGTGCCGCCCGCCTCAATCCTGGTCCAGGTACTCCTGCGGCACGTCGTCTTCGGGCACCTGGTGGGTGCGCACGCCGCCGCGGTCGGCATCGGGGGCGTTTTCGACGCCGCTGATCACCGAGGCTTCGTAGGCCTGCCCCTCTTCGACCAGCTCTTCGACGCTTTCGCCATCCGCCTCTTCGTCGCGCGACAGCCCCATGGTGTCGCCGGACTGGCCGGCCGACTCAGGACCCAGACCGCGCCCCCGCGGCGTCGGCGCAACCGTCCAGTCTTCGCCGCGCGCACCGGCCGGGTCGCGGTCGTCGTGCGGCGGCTTTTTGTGGGTCGTCATGTTCGCTCTACCTCCCATCCGTCACAGTCCATGCAATACGCTCGCCGCCACCGTCCCGTCGCTCACCGCACCCTGACCGTCGCGTCCACCGACATGCCGGGCCGCAGCGGGTGCTGCGGGTCCGGCGCCTGGTCCAGCCGGATGCGCACCGGCAGGCGCTGCACCACCTTGACGAAGTTGCCGGAGGCGTTCTCCGGCGGCAGCAGGCTGAAGCGGGCGCCGGTGGCGGCGGCGATGCTCTCCACCTTGCCCGTCAGGTTGGCGCCGTAGCTGTCGACGTGGATGTCGGCCGGCTGGCCGGGCCGCATGAACCGCAGCTGGGTTTCCTTGAAGTTGGCGGTGATCCACACGTCGTCGGTCTGCACGATGGTCACCAGCTCCTGGCCGGGCTGCACGCGCTGCCCCGATTCGACCGCCTTGCGGCCGATGATGCCCGACACCGGCGCCACGATGTGGGTGTAGGACAGGTTGAGCTTGGCCGTCTCCAGCTGCGCCTGGGCGCGCGCCAGGTCGGCGTTGGCCGACCCCGAACGCGCCTGCGACTCCTCGATCTGCTGCGGCGCGGTGCGCGCCTTGGTCAGGTTCGCCTCCTGCTGCGCCAGCGCCGCGCGCTGCTGCGCCACCTTGGCCATCGCCCCCACCTGATCGGCGCTCGATCCGTCGAGCGCCGACTGGGCGTTGCGCGCGTCGGTCTCCCGCTGGTCGTACTCGGAGCGCGAGATCTCCTGCTTGTCGAGCAGCTTGGCATAGCGCTGGCGATCCGCCTCCGTCTTGGTGGCGGTCGCCTGCGCCTGCGCCACCCGCGCCTTGGCCGACACCAGGCTGGCCAGCGCCGCTTCGACCTGCTGGCGCGCCTCGGTCACCATCGCTTCGGCGACGTGCAGCGTGCCGACCGCGTTGGCGGTCTGCACCGGCACGTCGGCGCGCGACGCCGTGGCGGACTGGTTCAGCCGGTCCACCTCGGCCTGCGCCCGCGCCACCTCGGCTTTGAAATCCGCCGGATCGACGTCCACCAGCACCGTGCCGGCGGCGACGTAGCGGTTCTCCTCCACCTCCGGGCCGACCGCCAGCACCGTGCCGTTGATGCGGGCGCTGATCGGGTGGATGTGTCCGTCCACCTGGGCGTCGTCGGTATCCTCGAAGTGGCGCGCGTGCAGCCAGTAGAGCAGCCCCGCGATCACCACCACCGCCAGACCGATGCCGACGATCAACCGGAAGCGTGGAGACATACCCTTGCGAGGGGCGCTGCCACCGCCGGGAGCTGCCGGAGCCGCCGCGCCGCCGCCGCCCTGCTGGGGCCGCGGCGCACCCTGCGCGCCGGCGGGGCCGCCGGCTGGCGGCGGACTTTGCGTTTCAACCTCTGCCTGTGCCATGGCTACTGTGTCCCTCCCTGGGGAACCTGTCCACTCAGGAACTGCTTGATCCCCTGCTCGACCTGCCCCATTGCCCGCAGCAGCGCGAGCTTGGTGTAGTTGTGCGAGAAGAGGCTGGCAATATAGTTTTCGTGCGCCGCCGCCACGTCCTGCTCGGCGAGCACCACCTCGACGTTGTTGGTGACGCCGTTGGCGAAGCGATCCTTTGCCACGGTCAGCGTCTGTTCCGCCAGCTCGACGTTGCGGCGCGCCACCTCGACCGACGTCTCCGCCGCCCGCAGGTCCAAAAAGTTGCTGCGCACCTCGTAGTCCACCTTGCTCTTGATGTCGGCGTATTCGGCGCGCCGGCGGTCGAGCGTCGCCTGGGCGCGCGCCACCTCCGACTTGATGCGCCCGCCTTCATAGATCGGCACCGAGACGCCCGCCATCAGCGTATAGGTGCCGTCGGTCGTGCCCAGGTTGTGGCCGACGCGGCCGTAGTCGCCCTCCAGCATCAGGCTCGGCAGGCGCTCGGCCGACGCCGCGTCGTGCGCCAGCTGGGCCGCCTTGACCGCCGCCTCGGCGCTCTTCAGGTCGTAGCGCGCACCATACGCGAGCTTGATCGCGTCGTCCTCGCCGGGACCGTTCCACGGCACGTAGGGCACCGGCGTGGTGAGCGCCACGCGCTGGCCGGCCGGCAGGCCGATCAGGCGGCCCAGGGTCAGCTTGTCCTTTTCGAACTGCGCCTGGGCCACCGCCAGCCGCTGCTGGTCGGTCTGCCGCTGCACCGTGGCGCGAAAGCTGTCGATGTTCGGCGTCAGGCCCGACTGCACCTGGTTGGTCGCCAGCGATTCGAGCGACTGCGACGCGTCGAGCTGCGCCTGCGTCGATTCGACGCGCGCCGCGCTCGCCACCACCTGGTAGTAGGCGCCGCCCACCACCACCACCACCAGCTCGCGCGCGTCGGCAAACGTCAGGTCGGCGGCGCGCGCCGATTCCTTGGCCGATTCGAACGCGCGCATGCCGTTGAGGTTGAGCTGCTCGGTCAACTGGACGCGCGCATCCTGGTAGCTGAACGGTCCGATCACCTCCGGGAAGCCCGGCAGGTGAAAACCGAACGTCACCAGGCTGAGGGTGCCGGTCTGGTGGCGCACCGCCGCCCCCACCTGCGGCAGCAGCGCCGACAGCTGGCGCGCACGCTCGGCCTGGGCCACCTGGCTGTCGAGCCCGTGGCTGATCACTCCCAGGTTGGCTTGCAGGCCGCGCTCCAGCGCCTCGGCGAGCGACAGCTGCAACACCTCGCCGGTGGCAAGGCCCTTGGGCACGCTCCCCTGGTACTTGGCGTCGCCGCCGACGATCGCCTGCGCCGACGGCGCCGCCGGGATCGGCGTATTGATATTGCTCAGGTTGAGGCCCGGAGGGCCCTGCGCGGCAAGCGGCGCCGTCGCCGCCGCCACCGCCGCCAATGCGCACACGCATAAGGCGGCGGCGCCGAGCGCCCCCCTCAAGGTCCTGGTTGTAAAGGTATCCATCACAGCGTTGTCCCCTCCACGTTGCCGGCGCCGCACCAGGCGGCGCGCCCATGCCGGAGCGCCGCCGGCCTGGCCAGCTTCCGATTCAGTCGACGTGTACCGGTCCCCCCTTGCCAAGCGGGACCTTCTTGATCAGAAACGCCAGCGGCAGCATGACGAAGCAGGCGATCGATACGAAGCGGAAGGCATCCAGGTAGGCGAGCGCCCCCGCCTGCTGCCCGACCGTCTGCGCCACCAGGGCCGTGGCCTGGCGGCCGGCGTCGTACGCCGAAGCGCCGGCTCGCGTCAACCGCTGGGTCAACCCGGCGATCAGCTGGTTGTATTGCGGGTTGCCCGCCGCGATGTGCGACACCAGGCGGTTGGTGTGAACCTGGGTCTGTCGCACGACCAGCGTCGTCACCGTGGCGATGCCGAAGCTGGCCCCCAGGTTGCGCGCCAGGTTGAACAGCGCCGACGCGGCGTTGCTCTTTTCAGGCGGCAGGCGCGAAAACGACACGGTGCTGATCGGCACGAACAGGAACGCGATGCCGACGCCCTGCAGGATGCGGTACCAGGTCACCGTCCAGTAGTCGACCTGCAGGTCGATGTGCGAGGTCAGCCACAGCGAGACGCCGGCGATCACCAGCCCGACGGCGATCAGCGCCCGCGGCCCCACCCGATTGATCGCCAGGCCGGTGATCGGCAGGATCAGCATGACCACCACGCCCGACGGCGACAGCACCTTGCCGCTTTCCGTCGCCGAGTATCCCATCAGCGCCTGCAGGAACTGCGGCACCAGCACGGTGCTGCCGAACAGGGCAAAGCCCAGGCCGAAGATCAGCACGTTGGACATGGCAAAGTTGCGCTCGCGGAACAGCCGCAGGTCGACGATGGGGTTTTCGATCCGCAGCTCCCACCAGATCACCGCCAGAAACGCCGCCAGCGAGATCGCCGACGACCAGGCGATCAGGTTGGAGCCGAACCAGTCGTCTTCCTGCCCCTTGTCCAGCACCACCTGCAGGAAGCCCAGGCAGAGGGTGAGCAGCCCCATGCCGATGAAGTCGACGCGGATCCTGCCGCGCAGCTGCTTGACGCGTTCCACCAGGTAGGCCGGGTCCTTGATCAGCGCGCCGGTGAGCACGAACGACACGATGCCGACCGGCACGTTGATGTAAAAGATCCAGCGCCAATTGAAGTTGTCGGTGATCCAGCCGCCCAGGGTCGGGCCGATCGCCGGCGCGAAGACCACCGCCATGGCGTACACCGAAAAGCCCATGCCGCGCTTTTCGGGCGGGAAGGCGTCGGCCAGGATGGCCTGGGCGCTGGGCTGCAGGCCGCCGCCGCCCAACCCCTGCAGCACGCGGAAAAAGATCAGCAGCGGCAGGCTGGGCGCCAGGCCGCACAGAAACGAGCTGGCGGTGAACAGCACCACGCACGTCATGTAAAAGCGTTTGCGGCCGAAGGTGTTGGAAAACCACCCCGACAGCGGCAGCACGATGGCGTTGGCCACCAGGTAGGAGGTCAACACCCAGGTGCTTTCGTCGGTGCTCGCCGCGAGGCTGCCCGCGATGTGCGGCAGCGACACGTTGGCGATGCTGGTGTCGAGCACCTCCATGAACGTGGCGAGCACCACGATCATCGACACCAGCCAGGGGTTCAGCAGCCGCTCCTCGGGAAGAGGTGCGGCGACGGCGGCACTGGTCATCGCAAAGGCCTCGCTGAAGGCAGCGCGACAGGTTCAGAAATGACGGGGAGACGGCGGGCGTCAGGATGCGGCGCGCTGCAACATCCGCCCAGGCTGGGTTTGCTGCAACGCCCCCTGGATCACAGTTTCGATCAGCTTCTCACGCTCCACCCACGGGAATTCGGGCCACGCGATCAGCAGCGACACCAACCCGTGCACCGAGGTGCAGATCGCCTGCGCCGCCCGCTCGACCGCCGGATCGTCCGCCGCCGCGGGATGCTCCGCGTTGCCGCCCATCCCCATGCAGCGGCCCACCCGCTGACGCATCTTTTCGTAGCAGCCGATGCCGATGTCCCTGCGCCGCCCGAGCGGTTGTTCGCCGCAGTGCGGAGTCATGAACGTCAGCTGGTAGTGGTGTGGGTGCTGCAAGCCGAAGTCGATGAAGAAGCGCAGACCTGCCGCCAACCGCTCCAGCGGCGGCAGCGCCAGGGCGTCGAGCCGCTCCGCATTGGCCTGAAAGCAGCTGAAAGTCTCCTCGCAGATACAGTCCAGAATCTCTGACTTGTCACGAAAGTGAACATAGATCGCCATGGGCGTGTAGCCGATCCGTGCCGCGATCTTGCGCAGCGAAACATTGCCATATCCCTCGCAGACGAACAGCTCGCGAGCCGCATCCAGGATCACCCGCCGCACCGATTCCTTGTGATCGGCGCGGCACCGGCGGCCTGGCTGGGAGTTGGGATTGGCTTCGGATTCCATGGGCGGCGGCACCTGCTATACGCCGTATAGTAAGCATCCGGCAGGCCGCCGTCAAGCCCACCCCCCCGCACCACAAGCACGACGCCATCCAAGCGGGTATGGAAGGCGCCCGGCGCCCATGCCGGCGCGCCGGAGCGCAACCGCGCCCCGGCTCAGGGCTAGTGTCCCGCCCGGTTAACTCGCATAGTATTCGCTTGCCCTCCGGCCCCCTGGCGGCGTTGCGCCTCCTCGACATAGGTTCGACTATGCCTGCGTCGGCGCGCCTTGCCAGAGGACCGGATTGCGGCGCGACTACCATGCGAATTAACCGGGCGGGACACTACCGCGGTCCAGCGAGGCGAAGATCGCGGCGTAGATCTCGATGCCGTCCCACAGATTCTGCAGGCGCAGGTTCTCGTCGGCGGCGTGCTGATTGTCGTCGTGGTTGGCGATCGGCAGGCCGATCACCGGCGTGTCGTCGGGCTCCTGGAACAGATACATCGGGATGCTGCCGCCGACGGTCGGCAGGCGCACCGGGTCGTGGCCGGCGGCGGTCATCGCCGCGGCGATGTCGCGCGACAGCGGCAGGCTGAGCGGCGTGCGCGCCGGCGGATAACCGGATCCCCACTGCAGCTTGATCAGCTTGGCATGGGCGGCGCGCGCCGCGGCGTCGGGTGTGTCGCGCACCACCGTCCATCCTTGCGCCGCCACAAAGCGCTCGAACCGCTGGCGCACCGAATCGGGCGTCTCCGCCGGCACCAGGCGGAAGTCGATCGACGCCCGCGCCTCGGTCTCGATGGTGTTCGACGCCATCTCGCCCACGTGCCCCGCCAGCAGCCCGCGGATGTTGAGCGCCGGCAGCATCAACAGCTCGTTGAGCGGCTTGCCGCCGCCCTCGCCGCTGGCGATCTCGAACTCGCGCCGCAGGTCGGCTTCGACCGCCGGCACCGCATCCGCCGCCGCCACCTCGGCGGCCGTGGCCGGCTTGACGTCGTCGTAGAAGCCCGGAATCAGGATGCGCCCGTCGTCGTCGCGCATCGCCGCCAGCAGCCGCGCCAGGCGCGCCGCCGGGTTCGGCACCCAATTGCCGTAGTGGCCGTCGTGCAGCCCCTTGATCGGCCCGTAGACCGTCAGGTCGACCGACGTCGTGCCGCGGGCGCCGAAGAACAGCTCCGCCCGCCGGCTCTGGTGCACCGGCCCGTCGCACAGCACCCACGCGTCCGGCCGCAGCACCTCGGGATACTTCGCCAGGTAGGCCGCCAGGTGCGGCGACCCCGCCTCCTCTTCGCCCTCGAACACCAGCCGCAGGTGGAACCCCGGCGCGCGCCCGCCGGCCCGCAGCGCATCGAGCGCCCCGAGCATCGCCACCACCGGCGCCTTGTCGTCGCCCGCCGAGCGCGCGTACAGCCGCCATTCGGGATCGATCGCCGGCGCCGCCTGCCAATCCACCGCTCCGCCGTGCGCATCCCGCATCACCGGCGTCCACGGCGGACTGCGCCACTGCGCCGCGTCCACCGGCTGGCCGTCGTAGTGGGCGTAAAACGCCACCGTCCGTAGCCGCCGTCCCACCCCGCCGCCAGCCGTCGCTGTCGCCGGCGCCGCGGTCGCCGGGCCGCCGCCCGCCGCGCCCGGCACCCCCGCAGGTCCCGGCGACCCAGCCGACTCCGCCGGCCCGACCGTTGCCCCAGGCCCCAGGTCACCCACCAGGAGCGGCGGCACACCCGGCTCCCCCGGCAGCGTCAGCACCCGCACCACCAGCCCGCGCCGCTCCATCAGCGTCCGGATCGCCGCCGCGTTGCGGCCGATGTTCGCCGTATCGCTGGCCAGGTTGGGAATCGCCAGCAGGTCCACGAACTCCCGCAGCACCTCCCGCTCATGCTCCTGTCGCCACACCCGCGCCGCCCGCGCCGCCGCGGCAGCCCCATCCTGAGCAGCCGCCATCCCAGCCGGCAGCGCCGCGTGAGCAAAGCAGACGGACCCCAGGCCGAGCAGCAAAACAGCCCTCCGAATCAGCATCGTCGTCCCCCTGGCCAACTCGCCGCCGTCCCGCGCCGGAAAGGTCCTCAGGCGAGCCCTCGGCCGCCGATCGGCCCTGACAGCAGCAACTGATGGCCTGCATCCGAGGAAGCGATAGCGCCCGATGTGTCACCGTTCGTCACGGGATCACGCATCTTATCTCGAAGGTTGAACGACGCAGGATCGAAAGGAGATTGAGATGAAGAAGATCACCGCTTCACGGCAACTGGCCGAGATCGCCGGCCGCCAGCTGACCGGCGCCCACGGTGGGGTGCGCCCGGCACGGCTCACGTCCCTGCCGATCTTTTTCGAGCCCGAGCCGAACCCCTGGGCGAAGAAAGAGCCAGAGCCGAACCCCTGGTAAGACAAGCCGCGGATCACACGTCCCAAAGCCGGCGCTGCCATGGCGACTCGCCCTGGGGGCGCCGGCAGTCCTTACAGCCCTCCACTTTGATCCGGCTACGGGGTCGCAGAAACAACCCTGGATAACATCGTGATTGCAGAATCGGTAGATTGACGTGATAGAGTCGCAAAAGAAGCAATTCTTGGTCTCCGGCCACGCCAGAGCTGCAACGACGCGGCCAGGAAGGAAGCCAGATGCTCGCCGCCCACCGCGTCACCACGCTGCTTCAGCCCCCACCGTCGCAGCCGCCGTCTTTAGCCTGGCCCTGCTGGCTGCCGCTGCCGCCGGCGGCCAGGATCTCGACGACGCGGCCGCGGCGCGGCTGGCCTATGCCGAAGCGACGCCGGGCTCGGCGGCACAGGCTGACGCCGCGGTGGACCTTGGCTTTGCCCTGCTCCGCCGCGCCACACAGGGTGCCGGCGGCGGCGCCGCAGCCGCGGCCGCCGATCTGCGCGACGCCGAGCAGGTCTTCCGCGATACGGCGGGCGACACCGGCAGCGCGGCGGAGCAAGCCGAGGCCGGGCTGATCGCGACCCTCCTGGCCCAGAGCCCCTATCGTGACGGCGATGCCGCGCAGGAGATGCAGAGTCTCGGCTCGCGGGACCACGGCGGCCTGAGCCTGTGCCTGGCGATGTGGTACCTGTCAGGGACCAAGGATGGCGACACCCCCGACGACGTGGCCTCCCGCAACGATTCGAACGACAGGGTCAACGACCTGATCCACGCCTTCGCACCTGACGCCCCCTACATCAGCGATTCGCAAGCCCCAAGTCAGTTCACCATGGCGCGATCCGAGCTGCCGTCCGGGCCGGGAGTGGTCGAAGCCAAGGTCGTGCTCGACTCCTCCGGAGAGGTGACCCAGACGATGGTGACCCGCCAGCAGGGTTCGCCAGAATTCGTCAACGCCGTCCTGACCGGCCTCACCTTTGAGCCGGTATTGCGCGACGGCACGCCCGTCAACTTCTGCGCCACGCTGGAAGTGACGGTCAATGCGCCGCAGAACGAAGACCAGCCGGAGGCCGCAGCCGCCAACGACGGCGCCGGATGCACGGACAGTGCGGACGATGCAGCAAACGACGACGCCTCGACCGCGGCGGCCCCGACCGACGATGCCGGCGCCCAGGACGATGCGGAAGCGGAAACCCCGCCGCTGACCCGCGTTGCTGGCTACGAGCCCGGAACGACCACCAACTGGCCGGTCATGGAGCAACCGGCCGGGTTGCAGGCGGTCAGCGTCGCCATGAAACTGCCGGGCACTATGTAGTCGTGGATCGGGTTCTGCAGGTTGCTCGTGCGGGCGTCGCCGAAGTCCCACAACCAGCTGGTCGGCGTGCCCGTCGACGTGTCGGCGAAGCTGGCGACGTCATTGGCGCTGGACGTGAGCACGGTAAATCCCGCCACGGGCGGCGGCGGCAGGTGGCAGCTGGCGTCCGTCGGCAGGTAGGAGAAGCCGCCGGTCAAGGTGGAGGAGCACCCGGTGATCGTATCGGTCACCGTGACGTCGACGCTGACCGGCAGGTTGATGGTGCCGACGAAGCCGGCCGCGCCACAGGGCCCGGTCGGGAAGATGCCGCTGTAAGGCGGCGTGGTCACCCACAGCATGCTGGCGGTCCAACCTGTTGGCTGCACCGGTGCCTGGTGGTTGAATTGAACCTGGGTGCTGAAGGGATCGCGAAAGGTGCCGCTGGCCGTCACCAGGGTGCCGCCGGACTGGCCACCGGCCGGCGGCGCCATGCTGACCACGACCGGGCCGCGCGCGAAGTAGCCATTCACGTCCACGACCAGGTCGACGGCGGCGGTGCCTGGACCGTCGGCGGCAAAATAGACCGCGACGGTGCCCGAGCCGTCGCCGGCCAACTGCACCACGGCATTGTTGGCGCGAATCTGGCCGGGGTTGAAATCGATCGTGGCGGTCGGCGGCTGGACGGCGTCACCGGCATAGACCGTCAGGGAGCCCGCGGCCCGCGGCCCGACGACGGTGAGGTTTGCCGACACCGCGGTGGCATCGGTAGGAATCCCGCATCGGCCAGCCACCTGCAGCAGGTTGACGCCGGCAGCGAGAGGATCGCCTGTCCGGCTGTCGTAGACCCGGCAGGGCGGCACGGTAAAGAGCTTGGTAGGGGCCCCCTGGCAGAAGCCGCTGGCGAAAGTGTCGGCAGCGGACGCCGCCGCACCACCTGGCAAGGTCAGCGCCAGGGCCGCGGCCAAAACGATACCGGCAGACCCTGCCGGCCGAGCCGAGAAGCGAAGTAGAGCCATGATGGGCGGAGCGCCTTTTTGTCCAGCCGATCACCGTACTATCAATGTAGCGCTTGCGCAACAGAGACATTGGCATATGCAACTTTCCAGTATGGCGCTCCCGACCCTGGCGAACCCGGCAGATCTCACGCGGGGACCGGGCTCAGGATGCGGCGGTCGGGGTGGGGCGACCTGCTAAGATCCCCGGCCATGGCATCCCTACACGGCAAGACCCTGTTTGTCACCGGCGCCAGCCGCGGCATCGGCAAGGCGATCGCCCTGCGCGCGGCGGCCGACGGCGCCAACGTCGTCATCGCGGCCAAGACGGCGGAGCCGCATCCGAAGCTGCCCGGCACCGTGTTCAGCGCCGCCGCCGAGATGGAGGCGGCGGGCGGCAAGGCGCTGCCGGTGGTGCTGGACGTGCGCGACGACGCGGGGATCGCCGCGGCGATGGCGCAGGCGGCGGACCGCTTCGGCGGCATCGACATCCTGGTCAACAACGCCAGCGCGATCGGCCTGACCCCCACCATGGCGACGCCGATGAAGCGCTTCGACCTCATGTGGGGGGTCAACGGGCGCGCCACCTTCGCCTGCTCGCAGGCGGCGGTCCCCTACCTGCTGAAGGCCGCCAATCCCCACATCCTCACCGTGGCGCCGCCGCTCAATCTGAACCCCAGGTGGTTCGCGGCGCACCTGGCCTACACCATGTCCAAGTACGGCATGAGCCTGACGGTCCTGGGCCTGGCCGAGGAGCTGCGCGAGCAGGGGGTCGCCGTCAACGCCCTGTGGCCGCGCACCGTCATCCTCACCGCCGCCCTGGGCGCGCTCGGCGACATGGTGCCGCCCGACAACTGCCGCAAACCCGAGATCATGGCCGACGCCGCCCACGCCATGCTCACCCGCGACAGCCGCGCCGCCACCGGCCGCTTCCTGCTCGACGAAGAGGTGCTGCGCGAAGCCGGCACGACCGACTTCGACCGCTACGCCATCAAGCCGGGCCAGCCGCTGATCCCCGATCTCTTCCTGGACTGACCGCGACGGACCGCCCCGCCCCCCCGCCGCCCATGCCGACCTCCACCGGCGCCAGCCCGGATGGCGCGGCCGGCATCGCCACCGTGTACCTCGTCGACGCCAGCCCCTACGTCTTCCGCGCTCACTTTTCGATTCCCTCGTCGATCAAGAGCCCGGACGGCGCGCGGGCGGGGGCGGTGTACGGGTTCGCGTCGTTCCTGCTCAAGCTGATCGCCGACGAGCGTCCGACGCACCTGGGCGTGGCGTTCGACCGCGACTTGAACGGCAGCTTCTACCGCAACCAGCTCTACCCCGCCTACAAGGCCCATCGCGACGCGCCACCGCCCGAGCTGGTGGCGCAGCTCGACGACTGCCGCCGCGCCGCTGCGGCCCTGGGCGCCGCCACCTTTATCGACGACCGCTACGAAGCCGACGACCTGATCGCCACCCTCTGCCGCCAGGCGACGGCCGCCGGCCACCAGGCGGTCGTGGTCTCGGGCGACAAGGACCTGGCCCAGCTGGTCGCCGCCGGCGTCACCCTCTACGACTTCGCCAAACAGCAGCGCTACGGCCCGGCCGAGGTCGCCGCCACCTTCGGCGTCCGCCCCGACCAGATCGTCGACCTGCTGGCCCTGGCCGGCGATCCCGTCGACAACATCCCCGGCGTCGCCGGCATCGGCCGCAAGACCGCCGCCGAGCTGCTCGCCGCCTTCGGCACCCTGGACGACCTCTACCGCCGCCTCGAAGAGCTCCCCCAAAGCCGCCTGCGCGGCGCCAAATCCCTCTACGGCAAGCTCCGCGACGCCCGCGCCACCGCCTTCCTGTCGCGCACCCTGGCCACCTTGGCCACCGACGCCCCCGTCCGCACCGACCTGGCCCGCCTGACCTACCGCGGCGCCGACGAAGCCGCCGCCACCGCCCTCTTCACCCGCCTGGGCTTCAACAAGCTCGGCACCCGCGCCACCGCCGCCGGCGATGTCGCCACCTGATCCCGCCAGGCACTGCCCCTTAGCCCCGATCGCTCTGCCATGACGGGGGTGGCCATGGCGGAAGGGCCGCCCCGCTCACCTCCAGCAACGAGCCAAAGGCCTTGACCAGGCGGCGGAAGGATCGGCAGCGGCGGTGGGCCGCGGCGGCGGCACCGCATCGGAGCGGACCCCGCGCAGGCCGCGGAGGGATTCGAGCGCCCCCAGAAACCACGCCTCGTACTCTCGATGAGCGATGACGACAGCGCAAGGGACCTGGCGCGCTTCCGCTTGTGCCCACGCCTGAGCTTGCGGCCCGATGGTCTTGGGGCAGTCGTCATCGCCGTCGAAGATCACCAGGATCGCGTCGCAGTCTTGCAGCAGGGCGAGTCGAATCGAGCGGCGCAGCGAGGTTTCGCCAACCAGCTCTGATCGCTTCCGTCGGATCGGGCGGCAGACTTCGACGAAAATGCCGGCCTCATGGCTCAGGCGGCGGAGCAATTCGGGAACGGCAGCGACTTCTCCGTGTCCCTCCACGATGGGCTGCACCCTCAAGACAGCGCCTCAAACAGCTCGTCCTGGGCCATGGTGCCGTGAAAAAAGGGCGGCGCCGTGAGCGCGTTCGAGCGCAGGAGCTCTCCTGCACCCATGAGGTGCTGCAGCAGCGCCTGACGAGAGGGCTCGGAAAGCCGCGTAACGTGCGACGCCCCCTCCTGCCAGGTCACGATCCGCAGATTTGAATCGCCGATCCACTTCGCGTCCAGGACCTCCGGGCTGTTCGTCGTCACCACGATCTGCACCCTTTGGCTGGCAGTGCGCAGGACATCCAGCACCGCCCCCAACGCACCCGGATGGATCCTCGCCTCCGGCTCCTCGATAACCATCAAGGACGGCACCGGGTTCTGGAAGACGGCGGTCAACAGGCCGAGGGCACGGAGCGTCCCATCCGACATGCTGAACGCTTCGAATTTGAGGCGCTTGTTCGGTCCCCACTCCTGGGTGAATTCCAGCGATAGCTTCTTGCCGTGCTTGATGGTTCCCACGTTCGTCGTATTGGGAACGATCGTGGCCAGGATCTCGCCGATACGATCGATGTCGCCGTTGGCACGGCGGGCGATCTCCTGCAGAACACTGGCTGCATTGCTGCCATCCGGCTTGAGGCCCAGGCCGCTATCGGCCTCCTGCATCTCCCTGAGCTGTGCCGGCTCGATCGAATAGACCCGCATCGCGGACAGGGTGCGCAGAATCGGCGCAAAGCTTGCGTGACCGCCGACCACCGGCAAACCCAGCGATGCAGGATCGAGAGATGGGGCCAATCCGGGGACATTCGACTTGAAATCCATCCCCTTGCGGTCGAACCAGCTTCTTTGGCCAGATTTGAAAGAGATGGAGCACTGCTCCCGCACGACCTCGAAGGCGTAGTTAGGCAACGCCCGCACCTCGAAGGCGTAGTTACCGCTGGCGATCTCGCCGTTGATCGCACCGAATCGCACTGCGAGGCCGAGGTTGGGGGGATAGCCCCTGCCGGACGTCCGGTTGCGCACCGCCGAGATGCCACCTCGATTATCGAACACTGCCTGCAGCGGAGTGCCCATTGCCTCGGCCAAAAAGGCAAAGGCATCGACGAAGTTGCTCTTTCCCGAGCCGTTCTGGCCCACCAGGAAAGTGGGGTTCACAAGGTCGACTGCTTCGGACGGTACGCTGCGAAACCTCTTGAGCACGAGGCTTCGGATCACGGGCTCCATTGCGACCTCCTGACCGGTCGGAGCATATCAGCGCCTGCAGCCGGTCCAGCCGTAGCCCCCATTTGCTTCCCCCATCCGCGCAGCGCGGCCCAGATCGGCGCGACTCCGCCTCGGCGGGGGCCGCTCAGCACTCGATGACGTTGATGGCCAGGCCGCCGCGGGAGGTTTCCTTGTATTTGGTTTTCATGTCGGCGCCGGTTTCTCGCATGGTCTTGATGACGCGATCGAGCGAGACCTTGTGCGAGCCGTCGCCGCGCAGGGCGATGCGGGCGGCGTTGATGGCCTTGACCGAGCCCATGGCGTTGCGCTCGATGCAGGGGATCTGCACCAGGCCGCCGACCGGGTCGCAGGTCAGGCCCAGGTTGTGCTCCATGCCGATCTCCGCGGCATTTTCGACCTGCGCCGCGGTGCCGCCCATCGCCGCCACCAGGCCGGCCGCCGCCATCGAGCAGGCGACGCCCACTTCGCCCTGGCAGCCGACTTCGGCGCCGGAGATGGAGGCGTTCTCCTTATAGAGGATGCCGATGGCGCCGGCGGTCAGCAGGAAGCGCACCACGCCTTCGTCGCCGCCGCCGGGCGCGAACCGGCGATAGTAGTGGAGCACGGCCGGCACGATGCCGGCGGCGCCGTTGGTCGGCGCCGTCACCACCCGGCCGCCGGCGGCGTTTTCCTCGTTGACCGCCAGGGCGTACAGGTTCACCCAATCGAGGATGCTCAGCGGGTCGCGCAGCGACTCTTCGGGCCGCATCGTCAGCTCCGCATAGAGCTTGGGCGCCCGGCGCGGCACCTTCAGGCTGCCCGGCAGTACCCCGGTCTGGCGGCAGCCGCGCTCGACGCAGCGCTGCATGGCCTCCCAGATGCGCAGCAGACCGGCGCGCACCTCCGGCTCCTCGCGCCAGCTCTCCTCGTTGGCCAGCATCACCTGCCAGATGGCCTTGCGCTCGCGGCGACACACCGCCAGCAGCTCGGCGCCGCTCTTGAACGGCAGCGGCAGCGGGGTTTCGTCGGCCACCAGGCGGTCCTGCCCCGCGGTCTCTTCGTTGACCACGAAGCCGCCGCCGACCGAGTAGTAGATCCGCTCGGCCAGCACCTCCTGGGCCGCGTCGAAGGCGGTGAAGCGCATGCCGTTGGAGTGCAGCGGCAGCAGCTGCCGGCGGTTGAACACCAGGTCCGCCTTCTCCGCGAAGGCGATCTCATGCGCCCCCAGCAGGCGCAGCCGCCCGCTGGCGCGGATCTCCTCCACCCGCCGCGGCATCCACTCCGGATCGACCTCTTCGGGCACCTCCCCCTCCAGGCCCATCAGCACCGCCCGGTCGGTGCCGTGGCCCTTGCCGGTCATCGCCAGCGAGCCGAACAGCTCCACCTGCACCCGCGCCACCGCCGCCAGCGCCCCGTCGCGCTCCAGCCGCCCGGCAAACCGCCGCGCCGCGCGCATCGGTCCCACCGTGTGCGAGCTGGAAGGCCCAATCCCAATCGTGAACAAGTCGAAAATGCTGATCGCCATCGTCCCCCCCTCTACCGCGGCGATTCTACCCCCACACCCCACCCCTGCCGGGCCCGCCCAGCCCCGGCTACCCGTTCGATCGCGGAATTCCCGCTGCCGCGAGGCCGTTGCACCGGTCAGCAGCGGTTCCGCCCGCAGCGTTCCCGAGCCAACCCAGCCGACCGCGCCAGCCGCGCTGGTATACTCGCTCCGCCTGCCGAACCGTCGTCCGCGATCACCCAGAGGAGATTTCCGCTCGATGTCCAACCCCGATCAGGGCTCCTACCACCGGGTCGTCATCCTCGGCTCCGGGCCGGCCGGCCTGACCGCAGCCCTGTACACCGCCCGCGCCGACCTGGCTCCCTTGGTGCTGGAGGGCAACCAGCCCGGCGGCCAGCTGACCATCACCACCGACGTGGAAAACTTCCCCGGCTTTCCCGAGGGCATCCTGGGGCCCGAGCTGGTCGATCGCATGCGCGAGCAGGCGCGCCGCTTCGGCGCCCAGGTGAAGTTCGACGCCGCGGTGGAGATCGACCTGCACAAGCGCCCGTTCACCATCCGCACCGATGAGACCACCTATCGCTCCGACGCGGTGATCGTCGCCACCGGCGCCACCGCCAAGCTGGCCGGCCTGCCGGCGGAACGCGAGCTCATGGGCTACGGCCTTTCGGCGTGCGCCACCTGCGACGGCTTCTTCTTCCGTGATAAAGAAGTGGTCATCCTGGGCGGCGGCGACTCGGCGATGGAAGAAGCCATCTACCTGACCAAGTTCGCCAGCAAGGTCACCGTGATCCATCGCCGCCACGAGCTGCGCGCCTCCAAGATCATGCAGGATCGCGCCTTCGCCAACTCCAAGATCGCCTGGATCTGGAACACCGTGGTGACCGACATCGTGGGTACCCGCGATCACGGCGTCACCGCGGTCAAGACGCACAACAAAAAGACCGGCCTGGATAGCGAATACCCCACGCAGGGGGTGTTTTACGCCATCGGCCACCAACCCAACACCGCCCTGTTCGCCGGCCAGGTGGACATGAACGACATGGGCTACATCCGCGTCCAGGAGCCGACCAGCAGGACCAACCTGCCCGGCGTCTTCGCCGCCGGTGACGCCATGGACCCGATCTACCGCCAGGCGATCACCGCCGCCGGCACCGGCTGCCGCGCCGCCCTGGACGCCGAACGCTGGCTTGAGGAGCTTCACGACTGATGCCCAAAGTGTCCCGGATCAAGACCCTCGGCGCTCTCAAGGCGACGGGTTACCGCTCGCGCTCGGTCAAGCAGGAGCTGCGCGACAACCTGCGCGAGCGCCTGGCCGGAGGCGGACCGCTGTTCCCAGGCGTGCTGGGCTACGACCGCACCGTGCTGCCGGCGGTTGCCAACGCGCTGCTCGCCGGCCACGACTTCATCCTGCTGGGGCTGCGCGGCCAGGCCAAGACGCGCCTGCTGCGCTCGCTGGTCACCTTGCTCGACGAGCAGATCCCGGTGCTCGCCGGCACCGAGCTCAACGACGATCCGCTGGCGCCCATCTCGGTGCCGGGCCAGCGCCTGGTCGCAACCGCCGGCGACGACGCTCCCGTGGAATGGCTGCACCGCGACGAGCGCTACAACGAAAAGCTCGCCACCCCCGACGTCTCGATCGCCGACCTGCTGGGCGACATCGATCCGATCAAGGCGGCGACGCGCAAGCTCACCTTTGCCGACCCGGAAGTCATCCACTTCGGCATCGTGCCGCGCACCAACCGCGGCATCTTCGCCATCAACGAGCTGCCCGACCTGTCGCCGCGCATCCAGGTCGGCCTGTTCAACATCCTCGAAGAGCGCGACCTGCAGATCCGCGGCTTCCCGGTGCGCATCCCGCTCGACCTGCTGATGGTGTTTTCGGCCAACCCCGAGGACTACACCAACCGCGGCAGCATCATCACGCCGCTCAAGGACCGCATCTCGTCGCAGATCCTCACCCACTACCCGGCCGACGTGCAGATCGCCGCCGACATCACCCGGCAGGAAGCGTGGACCGAGCGCGGCGTCGCCAATGTCGTCATCCCCGACGAATTCCGCCTGCTGGTCGAAGAGATCAGCTTCGCGGCGCGCGAAAGCGACCTGGTGGACCAGTCCTCGGGGGTGAGCGCGCGCGTCGCCATCTCGGCGCTGGAGCTGCTCGCCTCCAACCTGGAACGGCGGGCGCTGGCGAGCGGCGACCCGCGGGTCTATCCGCGCCTGTGCGACCTGCAGATGCTCCTGCCCGCCATCACCGGCAAGGTGGAAATGGTGTACGAAGGCGAGCAGCAGGGCGCCGAAGTGGTGGCGCGCCGCCTCATCGGCCAGGCCGTCCGCAAGGCGTTCGACCGCCGCTTCCCCGAAGTCGGCAAGGAGCTGGGCAGCGGCGGCGAAGACGACAAGGGGCCCTACGCCGCGATCATTCACTGGTTTGCCGAGGGCAACTCGATCACCCTGTCGGACGAGCAATCGTTCGCCGACTACGAAGCCGAGATCGGGCGCGTGCCCAACCTGACCGACATGGCCGCCCGCCACTCCACCGGCCACCTCGAGCGCGAAGAGCGGGCGCTGGCCGCGGAGCTGGTGCTCGAAGGGCTGCACCAGCACCTCAAGCTGGCGCGCGCCGACCTGGACAGCCAGGTGAACTACAAAGAGATGGTCAAGTTCCAGCTGCTCAAACCGCGCGGCGGCAGCAAGCGCGGCGGAGGTGGGCGCGGCGACGTGAACTGATGCGCCACCAGTACCTCTATCTCGACCCCGAGCTGATCCGGCAGATCCTGGCCGGCCTGGACCTGCTGCGTCTCTTCAACCAGCTGGTGCTGGCATCCGGCGGCAACGTCGAAGAAGCCATGGACTGGATGCGCTACCTGCAGCGCCAGGGCTACCTGCCGGAGGGCCTGGACCTGGACAAGTTCTTCGCTTCCCTCGAAGACCAGGACCTGGTGGGCCGCGACTCCGAGGGCGGGCTGCAGCTGACCAGCGGCGGCGAGCGCCACATCCGCCGCAGCGCCTTCGAAGAGATCTTCGCCGGCCTCGATCGCGCCGGCCCAGGCTACCACCCGGTGCAGCAGGCCGGCGAAGGCATCGAACGCCTGCCCGAAACGCGCCCCTACGCCTTCGGCGACGACCTGCACCTGATCGACGCGCCGCGCTCGTTCGAAAACGCCATGCGCCGCACCAAGGGCGAGCTGGCCCTGGCCGAGGAAGACCTCGAAGTCTTCGAAACCGAGCACCTCACCTCGTGCGCCACGGTGGTGGCGATCGACATCAGCCATTCGATGATCCTCTACGGCGAGGACCGCATCACCCCCGCCAAGACGGTGGCGCTGGCGCTCACCGAGCTGATCACCACGCGCTATCCCAAGGACCACCTGGGCGTCATCCTGTTCGGCGACCGCGCGCAGGAAGTGCCGCTGGCCGACATCCCCTACATCGAAGCCGGCCCCTACCACACCAACACGCGGGAAGCGCTGCAGCTGGCCAGGAGCCTGCTGGCGCGCCGCAAGCAGCCCAACAAGCAGATCTTCCTGGTCACCGACGGCAAGCCCTCGGCGATCACCGAAAACGGGCACATCTACAAGAACCCGTTCGGGCTCGACATGCGGATCGTCAATCTCACTCTGGAAGAGGCCGACATCTGCCGCCGGCAGAAGGTGGTGATCACCACCTTCATGCTGGCGACAGACCCGATGCTCACCCAGTTCGTGGAGAAGCTGACCCAGATCAACCGCGGCCGCGCCTACTTCGCCTCGCCGTACAACCTCGGCGAGTTCATCCTGGCCGACTACATCCGCCACCGCCGGAGGCGCATCCGCTGATGCCGCAAGGACGGCGGACGACAGGCGCCGCGACTGCCCGCGGCGCCACACGGCCATGCCGCGTCCGGGCGCAGGCAGAAGGCGGCGCGGGTGCGCCCGTCGCGGCGTCGGCGACCCGCGGCTTGTGCAGCTCGCTGCGCGCCGCGGCGGCGGTGCCGGCCCTGGCATTGGCTCTGGTTCCTGGTCTGCTCCTGGCGGTTCTCACCGCCTGCGGCCAGCGCCACGGCACGACCGCCACCGCCACGGCGAACGCCCCGGCAGGCGCCGCGGCGCCCCAGGCCCCGGCGGTACCGCCGCTGCCGGCGCGCAGCAACATCCTGCTGATCACCGTCGACACCCTGCGCGCCGACCACCTGTCCAGCTACGGCTATCCGCGGGCGACGTCGCCCAACCTGGACCGCCTGGCCGCGGCGGGCGTACGCTTCGACCAGCCCAGCGTGCAGTGGCCCAAGACCACGCCGTCGTTCGCCTCGCTGTTCACCGCCACCTATTCCAAGGACAACGGCATCGTCCGCCGCGTCGGCATCCCGGTCTCCTGCGGCTTCGAGATGCTGGCCGAAGTGCTGCAGCGGCAGGGCTACTCGACCCAGGCCGTGGTCGCCAACGGCGCGCTGGGCAAGGAGTTCCTGTTCAACCAGGGCTTTGACAGCTACATCGAAACCTGGAAGCTGCCGGTGCACGGCGACGCCGACCCCAACCGCGCCGAAGCGGTGACCAATCTGGCGATCGGCCTGCTCGACGGCATGGCGCACGCCGGCAAGCCGTATTTCCTCTGGGTGCACTACCTGGACCCGCACTTCCCCTACCGGCCGCCCGGCGCCTGGCGCAATCGCTTCCAGGGCGACCGCTACTTCGACCGCTCCCAGAAGCTCTTCGTCGGCGACCGGCCGACGCTGCAGATGGGCGGCATCGGCCGCGACCAGGTGCTGGAAGGTCACCACGATCTGCCCTTCTACGTCGCCCGCTACGACGCCGCCATCGCCTACGACGACGCGCAGATCGGCCGGCTGCTGGATCAGATGCAGCAGCGCGGGCTGCTGGCCCACACCCTGACCGCCTTCACCGCCGACCACGGCGAATCGCTGGGGGAGCACCAGTACTACTTCGATCACGGCCGCTTCGGCTTTCAGACCTGC
This sequence comes from uncultured Acidobacteriota bacterium, assembly GCA_963770895.1. Taxonomy (GTDB): domain Bacteria; phylum Acidobacteriota; class Thermoanaerobaculia; order Multivoradales; family UBA5704; genus JASLEW01. The sequence continues at coordinate 5,316,521 of CAVYRF010000002.1, read as the reverse complement.
CTGCGCGTGCCGCTCATCCTGTCGTATCCCGGCGTGCTGGCGCCGCGCGTCGACCGCGCGCCGGTGGAGCTGATCAACGTCGCGCCGACGCTGCTCGAGGCGGCGGGCGTCGCCCTGCCGGGCGGCGTCTGGAAGCAGGGGCGGTCGCTGACGCCGCGCCTGCGCGGCCTGGCGCCGCCGCCGCCGGCCTCCCCCACCATGCCGGCGGCGGTTGCCGCGGGGGTCGCATCGGCTTCCACGCCGCCGCCCGAGCACCCCGGCCTGGCCTTTTCAGAAGCCGGCTGGGAAACCAACGACAAGTGGCAAAAGATCGTCCGCGATGAGCGCTTCAAGCTGATCCTGGCCCAGACCCGCACCGAGCAGCGCTGGATCGGCGGCGAAGGCGTGCGCTTCACCCTCTACGATCTGCTGCACGATCCGGGGGAGACCACCAACGTCGCCGACCGCTTTCCCGCCGACCTGGAGCGCCTGACCCGCGCCCTGTGGAGCCGCCAGAACGCTCCCAAGTTCGACGTCGAAACCGACCCGCCGTCCGCCACCTGCGGCCCCAACCAGTGGCGGCAGCCGATGGACCCCAAGACCCGCGACCTGCTGCACTCCCTGGGCTACCTCTGAACCGCTGAACGGCGCCGCCCGTTCAGACCGTGTTGCGGATCAGCACTCCCTGGGTCTTCTGCAGGGCGAAGCCGGCGGCGCGGTACCAGCTGTGCGCTTCGGTGCGCACCATGTTGCTGTGCACCCGCACCCTGCCGATCCCTCGCGCCTCGGCCCAGGCGACGGCGGCGCCCAGCAGCGCCTTGCCGATCCCCCTGCCGCGGTGGCTGCTCGCCACGACAAAGCCGGCGATCTCAGCCACCGGCTCGCTGACCACCGAGCGCTCCTCGCGCAGGTGGAGCCATCCGACGACCGCACCCGCCGGCGCGCCGCCGTCAGCCGCGTCCACTTCCGCCACCAACACCGTGTCATCCTGCCGCGCCATCAAGCTGGCCAGACGCGGCGCCACCTGGGCGGCATCGTTGGGATACCCCAGCTCCACCGCCAGCGCCGCGATCGCCGGCGCGTCCGACTGGTTGCAAGTGCGCACTTTCATAGTGCCGGCATCTTAGCCGCACCGCCGCCTCCCGCGCCACACGATCCGGCCCAGCGCACGCAGCGGTAGCCCCCTGCTTTTGCGGGTCTGGCCCGGCCGGCGCCGGTCGCCGATCCATGCCGCGCCGGCCCGCCCCCCAGGCGCCGGTCTAGGACGCGCCCGGCCCGCACCTCAGGCGCCGCTCCTGGATGCGCCCCGGCCGCCCCAGGCACCGGCCCCGGACGCTCCTGGCCGCTCCCGCACCTGGATGGTTTTCTGTGTTCTCAGATGGTGGTATAGTCATGGCATATTGATCGTCTACATAAAACATGATGATTACCACAACCAAACGAATTTACAACCCCGTACGTATTAATAACTGGCACTTTGGACCCTGCTCAGGAATGATCCTGAGTTGAAAAAAGGAGATGTAAAATGAAGAAGAATCAGATGAGTTTGCGGCTTTCGCGGGAAACCATCCACAGCCTGGAGTCCGGCGTCGTGACGGCAGGCTTCGGCTCCGCCTGCTGCGTCACCGATACTCCCGTGTGCGTGCAGACCACGATCCAGAGCCGCTCCTGTAGCGCCTGCTAAAACATTAGCAGTCCTCCCCGCCACCGTCCCCGATTCCCGCCGTCCGGGCAGGTCGATCCACGACCTGCCAGGGCGGCACCCGTGTCCAGTGGCCCGCAGCGGTTCCCATCGGGGCGCGCGCCACTTAGAATGGGGCGCCGCGAACGGCGGAAACGAGCGACGATGAGCGCCACCCACAGATCAGCGGGAGCGATGGTTCGGGCCGGCCTGGCGATGGCGGCGGGCGTGCTGTGGGGCGCTGCCCTGGGGTGCGGCGGCGGGCACGCAGCGCCGGCGGCGATCGTGCCGCCGCCGGATGCGTGCCAGCTGTTGACGTCCAAGGACGTCGAAACGGTCACCAGGGACGTGGCGGGATCGCTCAGCAGCACGCTCGACGACGCGGTCGGCAGGGACCCGTCGCTGTGCACCTACGCGCTCGCCGGACAGCCGCCCAAGGTGATCAGCCTGGCGGTGCGGCAGTCGGCCAGCGTCGAACAGGCGGCGGAGCGGCAGGAGGCGACGCAAGCCGGCCTGCGCTCGCTCGGCCCGGCGGCACCGGTGGTAGACGTGCAGGGGCTGGGCGAAGGCGCCTTCTGGGTGGGCGGCCAGATCGATCAGCTGCACGTGCTGCGCGGCAACCTGGTGCTGATCGTCACGGCGCAGCTCGACCAGGACCAGCAGCGCGCGGCGCAGGGGCTGGCGGCGCGCGTCCTGGCCCGCCTGGCGCACCCCGCCCCGGCACGGCCGCATGCTGCCCCGCCAGCCGCCCGCCCACCAGCCGCCGGCTCGGCGCCACCGCAGACACCCAGGGAGAAATCATGACCGTTCGCCACCGTTGGCTGGCCGCGCCGCTGGCGGCAGCCGCCTTTGCGGCGCTTGCCGCCATTCTGCCGGGCTTACCGGATTCCGTGATCGACGCACGCGCCGCCGCCGCGGCCATCGCCCAGCCGGCGGGCCAACCGGCCGGCGGCGTCTCGCCTTCCGCCGCCCCCGCCCCTGGCGGCGGCGGTGCCGCGGCGATGTCCGACCAGGTGCCGGCGGCGCTGCGCGTGCCCCACGCTTACGAGGACTACACGCTGCCGCGGCCGTCCGGCCCCGATCCGATGCTGCCCGCCTTTCCCGACGCCAGGAGCGCCGGGCTGGATGCGGAGGCGTTTACCCACCTGATGCTGCGGGCGCGGTTCTTCCATTCGGACGCCGTGGTGGTGTTGAAGGACGGACGCCTGGTCGCCAACCAGCGGTTCGGCAAGGCGGCGGCGCCGATCGAGCTGATGTCGGCAACCAAGTCGGTGGCCGCGCTGGCCATCGGACGCCTGCTCGAAACCGGGCGCATCCGCTCGCTCGACCAGCTGGTCGCCACCTGGTACCCGCAGTGGCAAAAAACCTCCAAGCAGCCGATCACCCTGCGCCAGCTGATGAATCAGACGTCCGGCATCCAGGCCCAGGCGAGCGCCGAAGAGGTCTACGCCTCGCCCAACCTGGTGCAGCTCGCCCTCGACGCCGACCTGGCGCACTTCCCCGGCAGCCACTTTTTCTACAACAACAAGGCGGTCAACCTGCTCGCCGGCATCGTCGAGAAGGCGAGCGGCCGCAAGCTCGACGTCTACATGAAGGACGAAATCTTCGCGCCGCTGGGCATCACCCGCTTCTCGTGGATGCGCGACCCGTCCGGCAATCCGCACGTCATGGCCGGCTTGCAGCTGGACGCCCTGGACGCCGCGCGCATCGGCCAGCTGATGCTCCAGGGCGGCACCTACGCCGGCAAGCGCCTGGTTTCGCCGGCCTTCGTCAGCGAGGCGGTGCACACCGCCCAGCCCTATGTGCCGACCGGCGGACTGCTGTGGTGGGTGCTGCCCGAGTGGACCAGGATGCGCATCGACCAGGCACTGCTCGACACCTGGCGGCGCGGCGGCGCGGACCCCGCGTTCCTGGCGGCGGTGACGCCGCTTGCCGGGCGCGACATCGCGCGCGACGAACTGTTCAACACCCTCGACCGCGCGTTCGGCCACGAACAGGCGGGCGCGATGTGGGTGCACAACGTGGCCGGCCGCGACCTGCCGACACCGAAGGTCCAGGCCGGTCCGGCCTACGGCTTTGACGCCAACGGCTACCTCGGGCAGTACATCGTGGTCATCCCCGGCGCCAACCTGGTCGCCGTGCGCCAGATGCGCGACACCTCCCAGCAATCCAGCGCCGACGACTTCGACAGCTTCCCTGAGCTGGTGCGGGCGCTGGCGCCCACCGCGCCAGCCGCCGCGCCGGGACGATAACGCCATGCATACGACCCCTTCCCGCAAGCGATGGCTGCCGGCATTGCCCGCATTGCCGGCGCTGCCTGCCCTGCCGGCGCTCCTGGCGCGGCCGGCCCTTCTGGCTCTGCTGCCTCTGCTGGCTCTGATGGCTCTGATGGCTCTGACGGTCGCGCTCGGCGGCTGCCATCGCCACCAGCCGCCGCCGACGATCGGCGATTCCCAGACGCCCAGGGGACCGCTCCCGGCCGGCATGAAGACCGCCATCAACCCCGCCTGCGACCTGCTCACCCAGGACGACGCCGAGGCGCTGCTGGGCGGCCCGGTGAAGCCGCCGATCACCCACGTCGAGTTCGGCACCGCCGGCAAGGTGGCGGCGCGCTGCGGCTACGTGTCGGTGGCCGGCCCGCCCGCCAGGGTGGTGTCGCTGCTGGTCCTGCAGCGCAAGACCGCGGAGGAGACGCGCGCCGACTTCGAGCACGCCCACGCGATGTCGCAAAGCATCGCGGGTCAGGCGCCCGAAAACGTCCCCAACCTGGGCGAGCGCGCCTACTGGGCCGGCGGCATCATCTCGACGCTCAACGTCCTGACCGGCAACCGCTGGCTGGTCATCAGCGGCACCCGCGGCACCCCCGGCAACCAGCTGGTCCCCGCCGAAGAGGCCGCGGCGAAGGTCCTGGCCCATCACTGACCCGCGGCGCGCTGGCGCAGGACCTCGTACAGCGCCACGGCGACGGCGCTCGACAGGTTGAGCGAGCGCAGCGCCGGGTCCGCCATGGGGATCGCCAGCAGCCGCTCGCTGTAGCGCTTGCGCACGCCCATCGGCAGCCCGACGCTCTCCTTGCCGAACACCAGCGCCACCCGCTCGCCAAACCGCACGCTCCACAGGTCGCGCGTCCCTTCGCTGCTGAAAAACCAGGGCTCCCCCAGCTCCGGGAGCCGCGCTTCCAGGCTCTCCCAGTTGGGCCACAGCCGCGGCTGGACCCGCGGCCAGTAGTCGAGACCGGCTCGGCGCACCTCCCGATCGTCGAGCGAAAACCCCAGCGGCTGCACCAGGTGCAGGCGAGCCCCCGCGGCCAGGCAGGTGCGGCCGGCGTTGCCGGTGTTCCAATGAATCTCCGGCTCGACCAGCACCACGTGCAGGGACTCCACGCGGCGAAGCTTATCCGAAGCTGCTTCGCCGCTGACCTCTGTCGGCGGCGCTTCGACAAGTCGGCGCAATTCGGCCATGATGCCGCCATGCCGCGGCCGCACCCGCTCTCCACCCCCGCTGCTTCGCGGCAGCAGGGCCGGGGCGACCTGGCTGCGCCGGGGTCTGCCGCGGCCGCCAGGGCGGCGGGCGAAGCGGACTCCGCCGCCGCGGCGGAACCGACGGCCGCGGGCGCCGCCATCACCCAGGGCGACATCCGCCGCGAGATCCGCGATTTCGCCCGCCGCCAGGAGCGCCGCCGCCGCGTCGTGCCGCGCGCCGCCCTGGTCGGCGTGCTGGCCGGGCTCACCGCTTCGGCCTTCCGCTACACCCTGGATGCGGCCGACCGGCTGCGCGAACGGCTCTTCTACGTGGCGCATCGCCTGCCGGCACCGGCGGGGATCCTGCTCATCATGGCGGCCTGCGGCGCCGGCTCGGCGGCGGCGCTGTGGCTGGTGCGCCGCTTCGCCCCGGAGGCCGGCGGCAGCGGCATCCCGCACCTCAAGGCGGTGCTGCACCGGCTGCGCGGCATCAAGTGGCGGCGCGTCCTGTGGGTCAAGTTCCTCAGCGGCACGCTCGGCATCGGCAGCGGCCTGGCGCTCGGCCGCGAAGGCCCCACCGTCCAGATGGGCGGCGCGCTCGGCCAGATGGTCAGCCTGTGGTTCCGCGGCAACGCCCGCGAGCGCCACACCCTGATCGCCGCCGGCGCCGGCGCCGGCCTGGCGGCGGCGTTCAACGCCCCGCTCGCCGGCGTGATCTTCGTCCTCGAAGAGCTGCGCCGCGACTTCGCGCCGGGGGCGCTGACCGGCGCGTTCGTCGCCTCGGTCACCGCCGACGTCGTCGAACGGCTGCTGATGGGCCAGTCGCCCGTCTTCCACGTCGCCAGCCCGCCCGTGCCGCCCATCTCCAGCCTGCCGCTGTTCCTGCTGCTCGGCGTGCTGGCGGGCCTGCTGGGCATCGCCTTCAACCGCACGCTGCTCGGCAGCCTGCGGCTGTTCGAGCGCGCCGCCCGCTGGCCGCTCGGCCTGTCCGCCGGACTGGTGGGCGCCGCCGTCGGCATCGTCGGCTGGTTCGCGCCGACCGCCCTGGGCGGCGGCGGCCGGCTGGTCCAGGACACCTTGGCCGGCCAGGTGGCGCTGGGAACGCTCGTCGTCCTGCTGGTGCTGCGGTTTGGCATGACGATGCTGAGCTACGGCACCGGCACGGCGGGCGGCATCTTCGCGCCGCTGCTGGTCATCGGCGCCCAGACCGGCCTGCTGGTGGCGCTCGTCGGCCAGCACCTGCTGCCCAGCGCGGCGGGATACCACACCGCCTTTGCCGTCGTCGGCATGGCGGCGCTCTTCACCGCCATCGTGCGGGCGCCGCTCACCGGCATCGTGCTGCTGCTGGAGATGACCGAAAGCTACTCGCTGATGCTGCCGCTGATCGCCGCCTGCTTCATCGCCTACGCCATCGCCGACCTGATGCGCGACCAGCCCATCTACGAGGCGCTGCTCGAGCGCGACCTGATGCGCGGCCGCATGGCCGCCGGCGGCCAAGCGGCGGCGACCGAGCTCGTCGAGCTCCTGGTCGAGGCCGGCGCCCCCTTCGACGGCCGGCGCGTCGCCGACCTCGGCCTGCCGCCGGGCTGCCTGCTGGTGACGATCCAGCGCGGCAACCGCGACGAGGTTCCCTCGCGCGACACCATCCTGCGCGCCGGCGACCGCCTGACCGCCGTCATCGCCTCGACCGCCGTCCAGGGCCTGGATCTGCTGCGCCACGGCGTCGAAGCACCGCGCATCTGATCAGCCCCCACCACCGCGACGAAAGCCAGCCGCCCTCATGACGCGGCCGCGGCGAAGGCCGGCCGCCCCCCCGACACCACCACGACGCAGGCGAGCCGCTCCCCTGCTCCGGGCCATCGCGCCGGGCGGCGGTGGCGGCAGTAGATCGCCTTGCGATCCTATCGTCTTGCGATTCAATTCCTGGTACAGTGGCTCGCGGCGGCGCCTGGGATTGCCCCAGCGGTCGCGCCCGCCGCGTCGACCGCTGTCGCAGGCGTCGCCATTTCGAAAGGAGGACTGTCCTGATGCGCAAGGCTGCAATCTGGGTCGCTCTGCTGTCCGTGGTCACGGTGCTCTACGGCTGTCCGAAGAAGAAGCCGGTCACGGCTCCGACGGCCGCCGCGGCGCAGAACAACGCGCCGGCGCCAGCCGCGCCGCAGGTGCGGCCGGCCAGCACTCCCGCCACGCACGCCCCCGAGGACCCGCTGATGTCGTCCGACATGGCGGTGGTCAACGCGGAGCTGCGCCGGCTGGGCTTCAGCCCCGACGTCTATTTCGATTTCGACAAGAGCGGCCTCAAGGACGACAGCCGCTCGCACCTCGAGCGCAACGCCAGCCTGCTCAAGACGCACGACCGCTTCGACCTGATGATCGAAGGCTATTGCGACGAGCGCGGCACCGAGGAGTACAACCTGGCGCTGGGCGAGCGTCGCGCCAACGCCGTCAAGGGCTACCTCACCTCGCTGGGCGTCGCCGCCAACCGCATGCGCACCGTGAGCTACGGCTCCGAGCGCCAGGTGTGCAGCGAGCACCAGGAGAGCTGCTGGTCGCAGAACCGCCGCGCCCACATGGTGGTCAGCGGCCGCACCGGCCCCGGCAGCATCGGCTAGCCATCGGGGATCGCCACCCCTGGCGTCAGGACTCGCCGCCCGCGCGCCGCCCATCGCGGCCATCGCGCAGGCGGCGCCTGGCCCCCGCCGCTACAGCTCGACCTGGGACCAGATTTCCACCACGCGCCCGCAGGGGATGAGCACGTAGTCGGCGGGACGCAGCGCCAGCCGCGCCATCAGCGAGAAGACGCGGGCGCGCAGCTGCATCCAGGGATGCTGGCGGTTGGGCACCAGCATCTCGCGGCCGATGAAGAACGTCGTGCCGTCGACGCGCAGATCCAGACCGCGATGGGCGATCTGGCGCAGCAGGTCCGAGAACCGCGCATATTGCAGGAAGCCGTAGCGGACCGAGACGCGGAAAAAGCCCTTGCCCAGCTCCTCGACCTCGGCGCGCCGCCCGTCCGGCACGTACGGAACGTCCTGGTTGAGGACGGTGAGGATCACCACCCGCTCGTGCAGCACGTGGTTGTGCTGCTCGTTGAGCAGCAGCGCCGGCGGCACGCGGGCGCCGTGGCGCGACAGGAACACCGAGGTGCCGGCAACGCGCGTCACGTGCAGCTCCTCGACGCCGGCGACAAAGTCCTTGAGCGAGCCCATGTGCTGCCGGCTTTCGAGCAGCTCGCGCCCGTGGCGCCAGCTCGACATCAGGGCGAACACCAAGCCTCCGGCCAGCAGCGGGAACCAGCCGCCGGCGGCGATCTTGGCCAGATTGGCGACGACGAAGGCAAGGTCGAAGGTGAGAAACAGAGCGGTGACGCCGAGGACGGCGACCAGCGGCCAGCGCCAGATGAGGCGGGCGACGATCGCCGCCAGCAGCGTCGTGATCAGCATGGTCAAGCTGACCGCGATGCCGTAGGCGGCCGCCAGGTTGTCGGACGAGCCGAAGCCGATCACCAGGCCGACGGTGGCGACCATCAGCACCCAATTGATGCCGGGCAGGTAGACCTGTCCGGTCTCCTCCGCCGAGGTGTGGATGGTCTTCATGCGCGGCAGGTAGCCCAGCTGGATCGCCTGGTGGGTCAGCGAGAAGGCCCCCGAGATGATGGCCTGCGAGGCGATGATGGTCGCCAGGGTGGCGAGCACCACCAGCGGCACCAGCGCCCAATCCGGCGCCAGGTGATAGAACGGGCGATCGATGGCGGCAGGGTTTTCCAGCAGCAGCGCCCCCTGGCCGAAGTAGTTGAGCACCAGCGACACGCCGACCAGCGAAAACCAGTCGATCTGGATCGGCATCTCGCCGAAGTGGCCCATGTCGGCATAGAGCGCTTCGCCGCCCGTCGCCACCAGGAACACCCCGCCCAAAACCAGGAAGCCCGGCATCCCATGGTGGGTGAAGAAGCGCACCGCGTGCAGCGGATTGAGCGCCGCCAGGATGGCCGGATGGTGGATCACCGCGCGCAGGCCGAGCAGCCCCACGATCAGGAACCACACCACCATGATCGGTCCGAAGATGCGCCCGATGCCGCCGGTGCCGCCGCGCTGGATCGCGAACAGCGCCACCAGGATCGCCACCGTCGCCGGCACCACCCAATGCGCCGCGGCCGGCGCGATCAGCACCACCCCTTCGATCGCCGACAGCACCGAGATCGCCGGCGTGATCGCGCCGTCGCCGTAGAGCAGCGCCGCGCCGAACAGCCCCAGCCCGACGAACAGGCCGCGCCGCTTGCGCACCTTGCTGCGCACCAGGGCCATCAGCGCCAGGATGCCGCCCTCACCGTGATTGTCGGCGCGCAGCACGTACAGGTGGTACTTGACCGCCACCACCACCACCAGCGTCCAGAAGACCAGGGAAATGATGCCGTAGATATTTGGCGGCGTCGGCGCAAACGGGTGCGCGCCGCGGAAGCACTCCTGCAGCGAGTACAGCGGGCTGGTGCCGATGTCGCCATAGACGACGCCCAGCGCTGCCAGCGCCAGGCCGGCCAGGTGAGTGCCATGCGGGGCCGGCTTCCGCCGGCTGTGTTCGCGGGTAGGCATCGCCGGCAGATCCTATCGCGGTTCGGCGGTGCCGCCGGCGCTCATCGGTCGCCCAGCGGTGCCGGGATCGCTTCCGGGCTGGCCGCCGCTGCTGCCGCTGCTGCCGCGCCGCGGCTGCCGCCGCTGCCGGCGCCCCGCCCGCGCAGCGCCACGGCGACGCCGCCCACCACCAGCGCCGCGCCGCTCAGCGTGCGCAGGGTGACCCTCTCGCCCAGCGCCGCGCTCCCCAGCAGCAGCGCCACCAGCGGCGTGACGTAGTTGATCAGCGACGTGGTGGTCGCCGGCAGCCGGCCGAGCAGCCAGAAATACAGCGCAAACGGCAGTGCCGAGCCGACCAGCGCCAGGTAGAGCAGCGCCGCGACCGACACGGCGTCCCAGCGCGGCGGCCGCCCGCCTTCCACGGCCGCGGCGATGCAGCCCATGGCGATCGCCGCCAGCGCCATGGGGACGGTGGTGATGGTCAGCGGGTGCAGCCCGCCTCCCCACCGCTTGACCGCGACCACCCCCAGCGCCGAAGCCAGCGGCGACAGCAGCAGCAGCGCCGCGGCGCCGGCCACCCGCGGGCCGCCCAGCGCCGCGAGGTCCTGCGAAAAGATCACCGCGACGCCGGCGAAACCGACCACCACTCCGGCCACGGTGGCGGCGTTGAAGCGCTCGCCGGGAAGTGCCAGGTGCGCCCACAGCGACACCCACAGCGGCGAGGTCGCAAACAGCACGGCGGCAAGGCCCGACGGCACCCACTGCTCCGCCCAATAGAGCACGCCATAGGCAACAAAAAAGGTGAGCGCGCCGTTGGCCAGCCACACCCGCCACGGCCGCGTACCGGCCCCGCGCCGATCGCTTGCGGCCCCGCCGCGATGACCGGCGGCCGTGCTCAGCTCGCCTGCCGCCGTGCCGCGATCGCCGGCGGCTTTGCCTTGATCGCCCGCGGCCCCGCCGCGGCCGCCGGCGCTCGCCACCGGCACACCGAGCCACCGCGCCACGGCGGCCAGCACCACCGCGGCGATGGCGAAGCGCAGGGCGACGCCGGTGAACGGCGCGATGCCGCCCAGGCCGATGCGGATCGCCGCCCAGGTGGTGCCCCAGATGAGCGCCAGCAGCGCCAGGGTCAGGTACTCCCTGGTGCCCGCGCCGCGGGCGGAGCCCGCCGCCGCCGGCGCCATGTCAGGGGTAGATCTTGTACAGCATGCGCGGATACGGAATGGTTTCGCGCAGGTGGGTCAGGCCGCACATCCAGGCGACGAAGCGCTCGATCCCCATGCCGAAGCCGCTGTGCGGAAAGGCGCCGTAGGTCCGCACGTCGAGGTACCACTGGAACGCCGCCAGCGGCAGGTTGTGATCCTGGATGCGCCGCCGCAGCAGCTCGGGGTCGTGAATCCTCTGGCTGCCGCCGATGATCTCGCCGTAGCCTTCCGGCGCCAGCAGGTCCAGACCCAGGACGACGTCCGGGTTGTCCGCCGCCGGCTGCATGTAGAACGCCTTGAACGAGGTCGGGAAGTGGGTCACCAGCAGCGGCCGATCGCCGCGGCTGGCCAGCTTGGTCTCGTCGTCGCCGCCAAAGTCGTCGCCCCACTGGATGGCGCCGCCGCCCTGGCGCAGGATGTCCACCGCCTCGGTGTAGGTGAGCCGCGGGAACGGCTCGGGTGCCAGCACGCGCTCGAGCCGCGTGGTGTCGCGCTCCAGCGCCTTGAGCTCCGGCTGGCAGCGCTCCAGGACCCGCCCGGTCAGGAAGCGCACGAACTCTTCGGCCAGCCGGCAGAGGCCGTCGAACTCCAGGAACGCCACTTCCGGTTCGACCATCCAGAATTCCATCAGGTGGCGCCGGGTCTTCGACTTTTCGGCGCGGAACGTCGGCCCGAAGCAGTACACCTTGCCGAGCGCCGCCGCCGCCGGCTCAAGGTAGAGCTGGCCGGACTGCGACAGGTACGCCTTGTCGCCGAAGTAATCGGTTTCAAAAAGCGTCGAGGTGCCTTCGCATGCCGCCGGCGTGAGGATGGGCGAATCGATCAGGGTGAAGTCGCGCTGGTAGAAAAAGTCGCGCACCGCCTGCTCGACTTCGCTGCGCACCCGCAGGGCGGAGCGCTGGCGGGTGGAGCGCAGCCACAGGTGGCGGTGCTCCATCAGGAACGCCGTGCCGTGCTCCTTGGGCGTGATCGGGAAGTCCTGCGTCGACGCCAGGATGGTGAAGCCGAGCAGCTGGACTTCGACGCCGGAGGGCGCGCGCCGGTCCTCCTTGACCAGGCCGCGCAGCCGCACCGTCGATTCCTGGGTGACGCGCTCGATCTGCTCCCACTCCGCCGGCGGCAGCTCGGCGCGGCTGGCCACCGCCTGGACCGTGCCGCCGGTCGAGCGGATCTGCAGGAAGGCGATCTTGCCGCTGGAGCGCTTGTTGTCGAGCCAGCCGGGCAGCTCGATCTCGCGGCCGAGGTGGTGGCGCAGATCCCGGATGGACTCGACGGAGATCGGCGCCGCCGGCTGATCGGCCGCATCCGGAGGCTGCGGCGAAGGCGACTGGGGCGGAGGCTGGGGCGTCGGAGACGTGGGCTGGGCGGGCTGGCTCATCAGGGCGCGATTGTAGCCGACTCGGCGTTTCGCGTCGTCTCCGCCAGCGCCGTCAGAGCGGCGGCGGCGGCGCGCTGCTCGGCGAGCTTCTTGCTGGACCCTTCGCCGTCACCCACCCGCCGGCCCTCCAGCCAGCATTCGACTTTGTAGGTACGGCTGTGGTCCGGGCCGGAAGCGCCGGTGTGGCGATATTCCGGCAACGCCCAGGCGCGGGCCTGGGCGAGCTCCTGCAGGTTGGTCTTGGCGTCGGCCCCCAGCAGCTGCGTGCGCCCCTCCCCCATCTCCATCAGCGGCTGCAGCATGCGGGTGATGACCTTGGCCGCGGGCGCCAGGCCGCCGTCCAGGTAGACGGCGCCAAAGACCGCTTCGAGCGAATCGGCGAGCAGCGAGGGCTTGGCGCGCCCACCGGAGCGCTCCTCCCCCACACCCAGCCGCAGGGCTTCGCCCAGCTGCAGGTCGGCGGCGTGGCGGGCCAGGGCGCCGCGGCTGACCAGCTGCGCTTTCAGCCGCGACAGCTCGCCTTCGGGAAGCGTCGGATGGTTGCGGTACAGCCAGTCCGCCGTCACCAGGCCGAGCACCGCGTCGCCCAGGTATTCCAGCCGCTCGTAGTGGGCGTCGCGCCCGCGCTCGTTGGCATGGGAACGGTGGGTCAGCGCCAGCTCAAGCAGGCCCGGGTGGCGAAAACGGTAGCCCAAACGTTTTTCGAAGGGTGTGGCGGCGCGGAGCCCAAGCATGCGCACTATGCTACCAGAGAATAATTCCGCTTCCCATCCCCAACGTTGTTGGGGCTTTACCATACGCCGTTGGTCTCCGTCCCTCACCCGAGGGGGTCGTGAAGGCGCCGGCTCTCCCGGCTCCCGCGGCAGTCCCCGCCCTCCATCGCTGCCGGCGATGGAAGGCGGGGCACCGGGACGTCGCGGCCGGCGTCGCCTACGGACAGGTGGCAAAGGCCGCCGTGTCCTGGACCGGCAGGGCTGCCTGGTTGAGGGGATTGAAGTAGACGCGCGTCTGGTTCGACGTGGTGTCCACGACGGTCACCGCAAACTGCACGTTGGTGGTCGCGGCAAAGAACACCCAGTAGTCGTTGAACGGCGGCGTGCAGGCGTTGAGCACCTTGACCAGCATCTCGATATTGCTCTGGCTGAAGAAGTAGAAGAGACCCGAATCGGGGTTGGAGGCGAGCGGGATGGCGCTGCCCAGGCCTGTCTGGCCGTTGCCCGTCCAGTTCACCGTCACCTTGTAGCGCCCGTTGGTGCCCAGGCAGAGAGTATTGGCGTCGGCCGTGCACGCTCCCGGCGTGGCAAAGGTCGCCGCGTCCGTCTCGGCGGTGTAGGCGGAAGCGCCCGACGAATTTTCGGCCCGCACCTGGAAGCCGTAGCCGGTGGCCGGCGACAGGCCGGATACCGTCAGCGTGGTGGTGCCCGCCGGCAGCAGCGGCAAATCCTGGAAGGCGCTGCCGTCGAGCGGCTTGCTCTGCACGTGCACGTTGGTGTCGTCGGTTGAGTTGAGAGTCCAGGACAGAGCGATGTCGGCGGTATCGACCGGGGTCGCGGTCAGGCCGGTCGGCGCCGCGGGCGCCGTGGGGGGGGCGGCGGCGGCGGCGTGGAACTGTCGGTATTGGTGATCGTCAGCACGCTGGTCGCGGTGCTGAGGGTGGCGCCGCCGGTGGGGTTGGACAGCGACAGATTGACGGTGTGGCTGCCGTCCACCTTGCCGTCGTCGAGCACCGGCACCTGGAAAGTCTTGTTGGCGCCGTCGCCGTCAGCCCAGTGGAGAGCGCCCGAGGCGCTGCTGTACTGCGCGCCGGCGGTGCCGGAGCCGTTGGCCGTGGCGTACTGCACCGAAACCCCGCCGCCGGTGCCCGAGGTGCGAGCCACGACGATGGTGACGTTGCCGGCGTTCTCGGCGACGCCGTAGCCGGTGCGGGTGAAACCGAGGGCGCCGGCGGCGGGGGGCGGCGGCGGCGCCGATCCGGCCTGGACCGTGATGGTGCCGTGCATCCCCGCGCCGGGGGAGCCGTGGATCTCGCAGTGATAGCCGACGGTGCCGGCCTGGTTGAAGGTGAGGGTGAAGCTCCAGTCGTTGGTCGAAGGATCGCCGTTGCCGCCGCTGCCGTCGCAGCCGTTGGCGCAGCGGAAGCTGTTGTCGTCGGCGTGCACGTCGTGGAAGCCCACCGACGGGTTGGAAAAGGTCACGGTGTCGCCGGCGGTGATGGTCAGGGTCGAGGGCGTGAACGTCAGGCCCGGCCCGGTCACGATCATGTGATTGGCGGCCTGCGACGGCACGGCGCAAACGCCGAGCAGCAGGAGCAGTGCGAAGGCGGTCAAGGCGCTGGTGCGAAAGAGGCGCATGGTGATCGGAATCTCCTTGGGGCTCCCGGCGGCGGCTAGACGGCGCACGCCAGGCGGTAAGGCGGGGCGGCGATCGAGCGGTGGACGGCGACCGCGGACCGCACCCGGCGCAATGTGTTCGGCCTGTATGTCCCTGCCGGCCGCCGCCAGGTTTCGACCTGTACGCCGCACGCGACATCCGCGCCCCGGCCGGTTGACTGCCGCCCCCTCTCCTCATATGCTCATGGCGTAAACAGAGCGTAAGTCGCGCCGCCGCAGCCACACCCCGGCGCGACCCAAGCCACCGCCGCCGAAGGAGCCCGCGCGCCATGCCGCCCACCCGCAGCGCCCCGTCCCACAATGCATTCGCCGCCGACTTCCTGCGGCGCCTGGACCGCCTGCCCGAACCCGAGGGCGCCCACGAAGCGTGGACCGCAGGCCCCTGGACGGTGACGCCGGTCGGCTATCTGGGAGCATCCGGCTTCGCCCTGTTGCGCCAGGGTGAGAGCCTGGCCGCCGGCGACCAGCCGTATGCCGTCTTCCGCCGCAGGCAGACCGCCCTGCTGGCCGCGGCCGTGCTGCCCGGCTCGGGCCGCGATCCCCTCTTCCGCCTGCAGACCGACCCCGAACCGGCAGGCTTCGCCTTGCGTACCCACGACACCGCTACCCCCGGCGACATCACCCCCGCCGGCAGCCCCCAACCCGCTCTGCCCGCCCCTCCTGCACCGCCCAACGCCACCACCCATCCAGACCCCGCACCCGTCGCCGGTCACCGACCGCCGCAGCCCCCTGCAGCCGGTCACCTGCGCGACTTCGACGAGGACTTCGTGGCGGCGCTGCACGTCGCCGCGATGCTTGCCCGCTCGCCGGCCGCGCTCGCCTACCTGCTGGAAGCCGCCGGCGCCGTGTGCCTGGAACAGGCCGGCAAGCTCCTCGATCACCGATTGCAGTGATTAGCCAGACTAGCCATCGTGTCAGCGCTGGGCAGCCGACAGGCCAGGGGATCAGCGACGGCGGCCGCCGGCCGGCAGACGGCGCCATGCCAGACGGCCGTACACCGCCAGGTTCAGGATCAGCACCAGCGCCGCAAGCGCGAATTGCAGCGGCCGGTCCAACCCCGCGGGGTAGAGCACGGGCAGCAGGTAGTGACCGATGAAGTCGCCGCTGTATCCCGCCGCGCCGCCCAGCCGGTGCAGGTGGTTTTCCAGCGGGGTCAGAGGGCAGATGCCGCCGGACACCTCGATCCAGATGCCCCAGGCGACGGCCGGCAGGTGCGCCCAGGCCAGGCGGGGCCGCCGCCAGACCAGCAATCCGCCCAGGGCGACAAAGAGCACAAAGCAGAAGTGCAGCACGACCACCGCACCGGCGAGCAGGCGCCAGGTCCCGTCACCCACGCAGCTCCTCGCGGCGCACCGTCAGCGCCTCGACGCGGGCGGTATCCACCGTCACGCCGATGCCGGGGCGGTCGTGCGGCACCCGCATCCAGCCGCCGCTGTCCATGGTCCAGGCGGGCTCGACGATGTCGCGCTCCCAATAGCGGTCGCTCGGCGACAGGTCGCCCGGCAACGTGAAGTTGGCGAGCGACGCCAGGGCGACGTTGTGGCCGCAGCGCTCGCCTGCGCCACCAGCGCCGCGGGGCTGTCTTGCAATCCCAGCGACACGTCCACCGCGATACGCTGGCGCACGCCGCCCAACCAGCCCGATCTCGCGCAACACCACGCGGTCGACCCGCGGCACCGCCGCCGCCACCTGTCGCGCCGCCGGCGCTTCCGGTACCTCCGGCAGCGCCGGCACCTCCGCCTCGCCACCCGTCGTCATGCCGCGCCTCTTTCCACAGCGTAAAAGCACCGTCCGTCGGCGTCGCGATAAAAGCCCGCCACCCGGTAGCCGCCGGCCAGGTACCAGGTAAATGCCTGCCGCGTCGCCAAACGCCACGCCAGAGCCCGCTCCGGCTCCGCGGCCTTCAGCTCCTGAATGCGCGCCGGCACCTCGACCCGCACGCGCGGCGCGGCAGGCAGCCGCTCCGTGCCCGCCACCGCCAGCGGTGCGCAGGGCACCGTAGAAAACTCGGCCGCGGTGGCTGCCGAACGCCCGGCGCCGTCTGCCGGCGCAGCACCGCCCGTGCCGCCGGCAAGGTGCCAGCGGACGACGAAGCGGTCGGTGCCGATGC
Organism: uncultured Acidobacteriota bacterium; assembly: GCA_963770895.1. Lineage (GTDB taxonomy): Bacteria > Acidobacteriota > Thermoanaerobaculia > Multivoradales > UBA5704 > JASLEW01. The sequence goes on along the minus strand of CAVYRF010000002.1, from coordinate 5,299,749 downwards.
CCTCTGCCAGCTGGCTGCCCATGTCGCCGCCGTACATGTCCTGGACGTGCTCGATCACCTGGACGCCCAGCAGGTTGAGATTGAGGTTGGCGTTGCGCGCTTCCAGCGGGTCGAACGTCCACTCCATGTCCGGCACGCCCAGGGACGCCAGCAGGTCGCGCTGATAGAGCTTCAACCGCATCCCCAGACGCAGGTCACGCGCCTCCGGCACCACCGCCAGCATGTGCGACCAGTGCACCAGCTGCGCCGCCGCACCCGCTGCCGGCGCCGGCGCCGGCACCGGCGGCAGCAGGCGCCCGCCTCCCGGCGGCCGCACTCCGGTCAGGCCGTAGACGAAGCCGAGCAGCTGCCCATCCGCCGCGAACGCCCCGGCCGCGACGCCGCCCACGTATTGCGAGATCTTGAGAAAGCTGGGCGGCACGGCTTCGCGAAAATCAGCGCCCCAGGTGCGCAGCTGCAGCTCGAAGCACGCCTGGTAGTCCGCGGCGCCAGCCAGCTGGCGCAGGATCACGTCGCTCTTCATGGTCGCGGACCTTGACACATGCGCGAACGGCTATGCGTCAAGTACGTTCATGCGGCCTTGACATGATGTGACGGCCGGTAGAAGATCCCTGCGTTCATTTGTACAGTGTAATCGCCCTGCCTAGCCAGCAGAGGGGGGTTTCGTCCAATCGACGAAAGTCATGTCCGACGGTGGTCGAGCGCCGTTTCCTTAGCGCCCCCGCCGCCGCAACGGCTGGCCTTCATGAACCCAAGGTGGTGACCGCCATGCAACACCCGCAAGACATCGATGCCGCAGCAGCGCTTCTTCGCTCCGCCCCGCAGGCCCCCGCAGGCCGCGGCCGGCCGGCGCACTCCGCGCTGGGGGCCGTCGCCCTGGTCCTGGCGCTGGTGGCGGCCCTGACGGCCTCCACCGCGACGGCCTGGGCACAGACGGCGGAAAGCCGGCCCGTGGCGCGTGTCACGACGCCGGTCGACGACGGCCTGCGCAGCGTGCTGGCGGGCCATGTGTCGCCGGCACTGCACAACGCCCAGGACACCGGGCGGCTTTCGTCGCAGACGGCGCTCGACCACATGGTGATGGTGTTGCAGCCGGCGCCCGAACAGGACCATGCGCTGCAAACCCTGCTCGACCAGCAGCTGGACAAGGGCTCGCCCAACTGGCACAAGTGGGTGACGCCGGAAGAGTTCGGCGCCCGCTTCGGAGTCGCCGACGCCGACGTCGCCAAGGTCACCGACTGGCTGACGCGGCAGGGCTTCAAGGTCGAAAAGGTTGCCAACAGCAAGCGCTTCATCCAGTTCAGCGGCAAGGTGACGCAGGTGGAAACGGCGTTCCGCACCGAGATGCACTCCTACAACGTCAACGGCGCCAAGCACGTTTCCAACAATTCCGACATCTCGGTGCCGGCCGCGCTGCGACAGGTGATCGCCGGCGTGCCGACGCTCAACGACTTTTTCAAGACCTCCGACTTCCGCGCCCTGGGTTCGGTGGCGGCGGCGGGGATCGCCAACGGCAAGAGCCAGGCGGCCGCGGCAAGCAGCAGCGACGCGCCCAACCTGCCCACCGGCAAGTTCTACTTTCTGGACCCCGCGAGCGTCCCCTTCAGCGCGCCCGCCTACACCAACGGCACCACGCACTTCGTCGGCGCCGGCGACTTCGCGTCGATCTACAACACCACGCCCCTGCTGACCGGCGGTTTTGACGGCACCGGCATCTCGATCGGCATCGTCGGCCGCACCGACATCTCGCTCGAAGACGTCCAGCTGTACCGGCAGATGTTCGGCCTGAAGGTCAACGACCCCCACTTCATCGTCGTCGGCGAGGACCCCGGCCTGGTGCCGGGCGACGACGGCGAGTCGTCGCTGGACGTCGAGGTTTCGGGCGGCGCCGCTCCCGGCGCGACCGTCGACTTCGTCGTCTCCCGCGCGACGCTGACCACCGACGGCGTCGACCTGTCCGCCATGTATATCGTCGACAACAACTTGACCGACGTCGTCAGCGAGAGCTACGGCCAGTGCGAGGCCAACTTCACCGCCGCGTCGATCAGCTTCTACTCCAACCTCTGGGGGCAGGCGGCGGCGCAGGGCGAATCGGTCTTCGTCTCCTCGGGCGACAACGGCCCGGCCTCGTGCGACAACTCCAACAGCAACTTCTCTTCCTTCGGCTACGCCGTCAGCGGTCTGGCGTCGTCGCCCTACAACGTTGCGGTCGGCGGCACCATCTTCGCCGACACCACCGGCGGTCCCTGGTGGGGCACGACGGCAACCACCACCGCGCCGTTCGCCTCCGCCCTGGGCTACATCCCCGAGCAGCCCTGGAACGAAGCGAAGGGAAGCGGCGCGGTCGGCGCCGCCGGCCTCTGGTCGGGCAGCGGCGGCATCAGCGCCTACATCCCGACGCCGGCCTGGCAGCACGGCTTCGGCGTCCCCGCTTCCGACCCCGCCTATCCCAACGCCTTCAAGAGCGACCCTGCGACGCCGTTCGTGCCGGGTCCGCACCGCTACATGCCTGACGTCGCCATGGCGGCGGCCGCCCAACACGACGGCACGCTGTACTGCAACGAAGGCATCTGCCAGCTGAGCAGCACCGGCGCCATCGTCAACGCCGGCATCGTCGGCGGCACCTCGGTCGCCGCGCCGACCATGGCCGGCGTCCAGGCCCTGATCGACGCCTACAACGGCGGCCGCCAGGGCATGCCCAACTACGTCTACTACTCGCTCGCCGACGCGCAGCACACCGCGGGACTGGATTGCGGCTCCACCTCGGCGACGCTCAACGCCAACTGCGCGTTTCACGACATCATCGCCGGCAACACCCTGATCTGCGGCAACTCCGCCTGTACCACCGCCACCAAGCTGGGCTGGACCGCGACCCCCGGCTACGACATGGCAACCGGCCTGGGCTCGCCCAACGTCTACCAGCTGGCCACCTTGTGGAACACGGTGACGTTCCGCAGCACCAACATCACCCTGGGCGCGTCGCAGACCACCGGCATCACTCACGGTCAGGCGGTGACGATGAGCGGCTCGGTCACTCCGGGAACCGGCACCGGCACGCCGACCGGCACCGTCACCTTCATCCCCAGCAGCGGCGCCCTGGGCAACCCCATGGACCCCAACACCGGGGCGTTCCTCAACGCCGTGCCGCTGGCGACCCTGGACGGCAGCGGCAACTACTCGATCGCCGTCACCAACCTGCCGGCCGGCACCTACAGCCTGGTCGCCCGCTACAGCGGCGACGGCACCTTCTCCTCCAGCACCTCGGCGCCGCTCACCCTCACCGTGACGCAGGAGTCGGCCACCGTCACCATCGCGCCGAACGCCTTCAACGGCACCACCTGCGTTGAGACGCCGCAGACCGCCTTCACCTACGGCAGCTACGTGTGGACCGACGTCACGGTCGCCGGCGCTTCGGGGCAGGGCTCGCCGACCGGCACCGTCGCGATCACCGACAACGGCAACCCGCTCCTGACCGTCACGCTCAACTCCAACGGCGTCGGGCACTTCCTGTCGGGTGCCATCCCCACGACCTCGTGCGTCAGCGGCTACACCTTCCAGGACTTCGCGCCTTTCACCGTCGGCAGCCACGTGCTGGGCGGCTCCTATTCGGGCGACACCAGCTTCGGCGCCGCCACCGCGGCCACGGTCACCGTCATCATCGGCCAGGGCACGGTCACCCAGGCGCTGGCCACCAGCGCCACCAACATCTCCTCCGCCGGCTCGGTGCAGCTCACCTATACGCTGACCGGCCTGTCGGGAGCGGGGCCTGGCACCCTCAGCCCCACCGGCACGGTGACCTTCACCGACAACACGACCGCGACCGCTCTGGGCACCGCCACGCTGGCCCCCGGCGCGGCCGTCGGTTCGGCGCGGGCCGTCCTGACCACCACCGCGATCACCAGCGCCGGCGCGCACTCGATCGTCGCCAGCTGGGCGGGCGACACCAACTACGGCCCGCTGACCTCGACCGCCGTCACGGTGACCGTGCAGGGCGGCACCGCCACCTCCGTCGCGGTGACGTCCAACACCAACCCCGCGGCGGTCGGCGGCCGGCCGACCTTTACCGCGACGATGACCCCGACCACGGTCACCAGCGGCACCGTCAACTTCTTCGACGGCAACCTTTTGCTGGGCAGCGGCACGGTCGGCGCCGCCCACACCGCCACCTTCCGTCCGGCGGCGACCGTCAGCCTGCTCGCCGGCGTCCACATGATCACCGCGGTCTACGCCGGCAACGCGACGTTCAATTCCAGCACCTCGGCGCCGTTCTCGCAGACGTTCAACCAGACGGCGACCACCATCCAGCTCACCGCGAAAAACGCCGGCACCTACGGCCAGAACTTCACCATGAGCGGCGCCCTCGGCCTGGCCGGGACGGTGGTGCCGGGAGTCACCGGCACCATGCAGTTCCTGGACGGCGCCTCGCCTCTCGGCTCGCCGCAGTCGTTCAGCATCGTCACCGCGGCCGCCGGCGGCCTCGGCCTCTGGCAGTCGTCGCTGACCAACAAGATGACCGCCGGCGTCCACACCATGACGGCGACGCTGAACGACCCGAACTACTCGGCGCCGGTGTCGAACAACCAGACCATCACCATCGCCAAGGCCAATCCCACGCTCACCAACGCCGGCGGCACCTTCACCTACAACGGCAACCCGCACGGCGGCAGCGGCACCGCCTTGGGCGCGCTCAACGAGACGCTGCCGGTGACGCTCACCTACACCGGCACCGGCGCGACCACCTACGGTCCCTCCGGCACGGCGCCCACCGACGCCGGCACCTATCAGGTGTCGGCCAGCACCACCGGCGACAGCAACAACAACGCCGGCACCGCCGCCACCCCGGCGCCGCTCACCATCAACAAGGCGACCTCGACGGTGGCTGCCACCGGCGGCACCTTCACCTACGACGGCAACCCGCACGGCGGCAGCGGCTCCGCCACCGGCGGCGCCGGCGAATCCCTGCCGCTGACGCTCTCCTACAGCGGCACCGGCTCGACGATCTACGGACCAACGACTTCCGCCCCCGTCGACGCCGGCAGCTACCTCATCTCCGCCAGCACCGTCGGCGACGAAAACAACAATGCCGGCACCTCGCCCACCGCCGCGGCGCTCACCATCAACAAGGCGACCCCGGTCGTGGCCGTCAACGGCGGCACCTTCACCTACAACGGCAGCCCGCAGGGCGGCAGCGGCTCGGCCACCGGCGGCGCCGGCGAATCCCTGACCTTGGTTTTGAACTACAGCGGCACCGGCTCGACCGTCTACGGCCCCACCGGCACGGCGCCCACCAACGCCGGCACCTACCTGGTCGCGGCCAGCACCGCCGGTGACGCCAACAACAGTGCCGGCGCCGCAAAGTCTGCCGCGGCGCTCACCATCAACAAGGCCACGGCCACCATCGGCGTCACCGCCTACTGCGCGGCCTTCGACGGCGCCCCCCATACCGCGACCGGCTCGGCTACCGGGGTGATCAGCGAAACCCTCACCGGCCTGGTCCTGAGCGGCACCACCCACTCCGCCGTCGGCACCTACGCCGCCGATCCCTGGACCTTCACCAATGCCAACTACGGCAACCAGACGGGCACCGTCGGCGACGCCATCACCGATGCCACCATCACCGCGCCGACAGGCCTGGCGCCGGAGAGCACCGGCAGCGCCTCGGTAGCCGACGCCGGCGTCGGCGCAACCTACAGCTGGTCGATCACCGGCGGCTCGATCACCGGTGGCGCCGGAACCAACCACATCACCTTCACCACCGGCACAACCGGCACGGCGTCGATCCAGGTCACCGTCACCACCACCACCGGCTGTTCGGCCAGCCAGGCCGTCAACGTCCCCATCGACCCGGCGGCGCAGGTCCCGACCCTCGGCACCTTCGGCTTGATCGCCCTGGCCTCCCTGCTCGCCCTGGCCGGCGCCTTCCGCCTCGGCCGCAACTAGCCCATCCCTGGCATCCCGCCGGTCCGCCCCCTCGCGGGGCGGGCCGGCACCGGTCGACGAAGCCGGCGCCGCCCGAAAAACAACTCCACCTCCGCGCTCTCGCCGCGCCCTATATCTCTCGGCAGCCGATCATGCCGAGAAAGGCGCCGGTCGCCTTCTCTTCCGCCGTCATTTAACGAGCATTGGAAGTGTCCCGCCCGGTTCATTCGCTTGGACTATGCGAATGAACCGGGCGGGACACTGGCACTTGAGCGAGAGTAATTCTCAGCCCCGGCCGCGCTGCATGGCTGGCTCGATGAGTCGATCCGAACTGGGATCATGCTCTTCCAATCCAGAGGCAACCCCCTGCCCCCCCGAGCCGTCGCCGCTCCTGGAGACCGCTGCGCCACCGCCACCCCGCGGGGGTTGCCTCCGGCTGGGCATGCCGGTTGCCGGCCGCCTCAATCCGCGATCTGGCTCCAGGACCCGTTGCTGACCTCGGGCGTGGCGTTGGGCGCGCTCATAGCGACCTTCTTATAGGAAACGCTGCTGCCCTTTGCGCCGATCCTGCCGGAGTAGGTCACGGTTGAACCATCCTTGGCGTTTTCGACCACGAACAGGAAGGCCGGCTCACCGCTCTGGTCGGTGACAAAGCTCCCGCGGTGCTTGTAGGTCGTGTCGCCGACCCTGGCGGTACCGAGATCCCAGGCCTCCAGCGAAAGATAGGTGGCGCCCTGCAGATCCTGGCGCTTGGCGCCTTCGAGCACCGCCTGCAGCAGCTATATAGGCGGCGCGCAACAGCCGGGATGGGTGGTGCTACGAAAAAGCACCCCGCGTGAAATGGGGGTGACGGGGCGGGAGAGCGGGATCACTCGTGCCCGGAGCAGGAGAGAAGGCCGCTTATGCGAGGCTGCAGGGCGCACGGCAGACTTGGGCTCAGATCTGCCGCGCGCGCCCCACGGCCCGGTTCGGCGAATGCGGGTTGGTCGTTGGCCGGCCGGCCAGTGGCCGAGCCAGCCTGGTGGCCTGGCGTCAGTGCTGCATGCCCTGCAGACCCTTGACCATGGTGAGATGCTCCTCGAGGGTCGGCAGGGTCATCGAAGCGAAGCGCTGCACGTCGGGATCGTTGCCGCGCTTGACCTCGTGATCGAAGTCGGCGACGTCCTTCTTGTGGTCTTTGACCATCATGTCGACGTAGGCGCGATCGAACCGCTCGCCGGACAGCTGGTCCAGCTTGCGATATTCGTCGCGGCTCTTCCTGTCCATGTCGGCCGGCAGCGTCACGCCCTTCGAAAGGGCCACTTCGCGCAGCTTGTCATTGGCCCTGCTGTGATCGTCGACCATCCGCTGGCCGAACTGCTTGACGTCGGGGCTGGTGCCCTTGGCCACGGCCAGCTTGCCCAGCTCGACCTCGGCCAGGCCGCCGCGCGCCGCGTCCATCACGAAGTCGCGGTCGCGTCCGTGCAGGGCGCTGGCGGTGTTGTTGTCCATCTGGTCCATGCGTGCCGGCGCGTTCATGTCGCCGGGGCTGGCCGGCGCGTTCAAGTCGCCGGGGCTGGGAGCATTGTGTGCCATCCCCTGCCCCAGAGAGGGAGCCGCCGCCAGGACCGCGGCCAGCGCCACCCCGGAAGCAAAAAGGAAAGGTTTTACCAAGTTGCGCATGATCCATCTCCTTCCTTGGCCGGCGAAGCCCGCGAGCTTGCGGACTTCCCATCGCATTCCATCGCTGCGGGGGCCCGGCCCGGATCACCCCCACTCTTTGTACTAAGGCAAGAAAGGTGCCAGCAAGCCGAGAGGCAAACCGCCGCGTCCACCGCGGGCTCGCAGAGGCGCACCCCCGCCACGGCGCTCCGGACGGACGCGACCGATGGGCGGTTTGGCCGCCAGACTAGGAGAATTTGGCGCTGCTCAGCTTCGCGACCTGGGCATCGGTCAGCTTGATCGTGGCGGCGGCGCAGTTCTCTTCCAGGTGGGCCACGGTCGAGGTGCCGGGGATCGGCAGCATCACCGGCGCGCGGTGCAGCAGCCAGGCGAGCGCCACCTGCGGCGGGGTCGCGCCGACGGCCTTGCCGATCTCGTCCAGAGGCCCGCCCGGCTTGACCAGCGCGCCGCTGGCGATGGGGTACCAGGGGATGAAGGCGATGCCGTGCGCGGCGCAGTGGTCCAACACCTTTTCGTGTTGGCGATCGATCAAGTTGTAACGGTTCTGCACCGACACGATCGGCACCACCGCCTGCGCCGCCAGGATCTCGTCGACGTTCACCTCGGAAAGGCCGACGTTGCGCACCTTGCCCTCGTCGCGCAGCTCCTTGAGCAAGCCGAACTGCTCGTCCGCCGGCACCTTGGGATCGATGCGATGCAGCTGGAACAGGTCGAGCCGTTCGACGCCCAGGCGGCGCAGGCTCATCTCACATTCCTGCCGCAGGTATTCCGGCCTGCCGACGGGAACCCACCCGTCCCCCGGCCCCGTGCGCACGAAGCCAGCCTTGGTGGCGATCGACAGGTGTGACGGATAGGGATGCAGCGCCTCGCGGATCAGCTCCTCGGAGACGTACGGTCCATACGAGTCGGCTGTATCGATCAGATCGACCCCCAGGTCGATCGCCCGCCGCAGCACGCGGATGGCTTCGTCGTGGTCCTTGGGCGGTCCCCAGACGCCGCGGCCGGTCAGCTGCATGGCGCCGTACCCCAGGCGATGGACTTGCAGGTCGCCCAGGTGGATGGTGCCGCTGGCCGCGATCGGCCGTTCGCCCTGGTGGGCGGCGGCGTGAGGGGCGGCGGTATGCGAATGGGTCTTGTCTGTCATCAGGTATCCTCCACTTCCGTAGGGTCTGCTGGCCGCGGGCCGAGGCGCGCCGGCTACCGCGGCGCCAGGGTGTAGAAGGCGCCCAGGATGGCGCCGTACAAGAGGTGAGCGATCAGGGTCGCGAGCGGCGTGTGGCGGCCGTAGTTGAGCGCCAGAAAGCCGGGCGGTTCCAGCTGGCGCGTGGGGCTGGGCCCGTAGTCCTCGCCGGCCATGCGCGGATGCAGCGCCGGCAGCAACGGCATCACCACCGTCAGGATGAACAGCGCCTGCACCAGGCCGAAGCCGGCGCCCAACCACCAGTTGGCGCGGCGCAGGCTTTCGAAAGCCAGCGCGTAGACCAGCGCGAACAGCCAGCCGTTGACCATGTGCAGCACAAACCCGATCAGGTTGGCACGCTGGCGGTCGGGCGAAAAGGCGGCGCCCAGAACCAGCGGCAGCGACAGCCGCGACAGGCCCAAACCCTGGCTGGCGGCCAGGCAGCTGGTCAGCACCAGCGTGGCGCAAAAGCCTGCCAGCAGGACGCTGCCGATGTTCACAGGCGCACCCCCTTTGCCGCGTCCGGCGCCGCGCGCGCCACTTCGCCGTCCGTGGCGGCGGCGATGGCGAGCGCCGCCGAGATCAAGCCGACATGGGTGAAGGCCTGCGGGAAGTTGCCCAGGTGCGCGCCCGTTGCCGGCTCGATCTCTTCGCTGAACAGGCCGACGTCGTTGGCGTGGCCGACGACGCGGTCGAACTGCGCCTGGGCTTCCGCGACGCGGCCCATGCGCGCCAGAAACTCCGCCAGCCAGAAGCTGCAGATGCCGAACGCCGCCTCGCCGCCGGCAATCCCGTCGTCCCCCGGCGGGTAGCGGTACAGCAGGCCGCCGCTCTCCAGGCGGGTGCGCACCTGGGCGAGCGTCGCCTGCAGGCGCGGCGAACGCGCCGGGTCGTCAAAGCCGCGCAGACCGAGCAGCAGCAGGCTGGCATCCAGCTCGTCGCCGCCCAGCACGTCGACGTAGCTGCCCAACCGCTCGCTCCACCCTTCGCCCTCGATGGCGGCGCGCAGCGCCTCGCGCTCGCGCCGGAAGCCCGCCGCGCTCCTGGACGGCAGGCGGATGGCGCCGCGCTCCCCGAGCAGCAGCAGGCGATCCAGCGCCACCCAGCACATCGCCTTGGAATAGGTGTGGTGGAAGCGGCCCGAGCGCTTCTCCCAGATCCCCTGGTCGGGCTCGCGCCACAACCGGCTCACGGTGTCGCCGAGCTGCCGCAACAGCCTGCCTTCGGTGGCGTCCAAAGTGCCGCCGCGCTCGACGAACTCAAACGCCGCCTGCACCACCTCGCCAAAGATGTCCAGCTGCAGCTGGCCGCTGGCGCCGTTGCCCACCCGCACCGGCCGCGAGCCCGCGTAGCCGGACAGCCACGACAGCTCGCGCTCGCGCAACCGCACTTCGCCATGCACGTCGTAGAGCACGTTCAGGATGCGCAGCCGCGGCGTCCAGCGGTGGCTGGCGGGTGCCGGCGTGCGCATGCGCGTGGCGTACAGCAACCACGAGAAGAACGCCTGTCCTTCGTCGCGATAGCCCAGGTCGAAAAAGGCGGTCAGCGTCCACGACGCGTCGCGCAGCCAGCAGTAGCGATAGTCCCAATTGCGCACGCCGCCGATCTCTTCCGGCAGCGACGTGGTGGGCGAAGCGATCACCGCGCCCGACGGCGAGTAGGTCAGCAGCTTGAGCGCCAGCAGGCTCCGCACCACCGCCGCCCGCGCCGGGCCGGAGTACACGCAGTCGGCGATCCATCGCTCCCACCACCGCACCGACCGCGCCAGCCGCGCCGCCGCGGCCTCCCCCAGCGGCAGGAAGACGCCCGGCTCGCCGCTGATCGAAGCCAGCGACACAAACCGCCGGTCGCCCGCCGACAGCACCTCGCGGCCGTACACACCGGCGCGCCGCCCGTCGCCACCGCCCCCACCGCCACCGCCGTCGCCGGAGCGGGCGGGCGCCGCCGCGACCGGTACCTCGCTGCGCAACACCAGCAGCTGGTCGGAGTGCTCCCAGATGAAACCCAGGGCTCGCCGGTCGCGCGGCATCGGCACCGCGCGCCCCCAATCGAAACGCGGATCGCACCCCACTTCGACTGCGACCTGGCCGGCGGTGCACTCGATACAGCGCAGCAGCTCGTGCTCGGGCAGCAGCTCCCCCCGCCGCTCGTCGTGCCCGGAAACGCTCATCGCGTCGGTCAGCCGCAGCTCGCCGCCGGCGGTGCGGAAGGTGGTCTGCAGCACGTTGGTGCTGTCCACGTAGCACCGCCGCGCCTCGAACGGCCCGTCCGCCGGCCGCACGAAAAACCTGCCGCCGCCCTCCGCATCCAGCAGCGCCGCAAACACCGAGGCCCCGTCGAACCGCGGCAGACACAGAAAATCCACCGACCCCCAGCGCGAAACCAGGGCCGCGGTCCGGCAATCCCCGATCAGCGCATAGTCGCGGATCGGCGCATACGTCGGGACGGAATCGGGTGGCATCGGACAGGGCAGGTGGACGATGGGCGGCGCGCAGCTGGCGCCCGCCCAGATCCTAGCAAACCCCGCGCCACTGGCCAGCGGCTAGCAGCTCTTGGCGCAGGTCACGGAGCAGACGGTCCGCTCCGAGCAGAAGTCCTTGCAGTAGGTCGGGACGGTGTTGACGCCGCCCATTGCACGATGCAGCAACTCACCACTGGCCAGGGTCTGCACGGTTTCGCGGCACAGCATCAGGCGCTTCGCGGTCTTCTTCATGGTCTCTCCTTGCGGGAAGCGGCGTACATTCAGCAGCGCCAGGCATGCGCGCCGAGCTACTCTCTTGAAAAATGAAGTGCGCGGAATGCGGATTTCGCGGCGGCCCGTGGCGGACCACCCCTTCGCGGCCCCGTGTTCGTGCACCAGGGTACCTGCAGGAAGCCTGGCCCGTTGGTCGCGGCCAGATAGGGGGACGCGCGATGGAAAGCCTGCTTGCCGACCTGCGATACGCGATCCGCACCATGGCGAGGCGGCCCGGCTTCACCCTGGTGGCGGGGCTGTCGCTGGGGCTCGGGATCGGCGCCAACACCACGATCTTCAGCCTGGCCGACGCCGGGCGTCCCGGGCGAGCTCTGGATCGGCGGCGACGGCCTGGCGAGCGGCTGGAGAGCCGCAAACACAGGAGGGACGCGATGATCCAGCACCTGGCCATGCCGCGGGACGGGCCTGATTGCGCCGGATGCTAGACTCGCTATGCGAGCCTGACGATCTTCGAGCCGCTGGGCTGCGCTTCTTTTTCTTTTCCCGAGAAGAGAAGAGGATGCACGTACATGTCGTGGGCGAAGACGGCGAGGCAAAGTTCTGGATGGAGCCCGACATCGAGCTCGCGAAGAACTACGGACTGAGTGAGCACACGATCCGCGTGGCCTTGCGGCTCATCATGGAGCACGACAATGAGATCAGGGCAGCCTGGAGCGCACATTTCGAATCTTGAGGTCACAAACGTGTCCCAGCACGGCTTTTGGCTGCTGCTCGACGAGCGGGAGCTCTTCCTGGCGTTCCGGGCGTTCCCCTGGTTTGCTCATGCCACCATCGCACACCTGGCGAAGGTGGAGAGGCCGCAGCCCCACCACCTCTACTGGCCGGATCTGGACGTGGATCTGCACGTGGACTCGATCGAGCGCCCCGAAGCCTATCCTCTTGTCAGCGCTGCCCGCGTGAAGGAATAGATCGAGTCGAGCGACAGACGCCGATGGCCACACCCCTGGACAGCGCGCAACCCACCCTCGGCGGCCTCATGGCCCTGCTCGCCAGCCTGCGCGGGGGGCGCATGGCGAGCACTCTCGCGCCCCTCAGGCGGCTCTTCGCCTTTGCCCGGCCTTACCGCCGGCGACTGCTCCTGGCCCTCCTGGGGGTGGCCGTCGGCAGCGTCCTGGGCCTGGCCGGCCCCATCGCCTGGAGCTACCTGGTCGACTCCATCGTGCCCGGCGGCAATCCCCGGCTGCTGCCCCGGGTGACCCTCGCCCTCATCGGCATCTACGTCCTGCAGAGCGGCACCCAGCTGCTGGTGGGCTACCTGCTGAGCTTCGTCGGCGTGCGCCTGACCATCGACCTGCGCCAGAAGCTCTACGAGCACCTGCAGACCCTGTCGCTGTCGTTCTTCAACCAGCGCCGCACCGGCGAGCTGGTGTCGCGGGTGATGAACGACGTCTCGAACATCCGCGGCGTGCTCACTGCCGACGTCGCCGGGCTGCTGCAGCAGATGTTCACGTTTGCCGGCTCGCTGGTGGTGATCCTCTATCTCGAATGGCGCCTGACCCTCCTGATGGTGCTGCTGGTGCCCACCGTGTCGATCACCTCGGTGATCCTCGGCCGTTTCCTGCGCAACCTGTCCCAGGACCTGACCGACGCGTTCGCCGCCGTGACCACGGTGCTCGAGGAGTCGTTGAGCGGCGTCCGCATCGTGCGCTCCTTCGTCCGCGAGGAGTACGAGTCCAGGCGCTTCGGGGCGCGGCTGCACCAGCTCTTCACCCTCGCGCTCCGCCGGCTGTACCTGGAGGTGCTCTTCGGGCCGCTCCTCTCGGCGATGTTTTTCACCTGCACGGTGCTGGTCATCTGGTACGGCGGCAAGCAGGTGCTGGCGGGCAAGCTCACCCCGGGGCAGCTCGTGACCTTCATCATCCTCACCTCGATGATGGGCGGCGCCATCAACTGGTTCGGCGGCCTGTGGAGCCGGCTGCAGCAGGCGGTGGGCTCGTCGGTGCGGCTGCTCGAGCTGCTCGACACCCGCACCGAGGTGGTCGAGCTGCCCGGCGCCCCGCGCCTGCCCCGCATGGCCGGCCGCCTGACCTTCGAGCGGGTGAGCTTCGCCTATGAAGCCCCGGCCCCCGGCGTCGCGATGGCGCCGGTGCTGGCCGAGGTCTCCCTCGATCTCGAGCCGGGCGAGATCCTCGCCGTGGTGGGCCCCAGCGGGGCCGGCAAGACCACCCTGGTCAACCTGGTACCCCGCTTCTACGACCCCACCGCGGGTCGGGTGCTGATCGACGGCGTCGACCTCCGCAAGGTGAGCCTCGCGAGCCTGCGGCTGCAGATCGCCCTGGTGCCCCAGGAAACGCAACTCTTCGGCGGCACGGTGCGCGAGAACATCCTCTACGGCCGGCTCGAGGCGAGCGAAGAGGAGATGATCGCGGCGGCCGAGGCGGCCAACGCCCACGCCTTCATCACCGAGCTGCCGGAGGGCTACGACACGGTGGTCGGCGAGCGGGCTACCAAGCTGAGCGGCGGTCAGCGCCAGCGCCTGGCGATCGCCCGCGCCCTGCTCAAGAACCCGCGCATGCTGCTCCTGGACGAGGCCACCTCCGCCCTCGACAGCGAGAGCGAGCACCTGGTGCAGGAGGCCCTCGCGCGGCTGCTGGCCGGCCGCACCGCGATCGTCGTCGCCCACCGGCTGAGCACGGTCCGCATCGCCCACCGCATCGCCGTCCTCGACCGCGGCCGCATCGTCGAGCTCGGCAGCCACGATGAGCTCGTGGCCCAAGCCGGCCTCTACGCCCGGCTTTGTCAACGCCAGTTCCAGGACGTGCACCTATCATGAAGGGTAGGTTTACGATCACCAATTGCGCCGACCCCGCGGATCGAGGCGTCCCTCAACGTCAGGGAGGCCTTTTCAGGCAACGCGCGCGCGTTACCTAAAGGAGCAGGCGACATGGCCAACGTTCAAGCGAGCACCCAGGCAGTCGAGGCGTTGTTCACGCAGGTTTTCCGTGACGGCAACTACGACCTCGCGGACAACATCCTGACCCCCGACTTCCGCTTCCAGTACCCCTTCCCGGGCTTCGCGCCTGGCCCCGAGGGCATCAAGCAGTTCTCGCGCGAATTCCACAAGGGATTCCCCGGCTTCGATGTCGAGGTCAACGACCTCTTCGGCGCCGAGAAAGAGAGCGGCGAAGCCGAAGTCTCCATCCGTTGGACCCTGCGCGGCAAGCACACCGGCCCGTTCCTCGGCATCCAGCCGACCGGCAACTACGTCACCGTCTCCGCCATCGGCGTCTACACCGGCCCCCATAAGCCGATCGATCCCATCGACCCCCAGAACCACGGGGGGGCGGCGGAGGGCACCCTCCAGGCCGGCTGGCTGGAGATGGACACCCTCGGCCTGCTGCAGCAGCTGGGCGCGGTCAAGCCCTTGCACGAAGTCCTGCCCAAGCTGCGCTTCTGAGCGCCGGACATGACCGGCGTCGCGGCGGCGCCGCTACGCGCCTCGGAGGAGATCCAGGGCAACGTCCTGGCGCCGTTTCCCGAGGAGCATCAGGCCTTCCTGATGCTCTCCCTGGCCGACCCCGGAGGTGCCCGCCGCTGGCTGCGGCGGGTGCTCTCCGGGATCACCGCCACGGCGTTGGTGAATGCGGCTCCGGCCGGCGGCGATAGTGCCGTCTGCCGGAGCCTCGGTCTCTGTCATCGCGGGCTGGGCCGGCTTGCGCCTGAGGCGCTCGCCGGCCTGGAATCGTTCGAGGCATTCCGCCAGGGTCCCGCCGCCCGCGCCGCCAAGCTGCGCGACCGCGGCCCCGGGGCACCGGAGCGCTGGGCTTTCGGCGGTCCGGGCCAGGCACCCGTCGACGCCCTCCTCACCCTGGCTTCGACCTCGTTGGAGCGTCTCGAGGGAGCCCTCGAAGAAGAGCGGCGGCGCGCCGGCGACGGCGTCGACGTCGTGCACGTGGAGCGTGGCGGCTTGCTCCCCGGAGCCATGGCCGGCCGCGAGCACTTCGGCTTCCGCGACGGCATCTCGCAGCCGGCGGTGCTCGGCCACGACGATCCGGCGGCAGGCGAGCCGGAGCGCCGGCTGACCCCGGCCGGGGAGTTCGTCCTCGGCCACCCGCGCCACGGCGCCGGCGGCCTCGGGCCGCCCATCGCCTGTCCGGCGTGGATGCACGACGGCACCTTCCAGGTCTTCAAGCGTTTCCATCAGGACGTGCCGGGCTGGCGCGCCCAGCTGACCGCGGCGAGTGCCGAGCTGGCCGGCCGCGGGGTGCCGATGTCGGCCGACGAGCTGGCGGCCCGGCTGATCGGCCGCTGGCCGAGCGGCGCTCCCCTGGTCCACTCTCCCGAGGTGGACGACGGCGCTGCGCCGGGCGCGGTCTTCGATTACGAAGACGATCCGCACGGCCTCAAGACGCCGCGTTTTTCCCACATCCGCAAGATGTACCCGCGCTCCAACATGGTGGTCGACCGCGAGTGGCACCGTTTGATCCGGCGCGCCGTGCCCTTCGGCCCGATCTACGATCCCGAAGCCGGCCCCGGCTTCGGCCCCGACGTCGAGCGCGGCCTGCTGATGAACTCGTTCATGGCGAGCATCGAGCAGCAATTCGAGTTTCTGCTGCGCGGCTGGGCTCACGACCCCGACTTCTTCGAAGCCGACGACGGGCCCGACCCGCTGATCGGCGAAGACGCCGCCCCGGTCACGTTGCGCTGCCCCCTGCACGGCCGCCAGTCTCTGTCCATCCAGCGCCACGTCCACGCCGCGGGAGGGGTCTACGCCTTCGTGCCGTCGCTCGGCGCCCTGCGCAGTCTGGCCGCCGGCGAGCTGTAGAAGAATCCCTCGCCCTACCCTCTCCCACCCGCTCCAGGGATTCCCTACGTCGTGCGCAAAGCCTCGGCAGGAGACGTGCGAGCAGCACGCGCGGCGGGCAGGTACGAGGCCGCGGCAGCGACCAGGAGAAGCACCAGGGCCGCGAGGACGAACGTCAGCGGATCCCGGCTCCCCACCTGGAACAGCAGCGACGCCAGCAGCCGGGTGGAAGCCAACGCCAGCAGCACGCCGGCGAGGAGGCCGAGGCCGGCGACCAGGAGCCCCTGGCCGAGGACCAGCCGGCGGATGCGGCCGCCGTCGGCCCCCAGGGCCATGCGGATGCCAAGCTCCCGGGTGCGCCGGGTAACGAGATACGACACCACCCCGTAGAGCCCCACCGCCGCGATCACCAGCGCCATCAGCGACGCCAGCAGCAGCACCGTGACGGTGAACGTCATGTGGGCCCAGGAGTCGCGCACCAGGCTGTCCACCGTCCGCACCGGGGTCATCGGCAGGCTGGGATCGACCTTGCGCATGGTGTTGCGCAGGGTCGGCGCCAGAGACGCCGCCGGCAGGCTGCTCGCGACCGCATAGGAGAGGCTGGCGCCGAGGTCCTTGCTGCCGTCGGCGAGGCCCAGGAGAGGCTCGTACACCACGTCCACCGGCTCCTGGTCGAGGCCCGCCAGGCGCACGTCGCCCACCACCCCGACCACCGTGTACCAGCCCTGCCGTTCCGCCTGCGGCGCCCACGACGTCATCCGCTTGCCCAGGGCGCTGCCCTTCGGCCAGTAGCGGCGAGCCACCGATCGGCTGATCACGATGCGACCCAGGCGCTGGCGGTAGTCGTCGGGCGCGAAGGTCCGTCCTTCCAGGAGCGGGATGCCCAGGGCGGCGAAATAGCCGGCGCTGGCGTTCGTCTCCATGAAGACCGGCGGCACCTCTCCCGGCCTCAGGGGGAACTCCTCCACCACGAACCCGGAGCCGCCCTGGGCGTCGGACAGCGGCAGGTAGCTGGCCAGGCCCACCGCCCCGACCCCCGGCAGCGCCGCCAGCCGCCCCACGGTCTCCTCCACGAAGCGCACCCGGGCTTGCGCATCAGGATACGTCGTCGGCGGCAGAAACAGCTGGAAGGTCGCCGCGCCGTTCGTCCTGAAGCCGGGGTCGACCGCCTGCAAGGCCAGGAGGCTCCGCACCACCAGCCCGCAAGCCACCAGCAGCACCATCCCCAGGGCGACCTGGGCCCCCACCAGGGTATGGCGCAGGCGGTGCCGATCGCGGCCGGCGGAGGCGCGGCCGCCGTCGCGCACCGCGTCCGCGAGGTCGATGCGGCTCGCTCGCAAGGCCGGCAGGAGACACGCCAGGACCGCCGCCAGGACCGCCGCGCCGAAGGTGAACAGCACCGCCCCGGCGTCGAGGCCCACCTGGTGCAGGCGCGGCACGATGCCCACGCCGAGCCGGACCAGCAGGCGCAAGGTCTCCCAGGTCAGGACCACGGCCACCCCACCGGCGAGGGCGGCGAGAGCCAGCCCCTCGGCGAAGAGCCCACCCACCAGCCGGCCGCGGCTGGCACCCAGGGCGCCGCGGATCGCCAGCTCGGCGGAGCGTTCTTCGAAGCGCACCAGGAACAGATTGGCGATGTTGGCGCAGGCGATGGCGAGGATCAGCCCGGCCGCGGCAAGCAGCGTCCACAGCACCGGCCGCACCTTGCCGACGGCGCGCTCCAGGAGGGTCTTGACCACCGGACGGAAGCCTCCGTTCTGGAGCATCTTCGCCGCCTCCTCGTCCGGGAAGGCGCCCACCAGGTCGCGGGTCAGCTGGGTGAGCTCGGTCTGTGCCGCCTCGGGCGTCACCTGGCTGCGGACGCGGGCGATGGCACGATCGTAGAAGTAGCCCAGCCGTGCCTTGGCGGGATCGAGCACCCGCGGGACCCACAGCTCGGTTTTGGGGTTGGGGAAGTCGAAGCCGGCCGGCATCACCCCCACCACCTCGCGCGGCTTGCCGTTGACGTCGAGCGGCCGGCCGAGGATATCGGCCTTGCCCCCATAGCGGCTCTGCCACAGGTCATGGCTGAGCATCACCACCGCGGCGCCGCCGGGCCGTCCTTCCTCTTCGCTGAAGGCGCGGCCGAGCTCCGGCTTGACCCGCAGGATGCGGAACGCGGAAGGAGAGACCACCGCCCCAGGTACGCGCACCGGCTCTTCGTTGCCGCTGAGGGTGACGTCGACGCTGTTCCAGAGGGCGATGCCGTCGAGGGTCTTGGCGTGCTCCAGGTAATGGAGATACAGCCGCGCCGACATGTCCATCGTCTCGAGCTTGAGGCCCGGGGCGGTGTGGCTGACCTCCACCAGGTGGGAGGACTCCGGATACGGCAGCTGGCGCAGCAGCACGGCGTCGACCAGGGTGAACACCGTGACCACCGTCGCCAGGGCGAGGGCCAGGGTCAGCACGGTGACGGTCGAGAAGCCGGGCTCCCGCACCAGTCGTCGCAGCACCTGCTTCCAGTCGCTCATGGTCAGGCCGGGATCGATCGCGCGGGCCAGGGTCGCCCCCGCGCTCGTCGCCGATCCCTCAGGTCCTCGTCAAAGTCCGGCAGCATTGCTCCTGGTCGATCCCTGCCGCGCGCTGGGCGCTCGCGCTCAAACGCATTTACTATCACGAACTCGCGCTCTTCGGCTCGCCCGTCCGCGGCGCCGCGTCACCCGGCCACCATCTGCCCGCCTGTCCCATCGCCTGCCATCGACGCACCCTACTTTAGAGTATGACGAGCTCCCTCCTCTCCGGCCTGCGCCGTGGCGGAGCAGTGCTTCCCCATCAGTCCTGGCACCTACCAGTTCAGCGCCAAGGTCTTGCTGCTCACCCCTTCCAGCAACGGCAGTGCCAGTATCTTCTTCAGCTTCTATTCCGGCAAGGCCTACGACAACTGCTCCGGCCCGTTCCTGAAGTCCAGCGACCACGCCTCCACAGGGCGGCGCGGTGAGGGCACCTGGGACACGATCACCGCAGGCCCGCTCGAGGCGCCGCCGGGGACCTACAACGTGGCCGTGACGCTGCTCGCCTGCGCGCAGCGCGACGTCGTCGTTGCCGACTTCGATGACCTGGTCCTCCAGCACGTCTTGCCGGCGGCAAACCCGCCCAGGTGAGGCGGCGGGCCGGAACAGAGCCCATCAAGGCCCAGCCGGCGCACCGCCGCACTTCCGGCCACCGCCGCGGCGCAGCTTACTGCTCTACCCGGCGGCGTGGCGCTCTTGAATGCCCTCGCCGGCCGTCCAGGCCGGCCTGGACACGGTGATACCCTCTTTAGTACATTTCCACCTCATCCAGCTTGTCTTCTGATGACGGTCGGGCAGACCCTTGCCCGTTCCTGTCGGTGTTTGTGTCGCTTTCCAGGGGAGAACCGAGATGTCCACAGATCGCGCCAGGCCGCAGGCGCTCCAGGTTGGTCTCACCTTTCGACCGATGCTCGCGAAGGCCGGCGCGCTCCTGCTGGGCCTCGTCCTGCCGTGCCTGATCGGTGCCGGCAGCGCCGCGGCCCAGGAGCGCGGCGAGGTGAAGGCGACCTACCTGCCAGCCGCAACCAGACCGCACGAGATGGCGATGCAGCGGGCGGGGAGCGTCGAGATCGACCTGCGCCGGCTGCCCCAGGTCAAGCCCAGAAAGTTCGAGCGGCCCGAGCTCGAGGAGCCGGACCCGGAGCCGGTGGAGCTCCCCGGCGTGCCGCCGCTGGCCGCCCCAGCGCCGCGGATGAACGTCCCGTTGGCGGCCGCGCCGGCGCCGTCGGCGAGCTTCGACGGCCTCGACTTCGCCACCTGGGGCGCCGGCCACCCTCCTGACCCGGTGGGCGACGTGGGACCGACCTACTTCATGCAAGCGATGAACACTTCGATCGGCATCTACAGCAAGAGCGGCAGCCAGATCGCGGCGTTCACCTTCGACGCCTTCATGAGCCAGGGCAACTTCGGCAACCTGTGCGACACCAACAACTTCGGCGATCCGGTCGTGCTCTACGACACGTTCGAGGACCGCTGGATCATCACCGACTTCGCGTTCGAAGTCGACGGTTCCGGCAATATCGTCAATCCACCCGGCGCCTTTCAGTGCTTCGCGGTGTCGAAGAGCGGCGATCCGGTGAGCGGCGGCTGGAACTTCTACTCGATCCACATCGCCAACGGGCTCGGCGACTATCCGAAGTTCGGCATCTGGCCGGACGGCCTCTACATGTCGGCGAACGTGTTCGGCTACCCTTCCGGAGCGCCGTTTCAGAACCCGCGGGTCTTTGCGCTCAACAAGGCGCAGATGTACGCCGGCGCCCCGACCGTCCAGGTGGTCACCTTCGACGCCCCGGCGGCCGACTTCGCGCTCCTGCCGAGCAACGCACGGCTGCAGACCGGCACGCCGCCCGCCGGCAGCCCCAACTATTTCGTCTCCACCTGGCAGTTCACCAACGCATTGAGCGTCTACAAGTTCCACGTCGACTGGAACCGCCTCTCGACGTCGACCTTCACCGGCCCGGACACGCCCCTGGCTGCCACCAGCTGGCCGAACGCGTCGGTGCCGAACGCCCCCTCCCTGGGCGGCAACAGCCTCGACGTCCTCCAGATCCGCGGCATGATGCAGAACCAGTACACCAATTTCGGCGGCGTCGAATCTCTCTGGGCAGCGCATACGGTGCGGCGCCAGAACACCACCGGCTTCGCCGCGCCGCGCTGGTACCAGGTGACCGTGACCGGCGGCACCGTGGCCGCCGCCCTGCCGCAGGCCACGACCTGGGACCCGGACGGCGCCAACGTCACGTATCGCTTCGTGCCCAGCCTGGCGATCGACCGGGCGGGGGACATGGCCCTCGGCTACAGCACCTCGAACAGCACGACCAAGCCGGCGGTCCGGTACGCCGGCCGCCTGGCGACGGATCCGGTGAACACCTTCAGCCAGACCGAGCAGCTCTTTTTCCAGGGCACCGGCACCCAGACCGGCAACTGCGGCGGCTCGGCCTGCATCCGCTGGGGTGACTACACCGGCATGGCGCTCGACCCCGACGGCTGCACGTTCTGGCTCACCAACGAGTACTACGGGGTAGACGGCCTCAACTTCCTGACCCGGGTCGGCTCGTTCTCCTACCCGTCCTGCACCCCGGTGGGCGCCGGCGGCACGCTCTCCGGCACGGTGACCGCCACGGTGGGCGGCGCGCCGATCGCCGGCGCGACCGTGCGCCTCGGCAGCCGCACCACAACCACGGACGGCGCCGGTTCCTACGCCTTCGCGAGCCTCCCCGCCGGCACCTACCCCACCGCCAGCGCCAGCGATCCCGGGTCCGTCTCCAGCACGGCGTCCGGCATCGTGGTGAGCGACGGCAACACGACGACGCAGAATTTCTCCCTTGCCACGGCAGATACCAGCGCGTGCCTGACCGACACGACGCAGGCCGATTTCCAGACCGGTACGCCGACCAACGTCGACCTGACGGCGAGCCCCGGCGACGTCGTGCTCGCCAAGCCCGACATCGACCAGCAGAGCACCACGCTCGGCACGAGCGGCGTCGGCATCACCACGACGACCTGGGGCGGCCAGACCTTCACGCCTTCGCGCTCGGGCACGCTCACCGCGGCGGACATCAACCTCTTCTGCAGCGGCTGCACCGGGACGACGCCGAACCTCACCTTGAGCCTGCGCGCCACGAGCGGCGGCCTGCCGACCGGCGCCGACCTGGCCGCGGCCACGATCACCGGATTCAGCAGCGGCGCGGCCGCCTTCTATACGGCGACCTTCAGCTCGCCGCCGTCCCTGACCGCCGGCACGCAGTACGCCATCGTGATCCGCCCGACGGCGAACCCCTCGCCGGGCACCTACGCGCTCACCAGGAGCGGCACCTCGACGGCCGGCTCGGACGTCTACCCCGGCGGCAGCCGGGTCTCCGGCGCCACCAGCGGCACCGTCTGGTCGATTCCGTTGACCGGCGGCGTGAGCACCGACGCCGGCTTCAAGATCCACGTCGACAGCGGCTTCGGCTCGTCGGGCGACCTCATCTCGGGTGTCAAGGACAGCAACCCGCCGGCCGGCGACACACCGACCTGGACGACGCTCTCCTGGACCGCCACGGTTCCGGCAAACACCACCCTGCAGTTCCAGGCCGCGGCCAGCAACTCGCCGTCGGGCCCCTTCGCCTTCGTCGGCCCCGACGGCACCGCCGCGACGTACTTCACCACCAGCGGCGCCTCGCTCAGCCAGTTCAACGGCTTCCAGTATCTGGAGTACCGGGCGTTCTTCGCCACCTCCGACGCCACGGTGAGCCCCACGCTCAACGACGTCACCGCCTGCTACGACGACGAGGCGCCACCGGACCTTGGGATCACGGTGACCGACGGCGTGACCGAGGCCACCCCCGGCGGCTCGGTGACCTACACCATCAACGCCTCCAACTCGTCCCCCCTCCCGGCGACCGGGGCCACGGTGGCGGACACCTTCCCGGCAGCCCTCACCTGCACCTGGACCTGCGTCGGCGCGGGCGGCGGCACCTGCACCGCCGCCGGCTCGGGCAACATCAACGACACGGTCAACCTCCCGGCGGGCGCCAGCGTCACCTATACCGCGAGCTGCACCATCTCGGCGGCCGCCACCGGCACCATCTCCGACACCGCCACGGTTTCCTTCGCCACCGATCCGAACCCGGCCAACAACAGCGGCACCGACACCGACACGCTGACGCCACAGGCCGATCTCGCGATCACCGCGACCGACGGCGTGACCACGGCCACCCCCGGCGGCTCGGTGACCTACACCATCACCGGCTCCAACGCCGGTCCCAGCAACGCCACCGGAGCCACCGTCGCCGACACCTTCCCGGCGTCGCTCACCTGCACCTGGACCTGCGTCGGCGCGGGCGGCGGCACCTGCACCGCCGCCGGCTCGGGCAACATCAACGGCACCGTGAACCTCCCGGCGGGCGCCAGCGTCACCTACACCGCGAGCTGCAACGTCGCGGCGGCCGCCACCGGCACCGTCTCCAACACCGCCACGGTGACCGCCCCGGCGGGCGTCACCGACCCGACTCCGGGCAACAACTCGGCGACCGACACCGACACGCTGGCGGCCAGCGCCGATCTCGCGATCACCGCGACCGACGGCGTGACCACGGCCACCCCCGGCGGCTCGGTGACCTACACCATCACCGCCTCCAACGCCGGACCCAGCAACGCCGCCGGCGCCACCGTCGCCGACACCTTCCCGGCGTCGCTCACCTGCACCTGGACCTGCCTCGGCGCGGGCGGCGGCACCTGCACCGCCTCCGGCGCGGGCAACATCAACGGCACCGTGAACCTCCCGGCGGGCGCCAGCGTCACCTACACCGCGAGCTGCAACGTCGCGGCGGCCGCCACCGGCACCGTCTCCAACACCGCCACGGTGACCGCCCCGGCGGGCGTCACCGACCCGACTCCGGGCAACAACTCGGCGACCGACACCGACACCATCACCCAGCCGCTCGGAGCTACCGTCACCGGCACCAAGACCGTCTCCGGCGGCCCGTACGCCGTCGGCGGCACCGTTACCTACACCGTGACCCTGCACAACTCCGGCGCCGGAGCCCAGGCCGACAACCCAGGCAACGAGTTCACCGACATCCTCCCCGGCGGCCTCACGCTCGTCTCCGCCACCGCCTCGAGCGGCGCCGCGGCGGCCAACACCGGCAGCAACACCGTCACCTGGAACGGCGCGATTCCGGCCGGCGGTTCGGTGACCATCACGATCACCGCCACCATCCTCGCCAGCGCCGCCGGCGAGACCGTCTCCAATCAGGGGTCGATTTCCTATGACAGCGACGGCAACGGCACCAACGACGCCACGGCGGTAACCGACGATCCGGGCGTGGGCGGCCCCGCCGATCCCACCAACTTCACGGTGGCCGCGACCTCCGCCCCCATCCCCACCCTCTCGACCCTGGGTCTCCTGCTCCTGGCCCTGGGCCTCGGCGGAGCCGCCTTCGTCCGCCTGCGGCGCCGCAAGACCGCCTGACCTGACCCGCCCGCACGCCCGCAGCCGCGATCGCGCAGGGGCTCGTCGGGCCAGAGGACACGGAAGGGTGGCAAGCGGATGCCCGCGACGCCGTCGACATCGAGGTAGCCGGGTACGGCGAGGACAACGGCCGGCCGGCTGGCCGTATCCGGGAAGAGATGGGTGATGGCGGCATGGGTGCGGCGATAGATCTGGGTGGCCGCCGTGCGGGTGGGTAGCGCGAAGTAGAGGCCGTCCACCGGTTGGATGCGCCCAGAGACTGTCAGCCGGCTCGGCAACTCAGCGTCTGGCGGGGCGATCATTAGCGCGGGCAGCAACCGGCGGCAGCGCACGAAATTCGTCATTGCCCGCCTTACCGAAAAGGAACACGCCGACGGCGCTGGCGCGGCTCCCATACAGCTCTTGACTCATGTTCCAGAGCCTGACTGCGACGCTATTGTCGTACGTAATCTGTTTTGTGTGCGTCTCTCGGCACTGCCTGAAGAATCTGCCGGAGACACCGTCGAGATCGGGCGAGGACGCGACGTAGACGGGAGTTCTCGCTGCGCCTTCCGGAAATGCAAGCAAAGATGGAATGCGCTTTAACAACCACGGGACTGCTGCAGGTAGACCTCGCATGTTGTCGCCCAGGCGTGTGAGCGTGGGTCCGGGACTAAAACAGTTCGCGGTAATCGTCGATCCTGCGAGGCGCCGGGAGAGTTCGTAAGTAAACAGAATGTTGCAAAGCTTCGAGCGCTTGTAGGCCCCCAACCAGTTGTATCGCCGCTCTCCCTGGAGATTGGACAAATCCAGTTCTCCGCTATGGAACTCCGAGGACGCGGTGAGAATTCTCCCGGCGGGCGCGGCGCGGATGAGATCGAGCACAAGGTGAGTTAGCGCGAACGGCGCAAGGTGATTAACGGCGAAGGTTTTCTCCAGGCCATCCGGCGTCACTTCTCTTTCTGCGAACACAGCGGCCGCATTGTTGATCAGGACATCGATCCGTGACAAACTTCCATGAAGCTTTTCGGCCAGGCGGTGGATCTCCGCCTGCGACGACAGGTCTGCGAGGAACAGGATGGGCTCGCTACCGGAAGCATATTGCGCGATTTCAGTGCGCAGGAAATTCGAGCGGGTTCGATCACGTCCCACCATCACGACCTCCGCGCCTCGCTCCGCCAGAAGCAGGGCCGTGGCCAGCCCGAGGCCGCTTGTCGCTCTTATGCGCAGATACTCCACCATCTGCCCGTACTCATCGGAAGCATGCACCGCGATCATGGCGGCCTGAGTGGAGCGCGTGAACGATCCACCCACGCTTTCGAATGCGTTTGCGGTCGTGAGCATCCCAATCGCCTTGTGATCGAAAGCAAACGAGGCCTCAAGGGCAGCAACAAGCTCATCTTTGTTCGTCAACTTAGCAAGCGTGCTTGGATTGATATCGGGCTTGGTGCAAATCCATACTTGTCGGCAGGCAATGCCTTCACCAGACTTATCATCTGGCTCTCAGTCATATTCAGCAGCGAATTTAGCGCCTCGGCCGGAGCGACCAGCGTCCCTGCAGCAGCCTTCTCGACGCCCTGCTGCGCTTCCACTCTCGGTGCCATCGCCGAGATGACGACTAAACTTACCGTTACCACGATCTGCTTCATCGTTTTCATTGTTTCCTCCGTGGGTTGCGCTACACCGAACAGGCTTGGACTACTTGCCCTGTTCCTCAAAACTGGACCATTTGACGCTGGCACGCCTGCTGTAATCGACAGCCAAAATCACTTCGCCGCTCACCAATTGGTATGCGAGCCATTGAAGACCGTTCTCGATGCCAGCACCATCCTGGGCGGTCCAAGCCTTAGAGCTGAGACCATCCTCCGTCTACCGGAAGCTCTGCGCCGGTCGTGAAGGTCGCATCGAACGCGAGGAAGAGGACGGCCTTGGCGATCTCCTCCGACGTCCCCCAGCGCTTCATGGGAACCATGCCTATCATCTTCTCCCTAAGCTGGGCGGCCGCGTCTTTATCGGGGAACATCTTGCCCAAGATCCCTGTGTCGATGGGGCCGGGCGTCACTGCGTTGACGCGAATCTCGCGAGGAATCAGCTCGGCGGCGAGCGTCCGAGCGAATGATCGCACCGCGGCCTTGGCGGCTCCGTATGCGGCGTTGCCGGGCATTCCCTTGACGTTGGCGATCGAGGTCGTGAAGACGATAGAGCCTCCCCGGTTGATCAGCGGCGCGAGCTTCTGCACCGCGAAAAGCGGTCCCTTGGCGTTCAGGTTGAACATCTCGTCGTAGACAGCCTCGGTCATGCTTTCGAGAGGCGCTCGGATGCTGAACCCGGCGTTGACGAAGAGCAGGTCGAAGGTGTCGAACTCGGCCTTCACCCGAGATGCCAGAGCGTCGATGTCCGTCAACGACCGCGCGTCGCTCGAAACCACGAGGGCGCCCTTTCCGAGCTCTTTCTGCGCCGATTCCAGGCCGTCCTTCGAGCGACCAGTCACCAGAACACGCGCACTCCCATCGAGGAGCATCTTCGCCGTCGCGAGCCCCATGCCGCTCGTGCCGCCGATAATCACCACCCTTTTACCTTGGTACCGTTCCATATGTAGTCTCCTCGCGAGGTTAGAGTTTCTTTGCTGATAATGAACTATCTAGTATGATAATCGGGCGCGGAGGCTGCGGTCAAGGGCGTGTTGAACTATTTAATTCAAAATACCGTAAGTGCCCAGTGAACGAGCACGCAGCGGCGCAATCGCCTGCTGATTCTGGTCACCGCAACCGTTTCGCCGCGACCGGCGCTCCTTCAGGACACCGCGCTCAAGGACGGTGCGGAAGCGAAGTCGACGCCAGAGACCTTGACGACGGCCTGCCATGCGGCTTCCTGGCTGGCGCGATCGTGGAGGTGTGGTTGGCGCTGCGCCTCAATTGGGCCTGTGAACTTCCCTTTAGCCGAGGCGAAGAATTGCCCCGAGACGTCGGTTCCGAACTCCGACGCCTGGAGGTACCGACGGGCCGCGGTCTCCGGCGCCTGATTCATGCCGGGAATGAGGTTCACGATTGGGATAAACAGATACTTCAACGCCGGGCCAGCGTTTCGCACCACCTTGGTGTCGGTCGCCGCACCGGGCGAGACAGCGTATACCGCCATGCCGGAGGGTAGCCGCCGTGCCAGCGCCGCGACCCACCAAGCGATAATGAGCTTCGCGTCGGCATACGCATTGTTGGGCACGTACCTCACGTTCGGCCCGTTGCGCAGCAGGGCTTCAACAGCGGCGGTTCGGTCGCCGTGGTATTGTTTGGCCGCAAAGGCCGGCAAGTCGGTGTAGCTGAACATAGGTACGCCCCCCCGGGCAGGTTCTGCCCCGGCGATAACAATCCGAGCGTTGGGGCTCAGCAGGTTGGCGCGGAGCAGCCCGACAGTCAGTTGATGATGGCCGATCAGCGGGGCCTGAGAAGCCTCGAAGCCCGCCGCCGTGATCACGCGCTTCTTACCGGGGACCATCCCTGCATTGAGCAGCAGGAAATCGATCGGCTGACCCCGCTTGACCAGCTCGGCGAGGGCGGACTGAACGCTGGACGGCGAGTCCAGATCCAGCTCCAGCGGCGTGAAGATGTTTTTCTTGGTCTCAGTCGCGAGTTGAGCGGCCGTTTGCTGGACCCGGGCCAGGCTGCGGCCGGTGACGATGACTTGGCGGTAGCCCTTGGCGGCGAGCAAGCCGGCTGCCGCATAACCGAGCCCGGACGTGGTGCCGGTGACGAGCGCGAACGAATTTTTCATGGCGTCTCCGTGGTAAAGGGTGAAGGTCGAGTCGTGAGGCCCCGCGAGGGCCACGGACGACTTGCTAATTCCGAACTATTTAGTATCATAATCGGAAGATGCATTGCAAGGAGTTTTTAACTGAATGGTTCAGAATCATCCTAAGCCGCGTGGACGGCCGCGCAACTTCGACGAGACAGGGGCGCTGGAAAAGGCGACCCAGGTATTTTGGTCGAAGGGCTACGACGGAGTGACGATCGACGATCTCGTCGCCGGGATGGGCGTGGGACGGCCGAGCCTGTATGCCGTCTTTGGGGGCAAACGGGCGATATTCTTGCGCGTCCTTAAGGCGTACGCAGAACGGAAGGGCGCATCAGCCGCGAAGGCACTCCTCTCGCCACAGAGTCTTCGCGACTCGATCATGGGCTTTCTGAGGTACGCCGTCGAAAGTGCGACCGAGAAAGGGTCCGCCCGTGGCTGCCTCATGGTGTGCGTCGCGCCGCTTGTGAACGACGCTGAGGTTCAGCGGTTCCTGCAGAGCGCGGTCGCGGGCGGCGCGGCACTGGTGGAGCGCCGTTTCCGGGACGCGATCACTGCTGGAGAAATCCCGTCTGACTTTCCCGTAGCCGTGCGCGCGATCCAAGTCACGGATTTTGTTCGTGGCCTTACCATGCGTGCGTTGATAGGCACGCCGCGCAAGACGCTCCTGAAAGAGGCCGAGGAAGCGGCCGACTTGGTGCTCCAGCCGCGGCGCGTCTGACGGGTTATCGGAAACAATTCACTGAGGAAATGACCATGGCACTTGACAGCGTGATGTCAGGCGCACTGACGGAACCGACATGCACGAAGCGGACCGGCACCGTGGCTGGGCCGCGGCCAGGTCAGGCCCGGTCGGGCTGGACGCGGGACGCGACATGCCCACGCCAGGTCCCCGGCGCAGCTGGCGAGGCACGTACCCCTCGCATTGACGGAGGTTGGACGGCCGAGCTGCGTCCTGCGGTCGCAGCTGTTTAAACGCAGTCCGCTTTCACGACGGGCATTGGCGATGTCGTTCAGCTCACCAATCGTCAGCCTCGTGGGCCGGGACTCCGAGGGGGGTCTACAAACAATCGTAGACCTCATCGTCTCCGGCACCCGTCGCCCTGTCGGCGGCAACCCCAGGCACGATGCGTCGATGTGCCAGAATGCGCCATGGCTCGGCACCAGATCAATATGCGCATCCCCGCTGCCGTGGTCGACCTCCTGGATCGGGTCTGCGAGGCACGCGGTCTCAACCGTACCGAAGTCGTCATCACCGGCATCGTGGCGCAGGCTGAGGTATTTGGAATAATCCCATCCCTGACAGCGGTGTTGGCTCAGGTTGTCCCCGAGCCGAAGACCGCCCCTGACCGACGCGAGCGCCAGCGTCTGAGCCAGCAGCGCAGTCGAGCTCGCAAACGGGGTGCCGACATCCCCAAGCACATGACCACCCCCGGCCCCCGGTCTAAGACGTGAGCCAGCGGGCGCGGGCCACGCGGCCGGAGCCCCTGATCCAATGCAAGCCAGCTTCGCATCCGCGGGCCGATCCGTCGCCGGTCGCGCATTCTGAGCGTTTAAACGCCAGGCCGGCGGCGCCACCTGGTCAGCCCGATGTACGACGCCGGTCGCGGCGATAGCGGCTACCTGCTGTTCGACGCTGCCGATATCACCGCCGGCCCGTGTGCCGAGATCCTGCTGGGCGCACCGTCCCTCCTGCCTTCCACGCCGCCTTCGTCCATGCTCGCAATCCCCGGCCTGCCTTGCTCACCTCCTCCTAAGCCAGCGCTCATCGATCGCTCATGGAAGGCCGCCTGTCGGTTCGCTAGGGTCGGGGTGACCACGGCGATGACGCCTGGCCAGGCCATACAAATGTCGGCCGCGGAAGCGGCCCACCTGCAAGGAGGAATCAAGCCATGAAAAAGCAGACTCCGAAGCTCACGTTGAGCCGGGAAACCGTCCGCTCTCTGGAGGGAAATCTGCGGAAGGCGACCGGCGGTCTCAGCGCCACCTGCACAGCCGCCGACAGCTGTGACAGCATCCCAGGCACATTCTGTTACTCCTGTGCGAAGACCGGAGGGTGTTGACCGGAATCCGCATCCAGCCCACCTAAAGGAACGACGCCTCGGCGCCGGCTCGGCCGGCGCCGAACCGCCCCGAACCATGGGGAAGCAGCTACTGGTGCCAGATGCGCCATACAGTCGAAGATGGCGCATTGATGCTCCAGCTCAGTGTTGTTCAGCAAGGAGAAGGCAAATGAAGACGAGAAAGCTGCAACTGAATCGCGAGACTCTTCGCCACCTGAATCGCCTCGACCTCGGAAGGATCGCGGGCGGTGGGACTGGCCCAGCCGCCAGTTGTATCGATTGCAGTGCCGTTTGCACGTTGGGGCAGTGCCGCACTACGACCGGGACTGGCGACGGAGGCTCGGCATACACCGTCTGCTGTGTACCAAGCACCCCCGTCGTAGGGTGCTCGGTTTAGGGCCAGAGGCCAGGTAGCCAAACCGCGGCCCCGACCCGACGCTATTCGTGCTGTGGACCCTCGGGGCGCAACTGGAGGCTGGATCGTAAGAGCCGGATGAGGCGAGAGCCTCACGTCCGGTTCCGTGAGAGCGCGGGGGTGAAATTCCCCCGAGCCACTCGACCCGTGATTTTCAGTCTTGGTGTCCGTGTTCTGCCATGATCCAAGTACATCCCTGAAAGCCTTATTCTATGGACTTTCTTGACTCTGCCGTTCCCTATGATACCCTTCGAATCCTGTTCTCCGACAGCCCAGCGACAGCCCAGGACAGCCCAGCGCCAGCCCAGCCCGACAGCCCAGCCAGCGACCCGATCCATGCGAGCCAAGATCACCAAACGCCTGCTCGACTCCCTGCCGCCGCCGGCAGCCGGCGAGGTCAAGGTGTGGGATACCGAGCTGCGCGGCTTCGTAGTCCGGGTGCGGTCCAGCGGGCGCCAGTGGTTTGCCGTCGAGTGGATGCGGGAGCGCCGGACCCGGCGGCTGACGCTGGGCGAGTTCGGCCCCGTCACCGTTGACCAGGCGCGGGACCGCGCGAGAGAAATCCTCGGCCGAGTAGCCCGCGGCGAGGACCCGGCGGCCGAGCGGGCAGACGAGAAGACCGCGCCGACGTTCGCCGATCTCGCCCGCCGCTACCTGGAGGAGCATGCCGGGCCGAAGAAGAAGCCGGCCAGCATCGAAGCCGATGAGCGGAGCTTGCGGCTCTACGTCCTGCCGGCGCTCCGGCGGCGGAAGGTTGCCGCGGTCGGGCTGAAGGAGGTTTCCGACCTGCACCACAGCCTGCGGGAGAAGCCGGTACAGGCCAACCGCGTCCTCGCCTTGGTGAGCAAGATGCTCAACCTGGCCGAGACGTGGGGACTTCGGCCGCTCCATTCGAACCCCTGCCCGAGGATCGCCCGCTTTCGCGAGAACAGGCGCGAGCGCTTCATGTCTGGTGCTGAGCTGCGCCGGCTCGGCGAGGCGCTCTCCGCGGTCGAGCAGGACGGCTCGGAGGACCCGGCCGCGGTCCTGGCAATCCGGCTGCTCCTGCTGACCGGCGCTCGGCGCAACGAGATCCTCGATCTGCGCTGGCAGGACGTGGATCTCGACACCGGCACCCTCAACCTGCCCGACAGCAAGACCGGCAAGAAGTCCATCCCGCTCGGCCCGGCGCCGGCCGAGCTGCTGGCCGCTGCGCCGCGCTTGGAGGGCAGCCCCTATGTCATCCCCGGCCGCCGGCCGAATGGGCGCTTCGTGGGCCTACAGCGGCCCTGGGCGCGCATCCGCGAGCGGGCCGGCCTGGGGGATGTCCGACTGCATGACCTTCGCCACGGATTTGCCTCCGTGGGCGTAGCAGCCAATCTCGGGCTGCCGGTGCTTGGCGCCATCCTCGGCCACCGCCACCCGGCGACAACCGCACGTTACGCGCACTTGGACGACGACCCACGCCGCGCCGCCGCCGCGCGGATCTCCAGCCAGATCGCCGCCGATCTCAACGGCCAGCCGGCCGGGGAGGTGATCCCCTTCAAGAAGCCCTGAAGCAAGCGGGGCGGTATCGTGCCGCTCCATTTCCTTACAAGCGGCGCCGGGCAGGGTGTACAGCCCCGACCGACGCCTAACCCAGCAGGAGGAACAGCCTCATGCAGAGCTGCAACCAGTCTACCCCGCCCCCACCGCCACCCTGGAACGCCGCCGATTCCTTCCGGGAAACGACCCTCATCTGCGTTGACGATCCGGTATCGCGAGAGGCGCTGCGCCAGGTTGGCCGGATGATCTACGACATGGCGATCGTGACGGCCGAGTTCCCCGGCGACGAGTCCACCAGCCACGAGGAGATGCGCGCCGCCCTGGCCGAGCTGCGCTTCATCGAGGGGTTCTTCCTCTCGATGCGCCAGGCGGCAGAGGAATAGTGCCTCGAACCCCAGGAAGCCCGTCTTGCCCGTTTCGCCGGCAAGATGGCCGTGCAGGTAAGTGCAATTGTCGCCGCCGTCGAGCGCGACTGCGGCCGGTCGCCACCTGAGCCGGCGACAAGGCAGAGAGGTGATCGCAGTCGAGTAGTCCAGAGACACAGAGGGGGGCATCGCGCCCCCCATTCCCTAGAATCGGGATAGGGGACGGCGGGTCATCCCCGCCGTTCCCCTCCCACACCACCGGACATGCGGGTCCGCATCCGGCGGTTCGAGGAGTTGAGGTTACGGGGCAAGCCTGGGTATTCCCAGTCGGTCGTAGTAGCTCGTTGGCAGGGCCATGTTGAGGGCGGTGTTCTTGGCGGTCCTCCACCAGCTGCGGGCGTGGGCACTCGACCAGGAGGCTTCGCGTTCGGGAACGCCCCGCCTGCGCAGCTCTCGGTAGGTCGTGGCACCTCGTTTCCACTGCTTGAGCTGGACCATACGCAGGCGACGACGGATCCACTTGTCGATGCTGGTGAGCTTTTGCCGGCCATCTGCCAGACTGAAGTATTCTTTCCAGCCGGTCAGATATTCTCGGAGGCTCGCAGCCACCAAGTCGATGCTCCGGCCCTCGCTGCGGCCGGTGATGTGCCGTACCCGCGTCTTCATCGCCTCCAAAGCTTCGGGTGCGACGCGACAGCGAATCACGCGTCCGGGGGCTATCCAGAAGCTGTAGCCCAGGAACTTGCGATCCCATGGCCGCGCCACCGCGCTCTTCCCTTCGTTGATCTGGAGCCGGAGTTGCGAATAGAGCCGCCGAAGAGTCCCAAGGACTCGTTCGCCGGCACGCCGGGACCGCACATACACATTGCTGTCGTCGGCGTAACGCACGAAGGCGTGTCCGCGCTTTTCCAGCTCCCGATCCACTTCGTCGAGGAGCACGTTTGCCAGTAGCGGGCTGAGAGGACCTCCCTGAGGAGTCCCCTCGTGCCGCTCCTTCGTCACCCCTTCGGCCAGAATTCCGGCCTCAAGGTAACGACGAATCAGTCCCAGCATGCGCTTGTCCGCGATTCGATGGGCCAGCCTGCTCATGAGCACATCGTGATTTACCCGGTCGAAGAATTTCGCCAGGTCCACGTCCACGACCCAACGGCGCCCTTCCTGGATGAACTTCTGCGCCGCTCGCACGGCGTCGTGCGCTCGCCGCCCAGGTCGGAAGCCGTAGCTGTGCTCAGAGAAAGTCGGATCAAAGCGCGGCTGAAGAACCTGCAAGATGCACTGCTGGATGAAACGGTCGAGCACGGTCGGAATCCCCAACTCCCGGACTCCTCCTCCCGCCTTTGGAATCGGCTGCCGCTTCACCGGCTGCGGCTGGTAAGTCCCGGTCAGGAGTTGTGCCCGGATACTTTCCCATTGCTTCACCAGGTGAGCTGACAGCTCTCCCACCGTCATCCCATCGATGCCAGGACTTCCGTGGTTCTGCTTCACTCGCCGCAACGCCGCTTTCGCGTTGCCCCGCTCCACCACCTGTTCCATTAGGCGGTCGGTCCCTGAGCGCTCGTCTCCCTGACTCGCCGTCGGTGCTTCGCCACTCCGCTCTCCTCGCGGGGCTTCACCCCTTGGTTCGAACGGGAGTTCCAGTTGCCCGGTCATCTGGCGCCGTGCACCTTCGAGACCCATGGTCGTTGCTCTCTCCTCCCCGTTCGGTCCTTCGCCTCTCCCCTCCCGCCTCCCCGGCTACTATGACCTCTGCTGACTTCTCGCTCCGCCCTGCGGCGTCGCCCTTTCAGGCGTCAGGCGAGACCTCCCCAGGTAAGGGTCGTGGCTTTCCCCGCACGGCTGCCGGATTTACGGCGCTCGCCCTTGGTCGCAGGAGCTTCGCGGTTCGCTGCCCGCTCGCCCCGGCTTGCGCCGCCTCCTATCCGGTTTCTGTTCGTCAACCCGCGGTTTCGCTACCGCTTCTTTCAGCGCCGGCCTCGCGGCCGGTCGCCTTGCGGTTCGCTCGGGGTCCCTGCGACCAGGTTCCCCAGAGGACTTGCACCTCCAAGTCACGCCCATGCTGGGCACACAGCGGCCCCGGCAAGAGCGGCTAACTCCTACCGGAGCCTAGTCACGCAAAGGACCAAGCCCAATGCGCAACCGCCACAAATCTACCACTCCGCCCCCCACCTGGACCGAGGCAGCCTCGATCCGGGAAACCACCATGCGCAGCATCGACAACGCGAAGGACCGGAAGGCGATCCGCCGTCTCAGCAGAATGCTGTACCTATACGCTCTGGAGACGACACGCGCGCCTTTCACCGAGTCTCCGACCCGCGACGAGCTGCGCGCCGCCGCTGCCGATCTCAGGTATCTCGAAGGCTACCTTGCCATGATCGGCGATGCGCACAGCGCCTCATCGCTCCCGCCGCCGGACGACGATCTGGCCCGGTTCGCCGGCAAGCTCGCCGGGAAGGTCGGCGCCATCGCGGAGTCGATCGAAGGGAGGCTGTCATGACCACTGGCCGCCACCCGGACGCCGAGCGGTCGCGCCAGGCGCTTTGTCGTCTCGTTGGATTGGCAGGGGTAAGTCGGGTGGAGATGTCCCGCCGCCTTCAGGGTCGGGGCTTCACATGCGACGTGCAGCGCGCTCTAACCGGCAGGACCGACCTGCGGCTGTGGCAAGTGCTGGCAATCGTAGAAGCGGTGGACATGGCGCCCGCCGAGTTCTTCCGCATGGTGTTCAAGGCGCCCAAGGAGCCGAGTCCGTTCCGGCGGCAGCTTGAAATTGTGGCGACCACGCTGCACGAGTAGGACCAGCCCACCGCACCCCCCGCGTCAACGTCACCAATCCTCAACCGTCAAACCGTCCGGGCCTGTGAAGGTGGCAGGCCCGGCGGTCGAAGACGGGGCTGGCTGACCGACGCAAATAGCTGCATAGCCATTGGGTTATGAGATTGTAATTTCCATCAGTTTGTACCTACCATATACAATTAGATTGTTGAGGGAGTGGGAGGAGGCATGCTCGCGGCCCCTGAAGTGCCGGAGCAACAGCTCATGACGCCAACTATGACTAATGACAACGAGGCGCCAGCGGCATTCGTAATAATGCCCTTTGACGCCGAGCTTGACGAGGTGTATCGCGAGTTTATATTACCTGTCCTCGAAGGGGTAGGCTACTCGGTATCTCGTGCCGACGATCTATATGGCCAGAACAATATACTCAGAGACATAGTTCAGCGCATTAAGACTAGCGCTCTAGTTATAGCCGACCTAACAGGCCTCAACGCCAACGTTTTCTATGAACTAGGTATAGCGCATGGCCTCGGAACGCCTGTCGTACTGTTAACCCAAAATATAGATGAACTGCCCTTCGATTTGCGATCTTACAGGGTCGTAATTTACGACACGCATTTTGCGCGTATTCAAAGGGCGCGCGAATCCTTTCAGCAAACAGCTTTGGAAGCGTTCCGGGGTACACTGGAATTCGGGAGTCCTGTTTCCGACTTCTCTGGCGAGCGTCCACAGAACCGCCCTCGATCTCCCTCCCTAAAACCCCAAAGCGCGTCCGATGAAGACGGCGACGATGACGGAGATGGAGAGGCCGGCTGGCTTGACCATGCGGCAGGGCTTGCGGAGGGCTTCGAGCGCTTGGTGAATGCTTTGGGTTCATCCACTGCTGCAACGCTTTCAATAGGCACAAAGTCGAGCGAGTATGCAAAGCGAATCGATACTGCTAGGGCGACCCAAGGAAAACAAGTACTGTCTAGCGTTCGGTTCATCGCTAATGCGTACAGTCGAGAGCTGGTGCAGTACGGTCAAGAGCTGTCATCAACAAACGACAACTACGAAGCAATTGCTCGGGCCACTCAGGATAGCATCGAGTTCATGATATCACACGGAAGGATAAAATCTGCTCAAGATCGCGACGCCCTTCTTTCTTTCGTGACGACTCTAGATCAAGTAGAGCAGGCCGCGCGCGGCGCCCTACCTAACATCAGCGCGATGCGGACGAGTCTCAAGTCAATGGAGGGGCTGGAACGAGGCTTGACTCGGACAGCGAAGGTAGTTGGTGCTGAGCTTGATCGTTTTATGGGTAACGTGGAGACAACTATTGCCTCGGTCCGAAGAGGAGCTGAAGTTGGGCGTCGAAAACTCGCGTCCGAGGACGATAGCCATTGACCTGCCCCCAATGACCGGTCAGTCTGAAAGGTGAGTCGTCGCCGGCGGGTTAGACGCCCCAGCCAAGGGGGCGGGGGGAGCTGCGAGAGACGAAGGCTCTCGCAGCTCTTGGGTCAAAACGGCAAACTCTCTGGGCGTGCGATCACCTAGCAGCCCGTGGTGCAAGTAGTAGTTGTCGAGGGTCGTGTCACCTGAGAGACTTGTCACACTGGCGGAGGATTGCCGAATGGCGATGGGCAAGAAGAAGGGCCGGCAAGGGGACATGTGGATCGCGACGGGCGACCTGGCCCGCGGTCCTGGCCATCCGTTCTACGAACGCTTGAACCGGGTTCTTGAGCAGCACGGGTTCGACGGCTTCGTGGAGGCACAGTGCCAGGGCTTCTATGCGGAGCGGATGGGCCGGCCGTCGCTGCCGCCGGGCACCTACTTCCGCTTGCTTCTGATCGGCTATTTCGAAGGGCTCAACTCGGAACGGGGGATCGCCTGGCGGGTGTCGGATTCGCTGACGCTGCGCGATTTCTTGGGTTTGAGCCTGTCGGAAGCCCCGCCGGATCATTCGACGATTTCGCGCAACCGGCGTCTGATCGACGTGGAAACGCATCAGGAGGTCTTCGCCTGGGTCCTGGGGATTTTGGGCCAGGAAGGCCTTCTGCGGGGGCAGACAATCGGGGTCGACGCTACGACCTTGGAAGCCAACGCGGCGATGAAGAGCATCGTGCGGCGGGACACCGGGGAAGGCTACAAGGAGTTTCTCCAGCGTCTGGCTCAAGAGAGCGGGCAAGCGACGCCCACACGTGCGGAGCTGGCGCGTAAAGACAAGAAACGAAAAGGGAAAGGGTCGAACGACGATTGGACGAACCCGCACGATCCTGACGCCAAGATCACCAAGATGAAAGATGGCCGGACCCATCTGGCGCACAAAGCAGAGCACGCCGTGGATCTGGAGACCGGAGCGGTCGTCGCGGTGACCCTCCAGCCGGCGGATCGAGGGGACACGCAGAGCTACGAGCAGACCCTGAGCGAAACGCTGGAGAATCTGGCGGCCCTCCCCGATTCGATCACTTTGTCCCCGCAAGTGCTGCGGGAGGTCGTGGCCGATCGGGGCTATCACAGCGGCGCTGTGCTGGTGGGGATGCAGGAGCTCGGCCTGCGCAGCTACATCGCGGAACCCAAGCGACCGCGCCGGAAGTGGCGGGGTCGGATTGCCGAACAAAAAGCTACCTACGCCAACCATCGTCGGATGCGAGGGGATCGCGGCAAGAGGCTGTCCCGCTGGCGCTGCGAGAAGGTGGAGCGCAGCATGGCCCATAGCTACGAAACCGGCGGTCTGCGGCGCCTTTTTCTGCGCGGTCACGCCAACATCCTCAAGCGCCTCTTGATTCACGAGGCAGCCTTCAACCTCGGCTTGGTGATGCGCCAGCGAATCGGCCATGGCACGCCGCGCGGCCTTCAGGGACGCCTCCGCCGCTGGCTTTCTCTTGGTTTTGGGCTCCTCGAAGCCCTACGGCCCGACTCCTGCGCCAGATCGCTTCAATCCTGGATGTCTCGGATCGATCTCATCACCTGCTTCACCCTGGCCCCCCGCGATCTGGCCCACCGTCAGAATCCGGCTTGCACCACGGGCTGCTAGCGCGCTATGGGGACGTTGGGCGTTGTAGTCGTCGCGCCAGGCCTCGATCTTGGCCCGAGCATCGGCGAGGCTGGTGAACCAGTGCTGGTTGAGGCACTCGTCCCGAAAACGGCCGTTGAAGCTTTCCACAAAGGCATTCTCGATCGGCCGCCCAGGCCGGATGAAGTGGAGATGCACCTTGTTCTGGTGAGCCCAGAGGTCGAGGGCCTTTCCAGCGAACTCCGGGCCGTTATCCACGACCAGGGTCTGCGGCAGGCCACGCTGGCCGGCCAGACGGTCCAGTACCCGCGTCACCCGAAGGCCCGGCAACGAGCTGTCGACCTCCAAAGCAAGGCATTCCCGGCTGCACTGGTCGACGATGTTGAGGCTGCGGAAGGTTCTGCCGTTGGCCAAGGTGTCGCCGATGAAATCCATCGACCAAAACTGGTTCAGCCGCTCCGCTCGTGCCAGAGGCTGGCGCTGCTCTCGGCAAACACGCTTGCGCAGTCGCCGACGCACCATCAAGCCTTCCTCGCGATAGAGCCGGTGCACGCGCTTGTGATTCACCTCATGGCCCTCTCGGACCAGAAGCACATGCAAGCGCCGGTACCCGTACCGCGGCCGCTCTGCGGCAAGCTCGCGCAGCCGCCGGCGCAAGACCTGAGCTTCTGTCGTCACCTGGCTACGATAGGCGTACGTGGAGCGATGAAGGCTCGCCATTGCGCAGGCACGCACCTGGCTGGTTCCATACTCCTCCCGGAAGAACGTGGCTGCCTCGCGCCGGGCCGCGGGCTTCACCATTTTTTTGCCAGCGCCGCCTTCAGCGCCTGCGCCTCCAAGGTCAGATCCGCCACCGCATGCTTCAGGCGCCGGTTCTCGTCTTCCAGCTGCTTGAGGCGCCGCGCTTCGCTGACGTCCATACCGCCAAACTTGGCCTTCCAACGGTAGAACGTCTGCTCGCTGATGCCGTGCTTCCGGCACAGGTCCGTGGCTTTTTCCCCAGCTTCAGCCGCCTTCAACACCCGGATGATCTGCTCTTCCGTGAATCGACTCTTCCTCATCGCTTCCTCCAGGCACTGCCTTTGCCGGAGGACTCACTCTATCGCCTGGCCAGTTTCAGGGGGGCACGTCACGATCCGCCACCTGCCGCGAATCGTCCGCTACCCCCCTACCGCTTTCATTCGTCACATCGATGTTTTAGCGACTCAGGACGACTTAGACAGCGTGCGCTTGGGAGTGCGCGCGGATATCGGCCTCTTTTTTTGCGCTTGCCGCTTCGATGGCGGCTTCTTGGCCGAAATAGCACCACTTTCCGCGGCTTTTCTCTCGACCTCTTGCGGCGCTGCCGCTAGTTGTTGCTGTGTCGCTGGCGAAGGGCGCGCAGGGGCGACAGCCCACTTTTCACGTCGCAGATTGCGGCCACCCTCTACTGTGCGCCTTGCGGCAGAGTAAAGAAATTGAGGACCGTCTTTAGCCCAACTTCCCACCATTAGCACCCGCCCGACCGGCAGCTCCAAACATTTGGCCAGGACGTTGGGCGGAATGTCTTCCAGGGCAAGCATTTCCCTGGTGACATCCAAGGCGCTGCGCGAGCTGAGCTTCATGATTGCGCGGTTTTCACACTCTGACACGATCAAAGGATCCAGCTTGTCGGGTCGCTGGCTAACGAGGATCAAAAACAGGCCATATTTGCGGCCCTCTGCTACTATGGTGCGAAACTGCTCCCGCAGTGCGTATTCGGCGCGATTGCGCTGCTCGCGTGGTATAACGTTATGGGCTTCGTCAACTACGATGAAGGTTGGCACCCGCGCATCATCGACGGGGAGGTGTTGCAATGCTTCATCCCAAGCAGCTCTGGCTGCATCCCATTGAGACTTTATGCAAGCGTTTACGGCCAATAACCGCGTAGATAAGTGAGCGATGGACGGCAAGTCTATCACCGATATCCTGGCATCAGCTTCGGTCGCACTTGCGCCTTCCTCATCGCTGATTCCGGTCTGGATTATCCCCGCGGCCAGGATGCTGCTTAATTTGCCGAAATAAAACCGCCGCGTGTCATCGCTTACATATCGCGCGGCTGCCAATGCTCCCTTTACCAAATGATCGATCGACCGGCGCCTTGTCATCAGGGAGGAGGTTCGAAACAGCCCCAAGCGCAATAGGACAGAAGATTGCAAAGATGAGGCATCATGAAATTCGGCCCTACTTAGGTCTTTGACGGCTGTCTCGAAATCCGCTGGATTGGCTATGGCGAGATTCAGCAGCATCTCGGCCTTGCGGAGATAATCATCTGTTTTTCTGTGATCAGTCGAGCCGAGAGACAGGGCGTCGTATATGATCTTGACGAAAGCATGCAGATTCTCCAGCTCACTCCGTTGGGCAGGACCCAAGTCCTCAGCAAGGAATTCGGCGGAAACGGATGGCCAGCTGAAGCGCAGAGGCTTGGTTGCGACGCCCTCCCTTGATCGAGTCGCGCTGAGCACCTCAACCTTGATCTCAGACCAGGCATTCGCAAATTCGGCGCGCGATGGTTCATGGCACAACTTGCCGGATCGCGACGCCGAGGTATAGCGGCCAGTACTCCACAACTCGGCACCTTCCACCTCGTGAAGGCGCCTAAAGTCAGCATTGGGATCGAGGATCAGGCACCGAGCTCGCGTGCGGAGGGCAATCTCTTCCACTATACGACCCAAGAAGAATGACTTGCCCGATCCCGATTGAGCGATAATCGCTGTGTGCGCAGCCATTTCGCCTGCGGGAACCTTGAAAAGATCCGCATCTGCTTGCTTCCCGCACATTGCATCCGGCGAAAACCAATATCTGGGATCTAGGTTAGGTGTGACTTGCCACCCGAGAATGAGTTCCGCCTCCGACATGCGCACCTCACTTTCGATGAAATCCCCTGGCATTCATAGAATGAACCTAGAGCAGAATAGGAGCGCAGGCGTTCGGCGTCAAATTAATGCATGGCAATTCCTCGATGGCATCGCTCCAAGCCGCCGCTGAGGGAGAGGCATGTCCCGTGTGGCTGGCGCCCCCCTTCCTGGTGTAACCATATGGCTCGGGTCGAGGTCACTTCGCCGCACGTCAATTCCTTGGAGCACGCCCAAGGATGAAGGGGCGGGCACTGCCCCCGCACCTGTCGCCGTACCAACCGCCTGGGCGCCGATGCGGACCAGGCAGTCCGTCGCCTTCTCACCCTCGCAGAGAAATACCGGTCGGGAACGGGCGAACGATCCAACGCGGTCAGTGCCGTACAGCGGCAGCTCGGCGACCCGCAGCCCCTGCAGTCCCGAGCGGCCATCGCGCCGCCAGGTGAAGGTCTTCTCGCCTCCCGGCCGTTCGATGCGGATGTGCTCCGCGACCAGGCGCCCGGCTGAGTCGCGGATGGGATACACCGTGGTCGCGTTCGGCGCGTGCATCCGCTGCGCGGCAGAGAGCTCGACGCCAAGCCGCGCGGCGAGGTCGTGAGCGCCGCCCTTCGCGCCGCATGCAGGGCAGCACCAGACAGCTTTTTCGGGGTTCCACATTGCCGAAGGGCGATGGTCTTCGTGCTCCGGGCAGAGGAAGCGCACCTCCTGCCCTGAGGTATGGTCAAGACTTGTGTGTGGGGGGCCGGCGATCAGGCGGCAATTTTCTTGACCCCATTTTCAAATTTCACCCCCGCGATCACGTCGGCAAGTAGCGATGAAGCGCCGTTGAGCGCTCGCCAGCGCTTCTGCGCCGACATCGCGAGCTTGAACACCATCGTCAAGCAGGCAAGGCGGCTGCCGCAGCCTTTCGTCTTGTCGGTGCGCAGGCGGACCGTGGCAAACGTCGATTCGATGGGGTTGGTCGTGCGCAGGTGGATCCAATGCTCGGCTGGGAAGTTGTAGAACGCCAGCAGCTCGGTCCGGTCGTTGCGCAGGCAGGTCACCGCCGCGCTGTACTTGGCGCCGAACATGTCGATGAAGAGGTCGAAAGCCTGGTCGGCCTCGGCGCGAGTGGCCGCCATCCAAATGTCGTGGAGCATCGACTTGGCCTTGGCCTGACTGCTCGTGGGCATCTTGTTGAGAACATTGACCGTTTTGTGCACCCAACAGCGCTGAGGCCGGGTGTTCGGGTAGACCTTCGGCAGCGCCTTCCAGAAGCCGAGTGCACCATCGCCTACGGCCAGCTCCGGATCCACCACCAGGCCGCGTGATCGCAAAGCCAGCAGCAGCTCTTGCCAGGACTGCTCGCTCTCCCGGTACCCATCGGCCACGCCTAGCAACTCCTTCTTGCCCTCGGCCGTGGCGCCCATGATCACCAGGATGCATTGCCGACTGTTTCCAGGGCTTTCCAGTCGCACGTTGAAGTACACGCCGTCGGCCCAAAGGTAAACGTAGCGCTGGGCTGCCAGCGAGCGAGCCTCCCAGGCCTTGAACTCGTCCTCCCAGCCGCTTTTCAGGCGGCCAATCGTCGTGGCCGAGAGCCCCGGCGCCTGCGGGCCAAGCAGCGCCGCCAGGG
Source organism: uncultured Acidobacteriota bacterium (assembly GCA_963770895.1). GTDB lineage: Bacteria > Acidobacteriota > Thermoanaerobaculia > Multivoradales > UBA5704 > JASLEW01. The sequence goes on along the minus strand of CAVYRF010000002.1, from coordinate 5,257,098 downwards.
CTTCGCTGAAGTCGCCGCTGCTCACGCCTTTGAGGTACAACCACGGCAACAACTCTTCAAGCGACCGGGTGCGACGCAGGTATTTCGGCAGGATCGACGACTGGAATGCTTCGCGATCGGCAGGCAGGCGGCGGTCTCGCACGCGAGGCTGCTGCACCGCGATGTCGCCCACCGGCGTCTGGAGCTTCCGTTCCGGCAAGTGGCCGTTGCGCACCACCACTCGGTGACCGGCGTCGTCGCGCAGCCCCTCATGGCTCTTCAGGTACTCGGCGACCTCTGCCTCGATCGCCTCGGCGAGCATCTTCCGCGCGCCCTGCCGCAGAACCTCCCCCAATACATCGGAGACCGATTCGCGCGGCTCGCCTGGGAACTGGACCAACTTTCCGTTACCATCGTCCATGGTGGCGTACCTCCTGCCCCTCGGGGCGGAATGGGTGCCTCGAACACACCCAGGGTACGCCGCCTTCTCGCCTACCTCAAACACAAGATCTGGTTATACCTCTCCTGCCCTTCGCGCCGACCGCCACGCGCACGCACCGCCGCCGCCAGGTTGGCAAGCAGCTCCTGGCGCATATTCGTCTGCCTGGACACCGCAGCTCACTCCACGACGCCCGGATCGGAAGTGGACTTGCGACGCTTGGCGGCCAGCCACCGCTCGATGTCGTCGACGGCATAGAGAACCAACTTGCCAGACGCCTTGCAGAATTGCGGACCGTCGCCCCGCATCCGCGCGTGCGCAAGGAACTTTTTGGAAAGTCCGTAAATGGCTTCGACTTGGTGAGGGCGAAGAAACCGAGAACTATTCGAAGGAACTTCGGTAAGCGGCCGGGCGTCGTCTCGCATCTTTTTGCTCCGATAACGGGCCAGGCTGGGCTATCCAGCTCTGGCGCTGCGCTTCCCTGGAGAGACACCGGCATGGTTGCCTCACCTTGCTGCAATGCAAACCATTTGACACACAACGGGAGGCTTAAGGCAAGCCCCTAATCTAAAAACACTCAAAGTCACCCAGAGGGAAGCATGGCTGCACAATCGATCAGACTACCGGCGAGCTGTCTGCCAGCACATCCCGCTCATGAAAGCTCGACTGTTGGGGGAAGAATTGACCTTTAGATCCGCCTCCCAAAGCGGTACCCGTTAAAAAAACATCTGAGCCAGGTCAACACCCTCGGAAGGAGAGGATCGCGGCACGAGGCCGTTCAGGCGGCGCTGAGCGTTGGAGGCGCAGCCCCCCTAATTGCCACGCGGGCCATTGGCCGCCTGGAATCCAAGCCAAGCGCCCCGAGCCTACGCAGGACAGTACTTGTGCTACAGTTTGTGGGCACAAGGGCCTGGAGGAGCATCCAACTCATGGCAGAACCCTTCGACGTCTTCACCGTCCGCGACCTGCGCAACCGGAGTGGCGACCTGATGCGCGACGCTGAGGAAGGCAAGCTCTCGATCATCACGAAGCATGGCCGGCCGGCGATCCTGGCCGTACCGTTCGACGACCGCCTGCTGTCGTTCGGGGTTCATCGCGCCCTTGCGATCCGGCTCTACGCAGCCGGCCAGTTGACCTTGGCTCAAGCCGCGAAGATGGCAGAGCTTCCCGTAGAGCTCTTCGTGGAAACTCTCAGCCAGGCGGGCGTGCCAGTGGTCGGGTATGACCCCGAGGAGCTGGCGGGCGAGGTCGAAGTCGCACGTTGAACACCGCAATCATTGCCGATACAGGGCCGCTCATCGCGTTGGCGCGGACTGGTCGGCTCGATCTGCTGCGCAGCCTCTACGGCACGGTGGTGATCCCTCCGAAGGTGCTTGAGGAGCTGCAGGTCGACGCAGACCGCCCCGGCTCCAAGGCTGCGCGCTCGGCGCTCGCCGCGGGGTGGTTAGTGCAGGAAGTGCCGGCGCCTTCCGCCGATATCGAAGTTCTACAGCGAGTAGTGGACCCAGGCGAGGCCGAGGCGATTGTGCTGTTCGAGCAGCGCGCCTGCCGCTTCCTCTTGATGGATGACCGGCGCGGCAGAGCCCTGGCGAAGGCGCGCGGCGTGCCGGTGGCAGGGACAGGCGCCGTCCTGCTGGCCGCCCGGCGGAATGGGCTGCTCAGCCAGATTGCCCCGGCCTTGGACGAGCTGGCCGGGGTTGGCTATCGGCTGTCGCCGGAGCTGAGGGCTCAGCTGCTGAAGCTGGCGGGCGAGACATAACCGCCAGAGCTGGACGATCCCGAGCGGCCGCAGGCCCCAACCGAAGGATTCGCCTCTCCTGGGCGCCTGGCAAGAGATCAGCTGATCTCTGAGCTGCCAGGTAGTGCACCGCGCTTGCGCAGCCGTTCGACGACTTCGGCGTACTCGTCGGGGGACAGCGGCGCAGGCAGCACAACTTCCTCCCTTGGCTGCGGCGGCGTCACGTCCTGTACCTGCTCCGACTGGCCGAGCAGCTGCTTGCCGAGCCAGATCAGCATCGGCACGTTGCCGCGGAGGGCGATCCTGAGCTGCTTGCGCCGGAGGCACAGTTTCATGGTGGCGCGCCCTTTTTCGAGCGCTCCAAGAAACTCCGGGTCGGTTCGCTTGCGCTGGCGCACCAGCTCATCGCTGACGCCGAAGAAGGCGGCGATCTCCGCGTCGGTGCAGCCAAGCTGCCCGAGCTTGTAGGCAGCTCCCGCGTCCAACTCCTTCCGGGGCCGGCCGCCGGCACCCTTGGACCCGTCTGGCATAGCGGTACCTCTCGAAAGCAGCACGGCCCAGGCGCCAGCCCCGGCTCCTGGGGACGATGGCGGGAGGCGACCTCCAGGCCGCTGCGGAGCGTCAAGACGGACCCGCGCAATCCCCGAGAGGCAGGGCGCCTGGCCGGCGCAATCCCAATTCTACTGCTCCCCAGGCGCTCCCCAGGACGCATTTCTGCCATGACGACAATCAGGCCGCCTAGCCGTAAGTCGCTTATTTTGTTTGGTTTACTTGGTGCCCAGGGACGGAACTGAACCGCTGACACCGTGATTTTCAGTCTTGATGTACGGGGTCCAAGGCAGTCCCGACACATCCCTGAAATCCTTATTCTACGGGCTTTCTTGACTCTGGCGTTCCCTGTGCTACCCTCTGAATCCTGTTCTCCGACAGCCCAGCGACAGCCCAGGACAGCCCAGCCAACGACCATGCGAGCCAAGATCACCAAGCGCCTTGTGGACTCCCTCGACATGCCTGCCAAGGGTGAGGTCAAGGTCTGGGACACCGAGCTGCGCGGCTTCGTCCTGCGCGTCCGGGCCGGCGGCAGCCGGAGGTTCATCGTCGAATGGATGCGCGACCGGCAGACCCGGCGCCTGACCCTCGGCGAGTACGGCACCATCACTCCCGATCAGGCGCGCGAGGCCGCCCGCCAGACCTTGGCGCGCGTCGCCCGCGGCGAAGACCCGGCCGCCGAGCACGCAGCGCAGGTGGCGGCGCCGACCGTAGCCGACCTCGCCCGCCGGTACCTGGAGCAACACGCCGGCCCCAAGAAGAAGCACTCCAGCACCGAGGGCGACGACCGCCTGCTGCGGCTCTACATCCTGCCCGCCCTCGGCCGGCGCAAGGTCGCGACGGTCGGCTTGAAGGAAGCCGCCGACCTGCACCATTCGCTGCGGGACAAACCGATCCAGGGCAACCGGGTGCTGGCCCTGCTGAGCAAGATGCTCAACCTTGCCGAAACCTGGGGCCTGCGCCCGCTCCACTCTAACCCTTGCCCCAGGATCGGCCGGTACAGCGAACGCAAACGCGAGCGGTTTCTGACCGGAGCCGAGCTACGGCGGCTGGGCGATGCCCTGGCGGCGGTGGAGCGCGAGGGTTCCGAGGACCCCGCGGTGGTGCTGGCCGTCCGGCTGTTGCTCCTGACCGGCGCCCGCCGGGACGAGATCTTGGACCTGCGCTGGGAGGAAGTTGACCTGGAGACGGGCACCCTCAACCTGCCCGACAGCAAGACCGGCAAGAAGTCGATCCCTCTGGGGCCGGCGGCGGCCGAGGTGCTGGCCGCAGCGCTGCGCATCGAGGGCAGCCCCTATGTCATCCCTGGTCACCGCGCTGGAGGCCGTTTCCAGGGCCTCCAGCGCCCCTGGGCGCGCATCCGCGAACGGGCCGGCCTGGAGGATGTCCGGCTCCACGATCTGCGCCACAGCTTCGCCAGTGTGGGCGTAGCGGCCAATCTGGGCCTGCCCGTGCTCGGCTCGATCCTGGGGCACCGGCATCCGGCGACAACGGCCCGCTACGCGCACCTCGACGACGACCCGCGGCGCGCCGCCGCTGCCCGGATCTCCTCGGAGATCGCCGCCGCTCTCAACGGCCACACGGCCGCGGAGGTCATCCCCTTCAAGAAGTGTTGGCGGTTGCGCAGACCCGCTGCTATCCGGTGAAGAACGCAGTTCTCAGCCATCGGAGGTGGTGAAGTTCCCTCAGCATCATCCCCGCCGGGGGGGTGGACAAGGTGGACCGGCGGGCCGGCGGCTGGCGGTAGACTGGCTCTACCATGAAGGCTCAGCGTTTGTACTGCTGTCTCAGGTGTCGCGCATTGGTCGCGATCTGCTCGGGGTGCGACCGAGGCAACATCTACTGCGGCAAGGTGTGTGCGCGAGCCGCACGCAGGGAGAAGCAGCGAGCATCCAACAGGCGCCACCAGGCTACGCCACGCGGACGGCTGCTTCATGCAGAGCGCCAAGCCCGGTACCGCCAATCGGAGCGCCGACCGGTCGTGACGGAGCAGTGTCGCAATACGCCCCAGCCTGCCGGCCTCCTCTCGCCCGATACCGAACCGCGGCCGCCAGTCTGCCCAGTCTGCGGAACAGTTCGGACAGAGTTCCTACGCTTTCGACCCCTCCACCGCTGGTTCAATACCAGCCGACGCCGAGGGCGCCCTCCAGCAGCGGTATTTAAGCAGCGGCGGTGACACGCGTTCTTCACCGAATAGCAGCGGGTCTGCTCAGCCGGCAACAAGAAGCCCTGAATACACGGCGGGGCGGCATTGTGCCGCCCCAATTTCCTAACCAGACGGCCCCGGCGAGAGTTGGACGCTCCCGCCGAGACCTGACCCGACACCGGAGGACACCCGATGCCGAGCTGTAGCGAAGATACCTCTTCTTCCCCTATCCCGTGGACGGTCGCCAGGGCACAGGCCGCCCTCAGCGACGCCGCCAACCAACTCCTGGCCGTAACGGATCTCCTTGAAGAGGTCCACGACGGACTGCCGGCACCGCAGGACATCGACGATCGCCACGAAGGCCGGAAACCGTTCGACGTGGCAACAGACATCCTGGGTACGATCGAGTGCGTCGTGGGCGATGACCTCTGGCCCGCCATTCATTCGCTGCTGCGGTCGGCCGAGATCACCAACGGCGAGCTGGCGCGCGACTTCCACGAACAGTTGCAGACGCAGCGGAGGCGCCCATGACCGCCCTCCAGCTCGTGGCGGCGCTGGCACCGGCCACGCTCCCCACCGACCCTCTGCCCATGCCTGCCCCGGAGCCAGCAGCGACCCGTCTTCTGAGAACGGGAAGCGCCGCCCTCTCAGATACCGAAGTCCTGGCCGTCCTGATCGGCGGCGGGCGCAACAGCGAGAAGCCGCTGGCCCTGGCGCACCATCTCCTGACCCATCGGGGCGGCCTGGCCGCCCTTCCTGCCGCGTCTCTGGCTCTTCTTCGGCACGCTGGCCTGCGGGATACCCAGGCAGCGGTTGTCCTTGCTGCCGCCGAGCTGGCCGCCCGCCTGGCTCGCCAGCACATCCCCGAGCATCACGTGCTGACCCGGCCGGCCGAGCTGGCCCGCTACCTGACTCTGCACTACCAGCGCCGCGACCAGGAAGTCCTCGGCGCCCTGTTCTTCGACCAGCGCCACGCCCTGATAGGCGAAATGGACATCTACCGCGGCACCCTCGACCGCATCCCAGCCGAGCCCCGCGAAATCCTGAAGGAATGCTTCCTGCGCGGCGCCGCCGGCTTGGCGCTCTTCCACACCCATCCGAGCGGCGATCCGACGCCCAGCGCCAACGACTGGCACTTCACCAAGCGGTTGAAGGAAGCCGCCGACCTCCTAGGCATCGAATTCCTGGACCATATCGTCCTCGGCGCAACTGGCCGCTGGGCGTCGCTTTCACGCCGGGGAGCCTGGTGACCATGCCGACCAACACGGAGAACCCAGCAAAGATTCGACTGCACCGGGCGCGGCCCACGAAGCGAAACAGCGACGAAGCCGAGATCGTTGGCCGCGCGCTCCTGGCTGCCCGTCGAGCATCGGGAATGACCCTTCGGCAGCTCGCCGCAGAGTCCGGTGTCACGCTAACCTCGATCTGCCGCTACGAACACGGCGAATTGCAGCCGAGAGCCCGCAACCTTCGCCGCATCGTCGAAGCCCTGGGCCTGACCATGGCGGACTTCTATCGCGCCCAGCGCCAAGCTGAGGAGCAGGGACAAGACGGCACCCTGCCGCCGGACACCCGAACACCGCCGGCCGAGGCTCCCCCTCCTACCCACAAAGCCGCCCTCCGGCTGGCCCAGGAGTGCGGCAAGGCTGTTGCCCACTGCTGCCTCGCCTTTATTGAGTTGCAGGCCGGCGGCTGGGACCGCGCAACATGACGTTCCAGCGCCAAAGGGCTCAGTAACGATCGCGCCTTTTCTCTGCCGGTCCGGTGTGTGCAAAACGGCGCCCCCGGACCGGCCGAATTTCATGCTCTGACGACAAGGCACAGCGGCGCATGAGCGCCAGATACCTCATACTCGGCGAGCAGCCTGACGGCGTGGCGTTTCACTAGAATCTTCCTCGATGAACCGCCCGCCCCTGCTCGATCCAGTGCCGCTGGTCTTTGCCGATGACGGCTCGGCCATCCGCATCGCAGGAACCCGTCTCACGCTCGACGCCGTCGTGAGAGCGTTCCAGTGCGGTGCGACCGCAGAGGAGATCGTGCAGAACTACCCACCTATTTCGCTGCCGGACGTGTATGCCGTCATCGCCTACTACCTTCGGCACCACTCCGAAGTCGAGGAGTACCTGGTACAGCGCGCGCGGGATCGTGCGGAGCTGCGACGCCAGATCGAGGGACGTTCGGAACACCAAGAACTGCGAGAGCGCCTCCTCGCCCAGAAAAACCGGGCGAGGTCAGACAGGGCAGGCCCGGATTGATGATGACGCCGAACCATCCGTAGAGAGGCTAGAGCCGGCTTCCTACGCCCCCCTTAGGGGGAGGCGACGGGAAAGGATCGATGCACCTGCCCGGCATTGGGAGGGTGCTGGCGCCGCCGGTTTCGGCTCAAGGCGCCTCGGATGCGGCAGGGCAGAGGGTTATACTTTCGATGATGAGGTTTGAGTGGGACCCGCGAAAGCAGCAAGCGAATTTGCGCAAGCATGGGGTTTCCTTCGTTGAAGCCGCGACGGCTCTGCGCGACCCCTTCGCCGCCACCGCGAGCGACCCGGACCACTCGGCAGCGGAACACCGCTTCCTCACCTTCGGCGTCTCGGCTGAGGGGCGCCTCCTGATCGTGGCCCACACGGAACAAGAGGACGTCCTTCGCATCATCAGCGCGCGCTTGGCCACCAGATTGGAGCGAAAGATCTATGAAGAAGGCTAAGACCGAAGATAGCGACGAGCTGCGCCCGGAATACCAGCGCTCGGACCTCGGAAAGGTCGAACGCGGCAAGTATGCCCAGCGCCTCGGCGAGGCTAGCAATGTCGTCGTGCTCGACCCGCAAGTGGCTAAGGCGTTCCCCAACGACGACGCGGTCAATACGGCGTTGCGGGGCCTGCTGGAACTGGCGCAGTCCTCGGTGCGTCTACCGGAGCCTACCCCTCAGGGAGCTGCGAAGCGCGCCCGTCGAAGCTAGGCCGGCCCATTCGACTCTGACGCCTAGCGGCAGCTTGACCTCGGCTTCGACCTGGCGCCGCGCCGCGCGGACATAGCGGCGAGCGGCCGGCCGGCGACGCCGAGAAAGACGAAGCCCGCCAGGAGCCCGCCCTCGCTGCGGATCATTGGCGGCCCGGTCGTGGCCTGGACCAGCGCCACCGGCGCGAGTGGTACCTGCGCACCCGTGGGCGTCCGGGCGATCGACCCGCACGTCCCGGCGGCATAGCGTCCTGCGAGCACCGTGCGGTACTCCGCCACCGCCCCATCGCTACCGCCGCCGCCTGGTCGCTCCGCAGCCGCCGCCGAACCGGCAGCGGCCGATGCCGGCTGAGCTCGATCTGCTGGCCCGAATCGCAGACTGCCACCCGTCAGGCTGCCCCGGTGCGGCACCGTAGGAGAGCATGGGATCGGGCAACGCCCATTTCTGAGGCGGCCTAGCCGCGGCGGCCTGCCAGGCCCGCCAGAGGCGCCACGCCGCTAGCATCCGCCAGCACCATCCGGGCGGTGCCCATGCCGCTACCGGGCTGAGACGCTGGCATCGGCCTCGACAATCTGACCGTCGCGCCCACGGCGCTCCAAAGGGGAGGCACCAGGGCACTCCAGCTCTCTCACCACATACGTAAAGCACCAAGGCTGGCCTTCGTCAGGGTGCGAGGGGTCTTCCTCGAATCTCACCACATACTGAAAATGATGCCGGGGCCTTCCCTCCAGACGCCGCACACGAGAAGCCAGGCGGCCTACCCTCCTCCGTTCCTCTGGCCGTTGGCGGCCTGCTCCAGCTTTTCGACTCGCTCTTCAAGATCCTGGGCGACCAGCATGCGGCTAACCGTGTAGAGGACGTGCGGGAGCTTACTGGCGTCGCTGACCGACATGTCGCCAGCGCGCGCCTAGACCCCGGAATTTCTCCACCTGAGCGCCGTCGCGGAGAAGAATCACCAGCTCGTTGTAACACCGGCGCTCCGGCCCCCACTTTCCATAGCCTCCCTCAGGACCGCCACCGCAACGTGCGTTTTGCCAGTCCCCGTGCCGCCGAGGATAGTCAGAGTAACGAAATCCTTCCGGAACCGCGACAGCCGCGCCTCGGGCCACGCTCCCCTCTAGCCCTGGCGGAGGCCGGGGAGAGGCAGTCGCCCGCACATGCGACGGAGATGATCGCGCTAGCGCTTCCGCCCGTCCTGTGATAGCGTTCCGGCCAGACTCACCGGCAGATTTTGTGCCATGCTTCGTGGCATATGAAACAAATGTGAGGGCCTATGCTGGCCTCAGCTGGTAACTGCGCCTTCTGCTGTTCGTAGTACGCCTACGCATAAGAGTACCGGTGAGTCGTTGCTCCTCACAATCTATGTCCAGACTTGCCACCTTAAAGGCAGCGACATCGCTAAGCGACGTGGCGAAGCTGCTGGGCTTCAAGCCTAAGTCTGTCTCGTACATCTTGTACATGCAGCCACAAGAGACGAAGTACTCCACTTTTCAGATTCCCAAACGAAACGGTGGGCAACGAACAATCAGCGCACCCTCAGAGCCACTGAAGCTTCTACAACGAAAACTATCTGATTTGCTGCAAGATTGCACCGACGAAATAAACGAGGACGCACAGCGAAGAGACCAGGCGGCACATGGCTTCAAGCGTAAACGTTCGATCATCACCAACGCCCGACAACACCGAAAACGCCGATGGGTCTTCAACCTTGACCTGAAGGATTTCTTTCCTTCGATTAATTTCGGGAGAGTCCGCGGCTTTCTGCTCAAGAATCGCGATTTCGCGCTTCGGGAGGAGGTCGCCACGGTTATTGCGCAGATTGCATGTCACAACAACTCCCTACCTCAAGGAAGTCCCTGCTCACCCATCATTTCCAATCTCATTGCACACCTTTTGGATATGCGCTTGGTCGCTCTGGCGTCTAAAGCCGGCTGCACCTACTCACGATACGCGGACGACCTAACCTTTTCCACCAACAAGAGAGTGCCTCCAGCCGAGATCGCGGTGCAGGCAGGCGCTGACGGCGCTGAAGCTCATATTTGGCTGGCGAGCGAAGCACTGCAACGAGTAATTGAGCGCACAGGATTCCAGATCAACGCCGCAAAGACCAATCTCATGTATCGCTCGTCGCGTCAAGACGTGACCGGCCTCGTTGTCAACGACAAGGTTAACGTGCGCTGGGAGTATCGCCACAACGTGCGCGCAATGGTGCACAGCCTTGTGACGACTGGCAAGTTCGACATCTTAGACGTGACACATAACAAAGAGCCTGCGGTTGCGGAGAAGCGGTCGGGTTCGCTCGTCGAACTCCACGGCATGCTCGGCTTTATTGACAACATCGAAGTCTATAACCAGATATCTGACCCTAAGCCCGCACAGGAGAGCAGCAGCTCCAGAGACAAGGTTTATCGCGACTTCTTGCTCTACAGCACATTTTACGCGCCAGAGATCCCCGTCATCATTTGCGAAGGCAAGACGGACAATGTCTATCTTACGCACGCTATCCGGAGCCTCGCGACGGAGTTCCCAGACTTGGCCGAGTTAATGCCCAACGGTCAAATTAAGCTGAAGGTGAGATTGTTCAAGTACACCCAGTCGAGCACGGCACGACTTCTTGGCCTTGGCGATGGCGGAGCTTCAATGCTAGCCAAACTCATTGAAACGTACAGGAATGCCCTCAAGCGATTCAGGGCACCGGGCTTCACGAACCCGGTCATTATTCTGCATGATAATGATTCGGGCAGTAAAAGCATAAGGAACGCGGTCAAGAATGTTTCCAAGACTACGTGGACCGGCAAGGAGCCGTTCATCCACGTACTGAAAAATTTGTACACCGTCGCAACCCCCCTCGCTGGGGAGTCAACGGCCTCGATGATCGAGGATTTTTTCGACGCGGCGATCAAGGAGACCGCAATTGGAGGGAAGACCTTCCATATCGGAAATGATCTCGACACAGCCAAACACTACGGCAAGGCGATCTTCGCACAAAAGGTCATTCGACCGAAAGCCAGCACGATCGATTTCACCGGTTTTGCACCACTCTTGACAAATCTTGCAGCGGTAATTCATCATCATAAGGCGCTCAGCGTTGAAGGCAGTTAAGACATCCAGGCCGCGGAGCCACAGCCCATGCACGACGGCCTGGGGTCAGACTACGCATGGGCAAGGTCAGAGCTAGCCGCGAGATCCCCCGGCGGACGCGCACGCAGCTTCCAGAGAACCGGCGGCGCGCGGCACACGCCTGCTGTTGGCGAAACGATCATTGACCCCAACGCAGGATCGCCGCAGGACCGGAGACCGCCTCTTGCTTGGAACTCTGTAATGCCGCTCCGATGAGCGGGCCTGGAGATTACACCATCAATGCCCATTGAAGAAATACTTTGGATTGGACTGTATGACGAGGAGGGCTTCCCTCCGTGGCCCTGTCCGCGATGTGGACGCCATTCCCTGTCCATCCAGCCGGACAGCCTCGCGACGGCAGAGACGCGTGACTCGCGCGAGAGCCACGGAGAAAGAGACTGGGACCCCGAATGGATTACAAAGTTCTTTGCTTGCCTTCTGCACTGCCAAAACAGAGATTGCGGAGAGATTTGCTCTGTAGCCGGCACAACGGCTCACAGTTATGAGTGGACGCCGGCATCAGCTACAGGCTGGCCTCAATCGAGTGCGAAACGGAATCGAGCAGGGATGAACTTTTCTTGTGGTAGCATTTGCACGCCATCGTCAAGGAGAACTATTTATGTCTCACCTCCCTAACCACTCTTGGTACTCTCTATGCCGCATCTAAGCCTACACCCCGGTGCGGCGGCAAGCATTGATACTCATGGCGCGCACCTTATCACTCTCATAAAACCATTTAAGGAGCCGCCAGAAAGGCCGTATCAGTTTCACCCTGACCGGGTGCCAACAGACACCATCACCGAAGCCAACGTCATTGGCACGGTCAGGATGCAGAACATTGACTTCTACTCAAACCAGCCGACGAGTATCGTGTTCGAGGGCGCCTCCGGCCCGGTTGGCATTGTGGGCCCAGACTACGCAGCATTTTCAGGCGCTACCGCATTGATTAGGAAGCACCTCAGGGGTCTTTCGCGCGCAACTATTCAGTCGTTAGTGGTCGGCTGGCTTGAAGTGCGCTCAAAGGGGGGCGACGGCGAATTGAGCAGATTTCTCATCGAGCAAGGCAAAAAGAAAGTTGCGGTACATAGCATCTGGATTCCCATCGCTAACTTGCTAATGGAAGCTGATGTAGATTTTGGCCCCGTGACTTTCCGGGTTATTACAAGAGAAATCTTAGACAGCTGGTTTGAGCCCTTCTTGGCACACTCACCTCCTGAACGCCTTGAAGACACTAGGCGAGTTCTTAACGCGCGGCGCCAAAAGCTGCAAGGGCTCACGGCTGTTGTTCTTGAAACCGAAGCAGAGCGGGACTCTGCGGTAGATGAGTGCTTCGATCTAGCTGAAGACGCGGTCGCCCTACTCCGCATTGTTCATCCGGCGAACTCGTCTCCACACATGGCCCTTTACTGTGGCCCTCTAGGGACAGAGCACATCGACAGCTACGATGCTTACGTCTATGCCGGCGGAACATTCGCAGGGCGCAACGGCAAAATGTTGCCACCTCCTCCGACGCAGTTGATTATGCCCAACGAAGTCATCGCGGCGGAGGAACCAATGTTCGCTCGCCTAAGTCGTCTTTTGGCCGCTGAGTCGCTCACGCAGTTTCAAGAGGCCGTCCGGGCGGCCCTGCTGACATATTCCCGCAATTCAATAACGAGAGACCCATCCGAGAAGCTGCTGTTTGTCACGGTAGGCTTGGAATCCATGCTCCTTCGGAACCAAAGTGAGCCAATAGGTGGCAACATTGCAGAGCGTGTCGCGTTCGCTATTCGACGAACGGCTGACGAGCGGCAAGAACTGGTGCGTCTCATGCGGGCCGGCTACGATCTACGCTCAACATTCGTGCACCATGGGAGGCCGGCGACAGACCTAGAGACAGTTGGCCGCTTTATGCAGGCAGCCTGGGAGTTCATGCTTCATTTATTACTCCATATCGATGACTTCCAGTCCAAGGATGCTTTCATTGATAGCCTTGAACGATTGAAGTTTGAGTGACCGCTAGTCCAAGACATAGCGGCATGCGCTTGTTAGGCAACGGTTAAAAGTCTTTCGCCGATGAACCTCCCGGCTTTGCTAGTGTAGTGCGCCCTAATTAGGAATCCTTATATGCGGTTCGTACGTATCGTCCTGTGGGAGGATTGGGACGATGCGGATCGCACCGTTGGTTCTGGTTTCGCCGGAGGAAAGGCGGCAGTTGGAGGCCTATGCCCGAGGCCGCAGCACGCCGACGCGTCTGGTGCAGCGCGCGAAGATCGTCTTGCTGGCCGCCGAGGGCAAGGAGAATCGGGAAATTGCCGAAAGTCTTGGCATCATGCGGCATACCGTCGGACGTTGGCGGAGCCGCTTTTGCCAGTTCGGCCTGAGCGGGATCGAGAAAGACGCGCATCGAAGTGGGCGCCTGCCGAGCCTGTCCCAGGGCTTGCTACGGAAGATCGTGCGCAAGACAACGCAAGAGACGCCGCAGGACGGCACTCATTGGAGCACGCGGAGCATGGCCGAGGCGGTCGGGGTCAGCGCCTCGACGGTGCGCCGGGTCTGGCAGCGGCACGGCCTCAAGCCTCATCGGGTGCGGACCTTCAAGCTGAGCAACGATCGACGCTTTGTCGAGAAAATGGAAGATGTCATCGCGCTCTATCTCAACCCGCCAGAGCACGCCCTCGTCTTGTGTGCCGATGAGAAGAGCCAGATCCAGGCTCTTGATCGGACTCAACCCGGCCTGCCGATGAAGAAGGGCCGCTGCGGCACGATGACGCACGACTACAAGCGCAATGGCACCACGACGTTATTCGCGGCCTTGAGTACGCTGGACGGTAAAGTCATCGGTAGCTGCATGCCGAGGCACCGCCACCAGGAGTGGTTGAAGTTCCTCAAACAAATCGATCGGGAGACACCCGCAGCCAAGCAAATCCACCTGATCGCCGACAACTATGGCACCCACAAGCACGCGGTCGTTCTACGCTGGATCGCTCGGCATCCGCGATTTCACCTTCATTTCACTCCGACCAGTGCCTCCTGGCTCAACATGGTCGAACGCTTCTTCCGACACCTGACCGAGAAGCAAATTTCCCGTGGAGTGTTCCGCAGTGTCGACCAGCTCGAATCCGCGATTCTGGGGGCGATCGAGCGGCACAACTCTGATCCTAAACCCTACATCTGGACGGCTAAGGCTGCTGACATCCTCGAAAAGGTCAAGAGAGCACGTCTCAGACTGAATAAGGTCCCATCTGTGTGACGCACTACACTAGATCCCGTTCCGCTGGTCTTCACCGATAACGGCTCGGCAATCCGCATTGAGGGCACCCGCCTCACGCTGGATACCGTCGTTGGGGCGTTCCGGCGCGGAGCGACAGCCGAGGAGATCGTGCAGGACTACCCGCCTGTCTCGCTCCCGGACGTGTACACCGTCATCGCCTACTACCTTCGGCACCGCTCCGAAGTCGAGGAGTACCTGGCGCTGCGTGCACGGGATCATGCGGAGCTGCGACGCCAGATCGAGGGGCGTCGGGAGTACCAAGAACTGCGAAAGCGCCTCCTCGCCCAGAAAAATCGGGCGAGGTCAGACACGGCAGACCCACCTCGATGGTGACACCGAACCGTCCTTAGAGGCGCGGCGCGAGCTTGCGGTGGGGGCCGGCCTGCGGGGCCTGCTGGAGCTGGCGCAGTCCTCGGTGCGTCTGGCGGAGCCTCCGCCGCAGGGGGCTGCGAAGCGCGCCCGTCGAAGCTAACCCGGAGGAAGCGCGCCGCCGCCCGCAGCGAGGTCCTCCCAATCGCTCGCCGCCCACTCCGCTTCTGCCACCTCCAGCGTGACCCGGTCCAGGATAGGCGGCGGTTCTCCCGAACCACGTGCCGCGTGAGCTCCCCTGCTGCATGCCTCGCTCGCCCTGGCGAGTCTGCGTGGCGTTTGTGATCGACGACCAGATCCTCACCGCGCCTTTCATCAGCGCCCCAGTTCGCGCCGCTGTCATTGAAGGCCCCTTGACCCTTGCCGAAGCCAACGACCTGGCTATCCGCCTCCGCTCAAAAACCCTGCCTGTCCGCGTCACGAACCTAGGCGGGAGCCACGCCCTACCCCGTTGAGCCGCCACAGCAGCCTTGCTCGCGTTACATGAAAGAGAGACCTCTTGCCGAGACGAAATCGCGCCGGCTACTCTTTGCATGATGGCCCCAATGGCACCGCATTCGATAGAATTCTCGCGATGAATCGTCCCGCCATGCCGGTGCCGTTCTCACCAACCAGGCGCAGCGGCAGCCAAGAGCCGCCTTTCTCGCCAGAGACAGATCGCGCCGGCCTCACCCATTGTTCGTCACCTGCAAAGGCCACCCCCCATGGCTAGACTCGGCTTGGCCGACCAGACAGATCTCTTGCGGTGGGCGGACTCGCTCGCCGCGCGGGGTGATTTCCCCAGGCTGCTCCGTCGCCTGATTTTGGAAACAGGGCGCGGTTTAGTGCGCTTGGGCTTTCCAGCTGGCGAGGGCGTCGGCGACGCAGGCTGGGACGGCACTGTGCGGACTAACGAAGCCACCGCCTTCATTCCGGCGGGCCTTTCCCTATGGGAGGTTTCGACGCAGAAGGCGGTCAAGCGCAAAGCCGACCTCGACTATGCAAAGCGCCTCTCCACCCCGGACGGGACACCGACAGGCGACTGCACCTACGTTGCAGCTCTCCTTCGGCGATGGAAGGACCGCGCCGCGTGGGCCAGAGAAAAAGAAGCCGAAGGTCGGTGGCGGGCCGTTCGCGCCTTCGGCCTCGACGACATCGAAACATGGCTTGAGGCAGCGCCCGTGACCCACGTATGGCTCTCGGAGCTCCTTGGCCTGTCCCCTCATGGCCTCGTCCCGGCAGAAACCTGGTGGGCTCGGTGGTCCGAAGCAACCTCTCCTGCCTTCCCGCCCGACGCCCTTCTCGCCGGCCGCAATGAGGCAGTGGAGGAAATCGAGGAGCGCCTCGCGAAGCCCGGCCAGATCACCACGATACAGGGAGCGAGCCGCGACGATGTCCTATCGTTCATCAGCGCGCTGGGTGTCCGCAAGTCAAGAGTCGATCGCGGCCAGCTGCTCGCGAGGATCGCGTTCCTCGACGACGTCACGGCGTGGCGACGATGGCGGGATCACGCAGCCCCGCTCGTCCTCGTGCCGACCACCCAAGAGGTCGCTGACGACCTCAGCTCTTCTTCGCAGCACCATCTTCTGGTGCCTCTCGACTCCGGGCCTTTCACGATCAAACTACCGCCGATCGCTGCGCAGAAAGCCCAGGACGCGCTTATCGCCGCAGGCTTGGAAGAAGGTCGCGCTGGCGAAGTCGCTGCCCTGGCCCGTCTCAACCTGCAGGCGGCCCGGCGCTCCATCGCCAGCCACCCGGAGCTGTATCGTCCGGAGTGGGCCCGCCCCCCCGTCCCCGGACTGGTTCGCCGGGTTCTACTCGCCGGCCGATGGCTTGACAGCTCTACCGAAGATCGGGCGGTCCTTTCCGACCTCACCGGACTGGACACCTACGACGCCCTTACCGAGAGCTTAGGGGCTCTCCTAGCGCCGGGCGACCCGCTCCTCGCACGGTTCGGTCCAGCAGTCGGCCTCGTCTCCCCCTTCGATGCTTGGCGGCTGCTCAAAGGCGACCTACGTAACGAGGATCTCAAGGTGTTCCAGGCCAGCGCCGCCAGAGTTTTCGGCGCCTGTGACCCAGCGCTCGACCTTCCCGCTGCCGAGCGATGGCTGGCGCAGGTCTACGGTAAAACTCCGCCCTATTCGGGTGAGCTCCGGCACGGATTTGCAGTAACATTGGCGCTGCTCGGAGACTCGGTCGGCCTCACGATAAGCGGGACGACACAAACCGCCGGGGATTGGGCAGCGGATACGGTGTGGCGAATCCTCGAGGCGGCGAACCAGGATCCGACCTGCCGGATCTGGGCATCCCTGCATGACGTTCTACCCTTGCTCGCCGAGGCTGCGCCGTCGGTTCTCCTGGAGGCCGCCATTACCGGCCTCACCGGCGATCCGCCCGTCCTGGAAGCCATGTTCTCCGATCGGGACCAGACATCTTCTCCCCACACGGGTCTCCTCTGGGCACTCGAAGTCTGCGCCTGGTCGCCCGTCGATTTCGGCCAAGCCGTTGACGTACTTGCCCGTCTGGCTAAGATTGATCCCGGCGGCAAGCTCCTCAATCGGCCGCAGGCCAGTCTCATTGCCATCTTTCGCCCGTGGTATCCGCAGAACAGTGTTACCGTGGATCGGCGTATCGCAGCGCTCGATGCGCTTTGCCAGCGGCACGAGAGTGTGGCCTGGCCGCTGCTGCTCGCGATCAGCTGCGGTGGCGGCCATTTCGCCGACCTCACCTATGCTCCGCGCTTCCGCCCCTGGAAACCAGAACAGATCCAGCCCACCGATAGCGAGCGCTCCCAAGTAGTCGAGGCGGCGTGCGTGCGCCTCATGGAGCACGTGGGCTCGGATCCGCAGCGATGGATCGCATTGATCGAAGAGCTCGCCAATCTTCCTTTCCAGACGCGAGCAGAGATTAAGACACGGCTTCTCGCGCTGGCCGACCAAGAGAATTTCGCCGCCGAGAGCAGGAAGCAAATTTGGGAAGTGCTCCGGACGATCGTCGCTCGCCACCGCGAGTTCACAGACAGCAGTTGGGCGCTCTCTTCGGATGAGGTTTCTCAGTTCGAGAGAATCGTCCAGCGTCTTGAGCCTATTGCGGTGTTCGACCGATTTGCGTGGTTGTTCGATCAGGCCATGCCGAAGATTCCCAACGTTCGCCACGCCGACGGCGTGGAAGCCTACGACGCGGCGATCAAGACATTGCGGATCGCGGCCGTTCGGGAAATCGCTGCGGCAGCGGACTGGCCACAGCTCCACACTTTCGCATCACATCGGCACCAACCTTCCATATTCGGCTGGGCAATCGCCCATGCCGAAGTCACCAGATACGACCCGCAGCTTCTCGCCCTACTCGGCTCCGACAATCCGCTGGGTTCCACCTTCGCCCCAAGCTACCTCTACGAGCGCTTCCGCACCGAGGGTTGGCCCTGGGTCGACAGCTTCTTGCACGGAGGTAGCCTCTCGCCCGAGCAATCAGGCCGTCTGTTATTAGCAACCCATGACTTCCCTGCCGCCTGGGAAGCCGCTGAGAGCCTGGGCGCCGAGGTTGAAGGTGTCTTCTGGCAGCATTTTCAAATCTTTGGACTCGGCTCCAATTTCGCCCATCTGGACGTCGTCGTGCCGAGGCTCCTCGCTGCAGGACGACCCGGGTCAGCGCTGCACATCATCAGCCTCTACTTACGCCACAACACCGACTTCACCTCGGCCGAGAGCGTAGCGGCAGGCCTTGCGGCGTTGCTGGATCGGACGCCAGCTGATCCCGAGGCCCAAGCTATCTCGCACTACGAAATCGCTCAGCTCTTCGACTACCTCGAGACATCGACGTTTCCCAGAGACCGGCTTGCCGAGCTTGAATGGTCGTACCTGTCAGCGCTCGGCCGCAATGCCAATACATCGACTCTGGGCCGCTACCTCGCTGCAAACCCAAGCTTTTTTGTCGAAGTCGTGGCCACCGTTTACCGTCCCCAGCGCGAGGAGGCCTCGGGAACAGGCGAGCCACCCGAGGAACTGGAGCCTGCCAAGCCAACCGAGAAGCAGCAGGCCCTAGCCCGGAACGCCTATCGGCTCCTCTCCAAGTGGCGTGTCCTTCCAGGTCAGCGAGACGACGGGGCTCTCGACAGCCAGGTTCTTGTCGATTGGGTTACCGCGAGTCGCCGCGACTTGCAGCGCCTCCAGAGGCTCGCTGTCGGCGACATCCACATCGGCCAGGTGCTCGCCAGCTGTCCTGCAGACCCCGACGGCGCGTGGCCCTGCGTGGAGGTTCGCGATCTCCTCGAGACGCTCCAAAGTCGCGACGTGGAGAGTGGCTTCAAAACGGCCGTCCTGAACAGCCGCGGTGTCACCAGCCGAGGCATGTTCGACGGGGGAGATCAGGAGCGGACCCTCGCCGCTACGTTTCGTGCACAAGCCGTGCTCTTTCTCGACCGCTCGCCGCGAACCGCTGCCATCCTCCACTCCCTCGCGAATTCCTATGAGCGCGATGCCCGCATCGTGGACCAAGGAGCCGAGAGGCGGCGGACCGGTTTCGATCACTGACCCGACACCGCCCCGCCCCTCAGTGGTGGTCCATGTTGGACTGGTACCAGGAGCCGGGTCTGGATTCCCCACGCTACGATGGTAGTGCAATCCCACCATGCCGGTTGACATGACACGCCTCGATCTCCAGCGTCTCCGATTTCGCGATCAGTTCCGATCCTTGTTCCACGAGGAGTTCCAGTCGTTGATCGAACGGCTGGTGGGCGCACTCCATAAAAGTGGCGACTTCCAGCGTATCCGCAAGACGAGCGGCGACGGTGGCCTCGATGGGTTGGTCATCAACACCGGTGAGGTGTACCAGATCTATGCACCCGCCAGGATCACTGAGCAAACCGACAGCATCCTGGTAACCAAGCTGCGAGACAACTTCACAACCGCCTACTCGACCCTTGAGGGCAACCTTCGCTGCTGGTCGTTCGTCCACAACTACCCCGAGGACGCAATCGGCAAGCTCGCCGCCAGCGCGGTTGCCGGCCTCAAGGCCAGCCACCCCGCGGTCACCTTCAGAGTCCTCGGCATCGACTCGTTCTGGGGCCTGCTGCGGGAGGAGCTCTCCCCTGAGGAGATCGAGGATCTGTTCCCCATCGATCCGGCGCCGGACCGCGTGATCCAAGAGGACCACTCGGCCCGCGCCGCCCGCGAGCTGAACCTCATCCTGCGGCGCCGAGGCGTGACGACCCTCGAGGAGGGCTGCTCCGACATCGTGCGCCTTGTCGACCGCGCCACCGCTGGCGATCTCCGACACGCGGACGCGGCGAAGCAGGCGGAGATCCTGTATTGGGCCGCCCGGTTTCACGCCAACGCCGCGACCTTCGAGCAAGCGCAGTCTTTCCGTGCTCGCTTGGCGCGGTACGCCCTGCCGCCCGGCACTCCCATCCTCGCCGCTCTCCTGCTTGAGGCTGGTGGAGATCCCCAAGGTGCGCTCCACGCATTGCGCGACCTCGACGACCCCGATGCGCGAGCCAACCTGTTTGCCGTCCTCTACCGCGTCCATGGTCGGGAAGAGGCCCTCGCTCGATTTGCCTCCCTGCCCGGCGGCGAGCGGCCTGAGTTCCTCACTGGATTCGGTTGGCGTCAGCTTGCCGTGGCCCTCGCCCAAGAGGGCCGTTGGGAGGATGCTTTAGCCTCCCTGGAGCGGGTTCGCCACCTTTGGGACGACTACCCGGAGCTGCCGAACATCGAGGGGCGGGTGCGAGTGGCCTTCCTGGTGTCCCCAGAGCTGCGCCGCGAGGTGCTCGGTGGGATCGTGTACCTGCACGGCCTGCGCACACTCGAAGGGGGTGGGGCCGATCGGCATCGGGCCGAGGCCAGCTTTTGTTTCGAGCGCACCCAGGTGTTGTGGCGAGATCTGTTCCCTCCCCTCGCCCTGGAGGCCGGCATCTGGTCGAGGTGGCTTCTCCTGACCCACCCGGATCCCGAGGTGGTCGCTGCAGCGCGGCAGGACCTGGAGCGGAGCATGAGCAGCGAAGGCGAGAGCATGGTCCGGCTGCTGCCGCTGGCGCGCGCCCGCGACATCCCGTTCGATGCCGCCAAAGCGATGCGATACCTCGAGCGCCGGTCGCATCTGGGAGGGCTGTCGCGTGAGGAGCGCGTCGCCGAATTCCTCATCAACGAGCAGGCCCTTTCGCCTGGTGACCAGCTCGCCTATCTCGATCGGGAAGCGACCAGCCTGCAGGATGTGCTGGCGCCCGACCGCCTGGCCGGGGCACGCATCGAGGTCCTCCTCGGA
The DNA here is from genome assembly GCA_963770895.1 of uncultured Acidobacteriota bacterium. Classification (GTDB taxonomy): domain Bacteria; phylum Acidobacteriota; class Thermoanaerobaculia; order Multivoradales; family UBA5704; genus JASLEW01. The sequence continues at coordinate 5,236,314 of CAVYRF010000002.1, read as the reverse complement.
GACGGCCAGTTGGCTCGGGCCAAGGCAGAGCTCCAGGCATCGCAAGGGATCTTCGACGAGGACGACATCCGGCGTATCGAGCTCCGCATCCTGCAGCATGAGGGTGAGGAGGACCTGCGCCCGGGCCTCGAGGCCAACTTCGCTCGGACAGGAGATCTGATCGATCTCGAGAACCTGATCCGCTATCTGAGGAAAGCCAGGGACTGGGCTGCTCTCCACCCACTCGTCGCCGAGCTCGTCCGGCGGCTGCCGAACCGGCGCAACGCTTTGGAGCTGGTTGTCTGCATGGAACGCTCCGGGGACGCCGCACCGGACGAGATCCTGGCGTTCCTGGACGCGAATCCCGATCTCGTCGAGCAGGCGCCAGAGCTCCAGTCGGCCAGGGCCTGGGCGCTCTTTCGGGCCGGCCGTCTCGGCGAGGCCAACGACCTCAATCGCCAGCTGATGGCGGAGCGGGTCGACGACCTCGATCTCGACCTCGACATCAACCTGGCCCTCGCCGGAGGGCAATGGGAGCGCTTCTCAGCGATCGTTGACCGGGAGTGGCCGCGACGCGATGGGCACACTCCCGCCACCCTCATGCGACTGGCTTCGATTGCCGCCCAGGTCGATGTGGCCGCCGAGCGGGCCTGGGACCTGGCGAAGCTCGCGGTGGAGCGCAACGAAGGCGATGCGCACCTCCTGGTATCGGCGATCTGGCTGCGTTTCAAGCTGGGCCGCGACGACGATCGGGAGACGGCTTCATGGCCGCGGCAGGCGCTGGCGCTGTCGGCCGAGGACGGCCCGGCGCGCGCGCTGGACCTGCGGACTGTCGTTACGCAGATGATGCCGGCGCAACGCGAACACCGGCGCAGGGTGGAGGAAGGTTGGCTGCGCGGTGAACTACCGCTTCATCAGGCCGCAATCGAGCTGCATGTCCCGCTGTCCCATCTCCTTATCGGCATACCGCGTGCGAACCGCCAGTCCCAGGACGGACGCCAGCGAACCCTCGTTCCGATCCTCTCGGAGCACAGCCAGCCCCAGGTTTTGCCGCCGGACTGGGTCGTGGGCCTCGATATCACGTCGATCTTTGTCCTCGCCTACCTGGAGCTTTTGGACAGAGTCCTCGCCGCGCTGCCCAAGGTCTGTGTCGCGGCCGACACGCTGCTCGTCATCCTCAACGACCGCAATCAGGTCCGTCACCAGCAGCCCGCGCTGGTGCGCGCGGCCGAGAGGCTGCGGGAGATGCTGGACCGGCAGCAGCTTCGCGACGCCGAGCCAGCATCCGGTGACCTCCGCGAGCTCGCCGCCGAGGTGGGCGGCGATCTCGCGCAGCTTCTCCTGGCCGCCCGCACGAGCGGCGGCAGCGTCGTCCGGCCGCTGCCGATCTACCGGCCGGCGAGCCTGATGGAGGAGCTCGCGGTGCTCGGCGCCGACGAGCAGCGCATCTGGTCGACGGTCGATCTGGAACTCGCGCTCTACGAGCGTGGCTACCTCGACGCCGCTCAGCACGAGCAGGCTCAGCGTTATCTGCTGACCCAGGACCGCCCGGGGGCTGTGCCGCGCGACGGCTCGCTGCTAGATCGTCCTTTGTACCTCGACGATCTCGCCGTGACCTATCTCCAGCACGCCCAGCTCCTGGAGCCGATGATCGCGGCCGGTCTCGACCTCAGGGTGCATCCGTCGCTGCGCGCCGACACCAACCGGATGCTTGACAGCGCGCGCCATGGCGACCTGCTTGCCGCGACCCTCGACCAGATCCGCGGCGCGCTCCGGTCGGGTATCGAGGCCGGCAAGATCCGGCTCCTGCCGCGCCGCGACTCGATCGACGGCCAGCAGCTGCCGGGTGCCGCGCCACCGACACTCCTGCAGTTTGATGCGGACACCGGCATCTGTGACGCGATCTGCATCGACGATCGGGCCATCAACCGGTACCGCGGCCTTACCGACAAGCAGGGCCGCACGGTGCCGGTCCTCTGCGTTCTCGATTTGGTGCAGTTCCTGGTCGACCAGGGCGTGCTGACGGCCGCCGAGCAAGAGACGATCCATCACCGGCTGCGCGAGGCGGGCTTTTGCTTCGTGCCCCTGGCGCCTGACGAGCTGGTCGCCCTGGGATCACGCGCACGCTGGCCGGAAGCGGGCGATCTCGTCGAGAGCGCCGAACTGCGCACGCTTCGTCAGTCCCTGGCAAGGGTGCGCGCGATCCCGCCGCTTCACGAGAGCGCCAGACGGGGCCTCGGTGAAGCGCTCTACCCGACGAGCGTTCTGGCGATCCGCGAGCTCTGGCAAAGGGCAGACCTGCCGTCCGAACGCGCGGCCCAGGTCTCCGACTGGATCTGGCACCATGTCGCACCCTCGCCCCATGAGGGCCTGAGCGATGCGCGACCGACCGCGGAGCATGCCACCGAGGCGCTCGTGCGGCACACCTGGGGGCTCCTCCAGCCGCTGCCTCCCATGGGCGAAGGCCGCCTGGCGGCCTACCGCGAGTGGGTGGAGGCATATGTGCTGCGGCCGCGCCTCGCCCAGTATCCTGGAATGGTCGAGGCCCTCGGCCGCCAGGCAGGCGAGCTGATCGAGCGATGGACCTCCGAGCCGATGGAGCATGCCGCGCTTTTCGCACGCCATCTCTTCAACAGTCAACCGCAGACCGTCTGCGACTGGCTCCGTGCGAACTTCGTTTTCCGGCCCGAGCTCGGCTTGCGCTCCGAGGAGGTGGTCGTTCTGCGAGGCCTCGTCGCGTTCCACCCCGAGCCCCTTTTCGAGGCTACGCGGCGCCTCCTGGTGACTCGGGAGCCTCAGGCGCTCACGACCGCAGACGGCAGGGCCGCCCGCTTGGTCTTCCACGACGAGGTCCCTGCGATCGATCTACCCCAGGGGGAGGGCGAGCCGAACCGGATCGTCCTTCAGCTCTTTGACACGAATCTGTTCGCGGTGGACCGCGCGGCGCGCTTGCACGCTCTGGACCAGGTGCTCGCGCGGTTCGGTGGCATGGCGCCGCCAGAGCTGGCCGCACTGCGTGCGGCTGCCGATCTCCGAGAATTGACCGTCGAAGAGATCCATCAACTCTTGAGTGCTCTCGAGAACGCGCTCGTGCCGCACGAACACCAGGTGGGCGCAGCGCTCGCCGATCGGCAGATCCCGCTGGACGAGTTGCCTCCCCCCTCGTTCCTCTTGATGGAGCGATATTACGGCCCGGACCCGGGCACGGCCGATCCCGAAACGTATCTCACGGTCACTCTGCCCGCGCACCGGCAGGACCTGTTGCGCCGCGATTTGGTGCAGGGTCTCCGCACCTGCCTTCGCGGCGCCTTACGCGACGAGCTCCTGCCCGGGCTCTGGCTCGCGCCGTACAACGACGACGAGGTGTGGAACGCTCTCGAAGCCAGCCATCCCGAGGCCGAGCCGATTTCGCTCCTGGCCGCGGTGGACGTGGCCCTGCATCGCCAGCACGACCCCCGCTTCGCGGCGCTGCTGAATCGGGCGCTGCCGGCACTCGTCTCAGATACATTTCCGCTCCCTTGTGGTGGCGACTTCTACGCCGTCTTTGCGCTGCTCGTCGAGCTCATGCTGGATAAGCTCATGCTGGTTGGGGGCAGCGCCCTCCGCCCGCCGTTCTGGCGGCGCATGTGCGCCTGGATGGAGGCGGCTTTGATGGCCCCAATGCTGCCGCAAGGCGCAGTCGATCTCGGCGCGCTTACCGAATTCGTACAGACCGGGTTTTGGCTGGTGGGCAGGTGGGCCAAGATGATCGATCGCCGGCGGGAACCCCTCGTCCGTCCTGGGTTGCTTGCGGCACCGTATGTGCGCGCGGAGCTTCTCTCCCGGCTATGGCGGCTCGTCGTGGCCCATCAAGCGGCGGGCAGACGCGTGCCAGGGGCCGATGACATCCAAGCCGCCTACCGTGCTGTCTGGCCGGTGCTCCCAACCGACCCGCTCGCCGCGCATCTCCGCCCAAGAGAGGAGCTGCCAGAAGTGCTTTTGGCGCAGCTGGCGGGGATCCCGAGCCAGGGCGCTTGGGCCGGAGCGTTGTTGTACGGCTGGCTCGGGCGGCTGCCCGCTGCGGTACGGGCGAGCTTGGCTGCATCCCTCGCCGCCGATGACGAGGGCGGCGAACCTTCCCAGAAGCGCTGGCAGGACCTTGAGCAGGCGGCGCTGGTCGCAGTCGCGCAGCGCGATCTCGACCTGGCCGACGCCGTGGCCAACGCTCTTCTTGCCGTCGCCCCGCGCACCCGTGCGGAGGAAGGGATCGCCAGCCTCGTCGGTATCATGGTGACCGCCGCCGCCGTACATGAAGACGAAGCTGCCTGGGCGGCCTGGCTGGAGCAACGTCTGGCAAGCCTGACCGGCCGCGTGCTGCCGGGAGATCCGGCGTTCGTGTGCTGGGACTTGCTGCAGCGCCTCGACCTTGTGAGCCCGCTGCAATCTGGGATCACGCGGCGGGCGATCGCGACTGCCTCGGCCGGCATGTAGTATGAGCTCGCGGCGGTGCAAGCTTGGCATGTATTGATGAGCTGTGGTGCGTTGATTCCTTTCATCACCTTGAGCTCTACCGCCACGGTGACCGCCCTGCTGGATCGGCTCCTGCACTGCCGCCACGTCATCAACATCAAGGGCCGGCCTTACCGGCTGCGAGATCTCGAAAGAATGCTCAAGTAAGTGCGTAAGCTCGCGCGCGGCGGGACCCTTCCCCCCGGTCCCTACCGCATCCTGGGCCTTCGGCCCAGCTAACCAGGAGGGTCGTAGAACTACGCGATCGCTAACCTCATAGAAATTGCCGTCACTTGACACGCGCCTCGCGGCGACTCGCGGCCATTCAGGTTTGATCCCTGACACTCCGGTCCGCAAGGGCCTGCGCGCTCCGTTGCTGTGTGTGGAGGGGGGCAGTAATCGCCGGCAGTTCGCACCACGATCCAAGATCGGGCTGGACGCCAGAGGCGCCCGCCTCGGCCAGCCCTGCCACCGACATACCGGCAGCCTCACGGAGGGGGAGGCTTAGGTTGAGGCGGTGGGGTCTTGGACAGGTCGCCCAGCGAGTAGGTCAACGGATTCATGCGCCAAGCGCGGATCAAGGCCGGGCCGGAGATACCGAGACCCAGTGCCAACAGAGGCGTTAGCAAGGCGCCAGTCAAGACGAAGACATAGACGAGGAAGCCACCGAGCGCAGGGATCCCGAACCACGCGACCAAGCGCCTGCCCCCGCCTGGCGGCGCGGAGCTATTGCTGCCTTCGAAGAATTCAAAGAGCGTCAACAAGAACCCACCAGCGCAGCCCAATGCAATCAAGATCCAGATGCTCTGGCCTGCGGCATCTGTCCACCGCTCACGATTTGCTTCCAGGAAGTGCTCAATATCGACAAATCCTTCTCGTTGCGCAATCTTGATTGCCGTGTCGCCGCGCGCATTGCTGTTTTCCACCTCAGCGTGACCCTCTTTCACGAGGACCTTGGCGATTGAAAAATTGCCATTGGTGACGGCCCACATCAGGGCGGTCATACCCTTCTCGTCTACCTGCTCGATATTCACGCGGCAATTTATTAGCAATTTGATTAGGTTCTCCCGGGAGCTGCGACTGGCGATCAACAGGCAGGTGTTCCCTTCCTGGTCTACGCAGTCTCGGTAGTGGTCAAGCCTCTTCTGATCTCTCAGCGACTCCGAAACTGTAGGCTGATAGCCTTGTCGGCACGCATCCAGGTAGTCGGATTCACAAAACCCTGGGGACACGGATGCGGCGTTCAGAGTGGGCGCGATCCATGCTGCCATGATCAGTGACACTGCAAGGATGTGGGTCCTCATGCTAGCCCCTCTCCTTCAGTATCCAGTTGATTGGAACGTTTTTCCCTTGACCTCCAGCAGGACCAGCGCTACCGTTTTCTCCATTGGGGCCGATAGGACCTGGGAGACCCCCACCACAAAAGGCATCGCCAGGTCCTGGCTGACCGCCAGGACCGCCAGGGCCGCCGCGGCCTCCTGGACCGCCCTTTCCGCCCTCACCTCCGGATGCCTTTGCAGCGATCAGCTTTTTGGTGGCGCTGTTCGTCGTGATCCTCACCGATCCGCCATCTCCGCCCTTCCCTCCCATCCCGCCAACGCCTCCGGGCCCGCCCCGTTGCCCAGGGCTTCCCTGCCCTCCGGAGGCACAGCCGGAGAGCACCGTGCGCCCCAAGCTGCGCGCAGCGCCCGCAGCTCCCGGTTCGCCCCGAGCTCCGGCTGGACCAGCCGCTCCGACGTAGCCTTCTTGACCCGTGTCGAGGATCTCCAGACGCCCTCCTGAGATCGTCTCGACATCGAGATCGATGGGGCCGCCATCACCTGCTTGCTGGCCAAACCCGGCGGGCCGATCGAACGAGCGGATGGTGGCCACTCCATAGACGAAGATCTCTTTGCAGTGGATCGTCAGGGGCGATCCGTTGGTTACGATGGCGGTCTGGGGTGGCAGGACGCAGAAGGGCTTGACCAGCTTGCTGCCCGGCGGGATGACGGATGCGCCGTCATGCACCTCGATCAGAGTCTTCAAGCCATCGAAAAGGTGAGCCAGCGCGGGAGGGCCGTCGAGAGTATGGTTCTGATCGATGTCAACGAAAACTCCACTGCGAGCGCGGAAGTCCGCTCGCTTGAAGTCATTGTAAGGCAGCACCCCCTCTTTGGGAGATGCGATGCGGCTGCGGTAGAAGATCCCGGTGTCGCAGAAGACCACGCCCAGATCAGCCGTGTTGTGAAACGTGCTGTCGAAGAGCGCCAAAACGCGCGCGCCAGCCCCCTTGCAGGCAAGCGCCAGCGGGGGGCGGCCTGAACTCTTTGGCATCTCGCCCGGTCCGACATGGAAAACTGATCCTTGCCAGTCCGCCTTCTCAAAGTGCTTGAACAGGACCAGGAACTCCTGCTCCAGCGTCGCATCGGTCGCAGCCACCTCCACGGCATGCGCTGCTCTCGCCGGTCCCCAGAGGGCGGCGATCAGGAGGACGACCCCAACCAGACTCTGACGGCGCATCTCCGCACCTCCCTGCGCCCAGGCTAAGGGGGTCTGGGTCGGGCTCTTTCGCTGCCGAGGGTGGCTAGCTATCTATGTAGACGGACGTTGCCGGCGAATTTCTCCCGCTCGGCCGGTAGGTCTATTCATCCGGCAACAGGCCCCTGTTGTTACCGAGCGTCAGTTTCCGTCGAAAAGCGAGCGTGAGGTCGGCAATCGTCGGCGTAGGTAATCGAGGTAGGCAGGGTCGAGCGGCTGTTGCTGGATCTCGCGGATGACGGGCAGCAAGTAGGCCAGGGAGCGGATCGGAGGAAGGGGCCCGAGTTGGGCAGGTCGGATGGTACGGCGGGCGGTGGCCAGGAGCGAGGCGGCTTCGACGGTTTGTAGGTCAATTCCTTCATCAAAGAGTTGGGCGGCGAGGCGTCGGTCGGCGGCGGCGGCTCTGCGGCGTGGGGCGGCGTGGAGTGCGCTGTGGAAGAGAGCCAGGACGCAGCGGACGTACTCGTTGCGAGTCATGGCTTGCGCTTGCGGCGGGCGGCGGCCTCGGCCTCGCTCTCGCGTCGGCGGTAGCTGTCGGCTTCGATGGCGGTGACGTCGGCGTGATGGGTGAGGCGATCGATGAGGGTGACGATACAGGTGGCGTTGGGAAAGACAGCGTTCCAGTCTTTGAAGGCGAGGTTGGTGGTGAGGAGCAGAGAGCGTCGTTTTTCGTAGCGGGGGTTGATGACCTTGTAGAGGAGATCGGCGGCGTGGTCGTCGTAGGAGAGATAGCCGATTTCATCGAGGCAGACGAGGGCGGGCGTGGTGTAGGCGGCGATTCTGCGGCGTCGTAGCTCTGGGGAGTCGCAGTCGATGTCGTCGAGCAGTTCGGCAGCGGTTCGAAAGAGCACGGAATAGCCGGCGAGCACAGCCTGATAGGCGACGTTTTTGATGAGCATGGTCTTGCCGACGCCGTTGGGTCCGAGGACGATGAGGTTTCTGCCGTCCTTGAGGAAATCGAGTGTAAGAGCTCGTTCGAGCAGGGGGCGATCGATTTTCTTTGGCCAGCTCCAATCGAAATCGGTGATGGGTTTGAAGGCGCCGAGTCGGCTTCTGGCAGTCCGCCGTTCGAGGGAGCGGCGGGCGCGGTCGGCGGCTTCGGCGGTGGCGATGTGTTCGAGCAGAGCGCGAGGCCCGAGGCGCCGTTGGCTGGCCGTGGCGATGAGATCGTCGAGTCCGGCGGCGGTGGCGTAGAGGCCGAGAGCGCGGAGCTGCGCGGCAAGGTCAATCATCGACATCCTCCGTGGCGGCGTCGTGGGCGAGCTGGTCGTAGCCGGCGAGAGGATGGGGTTGGACATGATAGGTGGCGAGCTCGGGTTTGTCGGTCAGGTCGACGGGCAGAGGAGGGCGCCGCTGGGCGGCGCGGCGGTGCCTTTCGAGCAGGTACTCGACGGCATCGAGGGTCGGCGTCTGACGCCCAAGGGCCTCCGCGATTGCGGCGCTCAGGGATGTGGCTCCGTAGAGATGGAGCATGCGAGTCAGTGCGGTGGTCAGCAGGGCCACGCTCCGATAGCGGGCAAAGGCGGCATCGCAGAAGGCCGCGACCTCGGGTACGGCGAGTCGCAGGGGAGACTCGACGGCGGTCGGTACGCCGCCGCGCTTGTGGGCGAGCAGGGCTTGGCTGTGAGCCGGGTCGGTGAGGCGCTCGGCCTGGTCGTAGGACCGGCGATGGCGGGCGATCTCGACGGTGCCGTCGAGCAGACGGACCTCGCAATCCGTGGCGAGCAGGGTCAAATCTTTGCCGACCGCGGTCGGTGGGATGGAGTAGTCGTTGCGGTCGAAGCGGATAAAGAGGAGCTTTTCGCTGCGCACCGTACTGCGTTGACTGGTATCGAGGGAATGCCGCGGCAGCGGTAGGAGGCGGCGCTGCTCGTCTTCGGCAAAGACGTCGGCGACGGCACGAGCATCATCGTCCACCCAGCGGCGCACCGACGCGACCTCGGCCATCCAACGCCCGACGCTGCGGTTGAGATCGGCCAGGGTGGTAAAGCCGCGAGCGGCGAAAAACGAATCTCGTACGTAACGCACGGAGCGCTCGACGCGGCCCTTTTCCTGGCTGGCGCCGACGTGGCAGGGGCGAGTTTCGAAGCAGTAATGACCGGCCAGTTCGAGATAGCGCGGATGAAACCGGATTTGGTTGCCATGGCGCTCCAGCACGACCGACCGCAAATTATCCGTCGCGACCTGACGCGGTACGCCGCCAAAGTGCTCGAAAGCGTGGACATGGCCGAGCAAGAAATTGCCCAGCGTCTGGTCGAAGAAAAACTCGACGTAGAGCGCCCGCGAGTAGACCAACGTCATGAGAAAGGCCGCCAGCCGGCGCCGGGCACGGCCCACGGTGACGCAGCCGAAGTCGGCCCAATCGACCTGCGCGGCTTCGCCGGGAAGACTGGCCAGACGCACGAAGACCCGGCGACGATGAGGCCGCAGCGCACGCACCACCCGCCGCAACTGCGATACGCCGCCGACAAAGCCGCGCTCGCGCAGCATGCGATGCAGCACCGTGGTGCACAGACGCGGATAGCGCTCCAGGGTCTCGGTCACAAAGGGCAGAAACGGATCGATCCGGCACGGCCGCGGCGCCGCCGGCCGCCGGCTTCCCGGCTCGCCGGACACCACCCGACGGACAGCATCCGGATGGACGCCGAGTTGGGCGGCGATGGTGCCGATCCGCCAGTGCTCGGCGTAATGCAGGCGTTTGATCTCGGTGACGATCCCGGCATCGAGCATGGCCTACTCCCCGCGCTCCGAACGGATCGAGCCACGGACTACCGCCCCCGCACACCACACAGCCACTCCAACCCTGATTGTGGTCTTCACAGGCGCTCTCCCAGGGCGACTCGGCGGCGCTCCGCTCTCTGCGGACCCGCGGCAGCCCCGCCCACAGCGTCTCAGGACCGCACCGCACCGCGGAAGACCGATCCCTTACGCTCCCGCCAGGACCACCGCCGCCGCCCTGCCGGCGACGCGCTCGATACTCGCGCTGATGACGAGCATTGTTGGCCCGTCCCTGAGGCGTTTTCAGGTTGCGCCGCTTGGCCTCCCGATGCCGCTCCCGACGAGCGGCCTCGCTGCATGCCCGAGAACCATAGGCATACCCGCGGTCGCAACCGCAGCAGATCGCGAACGGACGACCACACCGCCGGCAGAAACGGGGATGAAGGACCGGAACCTCAGGCGCAGGCACCTCGCCTCCAGTCGCTGGGGGACTGGACGAACGCGGCCCGCCTGTGCCAGGCTCCAACTGTCTCGGTTGGGCCGAGGCTCGCTGCTGGCGGGCCGCGGAACGACGCGAAAACCCCGGCGTCCACCGGGGTTTTCGTTTCTCTACCCAGCTCGGCTCAGCATATCCCCCCTCGCCCCTCCTCCCCCGCACCCCCTCCACCCGCCGCGCTACGCGCGGGATGATGCTGACCGCTCAGGCTCGATCTGATGCTCGGATTTCGACGGATTCCGACGCTCGCTCACACCTGTCATCTGCACGCCGAAAATGGACCCAGTCGCAGGCTTAATTTCCCCCCTTCGGCAGCTGCAGCGTCATGCCTTTGCGCCGCAGCTCCCGATCGACCTGCGACCAGTCCACCGGCGGCCGCGTCTCGACCTCGACTGCCGCCGGCGGATACAGGCGTTCCTCCAACGCCGCGTCCGCCAGGCCCTGGGCGCCGCTCCAGTCCAGACCGCTCCGCCGCGCTCGCGCCTCGATCGCCGACACCGTCGCGCGGCCCACCCCGCAGCAAGCCGCTGCTTGTCGCTGGCTCAATCCTCGGTCCTACAGCAACCGCAGGACCTCTCGACTCTTTCCCATGCTTACTCTCCGTGCTGGCATAGCCTCTCCTGGTCGTCCAATCTGCCAGGACGCCAGGCCCAAAGAGCCTCACCAATCGCTTCTCCGCCAATGCTTTACGGCCCATGCCGCGACCAGCTCGGCCACCCACTGCGACGATCCTGGCCGGCTGTTACGGCCGGACCGGCAAAGTGGCCGCCTTCCCGCTGGATTCGGTGGCCGGTTTCGTCGCAACAGGTGGCCACCTTGGTCGGAATCAGTGGCCGGCTTCAACCGGAAGACGCACCGAAGACCTTGATACCCAGTGGCTCCGAATCCCCTTCGCCAGCAGCTCGGTGCGGGTCTGGATGGGTATCCACGCGGGACGTCCGAAGACTCCGAATCGCGGAGTATTTCGGGAGTGCCAAGGGCTGGAAGAGCGCCTTTCTTCCAGGTGAAGCCGACACCAGCCGCGACCTGGATGCTGCATCCCGCGATCGAGCATAAGGCGATATGGATTGAAGGGATGGGAGCTGGCAACACTGCTCCGTCACTTTCCTTTGCGTGCGCGGTACCGGCGCTGGCGTTCGTTGTGGTGCCGTGTCCCGTTCGCAGTCGCCTGATAGACCTTGTTCGAGGCTCTTTGCCTCTCTCTTCGGACAGCAGCCGCGCAAGCCGCGCCGCAGTACTTGGTGCGCCGGCTGACGATGAACCGGCAGGCACAGCGCGTGCAGACCTGCGGACGTGGAGAGGCTTCCTGGCTTGGAGCCGGCGTGCTGGGTCGCTGCCTCGCAGGAGGTGCCCCGCGGCGCGGCACCTTCGCCGGCGTCCTGGGCGCGGACTCCGCTCGGGGCGGAAGGGAAGGCTGGGGTCTTGACGCTCGGTATTCGGCAATGCCGGCGGCCAGGGCCTGCTTCATCAGCCCGGCAGCGCTCATGCGGCAGCAGCCCTTGAAAACGAGAGCCACAGCCGCAGCGTGGTCGGGGTCAATAAGCATCCTCCGGCTTCGCCTGCACGACAAGTCGTCCCCCCAAGACTTCCGCAAGTAGTACCCGAGGCGGGCGAGCCTCCGCGATTCTCGGAGGTCGATGACCTGAGCATCTACCTGCGGCGCATAGGCTAGACGGCAACTCGTGCGCCACTCAGTACTGAGCTGGCTCGGGCTGCGCACGGTGGCCGTCGTAGGCGATAGCCGGTCCGTCAACGCGACGACGTGACAGTGCAACCCAAGCCCCTGATCTTCCCGCGGCTGGACCTCGATGATTCGCAGTGCCCCCCCAGTAGTGTCCGGTTGTTTTGGCGACCTGTTGCCACAAACGTGGCAGTGACTGGCACTTGCGGCCTCCGATGGGTGTCCACGATTTGAATTCCTGGCCTTGCGTACAGGATGACCTGGAGTCCGGTGCAAAGGGCGGCTCCGAGCTCGACGGCTCGAGACCGCGGTTGAGGCCTGAGGCACGCTCCCCGCACTTCACCGCGATGCCCCATCTTGAGCAGACGATTTGCGATGCTCTCGGGTCAGACCGATCCGAGGTGACGCATGAACGTGGGCAAGACGCTGTTCGCACAGGTGATGGAGTTCGTCCCCTGGAAGACCTTCGGACGCATCATCGAGCGACACAAGGGCGATGCTGGCGTTCGTACCCTCAGTTGCGCCGACCTGTTCCGTATCATGGCCTTCGCGCAGCTCACTTGGCGCGAGTCTCTGCGCGACATCGAGGCTTGCCTCGCTGCCAATCAAGGCAAGCTCTTCCACATGGGAATCAAGGCAGCGCCCGCCCGCTCGACGCTGGCCGACGCGCTCGAGCGTCGCGACTGGCGTATCTATCAGGCGCTGGCTCAGCGGCTGATCGTGCGCGCCAGAGCACTCTATGCGCAAGAGCCTTCGGTCCTCGATCTCGACACCAGCGTCTACGCCCTCGACTCCACCACCATCGATCTGTGCCTGAGCCTGTTCGACTGGGCGCCGTTTCAATCGACCAGGGCGGCGGTCAAGCTGCATACGCTTCTGGACCTGCGCGGCGCGATTCCAACGTTCATCCTCATCAGCGACGGCAAACTTCACGATGTGAACGTGCTCGACATCCTGCCCGTCGAGGCTGGAGCCTTCTACGTCATGGATCGCGGCTATGTCGACTTCGCGCGGCTCTATGCGATGCATCAGACCGGAGCCTTCTTCGTCACCCGCGCCAAGCATGGAATGGCCGCCCGGCGGGTGTATTCGTTTGAGACGCAACGCGCCACTGGCGTGATCTGCGACCAGCGCGTGATGCTCAATGGCTTCTACTCGGCCAAGGCCTACCCGGAGCATTTGCGGCGCGTCCGTTTCAAGGACCCCTTTTCGGGCAAGACGCTTGTTTTCCTGACAAACAACACGACTTTGCCACCGTTGGCGATCGCTGCCTTGTACAAGAGCCGATGGCAGGTCGAGCTGTTCTTCAAGTGGATCAAGCAACATCTGCGCATCAAGCGATTCCTGGGCACCAGCGAGAACGCCGTGAAGACGCAAATCTGGTGCGCCGTCGCGACCTACGTGCTGATTGCCATCCTTAAGAAGGAGCTTCAACTCGATGCCTCGCTCTACACATGTCTACAGATCTTGTCGGTCTCGGTCTTCGAGAAAACCGAGGTTTCATGCGCTTTCCAGCCTGACCGGTCCCAGCGAGAACTGCGCACTGCGGCTAACCAACTCATTCTGTTCGACTTCTAACCGGACATTACTGGTGCCCCCCTAAGTTCAAGGCTCGCGACAAACCGAGCGACACCTCTTTTGAACCCGGTGATCTCGCCGTGGAAGCCTTCAATGCCCCGAGGGGTCCTGATGGTAAGCGTCAAGAAAGTTGCAACCACCTCGGGCGTGTCCCTTCGCAGCCTCTCTTCGACATCAAGTAGCCTGCGGTACAAACGCCGCTGCCGCAAGAGAGCACAGGCCGGGCACAGGGGACCGAAACAGGGGTATGCGCCTTCAAGGTGGCCTTCAACAACCCTGAAGCGGCTTGCGCAACCTGCGATGGATTGCGCAAGCCTCAAGGTTTCGGCCCGATGCCCCTGTCGGAGGAACTGGCACACCCGATGCGCCAAGTTGCGCGCGTTCGCCAGCTGGCGGTGAGCGCCATGGACTACGAGCGGAGGTGTTGTCGTTCCGACCATGCCCAGGCTCGGCGCGGTACGGACCTAGTCTTCCGCGGGGCCTGGGTCTGACGTGGATTGACGCCGTCGGGCGGCAAGCCACGCTTCAACGTCTTCAATGGCGTAGAGGACCAGCTTCCTCCCAATCTTGCGGTAGACCGGCCCGTCACCCCGTCCGCGTGCGTGAGCGAGAAACTTCCGGGAAAGGGAGTAAGCCGATGCAACCTGCTCGGGCCGGAGAAAGCGGGGTCCACACAGCGGGCCGGTGGTGCGAGAGGTGCTGGCAAGTGGTTTCGTCGGCGACACGGCTGAACCTCCATCGACGATGCGGTGCTCTCGATTGAGCTTCCGCACCTCAGGTCCGGGTTCAGCGAGACAGATGGGGAGCGTCGGGGGCTGCCAAGGGGGCAAGACGGTGTTTCGTTCCCGATAAGGACCCAGGGTCGCCGGAGGTCAGTCACGAGCCGCTGTAAGGCGGTACCGCTGTGGGCGCGCCGTGGCGTCAGCGACCCGCGTTGTTGGCTGAGGACTTGAGCGCGTAGCGGGTGCAACCTTCGCCGAGGTGAGATCGGCCCTGGACGTTGGGAATGCCGGGTGCCGGGGCGCAGGCTGCGGACCAGCTCGGCGAAGATGGCGGGCGGCCGGAGGGCTGAGAGTCCATGCGCCCCAAGTCGAACAGGAGGGTGCGGTGACGACCTGTAGGCAACCGCACCGGCCGCGATCAAGGTAAGCCCCGCCAGGCGATCGAACCGGTGCCTCTCCTATGGCTGACGGTCGACCGAAGGTGGCGACACAACCCCAGCCTGACGGCCACCGGTCCTGTGACCCCCGTCACCCGTCGTCTACCAGTAGTCGCTTACGTCGTCGCCCGTCCGGCGCGGCGCTGTCAGCAAGGTCTGTCGGCTCATTTCAAGTCCGGCCCGTGATCGCGACGGTGCCGGAAGACCGCGAAGTTCAAGGGTTAACCAGGTAGCGCGGCGCCCAGATGGCCCCTCGCCCGAGCCTCAGATTCCGGCGCCACGCGCCTTATCGTGAGCCTGCGAGGGGGGAGCACACGGCTTGCTCAGAATCGCGCAAGTGGCCCAGAGGCATATTCCATGGACAACATTGGACTTACGGGCGTCGGGTACAGCTATTTTAGCGATTTACTAGCGCATGATGGCAACCGTTCGCCCAGGGGAGACTACCCAGTACTGGGCGCCCCGATTTGTCCCGCGCGCTGGGAAGCCAGCTAGTCCGACCCATGGCGACGACGACGCACGGTCGGGCGGTAGCGGGCCTCGGCGACCAAACCCCCGTCGGAAGAGACGAGGCCCCTGGCCAAGGACCGTTGCCCGTTCAGCTAGTCGGGGGGGAAGGCGGTTGGGCTGGTCTACAAACGCGGCGAGGAGATCGATACGGGGGAGGATGATCGCCTGCCGGGTTCACCCCGGTGGTCGCAGTAGAAACCGCCGAGCCGGGTCAGAGCTGGCCTCGGGCTCTGAGCTTGGCGACGGCCGGGGAATCACCCGTCTCGGCCCGCAACCGCTCGATATAGTCCTCCCGGCGGGCCAGGTCGGCGTCAATCTCTTGGCGGTGGTCCCAGTAGTACGCGAGCGCGGAGTGCACCTGGCCAAGGGTCAGGTGGGGGTACTGGAAGACCAGCTCTTCGGGGCTCCAGCCGTGCGCCTTGACGCTGGCGACCAGCTCGACCACTTTGGTGTTGGCCGCACTGATCCAGGGGATACCCTGGTCGTCGAGGGCGATGTGCTCGTAGGTGGTCGGGATCACGGCGATCTAAGATGCCCCCGTCCGCCATTCTAGACTCGTCGCGGCCGCTCGCATCGACCTATGAGAGAGCCCTTCGGCATCTTCACCATCCGCGATCTGCGCAACCGCTCGGGCGACCTGATGCGTGGTGCCGAGGAGGGCAAGCTCTCGATCATCACGAAGCACGGCCGGCCTGTGATCCTGGCGGTACCGTTCGACGACCTTCTGCTGTCGTTCGGGGTGCACCGCGCATTGGCTATCCGGCTTTTCGCGGCCGAGCAGTTGACCCTGGCTCAGGCTGCGAGGATGGCAGACCTTCCAGTGGAGCTTTTCTTGGAGACGCTTGGCCAGGCGTCGGTACCGGCGGTCCAGGTCGACCCCGAGGAGCTGACGGGCGAGGTCGAAATCTCACGCTGAAGCTCGCAATCAGGGGATCGCCCCTCCGAGCGGGCCATAGTGCCGCCAGCTGACGGCCTTCGCCGCTCCTCGGCGCCTCTTCTCGGCAACTCTGGACCCCGTCGCGGGCTGCTCAGCGGCCGACCGGCCGGGCTCGCGAAACCCGATCCGCGACAGCCCAGCGACAGCCCTGGCGCCAAACGAGCGAAGACACCTCGGCCGGCGACTACTCGTAAATCATTGATTTTATTGGGCTTATTTGGTGCCCAGGGACGGAATTGAACCGCCGACACCGTGATTTTCAGTCACGCTATATCTGCATCAACCGTGACACGCTGGCCAAGCTCGACCAGTGCCGCTTCAAATCTGTCGCTGGAGCCACGGAAAAAACCTGCGCGATGGGGAGTCGTCCATACCACCTGTGCGCCATAGGTCCGGTTCGTCGCGATCCGCTGACATGGCCTGAAGCGCGCCAAGAGGGGGCGAGCAGAGTCCTTGGCCACCGCGTCCCCGGCGAGCGCGGCGCAGGCCTGCTCTGGCTTGCCGGCAGGTGCGGCCGGGGATTGACCGCGACCCCGGCGGTGGTTCATCTTTGGGCCGCGGACGAAGGCCGCGGCGCCTCACTGCCGGGTTGCCGGCGCCAGGTGCGGCAGCGGCGGACACCGCGACGATTCGTGGACGACAGCCCAAACCCAGCCTCCTCCTCCACCGGCGAGCGGCCGGTGGCGCTCAATTTTCGACGCTACCGCAAGATGCGCCGGTTCGTGACGGGCGTCTTCCTGCAGGCGCTGTGGTGGGACGTGGTGATGGCGCTGCCGGGGCTGGCGCGGTTCCGGCGCCCGGCGGTCGAGCGCTACCGGCGGATCGCGCGGCGCTATCGCTCGCTCGCCGCCGAGATGGGCGGCGTGCTGATCAAGCTGGGGCAGTTTCTCAGTACCCGCGTCGATTTGCTGCCGGCGTCGCTCATCCAGGAGCTGGCGGGCCTGCAGGACGAGGTGCCGCCCGAGCCGCTGGCGGCGATCGTCGCCCAGGTCGAGCAGGACTTCGGCCGCCCGCTGGGCCAGGTCTTCGTCAGCTTCGAGGCGACGCCCGCCGGCGCCGCGTCGCTCGCCCAGGTGCACCGCGCCGTGCTGCCCGGCGGCGAGCGGGTGGTGGTCAAGGTGCTGCGTCCGGGCATCGAGGTGCTGGTCGAAACGGACCTGGCCGCCACCTCGCTCGCCGTGCGCCTGCTCAAGCTGTGGCGCCGGCTGCGCCGCCGCGTCGACCTGGACCGCCTGGACCGCGAGTTCCGCACCGTCACCCGGCGCGAGCTCGACCTGGCCGCCGAGGCCGGCAACGCCGAGCGCTTTGCGCGCGACTTCGCCGGCGACCGCCGCGTCTACGTGCCGCGCGTCTTCCACGACTACAGCCGGCGCCACACCCTGACGCTCGAAGACGTCGGCTACCTCAAGATCTCCGCCACCGACGCCTTGGACGCGGCCGGCATCGACCGCTGCCAGGTGGCGCGCGACCTCTATCAGGTCTACATGCGCCAGATCTTCGTCCACCATTTCGTGCACGCCGATCCGCATCCGGGCAACCTGTTCATCCGCCCCCTGCCGGTCGGCGGCGAAGCGCCGGCGGCGCCCGGCCAGGCGGTGGAGCGGCCCGCCGCCATCGCCGGCAGCGGCGGAGCCACTCCCCGCACCGGGGCCGCCCGGCCGTTCCAGATCGTCTTCGTCGACTTCGGCATGGTGGCCGAGGTGCCCGAGCGCCTGCGCGGCGCCCTGCGCGAATACCTGATCGGTCTGGGCACGCGCGACGCCGCGCGCGTCGTCCGCTCCTACATGATGGCCGGCGTGCTGCTGCCGGGGGCCGACCTGCGGCGCCTGGAGGAGATGCATGCGGCACTGTTCGACCGCTTCTGGGGCGTGCGCATCGGCGACCTGCGCGACGTCGCCCTGGCCGAGGCCCGCAGCCTGCTGAGCGAGTACCGCGATCTGCTCTACGCCGCGCCCTTCCAGGTCCAGGTGGACCTGCTCTTCGTCGGCCGCGCCGTCGGCCTGCTCGCCGGCCTCAGCACCCAGCTCGATCCCGCCTTCAACCCCTGGGAGGAAACCCTGCCCTTCGCCGAGCAGCTGGCCGCCGACCAGCTGCGCCGCGACTGGCGGCGGCTGGCCGGCGAGCTGCGCCTGCAAGCCGCCACTCTGCTCACCCTGCCGCGCCGCCTCGAATCGCTGCTGGCCCGCGCCGAACAGGGCACCCTGGCTTTCGAAGCCGCCCTGCCCGCCGAAGCCCGCCGCGCCCGCGAGCGCCTGGAGCGCATCGTCCGCCGCCTCATCTGGACCGTCACCGCCGCGGCGCTCCTCCTATCCGGCGCCTGGCTGCACGCCGCCACCCCCGCCGACCGGCTGGGCCTGGTGCTCATGTCCCTCGCCGCCGTCCTCTTCGCCGCCAGCTGGTTGCTGGCCCACTGACCCAGACGGCAGCCGGCGCCGGAACCGGCCCGGCCGCGGCGCGCCTGGGCAGGATCGACGACTGGAACGCTTCGCCGGCGGAGGCACGGCGCGGCGTGGTGGCCTCAGAGCGGCATGCGCTGGTAGGGGTGTCCGGTGAGATAGCTACAGTCGAACGTGACGTAGGGGACAGAGCTCGGGTTGAACGGCTCCACGCCGGGGGCGAAGATCTTCCCTTGACAGCTTGTGTCGATGGTGAGGAAGTCCGCCCCGAAATGATAGACGTAATCGACCACCGCGGTGCCGGAAAAGGACGTGCCGGCGAAGTCGAGGTCGAGGTAGCGGGCGGTGAGCTGCCGTGGCCCGGCGACCTTCCAGGAACCCAGGCTGTTGCTGAACGTGAAGCCGCCCGCGCCGGCGGTGACCTGATCCGACAAGATGATCTCCGCCGTGCCGTCGGCATGCAGCTGGAGGATCTCCGCCCGCGTCGGGAGCGACGCCAGGTAGGTGCCGGCGAAATCGTTGGCATTGGCCCTGGACGTCCCCAAGAGGCCGAGCAGGACGAGTGCGAGACTGACGAGACGGTGAGTTTGCATAGGATCCCTCGTGTCGGGCAGGCGCCAGGCGAGGTGCCATGGACTGTCGTGGCTAGCCGTAGTGGCTGAGGGCGCTTTTTCTTCGCCGCTCACCTCCGAGGTCGCTGTAGTCCAGGAAGCATAGTCAAAGCATCACAGACTTGCAAAAATAAATATTTCATCGCGGCATTGGGTCGGGCCTCGCATTGAGGTCCACTCAGGAGGTGAAGCAAGGCCGCCGGAAATTGCAGGCAACGGCACTTTCCCGCGTCGCGGCACGAGCACCCAGCCGCGGGGTGTGGCATGCTTGGCAGGATTTTGCGGCTGGGCCGGGCGCGCGACGCCGGGCGGCCGCCGGGGCGTGCGGCGTGCCCCGACCGACCAACTCTTCAGGGGAGAGACATGATCCGCAACCTGCAAGCGCGTTTCCGTCCGTCCGTCCAGGCGCCCCGGTCCCGCGGGGTACGCGCGGCGGCGCCGGTCTTCCGAGCCCTCACCACCGTGGCCCTGGCGGCGCTGCTGGCCTGCGGCCTGCTGCTGCTTGCCGGCTGCGGCGAAGACGATCAGCAGGTCCCCGAAAGCGTCCCCTCCGGAGCGCGCCCGGCGCCGCTGTCGGCGGCCGATGCACAAGCCGCGACGTCGGTCCAGCTGCCGGCCCTGCCGCCGGCCGAACCCCAGGTCGCGCCGCCCGCCCAGCCGGCCGCCGCGGCGCAGCCCGCCGCCGCAGCGCAGCCCGCCGCCGCCGCAACGCCCGGCGTCGCAGCGCCGCCGTCCGTCACTCCGGCCCCGGCGACGCCGCCTCCCGCCAAGGGCAAGATGGAAGCCGCCGGCGAAGGCAACCAGGGCGGCGCCGCGGGTCACCAGCGCTAGCGGCTCATCCCTCCAGGCCTCGCGCCAAGGCCATCCGCGGCCTGGCGCGTTGGTGTCCTCCACACCAAGCTTGGCGGCCGGCCGAGCGGCCGCGTGGTGAGTTGGCGGCGGCGCGGCACCTGCGCGGGAGATTTTGCGTCTCTGGTGGGTATGGACGCTCTGTCACTACCTGCAAGCTCGATCGAATCCACCCTTATCGCCAGGCCGCCGGCGCCGACTGCCAGGCCCTTGGCGCCGTTTCATGCGCTGATCCTTGCCCTGTGCCGCGAAACGCGGCACTTCCCGGCCGCCGATCCCGTCGAGCTGGGTCCCACCCTGCGCGGCGCGGCGCTGGATGCCGCCGAGGCCGTGCAAATCGCCTGCTCCCCCGGCACCGACCACTCCGCCGTCGCCGGTGCCACCGGTGTCGCCGCCGACAGCTTGCCGGCGCTGGCGCTGGCCGAG
The DNA here is from genome assembly GCA_963770895.1 of uncultured Acidobacteriota bacterium. Lineage (GTDB taxonomy): Bacteria > Acidobacteriota > Thermoanaerobaculia > Multivoradales > UBA5704 > JASLEW01. The sequence goes on along the minus strand of CAVYRF010000002.1, from coordinate 5,215,969 downwards.
CGCCGTCTACGCGAGCTCTCTTTTTGCCTCGAAGTGGCCCGCCGCTTGGGCTACCTCAGCGACGTCGGCGCCGCCCAGGTGTTGCCGCTGCTCGGGCTGGCCCACCCGGAAGTGCCGCGGCTGGCCGCCCTGGTGACGCCGCGGCCGTATACGATACGGCCATGCAAACATGGCAGCGCCGGGGCGGAACGCGGTGGTGGTTGCGAGGCACGGCGCCGTGCGCGCGGTGCGTCACGGCATGGAGCCACGCCGGCGCCACGCCAACCGGCAAGGCCCTCCCGACCGCCAGGGCCGCCGCGCCAGCCGGCCGCAAGCCTCGCTCCACGCCGCGGTTGACGCGCGGCACCCGCCGGTGTGTCGCGGCCGCCTTCAGGGGCGCCGAGGGCATGACGCGCGGGAGAGCCGCCGCATGACGCTCCACGCTCTATCGGTGGTCCTGGGCAAGGGGGCGCTGGTGTGGAGCATCGCCGGCTTGCTGGCGCTGGCGTGGCTGGTGCCGCACCGCGGGTTTCACCTGGTGCGGGGGTCGTTGGGGCGGCTGCTGGCGCATCCGCGTCTGCACGGCGCGCGTCGCCGGGCGCCGCGCCTGATGGCGTTTCTGGACCGGCACCTGCACGACTCCCGCCGCTCGTGGCTGCGTTTGGTGCTCGGGGCCGCCTTCGCCGGCGGCGCCGGCGCCTGGTTTGTCCACCTGCTGCGCGGGGTGCTCGACGACAGCAAGCTGGTGGTCGCCGACCAGTGCCTGCACAACACCGTCGAGCGCTTCCATTCGCCGGTGCTGTGGCGGTTCTATTCGCTGGTGACCACCCTGGCCAGCGCCAGCTTCGTCCTGCCGCTGGTGGTCTGCGTGGCGGTGCTGTTCTGGGCCGGCGGCAGGCGGCGCGAAGCGCTGGGGCTGTGCTGCGGGCTGGTCGGCGCCGAGCTGCTCTCCCTGGGCCTCAAGCGCCTGGTCGAACGACCCCGCCCGCCGGGCGCCGCGCAGCTGCTGCACGATTCCAGCTTCCCGTCCGGCCACACCCTGGTCGCCGCTTCGGTGTATGGCTTCCTGGTCTACCTGATCCTGCGCGACGAGCCGCGCCGCCCCTGGCATTGGATGCTGGCGGCACCGCTGCTGGTGCTGATCGGGTCGGTGCCGATCTCGCGCATCTACCTGGGCGTGCACTGGCCGTACGACACGGTGGCCAGCCTGGCGCTCGCCACCGCCTGGCTGGCCATCCTGATCGCGCTGTTCAAATATCCGCCGGTCGAGCACCGCCTGCCGGTCCCCGCCGACGGCTGCCCATGGCTGGCGGGCGCGCTGGCCGCGTCGGCGGTGGCGCTGTGCGTGTACGCGTCGATGCTGGCCGCCCTGCGGCCCCAGCCCAAGGTGGTGGGGCCGCCGCGGCCGCTGCTGCCGATCGCCGCGGCCCAGGTCGCCGCCGCCTTCCCCGCCGGCCTGCCGGTGCGCTCCGAAGACGCGGTGGGCGGCGCCATGGAGCCGGTGTCGCTGCTCTATATCGCCGACCAGGCGCACCTCGCCGCCGCGTTCGCGCGCGCCGGCTGGCAGCAGGCCGAGCCGCAGTCCGTGCACGGCGTGCTGACCGAGCTCTGGGACGTCGCCAGCAACCGGCCCGATCCGCGCGGCCCGGCGTCGCCGACCTACTACGAGCGCCAGCCCCAGGACCTCACCTTCGAGAAGCCGGGCGACCCATCGGGCTCGATCCGCCGCCGCCACCACACCCGCCTCTGGGATACCGGGCTGCGGGTGAGCCCCGGCAACCTGCCGCTGTGGGTGGCGACCGCCAGCTACGACGCCGGCATCATGCTGGTGGCGGCGCCCTACCTGCTCACCCACCGCATCGATCTGCACGTGGATCGCGAACGCGACCTGATCGCCGGCGACCTGGCGCCGAGCGGCGCGCGGCGCCTGGCAACGCTCACCGTCGGTCCCCCCGGCCGCGGCACCGACGCCGGCAGCGACCGCTTCTTTACAGACGGCCGCGCCTACCTGCTGGCGTTGCCCTGACCGACGCTCCGACGCTGACCGAGGCCCCGAACCTACAGATCGCGCGCCCCGCCCAGCGGGTCCTGGTGCTCGTCGATGCGCCGCAACAGGCGATCGGCCAGGGCGCGCAAGGGGGTCAGGTGCGGCGGCCGCGCCTGCTCTTCCGGCGCGGTCTGCCACAGCCGCTGGCGCAGCTCGCCGGCGGCGCGCGCACGCTCCTCCGCGGGGATCGCGGCGAGCTCGGCCAGCGCTGCCGCGAAGTGCTCCGTCGCCAGCGGAAACGCCGCGGCGAGCTCGGCGGCGAGGACCGCGCTCGGGCTGGCAGGATTACCGGCATCGCCGGCGGCGCCGGGATTGTTGCCCAGCCGCAGCAGCACCTGGTCGAGCGTCACCCGCGCCGCCTCCTGCAGGCTGCCGCCGGTCAGCAGCTGGCGGCGCACGCCGTCGAGCAGGCGGTCGGCGACGCCGGATTCGCCCGCGGCGGCGGCAACCCTGCCCTCCAGCCATGCGCGCTGCACCTCCTCGCCGGGCGCCGCCGGCAGGTCGTAGAGCCCGCGGGCCTGCCGCAGCGCCGTCCGCGCCGCTTCCAGGCGGCCGCCCGCCGCCTCGCACCCGCCGAGCGCCAGCAGCAGGCGGGCGGCGAACGACGGCGCCGTGGCGCAGTCCAGGTCTTGCAGCGCCTGCTCCAGCGAGTCGCGCGCCTTGTCCGGCGCCCCGAGCGCCACCAGCAGGTCGGCCTGCTGCGCGCGGCAGGCGGCGGCTGACTCCAGCGCCTGCATGCGGGCGAACAGCAGCGCCGCCCAGCCGAACAGCATGATCGCGTCGTCCCACGCTCCCTGGTCGGAGCGCAGCTGCGCCAGGCCGCAAAGCGCCAGCGCCCGCTCCTCGGAGACGCCCTCCGGCACGAAGGAGTGCATCATCTCGAAGGCGTTTTCGGCCTCCTGCCAGCGCCGCGCCGCCAGACTGGTCTTGCCGAGCAGCCAGAACGCCAGCGCCGCCGTGCGCTCGACGCTGCCGCCCGGCACGACGTCCAGCGCCACGGCCACCGCCACCGCCAGCTCCGCCGCGGGGGCGTCGCAGGCGCCCAGGTGCAGGCTCGCTTCGCACCGCATCGCGAACAGCCGCGCCAGCGACTCGCGCCGGTACACCGGCTCCCGCTCGACGCACGCCAGGCGCTGCGACCGCGGCAGCCGCAACAGCTGGTCCGCCAGCGTCGCATCCTCCTCGCTGGCGGCGATCAGGCGCGACACGGGCCGCACTTGGAAGCTGTCGGCGGTCCCCAGCTTGCGCTGCAGCAGCAGCTCGAACGGCCCCAAGTCCCACAGCGTCGAGCTGCCGGCCTCGCGGTCGGAGTGTCCCGGGCGTGGCGTCATCATCTTGCCTCCTTGTGGATCTCCTGCCAACACAATACCTCATTCGACATCCGCATAGTCAATATACGCAGCAGACAGCGATTAGTTCACATCGAATGATGCAAATATGAGAAGGTACTGGCGCCGCAGCCCCCAGGCGGCCTGTCGCGGGCGGACGCCGCGGGGCGCCGGGGCGCCGCGACGCCCCGGCCAGCAGGCGCCGCCTACTCGCCGGCTTCGCCGCGCGAGCGCAGGGTATAGCCGACGCTGGCGACGGTCTGCAGGTAGCGCGGCTGGCGGGCGTCGATCTCGATCTTGTGGCGCAGGCGATGGACCAGCTGCTTGACCAGCTGGCGGTCGCCGGCACCGCGCGAGCCCCACACGTGCGACAGCAGGCGCTCGACCGGCACCGGGTGGCCGGCATTGGCCAGCAGCAGCTGCAGCAGGCGCACCTCCAGCCGCGTCAGGCGCAGCGGCGGGCCGCCGCGCACCGTCACCGACTGCTGCTCGAGGTCGAGCGCAAAGTCGCCGGCGAGCAGCGGCGCCGGCTTGTCCTCGCCGGCCCGGCGCAGCAGGGCGCGCACCCGCGCCAGCAGGGCGCGCGGACTGAACGGCTTGGTCAGGTAGTCGTCGGCCCCCAGGTCGAGCCCCGCCACCTCGTCCTCCTCGCCGCCCTGCACGGTCAGCATCATGATCGGCGTCGCCGAGTGCTCGCGGATGCGCCGGCAGACCTCGTGGCCGCCCAGCTTGGGCAGCTGCAGGTCCAGGATCACCAGGTCGGGCTGCTCGCGCTCGAAGGCGGCGAGCGCGGCCAGGCCGTCGCCCGCTTCGACCGTCATGTACCCGGCCTGGCGCAAGGCATAGGCGATCAGCCCCGCCAGCTCGCGGTCGTCGTCCACGATCAGGATCTTCATGCCCCGCTCTCCTGTGCCGGCGGCGCTGCCGCCACTGCCGCCCCGGCCGCCTGGCCCACCCCAGCCGCCGAAAGCGCCGCCACCGCCGGCGCCAGCGGCAGCGCGACGCGCATCCGCGTGCCGGGTTCGCGGCGCTGCGCCTCGACCGTGCCGCCGTGGCGCTCGACGATCGACTGCACGATCCACAGGCCCAGCCCCATGCCGCTCTGTTCCGGCTCGCCCATCTGCTCCGGCGAGCGGACGAAGCGGCGAAACAGCTCGCGCCCCGACTCGGCGGCCGCCGGCAGGCCGGGCCCTTCGTCGTCCACCCACAGCGCCACCTGGTCCGCGGTCACCTCGCCGCCGATCGCCAGCGCCGATCCCGCCGGCGCGAACTTGTGAGCGTTGGCCAGCAGGTTGACGAACACCTGGGTCAGGCGCGGCGCGTCGCCCAGCACCGCCGGCAGCGGATACGGCAGGTCGACCCGCACCCGCTGGCCGCGCTGGGCGAACAGCGGCGCCGTCAGCTCGACGGCGTCTTCGATCACCTGGTCGAGCGCCACCGGGCGCCGCCGCAAGCCGTCCTGTCCCGATTCGATGCGCACGCTCTCCAGCAGGTTGTCGATCAGCTGCGTCAGACGCAGCCCGCCGCGCTCGAGCGACAGCACCAGCTCCTGCGTCTCCGCCCAATAGGCCGGCGCCAACGCCGCGTCCGCCGGCCCGGCCGCGGCGCCGCCCGGCCGTTCCAGGAGCTTTTCGCGCAGCAGCTCGATCGAGGCGCGCTGGGCCGCAAGCGGCGTCTTGAACTCGTGCGAGATGTTGGCCAGCACGGCGTCGCGCTGGCGCCGCGCCAGCTCGACGTCGGTTTCGTCGCGCAGCACCAGGAACTGGCGCCCTTCGACCGGCCCGGCGCTGGTGATGACGATCGAGCGCTGGCGGCCGCCCGGCAGCTGCAGATTTTCGGTAGCAAGGGCGCCGCCGCGAAAGCGCGCGTGCACGATCGGACAGCCGTCTTCGCACGGGCGCTCGCCCGCCGGCCCGCGGGGGTTGAGGACGTCGCCGCAGAAGCGTCCCAGCGCCTGCCCCTGGCGCACGCCCAGAAGCACCGCGGCCTGCGGGTTGAGATAGCGGATGCGGCGGTCGCGATCGACGCTCATCACCCCCTCGGCGATGCCGGTCAGCACCGCCTCGCTTTCGGCCTGGCGCTGCCGCAGCTCGGCGGTCAGGCGCAGCAGCTGCCGCCGCGTCTCCTCGAGCGTCGCCGCCAGCGCCCCCAGCTCCAGCCCCGGCGCATGGCCGATCGGCGTCGTCAGGTCGCCGCGTCCCAGACGCGCCGCCGACGCCGTGAGCGCGCGCACCGGCCGCCCCAGCCAGCGCCCCGCCGCCGCCGACGCCAGCGTCGCCGCCGCTGCCACGCCCAGCGCCAGGATCATCATCTGCCGGGTGAGGCTGGCCAGCGGCCCGTCCACCGTCGCCATCGGCAGCCGGCTTTCGACCAGCCCCGCCACCGCGCCCGACGGCGCCAGCAGCGGCCGGTCGGCGATGTACAGGTCGGCCACCTCCACCCGCGCCGAGGCGACCGGCACCGCCGTCCGGCCCCCCATGTCGCCGCCGCCCGGCGGCGGTACGGGCACCGGCATCGCCAGCGCCCGCTGGCGCACCGCCGCCGCCGTCGCCGCCGACCGCTCGGCCTCGGCGCGGTCGAGCACCACCACCGCCAGGCCGACCTGGTCGCCGGTGCGCTGCGCGAAGGTGCCGTCCATCGCCAGCGCCGTCACCGCCGTCGCCTGCGGCAGCGCCGCAACCGGCGCCGAACCTCCCAGGATCAGGCCGCCACCGCCGTCCAGCCCGTCGCCGCCACCGCCGGCGCCGCTCGCCATGGCGCGCCCGCCGGCGCCGGGACGGCGCAGCGCCTCCCACGGCAGCGGCGGCCCGGCGCTCGCCAGCAGCTGCCCGCCGGCGAAGAGCGCGCAGCCGGTCAGCTCGCTGGTGCGGCGAAAGCGGTCCAGCCAGGCCGCGAGCGCCGCGCGGTCGCCGCCCGCCACGATCCTGCGCAGGTCGGGATGGTCGGCCGCCAGGCGCGCCGACGCCACCACCTCATCGCCGGCGCGCGCGATCACCGCCGCGGCGCTCTGCGCCGCCAGGTCGACGCGCGCCAGCGCCTGCCGGTCCGCCAGCTCGCGCAGCACCCGCACCGCGCCGGCGGCCACCCACACCACCGCCACCAGGACCAGTCCGGCATTGAGCAGGATCAGCAGCGAGCCCAGGCTGAGGCGGCGCATGACAGGCCAGTCTACCCCCGCCGCCGCCCCGCCACCCACCGCGCGGGCAGGGCGCCACCGGCCCGGCCGTGCGGAGCGCTAGCCATCGCCGGAGTGCCTTTCGACCCAGCTCTTGACCGCCAGGGTCACCAGCGCCAGCAGGGTCAGCAGCGACGACACCGCGAAGGCGGCGGCAAACTGATAGTCGTTGTACAGGATTTCGATCTGCAGCGGCATGGTCGTGGTGACGCCGCGGATGTGCCCCGACACCACCGACACGGCGCCAAATTCCCCCATCGCCCGCGCATTGCACAGCACCACGCCGTAGAGCAGCCCCCAGCGGATCTTGGGCAGGCTGACGCGCCAGAAGGTCTGCCACCCCGAGGCGCCCAGGGTGAGCGCCGCCCGCTCCTCCTCGTCGCCCTGCGCCTGCATCAGCGGGATCAGCTCGCGCGCCACCAGCGGCGAAGTCACGAACACCGTCGCCAGCACCAGCCCCGGCAGCGCAAAGATGATCTTGACGTCGTGCTCGGACAGGAACGGACCGAGCAGTCCGCGGGCGCCGAACAGCAGCACGAAGATCAGGCCCGAAACCACCGGCGAGACGCTGAACGGCAGGTCGATCAGGGTGACCAGCAGCTGCTTGCCGCGGAAGCGGAAATGCGTCACCGCCCAGGCGGCGGCGAGCCCGAACAGCAGGTTGAGCGGCACCGCGATGCCCGCGGTCAGGAGCGTCAGCCGGATCGCCGCCAGCGTGTCGTGATCGCCCACCGCCGCCGCGAACGCCGCCACCCCCTTTGCGAACGCCTTGACGAACACCGCCGCCAGCGGCACGAAGAGGAACGCCAGCAGAAACACCAGGGCGACGCCGATCAGCAGCCAGCGCACCACCCGCGGCTCGCCCAGGTGGCGGGAACGGCGGGCGGCCGCCACACCCGGCGCGGCGTCGCTCATGCTGCCGCCGTCCGCACGGCGTACCGCCACGACAGCAGGTTGATCAGCAGCAGCAGCGAAAAGGACGCGGTCAGGAACACCAGCGCCACCGCGGTGGCGCCGGCGTAGTCGAACTGTTCGAGCTTGATCATGATCAGCAGCGGCGTGATCTCGGAGCGCATCGGCATGTTGCCGGCGATGAAGATGACCGAGCCGTATTCGCCCAGCGCCCGCGCGAACGCCAGCGCGAAGCCGGTGGCGGCCGCCGGCACCAGCTCGGGCAGCAGCACCCGCCGCACGGTCTGCCAGCGGCTGGCGCCGAGCGTCGCCGCCGCCTCCTCCAGCTCGGGCGACAGCTCGCGCAGCACCGGCTGCACGGTGCGCACGACGAACGGCAGGCCGACGAAGGTGAGCGCCACGACGATGCCCAGCCGGGTGAACGCCACCTGCACGCCGAGCGGCGCCAGCCAGCGGCCGATCCACCCTTCGGGCGCATAGAGCGACGCCAGCGAGATGCCCGCCACCGCCGTGGGCAGCGCGAACGGCAGGTCCACCAGGCCGTCGATCCAGCGCTTGCCGGGGAACGAATAGCGCTCCAGCACCCACGCCAGCAGCAGCCCGAAGACGCCGTTGATGACCGCCGCCGCCAGCGCCGCGCCGAAGCTCAGCCGGTACGCCGCCAGCTCGCGCGGACCGCTGGTGACGTGCCAGAACTGGCTCCAGGTCAGCGTCGTCGCCTTCTGCGCCAGGGCGGCCAGCGGGATCAGCACGATCAGCCCGAGGTAGGTGACGGTGAAGCCCATCGCCAGCCCGAACCCCGGCAGCACGCCGCGCCGCGCCGCCCGCCCGCCGCCTGCCGCCGTCGTCACCGGCCGACCTGGTAGATCTGGTCGAACAGGGCGCCGTCGGCAAAGTGCACCTTTTGCGCCTTGGTCCAGCCGCCGAACATCTCGTCGACGGTGAACGTCTGGATGTGCGGGAACAGGCCGGGGTGCTTTGCCGCGGCCGCCGCCTGCCGCGGCCGGTAGAAGTTGCGGGCGGCGATCTCCTGCCCTTCCGGCGAATACAGGTACTGCAGGTAGGCCTGCGCCACCTCGGTCGTGTGATGCTTGGCGGCGACCTTGTCCACCACCGCGACCGGCGGCTCGGCGAGCACGCTCACCCCCGGCGTGACGATCTCGAACTTGCCCTTGCCCAACTGGTTGATCGCCAGGTAGGCCTCGTTCTCCCAGGCGATCGAGACGTCGCCGATGCCGCGCTCGACGAACGTCACGGTGGCGCCGCGCGAGCCGGTGTCGAGCACCGGCACGTGGCGGTACAGGCGGGTCACGAAATCGCGCGCCTTGGCTTCCTGGCCGTATTTCTTCATCGCGTAGCCCCAGGCGGCCAGGTAGTTCCAGCGCGCCCCGCCCGAGGTCTTGGGGTTGGGGGTGACGATCTGCACGCCGGGGCGCAGCAGGTCGTCCCAGTCGTGGATCTGCTTGGGATTACCCTTGCGCACCAGGAACACCATCGTCGAGGTGTAGGGCGTGCTGTTGCTGGGCAGCCGCGCCTGCCAGTTGGCCGGCAGCATGCCGGCGGCGGCGATCGCGTCGATGTCGTAGGCCAGGGCGAGCGTCACCACGTCGGCTTCCAGCCCGTCGATGACCGAACGCGCCTGCTTGCCGGAACCGCCGTGCGACTGCTCGATCGTCACCACCTGCCCGGTCTTCGCCTTCCAGTAGCGGGCGAACGCCGTGTTGAAATCCTGGTAGAGCTCGCGCGTCGGGTCGTAGGAGACGTTGAGCAGCTTCACCTCCTTGGGCGGCGCCGCGGTCGCGGCCCGCGCCGGCCCGGACGGCGCGGCGAGACCGAGGGCAAAGGCGAACAGGGCGATCGCCCCGAGCTTGGCGACGACGGGGGTGCGGAAGCGGCGGAAGCGGTGCATCGACGTCCCTCCATGGCCGGCCGGCGGCCGGCGAAAAGCGAGCAGCGGCAGCTCGCGGCAAGCGTTCATCCGGCGGCCTCGGGCGAGCGCACGATGAGCACCGGCACCGCCGCCTCACGCAGCAGGCGGGCCATCACGCCGCTCAGGCTGATGCGCCCGTCGGCGCGCGGCAGCGGCGCGCCCAGGACCAGCAGGTCGTGGCGCCCCTCCTGGCGCTCGGCCAGGATCTGCTCGGTCGGCAGGCCGACGCGCGTGCGGGTGGTGGCGGCCACGCCCTGGCGCCCCAGCGTGCGCACGCAGCTGGCCAGGAAGCGCTCGGCGCCGCCGTCGCGCGCCGCTTCGGGAAGCACCGTCAGCACGGTCACCTCGGCGCCCAGGTGGCGCGCCAGCCGGCCGGTGAACGACACGTCGGCCTTGCCCGGCTCGCCGATGGCGACGCAGATCAGCAGCCGCTCGACGGTCGCGGCGGCCTGGCTGGGGGCGAGCAGCAGGTTGCGGGCGCCCCCCTCCAGCAGGCGCTCCACCATGTCGCCGGCGTCGCGCGCCGGGCTGCCGACGACCAGCAGGTCGACGCCCTGGCGCGCCTCTTCGTCGGCGACCGCCACCGCGGGCAGCTCGGGCGTCGAACGCGTTTCGAGCGCCGCCAGGCCGCTGCCGAGCGTCTCGCGGACCTGCTGCAGCAGCAGCTCCAGGTCCTGGTCCGCGGCGCCGGCGCCACCGCCGCCGACACTCGCACCGGCGGCGAGCGCCGGGGCCGCCGGGTGCGTCACCGGGCGCGATGACTGCTGGGCGCGCTCGGCACGCTCGGTACCACCGCGGGCGCCGGCCGCCAGCCGCGGCAGGCCGGCGGGCCCCGGCCGATGCCCCAAGACCAGCACGCGGGCGTGGGAAAGGCGCGCCAGCTGGGCGCCCAGCGCCACCGCCGCGCGCGACGGCGGCGTGCCGTCGGCCAGCAGCACCATGCGCAGGCCGGGGTGCTCCAGGGCGTGCACCCGCCGCACCCCCACCCACGACGCGTCGCCGGTCGCCAGCGGGTAGCGGCGCGCCTCGTCCGGCGTGCGCGTCACCTCGACCGCGATGTCGTCGCTGCCGAACGGCACCGGCGGCGCGATGGCGCGCACCCCGGGCAGCGGCGGCAGGCGCAGCCGCAGGCGTTCGTACGAACCGACGAAGGTGCGCTGCTCGACCACCGCGCGCCCCAGAGGCGGACACGACAGCCGGGTGAGCGCCTCGGCCGACTCGCGCAGCGCCACGTCTTCGGGGCGGAACAGCACCTGCACCCGCCGCGGCTCGCTGGGGGTCTCGCCGGCGCGCGTGTTGAGCGGGAAGTGCACCGGCCCCAGGCGCACGCCGTCCGGCGCGCACTCCCCCACCATCAGGTTGGCGGTGCCCAGGAAGGTCGCCACGAACTCCGTCGCCGGCCGCAGGTACAGCTCGTCGGGCGGCCCCTCTTCGAGCAGCCGGCCAAAATTCATCACCGCCACGCGGTCGGCCAGCTCGAAGGCCTCCTCCTGGTCGTGGGTGACGAACAGCGTCGTGATGCGCAGCTCGCGCTGGATCGTGCGCACCGTGCGCCGCAGGTCCAGGCGCACCCGCGCGTCCAGGGCGCCGAAGGGCTCGTCGAGCAGCAGCACTTCCGGCTGGTGGGCCAGCGCGCGGGCGATGGCGACGCGCTGCTGCTGGCCGCCCGACAGCTGGCGCGGCGAGCGCCCGCCCAGGCCGGTCAGCCCCACCATCTCCAGCAGCTCGTCGCGGCGGCGACGCCGCTCGGCCGCCTTGACGCCGCGGATGCGCAGCGCGAACTCGACGTTTTCGGCCGCCGTCATGCCGCGGAACAGGGCGTAGCTCTGGAACACGAAGCCGACGCCGCGCCGCGCCGGCGGCAGATCGGTCACGTCCCGCCCGTGCAACACCACGCGGCCGCCGTCCACGTCGGCCAGGCCGGCGATCATGCGCAGCAGCGTGCTCTTGCCGCTGCCCGAAGGGCCGAGCAGCACGTGCAGCTCGCCGTCGGCGGCGGTCAACGACACGCCGTTGACCACCGGGTGCCCGGCGTAGCGCTTGGTCAGCTGTTCGAGGACGATCGACATGGCGCCGCTCGGCGGTTCCACCGCCGCAACCGCAAAGATCGCCAGGATAGGTAGAGAAGGTGACAATTGCAGTCGAAAATCGGTTCCAAAACCCCCGCCCCTTGGAACCGGCAGGCAGGCGCCGACAGGCCGGAGGCCGCGGCTGCCGCCGGGGAGGCCCCCGGCGCCGTATAAGATGCGCCGGTGCGCGCCCGACCCCGACCTCGTCACGCCGCCGTAACCCGGCCGCGCCAGGCTGCCCACGCCCTGCTCCTGGCGCGGGCGACGCTCCCGGCCGCCGCGACACTCCTGAGCGCCGCGGCGCTGCTCCTGGCCGGCTGCGTGTCGCTGCGCCCCTTCGCCCAGGTGCGCGGCGCGCAGCCCGCCGGCAGCTACCTGACGGTCGACGGCAACGCCGTCTACGTCGAGCAGGCGGGACCGGCCGCCGCCGATGCCGTCGTGCTGCTGCACGGGTTTGGCGCCTCCAGCTATTCGTGGCGCCTGGTGGTGCCCGAGCTGGCGCGCACCCACCGCGTGGTGGCGCTGGACCTCTACGGTTTCGGCTGGACCCAGCGCCCGCACGATCCCTGGTGCTACACGCGCGAGGGCCAGGAGCATCTCATCCTTGCCGTGCTCGACCAGCTCGGCATCCGGCGCGCCCAGTTCGTCGGCCACTCCTACGGCGGCGGCCTCACGCTCTTCCTTGCTTCCCGCCACCCCGAGCGCATGCTTTCCATGGCCCTGGTCGACAGCTCGGCGCCGACCTACGGCAACGACCGCCGCACGGTCATCGCCAAGTTCCGGCCGCTGGACTCGCTGGCGGTGCAGTTCGCCCTGCGGCGCAAGCACATCCGCCGGTCGCTCCTGGGCAGCATCGGCGACCCGGCGCTGGTCACCCCGGCGCTGGTCGACGCCTACGCCGACCGCCTGCGCGTCGAGGGCGAAGCCACCGCCTTCTACGGCCTGACCGCGACGCTCGAGCGCCCCGCCGGAGCGCCCCAGCCGCCCGCCGAAGTCAAACTGGAGACGCTCGCCACGCCCGCCCTGGTGGTCTGGGGCGAAGCCGACCGGGTGATCCCCGTCGCCGACGGCCGCAAGGCGGCGCAGCTGCTGCCCGACGCCGCCTTCGCCAGCATCCCCGGTGCCGGCCACCTGGCGATGGAGGACCACCCGGCCCAACTGCTCCACGCCCTGCTCCCCTTCCTGGACGCCCACCGCGGCGCCGCCAAGGAGCTGCGCGGCGGTGGATGACACGCTGACGCTGGTCGCCACCTGCGCCTCGGGCCTGGAAGCCATCCTGGCGGCGGAGCTGGACGGCATGGGGGCGGCGGCGGTCGAGGCCGAGCGCGGCGCCGTGCGCTTCGCCGGCAGCTGGCAGGACTGCTGGCGCGCCAACTGGCGCCTGCGCACCGCCAACCGGGTGCTGATCGAGCTGGCCAGCTGGGCCGCCGGCGACGGCGCCGCACTGGCCGCGGGAGCCCGCGCCCTGGTGTCCGGCCACACCCAGGGCGCCGCCGCGACCGGCCTGACGGCGGCGCCGGGCGGCCTGGATCCGGGTGAGCTCTTCCATCCCGACCGCAGCTTCGCCATCCAGGCGACCACCACCGCGTCGCAGATCCGCGACGTGCGCTGGGCGGCGCTGTCGGCCAAGGACGGCCTGGTGGACGGGCAGCGCGACCGCTGGGGCCGCCGCGCCGACGTCGACCGCACCGCGCCGGACCTGCAGCTGCGCCTGCGCCTGCACGAAGACCGCGCGACGCTGCTGCTCGACACCTCGGGCGAGCCGCTGGACCGCCGCGGCTACCGCCTGCAGTCGGCCGCGGCGCCGGTGCGCGAAACCCTGGCCGCCGCGTGCGTGCTGGCGGCGGAGTGGGACGGCAGCGGCGCCGTGGTCGACCCGATGTGCGGCTCGGCGACGCTGCTGATCGAGGCCGCCTGGTTCGCGATGGGCACCGCGCCCGGCCAGCTGCGCGCGGGCGACGGCGGCGGCTGGGCGTTCCAGCGCCTGCCGGGCTTCGACGCCGCCCGCTTTGCCGAGGTGTGCGCCGAACCGCTGCCGGCGCCGGGGTCCGGCGTGCAGCTGCGCGGCAACGACCGCTCCGCCGAAGCGCTGCGCGCCGCGCGCGCCAACCTGGAACGCGCCGGCCTGCTCGGGCGGGCGCAGCTGACGCGCGGCGAAGCCGCCGACTGCCTGCCGCCGGCGCACCGCGGCGCGGCGCCCGGCCTGGTGGTGGTCAACCCCCCGTACGGCGAGCGCGCCGCCGCCGACGCCGGCCACTGGCGCGCCCTGGGGACCCTGCTCAAGCATCAGTTCCGCGGCTGGCGCGCCGTCGTCCTGGCCGGCGGCGAGGGCCTGGGCAAACACATCGGCCTGCGCCCGCGCCGCCGCCTGCCGGTCAAGAACGGCCCGCTCGACGCCCGCATCCTGATCTTCGACCTGTTTTGAGGCGCGACAAAAACCGCGGCTTGGCAGAGGAGAGACGCCACGTGATCGATCGATGCACCTGCGCCGCCGCGCTGATCGCCTGCCTCGGTTCGTGGTGCGGCGCGTCCCGGCTTGCCGGCGAGCAGAGCCCGGCCGCCGGCCCGGCTGTCGACGCCGCGGATGCGTCCGCGGTGCTCAACGGGCACCCCGTGGCGCTGGACCGTTCGGGAACCTTGCTCAGCTGGCTGCCGCAAACCGGTTGGTTCGACCAGGTGATCACGCGCGCCTGGGGGTTTCTGGAGCAGGTTCCGGCGGCCGTGCAGGCGGAACCCTTCGACGTCGACCAACCGATCCTGGGCGGCGACGGGCAGCTGCATCCGGCTTACTATTTCTACAGCTATTTCATCGTCGGCTCGGTGCCGTTTCAGCCCGTACCCTACAAGCACAATCCCGCCGGTCTGTATTCGATGATCGTCGATTCCGCGCTGGCGTACTACCCCTATTCGGGAGACGCCGGCGCCATCGGGCTGGCGACACAGGTGATCGATTACGACCTGGCCTATGGGCTCACCGCGGACCAGGGCGCCTGGCCGCTGGTGCCCTACGCCAGCGCCGAGCCCGGCGCTCCGATCTATCAAGGAGCGGCCGAGGGCCTGCTCAACGGCGCCGGCGACGGCATCGGCTACATCGAACCGGACAAGGTGGGTGAATGGGGCTACAGCGTGTTGCGGCTCTACGAACAGACGGGCAACCCGGCCTACCTGGCCGCCGCCCGCCAGGCCGCCCTCGCCCTGGCCAGGAACGTGCGCCTGGGCGACGCCGCGCATTCGCCATGGCCGTTCCGGGTCGAGGCGCTGAGCGGCGCCACGCTGGTCCCGACCCAGCCCCTGCTGGGGGCCACCAGCGACGACTACTGCGCCGACGTCATCGGCCCCATCCGGCTGTTCGACGAATTGATCAGGTTGAGCGTCGGCAACAAACGCCTCTTGCAAAGGGCACGGCAGATCGCCTGGAACTGGCTCACCGAATACCCCATGCGCAACGGCCAGTGGGCCAGCTACTTTGAAGACATCCCGACCTATCCGCTGCCGGACGGCACGCGCTACAAACGGGGAATCTCCGGTACCAACGTCAATCAATACGTTCCCATGGAGACCGCCCGCTACCTGATCGAGCATCCGGAGCTCGATGCCACCTGGATGGCCGACGCCCAGCGCCTGCTGACCTGGGTGGAGACCAACTTTGCCCAGGATCAGTACGGCGCCAACGCCATCGGCGAACAGAGCGCCTACGACTACCCGATGGGAAGCCACACCGCCCGCTATGCCTCGGTGAGCGCCATGTACAGCGAAAAGGCGGCGGCCGCGCCCTCGACCATCCTGAACAAGGCGGCGCGCTCCTTTGCCTGGGCCAGCTACATGCTCAACGCCGACGGCTCCGTCACCACCGGCCCCGACCCCCACATCTCTTTTGAATCCTGGTTCTCCGACGGCTACGGCGACTACGTCCGCCACTTCCTGGCGGGAGTCGGCGCCTATCCGCCCTGGGCCATCGGCACCGGCAACCACCTGCTGCGCTCCACGTCCGTCGTCCAGGACGTCACCTACGCCGCGGACAGAGTCACCTACAGAACCTACGACGCGGCAGCCGAAGAAGTGCTCATCCTGGACTTCGCGCCGTCGTCGGTCGTGTCCACCAGCGCCGAAGCCCTCCCCAGGCGCGGCACCCTCGCGACCGCCCCCGGCTGGCAGCTCATCGACAACGGCGCCGGCTCCTACACCGTCAAGGTTCTCCATCGCACTTCCAACGGCATCGCCATCACCCGGTGAGGGCAACCGAACGGGGCGGCGCGGTCCCGGAACGTATGTCGCCCTTTGGCCGATCGCCGTGCCTGGGCCGCGGACCGCGAGCCGCGGCGATCGCCGCATCGGATCGAGCGGACACGGCAAAGCCTGCGCTGGTGGGCGCAGGGTGCCGCGGCGGGCTGCCAGATCGGATCGAGCTGAGCTGAGAAGCTGAGCTGAAAACCTAGAGACTGCGCTTGCGGGCGCGCAGGCCGCGGCGGCTGCCGCCGTCCTTGCGCGGTTTGGGGCCGCCGGGACCGCGACCGAAGCCGCCGCCGCCGCCGCCAAAACCACCGCCGAAGCCGCCGCCGCCGTCGAAACCACCGCCGCCGTCGAAGCCGCCGCCGCCGCCAAAACCGCCGCCGCCGCCGTAGCCGCCGCCACCGCCGAAGTCACCGTGGGGGCGGGGCGGGCGCGGGGCGCCGGGCGTGCGTTCGCGCGCTTCGTTCACGTTCAGGTTGCGGCCCTGGAAGCTTCGCCCGTTCAATTCCTGGATCGCCTTTTGGGCGTCACTGTCGGAGCTCATCTCGACAAAACCGAAGCCGCGCGATCTGCCGGTCGCGCGATCGGTCATGACCTGCGCCGATTCGCACGTGCCTGCCTGCGCGAACAGCTGCTTGAGGTCGTCGCTGGTCGTATCGAAATTGAGATTGCCGACGAAAAGCTTCCTGCCCATCCCTCTCTCCTTGTCCTGTCCTGGGCCGATAAGGCCCTTTTGCAACCGGCGGTGGCTGGCGACAGCGCACCTGTGGAAAGTGTGCGTGGCCGCCTCGGGATCGAGAGGGACACTTCACAAACCGGTGCTCGAAAAAATAGCACATCGTCTACGGATTGACCAGAGCCGCGGCGCGGCTGGGGCCGCGCGGGGCCGCTTGCAGCCGCGCTTGCCGGCGACCGCGGCCGGCAGCATGCACCCGCCCAGCCTGCTCCACCGCCGGAGCCGGCATGATACCCTTTTGGGGGGCAACGCGGGGGAATACGGTAGGGGGAAGGCGTGACCAGCTGGAGTTGTGCACAGTCCTCGCAGGTTTCGCGCCCCCGGCGGATTTACTCCCGGCCCAGGCGGCTTCCCGCCGTGCTCGCCGGCCTCGCCACGCTCGGCGTCCTGACCACCCTCACCGGCCTTGCCGCTCTGGCCGCTCCCACCGCCGCGTCGGCCGCCGCCACCACCGCCGCCACCGCCTTGACCGCACCGGCAGCGGCCTCGGCCGTCAGGCCGTCGAGAGGAGCCGTCAGACCGCTGAGGGCAGCCGCCACGCGGGCGGCGGCAGCCGGCGCGCCCGCGCGCGCCGCGACCGACCACGACAAGCAGCGCCGCAAGGCGTCGGCCGCGGCGGCGGCCAGCAAGGCGCCGCGAATCGAACCCTGGGACGGCGAACCGTTTGCCGCCGACCCGGCGGCGGTCGCCCACGCCGCCGCCCGCTTCGAAGGGCGCGACGGCGAGCCGGTCGTCGTGCTGCTGTCCGAGCAGCACTATTCCTTCGATGCCGCCGGCCGCGAGGTCTACACCCAGCGCCTGGTCTACCGCCTGCTGACCGCCGCCGCCGACGAAAGCTGGTCCACGGTCGAGCGCAGCTGGGCTCCCTGGCACCAGGCGCGCCCCGAAGTGCGGGCGCGCGTCATCACGCCGGACGGCGTGGCGCTGCCGCTCGATCCCGCCGTACTGACCGAAAGCGGCGAGGTGCAGGACGGCCCCGACATGTTCGGCGACGGCCGCGTCCTGCGCGGGCCGCTGCCGGCGACCGGCCCCGGTGTGGTCGTCGAGCAGCAGGTGACGGTGCGCGACACGGCGCCCTTCTTCGACGCCGGCCTGGTGGAGGTCACCGACGTCGCGGCGTCGGTGTCGGTGCATCACGCTCGCGTCATCGTCGAAGCCCCCGCCGCCGCCGCGCTGCGCTGGACGGCGCGCCTGCTGCCGCAGAACGCGCCGCGCGACGAAGCGATCGCCGGCGATCCGCCGCGCCGCCGGCTGACGTTCGACTACCGCGACCTGGCGGCGACCGACGACCCCGAAACGGGCCTGGCGCCGGAGCAGCCGCGCACGCCGTATCTGGCCTTCTCCACCGGGCGTTCGTGGGGCGACATCGCGCACCGCTACTCGCAGATCGTCGACGACGCCATCCGCGGCGCCGACATGACCGCGCTGATCCGCGCCGCCGGCGGCACCGCGCCGTCGCAGATGGACACCATGAACCGCCTGCTGCGGCGCCTGGGCGACATCCGCTACACCGGCGTCGAGCTTGGCCAGGGCGGCATCGTGCCGCGTTCGCCCGCTGAAACGCTGCGGCGCAAATTTGGCGACTGCAAGGACAAGGCGGTGCTGCTGATCGCGGCGCTGCGGGCGCTCGACATCCCGGCCTACGCGGCGCTGCTCAACTCCGGCGAAGACCAGCAGGACATCGAAGAGGAGCTGCCGGGCTTCGGCGGCTTCAACCACGCGATCGTCGTCGTGCCGGGCAGCCCCCAGGTGTGGATCGATCCCACCGACCCCTTCGCCCGCGCCGGCGAGCTGCCGACCGACGACCAGGGGCGCCTGGCGCTGATCGCCAGCCCCACCGCCACCGCCCTGATCCGCACCCCCGAAGCGGCGCCCGAAGAGAACCGCGCCGAAAAGACGCGCGAGATCTACCTCGCCGACCTGGGACCGGCGCGCGCCGTCGAAAGCGACCGCTACTGGGGCGCCAGCGAGCGCGACCTGCGCGCCTTCTACGTCTCCGAGGACGCCGAGACGGTGCGCGAATCGCTCTCCGAATACGTGCGCAAGTCGTACCTGGCCAAGGAGCTGACCTCGTACGACCACGCCGACCCGCGGGACCTGGCGCAGCCCTTCCGCCTGCGCCTGGAAGTGCGGGAGATCAAGAGCGCCCTCACCTATGAAAAGACGGCGGCGGTCGCCATCCTGCCGGCGGCGCTGCTCGACCAGCTGCCCGACGACCTGACCGCGGCGGGCAAGGACGAGCCCGGGCGGGTGGCCGACTTCTACTTCGGCCGGCCGTTCGTCGTCGAAACCACCTTCCGCATGGTGCCGCCGCCGGGCTTTGCGCCGCGGCCGCTGCCACCCAGCCAGACGCTGCAGCTGGGGACCGCCAGCTTGACCGAAACCTTCGCGGCGACGCCCGACGGGGTGGTCACGGCGACGCTGCGCCTCGATACCGGCAAGCGCCGCATCGGCGCCAAGGAGTTCGAAAGCCTGCGCGCCGCGGTGCGCCAGGTGCGGGCCGCCAAGCCCATCCTGGTGCAGTTCGAGCAGGTGGGCGAAACCGACCTGGCGGCCGGCAACGTCCGCGCCGCCATCGCGGAGTTCCAGCGCGAAGCCGCGGCGGCGCCCAAAAAGGCGCTGCCGCACAGCCGCCTGGCGCGCGCCCTGCTGGCCGGCGGCCTGGGCGAGGCGGCGCGCCGCGAAGCCGAGCGGGCGACCCATCTCGAGCCGCGCTCGGCGGCGGCGCAGCGCACCCTCGCCTGGGTGTTGCAGCACGACGGCATCGGACGCCGCTTCGGCACCGGCTTCGATCGCGCCGCCGCGGTCGCCGCCTACCGCAAGGCAAAGTCCCTGGACGCCGAAGACGAAACCACCCGCGCCGACCTGGCCATCCTGCTGGAGCACGACGCGCAGGGGCGCCGCTACGCCGCCGACGCCGACCTGGCCGGCGCCATCACCGAATACCAGGGGCTGCGCGACCAGCTCAAAACGCACGCCTACGACGACAACCTGCTGGCGGCCCTGGTGCACGCCGGCCGCTTCGCCGAAGCGGTGACCCTGGCATCCGAGCTGGACGACACGCCGGCGCGCGACGCCCAGCGCCTGGTCGCGCTGGCGGCGACCGCCGGCGCGGACGCCGCGTTGGGAGACGCCGAGCGCCGCATCGGTGACCCTGGGGCGCGCGTCGGCGCGCTCGACACGGCGGCCCGCGAGCTGGTCGCCTTGCGCCGCTACGGCGAGGCGGCCACCCTGCTGGCGCGCGCCGCGCGGCTGTCGCCCAACTCCGCCGCCTACCTGGTCCGCGCCGACGCGCTGCGGCTCGCCCGCCGCCACCAGGAGGCGCCGCGGCCGGCGGCGACCCGCACCGGCGCCGCGGACCCTGCCGCCGACGCCAGCGACGCCAGCGGTGCCACCAACGCGAGCGGTGCCAGCAGCGCCGGCGCCCCCGCTGACGCCGCCGCGACCACCGACGCCGCGGAAACCATCGAGACCGCGGGTCGCCAGCCCGGCGGCGCCGACGCCGGCAGCGCGAACGCCAGCCGCGCCGGCGCGGCGGCGCGCCGCTTCCTGCTGGCGACCCTGGCCGACCCTCCCGCCACCGACCGCATGGTCGCGGCGCTCAGCGCCGGGCTCACCCAGGCCATGAGCCCGGCGGCGCAGCGCGAGCTGGCCGCCTCGTTCGGCGCTTCGCCGCTGTCGGCGCAACACGACGCGCTGCTCGCCGCCGACGTGCGTCAGGACCTGGCGGCCGCCGCCTGGCACACCGCGATCAGCGGCGACGACGCCGCCGGCTACCGCGTCCAGATCACCGCGCGTGCCGGAGCCGCCGTCGCGCGCACCGCGCTGTTCCTGGTGCCCGACCACGGCGAATACCGCGTCGCGGCGCTCGGCGACGCCCCCTATACCCTCGGCCTCGAAGCGCTGCGGCGCCTGGCCGCCCACGACGAAGCCGGCGCCCGGCGCTGGCTGGACTGGGCGGTGGGAGAACTGCGCCGGCCGGCCGCCACCTTGCGCAATCCCCCGCCGGGAGCCGCCGGCGCTCCAGGCATCGCGGGCATCGCGCTGTCCGGCCGCGGCAGCGGCTTGAGCGGCATCGGCGGCAAGACCGGCAAGGGCGCGGCGTCCGCCAAGCGCCCGGCACCGCTCGCGGCGCCGTCCCCGCCGGGCGCCCCGACCGCGCTGCTGGCCCAGATCGGCGCCATGGCCGAAGCGGCAGCCACCTCGGCCGCTCCCGCCGCCGACGACGCCTTCGCCACCTCCGCCGCCTCCGAAAGGGCGCCCGGCGCCGGTGCCCGTGACGCCGCCGACGCCGGCGACCCCGCCGGCGCTCTGCCGGCCATCCCCATGCTGGCCGTGTGGAGCACCCGGCCGGAAGGCTGCGGCAGCGACGACACCGCGGCACCCGGACTCACCGGCGCGGCGCCCTGGGCGGCCTGCGAACCGGCAGCCGCCCCAGCCACGACGGCCGCCACGGCCGCCACGCCCTCCGATGCCGGCTGCGCCGCCGCCACCCTCGCGGCGGGCGGTGCGGCGGCGCTCACGCCCGCGCCAGGCCAGGCCCTGCTGGCGCGGTTGGAAGGCTGTCGCGACGGCGCCGCGGCGGACACCGCCCGCCGCACCGCCTTCGAGGTGGCGCTGGCACAGGCGCAGAGCGGCCTGGGCCGCTTCCAGGACCTGCTCGACGCCTCCGGCCGGCTGGCCGCCGCCCACCCTGGCGCGCAGCGCGCCTTCGCGTTCCAGGCGCGGGCGCTGGCCGGCCTGGGCCGCCTGGCCAACCTCGAAGAGCTGGCGCAGCGCTGGTTGCGCAGCCATCCCGAAGATCCGCTGGCGCTCCGCCTGGCCGCCCGCACCGCCGCCCACCGCGGCGACCTGACGGCCGCCGCGCTCTACCTGCGCCACCTGGTGGCCGGCGGCCAGGAGACGGCCGGCGACCTCAACGACCTGGCCTGGCTGGCGCTGGTGCGCGGGCAACCCGACGACCAGGCGTTCGCCGACGCGCAGCAGGCGGTGGAGCTGTCGCGCTTCGCCGACCCCGCCGCCCTGCACACCCTGGCGGCGCTCTGCGTCGAGCGCGGGCGCGCCGCCGAAGGCTACCGCGTCGCGATCGAAGCCATCGAAGTGCGGCCGGGGCAGCCCCCCGGCGCCCGCGGCGCGCCCGAAGCCGCCGACTGGTACATCTTCGGCCAGCTGGCGGAAACCTACGGCATGCCCGACGAAGCACGCCGCCTCTACGCCCGCGTCACCCGCCCGCCGGGCGAAGACGCCGATCCGCTCTCCACCTTCCGCCTGGCGCAGGCCCGCCTGGCCGCCCTGGGCACCGTCAAGCAGGCGGAAGCCGCGCACGGCAACCGCGGCGGCGGCGGCCGGTAGTGGGTACTAGCAAAGCCGGCGCCGCGCGCACCCCCTGGCGCCACCTCCGCGGCCGGTGAACATCCTCGGGATCTCCGCGTTCTTTCACGAGTCGGCCTGCTGCCTGCTGCAGGACGGCCGTCTGGTGGCGGCAGCCGAAGAGGAGCGCTTCTCGCGCGTCAAACACGACGCGCGCCTGCCGGTGGGCGCCTTCCGCCACTGCCTCGCCGCCGGCGGCATCGGCCCCCACCAGGTCGACTGCCTCGCCTATTACGAGCAGCCCACCGAAAAGCTCGCCCGCCAGCTGTGGGCGGGGGTGCCGGCCGACACGCCGGCCGACCTGCCGTGGCTGGACCCGCGCCGCCCCGAGCGGGCGCTGCGCGAAGGGCTGGGCTACGACGGGCCGCTGCGCTGCTATCCGCACCACGCCTCGCACGCCGCCAGCGCCTATCTGTATTCGGGCTTCGACAGCGCCGCCGTGCTCACCGTCGACGGCGTCGGCGAATGGGCGACCGCCACCTACGGCCGCGGCCACGGCAACCAGCTCGACCTCTTCGAGCAGGTCGACTTTCCGCACTCCCTGGGCCTGCTGTATTCGACCATCACCGCCTACCTGGGTTTTCGCGTCAACGACGGCGAATACAAGGTGATGGGCCTGGCGCCCTACGGCCAGCCGCGCCACCTGGACGCCATGCGCCGCCTGGTCCAGGACCTGCCGGGCGGGCAGTTCCGCCTCGACCTGCGCTACTTCGACTTCGTGCGCGGCCGGCAGATGGATGCGCCGGCCCTGGCCGACCTGCTGGGAGCGCCGCGCCGCCGCCCCGGCCAGCCGATCCAGGACTTCCATCGCGACGTCGCGCGCAGCCTGCAAGCGGTGCTCGAAGAGCTGCTGCTGGCCAAGGCGCGCTACCTCCACGCCCAGACCGGCGCCACCGACCTCTGCATGGCCGGCGGCGTGGCGCTCAACTGCGTCGCCAACGGCCGCATCCGCCGCGAAGGCCCCTTCCGGCGCCTGTTCGTGCAACCGGCGGCGGGCGACTCGGGTGGCTGCCTGGGCGCCGCCGCGCTCGCCCAGGCCGAGCTCACGGGGCAGCGCCCGGCGCCGCTGTCGCACGTGTTTTTGGGCCCGCGCTGGAGCGCCGGCCAGGTCGCCGACCTGCTGGCCGCGGCCGAGCTGCCGGCGCTCGACTTCCGCGGCCGCGAAGCCGACCTGCTGGCCGCCGTCGTCGACCGCCTGGAGCGCCGCCAGATCGTCGGCTGGTTCCACGGCGCCCTGGAGATGGGTCCGCGCGCGCTGGGCGCCCGCAGCCTGCTGGCCGATCCGCGCGACCCCACGGCGCGCCAGCGCCTCAACCGCCTGGTCAAGCGCCGCGAAGAGTTCCGCCCCTTCGCGCCCAGCGTCCTGGCCGGCGCCGCCGGTGAGCACTTCGACCTGGATCACCCGTCGCCCTTCATGCTGGAAACCTGCGCCGTCACCTCGCGCCTGGCGCTGCCCGCCATCACCCACGTCGACGGCTCCGCCCGCCCCCAGACCGTCGCCGACGCCGACGCCCCCCGCTTCGCCGCGCTGCTGCGCGAAATGGGCCGCCGCACCGGCTGCCCGATCCTGGTCAACACTTCTTTCAATACCGCCGGCGAGCCCATCGTCTGCACTCCCGTCGACGCCCTCTTCACCATGGCCCGCGCCGGCCTCGACGCCCTGGTGCTCGAAGACTTCCTGATCGACCGCCAGTCCCTGCCCGCCGACTGGCCCGCCCTGCTGCCCGCCTGGCAGGAGCGCCTGCGCAGCGCCTTCGACACCGCCGCCGCCGGCCACCCCGGCGCCGCCCTGCCCACCGATCTCTACACCTTTGTCTGATGCCTGACGACCGCCCCGCGCACGACGCCGCCCCGGCAGCCGCGGCGCAGCCGCGCGCCGGCGCCGGCGCCGGCAACGGCAACGGCGACGGCGCCCAGGATGCGCGCGCCGCGGCGCCGGCCGACCCCGCCAAGGCGGCGAGCCGTGCGCTGGCGGCGCTCCTGGGCACCCCCGAAGGCGCGCGCGTGGCGCGAGCGCTGCAACGCGCCGGCATGCTGACGCCGCCGCCACCCGGCCTGGCGCTGCCCGCGCCGGCATCCGCCACGCCGCCGGCGGAACCTTCCGCCGAGCCGGCGGCAGCGCCTGCCGATCCAGCACCGGGCGGCGCGCCGGCTGCCGCGGCAGCCGCGCCGCAGCCAGGCGGCCGGCCCGGCGGCTGGCCGCGCCCGATCAGCATCTGGCAGCCGCGGGGGTCGGGACCGGACCTGGCCTTCGTGCGCCCACGCCCGCTGCCGCTGGGCGATCACTTCGCGGCGCGGCGGGAGATCCGTCCGAAGCGAGCGCCCATGCCGCTGCGCGTCTGCCTGTTCGGCGAGTCGGCCGCGGCGGGTTACCTTTACGCACCGCACCTGACCCCCGCCACCGTCCTGGAAGCCCAGCTGCGCGCCGTCGCCGGCCAGGACGCCGTCGAAGTGATCGACCTGGCGCGCACCAACGAGACCCTCCCCTCGCTGCTCGCGACCCTGGAAAGCGCCGTCCAGATCCAGCCCGACGTCCTGGTGCTGTTTGCCGGCAACAACTGGAACCTGCTCGAAACCCCCGACGTCTCGCCCTACGCCCCGTCCGTCGCCGCCCGCCAGGACTACGCCGCGGCCTGGCGCGAAGCCGGCCCCGCCGGCCCCGTGGCGCTGGCCGCCGACCGGCTGCGCACCCTGGCCCAATCGACCTTCGAGCGCATCGCCCAGGTCGCCCGCGCCCTGGGCGTGCCGGTCGTCGTCGTCGTGCCCGAAGTCAGCCTGACCGGCTGGGAGAACCGCCAGCCCATCTCCTGGTGGTCGCCCGCCCCGCCCACCGCCCAAGGCGGCATCGCCGCCTGGTACCGCCGCCTGGCGCGCGCCCGGAGCCAGCTGGCACGCGGCGCCTGGAGCGCCGCCGCGCGCACCGCCACCGCCATGCTCGACCAGGACGGCGGCGTCACGCCCACCTCCTGGCGCCTGCTGGCCAACGCCCGCTCAGGCGCCGGCGACGCCCCCGCCGCCGCCGCCGCCGCGCGCGCCGAGATCGACGCCGCGGCCTACCCGACGCTGGCCTTCCTGGCGGCGCCGCAGGCGACCACCCTCACCCACCACCTGCTGCGCCGGGCCCGGCAGCGCCACGGCTTCGCCTGCGTCGACCTGCCGCACGTCTTCGCCACCCACACCGGCTCACCGCTCCCCGGCCGCCGCCTCTTCCTGGACTACTGCCACCTCACCTCCGAAGGCATCCACGTCGCCATGGCAGCGCTCGCCAGCGAGATCCTGCGCGTCTCGGGCCTTGCCGAAGCCGACCTGCCCTGGCAGACCCTCCTGGGCAGCCTGCCGCCGCCCGCCGTCCCCGCAGCGGTCGAGGCCGTCGCCCGCCTGGGCGCCGCCGTCCACGGCGCCCACCGCCTGCTCGCCGTCGGACCCAAGGCCCCCTTCCTGGAAGCCTGGTGCGACCAGGCCCTGGCCGCCGCCCCCGGCATCGAATCCGCCATGCTCGATCTCATCGCCGCCCGCGCCGCGCCGCTCCCCGCCATCCTCACCCCAGCCCAGCGCCGCAACCTCGCTTCCGACTTCACCCTGGGCCTGCAACACGGCTGGCGCTGGGACCACCTCGACGCCGACCTCCTCGCCGCCATCCTGGCCGCCCTCACCCGCCACGCCAGACCCGCCGCCGACGCCGCCCTGTCCCAGCTCATCGCCCACCGTGCCCTCCGCCCCGCCGCGACCGAGCTCCTGGACCCGCCCTATTACCTCTGGGAACCCCTGGAGCGCTTCTACCCCGACGTCATGCCGCTCGACGACGTCCAACGCCCCGCCACCCACCGCTCGCCCTGGCCCACCACCAGCCTCTGCCTGGTCAGCGCAGGCGACCGCGACGCCGCCCTCACCATCACCGCCCGCCTGTCCCCCCACCGCTCCCTCACCCCGCCCCACCCCCGCCGCGGCACCGCCCGCCTCACCCTCAACGGCGCCCCCGCCGGCACCCTCCCCCTCACCACCGCCTGGACCCAGTCCCACCTTCCCCTCCCCGCCCACCTCCTGCGCCGAGGCATCAACCAGCTCACCCTCCACTGGCCCATCCCCCACCAAACCCCCGCCGCCCCCGCCGCCGCCCTCGCCCGCCTGGACCAAGGCATCGCCGCCGACCTCCACCCCGCCTACGGCGAGCTCTACTCCCTCCAAGCCCGCACCACCTGAAAGCACGGCACCGATCATCGGCTCGTGGACACCGGAGCAGGCCAGGGAGTTCGAAGAGTCAGTTTTCCGATTTCGAGACCCGTCGACGACGAACCGAAACCCACCCCCGCCGAACCGCGTATACTCGCCTCAGTATCAGAGACCCGGATCGTCCAACGCGCCGTCAAGGAGGCCCCCTGCGCATCATGCAGGTTCTGGTGAACGCAGCACTGGCAGTTCTAGTGATCCTTTCCCTGGCCGCCCCCGGCCATCAAGCCAGCGCCCAGACAGCCAGCGTGGGCGGCCCGCTCCCCCAGCCGCTGCCGCTGTTTCCACCTGACAACTGGTGGAACGTCAACATCTCCAACGCTCCTGTCGACCCCAACAGCGCGAACTTCATCGATTGGATCGGCAGCGACACGCCGCTCCATCCCGACCTGGGCGGCGACGTCGACCCGAACGATCCGAGCAATCCCAATATTTACGGATTTCCGTTTATCAGCGTCCCCGGCACGCAGGCGCTGGTGCCGGTCACGTTTGTCCTGTCGCCCGACCAGAGCGACACCGGCGCCCCCGGCCACGGCGCGGGCTATCCCATCCCGCCGGCCGCCGAAACGCAGGCCAAGTGGATCGAAGGCGGCACCGCCGGCGGCGGCACCAGCGACGACTATCACATGCTGATCGTCGACCGCGACAACCGCATTCTGTACGAGCTTTACCAGGCGCATTGGAACGTCGATCATTGGGAAGCCGGCTCGGGCGCCATCTTTCAGCTGGACAGCGACGCCCGCCGGCCGCAGGGCTGGACCAGCGCCGACGCCGCCGGCCTGGCGATCATGCCGGGCCTGATCCGGTATGACGAGGCCTTTGGCAGCAGCCCGATCCGGCACGCCTTCCGTTTCACGTTGCGCGACAGCAACGGTTACGTCTACCCCGCCTCGCACGTCGCCGGCTCCAACCCGTCGGCGCCGCCGCTCGGCACGCGCCTGCGCCTCAAGGCGTCGGTCGATATCTCGGGCTACTCGGCGGAAGACCAGCTGATCTTCCAGGCGATGAAAACGTACGGCCTGATCGTCGCCGACAACGGCAGCAACATGTACATCCAGGGCACCTACGACACGCGCTGGGACAACGGCGTTCTCAACCCCGAATTCGGCACCCTGCACGCCAGCGACTTCGACGTCATCCAGCTCGGCTGGCAACCGCCGCAGACGGCGCCCGCCGGCCACGACAGGTTTTACACCCTGACCCCCTGCCGCCTGCTCGACACGCGCACCAGCGACGGCCCCTACGGCGGCCCGGCGTTGCCGCCCGGCAGCCAGCGCATCGTGGTCGCCGCCGGCCAGTGCGGCATCCCCGCGACGGCCAAGGCGCTGGCGGTCAACCTGACCGTGGTGGGACCGCCCGAAGGCGGCTACCTGACGCTCTTCGCCGGCAACGCGCAGGTGCCTGTCACCAGCACGCTCAACTTTGCCAGCGGCCAGCTGCGCGCCAACAGCGCCATCGTCGCGCTGGCCTCTTCGGGCACCGGCACGGTGGGGATTTTCAACGCGACCGCGACCCAATCCGCACACGTCCTGCTCGACGTCAGCGGCTATTTCCAATAGCCGCCGCATGCGCCATCTTCACTAACTTTCGCCGCCCGAGGTGATCATGAAAGGTTCGTCCGCGTCGATCCTTGCGCTGCTGGTGTGCGCCAGCATCGCCACCGCCGCCACTGCCGCCAATACCGCCATCGAGCCGATCGAAAAACATCCTGAATGGGACCAGCAGTACTCGCAGAAGATTCGCGCCGCGACCACCGCACCGGAATTCATGACCGACCTGGTCGATCACCTGCCGGCATCGACCACCGTGCCGACGCCCGAAAAGGTCATCGGCTACATCGCCGGCGCGCCCGACCACCTCACCTATGCCGAGGACGTGCACCGCTACATGCGGGCGCTGGCGGCGGCCTCGCCGCGCCTCAAGGTCTTCTCGCTCGGCAAGTCCGAGGAAGGGCGCGAGATGATCCTGGTGGCGATCGCCGACGAGGACACCATTCGCAAGCTCGACACCTACAAAGACATCACCCGCCAGCTCGCCGATCCGCGCAAGCTGTCGGAAGAAGCGGCGTCGCGGCTGATCGCCACCGGCAAGCCGATGTACTACCTGACCGGCGCCATGCATTCGGTCGAAACCGGCTCGCCCGAAATGTTCATGGAGCTGGCCTACCGCCTGGTGGTCGAGGACACGCCGCTGATCAAGAGCATCCGCGACAACGTGATCACCCTGATCACGCCGGTGCTCGAAGTGGACGGCCGCGACCGCATGGTGGACCTGGTGCGCTGGCAGCAGGCCAACGCCGGCTCGATCCTGCCGCCGCTCGCATATTGGGGACACTACGTCCAGCACGACAACAACCGCGACGCCATGGGACTGGGTCTCAACCTCAGCCGCAACGTGCTGGCGGCCTATTTCGATTGGCACCCGATGGTGGTCCACGACCTCCACGAATCGGTGCCGCTGCTGTACATCTCGACCGGCACCGGCCCCTACAACCCGGCGCTCGATCCGATCGCCATCGACGAGTGGCACCGCATGGCCTACAACGAGATCCAGACGCTGACCGAAAAGGGATTGATCGGCGTCTGGACGCACGGTTTCTACGACGGCTGGGCGCCCAACTACATGTTCTGGGTCGCCCACGGCCACAACTCGATCGGCCGCTTCTACGAAACCTTCGGCAACCTGGTGCCGGCGACCGAAGACCGCGTCATCCGCGACGGCAGCGAGCGCGAATGGTACCGGCCCAATCCGCCCTACCCCAAGCTCAAATGGTCGCTGCGCAACAATGTGAACTACGAGCAGAGCGGCGTCCTGGTGGCGCTCAAGTACATGGCCGACAACCACGAGCGCCTGCTGCGCATGTTCTGGACGCTGGCCCAGCGCTCGATGGCCAAGGCCACCGAAGAGGGCCCTGCCGCCTACGTCTTCCCCGCCGACCAGAAGCGCCTGGGGCAGCTGCGCGACCTGTTGAACCTGCTGCGCACCCAGGGCATCGAGGTGCAGCAGAGCGACCGGGCCTTCAGCCTGAAGGCCGGCTGGCCGCCAAAAAAATCGGACGCCGACAACGACTCGGCGGCAGACCACGCCGCGGCCGGTGACGCCAGCGCCAAGACCGCCGACGCCAAATCCGCCGACAGCAAGACCTCCGACAGCAAGACCTCCGACAGCAAGACCGCCGACGCCAAACCCGCCGACAGCAAGACTGCCGACGCCAAGACTGCCGACGCCAAGGCCGCGGACGCCAAACCCGACGCCAAGGCCGACGCCGCCAAGGCGGACAAGGACCAGCTCAGCTTCGCCGCCGGCAGCTTCATCATCCGCATGGATCAACCGTACAGCCGCCTGGCCGACGCGCTGCTCGACACCCAGTACGTGCAGGGCAAGGACCCGGTCTACGACGACACCGGCTGGACCCTGGGCTACACCAAGAACGTCGATTGCAAGCGCATCGTCAACCAGGACGTGCTCAAGGTGCCGATGCACCCGTGGAACGGCCAGCTGCCGTCCGCCCAGGTGGCCGCCGGCGGCGCAATCGCCATCACCAACCGCGCCGACACCGACCTGGTGCGCCTGCGGACCTCCTACCCGGATGCCAAATTCGCCGTCCTGGAAGCGGAGCTCAAGGATGCGCACGGCACCCTGCCGGCCGGCACCGTGCTGGTCGAAGCCACCGACCGCATGCGCCAGGCGATCGCCGGCATGGGCAGCATGCAGGTGCGCGTCCTGGACGCCTGGCCGCCGGCGGCGACCCACCCCATGCCGATGCCGCGCATCGCCATCCTGCACAGCTGGCTGAGCACCCAGGACGAAGGGTGGTTCCGCCTCGCCTTCGAAAGCCTGAAAGTGCCCTACACCTACCTGTCGACGCAGAAGATCGCCGCCATGACCGATCTGCGCTCGCGCTTCGACGTCATCGTCTTCCCGCCCGCCGGCGGCGAGCCGGCGGACATCGTCAACGGCATGCCGCCGGGGCCGCCGCTGCCCTGGAAGAAGACGGCGCTGACCCCCAACCTGGGCGTCGACGAAACCGACGACATGCGTCCCGGCCTGGGCCTGACCGGGGTGCAGAACCTGGAGCGCTTCGTCAAGGAAGGCGGCCTGCTGATCACCGTCGGCGACACCGCCGTCTGGGCGGCGCAATACGGCCTGGCGCGCTACGTGGAGGTATCGCGGGTCAGCAAGGTGAAGGCCAGCGGCTCGATCCTGCAGGCGCACCTGGCCGATACCGCGAGCCCGATCGGCTACGGCTACGACGAAACCGTGCCGGTGCAGTATCCGGGGGCGCTGGTGATGAAGGTCGGCTCCCCCGAGCGCCGCCGCGGCAACGACCAGCGCGTCAGCGGCCGCGGCTCGATGACCGATCCCGACGTGCCGCAGGGGCGGCCCTTCGTCGAAACCCCGCCGCGTCCCAAGCCCGGCCCGGGTGAAGAGGGCTTCCTGCTGCCCGAAGGCTACGCCCTCTTTGCCGCTCCCTTCATCCCGCGCCTCCAGGATCGGCCGCGCGTCATCCTCGCCTTCCCCAAGGAGGCCGACAAGATCCTGCTGTCGGGCATGCTGGAAGGCGCCGACGAGATCGCCGGCACCCCCCTGGTCGTCGACAGCCCGCTCGGCAAGGGGCACGTCCTGCTCTTCGCCTGCAATCCCATGTGGCGCATGAACACGCAGGGCGACTACGCCCTGGTGTTCAACGCCATCTTCAACGCCGGCCACCTCGGCCTGGGCTGGCCGCCCGCCGCCGCACCGGCCGCCCCCGCTCCGGCGACTCCGACCGCCGCACCGGCCGCTCCCGCTCCGGCGCCCCATACCGCCGCCCCGGCCGCTCCCGCTCCGGCGCCCCATACCGCCGCCCCCTGATCCAGTCGCCACCGCCATCCCAACGCCGCGCCGGCCGGTCACTTTCTGACCGGCCGGCCGGCAGCCGGCGCAGCACCTGGCGCCGGCGCAAGCCGCGCGCCCCCGGCACCTGGCGCCGGCGATTTCACCCTCGCGCGCCCCGGTCCCCGCACACTGCCCCACCCCGCACTGCTCCACCCCGCACTCCCCGACCCCGCACGCCGCTCCGCCCCGTTCCCGTTCTTGCTTGTAAAGCAATCGGTTCCTTGCCTTGAAGAAACCGATCACAATACCCGCCACCGGTATTTACCGGCGCAATATTGCGCATCAATCGCAATAGTAAAAATCAGATATATAAAGCGTCCCGGCGGAAAACGGCAAGTTGCAGCGAGCGGAGGAGATATGAATATTGCGCTCTATGCGTATCTAGCTGTAAAATATCGGAGCTTTTCAAAAAAGGGGCTCGCTGTGAGCTCCTGCAGTCTGTTACTCGGCTACTTGGTGGGAGGCATTCATCTCATGAAACGACTGTTAATTTCAATAGTCCTTGGCCTGGCCTGTTGCGCCGCGGCTTTCGGCAGGTGCACCAGCAATCCGCTGACCGTGAACCTGGTTGCCAACGGCACGACCACCGACGGGACGGTGACGGTTTCGAACGACATTTCCAATCTTTACATCACCGTGGCCACCACCGGCACCGTCACGATCGACCAGCTGGACGCCGCGGTCAGCCAGACCCTGGCGGGCATCCCGCAGACCCAGAACCAGGCGCCGATCGTCGACCAGTTCCCCTACCGCGAAACCCTCTCTCCCGCGGTCACCACCTACACCTTCACCATCCCGCTGGGTACGGCGGTGCCGGGCACCAGCCTCTACATCGCCCTCCATGCCGTGGTCGGCTCGTCGACCTCGCAGAACGACTACGGCCATGGCGACGACAACGGCAACGACCAGCAGGATGCGTGGGGCGCCGGCCAGCTCTTCCCGGGCTCGCAGGCCTGCACCCAGAGCGGCAGCGGCAGTGGCGGCAACGGCGGCAGTGGCGGCAACGGTGGTTGGAACGGCGGCAACGGCGGCAATGGCCACGGCAACGGCGGTTGGAGCACCGGCAACGCCATCAGCTCCGTGCCCAACGGCGGCCTCAGCCAGACCAGCGACTACGGCAACGGCGGCGGCAGCGGCCGCGGCGGCGACGACGGTCACGGCGGCTACGGCAACGGCGGCAATGGTGGCGGCGGCGGCTGCGGCGGCAATGGCGGCAACGGCGGCGGCAACGGCGACAACGGGGGCTGCGGCGCCTCCTACTTCGTCTACACCGTCAACTGCGCGACGGTGCTCGAGTAGCCCGCCGGCATCCTCGCCTCCTGCAACGGACAGCTCCACCGACCGCGCCGTGCTCGCTTCGCGGGTCGGCGCGGTCGCGTTTTACCCCTGCCGCGGCACTCATCTCCTACGAAGTGATGGCTCCCTTTCGCACCCGCGAGAGGCGCTGCATCCGCTGACGCGGTGAGCAGGGCACGTCCGGGGCCTCGTGGTATCTTTAAGGGCTCGTGACTACGCAGACTCGCACATCGATCGCCGATCTCTACGAGCGACCCTCGTTCTTCGTCTTCCGCACGCCGCTCCTGCCGTTCGAGGAGGTGGAAGCGTGGAGCGCCGGCCTCGCCGCGCCCGCGGCGGCAGCGGCAGGGGCGGCAGACAGCGAAGCGCTGGCCGCCGCCATCGCCGCGGACCGCCGGATGCTGCGCACGCGCCTCGAAGCGCTGGCGGAGCGCGCCGAAGTGCGCGAAGCGCTGTTCGTGGCGTCGCCGTCGCTCGCCGACGCCATGGAGCTCTGGCGGCGCGACCCCGAAAGCAAGAAGGGGCAGCGGGCCGAGCGCGCCCTGGTGCGCTACTTCCTGCGCATGGCATCGCGGGCGACCCCGTTCGGCATGTTCTCGGGCTGCTCGACGGCGGTGCGGCCGGCCGGCGCCGCCACGCGCACCGCCCTGTCGCTCGCCCCGCGCGCCGCCTACGGGCGCCACACCCGGCTCGACATGGACTACCTGTTCGCGCTCTGCGAAGAGCTGGAGCGCGATCCGGCCATGCGCGCCGCGTTGCGCTTCCACCCCAACTCCAGCCTGTACCGCGCCGCCGGCCGCCTGCGCTATGCCGAAGCGCGTCTCGAGAAGAAGGTGCGCTCCCACCACCTGGTGGCGGTGGACGCCTCCGACTACCTGGAGGCCACCCTGGAACGCGCGCGCGGCGGCGCCCTGGCCGCCGACCTCGCCGCCGCGCTGGTGACGGCGGAGCACGCCGCCGCCGCCGCACCCGCTGCACCCGCCGACACCGACGCCCCCGCGGCCGAACCCGACGCCGAAGCGGATTTCGAGATCTCGCGCGAAGACGCCGACGCCTTTATCACCGAGCTGATCGACTCCCAGGTGCTGGTGTCGGACCTGTCGCCGCCGGTCACCGGGCCCGAAGCGATCCACGACCTGGTGCAGCACCTGGCCACCCTGCCGGCCGGGCAGCAGGCGGCGGAGCGCCTGGCCGCCGCCCGCGACGCCCTGGCGGCGCTGGACGCGGCGGGACCCGGCGCCCCCCCCGACTCCTACCGCGCCATCGCCACCAGCCTGGAGACCTTGCCGACGCCGGTCGAGATGGCGCGCCTGTTCCAGGTCGACATGGTCAAACCCTTCGTCGAAGCCAGCCTCGACGATGCCGTGCTGGCGGAAGTGGCGCGCGGCATGGACCTGCAGCTGCGCCTGGTGGGCCGGTCGCGCAACGAAGGGCTGGAAAAGTTCCGGCAGGAATTCCAGGAGCGCTTCGGCGAACGCCAGGTGCCGCTGGTCGAAGCGCTCGACGAAGAGATCGGCATCGGCTTCGAGCGCACCTCGGAAGTCGGCGCCGAAGCGTCGCCGCTGCTGCGCGGCCTCGCCCTGGGCGGCGCCGCCGCCGAATCCACGGTCGCCTGGAGCCTGCGCCAGGCGGCGCTGCTCGCCAAGCTCCAGGACACGCTGGCGCAGGACAGCCAGCAGATGGAGCTGACCGCCGAAGATCTCGATCGCATGGCGGGAACGGAGCGCCCGGACCGCCTCCCCGACGCCTTTCAGGTGGTGGTGTTCCTGGCCGCCGCCTCGCCCGAAGCGGTGGCCGCGGGCGACTTCCAGCTGCTGATGAACGGCGCCGCGGGGCCCTCGGGCGCCCGCCTGCTGGGGCGCTTCTGCCACGCCGATCCGCTGCTGGAACAGCACACTCGGGCTCATCTGCGCGCCGAAGAGGCGCTGCGGCCGGACGCCCTGTTTGCCGAGATCGTCCACCTGCCGCAGGGGCGGATCGGCAACATCCTGTCGCGGCCGGTGATGCGCGACTACGAGATCCCCTACCTGGGCCGCTCCGGCGCGCCCGAAGATCGGCAGATCCCGATCACCGATCTGCTGGTGTCGGTCGTCGGCAACCGGGTGGTGATCACCTCGCGGGCGCTGGGACGGGAGATCATCCCCCGCCTGACCAGCGCCCATAACTTCATCACCCGCAGCCTGGGTCTGTATCGGTTCCTGTGCACCCTCCAGGCGCAGGAGCTGGTCGGCGGCTTCAGCTGGAACTGGGGAGCGCTCGACAGCGCGCCGTTCCTGCCGCGCGTCACCAACGGGCGGCTGGTGCTGTCGCGCGCCGCCTGGTGGATGACCGGAGAAGAGATCAAGCAGCTCGCCAAGGCGCAGGGCACCCAACGCTTCGTGGCCGTCCAGGCTTGGCGTGCGCGGCGGCGCCTGCCGCGCCTGGTGGTTCTCGCCGACGGCGACAACGAGCTGCTGGTCGACCTGGACAACACGCTGGCGATCGACGCCTTCCTGGACGTGGTCGAAGAGCGCGACCGGGCGCGCCTGCACGAGCTCTTCCCGGGACCCGACGCGCTGGTCGCGCACGGTCCCGAAGGCCGCTTCGTCTCCGAGCTGGTGGTGCCCTACCATCGCCTGCCGCGCCCCCAGCCGCAGGCCCAGCCCACCACGGCAGCCACCGCCGCCTCAGCCCCCGCAACGCCACCGGCCACCGCCCGCCCGGCGCCGCTCGCCGCCGCCGGAACCGGCGCCGGCATGCAGCGGTCGTTTGCCCCGGGCTCCGAATGGCTCTACGCCAAGCTCTACACCGGCACCGCCACCGCCGACCGCGTGCTGCGCGACGTGGTGGCGCCGCTGCTGCGCCAGGTGGGGCCGGCAGGGCTCATCGACAGCTGGTTTTTCATCCGCTACGGCGATCCCGACTGGCACGTGCGGGTGCGCTTCCACGGCGATCCCGCGGCCCTCACCGCGCAGGTGCTGCCCGCCCTGCATGCCGCCGCGGCGCCGCTGCTCGCCGACGGCCGCATGTGGAAGCTGCAGCTGGACACCTACGAGCAGGAAGTCGAGCGCTACGGCGGCCCGGCCGGCATCGGCCTGGTCGAGCGTC
Source organism: uncultured Acidobacteriota bacterium (assembly GCA_963770895.1). Lineage (GTDB taxonomy): Bacteria > Acidobacteriota > Thermoanaerobaculia > Multivoradales > UBA5704 > JASLEW01. The sequence goes on along the minus strand of CAVYRF010000002.1, from coordinate 5,180,705 downwards.
TCTTCCAGGCCGACAGCGAAGCGGTGATGGACATCCTCGACATGCTGGAGGGCGACGAGGGCGCCGACCTGCGCTGGCGCCTGGCCTTCTTCGGTGTCAACGCCCTGCTCGACGACGTCGGCCTGGACGCCGCGACCAAGGTCAAGGTGCTGTCGCGCCTGCGCGACAACTTCAACCGCGAATTTGCCGGCGCCAACGCCGACGAAAAGGCGCAGAAGGCGCTGCAGGTGCAGCTCGACCAGAAGTTCCGCACCGAGCGCCCGCAGCTGGCGCCGCTGCTCGACGCCGCGGGCGATCCCGACAACCCGCTCGCCCCGGCCCTGGCCGTCTTCGCCCGCCGCTCGCAAAGGTCGGCACCGATCCTTGCCGAGCTCCACCGCCTGCAGGAGCAGGGCGCCCTGCTGGGAACCCTGGCCGACATGTCGACCAGCCTGGCCCACATGCACGTCAACCGCTTCATCCGCTCCTCGGCGCGCGCCCACGAAATGGTCCTCTACGACTTCCTGTACCAGGTCCACCGCTCGCGCGCCGCCCGCGCCGCCCGCAACAGCCCCGCACCGACCCCGCCGGACGCCGCCGCGGAAGCCGCCCCGGCAGCAGCCGGCGCCGCGGCAGCCGAAGCCGCCGCGACCGCCGAAGCCGCCGCCACGTCCTGACCCCTTGAACCCCTGAAACGGCCGCCGCGACCCGTCAGGGTGCGATCGGCGGCACGCTGGTCAGCAGCAGGCGATCCCAGGCGGGCTCGACCGCGCTGACCGCGCCCAGCAGGGTGAGGCCGATGCCGGCGGCGCCGGTCAGAAAGCCGGAGTCGGTCACCCAGCCGAAAGTGGGATTGGGATCGCCCATCGGTCCCAACGGCCGCCAGGTGCGCCAGCCGCCAAGGCCCTCCCCCGCCTGCCGCAAGGAGAGCAGGTGCTCCAGCCAGGCGATCGCCTGGGCCTTGAAGAGAGGCTCGCGCGTCGCCTGGTAGAGGCGGTTGTACAGGTGCGCCAGGCCGGCGGACCCATGGCACAGGCCGCCGTCCAGCACTCCCACCTCAGCATGCGGCCGCTGCGCCGCGGCACGCGCGATGTCCAGCGCCGCCGCCTCCCAGCTCGGCTCGCCGGCGGCGCGCGCGGCGACCATCAGCGTCAGCACGATGCCGGCGTCGCCATAGCACCAGGCCAGGCGAGACGGCGCCTCCCGCACCACCGCGCCGCCCGGCACGGTGTTGTAGCCGAACGCCGAGCCGGTGCCCGCCGGCAGCCGCTGCCCGAACAGCCACGCCACCGAGTCCGCCAGCATCCGGTCGGACTCCGCCGTCGCCAGGCCGGCGGCCCGCAGCTCCCCCAGCAGGCCGATGACGCCCGGCACGCCGTGCGCCACGCCCAGGTTGTAGTGGCCCTCCGGGTAGTCCGCCTTCTGCAGCGCCAGCCGCTCCGCCGGCGTGTGCCAGGTGACGCCGCCGTCGCGCCGCTCGGCCAGCTCGCCCAGCCGCTCGACGACGCTCGCCGCCGCTTCGGCGCCTCCCGGCCGCGGCGCGCGCTCGCGCGCGTACACGCCGTAGCCGACCAGGCCGCCGATCAGGTCGTAGTCGTCCTTCCACGGCGTCTGCCGCAGGTAGCCGTCGAGCACCTCCGCGACCTCGGCGCCGGGGTCCTCGGCGCCGGACGCGGGCTCCTCCAGCAGCCGCCCGGTCAGGTGCTCCAACGCCCAGGCGACACCGCTGAACCCGCCGTACAGGCTGGGAAAGAGCGATTCGCGCGCCGCCGCCTCGATCACCGCCTCCAGGTGCACCAGCGCCCGCTCGTCATAGCCGCGCTCCGGCCGCGCCTGGTCGAGGTAGGTAAAGAAGAGCGCCTCGCCCGACGGCCCGCCGCCCAGCTGCCACGCCCCCTCCCCCGCCGCCGCCTCTTCCGCCGCCGCATCCGCCGGCCGCCGGCCATTGGTCGGCGCGGCGGCCGCCGCCGCGCTCGCACCCGACCCGCCTGCCGCCGGCGCTTCGCCCGCGAGCGGCGCCAGCACCACCGCCAATTCGTCCAGCGCCTGGTCGATCTGCGCCAGGAGCGGTCCCTCCGTCACGATCGGCAGCCAGCTGCCCGCTTCCGTTTCACCTGCCATGCCATCCTCCGCGGACGCGCCGCCAGGGGCGTCCCCTTGCCTGCCGCCGCCGGCGCGGCGGAATCGCCGCGGCGGCTGCCAGACCTCTGGTTCCATCCTAAGGAGTGCACACCGCGCCGTCTGCGGGGCGCGGGGCGCGAAGCGCGGCCGAACCCGGCTGCTTGCCACCCTGCCGACCGCCCGGCTCCGCGGCGTCAGCATATAACCACGAGCCTTACGGCAAATGCTGATCTCTCGCCGCCTCGCGGGGTGCGATATCCTCTGGCGACCGCCCGACGCCCGCCGTCTGCCGGGGGCACATCTTCCGTGGAGAGCCGATGAGCGAAAGTCCAGCGCACCAGAGGGAGCACCTGCAGGTCATCGCCCGCCAGGCGATGCTCGACCGCGACCTGGCTCCTGACTTCGACGACGCCGCCAAGGCGCAGCTGGCCGCCATCCACGGACCGGCGCGGCCGCCGGACGGCGCGCCGGGCTTCCGCGACCTGCGCAGCCTCCTGTGGTGCTCGATCGACAACGACGACTCGAAGGACCTGGACCAGCTGTCGGTCGGCGATCCCCACCCCAAGCAGGGCGGCAAGGACGCCATCGGGGTCCTGGTCGCCGTCGCCGACGTCGACGCGCTGGTCGCCAAGGGCTCGCCGATCGACGGCCACGCGCGCACCAACACCACCACCGTCTATACCGCCGCCCAGATCTTCCCCATGCTGCCGCTGCAGCTTTCGACCGACCTCACGTCGCTGGGCGAAAACCAGGACCGCCTCAGCGTGGTGGTGGACATGGTGGTCGAGCAGGACGGCACGGTGTCGCACTCCGAGGTGTACCGCGCCTGGGTGCGCAACCAGGCAAAGCTGGCCTACCACGCCGTCGGCGATTGGCTGGAAGGCAAGGGGCCGGCGCCTGCGCGCGTCACCGCGGTGGCGGGCATGGACGCGCAGCTGCGCCTGCAGGACACCGCCGCCCAGCGCCTGCGCGCGCTGCGCCACCAGCACGGCGCGCTGGAGCTGGAAACCCTGCAGACGCAGCCGGTCTTCGACAAAGACCAGATCTCCGACCTGGTGCAGGAAGACCACAACCGCGCCATGCAGCTGATCGAAGACTTCATGGTCGCCGCCAACGGTGTCGTCGCCGGCTTCCTGACCGCCGCCGGGCTGCCCTCCATGCGGCGCGTCGTGCGCACCCCCAAGCGCTGGCCGCGCATCGTCGAAGTGGCGGCCGGCTACGGCGAGCGCCTGCCCGCCGATCCCGATTCCGTGGCGCTCTCGCAGTTCCTGGCCCGCCGCCGCCAGGCCGACCCGCTGCGCTTTCCCGACCTGTCGCTGACCATCGTCAAGCTGCTCGGCCGCGGCGAATACGTCGCCGAAGCGCCCGGCCAGCAGGCGCCCGGCCACTTCGGCCTGGCGGTGCGCGACTACGCGCACTCGACGGCGCCCAACCGCCGCTACCCCGACGTCATCGGCCAGCGCCTGGTCAAGGCCGCGCTGGCGCACCAGGCCTCCCCCTACGCCATCGACGAGCTGCAGGCGCTCGCCACCCACTGCACCGAAAAAGAGGACGACGCCGAAAAGGTCGAACGCCGGGTGCACAAATCGGCGGCGGCGATGCTGCTGTCTTCCCGCATCGGCCAGGTCTTCGACGGCGTGGTCACCGGCGCCTCCGACAAGGGCACCTGGGTGCGCATCTTCCATCCGCCCGTCGAAGGCCGCGTCGTGCACGGCCAGCAGGGGCTGGACGTCGGCGACCGCACGCGGGTGCGCCTGGTGACCGCCGACGTCGACCAGGGCTTCATCGACTTCGCCCGCCAGGGCGGCGGCCACTAGCGCCGGAGCCGCCGTGCTGCGCCGCCTGCAGCTGACGACCGGCGGCGAAAGCCACGGTCCCGGCCTGACCGCCATCCTGCGCGGCCTGCCCGCCGGCCTCCCCGTCGACCTGGCGCTGCTCGCTCGCGACCTCGATCGCCGCCGCCACGGCTTCGGGCGCGGCCGCCGCATGCAGATCGAAAGCGACGCCGTGGAGATCCACGGCGGCGTGCGCGCCGGCGTCACCTTGGGGTCGCCGGTGGTCCTGTGGATCGCCAACCGCGACTACGCCGCCTGGGAAAAGGTGATGGCGCCGGACCCGCAGGCCATCGATCCGCGCCTGGTCGAGGGGCGCCGCCTGAAGACCCCGCGCCCCGGTCACGCCGACCTGGCCGGCGGCGTCAAGTTCCTGCGCCACGATCTGCGCGACGTGCTGGAACGCGCCTCCGCCCGCGAAACCGCGGCGCGCGTCGCCGCCGGCGCCTTCGCCAAGATGCTGCTGGCACGGCTGGGCATCGCGATCGCCAGCGGCGTGCGCTCCCTGGGCGCGGTGGGCGCCGACGCCCCGCCGCCCACCTGGGAAGACCTGCAGCGCATGGACGACGCCTCGCCGCTGCGCGCCATCGACCGCGCGCTGGAGCCGGCGATGATCGCCCTGGTCGAGCGCGCCCGCGACGCCGGCGACACCCTGGGCGGCGCCGTCACGGTCATCGCCCACAACGTGCCCCCCGGCCTGGGTTCCCACACCCACTGGGACGAAAAGCTCGACGGCCGCCTGGCCCAGGCCCTGCTGTCGGTGCCGGCGGTCAAGGCCGTGGAGTTCGGCGCCGCCCTCGCCGCCAGCCGCGGTCCGGGCAGCGCGGCGCACGACCCCATCGGCCGCGCCGGCGACAGCTTCGTGCGCGCCAGCAACCACGCCGGCGGCCTGGAAGGCGGCATCACCAACGGCCAGGACCTGGTGGTGACCGCCTACAAGAAGCCCATCGCCACCCTGCGCCAGGGCCTCCCCAGCGTCGACCTGGACACCCTGGCCGAGCGCACCTCGCAATACGAGCGCAGCGACGTCACCGCGCTCCCCGCCGCCGGCGTCATCGCCGAAGCCATGGTCGCCCTGGTCCTGGCCGACGCCCTGCTCGAAAAGCTGGGCGGCGACTCCGTGGCCGAGCTGGACGCCCACTTTGCCGCCACTCAGGCCCAGCAGCGCGCCTGGCCGCGCCGGCAGCTGTGACACTTTGCCGCGAGCTGCGTATACACCCATGAGCAGACCCGCAGCTACCTCCGTCCCCCCAGGCTCTGCTCCTCCCGACGGCTCCGGACCAGGGTCGTCGGGAGGTATTCCCTCCCCCAGCTTCCCTCAGCCTCCCAGGCCCCTCAGCTCCCTGAGCCCCTCAGCCCTCTCAGGGGCGACGCGGCGCGGCGTAGGTGACGCGGTAGATGGCGCCGGATTTGTCGTCGGAGATCAGCAGCGACCCGTCGGGCAGCTGCTGCACGTCCACCGGACGCCCCCAGGCGACGCGGCGGCCCAGCGGGCCGCTGCCGGTCGCCGGCAGCCAGCCTTCGACGAAGGGCGTGTACGACACCGGACGGCCGTCCTTCACACGCACCAGGCTGACGCGGTAGCCGATCGGCACGCTGCGGTTCCACGAGCCGTGCTCGGCGATGAAGATCTGGTTGCGGTAGTCGGGCGGGAACATGCTGCCGGTGTAGAAACGCATGCCCAGGGAAGCGACGTGCGCCGGCAGGTTGAGGGCGGTGGGGGTGTAGGCGGAGCACGGATGCCCCTTGCCGAATTCGGGGTCCGAGATGTCGGTGCCGTGGCAGAACGGGTAGCCGAAGTGCATGCCGGCGCGCGGCGCGTGATTCAGCTCGTCGGGCGGAGCGTCGTCGCCCAGGTTGTCGCGGCCGTTGTCGGTGAACCACAGCTCGTGGGTCTGCGGGTCCCAGTCGAAGCCGACGGTATTGCGCACGCCGTGGGCGAAGATTTCAAGGCCGGTGCCGTCGGGATGCATGCGGGTGATCGCGGCGTAGATCGGCTTGTCGGGCAGGCAGATGTTGCAGGGCGCGCCCACCGGGATGTACAGCAGCCCGTCCGGCCCGAAGCGGATGAACTTCCAGCCGTGATGGTGCTCCTTGGGGTAGGCGTCGTACAGCACGCGCGGCGCCGGCGGCGCCACCCCCTTGCCGGCGTGCTCGTCGATGGCGTCGAAGCGCAGCAGGCGCGACACCTCGGCGACGTACAGGGCGCCGTCGCGCCAGGCGACGCCGTTGGGCAGGTCCAGGCCGCTCGCCAGCGTCACCACGCGCACGCCGCCGGGAGCCGCGGGGGGCACCGCGCCCAGGACCGCGTACACCTTGCCCTCGTCGCGGCTGCCGACGTACAGGATGCCGTGCGGCGACAGCGCCATCGAGCGGGCGCCGGGGATCTGGTCGGTGACGACGGCGATCGAAAATCCGGGCGGCAGGTGCAGCGTTGAGAGCGGCAGGCGGGGTTCGCGGGCGCGCAGGATCGCGGCACCCGCCAGCAGCAGCCCGCCGGCGACCAGCGCCGCCGCGGCGAGCCTGCCCCCGGCGCCAAGCTTCGGCATCGACATTGCGAATCCTCCTTACCCCTCCGCACCCATCCGCCGGGGCGCGCCGGCCGTAGGCTGCGGTAACGGCGACCGGCGCGGGCCGCAACGCCGGCAGTCTACCCCGCCCGGCCGGCTTGCGCTTACACTGTGGCCTGCCGCCGGAGCAGCCGTCTCCGCCGCCGCGGTCGCTGCGGCCGGGGCGACCCCGCAGGAGACCAGAGCGTTGATGAACCTGACCCCCGAGCTCGTTGCCGACATCCTGGTGCGCCAGGGCTACGTCACCCGCGACCAGGGCGATGCGATCCGGCAGGAGGCAAAGCTGGTGCCGCAGCGCCTGCGCTCCAGCTCGGCCTACGAGCAGAAGGCGCTGGCCTATGAGCTGGTGACGCGCCTGCACCTGCCCAACGGCCGCGACTCCGGCGGCCCGCTGGGCGAGCAGGAGATCGCCCAGGCCATCGCCGCCGACGCCGGGCTCATCCAGGTGCGCATCGACACCCTGAGCCTCAACGCCGAGCTGATGGAATCCAAGATGTCGCGCCCGTTCGCGCGCCGCCACCGCATGATCCCGCTGCAGATGACCAACGGCCGTCTGCGCGTCGCCTGCGCCAACCCCTACGACCTGGAAGGGGTCGATTCGTTCCGCCGCATCGCCGGCCGCGACATCGAGCTGGTCGTCGCCTCCGAGCCCGACATCCTCAAGGCGATCACGGAATTCTACGGCCTGCGCCACTCGGTCAAGCGCGCCGAACGCGACCTGGCCAGCGGCATCGACCTGGGCAACCTGGAACAGCTGGTCCGGATGAAGAACGAAGCCGAGATCGAGTCCTCGGACCAGCACGTGGTCAACGCCGTGGAGTTCATGCTGCAGCACGCCTTCGACAGCCGGGCGAGCGACATCCACATCGAGCCCAAGCGCGAAGAGAGCCTCATCCGCTTCCGCATCGACGGCGTGCTGCACGACATCCAGCGCATGCCGAAGATCGTGCACGCCGCCGTCGTGTCGCGCATCAAGACCATGTCGCGCCTCGACATCGCCGAAAAGCGCCGGCCGCAGGACGGCCGCGTCAAGGCCAAGCGCGGCGGCCGTGAGATCGAGCTGCGCATCGCCACCCTGCCGGTCGCCTTCGGCGAAAAGGTGGTGATGCGCATCTTCGACCCGCAGGTGCTGCTGCAGGATCTGACCAGCCTGGGCTTCTATGCCGACGAGATGCAGCAGTTCAACGACTTCATCACCCGCCCGCACGGCATCATCCTGGTCACCGGCCCCACCGGCTCGGGCAAGACGACGACGCTCTACTCGGCGCTCAAGACCATCGCCACGCGCGAGCTGAACGTCACCACGATCGAAGACCCGATCGAGATGGTGCACGAAGATTTCAATCAGACCGCCGTGCAGCTCAAGGTGGGCATCACCTTCGCCGCCGCCCTGCGCCACATCCTGCGCCAGGACCCCGACGTCATCATGGTGGGGGAGATCCGCGACGCCGAAACCGCCCAGTACGCCATCCAGGCGGCGCTCACCGGCCACCTGGTGTTCTCCACCCTGCACACCAACGACGCCGCCAGCTCCATCTCGCGCCTCATCGACCTGGACGTCGAGCGCTTCCTGATCGGCTCGACCGTCGTCGGCGCGATGGCGCAGCGCCTGCTGCGCCGCATCTGCCCGCACTGCGTCGGCGAGCGCTACCTGAGCGCCGAAGAAGCCGCCACCCTGCGGCTGTCGGTGCCCGCCGGCAAGCGCGTCAAGGTCAAGGAGGGCGGCGGCTGCTTCGAATGCCGCGGCACCGGCTATCTGGGGCGCACCGGCATCTTCGAGATCCTGCCCATCGACGACGCGGTCAAGGCGCTGGTGCTGCGCGGCGCCGACTCTCCGGAGATCAAGCGCGAGGCGATCAAGAACGGCATGCGCACGCTGCGCCAGTCGGCCCTGCGCAAGCTCGCCGAAGGCAGCACCACCTTCGAAGAGGTGGTGCGCGTGACCGGCATCTAGTAGCGTCCCGGGCGGGCCACTAGCGCCGCACGCGGCCGGGGACGCGGTCCAGGCCGGGGGGCAGCGGCTCGAAGCCGCCCCCGATCGTCGCCGGCGCGGCGGCGCTGGCGCGGGCCAGCTGGCGCTGTTCGTCGGGCCAGCGGCGATCCAGGATGTAGATCAGGGGGTCCACCGGCACCAGGCTGCCGTCGGCGGCGCGCTTGCGCACCTCGTAGTGCACGTGCGGGCTGACGCTCCAGCCGGTGCTGCCGACCAGGGCCAGCAGCTCGCCGCGCCGCACCGCCTGGCCGGCCCGCACCTTGAGGTCGCCGCAGTGGCCGTACAGGGTCACGAAGCGGTCGCCGTGCGCCACCGCCACCAGGTTGCCGAACCGCCACCATTCGGCGCTGCGGGCCAGCGGATAGGTGCCGGCAAAGGTCACCACGCCGTCGGCGGGAGCGACGATCGAAGTGCCGCGCGGCGCCGCCAGGTCGATGCCGGCGTGAAAGCCGAAGTCGCGCGTGAAGGCGCTGCGCTGGCGGCCGAACGGGCTGGTCAGGACGTAGCGATCACCGCGCAGCGGGCAGGCGCTGGGGGTGTCGCGCACCACGTCCTGGTGGCCGCGCTCGAAGAGCGCGACGGCGGCGAGCCCCGCTTCCAGGTCGCGGATCTCGACGTCGATGCGGCGCTCCAGCCGCTCGCCCTGCTGCAAGGTGCCGGCATAGATCGAGCCGCTGCCCAGCAGCAGCTCCCCCGCGCTCGCGGCCTCGCCCGCTGCCGCCGCCTCGCCCGCCGCCGCCTCGCCCGCCGCCGCCTCGCCCGCCGCGGCGGCGGGGCCAGCCGCCGGTGCGGCGGTGCCGGCGCTGCCGGCAGGCGGCGCCGGCGCCAGGTCGTAGGCGGCCGAAACCTTGCGCACCGCCAGCAGCAGCGCCGCGCTGCGCTGGCGCACCTGGTCCAGGCGCTCGACCAGCGCCTGCAACCGTTCGCCCTGGCGGGCCCGCTCGGACGCCAGGACGCGGTACTCCTGGCTGCCGAAGGTCGCTCCCACGACGCCGGGCGCCATGCCCGCGGCAAAGGCCAGAAAGAAGCAGTACAGCAGCACCACGACCGAGCCGGCGGTCAGCCAGGCGCGGTTCAGGCGCAGCCGCAGCACCGTCCCCCGCCGGTCCGCGGCGTGGATGACGATCTCGAAGCTGCCGCCGCGGCGGCTATCCGCCATCGGCCGGACGCCCGGCGGGGGCGGCGGTGTGAGAGGAAACCAGCGCGGGGTGGCGCGTCGCCGGGCTGATGCGGTCCAGCTCGGCTTCGGACGCGTGCAGGCCGACGGCGGCGCGCAGCTGCGCATGCAGGCCGCTGCCGCCGGCAACCACGTTGCCGCTGGCGAAGAAGTCCTGGCCGCCATCGACGTCGGAGATCGTGCCGCCCGCCTCGCGCACCAGCAGCACGCCGGCGCCGATGTCCCACGGCGACAGGCGGAACTCGAAAAATCCGTCGTAGACGCCGGCCGCGGTGTAGGCAAGATCGAGGGCGGCGGCGCCGCAGCGGCGCACCGCCTTGGCCTGCAGGAAGATCTCGCGGAACGTGGCAAGGTAGACGTCGAGCGTGGCGTGGGCGCGAAACGGGTAGCCCGTCGCCAGGAACGCGCCGGTCAGGGCCCGGTGCGGCGAAGCCGACATCGGCCTGCCGTTCCACTGCGCGCCGCCGCCCAGGCTGGCGGTGAAGAGATTGCCCCCGGTCGGGTCCTCGACCACCGCGGCGACCGGGTTGCCGGCGTACAGGCAGGCGACCGACACGCAGAAGACCGGCAGCCCCTGGAGAAAGTTGGTCGTGCCGTCCAGGGGATCGACCACCCACAGGTAGCCGCCGTCGGCCGCCCGCTCCTCGCCCCCGCCGCCCTCCTCGGCCAGGATGCGGTGATCGGGGTAGCGGCGCCGGATCTCGCCCAGCACCGCCGCTTCGCTCTCGCGGTCGGCGCGGGTCACGAAGTCGTTTTCTCCCTTGGTCGCCACCTGCAGGTCGCCGTGGCGGAAGTAGCGCATCAGCACGGCGGCGCCCGCCTGCGCGGCGGCGACGGCGGTTGCGAGCAGCTCGCGAGGGTCGTGGGGGGCGGTCGTGGCGGCGGGCATGGGCAGCGATTATAGAGGTGTAGGATGGGCGCCTACCCAGTGTCGAGCCGATTGCGGACGGCAGGGCGCGCCGCAGTCCGATTGGATCGGGCCTGTCAGCCTGCAAAGCTCCTGCCTACGGGGGCTGGGCACAACCGCCAGAGCGGTGGCCCCGCAGACTTGGGAGGAGACTTCGATGCAACCACAGCAGCAGCAACAGCAACCGCACCCGGGCCGCCGTTCCGCGCCGCGCTCCATCGCCTGGGGCTCGCTCGCCTTCATGCAGCGCGAAGGCGCCGCCGGCGAAGATCAACAGCTGGTCATCGTCGAAGACATCGGCCCCGGCGGCCTCCTGCTCGTCACCAGCGACCTGCCGCCGGTCGGCAGCCTGCTGCACCTGCTGATCTACAGCCAGGCCGGCCCGCGCGGCAGCGCCGCCATCCGCGTCAAGGCCGTCGTCCGCTGGCACCGCCTGTCGCCCCTGCCCAAAGGCGTCGGCGTCCAGATCCTCGGCTCCGACGACCCCGACCAGCCGCAGCTCGCCAGCTGGCTCGCCAGCTGGCCCAAGACCGCCACCACCCGCACCGAAGAAACGCGGTCCTGGCTCGACCTCGACTGAGGCCAGGGGGCTGGGGGCCGGGGGCCGCTAGCGGCCGCCCAGGGAAGCGATGACACTAGGAGCCGCGGCCTCCGCCAGCAAGCGCGGCCGGATGGGGTCGACGACCCGATAGATCCGGTCGGCGCCGTCGTCGTAGAGGCGCCGGACGGCGCTGTTCAGGTACCGGCGCTCCCAGGCGGGCAGCTGGTCGCGGATAGGGCTGCCGGGCTGCCCGCCGGCGTGCACCACCAGGTGGGTGATGCCGCACTGGCGCACCAGGTCGAAGGCGGCGGCGTCGGCGGGGAGCAGGGGGATGCGTTCGCGCAGCTCCAGGTATCGCTCGGGCAGAAAGCCGCTGTAGCCGTTGGCGATCGGCTTCCAGTGCAGCGTCGAGTAGTACATGTAGAGCGTCTCGCGCACCGGCCGCAGGCGCGGCAGCTCAAGGATGCCTCCCACCTCGTCCGCCGGCAGCGCGCGCAGCGCCGCGTAGACCGCCGGGAAATCCGGCTCGGCGCGCAGCCGCCGCGTCGTCACCTCGCTGGGCGCCAGGTCCACCAGCGCCGCCACGACCAGGACCGCCGCGGCCGCCAGACGCAGGGCAAAGCGCCGGCTCCCTGCCCAGCCGCGCCGCTCCGCGGCCCCGGCAAGGCGCGCCAGCAGGGCGTCGCAACCCGCGGCGGCGAACCACACCACGACAAAGGAGGTGATGGCGTAGAAGCGGCCGGGAGCGCGCAGGCCGCCCAGGCCGGGGACGATGCCCATCAGCGGCACGAAGACGATCGGGAACGAGAGCAGAAAGCACAGCGCTCCGCCCGCGGCCAGCCCCCGCTCCCAGGGATCGATCCCCGCCCAGCCGACGGGGCCGGCGCCGCCCCACCGGCGCCGCGCCGCCAGCCACAGGCCCAGGCTGAGCGCCAGAGCCAGCGCCGGCAGGTTCCACGCGGTGTCCGCGGCACCGGGGTCGAACGTCCGCACGTCACCGATCACAAACGCCGCGGCGGCGGCCAGCAGCAGCGCCGCCAGGACCGCGCGCTGCCAGCCGGCCAGCGGCCGCGAGGGCCGCCGGCGGTGGCGCCGCCACCACAGCGCCAGGCCGCAGGCGCACAGCGCCGTGGCGACGAAGCCGGCGAACAGGCGCCCTTCGTCCAGGCTCACCTCCAGCTGCCAGCGATCGATCACACGGTGCCAGCCGCCGGCGTACCAGTTGGATTCGGCGGGGGCGAGGTAGCTCAGCAGCGAAGCCGCGTACAGCGCCACCTCGGCAGGCGAGCGCTCCAGGCCGTGGCGGCGCGCCGCCTCGACGTAAGGCGAAAACAGCCAGTACACCGTCGCCGCCGCCGGCAGCGCCACCGCCAGCAGCACGCGCAGGCCGGGGCCAGCGACCAGCCGGCGCAGCTCCGCCACGCTGCGCGGCCGGCGGCTGACGGCCAGCGCCAGCATCGGCACGTGGATCATGTAGGCCAGGTAGCAGCCGCCGGTCACGTGCAGCAGGTAGAACGGCAGGAAGCAGGCGGCGCGGCGCGCGCTGGGCTGCGCCAGCAGGCGGTCCCAATACCACAGGGTCAGCGGCACCCATTGCGCCAGCAGGATCTGGATGTGGTCCAGGTGCGCCCAGCGCATCGGCGCAAAGGCGAACAGCAAGCCGCCGACGACCGCCGCGGCGCGCGAGCGGCCGCCGCGGCGCAGCACCCAGCAGGTGGCGGCGCCGCTCAGCACGAACGAGGAGACCAGCAGAAGGTTGTACCCGGCAATCGCGTTCGCTGCCAGGTCCAGCTTTTGCAAGACGACCAGCTGCAACGCGGGCCCCAGCAGGTGATCGGAAAAAGCCAGGGTGCCGCGGACCGGGTACATGAAATTGGCGTTCCAAAAATCGGGCATTCCGAGACGGACTTGGTGCGCCCCCCACTTCAGGACGTAAAGGTTGAACGTGGGGTCGCCGGCCTCGCCGATCAAACGCCGCGTCAGGGTGGTCCACGCGGGGTAGAAGTAAAGGAGCGTCGGTACGCAATACAGCGCCAGCAGGCCGCAGACGACCAGGAAGCCGCGCAGCGCCGTCAGCGGCCGCCAGCGTGGTCGCGGTGCACCCGGCGCTGCCGCCGCTCCAGGCATTGCCGGAGATCGCGGCCAGCGCCATGGTTGGAGCGCGCGCCACACTTGCCTGCGCCGCTGCGACCCCGCCACCGGCGCCGGCCGCGGCATCAAACCATCAGGTGCCGCATGCTGCCCGGCAGCACCCGCCGCCACCGTCGCGCCGCTCGGCGTTGTTGCATCGTCGAAGGAAGGCACACGCGGCAGTATAGCTCATGGTCTTTACAACCAAATTGGTTGCTGCGCCGCCGTTTGGCAACGGCGCGCGGTTTCTTCGAGGAGGTATCACAGATGAGAGGCAAGACACTTTTCGCAGCTGTCACCATGGCGACGCTTGCCGCCGTGGCCGCTGTTGCCCAGCCACAGACGCTCGTCAGCTGTCCGAACGGCGGCCAGACGACCTCCGATCCGACCAGCCACGGTTTCTACGTGGAGAACTACGCCGCCGACAACCTGGCCACGGTGACGCTCACCTATTACGCCACGACCGTCGGCACCTACATCATCACGCTGCGCGCCGTCACCGACGCGTTCGACGGACAGCTGGTGGCAACCCGCACCAAGGAGCTGGACGTCACGTCCGCCAACGTGCCCAACGCCGTGACCTTCGACTTCGAGGGCGCGCCGGTGGCACACGGCCAGACCCTCGTCTTCTCGCAGTCGGTCCTGGGGCCCGCCGAAGACGCCCTGACCTTCGACACCGGCACCACCCCCTGCACCGCCACGGAAACCAAGGACTTCACGCCGCCGACCTCAACCGTGACGCGCAACAGCGTCGGCGTCACCATCACCGCGGCGCCCGCCGGCGCCTGCATCCCCGCCGGCACCACCCTGTGCGTCAGCGACGTGCAGGGCGACAACCGCTTCCAGATCATCGCCACCTATAAAACCGCCCAGAGCGGCGGTCTGTCCGGCAGCGCCAACACCGTCGATCTCACCAACATCGGCGTCACCAGCGGCGGCATCCTGTGGTTCTTCGCCAAGAGCAATCCCGAAATGCTGGTCAAGGTGCTCAACGGCTGCGCGGTGAACAACTTCTATTGGGTCTTCTACTCCGCCGACACCAACGTCGGTTTCACCGTGACCGCGACCGATATGACCAGCGGCCGCACGCGCACCTACACCAATCCCGACGTCACCGCCGCAACGCCCATCCAGGACACCGGCGCCTTCCCCTGCGGCTGAAAACGGCCGGAACGATGCCGCCGCGCGCCGGGCGCGATGATGGCGGGCGTGCGCGCCCGGCGAGCCCGGCGAGCGGCAGTTGGTCGTCCCCTGTTGTCCCGTCTCACAGGTTTGCACCATCCTTCGGCGACCCACCACGCTCCCTGGCGGCTTGCACCCTGCCGGAGGGGGGCCGGCCCTAGCCGATGAAAAGGTTCCAGGTGAGATAGGCCGTGGTGTCGTTGAAGTCGCAGTCGCCGCCGCTGGGCGTGTCTTCGGTGATGAAGGTCCAGCTGGTGGCGAAGGTCGAGGTGCCGGACGACAGGCTGTCGCTGGCGGCGAGGACGCGCGAGGTCTGGCCGCCGTTGTTGGTGAACGTGATCGTGTAGACGTTGCCGTCCGCGATAAAGGAGTTGGTCGAGCCCTTGACGGGGCTCATCGTCACCGGCGTTCCGCTCGCGCCGCCCGAGGCCTGGATGGACGCGACGACGGTGCCGCCCGAGTTGGTGACCGTTACGGTCTGCACTGCCGCGGACTGCACGTAGCCGCTGAGCACGCAGATCTTGCCCTGCGGCAGAAGGTTCTGACCGCTGAACTGCATGCCCTGTGTCCCCGAAAAACCGGTACTCGTACACGTTGCCATGTCGCTGTCTCCTTTTCCGATCGTCCAGCACGCCTTCCGGATCTGGCGGATTCCCGCTTCGCCTCAATCAAGCAGGCGTGAAATTGATAATTAATAGTAACACAAAATCTAAAGCGCCGGCGGATTGGGCGGGGCCGCGACCAGCCAGTCGCGGATCGAGCCAGGCGCCGGGGGCGTGGGCGCGGGGAAGCGGGGGCGCGGGGACCGAACCCGCCCCCGCCCCCCGCGGTGCGTCAGGCGCGTGGGCGGTTGGGCAGGGTGACGGGGCGGCCGTCGAGCAGGGTTGCGACCGGCTTGCCGCGCAGGGTCCAGCCGTCGAAGGGGGTGTTGCGCGAGCGGCTGAGGAACGACGCGGCCTGGATCGTGATCTGGCCGTCAGGATCGAAGAGGGTGACGTCGGCGGGGCTGCCCGGCCGCAGGGTGCCGCCGGCCAGCTTGAGCACCCGCGCCGGCCCGGTCGACAGCAGCTCGACCAGGCGCGACAGGCCGATCACGCCGGGACGCACCAGCCGGTCCAGGCAGAGCCCCAGCGTCGTCTCCAGCCCCAGGATGCCGAACGGCGCCAGGTCGAATTCCACGTCCTTTTCGTCGGCGTGATGCGGCGCGTGGTCGCTGGCGATGGCATCGATCGTGCCGTCGGCCAGGCCGGCCAGCAGGGCCTGGCGGTCGTGCTCCGAGCGCAGCGGCGGCTTCATCTTGCACTGCGTCGAAAACACCGTGCGCGCCACCTCCTGGTCGGTCAGCACCAGGTGGTGGGGCGTCACCTCGCAGGTGACCGGCAACCCGCGGCGCCGCGCCTGCCGCACCATCTCCAGGCTGCGCGCGGTGGACAGGTGCGCCACGTGATAGCGGCCGCCGCCGTCTTCGAGCAGCAGCAGGTCGCGCGCCACCATGACGTCCTCGGCCGAGCCCGGAATGCCGGCCAGCCCCAGCCGCGTCGACCACTCCCCTTCGTGCATCACGCCGGCGCCCGACAGGTTGAGGTCTTCGGCGTGCTGGATGACCGGGATGTCGAAGTGGCGGGCGAACAGCAGCGCCCGCCGCATCAGCTCGGCGTTCATCACCGGCTTGCCGTCGTCGGAAACCGCCACCGCGCCGCCGCGCACCATCTCGCCGATCTCGGCCAGCTCTTCGCCCGCCAGCCGCTTGCTGACCGCGCCGATCGGGTGCACCCGCGCGTACCCGTGGCGCCGCGCCTCGGCCAGGATGTGCTCGGTGATCGAACGGTTGTCGTTGACCGGGTCGGTGTTGGCCATGCAGGCGACGCCGGTGAAACCGCCGGCCGCCGCCGCCATCGTGCCGCTCGCCACCGTCTCTTTGTATTCCTGGCCGGGCTCGCGCAGGTGCACGTGCATGTCGATCAGGCCCGGCGCCACCACCAGGCCGGACGCGTCCAGCCGCTCCAGGTCGCCGCCCCCTCCGCCGGAGTCGGCGTCGTCGCCGTCCCGCTTGCGGCCGTGGCCGCGCCCGCGGCCGCGGGCGTCGCCGTCGCGCGGCAGGACCTCCGCTACGCGGCCGTCCTCGATCAGCAGGTCGAAGGCGCCGTCCAGGTCCTGGCTGGGGTCGACCAGCCGGCCGCCGGCGATCAGCAGACGCGCGCCGGCCATGTCAGGCGGTCTCCTCGTGGACGCCGGACAGCAGGTAGAGCACCGCCATGCGCACCGACACCCCATGGGTGACCTGCTCCAGGATCACCGAGTAGGGGCCGTCGGCCACCTCGCTGGCGATCTCCACCCCCCGGTTCATCGGGCCCGGATGCATGATGATGACGTCCTCCCTGGCCCCCTTCAGCCGTTCCGTGGTCAGCCCGAACAGCTGGAAGTACTCCTTGACCGACGGGAACGCCATCCGCCCCTGCCGCTCCAGCTGGATGCGCAGCATCATGATGACGTCGGCGTCGCGGATGGCGTCCGCCAGGGTGAACGCCGCCGCCACCCCCATGCGCTCGATCCCCACCGGCATCAGCGTATGCGGGCCGGCCACCGTCACCCGCGCCCCCATCTTGGTCAGCAGGTGGATGTTCGACCGCACCACGCGGCTGTGCTCGATGTCGCCGATGATCGCCACCTTGAGGCCGGCCAGCCGCCCCTTGTGGCGGCGGATGGTATAGGCGTCCAGCAGCGCCTGCGTCGGGTGCTCGTGCGCGCCGTCGCCGGCGTTGATCACCCCCGCCTTGAGCTTGCGCGCCAGCAGGTGCGGCGCCCCGGCGTGGGCGTGGCGGATGACGATGAGGTCGGGCGCCATCGCCTGCAGGTTGAGCGCCGTGTCCACCAGGCTCTCCCCCTTCGACAGCGCCGATCCCGAAGCCGAAAAATTGAGGTTGTCCGCCGACAGACGCTTTTCGGCGATCTCGAAGCTGGAGCGCGTGCGGGTCGAGGATTCGAAGAAGAGGTTGACCACCGTCTTGCCGCGCAGCGCCGGCACCTTCTTGATCGGCCGCTCCCCCACTTCGCGGAACGATTCGGCGGTATCCAGGATGAGCTCGATCTCGCCCGGCGACAGCTCGGCGATTCCCAGCAGGTCCTCGCGCGTCCAGCGCACCTCGCTCACGGCGCCGCGCGCTCCAGGATGCGTACCTGCTGGCTGCCGTCGGTGGCTTCGAAGCACACCTCGATCGCCTCGTCGCGCGACGTGGGCACCACCTTGCCCACCACGTCGGCCTGGATCGGCAGCTCGCGGTGGCCGCGGTCGATCAGCACCGCCAGCTGCACCGAGCGCGGCCGCCCGTAGTCGAGCAGCTGGTCGAGCGCCGCCCGCACCGTCCGCCCGGTGAACAGCACGTCGTCGCACAGCACCACGACGCGCCCGTCGATCTTATGCGGCAGCCGGCTGACTCCCACCCGCGGCTGCGCCCCCACCGCCGACAGGTCGTCGCGATACAGCGTGATGTCGAGCACCCCCAGGGGCACCTTCAGCCCCTCCATGTGCTCGATCTCGGCGGCGATCGCTGCGGCCAGCGGCACTCCGCGCGTGCGGATGCCGATCAGCAGCAGGTCCGACACACCGCGGTTGCGCTCGCTGATTTCGCCAGCCATCCGCCGAATCATGCGCGCCATCTGCTCAGCATCAAGGATGGTCGCTTTCGGCGTCAGGTCGTGGGCCATCGCCTCTCCGGGTCCGCGGCATGCTATGACCCGAGCCCCCCCTTGTCAACGCGGCTGGGCGCCGGCCGCGCCGGCCTGCCCGCGCCTGGGCCGCAACTGCCGGCGGCCGGGTGGCGATCGAGCGTCTGCCCCACCGCCCGCCGGCCGCGGGCCGCCCGGCGAACCTCCGCCGAGACAGATCTGCGGCTCGGATCCCTCTTACGGCTGCTCGCCGCAGGGGTAGTGGCAGGTCCAGGAGCAGGGATTGGTGCACTGTTCGGTGCAGGGGGTGCCACAGGTGCCGAGGCTCGCGTAGACGCCGGCGGCGGCGCGGCGCAGGTTGGTGCCCTCGAGCCCGCGCAGAGTTTCGCGGTTCAGCTGGAGCTTGTGCAGGTGCTTCCTCATGGATTCCTCCTTGTCCGTCTCGGCGGACACAATGGATGGGGAGAGACCGCTCTCCGCAACAGAAAGTGCGTGAGCACGAACTTGGTGAGACGGTCGCCACCTCACCGCTCTGTACCCCGGTGATATTCTGGCGCCCATCACATGAACAACCCGCTCCGCACCCGGGCAGCGCCACCGTCCGACGGGCCGCCGCTGACGGTCCCGGCGCCGCCCGCGGAGGGTCAGGTGCCGCACCCGGTGAGCCCTTATGCGCTGGCGGCCGACCGCGCGCTCGACCTGGTTGCCGAACCGGGAGACGACACGTTTCTGGCGCGCCTGCGGTTGCGGCAGCAGATGCCGCGGCTGTCGCGCCGCGAGCTGGCCGACCCGCGCATCGCCGCCGCCGAAGCACGGGCAGTGCTCGAGCGCATCCGCCGCGACCAGCAGGGATTTCTCCACTGGCATGAGGGGCGCGGCGACGGCGCGGCCGGCAGCAGCGTCCGCGACGTGCCCGCCGACGTGACGCGCGCGGTCTGCGAGCGGTTCCACTACGTCGGCACGCCGCGCGACGGCGCGGCGCTGGGGCTCTACTTCGCGGGGACGCCGCAGGGGATGCCGCCGGCGACGCTGCTGCTGGCGTCGCGCTTCGACCTGGCCGGTCACGGCGACGCGCTGCCGGCGGGGGTGGCGCCCGACAACGTGCTGTTGCTGTCGCGCGTGTACACCTTTCGCTGGGCGCCGCGCAACGCCTTCTCGTTCTGCTGGAGCCGCGCGCTGCCGCTGCTGCGGCAGCGCTTTCCGCAGGCGGCGCTGGTGCTCACCTACCTGGATCCCAACGTCGGCTTCACCGCGTCCAGCTACCTGGCGGCCAACTGGCTGTGGTTCGCCGCCGACGCCGCGGCGGACTACCTCTACCTGGACCGGCAGTACGTCACTGGGCGCGAGCTGGCACGCCGCTTTGGCACCGGCACCCCGGCGGCGCTGCGGCAACGGCTGGGCGGGCGCCTGACCACGGCCCGCCAGCCGATCGTGCCGCAGGAGCTGTGGGCGTTTCCCTTGCGCCGGTCGCTGCGCCGGGCGCTGCTACGCCGCCGCGACAGACCGGCGGGCGCGGCGGGAGCGGCGGACGCGGCGGGGACGGCGGCGACCGCCGCCGTGAACGTGGGCGCGGACGCCCGTTGAGCCCGGCCGTGCGTAAGGCGGTGCAGCTGGTCCTGGTGTCCGGCATCGACCCCTTTGCCAAGGTCGGCGGCCACGAAAGCTACGTCCTGGCCCACGCCATGGCGGCGAGCGCGGCGGGATTTGCGCCGCACGTCTTCTGCGCCGGCGACCACGCCGCCCGGTGGCAGACCGACTTCGCCACCGTGCATCGGGTCGCGTCGCCGGTGCGGCCGTTCCGCGGCTTCATGGTCGGCGCCCACCGCCCCTTTGTCGCCGCCGCGATCCGGCGCCATCTGGGCGACCGTCCGGGGCCGGTGCTGCTGCACGGCTTCGGCGTGTGGGGCTACGTGGCCGCGGGCGTCGCGCGATCGCTGGCCCGGCGGGGACGCCGCGCCGTCTCGGTGGCGAGCGCGTACACCACGTTGCAGCACGAGTACCGCGAAAAGCTGACCGGCCTGCAGGGCTACCACGGCCTGCGCCAGCGCCTGCGCCACTGGCGCGAGTACGGCATGGTGCTGCTGCTGGGCGCGCCTTGCGAACGCCGCGGCTACCAGGCGCAGCGCCTGGTGCTGATCAATTACCAGTCGGTGCGCGATCGCCTGCTCGCCGACTACCGGTTGACCGTCGATATCCGCCAGATTCCCTACGCGGCCCCGGCCGCCTTCGACGACGCGCCGGGGGGCCGCCTGGCGGAGCCGGAGACGGAGCCGCAGACGGCACCGGGGCCGACCGGCGTCGACGCCGGACCGCTCGCCGCCCCACCGGCGCCGGCGCCTCAGGCGGCTGTCCTGTCGGACTTGCCGCCCGACCTTGCGGCGCTCGCATCGCCGGCCGCGCCGCCGCTGGTCGTCTCGCTGTCGCGCCACGACCCGCGCAAGGGAGTCGACGTCCTGCTGCACGCGCTCGCCGCCCTGCGCGATCGCGGCATCGCCTGCCGCGCCTGCCTGTTGAGCCAGGGGCCGCTGCTCGCGGCGCACCGGGCGCTGGCGCAGCGGCTGGGCCTGGGCGATCGCGTCGCCCTGCCCGGAAGGGTCGACGATCCCCGCCCTTTCCTGCGGCACGCGGCGATCTTCGTGCTGCCTTCGATTCAGGAAGGCAGCGGCTCGCTCGCGGTGCTGGAAGCGCTGCAGGCCGGCTGCGCGATCGTCTCGTCGCGCTGCGACGGCCTGCCCGAAGACCTGACCGACGGCGACAACGCGCTGCTCGTCCCGCCCGGCGACGTCGCCGCGCTCGCCGGCGCCCTCGGCCGGCTGCTCGCCGACCCCGCGCTCCGCCGGCAGCTGGGCGCCCGCGCCCGCGCCACCTTCGAGCAGCGCTTTTCCGCCGCCGCCTTCACCGCCGCGCTGGGCGCCGCCTACGACCAGCTGATCGGGGAAGAGTCCGCCGCCGCGCCAACGGCGACCGCGCCTGCGAAGGAGCCCGCGCACGCGCCCGCGAAGAAGCCCGCGCCTGCGCCGACTGCGCCTCCGACCGCTACCGCGCCGACTTCGCCGCCGACCGTGACCGCGACCGCGCCGACTGCGCCGCCGGCCGTGACCGCGCCTGCGCCGACTTCGCCGCCGACCGTGACCGCGCCTGCGCCGACTTCGCCTCCGACCGCGACCGCGCCGACTTCGCCGCCGACCGCGACCGCACCTGCGCCGACTGCGCCTCCGACCGCGACCGCACCCCCGCCGACCGCCACGCCGGCGGCAGCCGCGACAGCCGCGACGCAAGCGGCCCCTGCGGCTGGACAGGCCGCGCCGCGGTCCGTAAGATGAGGCCATCCTATGGCACGCAACCGCAGCAAGCCTCATTCTCCGCGGTCGGGCGGCGGCGCGGCCGGCGCTTCGTCCGCGCGGCCCAGCGGCGGCGGGGCGGGCACGCAGTCACCGCCCGAGCAGCCGTTCTGGCCGCGCTACCGGCGAGAGATCACCTTTCTGGTCCTGTTCGTGGTGCTGCTCGCCGGCGGCTTCACGCTGATCTCGGTCAACTGGGTGAACGATCACGTGGTCGAACCGTTCACCGGCGGCGTGGCGCAGCTGAGCGGCGCCGTGCTCAACCTGATGGGCCAGCGCGTCACCATGCACGGCACCATCATCCAGGGGCGCTTCGCGGTCAACATCCGCAACGGCTGCAACGGCGTCGAAGCGATGCTCATCTTCCTGGCGGCGGTGCTCGCCTTTCCGGCGCCCTGGCGCTGGCGGCTGGGGGGCCTGGCGCTCGGCATCGCGGCGATCCAGGTGGTCAACCTGGTGCGGGTGGTCAGCCTCTACCTGATCGGCGTCTACTACCCCAGCGTCTTCGCGTCCTTCCATACGGTGATCTGGCAGAGCGTCGTGATCCTGTGCGGCGTGCTGTTATGGGTCGTATGGGCCAACCGCCTGCCGGCCCCGGCGCAGGATGAGCCGGTCCTCTGACGCCGGCGCCCGCCCCGCCGCCGCGCCGGCGCGGGCCTGGGCCAGCCGGCTGATCCGCAACACCCTGCTGTGGCTGCTGCCGGTGGCGCTCGCCTGGGTGCTGGCGACGCCGATCTACAACCGCGTGTTGCTGCGCAGCGCCGGATCCATCCTGCGCCTGTTCGAGCGCCCGCCGGTGACCGACCTGCTGCCCAAGGGCAACGACGACGCCTACGTCGTCCGGCGCGACTTCCCGCCGGCGCGCGCCCTGGTCTACCCCTTCCACGCCACCGACGTGCACTTCCACCTCATGCTGCTCGGCGCCCTGTTCCTGGCCGTGCCGGGCGTCCCCTGGCAGCAAAAGCTGACCAACCTGGGCATCGCGGTCATGGCCACCGTCGCCTACGACATCGTGCTGGTCATCTTCATCGTCAAGGCCACCTACGCCACCCACCTCGGCGCCTGGAGCGCCGCCAACTACGGCCCCTTCGCGCGCAACTTCTACGCCCTCGGCAGGCACCTCCTGGACCTGCCCCTCAAGCTGGCCCTGCCGCTGCTCCTCTGGTGCGCCTTCTACCTGCCGCAACTATCCGCAGCCTTCGCCGCCCCCAGCGATCCAGCGACCACGCCGGGCCGCTCCCGCACCTGACCAGCGCCACAAGACTCTCCCACTCCGCACCCCGGCGCACCTCGCGCGTACAGGCTACAGCGTAGCCAAATCGTCGGGGCCCCCTTGGCCCCCCACGCGCTGTGGCGATGACGGCGGACGCCTCCACCTCGCGATCGCACGTGGCCTCGACGCGTCCGCGTCCATCTTCATCGCCACCGGCTGCATCCCCAACGCGACCATCCTCCGCATCGACGTCTAGCCGGGAGACAGCCGCTTCCAAATCGCCTCCACCTTCTCGAACTCCGCCGGCAGCGCCAGCGCACATACGGTGGCGCTCCCGTCCCTGGTCATCACCAGCGGAGGAATCTTCTGTTTTTCGGTCCGCTCCCCCTTGACAAGCTTTTTCGAGACCTTGCGCCCGTTTTCTCAAGTCCGCGCTGGAATGGCATCGATTGGCGCGCAAATGGTAAGCAAAGACGGTTTCTGGCGGCCGGCCTCCCGCATCCCTTCGACGGCCTCGGATCGGCCCGTCCGCGGCCTCCTGCGACCTGAAAAAACACGGGTTTACAATCGCTGGCGAGGCAGAGGGAGAGAACAATGACCGCCGTCAGTGAAGAAGATCAAATGGTTTCGATAGCGCTCGACCGGCCGGTGGCGGGTGCGCAACAACGTGCACGGCTCGAGCAGCTCGGCGAGCGCATCGCCCATCTGTCGGCGCAGATCTCGGCCGCCACCTATGAGCTCCTGGTCATGCTGCGCGAATTCGACGAGCAGGGCGGCTGGAACACCGGCTTTCTATCCTGCGCCCACTGGCTGTGCTGGCGCGTCGGGCTCGACGTCGGAGCGGCGCGCGAAAAACTGCGCGTGGCGCGCGCGCTGGGTGCCCTGCCACAGCTGGCGGCGGCGATGCGCCGCGGTGAGCTTTCCTACTCCAAGGTGCGCGCCCTGACCCGCATCGCCACGCCTTCCAACGAAGACTACCTGTTGACCTTCGGGCGCGCGGGAACCGCCGCTCACGTCGAACGGCTGGTTCGCGGCATGCGGCGCGTCGACCGCCTGGCCGCAGGCGAAGACGAGCGCCGCCGCCATGCCGGGCGCTACCTGCGCGCCTACACCGACGAAGACGGCATGGTGGTGGTGGCGGGACGCCTGCCGCCGGAAGCAGGAGCGGCGCTGCTCCGCGCCCTGGACGCCGGCGTCGAAAAGCTCTACGGGCCACGCACCATTCTGCCCTCCGGCGCCGCGCGGGCCGACGCCGAGACGCTCCACACTCCACGCACCAGCCCGCCGGCCGGCACCGCGCGCGCCGGTGCCGAGGCACCCCACCAGCTCCGCACCAGCCCAGCGTCCACTGGCGAGCAGGCCAGCGGCGCGGCGCTCCACGGCCCACATACCGGCCAGGTGTGCGGCGCCGGAGAGGCGACGGACGATACTTCCCTGGAGCAGCGCCGCGCCGATGCCCTGGGCCTGATCGCCGAAAGCGCCCTGGCCGCGGGGCTCGACCCCGGCAGCCGCGGCGACCGCTACCAGGTGGTGGTGCACGTCGATGCAGACGCGCTGCCGGCCGGCGGCGCCGGTGAGTCCTGGCTGGCGGACGGCACCCACGTTTCCGCGGAAACGTGCCGGCGGCTGGCCTGCGACTCGGCGCGGGTGGTGATGCGGCATGCCGCAGATGGCACCGTGCTGGACGTCGGACGCCGCACCCGCGCCATCTCCCCCGCCCTGCGCCGCGCCCTGCAGAATCGCGACGGCGGCTGTCGCTTTCCGGGCTGCGGTCGGCGGGTGTGCGACGCCCACCACGTGCAGGCCTGGGCCGATGGCGGCGCCACCAGCCTCGCCAACACCGTGCTGCTCTGCCGCCGCCACCATCGCGCGGTGCACGAAGAGGGATTTTCGCTGCGCTTGGCGCCCGACGGCACAGCGCGCTTCGATCGCCCCGACAGCAGGCTCCTCCCGCAGGCGCCGGCGCTGCCAGAGACAACAGACGAGCCTGTGGCGGCCCTGACCGCACACCTCGCGCGCCACGACGTGGCCGTAGATGCCAGTGCGACGTTGCCCGACTGGTGGGGCTACCCGGTCGACTACGCCTGGGCCATCGACTGGCTGCTCTTCCTCGACGCGAGGTCCCAAGTGTCCATCTCCAGCTGACAGACCCGGCAGCCACCTGCCCAGCGCGACTCCCAGCCGGGGAGCGCAGCACCGGCAAGGGGCTGGACCAGCAGCAGCCCGCAGGCGCGGCTCCCCGGTCCGGGGAAGGAAGGGGCGCGAGGATTGATCCCACGCTGACTCTCATTCACGGCGGCGGGCGGGCGGAAGGGGAACGACGACGCCGCAGCATCGCTTCAGGAGCGCCGTATTGTGAGCTTGGCCACCGCGGCTGATTGGCTGGAGCGGGCGGTTTGTCCGGGGTTGCCGGCGCCGTCGCGTTTCCGCGGAAACGTCTTTCCGGCTGGCCACCGGCGCCGGCGCTCCACCGCCTTGTTGCCGTCTGTCCCCTGTGCACCAAATCTGGTAGTCTGATTCTTGTCAGGCCCCCAGGGGTTGCGGTGGCGCGGTGCTGTGCGGCGGCGCCGGTCCGGCTTCCCCCGGCTCCCAGATGACGCGGGTCCGTACCTTGGAACGAGGTATATGCTGAAAGTCGAGTCCCTGGACATTTCCGGCTTCAAGTCGTTTGTCGATCCGGTCACCGTCGAGCTGGCCGGAGGCGTCACCGCCATCGTCGGACCCAACGGCTGCGGCAAGAGCAACCTGTCGGAAGCCATGACCTGGGTGCTCGGCGAGCAGAGCGCCAAGTCGCTGCGCGGCGGCACCATGGAAGACGTCATCTTCAACGGCGCCGAAAGCCGCAAGCCGCTGGGCATGGCGGAAGTGATCCTGACGCTGCGCACCGACACCTCGCTGCCGCACGCCGAGGACGGCCGCGTCACGCTGGGCCGGCGCGTCTTCCGCGGCGGCGAAAGCCAGTACCGGTTGAACGGCAAGGTGGTGCGCCTCAAGGAGATCAAGGATCTGCTGATGGACACCGGCCTGGGCATCCGCGCCTACTCGGTGATCGAACAGGGCAAGATCGGCATGATCCTGTCGGGCAAGCCGCAGGAGCGCCGCAAGCTGCTGGAGGAAGCGGCCGGCATCACCCGCTACAAGTCGCGCAAGGGCGTCGCCGAGGTGAAGTTGCAGGAGGCGACCGCCAACCTGCTGCGCCTCGACGACATCGTGTCCGAGGTGGAGCGGGCGGTGCGCTCGCTCAAGCGCCAGGCAGGGGCCGCCCGCCGCTACCAGGAAAAGGAAGTCGAGTACCGCGAGCTGCTGGCGCGCGTCCTGGCCGGCCGCCACCACCTGCAGACCACGCAGCTGGCCGAGCTGCGCCAGCGCCTGGCCGAGGCGACCAACCGCGAGGCCGCCGTCGCCGCCGAGCTGCACCGCGACGAAGCCGCGCTCGCCGCCGGCCGCGAGCGCCTGGACGCGCTGGCCAGCCGGGTCGCCGAGCGCCACCAGCGCGTCGCCGACCTGGCGGCGACCATCCAGGGGCGGCAGGAGTTCATCAAGGCAAACCGCCAGACAGTGGCCGAGCTGGGCGAGCGGGCGACCCAGGACCGCGGCCTCGCCGAGCGCCGCGAACAGGAAACCGCGACCCAGGCGGCCAGCCTGGCGGCGCTCGAAGAAAAGCGCGGCGAGCTGGTCGAGGAGCGGACGCGGGCAGCAGCGGCGGTGGATGCCGACGAGCACCAGATCGCCGACGCCGAGCGCGACTGGAAGCAGGCCGCGGCGCGCGTCGAAACGCTGCGCGCCGAAGCCCTCCAGGTCGCCGCCGTGCTGGCCGGCCTGCGCCAGCGCCTGCAGCAGTCGCAGATCGAGCTGGAGCGCGGCAACTTCCGCCAGCACCACCTGGAGGAAGAGCTGGCGCGCCGCGGCCACGAGCTGGGCCAGGCCGCCGAAGCGCTGGCGATCGCGCGCGAACGCACCGCCACCCTGACCGCCAACCTGGCGGCGCGCGGCGAGGAGCAGCAGCGGGTCGCGGCGCTGCTCGATGCGACGATGCGGCGCGAAGCCGAAGCCGCCGAGCGCAAGCGCGGCCTGGAAACCGACATCGCCGGCGCCCGCAACCGCCAGCGCCTGCTGGCCGACCTGGCGCGCGCCCACGGCGAGCGCCGCCGCGCCCTGCTGGCGGCGCTCGCCGACGCCGGCCTGGGCGAACCGCGCTTCCTGGCCGAGCAGGCGCGCGCCGCGCTCGGCTGGGAGCGCAGCCTGGACGTCTACCTGGGCGGGCTCGCCGACGCCGTGCTGCTGCCGCCGGGGACCAGCGCGCGCCAGCTCGCCGCCGCCCTGGCCGGCCGTTCGCGCGCCATCCTGATCGCCGCCCCGGCACCCGCAGCGACAGCCACTGCCGCCGATGCCGACACCGGCGCCACCGTCGACGCCGCGGACCAGCCGGTGGTCGACGATCCGGCGGTCGTGCTGTCGCTGGGTCAGGCGCTCAGCCTGACGCCGGCGCTCGCCGCGGCGCTGCCGCCGGCCTACCTGGTGCGCTCGGCCGCCGACGCCGAGCGCCTGGCGCGGCGCCACGCCGGCGTCGCCTTCCTGTCGCGCGAGGGCGTCTGGGTGCAGGCCGGCACCTTCCACGTGGAAGGCGAAACGGTCAACCCCGGAGCGCTCGAACGGGAGAGCGAGCTGGCCGCCCTGCAACAGTCGATCGCCCAGCTCGAAGCCGGGCGCGACCAGGCCGCGTCCGAGCTCGACCGCCTGGTCGCGGAACGCGCCGACCTGGCCAAGAACGCCAACCGGCTGCAAAACGAAACCGCGCAGCTGCGCCAGGAGCTGGCCGTGGGCCGCGCGCGCGAAGAAGACCTCGCCGCGCGCCACCGCCGCCTGGGCGTCGAGAGCGCAACGCTGGGCAGCGAACGGGAGGAGACCCGCCGCGAGATCGAGCGCATCGCCGAGCGGCGCGGCCAGCTGCAGCAGGAGGCGGCAGACGTCGAGCGGCGCCACGGCGACGTCGCACAGAGCATGGACCGCGCCGGCCAGGACCTGGAGGCGGCGCGCGGCGCGCGCGAAGCGCTGCGCACCGCCAGCGCCGGCCGCCGCAGCCGCCTGGAGCTGCTGGACGAACGCCTGGAATCGCACGACCGCGACGTGGCGCGGCTGGCCGCGGAAGTCGCCCGCGGCCGCCACCAGGTGACCGCCTGGCGCCAGGAAGCCGAGCGCCTGGCGGCACGGCGCGGCGAGCTGGAAGCGGCGCTGGCCACCGCCGAAACCGACCTGCAACAGGCGCTGGAGCGGCGTGACGCGGCGCAGCAGGAGGTGCTCGACGAGCAGGAGGGGCTGGACGCCCACCGCCAGGAGGTGCGCGACCTGGACGAACGGATCGCCGGCCACCGCACCCGCCGCGACGACATGCGCGCCCAGATCGAAGAGCTGCGCGTCGCCGACGCCGGCCTGCGCCAGGACGTCGAGCACCTGGCGGCGACCTGGCGCGAGCACTTCGCCGCCGCCCCGGCGGCCCAGCACCCCGGCGCCGATGGCGACGACGCCGACGACGCCGGCAGCACAGACGGCGCCGGCCGCGTCACCGCCATCGACGGCACGGACAGTACGGACGCCGCCGACGCCATCGCAGGCGCCGAAGCCGACACCGCCGCGGCCTTCCTGGTGATTCCCGCCGCGCCGCCGCCCGCCGCCGCGCCGGCGATGCCTCCCCCACCGGAGTCGCCGATCGACGCCGCCGAGCTCACCGAGCTGGAAGGCGAGCTGGCGCGCTGCAAGGCGGCGCTCGAACGGTTGGGACCGGTCAACGTCCTGGCGGTGCAGGAGCACGACGAGCAGGAGCAGCGCCACCAGTTCCTGACCACCCAGCGCACCGACGTCGCACAGTCGGTGGAAAGCCTGCGCCGCACCATCCGCGAGATCAACGAAACCTCCAGCGAACGCTTCCGCGCCACCTTTGAAGAGGTCAACAAATCCTTCGGCGAGGTCTTCGCGCGGCTGTTCCGCGGCGGCGAAGCGGAGATGCGCCTGCTCGACGACGACGACGTGCTCGAGACCGGCATCGAGATCGTCGCCCGCCCCCCCGGCAAGCGCCAGCAGAACCTCATGCTGCTGTCCGGCGGCGAAAAGGCGCTGACCGCCATCGCCCTGCTGTTCGCCCTCTTCCGCACCAAGCCTTCGCCCTTCTGCATCCTGGACGAAGTGGACGCGCCGCTCGACGACGTCAACACCGAGCGCTTCGTCGACCTGGTGCGCGAGATGGCGGGCGAAACCCAGTTCATCATCATCACCCACAACAAGCTCACCATGGAGGTCGCCGCCTCGCTGTACGGCGTCACCATGGAAGAGAAAGGCGTCTCCAAGCTGGTCGCCGTCGAGCTGGACGAGATCCAGCCCGCCGAGCCCCGCCGCGCCACCGCCTAGCCCGTCGCGGCAGCCGCCATGTCGACCCCCATCGCGGGCATCCCCACCGCCGCACGAGCGCAGGTCGCGCGGCGCGGTCTCGCGATCTATTTTGCCGTGCTGATCCCGGCGACGGCGGCGGTCGAAGCATTGATGCTGCGCGCCGGCGGCTCGATCGACAAGCACCCGCTGCTGGTGCCCCTGCTCATGTGGGTACCCGCCCTGTCGTCGTTCGTCGCCCGCGGCGTGCTGCGCGAAGGGATCGGCGACGTGTCGTTCCGGCTCGGCGGGCGAGCCACGGCGCGCGCCATCCTGGTGGCGCTGGCGATGCCGCTCGCCGTCGGCACGGCGGCCTACGGTGCGGCGTGGGCTTGCGGACTGGTGGCGTACCGGCCGCCGCACATGGGGTTCCTGCTGTACCTGGTCCTGGCGCTGGTCGTGAACACCCTGGTGGGCATCCTCTTCGCCGGCGGCGAGGAGATCGGCTGGCGCGGCTACATGCTCACCCGCCTGGTCGACGCCGGCGTGCCGTACCCGCTGCTCGCCAGCGGGCTCATCTGGGCGGCCTGGCACCTGCCGCTGATCTTGAGCGGCCAGTACGCCGCCGGCCCCTACCCGGCGCTCTCGGCCGCGCTCTTCGCCGTCGCCGTCATCGCCATGGCGTGCGTCATCGGCATTCTGCGCCTGCGCACCGGCAGCGTCTGGCCGTCGATCGTCCTGCACGCCTGCTGGAACGCCGTCATCCAAGGCCCCTTCGACCGCTCCGCCGCGGGCCCGAACGCCAAGCTCTGGGTCGGCGAATCGGGCCTGCTGGTCGCCGCCGCCACCGTCGCCTTTGCCGTCGCCGTCGCCGTGTTCGACCGGCGGCATCGCATCAGGCTGTCCTTGCAGCCCTTGCCGTCAGCCCCCCCACCCACAACCGCCTGAGCCCGGCCGGAAGCACCCGGCTCAGGCGGCTGCCGGCGGGTCAGGGACAGGTCGAGAACGCCGCCGTGTCCTGGATCGCCTGGAACGGCGTGTTGGGGGGATTGGTGTAGGTCTGCGTCGCTCCCGTCTGGCTGTCCGTCACCATGATCACCACGTTGACGTTGGTCAGACCGCCGGCGAAGAACCAGTAGTGACCGCCGATCGCGCAGCCGTCCAGCACCTTCACCACGGTTTCGACGTTGGACGCATCGAAAAACCACAGGTAGCCGGTGTCGTCGGTCAGCGCCACCGCCTGCGCCGTGCCGGAGCCGCTGCTGCCGGCGTTGTAGCTGGCGGTGACCGCAAAGCGCTTGTTGCTCAGGCATAGCGTGGTGGAGCTCGGAACGCAGGGCGCCGGCGTCGTCGTGCCGCCCGTGCCGCCCGTGCCGCCAGTACCGCCGCCGCTCCCGGAGCCCGAGCCCGGCCACTGCGCCAGCAGCTGCGCCGCGTCGACCGACCCCAGGCCGGTGACCGTGTCGTAGGCGGCGCCGGCGGTGTAGCCGGTGACGCCGGGGACGCTGTTGTTGCCGGTCTTGACGTCGTGGAACACCACGTTCGCGCCGCCGCCGTACTGCGTCGTCGCCAGCTGGTAGAGGGTCGGGTTGATGTTGCCCTGGCGCGCGCCGCTCTGCTGCAGCACCAGCGCCATCAGGCCGGCAAAGGTCGGCGCCGTGCAGGACGTGCCGCTGAACGCCACCAGGTTGCCGTCCTGGTAGGCCAGGTAGCCGTCGTGTCCCGCCGCGTTGAGCGCCACGTCGGGCACGTCGCGCATGCCGTCGGCCGGCACCCCCGGTGCCGCCTGCCACGACGGCTTGGTGAAGGCCGAGCTGACGCCGCCGCCGCTCGCCCACAGACCGCTGCCGCCGCTCACCGCGCCACTTTCGTTCCACACCGCCTCGGGGATGTAGCCCAGCGCCGAAGCGCCGGTGGTCGAATTGTTGCTGGCAGCCCAGTAGGCACCCGGGTTGGCGCTGTCCTGGAACTCCGAGCCGCCGACGCAGGTGTTGTTGGGCGACGAGCACGGCATGTCGACCGCACGCCCGCTCCCCCTGCCGCTGTCGGGATCGCTGCAATCGGAGGCGCCCGAATCGCCCGCCGCCGCAAACGCCGTGATCCCCTGCGTCGCCGCCTGCGCCAGCAAGGTGTCGTAAAACGCGATGCCGCTGGTGCCGGTGTCGGCCTCGCACAGGCCGTAGCTGGTGCTGAAGACCGGCGCCAGGTTCTGATCGACGATGTACTGGGTGGACAGCAGAACGCCGTCGCTGGCCTCCGTCGACGCCGAGATCACCAGCTTGACCGTCGCCTTGGGCGCCACCGCCCCCGCCCATTCCGTATCCAGGTCCGACTCGCTTTCGTCGCCCGACAGGATGCCCGGCGCCGGGCCGTTATGGACGAACACCGGATCGTTGGCCGGCAGGCCGAAGGAGCTGCGGAACAGCTGCACGTCCGACAGGTTGATGTCGCTGCGCGCGACGATGGCGATCGTCTGCCCGGCGCCGGTCAGGCCCTTGGCGTAAGGCGCGTCAACGTCGTAGATGGTGGCAAAGTCGGCCGGCGCCAGGTAGTGGCTGTCGTCCCCGGCGTCGAACCGCGGCACGGTTTTGCCCAGCAGCTTGACCGCCGCGCGATGCGACGGCTGCGGAAAGCTGTTGAGCGACACGACGCCGCCCACCAGGTCGGACAGGCCGCGGGGAATCGACGGGTCCAGCGAATTGGCATGCCGCACGGCGCCGCCCACCTGGTAGTCGTGGATCTCGGTCGCGAACGCCTCCTCCACCTGCGACACGGTGCCGCTGAAGTTCAGCCAGCCGCGCCCCCGCGCCACCTGGTCGACCGTCAGCCCGTGGCTGCCCAGCCAGCCGGCGACCGTCTGCACGTCGGCGTCCGCCAGGCCGAAGCGCGCGCCGAACTGATCGGGAGTCAGCCACTGGTGGTACTGCGGCGACCTGGGATCCTGCTGCGCCCCGAGCAGCGCCGCGATCGCCGCCTGGGCGCCCGCCCGCGGCCGCAGGTACAGCACCATGTGCGCCATCGGCAGCTGCGCATTGGTGCGGCCGACTTGCAGCGCCGCCTGCGCCCGCAACGGCACGTTGCCGGCAAGAACCAGCCGGTCCGCCTCGTCGACCACGCGCCCGCCCGGCGCCAGTACCGGCGCCGCGGCGCTCCGGCCAAAGGCGGCCGGCACCGCCGCCACGCCTGCCAAGACCGCCACGATCAACGCTGTGCAAAGAACCCGACGCACGTTCATCGACATCCATGCTTCCTTTCGCTTCTGTTTCGCACCGCACCCGCGAGCAGCAAACCTGCTGCCCCATATACGCGGCACCTTTGCCCGCCGTCTACTTCCCGGCGGCGGGCTTCAGATAGCGGTCCAGGAAGTCGGCGGCGGCCTGGTAGGCGCGCACCCAATCCTGCCAGCGCAGCAGGTCGTGGATCTCGTCGGGGAGGATCAGCTCTTCGAGGGGGACCTGGCGGGCGCGCAGGCGGGCGACCAGGTCGCGGGTCTGGGCGAAGGGGACGTTGCGGTCGTCGTCGCCATGGATCAGCAGGACCGGCGAGCGCCAGGTGTCGACCGCCGTGACGGGCGAAGAGTCCTGGGCCAGGCGGATCGCCTCGCGCGCGTCCGGCGCGGATTCGGCGGAGGTTTCTTCCCAGCGCGGCAGGAACACCGACCAGTCGTGGACGCCGTGAAAGTCGACGCCGGCGGCAAAGATGTCGGAGTTGCGGCCCAGGCCCAGCGCGGTCAGGTAGCCGCCGTAGGAGCCGCCCCACAAGCCGATGCGCTTGGCATCGACCTGCGGCAGCGCCTGCAGGTAGCGGGCGCCGGCCAGGACGTCGCCGTATTCGGCGGCGCCGCGCCAGCCGGCGTGCGGCGGGGTGCGGAAGTCGCGGCCGTACATGATGCCCAGGCGATAGTTGACCGACAGCACCACGTAGCCGCGGCTCGCCAGGTACTGGTTCATCGCGTAGGCGTTGTTGTAATAGAACATGTAGTGGAAACCCAGCAGCATCTGCCGCGGCGGCCCGCCGTGGGTGTAGATCATCGCCGGCATGGAGTGGCCGCCCGCCGGCGCGCCCTTCGGCACGAAGAGCTGGCCGTGCAGCACCGTGCCGTCGCCGCTCTTCCAGATCACCTGGCGCGGCTCGACCAGGTCGGCGGCGGGAAAGTCGCGCGGGATCAGGGCGGCGGCCAGCGGCTGGCGGCCGCCGGGGCCCAGGCGATACGGCAGGGCGGGCTCGGCGACGCCCGCGCCCAGGCAGACCACGACCTTGCCGTCGCCGGTTTCGCGCGGCGACCATTCGATGCCGCGGCCGGAGCTGAGCGGCTGCGGCGCGGCGGCGCCGGCGCCTGCCGTCCCTGCCGCCACCCCGCCCGCGATGCCGACGCGGTACAGGTGGCGCCGGTCCTCGTCGGCCGGATCGCCCTGGTGCTCGTTGGCCGCGTACAGGACGCTGGCGCCGTCCGCCGACAGCGCCGCCGCTTCCACGTCGTAGTCGCCCGGCGTCAGCAGCAGCGGCGCGCCGCCGCTCGCGGCGATCGAATACAGGTGGCTGCGGCCGCCCTCGTTGTCCTCGGAAGCGAAGACGATGCGGTCGCCCGCGCCGTAGTGAAACGACGCTTCGGCGAAGATCGGCAGCGACCCCTCGCGGCCGGCGCCGCTCTGCCACACCTGGCGCGCGGTGCCGGTCGCGGGGTCGCCCACCCAGACGCTCCACGGCTGCGGCCGCTCGGGGATCAGCGGCACGCGGGTGGGCACCGCCGGCAGGCGCAGAAACGCCAGCCGCCGGCCGTCGGGAGACCAGCGCGGCAGCTGGTCGCGGTCGACGCTGGGCGCGACGTAGCGCACCTCCTCGCTGGCCAGGTCGTAGACCACCACGTAGCTGTGGTCGCGGCGGGTGAGCCGGAAGGCGACGCGCTTGCCGTCCGGCGACCAGCGCGGCTGGTCGCTGTCGCCGGCCAGGCCGAGCAGCGGCCGCGGCACGGCGCCGCCCGCGACCGGCGCCAGCCACAGGCGGTGGCGCGCCGCCCAGACGCCCAAGCGGCCGTCGGGCGAGATCTGGATGTCCTCGCACTCCTCGACGGCGCACCCCATGTCGCCCAACAGCCGCGGCTCCGCCTTGCCCGCGGCGCCGGCGTCCACGTCGACCGCCCACACCTGCTGCTTGGGAGCGTCGGCGCGGCTGGCCGGGTTGGCCGAGTCGCCGCCTTCGGAAACCTCGGTGCCGCGGGCGTACACCACCGTCCAACCGTCCGGGGTGAGACGCAGGCTGGCGATCGGCTGCCCCTCGTCGCCGTGATAGTGGGTCACCTGGCGCGGCGCGAAGGCCGGCCCGTCCGCCACCCAGACGTTGCGCTCACCGCGCAGGTCCACCACCCATGCCAGGCGCTCCCCCTGCCGGGCGGTCACCAGCTCGGACGAAAAGGGAGCGCCGGTCACCTGCTCCAGGGTGAAACCCGCCGCGCACGCCGCCCGCGGCGCCGCCGCCGCCAGCGACAAGACCCCGGCGCCGCTCGCCAGAGCCACGGCCAGACCGATCCGCAACCGCCTTGCACGCGTCGCACTCATGTGGGGACTCTCCTTTGCGGGCCGCTCGGGCCCGCAAGCCGCCGCTGGCGGCGCCCCCTCAGGGGGCCTTCAGGTCGGCGATCAGGTAGTTGGCGTCGTTATACACCACGCGCACGCCGGGGGAAGCGACCAGCTGTTGGGCGAAGCGCTCGTAGACCGGCACCCGCCACAGCGTCACCCAGCGGGCGCCGAAGCGCTCGCGGACGACGCGCGCGGCGTCGGGACGGCGCCCCTGCACCACGTCGACGTATTCGTCGAACAGCCGCGGATCCTTGGCGAAGAAAAGCGTCGGATCGAGCGCCACCAGCGACTGCAGCTGCGGCGCCGAGTAGAACAGCGGCGCCGCGTCGCCCCACTGCGCGGTGAACACCCGCTCGCCCTGCCGTCCGTGCTCTCCCAGCCAGCGCGCCATCTCCTGCGGCGCCGACACCTTGCCGAAACCGTACGAGCGCAGGGTCGCCGAGGTCCACAGCGCTCCGACCAGCAGCGCCCCGGCCGCCGCCCACGCCGTCCACTCGCCCAGCACGCCGGGCAGTCCCTGGCGCCGCCGCTCGGCGGCCAGCGCCGCCAGCGCCAGCAGGGCCAGCGGCGCGCCCAGCTCCAGCATGCGGCGCAGCAGCAGCGACCCCAGGACCAGAAACGCCAGGGCGATCAGCGCCGTCGCCAGCGTGGCGCGGGTGCGCAGCCGCGGCCGCAGCCACAGCGTCAGCGCCACCGCGAGCGGCGCCAGGAAGATCGGCCACTGCTCGGCCAGGATGGCCAGCCCCGGCGGCGTCAGCTCCTCGCCGATCTGCGAACGCAGCGCCGAGTTGCCCGCCGGACTGGCTTCGAACGGCACCACCACGTTGACCAGCGCCATCAGCCGCAGGTTGTAGGGGACGTTGGGATTGAGCAGCTGGCCGGCGAACCACCCGGCGGCCACCCACAGCACCGGACGCCACAGCAGCCGCCCGCCGCCACCGCCACCGCCGCTGCCACCACCGCGCCCACCGCCGGCGGCACCGCCAACGGCAGCGGCGCCGGGTTCGCGAGCCAGCAGCCCGGCGACGCCCCACGCCGCGGTGTAGAAGACCGCGATCCAGCCGCCGGCATGGGCGAGCCCGAACAGCGCCGTCACCAGCGCCAGCACCCACGCTCGCGCACCGGTCACCAGCAGGCCGATGAACAGCAGCGAAAACCCGATCAGCAGCAGGTGCGGCCGGCACATGTCGAAGCGCATGCCGAACATCGATCCCAGCGTCGCGACCCCCAGGATGTACACCCAGGCGTGGCGGACGCGCAGCCGGCGCAGGGCGACCCCCATGCAGACCAGCACGAACAGCTGTCCCAGCACCACCCCCGCCAGGCCCGCGCTTTCGATCGACAGGCCGGCCAGCGGCAGCAGCGCCAGGTGGAACAGCGGCGTGCCGTCGGCGAAGTGCTCGGACACCAGCGAGAACGGCGTCCAGGGGAACGACCGCAGCGGGAAGTGCGCCCGCAGCTCGCGCGCCAGCCCCAGATGGAAATATTCGTCGTACGACCAGGGGGCCGGCGACGCCGCCCGCACCGAAGAGTAAAAGGCGACGACCGCCAAGACCGCCAGCCCCGTCCACACCAACCACCAGCGGTCCGCCGCGGCATCCTGGGGCGGCAAAGTCGTCGTCGCCGCCGGCGCCGCGGCACCGCCGCCCGCCGGCGTGCCGCGATCCCGCCGCGGTGCCGCTCCGCGCTCCGGCGCCGTCTCCTTGTTCCGCCTCTTCGCCATGGCCACCGACCTCGCTTGCGTGCTGGCTTGCAGCGCAGGATACCAGCGTTCCCGCCGGCCGCCGGGGCGCCGCCCCTGCCGGTATATGCTGGAGAGCCCAGAGAGCGGGGCTGCGGTACGGCAAGGCTGAGCACAGAGCAGAGTCGAAAGGGGTGTTCCGATGGTCAAGGTAGCGCTGTGGGTGCTGTTGAAGGCAAAGCCGGGCAAAGAAGACCAGGTCGCAAACTTCCTCAGCGGCGCGCTGCCGCTGGTGGACGCGGAGCCGGCGACCATCGCCTGGTTCGCGATCAAGTTGGGGCCGGACACGTTCGGCATCTTCGACGCGTTCCCTGACGACGCCGGGCGCCAGGCCCACCTGTCCGGCAAGGTCGCCGCGGCGCTGATGGCCAACGCCCCCGACCTCCTGGCGGAGCCCCCTTCGATCCAGCAGATCGATGTCCTCGCGGCCAAGCTGCCTGGATAGCCTCCGCCGGCGCGGCCTCGCCGCCGCGGTGCGCCGATGAACCCGGACGTCGCCGGCGCGATCCCCGACCTGGTTGCCGGCGGCGTGCTGCCGGCCCAACCGGCGGCGCGGCTGCTGCGCGTCGCCAGGGGCGAGCTGCTGTCGGTGCGCGCCGAGCTGCGCGGCCTGCTCTACCTGGCGGTCCTGCTGATCACCGGCGGCGTCGGCATTTTTGTCCAGCAGCACCTCCAGCAGATCGGCCCGCTCGCCATCATCGTGGCGCTGGGCCTTGCCACCGCCGCGGTGTTCGTCTGGGTGGCGCGCAAAGCGCCGCCCTTCGCCTGGGGCCAGGTCGCCTCGCCCAACCTGGCCTTCGACTACATCCTGCTGCTCGGCGTCCTGCTGGCCGCCACCGACCTGGGCCTGGTCGAGGCCAACCTGGTGGCGCCGGGCGACCACCGCCCCTGGCACCTGCTGATCGTCGCGGCGCTGGCCGGCGCCACCGCGGTGCGTTTCGATTCGGCGGTGGTCTTTTCGCTCGCGCTCTCCACCTTTGCCGCCTGGCGCGGCCTCGCCATCGGCAACATCCTCAGCGGACCGGGCGACGCCTGGGTGCCCGCCCTGCGCGGCAATGCCATCGCCTGCGGCGTGCTGTTCGCGCTGCTCGGGCTGGCCATGGCCCTCACCCGCCGCAAGGCGCACTTCGAACCGGCGGCGGTCTACCTGGGCTGGCTGCTGATCTTGACCGGCGTGGCCAGCGGAATGTTCAGCGACCACGGCGCCGTCCACGCCGCGGCGCTGGTGGCGGTCTCGATCGCGCTCGCCGCCGGCGCCTGGCGGCGCCGGCGGTTCCCGCTGTTCGCCTTTGGCGTCCTGGGCTGCAGCGCCGGCGCCCTGCGCCTGCTGCTGTCCGGCCCCTGGGCCCCGGCCCTGGGATGCTTCATCGTCAGCTTCTGGAGCGTCGGCGTGGTCGTGGCGCTGCTCCTGGCGCACCGCCAGCTGAAGGTGCCGGCATGAACGCCGGCGTCGCCGCTGCCGACCGCCGGCAGCAGGTGCGCGATGCCGCCCGCTCGTGGCTCAAGGCGGGCGCCATCGACGCCGCGGCGCTGGCCGAGATCGAGCGCCGCTTTGCCGACGACTGCGTGCGAGTGGGGCCGGTCTTCCGCATCCTGCTGTTCGTCTTCACCACGTTGGCGGTCTGCGCCGCGTGGGGGATGTTCGCGCTGCCGCTCGCCTCGTTGCAGCAATCCGCCGCGCTGCCGACCCTGGCCGGGCTCGCCGGCGGCGCGCTGTTCGTCGCCACCGACTATTTGCAGATCTCCCGGCGCCGCCGCCAGGGAGGCATCGAAGCCGCCACGTCGCTCCTGGCCCTGGTCGGCCTGGGCACGGCGCTGCTCTGGGCGCTCGACCACCGCGGCGACATTCCCATGCGGTCGCTGCCGGCGTACGGCCTGGTGGTGGCCGCGGTCCTGTGCGCCGGCGCCGCCTGGCGCTGGGGCTACCCGGTCTACGCCGGCATCGCCACCGCGGCGCTGATCCTGTCGACCGCCTGGCTGCCGTACGGGCGCCTGCTGTGGATCGTGCTGCCGCTGGCGGCGGCGCCGCTGCTGGCGCGCGGCGCCGAATCGCCGCGCCTGCCGCCGGCCCACCGCGGCTCGTGCGCCGTGGCGCTGGTGACATCTCTGGTGGCGCTCTACGCGGCGGTCCACGTCACCTCCTGGCGCGACCAGTGGATCGAAGAGCTGGGTGAACGCCGCAACTTCACCGGCGCCATCGGGGAGTGGGACGGCTCGCCGCTGTTCTGGTGCGCCGCCGCGGCGACCGCGCTGCTGCCCGTGGCGCTCCTGGTCCTGGGCGTGCGCCGCCGCCGCATGCCGCTGCTCGTCGCCGGCGCCGTCACCGCGGTCGTGGCGCTCGTCACCGTGCGCACCTACGTCCACGTCCTGCCGCTGTGGGCGATGGTGACGCTCGGCGGGGTGCTGCTGCTGGCCGTCGCGCTGGGCTTGCAGCGCTACCTGGAAACCGGCCCCGGCGACGAACGGGGCGGCTTCACCGCCGCGCCGCTGTTCGGCTCCGCCGCGCGCGAGCGCCTCCTGGAAGCCGGTGCCGCGGCGCTGGCCTTCGCGCCGGCGCCGGCCGCCCCGCCCGGCGGCGATGGCGGCTTCAGCGGCCAGGGTGGGCGCTCCGGCGGCGGCGGCGCCACCGGGGAATTCTGACTCCTTACGGACGATCGGGCGCGCCGCCGGCGAGCTTGCCGAAGACGCGGTACATATACAGAAAGCTGGGCAGCAGCACGACGCCCCCCAGCGCCACCGCGCCCAGGAACAGGCGCAGGGTGACCGCCGGCGCCGCGGCGTTGGACAGGGTGAGGTCCGGCATCACCAGGTAGGGGTACTGCGCCAGCGCCCAGCCCCACAGAATCAGGCAGACCTGCGTCGCGGCGCACGCCCGCGCCGCGCCGTAGCGCCGCCGCCACAGGGCGGCCAGCGCACCCACCGCGGCGGCGCCGGTGGCGGCGTGCAACCCCCAGGACCAAGGGGTGCGCGTCAGGTCGTGCAGCAGGCCGGGCGCCTCGCGGCCCGCCGCCGCCAGGACCAGCGCCGCGATCGGCGCCAGCAGCACTCCCGTCGCCAGGCCGCGCCGGCGAAAGTCATCCGCCAGGCCGCCGCCGGCGCGGGCCGCGTCGGCGCACAGGTAGACCGCCGCAAGGAAGGCGAACAGCGCCACCGCGAACAGGCCTACCGCGAACGGGAACACGCCCGCCCAGCCGGCCAGGTAGTCGGTTTGCGGGCCGGGGGCCGCGGCGCGGCCGGCGGCGACGTCGCCGAGCGTCGTGCCGAGCAGAAACGGCGTCAGCAGGCTGGCCACCGCGAAGACGCGTCCGGCCAGGCCCGCCCGCGGCTCGCCGCCGCCCGCCTCGGGCTGGCCGTAGGAGCGGATGCTGAAGGCGGCGCCGCGCGCCACGACCCCCAGCAGCATCAGCAGCAGCGGCACGTGCAGCACCGTCGTCAGCCGCGCGAACGCCTTGGGGAAGGTGGTGAACAGCGCCACCACCGCCAGGATCAGCCAGACGTGCTGCGCCTCCCAGATCGGCGCGATCGCATGGGCGATCAGCTGGCGCTGGCGGCCGGCGCGCGGCCCGCGCGCCAGCAGGTCCCACACCCCGCCGCCGTAGTCGGCGCCGCCGGTCACCGCGTACAGCGTGAGGGCCGCGACGATCACCAGGGCCGAAGCGATGACCAGCATGCGTGCGCCGCCCGACTCAATGTCCCGCGGCCGGCGGCGCGCCGGCGCCGCGACCGGCCTGTGCCTGCGCGGCGGGCATGGTCGCGCGCACGTGCCGCCGCAGCAGGACCGCCACCACACCGCCCAGCGACAGGTAGATCGTCATGACGGCCGCGAAGGGCACCGCCAGGCCCGGCATCGGCGTCACCGCGTCGCGCGTGCGCAGCAGCCCCTGCACGATCCACGGCTGGCGCCCCAGCTCGGTGACCATCCAGCCGGCTTCGATCGCCAGCAGGCCGAACGGCGCCGCGACCGCCAGCGGCCACAGCAGCCACCGCTCCTGCGGCAGCTGCCAAAGGCCGCCGCCCCGCCCCTGCCGCCGCCGGCGCCGCGCCAAAAGGAAGCCGCGCCCCAGGGCCGCGGCGGCGATCGCCGCCATCGCCGATCCCAGCCCCACCATCGCCTGGAACGACAGGTGCACCGCGGCGACCGGCGGGCGGTCCGCCGGCGCCACGTCGTCGAGGCCGCGCACCACGGCGTCCGGGTCGTGGTAGGCGAGCAGCGACAGGCCGTGCGGGATCTCCAGGGCGCCGCGCGTCCGGTGGTGCGCCTCGTCCGGCCAGCCGCCGAGGCGCAGCGGCGCCCCCGCCTGGGTCTGCCACTGGCCCTCCATCGCCGCCAGCTTGACCGGCTGCCGCGCCCCCAGCATCTGGCCCAGCGCATCGCCCGACAGCGGCTGCAACAGCGCGGCGGGGGCGCCGACCCATAGCGCCACCGCCAGCGCCGCGGCGTGGAAGCGGTCGCCGGGGTGGCGCAGCAGGACCGCGGCGTGCAAGCCGGCGACGCCCATCCCCACCGCGGCATACGCCGCCAGGACCATGTGCGCCGCCTGCGGCATCGCCGCCGGGCTCACCATGGCGCGCAGCGGGTCGATGCCGGCAAAGACCGGCCCGGCGCCCGGCGCCGCCCCCGCCGTCGCCAGGCGGAAGCCGACGGGGGTGTTCATCCAGGCGTTGGCGCACACCACGAACGCCGCCGACGCCAGCCCCGACAGCGCCACCATCACCCCGGCGGCCAGGTGCGCCCGCCGCGGCACCCGCCCCCAACCGTACAGGTAGATGCCCAGGAAGATCGCCTCGGTGAAGAAGGCCGTGCCCTCCAGCGAAAACGGCATCCCGATCACCGGTCCCGCCAGCTCCATGAACCGCGGCCACAGCAGGCCCAGCTCGAACGACAGCACGGTGCCGGACACCGCCCCCACCGCGAACAGGATCGCCGTCCCCCTGGCCCACCGCCGCGTCAGGTCGAGCAGCAGCGGATCGCCGGAGCGCAGCCACCACGCCTCCGCCGCCACCATCATCAGCGGCATGGCCATCCCCGCCACCGCAAACACGATGTGGAACGCCAGCGACCCCGCCATCTGGCTGCGCGCCGCCAACAGGTCGGCCATGCCCCAACCCTAACAGACAGTGCGCCGCCGCCGGCGCCCGGCGACCCCGAAGCATGACGCAACGCCGCGAAAAGGCGCCGCCTGGCGCGCGGTTGGTGTCGCGTCCGTGCGGTACCCTCTGTCCTACCCTCGGAGGTCCCGGACCACATGGCTACAGGCGGCGACAGCTCTGGCTGGGACAAGACCGACGAGCGTGTCCTGGCCTTCCTGGCCCGACAGACCGCGCGGGTCCTGGAGCTCGACGGCACCTCGCTGCGGCACGACCGCTCGCTGGTCGCCCTGGGCCTGGATTCGCTGGCGGCCGCGGAGCTGGCGGAGGCGATCGCGACCGGCCTGGGCGTCGAGGTGCCGCTGGACGACCTGCTCCAGGGGCCCAGCCTGGCCGAGCTGGCGGCGCACGTCGCCGCCCGGCGGCACAACGGCGCCACGCCGGACGCCGCCCACCATCTGGACGACCCCGTACCGCTCCCGCCCGCGGGCGACGAGCACCCGGAACCGGCGCCGCTGGACGTCCAGGCAGGCGGGGCGGCCGGCGATGTGGCCGGCGGCAGCGACGTCGGCCGCTACCCGGTCACATACGGCCAGCACGCCCTGTGGCTGATCGATCGCCTGGCGGGGAGCGGCCCCGCCTACGTGATCGCCGGCGCGGCGCGCCTGCCCGCCGGCATCGACGGCGGCCGCCTGCAGCATGCGCTGAGCGGTCTGGTGGCGCGCCATCCCGCCCTGCGCAGCACCTTCGCCGAGCGCGACGGCGCGGCGGAGCAGATGGTGCACGCCCTGCCGCGCCTGGACTGGAGCGACGGCGACGGCGACGGCTGGAGCCAGGCGGCGATCGCCGCGCACCTGGCCGCGGCCGCGCACCGCCCGTTCGACCTTGCCGGCGGACCGCTGCTACGCGCCGCGCTGTTGCGGCAGCGCGCCACCGGCCAGGCGTGGCTGCTGCTCGCCGTGCACCACATCGTGGCGGACTTCGCCTCGCTGGGCGTGATCCTGGACGATC
The DNA here is from genome assembly GCA_963770895.1 of uncultured Acidobacteriota bacterium. Lineage (GTDB taxonomy): Bacteria > Acidobacteriota > Thermoanaerobaculia > Multivoradales > UBA5704 > JASLEW01. Next base: position 5,138,277 of record CAVYRF010000002.1, on the reverse strand, counting down.
TGGGAGCCTTGCTCGGCGGCGCCGCGCCGCTCGCGGCCGCCGATCGGACCGGCGGGCGCCCGCTGCCGCCCTTGCGCTGGGCGGGCGCCGGCCACGCCCGCCGCGAAAAGGAGGCCCTGGCGGGCGCCGCCGGCGAGCGCCTGCTGGCCTACTGGCGCCAGGCGCTGCCGGCGGCGGACCCGCCGCTCGATCTGCCGGCCGACCGGCCGCGGCCGCCGCAGCAGACGTTCGCCGGCGCCGCCCGCTCCGTGCGGCTGGAGCGCCGCGTGGCCGCGGGCCTGGCGCAGCTGGGCCGCGCCGCCGGCGCCACCCCGTTCATGACCCTGCTCGCCGGCTTCATGGCGCTGCTGCGGCGTCACACGGGTCAGCCGGTGCTGCGCATCGGCACGCCGGCGACGGGGCGGGACACGGCGGAGCTGGCGGGTCAGGTGGGGTACTTCGTCAACCCCGTGGTGCTGCGCAGCGACGTGGCGGACGATCCCACGTTCGGCCAGCTGCTGGCGCGCGTCCGCGCCGCCGCCATCGGCGCCTTCGGCCACCGGCAAATGCCCTTCCCGCTGCTCGTCGAGCGGCTGGGCGGCGAGCGCGACGCCAGCCGCTCGCCGCTCTTCCAGGCGATGTTCGTGCTGTACCGCGGCCGCAGCGCCGGCGAGCGGGCGCTGGGCGCCTTCGCGGTGGGGGCACGGAGCCGCATCCAGCTGGGGCCGCTGGCGCTCGAAGCGGTGCCGCTGGCGCTCTCCGGCGCACAGTTCGAATTGACCCTGGCCGCGGCGGAGATCGACGGCGACCTGGCCCTGTCGCTGCGCTTCAACAGCGACCTGTTCGACGCCGCCACCGCCGAGCGCTTGCTGGGGCACCTGGGGGTGCTGCTCGCCGCGGTCGCCGCCGCGGGCACCCCTGCGAACGGTGCGGACGGTGCGGACGGCGCCACGGTCGCCGCCCAAGGCGGCGCTGCCGGCACCGCGGCACCGCCCCTGTCGCGCCTGCCGCTGCTCACCGAGGCCGAGCGCCACCAGCTGGTCGTCGAAGGCGGCGACACCCGGCCGCCGCGGCAGCTGGGCGCGCCGGCGGCGTGCCTGCACCAGCTGTTCGAGCGCCAGGCGGCGCTGCGGCCGCGGCAGCCGGCGGTGGTCGGCCAGGGGATGGCGCTCACCTACGCCGAGCTCGACCGCCGCGCCAACCAGCTGGCGCGCTACCTGGCCGGGCTGGGCGTGACGGCGGACACGCCGGTGGCGCTCTGCGTCGAGCGCTCGCCGCGGCTGGTCGTGGCTCTGCTCGGCATCCTGAAAGCCGGCGGCGCCTATGTGCCGCTCGATCCCGCCCATCCGGCGGAGCGGCTGGGCCTGGTCCTGGCGGACAGCGCCGCGGCGGTGCTGGTCACCGAAGAGCACCTGCTGGAACCGCTCCTGGGGGCCGGCGGCGGCGGGGCGGGGGCGCCCGGTGGCAGCGGCGGCGCGGCGGGACCGGCCTACGTCGTCTGCCTCGACCGCGAGCAGGAGTGGATCGCGGCGGAGGACCCCTCCCCCGTCGCCGGCCCCGCTCTGCCCGAAAACCTGGCCTACCTGATCTACACCTCCGGCTCGACCGGCCGCCCCAAGGGCGTCGGCCTGCCGCATCGCGCGGTGGTCAACTTTCTGCGCGCCATGGCCGAGCGGCCCGGCCTCGGCGCGGGCGACGTCGTGCCGGCCCTGACGACGCTCAGCTTCGACATCGCCGGCCTGGAGATCTACCTGCCCCTGGCGGTGGGCGGGCGCGTCGAAATGATGGCCCGCGACGAAGCCGCCGACGGCCGCCGCCTCGCGGCGCGACTGGCCGCCGGCGGCGTGACCGCCATGCAGGCCACCCCCGCCACCTGGCGCCTGCTGCTCGACGCCGGGTGGGAAGGCCAGCCGCGCCTCAAGGCCCTGTGCGGCGGCGAAGCGCTCCCCTGGGAGCTGGCCGCGGAGCTGCTGGCCAGGGGAGTCGAGCTGTGGAACGTCTACGGCCCCACCGAAACCGCCATCTGGTCGAGCGCCGCCGCGGTCGTGGCCGACCCGGCGGCGGTGCCGCCGCAGGGCTCCCCGTCCAGCGCTCCTGCCGTCTTCGGCGCGGGCACCCAACCGGCGACGCTGCAGGAATCCGCGTCCGGCGCTCCTGCCGTCTCTGGCGCGGGCACCCAACCGGCCGCGACGCAGGCACCCGGCACCGCCACCGCCACTGGCACCGCCACCGGCGGCAGCGTCGGTCTGGGGCGGCCGATCGCCAACACCCGCTTCTACGTGGTGGACGCCGCCGGCCAGACGGTCCCGGTCGGGGCCGCGGGCGAGCTGCTCATCGGCGGCGCCGGCCTGGCGCGCGGCTACTGGCGGCGTCCGGACCTGACGGCGGAGCGCTTCGTGCCCGATCCGTTCTCCGCCGCGGGCGCGCCGGCGCCGCCGCTCCTCGCCGGCGGCGCCGCCGGCACGGGCGTCCCGGCGGACCCGGATGCCATGGGCGCCGCCGGCGCCCGCCTCTACCGCACCGGCGACCTGGTGCGCCGGCGGCCGCACGGCGACCTGGAGTTCCTGGGCCGCATCGACCATCAGGTCAAGGTGCGCGGCTTCCGCATCGAGCTGGGCGAGATCGAATCCGCGCTCCTCCGCCATGCCGCCGTGGGCGAAGCCGCGGTCGCCGCCGTGGGAGCGGGCACCGACCGGCGCCTGGTCGCCTTCGTGGTCGCCCGCGCGGCAAGTCCTGCGCTCAGCGCGGAGCGGGACGTGGCCGCCGGTCAAACCGGGCTTGACGTCGACGCCGCGAGCTCCCTGGACGACACGGTGGGCGCGGCGCCGCCCGCGCTCGCGGCGCAGGACCTGCGCGATCACCTGCGGCCGCTGCTGCCCGAATACATGGTGCCGGCGGCCTACGTCGTGCTGGCGCGGCTGCCCCGCAATCCGGCCGGCAAGATCGACCGCCGCGCCCTGCCGGAGCTTGCCGCGGCGGCCGCCGGCGCCGGCAGTGCGGCGCCGCCGGGAGCAGGCGGCAGGCCGGCAGGCCGCGGTGTGCCGCTGAGCCCGATCGAAGAGCTGCTGGCCGGGCTCTGGGTTGACGTGCTGGGCGGCGGCGCCGGCGGTGTTGGCGACGCCGGCGGCATTGGCGGCGCCGGCGGCGCTGGTGGAAGCGCGGCCGCGCGGCCGGCGGGCCTGCCCGCCATCGGCCCCGACGACGACTTTTTCCAGCTGGGCGGCCACTCCCTGCTGGGGGTGCGGGTGGCGGCGCGGCTGCGCGACCTGCTGGGCGTCGAGCTGCCGCTGCTCAAGCTGCTCCAGCTGTCCCGCCTGGGCGACCTGGCGCGCGAAGTCGAGCGGCTGGTCAACGCCGGCGCGCCGCCCGCGGCGCCGCTGCGCCGCCTGCCGCGCGCCGCCCCGCCAGCCGCCGAATGGGAGGCCCCCGCCTCGTTCGGCCAGGAGCGGCTGTGGTTCCTGGATCAGCTGGAGCCTGCCAGCGCCACTTACAACCAACCGGCCGCGTTGCGCTTCCGCGGCGCGCTCGACGTGGCCGCCCTGGCCGCCGGCCTGCGGGAGCTGCGCCGCCGTCACGAGGCGCTGCGCACCCGGTTCGTCGCCCGCGCCGGCGGCGGCCTGGCGGCCCTGGTCGCACCGGCCGGCGCCCCCTGCGCCGGCGATGCGGCCGATCCGGCAAGCCCTGCAAACCCCACCGGCGACGCCGCGGCGCTGCCGCTGGTCGATCTCACCGCCCTGCCCGACGCCCGCCGCGCCGCCACGGCATCCCGCCTGGCTGCCGAGGAGGCCCGCCGCCCCTTCCACCTGGCCACCGGTCCGCTGCTGCGCCACCTGCTGCTGCGCTGCGACTCCGGCACCGGCGCGGCAGCGCCTGCCGGCGCACCCGCCACCAGCGCCGGCGGCTCGCCCGCCGCCAGCCCGCCCGTCGCCGAGCACCGGCTGCTGCTGACCATGCACCACATCGTCACCGACGGCTGGTCGCTGGAGGTGCTGGCGCGCGAGCTGGCGATCCACTACCGCATCGCCACCGAGCGCCGGGCGCCGCGCCCCGGCGAGCTGCCGGCGCTGCCGATCCAGTACGCCGATTTCGCGGCGTGGCAGCGCGAGTGGATGTCGGGCGAGGTGCTGGCGGCCGAAGTGGCCTTCTGGCGCCAGCAGCTGGCCGGCGCGGGCGGCGAGCCGCCGGCGATCGCCCTGCCGCTCGACCGCCCGCGCCCCACCCCCGGCACCCAGCGCGGCGCCCGGCGCACCCTGGCGATCGGCGGCGACCTGGCCGGCGCCCTGACGGCGACGGCCCGGCAGCACGGCGCCACCCTGTTCATGACGCTGCTGGCGGCGCTCGACACCCTGCTGTGGCGCTACAGCGGCGAAACCGACCTGGCGGTCGGCGCGCCGGTCGCCAACCGCGGGCGCTCCGAAACCGAGCCGCTGATCGGCCTGTTCGTCAACACCCTGGTGCTGCGCCTCGACCTGGCCGGCGATCCCAGCTTCGCCGAGCTGCTGGGGCGCGCCCGCCAGGCGGCGCTGGCAGCCTACGCGCACCAGGACCTGCCCTTCGACGCCCTGGTGGCGGCGCTGCCGGCGCAGCGCGGCGGCGCCGGCGCGGCGCAGGCGCCCTTCTTCCAGGTGCTCTTTGCCCTCCAGCCGGCGGCGCCGGCGATCCACCTGCCGCACCTGGAGGTCGAGCACCTGCCGACCGACAGCGGCACCGCCAAGTTCGACCTGTCGCTGGCGGTCTCGGTCGCCGGCGACGGCGCGCCGCGCGCCGCGACCTGGACCTATCGCACCGACCTGTTCGACGCGCCGACCGTCGAGCGGCTCGGCGGCCACCTGCGCAATCTCCTGGCCGCCGCCGCGGCGGCGCCGCGGCGGCGGCTGTCGGAGCTGCAGATCTTCGCCGCCGCCGAGCGCCATCAGCTGTGCGTCGAATGCAACGCCGCCCCCTGGGACGACGACGGCGACGACCTGGTGCACGCCGCCTTCGAGCGCCGCGCCGCCCGCGACCCGCTGGCCGTGGCGCTCCTCGCCGCCCCCGGCGACAGGGACGGCGGCACGAACGGCGGCCGCCGCAGCGTGTCCTACGGCGAGCTGCTGCACTGGTCAGCGGCCGTCGCCGCGCGGCTGCGAGCCTGCGGGGTCGGTCCCGAATGCATCGTCGCCCTGTGCGCCGAGCCCTCCTGCGCGATGGTGGCGGGCCTGCTCGGCATCCTGCGCGCCGGCGGCGCCTACCTGCCGCTCGACCTGACGCAGCCGCGCGAGCGCCTGGCGCAGATCCTTGCCGACTCCGGCGCCCAGGTGCTGCTGGCCAGCGCCGCCGGCCACGCTGCCGTCAGCCCGCCGCCCGCCACGGTCACGCCGGTGCCGCTGGCAGACGACGATGATCTCGCGGCGCCGGCGCCGGCACCGGCGGCCGCGGCGGCCATCACCACGGCGGTGCCGGTCCATCCCGACAACGCCGCCTACGTGCTCTATACCTCGGGATCGACCGGCACCCCCAAGGGGGTCGTCGTCGCCCACCGCGCCGTGGTCAACCGCCTGCGCTACCAGGTCGCCGCCGACCTGCCTGCCGGCTCGCGCGTCCTGCAGCGCACCCGGCTGGCCTTCGACGTCTCGATCATCGAGATCTTCGCGCCGCTCGCCGCCGGCGCCACGGTCGTGCTGACCGAGCCGGCGCGCCAGCAGGATGCCGCCTACCTGGCGCGCGTCGCGGCCGGCGACCGCGTCACCCACCTGGCGGCGCCGCCCGCCCTGCTGCCGGCGCTTCTCGCCGAGCCGGCGCTGCGCGGCCATCGCGGCTTGCGGCGCGTCGTCCTGGGCGGCGACCGCGTGCCGCTGGACCTGCCGGCACACTTCTTCGCCCTGATGGGCGACCCGCCGCCGGCGCTCATCGCGCGCTACGGCCCGACCGAAGCCACCGTCTCGGTGGCCGAATGGGTCTGCGACCCGCGCCAGGGCGCTTCGGCCGGCGCCTCGGCCTGCACCCAGGGCGTGCCGCTGGGCCGGCCCATCGCCGGCGCGCGCCTGCTCGTGCTCGACCGCGCCCAGCGGCTGGTGCCGCCCGGCGCGCCCGGCGAGCTGTGCATCGCCGGCACCTGCCTGGCCCGCGGCTACCTGGCGCGGCCCGACGCCACCGCCGCCGCCTTCCTGCCCGATCCGTACGCCGGCGGCCCGCGGCAGGCGGGCGGCCGCCTCTACCGCAGCGGCGACCTGGTGCGGCGCCGCGCCGACGGCGTGCTGGAGTTCCTGGGGCGCCTGGACCGCCAGGTCAAGATCCGCGGCTACCGCCTGGAGCTGGCCGAGGTCGAAGCCGCGCTGGCCCGCCATCCCGGCGTGCGCGAGGCCGCGGTGGTCGACCGCGACGCGCCGGGCGCCGCCGGCAGGCGGCTGGTCGCCTACGTGGTGGCGCGGCCGGGGGACGCCGGCGGCGGGGGCGGGGCGCCGGACGCCAGGCAGCTGCGCGATTTCCTGGCCGCCCGCCTGCCGTCCTACATGGTGCCGGCCGCCTTCGTCGTGCTGCCCCGCCTGCCGCTCAACGCCAACGGCAAGCTCGACCGCGCGGCGCTGCCGCCGCCGGAGATCTCCCAGGCGGGCGCGGCGCTCGCCGCCGGCGACGACGCGGCGGACGCCGCGGGCCTGGACGCGCCGCGCGGACCGCTCGAAGAGGTCCTGGCCGGCCTGTGGGAGGGCCTCCTCGGGCTGCCGCGGGTCGGCGTCGGACAGGACTTTTTCGAGCTCGGCGGCCATTCGCTCCTGGCCACCCAGCTGGTGTCGCGGGTGCGCGACGCGCTCGGCGTCGAGCTGCCGCTGCGGGCGCTGTTCGAGCACCCCACCATCGCCGCGCAGGCCGAGCTGGTGGCGGCGATGGCGGCGATGGCGGCGTCAGTGCGCGGCGCCGGACCCGCGCCACCGCCGCCACCGCCGCCGGTAGCGCGCGCGCCGCGCCCGGCAGCCGGCATGCCGCTGTCGTTCGCGCAGCAGGGCGTCTGGTTTCTGGACCAGCTGGAGCCCGCAAACCCGCTCTACAACATGGCCGGAGCGCTGTCGCTCACCGGCCGCCTGGATGCCGCCGCCCTGCGCCGCGCCATCCAGGCGGTGGTCGCCCGCCACGAAACGCTGCGCACCCGCTTCGGCCTGGTGGATGGCGGCGCCGTGCAGTGGGCGGCGCCGGCGCCGGAGTTCGCCCTGCCGATCGTCGACCTGGCGGGTATTGCCGGCGACGCCCGCGACGCCGCAACGCTCCGCCTGGCCGAAGCCGAGGCGCGCCGCCCCTTCGACCTGGCGCGCCCGCCCCTGCTGCGCGCCACCCTGCTGCGCCAGGGCACCGAGCGGCACCTGCTGGTCCTGGTGCTGCACCACGTCGCCGGCGACGGCCTGTCGATCGCCATCCTGGCGCGCGAAGCCGCGGCGCTCTACCAGGCGTTCGCGTCGCGGCCCGCGGCGGACGACGACGCCGCGGCCGCCGCCGCCGGCCTTGCCACCCTGCCCGTCCAGTACGCCGACTACGCGGCCTGGCAGCGCCAGTGGCTGGCCGGCGAGGCGCGCGCCGAGCTGCTGGCGTTCTGGCGCCGTCAGCTGGCCGGGCTGCCGCCGGCGATCGACCTGCCGATCGACCGGCCGCGCCCGGAGCGCAGCCGCCACCTGGGCGGACAGGTGCCGGCGCGCCTGGACGCGGCCACCTGCGCGGCGCTGCGCCAGCTCGCCCGCCGCCACGGCGCGACGCCCTTCATGGTGCTGCTGGCGGCGTTTCAGGCGCTCCTGGCGCGCACCTGCGGCCAGACCGACCTGGCGGTCGGCACCCCGGCCAGCAACCGGCCGCGGCCCGAGCTGGAGGGCCTGATCGGCCTGTTCGTCAACACCGTCGTGCTGCGCGGCGACCTCGCCGGCCGGCCGCCGCTCGACCAGCTGCTGCGCCGCGCGCGCGAGGCGGCGCTGGGCGCCTTCGCCCACCAGCAGCTGCCGTTCGACGCCGTGGTCGAAGAGCTGCAGCCGCGGCGCGATGCGGTCCGCTCGCCGCTGTTCCAGGTGATGCTGGTGGTGCAGCCGGCGCCGCTCCCGGCGCCGCGCCTGCCGGGAATCGACGCGCGCTGGCAGCCGGTCGCCGCCGGCACCGCCAAGTACGAGTTCACCCTGACGCTGGTGCCCGACGGCGACGCCATGGCGGGCGACCTGGAGTACGACGCCCAGCTGTTCCACCGCGCGACCGCCAGCCGCATGGCGGCGCACTTCACGACGCTCCTGACCGCCGCGCTGGCGGCGCCGGCGCAGCCGTTCGACGAGCTGCCGCTGCTCGCGGCCGGCGAGCTGCACCAGCTGCTGATCGAGCCGCCGCCCCCGCCGCCCCCGCCGCTCCCGACCGCGCCGGCATGGCCGCCGGCGGCCAACCTGGCCCAGCTGTTCGCGCTGCAGGCGGCGCGCACGCCCGCTGCCGTCGCGGTCTGCCACGGCGCCCACCACCTCACCTACGCCGCGCTCGCCGCGCGCGCCGGCGCCCTCGCCGCGGAGCTTGCGGCGCTGGGCGTCGGCACCGAGTCGCGCGTCGGCCTGCTGCTCGAGCGTTCGCCGGCGATGGTGGTGGCGATCCTGGCCGTGCTCCAGGCCGGCGGCGCCTACGTGCCGCTCGACCCCGCCTACCCGGAAGAGCGCCTGCGCTACCTGCTCGCCGACGCCGGCCTGCGCGTCCTGATCGGCGACCCGCCGGCCCGCGGCCGCGCCGCCGCCTGGGCGCGCCAGACCGGCTGCGCGCTGCTCGTGCTCGGCGACGGCAGCACCGTGGCCGGCCCCTCGGCGACCGCAGCGACGGCAGCGACCACCGCGACCGGGACGGCCGCCACGACTCAGGTTGCCGCCGCGGTCGCCGCGACGACGGCCGGCGCGCCCGCCGCGGCGGCGGCCTACGTCATCTACACCTCGGGCTCGACCGGGCGCCCCAAGGGGGTCGTGGTCAGCCACGCCAACGTCGTCCGCCTGTTCAGCGCCACCGACGGCTGGTTCGGCTTCGGGCCGGCCGACGTGTGGGCGCTCTTTCACTCCTTTGCCTTCGACTTCTCGGTGTGGGAGATCTGGGGCGCACTGCTGTACGGCGGCCGGCTGGTCATCGTCCCCCACGACGTCAGCCGCGCCCCCGAAGCCTGCCGCGCGCTGCTTCTCGACCAGGGGGTCACGGTGCTCAACCAGACCCCCTCGGCGTTCTATCCGCTGGCGCAGCTGCTGGCCGGACGGCCGCCCGCCGCCGCCACCGGCGACGACGCCGGCCTGCCGCTGCGGCTGGTGATCTTCGGCGGCGAGGCCCTGGAACCCGCCAAGCTCCGCCCCTGGTTCGCCCGCCACGGCGACCAGCGGCCGCGGCTGGTCAACATGTACGGCATCACCGAAACCACCGTGCACGTGACCCGCCACCGCCTGCGCGCCGGCGACGCTGACGGCAACGGCGACGGCGGCACCGCCGGCACCGGCGACGGCGGCGGCGCCCACCCCATCGGCACCGCCATCGCCGACCTTTGCCTGCGCTGCCTGACGCCGCACCTGCAACCGGCGCCGCTGGGCGTCGCCGGCGAGATCCACGTCGGCGGCCCCGGCGTGGCGCGCGGCTACCTGGGCCGCCCCGAGCTGACCGCTCAGCGCTTCCTGCCCGACCCCTGGAGCGACCTGCCCGGCGCCCGGCTGTACGCCTCGGGCGACCTGGCGCGGCGGCTGCCGGACGGCACCCTGGACTACCTCGGGCGCCGCGACCACCAGGTCAAGGTGCGCGGCTTCCGCATCGAGCCGGGCGAGATCGAAGCGGCCCTGGCGCGGCATCCGGCGGTGCGCGAAGCGGCGGTCCTGGCGCGCGGCGCGACCGCCGAGGACCGCCGCCTGGTGGCCTACCTGACGCTCGGCGGCGACGCGCGGCCGGGGGTCGAACAGCTGCGCGCCTTTCTTGCGGAGCGCCTGCCCGAACACATGGTGCCGGCGGCGTACGTCGTGCTCCCCAGCCTCCCCATGACCGCCCACGGCAAGCTCGACCGCGCCGCGCTGCCCGAACCCGCCGGCCGGCCCGAGCTGGCGGTGCGCTTCGCCGCGCCGCGCACGCGCGTCGAGCGCGACCTGGCGGCGGCCTGGGCGGCGGCGCTGGACCTGCCCGCGGTCGGCATCCACGACAACTTCTTCGTCCTGGGCGGCGACTCGATCCGCAGCATCCGCGCGCGCGCCCAGGCCCACGCCCGCGGCCTGGACTTCACCCTGGACCAGCTGTTCCGCCACCAGACCGTCGCCCTGCTCGCGCCGCACGCGCGCGCCACCGCCAGCAGCGAAGCGATCGCAGCGATTGCAGCGAGCGCAGCGATCGGCGCCACCGAAGCGATCGAGCCGGCGGCCGCGGCGGCCGAAACCGGCGGCACGCCGCCCTTTGCGCTGGTCGCGGCGGCGGCGCGGCCGCGCCTGGCCGCCGCCGGCATGGAGGACGCCTATCCGCTCTCGCTGCTGCAGCTCGCCATGCTCTATCACGGCGACTACGACCGCGACGCCGGCCTCTACCACATCGTCACGGCGGTCGACCTGCACGGCCCGCTCGACGCCGCCGCCCTGGCGCACGCCATCGCCGGGCTCGCGGCGCGCCACCCGGTGCTGCGCACCGGCTTCGACCTGGCCGCCTACGGCGAGCCGGCGCAGCTGGTCTGGCGGGCCGCCGACGCGCCGGCGATCCCGCTCGCGCGCATCGATCTTGCCGCGCTGCCCACCGGCGTCCAGGCGGCGGCGCTCGCGGCGCACTTCGCCGGCGAGCGCCGCCGGACCTTCGACTGGCGCCGCCCGCCGCTGCTGCGCTTCAGCCTGTGCGCGCTGGGCGCCGGCCGCTGGCAGCTGCGCTGGAGCCACCACCACGCCGTGCTCGACGGCTGGAGCGTCGCCACCATGCTCGCCGACCTCTTCGCGTGCTATCGCGCCGCGACGGCGCGCATCCCGCAACCGGCGCCGCCGCAGGCCCGCTTCGCCGACTTCATCGCCCTGGAGCGCCAGGCGCTCGGCTCGGCGGCGCACCAGCGCTACTGGCGCGGCGTGCTGCGCGGCGCCGCGGCGGCGCCGCTGCCACGCCGCGCCCGGCGCGCGCCGGCCGGCGGCGCCCGCGACGTGCGGCTCGACGCCCGCCAGGTCGCCGGCCTGCGCGCCCTCGCGGCGGCGGCGCGGGTGCCGTTCAAGAGCGTGCTGCTGGCGGCGCACCTGTGGTGCCTCTCGACCCTCAGCGGCCGCCGCGAGGTGGTCTCCGGCCTGGTCGCCAACGGCCGCCTGGAGGTGCCGGGCAGCGACCTGGCGCTCGGTCTTTTCCTCAACACCGTGCCGCTGCCGGTGCGGCTCGCCGACGGCACCTGGCAGGAGCTCGCCCAGCAGGCGCTCGCCGCCGAGCGCGACGTCCTGCCGTGGCGGCGCTATCCGCTGGCCGCCATCCGCCGCGACCTGGAAACCCCGCGCCTGTTCAGCGCCGCCTTCAACTACGTCCATTTCCACCGCCTCGACGAGGCGACGGCGGCGAGCGGTCTGGCGGTGACCGGGCTGCGCGACTTCGCCGAAACGGAATTCGAGCTGGCCGCCGATTTCATGCTCGACTCCGCCACCGGCGCCCTGCGCCTGCGCGTGTCGCCGGCGGCCGACGGCGGACCGGGCAACCTCGACATGCTGGCCATCGCCGCCCTCTACCAGCGCACCCTGGCCGCCATGGCCGGCGACCCGCGGGAGGCTCATCCGGCGGCGGCGGCGCTGTCGCCGGGCGAGCGCCACCAGGTCCTGGTCGAGTGGAGCCGCCAGGATGCCGTGCCGGCCGGCGGCGCGTCCTGCCTGCACGCCCGCTTCGAGGCGGCGGCGGCACGCACGCCGGCGGCGGTGGCGCTGCTCGACGGCGACCGGCGGCTCCTCTACGGCGAGCTCGACGAGCGCGCCAACCAGCTGGCCCACCACCTGCGCCACCTGGGCGTCGGCCCCGAGGCGCGGGTCGGCGTCCACCTGCCCCGCTCGCTCGACCTGGTGGTCGCGCTGCTGGCCGTGCTCAAGGCGGGCGGCGCCTACGTGCCGGTCGATCCCGCCTACCCGGCGGCGCGGCGGGAGCTCATCTTGCGCCAGGCAAAGGTCGCCGCGGTGGTGACCACCGCCGCGTCCGACCTGCCCGCCGGCAGCGCCCCGGTCGCCGTCACGCTGGACCGCGACCGCGCCGAGATCGCACGCCACCCGGTGCGGCGCCCCGCCGCCGGCCTCGACGCGCGCCATCCCGCCTACGTGATCTACACCTCTGGCTCGACCGGCGCGCCCAAGGGCGTGGTCGTCAGCCACGGCTCGGCCGCCCTGTTCTGCGCCAGCGCCGCGGCGCACTGGCAGCTGACGGCGGACGACCGGGTGCTGCAGTTCTCCTCCGCCAGCTTCGACGCCAGCGTCGAAGAGATCTTCACCTGCCTGGGCCAGGGCGCCACCCTGGCGCTGCGCACCGACGCGATGACCGCCTCGACGGGCGACTTCCTGCACCAGGCGGCGGCGCTGGGCATCACCGTCCTGCCGCTGCCGACCGCCTACTGGCACGAGCTCTGTCGATCGCTGGGATCGCTGGGACCGATGGGATCGCCGGCAGGGCATCCGGCCGTCCCCGCCGGCGTGCGCCTGGTGGTGATCGGCGGCGAAGCCGCGGCGCGCGAGCGGCTGGCCGAATGGCAGCGGGCGGTGCCGCCGGCGGTCGTGGTGCTCAACGAGTACGGGCCGACGGAGACCACGATCGTCAGCCTGTGGCAGGACGTCGCCCGCTTCGACCTCGCCGCCCAACCCGACGCGCCGGTGCCCATCGGCAGGCCGGTGCCCGGCGCCCAGGCGCTGCTGCTGGACGCCGACCTGCGGCCGGTGCCTCCCGGCACCGAGGGGGAGCTCCACCTGGGCGGCGCCTGCCTGGCCCGCGGCTACCTGGAGCAGCCCGCCGCCACCGCCCTGCGCTTTGTCCCCAATCCTTGGAGCGACACCCCCGGCGGCCGCCTCTATCGCACCGGCGACCTGGCCCGCTGGCGCGCCGACGGCAACGTCGAGTTCCGCGGCCGCACCGATCGCCAGGTCAAGGTGCGCGGCTTCCGCATCGAGCTCGGCGAGATCGAGGCCGTCCTGCGCGCCCACCCCGCCATCGTCGAAGCCGTGGTGGTGGTGCGGCGCGACGCCTCGACCGCCGCGCACCTGGCGGCCTGGCTGGTGCCCGCCGAGCTGCCGGGCCCCGCCGCCGCCTTCCTGCGCCAGCTGGTCGCGGCGCGCCTGCCGGACCACATGGTGCCGTCCCGCTGGCACCTGGTCGCCGCCCTGCCGCACAACGCCAGCGGCAAGATCGACCTTGCCGCCCTCGCCAGCCTCGAGCCGCCCCCATCCGGCGACGACGAGCCGCCCGCCGACGCGGTGCCGCCGCGCGACGATACCGAGCTGCGGCTGACCGCCATCTGGGCCCAGCTGCTGCAGCTCCCCGCCGTCTCGGTGACCGATGACTTCTTCACCCTGGGCGGCCACTCCCTGCTGGCGGTGCAGCTGGCGGCCCGCATCGAGCGCGACTTCGGCGTCAAGCTGCCGCTCGCCGACATCGTCGCGACCCCCACCATCGAACGCCAGGCCGCACGCCTGCGCCGCGGCGCAAGCGCCGGCGGCCGCCGCTCGCCGCTGGTGCCGCTGGCCCTGGCCATGCCCCAGGATGCCGCGCCCGCCGCGGCGGCGCCGCTCCTGCTGGTCCACCCCATCGGCGGCAACGTCCTGTGCTACCTCGACCTGGCCCGCCGCCTGGGCAGCGACCTGCCGGTCTGGGGCCTGCAATCCCTGCCGCCGGCCGACCCCGCGGCGCCGGCGCCGACGCTCGAACAGATGGCCGCCGTCTACGTCGCCGCAGCCCTGCGCATCCAACCGCCGGGAGCCCCCTGGCGGCTCGCCGGCTGGTCCCTGGGCGGCGTCGTCGCCTGGGAAATGGCGCGCCAGCTGACCCAGCGCGGCGAAGCCGTCGAGCTGCTCGCCATCCTCGACTCCCCGGCGCCGGCTACGGCAGCGGCGCCGCCGGCGGCGGCACCGGCGGACGGGCTCGATCCATCGGCGGTCGCGGCGGCGGCTGCCGCGGCGGCGGCGGGGCGTGAAGCAGACCTGGCATGTGGCGCGGCAAACGACCTGGCGCGGCTGGCCGGCGCCGCGCTCACCCCGTCGATGGTCGAGCGCCTGCGCTCGGCTCCCGACGCGGCGGCGCGCCTGGCGCGGCTGGTCGAGGTGGCGCGGGCCCTGGGCGCCGCGCCGCCCGGCGTCCAGGATGCCGACCTGGCGGCGCTCTGCGACCTGTACCGCGGCAACCTCGCGGCGCTCGCTGGCTACCGCCCGCCACCGGGCGAGCGCTTCGCCGGCACCATCCAGCTGCTGCGCGCCTCCGGCAGCGCCACGCCGGCCGACGATCCGACCGCCGGTTGGAGCGCCCTGGCCGCGGCAGTCCAGGTCGAATACCTGGAAGGCGACCACTACTCCATCCTGCGCGGCGCGGCGGCCGGCATCCTGGCGCAGCGGCTGCGCGCCCGGCTCGACTCCCCGCCGTCGACGGACCAGGCGGCGGCCAGCGCCGGGGTGCCGGCGGGCACCTCCGACAGCTCGCTGCCCAGGCCGGCCGCCACCCGCTAGCCATACTCAGCGTCGGGCGCGCCGGCAGCGGCCCCACCTGCAGGTGAGCCGCTCCTGTAACACCATACTTTCTGCAACGCCTACATACGTGTGGGAAAAACCTCATCGACCCGAACCGCGCCCGGCTGGCAGGGCGGATGGCAGCACGCGCCACGGCTCCACTGGGGGGCGCGCCTGGGCTGGGCTTCGGCCAGACGGCCGCGGGCGGCGCTCGCCCTCATGGTCGCCCTCCTGGCGGCCATGGCGCCGGGGCTCTTCCGGCTCCGCCTCGACACCGACGGCCAGGCCCTGGCGCCGCCCGATGCTCCGGCCGTCGCCGCCGACCGCGCCGCCCGCCGGATCTTCGGCTTGCGCGATCCGCTGCTGGTCGTCATCGAATCCGCCCACCCGGACGGCATCTTCAACCCGGACAGCCTCGACCGCCTGCGGCGGCTGACGGACGCCCTGGCCGCCCTGCCCGGCGTCGGCAGGGAGTCGGTGGAGAGCCTGGCGACCGAGGTCGGCGGCAGCTTCCTGCCCGGCACCGGCATGCCGCGCGGCCTGCTGGATCCACCGCCACGCACCCCCGAGCAGCTCGCCCAGGTGCGCCGCGACGTGGCGGCCGTCGACCTCTTTGCCGGCACCCTGGTTTCGTTCGACCGGCGGGCCGCGGCCATCGTGGTGGGGCTGCCGCGGCCCGATGCCGGCGGGGTCAGCGGGAGCGGCGCCGCCGGCGGAGGCGGCGCACCCGCTGCCGGCAGTGCCGGCGATACGCGAGCGGCGCTCTATCACCGGGTGGCCGCGACGGCGCGGCCGTACCAGACTTCGACCGACCGCGTCTCGGTCGTCGGCGCTCCCGCGGCCGAGGCTCTGCTGGGCGAGCAGGTCCTGGGCGACCTCGCCCTCCTCCTGCCGCTCGCCCTGGTGGTGATCACGGTGGCCCTGTGGGCGACGTGCGGCGGCCCATGGGGGGCCTGCCTGGGCCTGCTCAAGGTCGGCGCCGCGCTGATCTTCACCTTCGGCCTCATCGGCTGGTGCGGCCAGCCGGTCTACCTGACGACCGCCGTGACGCCCGTGCTGCTGACCACGGTGGGTCTGTGCGACGAGATCCACCTGCTGTGGCGCTATCGCCACCGCCCCGCCGGCCAGCCGCCGATCGCGGCTCTGCGCCAGTCCCTGGCGGAGCTGGGCCGCCCGATCGTTCTCACCTCGGTCGCCACGGCCGCCGGATTCCTCTCCTTTCTCACCTCGCCGATCCGGCCGGTGTCGAGCTTCGGCCTGTTCACCGGCTGCGGCGCCCTGTTCTGCCTGGTCTGGGCGGTGGTCGCCACGCCGGCGCTGGTGGCGCTGCGCCCGCACGCCATTGCCGCCGCCGGGCCGCCGGCCGCAGCCTGCCGGCCGCCGTCGCTGCTGGCGCGCTGCGCGACCGCCCTGGGGGCACGGCCCCGGTGGGCCCTGCCGCTGCTTGCCGCGCTCACCGCGCTCTCCGGCCTGGGGATCTTCCGGCTCCAGGTCCAGGACTCCTGGATCGCCAACTTCGCGCCGCGCAACCCGCTGCGCCAGGCGACCGAGCGCATCGACCGGCGCTTCGCCGGCACCCACGTGCTGCGCGCGATCGTCACCTTCGACCCGCCTGCCGACCAGGTCCCGGCCATCCCCGCGGCCAGCGGCCCGCTGCTCGCGGGCCAGGCGGTCGAGGCGCTCGGACGCTTCGAGCGCTCCCTGCGCGCGCTGCCGGAGGTCGGCGGCGTCAGCGGCCTGGCCGGCCAGCTCGCAACCACGGCGTTTCTCTGGGGCGGCCGCGACGAAGATTTCCGCCGCATCGTCGACGACCCCGCCTGGATCTACCTCTACACCCGGCGCATCGGCAACGTCCGCGGCCAGGCCCGCCGCCGCGAGCTGATCGACGACGGATTCAGCCGCACCGTCGTCACCCTGCTGCTCAAGGCGGCCAACTACCGGCAGACGGCCGGGCTGATCGCAGCCCTGCGCCGGCTCGAACGCCAGCTGCTGGCCCCGGTGCACGGCCGCGTCGAGCTGGCCGGCGACGTCGCCATCTCCCAGGCCATGATCCCGGCGATCGTGCGCACCCAGTTGAGCTCGCTGGCGCTCGCCGTCGCCGGCAACCTGCTGATCACCACGCTCCTCTTCCGTTCCCTGCGCGCGGGGCTCGCCTGCATCGCCCCCACGGCGGCGGCCGTGGTCTGGACGTTCGGGGTCATGGGTTGGCTGGGCATCCCGATCGGCGTCGCGACGTCGATGTTCTGCGCCGTCACCCTGGGCATCGGCATCGACTACGGCATCCACTTTTTCTCGCGCTTCGAGGCGGCGGAAAACGCCGGGGCGCCGCACGCCGGCCGGGTGGCGGCGGCCGCGGCGGGGCCGTCGATCCTCATCGACGCGCTGGCGATCTCGGCCGGCTTCGGGCTGCTCGGGCTATCGCAGGTGCCCGCCATCCGGCACCTCGGGCTGCTGGTCGGCCTGGCGCTGCTCAGCGCCTGCCTGCTCACGCTCGCGAGCTCGGGGGCGCTCCTCGCGGCGCTGCCGCGCCGGGCGCCGGGCGTCCGCCTGCCGCTCGCTCAAGCCCTGACCGGGGAGGCCGAATGAAACTCTGCGCGACCGCCGGCACTGCGGCGCGCGGGCCGCCGGGCAGGCCTCCACCGCCCATCGCCGTCCTGCCGGAGCCGTGAGCCGGCTTGCGCGGTCACCAAGCAATGCTCCAATCCTCGGAGGTCAGCAATCCATGAACAGATCGTATGTCGCCTCGGCAGCGCTCGCTCTCGCCCTGATCACCATGGCTGTCATGCCCGAAAAAAGCAGACCGATCCCCAAGGGCACCGACTATTGGGTGACCCGCCCCAACAGCACCAGCTTCACCTTCCCGGCCAAGGACGTCGAGGCCCTCTGCATCACGTCACCATCCCCCGCCACAGTCCCCTTCGCGTAGGTACCCTCTCGGCGGTGCTCGGCGACGTTGCGCGGCATCATCGCATGGACCGGGATGCGCTCCTGGCGCTCCTCTTCGATTAGAGGTGATAGTCAGACCGCGGCCCCGAGCCGGAGTGCCAGGCCGACGGGCGGGGAGCGCGCGACCTTGCCCCAGCCCGCTGTTGACCCTACCGCTGCGCCAGGGCCGGCTCGCGCAGCAGCCGCGCCAGCAAGCCGAGCAGGATCGCCACCGCCACGGCCAGGGCGACCCAGAACACCGTGCGCGGCGCCCTGTCGGCGTCGGGCACGTCGGCCGCGTGGGGCTCCGGCAGCAGGGTGGCTTCGGGCGCGGTGCGCGCCAGCAGTGCGGCGCTGGACAGCGACAGGTCGTAGCGCGGCGCCGCCAGGTCCGGCGCGCCGTAGAACAGGCGCAGGCTGCCGCCGGCAGGTTGGACGTAGCGCAGTTGATAGGCGGGCAGCTGCAGGCGCGGCGGATCGAGCGGCAGCGGCGCGTTGTCTCCCTCGTCGAGGGTGAGCTGGCAGGCGCCGCCGGCTGCCGGCAGGTCGAGCACCAACGGCGGCGCCGATGTCGCCGGGTCCGCATGCCGCCAGATGGCGACAGCCACCTCCCGCGCGCCGCCGTCCCCGTTCCCGTCCGGCGTCCGGCCGCGGCCGGCCGGCGGCGCCTGCCAGAGGTGCACCGTGCGCTCGAAGACCCGCACCGGCGTGGTCAGCACCAGCCGCGTCCGCGGCAGGGTTGTATAGGGCAGCCGGATGGCGTAGCGGGTCGAGCCGGGCGCGTCGCCGTCCTGCGCCGGCTGGCGGGCCACGGCGCCCAGCGCCAGCCAGTCGGGCTCAGCGCGCAGGTCCAGGATGTAGGGCACCTGGCGCCCGGCGGCGTCGACGATGCGCAGGTCGCCCAGGTCGGCGGCGGCGTGCGCCAACACTGCCGCATCCAGCGGCAGCGCCACCACCCCCGGTGGCGCGCCGCGGATGCCGCGGCGGAACCGGAAGATGCCGGTCGCCAGCGGCGCCCCCGTCTGCGGCGGCGGCAGCGGCGCCAGCTCCGGGCTTGAGCCGGAGGCCGCGGTCGCCGGCGGCGCGGATGACCCGGCAGCCGCGGAAGAACCGGTCTGCATCGCCGGCGGCGCGGATGACCCGGCAGCCGCGGAAGCACCGGGCTGCATCGCCGCCGGAGCCGCCGGAGCCGCCGGAGCCTGCAGTGCCGCCAGCAAGCCGACGAGCGCCAGGGCGGCGCGGCGGATCAAGGGGCCTCCTGGTCGCGCTGCGCCAGCACGAACTTCTGCAGCAGCACCGCGACCAGGGCCAGGCAGACCGCCAGGCCGGCAAACGATCCGACGCGGTACAGCCCGCCCAGCTGCGACATGTCGAGCAGGAATCCTTTGAGCGACGCCGCCAGCAGCAGCGCGATCGCGGCGATGCGCGCCGGGCGGCTGCGCAGGGCGATGCCCGCCACCAGCAGGCAGATCGCGAAGATTCCCCACCCCAGCGTGTACGACAGGTTCTCCGCCAGGCCGACCTTGCCGCCCAGGAAGCCAAAGGTCACGGTGACGCCGGTCGAGAAGTAGTCGGCGATCTCGATGTTGACCAGCAGGAACAGCAGCACGACCGCGGCGCCCGAGGCCAGCGCCGACAGGCGCCCGAATGCCGGCAGGCGGGGGTCGCCGCCGCGGATCAGGAACCGCGCGGCGACGAAGAAGGCGACGGCGGGGACCAGGTAGGTGTACAGGTACCAGTTCCACACCGGCAGGCCGCTGCGCGCATGGTACGCCAGCACCGACGGGTTGACGGCCAGGCGCAGGAACACCGCGGCCAGCAGGCCCGCCGTCCACAGCAGCAGACCGCGATGCGGGATGCGCGTGTACAGCCAGGCGAGCGCCGCGGCCAGCAAGGCCCAGCCGATGGTGATCCACTCGCGGTCCAGCTGCAGCGGGATCGCCACCGTCAGCATGGCCAGGATCGCGCCGGCGATCAGCGCCAGCCGGCCGCGATCGCGCTCCGCCGGCGGCACCGCCGCCTCCATGTGGCGCACCGTCGCCAGCAGACCGCCGAGGGCGAGCGCCTGCGCCACCGGCAGGACGCCGATCCAGGCCCCCCAACCGCCTTCGATCAGGGCGACGCGGGCAAACAGGAAGAACGGCACGCTCGCCAGCACCGCCGCCAGGTGGGGGGAGCGCAGCCGCCGCGCACGCTCCCCCAGGAGCACCGGGTAGAGCAGGTAGGGAACGTAGAGGGCAACCGCGAACACCAGGTCGGTCCACCACGGATGCCCGGCGCCCACCGGCGCGCCGCCGGCGTGCCAGGCGCCCACGGCGACGGCTGTCGTGGCCACCGACAGGGGCGCCGGTGGCGGCCAACCGGCGGCACCTGCCAGCGCCAGGATCGCCACGAGCGATGCGACCTGCACCACGATCGCCGCGCCCAGCGACGGCGCCGCCACGCCGACCGTCGTCGCCGCGGCGACCAGCTGGCCCAGAAACAGCACCGCCGACGCGCCCTCGGCAAAACCGCTCGACCAGGCTCGGGGGTTGGCGGCGCCATCGGAGACCACGGCGCCATCGGAGGCCACGGCGACGCCGGGGACGCTGCCGGCGCCCTGGGCACCGTGTGCGCCGGCGGCGGCGCCCGCGACGCGGCGGGCGAACGCGATCCACACCAGGCCCAGGGCCGACACGGTGGCGCTCGCGGCCAGCGCCACCCCGGGCCAGGGCGCGCTGCCGGCCTGATGCAGCCACACCACGACGA
This sequence comes from uncultured Acidobacteriota bacterium, assembly GCA_963770895.1. GTDB lineage: Bacteria > Acidobacteriota > Thermoanaerobaculia > Multivoradales > UBA5704 > JASLEW01. Next base: position 5,118,001 of record CAVYRF010000002.1, on the reverse strand, counting down.
TGGCGTCGGAGACGACCAGGGCGGCGATCCACAGCGCGGCGCGGCGCATCCAGAGCGCCGCCACGCCGATCGCCAGGTCGAGCAGCGCCAGCGCGCCGAGCAGCGGCCAGGGCGGCAGCGCCAGCTGCTGCTGGCTGGCGACAAACAGCATGAAGACGTGGCCGACCAGCGCCAGGTAGGCGCCGTTGCCCGCCAGGTCGGCGGTCGCCGCGTCGTGCTGGTCGCGGCCCTTGCGGGCCAGCCAGACGCTGCCGCCCAGGCCGAAGACCGTGAACCCGGCGACCAACGCCAGCGCCGGCACCAGGCTCGCGGCGAGCGGCACCGCCGACCACCAGATGCCGATCAGGATCCACGACAGCACGGTGCCGACCAGCGCCAGCATGGGCTGGCGGATCTGTGCCGCCTCGACGATCAGCCCCGCCTGCAGGATCACCAGCAGCAGCGCGAAGCCCCACAGCGCCGCCGGCGCCACCGTGCCGGCGGTCAGGAAGAACAACAGCGCCAGGCTGCACAGCAGGACGATCGCCCCGCCCTGGCGCGGCGCCAGCGTGCGTCCGAGCCGTCGCGCCAACACCGGCACGCCGGCAAAGAACAGGCCGAACACCGCGAAGATGGCGATGCCCGCGAGCAGCCGCTGGGGCGTCAGGTGCTCGGCGGCCCACACCGCCTGGGCGGCGATGGCAAAGAACGCGGCGATAAAGTGCGGCGCGCCGTGCCGCTCGATGAGCGCATAGGCAGCCACCGCGGCCATCAGGGCAAACAGCACGCCGAACGTCAGACCGGGCGCCGCCGCCGCCGGCTCCAGGTGCACCAACACCGGCAGGGCCAAAAGAAAGCACGGCGCCACCAGCGCCGCCCGGCGCCCCGCATCGCCCAGCGGCCGCCCCAGCCGGCGCGCCAGGCCCGGCGCGGCCAGGTAGAACAGCACGAACAGCGACACAAAGATCAGGATCCCCGGCCACGCCGTCGACCGGTACGAGCTGCTCAGCCACACCACCAGGCCCACCAGGGTGGCGCCGGCGCCCAGCTCGTGCAGCAGGTGCGGGCCGCGCCAGGCCGCCACCGCGGCGAGCGCGACGTCGAGCAGCAGCAGGAACCCGAACAGCAGCCCGAAATGCGCTCCGTAGGCGCGCACCGACATCGCATAGAGGGCGAACGCCAGCGGCATCGTCGCCGCCACCGCCGCCGAGCGCTCGACGATCGAGGCGCCGCCGCCGGCCCCACCGGCGATCCGGCGCGCGCGCGCCGCCACCGTCAGCCCCACCAGCGGGAACACCAGGAAGATGCCGAGCGCCAGCGGCAGCTTGTCGGCGCTCAGGAACCGCGCCACCCACGTCCACTGATAGAGCGTGGTGAAAACCAGAGCCAGCACCGAAAGCCACGGCCACGACCGGCGCAGCGCCACCCACGCCAGCCCGGCGTTGAGCAGCAGCAGGTAGCCGAACAGCGACAGCGGCCGGTCCTGCCCCGCCGACAGCAAAACCGGCGTGGCGAATCCTCCGAACAGGCCCAGCAGCGCGATGAACAGCGAGTCGTGGTGCACCGCCAGCGCCACCGCCAGCACCGTCACCAGGATCATCAGCCCAAACGCCGCCGGCGCTGCCAGCAGGTGCCACAGCGCATGCGCCGCGAACAGCGTCGCGAACAGGATCACGATCCCCGCCGCATCCAGCGCGTTCGCCGTCACCGCGTACTTGCGCGCCACCCGCAGCTCGCAGACCACCAGCAGCCCGGCTCCCAGCGCCAGACCCAACGCCAGCCGCACCGGCGTGGTCAGAAATCCATGGTCGATCGAGTAGCGCAGAAAGAAAACCGCCGACACCGCCAGCAGCACCCCGGCGGCCCAGGAAAACAACTTCACCCCGATGAAGCTCTCCCAATCGAACCGCTCGCGCTGGGCCGGCGGGCTCCCGGCGCCTCCCGTCGGCCTTCCCGGACGCCCGTCACGCCCTGCCGAGTCGCCGGCCCCCGTGGCGCCGATGGATGCCGGCTGCACCGGCGTCGCCGTTGCGCTGGCCGCCTCCGCCGTCGTCGCCGGACTTGCCTCGCGGCCAGCGGCAGCGCCCACCGCGGCCTGCCCCACCGCCGCCCTCACGGCCGCCAGGTCCGGTTTGATATCGACGGCAGCAGCAGCGGCAGACGCAGCTGCAACCTCGGGTGGGATCGCCGTTGCTACGACAGGCGCAGCCGGGAGGGGAGTCGCGGCAGGCGGCACCACCACCGGCGTGGGGGCACCCGGCACCGCTGCGGCAGTTTGTTGCGCGGCACCGTCCATCCGCGCCGGCGCCACCGCGGCCGGCGCCATCACCCGCACCGCAGCGGCGGCCGCCGCGGCCGCCGACGTGACCTTGACCGCGGGAGCGGCGGTCGGTGCGGGCGCTGCCGCCGCTGGAGCCGCTACCGGTGCCGCTGCCGCTGCCGGCGCTGCCACGGCGCCTGCCGCTGCCGCCACCGGCGCGGCCACTGCCGCCGCCACGGCGTCTGCCGCCGGCGCGGGGCCGGCCGCCTCGAGCTGCGCCGCCATCGCCAGCAGGCGCCGCTCCAGAGCCAGCCGGGCGGCTCGCTCCTCCTCCAGGCCGCGCATCACGTCGCGCAGCCTGGTGCCCACCCACAGTCCATAGGCCATCAGGCCGAGGACCGCCATTCCTTCGAAGCACCCTTGCATCGTGGGGCCGACTCGCCTACAGGCGGAGTCAAGTTCCTTTGGTCGTGTGGACCAGCTTAGCATGGCGCCGCCGGGCCGCTTTGCCGCCCGGGGGCGAAGGCATGGGCGCTACGGGGGGACCGCATCCCGATGCCATAGCAACTTGGCAATATGTATGTTCAGATTAGAAATGCGTATGCCCCTGGGGCACCGCACGGTTCATTCGCATGGTAGTCGCGCCGCAATCCGGTCCTCTGGCAAGGCGCGCCGACGCAGGCATAGTTGAACCTATGTCGAGGAGGCGAAACGCAGCCAGGGGGCCGGAGGGCAAGCGAATACCATGCGAATGAACCGTGCGGGGCACCAGGGCTGCCCGGTCCCCACGCTGGCCCAGGTTCACCAGAAAGGAACATCGCCATGCCCCACCCGCCGACGCCCGCAGCCGCCGCGCACCCGGCCACAGGCGCGCCGCTCCGCATCTGCGCAGCGGCCGTCGCATGGATGCTGTGCGGTGCCCTGGGCGCCGGCGCTCCCCGCATCGCCGGCGCTGCACGCGCTGATGTCGTCCACCTTGGGCAGCGACGATGCCGCCTACGCCCTGATCCCGCACGCCGGCGGTTGCCAGGCTGCCATCGCCGGCGGCGCCACGGCGCAGATCCTGGACGGCGGCGTCCAGGTGTCGGCGGGCGGACACCGCTGGGCGCTGTCGGCGGCGGCGGTCGGGCGCCGCGCCGGCGCGGGGCGCACCGCGATGCGGTCCGCGGCCCGCACCCCCGCGGCCAACCGCGTCACCTTCGCCGGCCGGGACGTCGAAGCGTGGTTCGTCAACGGCCCCTCAGGGCTCGAACAGGGCTGGACCCTCCGCCGCCGCCCCGCCGGCCGGGGCGACCTGCTGCTGTCGATGGCCTCGACCGGCGACCTGCGCGCCTCGCTGGCAGCAGATGGGCGCGGCATCCTGCTGGCCGCGGCATCCGGCGGCCAGGTCCTCCGCTACAGCGGCCTGGCGGCGTACGACGCGCGCGGCCGCCAGCTCGCAGCCCGCTTCGATCTGCAGGGGCGGCAGCTGGTCCTGCGCGTAGAGGACGATGGCGCGACCTATCCGCTCACCGTCGACCCCTTCGTGCAGGTGGCAAAGCTACTGGCCTCGGACGGAGCCGCCATGGACAGCCTCGGCTCCTCCGTCGCCATCAGCGACGACGGCGCGACCGTCGTGGCGGGCTCGCCCGGCGCCAACGTCCTGGGGCACGGGTCCGCCGGCGCGGTGTACGTCTTCTCGCGGCCGGCCGCGGGCTGGGCGAATGCCACCCAGACCGCCAAGCTGACCGCCGCCGACGGCGCCGCGGACGACATGCTGGGCTATTTCCCGCACGGCGTCGCGATCAGCGCCGACGGCTCGACGATCGTCGCCGCCGCCCTCTATGCCAAGGTCGGCAGCAACTCCGAGCAGGGCGCCGTGTACGTGTTCGCGCGGTCGGGCCAGGCCTGGGCGAGCCAGACGCAACAGGCAAAGCTGGTCGCCTCGGACGGCGCCGCCGGGGACAACCTGCGGGCCGTCTCGGTCAGCGGCGACGGCGCCACCGTCGTGGCGTCCACCTTCGCAGCCACCGTCGACGGCCACCAGGAGCAGGGCGCCGCCTATGTCTTCAGCCGCCCCGGCACCCTGTGGACGAACAGCACCCAGACCGCCAAGCTGACCGCCGCCGACGGCGTGGCGGAAGACGGGCTGGGCGTCGCCAACGCCATCAGCGCCGACGGCGCCACCATCGCGGCCAGCGCCGATGCAAGCATCGATGGCCACATCTCGCAGGGGGCGGTCTACGTGTTTGCCAGACCTGCCGGCGCCTGGCTGAACGCGACGCAGACCGCCAAGCTGACCGCCGCCGATGGCGCCGCCGACGATCAGCTGGGCTTCGGCCTGGCGATGAGCGGCGACGGCACGACCATCGTGGCGGGAGCTGCCGGCGCCCAGGTCGGCAGCAACGGCTCGCAAGGCGCGGCGTATGTGTTCACGCGGCCCGGCAGCGCCTGGTCCAACGGCACCCAGACCGCCAAGCTGACGCAATCCGACGGCGCCGCGGACGACCTCTTCGGCGAATCCCTGGGAGTCAGCGACGACAGCGCGACGGTCGTGGGCGCCACCCGCTTCGCCACCGTCGCGGGCCACACCAGCCAGGGCGCCGCCTACGTCTTCGAGCGCTCCGGACCGGCCTGGACCGACCAGACCCAGGCGGCGAAGCTGACCGCGGCGGACGGCCAGTCGGGCGACGAAATGGGCCAGATAGCGCTGAGCGGCGACGGCTCGACCGTCGTCGCGGGTGCCATCTTCGCCACCGTCGCGGGAAGGTCTCAACAGGGAGCGCTGTACATCTTCAACAGCCGCTGCACGCCCGGCGCCACCACCCTCTGCCTGGACGATCAGCCGGGCGACGGGCGCTGGCAGGTGAAGTCCATCTTCAGCACCAGCGAAGGCGGCGGTCATGCCGGCGACGGCCAGGCGATCTCGCTCGCCAGCGTGGGTGTGTCCCACGGCGGCCTGTTCTGGTTTTTCGACGCCACCAACCCGGAAATGCTGCTCAAGGTGCTCAACGGCTGCGCCGTCAACCAGCAGTTCTGGGTCTTCTCCTCCGCCACCACCAACGTCGGTTTCACCGTGCAGGTCATCGATTCCCACACCGGCCGCAGCAAGATCTACTCCAATCCAGACGGCACGGCGGCGCTGCCCGTGCAGGACACCGCCGCCTTCGGCTGCTTCGACGGCGACGTCGCGCCGGCCGCCCCGCCAGCCGCGCCGGCCCCACCCGCACGCCTGCCGGCGGCGCTGGCGGCGTCGGCGGCAGGCGCGGCGGCACCGCCGCCGGTCCAGGAGGCGGGTTGCACGGCGACGTCCACCTCGCTCTGCATCAACGGACGCTTTGCCGTCAAGGCCCACTACCACACCGCCCAGGGCGGCGGCAGCGAGGGGTCCGGACAGGCGATCGGCCTGCAGAGCCTGGGCGTCGCGCAGGGCGGCCTGCTGTGGTTCTTCGCCGCCGACAACCCCGAGATGCTGGTCAAGGTGCTCGACGCCTGCGCGGTCAACAACCGCTACTGGATTTTCTACGCCGCCGGCACCAACGTCGGCTTCACCGTCACCGTCACCGACACCCAGACCAACCAGGTGAAGACCTACACCAACCCCGACCAGACCGCGGCGAAGCCGGTGCAAGACACCGCCGCGCTACCCTGTGATTAGTCGCAGGGGAATGAATCAGGCGCGACCGGTGCGCGGCAGGGCGCCGCTCGCGACGAACTTGCGCCAGATGCGCTTCCAGGTGACCCAGCCGTGGCCGCCCGGCGTGGTGAACACGTGGCCGGCCGGCAGCGCGTCGGCCACCATGCGATCGGAGCGCACGAAGCGATCGCTGTCGCCGTAGCCGACGTACAGCGGGATGGGGCGGTCGCCGCCCGGCAGCGACCGCTCCAGGGCCCGCCACAGGCGATGCTGAAAGTCGGCCTGCTGGAGAGGCACCGGCGGTGCATAGCGCGCCACACCGCCGGCCGCGGCCACTTCGTCCAGGATCTGCCGCTCGCCCAGGTAGGGAGCGATCATGAACAGGCCGGCGATCTCTCCCGGATGCTCGTCGATGTACAGCAGCGAGCTGCTGGCCCCCATCGAGACCCCGACCAGCCAGATCTGCTGATAACCGCGGGCGCGCGCCGGTGCGATCACATCGTCGTGGAGCCGCTCCACGATGTCGTGCCGGTGATAGTAGTAGGCCAGCCTGGCATCGGCGGCCAGCAGATCCGCCGACAACCCGCCGGCGGCCGCCACCGCCGCAAAGTTGGCATAGGCAAAGTTCTCGGGGCTGCCGCTCAGCCCCGGCAGCAGGACCACCAGGCAACGCGAAGACGCCAGCCCCGTCGGCAGCGCCAGCGTCCGCATCGGCACCGGCGCCGGCTGCCAGCGCGCCGCGCACCCACCCGCGCCCGCCGCCGCCAGCAACACCAGCGCCAAAGCAGCCATCGCGCCGCACCGCCCCCGCTCGATCGCCAGCTCCCTCAAAACCCTCGCCAACATCCCGCGCAGCTTAGTGTCCGCCGACCGCCCGGCGCAAGCCGCCGCCACCAGGAGGCGCCCGGTGTCCTCGCGGCCACCGGAGCAGGTGTACGGGCACGCCTCCAATCTGCCGATGCCCCTGCGCCGCTCCTGGCACGGCGCGGCTCAGTTTCCCTGAATCGCGCCGCAGGCGTTGCCCCCTGAGGTCACCGTCTCGGGCGCGAGAGTCGGTGGGAAGCCCAGGACGTTGATCACCAGATCGTCGATGGTCTTGAACAGGTCGAGCTCCTGTGCGCTGCAGGCGGGAGGGGTGACGGCGAGGCCGAGGGACATCGTGATGATGTTCTCGCGCGTGGTGTGCCCGTACCATTGCAGCTGATACGTGCCGCTGTCACCAGGAAGCAGCCCGTCAAGGTAGCTGCAGCTGGGTTGCACGCCAATGGCGTTGTTTGCCAAGGCTGCCTGGAGCGTGCTCAGCTGGGAGGGCGACAGCTGGGCCGTCTTGGCGACGGTGATCCAGAGACCTTCGCATTCCTCGCACCCACAGGTGGTGTATCCCTGCACCTGACCGGTCGTCGAGATGAGCACGTCCCAGTCCACCTCGTTGAAGACCTGGATGTTCGCGTAGCTGGTGAGGTGGATCCGCAGCAGGGCCTTCTGCGGCGGCGGCTCGGCAGCCGCGGCGGGAAGCGCCAAAGGCAGCATCGCGGCGGCCAATGCCGCGGCTGCCGCCAGGTTGAGCGCGATCGAACGTCCGCATCGGCAAAGCCGTCGCAAGGCAGTGGAAAAACCATTCTCTCGCATGGGGTGCACCTCCTCTTACGCCCTCCTACGCATGACCTATGCAAACCGTCGCCCACCGGCGACACGGCTGGCCCCCCGCGCCGGTTCCACCGCGCGCGACCGCCGCCGGCCGGCCCGGCGGCGGCCCGCGGTGCAACGATGCCGCGGCTGCGGCAAACGCGACGTCGCGCGGCGGCGGCCCGCGCTCGACGCTACCTGGCGCTGACGCTTGCCGCGATCGCCGCGGCCAGCTGCGGGTACATGGTCGTCGCCCAGGTGAAGAGGACGCCGTGGCCGGCATTGGGGAACGTGCGGTAGGTGCAGGGAAAATCGTGGTTGCTGAGCCAGGTGCACAGCACCTGCCCGTAATCGGGCCGGATCAGCAGGTCTTCCTCGCCGTTCCAGACGTAGAACTTGGCGCCCTTGACCGAGCCGGTCAGGCCGGGGCAGCCCTGGATTGCCGGCGAGGCGTTGGCGGACGTCGTCAGCACCGTCTGGCAGGGAGAGCCGTCGACGATCAGCTCGGGGTCGTACAGCTGGTTGCCCGTCTGGTTGGGATTGAATTGGCAACCGATCGACTGCCAGGACGTCGCCGAAGCCGACGAGCACGAGGCGTAATCGAAGGTGAAGATCATCTCCCGTTCGCCGAGGTAGTCGTCGTAGGAGATGCCGCCCACATAGGGGCTCTGCGCGCGGTTTGCGTCGAGCAGCGCGAGCGTGCTGCCGCACACCGAAGTCGCGCTGGCGACGCACTGCGTCTCGATAGGCTTGGCGGTCTGCAGGTTGCAGAGCGCCTCCACGTCCAGGCCGGAGAGCGACGTGGCGCAGACCGTGGGGGGATCGCCCGCGCCGTAGGGCGTCTGCGGCTTGCCCGACGGCACCACGTCCACATAGGGGAACGTCAGCCTGGCGAACTCGTTCTTGATGTCCAGCGCGGCGTCGTAGGTCGACTTGACCAGCAGCTGGCTCAAGACCGACGTGGCGCACATCGCCTGGGCACCCGTCGCCGGGTAGTAGGTGGTGGCGCCGGCCCGCGCATCCGGCGCCGCCGGCGACGTGGCGGCGGCGGTGGCGGTGGCGTCGTCGTCCGCCGCCGCCGACTTGATCGCGCCGCAGCTCTGCGGCGCGACGGTGCTGGACGAATGCAGATCGCCGCCGGGTTTTACCGCAACCAGGAAAAACGAGCCGATCGACATGCCGCTGGCCTTGAAGCTGTCGTTGTGGGCTGCCAGCACGCCGAACTTGATCGCCGCGGCCGTGCCCAGCGACCAGCCGGCCGGGTCCACGACGGTGACGTTCAGAGCGTGGCTGGATTTGAGCGAGGCAAGCAGGTCGTAGACGGTCGCGGAGACGTTGTCGAAGGTGAACGCCGTGTCGCCGGGATAGGTGGTGCCGCCGACGCCCGGATAGTCAAAAAACACCAGCGCCGCGTGGTTGCACAGCGCGCTGCCGGTCGACACCAGCATCTGCGCCGGCCAGTCCGGGGCGATCTGCGACGTGCCGTTGAAAAACACCACGGTCGGATACGCCGTGGCTGCCGGGCCGGGCTGCACCGCCAGGTAGCGGATGCCCAACGAGTTGGCGCCGGTATAGGTCGCCGAGAACTGCTGCATCAGGCTGCGAAACGGATACGTGCCGCGGCGGAGCGAGGAGGCGAATTGCGAGCAGGTGATGACGCCCGGGCTGCTGACCGCCGGCTGCGCCGAGGCGACCGCGGACAGGGGACCCGAAGCGCCGGAGTCGCCCAGCTGGAGCTGCGCGGCGATGCCGCTGCGGCACCCCCACGAACCGATGAAGAGAACCAGGGTGAACAGAGCCGACGACCAACCAGCGCCTTTTTTCATGCAGACTCTCCTGAGCGACGCGAACGTTCCTGAACCAGGCCCCTGAACCAGGCTGCAACCAGCGGCCGATATGCTACCGCAACAAGGCGTTCGCTGGTCCAGCAACGCGCCGAACCGCTGGAGCCGGGGGGCATGGACGACCCGAACGAAGGGGTGACGCGCCGATGCGGCGCGTCACCCCTTCGCGGTCAACGTGTCAGGCAGGAGTGGCGATGCGGAATCAACTACGGCGCCGCGGGCGTCGTGTCGCCGATCCAGTTGCCGGTTACCGCGTCGGAGGCGCTGGCCGAGCTGTTGTAGTTGACCACGACGGGGCACTCATAGCAGGTCGGGACGGGGAGGGTCAGGGCGGCGCCCGGATTGAGCACGATCGAGCCGCTATAGATGGTCTTCAGGTTGCCGACCACCGTCTGGTTGCAGGCGTTCAGCTCCGGCAGCGACACCGGCGCCGAAAAGACGCCGTAGCGCACGTTCGAGATGGTGATGGGAACGCTCAGGCCGTTCGGAATGGAGACGGCGGTGCCGGTCAGGTGATCGACCACGGTGGCGACGAAGCTGCCGGAGATCTGATTGCCATTTTGATCGGTCCAGTAGCCGACGATCGTCGGCGGGCAGTAGTTGTCGGTGGTGGTCCAGCCGACGTGGACCTGCGGCAACGTGCCGGTCGGGTCGGGCACGATCGGCGTCTGCGGATTGGTCCAATGCAGAATCGTGTTGCCTCCGGTCTGCGTGTACGTGGCGGTGCTGAAAATGTCGTTGTTGCAGCCGCCGTTGTACCACTGGTTGACGGTCCTGGTCCCCGGCAGGATCAGCGCCAGGTCATAGGCCGTCTGGGTACCCGTGTTGCGCAGATCGATGTTGCACGTCGTGGCCTGCGCTGCCGACGCGCCACCCAGCACCATCGCCAGGATTGCAAATGCCCCCATGAGATTTTTCATTGCAGCTCTCCTATGAACGGTCGCGCCGCGGCGTGAAGGCCCGCGTCACGGCACCCCATGCGCCGCATCCCCCGGCCCTCGCACCCCGGCACGCCCGAACGTGAAGAGTAAGCTGCGCTAAAGTTATTGTCAATAAAAATGCAAATATTTGTGTAAGCTGTGTCAATGACCTTGGAAAAAGCGTCTCAAGAATCCTTGAACCTGGCGGCCGGGCGGCGACGGCCTACCAGTGGAAGTTGGCCCGCAGGCTGAGGACGGTCGCGGGGCCGCGGTCCTGGTTGTAGCCCGGATCGCGGATGTACTGCGCGTCGGGGCTCACCTGCCAGTACTTGCCCAGCTGGAAGCGGTAGTACAGCTCCAGGATCTCCTCCAGGCCGTAGTGCAGGGCGCCGTCGCCGAGCAGGAATCCCAGGCCGCCCGCGGCCAGGTAGTCGCGGTGATCGGGCGACAGGCCGTGCAGCGTCAGGCCCAGACCCACGCGGTCCTCGGCGCGCCCCCAGGTGTTGCCGGCGACCTGCACGCCGCCGCTCGCCATGCGGTCGGCCTCGGTGAACACGAAGTCCTCGGTGTGGCCATCGTTCCAACCCAGGCGCAGAAAGACGCCGGTTTCGCCCTTGTCGGCAAGCGGCTGCTCCACGTTGACGCCGAACCCATATTTGCGGCGCCCCTCCCTGTCGTCGGCGACGATGTCGGGAACGCCGCCCGCCGCCAGCGCCTGGTCGATCGCGTCGCGGTAGATCCCCATGCGGCCGTGGTTCTCGTACGCCAGCAGGCGCACGATCGTCGCCTCCCGCCAGGGGCCCAGCTGCAGCTCCAGGTTGTCGCCGCGCGCCTCGCCGACTTTGGGGTCGAACACGTTGCCGTTGGCCATCGTCGGCATCTGCGCCGACGCGGCGCGCAGCGTCCAGGTCGGATGCACCCAGGCTGCCAGCACGCCGAACGTGTAGCCGCGGGTGTCGGCGGCGTAGTCCCAGGCGGTGTCGTTGAACAGGCTCCAGTTCATGAACTGGCTGCGGGTCGTGTTGGCGTAGCGGTTCTGGTCGAAGTCGTCGGTCAGGGCGAACTTGCCGGCCTTCCACTCCAGGCGCGTCGTCGGCTCCAGGCCCGCGAAGTGATCCATGCCGCGCTCGACCGGCGCGGTGTCGCCGCCGAGCGGCACCAGGTAGCGCAAATAGGCGCGCGCGATGTACGGCCCCATCCCCAGGTTCACCGTCCCCTGGCGGATCACGTCGCCGTTGGTCAGGCCGGCCAGCCCGGTGGCCTTGCTGATCGCGTGGCCGCGCGCCATCTCGGCGTCGAAATAGGCCTGCAGCCGCCGCGTCAGCCGCGAGCCGAAGTACAACCCATAGGTGTCGGTCGCCTGCTGGTCGCCGGTGCTCTTCAGGCTGTTCGGCCCCGAGTACGCGGCGGGAAACGCCAGCAGCCGCTGGCCGATATAGGTGAACTGCGCGCCGAGCAGGCGCGGCACCCAGTCGGGCAGCTCCTGGGAACCAGGCTTGTCGCCGGCCGCCGGCACCGGCGGATCGGCCTGCTGGGCGGCCTGCACCGGGCCATCGGCGGCAACGCAGACGCCGGTGCCGCTCAAAAAGCCCACCCAGGCAACGCCCGCCACCGCCAGAAAACGCCGCGCTCGCATCACGGCGCAGAGTAGATCACACGGATCGCCGCCAGCGTGCCGAGGACGAGCGTCAGGACCAACCTGTATCAGGCCGCGCCGCTCAGCGGCAGGTCAGGACGTGGCGGTACAGGTCCGCGGCGCGGTCGCGGTTGCGGCCGGCAAGGCGGAAGCCCAGCTCGAAACCGCCGACCAGGGCGCTGTAGGTGAGCTGGGCGCGCACCCCGGCCTGCGGGCTGGCGAAGCCGAGCTGGACGAAGAGGCGCCGCAGGTAGCCGACGCGGCGCCGGTCGACCCGCCGCAGCACATCGGCGGCGGCGGGATCGTTGGTCGCCCAGGCGCGCACCCGGCGGTCGAGCCGGCCGTCCGCGGCCAGCGCCAGGCGAACCAGCATCAACAGGCGCTCGGCCGCGCCGCCGCCGGACGCATCCACCTCGGCGATGATGGCCAGGGTGGCGCGCCGCTCCCACTCCGCGAGCATCGCCGCGAGCAGTGCCGCGCGGTCGCCGAAATGCCAGTAGAAGCTGCCCTTGGTGATGCCCAACCGCTTCGCCAGCGGCTCGACGCGCACCGCCTCGACGCCGCGCTCGACCAGCAGGCGAAGGCCTTCCACCACCCAGTCGCCGTGTCCCAGCCGCTCGGTCATCCCACCCAACCATACGCCAGCGTACAGGCAAGAGCAAGCTGGCGCCAGGTCCCGGCAACGGCCAGGGCAGGCCCGCCCTGGCGCACACCATACGCCAGCGTATTGACACGGCGGAGCGGCAGGACTAGGCTCAAGGTGCGCTCTTCCATACGCAACCGTATGGACGCTACGGAGGAAACGCCATGCACTCAACTCTCCTGCTGACCGCCGCCGCGCTGACCGCCGCCTTGGGCATCGCCCATTCCTGGTTGGGCGAACGCATTCTGCTGGGTCCCCTGCTCGCCCCCGCCACGCGCCGCGGCATGCTGAGCACCAGCGCCTTCGCGCGCCAGGCCCTGCGCTTCGCCTGGCACCTGACCTCGATCGCGTGGTGGACGTTCGCCGCCCTCTTCGTCGTGCTGGCGCCGGCGCCGGCCTCACCGGCGGTGCGCCTGGTCCTGGGCACCCTCGCCGCCGGCTGCCTGGTCACCGGCCTGGTGATCCTCGCGGCTTCGCGCGGCCGCCACCTGGCGTGGCCGGTCTTTGTCGCCGTCGCCGTCGCCGCCTTCGCCGCCATGCCCTGACCGGCGGCTCCGGCCACCACCTGGCCGCGAGGACACTAGGTCACTGGCGGGCCAGCAGGGCGACCGGAAAGCGGGCCAGCAGCTCGGCGAGCGGACGGTCGCCGCCCGCCAGCTGTTCGCCGGTGAGCACGTTGTGCCAGCCGCCCGCGGCAAGCGACAGGGTGGTGTCCGCCCAGTCGTCGCCCAGCCCCAACACCAGGCGAGGGGCGACGGCCACCACCTCGCCGCCGCGTTCCAGGGCGACGGCGTGCTGGGCGCGAGACCCGCGCGCCACGATCGGGCGGTAGGCGCCCTGGGAGCCGAAGGCGGCGGGCCGGCTGCGGCGCAGGCCCAGACCCTGGCGGATCAGCCAGAGCTTGGGCAGCCCCTCCGGCAGGCGCGCCAGCATCGCCGCGGTGTCGATGGCGCCGGCCCGCTCGCCAGGCTGAGCGGCGGGGCCGGCGGGGCCGCCCGCGCCCTCGCCGCCGTCCAGCTGCTCGAGCTCGGCCAGGAGGCGCCGGCGCGCGTCGTAGTCGATCTCCCGGCGGTTGTCCGGATCCACCAGGGAGAGGTTCCACAGCTCGCTCCCCTGGTAGAAGTCGGGGATGCCCGGCGCCGTCAGCTTGAGCAGCGTCTGGGCAAGGCCGTTGACCCATCCCGGCACCTGCAGCGGCCCGACGAAGGCCGCGACTTCGGCGCCCAGCTCGGCGTCGGCAAGAGCGCCGGCCACGAAGGCGCGCACCCCCTCCTCGTAGGCCGCCTGCGGCTGCGTCCAGGAAGTGTGGGCCTTTGCCTCGCGGATCGCCTTTTCCATGAACGCCGTAGCGCGCCCGACCGTCAGCGGCCACGCTCCGACCAGCGTCTGGTAGAACAGGTACTCGGTGCCGGCGTCGGGCACCGGCCCCGGCCGGCGGTGGCGGGAGCCCAGGGCGAACCAGCGGCTGACGGCGGCCCGCCAGCGGTCGGGTATCTCGGACAGCAGCGCCAGGCGCGCGCGCACGTCCTCGCCGCGTTTGGTGTCGTGGGTCGAGCTGGCCAGCAAGGTGCGCGGCCAGCGCGCCTGAGTGGCGGCGCAGGCGCGGTGGAACTCCTCCGGCGAGACGCCGAAGCGGCTCGGATCGCCGCCCACCTCGCACAGCGAGCTCAAACGGTGGAAGTTGTAGAAGGCTGTGTCCTCGACCCCCTTGGCCATGACCGGCGCGCTCAGCTGCTGGAACCGCATCGCCAGCTCGCCCTCCGCCTTGCCGCGCGGCTCGAGCGCCAGGACGCCGCGGAAGAAATCCAGCAGGTCGGCCGGCAGGTCGGGGCGCCGCCGCCGCGCGGCCTCCACCGCCGCCGCGATCGTCCGCTGGTCGGCCTCGCGGATCTCTCCCGTCGCCGCCCGCACGTAGGTCCGGTAGACCGCCATGCACGCCGCCACCTCGCGGATGGTCTCGCGCAGATCGTGGCGGGTGTGGTCGCGGTGACGCCGGTGGCGCTCGCACACCGCCACGAACAGCTCGGCCAGGCGGTTGACGTCCGCGGCCAGCAGCTGGTCCATGGCCTGGAGCTTGCTGGCGACGGCCAGGGCCGGCCAGCTCTCGTCACCGCCGGTCACCTGGGCGCAGAGCGCCAGCAGCGGCTCCTCCCCCGCCGGATCGACCAGCAGCCCGCCGGCAAGGTTCAGGAAGTCGTAGCCGGTGGTGCCGTCGATCGGCCAATCCTCGGGCAAGGTTTCGCCCGGCTGCAGGATCTTCTCGGCAAGGATCCAGGCCGCCGGCGCGGCGCGGCGCAGCCGATCGAAGTACTGCCCCGGATCGTACAGGCCGTCCGGGTGGTCCACCCGCAGACCGTCCAGCTCGCCGCGCGCCAGCCAGGCCAGCGGCAGCGCGTGGGTATCGGCGAACACCCGCTCGTCTTCGGCATGCAGGCCGACCAGGGTCGGCACGTCAAAAAACCGCCGGTAGTCGAGCTCGCGACCCGCCATGCGCCAGCAGGCCGGGCGGTAGTTCTGGTTCTGCAGCAGCGCGTCCAGCCGGTCGGGGTCGGCGTTGGTCGCCGCCACCTCCGCCTCGATCGCCGCCGCCACCTCGGCCCGCTCCGCCGCGAGCCGCCCGAGCTGCCCCCCCAGAACCTCCTTGTCGCGGTGACGGCGCGCCACGCTCACCCGATCGGTCGCCGTGGCCTCCGGCAGGCGGCCATAGGCGTCGGCGATAAACGCCAGGTCCGCCGAGCCGCAGTGCGCCGCCGCCGCGGCGAGCAGCCCGTCGAGGGAGCGCGGGGCGACGGGCATGCGGTGCTCGTGGTAGTGCACCTCGAAGGCCGCACCGCGCCACACCAGGCGCAGCTCGCCGGCCTCCAGGACCCGGCCGTAGTGATCCCCCAGGATCGGCAGCAGCACCGTGTCGCGCAGCCGCGCCTCCGGCGAATCCCAATCCACGTCGAAATACCCGGCATAGCGGCTGGCCCGGCCATTTTCCAGCACGTCCCACCACCACCGGTTGCCGCGATCGGCAATCGCCATGTGGTTGGGCACGATGTCGAGCAGCTGCCCCAGGCCGCCGGCCGCCAGCGCCGCCACCAGGCGCTGCCGCCCCTCCTCGCCCCCCAGCTCCTGGTTCACCTGCGTCGGATCGACCACGTCGTAGCCATGGGCGCTGCCGGCCGCCGCCTGCAGGTACGGCGAGCAGTACAGATGGCTCACGCCGAGCGCCGCCAGGTACGGCACCACCGTCGCCGCCGCCGCAAACCCAAACTCGGCGCGCAGCTGCACACGATACGTGGCGACAATCGGTTCGGGCATAGTCCGGCCGCGGGGCCGCGCACGTCCTATGCAAGTCGCAAGCCGCCATGTGCGCGCAGCCGCGCTCCTCACCGCGAGGAGCGGCAGGCCGCCGCCTTCTCTGGCAACTCACCCTCACCGCGCCAGCCGGTGTCTTCCCATGGAGACGCCGGATGCGCTGGTCGTCTCGCGATGACCTTACCGCGGCGGCGAGGATCTCTCGCCAAAGGAGGAAAACCATGGACTACCTGCTGCTAAAACTCCGGTGGATCGGACAACCCCTGAAGTGGCTTCTGGTATCGATGTGTTACCTCGCAGTCCTCTCCGCGGAAAAATGGCTGGGTTTCATCGTTCTCGCCAGCGTGATGGGTTTGTCGGTGTACCTGGTGCAGCTCGACAAAGAGCGCGAGACCAAGGGGGATGATCACTTCTGGGGCGAGGGTCTTTTCTATCGCTATGGCAGTGCGATTGAAGACATCTCCGTTCCCATTCCGATCAAGCCAGACTGGAGCCGCGAGCAGACGCGGAGCTTTGCTGCCGATCTGCGGCAGCGGCTCGCCTCGCGTCTACTGGTCAAGCTGCCGGACGACCACGCTCAGGTTCTGGCGCCGCTTTCGATCACAGAGCAGAAAACGCAACAGGCCAGAGAGTTCCTGCGTATCCTGATCCGCTCGCCCTACGACAGCAGGCTGACTTTTTTCTTGCATTTTGCGCCCTTCGGGAGCACTGTCGCCGCCCAATATGTCGCTTACATTCGCGGCCGCTTCAGCGATTGGGACGTGGTTAAGTTCGCCCTGCTCAGCCCTTTCACAATATGGGCCTGGCTCATTCCCTGGATGCTCAACCGCTACAGTCTCTGCGCCGCAATCAGTCACTACGCGGAGAACGACTTTGATGTCATCGACCTGCAGGGCATCCACACCGCCACCAGGAACCTGGTGCTGACCGAGCTAGAGAAACTGCTCGCCGAAGATGGCATGCTCTCGGAAACGTTGCGGCAAGTATTTAATTTCTGCATCACCAACAACAACACCCAGAACATGAATATCAAAGGTTCGCGCAATGTCTTCGGTCCGATCGGGCAGTCGGCTGTCGTTTCCAGTGGTGCACGCCCATGAACAGGGACGAGAACCACCAGAGCATCCAGATCTCCGGTAAACGGTTGCGTGTTGGCGACATCAGCCAGCACGCCTCGCATATGGAGTCACCCCTCCCGTCGGCTCCCCGCGCACCGACGCTGCTCGACGCGCAAGGACAGCGTCCGATCCGCATTCTGTTCATGGCCGCCAATCCGTCGGGCACCTCGCGGCTGAGGATCGACCAGGAAGCACGCGCCGTGGACGACGCGCTCCGCACCAGCGGCCACAGCGGCAGGTTTGAGCTGGATCAGCGCTGGGCGGTGACCGCCGCCGACATGGCCGAGAGCCTGCTGCGCTTCGAGCCGATGGCAGTACACGTCAGTGGTCACGGCGGCGCGGCCAGCCTGGCACTGGAAAGCGATCCGCTGGTGATCGCTGCGGGCAGGCCCGCCATGGGGCGCCGGGATGTCGCAGCGACCGCCGCCAAGACCGGCAGCGATGAGAACGCGGAAGGCGAGGCGCCGCTGATGGCCGCACTCGCCGGCCTGTTCGCGTCAGCTGGCCACGGCATCCGCTCCGTTGTGCTCAACGCCTGTCACTCAGCAAGGCTGGCCGAGGCCATCGCCAAGCACGTCGACTGTTCGATTGGCATGTCGGGAGCCATCGGCGACCTTGCGGCGATCCTCTTCGCGCGCGGCTACTACAACGCCCTTGGCTACGGCCGCAGCGTACAAACGGCCTTCGAGCTGGCCTGCCAACAGCTCACTGCCGTTGGGCTGGCTGATGCCCGCGTCCCGCGACTCTTCGCCCACCGCTGCGACCCCCGTCAATGCGTTCTGGTGTCCAATGACCCGGCCTGAGTTGCCACAGGCTGCTGCTGCTCCCTGTCCTCATCCGCAGCGCCGCGCCAGCCACCCTGGCGTGCCTGCTTGGGCAGGCAGGTTGCACAGGCCGGCCACCACGGAAATCCTGATCCTGGCCGTGCTGGCGACTTTGGCGGCGGCCGCGACGCTCCTGCTGGCGTCCGGCTCCAGCCGTAAGGATCGCCCTGGCCGGTCAGGCCGGCAGGGAGTGCAGTACGACCCGAATGCCTTTGCGACCGGGGATCTTGTCTTTCGCCGCGGCCGGGACCTGGTGAGCAGCCTGGTCCTGGCATCCGAGGACGGCGGCAACTATTCGCACGTTGGCATCATATGGCGGTCAGACGGCACGCCCTATGTGATCCATACGCTACCTCCCGAAGACGACGACGCGGGCTTGGGCGGTGGGGCTCGTGTCGAGCCCCTTTCGGCCTTCCTGGCGCCGCTGGTGGCGCGCGCGGCGGGTCTGTATCGCCTGCGCGGCAGTGGCGATGCGCCCGCGCGGGCAAGCGCCGCGGCTCTCGCCTATGCAATGCGGCAGGTGCCGTTTGACAGCGCCTTCGATCTGACTTCCGATTCTCGGCTGTACTGCACCGAGCTGGCCTGGCGAGCATTCAAGACCGCTGGCGTCGACCTGGTCGACGGCCATTTCGACCGCCTGCCCCTGCCCGGCCTCAGTGGTCCGGTCCTCCTGCCCAGCCGGCTGAGCCAGAGCCCACACCTCCGATTGGTCGCCTTCTTTCAGGAACAGGAATGACTGCCATGAACTATCTAAAGAGCGTTGCCGCCTTAGCAATCGTGCTGCTCTGCCAGAGCTGCGCCTTGTTCGATACTCCCCAATCAACCGTCGAACGCTTCTATCGCTCGGCGGCTGCAGGGAACTTCGAGGAAGCCGAGGGCCTGCTCGCCGCGCGCGTGCTGACTCTTGGCAAAGACAAGCTCAAGGCTGCCCTCACCGAGCTGCAGACGAAGATCGAGAAAAGCGGCGGGATTGCCTCGATCACTTTCACTGATGTCAATGTGAATGGCGACAAGTGCAAGCTGGTAGCGGTGCTGGCGCTGGGCAACGGCACCAGCGAGCGCGAGACCGATCAATTGATCAAAGAAGAAAGGCGCTGGAAGATCGACATCAACAAATAGCGACCGCGGCCCTTCGCGCCGCCGTCTCAACGGCAGCGGCGGCAGGCAGGCCGAAAGCGTCGCAGGCCGCGGAGGTTTACGAGGCGCCCAGCTCCTCGGTGAGGATCGCGTTGACCAGTTTGGGGTTGGCCCTGCCGCCGCTCTCCCCTGCCCGCTTCATCACCTGGGCGACCAGGAACCCGAGGATCCCTGTCTTGCCCTTGCGGTAGCGGTCCACTTCGGCGGGATGCGCGGCAAGCACGTCGTGCACGATCGGCAGCAGCGTCGGGCGCGCCTCGGCGAGCAGCGCCAGGTCCTCCGCCCCCAGCGGCTCGGCGACCTTGGCTTCCTGCACCTTCGCCGGCTTCGCCGCCATGGCCGCCGTCGCCGCCATCGACGCCTTCGGCGGCACGGGCTCCCGGTGCGCGCCCTGCACGGCGGGGGCGCCAGACGCCTGCTTCTGCGCTTCCTGCGCCCACGAGTCGCGCAGCGGCACGACGCGGTTGAACACCAGGTGGTCGGCGCGCGCATCGACAGGATCGCGAAAGAAATACCCCTGGCGCTCGAACTGCAACCATTCTCCCAGCGCCGGGTCCGCCGCCGCGGGCTCGATGCGGCAATCGCTGAGCGTTTCGAGCGATCGCGGGTTCAGGCAGTCTTCGAAGTTCTCCTCCAGGTCGGGCCGCTCGACGCGGAAAAGGCGATCGAAGATCCGCACTTCCACCGGCACCCCATGGGCGGCGGAAACCCAATGCAAAGTGCCCGGCACCTTGCGGCCGTCCGGAGCCGAGCCGCCGCGGGTGGCAGGGTCGTAGGTGCAGTGGACCTCGACGACCTGGCCGCTCGCCGGGTCCTTGACGACGTCGACGCAGCGGATCAGGTAGGCGTAGCGCAGGCGCACCTCGCGGCCGGGCGAAAGGCGATGGAAACCCTTCGGCGGCACCTCCGCAAAGTCGTCCTGCTCGATATACAAGACGCGCGAAAACGGCACGGAGCGGCTGCCCTCCTTGGGCACGTCGTGCGGATAGAAAGGAGCTTCGATCTGCTCGCTCTGATCGTCGGGATAGTTATCGATCACCAGCTTGAGCGGCCGCAGCACGCACAGCACGCGGGGAGCCTGGGGATTGAGGGCCTCGCGCTGGCAGTGCTCCAGCAGCGTCACGTCCACCGTGCTGTTGGCCTTGGCGACGCCGATCCGCTCGCAGAAATCGCGCAGCGCCGCGGCGGTGAAGCCGCGACGGCGCAGCCCGGCCAGGGTCGGCAGGCGCGGGTCGTCCCAGCCGTTCACCAGCTTGCGCTGCACCAGCTCCAACAGCTTGCGCTTGCTCATCACCGTATAGGTGAGGTTCAAGCGGGCGAACTCCGTCTGCCGCGGCGGGTCGGGGAAACCCAGCGCATCGACCAGCCAATCGTAGACGTCCCGATTGTTCTCGAACTCCAGCGTGCACAGCGAGTGGGTGACGCCTTCGATCGCGTCCGACAGCGGATGGGCAAAGTCGTACATCGGGTAGATGCACCACGCATCGCCGCGGTGGTAGTGGGAGGCGTGCTTGATGCGGTACAGCACCGGGTCCCGCATCTTCATGTTGGCCGCCGCCATGTCGATCTTGCCGCGCAGCACGCAGGCACCGTCGGCGAACTCCCCGGCCCGCATGCGCGCGAACAGGTCCAGGTTTTCCGCCACGCTGCGATCGCGGTCCGGGCTGTTGCGTCCCGCTTCCGTCACCGTGCCCCGGTAGGCGCGGATCTCTTCTTCGCTCAGGCTGCACACGTAGGCCTTGCCCAGGCGGATCAGCTGCACGCCAAAGTCGTACAGCTGCTCGAAGTAGTCCGAAGCGTGAAAAAAGTTCCTGCCCCAGTCGAAGCCCAGCCAGTGCACACCCTGCTGGATGCTCTCGACGTACTCCCGTTCTTCCGTTGCAGGGTTGGTGTCGTCAAGCCGCAGATTGCACCTGCCCCCATACTCCACCGCCAAGCCGAAATTGAGGCAGATCGCCTTGGCATGACCGATATGAAGATATCCGTTGGGCTCCGGCGGAAACCGGGTCACCACCCTGCCGCCATGCACACCGGCAGCCCGGTCGCGGTCGATCATGTCGCGGATAAAGTCGCGTCCGGGACTGGAAGCAGCAGCATCAGACATCAGACAAGCTCTCCTTGGCAGGGGTCAAAGGGGCAGGCAAGACCTTCCGCGACGCGTCGTCGACGTGCCCGTGGCCGCATTCTACCGCCACCGAGCACCGGCGCGGAGCGCACCCCGTCCTCGTAGGTACGGTTGAGGGTACCCTGACGGTTCAGGGGTTCCCAAGGCGTATGGTAGCGTGTGCGACATCATGCGAACCTGCGCCGTCGCCACCGCGTCCGTCGTTTTGATCGCCACGCTTGCCGCGTCCGCGGCGGCAGCCCCAGCAGCCGCGCCAACCGCTGGCGGAGCTACCGGCGCGGCCGGCAAGTCGGCGCCGCCAGCGCGGACGCACCGCCTGGAAGCGACGCCGGCGACCGTCGCCTACGGCTACTATTGGTCCGAGGCGACACCGGCGCTGCGCATCGCGTCGGGCGACATCATCGACGTCGACACGCTGCTGACCAACACTCCCGCCGGCCTGGCCCGCGCCGGCGTGCCTGAGGCAAAGATTCAGGCGTCGCTCAAGGCGATCGTCGCCGGCGTCACCGGCGACCGCCGCGGTCCGGGTGGGCACATCCTCACCGGCCCGGTGTACGTCGAAGGCGCGCAGCCGGGCGACGTGCTCGAAGTCAAGATCCTGGCGCTCGATTTTGCCATCGACTACGGCTACAACGGGTGCAGGGGCATCCTGCCCGACAACTGCGACGCCGGCGCCGTCTCGCGCATCATCCCCATCGACGCGCGCGCCATGACTGCGACGTTCGCGCCCGGCATCGAGATCCCGCTGCACCCATTTTTCGGCAGCATGGGGGTGGCACCGGCGCCGGCGCTGGGACGCGTCAACAGCACGCCGCCCGGACGGCATGCGGGAAATCTCGACAACAAGGAGCTGGGCGTCGGCGCGACGCTGTGGATCCCGGTGTTCGCGCCCGGCGCCCTGTTCGAGGTGGGCGACGGGCATGCCGCGCAAGGCGACGGCGAGGTCGACCAGACCGCGATCGAAACCTCGCTGCGCGGGCGCATCCAGCTCACCGTCCGCAAGGACATGAAGCTCACCTGGCCCGCTGCCGAGACCCCGACCGACTTCATTACCATGGCCACCGACCCGGACCTCATGGTCGCGACCAAGGCCGCCATCCAGCAGATGATCGACTTCGTCGCCGCGACCCGCAAGCTGACCAGGCACCAGGCCTATCAGCTGGTCAGCATCGCCGGCAACGTCGCCGTGACGCAGCTCGTCGACTTGCCCAACTTCGGCGTCCACGTCCGCCTGCCAAAGAACATTTTTGTCGGCCCGCCCGGCGGCGCGCCAGGTGCGCCCCCAGCAGCGCCCAATACGCCCGCGGCCGCTGCGTCCTCTCCGTAGGCTGCGGACTCTCGCCAAAACGCGCGCCCGGCCCTGGTGCAGGGGCCGGGCGCGCGAGCGGCTGGGCAGAAGGCCTCTTTAGTGGTGATGCGCGCGATTGGGAATCGACGGAGTGGGGTGTGACCGGTCCGCCGGCCGATAGCTGTGGGCGCGATCGTCGTGGCGGCGTTCGCCACCGCGGGGCGGTCCCACGTGATAGCGGTCCCAGCCGCCGTACACGACCCCCGTCCCTACGTACCCTCCGTCCACGTACCCTGGGCCGTCATAGTAGTCGTCCCCGGCAACTCCCACCGACGCCACGCAGGCAGCGACCATCGCCAGCATCAGGCAGCCGAGCACACCCAGACCCACACGTCGCAGCGAGATGCTCATTTCGGCTCCTTCTTGGTGTCTGCTTCCGACCACTCCATCAAACCGAAGGGGGCTCCCGCCGGATCGGCGACCACGGCCACCTTGCCGCCATGGCGATCGAGGTGCGGTTCGACCAGCACCCGCCCGCCCAGCGCAACCACCTTCGCCGCCGCGGCACCGGTATCCACGACGCGCACGAAGTTGAGCCAGTGAGGATGAAGGCTCGAACCCGAGGGCAAGGCATTCACGCTGGCACGAGCGTAGTCGTCGCTCGACAGGATGACGTGCTCCGCACCGTCATCCGCTTCCAGGTCGAACACGTCATAGCCGAAAAGCGTCTGATAGAAGGCCGCGGCCTTGTCGACGTCGCCGACGTGAAGCGAGCTCCAGATCCACTCGCCGGGCGCCGCCAGGTAGTCGGATGGATCACCGCTGCTGGAGGCGAGCACTGCAAAGTGAGCCCCTTCGGGATCGGTAAGAATCGCCTGGGTGCCGCGTTTGGGGTGACTCTTGGGCTCTGACACGACCTTGGCGCCGTGCGCCAGCGCGGTCCGCTTCGCCGCCTCGACGTCCTTGACGGCGATGAACGTCAACCAGGTCGGCCGCAGCTGTTCACCGGCCGGCCGCGGCCGCACGAAAAGGCCTCCCACCGGCACGCCATCGAGCAACGCGACGGTATAGTCCGACTTGCCCACCTGCGTGTCACGGAAGGTCCAGCCGAACAGGCCGGAATAGAATTTCTTCGCACCGGCAAGGTCCGGCGTCACCAGCTCAACCCAGATCACCTTACCTACGTGATGCTCGGAGCTGGCGGGATCGTTCAGCGGCGGCAGCTCGCTCGCCGCCGCCACGGCCACCGCCGGCAACGCGAACGCCGCCACGACGAGAAACGGGCAAAGCCCGCGCAACAGGGCGCCCAAGGGGCGAGGGCGATCGATCTTCATGTCCGTGTCTCCATAGGTCTCTCCTCAACCTGCGACATTGGCAATACCGGCCAGAAGCCTGATCTGCAAGATCAGTGCCGATACCGCCGCGACGGACGCCGCCACCCGGGCTAGAATCCCGGCCGCGATCCCCGCGGCGCCAGCCCGCCCCTTCCCGCGCTCCCCCCACTCCGACGACCGCCCGCCCATGCGATCGCGCCCCCACGCACCCAGCCAGCCGGACCGGCGCGCGATCGCCGCGCCCGCGGCGCTGCCGGCACCCCCGACGCACGACCAGAAAGCTGCACCGCTTGCTCGGGATCGTTCTGCTGCTCCCCTTCCTGGGCTGGGTCGCGACCGGCTTCGTCTTCTTCCTGAAGCCGGGGTATGCGAAGGCGTATCAGACGCTGTCGGTCAGGACCTACCCTCTGGCGGCACCCTGCGGCTGAGCCTGCGCCAGCGCGGCCGGGACACCGAACGCATCGACCTGCTCTACCGGATCCACTATCTGCAATGGACCGGCATCCCAAACCTGGACCGCCTCCTGGGCGCCCTGGCGCTCACGTTCGTGCTGGCCCTGACCCTGCTCGGCCTGCGCCTGGCGCTCCGGCGGGCCTGAGGCGCCAGCGCCCCCCCGCCGCGCGCTTCTGGCCAGACCGCCCTTGCGCAAGCAGAGCCTTCGAGTAAGGATCATCACTGAAGTCCGCCATCCAGGGCACTTGCGCCGCGGAGCTGCTGCAGAGGCCTGACCAGCCTCTTCTGAGCTTCTTGCAGGTCTCTACAAAGGAGAGCACACCATGAACTTTCCGGCTGCGCTGTTCGAGGTTGATGATTCGATCCGTAGTGTGCAGGGGGTGATGGAAAAGCTCGCGCCCCTTGGACTCAAGTGGCAGGTCGAAAGCGATCCGGCCAATCGGCGCGTGCGAGCCCTGGCGCCGCTCTTCGTGAACCCGGAAACCAAGGAGATCTGGGCCGTCGCCGCGGTCGAGAACTGGGGCTCGCCCCGCCACCTCCACAATCCGGGCGGGATCTACGGCGAGATCGTCATCACGCTCGCCGGCGAGCTCGACGACATCGCCGACGACGGAACCCCGGTGCAATGCACACGTGGCACGGTCCTCTATCACGACGTCAACACGATTCATCAGGCGACCGGCCCCTTCTGGGCCGGCATCTATCACCAGCCGCGGGGCTCGACACCGAAGCCGCTCGAAGAGTAGGGCCGGGGCGCTCCGGCGAGTCCGCTGGACAGACACCGGCCGGCGAGCTGGCTCTGGACACCTGCCGCATCATCGTCAAGAATAGGGGGGCGCCCCAAGCAGCGGAACCAGGGAGCCGATCCGCCACCAGCAGGCGGCGGTGATCTTTGGGTCATCCGAGCTCGCCGGCCGGCGGCGCGACTGGCACGAACGGAGGCCGCGGATGTCCTTCCTTCGCGATTTGAAAGTAGCGCTGCGCTCCCTGGCGCGGGCCCGCACCTTGTGGATCACCGTCGCCGCCACCCTGGCCCTGGGCATCGGCGCGAACGCGGCGATCTTCAGTGTCGTGCGCGGTGTGCTCCTGCGCCCGCTGGCCAATCGCGACGAGGATCGTCTGCTCTACGTTCGCCAGAGCGCTCCTGGGATCGGCGTCGACAATGCCGCCTTCTCCATCCCGGAGATCGACGATATCGGCTCGGGGCTCAAGAGCATCACCAAGCTCGGCACCTTTTCGGAGCTCGACATCGGGCTGGTGGGGCTGGGCCAGCCCCGCGAAATCCGCGCCGGGGTGGTCGACGGCAGCTACTTCGAAGTGATGGGCCTGCGCCCGGTGCTGGGACGGCTGCTCGGGCCCCAGGACGACGGCCCGAACGCCGCGGGGGCGGCGGTGCTCACGTATCGCTTCTGGAAGACCGGGTTGCACTCCGACCCCGCCGTGCTCGGCAAGACGATCCGGCTCGAAAGCTATGGCGGAGCACGCAACGCGGTGATCGTCGGAGTCCTGGAGCCATCGGTCCCCTACCCGACCGAGACCGAGCTGATCGCCAACATCGTCACCAGCCCGCATCACCTTTCCGCCACCATGGTCACCGGCCGCGAGCATCGCATGACCGAGGTCTTCGCCCGGCTTGCTCCCGGCGCGGAGCTTGTTACCGCGCGCGCCGAGCTGGGCGCGGTGTATGCGGCGATGCTCGGCGCCCACCCGGATGTCTACAAGCCGCAGGATCGCTACAAGATCGATGTGACGCGGCTGCATGACCAGCTCAATGCGCGTGCCAAGACCATCCTATGGGTGCTCTTGGCCGCCTCCGGCCTGCTGTTCGTGATCGCCTGCTCGAACGTCGCCAATCTCGTCCTGGCGCGGGCCGTTCACCGCGAGTCCGAGCTGGCGGTGCGCGTGGCGTTGGGAGCCACCCGGGGATCGCTCCGCCGGTCTCTCCTGGCGGAGGGAATCGTGCTTTCCGCAAGCGGCGCGCTGGCCGGCGTGCTCATCGCGGCTCCCATGGTCTCGGTGCTGGCGCGCTATGCGGCGCGCTTCTCGGCGCGCGCGCTCGATCTCAAGCTCGATTCCAATCTGCTTTGGATCGGCGGTGCGCTGGCGCTGGTCGCCGGCGTCTTCCTGGCCTTCGTCCCGCGCTTGCCGTCGGCGGACGTGTCTGGCCGGTTGGGGCTCGCGGGCGGCGGCGGCCGCGTTACCGGCGGCAGCACGCGGCTGCTGCGGTTGTTTGCCGTAGCACAGGTGATTGCCGCGTTCTCACTGCTCGCCGGCGCCGGCGCGCTATTGCGGACCCTCATGGCGTTGGAGAAGACGCAACCGCCCTTCGAAACCGCGCATGTCCTGGCCGTGGACCTGCCGGTGATGTCCTACGGCAGGACGCCGCAACAGGTCCGGCAGTTCTATCGCGACGTGCAGCAGCGGATCGCCGCCTTGCCGGGAGTCGAGCGCGTCTCCACCGGTTTCGGCGTGCCATGGCGTGACGGCCGCGCCCTCACCATCAGCCTCGCCTTCGCCGCGGAAGGTGCCAGGCGCGAAAACGGGATGGAGGACCTGCGCGCCCGCTTCCGCCCGATATCTCCGGGCTTTTTCGAAACGCTGGGTGTGCCGATCCAGGAAGGCCGTGATTTCCAGGATTCAGATCGCGACGGCGCCGAGCAGGTGGTGATCATCAGCCGCAGCGTCGCCCAGCAGCTCTTCCCGGGGCGCCACGCCGTCGGCCGTCACCTGTGGTGGACCGATGGCGTCATCAAGTTCATCGGCATCAGCGGCACGCCACGGCGGATCGTCGGCGTGGTGCCGGACTTTGACGACGAGAACATCATTCCGCTGCCGAGCATGAAGGTGTATCAACCCGTCGAACAGGAGGGGTTCAACGGCCGCCTGTTCGTCCGCGCCCACCATGACCCGTACGCGCTGGTCCCCGCCATCAGCCAAATCATCCACCAGATGGCCGCCGACCAGCCCGTGGAGCAGGCCAGCACGCTCGACGACATCCGCGCCGAGGTCCTGACGCCCGACCGCCTCAACGCCATCGTCTTTGGAGGATTTGCCGGTCTGGCTGTCCTGATCTCGGTGGTGGGCGTCGCGGGCGTGCTTGCCTTCTCCGTGAGCGGCCGCACCCGCGAGTTCGGCATCCGCCTGGCGCTGGGAGCGCAGCCTCACGGCATCCTCGCCAAGGTGCTGCTGGAGGGTCTGGTCATCGCCATCGTGGGCGTGGCCGCGGGTCTCCTGATCGGACTGGCCGCCGAACGCCTGGTCGGCAGCTTCATTGCGGATGTCCGGCTGCCGGGAGCGATGACATTGCTTCTCTCGGCCGCGGTCATCCTGGCCGCCGCCATGGTCGCATCGGCGCTCCCCGCGGCGCGCGCCGCCAGGGTGGACGCCATCGAAGCCCTGCGCTCGGAATGAGCTGCAAACCCGCCCGAGCTTCTCAAGCCTGGGTGGACACAGACGCACGCCGAGATGGCGGGCGCCTGCGTCCGTCGTCCCGCTACTGCACGTCCGTCACCTTGCCGTTCATGAACGTGATCTTCAGATCCGGATAGACGTAGATGACCTTGTTTGCGACGGTGAGCGTTTTCACCGGCTTGCCAAGAGCCTGCTCGACGTCCCCGATCGTCTGGCCCTGTTGAATGCTCACCGGCTCGCGTGCTGCCGCGGCGGTTGCCGGTTGCGCCGGGGCCGCCTGCGGGGCCTGGGCCTGATCGCCGCCGCTGGTGTCGATCGAGAGGACCTGACCGATCAGGTCCTCCACTTGCGAGATGTCGCCGCTGGCGAGCATCCCCTTGGGGAGCTGAAAGTCGACCTCCGCCTTGAAATAGTTGGCGTCGGCGCCGCTGCAAACGTCGCAGGCGGCGAGCTCGAACTTGATCGTCTCATGTCTGGAGTCGACCGCGATGGCCGAAGGATAAGCCTTCTGTCCCACCGGCAGGTCCACGGTCGGAGGGCCGTTGGTTCCCCTGCTTGCGGCCTGGATCGCCAGCTGGCAGACAAAACGCGGCGCCTTGAGCCGGCCGTCGGCATAGGTCGAGGCACACGGGTTGAGAGGGTGGCTGACGGGCAGCGCCGTCAGCCCCGCTTTGCGAACGACGAGCACGGTTCCATCGGTGACCGCAACATTGCCGCTGGAATCCCTCGTCGTCTTGAGGGGCTTGTATTGGGCCTGCAGCTGTTCCGCGGTCGAGGGAGGCGCCGAGCTCTGGGCCGCCGCCGCTGAGCACGCCAGCTTCGCCACCGCGAACCAGCACGCGATCATGATCGCCCTGCGGGTTGCCTGGTTCATCGTCGATTCTCCATTGGAGCAACGTCTAGGTTAATGGCCGCCCGACGCCGGAATTGCTTTGTCGACCGACTCGGCCTCCTGTTCGGCACTATCGAGCTGATCTGCCGCATTCTTGTCGGGCGTCGGCGCGGCGACTTCGCTGCCGATCGTCGTGGTGTCCGGTGCCTGCGGCAGACCGCCCTTGCCCGCGTTGCTGGCCAGGGTTTGCAGCCCCGCGTCGAGCTGCTGGCGGAAGCTGTTGTGCATTTCTTGCAGGTCTTGGAGGCCGACCGAGACGGTGGCTCCGACCGGGCAATCGGCTTGTTTGCTGCCCTGCACGCTGGCGGATACGCTCTGGTTGGCGTCCGGTGCGTCCGAGATCCGCATGAGCACGTCGCCGGGGCCCAGGCCGCACTCCCCGGTCGCGGTGGCGACATCGAGGTGGCTGGACACCACGAAGGTCCGCTCGGCCGGATTGAGCGCATCCGGTTGCTGATCGGCGCTCGTTGCCGTTGCCTTCGAGCTCGCCGCCACCTTCGACGCGGCCAGCTGGTTCCTCACCTCCTCAGCGATCATCTGCTTGACCTCGGGGCTCAGCGCCGCGTTCCTCGCCGCCGCGCCACCGGCAGCCGAGCTTGCGTCCACCTGGCTTCTGGCGTCGTAGGCGGCCTGGAGATTTGCCGCCACCAGGTAGTCCGCAAGCCACTGGGAGGCGCCGGCATAGGCGGGGTACGGTGTGAAATAGGCTCCGTAGAAGCCGTACCAGGGGGAACCGCCCCAGCCCCATGCCGCGGGACCGTAGGCCACCGGCGCCCCCCACGGCTCGTAGGCCCAACCGTAGTAGACGGGCCTGTAGTAGTACGCCGGCACATAGCCGTAGTACACGACTCCGCGATAGCTGTAAGAGTGGTAGACCGAGGCGTAGGAGACGCCGTGCACCACGTAGGTGCGCTGGACGTAGGTCCTGCCGTCGCGGCTGAAGTATGCTCGCTGGACGTAGCCTCTGCGGCCACCGGTCGCGACGATCTGACGGCCGTTGACTTCTTTGACCACCGTCCTGGGACCGCGGAGAGGATGGCTGATCGTCATGCCGTGCGCATGGATCGTGGCGACGGCGCCGTTGGGACGACGTGACACAGACGCCGGGCCGCCTGGCAGCTGAACGGTCTGGGTCGGCTTTCTGTTAGGTGGCGCCGCCTGCGCCCTCGTACTCGCGGCGCCAGACGATTTGCCGTTTGCAGGAAGCCCCCCCTTGGTGGGGAGCTTCGTCGGCGCGGAAAGACCGCCCGGCCGAGCGCCTGCAGAGCCGCCCGGTTGCGCCGTGGAGTGACCGGCCGGCGCCGCCGACTTGGGGGCCCCTGACGGCGCCGGCTGCGACGTCGCAGGTTTTTTGTCTTTTTCCTGGTCACCGCCCCACAGGAGCGTCGGCGCGATCAGCAAGGACAGGAGCGCCACGACCAGGAGCAGAGTGCATCGACTCGGCTTGGCTGAACTCATGATCTTTTCTCCATGTATTCGCACGGTATGAATCGTTCACATCTGGCCTATTTCTCGCTACAGTCGACGCGCAGCTCGCGACCGGCCCAACCGGCGACGAAGGCCGCGGCACCGCGGCACAGGCGCCAGCACCGGAGAGAGCGCCCCTCGCCTCTACAAATCGCAATACAGGCGATGCAAAATGTGAATATGTCGATTTATCGCCAGCCGGCTTCGACTCCTCTCGCAAGCATCGATCCGCACCGCGCACAGCCCCCGTCACCGCCCCCCTCGGCACGGTTCGAGGGAACTGGTAGAGGTGCTCTCCAAGCCCTTACGAGATAACGCGAGGTTCAGCCGCGCGTCAGCTCAGCCTCGCCCTGCCGCCGCCCGACGGCTCGGGCACGATTTAGAACTTGGAGGCGGCGCCGAGGAGGTACTTGAGGTTGTCGTCTTTCCGGCGGATGCCGGCGCCGATGAAAAAGGCGCGCTGTTCGAGCGGGTCGAGCTTGCCGAGGCCTTGCCCCGGCGTGGGGCACGGTGGGCGCGATGGAAGGCCAGGATCTAACGCAATGCGCTGCTCCATGGCATGTCGTCCCGGGTCGCCCGGGGCTGTTGACCCAAATCGGGCCCTGACGTAGCCTTGGTTGTAGTTGCATCTGCAATTGGAGCCCCGGTGGGGCGCACAACACTTCGACGAGACAGATCGAACGCGGTCTGTCGCCGGATGACCGTGGGGAGGAGGGAGCCTTGCTCGACGCTAGCACCCAAGTTGGTGAAGCCGATCGCCGCCGCCGCACGCACCGCGCTCTGCTGCTCGGGCTTGCGCTCCTCATTGCCAGGGGTTCGGCGTTTGGGACGAGATGGCGAAGCCCCCCAGCGCCGGGCTCAAGAGCAATCACAACTACTATCTCTACAACGACGGCAAGCCGATCCGGGACCTCGTGGTCACGGTCGAGATCACCAAGGACGTGGTCTGCGACGACATCGGCTTCCATGTGCAGCTGAATGCGAACTCGCCGCTCGATGCCCAGACGAACTGGCAGCAATACGTGATGGGCTTCCACCCCAACTTCAAGAAAGGTAAGAAGTCGCTGGGGTCGGTGGTTGGCGCCTCGATCGAATATTTCGCCAAGCCCAATTCGTTCAACAGGAAAACCGACCCGGAGCCGATCTAGCACCTGCCGAACCCGCGGACCTTGCCGGCGGGGGCCAGGTTCACCTTCAGGATGAAGTACGACGGCGACCTCATCACGGGAGCGGAATTCACCTACGAGCAGAAGGATGGCAAGGAGCGGCACAGGTGGACGCTCCCCGTACCGCCGTCAAGCCCGCCCGGTCCTGTCGTCCCGACCTCCGTCCGCACGCCGATCGTGGCGTTTCAGCTCGACCTCGTGGGCAGGAGCGGCGGCGACAAAGCCGTGATGAAGAGTGGCGAAGGACCATCACCTACTCATCGTCCAACCCGATGACCGTCGTTGGGAAAAAGCCACCCTCCAAAGGAGAGATCACCGCAGAGACAGCCAACACCGCCTACGGCGAACCGCCCGTCGGGCCGCGAAAGACGTTCACCCAGACCTTCACCATCGAGCCTGCCCAGAAGTAGAGACACGAGTGGAGTTGCCCCGGTCCCGGCCAGAGTGGCCGATCGGGGAAGGTTCATCCCCTGGGCATGCCAGGAGAGGGCATCTTTCAAATGCGTTTCCTAGTAGGACATCAGATCGAGCCCAGGTAACGCAAGGAAATCCTTCCGATCACGAGTCAACAGGCGCGCTCGCTCGCGGACCGCCGCAGTCGCGATGAGAAGATCCATGACGCCCGAATTACGGCCAGAGCGCCTGGCAGCGGCGAAGATCGCTCCGTAGGCTTCCGCAAAGTCTCCGTCCGGCTGGACGATACGAAGGTTCGAGAGAAAGCCCTTCACCCGCTGCCTCTCCTGATCGCCCCGCTGCGCCAGGGCCGCTCCGGAGAACAGCTCGCAAACGACAAAGATGCTGACCGCGAACTCCTCCTCGGCCAGCGATGCCAGAAGAGACGTCGCCGGCCCTCCGCCCAGCTGCGACGACTCGCGCAGGACATCGACGACGAAAGACGTATCGAAGTGGATCACAGATCCGCGGCGGTGGCCGGGCTCTCGCCGCGGGTACGGATCAGCTCATCCACCGCATCCAAGGTCTCCGCCGAGACCTTCGCTTCAGCCGCGGCCCGCAGCAGATCACCCGCCGTGACGCGTCGGCCGAAGCGCGACTTGATCACTTCGGAGAAGGTTTCGCCCGGCCGCGCCTCGCGCGCTAAGACCTCGTAAGCTTCAGTGTCGAGCTCGATGGTTCGGGTGCCCATGGCCCAAGCATGGACTTCCCAGCGGCCCGCGTCAAGAACGCGGCGCGCCTCGCTCTGGCCAGATGCTTTATCTCGCCCACACCGGCAGAGCCGGCGGTCGCTTTTCTTCATTTCCGACCACTGCTCTTGCCCGTCCAACCGCTCTTTGCTTCGCGGAATCTGCCGGACCTGCCTGCAACACCTGGCCCGGGAATGGCAAGCATTGCGCGCCCACCACGTTCCGCCGCTCCACCCACCCGCTGCGAGGCCCAGGTGGCAACTCGAAGCCTTCCCCCGCCCACCCGATCCAGGTAAGGGAGTCGATCATCGCTGCCTCGCCGCCAGCCGCTCTGCCCTCCCTCCCCTCACTCCCCCACCCTCGACCTCGCCGCACCCGCCTGCCCGGTATCTGAGAGTGTTCCCGGCGGGCATCCGAACCGTCCGAGCGCTCGTCGTGGCTGGGCCGGGACCGACAACCGGCTCTCCCGTCCCGCGAAGGTAACGCCACCCCCTCCCCTACCAAACCCGGCATTCCTCCCTGGACCTCGCCTACTTGTCAGCGGCTGAGAAAACCCGCTGCTATCCGGTGAAGATCGCGGTTCTCAGCCAACCGAGGTGGTGAAGGTCCCTCAACATCATCCCCGCCGGGGTGGGTGGGCGGTTTGGACCGGCGGGCGCGGGCGCCGCGGCGCCCGACCAGCCAAGAGGTGACAAACGAGGTGTCGTTTCGTTAGAAGGTGGGCGCTGCCGAAGACGGCGAAGGCCCAGGAGGTCAGTTGACTTGGCGGTCACCCTCCTGGGCCTCTCCCGGAAGCACGGCGTTGCCACCGCGTTCCTGGCCTCCAGTATCGCCGCAATTCTGAGCGCCGTCCAGCCCCTCGGCAGGGGGAGGGCCGGTGCGGCCGGATTACCGGCTATATGCGTGTCTGCGCTGTCGGCGTCTGGTGGCGGTCTGCTCGGTGTGCGACCGCGGACAATGGTACTGCGGCTCCGAGTGCTCGCAGCGTAGCCGGCGGGAGAAGTCGCGCGCCGCGGGGCGGCGCTACCAAGCGAGCCGGCAGGGGCGCCACCGGCACGAGGCCCGCCAGGCACGCTACCGGCAGCGGCGTCACGCGACCCAGCAGGCCGCCGAACTGAAAGTGACGCATCAGGCTACCCCAGAGCTTGCTTCGGCCCTCACACTGTGCACCACGACGGGAGAGCCGGCACCGCGGGTGCAGTGTTCGGCGCTGGCGGTGTTTTGGAGTCAGGGAGATGTCGTCGTCTGCGGCTTCTGCGGTGCTCCCTGCCGTCCCTACGCCCGATTCGGATACCTGCGCCGGCGGCGTCGCGCTGGCGCAGACGACAGGGTGCCGGCGAGGAGCCGACGATGATTGCTGCCGACCAGGAAGCGCGAGTGCTGCGGCTGTATCACACGGAGAAATGGCGCGTGCATACGATCGCGCGCCAGCTTGGACTGCATCACAACACGGTGCGGCGCGTCCTGGCGCAGGCCGGAGTCGCGGTGCCGAGTCCGCGACGTTGGCCGTCGAAGATCGAACCCTACGTGGCGTTTCTTCAGACGACTCTCGCCGAGTACCCGTCGCTGACCGCAGCGCGGCTCTACGAGATGGTGCGGCAGCGCGGCTACGCCGGCGGTCCCGACCATTTCCGTCACCTGGTGGCGCTGCATCGGCCGCGGCGGCCCGCCGAAGCCTACCTGCGTATTTCCGGTCGAAGCCGGCCAGGCATGCCGACGTGAAGGCGGCCACCATTCCGGGGTGAAAGCGGCCACCCATTCCGACGCGAAGGCGGCCACTTTGGGGTGGTCGCCGGAAGGGTGGCCGGCTTGCATCGGAAGGGTGGCCGGCTTCCGGTCGGAACGAGCGACGAAAAGGGCTCCGACGCTGTGGCATTGTCGACCTTCACGACGAAGGGAGGGCGATGCCGGCACGGAGACTTACGATGAGGAAAGTTCAAGAAGTGTTGCGGCTGCTGCTGGTGTGCGGCCTGAGCCAGCGGCAGGCCAGTCGGGCGTGCGGGATGGGGAGGGCGAGCGTTGCGGAGTACCTGGAGCGGGCGCAGAGGGCTGGCCTGCTGGGGACGGCGTGGGAGAGGTTGAGCGATGAGGAGCTCGCTTGCTCGCCTTCTTACGGCATCCAACAAGGGACTGGCGGAGGCCGCTCGGACCACCCTGGTCGCCTTACGGGAAGATGACAGCCGCAGGGTCCAGGAGGCTGCGACTCAGGCGCTCGATTCCGTGACGCCGAAACCGTCAGTGATAGATCCAACGCCTCACGCTGCAGACCCGCCACTTCAGCCTCCCAGCGAAGTGAAATCCTCGATGCACAACGGCAACGGGGGAGTCGTCGAAAACGCTGGCAACGGTGATCGAGGAACGGCGGCGAGCGAAATCGTCGTCGAGGCCGGCCAGCGTGCGGCGCAGCACGCTCAAATTCCACCTCCTGGAAATCCTGCATCGCAAGACCGCGCACCGTCTCCAGTACCTGCGCGGCAAAAAGACAGCTTCACCTGGCTTTTTTTGGTGGGGCTCGTCGTTGCGCTACTGGTATTCATTCTGGTGGTGTCCTCCAGGTAAGAGGAGCACACAGAGGAGACAACACCGGCGACCACCGCTGAGCCGGCAACCACGAGCACTGACCTGACGACTGCGGCACTGGAGCCCATGACCACCGGCGGGACCTCAGCGTCAACGCCTGTGACAACGCCGTTAGCCGAAGGTCAGTCCTGGCCGATCGCCCGTGTTGGCGATTTCAACTCTATGGGCAGTTCTTCAACCCACCCTACGACAGGGTGCACCGCCGGCTCGAGCAGCCCTTCCTCGGCCTTACCGGCGTGCGAGGTCCAGATGCCTGCGACCGCAGAAACCACAGAACGTTCCATATTGTCTAGAACGCCAGGGTCTGCTGCCCTTCCGGCCCGGTCCATAGGCTCTTGATCACGTCGGAATCGAGGAAGTACACGGCGATCGCAGCCTCGAAGCAGTTGATGATGAGGTAGCGATGTTCGGCGGCGCGGCTGTACTGAAAGGCCTCCAGGACGGTGCGGGTGCTCTCCGGGTCGTGCTCCTTGACCGCCTTGAGGATGTTGTCGTAAAACATTCGGGCGTAAGCGCAGGCATGTTGCCAGTTACTGTCTGGGTTGGCTTCTCCGGTCACCTCGTAAATCCGGTAGGCCTTCCTCGTAAGCATGGCTTGCGACCCTTGCCTGCCGAGGTCGAGCTTGCCCGCCGCATCGAGATAGTGAGTCTTCAGGTACTTCTCGAAAGGGCCAAACCTTTCCGCGGCTGCCTTCAACTCGCGGCTGACTAGCACGTTGCGGAACCCTTCGCAAGCGGCGAAATAGTAGTCGTCGGTATGACGCGGCACCGGGGAACCCTCATCAGGTTCCCATAAGAGGTAAGCCTTGGTCCGCTTCACCTCGGATAGCCACTGCATCTCGAGACGATGGTAGGAGCCGGGATCGAGCCTGCGCAAATGAACGTTACCTTCCAACACCTCAAGCGCAAAGATGCGTTCACCGTGAATCCAGTCTTCGGTGTCCTCCTCAGGAGAGCTACTGGTCCGCTGAGCGTAGCGGAAAAGCGCCCGGATGGGCCGATCGATCACCTTGCGCAGCTTGCGGGCGTTGCTGCGGTGAAACGCCAGTGACTCGATCCGTCCAACCACGTCGCTCTCCGTAAGCAGCGTCTCCTGCTGCCATTTCCGGTTGGAGCACAATATGGGCTCGATCAGGCGGTCGTGGATCAGCTCATACCAGCTCTGTCCCGTGCGCATCTCGGCATGAACCAGGTGATGGAGGTCGAGCGCGCGCACGGCGGCGATGGGGAGGCCGCCCACGTCGTTTTGCCCCTGGAACACCAAGCCCCGTGTCTTCTCCGACGTGATGAGCTTGTCCTGGAACCAGGCCCTGATGGCCGCTTCTGAGAAGCCTGTCTCCTGGACCACCTTTCGGATGGAATCGTCAAAATACTCTTCTAGGGCCTGGTCGAGGTTGGCATACCCGCTGATGTGTTCCATCTCGATCGTCTTGACCGCTCGATCCAGGGCACTCCACAAGCGGCTACAGACGACCTGGAGCTGCAACGGATCGACGAACTCCGAGGACGCCGCTGACATCCCGTCCAGCTTGGTGGCAGAGCGGTGGAGCAGGGTGTCGACAAGGGCTTCGGCGGCGCCGGGAGCAAATGAGCGCCCGAACCGGCTGACAGGACCACGAACGGCTTCTATGGCAGGCGCCTCCCGCAGGGGCTCGAGGCGAAATCGTTTCGGCGTCTCCGGAAATCGTCCCAGGTACGGGTCGAGGCTCGCGAGGTATTCCTCACGCATGGCAAAAGCCACACGGAGCTGACGGTCATTTTCCAGGGCCGCGCCGATCTCCTCGAAAAAATCCTCGCGGTTCGACCAGCGGTCCGGATAGGTGGTAAAGATCTCCTCGAATTGATCGAATAGGAGGAGGCGAAACGGCGGCGGAGCCAAGTGGCGTTCCTGCGGGCCGCGCCCGTCGCGCAAGAAGTCGGCCAGGTTCATGCCGCTCAGAGCACTGGCCGTAACAGTCCTCGGTTGGATGTTTATGAAGGCGTTGAACAAGAAGACGTTTTGCACGGCAGAGGTGAGGTCGCCGGTTGAATTGAGGCTGGAGGCGAAGATTGGGGAGGAGATGAGCGGAGGTGGCGCCGGAGCTCCTTCACGAAATCCCTGCAGGAGCCCCAGAAGACTTTGATTCGCTGCGCCTCGTACTGCGTCGTGAGGTACTCGAGCTCTTGCTTGGCTTGCAGAGAGGGTAGGCCGGTTTGTTGAGGATCTATCTGGACCGCAAAATGTCTGCCATGTCCCCCAGAGTAGCTGTTGATCTTGCGGAACAGCACCTTGAAGTCCATGTCGGCAAGCCCGTATCCGAGGAAGAGCAGAGCGGACTCCTCGAAGGCTTTCTCAACGGTCGGTGGCAGCAAGTTGTGAACGTAGATGAGGAAATCCAGGTAGTCGTCCTCGGTGAGCACCATGCTCACCTCTTGGCTGAGAGCACCGTGTAGGTGAAAGATGAGAGGGTTCGTTGCCGTCGGAGAGTGGCCTCGCCCGGTTTTCAGGTTGCGGTTGCGCTTGCGAGTTCGGGATCCGCCTGGCCCTCGGAGCGCAGCCGCACGGCATCCTCGCCAAGGTGCTGCTGGAAGGTCTGGTGATCGCCATCGTGGGCGTGGCCGCGGGTCTGTTGCTCGGACTGGCCGGCGAACGCCTGGTCGGCAGCTTCATTGCGGATGTCCGGCCGCCGGGAGCGATGACGCTGCTTCTCTCGGCCGCGGTCATCCTGGCCGCCGCCATGGCCGCATCGGCGCTCCCCGCGGCGCGCGCCGCCAGGGTGGATGCCATCGAAGCCCTGCGCTCGGAGTGAACCGCAACTCGCCGCCCGAGCTCCCCAAGCCCGCGCTCCACCATCCACGTCAGCGGCGGGCCAGAGCGGCCTCGGCCCGTTCGCGCTCGGGTTGCGAGTGGATGGAGCGGAGAGCTGCGACGGAGGCGGTTCGCCGGTCGCCGTCGAGCTGGTAGCGGTCGGCGATTTCGATCAGCAAGCGGCTGCGCTCGAAGTCGGACTCGATTGCTGGAAGGGTGCGCAGGACCTGGAGCACCAGCGGCGGGCTCAGGTCGCCGCGGCGGATTGCGGCGCTCAGCGCCCGGTGACGCTCGGAATCGCTGCCCAGGGCGGCGACTCCTGCCAGAAAGTCGCGCGCCGCCGCCGGATCGTCGAGGCCGTTGCGGGCCGCGGCCAGGGCGAGCAGGGAGCCAAGCTCGTAGTCGGAGTGGATGCCGAGTCCGGCCTGTAGCACGGCGTCGAGAGCGTCCGGTGGCAGCGGTCGCCCCTGCACCAGGGCGGCGAGCGGCCGCCAGCGCTCATGCGCCCCATCGATGCCTCTTGCCGCCTGGGCCACCGCGAGCGCCAGGGAATCGGTGGCGGGTCCGCTGTCGAGCGCGGCCATCAGCACGTCACCCATCGCGTGGTCGCTGCCAAGCTCGCGGCCGGCTTGGCGCACGGCGTCTTCGACGGCCGCGGCCGGCAGTCCCGGATGGGACAGCAGAGCCTTCAGGTAGCGCTCCTTCACATGGTCGCCGGGGATCAGCGTCACCTCGGCCATCACCGCCTGCGGGCCGCCGTCGCGCAGCAACCGCTCCGCTCGCACCTCGGCGCCCAGGCCGCTGCCCCGCACCAGCTGGAGCAGCATGCTGGCGAGCCACGCACGCCCGGCGGCGTCGAACGGCCGATCGCGGTCCTCCGCGCGGTACGTGTAGACAGGCTGTCCGGTGGCGTCGCCCCGCACCAGCAGCGCGCGTTCGCCGCTGCCATCGATTTGGCGGAACTCCATCTGCGCCCCCGGCGCCAGGCGCCGGATGCCGCCGAGGTCGTCGGCCAGGTCGCTCGAACCCTGGCTGTCCACGGTCAGCAGGTGACCGCTCTGCGATTCTCGGTAGCTCATCCGTCCGTCATCGTCATGAAAGCTGATCCGCCGGCCGCTGTCCTGGGATGCCGCAACAGCCGCCGCGCCGGGCGCCGGCGGAACCGGCGGCAGCGGCGAAGCCGGTAACGCCGTGGGTGGCGCCGGTGGCGTCACGGGAGCGGCCGGAGGGACCGGTGCCAACGGGGCCGTGGATCGGGCCAGGGCGGCTGGCGCCGGCGCAGCCGCGGCGCGGCCAGCCGGCGCCACGTCGCCAGGCGGCGCCGCCATGCCGGCGCCGGGCGCAAGCGCGGCCAGCGGCACGACGACGGCGACGGCTGCGAACCACGCGGGAAGGGCCTTGCGGCGCGAGACGCCACGCCGGTCGAGCCGGCCGTCGAGCACCATGCGCAGGCGCCTTTCCAGCTGGGATCTCGCGGCCATCGCCTGGGCGACCGCCGCCGCGGCGCGCGGACCGCGCAGGGTGCGCGCGATGTCGAGCAGGTCGGCAGCGTAATCGCAGGGCGCCGCGCCGGCGCCGAGCGCGCGGTCGTCGCATGCGTGCTCGCTTTCCAGGCGCAGCCGGCGCGCCGCGAGCCAGACCAGCGGGTTGAACCAATGCAGCGAGCAGGCTACCGCGGCAAGCACCACGGCCAGGTTGTCGCCGCGCGCCACATGGGCCATCTCATGCAGCAGGACCGCTCGCCGCCGCGCCCGCGGCCAATCGGCGGCGCCCGCCGGCACCAGCACCACCGGCCTGCGCCAGCCCCAGGTCATGGGCATCGCCGCGGCACCGCCGGCGATCACCGTCACGGGCCGCCGGACGCCAAGGTCCGCGCGGACGCTGCCGGCCAGGTGCGGGAGCTGCGCCGCTTCCCCGGTTGGCAGGGGGCGCCGCGCGAGCCGTTGGCGGACGGCGACATCGTCAGCGTGACGCGGTCGATGTGGCACGGCGAGAGCGTCCTCTGGCTGGAGGCGCCGGCGGGATGGAGCGAATTCTGCTCTCGCGACCTGGAGTTCGCGATCCCCGAGGACCTCCTTTGAACGGCGGCCGGGCGCCTACAGGAGCCCGATCACCCAGCGCAGCACGTTCATGTTGGACATGTACTCGGGAAAGATCTCGGGGAACGGGAACTGCGTGGCGTCGCCGGCATCGCGGGCGGGCGCACCACCGGTTGGCGCGCTTCCAACCTCCTCGTGGTGCTCGAGATCGCGCTGGCGCTGGTGATGCTCGTCGGATCGGGGTTGATGATCCACAGCCTCAGCCGGCTGCGCCAGGTCGAAACCGGCTACAACCCCGCGCAACTGCTGGTTTTCCAGGTGGACGCCCTGCCCGGCCGCTACCCGACGGCGGCGCAGGCGCGGGCGTTCTACACCGAACTGATCGAGCGCATCGAGGCGCTGCCCGACGTGAGCGCCGCGGGCGCCGCGTCGACCCTGCCGTTCTCCGGCGACAGCCAGGACTCGCGGCTGCACATCGAAGGCGGAACGGAACCCGCCGAAGGCGTCAAGCTGTGGTACCGCAAGATCACTCCCGGCTATTTCCGGGCGACGGGCCTGACGATCCTCAAGGGACGGGGAATCGAGCGGCGCGACCAGAGCGACGCACCGCTCGTGGTGGTGCTCAACCAGGCTGCCGCCCAGCAGTACTTCCCCGGCACCGACCCGGACGGCCATGTCCTGGTCAACGGCGCCAAGCGGTTCACCGTGGTCGGCGTGGTGCACAACTCGCGTAGCTTCACCGTCACCGCCGAGGAGCCGCCCGGCGCCTATTTCTCGAGCGCCCAGATCGAAACCCGGTCGATGGGCCTGGTGGCGCGCACCACGAAGGACCCGCGCAACGTGGTCCGGCCGGTCATGGCCGCTCTCGCCGACCTGGATCCCGCCGCCGCCGCCACCCATCTCAGCACCATGGAGCGATGGATCGAAGCGTCTCTCGCTCCCATCCGCGCCCTCGGCGCTTTGGTGAGCACCTTCGCGCTGCTCGCCCTGTTCCTTGCCGCCGTGGGCCTCTACGGCCTGATGAGCTACCTGTCGGCCCAACGCGAACGAGAGGTCGGCATTCGCATGGCCCTCGGTTCGTCGACGGCCCAGGTGCTGCAAAAGGTGATCGGTGAAGCGCTGATGCTCATCGTGGCCGGAGTCGTCCTCGGCCTCATCGCCGCCATCTTCCTGACGCACCTGCTGCGCACCATGCTGTTCGAGGTCGGCACCCTGGACCCGCTCTCCTTCGCCGCCAGCGCCATCCTGCTCACCCTCGTCGCCCTGCTCGCAGCCTACCTTCCAGCCCGCCGAGCCAGCCGCCTCGACCCGGTTCGGGTCCTGCGCAGCTGACCCCGCGTCCCGGCGGCCTGCCGAGCAGGATCGGGAGGCCTCGGTCAATGGTGACCAGTAGAGCATCGAGTCGACGTCGCCGCTGCTATAGTAGGGACAGTTCGCCGTCGGTCCGCCGGTGACGCCGTAGCTCTTCAGGCGGTCGCCCGCCATGTAGGTGAAGGACAGGGTGCCGCGCAGCGCCTGAGTCTCCGACGCTTTGCGACAGGAGCTGTCGTAGGTGGCCCCCGATCGCGACCTCACCCTGCGCACCGGCATCGACGCCGAAGTCGCCATGCTGCTCGATCTGTTCAACGGCCGCCAGACCGGTTGAGCCTTGCCTGGCTCGACGGGCGGACTGCTCGCGGCCAGATCCTACCAAGGAGGGATGGTTATGAAGGTTCGCAACCTTTTGCCGAAGATGTGCACGCCGGTGCCATTGGTCGCACTTGCAGCATCGGCCGCGTTGGCGGCCTTCGCCGCAACGGTGGGCTCGGCCGCGGCGTTCGCCGCCACCTGCACCCTGCAGGCGGCGGATGCGCAGTCGAAGTATCCGGCGGTTTTCCAGAAGACCTGTCACAACTGCTACGAGATCGGCGTCGCCAAGAAGATGGGGGCCAACACCTTCAAGGAGGTCCTCGACCAGGTGAAGAACGTCGAAATCGACATCTGGGATCACCGGGACGCGGTCACCGGCGGCCAGGCGCACCAGTGGTTCGTGCGCCACAATCCCGGCACCTTGTTCCAATCGGGCAACGACAACAACTGCACCGGCAACGGCAACGGCACCAACAACCTCTCAGCCTGCATGACCGACATCAAGCAGTGGAGCGACGCGCATCCGGGGCACGATCCGATCACCCTCTTCCTGGACAAAAAGCAGGGTTGGTCCAAGGTGAGCAGCGGTCGCCGGCCGGTCGACCTCGACAACCTGGTGAATGGCATCCTTGGCGCCACCCTGTACAAGCCGGGAGCGCTCAAAGGCGGCAGTTCGACCCTGCGCGACGCCGCCAAGGGGGGCGCCTGGCCGACCATGGCAGGGCTCGCGGGGAAGGTGCTGATCGCGCTCACCGGCAGCGGCGGCAATCTGAACGAATACGTGAACGATCGCAAGGGCGACGCGGCGCTGTTCGTCGCTCCGGGCACCGACAACAAAAACCAGATCACCGGCACGCCCAGCGGCTTCAACAGCGAGACGGCGAAGTGGGTGGTCTTTTACAACATCCAGGCAACGGGATCGCGCGACCTGCTCGGCCAGGACACCCGGGCGAGCAACTACGTGTCACGCCTGTGGGGCAACGACAACTGGGAACCGTGTAAGGTTCTGGCCAACTGCATCAACGATTTCGCCCTCGACAACTGGAACAAAGGCGCCTGCAACGGCCGCTCGGCCGGCACCCTGCACCAGTAACCGCGGCGGACTGGGCGCGGCGCGCGGCTTGTGCCGCGGCCGCGGCCACTCGCGCCACTTCGCCGCCGACGTCGATCGCGTCAAAAGCTTCCCATCTCGGCGACCTGGTCCCAACCTGGGGATCAGAAGCTTGAGACCGCGCAGCTGCCGGGCGCAAATCAAGGCGAGGGGGCGCTCCGGTCGCCGCCGGTGTCGCCGGTAAGAGCGAAGGCAGCCCAGTAGCAGGGCGATCTCCAACGGTCGTCCTGCCTCACGGCAAGCTGGGCGGCGCGCAGCGATTGGGCGGCGTTTTCGCCTCGCTTCAGATGAGCGTGGAAGGAAAGCATCAGCACTGCCGAGGCTTCATCGTCGATCGGCCAGAGCGTGGTGAGGACAGCCGGCGCGCCGGCATAGAGGAAGGCACGGCTCAGACCGATGACGTTGTCGCCCTGGTCAAGCCGGACCAGCCCCGACTCGCAACCCGAGAGCACCACCAGCCTGGCTTGCCGCAGATCGAGGCTGAAGATCTCGTGCACCTCCAGGTGACCGTCGTTGGCGGCATCGGCAGCCAGCGCCACGTGGCTCCACAGTGGCCGCGCCTGG
Organism: uncultured Acidobacteriota bacterium; assembly: GCA_963770895.1. GTDB lineage: Bacteria > Acidobacteriota > Thermoanaerobaculia > Multivoradales > UBA5704 > JASLEW01. The sequence goes on along the minus strand of CAVYRF010000002.1, from coordinate 5,075,106 downwards.
TCGAAGTGGACGTGGGCTGCGATGTGCAGGATGCCCGTCTGCGCGGCACGGGCGCGCAGCGCGGTCTCCGTTGCCGCCGGCCCGAGCAGCGGATCGACGCCGTAAAGCCTGGCGACGGAGCGGGCCTCCGCTGCGGCGTGCGGCAAGGAGCCATCGGGGTCGCCCAGCACCAGTGCGCGGCCGGTTCCGGCCTTGCGCTTGCCGGCCAGGAAGGGGAGCACACTGGCGCTCGGCAGGTAGCTCACGGTATGGGTCGCGACCAGCGGCTGGTCGCCGGCGCCTCCGAGAGCGGCAAAGGGGACGGCGTGCAACGCGCCGAAAGGGACGATCTGAAGATTCGAGTGATGGATGAAGCGCAGGAGCGGAGCGAGCAAGGCCGCATGCAGCGATGCCGCAAGGTCGGCCACCGGCTCGCGGCGTGCAATGCGCGTGCAGAGCTCCCGCACCTGCTGCTCGAGCAGCGCGGCGGACGCCGGCAGCCGCACCATCTCGGCTGAATCGCGATCGATCACCCAGGCGAGGGTTTCCCTGTCCAGGACGAAATACTCGACCAGGGTCGTGTCGGCAGCGAGCAGGCGGCGCACCTCGGCGAGCGAGAGTGGTGCCGCGTGCACCAGGGAGGAATATTCAGGATCGGCAACCTGCAACCGCAGCAGCAAAGCCTCGTAGCCGCGCCGTCCCTGATCGATTTCGTTTCCCAGGTAGGTGAGCAGGCCGCGATCTTGCCGGTCGCTTGGCTTCTCCTGCTCCGCCTCGGCCTCACGGCGGAGCCGGTCCAGACGACGGCGCAACTCGGACTCTTCGCTCGTCAGGTCGCCGGCGGCCGCGCGGTGAAGGTTGCCAGCCGGTCCTTTCTCCAGCTGATGGAGCAGGGCGCGCGCCCGGGCGCGCTCGGCAACGTCGAAGGCGTCGGCGGTGCGGCCGGCGTCGGCCAGCAGCCGGGCAAGTGTCGGATATGGCGAGGAGTTGGTGCCGATGACGCCGGCCAGCAGCTGGCTGGAGCGGATGTCCCCCAGGGTCGTCTCGAACGCAGCGGCGGCAGCGCTGAGCGCGGCGATCGCCGGTTCGTTGAGGTGCAAGGCAGCGTAGACTTGTCCCAGCATCAGCTGGTAGTAGGTGGAGGGCGCTGCACAATGGTTCTCCCTGGCGAGGTGCACAGCGTTTTCGAGCGTCTGCCGCGCTGCTGGAAGCTGCCGCGACAGGTAGTGGACAGAGCCGAGGAGCAACAGGATCTCGCTCTCTTTACACCGGCTGCCCAACTCTTGGCTGAGGTCGCGGCTCTTGGTCAATGTCGCGGCCGCTTCGTCGCGCCGCCCAAGGACCAACAGCGCCGAACCCTTGAGCATGTTGCCTTGCAGCTCGACCGGCCGCCACCCGGGCCTGCCTGTCGCGACCGCCAGGGCTTCCTCGGCCTGCGCCAGGGCGGTCTCGGGACGTTCGACCAGGACCACCGCGGCCAGGAGGTTCAGCGCGCCAGCCACCGCGGCGGGGTCGGCAATGGACCGGGCCAGGGTGAGCGCCTGCTCGCTGCGCACCAACGCCTCTTCGGGCTGCCCGATTTGCATGTAGATGGCGGCGGTGTTGATCAGAGCTGCCGCCTCACCAGGGCCGTCGCCCGCCTGGTGGTGCAGGGCAAGCGCCCGCTCAGAGTAGGACAGGGAGCGCTCGAAGTGGCCAAGATCGCTTTCCGCGACCGCGATGCCGTTCAGCGCCGTGGCTTCAGTTGCCCAGCTGCCGAGCTTGTGTGCCAGCGTGACGGCTTCCTGCTCGAGTGCGATGGCGTCATCAGCCCGCCCCTGGTGGCGATCGAGATCTGCGAGACTGTTGAGCGCCTGAGCCAGGTCCTTCTCGGCGTGGAGCCGGCGGAGCGCCGCGATGGTGTTCTCGTAGAGCGGCAGCGCGAGATCATAGCGGCCCTGCTGGCCACGGACCTGGGCTACTCCCAGCCGCGCCAGCCAGAGGTCGAGGGGATCGTCGATCGACTGCAAGATTGCTTCGGCCCGCGCGAAGGTGTCCAGCGCCTGGCTGCTATCGCCAAGCCTCATGTACACCATCCCTAAGGCGGTGAGCGACCTGGCGATCTGGTTCTTGGCTCCTCCATGCTCGATGATGCGCAGCGATTCCTGAAGCAGCGGCAGGGCATTCTGCAAGCGCCCACTTTCCTTGTAGGCCATGCCAAGATTGTGGAGGAAGGTGGCATGGGTTGCCGGTTCGGCGCCCAGCTCGCGGTCGAGCCGCAGGGCTTCTTCGAGGTGGCCAACCGCCTTCGCCGGCTGGCCGAGCAGGATCTCGATCTGTCCCAAGAGCTCCAGCAGGCTCATCACATTGGACTTCGGGCCCGTGCGGCGCAATCCCGGCAGAGCTGCTTCGGCTTGGCTCGCGGCCTCCTGGTACCGGCCAAGCGAATAGAGCGTTGTGGCGAAGATGGCCTGCCCCGCCGCTACCAGGTCCGGGAGGCCCCGGGTGCGGGCGATTTCGATCGCGGCCTGCAGGTCGACAATGGCGCTTGCGTCGTCGCGACTGCGCTCGAGATCGGCCAGCTGCAGCAGGCAGCCCACGACGTCGTTGAAGCGACCCGCCCTGCGGTAGAGCTCGGCGGCCGCGCGCAACTCGCGGATCGCCTCGCCTGCCCTGCCCTCCTCCGCCGCCGCCGTGGCCCGATGCCAAAGCGCCTGCGCCCGCCCGAAGTCGTCGGCTGCAGGCGCCGAGAAGGCGGAGAGGAGCACCAGGGCGCTCACCGCCGCGGCGGCAAGGTAGACTGTCGCTTGCTGCATGAACTTCAAGAATGAAGCACGCAATGACAGGTGTCAAACATGCCCGCTCCCACCCTGCGCGATGAGTGACCAGGCCGTGCCCGAACCTGTTGCGGCAGCCGATCGCCCCAACGCAAGGCGGAAAGTCACCTTCCTCCAAGCCGCGGCGTCCTGGCGACGGCAGCCGCTCCGCCGCCATCACCAATGACGCCTCCGCAGCAGCTCGATGGCCTCGACGCGCTCGCCGGACAATAGAGAGCCGATCGCGCTGCCGACCCGACCCCGCCGAGTCGCCCGTGCACTACTACCGATTCCAGCTGTTGATCGCTCCCGCCCGCCCCGCCGCCGGTACATCCGGCTCTGCCAGCTCGGCAATCGGTTACTCCGTCATCGCCCTCACCCCCAAAGGCCAGGGTAGCGGGCGCCTCGAGATTCCCACCTTGCCCGTCGCTGGCCGTACCCTTGGCCAGATCCTGTCGCCGCGCGACCTCCGCTCCGTGGGCACCGCGCCGCCACGCACTGCGGAAACCGTCGGCGAAGTGCTCTTCCGGGCGCTGTTTCAGGGCGAGATCCTCGGCCTCTACGAGCGAAGTGTCGATCTCCTCGGCACCGACGCTAGAGCCGGCCTGCGGATCGAACTCACGTTCGACCCCCGCAGCCCCGACCTGGCCACCCTGCAGGCGCTCCCCTGGGAGCTGCTGCGCCAGCCTGGCACGCCCGAGTTCCTGGCGCTGAGCCCTCAGCGTCCCGTCACCCGCTTCCTCGCCCTGCCGCGCCCCATCCTGGCCGCTTCGCGGCCGCGCCGCCTCCGCATCCTGGCCGTCGCCGCAAACCCCCGCTCTCTGCCACCCCTCGAAGTCGAGCGCGAGCTTGCCAACCTGCGCCAGGCGGTCGGCAGCTCGGCGCAGGTCGTGACGCCTGCGGCGCCGACCCTCGCCGCGCTGCGCCGGGCGCTCGCCGAGCACGAGGTCCACGTGCTCCACTTCATGGGCCATGGCGGTGGCGCGCCGGCGGCCTCGGCCGATCGCGTCCTCTATTTCGCCACCGAAGAAGGTTGCGCTGACCCGGTGCGGGGAACCGACCTGCTCAACCAGCTGGCCGGCTTTCCGAAGCTCCGCCTCGCCGTCCTCAACGCCTGTGGATCGGCCGCCGGCAACGCTACCGCGGACCCTTCCGGCGGCACGAGCGCCACCGCCAGCGCCTTCACCGGCGTCGCCCATGCCCTGGTCCTCGGCGGCCTTCCCGCCGTCGTCGCCATGCAGCTGCCGATCTCGGACGGCGCGGCGATCTGCTTCAGCCGGGCCTTCTACCAGAAGCTCGCGGCCGGCGAGCCGGTCGACGCCGCCGTCACCGAAGGCAGGCTGGCCATCCATGCCGCGGGCCGCACCCGCAGCGAATGGGCAACCCCGGTGCTCTTCCTGCGGACGCCGACCGGCGACCTCTACCCACAGCACGACCTGTGGGACCGCTCGCAGCGGCCGACGTGGGGCCGCCGCTGGGCCGCTGCCCTGCTCGTCCTGCTCGTCGCCGCAGGTGCCGCGGTCGTCGCCTGCAGGTGGCGGGTAGAAAGGCTGGTCGCCGAGGGAGCCGCGCTGATGAGCGAGCAGCGCTGGACCGACGCCGCCGACCGCCTCAGTGTTGCCCGAGTGCTCGCCCCGCGATCGGCCGCGATCCTGTCGGACCTCGCTGCCTGCGACGAGGCGCGCGGCGATGTGCAGGCGGCCCTTGAGCACTACGGCGAGGCGGTGCAGCTCGAGCCCGAGTCGGCCGAGCACCTTTACAACCTCGGCCGCTTCCTGACCAACCGCGGCAGCTACGACGAGGCGTACCGTTACCTGCTGCGCGCCGTGGCCGCCGATCCGCAACGCGCCGATGCTTATGCCGAGCTCGCCGAAGCCGCCGCCGCCCGCGGAATGGTGGGTAGGGCTCGCCTCCAGCTCCACATCGCCCTGCGCCTCGATCCCGAGCGGCCGGCCCTCCAGCGCCGCCTCGGCGCCCTCGAGCTCGCGGCCGGCAACCCACGCGCCGCAATCTCCTACCTGACAGAGGCTCGCAGGCTCTATCCGCTTGGCGACCCCGGCACCGTCGAAACCACCTGGCTTCTCGCCCAGGCCCACGACGACCTCGGAGACGCGGGGCTAGCCTGCCGCGAGCTGCGCGAGCTGCACCGCCTCGACCCGCCGGGGATCACCCGGCCGGCACCGCAAGCCGCAGCGCTCGCCGCACGGCGCGGCTGCCCAACAGAGCCCTGAGCGGCTTCCGGTCCATCATGGCTCGCACGCTCCTCACCAACCTGCTCCTCCTCGCCGTCACCGCAGCCAGGGCGGCAGCCGTCCCCTCTACCCAGCTTACCGCTATCGTCACGCAGCTTGACGGCGCCGTGCAGCTCACCGGCCCCGGCGTGGGCGGGCCCCCTCTGGCCAGCCCATGGCAGGTCCTTCACGCCGGTGTCACCGTCCGCCTGCCCCAGGGCGCCACGGCTGGCATCGTCTGCTCAAGCCGTTCCTTCGTGCGCCTGCAGGGTCCGGCCAGCTGGACCCTGACGGAGCCGGCCTGCGCCGCGGGCCGCCAGCTCACAGCCGGAGAGGTCGCGCTGGTCACGCCCCGAACCGGGCGTTTCAAGGTGCTTTCCGGACTCCTGGTCCTCGAACGCGACATCCGGGCCGCCGACGAGGACGATCCGCTCGCCCCACTGGTGCTGGCTCCGCGCAACACCGCGCTGCGCACACCGCGGCCCGCGGTCTCGTGGCTGGCGGTGCCGACCGCCGCTGAATACCGCATCGAATGGAGCGGCCAGGGCTTCGCCACCGACATCCATCTCGCCGCCGGCGGCGCTGGCTGCGCCGCAGGCCCGGACGGGGTCTCGATCTGCACGCTGCCCTGGCCCGCCGACCGGACCGGCCTGGTGCCGGACCGCACCTACTTCCTGTCCGTGGCGGCGCGCGCCAACGCGGTGGCACCCTGGCACAGCGCCGACTCGGTGCTGGTGCGGACCCCGAAGGTCGCCGACGTCCTGGAGCTCGAAACCCGCCTGCATCACCTCACCGGCCTCGGCATCAGCGGGCCGGCGCTCGCCGCCGCCATCGCCGGCCTCTACGCACAAGGCGATCTCTACAGCGACGCTGCCGACCTCTACCGCCAAGCCCTGGCTGCCGCACCTTCCGCCGAGCTGCGAGTCACCCTCGCCGATCTCGACCTCACAATGGGCCTGCTCTCGCTCGCCGAGCCGCGCTACCGCGAGGCGCTCGTCGATGCCGCGCCGGCGGTTCGGGCGGCCGCCACCTTCGGGCTCGGCCGCATCCAGTACGCCCGCGCCCGCTACCGCGAAGCGGCAAGCGAGTTCCGGCGGGCTCACGAGCTGTACGCCGCGCTGGATCTGAGCGACGAGGCGACGGCCGCCGCCGCCGCGGCCGAGAAGGCCGCGCTTCGCTCGCCACCGTGAGAGCGCAGCTGCCACCATCACTGCCACTCCGCGCGTCGACCTCCGCACCTCGGCATGGCACGGCATCGAGACCTGTTCGAAACCATCATCCGCGGCGGCGACCGGCGCAGCGCGGCCGACGACCTCTGCACGATGGCGCCGACCAGGGCCAGGCTCTCGCTCTTGCGGCAGCTGGTCAGGAGCAGAAGGCGAATGGCGAGAATCGCTGCAGGGTGGTGCCTCGCTTGCGTCCAAGGGCGCCCCCAGGCAGGCAAGCTCTCGGGCCGACAGGTAGCGCTCCCGGCGGGCTCGGAGTTTATTGCAGAGTGCTCCCATCCTTAACCGTAGCACCTGGCCCGGCAGGATCGCAGCTACCGCCTGGCGCCGAAAGCAGGGTGACAGCGCGATTCGCCTCGACCGGTGTGGCACTGTGGCCGCGGCGGAAAGCCAGGATGTCCTGCCGGGTGACCTCCTCGGCCTTCATCGGCCCCAGGGCTGGGAGGATGACGCGCTTGAGGAGGCCCTCCGACCGGAGGCGGGTGCTGGGCTTCTTGTCGGCGAGGTGCTCTGCCCGGTAGCGCTCGACGAGCGCCGCCACGTTTGGCGCATGCCGGGCACGCTGCCGCTCCCCGGCAGGATCGACGCCGCGCGTCACCTCGGCGGGCCGCTCCTTGGCCAGGCGCCGCGCCTGGTCGGGCGTGATCGCGCCGAACACACCCAGGGTGAGAGTGCGCTTTCGGCCCGACAGGGTCCGAAGAGCCTGAACACCTTCCGGTCGTTCGGGTTGACCCGAAGGGCGAGACCTGGGATCTCGCCGTCGTAGATCTGGTACTCCGCGTCTCGCAACGCCCAGCCGTTGAGACCTGATGGCGACAGTGGGCTTGAGTTGCCGTCAAGTGCACCACCGGTGCACCACGGGATGGTCGGCACCCCGCCTCGCCATCGTGGCTCGCGGCGCGTTGTTGGCTACCCTCACCTGGAAGCTGTCGCCGGCGCCACCCGCAACGTGGCATGGCAGCGGCCGCCGCGAGGCCCGACGAGCGCCTGGAGACCTGCCGCGCTATGCTCTGAGGCATGGTCGGAGACAACGCTTCCGAGTGGGAACACCTGCTTTCAGCAGAGCGTCATCTTCAGGCCCTCGTACCGGGTTCGGTGCTGGTGGGCGGGACCGCCGCCGCTCTCCATGCCGGACACCGCGTCAGCCTCGATGGGGACCACGTGGTGTCGGATCTCCGGGAGCGATTCGACGAGATCCTGGCGGACCTGGAGGCCGCCGCCGGTTGGCAGACCTCGCGCATTCGCCGGCCGGTCCTGATCCTTGGCCAGCTCGACGGTGTATTGACCGGCATCCGCCAGCTGCGCCGCGTCCAGCCTCTCGACACCGAGGAGATCGCCGGACTGCGGTTGCCCACGCTCGCCGAGATGGCGCGCATCAAGGCTTGGCTGCTCGCCGTTCGCTTGACCACCCGCGACTACCTTGACGCCGTGGTGCTCTTCGAGCGACTAGGTGTGGCTGGGGTTCGCGCAGCCCTGGGGAAGCTCGACTTGCTCTATCCTCAGCAGGGTGGCGCCTCGGTGCTTGCGGAAGTGATCGAGCGCCTCGGCGCCGGCCAACCTATCGACGGTGCTCAGATTGATCTCGCCAGCTATCGCGGACTCCGGCCGCCGTGGAACGACTGGCAGTACGTTGTGACTCGCGGGCGTTGGTGGGCCAGCGTATTGGCCGACGTGCTGCTCGGCGCGAGTGAGGAGGAGCCGTGAACGATCTTGATCTGTCCCAATCACGGGCGCTCTGGAACCGCTCGGGCCTCAACCTGGAGAGCGATGAGGTCCTCGCGCAGCTCCTCGACCGCGGCGAGCTTAGAGCTTGGCGCCAGCTCTATCGGCTCGCCTCGGCGCCCGAGGCGGATGCCAAGCGCCTCCGTCGGCGCATCCTGCGATTGTGCCAGACTGTCCCTCTGTCCTTTCCTCACCTCTTCATCGCAGCCATCGAGGCCATCGAGGGTCCGATCGAGCCCTATCCGACGGTGCCCGCATCAGGGGAGGGTCCTATCTGATCCAGTAGCGAGCGCGCCCCGCCGTCCGAACCTCGGAGCCTCCGCCGAGGCGATCGCACAGCCGGGGCTCCCGCTCACGCCGTACCGTGGATGCGGCGCCGGCGCACTTGCCGTCGCGGTGTTCGGGGGCGGCTTCCGCGCACGGACGAATGCCCGGAAGGCGTTACAGACCAGCCTCGTGTTCGGGAGGTGAACGTGGAGACCATTTCGCAGCTCGGGCAGGTCAGCGAAATCCTGGATTCGGCCGGCGCTCCCGGCGCTTTTACCGCGCGGCGGACAGCCGAAGCCGACGACCTGGACATCGCGGTCAAAGGAGTCGGACGGCTCCGCTTTCCGATCTCCCGGATGCAGGCGCAGCAGCTCTGCGGCGTCGCGCGACCCGCTTCCTACGGGCTGGGGGAGGCGACTTTCCGCGACAGCCGAGTCCGAAACACCTGGGAGATTCCCAGGAGCCGCGTGAAGATCGACCAGCGGCGCTGGCGCCAGACGCTGCTGCCGGTGCTCGACCAGATGCGGGCCGCTCTCGGCCTGCCCGAAGGCTGCAAGCTGAGGGCCGAGTTTCAGGGCATGCTCGTTTACGCCCCTGGCCAGTTCTTCCTCCGGCACAAGGACTCGGAGAAGGCAGACGGAATGATCGGGACGCTGGTCGTAACGCTCCCATCCTCCTTCAAGGGCGGCGCCCTGGTCGTCGAGCATCAGAACGAGCGCGTCGTCTACCGCGCCTCGCGGAAGCCCCTCTCGTTCATCTCCTTCTATGCCGACTGCTACCACGAGGTGCAGCCGGTGAGCTCGGGCTACAGGATCATTCTGACCTATGACCTGATGATCGAGCGCGACGGGAGCACCGCTTCCCTGGCCGCCACCAAGCCGGCGCCGGCCAAGGTCGCCGCCCTGGCCGCCGTCCTCCGCCGGTATTTCGCGACGCCGCGGTTGCCTGCTCGGTATCACGAGGAGGTCGGCGCACCACTCGATCCGCCCGACCGATTGGTGTACCTGCTCGATTTTCAATACACCGAGCGCGGCCTCAGCTGGGGACACCTGAAAGGAGTGGACACCGCCCGCGCCGCGTTGCTTAGGGAGGCGGCGGAGCGCGCCAGCTGCGAGATCGTGCTAGCGCTCGCCAAGGTGCACGAGGTCTGGGACTGCCTGGACGACGGCTGGGAGGAGCCTTGGCGGGAAAGACGACGCCGCGGGTGGCACGACGAGATCGACGAGGATGAGCCTGGCGGAGGTCCGGCTGGCGATCCAAACGGCTACTCGCTTGGCGATCTTCAGGACTCGAGCACCGAGCTGGTGCGATGGATCGAGCCGTCGGGGCGGAAAGCGGAGCCGATCCTGACGCAGGTCGCACAGGACGAGATCTGTTTCACCACGCCATCCAGGGACCTCGATCCATATGAGTTCGAGTATGAAGGGTACATGGGCAACTACGGCAATACCATGGACCGCTGGTACCGCCGGGCGGCACTGGTCGTCTGGCCGCACGAGCGTGCCTTCGCCGTGCGTGCCGAGGCCTCACCCGCCTGGGCCCTGGAGGTGTTGCAGCAGCGCCTCCAAAAGGGCCATTCGGAAGTGGCCCACAGCCTGGCCCATTCGATGCGGCCCTTCTGGACCCGCGCTGCCGCGCACGCCGAGCAGCCCGGATTGTTCGGCAAAGCGCTGCGGATCGCCGCGGGTCTCGACGACCCGCAGGTCGCGGCGCTCCTGATGGAGCCCTTCCGTGTGGAGGCGCTCACCAGCGGACAGGCGAAGGCATTCCTGGCTCTGGTCAGGCGTTACGGCGAAGCATGGACGCGGTCTCTGCTGGACGAGTGGCAGTCCGAGCGCCGCCGATGGGCACCGATGGATGAACGATCTCTCGTCGCCTGGCGTGCCGCGCTGCCTAGCCTGTGCGCGGCCCTGCGCGCAGCCGACGAGGCGACGGGAATGCTGGCCGCCCGGCTCCTGGTGGGGCGCCTCTGGGACGAGCTCAGGGACGAGATCGAGAGCTGGCGCGAGCTTACGCGGCCCAGCGAGCGAGAGAAGGCGCAGGCGCCACTGCCGAAGCAGATTCTGGACTGCCTCGTGAGCGCCGTGATCGCCGGGGACAGCGATCTGCGCGATGCGGCCGTGACCTTCCTTTGCGCCGATGAGAACGGGACACTGCTGACCTGCCTGGTGCAGGTGCTGCGGATGGCCGGCTCGGAGAGTGCGGCCGGGGCGTCCCTCTCCTGGAGCGCCCTCGGTCTCGACGACATCGAGCAGCACTGTGTCCGGGCGTTGGAAGCGCGCCTCGGCCAGCCCACACGCGACCGGGACGATTGGTCCATCGACCCGCCGCGGGACTGCAGCTGCAACCTCTGTGTGCAGCTCGGCGATTTCCTCTCGGATCCCGGGAAGAGGGGGCTCGAATGGCCGCTCGCCCAACAGCTCCGAAGGCACGTGCATGACCGGATCGACGCTCACGAGCTCCCTGTTCGCCACGAGACACGCCGCTCCGGCAGGCCTTTCACGCTGGTGCTGGAGAAGACGCGGGCGCTCTTCGAGCGCGAGGCCGCCGAACGCCGCTCCTGGCAGACTGACCGCACGTGGCTCGCCAAGCGAGGCCCTTGAATCGCGCCGCGACCTGAGCGGCACCGACCCGCATCGCCTGGGCGGCCCACCACTGGCCAGCCGCCACGGCGGTGGTCAACGTGCCGGGCGACGAGCCATGCTCGCGAGTGCGCATACTGCTCGACGAGTCCCTGCCTCGCCAGGTGAAGCGCGATCTTGGGGGCTTCGAGGTTCAAACCGTGCCCGCTCTCGGCAGGGCTGGGAAGAAGTCCCAGCCCTGCCACGCGGGTAGCTGAACCGGCCGACGCATGACTCGGGGCCGGTGTGGGTCGCTACTCCGCCCTCCCGCACTATGGCCGCCAGATCGGCGTCAAAACGCACTACCGCAGATCGAAGAAGCTGAAATCTCGCAGCGATCGAGTTCGCCTACCACCGCCGGAGAGTGGGCGCCAGTGCACCATGGCAGTTCGCTTGTCGCGGCCGCGACCCCGACAGGACTGAGACTAAGTTGCTGGTAGAATTGGGCTTAGAGTTGGAGGCGACGGGCGGATTCGAACCGCCGAATAAGGGTTTTGCAGACCCTCGCCTTACCACTTGGCCACGTCGCCTGGGGAACGAGGGGTCGGGAGGGACGGCCCCTTTTGCTCGCAAGGCTGCCTGGGCGCGCCTTGGGTGCTGCTGCCGGCCGCGGCTTGGTTGCCGCGGCACCGGTCAGGGTTCAAAGAAGGATTTGGAGCGGGAAACGGGACTTGAACCCGCGACCCCAACCTTGGCAAGGTTGTGCTCTACCACTGAGCTATTCCCGCCCAGGCCGCAAAGGATATGCGCCGGTCCGGGGGCTGTCAAGTGCGTTGGATTGCAGGGGTTGCGCGCGGGCGGCGGGCTGGCGGGACGGCGCGGCGGCGGCTAGGGGGCGAAGGGGAAGGCGTCGCGGACCAGGGTGTAGCGCCAGGCGGCGCCGGTCCAGTCCAGGGCCAGGACATCGAAGCGGCAGGGGGTGAGGTGGAGACCGCGGCGGGCCAGGTGCAGGGCGGCAGCGCGACACAGGCGGCGGCGCTTGAGGGGGCCTACGGCGGCCAGGGCGGGGCCGAAGGTGGCGGTCTTGCGGGCCTTGACCTCGATGAAGCAGAGGACGTCGCGCTCATCGCGGGCGATCAGGTCGATCTCGCCGGCGTGGTTGACGACGTTGCGCTCCTGCACCCGGTAGCCGTGCGCCTGCAACCAGACCACGGCGGCCTGCTCCGCGGCACGCCCGCGGGCGTGCGGGCTGGAAGGGGTGGACATGGGATCTCGGCGGCATGGGGGCCGTCAGGGGCCGTCAGGGGTTGCGCTTCCAGCGGGCGCCCTCGGGGGTGTCTTCCACGGTGACGCCACGGGCGGTGAGTTGGGCGCGCAGGCGGTCGGCGGCGGCGAAGTCGCGCTGGCGGCGGGCGGCGGTGCGCTCGGCGACCAGGCGCTCGATCTCGGCGACGTCGCCGGCGCCGGCACCCCCGTCGGCACCGGCAGCTCCGCCAACGGCGGCTCCGGCGGCGGGCCAGGCGGCGGCGTCCAGGACTCCGAGCACGCCGTCGACGTCGCCCAGGGCGGCGGCGATGCGGTCCTTGTCGCCGGTGACCAGCTGGCCGCCTTCGATGGCGACGTTGACCTCTTTGACGAAGGCGAAGAGCGCGGCCAGGGCGGCTGAGACGTTCAGGTCGTCGGCCAGGCCGGCGGTGAAGTCGCGGCGCAGGGTCGCCAGGGCCGCGGCGGCCGGCGGGGGCGAGGGATCGACCTGGGCGGGCAGCTCGGGGCGTTCGGTGGCGTGCTGCAGCCGGAAGCGCATTTCGTCGAGGCGGCGCAGGGCGCCGGCGGCGCCTTCCAGCGCCTCGAAGGTGAAGTTGAGCTTCTGCCGGTAGTGCACGGACAGGAAGAGGTAGCGCAGGGCGCGCGCCGACAGGCCCTTGGCCAGGAGGTCCTTGAGGGTGTACTGGTTGCCCAGGGACTTGGACATCTTCTGGCCGTCGACGATCAGGTGCTCGACGTGCAGCCAGGTGTGCACGAAGGGCTTGCCGGTCGCGGACTCGCTCTGGGCGATCTCGTTTTCGTGGTGCGGGAAGATGAGGTCGACGCCGCCGCAGTGCATGTCGAAGGTTTCGCCCAGGTAGCGCATGCTCATGGCGGAGCATTCGATGTGCCAGCCTGGGCGCCCCGGCCCCCAGGGCGAGTCCCACGAGGGCTCGCCGGGCTTGGCGGCCTTCCACAGCACGAAGTCGCGCGCGTCGTCCTTGCCGTATTCGTCGCTTGCGACGCGCTCGCCGCGCCGCACCTGCTCCAGGTCGTAGCCGGACAGGCGGCCGTAGTCCGCGTCGCGGGCGATGCTGAAAAAGACCGACCCGTCGCTCACGTAGGCGTATCCGGCGGCCTCGAGCCGGCCGATCAGGTCGAGGATGTCGGCGATGTGCTCGGTCGCCCGTGGATACTGCTCGACCCGCTCGATGTGGAAGGCGTCCAGGTCGGCGAGAAAGGAGCGGATGAAGGGTTCCGTGTACTCGCCGAGCGAGACTCCCGCGGCCTGGGCGCCGCGGATGGTCTTGTCGTCGACGTCGGTCAGGTTCATCACCTGGGTGACGCCGAAGCCCAGATGGCGCAGGCTGCGCCGCAGCAGGTCCTGCACCAGGAAGGTGCGCAGGTTGCCGATATGGATGTCGTTGTAGACCGTCGGACCGCAGGCGTAGATCTTGACGTGCCCAGGCACCAGCGGGCGCAGCGGCGTCTGGTGCCGGCCCAGCGTGTTGTACAAGATGAGATCGGCGGGCACGGCGGTCCCTCAGGAACCCGGCACGATGGTGACTTGCACGGAGCCGCCGCCCCAGCTGAGACCCTGGATGGCGGATTGCGCGCTGTTGTTCGCCTGATTGTTGGTGAAGGCGATCTTGCCGTTGCCGGTCGCGACGCCGGTGAACTGCAGGGTGAGCAGCGTTCCCGCGGCGCCCGTGCCGTTGACGGCGCCCAGCCGGCTGAGGCCGACGATGAGCGTGCCTGGCGGCGACTCGACAACCTGGTAGGTCGTCTGCACCGAGCCGGCGGCGTTGAGCAGGGTGCCTTCGTTCGAACCGCTGAAGTGCATGGCGGCGTACGGATAGGTGAGGTGAAAGGCGACCGCGTACAGGTCGGGCACCCCGGTGGTCTGTACGGTGAGCGCCAGCGCGGTGCCCTGGCTGCCGGCGCCGGTCGCCAGCACGATGCCCGAGCTGCCGCCGCCCGATGGCGTGAACACCATGCTCGATTGATTGGGCGGCGGGCTGGTCGGGCCGGAGCCGCCGCCGCTGCCGCCGCTGTGGCCGCCGCCGCCACAGCTGGCGAGCGCCAGCGCGCTGGCGAGCGCGACGCCGGTCAGCGCTGCCGCGGTGCGCCGTGCCCGCAATCCGTTCGCACCTTCCCGCCGCGCCCCTGGCGCCGGCCCACCTGGTGAAGCTGCTGCTGCCGCACCCTTCACGCATGCACCTCCTGCTCCGCCGCGAGCTTGCGCAGCTGCCGCCGCACCCGCTCCCGTCGCAAGCCTCGCAGATGATCGGTGAACAACACGCCGTCGAGGTGATCGACCTCGTGGCAGATGGCGCGCGCCAGCCACTCTTCGGCTTGCAGCTCGAAGGCGTTGCCGTCCAGGTCCTGGGCGCGCACGGTGATCGCTGTGGGCCGGTCCACCTTGTCGGAGATGCCTGGCAACGACAGGCACCCTTCGACGTCGGTTTCCATGCCTTCGCGGCGGGTGATCCGCGGATTGACCAGCACGTGGAGCTGCTGCGGGTCGTCGCCGACTGACAGGTCGACCACCGCCAGCCGCGCCTGCGAGCCGACCTGCGGCGCCGCCAGGCCGATGCCCGGAGCCGCCACCATGGTCTCGATCATGTCGGCGGCCAGGCGCGCCAGCGCCGGCCCGAAGTCGGTGACCGGCGGAGTCTTGACGCGCAGGGCAGGGTCTGGATAGACGCGGATGGCAAGGATCGCCATCAGTGGCTGCCTCGCAGAGTGCGCACGGCCGCCGCCACCTCACGGTCGTTATGCTGGCCACGCAGAATTTCCAGAAAGCCGCGCGGATCGGCGTTGCCGACCAGGCACTTTTCGAGGCCCTCGCGGGTGAGCCGCAGCACCGCCGCCGGCTCGCGCACCCAGTAGTCTGCCGGCCACCGCCCGCGCTCCAGGAGCGCCGCTTCGCCGACGATGTCGCCGGGGCCGAAAGAGCGTACGGGACGCGTCGCGCTGCCCATGCCGGGCGCCCCGGCAGCCCCGCCTCCCCCGCTTCCGCCCGCGGCCGCGGCGCTGGCGGCAACCTGGATCGTGGCCTCGACCAGCCCGCGCGCCAGGAGCAGCAGGAAGGGCTCATCGCTGCCTTCCTGCACGATGCGGCTTTTGGCATCCAGGTGATACAGCTTCATGGCCGAAAACAGCCGTTTGAGCTGCTCGCCGGGCAGGTCCCTCACCAGGCTGCTGGCGACCAGGTTGTGCCACAGCCGTTGCAGATCGAGAGCCGAGGCGCCGTCGAGATGGCCGCCCGCCTGGCGCAACCCTTCGATGGCCAGGACCCGCACGTGGTCCAGGCTCTTTTCGCGCTGCTGATCCTCGACCCGCTGGCGCAGCGAAGCGTCGTTGGGCGCCAGCTTCATGGCCCGCGACAGCAGCGCGATCCCCTTGTCGTAGAAACCGTCCTGGGCGTACTCGTCGGCGACGAAAGCGTATTCGTCCACGGCTTTGCCGGGCTGCTGCAAGTGCGTGTAGACCTCCGCCAGCTTGAGGTGGGAGTGCAGGTCCTGCGGGTTGATCTTCAGCTTGGCGAGCAACCGGTCGGCCGCCTCTTGATAGCGTTCGAGCACGATCAGGTCATCGACCGTGTACTCCTGCTGCGAACCTTTGGCCTTGCCGCCAAACCAGTTCTTCATTGCCACTGCAATTTGCCCCTCCCTCGACACCCTCTCCAACCGCGCCACCGCCGCCTCCACCCGCCAGCCCGCTTGCCGATGGAAACCTGTTCGCCGGCGGTGCGCCCGGAAGCGGACGGCGACGACGCCTGGCGTGGACGGTCGCCATCGGCCGCGCACACTGCTGCCGGCGACTCAAGTCCCCGCATTATAGTCGGTCCCGCAGCGGCAACTCTCTCCGGCCGGCGTTTTGCGGCCATCCGCGCACCTTCGCCCGCCGCGCCGCCGGACAGTGGCTTGGAAGTTGCGTTGCCCCTGGCATCGCGGTAGGTTCGCCGCAGGAGAATCTGAAAATGCTCACAGCCAGGGTCGCCGCCTCCTCTCCTCGCGACAACGCCAGACCGCCGTTGCCAAAACTCCGGCACAGCTTGGCCTCCTGCACTGCCCGCAGCGCCGATCACGCCGGTGGCGCCGGACATGCTGACGGCGATCGTCTGACCGCGCTCAGCGCAGGGGTCGCAGGGGGCACCCGACCGCGGCGCGACGGCTCGCCCGTCACGGCGCTGGCCTTCCTCGCAACGCTTGCCGCCCTGGCGGCTGCATCGGCGCTCCTGGCGCCGTTGCCGGCGGCGGCGGTCCCGGCGCCGGCAACGGCCCAGGCTCCAATGGGCAGCTCTGCCGATGGTGCGGGCCCGGGCGGCAGCTACGGGTATTTGCGCGTGGTCGAGGGCACCGTACTGCTCAGCCATGCCGGCGGCGCCGCCGGCGATACCGCGACAGGCAGCAGCCCCGACAGCGGCGGCGACGGTTGGACTCCCGGCGGCAGCGATGCCGCACCGGGGGCCCCGACGACTCCGGCGACCGCCGGCGGCGCCCAGCCGGCGCAGGCAAACCAGCCGGTGCTCACCGGCGACACCCTGACCGTGGCGCCGCGCGCCCGTGTCGAGATCGTGCTGGCCGACCACAACATCGTCCGCCTGGACGGCGGCACGCAGGTGACCCTGGCCCGCCTGGCCAACTCCGCCGACCAGCCGGCCCCCTCGACCGAGCTGCGCCTTGGCGAAGGCAATCTGCAGCTGATCGTCACCGACGCCTCGGTCGGCCAGGAGATGCCCACCATCCTGACGCCGAACGCCGGCATCTACATCCAGGCGACCGGCGCCTACCGCGTCACCACCGACCGCGGCGATCTGAGCGAAGTGACGGTGCGCCAGGGCACCGCCCAGGTGGTCAGCGACGGCGGCGACACGACGCTGCGCGACGGCCAGCTGGCGACGATCGACGCGCGCAGCCCAGCCGCCGGCGTCCGCCAGGCCGGCGGCCTGGACCTGCTGGAGCGCTGGGGCGGCGATGTCGCAGGCGACGCAGGCGACACCCGCACCGCCGCCGCCAGCTACGTCGACCCCAGCCTGGGCTACGAGGCCGGATCGCTCGACCACTACGGCCACTGGCTGAACGTCGACGACCGCGAATACTGGCAGCCCAACGACACGGATAGCGGCTGGACCCCCTATTGGGAAGGCCAGTGGGACGCCACCCCGGCCGGCATGACCTGGGTGTCCAACGAGCCCTGGGGCTGGGTGCCCTACCACTACGGCAGCTGGGAGTACCTGCCGAACAACGGCTGGGCGTGGTGCCCGGGCAACGTCTTTTCGCCCGCCTGGGTCTATTGGTACTGGGGCCCGTCGTACGCCGGCTGGTGCCCCATCGGCCTGTATACCGGCTTCTACAGCCATCTCTTCCCCGCCTTCCGCTTCGGCGCCTACGGTTGGGCCGGCGGCTCGCTCGGCCTCTTCGCCCACTGGCACATCGTCCCCCTGGGGCACGTCCTGGGCCGCGGCTGGCACGGCTTCGCCTTCGGCCCCGGCGCCAGAGCCCTGGGCGGCGCCGGCCTGCTGGCGCGCGGCCTGGAACGCGGCCTGATCACCACGGTAACCCGCGGCCTGACCGCGGGCCTGCTCCACACGGGCCCCGCCGGCGCAATGCGTCTGCTCGCCTCGCGCTCGGCCTTTGCCGGCGCCGGCCGCGGCCTGCCCGACGTCTCGGCCTTCATCGGCCGCCAGGCCAGCCTGCCGCTCGAAGTCGCCCACGCCGTGGCCGCCTCTGCCGTCGGCCGCCAGGCCGGCACTCCGCTCGCCCCCCGCACCCTGGGCCTGCGGCCGGCCAGCGCCGGCCTGCCCGGCACCGGTGCCCGCGGCGGAGGGGCCAACGCCTTCGGCTCCCACATTGCCGGCCAGGGCGGCGCGCACCCCGGCAGCGGGCCGACCAGTGAAGCCTGGCGCTCCTCACCCCGGCCCGCCGGCGCGCCCAATGCCGCGGGCGCTCGCAACGCCGCAGGCGCGTCCAATGCCGCAGGCGCTTTCAACGCCACCGGCGATCGCAACGTCGCAGGCGCTCACGGCACCGCAGGCACTCTCGCGTCCGCCGGCGCACCGGGAACCCTTGCCGACCACCGCCCCGCGCCGGCCCGGCCGCCCGGCCGGACCGCCGGCCAGAGCGAGCGTCCCGGCGCCGCGCAAGGCGAGCCATTTGATCGCGGTCGCACCACCGGCGGCACTCGCTGGAGCGGCTCCTACCCGGCCCACCCCGCACCCGCCCAGGCGCACCCCTGGACCGGCGGCAATGCCCCCTTCGGCTCGCGCTACCCGTCAGGCACGACGGGCTTTACATCCTCCGCCCGCGCCGGCGGCGCCGCGCCGCGCTACGACTCCTTTGCGCGCACCCCCTCGACGACCTACCGGGCCCCTCAGGCGTATTCCGCCCATCAGGCTGATGCCCATGGTTCCCGCTCGACGCCGCCATCCCGCTTCCAAGCCGCGCCCCGTCCGCAGTACTCGCGTCCCTCGTCGCAGCCCGCCTACCGCGCTAACTCCTATCGCGGCAGCTACAGCAGCCGCGCTTCCAGCAGCCGCCCAAGCCCGTCCCACTCCAACGGCAGCTACTCCGGCGGCGGCCACTCCAGCAGCCATTCCGGTGGCAGCGGCCACGCAGGCAGCGGGCACTCCGGCGGCGGTAGCCACGCCGGCGGCGGCCATCATCACGGTTAGCCGCCCACGTGCCGTCACAGTCAGGCGCCCACTCGCCACAACGGTAGGCGCCCACTCATCACGGTCAGGCGCTCGCCCATCATTACCGCCAGGCGCCCACCCGCCGCTTCGCACCACGCCGGGCGGGCCGGGATCGGGGGCCGCGCCGGTGCGCCCGTCGCCGCGACTCGAGATGCCGCGCCACCGCGACCCGAGATGCCGCGCAACCGCGACCCGAGATGCCCGCGCGACCGCGACTTGAGTGCGTCCGCCGCGACTTGCGCTGCACGAGCCGCCACGGCTTGCCTGGTTGAAGGCGGGCGGACCCACCCACCACCCACGACCGGCTGCCGCTGCTGAAGTGCCGGCCTTTCACCTGCCTTGAGTGCCGGCCTTTCACCTGCCTTGAGTGCCGGCCTTTCACCTGCCTTGAGTGCCGGCCTTCCACCTGCCTTGAGTGCCGGCCTTCCACCTGCCTTGAGTGCCGGTCTTCCACCTGCCTTCATAGAGAAAGACGGAAAGCGCCCCCCCTTTCTGTACAATTCGGTCCCTCATGCGCTTGCAATCGCTTCTCCGCCTTTTCTTCATCGTGTACTGCATCGAGGCGGGGTTCTTCCTGCTGTACGGTCCATGGCAACCGGGATGGGATCACACGGTGCTGCTGCTGCCGTCGCACGCGCTGCGCACGGTGCTGCTGCACCCCCTGACGCGCGGTGCGGTCAGCGGCTTCGGTCTGGTCCACCTGGTCTGGAGCACCCACGACCTGAGCGGAGCGATCGCCCGTCGCCTGAACGTGGACATCGGCCAGGATTGACCCGGTAGTCGGCCTTGGCCCGCCCTGCCCTGCCTTTCCGCCTGCTGGCGATCAGCCAGCTGGATGCGCTTCCGGCCGGCGCCGCTGGTGCCGCCGCCTGGTTCGCAGCGCTGGCGGCCGCCGGGGTCGACGCCCTCCAGCTGCGCGAAAAAAGCTGGAGCGATCGCGCGCTGTACCGGCTCGCGCTGCAAGCACGCGCAGCGCTCGCGGCGCCGGAACGGCGGGCGCGCCTCCTGGTGAACGGCCGCGCCGACGTCGCGCTTGCCGCCGGCGCGGACGGCGTGCACCTGCCGGCCGCGGGGGTGCCGGCGGGCAGCCTGCGCGCGCGGTTCGGAGCGGGTTTGCTGATCGGGGTTTCGACGCACGATCCGGCGGAGATCCATCTCGCCCGGCAGGCCGGCGCCGACTACGTGGTCTTCGGCCCGGTGTATCCGACGCCCGGCAAGGAAGACGCGGCGCTCACCGGTGCGCAGGGGCTGGCCCGCGCCGTCGCCGCCGCCGGTGGACCGAGCGGCGCGGGCGCTCGCGGCGGCGGCATTCCCGTTTATGCATTGGGTGGCGTTACACTAGAGCGGTTCGCGGAGGTTGCGGCGGCAGGGGCGGCCGGGATCGCCGCGATCCGGCTGTTCCAGTCCCCTGCAGGGCTGGACAGGGTGGTCGCGGCAGCGCACAAGCATTTCCCGTGAGCCGTCCCCCACCCCATTGCCAAGGGAGCAAACGGCATTGATCGACGAGATTCAGCACACCGACCCAACGGCGGTCAGCCTTCCCAGCCGCCTGCCCGACCGCGGGAAGCTGCACTACCTCCTGGTGTCGCTGGCCGTGGTGGTGCTCGACCAGTGGACCAAGTGGCTGGTCGAAGTGCACCTGGCCAATCATGTCGCACAGCCGATCGTGCCCGGCCTGCTCAACCTGACCCACGTCCGCAACACCGGCGTCGCCTTCGGCCTGTTTGCCGCGCACGGCATGAGCACCAGCTGGCTGCTGACCGGCCTGGGCCTCCTGGCATTGAGCGCCGTATCGCTCTATTTCGGCTTCGCCTCGCCGCATGAGCGCGGCCTGCTGGTGGCGCTGGCCCTGGTCGTCGGCGGCGCGGTGGGCAACCTGATCGACCGCGTGGCCAGCGGCGCCGTCACCGATTTCATCGACGTCTACGTCGGCATGCACCACTGGCCTTCGTTCAACGTTGCCGACGCGGCGATCTCGATCGGCATCGTGCTGATGGCGATCGACAGCCTGTGGGCGCGCCGCACGGCGCGCGCCTCCGAGCCGCAAGGCGCTTGAGCGAGCAACCGGGCCGCCCGCGCGCCTGGACCGTCGGCTCTCCCGACCCTTCCGGCCCGGCCCCCGTCGCAGCAGCCCCGGCGCCGGGCGCAGCCTTCGCCACCGCCCCTCCGCCGCGGCCCAGCGCAGCTCCCGCCCGCGCCGCCGCAGCCGCAGCTACCGATTCACGCCCAGCCCCAAGTCCGGCCCCAGGCCAAAACTCAGACCCAGGCTCAAGCCCAAACCCAAATCCAGGCCCAGGCCTGGCACCAGCCTTCGCCGCGGCTCCCGCCGCTGTCTCGCCGCCTGGCGACCGTCTGGACCGGCACGTGGCCGCGGTCTTTCAGGTGCCACGCAACCAGGTGCAGCAGTGGATTCACGCCGGGCACGTGCGGGTCAACGGCCGCGTCGCGACCAAGGCGTCTGCGGCGGTCGCGTCCGGCGACCGGATCGAGTGCGAACCGCCGGCGCCGCCACCCACGACGATGGTGGCGGAAGCGGGCGAGCTGGCGGTGATCCACGAAGATCCCCAGCTGGTGGTGCTCGACAAGCCCGCCGGGATCACCGTGCATCCGGGGGCCGGCCGCTCGACGGGAACGCTCGCCCACCTGCTCCTGGCGCGCTACCCGGAGATCGCGACGGTCGGCGGGCCCGGCCGGCCGGGCATCGTGCACCGGCTGGATCGCGGCACGAGCGGCGTCATGGTGGTGGCGCGTACCGCCGCCGCCTACCAGCGCCTGAGCGGCGCCTTTGCCGGCCGCCAGGTCGCCAAGCGCTACCTGGCCATCGTCTGGGGATCGCCGCCGGCACACGGAGTGGTGGACGCGCCGATCGGCCGCCATCGCGACCGGCGCACCGAAATGACGGTGCGCCGCGACGGCCGCCCCTCGCGCACCCTCTATCGCACCCTTGCGGCCTGCAACGGGATTGCCCTGCTGGAGCTGGACCTGGCGACCGGCCGCACCCACCAGATCCGCGTGCATCTGAAGAGCATCGGCCACCCGCTGGTGGGCGACCCGGTCTACGGCGAGGCCCGCCACCGCGCGCTGCCGCGGCCGGCCCAGGCGCCGCTGCGCGACTTCCCGCGGCCGGCGCTGCACGCCTGGCGGCTCATGCTTCCCGCCGCGGCGACCGGCGGCGCACCGCTGGCGCTGGAGGCGCCGGTGCCCGCCGACCTGCTCGATCTATGGCAAAGCGCCGCCGGCACCGCCCTGCTGCCGCTCCTGCCGCCGGCCCCGGCGCCAGACCAGGCTGCCTCGGCGCCGGCAACAGCCCCCGCCCCCCTGACGCCATCCTTACCGAAGACCCGACGGGGTAGTTGATCACGCAGGCTGGGCCGCCAGCCAGCCAATGCCGGCGGCCTGGCGACGCGGACCGCTGCGCCGCCGGCTCCGCGCCAGCCAGACTGCCGCCGCGGCCCCCGCCGCCGCCGGCCTTACAGCAGATCGGCCAGCGGACGGTACGGGCGGCCGAGCGATTCGGCGACGGGCTCGCAGGTGATGTGACCGGCGTAGGTGTTGACCCCGGCCAGCAGCCCCGGGTCCGCGCGCACCGCCTGCTTGAGGCCCTGGTTGGCCAGCTGCAAGGCGTAGGGCATGGTGGCGTTGTTGAGCGCGAAGGTGGAGGTGCGCGGCACCGCGCCGGGCATGTTGGCGACGCAGTAGTGCACCACCCCGTCGACGACGTAGACCGGGTCGGAATGGGTGGTCGGGTGGGTGGTTTCGAAGCAGCCCCCCTGGTCCACCGCCACGTCGACCACCACCGCGCCTTCCTTCATGTCGCTCAGCATGGCGCGCGTCACCAGCTTGGGCGCGGCGCGCCCAGGAATCAGCACGGCGCCGATGAGCAGGTCGGCGCGGCGCAGCGCGGCTCGCATGTTGTGGTGGTTGCTGGCCAGGGTGGTGAGGGTGCCGTGGAAGATATCGTCCAGGAACCGCATGCGGTCCAGATTGGCTTCCAGGATGGTGACGCGCGCTCCCAGTCCCAGCGCCATCTTGGCGGCGTTCAGGCCGACGATGCCGCCGCCGATGATCACCACGTCGCCGGGCGGCACGCCGGGCACGCCCGCGAGCAGCGTGCCCCGCCCACCGTGGCCCTTTTGCAGATAGCTCGCCCCGACCACCGCCGACATGCGCCCGGCCACCTCGGACATGGGCGTCAACAGCGGCAGCCTGCCGCGGTCGTCGGTGATGGTCTCATAGGCGACGCCGGTGATGCGCTTGGCGAGCAGCACGTCGGTGAGGCCGGGCAGCGGCGCCAGGTGCAGGTAGGTGAACAGCGTCTGGCCTTCGCGCAGCCGGTCGTATTCGATCTCCACCGGCTCCTTGACCTTGACCACCATCTCGACGTCGAAGGCGGCTTCGGCGGTCGGCACCAGGCGCGCGCCGGCTTCGGTATAGGTGGCGTCGGGAATGCCGCTGCCCGTCCCCGCCCCCTCCTGCACGACCACGTCGTGGCCCGCGGCCACCAACGCATGCACCGCGGCCGGGATCATGCCGACCCGGTATTCGCTGTCCTTCACCTCTTTCGGGATTCCGATTAGCACGCTATTTGCTCCCGGCGTCGGCCGCCGCCTTTGGAGCCTCGGCGCCGCCCTTGGGCGGCCTGCGGGGCTCACGGTTTTTGTCGCCCTTCATATCGATCTTGCCTTTGAAGAAGGCGCCTTCGGCGATCACCACCCGCGGCGCCGCGATGTCGCCTTCGAGGCTGCCGGAGGGGCTCACCTCCACCCGTTCGCTGGCGATCACTTCGCCGATCACCTGCCCCACGACCCGCACCACGTGCGCCGCGATCGGCCCCCGCACGGCGCCGCCGGCGCCGACCACGACCACCGCCTCGACCGCCACCCGCCCTTCGATCTCGCCGTCGATCTGCACGTCGGTCGCGCCGCCCACCTCGCCTTTGATCTTGGTACCGGACGCGATCAGCGTGGCGACGCGCCGGCCGCTGCCGCCGGCAGCCGGGTCGCCTGCGGCGGGGCCGGAAGCCGGCGCCGGCGCGGCGCCACCGGCGGCAGGAGGATCACGTCGAAAAAGAGCCATATCTCCATCCATTTCCGGCCGCCAGCCAACCCGGTGCCGGGCCGCGCCGGCGTACCCCGGCCGTGATCAAGCTCCTGAAGCATGAAAGGCGGCCAGCCTGCCGGCCGCCGCCACCCATCGATCCTTGTGAATGGAGCGGGCAACGGGACTCGAACCCGCGACATCAAGCTTGGGAAGCTTGCACTCTACCAGCTGAGTTATGCCCGCCCGAGGCCTCAAGTCGTCACGCAATGTAGCGGAGAGGGCAAGTCCGGTCAAGGGCCGGCGGCCTGCCACAACGGCATACCCGCTGCAGCTCTTGCCAAGGCAGGGTAGACCGCTATACTGACAACATGAACGGATCAGGCAAGAATCGGGAGGGTGCCACTCGCTCCGAGCACCTCTATTTCTTCCCTGACCAGAAGGTGACCGCCGACGAAGTGCGCCAGTTCCTGCGGCAGGGGACCTCCAGCCAGCGCGCCTGGGTCGTGTCGCACCTGCTGCGCTACGCGCAATGGGATGACATCTGGACCTACGTCAGCCGCGACGAAGTCAAAGAGATCTTCCCCGACCTGGATCTGCCCGAAAACCTGCGCCTCGCCTGGGGGCGCATGCTCAAGATCGAGCCGGCTCCCGTCAGTTGAAGTGAAGCGCCGCGGGGCGCCGGATGGCGCCAGACGGCAGCGACCGGCGGCGGCAGGCCGGCCGACGGCGGCCGACGGTCGTCACCGCGGGGCCGGCACGAAGACCACCTCGAACATCTTGGGCCACAGCTTGCCGGTGATCAGGAAGGTCTTTTTCACCGGGTCCCAGGCGATGCCGTTGAGCACGTCGGCATGCTCCATGTCGGCGGCCTCCAGCAGGCCGGCGGCGTCGACCACCGCCGTCACCTGGCCGTTTGCGGGGTTGATGCGCAAGATCTGGTCGGTCATCCACACGTTCGACCAGACGGCGCCGTCGACGCACTCCAGCTCGTTGAGCATGCGCCGCGGGCGGCCGTCCAGGCGCACGTCGACGCCGCCCTGCAGGGCAAAGGTCTTGGGGTCGCGGAAGCTGAGCCGATCGGAACCGTCGCTCATCACCAGGCGGCGGCCGTCGTAGCACAGCCCCCAGCCTTCGCCGTCGTACTTGACCTCGCCGACGCGCTCGAACGCCTTGACGTCGTACAGAAAGGCAACGTGCTCCTTCCAGGTGAGCTGGATGAGGCGCTGCCCCACCTGGGCCAGCCCCTCGGCAAAAAAGCCCGCGGGCACCGCGAGCCGGCGCTTCACTTCGCCGGTCGCCGGATCGACCTCGCGCAAGGTCGACTGACCGTAGAGGCCGGTGCTCTCATAGAGCCTGCCGTGGTCCCACACCAGCCCCTGGGTGTACGCGGCCGGATCGTGCGGCCGCGTCGACAGCACCTTGACGACCAGCCGCTCGGCCGGCCGCGCCCCCGCCTGACCTGCTGCGGCCCCCCTCCCGGACGTTCTGGACGGCGCGGACGGCGCCGGTGTCGCGGGAGCCGCAGCCGCGGGAGCCGCGGCGGCAACCGGCGCCGGCCACTGTCCCACCAAAATCGCCGCCGACAGCGCGGCAGCCACGGCCACCAACGATCCGGTCACCACGGGCCGCCACCTGGCCGTGCCGGCGGCAGCCGGGCCGCTGCTCACTGCTCACCCCAAGAGCAGCCGCTCAGGCCCGGCGGCGCACCTGCTCCACCGCCCAGAACGCGGCCCACCAGGGCGGCGTCGGCCCCGGCCGCGGCGGCGGCGCCGCCGATCGGCTGGCCGGGCGGCGGCGGGGACGGCGGCGCGGCGGGGTGTACGGCGCCGTCCATGCGGCGGTCCAGGAAGCGGCCGATCTCGGCGGCCAGCATCTCGCGTTGCGACCGCTCGGCGTCGGGCCTGCCCGCTGCCGCGCCCGCGGCGCCGCGCCGGCCGAGCGCCCGCCCCAGCTGCGCCAGCCGCCCTTCCACCCGCGCCCGTACACCGGCTGCCGCCGCGGGGTCGGCGGCCAGGTCGATCATGCGCTCGACCACCACCCACTGCGCGATGCGCCGCAGCTCGGCCTGCCGTTCGCCCGGACGGTGGCCGCCCGCCGCACCGCCGCCGCCGGCCCCACCCGCTCCACCGCCGGCGCCCGCGGCCGCGCCGCCGCTCGGGCCGAACGCCTGACCGGTCAGGGCGTCCAGGACCTCTTCGAACGACGGCAGCGACGGGTCGCGGCGATGGAAGTCCACCACCCGCGCCGCCCGCTGCGGTTGCAGCAGACCCGACACCGCCATGTCCGCGGCGGTGGCCGCGGCGGCGAGCGGATCGAAGGCCGGCGCCGCGCCGCCGCCGAAGAGCTCGAGGTTGGGCGGATAGCCGGGCGCGCGCGGCAGGATCAGCCGCAGCGCCCGCTCGGGGATGTCCAGCGCGTCGGGCGCCAGGAGGCCGGTGATCGCCGCCAGGGCCCGCCGCTGCCAGGCGCCGTCGACGGGCTTTGCCTCCTGCGGCCCAAGACCGCGCATCGAATAGGCGTAGTCCAGGCCGCCCACCACCTTGAGCGCACCGTCGAGCTGGTAGCGATGGTGGAAATAGAGCGGCGCCAGCACCTCTTCGAGCGTCGTCAGCGGCTGCCCGACGGCGATGTTGTGCTCGCCGAAGCGGCCCAGCGCGATGCGCCGCACCGCCAGCTCGTGCTCCAGACCGGCCACCGGCTCGGGACCGTTGTCCCACAGGTTGGCGAGAGGCGCGGCGGCCCCCGGCGGCCGGGCGTCTTCGTCGGTCAGGTAGATGTAGCCGCGGTCGATGTTTTCGCGCAGGATCGCGTCCAGCCCGGCCCGCTCCGCCGCGGCGTGCTCCGCACCCGGCGGAAATTCGCTGTAGGCGTAGCGGATCGCCTGCACGTCCCAGGCGCCGATGCCGGTGGCATAGGCGTGCGACACGTCCAGGTCGCCGCCCGGCGTGATGTCGACCTGCGGCGCCGGATAGTCCATCACCGAGGCGCGCCCGTAGGTGCTGGCGGCGAAGTTGTGCATCAGGCCCAGGCTGTGACCGACCTCGTGCGCCGCCAGCTGGCGGATGCGCGCCAGCGACAGCTGCACCGGGTCGTCGGCGGCGCCGCTGCCGGTGTGGTCGGTGCCCAGCAGGCCCTCGAAGATCAGCCGATCCTGGCGGATGCGCAGCGACCCGAGCGTCACCCGGCCGCTGATCAGCTGACCGGTGCGCGGATCGATGATGCCGCCGCCATAGGACCAGCTGCGGGTGGCGCGATGCACCCACTCCACCACGTTATAGCGCGCATCGAGGATGTTCACCCCCGGCGGCAGCACCTCGACGCGGAAGGCATCGATGAAGCCGGCCTTGTCGAACGCCTCCTTCCACCAGCTGGCGCCTTCCACCAGGGCGCTGCGGATCGGCTCCGGCGCCGCGGAATCGACGTAGTAGACGATCGGCTTCTTGACCCGCGAGCGCGCCGCGGTGGGATCCACCTTTTCGAGCCGGTGGCGCACCAGGAATCCCCCCTCCATGGCACTGGCGAGCGGCGCCGTGTAGTCGCGGAACTCGACGCCGAACGAACCCGAGCGCGGGTCGTAGCGGCGCGGCTGGTAGCCGTCGTCCGGCAGGCGCAGCAACGACTGATGCTGCTGGAACGTCAGGGCGCCGGCCACCGGGGTGTTGACGCGCAGCAGCGCTCCCGGCTCGGGCGAGGCGTAGGTGACCAACCCTTCCAGCTCGACGTTTTCGGGGAACACCTGGCAGGCGTCCAGGTCGGCGGCGCTGCGCCCGGCATCCAGGCTCCAGACCCCCTGGCCGCTGGCCTTGAGGTGCGGCACGATGCCGTGCGAGTCGCGCACCACGAAGGAGGTGAAGTCCACCAGCCCGGTACCGTCGGCGTCCTGGGCGACGATGTCGCCACCCCACAGCACCGACTGCGGGAACGACTCGCGCACCGCCTGACGCTCGGCGGCCTGCTCCGACAGGGACCGGAAGCGCATGTTGGCCACCTCGAACAGGACCTTGCCGCCGACGCGGCGCAGCGTCACGACGTGGACGGCGTCGGCGAACTGGCCGCGGTCCAGGCCGACTTCCGCCGAGCCCAGGCCGGTCGCCAGCGCTTCGGCATAGAGGTAGCTGGCGACCGCGCCACCCGCGCCGGTCGCCCTGGGCACCACCAGCCACACCTTGCCGTGGGCGCGGTCCAGGTAGAGGTCGAGCAGGCCGGAGCGCTTCTCGCTGCCGGCGGTGTGCGCCGCGATGGTCGGCAGGGTCGGCCCCGCCGATGCCGGCTGCGCCGCCGGCATGGCCGCGGCGGCGGCGGCGGGGGCGGCGCCAGGAGCGGCGGCGGCCGGCACCGCCGGCAGCGAGGCGCACAGGGCGCAGCAGAGGATCAGCAGCAGCGGCAAAGGCGGCGGGAACCGGTTCGTTCTCATCGGGCGGTCGATCCTTGGCCTCGCGGGCGCGGTTGCATATGGTTGGCGATGCGGTCGCAACGGTTGGCGGTGAAGGAGTGTATCAGTCCCACGACGGCCCCAAGCCGGCTCCCACGCTCCAGCCAGGGCTCCAGCCGGGCTGGCGGTCGTCCAGGCCTGGCCGCACTTTCGTAGTGACGCCATGCAACCCTGGCGGCGCGGTCCCGTATTACCCACCCGCGCCGGCTTGCCGGCAGCCCGCCGGCAAGATCCAGGTGTGACGAACCGTCTTTCCCTCCCCGCTGCGCAGCCGAAGCTGCTAGACTCAACCTCCTTCGAACTCCTTCTATGATCGCCGACCTGACTCCGGTGGCAGTCACGGGCTATCTGGCACAAGCCGCGTGCGCGGCGGTGATCGCCGTCGTGCTGCTCAGCTTCCATCGCAGCTACCACCGCCGCTATCTGCGCGACTGGGCCAGCAGCTGGTGGGCCTTCGCCTGCGGACTGGCCGGATCGGCCGGCACCATGGGGCTGCTCAGCCAGCCCGCCAAGGCGCCGCTGCGTCTCGCGGTCTCCCTGCTGGCGCTGGTCGGCGGCTACCTGCAGATCGGCTGGCTGCTCTTCGGCACCCACGAGGTGGCGACGGGGCGCGGCGCCGCCGGCGGCACCATCGCCACCGAGCGCCGCCGCCGGCGCTGGATCCTTGCCGCCCTGGCGGTGTTCGCCGTGGCCGTCGCCATCGCCTCCGCCTTCGTCTCCGGCGAGCTGCGGGTGCTGACGCGCGTGGGACTGCGCGGCCTGGTCACCGGCGTCGCCTTCCTGATCGCCGGCATCGCCGTGCTGCGCACCGCGCTCCACCCCGACACGCTCGGGCGGCGCGTGGTGGGCAGCGCCTTCCTGCTCTACGCCGTCGAGCAGCTGCAGGTCGCCGGCATTCTCGCCGCCCTCTTCGTCCTGCGCCACCACACGCCGGTCGACCAGGCCCTTGTGGCCGCGCTCGAACGCTACGCCGGCAACGTCGTGCCGCTGATCGAGATCGAGCTGCTGCTGCAGGCGATGATGGGCCTGGGCATGGTCATCTGGCTGCTGGAAGAAGAGCGGTCGCGCGCCTTTCAGGCCTCCGAGCAGATCGCCCACCTGGCCTATTACGACGGCCTGACGGGTCTGGCCAATCGCAACCTCTTCCACGAGCACCTGCGCCTGGCGATGATGCGCATCGGCGGCGAGGGGCTGGGCGTGGCGGTCTTCGTCCTGGACGTGGACCGCTTCAAGAGCATCAACGATTCGCTCGGCCATCGCCGCGGCGACGAAATGCTGCGCCTGGTCGGCGACCGCCTGCGCAGCAGCCTCCGCCCCGGCGACACCATCGCCCGGCTGGGCGGCGACGAATTCGCCGTCCTGCTGCCGGCGGTCGCCGGCGAACGCGACATGGTGCGCCTGGGCGAAAAGGTGCTCGATTCGCTGCGCCGTCCCTTCAACCTCGACGGCCATGAGATCGTGATCACCGCCAGCCTCGGGGTCAGCCGCTTCCCCGAGGACGGCGCCGAAGCCGAAGAGCTGGTCAAAAAGGCCGACGTCGCCATGTATCAGGCCAAGTCGCTCGGCCGCGACAGCCTGCAGCTGTACGTCGCGGCGATGGACGAGCACGCGCTCGACCGCCTGTCGCTGGAAAACGACCTGCGCCGCGCGCTCGCCAACGACGAGCTGTCGCTGTTCTACCAGCCGCTGCTGGACGCCGCGACCGGCCGCGTCGAAGGGGTGGAAGCGCTGCTGCGCTGGCGGCACCCGGTGCGCGGCCTGCTGATGCCCTCCGAGTTCCTGTGGATCGCCGACATGAGCGGGCTGTCCCATCCCCTGGACCGCTGGGTGCTCACCACCGCCTGCCGCCAGGCGCGCTCCTGGCACGACGCCGGCGTACCGCTCCCCCGCCTGTCGGTCAACCTTTCGGCGCGCCCCTTCCAGCGCCCCGACCTGGTGGAGCGCGTCAAGGACGTGCTGTGGGAAACCGGGCTGCCGTCGTCGTGCCTGGAGCTTGAGATCACCGAAACGCTGGCCATGCAAAACGCTGAAGAGAGCCTGGTGGTGCTGCGCGGCCTGAAGGACCTGGGCGTGCGCATCGCCATCGACGACTTCGGCACCGGTTATTCGTCGCTGTCCTATCTGCGGACGTTCCCGATCGACACCCTCAAGATTGATGCATCCTTCATCCGCTCGTTGAGCGACGACAGCAACAGCCTGGAGATCGCCTCGGCGGTGATCGCGCTGGCGCACAGCCTGGGAATCCGCGTGGTGGCCGAAGGCGTCGAGCGCCAGATCCAGTGGCGCCTGCTGCGCGACCAGGGCTGCGACGAAGTGCAGGGGTTCTTCTTCAGCAGGCCCCTGCCCGCCGCCGAGTGCCGCGAACGCTTCCTGGCGCAAGGCCACATCGAGCTGCCTGCCGCCGTCGACGAGCCCGGAGCCGCCGCATATGCCTGAAGATCCGGAGATCGAAACCGAAAAGCTGCGCGACGCGGTGCACGACGAGCTCGAAAAGGAAGGCGGCAACTTCCTCAAGCAGATCGCCCTGACCACCGCGATCCTGGCCGCTTTCGCCGCCGTCGCCGCGCTGCTCGCCGGCAGCACCGTCAACGAAGCGCTGGTCGCCAAGACCGAAGCCACGACGCTCCAGGCGCAGGCCTCCGACCAGTGGACCTATTACCAGGCCAAGGGGATCAAGCGGGAGATGCAGCTGGCGGCGGTCAACGCCTGGCTCGCCGCCGGCAAGACGGCGCCGCCCGCCCTGGCGCAGGAAGCTGTCCGCTACCGCAACGATCAGCAGCAGATCGATGCCAAGGCGCGGCAGCTGGAGCACCAGCGCGATGAGCGCTCGCACGAAGGGGACCACCTGCTGCACATCCACCACCACTACGCCGACACCGTCGCCCTCTTTCAGGTGTCGATCGCGCTGGGGGCCGTCGCCGCGCTCACCCGCAGCCGCATCGTCTGGTTCGGCTCGATGGCCTTCGGCGGCAGCGGAATCGTGCTGTTTTTTCTGACGTTCCTGCGCTGAGCGCGACAGCGCGGCGGGCGGCTCAGCTGGCCGGCGGGTCGTCGCGCCGCGCCACGGCGACCAGGCCCAGGCCGGGCGCCGGCATCAGCCGGTCGCAGCGCCGCACGATCGGCACGCTGAGGTTGAACAGCTTCAGCTGCAGGCGCCCGAACTCGCGGCGGCGCAGGATCTTGCCGTTCAGCCACCAACCCGGCACCGCGGTGCGGTTGAAGTCGTGGATCAGCTCGACCGTGAAGCCGGTTTCGCGCAGCTCGCGCGCCAGGTCTTCCTTGCGGTAGCGGCAGCGGTGCCCCAGCACTTCGTCCAGGCTGGAATAGAGCCACGGCCCCTGCGGCACGTAGAGCACCAGGCGGCCGCCGGGGGCGAGCGCCGAACGCATGTTGCGCAGCGCCAGCAGCGGATCGCTCACGTGCTCCAGGACGTTGAGGCAGACCACCGTGTCGAACTGCCCGGCAAACGGCGCGAACGATTCGGTTTCTTCAAGGCTGATGCGGGCGATCTTGAGATACGGCTTGCCGAGCGCCAGGTTTTTAAGATAGGCGATGTATTGCGGATTGATGTCGCTTGCCAGGTAGGCATCGCGCGGCAACAGCTCCGACGTCAGGTTGCCGATGCCGGCGCCGATCTCCAGCACGCGCGCGCCGACGTGCGGCGCGATGGTATCCGCCATCCAGCGATTGAACTGCTGCGCCCGCTCCAGGCTGTGCAGGATATGCGAACCATATTCATCTTCGGCGTACAGGTCGTCCACCAGCCAGAAGCGCACGATCGCCCGCACCGCCTTGAAGGCGTCCTTGAGGCCGATCTTCTTGCCTTCGCGATAGGTGCGCCCAAGATAGCTGATCGGTACCTCGAAGATGCGGCAGCCGCGCTTGGCCACCTTGGCGGTGATCTCGGGCTCCATCGCAAAATCGTGCGAGCGCAGCGGCAGCGACTTGATGAGCGGCGCACGGAAAACCTTGTAGCAGGTCTCCATGTCGGTCAGGTTGAGGTCGGTGAACCAGTTGCTGAGCAGCGTCAGGAAGCGGTTGCCCAGCGTATGGCGGAAGTAGAGCACCCGCCGCCGGTCGCTCGGCAGGAAGCGCGAACCGTACACCACGTCGGCGCCGTCTTCGATGAAAGGCCGCACCAGGCGGGCGTAGTCGCGCGGGTCGTATTCAAGGTCGGCGTCCTGAAACAGCACCAGGTCGCCGGTTGCCTGGGCGATGCCGCGGCGGATGGCGGCGCCCTTGCCCTGGTTCCTGCCCTGCTCCAGAAGACGGATGCGGTCCGGGTGCTCGGCCGCCAGCTGGCGCAGGATCTCGAGGCTGCCGTCGCGTGAGCCGTCGTCGACGATCAGCAGTTCCATCTCGCGGATCTGCGGCGTCGACACCGCCAGCACGCGCTCCACCAGCTCGCGCACCAGGTAGCGCTCGTTGTAGACCGGGATGACGACCGACAGCTTGACGGCGGTGGCCGTGCGGTCGGGGTGAGGTTCGGCGATCACCGAAGTTGCTCCTGCTGGGGGCTGCGGCGGGGGCAGAGCGCCAGCATCTTAGCACGGGCTGTCCGGGCGGCCGCCATCACTGACGCCTTGCCAGCACCAGCAGCTGGTAGCCGAGCAGCTTGGGCATGGCCCGCGTCAGGCCCTGCAGCGCCGCCGCCGCCGCGTCGACCGGGCGGCGCGGCGCGCGCGGGAAGGCCAGCGGCAGCGGGATGGTCGATACCGTTTCGCGCTCGATGCGGAAGCCGGCGCCGGCGAGCAGGCGGCGCAGCAGGCTGCGGGTGAAAAACACCCGGTGGGTGCGGTCGAGCAGGCCGCGGTCGGCATAGGGGAAGCGCCCGACCAGCAGGTTGAGCCGCACGTAGACGTTGGCGATGTTGGGCACCGACAGCAGCAGCGGCGCCCCCGGCGGCAGCGCGTCATGGATCAGGTGCAGCATCCGCCCCGGATCGCTCAGGTGCTCCAGGGTGTCGGCGGCCAGCACGGCGTCAAAGTTGCGCGGCAGCTGCGGCACGCTTTCCAGGTCTACGATGGCGCCGCCGCCCAGCACGTGGATGAGCGCCGGCAGGCAGTCCACCGAGCTTTCCAGCCCCTGCCAGCGCAGGTCGTGGCGGCGCACCAGCCGCGCCACGTGCGCCGCTCCCGGGCCCAGCTCCAGCAAGCTGGCGCCCGCCGGCAGCTCCTTGATCCAGGATGCCAGGATGCGATGGCTGGAGCCGCGGAAATCCTTCAGGACGTAGGTGTCAGCGGAAGAGCCGGGAATGCCGAATCCCCTTCACGTGAAGCTTGAAAGCCACCAGGACGCCAAGCACTGCAAAGCCGTAGCGCACGCTGCGCCAGAAGCCGATCTGCGAGGCCTCGTCAAAATAGCGCGTGGCGATCGGGATCTCGCGAATCCGCATGTCCGCATAGACCCCTTGCGCAATGATTTCCGTGTCGAAGACAAAATCGTCGGAGTTGGCCGCCAGGTCGACGGATTGCAGGTAGCGCTTGCTGTAGGCGCGCAGCCCCGAGTGATATTCGGACAGAAAGACGTAGAACACCGCGTTGGCGACGGCGGTCAGGAACAGGTTGGCGAAATACTTCCATTTGGGCATGCCGCCTTCGATCGGGCGGCCGCCCAGCATGCGGCTGCCGAACACCGCGTCGCAGTCGCCTGCAAGCAGCGGGCGCACCAGCTCGGGCACGTAGCGCGGGTCGTACTGGTGATCGGGGTGCACCATCACCACGATGTCGGCGCCGCGTGCCAGCGCTTCCGCGTAGCAGGTCTTCTGGTTGCCGCCGTAGCCGCGGTTCTGCGGGTGCACCAGCGTGTGCAGACCCAGCTGGCGGGCCAGGTCGACGGTGCGATCGCGGCTGCCGTCGTCCACCAGGATGATGTCGTCCACCCAATCCAGGGGCAGATCGCGGTAGGTGCGCTCGAGGGTTTTTTCGGCGTTGTACGCCGGCATGACCACGCACACTTTGTGCGAGCGGGCAGGCGCGGGCTCGGGACGAGGCTCAGGATTCAAGTAGGAGTACCGGTCAGGTTGCGCACAAGAACACGCCTAAGTATAGTGAGCCGGCAATGCGGCCTCAAGTCTGCTGCCGCCGCGCCCCACCAGCGGCGGCAACGACAGCACGCACCTCATGGTAGACGACAGTCACGACCACGAGGCGGAGCGCCGGCTCGGCACCGAAGAGGCTGAAGCCTTCGACCGCCAGCTGCGCATCCGCGAAAACGGCGAACTAAACCAGCTCCTGCGGCGCGCCGGCGGAGCGCCGGGAAGCGTGCGCGCCGGCGGCGGCCGCAATGGCAACGGCACTCCGACGACCTCGACGACGCCTGCCGCAGACGGCGCCGACGGCGCGGCCCCGGAAGCCGCGGAGGACACCGGGCTGGCCGGCGCCAGCCTGGGCGAAGCGTATGAGGCGTATGACCTGTTCGAGCGGCCGTCTCTTGAAACGCTGCGGTTGCGCAGAGAAGTGGAGCGCCTGACCATCTACTACAACGCGGTGCAAAACTCGCGCGCCTGGCGCATGGCCCAGCAGCTGCGGCGGCTGATGGGGAGACAGGCTTGGTGAGCCCGCAGGCGACGACCGACGACGCCAGCCGGACCATCGCCCGTCTCGAAGGGCGGGTGGCGGCGCTGGAAGCGGCGCTCACCCGGCGCTCCGACCAGGTGCGCATGCTGCAACGCGTGCTCTGCCGGCGCGACCTCGCGCAGTGGAACCGGCTCGCGGCGGGGCTGCCGCTGCTGCCGCGCCTCGCCGTCGATCCGATCTTCTGGCAGGAAACCCACGACCTCACCCTGGCCGAAGTACCCGAAACCCTGGAGGCCCTTTGGGAGTCGATCTACCCAACCTTGCCGTAACCGGCGCGACCGGCCGGCGCCGCACCAGCCTTGTCATCCTGGCCTGGAACCACTGGGAGCTGACGCGGCGCTGCCTGCAGACCCTGGCCCAGACCGACCTGGCCGGGGCCGAGGTGCTGGTGGTGGACAACGGCTCGACCGACGAAACGCCGCAGGCGCTCGCCGACTTCCCCTGGGTGCGCACGCTGCGCCTCGACCGCAACGTCGGGTTCGTGCGCGGCAACAACGCCGGCATCGCCGCGACGGCGCCCGACTCGGACGTCGTGCTGCTCAACAACGACATCGAATTCAGCCAGCGCGACTGGCTCCCCCAGCTCGCGGCCTGCGCCCAGTCGGCGCCGGACGTGGGGGTGGTGGGTTGCCGCCTGGTGCTGCCCGACGGGCGGCTGCTGCACGCCGGCACCTACATCATGCCGGACACCGTGTGGGGCCAGCAGGTGGGATCGCTCGAACGCGACGTCGGCCAGTACAGCGGCGTGCACGAAGTCCAGGGGATCGTCTTCGCCTGCGCCTACATCCGGCGCGAGGTGCTGGACGCGATCGGCGGCCTGGCGCTCGATTTCGAGAGCTACTTCGAAGACACCGATTTCTGCCTGCGGGCGCGCCAGGCGGGCTGGAAGACGCTGCTCTGCGGCGACGTCACGCTGATCCACGACGAGCACGGCTCGACGCGCAACGACGACCAGGCGCTGATGCGCCTGTTTCAAGGCAGCCGCGACATCTTCCGCCGCAAATGGCAGGAGGAGCTCGCGGCGAGCTACCGCCACCGCCTGGTCTGGCAGTCGATCATGAACTTCCCGACCGGCTACGCGATGAGCTGCCGCGAGCTGCTGCGGGCGCTCGATCAGCAGGGCGTCCACACCGCCTACCGCTACGTCTATGGGCCGAAGACGGTGTTCCCCCCGGAGGAGCCGCCGTCGAGCGGCGACTACCGCTTGAACGTCATCCACGACCGGCCGGTGCCCAGGTCGCCCGAAGTCTCGGTGGTGTACGGCCAGGGCGACGTGTTCAAGCGCAACCGCGGCCGCTACCCGATCGGCTACACCATGCTGGAGGTGGACGGCTTCCCGGCAGAATGGGTGAGGCAGGCCAACACCATGCAGGAAGTGTGGGTGCCGAGCGAATTCAACCGCCGCGGCTTCCTCGAATGCGGCCTCAAGCGACCGGTGCACCTGATGCCGCTCGGCGTCGACGTGCGCTACTTCCATCCCGGCATCACGGCGCGGCCCAACCCGGCTGGTGAGTTCGTGTTCCTGGCGCTGTTCGAATGGGGCGAGCGCAAGGAGCCGGCGCTGCTGCTGCGCTCCTTCAACGACGAGTTCTCGGCGCGGGAGCCGGTGCGCCTGCTGTGCAAGGTGATCAATCGCGATCCGGGCGTGCGGCTGCGCGAGGAGATCCGCCGCCTCGGCCTGCGCCAGTCGGGCGGCAAGATCTCGTACCTGTTCAACCTGGAGTTCCCGCACTACCAGCTGGGCTCGCTCTACTGCTCGGTCGACGCCTTCGTCTCGGTGAGCCGCGGCGAGGGTTGGAACATGCCCCTCATGGAGGCGATGGCCTGCGGCCTGCCCGCCATCGCCACCGATTGGGGCGCGCACCAGGAGTTCGTGCATCCCGGCATCGCCTACCCGCTGCGCGTCAGCAAGCTGGTGCCGGCGGTGGCCAAGTGCCCGTACTACGACGGCTTCCGCTGGGCGGAGCCGGATACCGAGCACCTGCGGCACCTGCTGCGCCACGTCTACGAGCAGCGCGACGAAGCCCGCCAGCGCGGCCAGGCAGCGGCGCGCGAGATGGCGGCGCGCTGGACCTGGGAAGCTTCGGCGCGGCGGATCGTCCAGCGGCTGGAAGCGATCGGCGCCGGCGCCGGCACCGCCATGCGGGCAGGCGCCGTGGGTGCGCGCGGCGCGGCCGGCGCCGCGTGACACCTCCCCCACCGCTGTCGGTGGTGGTGCCCAGCCGCAACACCCGCCACCTCACCCTGGCCTGCCTGGACTCGCTCGCCGCGGCGCGCGGGCGGCGCGAGCTGGCCGGAA
Organism: uncultured Acidobacteriota bacterium; assembly: GCA_963770895.1. GTDB lineage: Bacteria > Acidobacteriota > Thermoanaerobaculia > Multivoradales > UBA5704 > JASLEW01. The sequence goes on along the minus strand of CAVYRF010000002.1, from coordinate 5,038,031 downwards.
TCGAGGTCGTGCTGGTCGACGACGCCGGCGACGACGGCACCGCCGAAGCGGTCGCGCAGCGTCACGGCTGGGTGGGGTTGGTGCGGCTGGACCGGCAGCGCGGCTTCACGCGCGCCGCCAACCGCGGCATGGCCGCGGCGACCGGCGAGGTGCTGCTGCTGCTCAACAGCGACACCCAGGTCGACGCCCAGGGGCTGGCGGCGCTGCTGGAGGGCTTTGCCGCCCTGCCGCGGCTCGGCATCGCCGGCGGCGCCCTGCACTATCCGGACGGCACGCCCCAGTGGAGCGGCGGCGGCCAGCCGGGAACGGCCTGGCTGTTCGGCCTGGCCAGCGGCCTGCCGGCGCTGGCCGCCCGCCTGCCCCTCTATCGGCGGCTGCGGCCGGCCAGCGGCACCGCGCCGGCCGAGGGCCCGCCAGGCACGGCGGGGGCGGCGGGGACGGCGGGAGAACTGCCGGTGGCATGGGTGACCGGCGCGGCGCTGGCGGTGCGGCGCTCGGTCTGGCAGGCGCTCGGACCGCTCGACGAGCGCTTCCGTCTGTACGCTCAGGACCTCGACCTCTGCCTGCGCGCCGGCGATGCGGGGTGGCAGGTGGCGGTGCTGCCGCGGTTTGCCGTGCTGCACCACCACGGCGCCACGATCGCGGGCGAAGCCGGGGGACCGGGCGCGGCGGGGGGAGCGGGGGGACAGACGGCCGGCGGCGGGGGCGCCGCGGCGCGCGGGGCGCAAAACCTCGAGCTGCTGTGGACCGACCTGTTGCGCTGGGCAGCCAAACGCGCCGGCGCGCGTGGCAAGCGGCGGGCGGCCCGCGCCCTGGTCTGGGGCGGGCGGATGCGCCTGCTCGGGCGCCGGATGCTGGCGCCGTGGACGCCGCGCGCCGAACGGGCCCGCTTCGACGCCCAGACGGCGGGCGTGGCACGGGCCGTGGCGGCGGTGGTGGCGCTGCGGCGAGCGCCGGGGACGGCGGAAACCTGCTAAGCTCCCACCCTTCCGCCGGCTGGCGCCCAACCTCTCATGCTTGAAATCTTCCGCTACCGCGACCTCGTGATGACCCTGGTGGCGCGCGAGCTGAAAGTGCGCTACCGGCGCTCGGTCATCGGTTTTGTGTGGACCATGCTGCAGCCGCTCCTGATGATGCTGGTCTTCTACCTGGTGTTCAGCAAGCTGTTCCGCTTCAACCTGCCGCACTACCCGGTGTACGCCCTGGCCGGCATCCTGTTCTGGAACTTCTTTTCGCAAAGCATCGTGTCGTCGATGAACAGCCTGCGCGGCAACGCACCGCTGCTGCAAAAGATGCCGGTGCCCAAGGCGGTCTTCCCGCTCGCCACCGTGATCTCGGGCGTCGTCAACCTGGTCTTCGCGCTGCTGCCGACCCTGGTGATCCTGATCCTCCTGGAGCACACCCTGTCGCCGGCGCTGCTGTTCCTGCCGGTTTCCATCCTGCTGGTCGGCCTGTTCACCCTGGGCGCCGGGCTGCTGCTGTCGCCGCTGGCGGTTTTCTTCAGCGACGTGGTCGAGCTGGTCGGCGTGCTGCTGACCGTGCTCATGTACCTGACGCCGATCTTCTATCCCATGGCCATCCTGCCCGACAACGTGCGCTGGGTCGTCCGTTTCAATCCGCTGCGCTCTGTCCTGGAAGTGTTCCGCGACCCCATCCATTACGGCAAGATCCCGCCGCTGGAGCACCTGGCGGTCTGCGTCGGCATCACCGCCGTGGCGCTCGCGCTCGGCGGCTACGCCTTCCGCCGCAGCAGCGACCGCATCCCCTTCTACGTGTAGCCGCCCGCCTCGCCCCGGCGGCGGCGGTCAGAGCACGAAGGCTTCGCCGTCGGCCAGAACCCGGAAGCCGCGCGCCTCGATCGCCCGGCGGGCCGGGCTGGCGGGCTCGAGCGCGGGGTTGGTGTGGTTGAGGTGGGTGAAGTACACCCGCAGCCCACCGCTCGCGACCAGCGGCGCGAGCAGATCCATGGTGTCGGTCATCGGCGGGTGCGGGATCGTCCTGGGGTCGCGGTCGGGCAGCTCGGCGGCCGAATAGAAGGTGCCATCGACGACGGCGACGTCCACCTTGTACCGCGCCAGGATCTCCGGCAGGGGACGCGGCCAGGCGCGCCAGGAATCGGTATCGGGGACGTACAGCAGGTTCTTCGTCGCGCCGTGGACGACAAACCCCAACGTATCCGAAAGCTCGTCGCGGTGCGGCACCGCGATGGGAGTCACCGCGACCCCGTCGGCCAGCTGCAGGCGGCGGTCCGCTTCGCAGATGCGCAGGTCGATGTTGCGGCGGCGCACCAGCTCGCTCCAGGGGCCGCTGCCGCGCAGAAAGGCTGCCATCCGCGGCGACGCCCACACCGGGATGGCATCGGTGTTGAGCGCTTCGAAGCCGAACCAGGCCAGGCCCAGGTAGTGGCCGATGTGAGCGTGCGTCAGCAGCACCCCGTCGACCGGCCGCCGGTCGACGCCGCCTTCGGGATGCGGCCGGAACAGGTGAATCCGCTCCACCTGCGCCGGCAGATCCGGCGTCGCATCCACCAGCAGCACCTGGCCGGTCACCGGCACCTGAATCGCCAGGCTCGCCACGTGCCGCCCCAGCGCCGGGTTGCGGCGAGCCGCCGCGCACCGCGGGCACTCGCAGCCGATCTGCGGCAGACCCCCATCCTGCGCGCTCCCCAACGCCACCACCCGCAAGCCGGCGGCCGCCGCGGGCCGCCCGCCCGGCGGGTCCGCCTGCCCCCGTCCCGGCACCAGCGCGACGGCGGCCAGGGCGGCGGCCAGCATCAGGACCAGCGCCGGAAGCGGCAGAACCGGCAGTACCCGCAGTACCGGCAAGCAGCGCCGGCGCCAGGTGGCGCCAAGGCAGGCAGGTCGTCGCGGCAGTCGTGGTCGTCGTGGCATCAGGCCCTCCAAGTCAGCCCCGGCGCCGGCAGCCCCGGGCACGTCATCCAGCGGCGCCCTGCGCGCCACGGTAGATGTCGAGCAGGCGCTGGGCCAGCGTCGCGGGATCGTGGCGCTGCCGCAGGGCGGCGTGGCCGCCGCGGACCAGGCAAGAGGCAAGCAGAGGCTCGTCGCGCAGGCGCTTGAGAGCTGCGGCAAAGGACGCGGCGTCGCGCGCCACCAGCAGCTCGACGCCGTCGCGGGCGTCCAGGCCGGCAGCCCCCTGGGGGGTGGTCACCACCGGCACGCCGCGCGCCCAGGCCTCCAGCACCTTCATGCGCACCCCCGACCCGAACCGCAGCGGCACGACGTGGACGGAGCCGGCGGCGAACGCCGCGGAGCTGTCGTCCGGAGCCGCGTGCCACTCGATCCCCTCTCCACCCGGAACAGGACCCGCGCCGGCCGCCGTCGCCGCCCGCCCGGCGGCGGTCACGCCGAACACGTGCAGGCGCGCCTGCGGCAGGCTGGCGCGCACCGCCGGCCAGATCCGATCGGCAAACCAAGCCAAAGCGTCCTGATTGGGCCGCCAGCCCAGACTGCCCAGGATCACCACCGCCGGCTCGCCGGGCAGGCCCTGCGGTCCCGCCGCCAGGTCCGCCGCGAACGGCGCCGCCAGCTCGATCACGCGGGCGCCGGGCGAGCCCGCCGCCGTCGCCAGGCGCGACAGCGCCGCGGCATCCACGGCGGTCAGAGCCGCCGTGGCATCCACGGACGCCACCGCCCGCCCCTCCCAGGCGGCAAGGCGCCGCGCCTCCCAGGCCCACAGCGGACCGGCACCGGCTGCCGCCCACAGGGAGCTCTCGACGTTCTGCGCCCGCAGCACCACCGGCAGCGCCCGCGCGCGCGCCGGCGGCAAGGCCTGCGGCAGCGCCTGTAGCTGTTCGGCGTGCACCACGTCAAAGCGCTCCTGCGCCAGCAGCATCTCCACCTGCCGCCGCAGCGCGGGCGAGGTATGCCGCGCAATGGAGATCGGCCGGCCGCCCACCGCGCGCGCCAGCGTGCGCCCCGGTCCGGCCGGGCGCCCGGCCACCAGCGCCGGCGTGCACACTTTTCCCAGCTCCGCGGCCACCGCCGCCAGCGGCTGCCGGCCCACGTCCACCGGCGCCGCCAGCGTCACCGCCGCCCCCGCCGCCGCCAGACCTTCGATCGTCCGCAGCAGCAACAGCCGCCCGCCGTCGAGCGGCGGCCACGGCGCCTTGGTCGCCACCATCAGAACTCGCACCCGCGCTTCATATCAGCTGATGCGCGTACGGAGCGAGCTTTTGCGTCTACCTGGATAGACGTCGTTTTCAACCGCGGCCAAAACCGGCCGCGGCAAAGAGGTAGACCGTGGCAACCAAGATCAGCAGCACCCCATGCCCAGGCAGCTCACCAAGGACCACCGCAGCCGCAAGCCCCGCCAGCACCTCGGCCACAAAGCTCAAACGGTTCCTCGCCAGGATGCTGGCGCCGACCATGGCCCAGGCGATGCCCCGCACAAGGCCCCGGACGGCTCCAAAGAGGATGCCCCCGTCGACGCCAAAGGCTCTGACAGGGACCAAGGCACACGCCATGAAAAAGGCGCCCCCGCCGGCGCCGGCCCACAACCCCAGCCCCCAGCCTGCAGCCACTGCCCGCCCTGTGACGCTGCCGGCAAACCCAATCAAGACGCGACTCGCCGCGGGGCCGCGCCGGCTGCCAGGGACCGCGGGCCGCAAACCAAAACACGGCAGGCAGACCAGCCGCGTCACCACCGGCAAGCTGACTCCCGACAAGATCTCCACCCTGCCCTCGTCGGCCATCGCCAAATTCTCGCGCGCCCAGGCCACCGCCAAGCTGACCCTCCAAGCGCCCCGCCGGCGCCTCCGCAAGACCCGCGTCATGGCCCTGGCCGCCGCCACCGCCCTGGCAATCAGCGCCCAAACCGGGCGCCCATCCGCAGCCGCGCCGCCAACGCCCGCAACCCCGTGGGCACCAGGCACACCAGCGACGCCACTGGCCTCGGCGACACCGGCGCGGATGGCTGCGCTTTGGGCGCCGGGGGTCTTGACGGCGCCTGCAGCGCCGCCCGCCCCACTCACCGTGCGACTGGCCGACGGCCGGGCGATCTCGCCCGACAGCTGTCACGAACCGCCGGGCGCCAAGGCGCTGCACAACCAGGACATCGTGGCGATGAAAAAGGCGAATCTGGGGGACGACTTGATCGTTGTCGCCATCGAGCACACCCCGGCTCGCTTCACGACCACGCCCGAAGCCCTCATCGCCCTCAAGAACGCCGGCATCGGCGACTCCGTGCTCGCCGCGATGCTGCGTGCCGCAGGTGCCCAAACGACCGCCGTACAAGACTCGGAGGAAGCGACGGCAGCCGCAGCCCATGCCGCCGAAAGTGACGGCCAGCCGGGACTGAAGCTCATCCGGGATGACGGCCTGCGGCTGCCCGGGCGCGAGCAGCGCATGCAAAGGGCAGCCTGCATCTTGATCGGTCCCAGCGCCCTCAAGGCCATGCTTCCCGGCCTCGCCAGGACCACCACCAGCGTGTTCCCCGGGCCGCGCGCCGCCGTGCGCGTTGCCACCCCGACGCCAACGTTCGAGGCAACCTACCCGACCGACCTTTCCATCCCCAGCGCGATCGTCCTGTTCCGGCTCGATGCCTTTGCCGGCCGGCGCGAGCTGAAAAGGCCCGCCGATCCGTCCCAGGCCAGATCCTGGCACTTTCGTCAAGCCGAAGATCCCATCCACCTCGCCATCCAGCAGCAGCCGCCCGACGCCGCCGGAAGCCGCCGCCAAGCCCGCTTTCGTGTCCGCCCCCTGGCGCCGCTGCCACCAGGCGAATATGCACTCCTCCTCGGCCCCGCCAACGATTACTACGACTTCGGAGTCGACCGGTGACCCAGCAAGCAAGGCGCAAAACCTCGGTCCACCACCACAGCCTGCTCGCCACCATCCGTTCACCCTCGATCACCACACCACCATCGCGCGCGCGGTCCGCCTGCCAAGATATGCTGCAAGCGGCATGGCAGAGTGTCCGGACCATCGCAGCACGACCGTCGCCACCCACGGCGCAAAGGTCGGCCAAGGCGGCAGGTCCTGGCGCTACGGATGCGCAAGGGGGCACGCCAGTAAAATTGATTCCTCTTTGGGTCATGGGACAGCCAAGCGGTGAGCGCATGAAGGATCACGTAGCGCTGAAGGGCGCAAGGCTCCAGCGGCAGGTGCCGCCGAGCGACGGCGGTCGCGGCGAACGGCGCCGCCAAACCGCGATTCCGCGTAGCTTTGCCGTCTGCATCGCGACGTGTCTCATAGCGCTTCGAGGATCGTCGTCAATGGCGACAACGGCTACAACCGCGGCGATGGTGGCAACAGCTGCGGCGCTGGCAACCGCGGCGGCCGCAGCGGCCCCTGCGACTGCGCCAACAATGGCAGGGCCGGCGACCGCGGCGACAGTTGCGACCGCGGCAATGGTGGCAACAGCGGTGACCGCAGCGCCCCCTGCGACCGCGCCAGCGATCGCAGGGCCGGCGACCGCGGCGACAGTTGCGATCGCCGCGATGGCGGCAAGAGCGGCGGCAGCGGCGACCGCAGCGCCCCCTGCGACAGCGCCAACGATGGCAGGGCCGGCGACCGCGGCAACGGTTGCGACCGCCGCGATGGCGGCTACGACGGCGGCGGCGAGCAGTGCGCCGGCTCACCTGGTGACGGGGTATTGGCAGAACTTTGTCAATGGGGCGACGGTGCTCAAACTGCGCGACGTGCCGCCCGGTTACAACCTGGTGGCGGTGGCGTTTGCAAGTGCGACGGCGACTCCCGGCGGGGTTGCGTTTCAGCTTGACGCCGCCGACCTTGGCTATGGCGGCGACGCGGAGTTCATCAGCGATATTGCCGTGCTCCACGCGCAGGGCCGCAAGGTCGTCCTTTCTGTCGGCGGCGCGGACGGGACGATCACGGTGAGCGACTCGGCGGCGGCCGGTGTCTTCGCCAGCAGCGTGCTTGGCCTGATGAACCAATACGGTTTCGATGGCGTGGACATCGACCTGGAGCACGGCATCACGCCGGCAGCGCTAAGCCTGGGTCTGCGGGCGATCGCCACCGCCAGGCCGGGCGTCCTGATCACGATGGCGCCAGGAACGTACGACATGAGCGTGACCACCACGGATTACTTTCAACTGGCGCTCAGCATCAAGGACATCCTGACGGTGGTCAACGTCCAGTACTACGACTCCGGCACAACCGCTGGCTGCGACGGCAACATCTACGCCGAAGGCAACGTGGACTTTCTGACCGCGCTCGCCTGTACCGAGCTGGAAAACGGCCTGCGACCCGACCAGGTCGGCATCGGCACGCCCGCCACCCCCGCGGCGGGCAGCGGTTACGTCCCGTCGGCCGTCGTCCTGGCAGCGTTGGCCTGCCTGCAAACCGGCAACGCCTGCGGCATCTTCCACCCACCCACCCTGTGGCCCGGCATCCGCGGCGCCATGACATGGTCGGTCAATTGGGATGCGACCAACGGCTACCAATGGGTCGATCCGATCGCCGCGGTCCTCGCCCCTTCGACACCCTGCACCGCCAACTCGACCACCCTTTGCATCGACCACCAGCCCGGCGACAGCCGCTTCGCCATCACCGCGGCCTTCACCTCCGCCGCCCAATCGGGAAGCGCCACTCCGATCCCCCTCAAGAGCCTGGGCATAGCCCAGGGCGGCCTCTTCTGGTTCTTCGCTCCCGGCAACCCGGAACTGCTGGTCAAGATCCTGGACGGCTGTGCCGTCAACAACCGCTTCTGGCTCTTCGCCGCCGCCGACACCAACGTTGCCTTCACCCTGCAACTCCTCGACACCCAGACCGGCAACTTCACCACCTACACCAATCCTCCAAACACCGCCGCCCCCCCAATCCAGGACACCTCCGCCCTACCCTGCACCGCCAGCAATTAGCGTCGCGCTCGGTTAGTTCCCTCGGTTGAAGTGTCCTGCGAACCGACTCGATCTGCGGGTGCAGAAAGGCCAATCGAATAGGTTCAGATTTAGAGTCCTCGGAAAGTAGGGTAAAGATGCTACTCGCGGCTTCCGGAGCCAGCTTGAATGAGATGAACGTTTCCTGGACCTGAGAGATCGCCTCCCACTCGACACTGCGAGCATCGCGCAGGTGAATCCGGAGTGCCGGTTCGCCCGCTACGTCGGCAAGCCGAACCTTCTGCGAAATCGACGTGCCACAACGCGGGGGGGCTTGCTAGCGGTTCCTGAACGACCTGCACGAGGGTCGCTGGCCGGCGTGGGTCAAGTGCTGGCGCTGCGATGAAGGGCCCGAGGTCAGCGAGTGCACAACCAGCGCAAGAAGCGGATAGCGCTGGGCACGGTTCCGGCGGCAGAATGCGCTGCATCCGCCAGGAGGGAGCCATGAGCGAGAGGGCTGGTAAAGGGGATGACGAAGGGGATGACGAAGGGGTTTGCGCAGAGGTGGGCGTGAGGAGCGCGAGCCCGGAAGAGACGTTCGACCCACGGGACCCTGCCGAATGGGCGGCGTTTCGCCAACTGGCCCACAGGATGGTGGATGACATGCTGGGGCGGCTGGAGGGGCTGCCGGGCGAGCCGGCTTGGCGGCAGATGCCGGCGGCGGTGGCGGCTTCGTTTGACGAGCCAGTGCCGGTGGTGGGGGTGGGCGCGGCGGCGGCGTATGAGGAGTTTGTCGAGCGAGTCCTGCCCTATCCGAACGGCAATCTGCATCCCCGGTTCTGGGGGTGGGTGCAGGGCAACGGCACGCCGCTGGGGATGATGGCCGAGATGCTGGCGGCGGGGTTGAATCCTCACATGGCGGGCTTCAACCAGGCGCCGGCTCGGGTCGAGGATCAGGTGCTGGCGTGGTGCGCGGAGATCATGGGGTTTCCGGCGGCGGCCAGCGGCTTGCTGGTGTCCGGCGGCACGATGGCCAACCTGCTCGGCCTGGCCGTGGCGCGGCATGCAGCGGCGCTTTCCGCCGGCTGCGACGTGCGGCGGGACGGGGTCCAGGCGCTGAGCCGGCGGTTGCGGATCTATGGATCGACGGAGATCCATGGCTGGGCGGCGCGGGCGGTGGAGGTACTGGGCCTGGGCAGCTCGGCCCTGCGCCTGGTGGAGACGGATTCCCAGGGGCGCATCGACGTCGCGGCTCTTGCCGCCGCGGTGGCGGCGGACCGTGCCGCGGGACACCTGCCATGCTGCATCGCCGGCACCGCCGGCACGGTGAACACCGGCGCCATCGACGACCTTGATGCCCTGGCCGAGCTGTGCCGTGTCGAGCGGCTCTGGTTCCACGTCGATGGTGCCTTCGGTGCCCTGGCCCGCCTCTCTCCCCACCTGGGCCACCTGGTCCGCGGCATCGAGCGAGCGGACTCGCTCGGCTTCGATCTTCACAAGTGGGGATCGCTGCCGTTCGAATGCGCCTGTGTGCTGATCCGCGACGCCGAGCTGCATCGGGCCGCCTTCGCGATGACGGCTCGCTACCTCGCCCCGTCGACGCGCGGCGTGATTGCCGGCGGACTGCCGTTTGCCGACCGCGGCATCGAGCTGACGCGGGGCTTTCGCGCGCTCAAGGTCTGGCTGTCGTGGAAAGCCCACGGCATGGCGCGCCTTGCCCGCATCATCGAGCAGAACGTGGAGCAGGCAGCCTACCTGGCGGCGGGCATCGCGGCGCACCCAGACCTGGAGCTGCTGGCGCCGGTGCCGCTGAACGTGGTGTGCTTCCGCTACCGGCCCGCTACCGTCGCGCCGGACGACGCCCACAATGCGCTCAACACACTCAACGCGGAGCTGCTGCTGCGGCTCCAGGAGACGGGCGTCGCGGCGCCATCGGGCACCGAGATCGACGGCTGCTACGCCCTGCGCGTGGCCAACGTCAACCACCGTAGCCGGCGCTCTGACTTCGACGCCCTGCTGGCCGCTGTGCTGGAGATCGGCGCGCAGCTGGCGAGGCAAGCCGCACTGCGTTGAATCCATGGGCTTTCGCCCACGTCCCTCCAGGCGGCCCGGCACGACGGACGGGCCGTGGGCGGCCCCGCGTGGGGCCGTACGGCTTGCGTGGTGTGGCCCCACCCGGCGCCGGCACTGGCTCCGCAGTTCAACCCAGAAAGCGGCGGTCCAGGACGCGATATTGGATGGCTTCGGCCAGGTGCGCGGCTTGGATGTCGGGCGCGGCGTCCAGGTCGGCGATGGTGCGCGCGACTCTTAGAACGCGGTCCAGAGCGCGCACGGACAGACCGAGCGTCAGGAAGGCTTCGTCCAGGAGCTCCTGGCTGGCGGGGTCCAGATGGCAGTGCCGGCGCAGCTGTTCGCGATCCATGGCGGCGTTGACCGGAAAGGGGCTGGTGACGCCGAAGCGGGCGATCTGGCGGTCGCGCGCGGCGGCGATGCGGCGAGCGACGGTGGTCGACGTTTCGCCGGCGCCGCCGCGCAGCTCGTGAATGCTGGGGGGAGTGACCTCAAGGTGCAGGTCGATGCGGTCGAGCAGCGGTCCCGAGATGCGGCTGCGGTAGCGCTCGATGGCCGGCGACGGGCACGAACAGCGGTGACGGGGATCTCCCAGATGGCCGCACGGACACAGGTTAAGCGCGGCAAGCAGCGAGAAACGGGCTGGGAAGGTGAGGCATGCGCCGGCGCGGACGATGGTGACAAAACCTTCCTCAAGCGGTTGGCGCAGAGCTTCCAGGGTGTCGCGGCGGAACTCGGGCAGCTCGTCCAGGAAGAGGACGCCGTGGTGGGCAAGGCTGGCTTCCCCCGGCCGCGGCGGGTTGCCACCACCGACCAGGCCCGCGGTGCTGGTGCTGGTGTGGGGACTGCGGAAGGGGCGCTCGTGCATCAGGTGCGTGGGCGGGGATTCCGCGGCCAGGGAGTGGATCTTGGTGACCTCGATGGCTTCGGCTTGCGTCAGCGGCGGCAGCAGCGCCGGCAGGCAGCGCGCCAGCATGGTCTTGCCGGAACCTGGAGGGCCGAGCAGCAGCAGGTTGTGGCCGCCGGCCGCCGCGACCTCAAGGGCGCGCTTGGCGGCCGCCTGACCCTGCACGTCGGCCAGGTCGGGGCGGGCGACGGGCGGCGGCGTGCCAGGGGAGCCCACCGCGGCGCCATTGCCGCCCGCGCGGTGACGCGGCATGGTCCCTCGATCGATGCGCCGCGGCGCTGCGGCGGCTGGCAGCGGGGCGCTGCCGAGCAGGTGATGCACGGCCTCGGTCAAGGTGCGCACGGCGATGACCCGCACGGCTTCCAGCGCCGACGCTTCGCCGGCATTCGCCGCCGGCAGCAGGATCTCGCGGACCCCCAGACGCGCGCCCAGATCGGCGATGGCGAGGCCGCCGCGAATCGGCCGCACCGCGCCGTCCAGACCCAGCTCGCCGCAGAACAGCCGATCGCCCAGCGCGTCCTGCGGCAGATGTCCCTCGCTGGCGAGGAGCGCCAGGGCGATCGCCAGATCGAGGTGATTGCCCTCCTTGCGCAAATCGGCGGGCGCCAGGTTGATCGTGACCGCCCGCGCCTCCCGATGAAAGCCGCAGTTGCGGACCGCCGTCTGCACGCGCTCGCGGCTTTCCCGCACCGCAGCGTCCGGCAAGCCGACGATGTGCATCATCGGCAGGCCTTGATGGACGTCCACCTCCACCAGCACCAGCTGGGCCTCAATCCCCCAAGGGGTGGCAGTCGAAGCGTGGGCCAGCATTCACCCTGATAGACGGAAAACACCCCTTGCTTCGTCAATCGGCCGCACGCGTGAAGCCGTGCGCTCCGCGCGGCGGTGCCTCCAGTCGGGATCGATCCCAGGCTCGCCGGATCGCCGGATCGCCGGATCGCCGGCTCGCCCCGATCGCCGCGTCAAGGCCGGGCGGGTCGCAGGCGCAGCCGTCCGAGCAGCTCGACGAAGTCGGCGGGAGGCGGATCTTCGAAGTGCAGGCGGCGGCCGTCGCGCGGATGCTGGAAGCCCAGCACCGCGGCGTGCAGCATGGGGCGCGGCGCGGCGATGCGGGGGCCGCGGTAGTCGCGGATGTAGACGTTCTCGCCCAGCAGAGGATGACCGGCTTCGGCGAGGTGGATGCGGATCTGGTGTTGGCGGCCGGTCTCAAGCTGACACGCGACGTGGGTGGCACCACGCAGCGCCGCCAGCACGCGCACCAGCGTCACCGCCTGCCGGGCGCCCTCCGGCGGCGCCAGCCGCGCCCAATCCTGCTGCCGCTGCGGTGGCGGTGCCGCCAGCGAACCCCGCAGGCCGTCGCCGCGATCCGCGACCAGCCAGGTATCGAAGGTCGCGTCCTCGACCCGCCCGTGCGCCAGCGCCTGGTAGCGACGCGTCACCAGGCGCTCCGCCAGCTGTTGCTGCAGGTGCCGCTGCGCGGCGACGGTGCGCGCAAAGACCAGCAGCCCCGAGGTGTCGCGGTCCAGACGCTGCACCGCTCGCAAGGTCGGACTGAAGCCGCCGCGGCGCGAAGGCGGCGGGTTGCCGCGCGGATCGCGGCTTCCGGCGGCGGCGATCGACGCATCGGCGGCATCGGCGGGATCGAACCGGGGCGCGCGTGCGGCGGATTCGCGGCGGCGCAGCGCGACGCGGGTCAGGTCGAGCAGCGTGTCGCGGTCGCCGCGCTCGAAGGGGACGGTGAGGATTCCCGCCGGCTTGCGCACCACCACCACGTCGGCATCCGCGTACACCACCAGGCTTTGTGATTTCGCCTGCCGCGCCTCCCCCACCAACGGATGCGCCGCGGCCGGCGGCCGGGCGCCCTCCGCCAGCACTTCGATCCGGCTGGCGGGGTCGGGTCGCGCTGCCGGATCGACCAACGGGCTGCCGCCGACCAGCACCCGGCCCGCGCGGCACAACACCCGCGCCTGCTCCCAGCTGGTGCCGGGCACCAATGCCCGCACCAGCGCGGCAAGGGTTGGCCAGGACTCACCGCGATCGGACACCACTCGCTATCGTACCGCCGCCGGCCCCCACCTGGGAGCACCGCCGCCGGGGCGCCGCGAGCATGCCTCGCGATCCGGGGCACCAGGGCCGTCTATAGTTGGAAGCCATCAGGGCCACGGAGCGCACCGCGGGAGGCGACAGAACTTGGCGATCGGAGGAGACTGGGGCAGCACTGCCGGCGAGGGCAGGATCTGGACCGAGGTGCGGGGCTCGGCGCGCCTGGCGCTGCCGGTAGTGACCGTGCAGCTGGGCCTCATGCTGATGGGCACGGTGGATACCACGATGCTCGGCCACCTTTCGGCGCGAGCCTTGGCGGCGTGCGCGATCGGTCACATCGTCAGCATGTCGCTGCTGGTGTTTGGCGCCGGCACGCTGGGGGCGCTCGATCCGCTGGTGGCGCAGGCGCACGGCGCCGGCGATCGCGCGGCGATCGGCCGCCATTGGCGGCGCGGGCTGCTGCTGGCGGTCTTGCTGGCCCTGCCGCTGTCGGCGGCGATGCTCGACGTGTCCCCGCTGCTGCGCGCTCTGGGCGAGCCGGCGGGGGTGGTGACCGACGCGACCACCTACCTCCGTGTGCTGATTTTCGGCAACCTCCCGTACCTGCTCTTCTACGTGCAGCGGCAGAGCCTGCAAGCCATGGGGATCGTATGGCCCGCGCTGGCGGCGGTCGCCGTCGGCAACCTGGTCAACGCGCTGGGCAATTACGCCCTCATCTTCGGCCTCTGGGGCTGCCCGGCGCTCGGCGTATCCGGCTCGGCCTACGCCACCTCGGCGGCGCGCTGGGTGATGCTGCTGGTTTTGATGGCGGCGGCGCCGCGGCTCCCGGCGGCCCGCGTGCGCGCGCGGCTGGGCGAGGCATGGGGCGATATCGTGCAGCTGCTGCGCATCGGCGTGCCGATCGGATTTCACATGACGCTCGAGCTTTCGTTCTTCATGGCCATCGCCCTGCTGATGGGCCGGCTGGGCGCCGCGACCCTGGCCGGCCACGAGATCGCGATCATGCTGTCCGCGTTGTCGTTCATGGTGCCGCTCGGGATCGGCGGCGCCGCCGCGACCCGGATCGGCAATGCCATCGGGGCGGCCGACATGCCGGCGGCGCGGCGCACCGCGGCCGTGTGTCTGGGCTTGGGCGCAGGCCTGATGGCGCTGTTTGCCGTCGCGTTTGGCACCTTCCCCCGCCAGCTCGCGGCGCTGTTCAGCAACGATCCGCAGGTGATCGCGGTCGCCGCCTCGCTGCTGCCCATCGCCGCCGTGTTCCAGGTGTTCGACGGCACGCAGGTGGTCAGCGCGGGAATACTGCGCGGCGCCGCGGACACCGCGGTTCCCGCCGCCACCGCCCTGCTCGGCTATTGGCTGCTCGCGCTGCCCATCGGCTGCATCCTGGCGTTCAGCTCCCACCTTGGCCCGCGCGGGCTCTGGTGGGGCATCACGCTCGCCCTGGGCGTGATCGCGGTGATGCTGGTCCTGCGCATCGCCGTGCGCTTCAACGCGCCGATCGCGCGCGTCGGCGCCTAGTGCAGAGCATGGATGGTGCGGGGCGCTAGCCATCGCGGGTGCTATAATCGCGCCGCTTGTATCGTTGATCCTTAAATACAGCTCACGGCGCACACCCCGAAGGCTGATCGGTGGCGGCAGGCGCCGGCAGCAATCCAGGAGGGAACCATGGCACCCGACACTCCGCAGACGCCGGATGACGATCCGGATTTCTCCAACGTGGTATCCGGCAGCTCGTCCACGGCACCGGCAGATCCGGCGCCCGACGCCGCGCCCCCGGCACCCAAAACCTATACCGTGGCGGCCGGCGACACGCTGTCCAAGATCGCCCACCAGCAGTACGGCAATGCCAACCTGTGGCAAAAGATCTACGAAGCCAACAAAGACACCATCAAGAACCCTGATCTCATCCACCCGGGGCAGCAGCTCATCATCCCCGACTGAAATCTGTCAACGGAGAGGACGACCCATGAACGCTTCGACCCGCGCCCTTCGGATGTTGCCCCTGGCTGCCCTGCTCGCCCTGGCACCGCTCGCTGCCTGCCACAAGGAAGAGCCGCCGCCTCCCGCTCCGGCGCCCGCACCCACGCCCGCCGCCGCACCCGCACCGGCCGCTCCAGCCGCCGCGCCGCTGACCGTCGTGTCGCTGTCGATCGGCAAGAGCGTCGGCGCTGACAAGAAGGTCCCGGCCGAAGCCGATACCTTTGCCAAGGGCGATACCTTCTACGCCTCGGTCGGCACCACCGGTGCCGCGACCACCGCCAACCTCACCGCCAAGTGGAGCTTCGTCGGCAAGAGCGGCGCCGACAAGCCGGTCAAGGAAGACACCCAGGCCATCAGCCCCACCGGCGACGCCTGGACCGAATTCCATGCCTCGAAGCCCGATGGCTGGCCGGCCGGCGACTACAAGGTCGAAATCCTGCTCGACGGCAAGTCGGTCGCGACCAAGGCCTTCCGCGTCGCCAAGTAGGCGCCGCCCCCACGCCCTGAGCGGCCCGCCCCGGAACACGACCGCGCAAGCTTCCGGGGCGGGCCTGCTCGGCGGCACGCACGATCCGCATTACCGCCCGATGACGACCGACCGCGATCAACCGGAGGCGCCGGACGCACCCGCCGGCACCACGGCGCGCTTCAAGGATCACTTCTCCGGCCATGCGGCCGACTATGCCGCCTTCCGCCCCACCTACCCGGCTCCACTGTTCGATTTCCTCGCCACGCTCCCGGAGCGGCGGTCGCTGGCCATGGACTGCGCCACCGGCAACGGCCAGGCGGCGCTCGGGCTGGCGGAGCGTTTCGATCGCGTGCTCGCGCTCGACGCCAGCGCCGAGCAGCTGGCCAACGCCTGGCCCCATCCGCGAGTCACCTACCGGCAGGCTCGCGCCGAAGCCACCGGCGCCGCCGATCACACCGTCGACCTGGTGTGCGTCGCCCAGGCGCTGCACTGGTTCGACTTCGATCTCTTCTACGTCGAAGCGCGCCGCGTCCTGGCCCCCGGCGGCGCGATCGCCGCGGTCACCTACGACCTGGCGCGCATCACCCCGGCCCTCGACCGCTTGATCGATCGCCTGTCGCAGCAGATCGTCGGCACCTATTGGCCGCCGGAGAGGCGCTGGGTCGACGAGCGCTACCGCACCATCCCATTCCCCTTTGCGGAAGTCGCCGCGCCGTCGCTCGAAATCGAGGCGCACTGGGACCTCGGCCAGCTGCTGCACTATTTCGGCACCTGGTCTTCGGTGCGCCGCTACCAGGCCGCGACGGGGCGCGATCCGGTCAAGCTCCTGCAGGATGAGCTCGCCGCCGCCTGGGGCGATCCGGTCGCCGTCCGCCGCATCGCCTGGCCGCTCTTCCTGCGCGCCGGCCGGCCGTAGAGCCCCCACGCGTGGTGACGTTGCTATGCCCGGTGCGCGGCTGTCGCCGGCCGCTGGCCCGCGGCGAGCGCTGGATGGCCTGCCCCGCGGGCCACCGCTTCGACTTGGCACGCAGCGGCTACTGCAATCTGCTCCAACCGCAGGACAGCCGCTCCCGGCATCCGGGCGACTCCGCCGCGGCCGTGGCGGCACGCCGCCGCCTTTTCGATGCCGGCCACGGCGATTGGCTGGTGCCGCACCTGCTGCAGGCCGCCACCGCGATGGAAGCGATGGGCCTGCCGCCGCCGCGCTCCGTGCTTGACGTCGGCTGCGGCGAAGGCTTCTACCTCGCCGCCGCCAGCGCCGCCGCCAGCGCCGCCACCGCCGCCGCGAACGCCACCAGCCGCGGCATCCGGCGCGGCGACACCCCCGGCAGCGCCAGCCCTGGCGACCTCCCGCTCCACGTCGAGGCGCACGGCCTGGACCTTGCCGCCGCCGCCGTCGACCTTGCCGCCAGGCGCTACCCGGCGGCAACCTGGGTGGTCGCCAATGCCGACCGGTTCCTCCCCTACGCCGACGGCAGCTTCGACCTGGCCATGGTGCTGACCGCGCACCTCAATCCGCCGGAGCTCCGCCGCGTGCTCGCCCCCGGCCTGTCGCCTGCCATCACACCCAGCACCGGCGCCAGCGATGACGCCGCGACGCGGCGCTCCGCTTGGCTGCTGGTCGCCGTGCCCGGCGCCGACGACCTGATCGAGCTGCGCCAGGCGGTGCTCGGCGAAGGGCGGTTGCGCCCCCGTCTTGCCGCCACCGTCGCCACCCTGGATGCGTCTTTCGAGCTGGTCCACCAAGCCACCGCAACCACCCGCCTGCGCCTCCCCCCGGCGGCGCTCCAGGATCTGCTTGCCGCCACCTACCGCGGCGGCCGCGACCGCGAGCGCCAGCGCGCCGCCGCCCTGGCCGAAACCGAGATCACCGTCAGCCGCGACCTGGCCTGCTTCCTGCCCCGCCCGCACTGACGGGCAGCGACGCCCCGGCGCTGGCCCTGTCCTTCGTCTAATACAATTTTTGCAAGTTCCACAAGAGCATCCGCATGACGCCCGCGATGGCAGCGGGGATCTCCCGCAGCCCATGGAGCGTGGCAGACCTGCTCGCGGCGGCGCAGCGCTTGGTGAGCGAGGAGCTGATAGCCTGACCTATTCCGAAGGAGGGAGCCATGCCCAGAGACGACGCCTACCCGCCTGGACCCGGAGGCAACCTCGCACATGCCGGAACACAGCCGGATGTCATCTACTGTCCGCTCTGTACCGCGCACCTGCGCCCATCCCCAGCCGCAATGAAGCCCCGCCAACTTCCCATGCGCACGAGTAATGGCTCACTACCGGCGGTGTGGCGACTCTCCTCAGTTGTGCTGCCAGAACGGTCAGCCCGCGGGCGCGGGCTCTATTCCCGTGGTCTCGCGCACCCGTTATATATGTAAAACCAATCTCGCCCACAACAAGGGCCGAGGAAAGGAGTATCGAGATGAAGAAGCAGAAGCTCGCGATCAAGAAGATGAGGATCAACAAAGAGACGCTGCTCCCACTAGGATCGCGCCAAGTGGACGAAGTCGCTGGTGGGGCGAGCGTGCCATGCCCGACTTTCGCCTTGCACTACAGCGCCACCACGTACCTGCACGGCTAGCCGATTCGCCAGCGGCACCTCCTCCTCCTCGAAAACCCCTCTCCTTCGGGAGAGGGGTTGGAGCACCACCGGCAGGGGTTTCCTGGTGCGGCGATGACGTAGCGCTAAGATCATCATCTGCGCCTACAAGCTTGCTGCTCCTGCTTGACGCTGAGCAGGCCGCCGCTGCTGCATCCTCGATTGTACTGCTAAAATACCCCCTCAAGCGCGGCTAGACTGATCCCCGAACCCCGGTTCCCGCACCGGCTGCCGCGCCGTTGGTCCAACCTGCGGGCGCCTGGCGGGGGTGTGCATGCCGGTCATCGAGGCTCCGATAACAGGCTCGTTCTTCGCCCTCACCGACCCTCTACTAAGCATCCTCGCCGCGATGACCTATCCGCTGGACGCAGACCGCCGCCGGCTATGGTTCGCCTCCGCCATGGCCCATCAGTACGTGACCTACCTCGATGCTGGCGCGAAGCCGCCGCTGCTTCGGGATCTTCACGGATGCATCGGTCCCCTCTGGACGGCGGCGCTTCCCCCTCGCCGCATCTACGAGGATGGATTTGTGCACTCCAGAAGAGGCATAGCCGCCGGCCAGGTCCTGCTGATCCTGCTGCCCTTAGCCAAGCATCATCACCGCCACGGCACCATCGAACGCGCGAGGGCGTTGCTGGCTCACATCGCAAAGCGGAAGAAGTTCGCCGCCAGTGAGAGCCTGATAGAGAAGGCATGGCCGGAGTTCAAGGGGGTCGCCCACTTTTGGGCTGCCCTGGGCGATCTGAACGTTGCAGACGCCTTTCCAGACTTCACCGATCGAGCATCTGTCCTTGGGTCCCTTGGGCCATGCCGAAGCTTATCGGCGCGCGGCAGAGACAAGGCGTCTCGTGCTTCCAAGCGCGACCTGGACACCAGATCCCCGGCTTGGAGTACCGACAAAAAGGGTCCCGATTCGTCCTCTCGACCAGCAGGACCTCGCCTTCCTCGATAGCCAGTTTCCGTAGCCCTTCATGGGGACCGACGCCCCGACCCGTTACGGCCGGGTGCGTTCGTTGGCGGTATGATCCGACCGTGCCCCCCCGCTGCCACCGTGCTTGCCGCAAGCTGGCGGCGGCAATCGAAACGCTTCCGCCGTGCGCATGGCCGGCCAGCTGAAAATGGAACGGCCCGCCGCGGCGGTCGAACGCTGCAGCCGCCTGCTGGCGTTGGCGTTGCTGGGCGTGTATTTCGCCCTCAACGCACCGCGCACTGCCAGTATCGCCAGGTATCTGCTCAGCCTGCCGCGACAGGTCGCCGGCGAAAGCACCGCGGCAGCGTGCGCGCGCCTGTTCGGCACCCCCTACTGCCAGGCGATCGACCAGCTGCGCCGGGCGCTGCCGGTGGATCGGCCATATCTGCTCGTGGCTGGCGACAGTCCGGGCACCGGCGCCATCTATTGGGTGCGCTATGACCTGGCGCCGCGGCGCGCGGTCTATCTGGGGCAGCTCAATCACCTGACGGCCGCCGCCTGGGACCGCCTGGACCGCCTCTTGCCGGCGGATTTCCAACAGGTCGTCATCGCCTGTTCGCAGGCCCCGGCAAGCGTCCTCGACCGGCGCACGTTTGCGGCGCGGATCGGCAGCCTGGCGCCGTCCGCGCCGGGCTCCCCCGACGCGACCGGCGCAACCGCCGCGGCAACAGCAATGGCGACCGCGGCTTGTGGGCCGCCTCCCGGCACGCCGCACGCCGCCGCCAACGCCGATGTCCGCTGAGATCGCCGGCGGCGTTGGTGCCGTGGCGTTGTTCGCCGTGCCGGGCTACGGCCTGACGGAGCTCTTTGCCACCGTGCGCGCCAAGCCGCCGGCAGCGCGCGCCGCTTACGGCTACCTGCTCGGCATCGGATGCGTGTCGGGCTCGCTCTTCGCGCTGTCCCACCTCTTCGCGGTCCCGCTGCGGCCGCCGGCGATCTGGTGTGCGGCCGCGGCGCCGACCCTGGCGGGCCTTGCCGCGGCAGCAGTCCGGCGGCGCACCGCCGGGCACGTGGCCGCCGCCGGCGCCCCGCGCTCCGCCCGCGACGAACCGCACGCGGGCGCCCCCACCGCCACCGGCTGGTGCGCGCAGGCCGGGCGCTGGATCGCCATCGCCTGTGCGCTGCTGGCGGCGATCCTCAGCCTGGCGGCCTTTGCCGAAGCGGTCAGCAACCCGGTCAGCGATTGGGACGGCCGCATGACCTGGGCCATGCAGGCGCGCTACGTGCGGCAGGCCGGCACGGTGGACGCGCCGGTGCTGCGCGAAGCTCCCTGGTACGTGACCCATCCGCAATATCCGCTGCTGCTGCCCCTGGCGCAGGTGGCCGTGCTGGAAGCCTTTCACGGCGATCCCGACTCCCACGGCGTGCGCGCGCTCTACGCCGCTTTTCTGCCGGCGCTCCTCCTGATCATCTGGGACGGCGCGCGCCGCACCGCCGGCAGCGCCGCCGCCGCCCTGGCGGCCCTCGCCCTGGCGGTCACGCCGTTCATGTCGCTCGGTGCCGGCGGCCCGACCACCGCCTACAGCGATCTGCCGCTCGCCTGTTTCTACGCCGCCGCCCTCACGCTGGCGCTCGGCCCGCGCCCGCGCGCGAGCGATGCACTCGCGACGGGCCTGCTGCTGGCCGCGATGGCGCTGACCAAGAACGAAGGCGCCCTGTTGGCCCTGGTGCCCCTTGCCCTGGGCTGGCGCGCCGCCCGCAAGCCGCCCGCCCCGGTCGCCGGCGGCGCGCGGGTGTCGGCGCGCCTGCGCCGGGCAGTCGCGGCGGCGCTGCCGCTGGCCGCCGCCCTGGCTCTGCTCGATGCGTGGCGCCTGGGCATCGTCAATCGCCAGGACGAGGACTATCCCGACCTGATCGCGACCGGCCACGCCTGGTCCCACGTCTGGCTCAACCTGCGCCGCGCCGCTCCGGTCCTGGTCGAGCACACGACCCGCTGGGCCACCTGGGGCGGCTTCTGGTGGCTGGCGCTGGCGCTCCTGGCGGCCGGGTGGCGTACGCTGCGCCATCCGCTGCATCGCCGCCTGCTGCTGGCGGCGGCGGCGCCGGCCGCGATCGGCCTGGCGGCCTACTCCATCCACCCGGTCCCCGCCTTTGCCGCACAGCTCACCTGGGACCGCCTGCTCCTCCAGGGCGCGGCGCCCCTGGTCATGGTCCTCGCCGGCGCCGTGGCCGAGCTCGCCCGCCCCTTCGGCCGCCGCCGGCAGCCCACACCCGCCGCCGCCCCGCCGCTCGCCGGATGACCGGCACCCAGGCTCAAAACAGCACGGCGACACCCCCATAAAGGCTGCGCCGAGGGCCATACTGGGACGCGGCGATGCCGATGCCGGTGCCATCCCGCAGCTGGTAGACCTGGTCCAGCACATTGAGCAGGTCGAGGCGCACCTTGACCGCCAAGCCGGTGGCGGCCACCGCCATGGTGCGCTCGACGCCCACGTCCAGCGGGTAGTACGCCGGCAGCTTGTACAGGTTGGCGAAGCCGCGCCGCAGCCCGCTGCAGTAGAGCACGTCGAGGAACGCGCGGGTTCCCTGCCAGCCATAGGAAGCGCCGGCGGACGCCGCCACCTCGCCTTCGTGGTCCAGGCGGATGTCGTGGCCGGCGACGTAGGCCAGCTCCGCCACCGGGAACTCGAACTGGGCCGAATCGATGTCGCGCGCCTGCGTGAAGACGTACGCACCGTTGGCGTACAGCGCCAGGCCGCCCGCGTGCGCCGTGGTCGCAAGCTCCGCGCCGTGCACGCGACCGACGCGATAGTTGAAGGGGGCCAGGATGATGGCGTTGCCGAACTGGCCCAGGTCGATGAGGTGTCGGGCCGCCTTGTCGAAAGCGTCCAGGCTCACCTGCCAGCCCGGCGCCAGGCGCCGGGTCACACCGGCGTCGTAGTAGTCCGAGCGCTCGGCGCGCGGCGGCGAATCGGCCAACGTCTGCGGCGCGTTGGTGGTGCCGGCAAACAGGGCGACGCTCGCGGGCGGCACGTACTGCAGGCTGGGCGGCGTGAAGTAGCGCGCATAGCCGGCGTGGGCGGCGGTTGCCGGGTCGACCTGCCAGACCCCGTTCAGCCGCGGCGAAAGCTGGCTTTCGTGCAGCACCGCGCGATCCAGGTCGAAGCGCACCCCGGCATTGACCGTCAGCGGCACGGCGGCGTGCCATTCGTCCTGCAGGTAGCCGCCCGCAAGCAAACCGTGCAGCCCCTGCGCATCCGCCAGGTCGATCGGCGTGGTGGACAGCTGCCGCCCGTCGGCGCCGGCGGCAAAGACCGCCGAATCGGTGTCGCGCGCCGCGGTCTCGCGGGTGACCAGGGCGCCGGCCCGCACGGTGTTGCTTTCGCCCCACGGATGGGACGCATCCAGCTGCACGCCATCCGACAGGAAGCTCTCGTCCACCCGGCTGGCCACGCCGCTGAACGCCAGGTCGCCAGCCTGGTCGGGAGTGAACGCGATGCGGCCGTGGCGGCTGAAGGCGGCAACCTGGTAATGCAGGTCGCCGTCGGTCCGCTGCCACGCGACGACGGCATAGGCATCCGTCTCGCGCTGCCGGTCGTTGAGCGCCGCCGAATCATCGGGCGCGCCGGCGCCCGCGACCGCGTAGCCAGGCAGCCGGCCCGCCACGTCGGGGATCTGGTACTCGGCGGCAGCCGCGCTGGCCAGCAGGCTCAGGCGCTGCGACGGGTCGGGCTGCCAGGCGACGGCGCCGAAGGCCCGGCCCTGGTCCGAGGCGTCGTGCAGCGGCGCGGCACTGGCGGTGGGACCCTCGACGCCCAGGTCGGTCTGCTTGAACGACCCCGACCCATACCAGGACAGGGGGCCGCTGCTGTTTCCCGCCTGCACGCTCGGCTGCAGCACACCATGGCTGCCGCCGTGGATCCCCGCCTCACCGCCGCGCAGCGTGTCGCCCGACTTGGTAGTGACGTCGATGACGCCGGAATTGCGAAAGCCGAACTCGGCCGGCAGCGACCCGTCGGTCAGGGTGACCGACTCCACGAAACGGGTGTCCACCTCCTGCGCGAAGCCATTGAGGCTTTCCGGCAGCAGGATGCCGTCGATCCGGTACTGCACGTTGCCATGCTCGCCGCGCACGTGCACCTCGCCGAAGGAGTCCTGGACCACGCCGGGATTGCGCAGCAGCACCTGCTGGAAGGGCGCGTCGTCGCCCTGCGGCAGCGTCGCGATCTGGTCCGCATCCAGGGTGTGCACGGTCGCTCCCAGGCTGGGCACGATCTCGGCAGCGGCGCCCTCCGCGGCGCGGCCGGTCACCACCAGGCTGTCCTGCACCACCCCCGCGCACGAGCGGGCCGCCAGCAGACCGCGCCACAGCTCCAGCCCCTGGTCGTGGCTCCACGCCGGATGCCGCTCCACCAGCTGGCGCCAGAAGCGCGCCGCCGCCGCCGCGCGCTCGGCCTCGGTGGCATACAGTTCGGGGCATTGAAACCACCCCCACTCCGCGTCGCCCAGCGCCGCCGCCGCAGCAGCAGCCGCACCACACGGCCGCAACGCCACCAGCGCGCCCACCAGGACCGCCAGCCCCCACCCGCGCCCACTCCAGCTCTCCGTTCGCCACCGTCGCATGAGCGCCCTCCTTTTGGAATTTTGAGCGCTCAAAATAACAAATATCGGCCATCAAATCAAGAATTGATGCGTCGAACGTCACCGATATTCGCAGCACCAAAATGATCGCACGCACGAACCCGCCGCCGCGGACCCCGATCCGCCACGCAGCAGCCCGGCCGCCGCTGCGCTACGGCGCCGCGCCAAAGGATCTGCGCCCGGCTATGGGGGCTGGTGGGCGCTAGGGCCCGATGCGCTGCAGCCGGACCAGGGGGCCTTCCAGGGCCTGGGGATCACGCAGGTCGATCTCGCCCAGGATCGCCCACAGGTTGTCGCCCAGAGGATCGAGCAGGACCTGCCGCACCTCCCAGGTGCGGTCGCCGGTGCGCCGCACCTGAGTGTGCTGGTGGCGGCGCGCCTCGGGGGTGAACAGCAGCTCGCCGTACTCGGCAAAGAAGGGGGCCATGTCGCGCTCGAAGCGCTCCGCGTCCCACCCGCCACCCGTCGCCGGCTCCCACCCCGGCGCCGCCGGCAAATCGGCCGGAGCCGCTTCCGCCGCCCCGCCGGTCGCCCCTTCCGCAGTCGCTTCCGTCTCCCCCTCCGTAACCGCTCCTGTCACCGCCACCGCGACCGCCCCCGTCGCCACGGCCGCGCCTCCCTGCTGGCCGCCGTCCGCAGCCTCCCCCGCCTCGGACACCGCGCCCACCGCGTCCCGCCGCACCGACTCCGCGGCGGCCTCCCAGTCGCGCGCCGCGAGGGTGCGCACCAGCAGGTGCATCTCGGCGCGCACCCGAGCGTCGAAGGCGCGCGGATCGGCGATCAGCTCGCGCACCCAGATCGCCTCGGCCGCCTCGTGCTCCCGCGCGCGCAGGCGCCGCAGCTCGGGATGCAGCATCTCCTCCCACTCCTCCAGCAGGCTCGCGTCCGTGCGCTCCAGCAGCGCGCGGAAAAACCCGATCGCGTCGAACACCGCCTCCGTGCGCGCCGCGTCGGGGACGCTCTGCTTGAGCGTCTTGTAGAGCTGCGACAGGTAGCGCAGCAGCACCCCCTCGCTGCGCTCGAGGCCGTAGCGCTTGACGAAATCGCCAAAGCCCAGGTATTCGTGCAGCAGCTCGCGGCCGATCAACTTGGGACGGATGTCGCGCCCGCCGACCCAGGGGTGGTCGCCGCGAAAGCGCGCGAACGCGCCGTGCAGCAGGTCCACCAGCGGCTGCGGCGGCCGCGGCGGCACCACCTCCTCCAGCCGCTCGATGCGCTCCTCGAAGGGCACGCCGTCCGCCTTCAGACGCGCGATCAGCTCCTGCTTGAGCTTGTCCACCTGGCGCCGCAGCACGATCTCGGGGTCTTCCAGGACGCACTCCACCAGGCTCACCACGTCGACGGCGTACGTTTCGCCCTGGGAGTCCAGCCGCGTCAGCGCCTCGATCAGAAACAGCGCCAGCGACTGGTGCAGCGAAAAATCCCACTGCAGCTCCGCGTCCACCACCACCCACAGGTACTGCCGCCGCGTGTCGCGCGCCATGTGCAAAATGCCGGCGCGATACAGCGACCGCACCAGCACCGCCGCGTGCCCCAGCAGCCGCCGCCGGCTGGCTTCGTCCTCATGGCTGTGCGCGATCAGCTCGCGCAGCCCGGCGAAGTTGCGGCGCGCAGGGTCGTCGCGCTCGGCGTCGCGCTGCACCAGGTCGAGCACCATCCCATGCGTCATGCGAAACCGCGAGCGCAGCGTTTCGGGCGGCCGCGAGATCAACTTCTCGAACGTCTCGCGGTTCCACGACACTTCGCCCTTGGCCGCCGCGGGCGCCGCCTTGCGCCGCTTCTTGCCCTCTTCCGCGCGCCGCTCCGCCTGGCGCTTTTCGACCACGTGCGGCGGCGCCTGCGCCACGACGCTCCCCTCGACGTCGAAACCCTTGCGCCCGGCGCGCCCGGCGATCTGTTGAAAGTCGCGCACCGACAGCATCGAAACCTTTTTGCCGTCGAACTTGGCCAGGCGCGAAAACAGCACCGTGCGAATCGGAATGTTGACGCCGACGCCCAGCGTATCGGTGCCGCAGATCACGCGTAACAATCCCTTTTGCGACAGCTGCTCGACCAGCAGCCGGTACTTGGGCAGCAGCCCCGCATGGTGCACGCCGATACCGAACGAAAGGAAGCGGCGAAACTCCTTGCCATACGGCGTGTCCAGACGCGCGCCGCCCACCGCCTCGCGAATCCGCTCCCGCTCCTCGCGGCTGGCGATCTTCATGCTGGTCAGCGCCTGCGCCAGCTCGGCGCACTCGCGCTGCGTGAAGTTCACGATGTAAATCGGCGCCTTGCCGACCGCCAGCAGATCTTCGACCGTCTGGTGCAGCGGCGTTTCGCGATATTCGAAGTCGAGCGGCACCGGCCGTTCCGACGACGTGATCACCGCAACGTCGTTTCCCGTGTCGGCGCGCAACCGATCGGCAATCGCCGTCATGTCGCCCAGCGTCGCCGACATCAGCAGGAACCGCGTATGCGGCAAACTGATCAGCGGGATCTGCCAGGCCACCCCCCGCTCCGGGTCCGAGTAGTAGTGAAACTCGTCCATCACCACGTACGGCGCGTCCAGCTGGTCGCCGCGCCGCAGCGCCATGTTGGACAGCACCTCCGCCGTGCAGCACACGATCGGCGCCCGCGGGTTGATGCTGGCGTCCCCCGTCAGCATGCCGACGTTTTCCGCGCCAAAGTCGTCGCACAGCGAAAAGAACTTCTCGCTCGCCAGCGCCTTGATCGGGCTGGTATAGAAGGACGTCCGCCCCTCGCAAAACGCCTTGAAATGCAGCCCCAGCGCCACCAGCGACTTGCCCGACCCGGTGGGCGTGTTCAAAATGACATGCCGGCCGGCCGCGATCTCCAGCAGCGCCTCCTCCTGCGCCGCATACAGCGAAAATCCCGCATCCGCCGTCCACTCCAAAAACCGATCCAGCACCTCCTCCGGCGCCACCCCACCCTCGCCGCCAGCCGCACCGCCCGGCCGCCGCGCCGCCAGCGAAGGCCGCGCCGCCCGCTCCTCGACGATCGCCGCCGCTCCCACCCCCACGGCGCCCAACCCCGCCGGCGCCGCCACCCCACCCCGCGCACCCGGGGCCACAGCAGCGCCAGACGCACCTCCCCCCGCTGCCGCAAAGGCAGCAGACGTCGAGTTGGGGGGCAGGATGCGGGCCATGGCCCCCGCATTCTCGCACGCCCGCGGCGCCGCCCGCCGGTCGCGACCACCCGGCACGCCAGTCGCGACCGCCCGCAGCCGCCCGCCCCGCTCCTCACACGTCCCAGCCGGCGCACTTTGTATTTCCCACAACCGATCTTGCCCGCCACACCGACCTTGCTTCGCGGAACCCGCCGAACCGCCGTGCCATCCCATGCGACAGGGTGCCATCGCCCGAAGTGTCACCTGCTCCGCGCCGGCGACCACCGCCGCGCTCGCTTCATCAAGCCAGCTGGGTGCCATCCTCGAAGACGGCGCCGCGCCGCCCGGCTGCCGCGGTCGAATGGGCGCGGTAAGATCAGAATCTAAGCGTGAACCATAGTAGAAGAATTTGCACTTTGCGTGATTTTTTTCGCCTAACTAGTGGTATTCTAACCATGAAGCCTAGTGCAACAAGGCGTCGTAATCTGGATTGGCATTCTAGAAATCGCCACTATGCAACAGGAAGGAGCAGAGCATGTGTACCAAATCGGCCCTCAAGCTAGCTTTCGTCTTACTGGTCTTCCTAATCCCAACGCTTCTATTCCCAAAGCCGTCGCTCGGTGCCCCAGGTCACTTCGGTCCCTCAGATGGGATCGCTGACCTGGGCTACAACACCACCAACTGTCCGCCCGGGGCTACTTGCCTGAAATACATCGACAATTTCGTGGCCATGAACGCCCTGGGTATCTTCCCCAACATCGCAGCCTACTCGGCACCCGATCACGACCCCGACGCTCTCGCACAGGATGGCACGTGTTTGAGTACCAACGCCCAATCTCTCGCATACCTTGTGAGCACCCTTCCCTCGATTGGACCGGTTCCGTATATCCTGGATCTCACTTCGGTCATCTTCGGAACCGTCACGCCGCGGACATGCGCTTGCGACAAGAACCCCACGTGCTACAACAGCGTCAACGCGAACACTTGGTACGTCCGCTCCGACTACCAGACGCGCCTGAACAATTTCAAGGCGACTGCAGGCAGCTTTATCAACTCGTCGACGGTCTCGGGGATCGTGCTCCACTCGGAGCTCGCCAACGCCAACGGCGCCGTAACCGACCCCACGACTGTCAATACGCTCGCGGCGGCGATCAAGGCGCTGTGGCCCGGCATTCCGGTCATTGGCGGCTACCCTACGAGCGCTACGCTTGGAGGGGGCAGCGTTCACCAGTACGGCATGGCGTATGCCCCGCTGAGCTTTCCGACAGGACTGGATGTCATCCTGAGCTGGGACTACTCGGTGACCGATCCCACTGCCAGTACCTTCACGACGATGTACAACGATACGAGCTATGGATTTTACCGCCGGCTGCGCTGGTACCAGCAGATCATCTACGTCGCTCCAAGTTGGAATCAAAGCGCCACCCCGACGTGCCCGGCCACGTTTGCCATCAACGGCGAACGTTTCGATCTGCTGGCTCGCAGCTGGTGCGCGTGGGCTCTTGAGCTGAACACCAGCCGCACGACGACTCTTCTAAATTTCTATTGGGGGCAACTGGGCAGCGTTGGAGGAACCCAAGACGGAGCTCAGAAGATCATCAGCTGGGAAAAGGCCAACTGCGGCGGCACGGCTCTCGAGCCTGCGTTCATTTCGGTCGCCAATGCGGCAGCGACCGGGTCGTCCTGCTGGGAGTGACCACCGCATAGTCCGCGATGCCCAAAAGGTCCTTCGCAGACCAGGCCCGGGCCATCTCATCGCTCCGCTGCGGCGATTCGAGGCTCGGGCCCCCCTGCCTGGACAGCGCTGCCTTCCGCATGCTCGAGAGGTCTCAGGGCGACGATCCGTCAGCCGGTCGCCACGTGGCCGTGCGGGCCGCCGCCGCGTGGCGCCGGCGTTCAGCAGGCGGTGTTCGAATGGGTGCAGGGGGGCACCCAGCCGCCGAACACCGGGATCAGATCCTCCTGTGTCGTGAGGTTGCGCAGGGTCTCGCTCTCCAGCCGGAGCTTGTTGGGAGACGTCGTGGTCCTGGCCGCTTTCTTCATCGTCTTTCTCCAATCTGGTACGGAGTTCGGTACCGACGTCCCCAGCCTACGGCCGCGCACCGCCGTTGACCATACCCCGCGCCCCATGGATGCACCGGGCGCGCACCCGCACCCCCAACACGGGAATCGCACCGTCCTACAGGTTCAAGTCCTTGGTGGAGGTGCGGCGCCTGGCCGGGGGCGCCTGCCGAAGCGAAGGATCAGTCGCAGGGCGAGCAGCCGGAAACCCCGGACAGGGCGTCAGGAATGGGCGCGGGCGATGTAGAGAACCCCTCGACGGCTCCGACTAGACTATGAAAACGCGGCGGCCCGGCAGGGGGCGCGGTCCGATGCGCGCGCGGTTTGCGGGCAACAGGCTCAGCGCTGCCCAGGTAGGTCGCCAAGGGAACGATCCGATCCCGTCCGTTGGGCGGAGCGCCGCCGGTGCGGGGCCGGCCGGCGCCGTGTCGATCGCCGGCGGCGGCTATCTTGGAGAGCGAGGCACACCATGAAGACACCGGTTTCGAGCAGCGACACGGCGACGATTTCCGCACCGGCGGCACGCTGGGCGATCGCGGCGGCGGCGGCCACGCTGCTATTTCTGGCGGCGCTGCACGTGCTGAGCCCGGAATTCGATCCTTCGTGGCGGGTGGTCAGCGAGTATGCAAACGGCCGTTACGGCTGGGTGCTGTCGCTGATGTTCGCGGCCTGGGCGCTCAGCTCGTGGACCCTGGCAGTCGCCGTGGCGCGGCAATTGACCGGCACCGCCGGCAAGATCGGTCTGGGCCTGCTGATGGCCTCGGGCATCGGCGAGGCCATGGCGGCGGTCTTTGATATCAAGCACCCTCTTCACGCCATTGCCGGCATGCTGGGCGTTCCCACCTTGCCGATCGCGGCGCTGCTGCTCAGCAGCAGCCTGGCCCGCATGCCGGGTTGGTCGGCGGCGGCAAGGCGGCTGCTCTGGACCGCCCATCTCACCTGGATCAGCCTGGTCCTGATGATCCTTTCCCTGATCGTCATGACCGGCGGCCATGGACGGGACGGCAGGGCCGCGGCCGCCGCGGCGATCCCGCCGCTGGGTTGGACAAATCGGCTGTTGATCGCAGCCTATTGCCTGTGGACGGCAACCGTCGCCTGGCAGGCGCTCGCGCTGCGGCGGCGCCCGTCGCTGCCGGATGTCGGGCCGGCGGCCCCGGACACCGTGCGCGACCTGTAGAGAAACCTCTCCGTGTTCCGACTACCGCATGGCATCGCACCTGACCGGTGCCACTTTCGCAAGGAGCAAGGGACATGAAGTACATCCTGATGATGACCGGCACCAAGGCCGATTGCGACGCGTACGCCCGGTGGACGAAGCAAGACCTGCAGGCGAGCGTCGCTTTCATGCGCGACTTCAGCAAGGAGCTGAAAGACTCCGGCGCGTTTGTCGCCTCCGAAGGGCTGGCGTTTCCGGACCAGGCCAGGATCGTGCGGGCGGGACGCGACGGAGCGCCGTGACCGATGGCGTCTTCCCGGAGGCCAAGGAATTTCTCATGGGGTATTGGATCGTCGACGTGGAAAGCCCGGAGGAGGCCTATCGCATCGCCGCGCGGGCCTCGGCGGCGCCCGGCCCCGGCGGGATCCCGGGGGCGCAGCCCAGCGAGGTGCGGCAGGTGATGAGCAGCGCGCCCCAGGAGTGGCAGTGACACGCCAACTGCCGCAAGCAATCCGCAGCGCAGCTGAGTGTTCGGCGCACCTTGCCAGGGGTCCGGATGAGGACGCGGTGCAGGAAGCTTCGCTGGCGGCGGCGACACGCTGGCCGCGCGAAGGCCTGCCCGCCAATCCTCGCGCCTGGCTGACCCAGGTCGCCTTCCGGCGGATGACGGACCACATTCGCAGCGAATCCGCTCGCCGCCGGCGCGAAAACGAAGTGGCCCAGCTGGCGGTCCAGCCTGCGGAAGCGGCGGCGGCCGAGGAGCCGCAGGCAGACGACACCTTGGTACTGCTCTTCATGTGCTGCCACCCTGCCTTGACTCCGGCGTCGGCGATCGCGCTCACGCTGCGGGCGGTGGGCGGCTTGACCACCGCGGAGATCGCCCACGCGTTTCTGGTGCCCGAAGCCACCATGGCGCAGCGGATCAGTCGGGCAAAGCTTGCCATCAAGGATTCCAGCATTCCGTTCCAACTGCCGAGTGCCGCGGACAGGACGCCGTCCGCGCGCACCTGCTGGAACTGGCTGGAGACCACCAGGCCGCGGTCGACCACTACCGGGCGGCGGCAGCCAAAACCGGCAGCCTTCCGGAACGCGACTACCTGCTCACCCAGGCCGCGCGGCTCTCGGATCTCGGCCCGAGCCCGGGCAAGGGATGAACCCCGCGCGGGCCAAGCGGGCGTCCAAGGCCCCGCCGGTCGCGTCAGGTTCGTCTCGGCGGCGGCGGACGGTTCTGAGCGGCGCTGGCCGCGGCGGGCGCCGCCGCCTCGGCATCGATGGGCGAAGCGTGGCCGCACAGCAGGCGATCCAGCAGCGCGCCCGTGGCGATGACCAGCTGATAGAGCGCGGGATCGAACACCAGGTCGCCAGTTGCCCTGCGGCTGCTCCGTCGCGGTTCCACCCTCTGTCCCCCCTGGGGCCGCCCAGATGCCGGTGCACCCTGGCCCTGAGTCCCGAGTCTGCGGCGTTTTGCCCGCAGGGGCCATCGGCGCCCCGCCAATAAGAACGTGGTCCCCGCCGCAGCGCCCACGTAGGAGAAACCCTGACAAGCGGCTCCTGCCTGTCGCCGCGACGGGCGCCGGGGGGACGATTTTCGGGCGAGGCTACTCGCGGACGGGTGCTGTGAGGTAGATTCCCGCCGCGTGATCGTCTCGATCATCAGCCGCAAGGGCGGGGTTGGCAAAACGACCACGGCGGTCAACCTGTCGGCGGCGCTCGCCCAGCGCGGCAAGCGGGTGCTGCTGGTGGACCTGGACAGCCAGGCGTCGGCGTCGCTGTCGCTGGGCGTGGACCGCGCGGCGCTGGCGCCTTCGTCCGCCGACGTGATCCTGGCGGGCACCCCTGCCGCCGATGCGGTGCGGGCCACGGCCATCGCCGGGCTGTCGCTGATCACCGCCTCGATCGACCTGATTCACGCCGATGCGGAGCTGGCGCGCCTGCGCCAGAGGGAGCTGCGGTTGCGCTCGCTCCTGGCACCGCTGGCCGGCGCCTACGACTTCATTTTTTTGGATTGCCCTTCGTCGCTGTCGCTGCTGCCGATCAACGCGGTGGTTGCCGCGGACGCGTTCCTGGTGCCGGTCGTGCCGCAGTTCCTGGCGGCGTCGGGGGTGCACAACGCGATTGCCGCGGCGCAGCGGATCGCCTGGGACGCGGGCGTGCGGGTGCGCCCGCTGGGCGTGCTGCTGACCATGGTGGATTACCGCACGCGCGCCACCCGCCAGACCGTGGACGAGATCCGCGCCGAGCTGGGCAGCCTGGTCTTTGCGATCGAGATCCGCATCAACACGCGCCTGGCCGAGGCACCGCGCGCCGGCCAGACCATCTTCCAGTTCGATCCGGCCGCGACCGGCGCGGCCGCCTACCAGCTGCTGGCCGAAGAGATGCTGCTGCGCAGCGCCGCCGCGGCGCCCCCCGCCACCGCCTGAGGCCGGGCCGCAGAACGGCGGGGGGGCGCACGCGAGGCGCGCGCGAGGCTGGCTCGGGATGGGGCCGCTACGACGCCGAGGCAGGCGGCGCCTCGGGGGCCGTCGCCTCCTGCGCCGGGTCCTGCAGGATCACGAGGTGCCCGGTGCCCTGCATCGACGCCAGGTCCACCTTGCCTTCGAAACGCACCCGCACGTAGTCCAAGGTCAGCTCACCGGCCAAAGTGAACTCGCCGGTGCCCTGGGTGAAGTCGGCGTGCGAGAAGTCGCTGCGCGAGGTGTCGACCGGGATGCCCAGCTCGGTGCCACCGCGCGTTTCGGTGAACTTGATGTGCACGTAGCCGCGATCGATGGCCGCCTTGAGCGCCGAAACGGTCGGCTCGGGGCGCAGGCTCACGATGATGTGTTGGTCCTTGGTCAGCTTCTGCGGTAGCTCGCTCATTGCAAAATCCTCATGCGAAAGATCGTAGTCAAGGCTCCCGGCGCCGCGGCGGCGCCCAGGGGAGTGGAGTCCCGCGACACCCGGCCCCGGTTCGAGCCCGCCCAGGACAGCCTGGGTGGGCACCGATGCCGGTACCGGGTTCTCTCCCTACTATGTGTGCGCTGAGGCGCGGAGCGCTACGACCGAGGAGTCGGGAACACCACGCGGCCGTAGTCGCCCGGCATGTCGGCGCTGGCGTAGGCGACCGCCGTCCAGGCTGCGACGTTGTAGTCCAGGTCCTTGGGGTTGATCTTGTCGAGCGTGTCGTTGGCGGTGTGGTGGTAGTCGAAATACTGCGTGGCGTCCTGCATCAACGACAGGATGGGCACGCCCGAGCGCTGCATCGGCTCCAGATCCGCGCCGCCATCGCCCTCGTTGGTGCCGGACACGGCGCCGATCGGGAAGACCAGGCGCGCCATGTCGTGCACCCACCCCATCGACTCCAGCGTCACCCGCGATTCGATGCGCCACACCCGCCCGGAACCCAGGTCGGATTCGAGCGCCACGACGTGCCGCGGCAGTTCCGCGGCATGGTCCTTGGCGTAGGCCTCGGCACCCGACAGGCCGAACTCCTCGTTGGCGAAGAGCACGACGCGGATGGTGCGATGCGGGTGCGTTTTCAGCTCGCCGATGCGGCGCGCCGCCTCGATCACGATGGCGCAACCCGCGCCGTCGTCGATGGCGCCGGTGCCCAGGTCCCACGAATCGAGATGGGCGCCCAGCAGGACGATTTCATTGGCCTTGTCGGTGCCCGGGATGTCGCCGATCACGTTGGCCGCCTGGACCTGCGGCAGCGTCTTGGCACCCAACTTGAGCAGGAAGCGAACCGGCTTGCCGCTGGCCAGCTCGGCGACCAGCAGGTCGGCATCGGGGATCGACAGGGCGGCGGCCGGGATCTTGGCGACGCCGTCCTGGTAGTGCATGGCGCCGGTGTGCGGCAGGCGGTTCTGGTCGGTGCCGATCGAGCGCACCAGCACGGCCACGGCGCCCAGCTTGGCGGCGTGCACGGCGCCCAGGGCGCGGGCCGGCACCGCCTTGCCGTAGCCCGAGCCGTCGCGGGTCCGGTCGGTCGTGACGTTGAGGAACACGATGCTGCCCTTGACCTGGGCAGGCGGCAGCTTGTCGAGATCGTCAAGGCTGGCCGCCATGACCACCGGCGCCTGGATGCCGGCGGCGACCGTGCCGACGCTGCCGCCCAGGGCGGCCAGCGCGACCCGCTGCGGGTACGGCGCGACGATCTCACCCGATTCCTGCCCGCGCACCCAGTGCGGCACCATCACCTTTTCGGTATGCACGTTGCTGAAGCCGAAATCCTTGAGGGTGCGGACCCCCCAGGCGACCGCCGTGGCGAGGCCTGCGGAACCCGCCGGCCGCGGGCCCACCTCGGTGGTGAGCGACTGGACGATGGTGTAGGCCTTGGTCCCTTTGAGCGACGCGTCACGCAGCGCCGCAGCGGTGTCTTCGACGTCGTCGGGCAGCTGCTGCGCGGTCGGCGAGGGCATGGCGCCCTGGGGCGCCGGGCCGGTCGGCGCCGGTCCCACGCGGGTACCCTGCGCCCAGGCGGCACCGCCCGAGCCCGCCGCGCCGAGCGCCAGCAGGGCGAGCGGCACCAGCAGGAACGTCACCAGCGAGGCGGTGGACATCGTGGGCAGGCGGCGCATCTGCCGCAGCGCCTGCTTCCATTCGCGCAGCTCCTGCTCCACCGAGCGGTGCAGGGCGCCGATGCGGCTTTCGGGGGTTTCCGCGGCCTGCGCGACGGGCAGGGCCACCGGGGCGGTCGGGCGGCGGTTGCGCTGCAACGCCACGATCTCGTGCAACGCCGCCTGCAGGCGGCCGTAGATCTCATGCAGGCGCTGATGCGAGTCGTCGCGCGCCTCGGCCACCACCTTGTCGAGCTTCTCCTTGGCGCGCTCGAACTGCACGTCGATGCGTGCCTTGAGCACGGTCGCGTCGGTCGCCCGCCGCAGGTCGCGGGCCAGGCCGATCTTCGACAGGCAGTAGATCGCCCACTTGGCGGGGTCGAAGTGCCAGCGCTTGATGCCGTTGCGATAGTCGAACGGGAAGCTGTGGTGGTAGTTGTGATAGCCCTCGCCAAAGGCCAGCACCGCCATCACCCCGCTGTCGCGAGCGCTGTGCTCGCGGCTGTAGGGCTGGCGCCCCACCATGTGGCAGGCGCTGTTGATGAAGAAGGTGCCGTGATGGCTGACCACCACCCGCAGCAGGCTGCCGACGAGCAGGCACCCGAGCACGCGATGCGTCGCCAAACCGACGAGCAGCGGGATGAGGATGGTGACCCCCAGCCCGATCACCCCGTACCATTTGGCCTGCCAGCGCACCAGCGGGTCTTCCAGCAGGTCGCGCACCACCGTCGGCGGCACCGGTTCGTTGTCGAAGAAGATCCACCCCATGTGCGCCCACCAGAAACCCTTCTGGATGTTGTAGGGGTCGCGGTCGTGATCGACGTTGGAGTGGTGGATGCGGTGATCGCCCGTCCAGTTGACGGCCGAATTTTCCAGCGCCGCGGCACCGAAGATGAGATAGAACAGCCGCACCGGCCAGGCCGCGCGGTAGGTGCGATGGGCGAACAGGCGATGGTAACCGCCGGTGACCGAGATGCCGACCGCCAGCCACAGTCCGAAGAACGTCAGCCACTCCGGCCAGCCGAACCCGTGGGTGATGAGATACCAGGGGACGGATACGACAGCCCCAAGCAGAGTGCCCATCAGAAAGATGACATTGAGCCAATTGACGCGGCGGGGTGTCGCTTCGGTCACACTCGTTCTCCGTGATTGGTTTGGCGCGCGCTTCGCCCAACGGGTCGCCGCTCGGGTCGCGGCGCGCCCGGACGCGCATTCATGCGGTCAAGGTGGCGAGCGAAGCGGTTCATAGCATAGCAGCGAAGCGGGCGATTTGGTGCACCAGGATGTGCCAGATGATGCTCCATAGGTGAAAAAGCTCACTACCTGGTGGCGCCCCGCGCCACCGCCCGCCGGATCAGGCGGCAAAGCCAGGCCGCGCCAGGGCGTCGCCGAGGAAGCTTTCAATCGCCGCGGCGGGTCGCGCGCCGCTGGTGCGGGCGACCTCGCGGCCGCTCTTGAACAGCACCAGGGTCGGCAGCGCCGAGATGCGGTGGGCGCTGCCCACGGCGGGGTCGATCTCGGTATTGCTTTTGACGACCAGCACGCGCCCGGCCTGGCGGGCCGCTACCTTTTCGAGCTCGGGCGCCATGCTGCGGCAGGGGCCGCACCATGGGGCCCAGAAGTCCACCAGCACCGGCACCGTCGCGTGCCCCAGCAGCGCCCCCAGGGGTGCGCCGCCATCCACAGCCACGGGCCGCGGCGGCAGGCCCAGGGCGCCGCCGCAGGCACCGCAGCGCGCCGGCTGGTCGAGGCGGGCAAAGCGCAGCCGGTTGGACTTGCCGCAAGCCGGGCAGGCGAGCACGATCCCCTGGTCGTCCAAGCGGAGTGAGTCGTGACCCTGTTGCATGCTGAGGCTCCTTTCGGGCGGTCCACCGCCGCTCATTACAACAAACGCCGCTACGGCGCTCTTCCCGGCTGGGGAAAGCGCCCTTCCGCACGCGTGATACCCTTTGGCTGCTTGATTTACGGGAAGGAGCCCGCGGTGAGGAAGCGCTATGGGGTGGCACCGGGCAGCAAGTTCCGCCTTGCGGCGGTCGACGCCGGCGCGACGACTGGAGCCAGCGGCACCAAGCAGGGCAAGGCCGGCACCGAAAAACGTCTGGCCGCCCTGGGCGCGCGGCTGCACGACCTGCAGAACCTGCTGTGGGCGGAGCACCAGCGGCGGCTCCTGGTGATCCTGCAGGGCATGGACACCAGCGGCAAGGACGGCACCATCTCGCACGTCTTCGCCGGCGTCAATCCGCTCGGCACGCGCGCCGCAGCCTGGAAGGCGCCCAGCGCCGAGGAGCGCGACCACGATTTCCTGTGGCGCATCCACGCCAAGGTGCCGGCCGCCGGCGAAATGGTCATCTTCAACCGCAGCCACTACGAAGACGTGCTGGTGGCGCGCGTCGAGGGCCTGGTGCCGCGCGAGGTCTGGAAGCCGCGCTTCGACCAGATCAACGACTTCGAACGTCTGTTGGTGGAATCCGGAACGACCGTCCTCAAATTCTTCCTGCACATCGACCGCGACGAACAGAAAAAGCGCCTGCGCGCCCGTCTCGACGATCCGGCGAAGCGGTGGAAGCTGAGCCCTGACGATCTGCGCGACCGCCGCCAGTGGGACGACTACATGGCGGCCTACCAGGAGGCCATCCGCCGCACTTCGACGCGGCACGCCCCCTGGTACGTGGTGCCGGCCAACAAGAAGTGGTACCGCAACCTGGTCGTGGCCACGATCCTGGTCGAGGCGCTGGAAGCCCTCGACCTGCAGCCGCCGCAGACGCCCCCCGCGGCCGTGCCGTTCCCCATCGAATAGGCCGCCCGCGAGCGGCGGCCTCGCTCGCCTGCGTGCCTGGATCGCGGCCCGCTCCACTCCTTCGGCCTTGCCGCGACCGCGGTCTGGCGGGCGGCTTGCAGTTGGCAGCTGCGGGCCGGCGCCACATGGCTCCGCCGACGCGCAGAGATCGCCTCACCTCAACCGCAGCCGGCCACCAGGGAGGAATCCATGACCGCACCCAGTACCGCACCACAGATCGCCCACCAGGCCGTTTCCGGCGTTGCATCCAGGACGGGCTGCGCGCGCCGTCAGGCGGGCTCCGGCCAGCGCGCGGCGACCCTCGCGCGCGGTGTGCTGCCAGCGCTCGGCGGGCTCGCGTTCGCCTTCGCTCTCACCGTCGTGCTGGCGGCGCCGCCCGCCGCGCTCGCGGCACCGCTGGAGGTGATCACCCTGAAAGCGCGGGTGCAGAGCCAGAACGGCCCCACCAGCGGCGACTTCGCGATCGGCGCCACCGTGCCCGCTCACCTCGGCGAGCAGATCAAGATCTCGCTGGTCGGTACCGGCATCGTCAACGGCTCCGGCCAGGAAGTGCCTGTCAACGCCCGCTTCACCGTCGCCGCGGGCGGCAAGAACCTCAGCCTGGTGCGCACCGGCCCCAACTGGGCGCTGGTCAGCGTCAACGCCGCGGGCGGCAACGGCCTCGGCCAGATCTCGTATACGACCAGCGACCAATACAAGATGAAACCCGGCCTGGCGAGCGGCCGGATCACCATCCAGGCCGGTTCGCAAAATCCCGGACCGGCGGCCGAAAAGAACGACCAGGACAGCGACCGCTATAACGGCGTGCCGGTTGCGGTGCTGCGCGCCGATCGCCAGAGCGGGGCCGCCCGCCGCTGAAGCTGAAGCGCCGGGGTCAGTCGTCCAGGCCGGGCGCGGCGCGATGGCGTTTGCGTTGGGATCGCTGGCGCTTGGCCTGCACGCGGCGCGCCTTGGCGGCGCGGCTGGGGCGGGTGGCACGGCGCGGCGTCGCCTCGATCAGCGCTTCGCGCACCAGCTCGACCAGGCGGGCGATCGCCGCGTCGCGGTTGGCGGCCTGGGTGCGGTGGCGCTGCGACGTGACCTGCAGGACGCCGGCGCGGGTGACGCGCGTCGCCAGGCGCTCGCGCAGGCGGTCGCGCTGCTCCGGAGCGAGCGCCGGGGTCGCCAGGTCCAGGCGCACCGTGACGCGGGTTTCCAGCTTGTTGACGTTCTGGCCGCCCGGACCGCCGCTGCGCGAGGTGACGAAGGTCAGCGCCTCGTCGGGCAACGCCAGCTGTTCGTCGATCGGAATCACCGCCATCTCAGCCAAGGGCCCGCGGCGCGCTCAGATCTTGAACAGCGCGTCGAATGCCGCGCGCGGATCGTTGCTCGGCGCCGCCGGGCGGTCGCGGTCGGCGCCGAACTCCTGCGCCGTCTTGGGCACCCACAGCGCGCAGTCGTTGGCGGCGTTCTTTTTGGCGACGCGCGCCGGCAGGTCCGCCGCGCGCCGGCATTCCCAATGGACGGCGGAGTCGAACTGGATGCAATGGGTGCAGCTGTGCAGCGCCGTGCCGCAGCCGCCGCAGGTGGCATCCACGGCCGGGAAGTCGGCATGGCCCGGCTCCAGCGACACCTGCCGCTTGGCGCCGCAGACGGCGCAGCGGAACACCGCCTCGGTCGGCGCGCCCAGCCCACGCCCGCGCGGACCGTCCGGCTTGGGACGCGGCGGCTGCGACCCGCGCGGCGCCGACGACGATCTGCTGTCGCCCGAATCCTGGTAGCCGCGGTGGCGGTATTTTCGCTCGTCGGACATGCGCGGGACCTCCCGGTCGGTGGTGCTGGTTTCAGTCCTTCCGTGCTTCCGCCCCTGAGAGCAGTGTAGAGCGATCCTCGCTGCGCGTCGATCCACCGGCGCCGGCCGCGCTTTCGGCGCCGGCGTCGACACCGGCGCCGGCGAGCGGGGCGATCAGCGGCAGCTCCTCGGCGGTTGGTTGGAACAGCGCGGCGCCCACGGCCCCCGGCCCCGCGTGGGTGCCCACCACCGGGCCGATTTCGCCCACCAGCAGCTCCGCGACCACAAAGCGCTGTTGCAGAAGGGCGCGCAGGCGGTCGGCCCAGATCGGCGCCTTGCCGTGGCCGATCGCCACCACCACCGGCCGCGCCGGATCGATGCGTTGGGCGAACAGCTCGACCAGCCGCGGGTGGGCCGCGCGGCCGCCGCGCACCCGGTCCACCGCCACCACCTCGCCGTCGACGACGCCCAGGATCGGCTTGACGCCGAGCACCTTGCCGACCACCGCGCGCGCCTTGCCGATGCGGCCGCCGCGCACCAGGTATTCGAGGGTGTCGACCACGAACAGCAGGTGGAGCCGGTTGCGCATCGCGTCGATGCGGCGGCCGATCGCCTCCAAGGCGACGCCGCGCCGTGCCATGCGCGCCGCGAACAGCGCTTGCAGGCCCAGCCCCAGGCTGATGCTGGCGCCGTCCGCCACCTCCAGCGCCAGCGGCGGCTCGCCGGCGGGGCGCTGGGCGGCCAGCATCGGCCGCGCTTCGGCGGCGACGGCGCGGGCGTTGACGACGGTCTGCGACAGCTTCTCGGACAGGTGCAGCGAAAAGATGTCGCGGTGGGCCGCCGCCTCGCGATAGACCTTCAGGAAGTCGGCGCGCGGCGGCGGGTTGGTCCGCGGCGAGCCGGGTCCGCTCTGCAGCTTGTCGTAGAACTCGCGCGCCGCCAGGTCCACGCCGTCGTGGAAGATGCGGTCGCCGAAGATCACCAGCAGGGGCACGATCTGGATGCCGTGGGCGCGCGCCAGGTCGGCCGGCAGATCGCAGGTCGAGTCGGTCACCACCTGCACCGTCCCCTGCTGCGCCTCCTCGACCACCACCACCCCGGCCTGCTCCAGCTCGCGCAGGGCGCGCACGATCTCGCCGTCGGTGGCCGGCAGGGCGTCGAGCAGGCGGCCGACCTGCTGGGCGGCCGGGATCGCGGCGATCACCTCCTGCTGGAGGGGCGTGAAGCTGCGCGCGAAAAAGTCGCGGCCGATCGCCAGGCGCAGGCGGGCGTCGCCGTCCGGAGCGTCGTGCACCTTGTCTTCCAGCGCGCGGATGATCAGCGCCTTGAGGTCCAGCCCGATGGCGCGCTCGCCGCCGCCGGCGCGGCCCAGGGCGGATTCGTCGTCGGCCGCCGCCGGCACCACGCGCACCGCCCCCGAAGCCAGGTGGCTGAGGCGGCAAAAGGCCTTGACGCCGCGGGTCGGGCCGGCGGCGGCGTCCGTCGCCTGGCCGCCCACCAGCGTCACCTCGCCGGCGGCGTGGATGAGCCGCCCCGACAGCTCGGCGCGGTGCAGGGCGCGCAGCAGCTCCAAAAACGGCAGCAGCGCCAGGTCGCCGACCAGCGCTTCGAGCCGCGCGTCCGCTTCGACGCCCACCTCGCGGCCGAGCAGCAGCACGTGCACGCGGTGGACCAGGTCGGCGGCGGCCAGACCGCCGGTCGCCAGGTAGCTGACCTCCTGCGGCAGGTCCTGGCCGTCCTCCTCGCGCTCGCCCAGCAGCAGCAGGGTGCGGCCGGCGCCGGTGGCGCCGGCGGGCGGCAGCGGCACGGCGAAAAACCCGAGCGGCGCCACGACGACCGCCGGCGCCAGCTCTTCGGCGAAGCGCCGGCCCTGGGCTTCGTCGAGCGCCGGGATCACCTCGTAGCCCAGCGAGGCGAGGCCGCGCGCCAGCTCCTTGCGGAGGCCGGCATCGGGATGGACGACCAGGACTGCGGGGCGCGGCATCGGGTTATCGCAATTCGCTATCGCTGCTCATGCCGCACGTCGGCGCGGGCGCCCGGCGCCCCGCGGCATGCGGCGCCCGGCGCGGGCGGGCATTCAGCATACCCCGTCGGGGATGCGATTAGCCTACGTATTGGAACTCGGCGATGACCGGCAGGTGGTCGCTCGCCACCCGCGACAGGCGCAGGCGGCAGCGCCGCACGCCGAGCAGGCGGAGCGGACCCCGGTAGTAGATGCGGTCCAGCCCGCCGCGTGGCGAAAAGGACGGGAAGGTGAGCAGCGGGCGCTGCTTGGCCGAACGGCTGTCGGTGGCGCAGCGCAGGCCGAGGCCGATGGTCATCGCCGGGCGCAGCAGCGACCGCCAGTCGTTGAAGTCGCCGGCGATCAGGCACGGCGCGTCGGGGACCAGGGCGGCGAACTCGGAGGAACGGGCCAGCAGCTGCACCTGGCGCTCGCGCTCGCGCGCCGACAGCCCGAGGTGGAGGTTGAACACCTCGATCGGCGCGCCACCGGCCGTGGGCGGCGCGATGCTCGTGTGCTGGCACCCGCGGCGGATCCAGCTGCCGCTGACCGACAGGTCGATGTTGCGCTCGCGCAAGATCGGGAAGCGGCTCAGGGTCGCATTGCCGTAGCGCCCCTTGCGCAGGCTGACGTTGTGGCCGAAAGCAAAATGCGGGAAGCCCAGCTCGGCGGCCAGCTCGCGCGCCATGTCGAGCTCGCGCGAGCGCGGGGCGCCGTCGTCCACCTCTTGCAGCAGCAGGATGTCCGGCGCGTGGTGGTGCAGGATGCGGACCACGCGCTCCGGCCGAAAGCGGCGATCCACGCCGATGGCGCGATGGATGTTGTAAGTGACAACTCGGATCAGCAATCGCACCCCCGCGCCCGGCCGCTGGCAGGGCGCATCTATAGTAGCCCGATGCGCTCCCCTGCAATCGGCCCGCCCGACGCCGGCGGCGCCGACGACAGCAGCCGCGCCGGCAACCCGCCGCCGCCCCTGTTCACCGTCGGGCATTCCACCCGCGCCGGCGAGGAGCTGCTGGCCCTGCTGGCCGAGCACCGCATCCAGCTCCTGGTGGACGTGCGCCGCTTCCCGGCCTCCCGCCGCCACCCGCAGTTCGCGCAGGGCGCGCTGGCCGCCAGCCTGGCCGCCGCCGGCATCGTCTACCGCCACGAGCCCGACCTGGGCGGGCGCCGCGCCCCGGTCGCCGGCTCGCCGCACACCGCCTGGCGGGTGGAGGCCTTCCGCGCCTATGCCGACCACATGGAGTCGGCGCCCTTCCAGGCCGCGCTCGACCGCCTGCTCGCGTCCAGCGCGCGGCAGCGCACCGTGGTCCTGTGCGCCGAGGCCGTTCCCTGGCGCTGCCACCGCCGGCTGATCGCCGACGCCGCCACGGCGCGCGGCGTCGCGGTCCTCCACATCCTGGCGCCCGGCCGCGCCGACCCGCACCAGCTGGACGCCAACGCCCGCGTCACCGGCTCCCTGCCCCACCCGCGGCTGATCTACGACGGCGGCGCCGGCACGGCGCTGCTGCTGCCCTTCGGCGATCGTCGCGACGATCGCCATGGTGGCGAAGGTGGCGAAGGTGGCGAAGGTGGCGATAGTAGCGGCGAGGGCGGCGAGGGGGAGGGATGAGGACGAGGACGATGGATGGTCTACCATCGGCGCCTGGGCGGCCGGCGAGCAAGCCGCGCCGCACCA
Source organism: uncultured Acidobacteriota bacterium (assembly GCA_963770895.1). Taxonomy (GTDB): domain Bacteria; phylum Acidobacteriota; class Thermoanaerobaculia; order Multivoradales; family UBA5704; genus JASLEW01. Next base: position 4,995,505 of record CAVYRF010000002.1, on the reverse strand, counting down.
CCCGACTGGAGACACGCTCATGAGCCTTGCAGAGCTGGTGGCGGAATACGACGAAGAGACCGGCAGGACGCGCAAGATCCTGGAGCGCCTGCCCGACGACCGCCTGGACTGGCAGCCGCACGTCAAGTCGATGACCCTGGGGCGCCTGGCCACCCACCTGGCCGACCTGCACCACCGCGCCGCCGACGTCCTGGGCAACGACGACTTCGACGTCATGCCCGACGGCACCCCGCGCAAGCCGCGCATCCTCGGCTCGCGCGCCGAAATCGTGGCTCTGCTCGAGGAGAACGACCGCATCGTGCGGCCGTTGATCGAAGCGGCGACCGCAGCCGACCTGGCCGCCCCCTGGACGCTGCGGCGCCACGGCCAGGTGATGTTCGCGATGACCCGCGGCGCCGCGCTGCGGCGGCTCTTCTTCAGCCACGGCATCCACCACCGCGGCCAGCTCACCGTCTATCTACGGCTCAACGACGTGCCGCTGCCCGCCCTGTTCGGCCCCTCGGCCGACGAAGCGATGTGACCCTGGCCCACCCTCTTGGCGGCGAAGCAGAGGCGGGGTAGCCCAGCGCTCTGGGCGCTGTCTAAAGAGGGCCGGAGCTGGTGGCAGGCGGAGCCTTGACGAAGGTGCCCCGCGCCGGGTCCTTGCGGACGCCGGGAAAGGCCAGGGCACGGCCGTGGGCTACGCAATACACGCCGGGAGGCAGGACGCCGGTGGCGAAGAGCGCTTCGGTGAGGTTTTGCAGCGCATCGGAGCGCTTCATCTCGAACGGCCGCATGGCGCCGGTGAGCACGATCGGCACCCGCGGCTGCGGGATCTCCGCCCACAGCCGTTCGCCGGTGTGCGCCAGCGTATCGGTGCCGTGCAGGATGACGATGCCGCTCGCCTCCCCGTCCCCGACCGGGCCGATGGCCCGCACCGCCTCGACGATCCGCTGGCGGTCGGCATCCGTCATGTCCAGGCTGTCCTTGCTCATCAGCTCGAAGACGCTCACCTCGGTGTCCTCCAGCCGCAGCTCGGACAGCATCCGGTGGACCAGGCTATGCCGGTTGGCAAGGCCGCCGGTCTGCTCGTCATAGACCTTTTCGATGGTGCCGCCGGTGGTGACAAGCGAGATTTTGCGCACGGCTGCCGACTCTACCGCCGAACCACCCCCCGCCGGAAGCCGCCGCCCGCTGGGTAGTGGGGCATCGCGCGCGCGGTCTCGACGGTGAAGCAGCAGGGGCCAGGTCACGAACAGGTAAAGCCGAGGCACTCCCCTTTTTGAAAGGCCCGGCCGGACACGCCGGCACCAGCGGATCGTCAACCGACAAGGAGAACAGATCATGAAGAAGAGCCGCAAGCTCCAGCTCTACCGCGAGACCCTGCGCCAGCTCGCCTCGCCCGACACACTCCGCGAGGCGGCCGGAGGCGGGAGCACGGTGCCCTGCCTCCCGACGCATGGTTTCACCTTCTGCCCGGTCAACACCTGCAGCCAGTGATCCGCTGGCGTCTTCCCCTGCGCGGGGTACCGCGGCGGCGGGGCAAGCGCCGGCCACACAGAGGTTGCTAAGCCGGTTGCCAAGCCTTCCCGGTGCGCCTCCCCGGGGCAGGGGCGCACCGGGGAAGGCGATTGCAAGCTCGGCGACGGGGACCACGCGCCAGGCGCCCGGTGCGAGGCGTCCCAGGGAGAGGCCGCCGAAGGCGACGCGCTTCAAGGAGGTGACCTCGTGGCCCAGGGCGTCGAACAGGCGGCGGATCTCGCGGTTCTTGCCTTCGGTCAGCTCGACGGTCAGGTGGGTTTCGCGGCGTGACACCTTGCGCACGGTGACGGAGCGCGCCGCGAGCAGCTCGCCCGCGTCTGCGACGCCGGCGGTGGCGGCCAGCGCCCGGTCTGCGGTCAGCTCGCCGCGCACGGTGACCAGGTAGATCCGCGGCACGGCCTGGGCGGGGTCGGTCAGCCAGGCGGCCAGGCGGGTGTCGTTGGTCAGCAACAGCAGCCCGGTGGTGGCCGCGTCCAGGCGGCCGACCGGCACCAGGTGGGCGTCGCAGCCGGCCAGGCAGCCGTAGACGGTCGGCCGGCCGCGGGGATCCGAGCGGGTGGTCAGCACGCCGCGCGGCTTGTTGAGCAGCACCGTCAATGCCTCTGGCCGCCGCGCCGGCACGCCGTCGATCGCGATGCCGGCGCGCTCGGGGACGACCGGCGCCAGCGGATCGGTCACGACCCGCCCGTCCACCGTCACCCGCCGTTCGCCCACCAGCGCCCGCGCCTGCGTCCGCGTCGCCAGGCCCAGCTTGGACAGCGCCCGCTCCAAAGAAACCTCGCCCATGCCCCGCCGCCGAGGCGCGCCGTCGGAGTCGGCAGCTGCGGTGCGCGGTTTTCGCATTGGCCTGGCGCCTTGGCCGGTGACCCGGCGCGGCATATTCTATGGCTGCTCCGGGGGTGGCGCCCGGCGGCGGGCGCGGCAGGCGCGGGAGGCGGCGATGGACCGGCAACAAGCGTGGGACCTGGTGGTCGAAAACGTGCAGGCACAAGGACTGCGCCGGCACATGCTGGCCGTCGAGGCGGCGATGCGCCACTATGCGGCGCGGCTGGGCGGCGACGTCGACCAGTGGGGCCTGGCGGGGCTGCTCCACGACTACGACTGGGAGATCCACCCCACCCTGGACGCGCACCCGGCCGCGGGCGTGGCGCTGCTGCGGGAGCGCGGCGCCAGCGACACCGTGGTGCAGGCGATCCTCTCCCACAACACCCCCGGCACCGGCGTCGAGCGCCAGCAGCCGATCGATTTCGCCCTCCTGGCCTGCGACGAAGTCACCGGCCTGGTGATCGCCGCCGCCCTGGTGCGTCCCAGCAAGGACGTACGCGAGGTGGAGGTCAAATCGATCCAGAAGCGCTGGAAGGAGCGCGCCTTTGCCGCCGGCGTCGACCGCGAGCACGTCGCCCAGGCAACCGCCGACTTCAGCACCGCCTGCTTCGGCGGCACGCTCGACCTATGGCAGCACGTCGGCAACGTCCTGCAGGCGATGCAAGCCGTAGCCCCCGCGCTCGACCTGGACGGCCGCCTCGCCGCCGCCGCGGCACCCAAGGCGTAGCCGCCCCCACCCTCCCGAGCATGCTCAGGCCGGCCCTTGACTACTGCGGGGGCACGTGCCGAGCACAGCCTGGTCGCCATCAGCGTTGCCCTACGGTCAGGGCGGCGAAGCACAGCCGGCGAAGGCGCCCACGTCGGTCACCGCCGGGGCGGGTGGGCCGGCGGCATTGGGGTAGGTCTTGACGGTGCCGGTCACCGTATCGGTGACGGTCAGCGTGTACGCCAGGTTGGTCGTCGCGGCGGTGAAGACCCAGACCTGCTGGTTGACGGCGCACCCATCCAGCACCTTGACCAGCAGCTCCCAGTCGTCGGGGCCGAAAAACCAGAACACCCCCGAGTCCGCCGAGGCCAGCGAGCTGACGACGTTGCCCTGGCTGGTGGTGCCACTGCCGTCCTGAAAGCTGACCCCCACCCGGTAGCGCCCCTGCTGCAGGCACAGGTGCTGCGCGTCGGGCAAGCACGTCACCCCGTAGCTGTTGGCAACCAGGAACAGAAACCCATTGCTCAGCGTGCTGGGCGGCCAGTAGTCGTGGCCGAAGCCATTTTCGATGTCGGTCTGGTACGAGATCCCCAGCGACGTCCACTGCGCCTCCAGCTGCTCGTAATCCCCCTGCGTGTAGTTGGGGTCCGTCGTGCCGTAATACATGCGGATCGGCGCCTTGTACAGCGGGTCGGCAACCGACGCGACCGAGTAAAACGGCGCCGACATCGAAAACACCGCGCTGTAATGGCTCACCGCGCCGTACGCCAGCAGGTACGCATAGGCGCCCCCCGCCGAATGCCCGGAGATGCTCACCCGCAGCGGATCGATCGGCATCATCGCCTGCACCGCCGCCTCCGTCGCCGCCACCGTCAGGGGATCGTTGCCAACGCCCCAGCCCAGGTCGGAAGCCGACCGCGGCGCCGCCACCACCGCCCCGGCCGCCTCCGCCGCCGGGAACAGATACGCCTGATAGTCCTCAGGCGTCCCCCCCGCACCATGCAAAAAGATGATCAACGGAGCCGGCGCCGCCTGGTTCCAGCTCGCCGGCACATAGACCAGAAAGTAAGAGCCCGTCGACGGCAGGCTCACCTGCTGCCAGCCGTAGGGGATCGTCGCCCCCGCCGCGCCCGCACCCCCCAGCGCCACCACCATCGCCAACGCCACAGCCCACCATCCGAGCGACGGTGCACGCTGCAAGCAGCCTGGTTGTGAATTGGATTCCCTACAGCGCCATCTCATTGCAACCACATCCGCTCAGCCATCATACCACCCCGCCCGACCGTTGCAGCCATCCACCACCCCGCCGAGTCCCCCCGGGCTAGCCTCCTGGGCAGCCGTGGCTGGGCTGGAGGCACCGTCGGGTCGGTGGCTTCGCCACCCCCTCCACGTCCAAGGAATTGCCTCTTTGCGCATCATCGTCACCATTGCGGCATTGCGAAAACATGGATACAATCCCGCGCATGCCCGCGCGGGGTATCCAAATCGACTGGCGCCGGACTCGAACGAACGCTCTGGCGTGGTCTCTCCTGGTGGCCCTGGCGCTTGGAGTTGCCGGCACCGCCAACGGTGCCACATCGCCAGCGCCGACCTTCCAGGTGTTGAGCCAGGTGGTGCTGCCGGCCCAGCTGAAGGCGGCAATGGACGTGCGCTGGGCGAGCAGCGACTCGCTGTACTTCGCCCTGGGCAGCAAGGGAGTGGTCCAGGCGCCGCTCGCGGCCACACGCGGGTCCGACCAGATCCCAACCGTGAGAGAAATGATTGCCGGCAGGTCCAAGCCGGGGGGCCTTTGGCTTACCTATCACGTTGCGGCATCCAGCGATTACCTGGTCGCCGCGCCGCCTGCCTTCGAATTGGCCTGGCGGAGCCTTCGCGAGCCGGCACTGGTCGAGCAGTCCTTCGAATACGTCCATGGCATCGACGCACGCGGCAAGCAGGTGGCCGTGGTCGGCCTCCGCTCCGATGAAAAACGCAACTTCTCGCCCGATGGGGCCATCGCCTGGATCGGCTCGCTCGATCAAGGCTTGGCCGACCTGCGGCCAATAGTCTTTTCGGCGACCGGCCCTGGCGCCACCAGCATGCTTGCCTGCGGCAGCTTCGGATTGGGCGCGGTGCGTTTTCTGGCCGACGGAACTCTCCTGGTCGTCGCCGGCGTTCAACCTGGCGCATCGCTCTTCAACGCAACCGGTCAACTGATCCGCACCTGGGACACCACTGCTCTGGGTATCGACACGGATTGCGGCAGCCTCACCAATGCCCAGGCGGCCAAGCTTGGGGTCGATTACCGCCAGCGCGTCGCCTGGCTCGACATGAGGCGGACCGTCGATGCCATCCTCCCTCTGCAACAAGGTGCGGGCCTGGTGATCCGCACCGTGGAGAACCACATCACCCGATGGGACCTGCGGATTCTCCACCCTGACGGCACCTGGGCGACACTGCCGCTGCCGCTGCGCGGGGTGAGCACATGGTCCCACCTGCGCGGCGACGTGCGTGACGGAAAGCTGGTGCTGCTGCTCTACGAAGACAGCGGTATGGGCCGGCCGGACTTTGCCCAACCCCAGGTGATAACCGCTGTCATCCATTGAAAGTGTAAAGGGATATCCATCGCCAACTTTCAGAAAGGACCAGAAAGGATGACGAGCATGGCGAAAACGCAGCGGTTGCTGGCAGTTGCAGTTCTTCTGGTGTTTGGGGCTCTCGGCTTCGCGCGCTTCGGCGCCGCGAGCGGAGGCTGCATCACTTACAACAACTCTTCGCCAATCTACTTTCCCGACGACAGCGGCGGCATCGGTACCTATCAGTGTGCCGGCACCGCCACGACGACCTGCACGGAGTGCATTTCGATCGACCCCGGCTATCAGATTGGCGATTGCGTGTTTACATCCACCGATGACGTCTATTGCCACTATTCGAATTGAGCGGGCAAACCGATACCGAGGGAGCGACCGGCACTGGCAACGGCCCGGCACTCCCAGCAGGAAGCAACGTAGCCGGTGACATGGAGAGTGAGTCAATGGCAGCTGAACGTACCGCTCCCTTCGCCATCACCCGCCAGCAACGCCATGAAAGTACGGATCGTCTTAGATTTTCTCTGATCGCAAGGTGATGGGCAACTGGCTTGCGCTCTGGCTGCTGGCGTCGGCACTGACGGGGGTGCCGCAGTGGCGTCTGGTGTACCAGGACAGCTCGGTGAGCGCGGTGGTCGGCGATCCGCGGGTTTCCCCGGCCGACGTGGCGCGGCTGCGCTCGGCCTGGGTCTGGACCGCGGACAGGGCGCCGCGCCAGGTAGCGCCCGCGGAGTTGGCGCGGGCTGCCGGCGCGGCATTGCCCGCTGATCCGCGGCAGCTGGTGGTGCAGGTCGTCCGCGGCGGCCGGCGGGCACCGCCGGACCTGGGCGTGATCGCGGCGCCGATCGACATGTGGAAGGCCGTGCCGGAAGGGTCGCTGCCGCGGTGGCAGGTGCCGGCAAATGGTCGGCTGGTGCTGCCGGTCGACGGCGTGCACCGGTGGCGGCTGCGGGTTGCCGGCGCGGGAGAGGGCGGCTGGTGGATGGACGCCCCGCCCCGTGTTGCGAACGTGACGCTTGCCAGCGTGCCGGCGGCGGGATTGGACGTCGCGGTCGTGGACGAGCGGGGACGCCCGGTCGCACCGGTGGGCGGATCCGTGCTGGAAGCGGCGACCGCCGGCGACCAGCGGCTTTGGGCGAGCCTTCGCGGCGGCGACCACCTGACGGCGGCTGGGCTGCCGGACGGCCGCGAGGTCACGTTAGGCGTGTTCCAGCCAGGCTACGAACCGGCGGTCGTGCGCGGCTGGCCGAGCGCGCTGCCGCGCGTCGTGCAACTGTCGCACGGCGCCGCGCTGACGGGCCGGGTCGCCGACTCCCTCGGCAGGCCGCTCGCGGGGGTCGCCGTGGAAGTCCAGGCGTGGGCGCGTCAGGGGGTATCGCAGCTGATGCGGTACCACGCCACCAGCGGCGCCGGCGGCGAATGGACCGTCACCGGCGTACCGCACGGCCAGGTGGCGCTCAGCATGCACAAAGCCGGCTACGTGCCCCTGGTCGAGCAGCTGCCGGCCACAGCGGGCAGCCATGACGTGGGCCGGCGGACGCTGGAACGCGGCGGTCATCTGGCGGTGTTGGTGCGGGACGCCGGCGGCCCCGTAGCGGGGGCGCGCGTCGAAGCCGGCCCAGGAATTGCCGCGGTCACGGACGGTGCCGGCGCCGCGGTGCTCGACGGCCTGCCCCAAGCGCCGATCGCACTGGTGGGCTCGGCGGCCCGCCATCAGCCCGCTCGCTCCCGCCTCAATCCACCGTTCCCGGCCAAGGCGATCCTGATGCTGCCGCGCGCCTTCACCGTCAGCGGCCGGTTCGTGGATGGCGGCGCAATGCCGGTCGCAAGCGGCCAGTTGCGGGTCGACCTGCCGGGCTGTCATCGGCACGAGCACCTGGACGACGACGGGCGATTCAGCGTCGATCTCGCTCCCGGCGCCTCGGCCGACCTGGTGCTGAGCGGCGCTCAGGTGCGCACGCTGCACACCACCGTGGCGCCGGGCGCGGCGGGAGAGCTGCGCGACCTCGGCGACCTGCAGGCTCCGCCAGGAATCGACGTCACCGGCCGGGTGGTGAGCGCCGCCGGCACATCCTCGGCGCCGGCACCGGCGCCCGTCGCGGGCGCGCGCGTCTGGCTGCCCCGACCCGGCCCCGGCGGCCCGGTGATGGCCTGGGCCAACGGCGACCTGCTGGAGACCAGCACCGGGGACGACGGGCGGTTTCTGCTGGCCGGCTTGCAGCAAGGTGCCGCGCGGCTGCGCATCGACGCCGCCGGCTTCGCCCGCGCCCAGGTGGACGTCGCGCCGCAGGACCCGGCGGCGGACGGCACCATCGACCTGGGCGACCTGACGGTTTCCGCGGGCACGCGGCTGCACGTCCTGGTACGGCCCTCGGAGCGCACGACCGACGACGACCTGGAGGGCGCCACCGCGCGGGTGGACCTGGGCAATCAGTGGCTCGATCCCGACATGCTGCAGGCCGACGTGCGCGGCGGCGAAGCGGTGGTGCCCAACGTCCCAGCCGGCCAGGCGACCGTCTCTGTCATCGCGGCCAACAAGCTGGTGTGCGACAAGCAGGTCACGGTCGCCGACGGTGCCGGCGACATGGAGGTCGATTGCGGCAAGAAGGCCATGGCGGTCCAGGGACTGGTCAAGTTTGGCGGCGTCTCGGGGGGCGCCGGGACCCTGGTCTGGAAATCGACCGACGCCGGACTTGCGCCGGGCGACTCGCAGATCGACAGTCTCGATTCGCCGGCGGGCCTGCGCCAGCAACAGGTCTACGGCCTGGGCCGGCCGCAGGTCGACGTCGCGGTCGACGACGCCGGCACCTTCCAGACCCGGGATCTGGCTCCTGGCACCTGGTCGGTCTCGTGGTCGCCGCGCGGCGGCACGCTCTACGGTTCGATCACCGCCGTGGTCCCCGACACGGACAGCTTCTCCATGGATCTGCTTTTCCCGGGATTCGCGCTCACCGGCGTCGTCGTCGGCAAGGATGGCAAGCCGGCCGCCGGCGCCCGCGTACGCGAGCTGACCAGCGGCGACCTGACGACCAGCGGCGACGACGGGAGCTTCGTCCTGGGCGGGCTGCCGCCGGGCACCGCCACCCTCCAGGCGCAGCAGGGCACACTGTCAAGCCGTCCGCTGCGGGTGGACCTGGGTGCCGACCCGGCGACCTCGGCGGACCCGGCGACCTCGGCGGACCCGGCAAACACGGCGGACCCAGCGAGCCCGCCGCCTTCGACGACCCTGGCGGCCCCGGCGACCCTGGCGGACGGCGCCCTCGATCCGGTCACGCTGGTGCTGAGCGACGACGCGGCACCCAAGATCGCCATCCAGGTGACGACCGCCGCCGGCGCACCGGTCGCCGGCGCGTTCGTCTTCCTGGAGCAGCAGGGGCTCGGCCAGCGCCTGCTGACGACCGGCGCCGACGGGCAGGCGACCGCCGGCATCGAGGGGGCCGAACCGCCGGCGGTGCGGGCGGCGGCATATGCCGGCGGCCTGTGGGCGTTGGGGACCTGGACGTCCTGGGATGCCGCCCAGCAAGGCCTGGCGCTGGCGATCGATGCCGCCGGGCATGGGGCGATCCAGGTCGTTTCCACCCGGACGGGCCTCCTGCAGCTGGTCTCGACCGACGGCTGGAACCTTTCATGGATGCTGCAAGAGCTGGGAGCGCCGCCCGCCGCCGGCACCGGGGCTCCGGCGGTCCGCGGTCTGCCGGCGGGCGCCTATGCCGTGTCGCTCGGCGGCGCCGGTCCCGCACAGGTGGTGGACGTACCCGCGGACAGCACGGTGGAAGCGCGGCTGCCGTAGGGATGCGGGGGGCGCTGGCCTGCGCGCCCCCCGGCGCGAGGGCCCGGAGTTGCGGCGGCACGGCCTGGCGGGCCACAATGAGCAGGTAGGGCGACCGGCGGGGCCATGGTGTGCCTGGCCGGGTGCCTCCCTGCGGCGGCAGAGCCTGGGGTCCCTTGCGTGCAAGCCCCCTGCGACCCTCGGGCGATCCGAACCACGGCTCCGCCGGCAATCTGGCCACGAACGGAGAACCCTTTGACGCGCAGAATGCTCATCAACGCGCAGCGTCCGGAAGAGCTGCGGATCGCCATCGTCCGCGACACGGCCCTGGAGAACTTCCAGGTGGACGTGGCGGAATCTGGCCTGACTCGCGGCAATATTTATCGCGGCACCATCGCCAACATCCAGCCCAGCCTGAACGCCGCGTTCATCGATTATGGCGCCGAGCGGCACGGCTTTCTGGCGATCCAGGACGTGGTGCCCGAAGCGTATTACCACGCGCCGCGCGGTCAGCCGCGCATCGAAGAGGTGCTGGAGCGCGGCAAGCCGATCGTGGTGCAGGTGGCGCGCGACGCCATCGGCCAGAAGGGGTCGTCGCTGACCACCAGCCTGTCGCTGGCCGGCCGCTACCTGGTGCTCACCCCCTTCGACGATACGCGCGGCGTGTCGCGCAAGGTCGAGGAGGAGGAGACGCGGCGCAAGCTCAAAGCGCTGGTGGCCAACCTGGAGCTCCCCGAAGGGTGCGGCATGATCGTGCGCACCAACGCGCTCGACCAGAACAAGACCGCCATCGGCCGCGACCTGGCGGCGCTGCTGCGGCTGTGGAAGCGGGTGCAGACCGCGGCGGTGACCGGCAAGGGGAGCCGCCTGCTGTACAGCGACCAGGACCTGATCGTGCAGGCGCTGCGCGACCACCTCGACAGCTCGATCGAAGAGGTGATGGTGGACGACGAAGCCGCCTTTCAAAAGGCGGAGGCATACCTGCAGGCGTTCATGCCGCGCGCCAAGATCAACCTGGTGCGCTACGAAGACCGCCTGCCTCTGTTCAGCCGCTTCGACCTGGAGCCGCAGATCGACCGCATCTACGAACGCCGGGTGTCGCTGCCGAGCGGCGGTTCGATCGTCATCGACGCCACCGAAGCGTTGACCGCGATCGACGTCAACTCCGGGCGCTCGACGCGCGCCGCGACGCAGGAAGAGACGGCGGTCAACACCAACCTGGAGGCGGCGGCCGAAGTGGCCCGGCAGCTGCGCATGCGCGACCTGGGCGGCCTGGTGGTGGTCGATTTCATCGACATGCGCGCCAGCAGAAACCAGCGCCGCGTCGAAAAGACGGTGCGCGACGCGATGAAGGCCGACAAAGCGCGCTCGACCGTCGGGCGGATCAGCCCCAACGGCCTCCTGGAGATCAACCGCCAGCGCATCCAGCAGGCGCTGCAGCTGCGCACCCACCGCTCCTGCCCCACCTGCGACGGCACCGGCCGCCTGGCCAGCCCGGAAATGGTGACGCTCAACCTGCTGCGCCGCGTCGAAGCGCGCGCCGCCTCGGGCCTGGTGCAGGCGGTGCGCATCGCCCTCCACCCCGAGCTGGCCGACGCGATGCAGAACAGCCGCCGCCAGGAGATGGCCGCGCTGGAACGGGAGTTCGACATCCACATCGAAGTGATCGCCGCCGCCGGGATGCACCGGCCTGACGAGCGCATCGAATGGACCAAGCGCGAGCGCGCCGCCGCCGCTGCGACCACGCAGCCCAAGCCGGCCGCCGCGGCGCTCAAGCCCTGGGACCTGACGCTGGCGGCGACCGGCCAGGAGCCGCCGCCCCCTCTGGCCGAAGAACCGGCGGACGTCGAAGCCCCCGAGGACACCGACCCGACCGCCACCACCGGCCGCCCGCAGCGGCCAGGCCGGCGCGGCAGCCGCGGCGGCCGCGAGCGGAGCGGCGCCGGGCGCCGCGATGCCGGCCCCGCCGCGGAACCCAGGCGGCGCGACCAGACGGCGCGGCGCGGCGCCGGCGCCGGCGCCGGCGCCGGAGGCGGTACCGCGACGGCGGCGCCGGACCGCGAGCGGAATCGCGAAGGCGCCCGCCAGGGCGGCCGCAACGCCAGGCCTGCCGCCGCCATGGCGGCAGACCCCGCAGCAGCCACCCCCCCGGCCGCGGGCATGTCCGGCGGTGGCGACCACCCGGCAGCGTCCAGAGCCGCGGCAACCGGCAGATCCATCGCCGCCAGCGGTGCAGGCGGCGCCACCACCCCGGAAGGTGAAGAGGCGGCGGAGGCGCGGCGCGGTCGCAAGCGGCGGCGCGGCGGACGCAAGCGCAACAAGCGCACCGGCGCCCACCAGGGCGACACCGCGGCCGTGGGCGATGCGCCCGACAGCCGGGATGCCGCCGCCGCCACCGACGGCGCCCCGAGCCACGCGGACGCGGGTGCCCCCCCGCCGCCGGCGCACACCTTTTGGCACGACGTTCGACCGACCGGCGGGTCCGACGGCGCCCCATCACCCGCACCGCCCGCGGTGCCGGCGGAAGGCGCCCGACCTGCCGCGCAGCCCAACGGCACCGCGGCAGGTGCAGGAGCCGCCCCCTCGCCCGCGGCGTCGCCCGCCCCAGCGCCGGCGCCGGTCGGCGCCGGGCATGGAGAGCCGGATCGCTAGTGCCCCGCCCGGTTGGTTCGCTTGGTAGTCGCGCTGCAATCCGGTCCACTGGCTAGGCGCGCCGACGCAGGCATAGTCGAAACTTATGTCGAGGAGGCGCAACGCCGCCAGGGGGCCGGAGGGCAAGCGAATACCATGCGAACCAACTGGGCGGGACACTGGCCTCCCGCGGTTTCAGCTCGGGCTCGACTTCGGGGGCCTGATCAGATCGGATCTGGTCAGGCCTGGCCGGGCGGGTCGCCTCGGGCCGGGCCGGGTCGGCCGCCGGGAGCCGCGGGCCGGCACAAGCTTTGCTCGCCGACAGATGGGGTCGTGGAACGGCGCCGTTTTTGTGCCAAAACGGCAAGATGACACAGCTTGGACCCGGCGGCGGCGGCATGGTACGGTGCGCCGCGACCGGCTGGCGCGCAGCGGAGCGCGCATTGGAGCGCGCACTGTGACCATGGGAGAGCAAGACCGCGGATGGCTGTGATCGGCTTCCTGTTCCTGCAAGCCACCGGGCCGGCCGAAGGCCTGATGGACTTCTTTCGCGAATCCGGCCCCATCGCCAAATTCATCCTCGCCATCCTGGGATTCTTCTCCCTGGTGTCGTGGGCCATCATCCTGGGCAAGTCGCTGCAGGTGCGCCGCGCCTCCAGCCAGAGCCGCCAGTTCCTGGAAGCGTTTCATCGCAGCCACCGCTTCAGCGAAGTGAACGCCTTGGCCAACCGCCTCCGCCATTCGCCGCTGGTCGGCATCTTTCAGGCCGGATACGCCGAGATCGACAGCCAGATCAAGACGACGCAGGAGCAGGAGACGGCGCCCGCCCCGGGGCGCGGCGGCTACCGCATCACCTCGCTGCCGGCACTGGAGCGCACCCTGGAGCGGGCGGCCGGCGTCGAGCTGCGCAACGTGGCGCGGTGGACGCCGTTTCTCGCCACCACCGCCTCGGCGTCGCCGTTCATCGGCCTGTTCGGCACCGTGTGGGGGATCATGGTGGCGTTCCGCGATATCGGCAGCTCCGGCTCGACCTCGATCGTGACCGTCGCTCCCGGCATCGCCGAAGCTCTGATCAACACCGCCGCCGGCCTGGGCGCCGCCATCCCGGCGCTGATCGCTTACAACTACTTCGCCCACAGCAACCGCCAGCTCAAGGGGCGCATGGAGGACTTCATGATGGAGTTCCTCAACCTGGCGGAGCGCAACTTCACCTGACCGGCTGACCGCGCCGCTCCCCGATCATGGCCTTCCATCTGCGCGACGACCAGGACGAAGTGATGGGTGACATCAACGTCACTCCGCTGGTCGACGTCATGCTGGTGCTGCTCATCATCTTCATGGTGGCGACCCCGATGCTGCACCAGGGGATCCAGGTCGCGCTGCCGCGCGCCGACGCGCGCAACCTGCCATTCAAGGCGCAGGACCCGCTGGTGATCTCGATCAATCGCCAGGGCACCGTCTACCTGCGCGACACGCCGGTGTCGCTCACCGCGCTCGCCGACCGCGTCAAGGAGCAGCTGGTCGGGCGCGAAGACGACACCGTCTTCGTCAAGGGCGACCGCGACGTGCCCTACGGGCGGGTGATCGAAGTCCTCGACCGCCTGCACCGCAGCGGCGTCGTGCACGTCGGCATGGTCACCGAACACCCTCCTGCCAAGGGGGGCCGGAGCTGACCGGTGGACTCGGCCGTCGATGAGGTCCTCGCCCGACGCGAACGGCTCGCCCGCCCGAGCCAGGCAGCGTTAGGCCTGGGCGCCGCCATCCTCCTGCACGCCGGCGCCGTGGCGGTGATCGTGCTGCTGCCGCGCCTGATACCGCCGCCGCCGCCGCTCGACTACGTGGCGGTGCAGGTGGTGCCGGCGCAGCGCCTGGGGGTGCAGCAGCACCCCGGCCGCCGCGCCGAACGCCAACCCGAGCCGACGCCGCCGCGCCAGCAGGAGCCGCCGCCGCCCGAGCCGCCGCCGCGGCCCTCCGACGCCCCGGTGCTGCACCAGCCGCCGCCGCCAAAGCCCCCCGCTCCGGCCAAGCCGCCCAAGGCCGCGCCGCAGAAGCCGCCGCCACCCGACAACCGCATCGACCCGACGCTGGTGCCCAAGACGCTGCCGCCGCCGCGCGAGGTACTGGCGCAGAAGCTGGCCGCGCTGACGCCCAAGACGCCGCCGCCTGTCACCGGCGCCGCCGGGCCGGCCGGCGCGGCGACCGGGGCGGTGAACGGCAAGGTCGAAGTGGGCTCGTCGATCACCACCCTGGACAACCCGGACTTCACCTACGACTACTACATCGCGCAGCTGCTTTCGCGCATCGACCAGAACTGGACCCGGCCGCCGGTCGGCGCCGGCGTGCACGCCATCGTCTCGTTCCACATCCAGAGCGACGGCAGCATCGCCGACCTGCAGGTGCGGCAGTCCTCCGGCTTCGATACCTTCGACCTGGCGGCGCTGCGCGCGGTGCAGAACGCGTCGCCGTTTCCGCCCTTGCCGCGGGCCTACACCGTCGGTCACAACTCCCTGGGCGTCAACCTGAGTGTGCGCTGACCACCACCGCTTTGGAGGAACCATGAGATCGCGACGACCCGTGCTGCTGCGCACCCTCGTTGGAATCGGCCTGCCGGTGCTCGCCGCGGCAGCCGGCGCCCTGGCCTTGGCGGCCGCCCCGGTGCCGCTCGCCCGCGCCGCCGCTGCGGCCCAGGCCGCCGCCCCCGCGCCCGCACCCGCACCTCCCGCGTCAGGGGGCGCCACCGCCGCGGCGCCGGGGACACCGGCGCAGACCTCCCCCGGCACTCCCGGCGCCGGCGCCCCGACCCCGCCGCTGTCCTCCGAGGTGAATATCGAGCTCAACCGCGGCCAGCGGCCCAAGATCCGCCTGGCCATCCCCGCCTTCCGCACCCCGGTCCTGGCCGTCAACCAGGGACCGGCGGCGCACGAGGTGGAGGACACCGTGCGCGCCGACCTGGACATGTCGGGCTACTTCCAGATCCAGGGCGCGGAGGCGTTTCGCCAGGCCACCCTGACCGGCGAAGCGGACAAGGATCTGACGGTGTTTCACGCCGCGGGCGCCGAGGTGGTGCTGCTGGGCGAG
The DNA here is from genome assembly GCA_963770895.1 of uncultured Acidobacteriota bacterium. Classification (GTDB taxonomy): domain Bacteria; phylum Acidobacteriota; class Thermoanaerobaculia; order Multivoradales; family UBA5704; genus JASLEW01. The sequence continues at coordinate 4,980,408 of CAVYRF010000002.1, read as the reverse complement.
ATGCACTCGGAAGAGGACAAGATGGTGTTCGAGGCGCGCCTGCTCGACGTCGGCAGCGGCAAGGCGATCATCGCCAAGCTCTACCGCGGCAAGACGACCGTCGCCCGGCGCATGGCGCACACCTTCGCCGACGAAGTGGTGCGCTACCTGACCGGCGCCCCCGGCATCGCCCAGTCGCTGATCGCCTTTACTTCCGACCGCAACGGCGACGGCCGCAAAGAAATCTTCATCATGGATTACGACGGTCACAACCAACGCCGCCTCACCAACCACCGCTCGACCTCGATGTCGCCCGCCTGGAGCCCGAGCGGCGACGCCATCGCCTACACGTCGTTTCTGGGCGGCTACCCAGGGGTCTACATCGCCGACCTGGCGACCGGCCGCAAGCGGGCGGTGGTGACGTCGGGATCGCTCAACATTTCGCCCAGCTTTTCGCCCGACGGCAACCAGATCGTCTTCTCGCGCTCGCTCGAAGGCAACGTCGAGATCTTCACCTGCGATCGCAGCGGCGGCAATCTCCGCCGGCTGACCACCTCGCCGGCCATCGACACCAATCCGGCGTGGAGCCCCAAGGGCAACCAGATCGCCTTCACCTCCAGCCGCGCCGGCAATCCGCACATCTACCTGATGGACTCGGACGGCGCCGACCAGCGCCGCATCTCGTTCGAGGGCTCTTACAACGATGGCGCCGCCTGGAGCCCGGACGGCGAACGCATCACCTACACCAGCCGCCGCGACGGCCACTTTCAGATCGCGGTGGTGACGGTGGCGACGCAGGACACCAAGGTGCTGACCAGCGGCCTGGGTGAAAACGAATCGCCCGCCTTTTCGCCCGACGGCCGCAAGATCGTGTTCACCTCGCGCCGCAGCGGCACCAAGCAGCTCTACATGATCGACGCCAGCGACGGCGGCAATCTGCGTCAGCTGACCGACGCCGGCGCCAACGACATGGCGGACTGGTCGCGCGGCACGATCGACAAATGATGCCCGCCCGCATGCTCCCCTGCGATGCCGCTCTGCTATATTCGAGGGGGCCGGCTTGCCGCCGGCAAGAGGCTCTGTGAGCGAGAGAGGAGAAACGCATGATCCGCAAGCGTTTGACCTGGGTGCTGGTGCCGTTGCTGTTGACCGTCCTGTATGGCTGCCCCAAAAAGAAGCCAGCCACGCAGCCAGCTGACCTGAACGTCGAAACCACCACCGTTGCGCCGCCGCCGTCCCACCCCGCAGCGACCGACGTGCAACCGCCGAGGGAACCGGCGACGTCGCAGGACCAGACGGAAGACCCCTTGATGTCGCAGGACATGCAGATCGTCAACGACGAGCTGCACCGCCGCGGCTTCAGCGCCGACGTCTTCTTCGCCTTCGACGAAAGCACGCTGTCCGACGATTCGCGCGGCAAGCTGTCGCGCAACGCCGACCTGCTCAAGGCGCAGCCGCGTCTCAGCCTGACGATCGAGGGCCACTGCGACGAGCGCGGCACCAACGAATACAACCTGGCCCTGGGCGAGCGCCGCGCCAGCGCCGTCAAGAGCTACCTCGGCTCGCTGGGCGTCAACGCCGACCGCATGCGCACCCTCAGCTACGGCTCCGAGCGCCCGGTCTGCACCGAGCACGCGGAGAGCTGCTGGTCGCAAAACCGCCGCGCCCACCAGGTCGTCACCGGCCGCGCCAACGGATGACCATGCGGCCGCGGACAGGCTTGCTCCCCATGAGCCGGCTGCGAGCGCGGCCGGCGCATCCAGGCCGCTCGACACGTCCATCCAACCCGGCACGCCCGGCGTGGATGGTCCTGGCCGGGATGGCGCTTGCCGCCACCACCGCTTGCGTCAGCTCGTCGGACATCGACGGGTTGCGCTCGCAGCTCGCCGACGTCCAACGCCAGATGTTGCAGATGCAGAAGGAAACCTCCAGCAAGCAGGAGGTCGCCAGCATGGAAGCCTCGGTCGGCAAGCAGATGGATTCGCTGCTCAAGACCGAGGCGGACATGCAGGTCAAGCTCCAGGATCTGTCGGGGCAGATCGAGGCGTTGCAGGCCAAGCTGGAAGACACCAACTACCGCCTCGCCCAGCTGTCGCAGCAGATCGCCGCCACCAACCAGGACCTGAAAAACTTCCGCGGCGCGGTGACGGCGCCGCCGGCCGCCGCCCCCCTGGCCCCGCCCGGCGTGGGTCCGGCGCCCGCACCCGACGGCGCGGGCAGTCCGCCGGCCGCCGCCCAGGTGCCGGCCAACCCCGGCGGCAGCGGCCCGTCGTCCAACGCCTTCGGCGGCAGCAACGAGCCGCAGGTGCTCTACACCGCGGCCTACAACGATTACCTCAAGGGGAGTTACGACCTCGCCATCCGCGGCTTCCAGCAGTACCTGGAGAGCTTCCCCAGCACCGCCCTGGCGGCCAACGCAACCTATTGGATCGGCGAGTGTCACTACCGCCAGAAGCGCTTCCGGCAGGCGATCGAACAGTACGACGCGGTGCTCAATCGCTACCCGCGCAGCGACAAGACCGCCAGCGCCCTGCTCAAGAAGGGCTATGCCCACCTGGAGCTGGGCGAACGCTCCCAGGGAGTGGTGCAGCTCCAGCACGTCCTGCGCCAGTTCCCCACCAGCGACGAAGCCAACCTGGCGCGCCAACGCCTGCGCGAAATCGGCATCGACGGCCGCTAGCGCTCCCCGGAAACCAGCGCACCTCGACCCGCTGGCGGACCGTGACGGGAACGGACCGGGCTAGCGGCCGGTCAGGTTCTTGACTGCCGCGGGAGCAGGGTGATATAAACTCGCTCCGGTCGCACTTCGGTGCGACTTTTCTTTGTGGAGAGCATCCTGTGGCAAACACCAAGTCGGCCGAAAAGCGCAACCGCCAATCTACCGCCGCCAACGAGCGCAACCGCGCTCACCGCTCGCGCCTGCGCACCGCCGTCAAGCGCCTGCGCACCGCCGTAGCCGGCGGCGACGCCAGCAAAGCGGCTGAACTGCTGCCGGCCACGCTCAGCATCATCGACGCGACGGCGCAAAAAAAGGTCATTCACGCCAACACCGCCTCCCGCTACAAGTCCCGCCTCGCCGCGCAAGTCGCCGGTCTCCAGTCCTGAACCACCAGTTGTAAGGCAGGGGCCGCAGCTGCTACGGCAGCGGCCCATACCAGCACTGACATTGCCACTGCAAGGGATGCGTGCTGCAGGTGTCGCCCAGCGGGCTCTGGCAGTAGCCGTACTGACCACCGCTTTCGCCGCAAAGCGCGCCCTGCGCCGCGCCCTGGCAAGGGCTCGTGCTGCACTCCCCGCACATCGGTGTGCCAAGGGGCGTGGGAGCTGGCGCCAGTTGGGCCACGCCGAAGGTGGCGCGACTTGCCTGGCAGGCTGCCGGCTCGCCCACCGCAGTCGCGATCGGGGCAACCACGGGGATCGAGGCGGCGGGCACCGTTGCAGCAACGGCGGCGGCCGGCAGCAGCAGTGCAGTCAGGACCAACGCGGTGGATCGCAGAGTCATTGCTCCTCCTTCATAGATTTGAGAGCAGATTCGGAACGCGGCCGAAGCACGCCCCGCCGCAACGAAGATAATAAACTTTTGCGAATCAACGTGCGATACCCATCGACCTTTCCGGCGCCGCCGGCTCGGTCACGTCGCACGCGGCGTGGAGGCGCCAAGGCGGACGGGGAATCGATGATCAAGACCGAGCGCTGGCGCCGCATTGACAGCGATGCTGAACTGATGTCGACTATCGGTCAGGTCAATCGGTCAGGTCAAGAAGAAAGGAGTTGTTTCGATGATGACGATCCGCATCACCGTGGCGGCGGCTTTGGCTGGAATGGTGCTCCTCGCGTGCGGCGCCACCGCGCAGACTGTTCCGCCGATGTTCCTGTCCAACTGCTCTTCCGCCTCGACGCCGGCCCCGGCCGGGGACGCGGCGCCCAGCCTTCTGCCGCCCGTCGCCAAGCCGCTCTGCGGCCCGGTCTGCTGGCAATGGGAGGGGGGCACCACCCCCACCGAGCAGGGCTCCGGCTCCACCTGCAGCGCCGCCACCAGCAGCCTGACGTCGCAGCTCACCCAGATCGCCCAAGCCGCCTGCCTGAAGGTCGCCTTCGGCGAATGCGGTCTGGTCGAGACCATCACGACCTCCTGCCACCTGGTGTCGGGCGCCTACCAGGTACAGGGGTACGCGACCTACGGCTGCAGAGACACGACCTGCTGAGGGGGAGCCCCGCGGCGCTGGCTGGCCCGGATGGCGGGCGGCGATTTCGCCGCCCGCCTGAGGCGCGCGCGAATTCGCTCGCGCCGGCATGCTGAGCTGGTGTCCGGGTCCTAGAACCCTTCCGCCAGGTCGCTCACCATGGTCTGGGCGAAGGCCTTGGCGACCTGGTCGATGGCGCTGTTTTCCAGGTCGACGTAGGCGTTGGACACCGCCAGGGGGAAGTTTTGGCGGAAGTTGTAGTTGGCGTTCTGCCACAGGATCTTGTCGTCATCCACCCGCCGGAAGACCATGGAGGCGGTCAGCGACAGCTCGTAGGCAGTGGCGCGGCCGCTGGAGTCGAAGGTGACGGGCGTGGCGCCAAACCCGACGACGGCGCCCGACAGCTCGGCATCCGCGGCGTCGCGCGAGGCGGTCAGTGAAAACAGATGGCGCTTGACCATCTCGTCGCCGATCGCCAGCGTGACGACCTGGTCGACGCGCTGGTGGCCGGTCTTGTTTTCCAGCGGCTTGATGTAGACCTTCTTGATGTCGGCCGGCAGCGTGTTGCTGCGTCCGACCAGCGCATAGCCGCAGCCGGCGCAGAGGCCGGCGACGACCAGCAGCAACGCCGCCAGGGCGTGGTGTCCAGGTTTCATGCGGACCTCCGGGTAACCAGGTTGACCAACCGGCCAGGCACCACCACCGCCTTGGCGACCTCGCGGCCCGCCAGGTGCTCCTGGACCTTGGCGCTCGCCAGGGCGGCGAGGCGCACCTCGCGCTCGCTGGCGCTGGCGTCCACTTCCACCCGGTCGCGCAGCTTGCCGTCGATCTGCACCACCAGGTGGATGCGGTCGCGCCGCAGCATCGCCTCATCGTACTCCGGCCACGAGGTTTCGAGCAGCAGCTCGACGTACCCGCGCCGCTCCCACAGCTCCTCGGTGATGTGCGGCGCCATCGGGTGCAGCAGCTGCAGCAGCGTGTCGAAGGCCGCTTCGCAGCACAGCCGCGAGGCGGTCTTCTCTTCGAGCGCCCGCGTCAGGGCATTGCTGAGCTCCATCAGCGCCGCCACCGCGGTGTTGAAATGGAACGTCGACATGCTGTGGGTGACGCGCTGGATGGTGGCGTGCCGCTCGCGCTCCAGGTCGATATCGGCCGGCGCGATGGCGGGCGCGTCGGCCAGCCGCTCGCCCATGCGCCAGACGCGCCCCAGGAAGCGGTAGGCGCCGCTGACCGCCTCGTCGCTCCACTCCGCCTCCTTTTCGGGAGGACCGATGAACAGCGTGTAGACGCGCTCGGTGTCGGCGCCCATCTGATCGATCAGGTCGTCGGGCGACACCGTGTTGCCGCGCGACTTGGACATCTTTTCGATGCGCCCCGACGCCTCCGAGTAGCGCGTGATCATGCCCTGGTTGAACAGGTTGGCAAACGGCTCCTCGCAATCGACCATGCCGAAGTCGTGCAGCACGCGACAGATGAACCGTGCGTACAGCAGGTGCAGGATGGCGTGCTCGATGCCGCCGATGTACTGATCGATCGGCGTCCAGCGATTGGCGACGGCGCTGTCGAACATCCGCGTGCTGTCGCGCGCCGCCAGGAACCGCAGGTAGTACCAGGAGCTGTCGACAAACGTGTCCATGGTGTCGGTTTCCCGCCGCGCCGCGCCGCCGCACTTGGGGCAGGTGGCGTTGACGAACGCCGCGACGTGCGACAGCGGGTTGCCCTCGCGGCCGGTGAACTCCACGTCGTACGGCAGCTCGACCGGCAGCTGGTCGTCCGGCACCGGCACGACGCCGCAGCGGTCGCAGTACAGCACCGGGATCGGCGTCCCCCAGTAGCGCTGGCGCGAGATCAGCCAGTCGCGCAGCCGGTAGGCCACCTTGCCGCGACCGCAGCCGCGCTCTTCGATCCAGGCGATGGCGCGCGCGATCGCCTCCGGGCCGTCGCGCAGACCGTCGAGCGGCGGCGCGTTGCGGATCACTCCCTGGTGCAGGATCGGCTCGGTCAGCTCGTCGCCGTCACCGCCATCGGCGCCTACGTCCGCTCCCGCGTCCTGACCGCCGGCGGCCTTGGGGCCGTCCTCCAGGTGGTAGACCAGGCGCACCGGCAGCTTTTCCTGGCGGGCGAACGCCAGGTCGCGGGCGTCGTGCGCCGGCACCGCCATGATGGCGCCGCTGCCGTAGTCGGGCAGCACGTAGTTGGCGAGCCAGATCGGGATCGGCTCACCGGTCGCCGGGTTGACGGCGGTCACGCCGGTGTCGCGCCCCTCCTTGGCGGTCCCCTCCCCTTCCCGCTCCATGCGCGGGGTCTTGCGGATGCGGGCGATCCAGGCGGCGATCTCGTCGCGCCGCGGGTCGTTCGCCAGCAGGCGGGCGGCCAGCGGGTGCTCCGGCGCCAACACCAGAAAGGTGGCGCCGTGCAAGGTGTCGGGACGGGTGGTGAACACCGCCACGCGCTCGCCCAGCGCCGGGATGGCAAATTCGATCTCCGCCCCCTGCGAGCGGCCGATCCAGTTGCGCTGCATCACCTTGACCTTTTCGGGCCAGCCCTCCAGGCCGTCCAGGCCGGCCAGCAGGCGATCGGCGTAGTCGGTGATGCGGAAAAACCACTGCTCCAGGTCGCGCTGCTCGACCGGCGTGCCGCAGCGCTCGCAGGCGCCCTCCACCACCTGCTCGTTGGCGAGCACCGTGCTGCAGCTGGGGCACCAGTTGACCGGCGCCTGCTTGCGATAGGCCAGGCCGCGCTCCAGCATGCGCAGGAACAGCCACTGGTTCCAGCGGTAATACTCGGGCGTGCAGGAGGCGATCTCCTTGCTCCAGTCGAACAGGATGCCCCAGCGCTTGAACTGCTCCTTCATCACCTTGATGTTGCCGAACGTCCAGTCGCGCGGGTGGACGCCGCGCTGGATGGCGGCGTTCTCCGCCGGCAGGCCGAACGCGTCCCAGCCCATCGGGTTGAGCGCCCGCTTGCCGTGCATGCGCAGGTAGCGGAACAGGGCGTCGCCCAGGATGTAGTTGCGGCCGTGGCCGACGTGCAGGCGGTCTCCCGACGGATAGGGGAACATCATGAGCATGTAGTACTTGCCCTGGGAATGGCGCAGATCGACCTCGGCCACCCGCTGCTTTTCCCACCGGTCCTGCCATTTGGCCTCGATCGCCTTGGGGTCGTACGCACTCATTACCGCCTCGCTCTCTGCTGGTCAGGGGGCGCCGCCGGTCTGCCGCGGCGCGGCCTGGATTATCCCCGAAACATCCGGCGCGGCGCGACTATGCCCTGGGTGGCGCCGCCAACCGACGCCACGGTCCGCCCGGTGCCGCCGTCCGCCGCCGGCGGGAGCGGCCCGTCAGGTGAGGGTGCCGGGGAAGCTGCGCTGCTTGAGCAGACCGTCGAGCAGGCCGTTGACAAAGCGGCCGGACTGTTCGGAGCCGAACTTCTTGGCCAGCTCGATCGCCTCGTCCACGACGACCAGCTTGGGGGTCTCGCTTTCATACAGCATCTCGTAGATGGCGAGCCGCAGGATGTTGCGATCGACCGCCGGCATGCGCTCCAGCCGCCAGTTGTCGGCCTGGCCGCGGATCATGGCGTCGATCTCCTCGCGGTGATCGACCGTGCCGCGCACCAGGGTCTGCGCATACACAAAGGCGTCTTCGACGCGCCGCCGCTGCCTGGCCAGATCGGCGCGGGCTTCCGCCGTGGGCGCGCCGGCGGCTGCCGGCGCAGGGGCGGGCTCAACCTCCAGGTCGGCGATCTCAGCCGGATGGAGAGCCGCCAGGGCGCTCACCGCGGCCTGCAGGTCGAGCGGCGTGAAATCGCCGGCGGCGGGAGCGCGCCGCCCGCCTGCCGGCGGCTTGCCCCCACCGTCCTGCGCGGCGGTGAACGCCGCCACGGCGGCGGCGGCATCCTTGGCCTTGGCCGCCGGCGATCCAGCCGCCGAACGCGCCATGTACTCGGTGAGGTCGAAGGTGTTGAAGATGTGGGGCAGCGCGCTGCCGCCCAGATCGCTCTGGTAGAGCATCTGGACAGCCATCTCCCGCGCGGTTCGCCGCTTGCCTGCGGTCATCGTCGTCGCTTGCGCCTCAAGATTCGGGATATGGGCTGGCCGCGGGCGCCACGGCGCCCGCCGCCGCATGCTCGCCAGGGCAGCCGGCAGCTGAATTCACAACCTGCGGGTGGCCAGGGATTTGTGCGCCGCTCAGAGCCAAGACATGCCGTTGCAGTCAGCCACGCAGGCGGGCGAAAAGGTCGGCCATTTCAAGCGCCGCCAGGGCCGCCTCCCACCCCTTGTTGCCTGCCTTGCCTCCGGCGCGTTCCTCCGCCTGCTGCGAGGTGTCGCAGGTGAGCACCCCGTAGGCGACCGGCAGACCGTGCCGCTCGCCGGCGCGCGCAATCCCGGCGGTGCACTCCCGCGACAGATAGTCAAAATGCGGCGTCTCGCCACGGATCACCACGCCCAGCGCGATCAAAGCGTCGAACTTGCCGCGCGCCGCCAGCGCCGACACCGCCTGCGGCACCTCCCAGGCGCCCGGCACGGTGACCAGGTGCACGTCCGCCGGCGCGACGCCGTGGCGCCGCAGGCAGTCCACCGCCCCGGCGACCAGCGCATTGCCCACGCGGTCGTTGAACCGCGCCGCCACGATGCCGAAGCGGCGACCGGCCCCAGCCAGATCTCCTCGCGTCTCTTCGATGCCGTTCATCCCAGGGTCCCGAAGGCGCCCGAGTATAACCCGGCGGTGATCAGGACGCCATGCGCGAAGTGCCGCAGCCACACCCCGTACGACGGCGCCAGCGCCGCCTTGACCAGCAGGTCCGCCACCAATCCCGCCGCCGCCAGGACGGCCAGGCGCGCTTCGCGGCGGCCGCCGGGCCACCACCGCCGCACCAGCACCGGCCGCGACACCAGCGCGCCCAGCAGCACGAAGGCGAACACCCGCAGCACCGACCACGGCACCCACGCCGCCACGGCGCCGAGCAGCGGATGGCGGCTCGCCACGGCGTAGCAGCCGACAAAGTAGCTCATGTAATCCACCAGCGCCGCCCCCAGCACGAGCCCCAGGTAGCCGCCGCTCACCGCCGCCAACACCAGGAAAATCCCCAGGTGCTCCAGGTGGATCGGCAGGAACTGCCGCCAGTCGTTTTCGGGCGCCCTGCCGGACACGATCCAGCCGAACATCTCGTCGCGGTAGGGCTCGCCGTGCAGCACGCCGGCCGCCGCCGCGGTCGGCCACAGCTCGACCAGAGCGATCACGCCGCAGCTCAACAGCACCGCCCAGGCCACGCCGAACTGCCACGCCCCCTCGTAATCGGCGCGCCGCACCCGCGCCGCAAACGCCGGATACACCGTGAGCGGCGCCAGCAGCGGCAACGCCCACCGCCCCGCCGCCGGGATCGCCGCCAGCAGCGGCACCAGCGGCGTCAGCGCCAAAGCGATCCACGTCCAGCGCCCCTCGCCGCCCCCAACCTCGCCGGCGACAGGGCCGCGCGCCGCCGGCCGCGCCGGCCGCTGGCCCATGGTCTTGTGCTCTTCCGTCATGTCGTGGATGGCCCGTAGCCGCCGCGGCATCTTACCAGGGGATGCCGCCCGCGTCCGCGGACGTCCTGCTTGGCGCTTCCAAGGGCACGGCTCTTTTTGGAGGAGCCGCGCCGGCCCTCCGCAATCACAGGAGACTTGCGATGAAAAAGCACGTCCGCACCATCAAGCTCAGCCGCGAAACCGTCCGCTCGCTCACCTCCAGAGCCCTCATCCAGGCCGCCGGCGGCTACGTCGAATCCGAAACCTGCTCCAAGAACAACCACACCTGCGTCGCAAGCTGCAGCGACGTACCCTGTAACTGAGACAGGTCCAACCCCACACCAGGCCCGGGGGAGATACCAGGCCGGCGATCCGGTCCGATCACCCCCGGGCCGCGATCTGGCGCGCGTCCGCAGCAGGCCATCCCCCCTCGGCGGCCAGCCGTCAACCACCCTATCTAGCTGAAAACGGGCCTCCTGGGGACATCCCGCGCGGCGATTGCCGCAACTTGACGTAAACTACGTCTCGGAGCGGCAAAGGTGCCGTGTGCGGAGCGGCTTGGGGCAAGGAGCGGCTGGCCTTTGGAGACCTCGACGGCGGCATCGGCGGACAGTTTGGGCGGCGCGACGGCGTATGAGTACGACTTCGTGGTCGTCGGCTCCGGGTTCGGCGGCAGCGTGTCGGCGCTGCGGCTGGCCGAAAAAGGGTACCGGGTGCTGGTCCTGGAAGCGGGCAAGCGGTGGCGCACCGAGGACTTCCCGCAGACCAACTGGAACCTGCGCAAGTTTCTCTGGCTGCCCAGCCTGTTCTGCTATGGCATCCAGCGCCTGACGCTGCTGCGCGACGTGCTGGTGCTGTCGGGGGCGGGGGTGGGCGGCGGCTCGCTGGTCTACGCCAACACCCTGCTCGAACCGGGCGCCGAAGCGTTCCAGCGCGGCACCTGGCCGCGCGGCGTGGATTGGCAGAGCACGCTCGCGCCGCACTATGCGACGGCGCGCCGCATCCTGGGCGTCACCACCAATCCGCACCTGTGGGAGGGCGACCGCCAGCTGCGCGATTTTGCGACCGCGCTGGGCAAGCAGGACACCTTCAGCCCCACCGAGGTGGGCGTGCTGTTCGGCGACCGCGCCGGAGCGGACGCCGGCGACCCCTTCTTCGACGGCGAAGGGCCGCCACGCAAGACCTGCACCTACTGCGGCGGCTGTATGGTGGGCTGCCGCCACCACGCCAAGAACACCCTGGACAAGAACTACCTGTGGTTCGCCGAAAAGCTCGGCGCCCAGGTGCGCCCCGAAACCCTGGCGACCGGCCTGGGCGAAGACGGCAGCGGCGGCTACGTCGTCACCACCCGCCGCTCGACCGCGAAGCTGGCGCGGCGTCCGCGGCAGATCCGCACGCGCGGCGTGGTGCTGTCGGCCGGGGCGCTGGGCACGGTCGACCTGCTGCTGCGCTGCCGCGACGCCGGGTCGCTGCCGCGCCTGTCGCCGGCGCTCGGCACCTACGTGCGCACCAACAGCGAGGTGCTGTGCGGCGTCACCGCCCGCGACGGCCAGCGCGACTATTCGCAGGGCATCGCCATCGCCTCGGGCTTCCACCCCGCACCCGACACCTACATGGAGGTGGTGCGCTACCCCGATGGCTCCGACGCCATGAGCTTCCTGGCCACCCTGCTCATCGACGGCGGCAGCCGCCTGGGCCGCCCCCTGCGCTGGGCCGCCACCTGCCTGCGCCACCCCGTCGATTTTCTGCGCACCCTGAACCCCGTCGGCTGGGCCAGGCGCTCGACGATCATCCTGGTCATGCAGTCGCTCGACAATTCGCTGCGCCTGGTGCGGCGGCGCCGCTGGACCTGGCCCTTCGCCAAGCACCTGACCAGCCGCCGCGCCGCGGGCGAACCGGCCGTCCCCAACTACATTCCGGTCGCCAACGACGCCGCGCGCCACCTGGCCGCGCGCATGAACGCCTTTCCGTCCAGCTCGATCAACGAAGTGGTGCTCAACGTCCCCACCACCGCCCACATCCTGGGCGGCGCCCCCATGGCCTCGACCGCCGCCGAAGGCGTCCTGGACGCCCAGAACCGCGTGTTCGGCTACGACAACCTCTACGTCATCGACGGCTCCATGATCCCCGGCAACCTGGGCGTCAACCCCAGCCTCACCATCACCGCCCTGGCCGAGCACGCCATGAGCCACATCCCCGCCGTCGCCCCCCTGCGCCAGCTCCCCACCGCCATGCGCGCCGCCGGCACCCCCAGGCCGCCGCCCGCCGCATCCCGCGACCTGCCGCCAGCCGCCCCCGCCCTGGCCCCGCTGGCCTGACCCGCGCGCGCCTCCGCGCGCTTCCGAGCCGATTTGCAACCTGTCATCCAGCAGGATGGCGAGCGGCGTAGAGAGTGCGAGGAACGCGAGGGGCGGCCACCGCCCAGCAGGAACGGCAGACGATCCGCAGCGACCTCAACCCGTACGCAAACCTGCGCCCGGTCGCACTTCCAACGCGACAAGCGCACACCAGGGCCGGGCCACGACGCCAAGGATTGGCGGAGCTCCGCCCAAAGGAGAACTTTTCATGACGCGCAAGAGCACTCTGGTTGCATTGTTCATGGTTGCCACGCTGATCGTGCCGGCGCTGCTTCTGGCCGGCGGCAACCCGATGGTGGGCGGCGCCGCGATGTATCCGACCAAGGACATCGTCGACAACGCGGTCAACTCGAAGGATCACACCACCCTGGTCGCCGCGGTCAAGGCCGCCGGCCTGGTCGATACGCTCAAGGGACCCGGGCCGTTCACCGTCTTCGCTCCCACCAACGAAGCTTTCGCCAAGCTGCCGGCGGGCACCGTGGACAACCTCCTCAAGCCCGAGAACAAGGACACCCTGACCAAGATCCTCACCTACCACGTGGTCTCCGGCAACCTCGACACCGAGGCCCTCAAGCAGCAGATCAAGGACGGCCACGGCACCGCCACCCTGACCACCGTCGCCGGCGAACCCCTCAAGGTCATGATGAAGGGCCACTCGATCATGCTCGAAGACGCCAAGGGCGGCACCGCCAAGGTGACCATCGCCGACGTCCGCCAGAGCAACGGCGTCATCCACGTCATCAACGCCGTCCTGATGCCGTAACCCCCCTCCCAAACCTGCCGCCTGGCGTGGCAAGTCCTGAAGGAAGGCGCGCGCCGCAACCTCGGCCGCGCCTCTTTTGCTTTTCTGCACCGGTCGCGGAGCCCGGAGCAGGGGTAGACCCCGGACGGCGCCGGCTGCTGCCGGCGCCGTCGTTTCTGAACCGGCAGCGAACGGACGCTCCCCCTACTCCTGGATGCAGCGTCCGGAGCAAAAGATGGCGCGACCGTCGCAGATCATGGAGCAGTTGTCGATAGGCGAACAGGGGGTGAGCGTACAGGTGAGGATCGTGCCGTTGGGGCAGCGCAGGGCCGGACAGGTGGCCAGCAGCTGAGCGCCCTGCGGTCCATGTCCTGGGGCGGGCGGCGCATAGGCCGCGGCCACCAGCAGGAAGCCGGCGACGAGCAGAAGGATTCCCCGCTTTGATGACAAGCTCATAGTTTCTCCCCTTTGAGTGAGCCTCCGGCGGATGCCCACCGGGGCTATAGTATGATTGTCTAATATAGCCAAACACCGATTTTTTGTCAATCTGTATAGAGCGGCGCCCCGGCTGTGTCCGGTCCAACGCGCCGGAGCAGGGGCGCGCTTCGGCCGGCGGGTAGTCCGCGGTACACTGCGGGCAACCAGCAGACCTAGCCGGCGAGGACTGTGCCGATGAAGATTCCGTCTCTTATCCTCAAGCAGATGTACACGTTGGGCAGCCTGGTCAACGCGCCGGACGGGGTGCATTTCACCCTCAAGAACCGGCTGGCGGATGCCACCGTGACCCAGGTGTCCGAAGTGCGGATCAACGGCGTGGCGGTGCCGCTGGACAGCCTGACGGTGGGGCTGGACGGGGCGCCGCCGCTGGCCGCGACGGCGATCGGGCCGCACAACGCGATCGATTTTCCGCTGCGCCAGGTGGTGCGGCTGCACGCCCGCATCGAGCCGCTGCCGCGCGGCACCCACGAGCTGGCGCTGGCGTTCGACACCAAGCCGTTCGGGTTGCTGTCGTTCAAGGTCACCGACGCGATCGCCGCGGAGGCGCCGCGCCGGACGACCGTGCCGTACGACAAGGACCACAACCATACGCCCGAGGTCATCGCCGAGCGGCAGAAGTTCGTCGCCGACTACGCGGGGGTCAAGCTGCATCACATCAACCAGTTCAGTTTCGACCCCGCGATCACCCAGGGCAACATCGAAAACTTCACCGGCGTGGCGCAGGTGCCGATCGGCTTTGCCGGGCCGGTGCGGGTCAATGGCGAAGACGCCCAGGGCGACTTCCTGATCCCCCTGGCCACCACCGAGGGGACGCTGGTCGCCTCGTACAACCGCGGCATCAAGGTGCTCAACCTGTCGGGCGGCGTCACCACGACGGTGGTCGGCGACGCCATGCAGCGGGCGCCGGTGTTCGTGTTCGACAACGCCCGCGACGCGCGGCAGTTCGCCGCCTGGGTGGAAGAGCGCCTGCCCGACATCCGCGCCGAGGCGGAAGCCACCTCGACGGTCGCCAAGCTGACCTACATCGACACCTACCTGTCCAACAAGCTGGTCTTTCTGCGCTTCAACTATTCGACCGGCGATGCCGCCGGCCAGAACATGGTGGGGCGCGCCACCTTCGCCGCCTGCAGCTGGATGCTGGAAAACGCCGCCAACATCCGCCACTTCTACCTGGAATCCAACTTCGCCACCGACAAGAAGGCGTCGCAGATCAACATCATGCGCACCCGCGGCAAGCGCGTCACCGCCGAAGCGACGATCCCGCGCGACGTGCTGCTGCAGCACATGCGGGTGGACCCCGAAACGGTCCACTACCACGCCAACATCGCCAACGTCGGCGCCTTCCTGTCCGGCGCCAACAACAACGGCTGCCACTCGCCCAACGCCATCACCGCGATGTTCATCGCCACCGGCCAGGACGTCGCCAACGTCGCCGAATCGTCCGCCGGTGTGGTGTACACCGAGGTCACGCCCGCGGGCGAGCTGTACATCTCGATCACCATCCCGTCGCTCATCGTCGCCACCCACGGCGGCGGCACCGCCCTGGCGACCCAGCGCGAATGCCTGGAAATCCTGGGTTGCGTCGGCAAAGGCAAGGTGCGCAAGCTAGCCGAAATCATCTCGGGCGTGGTGCTCGCCGGCGAGCTGTCGCTGGCCGCCGCGATCTCGTCCCTGGACTGGGTATCGAGCCACGAGAAATACGGACGGAACCGGTAAACCGGGTGGCGCCCACCGACCTCCAGCCCGCCGCGACGGACGACCCCGGCGCCCCCTCGCCACCCGCCGCCGGGCCGGCACCGGCACCAGCCCCAACCGCCGCCGGCGACCCACCGCCTCTGGACGCCTCCCCTGGCGCCCCTGCCGCCACCGGCACCACTGGCCTGCCGCCGCCGCCGTTCATCCCCGCCGATCCGGCCACGGCCGCAAGCAGCGTCGGCTTGCCCGTCGTCGCGGCGCCCGCGGCAGATACGACCGACGCGACCGATGCCGCCGTCGAGTCGTCCATGCCCGGCTTCGAGATCCTGCCGGAGGGGCCGAAGCAGGGGCTGATCCGGCGCTTCTTCGTCATCCAGCGCCACCTGGTGGGCCTGCTCTTCGGCGGCCTCAACGTCTACGTGCGCGGCGACCGGGCGCCGGCGCGGCGCGGCATGCGGCTGCTCCACTGGCTGGCGGCGCTGGTCGCCTGGCTGACCCGCCCGTTCATCGACAAGACCCTGGTCGACCGCCCGCTCCCGGTGCAGCTGCGCCGCCGCCTGGAGATCCTGGGTCCGACCTACATCAAGCTGGGGCAGGTGCTGGCGCTGCGCCAGGACCTGCTGCCGGTGGCCATCACCGAAGAGCTCAAGAACCTGCTCGACCGGCTGCCGGTGGTGCCGCTGCCGCGCTACCTCGGCCTGATCGTCAAGGACACCGGCCGCCCCATCGCCGAGATGTATTCGTGGATCGATCCGCAGCCGACCGGGTCGGCCTCGATCGCGCAGATCCACCGCGCCACCACCGTCGAGGGCGACTCGGTCATCATCAAGGTGGTCAAGCCGGGCATCCGCGAAACGCTGGCGCGCGACGCCGCGCTGCTCAAGCTCCTGGGTGCGGCGCTGCAGCGCGTGCTGCCGCGCTATCAGCCCAAGCGCGTCATCTCGGAGTTCGTCGAATACACCCGCCGCGAAGTCGACCTGCGGCGCGAAGCCGACAACGCCGAAACCTTCACCGCCAACTTCCACGACCTCGAAGGCGTCCACTTTCCCCGCATCTATCGCCAGTACAGCAGCCAGGGCGTGCTGTGCATGGAGTTCCTGGACGGCTTCAAGCCCAACGCGCCCGAGGCGCTGGCGCTGTCGGAGCAGGACCGCGACCGCCTGGTCGACCTGGGCGCGGCGTCGATCATCCGCATGCTGTTCAAGGACGGCTTCTTTCACGCCGACCTGCATCCGGGCAATCTGCTGGTGCTGCCCGGCCCGCGCCTGGGTTTTATCGACCTGGGCATGGTCGGCCGCTTCGACCAGGCGCTGCGCCGCACCCTGCTCTACTACTACTACACGCTGGTGATGGGCGACGCCGAAAACGCCGCGCGGTATCTCGCGAGCGTTGCCCAGCCGGGACCGGGCGCCGATCCGGTGGGCTTCCGCCGCGAGGTCACCGAGGTGCTGCACCGCTGGAACCGGTCGGCCAACTTCCGCGACTTTTCGCTCGCCCAGCTGATCCTATATTCGGTCAACCTGGGCGCCCAGCACAACATGTATTTCCCCGTCGAAATGGTGCTGATGGTCAAGGCGCTGGTCACCTTCGAAGGGGTCGGCCAGATCCTCAAGCCGGGGCTCGACGTCGCCGCGGTGTCGCAGGCCCACGCCAACCGCATCTTCCTGGACCAGTTCAACCCGATCAACCTGGCCCGCGAAGCGATGCGCGCCGCGCCCGAGCTGTTCGAGGCGGTGACCAAGGCGCCGATGCTCATCACCGAAGGGCTGCGCCTGCTCGAACAGACCACGCGGCGGCCGCCCGAAAACCCCTTTGCCGGCCTGCGCGGCACCATCTTCGGCGGCTTCTGCCTGGTCGCCGGCGCCGTGCTGGCAGGCGCCCACGGTCCCTGGCCCATCTGGGCCGGCCTCTTCGCGCTGGGCGCCGTCGCCGCCCTGACGCGCGGCCGCTGAGTCCGTACGCCGCCATGCGTCCTCCCTGGAGGACGCGCTCTCCGAGCCCAAGTCCTTCCCCGCGGCAGCGCCGCGCTGCTCCCCCGCCCCTGCCTCGTCCCGGTTGCTTGTAATTGGCACGCTCTTTGAAGCACTGCTTCTGCGAGAGGCATCCGCCCCTCACCAACTTGCATCACACGCAGGCCAACTTTCGAGGAGCAGACCCATGCGACCCAAGTTTCTTCTTGCTCTCGCGGCCTTGCTGATCACTATCAGCACCAGCCGACTCGCGGTGGCGCAGCCGCCCGACGACGCGCCGCCGCCCCCCGACGCAATGAACCAGGCGCCGCCGCCGGACGCCGCCGGCGATCCGCCGCCGATGCCGGCCAACGGCGAGGTGGACGCCAGCTTCTTCTACACCAACCTGGCGCCCTACGGCCACTGGATCGAGCACGGCAGCGACGGCTGGGTCTGGGCGCCCTACGACCTCGCCTCCGGCTGGCGCCCCTACACGCGCGGCCATTGGGTGATGACCGACGACGGCTGGCTGTGGGTCTCCGACGAGCCGTTCGGCTGGGCGACCTACCACTACGGCCGCTGGAACTACGACTCGCAGTACGGCTGGCTCTGGGTGCCCGGCTACGATTGGGGTCCGGCGTGGGTCGCCTGGCGCAACGGCGGCGGCTACATCGGCTGGGCACCGCTGCCCTCTCAGGTCGGCTTCACGGCCGGCGTCGGTCTCAACCTGGGCGGCGTCAACCTTGACGTCGCGCTGGGGCAGGACCAGTTCTGCTTCGTCGCCGAGCGCTCGTTCACCGCGCCCAGCATCGTCACCGTCGTCGAGCCCCAGGCCCGCAACGTCACGATCATTCACAATACGACCAACGTCACCAAGTACACCGTGGTCAACAACCGCGTCGTCAACCAGGGCATCGCCGTCGCCGCCGTGGAAAAGGCCACCGGTCACAAGGTGACGCACTACCAGATCGCCGCAACCGCGACCGGCACCGCGCGCAACACCACCGTGCGCGGCAACCAGGTGGCGGTCTTCCAGCCCAAGGTCGTCAAGAAGGCCAACGTCGCGCCACCGCCGGTCAGCGCGCGCGCCACCGGCACCGCGGCGGCCGACCTGGACAAGAAGCACCAGCAGGAATCTGCGACCCTCCAGCATACCCAGGAGGCCGAGCGCACGCACCTGCAGCAGATCCACCAGACCGAGGCCAGCAAGGCGCCGGCGAAGCAGCCCAAGAACGCACCCAAGAGCCAGCCCGCCGCCGACGTCACCCAGCAGCACGCGACCGAGGTCCAGGCGCAGCAGCAACAGCACCAGCGCGAGCAGACGCAGCTGGCCAACCGCCAGCAAGCCGAGCGCCAGCGCGCCACCAGCGCCCCCAAGCCCGCCGAGCAGCCCAAGAGCGCTCCGCCGCCCAAGCCGGAGCCTAAAAACAACGAAAAGGAAAGGAAGCCCGAAACCCCGCCGCCCGGCCGCTGAACAAAAACCTTTCCAAAACTCCCGCGGCCCGGCATCGCACCCTGATCCGGGCCGCACCGCAGTCCCACGCGCTGCACGACCTCCCCACGTCCCGCTGTCCCATCACCACCCTGATCCGTCAGCGCCCTGATCCGGGCCTCGCCCCAGCCGCATCCCACCCTCAGTCCATCGCAATCGCAGCACCGACCACCTCCCGCATCCGCCTGCCGGGTCGGCCTCGGCCTTGACCTCGAGTTTGGCGACCGCCCCACAGCGCCGCGCCTCCGGCCGGCGAGAGCCTTTTTTGATCGATAGTTAGGGGAACCGGGCAACCCCATGCGGCGATTGCTATTTGACGTGTAACCTGCCACACCATACGATGGTATTCAATACCCGATTGGCCTTATCGCGTTTGACGGTTACAATCTGGCCATCACGTAAGAGGTGCGCTTGGCAAAGGGACGCCTGTCTCGGCAGAGGTGGTGCGCCTTGGCGGCGCGGGCGCTGGTGGCGCTCGCCGCGATGCTGGTGTGGGCGGGGCTCGCGGCTCCGGCCGGCGGGCAGGGGTCCCCCGTCTCGGCGCAGCTCGTGGGTGAGACCAACGGCATCTCGATCATCCAGCTGACCGGCACCTATGACACGGAGCTGGGAGGCCAGAGCAACATCCAGCCGCGGCAGGCGGTGGCGCAGGAGTTCTACCGCACCCATCCCGACCAGTTCGATTTCCTGGTCGTCTTCCCCAACTTCTCCTTTTCGTCGTCGGACGGCATCGCCTTCCACTGGCCGGTGCGCAGCAGCGTGCAGGGCATCGGCATCGCGCCCTTCGACAACGGCGGCACGTTCGGCTCCGCGGCGCAGCTGCAGGGCTTCATCGACATGCCCGAGCTGTCGACGATCGTGACCGACCCGCTGCAACCGGGCTTCGAATTCACCCTCAACACCCTGGCGCACGAGATCCTCCACCAGTGGGGGATCAGCGTGTCGGACAGCGCCGCCCACAACGACCTCCTGGGGTACGCGGGGGCCCACTGGAGCTACCTGGTCGACTCGGCCGCGTCGGTCGAGTACGGCGCGCAGTGGCAGGACAACGGCAACGGCACCTTCACCGCCGTCGCCGCCCGCCGCTTCTACAGCCCGCTCGACCTCTACCTGGCGGGCTTCTACGACGCGAGCGAGGTGCCCCCCTTCCTGGTGATCACCAGCCCGGGCACCGATCCCACGCAGCTCCCCCAGATCGGCGCCACGGTGACCGGCACCGGCCGCATGGTGAGCATCCAGGACATCCTCGACGTGGAGGGGCCGCGCGTGCCCGCCGCCGCGCAGGCGCAGCATTCGTTCAAGGCGGCGTTTATCTTCGTCGTCCGCCCGGGCGACACGGTGACGCCCGACCAGCTCGCCGGCATCGACCGCGTGCGCCGCGAGGCGATGACGCACTTTGCGGTCCTCACCGGCGGCCGCGGCACGCTCGACATCACCGACGCGGCGCTGGCCGCCTCGCCGCCGGGCAGCCCGACGCCGGTTTCCGGCGGGCCGCTGCGCACCACGCCCGCCAGCATCCCCGACGCCCTTGCCTGGCTGCGCTCCCAGCAGACCTCGGCCGGCTTCTGGCAGGACACTCCTGCCACCCGCCCGCGCGACTCGGCGGTGGTGCTGCCGACCCTGGTGAGCTTCGATCCGGCCTTCTCCGCCGGCGCCCGCCAGCTCGCCATCGGTTGGCTCTCGGCGCAGACCGCCGCCAACGCCGACGAGCTGGCGCGCCTCGCCACGACCCTCGGCAGCCCAACGCTGCGCACCGCCCTGGCCGCGCAGCAGAACGCCGACGGCGGCTGGGGGCTCGGGCCGGGCTACGCCAGCGAGCCGGTCGACACCGCGCTCGCCGCCCTGGCCCTGGCCGGCGCCGCCGGCGCGCCCGCCGCGACGCTCACCGGCGCCGGCCAGTACCTGCTCGCCAGCCAGGGCGCCGACGGCGGCTGGGGCAACGTGCCCGGCGGCGCCAGCCGCACCGGCCCCACCGCCCAGGTGGTCGAGGCCCTGCGCGCCTTGGGCCTGGCAGGCCCTGCCTCCGGCAGCACCGCCGGCCAAACCGCCGCCGCCGGCGCCCTGGCCTTCCTGGCGGCGCGCCAGAACCCCGACGGCGGCTTCGGCGACAGCCCCTCGACCGCCCACGACACCGCCGCCGCCCTGCAAGCGGCGTTCGACCTCGCAAGCGGCACGGCGATCAACTCCGCTTCCGCCGCCGCCTACCTGGGCACCCACCAGGCGACGAGCGGCAGCTGGGAAGGGAGCACCGCGACGACCGCCGCCGTGGTCGCCGCCCTGCAGCGCGTGACGCTGCCCAACTGGACGTTCTCCGGGCCGCTCGCCGCCGCCCCCGCCGCTCCCGACGACGGCGACACGGTGACGATCACCATGACGGTGCTGTCCAACGGCGACGTCGCCACCCCCGCCGGCGTGGTGCGCCTCTACGACGGCGCCCCGGCAGCGGGCGGCGCCGCGATCGGCGCCGACGTGGCGATCCCGCCGCTCCCTTCGGGCCAGACCGCCACCCTGACCGCCACCTGGAACACGCTCGGCAAGGCCGGCAGCCACGTCCTCTACGCGGTGATCGACCCCGACGACCAGACGGCCGAGCTGTCGAAGGCCGACAACCATGCGACCCTGGCCATCACCGTCGCGGCGCCCCCTCCCGGCGTCGACCTGGCGATCGCGCCGAGCGACATCTCGATCAGCCCGCCGGCGCCCTCGGCCCTGCCGGTGCAGCTCGCCATTACAGCGGTGGTGCACAACAACGGCCAGACCGCCGCGCCCACCGTCGACGTGCGCCTCTACCAGGGCACGCCGCAGACCGGCACCGCCCTGGGCGACGTCACCGTCGCGCTGCCCGCCCGCTCGAGCGCCGTCGCCAACTTCGTGGCCACCCTGGCGGCCCCCGGCACCACCACCTACACGGTCGTCGCCGATCCCAACAACCTGATCTCCGAGGCCGACAAGAGCAACAACAGCGCCCAGGCCTCGGTCACCACGGTCGCCAACCTGGACCTCGGGCTCGCCGCCGCGGACATCCAGCTCGCGGGCCCCGCCTACACCGGCCAGGAAGCCACCTTCAAGGTCACCTTCCACAACTACGGCACCGTCGACGCGCCGTCGGCGACCGTCGCCTACAGCGTGACCGACGGCACCACGACCGAGACGCTGACTCCCGGCACGGTCATCCTCCCCGCCGGCGGCAGCGCCCAGGAGTCGGTCAACTGGCGGGTGAACCTGACCGGCAACCTCACCTTCACCGCCCAGGTGCAGGTGCTCCCCCAGGACTCGAACCCGGCTGACAACCAGGCGTCGCTCGCCTTCAGCGCCGCCGCCGTGACGCAGGCCGAGATCGAGGTGGGCGACGGCGACCTCACCGTCGCCCCCAACCCCGGCCTCCAGGGCCGGCCGCTCACCGCCAGCCTGGTGGTCCACAACCCCGGCGTCCAGGACGTGACCGACCTGCAGGTAGGCTTTTACCTCGGCGACCCCGCCCAGGGCGGCACGCTGCTGGCGCCGCTCGCCGTGATCCCCACCGTGCCGGCCGGCGGCACCGCCACCGCCGCCGCGACGGCGCCCAGCCTGGCGCCCGCCGGCAGCCAGGTGATCTACGCCGCGGTCGACCCCAACGTCCAGCAGTCGCTGTTCAGCCGCGCCGACCTCGCCACCTTCATCGTCCTGCCGATCCTGTCGCTCCCCGACGCTGCGATCACCGCGGCGTCGCTGCAGCTGGCGCCCGCCTTCCCGGTCCCCGGCCAGGCGGTGACCCTCACGGTGACGGTCGCCAACCTGGGCCAGCAGTCGATCCCGAACCTGCTCGTCGCCGCCTACGACGGCGATCCGGCGCACGGGGGCGCCCAGGCCGGCACCGTCACCATCCCGCTCCTGCCGGGGAACGGCACCGCCCCCGGCACCATCACCTGGACTCTCGGCCCCGGCGGCAACCGCACTCTGTTCGTGATCGTCGACCCCGCCGGCGCGGTCGTCGAAGCGAGCAAGGCCAACAACCAGGCGAGCCTCGCGATCACCGTGCAGCAGGGCAACTTCACCGTCACCAACCGCTACTTCTCGCCCAACGGCGACGGCGTCCAGGACACGACGGAGCTCGACTTCCGCCTGGGCGGCACGACCAACGCGAGCATCCAGATCGTCGACACCCAGGGCACCGCGGTGCGCAACGTCGCGAGCACCAGCTACACCGGCGTCACCGGCGGCAGCTTCGTCTGGGACGGCAAGGACGACCTGGGCCGGGTGGTGGCGGACGGCGACTACGTGCTGCGCGTGCTGGGCGGCGACGGCAGCGAGCAGGGCGAGACGGTCGCCACCGTCGACACCGATCATTCGCCGCTCTTCGCCGCCCTCGGCACGCCCTACCTGACCTCGTTCAACCTGACCTGCCCGGCGCAGAGCCCCGGCGTGCTCTTCTACAGCGCCGACGAGCAGACGGTCTACTTCGACGAGATCCTGCCCGACCCCACCAACATCTACGGCATCGGCATCTACTCCGAGGGTGCGACCGGCGGCGGCATCCAGACGATCGTGCCCGACACCTTCTTTCTCGGCGGCCCGGCGGCGCCGTTGGGCAGCGTCCCGTCGCAGCTCCTGGGCTCGCCGGACGGGAGGCTCCTGGCCTTCGACGGCACCGCCGCCGCCAGCTCGGCGAGCGGCCTGTGGACCGTCGCCACCAACGGCGCCGCGCCGCCGGCGGCCCTTTCGACCGACGTGTCGGCCGAGCTATTGACCTTCGATCCGGCCGGCCAGAACGTCATCGTCGCCTCCCAGACCGGCGGCATCGAGGTGCTGCCGGTGGGCGGCGGCGCGGCGCGCCAGCTGTTCGACAGCACCGGCGACGGCCCCGACTCGTTCGCCGTCACCGGCGCCGGCGCGGTGTCGCCGGACCACACGCTCCTCGCCGGCGCCGGCGGCAACGCCGACAGCTCGGGGGTGTGGATCGTGGACCTCGCCGGCGGCGGCGGCGACCTGATCCCGGTCAGCGGCTACGTCACCTCCACCGCCTGGTCGCCCGACAGCCAGCAGCTGGCGGTGGGCCTCGTCGGCGCGGTCGAGGTCTTCGGCCGCGACGGCACGCCGCTCGGCACCTTCGCGATGCCCACCGACATCCCGGACTTCGCGCTGGGGCTGCCGGCGGCGCCCTCCTACGACGCGCCCTCGGTCGCCGTGTCGTGGTCGTCCGACGCGACCACCCTGGCGGCGCAGCTCGAATATCGCAGCCCCAACAACTGCGAGGGCTTCGAGCGGACCGTGACGATCGACCCGGCCACCGGTGCCCTGGCGACGGTCGCCTACACCCAGGTCTTCCAGCCCGGCTGCACGTCCTTCCACGTCTCCGTCTGGGACGGCCACGCCTGGGTCGATCGCGGCGCGCTGCACTTCGACCCGCGCCAGCGCGAGCACCGCCTGGATCTCGGGCGCCGCCTGCGCGGCACCCGCGGCGAGCTGCGCCTGCGCATCCGCCAGACCGGAGCGAGCGCCGCCACGGTCGACCGCGTGTCGCTGCTGTCGAACCTCAACCGCCAGGCCCCCACCGCCGCCCACCGCCTCGCGGACGGCCGCGACGTGCGGGCCGCCGTGGCGGCGCTCGACGGCCGCACCATCGACCTGCACGAAGCCCAGATGGAGGTGGTCTGGAACGACGTGCTGCCCGGCCGCCTGCAGCTCTCCCTGGACGCCACCGAAGGGCTGGCCGCGGACCAGCCGCCGCCCGCGACGGCACCCGCCGCGATGGCGCCCGCGGCCAGGGCCGAGGCCGGCGCCCGCGCCGGCGCCACCATGCGACCGCGGGACGCCGCGACGGCGCCGGTCGAGCCGGTGGTCTATCCCCTCCTGACGTGGGCCCCCAACCAGCTGGCGCTCGCCCTCTTCGACACCGCCGACAACGCCAGCGCCGCTGACGCGTCCACCCTCTTCGACCTGGTCGCCGGCACCTCGGCGCCGCTCCTGCCGCAGATCCAGGGCCTCTCCTTCCAGGCCTTCTCGCCGGCCGGCCGCTACATGCTCTACTCCTTCGACGAGAGCGGCCAGTCGAACAGCTGCGAGGCGGCGGCGGGTCACACCTGGGCGCTCGCGTCGCTGCAGAACCTCACCGCCGACCTGCAGATCCGCGTCGATCCCGCTTCCGGCGCCGAGATCCTCTCCGGCACCGCGGCCGACCTGCACTTCGCAAGCTACCAGCTGGACTATGAGAACACCGCCAATCCGGGGGTGTGGACGCCGATCGCGCCGCCTTCGTCGACCCCGGTCGTGGCCGGCGAATTCACCGCCTGGGTGCCGCCCGGCCCAGGCTCGTACGTGGTGCGCCTGACCGTTCGCGACCTCGCCGGCAACAGCCGCACGGCGACGGCGCGCGCCTCCTCCAGCACCTCGCCCTTCATCACCGACCTGAGCCTGACGCCGCGCTACATCTCGCCCAACGGCGACGGCGTCGACGACACCGCGGACATCCACTACACGGTGCTCCAGCCGGTGCACCTGAGCTTCGTCTTCTACGACGCCAACGCGAACCCGGTGCGCACCATCACCGCCGACGACGACCAGGTCGGCGAGTCCTTCGACCTCACCTGGGACGGCACCAGCGACGCCGGGACGGTCGTGCCGGACGGCGACTACACCATGAAGGTGCTGGGCTACCAGCTGCCGATCACCGTCGCCACCCAACCGCCCGCGATCACCCTCGGGGTCACCGCTGCCGAGGCTTGCATCGGCAACCCCTCGCAAGCCGCCGGCCAGCCGCCGTCCATCCTCGCCTACGCGCCGGCTTTTTCCGCGGCGGTCAAGGACGCGGTGGGCCTCGCCTCGGTGAGCGTCCAGACCGGCGTCGGCGCCGCGCCCGCGGATTGGGAGCCGGCGGTCTCCGGCCAGCTCACCGCGGCGCAGTTCGAGAACCACAGCTTCCGCGTGCTCGCCACCGACGTCGCCGGCAACAGCGCCCAGCAGCAGGTGGCGCCGGGGCCGCAGCAGCTCTTCCTGAGCGGCTTCGGCAACAAGGGCTTCAGCCCGGCGACCGGCCAGCTGCTGCCGGTCGCGCCGATCTCGTGCGTGCCGGCGATTGCCGGTCCGGGTCCCCAGCCGCCGCAGCCGCCGCTGCGCTACGGCGAGATCCAGGCGCCGGTCCGCATCCAGGTCAGCGAGTCGGTCCTGGCGCCGATGGTCCAGGTGTTCGTCGACACGCAGCCGGCGCCCGCGAGCGGCACGCCCGATCCCAACGCCTGGGTGTCGGAGCCGATCGCCACCTTCTATCCGCCCGGCTCGAACGTGTCCCAGACGGCCATCCCCAACACCGTCTTCGAAATGGATTGGGACCTCCAGAACGTCACTCCGGGCGTCGAGACCGTGGCGCGCGTCCGCACCGTGGACGTCACCGCCACCACCTGGACCTCGCAGCTGGTGCAGCTCAACGCCATCGGCGCCGTCCTGCAGCAGATCCTCGACCCGCTGCGGTTCAGCTCCGCCGTGGGCGCGCTGCTCACCCAGCAGGACCTGGATCCACCCCGCGATCCGGTGATGGTCGCGACCACCTCCGGCCTGTCGGGAGTGAGCCAGATCTCGCTCATCGTGACCAGCACCAAGGACCCGCGCTTCAACGCTCCGCAGACCTTCGCGCCGGTGGCGAACGACGGCACCAACTTCATCTTCACCTCGCCCGAATGGCAGGGCTGCATCCCCTACCAGATGGCGCTGGTCGTGACCACCCTGCCGCAGATCGACCCGGCGACGGGAGCCACGGTCACCGACACCATCACCATTCCCGCCGAGGGCTTCGAGTTCAGCTGCGTCGCCCTGGAAACCAGCCTGGAACCGGTATCGCCGGCGGCCTGCGACGCCGTCCCCGCGACGGCGCGGGTGCTCGACCTGACGCCGCACAGCCTCGACGGCACGCCGCTCCAGCTGCTCACCCTGAGCGACGCCAACGGCATCTTCTACAGCGTCAGCAACCCGACCGCCGACAAGCTCTACCAGTACGACTTCGACACCGCATCGACCCCTGCCGGCACCTACACCTGGCAGGCCCAGGTCACCAACATCCACGGCGACGCCTTCCTGCTCTCGGTGCCGGTGACCGTCGAGCACACGCCGCCCACGGCCGCCTTCACCTACCCGCTTCCCGGCCGCAGCGTCTGCGGCATCCAGAACCGGGTGGTGGTGCGGGGCACCGTCCAGGACGCCCTCGCGGTCGGCTACAGGCTCACCTTCCAGGCCGCCGACGGCAGCGAGGTGGCCGACAGCGGGGTCCAGCCGAGCGACCACCAGCCGGGCGACCTCAGCACGCCGGCCCAGGTTTCCGGCGCGCTGGGCGCCGTCGGCGACGTCGCCGGCACCGTGACGGCCCAGCTCAAGGCGACCAACCCCAGCGGCTGGGCGACCTGCGCCGCCACCTCCTTCACCGTCGACGCCGTGGTCAGCGATCCCAGCCTGACGGCCGGCCCGCAGTACTTCTCGCCCAACGGCGACGGCGTCGACGACACCGTGACGCTGACGGTCGCCGCCGGCGAGCCGGCGCACGCCGGCCTGTCGGTCGTGCCGGCCGCCTACCTGCAGGCGGGGCCGGAGCTCCCCACCACCTGCACCGCAACCGGCGCGCCGCCGGTGCGCCAGATCGTCTCCGGGGTCGAGGTGGGGACGCCGCAAAACGTCGCCTGGGACGGCGAGGACGACAACGGCGCGACCCTGGCGGACGGGGTCTACCAGGTCATCGCCGGCTTCACCGACGACGACTGCGGCAACCACGGCGCGGCGATCACCTGCCTGATCCTGGACAACACGCCGCCCGTCGTCGCCATCACCTACCCATCGGGGCCGGCCGATCCGCTCGGCCTGGTCGTCGAAGTGCAGGGGACGGCCAACGACCTCAACCTGGCGAGCTGGTCGCTCGAGGTCGGCGCCGGCAGCGCGCCGCAGACCTGGGCGACGCTCGCCACCCGCACGTCGGCGGTCATCGGCGGCTACCTGGGCTCCTTCAATACCTTCGGCCTGACCGGCCTCTACACGCTGCGCCTGACGGCGGTGGACCTGGCCGGCAACACCGCGCAGACGACGGTGCAGGTGAACCTGGCCAACCTGAGCCTGCTGATCACCGACCTCGAGGCGCAGCCGCGCCTCTTCTCACCCAACGGCGACGGCCGCCTGGAGACCACCAACATCCTGTGGAGCGTCGGCTCGCCGGTGACCGCCAACCTGACCGTGCAGGACGCCGGCGGCAACACCGTGCGCACCCTCCTGGCGGGGGCGGCGGCGCCGGCGGGCTCCGCCGCGGCAGTGTGGAACGGCAGGAACGACGCCGGCACGACGGTCGCCGACGGCACCTACTCGGTGGTGCTCTCGGTGGCCTCGGCCACCAACGCCCAGTACACCGACCAGCAGGCGATCACCGTCCAGGTGGACGGCACGCTGCCGCAGGTGACGGTGACGCGCCCGGCCGCCGGCGGCTGGGTGACGCCGACCGGGTCGGTCCTGGGCGCGATCACCGACCCGACGCTCACCAGCTGGAGCGTCGCCATCACCTCGACGCCGCAGGCGCCGGCATGGACCCAGATCGCCACCGGCTCGACCGCCGTGACCGCCGCCGCCGCGCTCGCCAGCCTCTCCGGCCTGACCGACGGCCAGTACGCGCTCAAGGTGGACGCCGCCGACGCGGCGCAGAACCAGACCGAGCAGATCATCCCCTTCGGCGTGATCTCGACGCCACCCCAGGTGACCCTGGCGGCGCCCGCAGCCGCTGCCGTGCTGGGCGCCGTGGGCGGCGTCGTGCCGGTCGCCGGCACCATCACCGACGCCCACCTGCAGAGCTGGACGCTGCAGCTGGGCGCCGGCGCCCAGCCCGCGACGTGGACGACGCTCGCCACCGGCACGACGCTGCCGCTGCCGTCGCCGATCTTCGCCTGGAGCTTGACCGGCGTCGCCAGCGGCTCCTACGTGCTGCGCCTGGAGGCCACCGACCTGGCGGCGCAGACCGCCAGCGCGCAGGCGGCGATCACCATCGACAACACGCCGCCGGTCGTCGCCATCGCGACGCCGGCCGCCGGCGCCTACGTCACCGGGCCGATGAACGTCATCGGCACGGCCGCGGACGCCAACCTGGTGAGCTACCAGCTGGCGGTCGCCAGCAGCGCGCCCGGCGCGGCGCAGCTGTTCTCGCCGGTCGGCTCCGGCACGGCGCCGGTCACCGCCGGCGCCCTCGCGTCGTGGACCGCGCTGCCGCCGGACGGCCCGGCGACGCTCCAGCTGACCGCCGTCGACAAGGCGGGCAACCAGGCGTCGACCCAGGTGCAGGTGAACGTCCACACCCATCCGCCGGCGGCGCCGCAGGGCGTCGCGGCGCAGGTCAGCCAGCAGAGCGTGCACCTGTCGTGGCTCGCCAACAGCGAGACCGATCTGGCCGGCTACCGCCTGTTGCGCAACGGCGCGGCGGTCGATCCCCAGCAGCTGCTCACCGGCACCGCCTACGTCGACGCCGGGCTGAGCGCCGGGACCTACACCTACACGCTGGTGGCGGTCGACCAGGAGGACCTGGCCAGCGCCCCCTCGGCACCGGCGCAGGCGGTGGTCGACCCCTCCCTGCCGACGGCGATCCTGTCGCGGCCCGCGGGCGGCAGCCGCGTCGGCGGCGTCGTCTCGATCGTCGGCACCGCCGAGAAGCTGAACGACTTCGCCGAGTACCGCGTCTACGTGACGCCTTTGGGCAGCGCGCCGCCGAACCTGCTCCGCACCTCGCCGCTGGCGGTGGTGGACGAGGAGCTGGCCGAGTGGGACACCACCGCGATCCCCGACAACTCGGCCTTGACCATCCGCCTCGAGGCGCAGGACCTGCAGGGCAACGTCGCCGCCGCCGAGATCACGGTGACCACCGACAACACGCCGCCGGCCGCGCCCACCGGGCTCACCGCGACGGCGCAGGGCACCGGCATCCAGGTCGCCTGGAACCCCAACACGGAAAGCGACCTGGCCGGCTACCTGCTGTACCGCAACGGCCAGCTGGTCGACGCCGTGGGCGCCGTGGTCGGCGACCTCACCCCCTACCTGCTGCAAACGACGTCGTGGAGCGACGCCAACCTGCCGGACGGCACGTTCGTCTACGTCCTCTACGCGCTCGACACCGCCGGCAACCAGAGCGCCCCGTCGGCGCCCGCCCAGGCGTCGCTCGACAACCACCCGCCGCACGTCGTGATCACCCAGCCGGCGGCGGGGACGGCCTTCCAGAGCACGCTCGACGTCGTCGGCACCAGCGCCGACCTCGACATCGCCAGCGTGCAGTTCCAGTGGCAGGCGGCGGGCGGCACGGCCTGGACCAACCTCGGCGCCCCGCTCACCGCGGCGCCCTGGGAGGTCCTCTGGGACGCCTCGTCGCTGGCCTACGGCAACTACCTGATCCAGGCGGTGGCGACCGACACCGGCGGCGCCACCGACCCGGCGCCGGCGCCGATCGCGGTGGCGCACCAGAACCTGGTGGCGCCGCCGGCGCCGGCCGGGCTGGCGGCGGCGGTGGCGGGCGGCACCGTGACCCTCACCTGGAGCGCGGCGACGCCGCCGGTAGCCGGCCTGGCCGGCTACCTGGTCACGCGCACCGCCGCCGACGGCACGGCGACCCAGCTCACCCCGGCGCCGATCGCCGCCACCACCTACGCCGACCAGGGGCTGGCCGCCGGCACCTGGTCCTACACCGTCACCGCCGTCAACACGGCGGGCAACGCCTCGCAGCCGGCGGGCCCGGTCACGGCGGTGGTTTACGCGCCGGTCCTGGCCCAGCCTTACACGCCCACCGCGGCCAGCTCGACCGCCCTCGCCGGCAGCGGCGCGGCGGCCGGCGCGCAGGTCGCGGGAACCGACAGCGGCCCGGCCGGCAGCGTCGCCATCCCGGCGGTCGCCGCCGACGGCACCGGCAGCTTCGCCTGGAACGGCCTGCCGCTGGCGCTCGGCACCAACGTGCTGACGGTGACGGCGACCGACGCCTCCGGCAACGTCAGCCAGCCGGCCAGCGTGCACGTCGTCGCCGGCGCGCCGCCGGCGCAGCCGACCGGCCTCACCGCCACCGCCGCCACGGACGGCACCCTGAGCGTGGCCCTGGCCTGGAACCCCAATCCCGCCGCCGACCAGGTGATCGGCTACCGGCTGCTGCGCGACGGCGCCGACGACCCGGCGCCGACGCCGGTCGACGGCCCGCTCAGCGCCGGCGCCTCGAGCCCGGCGGCGTCCGATCCCGACGGCGCACCGGCGGCGATCGACGGCGACGAGACGACGTTCTGGGTGCCCGAGGCGGGCAGCGACCCCGACCTGCGCAACCAGTGGCTGGAGGTCGATTGGCCGGCGCCGCGCCTGCTCATCCAGGTGCAGATCGACTGGGCGGGCGGCCCCGACGGCACGCCGCAGAACGCCGGCGACTTCGACCTCCAAGGCTGGGACGGCAGCGTCTGGGTGCCGCTGGCGCAGGTGCGCGGCGCGAGCGGGGCGCAGACCGTGCAGACGCTGCCGCTGAGCTACCTGACCGGCAAGCTCCGGCTGCAGCTGCTGCCGACGTCGGCCGAGCCGTGGGTGGCGGAGCTGCGCGTCTACGAGCGCCCGCTCACCGCCGCCACCGCGGCGACCGACGCGCCGGCCAACGGCAACCACTCCTACCAGGTCGTCGCGGTGGGCCCGCTGGGGCTCGAAAGCCAGCCCTCGGCGGCGGCGGCCGTGGCGGTCGCCAACGCGGGGCCGCCGGCGGTGACCCTGGCCGGCGCGGCGGTCGGCGCCAGCGTCGGCCTCACCTGGACGGCGAGCGCCGACGCCAACCTCGCCTTCTACCAGGTGCTGCGCGAGGGGACGCAGATCGCGACGGTGACGGCGCCCACGACCGCCTACACCGACACCGGGCGGCCCAACGGCACGTGGCACTACACGGTGGTGGCGGTGGATACGGCGGGCAACGCCGGCCCGCCGTCCAACACCGTGGCGGTCACCGTGGCGGTGGCGCCGCCGCCCGCCGGGCTGGCGCCGGTGCTCACCTTCCCGGCGATCTCGACGCTCGCCTTCGCCACCACCGGCGCGACGGCCGACCTGGCGGGCACGGCGGCGCCGGGGGCGACGGTGGTGCTCACGCCGCCGGCCGGGACGGGCGGCACGCGCAGCACCCAGGCCGCGGCGGCGGTGGCGACGGCCGATGCCGGCGCCGCGCCGGGAGCGCCGGCGGTGCCGTCGCCGGACGGCCGCTACCTGCTGCTGCCGCAGACCGGCCAGCAGGTGGTGCTCTACGACTTCCAGGGCGCGGGCGGCGGCGCCAGCCTGACGCTGCCGGCGGCGGCCAACGGGCTCGCCGGCGGCTGGCTGGCGGACGGCAGCGGCCTGCTGCTGCTCAGCGGCAGCGGCGAGATCGACAGCTACCGCTTCGCGGGCGCCGTGCGCACCGCCGTCGCCACCATGGACTGGGTGGCGAGCGTGGCGGCGGCGCCGGACGGCCTGCGCCTGGCGGCGGTGGGGTCGGTGGGCGGCCAGTCGGGGCTCTGGATCTTCGACCCCACGGCGCCCGCGGCGGCGGGCTGGACGCTGGTGGCGGCGATCGACCCGTCGCTGGCGCCGGGGATCGCGGCGCCGGTCTGGTCTCCCGAGGGGTCGTGGCTGGCCTACTTGGGGCCGCTGCCCGCGGGCGGCACGGGCGGCGCCGGCGGCAGCGGTGGCGCCACCGGGCTGGTCGTGGTGCAGACGGCGGCGCCCAACGCGGCGGCGCTGGTCGAGGCCAACCCCGGCTCGGGCCGCCCCGGCTTCACCCCCGACGGCAGCGCCGTGGCCTTCACCCAGGCGCAGGCGGCGGGCGGCGAAAAGGTGCGCCTGGCGACGGTCGGAAGCGGCGCCGCCGTCGACCTGACCGACGTCGAGGCCGGGCCGCTCCTGCCGCAGCTGTCGCCGGACGGGACCGGGTTCGCCTACGCCGGCGTGGCGGGGCTGATGGTGGCGCCGCTGGCGCCGTTCGCGGGCGGCAGCGCGCCGGGGAGCGTGCTCTCCGACCTGGGCGGCAACGACGCGGCGGACGTGGCGTGGGTGCCGGGCGGCTACCTGGTGGCGGATGCCGGCGACGAGCTGCGCATCGCGCCCGCCGGCCGCTTCACCTTCGCGGGCCAGCAGCTGCAGCTGGGGCCGAACACCTTCACCGCCACGGCGACCGACGCCGCCGGCAACGTCAGCGCGCCCTCGGCGCCGCGCCAGGTCGACCGCCTGGCGGCGAACCTGCCCGACCTCGCCATCGCGCCGGCCGACATGGCGGTGATCCCGGCGGCGCCGCTCCCCGGCCAGGCGCTGCGCATCTCGGCGACGGTCCACAACCAGGGGCCGGCCGACGCGCCGGCGACGACCCTCGCCCTCACCGCCTATGGCCCGGGCGGCGCCCAGGTGCAGCTCGCGGCCGCCCTGGCGGTGCCGGCGATCCCGGCGGGGAGCGCGGCAACGCTCTACCAGGACGGCGCGATCGCCGGGCCGGTGGGCGCCTGGACGCTCGCCGCGCAGATCGATCCGCAGGGCCTGGTGCAGGAGCTGCGGAAAGACAACGACCAGGCGCAGATCGCGTTCCAGGTGGTGGCGGCGGGGCCGCCGACGGTGGCGATCGCGACCGACCAGGCCAGCTACCAGCCCAGCTCGACGGTGACCGCCAGCGTCACCGTCTGGAACGGCAGCGCGCCCTGGAGCGGCCAGGCGGTGGTGACCATCGAAGACAGCCAGGGCAACGCCGTCACCACCCTGCCGGCGCTCGCCGTCGGCCAGCTCGCCTACGGCCAGCGGTGGACGCAGCAGACCACCTGGAACACCGGCGCCACCTTCGCCGGCTCCTACCTGGCCGACGTCAAGCTCGAAGACGGTCAGGGCAGCGTCGTGGCCGAGGCCGTCGCGCCCTTCACCATCGTCACCGTGGCGCAGCTCACCGCGGCGGTGGCGACCGACAGCACCACCTACCCGGTCGGCGCCAGCGTCCACGTCACCGCCCAGGTGGGCTACCCGACCGGCGACGCCGCCTTGACCGGGGTCGCCGTGCACCTCCAGGTGCTCGCCCCGGCGGCGGCCGGGAGCGGCGCGGCGCCGGCGGTGCTGGGCGACTGGACGCGGGCGCTCGGCACGCTCCTGCCCGGCGGCCAGGGCGCGGTGAGCGTCGACTGGCCGAGCGGCACGACCGCCGCCGGCACCTACCAGGTGGCGATGACCGTCCTGGACGGCGGCCAGGCGGCGGCCGCCGCCGGCACCCAGTTCAGCCTCACCGCGGCGGCGGCGGCGGTGACCGGCACCCTCTCGCTCAACGACCGCGCGCCGTCGGCCGGCAGCACGCTCGCCGCGAGCTACGGCGTCACCAACCCGGGCGCGGCGCTCGCCGGCGTCGCGGTGCGCGTGCGGGTGCTCGACGCCGCCTCGGGCCACGAGCTGGCCCGCCAGTCGGCGACGCTCGACCTGGGCGCCGGCGCGACGGTCGCCGGCAGCGCCAGCTTCGACACCACGACGCTCGGCCTGGGCGGCCGCCTGGCGGTGCTCGAGGCCGACCTGCCGGCCGCGGGCGGCAGCGGCGGCGGCGGCGGCGCCACCCAAACGGTGACCCTGGCCGTGGTCGGCTTCACCATCTACGACCGCACCCCGCCCGCGGTGACCATCACCCAACCGGCGGCGGGGGCGGCGGTCGGCGGCGCCTTCCAGGTGATCGTCACGGTGCGCGATCCGCTGTCGGCGGTCACCGCCGTGGCGGTGAGCCTGGACGGCGGCGCCTGGCAGCCGGCGGCGCCCGCCGATCCCACCGCCGGCACCTACCGGCTGGCCCTCACCGGCGTCGCCGCCGGCGCCCACACCCTCACCGCGCAAGCGACCGACGCCGCCGGCAACAGCGCCCAGAGCGCCGCCGTCGCCGTCACCGTGAGCAGCGCGCCGCCGGTCATCACCATCACCGGCGTCGCCCAGGGCGGCCTCTACGACACCGCGGTGACCCCGGTCGTGACCATCACCGCCGCGACCGCCACCTACAGCGCGACCGTCACCCTGGACGGCCAGCCCTTCACCTCCGGCACCGCCGTCGCGGCGCCGGGCAGCCACACCCTGGCGGCCGCCGTCACCGACGCCGCCGGCAACCAGGCCAGCGCCAGCGTCACCTTCACCATCGACACCACGCCGCCGGCCATCACCATCACCGGCGTCGCCCAGGGCGGCCTTTACAACACCGCCGTGACCCCGGTCGTGACCGTCACCGATGCCTACTCGGCGACCCAGACGATCACCTTGAACGGCCAGCCGTTCGCGTCCGGCACGGCGGTGACGGCGGCAGGCAGCTACACGCTCGCGGTCACGGCGACCGACGCGGCCGGCAACCAGGCGAGCGCCAGCGTCACGTTCGCGATCGACAAGACGCCGCCCGTCATCTCGGTAACCGGGGTCGGCACAGGCGGTGTGTACGGCACCACGGTGACGCCGGTCGTGACGGTGACCGACTCCCATCCCGGCACGCAGACGATCACGCTCAACGGCCAGACCTTCACCTCGGGCACGCCGGTGAGCGCCGAGGGCAGCTACACGCTCGCGGTCAGCGCGACCGACGCGGCGGGCAATCAGTCCTCGCTCACCGTGACGTTCGCGCTCGACAAGACGCCGCCCGTCATCACGGTCGGCGGGGTGACCAACGGCGCGACCTACACGGCGCCGGTGACGCCGGTGGTGACGGTGACCGATGCCCATCCGGGGACGGTCACGGCCACGCTCAACGGGCAGCCGTTCGTGTCGGGCACGCAGGTGAGCGCCGCCGGCAACTACCAGCTGCAGGTCGCGGCGGTCGACGCGGCCGGCAACCAGTCGCAGGCCGGCGTGTCGTTCGCGATCGAGGCCGCGGCGCCGCCGGCCTTGACCTTCACCAAGACCGCGGCGCTCTTGGTGGACGCCGACGGCAACGGCGTGGTGAGCCCGGGCGACACCCTCAAGTACACGCTGACGCTCACCAACACCGGCGGCCCGGCCAACGCGGTGACCGTGACCGACGCGATCCCGGCCAACACCAACCTGGTGGCGGGGTCGATCACGGCCAGCCAGGGCACCGTCGCCGGGCAAAACCCGGTGCAGGTGACGGTGGGCACCGTCCTGGGCAGCGCGCCGGTCACCATCACCTTCCAGGTGGTGATCGCCAACCCGCTGCCGGCCGGCGTCAGCGCGGTCAGCAACCAGGCGAGCGCGGCGGTCCAGGGGCTGCCGACTCTCCTCTCCGACGACCCGTCGACGCCGCAGGCAGGCGATCCGACGGTGACCGGGGTGACCCTGCCGCTCAGCCTGTCGGTGGCCGACACCACGGTCACCTCGCCGGCCAGCGGCAGCGTGCCGGCACTCTTCCCGGTCAGCCTGTCGGCGCCGGCGCCCACCGCGGTCAGCGTCCAGTACGCGGCGGTGGCCGGGACGGCCGCGGCGTGGGTGGACTTCCTGCCGGTCGCGGGCACCCTCACCTTCAGCCCCGGCACGGTCCAGCAGGACGTCCTGGTGCCGGTGCTGGCCGACCCGCAGCTCGCGGGCGCCGCCAGCTTCAACCTGCAGCTCAGCCAGCCGCAGGGCGCGGCGCTCGCGCGCGGCACGGCGCTCGGCACCATCCAGGCCGGGCCGGCGTGCGCCTCGCCCAACCTGCTGGCAAACCCCGGCGCCGAGCTGCCGACGGCGTCGGACCTCATCCCGGATTGGGACCTGGTCGCCGGCACCACCTGGCAGGTGGGCAGCGCGCCGCCGGCGCCCTTCGCGGGCGACGACGACTTCCTGACCCAGGACGCGGCGGGCGAGATCAAGCAGGACGTGGACCTGTCGGCGTGGGCGCAGAAGATCGCGTCGGCGGGCGGCCAGACGTTCGCCTTCCAGGGTGCCCTGCTGACCGGCAACGCCGGCGGCGGCGCGGCCGCGAGCACGGCGCGCATCGTCGTCGAGTACCGCGACGCGGCCAACGTCAACGTGCTCGGCTCCTACGACTCGGGGTGGACCGCCAGCGCCCAGGGGTGGCTCGCGGTCGCCGACCAGCGGCAGGCGCCGGCGGGCACCGGCTGGGTGCGCGTGCGGCTCCTGTCGCAGCTGCCCGCGGGCGGCGGCGGCACGGCGTGGTTCGACGGGCTGTCCCTGGTCGCGGTCGAGACGCCGGCGCTGGCGGCGCTCGACGCGGCGGCGCTGTCGCCGGCGGCCGGGCAGTCGGAGCCGGTCGTGGTACAGGTGAAGCTCTCCTGCGCCGCGAGCCAGGCCGTCACCGTCCACTACGCGACGGTCGACGACACGGCGGTCGCCGGCACCGACTACCAGACGGCATCGGGGACGCTCACCTTCGCCCCCGGCACCGTCGAGCAAAGCGTGCAGGTGACCGCGCTCGGCATCGCGGGCGACACCGTCGACCGGCAGTTCCAGGTGGTCCTCACCCAGCCCGCGGGGGCGGCGGTGGCGAAGAGCGCGGCGCAGGTGGTGCTGCTGCCGCGGCCCTTCTGCCCGCAGCCGCCGGCCTACTGGCGCCACCACCTGGAGAGCTGGACGGCGTCCACGCTCACCCTGGGCGGCGTGGCATACGGCCAGGGCGCGGTGCTCGGCATCCTCGGCTACGCCGGCAACGACCCGCTCTGGCTCCTCGCCCAGCAGCTCGCGGCGACCACGCTGGACCTGGCGGCGGGCGGCGCGACCGGCGGTCAGACCGCGGCCGCCAACGCCGACGCCTTCCTGGCCCAGCACGCGATCGGCACAACGCTCGCGGGCTCCGACCCGCAGACCGCCGCCAGCCTCACCGCGGCGCTGGTCTCCTACGACAGCGGCACCTGCCCGCTGGTGTGCAGCGCCGACCCGCTGGGCGCCGCCGGCCGCTTCAACCTCTTCGCGCTCGGCAACGTGACGCAGAGCGGCACCGACACCCAAGGGCGCCTGGCCGCCGGCGGCAACGCGACGCTCGCGAGCTACAGCGTCGGCCAATCGCTCACCGCCACCGGCGGCACCGACGACGTGCTCATCGCCGGCGGTTCGCTCAGCTTCAACGGCGGCACCGTCAGCCACGGCAACGCCGTCTATGGCAGCGCCCTTTCGCTCACCAGCGTCAACATCCCCAACGGCACGGCGCGCCATGACCAGCCGCTCGACTTCGCCGGCACCGGCCGCGCCCTCACCATCCTCTCCACCTACTGGAGCACCCTGGCCGCCAACGGCACCACCACCGTCCAGCCCTGGAAGGCCATCCAGCTCGCCGGCACCGACCCGACGCTCAACGTCTTCAGCGTCCACGGCAGCGACCTGGCCGCCGCGGTGAGCTTCAGCATCCAGGTGCCGGCGGGCTCGACCGCCCTGGTCAACGTCAACGGCACCGCCGACCAGATGCAGAACTTCGGCTTCCAGCTGACCGGCGTCACCGCCAGCCAGGTGGTCTACAACTTCTACCAGGCCACCACCCTGTCGCTGTCCGGCATCGGCGTCCCCGGCACCGTGCTGGCGCCGCGGGCGGCGGTCACCTTCTCGAACGGCAACATCAACGGTAGCCTGGTCGGCGCCTCGGTCAGCGGCGGCGGCCAGTCCAACGAATCCCTGTTCACCGGCTGTCTGCCGGTCGGCCATTGACCGCGCCGCCTCTCGAACCGACGATGAGCGATCCCACCCCGATGCCGCCGACCCGCAGCCGACCCGCCGCACGCCGCGCCGCCGACTCCAGCGGTCTCCTGCGACCCGGCGCAGGCGCCACCCACCCCGACCGCCCCGCGCCGGGCAGGCGCTGGCGGGGCGCCGCGCTGGCCGCGCTCGGCCTGAGCCTGGGCTGGATCGGCAGCGGCGCCGGCGTGGCGCCGGCGCAAACGGTCAAGGCGCCGCCGGCGCAGATGCAGCAGGCACAGGCCCAGCCGGCCCAGATTCAGCAGACCCAGCTGGCGCAGACCCAGCTGGCGCAGACCCAGCTGGCGCAGACCCAGCCGGCGCAGACCCAGCCGGCGCAAGCACAGCTGGCGCAGGCCCTGCAGGTGAAGACCCAGCCGGCCCAGACCCAGCAGCCGCAGACCGCCAAAGCTGCGGCGGTCCAGGCGCCGGCACCGCCCCAGACGCCGGCACCGCCCCAGGCTCCGGCACGGCTCCAGACACCGGCACCCGCACAGCCCGCGGCGTCGCCGCCGACTGCCCCGGCGCCGAAAAGCGCCCCGCTGGCGACCCCGGCGCCGACCACGACGGCGCCCGGCCAGCGTTCGGGTGGCACCGCGTCCGCCAAGTCCGCGCCGGCCTCCATACCGCCGGGCGCGGTGGCGAAGATCAAGATCCCGGTGATCGTCGCCGTGGTCCATCCCGGCCAGTCGCCGGTGCCGGTCCAACACCAGGACGGCAAGCCGATGCAGCCGGCGGCGCGCGCGGGCAGCGCGGCCCTCCCCGCGGGCGCGCCGGGGGCCTCCCCCATGGCCAAGAGCGTCGCCACTCCCGGCGGCGCCGTGCTCCCCGCACCGCGCCGGGCGCCCACCGCGGCGGCCGGAGCGCCCGGAGCGCCGGGCGGTCTCGCTCCCGGAGCGGCCGGCGCCGCGCGAACCAACCGTTCCGCCGCCGCGGCGGCAGCGCCTGCGGCCCCCGGCAGCGGGACCATCGCCGGCCGCCCCGAAACCGAGGTGAACGCGGCGCTCGCCGCCCTGGCCAGGGTCGCGGGCCTGTCGTGGCGCCCCGGCATCGGCTACCAGGTGCCGCCGCCCGTCGGCGCCGGCGGCGCGGCGCCGCTCGCACCGCCAGCCATACCTACCGCCGGGTCTTCCGGCGCCTCTGCCGCCTCCACGACGACGGCTGCCCGCGGCGCCTCCGCCGCCTCCACAGCGACCGCCGCCCGCGCCGCGGCAGCGGCGCCGATCGATCCAGTGGCGGCGCTCGCCGCCTACGACCGCGTCAAGGCGGCGGACGCGGCGATGGGCCGGCGCTTCGCCGAAGTGGCGGCGCACGTCGCGCAGCGCCACCTTTCGTCCACGGCGGCCGATCGGCTGGCGACAGCGCAGGCGACCTACCGCGGCGCCGTGGACGCCGTGCTCGCACCGATCGCCGCGCCGCTCGCAGCGCTGCGCAAGGCCCTCGCCGCCCCGGCAGCCGTTCCCGGTGCACCCGGCACCTCCCCCGGTGCGCCCGGCACAGCCCCCGGTGCGCCCGGCATCGCCCCCGGCGCGCCTGGCACAGCCCCCGGTGCACCCAGCACCGCCCCCGGTGCGCCCGGCACCGCCCCCGGTGCACCCAGCACCGCCCCCGGTGCGCCCGGCACCGCGCCTGCGGCGCCCAGCACCGCGCCTGCGGCGCCCGGCACCGCCCCCGCCGCACCCGCGCCCACCGGTGCGACCGCCGCCGCGCCGGCGGCCCCCGCCGCCTCTCCTCCGGCGGCTGCCCCGGCAGACGCTCAGGCGGCGCGCGCCGCGGCGGTCCAGGCGCTGGCCGGGGTGCGGCAGGCGCTGGCCGCGGCGCTGGCGTCGCCGCCGCACCCCAAGCTGCGGTCGAGCCTCCTGCCCTACCGGCGCCAGGGGCTGGCGCCGCAGGCGCCGGCGACGTCGCCGGCCGTGGTGCCGGCGTATGCCAATCCGCAGGCGGCGGCGGCCGGGTCGGCGGATCTGGCGGGCACCACGGAAGCGCCGCTGACGCCGGAGATCACGGCGCAAGCGGCGGCCCTGGGCTACGACTACGTGCAGATCTTCGAGTGGGTGCGCAACACCATCCGCGGCGAGTGGTACGGCGGCTCGATGAAGGGCGCCGTCGGCACGCTGCGCCAGGGCGCCGGCAACGACGTCGACCAGGCCAGCCTGCTCATCGCCCTGCTGCGCGCGAGCGGCACCGGCGCCCGCTACGTGCACGGCGTCGTGCAGCTGCCGGTGGCGGCGCTGGCGACCAGCCTGGGCGTCGCTGACAACCCGTCGGCGGCCGCGCCCGCGACCCTGGTGACGACGGTCGACGCGGCGCTCTCGCGCGCCGGGGTGGCACACACACCGGTCGTGCAGGGGGGCGGCGTCGCGGCGTTCGACGTCGACCATACCTGGGTCGAGGTGTACGCGCCCTACACCAACTACCGCGGCGCGGTGGTGGACGTCTCGGGCGCCACCTGGCTGCCGCTGGCGCCCGCGATCAAGACGATCGCCGACCTGCCGCCGACGGGCGTCCTGCGGCAGATGGGCTATTCGGTGTCCGGCCTCATCCAGCAGACGTTTGCGGCGCCGCAGCTGCAGGACCCGCTGGCGGCGATCCGCCTGGCGGTGAACGGCTACCTCGCGCAGCAGCCGGGCGCGCCGGCCTACGCCGCGCAGCTCGGCACGCGCACGGTCAACGCCATGACCCTGGGCCTGCTGCCGAGCTCGCTGCCGATGCCGGTCGTGGCGGTCACCTCCGAGGCGCCGCAGGTCGCCCCCGCGGTCGCCCACACCGTCCACCTGGTGGCGCGGGTCGGCCCCAACCCGACCGACCAGGAATCGCTCGACGTGACGCTGCCGGTCCTCGCCGTGGCCGGCGAGCGCCTGACGCTCTCCTACATCCCGGCCACCGCCGACGACGAGCTGACCGTCGAATCGTTCGGCGGCCTGGACCTGGTGCCCCTCTACCTGGTCGAGCTCCTGCCGCAGATCGACGTCGACGGCGCCGCCAACACCGTCGGCACCCAACCGATCGCGATGGGCATCGCCCACCGCCTGGAGGTCACCTTCGCCGGCCCCTACGGCAGCGAGACGATCGACGAATCGCTCACCGCCGGCAGCTACTACGCCCTCAACGTGGGGGCCGAAGAAGCGATCGCGCCGCCCGCGCCCGCCACCCCCGACCCCGGCGACGTCGAGTCGCAGGGAGCCCACCTCCTCTCCCAGGAGGCGCTCGCCTACAGCCAGCACTGGGACCAGGCCGAAACCGAGCTGGGCGGCCTCTTCGACGTCGGCGTGATGCGGCCGCTGCCGTCGCTGTCGGTGGTCGGCAACGCGGTCACCATCGACCTGGTGGCGTCGCTCCCCTACGCCTTCCAGTGGCAGGGCGTCACCCTCGACGCGCCGCTGCGCGTCGCCGAACCGTTCGCGCGCGGCGCCGATCCCTCGACCGCCTTCGACTGGATGCGCGTCTCGGCGCTCGAAGGCTCGTCCTGGGAGCACCTCACCTTCGAGCAGGACTTCCAGGTCGATTCCGTCTCGGCCGACAAGGGCATCGGCGTCGCCAACCAGGCCGGCATCCCGGTGCTCCACCTCACCGCCCAGAACGCCACACCGCTGCCGTCCAACCTCCAGCAGCCGGCGGCGGTCCTGGCCGACATCCAGAACTGGCTGAGCCAGGGCCTCACCGTGGACGTGCCGGCGACCGCCGTCACGCGCGACTCCTGGACCGGCTCGATCTGGGTGGTGGAGGACCCGGTGAGCGGCGGCGCCGCCTACCTGATCGCCGGCGGCCTCGCCGGCGGCGCCTCCGCCGAGTCGCCCGACCAGTGGACGCTGCAGTTCGCCGCCAACGCGCTCGCAGACCCGTACGGCACGGTGCAGCCCAACGCCGATCCGCTCTCGGCGGCCAGCCTGGTCATCGTCTCGGCGACCAACAACCAGGTGGGCCAGGTGGGGACCCTGCTGCCGGCCCAGCTCGCCGTCGTGGCGCGCGACGCGTCCGGCAAGCCCGTCCAGGGGGCCACCGTCACCTTCACCAGCGCCGCGGGCACCGGCGGCGGCACCCTTGTCGATCCGGCGACCTCGGCCGAAAGCACCTCGGTCGCGGTCGTCACCGACCCGCTCGGCCACGCCGCGGTAACCATCCGCCTCGGCCAGCAGACCGCGGCCAGCCCGGCGTTCCTGCTGCAGAACCCGACCGACGCCTATGCCACCCAGGCGCTCGTCCAGCTCGTCGACGCCTCGGTCTCGACCCACGACGGCGCGCTCTCCCCCGACGCCCCCTTCTATGCCTACGGCTTCCCCGGCCCGCCCGCGACCATCGTCAGCCAGGAGCCGAGCCAGCAGATGGGCGGCAACCCCGGCATGTACGCCGGCGACGTGCACGTCCAGGTCCAGGACTCCTTCGGCAACTCGATCTCGAACGTGCCGGTGACCTTCGCCGTCGGCCCGGCGGCGCGCCGCGACGACGTGCAGTGCAACAACCCGCCGGGCTCGAACCAGCAGAACGCGGCGGTCTTCGACGACGCGCTGGCGCCCAACGGCAACCTGGCCGCCTGCCCCATCCCGTCGCCGATCCTGGGCAGCTGCGGCGGACCCTCGGTCGTCACCACCACCAACGCCTACGGCACCGGAGCCGGCGTGATCCTGGGCAACGACGTCGCCGCCATGTACACGGTCAACGTGTCCGCCGGCACGCTCACCATGGCGCCCTTCGTCTTCTACCCCAGCGTCAAGGTCGGCACGCAGGGACCCAACGGTCAGCCCAGCCAGCCGGACGAGCAGGACTTCTGCGAATGGACCGGCCTGTCGCCGACCGGCACCGCCGACGTCAACGCCTACGGCCAGATCATCAACGCCGTGCGCGCCGGGCACACCTACACCAAGCCGATCCAGGTCGAGTTGGTCGGCATGCTCGCCGCCTACACCATGCGCACGCCGCCGGGCGGCGGCCAGCCCTATCCGTATTTCGATTCCACCTTCACGCTCCACCCGCTCGACGGCTCGCTGACCTTCACCGTCGACAACGGCGGCTCGGCGAGCGCCACGATCTACGACGCCACCACCAAGGTCTCGTCGGCCATCGTCACCGCCGGCGCCACGCCCGCCAGCAACGCCGTCACCGTGCAGGGCACCGTCGAAACGCTGTCCCAGGTCATCTTCCCTGACGGGTCGAGCCAGCTGGTGGGGCCCACCCCGCAACCCCTGTCGCCCTCCCAGGTCGCCACCCTCTGGGGCCTCAACCCGCAGGTGAGCGGCACCCAGCCGCAGCCGATGGTGCTGACCGCCAGCGGCGAGACGGCGGGCAGCACCCAGGTCAACTACGGCATCGATCCGCCGGCCTACACCGCGGCCACCGCCAGCGTCGAGTTCCTCACCAACAGCGCCGTCACCTCGGTCGCCGTCGGCTCGGCCACCACCGCCACCGGCACGGCCACCATCCCGCGCGGCGCGGCCTTCAGCCTGCAGAACGTCAACCAGGCGCAGCTCATCCTCAACGCCGGCAGCGTCGACGAGGTCGACTCCGACCTCTTCACCATGCCGCTGCACCAGGGCATCTTCGCCACCCACGCGCCGGCGGTCTACGTGTCGCAGGACGTCGACCTGCTCAACCAGCGCTACTGCCCGACCCTGGCGCCGCTCAGCTGGACGCTCGCCCAAGGTGCCCAGGTCACCCTCACCGTGGCGCCTATCTCCAGCCTCAACACCGACGGCTCCGCCAACGACGGCCCCAGCCAAACCCTGTTCCAGAGCCAGGAGTACGCCGCCGGGCAACAGAGCGTCATCCTGTCGCCGGCAGGCACGCCGCCGGCCGCCTACTCGCTCGCGCCGGGCACCTACCAGTACACCCTGCACGGCGTCGCCGACGCCGACGGCACGACCGAGGACGTGACCGGCACGATCGTGTCGGAGTTCCGCTCCCGTGACACCCTGCCGGTCGGGCACGTCATCGTCAAGGGCGTCGACCTCTTCGACGGCCACCTGTCGCTGGCGCGCGACGATCTGTCGCTGCCCGGACACGGCCCCGCGCTCGACCTGTCGCGCAACTATTCGAGCAACGCCGGCGACGAGCCCGGCCCGCTCGGCGTCGGCTGGAGCCACAGCTACGACTCGAAGATCGTCGTCACCCCCTGCGGCGACGTCATCGTCATCGGCGGCGAAGGCTCCGGCATGCGCTTCGTCGGCGACGGCCACGGCAACTTCACGCCGCTGCGCGGCTACCACGGCAGCCTGGTCGCCAACAGCGCCGACGGCAGCTTCGACTTCTACAGCAAGTCCGGGCTGCGCTATCACTTCATCCCCGGCACCTCGGGCGCCCCCTCCGAGTTCCCGCTCTCCTACGTCGCCGATCCCAACGGCCTCACCACGCGGCTCACCTACGACACCAGCGACCCCACCCAGCCGCCGCTGCTGCTCACCGTCGCCGACGACGCCGGCCGCGCCCTCGCCTTCACCTACCAGAAGACAGCCATGCAGCCGACCGGCGAGCAGCGGTCGCTGATCAGTCAGGTCGCCGGCCCCGACGGCATGGCGATGAGCTTCCAGTACGACGGCTACGGCAACCTCACCGAGGCCAGCCGCGAGGGCGGCAGCCGCGTCGAGACCTACACCTACGCCGTGCCGCCGTCGTAC
The DNA here is from genome assembly GCA_963770895.1 of uncultured Acidobacteriota bacterium. Taxonomy (GTDB): domain Bacteria; phylum Acidobacteriota; class Thermoanaerobaculia; order Multivoradales; family UBA5704; genus JASLEW01. The sequence continues at coordinate 4,935,835 of CAVYRF010000002.1, read as the reverse complement.
GGGCTGGCGCTGCGCCACAAGCTGATCGCCGCCGAAAACCAGCTCGACACCGCGACCACGACCTACCAGTACGGGGCGGCGGCGATCGGCCTGCAGGGCAACGTCCAGGTGCCCAGCTGGAACGTCACCCAGCTCACCGAGCCGATGGGCGGCGTCACGCAGTTCAGCTACGACCTGCCGGACCTGGTCAGCCGCGCCTCGCAAGGCCTGGGGGTCGGCGTCAGCGACCCGCGCGGCAAGCTCACCACCTACACCCTCAACCAGTACGGCAGCGCGCTGCAGATCGTCGATCCGCTGCAGGACACCACCCAGATGACCTGGGCGGTCGACGACGTGCTGATGACCAGCCGCACCGACGCCAACGGCGTCACCACCAGCTACACCTACGACGCCTACGGCAACCAGGTGTCGGAAGCGGTCGCCGTCACCGACGTCCAGGGGCAGACCCACAATTATTCGATCCAGACCACCTACGAGCCGCCGGCCAACTTCACGCCGCCCTACATCAAGCAGCGCGTCGCCACCCGCACCGACCGCAACGGCGTCACCACGTCGTACACCTACGACGGAGCCGGCAACCTGACGCAGCAGCAGGTCACCGTCCACGACGATTCGGGCAACCAGCAGATCCTGACCATCGGCAACACCTACCTGCCGAGCGGCGACCGCGCCTCGACCACCGACGCGCGCGGCAACACCACGGCCTTTACCTACGACGCCTACGGCAACCTCGCCACCAGCAAGAACCCGCTGGGCGGCGTCACCGCAACCGCCTGGAGCGTGCGCAGCCTGCCGCTCACCCAGACCGATCCCAACGGCAACGTCACCAGCTTCGCCTACGACACGCTCAACCGGGTCACCAGCAAGACCTACCCCCTGGTCGGCAGCGCTCCGGCCGTCGAAACCACCGCCTACGACGACGTCAGCGACGTCGTCACCAGGACCGACGCCCTGGGGCGGGTGACGACGACCACCTCCGACCTGCAGGGGCGGCCGGTGCAGATCGACAACGCCGCCGCCGGCACCAAGCTCTACCAGTACGACCTGGCCAGCAACAAGACGCTCGAAACCGACTGGTTCGACAGCGCGTCGCCGCGCCACGACACCACCTTCCAATACGACGACGCCGAGCGGCTGGCAGGGCGCACCGAACCGCTCGGCAAGACCACCGCCTACACCTACGACGGGGTCGGCAACGTCGCCAGCGAAACCCTGAGCGACTCCTCGCAGCCGGGTTTCAGCACGCGCGTCACCCATCACACCTACGACGGCTTGAACCGCCGCATCCGCACCGACCGCACCAGCGACTCGGGCCTCGTGTCGACCCTCTTCACCTTGGACGGCAACGGCAACGTCACGCAGCAGCAGGACCCGCTGGGGCGCCTCACCACGATCACCTACGACGAGCTCAACCGCATGCTCCAGAAGGACCTGCCGCCCTGGCAGACGGGCTCCCCCACCGAGACCGTCGACACCTGGGACGGCAACGGCAACCTGGTCAGCGAGCGCCAGCGCAACCAGCCGCAGGACCGCGTCCACACCGCCGTCTTCGACCCCCTCAACCGCGCCGTCCAGCGCACCGATTCGCTCGGCGACACCACCACCTTCGAATACGACGCCGACGGCAACACCACGCGCAAGATCGATCCGCTCCTCAACACCACCAACTTCGCCTACGACGCGCGCAACCGTCTCACCCAGACGACCGTGCTGCTCAACCGGGTCACGCAGCCCAACCGCAGCCTGGTCACCACCTACGGCTACGACCTGGTCAACAACCGCATCTCCGAGCAGCTCCCCAACGGCAACGCCGTCACCCACGCCTACGATGCGCTCAACCGCCTGATCGCGACGACCGACACGATCGGAGCCGTCAGCGCCGCCACCTACGACGCCAACGGCGACCCCACCACCCAGACCGACGCCAACGGCAACCTCACCACTGACCACTACGACGCGCTGCACCGCCTCGTCGAGCAGGATCTGCCCGCCAGCCGCACGGTCACCAAGGCCTGGGACGTGGCCGGCAACCAGGTCGCGGAAACCGATCCGCGCGGGTCGATCACCACCTATCAGTTCGACCGCCTCGACCGCCTGGTGCAGACCACCGACCCGCAGCCCTTCGCCTACACCACCACCGTCACCTACGACGCCGTCGGCAACCGCCTGGCGCAGACCGATCGCAAGGGCCAGACCACCGCCTTCGCCTACGACTCCCTCAACCGGCTGATCCTGACCACCGCCCCGCAGCCGCTGGCCTACACCCAGACCTTCACCTACGACGGCCTGGGCAGCAAGCTCACCGAAGTCGACCGCCGCGGCACCCTCAGCTCCCACACCTACGACCCCGAAGGGCGCCTCACCCAGACTACCAAGGCTGGAGTGCTGCTGCAGACCATCCAATACGACCCCGCCGGCAACCGCCGCTTCGTCACCGACGCCAACAGCAACACCACCGGCTACGAATACGACGAAAGGAACCTGCAGACCGCCGAAGAGCGCCCGCTGGCCGCCATCACCACCTTCACCCTGGACACCATGGGCGACCGCGCCAACGCCACCGACCCCGAAGGCCGCGTCACCACCTACACCCACGACCTGCGGCGCCACCTCCTCACCGAAACCGACAACGCCGGCGACACCACCACCTACGCCTACGACGGCGACGGCAACCGCATCCAGAGACAGCGCCCCGCCTTCCCCGGCCAACCCTGGACCTACACCTACGACGCGGCCAACCGCCTCACCGCCGTCCAGGACCCCGTGGGCGATCGCACCAGCTACACCTACGACCTGGACAGCAATCGCCTCACCACCACCGACGGCGAATCCAAGACCACCGCCTGGCAATACGACATCCTCAACCGAGTCACCCAGAAGACCTACCCCGACAATGCCGTCGAGTCCTACGCCTACGACCCCAACGGCAACCGCACCGGCCTCACCGACGCCGACGGCCAGACCATCGCCTACGCCTACGACGCCATCGACCGCCAGACCTTCGCCACCTATCCGCCCCCGGCGCCGCCCACCACCGACGACCTCCAGTCCATCGCCCTCACCTACGATCCCAACAACAACCCCACGGCGATCCAGGAAACCTGGTCCGGCGCCCCACACACCCGCCAGACCGCCCACACCTACGATCTGTTCGATCGCCTCCTCACCGTCACCGATCGCTACGGCCTCACCCTCGCCTACACCTACGACCCCAACGGCAACCGCACCAGCCTCCAGGACCCCGACAACCTGGTCACCCGCTACACCTACGACGCCCTCAACCGCCTCACCGCCGTCAACGTCAACGGAGCCGGCATCACCAACTACGCCTACCTGCGCGACAGCCGCATCCAGACCGTCACCTACCCCAACGGCACCAACGAAAACACCACCTACGACGCCGCCGCCCGCATCCAGGTCCAGGAAAACCGCCTCGGCGCCGCGACCGTCCTCAGCCACTTCCAATACCAGTACGACCCCGACAGCAACCGCACAAGCCAGCTTGAAATCCGCGCCAACGGCCCCGCCGCAGGCCAGACCACCACCTACACCTACGACCCCGCCGACCGCCTCACCGGCGTCGCCTACCCCGACCAGCAGGTCGCCTACACCTACGACAAGGTCGGCGACCGCACCACCGAAAAAGCCACCAGCAACGCCGACAGCTCCCCCCTCACCAACCACACCCTGACCTACAACGCGCGCCACCAGCTCACCACCCTCACCGACAACCTCAACAGCGCGCAAAGCATCGCCTACACCTTCGACGCCAACGGCAACCAGCTCGCAAAGACCCAAAACAGCACCACCACCACCTTCCACTACGACGTCCGCGACCAGCTCACCGCCGTTTCGCAAGCCTCTTCGACGCTGGGCACCTACGAGTACGACTACAAGGGCCTGAGAGTCCTGAAGCAGGGCGCCCTCGGCTACATCCACTACACCTTCGACGACAAATCCGTCCTCCTGGAAACCGACGCCAACAATCAGACCCTCGCCAAATACGACTACGGCCCCGACCGCCTCCTCTCCCAAAACCAGCAGACCGAAGGCCGCTCCTTCTACCTCTTCGACGCCTTGGGCTCGATCACCGACCTCACCACCACCACCGGCAGCCTCCGGGCCACCTATCAATACGACGCCTGGGGCAACTACCGCTCGACGAGTGGCGGGAGCTTCAACGCCTTCGCCTTCACTGGCCACGAGCTCGACATCGAGACGGGCTTGTACTACTTCAAAGCCCGCTTCTACGACCCCACCATCGGCCGCTTCCTAACCGAAGACCCCGCCGACGGCAAAACCGACAACCCACCGAGCCTCCACCGCTACCTCTACGCCTACGCCAACCCAACCGTGTACCTGGATCCTGATGGCCGTGCGGCATCCGTCAACAAGCAGGGCACGACCTTCATCGTCGATGAAAATGACCACCGCCAAGCCGTAACAACAGCCCAAGCCAAGAAAGATCCCGTCGCCTTCCATCTGGCCCTTGTCCAACAAGGCGGCCTCACCCCCGCCGAAGCCGACGCCATCATGGTCAAAGCCGGCATCGGCGACGCCATCAACGCCACCACCCTCACTCAGGTCGCCAAAGGAGTCGACAAAGAAGTCAAGAAGGAGTTGAAGTTTGCCGCGAAAACATTCGCGGTCACCGCCGTGGGCGCAGCGACAGGAGGAGTCGCTACAGCGGCAGCCGCAGCGGCGGGAGCCGGTGCAATCACCGCAACGGCCGTGGGAGGAGCCGTCGGAGGCCTTGCCGGCCAAGGGACCAGTGACGCAATCGAAGGCCAAGTCTCAAGCTTAGGCACATACGCCGGATCTGCCGTCGGCGGTGCCGTTCTCGGAGCCGCAATCCACGGCTTCACCGCCGGCGGGGGTAAAACACCAAGTATCTTCCCAAGCGGCACAGAGATCGAGGCTCCCGCACCTCCGGCAACAAAGAGCACTCCGGACGGCGACTCTACCCTCGAAGGTGAAGACGGCGATATTCGCCTTGGCGACTTTGTTTTGCGCAAGAGTGCTGCGCCAAAATCCGATACCCAGAGTCCTTGGGAAACACTTCGGCCGGAGGGTCAGTCAGGCGATAATACAGGGTTAAACCTTCGTAGCTCTACGCCAAAGGGGCGTGCACCAGAATATTTCGGAGGTAGCGTATCAGAGTCCGAATTTCTCGATGCCGCGCTACAATACCTAGGTGATGGGTACACTGAGGTCTCACCAGGTCGATATGTCTCAGCGGACGGCACCAGAATCATTAGATTTGGGTCCCACGAAGTCAAAGCCCCTCAGCTTCACGGACACTTTGAGGCGGGGGAAGGGGGGAAGCCTAGCGAGAATACGCGTGTCAATATTATGCCAGATCAGAAGCCAACACCCAATCCGACCGAGCCTCAGCCACCGAGCCCAGACAACTCGCCGGAACCACCGAGTTAGGCAGCGTCAATAAATAACATTGACATGCCGTGGAGATGGTGATACAACGATTTGGAGATGACAGATCTTCGATCGCTTCAGCAAAAGGTGGCTCTCCTCTGGCCCCATCTGGACGAGCGTGCACGACGACTCTTTGCGGCGAGCGAGGCTCGTCAACTGGGGCATGGCGGTGTGTCGACGGTCAGTCGGGCATGCGGTTTGTCTCGCGTCACAATCACGAAGGGTCTACAGGAACTCGAGAGTGCCCCTCTACCTGCGGGTCGGGTCCGGCGCGAAGGCGGTGGGCGACCATCGCTGGAAATGCTCGACCCCGACCTGCTGAGCCGGTTGGAGGCTCTCGTGGAGCCGCTGACGAGCGGCGACCCAGAGTCCCCGCTACGCTGGACAAGCAAGAGCACCCGCGTCCTCGCCGCGGAACTTGCGGCTCAGAACCATCCGGTCAGCCATGAGAAGGTGGCGCAGTTGCTGCGACAAATGGACTACAGCCTTCAAGGCAACCGGAAGGCAGACGAGGGGAGCAGCCATCCGGATCGCGATGCTCAGTTTCAATACATCAACGAGCAAGTGCGCAAAGCCTTGGCTGCAAAGCGGCCGGTCATCTCGGTTGACACGAAGAAGAAGGAGATCCTCGGCAACTACCAGAACAAGGGCCAGCAGTGGCGAAAGGGAGGGGATCCGCAGCGGGTCAATGTCCACGACTTTCCAGCTCCCTCCGTGCCGCGCGCGTACCCGTACGGTGTCTACGATCTGGGTCGAAACACTGGCTTCGTGACGATAGGCATTGACCACGACACTGGCGCCTTCGCGGTGGCGTCGATTCGCGGTTGGTGGCGCGCCGAAGGGCGGCGGCTCTATCCCAAGGCAAGGACTCTTCTCATCACCGCTGATGGTGGGGGCAGCAACGGCTATCGTCTGCGTCAATGGAAAATGGAGCGTACCTGTTTACCGACCGAGATCTTGGACAGCTCAGTATTTCGAGCGCAATGTGAAGCCACTGGCGCCTGGAGCGTCGGCCGCGAGGCTCACGGCGGCGCCGGCAGCAGCTCGTGGGGCGGTATTCCAGGCGTCCGGAGTAGCTGGGTACAGGTCCGCAGAGGATCGAGATGCTGCTGATGACAGGTCCGCAGGACGCTCATGCGTATTCCGGCGAAAGTGGACAGCCGTTCCGATCCAAAGTGGACAGCAATCGGAGCGAAGCGACGCTCAGGTGATCCTCAGTTGAAGGTGTCCACTTTGAGGTCTCGAGATCTCCTCTCTTGTTTCTTGTTCCAGTATAGAGCGGTCTGGCTCGTCGCCGTCGGGGCCGGAGGGCTGTGGGAAACCGCAAAGCGGTTTTCCAAGGCCTGTGGGAGGGTGCCGGGGGCAGGGCGGGGGTGGGCAGCCTTCCATAGGCCGGCAGACCTCCGGCCGGGGGTGATGGGGGTGCCGGGGGAAGAGGGGGTGACTTTCCACAGGAGCTTGCGGATTTCGTCAAGGCGGCTCACGATGGATCCGTGTCGTCGTTGACGACCGCCTTCCGGCGCTTGCCGCGCATCGATTCGCCATCCATCTCGACGGCGTAGGCGCCGTGGACGAGCCGGTCGAGGATGCCGTCCGCGAGGGTAGGGTCGCCGATGATTGAGGTATAACCAGATCTTGTGTTTGAGGTAGGCGAGAAGGCGGCGTACCCTGGGTGTGTTCGAGGCACCCATTCCGCCCCGAGGGGCAGGAGGTACGCCACCATGGACGATGGTAGCGGAAAGTTGGTCCAGTTCCCAGGCGAGCCGCGCGAATCAGTCTCCGATGTGTTGGGTGAGGTTCTGCGACAGGGCGCGCGGAAGATGCTCGCCGAGGCGATCGAGGCAGAGGTCGCCGAGTACCTGAAGAGCCACGAGGGGCTGCGCGACGAGGCTGGTCACCGGGTGGTGGTGCGCAACGGCCATTTGCCGGAGCGGAAGCTACAGACGCCGGTGGGCGATATCGCGGTGCAGCAGCCTCGCGTGCGAGACCGCCGGCAGCCTGCCGATCGCGAAGGGTTCCAGTCGTCGATCCTGCCGAAATACCTGCGTCGCACTCGGTCGCTTGAAGAGTTGTTGCCGTGGTTGTACCTCAAAGGCGTAAGCAGCGGCGACTTCAGCGAAGCCTTGGCGGCGCTGCTTGGCCCGCAGGCACCGGGGCTCTCGGCCACGACAATTGGCCGTCTGAAGAGCGGCTGGGAGGACGAGTTCAATGCCTGGCAGGCCCGCTCGCTGGCAGCCCAGCGCTACGTTTACCTTTGGGCCGACGGCGTGTACTTCAACGTGCGACTGGAAAGCCCCGGTAACAGCCGGCAATGCATCCTGGTGATCATGGGCGCCACAGCCGAGGGCAAGAAGGAGCTGCTGGGGGTGGCCGATGGGTACCGGGAGAGCGAGCAATCCTGGCAAGAGCTGCTGCTGGCTTTGCGATCGCGCGGCCTGGTGGTGGATCCGGAGCTGGCCATCGGCGATGGTGCACTCGGCTTCTGGAAGGCACTGCCGAAGGTCTACCCGAACACCCGGCTCCAGCGCTGTTGGGTGCACAAAACAGTCAATGTCCTCAACAAGATGCCCACGAGCAGCCAGGCCAAGGCCAAGTCGATGCTCCACGACATCTGGATGGCGGCCACTCGCGCCGAGGCCGACCAGGCTTTCGACCTGTTCGTCGACATGTTCGGCGCCAAGTACAGCGCGGCGGTCACCTGCCTGCGCAACGACCGGACCGAGCTGCTGGCGTTCTACGACTTCCCAGCCGAGCATTGGATCCACCTGCGCACGACCAACCCGATCGAATCGACGTTTGCCACGGTCCGCCTGCGCACCGATAAGACGAAAGGCAGTGGCAGCCGCCTTGCCTGTCTGACGATGGTGTTCAAGCTCGCGATGTCGGCGCAGAAGCGCTGGCGAGCGCTCAATGGCGCTTCATCGCTACTTGCAGACGTGATCGCAGGCGTGAAATTCGAAGATGGAGTCAAGAAGATAGCCGCCTGATCTCCGGCCCTCAAACACAACTCTTGACCATACCTCCCGATGATTTCGTACCAGCTCTTCACCGGCAGCTGGCTGGCGACCAGCGTCGAGCGGCGGCCGTAGCGATCCTCGAGGATCTCCAAGAGGTCCCGCCGCTCTGGACCGCCGATCGGCACCAGTCCAAAATCGTCGAGGACGAGCAGATCGGCTCGGGCATAGGTGTTGAGCAACCGATCGTAACTGCCGTCACCGCGGGCGATGGCGAGGTTGCGAAACAGCCTGGGCACACGTAGATAGAGCGCGGTGTAGTCCTCACGGCACGCCTTGTGCGCCAAGGCGCAGGCGAGAAAGGTCTTTCCCACTCCCGCCTTGCCGGTGATCAGCACGTTGAGATGGTCGGCGATCCACTGGCACGAGCCCAGGCGAAGCATCTGCGCCTTGTCGAGATTTCGGCGCGCCCGCCAGTCGGTGTCTTCGAGCACGGCTTGCTCTCGGAGATTGGCCTTGCGCAGTCGTGCGGTGAGCCGGCGGCTCGAGCGTTCGGCGGCCTCTCGCTCGACCAACAAGCCGAGCCGCTCCTCGAAGCTCAGCGCCGAGACGTCGTGCATCGACAGCTGCTCGGCGAAGGCTTTTGCCATGCCGTTGAGCTTGAGCTCTTGGAGCTGGTCCAGAGTCGCGTGCCTCAGCATGGGCCGGCCTCCTCGGTCTGAGGCTCGCTCTCGTAGTACCCGGCGCCCCGCACGTTGCCATGCGCAACGGGCGCTCGACTCTCGCCGGGCTCGGCCAGTGGCTGCCGGTCCAAACCGTGGTCGAGGATGGACTTGACGCTCTTGTACGAGAGACCCTCGATCGCCAGGGCGCGTCGGGACGAGGCCTCCAGCCGCTCAGCGCCGTATCGCTCGCCCAAGCGCATCAAGCCGAGACACGATCGGAAGCCCTGCTGAGGGTGCAACCGGCTGGCGAGGATCGCCGCCACCAGCTCTGCCGTGGCGCTGCCCGTCTTCTTGGCCCACTCGATCAGTCGCGTCGGCGTCCATTCCAAATACGCCTGGTGAGATTTCGGCATGTGCTCGCTCGTCGTCGTGTGCTTGCCCTTTCGAGGGTCGCGACGATGAGCCGCGACCCGTTTGCCGCGGTGAAACACCTCCACCGTCTGCGCGGTCGCGCGTAGCTCGAGCTGCTGGCGCAGAAGCTGATAGGGCACGCTGTAGTAATGCAGCTCAAACTCCACATGGTAGTCCGGCGCGACTCGCACGGTCTTCCACTCAGCCGGCTCATAAGGAGTCGGTGGCAGGGGGCGAAGCACCGGCTGATCCACCCGCTCGAACAGCTCCCGCCGGCTGATCCCCAAGACCTTCAGCGGCCGTCCGTTGAGCTCGACCAGGTGCTCGCCGATCCGGTCATTGAGCTCCCGCAGGCTGAAAAATTTCTCGTTCCGCAGTCGCGCCAGGATCCAACGCGAGACCTGAAGGACGCCGTTTTCGCCCTTGGCCTTGTCGCGCGGCTTCTTGATCCGCGCCGGAATCACGGCGACACCGTAGTGCTCGGCCATCTCCGCATACGTACGGTTGACGTCCGGCTCGTAGCGACAGGGCTTGGTGACGCCGCTCTTGAGATTGTCCGGAATCACCAGTTCGCTGACCCCACCGAGGTAGGAGAACGTCCGGACATGAGAGCCGATCCAGTCCTCCACACCCTGGCTCCACGTCGCCTCCACGTAGGTGTAGGTGCTCGCCCCGAGCACCGCGACGAAAATCGCGGCTTCCCGGCTTGCACCCGTGGCGGCGTCGTGCACCGAAACCGTCTGCCCGGCGTAGTCGACGATGAGCTTCTCGCCGCCGGCATCGTCTTGACGCAGGCACGGCTCGAGCCTTCCCTCCCAGGCCCGATACAGCTCGCAAAACCTGCTGTACCCGTAACCCTCCTCGTCCGTCGCCCGGTACTCCTGCCACAGCAGCGCCAGCGTCACACCCTTGCGCTTGAGCTCCTGATGCACCTTTGCCCAGTCCGGCGCCGCCCTGCCTGCCGGCGGCGGCGCCGCGCTCGCTGACGGGAACAGCCGCTGCTCGAGCTCCTCGTCACTCAGCCCTCCGACCACCTCCCAGCTCAGCCCGGCCACCACCGCCCGACGCAGATAATTCTCCACCGTCCCGCGGCCGATCTGCAGCGAACGCTCGGCCTGGCGGTGGGACAAGCCAAGCTCCCACTTTAACCTCAACAACTCCCGTATCTTGCGCATCAGCATCCTCGCTCTGGGCATTCACCTTCCCCTTCCGGAGAGGTCATACCCTGTTAGCGAGGATCACCCCAGCGTCACCCCTAAAACCCGCACCGATTCCGATCCAATCTGGACACCGATTCCGATGCAGCCTGGACAGTGTCCAGATTCAGTCGGAATCCCTGTCCACTTTCAATCGGAACGGGTGTCCACTTTGGATCGGAATCGGTGTCCACTTTCCTCCGGTGCAGGCAGCTCATCAGGACCGCCTGGGAGTGAGCCCCGTGCCAGCTGCGGTTGCCACCGCACGACTTGCGGTTGACCACCGCAGGACGAATCGCCTGCTCCGCCGGCCAGTTGGTCGCTTCGACATCCGGCCGCTGCAAGAACAGGAACAGGGCGTCGCGATGGTTTACCAGGTGCTTGGCCAACCGCTGATTCGCCTCGTTGGTGAAAGCGCCAGCCAGCAACCGGTCGAGCCGTGCTCCCAAGCGCCCCTGGGCCACCCGCAGCCCGTGCAGGCTCAACTCCTCGGCGTCGCGCCGATCGCGCAGGGCCAAGGCGGCCTGCAACAACCCCTTGACGGCGCGCGGGAACCGCACCGCGCCGCGTGTCGCCGTCTCCAACATCTCCCCGCAGCGCCGCAGCAGGTGCGCCACGCACGTCTGATGATCCGCGTGCTCGAAACAGCCGTACGCCGCCCAACCGTCGGCGCCGATGACGCCAGCGTACTGCTCGGTCAAGATCATGGCCGCCTCGGTGTAGCCGCGACCGCGCGCAATCGAATAGACCGTTTCTTGCGGCGTCGTGAACACCCACAGCCACCCGCCATGTCCTGCCACCCGCCAACCGGTTTCGTCAGGGTAGACCACCGGTGCCGCGCGCACCCGGTCGATCAAGTCCTGGTAGGCCGGCTCCGCCGTCTTGGCGAGCCGGCCCACGGCCCGACACAAGCTCGAACGCGCCACGTCGAGATGCGCCGCATCCCGCAGCACCGCTTCGATCTTGCCGTAGGACAGGCCGCCCACCTTGTTGAGCCAGGCGGCGAGCGAGATCACTTCCGGACCCAGCTGCACGCGACCCACATCGAGCGCGTCCGAGATCTGCCGTGCATGCCGACCTTGCACCTGCTTGCCGCAGGACTCGCACTGCCCGTAATGGACGATGAACTCGGTTGTCCGCGGGCGGATCACCGGCAAGTCGATCTGGTACTGGCTCTTCTCGCCCGCAAGCCGCACCCGACCATGGCAATCGGGGCACCACAGTGGACAGTCCACGGTGAGCCGCTCGTCGATGGTCTGCGGGACGTTGCGCACCGCTTGCTTGCCGTATTCGGCTCCCGGCTTACGACCTGGCGGCTTGGGTTGGTCCTTGGGCGCTCCCTTGGAGAATGGAGCCGCCTGCCGTTTGCCCCGCCGTCGCAAGTCCTCGATCAGCTTCTCGAGCTCATCAATCCGGCGCTGCTGGCGCTCGATCTGGCGCTGCTGCTGCTCGACGAGGCGCTGCAACTCGCCGACGCGGCCCAAAAGCTCAGAGTTGACTTTAACCAACTCCTCGTAACTTAGCATCGCTATGTGGATTAGACCAAAATCCGAGAGGCGACACAAGTGCTCGATTCACGCTACCTCGACGGGCCACTGCGACACCCCGGCTACCAGCCCTGGCCCGGTAAACAGATACAATGGAGCTTCAGGAGCTGGCCGACGACTCAGGGCTCTCCATCATGGTTTGTCACTTTCCTCCCGGGACGAGCAAGTGGAACAAGGTAGAGCACCGCCTGTTTTCTTTCATCTCATCCAACTGGCGAGGAGAACCGCTTCGCGACTACGAGACTATCGTGCGTCTGATCGCCAAGACCACCACCGCTCAGGGGCTTAGGGTGACATGCCGACTGGACCGACGAGCCTATCCCGTCGGGCGCAAGGTCTCTGACAAGGAGATCGCCACCGTGAACCTGCTGCCCCAATCCTTCCATGGCGAATGGAACTACATTATTCGGCCTCATGTGTAAATGTTGTTTATTGACGACGCCTTAGTCCTTGAAATCGGACCCACACACGACTATGAGCTATTACATAATACTGCACTCATTGACGCTTGGGCCATCAGTTATAGCTACAGGTAACACTCGGCACTTTCGTGATGGCCAGCTTCTGCCACTTCCTTCCCGGCTGCTAATCGTCAAGATTCCAGACTCCCAAGGCTATTACCTCCTCTATCTTGACAAAGACGGCGAGGAGATGACTGACACCTATCACGACTCCGTGGAAGACGCCATGGGCCAGGCAGAATGGGAGTTTAATGTTAAGAAAGAGGACTGGGTCGAAGAAGCTTGATGGTAAGTCGCGCAGTCGCCAGACTCCAGACCTCCTGACATAGCGCACCGTAAGCGTCTGTAAACAAAGAAAGACCTTTCGTCTGGGGTGCGGACCAAAACCTGTCCGGTTTTCTGACCGACCGGCATAGAGTTTGGGCCACCCCTGTCCAAAATCGGAAATCTGAGAAATCGCCAACCCAGGTCACCCTCACCGTGGCGCCCATCTCCAGCCTCAACACCGACGGCTCCGCCAACGACGGCCCCAGCCAGACCCTGTTCCAGAGCCAGGAGTACGCCGCCGGCCAACAGAGCGTCATCCTGTCGCCGGCAGGCACGCCGCCGGCCGCCTACTCGCTCGCGCCGGGCACCTACCAGTACACCCTGCACGGCGTCGCCGACGCCGACGGCACCACCGAGGACGTGACCGGCACGATCGTGTCGGAGTTCCGCTCCCGTGACACCCTGCCGGTCGGGCACGTCATCGTCAAGGGCGTCGACCTCTTCGACGGCCACCTGTCGCTGGCGCGCGACGACATGTCCCTGCCCGGCCATGGGCCCGCGCTCGACCTGTCGCGCAACTATTCGAGCAACGCCGGCGACGAGCCCGGCCCGCTCGGCGTCGGCTGGAGCCACAGCTACGACGCGAAGATCGTCGTCACCCCCTGCGGCGACGTCATCGTCATCGGCGGCGAAGGCTCCGGCATGCGCTTCGTCGGCGACGGCCACGGCAACTACACGCCGCTGCGCGGCTACCACGGCAGCCTGGTCGCCAACAGCGCCGACGGCAGCTTCGACTTCTACAGCAAGTCCGGGCTGCGCTATCACTTCATCCCCGGCACCTCGGGCGCCCCCTCCGAGTTCCCGCTCTCCTACGTCGCCGATCCCAACGGCCTCACCACGCGGCTCACCTACGACACCAGCGACCCCACCCAGCCGCCGCTGCTGCTCACCGTCGCCGACGACGCCGGCCGCGCCCTCGCCTTCACCTACCAGAAGACAGCCCTGCAGCCGACCGGCGAGCAGCGGTCGCTGATCAGTCAGATCGCCGGCCCCGACGGCATGGCGATGAGCTTCCAGTACGACGGCTACGGCAACCTCACCGAGGCCAGCCGCGAGGGCGGCAGCCGCATCGAGACCTACACCTACGCCGTGCCGCCATCGTACGGGCTGGCGCTGCGCCACAAGCTGATCGCGGCCGAAAACCAGCTCGACACCGCGACCACGACCTACCAGTACGGGGCGGCGGCGATCGGCCTGCAGGGCAACGTCCAGGTGCCCAGCTGGAACGTCACCCAGCTCACCGAGCCGATGGGCGGCGTCACGCAGTTCAGCTACGACCTGCCGGACCTGGTCAGCCGCGCCTCGCAAGGCCTGGGGGTCGGCGTCAGCGACCCGCGCGGCAAGCTCACCACCTACACCCTCAACCAGTACGGCAGCGCGCTGCAGATCGTCGATCCGCTGCAGGACACCACCCAGATGACCTGGGCGGTCGACGACGTGCTGATGACCAGCCGCACCGACGCCAACGGCGTCACCACCAGCTACACCTACGACGCCTACGGCAACCAGCTGTCGGAAGCGGTCGCCGTCACCGACGTCCAGGGGCAGACCCACAGCTATTCGATCCAGACCACCTACGAGCCGCCGGCCAACTTCACGCCGCCCTACATCAAGCAGCGCGTCGCCACCCGCACCGACCGCAACGGCGTCACCACGTCGTACACCTACGACGGAGCCGGCAACCTGACGCAGCAGCAGGTCACCGTCCACGACGATTCGGGCAACCAGCAGATCCTGACCATCGGCAACACCTATCTGCCGAGCGGCGACCGCGCCTCGACCACCGACGCGCGCGGCAACACCACGGCCTTTACCTACGACGCCTACGGCAACCTCGCCTCCAGCAAGAACCCGCTGGGCGGCGTCACCGCCACGGCCTGGAGCGTGCGCAGCCTGCCGCTCACCCAGACCGACCCCAACGGCAACGTCACCAGCTTCACCTACGACACGCTCAACCGCGTCACCAGCAAGACCTACCCCCTGGTCGGCAGCGCTCCGGCCGTCGAAACCACCGCCTACGACGACGTCGGCGACGTCGTCACCAGGACCGACGCCCTGGGGCGGGTGACGACGACCACCTCCGACCTGCAGGGGAGGCCGGTGCAGATCGACAACGCCGCCGCCGGCACCAAGCTCTACCAGTACGACCTGGCCAGCAACAAGACGCTCGAAACCGACTGGTTCGACAGCGCGTCGCCGCGCCACGACACCACCTTCCAATACGACGACGCCGAGCGGCTGGCAGAGCGCGACGAACCGCTCGGCAAGACCACCACCTACACCTACGACGGGGTCGGCAACGTCGCCAGCGAAACCTTGAGCGACTCCTCGCAGCCGGGCTTCAGCACGCGCATCACCCACCACACCTACGACGGCCTGAACCGCCGCATCCGCACCGACCGCACCAGCGACTCGGGCCTCGTGTCGACCCTCTTCACCTTGGACGGCAACGGCAACGTTACGCAGCAGCAGGACCCGCTGGGGCGCCTCACCACCATCACCTACGACGAGCTCAACCGCATGCTCCAGAAGGATCTGCCGCCCTGGCAGACGGGCTCCCCCACCGAGACCGTCGACACCTGGGACGGCAACGGCAACCTGGTCAGCGAGCGCCAGCGCAACCAGCCGCAGGACCGCGTCCACACCGCCGTCTTCGACCCCCTCAACCGCGCCGTCCAGCGCACCGATTCGCTCGGCGACACCACCACCTTCGAATACGACGCCGACGGCAACACCACGCGCAAGATCGATCCGCTCCTCAACACCACCAACTTCGCCTACGACCCGCGCAACCGCCTCACCCAGACGACCGTGCTGCTCAACCGGGTCACGCAGCCCAACCGCAGCCTGGTCACCACCTACGGCTACGACCTGGTCAACAACCGCATCTCCGAGCAGCTCCCCAATGGCGACGCCGTCACCCACGCCTACGACCCGCTCAACCGCCTGATCGCGACGACCGACACGATCGGAGCCGTCAGCGCCGCCACCTACGACGCCAACGGCGACCCCACCACCCAGACCGACGCCAACGGCAACCTCACCACTGACCACTACGACGCGCTCCACCGCCTCGTCGAGCAGGATCTGCCCGCCAGCCGCACGATCACCAAGGCCTGGGACGTGGCCGGCAACCAGGTCGCCGAAACCGATCCGCGCGGATCGATCACCACCTATCAGTTCGACCGCCTCGACCGCCTGGTGCAGACCACCGACCCGCAGCCCTTCGCCTACACCACCACCGTCACCTACGACGCCGTCGGCAACCGCCTGGCGCAGACCGATCGCAAGGGCCAGACCACTGCCTTCGCCTACGACGCCCTCAACCGGCTGATCCTGACCACCGCCCCGCAGCCGCTGGCCTACACCCAGACCTTCACCTACGACGGCCTGGGCAGCAAGCTCACCGAGATCGACCGCCGCGGCACCCTCAGCTCCCACACCTACGACCCCGAAGGGCGCCTCACCCAGACCACCAAGGCCGGAGTGCTGCTCCAAACCATCCAATACGACCCCGCCGGCAACCGCCGCTTCGTCACCGACGCCAACAGCAACACCACCGGCTACGAATACGACGAAAGGAACCTGCAGACCGCCGAAGAGCGCCCGCTGGCCGCCATCACCACCTTCACCCTGGACACCATGGGCGACCGCGCCACCGCCACCGACCCCGAAGGCCGCGTCACCACCTACACCCACGACCTGCGGCGCCACCTCCTCACCGAAACCGACAACGCCGGCGACACCACCACCTACGCCTACGACGGCGACGGCAACCGCATCCAGAGACAGCGCCCCGCCTTCCCCGGCCAACCCTGGACCTACGCCTACGACGCGGCCAACCGCCTCACCGCCGTCCAGGACCCCGTGGGCGATCGCACCAGCTACACCTACGACCTGGACAGCAATCGCCTCACCACCACCGACGGCGAATCCAAGACCACCGCCTGGCAATACGACACCCTCAATCGAGTCACCCAGAAGACCTACCCTGACAACGCCGTCGAGTCCTACGCCTACGACCCCAACGGCAACCGCACCGGCCTCACCGACGCCGACGGCCAGACCATCGCCTACGCCTACGACGCCATCGACCGCCAGGCCCTGGCCACCTATCCGCCCCCGGCGCCGCCCACGACCGACGACCTCCAGTCCATCGCCCTCACCTACGATCCCAACAACAACCCCACGGCGATCCAGGAGACCTGGTCCGGCGCCCCCAACACCCGCCAGACCGCCCGCACCTACGATCTGTTCGATCGCCTCCTCACCGTCACCGATCGCTACAACCTCACCCTCGCCTACACCTACGACCCCAACGGCAACCGCACCACCCTCCAGGACCCCGACAACCTGGTCACCCGCTACACCTACGACGCCCTCAACCGCCTCACCGCCGTCAACGTCAACGGAGCCGGCATCACTAACTACGCCTACCTGCGCGACAGCCGCCTCCAGACCGTCACCTACCCCAACGGCACCAACGAAAACACCACCTACGACGACGCCGCCCGCATCCAGGTCCAGGAAAACCGCCTCGGCGCCGCGACCGTCCTCAGCCACTTCCAATACCAGTACGACCCCGACAGCAACCGCACAAGCCAGCTCGAAATCCGCGCCAACGGCCCCGCCGCAGGCCAGATCACCACCTACACCTCCGACCCCGCCGACCGCCTCACCGGCGTCACCTACCCCGATCAGCAGGTCGCCTACACCTACGACAAGGTCGGCGACCGCACCACCGAAAAAGCCACCAGCAACGCCGACAGCTCCCCCCTCACCGACCACACCCTGACCTACAACGCGCGCCACCAGCTCACCACCCTCACCGACAACCTCAACAGCGCGCAAAGCATCGCCTACACCTTCGACGCCAACGGCAACCAGCTCGCAAAGACCCAGAACGGCACCACCACCACCTTCCACTACGACGTCCGCGACCAGCTCACCGCCGTCTCGCAAGCCGCCTCGATCCTGGGCACCTACGAGTACGACTACAAGGGCCTGAGAGTCCTCAAGCAAGGCGCCCTCGGCTACATCCACTACACCTTCGACGACAAATCCGTCCTCCTGGAAACCGACGCCAACAACCAGACCCTGGCCAAATACGACTACGGCCCCGACCGCCTCCTCTCCCAAAACCAGCAGACCGAAGGCCGCTCCTTCTACCTCTTCGACGCCTTAGGCTCGATCACCGACCTCACCACCACCACCGGCAGCCTCCGGGCCACCTACCAATACGACGCCTGGGGCAACTACCGCGCAACCACCGGCACCACCTTCAACGCCTTCGCCTTCACCGGCCACGAGCTCGACACCGAAACCGGCCTCTACTACTGCAAAGCCCGCTTCTACGACCCCACCATCGGCCGCTTCCTGACCGAAGACCCCGCCGACGGCAAAACCGACAACCCGCCCAGCCTGCAGCGGTACCTCTACGCATACGACAATCCAACGGTCTATTGGGACCCGACGGGTGAAACGACCGAGGACGCCAACGACCTGCCGCCAGAGTTGCGCGCGCCTGAGATCAAAGTCCAGCAGCAGCCTGGGCAACCCTGGCAACTCACCACCACCAACCCGTCGTCGGAGCAGCAACCCACCCAGGCCCCGGCGCAAGAGAAGAAACCGCCGAAGAAAGCAAAGAGCATCTGGGAAAAGGTCACCGACCTCGTTCAAGAGGGGACAGAAGGCCTGCAGGTCGCTGTGCAAGAGTGGTCAGATATCTTTGACAAACACGTCGAACGCAAGGACCAGGATG
Source organism: uncultured Acidobacteriota bacterium (assembly GCA_963770895.1). Taxonomy (GTDB): domain Bacteria; phylum Acidobacteriota; class Thermoanaerobaculia; order Multivoradales; family UBA5704; genus JASLEW01. Next base: position 4,917,080 of record CAVYRF010000002.1, on the reverse strand, counting down.
ACGAGGCGCCTCCTCAGCAAAATGACGACACCGGCATCGCCGCGCTCACAAAGAAAAGCACAAAAGTCGCCGTAGAGGCCGCGAAGGTCACCGAGAAGGCAGTGGAAGTTGAGCAGGCGGGCGCCGGAGCAGGCGCACTCGTAGTACTGATAAAGGAAGGCATCAAGAAGATCGTCGAGCGTCGAGCTGCCAAAGCTCTCATCGAGGAAGGCTGGTCACTTACATCCGAAGCAGTTGAGTCCGCAATCGAGAAGACGAAAACGGCAAAAATTATACAGCACACTTCCAGGCGAGATCTCGAAGCTGCGTCTTATGAGTCAGCAACAGGACAACAGAAAGGCGGTCAGCATCTCAAGGAGGTCACCGAAGCGGCAGAATCACTGCACAAAAGAATCCTTCAAATCAACGCGAGACTCGGCAATCCTAATCTGCCGGAGTTGGAGCGCCAGGCCTTGACCAACGAGCTGAGCGTAGCCAGCAAGAACCTCGATGCGGCGAAACAGGCCTTGAAAGGGCAATACACACAACATGCCAAATGATCTCAATTACTTAGCGCTCTTAGATCAGGCAAAGGAGGGGACACCGCTACCTTCTTCTGTACTCGACGACATCCGGGATCAACTCATCACTGGTGAGTTTCGCACCGACCCATACACGCTGATACATATAATCGGTCGCAGCAAAGATCTTGCGAGCAAGGACATCGTAAGCACCTATCTTGACTATCGGAGCGACGACCCTGATGACGCAGCGCTGATTCGGCGACTCACTGTTCAGGTCCTGGGGCGCATGTGGGCACTCCGCGAGTATTTCCCGGTCATTGCTTCCAAGGCCTTTAAGGAAAATGCTTATGTCCGTGCGGTCGCGGCTACAGCACTAGGATTTCTGGGGTCAACATATGCCGACCTTAAGCCGGAAGCAGCCAGATTACTGTTGAAAGGTCTTCAAGAATACGATCCGAGCGCGCCCGAGGTCAGGAAGGCATTCTACGTAGGCCTCCTGGAGCTGATCGACGCACCATTTAGCAAGTGGCCAGCCGTAGCATCGACGCTCAAAGAAGATGATATAGAACAAGCCGTGTTAGAGCGTGCACAAGACTTAGCTAGTCAATGAAACAGGACCTTTCCTTGGCCCCCATCGCCGGCCGCCATGTCGCCGGGCGCGGTGGCGAAGATCAAGATCTCGGTGATCGTCGCCGGGGTCCATCCCGGCCAGTCGCCGGTGCCGGGGCACCACGGAGGAGCCGCTGACGCCGGAGATCACGGCGCAGGCGACAGCCTTGGGCTACGACTACGTGCAGGTCTTCGATTGGGTGCGCAACACCGTCCGCGGCGAGTAACTCCTGGCCAAGCCGAGAATCTCTTTACGCCTACAGGCGCGAACCCGAATTAGTGAAGGTGGTGCCATGAACTCTGCGACGCGCGCGTTCTTGACCGAAGGCCATCTCGACGCAATCCGGACCAGGTGTCAGAGAGCAACACCCGGCCCTTGGAGATCGTTCGTTGAGGGTCGGGACCACACGTCCGGCTCAAGTTTCATAATGACTGGTGGCCCTTCTGGTAGAGGCAACGATATTGAATTGTCTGGCGCCACCATCGGAGATCAGGATTTTATTGCTCATGCCAGGCAAGACATACCGCTGCTTCTGGAAGAAGTTAGTAGACTTAGGCAATTGTGCGCCTCGCTTGCCTCTGGCTGAGCAAGCTCTGACTCGGAGTGGGAGCTTGGCGGTCGGGTTTCGTCGCACAGCAAGACCGTCCCCTTGTGGGAGCCCCCTGGAGGGGGCGAGCAACCGGCTGCCTGCCGGTCGGCCACTGACCGCGCCGCCTCTCGAACCGACGATGAGCGATCCCACCCCGATGCCGCCGACCCGCCGCCGACCCGCCGCACGCCGCGCCGCCGACTCCAGCCGTCTCCTGAGACCCGGCGCAGGCGCCACCCACCCCGCCCGGCCCGCGCCGGGCAGGCGCTGGCGGGGCGCCGCGCTTGCCGCGCTCGGCCTGGGCCTGGGTTGGATCGGCGGCGGCGCCGGCGTGGCGCCGGCGCAGACGGTCAAGGCGGCACCGGCGCAGACCCAGCAGGCGCAGGCACAGCAGGCGCAGACACAGCTGGCGCAGGTACAGCAGGTGCAGATCCAGCCGACCCAGACCCAGCAGCAGCAGACCACCAAAGCTGCGCCGGTCCAGGCGCCGGCACCCTCACAGCCCACGGCGGCGCCGCCCACCCCAGCGCCGAAAGGCGCCCCGGTGGCGACCCCGGCGCCGACCACGACGGCGCCCGGCCAGCACTCGGGCGGCACCGCATCTGCCAAGTCGTCGCCGGCCGCCATGCCGCCGGGCGCGGTGGCGAAGATCAAGATCCCGGTGATCGTCGCCGTGGTCCATCCCGGCCAGTCGCCGGTGCCGGTCCAACACCAGGACGGCAAGCCGATGCAGCCGGCGGCGCGCGCGGGCAGCGCGGCCCTCCCCGCGGGCGCGCCGGGGGCCTCCCCCATGGCCAAGAGCGTCGCCACTCCCGGCGGCGCCGTGCTCCCCGCACCGCGCCGGGCGCCCACCGCGGCGGCCGGAGCGCCCGGAGCGCCGGGCGGTCTCGCTCCCGGAGCGGCCGGCGCCGCGCGAACCAACCGTTCCGCCGCCGCGGCGGCAGCGCCTGCGGCCCCCGGCAGCGGGACCATCGCCGGCCGCCCCGAAACCGAGGTGAACGCGGCGCTCGCCGCCCTGGCCAGGGTCGCGGGCCTGTCGTGGCGCCCCGGCATCGGCTACCAGGTGCCGCCGCCCGTCGGCGCCGGCGACGCGGCGCCGCTCGCACCGCCAGCCATACCTACCGCCGGGTCTTCCGGCGCCTCCGCCGCCTCCACGACGACGGCTGCCCGCGGCGCCTCCGCCGCCTCCACAGCGACCGCCGCCCGCGCCGCGGCAGCGGCGCCGATCGATCCAGTGGCGGCGCTCGCCGCCTACGACCGCGTCAAGGCGGCGGACGCGGCGATGGGCCGGCGCTTCGCCGAAGTGGCAGCGCACGTCGCGCAGCGCCACCTTTCGTCCACGGCGGCCGATCGGCTGGCGACAGCGCAGGCGACCTACCGCGGCGCCGTGGACGCCGTGCTCGCACCGATCGCCGCGCCGCTCGCAGCGCTGCGCAAGGCCCTCGCCGCCCCGGCAGCCGTTCCCGGTGCACCCGGCACCGCCCCCGGTGCGCCCGGCACAGCCCCCGGTGCACCCAGCACCGCCCCCGGTGCGCCCGGCACCGCGCCTGCGGCGCCCAGCACCGCGCCTGCGGCGCCCGGCACCGCCCCCGCCGCGCCCGCGCCCACCGGTGCGACCGCCGCCGCGCCGGCGGCCCCCGCCGCCTCTCCTCCGGCGGCTGCCCCGGCAGACGCTCAGGCGGCGCGCGCCGCGGCGGTCCAGGCGCTGGCCGGGGTGCGGCAGGCGCTGGCCGCGGCGCTGGCGTCGCCGCCGCACCCCAAGCTGCGGTCGAGCCTCCTGCCCTACCGGCGCCAGGGGCTGGCGCCGCAGGCGCCGGCGACGTCGCCGGCCGTGGTGCCGGCGTATGCCAATCCGCAGGCGGCGGCGGCCGGGTCGGCGGATCTGGCGGGCACCACGGAAGCGCCGCTGACGCCGGAGATCACGGCGCAAGCGGCGGCCCTGGGCTACGACTACGTGCAGATCTTCGAGTGGGTGCGCAACACCATCCGCGGCGAGTGGTACGGCGGCTCGATGAAGGGCGCCGTCGGCACGCTGCGCCAGGGCGCCGGCAACGACGTCGACCAGGCCAGCCTGCTCATCGCCCTGCTGCGCGCGAGCGGCACCGGCGCCCGCTACGTGCACGGCGTCGTGCAGCTGCCGGTGGCGGCGCTGGCGACCAGCCTGGGCGTCGCTGACAACCCGTCGGCGGCCGCGCCCGCGACCCTGGTGACGACGGTCGACGCGGCGCTCTCGCGCGCCGGGGTGGCACACACACCGGTCGTGCAGGGGGGCGGCGTCGCGGCGTTCGACGTCGACCATACCTGGGTCGAGGTGTACGCGCCCTACACCAACTACCGCGGCGCGGTGGTGGACGTCTCGGGCGCCACCTGGCTGCCGCTGGCGCCCGCGATCAAGACGATCGCCGACCTGCCGCCGACGGGCGTCCTGCGGCAGATGGGCTATTCGGTGTCCGGCCTCATCCAGCAGACGTTTGCGGCGCCGCAGCTGCAGGACCCGCTGGCGGCGATCCGCCTGGCGGTGAACGGCTACCTCGCGCAGCAGCCGGGCGCGCCGGCCTACGCCGCGCAGCTCGGCACGCGCACGGTCAACGCCATGACCCTGGGCCTGCTGCCGAGCTCGCTGCCGATGCCGGTCGTGGCGGTCACCTCCGAGGCGCCGCAGGTCGCCCCCGCGGTCGCCCACACCGTCCACCTGGTGGCGCGGGTCGGCCCCAACCCGACCGACCAGGAATCGCTCGACGTGACGCTGCCGGTCCTCGCCGTGGCCGGCGAGCGCCTGACGCTCTCCTACATCCCGGCGACCGCCGACGACGAGCTGACCGTCGAATCGTTCGGCGGCCTGGACCTGGTGCCCCTCTACCTGGTCGAGCTCCTGCCGCAGATCGACGTCGACGGCGCCGCCAACACCGTCGGTACCCAACCGATCGCGATGGGCATCGCCCACCGCCTGGAGGTCACCTTCGCCGGCCCCTGCGGCAGCGAGACGATCGACGAATCGCTCACCGCCGGCAGCTACTACGCCCTCAACGTGGGGGCCGAAGAAGCGATCGCGCCGCCCGCGCCCGCCACCCCCGACCCCGGCGACGTGGAGTCGCAGGGAGCCCACCTCCTCTCCCAGGAGGCGCTCGCCTACAGCCAGCACTGGGACCAGGCCGAAACCGAGCTGGGCGGCCTCTTCGACGTCGGCGTGCTGCGGCCGCTGCCGTCGCTGTCGGTGGTCGGCAACGCGGTCACCATCGACCTGGTGGCGTCGCTCCCCTACGCCTTCCAGTGGCAGGGCGTCACCCTCGACGCGCCGCTGCGCGTCGCCGAACCGTTCGCGCGCGGCGCCGATCCCTCGACCGCCTTCGACTGGATGCGCGTCTCGGCGCTCGAAGGCTCGTCCTGGGAGCACCTCACCTTCGAGCAGGACTTCCAGGTCGATTCCGTCTCGGCCGACAAGGGCATCGGCGTCGCCAACCAGGCCGGCATCCCGGTGCTCCACCTCACCGCCCAGAACGCCACACCGCTGCCGTCCAACCTCCAGCAGCCGGCGGCGGTCCTGGCCGACATCCAGAACTGGCTGAGCCAGGGCCTCACCGTGGACGTGCCGGCGACCGCCGTCACGCGCGACTCCTGGACCGGCTCGATCTGGGTGGTGGAGGACCCGGTGAGCGGCGGCGCCGCCTACCTGATCGCCGGCGGCCTCGCCGGCGGCGCCTCCGCCGAGTCGCCCGACCAGTGGACGCTGCAGTTCGCCGCCAACGCGCTCGCAGACCCGTACGGCACGGTGCAGCCCAACGCCGATCCGCTCTCGGCGGCCAGCCTGGTCATCGTCTCGGCGACCAACAACCAGATGGGCCAGGTGGGGACCCTGCTGCCGGCCCAGCTCGCCGTCGTGGCGCGCGACGCGTCCGGCAAGCCCGTCCAGGGGGCCACCGTCACCTTCACCACCGCCGCGGGCACCGGCGGCGGCACCCTTGTCGATCCGGCGACCTCGGCCGAAAGCACCTCGGTCGCGGTCGTCACCGACCCGCTCGGCCACGCCGCGGTAACCATCCGCCTCGGCCAGCAGACCGCGGCCAGCCCGGCGTTCCTGCTGCAGAGCCCGACCGACGCCTACGCCACCCAGGCGCTCGTCCAGCTCGTCGACGCCTCGGTCTCGACCCACGACGGCGCGCTCTCCCCCGACGCCCCCTTCTATGCCTACGGCTTCCCCGGCCCGCCCGCGACCATCGTCAGCCAGGAGCCGAGCCAGCAGATGGGCGGCAACCCCGGCATGTACGCCGGCGACGTGCACGTCCAGGTCCAGGACTCCTACGGCAACTCGATCTCGAACGTGCCGGTGACCTTCGCCGTCGGCCCGGCGGCGCGCCGCGACGACGTGCAGTGCAACAACCCGCCGGGCTCGAACCAGCAGAACGCGGCGGTCTTCGACGACGCGCTGGCGCCCAACGGCAACCTGGCCGCCTGCCCCATCCCGTCGCCGATCCTGGGCAGCTGCGGCGGACCCTCGGTCGTCACCACCACCAACGCCTACGGCACCGGAGCCGGCGTGATCCTGGGCAACGACGTCGCCGCCATGTACACGGTCAACGTGTCCGCCGGCACGCTCACCATGGCGCCCTTCGTCTTCTACCCCAGCGTCAAGGTCGGCACGCAGGGACCCAACGGTCAGCCCAGCCAGCCGGACGAGTTTCTTACCCGACGAATACTACACAGCAAGACTCCTGGGGCGAGCTCCAACGCGAGCTGCACCATATTCTGCCTACGAACGGTTCCTTCCAAACGGAGACCTAAAGCAAGTGACCACATACGACGCTTTCGGAAGTCGCATACGGCAGTTTGACTTCGGAGAATCTGCTGAACACGGAGAAGGCTTTCATACTTTCAAGTACGATGAGCTGCATCCGCGTCACTCAACTGGCGGCGGCGATCGTAGCCCCCATATTCCATTCGACACCCATGACTAACCCATCAGACAAGCACAACGCTTCACGCACGGAATGGATTGACGTGCGATCCGAACAAGATGCGCGACAGCTGTATCACCTTGTCCGTGACTTTCACGATGCGATAGCCGTGAAAGCACAGTGGGCAGGACGAGACATTGTCGACGAGCTACAGCAAATGATCTTCGGTGGCTGGGGCACTCTGGTCCTGCAGTTTCAATCGCAATTCAAGGATGTTCCGCCAGCAGAACTAATGTTTCAGGAAGTAAGGCGCTTCACCTATATCCACGACTGCGATGCGCCGCCCAGAATTTCCTTTGAACAGGATTGCATAAACGCAAACATACTAGCGTGGGAAGTAGAGTGCACGAGCCTCCGCTACCGCAAATGGCAACTAAGCACGGCCGATCTCGAAGCCATCTGGCTTGGTCTATATCCAGAACGCTGACCGCACAGCGCTCGCCGTTTGGAAGCTGTTGGCTCGGGTGGTCTACAACTTCTACTAGGCGACCAGGCTGTCGCTGTCCGGCATCTGCGTCCCCGGCACCGTGCTGGCTCCGCGGGCGGCGGTCACCTTCTCGTCGCCGCGGCCGCCGCCTTGACGCGGTCGTAGGCGGCGAGCGCGGCCACGGTCGGCGCTGCTCTCGGCAAACCCGCTTGCGCAGGCGCACCGTCAAGCCTTCTTCGCAATAGAGCCGATGCACGCGCTTGTACCTGGCACCAACTCAACTCGACGCACTCACCGCCGCCGCGCGGCACGGCCATCGCAGCCTTCAGCGGAATCAGCTTCTGCTTCGATCCTTCCTGGCGCACAGTCCTCTTTTTTTGCAGCTCAAATAGGACATTTTTTACACAGGAATCAATAGCCTTGAAATCGAGCCTACACAAGAAATATGAGCTATTTTAAAATACTGCACACGCTGAAGATTGGGCCATTAGTTGGAGCTACAGGCAACACCCGCCACTTTCGCGATGGCCAGCTTCTGCCACTTCCTGCCCAGCTGCAAATCGTCAAGATTCCAGACTCCCAAGGCTACTACCTCCTCTATCTTGACAAAGACGGCGAGGAGATGACTGACACCTTTCACGAATCCGTGGAAGACGCCATGAGACAGGCAGAATGGGAGTTTAATGTTAAGAAAGAGGCTTGGGGCGAAGAAGGTTGATCGTAGGTCGCGCTCATTCGCCAGACCGAGCGGCCATCGTAGACAGATAGTCCCAGGTGGGCGGCCAGGCACAACTGCACACTATCCGCTGCCTTCATAGAGATCGGCGAGGCCGATAGTGAAAACGGGAGGCCGACCCGAAATCAGCTCCGGCCCGAGGGCCAGGTACGGTGCCGGGGACGCCGATGCCGGAGAGCGACAGGGTGGTCGCCTGGTAGAAGTTGTAGACCACCTGGTTGGCGGTGACGGCGGTCAGCTGGAAGCCGAGGTTCTGCATCTGGTCGGCCCTCTTCACCGGCTGTCTGCCGGTCGGCCACTGACCGCGTCGCTTCTCGAACCGATGATGAGCGATCCCATCCCGATGCCGTCGACCCGCCGCCGACCCACCATGCCCCGTGCCAAACCGCCAGACCTGGCCAGGCGCCGGCGCGGCGCCACTCTGGCCGCGCTAGGCCTGAGCCTGGGTTGGATCGGCAGGGGAGCCGGCGTGGCACCGGCGCAGACGGTCAAAGCGGCGCCGGCGCAGGCCCAGCAGGCGCAGACCCAGCGGGCGCAGACCGCCAAAGCTGCGCCGGTCCAGGCTCCGGCCCCCCCCAGACGCCGGCACCCGCACAGGCCGCGGCGAGACCTACCCCCTGGCCGGCAGCACCCCGGCCGTCGAAACCACCGCCTACGACGACGTCAGCGACGTCGTCACCAGGACCGACGCCCTGGGGCGGGTGACGACGACCACCTCCGACCTCCAGGGGCGGCCGGTGCAGATCGACAACGCCGCCGCCGGCACCAAGCTCTACCAGTACGACCTGGCCAGCAACAAGACGCTCGAAACCGACTGGTTCGACAGCGCGTCGCCGCGCCACGACACCACCTTCCAATACGACGACGCCGAGCGGCTGGCAGGGCGCACCGAACCGCTCGGCAAGACCACCGCCTACACCTACGACGGGGTCGGCAACGTCGCCAGCGAAACCCTGAGCGACTCCTCGCAGCCGGGTTTCAGCACGCGCGTCACCCATCACACCTACGACGGCTTGAACCGCCGCATCCGCACCGACCGCACCAGCGACTCGGGCCTCGTGTCGACCCTCTTCACCTTGGACGGCAACGGCAACGTCACGCAGCAGCAGGACCCGCTGGGGCGCCTCACCACGATCACCTACGACGAGCTCAACCGCATGCTCCAGAAGGACCTGCCGCCCTGGCAGACGGGCTCCCCCACCGAGACCGTCGACACCTGGGACGGCAACGGCAACCTGGTCAGCGAGCGCCAGCGCAACCAGCCGCAGGACCGCGTCCACACCGCCGTCTTCGACCCCCTCAACCGCGCCGTCCAGCGCACCGATTCGCTCGGCGACACCACCACCTTCGAATACGACGCCGACGGCAACACCACGCGCAAGATCGATCCGCTCCTCAACACCACTAACTTCGCCTACGACGCGCGCAACCGCCTCACCCAGACGACCGTGCTGCTCAACCGGGTCACGCAGCCCAACCGCAGCCTGGTCACCACCTACGGCTACGACCTGGTCAACAACCGCATCTCCGAGCAGCTCCCCAATGGCGACGCCGTCACCCACGCCTACGACCCGCTCAACCGCCTGATCGCGACGACCGACACGATCGGAGCCGTCAGCGCCGCCACCTACGACGCCAACGGCGACCCCACCACCCAGACCGACGCCAACGGCAACCTCACCACCAACCACTACGACGCGCTCCACCGCCTCGTCGAGCAGGATCTGCCCGCCAGCCGCACGATCACCAAGGCCTGGGACGTGGCCGGCAACCAGGTCGCCGAAACCGATCCGCGCGGATCGATCACCACCTATCAGTTCGACCGCCTCGACCGCCTGGTGCAGACCACCGACCCGCAGCCCTTCGCCTACACCACCACCGTCACCTACGACGCCGTCGGCAACCGCCTGGCGCAGACCGATCGCAAGGGCCAGACCACTGCCTTCGCCTACGACGCCCTCAACCGGCTGATCCTGACCACCGCCCCGCAGCCGCTGGCCTACACCCAGACCTTCACCTACGACGGCCTGGGCAGCAAGCTCACCGAGATCGACCGCCGCGGCACCCTCAGCTCCCACACCTACGACCCCGAAGGGCGCCTCACCCAGACCACCAAGGCCCGAGTGCTGCTCCAAACCATCCAATACGACCCCGCCGGCAACCGCCGCTTCGTCACCGACGCCAACAGCAACACCACCGGCTACGAATACGACGAAAGGAATCTGCAGACCGCCGAAGAGCGCCCGCTGGCCGCCATCACCACCTTCACCCTGGACACCATGGGCGACCGCGCCACCGCCACCGACCCCGAGGGCCGCGTCACCACCTACACCCACGACCTGCGGCGCCACCTCCTCACCGAAACCGACAACGCCGGCGACACCACCACCTACGCCTACGACGGCGACGGCAACCGCATCCAGAGACAGCGCCCCGCCTTCCCCGGCCAGCCCTGGACCTACGCCTACGACGCAGCCAACCGCCTCATCGCCGTCCAGGACCCCGTGGGCGATCGCACCAGCTACACCTACGACCTGGACAGCAACCGCCTCACCACCACCGACGGCGAATCCAAGACCACCGCCTGGCAATACGACACCCTCAATCGAGTCACCCGGAAGACCTACCCTGACAACGCCGTCGAGTCCTACGCCTACGACCCCAACGGCAACCGCACCGGCCTCACCGACGCCGACGGCCAGACCATCGCCTACGCCTACGACGCCATCGACCGCCAGGCCCTGGCCACCTATCCGCCCCCGGCGCCGCCCACGACCGACGACCTCCAGTCCATCGCCCTCACCTACGATCCCAACAACAACCCCACGGCGATCCAGGAGACCTGGTCCGGCGCCCCCAACACCCGCCAGACCGCCCGCACCTACGATCTGTTCGATCGCCTCCTCACCGTCACCGATCGCTACAACCTCACCCTCGCCTACACCTACGACCCCAACGGCAACCGCACCACCCTCCAGGACCCCGACAACCTGGTCACCCGCTACACCTACGACGCCCTCAACCGCCTCACCGCCGTCAACGTCAACGGAGCCGGCATCACTAACTACGCCTACCTGCGCGACAGCCGCCTCCAGACCGTCACCTACCCCAACGGCACCAACGAAAACACCACCTACGACGACGCCGCCCGCATCCAGGTCCAGGAAAACCGCCTCGGCGCCGCGACCGTCCTCAGCCACTTCCAATACCAGTACGACCCCGACAGCAACCGCACAAGCCAGCTCGAAATCCGCGCCAACGGCCCCGCCGCAGGCCAGATCACCACCTACACCTCCGACCCCGCCGACCGCCTCACCGGCGTCACCTACCCCGATCAGCAGGTCGCCTACACCTACGACAAGGTCGGCGACCGCACCACCGAAAAAGCCACCAGCAACGCCGACAGCTCCCCCCTCACCGACCACACCCTGACCTATAACGCGCGCCACCAGCTCACCACCCTCACCGACAACCTCAACAGCGCGCAAAGCATCGCCTACACCTTCGACGCCAACGGCAACCAGCTCGCAAAGACCCAGAACGGCACCACCACCACCTTCCGCTACGACGTCCGCGACCAGCTCACCGCCGTCTCGCAAGCCTCTTCGACGCTGGGCACCTACGAGTACGACTACAAGGGCCTGAGAGTCCTCAAGCAAGGCGCCCTCGGCTACATCCACTACACCTTCGACGACAAATCCGTCCTCCTGGAAACCGACGCCAACAACCAGACCCTGGCCAAATACGACTACGGCCCCGACCGCCTCCTCTCCCAAAACCAGCAGACCGAAGGCCGCTCCTTCTACCTCTTCGACGCCTTAGGCTCGATCACCGACCTCACCACCACCACCGGCAGCCTCCGGGCCACCTACCAATACGACGCCTGGGGCAACTACCGCGCAACCACCGGCACCACCTTCAACGCCTTCGCCTTCACCGGCCACGAGCTCGACACCGAAACCGGCCTCTACTACTGCAAAGCCCGCTTCTACGACCCCACCATCGGCCGCTTCCTGACCGAAGACCCCGCCGACGGCAAAACCGACAACCCGCCCAGCCTCCACCGCTACCTCTACGCCTACGCCAATCCGACCGTGTACCTGGATCCCGAAGGCCGTGCGGCATCGGTCAACAAGCAGGGCACGACCTTCATCGTCGATGAAAATGACCACCGCCAAGCCGTAACAACAGCCCAAGCCAAGAAGGACCCCGTCGCCTTCCATCTGGCCCTTGTCCAACAAGGCGGCCTCACCCCCGCCGAAGCCGACGCCATCATGGTCAAAGCCGGCATCGGCGACGCCATCAACGCCACCACCCTCACTCAGGTCGCCAAAGGAGTCGACAAAGAAGTCAAGAAGGAGTTGAAGTTTGCCGCGAAAACCTTCGCGGTCACCGCCGTAGGCGCAGCGACAGGAGGTTTGGCAACGGTCGCCGCCACCGCCGCAGGGGCAGGCGCGCTCAGTGCAGCCGTTGTCGGTGGAGCTACCGGAGGTGTCGCCAGCCAGACCATTGACGATGCCATTGAGGGGCGCACTTCGAGCCTCGGCACCTATGTCGTGGCCGGCGCCGGCGGAGCTGTCCTCGGAGGCGCCATTCACGGTTTCACCGCTCCGGGCGAAACGCCAACGACCTTCGAGAGCGGAACTGAAATCGACACCACTACATCAGGAGTCCCGGCACCTGACACGCCAGCTCCCGTCGCCACCACGAGCAAGCCCCAAGCCAGCATCACCGTCGAGAATCCAGACGGCAACGGCGCTGACCAATTCACAGTCGGCCATGGCAGCGCCGCAGCGGAGAGCGATACGCCCACCAGCTGGGAGCAATTCCAGAACCTCAGCGAGACTGGGCAGGCCGGGGACTCGACGGCCGTATCAAGCGGGAGTAAAGTCCCGCCAAAGGGCTCGGGTGAAGGCGAACAACCCAAGCCCCAAATGATTCCTGACCCTCCTGAGAGCACGGCTAACGCAGGTCGCCAGGGTCAACCTACGGGACAGGAATACACGCATGAGCACTACAAGTTCAATGAAAAAACAGGACAATGGGAGCGATCGACGGTGACTAGAGATAAATATGGAAGACAAACAGCGCGTACGGACTGGACAGACCATGGAATGCCGGAATCCCACACTGACCCGCATCACCACGTTACGGAATGGGGTCCCGGGCTTCAGAACGGAAAGGAAACCGGGCCTTTCCCTGGCTCTCATCCGGATCATGAGTGATGCGATGAAAGCCCAAGTCAAAGGCGAGGACAAGCTGTACGCGGTGGTAGGCAAGGCAGGCTACACGGCGTTTTCGAGGGTATCCGCCCTGACCTTCTTCGAGGACCCTCGATCACCCCGATCGACCTACTCCTTACTTCTCGCTCTCGAAACAGATCGCTCGACGAACAATTATCGCCTGCATATGAAGTTTACAGCCGTCAGAGAGTTAAATATTCGAGGGTTCGGCGGCAGCCCTACGCAAATTACCGGATTCGCTATAGTTGATATTTCCGACAGGCAGCTAGAGGGAGTCAAGCTAGAGGCCTTCGACTACGAGCATAATGACATACGCTTTCTTTGCCAGGCCGCCGAGATTGAATCCGTCGAACCAGTCAAGGACTAATCCACAAGCGTTACGCAAGGGTTAACAGCACCAGGAGACATCCACCTCGAAAGCGATGCCGGCAGCGCTCAGCCTCTGCGCGCGGCGCCGACCCCTCGACCGCCTTCGACTGGAATGCGCGTCTCGGCGCTCGAAGGCTCGTCCTGGGAGCACCTCACCTTCGAGCAGGACTTCCAGGTCGATTCCGTCTCGGCCGACAAGGGCATCGGCGTCGCCAACCAGGCCGGCATCCCGGTGCTCCACCTCACCGCCCAGAACGCCACACCGCTGCCGTCCAACCTCCAGCAGCCGGCGGCGGTCCTGGCCGACGTCCAGAACTGGCTGAGCCAGGGCCTCACCGTGGACGTGCCGGCGACCGCCGTCACGCGCGACTCCTGGACCGGCTCGATCTGGGTGGTGGAGGACCCGGTGAGCGGCGGCGCCGCCTACCTGATCGCCGGCGGCCTCGCCGGCGGCGCCTCCGCCGAGTCGCCCGACCAGTGGACGCTGCAGTTCGCCGCCAACGCGCTCGCAGACCCGTACGGCACGGTGCAGCCCAACGCCGATCCGCTCTCGGCGGCCAGCCTGGTCATCGTCTCGGCGACCAACAACCAGATGGGCCAGGTGGGGACCCTGCTGCCGGCCCAGCTCGCCGTCGTGGCGCGCGACGCGTCCGGCAAGCCCGTCCAGGGGGCCACCGTCACCTTCACCACCGCCGCGGGCACCGGCGGCGGCACCCTTGTCGATCCGGCGACCTCGGCCGAAAGCACCTCGGTCGCGGTCGTCACCGACCCGCTCGGCCACGCCGCGGTAACCATCCGCCTCGGCCAGCAGACCGCGGCCAGCCCGGCGTTCCTGCTGCAGAGCCCGACCGACGCCTATGCCACCCAGGCGCTCGTCCAGCTCGTCGACGCCTCGGTCTCGACCCACGACGGCGCGCTCTCCCCCGACGCCCCCTTCTATGCCTACGGCTTCCCCGGCCCGCCCGCGACCATCGTCAGCCAGGAGCCGAGCCAGCAGATGGGCGGCAACCCCGGCATGTACGCCGGCGACGTGCACGTCCAGGTCCAGGACTCCTACGGCAACTCGATCTCGAACGTGCCGGTGACCTTCGCCGTCGGCCCGGCGGCGCGCCGCGACGACGTGCAGTGCAACAACCCGCCGGGCTCGAACCAGCAGAACGCGGCGGTCTTCGACGACGTGCTGGCGCCCAACGGCAACCTGGCCGCCTGCCCCATCCCGTCGCCGATCCTCGGCAGCTGCGGCGGACCTTCGGTCGTCACCACCACCAACGCCTACGGCACCGGAGCCGGCGTGATCCTGGGCAACGACGTCGCCGCCATGTACTGGGCGACAATATCAACGCCGGCAACCTCACCCAGGTCGCCAAGGCCGTCGACGCCGACGTCAAAAAAGATCTCAAGTTCGCCGCCAAGACCTTCGCGGTCACCGCCGCCGCCGCCGCCACAGGTGGGCTCGCCGGAGCCGGCATCACAGCATTGGGAGGCAGCGCCCTCCTAGCATCGGCCGGCGGAGGAGCCGTCGGCGGTCTCGCCGGCCAAGCGACCAGCGACACCATCGAAGGGCAGGTGTCGAGCCCCGGCGCCTATGCCTTCAGCATGGGCCTTGGAGGAGTGTTGGGTGGTGCTCTCCACTGGGCCTCAACGGGGCCAGATGTGCCCAGTATGCTCCCGGATCCGTCTGAAACGCCGCCGCCACCACCCAGCAAGCCCGAAAACCTCACTACTGTAGAGGATCCGGAAGGCGCAGGCGTCGCCGTCAAAAAGGAAAGTCCGCTCCCGGCCGCTACCGTGGAGAGAGCGCAACTCCTGAAGCAGACTCAGACCAACCAGCAGCGAGGTCCTGTGCTAACCGGTATCAGGGATACGGTCACCGATGATATGTTCTTTGGGCAGAACGCTACGGAAATCCCTGACGAGATCCATCCTCTGTTGCAAGACAGGCTTGACGCCTACCTAGCGGACGTTGAGTCAGGAGCTCGCACGATGGGCGAGACCTGGGGGAAGCCAGGCACGCATTCTGAATTCGTTACGCTGAACGAAGCGTTGCTTGCTCGGGAGGGTCTCGGGATGGGCGCCGGCGACCTTTCTGAGTTCGAAATGTACAATGTGTCTCTCTGGTCGAATCGGGTCGGCCAGTGGGTACCTCGGTGTGGCAACTGTGAAACCCTAACGCAGGGCGTCAACAATCTCCCTCAATCGCAAGCAGAAGGGCAGCAACCATGAAGCGAGTAGATGCTGGCGAGATTGAATTCAATGATGATTATTCCTACACGCACGAGGGTGAGCGCTTCAGTGGCATCGGCTATGAGCTCGATGCGAAAGGCAATCTGATCAGCGAGATCACATTTGTCGATGGCGTCCAAGAGGGTCCCCGCCGGGCGTGGTATCCAAGTGGCGCAAAGAAGGCAGAGGACAACATCCATCAAGGGGGACTTAATGGCTTGTCCTTGGAGTGGTACGAGAGCGGTGCACTCAAGAAAAAAACACTGGGCGAGCATGGAATAGCACTGGAGCGGGACGAGTGGGACGAGGCTGGCAATTTATTGTCGACATTTCGGCTAACAGAATCTCACCCCAATCATCGGCTCCTCATGAGGTGGCGCGAGATAGCCGGGCAGGGCCGTACGTGAATCGTGGGGCGGGCGGCCCCGGACAAACCGCCTCCGGCACCGTCGCCGCCGACTCCGCCCCAGCAGTAAAATGATTTCTATGACGCTTCGCCCAGACGAAACCGAGGAAGGCTTGTTGCAGAAGATCGTCGGTGAGCAGTTAAGCTCTGTTGAGTTCGTGCAGGACTACGTCCAGCTGAGGTTTGATGGACCCGTCCTCACGGCGGTAACGCGGCCCGTGGTCGAATCCGATGGCCGTGAATTTCATTGGGGGCAGTGCGGTTTTAGGGATGAGCTCTGCAAGCGCATCACGCGGAAGGTGACTTCCGCTCGCATCACTCTCGAGGATTCGGTGCGCACTGTTTTTGATGACATGGCTGTCGTGAAAATTTCCCTTCGGAGTCAGGACTACAGGGCAGCCGAGGCGGTTATGTTTGACGCCAAGCCCTCAGGATGGTGGGTTCTCTAAATCCACACACAACCTTGACCGGGGATGTCCCACTTTCCGTTGAAAGTCGACGGCGAAGTTGGCGGTAGTTTCACGCAGTGAGCGTCTCCTGGTCAAGCTTTTCTGGGTAAGAAGGGGCAGACCGAGCGAGGGCGATGCTGAGAGCCGGCAGGTCGCGGTAGCCCTTGATGCGACGGAAGCGCTTCTCGGCTTCGAGGATCCCGGTGACCGCCCAGCGCAAGACCATCGTCCCTCCTCGCCAGCGCTTGACACGGCGAGCCAGGTGCTTCAGAGCACTGTTGAGATTCTCGATTGGATTGGTCGAGCGCAAACTGCGAGTGAGCGTCGCCGACATGCGCAGGCCGATGATTGTTAAGGTTTCATCGAGACCTTCCCGCAACGACGACGCTGCGCCTGGATGCGCCTCTTCCAGTTGCTCTGCCAAGCCCACGAGGCGCTTCCGGGCTTGCTCGACAGAGCCAGCGGCCCAAGCCTTCCGGATCACCGTTCGCACCCACGCGTGCTTACTATCAGGTAAATGATCGATCACGTTGCGCATCTTGTGGATCTGGCAGCGTTGGATCAATGCCCAGCCCGCAAAAGTCTTTCTAATCGCGGCACGCACGCCCTTGCCGCCGTCCACAACGAACAGGCGCATCCGCTCTACCAGCAGGCCGCGCTCGATCAAGTTGCGCAGCAACGCCCGCCCTGCCTGCTCGCTCTCGCTGCTGCCTTCCACCACCCCCAGCACTCGCTTCGACCCATCCGCCTCGATGCCCATCGCCAACAGCAGCACATGGTCGCCAAGCACCGTGCCGTCGATCATGAGCACCGGGAAGTCCCTGCCTTCGAGGGACTCGGACAGCCGCTGGGTGATCTGCTGGCGGGTCCGCGCGACGAAGCGCCGGGACACGCTCGAACGGCTGACCGAGCACGAGTTCCGGCTCTCGGGCAGGGCCTCCAGGCTCCGGGCATACTTGCGCGTCGATACGCCCACCTTCATCTGCTCGAGAGCTCGCTCGTCGAGAGGATCTTCCTGTCGCATCGCGACCCAACTCGGCAGCGCCAACTCCTCGCCCCCGACGGTGCGCACCCGCGGCCGGCCCAGCTGCACCTTGCGGCCGCCGAGGACCACGCGACCCTGCTCATGTCCGTAGCGATACGCCGTGCGCTGCGCTCCCTGCCGGCTGCCGGCAGGACCCACCAGCGCCTCGCGGTCCTCCT
Source organism: uncultured Acidobacteriota bacterium (assembly GCA_963770895.1). Lineage (GTDB taxonomy): Bacteria > Acidobacteriota > Thermoanaerobaculia > Multivoradales > UBA5704 > JASLEW01. The sequence goes on along the minus strand of CAVYRF010000002.1, from coordinate 4,899,370 downwards.
CCAGCATCGCCTCGAACACCGCGAGCCCCGTCGCCATCACCAGCTCCCGTAGCGCCTCTCCGGCTCGCACCAGCACGCCCCCCACGCCTACTCGCCGACAGGCTCCCTCGTGCCCAGCAGTTGCCTCTCTCCCTCTCGCCGTGGCACTCTTCTTCATGACGGTGACCCTCCTTTAGTTGGCACCCCCATGCTCTATGGGGGCGAGGATCGCCGTCAACTTTCAACGGATTCTGGGACAAGGCCACCTTGACCTATTACATAATACTGCACAAATTGACGCGCGGGCCATCGGTTAGCAAAGCTATTTGACGCTACCGGAAGGGAGCTCAATCTTTCTCAATCGCAGCGGCAGGCTCTGACCAACGAGCTGAGCGTAGCCAGCAAGAACCTCGAGAGCGCGACTCAGGCCCTGAAGGGACAATACAAACAACATGGACAATGACCTCATTTACGAAGTACTCTTGGATCATGCGAAGCAGGGTAAGCGTATCCGTCGCGCCGTGCTCAATGACCTCCGGCATCAACTTGCCTCTGGCGAATTCCGCACCGACCCATACACTCTGATACATATTCTCGGTCGCAGCGGCGACCTCGCGAGCAAGGATGTCATACGCGCCTATTTGGATTTCAACAGCGGCGATCCAGTTGACGCAGCACTCGTAAGACGAATCACTGTTCAGGTGCTCGGTCGCATGTGGGCACTTCGCGAGTTTTTCCCGATTATCGCGTCGAAGGCCTTCAACGAGGACCCTTATGTTCGCGCAGCGGCCGCTACGGCACTCGGCTTTCTAGGATCAACATATAGTGACCTTAAGCCGGAAGCAGCCAGATTATTGCTAAGAGGCTTTCAAGACCATGATCCGAGTGAGCCCGAGGTCTGGGAGTCATTTTACCGAGGCCTCCTAGAGCTCATGGACGTACCTTTCAACGAGTGGCCACCCGTACTACCCGGGCTCACTGACAATGATATAAGACACGATCTATTGGAGCGCGCACAAACTCTAGCAAATGGTTAGATGAGTCTCGCCAACGGCAGGGCGCGTCGAACCTTGGCGAGCGCACCATGATGAGTACGGTCGCCTCGTGGGGCGGACGACGCCATGGGACAGGCAGAATGGGAGTTTAATGTTAAGAAAGAGGATTGGGTCGGAGAAGGTTGATCGTAGGTCGCGCTCTGTCGCCAGACCAGGCGGCCACCGTAGCCGGCTTCGGCCGGACGCAGTGCATCGCGACGGAAAGGTTAACGCATGGAATCTCTGACCTGCAGAGAGGCCTATGTCGCCATGTACCTCTTCCTGGAACACCTCCTTGAGATGACAGGCTCCAGATGATCTGGCCGGATTCCTCGGTGGGATGTCACTGCTAAACAATGGCACAACTGCAGATCCAGCCGCCTGGGATGACTGGCTAGAAGCCGCCGCGAAGGCAAAGACTGGCCAAGCTGATATCAGGCTTCATCTAGACACTGGGCCGCACCCAACAGGGGAAGGCGAGTGAGCAGCTGGGACTCACGCCTTTAAATCTGCCCAGTCATTTGGGCGTACGTCAGGGGGGCACAAGCTGAGACGCACATTCCGCGAATTTACGAGGAACCGCTGAACGGAAATCCTCAAGGAGCTCCAGAATGAGGCTTCGCGACGAAGAGAAGGGCTGGCACCTGGAACTCGACGAGGATGGGGTCGTACAGCTTATCCAAATTGACTTTCGCTTGGGCTTATTCCTTTTCTGACAAGTCCGGGCAGGCGCAGCTGTTCGTTGAGTCTCCATTTACTTTTAAGACTCCTCGAGGGCGACAAGTGCTGACACCCGAGGACACTCCAACTCTTGGACCTGTGCTAATTCTGTTCAACGCGCGGGTTTTGGGAATTTCCATCGTGGATATGGGTGACCTGACGGTTGAATTCGAGCACGGGGTCTCGATCGAGGTTCACCCAGATGACACCTACGAAGCGTGGCAACTCAGCGGGTCACAGGGTTTCATGCTGATTTGCGGGCCGGGTGGTTCAGTCGCCCTTTTCCAGGAACCTGGCTGACCGGAAAAGCCGGCGAATGGTCCAAGATTCGGGGTCATCCGCCCAGCCCTCGCCCCAGCTCCCCGCCCCCTTTGGTGGTGCGTTAGCGCTCCGGCGGGGACTCCACCTTTCCACCTGAGGGGCGGCCGCACCGCGGCCGCTTCCCCCGAATCACTTCTGGCCGGTGATGTCGGTGGTGGGCTCCCGGACCGCCCTGGTCGCCGGTGTCCATTAGGCTCCTGCGCGGCGCCTGCAGCCGCGGGGGCGGCGTCACGCAGGAGCGAAGGCGGCGGCGACCTTAGTTGAGGGTGTCGCAGGCGCGGCTGTAGGTGCACTCGCGGTCGTCGCTCGAGACGATGCCGACGCCGACACCGGCGAGGCCGCCGCGGGCGCGCCTCATTGCGGCGGTGTGCAGGTTGTCGCTGTCGAGGCGGTGGAGGGTGTCGCGGTGGAGCGGCAGCTTGGTTCTGGCATCCTTGCGCATTTTGATGCTCCTTTCGTGGGCGGTCGAGGTGCGCGCGCGGCGGCGGCCGGAGGGGCCGGGCGAGCCTCGCTGTAAGTTGGGTGCGTTGCCTCGCTGACGGTGAGACAGGCGGTGGCCGGCGGCCGGAGGTAGCGGGCGGCGCCCGGGAAGGGCTGTGGTAAGGTCGAAATCCCTTTCTTAGAGACGCCCTGCCGGCGTTCGGCGGCGCGATGTACTGGGAGGTCACCATGGGTGAGCCACGTGCCACGCCGGAGCTGGCGGCGGCCGGCAGCGGCGCCGATGCGTTCCTGGCGGCGCGCGACTTCCTGCTGGCGCAGCGCGAAGACCTGGCGGCGGCGTGCGCGGGATTCCGCTGGCCGGTGCTCGATCGGTTCAATTGGGCGCTGGACTACTTCGACGTCATGGCGAATGGCAACTTGCGGACGGCGCTGTGGCTGGTGGACGACGGCGGGGGCGAGACGCGCATCAGCTTCGCCGAGATGGCGCGGCGGTCGAACCGGGCGGCCAACTTTTTGCGCGGGCTGGGTTGGCGGCGCGGCGACCGGGTGCTGGCGATGCTGCCGAACGTCAGCGCGCTGTGGGAGATCACGCTGGCGGCTTTGAAGCTGGGCGCGGTGCTGAGCCCGGCTACGACGCTGCTGTCTGCCGCCGACCTGGAAGACCGCTTGGAGCGCGGCGGGATCCTTCACGTGGTGACCGATGCGGCCGGCGTCGAGAAGCTCCAGGACGTGCGGGGCTCCTTCACCCGCGTGGTGGTGGGTGATGAGGTGCCCGGCTGGCAGTGCTACGAGGCAGCGGACACGGCGGACACGGCAAACGCGGCGGACCCGGTGGGCGACGCGGCCGACATCTTTGTGGCCGACGGACCGACCCGCGCCAGCGACCCGTTCCTGCTCTATTTCACCTCGGGCACGACGGCGAAGCCGAAGATGGTGCTACATACGCACGAGAGCTACCCGGTCGGCCACCTGTCGACGATGTACTGGATCGGCTTGCGTCCTCACGACGTGCATCTCAATATCAGCTCGCCGGGATGGGCGAAGCACGCCTGGAGCAGCTTCTTCGCGCCTTGGAACGCCGGTGCAACGATCTTCATCCCGCCGCAGGGGCGATTTGACGCCAGAAAGACGCTGGACGTCGTCGCGCGCTGCGCGGTGAGCACCCTGTGCGCTCCGCCGACCGTCTGGCGGATGCTGGTGCTCGAAGACCTGGCGTCCTATCCGGTGCAGCTGCGCGAGCTGACCAGCGCCGGCGAGCCGCTGAATCCGGAGGTGATCGCGCGCGTGCGGGCTGCCTGGGGGCTGACCATCCGCGACGGCTACGGCCAGACCGAAACCACCTGCCAGATCGGCAACTCGCCCGGTCAGCAGGTCAAGCTCGGCTCCATGGGGCGACCGTTGCCCGGCTATCGCATCGCACTCCTGCCGCCGGAGGCCGCGGAAACCTCGGAGGCTGCTGAGTCCTTGCAGAGGCCAGCGCTCGCGGAGACGCCCGAGATCCCGAAGGTCCAAGGAACGCCTGAGACTCCGGAAACATGGACGATCCCGGAGACACAGGAGACCCCGGAGTCTCCAGAAACCGACGAGGGCGAGATTGCCATCGACCTGGCCACGCGGCCGGCGGCGTTGATGGCCGGCTACCTGGACAGCCCCGAGCGCAGCGCGGCGCTGCCGGGCGGCGCCTGGTACCGGACCTCGGATACGGCGATGCGCGACTCGGACGGCTACTACTGGTATGTCGGCCGCTCGGACGACGTGTTCAAGAGCTCGGACTACCGCATCAGCCCTTTCGAGCTGGAAAGCGCGCTCATCGAGCACCCCGCGGTGGTCGAGGCCGCCGTGGTGCCCAGCCCCGACCCGGTGCGCCTCAGCGTGCCCAAGGCGTTCGTCGTGCTGACGCCCGGCACGCCGGCAAGCCGCGCCACGGCGGCGGCGATCTTCGCCTTCTCACGCCGGCGCCTGGCGCCCTACGCCCGCATCCGGCGCCTGGAATTTGCCGAGCTGCCGAAGACGGTCTCGGGCAAGATCCGCCGCGTGCAGCTGCGCGCCATGGAGGAGGAGCGGCTCGCCCTGGGCGTCCGCGGTGAGCACGAGCATTGGGAGGACGATTTCGCACCCTGAGACCGGTCAGAACCTCTTGGGGTCGGCGTCGCCGCCGTCGTAGCGGACCAGGTCCAGGTGGTAGGCGCGCGGGGCCTGGTGGAGGCACCAGTCCCAGAGGTCCTGGTCGAAGCGCTGGATGGGCGTGCCCAGGGCGTGCGAGATGGCTTCGGGGGTGGTGCGGCCGGCGCGGAATTCGTCTTCGAGGTGGTGGATGCCGGCGATGCCGTAGCGGCTCTCGATGTAGTTGAGGGTCCACAGGGCTTCGTCGTAGGCGGCGGTGACCCAGACGATCGACGCGAAGCTGGAGATGGCCGGCTCGAGCAGCGGGAACGCCAGCAGCCGGTCGGTGTCGCGGTAGTCGCCGATGGGATTGACGCGCCCCTCGCTGTGCATCTCGATGTGCTGCGCCAGCCCCTCGTGGAACCAGTGCGGCGCGCGGTCGCCGGTGCGCTGCGCGAGCATGGCGTGGGCCAGCTCGTGGCTGAGGATGGAGACGGCAAAGGGGCCGAAGACCTTGAGGCTGCCCAGGGGCAGGCGGACCACGCCGTCGAACAGGCCCAGCACGTCGCCGCCCTCGGAGTAGCCCATCTCGAAGTCGCTGAACGGCAGCAGGCGGACGTCGATCGGCGGTCCGCCGTCGCCGATCGGGATCCACTGCTGCAGGCGTTTGCGCTCGGCTTCCAGGATGCGCGCCGCCTCCTTGCCGAACGCCGGCCCGCGCGAGGTCGGATAGTTGACCAGGAAGTGCTGGCTCTTGAACTGGTCGAGCGACGACGCCAGGCGCTTTTCCATCTGCAGCTGTAGCTGGCGGTCGCCGCTGGGCGGCGACGGCAGCTCGGAGTTGGCCTTGGCCACCAGCCGCAGCGCCGAATCGAAATCACCCGCCTTTTCGACCAGGTCCGCCAGCTGGTACAGGACGCCCGGGTCGGCGCGGCGGTTCACCTTGTCGCCCAGCGCGACGCGCACCAGCAACTGCCGGGCCTCCGGGTCCCGGCCGGTGTGCGACAGCGCCGTCGCGCGCAGCCGCGCCAGGTCGGGCGGCAGGATCGCCGCCGGCAGGGCCAGGCTCTGGGTGATCTCGATCAGGTCCGCCCAGCGCAGGCGGTTGGCGAGCGCCACCGCGGCCTCCTCGGTCTGGCGGCGCAGCACCGGCTGTGCCAGCGCCGCGGCGCTGGCCGCGGTGCGCCGCAGCTCGGGGACGCGCGCCAGCGCTTCGTTCTCGCGCTCCTCCTGCCAGGCGACGGCGGAATCGTGGGGCGTCGCCGCCGGCGCCAGGTCGCAGGCATCCGGCACCTTGACCTCGGCCGTGCCGGCGCGCAGCCGCAGGGTGCCGCCCAGGAGCCTTGCGCCGACGCCGGCCGGCAGCTGCAGCGGCCGGCCCGATTCGCCGGGGCAGACGACGCCCGGCTCGGTCGGGGCGCCCAGGGCGAGCATGCGGCGCAGATCGCGGTCCTGCAGCATGAAGGCGCTCAGCTCGCGCGACAGCAGCGTTGCGCGCGACAGCGGTTCGAGCTGCCAGGCGGTGCGGAACAGGCGGTGCGCCTGGTCGTTGCGATTTTCGATCAGTGCCAGGTCGGCCAGCGCGTACCACGTTTCGGCGCCGCGCGCGCCGAGCGCCGCCAGCTGGTCGAGGTACTGCTTGGCGGTCTCTTCGAAGCCCAGGATGTACAGCGCGCCGATCGCCTCCAGCAGCCAGCCTTCGTTGACCACGCCGGCGTCGATGGCCCGCTCGTAGGCCACGCCGGTTTCCACGCCCTGCAGGCGCAGCAGCGCCAGGCGCGCCCGCAGCAGCTCCGCCAGCGGCGTCGAGCGGCTGTGCGGCAGCCGGCTGAGCAGGGCCGCGGCGCCCGCCAGGTCGGCGCGGTCGATGCGGTGCTGCGCGCGCCAGACCAGCGCCACCCGCCCGGCCGGCGACGCCAGCGGATCGCCGGGCGCCGCCGCCGCGGCCAGCGCATCCAGCGCCGCGTCGGCCGCCGCGCCGGCGTCCTGCGCCGGCGCCGCCGGTGAGCCCGCCGCGGCAGCCGCCCCCGCCGAGACCGCCGACACCGGCGCCGGTACCGCCGTGGCGACCGCCGCCAGGGTGGAGCCGGACGCCGCGCCGGCCGCCGCCCCGCCGGGCGACACCGCCGCCTGGGTGATGGCGCGGCGCAGCGGCAGCAGCGCGCGCAGGGCGACCGGCCCCGACGCGTCGCCAGCGCCGGCACCGGCGCCGGCGCCATCGGCCGTGGAGCCGGCGCCGCCGGCAACCGCCGGCGCCGCCTTCGCCCGGCCGGTCAGGGCGGCAAGGTCGGCGCGCAGCTCGCCGCCGGCGGCCAGGGTGGCAACCCGCAGGCCGGCAAGCCCGATCAGGACGGCGCCGCCAACCGCCAGTGCCTTGGCCCACCAGGGGCCTGGCGGCGGCGCCATCGCCACGAACGAGCCGCGCGACGGAGGCGACGCCGGCGCCGCCGCAACCGGCCGCCGCCGCGACAGCACCAGCCCGGCCACCAGCACCAGCAGGCCGACGACGCCGGCGGCACCGGCGCCCAGCAGGGCGCCCCCGCCGCGCGCCATGCCGCCGCCCGCCGCGCCGCTGTCCGCCGACCCACCACCCGCCGCCGCGGCACCCGGCGTACCCCCCACCGCTCCCACGGCGCCGGCGGCCGCTCCCGCCTCCGCCGCCGCCTGCCGATCCAGCGGTTCCGCGGCAATGCGCACCGCGGCGATCTTCCACCCGCCAGCCTCCTGCGTCAGGTCCAGCCAGAGGGTCTCGTCGGTGCCGGAGGGAAACTCGACGGCAAAGGCGGCGGTGTGGGCGGCGACGTTGGCCGGCACGGCGACCAGCGTCCAACGGGAGCCGGGAGGAGTGCCGGCGCGGGTCTCGATCTCGGCCAGCGCCGCATCCCTCCCCAGCCCCCGCAGCCACGACGTGCTGGCCAGGTGCGGCCACCAGGCGTCGGCGCCCCGCGTCATGTACTCGGCGGCGAGCTGCACCGCCTGCCGCTCCGCATCGCTCAGCGGCCGCGGCGCCGCCGCCGCCAGGTCGGTCTGGCCTGCCGCGGCTGCCGCACCCGCCATCGCCAGCGCGCAGGCGAGCGCCAGCAGCACCGCCCGCGTCGCCCTCAGCCGCAAAGCGGCCCACCATGGCCGCCCGGCGGCCGGTTCTCGATAGCCCTGCACGGTACCTCCCGGATACCTGCCGACGTCCTGGAAGCCTGGCTCAGTTGTTCGTCGATAGCATATACTGTGATGCATCGCGTCTGGAGCATTTGAGTTTTGCCGTCCCCGATGTCGTCGTCGCAACGGGAGAATGAAAATGTTCAATAGGTCGATGCCTCGCTCACGCGCTGCCTGGCTCGCGCCGGTGGTTTTGAGCGCCGTGCCGCTCCTGCTGGCCCTGGCGATTGCCGGTTGCGATACGCACCCGACCCCCTGGGCTCACAGCGACCGGGAGGCCGCCCTTGCCGGAGCCAGCAGCCCCGCGGCGTCCGCCTCAGCCCCAGCCGCCGCCCCGACGGTCGCCGCTCCAACGGTCGCCACCCCGCCCGATCCGGCGCCGCCCGCCACCGATCCGTTCAAACCCACGCCGGTCTCGACGGACCTGCCGGCGCCGCACGACGTGGCGCCGGCGTCGCCCGACGAGATCGCGCGCAAACGCGCCCAATGGGCCGAGCACCTGCGCCAGACCGAGCAGAACGAGCGCGACATCCAAAACTGGCGCCGCACCCGCACCGGCGAGACCACGACGATGCCGCGCGTTCGGCGCCGCGACGCCCTCGACCGTCACCGACAGCGACCAGGCCGAGCGCGCCGTGCGCGGCTGGCACCGGGCCTATTGGGCGCGCTCCGCCGGCGTGCGCCTGGCCCTGGGCCAGCTGGGGATGGCCATGCAGGCGACGCCGCCCGACCCCCAACGGGTGCAGCACGCCTGCACCGACCTGCGCAGCGCGGTCGACACCTTGGCGTCCGATCCGCAGGCGCTGTCGGCCCCCCAGACCGCCATCTCGCAGCCGCTCGCCAACGCCTACGGCGAGATCAAGGCGGCGGCCAACTCCTGCCTGGTCGGGCGTGCCGACGACCAGGCGGCGCACCTGGGCGCCGCGCGCCAGGCGATGGCCCAGGCGACGGCCGCTCTGCGCCCGTACCAGCTGCAACCCTGACGGCGGAGCGCACCGCCGCACCTCCCCACCGCGGCCGGCGCGGGGGTCCCGCCGCGCGCGCCCAGGCCGCCGCCGCGGCCGCCTCGGCGCCGCGCGCAACCGCCGCTAAACTCAAGCGCCAGAGCGTGCTACAATTCGGCAGCTGGCAAAGTGTACGCTGTATAGCCGTGTGGCCCATCGCCTTGCGCCGCCGTCGCGACCCGACGCGGCCGGGGTGGCATCCGCGAACGCAAACGCGATGGTTCCGATGCTGCTTTCCAGGAGGTGTTGGATGCGCGTGAGGAGAGGATCCGTCGTCTGCCTGTGGCTGGCCGGCTGCATCCTGGCCGCGGCCGCCGCAACCGCCCAGACCACCACCGGCGCGATCGAAGGCCGCATCGTCGGACCCGACGGCGGGCCGCTGCCCGGCGTCACGGTGTCCGCGGCCGGCGCCATTCCCACCCCGCGAGTCGGCGAAACCGACCGCTCCGGCTACTATCGCCTGCCGGCTCTGCCGCCCGGCAACTACACGGTGCGCGCCGAGCTGCAGGGCTACGCGGCCCAGTCGACGGCGGCGATCGTGTCGCTGGTCGCCACCACGCGCGCCGATTTCCACCTGGCGCCGGCCTTGGCCGAGCAGGTGACCGTCACCGGCGTCGCGCCGCGCATCGACCCCAACTCGGTCGAGGTGTCGCACACGATCGACGCCGGGGTCTTCGAAAAGGTGCCGCTGTCGCGCGACTACACCGCCGTCGCCCTGCTCGAACCGGGGGTGACGCTCGACAACGGCGGCAACATCTCGGTGTTCGGCGCCACCGGCCTGGAAAACCAGTACCTCATCGACGGCGTCGACGTGACCGGCATCAAGGTCGGCTCGGCGGTCAAGGTGGTGCCCGAGCAGTTCCTGCAACAGGTCGAGGTCAAGACCGCCGACTACTCGGCGGAATTCGGCCACTCCCTGGGCGGCATCATCAACGCCATCACCCCTTCGGGCGGCAACAAGCTCAAGGGCGAGGTGTTCGGCTACTTCGACAACCAGGACCTGGAAGCCAAGGGCAAGCCGGGCTCGACGCTCGGCAGCTTCGCCGGCTTCAACAACCAGGACTACGGCGCCAGCCTGGGCGGCTTCCTGGTCAAGGACCACCTGTGGTTCTTCGGCGTCTACGACCGCACCCAGAGCACCCAGGACACCAAGCTGACCACCGGTTCGGGCAGCCCCTACGACGGCACCACCTTCCCTACCCAGCAGCAGACGCAGGACCTGTTCTCGGGCAAGCTCACCTGGACGCCGACCAACCAGGTGGACGTGGTGGCGTCGATGATCGGCGACCCCAGCCGCAACAACGCCCAGCTGGTCGAGGACGGACCGCCCGCAAGCCGCCAGATCACCATCGGCACCGGCCGCCCCGACTTCTCGCTGATCGCCAACGGCGTCACCGACAAGTTCCTGGCGGAGATCGCGCTCTACGACCACCGCGAGCGCAACGACGTCACGCCGGTCTTCCAGCCGCCGTTCCTGACCAGCGACTCGGCGCAGGTGCCGACCCTCAACCTGGCGACCTGCAACCTCCCCGGCTGCTACACCGGCGCTCCGTGGGTGTTCATCCCGCTGCCCGGCAGCACGCCGCTGGTCGAGGAAGACTATTCGCGGCGCGACGCCAAGGGCTCGATGACCGGCTTTTTCGGACCGCACCAGGTGAAGGTCGGCATCGACTATCAGATCCTGTCCGGCACCGTCACCCAGCAGATCCCCGGCGGCTACGACCGCGTGGTGAGCGCTCTGGCCAACGGCACCACCCTCTACACCCAGAACTGGTTCGGCGACTCGACCGGCGACTTCGGCTCCGGTCACGTGGTGCCCTCGGTGTCCGGCAACCCCAAGACCGACAACCTGGCGCTCTTCGCCCAGGACACCTGGAACGCGCTGCCCAACCTGACGGTCAACGCCGGCCTGCGCTACGACCAGTTCATCCTCAAGGACGCGGTGACCGGCGCCACGATCACCGACCTGTCCGGCAACTACGCGCCGCGCCTGGGCCTGGCCTGGGACCCGATGTCCGACGGCAAGTCGAAGGTGAGCCTGTCCTACGGCCTGTTCTACGAAGCTCTGCCGCTCAACATCCAGGCCGGCGCCTTTCAAGGCACCAACCTGAGCATCACCGACGTGGCCGGTTTCACCTTCGATTGCGGTCCCACCTCGGTCAACTGCCAGAGCTTCCCCAACACCACCACCGAGCCCGCCGACCCCAAGCTCAAGGCGCCCGAGCAGGAGGAGTGGAACCTCGGCTACAAGCGCAGCCTGACCAAGGACCTGACCGTCGGCATCACCGGCGTCTACTCCAACCTGCTGCGCGCGGTCGAGGACCGCTGCGACCTGCAGGGAAACGCCGCCGCCCTGGCCTTGACCTCCAACGGCTGCGCCCTGGTGAATCCGGGCCTCAGCCCCTGGGGCCTGGGCGACTTCAGCGACGCCCAGCTGCCGCCCGGCTTCAGCGGCCCGCTGCTGTGCACCAACGGCCTCAACCCCACCGAGGGGCGCGCCAGCGAAGGGTGCGAGCCGCTGCCGCGGGCGCGCCGCACCTACGAAGCGGTGATCCTGTCGGCCGAGCAGCACTTTTCGCCCGGCACCTGGGTGCTCGCGTCCTACACCTATTCGCGCCTGCGCGGCAACTACGACGGCGACTACAACGAGCTGGGCGAAGCCACCCCCCACAACAGCTTCGACTTCGACTATCCGGGGCTGCTGCAGAACGCCTACGGCATCCTGGCCAACGACCGGCCCAACCAGGCGAAGCTGACCGGCTTCTACACTTTCCCGTGGGGTCTGAACGCCGGCATCAATGCCTACTTCCGTAGCGGCATCCCGATCGATAAACTCGGCTCGTTTGCGCTGGTCAACGGCGAGCCGGTGCCGCTGTTCCTGGACCCGCGCGGCAGCAACGGCCGGACACCGGCGGATTGGGACATGGACCTGCACGCCGACTACCCCATCCTCGCCGGCCCGGTGCGCGTCGACGCCGTTCTGGACCTGTTCCGCGTGTTCAACCACCAGACCGTGCTGCGCGTCAACCCGTTCTTCAACGAAGACGGCTTCCAGTCCGACAACGGCACCCAGACCAACCCCACCTATGGCCAGCCGATCCTGCGTAGCGACCCGCGCCTGCTGCGATTCGGTCTGACGGTTCAGTTCTGAGCGCCGACCGCCCGACCCCACCGCTCCTCGGACACCCCTCCGAGCGGCCGGAGCGGCGCCGCCGGCGCCCCTGGCGCCGCGCCGCCGTGGCGGTGCTGCTGATCGTGGCGGCGATCGCCGTGGCGATCGGCATCGTCGTCTGGCGCCGCCGCGCGGTGCCGGTGCAGACGGCGCCGGTCACCCGCGGCGACCTGCTGGTGCGGGTGCTCTGCGACGGCCGGCTGGAGCCGCCCGAAGGCGGCGAGCTGCGCTCCGCCGACGGCGGCACCGTCGCCTCGCTCGCCGTCCACGAAGGCGACACGGTGCGCCCCGGCCAGGTCCTGCTGACGCTGGACAATCCCGACCTGGTGGGGCACGCCCGCGACGCGCGCGCCGCAGTCAGCCAGCTGGGGTCCGACGCCGCGGGGGCGGCCGCCGACCTGGACCGCGAGCGGCACGAAGCCGACTACCGCCGCCAGCAGGTCGCCGCCGACCGCCGGCTGCTCGCCCAGGGGGCGATCGACCGCGCCACCGTCGACGCCGACCAGCTGGCCCTGGAGCAGGCGCAGGACCGCGCCCGCGACGCCGCCGCGCGCCTCGATTCGCTGCACCGCCCGCCCGCCACCGCCGGCGCCACCGCCGCCACCGGCGCCGCCGCCGCCGATCCCGGCCCGGCCGGCCGCGGCGGCTCCCGCCTGGCGCTGGCCCAGAGCGCCGCCACCGACCTGGAGCGGCGCGTGGCGGCGCTGGTCGTGCGCGCCCCCGCCGCCGGCATGGTCTACGGCCTGCCGCGCACCGCCGGCGAAAAGGTCACCCCCGGCCAGCTGGTGGCGAGCGTCACCGATCCGGACCACCCGCACGTGCGCTGCCGCGTCGACCAGCCGGATCTGCCGCGCGTCGCCGTCGGCCAGCGGCTCATCGTCACCTTCAACGGCCTGCCCGACCGCCAATGGGACGGCACGGTGCGGCGGGTCGGCACCGGCCTGCGCGAAGCCGGCGGCCGCGAGGTGGGCGAAATCCTCGGCGAGCTGGCCGATCCGGTGCACAGCCTGCCGGCCAACGCCGCCGTCGACGTCCAGGTGGTGATCGCGCAAAAGCAGGCGGTGCTCAGCATCCCGCGCTCGGCGCTGCACCGCGAAACCGACCACGACGGCGGCCTGCCCGACGGCTCGACCGCCGCGGGGACCGCCGCGAGCGGCGACGATCGCGGCACCGCGCCGACGCCGGCGCGCTACGTCTACGCCATCGACCAGGGCCACGCCCGCCGCCGCCAGGTGTCGGTCGGCCTGATCGGTCTCTACCAGGTGGAGATCCTGCAGGGCCTGCGGGAGGGTGAGAGGGTGGTCATCGAGGGACCGCCCACGCTTGTGGAAGACGCCCGTGTCGTCGAAGCCAAACCGCATTGATTGGCTGCCCCGCCCCGAGGTGGTCGAAAGCGCCCTGCAGCGCTTTCACACCAACCCGTTGCAGACCTGGCTCACCCTGATCGGCCTGTTCGTCGGCACCGCGGCGATCATCGTCGTGGTGGCGCTGGGCCTCACCGGCCGCAGCTTCGTCATGTCGCAGATCGAGGGCGTCGGCTCCCACCTGCTGTGGGCCACCTACGTCGGCACCACCAGCGCCGGCCAGGCGCGGATGGAAGACGACTTCATCCGCGACACCGACGCCACGGCGGTGGCGGGCCGCCACGACCTGTTCGCCGGCGTGACGCCGCTCGCCATCCTGCACGGCGAGGTGGCGGTGCAGGCGCGCAGCCTCAACCTCACCGTGCTGGGCACCACCGCCAACTATCCGGTGGTGCGCAAGAACCTCACCGTGCTGCTCGGCCGCTTCCTCGACGAAGACGACGTGAGCGAGCAGGCCAAGGTCTGCATCGTCAGCCGCCACCTGTACGACCAGCTGTGGCCGGGCGACGACCAGCTCGCCGGCAAGACCATCCATACGCTCGGGCTGACCTTTTCGGTGATCGGCGAATTCGTCGAGCCGGTGGACACCCTGGGCCAGGGCGACGTCACCCCCGACACCATCTTCGTCCCCATCACCACCAGCTGGTTCTTCACCCAGTCGCACCGCATCGACACCCTGTTCGCCCAGGTCTACGACTTCGACGAGATGCCGCTGGCAGTCTCGGCCGTCGAGCAGATCCTGCGCGAGCGCCACCACCCCGGCTCGCAGTACAACGTGACCAGCATGAGCGCCGTGGTGCGCGTCGCCAACACCATCTCGGTCGGCCTGCTGCTGGTGTTCATCCTGGTCGCCGCGGTGTCGGTGGTGGTCGGCGGCGTCGGCATCATGAACATCCTGCTCGCCTCGGTCGAGCAGCGCACCCGCGAAATCGGCTTGCGCATCTCCGTCGGCGCGCGCCGGCGCGACATCCTGCACCAGTTCCTGCTCGAAGCGCTGCTCCTGGGGTCGCTGGGGTCGCTGCTGGGCGTCGTCGGCGGCCTCGCCCTGCCGATCGCCGCGCGCCTGCTGATCCAGAACTTCAAGATCCAGGTGTCGGCGGTGGCCGCGGTCCTGGCCTTCGTCTTCTCCTGCGGCGTGACGGTGCTGTTCGGCCTGGTCCCCGCCCTGCGCGCCGCCAACATGAACCCGGTGGAGGCCCTGCGCCATGAATGACCGCCAACGCCCTGCACCGGTCATGCCGGCCGCGCCTCGCCGCGCCGCCCACCGCCGGTCGCCGGCCGCCGCCGCCGCCGTCGCCGCCGTCATCGTCACCGCACTGTTGGCCACCCTGGCCGTGCCGCTCCCTACATTCGCCGCGACCGCCACGGGGGGCGTCGTCGCGGCCCAACCGAATCCGTCTGCACCGACGGCAGCGGACGGCAGCGGCACGCTGTCCCTGCGGCGGGCGACCGCGCTCGGGCTGGGCAACGATCCCGAGGTGGCGGCCGCGGCGGCCGCGGCGGCTGCCGACGACGCCGCCGCGCGCGTCGTGGCCGACGCTTTCCGGCCCGAAGCGGGCGTCAGCTCGACGCCGGGCATTGGCCGCGGGCTGCCGGTGGCGGTGGCCGGCCAGGTGCCGGCGGTGGCCAGCGTCGGCGTGCACCAGCTGCTGTACAACAACGAGCAGCGCGCCAAGGGGTTTTCGGCGCGCGCCACCACCGCGGTGACGCAGGCGACCTGGCTGCGGACGCGCGTCACCACGGCGCGAACCGTCGCCGCCCTGTACGCCCGCGCCTGGAGCGGCCAGCAGCTCGTCGCCGCCGCCGACCGCCGCCTGGCCGCCTGCGAGGCGATGAGCCGCCGCGCCGCCGACCTGCACGCCGAGGGGCGGTCCACCGACCTCGACCTGGCCCAGGCGCGCCTGCGCGAAGCCAAGGCCCGCCTGCGCCGCCTGGAGGTCGTGTCGGCGCGCGACGCCGACCAATGGGAGCTGCGCCGGCGCCTGGGCCTGCCCGCCGGCGCCGCGCTCGACCTCCCCACCGATCCACTGGCCGACCTTCCGGATCCCGCCGCGCCGGCGAGCTCAGCAAACCCGGCGAACCCGGCGAACACCACGCCGCCCGCCGCCACCGCGCCGGCCCCCCCCACACCCGGTGCGGAAAGCCCTCCTGCCCCGCCGGACCCGAACCTGGCGGCGGCGCTGGCCGCCGACGTCACCCTGCACGGCTTGGACCACCAGATCGCGCTGCTGACCCGCGCCCGCGAGCAGCGCGACGGGTGGCTGTCGCCGCTCACCGTCGACGCCGAGGCGCAGTATTCGCGCCTGTCGCGCGCCAACGGCGTCGACCAATTTTACGTCAAGTTCCGCGAAGACGACTGGAGCGTCGCCCTGGCGCTCTCCTACCCGCTGTGGACCGGCGGCCGGCAGCGCGACGGCATCGCCCGCAGCGACGCCAACATCGAACAGCTCAAGCAGCAGCGCGGCGCCCGCGTCGAGCAGCTGGCGATCGACGTCCACCGCGCCGAAGCGACCCTGGACCAGGCCCGCGCCGGGCTCGACATCGCCCGCCAGGCCAGCGCCGTCGCCGAAGAAGACCTGCGCATCAGCGGCGCCCTGGCCGCCGAGGGGCGCGCCCAGCCGGACGCCCAGGACAGCCGCGAGGCCGCCCTGGCCGACGCCCGCGAAGAGGAGATCAAGGCCGCCGCGGGCCTGCTCGACGCGCGCGTCGGCCTGCTGGCGGTGCGCGGCGACCTGCTGGCCACCCTCGGCATCGGCCTCGCCGACTCCGGCAACCCGCCCTGACCCCGGCGCCGACCGGCGCGCCAAACGCACCCGCCGCCGCACGACGTCCCGCGTACCCTGCGCTCCCCTGCGCCGCCTGGCGCCGCCCGCACCCGCGGCGGCGCCGGGCATCGACCAACCGCAAAAGCAACACGGCGCCCGCGGCGGTGCTGCCCACGGGCGCCGGGATGGCGCGGGATCGCTTTGCGGAAGCGCGATCCGGCTCTGCGATGCGACGCGCGGCCGGGTCTAGGTGCGCGGCGGGTAGACGCCCTGCAGCGCGATGCAGAAGTTGAGCGTCAGGTAGGGCTGCAGGTTGTTGTGCGGCTGGTCGCCGCCGGCCGGCGCCACCGTGTTGGGGGACATCTGCACCAGGGACGCGGTGGTGGTGGTGGAGTACGCCATCACGCCGCGGGAGCGGCTCAGCCCCTCGTTGGGCGCCGGCGCCGGCGCGGTCGCCTGGGCGCCGAACGTCATGATCTGGTGGCTGTGCGAAGGGATCTCGGACTCGAGCAGCGTCACCGTGTTGCTGCCGCCGGTTTCGCCCAGGTCGTGCAGGCTGAGGCCGGGCCCCTGGCCGGGATGCATGGGCGAGTTGCCCTGCATGTTGGGCAGGGCAAAGTTGGACTTGCCGTCGCCGCCGTAGGTCGTGCCGAGCAGCGAGAACAGAGCGGTGTTCTGCGACAGCGGCAGGATCTGGCCGTTGCAGAACGCCCAGCCGGTGGGCGCGAAGTTGAACGGGAAGATGCGGATCTCTGCGACGAATGGATTTGCCATGGCCGTTTCCTCAGGTTGGCGACGGGAACACGCCGAACAGCGAGATGATGAAGTCGATGCAGAGATAGGGCTGGAAGTTGTCGTGCGGCTGGCTGCCGCCGGTCGCGGTGATCGCCGTGGCGGCCATCGGCAGGGTCCCCGCCGCCGGCGTGTACAGCAGGTTGCCGGCCACCGACTGCGTGCCCAACACGTTGTTGTTGGGCACCGCGGAGTCGCCCGCAGTGGTGGTCGCCAGGTAGGGATGGCTGTGGGCGGGGATCTGCGGTATGGAAAGCGTCACCGTCTCGACGCCGCCGGTTTCCGCCAGTGTGAAGCCGTTGCCCTGGTGGACGGGCAGGCGCCCGCGCAGGTCGGGAAGGGCGAAGGTGCTCTGGCCGTCGCCGCCGTAGGTGGTGCCGATGAGGTTGAACAGGGTTTCGTATTCGGAGATCGGCAGCAGCTGCCCCTCGGTGAACATCCACCCCGCCGGCGCGAAGTTGCCGGCGAACATGCGAATCTCGCCTACGTATGGTTGGGACATGGCAGGTCGCTCCTCAAGTTTGCGACGGGAAGATGCCCTGGAGGGCGATACAGAAGGAGAGCACCAGGAAGGGCTGCATGTTCAGGTGCGCCTGCGAGCCGCCGATCGTCCCCAGCGTGGACGGCAGGAGCGACGTCAGGCTGGTGGCGCTGCCGTAGATCTTGGCCGGCCCGAAGATGTTGGGCGAGGCGGTGTCGGTGAAGGTGCTGTTGTTGGTGGTGGCCTGGGCGGTGTGGACGTGCGTCGGGATCTCGCTGATCGACAGCGTGTGGGCCTGCTCGCCGCCCCGCTCGCCCAGGGTCATGCCGGCGCCGAAGTGGGTGGCCACGTTCCCCTGCAGGTTCGGCAGGCCGAAGTTCACCCGCCCGTCGCCGCCGTAGGTGGTGCCCAACAAGGAAAACAGGGCCTGGTTCTGGTTGATCGGAAGCAGTTGGCCGTTACACAACGCCCAACCCTTGGGGGCGAACCCGAAGGACATGATCTTGATCTCCGACAGGAATGGCGTGCCCATTCTTTCTCCTTATCCGATCCATCGGTTCACTGCTGACTGCGTCGTCACCTACCGAAGCTGCTGCGTTGCGCCGGCCCCTCCCGATCGGGAGCAAGGAACCGGCGCACCCCCCAGGGTCAGGGCGGCGTCGGGCAGGGCGAAGGCGCCGCCTTCACCGTGCCGCCGCCGCCAAAGTTCAATCCTGCCGGCGACACCGTCGTCGCGGTGCCGTTGAGGAACGTCGCGATCGCGGCGTTGTTGTTGGCCGGGCCGGGGTAGCCCTGCAAGTTGATGACCGAGGTGCCCAGCACCTCGGTGGCGATGCCCGCCACCCCCGAGTTGCCGATCTCCTTGCTGTCGCCCGAGACGTTGGCGCAGATGACGTCGGAGCCGTCGCTGCCGCCCGCCGTCAGCTCCAGGCCCAGGTTGGTATTGGGATCGGTCGGGCTCACCTCCAGGTCGTTGCCCGATGCGGTGAGGTTGATGGTGCTGGTGGTCGTGCTGGTTGCCAGGACCAGCAGGGCGTCGTCGTCGCACTGCACCACGGCGTTGTTTTCGACTTCCGCGGTGATGGTGCCCGGCGCGTCGGTCTGCAGGCCGATGCCCGACGAGTCGGCCGAGCACGAATCGGTCACCGAGGCCTTGCCGACGGTGTTGCCGTTGACCTTGCCCTGCAGCAGGGTCGTGGCGTTTGCCGACGGGCCGATGACGACGCTGATCGATGCCGAGCTGTTGGCGACCAGCGTCTGGCGGGTGGTGTTGTTCTCGAAGTCGAACGTCACCGTCTTGCTCAGGCCCTGGTGGAAGACGTTGATGTCGGCGCCGCCCGCACCGCCGTTCTGATCGAAGGTGCTGCCGGTGACGGTGAAGGTGCCGCCGCCCGACGAGTCGTTGCCCAGGTACTCGACGCCGCCGCCGGGGTTGTTGAAGACGCTGCTACCGGTGACGCTCAGCGTGACGTTGGACGTGTTGAACGCCTGCGCCAGCAGGCCGTCGTTGTGGGCGGCGTTGCTGAACTGGCTGTTGGTGACGGTCAGCGACAGCGTGGACGCATTGTGGTTGACCATCGAGAAGGAGTTCTCGTACGACGTGTCGAAGATCGAGTTGGCGATCGTCGAGGTGCCGCTCAGGCCGTCGGGGCAGACGGTGCAGGGCGGCTGCTGGCCGAAGCCGACGTTCCAGACGTTGGAGCCGGCCACTGCCGCGTTGGTGGCGTTCGACGAGATCTGCGTGTGCTGGATCGCCAGGGTGGCCAGGCTGCTGGCATACAGGCCGTAGTTGCCGGTGTGGCCGGTGATCATGTCGTTGTCCAGGGTCAGGCCCGACGAACCGCTGGCGTTGATGCCGTCGCCGCCGCTCGCCACCCCGGTGCCACCGTTGTTTTGAATGACCATGTTGCGCAGCGTCACGTTGGTGGCGCTCGACAGCAGGACGCCGGCGCTGGTGGCGTCCTGGATGGTGCCGCCCGATCCCAGCGTGATGGTGCCGCCGCCGCTCTTGGCGGTGGTGCGCCCGCGGGTGGTGTTGGTCGGGTCGGAGGCGCCGCCGCCTTCGACGTCGAACGAGCCGGTAGTGGTGGTCAGCGCGATGCCGTTGGTGCCGCTGCCCGAAGAGACGGCGTTGAGGATCGCGTCCAGGGCGCCGTTGGCAAGGCTGACCGCGGCGCCGGTGGTATTGATCGTCATGTCACGCAGCTTGAGGCTGCCCACGCTGCCGCCGGTGAGCGCCGTGCCGACCGAGTTGCCCAGGGTCATGCCCCACACCGTGTTGCCGGAGCCGAGCGTCACGGTGTTGCCCGGGGAGGTGATGGAAACCTTGTTCGGGCTGCCGCCGCCGGTCGAGGGGAGCGTCGCGCTGGCCGTCCCCGGCGTCAGGCCGGTGATCGTCGACAGCGACGACGTGGCGTCCTGACCGATCAGCTTCTGGCCGTTGAGCAGGGTCACCGGACCGGTGTAGCCGGTCGCGCTGTCGTACAGGAAGATGTTGGCGTTGGCCGCCGGGTGGTGTCCCACCCCGTCGTTGACCGCCTGGAAGGCGGCCAGCGTGTTGAGCGGCGAGGCCAGGCGCCCGTCGCCCGCGCTGGCGTTGTTGTTGATGAACCAGATGATGCCGCTGACCGAGATGCTTACCGTCGCGGTAGCGCTGCCGCCGGTGTTGGTGATCGTGTAGGTGAAGGTGTCCGTCCCCGTGAAGCCGGCCGGCGGGTTGTAGGTGAACTGCCCCATGTTGGCGCCCGACGTGACCATGCTGACGGTGCCGCCGTTGGCCGAGGTGGTGTCGTAGGCGGTGATGGTGAACGCCACCTGCGAGGTGTCGTTGGTGGTGACGCTGTACGGAATCAGCCCCGAGTTGATGCTGACGTTGCCGATCACCGTCTGGGGATAGGTGTCGTTGGTGGCGACCGGCGGCGGCGGCACGGTGGCAAAGGTCCAGGTGTAGTTGGCCGCCATGTTGGTGCCGGCCAGGTCGGCGACCTGCGCCGCCACCACCTGCGCCGTGCAGCTGACGTTGGGCGGCAGGTTGCTGGTGGGCGTCAGCGTGAACGTGGTGACCCCACCGGGCGGCGTCGGGCTGACGGTGATGGTGACGGGAGTTCCGGTCGGACACTGCACCGAGAACGCCGTGCCGGTGACGTTGACCGCCTTGTTGAAGGTCACGGACAGCGCGCTGGTGTCGACGAAATTGCTGACGCCGTTGGCTGGCACGGTCGAAGACACCGTCGGCGGCGTGTCGATGGTGAAGCTCCACGTGAAGTTGCTGGCCAGCGGCGTCCCTGCCGTGGTGTCGGTCGTCTGACTGGCCACCACGGTCGCCGTGCATACCGCGCCCGCCGGCAGGTTGGCGGACGGCGTCAGGGTGAAGGTGGTCGCGCCGCCGGGCGGTGCGGGACTGACCGTGAAGGCTTCCGGCGTGCCGGTCGGACAGGCCAAGGTGAAGGACGAGGCGGTGATGTTGACCGCCTTGTTGAAGTTGACGGTGAGCGTCGCGGACTGCAGGACGCCGGTGGCGCCGTTGGCCGGGCTGACCGAGCTGACCGTCGGCGCCGTATCGGTCGTGAAGCTGATCGTGTCGTTGGCCGCCAGGTGCGTGCCGGCCAGGTCGGTGATCTGCGACGCCACCGCCGAGGACGTGCAAACCGTGCCGGCCGGCAGGTTGGCGCTGGGCGTCAGGGTGAACGTCGTGGTGCCGCCCGGCGGTGCCGGGCTCAGGGTGAACGCGACCGGCGTGCCGCTCGGGCACTGCAGGGTGAAGGCCGAGGCGGTGACGTTGACCGCCTTGCTGAAGGTGTACGTCACCGTCGAATTGAGCGCCACCGTGGTGGCGGCGTTGGCCGGAGTGGTGCTGGTCACCGTCGGCGCCGTATCGACCGTGAAGGTCCAGACGTAGTTGCTCTGCAGGTTCGCGCCCGAGCTGGCGCTGGTGATCTGCGACGCCACCGCCGTCGCCGTGCACACCACGCCGGCAGGCAGGGCCGTCGTCGGCGTCAGCGTGAAAGTGGCGACGCCGCCCGGCGGCGCCGGGCTCACGGTGATCGTTTCCGGCGTGCCGGTCGGACACTGCAGGGTGAACGCCGAGGCGGTCACGTTGACCGCCTGGCTGAAGGTGATCGACAGCGCCGACGTGCCCAGCACCGCGGTGGCGCCGTTGGCCGGCGTCGTCGAGGTCACCGTCGGCGGCGTCGCGGTGGTGAAGGTGATGGTGTCGTTGGCCGCCAGGTTGGTGCCGGCAGCGTCGCTGATCTGCGACGCCACGGCGGTCGCCGTGCAGGTGGTGGTCACCGGCAGGCTGGCCGACGGCGTCAGGGTGAACGTCGTCGAGTTGCCAGGCGCCGCCGGCGCGACCGTGAAGGCGACCGGCGTGCCGCTCGGGCACTGCAGGGTGAAGGCCGACCCGCCGGTGATGTTGACCGCCTTGCTGAAGGTGAAGACCACCGTCGTGCTCGGCGACACGTTGGTGGCGCTGTTGGCCGGGGTCGTCGAGGTGACGGTCGGCGCCACGTCGGTGGTGAAGCTGTCGGTGACGTTGGCCGCCAGGTTGGTGCCCACCGAATCGGTGATCTGCGACGCCACCGCCGTCGCCACGCAGGTGGTGCCAGGCGGCAGGCTGGCCGACGGCGTCAGGGTAAACGTCGTGGCGTTGCCCGGCGGCGCCGGGCTCAGGGTGAACGCGGCCGGCGTGCCGCTCGGGCACTGCAGGGTGAAGGCCGAAGCGGTCACGTTGACCGCCTTGTTGAAGGTGAAGACGATCGTCGAATTGAGCGCCACCGAGGTGGCGCCGTTGGTCGGCGTCGTCGAGGTGACGGTCGGCGCGGCGTCGGTGGTGAAGCTGTCGGTGACGTTGGCCGCCAGGTGCGTGCCGGCCGCGTCGGCGATCTGCGCCGCCACCGCCGTCGCCACGCAGGTGGTGCCGGCAGGCAGGTTGGCCGACGGCGTCAGGGTGAACGTCGTCGCATTGCCCGGCGGCGCCGGCGCCACGGTGAAGGCGGCCGGCGTGCCCGAGGGGCACTGCAAGGTGAACGACGACGCGGTGGTGGTGACCGCCTTGCTGAACACGAACTGCACCGTCGAGCTGACCGCGACCGAAGTGGCGCCATTGGTCGGCGTGGTGCTGGTCACCGTCGGCGGCGTGTCGACGGTGAAGCTCCAGACGTAGTTGCTCTGCAGGTTGACGCCGCTGCTGGTGCTGGTGATCTGCGACGCCACCGCGGTCGCCGTGCACACCGTGCCGGCGGGCAGCGCGGCGCTGGGCGTCAGCGTGTAGGTGGCGACGCCGCCGGGCGGCGCCGGGCTGAGCGTGAACGCGGCCGGCGTGCCGCTCGGGCACTGCAGGGTGAACGCCGTCGCGGTGACGTTGACCGCCTGGCTGAAGGTGATCGACAGCGCCGACGTCGCCAGCACCGCGGTGGCGCCGTTGGCCGGCGTCGTCGAGGTGACGGTGGGCGGCGTCGCGGTGGTGAAGGTGATGGTGTCGTTGGCCGCCAGGTTGGTGCCGACCGCGTCGCTGATCTGCGACGCCACGGCGGTCGCCGTGCAGACGGTGGTGATCGGCAGGTTGGCCGACGGCGTCAGGGTGAACGTCGTGCTGTTGCCAGGCGCCGCCGGCGCGATGGTGAACGCCACCGGCGTGCCGCTCGGGCACTGCAACGTGAACGCCGAGGCGCCGGTGATGTTGACCGCCTTGCTGAAGGTGAAGGACACCGTGGCGCTCGGCACGACGTTGGTGGCGCCGTTGGCCGGCGACGTCGAAGTGACCGTCGGCGCGACGTCGGTGGTGAAGGTGATCGCGTCGTCGGCCGCCAGGTGGGTGCCGGCCGCGTCGGTGATCTGCGCCGCCACCGCCGTCGCCGTGCAGACGGTGCCGGCAGGCAGGCTGGCCGCGGGCGTCAGGGTGAACGTCGTGGCGTTGCCGGGCGCCGCCGGCGCGGTGGTGAACGCCACCGGCGTGCCGCTCGGGCACTGCAGCGTGAACGACGTCGCCGTGGTGGTGACCGCCTTGCTGAAGGTGAAGACCACCGTCGAGTTGAGCGCCACCGAGCTGGCGCCGCTGGCCGGCGTCGTCGACGTCACCGTCGGCGCGACGTCGGTGGTGAAGGTGAAGACGTAGTTGCTGGCCAGGTTGGTGCCGGCCAGGTCCTTGATCTGCGCCGCCACCGCCGTCGCCGTGCAGGTCGTGCCGGCCGGCATGTTGGCGGTGGGCGTCAGGGTGAAGGTGGCGACGCCGCCCGGCGCTGCCGGCGCGACGTTGAACGCCACCGGCGTGCCGCTCGGGCACTGCAGCGTGAACGCCGCCGAGCCGGTGATGTTGACCGCCTTGTTGAAGGTGAAGCTGACGGTCGAGTTGAGCGCCACCGACGTGGCGCCCGAAGCCGGCGTCGTGGAAGTCACCGTCGGCGGCGAATCGATGGTGAAGTTGAACAGGTAGTCGGCGGCCGGGTGCAGGCCCGCCACCGTATCGGTGATCTGCGCCGCCACCGCGGTGACCGTGCAGGTCGTGCTGGCGGGCAGATTGGCCGACGGCGTCAGGGTGAACGTCGTGACGCCGCCCGGCGGCGCCGGCGACACCGTGAACGCCTGCGGCGCGCCGGACGGGCACTCCAGCTTGAAGGCGGTGCCGGTGACGTTGACCGCCTTGCTGAAGGTGATCGAGATCGTCGTCGAAGCCAGCACGTTGGTGGCGTTGCTGGCCGGGGTGGTCGAGGTCACCGCCGGCGGCGTGCCGACGCCGAAGGTGAAGACGTAGTTGGCCGCGATCGGCGTGCCGGCGGCGGTGTCACCGACCTGCGACGCGACCACGGTGACCGTGCAGGTCGTCGCGGTCGGCAGGCTGGCCGTGGGCGTCAGGGTGAAGCTGGTCGCTCCGCCCGGCGGCGCCGGCGCGACGGTGAACGCTTGCGGCGTGCCCACCGGGCACTCCAGCTTGAACGCCGACGCGGTGACGTTCATCGTGGTGCTGAAGTTGATCACCACCGTCGTCGTCGGCGCCTGGTTGGTGGCGTTGTTGGTCGGCGTCGTCGAGGTCACCGTGGGGACGGTGTCGGTGGTGAACGAAAAGACGTAATTGGCGCCGAGCGGCGTGCCCGCCGCCACGTCGGTGACCTGCGAGCCGACGACGGTGACGGTGCAGGTGGTGGCGGCCGGCAGGTTGGCCGTGGGCGTCAGGGTGAAGGTCGTCGACCCGCCCGGCGCCGCCGGCGCCAGGGTGAACGGTTCGGAGGTGCCGGTCGGGCACTCCAGCTTGAACGCCGTGCCGGTGACGTTGACCGCCTTGCTGAAGGTGACGGTGAGCGGCGCGCTGAGCGACACCGTGGTGGCGCCGTTGGCGGGGGTGGTGCCGGTCACGGTCGGCGCGGTGTCGACGGTGAAGGTGCCGGTGTAGTCCGCCGTCATGTGGGTGCCGGCGGCGACGTCGGTCACCTGTGCCGCGGACACGGTGAGCGTGCAGGTGGCGCCGGCGGGCAGCGGCGCCGTGGGCGTCAGGGTGAAGGTCGAGGCCCCGCCCGGCGGCGCCGGCGCGACGTTGAACGTTTCGGGCGTGCCTGTCGGGCACTGCAGCGAGAACGCCGAAGAGGTGACGTTGACCGCCTTGCTGAAGTTGACCGTCACCGTGCTGTTGAGCGCCACCGACGTGGCGCCGTTGGCCGGCGTCGTCGAGGTCACCGAGGGCGGCCCGTCGGTGGTGAACGTCGAGTTGAAGTCGCCCGCCATGTGCAGGCCCGAGGGATCGGTCACCGTGCTGCCGGTCACCGTCAGGGCGCAGGTCACCCCCGGCGGCAGGGTGGCGGTGGGCGTCAGCGTGTAGGTGGACGCGTTGCCGGGCGCCGCGGGCGACAGGGTGAACGCCGTGGGCGTGCCGGTCGGGCACTGCAGCGAGAAGGTGGCGGCGGTGACGGCGACCGGTTCGTTGAAGGTGACCGTCACGGTGCTGTTGCCGGCGACGCCGGTGGCGCCGTCGATGGGCGTGGTGGACATCACCGCCGGCTGGCCGGCGATGAAGGCGTCAAAGCGGATGTACAGGATGTCGTTCTGGACGGCGGCGAACTCCGCCACCAGGTCGGCGTTGACCGGCGCGTCCCCCACCACGTCGACCGCGATCGGGCCGGTGCCCGCCCAGCCGCCGGTGGTGCCGTTGGGCGTCAGGTCGCCGGCCGACCAGGCGACGCCCATGCCGATGCTGAGCAGCAGCAGGCCGGCCACCACGGTCTTGGTGCCGCGGCCGGCGCCGCGCCGCCCCAGCACGTACACGGCGCTCGAGGCGAGCAGCAGGCCGAGCAGCAGCAGGCCGATGGTGCCCAGCGTCGGCACCTCGGCGAGCGGCGTCGCCGACAGCAGGATCGGCGAGCCGCCGGGCTTGCCGGTGGTGGTCAGGTCGGCGTCTACGGCCGTCGGGCTGCCGCCGACCACGGCGGAAGTGAAGCCAAAGTGGATCGTCGTCCCGACCGACAGGTTGCCGAGCGGCACGTAGGTTTCCACCACGTCGGAGCCGCTGGTGCCGTTGTGGACGCCCACCGGCCATGGCGGCGCGTAGGGCGAATTGATCGGCACCGCGGCGCCGAAGGTCTGGGTGCCCTGGTTGCAGGCCTGCCGGGTGACCGAGATCACCACCGGCGGCGTCTGGGTCAGGTCGACCGTCGTCACCAGCATCTGGTCGACGCCCTTGAACGGGCCGTCGACCGTGGCCACGGTGCAGCCGGTGCCGGGGTTGTTGTCGAGATCGAGCAGCGCGGTGAACTGCGCGGTGGGTGTCGCGGCGGCGAGCGGCGCGGCGGTCATCACCACACCCGCCAGGAGCGCCAGAGCTGTCAGCTTGACCAGGGGCCGAAAACCAAGTTGCATGTCTGACTTCTCCCTCGTAAATCCGCCCCCTGCCAAGGAGGCAGACAGACCATCAGGTACTCGTCGTGGGCCGTTGGCGCTGGCTCCATCCGGAAAGCGCTGCACGGCGCGAAATGTGGCAGAAGCCCTATAAGTGTGGCTCAAGATTGGCTAATTTGCAAACGCGACTGCGTCTAACAGTCGAGCGGCCGAGCCCGGCCCGCACCCGGCATCGGCACCGCCGCCAGGCGCGCGATACGGCGGGGGGGTTGCCGGCCGCGGAACCGGCTCAGCCGGGCGGCGAAGCGGACGAAGCAGGCGGCGAGGCGGGCGGCGTTGCGGCCGGCGGGCTGACCGGCCCGGCCGGCGGGCTGACCGGCCCGGCCGGCGGGCTGGCGGGCGAGGCGGCCTTCAGGCTGGCGGCGTACTGCGCCGCGTCCATCTGCGGCAGCTGTTTGAGGAAGGCGACCATGGACCAGATCTCAGCGTCCGAATGGGTGAGGCCGAAGGCCGGCATGCCGGTCATCTTGATGCCGTTCTTGATCACCCAGAAGAGGTGCTGCGGCGACGCCCCGCGCGCTTCGTCCTTGAGGTCCGGCGCATCCGGGTTGAGGCCCATGCCGATCTCCGACTTGGGCACGCCGGGGGCGCCGTGGCAGGTGACGCACATCTCGGCGAAGTCGAGCTGGCCTACGGTGACCTGCGACGGGTCGGTCAGGGGCGGCGGCGGCGGCATCTCGGCAACGCGCTTTTCGATCGCCCGATCCTTGGCGGTGTCCAGGAGCCGCGCCACCCAGGGCTCCTCGGGCGCGGCCGCCGACACGTCGTAGACGCCCGAGTAGACGACCGCCGCCGCGGCCGCGGCGAGGAGTACAATCAGCGCCACCAGGATGCGTAACGATCTCATCGGTTCGGGACCTCCCCGCGAGCATCATATCCGCATCCCCACACGGCGGCGCCCACGCCGGGAGCAATGGTTAGCGGGGTAAGCGGGGTGAGCGAGGTGAGCGGGCCGCCCAACCTGGCGCTGGTGCTGTCGGGCGGCGGCGCCCGCGGCGCCTACCAGGCCGGCGTGCTGCGCGGCATCGGCCGCCTGCTGCCGGGCCTGCGCGTCCCCATCCTGGTCGGCGTTTCGGCGGGCGGCATCAACACCGTCTACCTGGCGGCGCATCCGGGGCCGCTGGGCGCCGCCGCGGCGGGGCTGTCGGCGGTGTGGGACAAGCTGGAGCCGGCCGACGTCTTCCGCGTCGACAGCGCGTCGCTGCTGCGCCACTTCAGCCGCTGGATCACGCGCCTGTCGACCGGCGGCTCGCCGCTCACCCCGTCGGTGCGCGGCCTGGTCGACGCGCTGCCGCTGCACCAGCTGATCGAAAGCACCGTCGCCACGGTGGACGGCGAATTCGTCGGCATCGAGCGCAACCTGGAACAGGGGCTGCTGCAGGCGGCGGCGCTGACCACCCTCAACTATTCGACCGGCCAGACCGTCACCTGGGTGCAGGGGGCCCACATCCAGCCCTGGACGCGGCCGCGCCACCTCAGCCTGCGCGCCCGGCTGACGCTCGACCACGTGATGGCCAGCGCGGCGCTGCCGCTGTTCTTTCCGGCGGTGCGCCTGGGCGATTCGTGGCACGGCGACGGCGGCGTGCGCCTGGACGCCCCGCTGGCCGCCGCCGTGCACCTGGGCGCGACCCGGATCCTGGCGATCTCGCCGCGCTACGAGCAGAGCGCCGAAGAGGCGCAGCGGCACAAGATCTCGGGCTACCCGCCGCCGGCGCAGATCCTGTCGCACCTGATGAACTCCATCTTCCTCGACGTGCTCGACCGCGACGCCCGCCAGCTGGAGCTGTTCAATCGCCTGCTCGGCGCGCTGCCGGTGGCCGAGCGCCAGGGGATGCGGCCGATCGACATCCTGGTGCTGCGGCCGTCCGAAGACCTGGGGGGCCTGGCGGCGCGCTACGAGCCGCACCTGCCGCCGGCGTTCCGGTATCTCACGCGCAGCCTGGGCACGCGCGAAACCGACACTCCCGATTTCCTCTCGATGCTGATGTTTCAGCGCGACTACCTGAACCACCTGCTGGATATCGGCGAGCGCGACGCCCTGGCGCGCGGCGACGAGATCCGCCGCCTGGTCGAGCAGGAAGGAGCTCCATGATGCTATCCGCGATCGAAGGCAGCGTCCGCCGCCTGCTGCGCCGGCCGGGCCTGGCGCTCACCGCCGCTTGCACGCTGGCCCTTGCCGTCGGCGCCAACACCGCGATCTTCAGCCTGCTCGATGCGGTCGCCCTGCACCCGCTGCCCTACCCCGCCGCCGACCGCCTGGTGCACGTCGGCGTCGTCGTGACGCCGCGCCACGACCTGCGGGAAGTCTCCTGGCCGCGGTTTCTGGCGCTCCAGGCGAACAATCGCGCCCTTGCCGCCGTCGCCGCCCACTTCGAAACCACCGCCGGCCTGACCGACCGGGACCGGCCGCAGCAGATCGGGGCGGTGCGGGTGAGCGCCGGCTTCTTCGAGGTATGGGGCCTGGCGCCGCTCGCCGGGCGCGCCTTCAACGCCGCGGAGCAGCGGGACGGCGGCCCCGACGTGGCGCTGCTGTCGTACGGCTTCTGGCGGCAGCGGTTCGGCGGCTCGCCGGCGGTCCTGGGCCGCAGCATCCAGATCGACGGCGTGCCCACGACGGTGATCGGCGTGATGCCCGACACCTATCGCTTCCCCTTCCGCGCGGCGCAGGTGTGGCTGCCCCGCCCCAACCAGATCACCTTCCTCACCCGCCAGGCGGTGGAGCTGGGCTCCGGCTACCTGGAGGTGACCGCGCGCCTGCGCCCGGGCGTCTCGCCGGCGGCGGCGCAGGCGGACGGCGACCGCGTCTTCGCCGCCTACAAGGCCAACCCCCAGGGGCACCTCGACATCAACTTCCCCTTCGGCATGGTGCGGCTCAACGAAATCCTGGTCGGCGAGAGCCGCACCACCCTGCTGGTGCTGCTGGCGGCGGTGGGGATGGTGCTGCTGATCGCCTGTGCCGACGTGGCCAACCTGCTGCTGGCCGCCGGCCTGGCGCGCCGGCGCGAGGTCGCCACCCGCATCGCCCTGGGCGCCGGCCGCCGGCAGGTGTTCGGCCAGGCGCTGGGCGACAGCCTGCTGATCGCCGGCGCCGGCGGCGCGGTGGGAGTGATCCTGGCGGACTGGGGGCTGCGGCTGCTGGTCGCCGCCAACCCCGCGGACCTGCCGCGCATCGACCAGGTGCACCTGTCGCCGCCCGTGCTGGCGTTCGCCCTGCTGGTCACCGCGCTCGCCGGCATCCTGGCGGGCCTGGCGCCGGCGTGGCAGACGCTGCGCACCGATCCGCGCGCCTTCCTGGGCGAAGCGGCGCGCGGCGCCGCCGGCGGCGTGCGGGAGAGCCGCAGCCAGGGCCTGCTGGTGTCGTTCCAGGTCGCCCTGGTGTTGGTGCTGCTGTCGGCGGCGGGGCTGCTGCTGCACAGCTTGCAGCGGGTCAACGGCATGCAGCTCGGGTTCGACCCGCACAACCTGACCTTCGTGCAGGTGTCGCTGCCCGCGGCGCGCTACCCGACGCCCGCCGCGCGGCGCGTCTTCTTCGAGGGCCTGGTCGATCGCGTGCGCACGCTGCCCGGCATCGAGGCGGCTGCGATGGTGGAGGTGCCGCCGCTGGAGGAGGGTGCCCTGGGCACCTTCGCCATCGCCGGCAGGCCGCCGCTGCCGCCGGAAAACCGGCCGCTGGTGCTGCGCGTCGTCGCCGGCGCCGGCTACCTGCAGACGATCAAGGCACGCCTGCTGGCCGGCCGCGACTTCGACCCGCGCAGCGCTCCCGGCGCGCCGCTCACGGCGATCGTCAGCCGCTCCTTCCGCGACCAGTACTTCGCGGGCGAAAACCCGCTGGGCCAGCATCTGATCCTGCGCATCAGCCCGGCGCCGGTCGCGATCGTCGGCGTGTTCGACGACATCCAGCAGGCGACGCTCGAGCAAGGCGAGCGGCCGACGCTGCTGCTTGCTCATCGCCAGCTGCCGGACGTGATGTCGCCTCCCGATTCGATGGCCCTGGCGCTGCGCACCCGGCTGCCGGCGGCCAGCATCGCCGGCGCCCTGCGGCGCGAGGTCAACGCCCTGGACCCCAGCCAGCCGCTTCCCGATCTGCAGACCATGGAGTCGCTGCTGCGCACCGCCACGGCGCGCCGGCGGCTGACCACCGCGCTGTTTTCGGCGTTTTCAGCCCTGGCCCTGGTGCTCTGCCTGCTCGGCATCTACGGCGTCGTGGCGCACTCGGTGGCGCAACGCAGCCGCGAGATCGGCGTCCGCGTCGCCCTGGGAGCCAGCCGGGCGCAGGTGCTGGCCGGCGCGCTGCGCCCGGTCATCCGGTGGATCGCCCCCGGCCTGGCCGCCGGCGCCGTCGGCTCGTGGTTTGCCGGCCGCCTGCTGGCCAGCCAGCTGTTCGAAACCGATGCCGCCAGCTGGTTGCAGTTTGCCGTCACCGCAATCGTCCTGGCCGTCACCGCGCTGCTGGCCTGCCTGGTGCCGGCGCGCCGCGCGACCAACGTCGATCCCGCGTCCACCTTGCGCGTGCAGTGAGCGGGTGGCGGGCCGGCGCAGGCGGGCTCAAGCCGGATCAGGCGACCGTCACCTCCGGGCAGAGGAAGACGTCCTGGATGGCGTGGAACAGCTCCACGCCCTCGCGCAGCGGGCGCTGGAACGTCTTGCGGCCCGAGATCAGCCCGGCGCCGCCGGCGCGCTTGTTGATCACCGCCGTGCGCACCGCCTGCTCCAGGTCGTTCTGCCCCTTCGAGTCGCCGCCGGAGTTGATCATGCTGGCGCGCCCCATGTAGCAGTTGACCACCTGCCAGCGCACCCAGTCGATGGGGTGGTCGGTCACCAGCTCGCCGTACACCCGCTTGTCGGTCTTGCCGAACTTGAGCGCCGGATAGCCGCCGTTGCGGTCGGCCTGCTTCTGCTTGACGATGTCGGCCTGCATGGTGGCGGCCAGGTGGTTGGCTTGGCCGGTCAGGTCGGCGGACTGGTGGTAATCCACCCCGTCCTTCTTGAAGGCGTCGTTGCGCAGGTAGGCCCAGAGCACCGTCGCCAGGCCCAGCTGGTGGGCGTGGTAGAACGCTTCGGCGATCTCGACGATTTCGCGGTGCGAATCCGGGCTGCCGAAATAGACCGTCGCGCCGACCGCCGCGGCGCCCATCTCCCAGGCCTGCTCCACCTGGCCGAACAGGATCTGCTCGAAGCTGTTGGGATACGACAGCAGCTCGTTGTGGTTGATCTTGGCGATGAACGGGATCTTGTGCGCATAGCGCCGCGCCACCGACCCCAGCACCCCCATCGTCGAGGCCACGGCGTTGCAGCCGCTTTCGATCGCCAGCCGGATGATGTTTTCGGGGTCGAAGTAATCGGGATTGGGCGCGAACGACGCCGCCGCCGAATGCTCGACGCCCTGGTCCACCGGCAGGATCGACAGGTACCCGGTGTTGGCCAGCCGCCCGTGGCCGTACATCCGCTGCAGGTTGACCAGCACCGCCGGCTTGCGGTCCGAGGCGCCGAACGCCTGGTCCACGTGGTCCGGCCCCGGCACCATCAGCCGCTCGCGCGGGATCCCCTTGCAGGTGAACCCCAGGAGAGACTCCGCCTCGTCGCCGAGCCAGCCGGTGATGCGGTCAATTGAGCTGCCTGCGGCGTGTTCGCTGATGGTCATCGCGGTCTCCCCCTGAAAGCTGTTTCGAGCCGTGGCGTCCAGCAATACCGGGCGCCCGCCCGCCTGCCAAGCGCCTCCCGGCCAGCATTCTAAGCCAGCCGCGCGCCGGGGCAAACCGCCTCCGCCCAGCCGCTCGCCCGGCCCTGGCGAAGCTGCGCCAGGGTGCGCGGTCCCGTTGCCGCTCCGGCGGCCCCGCGAGGCGCCGGGGCAGCACATGCGCTCATCGAAATGTAACGAAATGGTGTCGGGAGGCGCCTGCATCAAGACAGCGCGGATTCGCCGGTTCGCGGCGGATTCCTTGGGGACATACCGCGCCCGCAATGCAGGACCGACAGGAGGACGCCTCATGCCTTTGCTCTCGCTCTATTCGTTTGCCGGTGACTTCCAGGGTGCCACCTCGTACACCAACCAGCCCGCGAGCGGCGACTTCGAGTACCAATTGACCACCATCGGCGCCACCCGGCTGCTGATCGCCCAGCGCCCCGACGACGAGATCCCCTTTGCCCTGTCCGAAGTCTTCGATTCCGCGCAAGCCCAGGCCACGGTCGACGCGCAGCTGGGAAGCCAGGCGAACCGCACCAGCGACATCCATGCCGGCTGGGTGGCCTATCGCGACGCGGAGTACTACAGCAAGGATCCGAATCGCCACGATCCCCTCCACCTGCTGGCCACGCTGGAGTTCACCTTTCACAGCGGCACGCCGGACTTCTGCGTCGACATCGACGGCTCGATCACCTACTACATCGATTTCTCGCTGGACGGCAACGGCGCGCTGCAGGCCTTCGTCGACGGCTGGAGCTATGAGTTCGGCGGCGGCACCGGCATCGCCGGCGGCGACTGCGGCAGGAACCAGGCCAACGGCCAGCTGCAGACCGCCATCCCGGGCGGCATCCCGCAGCTGCAGGCCTCGCTCGATCAATGGACCGCGGCAGCCGGCATCCTGGCGGCCCCCATCCGCAACGGCCGCGCCGCCTTCCGCGGCCTCTACCTGCTGCCGGCCGACGCCGATCGGTCGCCCTCCGGCACCACCGACACCGGCGACAACGTCGCGCTGGTCCTGCTCCCGGTGCTGACCCTGGACAGTTTCCTGACCCGGTTCGCGGGCTCGCTGGCCATCGCCGGCGCCAGGCTGGGCAAGGTGCACGCCGGCCGCTCCATCGCGGGCACCGTCCCGCTGGCCCAAGGCGACGTGCCGTTCCTCTTCGCCCTTGCCCCTACTACCGAGCCGGCCCGCCACGCCGGCCTCACCCAGGCCAGTCAGATACCCGAGAGCGCCGCGGCGGAAATCCCGCTGGGCGAAGCACCTCTCCCACCCGCGACCGACCCAGGTCGCGGTGCCAAAGCCGCCGCACCGACCCACCGCCACCGCTCCCGGCATTGATCGGCCACGGCTGCAAGTGCGCCGGAGATGGATCCGGCGGGCAGGCACGGCTGCCGCCAAGGTGCGATGGAGCAGGAGAAGGGTTGAGCTCCGCCGGGCCGCTCGCCCCGGCGGGGTGCCAACACAAGAGATGGAAGAAAACGATGCGGGGAGGCGAGTCTGGGAAGACGGGGGCGGCCCGGGGCGTAGGTGTTACGGGGCTGATCCCCCGGGCCGTCCTGATCGGGTACATCCCGATCTATCCTGTGTACGCGGCTCAGTTTGGTTTGGATGACCAGGGGGGTATGAGAATTTTCAGCAAAGGCGGGCCTGGGCGCCGGCTGGCTCGCCAGGTTGCTTGCCGGCGCCGTAGCGGGCCAGGTAACCCTCCAGGCGGAGCTTGCGGCGGGCGCTCTGCGAGCTCATGAAGCGGATGGTGCCGAAGATGGGGCGCTCGGGCGCCCAGGGGCGGTCGTAGCGGCCCAGGCACCAGAAGATGCCGCTGTAGGAGTTGGGGTCGCGGCCGTCCAGGGCGTAGCGGTTGTTCAGCTCGACCAGCCAGGCCAGCGCCTGGCGCGGCGAGGGCGACCATTCCAGCACCCGCTTGCCCCATAGCATGCGCAGGTAGTTGTGGATGGTGCCCTCGCGCCGCAGCTGGCGCTGGGCGGCGTTCCACAGCTCGTCGCCGGTGTTGGCGGCGGCCAGGTCGTCCAGGCCGTAGAGCTCGGGGCGCGGGTCGCGGCTGTGGCGATCGAGCGTCGCCTGCGCCCAATCGGGCAGGGATTCGTAGCGCTCGTGGTCGCCGGCGCGGCGCGCCGCCATGTTGAAGCCGACCTCCCGCCAGGTCACCACCTGGTCGAGGAACCCTTCGGCGCCGGCGCTCATCCCCCACCAGCCTTCGCGGGCGCCGCTGGCGGTGCGGCCCAGCCGTTCGGGCGTCCAGCGCTCGGCCGCCGCCACGGCGGCCAGGATGTGATGGGTGGAGATGCAGCCCCAGTGCAGGTAGGGGGCCAGGCCGCTGGTCACCGGGGCGTCGGGATGGTTGCGCTCGTCGTGGTAGCGCGGCAGGCGGTCGCGCACGAAGGCGCGCAGCAGCGCCGCCGCCGGCCGCTCGCCGCCGGCGACCCCGGCGACCGGCGCCACCGTGGCGTCGACCGGCAGCTCGGCCAGCACCACCCCCTGGCGCGGCAGCGGCGGCCACCGCCCCAGGACGCCGGCGGGCAGCGCCGGCAGGCCGGCCGCGTCGCGCGGGAACGGCGGCAGGCGGCGCGCCAACGGCTTTTCTGCGGGCGACGCGGCGAGGTGCTCGGGCAGCAGGTGCTGCAGCAGGCGCCTGAACTGGTAGGCCGAAACGCAGGTGCGATCGACGGCGGCCAGCGGCAGCAGGCCGTTGGCGTCCACCGCCTCCAGCGCCACCGGCAGGCGCGCCGCCGCGGCGGCCACCATGTGCGGCAAAAAGAACACCGGCGCGTCGTCGGTCACCACCACCGCCGCCTGCGCCGCCAGGGCGGCCAGCAACCCCTTGCCGGCGCCGGGGCGCGGCTCGACGTACGGGTAGTAGGCGACCGGCGCGACCGCGCCGCCGTCACCGGGGACGCCCAGCACGGCGATGCGCTCGGCCATGCCGTCGACGGCAAACTGGTGATGGCGCGCGCTCGCCCAACGGTAGTCGCAGCGCAACGCCTCGCAGATCAGCAGCGGCAGGCCCAACCGTTCGGCCCACTCGACGGCGCGCTGCAGGGCAAAGTTCCAGCGCAGGCGCCGGAACGCGATCATCCAATACAGCACGTAGGCGGCGTCCGGCCGCGGCGGCAGCGCGTTGGCGCGGCGGATGCGGATGGGCGGCACGGCGAACGGCATGGCTGGCAGGGATGCTCGCGGCGGCTGGCGGCGCGGGTAGCGCGGCGCGTGGTCGGCGGGGGCGGGGCTCCCTCAGTCTTCGGGCGCGCTTTCCATGCCGAGCCGCGCCAGCAGCACGTGCAGGATGCGCGCCGTCACGCCCCAGATCTGGCGGTTGCCGACGTGGTAGATGCGGACGCTGCGGCGCACGCCGTCGTAGACCACCTCGCGGTCCTCGGCCAACCTGGGGTTGGTGAACGCGGACAGCGGCAGGCGGAAGATCTCGGCGGTTTCCGCCTCGCTGGGGTGCATCTCGTAGGCGCGCGGGATGGCGCCGACGCAGGGGACGATGCGAAACCCGCTGGGCACGTCCTGCTCGTCCAGCTCCCCCAGGCGCAGGACGTGCGCCGGATCGATCGCGACCTCTTCGCGCGCCTCGCGCAGCGCTGCCATCCAGGGGTCCTCGCCCGGCTCGCGGCTGCCGCCGGGGAAGGCGATCTGGTTGGGGTGGGCGGTCAGCGTCGCGGTGCGGCGGGTGAGCACCGTCCACAGCTCCTGGCCGTCGACGAAGAGCGGCACCAGGACCGACGCCGGGCGCAGGTCGTTGGCCGCCAGGCGGCGCGGCGGCGGCGTGGCGAGCCGGCCGCGCACCTCCAGAATCCAGCTGTTGGGCTGCTGCGGCTCGCCCGGCAGGGTCATGAGGGGGTGAGGTCCCGCGTGCCGGGGTCGGGATCCAGGTCTTCGTCGAAGTGCTCGGGGTCCTCGCCCAGGCTGAGATCGAGGCCGACCGGCACGGGCTTGCCGCCCACCAGGCGCACGTTGATCCGATACAGGTAGTAGTCGTCGTGCGTCCACCACATCGGGTGGACCGCGCGCGGCCGCAGCATCGGCACCTCGAAGACCTCCCAGCCGTCGGGGCGCAGGACGCTCGGGCGCAGCTCGCGGCCGTCGACGTCGATGCGCGCCGGCGCGTGGCGGTCCAGCTCGACCGCCAGGAACTTCAACGGCTTGGGGGTGCCGACCAGCAGGTGGGCTTCGGCGCTGCCGACCATGCGCAGCGTCGTCGACTCCGGCGGCGACGGCTGGTCGGGGCCGCCGGGGCGCACCGGCGGCCGCAGCCCGGAGCCGGCGGACGACCACCAGACGTCGTGGTCCAGCAGCTTCACCCACAGGCCGTGGCGGACGGCGTCCTGGCCGCCTGGAATGGTGGCCTGGGTCGTTTCATAGGGCAGCAGGCGCTGCGCCAGCGACGACACGTGGTTGTAGCGCCCGTCTTCGCCGATCGGGAACGCCGTCGGCTGGCGCCACAGCGGCAGCAGGAACGGCGCCGCCAGCGCCGTCACCAGCGCCAGGTGGATGGCGCGCAGCGGCCGCGCGATCAGGAACCAGAGCGCCGGATAGAGCGGCAGAAAATACCGGTTGCCGATGGCGCCGCCGCCGCCGTAGAAGTTGAACGGCCGCACCAGCAGAAAACCGGCGGCGGCGACCACCACCGCCAGCGGCAGCAGCCATCGCCCGCGCTCGCCGCGAAAGGCAAAGATACCCAGCAGCAGCGGCAGGAAGTACGGCAGCACGCCGATGTCGCGGCCGAGCAGGAAGTAGAGCCCGTTCCAGGCCCACAGCCGCGGGCTGCGGCTGGGGTCGAACGCCCCCTCCTGCACCCACGAGTTGTTGCCCCACCGGCGCAGCCGGGTCTCCCATTCGGAGGCTGGGAAATCGACCTCCGGGTAGCCGGTGCGCGGATAGAAGCCCAGCCGCTCGCCGCTGTAGCCGCTCCACCCGCCGCCGGAGGCGCGCTGCACCACGGCGGTCACCAGCAGCAGCGCCAGGGCGCCGGCGGCGAGCGCGCCCAGACCGCGCAGCCGCCTTCCCGCCGGCACCGCCAGCGCCGCCGGCAGCAGCAGCGCCAGGTAGAACGGGCGGTACGCACCCGGCACCGCCAGCAGCAGGCCGGCCAGGAACCAGCGCACCATCCAGCGGCGCCCCTCCGCGCCGTAGACCGCGACCGCCGGCGGCCGCCCATAGGCCAGGGCGAAGCCGGCGGCGGTGGCGGCGAACAGGAACAGGTCGGCGTGGACCCAGAACACGTAGGCAAACGAAACCGAGGCGAAGATCAGCACCGCCACCGCGAGCGGCGCCAGCGCCCCCGCCACCTGCCGCAGGGCGTGCGCCACCAGCAGGGCGGCCGCCGCCAGCATCAGCGCGTTGGCCACCACCGGGCCGCGCACCGGCGCGACCCGCACGAAGGGCGCCACCACCAGGGCGTACAGGAACGGCTTGCCGTAGGTGATGTGCGCGCCGCCGTCGTTGCTCTGCAGGATCACCCCGTCGGGCGGCCCTCCCCACTGCGCGACAAAACGATCGTAGTCGGCGCGGGTGTACTTCAGGTCGAAATCCCACGCCAGGCTGGCTGCCTGCATCGCATAGGTCGCCTCGTCGCCGATCAGCGACGGGCGGCCGGTGCGATCGAACAGCGCCGCCGCGACCAGCACCGCGAACAGCAGCGACGCCAGGACCGCCCAGCTCAGCCACTCGCCGATTCCCGTCGGCGGCTCGGCCACCGTCACCACAGGTTCGGCGGCCAGCGTTTCGCGCCGCACGATCCCCGCCGACGCCGACACCGCCCCGCTCTGCCGTCCGCGGCCGGGGCCGGCGGCGGCGGCCAGGCGCGGCGCCCCGGCTACAGGTCCCGTTCCCATCGTGGGCCTCCCAGCTGCGACAGGCCGACGCCGCCAAACAGGTGGGGCTCGATCCATAAGCGGATGTGCTCGGGCGAGATCGGCCGCCGCGTCACGCCCGCCGGCCACGGCGGCGCGGCGGGTCCCGGCGGCCGCCGCACGTCCAGCTCGAAGCGCGCCTCCTGCCCCGGTTCCAGGTCGCGCGGCAGCGGCAGCCAGGCACGGTCGGCCAGCAGGTCGCGGCCGGCCGCGATCAGCTTGACCACCAGCGCCACGCCGCCGGGACCGCGGCCGCCCGCCAGCCACCGCGCGAAGCCGCGGTTGCGCACCACGACCGCCAGCCGCCGCCGCTCCCCCTCCGGCCACGGCAGCTCGGCGCCCGACACTTCGATGTCGCCCGGCAGCCGCCCCCAGGCCACGCTGGAAGGGCGCTCGAGCGGCGGCGCCGGCGACGATGACGATGACGATGACGACGGCGCGCTGTCGCGCCACCAACTCTCCACCACCGCCCTGTCGGCGGAGGCGGCCGCGGTCGCGGTGGCGGCAGCGGAGTCCGGCGCTTCGACCGGCGGCGCGTGCTCCCAGTCGCGGCAGGCGGCGGCGACGGCGGCGGCGGCCAGGCGCGGGTCGTGGTGGCGGCGCACGTGCTCGCGCGCCGCCTCGCCCATGGCGCGCAGGCGCTCGCGGGCGTCGGCGGCAGCCGTGCCGCCGGCGCCTTCGCCGCCGCCCAGGCCGCCCAGGCGGGCGGCCAGCAGCGCCGCCAGCCCCGCGGCGTCGTCCGCGGCGGCGGTGAGCGGCACCTTGATGGCGATGGCGTCGGGCAGCTCGGCGAATTGGGCGTAGTCGGAGACGATGGCCGGGCGGCCGGCAGCCATCACGCGCAGCAGCGAAGCCGAGGTTTCGCCGGCGGTCGGATAGCGCAGGTTGAGGCACAGGTCGGTGGCGGCGATCGCCGCCGCAAACTCCGCGAACGGCAGGTAACCCAGGATGCGCACGCGGTCGGCGACGCCGGCGCGGCGGGCGGTTTCCCACAGGCCGGTGCCCGGCGCCTCTTCGCCCACCACCAGCAGGTGCACGCGCTCGAGCCCCGGCGCCGCCAGCGCCGCGATCGCCTGCACGGTGCGCTTGATCGGCGTCTGGAAGCCGAAGGAGCCCAGCACCGGCACGCCCGCCGGCAGGCCCAGGCGCTGGCGCAGCGCGCGCCCCGCCGCCGGGTCGGCGGCGGGCGGCAGCGGCACCCCCATCGGCACCGCCCGCACCCGCAGGTCCGGGTCTTCTTCGCGCACCAGGGCGGCGGCCCAGGAGCTGTGCACCAGCACGCCGCGCTGGCGGCGCAGCACCGTGCGGTGGGCCGGCAGCGCAAAGATCGGCGCGTCGCCGTAGGCGCCCCAGCGCTTGGCCACCGCCGCGGCTTCGCCCACCCAGCCGTGGTCGCGCCCCAGCCGCTCCTTGTAACCGTAAAAGTCGCCGCGCCCCAGCGTCACGTCCAGCAGCAGGTGGTGCAGCACCACGTCGTGCAGCGTCAACACGCCGGGGTGCGCCAGCGCCAGCTGGTAGACCGCCTCGTGGTAGCGGTTGTTGCCCATCTGGTAGAGCGGCAGCCTGGCGCCACCCTCCGCCATACCCACCGCGGCGATGCCGGCGCTGGGCCACGCCGCCGCGACCTCCGGCGCCACCGGCTGGTCCGGCAGGTGGATGACCCGCACGTCGGCCAGCGCCGCCAGGCCCGGCAGCAGGTCGACGCTGTAGTCGGAGATGCCCGAACGCACCGGCGGCAGCGGCGACACAAAGTCGATCCGCGGCCACCGCGCCGCCGCGTCGCGACCTGCCGGGAGTGCCGGGCCAGGCGACAGCCCCGGCCCGCCCGGCGCTGCCGCAGCTGTTGCCGCCGCCGCCGTCGCCGTCGCGCTGCTCACCGGTTCGCCCACGCCCACGTCGGCCGCCACCCGGTCAGGGGAGATCGGCGCCGTCGCCCTGCGGCGACCCGGCGGCCATCTGGCCCTTGAGCCAGGCTTCGATGAAGGGGTCCAGGTCGCCGTCCAGCACGCGGTCGGCATCGCCCACTTCCGCACCGGTGCGGTGGTCCTTGACCATGCGGTAGGGGTGCAGCACGTAGCTGCGGATCTGGCTGCCCCAGCCGATGTCTTTTTTCTTGCCTTCGCGCTCCGCCTGCTCGGCGGCGCGCTTCTGCATCTCGCGGTCGTAGAGCCGCGAGCGCAGGATCTTCATCGCCATGGCGCGGTTCTTGATCTGGCTGCGCTCGTTCTGGCAGGACACCACGATGCCGGACGGGAGGTGGGTCAGGCGCACCGCCGATTCCGTCTTGTTGACGTGCTGGCCGCCGGCGCCGGAGGAGCGAAAGGTATCCACCCGCAGGTCCTTGTCGGCGATGTCGATCACCACCGTGTCGTCGACTTCCGGATAGACGTCCACCGAGGCAAACGAAGTGTGGCGGCGCGCCTGGAAGTCGAAGGGGCTGATGCGCACCAGCCGGTGCACGCCGGCTTCGCCGCTCAGATAGCCGTAGGCGTTGGGGCCGCGCACGGCGAAGGTGGCGCTCTTGAGGCCCGCTTCGTCGCCCTCCTGGCGATCCAGCATCTCGACGTCGAAGCCGTCGCGCTCGGCCCAGCGCAGGTACATGCGCAGCAGCATCTCGGCCCAATCCTGCGATTCGGTGCCGCCGGCGCCGGGATGGATGGCGACGATGGCGTTCTTGTCGTCGTCGGGACCGGACAGCTTGAGCTCCAGCTCCAGCCGGTCCAGCTCCGTCGCCACCCGCACCAGGAAGCTCTCCAGGTCGGGATCGTTTTCGACCGCCTCGCGGTCGGCGGCGCGCAGCTCGTCCCAGGCCGCCAGCTCGCCGGCGTCGGCGCGCAGCCGCTTGAGGGTCGCTAGGCGGCGCTCCAGGTCGCGGCGCTCGCGCAGCAGCGGCGCGTTACCGGCCGGGCTGTCCCAGAAGCCCGGCGCTTCCATCTGAGAGTCGATCTCGGACAGCCGGCGCTCCAGGCCGGTCTCGTCAAAGATACCCCCGGAGGTTGGTGATCTGTTCGGAAAGGCGCTCCATGCGCTGCTGGACGGGGCTGGCGAGCATGATGGTCAACTCCTCGGTCGGGAAGTATAGCGGCGAGACGCGACCACCGCCCACAGGGCGCCCAGGGTGCAGGCCAGCGGCGGCAGCCAGGGCCAGCGGGCGTAGGGGGAGAGCCAGCGCTCGCCGGCCACCTGCGCCCGCAGCACCCCTTCGCGGCCGACTTCCAGCTGGCCCAGGACGGAGCCGTCCGGCGCGATCACCGCCGACACGCCGGTGATGGCGGCGCGCAGCATCGGCCGGCGGTTTTCGGCGGCGCGAAAGCGGGCGGCGCGCAGGTGCTGCCAGGGGGCGGCGGTGTCGCCGTACCAGCCGTCGTTGACCACCGAGACCAGCATCGACGCCCCGGCGCGGGTCAGCGCCGCGGTCTCCTCGGGAAACACCACTTCGTAGCAGATCGCCGGCCCCAGCGCCTCGGCGCGCCAGTGCAGCAGGGTCAGGCGCTCCGCCGGCTTGAACTGACCGACGTTGCGCGCCACCGTCTTGGCGAAGAACAGCACCTTTTCGAACGGCACGTACTCGCCGAAGGGCACCAGGTGGCGCTTGTCGTAGCGCTGGGGCGCCGCGTCGGGGGCCAGCAGGATGGCGGAGTTGTAGGCCTGCTCGGAGCCGGCGCCGACAGGGGTGTCGGTATTGAACAGCACGCCGCAGCCGCGCCCCACCATCGCTTCCAGGTCGCGGTCGAGCATGGCGTC
This sequence comes from uncultured Acidobacteriota bacterium, assembly GCA_963770895.1. Classification (GTDB taxonomy): domain Bacteria; phylum Acidobacteriota; class Thermoanaerobaculia; order Multivoradales; family UBA5704; genus JASLEW01. The sequence continues at coordinate 4,857,854 of CAVYRF010000002.1, read as the reverse complement.
GCGGTGGTATTCCAAGGGCCAGCCGGCGCTCTCCGGCCAGACCACCAGCACCCCCGGCTTGCAGGCGGCGTACGACATCTCGGCGACCTTGCGGTAGTCGGCCAGCGCCTGGCGCGCGTCGAAGCCGACCTGGTCGGCGACGTTGGGCTGCAGCAGGCTCACCGGGATCCCGCCATAGGCGGCGCGCAGCCGCTCGACGGCGGCGCGCGGCAGGCTCCAGCGGGCGGCCGCCGGCAGCAGCATCAGCGGCGCGGCCACCGCCGCGATCAGCGGCACCCAGGCGCGCGGCCGGCGCTCGACCAGCAGCACCGCCCAGGCGGCGATGCCCACCGCCATCAGCATCACCAGGAACGAGACGCCGTAGGCGCCGATGAGCGCCGACACCGGCAGCGCGCCGGGGACCGAGATCCAGGCGTACGCCGAAAGGTTCCACGGGAAGCCGCCGATGAAGTAGGTGCGCAGCCACTCGAGCGCCACCCACAGCGCCGGCAGCCCGAGCAGCAGCGGCGCCAGGCCGCCGCCGGCCCGCCAGCGCCGCCACAGCGGCGCGCCCAACCAGCCGAAGACGGCGTGGAACAGCGCCAGGAACGCTGCCAGGACAGTGGCCAGCAGCACGGCGAGCGGCACCGACAGGCTGCCGAAGTGGGTCAGCGTCGGCACGATCCAGTAGAGCGACGTCTCCCAGGCCGCCAGGCCGTGCACGAAGCCCAGCCACCCGGCGCGGCGGGCGCCCAGCAGCAGCGGCAGCGGCACCAGGGTGAGCCACGCTCCCAGACCCAGGGGCGTGCGCTGGAAGGAGAGCCCCCACACCACACCGCCCGCGGCGGCCAGGGCCAGCCAGGCAAGACGGCGGCCGCGTGCGCCGCCGGAATCGCCGGCGATCACTTGGGCGTGATCCAGGTGTCCAGCTTCTGCTCTTTGCGCACCTTGTCCGCCACCGGCTCGGCGGCGGCGCGATTGGCGAACGGCCCGATGCGCACCCGGTACATGGTCTGCCCGTCCTTGTCGATCGGCGACAGGAAGGCGGCAAAGCCGTGTTCCACCAGGCCGTCCTTCACCCGGTCCGCCTGCTCCTTGTCGGCCGACGAGAAGACCTGGATCACCACCTCGCCGCCCGCCGCCTTGTCACTGCCGCCTGCGGGGGACGCGGCGGCGCGGCCACCGCCGTCGGGCAGCTGGCGGGGCCGCACCACGTCGCCGCCGTTGTCGGCCGCGGCGGACTGCGTTTCACCTTCGCCGGCCGGCGCCGCGGCAGGCGCGGCCTTGGCGGTCTTTTGCGCCGCGGCCGGACTGGCGGCGGAGGCGGAGCCGGAGCGCCCCGCCTGGCCGGGACGCCCGGCGGGGGCGGCGACGTTGTTCGCCGGGGGCGACGCGGACGACGGCGGGAAGGCCGCGGCGCCGGGGGCGCGGCCGGCGCCGGCCTTGGCGGGCGCCGGCGCGGCCCGGTTGGCGCCGGGGGTGACGGCGTTGCCGTCGTCACCGGCGCCGCCCGCAGCCAGCGCCGCGGAGTCGTCACCGTTTGCCGCCGCGGTGTTTCCGGCGGTGCCGCCGTTGCCCGCGTTACCGCCATTGCCACCGTTGCGCGACGTGGGCGAGGCGCCCGCTTCGGCCGACCGGTGGCGGGAATCGGCGAAGAACTTGAATTCCTGCAGCGCCTGCCCTTCCGGCTTTTCCTTGTCGGAGCCGGCGTCGGAGCCCGGCACGCCGGCGGCCGCGCCGCGCGTCAGCAGGGTGAGCTTTTCCTGAGCGCGCACGGCGCTTTCGCGGCCGAGCCAGACGCCCGCCAGGAAGGCCGCCACCACGCAGACGAGCAGCACCACGAAGGCCACCATCACCTGGCGGTTGGTGAGCGCAATCTCGTAGTAGCTGGGCTCGTGGGCTCCGCCCACGTCGAGGCCGCCGCGTTCGATGTCTGTCGTCATTCGGAATGATGCCCCAGGAAGCTTTTCATCATCTCGATCGGCACTGGGAAGAGAATGGTCGAGTTCTTCTCCGCCGAGATCTCGGTCAGGGTCTGCAGGTAGCGCAGCTGCAGGGTCACCGGGTTCTTCGCCATCACGTCGGCAGCTTCGCTCAGCTTGGTCGACGCCTCCAGCTCGCCGGCCGCATGGATGATCTTAGCGCGCTTTTCGCGCTCCGCTTCCGCCTGGCGGGCCATGGCGCGCTGCATCTCCTGCGGCAGGTCCACCTGCTTGACCTCGACCATCGCCACCTTCACCCCCCAGGGATCGGTGTGGGCGTCGATGATCTCCTGCAGGCGGGCGTTCTGCCGATCGCGCGACGACAGCAGCTCGTCCAGGTCGGCCTGGCCCAGGACCGAACGCAGGGTGGTCTGCGCCAGCTGGCGGGTGGCATCCAGGTAGTTGCCCACCTCGATCACCGACCGCACCGGGTTGACCACCCGGAAGTAGACGACGGCGCTCACTCTCATGGATACGTTGTCGCGGGTGATGACGTCCTGCGGCGGCACCTCCAGGACCAGGGTGCGCAGATCCACCCGCACCATGCGCTCGAAGGGCCAGTAGATGAACACCACGCCGGGGCCGCGCGGGTGCTGCGAGGCGCGCCCCAGGAAGAACGTCACGGCGCGCTCCCACTCCTGCAGCACGTTGACCCAGCGGGAGAGCAGAAAGATGCCTACCACCACCAGGAAAATGAAGCCAAACGGGATCATCGGCATCTCCGCTCCCATGTCAGGTCCTCCATGCCGGCCGCGCTCCGCCAGGCTCCGTGCCTGCCACCGCCACCGGCAGCGGCCGGACCGCCAGCGTCATGCCGCGGACCGCCACCACCTCGATCACTTCGCCGCACGCCACCGGCTGCTCCGCCGCGGCGTCCCAGATCTCACCATGCACGAACACCTTGCCGGTCGGGCGCAGGTCGGAGCGCGCCACGCCCCGCTCGGCCACCAGCCCTTCGGCGCCGGTGCGCACCGGCCGCCGGCGCGCCCGCCGCGCCGCCACCAGCGCCGCGCCGACCGCCGCCAAGGTCAGCAGGGTGCCCAGCACGATCCATCCGGTCGGCAGCCACAGCCCCGATTCGGGGCCGCTCCACAGCAGCACCGACCCGGTGACCAGCGCCGCCGCCCCCGACAGCGCGAACGCGCCGTGGCCGCCCGCCTTCAGCTCGACCACGAACAGGCCGATCCCCAACAGGATCAGCGCCGCGCCCGCATAGCTTGCCGCCAGCAGCGACAGACCGAAAAACGCCAGCGCCAGCGCCACGGCGCCGACCACGCCCGGCAGCAGCGTGCCGGGATGCGTGATCTCAAAGAACAGGCCGACGCCGCCCAGCATCAGCAGCATGTACGCCAGCTCGGGGTGCGCCACCGCCGCCAGCACCTGCTGGCCCGGCGTCATCGCCACCGCGATCACCGTCGCGCCCGCGGTGTGCAGCACCTGCACGCCCCCCTGCTTGTGGACGCTCCTGCCGTCCAGCTGCCGCAGCAGGTCGGGCACGTCCGGCGCCAGCACGTCCACCAGCCGCGCCGCCAGCGCCTCGCCGGCGCTCCACGAGCGGCTGGCCGCCACCGCCGATTCGGCCAGCCCCACGTCGCGACCGTTGCGCGCCGCCAGCGAGCGGATCGCTGCGGCGGCGTCCTGCTCGACCTTGTCGCCTTCCGTGCCCGCGATCGTCTGGCCGCCCGCGCCCACCGGATGCGCCGCGCCCGTGTTGGTGCCCGGAGCCATCGCCGCCACGTCCGCCGCCATCAGCAGGAAGAACCCCGCCGAAGCCGCCCGCGCGCCGCTGGGCGCCACGTACACCACCACCGGCGTCCGCGCCGCCAGGATGTCTTCGGTCATCTGGTGCATCGTCGTCATCAAGCCGCCCGGCGTATCCAGCTCCACCACCACCGCCGCCGCGCGCTCGCGATCCGCGCGCGCAATCGCCGATCGCAAGACCGCCGCCGCCACCGGTTGAATGAACGTGTCCAGCCGCACCACGACGACCCGCGGCGCCGGCGCGGCGCTCGCGGCGGTGGGAGGGAGCGGAGCGAGCGCCGGATGCGGCGGAAGCGCCGGCACCGGCGCCGCTGCCCGCGCCGCGGCGAAGGCCGGCAGCACCGCCAGCAACCCGACGACGCAAAGGCTCAGGGCGAGACGCCGCCGTAATGGAAGGGGTGGGTGCTGCGCAAACCGGTCCATGGCGCCTCTTTAATAGTACACCACCGGCTGTCGCACCTGCCGCGCGCCGAGGCCGCCGCGCCCGGCGCGGTCCGCGCGCGGTGATGGCGGTGATGCAGATCGACGGCGATCGGCGCGCGGATCGCGGCTGATAGACTGCGCGCGGCCCGTTGTCGCCGCGCCCGGAGGCGACGGGGACGGCGGGCAAGGAGCGGCGCGATGAGCGAGCACAATGCGCAGGGCGGCACCAACCGCCTTGCTGGCGAGAGCAGCCCCTACCTGTTGCTGCACCAGCACAACCCGGTCGACTGGTACCCCTGGGGCGAAGAAGCCCTGGAGCGCGCGCGCCGCGAAGACCGGCCGATCTTTCTGTCGGTCGGCTACTCCACCTGCTACTGGTGCCACGTGATGGAGCGCGAATCGTTCTCCGATGCGCGCGTCGCCGCGGCGATGAACCGCCAATTCGTCAACATCAAGCTCGATCGCGAAGAGCGGCCGGACCTGGACGAAATCTACATGACCGCCACCCAGATCCTCACCGGACAGGGCGGCTGGCCCAATTCGCTGTTCCTCACCCCCGACCTCAAGCCCTTCTTTGCCGGCACCTATTTTCCGCCCGACGACCGCCACGGCCGCCCTGGCTTCGCCAACGTCCTCACCGACCTGGCCGACGCCTGGACGGAGCGCCGCGCCGAAGTCGAAGAGCAGGCCCAGGAGGTGGCGCAGGCGATGAGCCGCTTCCTCGAAGATCGCGTCCAGCCGGCGACCGAGCCGCCCGGCGCGGGCAGCGCCTGGCGCGCCGTCGATTCGCTGGCGCGCCGCTTCGACCACACCTGGGGCGGCTTCGGCGGCGCCCCCAAGTTCCCCACCCCGGCCAATCTCCTGCTGCTGCTGGAAATGGCCAGCGAGCGGCAGGACGCCGGCGACATGCTGGCGGCAACCCTGGACGCCATGGCGCGCGGCGGCATCTACGACCAGCTGGGCGGCGGCTTCCACCGCTACGCCACCGACCGCGAATGGAAGGTGCCGCACTTCGAAAAGATGCTCTACGACAACGGCTTCCTGCTCGAGCTCTACGCCCGCGAGCACGCCCGCACCGGCGACCTCCAGGCAGCCCGCGTCGCCCGCGAAACCGCCGCCTTCCTGGAGCGCGAAATGACCGCGCCCGAAGGCGGCCTGTGGAGCGCCATCGACGCCGAAACCGGCGGCCACGAAGGCGCCTGCTACGTCTGGACCCGCCCCCAGCTCGACGCCGCCCTGGGCGAAGAAGACGCCGCCTTCGCGGCGCCGCTCCTGGGCTACGAAGGCCCGCCCTTTTTCGAGGAAGACGCCTACGTCCTGCACCAGCCCGAGCGCTGGGACCAGACCGCCAGCCGCCGCCGCCTGCCGCCCGAAGAGCTGATCGCCGAGGTCGCCGCCCTGCGCCAGCGCTGCCTGGCCGTGCGCGGCCAGCGCCCAAGGCCCGCCACCGACGACAAGATCCTGGCCGATTGGAACGGCATCGCCATCGCCGGCCTGGCCACGGCGGGGCGGCTGCTGCAAGAGCCGGCCATCGTCGCCCAGGCGGAACGAGCCGCCGACTTCGTGCTGCGCGCCATGCGGCCGCCGGGCGGCCCGCTGCTCCACGTCTGGCGCCAGGGCCGTGCCCGCATCCCCGCCTACCTGGCGGACTACGTCTTCCTGGTGCGCGGCCTGCTCGCCCTCCACCGCGCGACCGGCGCCGCCCGCTGGCTGGACGCCGCGGCCGACCTGGCCGGCGAGCAGGAAGCGCGTCTGGCCGACCCGGCCGCCGGCGGCTGGTTCGTCGCCGCCGCCAGCCCCGACCTGCTGTTCCGCAGCAAGGACCCCTTCGACGGCGCCCTGCCCGCCGCCAACGCCGTCGGCATCCTCAACTTCGTCACCCTGGCCGCGCGCCGCCCCGCAGGAGCCGACGCCACCCCCTGGCGCGACCGTGCCCACGCCGCCCTGTGCGCCTTCGGCATGCTGGCCGAGCAGCACCCCGAAGCCGTCCGCATGCTCGCCGTCGCCGCCCGCCGCTTCCACGGCGGCCCCCCGGCACGCCAGGAAGCCGCCCACCAGCGCGAAGCCACCGGCGGCTCGATCGACATGCTGCAGCACGAAAGCGAGCAGCACGTCCGCCTGTCGCTCGCCATCGCCCCCGCAGCCGCAGCAACCGCATCCAGCGAAGGCCAGCCCGCCTGGCGCCCCTTCCAGCTGGCGCTCGACATCGCCCCCGGCTGGCACGTCCAGGCAAACCCGGCCACCGAGCCCTACCTGATGGCCACCACCCTGGCAGCCACCGGCGCCCAGCTCCAGCAGGTGGTCTATCCAGCCGGCGCCCCCCGCCAGACCCCCTTCGGCGCCCAACCCCTCGCCCTCTACACCGGCCACGTCGAGATCACCGGCCAGCTGCGCCCGCACCCAGATGCCGCACCACCCGCCACCGCACACCTGGAGCTCACCTACCAGCTCTGCGACGACCGGCGCTGCCTCCCCCCCATCACCCGCCAGGTGCCCGTCAGCACCGACCCTTAGCGGCCATCAAAGCCAGCACAGCCAGGCTCGGTCAGGGCAAGGCAGGCGCCTCGCCCAGCGCCTTGTTCACTGCTTGCCGTGGTGTTTGCCTTCCTCGATCCGCAGACGAAGAAAAGCCACGTCGGCCGCGTCGCTCGGCCGGACAGTATCCTTCATGCGGATCAGCAGCTCTTTGCTGGCCACAGGGATCTCGACGCCCTGGACCGTGCGGTTGAGGGCCGCACAGAGCGTCAGGAGGTCTTGGAGGACCGGCGCGCGTGAGTAGACGCCATCTGCCGCATCATCCACGCATCTGCCTCCGCGTGGCTGAGGAAACGGTACACGCCTTTCGGCACGAGAGCCGCGCCACGCAGCTCGTTGATCGTGCACTGCAAAATCGCGACGTCACGGATGACGTCCTGCCCTTCAGGTCGGCGCGAGATGCGCCGGATACCGCCTACCGGAAGCGCAGAGGGACCCCGGGGTGAGTGGCCAGTGCCGGACATACTTCGAGTGTAGCCGAATGCGCGCGGTTCGTCCTGCGATCGGGACTGCAGTGGCGCCAGGCCGCTTGGTGCGCGGACGCGGGATGGTTCCGGGCTGAGCGATGGTGGGCTAGACTGGTCCGGGAACGGTTACATCGCAACCGCTGGGAGGTGCGAGATCGGCTGGCAAAGCGACGTGGAGCACGCTGACGATGCCAGCCGCGTTGCGGCCGCGGGCGTGGTCGCCGGCGCTGCCGCGTCGGTTGGCGCCGTGCTGGCGATGTGGGTCAAGCGTGCCAAGCTGGGGCCGATGGATGCGGCGGCGCGCATCACGCTGGTCGCCGGCCGCGGCGTGCACGGCAATGCCGACCAGCGCGGGCGCCGCCAGGTGACGCTTATCGAAGAAGAGCGATGGGCCGAAATGATGGACGAGCTGGGCGGCCTCCCCCTGTCCCCTGCCGCGCGGCGCGCCAACATCCTGATCTCCGGCCTGCCGCTGGCCGATAGCCGCGGGCGCCTGCTGCGTCTGGGCGAAGCCCTGCTGCGCGTAGTGGGCGAAACGCGCCCCTGCGAGCGCATGGACCAGGCGTTCCCCGGCCTCCGGCGCGCCATGTCCCTTCCCTGGCGCGGCGGCGCCTTTGCCGAGGTTCTGATCGGCGGCGACGTGAGGACCGGCGACACCGTGGCCTGGGCCACCCTTCCGGCCGAGCTGGCCGATCTTCCCCCTCTCATCCCCAAACGTCCCAAGGCCGCAGCGACCACCGGCCCTGCGGCCGCGTCGGGCACAACGCGCGCCGGCGCGATCCCCGCAACTGCTACAGCCGCTGCGACTGCCGCTAACGCCGCAGCCACCGCAACCGTCATCGTAGTCTCCGCGACCGCTACAGCCGCCGCGACCGCTGCGGCCACCGACTGCCGGCGGCGCCAGACCGCGGCGCCGGCACCCGCGCTGCGCATCGTGTCACTGGTACCCAACGCGACCGAGATCCTGTTTGCGCTGGGCGCCGGCGATTGCGTCGTCGGCGTCAGCCACGAATGCGACTTTCCGCCCGCGGCGCGCCGGCTGCCGGTGCTGACGGGCAGCGCGCTGCCCGCCGGGCTGGGAGCCGCCGAGGTGGACCGGGCCGTCAGCGCGCAGCTGGCGAGCGGCGCCAGCCTGTACGCCCTCGACGAGGCGCGCATCGCCGAGCTGGCGCCGGACCTCATCGTCACCCAGGAGCTGTGCCCGGTGTGCGCGGTTTCGACCGACCAGGTGGCGACCGCCACGGCTCCGCTTCCTCGCTGTCCGGATCTGCTGTCGCTCGACCCCACCTCGCTCGCCGGGGTGTTCGCCGACATTCAGCTGATCGGCAAACGGACGGGGTATGCCGCCGCCGCCGCGGCGCTCGTCGGGTCGCTGCGCGACCGCCTGGCGGCGGTGCGGATGCGGGTCGCCGGACGGCCGCGGCCGCGCGTGCTGGCGATGGAATGGCTGGACCCTCCCTTTGCCGGCGGCCATTGGGTACCCGAGATGATCGCCGCCGCCGGCGGCATCGACGTGGCAGCCTCCCCCGGCCAGCACTCGGCCCGGCTGAGCTGGGACGACGTCGCCCGCCTCGACCCCGACGTCATCGTCGCCATGCCCTGTGGCTACGACGCCGCCGGCGCCGCCGCGCAGGTGGCGCTGGCTGCCGGCCAGCCCCACTGGCAGGCGCTGCGCGCCGTGCGCCAGGGGCGCGTGCATCCGGTCGACGCCAACGGCTGCTTCAGCCGGCCCGGACCGCGGCTGGTCGACGGGATCGAACAGTTGGCCGCCTTCTTCCATCCGCCGGGTCCGCTCGGGCCGGAACTGCTCCTGAGCCGTCGCCTCGACTCGCCGCACCATCCGTGACCACCACCACAATCACTCTAGTGACAAATGACAAAACTTGTAATTCGTCATGGCCTCTGCCATGCTCACCGCCCTGACACCAGGAGGTGAACCGATGCAAACACGACAGCTGGGTAAAAACGGGCCGACCGTCTCGGCGGTGGGGCTGGGCTGCATGGGGATGTCCGGCGGCTATGGCCCCGCCGAAGAAGCCGAGAGCATCGCCACGATCCACGCCGCGCTCGACGCCGGCATCACCATGCTGGACACCGGCGACTTTTACGGCATGGGCCACAACGAGCTGCTGCTGCGCGAAGCGCTCAAGGGCGAGCGCCGCCAGCGCGCCTTCATCTCGGTCAAGTTCGGCGCCCAGCGCGATCCCAAGGGAGCGTTCCTGGGCTTCGACGGCCGGCCGGCGGCGGTGAAGAGCTTCGTCTCCTACTCGCTGCAGCGTCTCGGCACCGACTATCTCGACCTCTACCAACCGGCGCGCGTCGATCCCAACGTGCCGATCGAAGACACCATCGGCGCGGTCGCCGACCTGGTGCAGGCGGGCTACGTGCGCCACATCGGCATCTCCGAAGTCTCGGCCGCCACCATCCGCCGCGCTCACGCCGTGCACCCGATCGCCGCGCTGCAGATCGAATATTCGCTGTTCAGCCGCGGCGTCGAAGCCGAGACCCTGCCCACCCTGCGCGAGCTGGGCATCGCGCTGGTCGCCTACGGCGTCTACGGGCGCGGACTGGTCGGAGCGCGCGCCGCCGCCGCGCAGCCGCGCGCCGCCGGCGACTTCCGCGCCGGCTTCCCGCGCTTCCAGGGCGCCAACCTTGAACGCAACCTGCAGCTGGTCGCCGCCCTGGAAGACGTGGCGCAGGCGCGCGGCGTGCCCGCCGGCCAGCTCGCGTTAGCCTGGGTCCTGTCCCGCGGCCAGGACGTGGTGCCCCTCCCGGGCGCCCGCCACCGCCGCCAGCTGGCAGACGCACTGGCCGCCGTGGACCTGGAGCTCACCCCCGCCGACCTGGCGAGCATCGAAGGCGCCGTCCCCACCGGCGCCGTGGCCGGTGACCGCTACCCCGCCCAAGCGATGGCCGGCCTGGATGGCCAGCGCAGCTAGCAGTTGGAAAATGTGACGGAAACCGCCGCCGGCACCCTGACCCGCGCTCACGAGCGCATCCTGGATGCCGCCGAGCGGCAGCTGCGCCAGCACGGCGTCGACAAGCTCACGGTGGTGGACGTGGCGCGCTCGCTGGGCATGAGCCACGCCAACGTCTACCGCCATTTCGCCAGCAAGGCAGCGCTGCGCGACGCCCTGGTGCGCCGGTGGCTCGGCACCATCACCGCGCCGCTGGCTGCGATCGCCGAGCGTCCGGGCCCGGCTGCCGAGCGTCTGCAATCCTGGTTTCTCGCCCTCGCCGATGCCAAGCGCCGCAAGGTCCTGGACGACCCCGAGCTGTTCGCCGCCTACTACGCCGCCGGCGAAGAGGCGCGCGAAGTAATCGACGACCACCTGGCCGAGAACCGCCGCCACCTGTCCCGCATCGTCCAGGACGGCATCCAGACCGGCGAGTTCGTCGTCGCCGACGCCGGCGCCGCCGTCACCGCCCTGCGCGCCGCCATGTCCCGCTTCGTCGAACCGCACGCCATCCGCCAGGCCGCCACCCTGCCCCCCGCTCGCGCCCACCAGGACGCCCAAAGCGTCCTGCTCCTGCTGCTCGCCGGCCTCAAGGCCGGCGTGCTGTAGAACAGCAGCCTCGCCCGGCCGCCCGGCGCAATAGCAAGCCGCTGCCGGGACACCTACACATCGGACGCACCCGGCGGCGGCGGACCCTTCGCCCAGTGCCGTTCCTCCCAAACGCGAGCCACCGCGGCCACGGCGCGGCCAAATCGGCGCTCCCAATCTTCATCGTCCAGATGAAACTCGACAGAGGGTTCGCTGATCATATCGGCAGGGACCTGGCGAGTGGTCCCTTCGGCGCGGCGGCCTTTCCTGCCCTTCATCTCGTCGCGCCACAGGGAATGGTAGGCCGCGATGGATTCGAGCTCAGCCATGGTGCACTTCAGCTGATCGGGGAGCGCCTGCATGGCGCCGCGATTGGGCCGCCGATCGCCGCGCTTCCAGGCAGAGATCGTCTTGGGTTTGACGTGCAGAGCGCTGGCCAGCTTCTTTTGATTCAGTCCCAGCTTCTCGGCTATGAACACGATCGCCTGTCCGAAGTCGGCCTTGCTCCACATTCCGCGAATGTACTGGCGTTCACGTCTTAAGTCCAGTTGGCACAATAAGTTGCGGAGATCGACATCGGTAACTTATAGCTACTTTCAGGGACCTTTGGGCAGGCTTCATGTTCGCCCATGGCCCATTTGTTCCCTTGATCAGGAAAGAAGCGGGAACTTTTCGGCCTCGCTACCACGGCGTCGCGATGTTCCGATCGTTTTCGAAAAGGGATACATCTGGTTGCAGCCCTCCTCGCCCGAGGGTGCCAGTCGACAAGCTGGCCTAGACCGCCGGTTCCGCCGCGGCGGCGGGCAGGGTGCGCAGCCAGGCGCGCAGCACCTCGGCGACGCTCCAGGCCTGGGCGACGCAGCCGCGCGGCAGCCACGGCTGCTCGGCGTCGAAGACCTCGCTGATGGTGCCCAGGCAGGCTTCGCTCAGGTGCGGCGCGAAGCCCTGCAGCAGGGCGTGCGCGGCGGCGGCGTCCTGGGGATAGGTGCGCAGGCAGGCGTCGACGAAGGGGCCGATCAGCCACGCCCACACCGTCCCCTGGTGGTAGGCGGCGTCGCGCGCCCGCAGGTCGCCGTCGTAGGTCGGCTTGTAGTCGGGCTCGCCGGGGGCGAGGGAGCGCAGGCCGAGCGGCGTCAGCAGGCGGCTCCGCACGGTTTCGACGACCGGCCGCCAGTGCTCCTCGGCCAGGACCGGGTGGCGCAGCGACAGGGCAAAGATCTGGTTGGGCCGGCACGCCGGATCGTCGCCGTGCTCGCCGTCCACCACGTCATACAGGAATCCCCGCGCGGCGTTCCAGAAGCGGCGGTTGAACGATGTGCGCGCCTGCTCCGCCAGGCGGTCGAGGCGCGCCGCCTGGCCGTGCGCCAGCGGCTCGACCGTGGCCAGCTCGCCATCTCGATCGGCGCCGGCGGCGGCAGGGCCAGGTTCGGCGGCACCGACGCTCTCCGGCCCCTCCTGCCGCAGCCAGCCGGCGAGCAGGCGCAGGGCGTTGTACCACAGGGCGTTGATCTCCACCGGCTTGCCACGCCGCGGCGTCACCACCCAATCCCCCACCTTGGCGTCCATCCAGGTCAGCTGGTAGCCGGGGGCGCCCTCGTGCAGCAGGCCGTCGGCGGGATCGACGTGGATGCCGAAGAGCGTCCCCGCGACGTGATGCTCCACGATGTCGCGCAGCGTCGGCAGCAGCAGCTCCAGCGTGTCCCGGTCGCCGGTGAGGGTGACGTAGCGGTCGACGGCGTGGAAGAACCACAGCGAGGCGTCGGCGGTGTGGTACAGCCCTTCGCGATTGCCTTCCGGGAAGAGGTTGGGGATCAGCCCGTCGTGCACGTGGCGGGCGAAGGTGCGCAGGATCCACCCCGCCTCCGCCTGGCGGCCGGTGAGCAGGGTCAGCCCTTCCAGGCTGATCATGGTGTCGCGGCCCCAGTCGGTGAACCAGTGATAGCCGGCGATGACGCTGCGCGCCTCGTCGCCCGCGGCGCGCGCCCGCGCCGCATCCTCGCTGCGGCCGGGGGTGATGACGAACTGGTCGGCCGCCAGCACCAGCTCGGCCGGGGTGCCCGCCTGCGCCCGCGGATCGGCCTGCGCCAGCAGCCGCTCGCGGCGCTCCATCTCGGCCGCCAGCGCCTCGCGCGGCGCCAGCGCGCGCAAGGTGTCCCACGGTTCGGTCGATGCCACCAGGCCGGCCTCCTCGCCCTGGGCGAGGTCGGCGGCAAAGTGGCCGGGGCTCCATAGGTCCCCCACCGAGTCGTAGCCGCGGCGCGCCTCCAGCTCGTAGCGCACGCCGGCCAGGGTGCGGCCGGCGACGGTGAAGCTGGCGTTGGTGCCGCCCAGCCACAGACGCAGCGGCGGCAGCCCCGGCCAGCCCGAGCAGAGCTCGTAGCGGTCCTCGGTCGCGGTCAGCACGTAGGGCGGCCCGAGCGGCGTCGACACCGGCGCGTCGTGGGGGCGGAAGTGCACCGTCGGATGCACCTCCAGGCGCAGCGTCTCCGGCCCGGCGACCATGCGGTAGAGCACGTAGGCGGTGTTCTGCAAGTGGCCCAGAAAGATGCGCTTTTCGATCCGGTATTCGCCCACTTCGTACTGCCAGATCGGCAGCCCGGCCACCAGGCGGAATTCGCGCAAGCGGCCGGCGCCGATCGCCGCCGCGGCCGCCGCCGGCCGCGCCAGGTCCTGCGGCTCGGCGTCCAGGCGCACGATGCGGCCGTCGGCCAGGCGCAAAACCTCGTAGATCTGCCCCAGCATGAGCGTCCGTCCGACGGGCGCCGGCAGCGCCGCCACCAGCGTGCCGTGATAGCGCCGCGTCGGGATGCCCGCCAAGGTCCCCGACGCATAACCGCCCAGGCCGTTGGTGACCAGCCACTCGCGGTAGAGCAGCGACCGCGCTGGGGTGGCGACCGCCAGGTCGAGCTGCTCCGCCGGCTGCGGCTCCAGGTCGGCGGCGCGGTCGCCCTCCTCGGGGAGCCGATCCAGGGCGGTGATCAGCCGCGTCATCGGCCCACCTCCCCGCCGCGCCGCGCCGGCCGCATCACCACCGCCGCCTGGCCGGGAATGCACCAGCGGCCCTGGGAGTCTTCCGGCGGCGCCGCCCCCGACCCGCCGTAGGCCGGCGCCTCGCTCGACCACAGCACCTGCCAGCGCCCGTCCGGCGGCGGCGCCAGCAGCGGCTCGGACGGCCCGGCCAGCGCCAGGTCGCGCCCCAGGTTGATCAGCAGCAGCCGGTCGCCCGGACCGTCGGCGACATCGGCGACGTCGGCGCCGGCGGCGACATCGGCCAGACTCGCGCCGGCACCCTGCGACGCCGCTGTCGCCGGCGCCGCCGCGGCCCCCGGCGAGGGGGCGAAGAACCGCACCACGAAGGCCGCCGGCCCCAGGACCGCGGTGTCCAGGCCGGCCGCCCCCTGCAGGCGGAAAACCGGGTCCTCGCGGCGCAGGCGCAGCAGGTCGCGGTGCAAGGCCAGGGCGGCTGTCCGGCGGCGGTCGGAGCCATCGCGGCGATCGCGGCCATTGGAGCGGTCGGCACCATCGGAGCGGTCGGAGCTGTCAAGGCGGTCGGTACGAGTGGCGGGTGCATCCGTTTCCAGCTTGCTCATAAGGAAAGTCTCAAGCGCCTCCGGGGCGGGCAGGTGGCGCGCCACCTCGCCCGCGATGCTGGGGAACTGGCCGAGGAGCTTCAGGCGCCCCGCCTTGACGGCGCGGGCCAGCTCCCCCTGGTGGTCGCAGAAGTAGTACCAGGGCGACGCGGAGCCGCTCTCCTGGCCCTGAAACAGCATCGGCGTGGCCGGCCCGAGCAGCAGCAGCGCCGTCAGCGCGCGATAGCCGCCGGGGCTGGCCAGCATGTGCAGGCGCTCGCCGCGCGCCGAATTGGCAACCTGGTCGTGGTTTTCGAGAAAGTAGACAAAGGCGCTGTGCGGCAGGCCCGTCGCAGGCGTGCCGCGGCGCTGCTTCTGCCAGGAATACCGCTGCCCCTGAAACAGCGGACCGTAGCGCACCGCCGCCGCCAGCTCGCGCGGCGAGCCCGCGTAGTCGCTGTAGTAGGCCTCGGCGCGCCCCGTCAGGGCGACCCGCGCCGCGTGGTGGAAGTCGTCGACCCAGATCGCGTCCAGCCCGTAGCCGCCCGCCGCCGCCGGCCGCACCAACCGGCTGTCCTGCGGCTCGTTTTCCGCCACCAGCAGCACCGACCGGCCCGGCGGCAGGGCCGCCGCGGCCCGCCGCGCGGCGCGTCCGATGGCGGCGACGATGTGCTCGCCGGAGCTGTCGTGGATGTCCTGCGTGGCATCCAGGCGCAGGCCGTCCAGGTGATACTCCGCGATCCAGTGCTCGGCGTTGGCGATGAAAAACTCGCGCACCTCGGCCGGCCCGTCGAACTGGATCGCCTCCCCCCAATCGTTGGCGTGCCGGTCGGTGAAGTATCCCGCCGCGAACGCCTTCAAGTAGTTGCCGTCCGGGCCAAAGTGGTTGTACACGACGTCCAGGATCACGCCCAGGCTCAGGCCGTGCGCCCGGTCCACGAAGCGGCGAAAGGCATCGGGGACGCCATACAGGCGCGTCGGCGCGAACAGCCCCACGCCGTCATACCCCCAACCGAAGCTGCCGGGGAACTCCGCCACCGGCATCACCTCCAGCACCGTGATGCCCAAATCGGCCAGCGCCGGCAGCAGGCGCTCCGCCGCCTCCCAGGTGCCAGGGCCGGTGCACGTGCCGATGTGCAGCTCGTAGAGCACCTGGCCGTCCCGGCCGGCGCCGCGCCACTCCCCGTCGCTCCACCGGAACGCCGCCGGGTCGACCACCTGAGACGGCCCATGCGGACCCTCCGGCTGAAACCGCGACGCCGGGTCGGGAAGCGCGTCACCGCCATCCAGCCGCAACCGGTACAGGTCGCCCGCCGCCGCCCCCGCCGCAAACCCCTCGAAGTAGCCCTCCGGCCCGGCGCGGCGCAGGTCGACCGGCGCCCGCCGCCCGTCTTCGTCCACCCGGCCCGCACCGTCACCTGCCGACGCCCGGCCCGCGCCGTCGCCCGCCGAAGCCCAGCCCGCGGTCTTATCCGTCGAGCCCGCTGGCGCGCCCGGCGTCCGGTCCACGTCGGCTGCCGGCGGCGGCGCCTCCCGATCGCTCCAGACCACCTGGACGCGTTCGCGGTCCGGCGCCCACACCCGGAAGTGCACCCCGCCGGGTGCCACCTCGGCACCCACCGGCAGCCGGCGGCCGGCCGGCAGCCCCGCCCCACCAGCAACCGCACCCCCGCTCGCAGCCACCGCCCCAGGCGGGGGCAGAGGGGAGACCAGGGCCGGGGCACGCGTCGGGTCGGAGGCCGAATCCACCATGGCGCATCAACCCGCTGCACACGCTGTGCCGGCTTCGCCAGGCCGGCGGGCGCTTACGATTCCGGCTGCGGGGCGTAGAGCAGGTGGCGCACCAGCGGGGTGCCGCGGGTCAGCTCCTGGACGCGGGCGGCGACGTCGCGGTCGGCCTGGGTCAGGCGGGTGTGCTGGCGCAGGTGCTCGTCCCAGGTGTCGACCAGGAAGGTTTCGACGAAGCGGCCGGGGGCCTCGTTGTCCTGGAAGATCCCCCATTGCTCGGCGCCGTCGCGGCGGCGGATGCGCTCGAAGGCGTGCATCGCGGCGACGAACGCCGCGGCGTTCTCCGGGTCGACGGTGTAGTCGATCGTCACCAGCACCGGGCCGCCGGAGAGGGCCGGCAGGGGCAGGGTGCCGGTGGCACGCGCCGGCGCCGGCCAGTGCTCCCAGGGCCTGACGTCGCCGGGGCCGTCCGGCACCCGCCAGACCGCGCCCAGCGCCGCGGAAACCAGGGTGACCAGGCCCGCGGAGGCCAGCGCCGCGTCCACGCTCACCTTTTCGCTGATCTCTCCCCACAGCGCGGTGCCGGCCGCCATGGCGCCCTGGAAGACCAGCAGGTAGATGGCGAGCGCGCGGGCGCGCACCCAGTCGGGCACCAGGACCTGCACCGCCGCGGAGACCTGCGAGATGAAGACGATCCAGCAGGCGCCGGCGCCCAGCAGCAGCGCCGCCAGTGCCGGCAGGCCGCGGGCGAAGGCGATCGCCACCATGGCCGCGCCCAGCCCGACGACGGCGCCCGAGGTCAACGTCTCGGTGGACCAGCGGGAGCGGGCGGGCTGCATCAGCAGCGCGCCGGCGATCGCGCCGGCGCCAAAGCAGCCGACGAGCAGCCCATAGCCGAGCGGGCTGTGGCTCTCGCGGTGGGCGATCGTCGGCAGCAGCGCCAGGATCGCGCCGGCGCCGAACATCACCGCGCCGGCGCGCAGGATGAGACCGCGGATCTGGGGCGAATAGTGGACGTAGCGCAGGGCCGCGACCGTCGCTCCCCGCAGGTGCTCCCTGGGCGTCGTGCGCGGCGCCGGCCGGTGGCGCCACCGCGCGATGACCAGGATCACGCCGGCGAACGATACCGCGTTGACGGCGAACGCCGCGCCGACGCCGGCCACGGCGATCAGGGCGCCGGCCGCTCCCGGCCCCACCGCGCGCGCCAGGTTGAATTCGATGCCGTTGAGCGCCGAAGCGGCGGGCAGGTCCGCCGCCGGCACCAGGTCGGGCAGAACGGCGCGCCAGCTGGGCGATTCGATCGCGTCGCCCGCCGAGATCGCAAAGGTGAATCCCAGCAGGATCCACGGCGATACCCGCCCCGCCAGGGTCAGCACCGCGAGCAGCAGCGCGCACCCGGCCATCCAGGTTTCGGTCGCCAGGATGAGCTTGCGGCGATCCACCAGGTCGCCGATCACCCCCGCCGGCAGCGCCAGCAGAAAGAACGGCAGCGACGACGCCGTCTGCGTCAGCGCCACCGCCAGCGGTCCGGCGCCGAACGACACCATGAGCCACGCCGCGCCGACGCTCTGCATGAACGCGCCGACGTCCGACACCACGTTCGCCGCCAGCAGCCGGCGAAACACCGGCACCTGCAACGGACGCCACAACGTCTGCGATCCCGCCATCGTCCTGGCGCCCCTCCCCCGCGCGCCGCCGGCCCATTCTGCCGGGGATGCACCGCCGCGGCAACTACGGCCCGGCGCGCCTGCCGGCGGTGGTGGGCCGACATCTCAGACGGTCCCCAATCCCTCAAACGGGGCAATCACATACCCGTCAATGGTACCCGTCAATTGTCTCTGAGCACCTACCTTAGCGGCGCACACTACTTCTGCTGTCATTACAGCGTTAGACAGCTTGCGGCTTACAACCGTATACCCAGTTTGTTTGTTTGACCGAAAGGAGAGTTTAATGAAGCCGAAATCGAAAAAGCTCAACCTCAACCGCGAGACGTTGCATCGGATGACGCTCAAGCAGGTGGCCGCCGGCGCCGTCACCAACAACCTCATCTGTTCCAACGCCAAGGTGTGCACCGAGGATTGCACCGTCACCTGCGGCACCGGCAACCCGTAAAGCACCAGCCAGAGCGGGCGGCAGGGCAGTCGGGCGGGCTCGCTACCAAGCCCATCCGGGCGCCCGCCGCCCGCCGCGGCCCATGCCACCGATCAGGCCTATGCAAGACCCCCGCGCCTGCGTACCGGCCGCCACGCGTGCCCGTGATGGCGGCCCCCCTCCGGCGATGGACGATGGCGATCGCGCAACGGTATATTCGGTGAGTTCGATCGAAAAGGAGCTCTTATGAAGCCGAAATCGAAAAAACTCAACCTCAGCCGCGAGACGCTGCACCGGATGACACTCCAGCAGGTGGTCGCCGGCCTGGTGACCGAGGGAGCGATCTGCTCCAACGCCAAGGTCTGCACCCACACCTGCACCGACACCTGCCCTTGAGCCGCGGCCGGTGCCGGTTTGGCGAGCCGCGGCCGGCGCCGGACGCCCTCGCCCTGCCGCCGGCCGCTCGCTGTGCCACCGCGGTCTACGCCGCGGCGGTCAGCACGATCGCCTGGTTGCGCATGAGGATGCTGCCGTCGGGCTGCCCGTAGTCGGCCGCGGCAGCTTGGGCGACGGCCTGCCAGGCGCGCTGCTGGCGATCGGGGCTCTGTCCCGCCAGCAGCTCCTGGACCTGCGCGGCGATGTCTTGACGGAAGCGCACAAAGGCGTCCGGCGAAGGCAGGTGCGTCACGGTCTCGACGGTTTCGGTCGCCACCGCGGACAGACCGGCATCGCGCGCCAGGAGCTCCAGCGCGGGGACGTCGCACAGGCTCAGCGCACCGGGCACCCCCGCGGGCGGCGGCGGCAGCTCCAGCTCGCGCCGGATCACCGCCAGCGGCATGGCGATCATCGGCACCTGGGCCGCCGGCCCCCACACCGCGACGGCGATCCTGCCGTCGTCCTTGAGCAGGGTTCGCATGCGGGCCAGGCTGCGGCCGGGATCGGGCAGGAACATCAGGCCGAAGCGGCACAGGACCGCGTCAAAGCTGGCGGGTGCCAGCTCCAGCGCCTCGGCATCGGCTTGGATGAATTCCACGTTGCCGGCGCCCGCCTGGCGCGCCCGTTCGGCGGCGATCGCCAGCATCGCGGGAGCCAGGTCGGTCGCCACGACATGACCGGTGGGGCCGACGCGGGCCGCGGCGCTCAGCGCCGGCTCGCCGATGCCGGTCGCGACGTCCAGCACGCGCTCGCCCGGAGCCACCTGCGCCAGGTCGAGCATCCGGTCGCAGACCGGCTGCAAGCCGCGCTCGATCGCCTGCCACCAGCGTCGCCAACCGGCGGCCGCGGTGTCCCACGCCCGGCGCTGGTCGGCCTTGTACTCGGCAGCGTCAAACTCGTGGTGAGCCATGGCGATCGCTCTTCCTCTCTGCCTATTCCGCGGCCTTGGCGGCCAGCGCTTCGACGACGGCGATATTCGCCAGCAGCTCGGCGGGCAGACCGTGGCGCTGCTGGAGGTAGGCGGGACTGTTGTAGGTGACCCAGACCTTGGCTCCGGCGTCCTGCCAGACCAGGATCTTGAGCGGCAGATCGAGGGCCGCGCTGGGCGCCGCCAGCATCAGCGGCGTACCGGCCTTGGGGCTGCCAAAAATCAGCAGCTTGGTGGGAGGCATGCTCATCCCGACCTTGGCGGCTTCCCCACTGTGATCCACCAGGGCAAACAGCGTCACGCCCTTGGCTTGCAGCAGGCCCGTCAGCCGCGCCACCGTCTCCTCGACCGAATGACTGCTGGGCTTGCTGACGATGCCTTCGCCGGTTCCTGCGGTCATGGCCGCCTCCTCACCTTGAGCAGCATGGCAGCGACATTCCACGCGGCCACCGGCGCAACGCTAGCACAGCACAAGGCGGTGACCGGTCGTGGCGGGCGCCCGCGGTCGCCGGTGCGCCGGCGTCCGAGGGCTGGACGCCGCGCGGCCGCTCGGCGCCGCGGGCGGCGCGCCGCACCGGGGCCGGGCGGCCCCGGTGCGTGCGCCCACGGCACCTCTTATGGTTGACAGGTACCGCCTCGGCGGCCAGGTTGCCACGTCGAAGCAATCGATCATCACGCAGGTGTCGCCGGTTCGATCCGGCAGAGAAGGAGCCGTCATGAAGAAGCACACGCGGACGTTGCGGTTGGGAAAAGAGACGCTGCAGCGGCTGAGCGATGCGCAGATGCAGACCCCCGCCCTCGCCGGCGGCATCGCGCAGGGTGGTGTCAGTCCCATCAGCCAGGCGGGCGATTCGTGCCTGCAGAGCTGCTATTTCAACACCTGCTACGCCGGCTGCGTGTGGCAGGCCCAAGCCGGTCTTGCCTGACTCTGCTGGCCGCCCGCACCGCCGGCGGCAAGCCCGGCAAGCGCTCCCCACGATCCCGCGGACACCGCCCCAGCCGCGCACGCGGCAGGGGCGCGCGTTCCGCGCCCTGCCCGTCCTACTGGGCCGCCAGGGCGACGGCCGGATCGATCCGCTGCGCACGGCGGGCGGGCACGGCCGCGGCGACCAGGGCGACACCCGCAAGGGCCATCGCCACGGTGACCAGGACCAGCGGATCCATGGGTTGCACCCCATAGAGCAGAGTGCTCATCGCGTGGCTGGCGACAAAAGCGCCCACCAGGCCGATGCCCAGACCCACCGCCAGCATGCGCACGCTTTCACCCAGCACCAGGCGTGAAATGGTTGCCGCCGTGCCGCCGAGCGCCATGCGAATGCCGAT
Source organism: uncultured Acidobacteriota bacterium (assembly GCA_963770895.1). Lineage (GTDB taxonomy): Bacteria > Acidobacteriota > Thermoanaerobaculia > Multivoradales > UBA5704 > JASLEW01. The sequence continues at coordinate 4,837,088 of CAVYRF010000002.1, read as the reverse complement.
CTCGCGCGTGCGCTGCGCCACCTGGTAGGCCAGCACGCCGTAGACGCCGACCGCGGACAGGAACAGCGCCACCGCGGCAAAGCCCAGCGCCAGCAGCATGGGCACGCGCCGGCCGATGAGCGCCGACGCGGTGCGCTGGTTCATCGTTCGGATGCCGAACAGGGGCAGGCCCGGATCGATCCCCGCCACGACGCCGCGGATCGTCGAGGTGAGCAGGCGGGGGTCGCTCGTCGACCGCACCGCCAGCGTCCAGAAGTGCTGCGGCCCCTGGGCAAAGGGGACGTAGTAGGAGCCGAAGCGCGCGTCCCCTTCGACCAGGCCGCGCAGCTTCACCGTGTCCACCACCCCCACCACCGTGGAGTACTCCGTCTTGGGGCCTGCCGCCAGGTGCTGTGCGTCCTGGGGCCGGAAGATCCGCCGCCCGATCGGGTCCAGGTTCGGCCAGAACTTGTGTGCCAGCCGGGTGTCGACCAGGACGACCTTGGGCGCCTGGGCGGTGTCGCCGGCGTTGAACAGCCGGCCGCTCACCAGCCGGGTGCGCATGGTTTCGAGATAGCCTTCGCTGACCCGCAGCTCGCTCGGCGAAATCACCTCGCCTTTGTCGGCGACATAGCCTTCCGGAAAGATGACGTTGTCGCTGTAGTCGCCGCCAAACGGGATCGAGGTGGTGATGCCGGCCGACTGCACCCCCGGCAGCCGCCGCGTCGCCTCCAGCACGCGCCGGACGAAGCCCAGCATCTCCGCGTCGGACTTGTATTGGGCCATCGGCAGGCTGATCATCGCCGTGAGCACGCCGTCCGGCTCGAAGCCGGGACGCACGGCCAGCACCTGCTGAAAGCTGACCACCAGGAGCCCCGCGCAGACCAGCAGGATGAAGGCGAACGCAAACTGCGCCGTGACCAGCGCGCGCCGCGTGCGCCGCGCCCCCTGGCCGCTGGTGCCGCCGCGCCCCTCGTCGCGCAGCAGCGAGCCCAGGCTGGCCCGCCACAGCTTGAGCACCGGCACGACGGCGATGACCAGGCCGATCACCAGCGCCACTCCCAGCATGCACGCCACCACAAACGCATCCATGTGGATCTCGCTGGCGCGCGGCAGGTCGTCCATGTTCAGGCGCGCGAGGAACCCGAGAACCCACGCGCCCAGCAGCACGCCGCCCAGGCCGCCCAGCAGGGTGACCAGGACCGATTCGATCAGCAGCTGGCGCACGATGCGGTAGTGGCTGGCGCCGAGCGAGTTGCGGGTGGCCAGCTCCTTGAGACGGCCGCTGGCGCGCACCAGCGCCAGGTTGGTGATGTTCACGCAACCGATCAGCAGCACGCACACCACGCCGGCCCACAGCAGGTAGAGCACCGGCCGCAGCGTGCTCACCACGTCTTCCTGCAGCGGCACGGCAACGCTGTGAAAACGGGCGCGGACCAGCGCCAGCTTCATCGCCGGGAACCGCTCCAGGTTGCGCGCGTTGAGCGCATCGATCTGTTCCTGCGCCTGCCGCACGCTGGCGCCCGGCCGCAGCCGCGCGATCATCGTCCAGTTGTTGCTGTGGCGTGACTCGTCGGCCTTCTCCTTGATGGTAAATGCCAGCGGAATCCACAGCTGCGTGTCGGCCTTGAGGAACAGAAAATCCGCCGGCATGACGCCGACGATCGCATAGGGCACGCCGTTGATGCGCAGGTCCTTGCCCAGCGCCGCGTCGCTGCCGGCAAACAGGCGCTGCCACAGCGCGTAGCTCAGGATCACCTTGTGCTCACCGCCCACCTCCCCGTCCTCGGCGCGAAACACCCGCCCGCGCAGCGCCTGGGCGCGCAGCAGCGGAAAGAACGACGGCGTGACGCCGGTGCCATCCACCCGCGAGGCCGACCCTTCGCCGCCCAGCGTCATGCCGCGCTCCTGGTACATCGCGATCTGTTCGAACGCACTGACGTCGCGCTGGCGATCGTAAAAATCCGGCACGCCGCTGTCAGACCGCTCCACCCCCGCCCCCGGATAGCTGTTGTAAGCCAGGACCACCCGGTCCGACTCGGCAAACGGCAGCGGCCGCAGCAGCACCGAATGGACGACGGCCAGGATCGCGGCATTGGCGCCGATGCAGACCACCAGCGTGAGCAGCGTGGTGAGCGTGAAACCCTTGTCTTTCCACAGCAAGCGACTGCCGAACCGCAGATCTTGCAGGATGCTCCCCATGGCCTGGACCTCGCAATGACCGGCCGGCGCACCAACCGCCGCCGCATGTGCCACCTTACGGCCGCCCCGCCCCGCAGGTTTCGCGCCCCTGCCAGCCACCTGTGGCAAGCGGCCCTGACGGGTTCCGCGAAGCAAAGTCGGTACCAACTGCAAGATCGGTCGTGGGAAAACCAGTCCACTACCCCGCCCCGCCCGCTGCCCTGGCGGCCGCCGCGTCCTGGATCCAGGTCGAGATCGACGGGTCGCGTGCGCAGTCCCGGCGCGTCCTCCGTGCCCCTGCCGACACCGCGGGCTGACCGTGCCGCTTCAGGTTCGCGGCGCCGGTTCAGGGCTGGCGCAGCCAGGCGAGGACCTGGGCGTCCAGGGTGGCGGCGCGAGAGGGAGCGCTGGGCGGCGGTTTGGGAAGGTCGCGCTCGCGATCGCGATTGCGGTCGCCTTCGAGGTCGAGGTGGACGGCGGCAGGAAAGCTGACGTGGCCGCCTTGCGGCAGCCAGCGAACGGTGAGGCGGGGCGGCGGCGGGTCCAGGGCGGGGCGCACGGCGGCGGCCGGGACCATGGGGTCGTGCTCGGCGTTGACCAGCAGGGCGGGCAGGCGGAGCCGCGGCAGACAGGGGCCGACGCTGGCGCGGGCGTAGTAGTCGTCGGCGCCGGCAAAGGCGAAGCGGGGGGCGACGATGTGCTGGTCGAAGTCGCGGATCGTGCGCAGGCGCGCGACGGCGGCCAGCGGCAGGGGGACGGGGCGGCGGGCGGCGATGGCGGCGTAGTGGCGCACCAGGTGGGCGGTCAGGTAGCGGCGATACAGCCACCCGGCCGGGCCGTCGATGGCCTGCTGGGCGCGGCCCAGGTCCAGCGGCGAACAGATCGCCGCCACGCGGACGACGCGCGGGTCGGCGGCTTCGGCGGCGAACCGCAGCGCGACGTGGCCGCCCAGCGAATAGCCGAGCACGTGGATCCGCCGGTACCGGCGCAGGTCCGAGCTGGCCAGGGCGGCGTGCAGGTCGGCCGTCAGGGCGGCGTGGTACAGGTCTTCGCCGCTCAGGTCGGCGCCGCGCAGATTGAGGCGCAGGCAGGCCAAACCCGCCGCCGCCGCGGCATGGGCGCCGCGGATCATGTAGTGGCTTTGCGCCGAACCACCCAATCCGTGGACCAGCACGACGATTTCATCGCCGTCGGCGGCGCCGGCGGCGTCCGGCGCCGCCTGCAACCAGCCGGAAAGACGGACCGACCCCACCACCGGGTCGGCGACGGCGGTCTGCCAGGGCGTGGCGGGTGGGGGCTGCCGGCGGTGCAGCATGTGGCGGACGCGCGGCACGATCGTCCACAGGTGCGGCGCCAGCCGCGGCGGACGGCGCGCGCCGCCGCGGGGTGGCGACGTCGGTGCGTCGGCAGCGGCGTCCGCGTCCGCCGATCTGGCGGTCTGGTTGGGGCTGGGGGATGCAGGTCGCAACGCGCTACCAGCGGCCGAAGAGTTGGCGCATACCGGCGCCCAGGAGGTCCACCAGGTCGCCCGCCGTGTCGAGGTCGACAAGGGGCTGGCCCGACCACACCCTGGCGCCGGCGGACGCACGGTCGGCGTCGCGCGCCAGGCGCTGATCGCGCGCCGCGGCGGCGGCCTGTTCGGCGTCGAGACGGTGTGCCCGCTGCTCGCCGCCGTTCTGGATCCACAGCAGGATGCGGGGCAGCTCCCCGTCGTCGAACCACATGCCGTGGCCGCGGCAGAAATCCAGGATGACCCCGCTCTTGCGGCCGAAGTTGATGCGGTTCATCAACTTGCCGCAGCGCGCGCAGGGGCGGTACAGGCGTCCGCCGGCGCTGGCGCCAGATGCGCTCCCAATGCCGCCTCCGACACCGTCTCCAGGCCTGCTCCCGGACCCGCCTCCGGGTTCCACGCCGATCCGGCCGCCAGGTCCGCCACCGGCCCGGGCAGCCGATCCGGTGCCAATTGCGCCGGCGCCTTGGCGAGCCGCGCCGGTCGCGCCGCCTGCCGCCGGGTCTTCCAGGTTGCCGAGCTGGGCGTGCCGGGCGCGCGCCGCCAGGATCTCGAAAGCCGCGGTCTCCACCCATTGGCCGCCGCAGATCTCGCAGCCGGACACCGCCACCGGCTCGTCGCCCAAGCGCCGGCTGGCAAGCTGGCGGCCGCCGCCGCATCCGGGGCAGCCCAGCGGCTCCCCCGCGGCCACCGCCTGGGCCACCAGGATCGGCCCGCCGCAGTGATCGCAGAAGCGTGCGCTGCCGGTCACCCGCGCCATGCAGGCGGGGCAGACGGTATCCAGGTCGCTGTCGTGGACGGTGAACGTCGAGCCGCAGTACCGGCAGCCCGGCTCGCCACCGCCGCGCGGCGCGCCGCACGCCGAGCAGCGCACCACCGCCGAGTCGTGAGCGCGCAGCGCCGGCACTTCCACCCGCTCGCCGCAAGGGCAGCGGACCGACTCACCCGCCTGCCGCTGCCCGGCATCCAGCTGGCGGCGGCAGCGGGCGCAAACGATGAGGTGGCGCACCGACCTATCTTATCCAAACGCTGATCCAGGCGCTGGCGCGGCGGGGGCCGCTCCTCCTCAAGCCTGGGCGGCAGGCCGCTCAAGGGGACGGTGGCAGTCCCCGCAAAGCGGCAAGGCGGCAAGGCGGCGAGGGCGCTATTCGGGTTCCAGCTCGGAGATCGACTGCAGCACCTCTTCGCCGGCGGCCAGGGTGAAGCGGTCGCTTTGGAAGAGCGCGACGAAGGCGGTGACGACGTGCGGGCAGAGCTGGCTGCCGGCGGCGCGCTGGATCTCGGCGGCGGCGCTGTCGCGCGACAGGCCGACGCGATAGGGGCGGCTGGTGGTCATGGCGTCGAAGGTGTCGGCCACGGCAATGATGCGCGGCGCCAGCGGGATCTGGCCGTCGCTCAGACCGTCGGGGTAGCCGGTGCCGTCCAGGCGCTCGTGGTGACTGCGCACCCCCGGCAGGACGTGGGGATTGGACAGGTGGGAGACGATCTCCGCGCCGTCGGTGGTGTGGCGCCGCATCACCGCCGCCTCGTCGCTGTCGAGCGGCGCGGGTTTGCCCAGAATGCGGTCGGGCACGCCGATCTTGCCGATGTCGTGCAGGGTCGCGGCCAGCCACAGATCCTTGAGATCGGCGTGGTCCAGGCCCAGCTCGGCGCCCAGCAGCATCGAATAGCTGACCACGCGGCGGACGTGGCCGCCGGTGTAGGGGTCCTTCTTTTCCAGGGTTTCGGCGAGCGCCGTGACCATGTTCAGGAACTGGCGCCGCTGGGCGGCGTACAGGCGGGCGTTCTGCAGCGGGTGCGCCAGGATGTCGGCAAAGCGCTGCATGCGCCGCACGTCTTCGCCGGTGAAATGATCCCGGCCCAGCGGGTTGAGCAGCTGCAGCACGCCTACCACCTGGCCGTTGGCGAGCAGCGGCACGGCCAGGATGGCGCGCGTCTGGAACACGTCCTGGGGGTCGCCGTGCCAGCGCGGGTCGGCATTGACGTCCTTGACCGCTTCTGCAACCCCGGATTGCGCCACGCTGCCGACGATGCCCTGCCCCAACGGCACGCGCAGGCCGCGGATCTCGCCCGCCGCCCGGCCGCGCACCAGGCGGAAGAAAAGCTCCTGGCGCTCTTCGTCCAGCTCCCAGATAGAGCTGGTTTCGGCGCGGCACAAGCGCTCGGCGGCGGACAGGGCCAGCTCCAGCACGGTCGCCAGGTCCAGGGAGGACGCCAGCTTGGAACCGATCTCCAGCAGCGTTTCGTATTCCAGCAGCCGGCCCGCCAGGTCGGCGGGGTCGCCGCCTGGGGCCGCGGCGGCGGATGCGGCGCCGGCTGCGGCATCGGCAGTGGTCGTGGGCGCGGCGGCGGCTTCGACTCCGGCTCCTGCCTGGGTCATCGGTCCGTCTCCCGGAAGTGACCGAAACATATAGCAACAATACGATACATTGTGCCGCAAGCGCACAAATTCCGCTGCCGCGCCCTGGCGCAGCGGTGCTTGCGCGCCGTCAGGCGCTCAGCGCTTCCAGCTCGCTCTGCAGCTCTTCCACCCGCTGGAAGCGCTCGTCCGGAGACTTGCGCAGGCAGCGCAGGATCGCCGCTTCCAGCCGCGGCGGCATCTCGCTCCAGTACTCGCGCGGCGAGGGCGGCTCGGTCTGCAGGTGCTTGAGCACCACTTCCATCGCCGTCGGCGCCTTGAACGGCACCTCGCCGCTGAAGATCTCGAACAGCACCACGCCGCACGAATAGATGTCGGCGCGGGTGTCGATCTCCCCTCCCTGCACCTGCTCGGGCGCCAGGTACTGCGGCGTGCCGATGATGAAGCCGGCCTGGGTCTGGCCCGGCTGCAGGCGCTGCACCGGCCGGGCGATGCCGAAGTCCATCAGCTTGGCGTTGCCGGTCGGCTCCAGGATGAGGTTTTCGGGCTTGATGTCGCGATGGATCACGCCCACCGCGTGCGCCGCCGCCAGGCCGGCGCACAGCTGCTTGCCGAGCCGCAGCGCGGCGGAATAGGGCAGGCGGTGCGACTGATCGAGCATGAAGCGCAGGGTGACGCCGCGCACGTACTCCATGGAGATGAACGCCACCCGGTCGATCTCGCCGAAATCGTAGGTGCGCAGCACGTTGGGGTGGGTGATCTTGCGCGCCAGCTTGAGCTCGCTCTTGAGCCGCTCCAGCTGCGCCGCGTCGCCCCACTGCTCCTGGCGCAGCACCTTGAGCGCCACCAGGTCGTCCAGCTCGCGGTCGCGCGCCTTGTACACCACCCCCATGCCGCCGCTGCCGAGCACCGACAGCACCTGGAACCGCTGCCCCATGAGCGTCCCCGGCGCCACCCCCGACAGGGTGACGACGGCGCTGGTCTCCTGGGTCGTGCCGGCCGCCAGCTCGCCCGAGCCGCTGCGCAGCACCGGGCTGCTCACCAGGCGGGCAGCCAGGTCGGCGGTCAGGGCGTAGATGGGCTGCGGGCTGACCAGCCCGCGCCGCGGCGCCAGATCGTAGCCGGCGCGCACGAAGGTGTCGCGCAGCTGCATGTAGACGTCGCGCGCCAGGACCATGTCGCCCGGCGTCGCCTCGCGCAGCAGGCTTTCGATCTGCTGCACCGGCTGGCCGATCAGGCCGCGCTCGGACTGGTCGGCCCAGCTGACCAGGCCGGTGATCACCGTGCCGGAGGCCAGGGCGATGCTCGGCGGCTCGCCGTTGCCCTCTTCCCCCCACACCGCGTTGGGCTGCAGGATCTGCGCCGCCGCCGCCAGCGCCCCCAGCGGCTGCCGCCCACGGGTGAAGCGCGCCAGCACGCGATGGCCGGCAACGGCCTCGATCTCGCCGCCGGCGCTTTCGACCGTCGAGGCGATCCAGGTCATCGCCTTGCCGAGCCGATCCAGCGCCCGCTCGGGACCGCCCTCGACGCGCGACCTGCTGAAACCGAAGAGCTCCAGGCCCATGACCACCGAATCGCGCATCTGGGCACCGCCCAGAACCACCCGCGACGTCGCCCCGCCCGGCTCGGGCAGGTTGCGCGACAGCTCGGTGACGTAGGCTTCCATGTCGCGTTTTTCGCGCAGGTCGCGCAGCAGCACGTCGAAGGCGCGCGCCAGCTTGCCCACCTCGTCGGCGCCGCCGACGACGATCTGCTGGTTGTAGTCGCCCTGGCGCGCCGCTTCGGCCGCCGCCACCAGCCGGTGCACCGGCGCCAGCGTGCGCCGCGTCACCACCAGGGCCAGGAGCGGCGCGATCAGCACCGCCGCCAGGCCCGACAGCAGCACCACCTGCTGGATCTTGCCGAAGGCCGCCTCTTCCTTGCGCACCGACGCCAGCGCCACGCTGGCCCCCACCTGGCGGCCGGCGGCGTCCATCAGCGGCGACGCCAGGGCAAGCCACGGCTCGTCGAGCAGCGAAATTCCCAGGTCGCGCGGCTCGGCGCCGGCGCCGGCGCTGCGGCCCACGATCAGCGGGTGGTCGGCCAGCGCGTTGAGGGCGAGTGCCAGCGGCTGGCGCATCGAGGCGCCCAGCGTGCTTGCCACCACCCGCACGCCGTTGGCGTCCATCGCCACAAAGGCCACGTCGGTGGCGGTGGCGGCGTTGACGCGGCTGGCCGTGGCGTTGGTGATCTCGAAGGCGGTGACCATGAAGCCGAGCAGCTCGAAGTTCTTGGTCATCGGCACCGCCACCGCGTAGTACAGGCGATCGCCTTCCCGCCAGACGCCGGCCGTCTCCTTGGGACCGTTGACCGCCTCGCGGATCAGCGCCTGCTGCGACAGGTCCTGGTGCGACGCCGGATTGTCGGTGCGCGCGATGACCCGCCCGGCCGGATCGACGACGATGGCGAAGGTGAACTTGAGGTCCTGCTGGCGGCTGGACAGCTGGTCCAGGATCGAAGCCGTATCCTTGTCTTCCGCCGCCTGCGCGATATAGGCGGTGAGCGCCGGATCGCTGACGAACAGGCGCGACATCAATTTCAGCTGTTCGTAATACTGCGCCTGCAAGGTATCCTGCGCCGCGGCGCTGCCCAAGAGCGCATCGTGCGCCGCCTTGCGCGCGATGTCGTGCAGGACAAACGAGGTGACCGCCACCGCCGCGCCCACCGACAGGGCGATCAGCAGCGAGGTGACCAGGACGATCCGGGTCCCCAGCGACAGGTTGAGGCGCCGGTCCGGGCTATCGGTAGTCTTCACTGCGGTTGTAGGAGCCGCCGGTCTTGTTGGTGTGGGGGGGTAGCTTCGGCCGCGCCACCACCAGCTTCGCCAGCAGCGGCGGCGTTCCTTCCGCCAGCGGCAGGGTCAGCTGGGTGGTCCAGGGATCCGCCTGCTCGTGCCAGACGGTGAGCTTGCCGGGCCCCTTGGGCAGGCCGCTCAACCGGAAGGCGCCGTCGTCACCCGGCTGGGAGTAAAACGGCGTGTTGAGCACCAGGATGTACGCCACCATCGTCTGGTGGACGTTGCAGAACACCCGCACCAGCCCCGGCTGGTCGAAGCGCTTCTCCTTGGGGGGACCGTTGCGGTAGATCCCCAGGTCGAAGGAGTTGCCCGGCGACACCGAAAACACGTTGTGCAGGATCGGATCTTCGTTGGGGAACCGCACCAGGCTGCCGACCGGCACGGCAAGGACGCGGGGGATGAACTCCTTGCGGCGGGTGATCAGCTGGAAGGGCGCTTCGGGCGCCTTGACCGCGTGGCCGGGGTTGGCGGGCTCGAAGTAGACCACCGCCTGGTGCGGATCGCTGCTGCCCCGCGCGACCGCCTTGCCGTCCTTGGCCAGCAGCTCGATACGGCCGCTCAGGTCGTCGGCCTGGAGCCTGCCGCCCCCCGGCGCCAGGGCGGCGGCGGCGCAGGCCGCCAGGGTCAGGGCCAGGAGGGAAGGGGCCAGCCTGGAGACGGCGCCACGCCCGGCGGCGCCCCTGGGCGGCGCTGCAGGCGGCAGTTGTACGGTCGACGGACCTACAGGCATTGCGCACGTCCTCCTGGGTGGCATCTTTTGACTCCGAGACGCGTCTAGCTTAGATGGAACACCATTATCAGTAAAGGATGTCCCGACACAGCCGGAGCCGGAGGTGGGTTATGGGAGAATCAGCGAGCCAGACGGCGCCATACCAATTGGAGACCCGCTCTGTGATCTCGTCCGTCGACTTCAGGGACGCCCTGCGCCATTTTCCCGCCGGCGTGACCATCGTCACCATCCGCCAGGGGGACGAAGTGCACGGCCTGACGGTGTCGGCCTTCGCCTCGGTCTCCGCCGAGCCGCCGCTGATCGTGACGGTCATCGACCACCGCCACAAGGCCTACCAGATGCTGGAGCAGGACGACACGGTCTTCGCGGTCAACATCCTGCGCCACGACCAGACCGCGCTGTCGGACCGCTTCGCCTGGCTCAAGGAGGGCGACCGCTTCAACGAAGGCCGCTGGGACACCGCGGTCACCGGCGCCCCCATCCTGACCGACTGCCTGGCCTGGCTCGACTGCCGCATCCACGCCCGCTACCCCGCCGGCACCCACAGCATCTACGTCGGCATGGTGATGGCCAGCGGCGTGCCGGAGCCGGAGCAGCAGCCGCTGGTCTACTGGAACCGCACCTACCGCCACCTGGACGACCCCGAGCCGCCCAAGGACTAGCGGCGGCGCGCCGCGGCGCTGCCGGCGGCGGCCTGGCCCACCAACGCCAGAAAGCCCGCGTCGCGGCTGAGGCCGGGAAAGGCCCGCCGATAGGTGCGGGCGAGGGTGCGGATCACGCCGCCGCTACTTGACCAGCAGGACGGGACAGCGGGCGACGATCGCGACCTGGTAGCTGATGGCGCCCAGGCCCAGCGCCGGATGCTCGCGATCGACGCGATGCGACGACAGCACGATCAGGTCGGTCGGCGTGCCGGCGGCGCTGCGCAGGATGGATTCGGCGCGTTTGCCGAACAGGATCTCGTAGCGCGCCCGCACCCCGGCGCTGGTGAAGCGCTCGGCCAGCACCGCCAGCTTGGCCGCGGCGCGCGTCTCCAGCTTGCGGTAGAAGTCGGCCATCTCGTCGAACTCCATGTGATCGATGGTTTCGATCACGTGCAGCAACACCACTTCGGCGCCGTCGCGACGCGCGGTCTCGATGGCAATGCCGATCGCCGCCTCGTTCTTGTCGGTGAAATCGACCGGTACCAGCAGGTGTCGGAACATGGCCCCCCTCACCCCGCCAAGCGAGGCGCCGCGATGATGTCAGGGCCGTCGCCAGCGGTCAAACCGGCGGAGCACACCGCCGCGGCAGTTGCTCTCGCCTGGCGGCTCGCCGGCCTTACTTACCGCCAGGCTGCACGCCGCCCAGGCGCGCTTTCATCAGGGGGCCCATCAGACCATGGGTGTCTTCTTCGGTGAAGACGTAAATGGGGCCTGTTCCGAAGGCCAGGGAGCTCATCAGGTCAGGGCCACACTGGGTGCCGCCCAGCCAGCAGATGGGAAGGCCTATGACGTTCTCGGGGCCGCCGATGATGTGGCCGACCTCGTGGGCGACCAGCAGCTCCTGGTAGTAGACGCTGCCGGGGAACTCGCCACCTGGGGTGGCCTGGGTGAGGGCGTGGTGGCACAGGTAGCTGTTGTCGTCGGCGAAACAGCTGGGGCCGTAGACGTTGAGGCCGTCGACGCTGGCCACGCCGGCGCCGATGGTGAGCGTGCGGCCGCTGAAGAAGAAGACCAGGGCCGCACGGCCGGCGGTGTGCGGTGGGCCGCAGCAGGGCGGCGTCGCCTGGTGCGTGTCGCGCGCCGATTGGCGCAGCAGCGTTTCGCGCACGGTGGCGTTAGGGCCGCCGGCTTCCCAGACCTCCAGCCGCTCGAGCCGCACGCTGGCGCGGAAGCCGTCGTGGCCGCCGTCGAACTCGTGGTTGGCGCAGAAGGTGTAGGCGTTGGCGGCGTTGGCCTCGGGCTCGATGCAGTTGAACAGCCAGTCGAGGGTGTTGAACAGCGACTCTTCCTTCAGCCAGAACGGCATCACCGAATTCTGCGGATAGGCGCGATAGAAGGCATCGTCGCCGTCGACGACGGTGGAGACGACCAGCTGAGGGGGCGGCGGCGCGACCGCCGCCCGTCGCACCGTCGTCGGGTGGGGGTACAGGTCAGCGTCCACCTTGAAGCTCCGGTGCTGGTCCTTGGCATTGTAGACGATGTGATTGAACTGCTTGAGCAGCGCCGCCCGCTGCTGTGGGTCGACGCCTTGCAGCCGCAGCTGCGGTTCGAGCGGCTCGATGATCGACCAGCCGTTCGTTCCCGGCGCCAGCAGGACGTTGCCTTCGACCACCTGCGGGTTGATGGTGAAGACGGCCGCGCCGAGCTCCTCCGCCCGCTCGCCCTTCGCCCTGCCCTGATAGGTTGCCGGCGGCGGCAGCGAGATGGGGCGCCAGCTCTTGTCGACGCCGTTCTTCACATCGGCGACGGTGAGAGTCGAGCTGCGCAGGTTGCGCGGCCTGAGCTGCACGTCGACCCAGCCCAGGTGGTTGCCGACGCTGACGTAGGGCAGGCGGACCTGCGCTCCGGCGCGCACCGCGCGAGAAACCGCCACGGTGTCGATCTGCACCAAGTGATAGGGCTCCAGCTTGGCGAGCGCCTGCGCCGCGACGCGTTCGGCCGGCGACGGTTGAGCGGTGGGGGCGCCCTGGCCGCTCTTCTGGTCGCCGCTGAAGGCGCACAGCGAAACCATCAGCAACCCGACCGACAGCCGTTGGATGCCCCGTAGCATGCCGACGCCCCCCGTTTTTAGAATGTCTCGCAATACTAGCAAACCATCCTATGCGCCGCAGCGGGCGATGTCAAAGCGCACTACCGCTCCGGTCCCTCGCGTTTGCGGGGGCGAATGCCTACACTCGCTGGCGTGTGGACGGAACCCGAGATCGAGGCGGCGGTGCGTCAGCTGGTCCGCGCCCGCGCCTCGCTGGGCAGCGTGGCGATGGAGCTGGGCGGAGAGGTGCGGCTGGGCGCCGGCGGCGCCGGGCTCGATTCGATCGCGCTGGTCGAGTTGCTGCTCGAATGCAGCGAGCGCTTCGCCATCCCGCTGCCGGCCGAGCTGCTCGACGACGCGCCCGCGCCGCTGACCGTCGGCCGCCTGGTCGCCGCGGTGCGGGCGGCAGTGTCGCGAGCGCACGCTTGAGCGAGCGCCGCGGAGCCGGCCGCAGCGCCGCACGGCACGCCTTCGACGCCCTGGAGCGCGGCCTGACGGTGTTCGCGGCGGCCGGCTCGCCGCGCCGGGCGCTGCCGGCTCTGGGCGCCGCGGCAGCCGTGGGCAGGATGCGCAACCGGCTCTCCGGCGCCTGGCCGAGCGTGGAGCAGGTCGCCCAGCTCTTCCCCCACCTGGACCGCGCGGCCGCGGCCCGCGTCGCCCGCACGATCGGCGCCGCCGAGGCGCGCAACCGCCTGGTGGTCGAGCTGATCCGGCACCGCGGCCTGGCGGCGGTCGCCGCCCTGGTGCGGAGCGCGCCGGCCCTTGCCGAGCTGCGCCCGCCCCTGGTCCTCTGCACCTTCCACGTCGGCGCCGTGCAGGCGCTGGGCGCGGCCCTCGAACGCCTGCCCGCGCCCGCGCTGCGTTTCCGCCACGGCCTGCTGCACGAGCCCCGTCCACCGCTGGCCGTCGTCTCGACCGCGGGCGGCGAGCAGGCGCGCGCCAAGGCGTTCCTCCGCGGCCTCGACCACCTGCGCCAGGGCGGACTCGTCGCCCTGGCGGCCGACCTCGCCGACGGTCCCACCGCCACCATCGCAACCAGCTGCCTGGGTCGCCCCATGCACCTGGCGCGCGGCCCCTTCGCCCTGGCGCGGCTCGCCGCCGCACCGCTCCAACCCATCGTGGTGCGCTGGTCCGCCCACGGTCTCGACACGATCGTCGGCCCGCCGCTCGCGCCGCTCGACTCCCTTGACCCGCTTTACCACCTTGACCCGCTCGATAACCTCCCGCGCGCCGGCGGCCCGAGCCACCGCAGCCCGAACCATGACGGCCCGCCGGACTCGCCCCCTGCCGATCGCGAGCGCGACGCCGCTCTCGCCGGCGCCGCGGCCGCCTGGCTGGAGCGCCATCTGCTGGCCGCCCCCGGCGACCTGAGTCTCGGCCTGCTGCGCGCGCTGCTCGGTACCGCCTGACCACGCCGCGCCGGCCGGCCTTCAGGCTGCAGTCCGCAGGCGGCGGGCGGCCGTTGCTCAGGTGGGGCGGCCGAAGAGCACGGCGCCGCTGTGCAGCAGCTCGCCGGTAAGGAGGGCGCGGCGGATCTCGTCGTAGCGGAGCTTGCCGTTGGCGGTGCGCGCAATGCCGCGCGGCGCCACGACCAGCACGCGGGTGGGCGCAAAGCCGAGCGCCGTCTCCACCGCCGCGGCGACTTGCGCCGCCAGGGCCGCCGCGGCGCCAGAGGCATGGGCTTCGACCACCAGCACGATCTCCTCGGTGACGGCGACGTCGCCGGCGGGCAGGGCGACGGCTGCCGCGCCGCGCACCCCGGCCACTCGCTCCGCCGCTTCTTCGACCTCGCGCGGCGCCAGGGGCGCCCCGCCGCGCTTGAGCATGGCGCGCTGGCGGCCGAGCACGTAGAGATGCCCGTCCCGATCGAGCAGCCCCAGGTCACCGGTGTGCAGCCAGCCCTCCCGCAGCACCTCGCGGCTCGCATCGCCGCCGTCGAAATACCCGGCGAACACGCCGGGGCCGCGCACCAGGATCTCGCCGGCCACACCGCTGGCCTGCCAGTCCGCGGTCTCCCCCCGCGCCCCCCGGTCGCTCCCACCCCTGCCGGCAGTGGCCGCCCTCCCGTCCCTGCCGTCGCTGCCGTCGCCGCCGCCACTCCCGCCGCCGCCGGCGCCGCCGGCCGGCTCCTCTGGCAGCGCCGGCGGGGCGATGCGGATCTCGACGCCGGGGAGGGGCCGGCCGCAGGAGACGTTGCCGCGGGCATCCACGCGCAGCGGCTCGCCGGGAGCCAGACAGGTGACGCCGAGGGTCGCCTCCGCCAGGCCGTAGCCCGGCCGCACGACGCGCGACAGGCCGAAGCGGCTTTCGAAGGCCTCGATGGTGCTCCGGCGCACGGGCTCGCCGCCGTTGGTGGCATAGCGGAGGGCCGAAAGGTCGAGCCCCGCCGGGTCCACCAGCCGGACAGCCAGGCGATAGGCGAAGTCCGGCGCGCCCAGGATCGTGGCGCGCACCGCGGCCGCCGTGCGCAGCCAGAGCGGGATGGTGCTGATGGCGGGCGGCACCAGGTGGCAGGGCGCTCCGAAGTAGACCGGTCCCAGAATGAAGCGCAGCAGCCCCAGGTCGTGCCACGGCGGCACCCAGCCGACCAACACGTCGGCCGGCCCGAAGGCCAGTCGGTCGCGCGCCGCCGCCAGCGATGCCAGCACGTTGCGCTGCAGGATGATCGCCGCGCGCGGCTCCCCCGCCGTTCCCGAGGTGGCCTGGAGGAATGCCGGCGCGTCCGGCCCGGCCGCCGTCGCGGGCACCGGCGCGGCGCCACCACCGCCGCCAGGGCCATCAGCGCTACCGGCGCCACCACCACCAGCGCCACCAGCGCCATCAACGGAATCGGCGCCGGCGAGCGTGGCGAGATCGACCGCCGCCAACCCTGCCGCGGCGGCGGCGGCCAGCAGCTCTCGGCCGGCGGCGCCGCCGGCCGTGCTGGCGATCACCAGCCGTGGGCGCACCCGGGCGGCGCTCCGCGCCGCCGTCGCCGCCGGCAGCGCCGGCGACAGCGCATGCGGCACCGCGGCCAGCCTTTGCAGGGCGAAGAACACCCGCACGAAACCGAGCCCGGCGGGGAGCAGCAGCACCACCCGGTCGCCGGCGCCCACGCCGCACCGCGCGATGGCGGCGGCCAGCGCTGTCGCCGCACTGTCCAAGCCGCCGAACGTCAGCCGCTCGTCGCCGGCGCCGAAGGCCAGCGTATCGGGCGCCGCGGCGGCGCGCAGCGCCAGCACCTCGTCGAGGCTGCGCACCTCGGGACCCAACGCGGCCAAGGGGGTCATCGCCGCACGCCTGCCAGCGCCCCGGTCGGATCGCGCCTTCCGCCGTGGGCGTCTCGCGGCCCTGCCAGAGACCCTGCCGCCCCCGGCAGCCCACCGCGGCCCTCCGCCCCGCGGGCGACGGACCGGCGAATCCGCCGGCGTGCCAGGTGGGGTGCGATAGACGGCCGGGTCGTCCCACTAACGGTGCGACGGAGGCGCGCCGGCGCCGCGAACAGGATCGCCGGACCGGCCGCCGACAAACCGGTCGTCCACGACCAGAAAAAGGAGAAGCCACCATGAGTCAGCCCTGGGGAGCCGCGATCTCGGGCAGTTCCACGGAGTCCGGGCAGAAGCACCGCTCGGGTCCCAACTTCCAGTTCCTGCCGGGAGTGCCGTCGAGCGGCGATCTGACCGCCACCATCGACGGCACGCCCAACGCCGGCGCGATCAACGCCAACCTCTATCAGGACGTCAGCCTCGGCTCCGACAAGCTCATCGGCGGCTTCGCGACGGGCGGCGTCATCGACGCGTCGAAGATTGACGCCAGCAACACCTACTACCTCGCCGACCCGTCGGGGGCGAGCGAAGACTTCGTCGTCTACTTCAGCGCCTGATGCCGCGCCAAACCACAAGGAGACCATGACCATGAGCGTCCAATCGATCGCCGCCACCGCCGCCGAAGCCCAGCCGCTGTCCGGACAGAAGAATCGCGCGGGCACCGACTTTGTGTTCCTGGCGGTGCCTTCGTCGGGAGTCATCACCTCGTATTTCACCGGCACCTCCGGCGCGCCCGGCATCACCGCCACCCTGGTCCACGACAAGGGCGGCGCCAACGACGAGATCGTCGCCGCGCTCACCCAGGCGGGGACCTTCGACGCCAGCAAGGTGGCGACCGGCGACAACAACTACTACATCGCCTCGCCGAACAACGCCGGCAGCAACTTCGTCGTCTACTTCCAGGGCAACGTCTGATCGCCTGATCCACGGATCGACGCCCTCGCCTGCATCGACCCACCCCACCGCCCCACCATCGGCGGGCGCCCCTGGGAGCCGCGGCAATCGGCTGGTTCGCCGCGTCGCTCCCAGGGGCGCCCGCCCACCTGAACCCAGCCACCAGCGCGCACTGCTCCCTCCCCCGCCCGGTGCTCACTCCGCGCCTCCGGCGGGATCCGGCCGCAGCTCGGCGGCCAGCCGCAGGGCGGACAACACCAACCCGCGGGCGATGGGCAGGCGCGACAGGCTGATCAGGCGATCGATCAGGTCGACGCTGCCGCCGACCAGCCGGTAGGTAGCCCGGCAGCCCGGCGACGAGTCGTGGATCCAGTACAGGATCACGCCCATGTGGTAGAGCCAGAGCAGGCGCGGCAGCTCCTGCCGCAGCTCTTTTGCCATCCGCAGGCGCGACCCCGCCACGACCTCGGCAAACACCGCCACGGCATCGCGCCGCAGCGCATCGGACGCGCCGCTGAATGGATTGAGCGGGCTCGCCGGGTCGGCCGCGGTCTTGAAAAGGACGCCGGCAAACCGGTGGTACGGCATCAGCGTGTCCACCTTGGCGCGCATCACGATCAGCAGCCGCCGCTTGAAATTCCCCTCGCCGGCCAGCAGCGGCGCAAAGGCCGCCTGGTGTTCCTCGTGCGTACGGCGATACAGCTCCTGGACCAGGTACTCCTTGGAGCGGAAGTAGTAATAGGCGTTGCCCATCGCCACGCCGGCGCTGTCGGCGATGGCGCGCATCGTCGTCGCCTCGAAGCCCCGATCGCGAAACAGAGTCAGCGCCGCGTCCAGGATCTGCGCGCGGGTCTGCACCCCCTTGCGCGTCCAGGACTTGCCGCCCTCTGCCTCCGCCGGGATCGCAACCTCCCCGGCGCCCTCGTTCGGCTCCATCGAACCTCTCGCCCTCTACCTTGACCGCGCCGTCATCGCACCGGTCGCCGGGAACCCTGCCACCAGGGCGCGGACGCGGCGGGCCGGCGCAGAACGAGGCTAGCAGAAGTCTCCTCTTGACACCTCCGCGGCGGCAGCCTATCCTAAATTTGAACGCGTTCAATATTGAGCTCGTTCAAATTTGGGAGGCCACCATGGCTGTCATGGGGATCGTTGGATGGCTGGTCGTCGCGGTCGTGGCGATCGGCCTTGCCGCCTGGGGGACGCGGGTGCCCGCCGCCTACTGGCGGCTGTGGTCCGACATGATCCTTCACCGCATCCACCGCCGGGTCCTGGACCAGATCAAGCAGAACGCCGAACGCGACACCGCGCGGCCGCCGCCGGGCGCCGCGGCCGCGCTCAGCTTCCCGGCGCTCGTTGAAGCGGATGCTGCCAAAGCATTACAATGAGCCCGTCGCGACTCAACGGGAGGCACGCCCGCTTGGGGGTTTGCATCGATTCGTCGTCGTTCGTCAGGGATCTGCCTTGGAAGGAGCGTTTGTGAAGAAAGTCCTGTTTGCCGTCCTGCTCGCCGCGATCTGCATGCTTCCCGCGGCCTCCCGCGCCTCAGCCCAGTCGCTGGTCAACCACCACTTCCCGGGAGAGCGCTCGATCGGCGTCCACCACCGGCGCCATCATCATCCGCGGCGCCACCATCACCCGCGCCACCATCGGCGCCACCACCACCGCTAGAGCACGCACCCCGGCGCGCGCCGCTGCCTGTGCGCGCGCCGTTCACGCCGTCAGATCACGTTCCGGCCAGGTCGTCGCCGCCAGGGGACCACTGCAATGATCGAGTGCCAAGGCAACATGGTGCAGGGTTCACCGCGCGGCCGCGCGGGCCGTTCCACCTCCGTCTTGATCGGCGTGTGGAGCGCAGTCGCCACGCTCCTGGCCGGCGCCGGGGCCGCCCTGGTGACACCGGCGCTCGCCACCGCGCAGGTGGTCCTGGCAACCGCGGCGGCTCCGACCCAACCGGCGCCGCCATCGGCATCCGCACCCGCCGCGCCGGTTGCCAAGGCATCCGCGGCTCCGGCATCCCCCGCCGCGGCAGCGCCGGCGGCCGCTCCGCCGTCTCCTGCGACCGCGGCGCCGACCGCGCCGGCGCTCGTCGTGCGGTCCGCTGCCAAGCCTTTCGTTCCCCCGGCGCAGGAGGCGCTGATGGCCGGCGCGATCGACGTCAAGCGGATGGCGCAGACCGTCCACGACCTGGTGCAGATCGGCCCGCGCATGGGGGGCACGCCCTCCGGGGACCGCGCGGCGGCATACCTGGCCGCCGCCTTCAAGACGGCGGGCGTCGCGGTCGAGGTCGTGGAGGACCCGCCGCACGCGGTGCATTGGGAAGACAGCTGGAGCGTCCAGCTGGAACCCGGAGGCAAGCTGGCAACCGCCTATCCATACGGCTTTTCTCCCTCGCTGGAACCGGTGACCGCGCAGCTGGTCGTGCTGCCCGGCGGCCTCAAGGCGCCACGCAAGAGCGCGGCCGCGGCGCCGCCCGCCAGCGCCGGCAGCGCCGGCAGTCCCGGCAATGCAGGAAGCGCCGGTAGCTCTGGAGGCACAAGTGCCGGCGGTGCTGGCGGCGCCGGCGCCGCCGCGGGGACCGACGCCGCCGCTGCCGACGACAACGGGCGCGGCGAACCGGCCAACAGCAAGGACCAGGTGATGGTGCCGCACCCCGAATGGCGCGGCAAGGTGCTGTTCGTGCCCGGCAACATGCTGGGCGCCTATGCGGCTCTGGCCACCGGCGCCGACCGGCCGCTGGCGATCCTGACCAGCGCTCCCGGCGACCGGCGGCGGTATCTCGACTCGGCGCGGCTGGAATCGCTGCCGGCGCCGCCGGGGGCCCAGGTCGTCAACGGCGTCGCCCAGCGGCCGATTCCGGTGTTCGCCGTCTCCTGGCAGGACGGGGAGCGCCTGACCGCGGCCGGCAACGGGGCGCGCGTGCACCTGGCGTTGCGCTCGACCGTGCGGCGCGGGCAGCCGCGCACCGTCATCGCGACCGTTCCCGGCCGCGACAACGATCACTACTACCTGATCTGCGCCCACGGCGACTCGGACTCCGGCGGGCCCGGCGCCGACGACAACGGCTCGGGCGATGCGGTGGTGCTGGAGCTGGCGCGCGCCTACACGCTGCTGATCCGCGAAGGCCGCCTGGCGCCGCCGCGCGTGGCGCTGCGGTTCGCGATCTGGGGGTCGGAGTACGCCTCGTCCGAGGCCTACGTCGCGCGGGAGGGCAAGCGCCTGGGCAACTGCCTGGGCGTGCTCAACCTCGACGAGGTGGGCACCGGCGCGGAGCGCAACGCGCTCTACTTCGAATCCAACGAGATTCCGTGGAACCGCACCCTCCTGGGCACGCTCAACCAGGTGGGCGCCGACTACGTGGGGCGCCCCGGCTACTGGCCCGAATACACCACCAACCCCTCGCAGGGCGGCACCGATTCGTACGCCTTCCTGCCCCAGGCCTTCCAGGGCGAGCTCCCGGACGACGCCCCCCACATCCCGGCGACGACGGTCTACACCGCCGCCTGGGACCAGGCCGGCCATCTGCGCCAGACCCCCGGCTGGGAGTCGCCCGGCACCCCGGACCCCGCCAACCTGACGATCGACTACTCGCGCTACTACCACGCCTCGGGCGACACCCCCGAAAACACCACCGACCGCAAGCCCCAGGCCATGGTCGGCGCCGCGCGCGCCCTGGGCATCGCCCTCCTCCGCCTCGCCTTCCCCACCCCCTGAGCCATCCGGCAAGCGCCGGACGTGCCGGGCGGCCGGCGGACGGGCGCGGCTTCTCGCCTTCGACCTTGCGCCGGCGCCGCCATCGACGACCCCGATCGCGCCCGCCGGCCGCCGTGCAAACCCCTTCTCACGCGGCAGCAACTTAGTCGTACAATGCGTGCCGTGAGCCTGATCATCGGAGTGCCGAAGGAGACGGCGGCGGGCGAGCGGCGCGTCGCCATGGTGCCGGGAGTGTTGGCGCCGCTGCTCAAGGCCGGGGCCCAGGTGCTGGTGGAGGCGGGGGCGGGGAGCGCTGCCGGCTATCCCGACGCCGCCTACACGGACAAGGGGGCGCGGCTGGCGGCGACGCGGGCGGAACTGCTCGCCGCGGCCGACGTGGTGGTGCAGGTGCGCGTGCCGGGCAGCGCCGACGTGCCGGACCTGTCCGGGTTGCGCGCCGGACAGATCGTCATCGGCTTTGCCGACCCGTTGGGCCAGCCGCAGGCGGCGGCGGCGCTGGCGGAGCGCGGCGTCACCCTGCTGGCGCTTGAGCTGATGCCGCGCATCACCCGCGCGCAAAGCATGGATGCGCTGTCGTCGATGGCGACGATCGCGGGGTACAAGGCGGTGCTGCTCGCCGCCGACGCGCTGCCGCGGCTGTTTCCGCTGCTGATGACAGCGGCGGGGACGGTGACGCCGGCCCGCGTGCTGGTGATCGGCGCCGGCGTCGCCGGGCTGTTCGCGGCCGCGACGGCACGGCGTCTGGGCGCCGTGGTCACCGCTTACGATGTGCGCCCCGCCTCCCGCGAACAGGTGGAAAGCGTCGGCGCCAAGTTCCTCTCCCTGGCGCTCGACAGCGGCGGCGCCGAAGACCGCGGCGGCTACGCCAAGGAGATGGACGCGGACTTCTACCGCCGCCAGCGCGAGCTGATGACCGGCGCGGTGCGCGACCACGACGTGGTGATCTCGACCGCGGCGGTGCCCGGCAAGCGCGCGCCCGTCCTGGTCACCGCGCAGATGGTGGCAGGGATGGCGCCGGGGTCGGTGATCGTGGACCTGGCAGCCGAGCGCGGCGGCAATTGCGAGCTGACGCGGCCGGGAGAGACCGTCGTCGACCATGGCGTGACCATCCTGGGACCGCTCAACCTGGCCTCGACCGTCCCGTACCACGCCAGCCAGCTGTACGCCAAAAACGTCGTCACCTTTCTGAGCCACCTGCTGCACGAAGGCAAGCTCCCGCTCGACGCCGGCGACGAAATCACCCGCGAAACGCTGGTCACTCGCGACAGCCAGGTCGTCCACCAACGCGTCCGCCCGCTGCTCGGCCTGGAGCCGCTTGCCGCTCCGGCCGCTCCGGCCGCACCAACCGCTCCGGCCACCGCGGCCCAGCCGGCACCGCACGACGCTCCGGCCGCGCCGCCGCCGCAGGCACCGCCGGCGACCACCGCAGCCACGGCGGCCCCCGGCCCCGCCTCGCCGCCCAGCTGACGCCCCGCCGCCGACCACCGCCAGCGACACCGACAGCGACCGCCCCGCATCTCCCAAAGGAGGAGCGCATTGTCATGAACAGCGACCTGGAGCTTGGCCTCTACGTCTTCATGCTGGCGACCTTCCTCGGTCTGGAGGTCATCAAGCGGGTGTCGCCGCTGCTGCACACACCGCTGATGTCGCTGACCAACGCCATCTCGGCCATCGCCGTGGTGGGCGCGATCCTCGTCGCCGGCGCCAAGGACGCTTCGCCGCTGAGCAAGTGGCTGGGCTTCATCGCCGTCACCGCCTCGACCTGCAACATCGTCAGCGGCTTTCTGATCACCGACCGGATGCTCAAGATGTTCCGGCGCCGCGGAGCCGCAAAGTCATGAGCGCCCAGGTCCTGGCTCCGGTCTACATCGCCGCGGCAGCGCTGTTCATCCTGGCGCTCAAGTGGCTCAACACCCCTGCCACCGCCCGCCGCGGCGTCGTCGCCGGCGAAGTCGGCATGCTGCTCGCCGTGGTCGGCACCCTGCTGCGCCAGGAAGTCGTCGAATACCAGTGGATCATCGCCGCGCTCTTCCTGGGCACCGCCATCGGCGTGCCGCTCGCGTACCTGATGCCGATGACGGCGGTGCCGCAGCGGACCGCGCTGTCGCACGCCTTCGGCGCCCTGGCCGCCGCCCTGGTGGGCACCGCCGAGTACTACCGCGAAACACCGCACGGCTTTGCCATGGTGGCGCTGATCCTGGAAGTGCTGCTGGGCGCGCTCACCTTCACCGGCAGCCTGATGGCCTTCGGCAAGCTCCAGGAGATCCTGCCGACGCGCCCCATCACCTACCGCAATCAGAACCTGGTCAACCTGGCGCTGCTCGCGGTCGCCATCGCCTGCGGCATCGTGCTGATGGTGTCGCCCGAAACCAGCTGGCTGTTCCCGGTGTTCATCGCCCTGGCGCTGACCTTCGGCGTGCTGCTCATCGTGCCGATCGGCGGCGCCGACATGCCGACGGTGATCTCGCTGCTCAACTCCTACGCCGGCATGTCGGCGGTCGCCATGGGGTTCGTGCTCAACAACAAGCTGCTGATGATCGCCGGCGCGCTCGACGGTTCCTCCGGCTTCATCCTCTCCATCATCATGTGCCGCGCCATGAACCGCTCCTTCACCAACGTCCTGTTCGGCGCCTTCGGCCAGGTGCAGACGGTGGCAGCCGGCGCCACCGAGCAGCGCACCGCGCGCAGCGCCACGCCCGAAGAGGCGGCGGCGATCCTGGACGGCGCCCGCCTGGTCTACGTGGTGCCGGGCTACGGCATGGCGGTGGCGCAGGCGCAGCACAAGGTGCGCGAGCTGTACGACGCCCTGACCCGGCGCGGCGTCGACGTCCGCTTCGCCATCCACCCGGTGGCCGGCCGCATGCCCGGCCACATGAACGTGCTGCTGGCCGAAGCCGACGTCCCTTACGACAAGCTGCTTGAAATGGAAGACAGCAACTCCGACATGCCGCAGGCCGACGTGGCCCTGGTCATCGGCGCCAACGACGTCACCAACCCCGCCGCCCGCCACGACCGCACCAGCCCGATCTACGGCATGCCGATCATCGAAGTCGACCGCGCGCGCACGGTGATGGTCATCAAGCGCGGCATGAGCCCCGGCTTTGCCGGCATCGACAACGAGCTGTACTACATGGACAAGACGATGATGCTGTTCGGCGACGCCAAGGCCTTCGTCGGCGCCATGGTCAAGGAGCTGCCGGCGGCCGCCGCCTGAAGCGGCAGCCAGGCGTCAACGCGGTGCCGGACTGAAGTAGTATGGGCGAACCGCATCGCAAGCAACCGCGCGAATAGCTGCTGCGATAGCGCCTAAGCAGCACTTTCGAATGCCACTGCACCATATTTTCCTGTAAGGTTGACAGGCAGGTTCGCTCTACCCAGAATACACCCCGCCACACCTGGATCGTTGCAACTTGGCTTCGTTGAAGGCCGGAACCGCGCCGCTTCCGGAAGCTGCCCTTATGCCACGACAGCGCCATACCGTCATCTTCGTTCCACACGCCCAGGCCAAGCTGCGCAAGTGGCAGGTCAGCAACGTCCAGATCGCCCTGGCCTCCGGCGGCTTCATCGCCCTCACCCTGGTTGCCGGCTGGCTCGCCTGGTCTCACTTCAATACGTCCGTCAGCCCCGCCGAGATGACCCGCCTGCGCAGCGAGAACTCGCGCCTGCGCCAGGTCAATCAGGGCTTCGAATCCAGCCTCAAGAGCCTGCAGACCAAGCTCGCCTCGTCCGAGGACCGCACCCGCCAGCTCGCGATCATGGCCGGCCTCGAAAGCCTGGGCAGCGGCGCTGAAGTCGGCATCGGCGGCACTCCCCCCACCGACGCCGACGCCAGCACCGCCGCCGGCGATCTGCCGCACCTGCACAGCCGTGCCGCCCAGGTCGGCGGCCTGCTCGACGCCATCGAAGCCAAGCTCGAAGAGCGCGTCCGCTGGATCTCCTCGACGCCCACGATCGCCCCCGCCCGCGGCATCTTCACCAGCGGCTTCGGCGCCCGCAACGACCCCATGTCGCATGAGCCCGGCGTCCACCAGGGCGTCGACATCGCCGCCGCCGCCGGCCAGCCCGTCTACGCCGCCGCCGACGGCCTGGTCATGTTGGCCGGCACCGCCAACGGCTACGGCGAGGCCATCTACCTGGCGCACGGCTACGGCCTCAGCACCCGCTACGGCCACCTCTCTGAAATCGACGTCCGCCCCGGCCAGCGCGTCCACCGCGGCGATCTCATCGGCCGCATCGGCTCCACCGGCCACTCCACCGGCGCCCACCTCCACTACGAAGTCCGCGTCGACGGCGTCCCCGTCAACCCCGTCGCCTACATCCTCAACGACTCCGCCGGCCCCTCCTAGCCCTTCCCAGCGCGGGCGCCGCACGGCGTACCGGAAGCTGGTACAATTCGCAGCATGCGTGAGATCTCGGTCGCTGAATTCCGCAGCCGTCTGCGGGACGCAGTCGAAAAGGTCGTGGGCGATCACACCCCCCTGCGCGTCCGGCGGCGCGGCGGCCAGGACTTCGTCGTCGTCAGCGCCGAGGACTGGGAGCGTGAGCAAGAGACGCTGTACGTCTTGCAGAACCCGTCCTTGATGAAGCAGATCGAACGCTCCTTGCAGACGCACCAGGCGGCCGCGGGGTACCGGCCGTCCGGCAAGGAACTGGATGCGCTCGATCGTGTTTGAAGGCGACACCTGGGAGCGCTACGAAGACCTCCGCCGACGCGATCCGGCGCTCCATCGCGGACTGTGCCGGCAACTCAAGGAGCTGCAGCGCGGCGATCCGGCTCAGGGCACCGGCAAGCCCGAGCCGCTCAAGCACGCGCTCGCCGGCCTGTGGTCGCGCCGGCTCTCGCTCAAAGATCGGCTGATCTACCGCTTCGACGGCGAGGCCATCTACGTCATGGCGATCGGCGGCCACTACGACCGCTGAACCGGCCGGATGAGGCGCGCGCGGCCGCCGCTCGCGCCTTGCCGCGGAGCTGCAGGCCAGCCGCGGGGAGGGCGGAATCTTTCTGCTAGACTCGGCGTTGGAACCGCTGACCGCGGCGCACTGCGGGACGTACACCCACGCTTTTCCCCGTTCATGAGAGCCTGATGATCAACCATCTTCTGACCAAAGTCTTCGGCAGCCAGCATGAGCGCGACGTCAAGAAAATGCTGCCGCTGGTGGCTGCCGTCAACGCGCTGGAAGCCGAGATCAAGCCGCTCTCCGACGACGGGTTGCGCGCCCGCACGGTCGCGATGAAGGAGCGCATCGCCAGCGGCGAAGAGCTGGACGACCTGCTGGTGCCGGCGTTCGCGGTGGCGCGCGAAGCGGCGTGGCGCACGGTGCACATGCGGCCGTTCGACGTGCAGCTGATGGGCGGCATCGTGCTGCACCGCGGGCGCATCGCTGAGATGAAGACGGGCGAAGGCAAGACCCTCATGGCGACCCTGCCGGTCTACCTCAACGCGCTGGCCGGCAAGGGCGTGCACGTGGTCACCGTCAACGACTACCTGGCGCGCCGCGACGCCGATTGGATGGGGCAGATCTACCGCTTCCTCGGCCTCACCGTGGGCGTCATCCAGCACGACCTCACCGACCCCGAGCGCAAGGCGGCCTACGGGTGCGACGTCACCTACGGCACCAACAACGAGCTGGGCTTCGACTACCTGCGCGACAACATGAAGTTCGACCTGGAATCGATGGTGCAGCGCACTCACCACTACGCCATCGTCGACGAAGTGGACTCGATCCTCATCGACGAAGCGCGCACGCCGCTCATCATCTCGGGCCCCTCCGAAGAATCGGTCGACAAGTACTACCGCATCGACCGCATCATCCCGCGCCTGGAGCGCGGCGAAGAGGTCGACGAAGGCGACGGCCGCAAGAGCACCACCGGCGACTTCCTGGTCGACGAAAAGGGGCACACCGTCAGCCTGACCGACGAAGGGGTTGAAAAGGTCGAGCGCCTGCTGGGCGTGCGCAACCTGTACGAACCCGACAACATGGAAACCCTGCACGGCGTCAACCAGGCGCTGCGCGCGCATCACCTCTACAAGCGCGACGTCGAATACCTGATCAAGGACGGCCAGGTCGTCATCGTCGACGAATTCACCGGCCGCATGATGCCGGGCCGCCGCTGGTCCGACGGCCTGCACCAGGCGGTCGAGGCCAAGGAAGGGGTCAAGATCGAGCGGGAAAACCAGACCCTCGCCACGATCACCTTCCAGAACTACTTCCGGATGTACGGCAAGCTCGCGGGCATGACCGGCACCGCCGACACCGAAGCTGCTGAATTCGGCCAGAT
This sequence comes from uncultured Acidobacteriota bacterium, assembly GCA_963770895.1. Taxonomy (GTDB): domain Bacteria; phylum Acidobacteriota; class Thermoanaerobaculia; order Multivoradales; family UBA5704; genus JASLEW01. Next base: position 4,810,570 of record CAVYRF010000002.1, on the reverse strand, counting down.
CTACAACCTCGACGTGACGGTCATCCCCACCAACCGCGAAATGATCCGCGAAGACCGCGCCGACCTGGTGTACCGCACCGCGGATGAAAAGTGGGCGGCGGTGGTCAATGAAATCCGCGACTGCCACGAGCGCGGCCAACCGGCGCTGGTCGGCACGGTGTCGATCGAAAAGAGCGAGATGCTCTCCAAGCTCCTCAACCGGCCGCCGCGCGTGCCGCACGTGGTGCTCAACGCCAAGTTCCACGAGCGCGAAGCGTCGATCGTCGCCCAGGCCGGGCGCAAGGGCGCCATCACCATCGCCACCAACATGGCCGGCCGCGGCACCGACATCGTGCTGGGCGGCAACCCCGACGGCCTGGCGCGCGCCGAAGCCGACCCGGTGACCGAGCCCGAAGCCCACACCGCGGCGCTGGCCCGCTACCAGGTGGTCTGCGCCCAGGAACGCGACCAGGTGCTGGAAGCCGGCGGCCTGCACATCCTGGGCACCGAACGCCACGAATCGCGCCGCATCGACAACCAGCTGCGCGGCCGCTCCGGCCGCCAGGGCGACCCCGGCTCGTCGCGCTTCTACCTGTCGCTCGAAGACGACCTGATGCGGATCTTCGGCTCCGACCGCATCAAGGGCCTGATGGGGCGGCTCGGCATGACCGACGGCGAGCCGATCGAACACTCCCTGGTCACCCGCTCGATCGAGCGCGCGCAAAAGCAGGTCGAAGGCCACAACTTCGAGACCCGCAAACACCTCCTCGAATACGACGACGTGATGAACAAGCAGCGCGAGGCGATCTACCGGCTGCGCCTCGACATCCTCGAAGGGCGGGAAGGGCGCGATTACGTGCTCGACCTGGCGCACGGCATCGTCGACGCGCTGATCGCAAGCCACTGCGGCGAACGCACCGACCCGCAGGATTGGGACCTGCCGGGCCTGCGCACCGAAATGCTGGTGTACTTCAACGTCTCGCTCAACGACCTGGGCATCGACATCGATCAGCTCGGCATCGAAGAGCTGCGCGACACCCTCAACCAGACGATCGACCAGCGCTACACCGAGCGCGAAACCCGCTATCCGGAAGAACTGATGCGCGCCTTCGAGCGCGCCATCATGCTGCACGCGGTGGACCTGTCGTGGAAGGACCACCTGCTGGCGCTCGACCATCTGAAAGACGGCATCGGCCTGCGCGGGTACGGCCAGCGCGACCCGCTGCAGGAATACAAAAAAGAGAGCTTCGACCTGTTCCAGAGCATGAAGGACCGGGTCGAAGACGACATGATCCAGAAGCTCTTCCGCTACGAACCGATGACCGAAGAGCAGATCCTGGAGCAGCGGCGGCGGCAGGAGCGGGCGGCGGCGTCGGCCCGCATCGAACTGTCGGCGCCGCCCAAGGCAGACGGCGCCGCCGCGCCGGGCCGCCCGCAGCAGGTGGTCCATCGCGACAACAAGGTGGGGCGCAACGACCCGTGCCCGTGCGGCTCGGGAAAGAAGTACAAGAAGTGTCACGGCGCCGCCGTCACCGTCGGGTGAGCGGCGGACAAGGAAAGGTGGTCCCGGATGCCACAGCCACAGACCCTGCAGACCCCCGAGCCCTCGGACCTGGCCGAGCTGTCTGAGCTGGCGCCCAGGGCGTCCGATCCGCTCGGCACCGACCGCGAACCACGTCTGGCGCTCACCTTCGACGACGTGTCGATCGTGCCGGGACTGTCGGAAGTGCACCCCAGCCAGGTCGATCTGCGCACCCTGGTCTGCCGCGGCATCGCCGCCAACATGCCGATCCTGTCGGCGGCCATGGACACCGTGACCGAATCGCGCCTCGCCATCGCGGTGGCGCAGCAGGGCGGCATCGGCATCGTGCACAAGAACCTGCCGATCGAAACCCAGGCCGATGAGGTCGACAAGGTGAAGCGCAGCGAAGCCGGGATGATCGTCGACCCGGTGACCATGCGCCCCGACCAGAGCATCCGCGAGGCGCTGGCGATGATGGCGCGCTACAAGATCTCGGGCGTGCCGGTCACCGATGCCGAAGGTCACCTGGTGGGCATTCTCACCAACCGCGACCTGCGCTTCGAAGACAACCACGACCGCCGCATCGGCGAGCTGATGACCAAGGAGAACCTGGTGACGGTGCCCGAGGGAACGACCCTCGACCAGGCCCGCCAGCTTCTCCACCGCCACCGCATCGAGAAGGTGCTGGTGGTGGACCGCGACGGCAACCTCAAGGGGTTGATCACGGTCAAGGACATCCAGAAGATGGCGCAGTACCCCAACGCCTGCAAGGACGAGCTGGGCCGCCTGCGGGTGGGCGCCGCGGTCGGCGCCACCGGCGACTACCTGCACCGCGCCGCCGCCCTGGTGCGCGCCAAGGTGGACATGCTGGTCCTCGACTCGTCGCACGCCCACAGCCGCGGCGTCCTGCAAGCGGTCGCCGCGCTGCGCGAGCGCTTCCCCGAAGTGGGCCTGGTGGCCGGCAACGTCGCCACCGCCGAAGGCGCCCTGGCGCTCATCGAGCGCGGCGTCGACGCGGTCAAGATCGGCATCGGCCCCGGCAGCATCTGCACCACCCGCGTCGTCACCGGCGCCGGCGTGCCGCAGATCACCGCCATCCTGGACTGCGCCCGCGCCGCCGGCACCCACGGCATCCCGGTCATCGCCGACGGCGGCATCAAGTTTTCGGGCGACCTCACCAAGGCGCTGGCCGCCGGCGCCCACACGGTGATGATCGGGTCGCTGTTCGCCGGCACCGAAGAGAGCCCCGGCGAAACGATCCTCTACCAGGGGCGCACCTTCAAGGCCTACCGCGGCATGGGGTCGCTGTCCGCCATGGCGCGCGGCAGCGCCGACCGCTACTTCCAGGAAGACAGCGGCCTGAGCCTCTCCAAGCTGGTCCCCGAAGGCATCGAAGGCATGGTGCCGTACAAGGGATCCGTGCACCAGATGCTGCCGCAGCTGACCGGCGGCCTGTCGTCCGGCATGGGCCTGGCCGGCTGCGCCACCATCGCCGAGCTGCGCACCAAAGCCCGCTTCGTCCGCATCTCCCCCGCCGGCCTGCGGGAAAGCCACGCCCACGACGTGGTGATCACCAAGGAATCCCCCAACTACTGGGTGGAACGGTAAGCCCGGACGGCCTGACCCGCGCCGCGCAAGCGTTCCGGCACTAGCCGCGCGGGTTCGCCTGGCTCATCCGCTCCTGGGCCAGCTGCAGATAGTCGGGATTCAGCTCGACCCCCACGAAGCGGCGCCCTGTCTGGAGCGCCACCTGGCCGGTGGTGCCGGAGCCCAGGAACGGGTCCAGCACCAGGTCGCCCGGCGCCGTGCTCAAGGCCACGCAGGGCGCCGCGAGCGCCGGCGGGAAGGTGGCAAAATGCGCCGCCGGGTACGCCTCGGTGGGGATCTCCCAGACCGTGCGCAAGTTGCGCCCGTGCGGCCCGCGGCGCGCCTGCGGGTCGTAGCGGTAGCGCTCGCTCTTGCTGAACAGAAAGAGGTATTCGTGGCAGCGGGTCGGCCGGTCCTTGACGCTCTCCGGCTGGCAGTTGGGCTTGTGCCAGATGATGTCCGCGCGCAGGTACCAGCCCTGCCGCTGGAGCGCAAAGGCGAGCTGCCAGGGCAGGCCGATCAGGTCCTTGGGCTTCAAGCCGTCAGGCGTGGGCGGACGCGTCCGCATCGCCCGCACCGGGTTCTTCCTGTCGGCCGCCCGCCAGGTGCGGCCGCCCGACGTGTAGGAATCGCCCAGGTTCACCCACAGCGTCCCATCGTCGCGCAACGTCCGCCGCACCTCGGAAAAAACCTTTCCAAGGCGGTCCAGGTAGGCGCCGACCGAGCGCTCCAGGCCGATCTGGCCGGCGATCTGATAGTCCCGCAGCGACCAGTAGGGCGGCGACGTGACGCACGTCTGAAACGTATCCGGCGGAAAGGTTGTCAACACCCGCGCGCTGTCGCCGCACACCAGCAGCGACCTGCGGTCGCCGGCAGCGCCGCCGCCGTCGGCGGCAAAAAACGCCGCGATCCCGGCGCGATCCAGGGCGCGCCTCGCCCCCGTCACCGGTCGCGCGGCGCGGCGCCCGGCGCCACGTCCGCGCCGCCGCCATTGGTGGGCGCGGCGACCCCGGCGTCGGCCGCCGCGGCAGCACCGTCGCCGGCCTCCTCGGGCGCCAGGACGTCGACGGCACGGGTGCCGCGCAGGACGGGGTGCAGGGTGGGGATGCCGTCGCCGGTGGCGGCTCCCAGCTCCTGGAAGCGGCGGGCTTGCGGCAGGATGCGGCCCTCCAGCGAGCCGACGACTTCGTTGTAGGCCTTGACGCTGTTGTCGAGGCCGCGGCGCAGACCCTCCAGGTGCTGGGAAAAAGTGCGCAGGCGGTCGTGAAGCTGGCGGCCCAGGTCGCTGATGGCGCGGGCGTTCTCGGCCACGCGCTCCTGGCGCCAGCCGTAGTGGACGGCGCGCAGCAGCGCGATCAAGGTGGTGGGCGTGGCGACGATCACGTCGTGCTCGACGCCGAACTCGATCAGGCGCGGGTCCTGCTCCAGGGCGGCGCTGAAGAAGACCTCGCCGGGCAGGAACAGCACCACGAACTCGGGAGTGGCCTCCAGCTGGCTCCAGTAGCTTTTTTCGCCCAGCTTCATCAGGTGGCTGCGGATCTGCCCGGCGTGGTCGGCCAGGCGCGAGCGGCGCGCCGGCTCGTCGACGATGTCCAGGGCGTCCAGGTAGGCTTCCAGCGGCGCCTTGGCGTCGACCACCACCTGCCGCCCGCTCGGCAGGCGCACCACCATGTCGGGGCGCAGGCGGCCGGCTTCGGAAGCGATGTCCAGCTGCAGGGCGAAGTCGCAGTATTCGACCATCCCGGCCATCTCGACCACCCGCCGCAGCTGGATCTCCCCCCAGCGGCCGCGCGTCGCGGGGGTGCGCAGCGCGTTGACCAGGCGGGCGGTTTCGCGCTCCAGGTTGGTCTGGGTGGCGGTCAGGCTGCGCAGGTGCTCGTCCAGGCCCGACCAGGCGACGGCGCGCTCCTTTTCCAGCTCCTGCAGCTTCTGGTCGACCTTGGACAGCGATTCGGACAGCGGCCGCACCAGGTCGCCGATCGCCTGCTGGCGCACCTCCAGGTCGCCGCGCGCGCCGTCCTGGAATGCCGACAGCTTGGTCCGGGCCAGGTCCAGGAACGATTCGTTGTTCTGCCGCAGCGCCTCCGCCGACAGGGCGCGAAAGGCGTTGCCCAGCTGCGACTGCGCATCGGCCACCAGGCGCAGCTTGCCGTCGTTCTCCTCGCGCTCCTTGGTGAGCGTCGTGGCCAGCGCCGCCGCGCGTTCGCCCAGCGCCGCGCGATCGCGCCGCAACGCTTCCAGGTCGCCCTCGCGCGCCGCCAGGCGCGCCTCGAGGTCCGGGATGCGCGACACGCGCTCTTCGGCGGCGCCGCGCCGCTGGCTTTCCGCCCGCAGCTCCTCGCGCAGGCGGCCCAGCTCCGCCGCGGCCAGCGACGCCGCCGTCGCCACGCGCGCCGCGTCGGCCGCCTGCGCGCGCTGGCGCTCCTCCAGCACGGCGCGCGCCGCCGCGCCGCGCCCGGCAGCCAGCAGCCAGGCGATCGCCGCTCCCGCCGCCGCCGCGCCGCCCGCCACCACGGCCAGCATGCCCCAGCCGATCATGCTAGCGGTCCCGGGCGTGCCTGGGGTGCCGCGGCGCCCACGGCTATCCCTGTAGGAGGTGGCGGGCGATCACCAGGCGCTGCATCTCGCTGGTGCCCTCGTAGATGGTGGTCACCCGCACGTCGCGGTACAGCCGGGAGATCTCGTAGTCGTCGTGGAAGCCGTTGCCGCCGTGGATCTGCAGGCTGTCCTGGCAGGCGCGGTTGGCGGCTTCCGAGGCGAAAACCTTGGCCTGGGCGGCCAGCCGCCCGGCGTCGGGGGCATGGGCCGAGGCGGCGAGCGCGGCGCTGTAGGTGAGCATGCGGGCCGCCGCCAGCTCGGTCGCCATCTGCGCGATGAGGAAGCGGATCGCCTGGTGCTGCGCGATCGGCACGCCGAACTGCACCCGCTGGCGCGCGTAGTCGATCGCCAGATCGAGCGCCCGCTGGTGGATACCGACCGCCTGCGCGCCGATGCCCACCCGCGAATGATCCAGGGTCGCCAGGGCGATCTTCAGCCCCTGGCCGGGGACGCCCAGCAGGTATTCGCCCGGCACGCGGCAGTTGTCGAAGTGGATGGCCGCCGTGCGCGAGGCGCGCAGCCCCAGCTTCTCTTCGGTCTGGCCGACGCTGAAGCCGGGCGTGTCGGCGGGGAGCGCAAAGGCGGACAGCCCCCGCTTGCCCGCCGCCGGGTCGGTGCGGGCGACCACCACGTACCAGCGCGCGAACCCCGCGTTGCTGATCCAGGCCTTTTCGCCCGACAGCACCCAGTCGTCGCCGTCGCGCCGCGCCGCGGTGCGCAGGCTGGCGGCGTCGCTGCCCGAGCCCGGCTCGGTGAGACCGAAGCCGCCCAGGGCGCCGCCGGCCAGCTCGGTCAGCGCCCGCCGCTTGAGCGCCTCGCCGCCGAACTGCGCGATCGGCCAGCAGCAGACCGAGTTGCTGACGCTCATCGTCACCGCCGTCGCCGGGCAGGCGCGGGCCAGCTCCTCGACCGCCAGGGCGTAGGTGAGGACGTCCACGCCGCCGCCGCCGTACTGTTCGTCGACCATCATGCCGAGCAGGCCCAGCTCCCCCATCTCGCGCACGATCTCGCTCGGGAATTGGTGGTCGCGGTCCCGCTGCTGCGCGCCGGGGCGGACGCGCTCCTCCGCGAAGCGGCGCACCTGGTCGCGCACCATCTCCTGCTCCTCGCTCAACGCGAAGTCGGGTCCGCCGCCGGCAGCGCCGGGTTGGGCGGCGGCGGCGGCGGGGCCGGCCGAAAGCGTCACGGTCATCCCTTGTTGAGCACCCAATCGGCGATCACCATCTTCTGGATCTCGCTCGTGCCCTCGTAGATCTCGGTGATGCGCGCGTCGCGGAAGTAGCGCTCGACGTTGTATTCGCGCGAATAGCCGTAGCCGCCGTGGATCTGCAGCGCCTTGTTGGTGACGCGCTGGGCCATCTCGGAGGCGAACAGCTTGGCCTGCGCCGCCTCCAGCGTGTACCGCTTCTTGAGATCCTTGGCCCAGGCCGCCTTCCAGGTCAGCAGGCGGGCGGCGTCGATTTCGGTCGACATGTCGGCCAGGTAGAACTGGATCGCCTGGAACTCCGACAGCGCCTGGCCGAACTGCTTGCGCTGCTGGGCGTAGGTGAGCGCGTCGTCGAGCGCCGCCTGGGCGATCCCCACCGCCTGCGCGGCGATGCCGACGCGGCCGCCGTCGAGCGTCGCCATGGCGATCTTGAACCCTTCGCCTTCTTCGCCCAGGCGCTGGGCGACCGGCACGCGCACGTCCGTGAGCGACAGCTCGGTCGTGCCCGAGGCGTTGACGCCCAGCTTGACCTCGTGCTCGCCATGGCGGAAGCCCGGCGTCGTGGTCGGCACGATGAAGGCGGTGATGCCGTGGTGCTTCCTGCCGGGGTCGACGGTGGCGAACACCAGGGCGACGTCGGCGTGCGTGCCGTTGGTGATGAACACCTTGTTGCCGTTGAGCACGTAGTCGTCGCCGTCGCGCCGCGCCGACGTCCGCAGGGCCGCCGGGTCGCTGCCGGCGTCGGGCTCGGTGAGCGCGAAGCAGCCCAGGAGCCTGCCGGCGGCGAGCGGCGTCAGGTACTGGCGCTTCTGCTCGTCGCTGCCGAACTTGAGCAGCGGCTCGCAGACCAGGGAGTTGTTGACCGACAGGATGACGCCGGAGTTGGCGCAGGCGCGGCTGATCTCTTCGATCACCAGGCAGTACGACACCGTGTCCATGCCGCCGCCGCCGTGCTCCTCCGGCACCGCGACCCCGGCCAGCCCAAGCTCGCCGGCCTGGGTGAAGAAGGCGCGCGGGAACTCACCGGTGCGATCGATCTCCTTGGCCCGCGGGCGGACCACTTCATCGGCAAAGCGCCGCACCGTTGCGCGCAGCAGCGTCTGCTCCTCGTTGAGCTGGGTCTCCATGATGATCCTCTCACCTTGTCCGAGCGCGGGTAGTGGGGGTGGGCGCCGCTCGCCGGATCGTAACAACCCCCCTGTGGGGGGTCAAGGAAGGTTTCCGCCGGCAGCGGCGGCCTTCGCCAAGCCAGCGGCGGCGCGACTTTGCCGCGCCGCTCGCTTACCGGCCCGGTTTGCGGCAGAATTGCCGACGCCATGACAGCCAACGAACCGCTGGGATATACCGAAGACGAGGTGCGCAGCTTCCTGCCGAGCGGCTGGCACCTGCAGGGCGCCGACGACGCACTGGACGAGATGGCGCCGGCGCTGACCGGCCGCTGGGACGGCGGCAAACGGGTCTGGCGCATCCGCGTCATCGACAACGTCGATTTCGACTGGCCGCTGGTCGTCAAGGCCGACGACGCCGCCAAGCTGGGCCAGGGCGGCCGCCTGGAAGCCCTGCGCCTGGCCATGGACAAGCTCTACCGCGAACGGCTCGGCTAGGTAGTACGAACGACAGCGAGCCGCCGCGCCGGCCGTGCTGCGGGCCGGCGCGCGCGGTCGCCCCACCTCAGTGATGCGCCGGCGGAGGCGCCTGCTGCTGCTGTGCGGTCCACGGCGGCACGATGTTGTTCATGCGCGCGTAGGCGATGAGCTGGCCGAGATGCTCGTGGGCGTGGGTCACCGCCGCCAGCACGGCCTGCCGCACGGTGCCCGGACGGCCGAAGAAGTCGATGGAACGGTCCATGTCGGCATCCGACATGGCGGCGATCGATTCGCGCACCTTGGCGAACGAGACCCGCATCGCAGCCACGGCGTTGCCCTTGTCCGCCCCCTGCTGCTCGATCTTGTTGAGGTCCAGGTTGGGCGGCGGCTTCATGCCCCACAGGGCGCCGATCTCGTAGTTGCCGCCCGCCACGTGCAGGCACACCTCGCCGATGGAACGCACGCCCGCGCCGGGGCGCCAGGTGAACTTGTCCGCCGGAATCGCGCTCGCCAGCGAGATCAGCTGCTTTTCCGCGCCGTCCAGGCCGTGCTGCAAGGAGGCGCGCTCACCGGACATCGCCTTGGCCGCCGGCATTGCGGCGGGGGCGGCGGCCGCGGCAGACCAGGCCGCGGTCACCCCGAGCGCCAGGGCGGCGACGGCCCCGCGACAGATCATTTTGCTGGTGCGGCTCATATCAGTGCCCGCCCTTGGCGTCGGGCGCCGACCACGGCGGCACGATGCCGTTGACGCGCGCGTAGGCGATCGACTGGCCCAGGTGCTCGTGGGCATGCGAGACGATGATCATCATCGCATCCCCCACCGTGGCATCGTGGCCGAAGACCTTGATCGGCCGCCCCAGGTCGCTGTCCGACTCGGCGTCGATCGCGGCTCTGGCATAGGTGAAGGAGTCCTTGAGCGCCGCCACCACCTGCGCCTTGTCGCCACCCATCTTTTCGAGGTCGTGCGGCGCGCCCGCCGGCGCCGTGGCGCCCCAGAACGGGGGCAGCCCGTAGTTGGCGCTGGCGACGTGCATGAACACTTCGCCGGTCGAACGCACCCCCGGCGCCGGCCGCCAGCCGTACTTGTCGGCCGGCGTCGCCTCGGCCAGCTGAATGAGCTTCTTCTGGGCGTCGGCGATCTGGTGCTGCATCAGCCCGCGCACGGTCGGGGCCGCCGCGGCCGCCGCCATCGGCTTGGCCGCCATCCCCTGCGTGCTGCCCGACTGGCCCATCTGCGCGCCCGCCGCCCGCAGGCCCAGCGCGCCCACCATCAGTACCGCGGTACAACAGATTCCGGCCAACCCTTTGCGCATCGGCATGTGCTGCCTCCTCTTCCTGGGTTTGATAGACATCTCATTCGTGACAGCAATCGTCGCGGCATCATAGCGCGCCCCGCGTTGAGCCGCGGGTATTGCGGGCTACAATGCGCCCGCGCCCGCCCGGGCGAGGGACCAGCGCGCATGACACGACAGGCACTTACAGAGCTGGGGGAGGCAACGCGATGACCGGCGCCCTGGCGCTCGTCGGCGGCGTCGCCTGCCTGGCCCTGCTGCTTGCCGCCATCGCCTATGCAGCGCGCCGCACCTTCTGGGCGCGGCAGCTGGCGTTCCCGCTGACCGTGGCGGCGCTGGCCGCGGCGGTGGAGCTGTGCTCCCGCTGGCTGCGGCCCGCCTGGCCCTGGCTGCCGGCGGCGCGCTCGTGGGTGGTGCTGTTCCTGGGCATCGCCGTCATCCTGCGCCTGCTGGCGCTGTTTCTGTTCGATGTCCTCCTGCGCGGCAGGCGGGGCATGCGGCTGCCGCCGCTGCTGCCGGCGGTGGCCATGGCGCTGGTCTACCTGCTGGCCGCCCTGGTGACCCTGCGGCTGAGTTTTCCGGCCTTCGACGTCGGACCGCTCCTCGCCACCAGCGCGGTGACCTCGCTGGTCCTGGGCCTGGCGCTGCAACCCATCCTGGCCAACTTCTTCGCCGGCCTGGTGATCAGCCTGGAGCGCCCCTTTCGCATCAACGACTGGATTCGCGTCGGCGACCAGGAGGGGCGCGTCGTGGCGATCACCTGGCGCACCACCCACCTGCGCACGCGCGACAACGACAACATCGTCATTCCCAACGGCAAGCTCGCCGACGAGCGGGTCCACAACTTTTACTATCCGCACCCGCTGCACCTGGAACGGGTGCGCGTGCCGGTGCACTACCAGGCGCCCCCCTACCGCGTCCGGCGGGTGCTGACCGAATGCGCCGCCGGCGTCGCGGGCATCCTGGACAAACCGTCGGCGGACGTCTACGTCATCGCCTTCGACGACAGCGCCGTCGTCTACGAGCTGCGCGTCTGGATCGACGACGTGGCCGACGCGCCGCGCGTGGCGAGCGAGCTGCGCTGCCGCGCCTGGGAGGAGCTGCGCAAGGCGGGGATGACCATCCCCTACCCCACCCGCACCGTCGAGCTGGCGCCGCGCCGCCGCGCCCGCCCTACCCGCCCCGCCGGCCCTGCCGCGCCTGCCGACGCCAGCCCTGCCGCGCCTGCCGACGCCAGCCCGCCCGCGCCGCCCGCCGACGCCCTGCCGGCCGCGGCCCGCCTGTACGTGCTGGAGGGGCCGGAACGCGGCCGGTCGCTCGAGCTGACGGCGGCGCCCGCCGTCATCGGCCGCTCGCGCGGCTGCACCCTGGCGCTGTCGGACCCCAACGCCAGCAAGGAGCACCTGAAGATCGTCTGGCAGGACGGCGCCTTTGTGCTGACCGACCTGGGGAGCAGCTTCGGCACCCGCGTCAACGGCCAGGCGGTCAGCCAGGCGGTGCTGGCGCCGCTCGATCGCGTCGCCATCGGCGACACCGTTATGATCTTCGAGCGCGACGAACCCTGATGAACCCTGAGACCATCGGACCCTACCGCATCCGCGAGCCGCTGCGCGAAGGCGGCCTGTCGAACGTGTACCGGGCCACCGGCCCGGACGGCGCCGCCGTCGCCATCAAGATCTTCTCGCCACAGGTGCTCGCCGCATCGGAGGGCCGCGACACCGCCGCCCTGATCGCCCGCTTTCACCAGGAGGTGCGGGCCGTCATCCCGCTCGACCACCCCAACATCCTGCGCGTTCTGGCGACCGGCCAGCAGGACGACCAGCTATGGCTCGCGACCGAGCTGTTCAGCGGCGTTTCGCTCGAACGGCTCATCGCCGAACGGCGCCTCGACGCGCCGCAGGCGATCGCGGTCCTGCGCGGCCTGTGCCGCGGCCTGGCCTTCGCCCATGAACGCGGCTTCGTGCACGGCCACCTGTCGCCCCGCCACGTGCTGGTCACCCCCGACCTGGAGACGGTCAAGGTCGCCGACTTCGGTCCCGGCGAGCTGGACGTGATCTCCGAGCTCGACTCCACCCTGCGCACCGGCGCCTACGCCCTGGGCTCCTTCCACTACCTGGCGCCCGAGCAGATGCAGAAGCAGGGCGGCCAGGGCGCGGCGCCCGATCCGCGCTCCGACCTGTACGCCGCCGGGGTGATCTTCTTCGAGATGCTCACCGGCCGGCCGCCGGGAGGCAAGTTCTCGCTGCCCAGCCAGGCCAACGCCGAGCTGCCCCCCGAAACCGACCTGCTGGTCCTCAAGTGCCTGGCCCGCGATCCCGACGCCCGCTTTGCCAACGCCGCGGCGCTGCTCGCCGCTCTCGACCAGCTGGAAGAATCGCTGCGCGTCCGCCTGCTCTCCCACCTGCGCGGCATCAGCCGCCTGCTCGGCCCCGCCGGCTCCCCCCGCCGCCGCGTCCTGCTCGCCGCCGCCGCCCTGCTGGTCGCCGCGCTGGCCGTCGCGGTCTGGCTCGCCACCCGCTCCTGACCCGGCGCCACCGCCCCCAGCCGCTGCACCCGCGGCGACACAGGTCTCCCGCTCCTCTCCGCCCCCTCTCCCGGCAGGGAATCGCCGGTGGACCCACCAGCGAGGTGCGGTGCATTGAGCCGGCCGGCGACCTGGACGAGCATGGCGGCAATGGCTACCCCAACCACCCGCCCAGCTCGCACCTGGAGACGACCATGACCGCGCCACACCGCTTGCTATCCGCCCTTGTGCTCTGCTTACCGACGCTCCTGTGCCACCCTCCGCCGCTTGCGGCGCAAACGCCGCCGGCTGCGGCGCCGCCGGCCGCGGTGCCGGCCGCCGCCACGGCCCTGCCGCCGGACGGGCAGCACGATTTCGACTTCAACCTCGGCGCCTGGAAGACCCACGTGTCGCGGCTCCAGCACCCCCTGACCGGCTCCTCGACCTGGGTCGACTACGAGGGCACGCACATCGTGCGCAAGCTCTGGAACGGCCGCGCCAACCTCGGCGAGCTGGAGGTGGACGGCCCGGCGGGCCACATCGAGGGGCTGGCGCTGCGCCTGTACAACCCGCATTCGCACCAGTGGAACGTCTACTTCGCCAACAGCGGCAACGGCACCATGGACGGCATGCCCCTGGTGGGCAGCTTCCAGGGCGGACGCGGCTATTTCGTCGACCAGGAAGACTTCAACGGCCGCAACATCCTGGTGCGCAACGTCTGGTCGGACATCACCCCCACCTCCTGCCGGTCGGAGCAAGCCTTTTCCGCCGACGGCGGCAGGACCTGGGAGGTGAACTGGATCGCGGTCGACACCCGCCTGCCCGACGACGCCCAGCCGGCGCGCGCACCGGCGCGGCCGCAGCCGCCGGCGCCGCAGGGCCTGCAAGCCGGCGTGGCGACGCCCCGCGACGGGCAGCACGACTTCGACTTCGACATGGGCAGCTGGAAGATTCACATGCGCCGCCTGCGCCACCCGCTGACCGGTTCCAGCGAGTGGTTCGAGATGGACGGCTCAACCGTCACCCAGCCGATCTGGGGCGGCCGCGCCAACATCGCCGAAGTCGAAGGCGACGCGCCCGGCGAGCCCCACCTGGAGATCCTGGCCTTGCGCCTCTACAACCCGCGCTCCCACCAATGGAGCATCCGCTTCGCCAGCAGCGGCAGCGGCACGCTCAACGACGTCCCGACGGTCGGCGTGTTCCAGAACGGCCAGGGCGAGTTCCTGGACTCGGAGCCCTTCGCCGAAGACCGGTCGATCTTCATCCGCTTCGACATCGGCCCTCGGGACGCCAGATCGGCCCATTCCGAGCAGGCCTTTTCGGGCGACGGCGGCAAAACCTGGGAGACCAACTGGATCAACGACTACGTGCAGGTGAACTGATCCATGGCGCGGCGGCAGACCAGCCGGGCGATGCCGGCGGCAGTGGCGAGGGCGGCGATAACGGCAATGACGGCGACGGCGGCGCTGGCGGCAATGACGATGATGGCCGCCACCGGCGCCCGCGCCGCCCGCGCCAACAACCTCCCGCCGCCCCCCGCGGCCCGCCAGGCCCTGGACGACGCCTGGTGGACCGGCCCCATGCTGGCCAACACGCCGGCCTCGGCCGCGCCGGGGCACTTCCTGTTCGAGCCCTATTTCTACGACGTGATCACCGACGGCCGCTTCGACGCCGGCGGCACCCGCCACCCCGCGCCGCGCGCCAACGGCTTCGGTTCGCAGAGCTACCTGGTCTACGGCGTGGCCGAGCACCTGGGCATCGGGCTGATCCCCAACGTCGGCTACGACACGATCCAGGGCGGCCCCCGCAGCTCCGCACCCGGAGTCGGCGACTGGAGCCTGATGGCGCAATACCAGCTGACGCAGTTCCACCCCGGCAGCTGGCTGCCGACCACCGCCGTCAACCTGCAGGAGACCTTCCCGACCGGCCGCTACGACCGCCTGGGCGATCGGCCGAGCGACGGCTTCGGCGGCGGCGCCTACACCACCACTCTGGCCTACTACGCCCAGACCTACCTGTGGCTCCCCAACGGCCGCATCCTGCGCCTGCGCCTCAACCTGTCACAGGCCCTGTCCAGCGACGCCACCGTCGACGGCGTGAGCGTCTACGGCACCGCGCCCGGATTCCACGGCACCGCCAGACCCGGCAGCACCTCGACCCTCGACGTGTCCGGCGAATACAGCCTGACGCGCAGCTGGGTCCTGGCATCGGACCTGCTCTTCCGCCACGGCGCCAACACCCGCGTCCTGGGCAGCACCATGACGGCCGCCGACGGGGTGCCGCTGCCGCCCAGCATCCAGACCAACCTCGGCGCCACCGACTCCTTCGGCATCGCGCCAGCCCTCGAATACAGCTGGAAACCCAACCTGGGCGTCCTGCTCGGCGCCCGCATCCTCGCCGCCGGCCACAACACCGCGGCCACCATCACCCCCGCCCTGGCGATCAACTACGTCCACTGAGATTCCCCTTCCGCAGCCCGCTCCCGGCGGCAGTGTCCACAGCTGGCACGCCGCGGGGGGAGCAGCGCCTTGCCGGCAGGATTCAGGGTCCGGTAGCATGGATCGAAGGGCTGTGGCATCACGCGCTCCGGCCTTGCTCGCTGGCAAGCAGAGGGAGCCCAAGGTGGACAATGGCAAGGCGCGGATTCGCTTCGGAGCCTTCGAAGTCGATTTCTATACCGGCGAGGTGCACAAGGGCGGCAGCCGCCTCAAGCTCCAGGAGCAGCCGTTCAAGGTGCTGCAGGTGCTGCTCGAAAACGCCGGCCAGCTGGTCACCCGCGAGCAGCTGAAGTCTCGCATCTGGGCCAGCGAAAGCTTCGGCGACTTCGACCACGCGGTCAACGTTGCGGTCGCCAAGCTGCGCACCGCGCTGGGCGATGCCGCCGACAATCCTTCCTATATCGAGACGGTGCCGCGCCGCGGCTACCGCTTCGTGGCCGCCCTGGACAAGCCGCCGCCGCCGGCGCCCGATGCCGGCGCACCGGCCGCGCTGCACGACGCCGCGCCGCCGGGCGCGCCAACCGCCGCCGCCAACGGCGCCACCGGCGCCACCGGGGCAACCAGCCCGACCGCCGCATCCGGCGCCATCGCCGTCGGCGCCACCGCGACCCCCAGCGCATCGGCCGCGGCCGGCGGTGCCCGGCCGGCAGCGGCCACCCGCGGCCACCGGCGCGCGCTCCAGGCGACGGTGGCGATCGGCGCCGCCGTCGTCCTGGTGGGCCTGGGCGCCATGCTCGGGCGGCGCACCGCCGCGCCATGGCGGCCGCCGGACTTTCAGCGGCTGACCTCGCGCCGCGGCACGGTGTACGCCGCCCGGTTCGCGCCGGACGGGCGCAACGTCATCTACGCCGCGGCGTGGGGCGGCGCGCCGATCGAGATCTTTTCGACCGACCCCGCGTTCATGGGCACGCAGAGCCTCGGCCTGCCGGCGACCGACCTGCTGGCGGTGTCGCCGGCGGGGGTGATGGCGGTGCTGCAACCGGCCGAACGGCGCTTCATGTTCACCGTGCGGGGGACGCTGGGCCAGGTGCCGCAGAGCGGCGGCTCGCCGCGCCAGATCGCCGAGCGGGTGGACTGGGCGGATTGGGCGCCGCAGGGCACCGCCCTGGCCGTGGTGCGGGAGGCGGCGGGCCGGCAGCGGCTGGAATTCCCGCTCGGCCACGTGCTGTACGAGTCGTCCGGCTGGCTCAGCCATCCGCGGATCTCACCGCGCGGCGACCAGGTGGCGTTCCTCGACCACCCCGCCTACCCGGACGACGGCGGCAGCCTGCAACTGGTCGATCTGGCCGGCCACAAACAGGCGCTTTCGACCGGCTGGGAAAGCGTCCAGGGAGTGGCGTGGGCGCCGGACGGCCGCAAGGTCTGGTTTTCCGCCACCCACAGCGGCCTGGAGCGCCGCATCTACGCGGTGGACCTGGCAACCGGCCGGGAAAGCCTGCAGCTGCGCGCGCCGGGCGGCATCACGCTCCAGGACATCGCCGCCGACGGCCGGCTGCTGCTGACCCGCGACGACCAGCGCGTCGGCATCCAGGCGCTCCCGCGCGGCGCCAGCGCCGAGCGCGACCTGTCGTGGAAGGACTGGTCGATCCCCGCCGACCTGTCGCCGGACGGCGCCACGCTGCTGTTCGACGAGCAGGGCGCCGAGGCGGGGCCGACCTACACCGCCGCGGTGCGCGACCTGCAGGGGTCGCCGCCGACGCCGCTGGGCGAAGGGCTGGCCGGCGCGCTGTCGCCCGACGGCCGGTGGGCCACCAGCATCCGCGCCAACTCCCAGATCCTGCTGCTGCCGACCGGCGCCGGCGCCGCCCGGCAGCTGGTCAAAGGCGACGTCCAGCACTACTGGCACGGCGCCCGCTGGCTGCCGGACGGCAGGCGGATCGTCTTTTCGGCCAACCAGCCCGGCCACGCCACGCGCTGTTTCGTGCAGAGCGTCGACGGCGGGCCGCCGCACCCCGTGACGCCCGAAGGCTTCGCCCGCTGTCAGGTGTCCCCCGACGGCCGGACGGTCGCCGGCGACGACCCCGCCGGCGGTGTCGCATGGCTGTTTGCGCTCGACGGCAGCGAGCGGCGCCCAATCCCCGGCCTGCAGCCCGGCGAAGAGATCCTGTGGACCGCCGATTCGCACTTCCTGTATGCGTACCGCGCCCGCCAGACGCCGGTGAAGGTCTATCGCCTCGACGTCGCCAACGGCCAGCGCCAGCTCTTTCGCGTGCTCAGCCCGCCCGAAGGAACCGGGCCGGGCGACATCGCGCACGTCCTGTTCAGCGCCGACGGCCAGGTCTACGCCTACGGCTACACCCGCCTGCTCTCCGAGCTGTACCTGGTCAAGGGGCTGCAACCCGACGCGGCGGCGCCGGCCGGCGCCGCCGACAGATCCTGATCCCGCCGCGGCTCACTGCCCGATCTTGGTCA
Source organism: uncultured Acidobacteriota bacterium (assembly GCA_963770895.1). Taxonomy (GTDB): domain Bacteria; phylum Acidobacteriota; class Thermoanaerobaculia; order Multivoradales; family UBA5704; genus JASLEW01. The sequence continues at coordinate 4,793,386 of CAVYRF010000002.1, read as the reverse complement.
GGTTGGCGACCCAGTTGGGCTCCCAGGTCTTGCCGCCGTCGTCCGAAAACGCCTGCTCGAAGTGGTGAGTGGTGGGCGTGATGTCCGAAAAGGCCTGCCGCACCAGGATCGTCCTGCCGTTGTACGCCTCCTGGTCGATGAATTCGCCGCGCCCGCCCTTGAACTCGCCGATCATCGGCTGGCCGACCGTGCCGTCGCTGGCGCTGGCCCACAGCACGTTCCACTGGTGCGCCTGCGGGTTGTACAGACGCAGGGTCAAGCCTTCCAGGCGTCCGTGCGGGTCGTCCACGTCCAGCTCCTCAAGGTCGCCGCGGCCCTTCAAGATCGGCCGGATCGTCACCGTGCCGTCGACGTCGTACCAGCTGGCGGAGCCGGTCAGCGGGTGCTCCAGGCGCTTGATGTGCGTGTGCCAGGTGCCCAGGGTGAAGTCGAAGTCGTGGCTGCCATCGTGCGGCGCCACGGCCGCGGCCCCGGAGGTCGCCGGCGCCGCCGGCAAGGGGCGCCCGATGCAGACCAGCGCGCACAACAGACAGCAGACGGCGAAGCGGCGAAGCAAGCTCATGGTCTCCTCCTGATCGAATCGTGGCGATCGTTGGAACGGCCGCGCCGGCAGCCCGGCGCGCCGCGATGTCGCCATGATCGGGGGAGGAGCCCGGCGCCCTCAATGCACCGCGGCTCCTTTGCAGATCTTCCCGCGATCGCCCACCGGAAGACGGCGCGGAGAGGTCGATCACTCGCTGTGCTGCATGTCTCCCGGCTCCAGCATGACGCGCAGCTCGGTCACGCCGTCGCCGCCCGCGTCAGCCGGCCGCGGCGCAGGCGGCGGCGCGGGCCAGCAGCAGCTGGCGTTCGCGGCCGTTGCGGGTGAGCCGGGCGGCGCGCTCGAATTCGGCGCTCGCTTCGGCGCCGCGGCCCAGCTTGGCAAGCAGGTCGCCGCGCACGCTGGGCAGCAGGTGGTAGCCGCGCAGCGCCGGTTCGTCGGCCAGGGCGTCCACCAGCTCCAGGGCGGCCGCCGGGCCGCGCGCCATGCCCAGCGCCACGGCGCGGTCACTGCTTGCGCGCCGCCATCTGCGCCCGCAGCTGCTCTTCGGCTTGCTGCAGCGCGGGGGTGAGCGCGGGACCGAAGTCGGCGGCCTCGAACACCTGGCGGATCTCGATCTCGGGCTCGCCCGCCATCGGTTTGGGGCAGCGCTTGACCCATTCGATCGCCTCCGCCTTGGAGCTCACCTCGATCAACCAGAAGCCGGCGATCAGCTCCTTGGTCTCGGCAAACGGCCCGTCGGTGACGATGCGCTGGCTGCCCGAGAACTTGACCCGCGCGCCCTTCGCGCTGGGCTGCAGCCCTTCGGCGGCCAGCAGGATCCCCGCCTTGACCAGCTCTTCGTTGTACTTCCCCATCTCGGCCAGCAGCTCGGTCCCCGGCGGGATCCCCGCCTCGCTGTCTGCGTTGGCCTTCACCAGGATCATGAATCGCATTGCCGTGTCTCCTTGTCGGTCTGGGTCCGGTGTGCCAGAGCGCTCCCGGACGGTGGCGGCCGGGCGCCCACGCGCCCCGCATCTATCAGGACGACGAACGGCAGCCGGGCAGATCGACACGACACGTCCGGCGCGCCGCGCGGCCGTCCAGCCGCTCCCTTGCGCGGCCACCACCGCCGCCACACAATAGCGGCATGGCGTGCGACGCTTCGCTCCTGCGGCTGGGCGTCGACCACATCGACCTCTACTACCAGCATCGGGTGGATGCCGCGACGCCGATCGAAGACACCGTGGGCGCCATGGCCGATCTGGTGCAGGCCGGCAAGGTCCGCTACCTGGGGCTCTCGGAGGCGTCGCCGGCCAGCATCCGCCGCGCCCACCGGGTGCACCCGATCACCGCCCTGCAGACTGAATATTCGCTCTGGGAACGGCACGTCGAGCAGGCGATCCTCCCCACCGTGCGCGAGCTGGGTATCGGCTTCGTGCCCTACAGCCCGCTGGGCAGGGGCTTTCTCACCGGCGCCATCACCAGCGTCGCGCAGCTTGGCGCGGGCGACTCGCGAGCCCAGCGCTACCCCCGGTTCGCCGGCGACAACTTCGACCGCAACCAGGCGCTGGTCGACCGCGTCAAGGCGATCGCCGCGCGCCGCGGCGTCACCGCCGGCCAGCTGGCGCTGGCGTGGGTGCTCGCCAAGGGTCAGGACCTGGTCCCCATCCCCGGCACCAAGCGGCGCAAATACCTGGAAGAAAATGCGGCCGCGGCGGACATCCAGCTGACACCCGACGAGGTGACGGAGCTGGAGGCCGCCATGCCGCCGGCGGACGTGGCAGGCGACCGCTACACCGCCGCCAGCATGCAGGCCATCGACCGCTAGGCGCCCGCGCCCGCGCCGCCCGCCGCGCTCAGACAGCGGCCGGCTGGTGGCGCAACGCCGCCGCCAGCTGGTCCATCAACATGCCGGTGCCTTGCTCGCGGCCGCCGCCGTCCTTGTAGCCGTCCAGGAAGGCACCCTGCTCGGTCAGCACCATGCGCGTGCCGGCGCCCGCCGGCTCGAATTCGATCGTCGCCAGGGACACCGAAATGGGAGTTTCGTTCAGGTGCATGCGGTAGGAGTAGATGATCCGCTGGTCCTGCACGATCTCGTGGTAGGTGCTGTCGAAGTGGGTCACCATGTCCTGCCGGCTGCCGCTCACGTGCTCGCTGCCGCCGACGCGAAAGTCCAGCTCGCGCCGCAGCTGCTTCCAGCCGTCGGGACCGACAAACCAGCGGGCCTTGGCAACCGGGTCCGCCCAGGCGGCGAAGACCTGCGCCGGCGTGGCATCAAAGGTGCGCTCGATGACGAACGTGGCATGTTCCGTGGAACGTGTGCTCATATCGCCTCCAGGTGTGAATGAAAAGGTTTTCAGGCAGCGCGGCCCGCGGGCGGCGGCCACCACGGCCGCCACCTCCGGCATCACCAGCACCGCTTTTACAACCCGGCCAGGTGGTCGTCCAGGCGATCCAGGGATTCGGTCCAGCCCTGTTTCTGGCCGCGCGCCTTGTTGGGATCGGTCGGCGCCATCTGGCGCAGGGTGAGCCGCGTCCCACCCTCCTCTTCGGTGAACACCGCGGTGGTCAGGAGCTGACGGCCCGGCGGCTCGCCCTCGATGGTCACCGAAAAGACGATCCGCTCCGGCTCGACGATTTCGTCGAAGGTCCCCTCCATCCAGTGGTCGTCGCCCCACGGCGAGCGCATGCAGAAGCGCAGCACGCCGCCCGGCCGGAAATCCACCTCGCACGTCGGCAAGGTGAAATCCTTAGGTCCCCACCAGCGCACCAGGTGCTCGGGTTTTGCCCACGTCTCGAACACCAGGCGGCGCGGCGCCTTGAACAGCCGGGTCAGAAACAGCTCGGCCGGGGCGTCGCCCGCCGGCGAGCCGCCGGCGGCAAGGTTTGACGCGACGCGGGCCGCGTCTGGCCCGCCTGTCGCGCCCGCTGCAGCGCCGGCCGCGGCGGGGGCGGTCGTCGGGGCGACGGACGATGGTGCGGCTGCTGGTTTGTCCAAGGGCATGATGTTTCTCCATGAGGTTGGCTGGGTGTCGAGTTGCTGAAACCGGCCGGCGGGAGGGCCGGCCGCGCGAACAAAGCGCGGCTGGCGGCCACCCCATCTCAACCGGCGTCGCGACCGCGATCGCGGCCGCCACCGTCGCCGTGGATCTCGCGCAGGTAGTCGTCCAGGCGGTCGAAGCTCTCCTCCCAGAAACGCTTGTAGTGGTGTACCCAATCCGCGACGTCCTTGAGCGGCCCAGCCTGCAACGAACACGGCCGCCACTGCGCCTTGCGCCCGCGGGCGATCAGGCCCGCCCGCTGCAACACCTTCAGATGCTTCGAGATGGCCGGCATGCTCATGGCGAACGGCGCCGCCAGCTCGGTCACCGAAGCCTCCCCCGCCGCCAGCCGGGCCAGGATGGCGCGGCGCGTCGGATCGGCCAGAGCAGAGAACGTTGCGGTTAGTGGGTCGGTCGATGTCGTCATTTGCGCTGAACCATTCGGTTACGTAACCACAAGGTTACACAGCCCTCCAACGCCTGTCAAGCGGTCGCGCACGACAGCACCGCGGGCGGCGGCTTCGCAAGTCGCTCCGTATACCTTGCAGATTCGGCGGACTGACGAATTTACCGCGACGCCAGGGTGCTGGCGCCATGGGGGACGTGTATGCAAATGGCAGATCGACGCCGCGGGCCGCGGCGGTGGCGAGCAAAACCATGGTGACCGGATGGAGCGCGGTGCACGCCATGCAGCCGCTGCCCGCCCTCTATGTCGCGACGCTGACCCTGGCCGGCGCCGCGGCGCTGCGCCGGTGGTTCGATCCGGTGCCGGCCAAGGTGCTGCTGCTGTTCGGCATCTATGTGGCGGTGCTGCTGGCGCCGGTCCTGGTGGGCGACGGCGTGCTGCTGCCGCTCGACCTCCTGCCGCTGCATGCGCCCTATCAGGAGCTGCCGGCGTCCGTGCCGCCGGGGATCCCGTTGCAACGCGACCTGGTGCACCAGGTCGTCCCCTGGCAGCTGGAGGTGAAGCGCGCCCTGCTCGACGGCCGCTGGCCGCTGTGGAACGCCCACCAGGGTGCCGGCATGCCGCTGCTGGCCGACCCGCAGGCGCAGGCCTTCCAGCCCCTCGCGGCGCTCGCCTACCCCTTCACCATCTGGACCGCCGCGGCAGTCACCGCCGCGCTCCGCATCCTCACCGCGCTGGTCTTTTCGTTCCTCCTGCTGCGCCGCCAGGGTCTGGGCGAAGCCGCCGCCACCGCCGGCGCCACCGCCTTCGGGCTGAGCGGCTTCATCCTGCTCTGGCTGGGATGGCCCCTCGCCACCTGCGGCGCCCTGCTGCCGGCAATGCTCTACGCAATCGTCCGCTGCGACCAGAACGGCGGCAGGCGCGACACGCTGCTGCTCGCGCTGACCACCGCCGCACTGGTCCTGGGAGGCCATCCCGAAACCTTGACCTACGTCCTGATCGGCGCGTCGCTCTTCCTGCTCGATCGCTGCCGGCAGCGCGGCGCGAACCGGGCCGGCCTGGCGCTCGCCCTCCGCGGCGGGACGTCGATGCTGCTGGCGGTGGCCCTGACCGCGCCCGTGCTGCTGCCGACGCTCGCCTATCTCCCCACCACCCAGCGCTCCGCCATCGTGCGGTTTCACCTGCAGCCCGTGCCGTTCCAGCAGCTCTGGCACGGCCTCGCCCAGCCCGCGGGACTCGCCCAATGGCGGCGCTTCGCCGTCCAGCGCCTGATGCCCCTGGCGGCTCCCGACGCCCTGGGCGACCAGTTCACCACCTATTGGGGAGAAAACAACTACATCCAGGACACCAGCGCCTTCGCCGGCAGCATCACCCTGCTGTTCGCCCTCCCCGCCTGCTGGGGTCTCTTCGGGGCAGGCCGCCGCCGCTTCCCCCAGGAGCGCTGGGCCGGCGCCATGCTGGCCGGCACCCTGGCGCTCCTGGCGCAGCCGCCAGGCTTCGACCACCTGGCCGCCAGACTGCCGCTCATCGGCATGACCGCCATCCACCGGCACCAGCGCCTCCAGGTCTGGGCCGCCTTCTGCCTCAGCTACCTGGCAGCCTGTCAAATCGACCGCTGGCGGCAAGCCCAAGTGCGGCCCCCCGCGCTCCTCCTGGCAGGCGCCACGGTGATGGCGTTGGTCGCCGCGGCCTACCTCGCCAATCCCAACCCTCACGCCCTGGAGCACGACGCTTCGGGTCTCTGGGCGGGTGCCTGGGCCAGGTCGGACTTCCGCACCGGCTGGTTGGGCGTACAGCTGGCGACGCTCCTTGCCGGCATCGGATGCGTCGCCCTGGCCGCAACGGCGGCGGCCGCCGCCTCCGCTGACCGCCAGCGCCGCGTGCCGCCCTGGGCTGCGGCGATCGCGCGCCGGGCGCCGTGGGCCTTGATCTTCATCCTCGCCGGCGAGCTGCTGGCGTTCTACGTGCCGGCCAACCCGCCGAACGACGCGCGGCTGGCGTTCCCGCGCCTGCCGGCGGTGCGCTTTCTGCAAACCCATGCCGGCGACGACCGCATCGTCGGCACGCCGACGGTGCTGCCCGCCAACTTTGCCAGCGTCTATGGGCTCTCCGACGTGCGCGTCGACGATCCCTCCGGCCCGTTCGCCTACCAGCGCGCCACCAGCTTCCTGGACCACGGCATCCTGGAGCCGCGGTTCGGGCGCTTCGGTCACCCGCTCTACGACTTCCTGGGCGTGCGCTACGTCATCTCGCGCCCCGGCGCGCGCCTCCCGCTGACCCGCGTCTACACGGACAAGACCGCCTGGATCTGGGAGCGGCCGCACCCGCTCGACCGCCTCTTCCTACCCGAGCGCGCCATCGCCACCGGCGAAGAAAGCTGGGAGAGCTGGCTGGATGCAAATCCCGATTTCGGCTTCCGCGTCCTGCTCGAACCGGGATCGTCCGCCAATGTCTCCGCACGGCATTGGCGCGCCGCCGACCCCGACGCGTCGCACCTCGAAGATCCCATCCTCATCGGCGCCAGCTGGGTGCACGCCACCGGCGTCTGCGCCGAGCCGCGCCTGCTGGCCGCCGGGATCTACCAGGACGGCGGCTGGCAGGTGCTGGCCGCTGGCCGACCGCTCGCGCCGATACGCGTCAACGGCGCCTTCGTCGGCGCCTGGCTGCCCGCCGGCCAGGGCAGCGTCGATCTGCTCTACCGCCCGCCGGCGCACTCCTGCGGATGCATCCTCGCCGCCCTCGCGCTAGCCGCCGGCGCCGCCTGGTGGGTGCGTCCGCCGCCGCGCGTCAGGAGCCCGTCCCCATCACCTCGGCGCTCCGCCCCCTACCGCGCCGAGCGCCCCCCCAGCCCCATCCCCTCGGCGCCGGGACACTAGCAAAGCGCCGCGTCCTATCCCCCTCTCGACGCCAAGCCCTCCCTCAGCTGGCGCGGCGGTTGAACAGGTCGAGCAGCATCGCCACCTCGGCTTCGACGCCGGTGCGCAGGGTGGGGTCGCGGTCGGGCGCGAAGAGCGAGGAGTGCAGCGAGGGCAGCTCGACGCCCGCGGCCTGCGCCTTGGCGAGCGCCGCGGGGTCCGCGGCCCCCAGCCTGAACAATACCGCCGGCACGCCGGCGTTGCCGAACTCGCTGAAGTCTTCGGAGGCCATTTCGGGCGCGCCCTCGACCACGTTGGCGTCGCCCAGGCGCTGCCGCAGGGCCGCCGCCATCCGCGCCGTCAGCTTGGGGTCGTTGTAGGTCGCGGACACGCTGTCCACCACCTTTACGTCGGGCTCCTGCGTCGCGCCGGCCGCCGCCGCTTCGGCGCGGGCGATGCGCGCGATGGCGTCCAGCACGTGGCGGCGGACCTCCTTGCGGTAGGTGCGCACCGACAGCTGCAGCTTCACTTCGTCGGGGATGATGTTGTGCTTCGTGCCGCCGTGGATCGAACCGACCGTCACCACCGCCGGGTCGAGCGGATCGTCCTCGCGCGACACGATGGTCTGCAGGGCGAGCACGGTCCGCGCCGCGATCACCACCGGGTCGATCGTCGTCTGCGGCGCCGCCCCATGCCCCCCCTTGCCGTGGATCACCACGTCCACCGAGTCGGATGCCGCCAGGGTGAAGCCGGACGTGAAGCCGATCTTGCCCGCCGGCACGCGCGGTGAGTCGTGCAGCGCGATCGCATAATCAGGCTTGGGGAAGCGGGTGAAGAGCCCGTCCGCCAGCATCGCCTTGGCGCCGCGCACCACCTCTTCGGCGGGCTGCGCGATCAGCACCAGCGTGCCGTGCCAGCTGGCGCGCGCCGCCACCATGCGCGCCGCCGTGCCAGCCCAGACGGTCATATGCACGTCGTGGCCGCACGCGTGCATCACCGGCACCTCCAGCCCCGCGTCATTCTTGGTCTTGACCGTGCTGGCGTAAGGCAGGCCGGTCTTCTCTTCGACCGGCAGCGCGTCCAGCTCGGTGCGCAACATCACCGTCGGCCCCTGGCCGTTGCGCAGCACCCCCACGACGCCGGTGCCGCCCACTCCCGTCGTCACCTCGAAACCCAGCCGCCGCAGCCGCTCGGCCAGCTTCGCCGCCGTCTTCTCCTCATGCAGCGACAGCTCGGGATGCTGGTGCAGATCGATGTAGAGCGCCACCAGGTCAGGGTCCACGGCGGCATCCGCCGCGGCTGCCCCCTGAGGCACCGCGCCGGCCCCAGGGGCCGGCGAGCCCGCCGTGGCCGCGGGCATGGCCGCCGAAGCGGCTGAGCCGCCCGCCGCAGCAGGTGCCGCGATCGCGGCCGCGCCCAGCCGCGGCAGCGCGACGACCAAACCGAGCGCCAGCGCACACACCGCGACAATCCCGACCAGCAGACGACGGCGACTTGAGCCCATGGACCACCTCCGCGAAAGTCCCCGCATCAGACCAGCGCCGCCCACCCCTGTCAAGCGCCGCGCCGCGGCAGGCGCTTCAAAAGTATCTGTGCACATACGCCTTCCCGGCGCGCCCGATCCTGCCGGCCGCCGCTGCGGTGCGCATCGCCGGCCCGCGGCAGCACCTCGCCGCGGCACCACCCGGCCGGCGCCGGCACCGGCTGGTCAGCTGAAAAAAGTTTGGCGAGCTCCAAAAAACTGGAAGCGCCGTGATCGGCTCTCGGCTTGCTAGCCCTGCTACCATTGATGGCGACGCAAAGGCGCCGGTCGGGGCTCGGCGTTGTGAGCCCCGACCGACAAAGGAGGAGTCATGGACCTGAGCATTGTCCTGGAACCAGGAGAGGACGGGATGGTGGTTGCGCACTGCCCAGCGCTAAAGAGCTGTTGGTCGCAAGGGCGAAACCGTGAGGAAGCACTCCACAACGTGCGAGAGGCAATCGAGCTATACCTGGAGGCAGATCCAGGCGAGCTACCCGCCGACGGACAGCACGAAGTCGTCAAGATCGCAATATGAAGGTACCACTGCTCTCTGGGGGCCAGGTTCTCAGAGCGCTCGAACGACTCGCCTTCGCGGAAACCCATCGCAAGGGCAGCCACGTAAAAATGCGTCACCTTGATGGCCGAGTGATCGTGTTTCCTTACCATGACGAGATCGACCGCTATACGCTCCGCGGAGCCCTGAGGGATGCCGAGATCGAGCTGAGCGATTTCCTTCGCCAGGTTCGCTGAGATCGCACTTGGCTAAGCACAGCGGCCACCGTACTGCGCCCGGGGCTCGACAAACCTTCACGGCTCCGACCCGGCGTCGACGGCGGGGGCGTACGGGCCGAGCAGCTCTCGTCGCCACCAGGCGCCGGTGGCGGCGCGGGTGGCGCGGTCGGTAAACCAGTACTGCCACAGCACGGCGCGCACCTGGACGGGCCGGCGGCCGTGGAAGGGATCGCGGGCGAACAGGTGCAGCACGGCCGGCTGAGCGGCCAGCAGCCGCTCTTCGGTGGTCACCACCCAGGGGTAGGATTCCCAGCTGGCGAGCGAGGCGAACCACAGGTTCCATTCGAAGCGCGGCTGGTACGGCGCGTAGATGCCCGGCGCCTGCAGCACGTCCTGGGGCTTGTAGCGGAAGGGATAGGCGATCCAGGAATGCCCGTCCAGGGTGCCTTGGAACTCGATCTCGTAGCGGGCGCGGGTCATCACCGCGAACAGTCCATAGCGGTTGGCGACGCGGAACGGTTCCAGCGCCACGGCCGGCGCGACCAGCGCTCGCGGCACCAGCTGCGGCACGAAGGCCACGACCGTGGCGTAGAACACCCACGCCGACACCGCCGCCGCGGCAAGCAGCCGCCACTGCCGCGACCGCGCCGGCGGACACGCGGCGACCGGCGGCAGTCCGCAGCGCCGCCAGCAGGCGTCGTCGAGCAGCAGCACGCCCAGGAACAGCACCAGGTAGTTGAGGAAGGCATAGTTGGCGGTGGCGATGATGCCGATCTGCAGCGGCGTCACCAGCAGCGCCAGCGCGACGCGGAACGGGCGCGGCAGGAAAACCAGCCACACCACCCCCAGCTCCACCACCAGCGTCAGCAGCGCGGTCGCGGCGTGGAACCCATGCGGCAGCTGGTGCGCGTACCAGCCCAGCCACGTCGGCAGCGGCCCGTTCTCGTAATAGTGATCCATCGCCGTCAGGTGGCGCCACTGCGGATCGCCGCTCGCCAGCTTGACGATGCCCGATTCGAAATAGATGCGGAACCATTCCCAGCGCAGCAGCCAGAGCGATGCCCACGAAGGCGGGTGCGCCGCTCCCAGCCGCGGCCGCAGCCCCGGCGGCGCCAGCAGGCAGGACAGCAATCCCGCCTCCAGCAGCATGCCGTCGGATTGGTACGACGCAAAATCCTGCGCCGCGGCGATGAACGACAGGAACGCCAGGATCGCCGCCACCAGCGCCCCGCGCGGCCACAGGTTGAGCACCAGCAACACCGACGCCGCCAGGCCCACCGCCACCAGCGCCGTCAACGCCCCGTCGCCCGCCCCCAGCCACAGCAGCGTCGGCGCCAGCCAGAACCGGTTGCCCGCATACGACCGCGCCACCAGCCGCAGATAGTCCGCCGCCGGCAGGATGCCCTGCGGACCGATCAGCCCATGGATCTGAAACGCCAGCGAATAGAAAGCCGAAAAGAAGATCAGCCCGAGCGCCCGCAGGAAGATCCACCGCGACCAGAAAAACGTCGCCACCCCGGGCGGGCACCACCGCCCAAACCACCGCTCCAGGCGGAGCGGACGCGCCGCCGCAGCAGCCGGCTCCTCCACCACCACGCCCGCACACTACACCAATCCGGGCAGCCTGGAGAGCGCCGGACCGACCCGGCGCCGCCGCTGCACCGCCCTGTCCCTAGCCCGGCGGGAAGGGAGAGAACGGCTCACCCAGGCTGGAAACGACCAGCCCCTGGAGCAGCGCGGCCACGTCGCCGGCCGTCGCGTCCCAGTAGTGGGTGTGGGCGCCCTCGCCGATGCACCCCTCGGCCTGCGTGCCCGCGCCGTTCACAAAGTGCATCAGTCCTGCGGCGCCGGCGGGCCAGCGTGTCCACACGTCGGGATGCTCGGGCGGCGCCCATAGATACCGGCCGACGTAGTCGCCGCTGCGGTAGGCGTTCAGCCAGCGCACGTTGCCGGGAAGCCAGCTGCCGGCCGCGGCCGTCGCCGGTGGCATTGCCCAGTCGTACAGGTTGGGAAAGCACCACCCGTAGAGCTGACGCAGCGGGCATCCCATGGTGAACAGACAGATCGGAGTCCATTCCAGCCAGCGCAGCGCAGGCTCGTGCTGCGCCTCCGGCAGCCGGCGCTCCATCGCCAGGAACCGCAGCAGGTCCGCCGTGACCACGGTCCCCTGACTGTGCGCGACGAAGATCACCGCGTCGTACCCTGCAAGGCCGTGCCGCCGGTCCTGCCCGATATGGCGCAGCAGGGATGCGAAGCGCTCGGCGATCCGGGCGCGCGGCGCCGATTCGGTCGGGTGCTCGCGGATGTAGTTGTCGATCTCCAGCATGATCCCCAGGATCACGCCCACCGAGCTCAACCACTGCCTGCCGCCGACCAGTGCGAACACCGCCAGGTCCGAGATCCAGAACAGGATCGGCGAATGGCCGTGACCGGCCAGGACGGCAGACCACAGGACGCCGCCGACGAGCAGCGGCCCGAGCAGGAAGACGCACCTGCCGATGACACTCATTCCGCACGTGAGCCACCGGCCGAAGCGCCGCGCCCGTTCCGTTTTGGAGCGCTGCGGCGGATCGATCTCGGCCACGATCGATGGCGCCAGCCCCCACACCGCCACCAGCAGCACCACGGCCAGCCCGCAGAGGGAGAGCACAAAACCCCAACCCGCGTGGACAGTGATCAGTTCATTGGCCAGATCGACCGCGCAGGCCGTATCGGGCTCCTGCCAAAACTTCCCCACCGGCAGCGGCTGGATCCTGGCGCACGGCTGCTGCAAGGTCAGGTCGGCGCAAGGGTGGCCGTTGCACAGCTGCTGTACGGTCACCGGGTTGCCCTGCGGGTCCGGCTGCAACAGGGGCTTGGCGGCAAACTGAATCACCGCGCTCCACAGCGACAGGTTGAGGATCAGCACCAGCGCCGACGAGAGACCCAGCGTGGTGTGGGCGGTCCACACGCCGCGGGCTGAGCGGCGACGGTCAGCAGGGCGTGTGCTCACCAGTGCCCACGCGCTCGCCGCCAGCGCCCCCGCAAAGCAGAGCGCCACCAGCACCCATGAAATCCTGAGCGCGCACAGCCCGAGCTGGATGACATGGAGCCCGATCGTCGCGTTGCCGGCCGCCGATCCGTGAGCGGTCCAGCTTTCGCAGCCAAACCACGCCGAAGCAGCCGCGATCCCGACCAGGCCGCAGCCAAGCGCCCCCGGCCTGAACTTGTCGTACCGGCCCAAAACGACCAGCGCCGCGACACATCCCGCCAGCCACGCTTCGATGGCCAAGGCATGATTGGGATAGGCGCAGGCAGCCGTCAGGCTCAGGCCGACCAGGACGGCGCCGGCAGCGATCGGCCGCAGATACCAGGACACGGTCGTCGGCGGCGGCTTCTTCCACAGCCATGCCAGGACCGCCCCGATCGACAACAGGACGGCGAGGCCCGCGGCGGCCCAGGGCTGATAGCGCTGCAACCGCGGCGCTCCCGACAGAGCGACCAGCGACGCGATGACCAGGATCAGATTGAGGATCGGCACCGCCAGGGTCAGGACGCGCACGGCGGCATTGCGAGAACGCATGAACGCCTGCCACGCCCACTTTCCCGGCTGCTCGATCGCGGTGAAGTCCGCCGTCTGGCGCCCCAGGCTGGGCAGGTGGAACAACAGCTGGTAGAGGTGCCCAAAGACCGAAAGAATGCCGGTGCCGATCTTCCCCAGGTCGGCCCAGAACATCTCGTACATGTCGAGCCGCGCCACCGGCTTGCCCTGCCCGTCACGTACGTAGCCTTCCAGGCACGCGACCTCGTAGGCCAGCTCCTCCTTGTCGCCCGCGGCCGCAGGCTTATAGCCCGCAAGCTGCGCCCGCATGAACTCGTACCCCGCATCCCCGCCGTCCTGGGTGCCGGCGTCGTTGCGGGCGCCCCGGCCAGCGCTCTGCCCCTGCGGCGGCGGCGCATCCCCTTCCGGCGACCGGAGACCAGGACCAGGGCCAGGGGTGGCCCTCGCCTGGTGCAGCTTGGAGCGGGCGTAGGGCGACCGCTCGTCAAACGTGAACATGCCGCGCTTGCGGGGCGTCTCGACCCTCCCGGCAACCGCGACCTTGCGCAGCGGGATGCGCACCGTCCGTGGCGCCAGCTCGCCAACTGAGCCGCAGTCCTGCTTCTGGGAGCTCAGCAGCAGGTTGCCCACCGCCCGCACCGGCTCTCCCGGCTTCTGGTCCCCGACACCGTGCACCACCACGACGGCGATCTTCCGCAGCCGCCCTGCGGCCGGAGCGTCCGCGACACCCTGCCGCTCCGCCGCCGTGTGACGGCCGGCACCGCTGCCTTCGTGCAACATGCTGCTCTCCCTATGAGTCGGCCCTTCACCCGCATGTCTCGATCCAGATGACCAGCGGTTTCCGATCTACCACCGGGTCTGGCAGGACGCCATGACGCTTTGGACGGACATGCCGCACGGATTCTCGTCATTGGCTTGGCGGCCGCCGTCGCGCGAGGGGCCGTTTCGTTGCGGGGTGCGGGCGGCTGCCGGTATACTGACCGCAACATGCTTCGGCAATCGGTGGTTGGAGTGACCGCGGGCGGCACGGCGCGGCGTGGCTCCTTGCGGCCTTGGCGATGACGGCGCTCGGGGGGGCGGCGCGGGTGCTGGTCATCGACAACAGCTCCGCCGTGCGGGCGGAGATCGGACAGGTGCTGGGGGCGCGCGGGATCTCGGTCGCCAGCTGTGCTTCGGGCTACGAGGCGGTTGCCCGGTTGCCTGGCGCGGTGCCCGACCTGCTGATCTGCGACCTGGTGCTCCCGGACGTGGACGGCTACCAGATCTGCCGTTGGCTGCGCCAGGTGCCGCAGCTGGCGGCGACGCGGGTGCTGCTGATCTCCAGCATCGTCGACGACGAGGTCGAGCGCGAGGTCGAAAAGCTGGGCGTCGTCGGGGTGCTCAAGAAGCCGCTGGACGCGGGCGTGCTGCTGGCCGTTGCCGAGCGGGTGCTCGGCCTTCCCGCCACGTCGACGGCCGGACAGGCGGCTGGCGTGGCGCTGGATCTGGCTCCTGACGCGGACTCCCACGCTCCCGCCGAAGCCGTCCTGGACCTTGCGCCTTCCGGATCTGCCACGCCGGCGGCCGAGCAGGTTTTGGATCTGTCGCCAGCCGCGGGTTCGGCCGCCGAACAGGTGCTGGATCTCGGCTCCGGGCCCAGCCTCGACCCCGACTCCAGTCCCGGCTTCGAGCCCGACGCGACGCCACAGGCTCCCCCGCACCTGACAGTGCCGCCGCAGGCAGACCGAACGCTGCCGGAGCCGCCGTCGCGGGTGTCGCAGCCGCTGTCGATGGAGGCTCGCCAGGTGGTTATGGAGGTGCGCGCGCTGGTGGGCTTTCGCCTCCTGCTGCAGCTGGCTCCCACCCCCAGCGTACTGGCGCTCGCGGGCGACACGGCCGCCGGCACCGCTGCTGCCAGCAGCGAGCTGCTGGCACGGCTCCTCGGCGCTGCGGACGTGGCAACCTTCGGTCTGGGGATCGGCCAGCTCGGATCGGCCGTCCTGGAAGCGGATGCCGGCACCCTCGTGGTGCGGCGCGAAGGCGGCCATGGTGCGCTCGTGCTGGTGCTGTCCACCCCCGCCGCGGTGGGCAAGGGCCGTCTGCTGCTGGCGCGGCTACAGCGCCTCCTGCCGCCGGCGGACCTGGATGTCGACGCAGGCCAGGCAGACGCCAACTGATCCGACGGGAGTGCAGCCCCCCCATGAAGCCAGACAGATCGATCCAACCTTGCACATCATGGCCGGCCCGCACGGCCGGCATCGTGCTGGGCCTTGCCGGCCTGCTGCTGACCGCGGCGGCGGGGCGCCCGGCCGCAGCCCAGCCGCTGACCATGCACTGGGCGATCGAGGGCGTGGACCGTCAGGCGCTGGTCTTTGCCCCGACCTCGCCGTTCAAGGATGCAAAGACGCCGGTGCTGTTCGCATTCCACGGCCACGGCGGCACGATGGGCACGGCTGCCCTGGCGATGCGATTCCAAAGCCTGTGGCCGGAAGCGCTGGTGGTCTACATGCAGGGCCTGCCGACGCCAAGCCCGGTGGACCCGCAGGGGCGCCATCCCGGCTGGCAGAGCAACGCCGGCGACCTGGGCGACCGCGATCTCAAGTTCTTCGACGCGGCGCTGGCGTCGCTCAAGGCCAAGTACCCGCTGGACCCGCGGCGCATCTATGCCGCGGGCTTTTCCAACGGCGGCTATTTCAGCTACCTGCTGTGGACCGCGCGCGCCGGCACCTTCGCCGGTTTCGCGTCGATTGCCGGAGCGCTGCGGACGGGGATGCAGCTCACCGTTGCCAAGCCGCTTTTGCAGGTCATCGGCCAGCAGGACGCCATCGTTCCTGTTGCCAGCCAGATGCGAGCCGTCGCCGCCGCGCAGGCGGTCGACGGCGCCACGACCGGCGGCCAGGCCTGCGGCCAGGGCTGCACTCTCTACCCTTCGTCCAAAGGCGCTCCGGTCGAGATGATCGTCCATGCCGGCGGCCACACCGTGCCGCCCGGCGCCGCCGCCAAGATCGTCGATTTCCTGAAGGCGCAGGCGCTGCACCCGTAGGGCTGGCGGTCACCACGGCTGCCGGCGAGGATCGCGAGGATCGCCGCGCCTGGCCTGCAACCCGCCGGCTACCCGCGGGCTCACCAGGTGTACGAAACGCCGCCGCTCAATTGAAACCAATCGACAGGGATGGTGAAGCTGCCGGTGATATGGGCGTAGCGGGCATTGGCACCGACTCCCCAGCCGGCGGCCAGGGGCACGTCGAAGCCGAGCACCGCGCCCAACGCCATGGCGTGGCTGGGATTGGTAAACTCGCCGTTGTCATCGCCGCCAAAGAAGGTGGCGCCGACCGTCGGCCCCAGGTACCAGTCGAACGGCACTCCCAGGTTCGGGTGCACGTACACACCGACCATGACCGGCATCATGCGGATGTTGAAGCGCACCGTGGAAGGGAGCGTCGGCGGCACCGGGAAGTCGGTGGTGGTCTGGATCGTCCGCAGCTCGGCGAAGCTCAGGTCGACGCCCAGCAGCGGCAGCGGCCGGTACTCAAGATCCAGCCCGAAGCCCAGCTGGCCGCTCAGGTCGTTCTCCGTCGCGGCGACGCCCGACAGATAGCCGCGCACGGTCCAGCTGCTGTTGGTCTGCGGCTGCGCCCGCGCCGCCCCCGCCGCGAGCAACGCCAGCATCACCGCGCCGGCAAACGACTGCACACCCATGGATCCACGTCGCATCTGCCGCCGCTGGCTCATAGCTCCCCCTGTCGACCGGTCCCGCGCCCTCTGGCCGGGGCGCGACCGGTGTCATTTGCAGTCTGCAGTGTATACGGCAGCAAACGCAAATGCGTCTGGAGCCCAGTACTGGTGCATTCGTGTGTTGCCGCTGCCGCCCCGTGCCCGTCCCGCCCGACCTTCTGTAGCGGCTCCTCTGTTGACACAGCTTCCTTGAATACCATAGTGTTTTCGAATTAAGGAGGAACTGAAATGAAAAAGAGCGGACCGAGGAAAACCCTGAAGCTCTCGCGGGAAACCCTGCACCACTTGAATCCCGCCCTGCTCAAGAAGCTCAATGGAGGCGTCTGCCTGACCAGCTATGCTCAGACGACCTGCCCGACGTGCACTTCGACGATTTGCCCTTAGGCAACAGCGCGCTGCCGAGCGTCGGCCGGAAGGAATCGAGGAGGGGCAGCCCGGTCCAAGGCCCGGTTGCCCCTCAAGGCCGTCCCAGGTTCCACGCCTCAACCCCCGCGCGCCAACCGCCGCGGGTTAGGGATAGTAGCCGCGCTGGGTCTTGACGCGCAGGCCGTCGCCCAGGACCTGGACGTCGACGCTGCGGAACTCGCCGATGTGCGGCGGCTTGTTGGGCTGGTAGGCCAGCAGGTAGCGCGAGCGCAGCTCGGTGCCGATGGCGTCGTAGACGCTGTCGAGCTGGGCCGCCGAGTCGATGAAGTAGCTGCGGCCGCCGGTCTCTTCGGCGAGGCGGCTCAGGTGGGCGCGCGACTGCAGGTCGAGGCGGGAGACGCCGGCCCCGATGGTGTAGAGCGCGATGCCGCTGCGCCGCGCATACTCCAACGTCTCCTCGAAGCGCAGATGGCTCAGGTGGTCGTCGCCGTCGGTGAACAGGACGAGGGCCGACTGGGTGTGTTGGGCGCCCTTCATGTAGGAAAGGCCGTACACCAGGCTGTCGAACAGCGCCGTGCCGCGCTCGGCGCTCAGGCCGGCGAGCGCGCCCGCCAGGGTATCGACGTTGGCGGTGAAGGGCACGCGCAGGATCGGGCTGTCGCTGAAGGTGAGCAGCGCGGCACGATCCTTGGGCGTCAAGGTGCGCTGCAAAAAGGCGAGCGCCGCCCTTTGCACCTGCGGCAGGATCGCCGTCATCGAAGCCGAGGTGTCCAGCGCGAACAGCACGTGCAGCGGCAGGTCCCGCACCCGCTCGCAGCGCAGCAGGGTCTGCGCCTCACCGCCGTCGGTGACCTTGAAGTCGCTCTGCTGCAGCCGATCGACCGGATGCCCGGCGCGGTCCACCACCGCGGCGTACAGCTCCACCAGGCGCACGTCCAGGGATTCCACCGCGTTGCGCGAGTTGATCACCGCCAGATCCTCGGCCGAGGTGCCGTCGGTCAGGTAGCCGACGGCGCGCACGTAGCTGGCGTTGTCCGCCTTGAGCGTCACCTGCTGGGCAAAGGGGGGCTGGTAGAGGGTCGCGACGCGCTGGTCGTCCACGAACACTTCCAGCCGGTCGAGCTTGCCGCCATCGGGCAGATGCACTTCGGCGCGCGCCAGCACCTGGCCCTTGTAGGTGCCGCCGGCGCGCGGCTCGACCAGGTGCACGGCAAAGCGCTGGCGCGGTACGTTCAGCATCACGGTGTCGGCCGACAGCTCGGCGCCGTCGCGCGCATAGGCGACGGCGCGCACCTCGTGGGTGAGCGGCACGTCGCCCAGGTTCAGCTCGACGGAATAGGGCGGCCGCACGCGGCTGAGCATCGCCTTGCCGTCGAGGTAGAACGTCACCTTGCGCACCGCGTCGCCGCTGGCCTGCGCCTCCAGCCGCACGGCGCCGGTGATGCGCTCGCCCTCGGGAGGCACCAGCCGGATCGCGGCGCCGGCGCCACCACCCGCCGCCGTGGCCGGCGCGCCGGCGGCACCCGGTGCGGCCGGCGGTGCCGCGCCGGCGTCGCCGGCCTTCAGCTCGGCGCGCGCGGCATCCAGGACCGCGGTGACCTCGGGCGGCCGCGCCGCGGTGGCCACGTCGGGCAGGCCGTCCAGCGGCGGCACGGTGATCGGCTCCTGGGCGTGAAAGTTGTGATGCGAATGCAGGTCTTCGACGCGCAGCAGCAGCACGTAGTCGCCGGGCGCCAGCGTGCGCTCGAAAACCAGCGGCAGCGGCGTATCCTGCGCGCCGCTCGGCGCCGGCATGTCGAAGCGGTAGCGGAACGATTCGACCAGCTCGGTCCCCTGCACCACCTCGCCGGTGAGCAGGAAGTTGTAGGCGCGATGCCCTTCCAGCTCGACGGCCTGGGCCGCCCCCGGCGGCACCGCCACCGTGCCCGAAACCACGGCGCGGCTCTTTTGCCGCGCGGGGAAGGTCACCTTGAGGGTCGCCGGCAGCGCCAGCGATCCGGGCGGCACGTTGGTCGAGTAGCCGCGGAACGTGGCCAGCCACTCCGCGTCGTGCGGCGGCGGCGGCACCAGGAGCTTGTCGAGGATGTGAAAGCTGTCTTCCCGCTCCACCGTGGTGACCGCGTTCATCAGCATCGGCGCTTCGTCGGGGCAGTTGGCTTGCAGGAAGGTCCAGAACGTCGACAGGTCGTTGGACATCGCACCCAAGCCGCTGAAATTGATGTCGGGCGGCCGCGACCCCTGCCCGACTCCACCCTGCGACGGCAGCTGTGGCGACCGCTGGTTGCTGAGCCTGGCGATCAGCGTCGCCAGGCCGTCCCCCTGTCGCCAGAGGCGGAACGGACCGGATCCGGCGGTCTGGTAGAACAGCAGGTACAGGTCGTCGGGAATCCGCTCGCCAAACCGGTAGTGCCAGATCTCGAGCGGCCAGGTGGCCTGCAGGCAATCGGTCTGGATGCGGTCCGGCGGCGCCGAATGCAACAGCAGAGTCACCGCGCGGTCCTCGGTGATGTTGCCGAAGTAGTCGCGGGCGGCCTCGATGCGGCGCTCCCACTCGATCTTGAAGGCGTTGGGCGCAATGCCCGGATCCGGGTTGCGCGCCTCCCAGAAGCGACGGATGAACAGGTCGCGCTCGTAGTCCTTGGTCAGCCCCAGGAACTCCTTGCGCTCGTCGCGGCCGATCAGCAGCGACACTTCCAGCCACCAGTCACGGTATTGCGGCTGCAGGCGGGCCACCATCGCCTTCTCGCTGTCCGCGTGAAGCGACGGTGGCGTCCCCACCAGGCAGCAGACAGCCAGGGCGGCCAGGGTACAAGAGCGCATCGCTCGCATGGGTGGATCCTCCCATAGAGCAAAGACCGCGCCCAGGGGGCCAGGCAGCCAGGGGGGCGGGGGCCGCACCCCGGCGGGCCACGCCAGCCCGCCGCCACATTCCCCGGCGCCCCACGCCAGCCCGCCGCCATCAGCGCCCGGCCTGCGACACCAGCCCCCGGCGGCAGGCTGGCCACTGACGCCAGATACGATACCGGGCATCCCTAATTTTTGCGAAATGGGATTAAAATGACCCCAAACGTCCCACGGGGATAGACGAGTCGGTTGTGTTCTGGTATCTTTCGCTCATCAACGCGAGGGCTGCTCAAACTTCAACGCTGGGGCTGCCCAAATTGGATTTCGCGTCTGGGGCCTGCAGACGCACTGTAAGCAACAGGGGTCGGTCCGCCGACCCGCGTCCCGGAACCCGGAGACCCCGGAGCCCGGAGACACCCGAGATACCGGAGAGGATCGAGAGGAACCATGCAGCCGCAGAAAATCCTCGTCATCGACGATTCGCAGCTGATCCACAAGCTCTTCGCCGTGATCTTCCCCAAGGCGTCGCTGGTGCATGCCATGGACGGCCGCGAAGCGCTGGCGCGGCTGGCCGAGCACCCCGACGTCGACCTCATGTTCCTCGACATCAACATGCCGGCGATGAACGGCCTTGAGCTGCTGGCCCAGCTCAAAAAGGACGCGGCGCTGGCGCAGATCCCGGTGATCATCATCAGCACCGAAGGCAAGGAAGCCGACACCATCCGCGGCCTGCAGGCCGGCGCCGCCGCTTACGTCCGCAAGCCGTTCCGCAACGAAGCGATCCTGGAGCTGGCCCGCCGCGTGCTGACCCCCA
The DNA here is from genome assembly GCA_963770895.1 of uncultured Acidobacteriota bacterium. Classification (GTDB taxonomy): domain Bacteria; phylum Acidobacteriota; class Thermoanaerobaculia; order Multivoradales; family UBA5704; genus JASLEW01. Next base: position 4,773,028 of record CAVYRF010000002.1, on the reverse strand, counting down.
GCGCCCCGCGCACCCCGCACGACGACGTGGCCATCGTTCGCTAGGCGTCGTCGTCCGATTCGCTCAGCAGCTCCAGCAGGCGCCGCCCGATCAGGGCGAGCGGCAGCACTTCGCGCACGCCGCCGGTGGCGATGGCCGCCCGCGGCATGCCGTGCACCGCGGCGGTCGCCTCGTCCTGGGCGATGACGTAGGCGCCCGCGTGCGCCAGCGCCGCCACCCCCGCTGCACCGTCGTGCCCCATGCCGGTCAGCACCACGGCCAGGACCCGGCCCCCGGTCACCGCCGCCGCGGACGCGAACAGGTGGTCGATGGACGGCCGGTGGGTGCTCCCCTCGGGCGCCGACGACAGCGAGACGCGCAGGCCGCCGCGCGCCCGCAGCAGCCGCAGGTGGACCCCGCCGGGCGCCACGTAGACGGTGCCGGACACCAGCGGCTCTTCGTGGGTCGCTTCGCGCACCGGCAGGGGCAGGCCGGCATTGAGCCGCTCCGCGAACGAGCGCGTGAACCCCGCCGGCATGTGCTGCACGACGACCACCGGCAGCGGCAGGCTGTCGCCCAGCTGGCGCAGGATCGCCTCGATGGCCGGCGGCCCGCCGGTCGACGCCCCGATCAGCACGACCTCGGGTTCCGCACTGCCGCCCGCATCCCCCCTCCCACCGGTGCTGCCGCCCCGGCGCTCGGCGCCGGCACCGCCGCCACCCCCGTCCGCGACCGCTGCCGCCGCACCCGCGGCCGCTCCCGCACCGATGGCCGCGCCGGCCGGCGGGTCGACCGTGGAACGGCGCGTCAGGTGGCGGATCTTTTCGAGCAGCACCGCACGCAGGCGCTCGAAATCGACCAGCGAGTACTGCTGCTTGTCGATGAAGTCGAGCGCGCCGCGGTGCAGCGCTTCGATGGTCTGCGGCGCGTCCTGCCGCGAATGGGTGGACAGGATGAGGACCGGCGTCGGGCGCCGCACCATGATGGCGTCGAGCGTCGCCAGGCCGCCCAGGCCGGGCATGGACAGATCCAGGATGATGACGTCGGGGCGCCAGCTGTCCAGGTGGTCGAGCAGCTCTTCGCCGGAGCCCGCCTGGCCCGCCAGCGCGATGCCGCTCTCCCCTTGCAGCATGCGGGCGACCGCCTGGCGGATGAACGCCGAATCGTCGGCGACCGCCACGCGGATGGGACTCAATCCCGCACCTTGCGATAGGCGATCAGGTTGCGCAGGCGGACGGTTTCGAAGCGGTCGGACAGGCCGATGATCGATTCGGAGTGGCCGAGGAACAGCAGGCCGCCGCGCCGCAGCACGGCGGCGAAGTTGGCCACCGCCCGGTGCAGCGCCGGCTCGGAAAAGTAGATGAAGACGTTGCGGCAGAACACCGCGTCGTAGGCGACGGGAGCGGCGAAGCTGTCCAGCTCCAGGATGTTGCCGTGGTTGAACCGCAGGCCGCCGTGGAAAAACGTCTTGACCGCATAGCGCCCGATGGCCCCCGGCAGCCCGATGACCTCCGGGGCGGCGGCCGCCGCCCCGTTGCCGCCGACCGGCACGAAGTAGCGCTCCAGCTGCTCGCGGCTGGTGGCGCGAAACGAGGCGCCGGCGTATTCGCCGCGGCGCGCCGTCTCGACGCGGGTGAGATCCACGTCGAAGGCGTCGATCGTCAGCGAGGTGCCGGCCAGGCGCACGAAGTTCTGCCGGGCGATGATGCTGAGCGTGTACACCTCTTCGCCCGACGAGCAGCCCGCCGACAGCAGGCGCAGGCCGCCGGGCACGGCGGCGCCCGCCTTCAGATCGTCAAAGGCGTGCTCGAACAGCACGTCGAACTGCTGCGTCTCGCGGAAAAAATAGGTTTCATTGTTGGTCACCAGCTGCGCCAGGAGGCGCCGCTCGGCTTCGTCGCCGCCCTGCAGCAGGTAGTAGTAATCCAGGTAGCGCCGCAGCCGCAGCGCCTGCAAATGCGGGCGCAGGCGCGCCTCCAGCACGTCGCGCTTGTGTTCGGGGAACGCGACCCCGATGTCGCCGGAGATCAGCTCGTTGAGCAGCAGGTACTCTTCCTGCGTCATCGCCTCCGGCACCGCGCGCATGGATGATCCGAGCACCCGCATCGCCTACGCCTCCGCCGCTCCGCCGCCGCCCGCCCGCTTCAACCTTCGAGCAGGGCGAGAGCGCGGCTGGCCACGGCGGGCACCGGATCGCCCGCCAGGCGCGCCAAGGCGTTCAGGTTCTCGGGGCGCCCGAAGCGTCCCAGCACTTCGACGCAGAGCAGCCGCACGTACCAATCGGGATGGGTGACCGTGGCGCGGAACAGCCCTTCGTCCTCTTCGGCCGCGCACAGGGTGAGGGCGCGATAGGCGGCGCGCGCCTCGCCGCCACGCCCGGCGCGGGCCGCCGCCGACAGCGCCGCGCGCGCCTCCGGGCCGCCGATCCGCCCCAGGCTCTCGAGCGCCAGCGCGCGCAGCGCCGGGCGGCTGGCGGCAAGCTCCAGCAGCACCGGCACGCTGGCGCGGTCGGCCAGCTCGCCAAACGCGCGCAGCAGGGTCGGCGTCGCCACCGCCGCCGGCAGCTCGCGCAGGGCCGGCAGCAGCTCGCGCAGCTGCGCCTGGCTGGCGGCCTCCGCCGCCGCCTCGGCATACACCGCGGGGTCCTCGCGCAGCCACTGCTGCCACGGCAGCGCGCGCACCACGGCGCGCAGGCCGGCCAGCTGCAGCACCGCCGCCACCCGCTGCGCCGGGGCCAGGTCGAGGATCGCCGCGACCACCGCCGCCGCCGGCTCGCCCAGGCGCGCCAGGACGACCAGCCGATCGACCGGGTCCAGGTCCTCGCCCGCCGGGCGCGCGCCGAGCGCCGCGCGCACCTCGTCGCGCCGGCGCACCAAAAGCGACGCAAGGGTGGCGCGGGCATCCGCCGGCACCGCCAGGTAGACGTCCAGGATCGCCGCGCCGGCCTGCGCATGGCGCAGCCGGCTCAGCACCTTGACGCACGACGGCAGCAGCTCGGGCGTGGCCGCCGCGTCGGCCGCCGCCGCCAGAAACTCCGCCACCGGCACCGCCGCGCCCAGGCGCGCGCACAACAGCACTCCCCACGCCCGCGGAAAGCCGGGCTGCGCCAGCAGCGCCGCGGCCAGGTCGCCGCGCCGTTCGAGCGCCGGCGGAAACGCGATGGCCCCCGCCGCCAGCGCGCGCGCCGCGTCCGCCGCGGTGCCCGCGCCGCCTGCCGCACCCGCCGTGTCGCCGGCCCGCCCCTCGGACGCCCCACCGCCGGCGGCCGCCGCGGCAAATCGCCGATCGCCCCGGCCGCTGCCGGCCGTCGGCGCGCCATCCCCGAGCGGCACCGCCGCCTCCGCGGCCTGCGCCGCCAGCACCCCTACGGCGTCGCCGTCCCAGGCCGACGGACCCAGTGCCAGCAGGGCGCGCGCCGCCGCCGCCCGCACTTCGTGCGCCGGGTCTTCGAGCCGCGCGGCGAGCGACGGCAGCAGCATTTCGGGCATCTCCGCCGGCGGCCGCCGCAACCCTTCCAGGACGTGCGCCAGCAGCCCCAGCATGGAGGCGGCGTCGAGCTGCTCGCCGTAGCTCAGCCAGTGCGCCGCCAGGGTGCGCAGCGCCAGCGACCCGCCGATGCGCGCCACCGCTTCTGCCGCCATCGGGCCGACGATCAGGTCGGTCAGCAGGTTGGCGAGCGGCCGCACGGCGCGCACCGAGCGCAGGTCCCCCAGCGCCTGCACCGCCGCCATCTGCAACCACGGGTCGGCGGCCAGAAACGGCAGCAGGTCGGGCACCGAGCCGGCATTGCCCAGCCGGCCGATCGCCAGGATCACCCCCTGCACCACGTTGGGGTCGGAGTTGACCAGCGCGGCGCGCAGCGGCGCCAGCGCCCGCGGATCGCGCAGGTGGTCCAGGATGAGCACCGCCTGCAACACCACATCGGAATCGGCGTCGCGCAGCAGCCGGATGGCGACCGCATAGCTGCGGCCGCCGCGCATCTTGAGGATCTCCAGCCCGGCGTTGCGCATCACCGCGTCGGCGTCGTCGCGCAGCAGCTCGACCAGCGCGTCGTCCGCCAGGATGGCGGCGCCCAGCCGCAGCGCCCGCTCGCGGATGCCGGGGCTGGCGTTGCGCAACAGGCGCTGCAGCGCTTCGGCGCGCGCCGCGACCGGCAGCGCCGGCAGGCGGTCGAGCAGCTCCATGCACTCTTCCCAGCTCGGCAGGCCGAGATCCTGGGCGTCGCCGCGTGAGAAGGTCGTCATGCCCGCGCCGATCTCTCGCGCTCGTAGCGCACCGGCCGGTCGCCGGCGCGGTCGTGGCGGTCGTGCCGCACCGCCGGGGCCGGCGCCGGCGGTGCCGCGCCGCTCAACTGGAACACTTCCGTCAGGCGGCGCATGCGCTCGGCCTCGGAAGCCAGGCTCTGCGTGGCGCGCGACAGCTGCTCGGTGGCGGAGCGATGCTGCTGCGCCACCTGCGCGATCTGGTCGACCGCCTTGACCACCTGGTCGCCGGCGCGCATCTGCTCGCCGGTGGCGTCGGCCACCTGCAGCGTCATGCGGTTCATGCCGCCCACCGCGGAGAGGATCTGGCGCGCCCCCTGCGCCTGCTCGCGCGCCGCGGTAGCCAGCTGCTGCATGGTGGTCTGCATCGAGCTGACGGTGGACAGGATCTGCGCCGCGCCGCTGGTCTGCTCGCGGGTGGCGGTGTGCACCTCGCTGACCACCGTGGTGGTGCGGCCCACCGCTTCCACGATCTGGTGCAGCACGTTCTGCGACAGCTGCACCGCTTCGTCGGTGTCCCGCTGCACCGAGTCGACCACCGTCGAGATTTCGCGCGTCGACAGCATCGAACGCTCCGCCAGCCGCTTGACCTCTTCGGCGACCACCGCGAAACCGCGCCCGGCGTCGCCGGCGCGCGCCGCTTCGATGGCGGCGTTGAGCGCCAGCAGGTTGGTCTGGTCGGCGATCTCCTCGATGATGCGCAGGATCTTGCCGATGTCCTTGCCCGAGGCGCTGATCCCCTGGATGACGCGCGACAGGCGTGCGCCGCCCTGGTCGGCGGCCGCCGCGGCTTCGCGCGACACCTGGTCGACGACCGCCACCTTGCCGGCGATCGAGTGGATGGAAGCGGTCATCTGCTCGACCGTGGTGGCGGTCTGGTCGACCGCCGCCAGCACGCTTTCGGAGCCGCGCGCCACGTTGTCGATCGAGGCGCCCATCTCCTGGATCGAGCTGGACGTCTCCTCGACGTTGGTGGCCAGCGCCTGCATCGAGCGGTTCACGCTGTCGATCTGCGCCGCCATCTCCACCATCGTCGCGGAAGTCTCCTCGGTCGAGCTGGACTGGGTTTCGGCGCCGCGGGTGATCTGCAGCGCCGACGCCGAGATCTCGTCGGCGGTGGTCGCCACCTGGCCGGTCGACTCCTTGACCGCGCCCAGCATCTGGCGCAGGTTGGCGGTCATGCGCTGGAACGCACGCCCGAAGCTGTCGGCCGGAGACCGCGGCTCGACGTTGGAGGTCAGGTCGCCGGCGGCGATGGCGTCGGCGACGCGCGCCATCTCGCGCAGGTAGACGATCATGCTGGCCATGGCGCGCTGCAGCTCTCCCACCTCGTCGTGCGAGGTGGGGATGATGCCGACTCCCATGTCGCCCTGCGACAGGCGGCCGGCCACCGCCACCGCCTGCGACAGCGGCCGGGTGAGCGAGCGGATGACGAAGTACGACAGCACCCCCAGCGTCAGCACGATCAGCGCCGTCACCAGCACCGAGATCCTGACCACCAACCCCTGGTTGGCCTTGGCGCCGTCGAACGACAGCGCCGTCTGCAGCAGGCACTTGGCGTTGAAGTCCTCCAGGCTGCCGTGCACCGCGTTGTACTGCTGCCGCATGGTCTGCATCGCCTTGACCACGTCGTCGCCGTGCTCGCCCTTGATCATGCGCTCGGTGGTGGCGCGCGCCTGTTTGTAATAGTCGGTGAAGGCGGCGGAGATGGCGCGCGCGTCGGCGGCGAAGGGCATCTGGTTGCCGCTCTGGCCCTCGAGCGTCGACTGGAAGCGCTCGCTCTGCGCGTCGGCCTCGGCCAGCATGCCGGCATCGTTGGCCGCCACCGCGTCCTGCAGACCGCGCTGGATGTTGGTCAGCGTCTCCTGCAGGTCGCGGCTGGCCTGCACCGCGGGCAGATATTCCTGCTGGATGAACCGCAGCCGATCGCTGCTCTCGCTGCTCAACTGCTGCGAGATGACCAGCACCACCACGAAGCCGATCAGCGCCAGCACCGGCATCAACGCGATCTTGTGCGCCACCTTCAGGTTTTTGAGCATACCGTCTCCCGCTCCTTCAGATCGCCGGCAAGCCGGCCCTCACGGCGTGACCTTGAGCACCTTCACGCCCGCGCCGAGCGGCGTGCCCGGCGCGACGTAGGCGATGGCGCCGACGTCGGAGCGCACGAAGCGCACCGCCTCGGCCGCCGGCTTCTCCGGCGGCGGCACGTCCTTGCCCGAAAAGATGAGGCGCTGCCAATAGGCTTTGATCGCGGCGGTGGTCTTGGCGTGGATGGCGTGCGAAAAGGCGTCGCGCACCGGCGAGTCTTCCGGCAGGTCGACCGGTTCGACCTGCGCCCCGGCCGGCCACTTCACCTCGCGATGCAGGAAAAAGCGCGACACCTGGGCCGCCGGCAGCGACGGCGTGGGGTTCGCGGCGTTGACGATCACTTCAAACCCCTCGGCGCCCGCCGCCGGCGCCGGCGCACCGCCCAGCGCCAGGGCAAGCGCCGCCGGCAGTAGAAATGACTTGAGCCATGGTCTCATGCGGCTTTACCTCGTGGCCCTGAGGACCGTGAGCGGAGACAGCAGTCGCGGCAAGGTGGATCGATCCGGAAAGAGCCGGCGCAGGTCACGGCTCCGGTCCCGCCGCCGGCGCGGGCAACGCGGCCGCCGCCGGTCCGGCCGCGGCACCCAAGGCGCCCGCCGCACCCGCCGGGTCACCGGCTTCGCCGCTGTCGGCGCCGTCTTCGGCTTCGGGATGGACCAACAGCACGCGGTCGAGGTCCAGGGCGATGATCAGCTGGTCGTCCAGGTGGTAGACCCCCAGCAGGTAGTCCGAGCGCATCGACACCACGTCGGACGGCGCCGCCTCCAGGGTGCTCGGCAGCAGCTTGACCACCTGCAGCGCGGCGTCCACCAGCAGGCCCAGCGTGCGCTGGCGGGAATCGACCACCAGTATGCGGTTGCGCGCGGTCAGCTCCGCCGACGGCATGCCCAGGCGCACGCGCAGGTCCACCACCGCCAGCACGCGGCCGCGCAGGTTGGTGATACCGCGCACCGGCGCCGGGGTGTGGGGCACGCGGGTGATGGCGCCGACGCGCAGGATCTCCTGCACCGACGTCACCGGCAGGCCGAAGCGCTCGCCCGCGAGCTCGAAGATCACCCAGCTTTCGGGCTGCTCCTGCGCCGCCCGCGCCACCGCGGCGCCGCGCCGTGCCAGGGCGTCGGCAAACGAGTAGACGCGCTGGCGGGCGGCGGTGGCGGCCGCGTCCGGCGGCGCCGACAAGCTGTCCGCGACCGGCGCCACGGCCGACGCCGGCACCGCGGACGTCATGAAGGCGGTCGGTCCGACGCCGCCCAGGCCGCCGGCATCGAGGCCGGCCAGAATCTCGTCGGCCATGCCCCAGGCCGGCAGCTCCAGGCGCGGTGGTGGCGGCGGCGGCACCGCACCCGCCGGCAGTGCCTCTTGAGTTTCACCCTGCGGCGCGGGCGACGCCTGCGCTGCCGACGATGTGGACGGTGCAGGCGATGCGGGCGCCGGCTCCGGCGCGGTGTCGGCGCCGGCGTCGCGGTCGGGGCGCCCGCCGCCCTTGGGGGTGCGGCTCATGACGGCACCTGAGTGGCCAGGGGCAGATCGAGCAGGCCCAGGGGGTCGAGCAGCAGCACGGCGCGGCCGTCGCCCAGCACGGTCGAGCCGCCGAGCCCGCCGCCGCCGGTGCCCAGCACCGGGTCCAGCCCCTTGACCACCACGTCGCGCGCGCCCTGGATCTCGTCCACCAGCAAGGCGCGCTGGCGCGGCCCCTCTTCGATCACCACCGCGTAGCCGGCGGCGCGGCGCTCGGCCGCGGTGCCGAAGCTGCAACCCAGGTCCAGCGCCGGCAGGATCTTGCCGTGCCAGCGCAGGATGCCGGCGCCGTTGACTTCGTGCAGCTCGCCGGCGCGAAAGCGCAAGCCTTCGACCACCGCGCGCAGCGGCAGGGCGTACAGCTCGGTGTCGCAGCGCAGCAGCAGGGCGCGGGTGATCGAGGCGCTGAGCGGCAGAGTAAGGCGGAACAAGCTGCCCGCCCCCTCTTCGGACACCAGCTCGATGCGGCCGCCGCGCCGCACCACCGCCGCGCGCACCGCGGCCAGGCCGATGCCGCGGCCGCCGCTCAGGTCGGCGCTGGCGCGCGTCGTCAGCCCCGGCAGAAACACCAGCTGCGCCGGGTCGGCGGTCGCCGCGCCGGGGACGCGCAGGCGCGCCGCCGCAGCTCCGATCGCCGCGGTGTCCAGGCCGCGCCCGTCGTCTTCGACGTCGATGCGCACCTCGCGCGCGGTGGCGAAGGCGGACAGGCGCAGGCTCCCCTGCTCCGGCTTGCCCAGGCGCAGCCGCTCGGCGGGCGCCTCGATGCCGTGCGTCACCGCGTTGCGCACCAGGTGACCCAGCACCTCGCTCGCCAGCTCCAGCAGCCCCTTGTCGAGCGGCGTGTCGCCGCCTTCGGTGACCAGCTGCACCGCCTTGCCCTGCTGCTCGCGCTCGTCGTACACCAGCCGGTGCAGCTGGCCGAAGAGCGTGCGCAGCGGCACCATGCGCAGCCGCAGCACGCCCTCCTGCAGCAGGTCGAGCGTGGCGCCCAATCCCTGATGCGCCCGCTGCACCTGCTCCCAGGCGGTCGGTTCGGCCTGCAGGCGGCCCAGGCCGTCGGTCAGCCGGTTGCGGAACATCACCACCTCGGCCAGCAGCTCGATCAGCCCATCGATGGCGCCAAAGGGGATGCGGGCGCTGGCCGCCTCGGTGTCCGGAGCCCGGCCGGCGCCTGCGACCGCGGCGCCGGCCGTATCAGCGGACGCGCCAGCCGCGGCGCCGCCACCGGACGCCGCGCCCAGGCCTGCGGGCGGTTCGGCACCGGCAGCGCCGCCATCGACGCGGCCACCATGCGCAGGCTGGGCAGCATGAGAGGCATGGGAGGCGTGGGCGCCATGGGTGGCGTGGACGCCGCGGCGGGCCTGCGCTTCGGCGGCCACCAGCACGCGGCGGAAGCGATCCACTTCGGCGAGCAGAGGCGTGATGCGCACGCGGCCCGGCGCCAGCTCGTCGGCAAGGTCTTCCATCTCGTGCGCCAGCGCCTGCAGCTCGCCCAGGCCGACCAGCGCCGAATTGCCTTTCAGGGTATGCAGATCGCGCCGGATCTGGTCCAGGCGCTCGTCGAAAAACTCCAGCGGCACATCCGGCAGCTCCAGCAGCATACCCTCGACTCGCCCCAGGCGCTCGTGGGCCTCCACTCCAAACTCCCGCAGCAGCGCTTCCGCCGCGATCTCCCTCATTCTCAGCCGATCCTCACGACGACAAGCGGCAGCAGGCGCGCGGGGGGTCCCGGCGCCGAGCCTCAAGCGGGCCTGAAAGCGGGTTCCTTCGTCCTTCAGGTGTCCTTGTTCTGCTGCGGATACTAGTCTCGCCCGCCCCCTCTAGCAAGACCCCAGGGTCCTATCGGAAAGCCCCCGCCGCGCGCCCTCCCGGCGACGGCGGAGCACTATCCCGTCAGCCGGCGCTCCGCCACCGCGGCACCCTCGTGTCTTCCCATGGGTGACCGGCGTGGCGGGTTTCGCCGCGCCGGCCGGTCCGCGGCTTCAGTTCGGCGGCAAGGGAGCGAAGGTGTTCAGGTCGACGAAGTTCTGATTGGTGCCGGAGGTCGAGTTGTACGACTGGGTGCAAGGCGACGTCAATGAGTCGCAGGCGTAGGCGGCCTGGGTGATGGTCAGGTAGTAGGGGACCGTGGTCGAGCTGGCGATGAACACCCAGTAGTGACCGTTGACCGCAGTGCCGTCCAGGATCTTCACCGACACTTCGGTCGAGGCGGGATCGAAGAACCAGAAGAAGCCCGACTTGTCCGACACCGCCACAGCACTGGCGTCCTGATTGGCACTGGACGTGGTCTCCGACCAGGAAGCCGTCGCCTGGAACTGGCCGCCGAGCAGGTTGAGGTCGGTCGAGGGGGCCACGACCTGGAACCCGCTCGTACCCAGGAGGCCGTCCGAAAGATCGATCTGTCTGACCGTGTAGCTGCCGGCGGCGAGCTGCCCCAGCGGAAAGTCGCGCGGCACGCAGATTCGGATCGGGACCAACGGGGGAGGCGGGCCGAACCGCAAGGTTATGGTGTTACCCGATATGGTGGGCGCCGCAGAGACGTTGAAGCAGGTCGCCTCGACGACCAGGTGCACTGTGTCGCTGGTGGTCGGCAGGGCGGGGCTGATCTGGATCGCTACCGGCCCGTTCTGCCCCAGAAGGCTGCCGCCGGTAGTCACCAGCAGGACGAGGCCGGCCAGCAGCGCCGAGCGGTGACAGTGGGGATGCGAAGGCAGGAGTACGCGCATCGGGCACCTCCAGGTAATCCGGTTGGCCAAGCATTTTTATGCTATATCACTATTTTTATGCTGCGCAAGAGGTACATGCAGGATCGCCTGCGCTACGGGGCCGGGGCGCTGACCTTTCTGCGCCTTCAGCTGGGCGCCTGAACCGTTGTCGCATATCCTTGCGCGATGAGCGGACCTCACGCGGACGCCCCCGGCGGGCTGCTGGACAGATATCTGGATACCCTTGGCGGGCGGCGGCCGCACGCCGGAGCGACGGCGTACTACGCGGCGCTGGACACCGTGGCCGGCGTGTCGCCCGCCATTGCCGGCAGCATCGTCGCCGAGCTGGCCGACCAGCGGCACAACCTCAAGCTGATTGCCAGCGAAAACTTCAGCTCGCTGGCGGTGCAGCTGGCGCAGGGCAACCTGCTGACCGACAAGTACGCCGAGGGCTTTCCGGGGCACCGCTTCTACGCCGGCTGCGACAACGTCGACGCGATCGAAGCGGAAGCGGCGGCCCTGGCGTGCCAGCTGTTCGGCGCCGAGCATGCCTACGTGCAGCCGCACTCGGGGGCGGACGCCAACCTGGTCGCTTTCTTGAGCGTGCTGCAGGCGCGAGTCGAGCGGCCGCTGCTCGAGCAGAGCGGCCAGAAGAACCTGGCGCAGCTGGGCGCCGACGACTGGCAGCGCCTGCGCACCGCCTTCACCGGCCAGCGGCTGCTGGCGATGGACTACTACAGCGGCGGCCACCTCACCCACGGTTACCGCTACAACATCTCAAGCCGGCTGTTCGACGCCCACAGCTACAGCGTCGATCGCCAGACCGGCCTGCTCGACCTCGACCAGGTGCGGGCGCAGGCGCGGGAGGTGCGGCCGCTCATCCTGCTCGCCGGCTACAGCGCCTATCCGCGCCGCATCGACTTCGCGCGGCTGCGCGAGATCGCCGACGAAGTGGGCGCGACGCTGATGGTCGACATGGCGCACTTTGCCGGCCTGGTGGCGGGCAAGGTCTTCACCGGCAACTACGACCCGGTGGCGTTCGCGCACATCGTCACCTCGACCACCCACAAGACGCTGCGCGGACCGCGCGGCGGCATCGTGCTGTGCAAGCAGGAGCTGGCCGAGTGGGTGGACAAAGGCTGTCCGACGATCCTGGGCGGCCCCCTGCCGCACGCCATGGCGGCCAAGGCCGTCGCGTTCCGCGAGGCGCTGCGCCCCGACTTCTGCCGCTACGCCAGCCAGGTGGTGGACAACGCGCAGGCCCTGGCGGCGGCGCTCGCCGGCCAAGGCCTGACCGTGGTGACCGGCGGCACCGAAAACCACCTCGTGCTCATCGACGTCGGCCGCCTGGGCCTCACCGGCAGGCAGGCGGAATCGGCGCTGCGCGACTGCCGCCTCACCCTCAACCGCAACTCCCTCCCCTACGACCCCAACGGCCCCTGGTACACCAGCGGTCTGCGCCTGGGCACGCCGGCGGCGACGACGCTGGGCATGGGTGCCGACGAAATGCGTGAGGTGGCCGCCATCATCCACCTCGTCCTCACCCACACCGAGCCGGAAGCGATCGCCACCGGCGCCAAGGCCGGCGAGCGCAGCCAGGCTCGCTACACCCTGGCTGCCGGCGCCGCCGACCAGGCGCGGGCGCGCGTCACCGACCTGCTGGACCGCCACCCGGTCTATCCCGAGCTCGACCTGGGCCTGATGCTGGAAGCCCCCTGGCGCACCCCGGCGCCGGCGGCAGCCGGCTAGCGGCCCTTGGCGGCGTCGCCGCGCAGGGTCAGGCAGGTGCTGGACACCTTGGCGACCAGGGCGCCGGTTTCGTCGTGGATCTCGCACTCGACCAGGCCGACGGTGCGGCCCATCTTGGTCACCGTGCCCACGGCGGTCAGGTGGGAGCGCCAGACCGGCTTGAGAAAGTTGATCTTCAGCTCCAGGGTGGTGAACGATTCGCCCTCTTCCAGGCGGGAGAAGTACGCCATCCCCATCGCGGCATCGGCGATGTCGCACAGGATGCCGCCGTGCACGGTCCCCATGGGGTTGGTGTGGCGCCCGTCGGTATCCAGCTCCACTACCACCCGACCCGGCTCCGCCGCCGTCACCCCAAACCCGATCAGGCTGCCGATGGGCGGCTTCACCTCGCCGCGGATGATTTTCTGCATCAGATCCAAAGGCATGCGCTACCTCCCTTCAGGAGTCGCCCGCATTTCATTCGCCTGCCGGCCGCGCCACATCCACCCTGCCGACGGCGCGTCGCCCGCGAGGCACGGCCAACTATGTCGCAGGACGCGGCCAGCGCCAACGCCATCGCCGGCATCCCGGTCAGACCGGCCGGGGGAGGCTGTCGCCTGGCCCGGCACTCCCGGCAAGGAGGCCGCAGCTATGGCCTGGCCCGGCAATGCCCGCGGCGAGGCCGGGCTGTCTGTCGCCCGGCCCACCGCGTCACACCCGCTCGATGACGGTGGCGATGCCCTGGCCGCCGCGGATGCACAGCGTGATGCAGGCGGTCGCCAGGCCGCGGCGTTCCAGCTCGTCGAGCGCGGTGCCCAGGAGAATCGCGCCGGTCGCGCCCAGCGGATGGCCCAGCGCGATCGCGCCGCCGTTGACGTTGACGCGCGCCGGGTCGATCGCCAGCTGACGCATCGTCTGCAGCGGCACCGCGGCGAAGGCCTCGTTGATCTCCCATAGGTCGACGTCGGCCGCCTGCATGCCGGCCTGGGCCAGCGCCTTGCGGGACGCCGGGGCGGGCGCGGTCAGCATCAGCAGCGGGTCGCCGCCGGCCGTGGCCATGGCGCGGATGCGGGCGCGCGGCGTGAGGCCGTGCGCCGCCACGTATGCGGGCGAAGCCAGCAGCACGGCGGCGGCGCCGTCGACGATGCCGCTGGAATTGCCCGCCGTGTGCACATGCTCGATCCTGCCGGCCTGGGGATAGCGCCGCAGCGCCAAGTCGCCAAAGGTCGCATCGCCGTATGCGTCGGGGTCGGCGCGCTCGCCCGCCACGGCCGCGAAGGCGGGTGCCAGCGCCGCCAGGTCCGCGGCGGTCGTGGCCGGGCGTGGATGCTCGTCGGCGGCGAGCAGCAGCGCCCCCGTCGCGGGGTCGCGGACCGGCACCAGGCTGGCCGCGAAACGGCCGTCGCGGCGGGCCTCTTCGGCGCGCTGCTGCGAGGCGAGCGCGAAGGCGTCCACCTCCTGGCGCGAAAAACCCTCCAGCGTGGCGATCAGGTCGGCGCTCACCCCCTGCGGCACCGGCGGATGCAGCGCCCGCAGGCGCGGGTTGCCGCCGTCGCGGCCGGGATCGTCGGCACCCATCGGCGTGCGCGACATGCTTTCGACACCACCGCCGATCGCCACCTGGCTGGCGCCGGACAGCACCGACATGGCGGCAAAGTGGACGGCCTGCAACCCCGAACCACAGAACCGATTGAGCGTCACCCCGGTGACGTCCAGCGGCCAGCCGGCCGCCAGCACCGCGCTGCGGGCGATGTTGGCCCCCTGCTCGCCCACCTGCGTGACGCAGCCGATCACCACGTCTTCGACGTCCTGCGGCGGCACCCCGCGCCGCTCGACAAGCCCCTGCAACGTCTGCACGAGCAGCTCCTGCGGGTGCACGCCGCTCAAGGCGCCCTTGCCCGCCTTGCCGCGCCCGCGCGGGGTACGCACCGCGTCGACGATCCAGGCGCCCTTCATGCCGTTGTTCACGCGCGACTCCTCACCGCCCGGAGTTGAATGGAAGCAGGCCGGGCCTTCGCGCATAATAGCACGATCGGTCGTTTTATTAGCAAAGATGCCCGACGCCAGGCACGCGATCGCAGCGCGGGACCAGCGCTGGCTTCGCGCGGCACTCGACACGGGCTTAGAATGATCGCCAGCGCGATGGGGGTCGCGTCCGGTCCGCGGAAAGAGCTGTGCTCACCCCTGACCAGCTGTCGCAGTCGGATCGACAACTCTTTTCTGCCTGCACCGTGCGGACGACAGGCATGGCGAAGCGCTTCGCCGGGAAAGGAGTGTCGTCATGGAAGCATCCGCGGGCATCGACCTCGACCAGTACAAGACCCAGGCAAAGGAGCTGCTGAGGCAGGCCCGAGCGGGCACGCCGGAAGCCCAGGCGCGCCTGGCGGTGCGGCATCGGCCGGCGCGCGCCCGGCGCACGCTCCCAAGCGGCGCGGCCAGCCCGGCCAGCCCGGACTCCCCGCGCCTGGCTGACGCGCAGCGGGCCGTCGCCGGGGAGCACGGCTTTGCCAGCTGGCCCCGCTTCAAGGACTACCTGCTGTTTCGCAACGCCCTGCAGGCGCTCGACCGCGGCGACCTGGAGCGCCTGGCGACGCTGCTGGGCCACCACCCCGCGCTGCTGCGCTATCGATGCCGCACCGGCGACATCTACGAGCAGGGCTACTTCGCCGGCGCGATGCTCCTCCACCACGTCGCCGGCAACCCGGACCGCGGCCCCCTGCCGCGCAACGTCCTCGACGGCGCCCGTCTCCTGATCCGCCACGGTATCGACGGGAAGGCAGCCCGCGAAACCATCGGTCTGCTGCTCACCAGCAGGCGCGCCGCCGAAGCGGGCGTCGCCTTGCAGCTGATCGACCTGCTGGTCCAGGCCGGAGCGCCCTTCGACCTGGCCGCGCCAGACGTGCTCGACCTGCCGCTGCTCAACGCCGCGCCCGCCACCGCGCAGGCGCTGGTCCGCCGCGGCGCCCGCATGGATCTCCGCCACGCGGCGGCCCTCGGCGAGATCGCAGCGCTGCGGGCCATGCTCGCAGCAGCCCCACCGCCCCCCGCGGCGCTGGAGCTGGCCCTCACCCTGGCCTGCATCCGCGGCCAGACGGCAGCCGCCGCCCTGCTGGTGCGGCACGGCGCCAAGGGCGACGTCCTGGTTGCGCCCGGCGGCCAGACAGCGCGCACCGCCCTCCACGAAGCCGCCAACCGCGGGCACCTCGACATCGTCAAGCTCCTGCTCCGTCACGGCGCCCACCCCGACGTCGTCGAGCCCCGCTGGGGCGGCACCGCCGCCGGCTGGGCCGACCACGGCGGCCACCCCGAGATCGCCGCCCTGCTCCGCCAAATCAAGGCCTGACCCGGCTGGCGAGGCGCAGGCGCAGGGGCCGGTCCGGCAGGCTCTATATAATCGGCGCGTTTCTGCCGATCGGACGCGGCGCGCGCAGCCTGCCGCCGGCGACCGGAGGCGGCCGGCCCGCTCCCCAGGAGGTGCTCTCAGACATGCCGAGCCTGCATCACGCCGCGCGCCGGTTCCAGCCGGCCGCGCCCGCCAGCCCCGGTCCGCACGGCCCGCTGCCGCCGGCGCCTTCCCGCATTGCGACGTTCCACCGCCGCACCGCCGGCGCCCCGGCCGCAGCGACCGCGGCTGCGCTGGCGCTCCTGGCCTTCGCCGCGGCCGCCCGCGCCGACGTCCAGATCACGCTCGACAATGCCTTCGTCGACCAGGTCAAGGACCGGGCGACGCTCGGCGCAACCTACACGGTGGATAGGACGCAGGTCGGCCCGGCGGCGCCGTCGGGCGGCGGCACCCTGCGCGCGGCCGGCCGGGCGCCCGAAGTGGGGCTTCCCATCGTCGCCAGGGTGCTCACCGCGGCGCCGCAGCGGGCTGTCACGGACCTCTTCCAGCAGGCCGAACGGAGCGGCACGCCGCTCGCGGTGCGCGGCGTCTGGCGCCTGTGGTGCGGCCAGGGCGGCGATGCGCGCGAGGTGCAGGGACAGCCCCTGGCGCCGCTCGACTCCGCCGATCCGCCCCACGTCTTCGAGCTGCACCCGCTGCTGCGGGCGGGCGACGCCGACCTGGGCATCCGCACCTTCCGGCCCGCCGACGGCTGGATCTTCCGCGACGCCAGCCAGGCCTTTCTGCGCTACGAGCAGCTCGCCAGCCACATCACCGCCGGCGACGGCACCACCACCATCACCACCCGCATGGCCGGCACCGAGCCCTACGTCGAGTTCGTCGTCCGCCTCAACGAAGCCCCCGACCGCCTGCTGGTCGACGGTCTGGCCGTCAAGGCGGCGCTCCTCGACACCGCCGGCGAGATCCTGGTCGCCGAGCGGCGCATCGTCGCCGTGGCGGGAACGCCGCCCTACGAACGCCTGAAGGCGCTGCACAAGGGCAACGCCCTGCACGTCGTCGGCGTGCCGCGCATCGACCTTTCCCAGGTCGCCTGGCGCATCGCCCACGCCGCCGACACCCCGGGCGTGCTCGACTGGTCGCTGCCCTACGAGATGGTGTTGGTCGCGGTCTTCGACGACTCGCCCTCCGGCCCTGACATCACCCCGATCGCCCCTCCCGAAGGAGCCGCCCCCAAGGCCGCCGCGGCAACCGGCGGGCCACCCGCCGGCGGGGCCGCAACCGCCGGCCCCCAGGGCGAACCCACCCCCGAAGCCACCATCACGGCGCCGGCGATCGCCCCGGCGGAGCCCGCGGCCCCCGGCCACGGCGCCGAAGCAGACGTGATCACCGCGCTCCTCCAGGTGCTTGCCCGCTCCGTGCCCCCCGGCGCCATCCGCGGCGCCTGCACCTTCTCGAACGGCCAGAAGTCTTACTGCGCCAGCCTTTCGGGACCGCAATGCGACGGGCTCGACGGTGCCTTCAACGCCGGCGAAGATTGCCCGGCAACCGGCCCGCAGCCCGCTCCCACCACCCCGCCGGCCACGTCAAACCCGCCGGCATCCGACTCCCACGACGCCCAACCGCCACCGGATTCGCCTCCGCCCGCGGCCGCGGCCCCCGATGCCCAGCCGGCGCCCAACTCCCCACCGCCGCCGGATGCCCAGCCGGCGCCCGACGCACCAGCGCCCCCCTCCGCTCCCACCGGGGCATCCGAACCAACCCCGCCGGACGCCACCCCACCGCCCGCCTCGCCGCCTCCCGGTCGCTGACCCCGCGACCGCGCGGCGGGGCGGCAGGCCGCACCTGCCTGCTCTAACGGTGGTTGGAGGAGGCGGCGGCACCGGCGCCGGCGCGGGCGGACCGCAGCTGGTTCTTGACCACGCGGCCCGCCTTCATGACCCACACGACGCGCGACAGGGCACGCACGTCGTGCAGCGGGTCGCCGTCGACGGCGATAAGGTCGGCGTCCAGGCCCGGCGCGACGGCGCCCGTGCGGTCGCCCAGCCGCAGGCTCTCGGCGGCCAGCGAAGTGGCTGACACGATGGCCGCCATGGGGTCCTGGCCGCCCTGCTCCACGCGGTAGATCAGCTCTTCGAAATTGCGTCCGTGCGCACCGGCGACGGCATCGGTGCCGAACACCACCTTCAATCCGGGAGTGGCGAGCGCCTGGCGAAACACCTGCAGCGCCAGCGGCACCGCCTTGCGCATCAGCGCGAAGCCCTCGGCGGTGAAATTGCCGATACCGACAAAATGCACCGCGTTCTCGAAATAGTTGCGGAACACCAGGTCGATATTCGGATCGAAATACGTGTGGTGCTCGGCCATCAGCCGCAGCGACGCGGCATCCAGCAAGACGCCGTGCTCGATCGAGCCGCAACCCGCCAGCACGGCGCGCCGGACGCTTTCGATGCCGTGGGCATGCACCGCGGAGCGCAGCCCCAGCCGGCGCGCCTCGCCGCACCCCGCATCCAGCTGCTCCTGCGTCAGCGTCGGCGCGCCGCCGTCGCGGATGCTCTTCGAAGCGAAGATCTTCACCACGTCGGCACCGTCCGCCGCCAGCTTCTGCACGGCGGCGCGGATCGCCGCCGGCGGTCCGGTCTCCTCGTCGATAGGCGTCAACGACGTGACGATGCGCGGCCCCGGCAGCATGCCGCGCGCCACCGCCTCGCGCAGGTAGCGGTCCTCCTTGGCACCCAGGCTTTGCACCGTGGTGATGCCGCCGGCCACCGTCACCGCCGCGTTCTCCGCCGCATACAGCGCCGACACCGCGGCAGGCTCCTGCTCGTCCGCCCCGTAATGCGCCTTGCCGTCGGCGTCGAAGTGCCAGCCGATGTGCACGTGCGTGTCGATCCCGCCCGGCATCAGCGTCAGCTCGCCAAGCTCCCACACCACCTCGCCATCCGCCGCCCTCCCGGCGCCGCCAACCACGCCGCCAGCCCGGCCGCCGCCCTGCACACCGACGATCTTTTCCCCCTCCACCACCACCGTCGCATCGTCCACAGCGCCGCCCCGCCCGTCCAGCAGCCTGGCCACATGCAACCGCACCCGGGCCGCCGGCCGCGCCACCGCGGCGCCGCCGGACGCCCCGGACGTCGCGGGCACCGCGGACGTTGCGGGCGCTGCCGTGGCAGAAGACGGCTCCGACGTCGGCGTCGGCGCAGACCCCGCGGCTCCCACAGGCACCGCGGGCGCCGCCAGCGCGCCACCCGGAGCCAGGGAACCCAGGCTCAGCAGCAGCACCAGCAATCCGGCACAGAGCGCGTATCTCATGGCACCTCAAAGCCTTCCATCAAGAATTGGGAACCCGACTCTATCACCGCCGCCGCACCGCTCCCGATCCATCCCCGCCCTATCAAACCGGAATAGGCTCGGGTTGGCCGCATCGCGGCTTTCGGCGATACTGAGGCAACTGGAAGCGGCCACGCCGGCGGAGACAAACGTCATGCCCGAAGTCGAATCCTATGCCCCCGGAACCCCCTGCTGGGTCGAGCTGGCCACCACCGACAGCCGCGACGCCAAGCGGTTTTACAGCGCGCTCTTCGGCTGGACCACCTTCGACAGCCCGATCGGGCCGGATCAGTACTACACGATGCTGCGCCTGCGCGACAAGGACGTCGCCGCGCTCTTCCAGAGCGATCCAGCTCCCGGCACCGCGCCGGCGCCGGCTTGGCGGCACTACTTCTCGGTCGCCAGCGTCGACGACGCGGCCGCCAAGGCCACCGCGCTCGGCGCCAAGCTCCTGCAGGCGCCGTTCGACGTCATGGAAGCCGGGCGCATGGCAACCCTGGTGGATCCGACGGGCGCACGCTTCGCCCTCTGGCAGCCTGGCCGCCATCCCGGAGCCGCGCTGGTCAACGAGCCGGGGGCCTGGTGCTGGAACGAGCTGGTCACCGCCAACGCCGGCGCCGCCGGCGACTTCTACCGCGAGCTCTTTGGGTGGGACGCCATGACCCGCGACATGGGCGGCTGGCACTACACCACCTTCACCAACCAGGGCAGGCCGATCGCCGGCATGCTGCAGCCCGCCGGCGACCAGGCCCAGCCCCCCAGCTGGCTGGCCTACTTCGCCGTCGCCGACTGCGACGCCACCCTGCACCACGCCCAGGACCTTGGCGCCACCCTGCTGGCGCCCCCCCGCGACGCCGCCGGCGTCGGCCGCTTCGCCGTCCTGGCCGATCCGCAAGGTGCGGCCTTCGCGATCATCGCCCTGGGCACCGAGGCCCTATGAGCGCCTCCCAGCTCCTCTACACCGCGCACGTGCCCGCCGGCGAAGGCCCCTTCCCCACCCTCCTCCTGCTCCACGGTTGGGGCGCCAACGCCCACGACCTCTTCGGCCTCGCCCCCTTCATCCACGGCGGCCGCGCCCTGGTCCTCTGCCCGCAGGGTCCCATCGTGCTCCCCATCGGCGGCGGCGAAAGGGGCTATGGCTGGTTCCCCCTCCAGCCCGGCCTCCCCCCCGACCACGACGCCTTCCGCCACGCCGCCGGCGAGCTGCGCGATTTCGCCGCCCAGGCCCAGGCCCGCTACCCCATCGATCCCCAAGCCTTCGCCGTCGCCGGCTTCAGCCAGGGCGGCATGATGGCCTACGACCTGGCCCTGCGCCACCCCACCCGCTACAGCGGCCTGGCCGCCCTCTCCAGCTGGTTCCCCGTCCCCCTGGCCGAAGACCTGCCACGCCTGCCCGAGCAGGACGGCTTCCCCGTCCTGGTCGTCCACGGCACCGCCGACAACCGGATCGACATCGAGCAGGCCCGCCAATCCCGCGAGCTCCTCCGCCCCTTCGGCGTCAGCCTCACCTACCGCGAATTCGACATGGGCCACGAAATCCGCCCCGAAGCCCTCCGCCTCATCACCCGCTGGCTCGACGACCGAGCCTTCAGCCGCGCCGGCACCCCCGCGGCAACCAACCCGCTGCCCGCCTGATCGCCGCCGGCGCACCGCCCACACCACCGCCCCATCCGGCCAGCCGGGCATCTCACTCCGCCCCCTCCAGCCCGAGGTAAGATGAGTTCGTGGTCTTCGACTCCCTGGTCGCCGAGATCTTCGCCGCCTCCCCCGACGTCCGCTACGTCGCCCTCTATCGCGCCAACGCCCTCAGCATGTGGCAGCGTCCCGGCGTCATCGGCGAAGGCTCCAACGAAACCGACCGCTACGAAGAGCTCTTCGTCAACCCCGCCCTCCTCAAGCTCACCACCCAGCGCGGCAACCTGGACTGCGGCGGCCTCCGCTACCTCCTGGTCCGCTACGGCAACTTCTTCCAGCTGGTCCAGCCCATCTCCCAAGGCCACGTCTCCGTCTGCATCGCCAACGCCGAGCACACCGACCCCCTCGCCATCGTCGCCGCCGTCCGCACCCTCCTCCAGCACAGCAACCTGCTCGAGCTCTAGCGGCAAAGCCACACACCGATCGGCCGCAGGACAACCTCAGCCGCCAGCTTCGCTCCGCCGCACCGCCTGTGTTAGCCTTATCTCCGACCGACCGACGCGCCCCTGCCCGGGCCGCAGTCTCAAGTCCCCATCGTCTAGTGGTTAGGACTCCGCCCTTTCAAGGCGGCAACACGGGTTCGAATCCCGTTGGGGATACTCTTTAAGGGTAATACAATTAATTGGGTGGGTAGCCCCGGATCTTGGACCAGAGCGACTCTCGGAATAGCTGGTACGCGGTCCCCCCAGCTCCCGACGGGGAAGGGGGCAGCCCAGTGAGGAACAGCCGGTTCACGGGGGAGCAGATCGCCATGGCGCTCCGGCAGTCAGAAGCCGATACGCCAGTCGGTGACATCTGCCGCAAGCTGTGTCCCCGGTGCGGGAATCAGCAGCCGGGCCGCGGATCCTCGCTGGATCGGCTGACCCACCACGCGCACATCCTGACAACGCGCGGACCTTCGCACTGCAATCCAAACCCCGCAAGCAAAGACTAAACGAGCTCTTGCCCCTGACCAACGTAGAAAACTCGGTGCTCTATGATCGAAGGATTTCCACGTATCCGCGTGTTTGTGTCCTCGCCCAATGATGTGACTGCCGAGCGAGCGGTAGCTACAAGAGTAGTCATCGAGCTCAATGCGCTATGGTCTGAAGTGCTGGGCTTCAATATCGAGGTTATCCGCTGGGAGACCCATGGTTATCCCGCCGCTGGCTCTGACGCACAGGCTGTTCTTAATGAACAGCTTGGGAACGATCATGACATTTTTCTCGGAATTTTATGGTCGCGATTTGGCACTCCCACTCCACGGGCTGAATCGGGAACGGAAGAAGAGTTCAAAAGAGCCTATCAGAACCGGTCAGTCCCTGATGGTAGGCCAGCAATTATGCTCTACTTCAAGGAAGCCGCGCTGCCCTTTGACGTGAACATCGACCAGCTGGCGAAGGTTCGGTCTTTTCGAGAAGGCACCAGGAACCTTGGCTTGCTCGATTGGTCGTTTAGTGACACCGAGCAGTTCGAATCGCTCCTACGGTTTCATCTATCAAGGACTCTGCAAAAGATCGCAAGAGCTTGGCGTAATGCGTCTGACGGAGCAAAGCTTATTCCGGCCACTGGCGCCACTGGAATGAGCGCAGATCTGCGGGAAACCAGCGAGTGGTCTGCTTCTGAGACCGAGAGAAGTACGAGGGCGACAGAGCGGGTTACTCTTCTAATCCGCCAGATGACGCAGCTGATGAGCGCCGAGACAGTGCAATTGAACGCCATTAGAAGCACTGGAAGCATGGCGGATGCCATGGCGTTCACAAAACGCTCGGTAGAGCGCGTGTCGAAATGTATGACCGAATTTGCTGAGCGCCTACGCTTTGAGCTGCCCACATTCCGGCTCTCTAGGGCGAACGGCTCTCTCGCGTACGGACGATTGGCTGCAATCATTTCCACACTGGTCGCAGGCGGGATGGCAGCTGGATATCTCAGTTCACTACTCCAAGCGTTAACTGAATCTGAGGTTGCCACGGCCAGCGCACTACCAACTCTAGCGGAATACCGGATGACGGTCTCGAACCTGCCTGCCATGCTCGACCAACCAAAGAAGAACCTTGGCGAGGCTTTAGCAGCCTACGAGTACGAGCTGACAATCTCCTTGAAGTTACTGCGAGAGGTCATCGATTCGATCAGAGAAATGGTCAATCTTGCGTCGTCCTCAGGTCCCGCATCATCCTCTCCGGCGGTCCTCGGATCTCCATGACGACGGTCCTCCGCCTCTCAGCGATGGAGCACAGCCTTCGGCGCTGCTATCCACCACATAAACTGTCACACCATGGCCTCGGCGGGACGCGCGGCTCCGACCAGATCGGCAATCGCGTCCAGGTGCTTGAGGTTTGTGCCCAGATAGTCGGCAACGTCGGCAAAGGTGATCCTGTCGCTGTCGAGCGCTGCCAGAACTAACCGAGTGTAAAGGCGCCCATTGTTGCGCACCACGATCACGGACGGTGGAATCCGTATCGGCTTGGCCGCGTCTGCGATCCTCATCGCCGTGTAGGCTCTCTGGTAGGCGCGGCGCCTGGCCTCATAAAACGCCTCGGTGGTCTTCCGCAGGATGAGCAGGCGCCGCAGAATCACCTCGTCGCTGACCCCGAAAAACTGCGCCAGCCGATGCAGCTCCGAGTCGTCCCATTCCTGCGGCTGCGCGGCGGCGCGCACCAGTGGCGGCGCCAGCAGCGCCTCGGCCGGAACCAGGACCGCGCCGGCGATGCGACTGCAAAAGACCTCGACCTCGTCGTCCCGGCTGTGGGCGCCACGGCGGGCTTCCAGCGGATCGCAGACACCGCCTTCGCTCAGGGCCAGGTGGACCAGCTCGTGCATCAGGGTGAATACCCGCCCGCGGGGCGAGTCCTTGGAATTGAGGACAATCACTGGGAAGGTGCGCTCGCTGATCGAGAAGCCGCGCATCTCCCCTACCGAGATGTGGCTTGCCTGAAACACCAGGACGTCCCTTGATTCGAGTGCCGCGACCCAGGCGTTGAGCGGCTGGTAGTCTCCTCTCCACTTCATCTGGTCGTCGAGCGCCACGCCGAGGAACGACCGCAGGCGAGCGCCCAGCTCCTCGTCGTCGCTCGGCTCCCCGCGAACCGAAAACGGCTGAGGCGAAGCGCCGTTCTCGCGCGCCAGCTCGACCGCGATGCGGCGGCGGCGGTTCGCTCGGCGAATGGCGAGAAGCAAGGCCGGAGACAGCGCAGCCTCGCCGCGTCCCTCCGGGGGAAGTCGCCGGAAGTCGTGGGGGGGCGCCGCCGTCGCCGGCGGTTCGGCCAGGAAGAACGTCGCCAGAGACCGCTTGTACATGGCCGCAGCCTTGCGCAACTGAGGCACAGTCGGACTGAGCTGCCCTGCTTCCCATTCGCCCAGGCGGTCTGGCTTGACCCCGAGCTGGCGCGCAGCTTCCTCGGCGGAGAGACCGGCGGTCTCGCGCGCCCAGCGAAGGAGTTGCGGTGCCACGTCGGCTCTGGTGGTTGGTTGCATGTGCGGCTCGTACAACTTTACCAGCTCGGTCCAGGCCACGACGGCCTGTACAGGTTATACATGGTTGCCCTGGTCGGACGCCAGCAGCCGCCAGCGCCGCCACCTCCCCCCCCATCCCCTCCTGCACCGCCTCCCAGCAGCGACATCACATCCCACCACTGCCCCCGCCCCCCCGCCCTCAGCCATTCCGCCAGTAACGCCGAACGCACCGCAATCAAGGCAGCAGATGTTCACTCACGGCCTACGCCGGCGGTCCCGACCATTTCCGTCACATGGTGGCGCTGCACCGGCCGCGGCGGCCGTCGAAGCCTACCTCCACTTGCGCACGCTTCCTGGGCAAGCAGGGCCAAATGGACTTGGCGATTGCCGGCGATCTCCTGGCTCCCGAAATCGTCGACTGCGCGGCCTGCCCGCAATCGCTCAGCGGGCCGGCCGGGCCGGCGATCGGCCTTCTTGTGCAGGCAGGGGGCTCAGCAGCCGAGGCAGGTCTGCGGATTCGGGCAGCTGATGTAGTTGGTGTTCTCGCGCCAGGCGGCGCGCACCTTGTCGAGCGTGCCATCGGTCAGATGCTTCAGGGTCTCGCGCTGCAAGCGGATGGGCTTCAGGGTCTTTCTCATGGGCTTTTCCTTTCCGGATTCGAGTAGCGTCCCATCAAGTCGGGTGCCCACGCCTCTCGGATGCGAGACAGCGGAGGGGCGAATGAGAACGCCTGCCGGCGCTGCCTTCCTTTCGGGGAACGGGGGAACGGGGGAACGACCCTGCCAGATCCAGCCCCCCTAGCTCCTTCGAATCTCTTGCCTCGCGCGCACCGCGGCCCCCGTGCGCTTCGCACTCCGGCCGATAGCTCCCAACTCCATCCATCCGCCCCACCAGAAATATTGCCGACTCCACCGCGCACTCGCCAAACCCTGAGCCTGCGGTGCGCGCTCGGGTAGCAGCCAGCCCTGCAAACACAAACCGCGCCGGGCTTGCGGCCCCGGCGCCGCCGCTCCCGGCTCCCGGACGTCCCGGGCTGCGACTGCGGATAGGTGGCCCGGATGCGGGTGCCCCAGACCTCGCCGAGGTGCGCTGCCGCCGGCAGCGGCGCACCTGAAGCGCCCGAGGCGGGGCCGGCCGCAGCCGGCCCGGTGCGATCGCTGGCGGCTACCTAGCAGCAGCCCGTGCAGTGGGTGATGGCGTTGCCGCTGTTCTCGCACACCGGCGGCGAGGTCGCGGCGCCGGCGACCGCCCTGGGCAGGTTCGCAGCGTTCAGGTTCTGCAGGGTCTCGCGATGGAGCAACAGGTGGCGGATCTGCTTTTTCATGGCGTGTTCTCCTTGGGTGTTCGCCCCGCAACCAATACTGTGCCAACGCGGTCGCAATCCATGACGAAACACCGCGGCCGCGCCAGGTGGCACAAAGGCCAAGCCCGCGTCGGCGCGCCCGCCCACTCGCCTTCGATTCTTATGCCTCGCGCGCACCACGGCCCCCGTGCGCTTCTCCCCCCGGCCCATCGCGCCAGAGCCGTCCGCCTGCCCCACCAGCACCCTTGCCCACGCAACCGCGCACTCGCCAAACCCTGAGCCCGCGGTGCGCCCTCGCCCAACAGCCAGCCCTGCGAACAGACACCCCGCCGGCCTCGACCAAGCCGTGGAGCTATTGCGCCGCGAGATACGGCCACAAGACCTGCTGCTCGTCTATCTCACCGGCCATGGCGGGCGCGCCTTCGGCCCCCCTTTCTCAATCTGGAAAGTGGTCTGATCACGGCTGGCGCCTTCCTCCTCCTTCTGGCGCCGCTCCCCTTCGCGCGATTGATCCTGATCGCCGATCAGTGTTACTCGGGCGGCTTTCTCGACGAAGCCGCGCGCTTGGGACGGGACGTCGTCGGTGTGGCAAGCGCCGACAGTCGCCATGAAGCGCGCTGCGAGCCCTTCATCCGGCCGCTCTGGCAAGCCGCCGTGCGGGTCACCGCGCTGGCACTCGATCGATGCCGCCCGGCCGCAGCGGCGGCGCGCGGGCTTGCCGCTACCCTTGGGAATGCCCGTGATGCTTCACATATTGGCTCAGCGATGAGAAACCGGTTCCATCGAGCAATCGGTCCAGCGTCGTATCGGCAGGAAATCCCGCGGCAAAGCTCGAGCCGTATATTCCGCGGAGTGTCCGTACAAGTGTATCGCCACGCTTTGCATGGATCCGTCCGTTTTCGTCACGATAGCGATCGTCGAGTCCGATTGTCATAACGGGTCGCTGGCCAGCGCCCGCAGCGCCGGCAGCCGGCGCGGATGTCCCGCGTTCTACAGCCGCCCGGCTCCAAGTCGCCACTCGCCACGATGCGGAATCGGCGGCGCACTCGGCGCTTCCGGCGCCACGGCTTCTGCGGGAGGATCCGTCCACACGATCACGGTAGCCTCCCACAGTTGCTCGGCCAGACTGGTGGACGCGTCGAGGGTCGTGGCGGTCAAGCCACGCCTGTGGACGTTGAGCAGGGCGTCGCCGCGCAGCGCCTGCGCCTCCTGCCTCAGCACGATCAAGGCCTCCTGCTCCCCCATCGATCCGAGGGCATGCACGGTACCGATCGTCCTGTAAGACCGCACCACCTGCCCGCTCGCCACCACCTCAACTGCGGGCAGCTCGGGGTGAGCAGCCGGGTCCCAAGCGCCGCCTGCCCCCTGGGGCGGCGGATGCCAATGGACGACACAACCCGCCTCAAGCAGCGCCAGCGCCAAGCAGCAGCGCCAGCACCAACTCGCAGCTCGAGGCCGGCGGAACGCAAAGCTCCATCGATGATGTTTTATCCCAGACATGTCGCCCGACCTCTTGGCGGTGGCCCATCGCGCTCAAGCCAAGCCGCCGCCGCAGGCGGTCAGCTTGGACATCGGAGGTGCCGCAACCAGGCACGTCTCCTTCTTCGCCTCCGCAGGCGGACGCGCTAGCGGTATTGTAGTAGATCCTCACTCGGCAACGATCCCTGGCACCCACAACCGGGGCCGGGAAGGCAAGCCCTCTCGGCTCCGCACACTACACTCCAACCATCTCCGGCGCAGCGCCGGATCAGCGGATGTGCAGTGTGCACCCGGCTCCAACCAGACGGCACGCGGCACGCCGCCGGCGGTCCCCGCCACCTGTCCGAGCGTCGCCTTCCCGGCCCGCTGCCCGGCCGCTGGCGAGCCACTGCTCATGGGAGCGGTATCATTGCCACGTTGGTGCTCAAAGGAAGCGGCGGCGGGGTCGCTACCACCCTCGGCGCCGCAGGCGATCCACAGCATTGTAGAACCGCCCCGCCTCCTCCGGTCACGCGGGTGCATACGGAGGGCTCAGCAGGCGTCCAGGGTTCCCCAGGCGCCACACCTCGGTGAGGAAATCGACCATGACGATCGATCGCCGTTCGCTGCTCAAGCTTGCCGGGCTGGTGCCGCTCCTTGGCGCCTTGCCGCGCTTTGCACGAGCTGTCGACGCAGCCACCGATGAGCAGGCCGACTACACGTTGCGCATCGCTACCGGGCTGGTCGAGGTCGCGCCGGACCATATCGTGTCCACGACGCTCTACAACGGCCAGTTCCCGGGACCGCTCCTCCGTTTGCACGAAGGCCGGCGGGTGGTGGTCGACATCCTCAACGACACGGACACGCCGGAGTTGGTCCATTGGCACGGCCAGAAGATCCCGACCGACGTCGACGGCGCAGCCGAGGAAGGTTCGCCCTTCGTTCCCGCGCACGGCCGGCGGCGGATTGCCTGGGTGCCGAAGCCGGCGGGCTTCCGCTTTTATCACACGCACGTCATCGCCGGGAGCGACCTCAACCGCGGCACCTACACCGGCCAGGCCGGTCCGGTCTACATCGAGCCCGCCAGCGATCCCGGCGCCTACGATCGGGAGATCTTCCTGGTGATGAAGGAGTTCGCGCCGGCCTTCAGCCGCGGCGGCGACATGGCGATGGATTGCCTTGCCGGCAATCCGCTCGCCGAGCTCAAGCAGATCGGAAACGCCGCCGACGCGGCTTCCAAGGCTACGCCCAAGGGATTCGAGGTCGGCTACGAGCTGTTCAGCATCAATGGAGTCATGCTCGGGCATGGCCAGCCGATCCGCGTCAAGCAAGGAGAGCGGGTGCTGTTCCACGTGCTCAACGCGAGCGCGACGGAGATTCGCAGCCTCGCGTTGCCCGGGCACGTCTTCCGCGTGGTGGCGCTCGACGGCAACCCGGTGCCGACACCAGCCGAGGTGCCGGTGCTATGGCTGGGCACGGCCGAGCGCATCTCCGCGATCGTCGAGATGAATCACCCGGGCGTCTGGGTCATGGGCGATCTCGCCGACGACGACCGCCGTCATGGCATGGGGACCGTCGTCGAATACGCTGGCCGCGGCGGCAAGCCGCACTGGATCAAACCCAAGCCTTTCCATTGGGCCTATACCCGCTTTGGCAAGCTCGGTCCATCCACGGCAACGCCCGACGAGACGATCGACATCACGATCGTCAAACACAACGCCGCCGCACACGGCTTCAATGTCTGGACGCTCAATGGCAAACCCTTCTCGATGGACCCCTTGCAACCCACGTACACGATCCATCAGGGACGCCGCTACCGGGTGAATGTCCGCAACGCAAGCGACGACATCCACCCGCTGCACCTACACCGGCACAGCTTCGAGCTGACCAACATCGGCGGCAAGGCGACCGCCGGCGTCATCAAAGATGTCGTGATGCTGGGTGGGTTCCAGGAGCTCTCCTTCGACTTCGTCGCCGACAATCCCGGCCGCACCCTCTTCCACTGCCACCAGCAGCTGCACATGGACTTCGGTTTCATGGCGCTTTTCGAGTACGCGTAAAAGCCGTCGCCCGCGTCGTCTCGCCCGCCCGCTCGCCTTCGATTCTTGTGCCTCGCGCGCACCACGGCCCCCGTGCGCTCCTCCCCCCGGCCCATCGCGCCAGAGCCGTCCGCCTGCCCCACCAGCACCCTTGCCCACGCAACCGCGCACTCGCCAAACCCTGAGCCCGCGGTGCGCGCTCGCTCAACAGCCAGCCCTGCGAACAGACACCCCGCCGGCCCGCTCGGCGCTGTCACCTGCCACGGCCCCGGACACGCCCCAAGCGACCCCTTACGCCAGCGCCAGCGCGGGGCACACCCGGTGCGGGGCCTGGATGATGAGGCACCTGCACCGCGTCCTGGAGGTGGCCCTGCACGTGCCTTGCGCCAGGCAGCGCAGTCCCGAGCCACAGACGAAGAACTCAGCCTGGCCGGCGTACGCCGCATCGCTGCGGGGTCCGCACAAACCACCTGCGCAGGTTGCGGCGCGGGCTGGAAGCTCGGAAGGCGTGCCATCGGACAGACCTCCGCACCGCCGGCAGGCGCGGCGGACCCTTGCCCGCCGGTGGCGGCGAGCTTGCTGAGTCGCGGGAACCTCCGGCGCGGCAAAGACCGGCGCGGCGATCCGCGGATTTTCAAGAAAACCCTCGCGGCGCACCGCGAAGCGCCGGGCTCTCCCGCGTGTTGCTGCTGATGTATGGCAGGCACTAAACTAAGGTGAGATTGGAAAGTCCATCGGCTGGGGCAACCCAGCCCAGATCTGCTACTGACCGCCGGCCGCAAGGTGCGACATCCGGCTTCAACCCCGAAAGGAATGGCCATGACGACCGCAAGACGTTTTGTCTGCCTGATCGCCGTACTGACCCTGGCAGCTCTGGCGACAGCCCCGCCCCTGGCGCATGCGACCTTCTACTGCAATCCGCGCGACACCGAGCTGGACACCTGGGTGTACTACTCGGACGACACCTACACCACCGTCGTGGGCTCGTGCCAGAACGACTGCGGCGACTGCGAGTGCTACGGCACCCAATCGGCCTACGTCCTGCACCACTCTTCGCCGGTCTGTTAGCCACAATCGGCGAGCCGGCCCCGTTGCGGTCCGGCTCGCCCAGGCTACTCATCGCCTCTCCGGCAGGCAACACCCGCCATGTCGATGGCGGCGACAACGTCGTAGGATAAACCCATGACGGAAAACGGACTGCCCTGCCTGGACCTGCTGGAGGCCACGCCTCGAATTCTCCGCGCCCTGATGACGGAGCTGACCGATGCGGACGCCCGCTGGAAGCCGGCGCCCGAACGCTTCTCCGTCGCCGAGGTGCTGGCCCACCTGTCGCACTCCGAAGGCGACTGCTACCGCATGCGCCTCGATCGTTTCATGGCGGAAACCCGTCCCCAGTTCGAGCCCGACGACGCTCAGATGTACCTCGACCTCTATCGCGATGCCGACCCCGAGGATGCCATCGATCACTTCGAGGAGCAGCGCGAGCACAACATCGACTTCCTCCGCAACCTCCCCGCCGGTGCCGGCGATCGCCTCGCCGTGCATAAGGAGTATGGCGAGATCACCATGTCGCAGATGTTGAATGAATGGGCGCTCCACGACCTCGGCCACATCCGCCAGATCGCCGAACTGGCCCGCGCCCGCAAGTACCAGGCTGGCGCCGGCGCGATGGCCGCGGCCTACAGCCTTAAACCCTGACGCCACCTGTCCGACCGTCGCCTTCCCGGCCCGCTGCGCGGCCGCGTGGACCAGGCGCCGCGCGATCTCGCGGCGGCGTTCGTCGGTCTCGTCCAACAGATAGACGAAGATGTTGGTGTCGAGAAAATCAGCGTTCATTCATCTTCCCCACGAGTGAAGCGGCGCCCCCCGGTGCGCAGCTTGCCGCGCAACTCGTCGATCACTGCCAAGGCTGCGTCCGCTTGCTTCTGGCGCTGGGTGTATTCGCCCAGCCAGCGGCGGAACTGCTCATTCAGCGTGGTGTGCTCGGCCCGCGCACGGGCGCGTGCGGCTTCGATCAGGTCTTCGTCGGCGCTCAAGGTGATGTTCTTCATAGGGAACCTCCAGCATACGAGTATCTCCTTCGATTTCTTTGCCTCGCGCGCACCGCGGCCCCCGTGCGCTTCTCACCCCGACCGAAAACGCCCACTCCCTCTCCCTGCCTTACCTTAATCCTTGCCCACGCGACCGCGCACTCGCCACACCCTGAGCCCGCGGTGCGCGCTCGGGCAACCGCCAGCCCTTCGAAATGCTCGCCCCTACCTGACGGGCCTGGCCGGGGGCAGCTACCCCCACCCCAGGCGCTACCGAAGGGAACCGCGCCGGCGCAGGTGACGACCGAGCCGATATCGAGAGGACGCCCTGGCTAGGGCGATTTGAGCTCCGGAGCTTGTGGCGGCCGCGAGCACGGATAGTGGAAGAAGAAGCGCGGCGGCATGAGCAGATCCAACCACGAGCTTGCTGTCCGCTCGGCATTCTCCCCGGGCGCCGCGGTCGTCGAAATCGCCGCGGTCGCCGCGGCCGTCGCGGCGCTGCTGCCCGGGTCGGGAGATTGGATGGGCATGGGGGGCCCTCCCGCCTTGCCAAACTCTCGGACCAGCACCGCCAGGGAGCTATACGGCAGATAAAGGTCGCCGCCGGCTCTGAAGCGCTGGTAGGGGATGCGCTTCACGGTGGACGGCGACAGCAGGACCTCCTGCCGCCGCTTGAAAAATGGCGTAAAAAGCCAAGCCCTCAGGAATAGGTGATTGATGGTAAATCCGCTTTCGAGATTGCTGTACATGCGAAAGGTCGGCCAGTCCTTGTAGCCAACATAAGGCCCCAGCTCGTTGAGCGAAAAGAGCACCAGCAGGGCGATTTGAGCCGTGGACAGCGGCAAGCTTGCTCCTGTCCATATCATGGGAGCGGGAGCACCGGTGACGGCCGCCGCCGACCAGGCAAACAAGGCAAGAGCCATCACGACGGTACTGACCAGGAGCAGCAATGCGGTCGCGCGCCGCCGCAGCAGGATGGCCGCGGGAAAAAAGAAGCAGCAGGCAAGCGCAAAGAGCACGTGACGAACCGAGAAGGTTGTCGCCACATAAGGCATGGCGCGAGCGGCCACCCGATCGTCGCAGAACAGGAGCCCCACGGCATACATCAGCCAGGCAAACTGGACGACCCCACGCAGGCCGACGGCAAAGAACATCAGCAGCAACGTCCATACGGCCGCTGCCCGTGTCGCCGGAAAGAGCAGGCCCGCCGCGATGAAGAATTCGCCAAGCACGGTCGCGTAGGGCAGCATCGCGCGCAACCATCTGGGGCTTGGCAATCCGAGAGCGGATATGAGAGGCCCGACGATCTTCCCGGCGTGGCTGCGCTCGGAGCTGAAGAAACCGGCATTGAGCTTGTGCAGGACCGAGGCAAAAAACAGCAGGCTCGTCGCCAGCCTCAACAACGGCGCGAAGGACGCGAACCAAAGGTCGGTCGCAATCGACGCCGTCCCCTGCGCCGATGCCTGGGGAACGTACGTGGCGATGAGGCAGAGACCGCAAATGAACTTGAAGTACTCGCTGGTCTGAGCTCGCATGGGGAGCCGTTCCCAGAACTGCGCGATCTGGCACACTGCCAGCGTCACCAGCGCCAAGCTGTTGCCCGGGAAAAGGATCGTGACCAGCGCCGCGACCAGCAGCAGCGCGGAGACCGCGTTCCTTTCGGCCCCGTGCGGCGTCGCCAGGTGAAAAAGGACGGCCAAGGCCCAAGCGGTCGCAAAGATAGGGTACATAGGTTTCGGCCTCGCAGCACAGCCAGTTTGCAGCAACGACGTATATACCGCCTTGCAATTTTAAGTCAAGGCGTGGCGTGGCGCGACGCGGCACAGTGCCGCGCGGTGGTGTCCTGTCCAGGACACCACCGCATGACGCAGCTATAAAGTGGCCTGTATCAGAGAAATCGATAGTGCCGAGGCGGGCTGAGCGTCTTACATCGATGGCGCTCGACGCGGGCCACACGCTTGCGGACATCGCCACGGCATCCGGCCCTCAACTGGCCGGGGATCGACCGTTTGCGTTGCTCGACAATCACGCGCAACGACGGGAGTGTGCTCCCATGACCACGCGATCATTCACTGTTGTTCGTCTCCGACGGCACCGGAAAGCGTTCTTGAATCCACGCTTGCCACACCGGTGTCTCGCGGGCGGCGGTCCCGGCCGCCTGATCGCCGTAGAGGTAGAAGCTCAGCGTGACCATGATTGCGCCGCCGTAGTTGACAGCGCCAAGGGCGGCGGCGCCCGGCCCCGGCTTGTCGAGCCGCAGCAGGGCATTGCACGGACTCTGGCTGACGTGTTCCACCACGCCGCCGAGCGCAGGGACGCTCGCCGGGGCGGCCCAACTCTGCCCAGCGCTCACGCCGTTCAGCCCCAATGCCGCGGTCAGCGTTTCCCATGCCTCGGCTTCGGTTCCCGTGGCGGGGGCGATCCACTGCATCATCGCGGAGCGTTGGCCGCGGAAGTGCGTGAGATAGATCCGCAGGATGCGGAAGAAGCCAGGCCAGCCGGATTCGGTGCCTTCCAGCTGGTTGTCCCAGTCGTCCGTGCTGGCGAAGAGGCTATGCACCACGCGGACGACGCAGATGCCTCCCCCGCGCGCTTCGACGCTCCACTCGTCCGCGATGGGCGGCGAGCCAGGAGCCCAGCCATCGGCCTCGGCGGCAAACATCCGCGGCGGATCCCAGGCCGTCACGGCAGAACGGGACTCCATGCCCGGACCGAAGCTCAACTTCACCGCTACGGGCTTGCCGTCGAGCTCCTCGAACTCAGTCGGCACGAACCAGGACGAAATACCCGGCCCGGTGGCGATGGCCTGCCAGACTTCCTCCGGCGTGCCGGGGACCTCGACTTCGACCTGGACGGAACGGCGTCCGGAAGCTTCTTTCTTCACGCTCATGATGGCTCCTTGGGGTCAGCTCTCTGCGGCAGGGGGTGCGCCACGACCACCAGGCGATGCGCGCGGCCGCCGGGGGTGGTTTCATCGTGGTACTTCGCAACCAATTTCGTGATGGCCTCGGCGAGTTCGTTGCTGAAAGCCGCCCGGTCCGTCGCAGACCGGAAGCGAACCTCGGTATCCACCGCCAGGGTCGCCAGGCGCTTGCCCGCGTCTTGCGCACGACGAACGAGATCGCCCACCTCGCGAACGACCCGTGCGCCCAAGGCGATGAGATAGCTGGCGGACAGCCTGTCGATTTCCCGATTCGGATCCGCTGCGACCGGACCCAGGGCGCTCGGCGAAATGACGTAGGACGCGGCCGTCGCCACGAGCAGCCGCTCCGTCAGCCCGCCCCACTTGCGTTCCTGGGCCAGCCGCACCAGCCCCTGCGCCTCCAGGGCGTGCAGGTGGTAGTTGACTTTTTGCCGAGCCAAGCCAACCCGCGCGGCCAACGTCGCCGCCGAGGCGGGCGCAGCCAGCTCGGAAAGCAGTCGACTCCGCATCGGCTCCATGGCCACCATCGCCACGCCCGGATCATCGATGACCTGGATGTCGAGCACAAGGCGATGGTACCCTTGACAACTTTTCTTGTCAACAATGATCCAAGCTAGTGGATTGAGAGTCGAAGGGCAAGGACCTACCGCGAGGAAGAGCGGCAAGGCGGCAAAGGCCCCCGAAACGCTAGCGCAGTCCACGCGCGCGCCCGCGAGCCCTACGTGATCTCGTCGCCGAGCAGATTTTTTCAGGCGCCCACTGGCGCTCAAGGCGCCAGGATGGCAAGGTCATGTCAGACGAAATTCAAGCTGGGATCGTCGCGGATGTAGGCAAGCTGCTGGCCACAATAGGTTTGAGGTTCCAGTCCGTGCCAGCGGCGAACCAGGTGATAGCTGGGAGAGGTGAGAAGGCGCGCCGCGTCGATGGCCGCCCTCCAGTCGGGCCGGCAGATTTCGGAGAGGGTCGCGCGGCCTGGGAGCACACCGAAGTCCCAGGCGCCGCAGAGGCGGACGATGAAATCCACCCGATCCGCCAGCGAGTCGATAGACGCAGGCACAACAACGTCCGGGCAGAGGGAACCATCAATCCATGAGGCCATCAAAGAACTCTTGGGAAAACCACTTGCGGAGGCCTGCAGCCGCAGCTCGCAATTCTGGCTCGACAATCGAGTCTAGAGGGCGATGCTGGGCGATCCGCGACAGGTGAGTTTCGATTGCCAGCTTGGCGCGGTAAGAATCGAGATCGCTACCGGCACGTTGTTGCCGTTCTCTCCATAGCCGCCAGCAATCCAGGGGCGCCTTGGGCTTGGCATCATCGAACATAGAATACTCGCAGCGCAGGCTCAGCGCGGAACCGCGTCGGCCGGCACCTCGCTCCTTTGGGTCTGCCCGCCCAATCTCCTTCGGTAACTTTGCCTCGCGCGCACCGCGGCCCCCGTGCGCTTCTCAATCCGGCCAACCTCGCCAACTCCAGCTCCTCTGCCCCACCTGAACACATTGCCCACTCGACTGCGCACTCGCCAATCCCTGAGCCCGCGGTGTGCGCTCGGGCAATATCCTGCCCTGCGAACAAATCCGCGCCAGGTTGCTCCTCCTCCTTACTCCCCACCCAACTGCCTCTTGATTCCCGGCCAGAACCTTGCCCGCGCCTACTACCCCACTCGCCATTGCCACAGCAGCCCCCGGCGGCCGGGCAGCCGTATCACCAGGGTGTGGCGCGGGGTTGAGATCCAGGCGACGACAACACCGCGGCGTTCGCGGATGCGCAGGCCTCCAACCCTGCGCCTGCGGCTGTAGCGGAGCCGCAGGCTCACCAGGTCGTCGTGGGCGGCGCTGCGGACCTCTGGGGAGATGGCGACGGCGCCGCGCTCTCGCGCTCGCGGCCGGCTTGCTGCCAGGTGCGCCGCGAGCTCCCACGCATCGTCCACGTGATAGAGCATGCCGCTGGGCGTGTAGCGGTCGCAGTGGGGACCCCAGCAGGCCTCCCAGCGGCCCGCCAGGGCTGCCGCGGTGCGCGGCAACAGGTGGCGGACGGCGCGGCGGCGCTTGGCGGCGAGGGCGCGGCGGGCGCGTGCGATGGCGGTGGCGGCGCAACCGGCCGGCGGGGCGCTGCGGCCGCTGCGGCCGGTGAGGCTAGCGGCCAGCTGGCGTTGCAGGTCGGCGAGCTGCATCGAGAATGCCCTGCGCTCGCCGCACCTCGGCGAGCAGGTCGGCGAAGGGCGGCAGATCGTCGTCGCGCTCGATGATCACTGCCGCCAGGTTGGGGGCTCGCGGCACCAGCCATTCGAGCAGCGCCCAGGACTCCTCGGGCACCGGGCGGGTGTGGGTGTCGGCGTACTCCCCTTCCTGCCAGAGACCACCGGCCAGGTGGACTTCGACCACCCGCTCCAGGGGGAGCGCCGCGATGGCGTCGAGCGCGTCGCCGCCGTGATTGAGGGTGTTGGCGTGCACGTTCTCCAGGTCGAGCAGCAGCCCGGTGCCGGCGGCTTCGACCACGGCGCGGACAAATTCGGGTTCGGTCATCTGCGAGCCCGGCAAGGGCAGGGTGTAGGCGATGTTTTCCAGCAGCAACGGTACGCCGGGAAGGGCGCGCTGCAGGGTCTCCACGTTGCGCGCGACGGTCTGGACCGCTTCGTGGGTGAAGGGCAGGGGCGTCAAGTGGCCGACGTCGACGCCGCCGGCCCGCGTCCAGGCGATGTGCTCGGAGAACCAGGGCGGGCGCAGCGCCTGGACCGCGCGCTCGACCTGCCGCAGGCGCACCGGGTCGAGCCCCTCGCTGCTGCCCAGAGACAGACCGATGCCGTGCAGCAGCAGCGGCACCGCGTCGCGCATGGCGGCGAAGCGGCGCAGAGCCTGGTCACCCAGCATCTCCTCGACGATGCACTCGACCGCTCCCAGCTGGGCGCGATGCTCGACCACGTCCCAGCTCCACGCTTCCCGCGTTCAAGCTCTTCGCCGCCCTCCGGCTGGCTCGCCTGCATCGCACTCCTCCCGTAAACCGCTGGCGCCCCCAATTCTACCGGTTCGCACCCGGCTCAGGTTACCAGGCGGGCCGCGCTGGCCGGGCCGAGGTTCCAATCAACCCAGGTGGCGCCGAGGGCCGCGAGCGTGCGCCGGCCGAAAGCCGCCGAGGCCTTGATGAGCACCGCGCGATCCATCGTCAGGGAGGCCACGTAAGGCGGCTCGGTGCACACCGTGGCGATGTTGACGCCGGCCGGCGGCGGGGTGCGGCCGATGGCCAGGTCGCGATACTGGGCGGAAACCTTTGCGTGCTGCCGATAGGTGCGCCAGGCGCCCGCGCTGCCGCGGGCGCACAACGTGCGGAAGAGAATGTCCTGCCAGAGGCATGGTCTTGACCAGCAGCGGCTGGACCATGGAGCTTCTTTGCCGGCCCCCTCGGCCACAACTTCAGCCTGACCGACCTCCCCGGCTGAGAGCGGTTCAGGCGGCCTGGCAGCTATCGTGCAAAACGCTGTAGCCTGCTTGGCCGGCGGCGATCCTCCGCACGCAGCGCCTGTGGCGGCCTGGCCGGTAAGCGATCATGCGTGAAAGAAAAGACCAGGCGCCGGTTTGAAGATCAGTCCGCTCGCCGGCAAACCGGCTCCCGTCTCCATTCTGGCGAATGTACCCAGGCTGGTCAGCGCCTACTACACCGAGGTGCCCGATCCAGCGAACCTCGAGCAGCAGGTTGCCTTTGGCACGTCGGGGCATCGCGGCTCCTCGCTGCTGCGGAGCTTCAACGAATGGCACATCCTCGCCATCACCCAGGCCGTCTGCCGCTACCGTGCGCAGCATGCCACCGACGGGCCGCTGTTCCTCGGTATCGACACGCACGCGCTGTCGGTGCCGGCGTGCGCCAGTGCGCTCGAAGTGCTGGCGGCCAACGGCGTGGAGGTCATGCTGGCCGACGGCGACGAATACACGCCGACCCCCGCGGTGTCGCACGCCATTCTTACCTACAACCGCGGGCGTACCGCCGGCTTGGCCGACGGCATCGTCGTCACGCCTTCGCACAATCCACCCGAGGATGGTGGAATCAAGTACAACCCGCCGCATGGAGGACCGGCCGACACCGGGATCACCAGTTGGATTGGAGCGGAGGCCAACCAGCTCCTGCAGCGCCGCCTCGCGGGGGTGATGCGAATTCCGGTCGAGCGGGCGCTGCGCGCCGCCACGACGCACCGTTACGACTTTCTCAACACCTACGTCAGCGACCTTGGCAACGTGATCGACATGGCGGCGATCCGCGGCGCGTCCCTGCGCCTGGGCGTCGATCCGCTGGGCGGGGCGGGAGTCCACTATTGGGCCGCGATCGCCGAGCGCTTCGGCCTGGACCTCACGGTGGTCAGCACGACCGTCGATCCGGCCTTCGCCTTCATGACGGTGGATTGGGACGGGCGCATTCGCATGGACCCGTCGTCGCCCTACGCCATGCAGCGGCTGCTCGGCCTGAAGGATCGCTTCGACATCGCCTTCGCCTGCGACACCGACCACGACCGGCACGGCATCGTCACGCGCGGCGCCGGGTTGCTGCCACCCAATCACTATCTCGCGGTCGCCGTCGACCATCTGTTTTCACATCGGCCGCAGTGGCCCGCGACCGCCGCGGTCGGCAAGACGGTGGTGACCAGCGCGATGATCGATCGCGTGGCCACGAAGCTCGGGCGCCAGCTGTACGAGGTGCCGGTCGGCTTCAAGTGGTTCGTGGACGGCCTCTTCGACGGCTCGCTCGCCTTTGGCGGCGAAGAGAGTGCGGGCGCCTCCTTCCTGCGCCGCGACGGCAGGGTCTGGACGACGGACAAGGACGGCATCGTGCCGGCGCTGCTCGCGGCGGAAATCACCGCGTGCGCCGGACGCGATCCGGGCGAGATCTACCGCGACCTGACGCGCCAGCTTGGCGAGCCCAGCGCCGACCGCATCGAGGCTGCGGCCACGCCGGAGCAGAAGCAGCGGCTGGCGGCGCTCTCGCCGCAGCAGGTGCACAGCTCCACGCTGGCCGGCGAAACAATCCAAAGCATCGTCAGTGAGGCTCCCGGCAACCACGCGCCGATCGGCGGCGTGAAGGTCACCGCGGCCACCGGCTGGTTCGCCGCCCGGCCATCAGGCACGGAAGACATCTACAAGGTGTATGCGGAGAGCTTTGGTGGGGAGGATCACCTGCGTCTCATCCTTGCAGAGGCTCAGGCGATCGTCGACCGCGCGCTCGCTGCCGGCACCTGAGCGCGCGGGCGACCTGGTTCAGCCGCGGCCGGGGATCAATCCTGCAGGGCTTCGCTGCGTGCGCGGCGGCGCTGCAGCATTTCGCGTCGGCGGTCCATGCTCTGGCGGCGTTCGGCCAGGTGCGCGGCCAGCTCGGCTGCCGCGCCGTCGCCGTCGCGGCCGAGCAGGCCGGCCAGGGCGCGGATGGTCAGCCCCTGGTAGAGCGTCGCGACCTGCAGCTGGATGCCCAGCACGTCTTGCAGCCGGGAGGCCACCTGCACGGCGACCAGGGAGTCGCCGCCCAGCTCGAAGAAGTTGTCGTCGACGCCCACCTCCGCAAAGCCGAGCGCCGCCTGCCAGACCTCGGCGATGCGCCGTTCCAGATCGCCTTCGGGCGGCGCAAAGGGCACGGCGAGCGGCGGCCGCGGGTGGCGCTCCGCCGCATCCACCTGCCGGGGGGCGTGGGCGCCGCGCCGCCCGCCGGCCTGCGCCAGGCGCGCCGCCAGGTCCGCCGTCGAGACCAGCAACCGGTCGGCGTTGGGCGCCGCCGCGGCGCGGCGGAACGCCTCCGCACCCTCGCCGGCCGACATCGCCAGGTCCGCCAGGTCGCTGCGCATGGCGGTGACACCGCCCGGCTCACCCTCCCCGGCGAGCGCCCACAGGTCCCAGCCGAGGCTGCGCCACGGCAGGCCGCCGCCGCGGGCGCGATCCTGGGCAAAGGCGTCAAGAAAGGCGTTCGCCGCGGCATAGGCGGCGTTGGCCACACCTCCCAGGTCGGCGGCCAGCGACGACAGCAGGATGCAAAAATCCAGGTCGCGGCCGGCCAGCGCGCGGTCGAGCGCGTAGGCGGCGTGCGCCTTGGGCTGCAAATGCCAGCCACAGGCTTCGCGGTCCAGCTCGCGCACCAGGCGAAATGCGTTCTGCGCCTGGGCGCCTGCGGCATGGATCACCCCGTGCAGCGGGCCGAACCGCTCCTCTGCCAGGGCGATCGCCGCCCGCGTCGCCGCCTCGTCGCCCGGCACCACCGGCAGCACCGACACCTGCGCGCCCAGCTCTTCCAGCTGCCGCACTCGCGCCGCGTCCCACGCCGCCGCCCGCGGGTCCTCGAGCAGCGCCAGCCGGGCGCCGGCCGCCTGCGCCAGCCAGCGCGCCAGGCCGAAGCCGTCGCCGGAAAGGCCCCCCGTCAGTAGGTACGCGCCGCCCCGCCGCAGCGGCCGCGGCACGCCGGCCGCATCCGCGCCGGGATCCTCCAGCCGCACCGCCGCCGGCGCCGGCAGCCAGCGCTGGCCGGCACGCCAGGCCACCCGATCGCCGGCACCCGGACCGGCCGCGATCTCGGCGGCGAGGTCGTCCTCCAGCCGGGCGAGCGCCGCCGGGTCGCGCGGCGCGCCAAGGTCCACGTCCAGCGCGCGGCACGCCAGGCCGGCGACCTCCTGCGGCAACACGCGGAGCAGCCCCAGGAGCGGCGCCAGCTCGGGCCGTACCGCCTCGCCGGCGTGCAGCCCCAGCAGCCCGCTCGCCGCCACGGTCAGCTCGCGCGGCGTGCACCCGCGCCGGTCCAGGGCGCGCACCAGCTCGATCAAGGCGTACAAGCCCGGCCCCTGCGCCGCCTCGAAAGCGGCCGCGGTGCCCGCCTGGGGAGTCGCCGAATCGAGCCCCCACAGGTGCAGCACCACGTCGGCTAGCGCATCCTCCGCCGCCAGCGCCGCGGCCAGTGCCTCCCAAGCCTTTGCGTCCAGGGGGTCGATTGCGAAGCTGCCGGCCTCGCGACGCTGCAACCCACCGCCCGCAGCGAGAGGCTCGACGATGACGACCCTGCGGTCCCGCGGCGACGGCGCGGCACCGCTCCCAGCCTCAGCGGCCGCGGCCCCGCCAAGCTCGGCACCACCGGCCGTGGCCCCTGCGCCGCAGGACTGTGCCAGGTGGCGGGCCAGCGCCGCCCCTGGACCGCTGGCCGGCGCCAGGATGAGCCAGCGATCGGTGGTGGACGGCACAACGGCCGGCGCTGCCGGCGATGCGGGAACCTGGCCGTCCGGCGGCAGGGCCGGCGACAAGGCGGCGCGCGCCGGTAGAGCCGGCCGCCACGCCGGCAGCCAGAACCAGTCGGCGACGTCCGGGCGGCGCTGGAGCGAGCCGGCAATCTCATCAACCAGCTCACGCCCCCCGGCGCGCGGCCGCGGCTCGATCCAATAGCGCTGGCGCTCGAAGGGATAGGTGGGCAGCGCCAGGCGGCGGCGGCTCTCGCCGTCGTGAAAGCCGCTCCAGTCGATGCGCCGTCCGGCGAGCCACAGGCGCCCGAGCGCGGCCAGGACAGCTCCCTGGGCGTCACCGCCGGCGGCCAGGGCGATGGCGGCGGGGAGCGACGGCACGATCGCCAGCTCCGCAGGCCGCGGCAGCGCCTCGGCCAGCGCGCACAGGCCGGCGCCGGCGCCGACTTCCAGCAGGATGCGCCGTGGGTCGCCCAGCAGCTCTGCAAGCCCGGCGGCGATACCGCCGGCAGTGGCGGTTGCCGGGGCAGGAGAGGTGCCCGCGGCTGGGGCGATGCCGTCGCCGGAGCCCGCGCCCAAGGCGGTCTCCGCCGCAGGCCGCCACGGCAGCTGCGCCCAATAGGCCGGCGCCATTGCCTGCGCCGGCGTGATCCAGGTGCCGGTGACGCTCGACACGAAGGGAATCTGCGGCGCGCGCAGCGGCACCTTCGCCACCGCCGCCGCGAAGCCCGCGCTATCGGCGTCATCGGCGCCATTGGCTCCATCGCGCAAGGCCAGCAGGGCCAGGGCGTCGGGCAGCGCGATCACGCCGGCCAGGCAGGCCGCCACCCATTCGCCGATGCCATGGCCCAGCAGGGCTTCCGGCGCGATGCCCCAGCTGATCCACAGCTGCGCCAGGGCGTGCTCGAAAACGAACAGGGAGACCGCCTCGCCGTCACGGCCGGCCCGGCCGGCAAGCAGCTCGCCGGCCCGCGCGACCGCCGCAGCAAAGACAGGCTCCCTGCCGAGCTCCACCGCCAGCCGGGACGGCGGCGCCGCCAGTCCGGGCAGCAGGAACACCACCGGGCGCTCGCGCGGATCGCCGGCATCGGCGGCGGTCGCCAGCCGCCCAGCCGCCGCCGCGTCGTCGCGCGCCGCCAGGGCGGCAATGGCGCCCGCACGATCGCGGCACACCACCGTGCGCCGGTGGCGGAAGACCGACCGACCGACCCGCAGCGTCCACGCCGCGTCGGCCAGGTCCGGGTCGTCCCCACCGGCGCCGGCGCCAGCAGCACCGGCTTCCCCTCCGCCGCCGGCATTGCCGGTGCGCAGCCAGGCGAGCAGATTGTCGGTCGCCTGCTCCAAGGCCGCGGCGCTGCGCGCCGACAGGGTCAGCAGCTGCCAGGGGCGCGACGCGGCGGCGGGTGCCGGCGGCGGCGCTTCCTCCAGGATGACGTGGGCGTTGGTGCCGCCGACGCCAAAGGAGCTGACGCCGGCGCGGCGGATCTGGCCGTCGTCGGTCTGCCAGGGACGCGCTTCGCGGTTGACGAAGAAGGGGCTGGCGGCAAAATCGATCGCCGGGTTGGCCACTTCGAAGTGGAGGCTGGGCGGCAGCTCGCGATGCTCCAGCGACAGCACGGTCTTGAGGAAGCCGGCGACGCCGGCGGCGGCGTCCAGGTGGCCCAGGTTGGTCTTGATCGAGCCGAGGGCGCAAAAGCCGGTGCGATCGGTGGCTTCGCGGAAGACCTTGGTCAGGGCCGCCACCTCGATGGGGTCGCCCAGGGCGGTGCCGGTGCCGTGGGCTTCGACGTAGGTGACAGTGGAGGGATCGACGCCGGCCACCGCCTGCGCGGCAGCGATGACCTCGGCCTGGCCCTCGACGCTGGGCGCCGTGTAGCTCACCTTGAGGGAGCCGTCGTTGTTGATCGCCGAACCTTTGATCACCGC
This sequence comes from uncultured Acidobacteriota bacterium, assembly GCA_963770895.1. GTDB lineage: Bacteria > Acidobacteriota > Thermoanaerobaculia > Multivoradales > UBA5704 > JASLEW01. The sequence goes on along the minus strand of CAVYRF010000002.1, from coordinate 4,730,086 downwards.
CCGGATCGCATCGCCGTCGGCCAGCGCGTCGGCCAGGCGCTTGAGCACCACGACGCCGGCGCCGCTGCCGAAAAGCGTGCCCGCGGCGCGCGCGTCGAAGGCGCGGCAGTGGCCATCCGGCGAGGCCAACCCGCCGTCCAGCGCGTGGTAGCCGGCGACCTGCGGCACCTTGATGGTCACGCCGCCGGCCAGGGCGGTGTCGCACTCGTAGCTGAGCAGCGACAGGCAGGCCAGGTGGATCGCCACCAGCGACGTGGAGCAGCTGGTCTGCACCACCACGCTGGGTCCCTTCAGGTTCAGCTTGTAGCTGACCTTGGACGGCATGAAATCCTTGTCGTTGGCGATGAAGACCTGGAAGGCGCCGCCGCCGTCGAACAGCTCGGGATGGGTGGTCAGGTTGCTCAGCAGGTAGGTGTTCCAGGCGACGCCGGCGTAGATCCCCACCACCCCCGGACACGCATCCGGCGCATAGCCGGCGTCCTCGAGCGCCTCCCAGGCGTGCTCCAGGAACAGCCGCTGCTGCGGGTCCATGACCTCCGCCTCGCGCGCGTTGTAGCCGAAGAACCCGGCGTCGAAATCCTCCACCCCGGCCAGCAGGCTGCCGGCCTTGACGTACCGCGGGTCGCGCAGCTGGTCGCCGGCGACGCCCGCCGCCAGCAGCTCCTCGTCGGAAAAAAAGGTGACCGCCTCGACCCCCAGCCGCAGGTTTTGCCACAGCTGGCGCAGGTCGCGCGCGCCGGGAAAGCGGCCGGCCATGCCGACGACCGCGATCTCGCGGCCGCTGGCCTCGCCGCCGGGCTGGTCGTCGTCGCCGATCATGTCCCCTTCCTCGCGCTGCCCGCGCCCGCACGCCGGGCGCGCGCAAAGACCTGCTTTTTCATCTCCGCCCGCGCCCGGCCGGCGGCGAACGGCGACTGCGCCAGCGGCGCCGGCCGCAGGTAGCGCACCAGCGCCGCCACGGTCGGCGCCTGAAAGATCGCCACCGTCGGCACCTCGACGCCGAGCTGCTGCTTGAGATCGGCGACCAGCTGAATGCCCGTCAGCGAGGTGCCGCCCAGCTCGAAGAAGTTGTCGTGCACCCCCACCTGATCGATGCCCAGCACGCGCTCCCACACCGCCGCCACCCGGCGCTCCAGGTCGTCCGCCGGAGGCGCATAGGCCGTCGCCACCGCCGGCCGCTCGTGCACCGCGGCCGGCGGCGCGCCGTCCAGCCGCTCCGCCAGGCGCTGCCGGCCAAACGCCCGCGCCGCGTCCAGCACCGCCGGCAGCGCGCGAGTGGAAACGATCAGCTGCGGCGGCACACCGCCCCCGGCCGCCAGCACGCGGCGCAGCAGGGCCGCCCCCTCCTGGGGCCGGATGCCGCCGGCCTCGACGTGGGCCAGCGGCGCGGCGGCCGCGGCCCGCACTCGCCGCATCGAAAAGCCGGCGACGTCGACCAGCACGCGGCCGGATGGGTCGAGCAGCTGGATGTCGCAGGTGAGCACGTCGCCCGGCGCGCCGCGCAAGCGCAGGTGACTGTAGCTGCGGCGGGTCATGGCGGCGTGGATGGTCAGGCGCTCGTAGGCCAGCGGCAGGTAGTCGCCCTCGCCCAGCACCTGCACCGCGCCGGCCGCCGCGTCCAGCACCGCCGGATGCAACCCGAAGACGCCCAGCTCCCCCTCCAGATCCTGGTCCACCACCAGCTCGGCGACGCTTTCGTCCACCCCCAACAGCACGCGGCGCAGGCACTGCCAGCGGCGGCCGGTGCGCAGAAAACCGCCCTCCTTGGCGAGCTGGGTGATCTCGCCGCGGGTGCAGGCCGACCGCAGCGCCGCCACGTCCCGCGGCGGCGGCGCCGGCTCCGCGGACACCGCCAGGCGCCCGCGCGCATGCTCCTGCCAGGACGCCCCGGCCGGCCGGCTGACGACGCGAAACTCGCACCCGTCGCCAACGTCGTCCAGGATCGTGCGCACCTCGCGCCGCTCCCGCGCCGACACCGCCAGCGGCAGCGGAAACACCACGTCGCGGATCTCGACCGCGCCGCCGCCGGCGCGCGGCGCAAAGGCCGCGCGCGCCATCTCCAGGTACGTCGTGCCCGGCACCGTCGGGCGCCCCAGGATCAGATGCTCCGCAAGCACCCAGTGCCGCTCGGCGCTCAGCTCCGACAGCCAGACCTCGCGCTCGCCGGTGCGCTCCACCTGGGCGTCCAGAAGAGGGTGCCGTCCGGCTCCGGCATCGGCGCCGCCAGCGCCGGCGGCTCGATCGGCACGGTCGGCACCCTCGGCACTGTTGGTACCCTCGAAACGATCGGCACGATCGGCGGGATCGGCGCGGCCGGCGGGATCGACGACATCGGCGCCAGGGGCAGCCCCATCGCCAGCGCCGCCATCCCGTCCCGACCCGCCGCCCTGCCACAGCGCCACGGGCGAAGCCGACCGCGCCGCCATGCCGACCGCTTCCCAGCGGTCCCAGCCCATCGCCACCCAGCGCGTGCCGCGGCGCCGCGCGCGCTCGGCGGCAAAGCCGTCCAGGAAAGCGTTGGCCGCCGCGTAGCTGGCCTGGCCGAAGCCGCCCAGGGTGGCGTTGAGCGACGAGCACAGCACAAAGAAGTCCAGCTTGCGGGAATCCAGCAGCGCCGCCAGGTTGAGCGTCCCAGCGACCTTGGGAGCCAGCACCGCCGCCGCGCCCGCGTCGCTTTCCAGCTGCAGCAGCCGCCCGCCGGGCACGCCCGCGGCGTGGATCACGCCGCTCACCAGGCCCCCCAGGCGGCCCTCCACCTGGACCAGCGCCGCGGCGAGCGAGCCGCGGTCCGCCACGTCCGCGGCCACCGTCGCCACCTCCGCCCCCGCCGCCTCCAGCGCCAGCACCCCGAGCACCCGCGCGTCGCCCGCCGCCGCGGCGGCCTCCCACTGCTCGCGCGGCGGCAGCGCGCCCCGCCCCAGGAGCGCCAGCTTGACCCGCGCCATCGCCGCCAGCTCACCGGCCAGGGCCAGGCCGATGCCCCCCAGCCCACCGGTGATCAGGTAGATGCCGCCGTCGCGCACCCGCGGCAGCGTTCCGCCCGCCGCCGCGTCCACCGCGCCGCCGATCGGCGCCGGGCCGAACGTGCGCACCCAGCGCACCCCGTCGCGCCACGCCACCACCGGCTCCGCCTCCCCACCCCAAGCGCCGGCCTCCGCCAGCAGATCCTCGGCCAGCTCCGCGGCAGCCGCCCCGTTCGCATCCGTCAAGGTCGCGCCAGGAGCGCCGGAGCCCGCGACCTCGTCGCCGGGTGCCGGCGCCAGATCGACCACGCGGCATGCCAGCCCTTCGATCTCCTGCGGGATCACCGCCGACAGTCCCAAAAGAAGCGCCCTTTCGGGGCAGCTCGCCGCATCGCCGGGCAGCCGGTGCAGATGGCTCGCAACCAGGATGAACCGCGCATCCGATGCGGCCCGCGCAATCTCCAAAGCGCGGGCCACCGCCAGCGGACTGTCGAATGCGGCGCGCCGAGCCGCCGGCAGCCCCGCCAAAAGCGACGCCGCGTCCCGCGCACCGGGCGCCGCGCCGACGTTGAGCAGATGCAACACGCGGATCGGGGCCGCGTCCCCGCCAGCGCGCAGCGTCTCAATCAGCCGCACCACGTCCTGCGCTCGCGCCAGGTCGCAGCGATAGTGTCCCGGCGCCAGCCGAACCAGGGGTGCGTCCGCATCCGCATCCTCGCTATCGGCGCCGGATCGCGTGCCCGGTGGGATGTCCTGCGCCAGCACGACGCGGTAGGCGCGGGCGGTAAGGGCTGCCACCAGGCCCGCGACCAGCTCGACGCCCGGACCGGCCGCCGGAGCAAGCAACAGCCACAACTCGCTCACCGCGGCCCCACCGGCGACCGCAGCGGTCGAAGTGCCAGAAGCCGCCGCGCCAGCGCCGCCGGCGATCGCGGCGGCGGCAGGTACGCCCGCTGCGGCCACCGCAGTGGCTGCGGCGACGGCAGCGCCAGGCGCGACTGCGGCGGCGGGAAGCGGCGGCGGTTGCACGGTCTGGCGCCATAGGGGCGCCCAGGTCCAGTCGGCTGGATCGTCGCGCCGGGCCAGGGCGTCGGCCGGCGCCGCGGCGGCGCCGGCGAGCGCGGCGCCCGCGGGCTGCGCTTCCAGCCAGTAGCGCTGGCGCTCGAAAGGATAGAGCGGCAGGGGGACGCGCCGCGGCGGGGTGCCGGCGGCGCGCGCCGGGGCTGCCAGGGCTTCGGCGTCGATCGCGACGCCGGCCAGCCACAGGCGCCCCAGGGCTTGCAGCGCCACCTGGTCGTCCGGGCGCGGCTCCTGCGGGTGCGGCAGCGTGGTCAGCACCTGGCGGCGATCGCCGGCGGCCAGGTTCTGGCGGGCGAGCGTCGCCAGGACGTTGCCGGGCCCGACCTCCAGGAGGATGCGGCCGGGGTCGGCGCACAGCTCGCGCAGGCCGGCGGCGAAGCGCACGGTGCCGCGCAGGTGGCGCGCCCAATAGGCGGGGTCGGCGGCCTGGCCGGCGTCGATCCAGGTGCCGGTCAGGTTGGAGATCCAGCGCAGCCGCGGCGGCCGCGGGGCGCAGCGCGCAACTTCCGCGGCGAAGGCGTCCAGGATCGGCTCCATCATCGCCGAATGGAAGGCGTGCGAGGTGTGCAGGCGGCGGTGGCGCACCCGGCGCGCGGCCAGGCGGCGCTCGAGCTCCGCGACCGCCGCGCCCGGACCCGAAACCACGGTGGCGGCGGGACCGTTGACGGCCGCCAGGGACAGCTCGCCGCCGAGCAGCGGCAGCAGATCCGCTTCGCTCAGCTGGACGCCCAGCATCGCCCCCGCCGGCATCGCCTGCATCAGGCGGCCGCGCGCCGCGACCAGCGCCAGGGCCTGCGGCAGCGAAAACACCTGCGCCAGGCAGGCTGCCACGTACTCGCCGACGCTGTGGCCGAGCAGCGCCGCGGGGTGCACGCCCCAGGCCTGCCACAGGCGGGCCAGCGAATGCTCGACCGCGAACAGCGCCGGCTGCGCCAGGCGGGTTTCCTGCAGCGCCGCGGCCGCCGCCGCCTGGTCGCCGGCCGCCGGAAAGAGCAGCTGCCGCAGGTCCAGGTGCAGGTGCGGCCGCAACAGCTCGCAGCATTCGTCAAGGGCGCGGCGAAAGACCGGCTGGTGCGCATACAGCCGGCGCGCCATGCCGGGGTGCTGCGACCCCTGGCCGGAAAACAGCAACGCCACCTCGGGCGCGGCCCCCTCGTCGACCGTGGCGCTCAGCACCCGTTCGGGGTCGTGCGCCGCCAGCGCCGCCGCCGCCGCGCCCAGGTCGGCGGCGTCGGCGGCGACCAGCATCCGGCGCCAGGCGAAGGCGCGCCGGCCCACCCGCAGGGTGTGGGCGACGTCCGCCAGGGCCAGGTCGGGGCGCTCGGCCAGCGCCGCCGCCAGCCGGCGCGACACCTGGTCGCGCGCCGCGGCGCTGCGCGCCGACAGCAGCAGCAGCTCGGCACGCGGGCCGGCCTCTTCGGCGGCCGTCGCCGCCGCGGCGAACCCCGCCGTGGCAATCCCCTCCGCGGCCGCGGGCACCGGCGTGGGCGCGGCGGGCGGCGGCGCCTCTTCCAGCACCACGTGCGCGTTGGTGCCGCCGATGCCGAAGGAGCTGACGCCGGCCCGCCGCGGCGCGCCGTCGGCGGCGGCTTCCCAGGGCAGCAGGGCGGTGTTGACGAAGAACGGCCCCGCGGCCAGGTCGAGGCGCGGGTTGGCGGTGGCGAAATGCAGGCTGGGCGGGATCTCGCGGTGCTCCAGCGCGAGCACGGCCTTGACCATGCCGGCCACCCCGGCGGCGGTGTCCAGGTGCCCCAGGTTGGTCTTCACCGACCCCAGGGCGCAGAAGCCGCGCCGCGCGGTCGCCGCCTGGAACACCTGGGTCAGCGCCGCCACTTCGATGGGATCGCCCATCGGCGTGCCGGTGCCGTGCGCTTCGACGAAGGAGACGCTGCCGGCGTCCACGCCGGCGGCGGCCAGGGCGGCGGCGATGACCTGCGCCTGGCCGGCCACGCCCGGCGCGGTGTAGCCCACCTTGAGGGCGCCGTCGTTGTTGATCGCGGTGCCCTTGATCACGGCGTGCACGGTGTCGCCGTCGGCCAGCGCCCGCGCCAGCGGCTTGAGCACCAGGAGCCCCACGCCGTTGCCGAACACCGTGCCCTGGGCGTGCGCGTCGAAGGCGCGGCAGTGACCGTCAGGCGAGGAGATGCCGCCCTCCTCCCAGCGGTAGCCGACGTTTTGCGGCGAGCGGATGGCGACCCCGCCGGCCAGCGCCATGTCGCAGTCGCCCGCGCGCAGCGCCTGGCAGGCCAGATGCACGGCCACCAGCGAGGTCGAGCAGGCGGTCTGCACGTTGATGCTCGGCCCGCGCAGGTCGAGCTTGTAGCTGGCCCGCGTCGTCACAAAATCCTTGTCATTGGCGATGAAAGCCTGGTGCCGGCCGCCCAGCGCCGCGACCCGCTCGACCCCGGCATGGTGCAGGTAGGTGTTGATCCCCGCGCCGGCGTAAAGGCCGATGCGCCCGCCGTACTGCCTGGGGTCGTAGCCGGCGTCTTCCAGCGCGTGCCAGGCGCACTCCAGGAACACCCGGTGCTGCGGGTCCATCAGCTCGGCTTCGCGCGGGTTGAGGGCAAAGAAGGCGGCGTCGAAGCAGTCCGCCTCCGCCACCAGGCCGGCGACCGGCACGTAGCCTGGCGCCGCCGCGGCCGCGGCGCTGACACCGCCGGCGGCCAGGTCGGCCGCGGACAGCCGCGTCAGGCACTCCTCGCCGCCGCGCAGCCGCCGCCACAGGTCGGCGACCGAGGGCGCGCCGGGAAAACGCCCGGCCATGCCGACGATGGCGACCTGCGTGCCCGCATCGCCCGGCGCGGCACCGCCCGCGAGCGGCGGCGACGGCCCTGGGGCGAGATCGCCAGCTTCCCCCGGACCGTCCGCGCTCAGCGCACCGCCGGCAAGCGGCGCCAGCGCTTGCGCCAGCGCCGCCACCGTCGGGTGGCGGAACAGATCCACCAGCGAAAGCTCGATCTGCAACGCTTCGCGCAGCCGCGCATGCACCTGCGCCGCCAGCAGCGAATGGCCGCCCAGGTCGAAGAAGTTGTCGTGCAGCCCGACGCGATCCAGCCCCAGGACGTCGCGCCAGATGCCGGCGACGGTGCGCTCCAGCGCCGAGCGCGGCGGCGCGCCGCCACCCGCGGCCGCGGCCACCGCCGGCACGGCGGCCGGCAGCGCCCGGCGGTCGACCTTGCCGTTGGGCGTCAGCGGCAGGCGGTCCAGGACCTGGAAGAGCGAGGGGACGTACGCTTCCGGCAGGCGCGCGGCCGCCTCGCGCCGCAGCGCGGCCGGGTCGGGCGCGGCGGCGCCCGCCGCGGCGACGACGTAGGCCACCAGGCGCTGCAGCCCCGAGCTGTCGGTCTGCGCCGCCACCACCGCCTGCCCCACCCCGGCGCAGGCGGCGACCGCCGCCTCCACCTCGCCCAGCTCGACGCGGACGCCGCGGATCTTGACCTGGTGGTCCAGGCGGCCCAGAAACTCGATCTCGCCGTCGCCCCGCCGGCGCGTCAGGTCGCCGGTGCGGTAGAGACGCGCCCCGGCGTCCTCGCTCCAGGGATCGGGGATGAACCGTTCGGCGGTCAGGTCGGGGCGGCCGCGGTAGCCGCGCGCCACACCGTGGCCGCCGATCAGCAGCTCGCCGGGCACGCCGATGGGGGCCGGGTGCAGCCGGCTGTCGACGACGTGCAACGAGGTATTGGCGATCGGCCGCCCGATGGCCAGCATAGATCCGCCGGCGGCGCCCACGGGATCGGCGGCGTTCGCCAGCCCGCCGGCGCCGCTGCCGGCCACCCTGGCGACCGCCGACCAGATCGTCGTTTCGGTCGGCCCGTAGAGGTTCCACACCGCCGCGCCGCGCGCCGCCAGGCGGTCGGCCAGATCGCGCGGCAGCGCTTCGCCGCCGCACAGCACCCGCAGCGGCGGCCGGCCTTCCCAGCCGGCCGCCAGCAGCAGCCGCCAGGTAGCCGGCGTCGCCTGCATCACGGTGACCCCGGCGCGCTCCAGCAGGCCGAGCAGCGCGGCGCCGTCGCTCGCGGTCTGGCGGCTCGCCAGGATCAGCCGCGCCCCGGCCGCGAGCGGCAGGTAGATTTCCAGCCCCGCGATGTCGAACGACAGGGTGGTCACCGAAACCAGCCGGTCCAGCGCGTCGATGCCCGGTTGGCGGGCCATCGAAGCCAGGAAGTTGACCAGGCTGCGGTGCGACACCTCCACCCCCTTGGGGCGGCCGGTCGAACCCGAGGTGTAGATCAGGTAGGCGGTCTGGTCCGGCCGCGCGCGGCTGGTGAACGGCGCATCCGGCGCGCTGGCGGCGATCCGCGGCCAGTCGGCGTCCAGGCAGACGACCTCCCGGCCCGGCAGATCCGCCAGCGTCGATCGCAGGTGCTGCTGGGTCAGCACCACCGGCGCTCCCGAATCCTCCAACATGAGGTCGAGGCGCGCGGCGGGATAGGTGGGGTCGAGCGGCACGTAGGCGCCGCCGGCCTGCAGCACCCCCAAGAGGGCGACCACCATGTCGCAGGAGCGGCCGGCAAGGACTCCCACCGGCACTTCGGCGCGCACCCCCAGCCGCCGCAGGTGGCGGGCCAGCTGCAGCGACCGCGCGGCCAGCTCGCCGCAGGTCAGCGCGCCGTCGTCCGCTTCGACGGCGACGCGATCCGGCGTCTGCTCCGCCCGCGCCGCGATCAGCTGATCGATCGTCTGGTGCGCCGGATAGTCCGCGGCGCTGGCATTCCATTCCGCGAGCAGCTGAAACCGTTCGGCCGCCGCGAGCAGCGGCAGGTCGCCCACCGCCGCGCCGGGGTCGGCCGCCGCCGCCACCAGCAGCTGGCGGAACGCCGCGGCAAGGCGCGTCGCGGTCGAGCGATCGAACAGGTCGGCATTGAAGCCCAGCGACAGGGCGATGTCGTCCCCGGCGGCGCCCACCCCGCCCAAAGCGCCCAGGCCGCCCGCCCCGCCGGCACCGACGGCGCCGCCGGCCTCGGCCAGCGACAGCGCCAGGTCGAACTGCGCCGGTCGCCCGGGCAGCGCCAGGGACGAGATCGCCAGCGGCCCCAGCGCGGCATCGACCCCCTCTTCGCCCAGGGCGAGCGGCGCCAGGTCCGCCTGTTCGGCGCGCGGCGCCCGCTGCAGCACGAACAGCGCCTGGAACACCGGCGAGCGGCTGGTGCTGCGCGCCGGCTGCAACCGTTCGGTGAGCAGCGCGAACGGGTAGCCGGCGTGCTCCAGCGCCCCCAGGGCGGCGCTCCGCACCCGGTGCAGCAGCTCGCCGAACGTCGGCGCCCGCGACAGGTCGGCCCGCACCACGACGGGATTGACGAAGTACCCCACCACCCGCGCCAGCCCCGGTGCGCCCCGCCGCCCCCCCACCGGACATCCCACCGCCACGTCGTCCTGCCCCGAAAACCGGCCGAGCACCGCCTGAAAGCCCGCCAGCAAAGTCGCAAACAGGGTCGCGCTCGAAGCCGCGGCCAACCCGCGCACCGCCGCGGCCGCGCCGGCGCCCAGCCGCAGCGCCACGGCGTCGCCACGGTCGGTCAGCACCGCCGGCCGCGGCCGGTCGGTGGGCAGCTCCAGGTCGGGCGGCAGCGGCGTGAGCGCCTGCCGCCAGTACTCCCACTGCCGCTCCCCCCACGGACCGGCCAGGCGGCGGCGCTGCCAGGCGACCCAGTCGGCGTAGGTGAGGTCCGGCGGGGCCGCCAGCTCCGCCGCGCCGCCCGTTTCGCGCGCGTACAGCCGCCCCAGCTCGTCGAACAGCACGGCCAGCGAGCCGAAATCGGCCACCAGGTGGTGCACCGCCAGCGCCAGCGCATGCTCGCCGGGAGCGATGCGGAGCACCGCGGCGCGCAGCAGCGGCCCGGCGGCCATGTCGAACGGCGGCTCCACCACCTGGCGCCCCAGCCGCGCCGCCAGCTGCCGGCCGTCCAGGCCCGCCGCATCCTCGACCTGAAAGCCCGGCGGCAGCGCCGCGTGCACGCGCTGCACGGGCAGCCCCGCGCGGTCGTGGAACGTGGTGCGCAGCGCCGCATGGCGGTCCACGACCGCCGCCAGGGCGCGCCCCAGCGCCGCGGCGTCGAACGCGCCGTGCACCCGCACCGCGGCGGCGATGGTATATGCGGCGCTGTGCGGCGCCAGCCGCTGCAGGAACCAGAGCGCCTGCTGGCCGTGCGACAGCGGGGCATCCGCCTGCCCCGCCGCCGGCGGGACGTGGGTGATCGGCGCCTCCGGCTCGTCCCGCCGCGCCAGGTCCTCCAGCAGCTGCGCCGCCAGGCTGTGCAGCGTTGCGTCGTCCAGCAGCCGGGTCAGCGGGATCGCCACCCCCAGCTGCTGCTCCACCTCGTGCGCCAGCTCGACCGCCGCCAGCGAGTCGAGCCCCAGGGCGGCCAGCGGCCGGTCGGGATCGAGCGCCGCCGCAGGCACGGCGAGCGCCGCCGCGGCCCAGCCGCGCAGCGCCGCCACCAGGGCCGCGGTGCGGTCTTCCACCGGCAAGGCGAGCAGATCGGCTGCAGTAGCAGGCGCCAAGGGAATTCCTTACAAAGTCACGAACCTTAGCCATCATAGACAACCTTCGATCCGCACTCCAGCGACCAGGCCTTTCTCGTTCCACCTGCCCGGCGCAGCCGTCAGCCCCAGGGCAGCCGACCAATCTTGCGCACTTCGAAATGTTGATATAGCATACAGAAACCCGAAGACCGGAGGTGTCCGATGTGTGCACCGTCGTTACGTTCCCTGCTCCGTCGTCGCGCGCTGCTGGCGAGCCTGGCCGTGCTGCTGGCAACCGGCGGCTCGCTGGCCGCGCAGACCCCGATCCTGATCAGCCCCGCCCTGCCGACCACCAGCGACACCGTCCACCTGGTGGTCGAGGCGACCTGCCTCGACGCGTTCGCGCCGCCCACCATCGCGGGCAACAGGATCACGCTGAAGGTGGGGCCGCCCATCCCGGGCGGCGAGTGCCCGGTGCCGCACGACTACCCGCTGGGGGCGCTTGCCGCGGGCAGCTACACGGTCCGGCAGGTGGACTTTTCGGGTGACCTGCTGGCCGCCAGCGTGTTTCAGGTCAACGCGCCCGCGACCGCCCTCAACATGATTGGCGGCGGCTTCCAGGCCACCCTGTCGTGGCACGACGCCGGCATCGCAGGCAGCGGCAACCACGCCGCCGGTGCCGTCCAGGTGTCCGACAAATCCGGCTATTTCTGGTTCTTCGATCCCGCTTCGACCGAGGTCTCGCTCAAGATCCTGGACGGCACGGCGGTCAACGGCGCCTACTGGGTGTTCGTCGCCAGCTCCACCACCGTCCCGTTCGACCTCACCATCACCCAGGTCCTGGCCAACTGCGGGCCGCCGACGACCGTCGCCTGCTCGTCCAAGGACTACGCCGCAACCGCGGGGACCAATCAGAATTTCATCGACCTGAGCGCCTTCAGGCCCCCCACTGCACCTTGATCCCCCAGGAGCGACGCGCCGTCGAGGGCCGCAGCTTCCGCGACCTGAACCTGGCGGGCGCGAACAGGTGCTCCGCTCGTCGGAGCCCGGCCAGCCGGAGCAGTCAACCGGTCTTGTACAAACCGAAATGTTGATATACCATAATGGGCACCAGGCCGGCGACCGATCCCGCTGAGCCTGTCCTGCGTCTGGGTCGCTTTGCGTCGCCGGCCTCGACCAGGCAAACCAAAGACCGGAGGTGTCCGATGTGTACCCCGTCGTTGCGTGCCCTGCCCCGCCGCCGCGTGCTGCTGTCCATCCTGGCCCTGCTACTGGCAATCGGCAGCTCGCTCTCCGCGCAGGTCCCGATCCTGATCAGCCCCGCCCTGCCGACCACCAGCGACAGCATCCACCTGGTGGTCGAGCCGACCTGCATAGACGTGTCCGGACCGCCCACCATCGCGGGCCACACGATCACGCTGCAGGAGGGGCCGGTAGCGGTCCAGCCGGTGGGATCGTGCCCGGTGGGGCAAGAGTTCCCGCTGGGGACGCTTGCCGCGGGCAGCTACACGGTCCGGCAGCTGGACTTTTCGGGCAACGTGGTGGCCACCAGCGTGTTTCAGGTCAATGCGCCCGCGACTGCCCTCAACATGATCAGCGGCGGCTTCCAGGCCACCCTGACGTGGCACGACGGCAGCGGCAGCCACAACGCCAGCGCCGTCCAGGTGTCCGACGGATCCGGCTATTTCTGGTTCTTCGATCCCACCTCGACCGAGGTCTCGCTCAAGATCCTGGACGGCACGGCGGTCAACGCCGCCTACTGGGTGTTCGTCGCCAGCGCCACCACCGAGCCGTTCGACCTCACCGTCACCCGGGTCTTTCCCACCTGCGGGCCGACGACCAACGTCCCCTGCCAATTCCAGACCTACAGCTCGACCGCCGGGACCAATCAGAACTTCATCGACCTGACCACCTTCAGCGTCCTCCCTCCATTGAAATAGCCCAAGAGCCACGGACGCCGCGCCGATAACCTGGCCGGCGTTCGTGCGTATCCATCTGCGACGCCGCCGGCGCTCGCGGCCGTGGCCGGCAGCTCCGCTGCCGCTGCCGCGGTCGCGCCGGCGTGCGGCGCGGCAGAGGAGACGCTCAACATGTTCGAGGCACTTGGCAAGGACCTTCGCTTCGCCGTGCGGACGCTGCGCAAGAGCCGCGCGGTCACCGCGGTGGCGGTGCTGTCGCTGGCGCTGGGGCTGGGCGGCGTGACGGCGCTGTTCAGCCTGATCGACGCCGTGATGCTGCGGCGCCTGCCGGTGCCCGAGGCGGGCCGGCTGGTCAGCTATCGCCTGGCCTCTGGCCCCAACGACAACCGCTTCTCCGGCCCCATGATCCGCTACGCGCAGGAGCGCTCCCGGACGCTGCAGGCGCTGGTCGCCTACACCCGCGATACGCAGCTGATGGTGCGCGCCGCCGGCGCGCCGGGCGGACGGCCGGACAACGCCGCGGCCCCGGCAGGGCCCGCGACTTCCGCGACCCCCGCGAGCGCCGCCGATCCCGCCAGCTCCTACGCCGAGGCGCCCAGCGAGTCGGCCAACGGCCAGCTGGTTTCGGGCAACTTCTTTTCCGGCCTGGGGGTGCTGCCGGCGGCGGGACGGCTGCTCGGTCCCGCCGACGACCTGACGCCGGGCGCCCACCCGGTGGCGGTCATCAGCTACGGCTACTGGCAGCGGCGCTACGGCGCCCAGGCGGCGGCGATCGGCCAGGTGGTGACCCTCAACGGCACCCCCTTCACCATCGTCGGCGTGGCGCCCAAGGGCTTTTTCGGCGTGCTCGTCGGCAGCGCACCCGACTTCTTCCTGCCGCTGATGATGCAGCGCGAAGTCAAGTACCGCACCAACGCCTCGATGTACGCCGAGGTCGACCTGGACAAGCCGTGGGTCACCGAGCCGCGCATCGCGTTTCTCAACATCATCGGCCGCCTCCGCCCCGGCGTCTCGGCGGCCACCGCCCAGGCCGAGATGGACGTGCTGTTCCACCAGTACACCGCCGCGACGTTCGTCGGCGGCGACACCGACGCGCGCGACGACCTGATGCAGGTGCGGATCGAGGCGCTGCCGGCGGATCGCGGCGTGTCGCGGCTGCGCAACGCATATTCGCTGCCGCTGTTCATCCTGATGAGCGCCGCCGGGCTGGTGCTGCTGATCGCCTGCGCCAACATCGCCAACCTGCTGCTGGCGCGCGCCGCCGGCCGGCGCAAGGAGATCGCCGTGCGCATGTCCGTCGGCGCCGCCCGCGGCCGCCTGGTGCGCCAGCTGCTGACCGAGAGCGCTCTGCTGGCCGTCGCCGGCGGCGCCGGCGGCGTGGCGATCGCCTTCTGGGGTCGCCGGCTGCTGCTCGGCCTGGCCGCGATCGACGCTTCGACGCTGGCGCTCGACACCGGGCTCGACCTGCGCATGCTGGCGTTCGCCGGCGGCGCCAGCCTGTGCACCGCCCTGCTGTTCGGCGTCGTGCCGGCCCTGCAGGCGACGCGTCTCGACGTCGGCGAGCACCTCAAGGCCGGCCGCGGGACGCTGCAGGGTACCGGCGAGGGGCGCTCGCGCCTGCCGGTGGGCAAGGTGCTGGTGGTCGCCCAGGTCAGCCTGTCGCTGCTGCTGCTGATCGGCGCCGGCCTCTTTCTGCGCAGCCTGGACAACCTCAACCGGGTGCAGCCCGGCTTCGCGCGCGATCACCTGCTGCTCGTGCGGATCAACCCGCGCCTGCTGGGGCGGAGCGATGCGCAGCTCGCCAACCTCTACCAGCGCCTGCTCGATCGCGTCGGCGCCCTGCCGGGCGTGCGCTCCGCCAGCCTGTCGCTCTTTCCGCTGGTCGGCGGCAGCGGGCGCACCAGCTCGGCCCTGGTGCCCGGCTACACGGCGCGCAAGGGCGAAGCCGACGACGTACAGGTCATGCTGGTGACGCCGCACTACTTCGACACGGTGGGCATGAAGCTGGTGGAGGGGCGCGACCTCGGACCCCAGGACCGCGCCGGCGGCGCCAGCGTGGCGGTGGTCAGCGAAGCCATGGCGCGCCACTTCTACCCGCCCGGATCGGTCCTCGGCCGCCGCTTCGGCCTCAAGATCAAGGACGACGAAACCGCGATCGTCGGCGTGGTGCGCGACGCCAGGATCAACAGCGTCAAGGAGCGGACGCCGCCGATGACGGTGTTCCTGCCGGTGGCGCAGGTCACCGACGCGTTGAGCGACCTGGAGATCGGCACCACGGGCGACCCCGGCCCGCTGGCCGCGTCGCTGCGCCGGGTGCTGCGCGAAGTGGAGCCGAACCTGCCGATCGTCAGGATCGTCACCGTCCAGGAGCAGATCGGCAACTCGCTGGGCGGCGACCAGGCGGTCGCGCGGCTGACCGGCATCTTCGGCGCGCTGGCGCTGGCGCTCGCCGGCATCGGCCTGTACGGCGTCATGGCCTACGGCGTCGCCCGCCGCACCAGCGAGATCGGCCTGCGCATGGCGCTGGGCGCCCATCGCGCCAGCATTCTCGGCCTGGTGCTGCGCGAAACGCTGCTGCTCAGCGCCATCGGCATCGCCGTCGGCCTGCCCGCGGCCCTGATCGCCGCGCCGCTGGCCAAGAGTCAGCTGTTCGGGCTGAGCGCCGGCGATCCGCTGACCATCGGCATCGCCACCGTGGTGATGATCCTGGTTTCGGTCATCACCGGCCTGCTGCCCGCCCAGCGCGCCGCCAGCGTCGACCCGATGGTCGCCTTGCGCGCCGACTGATCCGCGGCGCCGCGTGCGCCACGCCGCCAGACGGCGGGCGCGCCGCGCGCCTGGTAGTGGCCTAGTTGGACAGGCCGATGCCGGCGGACAGCACCGCGATCGCGTGGTCCAGGCCCTGGCCGAGGATCGGCTCCTGCGGCCGGACCCGGCGCGCCGCGGCAAACGCCTGCTCCGCGCCGGCACGGTCGCCGGCGTCGGCCAGCAGCAGGGCCTGCAGCAGGTGCGGCTCGAAGCGGTCCGGCCAGCGGTACTCCGTTTCGCGCAGCAGCGCCAGGGCCTGCTTGCGCTGGCCGGCCTTGGCCATGGCATAGGCCAGGGTCATGAAGGGCGTGCTGTCGTTGGGCGCCTGCAGGGCGGCGCGGCGGTAGTGCAGCCGCGCGGCGGCAAAGTCGCCGCGCTGGCGTTCGAAGTTGCCCACCTTCCACAGCGCGTCGGCGTCCCAGGGATCGATGGTCAGCGCCCGCCGGTAGGCGGCCTCGGCCGCCGCGGTCTGGCCTTCGACCAGGTAGACGCGCGCCCGCTCTTCGACGATGTAGGAGCTGGTGGGCTCGGCCTTCTCCATCGCCATGGAAAAGGTCTTGGCGTCGACGAAGATCGCCGCGTAGCGCAGCGTGAGCAGGGCGAACACCACCGCCACCGCGGCCAGCGCCGGCGCCGCCGCACGGCGCGGCAGCAGCACGTAGAGCGCCCACGGCAGCGCCAGCGACGGCAGGTACAGGTAGCGGTCGGTGACCATCCACTCGGGATAGAGGGCCCAGAAGTTCATCACCGGCAGCAGCCAGACGACGAACCAGGCGAGCGGCAGCAGCAGCTGCGGCCGCCGCTTGACGCCGAACCAGGCGAGCGCCACGAGCGCCAGCAGCACCGCCGCCGAAACCAGCACCGGCAGGTCGAAAACCCCCCAGAACGGCCGCTCGGGGCGGAAGAACGAAAAGGCGGTCGGCCACACCAGCAGGTGCACGTAGGTGACGAAGGCCAGCGGCACCGAGGGCACCGCGCGGGCAAAGCCCGGCGCCTCGGCCCACGGCCTGGCGAAGGCGCCCAGCACCGCCAGGCGGACGCCCAGGTAGAGCACCGCGACGCCGCCAAACCAGGCGGTGGCGCGGGCGAAGCGCCGCGACTCCTCAGGCTGATCGCCGCGGCGGACGAGCGCCCAGACCCCCACCATGGGGAGGAGCGCCAGCGACACCTCCTTGCTCAGCAGGGCGCAGACAAAGGCGCCGATGGCGATCGCCAGGGTTCGCCGCGGGTGCTCGTCCGCCACCGGCGAGAGCAAGGCGATCAGCGCCACCAGGACGAACAGCGCCGCCAGCTGCTCCTGGATGCCGGAAACCCAGGCGACCGAGCTGACGTGCGAAGGGTGCAGCGCAAAGACCAGGGCGGCCAGGAGCGCCGCAAAAGGCGGCAGGCCGACGCGGCGGAAAAACCAGCTGGCAAGCGCCGCGACGACGGCAGCCAGCACCACCGACGCCACGTGCCAGCCGCCGGGACCCGGCCCCACCCACTGGTAGTAGAGCGTCGACAGGGCCAGGAAAACCGGGCGATAGAAGCTTCCCTGCACCGTCGTCGAGCCCTTGCGCACGGCGCCCAGGTCGGTGACGAAGCCGCGCGGAATGCTGGCCAGGGTGCGCAACGATGGGCTGGTCTTGAACAGGATCACGTCGTCGAGCAGCAGCTGAAAATGGGTGGTCGACCAGTAGACCGCCAGCGTCGCGAGCGCGGCAAGCAGCCACACCCAGGCGGCGGCGCCGGGTGGCGGACGGACCGCTTCCCGGCGGCTCTGCGGCGCGCCCGGCGCCGCACCGCGCGTCTGCCGTCGTTTGGGGGACCTGCGTGCCATCGCGCGCCATCTTACCCTGGTCCCTCTCCCCTGCCTGGGCATCGGCGCCCCGCGGGACCGGGCGACCGGCGCGCCAGGCCGGCCGCTGGCCAGCCGCGCGCCGGCATCGCGGGGAAGAAGGCACAGTTCCTGCAGGCCCTGTTCTGCGGGGAGGCGTAGCGGCGACGGCGGTGCCAGGCGCACCAGCCGGCCACCGAGCGCTTCCATTGAGTCAACTTCTGTTTGGCGATTCCATAAGAGACGGACTGGATTACAGACTCCTTGGACAGGAGGGGAGGCCGCATGAAGAGACTGGTCTTGGCGCTGGCAGCACCCCTGATGCTTTTTTCGCTTGCCGTCCTGGCGCAGCAGCCACGCGGCAACGAGCACGAAGTCGGCGGCGGGCACATCCCGGCGCACGGTCCGGAGGCGTCCCACGGCACCCCGGCGCCCCACGGCACCCCGGCGCGCCCCGCCGCCCCGCAAGCGCGGCATTTCGCCGAACAGCCCGGACATCCCGACGCGCCGCACGTGGACGCAAAAACCGATCGCTGGGTGGGTCACGACAGCGGACCGGGCGACGCCCACTACCACCTGGATCACCCCTGGGCCCACGGCCACTTCCCCGGCGGCTTCGGCCCCGGCCACGTCTACCGCCTGACCGGCGGCGGCCGCGAGCGGTTCGCGATCGGCGGCTATTTCTTCAGCGTCGCAGCGTACGACTACGGCTACTGCGGCGATTGGCTCTGGGGCAGCGACCAGATCGTGATCTACGAGGACCCGGACCATCCGGGCTATTACCTGGCCTACAACGTGCGGCTCGGCACCTACGTCCACGTCGAGTTCATGGGCGCCTGATCCCGCCTCCGCCCACAAATCGCTGATCCACAACCCTGCCGTCGAGGCCCGCACGTTTCTGCCGCGGGCCTCGACTGCATTGTGCGGGAAGGTATATACTACCGCCTGGTTACCGCGGCACGCCGGGGCAGATCCAGGCAGCCGGCACAGCTGACACAACGGAGGCAAAACGCCGATGGCGGAGCAGGGCAAGGGCAGCTTCGAAGTCAAAATGACCCCGCAGCAGACCGCCGACCCAGGCACCGCCGCGGTGCTGGGCCGCTTCGCGCTTGCCAAGCAGTACCGCGGCGACCTGGAAGCCACCTCCCAGGGTGAGATGCTGAGCGCCGGCACCGCGGTCAAAGGCTCGGCCGGCTACGTCGCCATCGAGCACGTCACCGGCCACCTGCACGGCCGCAACGGCAGCTTCGCCCTGCAACACCACGGCGTCATGACCCGCGGCGTGCCGCAGCTCAGCATCATGGTCGTGCCCGATTCCGGCACCGACCAGCTGCTGGGACTCGCCGGCACCATGCAGATCGACATCGCCGACGGCAAGCACTCCTACCATCTCCAATACACCCTGGACGACGGCCAGGCCTAGTGTCCCGCCCGCCGGTATCCCGGCAGGTCTATTCGACGGAGCACGGCTCCGCCGGCCGCCCGCGGCCCGCAGCCGGCTGCCCGCGGTGCGGCGCCGATCCCTGCCGCTGCGAGCCGGCGCGCAGCCTGCCCGCCCAGCAGCAGGACGTGCGGGTGCGGCGGGAAAAGGCCGGCCGCGGCGGCAAGGTGGTCACCACCGCCGGCCCGCTGGTCCTGGTGCGCTCCGACGCCGCGGCCCTGCTGGCGGACCTCAAGCGCCGCTACGGCAGCGGCGGCAGCCTGCGCGCCGCGCAGACCCGCGCCGGCGACCCCTGCTTCGAGCTGGAAATCCAAGGCGACCACGCCGACCGCCTGACCGCCGACCTCGCCGCCGCCGGCTACCGCGCCAAGCGCGCCGGCGGCTGACATGAGACGCCTGCGCAACGGCAAACCTGACAGCCCCCCCGCGCCGACGGACCGGGAGGCGTTGCCGGAGCCCTGGCTGCGCGGGCCGCTGCCGGACGTCGATCCGCTGCTGGCGCCGGTGCTGCGCAGCTTCCAGCAGGTGCGCGAAGACCTGGCGCGGTGGACGGACGGCCTCAGCCAGCGGCAGGTCTGGGCCAGCCCGCCGGGGCTGGCGCCGCTGGGTTTTCAGCTGCGCCACATCGCCGGCAGCGTCGACCGGCTGACCACCTACCTGGAAGGCCGCCCGCTCACCCCGCGCCAGCTTGCCGCGCTCGCCGCCGAGATGGCGCCGGGGGCGTCCCTGGAAGAGCTGCTGGCCGCGGTGGACGCCGCCCTGACGCGGGCGGAAGCGGTCGTGCGCGCGCTCGACCCCGCCCGTCTCGCCCAACCTCGCGCTGTGGGCCGCGCCCAGCTGCCGACGACCGCCATGGGCCTGGCGGTACACCTGGCCGAGCACACCCAGCGGCACCTCGGCCAGGCCATCCTCACCGCCAAGGCGGCGCGCACCGACCCCGCAACCTAGTGTCCCGCCCGGTTCATTCGCCCCCCGCGGACCCTGGGGGCCAGCGGGTCAGGGAGGTCAGGGAGGTCAGGGCAGGTCGACGATCTGACGGAAGAGGTGGTCCAGGGCGCTGGCCGGGGACTCGCACAGGCCCGAATGCACCGGCGAAACCTGGATGATGGTGCTGCGCGGGGCGACCAGCCAGTGGAAGCGCTCGCGCAGCGAAAGCCTGGCGATGGGGCCGGCTTCGGGAAGGCCGGCGCAGATCCTGGGGACGGCGGCCAGGTGGTGGCGGATGGTGTCCAGGTCGGCGGCGGGCCACAAGGCCAGGATGCGCGCCGCATTCACCTCGGTCCTGGCGCTCAGAAAGTCCTGCCCCAGGCAGAACAGCACCACTCCCGCATTGATGAACTCCTCGCGCTCGACCCGCGGCACGATACGCACCACCGCGTAATCAAACGAGCTGGGAGCGGGCACGCACCGCCTCCTCGACAAAGGCCGGCGCCGAGGCCAGCCGCAGGTTGAGGAACTCCAGGTAGCCGGCGCGTTTGTCCGCCGGCAGCGCGGGGCCCGGCTCGCCCGCCAGCCAGGCGTCGGGAATGCCGTCCAGGATGCGCGCAAAGAGCGCCGCATCCAGCCGCGGCCGCAGCCGCCGGTCCGCCTCCTCGATCGCGCCGGCCCAAGGCAGCAGCACGTGGTTGCGCACCGCCGCAAACGGGCTGCGCGCATTCGCCTCCACGTCCCGCCAGCCGTGGTGGAAGTACAGCGCCGCGCCGTGATCGATCAAGAACAGCGTCCGGTGCCACCACAGCAGGTTGGGGTTGCGCGGCGTGCGATCGACGTTGGTCACAAACGCGTCAAACCACACGATCGCCGACGCCAGCTCCGCCGCCACCGGGTCGCCGGCCGCCGCGTCGAAGCCCGCCGACCCCGGCAGGTAGTCGACCCCCAGGTTGATCCCGACGCTCGCCCGCAGCAGCTCGCGGATCTCCGCATCCGGCTCGTTCCTGCCCAGCGCCGCATCCACCTCGACCAGCGCCAGCGCCGGCACCTTGAGCCCCAGCGCCCGCCCAATTTCGCCCGCGATCACCTCCGCCACCAGCGCCAGCGGCCCCTGCCCGGCGCCGCGGAACTTGAGCACATAGAACCCCAGGTCGCTCGCCTCCACAATCGCAGGCAGCGATCCCCCCTCGCGCAGCGGCGTCACATAGCGTGTAGCAGCAATCGTCGGCAGCATGAATTCCCAGGCGCCCGCCGCACCGCGGCTCCTCCGCCGCCGCACCAGGCGACCGGCACGATACCAGACCCCAACGCCGGCACGCTCCCCCGCACGTTCCGGGCGCCCTTGACAGTCCGGGAATGGCGGACCTAGACTACCGACCGATCGGTAGAATTCTACCGAGTGGTCGGTATCTGAAAGGAATTTTCCGTGGCGCGCACGCCGGAGGCGGGGTCGGATGTCCATCGCGAGCGGCATCGGGCGGTGCTGGAGACGGCGGCGCGGCTGATCTGCGACAAGGGGTACGAAGCGGCGTCGGTGAACGACATCGCCGAAGCCTGCGGGCTGACCAAGGCCGGGCTGTATTACTACATCCGTAGCAAGGAAGACCTGCTGCTCGAAATCATGAGCTACGGCATGGATATCTTCGAAGAGCAGGTGCTGCTGCCGGTGCTGGCGATCGCCGATCCGGTCGAGCGGTTGAAGGCGTGCATGGAAAAGAACATCCATCTGGTGACCGAGGGCTGGAGCAAGGAGGTCACCATCATCCTGCACGAGCACGAAACCCTGACCGGCGCGGCGCGGCAGCAGATCAACGCCCGCAAGAAGCGCTACGTGCACTTCCTGGAAGCCTCGTTCGAAGAGGCGCTGCGCGAAGGGCGCATCCGCCCGGTCGAGCCGCGGGTGGCGGCGTTCTCGTTTCTCGGCATGGTGCTGTGGATCTACAAATGGTTTCGCCCCGACGGCAAGATCCCGGCCGACCGCCTGGCCGCCGACATGCTCGACCTGTTTTTCGGCGGCCTGGAGATCGCGCCGTCGACCGCCGGCGCCGCCGCCGCCACTCCCACCGCGCGCCGCGCGCGCCGCCGCCCGGCGCAAAAACCGCGCCGCCCGCGCGCTCCGGCCGGCCACTCTTCAGCGGCGCCAGCGCCGCCGGCCACCCCGAAAGGGCCTGCACGATGAGATCGCAACGCGCCGTCGGGATCACCGGCTACGGCGCCTACGTGCCGCGCCTGCGCGTGCGCACCGCCGACATCGCCGCCACCTGGCGGGCGCGCGGCAGCGCCGCGCCGGCGGTGGCCGAAAAGTCGGTGGCCGCGGCCGACGAAGACGTGGTGACGATGGCGATCGAAGCGGCGCGCACGGCGCTCGACCGCGCCGGCGCCGCGCTCGACCGCGACGCGGTGCAGCGCCAGATCGGCGCCGTGTGGGTGGGGACGGAATCGAAGCCCTACGCGGTCAAGCCTTCGGCGACGGTGGTGGCCGAAGCGCTGGGGATCACGCCGCACGTGGTAGCCGCCGACATGGAGTTTGCCTGCAAGGCGGGCAGCGAAGCGATGCAGGCGGCGGTGGCCTTCGTCGGCTCGGGCATGGTCGAAGCGGCGCTCGCCATCGGCATGGACACGGCGCAGGCCAAGCCCGGCGACGCCCTGGAGTACACCGCCGGCTGCGGCGGCGCCGCCTACCTGTTCGGCGACGCCGCGGACGCCCTGGCGGTGGTCGAAGCGTCGGTGTCGCACGTCACCGACACGCCGGACTTTTTCCGCCGCGAGGCGGCGCACTATCCCGAGCACGGCGGCCGCTTCACCGGCGAGCCTTCCTACTTTCATCACACGTTGGCGGCGTCGCGGCGCCTGCTGGCCGAAGTGGGGCGCCAGCCGCGCGACTTTGCCCACGCCGTGTTCCACCAGCCGGTGCCCAAGTTCGTCGAAAAAGCCGCGGCCGAGCTGGGCTTCGCGCGCCAGCAGATCGCCACCGGCCTGGTGGCGACGCGCATGGGCAACGCCTATTCGGGCTCGTCGCTGCTCGGCCTGGCGGCGGTTCTGGACGTGGCCCGGCCCGGCGAGCGGATCTTTTTCTGCTCCTACGGCTCGGGGGCCGGCAGCGATGCTTTCTCCTTCGAGGTGACGGAGCGCATCGCCGCGCGCCGCGCCGGCCCCACCGTCGCCAACTACCTGGACCGCCGGCGC
This sequence comes from uncultured Acidobacteriota bacterium, assembly GCA_963770895.1. Lineage (GTDB taxonomy): Bacteria > Acidobacteriota > Thermoanaerobaculia > Multivoradales > UBA5704 > JASLEW01. The sequence goes on along the minus strand of CAVYRF010000002.1, from coordinate 4,707,478 downwards.
CTGGTCGACGGCTACGGCCAATACCTGCGGCTGCGGGGAAAGATCCGGCGCGCATGAGAGACGTCTTCATCGTCGGCGCCGGCCAGACGCCGGTGGGAGAGCATTGGGGCCTGGGCCTGCGCGACCTGGGAGCGGCCGCCGTGCGCGCCGCCCTGGCCGACGCCGGCATCGAAGCGGTGGACGCGCTCTACGCCGGCAACATGCTGGGCGGCGCGCTCAACGGCCAGGAAAACCTGGGCGCCCTGCTGGCCGACGCCGCCGGGCTGCTGCCGGCGGAAGCCTGGAAGGTGGAGGCCGCCTGCGCTTCGGGGGCGGCGGCGGTGCGCGCCGCGACCCTGGCGGTGGCGGCCGGCGTCCACGACGTGGCGGTGGCGGTGGGGGTCGAAAAGATGACCGACGCCGTCTCCGACCAGGTGACCGGCGGCCTGGCCACCGCCGCCGACGGCGACTTCGAAGCCAGCCACGGCCTGTCGTTCGTGGCGCTCTCGGCGCTGCTCATGCGGCGCTACATGCACGAGACGGGCGCCAGCCGCGAAGAGTTTGCGCCCTTCGCGGTCAACGCCCACCGCAACGCCGCGGCCAACGCCAACGCGATGTTCCGCGAGCCCATCTCGCGCGAACAGTTCGCCCGCTCGCCGCAGGTGGCCGCCCCCATCGGCGTGCTGGACGCCGCGCCGGTGTGCGACGGCGCCGCGGCGGTGGTGGTCTGCGCCCGCCCGGCGCTGCGCCCCGAGCACCGCCAGGTGCGCATCGCCGCCTCGGCCGTCGCCACCGACACCATCGGCCTGGCCGGCCGCGCCGACCTGCTGACCCTGGCCGCCGCCCGCCGCTCGGCGGAAAAGGCGTTCGCGGCCAGCGGCTTCGCGCCCAAGGATTGCAATTTCTTCGAGGCCCACGACGCCTTCACCATCATCACCGCCCTGTCGCTCGAAGCCTGCGGCTTCGCCCCCCGCGGCGAAGCGCTCAAGCGCGCCGCCCACGGGTGCTTCGCAAACGGCGGCTGCGTGCCGCTGTCGACCTGCGGCGGCCTCAAGGCGCGCGGGCACCCGGTGGGGGCGAGCGGCGCCTACCAGATCGTCGAAGCCGCCGCCCAGCTGCGCCGCGAGGCCGGCGCCAACCAGGTGCCGGGCGCGCGCGTCGCCCTCACCCAGTCGATCGGCGGCCACGGCTCGATCGCCGTGACCCACGTTCTGGAGGCCTGACGCCATGGACCTGCCGCGCTACCACCGCCTGACCGCGCCGTACTACCGCCTGGAGGGGCAGCGGTGCCGCGCCTGCGCCGCCGTGCAGTTCCCGCCGCGCCCGGCCTGCGGCGCCTGCGGCAGCCGCGACGCCGCACCCCACCGTTTCAGCGGCCGCGGCACGGTATATTCGTTCGCCGAGGTGGCGCAGCCGCCGCTCGGCTTTTCCGGTCCCTACATGGTGGCCCTGGTGGACCTCGAAGAGGGCGTCCGCGTCACCGCCCAGCTGACCGACGTCGATCCCGACCAGGTGGCGATCGGCATGCCGGTGGAAATGGTGACCCGCCGGCTGCGCGAAAACGGCCCGCACGGCTACATCGTCTACGGCTACAAGTTCCGCCCCTGCCTGGCGGCGGAGCGCCAGGCGTCGTGACGCGCGCCCGCTAGTCTTCCCTCCGAAGTCCTGCCGCTGGACGCCGCCAGCGTCGCCCACGACCAGCTCGACAACAGAGCCGTCGCCTGCCGCCTGGTCCTGGCGCCGGTCCACTGAAGCGCGGCGCCACCCGCCTGCGGCCAGCCGGAGGCGAGCCGCCAGGTGCGCCTGCTTTATTGTTAAGGTACGCTTCCGCGGGGTCGGTAACAAATGGGACACGTAGATCGCCTATATGGCCTATAATCGTGGCCATCACGGACACTCACGTCGTGCCGGCCGCTTCCCGAACATCGGAATAGGGCCGCATCTGCGCCGGCGTTTGCCGGCCGCACCGACGCGAGCTCGACTCACGGCCTGGCGCAAGCCGGCCGGATCGCCAACGTACGCGACTTTGCAACGTCCGCATACCCACAGGAGAACGCCATGGATCGCCCCGAGATCACAGGCAAGGTCAAGAAGATCATCGGCAGCATCGCCGGCATCAACCCCGAGCGGATTAGCGACGACGCGAAGCTCCGCGCCGACCTCAACCTCGACTCGCTGTCGCTGCTGGAGATCGGCGTCGACGTCGACCTGGCGTTCCAGCTCAACCTGCCTGACGAGGCGTACCGCGGCATCGAGGACCTGCCCAGCCTGGTCGACCTGGTGATCCAGCGCCACGCCGAGCTGCAAGCGGCCGCCAGTCCGGTGTCCGCGGTGGCGGCGGAGTGACGCCGCGCATCGCCGTCACCGGCATCGGCGCGGTCACTCCGGTCGGCACCGGCCGCGAGCGGCTGTGGGAGTCGCTGCTGGCCGGCCGCCTGGGCTTCGCGCCGGTGGCCTCCTTCGACACCAGCGCCATGACCGTGCACCTGGGCGCCGAGGTGCGCGACTTCTCGCCGCAGGCGTTTGTCCGCACCCTCGATCCGCGCCGCATGGGCCGCGCTTCGCAGATGGCGATCGCCGCCGCCCGCCTGGCGCTCGCCGACGCCGGGTTCGACGGCGCGCGCGACCTGCCGCCGGCGGCGCTGGCCGGCCCGGGCGGCCCGCTCGACCGGGCGGGCATCGCCGCCGTGCGCGCCGGCGTGGCGATGGGGACCACCTCGGGCGAGCCGCTGGAGATCGAGCGCTTCGACGACTACCTGCTGGCCGGCGACATGGAGCGGGTGGGCGAAGACTTCATGACCCTCTACCCCTGCCACCTGATCGCCGCGCAGGTGGCGCGCGAAGTCGGGTTCGCCGGCATGAACGCCATGCTGCCGGCGGCCTGCGCCGCCGGCAACCACGCCCTGGCGCACGCCATGGACATCCTGCGCGCCGGCCGCGCCGACCTGATGCTGGCCGGCGGCGCCGACGCCTTTTCGCGCATCACCTACACCGGCTTCGCCCGCCTGGGCGCCATCGCGCCCGAACGCTGCCAGCCGTTCGACCGCCACCGCAAGGGCATGATCCCCGGCGAGGGGGCGGCGGTCCTGGCGCTCGAGCCGCTGGCGGCGGCCCGCCGCCGCGGGGCACGCATCTACGCCGAGATCGCCGGCTACGGCCTGTCGTGCGACGCCCACCACATGACCGCCGCGCACCCCCAGGCGGAGGGCGCCGTGCGCGCCATGCGGCACGCGCTGGCCGACGCCGGCGTGACGGCGGCCGACGTCAGCTACATCAGCGCCCACGGCACCGGCACGCCGACCAACGACCGCCTGGAGATCGCCGCCGTGGGGCAGGTCTTCGGCGCCGGCGCGCGGGTGCCGATCAGCTCGGTCAAATCGATGATCGGCCACACCATGGGCGCCGCCTCGGCGATCGAGGCGGCGGTGTGCGCGCTGGCGGTCGCCGGCGATCGCATCCCGCCGACGATGGGGATGACGGAGGCGGAGGGGGACCTCGACTTCGTGCCGAACGCGGCGCGCGACCACCGCGTCCAGGTGGCGATGAACAACGCCTACGCCTTTGGCGGCAACAACGCGTCGACGATCTTCCGCAAGGCGGTGGCGTGACGTCGCCGCGGCGGGTGGTGATCACCGGCGCGGGCGTGCTGTCGCCGCTCGGCGATGCGCCGGCCGCCATGCACCGGGCGCTGGCCCAGGGCGTCGTCGCGCGCCGCCCCATCGAGCTGTTCGCCACCGCCGTCCTGGGCCCCCAGCAGGGCGGCGAGATCCGCCCCTTCGACCCGCAGTCCTACGTCGGCGAGCGCAACCTGCGCCCGCTCGACCGCACGTCGCGGCTGCTGGTGGTGGCGGCGCAGCTGGCGCTCGCCGCCAGCGGCTGGAGCGAAGCGGAGCGCGCCCAGGGCGAGGTGGGCCTGGTGGCCGGCACCACCTTTTGCAGCCTGCGCACCATCGCCGAATTCGACCGCCGCGCCAAGCAGCTGGGGCCGACCCACGCCAGCCCGTTCGAATTCGCCAACAGCGTCATCAACGCCGCCGCCGGCCAGACCGCCATCTGGCACCACCTGCGCGGCGTCAACTCGACGCTCGCCGCGGGCGAGGCGTCCGGGCTGCTGGCCATCGCGCAAGCCGCCGAGCTGGTGCGCACCGGCCGCGCCAAGGCGGTGCTCGCCGGCGGCGTCGAAGAGCTCTGCTTCGAATCGTTCATCAGCCACGCGCGCGCCGAGCGCCTGTGCGGCACGCGCCGCGGCGGCGCGCCCGGCGAGCGGCCGGTGCCGTTCGACGAGCACCGCAACGGCTTCAGCCTCTCCGAAGGCGCCGGCCTGCTGATGCTCGAAGACGGCGCCGCGGCGGCGGCGCGCCGGGCGGTGCCGCGCGCCGAGGTGCTGGGCTGGGGCGCCGCCTTTGCCGCCGGCGACGCTGCCGCTGGCGACGGCGACCGCGGCGGCGACAATGGCGGTCATGGCGGCAATGCCAGCGACGACGCCGACCGCCTGAGCGCGCCCGTGGGGAGCGCCGCCCTGGCCGAGGCGCTGGCGCGCGCCGTGCACCTGGCGCTGGCCGACGCCGGCCTGGCGCCCGGCGACATCGACTTTCTCTCCACCTCCGCCAGCGGCAGCCCGGTGATCGACCGCGCCGAAGCGCTGGGCATCGCCGCCGGCCTGGGCGCGGCGACGGCGCCGGTCCAGCTGCCTGCCGCCGCCGTCAAGGCGATGCTCGGCGAAGGCATGGGAGCGAGCGGCGCCTGGCAGGCGATCGACCTGGTGGAAACCTTCGCCGACGGGCTGGTGCCGGGCATCGCCGGCCTGCAGCGCGTCGAGCCCGGCCTGCCGCTCGCCGGGCTGTCCGCCGCCAGCCGGCAGCTGCCCCCGGCGGCGGGCGGCGGCACGCGGCGGGCGCTGGCGACGGCGATCAGCGCCGACGGCCACTGCGCGGCCCTGATCTTCGGCAGCGTCGGCCAGGAGGAGGCACCATGACCCAGCAGGTGGACGTGCTGATCGTCGGCGGCGGCCTGGCGGGGCTCTCCCTGGCCCGGCAGCTGCTGCTGTATTCCGACCGGCGGGTGCTGCTGGTCGATCGCCGTCCCCTGCCGCCGGCGCGGCAGAAGGTGGGCGAAGCGACGGTGCAGGTGAGCGGCTACTACTATTCGCGCGTGCTGCAGATGGAAGAGCACCTGCTGTGCGAGCACTACCTCAAGTACAACCTGCGCTTCTACTGGCCGGGGCCGGCGGGCGCGGCGGACCGCTACGAAGAGCTCAGCCAGTCCTACATCCGCGGCCTTTCCAACATCGCCACCTACCAGCTGGACCGCAATGCCTTCGAAGCCGAGCTGTTGCGCGTCAATCTGCTGTCGCCGCGCTTCGAGCTGCACGCCCCCACCGAGGGGCTGGACATCCAGCTGGACGACGCCGCCGGCGTCCAGGCCGGCGACGCCACCGATGCGGCCGACGGCTCGGGTACTGGCGACACCGGCAGCGCCCGCAGCGCTGGCGGCCATCGCTTCCGCTTTCGCAGCGGCGACCGCGAGATCGCGGGACGCGCGGCGTGGGTGGTCGATGCCTCGGGGCGGGCGCGGGTCCTGGCGCGGCGCCGCAAGCTGGTCGCCCCCAGCCCGATCCACCACGGCACGACGTTCTGCTGGGTCGAAGGGCTGGTGGACATCGAGCGCCTCACCGACCTGGACGCGCCCGGCGTGCGCAAGCGCCGCGATCGCGCGGCGCTCGGCCACCTGCCGGCGTTCCTGGCAACCAATCACTTTTGCGGCGAAGGCTACTGGTTCTGGACCATCCCGCTGCACGGCAAGACCAGCCTGGGCCTGGTCTACGACCGCAACCTGGTGCCGCGCGAGCAGGTGGCGACGCCGGACAAGATGATCGAATGGGTCTGCCGCCAGTATCCGATGTTCGCGCGCGACCTGCCGCAGCGCAAGGTGGTGGATTGGGGCGGCTACGTCGATTTCGCCCTGGACAGCTCGCAAACCCTGTCGGCCGCGCGGTGGGCGATGTGCGGCGAAGCCTGCCGCTTCTCCGACCCGCTGTACAGCCCGGGCGGCGACCTGATCTCGATCTACAACACCCTGGTGGTCGACGCCATCCTGACCGACGACGCGCGGGAGCTCGCCGGCAAGGTGCGCCTCTACGAAGAGCTGGCGCGCTGGGTCTACGAAGCCTACGTGCCCAGCTTCGCCGTCAGCTACGAAGTCCTGGGCGACCAGGAGGTCTTCACCCTGCGCTACGTCTGGGAGCTCAGCGTCTACTTTTCGTTCTTCGTCTTTCCGTTCATCAACGACCTGTTCACCGACCGCCAGTTCATCCCCTCGTTCCTGCGCCACTTCGCCCGTCTGGGACCGACCAATCGCAACCTGCACGCCTTCCTGGTCGGCTTCTACCGCTGGAAAAACCAGCACGCCGGACAGTCGCCGGACACCGCCGCCGCGGCCGCCGCGCCGCGCCACTTCGACTTCTACGAGTTCGGCCACCTGCGCGCCGCCGAAGCCTGCTTCTACCGCGTCGGCCTGACGGCCCAGGAGGCGCGCCCGGTCCTGACCGAGCAGCTCGACAACCTCGAAGAGCTGGCGCGCTTCATCGTCGCCCACGCCAGCGCCGTGGTCAGCGGCGACCCGCGCGCGCTCTCGGCGGACTTCGTCAGCGCCATCGATCTGCGCCGCTTCGACTTCGACCCGGCGGCGATCGCCGCCCGCGTGGCCGCCATCCCCGACGGCGCCCCACCCCACCCCTGGCGCCTCCAGACCGCCTGCATGCAGCGCTTCCGCACCGTCGCGCCCAGCTCCGCCGACACCGGCGACACCGGCGCCGAGGCTGCGGCAGCGGCCGAGCAGGGACCGGCGTCGCCGGACCGTGACCGCGAGCCGGGGTCGTCGGACACTGGAGCGGATTTGCCGAATCGTGGGCTGGCGCCGGCGACAGTACCGGCGCCGCGGAGCGCGATAGGCGGGAGCGGCCAGCGGTGACCCGCCCGCCGGCCGATTACGCGCCGGGACTGGAAGGCGCCTTCGAGCTGCCGCAGGAGGGCGCCGGCGCGGTGCGGATTGCCGCCGGCGAGGTGCCCGCCGGCCTGCGCGGCACCTGCTATTGGAACGGCCCCGCCCGCTTCGCCCGCGGCCAGCTGCGCTACCGGCACTGGCTGGACGGCGACGGCATGATCGCGGCGCTCACCTTCAGCGGGGCCGGCGCGGGCGGCGGCGCCAAAGACAGCGACGGTCACGGCGACGGCGGCGGTGCCGGCGGCACCGGAATCAGCGGTGGTAATGGTGATGCCGGAAGCAACGTCCACTTCGCCAACCGCTTCGTGCGCAGCGCCAAGTGGATGGCCGAAGAGCAGGCGGGCCAGGCGCTCTTCCGCGCCTTCGGCACCCGCTTCGCCGGCGACCGCCTGGAGCGCGGCATCGCCCTGGCGTCGCCGGTCAACGTCAGCGTCATCCCCTTTGCCGGCACCCTGCTGGCCTGCGGCGAACAGGGCCTGCCCTGCGAGATCGATCCCGCGACGCTCGCCACCCGCGGCCCCTTCACCTTCGGCGGCGGCCTCAACCCGGTCAGCCCCTTCGCCGCCCACGCCAAGGTCGATCCAGCGACCGGCGAGCTCTACAACTTCGGCCTGTCCTACTCGCGCCAAAGCCCCTGCCTGCACCTGTACCGCTTTTCCGCCGGCGGGACTCTCATCGCCCGCCACCGCGTCGCGCTCGCCCTGCCGGTATCGATCCACGATTTCCTGCTGGCGCCACACCACGTCATCTTCCATGTCAGCCCGTTCTGCCTCGACCTGGAAGCCGTCACCGCCAACGGCGCCTGCCTGCACGAAGCCCTCAGCTGGCAGCCACACCGCGCCGCCAGCGAGCTGCTAATCGTCCCGCGCAGCCACCTGGAGCCCGCCGGCCCCGCACCCGCGACCGGCCAAGCGGCGGCACTGCGCGTACCCCTCCCCGGCGGCTATTGCCTGCACGGCATCGCTGCCGGCGAGGATGCGGCAGGCCGGCTGGTCGTCGATTTCCTGGAGCTGGACCGGCCGGTCTACGACCAGTACCAGGAGGTCCCCCACCTGCTGGCCGACGTCGGCGCCGGCCGCCCCGTCCGCCTGGTCGTCGACCTGGCGCAGGGCCGCATCGCCGAGCGCCGGACCCTTGCCTACGAGCTGGCGCCCGACTTCCCGGTCACCCTGCCGCAGCCCGACGGCCGCGCCCCCGACGACTTCTGGACCCTGGGCATCGCCGCCGCCGGCCGCCCCGGCCGCAAGTTCTACGACCAGCTGGTGCACGGCAGCTGGCGCCCCGGCGCTCCCCCGCCGGCCGTCTGGCAGGCCCCGCCAGGCCGCTACCTGACCGGCGAACCCGCCGTCGCCCCGGCGCCGCCCGGCCAAGCCGGCGGCACCCTCATCTGCCCCCTCTTCGCCGCCGATCGCGGCGAAAGCGGCTACCTGCTCTTCGACACCCTGGACATCACCGCCGGCCCCCGCGCCGAGCTGCTCCTGGGCCGCACCGTCCCGCCCGCCTTCCACGCCGCCTTCGTCCCCGCACCCGACGCCGCCAGCCGCTGAGCGGCCCACGCCCACGGCGCCGGTCCGTCGCCCGCCGGGTGACCACCCGGCCGGGGGGCGTAGCCCGGCAAGGCGTCGTTCAGATGCCGGCGTGGGCCAGCGCGGCGGTCAGGTCGGCCGGGCAGTTGGTGGTCAGCTGGATGGCGCCCTTGCGCACCAGCGCCAGGGCGGTGGCGCCGTCGTCGACGGTCCAGGCGCCCCAGGGGATGCCGGCCGCGGCCATGGCGGCGGCAAAGCCCTCCGGCTGGCGGGCGCTGACGTCCAGGCCGTCCAGGGCGCCCCCCTGCCCGCGCACCATCTGGGCCAGCGCCGCGTAGTCGACCGGCTCCTGCAATACTGAGCGTGGCTCCCGCTCGCTCCCGGCGCTCTCTTCCCACGTCGCGCGCCAGCGCCCGCGGCTGATCTCTTCGAAGCCCAGGACCCAATAGCACGGCAGCGCCGGCCAGGCGCGCTTGAGCGCCCAGATGGTGTCGATGCCGAAGCTGATCAAGACCACCTGGCCGGCACCGCGGCCGGCGGCGGCGATGTCGGCCAGCAGCGGCTCGACGATGGCGGGGCCGCTCTTGGCCTCGACGTACAGGCGCCCGTCCGGCGGCATCAGCTCCAGCGCCTCGCGCAGCGACGGCAGGCGCTCACCCGTCCAGGGCGGCCCTTTCCTGGCGCCGGCGTCCAACCGGCGCAGATCCTCAAAATCGGCCTCGGCAACCCGCAGGTCGCGGTCGCAGGTGCGCCCGGTGGTGGGGTCGTGGATCACCACCACCCGCCGGTCGCGCGTCAGGTGCACGTCGATCTCGCAGGCCCGCGCCGCGGCCCACCCCCACGCCAGCGCCGCCAGGGTGTTCTCCGGCGGCGCCGCCGGCCGCTGCGCCTGCCCGGCGGCCGGCCGATCGCGATCGGTGCCGGCGCCGCGATGGGCGACGATTTCGATCGCCGGGGCGCGCGCCGCGCCCCCACCGCCGCCCCCCGGCATCACACCTCGCGCAGGGCGCTCGCGATCGGCATGCGGGCGGCGCGCGCCGCCGGGAAGATGCCGCCGATCAGGCCCATCAGCAAGGTGCCGATGAGGGCCAGCAGCAGCAGCACGGGCGTCACCTTGAAGGCGAACGCCACCTGGCTGAAGGTCTGAAAGTTCAGCGTCGAGGTGTGGTAGCCGTTGAACAGCAGGTAGGCCATGCCGGCGCCCAGCGTGCCGCCGGCCAGCGACAGCACGAAGGATTCGGCCAAGACCGACACCAGCACCGCGCCGCCGCCGAAGCCCAGGGCGCGCAGGGTGGCGATCTCGCGCGTGCGCTGCGCCACCGCCGAATACATGGTGAGAATTGCCCCGAACACCGCGCCGATGCCCATCAGCACCGTGATACCCACGCCCAGGATGGTGACGATGGTGACCAGCGCCTGGGACTGCTCGGCGTAGTAGTCGGCTTCCCGGATCACCTTGACGTCCAGGCGCGGATCGGTCGTCAAGGCGTCCTTGAAGCGGTCGAAGTCCTGCGGCGACGCCAGCTTGACGTGCACCGACTGGAAGCCGGTGCGGCGGTAGGCGGGCATCAGCACGTCCACGTCGCCCCAGATCTCCGACTCGGCCCACGAGCCGCCGCTGGAAAACAGCCCCACCACCTGCCAGCTGGCTTCGCCGAAGCGCAGCGTCGAGCCCAGCGTCAGGCCGGAAAACTCCTGCGCCGAGCCGGTGCCCACGATCACCTCGTTGCGGCCCCATTCGAACATGCGGCCGGCGACCAGCTTGATGTCCTTGTGCACGACGAAGCCGTTGCGCTGCACGCCGCGCAGCGGCACGTTGGCGTCGGTCCTGGTGGCGATCTTGGGCAGACCGACGATCACGTACAGCTCCGCCGAAGACGCCGGACCGGTCGGCGTGCGCAGGATTCCCGGCGCGTCGGCGATGATGCGCGCGCCGTCGCGCGACACGCCGGAGAGCATCTCGGAACTGGCACCGCCGCGCAGCACCATGGCGCCGTCGGGCGACGCGGTGGAGGCCAGGGTCGAGCGGAAGCCCGCGGCGATCGACAGCACGCCGACGAACACCATCACCACGCCGGCGACGCCGAACACCGTCGCCGCCGAGGCGCCGCGGCGCTGGCCCAGAGTGCGCAGATTGAGCTGGGTCACCGCCCCGACTTGCGACATCCAACTGAACAGACCCATGGCTCAGACCCTCCGCAACGCGTCGACGATGCGCAATCGCATCGCCTGCCAGGCCGGCACCGCGCCGGTCACCAGACCGAGCGCCAGGGCCAGCAGGAAACCCACGACCAGCTGGCTTTCGGGCAGCCGGAACAGGGGCAGGAAGCCGCCGGTGGGATCGCCGTTGCGGGCGACCAGGTAGGCGGCGCCCAGGCCCAGGGTCGCCGCCGCGAGCGCCAGCAGGCACGATTCGCACAGCACCAGCCCCATCACCAGGCCATCGCCGAAGCCCAGCGTCTTGAGCACCGCCAGCTCGCCGGTGCGCTCGCGCACCGACTGCGCCATGGTGTTGCCGGCCACCAGCAGCAGGGTGAAGAACACCGCCGCGACGATGAAGGAGATGATCTCGCCGATATTGCCCGTCTGCTTGGCAAAGCCCTCCGCAAACGCCTTTTCGGTCGAGGTCTTGGTCTCCGCCACCGAGTTGGTGAACAGGCCGTCGATATGCTCGGCGACCTGGTTGGCGTTTTTCGGATCGGCGACGGTGAGGATGTACCAGCCGACCTGGTTGGTGCTGAAGCCGGGGGCCGACTCCTTGAGGTTGTCGTACTGAAAGAACAGCGCGCTGGTGTCGAAACCCTTGGGGGCGTCGTAGATGCCGTCGACCAGGAAGTCGAACATCCGCGAGCCGTCCTTCTTGACGAAGATCGTCGCCTGGATGGGGATGTGGTCGCCCAGCTTGAAGCCGAAGCGCTTGGCGGTCAGGCGCCCGACGATGCAGCCGCCGCGGTCGGCCAGCCAGGCCTTCTTCTGCTCGGGCGGCAGCTGGATCTCGGGGTAGACGGCCAGGTAGCTGGTGGGGTCCACCGCCATCTGCGGAAAGAAGTTCTTGGGATCCTGGTAGGTGCCGCCGAACCACGAGGCATGGGTCACCAGGTTGACGCCGGGGACCTGCGCGATCCGGTCGCCGTACGAAACGGGCAGCGGCAGGATGATCGACACCTTGTGCGTGACGGTCAGCCGGTTGGCGCCGGTCACGTCAACGCCGCCGCTGAACGCGGTGCGGATCGCCACCAGCAGGCCGAACAGCAGGAACGCGATGACGATCGAAAGCGCCGTGAACGTGGTGCGCACCAGCCGGCGCCGGAGGTTCTTGAGGACCAGGAAAAGGTATTTCATTCCGCCGGCTCCGTGGCAAGAGAACCCTTGTTCAGGTACAGGGTGCGGCGGGCGCGGGCGGCGGCATGCGGATCGTGGGTGACCATGACGATGGTCTTGCCGTGCTCGCTGTTGAGCGCCTGCAGCAGGTCCAGGATCTCGTCGCCGGACTTGCGGTCCAGGTCGCCGGTCGGCTCGTCGCACAGCAGCAGCGTCGGGTCGGTGACGATGGCGCGGGCGATGCCCACCCGCTGCTCCTGGCCGCCCGACAGCTGCCGCGGATAGTGCTGCGCGCGGTCGGCCAGGCCGACCACGGCGAGCGCCGTCGCCACGTGCTTCTTGCGCTCGGCGCTGGACAGGTTGGTGAGCAGCAGCGGCAGCTCGACGTTGCGCTCGGCGGTCAGCACCGGCAGCAGGTTGTAAAACTGAAACACAAAGCCGATGTGGCGCGCGCGCCAGCCTGCCAGCTTGGAATTGGAAACCTGATCGATCGCCTCGCCGCCGACCTCCAACGTGCCGCTGCTGGGGCGGTCCAGGCCGCCGAGCAGGTTGAGCAGCGTCGTCTTGCCGGAGCCGGACGGGCCCATCAGGGCCAGAAAGTCGCCGGCCGGAATGGTGAGGCTCAAACCGTTCAGGATATCGAGCCGCTCGGAGCCGCGCCGGTAGTACTTGTGTACGTCGCGCACCTGCACCAGGGCTTGATTCGATGCTTGCTCTGCCATTCGGTTCCCCTCACGGCGGTGGTTCTTCACCGCCTCTCGCGATTCGTTTGCGCCAGGGCGCGGGCTCCATGATCCATCTTGCCGCGGCACCGCCGCTGCCGCCCAGGGCTTTCCGTAATCACTCCTCGGTGACGTTTGTCATGGCGCGGGGCGCGCCGGCCCGCGCGCGAGCCGCGCGCTGCCGTCAGTGCACCACCACCTTGCTGCCGTCCACCAGGTCGGCCGGCCCGTCCACCACCACCTGCTCGCCCGCGACCAGCGCTCCCGAGATCACCGGCACGTCGTCGCCCGTCGTGGCGGCGACGCGCACGGCGCGCCGCTCGACGCGATCGCCGTGCACCACCAAGACCACCGCCTGGCCGTGGTCCTGGCGCACGGCGGCGCGCGGCACCCGCACCGCGCTGATGACCTGCTGCGTCGCCGCCGGCGCGTCGGCGGCCAGGAACGCCACCTTCACCCCCATGTCCGGCAGGATGCGCGGGTCCAGGTGGTCGAACGCCACCCGCACCTTGACCGTCGCCTTCTGGCGGTCGGCCGACGGCACCACGGCGATCACCGTCGAAGGGATGCGCCAGTCGGGATAGGCGTCCAGCACCGCCTCGGTGTGCTGCCCGGCGGTCACCCGGTTGATGTAGCTTTCGTTGACGTCGACGTCGATTTCGAGCGACTTCATGTCCACCAGCGTGCCGATGCCGGTGCGGGTAAAACCGCCGCCGGCGGAGATCGGCGAGATCATTTCGCCCGGCTGCGCGTCCTTGGTGGTGATCACGCCGTCGAAGGGCGCCCGGATCACCGTGTCGGCGCGATCCTGCTGGCGCGCCGCCACCTCGCGCTCGGCCACCGTCACCTGCTCGTGACCGACATTCAGGCGCGCGGCATAGGAATCCGCGTCGGCGTCCGCGGTGTCGACGTCATTTTGCGTCGCGAAACCACCGGCCAGCAGGCGGTGCTGCCGTTCGCGCACGATGTGCGCCTGCCTGAGGCGCACCTGGTTCTCCTCGAGCGACCGGCGGGCCTGCGACAGCTGCGCTTCGGCGAGCGACAGCGCCGCGTCCTGGGTGAGCGTGTCCAGGCGCGCCAGCACCTGACCCTGCTTGACGCGCATGCCCTCTTCGATCAGCACCTCCGTCACCTTGCCGGTCACCTTGGAGGAGACGGTCGCCTGCCGCCGCGCCGTCACGTAGCCGGAGGCGTTGAGCACCGTCCCCGGCGACGCTGAGCCCGCCTGTGACGCCTGGACTGCTGCCACGCGCACCTGCGCCGCCGGGTGGCGGGTCACCCACCACACCCCGGCGCCGACCACCGCGGCCAGCAGCAGCACCAGGCCGACCACCCACCCGCGCCGCCGTGCCGGCGCCGGCGACGGCGCCGCGCGCTCGATGCGCAGCCCCTCCAGCACGGTTCGATTGGGTCCACTCAAGCTCATATCGCAACCCTCTTTCGGGTTTTTGCAGTTTTGGGGATCGCTGTCGTGTCGCGTCTTGAGATACGGACGTGGCGCGGCCAGGTTTACTTCAACCGCACGGGATACTAGCGGATACCCTATTGTCCCACACCTCGCGCCCTTCCACAGCAGTATGCTTGGCGCTCGGCCAGCCTGGCGCCGCCCCGCGTCCGGCGCGCCGCTTCCCGTCAGGAGGCATCATGGAGATCCGCTGCCGCGTGTCCGGGCCGCAACCGCACCGAGCGTACCGCCCGCATCAGGCGCATCGCCCACACCAGGCGCACCGTGCGCACCCCCCCGCCCCGTCGCTGCTGTGCCTGCTGCTGCCGGTGGCGCTGGCCGCGGGTCTGGCGGCGGCGCGGCCGGCCGGCGCGGCGCCGATCCCCAGCGACACCCAAGGCGACTGCGCGATCCCCAATTTCCGCTTCGCCAGCGGCGAATCGTTGCCCGTCCTGCGCATCCACTACACGACGCTCGGCAAACCGCAGCGCGACGCGCACGGCACCGTGCGCAACGCGGTGCTCATCATGCACGGCACCACCGGCAACGGCCGCGCCTTCCTGAACGAGGCCTTCGGCGGACACCTGTTCGGCGCCGGCCAGCTGCTGGACGCGTCGCGCTACTACCTGATCCTGCCGGACGGCATCGGCACCGGCAAGTCCAGCCGCCCGAGCGATGGGCTGCACATGCGCTTTCCGCACTACGACTACGACGACATGGTGCGGGCCGAGCACCACCTGGTCACCCAATGCCTGGGCGTCGACCACCTGCGCCTGGTCATGGGGACCTCGATGGGCGGCATGCACACCTGGATGTGGGGTTACACCTACCCCGACTTCATGGACGCGCTGATGCCGCTGGCCAGCCTCCCGGTCGAGATCGCCGGCCGCAACCGCATGCTGCGCAAAATGTTCATGGATTCGATCACCACCGACCCGCAATGGCACGACGGCGAATACGCCAGCCAGCCGCCGGGGCTCATCTCGGCGATCTACGTCTACCTTTTCATGACGTCGAGCCCGCTCCAGTGGCAGAAGGAAGCCCCCACCCGCGACACGGCCGACGCCTTTCTGGCGCGGCAGCTGCTGCGCGTCCGGGAGATCCTGGACGCCAACGACGCGCTCTACCAGTTCGACGCCTCGCGCACCTACAACCCGCTGCCGCACCTGGCGGAGATCCGCGCTCCTTTGTTCGCCGTCAATTCCGCCGACGACCAGGTCAATCCGCCCGAGCTGGGCATCCTGGACCAAGCCATCCGCAGCGTGCCGCACGGCCGCTACATCCTGCTGCCGATCACCGCCGACACCCGCGGCCACGGCACGCATTCGCTGCCGGCGGTCTGGGGCTCCTACCTGGCGGAGCTGCTGGCCGCGTCGCAGCCGCCGGCGGCAGCGACGGCGCCTAGTGGCCTGTATCAGAGGAATCGATAGTGCCTGGCTTGCCCTCGACGGCGGGGGCTGCGTTGCGCCTCCTCGACATAGTTTCGACTATGCCTGTGTCGGCGCGCCTGGCCCGCGCCGCCGAATGGCGGCGCCAGCCACTACCGATTCCTCTGATACAGGCCACTGGTCGATGAGGAGCGGCGGGTGCCGATGACGCCGACCGAGCCGCCGCTGCCGCACGCGACGGGCGACGCGACGGACGCGACGGACGCCCCCTGGAAGCCGCTGCACCTGGCGCCGCCCTCCGTCGAGGCGCAGCCGCTGGCCGGCGGCGGCCTGCTGCTGCGCTCCCGCCACCCCCTGGGTCCCTACGCCCGCAGCCTGGGCGAGCTGCTGCGGCAGCAGGCCGAAGCGGTGCCCGAGCGGACCTTCCTCGCCGAGCGCGATGATGGTGGCGGTGGCGTCGGCGGCGGCACCGGCGGCTGGCGGCGGCTGTCCTACGGCGCCTGCCTGCAGGCGGTCGAGCGCATCGCCGGGGCGCTCCTGGCGCGCGGCCTGACGGCGCGGCGCCCGGTTGTCCTGCTGTCCGGCAACGGCATCGATCACGCGCTGCTGCAGCTTGCCGCGATGCACGTCGGCATCCCGGCGGCCCCCATCTCGCCCGCCTATTCGCTGCAGTCGCGCGACCACCTGAAGCTGCGCGCCATCCTGCGGCAGGTCCGCCCCGGCCTGGTCTTTGCCGCCGACGGCGAAGCGTTCGCCGCGGCGCTGGCCGCCGCCTTCCCGCGCCACGACGTCGACCTGGTGGTCAGCGCGCGGCCGCCGGCCGGCCGCGCCGCAACGCTCCTCGCCGACCTCCTGGCGGAACCCGCCGGAGCGGACGTCGCGGCGCGCGCCGCCGCCGTCGGGCCCGACACGGTGGCCAAGATCCTGTTCACCTCGGGCTCCACCGGCAGCCCCAAGGGCGTCCTCAACACCCAGCGCATGCTCTGCTCCAACCAGCAGGCGATCGCCACCGGCTGGCGGTTCCTGGCCGACCGTCCGCCGGTGCTGGTCGACTGGCTGCCGTGGAGCCACACCTTCGGCGGCAACCACAACTTCAACCTGGTCCTGCGGCACGGCGGCACCCTCTACATCGACGCCGGCAAACCGGCGCCGGGCGCCATCGAAACCACCGTCACCAACCTGCGCGAAGTGCCGTCGACGATCCATTTCAACGTGCCGCGCGGCTTCGAGATGCTGGTGCCGCGGCTGGCCGACGACCGCGACCTGCGCGACACCTTCTTCCGCGACCTGGACGTCCTGTTCTATGCCGCCGCGGCGCTGCCGCAACACCTGTGGAAGCAGCTCGAGCAGCTCTCGGTCGCCGCCACCGGCCAGCGGGTGGTCATGCTGGCCGCATGGGGCTCCACCGAGACCGCCCCCTGCGCCACCCAGGTGCACATCCCGATCGAGCGCGCCGGCGTCATCGGCGTGCCCGTCGCCGGCACCGACATCAAGCTGGTCCCCGCCGGCGACAAGCTGGAGATCCGGGTCAAGGGCCCCAACGTCACCCCCGGCTACTGGCCCGCCGGCGGCGGCGGCAGCGACGGCGACGGCGACAACAGCAGCGGCGGCACCGGGGACTCCGGCAACGCCACCGGCGACGCCGGCGCCGGCAACACCGGCGGCGCCGGCCCGTTCGACGAAGACGGATTTCTGGCCACCGGCGACGCCGCCAGGCTGGCGGACCCGGCCGACCCGGCGCGCGGACTGATCTTTGACGGGCGCCTGGCCGAAAACTTCAAGCTTTCGACCGGCACCTGGGTGCAGGTCGGCGAGCTGCGCGCCGACGTCCTGGCGGCCGCGGCGCCGCTCATCCAGGAAGCGGTCGTCACCGGCCACGACCGCTCGGGCATCGGCCTGCTGCTCTTCCCCAACCTGGCCGCCTGTCGCGCCCTGTGCAGCGACACCGCGGCGCAGCTTCCGACCGCCGACCTGCTGGGCCGCGCCGAGGTGCGCGCCGGCGTCGCCGCCGCCCTGGCCGCGCACAACGCCGCCAACCCCGGCGCCAGCCGCCGCCTCACCCGCGCCCTGCTGCTGGCCGAGCCCCCCTCGATCGACGCCGGTGAGATCACCGACAAGGGCTACCTGAACCAGCGTGCAGTCCTGGCCAACCGCGCCGCTCTGGTCGAGCGCCTGCACAACCCCGTCCCCGATCCCGAAGCCATCGACCCGCAAGCGCCTGCCTGACGGCCCACCGGTTCGTCGCCGGGCGCCCACCAGCGCGGGCGGGCTACTCCAGACCGGCGGCCTGGCGGATCAGGCGCGCGGCCGCGGGGTTGACGTCCTGCAGGTCGCGGGCGGCGATCTCCTTGAGCTTCTCGTCCGCGGTGCCGCGGCCGCGCAGGACGCGGCGGATCGCCGCGACGCTGTGGAAGTCCTGGCGGCGCTCGTAGGACAGGTCGAAATCCCTGATCGCCTCGGCCTCGTTGCTCACCAGCAGCGCGCGGAAACCGTACAGCTCGAAGCGCTCGTAGGGCGCCATCGCCTTCTCGGCCGCGGCATTGATGCCAAACGCGGTGAGGTCGTGCGCATGCGCCGCCGTCACTTCGGCGGCAGCCGCGCGGCCTGGAGGCGGCGGCGGCGCCAGCAGCCGCAACGCCGCCATCGGCGGCGGGGGCACCGCACCCTGCGACGCCGGGGGCGCGCCCGGCAGCGGTGGTGCCGCCGACCGTGGAGCAGGCGGTGGCGGCGGCGGCATGGCTCCCGGCGGAGCGGCGTTCTCCTGCGGCGGCGCGGCGGCGGCAGGGACAGGCGGCAGCGACCCGCCTTGCGGTGGCGTGGCCGGAGCGGCAACGGCGTCCTTGGCGCGCGGCGCGGCCTTTGGCACCGACTGTGGCGCGGCCTTTGGTGCCGATTGTGGCGCGGCCTTCGGTGCCGACTGTGGCGCGGCCTTGGGTGCCAACTGTGGCGTGGACTGTGGCGCGACGCTCTTGGCCTGGCTGGCGGCAACGCTGACGGGCGCGACGTTTGCCGGCATGCGGCCCGCGGACGGCGGCGGCGGCGCGGCGACGCTCGGCACGGTGCGCTCGCTGTATGCCTTGGCGGAGGTTTCGCCGGCCATCGTGCGCTCCAGCAGCACCGAGATCATCGCCTCCACCTTGTCGTTGAAGATGTCGCCGTGGTTGGCCACCAGGTCCTGGTCGACGCGGATGACCCAATAGGGCGTCGGCGCGGGGTTGGCGGAAGCGGCGGCGCCGCGCGCCCAGTTCCAAGGCTGCGGCGCGGGTTGCTCCTCGATCACGTAATCCTTGCCGTCGCCGATGAAATGGAAAGGATAATCGGCCGGATTCTTGCCCGCCGGCAGCGGCACGGCGATGTGCGATTGGAACTGCGCCAGGTGCCCGGCGGTATAGGTGCTCAGGTACCTTTCGTCCTTGAGCGACAGGTCGTCGCCGCTGAACGTGGCGTAGGGACCGTGGTTGCCGTTGAGGCGCTGCGCCAGGGGATAGATGGTGCCGGTCGCGGAATCGGCTGTCGAAGTGATGTTGACGATGAACGGGCGCTGGTCGTACGTCGCATCCCGCAAGGTATCCACCAGGTCCATGGTGCCCAGGGCGCTGTGCGCCGGGTTCATCAGCAAGATCAGGTCGAACGGCTTGCCGCGGTTGATCTCCCCCTCGCTGCGCACGCTCGCCAGCAGCGACGGCACGATCGACCGCTCCAGAATGCGGCCGCCGAACGAGTGGCCGACCAAAATGACCTGCGGCTGCGGCGGCGCCGCCGCCGTGGCGCTGCCGGGAAACGCGTTCATGTAGGTGTTCTTGGCGTCGAACCCCAGGCGCAGCAACGTATCGGCCAGCTCGACGCTGTTGGCCACGCGGTCGGCGGCGCTGCGCCGGTTGTAGAAGCTGATGTTGTTCAGGAATTCCGGTTCGAGCGCCGTCGACTCCCCCCGCCACCCCAGGTAGATCCCCATGATGTTCCAGTTCGGCAGCGCCCGCGTCGTCCGCGCCAGCACGCTTTCCAGCGACGCAATGTTTTCGTCCTTGACATCGGCGTTGTGATGCCAGCCGTGGATGAAGATCACCAGCAGCATCGGCTTCTGCTGCGCCGCCAGGTGCGCGATCGCCCCCTCCGCCGAAGCCAGCTGCCCCGCGTCCCAAAGCCGCCCGTTCTCGTTGAACTCGATCAGGTTGAACGTATACGCCAAGTCCCCGCAACCCGGCAGCCCCGGCGCATACGCATAGCTCCTGGTCTGGCAAGGCGTCACCGTGGTCCGAAAGTGGCTGCTCGAAGCACACCCGCTCACCAAAACCCAAGCCGCCGCACACCAAAACCCCAAGCTCCGCCAGACCATACGCACTCCCTCCACCTCAGACCAGCAAAAAATGGCCACCCGGACGTAGTACCTCAAATTCTATACCACCTTACCCCTACCGCCAACCGGCCTGTGCTTGGCCGGTCCCATACGCGATTCCCGCTGTCCGCCAATGTCCAGGCTCAGATTTGCTAGAAGCCCCAGCCGGCGTGCCCGGCGCCGGCTTGCGCGGGCCATATCTCGGGCGTAACATTCGGCTGTGGAATGGAGGTTTGCCTATTGCAGCCGCCACCAGACGTGAGCGTCTCACCGAGATCTACCGCCGCCTTGCACTGGCGGCACCCGCGGCCTCAGGTACCGGCGCTCTCGACCTTATCGCCCAGACCATGAAGCAGGTCGAAGATCAGCTGAGCGGCGTGCCCTTTAACCCTGAGGCATGGCAGAACGATGGCCGTCTCTATCCGCCCCAGTCCGATAGCCTCCGAACCGTCCCTGGCAGACCCGACGTCACACGCTACCGCAGCCGAGGGCACAACACTTTTATTCGCTCCAATGGAGCAGTCGAGATCCGCACCTTGGATGACGACGTCGAATTCGCCAAGCCCGGCGCCGACGGCCAGGGAGTCGAACTATGAATCTCCTCAAACAGCTTGAGTCTCGCGTCCGCAAGGAGTTCCCGGGCGTCCAGGCAAGGCTGGACCTTGCCGCTGTTCCCGAGGCAAGCAGCTGGCTCGACCTCACGCTGCGGGATCTTCGCGCGACAGTCGAATGGCGTCCCGGAAGAGGCTTTGGCGTCTCTTCGTCCCCTGAGACCATGTACGGTGAGGGCTCAGACGAGCTCTATCCCGATGTCTCGACAACACTCAACCGACTCGTCGCGGTCCTCAAGAAGAGTCTTCGAACGAAGTCTGACGGGCAACGTATTTCAACCAGCTGGCCAAAGCGTAAATTCAACCCGCGGCGCGACTTGACGGATGCCGAGTTCGCAGCGAAGTATCGTACCATCCAACCACGAGCGAATTGCTAAGGCAGCAGGGAGTGCCTATGGCGGAAAAGAAGGAGTTGTACGTTGAACGTCGGCCTCAAGGTGACTACGCTGTGCGGCGGCCCAATTCAGAAAGAGCCAGCACCGTAAAGGATACGCAAGCCGAAGCCATTGAGAGCGCGCGGCAGCTTGAGCCTGGTGCCGCGATCCATGTGGAGCGAGTTCGACACACGTCCAAGGGTAAACCCGACAAGTGGCGTAATCCATAACGAGCCCAGTACCTGAGATGCTCCAGCATGAGCAGCTCGCCATTGCCGACGTATCCCTGCCGTCAAGCAAGCTGGAAGCCGAAGGAGTAGCTGATCGCGGCGCCCAGGATCCCTGCTGGTTCGACGCGATCGTCGTGCTGAAGCGTTGCACAGTGCCATCGGGTTGCCCCGACCGCGGCGCGGCCTGCGGCGCGACCGCGATCGGGCCGGGGGGCGCGGCGGAGCGTCTTGCCGAGCGCGGGCGACCCGGACCATCGCGCCGCGCAGGTCTTCCGTCGAGGCGGCGCCGCTCAGGTTGCGCTCCGCGATCGCGCTCGCCGCGTGGCAGTTGTCGTCTATCACCGCGCCGCTGGAGGAGAGGTCCCCACGGGGTAGTTTTTCACCGGAGCGCCATCGCTGGCATTGATCTCGGTCACCGTTTCATTGTAATTGGCGACCCAGATGTGACCGCCGCCGAAGGCGAGACCAAGGGGGCCGTAGAACTTGTAGGAACTGCCTGAGAGATTCCGCACAAAGCTGCCATCGCTGGCGTTGATCTCGGTCACCGTGTTGTTCACAGAATTGGCGACCCAGACGCGGGCACCGTCGAAGGCGAGAGTCATGAGGCCGGAGAAGTTGTAGGATCCGCCTGACAGATTTCGCACGAAGCTGCCATCGCTGGCGTTGATCTCGGTCACCGTGCTGTTCATAGAATTGGCGACCCAGATGTGGGAACCGTCGAAGGCGAGGGCAGTGGGGCCGAAGAAGTTGTAGGGCTCGCCTGAGAGATTCCGCACGAAGCTGCCATCGCCGGCGTTGATCTC
Organism: uncultured Acidobacteriota bacterium; assembly: GCA_963770895.1. Lineage (GTDB taxonomy): Bacteria > Acidobacteriota > Thermoanaerobaculia > Multivoradales > UBA5704 > JASLEW01. The sequence continues at coordinate 4,685,742 of CAVYRF010000002.1, read as the reverse complement.
GGTCACCGTGCTGCTCGCAGAATTGGCGACCCAGATGTGGGCGCCGTCGAAGGCCAGGGCCATGGGGCCGAAGAAGTTGTAGGGACCGCCTGAGAGATTCCGCACGAAGCTGCCATCGCTGGCGTTGATCTCGGTCAGCGTCTTGTTCGATCGATTGGTGACCCAGATGTGGGCACCGTCGAAGGCGAGAGCATAGGGAAGGGAGAAGTCATAGGGCGCCCCCGAGAGATTCCGCACAAAGCTGCCGTCGCTGGCGTTGATCTCGGTCACCGAGTTGTACCCGGCATTGGCTACCCAGACGTGGGCACCGTCGAAGGCGAGACCGACGGGCTCGTAAAAGTCGTAGGGCCTGCCCGACAGATTCCGCACGAAGCTGCCATCGCTGGCGTTGATCTCGGTCACCGTCTTGCCAACGAATGGATTGGCGACCCAGATGTGGGCACCGTCGAAGGCGACCGACGGGCCAGAGGCTCCCTTCGACCCCTCAATGGCCACATTGGCAAGCCCCGATCCGTTCGCGGGCTCGGTTTGGACTCGCGGCGACGAGGCGTGAAGAGATCCCACACCGCCGCTCACAGTCAACCATCCAGACAGCAAGACGAGATTGCACGCCGTCATCGTACGAAGCATGGCGCATCTCCTTGTGAAGACCGATTGTAGAAAGTATGCACCATCCTGATGATCTGAACAAGACGAGACCGGGGGGGAGATCCCTGCCGAACTCGACCGCGGTAGCTATCCAACCGGGGTTAGAAGCTGAAGGAGTAGCTGATGGCGTTGCCCAGGTTCAGGACCGTGGTCTGGTCGGGGAAGCTCATCGCCTTGATGAGCTTGCCGCTCTGGTCGTAGATGGAGAGGGTGAAGCCGGAGATCGTGTAGGGGACGGGCCGCGTCGTAGTGGTGGTGGGGACGCCGAAGGTGATGTGGTGGTTGCCGGGGTTGACCGAGGCGCTGCCCGCAAGCGTCACCGCGGAGCTTGGCGGCGCGTCGCAAGTTTCGCCATCGGGGATGCCGTCGTTGTCGAAGTCCTGCTCCTCGTCCTGGGGCGGACAGGAGTCGGCGACGGTGAAGTTGTCGACGTTCATCGCGGCCTCGATGATGGTGCTGGCCCCCTGAGCGTTGCTCATCGCAGCCTTCACCATCACGGTGTCGGCGCCCTTGGGCGCGCTCGGGAAGCTGTGCCCGCACGCGGCAACGCACGGCAGCATCGGCAGCAGAAGCAATGAGGCAATGGACCGCAGGGGCGCTCGCATCGTGAGCTCCTTGAAGGTCGTCGGATCTCCGCCGGCACCCAGCGGAAGGCTGCGGCGGGCCGGCCGGGCCATGGCGGCCCGCCGAACGCTGCCACCTGGGGATGCGCAATCGGCTGCCACAACGTGACATACCTCGTGCTCGGCCGCCAGGCCTGATTGCGGTCTGGCGGCCCACCGCCATCTCCCTGGCCCTATAATCAGACCGAAAGGTCAGACCTTCGATGCGCTCGTGGCGCGCGTTCAGCAGATGGTAGAGCGCCGCCCGATGCCGTGGGCTGCGGACTGAGCAGGCCCGGCGCTCGCCCGATCTCCTTGGAATCTTTTGCCTCGCGCGCACCGCGGCCCTTGTGCGCTTCTCACTCCGGCCAATAGCGCCGAATCCGTCCGCCTCCCCCACCAGGATCTTTGCCCTCTCGACCGCGCACTCGCCAGACCCTGAGCCCGCAGTGCGCGCTCGGGCAATAGCCAGCCCTCCCTGCAGCCCGCGAACCACATCCTCAATCGCAGGTTGCCCCGACCGCGGCGCGCCTGCGGCGCGACCGCGATCGGGCCGGGGGGCGCAGCGGAGCGTCTTGCCGAGCGCAAGCGACCCGAGGCCCGCATCAGCGCGCGTCCCAGACCTCCTGCGCCCCGCCGCGGGCGGACCCTCGCGGGTCGCTCGCCGGGCCTGGTGGGTAGGCGGCGTACCAGTCTTCGGTCCACTCCCAGAGATTGCCGTGCATGTCGTACAGGCCCCAGGGGTTCGGCGGGTAGCTGCCGACCGGCGCCGGACGCCCCAGGTTCCGCCCGGGCGGCGTGCCCGCCAGCGGATAGCGGCCGTCGAAGTTGGCCTGCGCCGCGGTGAGGGTCGAGCCGGCCGCAAAAGGCGTGCGCGTGTAGGCGCGGCAGCCGTATTCCCCTTCCGCCTCGAGAGGCCTTCCTGGCCCTCGCGCTGGAACACACGCTGCCTGGCTCGCCGTCGATTTCGCACGCAGGCTGAGGCCCGCCACGAGACGTGTTGACGATAATACGCGTATACCGGCAGGCCGTATGGCGGGTTCCTAATTCAGGTGCGTGCCCGAGTGCCGGCTTGGCCGCTCGGCATCTCGGATGCGCCGCACGTGGCGATCTACACTCCCAGCGCAGGCGCCACGATCGCCGCTTCGTCGGTCACCGTCTCGGGTCTCGTCAATGACATCGTGGCCGGCACCGTCAACACGAGCAACGCGACCGTGACCGTGAATGGCATCCCCGCGACCGTCGCCAACCGGTCCTTCACTGTGCCGAACGTACCGCTCCAGCCGGGCAGCAACGTCCTCACGGCCGTGGCGGTCGATGCCGCCGGCAACCAGGCACAGGCGACGGTGACCGTGCGCCAGCTGACCCCGGCCGGACCGCGCATCGTGGTCGTGTCTGGCGACGGCCAGAGCGCGCCCATCCAGACGCCGCTGCCGCAGCCGCTGGCGGCCATAGTCCTCGACGCTTCCGGGCAGCCCGTCGTGGGCCAGCGGGTCCTCTTCCAGGCGCTCGGCACCGACGGCACCTTCGACAACGGCCGGCGCGCCTACGCCGTCCTGAGCGACGTCTCCGGCCACGCCACCGTGCACTTCACCGTAGGCAGCCACGCCGGCGCCGGCAATCAACTGGTCAAGGCCGCGGCCCCCGGTTTCACTGGCCCGGCGCAGTTTCTGGCCAGCGCCCAGCCGGGCGCCCCGGCGCTCCTCGTGGCCGATTCGGGCGACCAGCAGCAGGGCGTCGCCGGCCAAGCCCTGCCGCTGCCCCTGGTGGCCGTCGTGGTCGACGCCGGCAGCAACCGCCTTGCGGGCGCAGCGGTCACCTTCAAGGTCGTCAAGGGCGTCGGCACCTTCGCCAACGGCCAGCAGACCCTATCGCTCACCTCCGACAGCGACGGCCGCCTGATCGCCTCCTTCACGACCGACCCGGCGGAGGGCATCGCCAACAACGTTGTCGAAGCGACCATCGACACCCTGCCCAACAGCCCCGTCGCGAGCTTCACCGCCTCGGCCCTCGCCGCCTACGATCCCAGCCTCACCGCGATCAGCGGCGTCGTGCTCGACAACAGCAACCAACCCGTGCCGGGAGCCACTCTCCGCATCACCGGAACGGCCCTCACCACCGTGAGCGACAGCCAGGGCCTTTTTCAGCTTTCAGCCTTACCCGCCGGCACCCTCCAGCTCATCGTGGACGGCAGCACCGTCCAGACCCCGGGCTCCTGGCCGCAGCTCGAATTCAACCTGACCCCTGTCCCAGGCCGCAACAATGCCCTGCGCATGCCGGTCTATCTGCTGCCCCTCGATCTCCAGAACGGTGTCGCCGTGGACGAGACCCACGGCGGGACGCTCACGCTTCCCCAACTGCCCGGTTTTGCCCTCAGCATCCAGCCGGGATCGGTCATCTTCCCTGGCGGAGGCCACAGCGGCACCGTCAGCGTCACCGTCGTCCACAGCGACAAAGTGCCCATGGTCCCCAACTTCGGCCAGCAGCCGCGCCTCATCGTCACCATCCAACCGGCCGGAGCGCAGTTCAATCCCCCGGCCGCCCTCACCATGCCCAACGTTGAAGGCTTCCCCGCCGGCAAGGTCGCCGAGCTCTACTCCTTCGACCACGACCTCGGCCACTTCGTCAGCATCGGCCCCGGCACCGTCAGCGACGATGCCACCACCATCACCTCCAACCCCGGCGTCGGCATCGTCAAGGCCGGCTGGCACTGCTGCGGGTTCCCACAGGGCACAGGCGCGCCCAACTCCTGCCCAGAGTGCACTGTCTGCACAGGGAGTCAATGCCAGCCGAGCCAGATCTGTACTCCCTGTACGAAGACTCCGGCGGGGCTGTGCAATGGCGCAGATTTCTGCCTCTCTCCAAGTCAGATGGTTCCCAACTTATGGGCGCAGAAACTACTAGCAATTCCAGTCGGCCCTTTGGTGCCCCATAGCCGCAGCGCCCTTCCAAATCAAGCCCTTTGCCAAAATGCGGCCTTGACTCCGTGCTTCGCAGTATACAAGCAGACGATCGGACCGCTCACTCTGCAGTCACCATGTACCGGAGTAAATCTCAGCGGTAGCGTACTTATCGAGAGTGTAACTCCTGTTTCAACCACCGATAGCAACTATTGCCCTACAGACTCCCAGCTGGGACCGGGCTGTAAAGTAGGACCCGGAAACCAGCTGGTCAGCGCAACGAACCCTAACCTCCCCTGCGTGGATGTCCTGGGAGAGTGCGCGCCAGCTCCGCCATATCAGTGCTCGGAAACCGAACGGCAGGTATACACGCTCAATGGCGTGATCGTGTTAACACGAACGATCACGACTGCCATAACATCGTCGGCAAGCGGCTGCACAGTGAGCATCACCACATCGCAATAGCCATGAGAGGCAAGATGGAATCAGTCATGTCAGGGTTTTTGTTTCATATCATCATAAAACGCACGACTGCCGCATTGGCCCTTTCAATGCTTGTGGCCGTCGCTAGCGCTCCTGCGCAAGCGGTTGCTGAGGAACCGCCACAGTTGGGCGCTCCGGGATGCTTATGGCCGGAGCTCAGCGGGCAGCGACTGCTTCAGCGTCAGCTGGGGCCCATCACTCTCGCGAATGTCGCGATCAGGGACGTCGCCAAGATACTGGTGGAGAAGTACGGCGTGCCCATTTCGTTCATTGAGGCCGCTCCCGACGCAAGATTGACTCTGGTTCAGCCCCAGTGCACCCTGCAGCAACTACTGGACCGGATTGTCACGCTCGCGCCCGGCTATCGCTACGGTTTCATCGGACCACATCTCGTTCTATTTTCAAGCGATCCCAAATGGCGGACGCGAATCGAGCATCTTGATCAGCCGGGCGAGCCGCGGTTCAGTGCAACGTGTGATTTGGTGTTGAGACTGCGAAAGCTGGTTCCATCCCTGGCTCAACTGCAGATCCCTTCCCTCAGGGGCAACCCAGAGGCCTTCGTCTTCGCGGATCCGGTCACGTTCTCTGGGCCGGCAGAAGTCATAGAGCTTTTCACTCAGCTCCTTGGCCAGAGGACGTCCGCGGTGTTCTTCGCGTCAACCTATGAGGGTCAAGGGCCCGTTGTACTACGGGCGACCGCCGCAAATCTCCTCGAATCGTTGGATGTCTCTTCTCCCAAAGCGATGCTCCGCCAGAAGGGCGAGACGGTGCAGATTGCTGTCTCAGGCACGTTATGGAACGGGGTGCGGCAGAATCTCACCTCAGCGAGCTGCGGGACAAAATACTCAACGACAAGCGACATGCTCCGAGTGAGCCCTGACGGTCTTGTGACGGCCCTTGGCGCGGGCCATGAAGGCGTCTTTGTGTTGTACGACAATATCCTTAAACCGCTCACCGTTGACGTAATCCTGAACAGTTCGCCCAAGGAATCGCGGGGCGCGGTTCGCTGAGCGCAAGGGCAGATCATCGCGATCGGAGGCCGCCGGGGTGTACGATGATCCCTAAGACACGCTTTTCGCAAGGGCGCGCGGTACGGTCGATGCGGCTGGCACCCTGGACGTGGCCACATTCGTCGCGGGTACGGCGAACGAGTACGCTTGGCTGATCGCGAAGACCAACGAGACGATGAGCGGACGTATCGACACGTCGCGCGAGGCCGCCAGCGGGCAGGCCGCGCAGCTGATCGTCGAGGTCCAGGTGCCGGCGCCGCTGCCGACCGTCGCGATCACCTCGCCGGCGGACGGCACCCGACGCTCTTGCGGGGCGACAGCAGGTTGCAGATGAAGACCTTCGGTTCGCTCGTGGCGCGCGTTCAGCAGATGGTGGAGCCCCCGCCCGAGATGCCGTGGGCTGCGGACTGAGCAGGCCGGCGCTCGCCCGATCTCCTTGGAATCTCTTGCCTCGCGCGCACCACGGCCCCCGTGCGCTTCTCACTCCGACCGATAGCGCCAGATCCGTCTGCCTGCCCCACCAGAATCTTTGCCCTCTCGACCGCGCACTCGCCAGACCCTGAGCCCGCGGTGCGCGCTCGGGCAATGGCCAGCCCTCCCTGCAGCCCGCGAACCAACTCCTCAATCGCAGGTTGCCCCGACCGCGGCGCGCCTGCGGCGCGACCGCGATCGGGCCGGGGAGGCGCGGCGGAGCGTCTTGCCGAGCGCGGGCGACCCGCGGCCCGCATCAGCGCGCATCCTGATCCGCGTCCCGCGCCAGGCGGAAGCCGAGGCTCCAGCCGCGATCCTTGGGGGCGTGGGTGTAGCGCAGGGCACAGCGGCAGCTGTTGGCGTCGAAGTACCAGCTGCCGCCGCGGATCACGCGCTTGTAGGCCCACTCGCCGCCGCGCGCGTCCCAGACCTGCTGCGCGCCGCCGCGGGCGGGACCCCGCGGGTCGCGCGCCGCGCCTGGCGGGTAGGCGGCGTACCAGTCTTCGGTCCACTCCCAGAGATTGCCGTGCATGTCGTACAGGCCCCAGGGGTTCGGCGGATAGCTGCCGACCGGCGCCGGACGCCCCAGGTTCCGCCCGGGCGGCGTGCCCGACAACGGGTAACGGCCGTCGAAGTTGGCCTGCGCCGCCGTGAGGGTCGAACCGGTCGCAAAAGGCGTGCGCGTGCCGGCGCGGCAGGCGTACTCCCATTCCGCCTCGCTGGGCAGACGGAAGCGCCCGCCGTGGCTGGCCGCGCTCAACCGCCGGATGAACTCCTGCACGTCGTCGTAGGTCACCGTGTCGATGGGACAGCGCGGACCACACCCGGCAAACTGAGAAGGGTTGTGCCCCATCCGCCCGGTCCATTCGCCCTGCGTCACCTCGAACCTGCCCAGGTAGAACGGCCGGCGGATCGTCACCAGGTGCGGCGTCTCGTCAGCCTGCCGGCCGGGCTCCCCCGCCGGGCTCCCCATGGTGAACGATCCAGCCGGAATCAGCACAAACTCCATCCCCGTCGCCGCCTCCCGCCAGGTGGGCGCAAGGCGGCCGGCGCCCGCCGGGGCGTCCCGCCGACAGGATCCAAGCAGCAGCAACAGCTGCAAAAGGAGAACTCGTGCTCCGTATTTCATCGTGGCGGACACGGCGGCAAACGCGGCTCGGCCATCGCGAGAGCATATGCTTGCGGGGGCCGGCCCTGATGTAATTTCAGACTGCCATCGATGAATAGCAACGAGCGCCACGGCAAACGAACGCACGCGAAGCGGGTGCCGCAGCGCCAAGGCCCCGCGGCGCCGGACCTGCATGCGGTGGTGGCACATCTGGAGGCGAGCCACGGCACGCCGGCGCCGCCGATCGCCGCCGACCCCTTCGCCGCGGTGATTTGGGAGAACGCGGCCTACCTGGTCGACGACGAACGACGGCGACGGGTATTCGAACGCCTGCGCGAGGCGGTGGGGATCACGCCGGAGGCGCTGCTGGCAGTGCCCGACGACCAGCTGGCGAAGCTGATCGACGATGGCGGCATGCTGCCCGCGCACCGTGCCGCCAAGATCCAGAAGGCGGCCGCCATCGCCGCCCAAGTGGGCGTCGCAGAGCTGCGCCGGCAGGCGGCGGCGGGGACCGGGGCGCGCCTGCTGCGCCGTTTTCCCGGCATCGGCGAGCCTGGCGCCGACCGCATCATGCTGCTCGCGGGCGGCAAGCGCACCCTGGCCCCCGACTCCAACGCCCTGCGAGTGCTAATGCGCTTGGGCTTCGGCGAAGAGCACGACGATTACGCCGCCCAATACCGCTCGACCGCTCATGCCGTGGAGGCCCAGCTGGGAGACGACTTCGGCTGGCTGATGCGCGCGCACCAGCTGCTGCGCCAGCACGGTCAAACCGTGTGCAAGCGGAGCGCTCCGCTCTGTGAAGCCTGCCCGTTGACCCGCATCTGCGCCTGGTACGCCCGAAACCCAGGCTAGGCTGGCCGCCGCGAGGCTTGACGCCAAGCGGCGGCCCCCCGCCTGCAAATCAGGGCACTGGATGGGTGGTGGCGTCGAAGAAGGTGGCGACGTCGGTTTTCAGCTGGCGTAGCGAGGGTTCGTCGACGTACATCATGTGGCCGGCTTCGTAGTATTTCATCTGGATGTGCGAGCGCAGGTCGCTGTCCAACCCCAGGTGATCGATCATCGATTCCGTGCCGAGCATGGGGGTCGCCAGGTCGTAGAGCCCGTTGAGCACCAGCACGCGCAGGTGGGGGTTGTAGCCGATGGCGTGGGCAAGGTCGGGCGCGGTGTTGGGGAAGGGGATGGCAAAGCCGGCGCCGGGGGCTTTGTGCTTCCAGTTCCAGGAGGTGAAGATGTCGCCGTTGCGGATGTTGTAGGTCTTGCCGCGGCCGAAGTTCAGCTCGTTCTGGTAGTAGTCGAAGAAGGCCGCGGTGTAGGCGGAGCTGATCGCCGCCGACTGCGGGTCGTAGTTGGCATCCTCCGCCAGCGGATCGAAGCTGACGCCGGTGAAGCGGGCGTCCAGGCGGCCGACGGTCGTGCGGTGCTCGCGCAGCAGCTCCTGGGTGAATTGGGCTTCGCGCACGCGCAGGTCGGCCAGCTTGATGTAGTCGACCGACAGGCCGGTGTATTCGTGCAGCTTGGCGGCCACCGCGTCGCGCTCGGCGGCAGACAGCCGATCACCCTTGAGCAGCGCCAGCGAGTACGGGCCCAGGGCGTAGGCGCGCACCTCGTCCAGGAACGGCGCCAGCTTGTCGGGCTGGTGCGGCAGGGCGTGGTGGTAGGCGGCGACCGCGGCGAAGGTCGGCAGGAAGAGCGCATAGGGGCGCTCGTTGCCGTTCCACGAAAAGATCGCTTCGAAGTCGAGCGCCACGGAGACCAGCACGACGCCGTTGAACGCCATGTTTTCACGCGTCTGCAGGTAATCCACGATGCCGGCGGAGCGGGTGGTGCCGTAGCTTTCGCCGAACAGGTACTTGGGCGAGTTCCAGCGGCCGTTGTCGGTGACGTACTGCTTGATGAAGCGGGAGATCGATTCGATATCCTCGTCGACGCCCCAGAAATCCTTGTCCTGCGCCTTGCCGGCGGCGCGGCTCAGACCGGTGCCCACCGGATCGATCAGCACCAGGTCGGTCTTGTCGAGCAGGCTGTAGGCGTTGTCGACCACGCGGTAGGGCGGCGGCGGCACGCTGCCGACGTCGCCGGTCACCACCCGCCGCGGCCCCAGCGCCCCCATGTGCACCCACACCGACGACGATCCCGGTCCGCCGTTGTAGGCGAAGGTGATCGGGCGCCGCGCCAGGTCGGCGGTGTCGCGCTGCACGTAGGCGACGTACCCCACCGTTGCGACCGGCTCGTCCTTGCCGTTGCGCAGCACGAGCGTGCCGGCGGTCGCGGTGTAGCGGATCGGCTTGCCGCCGATCACCGCCTGATGCTGGGTGACCGACGATTCGGGTTGGGGAGCTTCGGCGTGCGCCTTCTTGGCGTCGTCGCCGTCGCTCTTGTCGGCGGCGCGGGCGCGCATCGGACCGGCGAGCAGCAACAGCGCCGCAGCCGCGCAGGCAGCGAGCATTTTTGTCACGACTCCCTCCTTTGGCAGTGCAAATGGCAGTCTGATCATCCTAACGCTCGCCGGCGCGCGACGTTCCGCCACCTGCCGCGCCGGTCCTGCCGCGGCCGTAGGCCAGGGGCCGGCGTCAGCTGACGCTCGCCGGCTCCACGGCGGCGCCGGCAAAGACCGCTTCGACCAGGGGCCTGGCGCCCTGCAGCGCCGTGCGCTGCATGTAGCGGTGGACGCCGGCCAGCCCGCCCAGCTCCTCGCCGCCGCCGGCGCGGCCGGGGCCGCCGTGCAGCAGCGCCGGAAACACCGCGCCGGGGCTCCACGACTCAGGGGCGGTTGCCGCCGAGCCGACGGTCAGGCGGCCGTTGTAGGGCGCCATGCCGAGCAGCAGGTCGCGCACCAGGCCGGCGTCGTCCGAATACACGCTGGACACCAGCGACCCTTCGCCCAGGGCCACCAGGGCCGCTGCCCCATCCGCCGTGCCGTCGTAGGGGATCAGCGTGGCGACCGGCCCGAACACCTCGCGGCCATGGACCTGCGAGTCGCGCGCGCCGGCGCCTGCCGCGGCGGTACCCGCCGGCACGGCGAGCAGCACCGGCGAGACGAAGAAGCCGACCGCCGGGTCGCCGCCGTCGTGGCGGACCGGCTGCGCCGCGTCGCCGAACACGATCTCCGCTTCGCGCGCCAGCGCCGCCACCCCCTCGCGCACGCTGTCGCGCTGCGCCGCGCTGACCAGCGGCCCCATGGTGACCTGCGCGGCGAAGGGGTCGCCGACGTGCACCGCCGCCAGCCGCTCGACCAGGGCCTGGCGGGCTGCCACAAGGCGCTCGGCAGGCACCAGGAAGCGGCGCGTGGCGGTGCACTTCTGGCCGGTCTTCTGCGTCATTTCATGCGCCACCTCGCGCACGCACAGGTCCCAGGTGGGCGAGCCCGGCTGGGCGTCGGCCCCCAGCACGACGGCGTTGAGCGAGTCGGCTTCGACGTTGACCCGCACCCCCTTGGCCAGCACGCGCGGGTGCGTGCGCAGATGGCTGCCGGTCGTCGCCGAACCGGTGAAGGCCAGGACGTCCTGGGCCTCCAGGTGGTCCAGCAGGTCGCCGGCCGGCCCGGCCAGGAACGTCCAGGCGCCGGGCGGCAGGACGCCGCTCTGGACGAACAGCTCGGCGATGCGCCAGGCCACCAGCGCGGTCTGCGTCGCCGGCTTGACCACCACCGGCATGCCGGCCAGCAGCGCGCACGCCATCTTTTCGGCGAAGCCCCAGGCGGGAAAGTTGTAGGCGTTGATCAGCACCGCCGCGCCGCGCAGCGGCAGCCAGACGTGCTGGCCCCAGAGCGGCGTCGTGCGCGACAGCCCCACCCCGTCGCCCGCCGCCAGCGCCTGGCCATCGCCCAGGGTGGCGCCCAGGCCGGCGTAATAGAGGATCGCACCGCTCGCGCCGTCGACGTCGAACTTGGCGTCGGACTTGGTGTTGCCGCCGTTGCGCATCGCCAGGTCGAGCAGCTCGTCGCGATGCTCGCGCATCACCCCGCCCAGCCGCTTGAGCAGCTGGGCGCGCGCGGCAAAGCCCAACCGCCGCAGGTTGGCGCCGCCGACGGCGCGGGCGTGGGCCAGAGCGGCGCCGAGGTCGATCCCCTGCGTCGAGGCGGTGGCGAGCAGCTCTTCGGTCGCCGGGTTGAGCAGCCGCGCCCCCTGGCCCTCCCCGTCCACCCAACGGTCCTCGACGTAACTGCGGATACGGATCGTCTCACTCATCGTCGCTCTCCCTTTTGGCGGCGCGAGTCTATCAGCGCCGCCCGCTGCCAGGCTGCGCCAGCCGCCGCGGCACCAGGCCGCGACGGCCGCCCGCGGGCCGACCGCACCGGCGGCCGCGGCCGGCGGCAACGATCCGCAGGGCGGCGACGCCCGCCCGGCCGTCAGGGCTTCTTGAGCTCGACGATGATCAGGTGCACCTGGGTCTTGCCGATATTGGCCGCGGCATGGGTGACCGGGTCGCGGAACAGGGTGTCGCCCGCCTTGAGCTCGGCCTCCTTGGTCGTGCCGTCGGGGAAGGTGAAGCGCACCTTGCCGCCGGTGATCACATACACGATGTTGGCCGGGTGCGAGTGCATCGGCTCGACGTCGCCGGGATTGCTGATGTCTTCCAGCACCCGCACGCGCTCGTTGTCGAGCTTCACCTTGATCACCTTCGGCGCCACCACCGCCGGGTCCTGCGCCACCGCCACCACGCTCGCCGCCCCCAGGCACAGACAAGCCAGGGCCAGCCTTCGCGACCAACGCCACGCCGTCCGAGTCGTCATCGTCTCTTCCCCCAAAGTCTGCCTGCAGTTGAGCCACGAGTATCGCGCGCCGCAGGCGGCGCCGCAAGGCCGGATAGAATCGACGCCGCGTCCGGGAACCTTCCCCGGCATGGGAGCGAGATGACCAACCCGCCTCTTCCGGTCACCCTGGCCGACGTCCGCGCGGCGCGCGAGCGCATCGCCGCGCACGTCCATCGCACGCCGGTCCTCACCTCACACCAGCTCGACCAGCGCCTGGGATGCCGGCTGTTCTTCAAGTGCGAGATCTTTCAGCGCATCGGCGCCTTCAAGGCGCGCGGCGCCTTCTCGCGGCTCACCCAGCTTTCCGCCGCCCAGCGCGTCGGCGGCGTGGTCGCGTTCTCCTCGGGCAACCACGCCCAGGCGGTGGCGCTGGCGGCACGCGAGCTGGCGATGCCGGCGACGATCGTGATGCCGTCCGACGCTCCGGCGCTCAAGGTGGCGGCGACCGAAGGCTACGGCGCCTCGGTGGTGCTCTACGACCGCGCGACCGAGGACCGCGAGGCGATCGCGCGGCGCATCGTCTCAGAGCGGCAGGCCGTGCTGGTGCCCCCCTTCGACGACGAAGCGGTGATCGCCGGCCAGGGCACGCTCGCCCTGGAGCTGCTCGAAGACGTGCCGGATCTGGATCTGCTGGTCGCCCCCTGCGGCGGCGGCGGCCTGCTGTCGGGGATCGCGGTCGCCGGGCGCGGCCTGCAGCCGCGGCTGCGCATCCACGGCGTGGAGCCCGAGGCCGGCAACGACATGCAGCAGTCGCTCGCCGCCGGCAAGCCGGTCACCATCCCGGTGCCGGTGACCATCGCCGACGCCCTGCAGACCACCCATCCGGGCGAACGGACCTTCCCCATCGTCGCCGCCCTGGCCGAGGGGATCACCACCGTCACCGACCTGGAGCTGCGCCAGGCCATGGCGCTGCTCGCCTCGCGCATGAAGCTGGTGGTCGAGCCCGGCGGCGCCGCCGCCTTTGCGGCGCTTCTCCACGCCAAGGTCCCCGACGTCGCCGGCCGCCGCATCGGCGTCGTCCTGTCGGGAGGCAACGTCGACCCCGCCCGCTTCGGCAGCCTGGTCGCCGGCCTCGAAGCCTAGACCGCCTCGAAGCCTCGCCGCCCTCGCAGTCTGGAACCACCTCGCCGCCGCGGCGCGGGTGCGGAAGCCCGCGACCCGCCTGGCTTCCTGCCGGGCTGCCGCCATTCGCGGCCCGCCATCAAAGTTCATCGTCTTTGTCAACATTTCGCTACACGCGCGCACCCCACTCTGCAGAAGGTGCATTCCGCAAGCTTGACACCGGTCGAGAAAGTCGCTAGGTTCGCGACCCTGTATAAGCTGTGCGCGATTGCGTAGTCGAGTACCAGCGCTCATCCGGTAACTCTTGTTTACTGTTCTTGATGCCGATCTCCGCAATGCGGCGGAGCGGCTGCGTGTGCCCAAACCTCTTGGAGGAGGTCGTTCAATGACTGACCGTCGAATCCTGCCGCTATTTACCCGGCTGGCCGTGGTCCTGGTACTTTTGGTCCAGGGTCTGGCCTTCGCCCGGTCCGGCGCTGCCGCCGTCGCGCCCAACGCGATCAACGAGGCGGACCGGGTCGTCCTGCACAACAACGTCAACAAGCTGGCGCGCGGGCAGTTCGAGATCGGCCGCACCGATCCCAGCCTGCCGATGGAGCGCATGATCATGTCGCTGGCGCTGCGTCCCGGAGCGCAGGCCGACCTGGTGCAGCTGCTCGACAATCTGCACAACCCGGCGTCCCCGCAGTACCACCAGTGGCTGACCCCCGAGCAGTTCGGCGCCCGCTTCGGCATCGGCGACAACGACCTGCAGAGCGTGGTCAACTGGCTGACCAGCCACGGCTTCACCGTCGACGAAGTGGCCCACGGCCGCGGCTGGGTCAACTTCTCCGGCACCGCCGGCCAGGTGGAAGAGGCCTTCGGCACTGAAATCCACGACTTCAAGGTGGATGGCGTCGTCCGTCACGCCAACACCATCGACCCGTCCGTGCCGCGCGCCATCGCCAGCCTGGTCAACGGCATCGTCACCCTGCACAGCTTCCCGCGCAAGGCGCTGCACTACGGCGTCAAGCAGGTCGACCCGGACTACACCACCGGCACCAGCCACTACCTGGCCCCGGCCGACTTCGCAACGATCTACGACCTGAACACCGCCTATACGGCCGGCACCACCGGCACCGGCGAAGCGGTCGCCATCGTCGCGCGCACCGACATCGCCACCGCTGACGTGACCTACTTCCGCAGCCTGTTCGGCCTGCCGGCCAACACCCCCACCTTCATCCACAACGGCACCGACCCGGGCGACCTGGGCGGCGGCGAAGAGACCGAAGCCGACCTGGACGTCGAATGGTCGGGCGCGGTGGCCAAGGGCGCCACGGTCGACATGGTCATCTCGAAGTCCACGACCACCACCGACGGCGTCGACCTTTCGGCGCAGTACATCGTCGACAACAACGTGGCGCCGGTCATGAGCACCAGCTTCGGCAGCTGCGAAGCGGACATGGGCTCGACCGAGCTGTCGTTCTACAACAGCCTGTGGTCGCAGGCCGCGACCGAGGGCATCACCTCCAACGTGTCGGCCGGCGACGCCGGCGCTTCGGGCTGCGACGCGGGCGGCGACACCACCGGCACCGGCCTGGCGGTTTCGGGCCTCTGCTCGACGCCCTTCAACGTCTGCGTCGGCGGCACCGAGTTCAACGACACCGCCAACCCCAGCACCTACTGGTCCTCGACCAACAATGCCACCACCCAGGCTTCGGCGCTGTCCTACATCCCGGAAGTGGTGTGGAACGAGTCCGGCACCGTCTCCGGCGGCTCGGACCTGTGGTCGACCGGCGGCGGCAAGAGCTCGACCTACACCAAGCCCTCCTGGCAGTCGGCGCCGGGCGTCCCGGCCGACGGCGTGCGCGACATCCCTGACATCTCCCTGTCCGCCGCGGGCCACGACGGCTACCTGATCATCCAGGGCCACACCACCGGCACCACCGGCCTTGCGGCGGTGGGCGGCACCTCGGCGGCGTCGCCGTCGTTCGCCGGCATCATGACCCTGATCAACCAGAAGACCGGCGCCCGCCAGGGCAACGCCAACACCGTCCTCTACCCGCTGGCGACCGCGCAGTACGGCAGCGGCGGCACCGCGGTGTTCCACGACATCACCAGCGGCAACAACAGCGTGCCGGGCGTCACCGGCTACAGCGCCGGCACCGGCTACGACCTGTGCACCGGCGTCGGCTCGGTCGACGGCACCGTGCTGATCAACAACTGGGGCGGCACCGCCAGCCCGAACTTCACCATTTCGGCGTCGCCGACGTCGGTTTCGGTGGTGCAGGGCAGCTCGGGCCACTCGACGGTCACCACCACGGTGTCGGGCGGCTTCAACAACGCCATCACGCTGTCGGCCGCCGGCCAGCCCACCGGCGTGACCGTCGGCTTCAGCCCCAACCCGATCGCCGCTCCGGGTTCGGGCACCTCGACGGCGACGTTCACCGTCGCGTCGACCACCGTCACCGGCAACTACACGATCACCATCACCGGCACCGGCGGCGGCACCACCCACAACACCACGGTCACCCTGACCGTGACCTCTTCCACCTGCACGCCGCCGGCGGCACCGACCGGCGTCGGCGCCACGGCGACCGGCCAGACGACCGCCACCGTGTCGTGGACCGCGTCCAGCGGCGCCACCTCCTACACGATCCTGCGCTCGACCACCAACGGCGGGCCGTACACGTCCGTCGGCACCTCCACCACCACGTCGTTCGCCGACACCGGCCTGTCCTGCAACACGACCTACTACTACGTCGTGACCGCCAGCAACGGCAGCTGCTCGTCGGGCAACTCCAGCCAGGCCTCGACCACCACCTCGGCCTGCTCCAGCTGCACCAACACGACGCTCTACACCAATAACTTCGAGACCGGCTCGGGCCTGTCCGACTGGACCACCGGAATCTTCGTCTCCGGCGGCAGCACGGTCGACTGGCGCGGCATCCAGGCCTGTACCGCCCACGACGGCACCCACATCTTCCGCTTCGGCGGCACCACCTGCACCGCCGACTACGGCAACAACCGCTTCTCCTTCGCGCAGCCCAAGGGCGCGACGGGCATCGCGGTCGCTTCGACCGGCGGCACCACGCGGCTGTCGTTCTGGCACCACTACGGCTTCGAAACCGGCTACGACGGCGGCACCGTCGCCGTGTCGGTCGACGGCACCAACTACACTCTGGTGCCGGCCTCGGCCATCATCTCGGGCTCGTCCTACAACGGCACCATCAACGCCGCGTGCCCGCCGGCCGGAGCCGCCGGAACGACGGTGTTCACCGGCTCGCAGAGCTCGTTCGTCAACACCGTGGTCAACCTCGACACGGTCTGCAACGCGATCTCCGGCGGCAGCGCCGGTTGCGCCGGCAAGACGCTCTACATCGGCTTCACCACGATCACCGACTGCTCGAACGTGAGCACCGGCTGGTTCCTGGACGATGTGACCGTCACCGACTGCCAGTAGGCCACCGGCAGCCGACCCTCTTCCCCCGCCCCCTCCCGCCCTTCGGCGGGAGGGGGCGGTTGTTTTTTTGGGGACGCCTACTCGCTCAGGACGGGTGCGGCAGGCGGGGTTGCGGCCAGCCCAGGCAGCGGCGGATCGCCCGGATACAGCACCCGCTCCAGAAACAGCCCCGAAGGCGGCGCCGTCCACTCGGCCGGCCGCAGTCCGGCCGACCTGCCACCACCACCACCACCACCCGCGAGCAGGGCGGCGAAATCGCCTGCCGGCAGCTCGCCGGTGCCGACGCGGACCAGCGCGCCGGTGACGCGGCGGACCATCTTCCACAGGAAGTGGGAGGCCACCAGGCGGACCAGGATGAGCGAGCCGGCCTCCACCACCTCGGCCCGCTCCACCACCACGATGGTGCTCGGCTGATCGGCGGGGCGCTCGCAGAAAAGCTGGAAATCGTGGCGGCCCGGCAGCAGCGCCGCGGCAGCCGCCATGCGGCTTGGGTCCAGCGGCCGCTTCACCCACCAGACAAAGCGCTTGGCCAGCGCCGTGCGCCGGCGCGAAACCTGGTAGACGTAGGAGCGGGCAAGCGCCGAATGGCGCGCATGAAAGTCGGCGGCAGCCGGCAACAGGCCCAACACGTGGACGTCGGCGGGCAGCAGGTCGTTGACCTGGCGCCGCAGCGCCGCCGGATCGACAGCCCGCGCCAGGCGCAGGTGGGCCGTCTGAGCCAGGGCGTGGACGCCGGCGTCGGTGCGCCCCGCTCCCCCCAGCTCCTTGAGCGCATTGCCCTCGCCCAGCGCCTCCTGCAGCGCCCGCCGCAGCTCGCCGGCGATCGAGCGCGCGTTCTGCTGCTCCTGCCATCCGTGATAGCGCGTGCCCTCGTATTCAAGGGTGAGGCGGTAGTTGGGCATCGGGAGGGGTCGGTGGCGGCGGCCCGCCCAGCCGTGCGCCACGGCCGGTCAGGCGCTCGCCATGATAGACTAAACTCAACTTTCCGTACCGACTTGAACCTAGCACCACCACCCACTCTTAGCGTCTGGAGGTTGCCATGAAGAGATCGATCGCGGCGATGGCGTGTCTGGCTGTACTCTGCCTGCTGGCCCTTCCCGCAGTCGCGTCGGCCGCCAGCTGGAGCGGCTGGATCACCGACGAAGCGTGCGGCGTCAAGGGGCACAGCGCCGACCACAAGAACTGCGCCATCAAGTGCGCCGAAAAGGGCAGCCCCCTGGTCCTGCTCAACAGCGCCGACAAGAAGATCTACCACCTCGACCGCCAGGACCTGGCCAAGAAGTTCACCGGCGACGAAGTCACCGTGACCGGCACCGTCACCGGCGACAAGATCGCCGTCGACCAGATCACCGCCGCCACCGCCCCGCCAGCCAAAGGCAGCAAGTAGCCGTAGCCCCGCGGTCCGCTCTACCTCGGCCGCCGTGGCTCCACGGCGGCCGTAGCAATCCTTCCCCTACCCGCCGCATGGCCACCGCGGCCTCCAGCGCAATCAGCTTCTTCTTCGATTATTCCTGGCGCACAGGCCCCCGCCGCCGAGGTCACGCCCCAGACCGACGCCGGGTGCGGCGTCAGAACGCGGCCGTGTCGGCGACGCTGGCGAACTGGCCGGCCGGATTGGTGTAGGTCTTCTTCAAGCCGGTCACGGTGTCGGTGACGATCAGCGTGTACTGCACGTCCGACAGCGCGCCGTAGAACACCCAGAAGTGGCCGTTCACGCTGCGCCCGTCGATCACCTTCAACACCGTCTCGACATTGCCGGCGCTGAAGAACCAGAAATATCCGGTCTCGCCGCTCAGCCCGACCGCGGTGCCGACGCCGCTGTTGCCGCTGAAGTCCGTCCAGCGCGCCCTCACCGCGAAGCGGCCGCCGTTCAAGCACAGCTGCAGCGGCCCCGGTTGGCAGCCGCCGCCGGCCGCCGCAGCCGCCTCGGACACCTCGGGCGCCTCGGGCGCGGGCGTGGCGGACCTCGCGGCGGTCACGGTGTTGGTCGCGCTCGCAGGCGCTTGCCCGGACGTGCCGGCCAGCCCGGCCGCCTGCTGCGCCGGCGTGGCCGCCGTCCCTGCCGGCGTCCCGCCGATCGCGGTGGCTCCCGTGGGGCCGAAGGCGGTGGTGTCGCCGACGCTCGCCAGCTCGCCCAGGGGGTTGAGGTAGCGCTTGGTCAGGCCGGTCGCGGTGTCGGTGACGGTGATCGAGTACTCGACGTTCGAGAGCGCGCCGTAGAACACCCAGAAGTCGCCGTCGATCGCCCTGCCGTCCAGGACCTTGACGACCACCTCGACATTGTCCGGGCTGAAGAACCAGAAGGTGCCGGTGTCGCCGGTCAACGGCTTGGCCTGGCCGGCGCCGCTGTTGCCCTGGAAGTCGCGCCAGAACGCCTCGACCTTGAAGCGGTTGGCGGCCAGGCAGAGGGCCGTCGCCGACGGCGCGCACCGCGCAGCACCGGCAAGCGGCAGCGCCCACAGCTCCTGGCCGGTGAGGCCGTCGTCGGCGCTCCAGAACAGCAGGCCGCCCGCCACGGTCATTCCCGACGGGTTCGAGGAGTTGGGGCCGGGGTTGATGTCCTGCGCCAGGCGGGTGCCCGCGGCGGTGCCGTCGCTCTGCCACAGCTCGTTGCCGTGGGTGCCGTCGTCGGCAGCGAAGTACAGCTGCCCGCCGGCCACCACCAGGCCGGTGGGATTCGAGCCCAGGCTGCCCGGCTGGATGTCGCTGACCATCCGGGTGCCGCCCGGCGTGCCGTCGGTGAACCATAGCTCGGAACCGTGAACGCCGTCGTCGCCGTAGAAGGCGAAGCCGTTGCCGAAAGGCGTCAGCCCGCCGGTGTGGGCCCCCACGTTGGAACCTCCCTGGAAGGGGTGGAGCAACGACGTGCCCGCGGCGGTGCCGTCGGTGCGCCAGAGACCGAAGTTGATCACCCCTTCGTCGGCGAAGAGGTACAGCGCCCCGCCGGCGCCCACCAGCTGGGACACGTCGATGAAGACGTTGTCGCCGAACTGGAACTGGACCGTGCCGGCCCGCGTGCCGTCGGTCTGCCACAGCGTTTCGCCGGCGATGAAGTAGACCCGGCTGCCGAGACGCACGAACCCCGGGTCGACGCTCGGGTCCCCGCGCCCGCTCTGAAAGTCGGTCAGCTGATCGGTGCCGCCCGCGGTGCCGTCGCTGTGCCAGAAGTCGATGCCGCCGGACTGGTTGTCGACTTCCAGGTAGTAGTCGTTGCCGAGCACCGCCAGCCGCTCGATTCCGCGCACCGTGACGGGCAGGGTGAAGAGCTGGCCGGTTCCCTGCCGGGTGCCGTCGCTCCGCCACACGGCCCCGCCGCCGCCCACCGTCACGACCGCGAAGCAGACGCCCGTGCCGCAGGCCACCGGTGCGACCGGCGCCGCCGCCTGGGGCACGCTGAAACTGGTCAGCGCCAGCGTGCCGGCCGCGGTGCCGTCGGATCGCCACAGCTGCAACGAGGCGTCGGAATACTGCAGGTAGACCAGCCCCCCGAAGGCGGCCACCGGCGCAGGCGTACCTGGCGCCGGCGACCCCGCCGCCGGCATGGTGCTGGCGGCGGTTCCGGCGCTGCGCCAGAACGTCGCCGGGTTGAGGGAGGACGAAGCGGTGAAGAACAGCTCGCTGCCCGCGGCAATCAGGCCTGCCGGCGAGGACGACAGGGGATCGGTGGTAGCGGTGAGCTGGAGCGTGCCGGCCACCGTGCCGTCGCTGACGAAGAGCTCGTCTTCGAAGGAAGAGTCTCCCGGCTGGCCAGGGGCGCTGAAGAACACTTTGCCCGGAAGGCTGGCGAGCAGCAGCGATGCGAAGGGGTCGAGCGGCGTCGGGGCAACCCGCGCGGTGCCCCCGGCGGTGCCGTCGGTGCGCCAGAGCCGTATCATGCCGTCGCTCTCCTGCACCGTGAAGTACAACGTGCCGCCGGCCAGGAACGGGCCCGACGACCCGGCAAAACAGCCGCCGGAGCAGTCGATCAGCGGCACGGTGCCGCCAGGAGTGCCGTCGGTGGCCCACAAGGAGTCGTCGAAGCTGGCTTCGCCGGGCGAGATGGCGAAGAGCACGCGGCTGCCGGCCTCGAGCAGGGTGGAGTCGAAGGTGAGGTAGCCACAGCCGCCGCCGGGGCAGAGATCGGCGACCGCGCCGGCCGCCCCCGGCGCGACCACCCACAGGCTGTAGCTCCCCAGGGCGGTGCCGCCGACCAGCACCACCTTGCCGCCGGCTACCGCGAGCCCACCGGCGCCGGGGAGGTTGAAGGAGCTCGCGACCGCGGTGAGCTGCTGCGTGCCCGCCGCGGTGCCATCGCTGCGCCAGATCTGCGGTCCGTGGGTGCCGTCGTCGGCCTCGAAGTAGAGCTGGTCGCCCTCCGCCTTGAGCCATGCCATCGAGGAGAACGTCTGTGGCGTCACCAGCCTGGTGCCTGCACTGGTGCCGTCGCTCACCCAGAGCTGGCTGGTGGAGTAGCTGGGCGGCGGTGAGGCGACGAAGAAGAGCCGGTTCCCGGCCACGGTGAGCGAGCTCACCTCCGTCGTGCCGAGGCTGCTGACCAGGGCCGTGCCTTGTGCCGTGCCATCGCTTGCCCAGAGGTCGAGGAAGCCGCCGTTCGACGGCTCTTGCTGCAGGAAGAAGAGCTTCCCGCCGGCGGCAAGCAGCGTCGTGGCGGGAAGCCCGGCCTGGGGGGTCTGGAGATTGGCGATCACGCTGGTTCCCGCCACCGTCCCGTCGGTGCGCCAGAGCTGCACCTGCACGGGGCCGTTCTCGGCGTAGGAGATCAGGTAGAGGTTGCTGCCGAGCGTCGCAAGGCCGAGGCCGCTGGCGGCCACAGGCAGCGGGAACGTCCCCGCCCGGGTGCCGTCGGTCCGCCACAGCGCCGGACCCTCGGGTGGCGTCTCTGCGAGGAAGGCGAGACCACCCACGGCGGCGACCAGCTGCGAGCCGTTCCCGCAGAAGTTGTCGGTGCAGGGGTCGGGCAGCTGCTGCGTGCCGGCGGCGGTGCCGTCGGTCACCCACAGCTCCTCGGTGCTCCGCTGGTCGACCAACGCGGGGTTCGCCAGGAAGAACAGCCGGTTGCCGGCGGCGAGCGCCTGGGACGGAGAGGATCCTTCGTTGGCCCCCTCGCCCGGGCTCAGGTCCACGACCAGGGAGGCGGTCTGCGCCCTGGCGCCAGCCGCGCCGGCGCCAAGCCAGAGCAGCGACGTCAAGCCGAGCAGAGCCAGCCTGCGCCTTCGCCTCGGGGTCCCCATCGGTCCTCCTCGTCTGCGCGCGCCGGCCGGCTCAGAACGCCGCGGTGTCGGCGACGCTGGCGAACTGGCCGGCCGGATTGGTGTAGGTCTTCTTCAAGCCGGTCCTGGTGTCGGTGACGATCAGCGTGTACTGCACGTCCGACAGCGCGCCGTAGAACACCCAGAAGTGGCCGTTCACGCTGCGCCCGTCGATCACCTTCAGCACCGTCTCGACATTGCCGGCGCTGAAGAACCAGAAGTATCCGGTCTCGCCGCTGAGCCCGACCGCGCTGCCGACGCCGCTGTTGCCGTTGAAGTCCGTCCAGCGCGCCCTCACCGCGAAGCGGCCGCCGTTCAGGCACAGCTGCAGCGGCCCCGGCTGGCAGCTGCCGCCGGCCGCCTCGGGCGCTTCGGGCGCGGGCATGGCGGATCTGGCGGCGGTCACGGTCCTGGTCGCGCTCGCTCCAGGCGCCTGCCTGGACGTGCCGGCCAGCCCGGCCGCCTGCTGCGCCGGCGTGGCCGCCGTCCCTGCCGGCGTCCCGCCGATCGCGGTGGCTCCCGTGGGGCCGAAGGCGGTGGTGTCGCCGACGCTCGCCAGCTCGCCCAGGGGGTTGAGGTAGCGCTTGGTCAGGCCGGTCACGGTGTCGGTGACGGTGATCGAGTACTCGACGTTCGAGAGCGCGCCGTAGAACACCCAGAAGTCGCCGTCGATCGCCCTGCCGTCCAGGACCTTGACGACCACCTCGACATTGTCCGGGCTGAAGAACCAGAAGGTGCCGGTGTCGCCGGTCAACGGCTTGGCCTGGCCGGCGCCGCTGTTGCCCTGGAAGTCGCGCCAGAACGCCTCGACCTTGAAGCGGTTGCCGGCCAGGCAGAGGGCCGTCGCCCCAGGCGCGCACCCCGCGGGACCGGCGAGCGGCAGCGCCCACAGCTCCTGGCCGGTGAGGCCGTCGTCGGCGCTCCAGAACAGCAGGCTGCCGGCGGCGATCATCCCCGACGGGTTCGAGGGGGCGGGGCCGGGGTTGATGTCCTGCACCAGGCGGGTGCCCGCCGCGGTGCCGTCGCTCTCCCACAGCTCGTTGCCGTGGATGCCGTCGTCGGCCGCGAAGTACAGCCGCGCACCGGCCGCGGCCAGGCCGCTCGGGTTGGAGCCCAGGCTGCCCGGCTGGATGTCGCTGACCAACCGGGTGCCGGCGGCGGTGCCGTCGGAGACCCACAGCTCCGAGCCGTGCACGTCGTCGTCGGCGTAGAAGGCCAGACCGTTGCCGAAGAGGATCAGACCGCCCGGCAGCCGCTCGCCACCGATGCCGTCGCTGAACTTGCCCAGAACCTGGGTGCCCGCCGCGGTGCCGTCGGTGCGCCAGAGGTCGCGGCTCGAGAAGTCGGGCGCGTCGGCGAAGAAGTAGAGCGTCCCGCCGACGCCGAGCAGGTCGGTGACGTCGCCGAACGAGACCGCGCCCGCCTGCACCACGGCGGTGCCGGCCGCCGTGCCGTCGGTTCGATAGAGATGCGTGCTGGCGTTGTCCTGCTCGTCCGTGGCGACGAAGTAGACCAGGCCGTCGAGCGCCAGGAAGGTGGGAGCGCCGCCGACCGGCACAGGAGCTGGGAAGGGGGTCAGCTGCACCGTCCCGCCCAGCGTGCCGTCGCTTTTCCACACACCCGCGCCGCCGGTCACGATATAGAGATCGTTGCCGGCAACCGCCAGTCCCGTCACCTGGGAGATCGCTGCCGGCAGCTCGAGCCATAACACCGTCCCCGCCGGGGTGCCGTCGCTCTTCCAGATGGAACCGCCACCGGAGTCGAGGATGGCCAGGAAGTACACCTGCCCGCCGGCGGCGACCGGGGCGACCGTCTGGGACGGCGCGAGTGCCGAGCTGAAGTCGGTCAGCTGCACCGAGCCGGCGGCCGTCCCGTCGGACCGCCAGAGCTGCAGCGGGCCGCCGGAGGCGCTGACGAACACGACACCGCCGAAGCCGGCCACCACAGGGGCGCCCGCCACCGGCGAAACCGGCAGCATCTGCGTGCTGGCGGCGGTGCCGGCACTGCGCCAGACGGTGAGATCGGCAGTGGCCGTGAAGAACACCTGGTCGCCGATCGCCGTCAGGTTGGAGGGCGAAGAGCTCAGCGGGTCGGTGGCGTCGGTGAGCTGGCGCGCTCCTGCCGGGGTGCCGTCGCTCTCCCAGAGCTCGTAGGGGGGAAAGGAGGAGTTGCCGGTGCCGTCGGTGGCGGCGAAGAAGACGTTGTTCTGCAGCACCGCCACCACGGGAGGAGCCGTGACTTCGCTGCTCAGCAGCGGGGCGGCGAAGCGGCCGGTGCCCGCCGGCGTGCCGTCGCTGCGCCACAGCTGATCGAAATCTTGATTGCCGTCCGCCACGCCGAAGAACAGGGCGTTGCCCGCCTGGGTCGCCAGCGGCGGTGAGAAGCAGAAGCCTGGACAGGCCTCCTCAAGCTGCAGAGTGCCTGCCGGGGTGCCATCGCTGGCCCACAGCCCATAGCCGGCGTCGGAGCTGCCGTCGAGGAAGGCGACGCGGCTACCGAGATTCGACAACCGCGTGTACTGGTCGAGCGGACCGCAACCGCCGGCGCCGCAGAGGCTGGTGGGTGGTCCGGTGGACCCGAGGGCGGCGGCCCACAGCTTGCCAGCGCCCACGAAGACCAGCCGGGCACCGATCGCCGCGACCTGGGCAGGGTCGTTCAGCAGGCCGAAGCCGCTCCCGGAGGTGACCTGCCGAGTGCCGGCCGGCGTGCCGTCGCTCTGCCAGATCTGCGGCAGTTGAGCGGCGTCCGGCGCGGCGAAGATCACATCGTCGCCGGTGGCGGCAATCCAGAGGGCGCCGGGCGCCGGGCTGACCGATCGCGTGCCGCCCGCGCTGCCGTCGCTCACCCACAGCGCGCTCGGCGAGCCGGGCGCCGCGGTGACGAAGAACACCCGGCCGCCGGCCGCGGTCAGCAGCGCCGGTGCCTGCTGCTGAGAGGTCACCGGTGCGGTGCCCTGCGCGGTGCCGTCGCTCGACCAGAGGGCCTCCCCGGTGTCGAGCGGTGCCGCGAAGAACACCTTGTTCCCGGCGACGACCAGCACGTCCTGATGGAAGAAGTACAGACCCGGTCCGACGTCGGCGACCAGGTAGGTCCCGGCAACCGTGCCGTCGGAGCGCCACAGCTGCTCCGAGGGCTCCGGGGACGAGTGCTCGTATTGGTAGGTGATGAAGTACAGCACTCCGCCGAGCACCGCGAACGGGCTGGGGTAGGTGGGATAGCCGCCCCCCACGGCATCCGTAAGCAGGAAGGTGCCGGCTCGCGTGCCGTCGGAGCGCCAGAGCTGCGAGTCGTCGATGTAGAACAGGAGATTGCCCAGGCTGGCCACGAACGAGAGACCGCAGAGGATCCCGGCGCACGGTGCCGGCAGGCGCTGGGTGCCTGCCGCGGTGCCGTCGGTGACCCACAGTTCCGCCGTTCCAAACCCCTGAATGCCATCCGAGGGCTCGGCGATAAAGAACAGGCGGTTGCCCGCCGGCATGAGGGCGACCGGGTTGGAGCCGGCGCCGCCGCCTTCTCCCGGGCTCAGATCCGTCACCAGGTAGGCGGTCTGGGCCTGCGCCGCCCCGCCGCCCGCTGCGACCACCGCCAGCAAGATCACGCCCAGCAGCAACCGCGGTATGCCAAACCTCATGGCGCCCCTATGCCCTCTCGGCCCTGCGGCGCGACCCTGACTCGCGGCAGCCGTCGCCGATGTCTCCTCAGCAATCACTGGTTCTTTTTATTTTAACGCATACGGATGCCTCATCGTCAAATCATCTTGCAGCGCGACGTTAGATGGCCGCCTTGTGCGCCACCAGGGTGACGTCGCCGTTCTGCATCGGCACCGCCGACGGGGGCCGCGCGGCGATCAGGGCGGCGCCGCCGGCAGGCAGGCCGGGGGTGCTGTCGACGACGTACCAGTCGTGCGTCGCCAGGTCGTCGAGGACCACTTCGACCTGGCAGCCGGCCGGCGCCAGGGTGACGTCGCTGAACGAGCGCCAGTCGCCGGCGTTGAAGCTGGGCGCGGACTTGGAGCCGCTGGCGGGCACCTCGTGGCCGTCGATGGCGACCGACGAGACGCGCGCCGCGGCCGGCACCCAGAGGGTGATGGAGCGAGCGTCGCGGTGCGAGATCAGCCGCAGCTTCACGTGGCGCTTGCCGTCGACGACGGAGCTGCCCAGCAGCTGCAGCTCGGGACCGGTCGCGGCGGCGAGCGACGGAGCGTCAGCGCAGCGGGTGAGCGCGCTCGCCTGCGACCAGGGGAAGGCAGGACCGGGTTTTCCGAACGATGCGGCCTGCAGGACCGCCGCCGGGACCGGCCCCTGGCTGCCCACCACCCACCTGGCCTTGGCCGCGTCGGCATCCTGGAAGAAGACCAAGGTCGTGCGCTGCGGCGACGACGGCGAGTAGCGCGGTTGCGGCAGCGCCACCACCACCGCCACCAGGGTCAACGCCAGTGCCGGCTGCCACAGGCGCCGGCCGAGCGTGCCGCCGGCCGTGATCAGCGGCGCCGCGGTGGTCAGGGCGATCGCGACCAGGGCCGAGATCACCGGCAGCACCGGCACGCCGATGCCCGCATAGATCGCGGGCAGGACGCTGAACCAGAGCAGCGCCGCCACCACGCTCGGCACGATCACCGCCAAGGCGACGCCGGGCGGAGTGGGCTCGGCGCCGGCCGGCTGCACGCGCCAGATGCCGAAGGCCGCGCCGCACACGGCGGCGATCAGTGCCGGCAGGGCGAACAGATAGCTGGTGGCCGGCGCCACCACCGACAGCACCAGCGCCAGCAGCGCCCACCAGGTCCATACGCCCGCCCACAGCCCCAGCGGCTCGCCACGGCGGCCGAGCGCGATCGCCAGCGCCGCCACCACGGCAAGGCCGAGCAGCCAGAACGCCGCCAGGGCGGGCAGCGGATGCGCCAGCCACAAGACGGCAGCGAAGGCGCCGGTGGCCCCGAGCCCCAGCGAGATGCCGAAGGCAGCCAGCGTGGTGACGAGCAACGTCACCGGCACCACCAGCAGGCCCAGCACCAGGTCGCTGCCGCTCAGCGCGCGGGCGCGCACCGCCGCCACGATCGTGCCGATGAGCACCACCAGGGCCAGGACCGCCATCCACAGGCACCAGCCGACCGGCCAGCGCACCACACCCATGCTGAGCACGTCGAAGAACACCAGGTTGCCGCGCCGCGGGTGATCGATGTCGGCGCCCGCCAGGCCGGTGATCGCGGCCATCGCATTGGCCCCCTGGTGCTGCAGGCTGGCCGGCGAGGAGTTGGCAAGGTTGTCGTACGGCGTGTGGTAGAAGGGGGCGCCGCCGATGAAGGCGAAGTTGAGGCCGGCGACGCGATGCTGGCGGAACACGGTCAGGTCGGTGTCGTTGGGCAGCAGCGTGTAGAGAAACGCCGCCAGCGACGTGGTCACCGGCCGCTCGGCGTGGGGCGCCCAGCTGTCGATCAACCAGGCGTTCTCACCGCTGGTTTCGAACATGTAGCTGGGTCCGTTGGCGCCGCGCGCCTCCAGGTTGACCACCGCCTTGACGTCGTCGTGCTCCGGACCCGAATCTTCGAACACCGCGGCGCCCAGCAGCCCCGTCTCCTCGCCTTCGTCGAGCAGCATCAGGATCGAATGGCGCGGCGGGGCCGTGGCCTTGAGGGCGCGCGCGATCTCCAGGATGGCCGCCACGCCGGCCAGGTCGTCGCTGGCGCCGGGACCGGCGCCCACCGAGTCGTAGTGGGCGGCCAGTGCCACGGCCGAGCCGGGCTCGCGCCCGTCCAGGCGCGCCACGACGTTGCGCACGTGGGCGCACGCGCCGGTGGGATGACAGGCAAAACCCTCTTCGACGTGCGGCTGGTAGCCGTTCTGCGTCAGGATGGCCAGGATCTGCTGGCGCACCCGGTCGTCGGCGGCGCTGCCCGCCGGGTGCGGCTGGCCGTCGCCCACCAGCTGGCTCAACACCTGGCGCGCCCGCTCACCCGAATACTCGCTGGCGAGCGAGCTGGCCGGCGCCGGGTCCGGCGGATTGTGGCGGACGATCACCAACAGCAGGGTGAGGGCGAGCAACACCAGCAGCAGGGACAGCGCGCTGGCGCCGCCGGCCTGCCCCGGCCATGCCTGCCCGCCGCGCGGCACGCCGCCTTCGGGAGTCCGCCCTGCGGGTGCGCCGGCGGCGGAGATCGCGCGGGACGCCCCCGTCGCTTGCGTCGCATCGTGGTGCTCGTGCCGCTCGGCCATCTGCATTGCCTCCCGGTCTGCCTGGATTGAGATTGAGAAAAAAGCGCGAGATCGAACCTTACGTTACCACTGTGCCGGGCGCGGCCGGCTCCGGGACAGCAGGCCGCGCCCGCCTCGCGGGGAGCCCCACGCCGCGCGCTCCTGGGATAGAGTTCGCGCCATGGCATCCGGGCAAGACGAACTGCTGTTCGGCCGTCTGGCCCTGCACTACAAGCTGATCACGCCCAGCCAGCTCGACCAGGTGCACGCCCTGCACGCGCTGGCCGGCGGCCGCCGCCAGCTGCCCGACATCCTGGTGGAGATGGGCTACCTGACCCAGCGCCAGGTCGAGCAGCTGCAGATCGTGCAGCACGAATACCTCGAAAAGCGGCGCCAGCAGGCGGCGGCCCACGCCACGCCGCAGCTGGTCGAAGTGCCCGCCGCACCGCCGCCCGCGGCCGCGCCCGCGACGCCGGCGACCTCGGCAACCCCGCTGATCACCGCCGCACCGGGGGCGATCGGCCCCGCGATCAGCCCCGAGGGCGGCGCCACCCTGCCGCCGCTCGCCGCCTTCGGCACCCCTGCCGCCACGCGCGCCACGCCTGCAACGGGCGCGCTGCCGGTGTTCTCGGGCGGCGCCCGGCAGATCGACGGCGTGCTGCTCGAGGCGATCGCGCGCGGCGCGAGCGACGTGCACTTCCACTGCGGATCGCCGATCGGCGTGCGCATCAACGGCCGCATTTCCGACCTGGGGCCGCAGCCGCTGGCGCCCGACGTCGCGGCGCGCCTGATCGACGAGATCCTCAACGACGACCAGCGCGCGCGCCTCAACCGCCACGGCCAGGTGGACCTGGCCTACAACATGCCCGGCCGCGCCCGCTTCCGCGCCAACGCCTACCGCCAGCAGCGCGGGCTGGACGCGGTGTTCCGCGCCATCCCGGAAGAGCCGCCGACCCTGCAGGCGCTCGGCATGCCCGAGTCGCTCGCCCGCCTGGCCGACTACCACCAGGGCATGGTGCTGATCACCGGCCCGGCGGGGTGCGGCAAGTCCGCCACCATGGCGGCGCTCATCGACATCGTCAACCGCACCCGCAGCGACCACATCATCACGGTCGAAGACCCGATCGAAACCATTCACGTATCGCGCATGTGCGCCGTCAACCAGCGCCAGGTCGGGCCGCATACCCAGTCGTTCGCGCGCGCCCTGCGCGCCGCCCTGCGCGAGGACCCCGACGTGATCGCCATCGGCGAGCTGCGCGACCTGGAAACCATCAGCCTGGCCGTCACCGCCGCCGAAACCGGCCACCTGGTGCTGGCGACGCTGCACACCAACAATTCGATCCGCACCATCAACCGCATGCTCGGCGTCTTCCCGCCCAACCAGCAGGCGCAGATGCGCACCATGATCTCGGAATCGCTGCGCGCCGTGGTGTCGCAACGGCTGCTGCCGCGTCTCGACGGCAACGGCCGCGTGCCGGCGCTGGAAATCCTCATGATCACCAAGGCGGTCAGCAACCTGATCCGCGAAAACAAAACCTTTCAGATCCGCTCCATCCTGCAGACCGGCGTGTCGCACGGCATGATCCAGCTCGACGCCTCGCTCGCCGACCTGGTGAAGCGCCGCATCGTCTCGCGCGAGGAGGCGTTGCTGCAGGCCGAGGACCCGTCCAAGCTGCCGCCCTAGCAAGGCCGCCAGCGTCCGCGAAGCAAACCACCATGGCCAATCTGCAAGACCTGCTGATCTATGTGAAGGATCACCGCGGCTCGGACCTTCACCTTGCCGCCGGACGCGAGCCGCGCATCCGGCGCAACGGCGCCCTGGAAGCCGTGCCGCAGTGGCCGGTGCTCGAACCGGCGCTGCTGCTGGCGCTGCTCAGCGAGATCACCACCGAAGCGCAGTGGCGGGACTTCGAAGACACCCACGACCTGGACTTCGCCCACGGCATCCCCGGCGTCGCGCGCTTCCGCTGCAACTACTTCTACCAGCAGAACGGCGCCGGCGCCGTGTTCCGCATGATCCCCGAAAGCATCATCTCGCTCGAAGAGCTGGGCCTGCCCAAGGCCATCGAAGGGCTGGCGCACCTGCGCTCGGGGCTCATCCTGGTCACCGGCCCCACCGGCTCCGGCAAGTCCACCACCCTGGCGGCGGTCATCGACCGCATCAACTCCACCTACAGCAAGCACATCGTCACGATCGAAGATCCCATCGAGTTCGTGCACCGCGACAAGCTGTGCCGCTTCTCGCAGCGCGAGGTCGGCGCCGACACCGAAAGCTTCAGCGCCGCGCTGCGAGCCGCCATCCGGCAGGACGCCGACGTCATCCTGGTGGGCGAGATGCGCGACCTGGAAACCATTTCGCTCGCCATCACCGCCGCCGAAATGGGCGCCGTGGTGTTCGGCACCCTGCACACCAACGGCGCCGCCAACACCATCGACCGCCTGATCGACGCCTTCCCGGCGGACGAGCAGGCCCAGGTGCGCACCACGCTCGCCGAATCGCTGGCGGCCGTGGTCTCGCAGCTGCTGCTGCGCACCGCCGACGGTCGCGGGCGCTGCGCCGTCAATGAGATCCTGCTCAAGACCGCGGGGCTGCCCAACGTCATCCGCGAGGGCAACACCCCGATGATCCAGACCATCATGCAAGGCGGCCGCGCCGCCGGCATGCAGCTGATGGACGACGCCCTGGGCGCGCTGGTCGACGCCAAGCGCGTCACCCCGCGCGAGGCCTACATGAAGGCCACCAACAAGGCGCGCTTCGAAAGCCTGATCGACGACTGAGCGCTACATCAGCTGCGGCGGCGGTGGCAGATCGGGCTCGGCGGCGAGCGAACTCGCCAGGTCGGCCTGGGCGGCGCGCAACGTCTCGGCCGCCTCGCGCACGATCTGACGCCCCGCCGAGCGGCCCGCCGCCGCCACCTCGCGGCCCGCGGCCCGCGCCCGCTCCAGCACCTCGTCGCGGGAGGCGCCCAGCAGCTCGTCTTCGCGGCGAGTGGCCGGCAGGGCGAAGCCGATCAAGAAACCGGCCGCCAGGCAGGCCCCGCCCACCGCGCGCGGGCGCTCGCCGGCGGCGCGCAGCACGCGGCCGGCGACGGCGGCTGCCCGCTCCCCCAGGCGCTGCAACGCCGTGGCGCCGGACTCGATGGTTTCGTAGTCAGGCCTCATACGACACCTCCTGGTCGAACAATGTGTCGCGGTCGCGGGTGCTCTTGAAGAAGCGCGCCAGCAGGAAACCCGTCAGCAGGGTGCCGGCCACGAACAGCGCCGGCCGCCGCCGCGCCAGGTCGCCGGCGTCGCGCGCCATGTCCTCGATCTCGCGATCGTTCACGTAGCGCGCCGCCTGCGCGACGCGGCGTGCACCGCGCTCCGCCACCTCGCCCAGGCCGTCGACGATCTCTTCGTCCAGGCGCTCCCCCGTGTCGCGCAGCGCCGCCGCCACGCCGTCCAGCCGCGCCGCCAGCCGCTCCTTGCGCCGCTGCACCAGGCCGCGCAGCTCCGCCCGCGTCTCGCGCGCCAGCCGCGCTCCCTCGCCGCGGACACTGCCGCCGGCCCGCGACGCGCCCTGCCACCGGTGCTCGCCGGGGGCGCCGCGGTCGCCATGATCGTCACGGTCGCCATGGTAGGCCGGCGGCACCTGCGCGCCGCCGTCGTCGAACCCGCCTGTCGAGCTCTGCATGATGACAAACCCCTTTCCGCTTGGCGCACCCGCCGATCCACCGGCGGCGCGCCATCCCCCATTCTAAGGGCAAGACACGTGCCAGGGCGCCCCCCGCGCTCCCCCAGGATGGCCCGGCAGCCGGCCCCGAGTGTAGGCTTGGCGCCGGAAAAGAGGGGGAGCGCGATCGTGGAGATCGGACACGGAGAGATGGGTGCGGGATTTGGCTCGGGCTTGGGATCGGACCTGGGATCGAGACTGGAGCTGTCCGGCGGGCAGCTGCGGCAGCTGGTCGAAGCGGCCCTGGACAGGATCGCGCCGCACCTCGATTCGCTGCCCGCGCAGCCGGCGGCCGACACGGCGGGCGCCCTGGACCTGGCGCGCGCGCTGATCGAGCCGCTGCCCGAGCGACCCGCGCCGCTCGCGGCGGTGCTGGACCTGCTGTTCGAGCGGGCCATCCCAAAGAGCTTCAACACCGCGGGCCCCGGCTACCTGGCCTACATCCCCGGCGGCGGCCTGCCGCACGCGGCGGTGGGCGAGCTGATCGCCGCCACCGTCAACCGCTACGTCGGCGTCCTGGCCGCGGCGCCCGCGCTGGCGCAGCTGGAAGCCAACGTCATCCGCTGGTTCGCCGCCATCGCCGGCTACCCGCCCGAGGCGCGCGGCCTGCTCACCAGCGGCGGCTCGCTCGCCAACTTCACCGCCCTGGTGACGGCGCGCCGCGAGCGCCTGCCGGAGCACTTCCTGGCCGGCACCCTGTACGCCTCCGACCAGGTCCACCATTCGGTGCAGAAGGCAGCCCTGCTGGCCGGCTTCCCGCCAGCCAGCGTGCGCTCCATCCCCAGCGACCCGGAGTTTCGCCTGCGGCTCGACCTGCTCGCCGATCGCGTCGCCGCCGATCGCCGCGCCGGGCACCTCCCCTTCCTGGTCGTCGCCAACGCCGGCACCACCAACACCGGCGCCGTCGACCCGCTGGGCAGCCTGGCGGACTACTGCGCCCGCGAGCGCCTCTGGATGCACGTCGACGCCGCCTACGGCGGATTCTTCCTGCTCACCGAGCGCGGGCGGCGCGCCCTCGCCGGCATCGAGCGCGCCGACTCGATCGTCCTCGATCCGCACAAGAGCCTGTTCCTGCCCTACGGCACCGGAGCGCTCCTGGTCCGCGACGGCCAGGCGCTGCGCCGCGCCCACGCCGTCGCCGCCGACTACCTGCCGCCGATGTCGGACGACGCCGACCTGATCGATTTCTGCGAGATCTCCCCCGAGCTGTCGCGGCCCTTCCGCGGCCTCCCCGTCTGGCTATCGCTCAAGCTCCTGGGCGCCGCCCCCTTCCGCCAGGCCCTCGACGAGAAGCTCGACCTGGCGCAATGGGCCGCCGGCCAGGTGCGCGCCATGCCGCACGTCCAGATCCTCGCCGAGCCCCAGCTGTCGCTCTTCGCCTTCCGCCTGGCGCCGCCCGGCATCCAGGGACCCGCCCTCGACGGCCTCAACCGCGCCTGGCTCGCCAACGTCAACGCCCGCCAGCGCGTGCACCTCACCGGCACCCTGCTCGCAGACCGCTTCGCCCTGCGCATCTGCGTCCTGTCGTTCCGCACCCACCGCGACCGCCTCCAGCAGGCCATCGAAGATCTGCACGCCGCCGCGGGCGAAGTGCTGCCGCAGTTCACCAACAGGTAGTCTTGCCCCGCGTGAGCCAGAACCTCGCCCCGAAGCGGCACCCGCGGGCCGACGCGCCCCGCACCCACACCGCCGCCGCCCTCGCCGGGCTCGCCGTAGCCCTGGCCCTCGCCGCCGCCGGCTGGTGGGCCGGCCGCGGCACCCGAGCCACCGGACCGCTGCCGCAAGAAGGCTACGTCTGGCAGCGAAACTGGCCCAGCCAGGTCATCGCCGAAGCCCGCCAGGCCGGTTTGACCGGCGTCGTCGTCCTGGCAGCGGAAGCCGACCTGGCCCACCAGCCCCCCCGCATCGCCGAGCTCGCCGTCACTCCGGCCCTCGCCCCGGACCAGCGCGTGACGCCCGTTACCGCACCCCGCCCGGACACCCCGCAGCAACCCAGCAAGCCCGGCACGGCGGCCGCCGGCGCCGTGGTGCCGCTGCCCGGCCACGGCCGCCAAGCCATTGCTCCCCCGCTGGGCCTCGCGCTGCGCATTGGCCCATTTCCCAAGCCCTTCGCAGAAGCGCCGCAGGCAGCCGACCAGGTGATCGCCCTGGCCCGCCACGCGGTGACGCGGGCGACCGCCGCGGGGTGGCGCGTCAGCGAGCTGCAGATCGATTTCGACTGCGCGTCGGCCCGCCTCGACGACTACGCCCAGCTCGTCGCCCGCCTCCGCCAGGCCGTCGCGCCGGTGCCAGTCGTGATCACCGCGCTCCCCAACTGGCTGGCCCGCCGAGCCGCCTTCGCCCACCTGGCCGCGGCCGCCGACGGCTACGTCCTCCAGGTCCACTCGCTGGTCCGGCCGGCCAGCGCCTCCTCGCCCCTGGTCCTCAGCGATCCCGTCGCCGCCCGCGCCGCCGTCGACACCGCCGCCGGTTTCCACCGCCCCTTCCGGGTGGCGCTCCCCACCTACGGCTACACCGCCGCCTTCGCCGCCGCCGGCAGACCCTTTCTCGGCCTATGGGCCGAAGGCCCCCCCGTCCGCTGGCCCCCCGGCACCCTCCTGCGCACCGCCCGCAGCGATCCCGCCGCCATGGCCGCCCTGGTCCGCGCCTGGACCCGCGACCGCCCCCGCCAGCTCACCGGCATCCTCTGGTACCGCCTCCCCGCGCCCCAGGACCGCCTCAACTGGACCTGGCCCACCCTCCGCGCCGTCATGGCCGGCCGCCCCCCGCGCCACGACCTCCGCATCACCCAGGCCCCCGCCGCCCCCAGCGACCCGCCAAACCTGGCGCAAATCGAAATCGCCAACCGCGGCGAAGCCGACGAGCCCTGGCCCACCCCCATCCACCTCCGCTGGTCCGGCGCCACCCTCCTGGCCGCCGACGGTCTGGCCGGCTACCAGGTCCACTCCCCCCGCCCCGGCGCAGCCACCATCATCTGGTCTCCCACCCCACCGCCGCCACCCACCCAGCCCCAGCTCCCCCGCAGCCCCAACCCCCAGGACCCGCCCACACTCCCCCCGGCCACGCACCGCCCGATCGGCTGGCTCCGCTTCGACCGCCCCACGGTAGTCCGAGTCGAGGCCAGCACCCACCCCACCCCAAGGTAAAACCCTCACCGCATTGGGCCGCTTTCGACGCCGAAGAGTTGGCTTTGCCGAGGCGCCGGACTTCTACGCTCCGGTTTGGCAAAACAGCTCCCCTCGGCCCCCCGGCCCGATCGCGGTCGCGCCGCAGGCGCGCCGCGGCCGGGGCAACCCGCGGGGCCACGGCCAGGAACAACCGCCCGCAGGAAGCGACCGGCCCGAGCCGGCACACACCGAAGCCTTGTTACCGCGGTAGCGGACATGTCCTGGGAGCAAGCTGATGCGGGCGCACCAATCCCGTCCCTCCCGGTGATCGCGCTGGGCGTTCTGTTGCCCCGGCCGCGGCGCGCCTGACGGCGCGACCGCATCCGGGCCTGGGGGGCGGGCGGGGAGTTCTTGCCAGTCCATAGCGGCATGGTGCGGCGGTAGTGCAGCCTCGAAAAGGATCGCAGGCGTCCTGTTGTCAGCTTCCGCCGTGCTCGCTGGCCGGTGAGACCGACGCTGGCAATCTCGGCGACCGTTTCGGGAGCCGGAGGTAGGGCTCTGGCATGTTGCGGGCTCCGCCGACCTCTTCATCAGGGGCGGGTGTTCCTGGCCGCTCCCTTGCGGGTTGCCCCGACCGCGGCGCGCCTGCGGCGCGTCCGCGATCGGGCCGGGGGGCCGAGCGGCGCTGTTTTGCCAAATCGGCACGCGGACCGCTTTGCCATCAAGAATTAGAGCCCTGCTACAATTCGCACTTACGCCCGAAGGAAGAGCTGCGCAGCCAATAGGTCTTGGGAGGTATCTTCATGCGCTCCAAGAAAGCCGAAAAGGCCGATCCGCCCATCCTCATCCTTGAGGAAGAAAACAACCGGCGCGGCGACCTGTTCGGGCGGCTCATGGTCGATCTCTTCATCGCCCTGGGCTATGAGCAGGCACAGCTCAACATCCACAAGCCCGGCCGCGAGCTGGACCTGTCGGCCGACCACCGGCTCGAACCCCGGCGCGCGATCGCCGAGTGCAAGGCAACCGCCAGTCCCATTGGCGGCGACGACCTGAACAAGTTCGTCGGCGCTCTGAGCGCCGAACGCAGCAAGAAACAGCGCTTGACCGGCTACTTCATCTCGCTCGCCGGGTTCACCGAACCTGCGAGGGAGCAGGAAAAGCATCGCCGTGGCCAGAAAGTGATTCTGCTATCGGGCAGCGATGTCGTCCGCGAGTTGATCGAAGGCCGCATTTTGATCTCGCGGGACCGGGCAACGGACGTAGCGGGCCAGGCCCGCGCGGCGGTCCCGCAATTACAGCTCGACCCCACCGGGCACCTGCTCGCCCACGAACGCGGCTGGATCTGGGCGGTGTACTACCTCCAGGGCAAATCGCGCACCCATCTGGTGCTGATCCATGCCGACGGCACACCACTGGCCAGGCCGGTGGCAGACGGGGTTATCGCAGCCGATCACCGGTGCGGAGGAAGCCTTCATACCTTGACCTGCCTGAATGCGGGCATTGCGCCTGGAATCGACAAAGATCCAGGCCTTCCTGACGCGCTCGCCAGCTATCGTCGCTACCTGGAAAACGAATGCGGTTTTATCCAACTGGATGGACTACCTGCCGATGGCGAGGTGGGATCGCGGCGCCTGCGGCTGGAAAACCTGTTTGTTCCCTTGCGCCTGGAGCTCTCCAACACCGACCAGGCCAGCGGGCCGGGACCGGAGCCTATGCCCGTTGGCATAGCCCTGACCCACCTTCAGCATATTGCGCTGCTGGCAGCGCCCGGCGGTGGCAAATCGACTCTGATCAAGCGCCTTGCCATGGCCTACGCCGATCCAGAGCGGCGCCAATTGGCTGCCGACAATCTGCCGGAACGGAATTGGCTGCCGCTCTTTTTTCGCTGCCGCGAGCTCCGCGACCTGGCTCGCGGTTCGTTCGCCGCTCTTCTGCTAGCCCTGTCGCAACGCGAACCGGTTCGGCAGTACGCAGCTTTGTTTCGCGCCCATGTCGATCGGGCTTTGCTGGCCGGCCACGTGCTGCTGCTGGTGGATGGTCTCGACGAGATTTCCGACCCAGGAGACCGTGCCGCCTTCGTCTGCACCCTGCGCACCACGCTCCAGGCCTACCCTGGAATATCCCTCGTCGTCACCTCCCGCGAAGCCGGGTTTCGCCACGTGGCGGCCCATCTAGCGTCGGTCTGCACGCGCGCAACGCTTTCGCCCTTCGACGCCGAAGACATCCACCGCCTCACCACTGCCTGGTACCGTGAGGTGGCCGGAGACACCGAGAAGGTTCGCGCCGACGCGGAGGAGTTGGCAGCGGTCATCGTCAACAACGAGCGGATCGAAAGCCTCGCGATCAACCCGCTGCTCCTTACCACCCTGCTGCTGGTCAAGCGCTGGGTCGGCTCCCTGCCCACCCGGCGCGCGGTGCTCTACGGCAAGGCGGTCGAGGTCCTGCTGATGACCTGGAACACCGAAGGCCACGAACCCATCCCCGAGGAAGAAGCACTGCCGCAGCTCTGCTACATCGCTTCAGCAATGATGCTGGGCGGCGTCCAAAAAATCAGTCGCCCGCGCCTGGCAGCCCTGCTCAAAGAGGCTCGCGAGGCTCTCCCGACGGAGCTGGGCTACGTGCGGGACACGGTGGACCAGTTCATCCACCGCGTCGAAGATCGCAGCAGCCTCCTGATGATGAGCGGGCTCGACGTCGAAGATGGAAGGCTCGTGGAATTCTTCGAGTTTCGCCATCTCACCTTCCAGGAGTTCCTGACCGCACGCGGGATGGTGGAAGGCTGGCACCCCGGGCGTCAGGACCAAGACCGGCTCGTGGACGTCCTGCGGCCTCATTTCGCTCAAAGTGAATGGCGGGAAGTCATTGCGCTCGCCGCCGTTCTCGCCGGCAAGGAAACTGAGGACTTGATTCAGAGCTTGACCGCCGAAGCATCGTTGGTCGATCCTCACAAATCAGAGCATCGGCCGCTTTTCCAAAACCTTGGGCACTGTCTCGCTGATGAGGCAGCCGCCCGCCCAGAGACAATCCGGGGCGCCCTCAGACAGATAATACGACTGGGGCGCGATTTTAAAAGGGCAGACTTTTCACGAAATTTGTCGATTGGCCGATATGGAAATGATTTCCGAAACGAGACAAGGCGAGAGTTCCTATCAATCGGCTCAGACCTCACAGCAACTATCAATGTTTTGACTGAAGTTGCCATTTGGCAGACGGCAGGCAGCCACCAAGCTGTACTGCGATGGTGCACAGAGCACTTACAGAGTCGAGACATGATCGATCGATGCGAAGGCGCTCTCGTCCTGATGACATGGTGTTATGAAACCTCCTATGGCGGCACTCTCTATACCGAGCCAAGAGTCTTTCCGGAATCCTCCCGGGTTACCGCCAAAGGAAATGCCAAGGCTCTGCGAGAGAGCGCCGACCTACTGATCCCGATGGTATTTTCTGCCGAGCCAAGAGAACAGTACGCGGCCTGCTGGGCACTCGCCTGGCTTGGCGAATATCAGGTCTGGGTGCCGCCTCCTGACCCGGACATCCTTGGCCGCCTCTTTGCGCTTTGGCAGGGCGCCAACCACGGCGAAATCTGCCGCATTGCAGCCTGGGCTCTATCTGCGCAACGCCTTGCGCCTCGCCGAGATGATGGGCAGTGCGCCACCGTGCCACCGGAACTACTCGATGATTTGATCACTGACCTAGCGAAGCCTCATGCCCGCCACGAGAGGTCAGCCGTGGTGATTGTCGCCTGGTACAAACAGGCCATCGACGACACAGTGCTTGCCCAGCACTGTCAAGAAATCCTCGATGACGAAGGGCCTCGTAGACGTTCCGGTGAGGCACGTGCCCTAAAGCGGCTGGCGGCGATCGTGTAGCTCAAGAAAGGGTACGAAACCAGCGACTCTGCCGCCACCCGCGCACAACGCTCCCTTGACGACTGACTTCGTTGCTCCTCACCCATTCCACCGCGTAGAGTGAAAGCGCGCTTGGTCAGATGGCTATGGCTGGGAGAGCAGCAGCGGGCTGATGCCGGCGAAGGCGCCCGGCAAGGCAGCGTTCGGAACAGGGATCGCAACGGGAGGTGCGGTGTGAGGGCATCGCGACGTGGACGTGGGAGGGTTGCGTTGGGGTTAGCAGTGGCCCTGGCGAGCGGGATGGCGGCGCGGGCTTGCGGGCCGTTCTTTCCCAATTGGCTGCTGGGCGACGACAAGCTGGTGCTGCAGGGGCCGACGGCGGCGTTCGACGATGAGGTGCGGTTCCTGTATCCGCCGGCCAGCGTGGGGCCGCATGCGGTCCTGCAAGCCAACGGCGCTGCCGACGATCCCCACAGCCGGACGGCGGCGATCGATCGGCAGGAGGTGGCGGAGGCGCTGCGCGAGGCGGGCATGCCGCCGGAGCGGCAGCGGGCGCTTGCCGCGACCTACGGACAGGTGCGCGACGAGCTGCTGCGCCGCGACCTGGCAGCCGCCGCGGCACCGGCGGCGGTGGAGGGTTCGGCGGACGGAGGCGCACCCTCTTCGACCCCAGCGCCTGGTTCGGGCACCGCGGAGGCGCCGCCTCTGGCACCGCTGCCGCCCCTGCCGCAGGTGCCGGCGGGGCTGCCGGCGGAGTTTGCGGGGTACCTGGAGGGGGCGCTGGCGTATCGGGGTGGCGACGACGCGCGGGCGCGGCGGGCCTGGCAGGGGGTGCTGGCGCTGCCGGCGGCGCAGCGGCGGCACCGGTCCACCTGGGCGGCATTCATGTTGGGCAAGGTGGCGCTGCGCGGCGGGCAGGGCGGGGCGGCGGCGGACCCAGACGCGGCGGTGGGATTCTTCCAACGGACGCGCGAGCTGGCGGCGCAGGGGTTCAGCGATCGGCTGGGTCTGGCGGCGGCCAGTCTGGGGTGGGAGGCGCGCGCCGAGCTGCGCCGCAAGCGCTTTGCCCAGGCGCTGGACCTGTATGCGGCGCAGCAGCGTACGGGTGACCCGACGGCCGTGGTGTCGCTGCGGCTGGCCTGCCGGGCGGCACTGGCGGCGGGGGGCGAGGCGCTGGCGGCGGTGGCGCGCGATGGCCAGGCGCGGGCCGCGGTGACGTCGTTCGTGCTGGCGCAGGAGATCGATTCGTATGCGCCGCTGGATGGGGCGCCGTCGCCTCCCAGGGCGGTGGTTTGGATGGCGGCGGTGCGCGCGGCGGGGGTGACGGACGCCAAGGGGGCGGACCGGCTGGCCTGGGCGGCGTACCGGGCGGGGGATTTTGCGCTGGCGGCCAGCTGGGCCGGCCGGGCGGCGGACAGTCCGGTCAGCCGGTGGGTGCGAGCGCGGCTGCTGCTGCGCCAGGGCAAGCTGGCGGAAGCCGAAACGCTGCTGGCGGCGATCGGGACGCTGCCGGCGGACCAGGCCATCGTCAAGAACGAAGGAGAGGTGCCGGCGCACGAGGTGGAGGCCTGGATCGGCGACCCCTACCTGGCGACTTCGGCGCGGGCGCTGGGCGAAGCGGGCGCGGCGGCGCTGTCGCGCGGCGACATGGCAACGGCGCTGGACCACTTCCTGCGCGCCGGGTATTGGCTGGACACGGCCTACCTGGCCGAGCGGGTGTTGAGCCTCCAGGAGCTGCGGGCGTACGTGGACCGGGCCTGGCCTGCCCGGCTGGCTGAGGGCGTGGCGCCGGATGCTCAGGCGCCCGGAGGGCTCGCGACCTGGTCGCTGCAGGACGCGCAGGAGCCGCCGCCGGCGTCGCGCCTGGCGGTCGAGATCCGCTACCTGCTGGGCCGCCGGCTGGTGCGCGAAGGGCATGGCATGCAGCTGGCGCTCGCCGCCCAATATCTGCCGCCGGCGCTGCATCCGGCGCTTGCCCGGCTGGCCGCGGCGCTCGCGGCGGGCGGCGACGCGGCGCGGCCGGCCGGCGATCGCGCCGCCGCGCTGTTCGAAGCGGCGTGCCGTACGCGCTACCAAGGCCTTGATTTGCAGGGCACCGAGATCGATCCCGACTGGCACATCTTTGCCGGCGAGGAGACGCTGGACGACCTGGTGGCGGAGCGGGACCGGCGGCAACAGAACCCCCACCTGCCGGCGACCGCCGCGGAGATCGCCCGCGCCCAAACCAACCGGGTGACCCCCTTCAAGCGCTTCCACTACCGCTATCGCGCGGCCGACCTGGCGCGCGCCGCCGCCGACCTGCTGCCCGCCGGCGCCGCCCAGCGGGCCGGCATGCTGGTCACCGCCGGCCAGTGGCTGGCGCTGCGCGACCCCGCCGCGGCGCAGCCCTTCTACCGCTCGCTGGTCGCCTGCTGCAGCGCCACCGACCTGGGCCGCGCCGCCCAACGCCTGCGCTGGCTGCCCAAGGCCGACACCTGCGATCCCGCAACCGAGCTACCCGCCGCCCCCACCGGCCCAGAAAGCAACCGCTAGTCCGGGGCAGGTCGTCAGGGGCAGGTCGCAAAGGCGCTGGTGTCCTGGATCGGCTGAAACGGCGCTCCCTGGGGGTTGAGGTAGGTGCGGCTCTGGCCGTCGGTGGTGTCGGTGACGGTCAGCGCCACCGACACGTCGGTCAGGCCGCCGGCAAAGAACCAGTACTGGCTGTTGAGGCCGCAACCGTTGAGCACCTTGGCGATGACCTCGACGTTGCTCGCGGCGAAGAACCAGAAGGTGCCGGTGTCGGCGGTGAGCGCCACGGCCTGCCCGGCACCGCTGGCGCCGGCGCTGGTCTGCCAGCTGGCGCGCACCTGGAAGCGCGAGCCGGCCAGACAGAGCGTGGTGGCGCCGGCGGTGCAGGTCGCCCGCACCGTCGGCTCGTACGCCCAGAGATTGCCATCGCCGTCGGCGACGTACACCCGGCCGTTGACCACGATCGGGCTCTGCCAGTGGATGGAGCCGGGCGAAGGGTCCTGCCACAGCACGGCGCCATGGCGCGGCGTGAGCGCCTGCAGACCGGCCGTGCCGACGTAGAAGACGATGCCGTCGGCAACCACCGGCGAGGTCCCGCCGGCGCTGTTCATCCACTGCAGGGCCAGGGACGGCATGCCGCCAGCGCCCACCACCAGCTGCAGGCCGGCGATGCCGTAATTGTTGGCGAGGAACAGCCAGACGCTGCCCGTGCTGGGATCGGTCCAGACGGCGGGCGCCGTCAGCACCTGGCCGCCCTGCGGCACGGGGATCAGCTGCAGCTCGCCGCCGACGTTGCCCGGCGCACCGTGGCCGGAGAGATTGTCCAGGTTGATCAGGCGCAGCATGCCGTCCTTGCCGCTCTGCACGCCCAGGTGGGGAAAGCGGCTGCCGGCCACGACCGGCAGGAGCGCCGGGGCCGTGCTGCCGAGATCGAGGTCCTGGTCGTCGAGCTCGGCGAAATCGACCGGAGTGTAGCTGTCGGTGGGCAGGCCGCCGCTGCCGCCGGTCCCGTCGGGCCGCAGCTCCACCACCGTGTCGCCCCAATCGCGGCCGCCCTGCGACGCGTCGAACTGGCCGTTGCCGGTGGCGAAGAAAATGCGATCGAAGTCGGAGTCGTACACCACGCCGCCGCGTGCCCATACCGCCGACTGCACCTGCGGGCAATCGGGGCTGCCGGTCGTGAAGTGCACCGCCTGGTTGCTGCAGTCGGCGTTCCATACGTTCTGCGCGCCGCTGGCCAGGTCGATCGCCGTGACGTGTCCCTGGTAGTCCCCCTGGTCGCCGGGATAGC
This sequence comes from uncultured Acidobacteriota bacterium, assembly GCA_963770895.1. Lineage (GTDB taxonomy): Bacteria > Acidobacteriota > Thermoanaerobaculia > Multivoradales > UBA5704 > JASLEW01. Next base: position 4,643,360 of record CAVYRF010000002.1, on the reverse strand, counting down.
CGCCGTTGGCCACGTACAGATAGGTGTGGCCGTCGGCGGCGCCGGCCACCGCGAGCGCCGGCGAGCACTTCTCCACCTGCGGCTTGAGCGTCGCCAGCTCGGGCCAGCCCCCGGTCGTCACCTCGGTGCCGTCGCCCACCTTGTATTTGTGCACCTTCCCTTCGAGGCCATAGGAATAGACGAACTTGCGGTTGGGATCGATCGCCGGCGCCGACGTGGTGTAGCGCGGCCCGCTGGCCGGCTGCCGCGACCACAGCACGGCGCCGCTGTCGGCGTCGAGCGCCAGCAGCTGCCCGCCCTGGGTGGTGGCAAACAGCACGTCGTGAATGCCGCTCGCCGTCGTCACGTCCGAGAGCAAGACCACCGTGTCGTCGACCACGCCGGGCAGCGCCACCTTGTAGCGCACGTGCAGGCTCGCGACGTTGCTCTGCTGCAGAGTCGTTTCGAGCGGATTGACGCCGCTGTGCCGGGCGTCGTAGCCGAACTGCTGCCAATCGCCGGGCGTGCCGGCGGTCGCCGCCCATCCCGGCACACCCGCGGCCATCGCCGCACATCCAAGGGTCCACGCGGCCCACCGCGCCGCACTCGATCGCGCCTGCCAGGTGTTGGTCATGACTTCCATCCTCGCCAGATGCGGCGCCTTGATGCGCAGCGGGCCGCCGACATGCTTGCCGCCGGAACTGCCGAACGCTGCGCACGCGGCCCCAGGGTTGTATGCATAAGTGTTCGCAATCTTCAGAGGAGGCGGGGGCGGCGGGTGTTCCGCGGTCCTCGGAAGGCAGGCAAGGGTGATCTCGATCTCGTCTTTGCCAACGCTCACCCGCTCCACGATGGCCTGGATGACGCCGCGGCGGTCTTCCTGGGATAGGTCGTCCCAGCGCTCGTAGAGGTCGTGGGCTCCGGTGACGACCTCTTCCTGGGAGAGATGCTGGATTTTGAGGAAGTCGATCTCGCCTTGGAGCCGGGGGATCTCGGCTTCGAGCTCCTCGCGCCGCGCCGCCGGCGCCGGCGCATCGAGGAAGGTGAAGAACTCCTCCGGGCTCATGAAGTGGAGGCGGCTCCGGTCCTGCTCCGGCAATCCCGCATATACCGCACCCCGCACCTTCCCGAGTGTACCTCGACTGAGGGAGAGAAGGATCACCTCGTCAAATCCAGCATGGAGGCACTTTTTCACGTTCCCGGTTTCGTGCTCCGCCCCTGTCGAGACCGAGATCTCGCAGGCCAGGGAATGTCCCTCTCGCCGCAGGGCCACATCCACCCGGCCGCCGGAGGGCAGGGGCTCTTCCACCGTCGCCCGATAGCCCTTGGCCTCTCCCCACCGCTTTACGAGTTCTTGGAGGTACTGGTGCTCCGGTCCGCCACGACCGAGGGGCGCCGGAGCGATGGGCGGAGTTCGCTCGCGGGCCGGTGCCGGCTGCGGCGGGGCGGGTGCTGGTGGGATCGGGATCGGCGGTGGCGTCCTCTCCGCTCGTGGAGCTGCCGGCCGTGCTACCTCTGCCGCGGGCTCGGCCGCTCTTGGCCGCTCTTCACGCCGCACGGCATAACGCTCCCGCGAGAGGGCGGTGATTGCCTCGCGCCGCTCGGCGGCCGTCTCGGGTGCCACCGCCGGCAAAAGCTGCGTCTTCAGGTTGCAGTCGCCTTGAGCGTTGTCGATCCGGGCGATGGCTTCCCCTACCCTGAGACTCATGAGGTCACCGGGTCCGAAGAAGGATAGGCCCTCAGAGAGCGCCTTCGCATCCCGGTCGCCGACGCGGAAGGCGATGCGCGTACCGGCGTTTCCGAGGAGAGCGGAGGCAACCTCCGGGGCCTTCGCTTCGAGTTGGCGCAGGTCTTGGTGGGCGAGGACGAGCCCCAGGCCGTACTTCCTCGCTCCCGAAAGGAGGAGCGCCATGGAAGCCGTTGCGAACTCCTGGCATTCGGCGGCGTAGAGGAAGAAGGCACGGCGTTCCTCCCGCTTCACCTCCTGCCGGCTCATCGTGATCTGGTGGAACTTGGAGACGAGGAGGGAGCCCAAGAGCCCAGCGTTCTCTTCGCCGATCGCGCCCTCGGAGAGCCGGGCCAGGAAAATCTGCCCTTGATCTACGACGGTGCGCAGGTTGAGTCGGCTCTCCCTGGCGCCCACGATCTGCCGCACGGTCTTGCTGCGCAGGAAGCCATCAAGCCGGGTGAGGATCGCACCCACGCTCTTCCCGGCCGCGAGAGCGAACTCGTGTCGGAAGTACGAGAGGAGGTATGGATCATCGACCGCGGCAAGCAAGCGCTCGCGGGTCTGCCGATCCACGAGGAACTCGCGCAGGTCAAGCAGGGTCGAGCCGGGATTCTCCAGGAGCACGAGGACCGCGTTCCCGAGAACGCTGGTCATCTGGTCGCCCCAGGAGGTCGAGAAGCGGCGGAAGATGCCGACGAGATCCGAGGACAAGAGGGTGCGCTCAAGCTCGCTGTGCGCTTCGAGGATGTTCCAGGCAACCGGGTAGGCAGTGTCCGCCGGGTCGAAGAGGATGGCGTCCTGAAGTCGCGCCTTCTGGATGCGGCCTGCGATCTCATCCACGAGATCGCCGTGAGGGTCGAGGACGCCGACGCCCCGGCCCTCTTCGATGTCCTGCATGATGAGATCGATGAGAAGAGTGGACTTGCCGGAGCCCGAGGCGCCGATCACATGGAGATGCCGGAGACGGAGATCATTGGGCAGCCGCACGGCAAGGGTCTTGCCGTGATGAAGGTTCTCGCCAAGAAGAATCCCCGCGCCTTGGGAGAGAGCGGGCGCCGCTTTCGAGCGCCGTATCTCCCGGAGGAATTTCGGCACCCGCACTGAGGCGCTCGGGAGGTGCGCGAGGGCCGCCAGCTCATCGCTTCCTACGATCATGCCCGGCCGGCGGCTCACCCTCTCGAAGATTTGCTCGGTTGCGTCGGCACCCTCCTCGGAGGCGAGCGGGAGAAGCTCGTTGCCGCCAGGAGCGCCGAAATGGGTCACTGCTCCGGCAAGATCGCGCACGATCCGCCAAGCGCCGGTCGCATCGCTGCTCTTCGCTGCTATCCGCAGGCAGACGGCGTACAGGGGCCGGGAGACTTTCTCCCGCGCAGCCTTCGTGAGTTCTGGATAGTCGGCGAAGAAGGGTTCGCCGCCCCCGGTCACGACGGCGCGCATGACGCTTTCGGCCCACCGCTCGCGGACTCGCTCAAAGAGGACTTGCACGAGGCCGGCTTCGCCGGCTTCAAGCTCGGCGAGCGCCCCGAAAAGCGGCAGGAGCGGATCGGGGTCGAGGGACCGGAAAGAAGCGAGGGGCAGCATGAACTCGCGCGCCAGGCCGAAGTGGACAAGGATGGTCTCGCTCTCGTTCTTCTTCCATACCTGTCGCAGCCCCTCCGGCTCAGCCGCGATCGAGACCTCGGGGAAGAAGGCCCGGAGTTGTGTCTTGGCTCGCAGATCAAGTGGACCCGAGTGGTCGATTTATGTGTGAGCTTGGACCCGGCCGTCAGGCCGGGATCGCCTCCGCTTGCAGTAGTTGCCCTACCTGGAGCTTTTCAAGCTTTTCCTTGGCAGCCCTGGCCCAACCTTGCCACGCCGGTAATTGGACGACTTTGGCGTCACGGTAGACCTCGGCAGGCGTGATGGGATCGACGCACGAAGGCGGCACCAGAGCCCAGTGCGGCCTGATCTCGTTGTACCTCTGGCGGAAGGCCTCAAGCTTCTCCCTTGCTTCCTGGGGCGAGCTGTAGAGCTGCCAGTGCACCTCTTCGGCCTTGAGAGTTCTGTGGAAGCGCTCGAGCAGTCCGAGCTGCTCGGGAGTGCGGTTGCGCGTCCGCATGTGATCCAGGCTCGTGGCGATGTGCCCTCGGAAGCGCCGCGACAAGAAGCTCGTGCCGTTGTCAGTGACCAGTGTCGGTCGTCGCCGCAGAGGGCCGTGAAGACGCTCAGCTTCCGCGATGGCCCGATCAATGCCGACGATCAGCGCCGAGGCGTCGAAGCTTGCCGACAGGTGCATTGCCAGCAAGTAGCGACTGTAGTAGTCGATGACTGTGACCGCGTACCACCAGCCGTGCCCTGGGATGTGAATGTACGTCACGTCGGCCTGCCACAACTCGTTCGGGCCTTGCGGCAACAACTCGAAGAGCCGGGCCGCCTGGTAGAGCTCGGCGTTTCGGCTGCGCTTGCGGATGAGTAGGTCCGCAGCCTTCAGAACCCGGTAGACAAAGCGATTCGTGACCGCCTCGCCGGCACGTCTCAGCACCACGGCCAGCCGCTTGTAACCCCACCAGGGATACAGCAGAGCGAAGCTCCGGACGACCGAGCTACGTTCTGGATCGAGCGGACGCGGTGCTGGTCCTGGGCGACGACGAGACGACGCGACAGGCCGCCGAAAGAAGCTCGAACAAGGCAACCCCAAAGCGCGAACGACGGCCTTGAGCCGCGCTTTCGCCTGAACCTTAACCGCATCGCGGATCATGACTCTGAGCTCTTCGGTCACGACAAACGAGTTTGAAGTTTTTTTAAAATGCCGTTGGCGATCGACAACTCACCGATGATCTGCGAGCGCTTGTCCACTTCCCGCTCGAGCTGCTCGATCCGGCGCGCTGACGCCTGGTCGCCGGCGCCGTCTGGCTTTGCCACGCCCGCCGTGCCCGCCGCCACGAACTGGTCCCGCCAGCGGTAGATCGTCGCCTCGCTGACCTGGTACCGCCGCGCCAGCGCCGCCGCTGACTCCTCGCGCCTCAACAACGCCAGTACCACCTCCACCCGCTCTTCCGGCTTACGGTCGCTCTTCCTGGGCATCTCCGGTCTCCTCAGGCCTTCTCGGCCTACATTATCCCGAGTCCCAAGATCTCCGAGCTATACAGTAAAGGAGATCGAGATCCGGCACACCAGGAACGCCCCCGAGCGCTTCATCCGCGAGGCCCTGCCTCGGCTCTCGGCCTACACGGAGTCCTCGGTGGTGGACGCAAAGGAGCAGCTTGCGCGAGCGGCGCGGAAGAAGGTCGCGGGCTCGGACGAGGAAGTCCTCGGGTGGCTCAGGTCCCACGACTTCACGAAGCGGGAAGGCGAGCGGGTAATCGAGCTCGCGAAGAGCGAGGAGGGCGGCGCCCGCACCCTCTGGCAGCTTGTCCAGGGCGGCACCGCCCTTGCCCGCGCCATCCCGCACGCCGACGAACGGGTTACTCTGGAGCGGCGAGTGTCGCGGCTCCTCAAGGCCGCTTAGCTGATGCTCTCTTCTCTTCGATCAATGTTTCAACCCCAAGCCAGGCGCTTGGGGTCTTTTCATACAGAGCTGCGATGGTGGGTGTCAGAAGGAAAACCTGGGAGGCTTCGAGGCAGGATATTTCCAGTACACCTTGAGGAACTCTCGCACCTCGGCGAGCCCTTCAAGACGTATGGCTCGCAGCATGGCCGCGTCCATCAGTTCCATCCATACGGCGCGAAGCTGCTCATGGCCCACATCTGGGACATCAAGCCGGGCGATCGCGGCGCGGCAAAGCGCGACTGCCTTGTCTCTGGCCTCCCGGCGAATGTGAAGCCCAAACAGATAGAGCGTGTCGAGGAAGGCCGCCCGGTACGCCTCCCGGTCGAACGCTTCCGCAATCACCGCCTCGAAAAGTTGCTCCGCCTCGTCGAAACGTCCGAGGGCTTCGAGCAGGCGGGCCGCGGTGTAGTTGCTGCGGAGATCCGCGTCCGGCCGCGCGTGGCCGCCGCGCAAAGACTCCGCGAGATGGAACGCCTGAAGCGCCTGGCCGGTTTCGCCCATCTCGATGAGGCTTTCGGTACGGATACTCTCGGTAAGCCACCGAAGCACCGAATCCTCTGCCGGTATGAATGGAAGCGCCTTTTCGGCGACCGAGAGCGCGCACTCGGGAGCGTTCTCAACGAGCGCGTGCGCCGTTTGGACCAGAGTGCGGGCAACCAAAGGCCATGCCTTCGCATCTTCATAGAGCTTCAGGCACTCTTCCAGGGCAGCAACAGCTTGTGCGCGTCGTCCCTGGTCGAAGAGAAGGGATGCTGCAACCGATTGCGCGCGCGCCTTGAGGAGCGGGCTCCCGGCACCCCGGCCGAGGTGCTCATGCGCTCGGTGAAGTGCGGTCTCCGCGTGATTCCACTCGGCGGCGATTCGGCGGACGTTCGCGATTTCGGTCCAGACCTGTGCCCTGAAGTCTTCTCTTGCCTCGGCCGGCTCGGCCGATTCCTCCACGGCCCGGAGCGCCAGGTGCGCGATGAACTCCGCCTCGTCCCGCGACTCAGTGGCAGCCAGCTCGCCCAAGAGCAGGTCCAGAAACTCTTTCGTATGGCACTCGGGCGAGGCACCGACCTGCGCCTGCTGTACTCTTCTCGTTCCGCGGCGGATGCGGGACCAGAGCGCCCGCATGAGGAGCGGCACCACGAGTGCTTTGTCTACCAGAGCAGCGGCGGGAGCCGGAGAGACGGGCACCTTCTCTCCGGTGGGAATGACGGGATCGACCGCCGCTGGGTACTTCCAATGCGCGCGGAGGTATTCGTCTACCTCTCGGAGCACGTTCTGGTCAAGCGTTTGTCCTCGCGCGGCATCGATAAATCCCCGGAGTACACGCCGGAGCTGGTCGTGAAGCACCGTGCCTTGCTCCTCGATCTCGGCGAGGGTCTGGAGGCCGATCTCTTCCGCCCGCTCCGGTCTGCCGGAGCGGGCGTGAAAGCCGACGATATAGGCCATGTCGAGAAGCGCATCCTTGTGGAGCCCCTCGTGAAGGTCGCCTGCAAGAGTTTCATCGAAGAGCCCTTCCGCCTCCCGCATGCAGCCGAGCGCCTCAAGGAGACGGGCTGCGGTCCAAACGGAGCGGAGCTTGCCGTTTCGCCGCTGCTGCAATGGACGCAATCGTTCGGCACGGTCGAAGACAACCAAGGCATCCTCGATGCGGCCAAGGATAATGAGGCTCTCCGCCCGGATACTCTCCGCGAGCCATCGGAGCGTCGCGTCCTCCAGAGGTAGGTAGACACCAGCCCGGTCGAGCAAAGCGAGACTCGCGTCCGGGTCGCGATCCACGATGACGTGTGCCATCTGCACCATGGTGCGGGCCACGAGCGGCCAATTGGGTTCTGCCTCGCAGATTCGCCGGCACTCGTCAAGTTGGGCCATGGCATCGTCGCGCGCGCCTTGGTCGGCGCGCAGTGATGCGCCGACAGAAAGCCATCGCGCCAGGATCGAGGGATTCCCGGTCCCGCGGTCAAGATTGGTCTTGCCGCGCGCAAGGGCCACCTGCGCGTTGCTCCACTCGCCGTTCACGCGGCGGTTGTTCGCGGTCTCTGTCCAGATGGACGAGAGGAGATCGTTTCGAAACGCCTCCGAGATGTGCTTCATGCCCTGTACGGCAAGGACCGCGAGGCCCGAAAGGAACTCGGCTTCCTCCCGCGGGTGCGGAGCGCGCACCGCGGCAAGAAGCACATCAACGAAGGCGAGCGAGTGACATAGCCGGGAGAGAATAAGGCGCTCTTTTTGGGCGGCGCGCGTAAGGCGGCGGAGTGCCGCAAACTCCGCCCGCACGCGGAGCCGCTCGACTGCCTCCCTCTCCTCGAAGGCGGCGAGTTCAAGGAGGGTCCGCAGGGGCACTTGGCGCTTCGCGGGCAGCGCCCGGTCCCGCAAAAGGCTCAAGGCGCGGGACCGGCACGCAGCGCATCCGGCCAGATGCGCGGCGAGCCGTGCGACCTCGGACCGGCCGGCGTCGCTTGCACGCAGCAGATCTTTCTTCGAGACGTGCGGCACGTTCCCTCTCTCCCAAAACAAATTAGGCCAACAGCGGTTTTAGAGTAACTCAAAATAAGAGCCTCTGTACATTGGGGGGAACGGAAGGGGAGGCGCCGACAGACCTCCCCTTCCGGGGCTCTCCCTAGCCGTTTGGGTCGTAGCCCCCGCCGTAGTCAGGGTCCGGGGGGGTGGAGGAAACGCCGAATACGGACATGAGCAGGTAGAGCAGCCGAAGCATGGCTTCTCCCTTCAGGGACAGGTGATCGGCGAGCGTCGTTGCCCGCGGAGGGTGTCCCTATGCCCGGAGTCTCCGCCTGTCGGAGGCTGAGGACAAGCTGCTGCTTTATTTAATGAAGGGGTTGGAAGGAGGTTTTTACCCATGGGCATACCCGAGATACCTACCCTCACGACCGCGCGCCTGCGGCTCAGAGGGCTTCGCGGAAGCGACTACGAGGACTACGCTGCCCTGTATGCCGACCCGGAAGTGACCCGGTTCATCGGTCAGAACGGCGAAACCTGGGACCGGGGCCGGGCATGGCGGCACATGGCCTTCGTCCATGGGCACTGGTGGCTTGGTGGAGCCGGCATGTGGGTCGTGGAGGAGACGGCAAGCGGCAGCTTCGCGGGCATGATCGGCTTTGCAGAGCCCGAGACCTGGCCCGGCTTCGAGTTGGGCGGGCATCTCGCGCGATGCCATTGGGGCAAGGGCTATGCGAGCGAGGGCGCGCGGGCGGCGATGGCGTTTGCCTTCAACGTGCTACGGAAGGACCACATCATCAGCCTCGTGGACCCGGCGAATCACGCCTCGATTCGGGTGGTCGAGCGGATCGGCGAGCAGCTCGAAGGCGGCATCAATCACGCCGGCCGGGAGATGCTCGTCTATGGCCTCGACCGCGACACCTACTTCCGAGAGATAGCCCCGCGACCACGCCTCAGCGCCCGACGCGACCCATGAGCGAGACCGTGCCTCCCGGCCAGGGAGATGCTCCCGCAAGGTGGCATGTCTCGGCGGAACTGTGCAGACGCTTCCTCGAAGGGCGGGTCTCCGCTCCCGAGCGCCGGGCGGTGATGCGCCACCTCATCACCCAATGCCCGGAGTGCCTCGGCCTCCTCGGACGGATCAGCGCCGAGAGCGGGTACTGGTTCGGCAAGCCCGGCGCCGAGGCATATATCGACCGCGACTACGCCGAGGCGTTCCAGGCTGCATTCCGATTCGCGAGCCAGGCCGCCCGCCGGGTGGCCCTGGAGCGCTTGCATGGCTGGGCGCACTGGTCGGCCCTGGACCCGCTCTTGCCCGATGAGCGGCTCCCCACGATCATCGAGCGGAAGGACTGGCACCATTGGGGGCTTTTCCGGGCGCTCCTCGATGCCGCCCATTGGTACCTCGCCCGCGATCCAGAGGAGGCGGCCGACATCGCACGGCTCGCGCTCGACACCGCTCGCCTCTTGTACCCTTTCGACGCCGGGAGCGAAGCGGCGGCCTGGGATCTGCGTGCCGAAGGGTGGGTCGTGCTCGCCGACTGCCTCCGGCGCGCCGGCGATCTCGACGGCGCCCGCCAGGCCATCGCCGAGGCGTGGCGGTGGAACGAAGAGGGCGCGGGCGATCCCCTGGACAAGGCGCGGATCTACATCGCGGACGCCTCCTATGCGGCGGCGATCGGCGAGCTCGACATCGCGGTGGTCGTCCTCGAAAAGGCGCTCTCCCTCTACCGCACCGCCGACCAACCGCATCTCCAAGGCAGGACGCTCATCACCATGGCGAGAATGATTGGGTACGCCGATCCCGACCGGGGCATCGCGCACCTTGAGGCGGCGTTGCAGCTCTTGAATCCGGTGCGCGCGCCGCGCCTCGAACTCTGCGCGCAGCACCTGCTCGCGGAGTTCTTGTGCGCCGCCGGCCGGCCGGAGGAGGCGCTCGCGATCCTTGACCGCGTTCGTCCTCTCTACCGCGAGTTTCCGGACGAGGAGGCCCAACTGCAGCTCCACTGGCTCCAGGGCCGCGTGAGCCTAGCGCTCGGCGAGGCCGCCGACGCGGTGGCGGTCCTCCTCCAGGGGCAGGAGGAGTTTCGGGCCAGGGATTTGCGGCAGGATTTTCTTCTGGTCTCGATCGACCTCGCGGAAGCCCATGTGGCGCAGGGAGAGACGGCGACCGCCCTGCGCGTCCTCACCGAAGTGACGCCGCTCCTGGCGAGCTGGAATCCCCACCGCAACCTCCTGGATGCCTGGCTCCGGTTCCAGGAGGAGCTTCAAGACGAAACCCTTATGGTGGCTGGGATCTTTCGGCGGTTTCGCCTCCACTACCGCCGCTACTGGCATGTACCGGAGGCGGAGTTCTCGCCGCGGTAGGGCGCATCGAGGCCCGGCCACCCCCGCTGCCTCCAACACCCTTGCGCGCTGCCGCGCCAGGACCTTCTCAGATCGCCACGCGCCGGCCGTCGAATTGCCGCAGGGTGAAGCCGGCGAAGATTTCGTGTCCGGTGAGCTTCATCTCACGCAACACCGCGACCGCGGCCCGTTCGCCAAACTCGATCCCGGCCGCCGCGTCGGAGCGCCAATGGATGCCGGCGAAATCGCGTCCCATGCCCACGTTCCAGGCGAGCTTGTCGAGCTCGCCGCCGACGGTAAGGGGCGGGCCGACGTAGGGCTTCAAGCCGAGGCCGTCGGCGGTCGCGACCACGGAATTCGGCAACTCGTGCGAATCATCGAAGAGAGCCTTCAGCACCGTGACGCCGGCGCCGGCGATCACCGCGTGCGCGGCCGGGTAGGAGGGGTGCGTGGGCGCGCCCTCCGGGTACGCCTGCGGCAGGAGCGCCGCGCCGTGCCGCCGGAGCGTTTCGGCCACCGCATCGCTTTCGAAGACCGCCCGCGCGATCGGATAGCCGCCGCGGCCGGCACGAACCGTCTCTACCCTGCCGGCGAACTCCTCCGGGCGCAGCCTGCGGTGCACGCACCACTTCTGATACCAGGAGGCGGTGAGCGCCACCTGCGTGACCACCGCCAAGAGATAGAAGAGGTAGGGCGCGCCGAAGGTGGCGAAGCCGGTCTGCGTGCGCGAGTGCTTGTAGGGGTTGGCGCCGCTCGGGGGCGCACCGAGCTTCAGGAGCACCAGGCAGGCGTCGAGCGCCGCCTGGTAGGTGAAGTCGCGGTGCACCCATTCGCCGAGATCGCGGCCGTTGCGGACGAAGCGCGGGTGCGGATCGAACCGGTTCACACCGGTCAGGGCGCCGTTCTGGCAATCGAGCCAGGTGTCGTGCCGGGTCATGAAGTCGATGCCGGCGGCGGCCGTGCGCTCCTGTTGCTTCACCCACACCGGGGGCAGGAAGACGTCGCGGTAGAGGAACTGCGAGAGGTAGGGGCCGGTCGCCGAACCTGCACCGACGCCGCGGAAGAGCGTGCGCGGGGTGACTGCACCCCCTGCCCGCGGCCCCTTGAAATCGGCCAGGCGCGACAGGTCCGCCGCCGCCAGCTGGGCCATGGGGTGGGTTTCGTAGTCCTCGAAGGCGACGTCGCGCAGGAGCGCCTGCCAATAGAGCTCGATGACCTCGGATGCCTGCTCGGCGCTCGCAAAGCGCGGCGGGGGGACGAGATCGAGGCGGCCCGGATCGGGACCGATGAGGTTCTCGGCCAAGGCGGCCTGGGGGTTCGCGAGCTTCAAGAAGCCGCCGAGCGGGATGGACTCGAAGTCGGCCGGGTCGCGGCTTGCGATCGCCCGCAGGAGCAGCCGATAGGCCGCCGGGTCCACCTCGCCTGCCGCATTGTGGGGTAGGGCCTTGGAGTAGCAGGCGATCCAGCCTGGCAGCGCGGTTTCGTCGCCGTTTGTGGCATGGGTGGGCTCTGGCAGCTCCGCCTCGAGCCGTGCCGCGGCGGCGCGCGCCGAATCCCTGACTCTGGCAGACCGATCGACCGGGCTCGCACCGGCCCCGTGTGCCACGATGAGGCCCGTAAGCGCGGCGCCGCCTTCGAGCAGGCGCCGCCGGCTGATGCCCACCGGCAGGCTCGGCGGCCCTCCAGCCCCGGCGGTCAACGCAGGAACTCCGCGGCCAGGAGCGTTGCAATCCATCCGTCGGCGGCCCTCGGAGCGGGTACGCACCGCTCCTCGTCCGCGGGCCACCCTCCGACCGGCGCCGAAGCGAAGATGATCGGCGGCGGCGGCCCCGGGTCGGGCACGAGCTGCGGGAGGCTCACGGCGGTCTGGCCGCCGGCCACAAGCTCGCTCACCGTCATGGGGCCGGCAACCAGAAGCATGTTGCACGGCAGGTGGAGCGAGGCGGTGATCTTCAGCGAGCCTTGCAGGGTGGGCACTCCGGAAACCGCGAAGCTTCCGTCGGCGGCGGCGGTCGCGAGGAGCTGGCCGCTGCCCGTGTCGACCACCACCTGGGCGCCGGCGGCCGGGGAGCCGTCGAGGTTCGTGGCCTGGCCGGTGACCGTGGTCAAGGGATCGGGGCCGGTGAAGGGATAGGGGCTCAGGGTCAGGGTGCCAAGGTCCGTCGCGCCGCCCGCGACTGCATGCGGGCCATGCAGGCCGCTTGCGGCGGAGAGCAGGACACCGCCGCTCACGATCGTCGCCTCCGCCTGGAGGGTCCAGGCCCGCGCCGGGAAGGCCGGCACCAGGAAGGCGCCGCCGGGACCGCTTAGGGCGGTGGCGGTGTCCGCCAGGTCGGCGCTCGAAACCGTCACCGTGACGCCGGAGAGCCCCTGGCCGTCGGCACCGACAACGATGCCGGTCACGGTCGTGGGCGCCGGTGCCGGAGGTCGGACGAGCGTCAGGTTGCCGACCGATTCGCTCTGGCCCGGCGGGGGCGGCGGCAGCTCGGCATCGGCCTCCGCCTGGCAGCCGCCCACCGTGCCCGTCGCGCTCACCTCGAAGGTGCCGCTCCCGGTCGGCAGGCCGCCCACCGTGAAGGACCCGTCCGCACCGGAGGTGGCGCTCACCGAGGAAGCGCCCGCGACCACGACGATGCTCGCTCCCGAGACCGGGGCGCCGGTCGGATCGAGCACATAGCCGCTTACCGCCGTTCCCGGATCGACCACGCTCGTGATGGTGACCGGTGCTGACTGCGCCGCCAGGTTCACGGTATCGGTCGCGACAACATCGAGCACCATGGTCTGGCCTGCCGGCGGCGCCACGACCTGGGCAACGTACGGCGCGGTGGCGGTGCCCTGGAACTCGACGCCGTCAAGCTCGAAGAGCACGCTCGCGATTCCGGTCAGGTCGCTTGCGCCTGCAACGATCGAGACCACGCTTCCCTCGGTCACCTGCGCGCCGTCGGCCGGCGAGAAGATCGCAACCGTGGGCGGCACGTCCGGCTCTACCGTCACCGCGACCGGCGCCGACATCGCGCCCGGCCCCAGCGCGTTGTATGCGAGCGCCGTCACCGCGAGCGTCGCCGAGCCGCGCGGCAGCGTGACCTGAAAGAGGTACGGCGGCGTCAAGGCCGTGCCGACGAGCGCGCCGTTCACATAGACCTCGACCCGAGTGACCGCCACGGCGTCGCTCGCCGCAACCGCGATCGTGAGCGGCGTGCCGTCGATCAGAACCTGGCCGGGCGCGGGCGCGAGGAGGGTGGCGACCGGCAAGGGGTACGGCTGGACGGTGAGCGTCTCCGTGGCCGTCGCCTGGACGCCGCTGATGTTCGTCGCCACCGCTCCGAGCGTCATGGTCGGCTGACCGGACGGCACGTGAATAGTCGCCTGGTACGGCGGCTTGTATAGGGTTTCGACCAGAGCACCGTCGACCAGGATGCCGACCGAAGTGACCGAGACCTCATCCTGCGCCGCCACGGTCACCGTCACGGGCAGCCGCTCCATCACCGAGGACCCGGCCGCCGGCGAGGAGAGGCTCACCGTCGGCGGAGTCGTGTCGCCGTCGTTCGGCAGCTCGAAAAGGCCGGTGTAGAGGCCGCCCTGCTCGATCGCGTAGCTCGCAAACTCACCCAGCTGCTGGCCGTTGGCCGCCAGGAAGACCGCGCCGTTTCGCACCGCGATGTCATTGGCGCGCGGCGCGACGACCACCTCGCCGCCGGGCAAGGTCGAGAGGTCGAGCACCGCCGTGTAGACCGGAGGAACGGCGCTGACATCGAAGATCGCCACCTGCGCGGCCAGGAAGAACTGCGCGCCCAGGGCAAACCCGTCTTGGAGCGCCGCACGGGTCACCCCCAGGTCATCCTCACTCGCCCCCACCTCGACGGGGTTCGTCGGGTCGGCAAGCTCCACGACGTGCAGGCCGCCGTAGACCGCCTCCTCTCCGGCGGCAACGTAGGCGTAGTGGCCGCGCACCGTTACGCTGCCGGCGCGCGGGGCATCCTCCGGCGTAGCGCCCACGAGGGCCGGCGCCGTCGGATCGCTCACGTCCACCACCGCCACGCCCCCGTCGCCGCAGGCGACCACCGCATACGATCCGCTGAGAGCGAACCCGCCGAGCCCGGTGCCGCCGAGACCGACCGCCCGCGGCGTGCCCCCGAGCGCGAGCGAGCCGACCTCGACCGGCTGCATGGGGTTCGTCACATCCACGACGTGCAGGCCGAAGTTCATGTCGGCGAGATAGACCAGGTTGCCGGCTACCGCCAGGCGCACCTGGTCGCCATCGGGGAGGTTCAGGCTGCCGAGCCGCGCCGGGTGGGCCGGATCGCTCACGTCCATGAGTTGCAGGCCGACATCCTCGGCCACATACGCCACGGTGCCCGAGACCCGCACATCGTTCGCACTGCCCGGAGTGGGCGCCTGAGCGATCAAGACCGGCGCTTGCAGGTTCGTCACATCCACGACCGAAAGCCCGAAGCCACCGGAGGCCACGAATACGAAGTCGCCTGCCACCTCCACCGCATTCTGAAATCCGGGAAGCGGCAGGAACGCCAGGGCCGTGGGCGAGAACGTCGTCACCGTCACGGCGGACGCCGCCGACCAGCCGCTGTTGCTCACCGTAACCGTCGCCGTGCCGCTCTGCCCGGCGAACACCTGGCCCGGTTGCACTCCGAAGCTCGCGACCGCGAGGTTGCTCGATGCGACCTGGGTTTGGTAGAGCGGATTAAAGAGATCGATGGTGCGGCCGTCGATGACGTTGCCCGTCGCCACGAGCTGCCGCGACGCCTGGCCGCTCACCGTGTTGAAGACCAAGGTGAACGCGCCCGGAGAGACCGTGATCGAAGAGAGCGCCGCCGCCAGGTTGAAACTGTGGATGTTGAGCGGATCGCTGCCCGTCCTCACCTCGACCCCGTCCGAGATCCCGTCCCCATCCGTGTCCCATAGGAGCGGGTTCGTATGGTAGAGGTGCACCTCGTCGCCGTCCGACAGACCGTCGCCGTCGGTGTCGGGGTTGTTCGGATCGGTGCCGTTCTGGTACTCCTCCAGGTTAGTCAGTCCGTCGTTGTCGGGATCTTCCAACGCGCAGTATGGATCGTTGGGATCGAGTCCGTGCGCCACTTTCCAATCGTCCGGGATGCCGTCGCCCACCGTGCTGCCGGAAAGCACCACCTGTACCTGCACCACGCCAAGCACACCCTCGTTCAATGCGCTGATCACCACCGTGCCGCTGGCGATGGCCGTCACCGCTCCATTCGCATCCACGCTCACCACCGCCGGGTTGCTCGACACGTACCCGGTGCCCGTGCTGCCGGGCGTGAGGTCACCCGTCGTGCCGCCAGGGTAGGTCGCAATGGCCGAAAGCTGCGCCTGCTGGCCGGCACCTGACAGCGGCGAGCCCGGTCCCGTGAGCGTCAGGCTCGACGGAATCGGTACCTGGCTCGCGAAGGAAATATCGCTCACCAGAATGGCGCCGTTCACCGGCACCGTGAAGAGGTCCGACTGCCCATACCGGGTCGTGCCGTTTGCCATGCACGCTGCGCGCACTCGCACTTGGCCAGTCCCTGCCGGCACGTTTGTGAGTACCCACACGCCGTTGGCATCCACCTGTGCCGTCCGGTTCAGGGCGCTTACCGTGCAGGTTTGGTCGAGTTGGGCAAAGGATGTCGCGGCCGTGAGCAAATGGATCAGCAAGGGCAGGAAGAATGCGCGCCGATGGTTCGGCGCGAGGGAAGTCATCGGAGTACGATCGAGAGCAAGGTTCATAGGCTCACGCTATAGCCGTAAGGCTTTCATTTAGTCCCTGGGTGCGGTGCGGTCGCCGTCGTTCCCGCCACTACGGTGAATGGCAGGCTAATTGTCTCCATCTCGTTTCTCACGACAATAACCGCATTCCCAGGAGCGAGCGCCCGCATCACGCCCTTCTCGTCAACCGCGGTCCGTTCTGGATAGGCAGCGTAGTATGTCGTCCCACAAGATGCAGAGGTTACATCCTGCTCGCCACCGGCGACAAACGTTGCCCGAACCGAGAGAGGAATAACGTCTCCTGCGCGAACCAAGGTCAGGATCGGCTTAACCTCCACCTTCTCCAGCACTCTCACATAAAAGAGATCCAAATAACTGAGCCCCTCAGAGACGCTTAGCCCGGTCCACCTCTTATGCGTCACGCTGAAACAAGCTGATGGCCGATTACCCAGCAGTTGTACCAAACCGTCTAGTACGCTGGTGGGCTTGGTAACGATGACGCCGTCAGTGAAAAGAAAATCTTGCGGATCGCCGACCAAAATCGGCGGCTGCAATTTTGCAAATTCACTGTACCGTTTTTTTAACTCTTTGACCATGCGATATGAAGCGCTTAAGCGCGGTAGCGCAGGCAAGACCATGCCTGCCAGCAGCGATTCGTAGGGGGGCACCCGAGGGTAGAAGACGAGATGCTGATGGAGGAATCCATAGCGGTACGTTGGCGATTGTGAGATCAGAGCGTCCAAGAGCTCCCGCACAGTTGGGTTTGTCAGCCGTAGTGTGATAGGCGGGTGATCCTCAGCCTCGATATAGGACACTGGCACACCGCGATCGCTAAGGATATGCTCGAATACCGCGGTCAGATCGCCGTCGCGAAGCTCGATCGTGCCAAGGCGCTGACCAAGAAGGTTGTCGGCAGAGAGCGCCACCCAATTGCAGTTCGTGGGTTGGCCTGCTGGTGGACTTGGTACCTCATGCATCGCTGCCGCCTCATCCAGATGAAGCAGTAGCACAAGCACGAATAGGCAGCCGACTCGCAAAGTGCACATAGCTCAATTCCTCGTTGCCGTAGCACTGCAACCGGTAGGGCTAGCCTCGAAGTGGATGGTGATCAGATGCGTCTCCACGAGACACGGTCCAACGTAAATCTGTTGGGTGTAGTGTTGCGTGCAACTCCCCGTTCTCGTGAATCCGCCGGGCGGAGTGCAAAGGAAGTAATTGTCCTGGCAATCATGCCCAGGTTGGCCAATGTGGTTGCCCGCCGAGACGGTGCACGAGCCTGTATTTAGCTTTTGGCGAGTGCAGCCTTGGTCGCTTGTGACAATTTCGTGAACAGTTGCTCCGGCGAGATCTACGCCATTGCAGTTTGCCACCTTGAGGGTTTGATAGAGAATCTGTATGCCAGCGCCACAAGTTGATCCTGGTACGGCGCCTGTATATGCGCTACAGGGGACGCTTTGCTGCTGAGACGAGATCATGCTGACCTGGCTGCAAATCTGAGGAAGCAACTGAAGCCCGGTATCGCAGCTCCCCTGTCCGTCGCAAGCCATCTGCGAACCATTAGATCCACAAGCCTGGCAGAGCGGTTGGGGAGCGCACTGGCTACCTGTGCATTGCGTGCAGGTTGGACAGGCATTCGGCGAGCCGGCAGCCTGCGGGGAGCCATCGCAGTGCCATCCGGCTTTGACGATGCCGACCCCCGCGTTCGAGGTAATGACCGTGCCATCGTCGCTCACGGTGCCGGGGCCGATGCTCACGAAGTGGCCGAGGTCGTGGTCGAAGGAGTAGAACTCGGTGATCTTGCCGGCCGGTAATCCCTCGACGTTCGGCATGCTGATCGTCGCGGGCGGATTGAACTGCGCTCCCGCCGGCTGAATGGTGACGATGAGGCGCGGCTGTTGGCCGAAGTTCGGCACCATCGGCACCTTGTCGCTGTGCACCACGGTCACGCTCACGGTGCCGCTCCTGCCCCCGCCGGGATAGGTGACCGATCCCGGCTGGACAGTGAGGGCGAAGCCCGGCAACTCCGGCAGCGTCAGCGTGCCGCCGTGCGTCTCGTCCACGACGATGCCGTTTTCGAGGTTCAGCGGTAGCAGGTAGACGGGCATGCGGAGAGAGTTGTTACGGCCGGGTACGGGGGTCAGGTTGAACTCCAGCTGTGGCCAGGAGCCGGGACGCTGGACGGTCGTGCCGTCCACGACGAGTTGGAGCGTGCCGGCGGGTACTGCTGTGAGCTGGAAGAGGCCCTGCGGGTCGCTCTCGGTAGTGAGCGCCGTGCCGAGGATGCGGAGGGTGGCTCCCGGCACCGGCTGGTTGCTGTTGTCGAGCACGACGCCGCTGATCGCGGTGAGCGCCGGGTCGTAGGCTGCGAGCGCGGAGGCGGTGAAGCTCACCACCGGCCCGGCGGGCAGAGCGTCAATCGTCGCTTCCACGACGTTATTGGCCACTCCCTCCGCGGGATCGGTGATGAACGAGGCAATGAGCCGGCCGTCGGTATCGGATGCCAAGGAGAGCGTCGGCTGGCCGTTCGTGAAGGTGCCGGCCCCCTTCGCCACCTTGAGCGTCACCGCGACGCCGGCCAGACGGTTGCCGCCGGCATCGACCACGACTGCCACGAGGGGCAGCGGCAGGGCCTGGCCAGCGACGCCCTGCTGCTGGTCACCCGAATCGACCACGAGGAGCGCCGGGGTTCCCGGCTGCGCGCTGGCCACGAACTGCGCCGGCCCGCTGAAGCCGGGCGCCGACGCCTTCACCATCTGGTTGCCAGCGCCGGCATGGCTTCCCACCGTAAAGTGCACCGTGGCCTGGCCCGAAACATCGCTCGTCACGGCATAGGTGCGCCGCCCGTTGTCGAAGGTACCGTCGGTGCCAACGGCCTGAAAGAGCACCTGCCGGCCCACGACCGGCTGCCCGGAAACGTCGAGCAGCACGGCCACCAGGGGCTGCGGCAACGGCGTCGCCATCGGCGCGCTCTGGCCGTTGCCGGCCGCCACCGCGATGCGCGCACCGGCCGGGGTCATCTGGCGCACCGTGACCGTTGCCTGTGCCTGGTTGCCGGCGGCATCGACCGCCACGGCCGTCAGGATATTGCTGCCCGGTTGCAGCGGCACATTGGGGACTATAAAGGAGCGGTTGGCGACCGTCGCCGGAATGCCGTTCACGGTCACCGTCGCATTGCTCGTGTTCACCGTGCCGGCCACGATGTCGTTCACGAGGCCCGACACGGTGACCGACGAGCCGGTGATCGCGGCGCCGGCGGCCGGGGTATAGATCGCGACATGCGGCGGCGTCAGGTCGCGCACTACGTTGATGCTTGCGATCCCCACGTGGCCCTGACCGTCGGTAGCCGTGGCGGTCAGCGTATTGCCGCCCTCGATGAGCGGCACGCCGGTGGCGGTAAAGCCAGAGGCCGAGAGCACCGCGGCCACGCCGTTCACGCTGAGGCTCGTGGCGCCGGTGGCGGTGCCGCTCACGGTAACCGTCGTGGCGTTCACATAGCTCAGGTCGGCCGGCGCCGTGATCGAGACGACCGGCACGCTGAACTGCGTCACGGTGACCGAGACGGTCTCTGTGTTGCCCGCCAAGTCGGTGGCGGTGACCGTGATCGGGTTCGATCCCGCAGCCAGCTGGACCGTGGTTGAGAACTGACTGCCCGAGAGCGCAACCGCCTGGCCGGCAACCGTGAGGGAGGCGACGCCGTTGTCGTCGAGCGCAGTGCCGGAGACCACGACCTGCGGCTGGTTCGTGATGGCTCCGGGCAGCGGCGAGGTCAGCGTCACGGCCGGAGGCGTGGTGTCGAGAATGACGCTGACCGTGGCCGTCGCCTGGTTTCCGGCAGCGTCGGAGGCGACTGCGACGATCGAGTTCGCACCTGGGATCAAGGTGACTTGCGTGGTAAAGGTGCCGCCCTGACCGAGCGTTGCCACCTGGCCGTTCACCGACACGCTGGTCGCGGAGCCGCCCGCCTGCCCGGTGACCTGGACGTTCGCCGTGCGCGAGTAGGAGCCGTCGAGCGGCGAGGTGATTGCAACCGTTGGCAGCGGCGCCGGGACCTGGACCTGAACGATGAGCTGCGCCGCTTGGCCGGAGCTCGCCTCGCGCGAGGTGAAATCGATCCGCCCGGCGAGCCCTTCGTCGGTCTTCCCGATCAGCCATCCGTCGTTCGCGGTGCCGGCGAGAAAGGCGGTCACATCGGTGGTCACATCGAAGCTCACGCTCCCTGTCGTCTGCCGCGTGATGAGCGCCGTTGCCGTTGGCGCGGCCACGAACGAGCCGCCGTTCCACGGTGCCGCGCAGTCGGGTGTGGCATTGTCCAAGTTGGTATCGGCCGGGCAGTCCCAGGTGGCCGCCGCCTCGGACCAGGCCGTGGTCAGCCGGTAGGCGCCGATGGTGCGCCCGGCACTTCCCCAATTCTTGGCATTCGCGGCGACGCCGAGCTGAAGCTGGGCCGCCAGCACCTGGTTCCCGGCCACCGCGGCCGCGAGGCTTCCGGGGTCGAACCCGACCAGCGCCCGGCTCGGGCCGCTCTTTTCGACCCGCAGCACGGCGGCGCGCCCGTGCTCACGGTCGGGGCTCTTGGCGGTGATGAAGGTGTCGGTGCTCACCGGGAAGGTGAGGGTCGAGATGCCGGGACCGAGGAGCAGCTGGAAGCTACTCGTGGCCGTGGCGAGGTTGCCCGCGTGATCTTTCAGGCTCGCCGTAATGGTGTGCGCGCCGGCAGCCAGCACAGGCGCCTGACAACTCGCCGCCTGCGCTCCGATGCTGCATCCCGAGCTGAAATCCTGACCGTCGATTGCGACTCGAAGTGTCGAGGTGTCGACGCCCGAGCCGGGGTCCTGATAGGCGAGGCCGACCGCCGGTGCGGGCACGTTCACCAAGACCGGCTCTGACGGCGAAACAATGGCGAGTGACGGCGGCACCGCATCGGAGGTGGCGCTTTGGCTCACGAGGATGAGCCGCGGAGCGAGGCCCGCCGTTCCTTCCCGCGAGACCAGATCGATCCGACCCGCCTGGCCCTCGTCCGTCTTCTGGAGAAGCCATCCGTTATTCGGCGTGCCGGTGAGAAACGCCGCGACATCCGAGGTCACGTCGAACGTCACCCAGCCGCTTGTGCCGTTCGTGATGAGCGCCGTGTCGGTCGGCTCGCCGTCGCCGCTCGCGCCGTTGGCGCCCTGTGCGGGGGTGCCACCGGACCAGGGACTCGTGCAGCCGGCGCCGGCATGCCCAGGGTTCGGATCGGCGGCGCAGTTCCAGGTCGCTCCAGCCTCCGTCCACGCTGAGGTAAGCTGATAGATGTCCACGGTGCGGCCCGTGGCGCCCCAATTCGCTGCATTGGCGCCCACGTAGACTTGAAGTGCTGCCGAGGCCAGGCTGTCGCTGCCCACCGTCGCAGCGATGGCGGCTCCGTCGAACCGGAGGAGCACGCGGCTGCCGCCTTCCTTGATGGTCAGGGTCGTCTCACCGCCAAAGCTCTTGTTAGGACTGCCCTGCTTAAGAGTGGTGTCGGCGCTCGCCTGAAGCGTCACGGTCTGGGCGGCCAGCGCGGTGGTGGCCAGAGCTGCGAGGGAGCATGCTGCGAAAACGAGCCTCCTGCCGGCTCGGGCCGCACCCGATATACCGATTCGGAACCGCACAGGCGCTCGAACCACGTGCCGCATTACCACCTCCGGCAAGTCAGTGAGAAACCTCGGACGATCTGGCGCTGGCCGCCAAGTACGTTCTCGGCAGCGGTCAAGCGCCACGCCCGCGCGTTTGCTAATTCCGGCGTCTGAAGCTCTAAACTGAATACAGCCTACCGGTATCAGCGCAGCTGCGTCAATCCAAATTTTTAGTAGGTACGGACGGCCCGCGGCCTTTCATCTCGAAGTGCGAAGCAGCCTCTCCGTAACTTCGGCAATCTACAGTGACTCGTACTTGGAGGTAGCCTAAAATGTCGTGGCGGGCATTCGCATTTAAGAGCGAGAAAGAATGACAGCGCATCTCTCCGAGGCGGAACTTCTGCGCACGGCCGGGGCGAGAGTCGCTGAGGTGGAACGGGTGGCGCACCACCTCGGAATCTGCCCAGGCTGCCGGGCGCTCGAAGGAGCGAGACCGTCAACCCTACTGACCGTCAGAGGTTCGCCCGCAAACACCAGTCGCCTCGACGAGGAATAACGGGGCGGGGCTACCAGAGCGAGGCGAGGCAGCACCCGGAACCCCTAACAGGTGCACCGATGGAAGCGCCGGATCGCGCCGCGCTCCCGAGGCACTGCGGCGGCGGATCGAGCCTGAACAGGTGGGCGAGGATTCCTGCGTCTCGCGCGCGGGAACTCTAGGGGCAGCTCGGAAAGCCGGCGCCGATGGGTTTGTGGGGCTTCACTATGTTCTGGGGATGAACGAGAAGAAGCGCCTCGGACCGCGCGGCGGCGAAACCACGGTCTCGAAGACGGGCATGATCCGCAAGAATGTCTGGCTTCACCCGGACGAGGCCGAAGCGCTCCGGGAAAGGGCCTACGCCGAGCGCCGCACGGAGGCGGAGATCCTCCGGGAAGGGCTCCGGCGAATCTTGGGGATGGAGGACTAGGGCTCGCCTCCGAGCCAGCGCTCGAAGACCCGCCGGATGCGGGGGCATGGCCGTTTGATCTCGTCGCGCTCCCAGGCAGAGACGGTCGATGGGTCGAGACCGAACCGGCGGGCCAGTGCTGCCGCGGAGAGTCCCTTCCCCTCCCGCGCGGCCCTTACCCGCCCGCCGAAGGTTTCGGGCTCCGGCCGCGGGTCGTACCCGAGGAAGGCCAGGATGCCGGGCAGGAAGCGCAGCCCCGGCGCGCCCCGCCCCGCCTCCCAACTCGCGAGGCTCGCCTGCGAGCAGCCGATCTCGCGGGCCGCGTGTCTCTGGCCGAGGCCGCGGTCAAGGCGCGCCCGCCGGAGATGCTCGCCAATGGTCCGGGGTGCCTCCGGGTAACCCTGCGGACTCGACTTCCGTCCTCGTAAGCGGACACGAACACTTATGCACGCGGCCCCAGGGGTGCGTGCACGTCTTGTCACTAAACCTTCGCGGTTGGATTCCCGTCTCGACTACCTCAAGGTGCCCTGGAAGGAGGCCGAGGCCCTAAGCCTCGCGCTGCCTCGGCCTATCCGAAACATCGGACACCGTAATCAGCTCAGCGCCTACGGCCATTAGTGTGGCCGGACCCGTTGCGCTGCCGGCGCTCGGTGGAGGAACGTGAAGGCTGGTTCTCTCGCCGGAAGCGGTCGAGGAAGCCAAGGTTACGGTCGATCAGCTCATTCAAGCCGGTGTCGACGGAAAGAGCGAGGGCCTCGCGTAGCTCATGCTCCGCTGCATCGAGATGGGCGTGGAACTCGCGCCAAGCGCGCTGTCGGGTGGCCGGTTTCAGGTCGTGGTTCCTCGCGGTCACCCGGCAGCGCTTTGCGAGGCCGAGCATGGCATCCCCGCGCAGCTGGTGCAGGGATGCGCTCTGCCTCCATTCCGGGTGCTCACTCAACTGCAAATCAAGCAGATCCAGGGCAGCTTGGGCATCCTGAGCCCGGAGGAGGGCCACGGCGATCCGCCGAAGCTCGCGCTCTTCGAGACGCGCCCGCACCGCGAATCCCAGTAGCTTGCGGGAGAGGATGCGGTTCGCCTCCGCGGTATCGTCACCGACAGTCAGCGCTTCCGCCAGCTGAATCAAGACCGTGGAAGGCATTCCCGCCATACGTTCGAGGTGCCGAGACACGGCTGCCACCACCGGTGCGGGGTCGTGCAGAGCGTGCTGCACCTCGGCCAGCAGCTGCAGTGCGCGGTAATTGAGCGGATCTTGGGTAAGTACCTGCTGTACCTGAGCTTGCGCCTGGCGGAATTCGCCGAGGGCCAGCGCTTGCTCGGAGCCGCGCAGCTCCTGCAGGAGGGCATGCCGAGGATGTGCAGGCAAGATGCAGACAACTCGCGTGCCGTTCACCTCGAAGACAGGAGGCGGACTGCCTTCCTCGCGCATGACACGGAGGATGGTCGGAATGCCCTGTCCCTCCGCCTGTGCGAACTGCAGGCGGCTCAGGAACCAGGCGAGGGCCTGGTTGCGCCACCTCGCTCCCGCGCGTCCCTCGCGGAACGCCGTGACCTCGACGCCCGGGGGCAGGGAGCCCGGCGAGAGGATCTCGAGCCGGTCGGCGAAGACGGTGACCCGCGTCGGATCGACGAGTTCGTAGTCCCGGTGCGCGAGCGCGTTGCCCATCGCTTCGTAGAGGGCGCGCTGCGGGTACGTTAGGGCGTTAGGTGACGCCGGGTCGGTTTTGTCGAAGGCGGCATATGACTGCACGTCGAGGAGCTGGCGAAGCCGCCGCGCCTGCTCTAATAGGTTCCCGGCCAGCTCATGCCGCTCGGCATGCGAGTCAGACCGGTCCACCCCAGGATAGATTGAGAAGATACTGAACGCGCCCGGCACCCAGCGTTGCGTCTCGCGGCCGAAGAGCAGCAGAGCGAAATTGCGCGGACGCAGGGTGCCCGTCAGCGCTTCGCGGGCGCACAGCGGCGGCACGAATGGACTGAGCTGGACCTCGTCCGAGAGATAGCCTTCGACGCCCCGATCGACGTGGAACGAGGCCATCCGCTGAAGGGCGTCGCGCAACGCCAGCAGGTCCAAGTCGGCGGTCGTCGCTCCCGCGCACGGGCGGCGATCCCACGGCTCAAGTGCACCCTTGCGCACCAGGAGGTCACGCAGCACGCCGTTGCGAGCTTCGATCGTGGAGTGCCCGACCCGCACGAAATGCTTGGCTCCATGATCACCGCGGCGGAAGGTCTGTGCTTGACCAGTCGCAGGTTGCACGAACGCCAGGATCTTTGCCTCGTCCGTGGCTCCAGGCAGCACCTCCACGAGCGGCGTGATCGGCGGCGATACGCGCTCCCGGCAGCGGGTCATTACCGTGCCTTGCACCTCTTTGAGCCTTGCTGCCTGCAGCCCCACCCTCTCTACCTTTGGGAAGCCGTGGGCGTCCTTGACCTCGCGTGCTCCACACACCACATAACCTCCGCCGAGGTTGGCGAGGTCGTTGGCGTAGGCTGCGAGAGTCTCGACCACGTCGTCGATGTCGGCGACGTTCTCCTTCCATTCGGTCTGCTCGCTTTCGCGCAGCTGGAGATCCTGGAGATCGATCATGAGGTGGCTGTGCGTACCCCTCCCACCGCGCCGGAGACGGGCCGGCGGTCAGACACGGTCGCGCAAGGATAGCAGCACCACCGAGGCCGGACGCTGCCGGTGACT
Organism: uncultured Acidobacteriota bacterium; assembly: GCA_963770895.1. GTDB lineage: Bacteria > Acidobacteriota > Thermoanaerobaculia > Multivoradales > UBA5704 > JASLEW01. The sequence goes on along the minus strand of CAVYRF010000002.1, from coordinate 4,618,384 downwards.
ATAACGCTGGCCTTGCGCGGCCCTGCCAGACTGCGCTCGCCGCCTCGCGCGCGGTCAGGACGGCGGCTTGAGCCAGGGGACGGTGAAGCCGGCGGCGCCGTCTCTGGACGTCGCGGCGACAGGGATGCGGGCGGGGGCTGGCGGCGACGGCGCGGCCAGGGCAGCAGGCTGCGCCTGGCTGGCGCCGGCGGCGGCCAGGGCGGCGGCGCGGTCGGAGAGGGTGGATTCCAGGCGCCAGCGGAGAGTCAGGGCGTAGCGCCCGGCGCGGTGGACGCGCGATCCGCAGGCGAGGGTCCAGGCGAGCTGGCAGCCGCCCGCGCTGGCACTGCCGGTGCCGGCGAAGATCTCGGTAAAGGTGGCGGCGGACAGGCCGGCGGAGCGGCAGGTGCCGCCCTGGGCGTTGCGGCCGCGAAACGAAACCACCGCGCCCGGCGGCAGGGGCGTGTCCAGGCGCACGCTGATGTGCAGCGCGCGGCCGGGGGCCAGACGGGCGCCGCGAAAGGCGATGGGTGCCGGCGACAGGGCGCTGACGGCGCCGCCGGCCAGGTCGGTCACCTCGAAGGCGATGTGTTGCGGCAGGTCGACTTCGACCTGTTCGCCGCTCCCCACACCGGGAACCGCCGGCGTCAGCGCCGCGGCCGCCGCGGTTGCGGCAGTTGCCACCGTGCCGCCAGGCGGCGTCGCCGCCTGAGGTACCGCCGGCGTGCCCGCCTTGCTTGCCGCGGCCCCCGCCAGAGAACCCGCGACCGCGACCGCCGGCGCGCCGGCGGCCCGGCCGGTCGCGGCACCTGCCGCCACCAGGCCCAGGCCTAACGTGGCCAACGCGGCGAGCGTTGCGCAGACGCGACGCGCGCCGAACAGGCAGGCTGCGGCATCTACCGCCACTGCGCGGCACGCCAGGAAGCGGACCATCATCGGCCGATCCTGTCCATGACCAGCGGCTGGGGGCGCGGCGCCAGGTGGAAGCGCACGGAATCGAGCGATGCGCCGGCGGGCAGACCCAGCTCCATCGCCGCCGGGGCGGCGGCCAGGATGCCGTGCGGCAGGCGCGCCGCATCCACGCTCAGGCGGTGGGTGCCCGGCAGCACGTCGTGGAAGGAAAACGCGCCGTCGCGGTCGGTCGCCGTGACCTGCTCGTCCAGGCGCACCACGATGCCGGCGGCGCCCCGCTCGGCCGGCCGCGCCCCGCCCCCGGCTCCTTCGCCGCCGGCGCCGCCGGCGGCAAGCAGCACGCGGCCGCTGACGGTGCCGAGCGGCACCAGGGGCAGCGCCACCGGCTGCGCGCCGCGCGGCAGCACCAGCACCTTCTGCGGTGGCGGCGCGCCGGCAAAGGCCGCCGGCACGTAGGCCGCCGGCACGCCCACGGCATAGCTTCCGGGCGGCACGTTGTGGAACACGAAGTTGCCCTGCGCGTCGGTCGAGGTGCGGTAGCGGCCCAGCTCCACCGGCACGCCCTCCCCGACGCTCGCCGCGTCCGCGGCGCCGGTGACCTGCCCCCTCACTTCGCCGCCGCCGGCCGGCGTCGCCACGTCCCAGACCTTGCGCAGCGCGAGCTTGCAGCGCACCGGGTTGTCGAGCCCGCCCAGCCCTTGAAAGGTGGGCATGCGTCCGGCTTCGGCGAAGAGCGTCCAGCCGCCGCGGAGGCTCTGCTGGAGGTAGACGTGCAGCGGATCGCGCTCGGGCGCTCCGGGAGTCTGGAAGACCAGCCCCAGGCTGGTGTGGGAGAACAGTCGGAGACTCGCCGCCAGCTGCTGCCAGCTGGAGCTGGCGCCCTGCGCGGGTTGGTTGTGCACCGCCATCAGCTCCAGACGCAGCCGCGCGCCCGCCAGCCAGGCCAGGGTGGCGAGCGCCTGGCGCTCCCCGATCGGCGAGCGGGCGCCGTCGAACGCCACGATGCCGCCGCTTTCGATCTGGTAGGTGGCGCGCGCCAGGAGCGGACCGGCGCCGGCGTCCAAGCTTGCCTGGTTGAGGCGCAGGCGCACGTCGTCGGTGTCGATGCCCAGGCTCGAAATGGTAAAGGCGCCCAGGTGCCACAGAGGGAACCGCAGCGACCCGTCGTTCGAGGAGATGGCGAACGCCGGGCTGCCGCTGCGATCCCAGCCACCTTGCAGCTCCAGCCCTCCCGGCAGGTCCGTATAGCCGGAGACGCCGCGCGCCGGCCCCAGGATGCCGCCGGCCTGGCGGTCGAAGGCGAACAGGCCGAAGCTCTGGCCGTCGTAATGGCCGCGCAGCATGCCTGAACCGTCGCTCGCCAGCTCGCCGCCCAGGGTGGCGTAGCGGCCGAAGGCGACGTCGTCGGATGCCGCCGCCACCTGGCGGGTGAGACCGGAAGAGCCGGTCGGCAGGTAGAGCGAGAACGCCGGACGGCCGCCGGCCCAGGGCTGGCTGACGTAGCGCACGCCCTGGGCCATGCCCCAGATGTCGCTTGCCAGGTCGCCGCCCTCGGCGCCCCAGCCGTCCGGCTGATCGATGCCGGCATAGCCGTTGCGCAGCTCGGTGCCGGCCGGTCCGGTGGTGGCGACGCCGTAGGCGCGCACCGCCCGGCCGCCCCAGTCGCCCGCCGCATCGACTTCGCTCCCCCAATCGGCGCCCAGGATGTGACCCACCGTGGCGCCGATCCGCACCGTGTCGTGGTCGAGCGGCAGGACGTCCGGCAGCGGATTGTCGCCGCCCAGCACGCCGGGCGCCGCCGGCACCGCGTCGGCTGGTTTGGCCAGGGACACCGCGCGCCACCCGGCCGGCGCCGCCGCATCGTCAGGCGCGCTCGCCGGCGCCGCGGTCCCCGCCGCGTCCGCCGCCGCCCGTGCCGCCGTGATCCCGCCGCCGACGAGCAACGCGAGCAGGACCGTGCCGGCGCTCCGTGCGCCACGACGCGCGGCGACCGCGGCGGCTTCAGTGCGCCGCCGGCGGACGCTGCAGATCATCGGGGATCCTGAGCTCGCGTTCGACGCCGACGTCGTGGTCGAGGCCCAGGTCGAGCACCACCCGCGCCAGGTACCGGCCGGCCGGCAGCGCCGAGAGGTCCGGCAGCGCCACCGCCAGGCGACGGCGCGCCACCGGCTCGGTGAGCACCGTGGTGCGCGCGAAGGGGACCGAAGCCATCGTCCGCGAGCCGTCGCCGCTCAGGACTTCGAAGCGCCCGTCGATCCCGACCGGCGCATTGCCGGCGTTGCGCAGGGTGACCTGGGCCCTGTCCCTGGTCACGTCCACGGCGACGACGCGCACGTCGCGCACCACCGGATTGAGATAGACGAAGATGCCGGTCGAGACCGAGGCGACCACGCGCAGGCCGACGCCATCGGGCGACGCCGCCAGCGGATCGGGCAGCTCGTCCAGGGTGAGCACGCACCAGTAGCCGCCCGGCTCGGCCGCCGCCGGCACGTTGGTGGTGACCCGCACCGCCAGGATGCCGCCCGCATCCACCATCGATTCGACCGGGTCGATGGTGACCCAGCTGCCGCACGACCGCGGCACGCTGCCGACCGGGCGATAGAAGGATTGCGCGCCATCTTCGCTCTGCCACCAGTCTTCGATCTTGGCGGCGAAGCGCGCGCGCGATTCCCCCGGCTGCAGGTGGAGGGTGAACGTGCGCGTCACCGTCTTGCCGGGCCGGGTCTGAATCTTGATGCTTTCGAACGTCGAGGTGAACTGGATCGCCACCGCGCCGGCGGGCGCGAGCCAGCAGGCGATGGCGGCGATCGCCGCAAAGCGCAGGAACCTCATGGCGCGTCTTTCTCCGCGGGCGGGGGCCGGAGAGCGCGGCGGGGGCCGGAGAGCGCGGCGGGGGCCGGGTGCCGGCCGCCGCCGCGCTCTCGCGTCCCACGGCCGTCTCAGGTGCCGATCCCGGCGAATTTCCAGTTGATCACCAAGGTGTGGTTGCCCGCCCGGTTGACGCTGGGTTTGGCGGCCAGCGTGAAGACCAGGGCGGTGGTGGCGCAGGTGCTGACGTTGGCGTCGCAGGTGGCGACCGTGGTGTAGGCGCTGCTCGACAGCGTCCCGGCGGCCGGGCTGGCGCTGCCGGTCCAGGTGGGGGCGTTCCAGCTCACGTCGGAAGCCGCCCAGGTGGTGGCGCCGGTGACCGGCGGGGTGAACGACGCCGCGGCCGCCTGGATGGAGACCTGGAGCTGCCGGGTGGCCGACGAAAGCACGATATTGGTCGCCGACACCGAGGCGGCGCTGGACGGCGTGCTGGACGAGACGTCGCCGACATTGAAGGTGACGGTCGCCGGCACCGTGACCTGCGCCTGCTCGGTGACGTCGGCGGTCAGCGTCGTCGTCTGGCTGGAATCGGGCAGGGTGACGACGGTCTGGCCCCAGGCCGCGGCGGCCCCGGCCAGGGCGAACGACGACAGCGCTCCCAAAAGCGATCTTTTCGATACCATGATGCCTCTCCTCTCTCTCGCGCTGCACCTGCGCGCCGGCCCTGGGCGGCGGCACGAGCAATTGCGAATTCTCGGTTTCGGTAAGGCTATCTGCCGGGAGGCGGCGAGAAAAGAAGGGTTTCCAGCAAGTTGCCATAAGGGTTTGTCCTACAAGCCCTGCGCCGCGCCCGCGGCCGGCGTCGCGGAGATATAAAAGATCGCGCATATCTCGATAGACAGAGCGCAAACCAGCGCCAGGCATCGACGCGGCGTGCCAGGAGGGGGAACTCAAATCCGCTTGCGCGGTTATAATGACCGGGACGTTCGTGTAATTTGACAACCGAGGGAACCCGCACATGCATCAAATTGAGCAAACACGAACCGTAGCCAACGGCGACCGAGCCCCCTTCGCGATGCTGACGATCGCGCTGGCGATCGCGCTGCCGGCGGCGGTCGCCGCTCAACCGTGCGGTACCCCCGGCCGGGATGGCTCGGGGACGATCAGCGGCATCGTCAACACCTACTATCCCGGCACCGCCAACGCCGCCGCCGGCGCCACCTCGATCTCGGTCGGTTCGCCCCAGGGCGCCAGCACCGCGATCGCCGCCGGCGACCTGCTGCTGGTGATCCAGATGCAGGACGCCGACATCAATTCCAACAACACCGACGCCTATGGCGCCGGCGGCACGTCCGGCGCGGGCGCTTCGGCGGTCAACAGCACCGGCAAGCTGGAGTACGTCACCGCCACCGGTCCGGTGGCCAGCGGCTCGGTGCCGATCCTGGCGGGCGGCAACGGCGGCGTGCTGGTCAACTCCTACGTCACCGGCGCCTGGGCCGACGGCAACGGCACCAGCGGCGGCCACGGCCAGCGCACCTTCCAGGTGATCCGCGTGCCGCAGTACGGCAGCCCCACGCTCAGCGCGTCGACGGCGCTCACCGCCCTGGGCTGGAACGGCTCGGTCGGCGGAGTGCTGGTGATCGACGTGGACGGCACGCTCAAGCTCAACGGCGGCACGGCCATCGTCGATTCGCTGGGGTTCCGCGGCGGCGGCGGCCAGACGGTGGGCGGCAGCAACGGCAACAATTTCGCCAACACCGACTACCGGCGCATCTCGACGGTGCAGTTCGACGGTTCCAAGGGCGAAGGCATCGCCGGCACTCCCCGCTACGTCTACAACGGCGCGACCGAAACCGACAACGGCGCGACCAACGAAGGCTACCCCAACGGCAGCTGGGGCCGCGGCGCGCCGGGCAACGCCGGCGGCGGCGGCACCGACGGCGACAACAGCGGCAGCGGCGACACCACCAACGAGGACAACTGCGGCGGCGGCGGCGGCGGCAACGGCGGCGCCGGCGGCCAGGGCGGTGAGTGCTGGAACACCGACGTCACCAGCGGCGGCATCGGCGGCGCCGCGTTCACCGCGTCCCGAACCCCCGCCACCGTGGTGATGGGGGGCGGCGCCGGCGCCGGCGACAGCAACAACGCCGGACCCGGCCACGGCGGTCCCGGCGGCGGCATCATCGTCATCCGCACCAATGCGGTCAGCGGCACCGGCACGCTGTCCGCCAACGGCGTCAAGCCGTGCACCGCGACGGCGACCTGCACCAACGTCAACGGCTCCGGGCAGACCGGCTCGACGCAGGACGCCGCCGGCGGCGGCGGCGCGGGCGGCAGCGTGCTGGTGGACGTCAACACCACCAAGCCGCCGGGCGGCGACTCGACGACCGGCCTGACCATCGACGCCGACGGCGGCGACGGCGGCGACGTGAACTGGCCCGACACCGATCCGCATGGACCTGGCGGCGGCGGCGGCGGCGGCAGGATCTTCCTCTCGGTCACCGGGGCGACGACCAGCGTCGCCAAGGGCGCCCACGGCGCCGCCGGCAACCCCACCACCGACGACACGCAGTTCGGCTCGCAGGACGGTGCGAACGGCAGCACGACCACCGGCGCGATCACCTTTACCGGCGCCCGCCCCGGCTATACCTGCGTCGTCTCGCAGGCCGTGACGTCGGCCTTCCGCGTGCTGCCGCTGGACGGCGGCCTGGTGGTCGAATGGGAGACCGCCTCGCAGGTGGGCACCGCCGGCTTCTACCTGCTGCGCCTCGACCCCGCGACCGGCGCCTGGCTGCGCCTCAACGACGTGCTGCTGCCGGCGGCGATCGAATCGCCGCAGGGGGCGGTGTACCGCTTCCGCGACGCCACGGCGTCGCCCTTCGAGCGCCACTCCTACTCGCTGGTCGAGGTCGAGGCCGGCGGCAAGCAGCGCCGCTACGGCCCCTACACCGTGGCAACCGATTGGGCCGCCGGCCGGCCGGCGCCGCTCGCCGGCGACTACGCGCGCGCCGCGCACCCGCCGACCGCAACGGCCGGCGCCGACGACGGCGCTGACACCGCGACCGCCGGCGCCGCCAGAACGCTCGCGGCCACCGCCGCGGCCGGCGCCGCCACCACCACCGCCCAGGCGGCGGCCACCGCCGCAAGCCGCGCCGCCGGCGCCCCCGCCGCGGCGGCGCCGATCGTCGTCCAGGCCACCAAGAGCACGGCCAGCGAGCTCAAGCTGTACGTCGCGACGCCGGGCATCTACGGTCTGTCCGCCGCCGCCATCGCCGGCGCCCTGGGCGTGCCGGTGGCGACGGTGACGCAGGCGATCAGCCAGCACACGCTCAACCTGACCAATCAGGGGGTCGCGATCCCCTGGCACAGCGGCGCCCAGGACACCGAGATCTCGTTTCTGGGCCAGGGCCCGCCCACCGTCTTCACCGCCCAGAACGTCTACTGGCTGATCCTGGGCCAGGCCGGCGCGGTGATGCACACCGTGCAGGGCTCGCCGCCCACGCCCACCAACGCGGCGCTCCCCTACCCGGCAAACCTGCACTTCGAGCAGGACCTGTTTGCCGGCGTCTCGCTCGACCTCGATCCGCAGTCCGACTACTGGTATTGGGCCGCCGTCATCAGCGGCGACCCGTCCTACGGCACCGTCAGCTTCCCGCTCACCGTGCAGGGCGTCGCCGGTGCGGGCACCGCCGCGCTGGCGGTCCACCTGCAGGGGGCGAGCGATTCGGGCGTCCCCGGCGAGCACCACCTGCAGTTCCAGCTCAACGGCACGGCGATCGGCCAGACCTCGTGGCAGGGCATGACCGCCCAGACCGCGACGCTCTACTTCCCCGCGACGCTGCTGCAAGAAGGCGCCAACACCGTCCAGGTCACCGGCGTGCTCGATCCCGGCGTGCCGACCAGCGTCACCTACACGCAGTCCTTCGACCTGTCCTACCTGCGGCTGCCGGCCGGCGACGGCTCGCCGGTCACCGTCACCTCGGTATCCCAGGTCCCGGTGACCGTCTCCGGCTTCGCTTCGACCGACCTGGCGGTCTACGACGTCACCGACCCGGCGGCCCCCGAAGAGCTGGGCGCTCTCACCGTGGACGGCGCCGGCGGCACCCAGCGCGTCACCTTCGCGCCGGCGGCGTCCGGACGCACCTACCTGGCGCTCGACGTCGCGGCCATGCCGGCGCCCGCCATCGCGGTCTGGCAGCCGCCGGCGCAGCTTCTGCGCGCCGGCTCGAACCACGCCAGCCACCTGGTCATCACCGACGCCGCGGCGGCGAGCGCCGCGGCCCCGCTGGCCGCCTTCCGCCAGGCGCAGGGCCTGGCATCGCAGGTGGTGACGGTCGAGCAGATCTACGACGAGTTCAACAACGGCCTGCCCAGCCCGCTGGCGATCCAGAGCTTCCTCGCCTACGCCGCCAGCTCGTGGAGCAAGCCGCCGGTCGACGTCGTGCTGGCCGGCGACGGCAACTACGATTTCAGGAACTACCTGGGCCTGGGCGGCAACCTGGTGCCGCCGCTGATGATCGCCACCCCGGACGGTCTGTATGCCGCCGACAGCCAGTACGTCGCCTTCCCGCAGGGCTCCGCGATGACCGTCGGCCGGCTGCCCGCGACCTCGCCGCAGGAGCTGTCGGGCATGATCGCCAAGCTGATCGCCTACGAATCCGCCGGCGCCGGCGCCTGGCAGCAGCAGGTGCTGCTGGCCGCCGACGTTCCCGACACCGGCGGCGAGTTCGAATGGGAGAGCAACCTGGCGGACGCCCTGGTGCCGCCGCCCTTTGCCGCCACCAAGATCTACATCGCGGAGCTCACCCCCGACGTCGCGCACCAGACCCTGATCGACGACCTGCAGAGCGGCGCCTACGTCCTCAACTACATCGGCCACTCCGGCCTGGACCGCTTCTCGAGCGACGCCCTGCTCACCACCCCAGACGCCGCGGCGCTCACCAACGGCGCCCGCCTGCCGGTCGTCGCCGCCGCCTCCTGCATCCTGGGGCGCTTCGAGATCCCCGGTTTCCAGCCGCTGGCCGCCGCCCTGCTCGCCAATCCCGCGGGCGGCGCCGTCGCCGTCTGGGCGCCCTCAGGGCTGACGTACTCCGCCCAGACCGCCACCCTGGACCGCGCGCTCCTGCCCTATCTGCTCACCACCCAGGCCTCGACGCTCGGCACCGCCATCCTGCAAGGGAACAAGGCGTTCAGCGCCGCCGGCGGCAGCGCCGCGACGCTCGCCACCTACAACCTGTTCGGCGATCCCGCGACGCGCCTGCAGAAGCCCAAATAGGGGCGCCGCTGCCCGCGGCGGCGCGTCAGATCTCGCCCGCCAGGCAGCGGGTCAGCAGGCGGTGGAAGTGGTGGACGCCCTGCTCGCGCGCCGGCGAATAGCGGCCGCGCCGGTAGATGCGCGAGCGCAGGCCGCGCTGCACGCTCTCCACCACCGCTTCGTCCTCGCGCTCCACCCGGTCCAGGCCGGCGCCGGCGCCGCGGTCCAGGCGGCTCGCGTCCCAGACGTAGCTCAGGAACGACACCTTGGTGCGGTCGACCGCCAGCGGCCGCACCACGTTGATCGAAATGCCCCAGGGGTACACGTTCACCATCGTATTGGGGAACATCCAGAAGTAGTAGGCGGCAATCGCCTGGCCGTGGTCGGGCGAGCCCGCCGGCAGCTCGAAAACGTCTTCGCCGCCGCGAGCCACGCCCACCTGCAAGCTGGCCCAGGGGAAGAGCTCGGTGCGGTAGGCCCCATAGTCCAGGGCCCCGGCCAGACCGGCGTGCACGTACGGGATGTGGAATCCTTCCAGGTAGTTGTCGCAGTACAGCGCCCAATTCGCCCGCACCAGGTAGTCGCGCGACCGCGTCGCATCCAGCGTCACCGACCCGAGCGGCAGCCAGCCCAGGCGCTCCACCAGCGGCGCCACCCACTCCTCGAAGGGCATCATCGGCGCCGCCCGCAAAGTTGGAGACGCCGGCGCCGGCGACCCCATCGGCAGCCCCCCCTGGCTGCAACCGGCCAGGTTCACGAACAGGAACCGACCCCACCCGCCCAGCGGCACCCGGCGCAGGTGGTCCGCCGGTCCCGGAAAGCCCTGGACCCCCTCGAACTCAGGCATCGACAGCATGGTGCCGTCCAGCCCGAACCGCCGCCCATGGTACCGGCAGCGCAGCACCTGTTCGACCCCGCCCCCTTCGCACAGCACGGTGCCGCGGTGGGTGCACACATTGGACAGGCAGCGCAGCTCGTCCTGCGCGTCGCGAGCCAGCAGCAGCGGCTCGTCCAACAGCCCCTCCAGCAGCGTGAACGGCTGCACCTGCCCCGGCACCCGCGCCGCGTCCACGTCGCCCGCCCACTGCCATGAGCGCGCAAACACCCGCTCCCGCCCCACCTCGAACACCCCCGGATCGCAATACGCCGCCCCCGGCAGCGTCGCCGCCCGCTCGATCCGCTCGTCGATCGTCCAGTCGATGTCGGCCCCCATGGCAGGAATCATAAGCGGCACCCGCCGCTACTGGAAGTCGTAAAAGACCGCCATGGCGCATGCCGGATGGCTCGATTGCGTGGTGGCGCCTGTCCTGCCGTGGGAGATCTGCGGCGTGTAGGTGTGACGCTTCGGACAGATCGCAGGCTGAATCTTTGCGACCTTGACCGGCGTGCTCGGGTCAGCGTCGACCTGCGGCACCAGACGGTTGTCGAACGGCGGCGACAGTGTCGCCAGGTCGAAATAGAAGGCGAAGTCCCTGCCCACCCCTGCCTTGTTGCAGTCGTCTGTCAGATCGGCAAACGGCGGGCGCGTGTACTCCAGGTAAACCTCAATACAGTTCGTCGTGCCGTCTGAACAGGTACCCGGAAGCAGCGCCAAGGTGTAGGAAGTTCCACCGCCTGATTCAAATGGACCCAGGGTAAGGGTCACGTTTCCGGGAGGCACATCGGCCTCTGCGGCCAAACCCTGTGCGATCGCCTGATCCCAGCCGCGTTTCGCCGACCCGAACGAGTGGAAGTTATACGAGTGCAGAACATCGTCAGTGTCAGGGTCAGTGGCAAGGTCGCAGGCGGTTAAGCGAGTATAGGGAGAGACCATGCGAGCAACCAGATTTCCGGGATTGCCAGTCAGAGCCGTTTGCATGACTTCGGAGCCAAGGTTGCTCATATTCATCAAGTACGCGACATCGGCCGCGTCGGTGGAGGTGGCGGGCAAGGCGCTGCTGGGAGGCTCGTGATCGGGGTCGGTGACCTCGGGATTGGCGGTCGCGCCGATCGTAATCGTTTGGTGATGCGCATCCGCATCCAACGTACAGGTGCAGAGGTTCGCGTTCCAATCGCATTTGGCGTTCCTGCAATTGGTCTGATCAGTGGTTGGAAATACCAAGGTGCCTGAATGTTTTGCGATGCACCGGCTTTGATCGTCGTGGGACGCAACCAGCAGTGCCGTGATCTGCGACTGGTGAGGCGCAATGGCAAAGGCGATCAGGCCGTGAAAGAAAAGACGCAGATAGATCATCGAACCTCCCCGAACAAAACCCCGGAACGATGCCTTGGCAGACGCGGTAAGCTTAGCAGATGGGCAGGCTTGGGCTGCACCCTCGGCCCGCGGTCGCGGCCTGGCCGCTGCTGCTGGCTCGACCTTCGCCTGCCCCACCAAGCTCGGCGTGGTTGCGAATGCCGCTGCGAGCGCGCTCCTTAGCCGCCTTTTTTTGCCTGGCCGGCGCGATGGCAACGCTGGCTGGGTGCGGCGACCGGGCACACCGTTCCCCGATCGATGAACTGCCGTCCCGGTCGGCGCTCGCCGGCAAGCTGGGAATCGCGCGCCCGGGAGGCGGCCGATGGTGCGGGGTCGCCTGGTCGAAGGCCGCTCAGCCGGCCAGCGCACCCACGCCACGGACTTCCCGCACCGCCCGGCTGCGCGACCTGCCGCGCCCGTTGCTCACCTTTGCCGCCGCACCTTCCGCCGAGCTGGACGGCGAACGCGCCCTGGTCGCGCTGGCGGCAGGGCGCAGCGACGCCGCAATGGCGCTGCTGAACGCCGCGGCCGGCCTCGTGCCGCGGTCGGGCTGGCCGCCGAGCGATCTTGCGGTCGTCCATCTGGCTCGCGCCGGGCCGGACGACGAGGCGCTGGAGCTGGTAGCGAGCTTGATCGCCAGCCAGCGGGCGCTGAGCCGCGAGCCCGGCCTGCCGGCGGCGCGCTTCAACCAGGCCGTGGCGCTGGAGCGCCTCAACCTGCGGCAAGCGGCGGCCGACGCATGGCAGGAGGTATTGGCCGGGGAACCACACCCGCAATGGGCCGCCGAGGAGCGCGAACACCTGGCAGCCCTGACCAGGCAACTCCCCGCGGCGGATTGGCCGGCGGCCGGCGCGTCGCTGGAGCAGGCGGCGGCAACCGGCGACCAGCGCACCGTCGACGCGACGGTCGCCCGCTGGCCGCAACAGGTGCGCGAGCTGGGCGAGGAGGACATCCTTGCCGCGTGGGCCGAGGCGCTGGCCGGCGGCCAGACCCAGGCGGCGGACCGCTTCCTGGCCATCGGCCGGCAGCTGGGCGCGGCGCTCGCGCGCGGCAGCGGCGAGCAAATGCTGCAAGACGCCGTGGCCGTCATCGATGGCGCAGCGCGGCCGCCCACCGCGCGAGCCGCCCTGGCGGCGCTGGCCACCGGCCATCGCGCCTACGGCGCGGCACTGCTCCGGCTGAGCCGCGACGATCTGGAGGCGGCCCGCCAGGCGCTCGTCCAGGCGCGTGCATCGCTGGCGCGCGCCGGCAGCCCTCTGCTTGCGTGGGCGGACTTCCAGCTGGCGCTCTGCGCCTTTCGCCAGTCGGACTTCCGCCGGGCAGTGCCGCTGCTGCGCGCCGTGCCGGCTTCGCCACGGTCGCAACGCTATCCGGCGCTGCGTGGGCGCGCTCTCTGGCTGCTCGGCCTGATCGATGGCATCCAGGGCCGGCTCACGCCGTCGCTCACCGAAAAGCGGCAGGCGTTGGCGATCTTCCACAACCTGCGGGAAGTCGCCAACGAGGCGCGGCTGGAGGCGATGATCGCCGGCACCCTCAACCAGTTGGACGCATCAGCCGAGGCCTGGCACGTGGCGGGCGCCGCGCTGCGCGACGCCGCTCGCTGCGACGTGCCGCTGGCGGCGTTCGCGGCCGATGAAGAGGTGGCGGAGATGGCCCGCGACCTGCACCAGCCGGCGCTCGCCGGCTTCTTTCAGGACGAGGTGGTGCGCAGCGCCTGGCGCATCGGCAGGCCCGCCGTGGTCGCCGAAGCGCTGCGCGGCCGCGCCAGGATCTTCGCCGCCGCCGGCCGCGCCGACCTGGCGCGCGGCGACCTGGAGCAGGCGGGCGCGCAGCTGGCGGCGGTGCGGGATCGCCGCGGCCGCGCCGGCGTGCAGGGCGACCTGCTGCTGGTCGCCGGCGCCGTGGGTCGGCCGCGCGATGCCGCCGGCGCGGTGGTGCCGCTCACCAGGGCGCTGGCCTTCTTCCGTGAGGCGGGAGACCACGCGCAGCTGGTGGACGCCCTGGCGGAGCGGGCGCTGGCCTCCCAGACGCTGGGAGACGGCGCCGGGGCGGCGGCGGATCTGCGCGCCGCACTCGCCGAGATCGAGCGCCAGCGCGGCAGGATCGCCGGCACCGAAGAGCGGATCGGCTTCCTGGACCAGGAAAAGGCGGTCTTCGACCGGATGGTCGCCCTCCAGCTGCGGCAGAACCATCGCGACCTGGCCTTCGACTACGGCGAGCGGGAGCGCGCCAGGGCGCTGCTCGACTGGATCGTCACCTCCCCGCCGGGCAGCACCCCGCGGTCCCCCCGCCGCGGCGCGCCGCCGCTCACGGCGGCGGCGATCCGCAGCCGGCTGGCTCCCGGCACCACCTTGCTGGTGTTCGCCGAAGTCCCGCCCCGGCTGGTCGCCTGGGTGGTCCGCCGCCACGAGCTGAGCCTGATCGACACCGGCATCACCGCCGCGGCCGCCGCCACCGCAACGCGGCAGCTGCAGACGGCGCTGCTGGAGCACCGCCAGGCGGAGCTCCTGGACGCCGAGTCGCGGCTCTACGAAAGCCTGATCCTTCCGGCCGCCGCATCCCTTCCCGCCGGCGGCCCGCTGGTGGTGATCCCGCAGGGGACGCTCGCGGCGCTGCCGTTTGCGCTGCTCCGCGACGCTCGCACCGGCCGCTACCTGGCGGAGGAATACACCCTGTCCACGGCTCCCAGCGCCACCCTCTACCTGCAGAGCGTGGCTCGCGACCGTCAGCTGGGGGCGTTGCCCGACGGCGGCGCCGTCTTTATCGGCGATCCGGCCTTCGATCGGGAAGCGTCCGCGGACCTGCCGGGGCTGCCGGCCGCGGCGGCGGAGGCGCGCGACCTGGCCGCCGCGTGCGCGGGCGCCACCGCGGCCACCCTGCCGTGCGGCCGGCTACCTAGCTACCCGGCCAAGCCCGATGACGGTGCTCCGGCGTCCGGGTCGCCGGCGGCCAGGCCGTTGGCGGCGGGGGTGGATTCCTCGAACCAGGTGTAGAGCAGCGGCAGGATGAAGAGGGTGATCAGCGTGGCGGTGCCCAGGCCGCCGACGATGACGGCGGCGAAGGGGCGGGCGGTCTCTGCGCCGACGGCTTGCGACAGGGCCGCGGGGAGCAGCCCCAGGCTGGCCATCAGGGCGGTCATCAGAACGGGGCGCATGCGGCTGACGGCGCCTTCGCGGACGGCCTGGCCTTCGGGCATGCCGCGGTCGCGCAGCTCGCGGATGCGCTCGACCATCAGCACGCCGTTCTGCACCGCCACGCCAAAGAGAGCGATGAAACCCACCAGCGAGGCCACCGACAGCGACAGGCCGGCCAGCCACAGGGCGAGCACCCCGCCCACCGCGGCGAAGGGGATGTTGAGCAGGATGAGCACCGCCATGCGGGCCGAGTTGAACGCCAGGAAGAGCAGGAAGAAGATGGCCACCAGCGTCAGCGGCACGATCAGCTCCAGGCGCTTGACCGCGCGCTGCTGGTTTTCGAACGAGCCGGTCCACGACAGCTGGTAGCCGGGCGGCAGGTGCAGCGCCGCGGCGACCTTGCGCTGGCCCTCTTCGACCAGCGAGCCCAGGTCGCGGCCGTCGACCGACAGCTTGACCGCGATGCGGCGCGCGTTCTCCTCGCGGTAGATGCGGGCAAAGCCGGGCGCCACGACGACGTGGGCGAGCGAGCCCAGGGTGAACTTTTCGCCGTTGGGCCCCAGCACCGGCAGGGCGCGGATGGCGTCCAGGTCGGAGACCGCCAGCGGCGACATCTTGACCACCAGGTCGAAGGTGCGCTCCCCCTCCAGCACGTGGCTGGCGACGCTGCCGCCCAGCGCCGTTTCGACCACCGACTGCACGTCGTCGACGGTCAAGCCGGAGCGCGCGATCGCCTGCCGGTCCAGGACGATCTGCACCTGCGGCTGCCCGGCCAGCCGCTCGGCGGACACGTCGGCGGCGCCCTTGACCTTTTTGAGCACCTCCGTCGCCTGGTCGGCCAGCGACTGCAGCACCAGCGGGTCGTGGCCGAAGATCTTCACCGACAGCTCCGACTTGACGCCCGAGACGGCTTCGTTGACGTTGTCTTCGATCACCTGGGAGACGGTCAGGTCGGTGCCCGGAATGCGCTCCAGGCGCCGGCGGATGGCGTCGGACAGCCCCTCGCGGTCGTGCGCCGTGGTCCAGCGCTCGCGCGGCAGCAGGTCGACGAAGATCTCGACGGTGTCGAAACCGTTGATGTCGGTGCCGTCGTCGGGGCGGCCGAGCTGCGAGACCACCGTGGTGACCTCGGGGAAGCTGGCCAGGATGTGGCGCGCCTCGCGCGTCACGCGCTCCGCCTCGCTGGGCGAGATCGACCCCGGCATGGTGATGCGCACCCACAGCGCGCCCTCGTCCAGCTTGGGCAGGAACTCCGAGCCGAGCGACGCCCCCACCAGCCACGCTCCGCCGAGCGACGCGACCGCCACCGCCACCGCCGCCACCCGGTGCCGCAGCGCGAAGTCGAGCGCCGGCCGGTAGAGGCGCTGCAGGCGCTCGACGAGAAGCGACGGCGCGGCGGCACGCTGGCGGGCGAGGTTGACGCCGAAGCTGAGCAGGGTGGGCACGACGAACAGCGCCAGCAGCGTCCCGGCGATGAGCGCAAAGGTGAGGGTGAGCGCCATCGGGCGGAAGATCTTGCCTTCGACGCGTTGCAGCGTGTAGAGCGGGATGAAGGCGGTCAACAGGATCGCCTTCGAAAACAGGATCGGCTTGCCCATCTGCCCCACCGACTGCTGGATCGCCTCGCTGATCGAGCGCAGCCTGGCGCCGCGCAGCTCGATGATGCGCAACAGGTTTTCGGCCACCACCACGGCCGAATCGACGATGATGCCGAAATCGATTGCGCCCATCGAGATCAGGTTGGCCGGGATGCCGGAGAGGTCGAGCAGCAAAAAGGCGCCCAGCAGCGACAGCGGCACCACCGCGGCGACGATCAGCGCCGAGCGCCAGTTGCCCAGGCCCAGAAACACCACCAGCACCAGCAGCACCAGGCCGATGCCTTCGCCCATGTTCTTGCGCACGGTGAGCAGCGTGCGATCGATCAGGTCGGTGCGGTCGTAGTGCGGCACCAGGCGCACGCCGGCCGGCAGCTCGCGGTTGATCTCGACCGCTTCGGCGCGCACGCGATCCAGCACGGCCAGCGCGTTCTCGCCCTTGCGCAGCAGCACGATCCCCTGCACCACGTCGTCCTGGTCGCCGGCGTGGCGCCGCCCCTGCGCGTCGCTCCAGACCAGGAGCTTGCCCACCCGCCCGAGGCGGATCGCCGGTCCCACCGACACCTTGCCGACGTCGCGGATCAGCACCGGCGTGCCGCCGCGGCTGACCACCGCGATGGCGCCGATGTCGTCCAGGCTCTGCACCATGCCCAGCCCGCGCACCACGTACAGCTCGGCGCCGTGCTCGATGTAGGCGCCGCCGGCGTTGCGGTTGCCCGCCGCCAGCGCGTCGAAGACGTTCTTGAGCGTGATGCCGTAGGCCTTGAGCTTGAGCGGGTCGACCAGCACCTGGTACTGCTTGGTGGGGCCGCCAAAGCCCACCACGTCGACCACGCCGGGCACGGTGCGCAGGCGGCGCTCGACCACCCAATCTTCCAGCGCCTTGAGCTCCAGCGCCGAAAATCCCGCCGGCGCTTCGAGCGTGTAGCGATAGATCTCGCCCACCGGCGTCGAATCCGGCGACAGGCTGGGTTGGGCGCCGGCCGGCAGGGTGACGTCCTGCATGCGCTCGAACGCCTGGGCGCGCACGTAGATCGGGTCGGCGTCGTCCTGGAACACCAGCGTCACCACGGACAGGCCGAACAGCGAGATCGAGCGCATCGACGCCCGTTTCGGGATGCCGTTCATCTCGTTTTCGACCGGCACGGTGACCAGCTGCTCGACCTCTTCGGCGGCGTGGCCGGGGAACAGGGTGATGATCTGCACCTGGACGTTGGTGACGTCGGGATAGGCCTCGACCGGCAGCCGCTCGAACGCGGCGATGCCGGCGGCCACGAAGACCAGCAGCAGGGCGACGATGACGACGCGGCTGCGCACCGCCTGGGCGGTGAAGCGCGCCAGCAGCCCGGCTTGGGGTTGCGGGGTTTGCGACAAGCGGCGGCCTACGCCCCGGGGGTCATCAGCGACTGCAGCAGGAGACTGCCATCCACCACCACCCGCTGCCCCGCGGCCAGCCCCGCCAGCACCTGGCTTTCGCCGGCGCGCTCGGCGCCGGTCTGCACCGCCCGCCGCTCGAAGCGGCCCGGCGCCTCCTCGACGAAGACGTAGTGCCGGTCGCCGTCGGCGACCACCGCGGCGGAGGGGATCTGGACGGCGGGATGCACCGCGGCGGCCCCCGCGGCGCCGGCCGCGCCCGCGGTGGCGGCGGTGCCGACCTCCACCTCCACCTGGACGTACATCTCGGCCTTCAGCAGGTGGTCCGGATTGTCCAGGACGCCGCGCGCCTTGACCGTGCGGGTCGCCGGGTCCAGGCTGTCGCCCACCACCTCCACGCGGCCGCGAAACGCCCGCCCCGGCCAGGCGGTGCTGTGCAGGACCAATTCCTGTCCGGCCCGCACCTGCGGCAGCTCCTGCTCCACCACGTCCAGGAAGACCCACAGGCGGGACGGATCGGAGATCACGAACAGCGGCGAAGCCGCGCCGGGCTGCACTTCCAGGCCGGGGTTGATCGCCCGGTCGACCACCGTGCCGGCGATCGGGCTGCGCAGCACGAAACGCTGGTCCACCGCGCCGGGAGTGCCGCCGAGCAGCGCCAGGTGCGAGCGCGCCCGCTGGTTTTCGGCCTTGGCGCGGTCGCGGTCCGCCACGGCGGATTCCAGATCCTTTTGCGGCGCCGCCTGGTGCTCGTACAGCTCGCGCTCGCGCGCCAGGTTGCGCTCCGCGACCTCCAGGTCGGTCTGCGCGCGGCTGGCATCGGCCTGCGCCTGGCCGAAGTCGGGCGACTCGACGGCCGCCAGCGGCGACCCCGGCCGCACGCGCTGCTCAAGATCCGCGATCAGCTGCCGCACCCGCCCCCCCACCGGCGGGAACACCCGCGCCGTGCGGTCTTCGTCCCACGCCAGGCGCCCCGTCGTGCGCACCGTATCCTGCCCCGCCGCCGACGCCGCCACCGTCGTCAACGACGCCAGCTCCAACGCCCCCGCCGGATATACGATCCGGTCGCCCTCAATCCGCGGCCCCGCCGGCTCCACCCCCTGCTTCGCCTCATGACACCCCGCCAGCAGCCCCGCCGCCACCACGCAGCAGCACCCAAAGCGAAATCCAACCCGGAGCCACCAACCCAATCTCATCATCCAATCCTTTTTCCAACGGGATGCGATCACGGCTCAAACCTAGCGCCGCAGCCCTGTAAAGCCGACAAAGAATACCCATCCAACCGTAAAGATGGCACAAAGACCACCCCCTCCAACTCACGGTCGGTGGCAGAGGCGGAATCCGTCTAAAACCCTCCACGTCAAGCGATTCACCAAGCAGCAGATCATCGGCACCGCCACGCCCTGTTTTGGTTGGCACTGGAGTTGCACCAAAGGAATCCGACGTTGGAACGGCGCGACCAGATAGCCTGGACAGGTCCTCGACCCTGCCGCGCCGAAACGGACACTTATCTAGGAGGTTCTTATGACCAGCAAGATCGTCTCCTTGAGCATGAGCCTGCTGCTGGCCACCGCCCTCGCGGTGATGGCACAGAGCCCGACCACTTCGGCCCCTCCCGGCGGCGGCGCCACCCACGACCCGTACGGCGCGACCATGGATCATCCCAATCCCAGCTCGGCCACCGCGGGCAACACGGTGACCACGACGCCGCAGAACGGCAGCACGGACACCAGCGCCACGACGGGCAGCAATAACAACAACACCGACAACAGCGCCACCCCGACGGCGACCAGCAACAACACCACAACCACCACGACAACCTCCACCACGGATACAAGCTCCAACACCGCTCCCTCGACGCTGCCGAAGACGGCCAGCGATCTGCCGCTTTTCGCGGCCATGGGCTTTCTCGCCTTGGCCGGCGCCTGCGTGATGCGCGCCTCCGCCAGGCAGCGCGGCTAAGCCGCCTGCACAGCGGCCTTGATGCGGCCCGCGCGCACGATGTGCGCCGGGCCGCCGCTGCGTCTGGGGCAGGTTACCGGAGGGTTCATGCAAGAAATGGCAAGGATGATCGATCAGCTGCAGCGGGCCTGGGAAGGGGACGCCTGGTACGGTCCGACGCTGCGGGGGTTGCTGGCCGACGTCACGGCCGCCGAGGCGGCGGCGCGACCGCTCGCCGGCGTGCACAACATCTGGGAGCTCACGCTGCACGTTTCCGCGTGGATCGAAACCATCCGCCAGCGGCTGCAGACGGGCGTCGCCGCACAGCCGGCGGAGGGCGACTGGCCGGCTGCACCCGCCGGCGAAGATGCTGACCAGGAGGCCTGGACCGCGGCGCGCGGCGCGCTGGAGGAGCGGCACCGGCAGCTGCTGCGCGACGTGGCCGCGCTGGACGAATCGCGCCTGGAAGAGCGCATCGGCCTGCTGTACGACGCGCCGACCGGCGCCGGCGTCACCGTCTACGTCACGCTGCACGGCCTGGTGCAGCACAACGTCTACCACTCCGGCCAGATCGCCCTGCTCAAGAAGGCCCTGCGCAGCGCCTGAGCGGCCCAGCGAGCCATCCGCCTGACCGCGCCCGACCGAGCCTGGCCACGCCACGTCCGCCGTCCGTGCCAGGCGCTCGCCGGCGCCTGAGCCGGCGCCCCGGTCAATCCAGGTCGTCGTCGGGGCCGGCTTCAGGGCTGGACGGCGCGGCCGGTGCGTTGGCGGCGCGACGCTTGGCCACGGCCAGTGCTACCAGCTTGTGCCGCACCGCGGAAAAACCGGGCAGGCGGCGCACGGCGGCCAGGTCGGGATCGGAATCGAGCAGCGCGATCCGCGGCGGCACCTGCATGGCGGCCAGCAGGGCGAGCGCGCGCGGCGCCGCACCGCCCACCGCCGCCAGGCAGGCCAGGTTGTATCTGGGGATCCAGGCGTCGGGCCGTTCCTGCGCGGCGCGGTCGAAGTAGCGCGCCGCCTGCGCAGCGTCGCCGGTGCGGCGGGCGCAGTTGCCGGCCTGCACGGCGGCGGCAAAATCCTTGGGCTGCTCGGCCAGGGCCTGGCGGTAAAAGCCCAGCGCCTTAACGAAGTCGCCGCGGTCGTAGTAGAGATCGGCGATGCGGCGGTAGGCGATCGGGAACGTGGGATCGGCGGCCATCGCCTTGCGGTACCAGCTTTCGGCCTGCGCGTCCTCGTCGCGCAAGGCCGCGATCAAGCCCAGGTTGGACAGTGCTTCGACGAAGCCGGGGGTGACCGCGAGCGCCTTCTGATAGCTGCGCTCGGCGCCGTCCAGGTCCCCTTCCAGCATGCTGATCGAGCCCAGCATGAGGTACACCCGCGAATCCTTGGGATCGGCGGCCAGGATGCGCAGGTACTTTTCGCGCGCCCCGGCCAGGTTGCCCTGGTGCAGCTGCGCCAGGGCCAGCACCCCCAGCGCCGAGACGTTGGCCGGCTGGCGCGCGACGATCTCGCTCAGCACCGCCTCGGCCTGGCTCCACTGCTGCCGTTGCGCCAGGTGGCGCGCCTCTTCCAGCTTCTGGTACAGCGGCAGGGCGTCCTTGGGGTCCAGCCCCGCCATGGCCTCGCGCTCGCTGGCCGGCGCAAGGTACCCCAGCGCCCGCAGACTGCGCTGGGTCTCGGCGTCGGGAAGGGTCTTTTGCGGCGCCAGCTGCCGCCGCTTGCTGTCGGCCAGCACGGCGGCCAGGTCGCGGTCGAGCGCGGCGCCGCGGCGCGCCTCGCGCGGATAGAGGTTGGCCAGCTCCCCCGGATCGCGGCGCAGGTCGTAGATCTCGGGGCGCGGCGCCCGGATCCACTTGTAGCCGCCGTGGCGGATGCCGAACAGAGGCGACATGCCGAAGTCCACCTGCGCCAACAGCGACTCCGAATACTGCGGCAGGTCGGGCGGCGCCACCTCGCCGCGCAGCGCCGGCAGCAGGTCGACCCCCTGCGTTTCGCCGCCGCCCGGCAGCCCCGCGATCGCCAGCACCGTCGGCACGATGTCTACGGTGCGCACCGGCGCCGTGTAGACCTTGCCCGCCGGCAGCCGCCGCGGATAGCGCCACAGCAGCGGCACCCGCACCGTCGCGTCATAGATGAAGATGGCGTGGGTCTTTTCGCCGTGCTCGCCCAGGCTTTCGCCGTGGTCGGCGGTGACGATCACCAGGGTGTTGTCGAGGACGCCTTCCACCCGCAGCTCTTCGATCACCTTGCTCACCGACTGGTCCAGGACGGCGATCTCGGCGTCGTAGACCGAGGGCGAATGCAGCCGTTCACCGGCCGGCGCGGTGTAGGGCTGATGAGCGTCGAACAGGTGCATCCACAGGAAGAACGGCCGGCGTGGCCGCTCCTCCCACCAGCCTTCCAGCCAGCGCACGGCGCGCTGGGCGGTCCTGGGGCCGGGGCGCGAGCGGATCAGGAACAGCTTCGGCTGGTTCTCGCTCCACAGGTCGTCGTCGTAGCCGTCGAAGCCCCGCGTCAGGTTGTAGCGGCGGTTGAGCACCAGCGCCGAAACGATCGCCTGGGTGCGATAACCGGCCCGGTGCAGCCGCTCGGCCAGCGTCACCGCGTCGTTGCCCAGCGCGAAGGTGCCGTTGTCGCGCACGCCGTGCGTCGGCGGATAGAGGCCGGTCAGGATGGTGGAGTGCGACGGCAGCGTGATCGGCGCCGCCGAGATCGCATCGGTGCAGCGCACGCCCTCCCTGGCCAGCCGGTCCATCGCCGGCGTGCGGGCGAGCGGCATGCCGTAGCACCCCAGATGGTCGGCGCGCGTCGTGTCGAGCGTGATCAGCAGCACGTTCGGCCGCTCCCCGCGGCCGCAGCCGGCGGCGCCCAGCAGGGTCAGGCCGGCCAGGGCGGCCGCCGCGGTCCAGCCAAGCCGCGGCTTCCCCCTGAGCTGTCGTAAGGACGGGCGGCGGCTGGGGACGGCGACGGCGGTCATGAGGAGGGCAGCGATTCTAACTCAGAGCCTCCCCAGACGCCCGCCCAAACTCCGGGCGCGCAGCGGGTTGCGGTTGCGGCGGGTTGTGGCCAGGTGGGGCCCCTGTGATATAGTCCGCACATAGGTTGTGCCTAGTTCCCAAATGCCGGTGTGCAATCGCGTCGGCGTGCAATCGGCTGGCTCTTGAAACTCTTCCAGGAGGGATCTACAGCTATGCGGCGAGTCGTTGCTTGGACAATCCTCAGTCTGCTGTGTGCTTCGCTGGCCAGTGCCGACGTCTCCCTGGTGGAGCGCCGCAGCGCCAAGACCAGGGCCGCCAAATCCGGCAAGGGATCTGGCCACGGCGCCAACGCCACCGGCTCCATCGCCCTCATCGACGCCCAGGGAATGAAGTACTTCATCAATACCAACATCACCTTCTCCACCTCCAGCTCCGCGTCGGCGGCCATGTCCGAAGCGTCCTACACGCATTCGGTCTCGGCTTCGACCCTGAACGGCGGCGTGACGCAGAGCCAGCTCAACGACTCGTACGACGGCTACCAGACGATGTGCCTCAGCCTCAACAACATGGTCACCGCACCGTGCGAGACGGGCAACGCCAACTACGTGATCTACAACAAGAACGGCGCCCCGCCGACGAGCGAGTGTCTCGGCACGACGTCCCAGGTCAACCGCCAGCTGGTGTTCCCCGTCCAGACGACCGGCAATCTCCAGATGTACCGCAAGGTCTTCGTCCCCGACAACGACGAGTTTGCGCGCTGGCTCAACTACTTCACCAACACCGGCGCGACGCCGATCACGGTGACGATGGAGACCGGCAACAACCTGGGCTCCGACAACAACACCATCATCACCGCCACGTCCAGCGGCACCACCACGGTGGACACCTCGGACACCTGGGTGGCGACATTCCAGAATTATTCCGGCACCACCACCTCCGACCCGCGGCTCGGCCACATCATGCAGGGCCCCGGCGCCGCGACGCCCCTGGCCGCCATCTTCTTCCAGAACGGCAACGACAACCCGTATTGGGGCTACACCTTCACCCTCAACCCGGGCCAGACCAAGATCATCATGAACTTCGCCGTCAACCAGCCGTCCAAGGCCGCGGCCGCCTCCAAGGCGGCGTCGCTGGTCAGCCTGCCGCCCAACACCACGCAGTGCATGACCACGGCCGAGGAGGCTGAAGTCGTCAACTTCGTCGCCGCCGAGCCGATCGCCGAAGTGCCCACCCTGTCGCAGGTCAGCCTGGTGGTCCTGGGCCTGCTGCTGGCCACGGCCGCCGTGCTGCACGTGCGGCGCCGCGCGATCGCCCGCATCTAGCGGCTGGTCCCGCTGACCCCGCCGGTCGGCAGCCCTTCGATCGCATCCGCCCCGCCCGCCCGTCACCCCACGGTGGCCGGCAGGCGGGGCGGTTTTGCGTCCTGCCTGCCCTGCCACCTACCTGCCTGCCCTACCTGCCTGCCCTACCTGCCTGACTTCCCCGCGGCCAACGCGGCGTAGGCCCGCACCGGAAAGGTGCCGAAGGCGCGCACCTTGACCGGCACGGCGGAGAAGCGGAATCCCGCCGCGGGCAGCGCCGCGAGACCGCACAGGTGCTCGCACACCGGGATGTCGGCGCCCAGCAAGGTGGTGTGCGCCGGCCGCGTGCCGTCGTCGGTCGAGTCGACGTTGAGCGAGTCGATCCCCACCAGCACGGCCCCGGCGTCGCGCAACGCCACCGCCGCTTCCGCGGTCAGGAAGGGGTGCCCCTCGAAGTAGCGCTCGGTCGCCCAATGGCGGCTCCAGCCGGTCTGGAACAGCACCGCCTTGCCGGCCAACGCCATCCCCGCAAAAGCCCGCGCGCCGATGGCGCGGCCGCCCGCCCCCAGGTCGGGGCGGATCACCACCGCGTCCAACTCGGCCAGCGACGACAGCGGCAGCTCCGCCAGGTCCTTGCCGCCGGCGAAACGATGAAACGGGGCATCCACGTAGGTGCCGGTGTTGGCGATCATGTCGATCCTGCCGATGTGGAACTCGGTGCCGGGCGCATAGATCTGCCGCGACTCCTGGCGGCTCAGGAAGTCGCAGACGACCGGCGCCGGCAGCCCCTTGAGCGTCACCAGGCCGTGCTCGACGGTGTGGCTGAGATCGACGAACCGGCTCATTGCAGGTCCGGCGCACCGGCCAGGTCGCCCAGCACGATGCCGCCGCGGAGCAGGGCGGCATAGCGGTGCGGCGTGGTCGCGACGCGCTGGATGCTGGCACCGTGACAGGCCTCGATCAGCTCGCGCGCGGTATCGCCTTGCGGCACCAGCAGCACCGTGTCGGCGCCGGTGCCGATGTTGCGGATGGTCGGCTGGCCCAGGAAGACCGGCCGGCCTTTCCACAGGAAGAGCCCCGCCGCGCCGGTGAAGTACCACTGTTCGCCGCCGCCGCCGACGTCCACCCCGGTCAGCACGCGCGGGTCGGGCAGCGTGGCAAAGACGCCGCCGTTGACGTCGTGCCACGCCCCCTGGTCGTCCACCCGGAAGAGCGCCTTCTTGTGCCAGTCCCAGGCCACCACGTGGCCTTCGGGATCGCGGTCCAGGCGCACGCGGGCGCACTGCTGGGCGATGTCGTCCTGGGGTCGCGACAGGTCCGCTTCCAGCGGGAACGACGAAGCGAGCACCTTGCCGTTGCGGTCGATCCGCCACACCGCGTCGCTGGCGCAGGCCGGCTCGGCGTAGATGGCATCGGTCGCCACCACCAGGCGGACGAAGCCGCCGCTGCCGGCCACGCGCTGCAGCGGCACCGTCTGCTGATGGAGCGACGGCGACACGTGGACCAGCACGAACTCCCCTGTCGCCACCCACAGGGTGTTGTCGATCGGGTCGAGCGCCATCGCCTGCCACGACTGGCCCGCTTCGCCGACGATCGTTTGCAGCTTGACCTTGCCCTCCTCGCGCGTCAGCTTGACCAGGCGGGCGGGCGCGAACAGCACGTAGTCGGCGTCGTCGGTCGTCACCAGGTCGATGGGGCGCTCCGCCTGCGGCACTCCCAGGCTGGCGAAGGTGACATATTGGGCGTCGGCGCCGCACAGGTGCGTCGTCGCCGCGCTCCGCACCGGCACTGCCGCCGTCGGCGCCGTGCTCTGCGCTCCTACCGGCGGCGCCGGTGCCGGTGCCGGGTTGGACGCGCACGAGCAGAGCGCCAGCATGGCAAGCGCGGACAGCGGACCCTTCAGGTTGCTCGAAATCGTCGGCATGACGGCAATCTCCCCATTGCGCGCGCGCGGCGTGCGCCCGCCGCGCGTCAGCTATGGTATCGGACTTGCTGAGATGGCGGCAGGCGATGAGCTTGCCGCGCGGCTGCCATATGGTAGTTTGATGCGCGCCGCGTCCCACGAGCGCCTCGGTCCCTGACCGAACGCGCCGTCCCTGCTGTCTTCTTGACAAGGAGGTTGGCGATGCAATGGCTCGAAAGGTATTCCCAGCCGATCTATGCGCTGCTGCGCTTCGTCGCCGGCGCGATGTTCTTCTGCCATGGCGCGCAGAAGATCTTCGGCGCCTTCGGCGGCGGCCACGGCGATGCGCTCTTGATGCAGGTGGGGGGCTGGATCGAGCTGGTGGGCGGCATCCTGATCGCGTTGGGCCTGTTCGCCGGCATCGCCGCGTTCCTCTGCAGCGGCGAGATGGCGGTCGCCTACTTCATGGTGCACGCGTCCCAAGGGGCGCTTCCCATCCAGAACAAGGGCGAGCTGGCGGTCCTCTACTGCTTCCTGTTCCTGTACGTCGCGGCGCGCGGCTCGGGCGCCTATAGCATCGACGCGCTGCGCCGGGGCAAGAGCTGAGCAGCGGTCTGGTTCGCGGGTTGCGGCTCGCGGACTGCGTGCTGCTGACCATCGGCTCGGTCATCGGCACCGGCATCTTCCTGACTCCCGCCGACATGGCGCACGACCTGCCGCACGCGGGTCTGCTGCTGGCCGCCTGGGCGGTCGGCGGCGCGCTGGTGTTGGCGGGGGCGCTGTCGTTCGCCGAGCTGGGAGTGCTCTACCCGAGCGCCGGCGGCCTCTACCAGTACCTCAAGGAGACGTACGGCCCGGTCTGGGGTTTTCTCTACGGCTGGACCTGCTTTCTGGTCATCATGTCGGGCGGGCTCGCCGCCCTGGGCGTGGCGTTCGGCGAGTACCTGGGCAGCTTCGTGCCGTTCTTTTCGACCGGCCACATCCTGCTCGCGCAGCGCATCGGCTCCTGGACCTGGCAGCTGTCGGGAGGCCAGGTGGCGGCGGTCGCGGCGATCGTCGGCCTCACCGCGATCAACCATTTCGGGCTGCGCGAAGGCGCCTGGGTGCAGAACGCCCTGACGGTGCTCAAGATCGGATCGGTCGCCGCCTTCGGCCTGCTCGGCCTGCTGGTGCGGCCGGCGGCCCACGCCGCGCTGACCGCGCCGCTGCCGGCGGCCCTCGCGTCGCCGCTCGGCCTGGCCGGCGCCTTCGGCGTCGCGATGATCGCCGTGCTGTGGACGTTCGACGGCTGGTACGCGCTCACCTGCTCGGCCGGCGAGGTGCACGACCCCGGCCGCAACCTGCCGCGCGGCCTGATCTACGGCACCCTGGCGGTGACCGCCCTCTACCTGCTGCTCAACGTGGCCTACGAGCGGGCGCTGTCGCTGCCCGCCATGGCCGCCAGCCCGCGCGTCGGCGAGCAGGCCGCCGCCGTGCTGTTCGGGCCGCTCGCCTCGCGCCTGGTGTCGGTCGCGGTGCTGATCTCGACCTTCGGCTGCATCTCGTCGACCATCCTCTACAGCTCGCGCATCTATCTGCCGAT
This sequence comes from uncultured Acidobacteriota bacterium, assembly GCA_963770895.1. Taxonomy (GTDB): domain Bacteria; phylum Acidobacteriota; class Thermoanaerobaculia; order Multivoradales; family UBA5704; genus JASLEW01. The sequence continues at coordinate 4,591,390 of CAVYRF010000002.1, read as the reverse complement.
GGCCCGCGACGGCGTGTTCTTTCCGGCGCTGGGGGTCATCCATCCGCGCTACCGCACGCCGACCGCCAGCCTGTGGGCGCAGACCGCCTGGACCGTCGTGCTCACCGTCACCGGCACCTACGTGCAGCTGTACACCTACGTCGTCTTCGCTTCTGTCGTGTTCCACGCCGCCGCCGGCGCCGCCGTCTTCGTGCTGCGACGGCGGCGGCCCGACGCCCCGCGGGCGTATCGCGCCTGGGGGTATCCGGTGGTGCCGGCGCTGTTCGTGCTCGCCTGCCTGCTGCTGATCGGCAACACGCTCTACGAGCGGCCGGTCGAGTCGCTGTGGGGTCTGGGCCTGGTGGCGCTGGGACTGCCGGCCTATGCCATGTTCGTGCGGCGGCGCGCCACGCCGCGCGGGATCGATCAAGGTCCCCACTCCTGGGAGGAAACACCGTGAAGAGACCGGCCCTCGCGCTGGCGCTGCCGCTGATCCTCGTCCTGCTCCTGATCCTGCCGCCGGCCGGCCACCGCGGGCCGGCGCGCGCCCAGCAATCCGCCGCCGGAGGCGCCGGCAGCGCCGGCAGTGCCGGCAGCCAGCCGGCCGGTACGCCGCCCGCCGGCGCGTCGACCGGCAGCAACGCCGGCGCGGCAGCCGCCGAAACGCATCCGGGCGCCACCGCCGCCATCCCGGCAGGCCCGACGACGCCGGAACCGGCGGCGACCCCGGCGCAAACTGCCGAGAAGGCCGCAAAAGCCAGCAAGGCAGGCAAAGCGGGCAAGGGCGGCAAGGGCGAAAAGGCCGGCAAGGACGAAAAGAAAGCCGAGCCGCTGACCGACGCCGCCACCTACGCCGGGCTCGAGCTGCGCGGCATCGGGCCGGCGTTCATCTCGGGGCGGGTCGCGGACCTGGCGGTCGATCCGCATCACCACGCCACCTACTACGTAGCGGTGGCGTCGGGCGGCGTCTGGAAGACCACCAACGCCGGCACGTCGTTCGTGCCGATCTTCGACGACCAGGGGTCGTATTCGATCGGCTGCGTCACCATCGACCCCAACGACTCGCTGGTGGTGTGGGTGGGAACCGGCGAATACAACAGCCAGCGCAGCGTCTCCTACGGCGACGGCGTCTACCGATCGGTGGACGGCGGCCGCCACTGGCAGAACCTCGGCCTCAAGAATTCCGAGCACATCGCGCGCATCGTCGTCGATCCGCGCGCCTCCGACACGGTGTACGTCGCGGCGCAGGGACCGCTGTGGGCGCCGGGCGGCGACCGCGGCGTGTACAAGACGACCGACGGCGGCAAGACCTGGAAGCGGATCCTGTCGATCAGCGAAGAAACCGGCGTCTCCGACCTGGTGATGGACCCGCGCAATCCCGACGTCCTGTACGCCGCGTCCTACCAGCGCCGGCGCACCGTCTGGACGCTGATCGACGGCGGCCCCGAATCGGCCATCTACAAGTCGCGCGACGCCGGCGCCACCTGGCAGAAGCTGACCAACGGCCTGCCCAAGGGAGACGTCGGCCGCATCGGGCTCGCCATCGCCGCCGCCGACCCCGAGGTGGTCTACGCCGCGATCGAGGCGGACCGCGAGGGCAGCGGCTTCTACCGCTCCCGCGACGCCGGCGCCAACTGGGAGAAGCGCAATCCGTTCCTGGCCACCAGCCCGCAGTACTACCAGCGCCTGATCGCCGATCCGCACCTGGTGGACCGTGTCTACGTGATGGATACCTTCCTGCACGTCACCGACGACGGCGGCGCCACCGTGCGCCCGCTGGGCGAGGCCGCCAAGCACGTCGACAACCACGCCCTGTGGATCGATCCCGACGACGGCGACCACCTGCGCAACGGCTGCGACGGCGGCGTCTATGAGAGCTGGGACCGCGGCAAGACCTGGGAATGGCGCGCCAACCTGCCGCTGGCGCAGCTCTACCGCGCCGACGTCGACAACGCCCTGCCGTTCTACAACGTCTACGGCGGCGCCCAGGACAACGGCAGCGTCGCCGGTCCCAGCCGCAGCATGACCAGCAACGGCATCAACAACCGCGATTGGGTGGCGACCAACGGCGGCGACGGCTTCGTCAGCCGCCCCGATCCCGAGGATTCCAACATCGTCTACGCGCAGTCGCAAAACGGCGGCATCGTGCGCTGGGACCGCAAGAGCGGCATCGCCATCGACGTCCAGCCGCAGCCCGAAGCCGGCGGCGTGCAGCTGCGCTTCAACTGGGACTCGCCGATGATCATCAGCCCGTTCTCCCACACCCGGCTGTACATCGGCGCCAACCGCCTGTATCGCAGCGACGACCGCGGCGACTCGTGGCGGCCGGTCAGCCCCGACCTGACGCGCCAGCTGGACCGCAACCGCCTCAAGGTGATGGGCCGGGTGTGGAGCGTCGACGCGGTGGCCAAGAACACCTCGACCTCGATGTACGGCAACATCGTGTCGCTCGCCGAATCGCCGCGCCGCGAGGGGCTGCTGTACGTCGGCACCGACGACGGGCTGATCCAGGCGAGCGACGACGGCGGCGACCACTGGCGCAAGGTCGAGCACGCGGCGGGCGTCCCCGACGGCACCTACGTCGCCAACCTGACGGCGTCGCGGTTTGACGCCGACACCGTGTTCGCCGCCTGGGACCGCCACAAATTCGGCGATTTCAAGCCCTACCTGGCGCGCAGCGCCGACCGCGGCGCCACCTGGACCTCGATCGCCGGCGACCTGCCGGCGCGCGGCACCGTGTATGGCTTCGCCGAAGACCACGTGGACCGCGACCTGCTGTTTGCCGGCACCGAGTTCGGCGTCTACTTCACGCTCGACGGCGGCAAGCGCTGGGTGCGGCTGACCGGCGGCATGCCCACCATCGCGGTGCGCGACCTCGCCATCCAGCGGCGCGAAAACGACCTGGTGCTGGCGACCTTCGGCCGCGGCTTCTACATCCTGGACGACTACACGCCGCTGCGCACGATCGACGCCAAGCTGCTCGACCAGCCGGCGGCGCTCTTCCCGGTGAAGACCGCCCCGCTGTACGCCCTGGCGCAGCCGCTCGGCGGCCGCAACAAGGGGTTCCTGGGCGAGGCCTTTTACGAGGCGCCCAACCCGCCTTTCGGCGCCGTGTTCACCTACTATTTGAAAGAGGAGCTCAAGAGCCGCCGCCAGCGCCGGCGCGACGCCGAAGCCAAAGCCGAAAAGGCGGGCGCCGACGTGTTCTACCCCAGCTGGGACGACCTGCGCGCCGAAGCGCGGGAGCAGGCGCCGGCGGTCACCTGGACGGTGACCGACGAAGCGGGGCACGTCATCCGCCGCGGCACCGGCCCCACCACCGCCGGCCTGCACCGCGTCGCCTGGGACCTGCAGTTCCCCGCGGCGCTGCCGGCCGGCGCCTCGGCGGAGGCGGACGAAGGCGACTTCGGCGGCCCTCCCGATGGGCCGCTGGTGGCGCCGGGCCTGTACACGGTGCGCATCGCCTCACGCGCCGACGGCGTCGAAACGCCGCTCGGGTCGCCGCAATCGTTCCGCGTCCAGCCGGTCGGCGTCGCCACCCTGCCGGTGGCGGACCGCGCCGCCGAAGTCGCCTTCGAGCGCAAGGTGGAGCGCCTGCAGCGCGCCGCGCTCGGCGCGCAGCAGACGGTCGAGGAGACCGGGCACATCCTGGACCTGATCGACAAGGCGCTGCCCGACACCCCCGCCGCCGACGCCAAAATGGTGGACCAGGCCCACGCCCTGCGCGAGCGGCTGCGCAACCTCGACGAGCGGCTGAGCGGCAACGACGTGGTCGCCAGGCACCACGAGGCGGCGCCGCTCGGCATCCTCGCCCGCATGCAGGATGCCATCGGCTGGGGCTACATGGCAGCGCCGACCGCCACCCAGCAGACCGCCTACCGCATCGCCGGGCAGCAGCTTGCAAGCCTGCTCGACGACCTGCGCCAGCTGGTCGAGGTGGACCTCAAGCACCTGCAGGACCAGCTCGAAGCCGCCGGCGCCCCCTGGACGCCAGGCCGGGTGCCCGTCTGGGCGCCTGAGTAGGCAAAGCGAGAGGTCGGCGGACCCGCGACCGCGGCCGCGGCCTAGCCCGCGGCCGCGGCCGCGGCGACGGCGGCGCGATGGCGGCGCAGGGGGGCGATGACGGTTTCGGCGAAGCGCTCCATCTCTTCGTACTGCGGGCTGAATTGCAGCAGCAGCAGGTCGACGCCGGCTTGCTCGAAGCGGGCCACCTGCTCCTGGACCTGGGCGGGGGTGCCGACCAGGCCGGAGCGCAGGCCGCGGTTGGACACGGAGTAGTCCTGGATCGACATCTGCTGCTCGAGCTGGGTGCCGGCCAGCCACTGCTGGAAGTTGTCGAAGCCGGCGGCGCTCTGGCGCACGTCGGTGATGCGGGCCAGCTCGGCCTGGGCCGCCGCCTCGGTGTCGCGCACGACGACGTAGCCGGCGACGCCGAAGCGCAGCGGCGGCAGGCCGGTCTGCTCGCGGCGCGCGGTCAGGTCCGCGACCTTGGCGGCGACGCGCTCGGGCGGGTCGCCGTGCATCAGGTAGGCGTCGCAGCGGCGGGCGATCAGGTCCTTGGCCGCTTCCGACTCGCCGCCGGCGTATAGCACCGGGCGCGGCTGCGCCAGCGGCTTGGGCTGCAAAACGTTGTCCTCGACCTTGTAAAAGCGGCCGGAGTACGAAAAGTGGTCCTGCGACCAGACGCCGTCCACGACGTCGAGCCATTCGGCGGTGCGGGCGTAGCGGTCGTCGTGCTGCTCGAAGGCGACGCCGTACTTCCTGGCTTCGTCGGCCCACCAGGACGACACGACGTTGAGCGACAGGCGGCCGCCGCTGATGCGGTCGATGTTGGCGGCCTGCTTGGCCAGCAGCGCCGGCAGGTGGAACGTCGGGCGCACGGCGACCATCAGCTCCAGCTCGGTGGTGACCGCGGCCAGCGCCGCGGCGGTGGACCAGGCGTCCAGGGCGGGCGCTTCGACGCCCTTGATGTCGTTGAGGTTGAGCTCGGCGAGCAGCGTCACGTCGAAGCCGATCTGCTCGCTGCGGCGGGCCAGGCGGCTGACGTGCGGCCAGGTCGCCTCCATGCCCTCGTCCGCGACGTTGCGCAGCCAACCGCCGAAGACCGGCAGCCAGTAGCCGAAGCGCATGCCCGGCGCGGACGGCCGCGGGCGGGCCGCGGCGCGGGCGGCGGCGGTGAACTCGGCGGTGCCGGCGGCGGTCGGGTTGGAATCAGCGATCATGGTGCGCCTCCATCTCCGCTTCCAGAAAGTCGGCGAGCTGCACGAAGGGGTCGAAACCGATGACCCGCGGGCCGTCGGAGACAAAGTTCGACAGGGCGTTGATGTCGTAGAAGTAGAGCTGGCCGTCGCGGTCGTCGACGACGTATTCGATGCCGCCGACGTCGATCCCGGCGTGGCGCATGATCCGTTCGGCGCCGGCCACCACCTCGGACGGCGGCGTGAAACCTTCGACGCGCAGGCCGGCCTTGGGCGCTTCGACGGCGCAGGCGGTGCCCAGCTCGACGCCGGCGGTGGTGCGGCAGATGTCGGCCGGGCACAGATCGAAGGTTTCGCCGCTCAGATGGACCTTGATGCCGTACAGGAACTTGCCGCCCACCACCTCCATGCGCGTGATGTGGCCGCCGCGGGCGGGGATGAACTCCTGCACCAACGCCACGTGGTCCAGCCCCATGTCGATCGCCGGACCGCCGCGGGCGCCGTCGGCCGCTCCGCCGCCAGGGTCCGCGACGCCGCCCGCCGCGGCCGCCGCCGCCGCGGCGCGGGCCAGCTGCGCGGGCGAGTCGTAGCGCTGGACGCCGGCGCCGCTGCCGCCGACGTTGGGCTTGACCACGACGGGATAGCGCAGGCCCTGGGCCGCCGCCACCGCCTGGGCCGGGTGGTGGATGACGCGCGTGCGCGGCGCCGGCAGCTCCAGCAGGCGCAGCAGGGACAGCTGCAGCGCCTTCGAGGTCTCGTGGCGAAAGGCCTGCACGCCGTTGATCACCCGCGCGCCGGCCTGCTGCAGGGCGGCCAGGTAGTGCAGGGTGTAAAACACCTGCGCGTGGCTGCGCCGGTAGGCCGACGGGCTCATGCGGTTGAACAGCACCGGCGCGCGGCGGACGTCTCCCGCCAGGTCCGCCGGATCGTACAGGTGCGACGTGGCGTCGATTTTTTCGTACGGGGTGCCGCGCCGGTCGAGCTCGGCGAACAGCCGCTCGAACCAGACCGGGTGCTCGTAATAGATGGCGAGCGGCCGCAGGGTGTCGGCGCTGCCGGATCGGGACGGGGATGCAGCCACCTCGGACGTCGGCACGCGCAGCCTCCCACATTCAGAACTAGATTACTAATCTGGTCACGAATAGGAGCATAGCGCGCCGCCGGCGGGGAGCGCAAGTTTGGGAAGCGGGGAGCTGCCAGGAGGGCGAACGGCAATAAAACGGCGGCGACCGAGCAACCACACCCACGCGGGCCCCCACGGGGATGCGGCCGCTCGATCGCCACCGGGCAATCGATTCGGTCTGTTTCTTCTTCGCTAGACCCGCCGTAGCAGGTGCACCACGACCACGATGATGGCGATCACCAGCAGGATGTGGATCAGGCCGCCTCCCACGTGGAACGCGACAAAGCCGAGCACCCAGAGAACAAACAAGATGACCGCGAGGATCAAGAGCATCGCAAAACCCCTTTCTTGGTGAACCGGCTGGCTGCTGGGCCGAGTGTCCGGGTGGACACGCCGCGGTATGGAGCAACACCTGTGCCAGGTCTGGCACGCGCCTCGCAGGGTTCGCCGGCGACAGCCTGACAGCGATCCGCCCGCCGACATGAAAAGCTCAACGCGCAAGCTGCTCCTCACCGGGGCCGCGATCCTCGCCGTCTGCCTCGGCGGCTACCTGGCGGCGGCCAACGTCCTGCTGCGGTCGGGGTGGCTGCTGCGGCTGATCAACCGGCACCCGGACCGCTTCGTCCTGCACTATGCCTCCGCCTGGACGGTGCTGCCGGGCGTGGTCCACCTGGAGCGCATAGAGCTCGTCGGGCAGGCGCGCACTTCGCAGTGGTGGGCGGGCATCGACTCGGCGACGATCGCCATCGACCTGCCGCGGCTGCTGCGGCGCGAGCTGGCCGCCAGCTCGCTGACCGCCAGCGGCGTCGCCTTTCGCCTGCGCCGGCGGCCGGAGCAGACCGCCTCCCCTGGGGCCGGCGCTCCCGGCAAGCCCGGCGGCGCCGGCGAAGCGGCCTCCCCTCACGGCGATATCGCCTCCTCCGCCGCCGGCGCCGGCCCGCGCCCGGATCTGGCGTGGCATCCCGCCGAGCCGCCGCCGCAGGTGCCGGTCATTCCCGGCCTGGTCAATACGACGGCTCCCCCGCCGCCCGCGGGGCCGGAGGACGAGCGGGGACGGTGGCGCATCCGCCTGGCGGGGGTGACGCTGGAGCGGGTGCGGGAGGTGTGGATCGCCGGCTATCGCTTCGCCGGCCAGGCGCGCGTCCAGGGCGGCTTCGACATGGAGAACGCCCACCGGTTCACGCTCGACAGCGCGACGGCCGACCTGCGCTGGGGCGCGCTCCAGGTGAGCGACCGGCCGCTGCTCGACGGCATGACCGGAGCGGTGCGCTTCGAGCTGCCGCCCGTCGACCCCACCAACTTGCAGGGCGGCTTCCTGCCGCTGGCAAGCGGCAGCGTGCGCCTGCGCGGCCGCATGCAGAGCCTGGGCTTTCTCGCACCGTACGTGGCCGCGGTGCCATGGATCGAGCTGGGCGGCGACGCCGGCACCTTCGAGGCCTCCCTGGACGTACGCCACGGCATGTACCTGCCCGGTGCCCACGTGGCGGCACGGCCGGGCAGCGTGACCGCGCGGCTGCTCGACGACGTGGCGACGGGGCGATGCCAGGTGACCTGGGACGTGGCGGCGGACCGCGGCGGACCGGTGGGCAGGCTGGTCGCGGCGTTCGACCAGTTCCAGCTGGGCCGGGAAGGCGCCGGCGAGAAGCGTGCGCAGGGGCGCGGCCTGCGCGTCGAGATCGCCACCCGCGACCTGCGTGTCGCCGCCCTGCCGGTGCCGGCGGCAGTGGCGATCGACCTGCCGCCGACGGCGATCAGCGACTTCAGCTCCTACAACCGCAACCTGCCGCGCGGCGCCGGCGTGCAGCTCGCCGGCGGCACCGGCGTGGTGAGCGCCAACCTGCGCGCCGCGGCGCCGGCGTGGGAGGCGGCGGGCGGCATCGACCTGCGCGGCCGCGCCGTCGAGGTCCTGCTGCCGGGCGCCCACCTGCGCGGCAATCTTCAGGCGCGGAGCCGGTTTCGCGCCCTGCTGTTGCAGCGGCGGCTGCTGCTCACCGAAAGCGACGTGGCGCTGGGCGACGTCCAGCGCCTGGACGGCGACGGCGGCAACGGGGACGACCGCAATCGCGGCGCCGGCGGCAGGGGCGGCGGCGGCTGGTGGGCGCGGGTGCATCTCGACTACCTGTCGGTCGCGCGCACCGGGCAGGTGGAGCTGCAGGCGCGCATGCGCAGCACGCTGAGCGACACGCGGCCGCTCCTGGCGCTGTTCGCGCCGCGGCCCAAGCCGCTGCTCGGGTGGCTCGACCGCCTGCTCGACCTGCACCCGATCGACGCCAGCGGCGAACTGGCGATGGCCAGGGGCTCGATCGCCATCGACGGGCTGACGATGACCGCCGGCAAGGCCAGCATCCGCGCCCGGCTGCGCTTTGCCGGCGGCCGCGACGACGGCGTCCTGTACGCCGCCTACGGACCGCTCAGCGTCGGCATGCAGCTGCGCCAGGGCCAACGTTCGTGGAAGCTGGTCGGCGCCCGCAAATGGTTCGAAAGCCAGGGCGGCGCGGGCGCCGACCCGGCACCGCTGTTAGAATCGCACGGCAAGCAGAGCACCCACGTCACGATGCGCGACGCAGCGCCTGGGAGTTGAGGATGCAGCGGCTGTTCAAGACCCATCCCTGGCACGGCGTGCCGATCGGCAGGCAGGCGCCGGCGGTGGTGACGGTCTACGTCGAAATCGTGCCCGCGGACGCGGTCAAGTACGAGATCGACAAGGCGACCGGTCACCTGAAGATCGATCGCCCGCAGCAGTTTTCCAATGTCTGCCCGACGCTCTACGGGTTCGTCCCCCAGACCTATTCAGGGGAATCGCTGGCGGCGCTGGCGCGCCAGCGCACCGGCCGCCAGGACCTGGGGGGCGACGGCGATCCGCTCGACATCTGCGTGCTGTCGGAACGGGCGTTCTCGCACGGCGACTTCCTGCTCCAGGCGATCCCGATCGGCGGCCTGCGGGTGATCGATACGGGGGAGGCCGACGACAAGGTCGTCGCCGTCCTCGAAGACGACGTGACGTTCGGCGGCGTCCAAGAGCTGGCGGACCTGCCGCCCGCGCTGGTCGAGCGGCTGACCCACTATTTCCTGACCTACAAGCTGGCCCCCGGCGGGCGCGAAAAGGTGGAGATCGCCGGCACCTACGGCCGCGACGAGGCGCGCGACGTGATCGCGCGCGGCCGCGACGACTACCGTCACAGCTTTCCCGAGCACGAAAAGCTCCTGGCAACGCTGCTCGACCCCGAGGGTCACCCCCAATGAGCGCGGCGCAACCGACCGGCCCGTCCCGGACGATCGCCGGGTGCCTGCTCGCCGCGGCCCTGCTGGCGCTCGGCACAGGTTGCACCACCACGGCGACCAAGCGGCAGACCTTTCATCTCAATCACCCGGCGCCGGTCGACGATCCCGCGTTCCGCCGCTCGCTCGACGGCTTCGGCAACGCCATGGTCAAAGGCAACCGCATCCAGCTGTTGCAGAACGGCGACGGGGTGTTCCCCGCCATGGTGCGGGCGATCGCGGCGGCGCGCCATACGGTCAACCTCGAGTCGTACATCTTCAGCGACAACGCGGCTGGCAGCCTGATCACCGACGCGGTGGTGGGCGCCGCCCAGCGCGGCGTCGAAGTGCGGGTTCTGGTCGACGGCTTTGCCGGCCATCCGGGAGCGCTGGCCGACCGCATGAAGGCGGCCGGCGTCAACTTCCGGATCTACCACCCGGTGCGGCTGTGGAACATCCAGCGGCTCGGCCAGCGCACCCATCGCAAGATCCTGGTGGTGGACGGCACCGTCTGCTTCACCGGCGGGCTCGGCATCGAAGCGCGCTGGCTGGGCAACGCCCGCAACGCCAACGAATGGCGCGACACCGAGGTGGAGGTGACCGGCCCCACCGCGGCGCAGATGCAGGCGATCTTCGCCGAGGACTGGACCTATACGACGGGCGAGATCCTGGCCGGCGACAACTTCTATCCGCCGATCGAGCCGGCCGGCGACCTTCCGGCGCAGGCGATCAAGGTGGCGCGGGGCGACGCGTCGTCGCTGGCCAAGATGCTGTATTACCTGGCGATCCAATCGGCCGTAAAGTCGATCCACATTCAAAACGCCTATTTCCTGCCCGACGTGCAGATGCGCGCCGCCCTCATCCAGGCGGTGAAGCGCGGCGTCGACGTGCGCATCATCATCCCCGGCAAACACAACGACGTGGCGCTGGTGCGCATGGCCTCGCGCGCTTCGCACGGCGAGCTGCTGAAAGGCGGCGTCAAGGTCTACGAATACCTGCACACCATGATGCACAGCAAGACCGCCGTGTTCGACGGCATGTTCACCATCGTCGGATCGATCAACATGGACGCCCGCTCGATGGCCAAAAACGCCGAAGAGAGCATCACCGTCTACGACCGCGGCTTTGCCGGCGAAGCCGAGGCGATGTTTACCAACGATCTGGGCCAGTGCCGCGAGGTTACCTACGAACGCTGGAGCCACCGCGGTTGGAAAGCCCGCCTGGGCGAGCTGCTGACGGTGTTCTTCAGCCCGCTCTACTGATCGGCAGGGCATCAAAAGGCAAAAAAAGCGGCGCCACCCCGCGCGCCGGTGGCACACGCCACCAGCGTCTGGAATGACGCCGCGCAACTGCCGCGGGCTGGCCGGCGGGCGGTCAAAGCAGCTTCACCACCCGGTCGGTCAGGCCGCCGTCGCCAAGGACGACGGACAGCTTGGCCGTGCCGGCCACCTTCTCCAGCACCTCCAGCTCGCGCAGACGCATCAGGGTCGCGTTCGACTCGAAGATACGCGCCGTGTTGGCCTGCGAACGGATCGCCGCGGTCTCCTCACGCCGCGTGATCAGCGCGGCCTCGGCCACCTTGCGGGCCGCCGTCACCCGGTTGAGCAGCTCCTTCATCTCACCCGGCAGGATCACGTCACGGATGCCGAACGCGCGCAGCTCGAGGCCGAACGCGGCGACGCCCTGCCGTAGCGCGACCGCCAGGGTTTCCGCCAGCGCGTCCTTCTCCGCCAGCAGCACGTCCAGCTCGCGGGTGCCGATTGCCGCCCGCAGCGCCAGCTGTGCGTGCCGGTACAGCGCCTTGTCATAACCGTCCACCTCCAAGAGCGCCTTGACCGGGTCGACAACCCGGAACGACACCACCGCGTTGAGCCGCAGCGTGACGCGGTCGGCGGTCATGATCTCCTGGCCCGGCACGTCCACCGACTGCTCACGCAGGTCGACCAGCTGGAACTTGACCTGCGCCAGCCGGCGCCAGAACGCGTAGGTGCCCGCCGCGAGCGTCGCGGCGTGCCGGCCGTCCTGGAACACCAGGCCGGCCCAGCCTGCCGGCACCACCAGCGACTCCAGCAGGTCCTTGCCGTCGGCCGCCAGCACCAGCGCCAGCTGGGCATGCTCGAAGCGGATCGGCCGCGCGTCGATGCGCTCGACGTGCACCTCGTGAAACGCCGTCCACAGCACGTACAGACCCGGCGCGCAGACCGCGGCCAGACGGCCGTCGATCCACACCAGCGCCCGCTCGTGGTCCTTGAGGTCCAGGATCAGCGCCTCGTCGGCCAGCGCCGCCGACCTGGCGATCACCTCCAGGTCGCGGTGCCGCACCCACGGCTCCCGCACCGAAACCTTTTCAAATCGCACCGCGCCGGACGGCTCCCACAGCCAATGCCAACCCGGCGCCAGCAGGCGCGCCAGCGCACCATCGCGAAACACCAGGCCGCGCTCGTAGGCGGCCACCTTCACCAGCTTGCACCACATCTCTCACCTCCTTACCACGGCGCACATCACCTTCGTCGGCAAGACGCGCCCGCGGTGAGCGCGCGCCAGGCCAGGGGTCGAGAGGGAGGTGCGGCCAGGCGCCGCACCTCCGGCGCGGAGCACCGCTCCTGACCCGCCGTCCCCGCCGGATGCATGCCGCCATGCGCTACCCGCGGCAGCAACCGGCGTTTGGACGGACCAGGGCAGCGGCACCGCAAGGCGCCTTCGCATGCTGCCGTCACCGCACACCGCGGCGGAGCAGACGGCGCTCCGGCGCGGGCCGGCGGCGGCGGGCAGATCCCGGCCGCCCTCCCTCACGACCTTGCTACACAACCATTGACGGTTGGCGGAGGATTCGAACCTCCAACGTCCGAGTTATCAGCTCGGTGCTCTAACCATTGAGCTAGCCATGACAGGTTCCATGCCTGTCGTGTGGCGGAGGATTCGAACCTCCAACATCCGGGCCACGCCCGTCGCTCTATCCATTGAGCTAGCCACACGGGGTGCTGCGCTCTACGAACCGGTTTTGGAATACGCGCCACCCATCGCTTGCGCGAGGCGCGCGCACCACCCGAAGCGAAGCCTCTGTTCAGTTTGCCGCCGGAGCGCCCGATCGCAAGATACGCCGATGCGCTGTCCCAGGTGCCGCGCAGCGGACGCTCCAAAAGCAAAAAGACCTTCCGGGAGGGCATCCCGGAAGGTCTTTAGCACCGCACTTTGCGTGCGAAACCTTTACGAGACGAGCTCCCCATGGCGCCCGGCTTCCACCCGGCGGGCGGAAAGCGAGCGCTGCTGTCCGACGCAATCCGATCCCCGCGCGCCGCGTTTGGCGGCGCCGCGAATCCGATCCGTCGTATCGATTGGCTGGTGAGCTCTCATCGTGTCGGCTCCGTCACGGTCAGGTTGGCGATCTTGAAGATCGAGCCCAACCGTGCAAGGACGCGGATCATAGCAAGCGTTTGGCCGATGTCAAGACCCAAAATCCATTCGATCGCGCGCCGCGATCACGACGGCTCTTGCCAATGCATCACCGTGTAGCGGAAAAGGTGCAGGTCCGCCGACCAGAAGTCGGCCGGCAACCCGGCCTTGCGCTTCAGCTGGCCAAGGAATTCCCGCGGTGACGGCAAGCTGTCCCACACCTGCGGCAGGAAGGTGGAGCGCTCCCCGCCGCGCATCTCCAGGATCACGCCGTCCGTCCCCGGCCGCAGCGCGGCCAGCGCCTCCGCCTCGTCGCGCACCAAAAGCGGCACGGGCGCCGATAGCAGCGACACCTCGATCCGCGTCGCCGCCAGCTCGTGCGCGGCCAGCGGCGGAAAACGCGGGTCCGCCAGCGCCGCCGCCCGCGCATTGGCGCGCACGTCTTCGCCCAGGGGCCGCCGCGCCCGCACCGACCCGATGCAGCCGCGCAACCGTCCCGCATGCATCAGCGTCACAAAACAAGCCCCCGGCGCGCGCAGCCATGCGTCATCCTGCCGCGCTCCCGACGCCGCCGACGCCGCCGAGTCTGCCGATCCCCCGGACCCAGCTTCCGGACTCGCCGACACCGCCGGGCTCGCCGACGTCGCCGCCGGCTCTCCGTTGGCCGCGGCAGCCAGGCCCAATGCCTCCTCGATCGCCCGGCGCGCCAGCGCCAACAGCAGGCGCCCGCGTTCGGCTGCCGCGGCGGCCGGCGCCGCATCCGGATCGCGACCGATGTGAGTTTCAGGCGGCATGATGATTTTGAGGCTCGAAAGCCCAGGCGCCGTAGCCGACGACGCGGGAACGATCCCCCGAGGTGTCGCCGGAATGGCGCAGGTCCAGCTGGCGGGCCGCCAGCGCGCGGCGGCGGGCCACGATCAACAGGCCGTTGATCGGAATCGCGCCGCACGCCTGGTCGGGTGCCAAAGGTCCTGCCAGCGCCGCGATCCGCGCCGCGGTCTGCCGGTCGACGCGCTCGGCGGTCGCCGCCGGCAGGAAGTGCGACAGGTCGGAGCTGACGACCACGACGGTCTGGTCGTCGCCCCACACCAGCTCCAGCGCCTCCGCCACCTGTGCGCCCGATGCCTGCCCCACGACCAGCGGCACCAGCCGAAAGTCGCCGAGCAACACCTGCAGAAACGGCAGCTCGACCTCCAGCGCATGCTCGTCGCGGTGCGCGTCGGACCGCACCGCAACCTGCGGCAGCCCGGCCAGCCGCTCGCACGCCTCCGCGTCCAGCGGCACCTCCCCCAGCGGCGTCGCAAACCCCGCCGCATCGGGCAGCGCCAGACCGCGGATCGCCACCCGGTGCGCCGGACCGATCACCACCACCCGCCGCACCCCGCCCGCACCCGCGCCGGCAGTGCCCGGAGCCAAAGCCCGGAAGGCCGAGCCGGCGATGGGACCGGAGTACGCGTAGCCGGCATGGGGGGCGATGATCGCCTTGGGGGATGGGCGGCCTGGAACGCCAGCGCCAGCCGCGGCAGTGTCGCCGCCCTGGTCGCCGGCACCTGCCCGCGCCGCCGCCACCACCGGCTGCGCGGCGCGGCCGCCCGGACCGGCCAACAGCGCCTGGACCGTCGCGCGCAGCACGGCGGCATCGCCGGGATAGAACTGCCCGGCGACCGCGGGTGGGCGAATGCGGCTCTGCGGCTTCATAGCATCGGGCGGCAACGGCCGAAGCGGCCTGCGCGACCACCTTTCAGGCTAGTGTGCCCGGCGCTGCAGCGCAAGAGCTGCACGCCGCCGCCTACGTCTCTTGGGTTCTGCGCAACTGGTAGAATCACCAAAAGCACACCAAGCGAGGTATCCATCGTGGAAGGCACCGAGCCGGTCGAGCTGGTCGTACACATAGGCGGGGACGGGCTGGACGCCGAGCAGGTCGACGTCCTGACGCGCAGCCTGCTGGTCGAGCTGCGCCAGCTGCCGGTCGAAGCTCGCCTCGCTACCGGCGGCACCGCACCCAGGGGCGCCAAGGGCGACCTGCTGGCCGTCGGCGAGCTGGTCGTGGCCGCCCTCCCCGGCGTGCTCACCAGCGTCGTCACCTTCCTGCAAAGCTGGCTCAAGCGCGGCGACGGCAAGACCCTCAAGATCAAGTGGACCAGCGGCAAAAGCTCCTTCGCCGTCGACCTGCCGCGAGGCGAATTCAGCCACCAGCAGCTCAACGACCTGCTGGCCAACCTGCAAGCCGGTCCGCCCGCCGCCAAACCCGCCGCGGGCAAGAAGGAGCCTTGAGCCAGCGGCTCGCCCTGCTCGTCGGCAGCAGCCTCTTCGAGCCTCCCCTGCCACCCCTGCGCGCGGCGCCGGGCGACCTCGCCGCGCTGACCAAGGTGCTCGGCGACCCGGCGATCGGCGGCTTCGATCAGGTCACGCCGATCCTGGATGCCGCCAGCGACAAGGTCCGCCGCGAGGTCGCGCGCTTCTTCGCCAAGCGCACGCCCGACGACCTGCTGCTGCTCTACTTCACCGGCCACGGCCTGCTCGACGACCGCGGCGCCCTGCACCTGGCGGTGCGGGACACCGAAAGCGACTTTCTGTCCGCCACCGCCATCCCCGCCGGCTTCGTCACCGCCGAAATGGACCAATGCCGCTCCCGCCGGCAGATCCTGATCCTCGACTGCTGCTACAGCGGCGCCTTCGAACGTGGCGCCAAGGGCCAATCCGCCATACCCGCGACAACCTTCGAAGGAAACGGCCTGGGCCGCTACGTCCTGACCGCCAGCAGCTCCACCGAACGCGCCTGGGAGCCCGCAGACGTCGTCGCCGCCGGCCAAGCGCTCACCATGTCCGTCTTCACCCGCCACCTCATCCACGGCCTGGAGACCGGCGAAGCCGACCTGGACAACGACGGTCAGGTCACCCTGGACGAGCTCTACAACTACGTCCACAAACAGGTGGTGCAGGAGAACCCGCGCCAGAACCCCCGCCGCTGGTCCTACCAGCAGCAGGGCACCCTGGTCATCGCCCAGCGCCCCGGCTGGCGCCCGCCGCTTCCCGATCTGCCCGTCGAGCTGCGCCAGGCCCTGGACAGCTCGCTCGCCGGCGTGCGCGAAGGCGCCCTCCGCGAGCTCCCCCGCTACCTGCTCGGCCCCGACCCCACCCTCCGCGACGCCGCGCGCATCGCCGCCCAGCACGCCCTGAACGACGACAGCAAGCGGGTCGCCACCGCCGCCGCCGAGGTGCTGGCCGGCGCGACAACCGCCGCCGCAAAGACCGCCGAAGCAACGTCCGCTGGGGTGGCTGCGGCAGCCACAGATGCCGTAGCCTTGACCGTAAATGTACCCACCACCTCGCCGGCGTCGGCGGGCGCAACGCCCACTCAAGCTCCGGCACCAGCCGCCGCGAAACACCCACCGATCCGTCCACCGCTCGATCTCTTCCCCGCCGACCGTCTGACCTACTTGAGAGCAAAACAATCTCCGACCCAGGCTGCACAGGTGATGCTCAAATGCCTGATCTTCGGCATCGTCGTCTGGGCCGCTTCCATGGGCCTGATAACTGTGGTTTCCTGGTTTTCACCGCCAGTGGCCAGATTGCTTGCCGCGCCCACGGATGCCAGTCCGGCCGGGACTCTGCCACTGCCAGGCACCGGGGAGAAATCACAACGAAAGGATGCACCGGCAAGGCCGCTGACGGCGAGTACGTCGCAAAATGCAGGGACCAAGGATGCCAGTCTTGCCAAGGGTCTACCCCCGCCGCCACGCACCAACGCGGTATCACAACGCGAAGGGGAACTGCCGGGGCCGCAAACGTCGAGTGCGTCGCAGAATGCACGGACCAAGGAAACGGCGCAGGCGCTCCTGGCCGAAGCCCGGTCCTGGCAGCTCTCATTTCCCGATGCCGCTGGCTTGGCGAAGGGCTTCGCCGCTGGATGGGACCTGGTGAACAACACCTATGTGTCTTCGACCGTTGCGGACGGGGTGCTGCGATTCTCTATAACCAAAGATCGCGATGCACACGATACGGCTTTGGCGCTTCCAGCGATAGGCGACGATTTCTATCTGAGAGTGAACCTTACGCAGATCGTAGGGAATCAAGGTGCCGTCGGCGGCCTGTTCTTTTGGCGTCACGATTTCCGTCACGTCTACAAAGTGGCACTGAGCACAGGCAAGGTCTCCAGCGTGGTGTCGGATGGCGGGCCGAAGTACACCCTGCGCCGCCCCTTCACTGTCAGCACGGCCATACATCCACCTGGGAGGACCAATGCTTTGGTCGTCATAGGCAAAGGTGATGAGATCTTCACCTATATCAATGACCAGCAAGTCGATCGCTTTCCCATAAAAACCAGCTGGCGCTCAGGGTTTGCGGGCATCTTCGTCGAAGCCGACAACGGCACTGCGACCTTTGACTTCGCCGACTTCGAGCTACGCACCGCACATGCTGCAACCGGCGAATTGGACTTTGACAACATGAGGACAAAATAATGGGCGAATTCTCGATGATCGACAATGAAATCACGCCGCCGGGAACAGGGTCCGGCACGGAACCTCAGCCACCCCACCGCCCACCCATCGCGTGCAGCCTGGGGGCGGCCGACTATCAGGAGCGCGTCCGCTGGATTGCCGATCTCAACCGCAGGGCGCTGCGCGCCGATCGACACCAGGACCTGCGGCTTGAGCTGACCTATGCGGCTGAAGCAGCGGAGAAGGTGCGCCAGCTGGTGCAGCGCGAAGCGCAATGCTGTCCGTTCTTCACCTTCCAGATCGACAACGAAGCGGACAGCGTTCGGCTCACCATCACCGCACCGACCGCAGCACGCGATTCCGCTCACCTTCTTTTCGAACAGTTTCGCGCCCGCGACTGATCACCTACGCGCCCGCCGCCTTCTGCCAGCGCCGCAGCGCCACCACCGACCAGACGGCCTCCACAAAGCCGAAGGGCCACGCCCCTTGCAAAAATCCATAGGCAGAACCGAGCGCGCACGCCACCGCAAAACCCAGAATCCACCCGCGCCCGCGCGCTTCGAACGCGTAGCAAACCAACATCAAGGTCACCGCGCAAAACCCGAAAACCGTCAAGCCGCTCATACTGTCAGGTTGCTTTCAGGACCTGGCGGCAGCGGTGGAGGGCGCGGTCGCGGTCAGGCAGGGGGAGGTTGTCGAACAGGGCGAGCTGGCGTTCGCGGCCGGCGTCCAGGGCGGCCAGGATCTCGCGGTATTGGTGCTCGGCACGATCGCGGCGGCCCAGGCGGAGAAGGCAGTCGGCGAGCAGCAGGCGGGGCTGGAAGAGCGACGGATCCAGGTAGAGGGCGGCGCGGTAGGCGGTGACGGCTTCTTCGGTCTGGCCGGCCAGGTCGTGCAGGAAACCGTCCAGGACGTGGCAGGCAGGTTCGGAGGGATCGGCGCTCAGGGCCAGGTCGGCGGCGCGCCGCGCTGGATCCAGGCGGTTGGCGACCAGCTCGCGGGCGGCGGCGATCAGCAGCTCGGGGGTGGTGGGAGCCGCGGGCATTCCGGCGCCGGGGGGCGCTCCGCCGATCGCGGGGGCGGCGGGGCCGCTTGGCGCGCGGCCCGCCGGCGGCGCGGCCCTGCGGGCCACCGTGACGCTGGCGGGTGGACGCAGGTCGCCTGGCGCGCCCGCTGCGCCGGCAGCACCCGCTACCGGGGGCCGCCGCGCGGGCGCGGCCGCGGCCGGGGGGGCGGCGAGGGCCGGCGGGGCGGGCTCGCCGGGGGCGGGGCGCGCGCGGCGGTGGCGGTAGGCGTAGCAGGTGCCCAGGTCCAGGGCTTCCAGCTCGTCCTGGATCTGCCACAGGGTCTCGGAGGCTCCCAGGAAGAGCAGGCCCTTGGGTGCCAGGCGGGGGGCGACGTGGGCCATGACGCGGCTCTGCAGGGCGCGGTCGAAGTAGATCAGGACGTTGCGCAGCAGGATCAGGTCGTACTCTTCGGCGGGCAGGTCGAAGGGCGGCCGCGCGAGATTGAGCGGGCGGTAGTCGATGCGCGCCAGCAGCTGGGGCGCCAGCTCGAAGAGCTTGCCGCGCCGGATCAGGTAGCGGGCGGCAAGGGGCGGCGGCACCAGGGCGACGGCGCGCTCACCGTAGAGGCCGCGGCGGGCGCCGGCCAGGGCCTCTTCGTCGATGTCGGTGGCCAGGATGCTCCAGTCCCAGCCGGCGAGGGCGGGGTGCTCGGCCAGGACCATGGCAAGGGTGGCGGCTTCTTCGCCGCGGGCGCAGGCGGCGGACCAGGCGACCAGGCGGCGGGTGGCGGCGCGGGCGCGGATCAGGCGCGGCAGGAGCTGGCGCGTGAGCACCTCGAACTGCTGCGGGGCGCGGTAGAAGTACGACTCCTTGATGGTGATCAGCGACACCAGGTGGCCCCATTCGCCGGCCAGGTCGCCGGCGGCCAGGGCGCGCACGTAGTCGGCGGCGGTCCTGGCGCCGACGGCGTGGGCGCGGCGCACCGCCAGCTCGGCCAGGAAGTCGAAGCGCGGCGCCGGCACCAGGTTGCCGGTGCGCTTGTGGATGAGCGCTGCCAGCTGGTTGACCAAGGGATCGATATTGGCCATGCGCGCTTCGTTCAGGTGCGCTCCCGCTGTCGCCAGTGCAGCGCCAGGGTGCGCGCCAGCTGGCGCGGCGGCTGGGCCAGGTCGGCGGCGCCGCGTTCCAGGGCGACGCGCGGCATGCCGTAGACGACCGAGCTGGCTTCGTCCTGCACCAGGGTCAGGGAGCCGGCACGGCGCAGCGCTTCCAGCCCTTCCACCCCATCGGTGCCCATGCCGGTGAGCAGCACCCCGGCCGCCGCGTGCGGGAAGTTGGCGGCGGCCGACAGGAACAGCTCGTCGACCGAGGGGCGATGCCCGCGCCGCGCCGGCGTCCTGCTGTCGAGGTGCACGACGCCGCCGGCGGCCAGGCGCAGGTGCGCGCCGGCCGGGGCGAGGCGCACGGCGCCCCGCCGGGGCGACTCGGCGTCGCGCGCCAGGCGCACGTCCAGGGGCAGCTCCTTGTTGAGCCATTCGGCCATCGCCGCCTCGAAGCCGGCGGCGATGTGCTGCACGACCAGAAAGCTGACCGGCGGCTCGGCCTCCACCTCGTCGAACAGCTCGCGCAGCGCCGCCGGGCCGCCGGTCGAAGCGCCGATCAGCACCCAGCGCAGCGGCGCGGCGCGGACCACGACGGCGGGGGCACCGCCGCCCAAGTCCCGCTCGGCGACGGCCGGCGCGCGCGGCCGCCGCGCGGCGGCAGCCAGGGGCGCCGCCGCCGGCATGCCGCCGGGCCGCGCGATGACGCGCGGGCGCGCCACGGCGGCGGCGCGCACCGTCTCGGGCAGGCTGGCGGCCAGGCCTTCCCAGCTGCCGGTGTCCTCGGGCTTCGGCAGCACTTCGATGGCGCCGCGCCGGATGGCTTCGAAGGCGGTGCGCATCTGGTTGCGGTTGGCGCGGGTGGAGAGCACGACGATGGGGACCGGGTGCAGCTCCATGATGCGTTCGATCGCCGCGTAGCCGTCCATGACCGGCATCTGCAGATCCATCAGCACCACGTGCGGCAGGTGGTCGAGCACGGCCTGCACCGCCTGGGCGCCGTCGACCGCTTCGGCGACGACCTGGATGTCGCGGGTGCGCGCCAGGAAGCGCCGCACCACCGCGCGCACCGACGGCGAATCGTCTACCAGCAGGACGCGGATCACCAGGACTCCTTCACCGCTTCACCGCGCCGCGACGCGCGTCAGCCGCGCCCGCTGAGGCGCCGCACCAGGTGGACCAGCTCGCCGGCGTCCAGGCTCTGCTTGGTGAGATAGGCGTCGGCGCCCGCCTTGAGGCCGCGCAGGCGATCTTCGGGCCGGTCGCGGGTCGACACCACGACGATCGGCAGCTGGGCGAAATGCTCCATGCCGCGCAGCTGCGCGGTCAGCTCGAAACCGTCCATGCCGGGCATTTCGATGTCGGTCACCACGCAATCGAAGCTCTCCTCCCCCAGCCGCGACAACGCGTCCAGGGCGTCGCCCGCCGCCGCCACCTCGAAGCCCGCGTCTTCGAGCAGCCGTCGCTCCATCTCGCGCGTCACCAAGGAATCGTCCACCAGCAGGACGCGCAGGCGCTGCCGCGGCGCCGCCCGCACCTCGACCGCCGGCAGGGCGCGCAGGTATTCACGCTGCGCCAGGACGGCCGGCGACAGCACGCCGACCGGTTCGCCGGAGGCGAGCAGCGCCAGCCCGTCGAGCAGGCGATCCGTCGCCACCTTGCGGGTGATCGGGCGCACCAGCACTTCCTGTTCTTGCAAAACGGCGTCCACCAGGACGGCAAAGGGCAGCCCCGAAGCGACGCCCTCGAGCAGCAGCTGCGCGGCGGTCGGGGCGATCGCCGGCGCCTGCCCGTGCAGGCGCCCGAGCGGCACGCAGGGGACCAGCCGGTCGCCCAGGCGCGCCAGGGTCCTGCCGTCGCGCTCGACCACCGCCGCCGCCTCGACGCGGCTGGCGTGCCGCACCCCGGCCGAGGGCAGCGCCAGGCGCAGCGCCCCGACCTGCACCAGCAGCACCCGCTCGCCGCGGCGCGCCACCGGCACGTCGAGCACCACCGTGGTGCCGCGGCCCGGCTCGGAGGTGAGCGCAACCTCGCCGCCGACGCGGTTGACCGCCGTGGCCACGACGTCGAGCCCGACGCCGCGGCCGGAGATCTCGGACACCTTGTCGCGCGTCGAAAAGCCGGCGGCGAAGAGCAGCCGCAGCACTTCCTGCGGCGCCGCGGCCGCCGCCGCCGCCGCGCTGTCCAGCAGGCCCGCCCGCACCGCCTGCTCGCGCACCCGCGCCAGGTCGATGCCGCCGCCGTCGTCGGCGATCTCCAGCCGCACCCGCGTGCTTTCGCCGATGGCGCGCAGCAGGATGCGCCCGGCGCGCGGCTTGCCCCGCCGCTCGCGCACGTCGGGCGCCTCGATGCCGTGATCGACGGCGTTGCGCACCAGGTGCAGCAGCGCCTCCTCCAGGCCGCGCGCGATCCGCCGGTCCAGGCGCGTGTCCTCTCCCTCCACCACCACTTCGACCTCGCGCTTGAGCGAGCGGCCCAGCTCGCGGGCGTAGCGCGCCAGACCGAGCAGCGACCCGCGCAGCGGCTGCAGCTGCAGGCGCAGCACGCGGTCCAGCTGCTCCTCGGCGGCGCGCAGCAGGCGGTGCTGCCCGCCTTCCAGGTCGACGCCGGTGCGGCGCAGCACCGCCGCAAGCACCGCCAGCACCTGCGCCGGCTGCGGCTCGCGCACCCCCTCTTCGGCCAAGCGCGCCAGCTCGTACAGCCGCTCCACCACCGGCCGCGACGCCAGCGCCAGGATGCGCACCTCGGTGGCGCGCTCCGCCACCTCGTCGAGCGCCGCGGCCTCGATGCGCACCTCGCCCGAGGCCAGGCGCCGCCCTCCCCCGACCGCAGCCGGCCGTGGCGCCAGGGCCGGGGCCGCCGCCGGCGAAGGGGCCGCCGCGGCTGGCGGTACCAGCGGTGCCGGCGTTGCGGGCGACGTTGGCGATGTTGGCGATGTTGGCGATGTTGGCGATCGTGGCGCCACGGTCGCCGCGGGCGGCGCGGCAGCGCCGGCAGGTCCGGCAGCGGTGGCGGCGCCGGCGGCGGGCAGCGCCGCGGCCAGCTGGGCCATCAGCTCGGCGTCCTGCGCCGGATCGCCGTCCCCCTGCCCCACGGCGTCCAGCATCGCGCTCAGCCGGTCCAGGGCGCGCACCAGGAGCGGCACGATCCCCGGCACGGCCAAGGTGCCGGCGCGCGCGCCGTGCAGCAGCTCTTCGGCGGCGTGGCACAGCTCGGCGAAGGCGCCCAGGCGCATCATGCGGCCGGCGCCCTTGAGCGTGTGCAGCTCGCGGCGCGCCTCGACCGCCGCCTGCTCGTCGTCCGCCAGGCGCGGCAGCAGCAGCGCCAGCCGGTCGAGGCGTTCGCGCGACTCTTCGATGAAGAGCGGGACTAGATCGGCAAATTCCTCTTCCATGAGCTGGGCTCGCGGGTGGCCTGGCAGCGGGCGGTGGGGCCGCCTGACTGCCTCAGATCTTGGTCCAGCTGTCGACGTTCACGTCCAGCCCGAGGACGCCCGCCAGCTCGCCGCGGTGGTAGATCGGCGTCGCGGCGGTGAAGATCGACTGGCCCGAGATCAGCGAGTCGAACAGCGGCGTCAGCACGGTGCGCCGCTCGCGCACCGCCGCCAGGTACCAGGGGCGGCTGGCGAAGCCCTCTCCCGTCTTCACCCCGCCGAGCACCTCGCGCTCGCCGATCAGCTGGCGGTTGACGGTGAGCGCCACCTGGTTGTTGCGGCCGTCGAAAAAGTACAGGCACTCGATATAGGGCTGCTGGTTGACCAGCTCGCCCAGCAGCCGCTCGATGGCGTCCCAGTTGCCCAGCCGGCGCTGCACCCGGCGCGCCCAGGTCTCCGACAGGTGCTTGAGCGAGTGCGGCGAATCCAGGTGGAACGACTGCGCCACCATCTGGATCGCCAGGCCCAGCCGGTTGAGGCGCTCGGCGGTGTCGGTGAAGCGCTTGAGGCCTTCGGCCATGCGCTGCACCACCTGGCTGACCTCCTTGAGCGTCAGCACCACCTCGTCGGAGGCGGCGTTTTGCTGCTGCGTGGCGAGCGAGATCTCGCGCGCCACCCGCGCCGTGTCGCCCGAGCCGCCGCGCAGGCGCTCGATCGCCGCCGCCGCGGTGCGCGCCCGGTCGAGCACCCTCGCCGCCTCGACGCTCCCCTCGTCGGTCGCCACCACGGTGGTGCGGATCGAGCCGGCGAACTCGTCGAGCAGCGTGCGCACCGACTCGACCGACTCCTGCGAGCGCTGCGCCAGGCGCCGCACCTCCTCGGCCACCACCGTGAAGCGCCGGTGGTGGTCGCCCGCCGCCGCCGCCTCGATCGCCGCGTTGAGCGACAGGATGTGGGTTTCGCCGGCGATGTGGGTGATCAGGTCGAGGACCCTGTAGATCTCCTGCGAGCGCGCCCCCAGCATGTCGGCGCGGCTGGCGATGCCGGCGATGCGCTTCTGCACCTCGGCGATGCCGGCCACCGCCTCTTCGACCGCCTCCGCCCCCTTGTCGCCGCTGTCCTCGGCCCGCCCGGTCAGCTCGGCCTGGCTGGAGGCGTTGTCGGCGATCTGCGAAGCGGTGCGCGCCAGCTGCTCCATGGCGGCGGTGATCTCGACCACCGACGCCGCCTGCTGCGACGAGCCCGAAGCCAGCTCGGAGGCGATCTGGTTGACGGAATTGGCGGCGGCGGCGACTTCCGTCGAGCTCTCCTGGATCTGCTGCGCCAGCATGTCCAGGGCGGCGGTGGCGCTGGCGAAGGCCGGACGCAGCTGGTCGTGCATCGCCTCGGAGTGCGCCTGCGACCCCACCAGGTCGCCGCTGCGCAGCAGGTCGAGCGCCTCGGCCAGGTTGGTTTCGACGCTCTGGTTGCGCCGCTCCGCCGCCTCGACGCGGTCCCACAGTCCCAGCTGCGGCTGGTAGACGAAGGCGTAATACACCCACAACCCGGCCACCGCCACCAGCAGGTAGACGTCCTGCAGCCAGCCGGGCGCCCCGGCCGCCCGCGCCACCACCAGCAGCAGGTAGCCCAGCGCCGCGACGCCAAAGGCCAGGCCGAGCCCGGCCACGGCGCGGCCGGTGGGGTCCGCTCTCCGCTCAGTCGCCATCACGTCGATCTCCCTCCCGCCGGGTGGCGTCGCCGGGGCCGGCGCCGGCGCGCAGCGCGGCGGGCGGCGCCGCCGGGTCGATGAGCACCAGCGGCAGGGTGCCGTGCACCGCCAGGCCGCGCGCCGCCTCGGGCCAGAAGCGGCGCAGCACCGGACCGGCCGGCAGCGGCGGCGACGCCAGCGCCGCGACCCCCAGGATCTCGTCGGCCGCCAGCGCGCCCGCCGCCACCGTCACCTCAAACCCCCCGCCCGCGCCGCGCCCGAGCCCCCGCACGTCGCCGTGCGCCACCCCCCAGGTGGCGCCGTCGCGCCGCAACACCAGGACGCCGATGCCGATGCCGTCACCGCTCACGATCCCTCCCCCAACCCCTGCAGGTCGATCACCCGCACCAGCTCGCCCGCCACCAGCGCCTCGCCGGCCACCAGGCGCCCGTCGCCGCCCACCACGTCGGCCGGCTCCAGGCGGGTCACCGCCAGCGCCGCGTCGGCGGCGAGACCGACCAGCTCGCGCGTCGCGCCGGCCCCCGCCCAGGCGATCACCGTCACCGGCCAGGCCGGGTTGGCGCCCTGCGGCGCCCGCGCCAACCGCGCCAGGTCCAGGACCGGCAGCGGGTCGCCGCTGAACTCCGCCAATCCCTTGAGCTCGGGCGCCGACCCCGGCAGCGGGTGCAGCGGCAGCGCCCGCATCACCCGGCGCACCGCCGCCAGCGGCAGCGCGCAGACGTATTCGCCGGCCCGCACCAGCAGGTGGGTCGCCTCACCCTGTCGCGATTCGCCCGCGGCCGCCCCTGGCACACCGCCGGCGCCGGCGGCGGCAGGCCGGTCGGGATCGGCGGGGCGTAAGGGCTTGCTGGCCATCATCGTCCGCAGCGCTCCGCTGGCTCCGTCAGATCCGCGTCCAGCCGGTGACGTTGATGTCGACGGCCAGCACGCCGCCAAAGCCGCCGCCGGGCAGGGTCATGCAGGCGCAGACGGTGAAGCACTGCTCGCCGGTGAGGATCGAAGGGTAGGGTGCCGTGACGCCGGTGCGGCGCTCGCGCTCGGCGTTGCGGAACCACGGCCGCCGCCGCAGGTCGACGTCCTGCAGCTGCGCCAGGTCGAGCACCGGCCGGGCGCCCAGGGTTTCCGGATTGACCGCCAGCGCGCTCATGATTCCCTGGTCGTCCACCCAGTAGGCCAGGTCCACGAAGTGGGTCCGGCGCACCAGCTCGTCCAGCACCTCCTGGCGGCCGGCGACCGGCACCGCCTGCGTGCGCTCCGCCCACGCCTCCACCATGTGCTTGAGCGAGCGCGGCGAATCCAGGTGGAACGACTGCGCCAGCAGCTGGATCTTGAGCGCCAGCGCGTTGAGACGATCGGAAGTGGCCGACAGGTCCTTGAGGCCGCCGGTCATGCGCTGCACCACCAGGCTGACCTCGCGCAGCGTCATCACCACCTCGTCGGAGGCGGCGTTCTGCTGCTGGGTGGCGAGCGAGATCTGGCGCGCCACGCGCGAGGTGTCGGCGGAGGCGTGGCGCAGCTCGACGATCGCCGCCGCCGCGGCGCGCGAGCGTTCCAGCACCCGGCTCGCCTCCTTGCTCCCCTCCTCGGTGGCGACGATCGTGGTGCGGATCGACCCCGCGAACTCGTCGAGCAGCGAGCGCACCGAATTCACCGAGTCCTGCGAGCGCTGGGCGAGGTGGCGCACCTCTTCGGCCACCACCGAAAAACGCCGCCCGTCGACCCCCGCCGCCACCGCCTCGATGGCGGCGTTGAGCGACAGGATGTGGGTCTCCTGCGCGATCTCGGTGATCAGGTCGAGCACCCGGTAGATCTCCTTGGACCGCGTGCCCAGCGCGTCGGCGCGGCTGGCGATGGCGCTGATGCGCTGCTGCACCTGCTCGACGCCCGCCACCGCTTCTCCCACCGCCGCCGCGCCGGCGTCGCCGCTCACCTCCGCCGCGGCGGCCATTTCCGCTTGCCGCGAGGCGCTGTCGGCGATCTGCGAGGCGGTGCGCGCCAGCTCCTCCATGGCGGCGGTGATCTCCACCACCGACGCCGCCTGCTCCGCCGAGCCGGCCGCCAGGTCGGAGGCGACCTGGTTGACCGAGTCGGCGGTCGACGCCACTTCGACCGAGCTGTCCTGGATCTGCTGCGCCAGGCGCGACAGCGCTTCGGCCGACGCCGCGAAGACGCCGGCCAGATGCCCCGGCAGCGCCTGGCTGGACGCCGCCGCCCGCACCAGGTCGCCGGCGCCCAGCAGCTGAAAGGCGGCGCTCAGGCTGACGTCCAGGCGCTCGCGCCGCTCCTGCTGGGCCGGCAGGCGCTGTTCGAGGCGGCGGAAGAAGCGCAGCACCAGGCCGCCGTGGGCGGCGAGCGCCGCCGCACCCACCCCCGCCAGCGTCCACGCCGGCCACGCCGGCGCGCCCTGCGCCGCCGCCACGCCGAGCAGCACCACGCCCAGCACCACCAGGCCCGCGAGCAGCAGCCATCCCGCCAGGGCGACGTCGCCGCCGCGCCGCGGCGCGATCCCAACGCCGGCGCCGGCGCCCGCCTCGGCGGCCACGCCCGCGCCGGCCGCGCCTGCGGGCGGGACCGCCGGGGCAGGCGGCGGGGCCGCCGCGGCATCCGCAAGGGCCGCCGCGTCTTGCGACGCAGCGCCCGCGAGCCCGGCCGCGGTTGCCGCGGCCGGCGGTGATGCCGGTGCGCCCCGGGATGGGGCGTCCGGGGCGTCCGCGGCCGTGCTGTCTCGATCCATTCGATCCTCGCGGGCCGACCTTGCCCAAAAAAGCCGGCCGGATGCGCTCCTGAGCTGCAAGGTGCTGCCGTAGGATAGGCTCTTCGAGCCTCGACCCGCAACCGCCGCGCGCCCCGGCTCCTGCGATCGAACAAGGTCGTCGACCAACCGAAAGAGGAGACACCTCGATGAAGAAGCTCGCAGCATCCTGCGGCCTGGCCGCGGCCCTCGCGCTGCTCTGTGCCCCAACCGTTCCGGCCGATGCCGCCACCGCGGCGCCGGCGACCGCGCCCGCGACGGCCCCCGCCACCGCGCCGGCGACCGCGCCCGCCGTCCCGTCCGCGGCCGGCGCGGTCAGTGCGGTCAGCCTGGAGTCGCTGGACCCGCGCGTCGACCCCTGCGCCGATTTCTTTCAGTACGCCTGCGGCAACTGGGTGGCCAAAAACCCCATCCCGTCCGACCGCGCGCGCTGGGGGACCTTTGACGCCCTGACCCGCCGCAACCGCGAAACCCTGCGCCAGATCCTGGAGTCGGATGCCATCAAGACCGCCGCGGCGGGCACCGACCGGCGCAAGATCGGCGATTTTTACTCGAGCTGCATGGACGAGGGCGCCGTTGCCGCCGCCGGCACCGCCCCGCTCAAGCCCGACTTCGACAAGATCGCGGCGCTGCGTTCGCCGGCCGGCCTGGCAAAGCTCTCCGGCGAGCTGAACGCCCAGAACATCGACGTCCTGTTCAACGTGCGCGCCGGCCAGGACCTGCACGACGCCACCCGCGTCGTCGCCCAGGTCGACGCCGGCGGCCTGGGCCTGCCGGACCGCGACTACTACCTGAAAACCGACGACGCCTCGGTCCAGCAGCGCAAGCAGTACGCCGACCACGTGCAGCGCATGTTCGTGCTCGCCGGCGAGCCGGCGGACCGCGCCGCCACCGACGCCACCACGGTGCTGTCGCTGGAAACTTCGCTGGCGCGGGCGACGCTCGACCGGGTGAGCCATCGCGACGCGCGCAACCTGGACCACCCGATGGACCGCCAGCAGCTGGCGGCGCTCACGCCGTCGTTTTCATGGGACGCCTACCTGGCCGCGCTGCACGCGCCGCCGGTCACCACGGTCACCATGGGGCAGCCGGAGTTCGCCAAGGCAGTCGAAGCGCTGCTGCACTCCGAGCCCGTCGAGGCCTGGCAGACCTACCTGCGCTGGCACGTGCTGCACAAATACGCACCGTGGATGGCACCCGCGTTCGAGCAGGAGAACTTCGCCTTCTACGACCGCGAGCTGAGCGGCGCCAAGCAGCTGCGCCCACGCTGGGAACGTTGCGTCGAGGAGACCGACCGGGCGATCGGCGATGCGCTGGGGCGCGAGTTCGTCGCCGTGGCCTTCGACCCCTCCGCCAAGCAGCGCACCCTGGAAATGGTGAGGGAGCTGGAAGCCACCCTTTCCAAGGACATCGCGAGCCTGTCGTGGATGACTCCGCAGACCAAGCAGCGGGCGCAGGAAAAGCTGTCCGCCATCGCCAACAAGATCGCCTATCCCGACACCTGGCGCGACTACGGCAAACTGGTCATCCGCCGCGGCGATCTGACCGGCAACGTCGAGCGCGCCGACGCCCTGGAGTTCGCAAGGCGCCT
This sequence comes from uncultured Acidobacteriota bacterium, assembly GCA_963770895.1. Taxonomy (GTDB): domain Bacteria; phylum Acidobacteriota; class Thermoanaerobaculia; order Multivoradales; family UBA5704; genus JASLEW01. The sequence goes on along the minus strand of CAVYRF010000002.1, from coordinate 4,562,466 downwards.
GAGCAAGATCGGCCAGCCGGTCGACCGCCAGCAGTGGACCATGACCCCGCCGACGGTCAACGCCTACTACAATCCGGCGATGAACGACATCAACTTTCCCGCCGGCATCCTGCAGCCGCCGTTCTACGACCCCAAGCGCGACGACGCCGCCAACTACGGCGGCATCGGCGCGGTGATCGGCCACGAGATGACGCACGGTTTCGACGACCAGGGAGCCCACTTCGACGCCAAGGGCAACCTGACCAACTGGTGGACGCCGGAAGACAAGGCCGAATTCGAAAAGCGCACGCAGTGCATCGCCGACGAATACTCCGGCTTTGTCACCCCGTCGGGCCTGCACCTCAACGGCCGCCTCACCCTGGGCGAAAACACCGCCGACAATGGCGGCCTGCGCATCGCCTACAGGGCCTACGAGGCCAGCCAGGCCGGCAAACCGCGCCAGACGCTGGACGGCTTCACCCCCGAACAGCGCTTCTTCCTGGGCTATGCCGACGTCTGGTGCTCCGCCTACACCCCCGAAGGCGAGCGCCTGCAGGTGCTCACCAACCCCCACTCCACCGGCCGCTTCCGCGTCGACGGCGTCATGGTCAACATGCCCGAGTTCGCCAACGCCTTCCGCTGCACGGCCGGCACCAAGATGGCGCCCATGGGCCCCCTGCCGTCCGCAGCGGGCACCGCCACGGCACAGGGCACCGCGCCCGGCGCCAGGTCCGCGACAGCGGCACCCGCCGCGGCGCCTTCGACGGCGGGCGCTTCGGAAAACATCTGTACCGTCTGGTAAGCCGCGCGCCAATTTGCTGAAAATAAGCATCATCGCATAGAATCGCAATCAAAGACCGGCCCCTGGGCGGGTGGGGAAACTCACCCAGGGCCGGTCTCTTGTTGTCTATTGTCCAGAGGGCGCGATGACGCAATCTCGAACACCGGCGCCGGCGCGCGTCCAGATCACCACCTACGGCGTGCAGATCGTCATCGGCGGTCCCTTGACCGCCGCCCAGGCCGAAGACCTCCTGGCCGAGCTCGGCAGGAAGCTCCCCAAGCCGGGCGGCCGCTTCGGCGTGCTGATCGATTCGCGCCGGGCGCGCGCCTATCCGGCCGACACCCAGGCCGTGCTCAAGCGCTGTATCCTGCTCTGCCAGCAGCGCGGCATGGAGCGCATCGCCGTCGCCCTGGAAAGCCCCATCGCCACCCTGCAAACCCGCCGTCTGGCCCGCGACACCGGCACCCTGGCCTGGAGCCGCTGCCTGGACACCACCCGCCGCCCCGACTGGGACCGCGCCGCCCACGACTGGCTGGTGCACGGCATCGACCCCGACCCGCCCTGACGGCCAGCCGTCGGGCCGCCCGATCCCATCCGGCCCGCCGCGTGCACCCGAGCGCCGGCGACCGCGCCGAGCAGACCACTTGGAGGGAGATCCGTACGTCGATTCAGGAAGGTGGGCGGCCTGGCGCGGGAGGGGTCCCGCAAGCCGCCATTTCGAGAAGTGGTCGGGGCGAGAGGATTTGAACCTCCGGCCTCACGGTCCCGAACCGTGCGCTCTACCAAGCTGAGCTACGCCCCGACGGTTGCCGCAATTCCTGGCGCGCACCGCCCATCCCCACCACGCGACCGACGAGGTCGCCCCTGCGCGCACAAGAACGTGGAGAATACCGTCCCGCCCGCGCCGGGGTCAAGGGAGACAGCCCGGGTGGGACGCCACCAGCCCTCGCGCTCTGGCTGTCTGTCGACGGCACGGTTAGTGCACCCCGTCAATGGGATGCACGGGCAATCGCCAGCACCTGTACTCACCTGCACGAGGTAGGCGCCTGATCGGCGCTGCGCGGTTGACCACGACAAGGAGGCACATCACCATGACAAATACGACACTTGAAGCTCGTCCGAACGTCCTTTCGGCCAGCAAGATGATTGGCGACGAAGTCGTCAACCGCAGTGGCGAGAACCTTGGCAAGATCGAGGAGCTGATGCTTGACCTCGAGAAGGGCCGCGTCGCCTATGCGGTCCTCTCGTTCGGCGGCTTCATGGGCATGGGGGAAAAGCTCTTCGCGATCCCCTTCGAGGCGCTCAAGCTCGACGCCAACCGTCACCACTTCTCGCTCGACGTCGACAAGGAGAAGTTGAAGAACGCTCCCGGCTTCGACAAGAGCAACTGGCCGAAGGTGGCCGACCGTACCTGGGGTACCTCGATCTACACCTACTACGGATACAAGCCCTACTGGCAGTAGTTCAAGCAGGTAGCAAAGCAGGACCGAGAGCGGCCGCATGGCCGCTCTCGCCGTTTGTACCCCAACCGGCTACCGGTCGGCGCCGCTCCCTGCCGGCCGTGGGATACAATCCGCGATCTGGCCCACCTACGGGGTCCGCGGGAGGACGGCATGGTGGTGAAGACGCTTACAGAGCTGTTTTTGCAGACCGCGGGCTATGGACGGGCGGACTGCCTGCTGTACAAGGTTGGCGGCAGCTACCAGCCGATGTCCACCGCCGAGCTGGTGGACCGGGTGCGGCGGCTGGCCAAGGCGTTGAGCGGCCTGGGCGTGGGCCACGGCGACCGCGTGGCGCTGATGGCGGAAAACGGGCCGCACTGGCCGACGGTGGACTTTGCCACCCTGTGCATCGGCGCGGTGACGGTGCCGATCTATCCGACGCTGCTGCCCGACCAGGCGGCGTATATCGCCCGCGATTGCGGCGCCAAGGTGGTGTTTGCCGAAACCACGACGCACCTGGAGGGTTTGCTGGCGCATGCCGGCGAGCTGCCGGACGTCGCGCAGTTCGTGCTGATCCGCGGCGCCAGCGCCGACGCGCGGGCGATGACGCTCGAAGATCTGCTGGCGCGCGGCGCCGATCCCGACGTGGCGGGGTTCGAAGCCACCGCGCGGGCGGTCAAACCCGAGGACCTGGCGACGCTGGTCTACACCAGCGGCACGACCGGCCAGCCCAAGGGGGTGATGCTCACCCACGGCAACCTGGCCTCCAACATCACCGCCGGCCTGGAAGTGCTGCCGATCGAAAAGGGGCAGCTGGCGCTCTCGTTCCTGCCGCTGTCGCACTCGTTCGAGCGCGCCGTGGACTACTGCTATTTCCTGCAGGCCTGCCCGATCGCCTACGCGGAGTCGGTGGCGACGGTGGCGCAGGACATGCTGACGGTGCGGCCGGAAGTGTTCGTGTCGGTGCCGCGCGTCTACGAAAAGGTCCTGGCGCGCGTGCAGGAAAACGTCGCGGCCAGCGCGGGGTGGCGGCAGAGCCTGTTTGCCTGGGCGGTCGGCGTGGGGCGCGAAGCGCTGCCCTGGCGGCTCAAGCTGGCTTCGCCGCCGGGCCTGCTGGGCATCAAGGTGGCGCTGGCCGACAAGCTGGTGTTCAGCAAGATCAAGGCGCGCCTGGGCGGGCGTTTCCGCTTCGCGGTGTCGGGCGGCGCGCCGCTCGGACGCGACGTCGCCGAATTCTTCTGGGGCGCCGGCATCCCGATCTACGAAGGCTACGGCCTGACCGAAACCTCGCCGGTCATCTCCGCCAATTCCAAGGCCGGCGTCAAGCTGGGCACGGTCGGCAAGGTGGTGCCGGGGGTGGAAGTGAAGATCGCCGGCGACGGCGAGATCCTGGCGCGCGGTCCCAACGTCATGCGCGGCTATTGGAACCTGCCGGACGCCACCGCCGAAGCGATCGACGGCGAAGGCTGGTTCCACACCGGCGACATCGGCGAAGTGGACGATGAGGGGTTCCTGCACATCACCGACCGCAAGAAGGAGCTGATCGTCAACGCCTACGGCAAGAACGTGGCGCCGGCGCCGATCGAAAACGACCTCAAGGGCAGCCCGTTCATCGGCCAGGCGGTGGTCCTGGGCGACCGCCGCAAGTTCCTGGCGGCGCTGCTGGTGCCTGAGTTCGACCACCTGAAGGGCTGGGCGGCCAAGCAGGGCGTGCCGGCCGGCGACGTGGCGGCGCTGCTGGCCGACGCCAAGGTGCGGGCGCTCTACAAGCAGGAGGTCGACAAGGTGAACGCCCACCTGCCGGGCTACGAAAAGATCGTGGCTTGGGACTTGCTTCCCGCGGAGTTCACCCTGGAAACCGGCGAGCTGACGCCGACCCAGAAGGTGAAGCGGCGGGTGATCAATCAGAAATACGGCGACCTGATCGACCGGCTGTACGCCGCGGCAGACGCGCAACATCGCGGCTGACGCTCCGGGCGCAGCGGGAGCGGGCACAAAGGAGACGTAGCGGTGGCACCCATCTTCCGTCTGCAGGTCGGAGACGACCGTCTGGCAACGCTGACCTTCGACCTGCCGGACAAGAAGGTCAACGTCTTCGGGCGCGCCGCCATCGTCGAGCTGGAGCAGGTTCTGGATGAAGTGGCGGCGCGGCGCGACATCGGCTGCCTCATCCTGCTGTCGGGCAAGCCCAACGGCTTCATCGCCGGCGCCGACGTCGACGAAATCGCGCGCGTCACCGACCCGGTCGAAGCCGAAGCGGGGTCGCGCGTCGGCCACCGCCTGTTTTCGGCCTGGGCGGCGCTCCCCTTCCCCACCGTGGCGGCGATCCGCGGCGTCGCGGTCGGCGGCGGCACGGAGATCTCTCTGGCCTCGACCTGGCGCGTGGCCAGCGACAGCGCCGCGACCCGCATCGGCCTGCCGGAAGTCCGGCTGGGCATCGTGCCGGGCTGGGGAGGTTCGACGCGCCTGCCGGCGCGGGTCGGCATCGCCGCGGCGCTCGACATGATCCTCACCGGCAAGATGGTGTCCGGGCGTCAGGCGCTCAAAATGGGGCTGGTCGACGCGCTGCTCCCCGACGCGCGCTTCCTCGACCTGGTGCGTGACTTCGCGCGCGAGCGCGTGCTGGCGGCGCCCCCCCGCCGCGACGAGCGCAAGCGTCCGGGCGGCCTGCGCGGCGCGCTGCTGGAGGGCAACCCCATCGGCCGCCACATCGTCTTCGACCAGGCGCGCAAGAAGACCCTGGAGCAGACCCACGGCCACTATCCGGCGGCCCTGCGCGCCATCGAGGTGGTGCGGGTGGGGGTCGAACACGGCGAAAGCGCCGGCTTCGACGCCGAAGCGCGCGCCGTCTCCGACCTGGCGCCGTCGCCGGTTGCCAAGAACCTGATGCACGTCTTCCGCCTGTCGGAAGACGCCAAGCGCGAGCCGGGTCTGCCCGGCGGCGACCCGCGGCCGGTGCGCGAAACGGCGGTGCTGGGCGCCGGCACCATGGGCGGCGGCATCGCCCAGCTGATCGCCGGCCAGACCGACCTGCCGGTGCGCATGAAGGACGTCAACGACGCCGCGCTCGCCGCCGGCATGGGGCACGCCGCCGGCCTGTTCGATCGCCAGGTCAAGCGCCGCCGCCTGGACGTTCCCGGCCTGCGCCGCAAGATGGCGCTGCTGCGGCCGACCCTGGACTACAGCGGCTTCAAGCGCGTCGACCTGGTGGTCGAAGCGATCGTCGAAAAGCTCGACGTCAAGCAGGCGGTGTTCGCCGAGCTGGCCAAGCACGTGTCCGACGCGGCGGTCCTGGCCTCCAACACCTCGTCGCTGCCCATCGGCGCGATCCGCGCCAGCACCCCGCACCCCGAGCGCGTCGTCGGCATGCACTTCTTCAACCCGGTGCACAAGATGCCGCTGGTCGAAGTGATCGCGCCCGAAGGCGCCGACCCGGCGGCGGTCAACACCGTGTTCGCCTTCACCCGCGAGCTGGGCAAGACCCCCATCCTGGTCAAGGACAGCCCCGGCTTCCTGGTCAACCGCCTGCTGATGTTCTACTCGATCGAGGCCTTCTGGCTGCTCGACGACGGCCACCGCATCGAAGACGTCGACCGCGCGATGGTCGATTGGGGCATGCCGATCGGGCCGCTGGCGCTCAACGACGAAGTGGGCATCGACGTCGCGGGCAAGGTCGCCCACATCCTGGCCGACGCCTTCGCCGACCGCGTCCAGCTCCCCACGTGGCTGGACCGCCTGCCGGCGGACGGACGGCTGGGGGTGAAGGCGGCCAAGGGCATCTACCTGTACGAGGGCCGCGAGCGCCAGGAGCCCGACCCCGGAATCTATGCGGCCCTGGGCCTGGAGGGCCACCCCGAATCCCACGCGTCCGCCGCCGATCCGTCGGCGCTGGTCGACCGCATGGTGCTGCCGATGGTCAACGAAGCCGCTCGCTGCCTCGAAGAGAAGGTGGTGCGCAGCGCCGCCGACCTGGACCTGGCGCTCATCTTCGGCACCGGCTTCCCACCGTTCCGCGGCGGCCTCTGCCGCTGGGCCGACCAGCAGGGACTGCCCAGCCTCATCGCCACGCTGGAGCGCCTGGAAAGCGCCGTGGGTCCCCGCTATCAGCCCTCGCCGGCGTTGCGCGCCACCGCCGAAGCCGGAGGATTTTACCGCCGCTTCCCATAAGGCCTGTGCCCAGGGCAGCCGGCAGTCAGGAGGTAGGTCCATGCACCACCACCCCCCCACCGCGACCCCGACTCCGACCCCGACCGCAGCTCCGATGCGTTCCGGCCGGTCCACGCTCTCCGGCAGCGCCGCCCTGGCCCTGGCCCTGCTGATGCTGCCGGCGGCGGTCATCGCCCCGGCCGCGGCCCAGCCGCAGCCCGCCGCGGCGGCCGCCCCGACGGCTGAGACCCCGCGCTTCGGCGAGGCGATCGAGGTGCGGGAGGTGCTGCTGGACGTGCTGGTCACCGACCCCGCGGGCCACGTCATCGTCGGGCTGGGCAAGCCGGACTTCGTGGTGCGCGAAAACGGCAAGCCGGTCGAGCTGACCGGCGTCACCTTCTACAGCAACCGCCGCAGCCTGGAAGGCTCCGACGTGCTGGCCAAGAAGGGCCTGCGCATCGATCAGGTGCCCGAGGACCGCTACTTCCTGCTGCTCTTCCAGGACCAGAAGGTCAACGCGGTGGAGATCCCGGCGCTGCTGACGCAGCAGGTGCAGGCCGGCCGCTTCGCCAAGGAGTGGGTGGCGCACGAGCTGCTGCCCAACGACTGGGTGGCGGTGCTCAGCTACGACACCAAGCTCAAGGTGCACCAGGACTTCACCCGCGACCGCACGCAGTTGGGCGCGGGCATCGACGCCGCGGTCGCCGGCAAGGAGGTCGAAAACACCTGGCCGTCGCGCATGCCGCCCGCGACCGACGCCGCGCCGTCGCTGCTGCGCGGCCTGCCGCACGGCAACGAGCTGCGCGACCAGACGCCCACCATCTACCAGGCGCTGCAAACCCTGGCGCGCTCCGCCGGCGCCATCGCCGCGCGCAAAAACCTGGTGATGTTCACCAACGGCTTCGGCCACATCAACCCGTTCGCCCAATACGTGCCCGATCCGCGCTACTACACGCCGACGATGGAAGCGCTCAACAGCAACAACGTCGCCGTCTACTCGGTGGACGAGGTGCTCCCCGGCACCGAGCACGTCATGGCCAACTCGCTCAACCTGCTGTCCACGGAAACCGGCGGGCGATACCTCTACAACTTCACCAACTTCCGCACCGCCCTGACCGACATCTCGACCGAGAACAACGGCTACTACCTGCTCAGCTACCGCAGCGAGCACCCCGCCGGCAGCGCCGGCTTCCAGCAGGTCCAGGTCACCACCGCCAATCCCGACCTCAAGCTGCGCACCCGCAAAGGCTACGCCTGGGCCCCGACCGCCGCCGGCACCCCCGCCGCCGGCCCGTCCGCCCATCCCGGCAACCTGCCCTAGTGGCCACTAGCCCTCCTCACCGCGCGGCCAGGTTCGCGCAGGCAGCGGCACCCTCCAGGGGCTGCCGCTGCCCAACGGCACGTCGCTTGCACATGGCTCTGGGAGCTGCAGCGCCGCCGGGCTTTCGCCGGCGGCACCCTACATCCGAGAGACCACTTGCCAGGAGGCAGCCATGCAGACGACGACCACAGCCAGCGGAACCGACACCCTGAACAGCCTGTTGCGGGGTGAGATCTCCGCCGTCGAAACCTACCGTCAAGCGCTGGAAAAGGTCGGCCAGCACGCCGGCGTCGAGCAGATCAGGGCCATCGAGCGCGATCACCGCGAAGCCGTCGAAGCCCTCAAGAACCACGTCGGCCGCAAGGGTGACAAGCCGGCGCAGGATTCCGGCGCCTGGGGCGGCTTCGCCAAGGCCGTGGAGGGCACGGCGAAGGTGTTCGGCAACGCCGCCGCCCTGAAGGCCCTCAAGGAAGGCGAGGAGCACGGCGTCAAGCAGTATCAGAGCGCGCTCGACGACAAGGATGTCCCCGCCGACGTCAAGCAGCTCCTGCGCGGTTTCACCACCAGGCAGCAGCAACACCTGGCCGTGCTCGACCGCCTCATCACCACCGCCTGATCCCCATCCGCGGCCCTCTCCAACGGCGCGCCGTCTGCCAAGGCGGCGCGCCGCCGCGTCGCCCGCAGCGCCCCCCGCAACCACCCATCCAGACCGCCCGGATCAGGGGCGGAGGGCTTCGCGCAGCAGCCGGCTTTCCAGGGTGCGGTAGGACTGGCGGCAGGCCAGCAGGTCGGACAGGACGCGGCGGACGCCGCGGTGCAGGCGGGCGGCGGGCAGCATCCAGCGGCCGACCGGGCCGGCGAAGAACAGGCTGCGGGCGCGGTCGGCACGTTCCATCTCTTCGCCCAGCTCGGCGGCCAGGCGGTCGGGGTAGCTTTCGGGAGCGCCGGCCAGCAGGCACTCCGCGGCCCACAAACCCGACAGCATCCCGTAGCGGATGCCTTCGCGGGTGAGCGGGTCGGCCAGTGCGGCCGCGTCGCCCACCAGCAGCAGGCGGCGCCGCGCGGCGCGGCGCAATCCGGGCACGGTCCAGGGGCCGTAGACCGGGATCGGATAGCGATAGCGCGAGCCCGGCAGGCGGCGCCAGTCGGCCGGCAGGTAGCGGTCGAGCAGGGCGTCCAGGACGGCGCGCGCCGCCGCTTCGCCGACGTCGAGCGGCGAGTAGGCGATCCCCACCGAGGCGCCGCCGGGGCGCGGGAAGATCCACGAATAGGAGTCGCCCAGGTAGGGAAAGCTGAGCACCAGGCGCGCCGCGCTCAGGCCGCGCAGGGTGGCCCCCAGGCCGACGCTTTCGCCCTGCGGCGCCAGGCCGGCCACACGGCGCGACAGCCCGCGCGCGCCGTCGGCGCCGACCACCCAGTCGAAGGTGCGGGGGGGACAGCCGTCGGCTTCGACGCGCACGCCCGCGGCGTCGCGCGGGCCGCCCAGCGGCTCGATCGCCTGGACGCGCCGCGGCTCGATGCGCGCGCCGGCGGCCTGCGCCGCGGCGACCACGGTCTGGTCGAAATCGCGCCGGCGGAAGATGCGGATGCCTTCGAGGGTGCTGTCCAGGCCGCTGCCGGCGCCGTCTTCCAGGTGCACCGCCGGCGACACGATGGCATCCAGCGTCGCGGAGTCGAAACCCTCGATCGCCGGCAGCAGGTGCTCGGGCACCGCGCCGCCGCAGGGCTTTTCGCCCGGCCGCTCGGGAAGGTAGAGCACCACCGAGGCGCCGCCGCGGGCGAGCGCCAGGGCGGCCGAGCCACCGGCGGGGCCGCCCCCCACGACCGCGATGCGTGGGGCGTCGTCGCGCATGGTCGCCATTCTATGGGACGGGAGGGGGCGTCAGCGCAGCATCAGGTCGTCTTCGCCGTCGTCGGCGTCGGCGGCGTCTTCGACCGCCAGCAGGACCACCGTGACGTTGTCCAGGCCGCCGCGGGCGTTGGCTTCGTTGACCAGCGAGCGGCAGATCTCGTGCAAGCCGCGCCCGGAGCCCAGCCGTTCGCGAATCTCGCTGTCGGAGAGCATGCCGGTGAGGCCGTCCGAGCACAGCAGGTAGAGATCGCCGGGCTGCACCTGCACTTCGCGCACGTCGACCACCACTTCGCTTTCGCCGCCCAGGGCGCGGGTGACCACGTTCTTGAGCGGGTGGGAGCGCGCCTGCTCGCGCGACAGCAGGCCCGCCACCACCTGCTCGTGCACCCAGGTGTGATCCTGGGTGAGCTGGTCCAGGCGGCCGTTGCGCAGCCGATAGGCACGGCTGTCGCCGACGTGGGCGACCGCCGCGGTGGGACCTGACAGCAGCAGGCCGACCACGGTCGTGCCCATGCCGTGCAGCGAACCGTCCTTGCGGATCGCCGTCAGCACGTTGTCGTGCGCCTTGCAGACCGCCATCTTGAGCAGCCGCGAATGGCGCGCCAGCTCTTCGTCGTCGCGGCTCGGCTGGGGCGCTCTGGCCGCCGCGCCGCCCTGGGGCACCGGCTGCGTGCCGCGCTCCCCATCGCTCCGGCCGGCGGGAAGATCGCGGCCGCTCGAGCTCTCGACGAAGTCGTGGATCGCCTTGACCGCGATCTGCGCCGCCACCTCGCCGAAGCTGTGGCCGCCCATGCCGTCGGCGACCACATACAGCCGGTGGCGCGCGTCGATCTCGAAGTAGTCTTCGTTGTGGACCCGCGTCAACCCGACGTCGGAGAGCCCGCAGGCCTTGACCCGCAGCATCAATTGCTCTTCCCGAACAGCGAGCGGCGCGGCGCGCGCGACAGGTCTTCGATGGCGCGCGGCACCGCCGGATCGTCTTCGCCCCATTCCATCGCTTTCCGATAGGCCGCCACGGCGCGCTCGGAGCGCCCGGCCAGCGCCAGGATGCGTCCTGCCTGTTTCCAGTATCCGGCGTTCATGGGCTCCAGCTCGCAGGCCCGCTCGATCGCCATCGCCGCCTGCCCCAGGCCGTTGGGCAGCTGGCTGCGGGCCTGGGCGAGGTCGTACCAGGCAAGGGCGCTGCCGGGGTCGGCGCGGGTGGCGCGGTCGAAGTTGTCGGCGGCATCGATCAGGTTGCGCTCGTTGTATGCCTTGACGCCGCGCTGCAGGTAGACGCGGGCGACCTGCTTGGGGTCGGACGGCACCTCCTGCCGGCGCGCCATGTCCATGTCGTGCTGGCGGCGGCGATCGGGGTCGGTGAGCACGTTGAAAGCTTGCGTAATCTCCTGAAAGGCAACCTCGGCCGCCTGCTTTTCGTCCCCGGAGTAGCGATCGGGATGGCGCTCCCTCGCCAGCTGCCGGAAGCGCTGGCGGATCTGATCTTCGCTGGCGGTCTTCGCCACCGCGAGAATGGCATAGAAATCTCTGGCCATGGGCGCGTCCTGTCGAGGTCCCAAACGGCTCCCTGGTGAAATGGCCCTACTTTTGTTTGATTGTATACAATCGCGTGGCGCTTGAGCGCACCGCGTCCGCGATATTGCGGTCCCGCGCCACCAGCTTCAGCTCTCGCACCGACATCTTGGGCAGCATTTTCACCGCGATCGACACCGGCGTCTTGGGGTTCATCACCAGCGCCCGGCAGACGGTGTAGCGCGAAATCCATTCGCGTTTGCGCGCCACCTCCAGCAGCACCTCCTCGACCACCGACCGGCTGCGCGCCACCTGTTCCATCTCCTGCTCGGAAAAACTGTTGTGCTGCAGCACCCCGACCGCCACCTGGGCGTTGGGGTCGCGCAGCAGGATCTGTTTCATGGTACGCGATGCGCCGCGCGTCAGTTTGAGGCGCTGCGGCACGGTCAGCATGCGGATCTGCCCCTCGCTCAAGCCGGTGTTGTCTTCCACCTCGCCGGCGGTCGGCACCGCGCGCACCGCGTCGATCGCCGCCGACAGCTCTTCGGGGGTGATGCGCTCGGCCGCCTCCTCGATCGCCGCCCGCACGGCGGGCGCCTTTTGCGGCAGGAGGTGCTGGCGGTATTCGAGGATGCGGCGCTGCGAATACTGGGTGAGCTGGGGGTTTTCGCTCAGGGCGTCGAGGATCGCCGGCTCCTCGACGATGGCGTCCTGGCGCAGCAGCAGGATCTCCTGCAGGTCGCCGGGCAGCCGGCGGGCCAGGTCCGCCAGCAGCTGGCGCGGCACGTCGCGCCGCCGCACCAGGGTCTCGACGATCAGCGCGTGCGTCGCCTGGGCGGCGAAGTATGCCAGCTCGACCGGGCCGGCGACGCCGGACAGGTAGAGCGCCACCACCTTGGGCTCGGTCGTGCGCAGGCTTGAGGCGGCGCGGCCGCTGATGTCGGCATCGGCGCTGCCCGCCAGGGTGACCTGCACCGGCAGCAGCTGGTCGGGCGGCAGCGGCACCAGCCCTTCGGCGGCCAGCTCGAGCAGCTGCCGGTTACGGCCGGAGAGGATCTCCTGCACCAGGGGATTCGGGACGGCCACGCCCTCAATGCCCCTCGGGCTGCTCTTTCTTCGCCTTTAACGCCCGCACCGTGTCCAGGTCGATCTTCAGGTCGTGCAGCACTTCGCCCCGCTTCTTGTCCAGCGGGTAGGGGTAGCCGTTGACCTGGATTTCCACCGCCGCGGCATTGCCCAGCTTGGCGAAGACCACGCTCTGCTTGGCTTCCAGCTGCATCGATTCGCCCTGTTCGCGCATTTCGGCGCGCCGGCTGCCGCCGTCCACCACCGCTTCGACCCAGCACTCCTGGTTGAAATCGACCACCACTTCAAGCGGCACGCTGGGCGGCGCCGCCGCGGCGGGCGGCGGCGGCACGACCTGCGCGACCGGCGCCACGATGGCCGGCCGGTCTTCGCCGCGGAGGGTGCGGCGCTGGCGCCAGCCCTCCGACAGGTAGGCGAGGACCGCCACCAGTCCCAGCAGCACGACGACGCCCAGCAGCAGGCCCAGCCAGCGCGGGAACGACCGCGCGGCCGGGCTGACGGACAGGCCGTGGCCGGCCGGCGCCGGGCGCGGGGTCGCCGCGGCGGCGCGCGCCGCGCGGCTCTTCAGCTTGCCGGTCTTGGCGGCGTGCGCCGGATGGGCCGCGCCGGCATGGTGGCCGGCCGCCGCGTCGTCGCTGCCCTGGGCGGCCTGCACCGACGACAGCCAGTGGTTGACCACCTCGTCCGGCGACAGCCCGACGTAGCGGGCGTATTCGCGCAGGAAACCCTTGGCGAAGACCGGCGCCGGCAGCACTTCGAAGCGGTCCTCTTCCATGGCTTCGAGGTAGCGCAGGCTGATCTTGGTGCGCTCCGCGATCTCGCGCAGGCCGATCTGGCGCGCTTCGCGCTGCCGCCGCAGCCAGCCCCCGAAGGAGGCGCCGGCGTCCACGTCGGCGCTCTTGTCCCAAGGCGGCGGCCGCAGCAGGGTGCGCCGCGGCCCGGCGCCCGGCATCGCCGGCCCGATCGGCGTCGGCGCCCCCGCTGCCATCGACGTCGCGGCCGCCGGAGGCGGCAGTGACGGCAGCGAGGCGACCGGCGCTACGGGGGCCAACGGCAGCTGGGTCGGTGGGAGTGAGCCGGGGTGGGAGGAGGAAGCGGATGTGGCGGCGGGTGTCGGGTGGGGCGAGCCCGGCGCACCGGCGACCCCCAGCGGCCCGGCGGCGTCGGACGGCGGCGACAGCTCTTCGCCATCGTCACCGGAGACACCTACCGCGGGCGGGCGCGCCTCCAAATTGGGCACTCCCTCGAGGTGGGTCTGGTGCGGTGGAAATCTCTGTCGTCTAGGCACGGCTCTCGCACAAAACGGTTGTAACTGTACGCGGGGCTATCGCCCGGGTCAAATTTCCCGCCCGTCCGGTCAACTTCCGGGCAGCGCCGAGGTGTCGCCGACGCTCGCCATGGCGCCCTGCGGATTGACGTAGGTCTTGCTCCTGCCGGTCTGGGTATCGGTGACGGTCAGGGTGTATTGGACGTTCGACAGCGCTCCATAAAAGACCCAGAAGTGGCCGTTGACGGCACGCCCGTCGACGATCTTCACCGCCAGCTCGACGTCGCCGCTGCTGAAGAACCAGAAGGTGCCGCTGTCCGCGGCGAGCGCCGTGCCGGTGGCGGTGCCGCTGGCGGTGGACGTCTTCCAGGCGACGTGCAGGCGGAACCGGTCCGCCAGGCACAGGTCGCCGGCGCGCCGCGCGCACGAGCCGGTGGCCGGCGGGGTGGGCGCCACGACCGGCGGCGCGGCGGGAGCGTTGCCGGTGCCCAGGAACGCCGTGGTATCGGCGACGCTGGCCATGGTGCCGGCGGGGTTGACGTAGGCCTGGACGGCGCCGGTGACGGTATCGGTCACCGTGATCGTGTATTGCACGTTGGACAGCGCGCCGTAGAACACCCAGAAGCAGCCGTTCACCGCGCGGCCGTCCAGGATCTTGACCACCAGGTCGACCTGCGAGGCGTCGAAAAACCAGAACGTGCCGGTGTCGTCCGACAGCGCCGCCGGGTGGCCGTCGCCGCGCTGCCCCGTCGGCAGCTGCCACGCCACCTGGACGCGGAATCGGTCGCCCGCCAGGCACAGTACCGGGTCCGTGGTGCACTGGGCGGCGGCGACGCTGGCCGCACCCAGGAGCGCGCCGTTGGCGATCAGCGAGTAGGCGCCGGGGGCGGGGTTGTCGATCAGCCCCTGGTGCGCGGCAAGAGGCGCGCCGCCCAGCGTCGCGGTGCTCCCCGACCAGGCGTAGGCGAGCAGCGGCGCCGACCGCGCCGTGGGCGACCCGGCGGGCGCGAACGCCACCAGCGACCCCACGGCCGGCGCCGCGCCCAGCGCCAGGTTGGCCGCCGCGGCCTTGACCGTGGCGACGCCCGAGGGGCGCCGCACCACCAGCGAATCCAGGCCGGCGACGCTGAATCCGGCGTGGCTCGGGTCGGCATAGGTATCGTCGTAGACGTTGCCGCCGAAGGAGCCGGCAAAGAAGCTGTCGGAGCCATACTGCATCGTGTTGATGAAGGTGGCGCCGCCGGCATCGGCGTCCCACACCGCCAGGCCGCCGTTCTGGCTGAAGATCGACTGGCTCACCAGGCCGCTCGCGTCGCCGTTGCCGACGTGCGGCTGGGTCGCACCCAGCGGCTGCGTGTACAGCGCCGAGCCGCGGGAGGAGCCGCCCACCTGGTTGGCGATGAAGTCGGAACCGCTGACGTTCAGGTTGGAGCCGGTGGCGTACAGCGCCCCGCCGGCGGTGTCGGCGCTGTCGCCGGCAAAGATCGTCTGCGAGATCTGCGCGTTGGATTCGCCTGACAGAAACACCCCGCCGCCGGCGCCGTCGCCGGCGGCGGTCGAGCCCAGCACCATGGAATTCGCCATGGTCAGCGCCACCAGCGAGGCGTTGACGGCGCCGCCCTGGCCGCCGCCGGCCGTGGCGGCGTCGAGCAGCACGGCGCAGTCGGCGAACACCGAGCCGCTGATCGCGACCGGCGCGCTGTTGCTCGCGACGGTGCCGTCAGGGGTGAGCCCGTCCTGCCCGTAGAGGTGGGGGGCGTCGCCGGCGGCGAACAGGCACCCGCCGGCGTTGCCCACCGCGCCGCCGGTGCCGCCCTGGAGGAGCGATCCGGCGACGCTCACCGCCGCCGGCGGCGGGTTCTGGCCGTTGGCGGTCGAGGCGTCAACGGCGTCGTTGGACAGCGCGCAGATGGCGCCGCCGACCGCCAGGTCGCCTTCGGTCAGGCTGCCGCCGTTGCCCTGAAAGACCGACCCGGTGACGTCGATCTGCGCACGGTAGGAGCTGAGGGCGCCGCCGTCCTGCGCCTGGTTGCCGGTGAACCACGAACCCTGCACGTCCAGGGTGGTCTGGTCTTCGACGTGGATGGCGCCGCCGGTGGCGGGTCCGGGGGGTGCACAGCAGGGCTGCGGCGCGATGGCGTTGGACTGGAAGGTCGAGCGCGTCACCGACAGGTAGGAGCTGGGCGTCGCCGGCGTGGCGGTAAAGTCGCCGAAGGCGTAGATGGCGCCCCCCACCCAGCCGGCCTGATTGCCCTGGAAGAGCGCATCCGACACCAGGAACGTGCCGTCGAGGACGCTGACGGCGCCACCGTGCGACGACGGGATGCCGTCGGCGAGGTTGACATGGTTGGCGACGAAGCTGCCGCCCAGGACCTGCACCGAGGAGGCTTGGACCATCATCGCGCCGCCCTGGATGGCGCAGCTGTTGTCAGTGAAGTTGCAGCCGATGAAGGTGGCGGTCGAGCCGCCGCGCACCAGCACCGCACCGCCGCCGGCGGCTCCCGTGCCGCCGCCGTTGCCGTCGAAGTTGCAGCCCACGAAGCGCGCCGCGGCGGTGTCGATCGTCACCCCCGGCGAGGTGGTGGACGAGCCGCCGGCGCCGTTGCGGAAGGTCAGACCCTGAAAGATCACCAGGCCGCCGTGGGCCAGCGAAGTATTGTGAAAGACCAGGATCGGGTGGGCGCCCTGGCCGCCGAGCACCACCGTGGCGCCCAGCGCGGCGCGGACGGTGAAGCCCTTGTTGGCGTTGCCGATGCGGAAACCGCCCGCCGGCGCGTCGTAGGTGCCGGAGGCCAGCTCGATCGTGCCGCCGTCAGCAACCCGCGAGATCGCCAGCGGCAGGGTGGCGACCTGCTGCGGCACCTGGATCAGCTGGTTGGAGCTGGCGGCGCCGGCGCTGGCAGGGGCGATCAGGATCGCCAGGAGCACCGGCAGGATGGCCAGGAGTGCCTTGCCGGGGAGAGGTGCGGTGTGCCGGGTGCGGTGTGCCATCGTCAGGCCGTCCATGTTGTATGCACTGTGCACCGGCGCATGCACCACGCATGCGCCATCGCCTGCGCCGTCGCCCGCTCAAATTGCAGATTTCGTGCCGGTGCTCACCGGCGAGGCGGCCTCATCCGTCACCGGCCAGGTCTCCCAGCAGCAGGCGGGCGCGGCGGCGCAGCGGTTCGGCCAGGCGCGGGTCGCTCGCCACGGCGCGCAGGTCCGGCTTGCGCAGCGCCGCCAGCTGGCGCAGCGCGGTCGCGGGCGGCGTCGCGGGGTTGCGGGCCAGCGCCAGGCGCACCGGATAGCGCACCCCCCAGCGGCGATCGGCGGCGATCAGCTCCAGGACCGGCGCCGGGGTGCGTTCGGCGGCCACCACCGGCGCCAGCGTCCCTTCGGTAAGGCGTGGGTTGTCGAGCAGCGCGGCGATCACCCGCGGCGTCGGGTCGTGGCGCAGCACCGCCAGGACCGCCGGGTTGGCGCGGCGGGCCAGCGCCACCCTCTCCCCCACCGACATCCCCGGCAGGCGCGCCAGCAGGAACTGGTCGGCGGCACGCCGCAGGCGGGGATGCAGGCGCGCGTCCAGGCCGATCGCCAGCAGGTCGGCCCAATAGAGGCCGGCGACCAGCTGCAGCGCCAGCGGCTCGGGCGTGACGCGGCACCGCGCCAGGTCGCGGCGGACCTCGTAGTACGACACCAGGCGCGGCTGCGCCGCCACCTCCGCGATCACCTCGGCGCTCACGTAGGGGTTGCGCAGCGCCTGGCGGGCGGCGGCTGGCGACAGCGCGGCCCCCAGCTCGCGCACCAGCGCCAGCAGCTCTTCGGTGCCCGCCTCGAGCAGGCGGCGCTCGACGTCGCCGGTCTCCATCGGTCTGTGCTCCAGCTCCCCGCCGGCCCCCGGCGACCGGCCCGCGATTGGCCGGGAGGCTAGCTTATAGAACTCAATCTGCTATCTTCCTTCTCCGCATGGCGATCTCGCGTACGACCCAGAACCACCTCGCCAAGGGCGACTTCGACGCCGTCGAAAACGACTGGCTGGCGCGCATCGGCGACAATCCCGAAGACCTCGATTACTTCGTCGGCGTGGCGCGCGCCCTGGCCGGCAACGGCGAAGAAAAGCGCGCCCGGACGCTGCTTGAGATGCTCGACGAGCAGCTGCGCGACGGCCGCTGGGCGGTGCGCCTCGACCTGCTGCGGCGGGCGGCGGCGCTGCTGCTGCCGGCGGACAAGATCCATTCGGCGATCGTTTCGACGCTGAGCAAGCTCTACGGCGACCGCACCACCTTCAAAGGGCTGTCCGAGGCGGCGGGCCTGCAGCGCGCCACCCACGACCTGCCGAAGACCTGGGAAAAGGTGGAGCGCCTGGAAAACCTGCTGGCCTTCGACGTCGGCACCGTGGTGGCGATGGAAGGCAAGGGGGTGGGCCGGGTCGTCGAAGCCAACCTGGGGCTGGAAAGCTTCAAGGTCGATTTCGAGCGCCACCGCGGCCTGATGGTGGGGTTCAAGGCGGCGGCGAAGCTGCTGCGCCCGCTCGCCACCTCGCACGTGCTGCGGCGCAAGCTGGAGGACCCGGCCGGCCTCAAGACGCTGTCGCCTCCCGACCTGCTGCACGTCACCCTGCGCAGCTTCGACCGCCCGCTCACCGCCGGGGAAGTGCGCGACGTGCTGGCGGGCATCGTCAGCGAGGGGCAATGGACGTCGTGGTGGGGGGCGGCGCGCAAGCATCCGCAGGTGCTGGCCGCCGGCAGCGGCGCGCGCCAGACCTACACCTGGGCCGAAAGCAGCGGCGACGCCCAGGACAGCGTGTGGCGCGCCTTCGAGCGCGCCGCGCCGCGCCGCAAGCTGGAGCTGCTGCGGCGCGAAGGGGCGCGCGACCGCGGCCTGCGCGACCGCATGGCGGCCAATCTGGAAGGCGTCGCCGCCGGCGCGGTGGACAGCGACCCCGGCCTCGCCTTCGAGATCTGGTTCGGCCTGGAACGCAGCGGCGGCGTGCCCGAAGACCTGCTGCAGCTGGAGTGGGCGCCCGAGCAGCTGCTCGCCGCGCGCGACCTGGGCCGGCTGTTCGAAGGCATCGACGAGCGGCTGCTGCGCGAGCGGGCGTACCAGATGGTGCGCGAGCGACGCACCGACTGGCCGGCGGTCTACCGTGACGCCCTGGCGCGCGAAACCGACCCGCGCGCCCTGGACACCCTGGCGGCCGGCATGGCGGCGGGCGCGCCGCGGGAACTGGAACGCTTCTACGACACCCTCGTCACCCAGCCACACCGGCAGCCGTCCGCCTTCACCTGGCTGGCCGAACGGGCCGCCACCGACGAAGAGCTGCGCGGACGCAACCCGCTGCGCCTGTTGCAGCAGATCCTCAACAGTCTGAACCGCGACGAATTCGCCACCTTCCGGCTGCGTCTGCTGGCGCTGGCCGAATCGGGCGGCACCGTGCCGCGGGTGCTCAACCACCTGACCGAAGACCAGGCGCCGCAGGCCGAAGACGCCGTGCGGCGGGCCGCCGCCCTGGAGCCCTACCAGCGCGAACAGCTCCTGGCTGCCCTGGAGCTGCGCTTCCGCTCGCTGCGGCGAGAGATCGAAATGCCGCTCTACGCGACGCTCGATTCGATCACCACCAAGCGCGCCGAGCTCGACCAGATCATGAAAGTCGAGATCCCGGCCAATCGCAAGGCGATCGAAGAAGCCCGCGCCCTGGGCGACCTGCGCGAGAACTTCGAATACAAATCGGCGCGGGCGCGCCACGAATACCTCAACTCCCGCGCCGCGGCGCTCAACGGCGAGCTGTCGCGGGTGCGTCCCATCGACACCACCTCCATGGACCTGTCGGCGGTGCGCATCGGTGCCCGCGTCCACCTGGCCAGCGCCGGCGGCCAAAGGCGCACCATCACCATCCTCGGTCCGTGGGAGAGCCGCCCCGAAGACGGCATCCTGTCCTACGAAGCCGATCTCGGCAAGCAGCTGCTCGACCAGCCGGTCGGCGGCACCGTCCAGATCGGCGGCGAAACGTGGACGGTCACCGCGATCGCGCCCTATAACTGAGCCGCGCCCGCCGCCTCCCACTTCAGGTCTTTCCGATCCGTCTCTCCGGCAGCCAGGTTCCGGCGCCTTGAAACCGGCGCCGGCCGGAGGTATGGTTCGAGAGGACCAAAAGTGACTGGCCCGGTGGCCGATGATCCATTGGAAGGAAAGCGCCGACATCCTCCTGCGGCTGGCCGCGGTCGAAGCCGCCGGCGGCCGCGCGGCCCTGGCGACGGTGGTGCGCATCGCCGGCTCGGCCTACCGGCGGCCGGGCGCCAAGCTGCTGATCGAACAGGCGGGTGACACGGTCGGCAGCGTCAGCGGCGGCTGCCTCGAAGCCGACGTGCGCGAGATCGCCGGGGCGGTGCTCGAAACCGGCAATCCCTGGCTGCGCCACTACGAAACCGGCGACGAAGACGTGGTGTGGGGCCTGGGCCTGGGCTGCAACGGCCACGTCGACATCTTCGTCCAACCCGCGTCCGAAGGCCCGCTGGCGCAGCTCGCCGGATCCCTGCGGCAGCTGCTCGCGGGCGACGCGCCGTTCGTGCTCGCCACGGCGCTCGACGGCGGCGACGTTCCGGCCGGCGCCGCGGCAAGCGCCAACGTTGGGACCGCGCCGAGCGGCGCGGCAGCGGCGAGCGCCGCGGGCGGCGGACGCCGGGACGGTGGCGGCATGCTCCTGGTGGTCCACGGCGGCGCGGTGGCACCGGCGGGGGATGCGGCGGGCACCGGCACGCCTGAGGACGCAGCCTTTCGCCGGGCGGTCATCGACAGGGCGCGCGTGCGGCTGGCAACCGGCGCTTCGCGGGTGGAGACGGTCGCCGGCCGGGAGGTCTTCTTCGAAGTCCTGGCGCCGCCGCCGCACCTGGTCGTCTGCGGCGCCGGCGACGACGCGCGGCCGCTGGTCGCCTACGCCGCCGACGCCGGCTTTCGCGTCACGCTGGTCGACCACCGGCCGGCGTTTCTGGCCGCCCAGGCGTTCCCGGCGGCGGCGCAGCGCATCCTGGCGCGCCCCGACGAGCCGCAGCTCGCCCTGCCGCCGGCCGCCCGGTCGCTGGCGGTCGTCAAGACGCACTCGCTGGCACACGACCGCGAATGGGTGCGAAGACTGCTCGCCGCGGGCCTCCCTTACGTCGGCGTCCTGGGGCCGCGGGCGCGCACCGACGCCATCCTGCGGCTGATCGGCGAAGGCGACGACGGCGGGCGGGTGTTCGGCCCGGTGGGGCTCGACCTCGGCGCCGACGGTCCGCAGCAGGTGGCGATCAGCATCGTCGCGGAACTGCTCGCCTTTTCCGCCGGCCGCCTGCCGCGCCACCTGAGCGAACGCCGCGAGGCCATCCATGTCGGCTGAGGCCGCACCGCCGCGGGCCGGCGACGCCGTGCCGGTCGCCGGCATCCTGCTCGCCGCCGGCACCTCCAGCCGCATGGGCAGCAACAAGATGCTGCTGCAGCTGGACGGCGAAAGCGTGCTGCGGCGGGCGGTGCGCCAGGCGCTGGGCGGCGGCCTGGCGCCGCTGCTGGTGGTGTTGGGGCATGAATCCCAAAGCGCGCGGCGCGAGCTTCTGGGCTGCGCCTGCCAGGTGGTGGTCAACCCCAACTACCAGCACGGCATCACCACCTCGCTGCAAGCCGGCGTCGCAGCCCTGGCGCGGTCGGCGCCCACGGTGGGAGCGGCGGTGGTGATGCTGGCCGACATGCCCTTCGTCACCGGCGCCATGGTCGCCGACCTGGTGGCGCGCTACCGCGACAGCGGCGCGGCGCTGGTGATCTCGGATTACGAAGGCGTGAACGCGCCGCCGACGCTGTATGATCGCTCGCTCTTTCATGAGATCCTCAGCATGACCAGTGCCAAGGGCGGCGCCGGCTGCGGCAAACAGGTGGTCAAGCGCCACCGCGGCACCGCCGTCGTGCTGCACTGGCCGGTGACCGCGCTCGCCGATCTCGACCTGCCGGCCGACCTGGAGCGGCTGCGCCACACGGCGCCGTCGCTGGCCCCGGCCCCCGGTCCGCCCACCGTACCGGCGGTGCCGCTCCCGGTCCTGGCCGGACCACCGTCCACCGCGCGCGGCGACACGGAACCTTCGGAACCTTAGGACTAGCAAGGGAAAGGCATCGCGACCATGCACGCCGAGCTCCTGCAGATGGCAGCGGATCTTACGCGCCGGCAGGAGCCCTTCGTGCTGGCGCTGGTGGTGCGCCGGCGGCCCGCCAGCTCGGCGCAGGCCGGCGACATGGCGATCATCACCGCCGGCGGCGACTTCCACGGCTGGCTGGGCGGCAGCTGCATCCAGCCCACCGTGCTGCGCGAAGCGCGGCGCGTGCTCGCCAGCGGCAAGCCGCGCCTGCTCGCCCTCACCCCCGACCCCGAAACCGAGCAGCGGCCGGGCGTCGCCGTCTTTCCCATGACCTGCCACAGCGGAGGGAGCGTGGAAATCTACCTCGAACCCATCCAACCGGCGCCGCGCCTGGCAGTCTTCGGGGAATCCCCCACCGCGCGAGCCCTCGCCCGCCTGGGCGCCGCCATGGGCTACCACGTGACGCCCGTCCCGGGCGCCGCGGCGGCGCCGGCAGGCGGCGCTGCGGCAGCCACGGCCGAAGGCCAGGCCAGCGCGGCGACCGGGACCAGCCGGACCATCATCGGCGCCGTAGCGGCGACAGGCGGAGCGCAATGCTTCGCGGTCGTGGCAACCATGGGAGAAGACGACGAGGCGGCGATCGGCGCCGCCCTGGCCCTCGCTCCGGCCTATCTCGGGGTAGTGGCGAGCGCGCGGCGTTTCGCGCAAATGCGGCCGACTCTCCGCGAGCAAGGCATCTCGGAAGCGCAGCTGGCAACGATCCGCAGCCCCGCCGGCCTGGCCATCCACGCCCAGACCCCCGAAGAGATCGCCCTGAGCGTGCTGGCCGAAATCGTCGAGCGGCGCCACGCGCTCGCCGCCAGCACCGCCGCCGCCGGGCCGGCGGAAACGGACACGCAGCACTCGCCGCCCGCGGCGGGCCAGGCCATCGATCCGATCTGCGGCATGACGGTCCAGATCGCCGGCGCGCGGCACACCGCCGAGCACGCCGGGCGCGTCTTCTATTTCTGCTGCGCCGGCTGCCGCGCCCGCTTCGTGGCGGCGCCCGAGCACCACGCGGCGGTGGGAGGGGTCGCGTGAGGGAGGAGATCGCGCAGCTCCAGTCAGCGATGGAAGGCGCGGGCTACGTCGCCGACCCGGCGATCGCGACGTCGCTCTTTCTGGCCCAGAAGATGCGCCGCCCGCTGCTCGTCGAAGGCGACGCCGGCGTCGGCAAGACCGAAATCGCCAAGGTCTGGGCGCGCCTGCTGGCCACCGACCTCATCCGGCTGCAGTGCTACGAAGGGCTCGACGTCTCGACCGCGCTCTACGAGTGGAACTACCAGCGCCAGATCCTGCGCCTGCGCCTGGCCGAGCAACAGGGCAAGAGCGCCGCCGAAACCGAAGAGCTGATCTTCGGCCGCGACTACCTGCTGGAGCGGCCGCTGCTGCGCGCCATCACCCGCCGGGACGGCGCGCCGGTGCTGCTCATCGACGAGATCGACCGCGCCGACGACGGCTTCGAAGCCTTCCTGCTCGAGATCCTGTCCGACTTCCAGGTCACCATCCCCGAGCTGGGCACCCTGCGCGCGGAACACATCCCCCACGTCGTCCTCACCTCCAACCGCAGCCGCGAGATCGGCGACGCCCTGCGCCGGCGCTGCCTCTACCTCTACATCGAGCACCCCACCCTCGAAAAAGAGGTCCGCATCCTGGCGGCGCGGGTGCCCCAGGCAGCCCCCCGCCTGGCAGCCCAGATCGGCCGCTTCATGCAGTCCCTGCGGCAGCGCCGCCTCAACAAAACCCCCGGCGTCGCCGAAACCCTCGACTGGGCGCAAGCCCTGCTCCACCTCCACCGCGACCACCTCGACCTCGAAACCGTCGAGCAAACCCTGGGCTGCATCCTCAAAGACCGCCACGACCTCCACGACCTCACCGGCGCCACCCTCGCCGCCACCTTGGCCGTCGCCCTCGAAGAGGTGCCAGCGTGAGCGAGCGGGACGCGGGCGGCGAGGCGGAGGCCGGCCGCGCCACGGCGCCAGGGGCCGGCCCTGGGTTGTGGGTGGCTAACCAGACCGCGCCGTCGCCAGAGGCGACGGCCGGACCTCTTTCCAGCGGCTTGGTGTGGCACCTGGCTCGGTTTGGGCGTGCCTTGCGGCCGCGCGGCGTCGCAGTCACGCTGAGCGATGAAGCGGACGGTCTGGCGGCGCTGACGTTCGTCGACGTGGGTGACCGCGACGAGGTGAGGCGCGCCTTGCGGGTGGCACTCAAGATCCGGCCGCGGGACGCGGCGGCGTTCGAGGAGCTGTTTGCGGAGATGTGGCGTGGGGCCGACGACGCTGTGGGAGCGGCCAGCGACGGGCGGCTGGACGACCCGCCTGCCGAGGAGCGGCGGCAGGCGGCCGCGCCGCCGTCGCAAAATCCACCGGTGATCGACCCCACCCGGCCGCCACAGGCGGGCCGCGCCGACGCGCGGCCAGGGCCGGCGCCGGCGCGGCAGGCTGCGGCGCGGGCAACGGACCAGCGGCGGCAGGAGGCCGACGACGCGGCGGCGCCGGCCCTGGCCGACGGCGAACAGCCGGGCTACAGCCCCGAGGCGATCTTGCGCCGCAAGCCGTTCGAGGAGTGCACGGCGGCGGAGCGCGCCGCGATGGAGCCGCTGATCGCGCGGCTGGCGCAGCGCCTCGCCACCCGGCGCAGCCGGCGGCGGGTGCCGGTGCGCGGCCGCGGCGACCCTGACCTGCGGCGCAGTTTGCGGCGGGCGGCGGCCCTGGACGGCGACCTGGCGGTGCTGGCGCGGCGGGCGCGGCCGATCGAAGAGGCGCGGCTGGTGGTGCTGTGCGACACCAGCGGCTCGATGGACCCGCATTCGCGGTTCTTGCTGGCGTTCGTGCTGGCGCTGCGCCGGGCGGCGCGGCACAGCGAAGTCTTCGCCTTCAACACTTCGCTGGTACGGCTCACCGGCTGGCTGCGCTCCGGTGGCATGCGACCGGAAGGGCTGGACGGGCCGCACGGCATCGCGGCGATGCTGGACCGCCTGGCGCGCCAGATCCCCGACTGGTCGGAAGGGACGCGCATCGCGGACTGCCTTGCCGAGTTCGCGGACACCTACCTGCACCTGGTCGACAGCCGAACGGTGGTGCTGATCCTCAGCGACGGCCTGGATCGCGGCGACGTCGACCGGCTGCCGGGGGCGCTGGCGGCCATCCGGGCGCGGGCGCGGCGCATCGTCTGGCTCAATCCGCTGGCCGGCGACCAGCGCTACCAGCCCACCGCCCGCGCCATGGCGGCGGCGCTGCCGTACCTCGACCACCTGCTGCCGGCGCACAACCTGGAATCGCTGGCGCGGCTGCTGCCGCTGCTCGCGGCGTGAAGGGAGAGCCTTGGGTATCCCGATCGAAAAGAGCTTCGTGGTGAATGCCCCGGCCGGCGCCGTCTGGGACTTCCTGACCGACCCGCGGCGGGTGGCACATTGCCTGCCCGGCGCGGCGATCACCGAGCAGGTGGACGACAAGACCTACGCCGGCACCATGACCGTCAAGGTCGGTCCGGTGACCGCCGCCTACCGCGGCAAGCTGCGCTTCGATCGCCTCGATCCCGAAGCGCGCGAAGCCGAGCTCAGCGGCACCGGCCAGGAGACCCGCGGCAAGGGCGGCGCCGACATGCGCATGCACAGCCGCATCGTAGAGCGCTCGCCCACGGAAAGCGAAGTTACCGTCCGCTCCGACGTCAACGTCGTCGGCGTCCTCGCCCAGTTCGGCCGCGGCATGATCCAGGACGTCAGCGACCAGCTCTTCCAAAAATTCAGCGACGCCATGCGCCGCGAACTGGAAGGCGCCGCCACCGCCGCGCGACCGACAACTGGCGCGGCGGAAGCGATAACCGGCGCCGGCGCGACGGCAGCTGTCGCCTCGCAGCCAGTCCCCGCAAGCGCAACGAGCGCGACCAGCGCCGCACTTGCGCCACCTGACACGGCGGACGCGACAGGCGGTGCCGCCGTGACGCCAGCCGCCGCCTCGCGGCCAGGTCCCGCAGGCGCGACCGGCGACACCGGAGCGGCACCTGGCGCGGCGGGAGCGACAGGCGGTGCTGGCGCGACGGACGCACACGCCGCCGCAGCTGCGGCAGCGCTGCCCGCCAACACGGCCGCAACGTCCGCCGGCGCCGCTGCAACCGCGAATGCAGTGCCGGCCGGCACTGGCACGCCATCGCTGCCGGCGGCGGGCACGGTAGCGCCTGCGGCACTCGCGGCGGCGGCCCCAAACACTGGCCGCGGCGCGGGCGCCGCGCCCGCGCCGCCGCAACTGCCGACCACGAGTCACGAAGACGTGCTGGACGTGGGCGCGATCGGCTCCAGGGCGATGGCGCGGGCCGCGGGGCGGACGTTGCGGCGGCCGGGGTTCTGGCTGGCGGTCGCGGTCGCTCTGGTCTTGATCTATTGGTTCTCCCATCGCTAGGGGCGCCGCCGCAGGGCCGGCGCACCGGTGGAAAGGAGTTTTGCTGATGATTCCTGCCGCGTTTGACTATCACGCTCCCCAGACCTTGGAGGAAGCGGTGGCGCTGCTGCAAGCTCACCCCGACGACGCCAAGGTGCTGTCGGGCGGCCAGAGCCTGCTGCCGCTGCTCAAGCTCCGGCTGGGGGTGGCCGGCCACCTGGTCGACATCGGGCGCATTCCGGGCCTCGAATACGTCCGCGAGGAAGCAGGGGTGCTCGCCATCGGCGGCCGCACCCGCGAGGCGGACCTGGAGCGCTCCGAGGTGGCGCGCCGGCGCTACCCGCTGCTGGTCGAAACGACCGAGGTCATCGCCGACCCGCTGGTGCGCAACATGGCGACCGTCGGCGGCAACCTGGCGCACGGCGATCCGGCCAACGACCATCCGGCGACGATGCTGGCGCTGCGCGCCACGGTGGTCGCCACCGGTCCCGGCGGCCGGCGCGAGATCCCCATCGACGACTTCTTCGTCGGCCTGTTCGCCACCGCCCTGGCGCCCGATGAGATCCTGACCGAGATCCGCGTGCCGCAGCCGGCGCCGCGCAGCGGCGGCGCCTATCAGAAGCTGGAGCGCAAGGTGGGCGACTTCGCCACCGCCGCCAGCGCCGTGCAGCTCACCCTGGCGGCGGACGGCACCGTCGCCCAGGCGGGCATCGCCCTCACCAACGCCGGACCGATGCCGGTGCGCGCCATGGAGGCCGAGCGGTACCTGACCGGCAAGCGCCCGACTGACCAAACGATCGCCGAAACGGCACGCCTGGCCGCCGCCGCCGCCACCCCCAGCGCCGACCGCCGCGGCGCGGTCGAATACAAACGTGAGATGTCGCGCGTGCTGACGGCGCGAGCCCTCAAACGGGCCCTCCAACGGGCCGAGGAGCACTAGACATGGCCCAACATCAGATCAAGGTCAAGGTCCAGGGCGTCGAGCACGCGGTGACCGTGGAGTCGCGCCTGCTGCTGGTACACCTGCTGCGCGAGGTGCTGGGGATGACCGGCACCCATATCGGCTGCGACACCACGCACTGCGGCGCCTGCACCGTGCTGTTCGACGGCCGGCCGGTCAAGTCGTGCACGGTGCTCGCGGTCCAGGCCGACGGCCACGACGTGACGACGGTCGAAGGGTTGGAGCGGGACGGCAAGCTCGATCCGATCCAGGAAGGCTTCTTCCAGGAACACGGCCTGCAGTGCGGCTTTTGCACGCCGGGGATGATGATGACCAGCTACGCGCTGCTGCAGCAAAACGCCGACCCCAGCGAGCTGGAGATTCGCCAGGCGATCTCGGGCAATCTCTGCCGCTGCACCGGCTACGTCAACATCGTCAAGGCGGTCCAGCACGCCGCGGCGCAGCTGCGCTCCAAGGTAGCGTGAGAGGAGACGGAACCATGGAACCCAGAACCTCAGCGGCCATATGCGGCATGGGCCACTCGATGAAGCGCAAGGAAGACCCGCGCTTCCTGCGCGGCCAGGGCCGCTACATCGACGACATCAAACTGCCGGGCATGTTGCAGATGGATATCGTGCGCAGCCCGTACGCCCACGCCAGGATCACCGCCATCCACACCGAAAAGGCGCTCGCCATTCCGGGCGTGCTGGCGGTCATCACCGGCGAAACGCTCGCCAAATACAACCTGCACTGGATGCCGACGCTCATGTCGGACACCCAGATGGTGCTGCCCCTCGAAAAAGTGATGTATCAGGCGCAGGAGGTGGCGGCGGTGATCGCCACCGATCGCTACATCGCCGCCGACGGCGTCGACGCCGTCGAGGTGGAATATGAGCCGTTGCCGGTGGTGGTCGATCCGTTCAAGGCCCTGGAGCCCGGCGCACCGGTGCTGCGCACCGACAAGCCCGGCAAGACCGACAACCATATCTTCCATTGGGAGGCGGGCGACCGCGCCGCCACCGACAAGGCGTTCGCCGAAGCGGACGTGGTGGTGCGGCAGAGCATGCACATCCCGCGCATCCACGTGGCGTCGATCGAAACCTGCGGCTGCGTCGCCGACTTCAATCGCACCGAAGGCAAGCTCACCCTGTACATGACGACGCAGGCGCCGCACGCCATCCGCACCGTGCTGGCGCTGGTAGCCGGCCACGTCGGCCTATCCGAAGAGCGCATCCGCGTCATCTCGCCCGACATCGGCGGCGGCTTCGGCGGCAAGGTCCCGGTCTATCCCGGCTACGTCATCGCGACGGCGGCGTCGGTCGTCATCGGCAAGCCGGTCAAGTGGATCGAAGACCGCATGGAAAACCTGCAGGCCGACTCCTTTGCCCGCGATTACCACATCACCGCGGAATTGGCCGCCAAACGCGACGGCACGATGGTCGGCCTGCGCATGAAGACGCTCGCCGATCACGGCTACGCCGACGCCGCCGCAAACCCTTCCAAATATCCGGCCGGGCTGTTTTCGGTCTGCACCGGCTCCTACGACCTGCAGCACGCGCACGTCGAAGTGGACGCCGCCTACACCAACAAGCCGCCGGGCGGCGTCGCCTACCGCTGCTCGTTCCGCGTCACCGAAGCGGTGCACGCCATCGAGCGCATCACCGACGTGCTCGCCCAGGAGCTGAAAATGGATCCGGCGGAGCTGCGTCTCAAGAATTTCATCGCCACCGACAAGTTCCCCTACAAGTCGCCGACCGGCTGGGAATACGACAGCGGCAACTATCCGGCGGCGCTGCAGCTGGCGATGAAGCGCATCGGCTACGCCGACCTGCGGCGCGAGCAGGCCGAGAAGCGCAAGAGGGGCGAGCTGATGGGGATCGGCATCTCCTCCTTTACCGAGATCGTCGGCGCCGGCCCCTCCAAGGACTTCGACATCCTGGGCATCAAGATGTTCGACTCGGCCGAGATCCGCATCCACCCCACCGGCAAGGCGATCGCCCGCTTCGGCACCAAGTCGCAGGGCCAGGGGCATGAGACCACCTACGCCCAGATCATCGCCGAGGAGCTCGGCATCCCCGCCGCCCACATCCAGGTGGAAGAAGGCGACACCGACACCGCCCCGTACGGCCTGGGCACCTACGCCAGCCGCTCGACCCCCACCGCCGGCGCCGCCGGTGCCATGGCGGCGCGAAAGATCCGCGCCAAGGCCAAGAAGATCGCCGCCCACCTGCTGGAAGTCAGCGAAGACGACCTGGAATGGGAGCCCGGCAAGTTCTTTGTCAAGGGCGCCCCGCAAAAGGCCAAGACCATCCAGGAGATCGCCTTTGCCGCCTACACCAATCACCCGCAGGGCATGGAAGCGGGCCTGGAAGCCGTCGACTACTACGATCCGCCCAACCTCACGTTCCCCTTCGGCAGCTACATCTGCGTCGTCGACATCGACCGCGGCACCGGCATGGTCAAGGTCCGCCGCTTCGTCGCCGTCGACGACTGCGGCAACATCATCAACCCCATGATCGTCGACGGCCAGATCCACGGCGGCCTCACCATGGGCCTGGCCCCCGCCCTCCTCGAAGAGATCAGCTACGACGACCAGGGCAACATTTCGGGCGGCAGCTTCATGGACTACCTCGTCCCCACCGCCATGGAAACTCCCAGCTGGGAAACCGACAAGACCATCACCCCCTCGCCCCACCACCCCCTGGGCGCCAAGGGAGTCGGCGAATCCGCCACCGTGGGCGCGCCGCCAGCCATCGTCAACGCCGTCGTCGACGCCCTCTCCCACCTGGGCGTCCGCCACATGGAAATCCCCATCACCCCCGAACGAGTCTGGAACATCCTGAAAGAAAAAGGCGTCGCCGAGTAGTCCGGCAAAGCCGCCCCGCCACCCCCGGCGCCAGGCAACCCCTGGCGCCGGCCGGCTGCCGGTGGCGCAGAGAGTGCGATATTTCCAGCTCTTATCCCACCCCCTGGTTCACCTACGTCCGCTAGCAGATCGCCCACCGAGCGGAGCGGGCGGTGCACCAGCCCCAACGCACCGGCCGCCGGTCTCGGAAACCGTGCCTGCCCCGGCACACCTCCCGCCGGCCCGCCTGCACAGCGGCCGTTCCCCCCTCTCATCTATGATGGGCGGCGATACACCGCGGTTGCGGGGACGGCGGCGGCCGCAACGGCGGCGCCGCAACCACCTGCTGAAAGGGAGGCCAGGGTGAGCGAGCAACTGATTGTGGTGACAGGCGCGAGCGGCAACATCGGCAGGCGGGTGGCGACGCTGCTGCTGGAAGGGCGCCGGCGGCTGCGGGTCGTGGCCCGCAACCCGGAGCGCCTCGGCCCGCTCAGCGACCAGGGCGCCGAGGTGGCGGCCGGCGACCTGCACGATGCGGACTTCCTGCGCCAGGCCTTTGCCGGCGCGCACGCCGCGTTCACGATGCTGCCGACGCCGATGGCGGACCGCGACCTGCGCGGCTGGCAGAACCGCGTCTCCGAAGCCATCGCCTACGGGCTTGCCCAGGCGGGCGTCCCCTTCGTCGTCAACCTGAGCAGCATCGGCGCCGAAGTGCCCTATGGCACCGGGCCGATCGCCGGCCTGCACGACCACGAAGAGCGGCTCGACCGGCTCACCGGCGTCGCCATGGTGCACCTCCGGCCCACCTTCTTTATGGAAAACCACCTGCACGCGATCCCCGCCATCCACGGCCAGGGGGTGTACGCGGGCACCCTGCGCGCCGACCTGCAGCTGCCCATGATCGCTACCGCCGATATCGCCCAGGAGGCCGCGCGCCTGCTCGCCGGCCTGGAATTTGGCGACACGTCCACGCGCGAGCTGCTGGGGCCTCGCGACTACACCCTGACGGAAGCGGCCGCCATCCTGGGCACCGCCATCGGCAAGCCGGAGCTCCCCTACGTGCAGGTGACCGACGACCAGGCGCGCCAGGCGATGGCAGCGCACGGCATGCCGCCGCACATGATCGACATGATGCTGGAGATGAACCGCGCCTTCAACGCCGGCAAGATTCGCCCCGCCGAGCCGCGCCTGCCGGAGAACACCACCGGCACCACCCTGGAAACCTGGGCCGCGCACTTCGCCGGCGTCTACCATCATCACGACCACCCCCACCCCCACACCGCCGGTGCCTGATCGCCGCCGCGCGGCGCCTGGTGCCGGGCGGCCGACTCAGGAGTCGTTGGACAGTTCCAGCGTCTGCAGGTGGTCGCGCAGGACGACGCGGGAGCCGTCGGCGAGCAGGACGCCCAGGTCGGAATAGCGGGCCAGCAGGCGGCGGCCGCGGGGGCTGCGGGCGCTGATCAGGGCATGCGGCTGGGCGGTGTCGGTGGCGTCCAGGCCGCGCTGCACCCAGACGTCGTCGCTGAGCACGAAGACCCGCCCCGCCACCTCGCTGGTGGTCTGCGGCGGCACCACCGGGGCGTCGCCGAAGAATTCGCTCACCCGAAACTCCGGCCGTTCGATCCGGGAGCCGCCTGCCGCCGGCGCCGTGGACAGGTGCAGCACGCCGAGGCCGCCACCGGCGCCGCCACCGCCGCCGTATTGCAGGACCACCAGGGTCAGCAGGAAAGCCAAGCCGACGCCCAGCGGCGCACCGGCAAGGCGCGGCGGTCCCGAGAACCTGGGCAGCGACACCCGCGCCCACCAGGCCCGCACCCGCCGTGCCGGCGCCAGCCAGTCCGCGGCAACACCGCTGCGCGACGGACGCGACATTCCGCGCGGCGCGAGGGGCGCGACGGACGCGAGGGAAGACATGGGCGCGACGGCCATGGGGACCGGCGAGGCGGCGACCCGACCGGGCGGCACCGGCGGCGGCGCGGCCGCCAGCGACAGGACGGCGGGCTGGGGGGCGGCGCCCCCGGCGGTGTGCGCCGGGCGCGTGGCCGTGCGGGCGGCCAGGGTGTCGCGGACGCGGCGCTCCAGATCCGCCGGCGGTGCGACCGGGGTCAGGCGGCCCAGACCGCGGACCAGGCGGCGCATCGAGTCGAGCCGCGAGCGGCAGGCGGCACACGAAGCCAGGTGGAAGGCGATGGCGGGGCCATCGGAGCTGGCGCTTTCACCGTCCAGGAAGGCCGACAGCGCTTCGGACGAGACGTGGCGGCTCATGCGCGCTCTCCTTGGTCCAGCCAGATGCGCAGCTGTTCCCGGCCGCGTGCGATGCGCGAGCGGACGGTGCCGACGCGGACCTGCAGCACGGCGGCGATCTCCTGGTACGACAGCCCCTGCAGGTCGCGCAGCACGACCGCCTCGCGAAAGGCGGGCGGCAGCAGCGCCAGGCCGTGGGCAACCTGCCTGCCGCAATCGGCGGCGATCGCCAGCGCCTCGGGGTCGCGTCCGGGATCGGCCAGCGGCTCGGCCCGCCAGCTGCCCATGCCGCCCCAGCCGCCGCCTCCGCCCCTGCCGCCACCACCGCCATCATCGGCGGCGCCGGCGTGCCCCCAGGAGCTGCCGCCGTCATGGGCCAGGTTGGTGTCTTCGGCGATCGGCCGCAGGATGGGACGGAAGCGCGACAGGCGCTCGCGGCAGTGGTTGAGCGCGACGCGGAAGATCCACGTCTTGAGCGCCGAGCGGCCGCTGAAGCCGCCCAGGCCGCGATGCACCCGCAGGAACACCTCCTGCGTCAGGTCCGCCGCTTCGTCTGCATCCCCCGCCAGCCGCAGCGCCAGGTTGTAGACCATCGCGGCGTACCGCGCATACACCTCGTCGAAGGCGCCAGGGTCGCCGGCGCAATGCCGCTGCGCCAGCTCCAGGTCGCAATCGTGGTCGTGCGGTACCGCACCGGCAAACGTCGCTGCCTTCACGGTCCCCCCCTTCCGCGTCGAGGACCCTTCCCGCTCATCTTAGTTGGACCGGCGCCCAAGCGGAAAAGTTCCTGCTGCCCCGCCCGCCGCCGTGCCGCGATTTTACGCGGCCACGCCAGTCCCGCGGTAGGGGGGCTTACCCTCGCGAGGGCGCCGGGGCGGCGTGCTTGACGCCCCAGCGGGCGGCCTTTTTGCGCACCCCTTCCATCTCGCGCCAGTAGCCGTCCACCGCGCCGCGGCCGGGGCGGGTCAGGCGGACCAGGGTGTGGGGCTTCTTGTCGACGAAGCTCTTTTCGATCTCCACCATCCCCGCCTCTTCCAGCTTCGACAGGTGGGACGACAGGTTCCCCTTGGTCATGCCGGTGATGCGCTGCAGGAAGAGGAAATCGGCGGCGTCGCAAGCCGCCAGCGCGGTCAGGATCGCCAGCCGCGTCGGCTCGTGGATCGTGCGGTCCAGGTTTGCCAGCTGCTCGAACGGCGTTGTCATCGCTGTGCTTCCTCCGCGTACGTTGCAACATCCGAGGGCGCCGGACCCAGCACCCTGACCAGCTGCAGGTGGTCAAGCAGGCCGCATAGGAGCATCGCCCCACCTACCACGATCCTGGACGCTTCCCAATGCAACGCTCCAGCCCGGCCGTTGAGTCCGGCAAATGCAATCAGCAGCAACCCAAGCAGCGCCGGGTACCCCTGCGAGAGACGGTGCTCTCGATCGGCCCACCAGAGGAAGAGCAGACTTGAGCCCATGACCAGGTAGGTGAAGCGGGCCAAGGCCACGTGGTCCGGGTGCGACCAGATCAGGGCGACGAGGATGGCAACACCCGCCCCCAGCGCGACCACGATGCGCAGGCCCGGAGAGGATCTGGACAGGAATTGGAACTCCCCCACCGCGAGCCGGCGAGAGGTTGAAAGCGAGAGCTTGCGGATGGATCCCGTAGCAGGCAACGGCAGGACCACGCCAAACCGCTTGGCATAGTAGGCGGGCGCACGCCACATCAGAAACAAGGCAGGCCCGTTGATCAGCAGCACCGCCAGAAGTCCCCCCACCAGAGACTGGGGACGCACGGCCGAGGTGAGCCCGCCGCCGAGGAGTAACAAGCCCAGCGGGACAAACATGCGGAGCCCTTGCAGTGCCTTGAACTTGCGCGTTACGAAGTCGATCCGCCGCAGGTCATGCTGGTTCATCGAAGCCGCCCTCCCAACCGCCATTGTGCCTCAGACTTATCTTCCTTGTCAATCAGTCTGCAACACAGACCTCCTGCGCGATCGGCGTACCGCCAAGCGCCGCTGGCAGATCTACTTCGCCGCGCGGGCGACGCGGACGGCGGGTTGGGCGGCGTTCTGGCCGTAGTAGGCCAGCAGGCCGTCCAGGATGGCGGCGGCGACGCTCTGGCGGTAGGCGCGGGTCTTCAGCAGGTTGCGGTCCAGGTCGTTGTTCAGGTTGCAGACTTCCAGCAGCATCTTGGCCGGGACGGAGTTGTAGCGCAGCACGGCGGGGACCCATTCGCTGCGCTTGCGGATGATGTGGTCGCGCACCGGCGTGAAGGGGTGGACCGGCAGGCCGGTCTCTTCGAAGGCGCCGATGATCTGCTTGGCCAGCTCGCGCGACAGGCCTTCGCTTTCCACCCGCTGGTTCCAGGGGAACTCCACGCGCGGGCTCTCGCGGAACTCCTCGCGCGCTTCATAGAGCGGGCCGCTCTTGCCGTAGCTCTCGTCGCGCATGCGGGCGGCCGGGATGTAGGCCATGGCGCCGCGCAGCGATGGGTGGAGCGAATCGGCGTGGATGGACAGGAAGACCACCTTCTGCGGATCGTTGTCGGCGTTCATGGCGCGGCGGAAATAGCTGTTGGCCAGGTACCAGCGCAGATTGACCCCGACCACCGGATCTTCGATCGGATAGGGCGGATTGGTGAGCACGGCGTGGCGCCGCGACGCCGGCAGCACGTCGGCGTCGACGACGTGATAGTCGTCGCCGTCGCGCGTCGTGACCTGGACCGCGGCGGCGGTGTGCGCCTCCAGCAGGCGCTTGAGCCGCACCACGATGTCGTAGACGTACAGGCTCTCCCACACCCCCGCCATGGTGGCCCCCGAATCCAGGCCGCCGTGGCCGGGGTCCAGGATGACGGTGATCCCCTCCAGGCCGCGGGCGTGCACCTGGTTGCTGAACTGCGAGCTGGCGCGCAGGCCGGCTTCGTACTCCTTGCGGCGCGGATCGCCGTCGGGCAGGAACTCGGGCTGCAGCAGGTCCAGGGGGATCTTGACCCGGAAGCCGACCGGGATCGCGGTCACGTCCTCGATGCCGTTGCGGTGGGCGATCTCCGCGGCCAGGGCGTTGACGTCGGCGGCGTAGATGCGGCCGGTGAAGCGCACCACGACCCCCGAATAGAGCGCCTCGCCGGGCCGCAGGCGGTAGACGGCGTACTCGCCGGTTTCGTCCTTGCCGTACCCCAGGGTGAACGGTTTTTGCGGCACCGGCAGCGCGGCGCCGAAGGCCGGGCGCAGCAGCTCCGACGGGATGGTGAGCACGGCGTTTTGCGCCACGTCTTCGTCGCGCAGCTTGTTGTATTCGCGGATGGCGCGGAAGTTCTCGCCCTTGCCGGTGAACCACTCCGAAAGCTGCCACAGGTTCTCCTGGTGCAGCGCGCCCAGGCCGCGCACCTGGTGGCGCCAGCCGGTGGCGTCGCCGCGGTCTTCCGGGTACAGCGCCTGCTCCACCTTGAGCTGCCAGGCGGCCGACAGGATCTCGAACGGAAAGTGGTACCGCACGCCGGTCAGCGGCCGCGCGCCGGCGCGCAGGCGATTGGCCTCCAACACCTGCGGCACCAGCCGCGCATCGCCGCACAGGCGCTGCGCGAAGACGGTGAAACCCTCGCCCCGGCGCGGCCTCGCCTGGATCTCCAGCTGCCCCTCGCCGCTGACAAACGCCTCGACCCCCTCCTCCAGCCGCACCCGCATCCCCTTGGCGGGCACCGCCGCCAGCCGCACCGTCCGCGCCGCCGCCGCGCTCCCCTGGGCCGCACCGCCCGGCTGACCGCCGGCGCTCGTCGTGTGCCGCGCCGCGGCCGACGGGGATCGGCCTGGCGAGGTGGCGGGCGCCGCCGCCCCACCGCCCTTGCCCGGTGCGCCCAGGCCGCTGGCGACCGGACCTGCCGGCGCCGGCGCGGTCGCTGAGCCGGTCGCCGGATCGCCGCCGTCGGCTTCGGCATCGTCGTCGCCGTTGCCGGCGTCAGCGCCGCCAGCGGCTGTGGCACCGCGGGACGACGATCCGCCAGCCGTAGACGATCCAGCAGACGCAGGCGCCGCCCCATGCCCGCCCCCAGCCGAGGACCCAACCGCACGCGCCGCAAATCCGAGCGCAGCAGAAACCGGCGCAACACCCAGCCTTGACGATGCAGCGAAAGGTGCTGCCGGGCCAACGCGTGACGGAGCGGCAGGCGACCCAGCAAAACGCTCAGCGCACGCCGTGATTCTGAACGCAGCAGGAACCGGCGCGATGCCCAGCCTTGACGAAGCAGCGCAAGGCGCTGCCGCGCCAACGCGTGACGGAACGGCAGGTGGTCCGCCCAAGCTCACCACGCGCGCGGCAGAAGCTGGGCCGAGCGCAGCAGACGGAGGCGCCGCCCCAGATGCGACGCCCGAGCGCAAAGCGGCAAGCCGGAACGCGGACGTTGCGGGCACTCGGCAGGGGCCGGAGCGAGCGGCCGCCGGACGGCCGGATCCGGCTGTCCCACCGGCAGCGGCTGGCGCGGCAGCCGCGCCGGGAGCACCCGCGGCCGGCGCCAGGGCATCCTGCTCCGCCATCACCGCCGGTAGCGCGATCGCCGCCGGCGCCGCGATCAGCGAGCCCGCGGCGATCGTGGCCACCGCCGCGGCCCCGGCGGCTCCGGCAATCGCCAGGGTGGCGCGGGCAAGGAGCACCGCCGCCGCCGAAACGCCGGTGCACCGGCGGCCTGGAGGGCGGGCGGCGGGGCGCATCAGCCGGCCGCGGCCTCCGCCCCGCGGAAGGTGGGAGCCACCTGCCAGCCGAGCTCGCGCTCGAAGGCGCGGGCGGCGCGGAAGGCGGTCGCTTCGTCGAAGTGGCGGGCCATGATCTGCAGCGACAGCGGCAGACCCTGGGCATCCAGGCCGCACGGCACCGCCAGCGCCGGCAGGCCCACCAGGTTTGCCGGCGTGGTGTAGATGTCGGACAGGTACATGGCGAGCGGGTCGTCCACCTTTTCGCCCAGGCGGAACGCCGCGCCGGGCGTGGTCGGGGTCGCCACCACGTCCACCTCCCGGAAGGTCGCGTCGAGCTCGTCGCGCATCCGCGCCAGCACGGCGCGGGCGCGCCGGTAGTAGGCGTCGTAGTAGCCGGAGGACAGGGCGAAGGTGCCCAGCATGATGCGCCGCTTGACCTCGGCGCCGAAGCCCTGGCTGCGGCTGTCAAAAT
This sequence comes from uncultured Acidobacteriota bacterium, assembly GCA_963770895.1. GTDB lineage: Bacteria > Acidobacteriota > Thermoanaerobaculia > Multivoradales > UBA5704 > JASLEW01. The sequence continues at coordinate 4,525,416 of CAVYRF010000002.1, read as the reverse complement.
AGACGTCGGCCAGCGTGGCGGCGCCGCCGGCGCGCCGGCCGTAGCGCACGCCGTCGAAGCGGGCCAGGTTGGCGCTCGCCTCGGAGGTGGCGACCACGTAGTAGACGGCGATCGCCGCGCCGATGCTGGGGATCGATACCGGCACCAGACGCGCACCGGCCCGCTCCAGCACGGCGAGCGCCGCCTCGAAGCTGGCGGCGGCCGGCCCCGCGCCGGCGCCAGCGCCGGTGATCTCGCGCACCACCCCCACCCGCAACCCCGCGATGCCGTCCTCGATGCCAGACAGCAGGTCGTCCGCCGGCCGATCGGCGCACGTCGCGTCGTTGGCGTCGGCGCCGGCGATCACCTGGAGCGCCAGGGCGCCGTCGCGCACCGAGCGCGCCAGCGGTCCGATCTGGTCGGTGGACGACGCGAAAGCCACCAGGCCGTAGCGCGACACGCGGCCGTACGTGGGCTTGACGCCCACCACGCCGCACAGCGCCGCGGGCTGGCGCACCGAGCCGCCGGTTTCCGAACCGAAGCCGAGCGGCACGCAGCCGGCGGCGACCGCCGCGGCCGGGCCGCCGCTCGACCCACCGGGCACGGCGCCGACGTCCCAGGGATTGCGGGTCTTCTGGTACGCCGAGTTCTCGCACGACGAGCCCATGGCGAACTCGTCCATGTTGGCGCGGCCAACGACCACGGCGCCGGCGTCGAGCAGGCGCTGCACCGCCGTCGCCGTGTAGGGCGCGACGTAGCCTTCGAGGATGCGTGAAGCGCAGGTCAGGCGATGCCCGGCCAGGCTCAGGTTGTCCTTGAGCGCCACGGGCACGCCGGCCAGCGGCCCGGGATCGACGCCCGCGGCGACGCGCCGGTCGATGTCGTCGGCGCGCTCGCGGGCCTGGTCGTCAAAGCGTTCCAGGTAGGCCTGGATCAGCGGCTCGACCTGGTCGGTGCGGGCCAGCGTCGAGGCCAGAACCTCCGCTGCGGAGACCTGGCGCCGGCGGACGCGCCCCGCCAGCTCCTCGGCGCCCAGCGACCACAGCTCAGGAGAGCTGGTCATCGCCGCCCCCCGCCTTGACCGCCGGCACCACCAGGAAGGCGTCCAGCGCCTGCGGCGCATTGCGCAGAAACTCCTGGCGCCCCAGGCACGGCACCGTCTGGTCCGCGGCCTCGCGCGAGTCGCCGGCCGCGACGCCGCTGTCGCTGTCACCGGAAAGCCCGGGATGGCCGGATCCGCTGGCCTGGCCGGCGTCGAACGCCTGCAACTGGTCGATATACTCCACCACGGTGCCCAGCTGCCCGGTGAACGTCGCCTCCTCTTCGGCGGTCAGACGGAGACGGGCCAAAGTCGCGATCTTCCTTACATCGTCGATGGTTAGGGCCATGGTTCTCAAGTGAAAGTTTAGCCTTGCTCGCGCTGGAACGCAAATCCCGCGCCAGGTGCCGGCCCACCGCTACAATCCCGTCATGTCCGCGCCGCCAAAGGCTTTCGCCGCGCTGCGCCGCGACCCGGTGGTGCAGGCGCTGCTTGCCGCCTGCGGCGACACCCCATGCCACCTGGTGGGCGGCGTCCTGCGCGACCGCGCACTGGGCCTGGCGACGCACGACCTGGACGTGACGGTGGCGGGCCGGGGGAGCGAGATCGCTCAGGTCCTGGCCAGGACCCTGCCGGCCCGCCTGGTGCTCCTGGGCGGCAAGGAATTTGCCGCCTTTCGCCTGGTCCTGCTGCCCGGCGCGGCCGGCGGCGACGGTGCCGATGCCGGCGCCAGCCGCGACCATGGTACGGCACCCGAGCCAGCGGCGGACACCTTCACCATGGTCGACATCTGGGACCGTCAGGACATGTCGCTGCACGACGACCTGGCGCGCCGCGACCTCACCATCAATTCGATCGCCTGGGAGCCGCGCCGTAACGTGACCGTCGATCCCTTCGGCGGCCTCGCCGACCTGGACGCGCGCGTCCTGCGGGCCACCACGCAGCACGGCTTCACCGGCGACCCGCTGCGCGTGCTGCGTCTGGCGCGCCTGCTGCAGCGACTGCCCGGATTTACCGCCCAGGAGGAAACCCGCGAGCTGGCGCGTGCCGCCGCGCCGCACCTGGGCCAGGTGAGCGTCGAACGCATCCGCGACGAGATCGGGCTGATGCTGTCGCATGAGCGCGCCGACGCCGCTCTGCTCGCCCTCGCCGACCTGGACGTCTACCCCGCGCTCTGGCTCGGCTCGGTCTCCGCGCCTCCTGGCGGCCCCCCCGCCCCCCCTGGCGGCGCCGCCGGCGATCCCGCGGCCGCCGCTTCCCCCAGCGACCTGGGCGTGGCCGCCGCCGAACGCACCGCCCAAGAGATGGCGGCCCTGCCAGCCTGCGCCCATCACCTTGCCGCCTGCCTGGCCGCGGCCGGCGCACCCACCGCCGCCTGGGACGCGGTGAACCTGACGATCGCGCGCTATGCCGCAACGTTTCGCCACCTGCCGGACCCGCGACAAGCTGCTGGAGATCGCCCGCACGCAGGGGCCACAGGAAAGGACGCTGCCCGGTCCAGGCACCCGGGCACCGCCGCCGCGGCGCTCGACCGCATGGCGGAGGCTGGATTTGTCACCGCCCGCACGGCCGCCGACGTCCGGTCTGTGCTGGCGATGCCGGCGCACCTGCCGGGGACGCAGATCGGCCGGCGCCGGTTCCTGCACCAGCATGGGCGGCGCTGGTTGACCGCGGCGGTTTCCTGCGGCGCCGCGGCCGCGGTGCGGGGAGACGCTGCCGCCGCGCGTTGGCGGCGCGCGGCCACGGCGCTGTGCCAGGTGGCGCTCCGCGACGGCCCGGCGCTGATCGCCCCGCCCAAGCTGATCAGCGGCCAGGACGTCCAGCACCTGCTCGACATCCCGCCCGGCCCGCGCGTCGGCAGCGCCCTTGCCGGCGTCACCGCGGCGCAGATCGACGGCCTGGTGCGCAGCCGCGACGAAGCCCTGGCCTACGTGCTGCGGCACGCCGGGCCGGCCGCGCCCGACCCGTCGAGCTGAGGCAGCGCGGAAGCGCTTCAGGACGTCGATCGGACGGTGGGTGTGTGACGTGCCGGAAGAGGCGCGACCAGACCGCAGCCGCGCCAGGCGCCGGCCGGCCGGCTGCCCGGCCTCAGCCGCCGGCGGCTGCCGGCGTTACCGCGGGCCGCTGGCGGGTGCGCCCATCAGGCGCTGGTTGAGCTCCTTGATGCGCTCCATCAGCTTGTCGATCTTTTCCTGGGCTTCCTGCCGCAGGCGGTTGTAGTCGCCGCGCACGCGCTCGCGATCCTGCCCCATCTCCTGCAGGCGGGCCTGGATCTCTTCGATCTGCTGGTCGCGAGTGCGGATCAGGCCGTGCATGTGCTCGATCTCTTCATCCTTTTCACCCAGGCGCAGGCGGGTCTTTTCCTCCTGCTCTTCGTACAGCCGCTTGAACTGCTGGAGCTCGACGATCTGTGAGAAATCCGACGTCACCGGGCTCATGTCGCCTCCTCGTTCTTCGATCATCGGGAACATCTTGCGCAGCTTGAGGGAGAGGTCTTCGGGATCGGACGCCTGGCGCATCGCCTCGGCGTAGGTGATCGTGCCGTGCACCAAGAGCGACAGCAGGCACTGGTTGAGCGACTGCATGCGGTAGTAGCCCACCGACGACTCAAGCTCTTCGTGCAGCGCCGCCGTTTCTCCCTCTTCGATCAACTTACAGATCTTGGGGGAGGCGCGCATGATCTCCAGCGCCGCCACCAGTCCCTGGCCGTCCTGGCGCTGCACCAGCTTCATCGAGACGACGCCCTTGAGCACCTGCGCCAGCTGCGCCCGGATCTGTCCCTGCTGGTCGGCGGGGAAGGTGTCGAGAATCCGGTCGACGGTCTGCGGCGCGCTGTTGGTGTGCAGGGTCGAGAACACCAGATGGCCGGTCTCGGCGGCGGTCATGACCGTCGATACCGTTTCCCGGTCGCGCATTTCGCCGACCATGATCACGTCGGGGTCCTGCCGCATCGCGTTGCGCAGCGCTTCGGAAAACGCCATGGTGTCGGTCCCCAGCTCGCGCTGGGAGATCGAGGCCATGTCGTCGGTGAACAGGAACTCCATCGGGTCTTCGATGGTGATGATGTGCACCGGCCGCGTCGTGGCGATCCGCCGCACCATCGCCGCCAGCGACGTCGACTTGCCGCTGCCCGTCGGTCCGGTCACCAGCACCAGGCCCATCGGCAGCTCGCAAAATTCATCCATCACGGCCGGCAGGTCCAGGTCTTCCAGGGTCTTGATCTGGTAGGGCACGCGCCGGAAGCACGCCGCCAGGTTGCCGCGCTGCACGTAGATGTTGCCGCGGAAGCGCGCCAGCCCCTTGACGCCGTAGCCGATGTCGACCGACAGGCGCTCCTCCAGCTTGGCGCGCTGGGGCGCGTTGAGGACGCCGATGAGCATCTGCGACAGCTCGTCGACGGTGATCGGCGGCAGGTCGATCGGGATCAGCTTGCCGCTGATGCGCAGCAGAGGCGGCCGCGTCGGCTTCAGATGCAGATCTGAAGCCCCCTTGTCCGTCATTACCTTGAGGAGGCGGTCTAGTTCCATGGTCGGTTCAATCGCGCTTCATTCTACAAGACCCCAGGCTGCCCGCCTACTCAGCCCGCCGGGCGCGCAGCGCGCTGGCCGCCTGGACCGCCAGCGCCACCGCCAGCAGGCCGGCGCCGGCGGCGCAGGCGCCGCGCCACCCGCCGACGCTCCAACCGTAGGTGCCGAGCGCCGAGCCGCAGGCGCCGCCGACAAAGTACGACACCATGTAGACGGTATTCAGGCGGCTGCCGGCGTCGGGCACCAGCGTGTAGATGCGGGTCTGGTTGGCGACGTGGCCTCCCTGCACCCCCAGGTCCAGCAGGATGACACCGGCGCCGATCCCCCAGAGGCTCGCGCCCAGCTGCCAGAACACCGCGAAGCTCGCGACGGCGACGGCGATGCCCAGGCCGACGGTGAGGCGCGGGCTCGCGCGGTCCGCCAGCCGGCCGGCGAGCGGCGCCGCCGCCGCCCCCATCACCCCGACCAGCCCGAACAGGCCCGCCTCGCGGCTGCCGTAGTGAAAAGGCGGCGCGCCCAGCCGGAACACCAGCGTCGACCAGAACACGCTGAAGGCACCGAACAGCATGGCGCCGGTCAGCGCCGCCTCGCGCAGCTGCGGCTGTTCGCGCACCAGGCGGACCAGCGAACGCAGCAGGTCCGGGTACGACAGGTCCGCCACCGGCGGGCTCACCGGCAGCCGCCGGCCCAGCGCCAGGCCGACAGCGACCATCGCGCCGCTGGCAAACACATACACCGCCCGCCAGCCAAAGGCCTGGGCGATCAGGCCGCTCACCGTCCGCGCCAGCAGCACCCCGGTCAACAGGCCCGCCAGCAGCTGGCCGACGATGCGCCCGCGCTCGGCCGGCGCCGCCAGCCGAGCCGCGAACGGGATGAGCAGGTGCGGCACGATCCCCGCCAGCCCGACCGTCAGGCTCGCCGCCAGCAGCGTCCGCGGCCCCTGCGCCGCGGCCATCCCCGCGGTCGCCAGAGCCGCCAGGCAGCTGACCGTCACCACCAGCCGCCGCCGCTCGAACATGTCCCCCAGCGGCACGAACAGAAACATCCCCACCGCCACGCCGATCTGCGACGCCGCCGCCACCCCGCCCATGTGCCGCGCATCCACCGCCAGCGCCCGCCCGACTTCGGCCAGCAACGGCTGGATGTAATACAGGTTGGCCACCGCCACACCGCAACCCACCGCCATCACCCACACCAGCCCGCGATCGATCCCCGCCGGCCGCGGCACCGCCGGAGCGACCGCCGCCGGCACGGCAGGCGGCATCGCGGCCGGGGCGGGAGCCGATATCGCAGCCGGTCTGGGAGCCGGTATCGCCACAGGTTCTGCCGGGGTCCCATCACGCATCGTCATTCTCACCAACGCCTGCCGCCAGGTTCGAGTTCGAGTCCCGGTGCCTCCAAGCCCAGCTCCGGGCCAAGTCCAGGCACAGGACCGGGGGTCCGGCCCATCGTCCGCGGCGGAGGCTAGTGCCCCGAGTCATAAATTCACACCATCATTCGGCGGCCCTCCACGCCCCTGGCGGCGTTGCGCCTCCTCGACATAGGTTCGACTATGCCTGCGGCGGCGCGCCTGGCCAGGAGCGCGGACGACTCGCCGACTTATGCCGCGAATTTCTGACTCGGGACACTAGCAGACATCGCGTCATAGGATGAGGGCAAGGCCGAGCCGGACAGCGCGCCCGACCACTGCATGCGTCGTTTCGGGGCATGATCGGGAGCCAGCCGCCGCAAACCCGGCGGCGGCGGGGAGGCACGATGGCGGCATTGGTCCTGGACGGCAGGAGTCTGGCGCGGGAGCTGGAAGCGCCGCTGGCCCGCCGGGTCGCAACAGTGACCGCGGCGGCGGGCGGCCGGGCGCCGCGGCTGGCGATCGTCCTGGTCGGCGCCGACGGCGCCGCGGAAACCTACGCGCGGATGAAGGAGAGCGCCTGTCGCAGGGTCGGCATCGCCGCGCTCCAGCTGCGCTTTGCGGCGGACGCCGGCACCGCGGAGGTGGTGGCCGCGATCGACCGCTTGAACGACGACGATGGCGTGCAGGGGATCTTCCTGCAGCACCCGGTGGCCGGCCGCGCCGACCAGCGCCGCTGCTTCGACCGCATCGCCCTTGCCAAGGACGTCGGCGGCGACACCTGCCTGGGGCTGGGCTGGCGAGCGGTGGGACGGGCGGATGCCTTTCCATCGGCGACGCCGGCGGCCATCCTGCGCCTGCTCTCCCACCACGGCATCGAGGTCGCCGGCAGGCTGGCGGTGGTCGTCGGCAACAACACCATCCTGGCCAGGCCGATGGGCCTGATGCTGCTGGCCGCCGACGCCACGGTCACGCTCTGCGATCCCGCCGCCCGCGACCTGCGCGACCTGGTGCACCAGGCGCAGATCGTCGTCGGAGCGGCAGGCATCCCCCACTGCGTACAGGGCGCCTGGATCGGCGACGGCGCCGTGGTCGTCGACGCCGGCTACCACCCCCAGCCCGGCGGCGGTGGCATGGGCGCCGGCATCGGCGTCGGCGACATCGACCTGGCAGGCGCGGCCGACCGCTGCGCCGCCTACACGCCGGTGCCGGGCGGCGTCGGCCCGATCACCATCGCCACCCTCCTCACCCACACCGTCGAGGCCACCGAGCGGGCAGCGCGCCCCGTCGCGTAGAGCTGGCGCCAGCGGCCTGAACCAGTGAAATTCGCAGTGGCTGGCGACCAGGTGACGATCCTGCGACTAAAACAGTCCGGTGACGCGGCCGTCGTCGAGGACGTCGATCGACTGGGCTGCCGGGACGCGCGGCAGGCCCGGCATGGTCATGATGTCGCCGCAGAGCAGGACGACGAATTCGGCGCCGGCGGACAGGCGGACTTCGCGGATGTCGAGGGTGTGACCGGACGGGGCGCCGCGGCGGCGCGGATCGGTTGAGAACGAATATTGGGTCTTGGCGACGCAGATGGGAAACCTGCCGTAGCCGTCGTCCTGCAGGCGCGTGATCTGCTCGCGCACCTTGGCTTCGGCGGTGACGTGCGCGGCGCCGTAGATGTTGGTCGCGACTTTCTCGACCTTTTCCCACAGGGTGTCGCTGTCTTCGTAGACAAACCGCACGGTACCCGGCCGCTCGCACAGCTCGACGACCCGGTGCGCCAGATCGACGGCGCCCTTGCCGCCGTGCGCCCAATGGTCGGCGACGACGGCGGAGACCGACCGTTGGGCCAGCTGCGATTCGATCAACGCCAGCTCCTGCGCCGTGTCCGAGGTAAAGCGATTGATCGCCACGACGCAGGGCAGACCGAAGTGACCGCTGACGTTGTCGAGGTGGCGCTCCAGGTTGGCCATGCCCTTGGCGAGCGCCGCCAGGTCTTCGCGTTGCAGGTCCGGCAGCTCCACGCCGCCGTGATACTTGAGCGCCCGCACGGTGGCGACGACCACCGCCGCGGCCGGCTTCAGGCCTGCCTTGCGGCACTTGATGTCGACGAACTTTTCGGCGCCCAGGTCGGCGCCGAAACCGGCTTCGGTGACCACGTAGTCGGCAAGCTTGAGCGCCGCGCGGGTGGCGATCACCGAGTTGCAGCCGTGCGCGATGTTGGCAAACGGGCCGCCGTGGATGAAGACCGGGTTGTTTTCCAGCGTCTGCACCAGGTTCGGCTTGATCGCGTCGCGCAACAGCGCGGTCATCGCGCCGTGCGCCGCCAGGTCGCGCGCCCGCACCGGCCGGCGCTCGCGCGTCGTGCCGACGACGAGATTGCCCAACCGCTCCTTGAGATCGGCAAGCGAGGTCGCCAGGCACAGGACGGCCATCACCTGGGAGGCGGCGACGATGTCGAAGCCGTCCTGGCGCGGATAGCCGTTGGCGACCCCGCCCAGGCCGATCACCATCTCGCGCAGCGCGCGGTCGTTCATGTCCATCACCCGCCGCCAGCCGATCCGCCGCGGATCGACGCCCAGGGCGTTGCCGAAGTGCAGGTGATTGTCCAGCATCGCCGCCAGCAGGTTGTTGGCCAGCGCGATCGCATTGAAATCGCCGGTGAAGTGCAGGTTGATGTCCTCCATCGGCACCACCTGCGCCCGGCCGCCGCCCGCCGCGCCGCCCTTCATGCCGAACACCGGCCCCAGCGACGGTTCCCGCACGCAGATCAGCGCCCGCTTGCCGATCTGGTGGAGCGCGTCGCCCAGGCCGATGGTGGTCGTGGTCTTGCCCTCCCCCGCCGGCGTCGGCGTCATCGCGGTGACCAGCACCAGCTTGCCGTCGGGCCGCTCCCGCAAGCCCTCGATGGCGTCGAGCGACAGCTTGGCCTTGAAATGCCCGTACGGTTCCAGGTGCTCCTCGGCAATCCCCAGCCTGTCGCGGGCCACGTCCGCGATGCGCAAAAGCTTCGCCTGCTGTGCGATTTCGATGTCCGAAGCCATCCCGTTCCAGCCTCCCTGAGCAAACCGCCGCGGCGCGCGGCGCACCATCCGCGGGCGCGCGCCGCGAACGCCGCGCCAGCATATACGACCCGCCCGCGCCTGCGCCCTGGCGGCGCCATCGCCGCCGGCCAGGCCGGCAAGGACCGGCCGGGCAAGCCTGCGCGGCGGACCGTCCGGTCACCGCTTGTCGGGATTCTGCTCGACTGCCGGCGCCGCCGCGGCAGCATTAACGATCAGCGTGAAGGTGCCGGAGGCGGTCGCCTTCTGCGCCGCACCGGCAGGACCACGGTCGAGCCGGGGTCCAACGCGCGCGGCAGCTTCGGCGCCGAGACGGCATAGTCGCCGACGACGATCACGTCGTCGATGGACAGGCTGGTGGCGCGGTCGTTGCGGAGGACCAGCGTCTGCGCCGCGCCGGGCTCGGTGGCACTCCGGCAGGGAAACCAGAGGTGAGGCGGTGAGACGCCGAGCTCGGGTTTATGGCCTGTGCCGGTCAGCTGGATCGAAAAAGAGCGCTTCGCGGCAGTCCTGAGCGTTGCGCCCTCGCCCGAATTCGCGCTGGAGGGGCTCCGGGTTGTCGATCCTCACCTGGACCGGCGTGGTCACGGTGCCGAGGTCGTGCGTCCCGAAGTGGATCTCGGATGGATGGTATTGAGGCAGTATCGCGCCGGCGCCCCACGCGGCGGACGAACCCAGAACAGACAGCGAACACAGGCAGACAGCCTTGAGCCCGGCGCGAGCGTCCATGGAGCACCTCCATACGGGCCCGCGCCGAGTCAGGCGCGCGCCCCACCTTTACCCGTTGGACGGCCGCCGAACGCGATTTCTCATCTCAGCGCCTCGACCGGGCGCCCTTTGCCGGCAAGGCAGCAGGCGAGGAAAGGCAGGCAACCTGGATTTTGCGGGTGCGGGGCACTAGCATGGACCTGCGGAGGGCGATCCGCGGGAGGCGTGCAGGATGAGCTTGGGATACGACCTGGTTGCCATGCCGTTGGACGACGGATACGGCAACCGCATGCTGCTGGCCGTGGCGGACGATGGCGCGCTGGTGGAGCTCACCTTCTACCGCGATGCGGCAGCCGCGCTGGCGGCGGTGCCCGAGGGAGCGGCGCACCGTCCCCAATTGGCGCCGCTGCCCGAGGTGCGGCGCCAGGTTGCGGCCTACTTTGCCGGACGGCTGCGCGCGTTCGAGCTGCCCCTTGCCCCACGCGGCACCCTGTTCGAGCGCAGCGTGTGGGATGCGCTGGTGGCGATTCCCTACGGCGAAACCCGCTCCTACGCCGAGATCGCCCGCACCATCGGCCGGCCCGACGCCTGCCGCGCGGTCGGCCGGGCCAACGGCCGCAACCCGATTCCGATCGTCATCCCCTGCCACCGCGTCATCGGCTCGGATGGATCGCTCACCGGCTACGGCGGCGGCCTGGACCTCAAGCGCTACCTGCTCGGCCTGGAAGGCGTGGTCCCGGCCGCGCGCGTCGCGGCGCGCCAGCAGCTCGCCTTGCCGCTCTAAGACCCTGGCCGCCCGCCGCCCCCACCGGGATCGGTAGCGAAAACGATCGCTGGCGACACCTGAGAGAAGGAAGGGCCGAGACACACGCAGGCGCGGCGCCGTCGCCCGCCAAAGCTTCCGACGGGGACCCCTGGACGGCAGCCACAGCAGCAACACGTCCCGGCCCCCCAGACGCTTCCCAGGTGGGAAGCCAGCGCCAGGACCGCGATCCGCGGCGCTTGTCCATCGAAGGCTTCCCAGGTGGGAAGCCGCCGCCGGCGGGCGGGGGTCCGCGGCGCTCCGACAACCGGCTGCACTTTATGGCATAGTTCAAACATGGCCACCCAGCGAGTAGAGACCGGGACTGCCGACCTGACCGTCCTGGCCCGCGAAGCGGGCGCGAACCCCCGCAGCCGGATCTCGGCATCCGCCGCCAGTCTGATCGGCTCCGAGATCCTCAAGATCGCTGCCGAGATGCGCACCCTGCGGGCCGCCGGGCGCACCATCTGCGACCTGACGGTGGGCGACTTCGATCCGCGCCAGTTCCCGATTCCCGAGCGGTTGTGCGCGGCCGTCACCAGCGCCCTGGAACAGGGCGAAACCAACTATCCGCCGGCCACCGGCATGCCCGAGCTGCGCCAGGCGGTGCTGCGCTTCTACGCCCGCCGGCTGGGGCTGCAATATCCGGTGGAATCGGTGTTGATAGCCGGCGGCGCCAGGCCGCTGATCTATTGCACCTTCCGCACCCTCTGCGACCCCGGCGACCGCATCGTCTATCCCGTCCCCAGCTGGAACAACAACCATTACGTGCACCTGGTCCAGGGCGTCGGCGTGCCGGTCGAATGCACCCCGCAGCAGCGTTTTCTGCCCACCGCGGGCGACCTGCGCGGGCAGCTCGCCGGGGCGCGCCTGCTGTGCCTCAACTCGCCGCTCAATCCCACCGGGACCGCCTTCGAACCGGACGTGCTGGAGCAGATCTGCGAAGCGGTGCTGGGCGAAAACGAGCAGCGCGAGCGCACCGGCCAGCGCCCGCTCTACCTGATGTTCGATCACATCTACTGGCAGCTCTGCTTCGGCGAAACCGAGCACATCACGCCGCCGGCCCTGATTCCCGAGATGGCCCGCTACACAATCTTCATCGACGGCATCAGCAAGTGCTTTGCGGCCACCGGCCTGCGGGTCGGCTGGGGCGTGGGGCCCGCCGACGTCATGGCCCGCATGTCGGCCGTCCTGGGCCACGTGGGAGCCTGGGCGCCGCGCGCCGAACAGGTGGCGACGATCAAGCTGCTGGACGATCAACCGGCGATGGACAGCTACCTGACGGGATTCCTGCGCGGCATCGAATCGCGCCTGTCCCGCCTGCACGCCGGCATGCAGGCGCTCCGCTCCGCGGGCCTGCCGGTCGACAGCATCCCGCCCATGGGAGCCATCTACCTGACCGCCCGCATCCAGCCCTTCGGCAGGCGCACGCCGCAAGGCGCCGAGCTGCGCACCAACGAGGACGTGCGACGCTACGTCCTGGACGCCTCCGGCATCGGCGTCGTGCCCTTCCAAGCCTTCGGCTTCCCCCACGACGACGGCTGGTTCCGCCTCAGCGTCGGCGCCGCCAGCGAATCCGACATCGACGCCGCCCTGCCCCGTCTGGCCGACGCCCTGCGCCAGCTCACCTGACAGGAAGTCGCCGCCCTCAGGGCTCGCCGTCTACCTGGCGGGTACCCGCCGGCCCTGCGCAAGCCAGTGGGGCCGGCATACCCGGCGCCCGCTGGTACCGGCGGCCTACGGACCTGCACCATCTCGCCGGACTCCCGCACGGAGCCATGGGCGCTCGCCTGACGTCGGCGGCGGCGCCCAAATCGCGTTAGCCGGCCTTGTGGTCCCGGGGCGCCTTGTCGACTTGCCGACCTGCCTGCTGAGCAGCCGACCTTGCCTACCCGACTACATGGTCCGCCTCTTTGGTCAGCCGGCCTTGTGGTCCCGGGGCGCCTTGTCAATTTGCCTACCTGCCTGCTGAGCAGCCGACCTTGCCTACCCGACTACATGGTCCGCCTCTTTGCCTACCTGCCCACTTGGCTCGCCGCAACCCCGCCTACGTCGCGGAGCCCTGGCACCTTCCTGACTTCACCTGGCCCGCGCCGTGAACGCCCCTGTGCCGGCATTCCAGGCCGGGGTTGCGACGGCGCCGGGGCGTCAGAATTTGCGCATCAGGCCGACGACGACTCCCTGGACGCGGAGGTCGCGAGCGGGGACGCGGAAGGGCTGCATGTTGGGATTGGCGGGCTGCAGGCGGACGAATTCCCCTTCCGGGTAGAAGCGCTTGAGGGTTGCTTCGTCGCCGACCAGGGCCACCACCATTTCGCCTGGCTCGGCCACTTCTCGCCGCAGGACGATCACGAAGTCGCCGTCGTGGATGCCGTCTTCGATCATCGAGTCGCCGACCACGCGCAGGACGTAGTGCTCCGAAGGGACGCCTGGCATGCCGGTGCGCGAAGACAGCAGGTGCGCCGGCACCGTCACCCGTTCGTTCCCGGTGACCGCTTCGATCGGCCTGCCGGCGGCGATGCGACCGAAGAAGGGCAGGTCGTGGTCGCTGCCCGGAGGACCGTCGCCGGGCCCGCCCGGAATGGCACGGATCAGCTCGATGCCGCGCTTCTGGTTCCAGTCCCGCCGCAGGAAGCCCTTGTCTTGCAGCAGCTTGAGGTGTTTGTAGACGGTGCCGTAGGAGGAGTAGCCGAAGCGGTCGCAGATTTCGCGATGGGTCGGCGCGATGCCCCGCTCCCGCCGGTACTCGTGCACAAACTCAAGGATCGCTTTCTGGCGCTCGGTGAGGTAGGTCATGGGCACAGCATAGGCGGTAACCCAGCGTAATGCAAGCCCCGACTCGCGACAGGCCTTGGAGTCGCTGCTGGCTTGAAGCAGACGCGGGCAGGTAGTAGACTGCCGCTAGTTGGAGAAAGGAGGCTCGAGATGCGCCAGAAAAGAGGCCCCGGAGATCAGCTTTAAGGAACCGCGATCAGATTTGCAAAGTGCACCTTCAGTGTTGAGGACTGCCGCAGGTTTTCGAAATCGGGATCTGTCGCCGCCAGGCGCCGATTGTCGTCCAGGTCGATGATCGGTTTGAGAGTATCGATGGCTTCCTGTAGTTGACCCAACTTACACTGAGCACAAGCCAGATCGTAGCCGATTCGTCCTTGCAGCTCGGGCGTCAGCTGTCCGGTGAGGGCATTGGCATACAGGTCGGCGGCGCGCGCGAAGTTGCCCTTCTCATCGGCGATCCATCCCAGCCGATGGACGATCTGGGCAGCCTCTTCGGGCTTCAACTCCCGGGCAGTCGCCAGCAGCCACTCCGCCTCCGCTAGAAGCCGCAACTTGGTGGCAGTGTCCGGTGCCGGAGGTCTGTCACTGCGGTCCATCAGGCCAATGGCAAAAGTCAGGTACGCGTCGAAGCAAGTCGGGGCAAGCTCGATCGCCCGCCTGGATCGAGCCGTGGCCCGAGCCCAGTCCTCGACGCCCCACCAGAACCGCGCCAAGTGGTTGAAATAGGTTGTAGCCTTCTCAGCGCCGCCGAGAGAGCCCAGCTTATCTCCCAATACCACCAGCAGATCCGCCTCTTCATACGCCTGTCTGGCCTCTGGGCTGACCAGATCGGGAGCACTACCGGCCAGCCGCTGCTTGTCACCGATCGTCGGGAGCTGGTCGAAGTGAAGCATCAGCCCGCTCCAGGTCTTCTCGATCGAACCCTTGACGTGCTCCAGGATACGTTGGTCGAGGCCGGCAGAGAGATCGCGGACCTTCTGCGTCTCCAGGGCAGCCTCGTCCAGGATCTTTTTTGTCTCCTGCGCAGCTTGCTCGCTGCTCGCCACCATTCTCGCCGCGGCGTCCCTTTGAGTCTTGATGACCTGGCGAAACTCGCGAATCCCGGCGAAGGCCAGGACCGCCAGGATAAACAGAATAACTGTCAGGGCGAAGGTTGTCCCGTCCAGGATCAGCGTCATCTGCTCGCGGAGGCGCCCATCTTCTTCGTTGGCCCCCCGCAGTATCTTCTCGTAACGAGAGTCGAGCCTTTCGACGATCTGCCGCTCGATACCAGGCGCAAACCTCGACGGATCGAGCGGCCCGCCGCTGAAGCCTTCTACCGCCTGGGGCGCCAGGTGCCCGGCGCCCGTCGGACCCGCGGATGCAGCAGGAGGAGGTGCCGCACCGGCCAGCAGCCAGGCGGTAGCCAGCAGCGCGGCCAGGCATCGTGCAGGCAGTCGGCTTCGCGTCATACGATGATCTTAAATTGCTCAATGCTTCGAAGGCAACGAGCCTTCCTTCAGGTGCTTCCAGCCGTCGCTCCGGAGCGGCCGGCGCGATCGACCGCGACCAGGCGCAGCTCGCTGGTGTAGCGCTCGCCGTGGGGGCCCGGCAGCCAGGTCTGCTCCGGCTCGGGCAGCATCTCGGAGATGGCGATCTGCACGTCGGGGCCGCCTTTTTCCTGCGCGCCGCGGCAGGCGCGGGCGAAGATCTCGATCGCCGCCGGGCTGGCAAAGTCCACGCAGAAGGGTTTTTTTTCGTAGGGCGAGCCGACGAAGACGAAGCGCGGCAGGCGATGCCGCCGCACGAAGGCGCGCGCCGCCAGGAAGCGATCGGCGCCGGGGCGCGCGGCGGCGACAGGAATGTCCGCCAGCGGCACGCGCCACAGCTCGCGCTGCACGATCAGCTTGTCGATGGCGATGCGCGGCGTGTGCGGCCGGCCCGACAGCAGGCGGAAGCTGTTGATCGTGTGCACGGAGATGGCCAGCTCGCAGAAGTCCACGACGTCCATGCACTGCGAGCCGTCGCGGGTCACCACCGACAGGGCGCCGCCGCGCTCGGTCACCAGGCAGTCGCCCAGAAACAGGGTGGTGGCGTGCGGGTCGCCGGGCGGGTCGGTGTCGAGCGCCAGGCGCAGGTCCTTGGCGCCGATCAGGCCCAGCTCCAGCCGGGCGCTGCGCGGGATGACGTGGAAGCCCAGCGGGTTTTTGCGCGGCTGGCCGTCGCGCCGCCGCGGCAGCCAGGGGATGACCGTGGGGTCGGGGATGTCGCGCAGCATCGCCCGCCACAGGTCCTGCGGCTGCGGGTGGTGGGCGATCAGCACCGCATTGCGCAGGGTGTTGGTCGCCAGGTGCACTTCGCCCAGCACGACCTGGAAATCGCCGCGGCCGATCGCCTCGACGCTGGCTGCGCGCACCAGCAGGTCGGGGCTGTGATGCCTGGCCAGCCTCCAGCCCGGCCCGCTCGCCCGGAACGCCTCGGCCACCAGCGGTTGGATGCGCTCGCCGGCGAGCTGCACCCGCCGCTCGCCGGCCGGCAGGGCGAGGATCTCGGACCAGCGCCGCTCGTGTTCGGCGGCGACCGCGGCGACCAGGCTGGAGCCGGGCGCGAGCAGCACCGGCGCCACCTTTTGCAGGAACTGCAGCAGGCCGATCGCCGTCGCGCCCGAGGCGGCGCAGAGCTCGCCGTAGGCGCGCTGAAATTCGCCGCGAAAGCGCCGCGCCGTCTCTTCGCAAAGCCAGCGCGCACCCATCAGGACGAGCGACAGCGGCGGCCCCAGCGCCGCCAGAAAATCGGCGCCGATCTCGACGTCGAGATCGCGGCGGCAGTCTTCGTGGACCAGCGTGCGCCCGGCATAGGTCTGCCCCGGCAGGCGCCGCGCCGCGCCGCCCGTGCACTGCTGGAAGCGGCCGTCGAGCGCTTCCAACGCCGCCAGCAGGCGGTCGGCGTCGCCCGCCGCCGCGGCCACCGCATCGCGGGCGGCGACCAGCTCGCCGATCTCGGCCAGCATCGGCTCGCGCAACGCCGGGTCTGCGACCCGCCGCACGATGCGCGCCAGCTCCTCTTCGCCGGCAAGGTGCATCGGCACTTCCATCTGCCACACGATCATGCCTCTGGCCGCCAGACTCTCCAGCACCTCGAACACGTCCGCCGCCGACGCCAGCCCGAGCACCGGGTCCAGCTTGCCGTCGCCGTCGCTGCCGGCTGCGGCCGCCGCCGGATCGCCCGTCAGCCGCGCCGCCAGCTCCAGCGCCGTCTGGCGTCCCCTGCAAGCGGCGAAGACGGCGCGTTCCGCCGGCGACAGCTGGCTGGGCGTCCCGGCGAACGGGATGTACAGGTTGCCCTGGAGGACAAAGAACGGCAGCTGCCGCGGCGTGAGCCAGGGGCGCAGCGGCCGGTCGCGGGCGAGGGCTTCGGCCACCGCGTCGATGCACCAGGTCTCGAAGAACACCCTGCGGTGGGAGACCAGCCGCGCCCCCGGACGGGCGACGATCGCAACCGGCGCGTCCGTGACCCGCGCCCAGCCGACCGGACCGAAAAAGCCGATGGTGTCGTTCTTGGTGCAGTAGCGGTGCAGGTAGGACGCCACCAGCTGCTCGTGCCGGCGGGTCTGCTTGTTGGCCCCGGCGCCATCGCCATCGCCGCTGCCGTCGCCGGCCGCCGCTTGGCGCAACAGCGGATCGAAGGCCGTGGCCAGGGCGTGGCGATTCTGCCACGTCACCGCCTCGCGCAGCCTGGGCTCACCCGCCGCGCGGCGCAGCACCTCGGACTGCCGGCGCCGCGCGGCGGCATAGGCCAGCAGGTGGGCGTCGCCTGCCGCCGCCGCGGCCTGGAACGCCGCCGCGAAGTCCGCGGTCTCGGCCTGCGGCAGCGCCGGCAGCCGGCCCCTCGCCAGCTGGCGGCCGGCGGCCTGCCACTGCGGCTGCAACTGGGGCGGGCAGCGATCGAAACCCTCGACCAGGGCAGCCAGCCCCGCCTCCCGCGCCGCCGCCAGCGCCTCCTGCGCCGTCAGCGCGCGATCGGCCGCCGCCGCGGCGTCCTCGCTACCCAGCTGCAGCAGATCGGCGATCGGAAAGCCGGCGCCCCGCACCGAGGCCCAGGTCCACACGGCAAACTGCTCGCCCGGCAGGCGCACCAGGTGATCCTCGCCGTCCCTCCCATCGCTCGCCTCCTGGTGCTGCCGCTCCGCCACAGGTCTCCCCCCCACGCCGGCGCCGGCGCGATGTCGTCGGCAACCTACGATCCGGCCGATGCCCGGAATGTCCGCATGCTGCCGCATGATAATATAGGCATCCAACTATGAAAGCGCCCGGTGCTGTTGCGCGGCCGCGCCGCGCCGTGCTGGCGTCGCATCTTTCGGAGCTGGCGGGACGCGCCCTTGGCATCGATGGCGCGCGGCTGCCGGAAGACCGGTCCCTCGTCACCCTGGGTTTGGACTCGCTCGCCGCCGCCGAGCTGGCCGGCGCCATCGAGACGGACCTGGGAGTGGCGGTGCCGATCGCCGAGCTGCTGGAAGGGCCGACCCTGGCCGAGCTGCGAGCCGCGGTCGCACGGCACCGGCGCCTGCAGCGGGCCAAACTCGCGGCCCGACCCACGCCGGCCCGACCCACGGCGGCTCCAGCCGCGCCGGCCCCAGCCACCGACACCATACCGACGGCGACACCGACGCCGACGGCGACACGGTATCCGGCCTCGCCCGGCCAGCGGGCGCTGCTGCTGCTCGACCGCCTGATCCCCGGCAACCCGGCCTACATCCTGGCCGGCGCGGCGCGGGTGGTGCGCGGCAGCCTGGACGCGGCGCGGCTGCGGCGGGCGCTGGCGGCGGTCGCGGCGCGCCATCCGCCGCTGCGCAGCGCTTTCGTCCAGGAAGGCGAATCCTTCGTCCAGGAGGTCCATGCGGAGCCCGGTGTCGAGCTCGCGGAGGTGGACGCCGGCGGCTGGAGCGACGATCGCCTGCGCGCCCACCTCGCCGAGTGGGCGGAGACGCCTTTCGACCTCGGCCGCGGGCCGCTCCTGCGCCTCGCCGTCTACCGCCGCGCCGGTGCGCCGCCCTGGCTGGCGCTCGCGGTGCACCACGTCGCCGCCGATTTCGGCTCGCTCGGCATCCTGCTCGGCGACCTGGGAGCGCTCTACCGCGGCGACGCGCTGCCGCCGCTCGACGCCGGCGCCTATCACCGGGCGCTCGCCGCCCAGGAGCGGGGCTGGGAGGACGACGCACCGCGCCGGCGCGCCGACGAAGCGTATTGGAGCGCCGTCCTGCCAGCCACGGCGCCGCCCCTGGCGCTGCCCGCCGACCGGCCGCGGCCGCCGGTGCAGACGGCCCGCGGCGGCTCGCTGCCGCTGGCGATCGACACCGCCACGACCGCGCGCCTGCGCGCCCTGGGCGAACGCACGGGGGCGACGCCCTTCATGACCCTGCTCGCCCTGTTGGTGGCGCTGCTCCACCGCCACAGCGGCCAGGAGACCGTGCGCGTGGGCACGCCCACGGCGGGCCGCGGCGACCGCGGCCTGGACGGCCTGGTCGGCTACCTTGTGAACCCGGTGGTGGCGGTCGGCGACTGCGCCGGCGACCCGCCCTTCGCGGAGCTGCTGCGCCGGGTGCGCGACACGGTGATCGCGGCGCTGGCACACCAGCGCTACCCCTTCGCGCGGCTCGCCGAGCGGCTGGGCGGCGAGCGCGATCCCAGCCGCTCGCCGCTCTTCCAGGTGATGTTCGTGCACTACCGCGAAGGCGCGGCCGGCGAGCGCGGGCTGGCGGCCGTGGCGCTGGGAGCGACCGGCGGGCGTCTCGACCTGGGCGGCATCGAGCTGGCGAGCGTCGCCCTGCCGCAACGCGCCGCCCAATTCGATCTCACTCTGGCGACGGCCCTGATCGACGGCGCGGTGGCCGCATCGCTGGTGTTCAACCGCGACCTGTTCGACGCCGCGACCATCCGCCGCCTGGGCGGACACCTCCAGGTGCTCGCCGCCGCGGTCGCCAGCCCCGCGGCCGCCGGCCCCGGCGGCGCCCCCGCGGGCAGCGCGGCGCCGCTGTCGCAGCTGCCGCTGCTGACCGCCGCCGAGCGCCAGCAGCTGGTCGAAGGCAACGACACGGCGGTCGCCTGGGCCGCCGCCGACCGCTGCCTGCACCAGCTGATCGAGCGGCAGGCGCGGCGCGCCCCGCACGCGGTGGCGGTGGTCGACGACCCGGCCGGCGGCCTGCCGCCGGCGCACCTGACCTATGGCGAGCTCGACGCGCGCGCCGATGCGCTGGCGCAGCGCCTGCGGCAGCTGGGGGTGCAGCCCGACGCGGTGGTGCCGATCTGCGCCGAGCGGTCGGTCGCCCTGGTGGTGGGGCTCCTCGGCATCTTGAAGGCGGGCGGCGCCTACCTGCCGCTCGAACCCGACGCGCCGGCGGAGCGGCTGCGCCTCATGTTGGAGGACGCGGGCGCGACCCTGGCGGTCGCCCAGGACGGCCTTGCCGCGCGCCTGGGGACGCCGGCCATCGCGACGGTGCCCCTCGACGACCCCGCCGCGCCCTGGTCACGCCGCGGCGCCCGGCCCTGGCCGTCACCGGCATCGGCCTCGTCGGCGGCATCGGCGGCGTCGGCGGCATCGGTGGCGGCGCCGATCGACGGCGCCGGGCCGGCAAACCTCGCCTACGTGATCTTCACCTCGGGCTCGACCGGGCGGCCCAAGGGCGCCATGAACACCCATCGCGGCATCGTCAACCGCCTGCGCTGGGCCGAGCGATGCCACCCCCTGTCACCCGCAGCCCCGCCGGGCGTGCCGGCAGCGCCGGCCGACCGGGTGCTGCAAAAGACGCCGGTGGGGTTCGACGTTTCGGTGTGGGAGCTGTTCTGGCCGCTCGCGGCCGGCGCCCAGCTGGTCATGGCCCGCCCCGGCGGCCACCTGGACGACGCCTACCTGGTCGACGCCCTGGCCAGGCTCGACGTCACCATCGTCCACTTCGTGCCGGCGATGCTGCGTTCGTTCCTTGCCGCGGTGGAGGCCCTGCCGGCGGCGCCGGCGGCGGCAGGGCCGCGCTGGCGCCACCTGCGCCGCGTGCTGGCGAGCGGCGAAGCGCTGCCCTACGACCTGCAGCAGCGCTTCCACGCCGCGGTGGGCGCGCCGCTGCACAACCTCTACGGCCCGACCGAGGCCGCGGTCGAAGTCACCGCCTGGGCCTGCGACCCGGCGGGCTCGCGTCGGCTGGTGCCGATCGGCCGGCCGGTCGCCAACACCCGCATCCACCTGCTCGACAAGGCCGGGCGCCAGGTGCCGGCGGGCGTGGCGGGCGAGCTCCACATCGGCGGCGTGCAGCTCGCCCGCGGCTATCTGCGCCGGCCCGACCTGACCGCCGAAAAGTTCGTGCCCGACCCCTTCGCCGGCGGCGGCGCCCGGCTCTACCGCACCGGCGACCTGGCGCGGCACCTGGCGGACGGCGCGATCGACTACCTGGGACGCGGCGATTTCCAGCTCAAGATCCGCGGCGTACGCATCGAGCCCGCCGAGATCGAAACCGCGCTGGCGCGCCATCCGGCGGTGGGCGCGGCAGCGGTCGCGGCGCGCGGCGAGCCGCGCCGCCTGGTGGCGTTCGTGGTGCCCGCCCCCGGCGCCGCGACGGTCGACCCCGGCGCGCTGCGCTCGTGGCTGCTGGCGCGCCTGCCCGCCGCCATGGTCCCGGCGCAGGTGGTGGCGCTGGCCGCCCTGCCGCTCACCGCCAGCGGCAAGCTGGACCGCCAGGCGCTGCCCGGCCCGGCGCCCGGCGCGGACGGCGACCGCCCCGCCTTCGCCGCGCCGCGGCCCGGCCTGGAGCAGCTGATCGCCGGCATCTGGCAGCAGGTCCTGGGGGTCGCGCCCGTCGGCGCCGACGACGACTTCTTCGCCCTGGGCGGGCAGTCGCTGTTTGCCGCCCAGGTGACGGCGCGCCTGCGCGCGGCCACCGGCGGCGAGCTGGCGCTGCGCGAGCAGTTCGAGCATCCCACCGTGCGGCGGCTGGCGGCGCGCCTCGCCCAACGCCTGCCGGACGCGCCGGCGCCCATCCCGCGACGGCTGCCGGCCGCGCCGCCGCCGCTGTCGTTCGCCCAGGAGCGCCTGTGGTTCCTCGACCGGCTGGCGCCCGGCAGCGCCGCCTACAACCTGGCGGGGGCGCTCCACCTGCGCGGCCCGCTGAACCTGGCGGCGCTGGCCGCCAGCCTGCGCGCCATCGCCGGCCGCCACCAGGTGCTGCGCACCGCGTACCCGGCGGCCGCCGGACAGCCGATGTCAGAGCTGCTGGCGAACTTCACACTGCCCACGCCGTTGGTGGATCTCTCCGCCCTCGCGGCGGCGGAGACGGCGGCGCCCGCCGCGGCGCAGGCGCTGGCCTCGCGGCTGGGCTGCCAACCCTTCGACCTGGCGCGCGGGCCGCTGCTGCGCACCGTGGTGGCGCGGCTGGGGGCGTGCGATCACCAATTGATCCTGGTGCTGCACCACATCGTGGGCGACGGCTGGTCCATCGGCGTCTTCCTGCGCGAGCTGGCGGCCATCTACCCCGCCCTGGCGGGCGCCGCGGCTCCCGCCCTGGCCGAGCTGCCGGTGCAGTACGTCGACTATGCCGCCTGGCAGCGCGCCCAGCTGGCCGGCGAGCGGCTGGAGGCTGCGCTGCGCCACTGGCGGCTGGCGCTGGCGGGGGCGCCGGCGCGTCTGGCGCTGCCCGCCGATCGGCCGCGGCCGCCGGCGCAAAGCCTGCGCGGCGGGCGCACGGTGGTCGTCGTGCCGCCGGCGCTCGCCGGCGAGGTGCGCCAGGCGGCGCAGCGCGCCGGCGCGACGCTGTTCATGGCGCTGCTGGCGGCCTTCGCCGCCCTGCTGGCGCGCTGGTCGGCCCAGCAGGACGTCGTCGTGGGCACGCCCGTCGCCAACCGCGACCGCCTGGAGATCGAAGGCCTGATCGGCTGCTTCGTCAACACGCTCGCGCTGCGCGCCAGCACCGCCGGCCGGCCGCCGGCGGGCGCGATGCTGGCGCGGGTGCGCCAGGCGAGCCTGGACGCCTTCGCGCACCAGGAGCTGCCCTTCGACAGGCTGGTCGAGGAGCTGGCGCCGGTGCGGGACCTGGCCGCGGCGCCGCTGTTGCAGGCCCTGCTGGTGCTGCAAAACGCCGCCGACCGCCGGGTGGCGCCGATCGCCGTGCCGGACGGCGGCACGCTCCAGCTGGAGCTGCGCGAGATCGACACCGCGACGGCCAAGCTCGACCTCTCGCTGCAAGCCGTGGACACCGCCGCCGGCCTGGAGCTGACCTTCGAGCACAGCCGCGACCTGTTCGACGCCGCCACCATCAAGCGCCTGGCGGCGCACTACCGGCTGCTGCTCGAGGCGCTCGCCGGCGACCCGCGCCGCTGCCTGGACGACGTGCCGCTGCTCGGTGCGAGCGATCGCCAGCAGCTGCTGGAGTGGAACGATACCCAGGTCGCCTGGGAAGACTGGCAGCGCCGGGGGGTCGCGGCCGGCGGCGGCCCGCGCTGCCTGCACGCGCTGATCGAAGAGCAGGCGCGGCGCAGCCCGCAGGCGATCGCCGTGGCCGACGCGGCCGGCGACTGCCTCAGCTTCGGCGCGCTCAACGGCGCCGCCAACCAGATGGCGCGGCAGCTGCGGCGCTGGGGCGTGGGGCCTGAGACGGTGGCGGCGATCTGCGCCGAACGGTCGGTCGCCGCCACGGTCGGCCTGGTCGCCATCCTCAAGGCGGGCGGCGCCTACCTGCCGCTCGATCCGGGCTACCCGCCCGAGCGCCTGCGCTTCATGCTGGCCGACGGCGGCGCCCACGTGCTGCTGGCCCAGCGCCGGCTCGCCGCGCGCCTGGGCGAGCCGCTGCCGCCGGAGCTGCGCACGCTCTGGCTGGACGACGACAGCTGGCGGCGCGGCTCCCAGCGCGACCTGCCGCCCCTGGCGACGCCGGACAACCTGGCGTACGTGATCTACACCTCGGGTTCGACCGGGCGGCCCAAGGGGACGATGAACACCCACCGCGGCATCGTCAACCGCCTGCTGTGGATGCAGCAGCGCTACGGCCTGGCGGGCGACGACCGGGTGCTGCAAAAGACGCCGTGGAGCTTCGACGTTTCGGTCTGGGAGCTGTTCTGGCCGCTGCTCACCGGCGCCCGCCTGGTGATGGCGCAGCCCGGCGCCCACGGCGATCCGGCCTACCTGCGGCACGCCATCGCCGCCGAGGCGATCACCACCCTGCACTTCGTGCCGGCGATGCTCGCCGCCTTCGTCGACGCGCTGCCCGACGGGACCGCTGCGAGCCCTGGGGGCCTGGCGAGCCTGCGGCGGGTGATGGCGAGCGGCGAGGCGCTGTCCTACCAGCTGATGCAGCAGCACGCGGCGGCGGTCGGGGCGCCGCTGCACAACCTGTACGGCCCGACCGAGGCGGCGGTGGACGTCACCAGCTGGGCGACGGAACCGGACGGTGCGCGGCGCCTGGTGCCGATCGGCCGCCCGGTGGCGAACACCTGGCTGCGGCTGCTCGACGCGGCCGGGGACCCGGTGCCGCAGGGCATCGCCGGCGAGCTGCTGATCGGCGGCGTCCAGGTCTGCCGCGGCTATCTTGGACGGCCGGCGCTCACCGCCCAACGCTTCGTGCCCGACCCGCTCGCCGGCGTGGCCGGCGGGGCGCCGCGCGGCGCGCGCCTGTACCGCACCGGCGACCTGGCGCGCCACCTGCCCGACGGCGCCGTCGACTACCTGGGGCGGATCGACGGCCAGGTGAAGATCCGCGGCTTCCGCGTCGAGCTGGGGGAGATCGAAGCGGCGCTGCTGGCCCATCCGGCGGTGCACGCCGCCGCCGTCGCGCTGCGCCCGCTGGCCGCCGCCGCCGGCGCCCCCGAGGCGCTGGTCGCCTACCTGGCAGGCAACGCCGCCGCCGACACCGCCGACGACGACAGCGCCGCAGCCCGCCCCGACGCCGCCGACCTGCGCGGCCTGCTCGCCGCCCGGCTGCCGCCGTTCATGGTGCCGGCGGCATTCGTGTGGCTCGACCGGCTGCCGCTGTCGCCCAGCGGCAAGGTCGACCGCCGCGCGCTGCCGCCGCCGCCGGCCGCGGCAGCGACGCCGCGGGCGCCGGCCCGGCGGCCGCCGGTGTCGCCCGCCGAGCAGGTGGTCGCCGCCCTGTTCACCGAGCTGGTGGGCGTCGACCCGGTGGGCCTGGACGACGATTTCTTCGGCCTGGGCGGCCACTCGCTGCTGGCCGCCCGCCTCGCCGCGCGCGTGCGCCAGCGCTTCGGCGTCGAGCTGCCGCTGCGGCAGATCTTCGCGAGCCCGACGGTGGCCGCCCTGGCCCGCCGCATCGAACAGGCGCCGCACGCCGGCCCGCCGATCGAGCCGCCGCCGCCGATCCTGCCGGCGCCGCGCGACCGGCCGCTGCCGCTGTCCTTTGCGCAGGAGCGGCTGTGGTTCCTCGACCGCCTGGAGCCCGGCGGCACCCTGTACAACATGGCGGCCGCCCTGCGCCTGCGCGGCGCGCTGGACGCCGCGGCGCTGGCGGCTGCCCTGGCCGCCGTGGCGCGGCGTCACCAGGTGCTGCGCACCGTCTTCGTCGAGGTCGCGGAAACGCCGGTGCAGCGGGTCCTGCCGCCGGCGGCGCCGCCGCACCGCCCGCTGCCGGCGATCGATCTGACCGCGCTGCCGCCGCCGCGCCGCGCCGCCGAGCAGGCGGCGCTGGCACAGGCCGAAGCCGGCCGCGCCTTCGACCTGGCGCGCGGACCGCTGCTGCGCGCCGTGCTGCTGCGGCTCGCCGCCGGCGACCACGCCCTGCTGGTGAGCGTCCACCACATCGTCAGCGACGCCTGGTCGAGCGGCATCCTGGTCGGCGAGCTGCGGGCGTTCTATGACGCCAGCCGCGGCGAGCAGCCCGGCGAGCGCCTGGCAGCTCCGCCCGACCTGCCGGTCCAGTACGCCGACTATGCGGTGTGGCAGCGCCGGCACCTGGCGGGGGACGCGCTGGAACGCCAGCTGGCCTGGTGGCGCGGGCAGCTGGCAGGGCTGCCGCCGGCGCTCGACCTGCCGGGCGACCGGCCGCGGCCGGCGGTGCGCAGCGCGCGCGGCGCCAGCGAGCATCTGCAGGTGCCGCCGGCGGTCGCCGCGGCGGCGCGGCGGCTGGCGCGGCACGGCGGCGCCACCCTGTCCATGCTGCTCCTGGCGGCATGGAAGGCGCTGCTGGCACGCGCGACCGGGCAGCTGGACCTGTGCGTCGGCGCGCCGGTCGCCGGCCGCACCCACGTCGAGATCGAGCCGCTGATCGGCCTGTTCGTCAACACCCTGGCGCTGCGCACCACCCTGACGCCGTGGGACACGATGCGGCAGATCGTGGCGCGGGTGCGGGAGGTCTGGCTCGACGCCCAGCTGCGCCAGGATCTGCCGTTCGAAAAGCTGGTCGCGGCGCTGGTGCCGCAACGTTCCCTCGGCCATTCGCCGCTGTTCCAGGTGCTGTTCGACTTCGCCGCGACCGACCCCCTGCCCGCGATCGGCGCGCCCAGCCCGTTCGCCGCCGGCCTCACCGTCGAAAGGCTGCCGCTGCGCACCGCGACCGCCAAGTTAGACCTCACCCTGACCGTTGCGGCGGCGGGAGAGGAGCTGCGGGCGGAGCTCGAATACAGCGCCGACCTGTTCGCGCCGGCGAGCGCGCGCCGCCTGCTTGGCGCCTGGCTGCGGCTGCTGGCCGCCGCGGTCGAGCAGCCGGACCGCGACCTGGGCGCGCTGCCGCTGCTGAGCGAAGCGGAGCGCCACCAGTTGGCGCGGGAGTGGGGCGAGGCCCCCGGCGGCAGCGCCCCCCGCCCCGCCGGGCCTGCACCAGCTGGTCGAGGCGCAGGCGCGAGCCGCGCCCGACGCCGTCGCGGTCGCCGGCGACGGCGCTTCCGCCGCGGGCCACCTGACCTACGGCGAGCTGGAGCGCCGCGCCCAGGCCCTGGCGGCCGTCCTGCGCCGCGCCGGCGCCGGTGCGGAGCTGCCGGTCGCCATCCTGCTGCCCTGCTCGCCGCAGCTGGTCCTCGCCGAGCTGGCGACGCTCAAGGCGGGTGCCGCCTTCCTGCCGCTCGATCCCGCCCACCCGGACGGCCGTCTGCGCGCGATCCTGGCGGCCGCCCGCCCGGCGGCGCTCCTCACCCTGGCCGCCTGGCGCCGGCGCGCGCACGCCGCCGGGATGCCGATCCTGGTCATGGACCGGCAGCCGGCGGCCGCGGCGGGCGCCGGCGCCGCGGCGGACGACGGCGCGCCGCGCCCCGATGCAACCGATGCCACCGCGGGCGCCTCCCCCCGCGGGCTCGCCTACGTCATGTACACCTCGGGCTCGACCGGGGCGCCCAAGGGTGTCCTGGTCGAGCACGCCGCCGCGGTCTCCTACGTGCGGGCCGCCGCCGGCGCCTACGGCCTGCGCGCCGGCGACCGCGTGCTGCACTTCGCCTCCCCCGGCTTCGACCTGAGCGTCGAGGAGATCTTTCCGGCGCTGGCCAGCGGCGCCACGCTGGTGGTGGCAAGCGATCCGATGCGCCGCGCCGCCGCCAGCTTTCTGGATCGCTGCCGCGAGCAGGCCGTCACCCTGCTGACGCTGCCCACCGCCTGGTGGCACGAGATCTGTCAGGCCGCCACGGCCGCGGACGGCGACGGCCTGCCGGCCAGCGTCCGCGCCGTGGTGCTGGGCGGCGAGCGCGTGCTGCCGGCCCGCGTGGCGCAGTGGCAGCGGCGCTTCGGCGGCCGCGTGGCGCTGTTCAACACCTACGGTCCCACCGAGGCAACCGTCGTGGCGACCGTGCATCGCGTCGCCGCGGCGCCGGCGACGCCCGCGGCGACCGCAACCGGCGCGGCGCCCGGCTCCGTGCCGCTGGGCCGCCCGCTCGCCGGCGTGGTGCTGCGGGTGCTCGACGGGTGGGGCGCCGCGGCAGCCGCCGGCGTCGCCGGCGAGATCGCCCTGGGCGGCGCCGGCGTGGCGCGCGGCTACCTGTCCGAGCCCGCCCGCACCGCGGCGCGGTTCGTGCCCGACCCGCTGGGCGGCGCCGGCGCGCGCCTCTACCGCACCGGCGACCGCGGGCGCTGGCGGCCGGACGGTCAGCTGGAATTTCTCGGCCGCCTCGACCGCCAGGTGAAGATCCGCGGCTTCCGCGTCGAGCCGGCGGAGATCGAAGCCGCGCTCGCGGCCCACGGCGGCGTGCGCGAGGTGGCGGTGGTGACGGCGCCGGCCGCCGGCGCCGCGGCGCTGGCGGCCTTCGTGGTGCCCGCCACGGCCGCCGCCGCGCGCGGCATGAACCTGCGCCGCTGGCTGCGCCGGCGCCTCCCCGAGCACATGGTCCCGGCGCGCTTCTTCGCTCTGGACGCGCTGCCGCGCAACGCCCACGGCAAGCTCGACCGCGCCGCCCTGACGCGCGCCGCCGCCGGCACGGCCCGCGCGCCCGGCTCCCCGCCGGTCGCACACCACGCAGAGGGGACCGCGGGCGCCGCCGCGCCCGCCGCCGGGGTCGAGGCCGGCCTGCGCGGCCTGATCGCCCTGGAGGGCGACGCGGCCCCCGCCGCCGACGCCCTCGACGCCCTCGACGGCGCCGGCCGCGCGCGCCGCCACGACGAGCCCGCCGGCCCGTGGGAGGCCCTGGTGGCGGCGGTGTGGTGCGAGCTCCTGGGGCGCGACCACGTGGGCCGCCACGACGACTTCTTCGCCCTGGGCGGCCACTCGCTGCTCGCCACCCGCGCCGTGTCCCGCCTGCGGCGCAGCTGCGCCGTGGAGCTGCCGCTGCGCGACCTGTTCGAACGCCCGACGGTGGCGGCCGTCGCGGCGCAGCTCGACGCGGCGCTGCGCGCCGGCCCGGCCGGCGGCGGCGCCGCCCCGGCACCGCTGGTCGCCGCCCCGCGCCGCCCAGGCGTCGAGCTGCCGCTGTCGTTCGCCCAGGAGCGCCTGTGGTTCCTCGATCGCCTCGACCCCGGCGACCCCACCTACAACATGCCGCTCGCCGTCGAGCTGGCCGGCGCGCTCGACGTGCCGGCGCTCGCCGGCGCCCTGCACCACGTGGTCCGCCGCCACGAATCGCTGCGCACCACCTTCGCCGTCGCCGCCGGCGTGCCGGTGCAGCGCGTCGCGCCGCCTCCGGACGCCGCGCCGCTGCCGCTCGCCGACCTGGCGGCGCTGCCGTCCGCGGCGCGCGCGGCGGAGGCCGTGCGCCTGACCGCGGCGCTGGCCGGGCGCCGCCTCGACCTGCAACGCGGCCCGCTGCTCGCAACCCTGCTGCTGCGCCAGGCGGCGGAGCGGCACCGCTTCGTCGCCGTGGTGCACCACGTCGCCGCCGACGGCTGGTCGGCGAGCGTCTTCGTGCGCGAGCTGGCGGAGTCGTACGACGCGCTGCGCCGGCGCCGCGCGCCGACCCTGCCGCCGCTGCCGATCCAATACGCCGACTTCGCCATCTGGCAGCGCGCCGCCCTGGCCGGCGCGCGGCGCGGCGAGCTGGCCTACTGGCGCCGCCAGCTGGCGGACCCGGCCGGCGACCGCCTGGCGGCCCTGGACCTGGACCTGCCCACCGACCGCCCACGCCCGGCCGCACAGACCTACCGCGGCGGCCGCGGCGAGCTGCGCCTGGACCCCGATCTCGCCCGGCGCCTGCGCGGCCTCTGCCGCGGCGAAGGCGCCACGCTGTTCATGGGCCTGCTCGCCGCGCTGGAAGTCGTGCTGCACCGCCACAGCGGCCAGCTCGACTTCGCCGTCGGCGCGCCGGTCGCCGGCCGCCGCCAGGTCGAAACCGAAGCCCTCATCGGCTGCTTCCTCAACACCCTGGTGCTGCGCGCCGACCTCTCCGGCGAACCGAGCTTCCGCACCCTGCTGGGACGGGCCCGCACCGCCGCGCTGGGCGCCTACGCCCACCAGGACGTGCCGTTCGAAGCGCTGCTCGCAGAGCTCCGCCCGGAGCGCGACCTGGCGCGGACGCCGCTCTTCCAGGTGATGCTCAACCTGCTCAACCTGCCGCCGGGCGAGATCCGCCTGACCGGCCTGCGCCTCGCCACCCTGCCGCTGCCCGAGGTGCGCGCCAAGTTCGACCTGACGTTCTACGTCGACGATCGCCCGCCCGGCGACGACGGCGCGATCGCGATCGAGCTGGTGTACAACGCCGACCTGTTCGACGCGCCGCGCATGACGGACCTGCTGGCGCAGATCGCGGCGGTCGTCGCCCAGGCCGCGGCGCACCCCGACGCAGCGATCGCGCGGCTGTCGCTGGTCACCGCCGGCGCCGCGGCCGTGCTGCCCGACCCCGCCGACCCGGCGCAGGCGCTGGACGCCACCTGGCACGGCGCGGTCGACCAGCTGTTCGCCCAGCAGTCGCGGCGCGACCCCGACCGGCCGGCGATCGAGGACGGCGCCGCCACCTGGAGCCGCGGCGAGGTCCACGACGCCGCCCGCCTGCTGGCGCTGCGGCTCGCCGCGGCAGGCGTCGGCGGCGGCGACCGGGTGGCGATCTACGCCCACCGCAGCGCACCGCTGGTGCCGGCGCTGCTGGCGACGTTCGCGGCGGGCGCCGCGTTCTTCATCCTCGATCCCGCCTATCCGCCGGCGCGCCAGCTGACGATCCTGCGCCTGGCGCAACCGCGCGCCTGGCTGGGACTGGCCGCCGCCGGCGAGCCGCCGCCGGACGTGGCGGCGTGGCTCGCCGCCGCCGGCTGTCCGCGCTGGGTGCTGCCGCGGGGCGGCGCCGCGGCGCTGCGGGCCTGGCTCGCGGCACAGCCGCCCATCGCGCCGCGCGCCGCCGGCGCGCCGCGGCAACGGCAGCCCGGCGCCGACGACCTGGCGTGCATCGGCTTCACCTCCGGCTCGACCGGCACCCCCAAGGGCATCCTCGGCCGCCACGGCTCGCTGACCCACTTCCTGCCGTGGATGCGGCAGCGCTTCGGCCTGTCGGCGGCCGACCGCTTCGCCATGCTGTCGGCGCTGCCGCACGACCCGCTGCAACGCGAGATCTTCACGCCGCTCTGCCTGGGGGCCGCGATCGTCATCCCCGATGCCGACGCCATCACCCAACCGGGCCGCCTGGCCGCCTGGATGGCGACGGCGCGGATCACCGTCGCCAACCTCACGCCGGCGCTGTCGCAGGTGATCGCGGAGCCGCCGCCGGGCGGCGCCGTGGCGCCGCTGCCCGACCTGCGCTGCGTGATGTGGATCGGCGAAGCGCTGGCGCGCCGCGACGCCGCGCGCATCCGCCGCCTGGCGCCGCGGGCGGTCTGCCTCAACCTGTACGGCGCCACCGAAACCCAGCGGGCGCTCGCCTACCACGTGGCGGACCCCGACGCGCTGGAGGCGGGCGGCGACCGCCGCGGCGCGCACCAGGTGCTGCCGCTCGGCCGCGGCATGCAGGACGCGCAGCTGCTGGTCTGCGGCCGCCACGGCGACCTGGCCGGCATCGGCGAGCTGGGCCAGATCGTCATGCGCAGCCCCCACCTGGCGCTCGGCTACCTGGACGACGCCGCGCTCACGGCGGAGAAGTTTGCCCCCTGCCCGCTGGGCGGCGTGCCCGGCGAGCGGCTGTACCTCACCGGCGACCTGGGCCGTTTCCTGCCTGACGGCGAGGTCGCCTTCGCCGGGCGCGCCGACCGCCAGTGCAAGATCCGCGGCTTCCGCGTCGAGCCGGCGGAAGTGGAAGCCCGCCTGGCCGCCCTGCCGGAGGTGCGCGAAGCCGCGGTGGTGCCGATCGAGGCGCGCGACGGCGGCTGGCAGCTGGCCGCCTGCGTCACCCCGCGCGCCGGTGCCACCATCGCCGCCGCCGACCTGCGGCGAGCCTTGCGGCGCAGCCTGCCGGAGTACATGGTGCCGGCGACCGTCGTCGAGCTCGCCGCGCTGCCGCGCACGCCGACCGGCAAGCTCGACCGCCGCGCGCTGGCCCGCCTGGCCGCCGACCCTGCCGCCGGCACCCCCGCCGCCCCGGCGGCGCCGCGGGCGGCCGCGCGCACCGCTGCCGAGGCGCGCCTGGTCGAGATCTTCGGCCGCCTCCTCGGCGTCGCCGCCGTCGGCATCCACGACAACTTCTTCGAGCTGGGAGGCCACTCGCTGCTCGGCATGCGGTTGATCGCCGCCGTCGCCGCCGAGCTCGGCCGCGAGCTGCCGATCCGCACCCTGTTCGAGGCGCCGACGCCGGCGGAGCTGGCGGCGCGCCTGGCGGACGGCCGCGCCGGCGACGCCATCCCGCGCCTGGCGCGCAGCGCGCCCAGAGCCGAGATGGCGCCGTCGTTCGCGCAGCAGCGGCTGTGGTTCCTGGAGCGGCTCGCGCCCGGCAACGCCATCTACAACCTGGCGATGGCGGTGTCGCTGCACGGCCCGCTGTCGCCCGCGGCGCTGGCCGGCAGCCTGGCCGCCTGCCTGCGCCGCCACGAATCGCTGCGCACCGCGTTCCGCGCCACCGCGGACGGCGACGCCGTGCAGGTGATCGACGACGACGCCCGGCTCGCCCTGCCGCTGGTGGACCTGGCCGCGGCACGGCGCCTCGCGCGCCGCGAAGCCGAGCGGCTGGCGGTCACCTTCGGCCGGCGTCCCTTCGACCTGCGCCGCGCGCCGCTGCTGCGGGCGGCGCTGCTGCGCCTGGCGGACGGCGAGCACGTGCTGCTGCTGGCGATGCACCACATCGTCAGCGACGGCTGGTCGATCCGCCTGCTGGTGCACGAGCTGGCGGTGCAGTACCAGGCCCTGGCGGCGGTCAGCCCCGCCGCCGCGCGCCTGCCGGAGCTGGCGATCCAGTACGCCGACTTTGCCGCCTGGCAGCGCCGCCGCCTCTCCGCCGCCGTGATCGCCGGCGAGCTGGACTTCTGGCGCCGCCGCCTGGCCGGCGCCCCGCCGCTGCAGCTGGCGACCGACCGGCCGCGCCCCGCCGTGCCGAGCGGACGCGGGGCGGTGCGTCCCCTGGCCGTCTCCCGCCCCCTCGCCGCCGCACTGGGGCGGCTCTGCCGCGACCAGAACGTCACCCTGTTCATGGCGCTCACCGCCGGATTCGGCCTGCTGCTGGGCCGCTACAGCGGCCAGCACGACCTCACCCTGGGCACGCCGGTCGCCGGCCGCGGCCACCCGGCGACCGCAGGGCTGGTCGGCTTTTTCGTCAACACCCTGGTGCTGCGCCTCGACCTGGGCGGCAACCCGGCGATCGGCGAGCTGCTGCAGCGGGTGCGCGCCACCGCGCTCGACGCCTACGCCCACCAGGAGCTGCCGTTCGAACAGCTGGTCGGCGACCTGCAGCCGGTTCGCGACCTGTCGCGGACGCCGCTGTTCCAGGCGATGCTCGCCCTGCAGCAGGCGCCGCCCGCGCTGCCCGCCGTCGCCGGCCTGCGCCTCGCCGAGATGCCGGCCCCGACGCTCGCGGCGCGCTTCGACCTCACCCTGGCGCTGCGCGAGACGGGCGGCGACCTGGCCGGCGGCCTGGAGTACCGTGCCGACCTGTTCGAGCCGGCGACCGTCGAACGCCTGGCCGGACACCTGTGCAACCTGCTCGCGGGCCTGGCCGCCGCCGGCGGCGGCGGCGCGCGCACCCACGACCTGCCGCTGCTCTTCCCCGCCGAGCGGCACCAGGTGACGATCGAATGGAACTCCTCCGCCTGGGCCGCCGGCGGCGACGACCTGGTGCACCAGCCGTTCGAGCGGCACGCGGCGCGCCATCCGCAGGCGGTGGCGCTGGTCGAATGCGGCGCCGCGGCCGCCGGCAACGGACGGCGCGGGCGCACGCTGCGCTACGGCCAGCTGGCCGGCCGCGTCGAGCGCCTGGCGTCGCAGCTGCGCCGGCTGGGGGTCGGCCCGGAGCAGGTCGTCGGCATCTGCGGCGAGCCGTCGTTCGCGCTCATCGTGGCGCTGCTGGCGGTGCTGAAGGCGGGCGGCGCCTACCTGCCGCTCGACCCGACCCTGCCCGCCGAGCGCCTGGCGGGCATGGCGGCCGACGCCGGAGTGCGGCTGGTCCTGGCCGACCAGCCGCTGGCCGGGCGCTTTGGCGCCGCCGCCCGCGCCGTGCCGCTCGACCGGCCCGGCGCGCCGGCCGCCCTGCCGGCGCCGGGCCGGCGCCCGCGGCCTCCCCGGCCAACCGCGGCGGCCGCTGCCGCCGCGGCGGGGGAGCCGCACCCCGACCACCCGGCCTACGTGCTGTACACCTCCGGCTCGACGGGCAGGCCCAAGGGCGTCGTGGTGTCACACCGCGCCGTGGTCAACCGCCTGCGCTACCAGGTCGCCGCCGACCTGGCGCCGGGAGCGCGCGTGCTCCAGCGCACGCGGCTCGCCTTCGACATCTCGGTGGTGGAGATCTTCGCGCCGCTGTGGATGGGGGGCGCCGTGCTGGTGGTGCCGCCCGAGCGGCACCAGGAGGCCGGCGCGCTCGCCAGCCTGCTCGCCGGCGAGCGGGTGACCAACCTCACCCTGCCGCCGGCGCTCTGGCCGGTGCTGCTCGCCGAGCCCGCGTTCCGCGCCAACCGCTGGCTGCGCCGCCTGGTGACCGGCGGCGACCGCGTGCCCGGCGACCTGCCGCCGCGCTACCACGCCGCCATGGCCCAGCCGGCGCCGGCGCTCGTCGCGCGCTACGGCCCCACCGAGGCGGCCGTGTCGGTCTCCGAATGGCTCTGCGGCGCCGAGTCGCCGGGCCAGACCGTGCCGCTCGGCCGGCCGATCGCCGGCGCCAGCCTCCACCTGCTCGACCGCGCGCTGAGCGCGGTGCCGCCCGGCGCGTCCGGCGAGCTGTGCATCGCCGGCTCCTGCCTGGCGCGCGGCTACCTGGGGCGGCCGGAGCTGACCGCCGCGGCGTTCGTGCCCAACCCCTTCGCCTCGCCCGACGAGGCAGGCAGCCGCCTCTACCGCACCGGCGACCTGGCCCGCCAGCGCGCCGACGGCGTGGTCGAGTTCCTGGGGCGCCTCGACGGCCAGGTCAAGGTGCGCGGCTTTCGCATCGAGCTGGGCGAGATCGAGGCGGCGCTCGCCGCCCACCCGGACGTGCGGGCGGCGGCGGCGGCGGTGCGCGACCGCGGCGGCGACGATCGCCTGGTGGGCTACGTGGTGGCGCGGCCGGAGCGCGCCGCCGGCGCCGCCGGCACGGCGCTCCTCGCCGAGCTGCGCCAGGCCCTGGCGGCCAGGCTTCCCGCCTACATGGTGCCGGCCGAAACCATGCTCATCGACGCCCTGCCGCTCAACGCCAACGGCAAGCTGGACCGCAAGGCGCTGCCCGATCCCTCGCCGGCAGCCGGCGACGGCGGCGACGGCGGTGTCCGAGCGCTGCCGCGCACGCCGGCCGAGCACGCCCTGGCGGACCTCTTCCGCGCCGTCCTGGCCTGCCCGGCGGTGGGCGTCGACGACAACTTCTTCGCCCTCGGCGGCCACTCGCTGCTCGCCCTGCGCCTGGCGGCGCGGATTCGCGACACCTTCGGACGCGACCTGCCCCTGGCCGCGCTGCTGCGCGCCCCCACGGTCGCCGGCCTGGCCGCCCTGCTGCAAACCGACGCCCAGGCCACACCGGCGCGCCGCACCGCCCTGGTCGAGCTGACCCCCGCCGCCGGCCCGGCGCCGGCCGACGCGCCGGCGGCTCCGGTGCGGCCCCTGTTCTGCGTCCATCCCGCCGGCGGCAACGTCCTGTGCTACGCCGAGCTGGCCCGCGCCCTGGGCCCCGCGCAGCCGTTCTACGGCTTGCAGCTGCCCGAGCTTGTGGACCTGGGGCCCGAGCCGACGATCGAAACGCTGGCCGCCCACTACGTGGCGGCGCTGCCGCCGCCAGCCGCGCCCGGGGCGCCGCCCCGCCCCTACGCCCTGGGCGGCTGGTCGCTGGGCGGCGCCATCGCCTACGAGATGGCGCGCCAGCTGCGCGCCGCCGGGCGCCCCGTCCAGCCTCTGGTGCTGATCGATCCCGCCGCGCTCCGGCGCGCCGCGGCGCCGCGGGCGACCGCCGCGGCGCAGCTCAAAAAGGAATTCCTGCGCGACCTCTGCCTGGTGTCCGGCGGCGCGGCACAGCTCGCCCGGCTCGACGCCACCTTCGCCGCGGACGTCCCCCTGTCCCGCCTGGTCGATGCCGCGCACAGCGCCGGCCTGCTGCCGGCCGAGCTCGCGGCCGGCGAGGTGGAGCGCCTGTTCGCCCTCTTCCAGACCACGCGCCGGGCGCTCGACCGCTACCGCCCCGTCGCCGCCCCCGGCCCGCTCACCCTGCTGCTGGCATCCCGGCGCTCCACCGCGGCCGCCGGCCGCGCCCGCACCCACCCCGCGGACGCCTGGGCCGCGCTCGCCGGCGCCGGCACCGAGATCCAGACCCTGCCGGGCGACCACTACTCGATCGTCCGCCCACCCGCCGTGGCAGCCCTGGCAGCCAGCCTCCGCCGCCTGCTCGGCAGCTGATCGCTCCGCCCCCGCCGGGTCGCGCGCCCCGCGGCCACGCCGGCCGCGCCGGCCCGGCGCTAACCCGACGACCCCGCCGGGGGTGTCTTCCTGCCGTGTCGCCGCCCGCCAAGGCCCGCGAAATCGCCGATTTCAATCTGACCGTCGAGAAAATCGGCCAGCGACGCTGCCGCGCGCGCGTCGAATGCCAGCGGTGGGGCGTCGGCGACACGGCGGATTTCACCCTGCCGCCGCCGTTCCAGATTCCGCGCACGCCGGCGGGGCGGCATGCCGGTCCGCGGCGCGACGTGCGGGAGCACCCGGCCGGCGATCCGAAGCAGATCGGTACCTTTCTCTTCGACCTCGCCTTCCCGCGCAACCTGAGGACCCTGTGGGCGCGCTGTCTCGATCGCTCCTGCGCCAGGGAGGAGCGGCTGCGGCTGCGGCTCACCCTGAGCGACGTCCCCGAGCTGGCGGCGCTCCCCTGGGAGTATCTCTACGATCCCGAGCGCAACCGATTCCTGACGCTGATCGACGAAGTCATCGTGGTGCGGGCGCCGCGCGGCTGCATTCCCCTGGAGCGCCTCCGCCCGACGCCGCCGCTGCGCATCCTGCTGGCGCTCGCCTGCCCGCGCGACCTGCCGCGGCTCGACCTGGACGGCGAAAGGGCGAAGATCGAGAGCCACCTGGGCGACCTGGAAAACGCCGGGCTGGTGGCGATCGAATGCTGCCGGCACGCGACCTGGCAGGAGATCTGGCACCGCCTCGCCGAGCCCGACACCGGCTCGCCGCCCTGCCACGTGCTCCACTTCATGGGTCATGGCGCGTTCGATGCCGCTGCGCGCAGGGCCTTCCTGATGTTCGAAGGCCCGACCGGAACCGCTGCCCGGGTCGGCGAGCTCGAGATCCAGGCAGCGTTCTCGCGCCATCCGAGCCTGCGGTTGCTGGTCCTCAACGCCTGCGAGACCGCCCAGGGCGCCGCCGACGACGCCTTCGCCGGGTTGGCGCAGGGTCTTTCCTACCAGGCGATCCCCGCGCTGGTGGCGATCCAGTTTCGCATCCGCGACGCGACCGCCATCCGCTTTTCCGAACGCATGTACACCGCTCTGGCAGGCGGCACGCCGGTGGACCTGGCGGTCGCCAGAGCCCGCGCCAGCCTGGGAGGCGCGTCCGAGCCAAACGCCTGGGCCGCGCCGGTCCTCTTCCTGCGAGCGCCCGACGGAGACCTGTTCGACCTGTTCGCGCCGCTGCCGCCGCCGGGGGAGACCGCCGGATCTCCGGCGGAGGCGCCGCCGGCAGCAGCACAGGGCGCTCCGCTGCCGCACGACGACCAGGGCGTGGACCGCGCGCGCCGGCGCCGGGGCTGGGCTCGCCAGCTCATCGCGTCGATCGGCCTGCTGCTCGTCGCGGCCTCGGCCTGGTGGGGTTGGCTGGCTGGCTGGCGGCCCCTGTCCGCGCCAGGCCCACGCCCCGTGCCGGGGGGCCGCGCCGCCGCGCTGCCGGCTTCGAGCCCGGGATGCGAGGTGCCACCGGCGCTCGAGCGGCTCGGCGTGCAGGACCTGCGGTTTCGCAGGATCGGTCCGGGCACCTTCCAGATGGGAGCCGCTCGCGGCGATCCTGGCGCCCCTGGCGGCCCCCGCGCCAGCCGGCAGGGCGCCGACGAAGGGCCGGTGCACGAGGTCACGCTGTCCGCCTGGTGCATGCAGATGACGGAGGTCACCCAGGCGCAGTGGCAGGCGGTGATGCACGCCAACCCCAGCCACGACCGCGGCCCCAACCTGCCGGTCGACACCGTCTCCTGGAACGCCGCGCAAACCTACGTCCAGCAGCTCAACCAGCTGGCGGGCACCGCCCTCTTCCGGCTCCCCACCGAGGCCGAATGGGAGTATGCCGCGCGCGCCGGCAGCACCGGGCGCTACAGCTTTGGCGACGACCCGCCGCAGCTCCCGCGCTTCGGCAACTGCCGGTCCGCCAGCCGCCCCGCCGGCTGGCACACCCTGCCGGCCGCCTCCCTGGAACCCAACCCCTGGGGCCTGTACGACATGTACGGCAACGTCCAGGAGTGGGTGGAGGACGCCTACGCGCGGTACGGCGAGGAGCCGCAGACCGATCCCCTGGCAACGCCCAGCCCGGCGGCGCCGCGCGTCCTGCGCGGC
Source organism: uncultured Acidobacteriota bacterium (assembly GCA_963770895.1). Lineage (GTDB taxonomy): Bacteria > Acidobacteriota > Thermoanaerobaculia > Multivoradales > UBA5704 > JASLEW01. The sequence goes on along the minus strand of CAVYRF010000002.1, from coordinate 4,487,759 downwards.
GGCAGCTGGGACAACGACGCCCAGCACTGCCGCTCCGCCAGCCGCGACAACGCCCAGCCCGGCTATGCCAGCCAGCGCACCGGCTTCCGCCTGGCCCGCATCCTGTCGCCGGCCCCCTGAGCGGCCAGCCGGGCTATGCTGGGCCGGTGCCCCGCTCGCTCGCCGGGGGCACGCCGGCGCGCCGCCGCCGCATCGTGACGCCGCATGCCGCGGCCGCACCAGCCGGCGGCCAGGAGGACGCATGGACCTGCAAGTCCAACGAGACGACCATCACGCCAAGTATGTCGCCCTGGTGGACGGGCACGAAGCTCACATCCGCTTCGCGGTGGTCGACCCCCACACCATCGACCTGCAGCACACCGAGGTGCCCGTGGCGCTGCGCGGCCGCGGCGCCGGCGAAGCCCTGGTGCGCGGCGTCCTGGCGGACGCCCGCTCGCGCGGCGAGCACATCGTGCCCACCTGCCCCTTCGTCAAGGCCTACCTGAACCGCCACCCCGAAGACCAGGACCTGGTCGCCGCCCCGCACTGACCCCCGGACGGTCGAGCAGGATCACCGGCTCGCTCCACCAGGAGCGGAACCACTGGACCTGGCCGGGCGCCGCGCCCGCGACGGCAGCGGCCAGGCTGGGCACCCGCGCCAGGTTGGCGGCGAAGATCCCCAGCGTATCGGCGGTGCCGAGCGCGGCGCGGACCTGCCGCGGCAGCGGCGGCACGGTCATCGGCAACACCGTGACGCCATCGGCCAGGAAGAGCCGATCGCCGAAGCACCAGGGCTGCGACAGCGCCACCAGGCTCACCGACGGCCGCCGCCGCAGAGCCAGCGCCGCGTCCACGGCGGTGACGGTCTTTTCGCGCACCACGGCGGCCGCCGTCGCCAGCGACAGCAGCAGCGACGCGCCCAGCAGAGCCGCCACCCACACCCGGCGGCCGCGCCCCGTCCACCCGATCCGCGCCGCGATCTTCCACGCCTGACCGCCACTCCGCACGGCCTGGCCGGCTCTCCAAAGCTGCACCACGCCGGCGGCGACCAGGATGGCCAGGAACGGCACCACGCCTTGTAAATAGCGCAGCTCCTTGTGGTGGATCGCCGACAGCAGCAGCACCGGCAGCGAGGCCATCAGCCAGGGCAGGCGCAGGCCGGCGCGGCGGCGGGCGGCGACCAGCAAGGGCAGCAGCGTCGGCGGCAGCCACTGCCAGGCATTTTGGAGGTACCACAGCGCCGGCTGGAAGGCGACGCCGGCGGTTTCGCTGGTCTCGACCAGCGTGAAGCGGCCGAACGCCAGGAGGCTCGCGAACGGCTTGCCCCAGAACCACAGGTCGCACAGGCCGGACGTCACCGCCACGCCGCCGGCGAAGCCCAGGCCCAGCCCGGCCAGACGCCGCAGGCGCGCCGCCGCCGCCCCCCCGGCGACCAGCACGTAGGCGCCCAGCGGCGCCAGGTAGATCGCTTCGCTGTAGCGGTCCGCGAAAGCGAGCGCGATCAGGGCGCCGGCGCCGCAGCCGCGCCCCAGGTCGCGGCCGCCGCCCGCCAGCAGCAACGCCGCCGCCAGGATGCAGGTCGTCCCGGCGGTCCGCGGGTAGACCGTGCCGCCGTAGACGAGCGGCAGCCAGTGCAGTGCGAACGCCCCCGCGGCGACCGTCGCCACCCGCCGGTCGCACAGCCGCAGCGCCAGCCGGTACACCAGGAGCGCGTTGCACAGCGTCAGGACGACGAAGGGCAGCACGGCCAGCCGCACCAGGTCGAGGTTGTCCGCCACCCCCGCCGCCCGCGCCAGCAGCAGCACCGGCGACACCAGCAGCCGCGGAAACAGCAGGTTGCGGATGGCCCACGGCCGATAGGCAAAGCCGACCGGCACCAGCGCCGTCTCCAGCACCTCCACGTCGTCGCCGGTAAAGAACCCGACCCGCAGGCTGAGCACCAGCTGCACCGCCGCCGCCAGCGCCAGCGGCACCGCCACCGCCCACCATCGCGGCCGCGCCGGCGCCCGGCCGTCCAAGGACGCCGGGTCGTCCGCCGGCGGCCCGGCCGCGGCGAGCCCACCGCGGCCGGCCGCCCCGCCGCCGCGCTCCGCCGACGGGCCGGGAGGCATGCTCATCCGCCGATCGTAGCGCGTCCCACCACCGCCACGGGCCGGCGGCGCCGCCAGGGATGAGGCGAACGGTCTGCTAAGGCGTCGCGGCGGGAGCGTAGCGGCGGGCGTAGAGGTGGTGGTTCAGCACCCAGGCGACCAGGAAGGTGCCGGTCGTGCCGTAGTGGGTGACGGACGGCTGCTCGCCCAGGGCCAGGCCGGCGGCGATCTCGAATTCGTCGCTCAGGGGCGCCCCGAAGGCGTCGACGTGGCGTCCGACCAGGCGCCCGCTGGTGGGGCCCTCGTCCTCCCAGACGACGATGAAGGAGCCGTCCGGGGCTCGCGAAAGGATGCCATAGGCGAAGCTGCTGGGCGTATCGCCGCCGTCGAATCCGGCGGGGGCGGGAGCCAGGTCGACGGCCGGCGCAACCGGGGCGCCCTGCGGGCTCAGCCGGCGCAGAACCACGTCGCCGTTGGCCTGCGTCCGGTTGCCCCACGTCACCAGGTAGTCGCCGGCGGGGTCGCAGGCAGCCGCGGGCTGGCCCGCCACGGCCGCATACACCGCCAGCGCGTCGCTCACCTGCGCCGCGGCCTGCACCGCCGCCCCGCTGGACCGGTAGGCGCGCGCAAACAGCGTTCCGTCGCTGCTGTCGTTGTGCTTCACCCAGGCCCCCAGGATCCCGCCGCCGGGCGAGCCCACGACCACCGGCGCATCGAACGAGCACGGCTTGGCACCGCTGCAGACCTCGCCCGGATTCAGCGGGAAGGCGTCGCCCAACGGCACCGGCGGGACGGCAGCGGACCCGGCGGCGGCGAGCGGCAGCCCCCAGGCGAGTGTGAGGCAACCCACGATCCTGCGGCGCATCGATTTCATCCCATCTCCTTTGCCAGGGCCGGAGCGCGCCCAGTCGCTCAATCCCAAACCGTGGTGATTCTGCCAGGTGTACGGACCACGGCTGGCGAGCGTTGGCCCTGCGGGCTCGGCGCGGCTCAGGGCGGCGGCGGCGGCGCGGCGGAATCGCTCGCCGTCTCGGCGCGCGACACCAGGACGTTGCCGTTGCCCACCGCGACGAAGCGGCCGTTGCCATAGGCGATGCGATTGAGATCCGCGGCGGGAATCGCCCTGCGCTCGAGCCAGGTGACGCCATCGGTCGAGGTGCGAATGGTGCCGAAGCCGACGCCGACAAACTGGCCATCGCCATAGGTCAGGCCCTGCAAGCCGCTGAGGATGTCGTCGACGAAAGATCCCGCCTCGTGCCAGGCAACGCCGTCGCGCGAGATCCACAACGTGCCGAACGAACCCGTGGCGACGAAGGTGCCGTCGTGCCAGGTCACCGCGGCGAAGCGCCGAATCGCTCCCGGCGTGATCCTTGGAGTCCAGATCTTGCCGTCGGGCGAGGTCAGCATGGAGCCCTCATCGCCCACGATCACGAACTGTCCGTCGCCGTAGGCGATACTGCGCAGGTGCTCCGCAGTGTGCCCATGCGGCCCCGACAGATCGTCGGTGACGTCGGAAGCCTCGCGCGTCCAGACCGAGCCGTCCGGCGAGGACAGGATCGTCGCGGGATCGCCGCAGGCGACAAAGCGACCGTTGCCGAAAGCGACGGCGCGCAGGATGCTGCAGGAAGGGCAGATCGCCTTCATGGTCTGCGGCTGCCAGGCGCCGCCATCGGTCGCGGTGACGACGACGGCGCTATCGTCACCAATCCCGACGGCCACGGTGTGACCCGCGCCGCTGGCAATACCGACGAGATCTGCCCTGGTCTTTGAATCCTGCACCGTCCAGGATTCGCCGTCGGCGGAATCCTCGATCGTGCCGTTCTTGCCGACGCCGACAAAACGGTCGCCGACGAACGCCACGTCCAGCGGTGCCTCGACCTTGGTGACGGTACGGGGCGTCCAGACGCTGCCATCCGGCGAGGTGAAGATGGCGCCGGCCCAGCCCACCGCCACGAACTGCCGATCGCAATAGGAGATGCCATCCAAGGGGCCCCCCCTGCGCAGCGACGCCAGTGATTTTGCCGCCTCCGGCGCCGCGACGGCATGCCAGACCTGGCCGTGCGCCGAGGCCAGGATCTCGCCCTCGAGTCCCACGGCGACGAAACGACCGCCGCCATAGGCGACACCCACGGCGTCGATGGCGCTCCTCCTGGTGCCCGCCTTTTGGAGGGTCCAGCGAATCCCATCCCGCGACGTCAGGATCGCGCCGCGGCTGCCGGCGCTGTATTCCGGCGACACGGCGACGAAGCGGCCGTCGCCGTAGGCGATCCCCCAGAGAGACTTCTTCGTCCCCCGCCGAGCCGTCCACCGGCGACCGTCGACCGAGGTCTCGATGCCGCCGAAACTGCCCACGGCGACGAACCGCCCCTTGCCGAACGCCACGCCGTCGAGAAAGGACCGAGGCCGCCGCTTCTCCACCGTCCAACTGCGGCCGTCGCGCGACCACAGCTGCAACGCGCCGACGGCGACGAAGCGGCCGTTGCCATACGCGACGCCGTGCAGGGGATAGCGGAACCCCGACTTGCGCACCGTCCAGTGACGGGCATCCGGCGACGTCACGATCGCCTCGCCCACGGCGACGTATTGACCGTCGCCCCAGGTGACATCCCACAGCTCGTCCGTGGTGCCGGAGTCTTGCGTCGTCCAGTTGGAGCCGTCGACCGAGGTAACGATCGCACCCAGATCACCGACGGCGACGTACTGACCGGCGGCGAAGATGGCCTTCTTCAGCTCGTTGCCTTGCGGCAACGGGCTGACCCAGGTCCAGCGCCCCTGCGCCAGCGCCATGGAGGCCGAGCACGCCATACCGCAGCAGAAGACAAGGATGCGCCGTCGATGGATTTCCGTCATTTGCCCCCCTATCTGGATGCGCATACCGGGCGCCCGCTGGGACACGGCGCCGCCTTGACACCTCGGCGGGGGGTCCATACACTGCCCCGTCACAGCCGCGACCCAGGTCGGTGACGGGTTGCCGCAGGCCGCATCGGCCGCCCGAACACCCGACCTATGCATTCGACTGCCGTGATCGCGGAGGCCTCGTTCACCCGCCATACCCTGGCCAACGGGTTGCGGGTGATCCTCCACCAGGATCGCGCCCTGCCGCTGGTGACGATCAACCTGTGGTACCACGTCGGCTCCAAGAACGAGCGCCCCGGCCGCACCGGGTTCGCCCACCTGTTCGAGCACATGCTGTTCCAGGGCAGCGAGCACGTCGGCACCAACGAGCACTTCCGCTACGTGCAGCAGGTCGGCGGCGTCGCCAACGGCTCGACCTGGTACGACCGCACCAACTACTTCGAGACGCTGCCGGCAAACCAGCTGGACCTGGGGCTGTGGCTGGAATCCGACCGCATGGGGTTCCTGCTGCCCGCGATCACCGCCGAAAACCTGGAGACGCAGCGCCAGGTGGTGATGAACGAGCGCCGCCAGCGCATCGAGAACCAGCCCTACGGCCGCGCCGGCGAGCTGCTGCGCGAGCAGCTCTACCCGTCGCCCCACCCCTATCACTGGCCGGTGATCGGCTACATGGACGACATCGCCGCCGCCACCCTGGACGAAGTGCGCACCTTTTTCCGCACCTACTACACGCCCAACAACGCGGTGCTCACCCTGGCCGGCGACTTCGAGCCGGAGGCGGCGCTCGACCGCGTGCAGGCGTACTTCGCCGACATCCCGGCCGGCCCGCCGCTGCCGCCGCTGCCGGCAAGCGTGAGCCATCCGCCGCCGCTCGCGGGCGAGCGCCGCTCGGTGCTGGTCGACGACGTGCCGCTGCCCAGGGTCTACATGTCGCACCGCATCCCGGCCTTCGGCCACCATCTGTGGTACGCCGCCGACCTCCTGGCAGCGCTCCTTGCCAGCGGCAAGTCCAGCCGTCTCTACCGCGACCTGGTGTACGAGCGCCAGATCGCCCAGGACGTCACCGCCTATGCCAATCCGTTCGAAGCGGTGGGCGATTTCATGGTGGTCGCCACGGCGCGCCCCGGCGTCGAACCTGCGGCGATCGAGCAGGCGCTCGCCGAGCACCTGCAGCGCGCCGCCGCGACGCCGCCCGGCGCCGAAGAGCTGACGGGAGCAAAAAACCGCATCCTGACGGACTTCTGGACCGGCCTCGAGCTGCTCAGCAACCGCGCCGACGCCCTGTCGCAGTTCACCACCTACTTCGACGATCCGGGCCTCCTCGCCAGGCAGGCCGACATCTACCAGCAGCTATCCGGCGACGACGTGCAGGAGATCGCCGCCGGCTACCTGGCCGCCGAGCAACGGGCCGTGGTGACGGTCGTGGCCAAACCGGCCGGCGCCGCATGACGAAGGCGGCTGCCATCAACCGCGCCGCGCCGCCGCCCGCCGGCACGATCGAACCGGCGCCCTTTCCCGCCTTCGTGCACCGCCGCCTGCCGATGGGAATCTCCGCCTATGTCGCGCAGATGCCGGGCCGCCCCCTGCTCAGCCTGGAGCTGCTGACTCCCGCGGGCGCCCAGCACGACCCGCCCGGCGGCGCCGGCCTGGCAACCCTCACCGGCGGCCTGCTCGACGAGGGCGCGGGCGGCATGAACGCCATCCAGGTCGCCGACCGCATCGAGGTCCTGGGCGGGCAGCTCGCCACCGGCGCCGACTGGAACGTCGGCTACGCCGGTCTGCTGGTGCTGTCGCAGCACGCCCAGGCCGGCCTGCGGCTGTTGGGCGACGTGGTGGCCGCGCCGGCGTTCCCGCCAGCAGAGTTCGAGCGCGTGCGGCGGCTGCGGCTGACCGAGCTGGTGCGCCGGCGCCATCAACCGTCTGCCCTTGCCGACGAACAGCTGGCGGCGGCCGTCTATCGCGGCACCGTCTACGCCAACACCCCCCTCGGCACCGCGGCCACGGTCTCGGCGCTCGACCGCGAACAGGTCGCGGGCTTCTATCGCGAGCGCTACCTGCTGCCCGCCGCGACCCTGATCGCGGTCAGCGATCTCGATCCGGAAGTGCTGCTCGAGCAAGCCGCACAGGCACTGGCACAGGCAGCCGGGGGCGCCGCCAGTGCCGGCGGCAGCGCCGGCAGCGCCGGAACCGCCCCTGGCGCCAGCGGTGCGGGAATCGACGTTCCGGACATCCGGCCGGCGCCGCTCGCGGGCGTGCAGATCTACATCGTCGATCGTCCGGGCGCCGCCCAGACCGAGCTGCGGCTGGGGCACGTCGGGGTGCCGCGGCCCCACCCCGATCGCGGCGCGATCGTGTTCCTCAACGCCCTGCTCGGCGGCAAGTTCACCAGCCGCATCAATCTCAACCTGCGCGAAGGCCACGGCTACACCTACAGCGCCAGCACGCGCTTTGCGTCGCGGCTGGGACCCGGCCCCTTCGAAGTCAGCACCGCGGTCGGCACCGAGGTGGCGGGCGCCGCCACCCGCGAAGTTCTGGGCGAGCTGCGCCGTATCCAGGACGAGCCGGTCACCCATGAGGAGATGGAGGAGACGCGCAGCTACATCATCGGCGTCTTCCCGTACACGCTGCAGACGGTTTCCGACGTCGGCAGGCGCCTGGCCGACCTGGCGATCTTCGGCCTGCCGGACGATCATTTCGAGCGCAACCTGCAAATCATGGCGGCCCTGACCCGCGCCGACATCCAGCGCGCCGCCCAGCTCTACCTGAACCCGGATCACATCGCCGTCGTCGCCGTCGGCCCGGCCGACCTGCTGCGCCCGCAGTTCGAGTCGATGGGCCAGGTGCACGTGCGCACCGTAGACGACGTCGGCGATGGTGGCGATACTGGCGCTGTTGGCGATGTGGGCGCCGTCACTGCAGCTCTGCGGTGACCTGACCCGAAGCGTCCAGCTTGACGTCCAGGCGCCGCGAGGCACCGCCGGGGAAGTTTCCCGACAGGGTGCGGACGACGGCGGCGTTGCCCTGGGGCGTGACGTAGACGCGGATCTGCGCGTTGCCGGCCGGCAGGTGGACGCTGCGGCGCACCCAGCCGCTTTTGGGGCGGGAACGGAACAAGCCGCCCTTTTCGTAGAAGTGGAACGATTCCTGGGCCACCTTGGCGTCGTTGACGTAGATCAGCAGCGACCCCTGCGGCAGCTCGGAGAAGAACGCCAGCTCCAGGGTGGCGTCCCTGGCTTCGGCGGCCGGGGCCGGCGCCGGCGCGGGGCGGGCCGCGACCGGCGGCGCGACCGGCGCGACCGGCGGCGCGACGGCCGCCTGCTGCTGCCGGGCCGAGGCGGCCTGGCGGTCCTTGGCGTGCAGCCGGCCCTGCTTGACCGCGGTCAGGATGTCGGTTGCCGCCGTGTTGCCGGGGCTGGCTGCCATCACCGCGTTGGCCGCCGCTTCGGCATCGTCGAAGCGCCGGTCGGTCAGCGCCAGCCGCGCCTCGTTCAACTTGTCTCCGATCAGCCGCTCCTGGTCGACGCGCCGCGCCTGGTCCCCTTCCTGCCGTTCGGCGCCGGAGCGCAGCGTGCGCACGGCGCGGCTGCCCGGCACCAGGCCTTCGGCGGCGCGCAGCATCAGGGCGGCACCGGCGGCATCGCCGGCATCCAGGCGCCGCCTGGCGTCATGCAGCAGGTCGACCACCTGCGCCCGCATCCCGTCGACCGCGCGGTCCCGCGCCGCCGCTCGCGCCGGCGGCTGCGCCGTGCGCGCCCACAGCAGCCAGCCGCCCACCAGCAGCAGCCCCAAAGCGAGCCCCACGGCCACCGCAACGGCCAGACCGGCCACCGACGGGAGGCCGAAAAAGCCGCGCCGCGCCGGAGAGGCGACCGGCGCCGCCGGTGACAGCGGAGCCGCGCCGGCCGGCGCCGGCCCCCCGGCGGGTGCGGCCGGCGGCGCGACCGTTGCCGGCGCAGGCGGCGTGGCAGGCGCAGCTGGCACGGCGAGCGGCGCCGCGGCGTGGACCCGTTGCCCCGCGGGTGCGGCGAGCGCGGCGGGCGTGGCGAGCACGCCCGGCGGCAAGGCCGCAGCAGCAGCTCCGGAGTAGTGTGGCGTCGGTGCGGCGGGCGCGGCCGGCGCAGAGCCGGCACCCGGCTGCCCGCCAGGAACCGGAGCGCCGCTTGCGGCCGCAGCGCCGTACGGAGGAGCACCGTCAAGGCCCGCCGGCGAAGCGAGTGGCAACCCCGGCACCGGCGAACGCGACAGGTCGGCAGGCTGCTCCACCGGGCGCGTCGCATGGCGGTATTCCGGCTGGCCGGCGGCAGGCGCCGCCACTGCGGCCACGCCCATGGCGCCCGCAGCCGGCGGACCACCCGCGGCACTCGCCGTAGCCACAGCGGGCGCCGCCGGCGCAAACGTCGATGCCGCGGCACCGCCCGAACCTGCCGCCGCGAGAGCCCGGCCTGGGAGGGGCGCCGTCGGCAGCTCGGCCAGCCGCGCACCGCCCGCGCCCAGCGAGCCCATGGCGTCGACCGTGCCCAGAGCGCCGACGGACGCCAGCACGGCGCCTCCCGTGAGCGCCCCGGCGGTCGTGTCGCCGCCGCCCGTGCCTGCCGGCGGTGCGGCCTGGTGAGCCGGCGCCACCGCGGCAGCCGCCGGCTTTGCCGCCTTGTCGCGCCCCGCGCCGCGCTTCCAAAAGGAGAGGCGGCGCCCACCGGCGGCGGCCGGCGCCGCCGCGGCGGGTCCCGCGGCTGCCGCCGCCGGAGCCGCCGAACTTTGCGCCGGCGGCGGCGGCGCGGCGCCCGGCGAACCGGCTGCGCCGCCGGCCGGAACGGCGGCGCTCACCCCCGCCGGTACCGGGGGAGCCGGCGGCACGAAGGCGTGCGCCGGCAGGGCGGCGGTGGAGGACAGGCTTTGGGTTTCGTTGAGCAGATCCCGCCGGCCGACGCTCCCCACCACCCGCCGCAGGTCGTCGGCCATGTCGCGCGCCCGCTGGTAGCGCCGGTTGGGGTCTTTTTCCAGCGCCTTGGCGAGGATCTGCTCGGTGCCCGGCGGCAGGTCGTCCACGTAATCCCGCACCGGGGTGAACTGGTCGTAGACGATGCGGTGGCTGACCATCGTCAGGTTTTCGCCCTGGAACGGCTTGTGGCGGGTGATCATCTCGTAGAGCACGACGCCGAGCGAAAAGATGTCGGCGCGGTGGTCCACGTCGCGGCCCAGGATCTGCTCCGGCGACATGTAGTTGGGGGTGCCGAGCAGCTGCCCTTCCTGCGTCAGGTTGGAGGTGTCCAGGCGGGCGATGCCGAAGTCGGTGATCTTGGCCCGGCTGTCGCCGGTGATCAGGATGTTGGCCGGCTTGATGTCGCGGTGGACCACCTTGCAGGAGTGGGCGTAGTCCAGGCCGTCGGCGATCTGGGTGAGGACTTCGACGACGTACGGCAGGGTCGGCCGCTGCGGCTCCTGCAGCACCGCCTTGAGGTTGGTGCCGCGCACGTACTCCATGGCGATGAACGCCACCCCTTCGTCGCCCCGCTCGACGACGTCGTGGATGGTGACGATGTTGGGATGCGACAGGATGCCGGCGCTCTGCGCCTCACGGATGAAGCGGGCGCGAAACTGCTCGAGCTCCGCGTCGCGCACCGAATAGCCGATGCGAAACGTCTTGAGTGCCACCAGCCGCCCGATCAGCGGGTCGCGCGCCAGGTACACCACTCCCATGGCGCCCTTGCCAAGCTCGTCGACGACTTCGTAACGGCCCAGCTTGTTCGGGGAAAGAGGCTGCATGGCTCACGCGCGTTTCGGCAGCCCATTCTAGGGCGTCCACCGGGGTCCAGTCAACCCGACAGCGGCTTTGGCCTCAGCCGGTAACCCGCGCAGTATCCAGCGTTTAGGGTGTGACAATCCGACGGCCGTCCAGCAACCGCTGTGTTATATTCTGCCGTTGATTCGCGCCCTTCCATGGAGGTCTGACGATGCAAGTGGACACTTCGGACAAGCTCAGGAACGTCGCAGTCGCAGGGCACAACGACACCGGCAAGACCACCCTGGTAAGTGCGCTGTTATACGCGGGCGGAGTCTCCAATCGGCTGCTGCGCGTCGAAGACGGCAACACCCTGACGGATTTCGACCACGAAGAGACCGAGCGCAAGATCTCGATCGGCCTGGCCACCTGCTTCGTCCCCTGGCAGCAGCACAAGATCAACCTCATCGACTGCCCCGGCTACCACATCTTCCTGTCCGAAACCAAAGCCGGCATGCGCGCCGCCGACGCCCTGCTGCTGGCGGTTTCCGGCGTCGCCGGCGTTGAAGTCAACACCGAAAAGGTCTGGGCCTGCGCGGCGGAGATCGATCTGCCGGTGATGTTCCACCTCACCAAGATGGACCGCGAGCGCGCCTACTTCGACCGCGCCGTCGAAACCTTGCAGAAGAGCTTCGGCCGCCGGGTGGTGCCGATCCAGCTGCCGATCGGCAGCGAAGCGGGTTTTACCGGCGTGGTCGACCTGGTGCGCATGAAGGCGTACCGCTTCACCCGCGACGGCAACGGCAAGGCGACGCCGGGCGACATCCCGGCCGACCTGGTGGCAGACGCGGAGCAAGCCCGCTCGCGCCTGGCCGAAACGGTCGCCGAAACCGACGACAAGCTGATGGAAGAGTTCTTCGAGCAGGGCGCCCTGCCGCAGGAGGACCTGGAAGCCGGCCTGCGCCGCGCCATCGCCGCACGCGAAATCTTCCCGGTGACGCTCTCCGCCGGCGCCCACGGCATCGGCCAGGCGGCGCTGCTCGACGCGGTGCTCGCCTACCTGCCGTCGCCGCTCGACCATCCCTTCCCCGCCAGCAACCTGGGCGGCGGCGCGGTGCCCGTGGCCGCCGACCCGGCGGGGCAGCTCGCGACGCTGGTGTTCAAGACGCTCTCCGATCCGTTCACCGGCAAGGTGTCGATCCTGCGCGTGGTTTCGGGCACCCTGCACAGCGACTCCACGGTCTACAACAGCCGCAGCGAAGACAACGAGCGGCTGGGCCACCTGACGGCGCTCCAGGGCAAGACCGGCGCCGGCGTGCCGCAGCTGATCGCCGGCGACATCGGCGGCGTCGCCAAGCTCAAGGCGACCGCCACCGGCGACACGCTGACCGTGCGCGAGCGGCCGGTGCGCCTGGGTTGGATCGAAGTCGCCGAACCGGCCATGGCCTTCGCGGTGGAACCCAAGTCCAAGGGCGACGAAGAAAAGATCGGCGAAGCGCTGGCGCGCCTGATGGAAGAAGATCTCAGCCTGCGCGCCGGCCGCGACGCCGAATCGCACGAGCACCTGCTGTCGGGCGCCAACCAGCAGCACATTGAGATCGCCTGCGCCAAGCTGCGCCACCGCTACCACGTCGACGTCATCCTGCACCCGCCCAAGGTCCACTACCGGGAAACCATCCTGCGCCCGGCCGAAGGGCACGGCCGCCACAAGAAGCAGACCGGCGGGCGCGGCCAGTTCGCCGACTGCAAGATCGCCATCGAACCGCTGCCGCGCGGCGAAGAGTTCACCTTCGTCGACCAGATCTTCGGCGGCGCGATCCCGCACAACTTCCGGCCGGCAGTGGAAAAGGGCATCCAGGAAGCGCGCCGCCGCGGCTACCTCGCGGGCTTCCCGGTGGTCGACTTCAAGGTGCGGCTGCTCGACGGCCAGTACCACGACGTCGATTCGTCGGAGCTGGCGTTCAAGATCGCCGGCTCGCTCGCCTTCAAGGAAGCGATGAGCAAGGCCAGCCCGGTGCTGCTCGAACCGGTGATGAAGGTGGAGATCACCACCACCGAAGACTTCATGGGCGAAATCATGGGCGACCTGTCACACCGCCGCGGCCGGCCGCAGGGCATGGAAGCCAAGAACCACTCGCAGGTGATCCGCGCCAGCGTCCCCATGGCCGAGATGCTCGACTACGCGCGCGTGCTCAGCGCCATGACCCAGGGGCGCTCCAGCTTCCACATGGAGTTCTCGCACTACGAAGAGGTGCCGCGGCTGGTGCAGGACAAGATCGTCGCGGAAGCGGCAAAGCACCGCCAGGAGGAGCATCACGAATAGCGCGGACGGCCCGCTTGGCCCCGCGTGATATCCTTGGCCCCCGCGCCGAGTGTTCTCATTCACTGAACTGGGAGAGCGAGTTTTGATCCAGGCAACCCAAATGCGAAACGGCATGTGCATCCTCTTCGAAGGGGACATCTGCCGCCTCATGCACGTGCACCACGTCACGCCCGGCAACTGGCGCGGCTTCGTCCAGGCCAAGATGCGCAGCCTGAAGAGCGGCAACAGCTTCGAGCACCGCTTCGGCTCGACCGAAAAAGTCGAGCGGGCGATCCTCGACACGCACCCGATGGAGTACCTGTACTCCGACAACTCGGGCCACCACTTCATGAACCAGGCCAACTACGAGCAGATCACCATGGACGATGAGACGCTGGGCACGTCCATGCTCTACCTGCTGCCCAACACCGTGATCACCGTCGACTTCTACGAGGACCGTCCGGTCGGCATCGACCTGCCCAACACCGTGACGCTGGAAGTGGTCGACACAGAACCCAGCATGCGGGGCGCGACCGCCAGCGCCTCCTACAAGCCGGCCAAGATGGAAACCGGCCTGGTGATCCAGGTGCCGCCGTTCGTCGAGGTGGGCAACAAGATTCTCATCGACACCCGCGAAGACAAGTACATGAGCCGCGCCTGATCGGCCAGACCTCGTGGAGTCCCCGCTGACGATTCACACGCTGGCGTTGGGGTTCACCTGGTTTCTGGTCTTCCTGTTCTCCACCACCCTGCACGAAGCCGCGCACGCCTTCGCCGCCTACCGGCTGGGCGACGCCACGGCGTATCACGGCGGCCAGGTCACCCTCAACCCGCTGCCGCACATCCGGCGCGAACCGGTGGGCATGATCGTCGTGCCGCTCGTCACCTTCTTCGCCCAGGGCTGGATGATGGGCTGGGCCAGCGCGCCGTTCGACCCGCTGTGGGCGCGCCGCTATCCGCGCCGGGCGGCGGTGATGGCGCTGGCGGGACCGGCGGCCAACCTGTCGCTGGTGCTGCTGGCGGGGGCGGCGATCCGCCTCGGCGTCGCCGGCGGCCTCTTCACGTCGCCGGAACGCGTCTCCTTCACCCAGGTCACGGAGAGCGCCACGGGCGGCGCCGGGCTGGCAGGCGGCGCCGTGGTGCCGCTGTCGCTGGTCTTCTCCCTCAACCTGCTGCTGTGCATCTTCAACCTCCTGCCGCTGCCGCCGCTGGACGGCAGCGCCGTCGTGCCGGCGCTGCTCAGCCCGCGGGGCGCCGAACGCTACGCGGCGCTCCAGGCGCAGCCCTACATGTCGCTGCTCGGCCTGGTGGTGGCCTGGCAGCTGTTCGGCCCCATCTACCGCCCCGTCCAGCTGCTCGCCATCAACCTTCTCTATCCCGGCTCGCACTACGGCTGAGCGAGGCGCCGATGAGCGCATCGTCTTCGCGGTTCACCGTCACCTGCCCCGGTTGCGGCGAGCGCCTGCGCTTCGAGCTGCCGCTGGACGGGCCGGCGCGGGTGCGCGTGCAGTGCGCCGCCTGCAGGACCCAGTTCGGGGTGCGGCGGCCGGGTGTGGCGCCGATCAGCTCTTCCCCGGCGGCCGGCGCGGCGGGGGCGGCCGGGGCGCCGGCGGCCGGCGGCTCGTCCGCGGCAGGTGAGACGGCGCCGCTGATCGGCACCCCCACCGCGTCGCCGGTGGGCGTCACCGCGGCGCGGCCGCCGGTCTTCGCGGCCGGCGAGCTGGTCGCCGCGCGCTACCGGGTGGTGCGCTTCCTGGCGCAGGGCGGCATGGGCGAGGTCTACGAGGTCGAAGACCTGGAGCTGCGCGAAGCCGTGGCGCTCAAGACGGTGCGCCCAGAAGCGGCGGCCGACTCGATGGCGGTCGAGCGCTTCCGGCGCGAGATCCAGCTGGCGCGCAAGGTCACCCACCCCAACGTCTGCCGCATCTTCGACGTCTACTACCACCGCCCCGCCGGCGGCGGCGGGCCGGCGGTCATCTTCCTGACCATGGAGCTGCTGGTCGGCGAGACGCTGGCGACGCGCCTGCGCGGCGACGGGCCGCTGCCGGCCGGCGAAGTGCTGGCCATCGCCCGCCAGATCTGCCTCGGCCTGGACGCCGCCCACCAGGTCGGCGTCATCCACCGCGACCTCAAGCCGGGCAACATCGTGCTGGTCCCCGGCCGCGGCGGCTGGCGCGCGGTCGTCACCGACTTCGGCCTGGCGCGTCTGGACGGCGGCAACGACCCGGCGGCACCTACCCTCACGGTGGCCGGCGGCCTAGTCGGCACCCCCGCCTACCTGGCGCCGGAGCAGGTCGAAGGCGGGGAGATCACCACCGCCGTCGACGTCTACGCGCTCGGCATCGTGCTCTACGAGATGGCGACCGGCACCGTGCCCTTCGTCGGCGACTCGGTCCTGGCCACCGCGGTCAAGCGCCTCAAGGAGCTGCCGGTGTCGCCGCGGGTGCATGCGCCGCATCTCGATCCGCGCTGGGAGGCCGCCATCCTGCGGTGCCTGGCACGCGACCCGGCCGACCGCTTCGCCAGCGCCCTCGACGTGCTCGCGGCGCTCACCGCGCCCGAAGCCGGCGCGGCCGCGGCTCTCCCTGCGGCGGGCGTGGCGCCGGCGCCCGGCCCGGCGGGGAGCAGCCCGTCGCTACCGGGTGGAGCCGCGGCAACGGCGGCATCCATGGGGATGGGGAATACGGGGGCTGCGGGAGCTACGGCGGTCACTGCGGCGACAGGGACAAGCGCGGTCACGTGGGCCGATCCGGCGGTGCCGGCGATGGCGGCCGCGGCGACGGCGGCGGCAAACGTGGGCGACGCCGCGGTGCCGCCGAGCGTGGCCGATGGCGCCGCGGTGGCGAGCGCCGCCGGCGGCGCGGCGGCGGCGGAGCGGCGGCGCAGCGGGCGGCGGCTTGCCGCCCTGGCGGCGCTGGTGCTGGTGGCGCTGGCGGTGGGTTGGTACCGCTATACCACCTGGCGGCGGGCGAAGGCGGCCGCCGAAGCCGGGATCGCCCCCGGCGGCGAGGTGACGCCGCGCCGGTCGGTCGCGGTGCTGGGCTTCCGCGACCTGTCGGGGGCCGCGGGAACCGCCTGGCTGTCGCCCGCCTTCGCCGAGATGCTGACCACCGAGCTGGGCGCGGGCGGCGGCCTGCGCGTCATCGGCGGCGAGGAGGTCGCGAGGGCCAAGCTGGAGCTGCAGCTGGGCCAGCCCGACAGCCTGGCGCGCGACACCCTGGGGCGCATCCGGACGCTCCTGGGCAGCGACGCGGTGGTGCTCGGCTCCTACCTGGTGGTGGGCGCCGGCAGCGCCGCGCAGGTGCGCCTCGACGTGCGGATGCAGGATGCCCTGACCGGCGAAACCGCCACCTTCGCCGAAACCGGCCCGCAGGCGGACCTGCTCAAGTTGGTCAGCCACGCCGGCGACCGCCTGCGCGACCAGCTGCACGCGGCAGGCGCCGCCGCGCCCGTCCACGCCGCGGCGGTCGCCAACCCCGAAGCGGCGCGCCTGTACGCCGAAGGCATGCAGAAGCTGCGTCTCTTCGATCCCGTCGGGGCGCGCGACCTGCTGGTGCAGGCGGTGGCGGCCGACCCGGCCAGCGCCCTGGCCCACTCCGGCCTGGCCGCCGCCTGGGCGACGCTCGGTTTCGACGACAAGGCCGTCGCCGAAGCCAAGACCGCCTTCGAGCTGTCGAGCGGCCTGCCCGCGGAAGACCGGCTGGTGATCGAAGGCCGCTACCGCGAGGCGACCGGCGAGCTGGGCACCGCGGTGGACATCTACCGACGCCTGCTGTCGCTCACCCCCGACAACCTCGACTACGGCCTGCGCCTGGCCGGTGCCCAGACCGCCGCCGGCCAGCCGCAGGCGGCGCTCTTGACCACCGGCACCCTGCGCACCCTGCCGGCGCCGATGCGCGACGACCCGCGCATCGACCTGGCGGAGGCCACCGCCGCCGGCGCCCACTCGGACTTCGCGCGCCAGCACGCCGCCGCCGCCAATGCCGCCCGCCGCGCCGCGGCGCTGGGAGCGACCCTCCTGGTGGCACAGGCCCGCCTGCTCGACTGCCTGGCACTGCGCAGCCTGGGCCGCGCCGACGAAGCCCTGGCAGCCTGCGCCGAAGGCCGCCGCCTGGACGCCGCGGCAGGCGACCGCGCCGGCGTCGCCGAAGCCTTGACCGGCGCCGCCAACGTCCATTTCGACCGCGGCGACCTGCCGGCTGCCCTGGCGCTCTACCAGCAGGCCCTCGCCACCGACCGCGAGATCGGCCGCCGCGGCGCCGAAGCCGGCGCGCTCAACAACATCGCCGTCGTCCTGCGCAGCCAGGGCGACCTCGACCGCGCGCGCCAGCTCTTCGAGCAGGTCCTGGTCATCGCCCGCGAGCTCGGCAGCCGCCGCGCCGAAGCCAACAGCCAGAACAACCTGGCCGGCGTCCTGCTGCGCCGCGGCGACCTCGAAGCCGCCGCCGCCCTCTACCAGCAGTCCCTGGCCCTCTGGCGCTCCCTGGGAGACGGCGCCGGCGAAGCCTACGCCCTGGACAACCTGGGCGTCGCCCTGCGGCGCCGCGGCGATCTGCCGGCCGCCCTGGCCCGCTGCCAGGAGGCGCTCGCCATCCGCCGCCGCACCGGCCAGAAGACCGGCGAAGCCGCCTCCCTCAACCACCTCGGCAGCATCCATTTCGACCAGGGCGACCTGGACGCCGCCGGCCGCGACTTCCAGCAGGCCCTGACCGCCAGCCGCGCCATCGCCAGCCAGACCGCCACCGCCGCCGCCCTCTACGGCCTGGCCGAAATCTCCGCCCGCCAGGCCCGCTGGGACGACGCCCGCCGCGACCACCAGTCCGCCCTCGACCTGCGCACCGCCCTGGGCGAAAAAGGCACCGTCGCCGAAAGCCGCCTGGCCCTGGCCGAGCTGGCCTTTGCCGCCGCCCGCGCCGCGCAGCCGCCAGGCCCCCCCGCCGCCGCACCCGCCGGCGCCGGCGCGCCAGCCGCCCAGGCGCCGGCCACCGCCACCTTCGCCACCATCGCCAATCAAGCCGAGGCCCTGGCCGACGACCTGGCGCACCAGGGAGCCAACGCCGAGCAGTCCCAAGCCCTCTCCCTGGCCGCCCTCGCCGCCACCGCCGCCGGCGACCCCCACCGCGCCGCCGCCGACATCGGCCGCGCCACCGCCCTGCTGCAACCACCCCCAGCCGCCCCACCACCGGCCCCCGCCACCCCCGCGACGGCCACCACCGCGGCCCCCGCATCAGCAACCGCCGCAACCATCGCCGCCGCCCCCGCCGCGCCGGCACCGCAGCCCATCGCCGTGCAGGACCAGCGCATCCGCCTCACCGTCCAGCTGCGCGCCGCCACCCTGCTGCCGCCCGCCAGCCAAGCCCAAGCTCTGACCGCCCTCCACCAGGTCCAGACCGAAGCCGACCGCGGGGGTCTCCTGGAGCTCCACCTGGAATCCGCCCTGGCTCTCGCCGAGCGCAGCCGCAACGACCATCCCCAACCCTACGTCCACCAAGCCGCCGCCGCGGTCCAGCAAGACGCCACCACCCACGGCTACACCGCCCTCGCCACCCGCGCCGCCACCCTCGCCGCCAGCCACCGCTAGCCCAGCTGGGGCGCAGGTTTGCCCGCGACCGCGGTCGGGCCTGGCGCCCAGCAGCCGGCTGGCCCTCCGCGCCGGTTAACTCGCACCGATCGACGGAGGGGCTGCGTGATCCTCGTGGCTCACGCAGCCTCCCTACCCACCAAAACTGCCGCCCCGAGGTGCGCCCTGGCCCGCCGGCAGCCGTCAACGTTTCCGCGGAGACGTCCCGGCGGCTTGCCCCCGATGAGTTCGGACGGCGATGCGCCAATCCCACCCCGCTTTTCCGCCCTTCTTGTTAGAGCGACCGACGCCGGCGGCTAACGCGGCGCCGCGGCGTTGGTCCAGCCGCCGGTCGGCCGGGGTGAACACGTAGACGCTGCCGCGGCGCCTGGAGCGCCGGTCGCGGTCTACTCAGTTGTGCGTGCTCGCTCGGCTATCAGGAAAGGTGAATTCGAACCCCGTGCCTTGCAGATCCGTAAGTGGACCCTCATGATCCCGCAATGCAGTGTCGGTCCACAGCAGTTCCAACGACTCCCACTTGCGCTTGGCCTCGGCGTTCACCGTCCGCGCCAGCACGATCCGGCTGGCGTGGGATGCGTCCACCGAATCTTTACCCGACTTCAGGCTCCCTTTGCTAGTCGCCGCCACTGCCAGCGCCCACAGTCCCTCCTGCAATGCTGAGCGCGGCGCCATCCAACCGACCAGCGCCAGCTGGCCTTTGTTGGCAACTTGCGCAAGAACGCCCCAGTAAGGTTTGAACTGCAGAAAGTCAGCAATCGATACGCCAAAGGATTTGTAGGGCTCGAGCGCGTTGACATAGAAGCCGACAGCCTGATCGTTCAGCTTGATCACAAAAGCGCGCTGATTCTGTAGTGCTGGGGCAATCAGCTGCGACGAAAACGTCAGCTTCTCGCCTTCAATCAGCGCCTGCAGCTTCGCTGCCCGCAAGTCGTCACCCTTCGCTGCGATCGTAACCGGTGCATACCAGATAGCGGCCGCGAGCTTCAACGCCCTGTCGGTTGCGGCATCGCTTTTGCCGGTCTTTTCGTCGTTGGCGACGGACTGTGCCAATTTCACCATCTCGCTGCTGAGAGGATCCAGCGACGCACAGGTGTAAAGCGCCTGGTCCTTCAACGCCTGCTCTTCCTGGCCTTGCACCAGCGGCAGCAGATCGCGCGCAGCCGGCCGGAAGTTCACTGCCGAAAGGTAACCCAGTGAGGCAATGCGCAGCTCCAGCTTTTCGCGTCGATTCAGCACGATCTGCAAGGCGGCACTCTCTAGGCCGGCACCGCGAAAGACCTCCAGGATGGCCCGGCGCTTGGAGTCTTTCCCTCGCATCCAACTAAACTGTCCCTTTTCTGGCGGATTGACCATCGCGGCAAGAAAATCGTGACAATCTTGCTTGACTCGATCGCCGCCCTGCCTCCCTAGCAGCAGGAGGGCATCGGTGAAGTCGGATTCAGAGAGTGTTGGGTCTTGGATCCATCTACCCAATCGTTTCCAATCGTCCAAATCCAGATCCTGATCCGCCTGCGGCCGCGCGGACGACACCGTGATCACCCTGCCCGCATGCGGATTCAGATTTCGCTGGGTGGTCCTCTTCTCATCGAGCAGATGGGCTGTGATGACCGAGCGGTTGACCAACTCGGCAAGCCTGCTCTTAACCCCGGTTTCCGAGTCCTGGCTGTTGATGAGCTCCGTCACCTTGACCGTAACGATGTCCTTCGCACCCTTCGCGAGATCCCTGAAGGTAGCGAACCCTAACCATCCCAGCAACGCCACCACGACGCCAAAAAGCCATGAAAGGATCTTGCCAGACTGCTTCAGATTGCTCAGCTCACGGTCCAAGATCTTTTCGACCTCGGTCCGTATCGCCAGCTTCGCTTCATTCGTCAGCAGGGGATCAGCCATGCACGATGACACCTTTGTTGGCAGCCATATCGTTTCCGTCGCCCCTGCGGCCGGCCGTGACACCGCTGCCGCAGGGGGGCGCTACCTATACCGTGGGCTAGTAGGAAAAATCGCTATCGTCGTATTCGCCGGCGCATGAGCAGATGGTTCCGCCAGCCACGCTTTCCAGCTGGTCCCTGGTCAGGTCCTTTGCCAGCTTCCGTCCCAAGATGCGGCCCGGCTGAGGCTTCTTCATAACGTTGTCTCCTTTTGCGATAAAATTATAATAGATGCGTGACTGTACAACAACGCTCAATCGCGTACCGAGTAGTACTTCGGCTTGGCGACGTGAACCTGCGACAAAACATTCCGCTGCTTGACAATGGCAGGTTCATACAGGTCGGAGAAAAGCAGATTGTCGCCAGACCTGTTCCAACTGTAGTCGGAGCGAGCCTGGATCAGCATCTCGCAGAACGGATCCAGCACCAGGAGGTTCGGGTTCAGCTCCTCCACCCACAGGAACTGCCCCATCTCGTTGAGCTCGACGAACACATGCTCGCCTTCTGGAGTGACGATCATGTCCAGGCAGGCAAAAACAAGGTTGAAGCGCTTGAGCAGCTGGCGGCAGGCCCGATCGATGGCCGCAGGAATCTCTGCCGGCTCGACCCGGAGGTTGCCAAAGGCGAGCTTCCAATCGATACACGCGCCGGGCACTTCCTGCGACATGAGCTTGGCGACCACGACGCGGTCGCCGATGTAGGTGAGCCGCAGCTCATGGTCCTTGGGAATCCGCTGCTGGAAGATCCCCGGCGTCAGACGCAGCACCTCGTCTTCTGGTAGGTCGTCGCAAGCCACGGCGCTGGTGAAGGTGAGCGCCGAGCTGTCGCCCTTCAGCCATTGCGCCGGCGAGAACGGCTTGTAGATCGCTTCGCCCTCATAGCGGTTCAGGAAGCGCCTGATTTTGTCCGGGTCGTTGCTGCACAGGGTCGGCGGTACTCGCAGACCCACCGCCAACGCCTCCTGCAGCTGCACCGGCTTGGCGTTGGCGCGGTGCTGGCTGCCCAGGGGATTGACCCAGAACGCAACCGGCGCCAAAAGCTGCCAGAGACTGCGGCTGAAGCTCGCGCACTCGCGGTGCGCCACGACTCGGTCGCCCGGATGCATCTCTTCAGGCAGCACAGGCTCGATGACCGGCCGGCGGCACCAGACCACATCGAATGGAGCGCGCGAACTGACCGCCACCCGCGGGCCAGAAATCTCCCACAACGTGCCTTGTCCATCCGCAATGGAAATCGAAGCTTGCTGGAGCGTCGGGAAGTCCGTGCCCTGCCACAGCACTGCCTCGTGCCCACGAGCGGCAACCGCATCCGCCACTATCGTCGCGTGAATATCTGCTGGATACGTTGCGATCAGGATCCGCGTCATGGCGCTGCGCTCCCATATCGACAATACACATCACCTTGAGCCAAAGCGGCGGCAAGGCTCCATCCGACATGACCCCCGCGAAGAGGCCGGATTGACATGTGGCTAAGAGGGCAGCTAGCCGGCCCCACGTAACAAAGCGGCCACCTGCGTCGGCGCGGTCGTCAAGTTGGCTGGCGGAGAGTCATTGACCGGCATAGTGAAATAGTAGTAGCCCTGCGATAGCTTTGGATTCGTCGCCTGCGCATTGTTTCCAGACAGACAAACTCGATCGACCGCCAGATCAGTTTGATCGACAGTCAGGCCCACCTTCGGGCTCTTAGCGTCCGCCAGCTGCACGCCCTGCCGTTTCGGCATCGGCGTCTTGCCACAATTCGACGTACCGGAACAGATCCATGCGTCGCCGCCGCCATAGAGGCGCACGTCAAGGGCCACCAGATGGGTGTTGGCGTCGAGCGTTCCGATCAGTCGACAACCCATGGGCTTGTACAACTTGGCCGCGGGCACATCGGGCTTGTCCCAGGGGAAGCCAGGCTGGAGTTTTTGGTGCAGATTGCCGGTAAGCGCGACGAGCAGGGGATGGTCGCCCTGCGAGATTTGGATGGCTTTGGCCACGGCTTCCGCCATCCCCTGGTCGCGGGGCGGAGCCCCCATCGGAGAGGGTGCCGAGCCGGTATCGCCGTCAGCCTTGGGGTCGATCGCAACCAGATCGACAGGCTTCTGTTGATCGCAGTGCAATCTATGCAACTCGTCGATGAGCCCCAGCATGGCTTCACTGCTTCGCCCATCCCTATCCGAAGAGCTCCAAAACGGGAGTTTGGCCAGCCTGGAACGCAGGTCTCCACCGATCCCATCGTGCGTTGGACACTGCTGCAGGACAGATTGCTCCTCTTGCGGAATCTCGAGCGCCACCGTCACACTCCGCCCCTGGTCCAAGGCGCGATGCACGATTGTCGACACGAATTGCGGGCTCTCCTGGGTCCCATGGACCTCGCCGACGAGCATCACCTGGTTGTCGGCGATCACCTGGTCGAGCTGCTTGAGCTCGGTCGAGTTCCAGGCCAGGGAAGCACCCATGTACGACGGGACTGAATTAAAGGAGGCCGCAGGCAAGAAACCGGCCAGCAGGAGGCTGAGTGCAAGCGTCAGCTTGCCCACGGCAGAGCCTCCTCCGAGGTAAGCACCGACCCACAAATGGACCTCATATTCGACCTCCTTTGGCGCATACGGCTCTGCCGTCGTCGACATGCGACCAGCGGCTCATCCCTCGGCGGGGTTGGAACGGGCCGCAGCGGCTCACAACAAATAATAAAACGATGGCGCATAAGCGTCAACCGAGCACGGCATTCGAACCACGACCCGCCGGCCGGTTTGTCGCCTTGCCCTACACGCGAGAAAGCTCTCCATAAGGGCTCAACATCGTCTCTAATCATCATACATTTAGTTGTGCGGATGCAATGGCAAAAGCGCCCAGCCGGGTGGTCTCCCTCATGAAGTCGCCTGATCTCATCGTCCGCACAAACGCTAAACTCTTTTAAACAAGCACCTTACTGTGTTTCAGCGAGGGTGGGGCGGGCGCGAGGTCAGGCTGTACCGTTAGTTGTCTCGCATGCCTAAAGCGCCGCGTCGGCGGCGCAACAGCGGCTGCGGCAGGCGGCCGTTGGCCTCAGGGTGGCTTTCCGCGACCGCCGGCAACGGCGGACCGGTGGAAACTGGAGACTCCCACGTCAGCGAAGGCAGGAATGAGGCGGCAGCGATAACACAATGCACCACTGCCCACTCCCTGCCAGGCTGGTGCCCTGGCCTCCCAGGCGCCTTCGAGCATAACAGCGGCCTGATTCTTGAGCTGCCGGTGGAGCATCGACCGCTGGACCTGTATGCAGCCCAGGTCGAGGTGGCGCGATGACCGGCGAAGCGACGAAAGGCGGGGTCGATCTCGATGGCAGCCGGCAGGCCCTTGCCAAAGGCCAACAGGAGAGCCCGTCGCGGCCCTGCCGCACACCTCGCGCAGCACGACGTAACCGTGGACTTGCACGGTGGCGCCGCGTCATCGCTTCGCGGCCGCGACCTTGGGTCTTGCCATCCCGGCAAACGGCTGGCGCGGGCCGTGTGTCCTGGTCCGCCGGAAGCCGTCAACGTTTCCGTGGGACGTCCTGCCAGCTGGGCCGCGATTCGGCTCGGGCGGCAATGCGCCAAACCCGCCCCTTTTTCCGTCTTCCTGTTAGAGCGACCACGCCGGCGGCAAAACGCACGCTACGCCGCGGCGCCCATGAACCGGAGGCACCACTGTTGCCCTCAAACTTGACAAGGAGCCCAGAATGTTGAGACTTGTGTGTATGAAACGCACAAATCTTGTGTTAGACGAACAGCTGCTCGACGAAGCCAAGCGCCTCAGCGGCGAACGCACCTACTCGGCAACCGTGAATCGCGCGCTCGCGGATCTGGTGCGGCGCGTCCACGCGGGGCAGATCCTTGAGCTCGCCGGCTCCGGTCTGTGGGAAGGCGACCTGGCAGCCATGCGCGGCGATGCTGCCGGCGCCACCCACCGCCCGAGCGGCGCCGGCCGCCGCGGTGCCAAGGCGACCGCCCGTTGATCCTGGTCGATACCTCGATCTGGATCGAGGTGTTTCGCAAACAGGACCCTCTCGACCTCGCCGCAGTCGGCGATGTCGATCACCTGGTGACCTGCCTGCCCGTCGTGCAGGAAGTCCTCCAGGGCTTCAGGGACGAATGGCCCTACCGTGTGGCGCGCCGCGCTCTGCTCGCCTTCCCCATCGTCGAGGCCCCGTTGCGCACCGACGTCTACCTGGAAGCCGCCCAGCTCTACCGCCAAGCCCGCCGCGCCGGCCTCACCATCCGCTCCGGCGTCGACTGTCTGATCGCCACCTGCGCCCTCCGCAACGGCCTCGCCATCGCTCACCGCGACCGCGACTTCGATCTCCTCGCCCGCATCGCCCCCCTCACCCTCGCCAGCCCACCCCGCTGACCGCGGGCACGTTGACGCCCCACGGCACCAGCCAGGGCCGTGATCGTGCGCGCCGCGCTCCGCGTCAGGCGCCGGCGGCCCGGCCGCGGGAGGGGGCGACGAAGCAGATGGCGAGGGCGGCCACCAGGGCCATGGTGCCGCCAAAGGTGAAGGCGACGGGGGCGCCGGCGCGATCGGCCAGCAGGCCGAACAGGAGGGAGGCGGGCAGGGCGCCAAGACCCAGGGCCAGGTTGTACAGGCCGAAGGCGGTGCCGCGGCGCTCGGGCGGGGCGAAGTCGGCGACCAGGGCGGACTGGACGCCTTCGGTGGCGCCGAAGTAGAGCCCGTAGACGGCAAAGAGAGCCCACACCTGCCATGCGGAGCGGGCGGCGCCAAAGGCGAAGTAGACGGCGGCGTAGAGGGTCCAGCCGACGACCAGCAGCGGGCGGCGGCCGAACCGGTCGGAGAGCGCGCCGCCGGGAACGTTGCTGAAGGCCTTGACCAGGTTGAGCAGCGCCCAGAGCACCGGCACCAGGGCGGCGCCGACGCCCAGGCGGGTGGCGCGCAACAGCAGGAAGGCATCGCTCGAATTGCCCAGGGTGAACAGTACGACCACCACCAGGAACCACCAGAAGCGCCTCCCCAGACCGGCGGGTGCCGCAGGGTCCGGCCCGGCGGCGGATTGCGCCGGGCGCTGCAACGACGGGCCGGCGTCGTTGGCGATCGCTTCCGTCCGATCCCGCACACCTTGGATGCCGGCTGCGCTCTGGGGGCCGGCTTCCTGGGCGGACGCGGCGGCTGCCGCTGGCGCCGGCAGCGGTCCCGGCGGCACCGGCGCCGCGGCCACACCGCGCACGCGGCGCGGCTCGCGCACACCCAGGATCAGCAGGGCGACCGACAGCGCCGCGGGCACGGCGGCGAGCAGGAAGACCTGGCGCGGGCCGACCCCTGGGGCGTAGCGCAGCAGGGCGAAGGCGACCAGGGGTCCGAGCACGGCGCCCAGGTTGTCGCCGGCGCGATGGAAGCCGAAGGCGCGCCCGCGGATGGACGGCGACACCGAGTCGGTGATCAGCGCGTCCCGCGGCGGCTGGCGCAGCCCCTTGCCCGCCCGGTCGATCAGGCGAACGGCCAGCACCTGGGCCGGGCTCACCGCCAGGCCGACCAGCGGCTTGGCCGCCGACGCCAGCGAATAGCCGGCGACCACCAGCGGCTTGCGCCGGGCGGCGCGGTCCGACCACCGTCCGCTCAGCAGCTTGCACAGCGACGCGAGAGATTCGGCCAGGCCCTCGATCGTCCCCAACGCCGTCGCGCTGGCCCCCAGGACGACCGTCAGGAACATCGGCAGCAGGGGGTACGACATCTCGGACGCCACGTCGGTGAGCAGGCTCACCCCGGTGAGCGCCACGACGTTGCGCCCCAACTTCTCACCCGCGCCCGGCTGCTCCTCCACCATGCCCACCATTATCAACCGAGATCGCCCGCAACCAACCGCAACGCCGCGCCGCCGGCCGGTGGCGACGCGGCGGGTGACCCTGACCTTACTGCGCCGCGGCGGGGGCGCCGCCGCCGGTGCCCATGGCCAGGGCGGCCGGATGGGTGGCGTCGTAGGCGACGATGTCCGCGGTGTTCAGGTTCTCTTTCTTCCAGATCATGGCGCGGTGGATGCGGTTCCAGCCGCTGGGATGATCGAAGAACATGAACTCCTCGACCGGGCCGGGCTTCATCTTGCGATATTCGGACAGGTGCAGGGCGGCCTGGGCGAAGCCGTCCGGTTGGCGCGACGCGTTCATGCCGAAGGCGTCGGCCTGCGCTTCCATGGTGCGGACCAGGGTGTTGTTGATCGGCGTCAGGACAAACGAGAACACCGACAGCAGCACGACCAGCAGCGGCAGGCCCGCCACGTCGCCGATGTCGCG
This sequence comes from uncultured Acidobacteriota bacterium, assembly GCA_963770895.1. Classification (GTDB taxonomy): domain Bacteria; phylum Acidobacteriota; class Thermoanaerobaculia; order Multivoradales; family UBA5704; genus JASLEW01. Next base: position 4,461,060 of record CAVYRF010000002.1, on the reverse strand, counting down.
GATGCCCCAGCCCGCGCCATAGCCGGTGTGCATCCGTTCGAAAGCCCAGCTCAGGAAGGCGAAGCCGATGACGATCAGGATGCCGATGAAGACGGTGCCGGTGTAGACGTGATCGAGCACGTAGTGGCCCATCTCGTGACCCAGCACGGCTTCGATCTCTTCGTGCGAGGCGCGGTTCATCAGGTTGTCGTTCATGCTGATCCGCGTCGTGCCCATCAGGCCGCTGACGTGGGCGCTCATGCGCTTGGTCTGCCGGGAGGCGTCGAACTCGTAGACGTCGGTTGCCGGGATGCCGTTGGCCCGCGCCAGCGACAGGATGCGCTGCTTGATCGGACTGTCGGGCAGCGGCTTGAACTTGTTGAACACGGGCTCCAGAAAGGTCGGCCCGATGGCCTGCGTGAACATGGCGATGGCGATCGCCACCAACGCGCCCCACAGCCACCAGGTGCGCGGCGCCTTGCGCAGCACGGCGTAGATCACCGTGATGGCGAGCGTGCCCAGGATGAGAGCGATGCCCAACCCCTTCATCTCGTCGCCGAACCAGTCCGCCATGGTCTGGTTGGACATGCCGTACTTGTGCTCGCGGAAGTAGCCTTCATAGGCGTTCCACGGCAACAGCACGACGGTGGAGATCAGGATGTACAGCGCCGAATAGATCGCCGTTTGCAACCATTTTGCGCCGGCCCGGCGCTCGCTCCAATCGCGGATGCCGGCCGACAGCCCGGTGCCCAGGAACAGCCAGGCGACCAGCAGGCCGATGATGAAATCCCACAGGATCAACCAGTAGCCGCCTTCGAAATACGCGTCGGACTTGGCTCGCGCCTCCGTCGACAGCGTCGCCAGGTAGGCTTCGGTGGCGCGCTCGGGATCGAACGACGCGCCGCCGGCGGCGCCCGCCGCGGTGTCCGCCGGGGCCGCCGGGGCCGTGGCAACGGCGGCGGCCGGGGCGCTTGCCGCGGCGCCGGCGGATGCGGGCGCCGGCGCGGCGGCCGGGGCGGCAACGGCGGCGGCGCCGCCGCCCGCGACGAGCAGGGCAACCAACGCCGTCAACAGCACTGCATGGTTCAATTTCATACGTCCTCCTCCAAGTGGGGCGTTGCGGCCCATGCAGCAGATACGAGGCCTGGGTGCACTTGTTTCTTTCACCGCACGTAGCGCGGCGATCCGCCGGCCGCCCATGGATTGTAGGTGGCGACAAAGTGGACGCGCTCGCGGCGAGGTGGGTGGTCGAAGAACCACACCTTGATAAAGGGGCTGGGGTCGGGGTCGGCAAGGTTGATCTCGCCGCTCTTTTCAAAGTACCCCGCCGCGACCTGGTTGGCGTTGGGAACGATGCCGTGGATGACTTCCAATCCGTAGCGGTCCGCCTCGTGCTCGAAGTGGCGGCTCACCGTGTTGAACATCGGCGAAGCGACGAACACCAGCACTGTCATGATGAACAGCAGCAGCGGCAGCGATCCCAGGTCGTCCAGGCCGCGCAGGCCCCAACCCGCTCCCCAGCGCGCCGCCGCCCAGCGCGCCAGGACCGCGCCAAGCCACAGCAGCACCAGCAGGATGGCGGCGAACCACCCAAGCTCCAGTGGAATGTGATGCAGCACGTAATGCCCCATCTCGTGGCCGAAGACGAACAGCGTCTCGGGGATGGTCGCCTTGGCCACGGTGGTGTCCCACACCACCACTCGCTTGGATGCGCCAAAGCCGCTGACATAGGCGTTCAGCCCGGTCTGCTTGGCGCTGGCGTTCATCAGGAACATGCGGTCGGTCGGGATCTCCATGCCGCCGCGCTGGGTGACGCGCTCGATCTGCGCCACCAGCGCCGGCTGGGTCGGCGCCAGCGGCTTGAAGGTGTAGAACAGCGGCTCGACCACCAGCGGCGCCGCAAACAGCAGCAGCGCCACGATCGGGATCGAAGCCAGCCAAAAATAGAACCACCACCAGCGCGGAGCGCGCCGCAGCACACCGTACAGCACCCAGACCATCAGGCTGCCCACGATCAGCATCAGCACCAGGTTGGTGATCCAGTCCGACCACCACGAACCCCAACCCTGCACCGACAGGCCGAAGCGCCGCGCCAGCCGCTGGTCCCAGACGTCGGACACCAGTCCCAGCACGGCGATCGCGCCGAGCACCACCGGCGCATAGATCAGCGCCTGCACGAAGCGCCGCCGCGACCGGCGCTCGGCCCAGTCGCGCAGGCGCGGGCCCACCCGCCATACGACCAGCACGAGCAACACGAGCAGCCCATAGAACGCGTTGGTGAAGTAGTGCTGGTACAGCTCCCGCGAGTAGGCGGCAGCTTTGGCAACCTGGTCGGGCGGCGGCTGGTATTCGGTGATCGGGGCGGCCGACAGCGCCAGCGGCCCCGCGAGCAAGGCAAGGACTGCCAGGCCCAGCGAAAAACGGACGGATCGATGCATGTCGGAGTCTCCCGTTCGAGCACATCTCCTACGGGATCTGCCGCACCAAAGTTTAGACGCGCCCGCCGCACCGCCCATCAAGTCAGGGGCCGCACGGCGAGCGCGTTGGAGAAAAAGAACCGCTTAGACCGTCTTGCGCGGGGTGGTCGGCTTGCGGCCGCCGCCCTGCGGCCGGTTGGCGCGCTTGACGTCGCTCTTGGGCGCCCGCTCCTTCTTGCCGCCCTTGCCGGCGTCGGCCTGCGCCGGCGCCGCGGGCTTGGCCTTGGCCTTCTTGGCGGGCTTGGCGGGCTTTTCCGCCTTGGCGCCCTCAGCGCCCTCCGCGTCGGCGCCCTTCGCCGCCTTGCCGCGCGACGGCTTGGCCGGTTTGGCCGACTTGGCGGCGCTCGCGCCCTTGTTGCCGCCGCCGCCGGTGCCCTTGCTGTCCTTCTTGTCGGCGGCCGGCGCAACGCGGTCCACCATCTCGATCACCGCCATCTCGGCGCCGTCGCCCTGGCGTGGTCCCAGCTTGACGATCCGCAGATAGCCGCCCGGCCGCTCGGCAAAGCGCGGCGAGATCTCGTCGAACAGCTTCTTGACCAGGTCGCGGCGCAGCAGCCAGCGCAGCGCCCAGCGGCGCGAATGCACGCTGTCCTGCTTGCCACGGGTGATCACCCGCTCGGCGAGCGGGCGCAGCTCCTTGGCCTTGGGCAGCGTGGTGATGATCCGCTCATGGTCCATCAGCGACTGCAGCTGGTTGCGGAACAACGCCTCGCGGTGCGAGGACGTGCGGCCGAGCTTCCTGCCTCTGACTGCGTGACGCATCTCTCAGATCTCCTTGGGGGCAGTGCCGCCCCACGCATCTCAGGCGGAAGCCCCGGCTCCGGCCGGCCGCTCCGGCACCTCCATGCCGAGCGAGAGGCCCAGCTTGTCGAGTACCTCCTGCACCTCTTCGAGCGACTTCTTGCCGAAGTTCTTCGTTTCCATCATGTCTTTTTCGCTGCGCCGCACCAGGTCCCGCAAGGTGTGGATGTTGGCGTTCTTGAGCGAATTGGCCGAGCGCACCGACAGGTCCAGCTCGTCGATCTGCTTGGCCAGCAGCGCGTCGAGGCCCGCCAGCTCTTCGCTCGCTTCGCCGCCGTCGTGCCGCAGACCCTCTTCGCTCTGGATGAAGATGCCCAGGTGGTCCTTGAGCAGCGTCGCGGCGAGCGACACCGCCTGCTCCGGCGCCACGGTGCCGTTGGTCCACACCTCCAGGATCAACCGCTCGTAGTCGGTGGTCTGACCCAGGCGTGCCGCCTCGACGCGGTAGTTGACGCGCCGCACCGGGCTGTGCGCCGAGTCGACCGGCACCCAGCCGATGCCCATCGATTCGTCGAAGTTGCGGTCGGCCGCCACGTAGCCGCGGCCGCGCTTGACCTGCGCCTGCAGCTTCAGGTGGCCTTCCTCGTTGACGGTGGCGATGTGGATGCTGGGATCGATGATCTCGATCTGCGAATCTTCGGTCATCTGGCCGGCGGTCGCATTGGCCGGCCCGGCGACGTCGACGGTCAGCACCTTGGCGTCTTCGCTGTGCAGCCGGATCGGGATCTGCTTCAAGTTGAGAATGATGTCGGTGACGTCTTCCTGCACGCCGGGGATGGACGAAAACTCGTGCAGCACCCCCTCGATGTGCACCGAGGTGATCGCCGCCCCTTCGATCGAGGACAGCAGGCAGCGCCGCAGGGCGTTGCCGATGGTGGTGGCGAAGCCGCGCTCGAACGGCTGGGCGGTGAAGCGGCCGTAGGTCGGGGTCAGTGTTTCGCTATCGATTTCAACGCGCTTGGGGCGCTGGAAACTTTTCCAAAGCATTCGGGACTCCTTACTGCGATTGCAGCTCGTTTTAGCGGCTGTACAGCTCGACGATCAGCTGCTCCTGGATCGGCAGCTTGATGTCCTCCCGCGTCGGCAGGCGGGTGACCTTGCCGGTGACGTTTTCGGCGTCCAGGTCGAGCCAGTCGGGTACGCCGCGACCGCGCGCCGTTTCGACGCTCGACCGGATGAAGGCGTTCTTGCGGCTTGCCTCCTTGACCGCCACCACCTGCCCGGCCTTCACCTGGAAGGAGGGGATGGTGATCTTGCGGCCGTCCACCGTGACGTGGCCGTGGCGCACGAACTGCCGCGCCTGGGCGCGCGAAGCGGCGAAGCCCAGGCTGTAGGAGATGTTGTCCAGCCGCCGCTCCAGCATCACCAGGAGGTTGTCGCCGGTGATCCCTTTGCGCCGGTCCGCCTCGGCGAAATACGTGCGGAACTGCGCTTCGAGCACGCCGTAGATACGCTTGACCTTCTGCTTTTCGCGCAGCTGCAGGCCGTAGCCGAGCGTGCGCCGGCCGCGGCGCGTGCCGTGCTGGCCGGGAGGGAAGTTGCGGCGCTCGACGGCGCACTTCTCCTTGAAACAGCGGTCACCCTTGAGGAACAGCTTCATCCGTTCGCGGCGGCAGAGCCGGCAAACAGGTCCTGTGTATCGTGCCACTTGCGATGTCTCCTTGACGTCCTCTCCCCGACGCTACGGGGACTTCAACCCGGGAAGACGCCCGGCGAGCGCCCCGGCACACCCGGGGCAAACTTGCAGCTCGGCCGGTATCTATCGAGATCCCTCCGCGCCTGCGGCGCGGGACAGGATCAGACCCGCCGCCGCTTCCGCGGCCGGCAGCCGTTGTGCGGGATGGGGGTCACGTCCTTGATCGACTTGACGTCGATCCCTGCCGCTTGCAGGGCGCGGATCGCCGACTCGCGGCCGGCGCCCGGCCCCTTGACCATCACGTCCACCGACCGCAGGCCGACGTCCTTGGCGTTGTTGCCGGCGGCCTGCGCCGCCACCTGCGCCGCAAACGGAGTGCCCTTGCGCGAGCCCTTGAAGCCGATCCGGCCGGCGGACGACCACGAGACGATGCTGCCCTCGGGGTCGGCGATCGAAATGATGGTGTTGTTGAATGTCGCCTGGATGTGCGCCACCCCGTGCGGCACCACGCGCCGGTCCTTCTTCTTGGTACCCTTGCGCTCCTTCTTGGCTTCCGTCTTGGCCATCTCGTTCCTCGCTGATCCGGTGGGTTCGTCGGCAGGCGGCCGCGACTACTTCTTGGCCGCCTTCTTCTTGCCGGCCACGGCGCCGCGCCGCGGTCCCTTGCGGGTGCGGGCGTTGGTCTGCGTGCGCTGGCCGCGCACCGGCAGCCCCTTGCGGTGACGCACCCCGCGGTAGCAGCCGATCTCCATCAGCCGCTTGATGTTCTGGCTCACTTCCTTGCGCAGGTCGCCTTCGACCCGGCCCTCATCGGTGATGACCTTGCGGATGCGGCGCGCTTCGTCCTCGGTCAGCTCCTTGACGCGGGTCGTCGACGGCACTTCCGCCTTGACCAGGATGTCCTGCGAGCGCGAGCGGCCGATCCCGTAGATGTAGGTCAGACCGATCCAGACTTGCTTGTTCTGTGGCAGGTCCACGCCTGCGATACGTGCCATAGCCGACCCCTATCCCTGACGCTGTTTATGCTTCGGGTTCTCGCAAATCACCCGCACCACGCCGCGGCGGCGGACGACCTTGCACTTTGGACAGATCCGTTTCACCGACGAACGCACTTTCATGACTCCACTTCCTTTCCGTCCCGAACGCGGCCTGGAGCGCCCACCGCCTGCTATTTCAAGCGGTAGACGATGCGGCCGCGGCTCAAGTCGTAGGGCGACAGCTCGACCAGCACCCGGTCGCCGGGCAGAATACGGATGAAGTGCTTGCGCATCTTCCCCGAAATGTGAGCCAGCACCTGGTGCTTGTTGTTGTCGAGCTCCACCCGGAACATGGCGTTGGGCAGCGGCTCGACCACCGTCGCTTCGACTTCGATCGCTTCTTCCTTTTTCGACATGTATTCCTATACCCGCGTTCCCAGCACTCGCGCGCCGTGATCGGTGACCGCCACCGAGTACTCGAAATGAGCCGACCGCGACCCGTCTTCCGTGCGCGCCGTCCAGCCGTCTGGATCGACCCGCACTCCGGCAGTGCCGGCGTTGACCATCGGCTCGATCGCCAAAACCAATCCGGGGCGCAGCTTCAACCCCTTGCCCGGCTCGCCGAAGTTGGGCACCTGCGGGTCCTCGTGCATCGCAGTACCGATGCCGTGCCCCGAAAATTCCCGCACCACCGAAAAGCCGTTGCTTTCGGCGTGCCGCTGCACCGCGTGACCGATGTCCGACAGGCGCGCCCCCGGCTTCACCTGCTCGACCGCCAGCAGCAGCGCTTCCCGCGTCACCTGCAGGAGCTTGCGCGACGCTTCGTCGATCGCGCCCACCGCGAAGGTGCGCGCCGCATCGCCGTAATAGCCCTTGTACACGACGCCGCAGTCGATCCCCGCGATGTCGCCCAGCGCCAGCGGCGTGTCGTTGGGGATGCCGTGCACGATGACGTCGTTGACCGAGATGCACAGCGTCGCGGGATAGCCGCGGTAATGCAGGAACGCCGGCACCGCGCCGGCCGCCCGGATCACCCGTTCGGCGTGCCGATCCAGCTCGCGCGGCGTCACCCCGGGAGCGATCGTCCGCTCCATTTCATCCAGCACCTGATGGACGATGCGGTTGGCTTCGTCCATCAGCTCGATCTCGCCGGCAGTCTTCAGCACTGTCATGGTTCCACCTCAAGGGCGGCCAGCAGCGCGTGACCGACGTCCGCAACAGGACGGTTGCCGTCAACCTCCCGCAACAGACCGAGCCCCCTATAATAACCGATGAGAGGCGCAGTTTTTTCCCGATAGACGCGCAATCTTTCGCGCACCACGTCTTCGCGGTCGTCCGACCGCCCGCGCGACATCGCCCGCCGCACCAGCTCCTCTTCGGGGACGCTCACCAGCAGCACCCTGTCCAGCCGCTGGCCGGCCGCGTCCAGGATGCCCTGCAGCGTCTGCGCTTGCGCCATCGTGCGCGGGTACCCGTCCAGCAGAAAGCCGCTGCCGGCGTCCGGCTGGCGCAAGCGCGCCCGCACCACGTCGGCCATGGTGGCGTCGTCCACCAGCTCGCCCGCGTCCATGATCGACCGCACCCGCAGCCCCAGCTCCGTACCCGACTGCGACTCCGCGCGCAGCATGTCGCCGGTCGAAACCCCCGGAACCCCCAGGTGCGAGGTCAGCATCGCCCCCTGGGTTCCCTTGCCGGCGTTCGGCGGTCCCAGCAGCACGAGGCGCCGCCCCGGCCGCGGCACAGCCGCTCGACCGGGTGACGAGCCCTGAGCAGGGACGGCGGCTTCATCAGCCGCGTCTGCCACGAATGCGGCTCCTCTTCATGAAGCCTTCGTAGTTGCGCATGACCAACTGGCTCTCGACCTGCTGGATGGTGTCCATGGCGACGCCGACCACGATCAAAAGCGAGGTGCCGCCAAAGTAGAAGTTGATCCCCATGCCTTCCTTGAACCAGCTGGGGAAGAACGCGTCCAGCCGCGCGCCGATCCACGGCAGCCCGCCGACGTGGACGCCGGTGAGCAGGAACTCCGGCAGGATCGACACCGCCGCCAGGTAGAGCGAGCCCACCAGGGTGATGCGCGTCAGGATGCGGTCGATGTACTCGCTCGTCCGCTTGCCGGGGCGGATGCCAGGAATGAACCCGCCGTACTTGCGCATGTTTTCGGCCAGGTCGTCCGGGTTGAAGATGATCGAGATGTAGAAGTACGAAAAGAACACGATCGCCACCACCTGCAGCAGGTAGTAGATCGGCGCTCCGTACTTGATGTAGGCGGCGGTGTCCTGCACCCACTGCGAGCTTTGCAGCATGCTGGCAAGCACCGTCGGGATGGTGACGACCGACCCGGCGAAGATGACCGGGATGACGCCGCCGGTGTTGACCCGCAGCGGCAGGTAGGTGGCCTGGCCGCCGTAGATCTTGCGCCCGATGACGCGCTTGGCGTACTGCACCGGGATGCGCCGCTGCGCCCGCTCCATGTAGACGATGAAGGCGACGACCGCCACCATGAACACCACCAGCGGCACGATCTCGATCAGGTTGAGGTTGCCGCGCTGCAAGCTGCTCAAGGTGTTGCCGATGGCCGGGATGAAGCCGACCACGATGCCGGCGAAGATGATCAGCGAGATGCCGTTGCCGATGCCGCGCTCGCTGATCTGCTCGCCCAGCCACATGACGAAGGCGGTGCCGGTCGTCAGCGTGATCACGGTGAGGGCGCGGAAGCCCCAGCCGGGGTGCGGCACGAGCGCCGCGCCGCCCGGCGAGGTCATGCTTTCCAGGAAGATGGCGATGCCGGTGCCCTGCACGAGCGAGATCAGCACCGTGCCGTAACGGGTGTACTGGGTGATCTTCTTGCGCCCCAGCTCGCCCTCTTTGGACAGCTTTTCGAGGTACGGCCACACCACCGTCAGCAGCTGCAGGATGATGGAAGCGGTGATGTACGGCATGATGCCGAGCGAAAAGATCGCGATGCGCCGCAGGCTGCCACCGGTGAAGGTGTTGATGAAGCCCAGGAACGAATCCGCCTGCGAGCGCATGAACTCGAGCAGCGCCTGGGGGTCCACCCCCGGCGTCGGGATCGCGCAGCCGATGCGGTACACCGCCAGCAGGCCGAAGGTGAACAACACCCGCTTGCGCAGCTCGGGGATCGCGAAGATGTTGCGGAAGCTTTGAATCACGCCGGAAGCTCCTCACAGCTGCCGCCCGCGGCTTCGATCTTGGCGCGGGCCGTTTTGCTGAAACGATGAGCCTTGACCTTGAACGCCCGCTCGACGTCGCCCACCCCCAGCACCTTGACCGGCCGCCCCGCGCGCACGAAGCCGCGCGTCGCGAGCAGCTCAGGCGTCACGTCGGAGGCGCCGGCGTCCAGCTTGCCCAGCTGCGACAGGTTGACCACGGAATATTCGGTCTTAAAGATGTTGGTGAAACCGCGCTTGGGCACCCGCCGGATGAGCGGCATCTGGCCGCCTTCGAAGCCGAACCGCTTGGAGTAGCCGGAGCGCGACTTCTGCCCCTTTTCGCCCTTGCCGGCGGTCTTGCCGAGACCGGAGCCCGGACCACGCCCCACCCGCTTGCGGGAGTGCTTGCTTCCCTTGGCCGGTTTCAACTCGTGCAGCTTCATGACTTCTCCTCGACGATCTCCAGCAGGTATTGGACCTTCGCCACCGCGCCGCGCACCGCCGGCGTGTCGGGGCGGACCACTTCGTCACGGATCTTGCGCAGGCCGAGCCCGTGCAGCACCACCCGGTGCGGGCGGCGGGTGCCGATCACGCTGCGCACCTGCCTGATCCTGATTGTCTTACCGGCTTCCTGTTCGCTCGCCATCTCGCCGTCTCCTGTTCATCCCTTGCCCGCTGCCCCCGAACGCTCCGTGCGGGGCGGCGGGTGGGTCAGCGGACACCTACCCGCCTATTCCGAATCCTTCTCCGGGCTGGCCGCCGCTCCGCTGGCACCGCTCGCGCTGCCGGCGCCGGTCGCACCTGCGCCACCGCCCGCAGGCGCCGCCGCCGGGGCCGGGGCCGCGGCACCGCCCGGCCCGGAGGAGGAGGAGGAGGAGGACGCCGCATCGCGTCGTCCGCCGCCAGCGCCGCCAGCGCCGCCAGCGCCACCGCGCCCGCGTCCGCCACCCGCGCCACCGCGTCCCGGCGGACCGCCGCCGGTGCGCTCCGGCGGCCGCTCCGGCCGCATGGGCCGGCGCCGCACCGGAGCCGGCGCGACTTCGCCGGGGGCCGGCTCGCGCGGCGGCAGGCCGCGCAGACGGCGCACCTCGTCCTCCTGGCGCAGGCCGAGCAGCGCGGCGAACGTCGCCTTGACCACGTTGTGCGGGTTGGTGGAACCCAGCGACTTGGTCAGGATGTCCTGAATGCCCGCGGTTTCGAGCACCGCCCGCACCGGCCCGCCGGCGATGACGCCGGTACCTGCCGAGGCCGGCTTGAGCAGCACCCGGCCGGCGCTGAATTCGCCCAACACCTCGTGCGGGATGGTGGTGCCCTTGAGAGGCACCTGCACCATGTTGCGCTTGGCGATCTCGATCCCCTTGCGGATGGCCATGGGGACCTCCTTCGCCTTGCCGGCGCCGTAACCGACGCGGCCGTTGCCGTCGCCGATCACCACCAGGGCGGAGAAGGAGAAGTTCTTACCCCCCTTGACCACCTTGGTCACCCGGTTGATGTGGACGACCTGCTCGAAAAACTCGCTCTCGCGCTCGAAGTCCCTGGCCAAGCTAATCTCCTTCGTAAGCCGGACGAAGCCGGCCCTAGAACTGCAAACCCTTCTCGCGGGCGGCCTCGGCGAGCGCCTTCACGTTGCCGTGATAGATGTACCCGCCACGATCGAAGACCACCTTTTCGATGCCCCGCTCGCGCGCCCGCTCCGCCACCAGCTGGCCCACCAGCTTGGCGGCCTCCTGGCTGGCGGTCGACTTGGCGAGCTGACCGCGCACCGCCGCGTCCGCCGAACCCGCGGCGACCAGCGTTACGCCGCGGGTGTCGTCGATCACCTGCGCGTAGATGTAGCGCAGGCTCTTGTAGACCGACAGGCGCGGACGTTCGGTGGTGCCCTGCACCCGCGAACGCACCCGCAGGTGGGCGCGGTGGCGCCGCTGCCGCTTCTGCTTCATCCGTTTGGTTACGTGGTCGCTCATCGCACGGCTCCTTACTTGCCACCGGCCTTGCCGACCTTGCGGCGCAGGATCTCATTGGTATACCGGATGCCCTTGCCCTTGTAGGGATCGGGCCGGCGCAGACCGCGGATCTCCGCCGCCACCTGCCCCACCTGCTGGCGATCGGCGCCGGTCACCGTCACGCGGTTGGCCTTGGCATCGATCTCGATCTTGATCCCCGCCGGGATGTCGTACAGCACCGGGTGCGAGTAGCCCAGGGCGAACTGCACGACGCTCCCCTTGACCTCGGCCCGGTAGCCGACGCCGACGATATCCAGCTGCTTCGTAAAACCGGTCGAAACCCCGTGCACGGCGTTGGCCAGCAGCGCCCGCAGCAATCCGTGCTTGGACCGCTCGGGGCCGGTATCGCCCGAGCGCGAGATGGTGACGACACCGTTGTCCACCGCCACCGGGTAGCCGTCGAACACGTGCTGCTCGACCTTGCCCTTCGGCCCCTCGGCGGTGAAGCGGCCATCCTTGAATTGCACACTGGTCCCCTTGGGGACCGTGATCGGCATCTTTCCAATCCGCGACATGCTCGTCTCCTTACCGCTGAACCGCTGGCCGTGGCGAGCCCGCTACCAGATTTCGCACAGCAGCTCGCCGCCCACCCGGCGCTCGCGCGCCTGGCTGTCGGTGAGCAGCCCCTGCGACGTCGATACGATGCCGACCCCGAGTCCGTTGCGCACCGGCTTGATGTCTTCGGCGCGAGCGTAGACGCGGCGCCCGGGACGGCTGACGCGCGCCACGTGGTTGATCGCCGGCGTCCCTTCTGCGCTGTAGCGCAGGAAGATGCGCAGGGTGCCGACCGGCTCGCCCTCGGCCGGGTCGATCTGCCGCAGGTTCTTGATGAAGCCCTCCTCCTTGAGCAGGCGGACGATCTCCAGCTTCAGCTTCGAAGCCGGCACGTCGAGCCGGTCGTGCTTCGACAGGTGGGCGTTCCTGATTCGGGTCAGCAGATCCGCAATGGGATCGGTCATGCTCATCGGTCAAGTCTCCTAGAGGCCGGGCCTGTCGCGCTACCAGCTGGCCTTGATCACGCCCGGCAGGTAGCCGGCGAGCGCAAGGTCGCGGAGGTGGATACGGCACAGCCCGAACTTGCGGTAGTACCCGCGCGGGCGGCCGCAGACGCGGCAGCGGTTCCTCAGACGCACTTCGAACTTCTGCTTCTGTTTGGTTCTGGCGATCTTTGCGGTCGTGGCCACGGGATGTCTCCTAGCGGGCGAACGGCATGCCCAGCTCGCGCAACAGGTACAGGGCCCGCTCGTCGTTGCCGGCGGTGGTGACGATGGTGATGTTCATGCCCTTGGGGCGGTCCACCTTGTTGTAGTCGATCTCCATGAACATCAGGTGGTCGCGGATGCCCATGGTGAAGTTGCCGCGACCGTCGAAGCTCTTCGGCGACACGCCGCGGAAGTCGCGGACGCGCGGCAGCGCCACGGCGATCAGCCGGTCCAGAAACTCCCACATGCGCTCGCCGCGCAGGGTGACGCGGCAGCCGATCGGCATGCCTTCGCGCAGCTTGAAGGCGGCGATCGACTTCTGCGCCCGCGTCACGGTGGGGCGCTGGCCGGCCAGGGCTCCCATCTCGTCGACGGCGTCGTCCAGGATCTTGATGTTGGAGATCGCCTCGCCCATGCCCATGTTGAGGGATACCCGTTCCACCCGCGGCACCGCCATGACGTTCTTGATGCCGAACTCTTCCTTGAGCTTGGGCACCACCTCGTCCATGTAGCGCTGCTTGAGGCGCGGCACGTAGTTGGACTTCTCGCCGCCGCCTGCCTGCGCGTGGTCGCCGGCGCCTGCCGGGGCCGCCGGGGTTGCCGGGGCCGCTGCCGCCGCCTTGGGCTTGCCCGCGCCGGCGCCGCCGGGCGTCTTGCCGCCCTTGGCCGCCTTGCCGCCGCCGGGATTCGATTCGCTGTTCTTCGCCATGTCGATCCTCACGCCGCTAGCTGAACGTGGCGTTGCAGCTCTTGCAGACCCGCACGCCGCGGCCGTCGTCCAGACGCTTGCGCCCGACGCGCGACGGCTCGCCGCATTCGGGACAGATCAGCATCAGGTTGGCCAGATGAATGGGCGCCTCGCGCTCCAGGATGCCGCCCTGGATTCCCTTTTGCGGGTTCGGACGGGTGTGCCGCTTGATCATGTTCACGTGCTCGACCACCGCCCGGCCCTTGCTCGACAGCACGCGCAGCACGCGGCCGCGGGCGCCGCGGTTCTTGCCGGCGGTGACCAGCACCTGGTCGTTTTTGCGAATCTTCAGCTTCTCCATGAGACTTGCTCCTCGGCTCTCGCCTGCTTAGATGACTTCCGGCGCCAGCGAGACGATCTTCATGAAACGCCGCTCGCGCAGCTCGCGCGCCACCGGACCGAAGACGCGCGTGCCGATCGGCTCGCCGGCGTCGTTGACCAGCACCGCCGAGTTGGTGTCGAAGCGGATGTAGGTTCCATCCTTGCGACGCTGCTCCTTGACCGTGCGCACGATGACCGCCTTGACCACCTGCCCCTTCTTGACCGTGCCGTCCGGCGCGGCTTCCTTGACCGACGCCGTGATGACGTCGCCCAGGCGACCGTAGCGTCCGGCCGAACCGCCGCGCAGGTGGATACAGGCGATGCGCTTCGCCCCCGAGTTGTCCGCCACGTCGAGCAGCGTTCCCATCTGGATCATTGTCGTTAGCCCTCGGCCGCGCGGCCGCTTACTCGGACCGCTTCAAAATCTCGCGGACCCGCCATCTCTTGGTCTTGGACAGGGGCCGGCTGGAGACGATCTCCACCACGTCGCCGATCTTGCAGCGGTTCTCCGCGTCGTGCGCGGAAAACTTGCTGGTCCGCTTCATGTAGCGGTGGTACAGGCGGTGCGTCATGGTGTTCTCGACGGTGACGATGACCGTCTTGTCCATTTTGTTGCTCACCACCTTGCCCACCTTCACCTGCCGCCGGCCGCGCTGGGCCGTCGCGGCGATCGGCGCCGCCGTTACCTCGGGCGCCGCGCCCGGCTCGCCGCCCTGGTCCTTCGTCGTCTCCGGCATGATCTCTCCTATCCCCTATCCCTTCTTTTCATGCAGCACGGTCAACACCCGCGCCAGGTCCTTGCGCACCTGCCGCACCCGCGACGGCTTCTCGAGCTGGCCGGTGACTTTCTGCAAGCGCAGGGCGAAGAGCTGCTCGCACAGGTCCCGCTCCTTGTCGCGCAGCTCCTCGACGGTCTGCTCCCGCATCTGCGTGGCTTTCATCGGCTCACCTCGGATCCTGATGACGGGTGATGAACTTGGTCCTGATTCCGAGCTTGTGCGACGCCAGACGCATGGCCTCTTCGGCCACCTCGTGCGACACGCCTTCCAATTCGTACAGGATGCGCGCCGGTTTGACCACGGCGACCCACTCTTCGGGGTTGCCCTTGCCCTTGCCCATGCGGGTTTCGAGCGGCTTCTTGGTGATCGGCTTGTCGGGGAACACCCGGATCCAAACCTTGCCGCCGCGCTTGACCGCGCGGGTGATGGCGATACGAGCCGCTTCGATCTGGCGCGCCGTCACCCAGCCCGTCTCCTGCGCCTGCAGGCCGTAGTCGCCGAAGGCCATGTACGTGCCCCCCTTCGACATGCCCGCGCGCCGGCCGCGCTGCTGCTTTCTGAACTTGACCTTCTTCGGCATCAACATGACGATTCACTCCGTTGTCCGCGATCCGCTCAAGCGGTCGCGCGGCGGCTCTTCTCCTTGAGCAGGTCACCCTTGTACACCCACACCTTGACGCCGATGACGCCGTAGGTCGTGCGCGCCTCGGCCAGCCCGTAGTCGATGTCGGCCTTGAGCGTGTGCAGCGGCAGGCGCCCCTCCTGGTACCACTCGGAGCGCGCGATCTCGGCGCCGCCCAGCCGCCCCGAGACCATGATCTTGACTCCCTTGGCGCCGAAGCGGAACGCCGACTCCATCGCCTTTTTCATCGCCCGGCGGAACGACACCCGACGCTCCAGCTGGCCGGCGATCGATTCGCCCACCAGCTGGGCGTCCAGCTCGGGGCGCTGGATCTCCTGGATGTTGATGTGGACTTCGCGCCCCATCTCCTTCTGGAGGTCGTCTCGCAGCTTGTCCACTTCTGCACCCCGGCGGCCGATGATGATGCCCGGCCGCGAGGTGTAGATGGTGACCCGCAGCTTGTCGGCGGCGCGCTCGATGTCCACCTCGGAGACGCCGGCGTGCGACAGCCGGCTCTTCAGGCGTTTGCGCAGCTTGAGGTCCTCGTGCAGCATGTCGGCGTAGTGGCTGTCGCCGTACCAGCGCGAGTGCCAGGTCTTGTTGTAAACCAGGCGGAAGCCGTAAGGGTGTGTTTTTTGGCCCACTGTGTCGTTCCTCTCCCGTTACGCCTTGGCCTTGGCCTTGGCTCTGGACGGCCTCGGCGCCTTGGCGGACGGCGCGGAAGGCGCCGACGGCGTCGCCGATTTTGCGGATCTCGCGGCAGGCTCGGCGCCCTTGTGGGTATCGAGCTTGATGGTGATGTGGCTCTGCCGCTTGAGGATCCGGAACGCGCGCCCCATCGGCGCCGGCCGGATGCGCTTGGCCATCGGCCCGCCGTCGACGAAGATCGCCTTGACGTACAGCCGGTCGACGTCCACGTGCTCCTCGCGGTTCTCGGCGTTGGCGATCGCCGACTTGAGACACTTTTCGATGTGACGGGCCGCCACCTTCTTGGTGACCCCCAGCAGGTTGACCGCGTCCTGGACCTGCTTGCCGCGGACCAGGTCGGCGACCAGGCGCATCTTCTGCGCCGAGCCCTGCACATAACGAAGCCGTGCGGTGACTTCCATGGTTGTAGACCCCCTGTCCAACTACCGGGGACGGGCCCCCTTTTCGACCTTCTTGCCGCTGTGGCCCCGGAAGGTGCGGGTCATGGCGAACTCGCCCAGCTTGTGACCGACCATGTTCTCGGTGATGTAGACCGGGATGAACTTGGCGCCGTTGTGCACGGCGATCGTCAGGTTCACCATGTCGGGGATCACCGTCGAGCGGCGCGACCAGGTCTTGATCACCCGGTTGTCCCCGCGCGAGCGGGCGGCGGTCACCTTGTTTTCAAGGTGACCGTCGACGAAGGGGCCCTTGTGCACTGAACGCGGCATGGCTTCTATGGCTCCTATTTCTGGTTCCGGCGGCGGACGATCATCGGGTCCGTGCGCTTGTTGTTACGGGTCTTGTAACCCTTGGTGGGCACGCCCCAGGGGGTCGTGGGATGGCGGCCGCCGGAAGTGCGTCCTTCGCCGCCGCCCATCGGGTGATCCACCGGGTTCATCGACACGCCGCGGTTGTGGGGCTTGCGGCCCAGCCAGCGCTTGCGCCCTGCCTTGCCGTAGGAAATGTTTTCGTGCTCCAGGTTGCCGACCTGGCCGACCGTCGCGTAGCACTCGACATGAACGCGCCGCACCTCGCCCGAGGGCAGCTTGACCTGCGCCCAGCCGCCGTCGCGCGCCATCAGCTGGGCGCCGCCGCCGGCGCTGCGCACCATCTGGCCGCCCTTGCCGATCTTGAGCTCGATGTTGTGGATCACCGTGCCCAGCGGGATCAGGCGCAGCGGCAGGGCGTTGCCCAGGTTGACCTCGGCCTTTTCGCCCGACATCACTTCCGCGCCCACCGCCAGGCCGTTCGGCCACAGGATGTAGCGCTTCTCGCCGTCGGCGTAGTGCAGCAGGGCGATGCGCGCCGAGCGGTTGGGGTCGTACTCGACGGTCGCGACCTTGGCCGGCACGCCGTGCTTGTCGCGGCGGAAATCGATCACCCGGTAGCGCCGCTTATGGCCGCCGCCGCGCCACCACGAAGTCAGCTCGCCGCGGTTGTTGCGTCCGCCGGTGTTCGACTTGCCCGCAGTCAGCGGTTTGTGCGGCGCGTGGCCGGTCAGCTCGTCAAAAGCGGGATAGGTCTGAAAACGACTTGCCGCGTTGGTCGGCTTTCTCTGTTTGATCGCCATCGTTTACATCCCCTCGAAGAACTCGATCGGCTTTTCGCCGGCGGCCAGTCTGACGTAGGCCTTCTTCCAATCGGGGCGCCGGCCGACGAACTTGCCCTGCCGGCGGACCTTGCCGTGACAGTTGGCGATGCGCACTTCCGCCACCTTGACCTTGAACTGCACCTGCACGGCGCGCAGCACTTCGATCTTGTTGGCATCGCGGTGCACTTCGAAAGCGACGATGTTGCTGCCGCTCTCGCGCTCGCGCGACGACTTCTCGGTGATCAGCGGCCGCCGGATCACTTCTTGGATCCTCATTTCGCCAGCACCTCCACCAGCCGGTTGAGCGCGTCTTCGCTCAGCACCAGAAACGGCCGGTCGACGACGTCGTAGACGTTGACCGCCAGCGCGTCCACCGTCTTGACGGCGCGGTTGTTGCGCGCCGCGAGATTCAGGTTGTGATTGTCGTGCACGTCGACCAGCAGCGCCTTGCCCGCCACGCCCAGGCCGGACAGGTGAGCGACCAGCTCGCGTGTGCGATGGCTCGCCAGGTCCAGGTTGTCGAGCACGACCACGCGCTCTTCGGCCAGCTTGCGCGACAGCGCCGACTTGAGGGCGTTCTTCTTTTCGCGCACCGACAGCGACTTTTCGTAGCCGTGCGGCACCGGACCCCAGACGATGCCGCCGTGGCGCCACTTGGGGTTGCGGATGTCGCCGGTGCGGGCGCGGCCGGTGCCCTTCTGCCGCCATAGCTTCTTGCCCGAGCCCGAAACCTCGGCGCGGGTCTTGGTCTTGTGCGTGCCGCGACGGCGTCCGGCCAGGTACGCCTGCACCGCCTCGTGGATCAGGTGCTCGTTGTACGGATAGCCGAAGACGGCTTCTGGCAGATCGATCTCGCGCAGCTGCCGGTTCTCCAGACTCTTGACCGCGATCTTCATCGTTGCCACGTCCTCTCGTCAGGGGCGTCGTCGCGGCTCAGCCGCGCTTGGCCCGCTTGATCGCCACGTAGGCGTGCCTGGCGCCCGGCACCGCACCGCGCACGTAGATCAGGTTCTGCTCGATGTCCACCTTGATGACCAGGAGGTTCTTGACCGTCACCCGGTCGCCGCCCATGCGGCCGGTGCCGCGCATGCCGGCGAAGACCCGCGACGGAAAGGCGGAGGAGCCGATCGAACCGGGAGCGCGGTGGAACATCGAACCGTGGGTGGCGCGGCCGCCGGCAAAGCCGTGGCGCTTGACGACGCCCTGGAAGCCCTTGCCCTTGCTGGTCGCCACCACGTCCACGTACTGCTTCTCCTCGAAGATGCTGGCCTTCACCTCGTCGCCCGGCTTGACCTCCTCGCCGTCGGCCAGGCGGAACTCCATCAGGTGGGCGAGCGCCGCCACGCCGGCCTTGGCGAAGTGGCCGAGGCGCGGCTTGGTCACGTGCTTGGGCGGCCGGTCCTCGACCAGGCCGAGCTGCACAGATTCGTAGCCGTCGGTGGCGTGCGTCTTGCGCTGCACCACCAGGCACGGACCGGCCTTGAGCACCGTCACCGGCACCACCGACCCGTCGTCGGCGTAGATTTGGGTCATCCCCAGTTTGCGTCCCAGCATGCCTTCCATCGGCGTACCCCTTGAAGGTTCCTGCGTCGTGTCCAAGTCCCTGGCCCGCGTCCGACGTGGACGCGGGGGGAAGACGCGGCTACTTCCCGAAAGCCTTGATCTCCACGTCGACGCCGGCCGGCAGCTCCAGCTTCATCAGCGCATCGACCGTCTGGCTGGTCGGTTCGAAGATGTCGAGCAGCCGCTTGTGCGTCCGGATCTCGAACTGCTCGCGCGACTTCTTGTCGACGTGCGGCGAGCGGTTGACCGTGTAGCGCGCGATGTGCGTCGGCAGCGGAATCGGCCCCACCACCCGCGCACCGGTGCGGCGCGCCGTGTCCAGGATCTCGTGCGTCGAGGTGTCCAGGATGCGGTAGTCGAACGCTTTCAATCGGATGCGGATCTTCTCGTTGACCATGATCTCCTCAGCTCCAGCCCGGCAACTTCATTTCATTTCACGATATCGGTGACGGTGCCGGCGCCGACCGTGCGGCCACCCTCGCGGATGGCGAAGCGCACGCCCTTTTCCATCGCGATCGGCGCGATCAGCTCCACTTCCAGGTTCACGTTGTCGCCCGGCATCACCATTTCGGTGCCCGCCGGCAGCTGCGCCACTCCCGTCACGTCCGTCGTCCGAAAGTAAAACTGCGGACGGTAGCCGTTGAAAAACGGCGTGTGACGGCCGCCCTCTTCCTTCGTCAGCACGTACACCTCGCCCTTGAACTTGGTGTGCGGCGTGATCGAACCGGGCTTGGCCAGCACCTGACCACGCTCCACGTCGTCCTTCTTGGTGCCGCGCAGAAGCACGCCGATGTTGTCGCCGGCCTGCCCCTGGTCCAGCAGCTTCTTGAACATCTCCACGCCGGTCACGATCGTCTTGGCCGTCGGACGGATACCGATGATCTCCACCTCGTCGCCCACCTTCACGATGCCGCGCTCCACACGACCCGTCACCACCGTGCCGCGGCCCGAGATCGAGAAGATGTCTTCGATCGGCATCAGGAAGTCCTTGTCGATCGCCCGCTCCGGCATCGGCACGTAGTCGTCCACCGCGGTGATCAGTTCGATGATCTTCTTGCCCCATTCGCTCTCCGGATCGCCGCTCTCCAATGCCCGCAGCGCCGAACCGCGAATGATCGGAATGTCGTCGCCGGGGAAATCGTAGGACGACAGCAGCTCGCGCAGCTCCAGCTCCACCAGGTCGAGCAGCTCCGGGTCGTCCACCATGTCGACCTTGTTCATGAACACCACCATGCTCGGCACGCCCACCTGGCGCGCCAGCAGGATGTGCTCCCGCGTCTGCGGCATCGGACCGTCCGCCGCCGACACCACCAGGATCGCGCCGTCCATCTGCGCCGCGCCGGTGATCATGTTCTTCACGTAGTCAGCGTGGCCCGGGCAGTCGACGTGCGCGTAGTGGCGCTTCGCGCTCTCGTACTCGACGTGCGCCGTCGCGATGGTGATGCCGCGCTCCCGCTCTTCCGGCGCCTTGTCGATCTGGTCGAACGCCACGAAGTGAGCCCAACCCTTGGCCGCCAGCACCTTGGTGATCGCCGCCGTCAGAGTCGTCTTGCCGTGATCGACGTGGCCGATCGTCCCAACGTTGACGTGCGGCTTCTTCCGCTCGAACTTTTCCTTGCCCATGCTGAAAATCCCCCCCGGACGCTGCCGGTCAGGCTGCTTTGCTGGCGCGGCCGGTTATAACCGGCCGCTGTCCTGGAGCAGCAGGCTCAGCCTGCTGCCGTCCTTGGCGCAGCCGGTTTAACCGGCTGCCTTGGCAACGACCTCTTCGCTGACGCTCTTGGGCGCCTGCTCGTAGCTGGCGAACTGCATCGTGTAGCTGGCCCGCCCCTGGCTCTGCGAGCGCAGGTCGGTGGCATATCCGAACATTTCCGACAGCGGCACGCGGCAGGCGATGACCTGCGCGTTGCCGCGCCGCTCCATCTGCTGCACGCGGCCGCGGCGCGACGTGATGTCGCCGATGACCTCACCCATGTACTCCTCGGGGGTCACCACCTCGACCGCCATGATCGGCTCCATCAGCACCGGACGCGCCCGCTTGCAGGCGTCCTGGAAGGCCATCGAACCGGCGATCTTGAAGGCGATTTCCGAGGAGTCGACTTCGTGATAGCTGCCGAAGATCAGGTCCACTTCGACGCCGGTCATCGGATAGCCGGCCAGCGGCCCGGTTTCCAGCGCTTCCTTGATGCCCTGCTCGATCGGCTTGATGAACTCGCGCGGGATGACGCCGCCGACGATCATGTTGTTGAACACAAAATCCCGATCGGCATCTTCGTCCGCGTCTTCGGCCAGCGGCCGCAGCTTGATGCGGGCGTGGCCGTACTGGCCCTTGCCGCCGGTCTGCTTGATGTAGCGGCCCTCGCCCTCGGCTTCGCGGGTGATCGCTTCCTTGTACGCCACCTGCGGCTTGCCGACGTTGCAACCGACGTTGAACTCCCGCACCAGGCGATCGGTGATGATCTCGAGGTGCAGCTCGCCCATGCCCGAAATCAGGGTCTGGCCGGTGTCCGGATCGGTGTGCACCCGGAACGTCGGGTCCTCCTGCATCAGCTTGCCGAGCGACACGCCCAGCCTTTCCTGGTCGCTCTTGGTCTTCGGCTCGATCGACACCGAGATGACCGGCTCGGGGAAGCTCATCGCCTCCAGCACCACCGGTGATTTGGTATCGCAGATGGTATCGCCGGTGGTGACGTTGCGCAGGCCGACGGCGGCGGCGATGTCGCCAGCCCACACCTCGGAGATTTCCTCGCGCTTGTTGGCGTGCATCTTGAGCAGGCGGCCGACGCGCTCGTTGGTGCCGCGCTTGGCGTTGAGCACCGTGGTGCCCGATTCGATGTGCCCCGAGTAGACACGGAAGAAGCTCAGCTGGCCGACGAACGGGTCGGTCATGATCTTGAACACCAGCGCCGAGAACGGCTCCGAATCGTCGGAATGGCGCATCACCTGCTTGTCGCCGCCCAGGTCGGTGCCGGCGATCGGCGGGATGTCGAGCGGCGACGGCAGGAACGCCACCACCGAGTCGAGCAGCGGCTGCACGCCCTTGTTCTTGAAGGCGCTGCCGCACACCACCGGCTGCAGGCGGTTGGCGATGGTGGCGCGGCGCAGCGAAGCGCGCAGCTCGTCCTTGGTGATCTCTTCGCCCGAGAGGTACTTTTCGAGCAGCTGGTCGTCGGTTTCGGCGATCGCTTCGACCATCGCTTCGCGCAGCCGGTGCGCTTCGTCCAGGTGCTCTTCGGGGATGTCGACCGTCTCGTAGTCGGCGCCCAGGGTTTCGTCCTTGTAGAAGATCCCCTTGAGGTCCACCAGGTCGATGATGCCCTTGAAGTGGTCTTCCTTGCCCCACGGGAATTGGATCACCACCGGATTGGCGGCCAGACGGCTGCGCATCATCGACACCGTGCGATCGAAGTCGGCGCCGACGCGGTCCATCTTGTTGACGAACGCGATGCGCGGCACGCGGTACCGATCGGCCTGGCGCCACACCGTTTCCGACTGCGGCTCGACGCCGGCGACGGAGTCGAACACCGCCACGGCGCCGTCCAGCACGCGCAGCGACCGCTCCACCTCGGCGGTGAAATCCACGTGGCCGGGGGTGTCGATGATGTTGATGCGATGGTTCTTCCAGAAGCAGGTGGTGGCAGCGGAAGTGATGGTGATGCCGCGCTCCTGCTCCTGCACCATCCAGTCCATGGTGGCAGTGCCTTCGTGCACTTCGCCGATCTTGTAATTGACGCCCGTATAGAAAAGGACGCGTTCGGTAGTCGTGGTCTTACCGGCATCGATGTGAGCCATGATGCCGATATTGCGCGTGTCTTTGAGTGAAACTTGCCTTGCCATGGTGCTATCGATCTTTCTCTATCGCCCGTCCGCTCCCCTCGCTGGCCTGGCCGGGCGCCGCAACGGCGCCACCGGGGCAGGCGGGCGCGGGCGGCGGCGCCGGCACAGGGCCGGCGCGGGCTACCCGACGCGAGGTTCGGGGATGTGCGTTGGTGTCGTGCGTTTGCGAGATCGGCTTGCGGTAATTGGTAGCCGTGGCTACCAGCGGTAGTGCGCAAACGCCTTATTGGCCTCCGCCATCCGGTGCGTGTCTTCCTTCTTCTTGATCGCTCCACCGCGGCTTTCAGCGGCATCCATCAGCTCGCCGGCGAGGCGGGCCCGCATGGTCTTTTCACCGCGGGCCTGGGCGATGGTGATGATCCAGCGCATCGACAGCGCCAGCTTGCGGCTGGGCCGCACTTCGACCGGTACCTGGTAGGTCGAACCGCCGACGCGGCGCGACTTGACCTCGACCGCCGGCTTGACGTTTTCGATCGCCTTCTTGAACACCTTCATCGGATCGTCGCTGGTCCGCGTGCGGATCGCTTCGAGCGCGTCGTACAGGATGCGCTCGGCCACCGACTTCTTGCCGTCCCGCATGACCACGTTGACGAACTTGGTCACCAGCTGCGAGTTGTAAATCGGGTCCGGCAGGACCTCGCGCTTGGGAATCTCTCTCCGCCTGGGCATCGTCTATCTCCGATTTTACGAACTCTTGCGATCGCTGCGGGGCCTCAGCCCTTGGGCCGCTTGGCGCCGTACTTGGAGCGCCCCTGACGGCGGTTCTGCACGCCCACGGCATCCAGCGTGCCGCGGACCACGTGGTAGCGCACTCCCGGCAGATCCTTGACGCGGCCGCCGCGGATGAGCACGATCGAGTGCTCCTGCAGGTTGTGGCCGACGCCGGGGATGTAGGTGGTCACCTCGATGCCGTTGGTGAGCCGCACGCGAGCCACCTTGCGCAGAGCCGAGTTGGGCTTCTTGGGCGTCTGGGTGTACACACGGACGCACACGCCGCGCTTCTGCGGCGAGGACTGCAAAGCCGGGCTCTTCGTCTTCGCTTCTGCGCGGGCACGGCCCTTGCGCACCAGCTGATGAATCGTAGGCATACCTTCCAAGTCTCCTCGGCCTCACGGCCGCCATCCGCTCCATCCCGTCGGCGGCGCACGACCCAGGGGTGACCGGTCGCCAAAACGGCTCGACCGCTCAATCCCCGGCTCATCCGGAGAACCGCACTCCGGTGCGCCCGCCAGATTCCCTTGCGAGGGGTTCCGGCCCACTCCAGCGGCGACAGGGATTGCGGGAGACGCCGCTGGACAGCGTTAGCAACGCTGGCTCAGGCGTGGACACACCCGCTGGCCCCACCTTTCATCAGGAAGGGCTCAACCCGCACACCGCTTCGAACGGCGTTAAGGATCAGATCTTCCGGCGGAAGATCAATCCGCCACGGTTCCTGGCGAAACCTTCGGCGGCGAAACCGGTGAATCCTAGCAGGAGCGTCCCGCTCCGTCAATCACCCAAACGGCACCCGCCGGCCAGCCCCGCAACAGGGCGCTCCGAAGAACACCTTGTGGCGCCGCAGGCACGGCATCCCACCTGCCGTCGCTCCTTGCTTCCACAACAGCTCCCCATCGGCTCTCTGCCGCAAGCTACCGCAGCCACGCCTCACGAGGAGGGCGCAGTATAGCCCCCCTGCGGCCGCGGCGCAAGCACGGCGTAGCCCCAAGGCCGGGAAGGCAGACCTGAAAACAAAAGGGGGACCCTGGCGTATGCGGAAAGTAGGCAGCGTCCGGCAGGCACCCCGGTAGGGGTATGTTTAAACATGGCGAACCGTCTATTGGTATATGCCAGGTTTTTTGGTCGCAAGGGCTCATAAGTAGGCAAACTTCGTTACAATCATGCCGGTGCTCGACCCCAGATCGCGAGCTTCTGCCTGAAACGGCAATAGACGCCTGCGATGGACCTCCCGCCCTCAGATTCGCTCGAGCAGCTGTTCCTCCAACAGGTACCGCTGCTCCGCAGAGCCGCGGCACACGCCTGCCGCCGCTATGGCATGGGCGCCGAAGACGTCCAAGACTTCACGCAAATAGTGTTGACGAAGGTCTTTGCCAACAACTATGCGGTGCTGCGCGCCTGGCAACGCAAATCCAGCCTCGAAACCTATCTGGTGATGGTGGTCAACTGCGCCGCCAAGGACTTCGCCGACAAGCTGTGGGGCAAGTGGCGACCGTGCAAGGCAGCAGTGAAGATGGGGGCGCTCGCCACCCAGCTGGAACAGCTGCTGTCGCGGGACGGTTACCACTTCGAGGAGGCGTGCCACAAGATCCTGACCGAGCATCCCGGCCTGACCACCGAAAGCGAGCTCTACAGGATCGCCGAGCTCCTGCCGCCGCGGACGCGGCACCGTGACTTCTCCCTGGACACGGACATGACGTCCGCGCCGGGCGACGGCGGCGTTGCGGCGCCGCGGCTGCCGCCGGAAGCCGTGGCGCGGGAACGGGCCGACGACCGCATCGAGAGCAGCGAACGGGCGCGCCGCAGGCAACAAGCTCTCGACGCCCTGCAGACGGCGCTCCGAAGCCTGGGCCCGGACGACACGGTGATTGCCAAGCTGATGCGCAAAGGGATGAAAACCGCGGACATCGCGAAGGACCTGCACCTCGAAGCCAAACCGCTCTATCGCAAAATCGACAACATCAAAAAGCATCTGAAGTTTACCCTCGAAGCCGCCGGGATCAGTACCGCCGACGTGGCAGACCTGCTCAACGATGATGACGACTGACGACCCGCGCCCGCGTGCGATCGACGCGCCGGCCAACCAGGCACCGGAACCTGCCGCGGCGGCGACGGGCCTGGGAAACTCGCCCGGGCGTCCGTCCCCTGATACGGCGGCGTCAGGCCACCGTGGCCACGACGGCACCGCCGATGCCATGCAGTACTCGCACGCAGGCTCAGCCTCGACCGGCCACGACCAAGCCGCAAGTCGCGACGCGGCGGCGGGCGCCAGCGCCCCGGCCGGCGACGGCGACGGGGTCAGCCGCCAGGCTGGAGGAGCTCTCTTCGACGAGCACGACAGCACCGGCCCGGTGGGTCCGCACGACGGGGGCGCCAGGGATGGCGACCCTGCGGCAGGCGGTGCGGACGGCTCCGGCTGCCCCGACCTGGAAGAGCTGGCAGCGCTCCTCGACGGCACCCTGCCGGAGGACCGGCGTCCCGTCCTGATGGCGCACCTCGCAACCTGCGAGAGTTGCTTCGAAATGTTCGCCGGCGCCGCGCAGTTCCTTGCCGACGAGCGCCACCTGGCCGCTGCCGCGGTGCCGGATCTGGCGGACCGGGCAAACGCGGCGGACGGTGTGGACCGGCAAGACCCGGCGGACCGGCAAGACCCGGCGGACCGGCAAGACCCGGCGGACCGGCAAGACCCGGCGGACCGGGCGGACCCGGTGGACCGGGCAGACCCGGCGGATGAGACGGGGGACGCCGCAGCGGGAACCGAGCCCACGCGCCGCCCTTTTGACCTGCCAACCTCGGGGCACGCCGATCCGGTGCGCCCCGCCGCGCCCGCATTGCCGTCCCCGCGCACGCCGCGGCGCCGCACCGGCAGCGAACGACCCGCCCGCGCGACCTGGCGATGGGCGGCGGCCATCGCCGCGGCACTCATCGTGACCGCCGGCCTGACGCTGACGCGCTGGTACCTGGCTTCGCAGGTGGGGCTTCCCAACCAGGCCCTGACCGTCCTGGTGGCAAGCCAACCGTTCGAGAACGCCAACGCGACAGACCCTCCGACCTGGATTAGGGGGCCGAGAATGCGCGGCGGCCCCGCCCACGCCGACAGCGAAAGCTCCGAAGACCTGACACCCGAGCAGGAGGCGTTCCGCCTCGGCGTCCGCCAGCTTGACCTACGTCTGGCGCTCACCAAAGACGACCAGGACGGCAGCAGGACAGCCCTGACCCGCTTGGTCCGCCTGCTCGCGCAGATCACCCTGGGAAAGGAAGCAGCAGAACGCTACGAAGACCTGTCCAGGAACCTGGAGAACCTTATTGACAACAAGAGCCCCAGCGCACCCTCGCATACGAAGCACGAGCGTGACGTCAGGCAGGACGCCGGTACACCGCCGGATACCAAGACTGATAGCGCCAAGCAGGCCCCGAAAGTATCGCTCGCCGGGCTGCTTCCCGGTGCCTTGCATGAAGAGGGTGAACAGGGCGCCGCCGGCCTTGTTGACGGGCTCTACTACGGGCTGGGCACCTGGACCGAGGCATGTCGCCTGTTCGCTGCCGGTGAGGCCGCCAGCGGCCCGGATGCTGCCCGCGACCAGGAGCTTTTTGACAACGGCGCCGTCCGGCGCTTGATCGACCAGGCCCTGAAAAAACCGCCCCAGGCTCCAGCGCCCACCGCAGACGATTCGAAAACCGCTCCCGGCGAGCCAGCCTCCTCAGATCGCGAGCTTGAGTCGATCCTGCTTCAGCTCCAAAAGCAGCTCAGAGACCGCCACTCCGCATCAGCCTCGATCAGCGTACAGAGCCTGGCCACGACCTGCAAAGATCTCCTGAACAACCTCGACGGCCGCGACTGATCCCACCGGCGCAGGCATGGCGGCGACGACGTCGAGGAGATGGCCGAGGCTGTCGCCTGGCCCGCAACTCTTCGCGGGAGGCAGCGGCGTGCCAGCAGCTCGCGCAGCTCGGCGCGCTGGCAGGGATTGGCGACGCCGGCGAGCTGGTGAGCCTTCGCGAGCGAGGTGAGGCGGCGCGCCACGCCATCCGCTTTCCGATTCTCCAGGACGGACCACTAGAATGATCGCATGGTGGGTTCCCAGGAACGGGGCGCGACGGCCGCGCCGGCATCGGCTGGCGCGGCGGCGCGGCGGCGGCGGTTGGACAGGTGGGCGGCGAGGCTTGCCCGGCTGGTGGTGCGGGTGTTCTTCCGCACGGTGGAGGTGGCCGGCGCGTCACGGCTGCCGGCGAGCGGACCGCTGGTGATCGTCGCCAACCATCAGAACGGCATGATCGACCCGCTGCTGGTGGTCGCGGCGCTGGCCGCGCCGGCGCCGGCAGCTGGGGTCGAGGCGGCTGGACCCGTCCCCCGGCGGTTGCCGCGCTTCCTGGCGACGCACCTGCTGTGGCGCAACCCGGCGCTGCGTCCCTGGCTGGAGCTGGGCGGGGTGATCCCGATCTATCGCCCCAAGGACGTGGGCGCCGCCGCCGATCCGGCACAGAACGCCGCCGCGTTTGCCCGCTGTCACCAGGAGCTGGCTGCCGGCGGCGTGGTCGCGCTCTTCCCCGAGGGCACCAGCCACAGCCAGCCGGCGCTGGCGCCGCTCAAGACCGGCGCCGCCCGCATCGTGCTGGAAGCGGTGCGACGGTTTCCGGGGATCGAGCCGCGCATCGTGCCGATCGGCCTGACGTTCGAAGCCAAGGGGACGTTTCGCTCCCGCGCCCTGGTCGAAGTCGGCGAGCCGATCGATCCGGCGCCCGAGATCGCGCTCGACCGGCAGGCGGCGCCAGGCGCCAATGCCCAGGGCGACGCGGCCCTGGCGGCGGCGCCGGCGGCGGTGCACGCGCTGACCGCCAGGATCGATCACGGCCTGCAGGCGGTGACCCTCAACTACCCATCGTGGGAGGAGGCGCGCCGCATCGCCCGCGCGGCGGACCTGTTCGCCAGCGACAGCCAGGGCGACGGCGGCCTGCCGGGAGAATCGCCGCTGGCCGCACGCTTCCCCTTTCAGCGCGCCTTCATCGAAGGGTACGGCGAGCTGTCGCGGCGCGAGCCGCAACGCACGGCCCAGGCCGGCGAGGCGGTGGATCGCTACCTGCGGCTGCTCAACGCCCTGGGTCTGCGCGACGACCAGGTGGCGGCGACCTATCCGCCGGCGCCGGTCGCGCGCTGGCTGGGCCTGACCCTGCTGCGCCTGACGGTGGTCCTGCCGCTGGCTCTTTTGGGCATCGCGCTCAACTGGCTGCCCTACCGGGCGGTGGGCGCCATCGCCGCCCGCGCCGCCCGCGAGCCGGACATGCCGGCCTCCTTCAAGGTCTTCGGCGGCATGGTGCTCTACCCGCTGGCCTGGCTGCTCGCCGCCGGGCTCGCCGGCTGGTGGGCCGGCCCGCCCCTGGGCGCCCGCGCCGCGGCGGCCCTGGCGGTCTTTGCCGCCGGCCCGCTCACCGGCTGGATCGCGCTGCACTTCGACGACCGCCGCGCCCGCCTGTGGCGGGAAGCCCGCGCCTACCTGCTGCTGCGCTCGCGGCGCGCCATCACCGAGGAGCTGCGCAACCGCCGTCAGACCGCCGTCCGCGAAGTGCTCGCCCTGGCCGCCCTGGTCCAGCCAGCCGACGGCAATGGCGTCCACGGCGCCGCCGGATAATGGCCTGGATAGCTGCCGGAATGGGAAAGCTCCGGCCAGCCGTCCCTGCATGCGGCGGTGCGGAGGGCCGGTTTTTGAACTTGCGGCAGGTGTTTGTCAACTTTTCGCGTGGTTAAGACACCTCCGCGTCAGGAGGCCTCTACAGATGAGCCGATCGAAGCTGGATGTTGCGGTCAACGTCGCGATCCTGGTCACGTGTGTCATCGCATCGGTGGTGTTGGTGCGCCGCGAGTTTTTCCCGCCGCCACCGGTGGGGTTCCCGGGCGGGATCGCCGCCGGCGAACACAGCGATACCCTGCGCGGCGCCATGCCCGCAGGCGCCGAGAAGGCCCTGTTCCTGGCCATTGCGCCCAACTGTCATTTCTGCAACGAGAGCATGGACTTCTACAAGCAGGTGGTCGCGCATCGGGACACCACCGGATCGCCGGTCAAAGTCCTGGTGGCCGTCGCCTCCCCGGACGCCCAGGCGCCCGAGCAGACCCACCTGACCGCCGCGGGGGTCAAGGTGGACGGCATGGTGCAGATCGACTTCGCCAAGACCAAGGTGTCCGGCACGCCAACCCTGATGCTGGTCGACCGGCAGGGCAAGGTCCTGTCCGTGTGGGTCGGCAAGCTCGACAGCACCGGCCAGGACCAGGTGCTCAAGGCGCTCTAAGCGGCGCCTCCGATCACAACCCCACAGCGACTCCTTTTGAAACGGCGCCGGCCACTCCTGGCCGGTTGCCATTTGTGGAGATCTCCGCCATGAAGAAGACGACGACGCTCAAGCTGCGGCTCCATCGTGAGACCTTGCGCGCGCTCAAGGAAGCCGTCCTCCCGGAAGTCGCCGGCGGCATCCGCACCTACCCAGGTTGCTCGGTGAGCCTGTGCGCACCGACCTGCCCGGACTGCTGAAATCCCCTGCCACCTCGCAGGCCTGGCGTCACCATCCCCGGGCAGGAGCTTCCGCCCGGGGTGTCAAGCCTCTCGGCTCAGTCCGCTTGACATATCGTACGATACGTCTTACGATATGTCATATGAGACACCAAGACGAACACACCCATCCCTTCTCCGAGTTCTCCTCCCGGCACCGCCACCATCAACGTCACGACCATCACCCTCTTGCCGAGCATTTCTTCGCCATGATGCGGCACCGCGGCGGACGCGGCCACGACGGCGAGCGCGGCCACGGCCGCGGCCACTTTGGCGGCGGTTTCATGGGCGGCGCCGGCTTCGAAGGTCCGGGCATGCGCAGCGGCCGCAAGCTGTCCTCGGGCGACCTGCAGCTCCTGCTGCTGGCGCTGCTGGCCGAAAAGCCCAGCCACGGCTACGAGCTGATCAAGGCCCTTGAGGAGCGGTCGGGCGGCTTCTACAGCCCCAGCCCCGGCATGATCTACCCGGCCCTCACCTATCTTGAGGAGGTCGGCCACGCCACCGTCCAGGCGGACGGCGCCAAGAAGCTGTACAGCATCACCGACCAGGGGCGCCAGCAGGTCGACGCCAACCGGCAGGTCGTCGACACGCTGTTCACCCAGCTCCAGCACATCAGCCAGCGCATGGACCAGTTCCGCCGCTCCTTCGGCGAAGACCTGGCCGACGATCTGCCGGGGCGCGACGACCGGGATGCCGAACCGACCCAGATGTGGCTCGCCCGCCGCGAGCTGAAGCGGGCGCTGCACGAAAAGCGGCACGTCTCGGAGGAGGAGTCCCGGCGCATCGCCGACGTCCTGCGCCGCGCCGCCGCGGAAATCCTGGGCTCCTGACCGGCAGTGGCCTGGCCATGCTGACCCGGCGTCGGCGGCGCCCGCCGCCGCACGGCGCGGGGAGGGGATCGGCTGGCGGGGTTACTCGACGCCGCCCATGAGCAGGTTGCGCATGGGGCGGGCGAGCAGCAGCAGCAGCAGGCCGGCGGCGCCGGTGACCAGCGTGACGCCGCTGAAGATCTGGTACAGCGGCAGGGTCTCGAAGCGGCCGGCGATCTGGCCCGCGATCAGGTTGCCCAGCGACAGGGACATGAACCAGATGCCCATCATCTGGCTCACCTTGCGGTGCGGCGCCAGCTTGGTGACGGTGGACAGCCCGACCGGCGACAGGCACAGCTCGCCCAGGCTGTGGCACAGGTAGGTGATCACCAGCCACCAGGGGCTCACCTGCCTGGCCGTCGCCGCCACCGTTCCCGTCGCCACCGCGTGGCCGACGCTCGCCAGCGCCGCCAGCATCATGGTCAACATGCCGAGCGCCATGAAGATCAGCCCGAAGGCGAACTTGGTGGGGCTCGACGGGTTGCGCCGCCCCATCGTCACCCAGAGCCAGGCGAGCACCGGCGCGAACAATATGACGAACGCCGGGTTGACCGCCTGCAGGATGCTGGCCGGCATCAGCCAGCCGAACACGTTGCGATCGGTCAGCCGCTCGGCAAACAGGTTGAGCGACGAGCCGGCCTGCTCGAATCCGCACCAGAACAGCACCGAAAAAACGAACAGCACGAAGATCGCCAGCGTCCGCTTGATCTCGCTGCCGGTCAAGCCGCCGGCCAGGAGCTGGAACAGGAAGTAGACGATGGCGATGCCGATGATGAGGTAGATCATCGCGCTGGCCACGGCCTGGGCGGAGATCGGCACCACACCCATCACGGTGAGCACCACCAGCAGCAGGCCCACGCCGCACCCCACGGCCAGCACCACCAGGGCGCGCCGGCGGGACGCGGCGGCGCGGACACCGCCACCGCCGGCGGCGGCACCGCCGCCGGCGATGGCGGCGACCGTGCCAGCGTCGAAGTCCTCGGCATTGGGGAGCAGGCCCGCGCTGCCCAGGTACTTGCCGCCCCTGGCGTACTGCACGACGCCGACCAGCATTCCCAGGCCGGCCAGCGCAAACCCCACGTGCCAGTTATAGGCCTCGCCCACCCAGCCGCAGACCAGCGGCGCCACCGTCGCGCCCAGGTTGATCCCCATGTAGAAGATCGAGAAGCCGGCATCGCGGCGCGCGCTGTCGTCGGGGTAGAGCTCGCCCACCATGGTGCTGACGTTGGGCTTGAGCAACCCGGTGCCGATGACGATGAGCGTCAGGCCCAGGTAGAACGTCGGCAGGCTCTTGAGGGCGAGGGTGAAATGGCCGGCGGCGATGATGCAGCCACCCAGAAACACCGAGCGGCGCTGTCCCAGCAGGCGGTCGGCCACCCACCCGCCGGGCAGCGACATCAGGTAGACCGAACCGGTGTACAGGCCGTAGATGGCGCCGGCCCGCAGCGTGTCGAAGCCCAGACCGCCCTTGATGGCATCGGCGGTCATGAACAGGATGAGGAGGCTCCGCATCCCGTAGTAGCTGAAACGCTCCCAGAACTCGACGAAGAACAGCGTCGCCAAGCCGCGAGGATGGCCGAAAAACGCGGTCGGATAGGGAACGGCGCCCGCTGGACGCTCGGCTGGTTGCACGGCGGGCGAGCTTACCATAGGGCCGCTCGCCCGTTACCTGCGGCCCACCTCCCGCCGCCGGCCACCGGTCATGGCGGGAGGTGGGGCCGGGGGTCACCCTCAGCTGGCCGGGGCGGCGCCCGCCTGCTGGGCGGCGATCCAGCGATCGATGCGCGTCTCCAGCACGTCGAGCGGCAGGGCGCCGCCGCTCAGCACCTCGTCGTGAAAGCCGCGGATGTCGAACCGGGCGCCGAGCTTCTGGCGCGCCCGTTCGCGCAGCTCCAGGATCTTGAGCTGCCCCATCTTGTAGGAAAGCGCCTGGCCGGGCATCACGATGTAGCGATCGGTTTCGCTCTGCAGCTCCACCTCGTCGGCCGCCGAATGGTCGTGGAAGTACTGCACCACCTGCTCGCGGGTCCAATGCTTGTAGTGCAGGCCGGTGTCCACCACCAGCCGGATGGCGCGCAGCATTTCGTCTTCCAGCCGGCCGTAGTCGTTATAGGGATCGCCGTAGAAGCCGACCTCCTTGCCCAGGCGTTCGGAGTACAGCGCCCAGCCCTCGACGTAGGCGTCGTAGCTGGCGTTCTGCCGGAACGGGGGCAGCGACGGCATTTCGAGGGCGATCGACAGCTGCATGTGATGGCCGGGGACGCCCTCGTGGTAGGCGGTCGACTCCATGGTGATCGTCTTGCGCGAGGTGGCGTCGCCGGTGTTGACCGTGACGCGGCCGGGGCGCGAGCCATCGGGGGCGCCCGGCACGTACTGCGCCGCCGAGGCATCCTTTTCGCGATAGGTTTCGACCGCCACCACTTCGACCTTGGCCTTGGGCAGGCGGCCGAACAGCGTCGGCAGCTTGGCGTACATGTCGTCGATATGGCCGCGGTAGATCTGCAGGATCTGCTCGCGCGACGTGGCGCGCAGCTTGGGATCGTTCTGCACCTTGGCGTTGAAGCTCTTCAGATCGTGGTAGCCCAGGCGGTTGGCGATGGCCAGCATCTGCTTCTCGATCTCGGCAACCTGCGCCAGGCCCAGCTGGTGGATCTGCTCCGGCGGCACGTCGGTCGTGGTCAGCGACTTGACGGCAAAGGCGTAGCGCGCCTCGCCGTCGGGCAGCGACCACATGCCGGGCTCGGTGCGGCCCTTGGGCGCGTATTCGTCCTTGACGAAGGCGCCGAAGCGCCGGTAGGCGGGCAGCACCTCGTCGCGGATGGCGGCCACCATCGCGGTGCGAATGCGCTGCTGCTCGGCTGCCGGCACGGTCGCCGGGAAGCTCTTGAGCGGCTGCGCGAACTCCGAATCCTCGGGCTTCTCCGAGGCGACGGTGTCGATCTGCTTGACGATCTTGCCCATCAGGAAGCGCGGCGGCATCAGGTTGTCCGCCATCCCCTGGCGCATCAGGGCGGTGACCTGGTCGAACATCCTGGGCAGCAGGTGGTAGCGCGCGATCAGGTCGTCGTAGTCCTTGACGTTCTCAAACGTCAGCTGGGTGACCAGCTGCGGCGCATCCAGGTGGACGCCGCCCAGCTGGCTGACCGGCATCTCCCACTGCTTGAAACGCGCCGATTCCAGCGCTTCGCGCAGGTTGCGCACCATCAGCTGCTGGTTGAGCGCCTCCTGCTCGGGAAAACCGGTGGTGTCGATGGCGGTAAAGCGCGCCAGAAAATCGCGCGTCGCGGCAAGGTCTTTTTCGACCGCCTCGAGCGACAGGTCGCTCAGGCGGTCGTTGTAGCGTTTGTCGCCCAGAAACGATGCCTGCTCGGGCGCGGTCCGCAAGGTGTACTCCCACTGCTCGTCGATCAGCGCCTGCAACGCCTGGCGGCGCGACGCAAGATCGCCACCGGCCGGCGCGGCGCTTGCGGCCGGGGGCGCGGCCGCGCCCATTGGAGGCTGGCCGGCGGCAGCGGCGGCAGCGCCGGCGGCGACAAGGACGGCGGCATTGCTGAGCACACAAGCCCAAAGCACGAAAGCGCGCGGCATGCGCATCGCAGAGATCTCCCAGGGGAACGAGCCGCCATCATCGGCAGCCGGCGTCTGAAGTACGGCCGGAGCGGCGCCATTGTTTCGCGGCCGCGCGCAGACCGAGGCTGCCCTCCCGCCGGCCGCCCTGCCCGCGCCACCGGCCGCAGGCGGGCCGCTCAGGGCCGGTGCGGGATGACGTAGAGCAGGATGGCGAAGAAGTGCAGGCCGCTGCCTGCCAGGACGAAGCCGTGCCAGACGACGTGGTTGTAACGGCGCCCCTTCCAGGCGTAAAACGCCACGCCCAGGGTGTAGGCCACGCCGCCCAGCAACAACAGCAGGATGCCGCCCGGCGCGACGTTTTGCGTCAGCGGCCGCATGGCGACGATCGCCAGCCAACCCATTCCCAGGTAGAGGGCCAGCAGCAGGCGGCGGGGAAACGGGCGCGGCACCACCTCGGCAAGCACGCCGAGCAGCGCCAGCGACCAGATCAGGACGAGCAGCGTGTAGCCCCAGGGTCCGCGCAGGCTGATCAGCGACAGCGGCGTGTAGGTGCCGGCGATCAGCAGGTAGATGGCGGCGTGGTCGAGCAGACGCAGGACGCGCTTGGCGCCGGGGATGGGGATGCTGTGGTACAGGGTCGAAGCGACGTACAGCAGGATGAGCGTCGCACCGTAGATGCTGCACGCCACGACCGCCCAGGCGTCGCCGCGCCGGCTGGCGAAGGTAACCAGCACCGCCAGGCCGGCGATGCTCAGCACGATTCCGGCGCCGTGCAGAAGGCTGTGAATCAGCTCTTCCGCCGGCGTGTACACCACCGCTGCATCGACTGCGCGCATCGTCAACAGGCCGCCCGGCTCGATGGTACCATCCGCGGCGACCTGGAGGAG
Source organism: uncultured Acidobacteriota bacterium (assembly GCA_963770895.1). Lineage (GTDB taxonomy): Bacteria > Acidobacteriota > Thermoanaerobaculia > Multivoradales > UBA5704 > JASLEW01. The sequence continues at coordinate 4,426,082 of CAVYRF010000002.1, read as the reverse complement.
ACCAGCCGATGCACCCTCAGCCCAAAGACTCTTCCCTGCTGCATCGTCACGGCCTCGCCTGGCGCACGGCGCGCGCCCTTGCCCTGGTCGGGCTTTGCGCCTGGGCCGGCAGCGCCTGCTCGCACCACGACGCGCCCGGCGGCGATGCCGGCGCGGCAGCTGCCGCGCCCACGCCGCCCGCGGGCAACAGCGCCGGCGCTCCGGCCCAACCTGGAGACGCCGCGGCGCAGGCCGCCGCCGGCCAGCCTCCAACGGGCGTCGCCGCCAATCCCGGCACCGCCGGCCCGTCCGCAGGCACCGCGGGGAGCGCCGGGGGCGGCGCCGGCGCCGCGGCGGCGCCTGCCGGGTTCCGCCTGGGCGGTGACGCGGTGCGCGGCCGCCAGGTCTATGCCGCCAACTGCGCCACCTGCCACGGCGATCGGGGCGACGGTCGCGGCGAAGCCGCGGGCGCCCTGGACCCCAAGCCGACCAACTTCACCAACGCCGCGGTGATGCACGCCCGCTCCGATTGGGACCTGTACCACATCATCCGCGACGGCGGGCCCGCGGGCGGCCTGTCCGCCGGGATGGTCGGGTACGGGCCGATGCTCACCGACGGCGACCTGCGCAGCGTCGCCGCCTTCGTGCGCACCTTTGCCGGCCCCGCGGCGGCGGCGCCGCCGTCGTAGCACCCGGCCCCAGGTTTCAGTGCACGGCGCTGCGGCGGAACAGGTTCACCACCGCCAGCAGGATGACCGACCCGGCAAGCGAAACCAGCAGGCTGGCGGCGCTCAAGTTGTGCTGGTTGATGGTGCTCGTGCCGAAGACCGGAGCCAGCAGGAATCCGGCGATCACCGCACCGGCGATGCCCACCACCACGTCCATGAGCACCCCTTCGGGATGCCGCATGATGATGCTCGCGGTCCATCCGATCAGACCGCCGACGATGAGCCAGACAATGAAGTTCATGGAGGTCCTCCCCTCGTCGTTCGCTCTCAGCCCTGGCGAACGACTCTCGGAGGAATAGCAACCCCTGTGCCACCACCGGGCGACGATCAGCGCCGCGGGTGCGCACCGGCGCGGCAACCGCTGGGGCGGCAGCGCGGCCGCCGCGCCGGCGGCGCAATGGTGGCGCCTGACGCCGCTCAGCCGGCTGCCGGCAGCTGCGAGGTGCAGGCGGAGCAGCGCGTCGCCTTGACCGGCACCGCGGTCAGGCAGTACGGGCACTGCTTGGTGGTCGGTTCGGCGGGAGCGGCGCCCTCGTGCCTGCGGCGCAGGCGGTTGACCATCTGCACGATCAGGAAGGCGCAAAAGGCGATGATGAGAAACGTGATGATCTCATTGATGAACAGGCCGTAATTGACGGTCACGGCGCCGGCGGCCTTGGCAGCTTCCACCGTGTGGTACGGGCCTGGGGTCTTGCCTTCGGTCAGCTGCAGGAAGAGGTTCTTGAAGTCCACGCGGCCCAGCACCAGGCCGATCGGCGGCATGATGATGTCGTCCACCAGCGACTTGGCGATCGGCGCAAAGGCGCCGCCCACCATGATGCCGATCGCCAGGTCGATGACGTTGCCGCGGGTGGTGAAATCGCGGAACTCTTTCCACATGCCCATCGCTGCTCCTTTCTTGAGTCGCTGTCGCCGGGGACGCGCTCGATGATCGCCGGGATTCCGGCGCGACGGGCTTCCGACGCACCGGGGCGCCGGGGACGCCGGCGCGGTATGGCACCGGGGCGCTCGCTCACCGCATGGTGAGCACGATCTTACCGAAACCCTTGCCGTCGGCCATCGCCGCGTAGGCGCGGGCCGCCTCCGCGAGCGGCAGCACCTGGTCGATGACCGGCCGCAGCCGCCCGGCGCGCAGGCGCGGAATGGCAAAGGCGCCGAACCCCTCCACCAGGCGGGTCTTTTCGTCGCGCGAGCGGGCGCGCAGCACCGACCCCATGATGCGGATGCGGCGGCGCAGGATGGGATGCAGCTCCAGTTCCGCCTTGGCGCCGGCCAGCAGGCCGATCAGCACCAGCCGCCCACCCGTCTTGACCACCGCCAGGTGCCCCGGCAGGCTGCTGCCGCCCACCAGGTCGAGCACCATGTCCACGCCCCGGCCGCCGAGCAGCGCGCGCACCCGTTCGGGCAGCTTCTCATCTTCGGTCACCAGGTCTTCGACCCCCAGCTCGCGCAGCCGCGCCAGCCGCTCGGCGTTGCGCGCCGCGGCGATCACCCGCGTGCCCAGCTCGCGCGCCACCTGCACCGCGAAGGTGCCGACGCCGCCGGTGGCGCCGGTGATCAGCACCACCTCGCCGGTCACCAGGCCGCCTTCGAACACCAGGTTGGTCCAGGCGGTGATGCCGGCTTCGGGGATCGCGGCGCCTTCGATGAAGGAGAGGTTGTCCGGCAGCGGCATCAGCTGTCCGGCGGGCACCACCACGCGGGTCGCCAGGCCGCCGCCGGCCACCAGCGCCATCACCCGCATCCCGACCTTCCAGCGGTCGACGCCCCAGGCCACGGACGCGATCACGCCGGCACACTCCAGCCCCGGCACGTCGCTCTCCCCCGCCGGCGGCGGATACTGACCGGCCAGCTGAAACAGGTCGGCGCGGTTGAGGCCGGCCGCTTCGACCTCCACCACGACCTCCCCCTCCCGCGCCGTCGGGTCGGGAAGCTCGCCCACCTGGGGCACCAGCCGCGCCCCGTCCAGCGGCACGCCGACGGTGGGAAGAACCGCCCTCATACCCGCTTGCAACCGGCAAAGCAATTCATCGCGAGCTCACCCTACCACGACCCGCAACCCCGCGGAAGTTGGCGGTTTGCGCCCCTCGCACCGCCGCGGCCGGGGCGCCGCCGGACCGCGCCTGGAGATACCATGGCCGGCGGCGCGGCGGCAGCTGGGAGTCTCCCGTCCGGTTCATTCGTATGGCATTCGCTTGCCCTCCGGCCCCCTGTGAACCGGACGGGACACCAGGGCGCAAACGGCACGGTGCGGCGACGGCAACAGATGGCGGGACAAACGCTGGGGACGATGGGGACGATGGGGACGATGGGACCGATGGAACCGATGGGGACGGCGGGATGGCTCGGCAGGCGCGGGCGCGCCGGCTTGGCGGCGGCGCTGGCGGTGTGCTGGTGGCTGGCGGCGACGGGGTTCTCGCTCGACCGGCCGCGCCACGCCGACTTCAGCCAGATGAGCTGGAGCGCGGCCTTTTCGGCGCTCTGCGCGCGCCTGGCGCGCGAGTATCCGTTCACCGCCTGGAAGGGGCTCGACTGGGCGGCGACGGAGGCGGAGCTGGCGCCGCGGGCGGCGCGCGCCGAAGCGCAGGGGGACGCGCGGGCCTGGTACCGGGTGGTGCGCGAGCTGGTCTGGCGCATGCGCGACGGCCACGCCCACGTGCTGGGCGACGACCACGGCCTGGCGCGCGACGAAGCCGGCGGCAGCTTCGGCCTGCAGCTGGCCGAGCTGGACGACGGGCGCTTCCTGGCCGTGCACGTCGCGCCCGGCGGCCCCGCCGACCGCGCCGGCGTGCGCTTCGGCGCCCAGGTCCAAGCCTGGAACGGCCAGCCGGTCGAGCAGGCGCTGGCCGGGGCGCCGGTTTTGTGGAGCGACCGCCCCCCCGCCACGCGCGCCGGCCTGCGGCTGATCCAGGAGCGCATGATCGGCCGCGCGCCGGTCGGGGCGCACGCCCAGGTCCGCTACCGCAATCGCGGGGATCGCGCCGGCGGCCCGCCTGCCGCGGCGGACGCCGACCTGGCCGACCTGGTCGCCACCGCCGCGCCGCCGGACGGCCCGCCCTGCCTGCATGCCGGCGCCCTGCTGTTCGGCCGCACCTACGACGCACGCGAGCTGGCGGCCGGCGCCGGCTACGTGCGCCTGCGCTTCGAGCTGCCGACGCTGCGCACGCTGCTGCCCGGACTGGGCATCCGCTGGGCGCTGGCGCACTTCGCCGCCGACGGGCTCCCCGGCGTGGTGCTCGACGTGCGCGGCAACTGCGGCGGCGCCGACGCCTGGGTGCCGCCGGTGGTGGCGCCCTTCGTGCGCCACGATCTGTTCTACGAGGTGCCGGGGATCTTCCGCGCCGCCGCGCAAGGGCGCTTCCTGCCCGACCCGCGCCAGGCGGTCGACGTCCGCGAGCACCCGCCGGTCTATCGGGGGCGGATCGCGGTGCTGATCGACGGCGACACGGTGAGCGCCGGAGAGGCCATCCCCTACCTGCTCAAGGGGCAGCCCGACACCAGGGTGATCGGGTTTCAAACCACCCAGGGGTCGTTCGGCATCGGCGAAAAGTCGATCCGCCTGCCGGCAGGCCTGGAGGTCGTCTACCCGCACGCGCAATCGCTCGACGCCAGCGGCGTGGTCGAGGTGGACGGCGACGCCGCCGGCCGCGGCGGCGTCGAGCCCGACCAGCGCCTACCGCTGACTGCCGAGGCTGTCGAGCGCTGGCTGGGCCAGGGTGAAGACCTGGCGCTGGACGCGGCGGTGCGCTACGTGCGCGGCCAGCCGCCGCCCGATGGCGCGGTGCCGGACCTGCCGCGCTGACCTGCCGGGTCACCGACCCCGACGTAAAGGGTCGACGTCAGGCTTACGCCCTAGCGCTTTGGTTTTGCCGGAAGAGAAGCGGAACCCGCACGGCTACCAGCCAAAGTAGCCGTGCGGTTCCACTGGACTGCGGTTGCCTCAGCGCGAGGCGACCGGGCGGGGACGAGCCGCCGGCTCGGCCTCGCGCAGCGGGCGCGGACCCTCGGCCGGCACGGCGGCGGCGATCGAGGGGGCGGCGGCGGGCGCGGCGGCCGCACCGGCGCCGGGGGCGGGGGCGGCGGTCGGCAGCGGCATGATGCCCTCCGACACCCAGGCGTGGCGCCCCTCCAGGACCCGCATCGCGACGCGGTACTTGAGGGCGTCGTCGTTGGCCCACAGCTCGCGGAACAGGCGCGTCACCTTGCGGCGGGCGTTGCGGCAGAACATGTCGGCCAGCTCCAGCGCCTCCTCGGCGTGCGGCGCGCCGGCGTCGCTCATGGCGTGGGCGCGCACGGCGGAGGCGGCCATCGCGAACATCTCGTTGGCGACGTCCACGGCGCGGAACAGAAACGCCTGCTTGTTCTGCAGCGCGCCCTGGTAGACCACCATGCCGTGGAAGATCTGCCGCGCCAGGCGCCGGGTGTTGCGCTCGATGAAGCGCAGGTGGGTCGCCATCGAGCCGTACTCGGAGTAGCGCGGCCACTGGCCCCAACCCAGCCAGCGCGACGGGTACCACGAACCGTAGAAAGCGGCGATCTTAGGCAGCGCCGCCAGCTTGTCCGCCGTCGCCTTTTCGGGATCGATCAGGTTGCCGGCCACTTCCAGGTGCTTGTCCACCGCCTCGCGGGCCATGAACAGGTGCATGATCTCGCTCGAGCCTTCGAAGATCTTGTTGATGCGATAGTCGCGCATCAGCCGCTCGACGCCGATCGGCACTTCGCCGCGGGCCGCCAGCGACCGCTCGGTTTCATAGCCGCGGCCGCCACGGATCTGCATGGTGTCGTCGACGATCTCCCAGGTGCGGTCGGTGTTCCACTCCTTGCACGCCGCCGCCTCCAGCCGGATGTCGTAGTTGCCGCGGTCGGCCATCACGGTCGCCAGGTGGGCGATCGAATCCATGGCGTAGGTGGTGGCCGCCATGTCGGCGATCTTGTGCGACACCGCCTCGTGCTTGCCGATCGGGCGCCCCCACTGCACGCGCTCGTTGGCCCAGGTGCGGCAGATCTCCAGGCACAGCTTGCCCGTGCCCACCGAAGTGTTGGGGATGGACAGCCGGCCGTCGTTCAGGGTGGTGAGCGCGATCTTGAGGCCGCGGCCCTCCTGGCCGATGAGGTTTTCGGCCGGCACCCGCACGTTGGTGAAGCTGATGACGGCGTTGGCCAGGGCGCGCAGGCCCATGAAGTGGCAGCGGTGCTCGATCTTGACGCCCGGCCAGGCGGTCTCCACCACGAAGGCGCTGATCTTCTTGCTCTTCGGGTCGCGCGCCATCACCACCAGGAGCTTCGCCAGGGTGCCGTTGGTGCACCACAGCTTTTCGCCGTTGAGGATGTAGGCGTCGCCTTCGGGGGTCTTCTCGGCGTCGGTTTCCAGCCGCGCCGGGTCCGAACCGACCTGCGGCTCGGTCAGCGCAAAGGCGGAGATCTCGCCGCGGGCGCAGCGCGGCAGGTACTTCTGCTTCAGGTCCTCGCTGCCGAACAGCTTGAGCGGCTGCGGCACGCCGATCGACTGGTGGGCCGACAGCAGCGCCGACAGGTTGCCGTCCAGGCTGCCGAAGAGCTGGATGACCTTTTGATACTCGACGTTGGTGAAGCCCAGGCCGCCGTACTTGACCGGGATCTTCATGCCGAAGGCGCCCAGCTTGCGCAGGCCGTCCACCACGTGCTCGGGATACTCGCCGGTGGCATCGATCTCGATCGGGTCCACCTCGCTGGCCAGGAACTCCCGCAGAGCCGCGTAGAAGGCGACGAATTCGGGGCGCTCGGGCTCCGGCAACGGGTACGGGTCGATCAGGTCCAGCCTGAAAGTGCCCAGGAACATCTCGCGCAGGAAGCTGGGCTGCTTCCACTCCGTCTCGCGCGACGCCTCGGCCACCTTCCTCGACTCCAATTCGCTCACGTGCAGGTCTTTGCTCGCCATGGTGGCTATTCTCCCTTGCGCCTGACGCGGCGTCCAAGGCGGCCTGTGCGCCCCGTTATGCCGCAGTGCGACATCGAGTCTACTCCCATCTTCCCGGCGGCGCAAGACGACTGGTCGTGCCATTTTGCCGCACTGCGATGCCGCGACGCCGCAACGCGGCAGCGGCCGCCCCACGGCACGAGTTGCCCCCGCCGAGTGTCCCGCACGGTTACTCCGCTTGTCAGTCGCGCCGCCATCCGCGTTCCTGGCGAGGCGCCGCCGACGCAGGCATAGTCGAAACGTATGTCGAGGAGGCGCAACGAAGCCAGGGGCGTGGAGGGCAAGCGAATGGCAAGCGAAGTAACCGTGCGGGCCACTAACGGTTATACGGCAGCTCGTTGACCCAGTGGAAGCCGCGGCGCAGCAGCGGCGCCTTGCTGGTGTCCAGGCGGCGCAGCTTGATGAGCACCGGTTGCTTCGACAGGGTGCCCTGCAGGATCAGGTGGTTGGGGTCCGGCCGCGACCACACCAGCGCCCCCACCGGCGCCTTGCTCGCCAGGTCCGCCAAGGCGAGCGTGCGCCGCTGCGGGTCCACCGTGGCGGCATACCGCTGGAGCGTATCGTCCATGCGGTACACCGCGACCATCTGCCGCTGGGCTGCCATCCGCTTCCATCGGTTGGCGTCGCCGGCGACCGGCGGCAGGGACTTGCCGGCCAGCGCAAAATCTTCGACGTCGTAAGCGCCGGCGAGCGGCCCCTGGGTCGCCACGCCGGCATACGCGCGCTGCGCCTCCAGGGTGCCGTCGACGTGGGTGTACAGCACGAACCCGACCAGCACCACCTTCAGCACCAGGCCGCCGATCTTCGCCCAGCGGGCGGTGACCAGCGGCACCTCCACGGCCGGCCGGGTCGGGCGGTTGAACACCAGCACGTCCGCCAGGCGGCGCAGGTCGGGCAGCGCCAGAAACACCGCCACCAGCAGCAGGTTGGTCGAAAAAAGCTTGACCGGCACTTCGTAGCAGAAGTTGAGCATGACGACGTTGGTCATCACCGAGATCAACACCAGGGCGCCCAGCGTGGTGGTGCGGCGGAACAGCAGCAGCGCCGCGCCCACCACCTCGGCCGCGCCGGCAAAAAACGTGTACGGCGCCGAAAAGCCCATGAACGTCCACAGCAGCCCCATCGGCGACATCTCGCCCACCGGCTCGACCAGGCGCAGCGGGCTGGGGTCCGGGAACTGCATCTTGATGACCTTCGCAAAGCCGTAGCCGAGCAGGATAAAGGCCAGGCTGTAGCGGGCAAACAGGCGCAGCCATTCGTACAGCCGGCGCTCCTCGCGGCGCCGCCGCGCGACGATGCTCCAGACGCCGGCGACGGCGACGGCGAACACCAGGTAGCAGAGCTGCTGCACCCAGTCGTACATCGTGTCGCCGCTGCCGTTGCCGTTGGGATAGGTGGCGACCGGAGCGGCCAGGTGCAGCACCGCCTTGCCGACCCAGGGGATGAATCGCATCCACAGGTTCACATACGGCCCCACCACAACGCCCGCCCCGGGGATGTAGATCAACAGCGAGATGCCGTAGTACAGCAGCGCGTAGCAGGCGGCGAAGCGCAGCGCGAACCGCTGGGCAAAACTCCAATCCGCCGCCAGCGGCTCGGCGGCCGTGGCGGCGCCAACGGCCGCCGCCGGCGCGGCGGTGGCCGCGGTGCCGGAGGGTGCCAGGGGATCCAGGCCATCGGCGCGGGCGCCGCCGGCCCTCGCGGCGACCGGAGCTGCGATCGAAGCGCCAGCGTCAGGCCATGGATGGCGCGGTTCATCGACTAGAGCCATGCGCTGCTCCCTGGGAGGCGACCCGTTTGCGGGTTTGGCGACATCTGCTTGAGATCAGCCGTTGCTAAGGCAATTCTATGCATCCAGATGGTGGAACCGCAAGGGGGAGGGGCCCATCGGAGCCCTCGGTGAGCCCGCGCACCCGCCGGCGCGGCCGCGGACAGCGGACAGCCGACAGCGGCAAGCCTGGCGGCACTCCGTACCAGCCGGCATAATCTCGCGGTGGCCCTGCGTCGGCGCGCCTTGCCAGAGGACCGGATCGCGGCGCGACCACCAAGCGAATGAACCGGGCGGGGCACTAATTTCCCGTCCCGGCCGCCAGAAGGAGCGGATACGTCTTCGCAGTCCTCGATTCCACCCCTTGCACCGGTCCCCGACGCGGACCCGGCGCGGCCAGGCGCGGGGCGGCGGCCGGTGGCGCTGCTCTGCCTGTTTGTCGTTTTGGCGGCGCTCTACGTGGCGCCGCCGTGGATGGTCGCCTACCTGCCGACGCTCGACGGCCCCAGCCACGTGTATAACGCCTGGGTGCTCCGCCAGTACGGCAACCACGCGGACTACCCGCTCTTCGCGCGCTTCTACCAGGTCGATTGGCGGCCGCTGCCCAACTGGCTGGGCCATGCCCTGCTGGCGCTGCTGATGGTCGTGGCGCCGCCGGTGGTGGCGGAAAAGCTGCTGGTCAGCGGCTACGTCCTGCTGCTGCTCTTTGCCTGCTGGTACCTGGCCGGGGCCGTCGACCCGGCGCGGCGGTTCTACGCCTTCCTGGGGTTCCCGTTCGTCTTCAACGCAGCGCTGGCGCTCGGCTTTTACAACTTCTGCCTGAGCGTCGCGCTCTTCCTGATCGCCCTGGGCTACTGGTGGCGCCATCGCGAGCGGCCGGCGCCGCGGCCGGCGCTGGTCCTGTCCTGCCTGCTGCTCGCCTGCTACTTTGCCCACATCGTGTCGCTGCTGCTGGCGGTGGCGGCGATCGGCGTCCTGTGGGCGGCGACCCTGCGCGCCGACAACTGGCGGCGGCACCTGCGCCACCTGGCGGTGCTCGCGCCGCAGCTCGCGCTGCCGCTGTGGTTCGTGTGGGTCCAGCACGGCCAGCCGATGCTGCCGGCAGGCGGCGCCGAAAGCGCCTGGCCCTACCTGCTGCGGGCCAGCGCCATCTCGCTCGACGCCGCGCCGCGCGACGCGCTCGGGCTGCCGCTGGCGCTGATCTTCGCCGCCCTGCTCGCCGCCCGCGTCGGAGTCGAGGGCCTGCGGTGGAACCCGGCGGGCCGATGGCGCCTGGCGGTACGGCCCGAAGACGCCTTCCTGCTGCTCAGCCTGCTGTTCGCGGTGCTGCTGCTGGTGTTTCCGGACGGCATGGCCGGCGGCTCCTACCTCAAGCCGCGGCTGGGCCTCTATCCCTTCCTGGTCCTGCTGCCCTGGTTCAGCGCCCGCATCGGGCCGGCGGCGCGGCGCGCCGTCGTCGGCGCGCTCGCCATCGTCGCGCTGGCCAACCTGCTGCTGGTCGGCCGCGCCTGGCTGCGGCTCGATCCGCTGCTGCGCGCCTACCTGCGCGGCCTGGACGCCGTGCCCGCCGACAGCCGCCTGCTGCCGCTCACCTTCGCCGCCGACGGCTCGCGCCTGCGCAGCCCCGTCCTGGGTCACCTGACCGGCTACGCCGCGGCCGAAAAAGGGCTGATCGATTGGGACAACTACGAAGCGATGACGACGCTGTTCCCGCTGCGCTTCCGGCCCGGCGTCTCCGGCAAGCTCGACCTGCCGCTGCTGGCAAGCCCGCCCGCCGGCCTCGACGTCGCGGCGATCGCCGGCAACGTCGATTTCATCTACACCTGGCACCTGCCCGAACCTTCGCCGGTGGCGGCGCGCATCCGCGCCCTCTACCACCCGGTCTTCGCCAGCGGCCCGGTCGCCCTCTTCGCCCGCACCGGCAGGTAGCGGCCGGCCTGTCCCGCCGCGAGCCGCCAGGGCTGCGATCCGCTACAATCGCGCCCATGCCATCCAAGCCGGCGCCGGCTCAGAAGCCGGCTCAGAAGTACGTCGCCCTGTTGCGCGGCATCAACGTCGGCCGCGCCAAACGCATCTCCATGGCGGACCTGCGCGCCCTGGTCGCCGGCCTGGGCTACGGCGACGTGCGCACCCTGCTCAACAGCGGCAACGTGGTCTTCACCGGGCCGCCGGGTGCCGCCGCCAAGGCCGCCGCCAGCATCGAAGCCGGGCTCACCGACCGCATCGGCGTCCCGGCGCGGGTGACCGTGCTGAGCGCCGAGGAAATCGCCGCCATCGTCGCCGGCAACCCGCTGCTCGCGGTCGCCGACGACCCGGCGCGGCTGCTGGTCGCCGTGCTCAACGATCCCGCCCACCTGCCGCGCCTGACGGCGCTCCTCAAGGAAGACTGGGCGCCGGACGCGCTCGCCCTGGGCGACCGCGTCGCCTACACCTGGTGCGCGCAAGGCATCCTGGAAAGCCGCCTGGCCAACACCGTGGGCCGCGCCCTGCGCGACGCCGTGACCTCGCGCAACTGGGCCACCATCCTCAAGCTGCACGCCATGACGCAAGATCCGACCTGACCTCGACCCGCGCATGCGCGAACGACAGGATGTGATCTTGGGCGGCGGCCTCTCGGGGATGACCGCCGCCTACACGCTGCAGCAGGCCGGCGCGACCGGGTGGCAGCTCTACGAACGGGAAGAGCGCGTGGGAGGGCTGGCGCGCTCGGTGGCGATCGACGGGTATCTCTTCGATCACGGGCCGCACATCCTGTTCACCATCGACGGCGAGATCGAAGCGCTGATCCGCGACCTGCTGGGCGACAACTTCCACGCCCAGGAGCGGCGGGCGTTCATCTACCACCACGCGCACCGCCTGTACACCCGGTTCCCGTTTCAGGCGCACCTGTTCGGTCTGCCGGTGCCGATGGTGCGCGACTGCCTGGTCGGGCTGGTGCGGGCGATCCAGCAGCAGGAGCGCGGCCACTTCGCGCCGGCCAACTACGAGCAGTGGATGCGCGGATTCTTCGGCGACGGCATCGCCGACCACCTGATGATCCCCTACGCGCGCAAGATCTGGACGGTCGAGCCGAGCGAAATGGAATTCAGCTGGATCGGGCGGCGGGTGCCGACCCCCGACTTCGAGCGCATCATCGCCGGCGCCCTGACCGACGACGTGGCGCAGATCGGCGCCACCGCGGCATTCTGGTACCCGCGCCACGGCGCCATCGAACCGCTGCCGCGCGCCCTGGGCGCCCGCCTCGACCCGGCCAGCGTCCACGTCGGCCGCACCGCGGTGCGCGTCGAGCTGCCGGCCAAGCAGGTGGTCTTTGCCGACGGCGAGGTGGTGCCCTTCGAAAACCTGATCTTTTCGCTGCCCCTGCCGCAGATCCCGCAGCTGTTCAGCGGCGTCCCGCCGGAAGTGGAACGAGCGTGCCAGGCGCTGCGCTACCAGGGCATCTACTGCATCAACCTGGGGATCGGCAGGCCCGACCTGTCGGACATGCACTGGGTCTACTTCTACGAAGACCTGTTCCCCTTCCACCGCCTGTCGTTCCCGGCGTCGTTCAGCCCCGACACGGTGCCGCCCGGCAAGAGCTCGATCGCCACCGAAGTCGCCTTCTCGCGCGAGCGGCCGCTGGCCCGCGACGCCGCCGTCGAGCAGACCATCACGGCGCTGCGGGCAGCCGGCATCCTGGGCGCCGACGACCCGATCGAGCTCATCCACACCGAAGAGATCGAGCCCGCCTACGTCATCTACGACCTGGCGCACCGTGCCCACGTCGAGCTGATCGGCAGCTGGCTGCGCCAGCACGGCATCTGGAACGTCGGCCGCTTCGGCGAGTGGCAGTACTTCAACATGGACCACTCGATGCGCAGCGGCCGCAACGCCGCCCTGGCCATCGTCGCCGCACGCGCCGCGGGCGCCGGCGTCGGTCCGGGCCGTCGGTAGCCGGCGGTAGCCGGCGTCGGCGGCCGCCCCGGCGGTGCCCAAGCCTGCTGGTACAATGGCCGCCAAATGACCCCGCAGACCGCCCCGGCGGCCGCCGCCGCACAGCGCGACCTGGCATCGGCGCCGGCGCAGGACGACCTCGACCTCAGCGTCCTGGTGCCGGTGCTCGACGAAGCCGAGTCCGTCCAGGAGCTGGCGGCGCGCCTGCTCGCGGTGCTGTCGCGCCTGGGGCGCAGCTTCGAGGTGGTCTTCGTCGACGACGGCTCGCGCGACGGCACCGCCGAGCGCGTGCGCGCCGCCCATCGCGCCGATCCGCGCATCAAGCTGGTGCGCCTGCGGCGCAACTTCGGCAAAGCCGCGGCGCTGTCGGCCGGCATCGAGCACTCGCGCGGCACCCTGGTCATCACCATGGACGGCGACCTGCAGGACGACCCGGACGAGATCCCGCGCCTGCTCGAAGCCCTGGAAACCCAGGACCTGGACCTGGTCTCCGGCTGGAAGCGCGAGCGGCGCGACCCCGCCGGCAAGCGCATCCCGTCGCGCGTCTTCAACTGGGTCACCCGGCGGCTGGCGGGCGTCGATCTGCACGACTTCAATTCCGGCTTCAAGGTCTACCGCCGCGAAGTCCTCGACCAGATCGCCGTCTACGGCGAGCTGCACCGCTACATCCCGGTCCTGGCCAGCCGTCGCGGCTTCGCCGTGGGCGAGCTGGCGGTCGCCCACCACCCGCGCCGCCACGGCACCAGCAAGTACGGCTGGGATCGCTTCTACAAGGGCCTTCTCGACCTGCTGACGGTGCTCTTCATCACCCGCTACACCCGCCGGCCGCTGCACCTGTTCGGCGCCATCGGCCTGGTGTTCCTGGGCGCCGGCTTTTCGATCGATCTCTATCTCGCCATCCTGTGGCTGCGCGGGGCGACGCTCTCCAACCGCCCCCTGCTGCTGCTCGGCGTCCTGCTCATGCTGCTCGGCATCCAGGTCCTGACCACCGGCCTGCTCGCCGAGATGATCACCTTCAAGAACTTCCACCGCCCCGACAGCTACTCGATCAAAGAGCGCCTGCTCTGACCCGGCACTAGTCTAGTACTACAGTGTCACAAACTCGCACAGGCAGCCGTGCAAGTTGTTCTGTCTCAGTGCTTTGCGTATTTCAATTGAATACTTCTGAAAATTTCGTGGAATTCAACGCTGGCAGGCTTTTTCTGCTGGCGTGACACAGTAGTACTAGTGGCCTAGGCTGGCTCCGCGCCCCAGGCCGCCCGCACCCGCCATCGCCGTGCTCGACATCCTTTTTCTCACCCAGACCTACCCGCGCTTCGCCGGCGACATCGCCGGGCCGTTCATCGAACAGCTGGCCCGCGCCCTGGTGCGAGGGGGCGACCGCGTCACCGTCCTGGCGCCGCACGCGCAGGGCCTCGCCGCGCGCCGCGAAGCGGGCGGCGTCGAGATCCTCACCTTTCGCTACGCGCCGGCGGCCGCCGAGCTGGTCGGCTACGGCCGCTCGCTCGCCGCCGACCTGCGGCTGCGGGGCGCCACCGCGGCGGTCACCCCCCTGTACGCCCTGGCGGCGCGCAGGGCGGTCGCGCGCCAACTGCGCCAGCGCCGCTTCGACCTGGTGCACGCCCACTGGATCGTCCCCAACGGCGTCGCCGCCGCGGCGGCGCTGCCCTCCTTGGCGGCCGGATCCCTCCCGGCGGCCGGATCGCCGGCAGAACCCCTGCCACCAGGGCCAGGCCCGCGGCAGGGGCGCCGCCAGGGCCGCCCCGCTCTCGCCATCGGCCTGCACGGCAGCGACGTCTTTCTGGCTGAGCGCTGGGGAGCGCGCACCCTGGTGCGCCGGGCCCTGGCCCGCACCCAGGTGCTCACCGGCTGCTCCCCCGAGCTGGTCGCCAGGATCGACGCCCTCGGCTTTCCCGCCGCCAGGTCGCACGTCATCCCCTACGGCGTCGATACCGTCGCATTCGCCCCCGATCCCCAGCGCCGGAGCCTGTGGCGGCAGCGCCTGGCCGTCCCTGACGCGGCGCCCGTCCTGCTGGGCGTGGGCAGGATGGCGGCCAAGAAGGGCTTCGGCGTCCTGGCCGAGATCCTGCCGGCGCTCCTGGCGCAGTTCCCCGACCTGCACGTCGTCCTGGCGGGCGGCGGCGACCTGCTCGACCAGCTCGCCGCGGCCACGGCACCCTGGCGCGGGCGCGTCCACCTGCCAGGTCCGGTCGCGCACGACGCCCTCCCCGACCTCTACCGCGCCGCCGACCTCTTCGTGCTGCCAGCGATCCACGACGCCAGCGGCAACGTCGACGGCCTGCCCAACGTCATCCTGGAAGCCATGGCAAGCGGCCTGCCCGTCGTCGCCTCCGGCATTTCCGGCATCCCCCTGGCCGTCGAGCACGAAACCACCGGCCTGCTGGTCGCCGAAAACCAACCCGACGCCCTCCGGCAAGCCCTGTCCCACCTCCTCGCCAATCCCACCGCCGCACGCCAGATGGGCGACCGTGGCCGCCAAAAGACCGAATCCCACCTGACCTGGGACGCCATCGCCACCCGCCACCGCCAGGCCTACCAGACGGCGATCGCACCGCCCTGAGCCCGTCGCCCCCCCACCGCATACCCCGTCCCGCTACCACGCCGGGCGCGCGCTGCACGCACCCACCGCTGGCCTCCGTCGCCACTTGCACCACCCCTCTTTGGCACCCCCCTAACCGCGCTCCCGCGGTCTTGTCGGGCGTCGCCGAACTCCATATACTCAGCGCTCGGTTTCAGTCGGGTTTTCAGGTACGATTGGAGACTTCCAGGTCAAATGCGCCTATGACGCCGAAAAAGCTACCCTCCGGCATGACCAAAGCCGACCTGGTCGACGTGGTCTACGACCGCCACGGGGGGCTGACCAAGAACGAAGCGGCCGAGATCGTCGAAGTGATCTTCAAGACCGTCAAGACCTCCCTGGGCGAAGGCCGGACCGTGCGCATCAAGAACTTCGGCACCTTCGAGATCACCAACCGTCCCGGACGCACCGGTGTCAATCCGGTCAGCGGCGAGCGGATCTTCATCCCGCCCCACCGCGGCCTCAGCTTCCGCCCCGCCCGCCGCCTCAAAGACGTCCCCGGAGACTCCCGCGGCTAGGGGTAACCCCCGCTTCGAGCACCCCAGATGGCGGCGAAGGCCCGCGTCCAGAGGCGCCTCTACTACAAGATCGGCGAGGCCTGCAAAGCCCTCGGCATCCAGCCCTACGTCCTGCGCTTCTGGGAAACCGAATTCCCAGCCCTGAGCCCCAGCAAAAGCCGCTCCGGCCAGCGCGTCTACAGCGAAAAAGAGCTGGAGATCATCCGCCGCATCAAACAGCTCCTCTACGACGAGTGCTACACCATCGCCGGAGCCAAAAAGAAGCTGGAAACCGAGCTCGCCACCGGCACCCTGGGCGACCCCGGCGCCGCCACCGCCAACACCGCCGCGCCCCTCGCCACCGCCGATCCGGCTGAAGACCAGGCCGATCCCGGCACCAGCGCCGCCCAAGCAGCACCCGGCCCGGCCCCAGCCATCACGCCGGCGCCCGCCGCCAACGCCGCCGCGGTTGCCGCCGCTGCCGCCCGCCGAGCGTCGTCCAACGCCACGGCCGCCGCCAGCCGAGCCACCGCCACCGACGCGGCAGGCCGTCCGGCCGACGCCGCGGTCGACACCCATGCGCCTGATGCCGCCGCGGCCACCACGGACCCCGACGACGGCCCGGCCGCCGCGACCCGGCCCGCAGGTGCCGTAGCCATCACCAAGCCCGACAGCCCACCCGCCATGCCCGGCAGCGGCGCGGCCACGGCCAGGCCATCCGGCCAACCCCCGACCATCGAGGCCGCCGCCAAGGCCAGCAGCCCAGCCGTCCCGTCCGGCAACGGCGCGCCCGTCGCCAAGCCCTCATCAGGCCAGCCTGCGACCACCGCCCCATCCGCCACAAAACCGGCAGGCCAGGGCAACGGCACCGCACCGAACGCGGCAGCCACACCCCAACCGGCCGCCGCGCCTGCCGGAACCGCCGCCTTCACCGCGGCCACTCCCGCCTCAAGCAGTTTTCCTGATGCCGCCGCCGCTCCCGCCGTCGTCAACGCCAAAGCGTCACCCGCACCCGCAATCCTCTCCGGCGAGCCGTCGATCGGAAACCGCCCAGCAAGCGCCTCCACCAGCCCCGCCGGCGTCGCCTCCATCAGCCCCGCACAGCCCGGATCGCAATCCCCCGCGCAAGGCGCCCTGACCCTCTCCCTGCCAGCCCAAGCCGCCAAACGTCCAGGCGCAGAGTCACCCGCCACCGCAACCGGCGCAGCCGCAGCAACGCCCAGCGCCCCCCACATCGCCCCAGCCGCAACCGCCTCAACCCCCGCCAACCTTGACACCGAAGCCGCCAAGCAGATAGAAACCCTCCGCAAGGGGATACACAAGGCTCTCCAGTCAGCCCACGAGATTCTTGCCCTCCTCGATTCGAAGACCCCGCAGTAGAGCAGTCCGGTCGGGACGTGGCGCAGTCTGGTAGCGTACCTGAATGGGGTTCAGGGGGTCCCGGGTTCAAATCCCGGCGTCCCGACCAATTAAACCCAACAAAATCAGTCGATTAGGCAAACAGTTCCGGGCGCGGCGCAGGGCCAGAGGTCGCGCCTGCAAGATCCCTGCAAGAGAATTGGCCGCGCAGAGCGACCTTCGAGCAAGGCATCGCTGCGCAATGGATCCAGCCCGCCCGCTCCGCAGCCACAATGCAGGTGCGGGCCGCGGGGGGGATCTACCTGACCGTCAAGCGTGACCAGCTTCTCCCCCTGCCGCCCGGCCCCATTTCTCGAACCCCTCTCAGCCACATCTCTTGCGGAGCGGCGCCGCCGGCCCAGGCTCGCCATGCCGATACGCCCGGAGGAGGTGCATCCGGCAGTACCCTCGCGCCGCATGCTCTCGCGGGCATCCCGGTACGGAGCGACCCCGGTTCGCGGCGGCTCGCTGCTTGGGCGCGCCCAGCCGTGTCAGGATTTCCCAACTTCCTACCTCCCGGAAAGTCACACCGCAGCCACCTGTCAAGAATCACCCTAAATTCCCCCCCCGCGATCAGTTAATTGTCCCCCCCTCCTTGGTTGGTTGTGCCCGTCGTCGTCGGGCCTGTGGGGCCTGTGGGGCCTGTGGGCGGCGCGCTGTTTGCGCCGTCCAAGGAGCTGTGGGAAACGCCGCTTTTGGGCGTTTTCCACAGCTCCGGCAGGATCCATAGGCCACAGCTCGTCACGCCGGAGAGTCTTCCCCGCCGCTGGAGGCGGCGGCCGCGGCCGCCGCAGTGAAGGGTTCGCTGCGGGTCAGCAGACCGGCCTTCCGCTTCTCCTTGAGACGGTAGCTCTCCCCCTTGATGTTGAGGATTGTCGAATGGTGGAGGAGCCGGTCGAGGATGGCCGTGGCGATCACCTGGTCGCCGAAGACCTGGCCCCAGCCGGCGAGGCTCTGGTTGGAGGTGATCAGCATGGAGCCTCGCTCATAGCGCCGGGAAACCAGTTGGAAGAACAGGTTGGCGCCCAGCCTCTCCATGGGCAAATACCCGATCTCGTCCAAAATCAATAGCTTGGGTTGCACGAGCAGCTTGAGCTTCTCTTCCAGGCGGTTGTCGTTGTGCGCTCGCGTCAAGCTTGCGATCAGACCGGCGGCGGTGATGAAAGCGGTCCGGTAGCCCAAAGCGCAGGCGCGCAATCCGAGGCCCACCGCCAAGTGAGTCTTGCCGACCCCAGGAGGGCCGAGCAGCAGCACATTGTCGGCGTCGGCGATGAAGCGGCCAGTGGCGAGTTCCTTGATCACCTTCGGTTCGATCGAAGGCTGAGACTTGAAGTCGAAGCTCTCAAGACTCTTGTGGAACGGGAAGCGAGCCATCGTCGTTTTCATCGCCGTATGGCGCTCCTGCTTGGCCGATAGCTCCCGGCCCAGCAGGTCCTCGAGGAAATCGGTGTAACTCGACTCGCGCTTGCTCGCATCCTGCACCAACAGGGGCAGTGCGGCAGCCGTGCGCACCAGCTTGAGCTGCCGCATCTGTTCCTGGACCTGTTCGATCGCCAAGCCGCTCATCGGCCCATCCCCGCAGCGATCGCCTCGTACAAGCCCAAGGGACGCACCTGCACCTCACCGGCGAGGCCAAGGTAGGCCGGGTCCAACTGCGGGGGGCCTCCCGCCGCCGCAGCTGCCAGTGGACTCGCACTGCGCGGCGGCCCATTCCAGCGAGCCACTCGATGCTTGCCGACAAGACGTAGATGGCGGATGAGATCCTCGCCGTCGCGTCCGAGTAGTACCTCCTCGGCCAGCAGATGGACGCGGACCTCAAGGCCGACCCAGCTCAACGGCACTGGGTAGCGGTTGGCTTCGACGGCGACCAGTCCGTCACGCGGCACCACTCGCGTCGTCATCCGCTCGCGAGGCGCCGGCGGCCGGGCGTCGACGGCAATCAGCTCCGCCGCCTCAGCGCGAGCAAACCGCTCTGCTGGCCGCTCGTGCGTCGTGCCGTGGATGCGCTGGTCCGCCACCGCCGCCGACCACTCCCCAAGTCCCGCATTGAGCGCTTCGAGGTCGCTAAAACGCCGCCCTGCCAGGGCGTTGCGCTTGACGTACTTGACCCCGCTCTCCACTTTGCCCTTGGTGCGGGCTCGGTAGTACCGGCAAAGCCGGATCTCGACACCGTAGAAATCCATCCGATCCTTGAATGTCGCATTCCATTTCACCCACCCCGACGCCTCGTCCTTCTCCTGCACGATGGTCCGCGGGTTGTCATACAAGATCGTCGCTGTGCGGCCACCAAAGTGGGCGAAGGCGCGAGCATGGCCATCGAGCAGAGCGCTGAGCCCTTCATCGCGGTAGCCCCAGGCGAAGATCCGACGGCTGTAGCCCAGAACCATGACGAACAGGTGAACCCGCAACCGCTCCGCGCCGAGCCAGACCCAGCAAGACCCCCAATCCACCTGCGCCTGCTTGCCGGGGTCCGTCTCGAACCGCAACGTCGAAAGCTCGTCTTGCCGCTGCTGCTCCCGCAGCGGCCGCAGATGACGCACCACGGTCGGGTACGACCCTGCGTAGCCCAAAGACGCCAGCTCCCGGTACAACACCGACCCGTTGAAGCCCACCTCGGGAGCTCGGCCCCGGAGAAACTCTCCCCAGGGCTCCAGAATCCCGCCTCGCTTGCGCCTCTGCTGCGCCCGCCACTCCCGCCCCAGCCACTTGCGGACCGTCTTGATGTCCAGTCCAAGCTCCCGCGCAATCGCCTTCTTGCTCGATCCACGCTCGCGAAGAGCCCGAACCGCACCCCAGACGTTTTCCTCAATCACAACTGGCGCCTCCGCGGCGCCTTCAGGCGCCACGGCAAGCATCCCTACTTCGCACTCGTTGTCCATCATGCTCCCTCGTCGGTCGCAGGAGGGGGGACAATTAGCTGATCGCACGGGGGGAATTTAGAGCGATCGGTGACACCACCCCCGCCTTCTCCGGCTCGCGCGAGCGGCCGGCTGTGCCGAACAGCTCGACAGGTCCGGCACTACTGAGCACCGAGCGAGGGCCGAGCTGGTAGAACCGCTCCGCCGCTACGCGCCTGACAAATCGATCGCCGCCCGACGGACGTGGTCTTCGTTGCGTATTCCGACGAAGCCGGCCACCCATTCCGACGTTCAACCAGCCACCCTGCCGTCGTCGTCGAGCCTGTTGAATCTGTGGGAAGGCGGGCGGGGGTAGGTGGAGGCTTTCCAGCAGATTCCACAGGCTTTACGTCATTCCCGTCTTTGGCTTCCTGGCGTCGGAATGGTGGCTGGATTCCGCCCGGAACCCTGGCAGGATTTGCTCCGGAACCGTGGCTGATTTTCGTCGGAATACGCAGTCTTCGTCAGCGGCAACGAGGCTGCCCGCATCGTGAGCGGCCCAACAGGCAAGCGCCGGAGGTCACCCTGCGCGGCACTCTCGACCGGCAGCAACCGGTGCAGATGGGCGAGGGCTGCAGTATGAACGCCGACCATCTGGCCTCGACGATGGCATGAGGATCTGGCTGCGGTCGCCCTGGAATAGGGAGAATTCTATCGACAGGAGTTAACTTGCGGAGTATGCAGAACCTCTCGTTCCACGTAGCAGCAGTCTCTTAGCAATTGTTTGATGCGGATGGCAGCGTCATCATCAGCCTGAATCACCGTCCGCACACCCTGAACAGTGCCAACGACGTTGTAACCGTGGACTCCCGACAACCGATTCAGAGCGTCGGACAACTTGACGGTCTGCCGGTGGTCTCGCCTAACCGCGATGACATATCGCTCCATGCCCATTATCATACCCAACGACTTGGCGGCATGCAAACAGCGCGCCGGGCCCTGGTGGGATACCAAAAGTGGCCTAATATGGCAAGTTGACCATAGGGATTCCGTTCCCCTGGAAATCCTGGTCGAGCGTAGTGGGCACGCAGTGCATCTCAAGCTGGTCCCATGCATATTGGGCCCGATCTTCGTCACGCGACATTCGGAGAAACTTCTTGTCTTTGCCGAGGACCGCGGCGAGCACGCTAAGGGCCACCGGGCTGGCCATCGACGTACCATCCATATCCGCCCAGCCAGCCAGGGGAGGAATCTGACCGGCGCCCTCGACCGGAATCGTAGAGATAATCGCGACCCCCGGCGCACAGCAGGTTACTCCGAGCCCGCGACAACAAAAATCGGGGAACACCAAGTTGTTGTTCACATCTTCGCCAAGACACCTCAGCAGCCGGCTCGCGCTGAGGGTTCCCGGCGGCGCTACCCCGCGCCGCCCCACAGCTGTCACCGCCACAACCCTTTCGTGGCGGCCTGGCCATAGCACATCGTCGCCGGTGTTGCCGGCCGCTGCAAAGCATACCGTGCCTCGAGTCCACGCGTCGATGATGCTGTCGATGAGTTGCACTGATTCGCGCTTAGCCCCAAGGCTCATGTTTATGAGATCGACCTGCTCGTCTGCCATCGCATCTACCGCGTTCGCCATGTCCGCGTCGCTGACAAGCTGACCGGGCTGTTGCACCCGAGCTACCACCATCTCAGCAGCCTGCGCCAAGCCAACGAAACCAGCTCCTCCGGTTGGCCGTGCTCCGACGATCCCACAGACATGCGTCCCATGCTCGTTTGCGTCGAGGCCCTCCGCGGTCGGCAGTCGCCCATCCACGAAGCTCCCCAGCGTTCGGGCGTGGGAAAGAGCCGGGTTGGGTCCACAGCCGGAATCGATGATTCCGATCCGAATTCCGCCGGCTGCCTCGCTACCAATGGACCCACCGCCGACCGCCTGGTGCCACCATCCCAGGCCGTCGTTCGGCATTGGTGGCAATGAAGCCGCCGTAAGGTCTATGTCCCGCTGTTGAGCCGAGCGCTGCAAGCCGATGGACCAATGCCCGGGAATTGGAGATACCTCCAGCCTAGCGACGCCCTTTCCTCGAACTTCCAATTCGGCATGTCCAGCTGCGTTTGTGCGCGCGACCGCAGGCTCCCAGGAGTTTCGAGTGGTCATGCGAACTACCGCTCCGCGAATGGGATGCCCGCCCGAACCAACGACCGTAACGTTGTGTCTCCCGCCTCCGAGCCCCAGAATCTGCGAGGTGTGGAGAACTTCAGGCTCGACAACGATGTCTACGGGCAGCCGGCCGCGAATCGCGTCGACGTCTCCCGCGGTGGCCTCAACAATCACGCGGCGTCGAGGGCGTCCATCCCTATCGGAGAGCTCGCACAGCACGTCGCCTCCGCGAATCTCGGGAAGCAGGTCCGACCAGACGCGCGCGTGCCTGCCGCCTCCGTGAAGTTCGGTCCAAGCCGATCGGCGCACCGCGAAGACGTATCGAGCCATAAATCGTAGTATAGTGTAACATTGCTTTGGGTATTACAGGATTGTGCGACTTCCGATGCCCATTTGAATGGCCGCCATCCATCTCAAGAGTGCAAGGCCGACGCCCCATTGTTTACCGCCTCTCAGTGACGGCGGGCGTAGTAAGGCTGGCCGACTTGTCATCCAAACCTGCCAGCAATAGTCGATGCATAGCAGTTGGCGCATAGGCTTGTGCTCAGGGGGCAACCGGAAGTACTGTGTTGATGAGCTCTCTCATTATTTCGTAGTTGAGGCACTATGTCACCCTGACAAGGTGGCCTGACTGTCGATCGATGTCAGCGGTTCTCTGGCCGGCTGAGTGCCGCACAGCGACCACTTCTACTAACCGGAGGTACGCCATGGGGCGAGAAGTTGTCACGAGGAAAGACGCGGTACAGGCTCGTGCGCAAGCGACGCAATTAAATCTACAAACGGTTCCGCCGCCAGGACTGCGGGTGCCTGATTTCGCAGCTTCTGGGACGATAGAAGACAAATACAAGGATCGGCTCCTCAAATACATCCCAGCAGATGTGGTCGCGATGTATTTGGCGCTAAAGGGATTCGTGGCACTGCTACAACCTCCGGCGCCGATCGAGACCATCTACTGGATTGTGTTTGTGGTTGTGTGGGTGATTACAATCCCATGGCAGATCAGAATCGCTAAAATTACGAAGTGGAGACAGGTAGTGATCGGCACTGGTGCCTTCGCTGTTTGGGCTATTTCTCTTGGTGAGCCGTTCACGGCGCACAACATCAGCTGGTATCAGCCGGCATACGGCGCCATGTTGTTGGCGCTCTACACGTTCCTCATCCCCCTTGTTGACGCTGAATGAGCGAGCAGGCACGGAGCCATATGATCGAACGCGGCGGCGATCAAATCAGCGCGGCGTCATCGAAGCTCGGCGCCAGGTGCAGCGCCAGCAGGTAGCGGCTGCAGTTGTCAAGTGACGGCGGCCCGGCCTCGCGCGCACCCCGGCCCCCGTGCGCTTCTCACCCCGGCCCCAGCGCCAAATTCATCCGCCTGCCCCAGCGGGATCATTGCCTACTCCACCGCGCACTCGCCAAACCCTGAGCCCGCGGTGCGCGCTCGCGCAACAGCCAGCCCTGCGAACTGAAACCCCGCCGGCTTGCTCCTCGACCTAACCTCCCGCCAGCCCGGCCGCCAAAAACCCGCCCGCGCCACCAGCGCCGGCGCAACACCCTCCCACCCCCATCTCCGCCGACCCCCGACCCGCCGCCCACCAGTCTCCCCGTCCGCCCACCGCCAGCTCGCCCCAGTGCCGCGGGCCGTCCGGTCGAGGCCGTCACCGGGTGGCTACGGCGACGGC
The DNA here is from genome assembly GCA_963770895.1 of uncultured Acidobacteriota bacterium. Taxonomy (GTDB): domain Bacteria; phylum Acidobacteriota; class Thermoanaerobaculia; order Multivoradales; family UBA5704; genus JASLEW01. Next base: position 4,402,553 of record CAVYRF010000002.1, on the reverse strand, counting down.
GAAGACCGCTTTGCCGTCTACCGTGGGCAGGGTGTTGGTGAAACAGGTCCAGGTGAAGCCTGGATTCACCAGGAAGGCCCAGATCCCAGTGGCGTTCACGTCGTTGCCGCCGGTCACATAGGTTGCTGCCCACGAGCCGTCGTTGCCGATCGGAGTGAGCGGCGCATCTTCGAAGGGCTTGCAGATATAGGACGAGCTGGTGAACCCCGGGACCTGGATGAAGAGTGCGACGCGGAAGTCACTGGCGATGCAAGGAGTGGCCGCGAAGGCGACCTTGCCCTGCACCTCGTTGGAGGAGCCGAGCGGCGGAACGGAGGAAAATGAGATCGCCGGCGGCGTCGTGGTCTGGCACGCTTGAGGACCCGGCGGTCCGGGCGGCGCGGCGGTGGGCGGGGCGAGGGGATTGATGCCCAGCGCGGCGAAGAGGGCCCAGGTCGTTGCCGCCAGCCCCACCCTCTCTGGGATGCATTGGAACGGTGTGGTGAGGCACTGATCGAGCGGGGCGAGGGTGTTGCCGCCTTGCATCGTGCTCGCCACGAGGCCGCTGCCGTCGCCGAAGGGAGCGTGCGCCTGGGCCTGCGCGATCTGTCTCAGGTAGGCGGCGGCGACCGGTGCGAAGGTCGATTCGCGGTACAGGGCGTCGATGAATTTCATCATCACCACGGCCTGTGAGGTGAACTCCCAGGCGACGCCGGTCGGACCGGCGGCGGTCGTGGTGTCGATGCTGAAGCCGTCGTAGGTCAAGCTCGCCGCCTGCACCCTGCGCCCGAACCGGCCGAGGACGCAGCGCATGGGCTGGCGCCAATCGATCTGGTTGCGGTATCGGCTGCTCTGGGCGAGCTCGAGGGCGGTGAAGCTGTTCGAGTCGAGAAAAAGGAACGTATTGATCACCTCGTCGCCGCGCTTCTTGCCGTTGGGGGAAATGCCGGCGCTCGCCGGCGTGCCGGACGGCACCGAGCCACCGAAAAAGCAGCCGGTGCCATTGTCGAACATCGCCATGACGTAGTCGCCCGCGCTGTTCGCGCGCGCGGTCCACAGCGCCGCTTGGGCGGCTTTGCCGAGCTCCCGCTCGACGCCGGCGAGCTGCGAAAAGGCGGAGAAGATGTCGGCGTTGTTCTCGGTCGACTTCCCCATGTTCAGGGGCTTCGAGTACGGCTTGCCGTTGTCTGGATAGCCCACGTAGTAGCCACCGAACCCGGTGCCGCTGGTGTCGGCCAGGTTGGCGGCGATCCAGTCGGCGATGGTGTGGGCGTCCTCCAGGTAGGCGAGCTCTCCAAACTTCCTGTAGGCCGCGAGGAGAGCCATGACCGCGAAGGCGTCGTTGCCGCCGGTGGCGCCGTCGAGCTCGATGCAGAAGTGGCTGTTGGAGCAGGAGTCGGCGCTGAAGCCGGCGAGCCGAACCTGGCCTGCGTCGCCGCCGCCGCTGCCCTGCCTGTTGAGCAGCAGGAGGTCACCGGCCGAGTAGCCATCGTGGACCCCCGCCGACCCATCCACCGCCAGGGGCAAGGGGTCTCCCAGGGTGTCGTGGTGCAGTGCCGCGTGGAAGGCGTTGGCGATGAGCTGCGCATCCACCAGGTCCTCCGGCGTGCCGCGGGCGAGGAAGGCGAAGTTCGCCATGGCCGACTCGTAGGCGGTCGCGATGTTGCGGTTGGCCTGGTCGGGCGGGATCGAGACCCGGCCGGCGGCGGGCACCTGCAGCGGGACGACGCCGAAGGTGGTGGTTGCGAGCGGCAGGCCGACGCTCTGGAGCTGCTTGGTGGGAACCGGCTCGAAGCGGATGTTGTCGAGCAGGACCGTGGCGCCAGCGGGTGCCTGCGCACCGGAAGTGGCGACGGTGAAGAGGAGATGCACATTGCTGAGGTCCGGAGGACAGGCGGTCTGGCTCCCCTGGGGCGGCTGCAGCGAGCTCAGGCTGATCGGGAAGGTTTGCCAGTTCTTCGAGAGAGTGAAGAAAGGTGTCACACAGCCTCCCACGCCGAACTGGACCTGCGCCTCGTCGGGGGAGCGGGCGTCGAAGACCACCTGGCTGCTGCCGCGAAGGTCATAGCCGATGCCACGCGGTTGCGCTCCCCAGTTCTGGGGCTCCTCGATATTCACGCCCGAGAATTGATCGCTCGCCATCGGCGGCAGGACGACCTGCAGCACGTTGCCCCGCACCCGGTCCAGTGCGTTCGGGTCGGTGCTGCAACCGGAGGGAGCGGTGGGGTCGTCGATGCAGGCGCTGTTCACCTGGATGACGTAGACGAGCGAAAGCGGATCGGCGAAGTACCCCGATGGGAAGCCGTGATTGAAGCCCGAATCGGCATCCTTGTAAACGTAGAAATTGGCGTTGACGGCCTCCGCGCGGGCGGCCACCTCCGAGTAGGCCGCGCTCGTGTTGACGGGCGACGCATCGGCGGAGCCAGCTCCGGCCAGGTGGATGGCGATGGAAAATGTGGCGATCGAAGCGATAGATAGGATTTTGTTCATTCCTTGATGGTAACGCGGCATCGTTTATTACAAAAAATAGACATATGTCGATACCGCGCGGAGCGGCGCCGCAGCGCTTCCGGCGGGGCGCGCGCGTGATATCCTGGGCCTATCAACGAAAGTGGATTGTTGGGCGTGGGGTCGCAGCACGTCGAGCACCGCGTGCCCGTGAACAAGGAGAAGTCTATGAGATGTAAGCCTCTGGTGTTGTGCTCCGTCTTCTTCGCTTGTGCCTCGACGCTCGTTGCTCAGAGCCTGCGCCCTCTTTTCCCCCAGCCGGGCGCAACGCCCCCGCTCGCGACGGAGCCGCCGCCGTTGCGATTGGCGACCGCGCTGGCCATTGCACCCATCCATTCGCTGCGGGCAGCGAACATTGCGGCTCTCGACAGCCTCGAAGCCATGCAGGCCCGCAATGCAGCGCGGCGCGAGCCGCCCCAGAACGGTTTCGCCCGCCCCCTGCCCCTCCCGGCCGAGGTGAAGCTCGATGCTGCCGCGGTGGGCCATGCGGACCCCGTCGGCAACTCGGGCGGACTTATCGCCGACGCCGGAGACGGTATGGTCGCCTGGGGCACGCGCGTCCACGTGGACGACGCCGACCGGCTCAGGCTGCACATGCTGGCGGTGCAGCTCGCACCGGGCGCGCGGATGTGGGTATGGGGAGTGGGCCAGAAGCCGCGCGAATTCGGCCTCGAGCTGCGTGCGCCAGCCGGCGATCTCTGGACCCCGAGCGTGGCGGGCCCGGACCTCATGGTGGAGGTGCAGGCGCCCAGCGGCGGAGCGACAAGCTTCACCGTGAACGAGGTCATGGAGCTCTTTCAACTGAGCTCGCCGGCGGTCGTTCCCGGCTCCGCGCCGGCCGCTTCGCCGCTCCTGCCGCCGGCGACGCAGTCGATGTCAGCCATGCCGCAGGGCGGCCAGCCGACCCCGGCGGCGGACTCGTCGAGCTGTCTGCTCGACGCCACGTGCGCGCCGAGCAGCAGCGTTCTGACGTCCCTGCACTACGGCGTGGCGCAGCTGCAGTTCATCGAGAACTCCGCGGGCTTTCTGTGCAGCGGCGGCCTCCTGAACAACACGAAACAAGACGGCACCCCCTATCTGCTGACCGCGCATCACTGTTTCTCCACCCAAGCGTCGGCCTCGAGCCTGGAGGCTTTCTGGCAGTACGCAGATCCATCCTGCAACGCGGTCGCACCGTCTGAAAACAATTTCCCGCGCACGTCCGGGGCCACCCTCCTGGCGACTTCCGCGACCTCCGACTTCACCTTCATTCGCCTCCTCGGTTCGGTCCCCGGCACCAGCGTCTTCCTCGGCTGGGACGCTTCCAGCAGCGCGCTGACCAGCGGCGAATCGCTGTACCGCGTGTCCTACCCGGCACCGGCGGGGATACCCCTCCCGCAGGGATATTCGGTGACCCATTTCCTCTCCGAGTCGAGCTCGGAGTGTTTCGGCGCGAACCACATCTACTCGAAGGTGGTCGCCGGTCAAGGCGATACGGCGGGAGGCAGCTCGGGCTCACCCGTGGCGCTGGCAAGCGGCCAGGTCGTGGGCCAGCTGCACGGACAATGTCTTGCCACGGCAAGCTCCAACAACTGCGATCCGGGGAACCTGATCGCCGACGGGGCGTTCTCGCAGACCTTCTCGTCGATCGAGCAATGGCTCTCACCCGCCGGCGGCGGCGCGCCGTGCGTCGCCAGCAGCAGCGTTCTCTGCATCGACGACAAGCCGGGCGACAAGCGCTTCGCGGTCCACACCACGGTCAACACCGCCGAGGATGGAGGGCTTCACGGCCCTGCGGCTGACATTGCGCTCGCGTCTCTCGGCATCGATCAAGGAGGCATCTTCTGGTTCTTCGCCGCGAACAACCCCGAGATGCTGATCAAGGTCCTCAACGGGTGCAGCCTGGGAGGGCACTACTGGGTATTCTTCGCGGCACTGACCAACGTCGGCTTCTCGGTCACGGTGACGGACACCCAGACCGGCAACTTCAAGACCTACTCCAATCCCGACCAGACCACGGCGCAACCGGTCCAGGACACAGCAGCGCTTCCCTGCACCTGACCAGGCAGACTGTCGACCGCCGCGGCCACGAGGTTATTCGCCCTGTTGCCGACTCAGGTAGGGCGCGGCTATTCGGCTGTGACCGCGGTTGCCCGATCGAGAATGGCGTGCACAATGATCTCGCGGACATCCGGACCGACCTGGGCTAGCTGGCGACCGCGTTCGGCAAGGTGGTGCAGAGAACGCGCAGCGTCGCGGCGGACGCTGCTGGGCGCCGTCATCGTTCATGAATAGAATGCCGCAGAGCTGCGGCCATGGACGCCCACGAACCGGCAGGTGACGCGAAAGGTCCCACCGCCAGGCCAGGGGGTGGAGCGGCCACCGCGGGAGGCATCGGCTACCAGGCCCGCGTTGCCGCCTGGATCTCCACCTGCATCCTGGCGGGCGACCAGGCTGCGTCGCCTTGGGGCCTGCCGGCCCATGTACGGCTGGACACGATCTGGTGCGAGACCGACCAGCCGGTAGACGATCTGCGCGTCGCGACTTCCGTGGGCGGCTTTGCCTTTCTGCAGGCCAAGCGCCGCCTCGACCTTGGCAGCCGCCCCGAGTCCGAGCTCGCCTCGGCACTGGACCAATGTGTCCGGCAGCTTCTCTCCCTGGGTGCCGGACGACGCGAAGGCAGGCCCTGGGAGCGCCGTCTCGACCCGACCCGAGATCGGCTGGTCCTGGTTGCCGGCCCTGAATCGTCAGAGCCCATCCGCGTCCACCTTCCCATCCTCGTCGAGCGCCTGCGCGCCGCGACTCCCGGACAGGGCTTCGACGTGGCGAAAAACCGCGACGAGGAAGACGTCCTGGCGGTATTCCTCGATCTGCTTGCGGCAAGCTTCAAGAAGCACCGGCGCAGCCCTCCTACCGACAAGGACATTGCGCAGCTGTCTGAGATGCTTCACATCCACATTCTCGCCGTGGAACCAGGAGGGGAGGGCGAGAGCCTCGCTCTGGACCGCTTGCGACACCAGCTCCGCCAGCCTGACCTGTCCGACGCCGCCTGGGCGCTGCTGGTCGCCTCGGCGCTGCGGTGGGCGCAGCGCCGGGGTGGCGCTCACCGCGCCGGACTGGCCGACCTGCTGTTCAATGCCGGCCTCCCGCTGCGCGGGATGACGTTGGAGCAGCCGGCGCTCAGCACGACCCGGCTGTTGGCAATCTGCGGCAGGGCGTTGCCGGATCAGATCCGTCGTCTCGGTCGCGGCAACTACGCCGCCGAGCTCTTCGTACCCAGGCGAGCGCGCCGCCGAATCGACGACTTCCTCGACGCAGACACACGCTTTCGCGTGCAGGCGGCAAGCCTGCTCGACCGCCTGCGGGCGATCGCCGTTGCACACGACCTGGGGACCTCGGCGATCGATTCCTTGCTGGCACAGGATGCCGGGCCCCGGCTGGTAGAAGAGGCTCTCGACCCGCTGCGCCGCACCTTCCGTTTCGCCGCGGTCGAGAAGGCTCTCGCGCTGGCGGAAAGGGCGATCCAGGAACCTTTGGATTCCGCCTTTGCCCGCCAACTGGTAGAGATCCTGACGCTCTTGGAGACCTTGCCAGCTTTCAACCAGGCAAGGCTCAAACAGGCCGCGCAGTATCTGAATGCCGTCAGGCGCAGCAACCTGAGCGGCGGCCGCGGAGAAATGGACGGATTCTGGTCGCTGCTACCCTCGGCGCCATCGGGCCGCGACTGGTCAGGCCGGGAGCTGCTCGCAAATTCTCTCCTGCAAGAGCTGGAGACCGCCGCCACGGACTGCGCAGCCCGCTGCCTCGCCATCGTCGGCTCCGCCGGATACGGCAAGACGAGCCTGCTCTGCTCCCTGGCTGATGAGCTCGGCCGCGAGACGCCCACTGTGCTGCTCTCCGGCGAGATGACCATCTCAAGCGAATACGATGTCGAGACGCACATCCAACGCCTGCTCGAACGAGAGCTCGGCGAGGACTGCCGGGACTGGCTGCGCCGCGTCGCGAACGGCCTGAATCGCACCTGGGGCTGGCTCTTCATCTTGATCGATGCATTGAACGAGAACACCGATCCGGTGCGTATGGCGCGAGCCGTCGATCAGTTGGTGAACCATTGCCGCTGGCAGCGTGTCAAAGTGATCGTGTCCTGTCGCGACGTCCACTGGCCCGTCTTTGCCAGCAAGCTGCAACCTCTGCTCACCGGCAAGGCCCCCCTGATCCTCGACGAGTTCAGCCCGGAGGAACAGCGTCAAGCAATGGCGCTCTATTTCGAGAAGTTTCAGCTGCGCTGCCAGCTGGGACCTGACGCGGCGGCGCTGCTCAAGAACCCGCTGCTCTTGAGCCTCTTTTGCCGCAGCAACCAGGGCCGCGACCTGGGGATCGTCGCCGACCTGCGCGCCCTGGACGTGTTCGACCGATTCATGGCAGGTGCGACGGCCGGGATCGTTCTCCGCGCCGCGCTCGCCGGCTCGGCGCTCGTCGACGACCTGCTCTGGCGCATCGGTTCGGAGATGTGGCGACGGCGCAGAACGGCGCTCCGGCACGACGAGGCCGGCATCACACCGCGAGAGCAGAGCGATCCCCTCTCGGTCTATAACCAGCTGCGATCCGAGGGGATTCTCGCTGCGAACTCTGCCGAGGCCGGTTCAGCAGCCGCCGGGTCGTCCGCCCACCGTTTGCATTTCGTCTATGAAGCCGTCGCGGAGTACATGATCGCGCGCGCCTGGGCGCACCACCTGGAGGAGACTACCTCGCGGGACACGACGCTGGGGCGTCTCCTCGAAGAAGCGATCGAGGCTCTTCCCAGCTTTGCCTCCACCCTCGGTGCGCTGCTCTTTCTCGACCGCATGCAGGCGCAGTCAGGCGAAGTGCTATCGCGCGTGATCTCGCTTCTGGCGCGGCGCGACGATGCCTTTCTCGCGGCACAACAGCCGGTCGTGGTAGCGGTCTTCGAGAACCTCGTCGTCGAGAAAGCCAGCGATGAAGCCGTCTTCACCTTGGCTCGGTTCGAAGCGCTTGCCGATCCGATCAGCAGGGACGCCCTGGCGCCCGTAGTCTTGCGCCTCCTGCAGCACCGCCGAGAGCATCCGCTGGTTCGCAGCCTTGCACTGCGCCTGATCGAGATCGATCCCGGTCTCTTAGGCGCCGTCCCGAGCGGGGAACGCAGCGAGGACACGGAAAACGGCACGGCCCAGGGGAAAAGGGGGCCAGGGGAAGATCTCTCATCCCCGCCGCACAGCGGAAGCGAATCCGTTCCGCTGGCACTGCCGCCGGCCAGACATCACTACCCGCGAGAAGCCCGCCTGACCGCTTTGTCGCTGCTGGTCACGACCGATCTGGATGCTCCCTTGGAGATCTTCCTGCAGGGTGCTCGGAAGCTCGGCAGCGTCGACCTGCGTTCGGCGCTCGAAGCCTTCCGCGCGCTGGATCGCGCCACCGACGGCACTCTCTTCGCGGTCATCGATCATCAGATCGTTGCAGGCGCCTTGGAATATCGGATCTACTGCGCTTGGCTGCTGCGGGAGCGATACGGACGCCGGCCGGCGGACTTTCTCGTGCGTCTCCTCACCGATCCGGTCACCCGGGTGCACCGCTATGCGCTGAGGCTGTTCCGCGAGCGCGCCATCGAGCCGGAGCTCATCGAAGCGGTGCTCGCCAAGCTGGACGGCGAGCCGTCGCTGGCGGCGTGGCATCGCACCAACCTGCTGACGCTGCTCGGCAGCCCGGAGAGGTTCCGCCCGCCGTCGCTCGGCGCGGCCGAGACCCTACGCATCCGCGATGTGTTGTCGAGAGCCGCGACGCACGCGAGCCCAGCGGTCCGCAAGGCGGCGTACCAGGTCGCTCTGCAGTATGTTTCGTCGACCGAGATCCTGGACCTCCGGCGCCGGATCGCGGCCGATCCGAGCCTCTCGGTTCGAGGTCTGGCCTGACCGAGCGAAGGTGAGGTCTCAGCCGTAGCGCAGGGTCAGCGATTCGCTCCGCCCGGTGCCCAGGTCGTTGGCGGTGACGTGCAGATCCCGGTTGGCGTCCACCTCGACGGCGACCTCAATCCGCGCTCGACCGCGGGGCAGCGCCGGGATCCCGTCGAAAACCAACCTTCCGAGCAGGCGATTGTGCTCGGCAAAAGGGCTTCCTCCGGTCAGGATATTGATCTCGACCGAAGTCTGATTGTCGGCCTGGGTGGTGAACATCTCGGTTTTCCGGAAGGGCACCGTCATGTCCCGATCGGTCAGCATCGCAGCGGTGCCCTGACCGGTTTCGATGCTGATGTCATAGGGCAGCACGTCGAGCAACAGCGTGTCCTTCACGCCTCCGACCAGCACCCCGCCCTGAATGGCAGCACCGAGCGCTACCGCCTCTTCGGCTTCGATGCCATGCCTCGGCTGCCGCCCAAACAGGCGGCGCACGATGTCTCGCACGCGGCACATTCGCGTCGCACCGCCGACCAGCAACACCTCGCCGACATCGCTCGGGGATCGGTGTGCGCTGCGGAGAGCGCGCTCGACGGGCGGGACCAACCGTTCGAACAGCTCGTCGCAGTAAGCGTTGAAGTCGTCCCGGCTCAGCACGAGATCCACGGAGACGGCCACTCCCTGGCGGCGGAACAGGAAAGGCACCTTGAGCGTGCAGCTCGCCAGCTCGGATAGCGTGCGCTTCGCGGCGGCGACCTCTTCGCGGATCCTTTGGGCAGCTTCAGGATCCGACATGAGGTCGAACCCGTGGCGACGCCAGATCTCCTCGCAGGCCCAGGTCAGCAGCGCTTCGTCGAAGTCGTCTCCTCCCAGGTCGCTATCGCCGTCGATCGCCTTGACCTCCACCACTCCCTCGCCCACTTCGAGCAGGGAAACGTCATAGGTGCCGCCGCCGAGATCCAGGACCAGCAGATCGCGATCCTCCTCTTTCCGGTAGCCGTAGGCCAGCGCCGCGGCGGTCGGCTCCTGCAGCAACCGCTCCAAGGAGAGACCGGCGAGCTCGACGGCCTTGGCGGTGGAGCGTCGCTGTGCACCATTGAAATGAGCGGGTATGGTGACGACAGCCCGGTCCACCTTCTCGCCGAGGTAAGCCTCGGCGCTGTTCTTGAGGTCGCGCAGCACCAGCGACGAGATCTCTTCGGGCGACCAGTCCCGGCCGTGCAGCCGGATCGTGGCCTCATCGTTAGGGCCCGGCACGACACGGTAGGGAGCGAGCTCTGCCAGGTCGGCCACCTCGTTGTAGTAGCGACCGATAAAGCGCTTGATGCCGCCGACCGTGTGTCGCGGATCCTCCGACCTCGCGCGGCGGGCCGGCTCGCCGGTGACCTGGTGCCCGTCAGCAAAGAAACGCACCACCGAGGGCGTCAGTCGGGAGCCGAGCCGATTGGGGATCACCACCGGCCGGTCGCCTGCGAGCACGGCGACCAGCGAGTTCGTCGTCCCGAGGTCGATACCGACGATCTGAGACATCAGAGGTCTCCGGAGATCAAGCCGGCGCAGGGGCCTGGACCGGCGTGCCTGCCGCGGCAGGTAAACCACCATGGCAGGCTGCAGCCAATCTTACCCCTCTCCCCTGAAAGGGCGTCTTCCAGCCAACGCCAACCGCGTCTTCGCCATCGCCCCGCAACGGCCCCATTTGAAACCTGGTTGAAGGGGCGCGTCTTCGACCCGCCAGGGTCGGGTTCTCGCCGGCGAGCGGGTGACGGCGGCTAGCCTAGTGGCCTGTATCAGAGGAATCGATAGTGCCTGGCTTGCCCTCGAACGCCCGGAGCGGCGTTGCGACCTGCCGGGAGTGCCGGCATGGCATCAGCGCCGGCCGCCTCCTCGACATTAGTCCCCCGCTATGCCTGCGTCGGCGCGCCTGGCTCCAGGCGCCGATTGCGGCGCCATCCACTAGCGATTCACCTGATACAGGCCACTGACCGGGTTCAAGGACAGGGGACGCCGTTCGGCAGGCAGAGCCCGCCGTGGTACTGGCAGCAATAGCTGCCCGTGGCGCAGTGTCCGCAGGTTCGCGACGGGGCGGACTTGGTCGGAGCGACGCCGGCCATGGCGGCGGTGGCCAGGGCGAATGCGAGGACGAGAAGACGCAGGGTCGCTTTGCGCATGACGCACACCTCCTGGGCAGTTGGACTGCATGCCCTCGAAAGAATCTGTGCGCCGCGCTCGGGGTTCCGCGACCGGGCCGCGGCCGGCACCGCTCGCTGGTGGACCAGGCGCAGGCACGCTCGCGCAGCGTCCGGCTCCTTTCTTCCATCTCGACCAACACCTCTTCAGCTCCCCGGACAACAGCTCGGCCGCACGGATCGAGCACGGCGTCGTGCCGAACGAGCGCGCCAGGGGCCGTGCGACAATGGCGTCCTCCGTCTGCGAGGACGAACCCGGCAGAAGGCCAGACAAGGAAAGCGAGGGACCCATGGCCGACAGGTGCGCGTGCGAAGCCGTCAACCGGAGCTCCAGCGCCAGCGCCGACGTTTCCAGTGAGGCCGGCGCGGCCGCGCCCGCAGTCGGCCTGTCGCGCCGGCGCTTCGCCCAGCTGCTCGGGGCAGGCGCCACCCTGTCGGGGCTGGCCGGCATCGCCGGCGCGGCCGCGCTCCGCGCCGCTCCCCTGGCCGGCGAGGCCGCGGCGCCACCGGTGGCTGCCGGAGCTTCCGTGGTGCGGCTCTCCGCGAACGAGAACCCGTACGGGCCGTCGCCGGCCGCCTTCTCGGCGATGCGCGACGCCTTCGGCCTGTCCTGGCGCTACCCCGACGAGCACGTCGAGGCGCTCGCCGAAGACCTGGCGCGCCTCCACGGCCTGGGCGAGGGCCAGGTCGCGCTCGGCGCCGGCTCGAGCGAGATCCTGCACGCCGCGGCGCTGGCGTTCACCGGGCCCGGACGGCCGGCGGTGGCGGCGGACCCAACGTTCGAGTCGCTGCCGCGCCACGCCCAGCACCACGGCGCCGAGGCGGTGGCGGTGCCGCTCACCGCCGACTTCCGCCACGACCTGCCCAGGATGCTGGCCGCCGCGCCCGAACCGGGGATCCTCTACATCTGCAACCCGAACAACCCGACCGCCAGCATCACGCCGAAGGACGAGGTCCGCGCCCTCCTCGCCAAGGTGCCGGAGCGCACGGTGGTGCTGGTGGACGAAGCCTACTTCCACTTCGTCGACCGGCCCGACTACGAGAGCGTCGTGCCGCTCGTGGCGAGCCACCCCAACCTCCTGGTCACCCGCACGTTCTCGAAGATCTACGGCATGGCCGGCCTGCGCTGCGGCTACGGCGTGGCGCAGACCGCGCTCATCGCCCGGCTGCGCGAGCACCAGGCCTTCGACAGCGTGAACGTCCTCGCCCTGGCGGCGGCGCGGGCGAGCCTGGGCGACGCCGAGCAGGTGAGCCGCGGCCGGCGCCTCAACAACGAAGTGAAGGCGGCGCTCTGCGCCGAGCTCGACCGCCTGGGGTTCGCCTACGTCCCCTCGGCCGCCAACTTCATGATGATCGACCTGCGCCAGCCGGTCGGCCCGATCATCAAGCACCTGCACCAGCGGGGGGTCGACGTGGGCCGCGAGTTCCCGTCCCTCCCCCACCATCTGCGCGTGACGATCGGCACCGCCCCGCAGATGCAAACGTTCGTCGCCGCCTTCCGCCAGGTAGCCACCGCGCGCGGCTGAGGCGACCGGCGCAAAGCACGCGCGGAGCCTGGCGGACCGGCGACCCGCATGCCGCCTGGACTGCCGGCTCCGGCGTCCGAGTTGCCCAAGCGGTCGTGCGAGCGAACTACAACCAGCCGGGAGCCTACGGCGCGGCGAGCCGCGCCGCGCCGTAGATTCGCTGTTGGGCAGACGATAGGTCTACGCAGTCAGCAGGTGGGGAAACTTGGGCAGCGCACGCAAACGGTGAGGGCGCTGCATTCATTCTTCACGGTCTGCCCCGCAACGTCGGACAGCCTGTGGCTCTGCAACGACACCAGCGTCTCCTTGGCAAGGGTGATGCGCCCGGCTTGCTTTCTCATCGCGATCCCTCCTCGGTTATGGACCTCGCTGCACCGCGGTCACTACGGAAATAGTGTGTGAAGGAGGTCCGATCGCGCCGCCGAGGAAGCGACCTTCAAAAAAGACGACGCCGAAGCGAAAGCATGACCGAAGTTGGCAAGGATGGATTATCCTACCTTCCTCACCTTGCGAAAGGAGATCATTTTGAACAACGTAAGGAAGTTCCTGCGCAGCCGCATCAGCTTGCTTCTGGCGGTCCTCGGCATCTTCGGCCTGGCCATGGCCGGGCCGCAACAGAAGACTGCCCTGGCGGTCTGTCCCGATGCCGCACTGGTGTACATGTACAGCGACGCCACCTATACCACCAAGGTGGGACAGTGCGTCCACGCGTGCTGTCAGGTGTGGACCTGCACGGGCACGCTGACCAACTATCAAAAAATTATCTACGAATTATCGTGCTCCACCGAGTAGATAAAGAACTTTGATGCGACGGCGGGACGGCAGCTCGCGGCTGGGCCGTCCCGCCGTCGTCGTGCAGGGTCGTCAGTGCGCCAGGGCGTCGATCAGGGCGGCGCTCGGAGTGCCCCAGCCGGTGACCAGGTCGTACCCTGCCTGGCAGCGATAGGTGCCGTTGGTGCCGCTCACGATGTCGTGGAAATCCTTGCTGCCGTCGGCGCTCAGGCCGATCGCGTAGAGCGCCGGGTTGATGAAGCCGGGTGTCGCCAGACCCAGCTCGACCGCCCGCTCGTCGACCAGCGCCAGGTAGCCGGCCCACCGCGGAGCGGAAAAGCTGGAACCGCCCCAGCCGCCGGCGCAGGCGCGGTCGGCGCAGATGAAGTTGTCGGTGTTCCCTTCGGCGGCCACGTCGGGGCTGCTGCGATAGAGCCGCGAGCCGCGGTTGGCGGCGGTGATGACGCCGGCGGTCCGCTGCCAGGACGGGATGGCGATCTTGTTGGGCGACGCGCCGCCGCCGCTGCCGTTCCAGGCGGTCTCCCATTTCCACGCCCCGCCCGGCCCGTTGGTGCCCAGGGTGGTGCCGCCCACCGACGTGATGTAGGCGTCGTCGGCCGGATAAACCTCTGGGGACTGCTTCAGGTAGGCGCCGTCGTCGCCGGAGGCCACGAACACATTCTGGCCCTGCGCCGCCATCTCCTTGAAGATCGGATCGTCGCTCGCCGGATCGGCCGGGCTCCAGCCCCACGAACAGCCCAAGGACTTGGCAACGTTTTCCGCCGCCATGCTGTTGAAGATGGCCACGTCGCTCGTATCGGAAACGTAGACCCGCACCTGGTCCATGCCGGGCGCCATCGAAATGGCGACTTCGATGTCCAGCACCTGCTCGGTGTCGTCGCAGTAGCGGTCACAGCTGAGGCTGGAGCCGTCGGTCGACACGCCCACCACCTGCACGTCGAGCGGCTGGCCCACCTGCGCGAAGTACCTGGTCACGTCGGCTTCGTCGTACCCCGCGAACTCCAACAGGCCCACCGACTGCCCGGCACCGGTCAGCGCGCTGCCGCCGTAGTAGGCCGTGCGGAAGTCGCTGCCCAGGAACTCGCCGTTGGGGCCGGAGCCGCTGTGACGGCGCGGCGCGGCTGCGCCGGCCGCCGGCGCCGCGGCCTGGACCAGGCTGGCCGGGTGCGGGATCGAATAGTTGTCCAGGCCGGTGACGTGCCAGAGCGCGACCGGCAGATCGGCCGCGGGCTCGCGGTCCGGCGCATAGAACGTGCGGTTCTCGGTCGGGTGCTGGTACTGGCCCAGGGTGACATGAAACGCACTTTCGACGTCTGCGACCGCACCGGTGACGTTGACCACCATGCGGTTGCGATACGTGCCGCTGACCTGGAGGCCGTGCGCCCGCGCGAAATCCAGCACCGCCTGATAGTCCTGCCGGGTGGGACCGAATCGATCGGTGAACTGCTCGACGCTCAACCAGCGACGGTAGTCGGCGCTCGCGGGGTCGTACAGGCGCTCCAGCAGCGCGTCCAGCTCTGCCTCGTTGCGCAGCGGCAGCGCGATGTTCAGCTTCAGGGTCTGCTGCACGGGGAGGCGGCCCACCGCCACGGCCTGGCCGCCGGCGACCGCCTGCCGCACGTGCCGGGTCGCCAGGCCCGAAGGCTGACCGCAAACCGGAGCCGCCACCATTCCCAGCACCACGGCAGCCGCGCCCACGGACCGCCCGACGGCGCCGCGGGTTGCAAAGACTGATCTCATCGCCACGTCCTTTCCCCCCAAAGGGGGCATCGCCAGATTTGGGGTGCACCGGCCCCATTGCGGAAGCCTCACTCTATCCCAGGTCCAGTTGCAGAGGGCAGGTGCGCTCGGCGGCCAGCACCCACCCGCCGGGGCAGCCGTCCCCATCGATCTCGACCGCCCGCCGCAACGTGCACCACCAGCCTGGGCTTGCGCAGCCGCGGCACAACCGAGCTCGCCGGCCCCCCTTGACAAGGTTTTTCGAGGCCTCGCGCGCGTTTTCTCAAGTCCGCACTGGGATGGCATCGATTGGCGCGCAAAGGGGGCACAAGGACGGGTTCTGGCGGCCAGCCTCCCGCGCCCCTTCGACGACCTCCGATCGGCCCGCCCACGGCCTCCTGCGGGCCGAAAAATCATGGGTTTACAATCGCTGACGAGGCAAAGGGAGGGGAACGATGACCGCGGTGCAGGAAGCAGATCAAATGGTTTCGACAGCCCTCGACAGGGCGGTGGCGGGTGCGCAACAACGTGCACGCCTCGAGCAGCTCGGCGAGCGCATCGCCCAGCTGTCGGCGCAGATCTCGGCGGCCACCTACGAGCTGTTGGTCATGCTGCGCGAATTCGACGAGCAGGGCGGCTGGAACAGCGGCTTTCTATCCTGCGCTCACTGGCTGTGCTGGCGCGTCGGGCTCGACGTCGGCGCTGCGCGCGAAAAGCTGCGCGTGGCCCGCGCCCTCGGCACTCTGCCACACCTGGCAGCGGCGATGCGCCGCGGTGAGCTTTCCTACTCCAAGGTGCGCGCCCTGACCCGCATCGCCACGCCGGCCAACGAGGCGTACCTGTTGACCTTCGGACGCGCGGGGACGGCCGCTCACGTCGAGCGGCTGGTGCGCGGCATGCGGCGCGTCAACCGGCTGGCGGCGGGCGAAGACGAACGCCGCCGCCATGCCTCGCGCTACCTGCGTGCCTACACCGACCAGGACGGCATGGTGGTGGTGACGGGGCGCCTGGCGCCGGAAGCAGGAGCGGCGCTGCTCCGCGCCCTGGACGCCGGCGTCGAGAAGCTCTACGGGCCTCGCGCCAGTCAGCCGTCGAGCACCGCACGCGCCCACAGCCCGGCCACCAGTCCGCCGTCCGGCGCCGAGACCCTTCACCGGCCAGGCACCAGCCCAGCGTCCGACACCGAGCAGCCCGGTGCCGCGGCGCTCCACTGCGCACACACCGGCCAGGTGTCCGGCGGCGGGGCGGCGGCGGACGATACCGACGACACGTCCCCGGAGCAGCGCCGCGCCGACGCCCTGGGCCTGGTGGCGGAAAGCGCCCTGGCCGCGGGCCTCGATCCCGGCAGCCGCGGCGACCGCTACCAGGTCGTGGTGCACGTCGATGCCGAAGCACTGCCGGCCGGCGGCGAAGGCGAGTCGTGGCTGGCGGACGGCACCCACGTTTCCGCGGAAACGTGCCGGCGGCTGGCCTGCGACGCGGCGCGCGTGGTGATGCGGCATGCCGCGGACGGCACCGTGCTGGACGTCGGGCGCCGCACCCGCGCCATCTCCCCCGCCCTGCGCCGCGCCCTGGAGCATCGCGACGGCGGCTGCCGCTTTCCGGGCTGCGGCCGGCGGCTGTGCGACGCCCACCACGTGCAGGCCTGGGCCGATGGCGGCACCACCAACCTCGCCAATACGGTGCTGCTGTGCCGCCGCCACCATCGCGCGGTGCACGAAGAAGGATTTTCGATGCGGCTGGCGCCCGACGGCACCGCGCGCTTCCATCGTCCCGACGGCAGGACACTGCCGCAGGCGCCGGCGCTGCCGGAGACGGCGGAAGAGCCGCTCGCGGCCCTGGCCGCACACCTCGCGAGTCACGACGTGGCCGTGGATGCCAGCGCGACGTTACCCGACTGGTGGGGCGATCCGGTCGACTACGCCTGGGCCATCGACTGGCTGCTGTACCTCGGCGCGGGAGATTCGGCGTCCATTGCCACCTGACGCACCCAGCAACCGCCAGTCCACATGGCGCCGCCGCGCCATCGCTTCGGGGGCGCTGCCTTGACATGTTCGCCATTGCGGCAAACGGCTGGTGCGGGCGTTTGGTCTGCGGCGGCCGTCACGTTTCCGCGGCAACGCCCGCCGGCTGGCCCGCAACTTGGCACGCCTAGCGCAGCTTGAAGGGCACCGGGAGGATGATCAGGACCGATACCGGGCGCCCCCCGAGCAGGGTGGGGGCGAACTTCCAGTGGCGGACGGCGTCTTCGGCCGCCCGCGAAAATCCCAAAGGTTGCGGCCGCACGTCCTCGATGTGGGCGACGGAGCCACGCTCGTCAATGGTCACGCGCAGCACCACCGTGGTCTCCACATGGCCTTGGCGCGCCGCCTCGGGATAGTGAGGCTGGACCTGGGTGCCGGGTTTGACCTTTGGTACGCTTTCGCCGGCGACCAGGAGCGGTCCGGCCGGGATCTCCGCGTGGGCCACCTCCACGTAGCCTCCCGTCCGGGATGCGGCTTCGACGATCGCCAGTTGCACGTGCGGCACCACGTAATCGTCGACTCGGCCACCGGGCATCTGGTCCGTGCCGACCTGCACGCTCACGCCGGCAGCCACCAGCCTTGCGAGCGCCTGGCGCACGCTGACCACCTGCGCGGTGCTGTCGAGCTGGATCGAGGCGCTGGCCAGGCCGTCCTTCGTGAACTGCAGCGCGCTCGGCGCGGTGGGGGCAAGCTGGAGCGCGGTCGCCAGGCCGGGGATCTCGACACCCCAGCCATCCTTGGCGACGAGCGGGCAGCTGACGACCACGGGCAGATCGGCACCCGGGCTCTGATCGTTCGCGATTGCCGGCCTGCAACGCAAGCCCGCGGCGCGCGCCGCCGCGACCGGCGCACCCCAGGCAAGCAGCACGCGCCGGTCCTTCTGAGTACCGCTCCCCGGGGCGGCGCGAACGACCACGACGACGCCCGGCACCACCGCGGGACGCGCGGCGCCGATGGTATCCGCCGCCGCGAGCGTCGCAACGCCGCCGATACCGCACACAAACAGCGACGCGGCACGCTGCATCCCCCGCCGCCACCCGGCATACCGGTGTCTGCCCCGCTCCGTCCGCCGCCCTGAGCACCCAGTCATGGCATCTCCCTCCCCCCATGCCGGACCGGCGCCCGAGCGACGCGCATTCGTACGCCCGGCACCGGCCCCCAGCTATTTCGACCGTCGCGGGACCGCGGAAGTTCCGGCCTGCCCCGCCGCGATAGCACAAACTTCCCGTGCATGCGAAAGCGCAGTGGTCAGGTAGTATTCAGATTCAACCAGACAGTGGTGGTGGACGCCTGTTCGTTCGGAATGGATTCCAATCACCCTAGTCAGGCTAGCTCCTTTGCAGAACACGCCCTGCGGAGCCGCGGTTGGCGCACACGGCTGCTACGGAGCAACCGAAATGGCACCACGAGAGATCGACGCGGAAGCGACGCGGATCCCGCAGAGGTCGGGGTTACCACCCTGCCTCTATGTGCCCATCGGCGCCAGGGACCAGGCCGCCATCGCACGATATGTAGGCCGCGTCACAGAGATTCTGGCGGTTGGGATGCCGAATCGCGCCTTGTTGATCGAGGCTAACGACCCGCCGCCACGAGACACGCAGTTGCCGATCTGGCAGGTCGCGAGCGCCGCAATTCTCCACGCGCCGCGGCAGGTGTGGGTGCATGTGAATTTCGCGTCGTATCGGCGAGCCTACATGCTGGCGTTCCCCGAGGAGAGCCTCCACGGCCTCGTCCTGGATCACGTCTTGAACCGCCGGGTTGCCCGCCTCAAGGGTTTCGCCTACCTGCGAATCGTTGCGATCTCCAGAGGCGCCAACTCGAGCTCCGGCGGTCTATCCGAACGGTGGGGGGTCGAATACCACAGCTCGCCCGCGATGCGGCAGAGCAACCAGGCATCGCGTGCCTCGGTGCAGTACGCAGACCTTGCGGACCTGGTGAAGATGCTGGACATCAAGACCGGCGGATCGCTCCAGGACCCGGTCAATGCGGCTCAGAGCCTGGTGCGCCGTCCCTCGCCGCAAGGGTGAGGCAAGCGGCGGGTTACGCTCGACCTTGCCCTCCGCGAGCGGCCAGGCGAATCGTGCCGCGAGATTGGGGAGCCTTCGAGGCGCAGACGACTAGGCCCGGATGCTGGCCTCCTCGATCGCGAGGGCACGGCCCATCAGGGGCTCAGCCTCGGAGAGACGGTTCGTAGCCAGGAGCAGCTGGGCGAGGTTATTGAGGTCAATGGCGACCGTGGGGTGATCGGGGCCGAGGCTGGCCTCGTCGATCGCAAGGGCGCGACGCATCAGAGGCTCGGCATCGGAGAGGCGGTTCGTGACCCGGAGAAGCTGGGCGAGGTTGTTGAGCCGGAGGGCGACCGTAGGGTGATCGGGGCCGAAGCTGGCCTCGTCGATCGCGAGGGCGCGGCGCATCAGGGGCTCGGCCTCGGAGAGACGGTTCGTGGCCTCGAGCAAAAGGGCAAGGTTGTTGAGGCCTATGGCGATCTTTGGATGGTCGGAGCCAAAGCTGGCCTCTTTGATCGCGAGGGCGCGGCGCATCAAGGGCTCGGCCTCGGAGACACGGTTCGTGGCCTGGAGCAGAAGGGCCAGGTTGTTGAGGTCTCTGGCGACCTCGGGGTGATCGAGGCCGAAGCTGGCTTCGTCGATCGCGAGGACGCGGCGCATCAGGGGCTCGGCCTCGGAGAGGCGGTTCGTGGCCTTGAGCAGCTGGGCCAGGTTGTTGAGGCCTATGGCGACCGAGGGGTGGTAGGGGCCGACGCTCCCCTCGTCGATCGCGAGGACGCGGCGCATCAGGGGCTCGGCCTCGGAGAGGCGGTTCGTGGCCTTGAGCAGCTGGGCCAGGTTGTTGAGGCATATGGCGACCGTGGGGTGGTCGGGGCCGACGCTGGCCTCGTCGATCGCGAGGACGCGGCGCATCAGGGGCTCGGCCTCGGAGAGGCGGTTCGTGGCCTTGAGCAGCTGGGCCAGGTTGTTGAGGTCTCTGGCGACCGTGGGGTGGTCGGGGCCGACGCTGGCCTCGTCGATCGTGAGGGCACGGCGCATCAAAGGCTCGGCCTCGCCGTACAGTGCCTTGGCGAAGAGATACAACGCCAGCTGGCTCATCAACCGAGGCGCGGACTTGGTGTGAGCGGCTGCTTCCGCACCGTCGAGGACGGCCGCGGCGTGGGGACGGAGGAGGTCCCACACCGGCCAGGTGCGGACGTCGTCAGCATCGAATGGCGCATGGCGGTTGACCAGGCGAAGGACCGCTTCGATCCACTCGCACTTGCGGTCTGGAGGTATGCGCCCCCTGATGACCTCCTGGACCATGGGGTGGACGGTAAAGGTCCCCTCGATCCAGGCGACCAGGCTAAAGGCGTCCAGGTCGGCCAAGGCGTCGCGAGCGGCGGGCGCCGCCGGTCGGGGCTGGTCGGTTTCGTCGCAGAGGAGCTGGCACGCGGAGTCGAAAAGCTCGCGGCCCTCCTCGAACAGGGCGACGGGGATGGGATCGGGGGCCAGGAAGGCGGCCAGGCGGAGGAGCGCGGCGGCAGCCGGGGCGAGGCCGTCGAAGCTACGGTGCCAGGTCACGGCCACCGATTCGGGATAGGCCATGACCAGCGGGTCGTACCAGGAGAGCACCTTGTCGCGTTCGGCCGGCTAGGCGTCAAGATAGGCAGCGAAGCTCAGCCGGCGCTGTCCAATGTAGGCGGCGGCCTGCTCGAGGGCCAGGGGGAGGCCGCCCAGGAGCGCAGCCAGGCGCTCGGCGGCCTGGGGATCGTCGGGGCGCGGGCTGCGGCGGCCGGCAGTGCGCCGGTCCAGGAAACTGGCGGCTTCCGCACGCGTCAGGGGGGCCAGAGGCTGGCCGTGGAGCGCTGCTCCCCAGCGGGTCCAGCGCGAGGTGATCAGCACGTGGCCGACCGCAAGGCGGGGCAGCAGCTCCGAGACGGCCGCCGCGGCCTCCTGGGAGTCGGCGTTGTCCAGGATCAGGAGCCAGCCGGGCGAATCGCGAAGCCACCGCAGCACCGCCGCAACGGTTTCGTCCTCCTGTGACGCCTGGCGCTCGGGGAGGTCCAGCAGGTCGGCGGCGGCGAGGGCGGCCAGGCCGCGGCGCATGCCGTCGCGCGAGTCGGCGCGCACGAAGAGCACGGCCTGGTAGCGGCCGCCATAGCGCCAGGCGTACTCGACCGCGAGGCGGCTCTTGCCGATGCCACCCAGGCCGCAGAGCAACTGGTCCTGGCCGACGGCGGCGGCGCCGGCATTGTCGAGGGCCGCGGCAAGGTGCAGCAGCTCCTGCTCGCGCCCGGTGAAAAGCGCGTCCAGCGACAGGAACGGGAGGCTGTGGCGGGCCGGACCGCGCGGAGCCCGCAGGCCTGTCGCGGAGCCGGCGCCGGCCTTCACGCCGGTGATGCCCCAATGGAGCCGGTCCAGGCCGTCGGGGGTGAAGCCGCGGCGGAGGTCGACCCAGGTGAAGTCGCGTAGGAAGAGCGGCAGCTCGGGCCGTGCAGGCGCGCCGGGCAGCAGCACAGGGATGACCGGCAGGCCGCGGCGAACGCTCTCGTCGATGGCGGCACGCATCTCCGGTGTCTGCCAGGGACCCAGACCGTCGCTGCCGAAGAGCACCGCCGTCGTGCAGACCTGCCCCAGGGCCCGTTCCAGCGCTTCCTGCCACCGGCGGCCCGGGATCAGCTCGGCTTCGTCGATCCAGGGCCGCAGGCCGCGGGCACGGAGGGCATTGGCCAACTCCATCGCCAGTGCCTGGTCCTGGCGGTTGTAGCTCAGGAGAACGTCAAAGGGCGCAGAGAGCGCCGGAGCGGGCGCCGCGGAGGGCGTCGGAGCGGGCGGAAGATCGGGCGGAGCGCCGGGCATTGGAGGTAGTCCCTGTAGCAGGTGGCAGATCGCGGAGCGGGGCGCCTCGCGGAGCGGGCATCGTGCTCTTTCCGGCGCCGGTGCAAAAGGCTCTCTTGATTGCTTACAAGCATTGTAGCAGGCTGCGACCGCTGGACCGGCCTGGCTGGTCAGGGGTGACAGGTGGGGAAAGCGGATTTCGCCTTTCGTCTCCGCCCAGCGTGTAACGCAGCGCGGCGTCCGGACGCCTTTCGAGAGATGAAAGGAGAAATCCCATGAGTCAGCGAGAGGAACCAGACTCCCCCACGCTCCCCCTGCCGCCGCCGCGATCCGAAGCTTCGCGGATCACCCTGGAGGACCTGATCGAAGCCGCGACCAGGGCCGCACAGCGGGGCGCTCTGCAGGCGCCCGGCAGCGGCGGAGGCGTGCGGCCCTATCACCCTCCGATCTGGGTTGGCATCATCATTCATCCTCCCTCCCCCTTCGTCCAGGTCCAAACGGCCGAAGAGGCATCCGAAGGCTAGTGGCCTGTATCAGAGAAATCGGCAGCGCCTGGCTTGCCCTCGACGGCGGGGGCTGCGTTGCGCCTCCTCGACATAGGTTCGACTATGCCTGTGTCGGCGCGCCTGGCCCGCGCCGCCGAATGGCGGCGCCATCCGCTACCAATTTCACTGATACCGGCCACTAGAAATTCCTGGCGTAGCAAGGCAGCGCGGGCAGCCGGCCCCACCGGTGAACACGCCGCCGGCCGTCGAGGGTCTCGGCGAGCGGCGGCGGCTTCGGCTCGCGGCCTGCCCTGGCCACGCGGAGGGACGAGCGATGGACGACACGACCAACAACATTGACTACGCGCACTCACCATCTTCACGCCCGCTGTCCTGCCCGAGCGCGCGCCCGGACAGCGATGGCGCGGTCATCTTCGGCGTCATCGCCGGTACCGTGGAGCAGCCGCGGGTGGGTTATCTGCAACGCCAGGTCCGCCCGACCGGCGACCTGCTGGCTCTCTCCGGCACGGTCGATCCCGGCGCAATCTTCCGCTTTGGCGGCCGCTGTGCGGAGGGCGCCTGCAGCCATTTCGCCGACTCGCGGTGCTCCTTGGGCGACAGGCTGGTGCAGCTGCTGCCGCCGGTCGCCGATCGCCTGCCGGCGTGCGCTCTACGGCCCACCTGCCGCTGGTTCGGCGAGCAAGGCGCCGCCGCCTGCCGCCGCTGCCCACAGGTGATCAGTCACAATTCCGCACCGTCTGCCGGCATGGCGCTGGCCGCCGAGCCGCCGCCCCTGGCGAAGTGACCTGGCCCGCAGGCCCACTGGCGCCGCCCGCTGTCGCTGCTTGCACCCCTGCGCTGCGCCCCCATCCATGGAGTCGCCCGCAGTGATCTCAAGGCATACAGGTTCGCGACGAGATGCACATCGACCTACTAACCCTGACGGGCGATCAAAACCCAACGGTCTGAGTGGTCAGGGCACTAACGGGCGCGACGCTGGGAAAGTATCCGCATTGCGCTGTTGAAAAATTCCGTGCTGGGCGGACTTTTCACCACCAGCGATCGATTTCTTGCACGCTGCAAAAGCCTCTCCTGGGTATTGTTCCATACCCCCCTACCGCAGCGCCGCGGCAGCACGATCTTGCCGGCTCCGCCGTCGTTCAGGCCGGGATCGCTCCGTGAGCTCAGCG
The DNA here is from genome assembly GCA_963770895.1 of uncultured Acidobacteriota bacterium. Taxonomy (GTDB): domain Bacteria; phylum Acidobacteriota; class Thermoanaerobaculia; order Multivoradales; family UBA5704; genus JASLEW01. Next base: position 4,379,430 of record CAVYRF010000002.1, on the reverse strand, counting down.
ACATATTGACATAGACGATTTCTTTATTCACTATCATGCTGTCTTTGTTGATTTGTCAAATGAAAGGAGACTTGTATGTCCCGATCCTCTCCTGGCGCCGTGCTGGCGCTCCTCGCACTCGGTCTGCTCGCCCCGCTCGCGGCGCGCGCCACGACCGCGACCTGCCCGCAGAACCGCGCCAACATCGAGGCCGCGGTGGAAAGCGGTGAACCGACCGACCAGATCTCGGAAACCATGGCGAGCTGCCTGCTGTCGCCGATCAGCGGCGCCGAGCTGAGCGCGCCGTACAACCAGAGCATCACAAACCCCGGCGGGAGCAACACCAGCTTCGAGGCGATCGAAGCCTGCGGCTACAACCCCCAGCGCAAGGAGGCCACCTGTCCCATCCAGATCCGGCAGCCGACCGGTTTCGGCGGCATGATCTGCGCGGCCTCGGGCAGCTGGGAGTTCGTGCTCCTCTGCGTCGACTTCGGCGCCGGACTGGTGCCGATCAACGTCAACGGCTTCCACGTCTACGACTCCACCCTGGCGCCCAACTGGGACTTTGCCGCGGTGATCCAGTCGAACGCCACGCTGATGGACCAGCAGTACACCGGCCAGGCGCTGCCGGCCCGCGCCATCCTGTCGTGGATGGTCAATCCGATGGTGGGTCCGGTGCCCTGCAACTTCGTGCCGACGTGGGGGAACCGCTCCGACTTCCGCATCCGCCTCGACCCCTGAGCGGCCGCATCCCGCCGCTCCACCGGCCGGCTCCCAGCCGGCCGCCGCCCCCGGGCTCCGCGACCGCGGCCCGCCCGGGGGCCCTCCGCCGCGCGGGCCGGACTCCCGCAGGCGCCGCGCTACGGGCTGCACGCGGGCCGCACGGCGCCGCCCCCAGGACCCTGTTCGGCCAGGGCCGCAGCCGGCGTCTCCACGCTGGCGCGGTGGTACGCTAGGCCGGCGCCGGAACCCGGCGAGCCTGCGCGTCGCCGTGCTGCGTGGGCGCCGGGCGAGCTGAAATTGCAACCTTCACGGCATAGGCCTTCTTGAACCATGGGCATGCTCCTCTACGACGTGCGTCATGCGCTGCGGGCTCTCGGCCGCCGCCCCGGCCTGTCGCTTGCCGTGCTGCTGATCCTGGCCCTGGGCATCGGCTCGACCACGACGATTTTCAGCGTCGTCAGCTCGGCGCTGCTGGCCAGGCTCCCCTACCGCGACGGCGACCGGCTGGTGGGAGTGCGCATGAAGGTGGAGCGCGACGGCTCGACCTTTTCGTCGTCGTGGCTGGACGTCGAGTCCTGGCGCGAGCGCAGCCGCACCCTGGAGCAGCTCTCCACCACCTCGATCGGCATGCAGTTCAACCTGTCGGCCGACAACCGCGCCGAACGGGTCGGCGCGGCGTTCGTATCGGCGTCCTATTTCGACCTGCTGGGAGTGCGCGCGTTGTTCGGGCGCACCTTTGACGCGGCCGACGAAAACCGCGCCAGCCCCATCCTGGTGGCGGTGCTGCGCCACGGCCTGTGGCAGCGCCGCTTCGGCGGCGATCCCGCCATCATCGGCAAGGCGGTGCGGCTGCAGGGGCTCACGCTGCAGGTGGTGGGCGTGCTGCCGCGCGGTTTCGAAGACATCTACCCCGACGTCGACCTGTACGTGCCGGTCACCGTCGCCCGGCTGGCGCAGCGGCCGGGCTACGTCGACGACCGCGCGGTGCGCTGGCTGGACGTGATCGCGCGCCTGCGGCCGGGGGTGACCCTGGCGCAGGCGCAGACCGACATGGCCGGCGTCTGCCGCCAGCTGGCGCTGGCCTTCCCGGCCAGCAACAAGGGCTACACCCTGGTCGTGCAGCCGCTGCGCACGCTGCAGTTCGACTTCGACAGCATGCGCGTGTCGCTGCTCACCCTGCTGATCGGCTCGGTCCTGCTGCTGCTCGTCGGCTGCGCCAACGTCACCAACCTGCTGCTGATCCGCGCCGTCGAGCGGCGCAAGGAGGTCGCCCTGCGCCTGGCGCTGGGGGTGAGCCAGGTGCGCCTGGTGCGCCTGTTCATCCTGGAAGGCGCCCTGCTCTGCGCCGGCGGCGCCGCGCTGGGCGTCGCGGCGGCCTTTGCGGCGGTTTCGGCGCTCAGCAAGTTTGGCGCCGCCGCCTACAACCTGCCGGGCTTCGTCCACTTCAGCGTCGACCTGCGCGCGCTGGCCGTGGCGGTGGCGCTGGCGATCCTGATCAGCCTGCTGATCGGCGTCATCCCGGCGCGCAAGAGCATGCAGGTCGACCTGCAGGAAGAGCTGCAATCGCTGGGCAAGGGGCACACCGCCTCGGCCAGCACGGTCTTCACCCGCAGCCTGCTGGGCGTGTCGGCGATCTTTTTTTCCGTCGTGCTGCTGATCGGCACCGGGCTGATGATCAAGAGCCTGCTGGCGCTGATCGACAGCAACCCCGGCTTCCGCGTCGACGGCGTGCTGACCGCGCGCTTCGAGCTGCCGCCGGCGCGCTACCAGACCGACGAGCCGGTCTACCAGCTGTACCGGCGGGTGATCCAGCAGGCCAAGTCGCTGCCCGACGTGGCGGACGCCGGGATCTGGGCCCCCGGCATGCTCGGCTACGGCCTCTACTACCAGTTCATCGTGCCGGAGGGGCGGCCGCTCGACGTGCCGGAGGAAAAGTTCAAGGTGTACGAACACCGCACCAGCCCCGGCCTGCTTTCCAGCATGGGCTTCGCCCTGCTGCGCGGGCGCGATTTCACCGCCCAGGACGACGCCCACACCGACCGCGTGGCGGTGCTCAGCCGCTCCGCCGCGGGCGCCCTGTGGCCGGCGCAGGACCCGCTGGGCAAGCGGTTCTGGCTGGGGCCGCCGCACAACCGCTGGGTGCGCGTGGTGGGAGTCGTCGCCGACGTCGACCAGCACGGCCGCATCCAGGCCGACCACGACTTCAAGCGCGACATGTACCTGCCGCTCCTGCAGGTGCGTTCGCGCACGGCCTCGATCCTGCTGCGCCTGCGCCGCGACAGCGCGGCGACGCGGCTGGCGCTCGACCAGATCATGCAGCCGATCGACCCCGACATCCCGGTGTTCGACGTCAAGACGATGGTCCAGCTGCGCCGCGAAGAAGAGGCGGGCATCCGCCTGAACACTTTCCTGCTGATGTTCTTCGCCGCCTCGGCGCTGCTGCTGGCGATCGTCGGCATCTACTCGGTGCTGCTCTACACCGTGCGCCAGCAGGGCTTCGAAATCGGCATCCGCATGGCGGTGGGGGCCGACCAGCCGCAGATCCTGCGCCACTACGTCCGCCAGGGGTTGACGCTGCTCGCCCTGGGGGTGATCGCCGGCCTGGCCTGCGCGCTCGGCCTGGCGCGCGCCATGGAAAGCATCCTGTTCCAGGTGAACCCCTACGATCCGCTGGTCTTTCTGACCGGCGCCTGCCTGATCGCACTGTTCACCCTGCCGGCGATCCTGCGCCCCGCCTACAAGGCGGCGCGCGCCAACCCGTCGGCACTCTTCCGCCTCAACTGACCGGCCGTCCGCCAGCCAGCCGTTCGCTCGGCAGGGTGGCCGGCGGCGCCGCCCACGGCTCGCGCGGCAGCGGCCGGTGGCCGCCCGGCGGCGACGCAAAACGTGCGCTCAGGGCTTGCGGCGGGCCGCTGCGGCCTTCACCTTGGCGAGCATCTGCCGCGCCATGTCGGCGATGTCGTCGGGCACAGGCATGGCGGCGGCGCCGGCTGGAACGACGGCATCCGCGGGCACGGCGCCGGCGGCTCTGGCGGCGGCGGGCGCGCCGGGCGCGGTGGGGGCCACGGGCGCGACGCCGGCGGCGCTGGCGGCTGGGACGGCACCGGGAGCGGTGGGGGCCGCGGGCGTGGCGCCGTTTGCAGGCAGGCCGGCGAGCAGGGCTTCGAGCTGCGCCGCGGCACCCTTGAGGTCGCCGTGGTTGGCCAGCTCGACCGCATGGTTGTAGGCATCCCCATACGTCTTGCGGGAGGCCGCCTGGCGCAGGCGGTCGAGCCGCTCCGTCACCTGGCGGTGGAAGCCGTCGTCGCCGCCGCCGGCCCCCCCCGAACCGGCGCCGGCGCCGGTGGTGGCGGCGAGCCGCTGCAGGATGACGATCGCGCCGGCGAGGTCGCCGGCGTTGGCTCGCTTGGCGGCGGCGTTGTAGTCGGCAAGCAGCAGGTTCCTGCGTGCCTGTGCGATGTCCTGCGGCGGGGCGCCCGCCAGACGCGCCCGCTCGACCATCGCTTCGGCCTTGGGGCGCTCGCCGGCGTTGGCGTACGCCGCCGCCAGGTTGAGCGCGACGTCGTAGCGCGACGGCAGCAGCCGGTGGGCCGTGGCCAGGGCGGCCACCGCGTCCGGCGACGGCGGCTTCATCGCGAGGCGCGCCAGGCCGAGCTGCGCCCAGGCTTCGCCGAAATCCGGCGCCAGCTGGGTGGCGGCCGCCAGCTCGCTTGCGGCGCGCACGCCCTCGTGGTCCCGACCGCCGGGCGCGCCGTCGCCCGCGGCGCCGTCGCCGGAAGCGCCGGCTGCCGGCGCCACGTCCTGGCTGGCCTGGTTGAGCAGGCTCCTGCCGAGCAGGTAGTGCAGGAACGCCGCCTCCGCGGGGCCGGTCCCGCCCGCCGCCCCCGGCGCCGGGCTCAGCAGAGCGACCGCCTTCTCATAATCCGCCAGCGCCTGCGGCCAGCGGTGTGCCGCGTCCTCCACCTGGCCCAGGCCGGCCGCGGCCAGGGCGCTCTGCGGATCGGCCGCCAGCGCGGCGCGAAAGTGGGCTGCCGCGGCCGGCTCTTGACCCTCAAGGCCCAGCAGCAGGTCGCCCAGGTGGTAGAGCACCTGGGCCGGCGGCAGCGGCTTGACCGTCACGCCGTCGTCCGCCGCACCCTTGAGCGGCATCCGCTCGAAGTTGAACACGTGGTGGTTGACGTAGACCCGCAGCTCCTGGTCCAGGCTCGCGACGTCGCCGAAGGCCTGGGCGAACGCCTTGTCCTGCGGCGTGCCGGCCTCGATCAGCTTCATCATCTGCGCCAGCTGGCTCCGCCGCTCGGGTTTGCCGACCATCAGGTAGTGGGTCAACGCCCACGACTCGGCGTAGAAGACCCCCTGGTGGATGCCCTCGTGGTAGTCCTTGGAATGCTGGTCGATCGCCACCAGCTGCGGCAGCGGCAGCAGGGTGTTCTGCCGCAGCCAGCGAATGTGCTCTTCGATCGGCAGGCCCAGCCGCGCCTCCCCCTCGGCGATGTGAAAGCTGCTGAAGTATTCCGCGAGACCTTCGTCCAGCCACAGCGGCAGGTGCGCGTAGCGGCTGTGCAGCAGGAAGTGCAGGTACTCGTGGTAGACGATCTGCGCCCCCGGACCGCGCGCATCGCCGTCCATCACCATGTAGTTCGCCGTGGGCCGCGGCTCGAAGTACCCCGCCAGCTCCTCGCGCTTGCCCTGGAAGAGGGGCAGATAGGGCGCCAGCGCAAACCGGTTCTTGAACACGTACAGGTAGGTCGGCACCGGCGCCGCCGCTCCCAGCCCCGGATCGAGCTGCGCCAGCGCCGCCCGCAGCTGCTCGAGGTCGGCCGCGTACTCCCGCGTGTGCCGCTCGCCTGCGTCGCTCCAGATCAGGAAGTTGGCAGTCCGCGCCTCGATCCAGTCGTTGCGGTCGTGCGGCAGGTCGTCCGCCCGCCCCGCCGCGCCCAGCGCACCGGCAAACACCAAAGCGGCCAGGCAGACCCTGCCGCCGCAGAAGCTGCGTCGCGTTTTGGTCATTGAGCGCTGATGCTATCGCTTTCCAGCGCCGGCTGTCACCGGCGGCCGCCACCCCGACGGCCCAACGGCCCCGAAGACCCCAACTGCCCCGAAGACCCCAACTGCCCCGACCGCCCCGAAGACCCCGGCGACCCCGACGGCCCCGCGGCGAGATCTCCCGGGCGCCCGGCGCGACCGCATATACTGATACTGAGCCCGCCGGGCGCGAGCGTTGCTTTGCGGGTGTTGCGCCCAGGCCCTCCTCCACAAGCCATGTCTGAGTTTGCCGTTCAGACCCTGCTGACGACTCCCACGGTCACCATCCGGGACGTGTGCTGCCGGGGCAGCTGCCGCGGCCACGGTGCGGAGGAGTGCGCCACGGCCACGCAGCTGGTGTTTCCGTACCGCGGCGTCTACGTGCGGCACCTGGGGAGCGACCAGGCCGTCGCCGAAGCAAACCAGGTGCTGTTTTTCAACGCCGCCGAAGGGTACCGGGTCAGCCACCCCGTGGCGGGCGGCGACGCCTGCCTGACGGTGACGATCAGCGAAGCTCTGCAGCGGGAGCTGGCGCCTCGGGCGCTGCTGCGCGACGGCGCCGCGCTGGCTTTCAGGCAGCAGCGCCTGCGCATCGACCCGCGCGCGCAGGCGCTGGTGGCGCTGCTGCGGCACAGCCTGCGCCAGAACGTGGCGGAACCGCTGGAAGCGGAGAGCCTGGCGTTGACCCTGGTGCAGCGGGCGCAAGGGCCGCGCACCACCCACGCGGCGGGCGCCAGCGCCGGCTGCCAGCGGCTGGTGGACCGCGCCAAACTGGTGCTGACCGGCGACCTGGCGCGGCGCTGGACGCTGGCCGACATCGCCGCGGAGGTGCGCACCTCGCCGATCTATCTCACCCAGATCTTCCAGCAGGTGGAAGGCGTGCCCCTGTATCGCTATCAGCTGCGGCTCCGCCTGGCGCTGGCGCTCGACCTTCTGGCGCAGGTCGACGACCTCACCAGCCTGAGCCTGGACCTGGGCTTTTCCAGTCACAGCCACTTCAGCGCCGCCTTCCGCAAGGTTTACGGCCGCTCGCCTTCGGAGTTCCGGCAGGCAGCGCTGCATCGCTAGACCCCGAGCAGGGCAAATGATCCTGAGCCCAAGAGCCTGGGCAAAAGAGCCTGGGCAAAAGAGCCTGAGCAAAGAGCCTGAGCAGGGAGCCTGAGCAGGGACCCTGAGCTGACAGGTCGCTAAAGAATCTGATAGCGGCGGTCTCTCGCCGCGTGGCCTACTGCTCCTACCCGGACGCCGGGTTTACCAGGAGAGCAAGGTCATGGTCGAGACGAGAACGTGTGCGGCTTGCGACTGCGAGCTGGATGGCAATCCCATCAAGGTCAGGATCGGCGGCAATACGGTCGAGGTGTGCTGTGAGGAATGCGCACAGCGGCTGCAGGAAGCGCACGTTGCCGCGACGGCGACAGGAAGGGCTGATTCATGAACGCAAACAATTCTTTGCCGGCTCGCCGCAGCGTGCACACCGCGTCGGGCAGGATCGGCTACGTGGAGCAAGGCAGCGGACCGGTTGCACTGTTCGTGCACGGCGTGCTGCTCAACGGGCACCTGTGGCGTCACCAGCTGGCGGACGTGTCGGACGTCCGGCGCTGCATCGCCGTGGACCTGCTGGCGCATGGGCGTACCGAGATCGCGCCGGACCAGGACGTGTCGGTGACGGCCAATGCGCGGATGCTCCGGGAGTTTCTGGATGCCTTGCAGATCGACCAGGTGGACCTGGTTGGCAACGACAGCGGCGGCGGTATCGCCCAGATCTTCGCCGCGTCCTATCCGGAGCGCGTCCGCAGCCTGACGCTCACCGACTGCGACACCCACGACAACTGGCCGCCCGAGGCGTTCAAGCCCTTTCTGACGATGGCTGCCGCGGGCGGCCTGCGCGGCACGCTGGAGGCGATGTTGGCGGACAAGACCGTCTATCGATCGCCGCAGGCGCTCGGACCGGCGTACGAGCACCCGGAACGGTTGAGCGACGACAGCATCGAAACCTACCTGCGTCCGCTGGTCGACACCGAGCAGCGCACGCGCGACCTGCAACGCTTCCTGGCAGCTTTCGACAACCAGCACACCCTCGCCATCGAAGCGCGGCTCAGGACGCTGCAGGCGCCGACGCTGATCGTCTGGGGCACGGACGACGTGTACTTCGACCTGAAATGGTCGCACTGGCTCGCCGACGCCATCCCCGGCACCCGGCGCCGCGTCGAGCTTGACGGCGCCAGAGTGTTCTTTCCCGAAGAGCGCTGGGTGGAGCTCAACCAGGAGCTGCGCGCACATTGGCAGGCGGCAGAGCAGGCGCAGGCGGCGCAGCAGACGCAGCAGGTGCAGGCGGCGCAGCAGGTGCAACAGGCGCAGTAGCAGAAGCACCGGCCACGGCAGCAAACCCAAACCCACGAGGTGTTGGCGGCGCCAGCCAGAGCGGCGCCAACACCGCCCACCCTGAGGCTACTGCGGGTAGGCGGCCAGCTCCAGGCAGGCGGCGCGGTAGCCGCCGCCCGGTTCCAGGGTGCCCTGGTCGTTGCGCTCGCGTTCGATCACCAGGCGGATGCCGCGCATGGCGCGAGGTGCAAAGCGGTGCTCCAGGCGAAGCTGCTGGTTGTCGTGCTGACGGGTGCCGGGAAGGTCGTGCCACGCGGCTCCGTCCCACAGCTGGAATACGTAGTCGAGGGCCAGAAAGCGGCGGGCTGCGGGTTCGCGGATGGAAAACCCCGGATAGGCCACGACGCGCGCGACGATGCGGTCTCCCGGCCAGACGACGCCGAACCAGGCACGCACCGGGTGCGGTTGCACCGGCGCCGTGCGCACCGCGTCCAGCGGCGCGCCGACGCCGAGCAGGCCGTCGTTCAGCTGCTCCAGGTAGCGCACGTTCACCCCGTCGCCGCCGCCGACCACTTGGCCGCCCGGCGCCAGGTCGCTCGCCAGGTCGTCGATCACCTGGACGCGCGGCAGTCCGGCGCAGCAGCGCGCCAGGTCGTCTTCGTGCACGTCGAAGACCTTCCAGGAGCCGCCGATCACCGCGATCGGCTTGAAGTTGTCGCGCAGCCAGGCCATGCGCGCCGCGGCCGCAGGGTCGCGCCCGACAAGGTTGGAAATCCCGACGGCGATGCGCCCGACGAGCGGCCCGCCAGGGTCGACGAACACGTGCACCGGGCTGCTTGGGACGTAGACCTGGCGCACGCGCTCGCTGTCCTGGCCCCAATCCTGGTTGGAATCGATCAGCCAGCGCCAGCCGTTGTCCGGGCCCCCCGCCAGCTCGTTGAAATAGACCAGGTAGTGCGGATGGACCGACCAGGACGCAAGGGCCACCCACAGCGCCAGCGCGCCCGCCGCCGGCGCCAGCCAGCGCGGCGCCGCCGCCCGGCGGAGCGCGTTGACCCCCTCGGCAAACTGCGCCGCTGCATCCGCGCCAGCCGGCGCGCCCGCCCGTCCCCGCGGCCTGGCTGCGACGCGGGAGCTGAAGACGAACAGGAACGGCAGCACCGGCAGCACGTAGCGCACGCCGATATCCAGCTTGAACGCCAGGGTGAAGTAGGCCAGCAGCAGCAACACCGGAACGGCCAGAAACTCCTCGCCGCCCGGCGCGCGCGCCCGCCCCGCCAGGCACAGCCCCAGCGCCAGCGCCGCCAGCAGCTGCGTGCCGAGCGGCACCTTGACCAGCAGCGCCAGCAGAAAGTACGCGGCGAAGCCGTGCTGGCTGTACTGCCCATGGAGGTAGCTCCAGCCCGGCGCCCGCGAATCGTAGGCCACCATGTCCAGCCCCTGGACGTAGGCGTAGGGGAGCGGCAGCGGCAGGTCGCGCACCACCGGCACCCTGGCGAGCGACTGGAAGCTGTCGCTGATGAAGGCATACCGGCGCAGCGGAGTGAACGTGCCTTCGCCGGCAAACCCCAGGTTGAGCGCCACCACCGCGGCGACCGCGCAGGCAGCCGCCAGCGGCGCGCTCCGCCACAGCTCGGCACCCAGCCGGCGCGCCCGCTCCCCCACGCGCGCGCCGCCGGCGCCCCTGCGCCCCGTCCTCCCGCCGTCTACCGCTCCGCCATCCGCTGCCCCGCCGTCTGCTGCCCCGTCCTCCGCTGCCCCGCCGTCTGCGGCCCCGTCCTCCGCTGCCCCGCCGTCTACCGCCCCGTCCTCCGCTGCCCCGCCGTCTACCGCTCCGCCATCCGCTGCCCCGCCGTCTGCGGCTCCGTCCTCCGCTGCCCCGTCCTCCGCTGCCCCGCCGCCCGCCGGTCCGGCGCCCGCCGCCGCGCCCTCCTGCAGCATCACCTGGCGCAGCGCGCCGACCAACAGGATCGCGCCGAACAGCGGCGCCAGCAGCAGCGCCGTCGCCTTGGTCAGCTGCGCCGCCCCGAACACCGCGGCGGCGGCCCACAACCGCCCGCGACCGGGCCGCTGCCGGTAGCGCCACAGGAAGAACACGGCGGCGAACATCGCCAGGGCCGTCGAGATATCGGTCGTCACCAGATGGGTGTGCGCCAGCACGTTGGGACAGAAGCTGTACAGGAAGAGGGCCAGGATGCCGCTCCAGCAGCCAAACAGAGCCCGCGCCCACAGCCAGATCAACCAGCCCAGCAGCACGCCGAGCAGCAGCGACGGCAGACGGGCCACGAACAGCGCCGCCGGCCATGCCAGCCCCGGCCGCCAATGCCGCGCGATCACGACCGGCATGGCGTTGAGCGCCGACACCGGCATCTTGGAATTGAGCTCGCGCGTGCGCAGGAACGTCCCCTCCGACAGCGCGCGCTCGCCGTAGCCCAGGTGCGACGCTTCGTCGACGGTGGCGCCGTCCGCGTGCATGGCGAGCACACCGCGCCAGGCGAAGACCAGCAGGAGAGCGGCGGGCAGGCTCGCGGCGAGCCAGCGTGAACGCATGCGCTGTATACGTATCACGCGGCGATTGCCGCCGCCCGGCCGGCCCGACGCGCGCCCCGGCCCCGGGGCCCACAGGCGCGCCGACTCCAGGCGCCGGTCAAGCGGGGGCGGCGGAGCGGGCGAAGCGCGCGCGATCGACGATCAGGCGCTGATGGGTGCCGGTGCTGACCAGGCCTCCGGGAGCCTCCACCTCGACCGCGAAGGTGAGCAGGCGCTTCTGGGTGACGCGCGTCAGGTGGACGCGGATGCTGATCTCGTCGCCGGCCCAGGCGACGCCGATGTGCTGAAAGTCGACGCGGGTGCCGAGCGAAGTTTCGCCGGCGCAAAGGTGGCGATCGAGCAGCTCCAGACAGGTGTCCTCACACAGACCGATCAACCGCGAGGTCGCAAGGATCCCCCGCACGTGCGGCGGGCTCATGTCCAGCGTCACCGTGCGGGTCGCTGCGGCGTCGAGCCCGGCGCAGAGGGTTTCAAGCGGCATGGCGAGCGCAGGGACGCCGTGGGCCTCAGCCCGGCGTGCCGTCCCCCGGCAGGACGTCGGCCATGACGTCCTGGAAGTCGTAGAAGCCGGACCGGCCGGCGATCCACCGCGCGGCGAGCAGCGCTCCGGCGGCCAGGCCTCGCCGGTTGCGCGCCCGGTGCTCGATGACGAGGGTGTCGGCCTCCGAGTCGAAACCGACCCTGTGCTCCGAAGGGACGTAACCGGAGCGGGTGCAGGTGATGGGCACCTCCCGTTGGCCCAGGTGGCGCGCCATCCGCCGCTGGACTTCCAGCGCCGTGCCCGACGGAGCGTCGCGCTTGGTGCGCGGGTGCCAATCCTGAATGAACGGGTCGTAGCCGTCGAAGCCTGCCAGCAGCCGGGCGGCCTGCTCGGCGAGCCGGTAGAAGACGTTGACGCCGAGCGAAAAGTTGGCGCCGTGCACGACCCCGGCACGCGAGGCCAGAACGGCGGCGCGGACGTCGTCCAGCTGGGCGTGCCAGCCGGTCGTGCCGATCACCAAGGGGATGCCCAGCTCGCCCGCCGCGCGCACCGTGCCGGCGACCGCGTCCGGCACGGAAAAGTCGATCAGCACCGCGACGTCCTGCAGAGCCTGGCGGGCGGAGCCGTCGGCCGCCAAGGGGCGGCTGCGGTCGAAGTGCGCGACGCACCCCACCCCCTGCGTCGCCGCCACCTCCTCGACAACCTGCCCCATCCGGCCGTAGCCGACAAGGGCGATGTTCATCGCCCGGCATCCTCCGGCGCCGCCGGCGCCGCGGTCACCGCGGTCACCGCGGTCGCCATGACCGCCGCGACGTCGCCCACCACCAGCCGGTCGAGCTGCGCGGCGAGCTCGCTTTCGAGCATCAGCACCCCGCCCAGGGAAGCGGCGAGCGGCCCCGGCAGGCCGTCGGCCAGAGGCCCTTCGACGGCGAGCCCCAGGCGGTCGCGCAACTCGACCGTGCACGCCGCGACCGCCGCCAGCGCGCGGGCGGCGCCGACTGCAATGGCAAGGTCGGCGTCATCGGCGCCATCGGGGCCATCAGGGCCATGGGCGCCATCGGAGCTATGGGCGCCATCGGAGCCATGGGCGCCATCGGCGCCGGCACCGCGGGCGGCCTGGCCGGCGGCCGTGGCAAAGTGGATGCGCAGGGCCGTGGCGGCAAGCTCGGCTTCGATCTCGACCTCGGTGACAGCGGTGGCCACCAGCTGCGCGGCGCTCCAGCGCGGCTCGCCGGCCCGCGGCGCCCTGGCAGCCCGGCGCAGGGCGAGGACACCGTGCCGCGCCCAGATCGAGGCCGCCAGGCCCCAAAGGCTCGCATAGCGCGCCAGGTGCGTCCACAGCTCGCCGCCGGACGTGACCGTCACCGGCCGCGAAACGCAGTCGGCGCCGACCGCCGCCCCGGCCATGGCGGCGCGGCAAGGTCCCTGGCCGTGCCACTCGACGCCGGACACGCCGGCGTCCACCCAGGCCAGCCGGTGCTCCTCTCCGCTCCGCACCAGGACCAGAACGCCGCCCCCAGGGCACCCTGCCAAGCGAACCGTGCCGCTCAGCCGGTAGCCCGCCGCGGCCTCCGGCGCAGCCGTACCGCCCACCGCGGGCTCTCCCGCAGCCCTACCGTCCGCCGCGGGCTCCGCCGCGGCCTGATCGCCAGCCGCGGCTGTGGCCGCGGCCTGGCCGGCGACGGCGCCCCAGCGCAGCTCGGGATCGGGGGTGAAGAGGCCGAGCGCGGCAAGGCTGCGCCCGGCGGCGACGTCGGCGCACCAGGGCGCCGGGGCGAAGAAGCCCGCGACCAGGGGCAGGACGCCGAACAGGTGCTCGATGACGGCGGCCGCCGCGACGGCCGGCAACGTGGTGGCCAGGCTTTCGACCCATTCGCGGGGCGACGCGCAATCTACCAAGTCGGCGGCGCCGGTGCCGCAGCCCTCGGCCAGAGCCCTGGCGGCCGCCGCCAGCCCGGCGTCGGCGCCGGCGGCGCCCGCGCTGCCTGCGCCGCCTGCACTGCCGGCAGGCGTGGCGGGCGCGCTCACCGGCGTGCCGGTCACGCCACCGGCCCCCGTCGCGCCGCCAGGTAGCTCACCAGGTTGTCGATGGTGTGCAGGAAGTGATGGCTGGCCTCCTGGTCCAGGTCGATGCTGACGCCGAAGGTCCGCTCCAGGCCCTCGAGCAGGTTGAGATAGCCGAGCGAATCGAGCCCGATCTCGCGCAGGTCGGCGTCGGACTTCGCCAGGTCCGCTTCGCTGATCTTCCCCCCCGCGGCCAGAAAGACGATGCGCTGCACCCGTTGCTTGATGGCCTGGAGGTCCTCGTCGCTCATCCGGCAGTCCTTTCCTGGTGTGCCGCCGCCTCAGGCGGCGCCCGGCGCCCGCAGCTGCTCGCGCAGCGCGACGATCCGCGGTTTGCCGATGCCGTTGCGCGGGATCTCCTGCACGAAGCTGATCAGGCCCGGGATCTTATAGGGTGCGAGGCGCGACCGGCAGACCGCGGCCACGGAGGCCTTGGTCACCTGGGGGTCGGTGGCGACCACCGCCAGGTGCACCACGGTCTCCTTGTTGAGGTCCTCGTCGGCGAAGGCGACGGCGTCCGCCACCCCGGGCAGCGTCGAGACCAGCGCGACGATTTCGGCGGGATCGATCTTGCGCCCCGCGACGTTGATGTGGTCCTGCGTCCGGCCGACCAGGTGGAGCCGCCCATCGACCAGGCGCCCCCGGTCGCCGGAGCGATAGAACCCGTCCGCGTCCAGGCGGCTCTCGAACAGGCCGGGATGGTTCAGATAGCCGCTGGTCATCGACTCGGTGCGCACCAGCACCTCGCCGCTGGGATCGATGCGGATCTCCGCTCCCGGCAGCGGCTCGCCCAGGCCGCTGCCGTGGCCGGGGTCGCGCTCGAAGGTGCAGGGGCCGGTCTCGGCGATGCCGTAGTAGTCGGAGATGTCGAGCCCGTACAGCGTGCGGAACTCGTCGCGGACGTCGGGCCAGAGCGGCGCGCCGGCCGAGATCGCGTGCTCCAGGCTGGCCATGGCTGCCGGGTCGGGACCGCCGGCGGCGACGAAGTTGCGATAGAGGGTGGGGAAGGCGACCAGCCGGGTGATCCGCGATTCGGCGATGCGGCGCGCCACGGTGCGGGTCAGGGGCGGGCCGGCCGCGAAGTGCAGCTCGCCGCCGGCCAGGAAGGTCGCCAGCAGCGAGGTGTTGAAGGCCAGGCCGTTGGACAGCGCCGCCAGGCACAGCGTGCGGTCCGCGGCGCCCATGCCGGTGCCTGCCACCCAGTGCCGCGCCGCCGCGACCACCGCGTGGCCGCTGAATTCCAGGCACTTGGGCCGGCCGGTGGTGCCGGAGGTGAAGCGGCAGACCTCGGTGGCCGGCCGGCGCCGGAAGCGCGGCGGAGCGTCGCTCGCCAAAGGCAGCAGCACGACGTCGCCTTGGAACGGCGCCGGCTCGCCTTTGCCAGGGACGTCGAGCCGCGCCCCCTTGTCCGCCTCGACGACCAGCGCGTCCAGACCGCAATCGGCGCGGATCGCCTCGATCTCGCCGGAGTTGAAGTTGGCGTCGAGCAGCAGCGGCAGGTGGCCGGCGCGCAGCGCGGCGAAGTAGAGGACGACGTACTCTGGCCGGTTGCCCAGGCAGAAGCCCAGGTGCGACGAACCGCCCAGGGTCGCCGCCAGCAGGCCTGCCGCCGTCTCGATGCGCTCGCCCAGCTCGGCATAGGAGAGCGCCGCCGCCGGGCTCACCACCGCGGTGCGCGCGGCATGAAGGACGCAACAGCCGCGCATCGCCGCGCTCAGCACGCCGGGTTCCGGGCCGGTGACGGGGGCGGAGGCGGCCGCCGGGGCTTCGCTCATCCCACCGCCTCGATCTCCTCGCGGTAGGCGAAGGCCTGGCCGGCGATGGCGGCCATGGTGGTCAGGCTGCCGCCCGCCATCTTGAGGCCGGCGATCTGCGCCTGCGCGCGCAGGAAGGCGCTGTCCCACATGTACCCGGCGCCGCCTTGCGTTTCCGCGCAGTGCGCGGCGAAGGCCGCGGTGCGGCTGACGCAGAACCACTTGAGAGCGGCCACCTGGGCCACCGCGTTCTGCCCCTGCTCCAGCCGCTCGAAGCCGTCGATCAGCCCGGCGCGCATCAGCTGCTGGTCGGCGGCGGCACGCGCCAGGGCGTGGCGTTGCAGCGGCCAGTCCGCCAGCGGGCGGCCGCCGACGCTCCGCCGCCTGCCGTAGCGCAGCATGCGCCCCAGCAGCTGCTGGTGCAGCAGGCAGGCGTCGGCGCACATCAGGAACCGCGCCGCCGTCATCACCTTGTTCCACTGCATCAGCTGGCGGACGCCTCGCTTGCCCGAGAGGTTGACCGCCGGCACGCGCACATCGTCGAAGTGAAGCATGGCCGAATCGATCGACCGGGTGCCGAGCTTGTCGAAAACCTTTTCGACCCGCACGCCGGGACGATCCTTTTCCACCAGCACCGTCGCCATCTCGCCGTCGAGCCGCACGGTCACGAAGCAGAGGTCGGCGTTGGCGCCGTTGATGACGTACAGCTTGCGCGCGCGCACCACCACCTGGTCGCCGTCGCGCACCGCCGTCGCCTCCATGCCGCCGCCCGGCTCGGTGTCGCAGGCGCAGCCGACCAGCCGGCCGGCGATCATGCCGGGAAGGTAGGCGCCGGCCACCGCCGGGTCGTGCGCCGTCGCCAGCCAGGCGCCGGTGATCTCGCTCTGGCAGTGCAGCCCCAGGGAGATCCCCAGGTCGCCGAGCGCCGCCGTCGCCTCGGACAGGATCAGCGCGCCGAGCAGGCCCAGCCCCTGGCCGCCGTCGGCGCGCGGCAGCGACACGCCCAGGAAGCCTTCCCGGCCGAAGGCTTCCCACTGCGCCTTGACCAGGTGGCCGCCCGGCCCGCCCAGCCAGCCGCCCAGCCGCTCGGGCACGAAGTAGCCGCGGGCGCGGGCGCGCAGCTCGCGGTGCCCGGCGGTGAAATGCCGCCCGAAAGCCGGGTGATCCAGCAGCGCACTCTCCATGGCGCTGCCCGGATGTGAGTGATCTGGGCTGGCCACTAGGTCGAATACCCGTGACTGAAGGCGACGCTCAGCCGGTCGTGCTTGGTCGCCGACTCGTCGGCCGCGCCGAGCAGCAGCACGTAGACCACCTCTTCGCCGCCCTCGAGGTAGGCGAGCGCGGCACAGCGGTGCCCGTCGAAGCCGCCCAGGCAGGTGATGCCGATGCCCAGCCGCGCCGCCGCCAGGTGCAGGTGCTGGCCGAGCTCGCCGGCGCGGAAGTGCAGCTCGGCGAAGGCCGCGTGCCCCCGCCGTTCGAGCAGCTGGGAGAGCGGCGCGTGGAGGACCACCAGGGCCGACATTTTCCTGGCGATCTCCTGCCGCATGCAGGCCGTGTGGGGATCGTGGGTCAAACCGCCGAGCTGATGCAGGGCGTGGTTCTCCGGCGAGTAGGCGAAGACGCCGGCCAGACCCTCGACGTCGGTCGCCACCAGGCGCACGCCCAGCCGCACGGCCTCGTCGGCGGGACAGTCGGTCACCAGTCCGGCGGTCCGCACGGCGGCAAGCAACCGCCCGATCTGCGTCAGGCTGAGCGATTCGCCGCGGAAGCCCTTGGCCGAACGGCGGCGCAGGATCGCCGCGCGCAGCTGCGCCGCGGCCCAGGACAGGGGACTGCCGGCGGGCAGCGGCAGGGAGACCGGGTTGTCGATCCCCACCGGCTCCGCCAGCAGCGGTGTGCTCTCGGCCGCGGCCGGCGGCGCCGGCGCGCCCTCGAACGAGCGGATGCCTTCCAGCGACTCCCAGGCCAGGATCTCGGGCAGGTCGGGCGGCGCCAGGCCGCGGCGCTCGGCGCCGGCCGCGGCTTCCGGCCCGACCGGCGCGACCACGCCCGCTTCGTCGCCGGCGAAGGAGAGCACCGCCAGCGGCTCGCGGCAGAGCCCGGCGAGCTGCAGGCGCTCGGCCAGGGCGACGCGGCGGAAGCGCAGGTGGACGGCCGGAGCGTAGCCCAGGGCCGTCGTGTAGAGCGCCAGGTTGGTGGTCACGTGGCCCACGTCCAGGTGCGTGTAGGTGTAGCCGCGCCGGCGGTACTTGACCATGCTCAGCCAGGGACGGGCGACCAGGATCAGCAGCGCCGCCAGGGGGGCGCCCGGATCGTCGACGATGCCGGCCGCCGCGACGTCGGCGCGCGACAGCGGCTCGCGGTCGAGCGGCACCAACCGCGCCGCGTCCACGTCCCAGAGGTAGGCGGCGTCGCCGAAGACATTGGCGATCACCTCGAACGGATAGAGCCCGCCGGCCGACGGCACGGTGCGCCACACGATGCGCCGCCGGGCGCCCGCCACGACCCACGACTGCGTCTGGATCCCATAGCCGATCTTGAGGACGTCTTCGAGCGCGATGCGCCAGGACACCGTTTCGGCGGCGGGCCGGACGGTGGCCGACCTGGCCTCGTCGGCGCGCAGGCGCGTCTCGTCCCAGAAGCTGGCCAGGCCGTGCGCCGGCAGCGTCGCTACAGGCAGCGAGCTCATCGCACCGTCCGCGGCCGCGGCTGGCCGGTTGGTCGCATCACCACGGAAACTCCTGCCGGTCCCGGAAGAACTTGCCGCGATGCCCGCCGTCGGGCAGCATCGCCAGCCAGACCGCCGTGTCCGCCCCTTCGGCGAGCGAGCGCGGCGCCGTGAGCAGCCCGCCCATGCGGGTGCGCACCCATCCCGTCGTCATGGCGTTGACCAGGATGTTGCTCTCCTTCACCTCGTCGGCGAGGATCACCGTCAGGGCGTTGAGCGCGGCCTTCGAAATGCGATAGCACGGCCCGCCGGCGGCCAGCCTGGTGAACGAGGCCCGCCCGCTCGACACGTTGACGATGCGGCCGTAGCCCTGCTGCAGCATGAGCGGCAGAAACGCCTGGCAGCAGCTGAGCGCACCGACCAGGTTGGTGTCGAGCGTCCGCCGCAGGATCTCCAGGTCGACCCGCGCCAGCGATTCCTTGCTGTCGATGGCGATCGCCGCATTGTTGACCAGCGCATCCAGCCGCCCCAGCTCGCCGCTCACGCAGGCAGCGGCCCGCGCCACGCTCGCTGGATCGGTCACGTCGAGCACGTGGAAGCGCGCCTCGACACCCTGCTGGCGCAGCGCCGTCAAAGCCCGGTTGCCCTTGTCCGCATCGCGCGCGGTGAGCACGATCGAATAGCCCGCCGCGCCCAGCTGCCGGCAGGTCTCGAACCCGATGCCGCGGTTCGCGCCCGTCACCAAGGCAACTCGTTTCACCGTGTTCCCACCGCACGGCCGCCTCCTGCCTCCCGCCAGCTGAGCGCGCGGGCGACCAGCTCGAGCGACAGCGCCATCTTGCCGACGCTGTAGCGCAGAAATTTTGTGCCGCTCTCGGCGGCGAGACGACGCTTCAACGAGGCGTAGCGTTCGCGCTCCTCCGGGCAGGCGCACAGGTAGTCGCGCAGGTCGGTCTGTTCATCCAGCCAGGTGCGGCGGCGATCGCAATGGTGGACAGCGAAGGCGCGGTCGCCTTCCAGCCGCCACAGCCAGCGCGTCTGGGGATCGATCGGGCTGTTGCCGTAGGCGACGTAGCCGATCGCCCCGAGCGCCGCTTCGACCGCCTCGGTTTCGCCGTCCACGCCTTCGGCGCCGTCGACGCCCACCGCGATGTCGATGATGTTCTTCGATCCCAGGCCCGGCACCGCGGTGCTGCCGAAGTGCTCGATGCGCGCCGTGCGCGGCGCGAGCGCCGCGGCGATCCGCTCCTGCTCGCCGGCAAACCAGCTGGCCCACTGCGGATCCCAGGCGCGCTGCTCGAGCGGCAGATCGGGCAGCCGCAGCCGCTGCCAGCGCGCGAACTTGCGCTCCATCGGCTCCACCCGGTCCTGCCGCGCGCGCAGCTCGGGCGGGATCTGGCGCAGCGCCCGCAGGCAGGCGAAGATCTCGGCCCTGCTGTCCGCGGCGGCCGGCGCCGGAGTCGCCGCCACCGCCGGCACCGCCTCGCCGCGGCTCCACGCCGAGAGGTCGCGGTCCAGCAGCTGCCCCAGGCGCGCCACGTCGGCGGCGAACAGCGCGCGCAGCCGCCCGGCCAGCGCCGGGTCGACCTCCGGGCGGGGCGGCCCCTGGTGAAGTTTCATCTGGTCGAACTGCATGCGCTGCCGCACCTCGGGCGGCAGGTGGCGCAGCTGCCGGATCGTCTGCACGCGGGCGAGCTCGGCGGCCCGCCGCGGCTCGAGCTCGGCGGTGAAGCCGGCATCGACGCCGAGGAACGCCAGCGCCCGGCGATAGACCGCCGCGGTGTCGCGCACCAGGTCGTCGAACAGGATGCAGTGCACCTGCTCGCGGCCGAACACCTCCAGCCAGCGCTCGACCTTCGCCGCGTAGCGCGCGCCGTCGGTGTACAGCAGGCCCTCCGGGAAATAGGCGCCCGGCGGGATGCGGCGCCCGGCGCGGCGCTCCTCCTCCACCGCGAGCGCCGCCTCGAAGGTCGGCAGCTCCTCGTTGCCGGTGCGGGTAAAGAGCGCGTAGAGGGAGTGCGCCATGCTCACCGGCTCGCGCAGCAGGATGAGGATGCGCGCCGCCGGCGCGTAGGCCCGGATCTCGAACGGCGCCCGCCGCGACGACAGGTAGTGCACCGAGCTCTCGCCGGCGCGAGGGCGGTCGCCGGCGCCGGCGAACAGGGCGAGATACGACGCCTCGTCGCGGATGGCGCCCGGCAGCGGCGTCAGGTCGCTGCCGAAAAAGTGCGGCTCCTTGTGCACCGAGGCGAAGATCTGCGGGTGCTGGCGCAGCGCAGCGTACAGCGTGGTGGTGCCGCAGCGCGGAGCGCCGACGATGAAGAAGTCGGGCTTGCGCGGCGCTGCCGCCGGCTTGGCGGTCAGAGCGGGCGGGGCCGGCACGGCCCGGCTATCGCTCACCCACGCCCCGCCGGCAGCTCGACCGCGGCGAGCAGCGTGCCGATCACCTGCGCCACCGACTGCAGGTCCTTGAACGTTTCGACGGTGAGCAGGTCGTCCGACACCATGACGTCGAAACGTTTCTCGATGCAGCTGATGAGCTCGACCAGCACCACCGAATCGAGGCCCAGTCCGCCCTCGAACAGCGGCACGTCCGGCGACAGGTCCTGGTACTCGACGTCGACGTCCAGGTCGTCGACAATGATGCGCTTCAACCCTTCCAGCACTTCATCCGATGTCATTGCCAATCCTTTCCATTGCGCGATCGTGGACCTGGCCGCCCGCCGCTCAGCGATGCACCCGCGTGCGGCTGGCGGCGTGGCCGCCGGTGAGCTTTTTGAGCGAGCTTTCCAGAACCCGGCTCACGTAGTCGCCATAGATGATGCCGCGGTCGGTCAGGCGGATCTCCCGCTCGTCGACGACCAGGAACCCGTCGCTCGCCAGCCGCGCCAGGTCGGCGGCGCAGACCTGCAGCAGGTCCAGGCCGTGCTTGTCGCGGAAGTGGTGGTGATCGATCGCCACCAGCTTGATCCCCATCACCGCTTCGCGCACGATGCGATCGAAGCTGGTGTTGCGGTAGGCGCGGACGGTGGGCAGCTCGTTGCGCGCGATCGCCGCGGTATAGGCCGGAATTTCGTTGGTGTTCTGAAACTGCCAGTCGCCCAGCGAACCGTAGGCAGAAACGCCGCAGGCGTAGCTGTCGGCCCCCTGCCAGCGCTTGCGCGTGTTGAGCTGGTCGTGGGCGCCGCCCTTGGTGAAGGTGAAGGTATTGACGGGGAGATAATTGTGACGCTTGAGCTCGGCGACGGCGTACTCGATGAACGCCAGCTCCCGCGTCTCGTCGGGCAGCGCGATCTCCTGGTGCTTCTCCGCCGTGTAATACGGTGTATTAGCGTAAAGCTCCAGCTTGTAAATGGTGATGTTGTGCACGTCGGCCTCGATCGCCCGCCGCACCGAATAGGCCCAGGTGTCGAGCGTCTCGCCGGCCAGGCCGCTGATCAGGTCGACGTTCACCTCGGCGCCGGTCGCCTTGGCCAGCTCGATGGCGCGGAAGGTCTGCTCCTCGGTGTCGCGGCGGCCGGTCTGGAAGACGATCTCCTCCTTGAACGACTGGATGCCCAGGCTGATGCGGTTGACCTTGTGCCGCGCCAGCAGCGCCGCCTTGCGCTCGGTCAGCGTCACCGGCTCGCCTTCGAAGGTGATCTGCGGGTCGGCCAGCGTGAAGTTCTCGCGCAACGCCGCGAACAGCAGGTCGATGTTCTCTTCCGACATCAGCGTCGGCGTGCCGCCGCCGAAATAGACCGTTTCCACCGGCCGCTGCCCGAGAGCGAAGTGGCGCGAGCCCAGCGCCATCTCGGCGCAGACTGAGCGCACGTACTGATCGATGTCGGCCAGGCGGTTTTCCTTCAAGGTGGTGGTCTTGAAGTAACAATAGGCGCAGCGTTGAATACAGTACGGCATGTGGATGTAAACATTGAGCGGCTGCTGCCGCTGGCCTTCCGCCACCGCCTCCTTGTGCCAGAAGCGGAACATCGGATAGTTGATGATGACCCCTTTGCGGGACAGCTCCGGAGGCGCCGGCGCCTCCGCCGCGTGCGCCCCTGCGGCAACAGGCTCCGGCAACTCCGTCACCCCTGGCGCGCCCGGCAATGGTTCCTGAATGATCTCAAGCATGACGGTTTTTCCTCTCCTGTCTGTTCACTCTTCCAACGCAAGTGCCGCGGCATCGGCAAACCGGGCCTGCACGCCCCAGCCGCCGCGGTTGTCTTCTGACACCGCCATCACGATTTCGTTGCGGCCGCAAACAAGCGGCAGATACAAAGAATCGTAAAAGCCGATGCTGCCGAGAAATCTGTAGTCGCGCGAGCCCTGGCCGTCGTCGCCGCGATAGAGCAGGCGGCGGTTCAGAAACAGCCGCACGCGGTCGCTGAAGCCGAAGTCGAGCCGCCACACGCCGTCGCGCGGCGCGGTCACCACGGCGCGCGCCAGCACGGTGTCCTTGCCCAGCACGATCCCCTGCACGCGGGCGAGGTTGGCAAGTCCCCCCGGCTCGGCCACCAGGGGCTGCCAGGTGCGCGCCGCCAGGTCGCTTTCGGCAAGCTCGAGCGTGTCGCCCAGCGAGCTTTCGCGAAATGCCTCGGAGACCCACCACCGGCGGACGGTGGCGGTGCCAGGCGCCGGCGCGGAGCCGGCGGCGGCGGGACCTTCCCGAGCGTCCGGCGGGGCCGGCGGGGCTGCCGGCGCCGCGGCGAAGGAGAAGTTCGAGAAGTGCGCGGGAGCGAAATCCAGCGCGCTGACCCCGACGCCGCCCGGCGCGACCTCGCGCTTGAGGTCGTCGACGACCAGGACCGGCTGGGCGGCGCCGCCCAGGTAGATCTCGGCCCGCGCCCCGGCGAAGACCACTTCCAGGCGCACCCAGGCATCGCGCGGATGGACGGCGCGCACCGCGTAGCGCTCGCCGTGGTAGAGCTGCCAACCCGAGACGCCGTTGAACACCGGCGTGTACTGGGTGGCGTCCGGGTTCCCCGACTGGTGCGGACGCAGGTAGAACTCCTCGTAGTTGCCGGCGTCCTGGACGCGCCAGACGGCGCCGATGAATGCGCGCTCGCCGCCGAACGCCACGTCCACCGCCAGCCTGCCGTCGACGAAGTTCTCGCCGGCGACGGTGGCGATGCCGCCCTTGAGGTAGAGGCTGCGGCGCCCCAGGTGCTCCTCGACCCGCCACTGGGCGGCGTCGCACACCCAGGCGCCGCCGTCGAAC
Organism: uncultured Acidobacteriota bacterium; assembly: GCA_963770895.1. Classification (GTDB taxonomy): domain Bacteria; phylum Acidobacteriota; class Thermoanaerobaculia; order Multivoradales; family UBA5704; genus JASLEW01. The sequence goes on along the minus strand of CAVYRF010000002.1, from coordinate 4,356,664 downwards.
GGCACCTCCCTGGTCAGGCCGTGCTCGCGCTCGCTCATCGAACGATCACCTCCTGCGCCACGCAATCGGCGACCGCCAGCTCGGCCAGCGGGCGCTCCGGGTCGGCGACGACGGCTGCCAGGATGCGCAGCAGGCGCTCGCGCATCCCGGCGACCCTGGCCGCGTCGAGCACGTCGCGGTTGTAGCGGAAACGTCCGGCGAGACCGCCCGCCTGGGAGAGGAAAAGGCTGAGGTCGAGGCGGATCTTGCCGGTGTCGACGTGCAGGTGGGAGATGCGCAGGTCGGCAGCGGCCGCCGCCACCTCCGCCGCCTCCGGCACCGCCGGCACCGCCGGCACCGGCACCTTGACCAGCTGGAAGAGGACCTTGAACGTGGTGAGCCCGCCTCGATCCCCCTCCTCTAGGAAGCTCATGCCCGCCACCACCGGTTCGTAGAAGATGTCCGGATGCTCGTGGGCCAGCAGCGTCACCTCCCGCACCCGCTGCAGCAGGTCGAGGAAGCTCCGCACGCCGGACAGCCGCGTGCGCAGGGGCAGCCCGGTGGCGAAGTTGCCGATCAGCGCCTCCGTCTCCAGCTGGTTGCGGTTGGCGAAGCTGCACGGGACGACCAGGTCGTCCTGGCCCGTCTCGTTATGCAGCAGCACCTTGAAGGCTGCCAGCAGCGTCATGAAGAGCGTCACGCCGTGCTGCGAGGAGAAGGCGTCGAGCTGCTTTTCCAGCTCTTCCGGCACCCAGATCTCCTCGCTCCCGGCGGCGAACGTCCGCCTTTGCGGGCGCGGCCGGCCGGCGCCCAGGTCGATCGGCGTGGCCCCGGTCAGGTGCTGGCGCCAGAACGTCACCTGGCTGGCCTGTGCGTCGTCCAGGGACAGGCGCCGCTGCCAGCGCGCGAAGTCCTGGAACTGCGCGGCAAGCGGCGGCAGCGGCGGCGGCTGGCCGTCGCGGAACGCCACGTACAGGGCCGCGACCTCGCGCTTCAGGACGGTGCCCGACCACCAGTCCGAAGCGACGTGATGGATGGTGAAGAGCAGCGCGTGCTCTTGCGGCCCGCAGCGGAAAAGGGTCATGCGGAAGAAGGGTGCGCGCTCGTAGTCGAAATGCGACCGCCCGTCGAGGATGCTGAACCGGCGCACCTCCGCCATCCGCTGCGGCGGCCGCAGCCGCTCCAGGTCGACGACGGGAAGCGGCATGGGCACCGTCGGATGGATGACCTGCACCGGCCCCCGCGGCCCCTCCTGGAAGCTGGTGCGCAACAGCTCGTGGCGATCGACCAGCGCCGCGATCGCGCGCCGCAGGCTGGCGCCCTCGAGCGGCCCCGTGAGCTGCATCAGCATCGGGATCGTCGAGGCCACCGAACGCGCTTCCAGGTGGCGCCCCGTCCAGTAGCGCTCCTGCGCGAACGACAGCGGCGGCGGGGCGCCGCGGTCGTGGCGGAAGGAGCCAATCGTCGGCAGCTCCGCCGCGCCGTCGCCGCGCCGCAGACGTTCGATCCCGGCGGCCAGCCCCGCCACCGTCGGCGCCTCGAACAGCAGGCGCAAGGGCAGGTCGACCGCGAGCGCCTGGCGCAGGCGCGAGATCAGCCGGGCGCCGATCAGCGAGTGGCCGCCCAGCTCGAAGAAGTTGTCGTCGGGACCGACGTGCGGCAGGCCGAGCAGCTCGGCCCACAGCCCGGCGGTGATCTCCTCGACCGGCGTCTGCAGGGCGCGCTGCTCGCCGGCCGCCACCCGCGGCGCGGGCAGGGCCCGCGTGTCGAGCTTGCCGTTGGGCGTCAGCGGCAGCGCGTCCAGGGCGACGAACGCCGCCGGGATCATGACCTCCGGCAGCTCCAGACGGAGGTGCCGGCGCAGCGCCTCGGGGTCCCAGGCGGCGCCCGGCCGCGGCACGACGTAGGCGACCAGGCGGGAGTCGCCGGCCTGGACCTCGCGCAGCACCACGGCGCTCTCCGCCACCGCCTGGTGCCGGCCCAGGCACGCCCGGATCTCCGCCGGCTCGATGCGCACGCCGCGGACCTTCACCTGCGCGTCCAGGCGGCCGAGGATCGCCAGCGACCCGTCGAGCCGGTAGCGGCCACGGTCGCCGGTGAAATACAGCAGATCGTCGTCGCCGTCCGCCGGCGCGGCGGCGGCGCGCACCGCGCGGAACGGGTTGGGCCGGAAGCGGGCGCGCGTCTCGGCGGGATTGGCCAGGTAGCCGAGGCTGCGGAAGGGCGTCCGCAGCACGATCTCGCCGACCTCGCCGATGCCGCACAGGACCTGCCGGCCGGCGCCGGCGCCGTCGCCGGCCAGGATCAGCGCCTGCGTCTGCGGCATCGGCACGCCGACGGGCTGCACGCCCGCGGCGGGCGGGTCGGCCACGCGGTGCCAGCACTTGATCAGCGTGGTTTCCGTCGGACCGTAGAAATTGAACACCTCGGCGCCGGCGAAGGCCGCCCGCCAGCGCTCGACCACATGGTCGAGCAGCGGCTCGCCGACGAAGAACGTCAAACGCAGCGCTGCCGGCCCCGCCGCGGCCACCGCCGCCGGCGCGGCCAGCCAGGCGCCGGCCAGCGACGGGACGGTGTGCAGCACGGTGATCGCGCGCCGCCGCAGCCAGGACAGGAGGTGCTCGGGGCTCGCCTCGTCCTCGTCCGGCAGGTGGAGCGTCGCGCCGCTGGTCAGCGCCACGAAGATGTCGCGCAGCACCGCGTCGAAGGAGAGGCCGGTCAGCTGGGCGACGCGGTCGCCCTGGCCGATGCCGAAGGTCTCGCGCTGCCAGGTGACGAAGTGGCTCAGCCCCTTCTGGCGCCCGACGACCGCCTTCGGCCTGCCGGTGGTGCCGGAGGTGAAGAAGATGTACGCCGGATCGTCCGCACCGGGGTCGGCGACGGCCGCCGCCGGCTCGTCGTGCGCCGGCCCGGCCGCCGCCGCCCCCCGCACCACCGGCACCACCGCCAGGATGCCGAGCGCACCCAGCTCCCACATCCAGGCGTCCTCCTCGCGCGGCTCGCCGACGTACAGCAGGCATCCGGGCTTCGCCTGCTCCACCATCAGGCGGAGGCGCGCCGCCGGCAGCGCAGGGTCCAGCGTCAACAGCACCCCGCGGGCCAGGAAGACCCCCAGGATGCTGCCGATCAGCTCGGGGCACCGCGGGCCGGTCACCGCGATGACCGGCGGCGCCGCCCCGCCGGCGGCCATCGCGGCCACCGGAGCCAGCGCGGCGATGGCCGCGCGGGCGATCTCCCGCGCCCGGCTGCCCAGCTGGGAATAGGACCACGCCTGGGCCTGGAAACAGACCGCCGCCCGCTCCGGCTGCGCCGCCTCGCGGGCGAGGAACTGGCGCGCCACCGCGGGGAAGGCAGGCCTGTCGATCTCGCATCCCGGGTCGGGCAGCACCGCGCGCGCCAGGTCGGTGACCAGGGAGAGATGCGCCACCGGCACCTCCGGCTGTTCGACCGCCTGCCGCAGCAGCGCCTCGAGCTGCGCCAGCACCTCGGCCATGTGCGCCTCGTCGAAGAGATCGGCGTTGTAGACCAGGTCGATCGGCACCCTGCCGGCGTCCTCGGAGACGTAGAACGTCAGGTCGAGCTTCGACGGCACCTCGGCCGGCGCCAGCGCCCGCAGCTCCAGGTCGGGCAGCGCCAAGGGCGCCCCCGGCAGGTTGAACAGGTTGAACAGCACCTGGAACAGCGGCGACCGCGACAGGTCGCGGCGCAGCCCCAGGCGGCCGAGCACGGCTTCGAACGGCACGCTCTGGTGCGAGTAGGCTTCGAGCGTCACCGTGCGCACCCGCGCCGCGAACTCGCGGAAGCTCGGCTCGCCCGCGGTGTCGGTGCGCAAGACCAGGGTGTTGAGGAAGCACCCGATCAGCCCTTCCGTCTCTTCCCACTGGCGGCCGGCCACCGGCACGCCCACCGCCACGTCGTGCTCGCCGCTGTGGCGCGCCAGGAGCACCTGGGTGGCAGCCAGGAGCGTCATGAAGAGCGTCACGCCTTCGTCGCGGCCGAAGCGCTTGAGCCGCGCCGTCAGCTCCTCTCCCAGCACCAGCTGCCGCCGGCCGCCGCGGAAGGTCTGCACGGCGGGGCGCGGCCGGTCGGTGGGCAGCTCGGCCGACGCCACCTCGCCGCCCAGCCGGGACTCCCAATAGGCCAGCTCCTGCGCCTGCTTCTCCACCAGCCACCGGCGCTGCCAGTGCGCGAAGTCGGCGTACTGGATCGGCAGGTCCGGCAGCCGCGCCGGCCGCCCCTCCAGCGTCGCGGCGTACAGCTCGCCCAGGTCGCGGGCCAGCACCTCGATCGACCAGCCGTCCGAGATGGTGTGGTGCATGTTGAGCAGGAACCGGTGCTCCGCCGCCGCCAGCCGCACCAGCAGCCACACGCAGAGCGGCCCGCGCTCCAGGTCGAACCCCTGGCCGGCGTGCCACCGTGCCAGCCCTGCCGCCGCGTCCCGGCGCGCCGCCGGCGGCAGGCCCGACAGGTCGACCAGCGGCAGCGCCGCGACGGGGACCGGCGGCGCGATCTGTTGGCGCAGCGTCCCGGTGCCCTGCACGAAGGTGGTGCGCAGCGACTCGTGGCGGCGCAGCAGCGCACTCAACGCCGCCGCCAGGGCGCCGATGCTGAGGGTGCCGGCAAGCGCGAGCTGCAGCGGCATGTTGTAGGTCGCCGAGCCGGGCTCCAGCTGCTGCAGGAACCACAGCCGCTCCTGCGAGAACGACAGCGGCAGAAGGGCGTCGCGCGACACCGGCGCCGCGACCTCGACCGGTGCGCCCGCCCCGGACCGCAACGCCCTGTCGATCTCCCGCGCCAGGCCGGCGATCGTCGGCTGCTCGAAGATCGCCCGCAGCGGCAGCTCGACGCCGAAGGTGGTCCGCACCCGCGACATGAGCCGCGTCGCCAGCAGGGAGTGGCCGCCCAGCTCGAAGAAGTCGGCGTCCAACCCCACCCCTGCCCCAGAGGTGCCCGCCGGCGCGCCCGAACCGCCCGGCGCGCTCGCGGACATCGCCGGCGCCGCGATCTCCAGCACCTCGGCGAACAGCCCGGCCAGCAGCTCCTCGGTCACGTTGAGCCGCCGCGACTCCCGCGCCGCCGGCAGGTCGGCGCCGCCGGGGAGCGGTCCGTGCTGCGCCAGCCACTTGCGGTCCAGCTTGCCGCTGGGCGTCAGGGGGAGCGCCTCGAGCAGCATCACGTGCGCCGGCACCATGTAGGGGGGGAGCCTGGCCTTGAGCCCTTCCCGCAGCGCCGCCGCCGTTGCCCCGGCCGCCGGCGCCGGCACGACGTAGGCCACCAGCCCGCGGCCGCCCGGCAGGCCTTCGCGCACCACCACCACCGCCCCCGTCACTTCCGGCTGGGCGGCGAGGGCCTGCTCGATCTCCCCCGGCTCGATGCGGAAACCGCGCAGCTTCACCTGGTGGTCGATCCGCCCCAGGAACTCGATCTGGCCGTCCGGCCGCTGACGCGCCAGGTCGCCGGTGCGATACAGCCGGTCGCCCGCGGCGCCGAACGGGTCCGGCACGAAGCGCTCCGCCGTCATCGCCGGCTCGCCCAGGTAGCCGCGCGCCAGGCCGGCGCCGCCGATCGCCAGCTCCCCCGGCGCTCCCGGCGGCAGCGGCTGCAGCTGGCGGTCCACGACGAAGGTGCGAGCGCCGGGGATGGGACGGCCCAGCGGCAGGTCGGCCGCGGCGTCCCACGGCCCGCACTCCACCCGGTAGAGCGTGGCGATGACGGTGGTTTCGGTGGGGCCGTAGCCGTTGTACACGGCGCTGCCGGCGGCGGCGCGCTGCCACGACGCGACGCGGTCCGGCCTGGCCTTTTCGCCGCCGATCGAGACCAGGCGCAGCGCCGGCGGCAGCGTGTGCGGCCGCGCCTCGACCTCGATCGCCAGCTCGTGCCAGTAGGCGGTCGCCAGGGTGAGGACGGTGACCCCCGCCGTCCGGCACGCGGCCAGGAACTCGGCCGCCGTCGGCACGTCGCCGGGCGGCAGGATCGCCAGCCGGCCGCCGCTCGCCAGGATCGGGAAGATCTCCTCGATGCTGACGTCGAAGCTGAGGGAGGCGAACTGCAGGGCGCAGTCGGCCGGCGTCAAGGCGAAGTTGCCGGCGGCGCACCGGGAGTACCAGGCGGCGGCGCGATGCTCGACCAGCACCCCCTTGGGGCGGCCGGTCGAGCCCGAGGTGTACAGGACGTAGGCGCCGTTCGCCTCGTGCGCGCCGCTCGCGACGTTCGCGCCAGTTGCGTCGTTCGCGCCGTCGCGTCCAAGGCAGAGGGCGGTGGTGGCGGCCGGCACCAGCTCCAGCAGCTCCTCGCGCGTCACCACCAGCGCGGCGCCGGCGCCGGCCAGCAGCTCGCCGACGCGCTCCCGCGGCAGCGACGGGTCGAGGGGCAGGTAGAGGGCGCCCGTCATCAGCACGCCGAGCACGGCGGTGATGCGATCCACGCCGCGTTCCAGCAGGATGCCGGCCGGCGCCTCGGCGCGGGCGCCCAGGACCGCCAGCTGGCGCGCCAGGCGGCCGGCGCGAGCCGCCAGCTCGCCATAGGTCACGTGCGCTTCGCCACAGGTCAAGGCCACGCGCTCGGGAACCAGCGCCGCCTGGGCGAAGAAAGGCGCATGCAGCAGCCCGCCCCCGGCGCGGTCCGGCCCGCCGCCGCTGCCCTCGCTCGCCGCGGCGCGGCCGGCCCATTCGCTCCAGGCGGCCCATTCGGCCACCACCTGGTGGCGTTCGCCGGCGCCGAGCAGCGGCAGCTGCGACAGCCGCGTCTCCGGCGCCGCCGCGACGGCGCCAAGCAGCCGCTCGATCTGCGCCAGGAACCGCGCCACGGTCGCGGCGTCGAACAGGTCGGTGCTGTAGTCGAGCATCGCGTCCAGCCCCTGCTCGCTCTCCCCCGCCACCAGCGTCAGGTCGAAGTCGGTCGTCCCGGTGGGGACCGCCACCGGCCGCAGCTCAAGGCCCGGCATCTCCAGCCGTTCCGCCGCGTTGTTCTGCAGCACCAGCATCACCTGGAACAGCGGCGCGCGGCTCAGGCTGCGCTCCGGATCGAGCTCCTCGACCAGCTTCTCGAAGGGGAGGTCCTGGTGCTGATACGCCGCCAGCGTCTGCCGCCGCACGCGGTCCAGGATCTCGCCGGCGGCGGGGTCGTCGGACAGCTCGGCGCGCAGCACCAGGGTGTTGACGAAGAAGCCGATCAAGCCCTCGGTCTCCAGGCGGTTGCGGCCGGCGATCGGCGTGCCCAGGGTGAAATCGGTCTGGCCGCTGATGCGCGCCAGCCAGGCCTGGAAACCGGCGGCAAGAGCCATGAAGAGCGTCGTCCCCCGGCGCCGCGCCAACGCCAGGATGGTCTGCGTCAGCGCCGGCGACAGGCGGTGGGCGCGCGTGGCGCCGCGGAAGCTGCGCACCGGCGGGCGGGCCCGGTCGGTCGGCAGCTCCAAAACCGGCGGCGCGCCGGCCAGGCGGCGGCGCCAGTGATCCATCTCCGCCGCCAGCACCTGGCCCGAGAGCCAGCTCTGCTGCCAGGCGGCGAAGTCGGCGTACTGCACCGGCAGCTCGGGCAGCGGCGACGGCCGGCCGAGCGCGAACGCCGTATAGAGGGCCGTCACCTCCCGCACCAGCACGCCCATCGACCAGCCGTCGCTGACGATGTGGTGCATGGCCAGCAGCAGCAGGTGTTCCGTCGCGTCAAGCCGCCAGAGCCGCACCCGCATCAGCGGGCCGCGCGCCAGGTCGAACGCCCGCCGCGCCTCGCCCATCGCCTGGCCGGTCGCCGCCGGCTCGCGCAGCGCCGCGGCAAGACCCGTCAGGTCGACCACCGGGACGCCCAGCCCGGCCGCCGGCAGCACCACCTGGCGCGCCCGGCCCTCCACCGACTGGAACACCGTCCGCAGCACCTCGTGGCGCCGCGCCACCTCGCCCAGCACCCGCGCCAGCAGCGCGACCGACAGGTCGCCGCTCATGCGCAGGGCGATCGGCAGGTTGTAGAGCGACCCGCCCTCCAGCTGGTCGATGAACCACAGCCGCTGCTGCGCGAACGACAGCGGGCCGCGGCTGTCGCCTGTCGCGGCACTTCCGGCAGGTCGATGCTCCCCCTGCCGGTCGGCGCGCACCAGCGGCGGCACACTGCCGCCCAGGCTGGCCGCCCGGTCGACCTCCAGCGCCAGCCCGGCGACCGTCGAACGCTCGAACACCGCCCGCAGCGGCAGCTCGACCCCGAACGCCGCCCGCACCCGCGACACCAGCTGGGTGGCCAGCAGCGAGTGCCCGCCGAGGGCGAAGAAGTCGGCCTCCGCCCCGACGCCCTCCAACCGCAGGACGTCGGCGAAGATCCCCGCCAGCAGCTCCTCGGTCACGGTGCGCGGCGCGATCCGCGCGCCGCCGGCCGCGGCGTCGGGCAGCGGCCCGCGCTCGGCCAGGAAGCGCCGGTCCACCTTGCCGTTGGGGGTCAGCGGCAGCGCCGCCAGGGGCACCACGTGAGCCGGCACCATGTAGCCCGGCAGGTGGCCTGCCAGCGCCTGCCGCAGCTCCGCCGGCCAGCCCGCGGCGCCCACACCGCCTCCATCGCCCGCGCCGCCAGGTGCCGCCGGCACCACGTAGGCGACCAATCCCCGGCCGCCCGCCAGGTCGCCGCGCAGCACCACCGCCGCTTCGGCGACACCCACGATCGCCGTCAGCGCCAGCTCGATCTCGCCCAGCTCGATGCGGAAGCCGCGCAGCTTGACCTGCTGGTCGTCACGGCCGCGGAACTCCAGGTTGCCGTCCGCCAGCAGGCGAGCCCGGTCGCCGGACCGGTACAGCCGCTCACCCGGCAGCGCCGGGCTCTCCACGAACCGCTCCGCCGTCAGCTCCGGCTGCCGCCAATAGCCCACCGCCAGCCCAGCGCCCGCCAGGTACAGGTCGCCGACGCCGCCCGGCGGCACCGGCTGCAACCCGGCGTCCAGCACGTACGACCGGCTGTTGGCGATCGGCCGCCCGATCGGCACCGTCACCGCGTGCGCCGCCAACGCTTCGACCCGGTACCAGGTGCTGAAGGTGGTGTTTTCCGTCGGCCCGTAGGCGTTCACCAGGCGCCGCGGCGCGCCGCCCGCCAGGACCTTGCGCACCGCCTCCGGATCGGCCGCCTCGCCGGCGAACAGCACGGTGTCCACCCCGGCGAAGGCACCCGGCGCCTGCTGCGCCACCTGGTTGAACAGCGCCGTGACCAGGAACAGCACCCGGACATGCGCCGCCGCCAGGTGTGCCGCCAGCTCGGCCGGCGACAGCAGCAGTTCCTGCGGCACCCCCACCAGCGTCGCGCCGCACAGCAGCGCGCCCCAGATCTCGAACGTCGCCACGTCGAACGCCTGGTTGCACGTTTGCGCGATCCGGCCGGCTGCCTCCAGATCGACGTAGTCGGTCGCCAGAACCAGGCGGACCACCGCCCGGTGCGGCACCGCCACGCCCTTGGGCCGCCCCGTCGAGCCCGACGTATAGATCACGTAGGCCAGGTCCTCCGGGCGCGTCGCGGGCGCCGCGTCCCCGGCGCCGGCCGCATGTGTGACGCCCGCCCCGCCGGCCACACCGGCCGCACCGGCCGCAGGGGGGGCGGCGATCTCTGCCCACTGCGTGTCGAGCCGCACCACCCGCGGTCCCGCGGCCGGCAGGCGCGGCGCCAGGCTCTCCTGGGTGAGCACCACCGGCGCACCGCTGTCGGCGAGCATCCACGCCAGGCGCTCCGCCGGGTAGGCCGCATCGAGCGGCAGGTAGGCGGCCCCGGCCTTGACGATCCCCAGCATCGCCACCAGCACGGCCCCCGAACGCTCGATACAGAGCCCCACCACGTCCCCGCACCCCACCCCCTGCTGCCGGAGGTAGCGCGCCACCGCGTCGGCGCGGACGGCCAGCTCCGCGTACGACAGCTGCTCGCGGCCGAGCTCCCAGGCCAGCCGCCACGGATGGGCCGCCGCCTGCAGGGCGAACAGCTCCGGCAGCGTGCTGCCGCTCGGCCAGTCGGTGTCCGTGGCGTTCCACTCGACCACCAGCTGGTGCCGCTGCGCGGGGCTCGACAGCGGCAGCCGCGAGATCGGCAGCTCGGGGTCCGCGGCCGCCGCCGCCAGCAGCACCTGGAGGGACGCTGCCAGCCGCTCGATCGTCGCGGCGTCGAACAGGTCCCGTGCGTAGGAGATGTTGCCGGTGATCCCCGACCCGCTGTCGTGCAGCGTCAGGGTCAGGTCGAACTTGGCGACCTCCTCGCCCAGCTCCAGCGGCACCAGGCGCAGGCCCGCCAGCGACACCTCTCCCACCGCCACGTTCTGCCAGGCGAACATCACCTGGAACAGCGGCGTGTGGGCCATGCTGCGCTCCGGCGCGAGGTCTTCCACCAGCTTGTCGAACGGCAGATCCTGGTGCGCGAACGCGGCCAGCGCCTCGTCGCGCATCCGCGCCACCAGGTCGGTGAAGCGCGGCTCGCCGGCCAGGTCGGGCCGCAGCACCAGGGTGTTGACGAAGAACCCGATCAACCCCTCGATCTCCAGGTGGTGACGGCCGGCCACCACCGTGCCCAGGGTGAAGTCGCTCTGCCCCGCGAAGCGCGACAGCAGCACGCTCAGCGCCGACGCCAGCGTCATGAAGAGCGTCGCTCCCTCGCGGCGTGACAGCGCCGCCAGGGCCGCGGCAAGCTCCGGCGCCAGCGCCAGCGAGCGGACCCCGCCGCGGAAGCTCTGCACCGCCGGGCGGGGCCGGTCGGTGGGCAGCTCGAACACCGGCGGCACCCCGGCCAGCCGCGAGCGCCAATGGCGCAGCTCCGCTTCCAGGGTGGTGCCGGCGCCGCCGGCGCCGCCGGCATCGGCGGCCAGCCAGCCGTGCTGCCAGGCCGCGAAATCCGCGTACTGCACCGGCAGCGGGGCAAGCGGCGACGGCTGACCGGCGGCAAAGGCCGCGTACAGGGCCGTCATCTCCCGCAGCAGCACGCCCAGCGACCAGCCGTCGCTGACGATGTGGTGGAGGTTGAGCAGCATCACGTGCTCGGCCGCGCCCAGGCGCCAGAGCCCTGCCCGCAGCAGCGGCCCGCGCGCCAGGTCGAACGGCCGGCGCACGTCCTCCCGCACCAGGTCCGCCGCCACCGGCTGGCGCAGCGCCGGCGCCAGACCCGTCAGATCGACGACCGCGACCGCCACCGCGGACGGCGGCAGGATCACCTGCCGCGCCTGGCCGTCGACGCCCGGGAACACGGTACGCACGCCTTCGTGCCGGCGCACCACCTCCCCCAGCACCCGCGACAGCAAGGCGGCCGACAGAGGGCCTTCCAACCGCACCGCGAGCGGCACGTTGTACAGGGCGCCGCCTTCCAGCTGGTCGATGAACCACAGCCGCCGCTGCGCGAACGACAGCGGCAACTCCGCCGCGGCGCCCCCCTGCCGCGGCTGCGGCACGATGGCGGGCCTGGCGTCCGGCCGCATTGTCCGCAGCGTGGCGGCGAGCGCCCGCGGCGTCGGCGTCTCGAAGAGCGCGCCCAGAGCGATCTCCACCCCCCAGGCGCCGCGCACCCGCGAGATCACCTGCACCGCCTGGAGCGAGTCGCCGCCCAGCTCGAAGAAGCTGTCGTGGACGCCGATCCCCTGGATGCCCAGCAGCTCCTGCCAGATCACCGTCAGCTGGCGCTCGACCTCCCCTTCGGGGGCGACGTAGGCATGCTTGAGGTTCGGCCGGCCGTGGAGCGTCCCCGGGAAGTCGCCGGCCTCCGGCGTGGACCGCGGCACGGCCGCCTCGCCCGGCGACACCGCGAAGCGCCCGCCGTCCGCCTCCGACGCCAACCGCGCCAGCAGGTCCGCAACCATCCCCGCAGGCATCGCCGCCAGCCCGTCCCAGGCGACTCGCACCCAGGGGGAGTGCGGCTCCGCACGGCCCGCCTTTTCGGCCAGGGCGTCGAGCAGGCCGCGCGCCGCGGCGCGCCACGCCGGCTCCGGCTTCGCCGCCGCCGCCGCAGTCGCCGCCATCGGCGCCGGGAGCGCCGCCAAGGGCGACCAGGACGACGCCAGGACGCGGAAGCCCGGCTGGCGATCCGCCAGCCGCCGCCCGAGGTCCGCGAAGCGATCCGCCACCCCGGCCAGCAGGGCGTCCCACGCGGCGGCATCGAGCCGCGCCGCCGGCACCGGCGCCGTGTCGCCGAGCAGCGCCTCTTCTCCCACGATCACCCCGGCCAGCGGCTCCTCACCCGCGGCGTTCAGGCCGCCCGGCGCCGCCCCGGCGGGCGTGCCGCCGCCGCCGGCGTCGCTCTCCTCCCAGACGGTGCGCACGCCGGCCTGGCCGAGAACCGACGCCGCGGCCGCCAGGAACCCGGCGCGCCGTCCCACCAGCAGCACGGCGCCCTGCAGCGACGACGACCCCGGCGCGGGCGCCAGCGGCACCGGCTCGAACGCCTCCGTCCAGCGCTCGCCGCCGCGCAGCGCGACCGCCGCCGCCGCGGGCGCGCCGGCAGTGCCGGCGACGCCGGCGGCGGGCATTGCCGCGATCTCCGCCAGCAGGGCCGCCGCCAGCCGCTCCCACCGCCGCTCCGCGGCCCCCCCCGTGCCGCGCGGCAGCTCGATGTCCACCGCGCGGCTGGCGACGCCCGGCAGCTCGCGCGGCAGCGCCTGGCAGAGGGCGCCGAGCGGCGCCAGCTCCGCACGGCGCCGGGCCGAGCCGGTGAACGGATGCAGCCCGTCGGCGGCCACCAGCAACGCCAGCGTATTGGCGGCGCCGCCGGCGCCATCCGCGCCGTCCGCGCCGGTCCCACCGTTCCCCCCGGCCGCGCGGTCGAGCGCCTGCGCCAACCCGAGCAGGGCGCGCAGGCCCAGGCCGGCCGCGGCGCGGGCACGCCCGGCGCCGATGCCCCACAGGTGAACGATCCGCCCCGGTCCCGGCCGGCCCGCACCGCCGAGCGCCGCGGCCAGCAGGTCGTAGTCGCGCGGCTCGCACGGGTCGATGCGGAAGGTGTCCGGCCGGAGCGACGCGAAACCGGCGCCCGCCGTCCCGGCCGTCACCTCCACCACCCGCGCCCCCGCCTGCCGCAGCCGCGCCGTGATGCGCTGGCCCAGGCCGGACTCCTCCACCAGCACCAGCCAGGGCGCCCCCGCGGCCTGCAGCCCGGCAGCGCCCGGCACCGGCAGCGCCGGCGTCCGCCGCCACGCCGGCAGGTGCAGCCCCGGCCCGGCGCCGGCGCCCGCCCGTCCGGCGGCCTCGCCGCCCCCGGACAAGCGGTCCGGCTGGCGGCGCTCGATCCAATACCGCCGCCGCTCGAACGGATAGGTGGGCAGGGGGACGCGCCGCCGCTGCTCGCCGCCCCAGGCCGCCCGCCAGTCCAGGCGCACCCCCGACAGCCAGAGCTTTGCCGCGGCGCCCAGCAGGTGGACGCGGTCCGGCTGGCGCTCGTAGGCGCCCGGCAGCGACGAGACCGCCACCGGGTCGGCCGCCGCGCCGCCGGCCTGCAGCGCCAGCGACGACAGGCTCGCCCCCGGCCCGACCTCCAGGAGCACCCGTCCCGGCTCCCGCCACAGCTCGGCCACGCCGGCGGCGAACTGCACCGGCCGGCACATCTGCTCCGCCCAATACTGCGGATCGGTGGCCTGCGCGGCGGTGATCCAGGTGCCGGTCAGGTTCGACAGGTACGGGATGCGCGGCGCCGCGAGCGGCACCCGGCGCAGCAGCTCGACCAGCGCCGCCGCCACCGGCGCCAGCAGCGGGCAGTGGAAGGCGTGCGTCGTGGCCAGCGGCCGGCTTGCCGTCCCCAGCTGGTCGAGCCGCCGCGCCAGCTCCGCCACCGCCCCCGGCGCCCCCGACACCACGGTGAGCCGCGGCCCGTTGACCGCCGCCACCCACAGCTCGCCCGCGAGCAGCGGCCGCAGCTCCTCCGGCCCGAGCGGCACGGCCAGCATCGCCCCCGCCGGCAGGGCGTCGATGAGACGCGCCCGCTCCGCCACCAGCCGCAGCGCGTCCTCGGCGGCGAGCACCCCGGCCACGCACGCCGCCACGTACTCGCCCAGGCTGTAGCCGAGCATCGCCTGCGGTTGGATGCCCCAGTCCCGCCACGTCCCGGCGAGCGCCAGCTCGACCGCGAAGAGCAACGGCTGGGACACCGCCGTGCGCGCCAGCCGCTCGTCGGCCGGCGCCGGCACCCCGGGGTCGGTCCCGGCGCGCCGGCGGCCGAGCATCCGGCGCAGGTCGAGGCCGGCGGCCGGCGCGCCGGCCGCCTGGCGGTCCGCCCCGGCAAAGAGCACCGCCAGCGGATCGAACCCGAGGATCGGCGCCAGCACCGCGGCATGGCGGTCCAGCCGCTCGCGGAAGGCCGGAAGGTCGCGGTAGAGACCGGCCGCCATCGCCGGGTACTGCTCGCCCAACCCCGAGAACAGCAGCGCCACCGGCCGCCGCGAGCCGTCCACCGTCCCCGCCAGGAGCCGCTGCGGATCGCGCGTCGCCAGCACCTCCCGCGCGTCGCGCGCGTCGCGGCAGATGACCGCCCGCCGCCAGGCGTGCCCCTTGCGGCCGGTCGCCAGGGTCGCCGCGACGTCGGCCAGGTCCAGCTCCGCATGCTCTGCAAGGTGCGCCGCGAGCCGCTCGGTCGCCGCCTCCAGGGCCGCCGGCGTGCGCGCCGACAGCACCACCGGCTGCCAGGGGCGCGACGGCGCCGTCTCCGGCCGCGCCGGCGCCTCCTCGACGATGACGTGGATGTTGGTGCCGCCCAGGCCGAAGGAGCTCACCCCCGCCCGCCGCGGCGTCTCGCCCGCCGGCCACTCCGCCAGCTGCCGGTTGACGTAGAAGGCGCTCGACGCAAAATCGATCCGCGGATTGGGCTGCTCGAAGTGCAGGCTCGCCGGGATCTGCCGGTGCTCCAGCGCCAGCACGGTTTTGAGCAGGCCGGCGATGCCGGCCGCCGAGCCGTTGTGGCCGATGTTGGTCTTCACCGAACCGACGGCGCAGAATCCCCGCCGCGCCGTGCCCAGCCGGAAGGCCCGCGTCAACGCCGCGACCTCGATCGGATCGCCGACCGGCGTGGCACTGCCGTGCGCCTCGACGTAGGCGATGCTCTCCGGCGACACCCCCGCGGCCGCCTGCGCGGCGACGATGACCTTGGCCTGGCCCTCCTCCGACGGGGCGGTGAAGCCCACCTTGCCGGCGCCGTCGTTGTTGAGCGCCGAGCCCAGGATGACGGCGTGGATGGTGTCGCCGTCGGCCAGCGCGCGGGCCAGCGGCTTGAGCACCACCACCCCGGCGCCGTTGCCGGAAACCGACCCCTTGGCGCGCGCGTCGAACGCCCGGTTGTGGCCGTCCGGCGACGCCACGCTCCCCTCCTGGTAGACGTACCCTGCGACCTGCGAGGGGCTGATGTTGACGCCTCCCGCCAAAGCCAGCTCGCACTCGCCGTCGAGCAGGCTGCGCACCCCCAGGTGCACCGCCACCAGCGACGTGGAGCACGCCGTCTGCACGGTCAGCGCCGGCCCCTTGAGGTCGAGCTTGTAGGACAGGCGGGTGGCCAAAAAGTCCTTCTCGTTGCCGAGCGCCATCTCCAGGCCGTCCAACTCCGGGTGGCCGACCAGGTTCAACAGCGCGTAGCTGCTGGCGCCGCCGCCGACGAAGACGCCGATGCGCACCGCCTCGGCCGCCGGGCTGCCCGCCCCGTAGCCGGCGCTCTCCAGCGCCTGGGCGCAGCACTCCAGCAGCACCCGCTGCTGCGGATCCATGATCTGCGCCTCGCGCGGTCCGACGTCGAAGAAGCCGGCGTCGAACAGCTCGGTCCCCGCAAGCACCCCGCCGGCGGCGACGTAGCCGGGCAGCCGCCGCACCTCGCGGTCGACGCCGGCCAGGTCCAGCTCGGCGGCGGTGAAAAAGGAGATCGATTCGACCCCGTCGCGCAGGTTGCGCCAGAAGGCCTCCAGGTCGGGAGCGCCCGGGAACCGCCCGGCCCTGCCGACGATCGCCACCGCCCGGCCTTCCGGCCCCGCGGCGCGCGCCGCGGCGGCGGCGGCCGGCGCGGCCAGGCGCAGGGCCTCCAGGCTCGCCGCGGCGGCGCCGCTGCCGGGGTCCCGCCGCTCCGCCAGCGCGCGGGCCAGGGCGCCGACGTTGGGGTTGCGGAAGATCTCGAGCAGCGGCACGTCTTCGCCCAGCTGCTTGGAAAGCCGGCTCTGCACCTCGGTGAGCAGCAGCGAGTGCCCGCCCAGGTCGAAGAAGTTGTCGGCGATCCCCACCCGCTCGACCCCCAGCACCTCCTGGAACACCCCGGCGACCAGGCTCTCCAGGCCGGCCGCGGGGGCCTGCGCCGGCGCCTCCTCCGCGCCGCGCGCCCGCAGCTCGGCCAGGGCGCGCCGGTCCACCTTGCCGTGCTGCGTCAGCGGCAGCCGCTCCAGGCCGACGAAACGGCTCGGCACCATGTACGCGGGCAGCCGCGACTCGGCGAACCGGCGCAGCTCGGCACCCTGCGGCACGGCGGTCCCTGCCGCCCCCGCCACGTAGGCCACCAGCCGCTCGTCGCCGGCGCCGTGCCGCTCGACCAGCACCGCCGCCGCCGCCACCCCCGGACAGGCCAGCAGCGCCGCCTCCACTTCGCCGGGCTCGAGGCGGAAGCCGCGCACCTTGACCTGCTTGTCCATCCGGCCCAGGAACTCCAGGCGGCCGCTGGCGTGGAAGCGGACCCGGTCGCCGGTGCGATAGAGCCGCTCGCCGCGTCCCGACCAGGACGGCACGAAATGCTCCGCCGTCAGGTCAGGGCGGTCCAGGTAGCCGCGCGCCACCCCCGGGCCGCCCAGCCACAGCTCCCCGGCCGCGCCGGCCGGCACCGCCCCGCCGGCGGCGTCCCGCACTTCCACGGTCACCCCCGGCAGCGGCCAGCCGATGCCGTTGTGCGCCCCTTCGTCCGGCTCCTCGCCGGTCGCCGCGATGGCCGCCTCGGTGGGGCCGTAGAGCACGACCCTCCGCGCCGCCGGGAACGCCTGCCGCATCGCCAGCAGCAGGTCGCGCCCCGCCGCGTCGCCGCCGACGAACACCTGGCGCAGGCGCGGACAGCGGGCCCCGCGCTCGACCACGGCCGCCGCCAGCCGCTGCATCAGCGCCGGCACCGCGAACAGCCGCGTCGACCGCTCGAGCTCCGCCAGCAGCTGCGCCATGTCGACGACCGGCCGGATCGCGAACAGCACCGCCGTGCCGCCGCCGACCATCGGCAGCAGCAGCTCCAGCAGGAAGGCGTCGAACGTCGCCGGCGCCAAGACCGGCATCCGCTCGCCGGCGGCGGCGCCGAACGCCTCCTGCACCGCCGCCAGGGTGTGAGCCAGGCTGCCGTGCTCCACCATGACCCCTTTGGGCCGCCCCGTGCTGCCCGAGGTATAGAGCACGTAGGCCAGGTCGCCGGCGCCGGGCAGGCAGGCGTCGAACGCGGCCGGCGCCAGGTCCGGACCCGCCGCCTCCTCGCCGTCCTCCGTCTCCGCCACCTGGACGACCGGCGTCGATCCCAGCTCCAACGACTCCTGCAACCCGCGCAGGACGTGCTGCGACACCACGGCGGAGGCACCTTCCGGCAAGGCCTCCGCCATCAGCAGCTGCAGGCGCGCCACCGGCTGCCAGGGATCGAGCGGTACCGCGGCCCCGCCCGCCAGCCAGATCCCCAAGAGGCCCACGACCAGGTCGGCCGACCGCTCGACCAGCAGCCCCACCCGCGTCTCCGCCCCCACCCCGGCCGCGCGCAGGCGCCGCGCCAGCCGCCCGGCGCGCCGCTGCAGCTCGGCGTGGGTCCAGCGCACGTCCCCCCACTCCAGCGCCGGCGCCGACGGCGTCAGCGCGGCTTGCAGCGCCAGGCTCGCCGGCACGCTCGCCGCCGGCGCCGGCCGCGCCACCCCGCGCCACTCCCGCTGCAGCTGCTGGCGCTCCGCGGCGCTCCACAGCGGCAGCTCGGAGAGCCGCGTCTCCGGGCTCGCCACGGCGCCGCGCAGCAGGGTCTCCAGCTGGCCGATCCAACGCGCCACCGTCGCGCGGTCGAACAGCGCCTCGGCGTATTCGACGAATCCCGCGAGCCCGGCAGGCTCCGCGGGATCCGCCGCGGCCAGCGACAGCGTCAGGTCGAACTGCGCGACGTCCCTGGCCAGCGCCACCGGCGCCAGCCGCACGCCCGGCAGGTCGAGCGACCCCATGGGCGCGTTCTGCAGCGCGAACATGACCTGGAACAGCGGGGTGTGGGCCAGGCTGCGCTCCGGCGCCAGCTCCAGGACCAGCTTTTCGAACGGCAGGTCCTGGTGGGCGTAGGCGGCGAGCGCCTCCCGCCGCACCGCCGCCAGGTGGTCGCCGAACGACGGATCACCGCCCAGGTCGCCGCGCAGCACCAGGGTGTTGACGAAGAAGCCGATCAGACCTTCCGTCTCGCGGCGCGTGCGGCCTGCGATCGGCGTGCCCAGGCACAGGTCGGGCACGCCGCTCAGGCGCACCAGCTGGCTCTGGAACGCGGCGGTGAGCACCATGAAGAGCGTCGCCCGGTGGCGCAGGGCCAGCTGCGCCGCCGCCGCCGCCAGCGCGCGGTCGAACGCCACCGGCAGCAGCCCGCCGCGCAGGCTCTGCACCAGCGGGCGCGGCCGGTCCGTCGGCAGCTCCAGCACCGGCGGCGCGCCGGCCAGGTATCCGCGCCAGTACGCCAGCTCCTGTGCCAGGACCTCGCCGGAGAGCCACTGCCGCTGCCAGGCCGCGAAATCCGCGTACTGCACCGGCAGCGGTGCGAGCGGCGACGCCTCCCCCTGGGAGAATGCCCGGTAGAGGGCCGCCACCTCCTGCACCAGCACGCCCATCGACCAGCCGTCGCTGACGATGTGATGCAGCGCCACCAGCAGCAGGTGCTCGGTGGCGCCGAGCCGCCACACCCGCACCCGCAGCAGGCCGGCCGGCCGCCGTGGCCGGCCGGCACTCGCCTCATCTCGCGGGCCGCCGGCCAGGTCGAACGGCCGCTCCGCCTCGGCGGAAAGCGCCGCGAGCGCCGTCGCTTCCCGCAACGCCGGCGCCACCGCCGACAGGTCCACCAGCGGCAGGTCGAAGCCGCCCGGCGGCAGGATCACCTGCCGCACCTGGCCGCCGGCGCCGCGGAACAGCGTCCGCAGCGCCTCGTGCCGGCGCACCACTTCCGCGAACACCCGCGACAGCACCGCGATCGACAGGTCGCCTTCCGCCCGCAGCGCGATCGACACGTTGTAGAGCGAGCCGCTGGCCAGCTGATCGACGAACCACAGCCGCTGCTGGGCGAACGACAGCGGGCCGCGGCTTTCGCCTGTCGCGGCACTTCCGGCAGGTCGCAGGCCCGCCCCGTCGCGCGGCCGCGGCGCGATCGGCGGCTGGGCGGCCGTGGCGCCGCCGCGCCGCAGCTCCTCTTCGACCGCCCGCGCCAGCTCCCGGACGGTCGACCGTTCGAAGAGCAGCCGCACCGGCAGCTCGACGTCAAAGGTCGCGCGCAGCCGCGACACCACCTGCGTGGCCAGCAGGGAGTGCCCGCCCAGGGCGAAGAAGTCGTCGTCCGCGGCGACGCTGCCGACGCCCAGGACGGCGGCGAAGATCGCCCCCAGCAGCTCCTCGACCGGACTGCTCCAGGCGCCGGCCGGCGCGGCGGCCGCGCCGCCTCCCGGCGACAGCGGCCCGCGTTGCGCCAGCCACCGGCGGTCCACCTTGCCTTGCGACGTCAGCGGCAGCGCCGCCAGGGGCACGAAGCGGGCCGGCACCATGTAGTCGGGCAGCCGGTCCCTGAGCGCCTGCCGCAGCCCGGCCGCGGACGGTTCGGCATCCGCGGCGGGTACGACGTAGGCCACCAGGCTGCGGCCGCCGGGAAGGTCGTCGCGCACCACCACCGCGGCTTCGGCGACGTCCGCGATCGCCGTCAGCGCCAGCTCGATCTCGCCCAGCTCGATGCGGAAGCCGCGCAGCTTGACCTGCTGGTCGCCGCGGCCGCGGTACTCGAAGTTGCCGTCCGCCAGCTGGCGCGCCCGGTCGCCGGTCCGGTACAGGCGCTCGCCCGGCAGCGCCGGGCTTTCCAGGAAGCGCTCCGCCGTCCGTTCCGGCTGGCGCCAATAGCCCAGCGCCAAGCCAAGGCCTGCGACGTACAGCTCGCCCACGCCGCCCACCACCACCGGCTGCAACCCCGCGTCCAGCAGGTACGCCCGGCTGTTGCCGATCGGCCGGCCGATCGGCACCGTCACCGCGTGCGCCGCCGCCTCCCCGGCCAGCAGCTCGACCCGGAACCAGGTGCTGCAGACGGAGTTCTCGGTCGGCCCGTAGAGGTTCAGCAGGCGCCGCGGCGGGGTGGCGCTGGCCAGGACCTTCTGCGCCGCCGCCGGATCCATCGCCTCGCCGCCGGCCATCAGGGTGTCGATCGCGCCGAACATCCCCGGCGCCTGGTGCGCCGCCTGGTGGAACAGCGCCGTGGTCAGGAACAGGACGCGGATGCGCGCCGTCGTCAGGTACGCCGCCAGGTCGGCCGGCGACAGCAGGACCTCATGGGGCACCCCGACCAGGGTCGAGCCGGAGAGCAGGGCGCCCCAGATCTCGAACGTCGCCGCGTCGAACGACAGGTTGGACGTCTGCGAGACCCGGTTGACCCTGCCGGCATCGTCCGGCTCGTCCCGCCGCCCCGGTTCCGCCGCGGCATCCAGGCCGGCGAAATCGACGTAGTCGTTGGCCACCACCAGGCGGACCACACCGCGGTGCGGCACCACCACACCCTTGGGCCGCCCCGTCGAGCCCGAGGTATAGATCACCATGGCCGCGTCCGCCGGGCTGCCGGCGGGCAGCGTGCCCGCCGGGCTCGCCGCGGCGACGACCTCTTCCCATTGCGAGTCGAGCCGCACCACCCGCGCCGCGGACGGCGGCAGCCGGGACGCCAGGCTCTCCTGGGTGAGCAGCAGCGGCGTGCCGCTGTCTTCGAGCATCCACGCCAGCCGCTCGCGCGGGTTGTCGGCATCGAGCGGCAGGTAGGCGGCGCCGGCCTTGAGGATCCCCAGCATCGCCACCAGCAGGACGCCCGAGCGCTCCACGCACAGCCCCACCAGGTCGCCCGCCGCCACCCCGTGCCGGCGCAGGAAGCCAGCCATCGCGTCCGAGCGGCTGGCCAGCTCCTCGTAGCGCAGCTGTTCGCCGGCGTAGTCCCAGGCGAGCCGCCGGGGATGCGCCGCCGCCTGCAAGGCGAAGACCTGCGGCAGCGTGCTGCCCGCCGGCCAGCTGGTGCCGGTGGCGTTCCACTCGACCGCCAGCTGGTGCCGTTCGCTCGGCCCCAGCAGCGGCAGCCGCGCGATCGGCAGGTCGGGATCCGCCGCCACCGCCGCCAGCAGGACCTGGAAGGCCGCCGCCAGCCGCGCGATCGTCGGGGCGTCGAAAAGGTCGCGCACGTAGGAGAGGTCGCCGGCGATGCCGCCCGCGGCTTCGTGCAGCGCCAGGTTGAGGTCGAACTTGGCGGTCTCGTCCGCCAGCTCCAGCGGCACCAGCCGCAGCCCCGGCAGCGCCAGCTCCCCCACCGCCGCGTTCTGCCAGGCGAACATCACCTGGAACAGCGGCGAATGGGCCAGGCTGCGCGCCGGCGCCAGCTCCTCCACCAGCTTTTCGAACGGCAGGTCCTGGTGCGCGTAGGCGTCCAGCGTCTCGTGGCGCAGCCGCGACAGCAGGTCGGTAAAGCGCGGCTCGGCCGCCAGGTCGGGGCGCAGCACCAGGGTGTTGACGAAGAACCCGATCAGCCCCTCGATCTCCAGGCGGTGGCGGCCGGCCACCACCGTGCCCAGAGTGAAGTCGCTCTGCCCCGCGTAGCGCGACAGCAGCACGCTCCAGGCCGACGCCAGCGTCATGAAAAGGGTGGCGCCCTGCCGCCGGGAGAGGGCGGTCAAGGCCGCGCCCAGCGCCGGCGGCAGCGACACCGGGCGCACGGCGCCGCGGAAGCTCTGCACCGCCGGGCGCGGCCGGTCGGTGGGCAGCTCGAACAGAGGCGGCGCCCCGGCCAGGCGGGCGCGCCAGTGCTCCAGCTCCGCCGCCAGCACGTCGCCGGCCAGCCACTCGCGCTGCCAGGCCGCGAAGTCCGCGTACTGCACCGGCAGGGGGGCGAGCGGCGAGGGGTGCCCGGCGGCAAACGCCGTGTAGAGCGCCGTCACCTCGCGCACCAGCACGCCGAGCGACCAGCCGTCGCCGACGATGTGATGCAGCGACAGCAGCAGCAGGTGCTCCGTCGCGTCGAGCCGCCACAGCGCTCCGCGCAGCAGCGGGCCGCGCGCCAGGTCGAACGGCCGGCGTGCTTCCGCCGCGATGCTGGCGGTCGCCGCCGGCTGCCGCAGCACGGCAGGCAGGGCAGTCAGGTCCACCAGGCCGACCCTTGCCGCCGTCGCGCCGGCCGGCGGCAGGATCACCTGGCGCGGATGCCCCTCGACCGAGGAGAACACCGTGCGCAGCACCTCGTGCCGCTGCACCACCTCGGCCAGCACCCGCCGCAGCACCGCGACCGACAGCGCGCCGCTCATCCGCAGCGCGATCGGCATGTTGTAGGTGGAGCTGCCCTCCATCTGGTCGATGAACCACAGCCGCTGCTGCGCGAACGACAGCGGCAGCGGCTCTTCCCGCGCCGCGGCCTGGATCGGCGGCCGGGCGGGGCCGGCGGCGGACCGCGACGCCTCCTCCACCAGGCGCGCCAGGCCGGCCACCGTCGGCTGCTCGAAGATGGCGCGCAGCGGCAGCTCGGCGCCCGCCACCTGCCGCAGGCGCGAGGCGAGCTGTGTCGCCAGCAGGGAATGACCTCCCAGCTCGAAGAAGTCGCCCTCCGGCCCGACGCGCTCGAGGTGCAGCACCTCGGCGAACAGGCCGGCCACCAGCTCTTCGAGCGGCGTCCGCGGCGCGCCGAACGACCCTGGATCCCCCGCCGCCCCCGCCGCTCCAGCAGCGGCCTGGGTCGCCAGCGCCCCCAGCGCGCGCCGGTCCACCTTGCCGTGCGGCGACAGCGGCAGCGCCGCCAGCTGGACGAAGTGGCTCGGCACCATCGCCGCCAGCAGGCGCGCGTCCAGGAACCGGCGCAGCTCCGCGGCCGGCGGCGGGCTCTCCCCGACGACGAACGCCACCAGCCGTTCGTCGCCGCCCTGGCGGCGCGCCACGACCGCCGCCTCGCGCACCGCCGGATGGGCGAGCAGCGCCGCCTCGACCTCGCCCAGCTCGATGCGGAAGCCGCGGACCTTCACCTGCTGGTCCACCCGGCCCAAAAACTCCAGGCGGCCGGCGGCGGTAAAGCGCACCCGGTCGCCGGTGCGGTACAGGCGCCGCCCGCCGCCCTCCCGGTCCGGCACGAAGCGCTCCGCGGTCAGCTCCGGCCGGCCCAGGTAGCCCCGCGCCACGCCAGGTCCGCCCAGCCACAGCTCGCCGGCCACCCCGATCGGCACCGGCGCGCCCAGGGCGTCGAGCACCGCCACCGCCACCCCCGGCAGCGGGCGGCCGAGCCCGCTCCCCGGCCGCGCCTCCCCGGCGTCCCACGACGCCAGGATGGCGGCCTCGGTCGGGCCGTAGAGCACCGTCAGCCGCGACTGCGGGAAGGCGCGCCGCATCAGCTCCAGCAGATCGGCGCCCACCGCGTCGCCGCCGACGAACACCCGCCGCAGCCGCGGGCATTCCACCCCCTGCGCCAGCAAGCCCGCCGTCAGCTGCCGCATGACCGCCGGCACCGCGTGCAGCAGCGTCGAGGTGCGCAGCTCCTCGGCCACCAACGCCAGGTCGAGGGTCGGCTGCAGGTCGAACAGCACCGCCGTGCCGCCGGCCAGGAGCGGCGCCAGCAGCTCGAAGAGGAAGATGTCGAACGACGCCGAAGCCAGGACCGGCATGCGGTCGTCGGCGCCGAAGCCGAACATCTCGTCGACCGCCGCCAGCGTGTGGGCCAGGCTGCCGTGCTCGACCATCACCCCCTTGGGGCGCCCCGTCGTGCCCGAGGTGTAGATGACGTACGCCAGGTCGCCGGCGCCGACCGGCTCTGCCGCCTCGGCCGGTGCGGCCGGTGCGCCGACCGTCGCCCGGTCCGCCGCCGCGTCCACCCAGGCGATCGGCACGCGGTCGAGCGGCAGCGCCGCCACCAGCTCCAGCAGCCCGCGCTGCGCCACCAGGGCACCGGCCGGTCCCAGGGCGTCCTCGACCATCAGCGCCAGGCGGGCGCGCGGCTGGCCGGGATCGAGCGGCACCGCGGCGCCGCCGGCGCGCCAGATCGCCGCCAGGCCCACCACCAGGTCGAGCGACCGTTCGACCAGCAGGCCGACGCGGGTCTCCCGCTTCACCCCCAGACCGCGCAGCCGCTGCGCCAGCAGCCGCACCCGCCGGTCGAGCTCGCCGTGGCTCAGCCAGTGGCTTCCCGCAATCAGCGCCACCGCGTCCGGCGCGCGCGACGCCGCGGCCGCCAGGCGTGTCGCGACGTCGACCGGCGCCGACGCCAACGGCTGCGGGTGCCGCCGCCACTCCACCAGCAGCTGCTGGCTCTCCGCCGCGGTGAGCAGCGCCAGGTCCGACAGCCGCAGCTCCGCGGCCGCCGCGGCGGAGCGCAGCAGCGCCGCGAGCTGCCCCGCCAGGCGGGCGATCGTCGTGCGGTCGAAGAGGCTGGTGTCGTACTCGATGCTTCCCGGCAGTCCCGCCAACCCCTGCGCGGCGGCATCGGTGAACGACAGCTCCAGGTCGAAGCGGGTGACGCTGGGCTCGAGGTCGACCGGCGTCAGCGCCACGCCCGGCAGCTCCACCGTTCCCATCGGCACGTTGCGCAGCGCCAGCAGCACCTGGAAGAGCGGCGTGGCGTTCAAGCTGCGCTCCGGCGCCAGCTCGACGACCAGCTTCTCGAACGGCAGCTCCTGGTGGGCATAGGCGGCGAGCGCCTCGGTCCGCACGCGCGCCAGGTGGCGGGCGAACGACGGATCGTCCGCCAGGTCGCCGCGCATCACCAGCGTGTTGACGAAGAGGCCGATCAGGTCCTCGGTCTCGCGCCGCGTGCGGCCCGCGATCGGCGTGCCCACCGTGACCTCGGGCGCGCCGGCGAGCCGGCCCAGCAGGCTCTGGACCGCCGCCAGCAACACCATGAAGAGCGTCGCCCCATGCTGGTGCGCCAGCCGGGTCAGCGCGGCGGCCAGCTCGACGTCATAGGTCAGTTGCAGGCTGCCGCCCTGGCGCTGCAGCATCGCCGGCCGCGGCCGGTCGGTGGGCAGCTCAAGCAGCGGCGGCGCGCCGGCCAGGTGCTCGCGCCACCAGGTCAGGTCCGCCGCCAGCGCCTCGCCGGCGAACCGCTCCTGCTCCCAGACCGCGAAGTCGGCGTACTGCACCGGCAGCTCGGGCAGCGGCGACGGCAGGCCGAGCGCGAATGCCGCATACAGGGCCTTGACCTCGCGCACCAGCACGCCCAGCGACCAGCCGTCGCTGACGATGTGGTGCATGGCCAAAAGCAGCAGGTGCTCCGCCGGGTCGAGCCGCCAGAGCCGCGCCCGCACCAGCGGGCCGCGCGCCAGGTCGAACGCCCGCCGCGCTTCGTCCGTCGCCTGGCCCATCGCCGCCGGCTCGCGCTGCGCCGCGGCAAGGCCCGTCAGGTCGACCACCGGCACCGCCAGCCCGGCCGCCGGCAGCACCACCTGGCGCGCCCGGCCTGCCACCGACTGGAACACCGTCCGCAGCACCTCGTGGCGCCGCGCCACCTCGCCCAACACCCGCGCCAGCACCGCGACCGACAGGTCGCCGCTCATGCGCAGCGCGATCGGCACGTTGTAGAGCGACCCGCCCTCCAGCTGGTCGATGAACCACAGCCGCTGCTGCGCGAACGACAGCGGAATCTCCCCCTGGCGGCCGGCGCGCACCAGCGGCGGCGCGCTGCCGCGCGGGCTCGACGCCGTGTCGACCTCCCGCGCCAGGTCGGCGACCGTCGAACGCTCGAACACCGCCCGCAGCGGCAGCTCGACCCCGAACGTCTCCCGCACCCGCGACACCAGCTGCGTGGCCAGCAGCGAATGCCCGCCCAGGGCGAAGAAGTCGGCCTCCGCCCCCAGGTCGCCCAGCTGCAGGACGTCGGCGAAGATCCCGGCCAGCAGCTCCTCGGTCACCGTGCGCGGTGCGGTCCGCGCGCCGCCGGCCGCGGCGTCGGGCAGCGGCCCGCGCTCGGCGAGGAAACGCCGGTCCACCTTGCCGTTGGGGGTCAGCGGCAGCGCCGCCAGGGGCACCACGTGAGCCGGCACCATGTACGCCGGCAGCTGGCCGGCCAGCGCCTGCCGCAGCTCGGCCGGCCAGCCCGCGGCGCCCACACCGTCCGCGCTGCTCGCGCCGACCGGAGCCGCCGGCACCACGTAGGCGACCAGGCCCCGGCCGCCCGCCAGGTCGCCGCGCAGCACCACCGCCGCTTCGCCGACCCCCGCGATCGCCGTCAGCGCCAGCTCGATCTCGCCCAGCTCGATGCGGAAGCCGCGCAGCTTGACCTGCTGGTCGTCACGGCCGCGGAACTCCAGGTTGCCCTCCGCCAGCAGGCGAGCCCGGTCGCCGCTCCGATACAGCCGCTCACCCGGCAGCGCCGGGCTCTCCACGAACCGCTCCGCCGTCAGCTCCGGCTGCCGCCAATAGCCCAGCGCCAACCCCGCGCCGGCCAGGTACAGGTCGCCGACGCCGCCCAGCGGCACCGGCTGCAACCCGGCGTCCAGCACGTACGCCCGGCTGTTGGCGATCGGCCGCCCGATCGGCACCGTCACCGCCTGCGCCGCCAACGCTCCGACCCGGTACCAGGTGCTGAAGGTGGCGTTTTCCGTCGGCCCGTAGGCGTTCACCAGGCGCCGCGGCGCGCCGCCGGCCAGGACCTTGCGCACCGCCTCCGGATCGCCCGCCTCGCCGCCGAACAGCACGGTGTCCAGGGCGGCGAAAGCGCCCGGCACCTGCTGCGCCACCTGGTTGAACAGCGCCGTGGTCAGGAACAGCACCCGGACGCGCGCCGCCGCCAGGTGGGCCGCCAGGTCGGCCGGCGACAGCAGCACCTCCTGCGGCACCCCCACCAGCGTCGCGCCGCCCAGCAGCGCGCCCCAGATCTCGAACGTCGCCGCGTCGAACGCCAGGTTGGACAGCTGCGCGATGCGGCCGGCTGCCTGCAGGTCGACATAATCGGTCGCCAGGACCAGGCGGACCACGGCCCGGTGCGGCACCGCCACGCCCTTGGGCCGCCCCGTCGAACCCGACGTGTACATCACGTAGGCCGGGTCCTCCGGGTGCGGCGCGGGCGCCGCGGTCCCGGCGCCAGGCGCAGGCGTGACGCCCGCCTGGCCGGCTGCACCGGCCACACCCGCTGCACCGGCCGCAGGGGCGGCGGCGATCTCTTCCCACTGCGTGTCGAGCCGCACCACCCGCGGCCCCGCCGCCGGCAGGCGCGGCGCCAGGCTCTCCTGGGTGAGCACCACCGGCGCGCCGCTGTCGGCGAGCATCCACGCCAGACGCTCGGCCGGGTAGTCCGCGTCGAGCGGCAGGTAGGCGGCGCCGGCCTTGACGATCCCCAGCATCGCCACCAGCACGGCTCCCGAACGCTCCAGACTGACCCCCACCACGTCCCCGGACCCCACCCCCTGCCGCCGGAGGTAGCGCGCCACCGCGTCGGCGCGGACGGCCAGCTCTGCGTACGACAGCTCTTCAGCGCCGAGCTCCCAGGCGAGCCGCCGCGGATGGGCCGCCGCCTGCAGGGCGAACAGCTCCGGCAGCGTGCTGGCGGACGGCCAGTCCGTGCCCGTGGCGTTCCACTCGACCACCATCTGGTGCCGTTGCCCGGCATCCCACAGCGGCAGCCGCGAGATCGGCAGCTCGGGTTCCGCGACCACCGCCGCCAGCAGCACCTGCAGGGCCGCCGCCAGCCGCTCGATCGTCACGGCGTCGAACAGGTCCCGCGCGTAGGAGATGTCGCCGGCGATCGCCGAGCCGCTGTCCGCGAGCGACAGGGTCAGATCGAACTTGGCGGTCTGGTCCGCGACCGCCCGGGGCGCCAGCCGCAGCCCCGGCAGCGCGAGTTCGCCCAGCGCCGCGTTCTGCCAGGCGAACATCACCTGGAACAGCGGCGTGTGGGCCAGGCTGCGCTCCGGCGCCAGGTCTTCCACCAACCTTTCAAACGGCAGGTCCTGGTGGGCGTAGGCTTCCAGCGCCTCCCGCCGCATGCGGGTCAGGAGCTCGGTAAAGCGCGGCTCGCCGGCCAACTCCGGCCGCAGCACCAGGGTGTTGACGAAGAACCCGATCAACCCCTCGATCTCCAGGTGGTGACGGCCGGCCACCACCGTGCCCAGGGTGAAGTCGCTCTGCCCCGCGAAGCGCGACAGCAGCACGCTCAGCGCCGACGCCAGGGTCATGAAGAGCGTCGCTCCCTCGCGCCGCGACAGCGCCGCCAGGTCCGCCGACAGCCGCGGCCCGAGCGCCAGCGGGCGGACCGCCCCGTGGATGCTGCGCAGCGCCGGGCGCGGCCGGTCGGTGGGCAGATCCAGCACCGCCGGCGCCCCGGCCAGGTGGGAGCGCCAGTACCGCAGCTCCCGGTCCAGCACGCTGAGGGCTTCGCCGGCATCGCTCGCATCGGTGGCGCTGGCGAGCCAGCGCCGCTGCCAGGACGCGAAGTCGGCGTACTGCACCGGCAGCGGTGCGAGCGGCGACGGCTGACCGGCGGCAAAGGCGGTGTACAGGGCCGTCACCTCCCGCACCAGCACGCCGAGCGACCAGCCGTCGCTGACGATGTGGTGGAGGGCCAGGAACAGCACGTGCTCCGTCTGCTCCAGGCGCAACAGCCCCACCCGCAGCAGCGGCCCGCGCGCCAGGTCGAACGGCCGCTGCGCCAGGTCCGCCACTAGACTCGACGCGGCCGGCTGCCGCCGCGCCGCGGCCAGGGCCGTCAGGTCGGCGACGGGCACCGCGACGCCGGCCGGCGGCAGGATCACCTGCCGCGGCTGGCCGCCGCCGGCGCGGAACACGGTCCGCAGGACCTCGTGGCGGCGCACCACCTCCGCCAGCACCCGCGACAGCAAGGCGACCGACAGCTCGCCGCTCACCGCCAGCGCGGCCTGCACGTTGTAGAGCGACCCGCCTTCCAGCTGGTCGACGAACCACAGCCGCTGCTGGGCGAAGGACAGGGGGCCGCGGCTTTCGCCTGTCGCGGCACTTCCGGCAGGTCGTTCGTCGGCCGCGCGCTCGCCGCGCACCAGCGGCGGCGGCACGGCGCCGCCCAGGTTGGACGCCTTGGCGATCTCCCGCGCCAGGCCGGCCACCGTCGGCTGCTCGAAGATCGCCCGCATCGGCAGCTCGACCCGGAAAGCGTCCCGCATCCGCGACAGCAGCTGCGTGGCGAGCAGCGAATGGCCGCCCAGGGCGAAGAAGTCGGCGTCCGCGCCCACCTCCTGCACCGCCAGGACCTGGGCGAAAAGGTCGCCCACCAGCTCCTCGACCGGCGTGCGCGGGCGCGGCCCTGACGCCGGGTCGGCGTGCCCAGCCCCGCCAGCGTCCAGCGGCGCCAGCTCCGCCAGCCATCTGCGGTCCAGCTTGCCGTTGGCGGTGAGCGGCAGCGCCGCCAGGAGCACCACCTGCACCGGGATCATGTAGTCGGGCAGCCGGCTCTTCAGATGATCGCGCAGCGCCGCACCCCGCGGATCGGCGCCGGGCTCCGCCACCAGGTAGGCGACCAGCCCGTCGCCCCCCGCCAGGCCGCGGCGCAGCACCACCGCCGCGTCCGCCACCCCGGCGAAGCTCGCCAGGGCCAGCTCGATCTCCGCGAGCTCGATGCGGAAGCCCCGCACCTTCACCTGGTGATCGAGCCGCCCCAGGTATTCCAGGTCGCCGTCGGCACGGTGGCGCGCCAGGTCGCCCGAGCGGTAGAGCCGCGCACCCGCGGCGCCGCCGAACGGGTCGGGGACGAACCGCTCGGCCGTCAGGTCCGGGCGTCCCGGATAGCCGCGCGCCACTCCCGCCCCGCCGACGAAGATCTCGCCCGTGACGGTCACCGGCACCGGCTCCAGGCAGCGATCGAGCAGGTAGACCGCCAGGTCGGCGATCGGCCGGCCAATGCGGCTGCCCGCCTCCAGGTCGCGGATGCCGACCCGGCGCAGGGTCACGTGCACCGTCGTCTCGGTGATGCCGTACATGTTGACCAGGCACGGCGACTCGTCGCCGTGGCGGGCGATCCAGGGCCGCAGCAGGCGCGGCTCCAGGGCCTCGCCGCCGAAGATCACCAGGCGCAGGCCGCACAGGTCGCCCTCGCCGCCGGCCGTCCTGGCCGCCGCCTCGTCCACCGCGATGAGCTGGCCGAACGCCGAGGGGGTCTGGTTGAGCACCGTCACCCCTTCGCGGATCAACAGCTGCCGGAACGTCTCGGGCGTCCGGCTCACCGCCCAGGGCACCAGGACCAGCCGTCCGCCGGCGGCCAGCGCCCCCCACAGCTCCCATACCGAGAAATCGAAGGCGTAGGAATGAAAGAGCGTCCAGACGTCGCGCGCGCCGATGGCGAAATCGTCGGCGGTCGAGGTGAGCAGGCGCAGGACGTTGCCATGCGTCACCCCCACCCCCTTCGGCCGGCCGGTCGAGCCGGAGGTGTAGATCACGTACGCCAGGTCGTCCGGTCCGACGGCCGCCGCGGCGTCGCCGATCTCCTGGCCGTCTTGCTCCGCCGCGCCGCCGGACGGCGCCACCCGCCGCACCCCCGCGGGCAGCGGCAGGCGCGACGCGAGCGCGTCGTCCATCACCACCACGCGCGCCCCGCTGTCAGCCAGGATGAACGACAGCCGCTCCTCCGGATAGGCCGGATCGAGCGGCACGTAGGCAGCGCCGGCCGCCAGCACGCCCAGGATCGCCGCCACCATCTCCGGCGACCGTTCGAGCAGCAGCGCCACCGCCTCGCCCGGCATCACCCCGCAACGGCGCAGGTGGCGCGCCAGGCGCCGGCCGCGGGCCGCCAGCTCGCCGTAGGACAGGTGCGCCTCGGCGCACACCACCGCCACCGCCTGCGGCCGCTCGGCCGCCACCGCCGCAAAGTGCGCCGCCAGGCTGCCGCAAGCCACCGGCACGGCGGGGCCGCTGTTCCATTCGGCCAGCAGCTGCTGCCGCTCCGCCGCGCTCCAGGGAGAGAGATCGGCCAGCACCGCGTGCGGGCTGGCGGCGAGCGCGGCCATCCCCGCGAGCAGCGACCGCAAATGCCACAGCATGCGCACCGCCGCCGCGGCTTCCACCCGCCCGCGCTCGAAGCTCAGGCGGAGATCCAGCCGGTCGCCTTCAAAGGCGATCAGGGTGAGCGGGTAGTTGAGCGGCTCGCCGCCGCGGCGCACCGCGAGGCGCAGCGGCAGCGAGCCGACGAAGCCCTGGTCCAGGATCGTTTCGATCGGCAGGTTCTGGAACACCACGATGCTGTCGAACAGCGGCAGCCCGCGCGGCAGCTCGCTCCACCCCTGCACCGCGGCGAGCGAATGGTGCTCGTGCTGCAGCAGCTCGCTCTGCGCCTGCTGGAGGTCCCGCAGCCAGGGCAGCAGCGCGCGGCCGTCCTCGACCCGCACCCGCTGCGGCAGGGTGTTGATGAGCAGCCCGACCATGGCTTCGATCCCCGCCAGCGGCGCCGAGCGACCGGACACCGTGGTGCCGAACACCACGTCGGCTTCCTGGCTGTAGCGCGACAGCAGCACCGCCCAGGCTCCCTGCAAGAGCGTGTTGACGGTCAGCCCATGCCGCCGCGCCGCCCGCGCCAGCGCGGCGGTGGTCTCCGCCGCGAGCTCGACGCTGCGCTCTTCGTACGAGCGATGCCCGGACGCCGCTGCAACCGCGGGCGGCGCCACGACCGGCAGCGGCGTCGGCGCCGCGAACCCCGCCAGCAGCTGGCGCCAGAAGCGCTCCGCGGCAGCCCCGTCCTGGCGCTCCTGCCAGGCGACGAAATCCTTGTAAGGGACCGTTTTGGCGACCGCCGGCCGCGTCCCCTGGCAGAGCGCCGCGTAGCTCGCGAACACCTCGCGCAGCAGCAGCAGCAGCGACCAGCCGTCGAGGATCAGGTGATGGAAGGTCCAGATCAGCTCCCAGGCGGCCTCGCCGGTGCGCACCAGCGTCAGACGCAGCAGCGGCGGGCGCTCCAGGTCGAAGCCCCGCGCCAGGTCGGCGCGCAGCAGCTCCGCCATCGCCTGCTGGCGCTCCGCGGCGGTCAGCTGTCGCCAGTCCAGCTCTTCCCAGGGCAGCGCCACCTGGCGGGCGACGACCTGCACCGGGTGCGCCACCTCCTGCCAGTGAAACGAGGTCCGCAGCACCGCGTGGCGTTCGAGCAGGCCGGCCCAGGCCTGCGCCAGCCGCTCCACATCCAGGGTGCCGGCAAGCTCGACCACCAGCTGCCGGCCATAGAGCCCGCCTTGCGGATCGTGCAGGACGTGAAACAGGATGCCCGCCTGCACCGGCGACAGCCGGTATACCGACTCCAGGTTCTCCGGTCTCATCGACCCGGCTCCTGCTCGCCCTGGACGAGCCTGCTCAGCAACCGCTGCAGGTCGCGTTCGGACAGGCCGGATGCGGCGGCGTCGAGGGCGGCCGGCGCCGCGCGCTGGGCGGGATCGTCCTCATCGTGCGCATCGTCCGCGTCGTCCGCATCGGGGGCGGCGGCGATCGGCGCGGCGACGGCGGCCAGCTCGGCGATCGTGGGATGGCGGAAGACCTGGCGCGGCGTCAGCTGCAGGCCGGCCTGCGCGGCCCGCGTCAGCACCTGGACGCCGAGGATCGAATCGCCGCCCAGGCTGAAGAAGTTGTCGTGCACGCCGACGCCTTGGCGCCCCAGGACCTCGCACCAGATCGCCGCCAGCGCCTTTTCGGCGGCCGTTGCCGGCGGCGCCCAGGGCGCCATGGCCGCTTCCTGGTCCGGCTCGGGGAGCGCCTTGCGGTCCACCTTGCCGCTCGGCGACAGCGGCAGGCTGGGCAGGAACACCCAGACGGCGGGGATCATCGTCGCCGGCAGCTTCCCCACCAGGTGCGCGCGCAGCGCCGCGGCGTCGGGCGCGCCGTCCGCCGCCGCTGCCGGGACTTCCGGCGTCGCCGGGACCACGTAGGCGACCAGGCGCAGGTTGCCGCCCCTGCGGCGCGCCAGCACCACCGCCTCGCGCACCGCCGGATGGCCGGCCAGGGCGTGCTCGATCTCTCCCAGCTCGATGCGGACGCCGCCGATCTTGACCTGGTGGTCCAGACGCCCCAGGAACTCCAGCTCGCCGCCGGCGCGCCGCCGCACCAGGTCGCCGGTGCGGTAGAGCCGCCTGCCCGGCTCGGCTGCGAACGGGTCCGGGATGAACCGCTCGGCCGACAGCCGCGGGCGGCCCAGGTAGCCGCGCGCCACCTGCACGCCGGCGATGTGCAGCTCGCCGGCGACGCCGATGGGAACCGGCCGCAGGTGGCGGTCCAGCAGGTGGATCTGGACGTTGTCGATCGGCCTGCCGATCGGCACCGGGCGCGCGTCGCCGGCGGCCGCGCAGGGCCACCATGTGACGTCCACCGCCGCTTCCGCCGGACCGTACAGGTTGTGCAGCTCGCTCCCCAGCCGTCCCAGGCGCTCTTGGAAGCGCTCGGCAAGATCGCGCCCGAGAGCCTCGCCGCTCACCAGCACACGGCGCAGGCCGGCGCAGGCCTCCAGCCCCGGCTGCTCCAGGAAGACCTGCAGCAGGGAGGGGACGAAGTGCACGGTGGTGACGCCGGCGCGGGCGATCTCGTCGCGCAGGTAGGGGGGGTCCAGGTGCCCGCCGGGCCGCGCCACCACCAGGCAGGCGCCGGTCGCGAGCGGCCAGAAGAACTCCCAGACCGAGACGTCGAAGCTGGCCGGAGTCTTTTGCAGCACCCTGTCCGCCGCCGTCAGCCGGAACGTCTCCTGCATCCACCGCAAGCGGTTGACGATGGCGCCATGGCTGTTCATCGCCCCCTTGGGCTCGCCGGTCGAGCCCGAGGTGTACAGGACGTACGCCAGGCGCAGCGGGCCGCCGCCACCCGCGGCCGGGTTGCCGGGATCGGGTCCGCTCCGCCAGGCCGCGTCGTGGTCGCCGCCGCCGTCGAGCAGCACGGTGCGGGCGGCCCCAGGCGGCAGCAAGGGGGCGATCCGCTCCTCGGTGAGCGCCACGGACACGCGGGCGTCGCCGAGCATGTGGGCGATCCGCGGCGCGGGGTAGGACGGGTCGATCGGCACGAAGGCGCCGCCCGCCTTGAGCGTCGCGACCAGGGCCACGATCAGCTCGGCCGACCGCTCCAGGCAGAGCCCCACCCGCACCTCCGGCCCCACCCCCAGCCGCGCCAGGTGCAGAGCCAGCCGGTTGGCGCGGGCGTTCAGCTCGCGGTAGGTCAGGGTCTCGCCGGCGAAGACCACCGCCGGCGCTCCCGGAGTGCGCTCGACCTGCGCTTCGATCAGCTGGTGCAGGCACTCCCCGCCCAGCGCCAGGCCGGTGTCGTTGCACTCGCGCACGACCTGCTGCACCTCGGCCGGGCCGAGCATCGGCAGCGCCGAAAGACGCCGCTCCGGATGGCGGGTCATCGCGGTCAACAGGTTGACCAGATGGCCGAACATGCGCCGCGCCGTCGCGGCGTCCAGCAGGTCGAGGTTCCATTCGAAGGCGGCGGCCAGGTCGCCGCCGATCTCGGCGGCGAGCAGCGTGAGGTCCACCTGGGCCGCGGACCGCTCCAGGGCGACCGACTCGAGCGTCAGCTCGCCGCCGGTCGGAGCGGCGCCGGCGGCGCCGAGGCGGACGCGGGCGCCGCCCTCGCCCAGGGCGAAGGCAGCCAGGCCTTCCAGCTCCGGCACCGGCGAACGTTCGAGCACGAGCATGGCCTGGAACACCGCCGGACGGCTCGGATCGCGCGCCTCCGCCAGCCCCTCGGCCAGCAGGGTGAACGGCAGGTCCTGCCGCGCCAACCCGTCGAGCGTGGCGCGGCGCGCCCGGGCCACCAGCGTCAGGACGTCGGGGTCGGCCGCCAGGTCGGCCCGCAGCGGCACCGGGTTGACCAGGTAGCCGACCAGGCCGGCCAGCGCGCGCGACGAGCGGCCCGCGGTCGGCGTTCCGACCAGGAAGTCCTCCTGCCCCCCGTGGCGCGCCAGGAGCACCTCGAAGGCGGCCAGCAGCACCGTGAAGAGCGTCGCGTCGCAGCGCCGCGCCAGGGCGGCGGCGGCCAGCGCCAGGTCGCGGCCCAGGCGGCCGCCCACCCGCGCGCCGCGGAAGGTCTGCAGGTCCGGCCGCGGGCGGTCCAGCGGCAGGTCGAGCGGCGGCGCGCCGGCCAGCTGCCGCCGCGCCGCCGCCAGCATCGGGTCGTACCGCCCGGCCGCCAGCTCCTGCCGCTGCCGCGCCACCAGGTCGGCGACGTGCACGCCGGGAGCGGCCAGGGCGGCGGCGCCGCCGCCGGCGTAGAGCTCCCCCAGCTCGCGCAGCAGCACCGCCAGCGACCAGAAGTCGGCGGCGATGTGGTGCACCGCCAGGACCAGCACGCTCGCCGCGGGCTCGCGCGGTCCGCGATCGAACAGCACGGCGCGCAGCACCGGGCCGTGCTCCAGGTCGAACGGGCGAAACGCCGCCTGCCGCACGCGCCGCGCGAGCTCCTCGCCGCTCCAGCCCGCGGCGTCCTCGCGCGCCCACGCGGCCGCTGCCGGCGCCGCCGGCGGATGCACGCGCTGGACCGGCCCGCCAGGCCCGTTGGCGAACGTCGTGCGCAGCGCCGGGTGGCGTGCCACCAGGGTGCGGACGGCGCGGCCCAGGGCCGCCGCATCGACGCCCCCGACCAGCCGCGCGGCGCCGGCGATGACGTAGGCGGCGCTTTCGGGCGCCAGCCCATGCAGGATCCACAGCGCCTGCTGGCCCAGGCTGAGCGGGAATTCGGCGGCGGCGAGGGCGGGGGAGAAGCCGGCGCGATCGCCGGGCGCCCCGCGCTGCCGGGCACCGTTTGCGGCGGCGCCGAGCGCCGCCACCTGCCGCGCCGCCTCCGCGATGGAACAGCCGGACAGCAGGTCCGCGACATCCAGCGCCGCCCCGAGCTCCTCCTCGACCGCGTGGCACAGCTCGACCGCCGCCAGCGAATCGAGGCCGTAGGACGCCATCGGCGTCGCGCGGTCGATGCGGGCGGGGTCGCACCCCAGAACCCGCGCCAGCGCCGCCTGCAGGAAGGCTTCGACCGGATGCTCGTGCGGTGCGTGGAGCTCTGCGACCGCCAGCCCGCCCGTGGCCTCTGTAACCTGCATCGCCTGCGCCTTCGTCCCAGCGCTAGCGCAGACCCATCATCGGATCCAAGGTCGCGGCGCGGCGCGCCGGGATGTAGTTGGCGACGAGCGTGATGGCGAACAGGCCGGCCGAGGTGCCCAGCAGGCTCCACGGATCGGCGATGCTGGTCTTGTACAGCAGGCTGACCAGCAGCGGGCTCAAGGCGAAGACCGCCAGCAGCCCCAGGCCGAGCCCCACCGCGGTCAGCACGGCGCCGCGTCCGACCACCATGCCGACGATGCTGCGGCGGTCGGCCCCCAGCGACATGCGCACGGCGATCTCGGCCCTTCTCTGCGCCACGCCGTAGGAGATCACGCCATAGATGCCGATGGCCGCCAGGAGCAGCGCCAGGATGGCGAAGACGTCGATCAGGATGAGCTGGAACCTCTCCTTGTCGGTCTGGCGGGCCAGGCGATCGTCCATGGTGGCGACGTCGTAATCCGGCACCTCGGGATCGATCCCCACCATCTGCCGGTGCAGGGCCTGCCGCAGCTGCGCCGTCGAAACGCCCGGCTGCGGCCGGACCAGGAAGTTGATGGTCAGCGGCGGGCGAAAGATGAACTGCAGCAGCGACACGTAGATGTCGGGCGCCGGCGGCGCCCCGGCCCCAAAGCCTTGATACTTGACTTCGCCGGCGACCCCCACGACGGTGAGCCAGTTGATCGCCGGCCCGCCGACGCGCGCGCCCAGCTTGAGACGCCTGCCGATCGGGCTCTTGCCCGGCCACTGCTGGTCCGCCATGGCCTTGCTGACGATCACGGCGAAGGTGCCGGTGTCGTGCTCGTTGAAGCTGCGGCCGCTCAAGATCGGTATGCGGAAGATGTCGAAATACTGCGGACTGACCGCGTGCACCAGGGCCGGGTAGGCGCCGTTGGCCGCGTTGCTGTCGTGGTCCTCGATGGTGATGAACCGTTCGACCAGCTGGTCCGTCGGCACCGTCGGGTCCGCCATCGCCACCTGCTGCACGCCCGGCACGGCCGCGACGCGGGGCAGGTATTCCTGACCCAGCAGCTTGGTGACAAAGGCCTCGCTGTCGTAGCGCGACCCGCGCATGTCGACGCGGTAGCTCAGGATGTTCGCCGGGCGGAACCCCAGGTCTTCGCCGATCATCTTGCGAAAGCTCTTGGCCATGAGGACGGAATCGACCGACAGCGTCAGGGCCAACGCCACCTGGACCACGACCAGGACGTTCTGGAAGCGGTTCCAGCCGCGGCTCGGCGGCAGCTTGTCGTTGCGGCCCAGGCTCGCGGTGAGGTCGGAGCGAAAGCTCACCCGGATCGGCGCCAGCCCGAACGCCACGCCGCAGACGACCGCCAGGCCCAGAGTCACCGCGATCACCTCCGGCGACACGCCGATGTGGACGAAGCTCGGGAACTTGATGCCGCTGACGGCGATCAAGGCGCGGGTGGCCCACTGCGCCAGGAGAAACCCGGCGACGGCGCCGCACAGCGACAGCAGGAGGCTCTCGGTCAACAGCTGGCGGATCAAGCGGCGGCGGCTGGCCCCCAGCGCCACCTGGATGCTCCAGGCGCGTTGGCGGGCAGCGGCCCGCGTCAGCAGGAGGTTGCCGACGTTGATGCAGGCCATCAGCAGCAGCAGCGCCGCGCCGACGGTCAGCACCAGCAGGCCGCCGCGCATCTCGCCCAGCAGGTATTCCTTGATCGGGGTGAGAGTGACGCCGAACCCGTGATTGGTGTCGGGCATCTCCTTGTCGAGAGCGTCCGTGACACCGTGCATCTGCTGCTGCGCCTGGCTCAGGCTGACGCCCGGCTTGAGCTGCCCGACGCCCGACGCCCAGCGAAAGCCGCGCGAGGTCACGAACGAGCGGATCGGCGGCAGCATCGACGGCACCCACAGATCGGCCTTGTCCGACAGGCCGTGGAAGTCCCGCGGCCCCACGCCGACGACCTGGTAGGACATGCCGTTGAACTGCAGCTTGCGGCCAAGGATCGCCGGATCGGCGCCAAAGGAGCTCCGCCAGAGGTCGTAGCCGAGCACGACGACATACCGCTCCAGGGGCTTCAAGTCTTCCTCGGGATCGAAGAAGCGGCCCAGCGCGGGCTTCACCCCGAGCAGCGCGAAGTAGTTCTGATTGACCAGCTCGGCCGACAGGCGCTGCGACCGTTCGCCCTGCTCCAGGTTGAAGGCCAGGCTGCCCCACACCGACAGGCCGGAAAAGACCGTGCTCCGCTCGCGCCAGTCCGCCACGTCGGTCTGCGAGATCGACACCTGCTGAATCGTGCCGTTGTCGCTGTCGCTGCCCTGTAAGATCACCAGCCGCTCCGGGGAGCGATAGGGAACCCTTTGCAACAGCACTGCGTTGACGACGGTGAAGATGGTGATCGCGGCACCGAGTCCCAAGGCCAGGGTGAGGATCGCGGCAACCGAAAACACCTTGTCCGCGACCAGCTGCCGCAGTCCGTAGCGCACATCCCGCCAGACGCTCCCCATCGGGGTCAATCCTCCATCCTGTTCATGCCCTGGTCATCAGATCGGCATCGACCGGCATCGATCGGCGCAATCGGTTGCTACCGACTTGTTACCGACTTGGAACCCACTTGCTACCCATAGACTTAGGTATCACTGCCGTAGCGAAGCGGGACAAGGATGCGAGCCCGCCGCGATCGTCACAAGCGATGCCGTCCATCACTGATCGAAATCATGAAATCGATCAAAGATGAGCCGCTCGCGAGTTCGCACGAACTCTTGGAGCGTTGGGGTGTAATGGCTCTGCCACGGGTCGTGCTGCGGTCTCACCAGGCCGTCGTCCGGCAGCACCTTCTCGGAGGCGAGGATGAACGCCAGATCCTCCGGGCTGTGCCCCACGCCGAGCAGGTAGTCGTGCAGCTCGCGCCGCAGGTTGTCGGTGCGCAGGAAGCGGACGTCGTACATGTCGCCGCGGTAGCTGCCGCTGGCGATGGCTTGCTCGTCGAGCCGCGCGTAGACCTGGCGCGGATCGTGGAAATAGAAACGGATGAAGCTTTCGGTGTGCCAGCCCAGCCGGCGTTCGGGCGGGAAGTTGTCGTTGACGAAGCCGTTGGGGGAGCCGCGGTGGCAGCTCACGAACCTGGTATTGGCCAGCTCCAGGAACTCGGCGAAGGTGATGTCGGGGTAGTGAGGATACATTTCGCGCATCGCCGCCTCGCCGCAATACTCGTGCGGCGAGATCTTCCACCACCCGTAGCGGTATTGCGACACGTAGCGATCGTAAGGATTGCGTACTGTCGAAAGCAGCGGTTTGCCGCGGTGTTCCTGCGGCACGTCGCTGCACGTCGCGTGCTGGTCGACGTCGACGAAGCGGTCGCCGTAGAGACGGGCGAGCATCTTCGTCACGTACGTCCCGCCCGTCTTTGTAAAGTGGATGAAGACGAAGTCCGGGGTGAATATCATGCTGGCCTGAGCTCCTTCGCACGATTGCGTTCAATTTTCTGCCGGCAGGAGGTCCCGCCGGCGGCCCAGCCGCTTGCGCTCCAGGACGCGCAGCGCCGCGGCCGCGATCGCCGCCGCGTCCATGCCGTAATGCGCCAACATCTCCTCGTAGGGTCCGACGGTGCTGCAGAAACAGTCTCGCACTCCCACGCGCTCGAGCGGCACCGGCGCCTCCTGCGCCAGCAGCTCGGCCACTGCGCCGCCGAGGCCGCCCAGGACGTTGTGGTCCTCGACCGTCACCACCGCACCGGTGGCGGCGGCGGCAAGCACCGCTTCGCGGTCCAGCGGCTTGACGGTGTGCACGTTGAGCACCCGCGCCGCGATGCCCAAAGCCGCCAGGCGCTTGCCCGCGGCGACCGCCTCGGCGACCATCTGGTTGCCGGTGGCGAGGAGCGCCAGGTCGTCTCCCGCGGCCAGCTGCACGGCCTTGCCGATCGTCAGCTCGTAGTCGCCGAAGTAGACCTGCGGCGTGTCGGCCCTGCCCAGCCGCAGGTAGACCGGGCCGTCCCACGCCGCCGCCGCCCAGGTCGCCTTGTAGGTCTCGACCGCGTCGGCCGGCGACAGGATCACCAGGTTGGGCAGCGAGCGCAGGATGGCCATGTCTTCGACGCAGTGGTGGGAGGGACCGGCGAAGCACGCCGACAGACCCGCGACATAGCCCACCAGCTTGACGTTGGCGCCTTGCGATGCAACGGCAAAGCGCACCTGCTCGCAGGCGCGCATCGACAGGAAGGAAGCGAAGGTGTTGACGAACGGGATCTTGCCGCCGAGCGCCATGCCCACCGCCGTGCCCACCAGGTCGCCCTCGGCGATGCCGATCTGCACGAAGCGGTCGGGAAACTCGCGATGGAAGGGGACCATGTACTGGCCCAGGTCGCCTTCGAGCGAAAACAGGCGCGGTTCGACGCGCGCCAGGTCGAGCTGCGCCTTGCGGCAGGCGGTGCGGCTCGAAAGGCTGTAGGCGGCGATCCATTCCGGCGAGCCCAGGGCCGGGCCGGCGGCGGTGTCGGACATGCTGAGCCCCATCGGATTCACCTTCCCCGGCGCTCCCGCCCGCCGAGCGCCTGGCGGGCGCTGGCGGCGCTGGCGGCGATCGCCGCGGCGTCCAGGCCGTAGCGGCGCAGACGCTCCTCTCGCGTTCCCGTGCGCTCGCGGCAGCCGTCGCGGATGCCCAGGATGCGCATCGCCACCGGGTATTCATCGCCCAGCGCCTCGGCCACGGCGCCGCCCAGGCCTCCCTGCACCGGGTGCTCTTCGACGGTGACGATCAGCCCGGTCTCCGCGGCCGCCTGCGCCAGCAGCGCGCGGTCGACCGGCTTGACGGTGTGCAGATCGATGACGCGGGCGGCGATGCCGTCGCGCTCCAGGAGCGCCGCGGCGGTCAGGCTCTCCGCCACCACGCCGGCGCCGGCGGCGACCAGCGTCAGGTCGGACCCCTGGCGCAGCACGATGCCCTTGCCGATCTCGAACCCGCCGCCGGCGCCGTCGCGGCCGGCGTCGCCATAGACCCGCGGCGCGGCGTCGCGGGCCAGCCGGAGGTAGACCGGACCGGCATGGCGGCCGGCGGCAAGGGTCGCATGGTAGGCGGCGGTGGCATCGGCGGGCGCGATCACCGTCATGTTGGGCATGCTGCGCGCCACGGCGAGGTCTTCGAGCGCCAGCCGGGCGGGCTCCGGAAAGCCCTGGTCCGCGGCCCCCGCGCTGCCGATGCCGCCGAACAGCTTGGCGTCAGCCTGGTGATAGCAGAGATCGAGCCGCACCTGCTCGCAGGCGCGGATCAGGGCGAAGGACGAAAACAGGTTGACGAGCGGGATCTTGCCGGCCAGCGCCAGGCCGCCGGCGGCGCCGATCAGGCTGGCCTCGGCGCCGGGCCAGGCGACGTAGCGCTCGGGGAACTCGGCGCGGAACGGCCAGCCGGCGGCATCGCCGGGCCTGGCCTCGAGCGAGAAAAATCGGCCGTCCTCGCGCGCCAGCTCGCACTGCGCCAGGCGGCTGGCCGCCACCGCCGTGAGGCCGGCGGGCGCCGTCCATCCCAAGCTGACTGCCGTCATGCCCCGCCTTCGCCGGCGCGGCTGGCCGCGATCTCGGCGAGCGCCTGGTCCCGCTGCGCCGAGCTCAGCTTGCCGTAGTGCCAGGTATGGGTGTTCTCGGCGAACGACAGCCCCTTGCCCTTGACCGTGCGGGCGAGCAGCAGCGACGGCTTGCCCGCCGCGAACGGCACCGCGTGCAGCTCGCGGGACAGCGCGGCCACGTCGTGACCGTCCACCTCCCGCACTTCCCAACCGAAGGCGCGCCACTTCTCGGCGAACGGCTCCAGGGACATGATCGTTTCCGTCGGGCCGTCCTCCTGCACGCCGTTGCGGTCGACGATCGCGACCAGGTTGTCCAGCCGGTAGTGCGCCGCGGCCATCGCCGCCTCCCAGACCACGCCCTCCTGGCATTCGCCGTCGCCCATCACCACGAAGACGCGATGGGCGCCGCCGTCGTGCTTGCCTGCCAGCGCGATGCCGTTGCCCACCGCCAGGCCATGACCCAGCGAACCGGTCGCCAGCTCGACGCCGGGGATGCTCTTGGACGGATGGCCGGCCAGGTGGCTCCCCATCTGTTTGTAGGAGGCGAGCTCGGACGCCGGGAAGAAGCCGCGCTCGGCCAGCGCGGCGTACAGCGCC
This sequence comes from uncultured Acidobacteriota bacterium, assembly GCA_963770895.1. GTDB lineage: Bacteria > Acidobacteriota > Thermoanaerobaculia > Multivoradales > UBA5704 > JASLEW01. Next base: position 4,314,439 of record CAVYRF010000002.1, on the reverse strand, counting down.
GAGCTGGCATGTCCTTTACTGAAGATCAGGTAGTCGCGTCCGCCGGCCTGGGGCTGCGCCGGATCGACCCGCAGCACGCCGTCGAAATACAGCACCGCAAGGATCTCGACCACCGACATGGAACCGCCGACGTGGGCGCCGGAATCCGCCGCCATGTTGACGATGTGGCGGCGCAGGGTGTCGGCGGCGGATTTGAGGGCGGCGAGGGCGGCGAGGTCCGCCAGGCGTTCGCCGGCAGCGGCGTCCTGGCCCGCGGCGGTGGCGGTGGCGGTGGCGGTGGCGATGGCGGCGGTATCTCCCATGTCGTCGTGTCCTCTCGGGTCCGGCACGGTCAGGCGACCCGGAGGTCCTCCTCCCACGGTTCCTGGTACTCGAGCGCACGGCCGTAGGCGACCAGCTCGTCGCGATGGCTGAAAACCTTGTGCAAGGCGTCCAGGTACAGGTCCAGGTTGCGGCGTTCGAAGAAAGTCGCCATGCACAGGCGATTGCCGATCACCAGCGAGCTGCGGATGGCGTCCAGGGTGCGCGGATAGTCGTGGATGTCGTAGCGCACCTTGTGGCTGGCGTGATCGCAGTCGAAGGGACAGCCGCGCGTCTCCTGGAACATCCACTGGCCGGGCACCGGCCGGTTCTGATACTGCTTGAGCGGCACCCCTTCCGCGCTGACCAAATCCTGCAGCGCCTTGCGGAACCGGCCGGCCGGCAGGTCGATGCCGGCGGCCTGCGGATCGACCCGGAAGCGGAAGTGGTGATACGCGTGCGTGCTCCCCGCGGGCACCAGGGGCGGCAGCAGGCCGGGGATCTCGGACATCCCGTCGGCCAGGTAGCGCGCCCCCTCCTGCACCCGCAAGGTGTTGTCGTCCAGGCGCCGCAGCTGGCTCGACGTGAAGGCCGCCAGGATCGAGCTGAAGCGGTAGTTCCACGAGTAGGTGGCGACGTTGAACTCGCGCCGGCCGGAGTCGGTGACCCGTTCGCCGAACATCTTCAGCTGATCGGCGCGATTGCGCAGATCGGCATCGTCGGTGGTCAGCAGGCCGCCCTCGCCGGCGGTCGGCAGGTTCTTTCCCGCCATGATGCTGCAGGCGCCGACGTCGCCGATCGACCCGACTTTTCGCCCCTTGTAAATCGCTCCGGCAGCCTGCGACAGATCTTCGATCACCTTGATGCCGCGCGGCCGCGCGATGGCCAGGATCTCGTCCATGGCGGCGGGCAGGCCGCTCAGGTGGACGGCCATGATCGCCCGCGTCCGATCGGTGATCTTCTCGGCGAGCAGCGCCGGATCCAGGGTGAACGTGCGGGGGTCGACGTCGACGAACACCGGCAGCCCCTGGTGATGGACCACCGCGGCGGCCGAAGCCATGAAGGTGAACGCCGGCACCACCACCTCGTCCCCCGGCTCGACGCCGGCCGCCGCCACCGCGCCGTGCAGGGCGGACGTGCCGCTGTTGAAGGCGATGCAGTGGCGGGATCCGACGTAGGCCGCCCACTCCCGCTCCAGCGCCGCCACCGTTTCGTTGTTGACCCAGGTGAGCTTGCCCGAGCGCAGGGTGGCGGTGACCGCCGCGATGTCTTCCTCGCTGACCACCGGCCACTGCTCGTCGATCTGTCCCGGCGCCACCACCGGCACGCCGCCCTTGATTGCAAGGCCAGCGCCTTGGTGACCCGCCGCGCCGCCGCGGCGGGTGGGTGTTGCCGATTCAATCAATCCCATGATGCCTCCGGCGCGCCTTGAGGTCGCTCAAGACGTCGATCCATCTTTCTTTCGATCGCCAGCCGGCGCCGGCGACGCGCTCGCCTGCGCCTGGACGACCTGCTCGCGGATCGCACGGCGATCGATCTTGCCGCTCGGCAGCTGCGGCAGCGACGCAACGACGATCACCGCGTCGGGCACCGCGTAGCGCGGCAGCAGCTCGACACACTTGCGGCGCACGGCTTCCGGCTGCGGCGCCTGGGCCGGCGGGCGCGCCAGGCAGACCCCGACCAGCCGGCTGCCGCGGCGGCTCTCGCCCACGGCCACCAGCACCGCCCGCTCGACGCCGGGCACCTTCTCCATCGCCGTCTCGACGTCGGCGAACAGCACCAGCAGGCCGTCCCGCTTGACGCTCAACCCGGAGCGGCCGAGGATCTCCAGGTAGCCGTCGGCGCGAATCTTCGCCAGGTCCCCGGTGGTGAACCACTGGTCGTCGCCGTGAGGCTCGAAGCGCCAGCCGTCCTGCCAGGCCAGGTAGCCGGCAAAGCCGTACCGCTGGCGGCACTGCAGCAACCCGACGCGATCTCCGCCCGGCGCATCGGCGCCGCCGGGCTCCTCCCCCGCGCCGGCCGCCTCTCCCGCGTCGGTCAGGCGCAGCTCGATCGAGCCCAGCGGGTAGCCCGCCGTGCCCAGCCGCGCCGCCGGCGGATCGGCCGCCGCCGGCGCCGAAACCGCTCCCATTTCGGCACTGCCGTAAAGATTGAGCAGCGGCCCGAACAGCGGCTCGAATCGCGCCGTCGTCTCGCGCTTGATCTTGTCGCCCGCGGTGACCGAAAGCCGGTACCGGCGCGGCGACTTGCGCACCGTCAGGAACATGTCGCATAGGGCCGGCGTCAGGAACCCCACGGTCGGCGCAAAGCGCTCCTCGCGCTGCAGGTAGCGCAGGATGTTGCCGCCCGACCCCAGGTCCATCGCCGCCCCGGCCAGCAGACCGGGCAGGAACGCGGCGCCGAAACCGTAGCTGTGGAAGATCGGCACCGGCACCGCCAGGCGATCGGCGGCGCTGAGCTGCCACCGCTCCACGCACGCCATCGCGTTGTCGAGCCACTTCTGGTGCGACATCCTGGCCAGCTTGGGAATGCCGGTGCTGCCCGAGGTCCGCAGATACAGATCCGGGCCGGCGAAGGCCGTCACCACCGGCTCCGCGGCGAACGCCTGGTTGACCGCGACGGCGATGCAGGCAAGCGGAGAGTCGACCGTCTGCGCCACGGCCGACCGGGCGGTGACGACATGCTTGCAGAAGCTGGGTATGAAACGGGGAGTCCCTGCCTCCTTCGCCGTCTCCTCCAGCTCCGGCAGCAGCACCACGTCGTATTCCCTGCTCAGCACATACAGGATCGCCAGCGCCCCGGCCACCGTCTGCGAGCATTCGAGCGCCAGAGGCTGGCGCCTGGTCACGCCGCCGCGCGCGAAGTGCCCGTCCAGCTCCTCGAGCAGCAGCGCGGTCTCGGCGTACGAAACGCTGTGCCGTCCGTCGGTGATCACGCCCTGGCGCACCGCCGCATCGCGCGCCAGCCAGCGCACCAGGTCCGGTCCCGAACGGGCTGCCGCCAAGGTCCCGCCCTGTCCCCGCGGCGCGGGATCGCCGACCTGCGGCGTGCTCAAATTCGCCAAGCGTTCCACCTAGTGTATGGGTGACGCCTGGGCCAGGATGCGGGACAAGAGCTCGCCGCGAAAACAGATAGGACTACATCGTATTGTCGAATGGAAATGAAAAGAATATAAGAAGTTTCGCGATGGAATCGACGGCGGAGCTGATGGACCCTGGCGACATCCTGGCCGCCGCCGATTGGTACAAAGCCCTGACGCTGAGCGAGCGCGCGGCGGCCGGACGGGCGGCCGGCGTGCCGCCCGCGGCCCCTCCGGATGCAGATCGGGCGGCACGCATCCTCGCCCGCTGGCAGGCGCAGAGTCCGCGCGACGGCGTGTTCCGGCGGCGCCTGGCGCGCGAGGGTATGGATCTCGCCGATCTGCTGGCGCTGCTTGGCGAAACCCCGGACTCCCTGGCGTCGCGCGCCGGCGCCGCACGCCCTCCGGCCTGGCTGCAGGAGCTGGCGGCGGCCTTTACCACGGCGCCCACCGCGCCGTTCCCCGCCGCCGCGCTGACGCCGGATCACCAGGGGACCCTGCTGGAGCTGGTGCGGCCCCTGCTGGACCGCGGTTTTTCGCGCCTGACGGAGCAGCTGCGGGCGCTCGCCGCCGCCTCGGGCACGCGCCTGTTCGAGCCCGGCCAGGCGGCTGCCTCGCTTGCCGGCGCCATCGGGCCCCGCCTGCTCTTCCTGCTCAAGCGGACGCTCGCCGTGGAGCTCCACCTGGCCGCCCAGGACAACCGGCTGACCGGCGACACTGCCGAAGATCGCTACGCCAGCTTCGTCGCCTGGTTGCGCGAACCCGGCGTGGCGCTGGCGCTGCTGCGCCAATATCCGGTGGCGGCGCGCCAGGCGGTCGAATGCATCGGGCGATGGGTGGACGCCGGCGCCGAGCTCTGCGCGCACCTGGTCGCCGACGCGCCGCGCCTGGGCGTCCTGGTCGCCGGCCGGCAGGACCTGGGCACGCTGGTCGAGGTGCGCACCGGGCTGGGCGACCTGCACCGCGGCGGCCGGTCGGTGACGCGGTTGCGCTTCGACTCAGGCGTCGAGCTCATCTACAAGCCGCGCTCGATGGCGGTCGAAGCGACCTTTCAGCAGCTGCTTGCCTGGACCGAACGGCACGGCTTCGCCCCCGGCTGGCAGCTCCTGCCGGTGCTCGACGCCGGCGACCACGGCTGGGCGGCGGTGGTGACGGCGCACCCCTGCGCCGACGCCGCGCAGGTCGAGCGCTTCTACCAGCGCCAGGGAGGGTACCTGGCGCTGCTCTACCTGCTGTCCGCGACCGACATGCACCACGAAAACCTGATCGCGGCCGGCGAGCATCCGTTCCTGGTGGACCTCGAAGCGCTGTTCCACCCCTTGGATCAAACCTGGGGCCACGCCACCCCGCCGCAGACGCCGCTGCCCGACACGGTGCTGCGCGTGGGCCTGCTGCCCGATGCGTCCTGGGGCGGCAAGGGCGACCAGGACGGCATCGACCTGAGCGGCCTGGCGGCGACCGCGGGACAGGTCATACCGCAGCCGATCCTGCGGGTGACGGACGCGGGAACCGACCGGATGCGATTCCTGCACCAGCACCTGGAGGCGCCCGTCGGCGGCGAGCACCGACCGACGCTCGGCGGCGCCGACGTGCCGCTCGCGCCGTACGTCGATGCGGTGGCGCAAGGCTGCGAGCGCATGCTGCGCCTGCTCGCGCGGCACCGCGACCAGCTGCTCGCCCCGGACGGACCGCTCGCCGCCTTTGCCCACCACCCGGTCCGCGTCCTGGTGCGCCTCACCATGGCGTACGGCACCCTGCTCGCCGACAGCCACCACCCATTCGTCCTGGGCGACGGCCTGGAGCGGGACCGCCTGCTCGACCGGCTGTGGACGATCGCCGGCGACTACCCGGAGCTCGAACGGCTGGTCCCGGCCGAGCACCGCGACCTGCAGCACGGCGACATCCCCATGTTCACCACGTGGCCCGACAGCCGCGACGTGCAGACCAGCGACGGCGAAATACTGACGGACGTGCTCGACCGCAGCGGCCTCGACGCCGTCGGCGACCGCCTGCGGCGGCTCGACGACGCCGACGTCGCGCGGCAGGTCTGGATCGTCCGCAACTCGCTCGCCGGCGCCGCGGCGGTCCCGGCGCCGCCGTCGGACTACCAGCTGGTCGCGGCGGCCAGCTCCCCGGCGGCGGACCAGCTGCTCGTCGCGGCGCTGGCCGTGGGGCGCCGCCTGGAGGCGCTGGCGTTCCGCCGCGGCCGCGGCGCGGTGTGGTTCGGCCCCGAACCGCAGGCCAACGCCCTCAAATCGATGCTCGCCCCGGCGGGCCCCGACCTGTATCTCGGCTCCCCAGGAATCGCGCTGTTCCTGGGCTACCTGGGTGCTGTCACCGGCGAAGCCTGGGCCGCCGACCTGGCCCGCGCCGCCACCGTGACGATGCTCGAGCAGGCGGCCCCGACGTCGACGCTCCTCAGCTCGATCGGGGCCTTTGCCGGCTGGGGCGGCGTGCTCTACACCCTGACCCACCTGGCCGCCCTCTGGGACGACGCGGCTCTGCTCGACCAGGCCGAAGCCTGCGCCCTGCGCCTGGCGCCCGAAATCGCCCGCGACCCGCATGGGGACGTGGTGGCGGGCGCCGCGGGCTGCCTGGTCTGCCTGCTGGGGCTGTGGCGCACGCGCGGCGCCCATTGGCTGCTGCAGCTCGCCGTGCAGTGCGGCGACCGGCTCCTGGAGCTCGCCCAGCCGATGGAGCGCGGCCTGGGGTGGATCATTCCGCTGGCCGGTCCGCGGCCGCTCGCCGGCTTCGCGCACGGCGCGGCGGGCATCTCGTGGGCGCTGCTGCAGCTCGCCGAAGCCACCGGTGCCGCGCGCTACCGCGACGCCGCCCTGGCAGCCCTGGACTACGAGCGGTCGCTCTATGCAGCCGAGCTGGGCAACTGGCCGGACCTGCGCGCCGGCGCCGAGGTCGTGCCCGGCCAGCCGCATTTCATGTGCGCCTGGTGCCACGGCGCCCCCGGCATCGCCCTGGGCCGCCTCGACAGCTTGCGCCGCCTGTCCGGCGACGACCTGGCGCTCGCCCGTACGGAGGCCCAGGCCGCCCTCCGCACCACCCTCGCCGGCGGCTTCGGCAAAGGCCACAGCCTCTGCCACGGCGATCTGGGCAACCTGGAGGCGCTCACCCTTGCGGCAACCGTGCTGGACGACCCGGACCTCGCCGCGCGCGCCGGGCGCCTGGCCGGCGGCATCCTGGCCGACATCCGCCGCCACGGCTGGCGCCTGGGCATCGCCGTCGCCGCCGAAGCGCCGGGCTTGATGATCGGCCTGGCGGGCATCGGCCACGGCCTGCTGCGAGTCGCCGCGCCGCACCGAGTGCCCGCGGTGGTGCGCCTGGCACCGCCGCCAGAGTCTTGAAAGGTTTTGGCGCGGGATGGTCCCGCGCCGGTTTGTGAGGAGAATTCCATGAAGAAACTCGACATCGCCCGCGCCTGGAGAGACGAAGACTACTACCTGAGCCTTTCCGCCGCCGAGCGCGCCAGCCTGCCGGCCAATCCGGCGGCCCTCATCACCGTCGACGCCGGCCTGGAGCGCGTCGCCGCGGGTGTCATCAAGTACACCAACGGCGGCTCGGCGATCTGCTCGCCCTGTCCGCCCTACAACTGCTACTAAGCGAAATCGCTGGTCCATGCCGGCGCGGCAGCAGCCCGCGCCGGCATGCCGCGCCTTGGTCACGTCGCGGGGCCTTCACCGCACAAGACCTATCGACGGTCCCCGACCCAGCGACTCAACCATGCGCGAACTCCTCCGTTTAGTCTCGTTCCTGATAAGGCTCTGCAAGGGCATCCCGCACGCGCAGTGGGCGCTCACCTTCATCACCCTTGCGGGCATCGCCGGCGGCGTGGCCAGCACCGGCCTGATCGCCCTGACCGCCAGCATCCTCAACCGCACCGGCAACACTCCCCCGCTCCTGGTCGCCACCTTCGTGGGCCTGTGCGTGGCGCTGCCCATCTGCCGCTTCGTGTCGCAGGTATTCCTGCTCCACCTGTCGCAAAAGGCGCTGCTGTCGCTGCGCGTACGCCTCTCCGGGCAGGTCCTGGCCGCGCCGCTCAAGCAGCTGGAAACCCTGGGCGCTCCCCGCCTCCTGACCACGCTCACCAACGACATCACCCTGATCATCGACTCGATCGGCTCGGTGCCTTTGCTCTGCATGAACCTTGCGGTCCTGGCAAGCTGCCTCGGCTACCTCGGCTGGCTGTCGATCACCATGCTGCTCGAAGTGCTGGTGTTCATCGTCATCGGCATCCTGGCCTACCAGCTGCCGCTGATCAAGGCGCTGCGGTATTACCAGCTGTCCCGGCTGCGGCTCGACGAAATCACCGGCCAGGTCCGCGCCATCACCGAAGGCACCAAGGAACTCAAGATGCACCGCGCGCGGCGCGCCTCCTTCCTGGAGGCCGTGCACGCCAGCACCGACCTGTACCAGACCGAATACCGCAAGGGCTCCGTGCTGCTCGCCGCCGGCGCCAGCATGGGCCAGGTGCTGTTCTTCATCGTCCTGGGCTTCCTGGTCCTGCTCCTGCCGCAGATCCAGCACGTCGATCGCAAGATCCTGCTCAGCTACACGATCGTGCTGTTCCAGATCCTGGCCACCCTGGAAGTCGTCCTCACCACCCTGCCCTTCTTTTCGCGCGCCAGCATCGCCACCAAGACCGTCGAAGACCTGGGGTTCTCCCTGCAAAGCGAAGGCGTCGCGCCGCAATCCGCGCCCCCGCGCCCCTGGCGGCAGCTGGAGCTGTCCGGCATCCGCCACACCTACTACAAGGAAAACGAGGCAGAGACCTTCCAGCTCGGCTCGATCGACGCCGTTTTCGAGCGCGGCGAAACCATCTTCCTGGTCGGCGGCAACGGCAGCGGCAAGACCACCCTGGCAAAGCTCCTGGTCGGTCTCTACGTCCCCGAAGCCGGCGAGATCCGCCTGGACGGGCGCCCCGTGCGCGCCCAGGACCTGGAGGACTACCGCGAGCTCTGGTCCGTCGTCTTCGCCGATTTCTTCCTCTTCGATCAGCTCTTCGGCCTGGCCGCCGCCGGCGGCGAGCTGGACCAGCAGGCCCACCGCTACCTGCAGCGCCTGAAGCTGGACCGCAAGGTCCAGATCACCCACGGCACCCTCTCCACCATCGACCTCTCCCAAGGTCAGCGCAAACGCCTCGCCCTGCTCACCGCCTACCTGGAAGACCGTCCCATCTACCTGTTCGACGAATGGGCCGCCGACCAGGACCCCGTCTTCAAGGCCATCTTCTACCTGGAGATCCTCCCCGAGCTCAAGCAACGCGGCAAGACCGTCTTCGTCATCAGCCACGACGACCACTACTTCCACGTCGCCGACCGCATCCTCAAGCTCGACTACGGCAGAATCGAATCCGACCAGCAAACCGCCGCCCACACCGCCCAGCCCACACCAGACCCCTCGCTGGCACTGCGCGGCTGAGCCGGCCGCCGGCTGTCGCCCGGCCGCCGCGGAGGCAGCGCTACGGTTTCAGCAGCTCGACCAGGATGGCGTGCAGCTGTGTTTTGCCGATATTTTCGGTGGTGTGGGTGGTGGGCTCGCGGAAGAGGACGTCGTCAGTGACGAATTCGACGTCCTTGGTCTGGCCGTCGGCCGTGGTGATGCGCAGGGTGCCGCCGCTCACCACGTAGACGGCCATGGCCGGATGGGCGTGCCACTCTTCCTTGTCGCCAGGATTGCTGATGTGCTCCAGGACCCGCACGCGGTCGTTTGCAAGCCGCCGTTTGGCAACCTTTGGCGTCGCCGTGGCCGCGTCCTTGGTGGTCGTCACGTCCATGATCGTTCTCCTTGCCTGCAGCGGCGTCGATTCCAGGCGACCGATGCCCAGCAGGGTGCCCAGTGCCGCCATCGTCTGCATCGCCTCGCGGCGGCTCAGCGCCCCGGCCAATCGATCCTCTTCCGGCAGCTTGGGCATCCGTGATCTCCTTGCCGGCGGCAAGTGTAGCCGGCCAATACTTCTACCGTCATCAAAGTGTCGTTGTGGTGCGCTCAGCGGTGGAAGCGCGAGACGAAATCCCAGATGACCTGGTTGGCGTCGATCACCAGGGTGTCGGCGCCGAGCAGGCGCGGCATACAGCGCCAGGGGATCGTCGACGCTGTGGATGTGCAGGACAGGCACCGCCAGCCCGGCGCCGAAACGCTGGTACACCATGCCGCCGGCGACCGGGGCGATGGCGGCGAAGCGCTCCGGCACCTGCACTGCCAGGCGGTGAGCCATCATCGCGCCGTTCGACATGCCGGTGGCGTAGACACGCCGGCGATCGATCGGCGTGCGGCGGAAGCAGTCGTCCAGGACGGCAACCAGGAAGCCCACGTCGTCGACCTGCTGCAGGGCCGCGCTGCCGCAGCAGGTGCCGGCGTTCCAAGTGAGAAACCGCCGGAAGCGGCCGGTGCCGTCGGGATACACGACGACGAATCCCGCCCGGTCGGCAAGCTCGTCCATGGCGGAAAAACGCTGCTGGCCTTGCCCGTTGCTGCCGGCGCCATGCAGGTTGAGGACCAGCGGCAGCGGTTTTCCCGCCGCGGCAGCCGGCGGCAGATGCACCAGGTAGGTTCGTGACCGTCCACCGTGGTCCAGGTCGATGCGATGATCGCCGGGGCGCAGCGGACCGATCGCACTATCCGTCCCCGAGCCGGTGGCGGCGCGACAGGCCAGCGCCGGACAGAGCAGCAGCAAGCAGTAGAGGACACGCCCCAGGGGAGACATGCCGCGGATTCTAGCGCCGATCGCGCGCTTCATCGATCAGCTCCGGGGGGCGATCCCGGCACCGCGCCGCTCGCCGGCGGAGCGAGCGGCGCGGGATGTGAATTTAGGCTGGGATCGCGGCTTCAGGCGCAGGTCACGACGGGCACGCTGCAGAGGCAGACGGAGATGACGCACGAGCAGTTGCTGAACGCACAGCTGCCGGCGCAGGTGTTGCAGCTGGCGGTGCACTGCGGCGTGATCGGAGTGGTGATGTTTCCCGCCGCGGCACGGAGATCGGCCGGCTCCAACAGGTGCAGCGTCTCGCGATGCAAGGCCAGTTTGTGTCCCTTGTTGCGCTTCATGCCCCCTCCTTTTCCTCAACACGCTCTGTGCCATCGCGGCCAGAGGCGGCTATGGTAGCAGCCCTGCCGGGCGGCGCGGCGCTGGTTAAGGGCGTCCCCCCTGGTTCTACAACGTGAGCCTTGTACCAGTACTCACGATAGGAAGGAAATGACAAATGCCATCGTACGACGACGAGTACAGGAGCTTCGAAGGACGCGCCTGCCCAGGGGAAGAGAGGATACTGCCGGGAGAGGCGCTCGGCCTTACCGAGCCGTGCGGAGGAGACTTGATGCGGATCACCAGAGAGGTGTTCCAGTGCATAGGACCCCGCCGTCACCTGAAGACCATCGGCCCTGATGGTCTAGGCAGACCAGGCCTTACGGATGTTCTCTCCGGCTGGGTACAGACCAGCTATCGACCGGAGCAATCGGGTGGTTACGCAGCTCGGTTCCCAAACGATTCCGAGGGCAGAGGCTGGTGGAACAATGAACGGCAGCGTTGGGAGGAGATCAGGGAGAACGAAAACGAAGGCTACTCAACCTCCGGAGTGCCCTGCGAAACAATCGGTTGGCGTCCCCTGGCTTAATCCCACGCTTTTGCCCGGGCGGGGCCACGGCCGCCCCGTCCCCCTCACCGCAACAGAGTCGTAGGACACAACCCGGCCCCGTTGGCGGAGCCGCCGGCACGTTGCGCACCTCTTGGCGGGTGACATAGAGTAGCTTCTCATCTTCTTGAGAGTGACCTATGGCAGCCTTTCGCGACGTCGTCATTCTGCTGCCCGGCATCATCGGCAGCGTCCTGGCGCGCGCCGACGGCAAGGAGGTGTGGAGCACGTCCGCCGGAGCGATCTGGCGGCTGGCCAGCAGCGGCGGCGATTCCGTTCACCAGCTGGCGCTGCCCGCTGATGGCAAGGACGATGGCATCACGGCGCCGCGCCTGATGCCGGACGTCACGCTGGTGCCGGGCTTGATCAAGATCGACGGCTATACGCGCATCCAGCAGGAGCTCATCGCGCACCTCGGCCTCACGCCCGGGCAGAATTTCTTTCCGTTTCCCTACGACTGGCGGCTCGACAATCGCGTGCACGCGGCACGGCTGCAGAGGGAAGCGATGGATCATCTCCGCCGGTGGCGCGACGCCACCGGCAACAGCGATGCCAGGCTGGTTCTGATCGCGCACTCGATGGGTGGGCTGATCTGCCGCCACTTCCTGGAATGCCTGGAAGGCTGGCGTGTCACACGCACGCTGATCACCCTGGGCACCCCGCATCGCGGCTCGCTCAACGCGCTGGATTTTCTGGTCCACGGCATGAAGAAGGGGATCGGTCCCTGGGGCCTCGACCTGACCCCGCTGCTCCGCTCGCTGCCGTCGGTCTACCAGCTGCTGCCCACCTACCCTTGCATCGACACCGGCGGCGCCCAGCTGGCCCGCGTCGCGGCCGCGGCCGGCCAGCTGCCATACGTCGACGGCCAACGCGCCGACGCGGCCCGCGCCTTCCATACCGAGATCGAGCAACACCAGGCGGCCAACGCACAGAAGGGTGACTATCGCGACCACGGCTACACCCTGGTCCCCATCGTCGGCATCGAGCAGCCGACCTATCAGACGGCGCGCACCCAGGGTTCCGCCGTCGAGCTGCTGCGCGCCTTTGGCGGCGCGGACCTGGGCGGCGACGGCACGGTGCCGCGCGCCTCCGCCACCCCGCTTGAGCTGAGCGACGCCCTCCGCGAAATCTATGCCGCCGAATGCCACGGCTCGCTGCAGAATTCCGATGGCTGCCTGGCCAATCTGCGGGGGTTGCTCACCCGCGACACGATCGACTTCGCCCTGTACCGCGAGGCGCCGCCGGCGGCGCTCTCCCTCGACCTGGACGACGTCGCGCTGCCGGGCGATCCCCTCGTGGTGCGTGCCAGGCCCGACCGGGGCGCGCCGCAGATCGTGGCCACCCTGACGCACGCGGGCACCGGCCAGAGCTTCGTCGAAAAGCTGCGGCGCGAGGCCGAAACCGGCTGGCAGCGGGGGGAGTTCGACCTGCCCGCCGGGGTGTGGCGCGTGCAGGTCAGCGCACAAGGCGCGGCACCGGTCACCGACCTGGCGGTGGTCGGGGCCGCGTGACGGAGCCTTGACCTTGCAAACGCCGGCCAGCGTCGAATGGAGCAGCGATCTCCTTTACATCGACGGCGAGCAGCCGGCGGCAACCGCCCTCAAGAAGATCCTCAGCTCGACGGCGCACTGGGTGGTGATCCGGCGTCGGGGCACGCCCTATCTGTACGCCTTCACACCGGATGAGGTGCGCGCCAGGCTCGGCCGCCTGGCGCCGCGGACCGATCTCGATGCCAACGACCTGGCAGCGGTGCTCGACCTGCACGAACATCATCAGAGCACGGTCCTGGCGGATCGCCTGGCACCGCCGGCGATCGACGTCTCGTGGCGTCCGGACCGCTCCCAGGACCTCCCCAGCGTATGGCGCTACGTCCTGCGCAGCCAGCCGGGGGGCTTGCCCACCGCGGTTGGCGGCGCCGGCGTGGAACCGCGCCAGGCCACCCACAGAAGCTCCAAGCTGCCGCAGGAGTACCAGTGGCTGCGGCCTTTCGGCCCGCTGCCGCGAGGCGTGGCACAGCCTGCGCTGGCGGAGTCTCCCGCGGAGTCAGAGCCCAGCCTCCCGGCGGACGAAGGGAGCACGCCGGTCCGCTATCCGGCGATCGAACCCGACGCGCCCCCGGCACCCGGGCGCCCGATCGCCCTCACCGTCGACCTGCTGCAACACCCCGACGCCGCGACGGCCAGCGGCGCGCTGCGCCTCGCGGCGCTGCCGGCCGATTGGACCGCGCTGCCGCTTGCCGTCAACCTGATCTGCTCCGGCATCGATTTCGACGACGGCGGCGCCGGCACGGTGACGATCCGCCGCAACCGAGCGTCGCTGCCGGCACGCATCACCGGCCGCGTCCGCGGCGCACTGCTGCCGGGCGCGCTGCTCGACGTCAAGGCGATCTTTTACGCCGGCAACCGCTTCTGCGGCGACGCGCTGCGCCAGCTCACGGTGGTCCCTGCGCCGCCCGCCCAGACCGCGCCCTCGCCGCCTGCCACGCCACCTCCCGGAAACCGGCAGGAGACGCCGCAAGGCCCCGCGGCCGCCGGGCCGGGAACGCTGGCGACGGTGGGAACGGTGGGAACGGTGGGCATGGTCGCCGTCGAATACGCGGCCCAGGAACCGGATCTCACCGTCTACATCTCGCTCCAGGACCCGTCCAGCCCAGGCCAGCTGCGGTGGCAGCTCCGCACCACGCGCTTTGACGGCCTGCCGCCGCGGCTGGACGGCTACGCCGACCTCGGCCGCGACACCGCCGCGGAAGCGGCCGCCCTGTTCGCCCAGTTCGCCGCCCTCGAACGCGGCAAGCACATGGACAGGATCAACGGCTTTGGCGGCCAGCTCTGGAACCGTACGCCCGCCGTGTTCCGGGATGCCTATTGGGCGATCTGGGACCACTACCGGCGGCCTCTCACCATCCAGTTCCTCACCGCGGAGCCGCACCTGCCGTGGGAGCTGGTGCGCCCGACGCGCGGCGACGAAAGCGAAACCCACCCGCCGCTCGCGCGCATGCACTCGGTGGCCAGGTGGCTGCTGCGCTACGACGGCTGGATGCCCAATCAGCTGCCAGGCGGCGGCCTGTTCACCATCGCGCCGCACTACCCCAGCGCCGCCCGCGGCTTGCAGCGCGCCGAAGCGGAGTCGGCCGGCCTGGTGACCCAATTCGGCGCCACCCGCGTCGCCGGCACCACGGCCGCGGTCAGAGCCCTGCTGGAAAACAGCTCTCCGGGCCAGCCCGTGGCGGTCCTCCACTTTGCCGGCCACGGCTCCTTCGCCGCGTCGACCGCCGACAATTCGACGATCGACCTCGAAGACGGCGTGCTCGCCGTCAGCGAGGTGGCGCGCACCGAGGTCCGCCTCGGCAAGGCCTGCCGGACGCTGGTGTTCTTCAACGCCTGCGAAGTGGGAGCGACCGGCAGCGCCCTGGGCACGGTGGGCGGCTGGGCGGACGCCTTTCTGGGCCGCCAGTTCGGCGGCTTCATCGCGCCGCTGTGGGCGGTCGACGACCAGGACGCGGCCACGGTCAGCAGCGACCTGATGGCCGGGATCCTGACGCGCCGCGAGCCGGTGGGGGCCGTCCTGTCCGCCATCCGCGACAAGTACGGCGACGTCTCGCCGACGTTCTACTCCTACCTCTACTTCGGCGACGTCACCGCGCGGCTCGCGCCGCCCCCCGCCGCCGCACCGGCTGACACCGCACCGGCCGCCGGCACATCGGCCGCCACCCGGCCGTGAGGTTTGCCCTCGCAGAGCTCGCCTCCCGCGTGGCCTCCGGCGAGCTGAGCATGGCGGTGGCGCGCGAGCTGGCCGCCCAGCAGCCGATCGCCGGCACTCTCGATATCGCCGCCGTGACGCACGCCGCGGCGCATCTCGATCAGCTCGCGGCCCCCACCGCGGCACTCGACCTCGGCGAGCTGCTGGTGACGGCGGCCGCCGCCATGCCCGCCACCGCCGCCACCGGCCAGGCGCAGGACCTGGCCGACGCCGCCTGGATGCGCAAGGTCACCGCCGCGCTGCCCGCGCTGCCCGACTGGCGCCGCTACCAGCTGGCGCGCGCCGCCGGCGACCGCCTGCTCGCCAGGGCGCTCGCGGCCCACGACACCGCACGCGCCGCACGTGCCCACCTGGCGCTGGCAAGGCTTCACCTCCAGCCGCTGCTGGCGCCGGTCAGCGGCGACGACGCGGCCTGGCTGGCGGTGCTCGACGCCTGGTACCGGCGCGGCCGGCAGGCGGCGGCGGAAGTGCCGCCCTATCCACCACCGGCAGAGTCCCTGCGCTGCGCCGGCGAGCACTTCGCCCGGGCGGCGGCGCTGTCGGCGGGGCGCCAGCGCGGCCGCGCCCTGGTCGGCCAGGTCAACGCCCTGGAACGCGGCGCCCGCGCCGCGGGCACGCCGCCGCCGGCCCAGCTCGCCGCGGCGATCCGCGAAGCGCTGCCGCTGCTGGATCCAGACGCCGACTCCGACTCCGACATCGCGGACGTCACCTACCTCTTGGCGCTCGCCCAGCGCCAGGGCCAGGCGCTGGATCGCGCGCTCCTGGAGCGCGCCGCGCGCGTGCCGCTGGCAGCGCTCGTCGCTCGCATCGGCGCGGGCGACGCCGCGCAAAGCCTGCTCAACCTGTCGCACGCGCTGCGCCCGATCGACCCCCGGCTGTCGCTCGCCACGGTCCAGCGCGCCGCCCCGGCGGTTGCCACCGCCGCCGATGCAAATCTCTTCGCCCGCTACAACAACGCGCTGATCACCGCCTGGCTGCCGACGCTCTACGACGGGCCGGTCGACAATTCGCCGGGCACCCTCGCCGCCGCGAGCCTCCTCAACCAGCAGGCGCAGGCCGCGGGATGGAGCCCGGAACGCTGCGCCGGCGCCCTGCTGGCGCTGGTGCGCGACTGCCCCGCGCGCGACGAGGAAGCGGCGGGTCTGAAGCTCCTCGACATCGTCGAGCAGACCCTGCCCGCACTCCTGGCGCAGGTGCCCGAGGCGATCCGCTTCTGGCGCCTGTCGCTCTGGTCCGGCGCCGGCGTGGACGCCGCTCGCGCCGGCCGCATCGGCCAGGCGCTCCACGCCTACCACCAGGCGCTCCGCGGCGCACTGGCGCTTGGCCTGGACGATTTTCTCTACGAGCACCTGCGCTACGTCGCCGGCCTCGGCCTGCGCGCCGACGCCGCGCTGCTCCTTCCCTTCCTTGGCGTCGTCTTCGACCTGGACCTGCAGCTCGACCAGGCGCTGGGAGCGCGTGCGGTGGAGCTGCTCCAGCTCCTGCTCAACGCGCTGACCGAGCGCCAGATGTCCGGCGCCGTCGACACCAACCTGCTCCACCTCACCTGGCAAGCCGCCAAGGCGCGACGCTTCAGTGCCGTGCTCCGCCTGGACCCCGCGCGCCGCCAGACCGCGGCCACGCCTGACGAAGGCCTGCTCTTGCAGATCGCCGCGCTGCGCGAAAGCGTGCCGCTCGCCGGCGAAGGAACCGGGCCGGGAAGCCGCATCGACAGCCAGATCCGCCTGCTCTCCTTCACCCGCGCCGACAGTCCGGCGCCTGGACGGACACCGCTGGAGCGCCTTACCAACCTCCAGCACAGCTGCGACGATCGGCTGGAAAGGCAGCTGGCAGGAGCCGGCCAGACCGAGGCCCGGCCATCTTCGCTGGAGGAGCTACGCGGCGGCCTCGACCCACGCACCGCCGTGTTGCAGCTCTACCTGGGCGAATGGCAGGGCAAGCGAGCGATCTACGCCCTGCTCGCCGCCCGCGCCGGAGAATGGCTGTCCGCCGTGCCGGGCGACCTGGACCTGCTGTGCGATCTCAAGGAGGGAGACCGCATCGAACGCGCCTCCACCTTCGTCGCGGACGTCTTCCGCCTGCGCCAGGCCATCCTCGACGACACTCTGGACCCGGCCGCCTTGCGCCGCGAGCAGACCATCGCCGGCAGCCTCTTTCTCCACGGCAGCGTGCGCACCGCCCTGGACCAGCTGCGCCGCCAAGGCTGCGACCACCTCATCGTCGTCCCCCACGGACCGTTCCACTACGCACCGCTCCACCTGCTCGGCCTCGACGACAACCGCCTGCTGGGCGACGAATGGACGGTCACCGTGGTGCCGTCCATCGAGCTCCTGCAACCCCCCGGCGCGGCCAGCCCAGCCGCGGCCGGCCCCGCGCCCCGCCAGGGGATCGCCGCCTACGGCCTGACCTTTCAGCGCTCCAATCCCTACCAGCTGGACCCGCTGCCCGACGTTGCCACGGAGGCCACGCTGGTCGCCCAGGCCTTTGCCAGCCAGCCGATCCTGGACGACGCCGTGACCGAGTCCGCGGTGCTCGACGGACTGCGCCAGGCCCGCTGCGTCCACCTCGCCACCCACGGCGCCCTCAACCTCGACGCCCCCGCCTTTCAATACCTGGTGGTCACGCCGGCGCCCGGCTCCGACGGCCTGCTCCACGCCCACGAGCTGCTGCGCCAGGACCTGCGCGGCCTGCAGCTGGTCACCCTGAGCGCCTGCGAAACCGCCCTGGGCCGCTTCGACCGCGCCGACAACCCGCGCGGCCTCCCCGCCGCCCTCCTCCTGGCCGGCGCCGAAACCCTGGTCGGCACCCTCTGGGAAACCGCCAGCGACGTGGCCTGCGCCTTCTTCGTCGAGCTCTACCAGGCCCTGGCCCAGCAAGCCACCCGCCGCGACGCCTTCCGCCAGGCCCAGCTCGAAATCCGCCGCCGCTACCCACACCCCCGCGACTGGGGCGCCTTCTACCTGCTCGGCGCCTGGACCTGACGGCCTGGCGGCCGCCCGCCCTACGGAGTCGCGTCCCTGGTCACCACCAGGATGGTGAAGGTGTTGGGCAGGACGGCCGGGCGCGGGTGCGGGGTGGTGGCGGTCGCTGCGGGCGGCGGACCGAACTGGGCGGTCACCAGGTAGACGGTGTGCGAGGTTTCGTCCAGGGCCATGGTGCGGGCGCCCGGCCGGGTGGGAACGTTGTCGAGCACGGTGAAGTGGTCGGGGTCCTGCTCGCGGATGACCGTCAGGGTGGCGTCCCTGCCGTTCGAAGTGAAGCCGAGATCGGTGCCGGGGTCGAAGCCCGCGGCGTCGATCCCTGCGCCGATGGGAACGGTGGCGACCACCTTGCCCGAATCGATGTCCACGAAGGCGGCGAGCTTGTTGCCGCAGCCGGCGAGCAGGCGGCGATGCTTGCGATCGATGGCCAGGCCGCTGGGCTCCTCGCAGGGCTTGAGCGGCCATTGGGCCTTGACTTGCAGGCTTTTGGCGTCGATGGCGGCGATCTCGCCGCGGTCCTCCAGGTTGACGTAGACCCTTCCCTGCAGGTCGGTGGCGGCAAACTCGGGCTTGCCGGCGAGCGGGATCGTGCCGACCACCTTGCCGGTCTTCGCCGCGATCACGGTGGCGTTGTTGGAGCGGCCGTTGAAGGCGAACACCTGCGCCGACGCGGCGTCGTACAGGATGGCGTCCGGGTTGTCGCCGGTCGACTTGACCTCCCCCAGGGAGGCGAGCGTCTTGAGATCGAAGATCGTCACGGTGGAGGTGCGGCCGTTGCTGATGAAGCCGCGGCCCAGGTCGGCGGCGATGGCGATGCCATGGACGCCGGACAGGTTGAGCACCTCGCCCACCTTCTTGCCGCTGTCGACGTCCACCACTTCCACCTTGTTGGTGTGCGAAACGTAGAGCCGGCGGCCCGCGGCGTCGACGGTCAGGTAGTCCCAGCCGCCTTCGCCGCCCAGCGTGATCTCCTTGGCGACGTGATAGCCCGACTTGGATGCGGCGGCTTCGGCGGCAGGGTCGCCCGCCGCCTTGGGGGGCGCGGCGGCGTGGACGGGAGCCAGGCTGAGCGTGCCGCCGGCGACGACGACGGCGGTCAAGGTCACAAATCGATTCATGGATTCCTCCGCTGGATGGAAGGGCCGCGGCGCCGCAAGGCGACGTAGGCCGAAGGCACTGCGAACAGGGTGACGAGGGTGGACAGGCCCAGACCGCCGATCACCGCCAGGGCGAGCGGCTTCTGCAGCTCGGCGCCGGCGCCCAGCCCCAAGGCGAGCGGCAGCAGACCGAAGAGGGTACACAGGGTGGTCATCAGGATCGGCCGCAGGCGCACGCGCGCCGCGTGCGCCACGGCGTCGGCGAACGGCTCCCCCTGGGCGGCCAGGCGGTGGGCGTAGTCGAGCATGACGATGCCGTTCTTGACCGCCAGCCCCACCAGCAGGATCAGGCCCATCGCCGACGAGACGTCGAGCTCCGAACCGGCCAGGCGGAGCAGCACGAAGGCGCCGCCGAACGACAGCGGCGAGGCGACCAGCAGGATGGCCGCCGGCAGCACCGCCCTGAACTGGACGACCAGGACCAGCAGCACCAGGGCCGCAGCGGTGCCGAAGACCAGCAGCAGCTCGCGGAAGGCCTGGCGCTGGGATTCGGACTGGCCCCCCACCTCGACCGCATAGCCCACCGGCAGCTTCAGCCGGCCCAGACGCTGCTGCACTTCGGCCGCGGCGCTGCCCAGGTCGCGCCCTTCCAGACGCGCCGTCACCAGCGCCACCTGGCGCAGGTTTTCGCGCGTCAGCTCGCCGTAGCCGGTGGCCTGGACCGGCCGCGCCAGCGACGCCAGCGGCACCAGCTGCCCGTCGGCGCCGCGCAGCGTCGTCGCGGCCAGGCGGGCAGGGTCGAAGCGGTCGGGGTCGGGGTAGCGCACCCGTACCGGGATGCTGCGGTCGCCCACCTGCAGGCTGCTGGCGACGTCGCCCAGCCAGGCGCTGGCGAGCCGCGCCTGGATCTGCTCGACCGTCAGCCCGGCGCGGCCGGCGGCCTGGGGGTCGATCTGCCAGGTGGTTTCGGGCGCGCCGCGCTGCGGTCCCACCAGGTCGACCACGCCCTTGACGGATGCCATCTGCTCCTGCGCCTGGCCGGCGAGCGCCGCCAGGGTGGCCGAGTCGTCGCCGAAGATCTTCACTTCCAGCGGGTCCGAGGCCCCCTCCAGGTCGCCGAGCATGTCCTGCAGCAGCTGGGCGAACTCAAGGTCGACGCCGGGCGCGGCGTCGGCGAGCCGCGGCCGCAGGTCCGCGATCACCTGCTGCGCGCTGCGGCGGCGCTGCGCGCGGGGCTTGAGCCGCACCAGGATGTCGCCCTTGTTGGGCTGCGTGGCGTAGAGGCCCAGCTCGGCCCCGGTGCGGCGCGAAAAGGCGGCGACCTCGGGCGTCTTGCCCAGCTCGGCCTCGATCCTGCGCACCAGCCCGTCGGTCTCGGCCAGCGAGGTGCCGGGAGGCGTCAGGCAGTCGATGACGAAGCCCCCCTCGTCCATGGGAGGCAGAAAGCCGCTCGGCATGCCGCGGTACAGCGCCCAGCCCGCGACCGCCAGCCCGCACGCGGCGGCGACGCCCAGCCACGGGCGGCGCACCGAGGTGGCGAGCGCCCGCGCGTAGCCGCGTTCCCACCACGCCGGTCGCTCCTGCCGGGCGTGGTCGCCGCCGCGGAAGGCCAGGTGAGACAGCAGCGGAATCAGGGTCAGCGACAGGGCGAGCGACACCAGCACCGACACCGACAGGGTCAGCGACAGGGCGCGAAAGAACTGCCCCACGACGCCGGACAGAAAACCGAGCGGCGCCAGCACCACCACCGTGGTCAGCGTCGAGCCCACCACCGGCGCGATCAGCTCCTCCGTCGCCGCCGCGATCGCCCCCTCCCCCTGGCCGCCGCGCAGCCGCCGGTGGATGTTTTCGACCATCACCACGGCGTCGTCGATCACCAACCCGATGGCGACCGCCAGGCCGCCCATCGACATGAGATTGATCGATTCGCCGAACAGTTTCATGAACAGGAACGTGGCCAGCACGGTCAACGGCAGCGTCGCCGCCGCGATCAGGGTCACCCGCCAGTCGCGCAGGAAGAGCAGCAGCACCAGGACGGCCAGCGCGCCGCCGATGAGGATGGCGTCGCGCACGTTGGCGATCGCGGTGGCGACGAACTCCGCCAGATCGTAGACTTTGGACAGCCGCAAGCCCGAGGGGAGGGTGCGCGAGACGTCGCCAAGGGTCTGCTCGATGCCCGCCTTGACGTCCAGGATGCTCGCCCCCGGCTGCTGCGACACGCTGACCACCGCCGCGTCCTGGCCGTTGCCGGTGACCAGGGCGGTGCGGTCCGGCGAACCGGGGAAGACCTGCGCCACGTCGGCAACCCGGATCGTCGTGCCGGCGCGGCTGGCGACCGGCGTGCGGGCGATCTCGCCGGCCGAGTCCCAGAGCGCGGAGGCGAGCACCAGGTGCTCCAGGCCGCCGGCGGCGTAGCGCCCCACCGGCGCCAGGCGGTTGGAGGCGCGCAACGCGGCGGCCACGTCGTCCACGGTGAGACTCGCGGCGAGCAGGCGGCCGGGGTCGGCAACCACCTCGATCTCGCGCGTGTCGCTCGCCGCGACCTCGACCCGCCCCACTCCCGGCACGCGCGCCAGCGCCGGGCGGATGTAGTAGAAGGCGTCGTCGTACAGGTCGGGGATCGGCAGGCCGCCGGTCAAATTCAGGCTCAGCATCGGGAAGGCGGAAACGGTCAGCCGCTCGACGGTCAGCTCGGTGTCCGCCGGCAGGTCGCCGCGCACTTCGGCGACGCGGTTCTGCAGCTGCTGGAGGGCGCCCGCCATCTCGGTGCCGGGCGCGAACTGGGCCGAGATCTCGCTCGAGCCGCGAAAGGTGCGCGACCGCACCCGGCGGATGCCGGGGATCTCCATGGCCACCTGCTCGATCGGCCGCGTCACCCCCACCATCATCGTGCGCGCCGGCAGCGACCCCGAGTGCGCGATCACCACCAGGCGCGGGAACTGCAGCGGCGGATAGATGTCGCTCGGCAGGCCGGGCAGCACCAGGGCGCCGGCCGCGGCGACCAGCAACGTGATCAGGACGATCGCCCGCCCCTGGCGCAGGGAGACGGCGGCCAGGCTCACGGAGCCGGCTCCGCGGGCGGCGGGGTCTCCGCCGCGACTTCGACGGCGGCGCCGTCCGGCAGCGAGGTCTGGCCGCGCACCACGACGGCTTCGCCGGCCTTGACGCCGGCGGTGATCTCGGCCTGGCCGCCGGCGACGACGCCGACCGTCACCTGGCGCCGGTGGGCTTTCTTCTGGCCGTCCACGGTGAAGACCACGCTGTGCTGCCCCTCCTGCACCAGCGCTTCGGCGGGCACCAGGACCGCGGCATCCTGGTCCTTGCCGTAGATCTCGACTTCCACCGGCAGGCCGGCGGGCCGCCGGGTGGGGGCGTCGAAGGCCAGCCGCACCGGGGCGGTGCCGGTGGCCGGGTCGACGGCCGCGGGCGCGGCGAGGACGCGCGCCGTCTCGTCGGCAAAGGCGCCGCCGCGCACCCGCGCCGGGCTGCCGGCGGCGATGCGCCCCAGGTCGCCGGCGGGCACCGCGGCGTCGACCTGCAGCCGGGAGGGATCGATGACGCGCAGCAGCGGCTCGGCGGCGCCGGCGTCGACCAGGTCCCCCGCCTGGTGCTGCGCGCGGGCGATGACGACGCCGGCGAAGGGCGAGCGCACCACGGCGCGCTCGCCCAGCCGGTCGGCCATGGCGACGGCGGTGCGCGCCTCGGCCACCGTCGCCTCGGCCTGGGCGACGTCGCGGCGGGCGTCCTCGACCTCCTTGCGGGAGGCGATGCCGCGGTCGTTGAGCCCGGACAGGCGGGTGAGGTTCTGGCGCGCCGTCTCCAGCTGGGCCTGCCCGCGCTGCAGGTCCGACTGCCGCGCGGCGGCGTCCGCGGCCAGGCTGGGGATGTCGAAGCGGACCAGCAGGTCGCCGCGGCGCACGCGGTCCCCCACCAGCCTGGGCATCTCCGCGATGCGCGCCTGCTGCGGCGGCACCACCTGGAAATCCGCGCCGGCGGCGGGCTTGACCTGGCCGGTGGCGGGCACCACGGCGCGGATGCGGCCGGCGTGCGCCGTGGCGACCGCGACGGGCACGGACTCCTGGGTGTCGATGGCTTCGGTGGCGGGGTGGTGGCAGGCGGCGAGCAGCAGCAGCCCCACCTGCAGGGCGGCCGCGGCAGGGACCTTCGGGCTCTTCACAGCGGCGCTCCCATCGCCCGCTCCAGGTCGGCGAGCGCGATTTGATAGTCCAGCCCCGCCTGGACCGCCTGCAGGCGCAGGTCGCGCGCCGTCTGCAGGCTTTGCAGCAGCGGCGCCAGGCCGGTCTGGCCGGAGCGGTAGGAGTCTTCGGCCATCCCTTCCACCTCCGCGACGTGGGGCAGGATCACGTCGCGATAGCGCAGGTAGGCCTGGCGCTGCACCAGGGCGCTGGTGGCGGCGGCGAAGACTTCGCCGCGCAGCCGCGTCGCGGCGGCCTCGCGCTCCGCCTGCAGCCGCGCCAGCGTCGCCTCTTCCAGCTGCGCCAGGGCGCGGTGCTGGGTGAAGATCGGCAGCGTAAAGGTGAGGCCGCCGCGCCAGCCCCAATCGAAGTTGGGCGGGTCGTGGTGGGTGACCCCGGCGGCCGCGGTCACGTCCGGCACCGCTTCGGCGCGCGCCAGCGCCACCTGCGCCTGCTGCTGGACGATCCCCAGGTCGAGCACCGCCAGCTCGGCGCTCGATCGCACGCTCAGGTCGACGGCCTCGCCGACCGGCGGCACGCGGCCGGAGTCGAGCCCGTCGCTCGCGTCCAGCGGTACCTCGGGCGGCCGGCCCAGGAGCGTCGCCAGGTCGGCGCGCGCGCGCGCCAGGAGGCCGCGGCTCTTGTCGCTTTCGCCCGCCGCCTGCTCCGCCGCCAGCTCGGCCTGGAGCACGTCCAGCCGCGGGACGTCGCCGGCTTCGAAGCGGGCGCGGGCGGCGGCGCTGGCGCGGGCGGCGAACTGTTGCAGCGCCGCCGTTTCGGCGGCGCGCTGCTCCGCGGCGGCCAGCGCGAAATAGGCCCGGCGCGTCTGATTGCGGACGTCCACGGTCAGGCGGGCGATCTCCGCTTCGCCGCTCTGCGCCTGCGCCGCCGCCAGCGCCATCCGGCGCTGCCGCTTGCCGCCGCGTTCCAGCGGCAGCGACAGGGTTGCTACGTCGCGCGGAGTATCCCGCGCCTCCTCAAGCGACAGCTCCGGATTGGGACGCTGGCGCGCGACGTCCTTGCGCGCCGCCGCCTCCGCGCGGCCCAGGCGCGCCGCGGCCAGCGCGGGGCTGGCGGCAAGCGCCGCGGACAGCGCCTGGTCCAGGGTCATGGGTGTGCGCGCCGGCTCCTGCGCCCAGCCGAAGGATGCCATTGCCAACCACACGTTGGCGCCAAGGAGAACGCGGAGAAGTCGAGCGCGCACGCATGCCACTCTGGTGCCGGCGGCTGCCGCGGTCAAGAAAAAAGCGCTGCGTCTTCATCATCCCTTAATACTTGCCATGCAAGGGACCGCTGACGACGACCTGGAAGACGTCGCCCTCCAGGCGCGCCGCGCGTGCAAAGCCAAGCAGCTCGCAGAGGGCGGCGACCAGGCTGAGCCCCAGGCCGGCGTGTCCGCCGTCGGAGCGCGCCTGGTCCTTGCGCCAGAAGCGGTCGAACAGGTGCGGCAGGTCCTGCGGCGC
The DNA here is from genome assembly GCA_963770895.1 of uncultured Acidobacteriota bacterium. Lineage (GTDB taxonomy): Bacteria > Acidobacteriota > Thermoanaerobaculia > Multivoradales > UBA5704 > JASLEW01. Next base: position 4,289,921 of record CAVYRF010000002.1, on the reverse strand, counting down.
CAGCTCCGCCGTGCGGTTGGAAACGCTCAGGTGAAACCTGCCGTCCGCCGCGCCCGCGGCGCAGGTGATCGGTTCGCCGGCGACGCCGTAGGCGATGGCGTTGGCGAAAAGGTTGGCAAGGATCAGCTCCAGCTTTTCCGGGTCGGTGACGATGGCGAGCCCTGCCGGGACCTCCAGCGCCGCCCTGGCGCCGCCGGGGGTCGCTTCGGCGGCGGCGCAACGCCAGGAGCGTTCGACCGTATCGCGCAGCTCCACCCGCGACGTGTGCACGCGATGCTGGCCGCTGTCGCAACGGGCCAGCGCCAGCAGGTTGACGACCACCCTTTCCATCTGCAGCCCGACGCCGTGCACCTCGGCGAGCGCGGCACGCAAGGCGGCGGCGTCACCCTGCCAGCGCAGCGCCACCTCGCTGACGGTGCGCAGCTCCGCGAGCGGCGTCCGCAGCTCGTGCGCGACGTTGGCGGAAAACGTCCGTTCGCGCTCGAACGATGCGGCAAGCCGCGCCAGCAGGTCGTCCAGGTGGGCGATCGTGGGCAGCAGCTCGCTCGGCGCGCCGGCGATCGCCAGCGGCTCCCCCAACGAGCCGGCGTCCATGGCGCGCAGCCGGCGGGCCAGGTCGTCCAGCGGCCGCAGCGCCAACTGCGTCACCGCCCACACCAGGAGGGCGCTGCCCAGCAGCAGGCCGGCGCCGAACAGCACCAGGGTCCAGTGGAAGGAAGCCAGGAACGCATCGCGGGCCTCGCTGCCGCGGGCGACCACCAGCGTCGCGGCCAGGCGCACGGGGTGCCCGCCCAGGCGCGCCGTTTCGCGCTCGTCGTCCGGCTCGATCTGCGGCTGGAAGGTGACCTGCACCGAGCGGCCCGGCCGGCCGTCGGGCAGCACCAGGTCGGCGAACCGGGGATTGCCCGAAACCGCGGGCGACCGCGGCAACGTGGCGCCGCGGAGCGACGCCGAGCGCGCCAGCACGCGCCCGCCGTCGACCCAGACCTGGTAGTAGTCGGGGCGCTGGCGGCCGGCGTCGAACTCCGGCATCAGCCCCGGGCTCAGCTCGACCGAGATCGCGTGCCCCTCCTGCTCGGTCACCGCCATCATCGAGCGCGCCTCGGCCAGCAGGCCGCCGTCGAAGTCCTGCCGCACCTGGGAACGGATCGTCCAATCCAGGAACAGACCGCCGCCGGCCAGCAGCAGGCCGGTGCCCGCCAGCAGCCAGACGCTCAGGCGGCCGCGCAGCGACCTCACGGCACGTCCTCGATCATGTAGCCCAGGCCGCGGCGGGTCTGGATGAAACGTTGCGGATGCTCGGGGTTGAGCTTGCGGCGCAGCGAATGGATCAGCACGTCGACGACGTTGCTGGTGACCTGGCGATCGACCGCGTACAGCCGCTCGCCCAGCTCCTTGCGGCTCAGCACCTCGCCGCAGCGCACGACCAGCAGCTCCAGCAGGCTGTATTCGCGCGGCGTCAGGTTGACCGCGCGCCCATCGCAGGCGGCCTGGCGGGCGGCGGTGTCGATCGCCAAGGCACCCTTGCGCAGCAGCGGATTTTTCGCGTGATAGGTGCGCCGCGCCAGCGCTTCCAGGCGAGCCTGCAATTCGTCGAAGGAAAACGGCTTGACCAGGTAGTCGTCGGCGCCCAGGCGGAGGCCCTGCACCCGGTCCTCGACCAGGTCCCGGGCCGACAGGATCAGGACGTGGGTGGTCTTGCCCTGCGCGCGCAGGCGGCGCAACACCGTCAGCCCGTCCATGCCGGGCAGCATGAGGTCGAGCACGATGACGTCCTGGTCGCCGGCCATCGCCAGCGCCAGCCCCTCGGGGCCGTCCTTGGCCGCCTCCACCGTGTGGCCGGCGCGGCGCAGGCCGTGCTGGAGGGCGGTGCGCAGGCGCGCCGAATCTTCGATCAGGAGCAGCTTCACATCGCGATCGTGCCCCGGACGGCCGGGGGCTAGTGTGCCGCTCCCTGCGCCTTGACCTGGGCGATCCACCAGTCGACGTGCCGGGCCAGGATTTGCGGCGGCAGCGAACCGCTGCCCAGCACCGCATCGTGGAAGCGGCGCACGTCGAAGCGCGGGCCGAGCGCCGTCTCCGCGTGGCGGCGCAGCTCTTCGATGTTGCTGGCTCCCAGCTTGTAGGCCAGCGCCTGCGCGGGCATGGCGATGGCGTAGCGCAGCACTTCGGAATCGATCTCGGCGTCGGACTGCAACAGGCGCTCCCGCATGTAGGCGACGGCCTGCTCGCGCGTCCACCCCATGGCATTCAACCCGGTGTCCACCACCAGGCGGCTGGACAGAAAGATGTCCATGGAAAGGCGGCCGTAGAGCGTGTACGGATCGTCGTACAGCCCCATCTCTTCGCCCAGGTTGGAAGCGTATTCACCCCAGCCCTCGACGAAGGAGGTGTGAAACAGGTAGCGCCGGAACATCGGCAGGTCCTGGTTTTCGGCCTGCAACGCCAGCTGGAAATGATGCCCCGGCACCAGCTCGTGATAGATCAGCGGCGCCGCCCACACCAGCGGCCGCTGGTCCAGCTGGCTGGCATTGAACAGGTACAGGCCGCGCGTCTGCGCCGGCGTCGGCGTCTGGTAGTAGCCGAACGTCATGCCCTTCATCGCGGCCGGCAGCGGCGCGACGCCGTAGGCGGCCTTGGGCGTGGTCAGGAACCAGTTGGGGATCTTCGGCTCGATGCGCCGCACCGGCGCCATCAGCCGTTCGGCGACCTCTTCGGGGGTGCGCGCCAGAAACCGCGGATCGCTGCGCAGGCGCTGGTTGAACTCGCGCGCCGTACCGGAAAACCCCAGCTTCTGGCGCACCTCCGCCATGCGCTGCGACAGCCGATCGACCTCGGCGACACCGCGGCGGTGGATCTCCTCGGGCGGCAGGTCGAAGCCCGTGCGCACCCAGATCATCGCGCGATACGCGGCGGCGCCGCCCGGATACTGGCCGATGCCGATGCGGTCGGGCGCCTGCTGGCGATAGTCGCCCGCCAGCTGGTCCGCCAGGGCGGTCAACGCCGGATCGATCTCGCCCGCGACGGTGTGCTCGACCGCCGCCTGCAATGCCGCGGCCGCCTGGGCATCCACCCCCCTCAGCCGGTCGGCAGCGACCGCCACCGGGCTGGCCGCGCCGGGCTGCGCGTACGCCCTGAGCATGGCGACCACCGCGTCCACCTCGGCCTTCGGCAGCAGGATGCCGCGCGTGCGCTGGCCTTCCAGGTGCCGGCGCAGCTGCGCAACCATCGCCGCGTAGGCGTGCAGCAGCCGCAGGTAGCGCGCCCGATCGTCCGCCGACGCCAGGGCGCAGGATGCCAGAGCGGTGTGCACACCGCCGAACGGCGCGTCGTAGGGCGTCGCCAGGAAGATGTGCCAGTACGCCCGCGGCGCCAGGATCGACTCTTCGGCCTGCTCGCGCAGCAGCTCCAGGGTGAGCCAGTCCTGGTGCCCCAGCGCCGCTTCGTCGATCCGCGCCAGGCGGTCGCGCAGCTCGCGCCCCCACGCCGCGTCGCGTTCCGCGTACTCCGGCGACAGGTCGGGCAGGTGCTCGATCGGCAACCCTTCGCGCACCCGCGTCCCCAGGTCCTCCTCCAGCTGGTGGCGCCAGTAGTCGGCCGCGACCGTCGCCAGCTGGGCCGCCGGCGGGCCAGACGTGGCGCCCGCGGCACCGGCGCCGCTGCCAGCCGGCTGGGCCAGCGCGCCGCCGGGCGCCGATCCGGCGACGCCGAAGATGCACAGCACCGCCGCCACGGTCAGCCCAACCAGCCGGTGCAGCCTACGCGGGACGTCTCCTTGCGCGCTCATGCGTCACCTCAGCTTGGTTCGCTTGGTTAGCTTGGTTAGTCTGCGGACTCGGTGGATTCGGCGGAGTCGCCGCCGTCGAGGGGCGGCAGCGGGATGGCGGCGAAGCGTACGGCGCCGGCGGCCAGGGCGGAGAGCACGGCGACGGTCGCGCCCAGGCGCTTGCCGTGCCACAGGCTGCCGAGCCATTCGCGCAGGTCGCTGGCCATGACGTTGGCCTTGCCACCGTACAGCTCCATCTGGCGCATGTACTGCTTGGTGTCGTCGAGCTGAAGCCCGGCGGGGTCCGCGGTCGCCAGGCTGGCGCGCAGAAAGATCGCCACCCCGGCGGCGATACCGACGATCAGGATCACCTTGCTTGCCAGGCGCATCCTGGATGCGCGATCGCTCGCTTGCATGCTCATGCGTCAGCCCGCTCCCGCAGCGCGTCGCGCCGTGCCGGCCGGCGCGCGCAGCGACCGCTCCGCCAGCGGCTCATGATATCGGATGCAGCGCGGGATGCAGAGCGGCATGCCGAGCGACGAACAGAGCGTGCCGGCCCGTCCCACGCGGGGGCGGCGGCGCGGCGCCCGCGCGTCAGCGGCGGCCGCGGCCGGCGGCGGCGGCCGCCGCGGCGTCCAGGCGCTGGCGCACGGCGTCGTACAGGACGGCGGCGGCGGCGGTGGCGATGTTGAGCGAGCCCAGCCGGCCGCGCATCGGCAGGCCCACGGTGGCGTCGCACAGCGAGCGGGTGCGGGCGCGCAGGCCGCGCTCCTCGCCGCCGAAGCAGAGCACCACCTTGCCGGTCAGGTCGATCTGCCACGGCGGCGCCCCGGCGGGGTCGGTGCCGTAGACCCAGAAGCCGTCCTGCTTCATCGCTTCCAGGGTGGCGGCGGAGTTGGTGATGCGCTCGATCGCCAGCCATTCGCTGGCGCCGGCGGCGGTCTTGGCGACGGCGGCGGTGATCGGCGCCGAGCCGCGATCACGGATCAGCACCTGCCCCACACCCGCCCCCTCGCAGACCCGCAACACGGCGCCCAGGTTGCGCGGGTCCTGCACGTCCTCGAGCAGCACCACCAGCGTCGAATCGGCCCCTGCGGCAGCGCCAACGCTCTCCCTGGAATCCTCCTGTGGCCCGGCACCGGCCGGCGCGTCGCTCCCGCCTGCCGCCGCCGCCGTCGCCGTCGCGGCGGATCCCGCCACAGCGTCGCCGCGCCGCAGCTCGGCGGCCATGCCGTTGTGAGCGGGGCCGGCCAGGGCGGCCAGCGCCCGGTCGGCAACGACTTCCAGGGGGATGCGGTGGCGCCCGCAGAGGTCTTCGATTTCGGCGCGCCGGCGCCCCAGGCGCGAGGCGCTGACCAGGACGCGCGCCACCTGCTGCGGCCGGTGGCGCAGCGCCTCGCGGACGGGGTGATAGCCGTACAGGACCATGGCCGGGCGCCGGCCGTCCCGCATGGCCGCTCAGCGCTCCATGATCTGCTGCTCTTTCTTCTCCAGAGCGGCGCCGATCTCGTGGATGTAACGGTCGTGCAGCTTCTGGATCTCGTCCAGGCCGCGGTGCTCGTCGTCCTGGCTGACCTGCTTGTCCTTCTCCATCTTCTTGAGCTTGTCGTTGCCGTCCCGCCGCGCCTGGCGCACGCTGTTGCGGGCGTGCTCGGCCTGGTCGTGCGCCTTCTTGGCGATCTCCTTGCGCCGGTCTTCGGTCAGCTGCGGCACCGGGATGCGGATGATCTTGCCGTCGCTCGACGGGTTCAGCCCCAGCTCGGCCTTCATGATCGCGCGCTCGATGGCGGACGTCTGGCTGGGATCGTACGGCTGCGCGGTGATCATCGCCGCGTCCGCCACGGCGAGGTTGGCGACCTGATTGAGCGGCACCTTGCTGCCGTAGTAGTCGACAAACACCCCTTCCAGCAGCGCCAGCGAGGCGCGGCCGGTGCGCAGGTGCTTGAGCTCGTGATGGAGATGGTCCAGCGCGTGCTTCATGTGCGTGTCGATTTCTTGAAAGAGCTCTTTCATAGTGCCTCCTGCCCCAGGTCAGGCTCGTACGATGGAGCCCACCCGTTCGCCGCAGACCACCCGGCGGATGTTGCCGGGGGTCATCAGGTTGAAGATGGCGATGGGAATGCCGTTGTCGCGACAGAGGCTGATCGCCGCCGTGTCCATCACCTTGAGGTCCTTTTCCAGCACCTCGTGATAGGTCAGCTCGCGCAACAGCACCGCGTTCTTGTCCACCTCGGGATCGGCGGTGTACACGCCGTCCACCTTGGTCGCCTTGAGCAGCACCTCGGCGTGGATCTCGTTGGCGCGCAGCGCCGCGGCGCTGTCGGTGGTGAAGAACGGGTTGCCGGTGCCGGCGGCGAAGATCACCACCCGCTTCTTTTCCAGGTGGCGGATGGCGCGCCGCCGGATGAACGGCTCGGCCACCTCGCGGATGTCGATCGCCGTCTGCACCCGCGTCGGCACCCCCCGCTTTTCCAGCGCGTCCTGCAGCGCCAAGGCGTTGATCACCGTGGCCAGCATCCCCATGTAATCGCCGGTCACGCGGTCGATCCCGCGGTGGCTGGCGGCCAACCCACGGATGATATTACCGCCGCCGACGACGATCGCGGGCTCGACGTCCAGCGTATGGAGGTCGCGCAGCTCGTCGGCGATCGCCGCCACCACCGGCTCGTGGATGCCGAACGACTGCGGCCCCATCAGGGCCTCCCCCGACAGCTTGAGCAGGATGCGGCCGTAGATCGACCGCCCCCCGGCCTCGCTCATTGGGCCGCCTTGGCCACTTCCGCCGCGAAGTCGTCGCTCCGCTTTTCGATCCCTTCGCCCAGCTTGAAGCGCACGAAGCGGCGCACCTGGATGTTTTCGCCCATCTTGCCGATGCGCTCGGCGATCATCTGGCCGACGGTGTGATCGGCATCCTTGACGAAGGGCTGCTCGAGCAGCACGAACTCCGAGTAGTACTTCTCGATCTTGCCCTCGACGATCCGCGTCACCACCGCCGGCGGCTTGCCCGACGCCGCGGCCTGTTCGGAGAAGATGGCGCGCTCGCGCTCCAGCACCTCCGAGGTGACCTCGTCGCGGTGCACGAAACGCGGGTCGGCAGCCGCGATGTGCATCGCGATGTCGCGCAGCAGCTCCTGGAACGGCTCGGTGCGCGCCACGAAGTCGGTCTCGCAGTTGACCTCGACCAGCACGCCGATCTTGCCGCCGCCGTGGATGTACGAGCCCACCGCCCCTTCGGCGGTGATGCGGCCGGCCTTCTTGGCCGCCGCCGCCAGGCCCTTCTTGCGCAGCACGTCCACGGCCTGCTCGATCTCGCCCTTGGCCTCGGTGAGCGCCGTCTTGCAATCCATCATCGGAGCGCCGGTGCGCTCCCGCAATTGTTTGACCATCTGCGCGGTGATTTCCATCGTCTTCTCTCTCCTTAAGTACTACGCACAATCCGACCCGTGGCGCGCCGGCGGGCCTGCCCAAGCGCCGGCAGCCTGGACCCAGCGCCCGCGGCCCTGGCAAGGCGCCGGCGGCCCCTACCCCAAACCATGGGCCTGACAAAAGAAAAGGTCAGTTCGACGCGGCGTTCGACTGACCTCTTCGCAACGCGCTCATGCCGCGGATGGCGGCCGGCGCCCGATGTGGGGCTTACCGTGTCAGAGGTTCGCCGTCACTAGGCCGGGGCTGCGCTGCTCGCCTGAGCGTCCTTGTCGAATACGGGCGCCGCGAGGCGTCCGCCGGTGCCGGGGTCCTTCTTTTGCGCCATCATGTTCTCTTCCAGCTGGTGCGAACCTTCGGCATACGCGTCGGCGATGCGCGAAGCGAACAGCCGGATGGCGCGGATCGCGTCGTCGTTGCCCGGGATGATGTAATCGATCAGCTCCGGGTCGCAGTTGGTGTCGACCATGGCGATCACCGGGATGCCCAGCTTGTTGGCTTCAGCGACCGCGATGTATTCCTTTTTGGGGTCCACCACGAACAGGGCGTCCGGCAGCTCTTCCATGTCGCGAATGCCTTCCAGGTTCTTGGACATCCGCTCGCGCTCGCGCTCCAGCCGCAGCTTCTCTTTCTTGGTCAGCGCGCCGCTTTCGTCGCCCAACCGCGCTTCGATGTCCTTGAGGCGTTCGATCGAGGTGCGCAGCGTGACGAAGTTGGTGAGCGTACCGCCCAGCCAGCGGTTGGTGACCGAGAATTCGCCGCACCGCTTGGCCTCTTCGGCCACCGCTTCCTGCGCCTGCCGCTTGGTGCCGACAAACAGGATGCGCTTGCCCTGAGCGCCCAGATCGCGCACGAATTCGGCCACCTGCTCGAAGAGCCGCAGCGTCTTCTGCAGATCGATGATGTAGATCCCGTTGCGCTTGCCGAAGATGTAAGGCTTCATCTTCGGGTTCCAGCGCCGGGTCTGGTGGCCGAAATGAACCCCGGCCTCCAACAGCTCCTTCATGGTGACTTCTGCCAAGCCTGGTCTCCTTCGTCAGCGCTCGCGCGTGGCCGCAAGGGCCTGCGCCGCGCTCGTCGTGCAGAGTAAAAAAGCTGCGGCGCGATCAACGCTTGCTGAACTGGAACCGCGCGCGGGCGCCCTTCTGGCCGTACTTCTTGCGCTCCTTCTTACGCGGATCGCGGGTCACAAGGCCGGCCGACTTGAGGCGGTCACGCAGCTCGCCGTTGTACTCCATCAGGGCGCGCGAGATGCCATGCCGGATGGCGCCGGCCTGACCCGCGCTGCCGCCGCCTTCGACGGTGGCGACGATGTCGAACTTTTCCGCCGTCTCGGTGAGCAGCAACGGCTGCTTGATGACCATCTTCAGCACTTCGTTGGGGAAATAGTCGTCCAGGGTGCGGCCGTTGACCTGCACCAATCCCGTGCCGGGGCGCAGATAGATGCGCGCCGCGGCGGTCTTGCGCCGGCCGGTCCCGTAGTTCTGCGTTTGGCTCACTCTGCCGTCTCCTCGAAGGTCCTGAAAGGCAAGGCTAAATCGACGCCGCCACGTCCAGCGGCTTGGGCTGCTGCGCCTGGTGCGGGTGATCGGCGCCCGCGTACACCTTCAGCTTGCGCAGCTGCTGCCGCCCCAGGCGGGTCTTGGGAAGCATCCCCCAGACCGCGCGCTCGACCAGCTGGGTCGGACGCCGGTGGCGCAGCTTGCCTGCCGTTTCCTGCTTCAAGCCACCCGGATACCCGGTGTGGCGGAAATAGATCTTGTCGTCTTCCTTGCGACCGCTGAGGTTGGCCTTTTCGGCGTTGATCACGATCACGAAGTCGCCGGTATCGATATGCGTCGCAAAGCCCGGCTTGTGCTTTCCCATCAGCAGCTGAGCCGCCAGCGAGCAGAGCCGCCCCAGCGGCACCTCCGCGGCGTCGAGCACGTGCCAGTGATGCTCGATCTCGGCAAGCTTGGGACTGTACGTTCTTTTCAACATCTCCAGGTCTCTCCATCCATTCCCTAGGAAGCGGGCGTGAGGTCCGTCGCGGGCTTCGGGCAGCCAAAGCGCCACGGCGAGGGACACCCGCCCTTGCGACGCAAAGGACCCCGAATGTTAGGCGAACTCACCGCAGCTGTCAAGCGTCTGCCGTCGCTTGCCGCCGACCGCCGCCTGTTTCCGACGATGCTGGACCTGGGGGCCGGCGAGCGGGCGGCCGACGTCGAAGGGGGAGACGGACCTCGGAGAGAAAGCTGTCACCAGCGGGCTCTCCGGCACGCGCCGCGGGAGCGGCAGGTGCCGGAGGGCGCCGCCGGCGGGTTGCTGCTACTCCTCGTGAGAGGCTTCGTGGGCGTCGCCGGAGTGCTCGTGAGCGTGGGTGGCGTGCTCGTGGGCCTTGACCGCGTGCTCCCGCGCCGTTGCGTGATCGCCCGCCTCGTGGTGGCGAGCCGCATGGTGGTGGTGCTCGGCCGCCTTGGTGTGGTGCTCCGCCGCGTTCAAGTGATGCTCCGTCGCCTCGTGCTTGTGCGCCATGTGGGATTCTCCAGGATGCTGGCGAGGAAGGTGAGTCTTCCCCTCTCCCCCACTGTAGACAACCGTCGCGACAGCCCCACGACAAGCCGGCGGCGGCCGCAAGGCAGCCGGCGGCCGCCGCCGCCCGACGTCCGGCCGCGCGCACCCGGCGGCGCACCGCCTGCCCCTGCGCCCACGCGCGAGCCGCTTTCTCGGTAGACTGGGGCCATGCGCGAAGCGCCCCCCACGATCACCGCGCCAGGAGCCGGCGGCGCGGAGGCTCAGGCAAGGCCGGCTGGAGCTGGCGGCGGCGCCGCGGCAGGTCCTGCCACCGCGATGGGCACATCGGCCGCGGCCGGTGCGCCCGGTCCTGGCACTGCCATAGGCACGGGCGCCACGGCCGGCGCCCCCGGTCCCGCGCTCGACAAGTCGAGCACGGCGATCCAGGCGATGTTCGGCAAGGTGGCGCGCCGCTACGATCTGCTCAATCACCTGCTTTCAGCCGGCCTCGACCTGGCCTGGCGGCGCCGGGCCGCGGCGGCGGCTGCGGCCGGCCTGCCGGCGGCGACCGCGGCGGGAACCGGGGGCCAGGCGCTGCTGCTCGACCTGTGCTGCGGTACCGGCGACCAGGCCGTGGCGCTGCGGCGGCGGGGGGCGCGCGTGGCGGCGGCCGACTTCTGCCTGCCGATGCTCGCCCTGGCGCGGCCCAAGCTGGCGCGGCTGGGCGCGCCGCGGCCGGCGCCGCTGGCGGCGGACGCGCTGGCGCTGCCGTTCCCGCCGGGGCGCTTTGCCGGCGCGACGGTGGCGTTCGGGCTGCGCAACGTGGTCGACCTGGACGCGGCGCTGGTCCAGCTGGCGATCGTCCTCGCCCCCGGCGCGCGGCTGCAGGTACTGGAGTTCGCCGTGCCGCGCCTGCAGCCGCTGCGGGCGCTCTACCTGTTCTACTTCCGCCGGCTGCTGCCGCTGCTCGGGCGGCTGGTCTCCGACAGCAGCTCGGCCTACGACTACCTGCCGAGCTCCGTCCTGGCCTTCCCCCAGCGGCAGGGCTTCCTGGACCGCATGGCGGCCGCCGGGTTCGACGACCTGGCGTGGCAAGATCTTTCCGGGGGCATCGTCTGCCTGTATTCGGGCGCCATCCCCAAGCTGGCGCCGCCCGCCACCGTGCAGCCATCGCTGCAATCGCTGCAATCGCCGCCGTCGCGATCCGGCGGCGCCGGCGCGGCGGCAATCGCCTATGCGGCCGCGCCGGTGCGGCCCCTTTCGCACAGGAGGACCGACGGGTGAACATCCTTGACGGCAAAGCCGCCGCCGCCACCATCCGCGCCGAAGTTGCCGCAGGCGTCGCCAGGCTGACCGCGGGCGGCGGCCGCGCACCGGGCCTGGCGGCCGTGCTGGTGGGCGACAACCCCGCGTCGCAGGTCTACGTCGGCAGCAAGGTGAAGGCCTCCGCCGAAGTCGGCATCGTCAGCCGCACCCTGCGCCACCCGGCCACCATGACCGAAACCGACCTGCTGGCGCTGGTGGATCAGCTCAACGCCGACGACGCCATCGACGGCATCCTGGTGCAGCTGCCGCTGCCGCGCGGCATCGACGAACGGCGGGTCATCAGCCGCGTCGCCGCCGAAAAGGACGTCGACGGCTTCCACCCCCTCAACGCCGGCCGCCTCTGGCTCGACGAGCCGGGCTTCGTGCCCGCCACCCCCTACGGCATCCTGGAGCTGTTGCGCCGCAGCCAGGTGCCGCTCGCCGGCCGCCGCGCCGTGGTGGTCGGCCGCAGCCCCACCGTCGGCAAGCCGATGGCCGCCCTCCTGCTGCGCGAAAACTGCACCGTCACCATCTGTCATTCGCGCACCGCCGATCTCGCCGAGGTCACCCGCCAGGCCGACATCCTGGTCGCCGCCATCGGCCGCCCCGCCATCCTCAGCGCCGAGCACGTCAAGCCGGGAGCCGTGGTCATCGACGTCGGCATCAACCGCCTGACCGACCGCCACGCGGTGGAGCGCCTCTTTCCCGGCGACGCCAAACGCCTGGAGCAGTGGCAGACCAAGGGCTCGGTCCTGGTCGGCGACGTCGACTTCACCCGCGTCGCCCCCCTGGCCGGCGCCATCACCCCGGTGCCCGGCGGCGTCGGCCCCCTCACCGTCGCCATGCTCCTGGTCAACACCCTGGCCGCCGCCCGCCAGCGCCAGGGCCTGCCGCGGTGACCGCCAGGGCGCCCAGGTGCCGCCCCTGCCGCGTGTCAAATCCAGCACCGGCGCCAGGTCTCCGCGTGCGGCAAGGGGTGGGGCGGTGAGCGCCGGGGTGCGGCGGTGAAAGCCTACCGGGTCGGCTTGACCGGCGGCCTGGGCAGCGGCAAGTCCACCATCGCCGGATGGATGCGCGACGCGGGTTGCGTGGTGATCGACGCCGACCGCCTGGTCGCCGACCTCTACCGGCCCGGCGGCGCCGGTGCCGCCGCCGTGCGTCAGCTGTTCGGCCCAGCCGCCCTGACCCCCGACGGCGCGGTCGATCACGCCGCCGTCGCCGCCCGCGTATTCGCCGACGACGACGCCCGCCGCCGGCTGGAAGCCGCCGTCCACCCCCTCGTCCGCCACCGTTTCGAAGATCTCGTCGCCCAGGTCGAGGCCGCGGCGGACGCGGGCGGACGCCCGTCCGCCGCCGCAGGGCCGCTGATCGTGGTCCTGGAAGCGACGCTGCTGGTCGAAGCGGGCTACGGGCCGGGTTTCGACGTGATCGTCACCGTGGAGGCCGACCCCGACGTGCGCCTGCACCGCGCCGTCGCCCGCGGCCTGCCCGAAGCTTCAGCGCGCGCCCGCCTTGCAGCCCAAGGCGACGGCAGTGCCCGCCTGCGCGGCGCCCATCGCGTGATCGACAACAGCGGCGACATGGACGCCCTGCGCCACCAATTCCAGGACCTGCTGGCAGACCTGCGGCACGCCGCGGCCAGTCCTGCACCGGCGCGGATGGACACGGAAGGTCGCTGATGAGCGCGGCATTGGCAGGCACGGCTGGAGACGGCTGCCCATGAACGCGGCAGCGGCAGGCACGGCTGGAGACGGTCGCCCATGAGCACGGCGCCGCAGCCTCTTCCCTACGTCCTGGTAACCGGCAACCGCGGCAAGCTCGCAGAGGCGCGCCGCATCGCCGGCCCCGGCCTGGCGGCCGTCGCCATGGACCTGCCGGAGATGCAGTCGCTGGACCTGCTGGAAGTGTTGCGCCACAAGGGCGACGAAGCATGGCGCCGGCTGGAGCGCCCGCTGATCGTCGAGGAGGCCGGCTTCGACCTGGCGGCGCTGGGCGGCTTCCCCGGTCCGCTGGTCAAATGGATGCTGGACGCCGCCGGCGCCCAGACCCTGGCCCGCGTCGGTCTGGCGCTCGGCGACCCGCGCGCCGTCGCCCGCTGCGCCCTCTACTACCGCGACCCCGACCGCACCCTGATCGCGCAAGGCGCCGCCGCCGGCACCCTGGTGCTGCCGCCCCGCGGCGCCGCGGGCTTCGGCTGGGACCCGGTCTTTGCCCCCCAGGGCCACGACCGCACCTTCGGCGAGCTGACCGACGCCGAAAAAGACCGCCTCAGCCACCGCGGCCACGCCTGGCGCGACCTCCTGGCCCAGCTGGCCCAGCCGGGCCAGCCCACTCGCCAGCCTTAGCGCAACCCAACCCGGCTGGCGGTGTCCGGCCTGGTTGAGCAGCAACAGCAGGCCGACACCGGAGCGCCGCTGCAAACGTGGCGATGCCTGCGCGCAGGGTCGCCACCATTTGCCGATCGAACGCGGCAGCCACCTCATCAGCTTGCTGTGCCAGCAACCAGGATCTGTGCAAACAGGCCCTCTTCACGCACATAAGGCGGACTACCGGCAGCAACACGCCCTCCAAAAACGGCAGTGAAATACCGGCAGCATCGCCCAGGCGCGCGAGATGCGCCCGCGAGGGGATCATGTCGCCGGTCTCGTAGCGGCTGATCGTAGTGCGGTCGATCGACGCTCTGGCGCCCATCGCGTCCTGGCTAAACCCAGGGACTGCGCGCAAAAGGCGCACCAGGACGCTCAATTCGTCGCGAATCGAGACCGTATCGGCCTGTTCCAAGCGGGGGATGTGCGCCCTGTGCTCGCTACCGTCCGTCGTCAAGGGTTCGAAGACCCAGTCCTCCACCCTCAAAAGCTCCAGGTCTTCGTGCAGCTGCCATAGCTTCTCAGCCGACTGACATAACTCACCAAGGCTGGCTGCCAGGCCTCGCGAGCCCCATCTTGATTTCACTGTTTCCAAGATGTCTTGCACCAAGCCGCGAATCTTCGAGCTCCACTCTCTATCGTCGAGGTGGAAAATCGCCAGCTCGATCGACACCAGGACTGACTCGTAGCGAGCGGCGAACGGCATGAGTTCCCTACGCACCCATTCCAAATCGGCGATCGCTTGTCGCCGATCGCCCTGGCCCGCGGTCACGCGTGCCGTCAGCCACAATCGCCTGATGATTTCCAAAGTAGACTCGCCGGCAAGCGCACCACCTACGGTCTGCAGGCACTCGCCGGCCTCTCGATAGCGCCCTGTCTGGCACAAACACGCAACCTGGTGATACTGCACCATCCACTGCACTTCTGGCAGCGACGCGACCAGGGGCGCCGCCGCGTCCAGCGAAGCGAGCGCATCGTCGACCTGGCCGGCGAGCCGTAAAGCCGTCGCTTTCTTGACCAGCAGCCGGCCAATTTCGCTTGCGGGAGCAAGAGCAATGGCCCGGTCGAGCAGTCGCACCGTGGCAGGCCAAGCCTTTTGGGCAAGGCGGAGCGATGATTCCAAGTCGAGGAGCCGCCATTCCGGAAGCGTGTATTCCGCGGCCTGATTACCTTCACCCCACTGTCCCGTTGCCGCAGCGAACTCGGCATCGGCCGCCGCCAGATCTCCCCATAGCCGATGAGCATTTGCAAGGAATGCGCGTGCGTAGCCCTGCAAGCGCAGCAGCCCGCCAGCGTCACCCTGCGCCAGTTGGGCCGCACGCAAGGACAGCTCAGCAAGCTGCATGGATTCTGTGACACTGTGAGCACCGGCGGCGACGCTCGCGTCGCACAGGCGCAGGCACATGGCCCAGGTTTGTAGAGGCAGAGCGGTTTCCAATCGTTGACGCCGTTCCCTTTGGCTGAGCGTCACCAGCACTCGCCAATGTGCATCTGCTTCCAGCTGCGCCACTTCGGCGCGCCGCATCAGGATCGTTGCGGAGGCGTGCTCCTGCACAAGTTCCGCCAGCGCAGGCAACATTTTTAATGTGAACTCGTTGACCTGCTGCCGCTCGTCGCGGGAAAGACCGCCTGGCGAAACAGAGTCCGCCGGGCTGGATACGGCAGACAACAGCGCGCAGGTCGCTACTGCGCACTCGCCCAGTCCCTCCGCGGCGCCCATCACCGCGGCGAAGTGATGAAAGCGAGCCTGAGTCAAACGTGCTTTGCCCGTTTCGTATTGCGATATCTGGCTGATCACGATGCCGCTGGCCTTGGAAAGATCGGTTTGAGACCACCCCATGGTGAGCCGCAAAAGGGAAAGCGCCAGGCCCAACGGTGGACGCTTGGTGCATGTCCCCTGCACCTCGGCTGCCGGGGCAGCACCGGGCCGGTTGCGATGAGGTCCCATGCCAGTGCCCATTCGCAAAGGTCGGTCCTGGTCGGGCGTGCGCGCAGCACCGCTCGCAGGACAGGCTTCGGCAGATGCGGAGTCAGGGGCGCTCACGAGGGCACGGCGCCCAGCGGATCTTCGAACTCGCCGCGGTTCCGCAGCAGCCGGTCGGTCAGGGCGCGCAGGGGCGGCAACAGATCGGGCCGGCCCGAGACCGGTGCCTGAGCTGCCAGGCGCCCGACCAGCAGCTGCACGGCAATGTAGTAGGCATCGCGTCCCCGCGCCGCCGCGGTCTCGGCCAGCTCCCGCAGCGCGCCAGCCCAGGTCGCGCCGTCAGAGTGGGGAAACGCCTTGTCCAGGGCATCGGCAAGGGCATCGACGTGCGGCGGCTGCGCCGCTTCGAGCCGCAGGGTCAGGTGGTCGCAGGAGACCGTCACCGCCTCGGCCAGGCTCCCCAGCGAAAGGAGTTGCAAGCGCACCCCTTGCAGCAGCGGCTCGGCCTCGCCATAGCGTCCCGCCGCGGTGGCGATGCGGCCTTCGCTCCAGGCGCGGGCCAGCTCTTCGCAGGGCTGCGCCGGCAGGGGATAAAGGCTATGCGCGCGCTCCAGCCACAGGCTTTCGGCGTCTCCGGCCAGCAGGGCCTCGATCTCGGCGCAGCCAAGGGCGACGCGGGCCGCCACCGTCGGGGCGAGCGCGGGGTCCAGCAACTTCCAGGCACGCTCCAGGTTGCGCCGCGCGACCAGCAGGTCGCCGTTGGTCGCACGCAGGATGAAGCCGATTTCCGCCAGGCAGGCCGCGGTGGGCAGGGCCGCTCTGGCGTCCGCAAAAGCGAAGGCCGCCTGCTGATAGTGCGCCACGGCCTCGTCCCAGGCGCCCACCTGCTGCTTTACCTGCGCCCAGCCGGCGGCGGCTAGCGCTTTTTCTTCGCTGGGTTGATCGGGGTCGTCCAGGAACGCGACCATCTCCGCAAACGATTGCGCCGCGCCCGCCAGGTCGCCACGGTGGAGACGGGCCTTGCCGAGCAGCCAGTGCGCCAGCGCTCCCGCCCGTCCGACGCGGCCCTGCGGATCGCGCGGCAGGCAGGCGGCCAGGACCGTCGCGGCTTCGGCTTGCTGTTCGCCCACGTCGCGGCCGCGCGCCTGCAGCAGCGCACTTTCGGCCTCCAGGTTAAGCAGCGTGAGCAGGGCGACGCGGTGGAACCGCGTCTCGTGCCGTGCGGCCTGCAGGCGGTCCGTCCGCTGCATGGCCATCAGCTCCATGACCAGCTCCGCGGCCTGCTGCGCCCGGGCCACTAGATCGGCCATCGGGGTCGCGCCCCCAGGGTCGCGCCCCGCGGCAAGAAAGGGATACCGCGGCGTCTCGCCAGGGAAGGCTGCGCCGCGCTCGTAACTGCGATTTCGCGCCATGGGCGATGTCCTCATAAGCCAAGATGGGGCGTGGATGGGTCGCGCAGCAGCAGGGCTTCGAGCACCAGCACCTCGGCTTCGACCGCCGGGTCGCCGGTGCCCGCCTGGCACTCGACCCTCGCCGCCGCAAACGCGTCCGCCGCGCTGCCCGGTTCGGCCATCAGGCGGCGGGCGTTGCCCAGGCAGGCCAGCGACAGCGCCCGCAGGTCGCGCACCCAGTCGGAGTCGTAGCCGGGAGCCAGATGCTCGGAGATCACCAGGGCCAGCTGGGCAAGCCGGCCAGCCGCAACGGGATGCTCGCGCGCCTCGCCGCCGCTCTTGACCTGGAGCAGCCGGCAGAGTCCCCAGGTGTGAAGGGTTTCCTCCGCCGCGGCGGCCCGCAGCTGCGCGTCGAAAGAGAGCGGCGCCAGCCCCTGCCACAGGCCGGGCGCCGCCGGCCATTCGGTCGCGGCAATCAGGACGTCCGGCGCCGCCGCCTCACAGCGCAGGTCCTCCAGCCCGGCAAGCAAGCGCTGGCACTCAGGACACTGGCCGACCATGTGGGGCAGCAGGCGCTGATGGACCTCCTCGTCCTGCGCGTGGCCGGTCAGCAGCCGCGCCATCAGGCCGATCTCGACGTGTCTGGCGCCGGCACTCCTGGGATCGGGATGGGCCGTCTCACCATCCGGACCGCCCCCCTCCCCGAGCCGGGCTTTGCGCTCCGGCATGTCGTGCGCGTTAGCCAAAGAATGCCCCTCCTGTCAAAGCGCCCCGTGACCTGCGCCGCGCTCGATTGCCTCCCCGAGCGCGGCATCGTGGATGTCGGGGGCGTCGGTGCGCATGGCCGAAACCCTAACGCCCTTGTCGTTTGCGCGAAAGAAGCAATTACGCAGGGTCAACAAAATCGACGAAACAGCACGTGTTTCTGATGCAAGGCACAACGATCTTCTTGCGACATAACGTCAGGGGTAAGGTCCGCTGGCAGGAAGCTCCGCAGCGTTCGCTGTCCACGCGAGTGCAGGGGCAGTGCGACTGCCACCTGCCAAGAAAGGTATCTGCTACGTCAGAGAACATGACGGGGCGTACGAGGCAGCCGCGCGCTGGCCCAGGCAGTGCCTCCACCCTGCAACCGAAGATGTTGCGGCAGACAGGGCGCATGGTTGGGACCCACACGCCCAAAGGCTTGCATGAAAGGAGCATTCGCGTAGAATCAATACCGTATTCGAAGCAGGCAATTTCTGGCGCGAGAACGAGATCTCCTGAAGGCGGCAACATCCGGTCCCAAGGCGGCGCTGTCGTCGCCGCGGCGTCACCCTGGAGGACACCAGCGCAATGCCCAAGGCTGTCGCACCATCCAGAAGTCTGGCCTTGAGCTGGCTTCGGCAAGCCGCCGGCTGGACACGCGAGGAGCTGGCGGCGGCCGAAGGGTTTCACCCGGTCCAGTTGGGTCATTTCGAGACCGGCTTCCGAGAGCTGGACCACGAACGGCTGGTGGATCTTGCGCGCCACATGGGTCTGAACCGGGCCGATGTCGACGCGGCGCTCCTGGCAGTCCAGGCGGTGGTCCGGCCGGAGGCGCCGCGGCGGGGGGAGAGCGAAGGACCGGAAGCAGTGCTTCCTCCCACGGTGGCATCGGGTGTCGAGGTGCCAGGCCGGCCCGAGCGCAGGCGCGGCCAGGGGCAGAGGCGCCGCAAGAAGGCGGACAGGGCCGCCACCCCGTCAGCGTCGGAGCGTCACTCGGAGGATCCGACGCTCCTCGACGAGCGGCTGGCCCGCGAGACCGCGGCGCGGCTGGGCCTCGCGATGGCGGCGCTTGTGGTACCGCGCGTGCTGGCGCTGCTGCACCGCCGGCGGATCGAAGCCGCGCGCCGCGACGCGGCGCGCCTCTGGCAGGAGCTGCAAGGCTTCGATCACCGGGAGCGGCAGCTGGTCGTGGAAAGCCTGGAGGAGCTCCAGACGTGGGCGATGGCGGAGCGGCTCGCCGAAGAAAGCGCACAGGTGGCCGCGACGGGGGCGGGGGCTGCCACGGACCTCGCATCGCTGGCGGGCCGCGCCGCAGAGCTCGCAGACGTCGGCCATGGCTTCCGCAGCCGCCTCCGCGGCTTCACCCGGGCCTTTGTCGCCAACGGCCTGCGGGTCCAAAGCCGCCTGCGCGAGGCGGACCTGGAAATGGCGGCGGCGTGGTCCGTCTGGAGCGCCGGAGACGATCCGCACGGCATCCTCCCGGAGTGGCGGCTCTGGGACCTGGAGGCGTCGCTGCGGCGCGACCAGGGGCGGTTCGCGGAGGCTCTGGAGCTGCTCGACAGGGTTCAGGCGGCGGCGCCGGCTGAGGTTGAGGGGAGGATTCTCGTCAAGAAGGGATTCACGCTGGAACAGTCTGGCGATCTCGAAGGCGCGGTGGCCGCGTTGCGCGAGGCGGAGCCCCTGGTGAAGAGGTCCGGAACCCTGCGCGACCAGTGCGTGTTGGGCTTCAATCTGACGGTCAACCTGTGCCACCTGGGTCAGTACGCGAAGGCCTGGGAGCAACTGCCCGGTCTCAGGCAGGTTGCACAGAGCTTGGGCAATAAGCTGGATGTCCTGAAGATGGAATGGCTGAGTGGGCGGGTTGCGGCGGGGCTGGGACAGAGAAAGGAGGCGTACCGCGTCCTGGAGCACGTCCGTAGAGCCTACGCGGTCGCCAGGAACCCCCTGGCGATGGCGATGGTGTCCCTGGAGCTCGCGGTGCTGTACCTTGAGGAGGGTCGCACCCAGAAGGTGAAGGTGCTCGCGGAGTTCATGGTGCAGACCTTCATCGCGGAGCGCGTCGCGCCCGAAGCGCTCATCGCCGTGCGCTTGTTCCACGACGCAGCGCGGCAGGAGGCGGTAACCGTGGCGGAGGCCCGCCGGCTTCTGGCCTTCTTCGAGACGGCGGCGGACCTCAAGGCCAAAGCTCATTAAGACATGAGGTCGGCACCAGCCACGCCGGAGCACCGAACGCGGGAGCGGGCCTCTGTTAGATGGCGGCTACTGGCGCAGCGTTGGAGGCTGGATGCTGCTTCCAGCAGCGCACTTGAGGCCGCCGTCAGGGTCTGCGGTGCAGCGGGTGTCCGTCCCGACGGTGCCGCCGGACCAGGTGGGACGCCTTGATCCATCAGTGCACTGCACAACGCCGTCGGGGTCGAGACCGCAACGGGTGTCCGTCCTGACGTTGCTGCCGGATAAGGCCTTGTTGGAGGAGGTAGGACGGCTGGACAGGACGCGCACGTGCTGGGTGGTTGGACGCTGGTCACTACCGCTGCTCGGGTTGCACTGTTGACCTCCGTTTGGGTCGGCGCCGCACCGGGTTTCGGTCGAGGCGAAGCCCAGCCAGTTCCAGAACGAGGGGAGCAGAGCGGAGAGGCTCGGCACCTGGGATTCAGGCGCCTCGGACCGGGGGGCGGCGAGGAGGGCCTGAGGCAAGGCGGTAAGGGCGAGCACCAGCAGGAGGATGCAGAGAGGGCGGGGGCGAGACAGAGGCATGCGAAGCTCCTTTCGTTGACGCCCCCGGAGCCGGCCGGAGGTGGTCGCCCGCTGGAGCGCCATTGGTGGTGAAGAAAGTTACCTCATACGTCAGAGAATGTGCACCAACCATGGAGGAACCGGGCACGATGGGGAGGATGGAGCCGGAGGACGTGAAGCTCCTGGTTCGGCTGCTCCGGGCCTCTCGCCGCTGGAGCCAGGTCAAGCTGGGCGCCAGGGCGGGTGTCGAGGCGGAGAGCATCCTGCGTTTCGAGCAGGGCAAGCTCAAGCCGGCCGATGCGACGGTCGAGCGCCTGATCGCCGCGGTGGGGCTGCCGGTCGACGTGGCGCTGAGCATCCTGCCGCCCGTCATCCGCCTCGTTCGCACCTTGATGGAGTCGGACGGCGGTCAGGTGCGAGCGTCGGCACCCATGGACTGGGGAAAAGAGACCGGGCTGCGCGACCAGGATCTTCTGGCAGACCTCAAGACAGCGTCCGGCGCTGCGCTCAGTGTCCTCGCGGCTGCGTTCGTGGACCCGGACAGCGCTGACCGAGGCGCGAGCGCCGGCCCGGCGACGGCGGACGGACGGGGGCTTCCGACCCTCGCCGAGCGGTTGTGCGGCGCGAGCATCCGGGCGGCGCCGCGCGACGCCACCGCAGCGGTCGAGCTTTCGCGGCTGGCGGTGCGCGCTGCACAGAACGCCCCAGGGAACCAGGCGTGGAAGGAGCGGCTTGCAGGATGGGCGCATGCGTTCCTGGCCAACAGTCTGCGGCTTTCCGGACAACTGCTTGAGGCCGAGGCGGAGTGGCGGGAGACCTGGAGACTTTGGCAGGCCGGGCAAGACGGCGATCCAGAGGGGCGCCTGCCGGAATGGCGGCTGTTCGACCTCGAAGCGTCGCTGCGCCGCGACCAGATGCGTACGGCTGAGTCGCTTGCCTTGCTGGAACGGGCTCGCGGCAGTGCGCCGCCAGAGGTGGCGGGCCGGCTTCTCATCAAGGCTGCTTTCGCTCTGGAGCAGGCCGGCGACGTCCCGGGGGCGCTCCGGGCGCTGCAGGAGGCGGTGCTCCTGATGGGAGAGCACGGCGATCTCCGGGATCGGTTGTGCGTGGCCTTCAACCTGGCGGTGAACCTCTGTCACCTGAAGAAGTTCGAGGAGGCACGGGCGCGCGTGGAGGAGGCACGCGATCTCGCGCGCAGCCTCGGCAACGATCTGGACAGCCTGCGGGTGACCTGGCTGAGCGCGCGTGTGGATGAGGGCCAGGGACGGTATGCGGAGGCGCGAGCGGCACTGGCGGAGGTGCGGGACTACCTAGTCGAGAGGCACGATGCCCTCGACGCGGCGGTCGTGTCGCTCGAGCTCGCGGTGATCGACCTGGCGGCCGGTCGGACCGCGGAGGTGAAGGCGCTGGCCGCGGCGATGCTATCGATTTTCTCGGCCGAGGGAATCGAGCGCGATGCGCTCGCAGCGCTGCGGCTGTTCTGGGAGGCGGCCCTCCAGGAGACGGCGACCGTAGCGCAGGCGCAAGAGCTCATTCGCCGGCTGGAGAATCGCGCGCCGCTGCGGTCGCTGGACCGGGACTGACCCGGACTGAGCACCCATCTTGCGCGGCCGCCGGAGCCATCGCTGGCAGTCCGGGGAGGGGCGGCTGACGGGTGGGTCCACTTGGCGGCGCTCTGGGGCGAGGCAATGCGGCGAGCCGCTGGCAAGACAGCTCACCGCCAAGCCGCTTGCCGCCCCGCGAGCCCGCAGCGCGACGACAAGGGGAGCCCTCCCGGCGGCCGCCCCGGAGCTGCCGCCTCGGGTCTCTTGCCGCAGGGCCTAGGGCCAGCTCGCTTCAAACCTGGATATCTCGGATCGATTTATCACCCTGTTCGCCCTCGTCCCCCGCGATCCTCCCCACCGTCAGAATCTGGCTAGCACGTCGTACTTGGAGTTGCCACCAACAGGGCGGCGTCAAGCCGCCGGCACAGGGCTGCCGGCGGCCACGGCCTGGGCTCTGCGGTGAGCCTGAGCCTGCGCGTTCAGCCCGGCCCTAAGACTGTCAGCAGACTGTGGTTCCTTTGCAAAACTTCGGGCACGTATCCATGCAACTAGCGTGTAAAGCGCAGGTGAGCTGGTTGCAGGCGGTCGCCGCCGTGGCCCCTCCGGCCGCTTGCCGCAGGGTATCGAGGTGGCGGAGGGTTTCGCGGTTCAATGCCAGTTTCTTGCACTTGCGCATGATGAGCTCCTGGGTTGAACTTGAGAGACGTCGTATATGGCGTCAAGCTAGACTAGCATCGGCCTCTTGCTGCCGCAAGCAGCCAGCAGCGCACAAGGGAATCAGGCGCGTGGCCTCCGCGAACCCCAGCGCGTTCATCCGCTGATGCTCGCCGGGCCGGCGTCCGGTATCGATGCCGTAGGCAAACTCCAACCAAAGGTCGCGCGCCAGCGCGCCGGCGATGTAGATCTCGATCCCCGCGGCGGATGCCGGTCGCAGCACCGCCGCGACCGCCTCAGCCAGCGGCGCGAGCGAGGTATGAGCGGAAAGGTCCATCGATCTGTCCCGCGAACAGGCGGTTCGCGGCCTCCACGGTGCGGCTGTCGCCGACGGCCAGCAGATCGGCGTAGGCGAGGACGGCCGGCACCATACCGCGCTCCTCCCCAGCATCGGCGAAGCGCCAGAACTTCTTCAGCACCTCGACCTGGCCGTCCTCCGCTCTTTTGAAGCGCTGGTGGATCAGCAGCTTTGCCGGAACCGCATCCGCATACAGGGTCAGCGTCCCCGGTTTCAGGAAGCCGGTCAGCCGGGCGCCCGCGGGTTCGCCGCCCCACAGACAGCCGTACTTGCGGGGGTCGGTCTGCTTCCACCAGCCGACGTCGGCGGTGGCGAACCGGCCCAACAGCAGACGGGGGCGAAGATCCTGCGCATACCCCTGCGCCCAGGATTCGAGCAGTTCCGCCGGGCGCACCAGCACGCGGCGGGTCCGATCCACCCGCCGCACGAAGGATGCCGCGGTAAGGTCTCGCATCACCCACTGCACCGTCCCGAGAGCCACCCCCGTTGCCTGCGCCAGCGTCCGGTAGTCCGCCCCCACCATCTCGGGCCTGCTGAGCAACGCGAAGATGAGCTTCAAGCCGCTGGGCCGGAACGCGCGCACGCGCTGTTGAAACCGCTGCCGCTCCAGCTCGTTGCGCCGTCCCGTCACAAAGACGTAGAGGCCGCGATCGCGCACGAACGCATTGCCCGCGCCGTCCAGGAAGAACACCTCCTGCTCGCGGAGCCGCTCGGCCAGCTTCGGGTTGACGTAGTCCGTGACCAGGAGCGCCGGCCGGCCGTAGCGGCGCATCTTGGCCAAGACCGGTCCCAGGGCGGCGGCGGTCAGCTGCGTTTTGACCTCTGTAACCAGGTCGGCCACCCCCGCAGGATGATGTAGGCGCACCAGGCCCTCGGCTTGTCCTTCCGGCAACCGGGGGCTGTGGCCGCGGAGTTCCAGGCGTAATCCGTGATGCCCAGCCGCCTCCGTCACTGCGCGAAGGAGCTCTTGTTCCCGTGCTTGTTTTTCGCCTTGCATTGCCGTTCATTCTATATCGGCGTTCACAAATTGTGAACTAGTGGCCTATGTGAACACTGGGGCGTCAACTCCCACGGCGAGCACATCGGCGAGCACCTCGCCTGGTCCGAGCTGGGGGCATTCTGGTCGACGTTTCCGCGCGACGGGACCACAGAGAAGATTGCTCCTCTCATCAGGGTGCTTGCATACGGATTTGGCTTTGGCAACATCCTTTCCGAGTTCTTCGGCTCCAGCGGACCGCCAGTGAGAAATCTTCTCCAGGCGTGGGCCGGCACGCCCGGACAGCCGGGCACACCGTGCGCGTCCGTCAAATTGCGTCGGTGCGCGTCAGATCGCAACGCCTGCCATCAGCCACAGCAGGATGGCTTTTTGCACGTGCAGGCGGTTTTCGGCTTCGTCGAAGATGCGGCTCTGCGGCCCGTCGGCAACCTCCGCGGCTACCTCTTCGCCGCGGTGGGCAGGCAGGCAGTGCAGGAACACCGCGTCGGGGCGGGCGGCGGCCATCAGCGCGGCGTCGACCTGGAAGCCGTGGAAGGCGCGCAGGCGCTCCGCCGCTTCGCCCTCCTGCCCCATCGAGGCCCAGACGTCGGTGTAGACGCAGGAGGCGCCGGCGACCGCGGCGCGCGGGTCGTCGGTGATCTCGATCCGGGTGCCGGCGGCCGCGGCGTCGGCGCGCGCCAGCTCGACATAGTGCGGCTTGACGGTGTAGCCCGCAGGAGAGGCGACGGCGATGTCCATGCCCACCTTGGGGGCGCCGAAGAGCAGCGAATGGGCCATGTTGTTGCCGTCGCCGACGTAGGCGATCTTGCGCCCCTTGAGGTCGCCGCCGAACACCTCGCCCAGCGTGAAGTAGTCGGTCATCGCCTGGCAGGGGTGCAGGTCGTCGGTCAGGCCGTTGATCACCGGCACCGACCCGTAGCGCGCCAGGTCGAGCACCGTCTGGTGGGCGAAGGTGCGCGCCATGATGCCGTCGACGTAGCGCGACAGCACCTGCGCCGTGTCGCCGATCGGCTCGCCGCGGCCCAGCTGGATGTCGCGGCTGGACAGGAACAGGGCGTGACCGCCCAGCTGCACCATGCCCACTTCGAAGCTGACCCGCGTGCGGGTGGAGGACTTCTCGAAGATCATCCCCAGGCTTTTGGCGGCGAGGGCGCCGCCGAAGCGCCGCGGCTCCGCCTTCACTTCGGCGGCAAGCCGGAACAGCCCGGCCACTTCGGCCGCGTCAAGCTCATGGATCGAGATGAAGTGACGGACCATCAAGCCTCCTTGGCCGATGCTCCGCAGGAGGCACCGGCACACGCAAAGAAAAGGTTTTGTTCAGCCGCGCCGCCCAGCCCAGGGGGCCGGCGCCGGACGCGGCCGCGCCTCATGCGTCGACGCGCTCGCGTTCGAGCGGCATCGTCATGCAGCGCGGGCCGCCGCGGGCGCGCGACAGCTCGTTGCTCCACAGCGTCACCACCGCCCGGCCGCCGCTCGCCAGGTCGTGGCGGCCGGCGGCCACGTCTTCGCCGCGCAGGATGCGGAAACCGTGGCGTCCCAGCTCGGCGATGGTCTTGCGGTTGCGCTCGTACAGCAGCACCAGGCCCGGCGCCATGGCGAAGGCGTTGGCGCCGTCGGTCCACTGCTCGCGCTGCTGATCGATCGCTTCGTGGGCGCCGCCGCACGCCACCACGTCCAGCTTGATGCCGAAGTCGCCCAGCGTCCGCAGCAGGCCGGAGCGCAGCGTGAAGGTCAGCTCGCGCGCGGACAGATCGACCGAATAGACGTGCGCCGAGTCCGGACCGCCGGGCTCGACCACCGGCAGGTGCGCCAGGCACAGATCGCGATCGATCAAGGTGAACACCGTGTCCAGGTGCATATACGACCGGCGGTGCGGCAGCTCGACGACGATCATGTGGCGGAACGAGGTCTCTTCCAGCCGCAGATATTCGGCAAGAGTCTCCACGCCGCGCCGGTTGGTGCGCTCGCTCAGCCCCACCAGCACGATCTCGGGGCTGACCACCAGCACGTCGCCGCCTTCGAGCGTCGGATAGGGGAAGCTGGGATCGTGCTGCGGCGCGCCCGACGGCGGCACCTCGATCTCGAAGGTCGCAGCCAGGTCGGCCAGCGAGGGGTGGTGGGCAAAGAGCGTCTGCGCCAAGAGCGGCTCGCGCTCGCGCGCGTCGGTGGCCATCGACGAAACCACCAGCCGGTTGCCCAGCACCACCTGCGGATCGCGCTGGAAGAAATAGTTGGGCACCGGGTTGAGCGAAAAGAACTGGCGCCGCCCGCCGTCGGCGGCATTGGGCGGCAGGCGGATGCCTTCGATCAGCGTCGCCGCCAGGTGGGCCGGCGCCAGCTGTGCCAGCTGCCGCACCACCGCGGTGGGCGCGGCGTATTCCCGTTCCAGCTCGTCGATCAGCGCGCCCGCCACCGCCTGGTCTTCCAGCACCTGCGCCAGCAGGTCCTGGGCGTCCAGCACCTGGGCGCCCGCCTGGCGCAGGACTTCGCAGAACATCGCGTGCTCTTCGCGCGCCTCGTTGCCGTCCAGGATGTCGTCGAACAGCAGGCGCTCCATCATCGACGGCACCATCCAGTCGATCTCGCGCGCCGGCCGGTGCACGAGGACGCGCCGCAGGCGCCCGATCTCAGAATCGACTCGCGTAGCCATCGTCTTTCTTTCAGGGAGTGGGAGAGTACCGAAACGCCACCCTGTCTCGGGAGGCGAATATAGCAGATCGCGCATTGCGCATTGCGCCGCCCGGCACTCCCAGGGCCTGGCGGCTGGCGGCGGCTTGCCGGAGCGGCGGCCCGCCGGCGACGGCACGCTTCTTGTAGGTCGCTATGTCGAAGGTCCGTGAGGGAGACTCTCGAATGCCCAGCCGCCGTCTGCTTGCGATCGCTGTCGTACCGATCCTGTTCAGCTTGGCCTCTCGCCACGGCGAGGCGGCCGTGCGCCCTGGTTTCTCGCCGGCGGCGCCACCGGCGCAGGCGGCGCGCGCGGCACAGGCAGGCCGGCAGGCACCGCCCGCTGCGCCGGCACCCGCACCGGCCGCACCGCCGCCGGCGCAGCCGCCCGCCGGTCCCCTGGCGCCGCAGGCGCAGGGCCAGCCGGCCGGCGCGCCGCCCGCGCCTTCGGGAGCCGTCAATCCGGGCGCGGCGCCGTCAATCTCCGGGGCCTCCGGGGCCGCAGGGTCAGCCGGCGCTCCCGGCGTGGTCGACGCGGCGCCGTTTCCGCCGCCGCCGGCCGATCCGCAGATCCTGCTGGATCGGATCGGCTATTCGCCGGGGGTGATCGACGGCAGCTGGGGTGAGAACTCGCGCAAGGCGGTGGCGGCGTTCCAGCAGACTCATGCGCTGCCGGTGACCAGCGAGATCGATCGCGCGACCTGGGACACCCTGCTGTCGGCAAGCGGCGGCGGCCCGGTCGCGATGTACACGATCACCCCGGCGGACGCCGCCGGGCCGTTCTACCAGATTCCGCCCAAGCTCGAAGAGCAGGCCAGCCTGCCGGCGCTGGGCTACGCGTCGCTCATGGAGATGCTGGGCGAACGGTTCCACTGCGGCGAAAAGCTCCTGCGCCAGCTCAACCCCAATGCCAGCTTTGCCGCCGGCGAGACCATCCGCGTACCGAACATCCGCCTGGTCGCCTGGGGCGGCGCCACCAAGGTGACAGCCGCCGACTTGCAGATCACGGTTTCCAAGTCGCAGAAGGAGCTGACCGTCACCAGCGGCGGCCGGCCGCTGTTCTTCGCGCCGGTGTCGGCGGGCAGCGAGCACGACCCGCTGCCGCTGGGCACCTGGAAGGTACGCAGCGTGGTGCGCAACCCGGTGTTCCACTACGATCCGGCGCTGTTTTGGAATGGCAATCCCGCCGACTCCAAGGCGACGCTCGCCGCCGGACCCAACAATCCCGTCGGCGTCGTGTGGATCGACCTGTCGAAGGATCATTATGGCATCCACGGCACGCCGAACCCCGCCTCCATCGGCACCGGCTTTTCCCACGGT
This sequence comes from uncultured Acidobacteriota bacterium, assembly GCA_963770895.1. Lineage (GTDB taxonomy): Bacteria > Acidobacteriota > Thermoanaerobaculia > Multivoradales > UBA5704 > JASLEW01. The sequence continues at coordinate 4,262,236 of CAVYRF010000002.1, read as the reverse complement.
TGCGTGAGGCTCACCAACTGGGACGCCCTGACGGTGGCGAGCCTGGTGCGGCCCGGCACCCCCGTGGTGTTCACGCCCTGACGTCCGGAGGCACCGGCCGGCTGTTGTAAACTAAGCTCCACTCATGGCCGCCGACACGCCGCAAAACCCGCTATACGAGCGCTACGCCTCACCCGAGATGGCCCGGCTGTTCGCGGCCGAGAACCGTTTTCGCCTGTGGCGCCAGCTGTGGATCGCGCTGGCTGAAACCGAGCGCGACCTGGGACTGCCGATCTCCGCCGAGCAGATCGAAAGCTTGCGGCGGGCGGCGCCCGTGATCGACCTCGGGCGCGTCGCCGAAATCGAGCGCCGCACTCGCCACGACGTGATGGCCCACCTGCGCCACTTCGCGGAACAGGCCGGCGAGGCCGGCGGCATCCTCCACCTGGGCGCCACCAGCGCCTACATCACCGACAACGCCGACGTGCTGCTGATCCGCGAAGCGTTGCAGCTGCTCGCCGGCCGCCTCGCCGCCGCCGCCGCCGCGCTCGCCGCCTTCGCCCGCCGCACGCGCGCCCTGCCGACCTTGGCCTACACGCACCTGCAACCGGCACAGCTGACGACGGTCGGCAAACGCGCCTGCCTGTGGCTGCAGGACCTGATGATCGACCTGGCCGAAGTGCGGCACCGCCTGGCGACGCTGCGCTGCCGCGGCGTCAAGGGGACGACCGGCACCCAGGCCAGCTTTCTGACGCTGTTCGGAGGCGACTCGGCCAAGGTGCGCGAGCTGGACCGCCGGCTCGCCGTGCGGCTGGGCTTCGCCGCGACCTTCCCGGTCACCGGCCAGACCTACCCGCGCAAGCAGGACAGCCAGGTGCTGAGCGCCCTGGCCGGCATCGCCGAAAGCTGCCACAAGCTGGGCACCGACGTGCGGCTGTTGCAAGGGATGGGCGAGCTGGCCGAACCGTTTGACGAAGACCAGGTCGGCTCCTCCGCCATGGCCTACAAGCGCAATCCGGTGCGGTCCGAGCGCATGTGCGCGCTGGCGCGGCGCATCATCACCGACAGCCTGAACGGGCCGCTCAACGCCGCCACGCAGTGGCTGGAGCGCAGCCTGGACGACTCGGCGAACCGGCGCCTGGTGCTGGCCGATTCGTTCCTCGCCGCCGACGCCGTGCTGGGCCTGGCCGGGCACATCGCCGGCGGCCTGGTGGTGCGGCAGGACGCGGTACAGGCGCGCGTCGCCCGCGAGCTGCCGTTCATGGCGACCGAAACGCTGCTCATGCAGGCGGCGCTGCGCGGCGGCGACCGCCAGCAGCTGCACGAGCGCATCCGCGTCTACAGCTTCGAAGCCCAGGCGGCGGTGGCGCGCGGCGAAGACAACCCGCTGATCGGCCGCATCGCCGCCGACCCCGATTTCCACCTGGACCTCGCCGACGCCGAAGGATGCCTGGATCCGGTCGCCTTCACCGGCCGCGCCGCGCAGCAGGTCGACGAGTTTCTGGCCGACGAAGTCGAGCCGGCGCTGGAAGGCGCCGCGATCGTCGCCGGATACGAACCGCGCATCTGATGTTCTGATGTAGAGCTGAAAGCCGGGCCGTGCTACCATGGCGCGGTCTTCTGGCGCGTCAGCGCAAGAACAAGCGAAGTGCGTGAGCCTGCCGAGGGTGCAAACCCCGGGGCAGACGCCGGTGTGAAGCGATGGAGCAAAACCACCCTTCCGACTTTGCCGCAGCCTGCGCAAGCTGGCTCCCGCTCCCGCCACCTTCCGGCGCACCAGACCGCTCTCTCCACCACCCCAACGACGACAATCGCACCTGCAATCGCGCTGCCAGCGCCGATCCCGATCCGCGGCTGATGTCCCGGCGGTGGCGCCGCGCCGCCCCCTGCCGCAGCCGCGCCGGCCTTGCCGCGCTGCTCGCCTCGGCGGCGCTGGTGTCGGCAGCCTGTTCGGGCAACCACCATCCGGCCACGCCGGGGAGCACCGCCGCCGGCCCCGTCATCGCCAGCGGCATGGCCTCCTGGTACGGACCCAAATTCAACGGCCGTCGCACCGCCAGCGGCGAGCGCTACGACATGCACGCGCTGACCGCGGCGCACCCGACGCTCCCCTTCGGCACGCTCGTGCAGGTCACCAACCGGCGCAACGGCCGCCAGGTCGTGGTGCGGATCAACGATCGCGGCCCGTTCGGCCGCCGCCGCATCATCGACCTCTCCTACGCCGCCGCCCGCCAGCTGGACATCGTGGGCACCGGCACCGGCGAAGTCGAGCTCGCCCTGGTCAGCCGCTACGACATGCCGCCCCCGCAGCCCGGCCCCTTCCTGGTCGCCGCCGCTGAGCCTGCGCCGCCGCCCGCCGCGACCGCATCGATCGCGGCACCGGCAGGCGCGGCCGGGCGCATCGCCGCGCTGAGCACGGCGCAACCAGCCACCTCCCCGGCCGCGGGCGGCGACGCCCGCGACGGCTGGCGCGACCCTGCCCAGCCCGCGACGGCCGGGCAAACGCCGCAACGCGGCGACGCGGCGCCCATGGCAGAGCCCCTGGACACCCAAGCCGGCCAGACCGCCGACCCCATGGAAACCCTGGAACCCGTCGATCGCCCGGCTCCTGGCCGGATCGCGGCGGCTGCGGCCGGCGCAGCCAGCCGGAGCGGCGGCGAGCGGGGCGCTGGCGGATTTACCGCGGGTATGCACTTCACCGTGCAGGTGGGCGCCTTCGGCCAGATCGAACGCGCTACCGCTCTCCAGCAGAGCCTTGCCGCGCGCTACCCCGCCGTGGCGGTCACCTCGGACGGAACCTGGAACCGCGTGCAAATCGGCATCTTCGGCGAGCGCGATCAGGCCGAAGCGGTGCGCCGCGATCTTTCCGCATCAGGCTTCGACGCCATCGTCGTCGCCGCGCGTTAGTGCCCCGCTAGACCAGGTTTCTTCGCGGGTTCTTGCCTCGCCGCGCGCGGGCAGCGGCCGCACCGCACCTTGCGAACCTCCGATGTTAGACTTCCGATCGGTGATCGGTGAGGCAACCCCAACGTCGGATCAATTTGGATATGGTCGGATTCTAGGAGAGACCCTGTGACCAGAACGAACGGGAATCCGTGGCCGCGCTACCGCGCCGCCACTCGCCAGGTTCAAGCAACGGCTTTGCGCTGTGCGGCCGCCGCGGCGGTGGGCGTGTCGGTCCTTGTGGCCTGCGCCGCACCCGCCGGCGCCATCCAAGGCGCGGCAGCGCCGCCCGCGGCGGCGCAGGCTCCCACGGCGCCGCCGGCCGCGGGCCAGCCCGGCGCCGGCCAGCCGCAAGCGGCGGCGCCCGCGCCGGCCGTCAGGCCTGTGGCCAAGCTCGACGGCATGAGCATCCGCGACATCCTGGCAAAATCGGTGCAGGCGCGCGGCGGCATCCAAAAGCTGCACGCGGTGCAGACGCGGCGCGAAACCGGCAGCATCTCGCTCGAAGCGGGGACCACCTGGCCGTTCATCGTCGAGCACAAACGGCCGCGCAGCATGCGGATGGAGATCGACCTGCCGGGGTCCAAGCTGATCCGCGCCTACGACGGTCTGCACGGCTGGCAGATGCAGCCCATGTCCAAGAATGCGGAGCCGTTGACCGCCGACGACCTGCACAACATCCACAACGAATCCGATTTCGACTTCGCCGGCGCGTTGATCGATACCGACGTCAAGGGCCACGCCGACCTGCTCGCCAAGGAGACGGTCGACGGCGCCACCGCCTACCGCGTCAAGATCATCCTGCTCAACGGCGACGTGTTCTATTACGACATCGACGCCACGACGTTCCTGCCCATCCATTGGGAAGGCGCGCGCACGATCAATCACAAGCTGGTCGTCTTCGAATCGAGCTACAGCGACTATCGCGACGTCGGCGGCGTCCAGTACGCATTCAAGATCGCGTCGTGGATGCAGGGCAGCAACCAGAAAAACCACATCGTCTTCACCCAGATCGAAAACAATCCGCCCATCGACGACACCCGCTTCACCGAAGCCCCGACCGCCGCCGCCACCCCGGCGCCCAAACCCGGCGCACCCCCCGCCGGCGCGCGCTGACGGGGGTCAGTCGCGCTCGACGACCATGGCCAGGCCGACGCCGCCGGCGGCGCAGACGGTCAGCAGGCCCAGGTTCTGGCCGCGCCGGCGCAGCTCGTAGAGGAGCTGCATGACGACGCGGGCGCCGGTGGCGCCAAAGGGATGGCCGATGGAGATGGAGCCGCCGGTGACGTTGAAGCGGTCCAGGTCGATCTGCCCCATCGCGGCGCTGCGCCCCAGCTCCTCGCGCGCGAACTTGGCCGACGCGAACGCCTTCATGTTGGAGACGATCTGCGCCGCAAACGCCTCGTGCATTTCCACCAGGTCGATGTCCTGCAGCTTGAGGCCGGCGGCGTCCAGGGCTGCCGGCGCGGCGTAGGCCGGCCCCTGCAGCAGCTGCTCGCGCGGGTTGACCGCCGCGTACGCATAGGAGCGCAGGTAGCCGAGCGGCTGGTAGCCCAGCGCCTTGGCCCGCTCTTCCGTCATCATCAGCACCGCCGAGCCGCCGTCGGTCAGCGGGCTCGAGTTGCCGGCGGTGAGCGTGCCGTAGCGGCGGTCGAACACCGGCTTCAGCTTGGCCAGGGCCTCAAACGAAGTATCGGCGCGCACGCCGTTGTCGTGGTTCGCCGCCTTGTCGTAGCGCGGCGGCGGAAACGCCGGCGCGATCTGGGCGGCCAGGCGCCCGTCGGCCGCCGCGGCCGCGGCGCGCTGGTGCGACATCAGGGCGATCTCGTCCTGGGCCCGGCGGGAGATGTCGTTTTCCTTCGCCATCTTTTCCGCCGATTCGCCCATGCTCTGGCCGGTGGTGTATTCGGCGATCGCCGGCGCCACCGGCGCCAGGTCCTTGGGCCGCAGCTTGCTCAGCACCGCCAGCCGCTGGCTGACCGTGCGCGCCTTGCTCAGCTCCATGAAGGCACGCGAGGCGCGGCGCGAAAACTGGATCGGCACGTTGCTCAACGACTCCGCGCCGCCGGCCAGCGCCACCTCGCATTCGCCGGTTAGCATCGCTTCGGCGACGAAGGTGATGGCGCGGGTCGAAGATGCGCACGCGAGGTTGACGGTGACCCCCGGCACGCTCATCGGCAACGACGAGCGAAACACCACCTCGCGTCCGAGGTTGGGCGCATGCAGCGCCGGCACCACCACGCCGAACACCGAAAGCCCGATCTCGGCCGGATCGACCGCCGTGCGCTCGATCAGCTCGGCGGTGGCGGCGCCCGCCAGGTCCACCACGTCCATGTCCTGGAACAGCGTGCCGGACTTGATGAACGGCGTGCGGCACCCGTCCACGATGGCGATCCGGCCGTGGCTGCCCTTGAGCTGGTCGCGGCCGGTGATCGTCAGCGGCTCGTGGAATCCGTTGCCGGAGCGCCCCGCGGCGGCGTGGGTCCACACCGTATCGGCGCGCTCGCCGATCTCTTCGAGAATCGACGCGTGGTTTTCCGGCCGCAGCGGCAACGGCGGCGCGGCAGCTTGCAAGGGCGCCGCCTGGCCGGAACCCGGCGCCGCGGATGAGGTGCTGTCAGCGGGCATAGGCATCTCCTGTCTCGCGCCCGTTCTTATACCACTACCATGCCTGGGCCGGCGCGACCGGGCTGCCACCGTCCAGGCCGGGAAGCTGCAAGAGCCGCGCCCCGCGCTCCTCCCAGAAGGCCACGTCGTCCGGATCGGGAGCCCCCGCCTGGAACACCGTGCGCAGCCGATCAAAGGGCCGCCGCGGCTGGCCCGCCCCCGGCGCAAACCGCTGCCGCCGCCGGCGCCCCTCAGCGCCGCCGGCCGCCTCCCGCCGCAGCCAGGCAAGCTCCCCCGCGTCCGCATACAGCGCCGTCGGCCGCGCCCACACCATCGTGCCCCGCCGCCGCCCCGGATCGGCATCCAACACCAGCGCCGCGCCCGCGATCGTCGCCCACGCCGCAATCAACCGCCCGCCCACCTCCCCCAAGGGCGTCCCCGCCACCACGATCTGCCGCCTCACCCCAAGCCCCGGCACCCGCGTTCCCCTGGCCGCCGCATGGAGGTCGCCCGCCTGACCAGAGCTGCTCGACAGGCGGAAGTCGCCCGTCAGGCTGCCACCTTGCGGCCCAGGCCCAGCCGGCGGCTCGCTGGGCGCCCTGGCCGCATCGCCCCGCCCCGGCCACACCACACCCTCGATCCGTGCTATCGCCGCGGCAAGCGCATCGGGCGACCATCGCCGCCAGCCATGGTCGCTGGCGGTCCAGACCGCCCCCGCCGCCGCTACCTCAGCCTCGCCGGCCGTCGTCGACGATCCGTGCTTCGCTGCCTCCGCCGCGGGTCCGGCTTGCGCCGTCGCCTCCACCCCCGATTCGGATTCCAGGTTCGCTCCTACCGCCGGCGCCGGACCTACTGCCTGGGTCACGGCCGGCACCGCCGCCGAATCCCACATCCCTGCCGCGGCCGATTCCAGCCCATCGATCCGCCCAAAGCGCTCGGAGCGCCGCGCCTCTCCGGCGCCTCGGCGCGGGAGCACGCGGATCTGCAGGTCTCTGTCCCAGCGGGTCCGCACCGGGCCGTCCACCGCCACTTCCAGCCACGCCGAAATCGTCGGCGCGCCGGCTGACGCCGCCATGGGCGATACGACGTCCGGACCGCCTGCATGCTCCGCCGGAGCGGGCTCGCCCGCGGAGATCGCCGCGGTCGGCACCGCTTCCAGGCCCGCTGCCTGCACCGCCAGGTCGAGAACCAGCGCGCCCGGCCAGGCGTCGCCCGCAAACCCGACGCGGGCGCCGGCCGGCAGCTCCACCAGGGTCTTCTGCCAGCGCGCGGTCAGCTGGGCGACCCGCCCCCAGGACCACCACCGCCAGTCCCAGCCATCGGGCCAGAACAGGAACGGCGATTCAGGCTCCGCGGCTGCCCGCGCCCGCAGCGCTGCCAACAATTGGGTCGGATGGTCCACCATGGCTTGACGCCGACTGCGCCCCGCCCCATGTTTCCGGCGGCGGCGCCGGCGACGCCTGCGTCAGCGGGTCTGAGGCGGAGGCCGCCGCAAGGGCCGGCAAATTGGCGGCCGGCGGAGAGCGGCGCGCGGGTGCTGCGCGGCGGCTCCGCCGCCCTTCAGGCGGCGACTTTCTGCATGACGCTGCGAATTTTCTGCTCGATGATCGGCCGCATCATGCTCGCCGGCGGCCCCAGGTGGGCGCGCCCCACGAGCCGGTCGCCTTCGAGGACCAGCGTGCCTTTGGCGCCCGGACCGGAGAGGTGCAGGACGTCACCCTCCCAGCGCCATTTGAGCATTCCACCGGGGAAAGCCTCCAGGAGGCCGGCATCGATTGCCGGGCGGATCTCCCCCATCGAAGATTTGACGGTCTTCACCTCAATGGTCAAGTCGCTCATGGGCCATGAACCTACCACACGCGGGCCACTCGCGGACCTCCGCGAATCGCTCCGACCTGCTAAGATAGCCGTGGAGGAACGGTGTTTGATGCCCTACCTCGACGTGGTTTCCTGGGTCGTGTCCATCCTCGCCGCAACCGGGCTCCTGCTGCTCATCCTGATTCTATTGGCCGGGGTCATCAGTCTCGCCACCTTCATTTTCATCTGTGTCGCCGGGTGCGTGGCGATCACCATCCTGATCGCCTTGATCATCGCCGCACTCCTCGGCGCTTTCGACGCCAGGCCGCCAGGGGTCTTACAACCTCCCACGGCCGTGGCGCCCCAGGCATGAGGCGGATCGCTGCCCAAACGCAATTGGTGTAAGCCGCAGCCACCTGCCTTTGCCGAACTGACGTAAGAGGCCTACTATTTGCCCATGAACGCGCGCGCGATCGCCCCTGCCCTCGCACTCCTCCTGCTGCCCGGCACCCTGCCGACGCAGCTTGGCGCCGCCGCTCCAAGCCCCACGCCAACAGCGACCACCGCTCAAACTTCGACCGCTGCCCCGCCAGCCGCGCCGGCCGCGCCACCATCGACGGCGTCCACACCGGCGCCGGCATCGCCGGACACCGTCGCGATCAAGCTGCCCCCCGGCGAGCACCTGGTCCAGCAGCCGCCGACGATCTCCGATGAGAAGCTCTTCAACCAGAGCGCCGGAGCGGCCGTGGAAGTCATCGAAGAGTACGGCTTCTACGACAACCCGGCCATGGCCACCCGCATCAACCGCATCGGCTACGAGCTGGCACAGCACAACGACTACTACAAGTTCCCGATCACCTTCACCTTGGTGAACATGGCGGAACCCAACGCCTTCGCCCTGCCCGGCGGCCAGATCTTCGTCACCCGCGGCATGCTCGATCTCGACCTCGACGACGACATGGTGGCGTGCTTGCTGGGTCACGAAATGACCCACGTCATCAGGGAGCACCAGATCCACCTGGCGCACCGGGCGATGCTGATGAGCATCCTTGGCGATCTGCTGGTGGCGGGCGTGCTGGTCACCTCCGCCCGCAATCCCCCCAAGCAGGGGCTGGAAGGGCCTTACGACCCGCGCTACGGCTACGACTACGGCGACGGCAACCGCGTCCAGGGCGCCGCCGCGGCCAGCCTGGTGTTGGGGGAACTGCTGCTGCGCGGCTACAGCCGCGACAACGAAGACGAAGCCGACTTCGTGGGCCAGCAGCTCGCCGCCGCCGCCGGCTACGACCCCGACGGCACCCGGCGCCTGTGGGTCAGGATGGAAGCCCGCTCGCCGCAGGTCCGCGAATACGGCTACCTGCAGACCCACCCCTTCTCGCAGGAACGCATGCGCGCCGGCGAAGCCCGCAAGCAGAGCTTCAGCATCCAGAAGCGCCAATCCGCCGACGCCTACCGGCAGGCCACCCAGCAGGTTCTGGTCAACTACGCGGCCCACGCACGCATCAAGGAAGCCCTCAAGCCGCCAAAGCCCAGGCCCGAACCCGAGCCGGATTCCTCCGGCGAAGTCCGGCGTGAGGAAGACCCCGAAGCGCCGCAGCCGCCCAAGACCGTCAGCGAGCTGCTCTATCAGAGCGCCCTGGGCGTCTGGCCCAAGGGCAGCATCGCCGACTCCATCCGGCTGGCCCGCCTGCACAAGATCCGTGACGCCAAGCTCGCCAGCTGCCCCGAAGTCACGCCGCGTCGCGACGCCAACCGCACCGCCACCGCCCCCAGCAATCGCGGCGGCAGCGGGCGCGTCCGCCCGACCCCCGGCCAGCTGGCGGGTTTCCACGGCTTCCAAAGCACCACCTGCGCCCCCGAGCTGCACGACTACGGCTCCGTCGTGCGGGCCTACCGCCGCGAGCTTGCCGAGGTCCAGTCGCTCGACCCCACCGGCCCCGTGCCGCCCCTGGTGGCGACCCTCGCAATCGAGATCGCGGCCCTGGACGACCAGCGCAAGGCGCTCTATCCGCACGCCGTGGAAGTGTTCACCGACGGCATCTATGAAACCCCCTTCCTGGTCGCCTTCCTGAGCAACTTCCCCGACGCCCCGCAAGTGCCGCAGGTCGCCCTCGCCCTGGGCGACGCCTACAGCCGCACCGGCAACGAGACCGAAGCCGTGCGCCAATACCTCACCGCCTGGGAAGCCGGCCCCGACACCGACTTCGGCAAACGCGCCCGCACCGGCCTGCGCAACCTCACCAGCACCCTCAAGGAGCTGGCCGCCCTGCAGGAGCTGGTCGACCAGCAGCGCGACACCGAAATGCAAAAGCTGGCCGGCGACCGCCTCACCAAGGTCGCCCACATCTACGACGACCCCGCCAACGGCGCCGAATACCTCCGCCGCTTCCCCGAAGGCGAATTCGTCATCCCCGTCCTGGATCGCCTCAACGTCCTGGCCGACAACCTCTACGGCGAAGTCGTCCTCTACCAGGGCCTCGGCGACGCCACCAAAGCCAGCGAACGCATCAACAAAATCCTCATCAACGCCCCCCTCTCCCCCGCCGCCGAAAAGCTCCGCGACCACTCCCAAGTCGCCCAGGACGGCTAGCCCCACCAGCCCGCCCGCAAACTTTCAGCCGCTCGCGCCCATCCAAACGCCGGTCTACCCCTCAGGGGGGCCGGCAACAGCGCCCCGCCTAGCGATCCTGGCGGGTCGAGTTTGCGGCGTGCTACCCTGAGATCCCATGAAACTCACCGTTGAACTGGACCAGGAAACGGACGGGCGCTGGATCGCCGAGGTCGTGGACCTGCCTGGGACCTTGGTCTACGGCGCTTCTCGCGACGAAGCCCTCGCCAGCGCCCAAGCCTTGGCGCTGCGAGTCGTCGCGGATCGGCTCGAGCACGGCGAGGCGCCGGCTTCCCCCTTGGATCTTTCCTTCGTCGTCAACGCCGCTGCTTGAGCGCCTGGCCGTCAACAAAGGCAAGTCGAGTTCTGACCGCACTCCTGCGAAAGGGCTGGGCGGTCAAGCGAAGTTCCGGGTCCCACAGAGTACTTCAGCGTGCCGGCTGGCCAGATTACGTCTGGGCCTTCCATGAGGGCGATGAAATTGGACCTCGAATGCTCGCCAAGATCGCCAAGAACACAGGTCTCAGCCCCAGCGACCTGTGACGCGGCCGCGTATTGGCAGCGTCCAAGAATATTCGCCTAGAATCTCGAGCAGGCCGCCGGCGATCCGGACGCCGCCCAAGCCGCCTGGGACTGGGCGCTTGACGCTTACATATCGTATCGCCGCTGCCTATCCGCCGACGCCTCCCGGTAGCCACTCAGCAAGTTCTGGGCACGCCGACGACAGCCGCCTATGTTCTTTTGTCGTACTCGGCGTGGGTGCCGATCCAGATCCAGTAAATACCGCTCTCAACTTCTGTTCCGAGGGCACGGTAGTGATTGCCCACGCGGACTGACCAGAGTTGGCCGAGCTTCTTGAAGTGGAGGGAAGGGTGGCGGGGGTCGGACTTCAAGAGCGCAAAGCTCTTGTCTGCCAGATACCTGACATCGAGCGGCAATGCCTGATACATCGCCCAGAAGCGTGGAGACGCAACATGCCTCAAAGGTCCCGCGCCTTCCCGGCTTTGTAGTCGGCTGTGGCTTCGGCAATCAGGCTATCCAGTCTTCCAGCCTTGGCGTCGGCTGCGATCTGTTGGTCCCAAACGGCAGCGTCATATTCGAGAAACCATTCCCTGAAGTTCGCCAGGTCCTCTCGGGAAAGGCCTTCGATTCGCTTCTCGATCTGCTCGACTTCGCTCATGAAGATCTCCTCGATTCGAGTCTGGCCGATTTTACTCCTCCGCCGAGAGCCCTGCATCGGGCCTGGGAGAAGCCGCGAAGCCAAGCCGTCGGTCAAACGGCGCTTGCCTCGGCCGCTCGACGAGACTAGCCCCTGCCGTCGAAGGTCATCAGAACGGCTGGACCTTCGGGGGTTTCGACGAGGGCGTCGCCGCGGAAACCGGCTTTCCGGTAGGCGCGGTGGGCTCGGTGGTTGTCGGCGCCGGGGTCGATGGCGATGAGCGGCGCGCCTTCGCGGAGCAGTTGATTTGCCAGCTGGCGCAGGTAGCGGGAGCCGTGGCCGCCGCCGAGCATGTCGGGCTCGCCGATGAAGGTGTCGATGGCGCGGGTGCCGGCGGGGAGCGCGGCCAGGTGGTCCTGCGGCCAGCTGTGCACATCGTAGTGCTGGGCATAGGCGAAGGGCCTGGCGCCCAGCGAGACGATGCGCATGACCATGTTGGGCTCGTTCAGGTCTTCGGTGAGCAGGGACAGCTCGTGATCGGGGTCGCCCCACCAGCGCACGACCTCGGGGGTGTGCAGCCAGCGCCGCAGCATTGGCAGGTCGTCGGCCGTGGCGGGGCGGAATCCATAGGGTTCGTCCGTCAAGTGCTGGGCGCTCCGCACGTCGCCGTCACCGTCGCCGGCCTTCCGCACCAGGGAGGCGCTCGCGTACGCGGTCAGCCGGCGGTGCCGGCGCATCCGCCGGGCGTTTCCGGCGCCTGGGTCAGCAGGTCGGCCATCAGAGCGTTCAGCTCGGACAGGGCGGCGGCGCAGTTGCCGGTGAAGCTGGAGCCGTGCTGGATGGCCAGGGTCTGGGGGTCGAGGGCGGCCAGGGATTGCAGGATGGTGCCGGTCGAGGCGGTGTAGGGGATGTAGCCGGCCAGGGGACCGGCCTGGATGGTGGCGAGTGCGTGGCGGCAGCGGTCCAGGATGCTGGCCTGGGACAGGGGTTCCAGGTCGCCGCCCAGCTGGTGGAAGAGGTCGGAGCAGAAAAGGGTGCGCCGGGTCTCTTCGAAGAGCAGGCCGGCGTCCCAGCCGTGCGGCAGCTGGGGGGTGGGGTGGTAGCGGAAGCGGTGGCGGCCGGTCGAGAGCACGTCCTGGGGGGCCAGGACGCGGACTTCGCGGTCGCTGAAGTCGTTGACGTTGACGCGCGCGCCGATCATGCCGCAGGCGGGCGTGGCGTGGGGGGCGATGCGCAGCCAGTCGTTCAGGGCGCCGCATTCGTCGGATTCGAAGTGGCTCCAGCTGATCCAGCGCAGGGCTGCCGGATCGATCAGCTTGGCGACGCCGTCGCGCACCTCGGGCCACATGCGGCGCAGGCCGGCATGGAAGAGCAGCGGCTCGTCGTCGCGCACCAGGAAGTGGCTGAACTGCAACCCGATGGCGGAGTTGACCACGCAGATGCGATAGATGTCAGGGGCGATCTCGGTGATGGTGGCCATGATGCTTCCGCTGAGGGTTGCCTTTCAGTGAGCCGCGTGCAGTGCCGCGGCATTGGCTGCCGACCGTGGCGTTGGATGAGTCGCTGGGCGATGTCGTCAGGGCCGGCGGCGCTCGGGATGCCTCATCAGCCGATGTCAATTTCGTCCGGCAGCTGGTCGTGCCCGACCCGCTCCGCGGCCGGGAAGGCCTCCGCCAGCTCTTCTCCCACGGTTTCGATGCCGTGGACCAGGCCGCCGGTGAAGTCGCCGCGCCGGAAGCGGTCGCCGACGGCCGCCGTGACGTCGTGCCAGAACTCCTGGCCGACGTGGGAGTGGATGCCCTGGTCGCCCAGGACGACGAAGCGGCGGCGCGAGGGCACGACGAAGAAGAGCACGCCGTTGCGCTGGCGGGTGCCGGTCATGCCCATGCGCTCGAAGGCGCGCTCGGCGGCGCGGTGGACGTCGCCCCAGAAGAAGGGCGACAGCGACACCCGGATCTCTCCCGAGGTACGGCGCTCGGCGTCGACGATCGCCTGGTGGACCTGCTGCTGGTCGATGGCCCGCTGCAGCCTTCTGCGTGCCAGAAACATGTGCGTTCTCCCCAGCGGCTCCGCCGCTCCATCCCGCCGGCCGGCCGAATCCCAGCCCTGGTTCGCAGACCGCCCGGGTGCCTCGCGGCCCTGCCAACCCGCTTACGGCTCGACCCTTGCTACGGGACCATCCTTACCACGATCCCGAGGCCCCGCCTCCCCCGGAGCGGCCACCGCCGCCCGAGAAACCGCCGCCACCTCCGCCCCCGCCGCCGCCTCCCCCACCGCCGGAAAGGATGGTGTAGAGCAGCCACAGGGCGAACGAGGGGTGGGTGATGAGGACGATCAGGACGATGATGCCGACGATCCAGAAGAGGATCACCTGGCCCATGGAGAGCGGCCGCCGCACCGCCCGCTGGCCGGGCGGAACGCCCTGCCCGGCGTAGGGGGAGCCGTCGGGCGACGGCGCGCCGGCAAAGTTGGTGCCGACGCTGGCCAGGACCGCGGACCACGGCTGGCCGTCCATCACCGCCAGCGTCGCCGCGACGCCGGCGCCGACTGCGCCGTCCTTTTCGCCGGCGCGCAGCCGCGGCACCATCACTTCGTCGATGATGCGCGAGGCGATGGCGTCGGTGATCTGGCCCTCCAGCCCGTAACCGACTTCGATGCGGACCTTGCGGTCGTCCGCGAAGACGAAGATGGCCAGCCCGTCGTCCATCCCCTTGCGGCCGACTTTCCAGGCCGCAAACGCCCGCACCGTGTAGTCCTCGATGGGGTCGGCGCCGGTCGTGCCGCCGATCCAGACCAGCACCTGGTGACCGCTGCGCGCCTGGACGTCCCGCAGCTGCGCATTGAGCGATTCCGCCGCCCCTGCTGAGAGGAAACCCGCGGTGTCCGTCACCCACTGCCGCGGCGCCGGCGGCAACGCCGGCACGCCAGCCCGCTGACGGTCCGCGTCGCTCGTCGCGCTCGTCGCGGTCGCCGCCGATGCGCCGGCGGCCGTGCCCCCCGGAACCGCCGAGCCCGGCGTCCCCGACGCTCCCGGCGACCCCGACGTTCCAGGCGTGCCCGGCGCCGCCACCGCGGCGAGCGCACCGGCCACCGCCAGCACGGCCACCGCCAGCGCCGCACGCAGCGCTGCGCCAGGACCGCGGCGCCGGCGGCGCGGCGCCCCGCAGGGCGCCGCAAGAGTGAGGTTGCACATGATCGCGCCCCGACCCGACGCGCGCGCTAGAACTTCACCTTCGGCGCGGTCTCGGCGCCCTCTTGCGCCTTGAAGTAGGGCTTGGTGTCGAAGCGGGAACCGAAGAAGCCGGCGATCACCACCGTCGGGAACGTGTTGCGCTTGGTGTTGAACGCCTGCGCCGTCTCGTTGAAGCGCATGCGCTCGACCGAGATGCGGTTTTCCGTCCCTTCCAGCTGCGACTGCAGGTCCTGGAAGTTCTGCGTCGCCTTGAGCTGCGGATACTGTTCCGCCACCACCAGCAGGCGCGAGAGCGCGCTGCCCAGACCGGCCTGCGCCTGCTGGAACTTGTCCAGGTCCTGCTGCGACGTGGGCGCTCCGCCCTGGACCGAGACCTGCCCGACCTTCGAACGGGCTTCGGCGACGGCGACAAAGGTGTCCTTTTCGAAGTTGGCGGCGCCCTTCACCGTTTCGACCAGGTTGGGCACCAGGTCGGACCGCCGTTGATAGACGTTCTGCACCTGCCCCCACTGCGACTGCACAGCCTGGTCAAGCCCCACCAGCGTGTTGTAGGAGCCGACCGCACTGACGCCGACGATCAGCACCCCCAGCAGCAACAGCCCCAAGCACCCAAGTGCCGCGAGTTTCATAGAGTTCCTTCCCACCGGCGCTAGACCGGATCAGTACCGCGATGAACGGCCGGGCCGGACCGCCTTGCGCGGTCAGGCCCCGGCCAACGGACCCGCCGCCGGCTCCTCCGCCGGCGCCGGCGGGTCGAAACGCCGGAACGCGAACAGGTTCTGGCGCCACCAGCCGCGCGGAAAGTCCACGTAGGTGAGGCCGTAGCCGGTCGGCCGGCGGTCGCGCTCCAGGTAGAACGTGCCGAACAGGTGGTCCCAGATCGCCAGCTTGGTGCTGAAGTTCATGCCGGGCGGTTCCAGGTCGACCGCGTGGTGCCAGCGGTGCGCCTCGGGACCATTGATCACGTATTGCAGCGGGCCGGTGCGCACGTCGATGTTCGAATGGATGTACATGCCCCAGACGGCGCTCACCATCCCCTTGATCACCGGCACCACCGGCGGCGCGCCGAGCAGGATCATCGGCGCCGCTTCGATCGTCTGATTGATCAGGATCTCGAACCCATGCGACCGCGCCCCCGCCAGCCAATCGATGGTCTTGGCCGAATGGTGCGCTTCGTGCAGCCGCCACAGGAACTGGTTGTTGTGCTGCCAGCGGTGAAACCAATAGATGTACAGGTCGTGGGTGACGATGAAAAACGTGACCTGTACCCAGATCGGCCACCCCGAGATGAGATGCAGCCGCGACAGGTGGGTGGTGCCGTCGATCCAGGCGATGATCTTGCCGATCACCACCGCCAGGATCAGGTTCTGCACCACGGTGTAAAACACCAGGTCGGTCCAGAAGCCTTCGCGGAACAGGCGCTCGCCGCGGTCGTAGGGGCGCAGCCGTTCCAGGCCGATGAGCACGCCGACCGACACCAGGATGACGGCCGCGGAAATGAGAGTCCAGGTATTGAAGCTCATACCGTGTTTTCAGCCTCCATCAGGACGAAGCCGCCACCTTGGTGCGGTCCTTGACCCGCCGCAGCTTGGCGATCTGCGCCCGTTCGCCTTCGTACACCCGCTTCACTCCATCGCCCAGCGACTTTTCGATGGCGCGGATGTTTTCCACCATGCGCTGAAAGCCGCCGACTTCGACCGACGCCGCCTGGTCGCTGCCCCACAGGGCGCGATCGAGCGTGATGTGGCGCTCGACGAAGGTCGCTCCCAGCGCCACCGCGGCCCAGGTGGGCGCCAGACCGGTTTCGTGCCCCGAGTAGCCGACCGGGCACTCGGGATAGAGCCGTGCCAGGGTTTCGATGGTGCGCAAGTTGAGCTCTTCGAGCGGGCACGGATAGGTCGACGTGGCATGCGCCAGCATCAGGTCGTGGCGCCCCAGGACGCCCACCGCGTCGTCGATCTCGGCCGGCGTCGACATGCCGGTCGACAGCATGATCGGACGGCCGGTCGCGCGCACCTTGCGCAGCAGGTCGTCGTCGGTCAGCGACGCCGAAGCCACCTTGTAGCACGGCGGCGCAAAGCGCTCGATGAAGTCCACGGCCTCTTCGTCCCAGCACGACGCGAACCACATCACGCCGCGCTCGCGACAGTAGCGATCGATGGCGGCGAACTCGGCTTCGCCGAACTCCATCCGCCGCCGATACTCGATATACGTCAGCCGCCCCCAAGGTGTGTCGCGCTCCAGGTTCCACTGCTCCTTGGGCACGCACAGCTCGGGGGTCCGCTTCTGGAACTTGACCGCCTGGGCGCCGGCCTGCCAGGCACCGTCGATCAGCTTCTTCGCCATGTCGAGCGAGCCGTTGTGGTTGATGCCGATCTCCGCGATGACCAGCACCGGCTCTCCCACCCCGACGCGCCGGTCGCCGACCGCTACCACCGTCCCGCTCATGGCTCCTCCTTGTCGTGTTCGTTTCCCTGCCGCAGGCGCAGGATCCACTCGGCGAAATCGCGAAAAGCCCCGTGCCCGCCGCGCGCCGCGCAGCGGTGCTGGCAGGCGGCCAGCAGCTCGGGCATGGCGTCGGCGGGCGCCGCCGTCAGGCCACGCTCGCCGATCGCCGCCATGATGCCAAGATCGTTCACATCATCGCCGATGTAGGCCAGCGCGTCGATGCCCAGGCCGGTGCGCGCCAGGATGGCCGGCAGCTCCGCGGCCTTGTCCTGCACCCCCAGAAACAGGTACGGCAGCCCCAGCTTGGCCGACCGCCGCTCGACACAGCCCGACCGCTCGCGAGTCACGATGGCGGTGCCGATGCCCGCCAGCCGCAGCCGCTCCATCCCCATGCCGTCGCGCACCGTGAACCGCCGCAGCGCCTCGCCGGTTTCGGAGTAGTAGACGCCGCCGTCGGTCAGCACGCCGTCGCTGTCGGTCAGCACCAGCCGCAGCCGCCGGGCGCGCGCCCCGAGCTCGTGCAGATCCGGCACTGCCGCCGCTGCCGCCGCGGCGGGGCGCTCCAGGCTCACCATGCGGTCCAACCGCCATCGACCACCAGGTTGGCGCCGGTCATGTAGCGCGACGCATCGCTCGCCAGAAACACCAGCGCGCCCTCGTAGTCCGCCGGGTCGGCCATGCGGCCGAGCGGCGTGCGCGCCGAGTAGCGGGCGACGAACCCGGCGTCCTGGCCGTTTTCGACGCCGCCCGGCGACAGCGCGTTGACCCGCACCCCGGCGCTCCCCCAGTAGGCGGCCAAAAAGCGCGTCAGCGACAGCACCGCCCCCTTGCTGGTGGGATAGGCCGCCGACTTGAAGAACGTCTGGCTGCCGTCGGGCTGGCGGTAGAGCGACTGGTCGGGCGCCACGATGCCGTAGGTGGACGCGATGTTGACGATGCTGCCGCCCTGGCCGCGCCGCGCCATTTCCCCGCCGAGCAGCTGGCAGCACAGGAAGGTGCCGGTGACGTTGACCTTGAGCGCCGACTCCCACAGGTCGAGCGGCATGTTTTCGAAGCGCAGCACCTCGCCGCCGGCGAGCGGGCTTTCCACCTTTTCGTTGACCGCGGCGTTGTTGACCAGCACGTCGATCCGCCCGAATCGCGCCAGCACGGCGTCGCGCAACGCCGCGACCGATTCCTTGCGGGTGATGTCGGCCGCCTGGCCCACCACGCCGCCCTGACCCGCCGCCGAGCCGCCGCCGGCCGCCGCCGCCTCCACGGCCACCGCATCGCAGACGGCGGCGTCCAGGTCGGTCGCCACGACGCTGGCTCCCGCCGCCGCCAGGGCGCGGCAGTGGCGGCGCCCCAGAAGTCCCGCGGCGCCGGTCACCACCGCCACCCGTCCGGCCAGCGAAAAAGCCGGCAGCGCCGGCGCCGCGACCGCTCCGGCGCCGTCCAGCGTCGCTTCCCGGCCGTCCCGAGCGGGTTGTCCGCCGCCGCTCATCAGGACCGCGCCGCCGCCCGCGGCTTGAGGTTGAACCCCGTCGTGCGCCGGAACACCGGTTCGACCGGCTCACCGTGCAGCCGCCCCCGCACGTCGCGCGCCGCGACCGCGTCGCGCAGCACCGCCAGCGCTTCGCGGTAGGCTCCCAGCGTGTGCTCGACGTCGGCGTCGCTGTGCGAGAACGACATGTTGTGGAACCCGCCCCACAGCACGCCGCGCCGCACCAGCTCCTGCTGCAGCAGCGACTTCTGCTCCAGCGGGTCGCCCGCCTTGGCGTCGAAGGTGACCAGCGACCGGCAGGGGTAGCCGACGCAGCGCGTGAAATCCAGCCCCAGCTCCGCGGCCAGCGCGTTGTAGCCGGCCTTCAGCTTGTCGCCCTGGCGCTCCAGGTGCTGCGGCACCTGCCGCGCGCGCAGCTCGTGGATGGTCGCCTTGGCGGCGGCGAGCGACAGCGCTTCGCCACCGAAGGTGGTGAAGAAGAACACGTCCTTTTCGCACAGCGCCATCACCTCGCGGCGGCCGGTCAGCACGCCGAGCGGCATGCCGTTGGCGATCGCCTTCGAGAAGCACGCCAGGTCGGCGCGAACGCCGAAGCGCTCCTGCGCGCCGCCCAGCGCCAGCCGGAAGCCGGTCCACATCTCGTCGAAGATGAGCAGCGCGCCGACCTGGTCGCACACCCGCCGCAGCTCGGCCAGGAACCCGTCGCGCGGCTCCTCGAAGGTGACCGGCTCCAGGATGACGCACGCCGTATTGTCGTCGATCGCGTCGAGCACCGACGCCAGGTCGTTGTAGCCGAACGTGGCCGACAGCGCCGCCACGTCCTGCGGGATGCCGGCGTTGCGGTCGGTCACCGCGATGTACCAGTCGTGCCAGCCGTGGTAGCCGCAGCACAGCACCCGGTCGCGCTTGGTGAAGGCGCGCGCCAGGCGCACCGCGGCGGTGGTGATGTCGCAGCCGGTCTTGCTGTAGCGCACCCCTTCGACCCCCGGTACCACCTCGCGCACCAGCTCGGCGACTTCCACTTCCAGCGGGTGCATCAGCGAAAAGGTGATGCCGTCGGCGAGCTGCGCCCGGATGGCGTCGTCGACCGCGTCGTAGGCGTAGCCCAGCGACAGGGGGCCGATCCCCATCTGGTAGTCGATGTACTCATTGCCGTCCACGTCCCAGACGTGGGCGCCCTTGCCGCGCGCCAGGTACTTGGGCGCCACGCCGCGCACGTATTGGCCGGGCCCCTTGGCGAGCGTCTGCGTGCCCGCCGGGATGAGCCCGGCGGCGCGCGCCCACCAGGCGTCAGAGCGGGTGATATCGGGAAAAGGCGCGTCGTCGTGGCGAACTGGATCGGCCATGGCCATTACCTCCGGTCGGTCGGGTCGGGAGCGGCGCCGGAGCTGTGGTCCGGCGCCGGGCTGGCAGCGGACGCCGCTGCGTCCAGGCGCGCCAGCTCGGCCATCACGCGGCCGGCGATGGCCGGCCCGGTGAAACCCTCGTGCTCAAGCACGTCGGGCAGCAGCGCCGGCTTGAACCAGCGCTCGCCCAGCGAGATCGAATGCAGCGGGCAGAGCACGCCGTGACGCACCAGCACCTCGGCGCAGATCGAATACAGGCCGCCGGTCTGGAAGTGGTCTTCGACCGCCACCAGCAGCCGCGAACGGCCGGCGGCGGCAAGCACCGCCGCTTCGTCCACCGGCTTCAAGGTGCGCATGTTGAGCAGCCGCACCGGCACGCCGCGCTCCGCGAGCAGCACGCGCGCCGCCTCGACCTCACGCAGCAGGAACCCATAGGTGGCGAGCGTCACGCCCCCCGGTGCGCCCGGCGCCAGCAGCTCGGCATGGCCGATCTGGAACGGCGCCGTGTGGGCTACCGCCGGCCGCGCGTTGGTGTAGCGGACGTAGCAGGGCGCGCCGCTGTCCAGGATGGCCGGCAGCGCCGCGATCAGCTCCTCTTCGTCGGCCGGACAGATCACCTGCATGTGCGGGATGCCGCGCATCAGCGACACGTCTTCGATCGCCTGGTGCGTCGGACCGTTGCCGTCCGACAGGAACCCCGGCACGTAGCCCACCAGCTTGACCGGCAGGTTGGCGATCCCCACGTCGGTGCGGATGAATTCGAACGCCCGCATCACCAGGAAGGTCGCCAGGGCGTGCGCCACCGGCGTCCGGCCGCGCAGCGCCAGCCCAGCCGCGGCGCCCACCATGGTCTGCTCACAGATCCCGACGTCGATGAAACGCGGCCCCAGGACCGGCGGCAGGTTGCGGATGGCGGCGCGGTTTTCGGCCGTCATCACCACCAGGTCGGGGCGCACCGCCGCCAGCGCCTTGAGCGCCTCTTCGTAGGAAGCCGGCCGCGGCAGGCCCAGGCCGGCCCAGCCGTCGCCCGCGATGGCCGCAGCGGTTTCCGGGATCGTCGGGGTTTCCGGGGTCACCGTCGTCACCCCGCCGCTCATCGCACCACCATCCCTTCGGAGGTGAGGCCGCGCGCCGGGCCGCCGTGCAGCTCGGCCAGCAGGCCTTCGATTTCGGCCGCGGTGAAGTTGGCGAACCATCGGTCGGCGCGCGCTTCGATGCTGGGCACCCCCTTGCCGCGCACCGTCCGCGCGATCACGGCGCTGGGCCGCCCCGGCGTGTAGGGTGCCGTCGCCAGCGGTCCGAGCGTCCGATCGAGATCGGCGAAGTCGTGCCCGTCGCAGGTGCGGCAGCTCCAGCCGAAGGCCTCGAACTTGGCCGGGATCGGCTCCAGCGGCACCAGCTGCTCGGTGCGGATGTTGGCCTGAAATTCGTTGCGATCGACGATCGCCGTCAGGTTGTCCAGGTGGTAGGCGTTGGCCACCAGGCACGCTTCCCACACCGACCCTTCGTCCAGCTCGCCGTCGCCCAGCACCACCCACACCCGGTTGGCGCCGCCGCGCAGGCGGATGTCGAGCGCCACGCCGATCGCCACCGACAGCAGGTGACCGAGCGAGCCCGAATGGAACTCCACGCCGGGCACCGCGCGGTTGGGGTGCCAGTAGATCGAGTCGTCCGTCTTGAGGTGGTGCGCCAGCCGCTCGCGCGGGATGTAGCCGAGCTCCGCCAGCGTCCCGTAGAGCGCCGGCACGTCGTGCCCCTTGGACAGGAACAGGTAGTCGCGGTCGGGGTCGTCCAGGGTCGCGCGGCTCAGCCGCAGCACGCGCGTGTACAGGTGGACCAGCAGGTCGGCGCACGACAGCGAGGCGCCGATGAAGCACCCCCCCGCCGTCGCCAGACGGACGATGTGCTCGCGCACGGCCAGCGCCAGCTGCGGCAGCTCGGCGAGCGGCCACGGCTCGCACGGTGCCGCCATGGCGGCGGGCGCGCTCTCGGTCTTGAGGCTCAAGCGGGATTCTCCTCGGGGCTGCGGGTCTGGCCGGCGTCGACGGTCGCCAGCTGGCCCAGGTGATGGCGGTACCAGTTGACGCCGGCGTAGCGGCGGTTGAGGGCGAAGATGTCGGGGCGCGCCGCCAGCAGGTCCAGGATCTCCTGCAGTCCAAACAGCGGCCGCTCCGGGCTCCACAGCGCGTCGTAGACGGCGCGCACAAAGTCGTAATCCTCGGCGTAGTCGATGGTGAAGCGGTGCGACATCGAGTAGTCGAGGCCGGTCGGCCAGCTGACGTTGCCGACCCGGAAACGCTGCGGATGGTCCCACAGAAAGGGGGTCGTGTGCTCGCGCTCGTGCGGCAGGCGCGCTTCCCGCCAGGCGACGGCCAGGGCCGCCATCGGCATCACCTCGACATCGTTGCCGTCGGGCCAGCTGGCGGGGTGCAGGTTGCTCACGAAGTCCCAGCGCCGCGGCTGGCGCAGGTAGACGTCCAGCACCTGGTCGATGACCGCCGGATCGATCAGCGGGCAGTCGGAGGGGATCTTGACCACCACGTCACCCGGCTGCCCGGCCGCGGCGTCACCGGCGCCACCCTGCGGGCTTTCCGTCAAGCCGCAGGCGAGCGCCGCCTGGTAGTGGCGGTCGAGCAGGTCGGTGGGATGGCCGTCCACCCAGCGCACGCCCTCCTGCCGGCACACCTGGCGCACCGGTTGGTCGGCCGGGTCGGTGGTGGTCGCCACCACCACGTCGGTGAGCGTCCGCGCCGCGCGCACCCGCTGGAGCATCCGCGCCAGCAGCGGCTGGCCGGCGACCGGCAGCAACACCTTGCCCGGCAGGCGGGTCGAGCCCGTCCGAGCCTGAACGACGCCGAGAACCCTCACCGCGCCCTCGATCGCCCGAACGGCGACCCCTTGCGCCCGGCGCGCCACGCCCGCAGGCCCAGACCGTGCGGCGCCGATCCCGACCCCGCCGACCCCGCCAACCCCGCGGGCGACGCGCCGCGGGCCGCGGGCCGCGGCGGGCGCACGCCGGCGGACGGCGACGCGCCCCAGCGCTGCAAGCCGCCCAGGCGCCACAGCGAGGCAGCCGCCTTGCCGCGACGGCCGGCCGCGGCATCCATTGCAGCGGCCATGCCCGCGGCGGCGACCTCGGCCCGCGCCAGCACTTCGCGGCAGGTGCCGGCGATCTTCTGCGCCGCGCAGCCGTTCTGCTCCGGCATCAGCCGGCGCACCTCGTCCAGATCGTTGTAGGAGTACACCTCTTTGCCCAGCGCCATGCCGACGAACACCGTCGACGAATACTGCGTCACCAGCACGTCGCAGTTGGCGATCATCTCTTCGGCGCAGCCGCTGGTGTAGACCAGCGCCTGCGGCGCCACCTGGGCGATCTCGCGCGTCGCCCGCTCGCGGTTCTCGTTGGGGTGGAGCTTGAAGATCAGCTGGCGGCCGGCGGCGACCCGCACGCAGTGCGCCAGAAATGCCTGGCGGTTGTCGCGCTTGAACGTTTCACGGGCGTCCGACGAGCACACCAGCACGAAATGGCGGTGCGGGAAGTCGTTTTGTAAATACCGCCGGCAGTCGTCGAAGTTGGGGATGCCGGTGACGGCGATGCGGTCCGCCGGCACGCCGTTGGCGATGAACAGGTCGCGGTAGCCCTCGCTCGCGACGCAAAAGCGCTGGTAGCGCAGCGACAGGCCGGTCGTCGACGTGCCGGCCAGCCACAGCGGCAGCACCTTCAGGCCGCGGCACAGCCGGAACGGCAGGCCGGCAGGGTCCAGGATCCCTTCCTGCACCAGGACCGTCGGGGTCTTGCGGATGTTGCGCGGCACGATCAGGTCGGAACAGGTCACCACCAGGTCGTAGCCGCCGCGCCGTCCATGCAGGTCGATCGGCAGGCCGTGGCGCTCCAGGTAGTCGAGGCAGCGGTGGCGCAGCTTGTACCCCAGGACGGTGAATTCCAGGCAATGGGCCTGGCGCAGCAGCTCGATGTAGCCGGTGCCGTAATAGGGGGTATAGGCGTGGTCGTGCTCCGGCAGCAGCTGGGCGACCTGGTGCATCTGGGTCGTCTGGTTGATCGACCCGCAGATGAACAGGATCTGCTTGCGTCTGCTTGGGGCGGAGTGGCTCATGCGTTCCCTGCCGGCCCGGACGCATCCCCCGCGCTCGCGGACGGGCGCCAGGCATGCCTCGCCAGCAGCAGGTACCCAATCATAATCCAGAAGATCTCCTTGGAGCGTTTGACCACCACGAAGGCGGCGCAGACGTTGACCGCCTGCTTGACCCCAAGTCCTTGCAGGATCGCAAGATAGCCCAGATCCTGCACCCCCAGCCCGGAGGGGGTGAAAAAGGCCAGGCCGCGCAGCAGGGTGAGCCCCGACTCGAACGAGAAGACGGTGCGGAACGACAGGCCCGCCCCCAGCAGGGTGAGGATGAAAAAGGTCTCGCACGACTCGGAGATCCAGATCCCCAGGTAGTAGACCGTGGTCAGCAGCGGCCCGCCGCGCCGCCCCACCAGCGCCTGCTCGACCTGGCGGTCCACCTCGGCAAAGGAGTCCTGGCGGCGGTCCAGCCAGCGCCGCACCGCCGCGATCGGCACCCGGCGCAGGGCCTGGAAGATGCGCCCCACCAGGTCGCCGCCCAGGAGGCCTGCGCGCAACCCGAAGGCGGCCCCCAGGACCACCAGGGCGGCGACCGGCACCGCCCATTCCAGGCCGGCATGGCCGAGCACCCGCGGCGAGATCGAGCCCAGCAGCGAATACCCGGCCACGGCGCTCGCCGCCAGGGTGAGCCCAAAGGACAGGAAGATGAAGAAGCGGCGCGCCGCCAGGCTCGCCACCCCCAGGCCGGTGGGCACGCCGCAGGAGGTGCGCAGCAGGTAGACCGCCACCCCCTCGGCCAGCACCCCGCCCGACGGCAGGCTCAGCCCCAGCGCCTCGGCGGCCGTGCGCACCCCCAGCAGGCGCGCCCAGGCGGGGGGCCGCCGGCCGGTCATGATCAGCCGCCGCCACCCCAGGGCGTCGCAGGCCAACACCCCGAAGTAGAAAATCGGCGTCGCCAAAAGCCACGGCGCCGCCACCAGCAGCGCGCGGATGCGCGCCACCTCGGCGTGGCGGAAGACCAGCCCCACCACCGCGACGGCGGCAAGCGATCCGGCCACCCGCAGGCCGATGCGGCCGAGCGAGCGCCGGCGCGACGGCTTCACCGGCACCTGCTCTCCCGGTTGCCCGGCCGCCGCTGGCGAGGGCGCAGGATGGGCAGGGGCGGCCTCAGCAGGCCAGCTTGTTCGCCGCGTCGAGGGCCGCGACCTTGTAGCACTCGGCGAGCGTCGGGTAGTTGAAGATCGCGTCCAGGAAGTAGTCCAGCCCGCCCGCCAGCGCCAGCACCGCCTGGCCGATGTGGATCAGCTCGGTGGCGCCGGTGCCGATGACGTGCACGCCCAGCAGAGCGCGCGTCTCGCGGTGGAACAGCATCTTGAAGAAACCGCTGTTGTCGCCCAGGATCTGGCCGCGGGCGATCTCGCGGTAGCGCGCCACCCCCACTTCGTAGGGCACCTTGGCGGCGGTCAGCGCCTGCTCGGTCGCCCCCACCATCGACACTTCCGGGATGGCGTAGATGCCGATGGGGAAGTGCTCGGCCAGCGGCTTGGACGGCAGCCCCAGGGCGCAGCCGGCGGCCAGGCGCCCCTGCTCGCTGGAGGTGGCCGCCAGGCTCGGGTAGCCCAGCACGTCGCCGGCGGCGAAGATGTGCGGCACCGCGGTGGCGAAGCTGCCGTCGACCTTCAAACGGCCGCGCACGTCGGCGGTCAGGCCGGCGGCGGCCAGGTCCAGCGAATCGGTGGCGCCGATGCGGCCGATCGAAAACAGCACCAGGTCGGAGACGATCCGCTTGCCCGACTTGAGCAGCAGCACCGCCCGGCGCGGCGGGCCGGCGTCGACCTCCAGCCGCTCGACCTCCTCTTCGCCGCGGAAGGTGACGTTGGCGTCGCGCATCTGGTGGATCAGCTCGTCGACGATCTCGCCGTCGAGAAATTCCAGCGGCCGGCGCTGGCGGTCCACCAGCGTCACCGCGGTGCCCAGCGCGGCAAACATCGAGGCGTACTCGATGCCGATGACGCCCGCGCCCACCACCGCCATCTGGCGCGGGATGCGCTTGAGCATCATCACGTCGTCGCTGGTGATCACCGTTTCGCCGTCCACCGCCACCCCTGGCGGCGGCGACGGCCGGGTGCCGCAGGCGATGAGGATCTTGTCGGCGGTCACCCTGCGGCTGCCCTGCTCGGCGTCGACCGCCAGGGTGTGGGGATCGACGAAGCGCGCCGCGCCGCGAAAGACCTCCACCTGGTTGCGCGCCAGCTGGCTCTCGATCACCGCCGATTCGCGCGCGATCACGTCGGCGACGCGGCTCATCAGGTCTGCGGCGTTGGGGCGGGCCGGCGGCGGGCCGGCGGCCGCCTGCTCGAACGGCCGGTTGCGGCCGACGAAGCCGAGCACCGCCTCGCGAAACGTCTTGCTGGGAATGGTGCCGGTGTCGATGCATACCCCGCCCACCACGCGGCGGCGCTCCACCAGCGCCACCCGTTTGCCGAGCTTGGCCGCCCGCACGGCAGCGCGCTGGCCGGCGGGTCCGCTGCCGATGCAGACCAGATCGTACTCGAAACCGCTCTCCAAGGTGGACACTCCCCGCGACGCCGAGGCGCCGAAGGCGGCACGCCGGATGGCGTAGTCTATGCCACCCCCACCACCCATCCCCAGGGGCGGTACCGTCACGACCCGGCGACAAGGTGGTTGCGGTCGCCGGCCCCAGCCGATCGCCGCCGGGCAGCGGCTGCCGCCCGGCGACCAGGAGTTGCGATGGAAGGCGGAGGCCTAGCTAGTGTCCCGCCACTAGCGCGCCGCCACGGTGACCTGCAGGTCGCGCGGCTCGCCGCCGCGCAGGACGCGCAGGGTGACGGGTTTGCCGATGCGGTCGCCGCCCAGCTGGGCGTGCAGCTGGCTGACGTCGGCGAGCGACTTGCCGTCGATCGCCAGCAGCACGTCGCCGAGCAGCAGGCCGGCCTGGGAGGCCGGGCTTTCCGGCTGGACGCTCAGCACCAGGAGCGCCACCGCCTGGCCCAGCGCCTCCGCCTGGGCGTCCGGCAGGCGTACCGGCGTCGCGGCGAGACCCAGGAAGCCGCGCGGCATGCGGCCGTGGGTCAGCAGCACCTCCACCACGCGCTGCAGGTTGGCGCCGGGGATCACCATGCCGCGGCCGCGCAGCAAGCCGCTGGTGGCGATGCCCAGCGGCTGGCCCGCCGCCCCCACCACCAGGCTGCCCGAAAAGCCGCGCTCGCGCGCCGCGTCCAGCTCGATGTAGCGCGCCAGCTCGCCGCCGGCGGGGCTGCGCCACGCGTCGCGCACGTCGCTGATCATCGCCAGCGCCGCCCGCGGCTGGCGGCCGGGGCGGCCCACAACCAGCGCCAGCTCGCCGGCGCGCACGCCACCGACGTCGGCCCAGGCCGGCACCGCCAGGCCCGTGGCTTCGACCCGCAGCAGCACCAGGTCGTTGCTTTCGTCGCGCCCCACGACCTTCGCCGGCAGACGGCGCCCGCCGTCCAGGCCGACCGTCACGTCGTCGTCGCGCTCCACGTTGTGGCTTGCCGCCACGATCAAGCCGTCGGCGCCGACCACCGTGCCGCTGGCCGAAAGGCGGCGCCCGCCGTCGACCTGCGCCGCGAACGGCGCCGCCGCGGCCACCGCGTCGGCCAGCGCCTGGGAAAGTTGGGACAGGGGAGATGGAGATGTCGTCGAAGAGGTCGAGTTGGAAGTCTGTGTGCTCATGACGGCAGCGTAGCCCCCGCCGCCGGCGCCGCGCATCCGCCGATCGGGCAGTGGCGCCGGCGCGCCGCCTGCCCGATCGGCCGGGCACCCACCCCGCCCGATCGGCTGGCGAGGCCGGCGCGCCGGCCTACAGCGGCACCAGGCCCAGGCGCGCGGCGCGGATGGCGGCATCGGTGCGGGTCTGGGCGCCCAGCTTGGTGACGATCGCGTTGACGTGGAACTTGGCGGTGTGCTCGCTGATCCCCAGACGTTCGGCGATGCGGCGGTTGGACAGCCCGGCGGCGAGCAGCTGCAGCACCTCGATCTCGCGCGGCGTCAGCGGCTCGGGCGGCGCCAGCGCCGCCGCCGCCGGCCGCAGCAGGCGCGGCAGCATCGCCGCCTCGAACACCGCCAGGCCGCCCGCCAGCGCGCGCAGCGCCGCCGCCAGCCGCCCCGGGTCGGTGTCGCGGTACAGGCATCCCTGGGCGCCGGCGGCGAGGATCGCGGCGGCGTCCTGGTCGTCGCGCACCAGGGCGAGCGCCGGCGGCGCGCCGTCGCCCAGCTCGCCCAGCTGCTCGAGCCAGGCGGGCACGTCCGCCCCCACGTCCCAGACCGCGACGTCGATGGCGGCCGCGCCTTCGCCGCCCCAGGCGGCCGCCGCGGTGCCGGTGCCGGCCCGCGCCACCACCTCGATGCCCGGTTCGCCCGCCAGCAGGTGCTCGACGCCGCCGCGCGCCAGCGGATCGTCCCCCACCAGCAGCACGCGCAGGGGCCGGACCGGAGGTTTCACCGCCTCCGGCAGAGCGAAATCAGGCATGGCGGGGGTGCCGCGCCCGCAAGGGGCGGCGGCGGCTAACGGTGGCTGCCGGTCGCCACCTGGTCGCCCATGACGTCGTTGACGTAGAGCATCTTCACCGCGGTCAGGATCATCGCCACCAGCGGCACGGCCACCAGCAGGCCGAGGAAGCCGAACACCACCGCCATGATGGCCTGCCCCAGGATGGTGATCAGCGGCGGCAGGTTCATGCCGCGCTTCATCAGCATCGGGATCAGCACGTGGCCTTCGATCATCTGCACCAGGGTGAAGGCGATGGCCACCGCCAGCGCCTTTTCGGGCGACACCAGGAAGCCCATGGCGATGGCCGGCAGCGCGGAGAGCAGCGGCCCGATCGTGGGGATGAATTCCAGCACGCCGGCGATGATGCCCAGCGACAGCGCCGCCTCGACGCCCATCACCGCCAGCGTCACCCAGACCAGCGTGCCGATCACCACCATCGCGATCAGCTGGGTCATCAGCCACCGCCGCAGCGTCACGCCGATCGCCGCCACCACCTCCGAAGCCCGCTCGCGGCTGGCGTGCGGCACCAGGTGCAGCAACCCGCGGCGATACAGGTCGGGATCGACGCCGAAATAGATCGCCACAAAGGTGATCAGCAGCAGGCCCGCCAGCACTTCGACCGTCGACGACAGGAACGGGAACAGGTACCGCGTTGCCGCCCCCAGCTGCTGCGCCAGCCGCGTCCGCAACGGCGACGGCGCGGCCGCCGGCGACATCGCGCCGCCGGCTGGCGGCGCTCCAGGCGCGGGGGTGCCCGCACCGGCCGGCGGCTTGCCGGACGCCGCGGCCCCCGCCGCGCGCGGCGTGCCGGGGGCCGCGGCGCCGCCGGCAGCAGCCGAGGCACCGGCTCCGCCTTGTTGGGCGCCAGGCGTTGCCCCCGCAGGAGCCGGCGCGCCCGTGGGTGCGCCCGTCGTTGCAGCCCCAGCCGCTTGCGGGCCGGGCGGGGCCCCCTCAGGCGCTGACCCCTGGGGGGCCGGCGGGGGGCTCCCTGCCTTCGACGCCCCCTTGGCCGACCGGCCGGCGTGCGCCGCGCCGTGTCCGGCGTCGCGGCTGGCGGGGGTCGGCGCCGGCAGGGCGCTGGCCGGCGCGGCAGCCTGCTGGCCACCCGGTTCGGGGCTGGCGAACATCTGGCCCCACACGTTGCCCTTGTTGGCGGCGATCCATTGGTCCACGCGGTCCATCGCCTGCGGCAGCTTGGCGCGCAGCTCGCCGAACTGCTTGCCCAGGGTCGGCGCGGCGATGGCCAGGACGCCGACCAACGCCGCGTAGGTGGCCAGCACGATCAGCGCCGCCGCGATCCCGCGCGGCACCTTGAAGCGCTCCAGCAGGTCGGCGCCGCGCGCCACCGCCAGGCCGAACAGCAGGCCGATGAAGCCCGTCAGCACGACCGGGTGGACCAGCCAGATCAGCTGCAGCGCAAAGTACAGGCCGAACACCAGCGCCGCCGCGCGCAGCACGTCCGGGCCGCGCCACCCTTCCGGCTTGCGCGCCGGACCTGCCGCCGCCGGGGCGCTGCCGCCCGTCGTGGTTTCGCCCGCTAGCATGTGTGCGCTCATCCTATCGTAGATCCGCCGGCCCTGAGCCCGAGCCCGGCAAGGCGGTAGTGACCTTGTTCGTCGTTGGTGGAGCGGGGCGACAGTCTGCAAAGTCAAAGCTTACAGACGTTGAAGCTGAGCCGCCCCAAAGGAGGCGGCGAAGAGAGGACGCCGTCGTCGCAGGGATGATCCGCATCGCATGGACTGCCGCCGCCGTCACCGCCGCACTGCGGCGACGTTGGATCCGTGTCGCAGGGATTGTCCTTGCAAACGCCATTGACGTCGCAGCCACTCAGGCAGCTCGGCGGGCATTGGCACTCTGGTGGACATTGATTCGGTGGCGGGGGCGGGGGCGGCTGCTCTGCCGGCGTGATGTTGATCTGGTTGGCCTCGCTGCATTCGGCCCCTTGAATCGCTCGCGGCATGGGCTGAGGCGGAATGGATCCCGTCTGTGGCGGATACGCCACCTGAGACATGATGTAGCCTGCACAGCTGCTGTCAGCGAGCCCGAGCTGATGCCCCAGCTCGTGCTCCAAAGTCTGAGTCTGGACGTTTCCGCTGCCGCAGCTTGCCGTTGTTCCGCTTGGCATCTTTGCCTGTGAGTAAATTGTTATCCCGCTGGGTGCGGTCTGACCGCAGGAGCGGGGGTTCGATGGATTCAAGCCATTGACATAGGTCACCGGAACTGGTTTCGATCCCGCGCTTGGACTCGTTGTAAACATGGGGAAGGCAGTGCCGCTGGTGTTGCAGGAGGGACTATTCCAAGCGGCTTCGGCCGCGTCTACCAAGCCCGGCGGGACGGTGCTGTCTGGCACCAGCTGCCAGGCCGCGGGACTATAAAGCGGCGAGGTATAGATTGAACTTACGCATGGGGAGGCGGCCGCCTCGGTCTGCATGCCCTGAACCATTGCCAGCACCATCAGCGCCGCGGGAGTCATGTTAATGCCCCTCCTTTGCGGCCGCGGACCGGACTCGATCGAGGAGAGCATCTCTGGTGATGGATGTAGACACTTTGTCAGACTGGAAGCGCTTTGGCAGGCTGGTAGCACCGCCGGCATGGAGGGTTATGATTCCCTCCCCATCCTGGATTTCGAGATAGGGCTCGGCCTGGTCCTCCTCCTGGAAAGGAACAAACAGCAGCACCTCCTCACCTACCAACGGTGGATCAGGGTAGCGGCTGTCCGTCTTGCAAATCTTGAGACCGCCCATCGTGAACGTGCCCAGTGGCAGGAAGACAAAGTAGGCATCGACATTGCGCGGCCGGCCCTTGATGACTTCCTCTGGCACGACGCGTAGAAGCTGTCCCGGCGTGTCTACGTGCAGGCCGTAGGACTTCTCGGTGACCTTGCCAAGAATGACCAGCCGGGACGCCTGGACCGCCTGTTCCGGGCTCGTTCGCGGAAGGAGGCCCAGAATGTCCTGAAAGTAGATGCCTACAGGCGTGCACCCGTTCGCTGGTGGGATGGCCTTTATGGCCTGGATCTCCCGAGCTCCTTGAGGATGGACGAGTGTGGTGTTCACTGAGCCGTCCTGGTTGAAGACCAAGGAGGCATCGACCCATACCGGGTAAGTCATCTCGGGTGCCCTGCTGGGAACGTAGTGCACCTTGGGGAGATGGCCTGGCGTGGCTCCAATATCACTGGGTGGACGTGGTTGCGGCCGAGAAGCGTCCTGTCGGGCCTCTGCCCCAGGTGGGAAAAGCAGGAGACTGGAGAGCGCTGCGACCGTCAGTGCAGCACCGTGCTTCATTCGCAACCCCCTTCCTTTTCGCAACGGCAAGCCGTCGCGAGCCTTCACGCATTATTTCGCAATGTTCCTAACTTCGCATGGGACGCACAGCCACCCTGCGCTCCTTAGGAGTCCATACCCTATCGTAGTATGTGAATCTATGAAAGCTAGTCCAGTACCCCCACACCAAAGGAGCTCCTACGCCGTTTCCGCCCCGCGCTTTGCGGAGCGGGATCGCGGCCGCAATTGACAGCTCCGGGTGCAGCAGGTAGCCTCCGGCCAGCATTGGATTCTTGACTTCGCGAGGCTTCTGTTGATCCCGACCCCTGAGCAGTTGCAGCAGGTTTCCCAACTGCGTGCCGGCAGCCTGGCGGAGGTGCCTTTCGGCGCGCTGCTGCTGGCTCTGGCGGTGGAGCGGCGGACGTTGGTGCTGGAAGTGCGGCGCAAGCAGATGTCCAAGCGCATCATGCTCGAGCATGGCGTGCCGATCGACTGCCGCTCCAACCTGGTGCACGAAACGCTGGGCCGCTTCATGGTCGGCCTGGGCAAGATCGTCCCGGAAGACCTGCATTCCTATCTAGGCCAGTCGGCGGCCAAGGGCCTGCCGCTCGGCGAAGTTCTGCTCGACAACGGCGTCGTCACCGCCGAAGAGCTGTACAAGCTGCTGCAGCAGAACCTCGCCAAGAAGCTGCTGGACGTCTTCAGCTGGCGCGACGGCGAATTCCGCGTCCACGACGAGATGCCGCACCCGGAATCCTCGCTCAAGGTGCGGGTGCCGCAGCTCATCGTCACCGGCATCACCAAATTCGCCCAGCAGGAGGAAGTCGACGCCGGCGTCGTGCCGCTGGTGGGCAAGAAGCTCTGCCTGCATCCCGACCCGCCCTACCCCCTGGAGGAGATCCGCCTCAACCAGCGCCAGGGACAGGTCGCGGTGGCCCTGCGCTCGGGCTGGCGCATCGACGAGCTGGCGCTGGGCACCGGCATGCCGTTCGAGGAGCTGACCCGCCTGCTGTACGCCCTGTCCGTGCTCGGCGCCGTCGTCACCGAAGACCACCCGGCGGCCAAGGCCGCGCTGCGCGCCGCCCGCCTGACCAACCCCAATCCCAACGCCGCCGCCGCCCCATCGCAGGCAGCACCCGCGGGCCAGGGAGCCGCGCCGGCTACCGGCGCGCCGGGGGGTGCCGCCCAGAAGCCGGGCAGCGCGCCGGTCGGGGTGGACGCGCCGCCGGCGCCGGATGCCGGCGGCGCCGACAGGCCCGCCGAAGCGTCCCCGCACGCGGTGCCCTTCCCGGCCGCGACCGTGGCCGCGGTAGACGCTCCCCCGGCCCCCGCCGCCAGACCTGCCGATGCGCCCCCGCTCGCGGCACCGTTGCCGGCCGCGACGGCGGCCGACGCGCATGCGGCCCCCACCGCCGCCAGGCCGACCGCGCCGACCGCGCCGACGGCAATCGCGGCGCCGGCCGGCGCCGCGCTCAGGCCCGCCCCGCCCGACGCCGGCCCCCGCGCCGCCGCCCGGTCGCCGCTGCGGGTCGCGTCGACGGCAACGCGCGCGATCGCCATCCCGCCGCCGCTGCCCCTGGCGCCGGAGGAGCTGCCGACCGGCACGCAGGAGGTCCCCACGCCGGCCGAACCGGCGTCGCCGGCGGAGCTGCCGCCGGCGCTGGAGCGGCGGCGCAACGAGATCATGCAGTCCTACCTCTCCTATCGCCGCCTGGACGCCTTCGACCTGCTCGGCACCGACGAGGACGCCTCCCCGGCCGCGATCGAAAGCCGCTACCTGGATTTCGCCCAGCGCTTCGCGCCCTGGACGATGCGCCAGCCGGGCATGGCCGACATGGAAGAGAAGGTGAGCGACCTGTTCCTGGCCGGCGCCCGCGCCTACGTCGAGCTGCTCGACCTGGAGCGGCGCAACGTGCTGCTGTTCCGCCGCCGCACCGCGCGTGAAGAGCGCTCCAAGCGGCCGCCCGCCGGCGACGGGCTGGCGATCAAGACCGACCTGCTCGATCCCGAGGTGCAGTACCGCAAGGGGCAGGCCCTGATGGAAGCCGGCAAGTTCCAGGATGCCGCCCTGCTGCTGGAGTTCGCCTCCGACTGCGATCCGGCCAACGGCCTGTACAGCGCCGAGCTGGCATACTGCCGCTTCTGCATCGCGCCGGGCCAGGGCGCCCGGGCGATCAAGGACCTGCAGGACACCCTGCGGCGAGACCCCCGCTGCGGCCTCGCCGTCTACTACTCGGGGGAGATCCACCGCCAGATGGGCAAGCGCGACGAAGCCGAAGGGCTGCTGCGCCGGGCGATCAAGATGATGGCGCCAGACCGGCGCCCGATCGACGCGCTCAAGCTGCTGTCGGCCGAAAAGCACAAGTAGGCCTGACGGACGCGCTCGGCGGTCCCCAAGGGGGGTATGCAGTCCGGCCTTGTCACGCCCGGCACCGCGAGGCGCACTGTAACGGGGGAACCGACCCGGCGGCGCGCTCGTTGCCAGGAGCTCTCTCCCGCGCCCCACGAGCGCCCCCAGAAGATACAATCCGGACAAGGAGGAACGCGGTGAAACTCGGAGACGTCCTGAAAAAAGAGCGCGAGCGCAAGAAGCTGTCGGTCGAGGACATGGCGACCAAACTCGGCATCTCGGCGGATAGCTATCGCGAGATGGAAGCCGGCAGCTCGCCTGCCGAGCAGTGGGGACCGCTGCTGGCGCGGGTCGCCATCAAGCTCGAAACCCCCACCTCCCGCCTGCTGGCCGACAGCGGCAGATCCGCCGACACCCAGCACGGGCAGGCGGGACAGCTGATCCGCAAGCACCGCGAGAAGCGCAACAAGACCGTCGACCAGATGGCCGAAGAGCTGGAGATCCCCAAGCAGGAGTACGAAGACATCGAAGGCGGCAAGTCGGGCATCGAGCAGTACGGCCCGCTGCTGCTGCATTACGCCGAGGTGATCGAGCAGCCGGTCTTCAACCTGTTCTACCCCTGCGGCCTGCCGCTCGACAAGCTGGAGGTCAACGACTACCCGTAGGCCGGGGAGTTGCGTTCCTCCAGGTTCTTCGCTCAGCGCTCCTCGGGCTCGGCCCCGCGCGCAACCGCGCCGGTACGCGCGCGGTGCCGCGCGTGCCGGGTGGCGCCGGGCCGTCTGCCGGCGCGCGGCATGCGCTGGTCCTCGCAGTGCACTACACTCTCCCGCGGCATCACGGATGTGTGGGCTCGCGCCGCCCACCTGATCGCGGGGGATCCTCCATCATGACTACGTCTTTGCGTCCCTGCACCGGCCGCCGCCGTCGCGCCGCCGGCGCCCCACCGCCGGCGGCGTGGCCGCTGCTGCTGGTCTGCATGGCGGTGCTGTCCGCCAGCTTCGCCGGCGCCGCCCATGCCGCCAATACCGCCAATACCGCCAACTCCGCCGACTCCGCCAGCCCCAGCCCCGGCGCCAACGCCGGCGACGCCGACCTGTGGAAGGCGCTGCGCTGGCGGGAGGTGGGTCCCTATCGCGGCGGCCGCGCCGACGCGGTGGCCGGCCTGCCGGGCGACCGCGCCACCTACTACTTTGGCGCCACCGGCGGCGGCGTCTGGAAATCGACCGACGCCGGCCGCACCTGGCACAGCGTGTCGGACGGCTTCTTCGGCGGCTCGATCGGCGACGTCGCCGTCTCCAGCTGGGACCCCAACGTGGTGTACGCCGGCACCGGCGAAGAAACGGTGCGCGGCAACGTCTCCGAAGGCGACGGCATGTGGAAATCGACCGACGCCGGCAAGACCTGGAAGCGCGCCGGCCTGCTCGACTCCCGCCACATCTGCCGCATCCGCATCCATCCCAAGAATCCCGACCTGGTCTATGCCGCGGTGCTGGGCCACCTGTTCGGCGCCAACGCCGAGCGCGGCATCTTCCGTTCGACCGACGGCGGCGCCACCTGGAAGCGGGTGCTGTTCGTGGGCGACAAGGTGGGCGCGGTGGACCTGGCGATGGACCCCACCAATCCGCGGGTGCTCTATGCCGGCATGTGGCGCATCCTGCGCACGCCCTACAGCCTGGAGAGCGGCGGCCCCGGTTCGGGCCTGTGGAAGTCGACCGACGGCGGCGACACCTGGACCGACCTGTCGCACAACCCCGGCGTGCCCAAGGGGCCGCTCGGCATCGTCGGCGTGTCCGTCTCGCGCACCGACCCCGACAACCTGTACGCCATGTTCGAGGCCAAGGAAGGCGGCGTCTTCCGCTCGCGCGACGCCGGCAAGACCTGGACCCGCGTCAACTCCGACCACGAGCTGACCCAGCGCGCCTGGTACTACAACCGCATCTATGCCGATCCGGGCAACGCCGAATCGGTCTACGTCGTCAACGTCTCGTTCCGCCATTCGCAGGACGGCGGCCGCACCTTCACCGCCATCCCCACGCCGCACGGCGACAACCACGACCTGTGGATCGACCCCGGCGATCCGCGGCGGATGATCGAAGCCAACGACGGCGGCGTCAACGTCAGCGACGACGGCGGCCTCACCTGGACGCCGCAGGACAACCAGCCCACCGCCCAGATCTATCGCGTCACCACCGACACCCACTTCCCGTACCGCATCTACGGCGCGCAGCAGGACAACTCGGCGCTGCGCATCGCCAGCCGCGGCGACGGCGGCGGCATCGGCCGCGGCGACTGGCAGGAGACGGCCGGCGGCGAAAGCGGCTACATCCTGGCCGATCCCGCCAATCCCGAGGTGGTCTACGGCGGCTCCTACGGCGGCCTGCTGGTGCGGCTCAACCACACGACGGGCGAGGTGCGCGACGTCAATCCCTGGCCCGACAACCCGATGGGCGCCGCCGCGGCCGGCCTCAAGTACCGCTTCCAGTGGAACTTCCCGATCGCCACCTCGCCCCACGACCGGCGCGTGCTGTACGTCGGCGCCAACGTCCTGTTCAAGTCGCTCGACGGCGGCCAGAGCTGGGCGGTCATCTCCCCCGACCTGACGCGCAACGACCCTGCGCGCCAGGCGTCGTCGGGCGGTCCGATCACGCAGGACAACACCAGCGTCGAGTACTACGACACCATCTTCACCATCGCCGAATCGCCGCTCGCCGCCGGCGTGCTGTGGGTGGGCTCCGACGACGGCCTGGTGCACGTCTCGCGCGACGGCGGCGGCGCCTGGCAGGACGTCACCCCGCCGGGGCTGCCCAGGTGGGCGCAGATCAACAGCATCGAAGCCAGCCCGTTCGAGCCCGGCGGCGCCTACTTCGCCGCCACCCTGTACCGCGCCGACGACCAGACGCCCTACCTGTACAAGACGTCCGACTACGGCGCCCACTGGACCCGCATCGACAGCGGCATCGACCGCACCCACTTCACCCGCGTGGTGCGCGCCGATCCGGCGCGGCGCGGCCTGCTGTACGCCGGCACCCAGCGCGGCGTCTACCTGTCGCAAGACGACGGCGCGCACTGGCGGGCCTGGCAGCTCAACCTGCCGATCGTGCCGATCGGCGACCTCACCATCAAGGACGGCGACCTGATCGCCGCCACGGAAGGGCGCGGCTTCTGGGTGCTCGACGACCTGCAGCCGCTGCGCGAGGTGGCCGCCGCGCCGCAGGTCCTGGCGGCGGCGCTGCACGTCTTCGCCCCGCCGCCCGCCTGGCGCCTGGCCGGACGCAACGCCCGCAGGCCGCCCGTCGGCGAAGGACAGAACCCGCCGACCGGCGTGGTGATCGACTATTGGCTGCGCGACGCCCCCGCCGCCGGTTCGGCACCGCTCAAGATCGACATCCTGGGGCCCGACGGCAAGCAGATCCGCACCTTCACCGCCGAAAAGCCGGCGCCAGCGGGCGATGCGGACAAGCCTGCGCCGGCGGGGAGCGCGGACAAACACACGCCGGCGCCGGCGGGCGGGGCCGCCGAACGCGCCGCCGCCGCCGAAGGGGCGAAGACCGGCGCCGCCGGCACCGCCAGTGCAGCGGGCCGTGCCGGCGAAGCCGAAGATGCCGACAAGGGCGGCGCCGAACCGGGCGGCGACGAAGCCGAAGGCGAGCCTGAAGAGGCCGACCGGCCCAGCCGGCGCGGGCGCGAGGAGCCCCACCCACCGGCGGCGCGCGGCTTCAACCGCTTCGTCTGGGACCTGACCTGGCCGGCGGCCAAGGGCTTTCCGGGGATGGTGCTGTGGAACGGTGAGCTGATCGCGCCGCGCGTGGCGCCCGGCGCCTACCAGGCGCGGGTGACCGCCGGCGGCCAGACCGCCACCGTCGCCTTCACCGTCGTCAAGGACCCGCGCGCCAGCGGCAGCGACGCCGACCTGGCGGCGCAGCAGGCGTTCCTGCTCGGCATCCGCGACAAGATCGATCAGACCCACGACGCCCTGCGCCGGGTGCGCGCCGTGCGCGGCCAGATCGCCGACCTGCGCAAGCGCCTGCGCGCCGCCGAGGCCCCAGCGGGCGCCGCCGCCGGCGCCAAGGGAGACTCCGACCACGACGGCGACGGCGGCAAGGCCGCCGCCGCGCACCCATCGCCCTACGCCGGGGTGTACAAGGCCGCCAAGGAGCTGGACGGCAAGCTGGCGGCGGTCGAGGAGGCGCTGTACCAGACCAAGAGCCACAGCGTCGAAGACGCGCTCAACTTCCCGATCCGCCTGGACGACAAGCTCAACGGCGTCGCCGAGTCGGCGGCGCTGGGCGACTACCGGCCCACCGCGCAGGCGATCGCCGTGCGCGACGAGCTGGTGGCCGCCATCGACACGCAGCTGGGGGTGCTTGCCGGTCTGCTGAGCCGCGACCTGGCGAGCTTCAACCAGGTTGCGGCCGGCGCCGGGGCGCAACCGCTGATCCCGCCGCATCCTCAGGTAAACTAGGAGGATTGGAGGTACCACAGCGATCCCCATGCCGGCCATCACAGAATCCCAGACGACCAGGACCTACCAGCTGCGCGGCTGGGATCTGCGCCAGCTCCTCCCCTCGACTCACGAAGAGGTGATCGCGCGCCGCTTCGCCGAACTGGAGTCGGCGCTGCAGGACTTCGAGGCCTTGCGGCCGGCGCTGCGCCCCGACATGGAGCCGCGCCAGCTGCTGGACGTCCTGCGCCGCTACGAAGCGATCTCTGAGCTGACCGGCGTGCTGTCCAATTTCGCCTCGCTATGGTTCTACTCCGACACCCGCAACCAGGAGGCGATCACCTTTCGTAACCGCTCGCGCCAGGCGGTCACCGCGGCCAACAACCGCATCCTGTTTTTCAGCTTGTGGTGGAAGGGGCTGACCGACCGCGACGCCCAGGCGCTGATGCAGGCGGCCCTGCCGGCCCTGCCGACCACCACGGCGGCGGCCGGCGCCGCGCCGGCGCCGCAGCGGGCGGCCGATTTCCGCCATTTTCTGTCCGAGCTGCGCCGCCTGTCGCCCTACACCCTGGACGAAAAGTCCGAACAGATCATCAACATCAAGGACGACAACGGCATCTCGGCGGTGACGACGCTCTACTCCATGATCACCAATCGCATGGAGTTCTCGCTGGAGGTCGACGGCGAAGTCAAGCGCCTGACCCGCGATGCGCTGATGGGCTACGCCTTCACCACCCGGCCCGACGTGCGCGCCGCCGCCTACCGCGAGCTCTACCGGCTGTTCGCCGAAGAGGCGACCCTGCTGGGCCAGATCTACGTCAACATCGTGCGCGACTGGCACGAAGAGGCCATCGGCCTGCGCGGCTACAGCTCCGCCATCGCCGTGCGCAACACCGACAACGACATCCCGGACCGCGCCGTCGAAGTGCTGCTGGACGTGGCGCGCGCCAACGCGCCCATCTTCCAGCGCTACTTCCGCTTGAAAGCCCGCTGGCTGGGGCTCGAGCGCCTCAGCCGCTTCGACCTGTACGCGCCGCTCTTCGTCTCCGAGCGCAAGATCCCCTACGAAGACGCGGCGCGCTCGGTGCTCGAAACCTTCAGCGAATTCGACGCCCGCTTCGGCCGCCTGGCCGAGCGCGTCTTCGCCGAAGACCACCTGGACGGCGAGATCCGCAAGGGCAAGCGCGGCGGCGCCTTCTGCTCCACCGTGCTGCCGCGGCTGACCCCCTGGGTGCTGGTCAACTACACCGGCCGGCTGCGCGACGTCGCCACCCTGGCGCACGAGCTGGGTCACGCCGTGCACAGCATGCTCGCCGGACAGCACTCGATCCTCACCCAGCACGCCTCGCTGCCGCTCGCCGAAACCGCCTCGGTGTTCGCCGAGATGCTGATGACCGACCGCCTGCTGCGCGAAGAGACGGACCCCCTGGCGCGCCGCGACCTGCTGGCCTCGGCGGTGGACGACGTCTACGCCACGGTGATGCGGCAGTCCTACTTCGTGCTGTTCGAGCTGCAGGCGCACGACGCGATTCTGGCCGGCCGCTCCACCGACGAGCTGTGCCAGATCTACATGGCGACCCTCGCCGAACAGTTCGGTGACAGCGTCGACGTGACAGCAGAATTTCGCTACGAATGGCTGAGCATCCCGCACATCTACAACACCCCGTTCTATTGCTACTCCTACAGCTTCGGCCAGCTGCTCGTCCTGGCCCTGTACCGCCGCTACCAGGAGCAGGGGGCGGCGTTCACGCCCGGCTACCTCAAGCTGCTCGCCTACGGCGGTTCGGCCCGCCCGCAGGAGATCCTGGCCGAAGTCGGCATCGACATCAGCGACCGCTCCTTCTGGCAGGGCGGCTTCGACCTGGTGAGCCAGCGCATCGACGAGCTGGAGGCAATCCGGCTCTGACCTGGCAGGCATCCCAGGCGGCGCCGCGACGATGACCGGCACCGCGCCCGCGCCCGGCGCGCCTGTCGCATCCGGCCTGGACCCCGCGCCCGACGCAAGCGCAAACCCCGCGGCCGGCCCACCGCTCGTCCAGATCGACAACCTGTCGCGCAGCTATCAGGAGGGCGGCCGCGAGCACGTCGTGCTGCGCGGCGCCTCGGCTACCTTCGGCCGCGGCCAGCTGGTGGTCCTGATGGGCCGCAGCGGCTCCGGCAAGTCCACGCTGCTCAACCTCATCGCCGGCATCGACCTGCCCTCGCAAGGCAGCGTGACGATCGACGGCGTGCCGCTGTCGCGGCTCGGCGAGCGCCAGCGCACGCTCTTCCGCCGCGACCACATCGGCTTCGTGTTCCAGTCCTTCAACCTGCTGCCCACCCTCACCGTGGCCGAAAACCTGCTGCTGCCGCTGGAGCTCAAGGGCAGCGTGGGGCGCGACGCCGCGGCCGCCGCCATGGCCATCCTCGACGAGGTGCGGCTGGCCGACCGCGCGGCGAGCTTCCCCGACCGCCTCTCCGGCGGCGAGCAGCAGCGCCTCGCGGTGGCGCGGGCGCTGATTCACAACCCGCTGCTGGTGTTGGCCGACGAACCCACCGGCAACCTGGACCTGGAAACCGGGCTGGAGGTGCTGGACCTGCTGGACCGCTTCACCCGCCGCGCCGGCAAGACCATGCTGATGGTCACCCACAGCCCCGAGGTGGTCGGCATCGCCGATCGCGTGCTCCACATCGAGGCCGGCCGCCTGGTCGAAGGCACCGGCTCCGGCGCCAGCGGCGCCGGCGGCGGCGGGCGCGGCGGCAACCAGGCCGGGGCCGCAGGTGACCCTGGCCCGCGAGCGCGAGGCGGCGGGTGACCCGGCCGGCGGGCCTGCCGATCCTGTGGCGCACCACGCTGCGCCACCTGCTGCGGCGGCGGGCGCAGGGAGTGCTGGCGGTTTCGGGGGTGGCGCTGGGCGTCGCCGTCCTGGTCGCGGTCGACCTGGCCAGCGCCAGCGCCGGGCGCGCCTTCCAGCTGTCGACCGAAGCCGCCGCCGGGCGCGCCACCCACCAGATCGTCGGCGGCCCCGACCGCCTGCCCGACGCGCTGCTGGCGCGCCTGGTGACGGCAGGTGGCGTCGTCGCGGCGCCGGTCGTCGAGGACTACGTGACCGTCGTGGAACCGGGGACGGCTACGGCTGCCGCCACGGCGCCCGGCGGGCAGCGGCCGGCGGCACCGCGGCAAGGTTCACCCGCGGCAAGCCCGCCCCCTGGCACCAGGGCGGATGTCGGAGAGCCTGCGGCGGCACCGCGAGGAGGCCGGGATGCCCGGCCGCCGCGGACGCTCCACCTGCTGGGAGTCGATCCCTTTCTGGAGGGGCCGGTCCGCCCCGAGCTTGCGGCAGGCGGCAGCGCTGCAGCCGGCGCCGGCAGCGGCGACCGCGATGGCGACGGCGCCCGCGGCGCCACCGGCATGGCCGGCGGCCCGGCGGCGCTCCTGGTGACGCCGGGAGCCTGTCTGCTGTCGGCGCCGACGGCGGAGGAGCTGGGGCTCAAGCCGGGCGGCGACTTTCAGGTGCGCGCCGGCGGCACGGTGCGCCGCATGCACCTGGCGGGCGTGCTGCGGGCGCGCGATGCCGATGCCCGGCGCGCGATCGCCGACCTGGCGGTGGTGGACATCGCCACCGCCCAGGAGCTGCTGGGCCGCGAGGGCCGCATCGACCGCATCGACCTGCGCCTCGCCAGCCCGGCCGCCGCCAGCGGCGGCACGCCGGGAGCGACGGACGCGCCGGGGGCGGCGCGCGAGCTGCGGCGGATCGCGGCGCTGTTGCCGCCCGGCGCGCAGCTGCTGGACGCCGGCGAGCGGGCGCGCGGCCTGTTCGCCATGACCCGCGCATTTCGGGTCAACCTGGCGGCGCTGTCGCTGCTCACCCTGCTGTGCGGCGCGTTCCTGATCTACAACACCACGACGTTTTCGGTCGTCCAGCGGCGGCCGCTGCTGGCGACGCTGCGCACCCTGGGCGTCACCCGCGGCCAGGTGCTGGGCTTGGTGCTGGGCGAGGCGGCGGCGCTGGCGATGGCCGGCACGGCGCTCGGTCTGGTCGGCGGCGTGCTGCTGGGGCGGCTGCTGCTGGGGCTGGTGACCCGCACCATCAACGACCTGTACTTCGTTCTCGCCGTGCGCGACCTGGCGCTGCCCGCGTCCAGCTTTCTCAAGGGCGCGGCGCTGGGGTTGGGCGCGACGCTCGCCGCGGCGCTGCCGCCGGCGATCGAGGCGGCGGTGACGCCGCCGCGCGCCGCAGCCACCAGGTCGCTC
Organism: uncultured Acidobacteriota bacterium; assembly: GCA_963770895.1. Lineage (GTDB taxonomy): Bacteria > Acidobacteriota > Thermoanaerobaculia > Multivoradales > UBA5704 > JASLEW01. Next base: position 4,219,766 of record CAVYRF010000002.1, on the reverse strand, counting down.
CTGGAGGCGCGGCTGGCGCAGGCGCTGCCGCGCGCCACGCTCTTGGGCTGCTGCCTGCTGGCGGCCGGCGGCGGCGTCCTGATGGCGCCCGGGCTGGTGCCCGGCTTCGCCGGCCTGGGCGCCGTGACGGTGGGCTTCGCGCTGCTTTCGCCCGCCGCCACGGTCGGCTTGATGCGCCTGCTGCGGCCGCCGCTGGGAGCGCTGCTCGGCTGGCGCGGCAAGATGGCGGCCAGCGGCGTCACCGCCAGCCTGTCGCGCACCGCGGTGGCGATCGCCGCGCTGATGATCGCGGTGTCGGTGACGGTGGGGGTCGGCGTGATGATCGACAGCTTCCGCCACACCTTCGTGCGCTGGCTCGACGGCGAGCTGCAGGCCGACGTCTACGTCGCGGCGGCGGGCGGCGGCGTTCGCGGCGGCTCGCTGCCGCCCGATTTCGCGGCCCGCGCCGCCGCCGTGCCCGGCGTCGCCGCGGTGCACGCCATCCGCCGCACCGAGATCGCCACCCCCGGCGGCCCCATCCGCCTGGTCGCGATCGACAACGACCGCCACGGCTGGAACGGCCTGGAGCTGCGCGAAGGCGACCCCGGCACGGTCTGGCGCCTGGTGGCGACCGGCGACCAGGCGCTGGTGTCAGAGCCCTTTTCCCGCCGCCACGACCTGCACGCCGGCGGCCACCTGCTGCTGCCGACCGCCGCCGGTCCGCAACGCCTCCGCATCGCCGGGGTCTTCTACGACTATGCGAGCGACGTGGGGGTGGTGATGATCGGTCGCCGCAACTACCTGCGCCTGTGGCACGACCCCGAGCTGTCGGCGATGTCGGCCGACCTGGCTCCCGGCGCCGACATGGACCGCACCATCGCCCGGCTGCGCCAGGCGCTCGGCTCCAGCCGGCCGCTGGTGATCCAGTCCAATCGCGCCCTCAAGCGCGCCTCCCTGGCCATCTTCGACCGCACCTTCCTGATCACCGGCGTGCTGCGCCTGCTGGCCGGCCTGGTCGCCGCGATCGGCGTCCTGTCGGCCCTCACCGCCCTGCAGCTCGAACGCGCCCGCGAGATCGGCGTCCTGCGCGCCACCGGCCTGACTCCCGCCCAGGTCTGGCAGCTGATCACCACCCAGACCGGCCTGATGGGCCTGGCCGCCGGCCTCATGTCCCTCCCCGCCGGCCTGGTCCTGTCCGCCATCATGGTCTACGTCATCAACCGCCGCTCCTTCGGCTGGTCCATCCGCCTCGACCTCGCCCCCGCGGTGCTCCTCGAAGCCCTCCTCCTCGCCGTCGGCACCGCCGTCGCCGCCGGCCTCTACCCCGCCTGGCGCATGGCCCGCACCCCGCCCGCCCTCGCCCTGCGCGAAGAATGACGACCCTGCCGGCGCTTTGGTACCGCAGACGCGGTTTGTTACCGGTGGCGGTTGGAGCCGCGGCGGGTGTCGCGCTGCTGGCGGCGGTCGCGTGGCACCTTGGCCGGGCGCCGCGCGCGGCGACGGCAAGCCGCGGCGACGGCGGCGACGGCGGCGACTGCGGACCGCTCAGCGCGCGACGGAGCATCGCCGCCGCGCTCCAGGGTGGGGACACGGGCGGCTTCGCGCGCGCCCTGGCACCGCGGCCGTTCCGCTTCCCCGCCGACCTGGGTCCGCACCTCGACTTCCGCACCGAGTGGTGGTACTTCACCGGCAACCTGGCCGCGGACGACGGCCGCCGCTTCGGCTTCCAGCTCACCTTTTTCCGCGTCGCGCTGGCGCCGCCCGGCGGCGCGCCGCGCTCTTCGGCCTGGGCGACCCGCCAGATCTACTTTGCCCACTTTGCCTTGACCGACGTCGCCGGCCGCCGCTTCTACGCCCGCGAGCAGTGGCAACGGGGCGCCGCCGGCCTGGCCGGCGCGCAGGCGAGCCCGCTGCGCGTCTGGGTCGGCCCCTGGTCCGCCACCGGGACGCCGCCAGGGCCTGCCGCGCCCGCAGGGCCTGCCGCATTTGCCGCGCCTGCTGGGTTTGCCGCACCTGCCGCGCCGACAGGGCTTGTCGCACTTGCCGCACCACCCGCACCAGCAGCAGCCGTAAGTTCCATCCACCTGTTAGCTGCCGCTGCACAGCAGGGCGACACAGCCGGCGGACAGATGCCTGGCGGGAGCGCCGACGGCGGCTATGCCATCGATCTTTCGCTGGCCGGCAACCTGCCGCCGGTGGCGCAGGGCGACCGCGGGCTGTCGGCGAAGAGCGGGCGGCCCGGCAATGCCTCCTACTACTACTCGCTGCCCCGGCTCGCCGCCCGCGGCGAGCTGCGCCTGGGAGGCGAGCGCTTCACCGTCTCCGGCCTGGCGTGGATGGACCACGAATGGAGCACCAGCGCGCTCGACGCCGGCGAGGTGGGATGGGACTGGTTCGGCCTGCAATTGGACGACGGCTGGGAGCTGATGCTCTATCGCCTGCGCCGGGGCAGCCCCCCGGCCGGCCCGGCCGATCCGGCAGCCGGCCTGGTCGATCCGGCGAGCCGCGCCACCCTGATCGCGCCGGACGGCACGACGCGGGTGATGCCGCTGCCGGCCTGGAGTTTCGTCGAGACGGCGACCTGGACCAGCCCCGCGAGCGGCATTCGCTATCCGTCCGCCTGGCGGCTGCGCTACCCGGCTGCCGAATCCGCCGGATCTGCCGGATCTGCTGGGCCTGCCGCACCCGCCGACATCGAGCTGACCGTGCGGCCGCTGCTCGCCGACCAGGAGCTGCCCCTGTCGCTGCGCTATTGGGAAGGAGCCGCCGCGGCCACCGGCACCCATAACGGCCGGCCGGTGAGCGCCCGCGGCTACGTCGAGCTGACGGGCTACGGCGACGCCTCGGGCAGCCACTGACCTGCCGCCGCGGCACGTCCGCCCGATGAATCAGCTGCAGCAGCCCCCTTCCCGCCAGGCGCGGAAGGGAGGGATCGCTTGACGGGCGCTGTAAAGTAGCTGCATGAGGGGTGGCGGCACCAGCGGAATCAAGGGGCGCGGCACGGCCGAAAACCCGGCCAACCGCTTCGAGCGCATCCATGTCGAGGTGGACCCCGAAGTCGGCCCACCCGCGCCTGCCGAAGCGTGGGAGGGCGGCCCCGACGACCTGGAGCCGCGGCTGGCGACCGAGTTGCTGCGCGATACGTCGCGCTCCCTGATCACCCGCAACGACAGCCCCGACGTACCGTTCTCGGCGTCGCTCAACCCCTACCGCGGCTGCGAGCACGGCTGCGTCTACTGCTACGCGCGCCCCACCCACGAATACCTGGGCTTTTCCGCCGGCCTCGACTTCGAAACCCGCATCATGGTCAAGGAGGACGCCCCGCGCCTGCTGCGTGAAGAGCTGGCCGCCCCCGGCTGGCAGCCGCAGACGCTGGCGATGAGCGGCGTCACCGACCCCTACCAGCCGGTCGAGCGCCGCCTGCGGATCACCCGCGGCTGCCTGGAAGTGCTGGCCGAGGCCCGCCAGCCGGTGGGCGTGATCACCAAGAACGAGCTCGTCACCCGCGACATCGATCTGTTGGGCGAGCTGGCGCGCCACCAGGCGGCAGGGGTCGTGCTTTCGATCACCTCACTGGACGCCGACCTGGCGCGCCGCATGGAGCCGCGCGCTTCCCATCCGCGCGACCGCCTGAAGGCCGTGGCACAGCTGGCCGCCGCCGGCATCCCGGTCGGAGTGATGGTGGCGCCCATCGTGCCCGGCCTCACCGATCACGAGATCCCGAGCATCCTGGAAGCCGCCGCCGCCGCCGGCGCCACCGGTGCCGGCTACACGATCGTGCGCCTGCCGGGCGCCGTCACCGGGCTCTTCACGGCCTGGCTGGAACGCCACTACCCCGACCGCCGCGACAAGGTGCTCAACCGCATCCGCGACCTGCGCGGCGGCCGCCTCAACGACCCGCGCTTCGGCAGCCGCATGCGCGGCGAAGGCATCTTCGCCGAGCAGATCCACGGCCTCTTTGTGTCCTCCCGCCGGCGCCTCGGGTTGGACCAGCCGCGTCCCGCCCTGTCCGCGGCCGCGTTCCGGCGCCCTGCCCGCCCCGCCCCGACGACCGGCCAGCTCCACCTGTTCGACTGATTCGGGCGTCAAGGCCGGCCGTCAAAGACCCAACACCAAGCGCAGCCCCGCTTCGATCTGGCCGACCAGCGGCGCCGGCAGGACGCCGGTGCGTTCCAGAAGCGCCGTCTTGTCCAGCGTCACCACCTGTGCCACGTTGGCGACGGATTCCTTGGCCAGGCCGCTGTCGCGCCGCGACAGGCGGACATTGCCCGGAGCGTTAGCCAGGCGAAGATTGGAGGTGACCACCACCGCCAACAGAGTTTGGATCTGGCTGCGGTTGAAGGTGTCGGCCTGCACCACCACCACGGGCTGGCGCCAGCCGTTTGCCGCTGCGTTCGGATCGGGCAGCGAGACCAGCCAGACCTCGCCGCGTTCCATCACCAGCTGTCTCTGGCCGGATACGCCGCCGCCTGCATCCGCACCGCCGCGGACTCCAGCGCCGAAGGCTCCCGGCCGTAGATCCTGTCCAGCGCGGCGGTCACGTCCGCCTGCTCCTGGTCGGCAAGAAACGCTTCGATGGCGACTGCGTACAGCTGGCTGCGCGACATGCCGAGGCGCCTTGCCGCCCTGTCCGCCCGCCGGAACAGAAGATCGGGGATCGAGATCGCTGTTTTCATGGTCTGCTCGTTTGTGCGCGTCGTCGCCTCTTGTACGTCTACAGCATCTCTAAGTTGCAATCAGGATGCAATCCTATCCCCTCGTCGCGGTTGACCCTCTCTGCCACGCGTGCCATAGTCAGCGACATCTTTCAGTCAAACTCCTGTCCAGCAAGCATTTCCGTGAACAACACCGCAGCATGTAGCGGCACCATCCGCGGGGCGGACAGCGCACCTCCGCGGCGGGCCGACCCAACGTTTCTACTTCGCTTGCACCATGGACACCGTCAGGCCCATCGCTGAGCCGACCCCGCTCCGTTTCCTGACGCCGCTGGCCGTGACAGGCCAACGCCGGGCGGCGCAGGCGCCGGCCCGCATCGGAACGTGAAGCGGTGCCTGTTGCCAGCTTCGTCCTGGCGCACTGCGCCTTCGCCGCAGCCTTCACAGCCGTGGCCGCCACCCTGGGCGCCCGCCTCGCAGCCCTTGCCGCTTTGGGTCCGCTCGCCCCATCCGCCGCGGTGACGCGCGCTCTTCCCGCGCCGGCTGAAGCTCAGCCTGACGCCGCGGCGGGAGGCTGGGGGCTTTGTCTTGCGATCGGGCTTGGGGTCTCAGGCTGTGCCGCTTCGCTGCTTGCGGCCGTGGGGCACCTGACTGCCTTTACGGTGGGGCTGCTGCTCATTGCGGCCGCGATGGCCGCCGGACCGGCATGGCCAGCGCTCGCCGCCGGACTGCGCTCGCTCATCCGCGCGCCGTACCGCGCTTTGGCGGTTTTGACCGCGGCCACGGTGCTGCCCGGCGCGCTGCTGGCGCTCTATCCGCCGACCGGGTTTGACGCGCTGCTGTACCACCTGCCCGCGGCGCGGGCGTTTGCCCTGTCGGGCGGCCTGCATCCGGTGGCCGGGCTGCGCTTCACGGTCTTCCCCTGGCTCAACGAGATTCTGGCTACCGCGGCGCTGCTGTTGCAGGACGACATCGCCGCCCAACTGCTCCAGGTGGCGGCCTGGGCCGGCACCGGCGCGACGCTCTGGGAATGGGGCCGCCGGCGCTACGGTCCCGGCGCCGGGGCGCTGGCCGCCGCGCTCTGGCTGGGCAGCCCGCTGGCGGCGTGGCTTGCCGCATCGCTCTACGTGGAGCCGCTGATCGCCATGTTCACACTGGCGGCGGTGATCGTGCTGGACGCGACCCACGACGGCGCCGGCGCGGCAGCCGCGGTGCTCGATCCCGACGGCGTGGCGCCGGCGGCGACGGCAACGCGCGGCCTGCAATCGCGGCGCCTGCTCCTGGCCGGCGGGCTGGCGGGTTGTGCCGCCTCCACCAAGTATCTCGGCCTGCCGGTGGTCGTGCTGGTGGCGGCGTGGTGCCTGCTGCGCGCGCCGCGCGGCAGGCGCCTGCGTGCAACGGCCCTGGCGCTGTCGGCGGCCATGGCGGTCGCCCTGCCCTGGTATCTGTGGATCGCGCACACTACCGGCGACCCGCTATATCCCTTGCTGTCGATCGCGCGCCACGCCGGGACAGGTCCAACGCCGGCCCTCGCCGCACGTTTGCAAGCCGTCGCCAGCCTGCCTTGGAGCCTGACCGCCGGCCGGCAGGCGGCGCGCCCCTTCTACCCGCCGGGATCTCCCCTGCTGCTGCTCCTGTGGCCGCTGCCGCTTTTCGCCTGGCGGCGCTTCCCGGCGCTGCGCCCGATCACCATCAGCGCTTTGGCCATGGGCCTGGTCCTGGCGGCAGCGGCCCCCGACGCGCGCACCGTGTCCGTCGCGGCGCCGCTCTTTGCCGTGGCGGTCGCCGGCACGGCGGCGGCGCTGGCCCAACCTCCGGCGGCGCGGGCAGTCGCGGCCCTGGCACTGGTCGCCATGCTGCCGATGTGGCTCTACGCCGGACACCTGATCCACCGCCGCGGCCCGCTCCCGGCGGACGAGCCGGCCAGGACGGCGTATCTGCGGCACGAGGTGCCCGGCTACGGCGCGCTGGCCTGGCTGAACGCCCGCTGTGGCGCGGGATGCGCGGTGTACGCGCTGTGGGGCGAGAACCTGCGGTACTACGCCGCCGGCGGCTTTGCCGGCGACTGGTATGGCACCCTGCCGTTTTCCGAAGTGTTGGCGCTGGGCGCGCGGCCGGCGCGGCTGCACGCGCGCCTGCGGCAGCTGGGGATCTCGCACGTGCTGGTGGTGCGGCGGGCGCCCGGCCAGGCGCCGCGGGCGGCACCGCTCTTCAGTCTCGCCGGCGCCTGCTTTCACCTTGCCTACCGCGACACCGAGGCCGACCTGCTGGCGCTCACGCCTGCCGGCGTTTGCGCCGGCGGCCCGCCGGGTGGAGGGGCCTGAGGCGTGTGCGGCATCTTTGGCTTCACCGGCGCCCCCGACGCCGAGCGGCTGGGCCTGCTGGCCGGCGCCCTGCTCCACCGCGGGCCGGATGGAACGGGGACCTGGGTGAGCGACGACGTGTCGCTCGGCTGCGACCGGCTGGCGATCGTCGGCCGCGCCGACGGCGCCCAGCCGCTGGCGAGCGAGGACGGGCGCCTGCACCTGGTGTGCAACGGCGAGATCTACAACTTCCGCGCCCTGCGCCGGGAGCTTGCGGCGCGCGGCCATCGCTTCGCCACCGGCTCGGACGCCGAGGTCGTGCTGCACGGCTTCGAGGACCAGGGGGATGCGTTCCTCGCCCGCCTGCACGGCATGTACGGCCTGGCGCTGTGGGATGAGGGCCGCCGCCGCCTGCTGCTGGCGCGCGACCCGGCCGGCATGAAGCCGCTGTTCTACACCCTTCGGCAGGGGCGCCTGTGGTTTGCCTCCGAGGCCAAGGCGCTGCTGCTCGCCACCGACCTGCCGCGACGGCCGGACCTGCGGGCGCTCGACGGCCTGCTGCGGCTTGGCTTTGTGCCCGGCGCCCGCACGCTCTTTGCCGGCATCGAGCGCCTGCCGGCCGGCCACTGCCTGGCCCTGGACGCCGCCGCCGGCAGCGGGCCGCGCATCGCACCGCTGCCCGCGCCTTCGACGTTCCCCTGGCCCCCGGCCTCGCGCACCCCGGCAGCCCTGGCGGGCGAGCTGCGGCGGCGGCTGGCGGCGGCGGTCGAAAGCCACCTCGACGCCGAGGTGCCGGTCGGGGCGTCGCTGTCGGGAGGCCTCGACTCCAGCTTCCTGGTCGGCCTGATGGCCGAGCGGCTGGGGCCGGGAGTGAAGACCTACACCATCGGCAGCCCCGGCGACCAGGACGAGCGCCCCTTTGCCCGCCGCGTCGCCGACCGTTTCCGCACCGATCACCACGAGATCACGGCCACCCCGGACGATCTGCTGGCCGGGCTGCCGCTCGCCGTCTGGCGCGTCGAGGAACCGCGCAACGCCCCGCTGGTGCTCAACGACCTGCTGTTCGCACGCGCCGCGCGCGACGTCGGCGTGCTGCTGATCGGGGAAGGGTCGGACGAGCTGTTCGGCGGCTACCTGCGCTTCAAGACGGCGCTGCCGCCGCTCGGCTGGCTGCCGCCGCGCTGGGCGGCGGCGCTCTACGGCACGCGCAAGATCGGCGCCGCGGCGGCGCGGCTGTACGGCGAGCGGCTGCTCGCGGCGCGCGCGCAGGAAGACCCGCTGGCGACCCACCTGGGGCCGGCGCTCGCCCTGCGCGGGTCGCGCCGGCTGGCGGCGCTGCTCGCCTACGAGCGCGACGTGCAGCTGCCCAACGCCCACCTGCCGCGCGTCGACCTGCTGTCGATGGCACACGCCCTGGAAGCCCGCCTGCCGTTCCTGGATCCCGGCGTCGTCGAGCTGGCCGGCCAGGTGCCGGCGCGCCTGCAGGTGAGCTGGCGCAGCGAAAAGATGCTGGTGCGCGCGGCCAGCCGCGATCTGCTGCCGGCCGAGATCTGGCGGCGCCGCAAGCAGGGGCAGGCCAACCCGCTGCGCCTGTGGCAGGCCGCGGGTCTGCTCGACCTGGCGGCGGAGCTGCTGGCGCCGCCGGTGCTGCGTGCCCGCGGCCTCTTTCAGCCGCGCTACGTCGCCCACCTGCTGGCCCGGCTGCGCCGCGGCCGCGGCCTGCCGTTCGATCGCAACCGCCTCAACCTGCTGATGCTGATCGAAGTCTGGCAGCGCGTCTTCATCGATCCGCCGCGCCTGGCGCCGCCGCTGCCGGGGGCGCCGCACGGAGCGGACTACAAGGCCGCGGTCGCAGCCGGGACGGCCCGCCGATGAAACCCGCGGACCGAGGTCTGGCGCACCTGGCGCGGCGCCTGTGGCGGCTCGCCCGGTTCCGCCGCGCCGCCATCCGCTCGCGGCTCACCTGGCCACTGCTGGTTCCCGCCGCCTGGCTGTGGCGGCGGCTGTGGCTGCGCGGCACGCCGGTCATCGCGGTGACCGGCTCGTTCGGCAAGACCAGCACCACCACGGCGGTGGCGGCGGTGGTCGCCGCGCGCTTCGACGCCGACACCCCCAACTACGGCAGCTTCCTGGCCGCGGCGCTGCTGCGCCACCGACCGCGCCGGCGCTCGCTGGTCTGCGAGGTCGGCATCTCGCGGCCGGGCCAGATGCGCGGGTATGCGCGGCTGCTGCGGCCTGACGTGGTGGTGCTCACCGCCATCGGCGCCGACCACCACGGCAGCTTCGGTTCCGTCGCCGCCATCGCCGCCGAAAAGGCGATCCTCGCCGCCGCCGTGCGGCCCGGCGGCCTGCTGGTCGTCAACGGCGACGACCCGCGCTGCCTGGAGATCGCCGCCGGCGTTGCCTCCGGCGCGCCGGCAAGCGGCGGTACGCGTCGCCGGCCGGAGCGGCCGGTGCGCGTCGTGCGCGCGGGCTTCGCGGCGGATTGCGACTGCCGCATCGCCGAAGCGCGCCTGGACTGGCCGGCGGGCACCCGACTGCGCCTGGACGGACCGGCCGCGGGCGGCGGCATCACCGCCGACCTGCGTTGGCTCGGCCGCGACCTTGCCCGCTGCGCCGCCCTGGCCGCCGCCGTGGGCGTGGCGGCAGGGGTCGACCACGCTATGATCGGCGCTCGCCTCGGCACTCTGGCACCGGTGGCCGGACGGCTGGAACCGGTCGCGCTCCCCGGCGGCGCCTGGTTGCTGGACGACGCCTGGAAAGGGACCGCCGCCACCGTCCGTTCCGCCCTCGGCCTGCTCGCGGAGGTGCGGGGCTGGCGGCGCATCGCGGTCTTGGACGATATCGAGGAGCCGCTGCAGCCGCGCGCCTCCGAGGTGCGCGACGTAGCCCGCCGCGCGGCGGGCGCCGCCGACCGGATCCTGTTTCTGGGCAGCGACGTGCAGATGTTCGCCGCCGAGGTGCGGCGGGCGGGCGCCGCGGCGCCGCCGGTCGAGCGCTGCCGCGACGTCCATGCCGCGGCGACGCTGCTGCAAACGGAGCTCCTGCCGCGCACCTTGATCCTGGTCAAGGGCCGGCACAGCCGCAAGCTGGGGCGCCTGGTGCCGCTGCTGCGCGGCCAGGCCGTCGCCTGCACCCTGCGCGACTGCCCGGCGCGCGGCCTGCGCTGCGGACTTTGCCCGCGGTTGACCGCGGGTTGAGACCGAAAGGACGAGGGAACCATGAAGCGAGTGCGTCTTGCCCTGTTGCGCGGCGTCTGCCAGCTCCCAGCCTATGTGGCCATCGAGCAGGGGCTGTTCGCGGCCCAGGGCATCACGGCCGAGCCCCAGGTGGCGCCCACGGCCTGGGCGGTGCCCGACCGGCTGCGCGCGGGAGACGTCGATTTCGCCCTCATCCCCTGGACCCGCGTCGCCGCCGACACCGCCACCGGCGGCCAGCGCATGGTGCTGATCGCCGGCTCGGGCGTCGAGGAAGCCGCGCTGGTGCTGCAATCCGGGATCGCAGGCCCGGCGGCGATCCGCAGCGTCGCGGTGCCGCAGGAGGGCGGCATCAAGGACCTGACCGCGATGGCGCTGCTGCGCCGCCTGGATCTGCGCGACGTGCGCCTGGTGCGCCAACCCTCGGGCGACGGCGCGATCCTCAGCTTCGTCGGTCTGGGCGCCGATGCCGCCGCGATGGTAGAGCCCTACGCCACCATGCTGGAGCACCGCGGCCTCGGCCGCGTGCTGCTGCGCACGCGCGACGTCTGGCCCGGCGCTCCCGGCTGCTCGCTGACCACGACGCGGGCCATGATCGAGCGCGATCCCGACCTGGTCGGCCGCATGGTGGCAGCCCACGTGGCGGCCGCCCGCCGCGTCGTCGAAGCTCCGGCCGAAGCGGCGCGGGCGGGCGAAACGTTCATCGGCGTCAGCGCCGCGATCATCGAGCTGGCGCTGGCCGCCAACCGCCCCGACCCGCGCGCCATCCAGAACGACGACGCCATGGCGGCCATCCTGACGCTGATGGCCGACCTGCGCTACGTGCCCAGCATCCCCCCGGCGGAGGACTTCCGCGACCTGCGCTTCCTGCACGCTGCCGGGATCTAGCGCTAGACGAAGCGCCGACCGGACGACACCACACCATGCCCTGGCGCGACGACTTCGCTCTCGCCCGCCAGGCCGCGGGCCTGCCCGGCTTCCTGCGCCGCCCGCTCTCCCTGGCTGCCGCGGCGCGGGCGGTTGCCGATCGCCTGGGCCAGCCGGCACCGGCGGGCCAGGCCGGCGACCGCAACGATCAGAACGATCACCAGGATCGCGAGCCTTGCGGACGGGCCGGCGAGGCGGCCTTCCTGGCGTCGCTCGACCGCCTGGTCTGGAGCGTGCCGGCAAGCCCCTTCCGGCGCCTGCTGGTCTGGGCTGGCTGCGAACCGGGCGACCTGCGCGGCATGGTGGCGGCGGACGGCCTCGAAGCGACGCTCGCGCACCTGCGCGATGCCGGTGTCGTCGTCACCGCCGACGAGTTCCGCGGCAGCGCGCCGCTGCGCCGCGCCGGCCTGGAGCTGCACCTGACCGCCGGCGACTTCGACAATCCGCACCTGGGCGGCGGCGTCGCCGGCGCCACCAGCGGCTCGACAGGAGCGGGACGCCTGCCGGTCCGCTACGGCTGGCCCTTCCTGGAGCAGGAAGCGGCCGACGAGGCGCTGCTGCTCGCCAGCCACGGCCTGACCGCGGCGCCCCTGGCCTTCTGGCTTCCCGGACCGCCGGGCATCGCCGGCCTGCACAACCTGCTGGTCCACGCCAAGCTGGGCCGCCCGCCGGCGCGCTGGTTCGCGCCGGGTTCGCCGCCCCGCCCCGCCGACGGCACGGCGTTCCGCGTCGAACGCGCCTGGCGCCTGGCCCGCCGGCTGCTGCCCCGCCTGGGCCCCGCGATCGAATGGGTGCAGGCCGACGACGCCGCAGCGATCGCCCGCTGGCTGGCGGCGGCGCCCCGCCCGGCCGCGCTCAAATGCTTCGCCGGCGCCGCTGCCCGCGTCGGCCGCGCCGCCCGCAAGGCCGGCCTGGACCTCTCCGGCACCGTCGTCTTCGCCGGCGGCGAGCCGCTCACCGACGCGCGCCGCGCCGACCTGGAGGCAGCGGGAGCGCGCGTCGTCGCCCGCTACGTCGCCACCGAAACCGGCTTCATCGCCGGCGCCTGCCCCGCCGCACAGGGCGACGAAATGCACGTCTACGCCGACCGCCTGGCCATCCTCGGCGGCGACCCGGACCCCCGCGGCTCCGACGACCACGACCGAGGTGCCGGCGCCGCCCGCGGCCCCCTCGCCTTCACCTCGCTCTCCCTGGCCGCGCCCAAAGTCCTGTTGAACGTCGAGCTGGGCGACCACGGCACCCTGCGCCGCCACGCCTGCGACTGTGCCCTGGGGCGCGCCGGCCTCTCCCTGCACGTCAGCCAGGTCCACAACCCCACCAAGCTGTCCGCCGAAGGCGTGAAGCTGGGACAGCTCGACTTTGCCCGCCTGGTCGAGCAAGCGGTCGCGACCCTGGGCGGCAGCCCCGACGACTTCCAGATCCAGCTGCTGGACGCCGCCGCCGGCGATCCCAACGGCCGCCTGCGCATCGCGCTCGCCCCACCCAGCCCCGTCGCGCCCCAAGCCCTGCAAGCGATCTTGTGCCAAACCCTCCCCCAGCTGCCCGGCGGCGCCCTCGCCGCCAAGCTCTGGTTCGCCGGCGGCGCCCTCACCATCGAGCGCCGGCCGCTGCAAACCGGCGCCGGCCACAAGATCCGGCGCGTCCTGCCCGCGGCCGACGATCCGTCCGCCGCGCCGCAACCGGCCGCCGCCGCGCCCGAGGACGACCATGCGCCTTGACCCCGCGGCCTGGGCGCAGGTGCACGACCGGCCCGACGCCGGCGGCGCCCTGTTCCGCCGCGGCCTGGAGCTATGTCTGGAGGAGTGCGCCCCGCGCCTGCGCCCCGGCGACCTCTGGGTCGACGCCGGCAGCGGCACCGGCCACCTGGCCGCCGCCCTGGCTGCGCACGGCGCGCGCGTCGTAGCCTGCGATCGCGACCCGCGCATGGCCGCCTACGCACGGCACCGCTGGCGGCGCGGCGCCGACGCCTGGCCCGCGGCCAGCCAGGACACCCGCACGCACGACGCCGGCATCGCCTTTTTCACCGGCGACGTTGCGGCCCTCGCCCTGCCGAACGCCTGCTGCCACGGCCTGACGGCCGTCTCGTTGCTCGGCTACCTGCCCAACCCGGCAGCCTTCCTCGCCGAAGCCGCCCGCGTCCTGGCGCCCGGCGGCACGCTCTGCCTGACCGCCATGAACCGCGGCAGCCTGCTGCTCGTCGCAGCCAAGGCGCTGGGCTGGCGACGCCGCTTCACCCAAGGCCGCTTCACCGCCCACGATCCTCCATCCCTCACCGCCGCCCTCGGCACCGCAGGCTTCACCATCGACCGCCAGCTGTTCTACGGCCACCACCTCACGATCGGCCCGCTCGCCATGCCGTCGCTCGTCACCGCCCACCGCCGCGAACGCCCTGCCCCCCCCGGCGCGTGCAGCCGCTGGGCGCGCCAGTTCCTGCTGGTCGCCCGCCGCCTGGATCGCCGCGCACCCTGAGCGCCCGCCCGCGCGCCCGGCACGCTGGGCGCCAGGCGGCGCGCCAAGACGCCGCGACCCTGCTAGACTCGCGGTTCGATCGCTGGCGTACCTTGCGGAGGACCGATGCTTTCCATGCCGCTGCGCCGCACCTCCCGTGCATGGCTGCTTGCTCTTGTGGCGCTGCCACCGGTAACCATGATGACCCAATCCGCTGCTCACGCGGCCGCTGCCACGGCGGCGGCCCCCGCCACCGCATCCCTGCCCGCCGGCGCCAAGCCGGCCACGCCGCCGATCCAGGTGGCGACCACCAGCGCCGGGGCCTCCATGGCGCCGGACGAGCTGCTGCCGACTCCTGAAAGCATCGTGGCGCGCCATGTGCCGGCGATTCCGCGAGCCGCGACCGAAGAGCTGCGTGCCCACGAGAACATGCGCAGCGCCGCTTTCGCCGATTGGGATACCCAGGGACGGCGCATGCTGATCCTGACCCGCTTCGGCCAGGCGGCACAGGTGCACGAGGTGGCGGCGCCGCTCGGCGCGCGCTCCCAGGTCACCTTTTACGACGACCAGATCAACACCGCCGCATACCGGCCGGGCGATCCCTCGCAGGTGCTCTTTTCGCTCAATCCGGGCGGCAGCGAAAACTTCCAGCTGATGCTGCTCGACCGCCGCAGCGGCCACACCCGCCGCATCACCGACGGCGTGCACCGCCACCAGGCGCCCTTGTGGTCGCGCTCCGGCAAGCTCCTGGCGTACCTGTCCAACGCGCGCAACGGGCGCGACTTCGACCTGTACGTGGCCGACCCGTCGCAGGCCGGCAGCGAGCGGCGGGTGGCCGAGCACGAGGGCGATTGGGAGACCCTCGACTGGAGCCCGGACGACCGGCGGCTGCTGCTGCTGCACACCATCTCCGTCGCCGAGTCGTACCTGCAGGTGGTGGACATCGCCACCGGCAAGGTTTCGGCCCTGACGCCGCGACGGCCCGGCCCGACCGCGTACTACCAGATGGCGCGCTGGTCCCCGGACGGCGCCAGCGTCTACACCGCCAGCAACCGGGAAGGCGAGTTTCTGCATCTGGTGCGCCTCGACGTCGCCACGGGCGCCGAAACCGCGCTGCCCGGCGCCCTGCCGTGGGACGTGGAGAGCCTGGACCTGTCGAGCGACGGCGCCCGCCTGGCGTTTTTCGCCAACGAGGAAGGCATCAGCCGCCTGCACGTCCTGAACACCGCCACCGGCGCCGAGCTGGCGGTGCCGGAGCTGCCGCAGGGGGTGGCGACCGAACCGCGCTTCCGGCGCGGCACCCACGAGCTGGCCTTCGCCTTGAGCTGGGCGCGCGCGCCGTTCGACGTCTACTCCTGCGACGTCGACGCGGGGCGCGTCGAGCGCTGGACGGCCAGCGAAACCGGCGGCCTGGACCCGCGGCGCTTCGCCGTGCCGGCGCTGGTGCGCTATCCGACGTTCGACACGGTCCACGCCGGCGAACCCGGCAATGCCAGCGATGCCAGCAGCGGCGGCGTGCGGCGCACCATTCCGGCCTTCGTCTACCGGCCGGACGCCGCCCGCTATCCGGGGCCGCGGCCGGTCTACATCACCATCCACGGCGGCCCCGAAGCGCAGACCCGGCCCAACTTCCTGGGCAGCCTCAACTACCTGGTGGACGAGCTGGGCGTGGCCATCATCGCGCCCAACGTGCGCGGCTCTTCAGGCTACGGCAAGACCTACCTGGCCCTGGACAACGCCGACAAGCGCGAAGACTCGGTCAAGGACATCGGCGCGCTGCTCGACTGGATCGCCACCCAGCCCGACCTCGACGCGTCGCACGTGATGGTGGCGGGCGGCTCCTACGGCGGCTACATGACGCTCGCCGCCATGACCCACTACAGCAACCGCCTGGCCTGCGGCTTCGACACCGTGGGCATCAGCAACTTCGTCACCTTCCTCGAGCACACCCAGTCGTATCGCCGCGACCTGCGCCGGGTCGAATACGGCGACGAACGCGATCCCAAGATGCGGCAGTTCCTGGAGAGCATCGCGCCGCTCCACCACGCCGGCGACATCCGCAAGCCGCTGTTGGTGGCGGGCGGCGCCAACGACCCGCGCGTGCCGCTGTCGGAATCCGACCAGATCGTCGCCGCGGTGGAAGCCAACGGCATCCCCGTCTGGTACGTCGCGGCCAAGGACGAAGGCCACGGCTACCAGAAAAAGGTCAACATCGACTACCTGCGCACGGTTTCGATCGTTTTCCTGAAGACCTACCTGCTCAACCAGGCGATGCCTGCCGGGGGTGCCGGGGCTGCCGGGGGCGCCGGGCCTGCCGGGGCGCCACGCTGAGCGACGCGGCGGGGGTGGGGGCTACGAGCCGCCGGCGGCCAGCTGGCCGCCGCGCACGGTGACGCGGTTGCGGCCGGTGCGCTTGGACAGCAGCAGCGCGGCGTCCGCCGCCTGGTAGAGATCCTGCGGCGAGCTCATCTCGGGCGCCAGCTCGGCGACGCCGCACGAGCAGCGGACGCTGATCTTCACTTCCCCGTAGCGGTGCTCGTACGCCTGGATGCGCTCGCGCAGCTTGAGCGCCAGGGTTTCGGCGCCGGCGATGCCGGTTTCGGGCGCCAGGATGGCAAATTCGTCGCCTCCGACCCGCGCCAGCACCTCTTCGGGCCGCGTCAGCTCGCGGGCGATGGAGGCCACCTGCTTGAGCACGAAGTCGCCGCACAGGTGCCCGAAGCTGTCGTTGATCTGCTTGAAATCGTCGAGATCGAACAGCACCAGCGACAGCGGCCGGTGGTGGCGCACGGCGCGCGCGTACTCGCGCTGCACCTCTTCTTCGTACTTCCGCTTGTTGAAGATCTCGGTCAGCCCGTCGCGCGCCACCAGTTCGTAGATCGCCAGGTGATAGGCGCTTTCGACGTCCTGCTCGTGCAGGAACTTGAAATGCACCGCGGCGGTCTGAAAGCGGTCGCCGCTCTTGAGCACGGTGCGCCCCTGGATGGGCCGCCCGTTGACGAAGGTGCCATTGGTCGAGCCCAGGTCTTCGATCGTCACCACCGGCCCGGCATAGCGCAGCCGCGCATGCTTGCGCGACACCGACATCACCTCGGGCAGGCTCAGCCCCACCGCCGGCGAGCGGCCGACTTCGAGCACCGTTCCCGGCGACAGCCGGTAGCGCGACCCCAGGCGCTGCGAATCGGGATGGGCGATCAGGATCACGTCCGCCTCCGATTCGGGCAGGCTCACGCCGCGCTCGATGCGCTCGCGAGTCGCGGTTTCGAACGACTGCGTGGTGCCGCTCTCCTGGAGCGCCGTCAGGTCGATGCCGTCGGTGTCCGGGTCCATATCCCGGCCAGCCTTCGAGTCAGAGGTGTGCGCCTGCTCGTCCATGGTTCGCCAGTTCAAATCGCTTGAAGACAGGAAGACGTGAGTCGGGCGTTCGCCCGCTGACAGCAAATAATGGCGTGTCCTCCCCCGAGGGTGCCGATGGGGTCAGAATGGTAGCACTGCCTCGTATCTTCCGTCAAACACAGTCGTTTCCCGGTCCCGAGGGGCGCCTGCCGCGGACCGGTTGCCAAACGCTCCGGCGGGTGCGGTCGCGCGCCGCGGCGCAGGGCCGGCAAGGAGCGGTTGCGTCAGGACGCATCTTTTCGCACCTTTCGCACCTGCTCCTCTGCCGAACTGCCTTGCCGCCCGTCAGTTCAGGGCGCTGGTGTCGCCCAGGCCGCACAGGTTGCCCTGCGCGTTCTGGTACTGCTTCGAGCTGCCGGTCACGGTGTCGGTCAGGGTGATGGTGTAGGCGACGTTGGTCAGCGCGCCGTAGAAGAACCAGAACTTGCCGGTCACCGACCGACCGTCGACCACCTTGACCACCAGGTCGATGGCCGACGGATCGAAGAACGAGAACGTGCCGCTGTCCTCGTTGGAGGTCTCCGCCATGCCGGCGCCCGTGGTGCCGTACGGCGTCTGCCAGGTGACGCTCACCTGGAACCGGTCGCCGAACAGGCACAGGTCCTGCGCGCTGCCGGCACAGGAGGGCGCGGCTGCCGCCGCCGGCGTCGCCACCGGCGGCGCCGCCGCCACCTGCATCCACCGCCACGCCAGCGGCTTTTCGGCCGCCGGCCCGCGTGCCGCCGCCTCGCCGTCAGACGCCGCCGCTGGCACCGACACCGACACCGCGCCGGCCGGCGCGCGCTTGCCCGACGAGTGCTCGTCGCCAAACGTCGAGGTGTCAGCCTGGCCGCACAGGTTGCCCGGTGGGTTGTAATAGGTCGCCGTCGTCCCGCGCAGCAGGTCGGTCACGGTGATCCAGTACTCGACGTTGGTCAGCGCGCCGTAGAAAAACCAGAAGTGATTGTTGACCGCCCGCCCGTCGACGAACTTCGCCGCCAGGTCGGCCTGGGTCGACGAAAAGAACCAGAAAGTACCCGTCTCGTCGGTGTCGGGCACCGCAATCCCGTCGCCGGCGTTGCCGCTGGTCGGATCGTGCCAGCTGACGGTCACGGCGAAGCGCTGGTCGAGCAGCGCCAGCGTCCGCTCGGCCGCCGGCGGCGCCGGATTGACGGTCACCTGCTGCGTCGTCGTGGCGCCGAACCAGGTTACCCCTTCGCGCAGCATCTGCCACGACGAGGTGTAGGTGCCGGCGGTGGCCGGCGCGGTGAACGGGAAGCTGAACGTCACCTGCTGGCCGGGCGCGATCCGCTGCGACGCGCTGAGCAGCTGCCGCGCCGCCGCGAAGGGATCGTTGTCCCCCACCGCCCCCAGCTTGTAGTTGTTGGCGGCGGTCCAGGTCGAGGTGCCGCTGTTTTGGAAGGTGAGGCGCACCGTGATGGTCTGCCCGGCATCCATGGTGACCGGCAGGTTGGCCGATACCAGCGTGGCGTTGTCGGCCGCCGGCGGCGGCGGCGCCTGTCCGGAGATGAAGGTCTGGTAGGCGGAGTAGGCCTCCTTGGGGGTGCCGTCGGCGTTCAGGATGCCCCAGGTTGAGCTGTTGGGCGGGTCCTGCATCTCGTAAAAGAAAATGCGCGTCATCCAGGTCTGCCCCGACTGGCCGCTGAACCAGTCGTTGAGCATGCCGGTGTAGTAGGCCGCCTGCTGCGCTTCGCCGATCGGCTGCGACTCCCAGCCGGTCTCGGTCAGCCAGAAGGGCTTGCCAAACCACCCGACGTACTGCAGCACCTCGCGCACCGACGGCGGCGACAGGCTCCACAGGTCCGGCGAGCCGCCGAAGAGCGTCGAAGCCGTCAGCTTCTGCGTCACGTTCTTGTTGCCGCCGGTGTCGTAGGTGTGGTGGGTCACAAAATCCAGGTGGGGGCCGGCCTGCTGCAGCACGTCGGTCAGCCAGTCGTACCAGTCGGCGCTGGTCAGGTGCGCCAGCGCCGGGCCTCCCACCTGGGCGGTGGGGTCCGCGGCGTGGATGGCGTCGGCGCACGGGATGAGCAGCTGGTCGATGTACTGCTGGCGAGTGCCGGCCCAGAACTCCGCCTGGTTGGGCTCGTTCCAGATCTGCCAGTACTGGATCGATCCCTTGAAGTGCGTCGCCGCCTGGGTGCAGAAGTCCATCCAGGCCGCGGTCGTCGGCACCGCCGTCCAGGTCGGCGCCGGCGCGCTGGCCGCCCAATCGGGCGTGTACAGCGGGCTGGCCAGCAGCGTGATGCCGTGCGCCTTGGCGGCGGCGACGATGGCGTCGTAGGTGCTCCAGTCGTAGGCCCCCTGCGTCGGCTGGACGTACGGCCAGACGATCGACATGTTGGCCCAGCCGATGCCGGCCGCCTGCAGCTTGTTCATGATCAGCGTCAGGTCCGAGCCGGTCGGCTCGTGGATGTTCATGCCGAAGGCGTTGCCCTGCGCCGCCGCCGGAGGCGCGGCGAAACCCGCGGCAAGAGCCGCCCCCACGAGCACCGCGGCCGCGAGCGCGCCGCTGCTCCGGCCTGGCCATCGGGGCGGGATCTGAGGTCGCGAGAGGTGGTGCATCGTCGTCTCCTATCTGCCGGCCACCGCCGGAACCACGGCCCGGCCCGCCTCCCAACCCGCCACCGCATCGTCGCCGCGCTCTCGGTAGTAGAGTACCAGGATGGCCGCCCAAAGGCCTTTCGCCGCCAACCGACGACGACGGACAACCCTGCCGAGGACCCCGACGCCATGCCCGAACCGCCGTTTCCAACCACCAGCTGCGCCGAGCGATTCCTGCGCTACGTGACGTTCGATACCCAGTCGAGCGAAACGTCGACCACCTATCCCAGCACCGACAAGCAGCTGGTCCTGCTGCGCCTGCTGGTCGACGAGCTGCGCCAGCTGGGCCTGGCCGACGCCGCGATCGATCAGCACGGCTACGTCACGGCCACCGTGCCGGCCACCACGGCCAAGACCGGGGTGCCGGTCATCGGCTTCGTCGCCCACGTCGATACGTCGCCCGAAATGAGCGGCGAAGGCGTCAAGCCGCTGGTCCACCGCAACTACCAGGGACAGGACCTGGTGCTGCCGGACGCGCCGGGGGCGGTGCTGCGCCCGGCCGACATCCCCTACCTGCGCGAGCGCATCGGCGACGACATCATCACCGCCTCGGGCGCCACCCTGCTGGGTGCCGACAACAAGGCGGGGGTGGCGGAGATCATGGCCGCCGTCGAATACCTGGTGACCCATCCTCACATCCCGCACGGCGCGATCCGCGTCGCCTTCACCCCCGACGAGGAGGTCGGGGCCGGCACCCGCTACTTCGACGTGGCGAAGTTCGGCGCCCTGTGCGCCTACACCATGGACGGCGGCGCCCGCGGCGAGCTGGAATATGAAAGCTTCTCCGCCGACGCGCTGACCGTCACCTTCCAGGGCCGCAACACCCATCCCGGCTATGCCAAGGGGACGATGGTCAACTCGATCAAGGTCGCCGCCGATTTCATCTCGCGCCTGCCCAAGGACGGCCTCTCCCCCGAGACCACGGACGGCTACCAGGGCTACGTCCACCCCTACGTGGTCAGCGCCAGTGTCGAAGCGACGGCGGTCAAGCTGCTGCTGCGCGACTTTCAGACCGCCGGCCTCAAGGAGAAGGAGGACATGCTGGTGCGCCTGGCCGGCGACACCGTCGGCGCCTGGCCGGGAGCCTCCTTGCAGACCAGGATCGAAGAGAGCTATCGCAACATGCGCGAGGTTCTGGACCACCACCCGCAGGTCGTCGAGCGCGCCCGCGAAGCCATGCGCCGCATCGGGATCGAGCCGCGCGAACGCGCCATCCGCGGCGGCACCGACGGCTCCAAGCTGAGCTTCATGGGGCTGCCCACGCCCAACCTCTTTGCCGGCGAGCAGAACTTCCACTCTCGCCTCGAATGGGTGTCGATCGCCGACATGGAAATGGCCGTCCAGCTCATCGTCCAGCTGGCCCGCGTCTGGGAAGAGCAGGCCACCGCCTGAGCGCCGCGGTCTGGTCGAAGAGGCCGGTTCAAGCGCGCCGGCGGCCGACCGCGGCGAACCACTGGTAGAGGCAGAGACCGCCGAACATCGCCAGCGACACCACCTGCGACACCGGCGCGTTGCCGTAGAACGGCGTCGCGACCAGGTCCTCGCGGTACCAGGGGAAGAGCCGCAGCGCGGCGCCCAGGACGCCGCCCAGCGCGCCGCCGGCCATCAGGCCCGAAGCGACGATGACGCCGCGCTCGCGCACGCCGCGCCCCGCCTCGCCGCCCAGGCGTTGGGCGCGGCGGCCCAGGTACTCGGCCAGGAAGCCGCCGGCCAGCGCCGGCGAGTTGAGCTCCAGCGGCAGGTACATCCCCAGCGCGAAGATCAGCGCCGGCGCGCCCAGCATCTCCATGGTCAGCGTCAGCATCGCCCCGGCGCCGAACAGGATGTAGGCCACCGGCTGGCGGCTCATGAAGCCGGCCACCAGCGCCTTCATGATCGACGCCTGCGGCGCCGCCAGGACCACCCGCGCGTCACCCGGAATCGCTTCGCCGAACTGGAACGTCTTGGCCAGCATCACGATGGTCAGCGCCGCCGCCACCGACGAAACCAGGATGCCCAGGAACTTGACCCCCTCCTGGGAGGCCGGCGTCGACCCCAGCCAGTAGCCGGTCTTGAGGTCGGTGATCGTCTGCCCCGACACCGACAGCGCCGTGCACACCATGCCGGCGATCGCCATGACGAAGAACATGCCGCTGGTCCCGGAGACGCCGAAGCGCAGCAGCACCACCGACGACACGATGATCGTCAGCATCGTCATGCCCGAAACCGGATTGCGCCCGACGGTGGCGATGGCGTTGGCCGCCACCGACGCGAAGAAGAACGAAAACACCAGCATCAGCGCGAGCCCCACCCCGACGGCCAAAAGCGACCCGGCAAGGGTGGTGAAGAACGCTCCGGCGGCCACCGTGGTGAGCACCACCCCGCCCAGGATGAAGCTCACCGGCAGGTCGCGGTCGGTGCGCTCCTGGCCGGCGGCGGCGGCGTTGGCGTCGGCGCGGCGGAACGACCGCGCGGCGATGGCGAAGGAGCCGGCGACGATGCGCAACGACTTCAGGATGCCGACGATGCCGGCGGTGGCGATGGCGCCGACGCCGATGAAGCGCACGTAGTTGCGAAAGATCGCCGCCGCGTCCATCGCCGCGATCGGCACCGTGCCGGGATAGACCACCAGCCCCTGGGCGTGGCGGCCGATCATCCAGATGAGCGGCACCAACACCAGGTTGGCCAGCACGCCGCCGGCGCACAGGATCATCGTCGGGCGCAGACCCATGACGTAGCCCAGGCCGAGGATGAAGGAGATGGCGTCGAAGCGCAGCACCGCCCGCGCCCGCTCGGCGGCCGCCCGCACGACGGGCACGAACTGGAAATCGAGCGTCTCCTGCCAGACGTGAAAGGTGGTGACCAGGAAGTCGTAGACCCCCGCGATGGCGGTCGCCTGCAGCAGCAGGCGCGCCTGCGACCCGCCCTTTTCGCCGGTCACCAGCACTTCGGTGATCGCCGTCGCCTCGGGGTACGGGAAGCGGCCGTGCATCTCGCGCACGAAATAGCGGCGCAGCGGGATCAGGAAGAAGACGCCCAGGCAGCCGCCCGCCAGCAGGATCAACGTGGTCTGCAGCGGATGCGGATCCAGATTCAGAATGTAGAGCGCCGGCAGGGTGAAGATCGCGCCCGCCAGCAGGCCGCCCGAAGTGCCGCCGATGTTGGTCAGGATGACGTTTTCGAGCAGCGTCGAGCGGCGCCGGAACGCCCGCGCCAGGCCGATGGCCAGGATCGAGATGGGGATCGACGCCTCCATCACCTGGCCCACCTTGAGGCCCGAATAGGCCGAGGCGACGCTGAACAGCACGCACAACAGCAGGCCCCAGCCGACCGACCGCACGGTGACCTCCGGGCCGGACGCCGCGGCCGGGACCGCCGGCGCATACGTCTCACCGGCGGCAAGCGGCTGGTAGGCGTTGTCCGGCAGCGACCTGACGTCGGGCTGGTCCATGCGTCCTTCCTCCTGGTGGGGGGCCGGTGCAGAAACTGCGAGAGTGTACAGGAAAGCCCGGCGCCGCAAAGCGCGCGGCGGCGGGCCGCAAGGCCGCTGTTTACAATCGCCGCGACGCCCGCGCGCCTTCTTTGCAACGTCTGGAAACGCCTGCCGCCTCTGCGTTACCGTAGGGTCAGCGCGCGCCCGGCCCGGAGGCGTGGCGGCCGGCGGCCTCAGGCACCGGCCCGCCCCCCGCCTCCGGCGACCGGCTGCGCTCCCCCGTCCGTCCGCGAAGGAGAGCTGACCGCATGCCTACGCGCACCGAGCGCCGCCTGGTGGTGACGTTGATCGCTTCGCTGTTCGTCCTGGCGCTCAACGCGCTGTGGGAGGGATGGGCGTTGCGCTCGATGATCCACGCCAACCTGTGGAACGCCCACACCTACGAGGTGCTGGCCCACCTCGGCACCTGCCAGTCGCTGCTGCTGGATGCCGACGGGGCGGTGCAGGACTACATCGTGACCGGGCGCCCCAACGACGTCGTCACCTACGGTGCGGCGCGGAGCAGGATCTGGGATGAGGTGGCGCAGGCGCAGCGCCTGACGGTGGACAATCCCCGCCAGCAGCCCCGCTTTCCCCAGCTCCACCAGCTGATCGCCGCCCGCTTGCAGCTGCTCGCCGAAAGTGTCGATCTCTATCGGCGCCACCAGGCGGAAACCGCGGCAAGGCTCATGGCGAGCGGCCGCGAAGAGCAGGTCGACATCGAGACTCGCAACCTGTTCGCCGTCATGCGGCAGGAAGAACAGCGGCTGGCCGGTCTGCGCGGCGCCCGGGTGGTGGCTGGCCAGCACGCCGCGGCGTTTGCCTTCGTGTTCGCCAACGCCGTCGCCCTGGGCGTCCTGGCCGCGGTCTGGTTTCTGGCGCACCGCATCGCCGACGAACGCGCCCGCCACGACCGGGAGATGCTGGAGCAGCAGGAATGGCTGTCCACGACGCTCGCCAGCATCGGCGACGGCGTGCTGGCGACCGACAGCGACGGCATCATCCGGTTCGTCAACGCGGTGACCGCGCGGCTCACCGGCTGGCGCGTCCACGAAGCCGTCGGCAGGCCGGTCGGCGAGGTGTTCCACATCGTCAACGAATACACCCGCGCCGAGGTGGAAAATCCGGCCTTTCGCGCCCTGCGCGAAGGCCTGGTGGTCGGCTTGGCCAACCACACACTGCTGATCTCGCGCCACGGCGCCGCAACGCCGATCGACGACAGCGCGGCGCCGATCCGCGCCGCCGACGGCAAGGTGCTGGGCGTCGTGCTGGTGTTTCGCGACGTCACCGAGCGCAAGCAGGTCGAAGCGGAGCGCGAGCACCTGCTGGCCGCGGAGCGGCAGGCGCGCTACGAAGCCGAAAGCGCCAGCCGCGCCAAGGACAGCTTCCTGGCCACCGTGTCGCACGAGCTGCGCACGCCGTTGGGCGCCATCCTGGGCTGGGCCGGCATCCTGCGCTCGACCGAACCCAACGCCGCCACCATCGCGCGCGCCGCCGAAGTCATCGAGCGCAACGCCCACGCCCAGACCAAGATCGTCGACGACATCCTGGACATCGCGCGCATCGTCGCCGGCAAGCTCAAGATGCAGTTCACCGAAGTCAATCCGGTCGACACCACCGAGGCGGCCGTCGAATCGCAGCGCCCGGCGGCGGCCGACAAGGGCGTCGCCATGACCCTCAGCGTAGGGCCCGACATCGCGCCGATCTTCGCCGATCCCGACCGCCTGCAGCAGATCGTCTGGAACCTGCTGTCGAACGCCATCAAGTTCACACCCCGCGGCGGCCACATCGAAGTCGGCATCCTCCGCCGGGACGACAAGGTGCACATCGTCGTCAGCGACCAGGGCGTCGGCATCGCCCCCGAGCGCCTGCCGCACGTCTTCGAGCGCTTCTGGCAGGCCGACAGCGGCACCACCCGCCGCCACGGCGGCCTCGGGCTGGGCTTGGCCATCGTCCGCCAGCTGGTCGAGGTCCACGGCGGCACCGTCCACGTCGCCAGCGAAGGCGAAGGCCGCGGCGCCACCTTCACCGTCGCCTTCCCCGTCCGCTCCACAGGCGACCTGGCCAACGCCCGCCGCGCCGCCAACGCCGGCCTCTCCCTGGCCGAGCCCCTGCTGATGCGCCAGGACCTGCGCCGGCGCCGCATCCTCATCGTCGACGACGAACCCGACAACGCCGAATGGGCCGGCGAGCTGCTGCGCGCCGCCGGTGCCGACATCCGCATCGCCCACTCAGCCCAGGAAGGTTTCGACACCCTGCGCGCCTGGCGCCCCGAGCTCCTCATCTCCGACATCGGCATGCCCGAAGAGGACGGCTTCAGCCTCATGAAGCGCATCCGCGCCCTCCCCGCCGCCGAAGGCGGCCAGACCGTCGCCCTGGCCCTCACCGCCCACGCCAGCGCCGAAGACCGCGTCAAAGCCCTCTCCATCGGCTACCACATGCACACCCCCAAACCCGTAGACCCCGTAGAGCTCCTCATCGTCGCCGCCAGCCTCCTCGACCGCGCCACCTGACCGCATCGGAGCCTATGGCGGCACTCGCCGCGCCAGCGCCGACCAGACCTGGCTAAGACCGAGGCGTTCCGACCACTCAGCAATGTAGGTCCGGTCTACCTGGTCAGGGCTGACTTTGAGAATGCCCGCGATGTCTCGCAAGTGTTTGTCGGAGCCGCCCGCAAGGTAGTACTCCATCTTCTTGATGATGACGTCTTCCGGCGCGGCGACGCTGACATCAAGGTCAGGCAGCAGCCTGACCTGTCTTGCCCGCTCGAACCGCTCACGGTTGAAGGGCGTTTCCGCGGGCACCATGATGTCCAGCTTGAGGCCGGAGGCGGGATGGATGATATTGAACTGGCCTCGCCGCTCCACCGCCTGCCGCACGGATTCCGGGCTGACGTAGAACTCGGGCTGAGGAAACGAGCGGCACAGATCCTGGATCCGGTCCGCGCCAAGGATGACCACCAGGTCGATATCGTTGGTGAATCGGGGCTCGCCATACAGCACGGTGGCAATGGAGCCGGTCACGAGGTAGCGCAGGCGGAGATGGTGCAGGGCTTCGACGGCAAACCGGAGCAGCTCATCCTGCTCCATGCGACAGTCTCCTCGCGGTTTCGTCCTGCACCCGCCCCGGTTCCCATTCAGGGTGTTCCGCCGCGAGGCTGCTCAAGAGCATTCGTCGTGCCGCGGCGTACATGCCGCTCGCGATGCGCAGGCGATCGGCGCAGGTCATGGCGCGCAGGATACGCGCCATCTCGTCGTCGATAACCTCGACGGCTCCGATGGCATCGGTGTCCATGGTTCTTCATCTTCTCCGATTTCCTCGTGGACCTGAAGCGCCCGCAAGGCAGCCAGCTCGTCTGCGCTGGCTGCGATGTCCGGCGCAGGACGGCCTAGCGGCCTAGAGGACACCGCGCTGCATGAGGAGGTCGAGCAGGCGCCAGGAGTCACCCGGATAACCCATGGTTCCGAGCAGGCGGCGCAGGCTGGCGGGCTCTGGTCGCTGCCTGCCGGTTTCGATCCTGGACAGGGCCGTTGCGGACATCCTGGCGGACCGGGCCAGCTCGACCTGGCTCCAGCCCAGCGACTTCCGCAGCTCCCGCAAGCACTTGCCGATATCAGCCTCGACCTTGGCTCTGCTCATCCTTTACCCCCTTTCCAGCTCGGCGATATTACCGACACCGGAAACATCATTATGGCGATAACTCACCAAACATACTACGCCTGCGGTAATAATGACCAGATCTAGCTACCGCTTGTAGCGCTCCAATACACTCCCACAATGGGCGGTAGTAAGGCGGAAGTCGAGCGTACCAGGGAGACGCTCAGCCATTTCATCGAGCTGTCGGGCTTGAGTCGCCGCGAGGTGGAAAAGCGCCTGCTGGACGAGGGCTGCGGCACCGACCTGGGCCGCCTGCTCAGCGGCAGGCTCGACCTCAAGCTCCGCCACATCCTCGACATCTGCCGCGTGATCGGCCTCTACCCGCAGGAGCTGTTCCGCATCGTCTTCAAGGATACCGACCAGCGCAGCCCTCTGATCCAGCAGCTGGACGCCCTGACCGGCCCCAACCGCCTGCCGGGGGCGGCTCGCACCCCGGCGCCGCGTTCACCGGCCACGGACCTCGAAGAGATGAACCGCCGCCTTACCGAGATCCTGCGCCGGTTGGATGCACTGGCGCCCGCCCCCCCGAACCCTGCGCGCCCCCGATAGCCGCCGCGGTCTGTGCGCTGCGCCGGAGCTCGGCGCGGAGTTGCTGCGGCGCACATGCGAGCCGCTGGCTGGAGCCGTTGATATCCAGGCGCAATGTTATGTCGACCGCGAGGGATGCCATCGTCAAGGCTCCGTGCAGCGCAGCACCTGACGCCCCGCCAGCCGGGTGGCGGCCTGGGGATCGTGCGTCGGCAGATAGACCGTCGGGCCAGACCGGGCGAGATGCCGGATCGCGTCCAGCGTCGCGGCCGCAACGCGGTCGTCCGCGCTGACGCCATCGAGCAGCAAGCGGTCGTCGTACGAGGTATCGCCGGCCAGAAAGAACGTCGTCTCTCCCTCCTGCACCAGGACGGACACGTGATCTGCCGTGTGACCCGGCGTGGCGACGGCGATCACGTCGCCCGCCCGGGTCAGGCGCTTGCCGGCGGCGAACGGGCCAAAAGGCTGCGCTTCAAGGTCCAGAGGCACCGGGTCGAACCATGTCGGCCACCGGTTGGGCACGTACCCGCGCATGCGGCCCAACCAGCCGCTCGCGATCCGTATCTCGCCGCGAGCGACCTGAATCTCCGCCTCCGGGAAATGCGCCAGGCCGCCGTCGTGATCCATGTGCAAATGCGTGAGCAAAACCATCTTCACATCCCGCGCGCCGATGCCCAGCGCACGCAACCGCGGGCCGATCTCCTCTTCACGATCGATGCGAAACGCCACTTCAAATCGCACATAGGGGTGGAGCGACTTGCCGGACGCAAGAAGATGCACGCCCTGGCCCGTATCGATCACGATGACGCCTTCGGGATGATCGATCACCCACACGAAGGTGGGAAGCCAGTCCGTCCATTCGCGGTCGCCGAAGATCGCCAGCCGACGGCGCAAGCCCTGCCCGCGCCCCACCACCTGGGCGCTCTTGATCCGCACCGATCCTGTCTGGACAGCATGAATCTTCATCGCGTGATCTCCTCAGGAGGCGCTGGTGCGTAGGGCGCGGTCACGCCAGCCGCGGACGCTCATGACGTCGAGGCAGCGATCGCGCGCAGGAACGCGGTGCGAGAGAGGCCGCGGCCGGCGCCCGCCGCTCAGAATGCGGCCGTGTCGGCGCCGCTGGCCAGCTCTCCCTGCTCATTGGCGTAGGTTCGCCGCGCCCCGGTCACGGAGTCGACGATGGTGACGGTGAAGGCGACATCCGAAAGCGAACCGTACATCACCCAGAAGTGCCCGTTCAGCGCCCGGCCGTCGACGATCTTGACGATCAGGTCGAGGTCCGCCGAGGCGAAGAACGAGAAGCCTCCCGAGTCCGCCGTGAGCGCCACCGTCTGGCCGAAGCCGGTGGCGCCGCCCGCGGTCGTCCAGCTGACGCTGGCCCGGAAGCGCGAGGCCGCGAGACAGAGGCTTGCCGCGTCCGGCTCGCAGGATGCCGGGGTGCTGGCGTCCCGCCCCTCATGCCCCGGGGTGCTGCCGGAAGAGCTCTCGTCACGACCGGGGACAGCGGACTCCGGCGGGGCCGCGGGCACCGGTGCAGCAGCGCCGTGGACCGCCGGCGCCGTGCTGGGAAAGGCCGCGGTATCGGCGAGGCTGGTCAGATCGCCTTGGGCATTCACGTAGCTCTTCTGCGCCCCGGTCGTGAGATCGGCGATCGTCAAGGTGTAGGCGACGTTGCTCATCGCCCCATAGAACACCCAGAAGTTGCCGTTGACGGCGCTGCCGTCGAGCAACTTCACCGCCAGCTCCAGATTATCGGGGCTGAAGAACCAGAAGGTGCCGCTGTCGTCGGAGAGCGCGGTTGCGATCCCGGCCCCGCTCCCGGTCCCCACTCCCGGCGCCGCCCAGCTCATCGTCGCGCGAAACCGGCCGCTCTGGAGGCAAAGCGCCTGCGGCCCCGTCGCGCAGCTCCCGTTGGCGGCGAAAACGCCGCCGTTGTAGGCGGCGGCGAGGAGCTCTCCCGGCTGGAGCGGAGCGAAGGCCAGCGCCGCGACCGAGAGGTCGCCCATGCCGTCGTCCTCGACCTGATAGGTGGCGCCGCCGTCCCGCGACACGTAGACGCCGAGCGAGGTCGCGAGGTAGATCGCCGAGGTCTGCGGGTCGATCGCGAGGTCCTGCGCCTCCAGGCTGGACGGAAATCCGGGGTCGGCGGCGGTCCAGGTCGCGCCGTGATCGAGGCTCTTGTAGACCAGGTGCGGGCCGGCCGCGGCGATGCCGTAGAGTGCACCTGCCGCGCCGGAGGCGAATCGCAGCTTCTGGAGGTTCGGCGCGGTGTCTATCAGCTGCCAGGTATGGCCGCGGTCGGCGCTGATCCAGAAACCGTTGCCCGAGGCGTACAAGCGAGACGGGTTGGCAGGATCGACCGCGACCGCGCTCAGCAGCTCGTAGGCGGCGGGGGTGCCCGGGGGATAGGAGATGAACGGCGGCGCCGTCGGCACGTTCCAGGTGGCGCCGGCGTCGTCGCTCCACTCCAGCACGTTCGAGCTATTGGGCAGCGTGCCGGCCCCGGCAGCGTAGATGCGGGGTGGGCTGGTGCTGGGATCGAGCGCCAGGTCGAAGACCGCCGGCATGCCGGGCGCCGTCGCCTGCCAGGTCTGCCCGCCGTTGACGCTGCGGAAGAGGCCGGTGCCGGCATTGGAGGTCTGCGCCCCGTTGGTCGCGGCGTAGACACGGTTCGGGAAGGTGGGGTCCACGACCAGCTTGGTCACGCGCCCGGCGGACGACAGGGTGATCTCCGCGCCTGTGGTTGTCCAGGTGGCGCCGCCGTTGGTGGATTTTTCCACCCCGCCGTTGGCCCCCGTGTAGAGCGTGCCGGCGGCGGTGGGGTCGGCCGTCACCGCGGTCGCCGACGAGGCAAGGAGGGTCGCCGCGGCCGAGGCCCAGTCAGCGCCGCCATCCTGGCTCACCACGACGCCCTCATAGCTGAGGCCGGCATAGATCCGCCCCGGCGATACCGCGTCGACCGCCAGGCTGGCGATCGGGTCGAGGGTGCTGAAAACCATCGCCCAGGTGGCACCGCCGTCGGTCGTCTGCCAAATCTCGTAGGCTGCCGGAAGTCCGCCGGATGCCCCTTCCTGATCGCGCGTGAGGGCGGCGTAAAGCGTCCCCGGCGCCCCCGGGACCGGCACCAGGATGCCGTTGGGCTGGTGGCTCGGCAGAGGCAGCACCGCGCTCCAGGTCTGGCCGCCGTCGCGGCTCTTGTAGATCCCCGCGCCGGCCGCGGCGAAGATCTGGGCGTTCAGGCAGGCGTAGAGCGTCGCCGGGCTGTCCGCCGTCGCGACGACGCTCGAAACGAAGAGGTCGGCGGAGAAAAAACCGCTGTCCAACTGCGACCACGTCTGGCCACCGTCCGTGCTGCGCATAAGGGCGGCGGTGAGGGAGGCCGGCTCGTCGCCGGCCGCATATACGAGATTCGGATTCTGTGGATCGACGGCCGAGGTCGCGACCGAGAGCTGGAGGGCCGGACCCCGGCTCCAGGCCACACCACCATTCTGGCTGCGATAGACGCCGGTGGCGCCGATGGCATAGACGACGCTCGGCTGCGACGGAGCGATGGCCAGCGTGGCCGCTGCCGGCACCGGCAGCAGGGTCCAGCTGCCGCCGCCGTCCGCAGTCCGCCAGATCCCCGGCACGGTCCCGGCAAAGGCCACCAGCGGGTTGTCGGGGGCCACGACGAGAAAGGAATAGGTGCCCTCGTTCGGCAGTGTCAGCACGCGCTGCCAGCTCGCGCCGCCGTCGATCGTCTTCCAGATGCCGGAGTTGATCATCGCGGCGTAGGCCGCTCCGGACTGTCCCGCTACCGTCGCCACCCGCGCCGCCGCGCCGCCGCCGGGTCCCAGTGCCGTCCAATGAAGCTCCTGCCCGCGAGCTGGCAGACAACAGCAAAGCCATGTTCCGAGGAGCCCCACTGCCCAGGCGCGGGCTGTCGTAGTCGGTGCCGGTGTCCGCATGATCCCTCCGCTCAGCGCCAGGAAGAGGGCGCGTCGTCTTTCAGGTGTGGACCCATGATACCACAAAAATGTTATTACGCCATATCGATGGCGCGCACCGGTGGCGAGGCCGCGGGCGGGCTGCTGCAACCGGTGCGACCACGACCGCGGCGCGA
The DNA here is from genome assembly GCA_963770895.1 of uncultured Acidobacteriota bacterium. Classification (GTDB taxonomy): domain Bacteria; phylum Acidobacteriota; class Thermoanaerobaculia; order Multivoradales; family UBA5704; genus JASLEW01. Next base: position 4,188,522 of record CAVYRF010000002.1, on the reverse strand, counting down.
CGCGGCGCGCTGCTAAGATGCGGCGCGGAGGGCGCGAGCATGGACGTGTTTCTGACGGGTGCGACCGGGTATATCGGGCAGGCGGTGGCTGCGGAGCTGGCGCAGGCACGCCACCAGGTCACCGCGCTGGTGCGGCGGCATGGCGAAGCGGGCGACGGCGGTGGGGAGGCGGGCGAACGTCTGCGCGGGCTGGGGGTGCGGACGGTGGTGGGCGACATCGGCGACCCGGAGACGTACCGCGACCAGGCGGCGCGGCACCAGGTGGTGGTGCACATGGCGTTCGACGCGCAGGGGGCGCCGGGGGCGGATGCCAAGGCGGTCGAAACGCTGGTGACGGCCAGCCAGGCAAGCCAGGTGCAAGGGCTCCGGTCGCTGGTCTACACGTCGGGAGTGTGGGTGTTGGGCGCGACCGGCGATCAGGCGGCGTCCGAGGAGACGCCGACGGACCACCCGCTGGAGCTGGTGGCCTGGCGGGTCGGCCATGAAGCGCGGGTTCTGGGCGCTGCCGGCAAGGATCTGGCGACGGCGGTGATCCGGCCGGGGATCGTCTACGGCGGCAGCGGCGGCATTCCCGGCAGCTACTTCGATTCGGCCGAAAAGGAGGGCGCCGCGCGGTTCGTGGGCGACGGCAGCAACCGGCTGCCGATGATCCACGTCCAGGACCTGGCGCGTTTCTATCGCCTGGTCGTCGAGCGGTCGGCGCGCGGCGTGTTCCACGCCGTGGACGGCAACGCCGTGCCGCTGGCGGAGGTGGCGCGCTCGGCGAGCGAGGCGGCGGGCGCCGGCGGCGCCACGCGCTCGGTGCCGCTGGAGCAGGCGCGCCAGGGCCTGGGCGGCTTCGCGGACGCGCTGGCGCTCGACCAGGTGGTGGAAACCCGCCGCGCCGGCGAGATCGGCTGGCGCCCCGAGCGCACCAGCTTCCCCGCCGAAGCGTCCAGGGCCTACCACGAATGGAAAAGCGCATGCAGCTGAGCCAGACCCGCAACAGACCGCGGCTCACGCAGGCGCTGCTGATCGCCGGGCTGGTGCTCGGCCTGACGGCCCGCATTGGCGCCGGGGCCGCCGGGAGCGCGGGCAGCGGTTCCGGTCCCTCCCATCTGCTGTGGGCGCACCGGCTGATCGACGGCGTGACGCCGGCGACCAACGAATACGCATCGCACCCGACGATCGTCACCTGGACGGGGGTGGCGGGCAGCGGCGAAACGCGCAACCGCAGCGTGTGCAGTTCCCTGGTGGCGCACCTGATGATGCAGGCGTACGGCTACAACCGGGCGGATTTCAAGCGCTGGATGCACACCACGTTCCCCCAGGCGGCGGACTTCCACAATGCCATCGCCGCGGGGAACGGCTTCGACCGGGTAACGACGGTTGCGGCCATCCGGCCGGGCGACGTCGTGGCGATCCGCTATCCGCCGGGGCACCACCCCACCGGCCACGTGCTGGTCGTCGCCGCGCCGCCGGCGGCGCGCGCCGCGACCGAGCCGGCGATGGCGGGCACGACCCAGTACGAATTGAGAGTCATCGACTCCTCGCGCTCCGGCCACGGCCCGCTGGACACGCGCCATTTCGCCAAGGGGCGTTACCACTCCGGTGTCGGCGAGGGGACGATGCGCCTGTACGTGGACCCCTCGGGCGCCGTCGTCGCCTACGCGTGGAGCCTCACCAAGGCGTCGGAGATCTACACCCCGGACCAGCGCCACCTGGTCATCGGGCGGCTCAACGGCAAGGTGGCGCCGGCCGGCGGCCCCGACGCGGCAGCGGCCGCCGCGGCCGAGGAGCCGGAAGGCGACGTCGAGCCGCCGGCGTAGCGTAAGCGACAGGCAGGCGGCGGCGCGCCGCGCTCAGCGGCCGGCCAGCAGGGCGCGCAGGACGTGGCGGGCGACTTCGGGATTTTCGCGCAGGCGCCGGATCGAGTAGGGATACCAGTCGCCGCCGTAGGGCACGTAGACGCGCAGGCGGTGGCCACCGGCGATCAGGATGTCGCGCAGCTCCTGATCGACGCCGAGCAGCATCTGGAACTCGTAGCGGTCGCGCGCCAGGCCGTGCTTGTCGACCAGTGCCACGGCGGCGGCGCTCAGATATTCGTCGTGGGTGGCGATCGCCGGATAGACGCCGCGATCGATCAGTTTTTCGAGCGCGCGCACGAAGTTGGCGCGCACCGTCTCATATCCCTTCCAGGCGATGCGCCGGTGCTCGACGTAGATGCCCTTGCAGATGCGCACGTTGGCGCCCTGCTCGGGCAGCTCGCCGATATCGCGGAGAGTGCGGCGCATGTACGCCTGCAGCACCACCCCCAGGTTGCCATGGCGCGCCTGCAGCTCGCGATAAATGCGTAGCGTCGCGTCGGTGCAGGTGTGGTCTTCCATGTCGATGCGCACGAAGTTGCCGCACTCGCGGGCGGCGGCGGCGATGCGATCGACGTTGTCGCGGCAGAAGCCTTCGTCCACCTTGAGACCCAGCAGGGTCAGCTTGATCGAAACGTTGGAGTCCAGCCCCTGGTCACGGATGGCGGCGAAGACGCGCAGGTATTCGTCGACCGCTGCCAGCGCCTTGGCGCGTTCGCTCACCTCTTCGCCGAGCAGGTCGATGGTCGCCATCGCCCCCTGGCGGTTGAGGTCGCGCACCACGCGCAGGGCGTCGTCGAGCGTCGCGCCCGCCACGTAACGCGACGCGACGCGTCCGACGATGGGACGCGGCACCACCGGCAGGGTGTTGACCAGCAGCCGGTTGAACAGGCTCAACGCGCGGACCCGCGCCGGGAGCTACGGTCGTGCGCTCTCATGGGCGGCAGTATGGTACTCGAAGGTCGCGACCGGCGCCATTCCCAGCTGGGCAAGGTGCGCGGTCAGGCCGTGGCGGCCGGAGCTTGGCTCGTCGGCGACCCCGCCAGCGCCCCCGGATCACCCACATGGGCCTGATCTGCCGGCGCGTCGACCACCCAGCGCACCGACTTGGCGCACGGGCAGGCACCGCCCACCCGGCGCAGCGCCGGCATCTGCGAGGTCGCGGCGGCGATGGTCAGCTCGCCGCGCTCGACCTTGCCCAGGGCGTCCACGTAGTCCTTGTAGTCCCGCCCGGCGCGATACGCTTCGGGCAGCGTACGCGCCAGGTGGTGCCGGTACTCGTGCAGGTCGGTGAAGGTTTCGCCGCCGGTGCCGACCATGCGGAACGCGGGGACGCCGCGGCGACGGAAGTAATCGCTGTGCGGCAGGCGCAGCAGGTCTTCGGGAAGCACGCCCTCCACCGCTTCGCCGCCCAGGACGCGATCCAGCACCGGCGGCGCTTCGGCCAGCGACAACCGCGGCAGGCGCGCCCGCAGGTAGCGGAGGTTCAGGTCGCGCACCAGCTTTTCGACCTCTTCGCGATAGAGGCGCTGCGCTTCCGCGTTGGCCATCGGCTTCAAACCGAAACGCACGTTGGTGCCGCCGCCGCGCTCGTCGCCGAACATCTCCAGGCCGCGCGGCATCCACTTGTTGATCGCACGCTGCAGCATGTCCATGGTGACCAGGCCTTCATCCCGCGCCGCCGAGGTTGCCCACCGCCGCATCGGCACCACCCCGGCAGCCAGGTGGAAGGCCTCTTCGCGCAGCATCTGCGGCATGCTCTCAGCCATCGGCTGGTAGGCGCTCTGCTTTTGCATCGTCAGCTGGTACTTGCCGACGCGATCGATCAGGGCGCAGAACACCACGTTGTCGACAAACGAATCGAAATCGATGTTGAACGCCCCCAGCACGTGCGAGCCGGTGTTCATCGACAGGATGTCTTCGATCATGTCGGCGCTGCTGTCCTTGGACACCGACGTCCAGTCGTCGTCGGCCAGCAGGTGCAGCATCTGGTAGCCGTGGCGCAGCTCCTCCGCCATCATGCGCAGGATCCAGAACTGCTCTTCTTCGCTCTGCGCCCGCGCCAGGGTGAGCCGGTGCTGCTGAATGGAGCCGAACTCGGTCGAAGCCTGGGCGCGGATCGCGCCCAGCAGGTGGTGCGCCGGCTCGGCCGGCATCTCGGCGGCGCGGTTGTACTTGGGCTTGCCCTTGGCGTCGCCGCATTCGATCTCGGTGCACATCCCCAGCTGCCGGTAGGCGCACAGCTCGAACTTGGGGTCGTTGGGAAAATGCCGCTCCCAGTTGTCGAGCAGGAATTGATAGTCCGGCAGGAAGGCGTCTCGCCACTTGACCACCGCGGCGTGGAAGTTCTTGGGAAGGCTTGTGGTCCGGTTGCTCATGATGCTCTCCGATGCGTTCCGATCGTGTGCTCGCCGCGCTCGCCTCGTGCGTCGCGCCCGCCCGCTGGCCGGTTGCCGACCTGGCCGGCGCCGGGCCAGGCGCTACAGTGTCTTGACGAAAGGCCGCAAGGTCGAGGGTTGGAAGCCGAGCGCGGCAAAGAAGTCGCCCAGCTCGCCGGCGCCTTCTTCCACCAGCGTCCGCACGCTGTGGGCGCCCAGCTGCCGAAAGTGCGCCAAAAGCGTCTCCGCCATGCGGCGCCCGATGGCCTTGCCGCGATGGCCGGGGTCCACCCCCAGCACTTCGATCCAGCCGGTCGGCTCTTCCAGCCCGAATTCCCCGGCGCGGACCTCACCCAGCATGAACCCCACCACTTCACCCTGCCATTCGGCCACCACCGACCCTTCCGGGTCCCGGCGCAGGTAATAACCGATATGGCGCTCCCAGACTTCCGGCCGGTACCGCCCGCCGATCTTTTCGTCGATGCCGACGATGGGCGTGATGTCCATGTCCTCCAGCGGCCGGATGCGCAGCTCGGGCGCGTTTGTGCTGTCTGTCACAAGCGCCATTCTATCCATCGCCGCCGGCTCGCGCCATAGCGCGCGGCGCGCCGGGCGCGACGTGCTCGTGGGCGTGGTAGCTGCTGCGCACCAGCGGACCGGCCTCGCAGTGGGCGAAGCCCAGGGACAGGGCGTGGTCGCGGTACGCCGCGAATTCGTCGGGATGCACCCAGCGCGCGACCGGCAGATGCCCGGCCGTCGGCTGCAGGTACTGGCCGATGGTCAGGATCTCCACGCCGGCGCCGCGAATGTCGGCCAGCGTCGCATGCACTTCCGCCGTCTCTTCGCCGAGGCCGACCATGATGCCGGTTTTGATGCGGCCGGCATAGGGCGCACGGCCCGCCGCCTGGCCTGGCTGCACACCGCCGCCGCCGCCCGCGGTTGCCGCCGCCGCCGCTGCCAGCAGCGCCAGACTGCGATCGTAGCGGCTGCCGGGCCGCGCTTTGCGGTACAGCCGGGGCACCGTCTCCATGTTGTGCGAGAACACTTCCGGCGCCGCCTCCAAAACCACGTCCAGGGCATCCGGGACACCGCGAAAGTCGGGGGTGAGCACCTCGACGGCGGTGCCGGGATTGCGCCGGTGCACGGCTTCGATCACCTGCGCGAAGTGGCCGGCGCCGCCGTCGGCGAGGTCGTCCCTGTCCACCGAGGTGATCACCGCGTGGCGCAGCCCCATCGCCGCCACCGCCTCCGCCAGGTGCTCCGGCTCGAGCGGATCGACGCCCGTCTGCGGGCGCCCCGAGGTCACCGCGCAGAAGCCGCAGCGCCGCGTGCAGACGTCGCCCAGGATCATGAAGGTGGCGGTGCCATGCTCGCCCCAGCACTCGTAGATGTTGGGACAGCGCGCCTCCTGGCACACTGTGTGCAGGTTTAGCCGGTCAACCAGGGAACGGACCTGGTGATACGTCGCAGGGGTTGAAAGCTTTATACGAAGCCACTCCGGCCTGTTGGCCCTGGGGCCGCGGGCGGAGTGGGGGCCGATCTGGACAAGAGAATCGCTCATACATGGTAGTCTAACCTCCTCACCCCGGCCCGCAAGTGCCGGCGTCGGGAGGCAGCTCCCCGGCGAAGCGTTTCCCCTCCGGTTGGCCAGTAAGCTTGGAGACAGCACCATGATGAACGTGCGCCACACCGGGTCGCTATTTCTGCTTGTGCTCTTGCTGGCGGGCCTGCCGCTGGCAGCCGGCGATTTGACGGGAAACTGCCGCTTCGGCAACCAGCCTGCCGCCACTTTGCTGGTCCCCTATTTCGAGGTCGACCTGGAAAATCCCCAGGGGGCCACGACCGTGATCTCGATCAACAACTCCGCACCGCAGCCGACGCTGGCGCGGGTCGTGCTGTGGACCGACTGGGGCGTGCCGACGCTCGCCTTCGACGTCTACCTGACCGGCTACGACGTGCAGACCATCAATCTGCGCGACCTGTTCAGCGGCGATCTGCCGGTCACCGGCGTCGGCGTCAGCCCGTCGCAACCGCCGTCGCAAAGCGGCCCGGCCTTTCCCGGCTGCGGCTCGAGCGTCGTGCAAAGCGTGCGGATGGGCGTCACCAAGCTGGCGTTCCTGAAGGCCGCCCACACCGGCCGCCGGCTGCCCGACGTCCAACCCGCGCAGTGCGCCGCCAGCTTCCATGCCACCGGCGCGCCGGTCACCGGATACGTCACGGTCGACACGGTGAACCGCTGCTCGCCGCCAACCCTGTCGGGGATCGCCAACACCCCCGCCGACCCGGCCTATTTCGCCAAGGGCGGCACCGGCCTGGCCAGCGACAACAACGTCCTGTGGGGTGACGTCTTTTACATCAATACCGCGCAAAAGCAGGCGGCAAGCCAGCCGGCGCTGGCGCTGGTGGCCGACCCCGACTTCTTCCAGCCCGGCTCCTACACCTTTTACGGCCGCTACAACGGCTTCAACAGCGCCGACGACCGCATGCCGCTCTCCAGCCTGTACTACGTGCGCTACTTCGACGGCGGCCCCTTCACCGGCACCGACCTGCTGGTCTGGCGCGACACGCGCGTGCCCGACGCCGTCCCCGTGGCCTGCGGCAAGGCCCCCCTGTGGAGCCCGCCCGGCGAAGAGCAGCTGGTCTTTTTTGACGAGCAGGAAAACGCCGGCATGATCCCCAACAGCAACGCCTTCCCCGTCGCCACCCAGCGCGTCCACGTCGGCGAACCCAGCCTGGCCCCAGGCCCCGCCACCGGCTGGCTGATGCTCGACCTATGGCGCGCCGACGGCACCCACGCCCAGGGCTGGGCCGGCTCCCTGGTCAGCGTCGCCGGCCGCTTCTCCTCCGGCCACGAAGCCATGCGCGCCGACGACCTCTGCAACTTCGGCCCCTAGCGCGCGCACACCCACCCTTCGCCCTGCCTACCCCGGGGCCAACCCGCCGTTACCAACGGCCCGGTTGGCCCCCAGCTTTTCAGCGGTAGGCCGCCGAGAGCTGGGGCGGTGTAGAGTGCCGGGCGAGCTGGCGAGAAAGGGGGCTGGGGTGAAATTTGAGACGGTGGCGGTGCATGCGGGCGCCGCGGTGGACCCGGCGACGGGGGCGGTGGCGCCGCCGATTCAGCTGTCGACGACGTTTGAGCACGGTCCGGCGGGGGAAACGCCGCTGGGGCATTTGTACATCCGCGACAGCAACCCCACGCAGGCGCGGCTGGAGGAGGCGCTGGCGGCGATCGAAGGCGGCGGGGCGGCGCTGGCGTTTGCCTCGGGCATGGCGGCGGGGGCGGCGTTGGTGCAGGCGCTGCCGGCCGGGTCGCACGTGGTGTTCCATCGCGACCTGTATTACGGGTCGCACGTGCTGGCGCAGGAGTGGCTGCCGCGCTGGGGGATGACCGCCGACGTGGTCGACCTGGAGGATGCGGCGGCGCTGGCGGCCGCCCTGCGGCCGAGCACGCGGCTGGTGTGGGCGGAGAGCCCGACCAATCCGCTGATGGAGGTGCTGGACCTGCAGCGGGTCGCCGCCGCCGTGCACGCCCAGGTGCCCGCGGCGCGCCTGCTGGTGGACGGCACGCTGGCCACGCCGGCGCTGCAACGTCCGCTGGAGCTGGGCGCCGACGTGGTGCTGCATTCGACCACCAAATACCTGGGTGGGCACAGCGACGTGCAGGGGGGCGCGCTGGTGGTGCGGCGCGGCGACGAAGAGCTGCTGGCGCGGGTCGGCGACGTGCGGCGCGACCTGGGCGCGGTGGCAGCGCCCTTCAACAGCTGGCTGGTGCTGCGCGGCCTGCGGTCGCTCGCCTGCCGCATGGAACGCCACTCGGCCAACGCCCTGGCGGTCGCCCGCGCGCTCGCCGGCAGGCCGGAGGTCGCCGCCGTGTACTATCCGGGGCTGCCCGACCACCCCGGCCACGCGGTCGCCAGCCGCCAGATGCGCGCCTTCGGCGGCATGATGGCGCTGCGCCCGGCCGGCGGCCGCGAAGGGGCGCTGCGGGTCGCCGCGGGGGTGCGCCTGTTTCTCAACGCCACCAGCCTGGGCGGCCCCGAAAGCCTGCTGGAGCACCGCGCTTCGGTGGATCATTCGCCGCGCGTGCCGCCCGATCTGCTGCGCATCTCGATCGGCCTGGAGCATCCCGACGACCTGATTGCCGACCTGTTGCAGGCTCTCGCCGCCTGACGGCGCCGCGGCGCGCGCGCGATGTCCGCGGTACCGCGGGACGTCCGGCGGGCGGCGCCCGGCGCCCTGGCCCCTGGCGCGCGCCAGGCCTATTCGTCGATGTCCAGGGCGATGTCGAGAGCCGGCGCGCTGTGGGTCAGCCAGCCGACCGAAAGCAGCGCCACGCCGGTGGCGGCGATGGCCACCGCGGTGGCCGGCTGGATGCCGCCGGAGGCCTCGGTGAGCGCCCGGCCGTGGGCGCGCCGCACGGCTTCGGCGAGCATGTCGGGCGGCATGTTGTCGAGCAGCACCACGTCGGCGCCCAGCGCCAGCGCTTCGTCCAGCTCCGCGAGCGAATCCACTTCGACCTCGATCTTGACCAGGTGGCCGACGGCGCGCCGGGCGCGCTCGAAGGCGCTGCGCAGGCCGCCGGCCAGCGCGCGGTGGTTGTCCTTGATGAGCACCGCGTCGTCGAGCCCGAAGCGGTGGTTGGCGCCGCCGCCGGCGCGCACCGCGTACTTTTCGAGCGCGCGCAGACCCGGCGTGGTCTTGCGCGTACACACCACGCGCGCGCCGTGCGGCGCCACCAGCGCCACCAGGTCGCGCGTCGCCGTGGCGATGCCGCTCAGGCGGCCCAGCAGGTTGAGCGCCGTGCGCTCCGCCGACAGGATGGGGCGCGCGGCGCCGTGCACCGTCGCCAGCACGTCGTCGGCCGCGACGTCGCTGCCGTCGACGGCTTGCGGCTCGCAGATCAAAGTCGGATCGAGCAGGCGGAACGCCGCCAGCGCCACGTCCAGGCCCGCCAGCCGGCCTGCCTGCCGTGCCACCAGCGCTGCCGTGGTCTGCAGGTCCGCCGGCACCACGGCGTCGCTGGTCAGGTCGCCGGCCCGCCCCAGGTCTTCGGCCAGCGCGCGCCGCACCACCTCTTCGTAGAGCAGCGGATAGAGCGGCGGCAGGTGGAGAGCGCCGGTGCCGGCCGGGCCGCCGATCACGCTCCACGCTCCAGCTGGGCGATCGCCTGCAGAGCGGGCGCCGGCACCTCGGCCGGCTCGCCGGCCTCGAAACGCGCCCGCGCGTCCGGCGAGGCGGTCAGGAACAGGCGCCGCTGCCAGGCGGCGTCGGGCTGCGGGTGGTCGCTGCGGTAGTGGCCGCCGCGGCTCTCCTGCCGCGCGAGCGCCGCCTGCGCCATCAGCCGCCCCACCCACAGCAGGTTGCGCAGTTCGTCCGGCATCTCAGGCCGCGCATGGGCGAGCCGCTCCAGCTCACCCACGGCCGCCGCCAGGCCGGCGCCGGTGCGCTCCAGCCCCACCTGCTCCCAGAGGATGCGCCGCACTTCGCCGGTCAGGTCCTGAGCGCCCCGGAACAGCGCCGGCTCGCCCACCGCCGGGCGGCCTTCGCGATCGCCCCACGCCGCCGCGCCCACCGCGGCTGCCGCGGCCCCCGCCGCCGGTGGGGCGCCGCCGCCCCGCCGCTGCGGCGCCGCGGCCACGATGTCTTCGGCCACGCGGGCACCGAAGACCAGCGCTTCGAGCAGCGAGTTGCTGGCCAGCCGGTTGGCGCCGTGCGCGCCGGTCGCCGCCACCTCGCCGCACGCCCACAGGCCGGGGAGCGAGGCGCGGCCGGCGGCGTCCACCGCCACACCGCCCATGTGGTAGTGCGCCGCCGGAACGACCGGCATCGGTTGGACGCGCGGGTCGATGCCGTGCTGCCGGCAGAGCGCGAACACCGTCGGGAAGCGCTCGGGGAAGCGGTCGCCCACGGCGGCGCGGGCATCCAGAAACACCTTGCGCCCGGCCCGCAGGCGCCCCCAGATGGCGCGCGCCACCACGTCGCGCGGCGCCAGCTCGCGGTCGGGGTGCAACCCGACCATGAAGCGGCTGCCGAGGTCGTCGATCAGCACCGCCCCTTCGCCGCGCAGCGCCTCGGTGAGCAGCGGCAGCGGCGCGCCACCGGGCACCTTGCCGGCGGCGGTGCCGGAACCCGCGCCGCCCACGGCCAGCGCGGTGGGATGGAACTGCACGAACTCGAGGTCCACCAGGCGGGCGCCCGCCCGCGCCGCCATCGCCAGGCCGTCGGCGGTCGCCTCACGCGGGTTGGTGGTGTACTGGAACAGCTGCCCCAGGCCGCCCGTCGCCAGCACCACCGCCGGCGCGCGGAACAGCACGCGGCTGCCGTCGCGCCGCAGCGCCGTCACGCCCGCCACCACCTCGCCCACCCGCACCAGGTCGATGGCGAAGGTGTCGTCGACCACCTGGATGGCGGCCTGCCGCCGCACCGCCGCGACCAGCGTGCGCACCACTTCGGCGCCGGTGGCGTCGCCGTGCGCGTGCAGGATGCGGCGCCGGCTGTGCGCCGCTTCCCGCCCCAGCGCCAGCCGCCCAAAGGCGTCGCGGTCGAAGCACGCGCCCAGCTGCTGCAGGGCGCGGATGCGCCGCGGCCCCTCGCCGGTCAGCAGCCGCACGATCGGCACGTCGTTGAGGCCGGCGCCGGCCGCCAGCGTGTCGGCGGCATGCAGCGCCGGATCGTCGTCGTCGCCTACCGCCGACGCCACCCCCCCCTGCGCCCAGGCGCTGGCGCCGCCGCCGCCGGCGGCGCTCAGACGGATCTTGGTCAGCACCACCACCCGCAGCGGCCCGCACCCCAGGGCGGCGGTGAGCCCAGCGGCGCCGGCGCCGACCACCAGCACGTCGGCTTCCACCACGTCCTGGACCGCCGTCAGCCGGCCTTTCACTGCCGCACCTCGCGGCGGCCGACCGCAAGCATGCGCGCCAGGGCCTGGCGGGCGCGTCCCGCGATCGCCGGATCGACCTGGACCTGGTGCTCCATCGTTTCAAGGGAATGCAGGATCTTCGGCAGGGTGATGCGCTTCATGTGCGGGCAGAGCTGGCACGGCCGCACGAACTGGACGTCGGGGAACTCAACCGCCACGTTGTCGCTCATCGAGCACTCGGTCACCATCACCACCCGCGACGGCCGCGTCGTGCCGACGTGGCGGATCATCGCCGCCGTCGAACCGACAAAATCGGCCTCCGCCAGCACGTCGGGCGGGCACTCGGGGTGGGCCAGGATCTGAATCCCGGCGTGGCCGGCGCGGAAGGCGCGCAGCTCGTCGCCGGTGAAGCGTTCATGCACCTCGCAGTGGCCGCGCCACAGGATCACTTCAACCGTCGTCTGCTCGGCGACGTAGCGTCCCAGGTATTCGTCGGGCAGAAAGATCACCCGCGGCACGCCCAGCGATTCCACCACCGCCACCGCGTTGGCCGAGGTGCAGCAGATGTCTGACTCCGCCTTGACCGCCGCCGAAGTGTTGACGTAGGTCACCACCGGCACCCCCGGATAGCGCTGCCGCAGCAGCCGGATGTCCTGGGCGGTGATCGACGCCGCCAGCGAGCAGCCGGCGCGCAGATCGGGGATCAGCACCGTCTTGTCAGGCGACAGGATCTTCGCCGTTTCGGCCATGAAGTGGACCCCGGCCAGCACGATCACCTCCGCCTCGGTGCGGGCGCCGAATTCCGCCAGCGCCAGCGAATCGCCGGTGAAGTCGGCGACGCCGTGGTAGATCTCGGGGGTCTGGTAGTTGTGGGCCAGCACCACGGCATTGCGCTGCCGCTTGAGCTCGGCGATGGCGGCCACGTACGGAGCGTGCACCGGCCATTCCAGCGGCGGGATGACCGCCCGCACTCGCTCCGCCACCGCCGCCGTCGCGCTCGCTACCTGGGGTGTGTATGTGAGGTCCATGCACTTATACTAGAGATGAGCATATCGCTTGTCAAGCGTGTGACAGCCGGCCGGTCAGGCGGTCCCGGCCGCGTCCCGGCACAGACCATGCACACACGGCGCCTGGCTCGCCGCGCCGCCGGGCAACCTCGGACGGCCACAGAGCCGCCGCGCCACTCCGCTATGATCGCGCCCCTGACCACCCAGCCCCCAGCCGCGCCCGCTCCCCGCCGCCCCGGGCCGCTGCGGCGTTTCCTCGCCACGCTGGGCCCCGGCCTGGTCACCGGCGCGGCGGACGACGATCCTTCGGGCATCGCCACCTATTCGATCACCGGCGCCCAGCTGGGCACGGCGCTGCTGTGGACGGCCCTCTACCTGTGGCCGCTGATGGCGGCGGTGCAGATGATGTGCGCGCGCATCGGCATGGTCACCGGCGAAGGCCTGGCGACGGTGTTGCGGCGGCGCTTTCCGCAGCCGGTGCTGATCGCCATCGCCGTCGCCCTGCTGCTCGCCAACACCATCAACATCGGCGCCGACCTGAGCGGCATGGCCGACGCCGCGTCGATGCTCTCCGGGCTCGATGCCAAGTGGTTCGTGGTCGGCTTCGGGGTCGCCATCTCGTACGCCACCATCCGCCTGCGCTTCCGCCAGATCGCCGGCACCCTCAAATGGCTGGCGCTCGCCCTGGCGGCCTATGCCATCACCGCCTGCTTCGTCCATCCGGCCTGGCGTACCGTGCTGCGCGACTCGTTCGTGCCCAACCTGCCGCCGGGCCGCGACACCTGGGCGACCCTGGTGGCGCTGTTCGGCACCACCATCAGCCCCTACCTGTTCTTCTGGCAGACGGCGCAGGAAGTCGAAGGCGAGATCGTCGACGGGCGCCGCGCCCGCATCCGCCGCGAGGGCGCCACGCCCAAGGAGCTGCTCGACCGCAAGGTCGACGTCGGCTTCGGCACCTGGTCGTCGAACGCCGCCATGTACTTCATCATCCTGGCCACCGCCTCGACGCTGCACGCCCACGGCATCACCCACATCGAATCGTCGCGCCAGGCGGCCCTGGCACTGCGCCCCCTGGCCGGCCGCTTCGCCTCCACCCTGTACACCCTGGGCATCGTCGGCGTCGGCCTGCTCGCCATCCCGACCCTCGCCGGCTCGGCGGCGTACGCCTTTGCCGAGATCTTCCACTGGCGGGCCGGCCTGGACCAGCGGCTGCGCCGCGCGCCGCTGTTCTACTTTGTCCTGCTGCTCGCGACCGGCACCGGCGTCGGGTTGGGCTTCGGGCAGGTCGACGCCATGCGGGCGCTGTTCTGGAGCGCCGTGCTCAACGGCCTGCTGGCGCCGTTCCTGATGGTCGGCATCCTGATCGTCGCCTCCGATCGCAAGCTGATGAACGGCCAGCCCAGCTCGCTGCGCAACCGCATCGCGGTCGGCGTCGCCACCCTGGCGATGTTCCTGGCGGCGATCGGCATGTTCGTCTTTTGATCAAACGCCGCGCCGCGCGCTCGGCAAGCCGACGCCGGGGGCCGGCCGCTCGCGCAGCACGTCGCGGCGGAACACGAACAGCTCGGCGGGGCGCCCGCTGGTCGGCGGGTTCTGCCGGCCCGTCCCCTCGACCAGGCCGCCGGTCTCCACCAGGCGACGGAAGTTCTGTTTGTGCAGCCGCACGCCGGCGAGCGCTTCGACCACCCGCTGCAGCTGCAGCAGCGTGAAGCTGGGCGGCAGCAGCTCGAAGACCACCGGCCGGTACTTGAGCTTGCCGCGCAGCCGCCCCAGGGCGGTCGCCAGGATGCGGCGATGGTCGAAGGCCATCGCCACGCCCGCCAGCAGCTCGCCCCGCCGGTGCGCCGAAGCCGCCCCACCGCCGCGCGCCGCGGCGTCGCGCCGCGCCTCGGGCACCAGCCCCGCCTCGTACAGCAGCTCGTAGCGTTCCAGCACCCGCTCGCCGTCCCAGGCCGCGCCGCCCAGGCCGAAGGCGATGTCGGCGCGCTCGGTACGGTCCGCCGCCGGCGCCGCCTCCCGCTCCCTGGGCGCCGCGTCCTCGGCCGCCGCCCAGCGCGCCAGCGCCGGACAGATCGCCTGGTCGATGACCGCCGGCCGCCCGGCGCGCCAGTCCTCCCAGGGAAGAAAGCCATAGACGTCGCGCCAATGCGCCTCGCCCGCCACCGCGGCCTCGCCCTCGCGCACCAGCGCCAGGTAGGCCACCGAGATCACCCGCGCGCCCTCGGAGCGGCCCGGCGGCTCGCGGTCGCGATCGCCGAAGGTGTACAGCTGCTCGACGTAGCCCACCTCCAGGCCGGTCTGCTCGCAGACCCAGCGCCGCAGGCCGCGGTCCAGGGTGCGGTCGCTTTCCGGCTCCAGCGGGCCGAAGGGCAGCGCATCGTCGGGCGGTGCGCCGGGCAGGGCGTCGCCGGCCTGCCGCACCGTCAGGATGCGGGGAACCTCGTCGGTGACCGCGACGATCACCGCGTTGAGGCCGATGGACACCCGCGTCAGGGGAGGGGACATGCCACCAGCCGGCGGTCGAAGATGGCGCCGAAGTGGCCGGCCAGCCGCGCCGCGACCTGGTCCAGCGGCGGCGCGGCGCCGCCGAGCTGGCGCGCCATCGACGTCACGCCGGCGGCGCGCAGACCGCAGGGGACGATGCCGGCGTACATCCCCAGGTCGGTCGCGACGTTGAGCGCGAAGCCGTGGGTGGTGATCCAGCGCGACAGGTGGACGCCGATGGCGGCGATCTTCTCCTCCCCCACCCAGACGCCCACCAGCGCGGCGCCCGGCCGCACCTCGGCGACGATGCCGTACCCGGCGAGGGTGCGGATCAGCGCTTCCTGGAGGTCCCGCACGTAGCGCCGGATGTCGCGCCGGTCGGGGCTGAGATTGAGAATCGGGTAGCCGACCAGCTGGCCGGGACCGTGGTAGGTGACCTGGCCGCCGCGGTCGCTTTCCACCACCTGGACGCCGCGCGCCGCCAGCCATTGCTCGCTGGCCAGCACGTCGGCAGCATCGGCGTTGCGCCCCAAGGTGTACACGTGCGGATGCTCCAGCAGCAGCAGCTGCTCGCGGCCGCCGTCGCGCACCGCCTGGCGCGCGCCCTCCTGCAGCGCCACCCCGTCGCGGTACCCCACCCGGCCCAGGAACCGCCAGGCCAGCTCGCGCTGGGCGGCCGCAGCCGCGGCGCCGGGCCGGCGCTCTCGATCCGCGAGTCCCGTCGCGTCGTCTGCGTGCCACATGCCCTGATTCTACAGGCGCGGCAGCGCCGCGGCGTCGACCGGCGAAGTCCGGACAGTCCGCAGGCGCGGACGCGCGCGCCGCCCGGTCAATCGAGGCGCTCGGCTGCGTAGCCGTGGCGCGCCAGCTCGGCGCAGATCGCCGCGATGTGCTCTTCGTTGCGCGTTTCGAGCGTCACCACCACCTCGGCTTCCCAGAATCCGGCGTGCTTGAACACGCGGTCGTGCTGGATGCGCACGACGTTGCCGCCGGCCGTGGCGACATGCCGCAACAGGTCGGCCAGGGCGCCCGGCCGGTCGCCGACGTGCGTTTGCAGCCGCACCAGCCGGCGGCGGTCGACCAGCGAGCGGTCGATGATGCGGGCCAGCAGGTGGATGTCGATGTTGGCGCCGGACAGCAGCAGCACGACCTTCTTGCCCGCCAGGTCGCCCAGGCCGCCGCCGCGCAGGGCGGCGAGGGTGGTGGCGGCGGCGCCTTCCACCAGCGATTTGCCGGTTTCCAGCAGATCGATGATGGCGGTACGGATGGCGTCTTCGCTCACCGTCACGACGTCGTCCACGTAGCGGCGGATCAGGGAGTAGGTGAGCTCCCCCGGCTGCTTGACGGCGATGCCGTCCGCCACCGACCGCTCCGCCGGCACCGCTTCCGGCCGCTCGCGTCCGGCGCGGAAGCTGGCCGCCAGCGCCGGCGCCGCCTGGGTCTGCACGCCGTAGATGCGCGTCGCGGGCCGCTTCTCCTTGATGGCGGCGGCGATCCCCGAGATCAGGCCGCCGCCGCCCACCGGCACCACCACCACGTCCAGCTGCGGCACCTGCTCCAAAAGCTCCAGCCCGATGGTGCCCTGCCCGGCGATGACCCGCTCGTCCTCGAAAGGCGGCACGAAGACCAGCCCCTGCTGCCGGGCCAGGTCCAGCGCCGCCGCCAACGCCTCGTCGAAGATTTCGCCGGCCAGCACGACGCGGCCGCCCAGCCGCTCGGTGCTCTCGATCTTGATCAGCGGCGTCGTCACCGGCATCAGCACGGTGGCGGCGGCGCCCAGGCGCGCGGCGCTGAACGCCACCCCCTGCGCGTGGTTGCCGGCCGACGCGGTGACCACGCCGCGCGACAGTTCGGCGGGAGCCAGCGAGCTCAGCATGTTGAGCGCCCCGCGCACCTTGAACGAGCCGGTGCGCTGCAGCGTCTCGTACTTGAGGTAGACGTCGGCGCCCGCCTCCTGCGAGAACGGCGCCGAAAGCAGGCACGGCGTATCCACCACGAGCTTGCCGATGGCCTGCCGTGCCGCCTCGATGTCGTTGAATTTAAGCACCTTGGCTCCTTTTTCAGCAGCAGTCTACCAGCTGGCGGCCGCCTCGCGAGCAGCCTGCGCACGCCACAGCGAGCTGCCGCCCCCGTCGCCTGCGCCGCCGCGGCTGGTATCGATTTCCGCCTCTGGCGCCACTAGAATTGATGTATGCGCAACTCTGGCAACGCCAACCGCCGCCATCATCGCCTCGCGCTCGCGGCCCTCGCGGCCGGCGCGTTCCTCGCTCTGACCGCGCCGACGCCGCGGCTTCTGGCCCAGACGGGTCAGGGGACCGCGGACCAGCCGGCGCCACAACCATCCCCGCCGCCACCGCCGGTGATGCAACCGTGGCAGCCCTCACCGCCGAAAGCGCCGGCGACAGCCAGTCCGGGGCAGGGGACGACCGCCCAGCCTCCGGCGGGACAGCCGTCGATCCCCGGTGACCTCTCCACCGGCGACCACACCCCGACCCTGGCCCCGCAGCCGGTCGCCGTGCCCGCCACGCCCAGCACGGCCGTCGCCGCCAGCCCCGACGAAGCCGGCACCGGCGGCACCTCGCTGGTCGACACCACGACCTTCGGCGGCAACGCGATCAGCCACGCCGACCGCAGGTTTGCGCGCGCCGCCGTCGTCGCCAACATCCGCGCCGAAGAGCTGGGCAAGCTGGCCGCCTTCAAGGCCACCAACGCCGACGTCAAGGCGTTCGGCAAGAGCCTGGCCGAAGACGGCGCCAAGATCCACATCCAGCTGTTGGTGGCCGGCAACGCCGCCGGCGTCACCCTGCCGGGGGAAATGAACGCACCCAACCAGAAGGCCTACGCGGAGCTGGCGGCGCTGTCCGGCAACGACTTCGATCGCGCCTTTGTCGACGCGGTGGTCACCCATCACACCGCCGACCTCAAGGTCTTCGAGCACGAAGCGCATCGCCGCTGCACCGAAGTCAACCTCAACAAGTTCGCCACCGCCACGGTGCCGGTCCTGCAGCAGCAGCTCAACGCCGCCAAGGACCTGCAGGCCAAGCTCGGCGGCGCTCCGGGCGCCACCGCCCCGGCCGCCGGCAGCAAGCGTTAGCGTCCTGGTGATGGACCCGACCGGCGAAGCGGCGGCGGCCGAAGCTGCCGCGTTCGCCGCCGTCCCCCTTGCCTGGCAGGCCCTGCGCGCGGGCATCGACCAGGGGCTGCATCTGGGCGCCCAGCTGTTCGTGTCGCGCCACGGCGACACCGTGGTGGACGCCGCCACCGGCGAGCGGCGCCCCGGCCAGCCGTTGCGCCGCGACGACCTGATGCTGTGGCTCTCCTCGACCAAGCCGCTGGCCGCCGTCGCCATCGCCAAGCTTTGGGAGCGCGGCCTGCTGGAGATCGACGACCCGGTGGCGCGCCACGTCCCTGAATTTGCGGCGCAGGGGAAGGACGCCATCACCCTGCGCCACCTGCTCACCCACACCGCCGGCATCCGCCTGCTCAACGTCGGCTGGCCGCACGACCCGTGGGACGCCATCGTTGCGCGCATCACCGCCATGCGCCCCGAGCCCCGCTGGACACCCGGCGCCAAGGCCGGCTATCACCACGCCTCCAGCTGGTTCGTGCTGGGCGAGGTGGTGCGGCGCCTCGACGGCCGCCCCTACGCACGCTACGCGCGCGAAGCGATCCTCGAACCGCTGGGCCTGGCCGACTGCTGGATCGGCATGCCTGCCGTGACCTTCCACGACCTGCGCGCGGCCGATCGCATCTGCCCGCTGTACAACACCGAAGGCTCGCCGGCCACACCGCCGCGGCCGCTCGGCTGGGACAGCGAAGAATGGGCGACCGGCACCCACCCCGGCGGCAACGGCTACGGCCCCATGGCGCAGCTCGGCCGCTTCTATCAAATGCTGCTGGCGCGCGGCACCCTGGGCGGCCGCCGCATCCTGTCGGCGCAGGCCGTCGAGGCGCTCACCGCCCGCCACCGCGTCGGCATGCTCGACCACACCTTCCAGCACGTCCTGGATTGGGGCCTGGGTTTCATCGTCAACTCCAGCCGCTACGGCGCCGCCACCGTCCCCTACGGCTACGGCGACCGCGCCTCGCCGCGCACCTTCGGCCACAGCGGCTACCGCTCCTCGGCCGCCTTCGCCGACCCCGAGCACGGCCTGGCCGTCGCCCTCGCCTTCAACGGCACCCCCGCCAACGACGCCCACGAGCGCCGGCTGCGCAGCGTCCTGGACGCCCTGTACCAGGATCTGGGCATCGCCGCGATGGAAGCCGGTGCGACCGGCACCGACTGATCCCTTCCCCACCCGGCCCCGGCGCATCCACCCACCACCTGTCACCTGGAATCGATCCCGGCGGCCCCACAGGAGAAGCCGCCGGGAAGAGGATCACTACCCAGGCGCAACCTTGCGCGGTGGAGGTGGCGGATAGGAAACCTTCATGGGCAGCGCGATCCCGGTGACCGGCTGGCTGGGGAGCCTGTCGATCAGCGCCTGCTTGGATATCAGCTGCTCGCCGGCGCCGAAGCGCCCCAGGGGATAATAGCTGTCGTCTTTTCCAGGCGCCGTGATCCACAGCGCCCGCATTTGCACTTCGTGGATTTCGAGCAGCCGCGCCAGACCCGAGCCCGCCATCAGCGCCGGGGTCTCAAAGGCGCGTTCGATCTCTGCCGCCATGGACGAGGGGTAGACCGCCCGCACCTCGAGTGCCGGCTTTTCCGTGGCGGTCGCCGGCGTCTGCAGGACGAGGGCAAAACCCGCAACCGGCAGGCCGGGCGATTGCAGCTGGAGATGCCACCTGCCTTTCCACGCCGGCGCCGCGCCCCGGACGGCCCGGAAGTCGGCGAGAGACACCGTCCATACCTGCAGCGCTCGCGCGATCCCGGTCGTCGCGGCGGGCAGACTCGCGTGAACGGAAGCAGGAAGAGCGGCAAGGAAGCTTTGCAGCCGCCGGACCACCAGCGGATCGTTTTTGAAAGAGTCTGTGGTCACCATGTGCGTATCTCCTATCGCAGATCGGTCCAGGCGAGCGCCCAGGTCCAGGAGTTGCTGGTCTGGAGCTCGGCATAGCTGACCACCGCCACCGATCGCTCCGCCGGATCGGCAATCTTGAACAGCGCGCCATCGGTATTGCCGGGAGCACCGGCGCCGCCCGGGCTGGCCGTGCTCCAATTGGATCCGTACACGAGAATCATGTGCATGCCACTGTTACCCCGCAAGCCGACTGCCACGGGGCCGCGCGCCAGTGCGGCGATGAGGTCGCCCGATTTGAGCGCCTGGCCAATGGCCTTGGTGCCGGACAGGCCGTTGTTCTTGAAGACCGTCACCACGTCGGCCAGCTGGCACGGTGCATCGCAGGCGCCCGGCGGGCAGCAGAAGTCTCTTGAAAAGTACGACTGGGCGATGGCGCACTGCGTCTTGGCGATAGGCTTGATCCCGAGCGCCATGCTGCAGCAGGCCGCCCAGCACCAGTTCTCGCGCTGCTGCTGGCTGAACCAGGGCGGTTGGATAGATTTCGGGACGAGTGCCATGGTCAATCCTCCTCTTCCGCTTCAGCGGCCGGCTTGCCGTCCATCTCGGTGTTCACAAAGGGGGCGTCATCGACGCGGGGCGGGATGCAGTTCCCCGAGCCGGGAGAGCCGATACCCCCCACCATGCCGGGTACGGGCGTGGGGATCGGCAGCGGCCTGCCTTGGGCCGCCAGCGTCGCCTTGACGTCCCTGGCAACGCCGGGACTGAGCAGCTCGTAAATCCAGCGGGTGTCCTGGTCGGGCTGCGGCGCGTCGTCGCGCGGCCATTCCAGCGGATTGTCGTCGCAGGTGTTGTCGATCGTGATCTGCAGCTGGCCGTCGCGCTGCAGGCTCGTGAGATCGAGGTACTTGGTGCGGCTGGTGCCGTCCAGGCTGATAGCCTTGATCCGCGCCGCGTCGATGCCTTTGTAAAAGACCATCACCTCCTGCGCCAGCACCCGCGTGTAAGGCTTGGTCGCCAGTCCTGGATTGAGCCAACTGTCGAACGTCCACACCGCATTGGTGAGGGTTTTGGCAGAGACCGTGCCGCTGTCCAGGAAGATCTGGGCGGCCAGCTGGTCCGCAGTGGCCTGATCGCCCAGCAGCGTCCGATCGACCTGGAAGCCGCTGCACACCTTCCGCATGTTGAGCGCCCAGGAAAAGCTGTTGCTGTCGTCAGGGTCGTTCAGGTTCAGAGCATCGCTCGGATGTTCCTGGCCCGGCTTGAGCTTCAGCCGCTTGATGTTGAAAGCGTTCTCCGGCGCCATATCCGTGCTGCCAGGGGTTGGGGCTGTTTCGATGAAAAGCCGCTGGCCGGTCAGGTACCACAAACCCAGGCTGTCCTGGCCGTACACGCCGTCCAGGCCGGACACGTTGGCGATCGGAAACCTGACAAACGCCACGTGCCTGAGCAGAGGCTGGCCGTCGAACTGCGACATGCGGCCGGTCGCGGCGGCGTTGGGAACCAGCACGCACATCTTGGCCTTGCTCGCGGCATTGCTGTTCTTGACAAACGCCATCACTCCCGTGAATACAACTGTCAAATCGAAACTCATAAGGCCTCCCAAACATACGAAATACAGGTGGATTAGTTGGTCCCGGCGCCGACCACCGCGAAGGCGGCCCAGGCCGAGGGTGGACGCCCCATCTCGAGGCATTGCTGCTGTGCCGCGCGCAACGCTGCCGCGGGTGTACTGGTGCCCGGACGGCGCAGAGCGCGATGGAACGCGACGACGACGGATCGCGAGGCCGCGTCGTCCACGTCCCAGAGTGTGCCCACGACGGCGCGCGCCCCTCGGCTGAGGAACGGCCGCGCCAGGCCCAGGAAACCGCCCGTGCGGGTGGGCGCCGCAACGACCGTGCTGCAGGCCGACAGCACGATCAGGTCCAGGTGCGCAAAGGCCGGCCCGGCCAGGTCCCCCATGCGGATTGCATCGCTGGCGCCGCCGCCAAGCGGCAGCTTCGAGGCGAACGGATTGGTCGGGTTCACCTCTGCGTGGCCGGCGTAGTGCAACACCGGATGGCTGTCCAGCTCCTGCAGCACCTGGTCGTGGCCGGCATCTTCGCCGGTCAGCACGACGGCGTGCGGATACAGGTTGCGCAGGTCGTCGATCTCGCCCGTCGTCGCCTTGAGGTCGACGGGCTGCGGGCTGACCAGCAGCGCGTCCTGGTCGTCCGTCGCCCGCCGCGCCGCCGCCGGCCGCGCGGCGCTGACGAAGAACGTGGCGCTGGGCGCGATACTGACGTCGTGACCCTGCATGAGGTACTGCCGGCTGCCGGGGTCGCGCAGCGCTGCAAAGGGGACGCCGTACAGCACCTTGTCCGGCACGAAGACCAGCTGCTCTCCTGCCGGCAGATCCCCGGCGATGGGCTGCACCAGCACCCCATAGGCAGCCTCGGCCGCGGCGGTGAACTCGGTGGCAGCCGAGCCGAAACGCGCCGCGTCCCGCAGGCGGCTGGCCACCGCGTTCACCCGGCCTTCGTCGGCCGCGAAGGTCTGCAAGCGCAGACCGCGGCAGGTCAGCAGCCAGATCAGCAGCCCGTCGCGTTCCACCGCGTATTCGACGATCGTGACGCCGGCCGGCAGACCAGGCGGCGCCGCCGCGCTGCAACCGCCGCCCGCCGCGGACGGCGCCGCCGCCAGCGCCCGCAGCCAGGACGGGTCCACCGCTCCCGGCGCGCCGCTCCAAAAGGCGCGCGAGCGTTCCGCCAGGTCCAGCGCCGCCGCGTCGTCGCCAAGCTGGGCATTGACGCCGATCGCCTGGTCGTAGAGATCCAAGGCGGTGCCCAGGAAGGTGACCCGCTTCTGCTCGTCGTCGAGCGAGCGCCACTGGCTTTCGAACAGCTCCACGCCCGCGGCCAGGTCCGCCAGCTGCCGGTCGACCTGGCGCAGCTGACCCTCGATCCGGGCGCGGAGCAGGTAGACCGCGGCGCGCGGCAGCACGTGGCCGTTCTGCTTGTACGTCTCTTGCGCCTGATCGAGCAGCGCCAGCGCAGCCTGCGGAGCGGTGCGGCTCTTCAGGTCAGCCTCGGCGACGTTCAGCTCCGCGACCACCCGGTCGCGCAGGTTGACGTCGTCGGTTTCGGCCGCCGCCAGGAACCCGTCCTGGAGGTCGATCCGGGCGCTTTCGGCGCGACCGATCTGGTTGGCGGCACGTACACGCCACATCAGCGCTTCGGCGCGGTCACGCGGTGTCCCCGCAATCCTCACCGCTTCGTCCAGAAAGACCATCGCGGCGTGGCCGCGGCTCTCCGCCAGCAGCGACTCGCCGGCCTCGCGCAGCAGCATCAGGCGGCGGCGCGACAGCGGCGTATCCCGCAGCAGGTACATGCTCTGCTGCCGCTCGCGCCAGGCCTTGTCTTCGTCACCCAGCAGGTGATCCATCTCGCCCACCAGCTGGTAGCCGGCGCCCTGGTTCTCCCGTTCGTGCGACCGGTCGAACAGCTTGGTCGTCTGCTCGAAATCACCCTGTGCCGACCGCAGGTCGCCCAGCCGGGCATGCACCATGCCGCGCACCCAGTGCACATAGGCGGCCAGCACCGGATACCGCGCCTCGTCGAGGGTGCTCTGCAAGGCGCCCAACCGCGCCAGGCTCTGGTCAAAATGATCGTGGTAGAACTCGCACGAGATCGAACCCAGCTCGGCCCAGCCCGCCAGCGGGCTGGCGGCGCGGATAAACCGGTCCCGCGCCTGCTCGAACTCCTGCAAGCTTTCGGCGATCCGATACTTGTTCAGGTCCTGGCGTGCCTGCGCATACAACTTCGCCCCCGCTGCCAGGGCCGCCAGGCGCGCTGGCGGCCCTGCCACGCTGCCACCACCGGTGATGGGCGCGAAGACTTCGGCAACCGTCGGGTCGCCGTTCGCAACCAGCAGCTCTCTGCCCTTGCGCGCTCCAGCGTCCGCGATGGTCGCGGCATCCCTGGCACGGCCCGCGATGAAGGCGGCGCCCCATGCGGGCAGCATCCCTTCCACCGCTTGCTCCCGCTTCGCCTTGGGATCGTCTTCGCTCGCCGGCGCGACGCCGCCCGGTCCCTGCGCCTCCGCTGCGGCCGCCGCCGTCGGCGGTGCCGCCAGGGCGCTCTCGCGGCGCTCGATCTCGCGTCGCCAATCCGCGTCGTGCTCGCCGGCGGCGCAGCTCTTCCATGCTGCCGCCGCCTGCTCGGTCAAGCTCAGGCGCGTGAGCGCGACCGCACGGTTGAAGCACGGCTCGGGCAGGTCCGGCGACAGCTCGCCCGCCTGGCTGGCGGCGTCCAACGCGCGGGCCAGGTCGTGCGGCGAATTCGCCGCCGTGGCGCGGGCCAGGTAGGCAACCGCCAGATCGTTGAGGAATGCCGCCTTGTCGGCCGCCTGGCTGTCCGGCGTGTCGGCGACGGCGATCTCCAGCAGCGTCACCGCCTCGAACACCTTGTTATCCACCAGGCGCACCGTCGCCAGCAGGGCATCGTTGGCCGGCGTGGCGTTGGCGTGCTGCCGCCGCTCGATGGCCGCCGCTGCCTGGGAAGCCTCGGCACTGGGCGTCGCTTCCTCCGCGGGTCCGCAGGGATCGAAGCCGCGCAGGCGCCCGTCGCTGCAGGGCAGCGATTCAAATGCCGCGGCGAAGGGCGACCGGTAGTGCACGTCCCCCGCCGCCAGCTCGGGCGCCGGCAGCGGCGCCACGGCCAGCGCCAGCGCCGCGACGGGCAGCGCCCGCAACCAGAACCGGCCGCGACGTGTCACCTCAGCTCCCCAAGGCCATGAGCCTGCGGTCTCGCTTGCAAAATTGCTTCTATTGACAAGCATAGCAAACCCCCTCCGCCGCGTCTCCTGGTGTGTGTCCGGGTCGTGCCGTTGCGCGCCCATGTCGCCTTTCTAGACGGACTTGCGGCACGGCTTCTCGCCCCGCCGTGGCGCATCGGCCCGTTTCGGTTCGACGTATCCGCGCTTGGATCGCAGGGGTTGCCCAGCCCAGGCCGGTGGCCGACGGCCTGCGGCGGAGAGGGTGGCAGCCGCGCCGCGCCCACCGGCTCCGGGTTCAGGAACCGGAGGCCGGCGCGGCGCGGGCGGCAGAATGACGGCTAAGGGTTGGGGGGAAACGGCTGGCGACGGGCGTGCGGGCCAGAACGCGCGACGTCGCCAGCGGACGTGACCAGCGGCTAAGGGAAGCGGCCGCTGCCGACCAGGAAGTCGAGGCGGGCCTGGCGGGCGGCGTCTTCGGCGGTGGCGACGGAGGTGTCGGCGTCGCGGGCGCGGCGCTGGGCGTCCAGGACGTCCAGACTGGTGGAGGCGCCGGCGTTGTAGCTGAGGTTGGTGATGTCCAGGGCGTCGTGGGCCTGGCGGGCGGCGTGGCGGGCGCTGATCAGGCCCTGGTCGGCAAGGCGGATGGCGTCATTGGCGATGCGCACGTCGGAGCGCGCCTGGACGCGGCCGCCGGCCAGGTTGTCCTGGGCCTCCTGCACCAAGGCCGAGCGCTCGCGCTTTTGAGCGATGCGCAGGCCGCCTTCGAAGATCGGGATGGTGAGCAGCAGCTCGGCCTGCCATTCGTGCGGCAGCAGGAAGACGGTACCGGGCTGCTGCAGAGTCTCTTCGAAGTTCAGGCCCAGGGTCGGCACCCAATCGCGCCAGCTGTCACGCAGCACGTGCTCCGCCGCGGCCTGGCGCATGGCCAGGACCTTGACGTCGGCGCGCCGGTCGTCGACGCCGTTGAGTGCGTCGGCAACCGGTCCCAGGTCGCCGAAGGTGGGCTCGTCGGCGGAATCGAACGGTCGGTCGCCCTGGACCAACACGCCCAGCGCTTCCTGGGCGCGGCGCAGGTCGAGCGCCGACTGTTCCACCAACACCTCGTCGTTGGATACGTCCTGCGCTGCCTGCACCTCTTCGAGGCGGCTGGCCGCGCCGGCGACCTGGCGCTGGTGCGACACGTCCAGGTGGGCCTTGGCGGTGTCCAGCGCCAGGCGATTGGCGTCCAGCACGCGGTGGCGGGCGATCACCGTCAGATAGGCGTTGGCCGCCCCCTGCGCCACGCGCCGCTTGGCGTCGGCGACGGAGAGCTGGGCGATGGTGCGGTTGTCGATGGCGTGCGCCCAGTTGCCCCAGTTGGTGAAGTTGACCAGGGGCGCCGACAGGGTGGCCGTCTCCGTCTTGACGCCGAACGGCTGGATCACCAGCGCCCCGAATGTGCTGTTGTATTGGTAGCGGGTGTAGGCGGCGGTGGCGTTGAGGCTCGGCAGCGAGGTGGCGCGCGTCTCGCCGATCAGCGCTTCGGCGCGCAGCACCTCCGCCACGGCCTCCAGCACTGTGGTGTTGGCGGCCAGCGCACGGTCCACGGCTTGCTGGAAGGTGATGCGCTCGGCGTCGGCCACGACGGCGACCGCGGTTGCCGCGGTCGCCGGGGCGGTGACCGTGCCCTCGGTGTCGCTGGCGGCAGGGGCGGTGTTGGCCGGCGCGGTCGGCGTCGTAGCGGTTGCCGGCACCACCGGGGTTGCCGGGGTGGCCGGAGGTGCCGGTGGGTTCATCGCCGGGTCTGCCGGGGCGGCAGCGCCCGCGCCTGGGGCGCCGGGGCCTGGGGAGGTCGTCTGCGCCACGCCGGCGCGCGCGCCGGCGCCCAGCCCCATCAACAACAACGCTATCGCGGACAGCGTTGGCAATGGCAACGATCGGGAATTGCGGAACGGTGTGGGATGCATGGCTACCTCACACAAGCCTTTCGGGGGTCGCGGGGTCCGCCGGGTGTCCGGCCGGCGCCGGCGTGGCCGGAACCGCATGGCGCCCGCCCCCGGGGAAGATGGCACGGATGATCACATAAAGGACCGGGATCACGCCCAGGTTGAGCACGGTTGAGACCAGCATGCCGCCGAACACGGCGGTGCCGACCGAGTGGCGCCCTTCCTGGCCGGCGCC
This sequence comes from uncultured Acidobacteriota bacterium, assembly GCA_963770895.1. Classification (GTDB taxonomy): domain Bacteria; phylum Acidobacteriota; class Thermoanaerobaculia; order Multivoradales; family UBA5704; genus JASLEW01. The sequence continues at coordinate 4,162,074 of CAVYRF010000002.1, read as the reverse complement.
GGTCGCGAAGACGAGCGGCAGCACACCCAGGATGAAGGCGAACGAAGTCATCAGGATGGGCCGCAGCCGGATGCGCGCCGCCTCGATGGCGGCCTCGACGATGGTGTGTCCCTGCTCGCGCAGCTGCTCGGCGAACTCCACGATCAGGATCGAGTTTTTGGCTGCCAGACCGATCAGCATCACCAGGCCGATCTGCACGTAGATGTCGTTCTGCAGCCCGCGCAACGCCGCCGCCGACAGCGCGCCCAGGATCGCCAGCGGCACGGCGAGCAGGATGATGAACGGCAGGGTGAAGCTTTCGTATTGCGCCGCCAGCGTCAGGTACACCACCAGCAGGCCCAGGGCGAACAGCAGGATCGACTGGCCGCCGGATTGGATCTCCTCCAGCGACAGGCCGGACCAGGTGAAGCCGAAGCCCTGCGGCAGGACCTTGCCGGCGACCTGCTGCATGGCCTGGATCGCCTGGCCCGAGCTGGCGCCCGGCGCCGGCGAACCGGTGATCTCGGCGGAGCGGAACAGGTTGTAATGACTGATGACCTGCGGCCCGGTGGTTTCGGTGATCTGCACCAGGTTGTCGAGCGCCACCATGGCGCCGCGGTCGGAGCGCACGTAGTACTGCTTGATGTCGTCGCCGCGCGCGCGGAAGCGGCTGGCCGCCTGGGCGTAGACGCGGTACGACCGGTTGTTGAAGTCAAAGTCGTTGATGTATTCGGAACCCAGGAACACCTGCAGCGTGTCGGTGATCTGGCCCAGCTGAACGCCGAGGCTCTTGGCCTTTTCGCGGTCGATCGTCACCAGCAGCTGCGGGTCGTTGGCGGTGTAGCTGGAATAGAGACCGTGCAGGTGCGGATCGGCGTTGCCCTTGGCCAGCAGGTCCTGCGTCGCCGCGGCCAGCGCCTGCACCGTCGAGCCGCTCTGGTCCAGGACTTCGAACTGGAAGCCGCCGAAGGTGCTCAAGCCCTGGATCGCCGGCGGCAGGACCGGGATCACCAGGGCGCCGGGGATACCGCCGAACAGCGGTCCGAACAGCCTGCCGGTCACCGCCTGCGCCGAGTGCTCGGCGCCCCGCCGCTCGGCGAGCGGCTTGAGGCTGGCAAACATCAGGCCGACGTTGGGCGCGCTGCCGCTGAAGCTGAAACCGGTGACGGCGAAGACGCGATCGATCTCGGGAGTGTGGGCAAGCACCACCCCGGCGCGGTTGGCGATGTCGGTGGTGTATTCCAGCGACGCTCCCGGCGGCGCCTGAATGATGATGATCACATATCCCTGGTCTTCGTCGGGCACGAAGGCGCTGGGCACGCGCTTGAACACCAGGAAGGTGAGGGCCAGGCCGCACAGGAAGACCACCACCACCACCCAGCGCACGCGCACGAACAGGCTGAGCAGGCTGTGGTAGCCGGAGTTGAGCCGCGCGATGCCGCGGTTGAAGACCCGGAACAGGCCGCCGTGCTCCTCCTCTTCGCGGCGCAGCCACAACGCCGCCAGCGCCGGCGTCAGGGTGAGCGCGTTGAAGGCTGAGATCGCCACCGAGCACGCGATCGTCAGCGAGAACTGCTTGTATAGCAGGCCCGTGGTGCCGGGGAAGAACGCCACCGGCACGAACACCGACACCAGCACCAGCGACGTCGCGACGACCGCGCCGGTGATCTCGCGCATGGCGATCGACGCCGCCTGCAGCACCGTCATGCCGGCGCTCTCTTTGATGTGGCGCTGGATGTTCTCGATCACCACGATCGCGTCGTCGACCACCAGGCCGGTGGCCAGGGTGAGGCCGAACAGGGTGAGCGTATTGATCGAAAAGCCCAGCAGCTTGATGAAGGCGAAGGTGCCGATGAGCGACACCGGGATGGTCACCGCGGGGATGAGCGTCGTCCGCCAGTCCTGCAGGAACAGGAAGATGACCGCGATGACGAAGAGGATCGCTTCGAGCAGCGTGATGAGGACTTCGCGGATCGATTCGCCCACCACCGTCGTGGTGTCAAAGGCCACCAGCGCCTTGAGGCCCGGCGGGAAGCGCTTCGACAGCCGCAGCAGCTCCGTCTTGACCGCCTTGTCGACGTCCAGGGCGTTGGCGCTCGGCAGCTGGAACACGGCGAAGCCGACCGAAGGCAGGCCGTTGAAGGTGAGGTTGCTGGAGTAGGACTCCGATCCCAGGTCGACGCGGCCGACGTCCTTGAGCTTGACCAGCGTCCCGTCGGGCTGCGCCTTGACGATGATGTTGCCGAACTCGGCCGGCTCCGACAGGCGGCCGACGGCGCGCACGCTGATCTGGAACTGCTGTCCCTGGGGCGCCGGCGGCAGTCCCACCGCGCCCGCCGCCACCTCGACGTTTTGTTCGCGCAGCGCCGCGGTGACGTCCGAGGCGGTCACCTTGCGGCTGGCCAGCAGCACCGGATCCAGCCAGACGCGCATCGCATACTTGCGCTCGGCAAAGATCTGCACGTCGGAGACGCCCTTGATGCGCTTGAGCGCGTCCTTGAGGTACACGTCGACGTAGTTGCTCATGAACAGGGCGTCGTATTCGCCGTGCTCCGAGTAGACGCCGACCACCAGCACGATGGCGCTGGAGGTCTTGCTGATCGTGACGCCGGTCGTCTTGACTTCGTTCGGCAAGCGTCCCGACGCGATCGACACGCGGTTTTCGACGTCCACCGCCGCCAGGTCGATGCTGCGGTTGATGTCGAAGACGGCGGTGATGATGCTGGTACCGTCGTTGCCGCTGGTCGAGGTGAGGTAGCGCATCCCCTCGGCGCCGTTGATCTGCTGTTCGAGCGGCAGGGTGACGGCGGATTCGACGGTCTGGGCGTTGGCGCCGGTGTAGACGCTGGTCACCTGGATCTGCGGCGGCGCCAGCGTCGGATATTGCGCGATCGGCAGCGTCGGGATGCTCACCGCGCCGGCAAGGATGATGAGCAGCGCGCAGACCGTCGCGAAGACGGGTCTCCGTAGAAAGAAGTCAGCCATGGCTTTGCTCTCCGCTCGGCGATCTCAGGCGCCCGGCGCCTGGGGAGAGGAGCCGGAACCGGACCCTCCGGAGCCCGGCGCGGCCGGGGCGGCGCCGGGAGAGGCCGGAGCGGCCGCAGCCGGGGGCTGCGCCGGCATGGCGACGATCGGCATCCCTTCGAACAGCTTCTGCACTCCGGAAGAGACGATCTTGTCGCCGGCCGCAAGGCCGGACTGCACCACGTAGTCGTCGCCCACCACGTCGCCCAGCTTGACCGGCTTCTGCCGCGCCACCATGGCGCCGTTGGGGCCGCCCGGTTCGGCGGCGAAAATGAAGTACTGGCCGTTGACCCGCGTCACCGCCAGTACCGGCACCACCGGGCCGCGGTGGTTGGCCCACACCACCCGCGCCCGCACGAACTGGTCGGCGCGCAGGCCGTTCTTGCCGTTCGGCACCGGCGCCTTGACCAGCACCTGCTGGGTCTGATCGTCCACCTGCGGCGCGATGAAGTAGACCTGCGTCGCCGCCAGCTCCTCGCCCTTGTCGCCCAGGATCTGCACCGGCAGGCCCAGCCGCAGGTCTTTGGCGCGCTCGATCGGCACCGAGATGTAGGCTTCCAGAGCGTCGTTCTGGTCGATCGTGGTCAGCAGCGTCGCCGTCGTCACGCGGTCGCCGGTGCGCACCGGGATGTCGCCGATCACGCCGGCGCTCGGCGCCACCACCTTGAAGTAGCCCAGCTGCACCTCCTGTTCGCGCACCTGCGCCCCCAGGGAGTTGTAGTCGGCCTGCGCCTGGTCCAGCCCCGACTGCGCTTCGTCCAGCTGCTGCTTGCTGGCGGCGCCGCCCTTGTACAGCGTCTCCATGCGCTCCTTCTGCTGGCGGGCGTAGTTGAGCGCCGCCGCCTTGAGCTCGCGCGAAGCCTCCTGGCTGCGCACCGTGGCGCGCTGCTTTTCAGGATCGATCTGCATCAGCGGCGCGCCGGCGGCCACGCGGTCGCCCGACTTGACGAAGATCCGCGTCAGCACGCCTTCGACCTGCGGCTGGACCGCGGAGGTGTGGCGCGACTTGAGCGTCGCCACGTATTCGCTCGCGTCGCGCAGATCGGTATCGGTCACCGTGGTGATCGGCACCGGCAGCGCCTGCGGCGCCCCGCCGGGGCCGCCCGCCGCGCCGGCGCCACCGGGTGCGCCACCGCCGCACGCAGCGGCCAGCAGCGCCAGCATCGACAACCCACACAGCGCCAGCGCTCGGACCGGCAGCGGGCGGCGTGAAACCGGAAATCGCAAGAAGTGCATGTAAGGCTCCATGGTAGCGGCGAACGACGGAAAGCCGGCGCGCGCACAGGGCTCGCATCGATCGGAGCGCACAAGCCGCAGCCTCGCCAGAGACGCGGTCAGCCAACGAAGGATCGCGATGGTTGTCGCGGTGTACGCGACAGCTGCGGCGCAACAGCTCGTTCGGATCAGGCCCAACCAGTCAGCCGCGTACGGTTCGCGCGCTCGACCCGCCAAGCCTGAATCTCGTTCGCCGGAGAACTATACACCGGTTTACCGCTTTGTGCCGGGCGCCCACCCAATGTCACCATCCTGTTACGCCCCCCTTTCGCCCCGCACCAGCCTTATACCCCCGAACCAGGGATACGCGCAACAGCCACGTTTGTTATCCCACCACCGAGCTCCACATCCTCGACCGGCCCAAGCTCGTCGATCGCCGGCAGGCTCTCGTCGAGAGGCTCCCAGGTGGAAAGCAGCCGGAGGAGCGACCGCCGCGGCACCATGGCGGCTCTGTTCGAGGCGACCATCAAGCCCGCCCCGCTTCGTTGAGGGAGAGCCTCAAGGCGTCCGGCGCCGCGCCGTCCTTCCCTTGCTCGGCACTGGATCGGCCGTAGGCTCATCGGCAAGGGGCTCCAGCATCCGTAACCCTTCTCGCGGCGATCCGAGCGCGGCGCGAGCACGAAACCGGGTTTCCGCGTCGAAGTCGGTCAGGGCAATGGTCGACAGCTCTTCCATCAGCTTGTTGATGCTGATCTTGCGGCGAATTGCAAGCTGGCGCAGCTTCTCGTGCTTCTCATCGGGCAAGCGAATCGTTAGGGTCGCCATGGCACAAGTGCCCCTTTCACTCAATCGGACTGCAGATACGAATCAGGCGGCTCTTGGCGCAGGTGGCCGGCAACGCTTTCAAGCCAGTAGACGGCACTACAGGGTATCGAGCCGCTCGTCGATCTCCGGCATCAACTGGCGGCTCGGATTATTGAAATCAATCAATATCCTGCCGCTCAGTTGATCAAGGCTGAAGTTCTGGATCAGGAAAACACGTGCGCCGACATCCTCCACCGGCGGGTTGCGCGGCCCCCAGCTGGAGATCGAACACGGAATGTCCCGCATGTCACAAGGGTCATAGTCTGGCTTTGTGCGCGAGAAACCCAAAGGGTGCCAGTCACTCGACAAGCTGCCGATATGCTCTAGCGCCGAGTAGGATTTCTTGTCGTCGCCGGCGCAGCGAAATTTTTGGGCAATCTGACAGTAGTGCTGGTAATAACGTTTGGACTGGTCCCAGTTGTAACTAGGGATCTTCTTGATTTCGAGGTCTGTGACTTCGGCTGGCAGCAGGGTCATGGGGAAGTTGACATAGTTCGCGGTCCCCTTGCAGACATTGTCGACCCGTTCCACCAGCTGCAGAAGCCCGCGCGCGGTGGCAGGAAAAAGGTCATGGTTGTGAAGGGGGAAAAATACTGCCGATACTCCGATGACCTCGTCCATCGATCCGCCTACCTTCAGGACTGCCTGCTCCGCCGTGAGCCCGCGCAGCTCAGCGTAGTCGGCGACAAAAACATACTGCTGCTTGCAGGTGCCGCCACAGGTATCCGGGTCACATCGCCCCAGATTCTTGATCTTGCTGATGTTGAGGAAGTCTCGACTGGCGGGGGTGTAAGGGATCAAGCGCACCAACCAATAGACCTTCTTGTTGGCATAGAGGTCTCCAAGAATCGCCGACCGGGTGGACGCGTAGCGTGTGGGCTCGGCACGGCTCCGCGAAATCTCCAGCATGCGCAGCGACGGCGCCGCGATCGACAGCAGCAGGGCGATCGCGAGGGAAGAGAGCAACAACGGCCGATGCCACCTGGCGACCTCCTCTGGCCTGGCCTTCGACTGGTGGTGCAGCAGGAGGATCGCCACCACGAATACCAAGAAGCCGGTCATTGCCAGTAGCGTCGAAACAGCGCTATCACTAATAAGCTCGTAGAGCTTGACCAGGGCCTTCACAAAGTCTTCCATTTTGGTTCTCCATGTCGATCAGCGATAAGGCGCAAAACGCGCCACAAGAGTACCTATACTTATCATATGATCAATGATGCCGAGCCCCCAATGGCCTCCCTCCCCGCCGCCGATTTGACAGCGTGCGGGTTCTCGGCAAGAGTCAGCAAGGACTTCTTGAACAGAACTTTTCCGGCGCCCTTGGCGGCGCGGTGCGGGGGACGATATGGACCCAGGACAGAACGTTGGGCGCTCGGGCGTGCCGGTCAGGGGGGCGGCGGGGGTGCAGATGCGGGGCGGCGGGCCGGCGCTGTTCTGGCTGGGGGGGATTGCCTGGACGGGGCTGACCCTGGTGTCACGGGCGCTGGGCGCGACGGGCAATTCGCCGCTGCCGGTCATCGGCTGGACCGGCTATCTGCTGGGCCTGGGGCTGCTGTATGTGCTCAGCGGGCTCAACGTCGTCAGCGAATGGCAGCGGCGGCCGATCATGTTGCTGGGGCGCTACGTCAACACGGTGGGGCCGGGGCTGGCGTGGGTGGATCCGGTGTTGCACCGGCGGCTGGACGACGTGGCGGTGCGCGACACGGTCACCCAGCTGCAGGTCGCCGGCGTGCAGACGCATGACAACGTGCCGATCTCGTTCAACCTGATCATGACCACGCGGGTGGATGAGAACCACGTGCGGGAATTCGTCGTGCAGGTCGCCAACGGCTACGAAGCGACCCGCCAGCGCGCGCTCGCTTCGGTGACCGAGATCGTCGGCAACCACGAGCTGGACGCCATCCTGCACAACCGCGACCAGTTCTACGTCGAGGTGCGCGAGTCGCTGCAGAGCAAGGTGGCGGATTGGGGCGTCAAGGTGAAGGCGGTCGAGCTCAAGGATCTGCAGATCACCGACGAGCAGATCCAGCAGGCGATCGCCATGAAGGCCCGCGCCGGCAAGGAAGCCGACGCGGAACTGGTGCGCGCCGCCATGCAGCTGCACATCGCCGGCAAGCTGGTGGAGGCCGCGGCGGCGCTGACCCCCGACGCCTGGCGGTTGAAGGAGCTGGAGGTACTGGTGGAGCTGACGCGCTCGGCGCAGAACAACACCTTGCTGATCCCCACCAACCTGCTCAAAGGCTTGGAAAACATCAGCGCCGCCAGGCATCCGGAAGTCGACCCGCCGGCCGCCAGGCAGGGCACCACCCCGCCGCTCGCCGCGGGCCGCCAGCCCTGAACCGGCGCCGGAGGGGAACCCATGGGCCAGGCAGGCGACGAAGAGCTTGAGATCAGCCGCCAGCAGCGCGCGTCGATCGAGGCGCTGCAACAGGGCGAAGCGCCCATCCCGGCGCCGGAGTGGCTGCGCCGGCAGGCGGCGATCGACGACGTGGCGGAGCGGGCGCGCGCCGCGGCCGACCCAGCCGCCTTCTGGGCGGACAAGGCGGCGCTGATCGAGTGGCGGGAACCGTTCACCGAAACGTTCCGGTTCACGCCGCCGCACCACCAGTGGTTTCTCGGCGGCAAGCTCAACGCCACCGTGAGCCTGCTCGACCGCCACGTGCGCGGCCCGCGGCGCACCAAGGCGGCGCTGATCTGGCTGGGCGAAAACGGCGAGGAGCGCGTCTACACCTACGACGCGCTCTATCGCAGCGTCAACCGGCTGGCCAACGCCCTCAAGCGCCTGGGGGTCGGCAGCGGCGACCGGGTGGTGATCTACATGCCGCTGACGCCCGAAGGGGTCGCCAGCATGCTGGCCTGCGCCCGCCTCGGCGCCATCCACTCGGTGGTCTACGCCGGCATGGGCGCCCAGGCGCTGCGGGCGCGCATCGAGGACGCCGGGGCGCGGGTGGTGATCTGCTCCGACTTCACCTGGCGGCGCGGCAAGGCGGTGCCGCTCAAACCGGCGGTCGACGAAGCCGTGCGCGACCTGCCCCTGGTCGAGCACGTGGTCGTCCACCACCGGCAGGCCGCTCCCGCCTTCGCCCCCGCCGCCAACGCCAACGCAGGCTTTCCCCACGCCGACGCCGACGCCGACACCAGCGCCGAAGCCGTCTCCGGCGCCGCCCGCGAGCGCGACTTTTACGCCATCCAGCGGCCGCACGAGATCCACTGCGAGCCCACCTTCGTCGATGCCGAGCAGCCGCTGTTCATCCTGTACACGTCCGGCACCACCGGCAGACCCAAGGGGGTGGTGCACGCGACCGGCGGCTACCTGGTGGGCGCCACCTACCTGGCGCGCGCCTTCTACCAGATCGGCGACAACGACATCTACTGGAGCACTTCCGACATCGGCTGGGTGGTCGGCCACTCCTTCATCGTCTATGGGCCGCTCTCGCTGGGCGCCACCGTGCTGTGTCGCGAGGGTGCCCCCGACCACCCCTCGCCCGAGGTCGCCTGGGAGATCTGCGAGCGCTACGGCGTCGACATCCTGTTCACCGCCCCGACGGCGGTGCGCATGTGGATGAGCCACGGCGGCGCGGCGCCCGACCGTCACGACCTGTCGCGCCTGCGCCTGCTCGCCTGCGCCGGCGAACCGCTCAACCCCGAGGCGCACCGCTGGGCGCAGCGCCACCTGGTCGGCCAGGCCGACGGCTTCGTGATGGACAACTGGTGGCAGACCGAGATCGCCGGCCCGGTGCTGGGCACGCTGCCTAGCTTCGAGGCGCGGCCCGGCCGCGTCGGCAAGCCCCTGCCCGGCGTCCAGGCGTCCGTCGTCGACCGCCAGGGCCAGCCCGTCGCCGCCGGCCAGGGCGGCCTGCTGACCATCGATCAGCCGCTCCCCTACATGCTGCGCACGGTGTGGAACGACCCCGACCGCTACGCTTTCTACTGGAGCCAGATCCCCGGCCGCTACACCGCCGGCGACGTGGCGGTCGCCGACGCCGACGGCTACTTCGCCGTCCTCGGCCGCGCCGACGACGTGATGAACGTCGCCGGCCACCGCATCGGCACCGCCGACGTCGAGAGCTGCCTGCTGCGCCACCCCGCCGTCGCCGAAAGCGCCGTCGTCGGCCTGCCCGACCCGATCAAGGGCGAGCGCATCAAGGCGTTCGTGGTGGTGAAAGCCGGCGCCGCCCCCGGCCCCGGCCCCGACCTGGCGGCCGCCCTGCGCGAGCACGTGCGCGGCGACCTGGGCCCCATCGCCCAGCCGAGCGAGATCGACTTCATCGCGGCGCTGCCCAAGACCCGTTCCGGCAAGATCGTCCGCCGCCTGCTCAAGGCGCGCGCCCTGGGCGAAGACCCCGGCGATCTGTCGACCCTGGCCGACTGACCGGCCGCCCCGGCCGGACGGCACACACGCCGCCGCCCAGGCGCACCTTGCGCACCTTCGCGCACGCCGCCCCGGCCGCACGGCGCGAGCCGGCACCGCCGGCGCCGGGTGGTCGCCGGCGACGCCCACTTTACGGTAGAATTGTCGCAACTGATGTCTCGGGCTCTTCCAGGAGGGTGACTGCATGCCGAAGGCCGACGGTAGCGATCGCGTCGTGAGCTGTGCCATCCACCCCTCGATCGGTATCGCCAGGGTGGGCAACGCGCCGGAAGACTACTTCCTGGCGCCGGAGGTGCCGGGGCAGACGGCCGATCCGGGACCGTCCGGCTTCAAGACCGAAGCGGGCGCGGTCAAGCGCGAAGGCGTGCGCTTTCGCGTCTACGGCTACGACGCGGCGGGCCAGGTGGTGCAGGAACTGTCGGCCGACAACGCCACCATCCACTGGCAGGTCCACCTCGCCAACCGCAAGGCGGCCTGGTACCAGTTCAACAACGCGCTCGATCTCAAGCAGTACGCGATGTCGAGCACCTTTCGCAACGCCTCGGTCACCGGCGCGCTGCGCGACCAGCTGGTGATCGATCCGGGGCCCAAACAGATCTCCGGACGCGACCAGCACGGCGCCCGCTACCGCTTCGACCAGGCCTACATCAACTTCAGCGCCGGCAACGGCCCGCACCAGGTGCCGCTGGGCGAGCTGCGCACCGACCCGGCGGGCCGCCTGATCGTCCTGGGCGGGCACGGCAAGTCGGCGTCGGACACCGGCGCGCCGGCGACCACCTTCGCCAACAACGACGGCTGGTACGACGACGTGGCGGACGGCCCGGTGCGCGCCCGCGTGCAGCTCGCCGACGGCCGCACGCTCGAGGCTGCGCCGGCGATGGCGGTGGTGACGCCGCCCAACTTCGGCCAGGGCCTGTACGGCGTCGTCACCATGTACGACGTGGTCTACGACCTGTACCTGCGCCAGGGCTGGATCGCGGCACCGCCGGAGCTCACGTTCTGGCGCGACATCTATCCGCTGTTCGAGCGCATGGTGGGCAACCAGTGGGTGAGCGAAGGCATGTTCATGCTGTTCGGCGCCGGCTCCCCTAGCGACCTGACCGACCCGCGGGTGAGCGCGCGGCTATCCAACCCCGACGCCGTGCACCGCCCCGTGCGCGAGTCGCTCTTCCGCTGGTTCCGCAAGCCGCCGCCCCCCTGGGATGCACCCGGCCAGCGGGCCCACCTGCCGCCGCCGCGCCACGCCAAGCTGCCGCCGTTTTACGGCGACGGCGTCGACTACCAGACGACGACGATCTACGACCTGGCGCTCACCACCACCCAATACGACTGGCTGCGCCGCTGGGCCGAAGGGGATTTCGTGCCCGGCGAGCGGCAGCCGCCGCCGCCCAGCCTGGACGACATCCCGCTTGCCGAGCAGCCGGCGGCGCTCGACCGCACGCCGCTCGAAAACTGCCTGGGCGGGCCGTTTCACCCCGGCATCGAGCTGACCTGGCCGATGCGCGTGCCGACCCTCTGGCAGCAGCCCGACCCGCTGCCGTTCCGGCTCAACATCCTGCCTCCCGACGTCGAGCCGGAGGACGACTACGGGCCCTACCTGACGCCGGACATCGCGCTCGCCGCGAACGGCCCCTGCGCCGCGAGCGGCCCCGGCACGCTGACGCGCTGGATGGGCGTCCCCTGGCAGACCGACGAAGCCAGCTGCCTGGACGGCTACGACACCTACACCTACCTGCCGCTGCCGTCGTTCTGGGCGGCGCGGGTTCCCAACGAGGTGCTCAGCATGCAGTCGTACGCCCGCCTGGGCGACGCCGACCTGACGCAGCTCCAGCGCAGCAAGCACTTCGCCTACCGCCAGTTCTGGATGCGCGACCTGACCAAGGGCGCCGGCAGCAGCTACCAGGGGCGCATCAACAACATGGTGCAGCAGTGGCACCTGCTGGGCATCATCGCCGAGCACCCGGCGCCCGCCGCCAAGCAGCCGCCGGATTGGCCGCACCGCTACTGGGTCGAAACCGAGCGCAGCCGCACCCGCAGCGCCCACGACCCGACCTGGCGGCAGGTGCTGCGCGCCGAGCACGTCGTCGCCGACGACGAAGCCGCGCCGCCGCATTCGGCGCTCCTCAAGAGCGTGGCGCCGGCGACCACGCCGCAGGAAGAAGAGCCGCAGCACCCGGTCCGGCGCGACGAGCGGTGACGCCCCCCCAGGGCGGCGCGCACGTGGCGGTGGTCGGCGGCGGCCCCGCCGGAGCGGTCGCCGCCCTGGTGCTGACCCGGCGCGGCCTGCAGGTCACCGTCCTCGAGGCGCGCCAGGCCCCCGCGGCCAGGCCGGGCGAATGCCTGCCGCCGGGCGTGACGCCGCTGCTGCGCCACCTCCAGCTGGAGGACTGCCTGGCCGCCGACGGCCACCTGCGATCGCTGGGCAACCGCTTCCTGTGGGGCGGCGCGGAGCCGCAGGAGCGGTCTTTCCTGGCCGGGACGCGCGGCGACGGCTGGCACCTGGATCGCCAGCGATTCGAAGCCCGCCTGGCGGCGCATGCCAGCGCGGCGGGCGCCACCTGGCGTTGGGGGTGCCGGGTCACGCGGGTGACACGGCTTCCGCGCGGCGCGCCCGGCCCGCCGGCCTGGCGCCTGGAGGTCGCGCACGATTGCGGCCGGGAGGAGCTTGCCGTCCAGTTCGTCGCCGACGCCACCGGCCGCCGCGCGCGCGTCGCCCGCCGCGCGGGAGCCCGCCGCCTGCGCTACGACCGGCTGATCGGGATCAGCGCCCTGCTGACCAGCGCCACACCGGCAGCCGATTCGTACACGCTGGTCGAGGCGACGCCGGACGGCTGGTGGTACACGGCGGTGCTGCCCGGCGGCCGCATGGCGGCGGCGCTCTTCGGCGACGGCGACCTGCTGCCGCCCGCCCTCCTCCGCCCCGCGAGCGCCGCCGACCTGTGGCACCAAAGGCTCGCCGCCACCGCGGCGACCCGCGAGCGGATCGAGCGCCACGGCTATCGCGCCGTCGCCGCCGGCTTCCAGGTGGCGCCGGCGGAGAGCTCGCGCCTGGACGTCATCGCCGGCCCCGGCTGGCTGGCGTTGGGCGACGCCGCGGCAGCCTACGATCCGCTGTCGTCGCACGGCATCGGCTCGGCGATGGGATCGGGATTCTACGGCGGCCATGCCGCCGCCGACCTGCTCGCCGGCCGCGACGAGGCCCGCTGGGCCTACCTGGAAGTCATGCAGACGACCTACGGCGCCTACCTGGACCTGCAGCGCCGCTGCTACGCCGACGAGCGCCGCTGGCCCGACGCTCCCTTCTGGCGCCGCCGCCACGATCCAGCCTATTGCCTGGCCCCGCTGGCTGCCGATCCGCCTGATCCGCCTGATTGATCCGCCGGGCAGGCACCGCCGGCTCCGACGTCGAAGCCGCGGCTGGCACGCACGCCATCGCCGGCGCTCGCGGCACCGTTCGGCTCATCAAGCCGGCCGGTGCTGGAGAAACCGCCAAACAAGCGACGACGGATCAGTGGTGCGGGTGGGGCACTGCCGCGCGCTCCCGCTGCTGGCGGGATTGCATCACCTGCGCCTGGCGCTGGTGCAGCTGCTGTTGCGCCTGCACCTCCTGGGCGTGCTGCTGCGCCAGCTGCCTGCGCCCCGCCTCCGACGACTGGCTGGCCATCTCGCGCTGGTGCAACGCCTGCAGGTTTTCGCGTTGCGACTGCTGGTAGCGCTCGAGGTCCTGCCGTTCCGCCTGGTGCCGGCGGTCCAGCTCTTCGGCGCTGTAGTTGGGCGCCACGCGCGCCGGCGGACGCGCCACCGCTGCGGCGCGGCCGGCGGGCACCGGCGGCCGGTAGAAGGCGACGGTGCCGCCGCGCACCCCGGCCCGCTCCGGCGACGACGACGACGCCAGGCGGACCGCCTGGATCGGATGGCCGACCGCCTTTTCGATGTGATCGACCGCGACGCCGCGATTGACCACGCGGTTGTTGACCACCGTGTAGTTGGTGATGTTGACCGTGTTGCGCATCAGGGTCACGCCGCGCGAAGGCGGCAGCAGCACGTCGTGCACGTGCGCCGACAGAAAGTCGTGCTCGCCGACGAAGCAGAAGTGCGTCGGCCCGATCGCCACGTTCAGATCGACGCCGCCCAGCTGCAGCCCAAATCCGGCGCGCCAGCCGACGGCGGGAGGCAGCGGCGCCCAGCCGATGTAGCCGCCGCCGCTGCGCCAGGCGACCCAGGCCGGCGCCCAGACCGGACCCGGCACCCACGCCCAGCCGAAGCCGGGGTCGTCGAACCAGCGCCCATAGTGATAGCAGGCCCAGCCGAAGGGCTCATCCGACACCCAGGCCCAGCCGGCGTCGCTGTAGACCCAGTGGCCGACGCTGTAGGGTCGCCAGCCCGGAGCCATGCCGCGCGGCACCCACACCCAGCCGTAGGAAGGCACCTGCTCCCACTCGCCGTAGGGCGACAGCTGGTTGTAGAACTGCCCGACGTCCGCCTGGTCCTGGTCGCCCGGAGGCGGCGCGGCGCCCGCCGGCGGCTGGTCGTCGCCCGGCGGCGGCTGATCGGCTCCCGGCGGCGGCTGGTCGGCTCCCGGCGGTGGCGGCTGGTCGGCGCCGGCGGGGTTATACCCCTGGTCGCCGGGCGCTCCCGGCGGCGGTGGCTGATAGGGCGGCGGGCCGCCCTGCGTATACGGCGACGGGGGTGGCGGGCCCGGCGGGGGCCCCAACGGCACATATACGGCACAGCCGGCGCCAAGCAGGCCTACACCGGCCAGGACCAGCAGCATCTTCGCGTTCATCGGTTCACCTTTCAAGGGGACGCCGCCGGAGGAGGGCGCAAGCGCGGCGTCAGCGTCGCAATCCTACCAGTGCTAAAGGCATGCCATACTCCGGCGCATGGCAAAGCCCAGCGCGCGGCCCGCCACCGGCGCCGGCGACGTCTCCACCGGCGTACGCCCGGCGACCCTTCCCAGGGACACCCCGCGGCACCGGCACGGCACCCTCCAGCCACGGCACACGCCAGGCCCCCGCGCATGCTGAGGCGCCTGCTCGCCCCGCAGCAGGAAGTGCTCCTGGAGGAGGAGCGCCAGCTGCTCGCCGACCTGGCGGCGGCGCTCGAAGACTGCGGCGCGACGCCCGAAGACCGCGCAGTGCTGCGGCGCTCGGGCGCCCAGCTCGACGACCTCTTCCTGCTGGTCGTGGCGGGAGAATTCAACGCCGGCAAGAGCGCCTTCATCAACGCCCTCCTCGGCAGCCCGGTGCTCGCCGAAGGCGTGACGCCGACCACCACCCAGGTCCAGCTGCTGCGCTACGCCGCCGCCAACACCCCCACCGCCGGCGCCGCCGGCCAGGCGCCAGGGCCGGCCCCGACCGCGACCGCCGAAGCCGACGTCCGGGTGGTCACCGCGCCGGTCGAGCTGCTGCGCGAGATCCACATCGTCGACACCCCTGGCACCAACGCCATCCATCGCGAGCACGAAGCGATCACCCGCGAATTCGTGCCGCGCTCCGACCTGGTGCTCTTCGTCACCTCCGCCGACCGCCCCTTCACCGAAAGCGAGCGCGCCTTCCTGCAAGGCATCCGCGATTGGGGCAAGAAGATCGTCGTGGTGATCAACAAGATCGACATCCTGGCCTCGGACGCCGACGTCGAGCAGGTCCGCGCCTTCGTCGCCCAGCACGCCGCGGCGCTCTTGGGCGCCGCCCCCGACATCTTCCCCGTCTCGGCCCGCCAGGCGCAGCGCGCCAAGGCCGCGGCCGCCGCACCCGCCACCGCCGCCGACCCCGCCAACCCCGCCGCCTCCGGCACCTCCGGCACCCCCGGCACCCCAGACGCCGCGCTGCTGGCCACCAGCCGCTTCGCCGACCTGGAGCGCTTCATCACCGGCACCCTGGACCAGGCCGAGCGCCTGCGCCTCAAGCTGCAAAACCCGCTGGGCGTCGCCGCCCGCTTGGCGCAGCGCTACCGCGACGACGCCGCCGCACGCCTGGCGCTGCTGGCGGACGACCTGTCCACGATCGACGACATCGACCGCCAGCTCGCCCTCTATGGCGAAGACCTGGGCCGGGAGTTCCGCTTCCGCCTCGCCGACGTCGCCCTGGTGCTGAGCGAGTTCGAGCAGCGCGGCGTGCGCTTCTTCGACGACACCATGCGCCTGGCCCGCGTCTTCGACCTGGTCAACAAGTCGCGCATCAAGGCCGAGTTCGCCGCCAAGGTCGTCGCCGACGTGCCGCGCCTGATCGACCAGCGCGTCCACGAGATCATCGACTGGATGGTCACCGCCGACCTGCGCCAGTGGCAGGCCGTCATGGCCCGCATCGACGACCGCCGCCGCCGCCACGCCGAGCGCATCGTCGGCCAGGTCGGCGGCGCCTTCGAGCTGCAGCGCGACCGCCTGCTGGCCAGCGTCGGCCGCGCCGCCCAGGCCGCCGTCGACGCCTACGATCGCGACCACGAAGCCACCCGGCTGGCCGCCGACGTCCAGGCCGCCGTCACCTCCACCGCCCTGGTCGAAGTCGGAGCCATCGGCCTGGGAGCCCTGCTGGCCCACGTCCTGGTCGGCGCCGCCGCCGACGCCACCGGCCTGCTCGCCGGCGGCGTCATCGCCGCCCTGGGCCTGTTCATCATCCCCAGCCGCCGCGAAGCCGCCAAGCGCGACCTCGCCGCCAAGATCGAAGCCCTGCGCAGCCAGCTCATGGCCACCCTCACCACCCAGTTCGAACGCGAAACCGAGCGCAGCCAGCACCGCATCGACGAAGCCATCACCCCCTACACCCGCTTCATCCGCGCCGAGCGCGAGCACCTGGAATCCACCGCCGCCACCCTCGCCGGCCTGGCCGCCCGCCTGACCGCCCTCAGCCGCCGCGTCGACGCCCTGTAGGACAAACCCCGACACGCGCCGTCGCCCGCGGCTGACACCCTTTCGCGGCGCGAGCCCCTTCCCCCGCACCACCTGCCCAGGTAAGATGCGCTTGGTTACGCACCTGCTGAGACGCGCACATACCGCAAGAGGTGGCCCATGCATTCCGACCAGCGCGCCGAATACCGCACACTCGCCCAGGGAGCCCAGGTCTTCTACCGCTGCGAGCGATCCTCCCCGCCCGAGCAGCGCTACCTGGTCGGCGTCGCCGACAACATGAGCCTGGGAGGCCTCTTCGTCACCGTCCGCCACCCCCCCGCCACCGGCACCATCCTCAGCCTCCACATCTACAGCGGCACCGACATCGCCCTGACCAGGCCCCTTTGCGCCAAGGCCATCGTCCGCTGGCGCCGCCAATGGGGCAAGCCCCGCGGCATGGGCGTCCAGTTCCTCGAAATGGAAGGCCTGGGCGACCGCGGCCTGGAACACTGGCTCGCCACCATCACCGCCCCAATCCCGCAACCCCTCCCGGCCCCGCCAGCCGCCGCCTGACCACCCGCCGCCACCTGACCGCCGGCCGCCACCAGACCGCCGCACCGGCAGCGATGCGGGCTTGGCGGGCACTGCGGCTGCGGGCCAGGGCCCCCGCCGCTCTGTTTTCGAGCGGGGCACGACGAGCACGCCTGCAAACGGCGGCGAACGACGGCGATCGGCGGCGATGGGCCGGGGGTGGGCGGAGTGGCAAGCTGGACCGATCCGGCGGCGGCCGGACCGGTCCCCACGGCAGCGACTACAGGGTGTTGAGGAACGTCACCAGCTGGTTCTGCTGGTTGAGCGTCAGGTTGATGTAGTTCTCGATGACGGGGTTGGCCTGGCCGAAGTGGCGCAGGATGGCGTCGTTGCGAGTGAGGCTCTCTCCGTCGTGCATCATGCGGGTGCGGGTGCGCAGACCCCACAGGGGCGGCGTGCGCATCATGTTCATGGTGGCCTGGCTGACCTGCGCGATGCCGTCGCCGGTGCCCACGTCGTGCAGCAGGAAGTCGCTGTACGGGTGGATGGTCTGGCTGCCGAGCGCCGCCGGGACGATGAACTGTCCGCCGTTGAACGAGGTGCCGGCGGGAGCGGTGACCATCGACGGGACGTGACAGATGTTGCAGCCGATGGAGGTGAAGATCTGCGCTCCGGCCTGGGCGTCGCTGGTGGCTTCCAGCACCGTGTCGCGCGGCGGCGTCTTGGTCGAGCGGATGAAGCGGGTGAAGGCGTCGATGTCGTGACCGAACGGATCGGTCGGGGTGGCCGGGTCCTGGATCGCGGGGACGCCGTTCTGCGTGTTGAAGTACGAGACGTCCGTCGTGTTGGAGGTGTCCTCGGTGGGATTCAGCGGATTGGTGATCCCCATCTCGTTGAGGTAGGCGTCCGACGCGAAGGACAGGATGCTGGCGTGCTGGTTCTTCCAGCCGAAACGGGCGATGCGGGTGGTGCCCGGCGATTCCAGCACCGCGACCTTGATGATCGTTCCCTGCATACCGCGCGGCTGGCCGGACTGAATCGTGGTGAACACGCTGTCGGGCAACGCCTCGATGAAGCCGTCACCCAGGATGTTGAGGGAGGTGCGGAACGTCGTCACGTTGTCCGAACCGAGGACGCGCACCTGGATCGACGGGTCGATCGCCCGGTCGTGGATCAGCGAACCGCCGGGGTGGTTGGTGAAGGTGCTGCCGTTGAACGAGCCGGCGCGCAGCTCAGTGACCTGGCTGGTGGCGCCGCTGACCGGGTTTTGATGGCACTCGCGGCAGGACTGCGCGTTGTAGATGGGTCCCAGCCCGTCGGAGATCTGTTCGATCTCGTCGAACGTGGCACGATCGGCATCCATCGACGCCTGCACCTCGAACCCGTTGGTAAGGTTGTCGAAGCCGCTGGGCGCATCGGGAGCCGTCACCGCGTAGACCCCGGCCGGGGCGATCAGCAACAACGCCGGCCAGAGCCTGAGCATGGACTTGCATCGCTTCCCCCACGTCGTATTCATGCAATTCTCCTTTGAAGAGACAAAGCGCCAAATGCAGCACGCCCTTCCGCCGAAGCCGGCGCGCTTCCCATCCATGGCTAACAGAGCATTCCCTACACAGATCTGTGCACCACGAACTGAAAAACGCGCCTCTGTTTCCCACAACCCGCCTTGCCCCCGCACCCGTCTTGCTTCGCGGAACCCGTCGACCGGCTTGCCACCGCGAGGCGAGGGGCACCGGGAGCTGGGCGCCGCCGGCGGCCCCTCAAGGCACGTGGCTCAGCGGTGCGGCCGCTCCGGGCCGAGCCGACCGGTCGCACGCCTCCACCGGCAATACCCCTGTCACCTGCGCGTAGGATACTGATCGCCCGGCGCCACGATGGCGCCGGGGCTCAGGGCAGGCCCGGCGCCCGGCGGCGCCGAGCCCCAGCGGGAGAACACCGAATGCGGTATCGCCGTTTTGCCAACACCGGTCTGTACGTGTCCGAGATCTGCTTCGGCACCATGACGTTCGGCGGCAAGGGATTCTGGCAGGCCATCGGCGCGCTCGGCGCCGACGACGCCGAGGCGCTGGTCGGCGCCTCCCTGGACGCCGGCGTGAACTTCATCGACACCGCGGACGTCTACTCGGAAGGGGAATCCGAGACGCTGCTGGGCGGCGCGCTGGCCTCGCTCGGGCGCCCGCGCGACCAGATCGTGATCGGCACCAAGGTGCGCGGCCGCACCGGTCCCGGCCCCAATCAGAACGGCCTGTCGCGCTCCCACATCCTGGCCTCGGTGGACGGCAGCCTGCGGCGCCTCAAGCTGGACTTCATCGACCTCTACCAGATCCACGGCATGGATCGCCAGACGCCGATCGAAGAGACCCTGCGCGCCCTCGACGACGTCGTCCGCGCCGGCAAGGTGCGCTACGTCGGGTTCTGCAACCTGCCCGCCTGGCAGGCGGCGCAGGCGGTCACCCTGTCCACCGCCCACGGCCTGGCCCGCTTCGTCAGCGCCCAGATGTACTACTCGATCGCCGGCCGCGACATCGAGCGCGAGATCGTGCCGCTGGCAACCGACCAGCACATCGCCATTCTCCCCTGGAGCCCCCTGGCCGGCGGCCTCCTCTCCGGCAAGTACGAGATCGATCCATCCGCCCCCGACGCCGCCGAAGCCAAACCCGCGTCCGTCGTTGGGCACGCCCTCCCAGGAGCCCCCACCGGCGCCACCGGCCCGCAGGAAGGCCGCCGCACCTCCTTCGACTTCCCCCCCGTCGACCGCAACCGCGCCCGCGCCGTCCTGGCGGCCATGCGCGAGGTCGCCGCCGAATCAGGCCTCTCCGTCGCCCGCATCGCCCTCGCCTGGGTCCTCACCCGCCCCTTCGTCACCAGCGTCATCATCGGCGCCAAGACCCGCGACCAGCTGCACGACAACCTCGCCGCCAGCGACGTCACCCTGGCTCCCGAACACATCGCCAAGCTCGACGCCGCCAGCGCCCTCCCCATCGAATACCCCGGCTGGATGGTCGACTGGCAAGACCGCGACCGCACCCCCGACCAAGCCCGCTAACCCAGCCCCCACCACCAAACCGGCGCCGGAACACCGGCGCCGCCTCAGGCACCCTCCTCGCGAGCCCACGGACCCCCAGGCATCCACTGCTCGCCATCTTTGTATTCGGCGACCAGCGGCGCCAGGAAAACGCGCAGGTCTGCGATGACGCGTCAAAACGCATCAGGCGCTGCGCCCAGACGCTCGCGCCCGAGGAACGCACGCCACTGCACGTTCTTATCGGCCGCGAATGCTTCACCAAGGCCGGTCGGCGTTGCCGCCGGCCAGGCGGTACGGCGCCGCTCGAACGTTCGGCGGAGCGCTGCCGTCAGCAAAGATCGATCGAACTCGGAGCCATGGGCGCGAGCCCGGTCGAGGAGACGCGAACGGACGGAAGCACCCACGTTGCGAGATTCAAGAGCCATCGGCGACGATCGCTTCCACGTAGGGCCGCACCACCGACCAGACCCGCCCGGCCTGAGCAAACCGCCAGAGTTGATCTGCAGTCACACGCCGGGTCCGCAGTCCCTGCCGGGTGATCCGGGAAAAGCTCCGTGCCGGATAGGCGGCCCAAGGGTCTGCCCTCTTTCCGGAAGCTTCTCGCTGTTGAGAATCGCCATGATGAGCTCTTGCAGTGACGCAGCAGAACCAACACGACAGGTTGATGCGCTGGCGGCTGGTTCTGGCTCGCGTCGGAGGAGACAAGCGTCGCCCTTGGTCAGAAAGAATGCCTTGAACGTAAGGCCCTCCGAAATCAGGTACCGGGCTTCCCTCAGCACGCCGGGACTTTCCGTGTCGGCGTTGATGACGATCAGTGGTGTCACCTCGATTAGAATCGTTATTACGTTCCACCAATCGGCGTCATTGCCGCTTCTTAAGCAATCCAGGCGGATTTCGTCCACGACGCGGGACGGGCTGTCGCCCAGGTCCAGCAGCGTCACGACCCGCAGCGGGCTCACCAAGCGCTTGGTCTGCCGATGCATCTCTATGCTTCGAGAGTGTGAGGTGGAAAGGAAGAGGACAAACGGCGGCGTCGTGGTGCGTACCCAAAGCCACCATCGAAGACCAGCCATCATGACAACGATGCCAAGCCAACGCGGCTCCTTCAATAGCAAAGCAGCACCCAGGGCAATTGCACCAGGGATCAGCATCATTGGCTGAGAGCCATAAACCACCTGATTTGCGTCCGAGATGCGGCACAGAGCCGACATCGCCCGTCTCTCCGATGACGAAACTCCATGCAAAATCCGCCCCGACTCGCGCCATTGGAGCAACCCAAGACCTCCATACCAACACCCTACCAGGCTGCACGACCAGCAGCCGAAAGTGAAAAGTAGGCTCACCAGAGCGTGCAAGAATTCAGTCTTGGTTGCATTCCATGCCGCTGTGATCCCCAGGGCCGTGGAGGCAATAGCGGCAAAGATCAGCAGTGCGTTGCCAGTTACGAGCACGCGCCACACCACTTTCCGGCGCTGCGACCAGGACATATGCGGCACCTGCGCGTCAACTCGAATAGGAGATACGCTTAACCTCTGCGTCAAGGTGCTGGAGGATAACTTGTCTCTCCGCTGGCGATGCCGAACGACCCTGCGCCATGGCCCGCTCGTATGCGGCAGTGATGGCTTGGCACTTGGAGAGCGTAAAACCACTGCCACGCAAGGTTTCAATAGCCCATTCGAGCAGTCCGCGGCGGGAGCCGTTGGCGCGCTCCTTGAGACGCCGGAAGAACCCATGAAATGGATCTCGGCCTCGCCTGCCGAGGCTTCTGCGCATCCAGAAGCCGAACAGCGTGCCGGCGCCAAGCAAGACAACGCAGCCGATCAGACCCTTGACCGCATAGCCGACAATGCCACCAACCAGGAAGGTAAACCACGACGCCATCTGCAGGTAGAAGAACACATGATCCGCAAGGCGTTCGCGCGCAGTCAGCCTGCGTGGCATCTGGGGAATGCCATCCGACAAACGGCGCAAATCGAGTTCACGGTTGCTCACAAGACACTACTGTAACATGCGACACCCTGCGCGCCGATTGCCAGGAAACCGCCGTCGTGGACGGCCCGGCGGCTCGGCGCACCCCGGCCACGCTGCTGGCCAAGACGCGGGAGGGCGATAGCGACGGCCAGGCCCAGGGCCAGGCCGATGAGGACCGGGGCCCATGGCGCGCTTGAAGAGCAGCGACAGGACGTGCGTGCAATGTGTCATCTGCCCATCTGGTTCGCCTTTTTCCCCGGAACCTGCTGTGGGTCGCGAGGCGGGAATGCCCCGACCGCAGCGCGCCTGACGGCGCGACCGCGCTCGGGCCGGGGGGCGAAGAGCGAAGGTTTTGCCGCGACGAGGGCACCTTGGCTTCGGCCTGGCTCTGGAGCGTGAGCTGCGCTGTACTCACGCACTTGCGGCCGGCGGTGCCTTCGATTCGCAGGCGACCCATCCGCCGCCGGAGTCGTCGCTGGCAGTCCGGGGAGGGGCGGCTGACGGGAGGGTCCACTTGGCGGCGCTCTGGGGCGAGGCAATGTGGGCTCCGCTGGCAATACGGCTCACCGCCAAGTCGCTGGCGCCCCACGAGCCCGCAGCGCGACGACAAGGGGAGCCCTCCCGGCAGCCGCCCCGGAGCTGCCGCCTCGGGTGGGGCGGCCGCAGGGCCAGGCTGCGCCATCAGCTGTGGAGACTCGCTGGCAGGAAAGGTGCCCCTCGCCTCCTTGGTTGCCCCGACCGCGGCGCGCCTGACGGCGCGACCGCGCTCGGGCCGGGGGGCGATGAGGGAAGGTGTTGCGCCGGCGGCGCGGGGCTTCTGGTGGGGGGGTGGAAAAGGGGCCGCGGACGTGCCGCGGCCCCTGGACTTTCCTGGGGGGTTACTGGCGGAGGACGGAGGCTGGGTCGACCTTGGCGGCTCGGCGGGAGGGGAGGAAGCAGGTGACGACGCCGATGGCCAGGAGGACAACCAGGGCGGCGGCGACGGCCAGGGGGTCGGTGGCGCCGATGCCGAAGAGGCCGATGCCGGCCAGGCTGCTGGCCAGGACGCGGGTCAGGGTGATGGCGACGGCCAGGCCCAGGGCCAAGCCGATGAAGACCGGGCCCATGGCGCGCTTGAAGAGCAGCGACAGGACGCTGCCGCCGTCGGCGCCGAGGGCCATGCGGATGGCCATCTCGGAGACGCGCTCGGCGACCGCGAAGGAGACGGCGGCGCCGATGCCGATGCCGGTGATGATCAGCGCCAGGGCGGCGAAGAGCGACAGCAGCATGGCGATCAGCCGGGTGGGCGCCAGCGCGCTGCTGCGCACCTGTTCGAGGGTCTGGATGTTGGCCACCGGCTGCTCGGGATCGATCGTCGCCACCGCCCCGCGCAGGTTGGCCAGGAAGGTGGACGGGTCGGTGCGGGTGCGCACGAAGATCTGCGAACCGTCGCCCGGCAGCTGCTGGAAGGGCAGGTAGATCGTCGGGTGCTCCTTGGCCGTCAGCCCTTCGTGGCGGACGTTGGACACCACCCCGACGATGGTGCGCATCTCAGGATGGCGCGCCCAGTTGATGGCGATGCGCTGGCCGATCGGGCTGCGGTTGGGCCACCACTGCTTGGCCATCTCGCGGTTGACGACGATGACCGCGGGCGCGTGCAGGCTGTCCTGCGAGGTGAACGAGCGCCCCTCGCCCATCGGGATGCCGAGCGTCGTGAAGTAGTCCTCGCTCGCGATGTGCACGTCGGCGCGCGGCGCCGGCTGGCCGACCGGCGTCGGCTGCCCCTCGACCTTGTAGTCCGGCGTCATCAGGTCGGAATCGCCCATCGGCACGTCGCTCGACACCGCCGCCGAGATGACGTTGGGATCGGTCGCCATGTCCTGCAAGAGCCGGGTGAAGAAGTTGGCGATCTGCGGCCCGCCCGGCGGGTACTTGGAGAACGGCAGCTCCAGCGTCGCGGTCAGCACCCGCTCCGGCCGGAAGCCGGGATCGACTTCGATCAGCCGCACCAGGCTGCGCACCATCAGGCCGGCGCCGATCAGCAGCACCAGCGACACCCCCACCTGCGCCGCCACCATCAGGTCGCGGAAACGCCGCTTGCCGGCTGCCGCCGTCGAGCGTCCCGCCCCCTCCTTGAGCGAGGCGGCCAGGTTGTGGCGCAGCGCCTGCACCGCCGGCAGCCATCCCGAGGCGAACCCGGCGAGCAGCGACAGCCCCAGCGAGAACAGCAGCACCACGCCGTCGATGCGGATTTCCACCGCGCGCGGCGTGAAGCGCTGCGCGAAGGAGACCAGCAGGTCCAGCCCGAAGACCGCCAGCAGGCACCCCAGGACGCCGCCCATGAGCGACGTCAGGACGCTTTCGGTCAGCAGCTGGCGCACCAGGCGCGCCTTGCTGGCGCCCAGCGCCGCACGCACCACCACTTCACGCTCGCGGCTGAGCAGCCGCGCAAAGGTGAGGTTGGCGGCGTTGGCGCAGGCGAGCAGCAGCACCAGGGCCACCGTCCCCAGCAGGATGAGGAGCGTCGGCCGGAAGTGCCCGGTCAGCTCCTGGCTGACCGGCACCAGGTCGACGCGCAGGCCGGCGGTCGAGGCGGTGGGGAACGACCGCAGCTCGCGCGACGTCAGCGTCGAGATGTCGGCCTGCGCCTGATCGAGCGTCACGCCGGGCTTGAGCTGAGCCCACATGCTGACCATGCGGATGTTGCGGTTGGACTTGGTGCCTTCCGACGACCGGAAGGGGCACGAAGAGGTCGGCATGAACACCCGGTCGTTGCCGGGATAGGCGGGCAGCCGCGGCAGCACGCCGATGACTTCGATCTCACGGCTGTTCATGCGCAGCCGCTTGCCGACGACCTTGGGATCGCCGCCGAAGCGGTCCTTCCAGTAGTCGTAGGACAGCAGCAGCACCGGGTTGGCGCCCGGCGCGTCGTCGTCCGGGCGAAAGTCACGGCCGAGGATCGGCGCGATGCCGAAGCCGCGGAAAAAGTTGGCCGAGACGACGCCGGTCTGCACCCGGTCGGGCTCGCCCTCGCCCAGCAGGTTGAACGTCATCGAGTGGTATTCGAGCACCGCCGCCAGGGTCTGATTTTCGCGGCGGTAGTCGAGCACCTCCAACACCGGGAAGTACACCTGGTCGCCGACCGCGCCCGAGATGCGCGGCACCATGTGCACCAGGGCGGCGCCGTGGGCATAGGGCAGGGGGCGCATCAGCACCCCCCGCGCCATGCTGAAGATCGCCGTGTTGGCGCCGATGCCAAGGCCAAGGGTCAAGACGGTCACCAGAGTGAAGCCGGGGTGGGCGGCCATCTGGCGCAGCGCCTGCCGGATATCTGAAATCATCGCGTCTCCTTGCTCAAAGGGCCTGTGGCATACGGCGTCACACGTCGCGGCCGACAGCGGCCGGGTACGGCGCGGTTGGCGCCGTGGCTAGGCCGCGCCGGCCTGGGCTCCGACCCACTGCTCCCGCTTTTCCTTCTCTTCGCGCGGCGGCCGCGCGGCGCGCTTGCTGAATACCTTATCGTAGTTGGCCGACAGCGCCATCGCCACGTCGCCCAGCGGGTTTTCGGCGCCCGGATTGCCGAACAGGACCTGGTTGAACCACTTGCTCTTGTTCTGCGCCGACCCCATGATGTAGCGGATGTAGAGTCGCGCGCACTTCAGCCGGTCGCTCCAGCCGGCCCACTCGATGTGCTTCCACATGTACCAGAAGTTGTAGTTGGCGTAGTCCAGCCGGCACAGGTAGAACAGGTAGACCAGCATCGAATTGATGCGGTAGTAGCGGTTGACCGCGTAGTCGTAGCCCTTGAGCACCGACAGGTCGACCTCGCCGGGGCCCTCGTGGTCGAGCAGCTGGTTGAGCGGGTCGATCAGCGCGTAGGCGCTGTTGAACGCCACCTGCAGGCCGGTCGAGAAGATCGGGTCGATGAAGCCGGCGCTGTCGCCGACGATCGCCCAATGGTTGCCGTAGTAGCGGCTGGAGCGGTAGGAATAGTCGCGCACGATGCGGAACTTCTCCACCGCTTCCAGGGTGGTGTTCTTGAGGATGTCGCTGATGAACGGGATGTCCTTGGCGTACTCGTAGAAGATCTGTTCCAGCGACTTGGTCTGCGTTTCGCGCTTCACCGTCTCGGGGCTCAGCACCACGCCCAGCGACAGGGTGTCCTTGGCGATCGGGATGTACCAGCACCAGTCGCGGCGGTTCTTGTGCACGCACAGCTTGAAGTTGAGCTCGTCGTCGGTGTTCTTGACCGTGATGTCGCCCTTCCAGTGGCAGAAGATGGCCATCTTGTTGTCGAGCAGCGGGTCGTTGTACCAGTTGTCCTTCAGCTGGTGGTTGAGCAGCGCCCCCTGCCCCGACGCGTCGACGATCCACTTGGCGTAGGCGTACTTGAGCTCCTCGGACGGCCCCATCGAGTAATCCTTGAATTCCACGCCGATGGCCTTGTCGCCCTGGAACAGGACGCGCTTGACCAGGTGCTCTTCGCGCACGTCGACGCCGACCTTCTGGGCGTTGCGCAGCAGCACGTTGTCCAACTTGTCGCGCGCCATCTGGAACGCCCAGCGCGCCGGCTCGTCGCGGTTCTCCTGGAAGAAGAAGACCTTGTACTTTTTCTCGTGCAACACGAATTCCAGTCCCTTCTTCTTCACCTCGTTCATCGCGTTGAGCTCGTCGAACACCCCCAGCTCCTTGAACACCGTGAAGCCGAAGGCGGTGATCGATTCACCGATATGGAAGCGCGGAAACTTTTCGCGCTCCAAAAGCAGCACCTTGCGGCCGCGCTGCACCAGCTTGGTCGCGACCGTGGTGCCGGCGGGGCCGCCGCCAATGATAATTACGTCGAAGGTCTCGCTCATGGCTTCATCCCTTTCGTCATTCGTTTGGGTCGTTCCTCGATCCGCGGTCGCCGGCCTGCCGCCTCAGGCGACGGCCGCGGCCCCCGCCGGCGCTCGCGCCGCCTCCAGCGCGTCGCACCCGCTGTCGATACCGGTGAAATAGGCGCTGTCCATGCCGCGCAGCTGCCGGCCGGCCGGCACCATCACCGGCTGCGTCGGCCAGTCGCCCGCGGCGGGCGCCTGGCCCAGGCCCAGCTCGGACCAGAGCCGCGCCGAAAGCGACGGCATGATCGGCGCTGCCAGCGCCGCGAGCGTCGCGACGGCGCTGACCGACAGCGCCGCGGCATTGCGCCGCCGCTCGTGGGCGCCGCTGCGCCAGTAGCCGGCCGCCTCGCCGAACATGCGCGCCGACTCCACCAGCTGGTTGAGCGCCGCCACCACGCGCCGCGGCGAAAAGCTCTCCTTCTGATAGCCGGCAGTCGCCGCCACTACCAGCCCCGCCATCTCGGCGACGAAGCGCTGCTCGTTGGCGGACAGCGGCGCCATCTGCGGCACGCTCCCCTGGTGCTCCTCGCGCACCGAGCGCGCCACCTGCAGCAGCCAGGGCTGCCAGCCCTCGATCAGATCGCGGTGCACGGCGCGCCGGAAGTCCTGCCAGCGGAAGTTGGTCTGCGCCGTTTCGGGGCGGTCCAGGCAGAGGAAGTAGCGCAACACGTCCGAGGGCAGGTGGTCGAGCGCCGCGCTGCCCCAGATGGCGTGGTTGCGGCTGGTCGAGAACTTGAGCCCGTCCAGCCGGTAGAACTCGTTGGTGACGAAGGCCGCCGGCAGGCGGATCTCCGGGTCGTACGCCATCATTTCCGAGGTGAAGAGGGTGGTGTGGAAGTAGGCGTTGTCGTAGCCGAAGAACTGCACCACCTCGGCGTCGTCCGACTTCCACCAGTCCGCCCAGGCGTCGCCGCGCCCCGATTGGGCGAACATTTCGTTGATGGCGCTCAGATACCCCGGCCCCATCTCGAACCAGGCGTACAGCCGCTGTCCCTCGAAGCCGGGCACCGGCACCGGAATGCCCCAGTCCGCCAGGTTGCTGACCGGGATGTCGGGCAGCCCCTTGGCGAGCATGCGGTCGCAGCAGGCCGCCAGGTGCGATCCCATGCTCACCCGCGAGAAGTAGTCGGCGAGGCGCGACGCGAACGGCGCCAGCGGGAAGAACAGCCGCCGGTAGGAGCGTTCCAGCGCCGGGCTGCCGCACTTCTTGCAGGTCGCGTCGATCATGTCGGTGCACTGGTTGGGCTCGGCGCACGCTTCGCAGACGTTGCCGTCGCAGTGCGCGCCGCAGTGCGGGCAGATGCCGCCGATGTACGACTCGAAAAGGTAACGCTCGCACTGGCCGCACCAGGCGGCCGCGACGTCCTTGCCCACCAGGTGGCCCGCGGCGTACAGCCGCTTTACGAACTCGGCGATGAACTGCGGATGGTGCGCCGAGTGCAACGGCTGCACGTACACGTCCACTTCGATCTGCGCCCGCCGCAGGATGTCGGCGATGGCGCCGTTGAACTTGTCGGCCGTCTGCTGCGGCGTCATTTTCAGCTGCTCGCCCTTGGTGGCGACGTAGCTCTGGTTGTCGTCGCCGCCGGTGATGTAGCGCACCTCGCGCCCATTGAGCCGGCAGAACCGCTTGAACACGTCGCCCGCCAGGTACGGACCCGAAAGGTGTCCGACGTGCAGCTCGCCGTTGGGAGTCGGCGGCGTGGCGGTGATCAGCACTCTCTTCATCACGTCCTCCCCGCCTTACAGCGGTTCGCCCGAGCTCGGCAGATAGGCGGCGCTCGCCACCGCCGTCTCCAGGTCCTCGGCCCGGCTGCAAGTGCCGCCGACGATCGACTGCACGATCTCCTGACTGCGGACCGGCAGGATGGACAGCACCGAATCGCTGATGCCGTGGGTGGTCTCGCAGAAACCTTGCAGATAGATGCCCGGCGTGAAGCCCGGCACGCTGCGCACCCGGTAGTCGCGGTGGACGTCGTAGGCGCCGTCAAGCGTCGTCAGCAGGTGGTTGTTCAGCTCGCGCAGCAGCGGATGGCGGCGCGGCCGGGTGAAGCCGGTCGCCAGCACGACGCCGTCGGCTTCCAGGGTTTCCATGCGCGCCGCCACCTTGTTCCACACCGTGGCGACCAGGCTGTCGCCGCTCTTTTCGAGCTGCTTGAGCTCGCACATCGCGCGCACCCGCACGCGGCTCTGGCCGTTCACCTTCATCTGGTACATGGCGCGGAAGATGGAACGGATCAGCTCCAGGTCGACCGCCGAATAGTTGGTGTCGGCGTGCGCCGCGTGCA
Source organism: uncultured Acidobacteriota bacterium (assembly GCA_963770895.1). Lineage (GTDB taxonomy): Bacteria > Acidobacteriota > Thermoanaerobaculia > Multivoradales > UBA5704 > JASLEW01. Next base: position 4,133,123 of record CAVYRF010000002.1, on the reverse strand, counting down.
GGCTGCGCCGCTCCGCTTCGGGCAGGCCGAAGAACACGTCGGTCATCGCCGGCGAATAGATCTCGTTGACGAACTCGCTTTCGTCGGCCGGCTTGTAGGCGAAGCGCCGCATCGTCGCCGTCACGTCGGAGTTGGGGTAGTTGGAGAACAGGTATTGGAAGATCTCCGCGGCGCTCTGGCCCGAACCCACGACGACGAACCGGTAGGGCGCGTCGGGGTCGGGGAAGTGCTGCCGCAGCCCGGCAAGGAAGGTCTGCGAATGGAACACCTTGTCGGTGGTGCTGATGTCGATGCCGGGCGGGATGTAGGGCGAGCCGCCGGTCGCCACCACCAGGTTGCGCGTCAGGTATTCCTCGACGCGGCCGGTCGCCTGGTGCCGCGCCTTGACCTGCAGCAGCTCGACCACGCCGTCCTCCTCGGCCGGCACGGGCTGCACCGACAGCACTTCGCGGTCGTAGCGCACGCGGTCGGACAGCTGCCCCGCCACCCAGGTGTAGTACTGGTTGAATTCGACGCGGGTGGGGAAGAACGTGCGCAGGTTGACAAAATCGAGCAGCCTGCCGTGCACGTGCAGGTAGTTGAGGAAAGAAAAACGGCTGATCGGATTGCGCAGGCTCACCAGGTCCTTGAGAAAAGGCACCTGGATCTCCGCCCCCTGGATCAGCATGTCGGGGTGCCACTCGTAGTGCGGCTTGCGCTCCAAAAAGAGGCTCTGCACCAGCCGGCCTTCGATCATCTCCGGCTGCTCTTTCAAGCACGCGGCCAGGGCGAGATTGGCAGGACCGAACCCAATGCCGATCACGTCGAGAGGCGCGCCTGTGTGACGGGCTTCCGCATCCTCGATCCGATTCCGCTGCTTCATCGCTCGTCGCCTTTCCTTCTGAGGTCTACCGTTCGTGGGGTGCGGAGCCGCCGCGGTGCGGCCTACAGGTAGGCTCCGGCCTGGCTGTTCAGCTTCGCGACTTTGCGCCGCCCGCGCGCGGAGCGCAGCGGCTCGGGCGGCAACCAGGAGGGCAGCGGCAGCTGCCCGATGTCTTGCAGCAGGGGCGACCGCAAGCCCAGGGCCAGGTCCGCCAGCAGGCGGCCCGCCGCGGCGCTCATCGCGAGCCCTGCGGTGTTGTAGATCGCCACGGTGAAAAGGTTCTGTTCCAGCTCGCCGAAGTACGCCTGGCCGTTGCTGGAAACTCCCATCAGCCCGCCCCAGGTGTACTCGAACGGCACGTCCTGGAGCGCCGGCCAGCGCGCCGCGACCGCCTCGCGATGGCGCACCGCCGCCGCCTGGCGCACTTCCGGCGGCACCGTCAGCTCGGAGGTGAAGTGAAAGGTGTTGCGCATCATGATGCGCTGGTCCGCCGTGCGCCGCACGGTCGAGCCCGAGGGATCGGTCGCCAGCACTCCCCACTGCGGATCGCCGCCGACCGCCGCCTGCTCGCCGGCGCTCAGCACGCGGGTCAGGCTGGCAAAGCTCCACAGCGGCGACACCCGCTGGCGCAGCAGGCCCAGGCCGGGGGTATAGCCGTTGACCGCCACGAACAGGCGCCGAGCGGTGAGCGTGCCGCCGCCCACCTCGAGGTGGAAACCGGCGCCGCCGCCGGCGCCGCTCTTGCCGTTGCCGCCATGGCTCCGATCCCCACCGTTGCCGAGGGCCTGGCGTCGGATCGCCCGCACCGGCGAGTTTTCAAACACCGTCACCTCGCCGGGGAGCGCGGCGGCAAGGCCGCGCACCAGCGCCGCCGGCTGCACGTTGGCGGTGCCGCCAAAACGGATGGCGCCGGTATAGAAAGGGGTGCCGGTCACCGCCGCGGTGGCCGCCGCGTCCAGGCGGGTGTAGGGAGAACCGGCGGTGTCCAGCCATGCAGGCCAGGAGGCCAGGGCGCGGTGCCCCTCCTCCCCCGCCGCCGCGCGCAGCACCCCCTGGTCGTCCCAGCCGCAGTCGATGCCGTGCTCGGCGATCTGCTCGCGCAGGCAGCGGATGCCGAACCGGGCCACCCGCACGTAGCGCTGGCGGTCGGCCGGCGCCATGCGCGCCGCGAAGTCGGTCAGCTCGACGACGAACCCGGCGTTGCGCCCCGAGGCGCCATAGCCGACGCGTTGGGCGTCCACGATCACCACCCGCTCGCCCGGCCGCAGCTCGACCAGGCGGCGGGCGATGGCCAGGCCGGTCAACCCGGCGCCGATGATCGCGGAGTCGCAGCGCTCGTCGCCGCTGAGCGGGCACAGCGCGGGCGCGGGCGGCAGCATCCCGATCCACCCCGACTCCGCATCGTCCTTCGGCTCAAGCAGCATTTCGCATGGGCTCCGCGACCCGCTGCCGCCGCGCCGGGCGCGACGGCGCCGCAGGCGTCAGGAAGGCGCCCCCGCCACCGCGAGAGGCGCCGCCGCCGGCACCGGCGCCGGTCCCGCCAGCTCTGCCAGGCCCGCCGCCGCGCTGCCGGTGGGCACGAAGGTCGGGGTCGTCTCCCAGGAGCCGGCGCCGAGCGGCCGGCTGTATCCCAGGGCCTGCCACAGCCGGTCGCTCCACGCCGGCAGCAGCGGCTGGGCCAGGAAGGCCAGCACCTTGGCCGCCAGGGCTTCGAGCGCCACGGCGGTGTTGCGCTCTTCGCGCCGGTTGGCGATGCCGTTCCAGGGGCGCTCGCGGTCGGCGTACTCGCCGGCCGTGCGCACCAGGTCGGACAGCACCCGCGCCGCTTCGCGCGGCGAGAAGGTGGCGGGATCGTAGGCGGCGCCGGCTTCGTCGACGTAGCGCAGCAGGCGCGCCATGAAGCGCTGCTGCTCGGTCGTCCATGCCTGGGTCGGCGGCACCTTGCCGGCATCGTCGCGCACCAGGTTGGCGCCCAGGTTGCCGAGCCAGGCGGTCCAGGCGGCAGGCGGCTCGCCGGTGGCGGCCCACTCGGGCAGGGCGGCCCCGGCTTCGGTCAGGTCGACCAGCGCCACCGGCGCCCAGGTCTTGCCCGCCGCGGCGGCCAGCGCCGGCAGCAGGCCGGCTTCGCTCCAACCTTCGGCGCCCACGAAAACCACCGGCCGCTCTTCGCCGCGCGGCGTCGCCAGCACCCGCGCCGCGCTCTCGAACCAGGGTTCCAGGCGGTGATCGGTGAAGCCCGGCAGCGGCACCGGCGCGCCGGCGGCGGCCGGCCGGGCCAGGGTCGCCACGGCGGCGCCGCGCAACAGCTGGGCATCCACCAGGGCGCGCAGCCGCGGGCTCATCGTCGCCTGGTCGTAGTGGCTGCGCACCGCCGCGGCGAACTGTGCCGGCGCGAACGTCACGCCCTGCGCGTCGACCGTGATGGCGCCGGCGGCGGCCAGACGCCGCAGCAGGTCGCAGGCCGGGGCCGCCGCGGTGGCGTCCGCACCCGCGGCCGCCGGCGCGGGCGTCAGGGCCAGCCGTGCGCGGGCGCCGCGCAGCAGCAGGTAACGAGCCATCACCGCCGCCGCGGACTGCGCCGCCGGCGCTGCCGCGAGCGACACCGCCACCAGGTCCTTGACGGCGCCGGACGTCTTGCCGGCGGCGCTGCCGTCCTTGAGCGCCGAGACGACCGATTCGTCTTCCCACCAAATGGTGAGGAAGTGCAGATCTTCGTCCGCCGAGGTATTTTCCAAAATGTGATCGCCGAAGGCGGGGAAGTACGCCACGTGCCCCGGCTCCACGTCCAGGCTCTCGCCGTCGTAGGTCATCTTGCCGCGGCCGCTGACGATGAAGAAGGTCTCCTGCTCGTGGTGGTTGTGCGGCTTGGTGCGCTGTCCCGGTTCGACCACCAGCCATGCGGCGCCGAAAGGCGTCGAGACGACGTCGCTCCAGGGATAGAACATCTGTTCCTTGACGTCGTACGCATCGACGAACTCGTCGGGGTTGACCTTGCGAATTAACATCGCCGCCGCTCCATTCACTGATTGGGGACACCGGCGCGGCAGCGCCCGCCGCTCACGCGGCGGAGCTGCCGCCGGTCCAGGGGTTTTCAACCGGCTGCTACGCCGGACGGACGCGCTCCTTCAGCTCGCGCGCCGTCATGTTGGTGACGCGCTTGAACGCGCGCTGGAACGTCCGCAAATCGCTGAAACCGACCGCCAGCGCCACGTCCGCGATCGGTTGGTCGCGGCTGGAGATCAGCCGGATCGCGTGCGAGATGCGCAGGCAGCACAGCCAGTCGGTATAGCGAATGCCGACTTTCTTGCGGAAGAAAGCCGAGAAGTAGGTGGCTTCCATGCCCGCCACCTCGGCGGCGCACGGCAGCGGGATCTCTTCCTGGTAATGCTCTTCGGTGTAGCGCTTGATGCGATCGAGCGGCGGGTAGTACTCAAACGACCGCCAGTTGATTTCGAGCGCCTTGGCGCTCAGCTCAGGGTTCACGAAGTATGGCATCGGCGAACCGATGGCGGCGCTCGTGCCGTTCAATTGCGTTACCTGATGCATTCGAAGACCTCACCATGCCAGCAAGTGGCGGGAGATGTGTTTCCGACCTTACCCATACGTTCAGCTGCCTGCGGGCGCTGTCCGGTTCCTTCCCTGGCCGCGGGCGGGATGGATTGCCTGGTGCGCTCCTCTCTTCCACGTGTGCCGCCTGGTCCCAAAATCGTGACACCTTGCCCCCCCCAGGGGCCGCAAGAGTCAGATTTCGCAACCTGGTGCCGCCGTCACCGAATGTTCACCCCGTCGTCGCGCTGCGGGCAACTCTCCGCCGCCGGTGCCGGCGATCGACCACCGGGCATGATCCTTCAGGACAATAACGTTTTCGATCACGTTACGGCGCTGGTACGGCGGCGGCGCCGCGGCGGGTCGCAGCGCGCCGGGCGCACTGGGCGCCGCCGGCCGCGGGGGCTGCGGCTACGGCCGCTCGACGATCTCGACGATGGGGATGGCGCCGGCGGGGTGCGCGGGGCCGAGGCCGGCGGCGCCGCGACATCGACAACCGGCGCCGGCGAGCAGGCGGCGGACCACGGCGGCAAGCGTCGCGACGGCGGGTGGGCGCACGATCGAATAGTGATCGCCGGGCAGCACGGCAACCTCGGCGCCGGCGCCGGCCAGGGCGGCCCAGGCCGCCGCCGGGCGGCGCGACGGGCCCTGGCCGGCGAGCAGCAGGGCGACTCCCGCGCCGCCGCCCGGCAGCGGCGACGGGCGGTACCGGTCGAACGCCATGCGCACGGTGCGGAAGAGACCGAACAGGCGCGCCACCTCGTCGGCCTCCAGCTCGCGCGGCACCAGGCCCGCCTGCTGCGCCGCGGCGATCAGCAGCGGCAGCGGCTGCGCCGGGTCCAGCCGCGCCAGGTCGGCCGCGGCATGGCTCGCACCGCGGCCCGCCAGCGCCACCAGGTCGCGGGCGAACGCGGCCCGTAGCCGGACCTCCTGCGCTCCCTCCGGCTCCCGCTCCGTCCCTGCCTCCAACCGCTCGGGCGGCTGTCGCCGCTCCCTGAGCTGCTGCGGCTCCTCAGGCCGCCACGCCACCGGCGAACCGGTGCGCGGCGCGGCCGGCGCCAGTGGCGACGGATCGATCAGCGCCAGCGCGACCTCGCGGCCGGCGGCGCGCAGCTGGCACGCCATCTCGAAGGCGATGGCGGCGCCGATCGACCAGCCGCCCAGCACACAGGGGCCGGCCTCCTGGTCCCCCAGGGCGGTGATCTCCCCCACATAGCGCGCGGCGATGGTCTCGATCGTGGGATCGGGACCGAACGTCGCCGGGTCGGGAAGCTGCAAGCCGTAGAGCGGCTGGTCCGGCCCCAGCGCCCGCGCCAGCTCGGCGTAGCACAGGACGTTGCCGCCCGCCGGGTGGACGCAGAAAAACGGCCGCGCCGCCGCGACCGCGCGCTGCCGCGGCCGCCCGCCTGAGGGCGTGAGATCCACCAGCGCCGTGCGCGGGGCAGGTCCCGAGCCGGCGCGCAGCAGCGCCGCCAGCCGCTCGATGGAATCGGCCTGGAACAGCGCCGCGACCGGCAGCGCGCGGCCGAACCGCTCGCGGATGCGGGCGATCAGGCGGACCGCCAGCAGCGAATGACCGCCCAAGGCGAAAAAGCTGGCGGCGCGGTCGACGTCGGCGCGCCCCAGCAGGTCGCACCAGATCGCCGCCAGCGCATCCTCGACCGCATCGCCGTCGCGCTCGCCCCAGGCGTGCGGCCCGGCGGCGCCCGATGTCGCAGGCGCGCCCGCGACGGCGCCGCCGGCCCCAGCCGCCGCGGCGGGAGGCGCCGCCGCCAGCACCGCGACCTGCGCCGCGAGCGCCTGGCGATCCACCTTTCCCTGCGCCGTGCGCGGCAGTTGGGGCAGCGCCACCACCACCGCCGGCACCATCGGCGCGGGCAGCCGCTCGCGCAGGTAGCGGGCGATGTCGGCGGCAAATGCGGCATCGCCGTCAGCGCCGGCGTGTGGCGCCACGCACGCGGTGAGCGTGGTCTGTCCGTCGGGGCCGGCGCTCGCCAGGACCAACGCGCCGCGCACCGCCGGATGGCGCGCGATGGCGGCCTCGATCTCTTCGAGCTCGATGCGGAAACCGCGAATCTTGATCTGGTGGTCGGTGCGCCCCAGGAACTCCACCGTGCCGTCGCGGGCGGTGCGCACCAGGTCGCCGGTACGGTACATCCGCCCGCCCGCCTGCTCCGCCCAGGGGTCGGGCAGAAAGCGCTGCGCCGTCAACTCGGCGCGCCCCAGGTAGCCGCGGGTCACCTGCCTGCCGCCGATGAACAGCTCGCCGGTCAGGCCGGCGGCCACCGGCGCCAGCGCCGGATCGAGCAGGTAGGCGCGCACGCCGGGCAGCGGCCGCCCGATCGGCACGCTGCCGCCGGCGGTCCGCGCGCCGCGGCCAGGGCCGGCGGCGGGATCGCCCCCACCCTCCGGCGCCGCGCCGCCGGCGAACACCAGGTTGGTGAGCACGCCGACCGTGGTCTCGGTGGGGCCGTAGTGATTGAGCAGCCCGCAGCCGCGCCCGAGCGCCCGCAGCCGGTCGGCGAGCGGCCACAGCAGCGCCTCGCCGCCCAGCATCATCAGCCGGCTGGGCAGGATGTCCTGCGGCCGCGATCCCTCCAGCAAGGCGGCAAGATGGCTGGGCGCGATCTTCAGCAGGTGCAGCGGCCGGCCGGCGCAATAGTCGGCAAACCCCTCGGGATCCAGGGCGCGCTGGCGCACCACCAGCTTGAGCACGGCGCCGCAGGCCAGGGCGGCGAACAGCTGGGTGACCGGCGCATCCACCGCCAGCGACTGGTGCAGCGTCAGCACCGCCCGCGGCGGCAGCGCCAGCCGCGGCAGCACCGCCTGCAGGTACGCCGTCACCTGCCGGTGTTCCACTCCGACCCGCTTGGGAGTGCCGGTCGACCCCGAGGTATAGATCACGTAGGCCAGGTTCTCCGGCCGCGCCGCGCCGGCAGCAAGGTCGCCCTGGCCGGCGGGGTCTTCCTGGCCGGGGGGGTCGGGGTTCAGCGCCACCACCCCTGCCAGCAGCGGCGGCAGCGGCGCGCGGGTGATCATCACGCGCAGGTCCGAGTCTTCACAGATGGCGGCCAGGCGCCGGTCAGGCAGGTCGAGATCGAGCGCCAGGTAGGCGCCGCCGCTCAGGTGGATCGCCAGCACGGCGACGATCGCCTCGACGCCCAGCGGCAGCCGGATGCCGACCACCGCCTCGGGGCCGACGCCCAGCGCGCGCAGGCGCGCCGCCAGCGGCGCCGCGCGGCGGTGGAGCTGGGCGCGGGTCAAGGTCTCCTCTTCGCAGAGCAGCACCGGCGCATCTGGGTCTTCCGCCAGCCGCGCGGCGAACAGCTGGTGCAGGCAGAGGTCGCCCGCGCCCGCGCCGCCAGCGGCACCGGCCGTACCGGCAGCAGCGGCACCGGCCGCACCGGAAGCACCGGCGGCCAGCGACAGGATCGCGCCGTCCGCGGCGTCAGGAGCCACCGCGTCGTTCCATTCGACCAGCAGCTGGTGGCGCTCGCCGGCGGCGAGCAGCGGCAGCTCGGCGAGCGGTGTCGCCGGCGTCGCCATGGCGGCGGCCAGCAGCGCTTGCAGGTGGGCCACCAGGCGCGCCGCGGTGGCGCCGTCGAACAGGTCGGTGCTGTACACCAGGGCGCCGGCGACATCGCCGTCGTCGCCCTGGCGCAGGTTGAGCGTCAGGTCGAACTTGGCCCCGATGGCGCCAGCCGTGGCCAGCGGGCTGAAGCGCAGGCCGGCCAGGTCGAGCGATGGGATCGGCACGTTCTGCAGCGTGAACAGCGCCTGAAACAGCGGTGCGTAGGACAGGCTGCGCTGCGGCTCCAGCTCTTCGACCAGCTTTTCGAACGGCAGGTCCTGGTGCAGCTGCGCGTCGAGCGCCGTATCGCGCACCTGCGCCAGCAGGTCGCCGAAGCTGGCCGCCGGCGCCGGGCGGACCCGCAGCACCAGGGTGTTGATGAAGCAGCCGATCAGCCCCTCGATTTCGACCCGGTTGCGGCCGGCGATGGGCATGCCGATGCACAGGTCCCGCTGGCCGCCCCAGCGCCCCAGCAGCGCCGCGAACCCGGCGGTGAGAGCCATCGCCAGCGTCGCCGACTGCCGGCGCGCGCCGGCCACCAGCGCCGCCGTCTCTCGCGCCGGCAGCGCCACCGCCCGCGCCGCGCCGCGCGACGTCTTCACCGCCGGCCGCGCGCGGTCCGCCGGCAGGTCCAGCCGTCGCGGCGCCCCCTGCAACCGCTGCCGCCAATACGCCAGCTCGCGCTGCAAAACCTCGCCCTGCAGCCACGCGCGCTGCCACACCGCAAAGTCGGAGTACTGCACCGCCAACGGCGGCAGCGCCGCGGGAAGCTTCGCGGCGGCGAAGGCGGAATAGAGGACGGCCAGCTCGCGGGCCACCAGGCCCATGGACCAGGCGTCGCTGACGATGTGATGCTGCGTCACCAGCAGGCGGTGCTCGGCGGCGCCCAGGCGCAGCAGGACGGCGCGGAACAGGGGCCCGGCGGCCAGGTCGAACAGCCGGCTGGCCGCGGCGGCGAACAGCCGGTCGGCCTCCCGCTGCTGCCGCGGCACGGCGCCGAGGCCTCCCAGATCGACCAGCGGCAGCGGCAGCGGGGCGGCGGGGTGCACCAGCTGGACGGGGCCGGCCGGGGTGTCGGGGAAGGTGGTGCGCAACGCCTCGTGGCGGGCGATGACGGCGCTCAGGGCGCACGCCAGGGCCGCGACGTCCAGGCGCCCTTCGATGCGCAACCCGGTGCGCAGGTTGTAGGAATCGTCCCTGCCGGCGGCCAGGCGGTCGAGGAACCACAGCCGCTGCTGGGCGAACGACAGCGGCGCCGGGCCGCTCCCGGCCCGCGGCACGAGCGGCGGCGGCGCACCGGCCGGCGCGGCGCCGCCCGCGGCCAGCCCCGCCAGGGCGCCGGCCAGAGCGGCGACGGTCGGATGCTGGAACACCGTGCGCACCGGCATCTCGACCGCCAGCGACCGCCGCAGCCGCGACACCAGCTGGGTCGCGAGCAGCGAGTGGCCGCCCAGGTCGAAGAAGCTGTCATGGATGCCGAAGCCGTCGGGCGGCAGGCGCAGCAGCTCGGCGAAGAGCGCCGCCAGCATCTGCTCGCGCGCGTCGCGCGGCGGCACGCGGTCGGCGACGGGGGCGGCGGCGGCGGCCCATTCCGGCACCGGCAGGGCCTTGCGGTCGACCTTGCCGCTGGGCGTCAGCGGCAGCTCCGGCAGCACCACGAACGCCGCCGGCATCATGAAGTCCGGCAGCGACGCCGTCAGGCCGGCGCGGATCTCGGCGAGCACCTGGTCGCGGCTCGCCCAGGTCAGCCTGCCGGCAGCGTCCGTGGAGTCCGTGGCATCCGGGGCATCGGCGGCCTTGGGACGGCGGGCGTACAGGTTGTACAACACGGTCCCGGCCAGCGTGGTGTCCTGCTCCGCGACGACCTGGAAGCCGTGGCGGCCGAGCAGCTCCGTCACCTCCCGCAGCCTGCCCGCGACGTCGTGCACCTCGACGACGACCTGGCGCACCTTCTCCCAATCCCGATCGCCCAGGCCGCGCAGCACCTCCAGCTCCGCCTTCTCGACGTCCACCTTGAGCAGGTCGATGGTTGCCACACCCTGCTCGGCGATGACGTCGGAGAGGGTGCGCAGGCGCGCCGTGACGCGCTCGGCTTGCAGCCGGTCGTCCAGCATTTCGGCCAGCAGCTCCAGCTCTTCGCCGCTGCCACCCTGGCCGGCGAGGAAGCCGGCGACCACCTGGCGGTCTTCGCCGGCATCGGCATAGCGGCCGGACATCAGCGTCACCTGCGGGTAGAAGGTGAACTGGGCGGTGCCCGGCGCATCCGCCAGGGCGCAGTCGAACAGGCGGGCATCGACGCCGTAGCGCTCGACGTTGCGCCGCAGCGCCGCATGCACCCGCGGCATCGGCTCGAACGCGTAGACCGTGACGTCGCGCAGCTGCTGGCCGACGAACAGGGTGAACATGCCGATGTTGGCGCCGACGTCGAACACGCAATCGCCCTCGGCCAGGCGGATGCCGTGCTTCAGGTAGCCTCGTTCGGCAAAGATCTCCTGGTACAGGAAGTCGGTTTCGCCGCGATTGAGGTACGCCACCTCCATGCCGTTGGGCAGCCGGTACAGGTCGCGCCCCGCGGCCTCCCGCGCGTCCTCCGGTGAAGCGACCCGCGGCCGTGGCGGCGGCGCGGCCAGCTGCGCGGCGCAGGCCGCGTCGGCCACCAGGTAGGCGACCAGGCGGCCCTCCGCCGCGACCACCACCGCCTGGCGCACCGCCGGATGGCGCGCGATCGCCGCCTCGATCTCGCCGGGCTCGATGCGGAAGCCGCGCACCTTGACCTGCGTGTCGGCGCGTCCCAGGTAGTCGATGGCGCCGTCGGCCAGGTGGCGCGCCACGTCGCCGCTGCGATACAGCCGGGCGCCGGGCGGGCCGAACGGGTCGGGCAGGAAGCGATCGGCGGTCAGCTCGGGCCGGCCGCGATAGCCGCGCGCCACCTGGACGCCGCCGATGTACAGCTCGGCCGGCACGCCGATCGGCGCCGGGGCCAGGGCGCCGTCCAGCAGGTGGATGCGGGTGTTCGCCACCGGGCGGCCGATCGGGACCAGGCGGCGCGCGTCCGCCGGGTCGCACTCCCAGGCGGTGACGTCGACCGCCGCCTCGGTCGGACCGTACAGGTTGTAGAGCGGCGCCGCCAGCGTCGCGGCGTAGCGCTGGGCCAGCTCCCACGACAGCGCCTCGCCGCTCGCCAGCACCCGCCGCAGCCGCGCCGGGCGCTCGGCCGGCGGGTCGTCCAGCAGCGCCGCCAGCATCGCCGGCACAAAGTGCAGCGTGGTGATCTGCTGGCGGGCCAGCGTCTGCCACAGGTACGCCGGATCGCGGTGCCCGCCGGGCCGCGCCATCACCAGGCACGCGCCGGTCAGCAGCGGCCAGAACAGCTCCCACACCGACACGTCGAAGCTCGCCGGCGTCTTTTGCAGCACCCGGTCGTCCGGCGCCAGACCGTACCGCTGCTGCATCCACAGCAGCCGGTTGACGATGGCGCGGTGAGAAACCATCACCCCCTTCGGCCGGCCGGTCGAGCCGGAGGTGTAGATCAGGTAGGCCAGGCTGTCGGTGCCGGCGTTGCCCGCCGGCCGCGCCAGCCGCCGCCCGGAGCGCCGCGCCCACGGCGGCGGGCCGGCGGGATTGAGGCACACCACACAGCAGCTGGATGCGGCGGCCGCGCCAGCCACGCTCGCGGCCCCGGCCCCGGCCCCGGTCCCGAGGCCCGCGCGGGCCGCCAGGTCGGCGGCCAGCTCGCCGGCCGCGCCGGCGGTGGCCAGGATCACCCGCGCGCCGGCGTCGCGCAGCATGTCGGCCAGGCGCTCGCGCGGATAGTCGGGATCGAGCGGCAGCCAGGCGCCGCCCGCCTTCAGGACGGCGAGGAGCCCGACCAGCAGGTGAGTCGAGCGCTCGCTCACCACCCCCACCACCGCGTCGGGGCCGACGCCCAGGTCGCGCAGGTGCCGCGCCAGGCGATTGGCGCAGGCGTTGAGCGACCGGTAGGAGACGGTCTCCTGCCCCTCCGGCCCATCGGCGACCACCGCCGGCGCGCGCGGCGTGCGCCGCACCTGCGCTTCGATCAGCTCGTGCAGCCGGCGGTCGCGGCCATGGGACACCGCGGTGTCGTTCCACTCCAGCAGCTGCTGGCGCTCGCCGGCGGTGAGCAGCGGCAGCAGGTCGAGCGGCGTCGCCGGCGATGCCGCCGCGGCCGCCAGCAGCACCGTGAGATGGGCGGCCAGGCGAGCGGCGGTCGCGCCGTCGAACAGGTCGGCGCTGTACAGCAACAGGCCTTCGACTCCCCCGCCGGCCCTGGTCGAAAGGCTCAACGTGAGATCGAACATCGCCGATCCGGCGCCCGGCAGAGCCAGGCGGTGCAACGTCAGGCCGGACAGCGCCAGCGGCGGCATGGGCGCGTTCTGCAAGGCCAACATCGCCTGAAACAGCGGCGTGTAGGCCAGGCTGCGCTGCGGTTCCAGCTCTTCGACCAGCTTTTCAAACGGCAGATCCTGGTGCAGCTGCCCATCCAGCGCCTCTTCGCGCACCTGGGCGAGCAGCGCCGCGAACGTCGCGCCGGGCTGCAGGCGGACGCGCTGCACCAGGGTGTTGATGAAGCAGCCGATCAAACCTTCGGTTTCGACGCGGTTGCGGCCGGCGATCGGCATGCCGATCGACAGGTCGCGCAGCGAACCGTGGCGGCCCAAAAGCGCCGCAAATGCCGCGGTCAGCACCATCGCCAGGGTCGCCGACTGGCGCAGCCCGCAGGCCGTGAGCGCCGCTACCTCCGCAGGCGCCAGCGCCACCGGCCGCGCGCCGCCGCGCGACGTCCGCACCGCCGGCCGCGGGCGGTCGGCCGGCAGCTCCAGCCGCCGCGGCGCCCCGTCCAGCCGCGCCCGCCAGTACGCCATCGTCCGCTCCAGCACCTCGCCCCGCATCCAGTCGCGCTGCCACACCGCGAAGTCGGCATACTGCACCGCCAGCGGCGGCAGCACCGCCGCGGCCGGCGCCGGCGCGACCAGGGCGCCGTAGAAGACGCTCAGTTCGCGCACCAGGAGGCCCAGCGACCAGCCGTCGCTGACGATGTGCGGCTGCGCCACCAGCAGCCGGTGCTCGTCGCGCGAAACGCGCAGCAGCAGGGCGCGGACCACCGGTCCGCGGGCCAGGTCGAACAGGCGCCGGGACTCGGCGGCGAACAGCGCCGCCGCCTCGCGCTCGAGCTGTGCGAGCGGCGCCAGGGGCTCGGTCGGCGCCGCCAGGTGCCTGGGCGCCGGCGGCGCGGCGAGCGCCGACAGGTCGACCAGCGGCAGGGGCAGCGGCACGGCGTCCCGCACCAGCTGGACCGGACCGGCGGCGGTCTCGGGGAAGACGGTGCGCAACACTTCGTGGCGGGCCACGATCGCGCTCAGCGCACCGGCCAGCGCCGCAACGTCCAGCCGTCCCTGGATGCGCAGCGCCGCCAGCATGGTGTAGGCGTAATCGCCGGCGCCGGCCAGGCGGTCCAGGAACCACAATCGCTGTTGGGCAAAGGAGAGCGGCGCCGGCCCCCCGCCCGGCCGCGGCAGCAGCGGCGGTGCGGCGCCCAGCGCCGGCGCCAGCGCCTCCGCCTGGTCGAGGGCGGCGGCCAGGGCGGCGACGGTCGGCTGCTGGAACACCACGCGCACCGGCAGCTCGCGGCCGAAGACGCGGCGGATGCGCGACACCAGCTGCGTCGCCAGCAGCGAATGCCCGCCGAGGGCAAAGAAGCTGTCGTGGACGCCAAACCGCTCGGGCTCCAGCGCCAGCAGCTCGGCGAACATCCCGGCCAGGATCGTCTGGCGCACCGTGCGCGGCGCCTCCCGCGGCGCCGCGCCGGCGTCCTCCCGACCGGCGCCGGCACCCCGATCGGGCGCCGGCAGCGCCGCCAGCGCCTGCCGATCCAGCTTGCCGCTGGGCGTCAGCGGCAGGCGCTCGACAAACACCACGTGCGCCGGCACCATGTGCTCGGGCAGCACCCTGGCCAGCTCCTGCCGCACCTCCTCGGCCGCCGGCGCCGGAGCGGCGCGCGCCACCACGTAGGCGACCAGGCGGCGGTCCTCGCCGCCGCCCACCGCCTGCCCGGCGCCCGCGTGCGCCGCGACCGCGGCGACCGCCTGTGCCGCGAACGCTTTCGCGGCAATCACAAAACCGCGCACCGTCACGGCCGCCTGCCGCACCGCGGGCAGCGCCGCGAGCGCCGCTTCGATCTCGCCCAGCTCGATGCGGAAACCGCGGATCTTGACCTGGTGATCGATGCGGCCCAGGTACTCCAGGCCGCCGTCGCTCCCCCAGCGCGCCAGGTCGCCGGTGCGGTACAGCCGCGCGCCCGCGACGCCGCTCCACCCGTCGGGCACGAACCGCGCGGCGGTCAGCTCGGGGCGGCCCAGGTAGCCGCGCGCCACCCCCGCGCCGCCGACGTAGAGCTCCCCCGCCACGCCCAGCGGCACCGGCCGCGCCGCCGCGTCCGCCAGGACCAGCCGCAGGTCGCCCAATCCGCGGCCGATCGGGCTCCGCCCCGGCGCCGCCAGGTCGGCCGAGCGCAGCGTGCGGCTGGTGACGTGCACCGTCGTCTCGGTGATGCCGTACATGTTGACCAGCGCCGGCGACGCATCGCCATGACGCGCCAGCCAGGGAGCCAGGCTGCCGACGTCCACCGCCTCGCCGCCGAAAATCACCCAGCGCAGCGCCAGCGGTTGTCGCGCCGCGTCGCCGGCCGCATCGTTCCGGTCGGCCTCGATCAGCTGGCGGAAGGCGCTGGGGGTCTGGTTGAGCACCGTCACCTGCTGCTCGCCCAACAGGCGCAGCAGGGCCTGCGGCGAGCGGCTGACCCAATACGGCACGATCACCAGGCGGCCGCCGTGGAGCAGCGCCCCCCACAGCTCCCAGACCGAAAAGTCGAAGGCGATCGAATGGAAGAGCGTCCACACGTCGCCGCGGCCAAAGGCGAAGTCGCCGGCGGTAGTGCGCAGCAGGCGGCCGACGTTGGCGTGGGTGACCATCACCCCCTTGGGCTTGCCGGTCGAGCCCGAGGTGTAGATCACGTACGCCAGGCCCTGCGGCGCGGCGCGCGGCGCCGCCAGCTCGCCGCCCCGCTCGGCGGCGATGCGGGCGCCGTCCGCATCCACCAGCACCAAGCGGACCGCAGGGGCCGCAGGGGCCACCGGCTCGGCGCCGAACAGCGGCGCCAGCTGGCGCCGCGTCACCACCACCGGGCTTGCGACCCCGGCCAGGGCGTCACCGGCGATGAAGCGCAGCCGCTCCCGCGGGTAGGCGGGGTCGAGCGGCACGTAGGCGCCGCCGGCCTTCAGGATGGCGACGACGGCGATCACCATCTCGAGCCCGCGGTCCAGGCAGAGCGCCACCGGAGTTTCCGCCGCGACGCCCAGCCGCCGCAGCAGGCGCGCCAGCTGGTTGGCGCGGCGATCGAGCGCGCCGTAGGTCAGGCTGTCGCCGTCGCAGACCACCGCCACCGCGTCGGGAGCGGCGGCGGCGGCGGCGGCGAAGCGGCGGTCCAGGGTCCACTCGTCGCCCGCCGGCTGGGGTGCGCCGGCGCCGCCCCAGGCGCCCCATTCGACCAGCAGCTGGTGGCGCTCGCTCGCGTCGAGCAGCGGCAGCTCGTCCAGGCGTCGCGCCGGGTCGCCGGCGGCCGCCGCCAGCAGCGTCTGGAAGAGGTGCGCCCAGCGCTTGACGGTGGCGGCGTCGAACAGGTCGCGGCTGTGCTCGAAGATCAGCGACAGGCCCTGGGGCGTCTCGAACGCGATCACGGTCAGGTCGAAACGGGCGGCGTGCACCTCGATCGGGCGCAGCTCCAGGCTGAGGCGCGGCGGCCCGCCAGGCACGGCCGCCGGCAGGACGGCCCGCGCCTCGGCGGCGCCGGTGGATTGGTTTTGCAGCACCAGGGCGACTTGGAACAGCGGCGTGGCACCCAGCTCGCGGCGCGGCGCCAGCGCTTCGACCAGCTTTTCGAAAGGCATGTCCTGGTGGGCGTACGCCGCCAGGCTCGCCTGCCGCACCTGTTCCAGCTGTACACCAAAGTCAGCGCCGCCGTGGGGCCGCGTGCGCACCGCCAGGACGTTGGCAAAGCAGCCGATCAGCCCCTCGACGTCGACGCGCTCGCGGTTGGCGATGGGCGAGCCGACCACCACGTCGTCGACGCCGGCAAGGCGGTGCAGCAGCACGTCCAGGACGGCGCGCAGGCCCATGAACAGCGTCGCGCCGCTCTGCCGGCAGCACCGCCGCAGCTCCTCGACCCTGCGCGCCGCAAGCTCCTGGCGCAACCACCCACCGCGGCCTGTCGCAACCGGCGGCCGCGGCCGGTCGGCGGGCAGCGCCAGGTGTGCCGGCGCGCCGGCCAGCGCCTGGCGCCAGAAGGCCAGCTGCGCCGCCAGCACCTCCCCTGCCAGCCAGCCGCGCTGCCAGCGGGCGAAGTCGGCGTACTGCATCGGCAGCGGCGGCAGCGGCGACGGCTGCCCCGCCGCGGCAGCTGCATAGAGCGCGCACAGCTCGCGCACCAGGATCGCGGTCGACCAGCCGTCCGACACGATGTGATGCAGCACCAGTACCAGCAGGTGCTCGCCGGCGTCCAGGCGCAGCAGCGCGCCGCGCAGCAGCGGCCCGGCGGCAAGATCGAACGGCCGGTTGGCAAAATCGGTTGCCAGCACCCAGGCGGCGGCCCCGGCGCGATCGGCGTGAGCAGCGCCGGCGGCAAGCGCCGACAGGTCGACCAGCGGCAGCGCCAGGTCGAGCCGCGCGCGGACGACGGAAACCGGCCGGCCGGCGCCCGCGGGGTAGACCGAGCGCAGGACGTCGTGGCGGCGGACGATCTCGTCCAAACAGGCCGCCAGCAGCGCCGGGTGCAGCCGACCGTGGAACAGCAGGGCGCCGGGGATGTTGTACACGGCGCTGCCGGGCACCAGCTGATCGAGAAACCACAGGCGTTCCTGGGCATGGCTGAGCACGCCGGCGGACACCGCGGCCACGCCGGCGGGCGGCGCCCCCGGTTCCACCGGCGCCGGCAACGTCATGCCGCCGCCCGGCGCCGCCGGCCCCTCGCCGCGGGCGGCGGCGATCGCCGCGGCGAGGGTGGCGACGGTCGGCTGGTCGAACAGCGCCCGCAGCGGCAGGTCGACGGCGAACGCCTGGCGCACGCGCGACATCACCTGTGTCGCCAGCAGCGAATGGCCGCCCAGGTCGAAAAAGTCGTCGTCGATGCCGAAAGCAGCTCCGGCCGGCCGCTTGCCCAGCCCCAGCACCTCGGCCCAGATGGCGGAAAGCGCCGCCTCCAGCGGCGTGCGCGGCGGCGTGCGCGGGGCGCCGGCGCCCGCCGCCTCGCCCCACGCCGGCGCCGGCAGCGCGGCGCGGTCGAGCTTGCCGTTGGCGGTGAGCGGCAGGCGCGACAGCGGCACCACTGCCGAAGGCACCATGTAGGCGGGCAGCTGGCCGGCCAGGAAGGTGCGCAGCTGGCGCGGATCGTCCAGGCCGGCGGGCGCCACCACGTAGGCCACCAGCCGCTTGCCGCCGCCGGCGGGCTCGTCCAGGTCGACCACCGCCGCCTGGCTGACCGCCGGATGGCGGACCAGCGCCGCCTCGACCTCTCCCAGCTCCAGGCGGAAGCCGCGGATCTTGACCTGGCGATCGATGCGGCCCAGGAACTCGAAGGCGCCGGCGGCGCCCAGGCGCACCAGGTCGCCGGTGCGGTACAGGCGCTCCCCCGCCGTGCCGCCGGCGCCGTCCGCATCGTCCGCGCCGGCGAACGGATCGGGGACGAACGCCGCCGCGGTCAGGTCGGGGCGCCCCAGGTATCCGCGCGCCAGGCAGACGCCGCCGATCGCCAGCTCGCCGGCGACCCCGGCCGGCAGCAGCCGCTGCTCGCGGTCGAGCACGTAGAAGCGGGCGCCGGCGATCGGCCGCCCCAACGGCACCGTCGCGGCGAACCGCGCGTGCGGCCCGCAGCCGGTCTGCGACACCGAGATGGTCGTCTCGGTCGGACCGTAGCGCGAAGCGAGCGCCGGCGCGGCGCCGGGCATGGCGGCAAAGAAGCGCCGCGGCAGGTCGCCGGACACTTTCTCGCCACCGGTCACCACGCGGCGCAGGGCGCGGCTGGCGGTGAAAGCCGGCTCCGCGAACACCGCCGGCAGCAGCGCCGGCGGCAGGTTGGCGTTGGTCACCTGGTGCGCGCCGATCAGCAGCGCCAGCCAGGCGGCGTCCTGCTGGCGTGCCGCGGGCACCACCACCATGGTGGCGCCCGCCCACAGCGCGCCGAAGATCTCGACCACCGAGATGTCGAAGCCCAGGCGCGTGCGCTGCAGGACCACCGCCCCCGGCGCGAAATCGGTCAGCTGGAATTGCAGGCGGTTGGCCACCGCGCGATGGGACACCGCGACGCCCTTGGGCATCCCGGTCGAGCCCGAGGTGTACAGCACGTAGGCGGTGCTCAGCGGCCAGACCGCCGCCGGCGCCGCGGCGGCAGACGGTGGCGGCGGACGATCGACCGGCAGCGCCTGGACGGTGGCGGGCAGCCGATCCGCCAGGTGCGGCTCGACCAGCACGTGCCGCACCGCCGCGTCGCGGAGGACCTGCGCCAGGCGCTCGCGCGGGTGGGCCGGGTCGAGCGGCAGATAGGCGGCGCCGCGCTTGAGGATGGCCAGCAGGCCGGCGACCAGGCCGCAACCGGGTTCGCAGCAGATGCCGACGATCTCTTCGCCACCCCCGCCGCCACCGCCGCCACCGCTGCCGCGCGCCGCCAGCGCCCCGGCCAGCCGGTCCGCCCACGCCTCCAACGCACCATAGGTGAGCGCCTGGCCGGCACCGCCATCCGCCGCCGGCGCGACCACCGCCACCGCGTCGGGCCGGCGCGCCGCCTGGCGCGCGACGGGCACATGGACCAGCTCGTCGTCCCCGCCCTGGCCGCCGGCCGCCGGCCAGGGTGTGGCACTCCATTCCCAGCGCAGCTGGTGCAGCTCCGCCGGCGACAACAGCGGCAGGCGCGACAGCGGCACCGGGAACGGCGCCCGCATGCCGGCGGCGATGCCGTCCAGCAGCGTCAGCCACTGGCCGGCCAGGCGCGCGATCGTGGCGGCATCGAAGAGGTCGCTGCGGTAGGTCCAGGTCGCCGCCAGGCCGCCGCCGAGCGCCGCCGCCGGCGTGACCACCAGCGACAGGTCGAACTTGGCGGTGCCGGTGGCGGCGGCGACCGGCTCGACGGCAAGGCCGGCCAGCGCCGGCGCCGGCAGCTCCGGCTGCAGGGCGAACACCGCCTGAAAGAACGGCGTCTCGGCGCCGCCGCGCTGCGGTGCCAGGTCGCCGGCCAGCTTCTCGAAGGGGACCTCCTGGTGCGCGGCGGCGGCCAGCACCGTGCCGCGGACGCGCGCCACGACCGGCGCGAACCCGGGGTCGCCGCCCAGGTCCAGGCGCAGCACCAGGGTGTTGACGAACAGGCCGATCAGGTCCTCCAGCTGGATCAATCCGCGGTTGGCGACCGGCGTGCCCAGCACGACGTCGGTCTGGCCGCCGACGCGCGCCATCAGGGCGGCGAAGGCGGCCAGCAGGGTCATGAACAGGGTCGCGCCCTGCCCGGCGGCGAGCGCCCCGATCGCCGCCGCCACCGGGGCCGGCACGGCGACGGTGCGCTGGGCGCCGCGCGAGGTCGCCGCCGCCGGCCGCGGGCGGTCCAGCGGCAGCGCCAGCTGCGGCGCAGGGCCGCGGGCGCCCGCCAGCTGCTCGCGCCACCAGGCCAGCTCGGCGGCGAGGGTTTCGCCGCGCAGCCACTGCCGCTGCCAATGGGCAAAGTCGGCGTACTGCACCGGCAACCGCGGCAAGACCGCCGGCCGGCGCAGCAGCTGCGCGCTATACAGCGCCGCCACCTCGCGCGCCAGCAGGTCGAGCGACCAGCCGTCGCTGACGATGTGGTGCATGGTCAGCAGCAGCCAGTGCCGCTCCGCCGCCAGCCGCACCACGGCGGCGCGCAGCAGGCCGGCCGGCCGCAGGGGCCCGCCGGCACTCGCCTCAGCTCCCGGACCGGCTCCCAGGTCGAAGGGCCGCCGCGCCTCGGCCTGCGCCAGGCCCGCCGCCGCCTGCTCGGCGCGCGCCGGCGGCAGGGCGGACAGGTCGACCAGCGGCAGCACCTGCGCCGCCGCCTCCGGCGCGCCGGCCAGCGCCCGCACCGTGCCGCCGTGCGCCACGAAGTGCGTGCGCAGCGCCTCGTGGCGGCGGCGCACGCCGTCCAGGCTGCCGGCCAGCGCCGCAACGTGGAGCGGCCCGGCCAGCCGCAGCACCCCCGGCATGTTGTAGGCGGCGCTGCCCGGTTCCAGCTGATCGAGAAACCACATCCGCTCCTGCGCGAAGCTCACCGGCAACAGTCCGCGCCGCGCCTCCGGGGCGAGCGGCACCAGGGGCGGCCGCGACGGCCGCGTGCCCAGCGCCGCGGCGATGACCGCCGCCAGCCCCGCCAGGGTCGGCGCGTCGAACACCGCGCGCAGCTGCAGCTCGACGCCGAAGGTCTTCCGCACCCGCAGCAACAGCCGCGCGGCGAGCAGCGAATGGCCGCCAAGGGTAAAGAAATTGGCGCCGGGACCCACATGGTCGACACCCAGCAGCTCCTGCCACACCGCCGCCAGCCGCGGCTCGACCGCACCGCGCAGCGCCGCGCCGCCGCCGCCGCCGGCGGACGGGTCGGACCGGCCGGCGAACAGGCCCGCGCGGCCGCCGGTCGCCCCGCCGACGCGGGGTACCGGCAAGGGCGAGGCCATCATCTCGACCCGCCATCCTGACCCGGTGCCGGCCGCCGCGGCCACCGATGGCAGCAGCCGCGCCGCGCGGCCGGTGCGCCGCAGGCGCGCGCCCGGCCGGATTGCGAAGGGATCGGGCACCAGTCGCGCCGCCGCCGCCGCGGGCTGCCGCGGGCCGCCGGCGAAGTCGCCGCCCAGGCACAGCTCGCCGCGCGCGCCCGGCGGCGCCAGGCCACCCCAGCGGTCGATCACGATGCGGGTGGTCCGACTGCCGCGTCCCGCCGGGGAGGCGCGCAGCAGCTGGGCTTGCTCGGCCGGCGCCAGCAGCGGCAGCTCCAGCACCCGCGCGCCGGCGGCAGCGCCGGTCATCGCCGCCAGCAGGGTGACGAAGTAGCCCGCGATGCGCTCGGCGGTCGCCGGCAGCAGCAGGCCGGTCGCGTATTCCAGCGAGCCGGCCAGCTGGTCGCCGCGCGGCGTGAGGAACAGCGTAAGGTCGAACTTGGCGGCAAGGGTGGGCGCCTGGATCACCTCGATGCCAAGGCCGGGCAGCCGCAGGTCGAGCGCCGCGTTCTGCAGCACCAGCACCGTTTCGACCAGCGGCGTGCGCAGGCCCTCGCGCGCCGGCGCCAGGTCTTCGACCAGCTTTTCGAACGGCAGCTGCTGGTGCTTGAGCGCGGCCAGCGTCGTCGCCCGCGTCCGCGCCAGAAGGCTCCCCACGTCGGGGTTGCCGGCAAGGTCGCAGCGCAACGCCAGGGTGTTGACGAAGCAGCCGATCAGCGGCTCCACCTCGACCTGCGAGCGGTTGGCCACCACGGTGCCGACCAGCAGATCCTGCCGTCCCGAAAGCCGCGCCAGCACGGCGCCCCAGACTGCCACGAACAGCATGAACGGCGTCGCCCCCGCCGCGGCGGCCAGCGCCGCCGCCGCGCCGGCAAGCGGCGCATCCACCACGAAGGCAACCGCGGCGCCGCGCCGGCCGGCCGGTACAACGATGGCCTCGCCGGCGGCGCCGCCGCGCCCGGCGCCTGACCCGCTGGCAGGAGGGGAACTCGCACGCGGAAAGTCGACCGGCAGATCCAGCTGGGCCGGTGCGCCGGTCAACGCCTGGCGCCAGGGGGCGAGCGCCGCGGCCAGCCGTTCGGGGTTCAGCCATGCGCGCTGCCAGACGGCGAAGTCAGCATATTGGATTGGCAGGGGCGGCAGCGCCGCGACCCGGCCGGAGCACGCCGCCGGATAGAGCGCCGCCAGCTCGCGCAGCAGCACTCCCATCGACCAGCCGTCGGCGGCGATGTGGTGCAGGGCGAGCAGCAGCAGGTGCTCGCCCGCCGCCAGCCGCACCAGGCTGGCGCGCAGCAGGCCGGCCGGCCCCGGTGGCCCGCCGGCACTCGCCTGAGCTCGGCCGGCGGACCGCGGTGGCCCGCCGGCACTCGCCTCAGCTCGCGGGCTGGCGCCCAGGTCGAAGGGCAGCGCCGCCAGCTGCTGGAGCAGCCGCGTCGCCTCGGCGGTGCGCGGCGCCGGCGGCAGCACCGCCAGGTCGCATAGCGGCAGGGTGAGCGGGCGCCAGGG
Organism: uncultured Acidobacteriota bacterium; assembly: GCA_963770895.1. Taxonomy (GTDB): domain Bacteria; phylum Acidobacteriota; class Thermoanaerobaculia; order Multivoradales; family UBA5704; genus JASLEW01. The sequence continues at coordinate 4,110,862 of CAVYRF010000002.1, read as the reverse complement.
CAGCACGTGCTGACGCGGCCCGCCGTCGGCCGCGAGCGTGAAGCAGGTGCGCAGCGCCTCGTGACGGCGGACGATCTCGCCGAGCGCCGCCGCCAGCGCCGCCGGCGCCAGGTTGCCGGTCAACCGGGCTGCCGCGGGAACGTGATACGTGCCGCTGCCCGGCGCCAGCGACTCCAGCAGCCAGAGCCGCTCCTGCGCGAACGACAGCGGCAGCCCGCCGGCGCCGCGCTCCGCCGGAAGGATTGCCGCCGCCGTGCCGGTCGCCAGCGGCGTCGCGGCGATCCGCCGCGCCAGGCTGGCAACCGTCGGGTTCTGGAACACCGCCGACACCGGCAGCTCCACACCGAGCTGGCGGCGCACCCGCACCAGCAGCCGCGCGGCCAGCAGCGAGTGGCCGCCCAGGGCAAAGAAGTTATCGTCCTCGCCGACCGCCGGCGCCGCCGCCGCGCCGCCCGGCGCCAGCTCCAGCACCTCCGCGAACAGCGTCGCCAGGACCCGCTTCACCTGGGTGCCCGGCGCCCCGCCGGCCGCACCCTCTCCGAGCTCTCCGCCGGCCACGCCTGCCGTGGCCTCTGGGCCGGCGGCGGGGCCGCCGGGAAAGTCGAAACCGCCTTCCACGCTCAAATCGCCGGCAATGCCGCGGCCCGCGGCATGTGCGACATCGGCGGGATCGGCGGGATCGGCGGCGGCAACCAGCTGCGCCAGGCCGGCGACCGTCGGGTTCTGAAACACCGCGGCCAGCGGCAGCTCGACGCCGAGGTCCCGCCGCACCCGCGACAGCAGGCGCGTGCCGAGCAGCGAATGGCCGCCCAGGGCGAAGAAGCTGTCGTGAATGCCCACCGGCGGGCCGTCCTGGCCGTCCGCCGGCGGCGGGATGGACAGCACCTCGGCGAACAGGCCGGCCAGGATCGCCTCGACCGGGGTGCGGGGCGCCGCGCCGCCGCCGCCGGCCGTCCCCGGCTCGCGGCCGGGCGCGGGCAGCGCCTTGCGATCCAGCTTGCCGCTCGGCGTCAGCGGCAGCCGCGCCAGCAGCACGAAGCGGGCCGGCACCATGTGCTCGGGAAGCTTTGCCGCCAGCCATGCGCGCAGGTCCGCAATCGGTGGCAGGGCCGCGGCCTCGGCTGCGGGCGGCGCCACGTAGGCGACCAGCTGGCGGTCCGCGTCGCCGCCGGGGGCGCCGAGGCCGGCGGCGCCGCCGGCCCGCGCCGTCAGGGCGCGCGCCACCACCGCCACCGCGCCGACCGCCGGGTGGGCCGCCAGCACGGATTCGATCTCCCCCAGCTCGATGCGAAAGCCGCGGACCTTCACCTGGTCGTCGGCGCGGCCCAGGTAGTCGATCGCGCCGTCCGCCAGGTGGCGGGCCAGGTCGCCGGTGCGATAGAGACGCGACCCCGCCTGGTCCGGCGCGGCGGCCAGCGGATCGGGCACGAAGCGCGCCGCGGTCAGGTCCGGCCGGCCCAGGTAGCCGCGCCCCAGCTGCACGCCGCCGATGTGCAGCTCGCCGGCAACGCCGGTGCCCACCAGCTGGCCGCGGCGGTCCAACAGGTGGATCGCGGTGTTGCCCACCGGCCGCCCGATCGGCACCAGGTGCCGCTCGCTGCCCGGGTCGCACGGCCAGAACGTCACGTCCACCGCCGCTTCGGTCGGGCCGTACAGGTTGTGCAGCGGCGCGCCCAGCAGCGCGTGGGCCTGCTGCTGGAGCTCAAACGGCAGCGCCTCGCCGCTGGCGATGACTCGCCGCAGGCGGCGCAGCCGCGGCGGCGCAAGCGGCGCCGGCGGCTCAACGGCCGCAGCGCCGGTATCGCTGGGGCCAACGCCAGTGCCGGATGCGATCGCGACAATCACAGCGGTTCGGTCGATCGCGTTTGCCGCATCGGTCGCGCGGATCGCGGTGATCGCATCGGTCGCTTTGACCGAATCGGTCGCCTTGCCCGCATCGGTTGCGCCGGCTGCATCGATCGCTGCCAGGTAGTCCAGGAAGGCGCGCAGCATCGCCGGCACGAAATGCACGGTGGTGACGTCGCGCTCGGCCATGGTGCGCAGCAGGTAGGCGCTGTCGCGCTGTCCGCCCGGCGCGGCCATCACCAGCCGCGCGCCGGTCAGCAGCGGCCAGAACAGCTCCCACACCGAGACGTCGAAGCTGGCGGGCGTCTTTTGCAGCACCCGGTCGTCGGCCGCCAGCCGGTAGCGCTCCTGCATCCAGAGCAGCCGGTTGACGATGCCGCGGTGGGTGTTCATCGTCCCCTTCGGCCGCCCCGTCGAACCCGACGTGTAGATCACGTACGCCAGGTTGCCCGGGCTGGCGCCGGCGCCGCTGCCCGCAAGGCTCGCCGGCCCGTCGGCGAGCACCGCCGGAGCGTCCGCGCAACCCTGCGTATCCGGCACTTCGGACGCTTCGGGCGCTTCCGGCCCAACCCCCGCCGCTGCCGCATCCGGCCGCGCGCCGCCACACCAGGGCGCGGCGGGATCGTCCAGGTGGACGGCGCGCACCGCGCCTGCGCCGGGCACCCACCGCGCCGCGGCGCCCTGGTGCAGCAGGACCTGCGCGCCCGAATCCTCCAGCATGTAGAGCAGCCGGGCGGGCGGATAGTCCGGGTCGAGCGGCAGGTAGGCGCCGCCGGCCTTGAGGATGCCGAGCAGACCCACGACCATCGCCAGCGAGCGCTCCGCGGCGATCGCCACCACCGTCTCGGGCCCGACCCCCAGCTGGCGCAGGTGTCGCGCCAGCAGCCCGGCGCGGGCATCGAGCTCGCGATAGGTCAGACTTTCCCAGGCGCTGTCAGAGGCGGCATCGGCGGCCGCGGAGCCGCCGCCGGCCGACGCCTCCCGGCTGGCCGCCCGCGGCGCTTCGACCGCGATCGCCTGGGGGGTGCGCCGCGCCTGCGCGGCGATCAGCTGGTGCAGGCAGAAGCCCAGCGGATAGGCCGCCGCCGAATCGTTCCACTCCCACAGCTGCTGCCGCTCGGCGGCGCTCAGCCAGGCCAGCTGCGAGATCCGCTGCCCGCGGCCACCGCGGCCATCGATGCCACCCCTGCCATCCTCGCCATCGCCGCCATCGCCCGCCACGGACGCCGCCAGGGTGCACAGGCGGCCCAGCAGGCGCAGCGCGGTGGCGGGGTCGAACAGGTCGCGGTTGACCTCCAGGACGCCCTCGAAGGCGCCGTCGATCTCGGCCATCGACAGGCTCAGCTCGAAGACAGCGCCCGGGCGTTCCAGCGGCACCGACTCAAGGGCCAGCCCGCCAAGGTCGAGCTGCACGCCGGCCCGCCCCAAGGCCAGGCCCGCCAGCCCCATGCCGGCGTTGCGCCGCTCGCGATACAGACCGAAGGCGACTTGGAAGACCGCCGGCCGGCTGGGGTCCCGCTCCGCCGCCAGCCGCTCGGCAATCAGCGGGAACGGCATCTTCTGGTGGCTGAACGCCGCCAAGGCGGTATCCCGGAAGCGGCGCAGCAGCGCGCCGAAGTCGGGGTCTCCCGCCAGGTCGGCGCGCACCACGACCGGATTGACGCAGTAGCCGACCACGCCGGCCGCCGCCGCCCCCGACCGCCCCGAAGTGGGAGTCCCCAGCAGCACCTGGTCCTGGCCCGTGCAGCGGTGCAGCAACGCGGCGAACAGCGCGCCGAGCGTCATGAACGGCGTGGCGCCCGCCGCGCGGCCGATCGCCCGCAGCCCGTCGCTCAGCCGCGGCGGGAGCCGCACCGCCCGCGAAGCGCCGCGGAAGGTCTGCAACGCCGGCCGCGGCCGATCGGTGGGCAGATCGAGCACCGGCGTCCCCGCCGGCAGCGCCGCCGCCCAGAACGCCCGCAGCCGCTCGCCTTCGGCACCCGCCAGCCGCGCCGCCTCGGCGCGCACGAAGTCGCCGTAGTCGTGGACCAGCGGCGGCAGCCGCTTGCCGCCCAAAACCGTCCCCAGCTCGGCCAGCAGCACTCCCAACGACCAGAAGTCGGCGGCGACGTGATGCACCGCAAGCGCAATCCAATGCTCGCGCGGACCGCGCCGCAGCGTCACCAGCCGCAGCAGCGGCCCGCGGGCCAGGTCGAACGGCTGGTAGGCCGCACGCGTCAGCTCGGCGACCAGCGCCGCCGCGCTCCAGCCGGCGGCCTCCTGTTGCACGAACTCGCACCGCGCCGCGGCCGGCGCCACATGGGTCACCGCGCCCGACGCCGGCGCAAACGTAGCGCGCAGCGCCTCATGGCGGGCCACCAGCGCATCGCCGGCCCGGCGCAGCCGGCCCGCGGCCAGCGGACCCCGCACACACGCCGCGCCGGCGATCACATAGGCGGAGTTGCCAGGAGCCATGCGGTCGATCAACCACAGCGCGCGCTGCCCCCACGACGCGGGCTCACCCTCCACCGCGGCGCCAGGCGATCCAGGTTCCGGCGAGCCGGCAGCCGGCGCGACCGGATCGGGACTCGCCGATGTGCCGGGCGGTCCCTCGCCTGCCTCGGGCGCGATGGAAGCTTTCGTGTACGGCAAGCCCGCGGCGGCGCGCTTTGCGGGTCTGACGGAGGCGCGGCGCGACACCGCGGCAGCCGGCGCGGGGTCGCCGGAGCCGGGTACGGCGAGCGTCGACGGCGACGCACCGGCGCCTGGCGTCGCCGCGGCGACGCGCTGCGGGCTCGCTTGTCGGATCTGCCGGGCGAGGTCGCGCAGGCTGGCTCCCTGGAGCAGCACCGCCGGATCGACCTGTGCGCCCAGCTCTTGGTGGATGGCGTCCGCCAGCTCGGCGGCGGTCAGGGAGTCCAGGCCCAGGGCGACCAGCGAGCGGTCGGCCGGCAGCGCAGTGTCAGCGGCAGCAGAGCGGGGGGAGGCAGCAGGGCCAGCTGGAGCGGCAGGATTGGGACCGGGAGCAATGCCGGCAGGGCTGGAGCCTGCGGCAGCGGTGGTTTGTCCCAGGACGCGCGCCGCAATGTGGCGCAACGTCCGCAGCAAATCATCCCTTCGCCACCCCGGACCACCGCCGGATCGCTGACTCACCGAGGATCTCCTTCCTGCGAGATCGCAGTTGCACGACTGCCGGAGGTGGCGGGCACCGGCGCCAGCACTTTACCAACTTCGTTCCTTAGATGGGCGACAGATCTTGGGAAGCTCCCGGCAGGCCTCCCCTGAAGCGCGCCAAATGCTTGGCAAGCAGGGCTTTACCTGTCCAAGCCGGGGGCCCGGCATGGTATCGTCTGCCGGCGTCGCAGCCGCCGATCGCAAGTCCCTACGCCCGATGAGCGAACAGCCCGATCGCACCCTTGTCAGCCTGCTGGCCGCCCGCGTCGCGGCGGCGCCCGGCGACGTCGCCGTCACCGGCTCTGACCGCTCGCTCACCTGGGCGGAGCTGGACGCCAATGCCGGCGACCTGGCGGCCCGCCTGCGCCAGCTGGGCGTGGGCGCCGAAGCGATCGTCGCCGTGCTGGTACCGCGCTCGCCGGATCTGCCGGTGGCGCTCCTGGCCGTGCTGAAAGCGGGCGGCGCCTGCGCCTGCCTGGATGCCACCCAGCCGCCGGGACGCCTGGCGCAGATCCTGGGCGCCGCCCGTCCCAAGGCCATCCTCCTCCATCGGTCGCTGGCACGCCGCCTGCCGCCGCACCGCGTGCCGGTCGTGTGGCTGGGCGATCCAGAGCCAGCCGCCGCCGGCGCGCCCAGCCCCTCGCCATCATCGCCGACGGCGCCTCCCCCGCCGGCCGTCACCGGCGACAGCCTTGCCTGGGTGCTCTACCGCTCCGGCGCAACCGGTCTCCCTCACGGCATAATGGTCAGCCACAGCACCCTCGCCGGCCTGCTGGCCGCCGGCGACGGACGCCCGGACGACCACGGCGCCGCCAACCCGGCCAGCGACGCCGGCGAAGCAAGCATGGCCGGCGCGCCGACAGGTCCATCCGCGCCCGACCTGGAGCCCGTCGAGATGCTGTGGACGCTGTTGCGGGAAGGCCCGCTGCGGCTCGACGGCGACCAGCCCGCAGCCACGCGGGCCGTCGCGACGACCCACGATGCGCCGGGCGCACGAGCCGCCACCGTCGCTTCCCCCACGGCCACCGCCGCTGCCGCCACGGCCGCCGCCAGCCCCGCCGACCGCCCGCTGGCCTTCAGCCTGTTCTATTTTGGCAACTACACCGCGGGCAAGACCGCCGACCACTATCGCCTGGTGCTCGAAGGGGCGCGCTTTGGCGACCGCAATGGCTTCCACGCCATCTGGACGCCGGAGCGCCACTTCCACGAGTTCGGCGGCCTCTACCCCAGCCCGGCGGTGATGAGCGCCGCCATCGCCGCGTCGACCGAGCGCCTGCTCATCCGCGCCGGCAGCGTCGTCCTGCCGCTGCACAACCCGCTGCTGGTCGCCGAAGAGTGGTCGCTGGTCGACAACCTGTCGGGCGGCCGCGTCGGCGTGTCGTTCGCCTCGGGCTGGCACGCCAACGACTTCGTGCTCAATCCCGCCGCCTACGCCGACCGCCAGGAGGTGATGACGCGCGGCATCGAAACCGTCCGCCGCCTGTGGCGCGGCGAAGCCCTGAGCCTGCCCGGCGGCGCCGGCAACCAGGTGCCGGTGCGCATCTTCCCGCGGCCGGTGCAACCCGAGCTGCCGGTCTGGGTCACCGCCGCCGGCAACCCCGAAACCTTCCGCCTGGCCGGCGAGGTCGGCGCCGGCGTCCTGACCCACATGCTGGGCCAGGAAGCCGACGAAGTGGCAAGCAAGATCCGCGTCTATCGCCAGGCTTGGCGCCAGGCCGGCCACCCCGGCATCGGCACCGTGACGGTGATGCTCCACACCTACGTCGGCGCCACCCTGGACGAAGTGCACCGCGTGGTGCGCGAACCGCTCAGCGCCTACCTCAAGACCTCCTTCGGCCTGCTGCGCTCGCTGGCCGCCAGCGTCGGCCTGGACAGCGATCCCAAGGATCTGGCCGGCGCCCAACTGGACCTGCTGGTCGGCCGCGCCTACGACCGCTACGTCGCCGAGGGCTCGGGCCTGATCGGCACACCCGACAGCTGCGCCCGCACCCTGGAACGCCTGCGCCGCATGGAGGTGGATGAGGTCGCCTGCCTGATCGACTTCGGCGCCCCGACCGACGACGTGCTGGCCGCCCTGGGCAACCTGGACCAACTGCGCCGCCGCACTACGCCCGCGCCGCCCACCGCAGCCCATGCTCCCGCCGCCGCCCACCCCAGCCTGCAAGCCGCGCTCGCCGGCCGCGCCACCACCCACCTGCACTGCGCCCCGGCGCTGGCCCGCCACCTGGCCGGCGACCCCCAGGCCGCCGCCGCCCTGGCCCCCGCCGACGCCCAGCTCCACCTCCTGGACGGCAGCCTGCAGCCCGTCGCCGCCGGCGAGGTCGGCCAGCTCTTCGTCGGCGGCGCCGGCGTCGCCCGCGGCTACCTGGGCCGCGCCGACCTCACCGCCGAGCGCTTCCTCCCTGATCCCTGGAGCCCGCACCCCGGCGCCCGCCTCTACCGCACCGACAGCCGCGCCCGCCGCGACCCCCAATCCGGCCTCACCCCCGCCTGAACCGCCGGCCAGCCGTTTTCAGCGACAGCGGCCAGGGGTCCGGCGGCAGGCCGAAACGATTCTTCTAGTGTAGTGCGTCACACAGATGGGACCTTATTCAGTCTGAGACGTGCTCTCTTGACCTTTTCGAGGATGTCAGCAGCCTTAGCCGTCCAGATGTAGGGTTTAGGATCAGAGTTGTGCCGCTCGATCGCCCCCAGAATCGCGGATTCGAGCTGGTCGACACTGCGGAACACTCCACGGGAAATTTGCTTCTCGGTCAGGTGTCGGAAGAAGCGTTCGACCATGTTGAGCCAGGAGGCACTGGTCGGAGTGAAATGAAGGTGAAATCGCGGATGCCGAGCGATCCAGCGTAGAACGACCGCGTGCTTGTGGGTGCCATAGTTGTCGGCGATCAGGTGGATTTGCTTGGCTGCGGGTGTCTCCCGATCGATTTGTTTGAGGAACTTCAACCACTCCTGGTGGCGGTGCCTCGGCATGCAGCTACCGATGACTTTACCGTCCAGCGTACTCAAGGCCGCGAATAACGTCGTGGTGCCATTGCGCTTGTAGTCGTGCGTCATCGTGCCGCAGCGGCCCTTCTTCATCGGCAGGCCGGGTTGAGTCCGATCAAGAGCCTGGATCTGGCTCTTCTCATCGGCACACAAGACGAGGGCGTGCTCTGGCGGGTTGAGATAGAGCGCGATGACATCTTCCATTTTCTCGACAAAGCGTCGATCGTTGCTCAGCTTGAAGGTCCGCACCCGATGAGGCTTGAGGCCGTGCCGCTGCCAGACCCGGCGCACCGTCGAGGCGCTGACCCCGACCGCCTCGGCCATGCTCCGCGTGCTCCAATGAGTGCCGTCCTGCGGCGTCTCTTGCGTTGTCTTGCGCACGATCTTCCGTAGCAAGCCCTGGGACAGGCTCGGCAGGCGCCCACTTCGATGCGCGTCTTTCTCGATCCCGCTCAGGCCGAACTGGCAAAAGCGGCTCCGCCAACGTCCGACGGTATGCCGCATGATGCCAAGACTTTCGGCAATTTCCCGATTCTCCTTGCCCTCGGCGGCCAGCAAGACGATCTTCGCGCGCTGCACCAGACGCGTCGGCGTGCTGCGGCCTCGGGCATAGGCCTCCAACTGCCGCCTTTCCTCCGGCGAAACCAGAACCAACGGTGCGATCCGCATCGTCCCAATCCTCCCACAGGACGATACGTACGAACCGCATATAAGGATTCCTAATTAGGGCGCACTACACTAGATCAGATCTGCAAGCACCAGGACCTTGATCTCGGTCACCCGGCGCAGGGAGCGGTCGTTGGTCAGGAAGGCTTCACAGCCGGCTTGGCTGGCCACCGCAACCTGGAGCGCGTCGGGAGTCTTCAAGCGATGAGTCGCTCGGAGACGGGCCGCCCGCTCGGCGGATTCGAGGTCGATGGGCCGCAGGTGCAGATAGGGGCTATGGAGAAGTATCGAGCGATAGGCGCTGACCGTGGCCTCGTCGTTCCGTTCGAGCGGCAGGCTCAGCACCTCGGTGAGGGTCAACGTTGAGGAGATGAACTCGATGCCACCGCCCTCTGCTCGCTCGACGAGGGTGCGCACGAGGGGGCCGAAGGTTGGATGCCGTTCGACCAGATAGATCAGGGGCGCAGTATCGAGGCCAAGCTTGGTGACCGCCGAAAAGGCCTCAAGGTTCAATGGCCGCCGTCCCACTCTTGCCGCAGGCGCTCCACGTACTCCTGCGCGTCTGCCGAGCCCCAATGCTCAGCACCCAATCCTTCCAGTTCGAGCAGACTGCGCTGACGCTCATCGCTCGCTGGAGCGGCGTCTGCGGCTTCGGCGAGGATGCGCTGCGCCAGCCGCAAACGATCCCGCAGCGAACGCGTACGGACCTGTTGCTCGTAGAGCTCGTCGATAGTGAGGGAGTTCTGCACCACGGTTGCATCCTCCTACGCTCATTCTAGCGGGGTTGGCTCTTATCGGGTCGGCCTGATGACTTCCAAGCGCCGCTGACCTGGAGCGCGGCGCTCAGGCCGGCGGCGTGATGCGCGGGATGGCCGGCGCGCGCAGGGCGGCGGCGATGGCGGCGATGGCGGGCTGCCTGACCATGGCGTAGTGGTTGCCGGCGAGCGGCCTCACGTCCAGGCCGGCCGGTGCGAGCGCCTGCCAGCCGCGGGTGGGGTCGGCGGCGGCGGCGCCGGTGTCTTCGGCGGTGAACAGCAGGACCGGGCCGCCGTGGTAGGGGGCGGGACGGTAGGTGGCGAACGCCGCGGCGCCGGTCTTGAAGAGCGCGAACATCTCCCGCAGCGAGGCGCTGTCGAGGTCGGCGGGTAGGATGCCCTGCTCGCGGCCGTAGCGGTCCAGGGCGCGCAGGGCGGCGGCCTCGCCGGCGGGCAGGTCGAACGGCGGCGCGGTGGCGGGCAGCCCCAGCAGGCCGCAGAGGTCGGCGGCAAACTGGCGCACCAGGGCGGCGCCGGTGGGCCGGCGGGCGCCGGGTGCCGCGGCCGGCGCATAGCTGTCGAGCAGCGCCAGCAGGGCGACCGGCTGGCCGGCATGCTCCAGCTGGCGCGCCATCTCGAAGGCGATGACGCCGCCCAGCGACCAGCCGGCCAGGCGGTAGGGGCCGCGCGGCTGGATGGCGGAAAGGGCGGCGATGTAGTGCGCCGCCAGCGCCTCGACGGTGCCCACGGCCGGCGCCAGCCCGTCGCCCGCCGGCAGCGCCGCCAGGTCGGGCAGCTGCAGCCCGTAGACCGGGGCGTCGGCGCCCGCGGCGTGGGCCAGCTGCCAGTAGCACAGGACGTTGCCGCCCACCGGGTGGACCACGAAGAGCGGCGTGCCGGTGCCGTCGCCGGCCAGGTGCACCAGGGCGTCGCGGCGCTGCGGCCCGGCGGCGCCGCGGCGCAGGCGCGCCGCCAGGGCCGCGAGCGTCGGGCTCTCGAACAGCGCCGACACCGGCAGGCGCTGGCCAAAGACCGCGGCGACGCGGTTCATCAGGCGCACGGCCAGCAGCGAGTGGCCGCCCAGGGCAAAGAAGCTGTCCGCCGGTCCGATCGGCCCCACGCCCAGCAGGTCGCCCCAGATCTTTGCCAGCTGCAGCTCGACGTGATCGCGCGGCGCCGTCTGGCCGGCCGCCGCACCGCCCGCCGCCGGCCGCGGCAGGCGGCCGCGATCGACCTTGCCGTTGGGCGTCAGCGGCAGCTCGGGCAGCGCCACGAACGCCGCCGGCACCATCGGCTCGGGCAGCCGCTGGCGCAGGTGGGCGGCCAGCTCGCCATCGGTGGGCGGCGGCTCCGGCGCCAGCGCCGTATCGGCCACGACGTAGGCGACCAGGCGCGGCCCGCCCGGCGGATCGTCGCGCAGCACGACGGCGACGCTGGCGATGCCGGGGTGGTCGACCAACGCCGCCTCGATCTCGCCCAGCTCGATGCGGAAGCCGCGCAGCTTGACCTGGCTGTCGGTGCGGCCGAGGAATTCGATCACCCCGTCGGCCCGCATGCGGCCCAGGTCGCCGGTGCGATAGAGGCGGCTGCCCGGCAGCGCGGCGTACGGGTGCGGCACGAAGCGCGCGGCGGTCAGGTCGGGGCGGTCCAGGTAGCCGCGCGCGAGCGAGGCGCCGCCCAGGTGCAGCTCGCCGGCGACGCCGGCAGGCACCAGGCGGCCGCCGGCGTCCAGGATCACCGCTTCGGCGCCGTCGATCGGCCGGCCGATGGGCAGGGTGCGGGCGCGCAAGTCGCCAGACTGGGCGCCGCAGGGCCACCAGGTGGCGTCGATCGCCGCCTCGGTGGGCCCGTACAGGTTGTGCAGCGCGACGCCGTGCGGCCGGCCCAGGAAGCGGTGGAAGCGCCGCACCAGGTCCGCGGGCAGCGCCTCGGCGCCGCAGCACAGGCAGCGCAGCCCGGCCGCAGCGGCGACGGCGGCCGGATCTTCCAGCAGAGCTCCCAGCAGCGACGGCACCATCTGCAGCACCGTGACCTGCTGCGCGGCCACGGCGTCGAGCAGCAGCGACGGGTCGCCCTGGGCGCCCGGCGGCAGCAGCACCAGCTGCCCCCCGGCCAGCAGCGGCATCCAGATCTCCCACACCGAGGCGTCGAAGCTGGGCGACGTGCGCTGCAACGTCCGGTCGTGCCGGCTCCAGGCCAGGGCGCGCGACATCCACGCCATGTGGCTGCAGGCCGCCCGATGGCTGACCACGACCCCCTTGGGCCTGCCGGTCGAGCCCGAGGTGTAGATCACATAGGCGGCGCCGTCCGGCGGCACGCCGGCGGCAGCGGGCGGCGCCGCCGCGTCACCGGCCGGCCAGGCCGGGTCGCCGTCCGGGTGCAGCGGCACGCGCACCGCCGCCGGCGCCAGGTCGGCGTGCGCGGCGCCGCGGCCGTCGACCAGCAGCACCGCCAGCCGCGCGTCGGCGGCCATGAATTCCAGGCGCTCCGCCGGGTAGCCGGGATCGAGCGGCAGCCAGGCGCAGCCCGCCTTGAGGATGGCGAGAATGCCGGCGATCAGCTCGGGCGACCGCTCGGCGCAGATGCCGACCGGAGCGTCGGGCAGCGCCCCCATGGCGCGCAGCCGGCGTGCCAGGCGCTCGGCGCGGCGGTCGAGCTCGCCGTAGGTCAGGTGCCGGTCGCCCAGGATCACCGCCACCGCCTCGGGCTGGCGGCGGGCCTGCTCCTCGAACCGCTGGTGCAGCAGCAGATAGACCGGCGGCACCGCGGGCGCGCCGCGCCCCCACTCCAGCAGCGCCTGGTGGCGCTCGAACGCCGCTCATCAGCTCGAGGTCCCAGACCGATTGCGCCGGCGCCGCGGCGGCGCCGTGCAGCAGGCGGGCAAAGGCGCCCAGCAACCGCTCGGCGGTCGCGGCGTCGAACAGGTCGCGGTTGTAGTCGAGCAGGCCGCCCAGGTCGCCGGTGGCGCTCTCGGCGACCGCCAGCGTCAGGTCGAACTTGGCGCCGGTGGCGGTTTCGGGCAGCGCCGCGAGCGTCAGGCCGGCCGGCGGGCGCGGCGGCAGCGGCGTGTTCTGCAGGATCAGGGTCACCTGGAAGAGCGGCGAATGGCCCAGCGCGCGCTCCGGCTGCAGCTCTTCGACCAGCCGCTCGAACGGCAGGTCCTGGTGGGAGTAGGCGCCCAGCGTCGTCTCCCGCACCCGTGCCAGCAGCTGGTGGAACGAAGCGCGCGGCGCGATCTGCGTGCGCAGCGCCAGGGTGTTGACGAACAAGCCGATCAGGTCTTCGGTTTCGCCGCGCGTGCGGCCGGCGATCGGCGTGCCGACCACCACGTCGTCCTGCGCCGCGTAGCGCGCCAGCACCACCTGGTACGCGGCCAGCAGGGTCATGAACAGCGTTCCGCCGCCGCTCCTGCCCAGCTGGCGCAGCTCGCGCACCGCCGCGGCCGGCAGCACGAAGCGCCGCGCCGCGGACGCGTGCGTGCGCACCGCCGGACGCGGCCGGTCGAGCGGCAGCTCCAGCTGCCGCGGCGCACCCGCCAGCTGGCGCCGCCAGTAGTCGAGCTGCGCCGCCAGCACGTCCCCCTGCAGCCACTGCCGCTGCCAGACGGCAAAGTCGGCGTACTGGATCGGCAGCGCGGCAACGCCCGGCGGCAGCCCGGACGCGCCGCCGCCGCCAGCGGCAAAGCTGTCGTAGAACGCCACCATTTCGCGCACCAGCACGCCGTGCGACCAGCCGTCGGCCACGGCGTGATGCAGCGTCAGCAGCAGCACGTGCCGCGCCATCTCCCGATCGTCGCCGCCGGCCGCGACGCGCCCCAGACCGAGCAGCGCGGCGCGCACCAGGCCGGCCGCCAGGTCGAACGGCCGCAGCGCTTCGGCCGCGGCCAGCGCGCGCGCCTCCTGCTCGCGCGACGCTGCGGGCAGCGCCGCCAGATCGACGACCGGCAGCGGCATGCGGCCGGCCGGCAGCACCACCTGCACCGGGTCGCCGTCTTCGCCCGCGGCCTGCGCGAACACCGTGCGCAGCACCTCGTGGCGGCCGGCGACCGCCGTCAGCGCCGCGGCCAGCGCGCCCGGCACGAGCGGCCCGTCCAGTTGCAGCGCCAGCGGCAGGTTGTACAGCGGGCTGCCCGGCGCCAGCTGGTCCAGGAACCACAGCCGCTGCTGCGCGAACGACAGCGGCAGCGGCCGGTCGCGCGGCGCCGGACGGATCGCCGGCGCCGCGGCCGCGGCGCCGCTGCGCAGCTGACGCTCGATTTCGGCAGCCAGCGCCCCCACCGCCGGCTTTTCGAACACCTGCCGCAGCGGCAGCTCCAGCGCGAATCCCTGGCGCAGCCGCGACACCAGCCGCGTCGCCAGCAGCGAATGCCCGCCCAAGGTGAAAAAGTCGTCGTCCAGGCCCACCCGGTCGACCCCCAGCAGCTCCGCGTAATACGACGCCACCAGCTGCTCGGCCGGCGACTCCGGCGCCCGGTACGCCGCTCCCGCCACCGACCGCGACGCTTCGGGCTGCGGCAGCGCCTTGCGGTCCACCTTGCCGTTGGGCGACAGCGGCAGCTGCTCCAGCCACACGAACGCCGCCGGCACCATGTAGTGCGGCAGCCGCTCGCCCAGCCAGGCGCGCAGCTCCCCCGCCCCCGGACGGTCGCCGCCGCCCGGCTGGCCCACCATGTAGGCGACCAGCCGCTTGCCGCCCTCCGGCGCGTCCAGCGCCACCACCACCGTCTCCACCAGCGCCGGGTGCGCTCCCAGCGCCGCCTCCACCTCCGCCGGCTCGACGCGGAACCCGCGCACCTTCACCTGGTGGTCCAGGCGGCCCAGATACTCGACGTCGCCGCCCGCCCGGTAGCGCGACAGGTCCCCGGTCCTGTACAGCCGCTCCCCCGGCACCCGGCTCCAGCCGTCCGGCACGAACCGCTCCGCCGTCAGCTCCGGACGGCCCAGGTACCCCCGCGCCAGGCACACGCCGCCGATGTACAGCTCGCCCGGCACCCCCTGCGGCACCCGCTCCAACCCAGGACCCAGCAGCTCCAGGCGGCAGTTGGGCAGCGGCTTGCCGACCGGCGGATGCGACACCCAGCCGCGCGGCTCGCTGCCCAGGCTGTACGCCGTCACCACGTGGCTCTCCGAGGGACCGTAGTGGTTGTGCAGCCGGCATCCGGGCAGCCGCTCGAACAGGTCGATGACCGCCGGGCTGATCTGCATCTGCTCGCCGGTCGTCGTCATCTCCCGCCACACCGGCAGCGAGGCGCCCGGCTCGGCGTAGATCTCCGCCAGCTGCTGCAGCATCAGCACCGGCAGGATCGCCTTGTCGATCCGCGCCGTGACGAAGAACCGCGCCAGCGCCCGCGCGTCGCGCCGCAGGCTCTCGGGGATCAGCACCAGCGTCCCCCCCGACGCCCAGCAGGCGAACATCTCGTGGCAGCTGGCGTCGAAGCTCAACGACGCGAACTGCAGCGTGCGCACGCCGCACAGCAGCGTCTCCAGGTGCCACACGATCAGGTTGACCAGCGCGCCGTGCGGCAGACCGATCCCCTTCGGCCGCCCGGTCGAACCCGACGTGTAGATCACGTACCCCAGGTTGTCCGCCGTCGCGAGCGTCGCGCCGCCCGACACCCGCGCCACCGGCGCCCCCGCTTCCATACCGCCGGCCAGATCCGCCAGCTCCGGCATCTCCGCCAGACACAGCACCGACGCCGGCGTCGCCTCCGCGGGCAGCCGGTCGAGCAGGTCGCGCTCGCTCAGCAGCACCGGCGGCCTGCCGTCTTCCAGCATGGCGCGCAGCCGTTCGCGCGGATAGGCCGGGTCGAGCGGCAGGTAGGCGCCACCCGCCTTGAGCACCGCCAGGACCGCCACCACCATGGCGAACGACGGCGCCAGGCAGATCGCCACCGGCACGTCGGGGCCGACGCCGCGCCCAACCAGCACCGCCGCCAGCGCGTCCGCCCGCCGGTCCAGCTCGCCATAGGTCAGCTGCTGGTCGCCCAGCTCCACGGCCACCGCCCCCGGCGTGCGCGCCGCCTGCGCTTCGAACAGCTGGTGCAGCGCGGCAAAGCCGATGGGCGCCGCGGTGTCGTTCCACTCCTCCACCTGGTGGCGTTCGGCGGCGGAGAGCAGCGGCAGCTCGGCCAGCCGCCGCTCGGGGTCCGCCGCGCCCGCCGCCAGCAGCGCCGTCAGGTGCGCGCTCAGCCGGTCCATGGTCGCGCCGTCGAACAGGTCGGTGTTGTACTGCAGCAGCCCCCGCAGGCCGCCCGCCGCCTCGTCGAACGTCAGCGTCAGGTCGAACTTGGCGGTCGTGCCGCGCGCCGGCAGCTGCCGCAAGGTCAATCCCGGCAGCTCCATTCCCTGTGCCGGGGCGTTCTGCAACACCAGCAGCACCTGGAAGAGCGGCGAATGCGCCAGGCTGCGCTCCGTCGCCAGCTCCTCGACCAGCTTTTCGAACGGCAGGTCCTGGTGGGCGTACGCCTCGATGCACGTTTCCCGCACGCGCCGCAGCAGCTCGCCGAGGCTGGGGCCGCCGCGCAGGTCGGCCGCCAGGACCAGGGTGTTGGCAAAGAAGCCGATCAGCGGCTCCAGCTCGATCTGGTGCCGTCCGGCGATGGGGCTGCCGACCGCCAGCCGGTCCTGGCCGCTATAGCGGCCCAACAGCCCGGCCAGCGCCGCCAGCAGGCTCATGAAGCGCGTCGCCCCGTGGGCGCGGCCCAGCCGGCCCAGCGTGTCGCCACAGCCGGCGGGCAGCGCCATCGCCCGCACCGCGCCGCGCGTCGTCGCCACCGCCGGCCGCGGCCGGTCGAGCGGCAGCGCCAGCAGCGGCGGCACGCCGCGCAGCTGCTCGCGCCACCAGCCCAGCTCGCGCTCGACCGTTTCGCCGCGCAGCCACCCCCGCTGCCACAGGGTGAAGTCGCCGTACTGCACCTGGAGGTCGGGCAGCGGCGAAGGCTGCCCGGCGGCGAAGGCGCGGTACAGCGCGCCGATCTCGCCGATCAGCACCCCCATCGACCAGCCGTCGCTGATGACGTGGTGCAGGGTCATCAGGATGGCGTGCCGCGCCGGCCCCAGGCGCAGCAGCGTCGCGCGCAGCAGGGGGCCGCGCGCCAGGTCGAACGGCAGGTCGGCCTCGACGTCGGCGCGCCGCGCGAGCTCGCGCTCGCGCACCGCGGCCGGCAGGCCCGACAGGTCCACCAGCGGCAGGGCCAGCCGGTCGCCGGCCGCCTGGATCACCTGGCTGGGCGCCTCGGCGCCGGCGCGGAACACCGTGCGCAGCGTCTCGTGCCGCCGCACCAGCTCACCCAGGCAGCGGGCCAGCACCGCCGGCGCCAGGTCGCCGTCCAGCGCCAGCGCGAACGGCATGTTGTACAGCGGGCTGCCCGGCTCCAGCTGATCCAGGAACCACAACCGCTGCTGGGCAAACGACAGCGGCAGGTCGCAGCCGCGGCCGGCGACGCGCGCGAGCGGCGGCAGGCCGGCGGCGGCCTCCGCCTGCACCAGCGCGCGCAGCCGCGCCGCCAGCGCGGCGAAGGCCGGCGCCTCGAACATCATGCGCAGCGTCAGCTCGACGCCCAGGCTGTGCCGCAGGTGCGCCACCAGCTGGGTGGCGAGCAGCGAATGGCCGCCGGCGTCGAAGAAGCTCTGGTCGCGCCGCGCCGGTGGGCGTCCCAGCAGGTCCGCCCAGCACGCCGCCAGCATCTCTTCGACCGCGTCGCCGGCGACGAACGCCGCAACCGCGTCCGCCGCCACCGCCATCCCGTCCGCTGCGCGCCCGCCCGCGGCCACCGGCAGCTCGATGCGGGAGTTGCGGATCCTGGCCTGGAAGTCGTCCGCCCGTCCCAGGTGGTCGATCGTGCCGTCCGCCAGGTACCGCGCCATGTCGCCGGTGCCGACGCCGCCGACGTACAGCTCCCCGGCCACCCCCACCGGCACCTCCTGGCCATAGCGGTCCAACAGGCGGATGCGCCTTTTGCCAGCAGGCCGTCCGCTCGCCGCCAGCCGCCGCCAGCCGCGGCGCGGATGGGCGGCCGCCGTGTCGTGCCACTCCAGCAGCTGCTGCCGCTCGGCGGCGCCGAACCAGGGCAGATCCGCGATCGCCGTCGCGCCGGCGCCCGCGCCCACTTCGGCGAGCGCCGCGATGGCGGTCAGCAGCGTCCCCAGCTGCCCCGCCGTGCGCACCGCGGTCGCCGCGTCGAACAGGTCGCGGCTGTAGACCAGCTCGACCGACAACCCTTCGGGGCTCTCCACCAGCGCCACGGTCAGGTCGAACTTGGCGGCCGACTGCACCAGCGCGAACGGCGTCACCGCCAGGCCCGCGGCGCCAAGGCGGCCATCCCCGCCATCCTCGCCATCACCGTCGCCAGCGCCAAGGCGGATGTCAGCCAGGTCGGCCGCGAAGTTCTGCACCACCAGCATCACCTGGAACAGCGGTGTCGAACCCAGGTCGCGCTGCGGCGCCAGCGCCTCGACCAGCTGCTCGAAGGGCAGATCCTGGTGCGCGTAGGCGGCCACCGCCGCCTGCCGCACCCGCGCCACCACCTCGCCCCACGCGGGCCGCCCGGTGAGGTCGGCGCGCAGCGCCAGGGTGTTGACGAAGCAGCCGATCAGACCCTCGATCTCCAGGCGCTCGCGGTTGGCGATCGGCGTCCCCACCACCAGGTCGTCCTGGCCGGTCCAGCGGTGCAGCAGGACGCCGAGCCCGGCCAGCGCGGTCATGAAGAGCGTCGCGCCGTGCAGTTGCGCCACGCGGTGGAGGTTCGCCGCGACGTTCGCCGGCAGCGTCAGCGGCACGCTGCCGCCGCGGAAGCTCTGCACCGGCGGCCGCGGCCGGTCGGCGGGCAGCGCCAGCTGGGCGGGGGCGCCGGCCAGCGCCTGGCACCAGTGGTCGAGCTGCGCCGCCAGCACCTGCGTCACCCGCCAGCTGCGCTGCCAGCGGGCGTAGTCGGCATATTGCAGCGGCAGCGGCGGCAGCGGCGTTGGGCGGCCGGCGGCGAAGGCGGCGTAGAGCACCACCATCTCGCGCATGAAAATGTTGATCGACCAGCCGTCGGTGACGATGTGGTGCATGCTGAGGACCAGCAGGTGGTCGTCCGCCGCCACGGCGAGCAGCGCCGCCCGCACCAGCGGCCCGGCGGCCAGGTCGAAGGGCTGCTGGTACAGGATGGTGCCGGCCCGCCGCCCCTCGGCGAGCGCCGCGGCGCCCAGCGCCGACAGGTCCAGAAGCGGCAGGTCGAAGCGGAAATCCTGGCGCACCGCCTGCGAGGGCTTGCCGGCGTGGTCGGGATAGATCGAGCGCAGCACCTGGTGGCGGCGGGCGATCTCGTCGAGCACCCGCGCCAGGATGCGCCGCTCGGCGGCGCCCATGCTGCCGCGCAGGCGTAGGGCGCCGGTGATGTTGTAGGCGTTGCCGCCCGGCACCAGCTGGTCGAGGAACCACAGCCGCTGCTGCGAATACGACAACGGCAGCTCCTGATCCACGCCGTCGGCGAGACGCGTGACCGCCGGCAGCCCTTCCTGGTGCGCGCTCCCCGCCAGGGCGCGCAGCCGCTCCGCCAGCAGGGCGACGGTCGGCGCTTCGAACATCATGCGCAGGGTCAGGTCGACCCCGACCCTGCGGCGCAGCCGCGATACCAGCTGGGTGGCCAGCAGGGAATGCCCGCCGGCATCGAAGAAGCTCTGGCCGCGGCTTGCCGGCGGCCGGCCCAGCAGCTCGCGCCAGGTTTCGATCACCAGCGCCTCGACGGCATCGGCCGCCGCCAGCGGCGCGTCGTCCGCCGTCCCGCCGGCGCCATCGGCCCCGGGATCGCCCGCCGCACCGGCTGCCGCGGCCGCCAGCGCCTGCCGGTCCAGCTTGCCGCTGGGAGTCAGCGGCAGGCTGTCGGCCATCGTCACTTCGCCCGGCACCATGTGCTCGGGCAGCCGCTCGCCCAGCGCCAGGCGCAAGGCGGCGGCCGCCAGGCTGGCGCCCTGCCGCGGCACCACGTAGGCGACCAGACGCTGGTCGACCCCCCCGCCGGCTGCACCCGCCGCCCCGAGCGCCATCCTGCGCACCACGACCGCCGCCGCCTGCACCCCCGGCAGAGCCTCCAGCGTCGCTTCGATCTCCCCCAGCTCGATACGGAAACCGCGGATCTTGACCTGGAAGTCCGCCCGCCCCAGGTAGTCGAGCACACCGTCCGCCAGATACCGCGCCACGTCGCCGGTGCGGTACAGCCGCCCCCCAGCCTCCCCAGCGCCGCGCGCAAAGCCGTCGGGCACGAACCGCTCCGCCGTCAGCTCCGGCCGCCCCAGGTAGCCGCGCCCCACCTGCACGCCGCCGATGTAGAGCTCCCCCGCCACCCCCATCGGCACCGCGTCGCCCTGGCGGTCCAGCAGGTGGATGCGCGTGTTGCCCACCGGACGGCCGATCGGCACCAGCCGCCGCGACCCGCCCGGATCGGTCGTCCAGTGCGTCACGTCTACCGCCGCTTCCGTCGGTCCGTACAGGTTGTGCAGCGGCGCCGCGACCACCGACGCATACCGCTGCTGCAGATCGTACGGCAGCGCCTCGCCGCTCGCCATCACCTGCCGCAGGGAGCGCAGCGACGCCGCGCTCCCCGGCGACGTCTGCGCGTAGTCGAGAAACGCCCGCAGCATCGACGGCACGAAGTGCAGCGTCGTGATCCGCTCGTCGGCGATCGCCTGCAACAGGTAGTCGCTGTCGCGGTGGCCGCCCGGACGCGCCATCACCACGCACGCACCCGTCACCAGCGGCCAGAACAGCTCCCACACCGATACGTCGAAGCTCGCCGGCGTCTTTTGCAGCACCCGGTCCGCCGCCGCCAGGCCGTAGCGCTGCTGCATCCACAGCAGACGGTTGACGATGCCGCGATGGCTGTTCATCGTCCCCTTCGGACGACCCGTCGAGCCCGACGTGTAGATCACGTACGCCAGGTTGTCCGCCGTCACCCCGCAGCCGGAATCCCCGGCGCCCGAGCGCGTCGCCGGCCCGCTGAGCCAGGGCGCCCGCGGATCGTCCAGGTAGAGCACCGCCGCCGCCGGCTCGCCCAGGCGCGCCGCCAGGTGGCGCTGCGTCAGGAGCACCGGCGCCCGCGCATCGTCGAGCATGAAGCGCAGGCGGTCGGCCGGATAGCCGGGGTCGAGCGGCAGGTAGGCGCCACCCGCCTTCAGGATCGCCAGCAGTCCCACCATCATCGCCGCCGACCGTTCGACCGCGATCGCCACCACGGTTTCAGGGCCGACCCCCAGACCGCGCAGGGTCCCGGCCAGCCGATCGGCGCGCGCGTTCAAGGCGCCGTAGCTCAGGACCTCGCTCGCGCCCCTGCCCGCGCCTTCGCCGTCGGCGTCGGCGTCGCCACCGTGCGCCACCACCGCCGGAGCCGCCGGCGTCTGCCGCGCCTGCTCTTCGATCAGCTGGTGCAGGCAGGCGCCCCGCGGGTACGCCGCCGCCGTGTCGTTCCACTCCAGCAGCTGCTGCCGCTCGGCCGCACCGAACCAGGGCAGCGTCTCGACCGGCGCCAACCCGCCTGCCGCTTCGTCCCCCACCGCGACGCCGGCGGCGATCGCCCCGAGCAGCGTCTCGAAGCGCGCCGCCAGGCGCACGCCGGTCGCGGCGTCGAACAGGTCGCGGCTGTACTCGCAGTCGACGCTGATGCCGGTGCCCCACTCGGTCGCGGCAACCGACAGGTCGAACTTGGCGGTGCCGCCCTCGAGGTCGAAGGGCTGCACCGCGAGCCTGGCGCCCAGCCGCGGCTCCATGCTCTGGGCATTCGATCCCTGCAGGACCAGCATCACCTGGAAGATGGGCGTCGCGCCCAGCTCGCGCCGCGGCGCCAGCGCCTCGACCAGCTGCTCGAAGGGCAGATCCTGGTGCGCATAGGCTGCCAGGCTCACCTGCCGCACCCGTTCGAGCAGCTCGCCCCAGGCCGGCCGGCCGGAGACGTCGACGCGCAGCGCCAGGGTGTTGACGAAGCAGCCGATCAGCCCTTCGATCTCCAGCCGCTCGCGGTTGGCGATCGGCGAGCCGACCACCACGTCGCTCTGGCCTGTCGAGCGATACAGCAGCACGTCGAGCGCTGCCAGCAAGGTCATGAACAGCGTCGCGCCACGCCGGTGCGCGTCCTGCCGCAGCGACGCCGCGACCACCTGGGGTAGGAACAGCGTGCACCGTCCACCGCGGAAGCTCTGCACCGGCGGGCGCGGGCGGTCCGCCGGCAGGGCCAGCAGCGGCGGCGCGCCGGCCAGGGCGCCGCGCCAGTAGGCCAGCTGAGCAGCCAGCACCTCGCCGGTGAACCAGCCGCGCTGCCAGCGCGCGAAGTCGCCGTACTGCATCGGCAGCGGCGGCAGCGGCGAAGGCTGCCCGGCGGCGAAGGCGGTGAACAGCGCCGTGATCTCGCGCAGGAAGATGTCGATCGACCAGCCGTCGGAAACGATGTGGTGCATCGCCACGATCAGCAGGTGATCGTCGGCCGCCAGCCGCACCAGCGTCGCGCGCAAAAGGTTGCCGGCCGCCAGGTCGAACGGCTGCAGGATCAGCATGCTCCCCGCGCGGCGCGCCGCCGCCAGACCGTCGACGTCCGGCCCGCCGGGACCGCGACCCTCGCGACCCGCCAGCCCCGTCAGGTCCACCAGCCCCACCCGCAGGTGCCGCGGTTCCTGGATCGCCTGCGCCGGGATGCCGTCGACCAGCGGGTAGGCGGAGCGCAGCACCGCGTGCCGGCGGACGATCTCGCCGAGCGCGGCGGCCAGGACGGCGTGCTCGTCGCCGCCCAGCAGCCCGCGCAGGCGCACGGCGCCGCCCAGGTTGTAGGCGGAGCTGCCGGGCGTCAGCTGGTCGAGGAACCACAGGCGCTGCTGGGCAAACGACAGCGGCAGCCCGGCGCCGGGCTCCTCGCCCTGACCGACCGGTGACGGCGCCGCCGGCGCCGTCACCGCCAGCCCCTGCAAAGCGCGCAGCCGCGCGGCCAGGGCGACCGGCGTCGGCGCTTCGAACACCGTCCGCAACGTCAGGTCGACGCCCAGCCGCTGGCGCAGCCGCGACACCAGCTGGGTGGCGAGCAGCGAATGACCGCCGGCGGCAAAGAAGCTCTGGTCGCCCCCGGCCGGCGGCCGCCCCAGCAGCTCGCTCCAGCAGGTCGCCAGCAGCTCCTCCACCGCGTCGGCGGCGACAAAGCCGGCATCGGCATCGCCGCCAGCCGCCGCCCCGCCGGCGCCGCCGGAGGCCGCCGCCGCCGTCCCCGCGGCCACCCCTGCCAGCATCGCCAGGGCCTGCCGGTCCAGCTTGCCGCTGGGAGTCAGCGGCAGGCTGTCGGCCATCGTCACGTCGCCCGGCACCATGTGCTCGGGCAGCCGCTCGCCCAGCGCCAGGCGCAGCTCCGCGGCCGCCAGGCTGGCGCCCTGGCGCGGCACCACGTACGCCACCAGACGCTGGTCGAACGCGCCGCCGGCGCCGGCCGCCCCCGCCACGCCGCCGAGCGCCACCTTGCGCACCACGACCGCCGCCGCCTGCACCCCCGGCAACGCCGCCAGCGCCGCTTCGATCTCCCCCAGCTCGATGCGGAAACCGCGGATCTTGACCTGGAAATCCGCCCGCCCCAGGTAGTCGAGCGCACCGTCCGCCAGGTACCGCGCCACGTCGCCGGTGCGGTACAGGCGCCCCCCAGCCTCCGCCGCGCCGCGCGCGAAGCCGTCGGGCACAAAGCGCTCCGCCGTCAGCTCCGGCCGCCCCAGGTAGCCGCGCCCCACCTGCACGCCGCCGATGTAGAGCTCCCCCGCCACCCCCAAAGGCACCGCGTCGCCCTGCCGGTCCAGCAGGTGGATGCGGGTGTTGCCCACCGGACGGCCGATCGGCACCAGCCGCCGCGACCCGCCCGGATCGGTCGTCCAGTGCGTCACGTCCACCGCCGCTTCCGTCGGTCCGTACAGATTGTGCAGCGGTGCCGCGACCACCGACGCGTACCGCTGCTGCAGGTCGTACGGCAGCGCCTCGCCGCTCGCCATCACCTGCCGCAGGGAGCGCAGCGACGCCGCGCTCCCCGGCGACGTCTGCGCGTAGTCGAGAAACGCCCGCAGCATCGACGGCACGAAGTGCAGCGTCGTGATCCGCTCGTCCGCGATCGCCTGCAACAGGTAGTCGCTGTCGCGGTGGCCACCCGGACGCGCCATCACCACGCACGCGCCCGTCACCAGCGGCCAGAACAGCTCCCACACCGAAACGTCGAAGCTCGCCGGCGTCTTTTGCAGCACCCGGTCCGCCGCCACCAGGCCGTAGCGCTGCTGCATCCACAGCAGACGGTTGACGATGCCGCGGTGGCTGTTCATCGTCCCCTTCGGACGACCCGTCGATCCCGACGTGTAGATCACGTACGCCAGGTTGTCCGCCGTCACCCCGCAGCCGGGCACCGCGCCGGCCGCTCCGGTCGCTCCGGTTGCTCGCGTCGCCCGCAGCCAGGGCGCCTGCGGATCGTCCAGGTAGAGCACCGCCGCCGCGGGCTCGCCCAGCCGCGCCGCCAGGTGGCGCTGGGTGAGCAGCACCGGCGCCCGCGCGTCGTCCAGCATGTATTGCAGGCGGTCGGCCGGATAGTCGGGGTCGAGCGGCAGGTAGGCGCCGCCCGCCTTGAGGATCGCCAGCAGCCCGACCATCATCGCTGGCGACCGCTCGACCGCGATCGCCACCACCGTCTCGGGGCCGACCCCCAGGCCGCGCAGGTACCAGGCCAGCTGCTCGGCCCGCGCGTCCAGGGCGCCGTAGCTCAGGCTGTCGCTCGCACCCTCGCCGGCGACACCGTGCGCCGCGACCGCCGGCGCCGCCGGCGTGCGCCGCGCCTGCTCTGCGATCAGCTGGTGCAGGCAGAAGCCCTGCGGGTACGCCGCCGCCGTGTCGTTCCATTCGATCAGCTGCTGCGCTTCGGCCGCCGCGAACCACGGCAGCGCCTCGATGGGCCGCCCGTCCAGCCGCGTCTGGCTCGCCAGCAGCCCGCCGAGCACGATCAGGAAGTGGTCGAGCAAGCGCGCCGCCGTGGACCCGTCGAACAGGTCGCGGCTGTATTCGAGCGCCACCGTCATCCCGTCCGGCGTCTCCAGCACGCCCAGCGTCAGGTCGAACTTGGCGGTCGCGGTGTCGAGCGCGAACAGCTCCATCGCCACGCCGGCACCGGCCGCGCCGGCCGGCCCTTGCAGGGGGCTGCCGAGCGCCTGCGACGTGGCGTTCTGCAACACCAGCATCACCTGGAACAGCGGCGTCATCCCCAGGTCGCGCTGCGGCGCCAGCGCGTCGACCAGCTGCTCGAACGGCATGTCCTGGTGCGCATAGGCCGCCAGGCTGGTCTGCCGCACCCGCCCCAGCAGCTCGACGAAGCTCGGCCGCCCCGCAAGGTCGGTGCGCAGCGCCAGGGTGTTGACGAAGCAGCCGATCAGCGGCTCGATCTCGACGCTGCGGCGGTTGGCGATCGGCGAACCGACCACCACGTCCGTCTGGCCGGTCGAGCGATAGAGCAGCACGTCGAACGCCGCCAGCAGGGTCATGAACAGGGTCGCCCCATGCTGGCGCGAAAGCTGGCGCAGCGCCGCCGTCCGCTCGACCGGCACCAGGCGATCGACGCGCCCGCCGCGATAGCTCTGCACCGCCGGCCGCTGCCGATCGGCCGGCAGCAGGATCGCCGGCGGCGCGCCCGCCAGCGCCTGGCGCCAGTAGGCCAGGTGCGCCGCCACCACCTCGCCGCTCAGCCACAGGCGCTGGCGGCGCGCAAAGTCCGCGTACTGCATCGGCAGCGCCGGCAGCGGCGACGGCTCTCCAGCGGCAAACGCCTGCCACAGCGCCGCCAGCTCCTGCAGGAAGATCGCCACCGACCAGCCGTCGGCGACGATGTGGTGCAGCACCAGGATCAGCACGTGGTCCTGCGCGCCCAGACGCACCAGCGCCGGGCGCAGCAGCGGGCCGGCGGCCAGGTCGAACGGCACGCCGGCCAGCGCGCTGCCGGCGCGGCGGGCGGCGGCAAGGCGCGCCGCCTGGCCGTCCTGCCCAGGCAGCGGCAGCGCGCCCAGGTCGACCAGCGGCAGCGCCACGGCGAAATCCGGCATGACCACCACCGCCGGCCGGCCGTCGGCGACCGGATAGACCGAGCGGATGACCTGGTGCCGCCGCACGATCTCGCCCAGCGCCGCGGCCAGCACCTGCCGCCCGCCGGCCCCCAGGGGACCGCGCAGGCGCAGGCCGCCGCCGATGTTGTAGGCGGTGCCGCCGGGGGCCAGCTGGTCGAGCAGCCAGATGCGCTCCTGGGCAAACGACAGCTCGGCTTCCGCGCCGGCCGCCACCGCGCCGCCGTCGGCCACCGCGCCGCCAGCGGCCGCCGCCGGCACCGCCGCCGCAAGCGCCGCGGCGCCGCTCAGACGGCCCGCCAGGTCGGCCAGCGCCGGCGCCTCGAAGACGATGCGCAGCGGCAGCTCGACGCCGAAGGTCTCCTGCACCCGCGACACCATCTTGGTCGCCAGGAGCGAATGGCCGCCCAGCGCGAAGAAGTTGTCGCCGGGGCCGATGCGCGCCGCCGCGTCCTCGATCCCCAGCACCTCGCCCCAGATCGCCGCCAGCAGCTCTTCGTGCGGCGCGAGCGGCCGCGACGGGCCCGCCGCGGCCTCCAGCTGCACCCACTCCGGCTCCGGCAGGGCCCGCCGATCCAGCTTGCCGCTGCCGGTCAGCGGCAGCGCCGCGAGCACCACGAAGGCGGCCGGCATCATGTAGGCGGGCAGCTCGCTTTCGAGCGCCGCGCGCAGGGCCGCGGCCGCCGCCCCGCGGCTAGCCCTCGCGTCCGCATCGTCTGCGCCGACCGCATCGGTCGCGCCGACCGCATCGATCGCGCCGCGGGCCAGCGCCGACCCGGGCCGCGCCACGACGTAGGCCGCCAGGCGGCGGTCGCCGGGCGCGGCCTCGCGCACCATGACCACCGCGGCGTCGACCTCGGGGTGGCGCGCCAGGCAGGCTTCCACCTCGGCCGGCTCGATGCGGAAGCCGCGGATCTTGGCCTGCTGGTCGATGCGGCCCAGGAACTCCAGGTTGCCGTCCGGCAGCCAGCGCGCCAGGTCGCCGGTGCGGTACAGCCGGCTGCCGGCCGCGTCCGCGCCGGCTGCCGCGTGCGGGTTGGGGACGAAGCGCTCCGCCGTCAGGTCGGGGCGCCCCACGTAGCAGCGGGCCAGGCCGTCGCCGCCCGCCATCACCTCGCCGGCGACCCCCACCGGCACCGGCTGGCCGCGGCGGTCCCACAGGTAGATGGCGGTGTTGGCGATGGGGCGGCCGAGCGGCACCGCGGGACCCGCCGGCGCCGCGTGCTCCCCCCTGCCCATGCGGTAGGCGGTCACCAGCACCGTGCACTCGGTCGGGCCGTAGCCGTTGACCAGCACCGTGTCGCCCAGCTCCGCCGCCGCCCGCCGGGTGTGCGGCGCCGACATCGCCTCGCCGCCGACCACCAGCTGGCGCAGGCGCCGCAGGCTCGTGGGATCGGTTTCGATCACCTGGTGGAACAGGCTGGTGGTGAGGAACAGCGAGGTGACCCCCTCGCGCTCCAGCACCTCTCCCAGCTCGCGCAGGTCCGGCAGGTGCGGCGGGAAGATCGCCAGCCGCGCGCCGTTGAGCAGCGCACCCCAGATCTCCATCGTCGAGGCGTCGAAGGCGAGCGGCGCCAGCTGCAGCCACACCTCGTCGGGGCCGAGCGCCGCGTAGTTGGTGTTGCGCGCCATGCGCACCACGCCGCGCTGCACCACCGCCACCCCCTTCGGCTCGCCGGTCGAGCCCGAGGTGTACATCACGTAGGCCAGGTGGTCGCCGGTGACGGCGATCTCCGCGCCCAGCTCCTGGTCGCTCTCGCCGGCGAGCGCCTGCCAGTCGTCGTCGACGCAGATCGTCTCCACGCCGCGCTCGCGGAGGCCGGGCGGCAGGTCGGCCACCCGCCACGGTTGCGTCAGCAGCACCGGCGCGCCGGTCTGCGCCAGGATCAGCTCCAGGCGCTGGCGCGGGAAGCGCGGATCGAGCGGCACGTAGGCGGCGCCGCACTTGAGGATTCCCAAGAGCGCCACCGGCATCGCCAGCGACCGCTCCAGCCAGAGCGCCACGCGCGCCTCGGGACCGACGCCCGAGCGCCGCAGCCGCCGCGCCATCTGGTTGGCCAGCCGGTCCAGCTGCTGGTAGGACAGCTGGCGGCCCTGAAAGCTCAACGCCGGCGCCGCCGGCCGCAGCCGCGCCTGTTCGGCGAACAGCTCGTGCACCGGCCGCTGGCGCGGGTAGGCGGCCGAGACCGCCGCCCATTCGACGGCGACCTGGTGGCGCTCGGCGGCGCCCAGCACCGGCAGGGTGGCGACGTTGCGCCGCAGCAGACCGGCAACGTCGGCGGCGGCGCCCGCCGCACTGGCGGCGGCAGGAGTGGCGGCGGCCGGGCCGGCGACCGCGGCGAGCAGCGTCGTGAAGTGGCCCAGCAGACGCCGGACGGTGGTGCGGTCGAACAGCGCCGTGCTGTACTCGAACGTCACCTGCAAGCCGCGCGGCACCTCGACGACCACCGCCGTAAGGTCGAATTTCGCGGTGGTGACCGGCAGCTCCAGCAGCTCGACGGCCAGCCGCGAGCCCGCGTCCGCGGCGGTTCCCGCCAGGCCGAGGCGGCCGGCGCCGGCCGCGGTCCAGGCGTTTTGCAGCACCAGCACCACCTGGAACAGCGGCGTCGCCGTCAGGTCGCGCTGCGGCGCCACCGTCTCGACCAGGCGCTCGAACGGCAGGTCCTGGTGGGTGTAGGCCGCCAGGCTGGTCTGGCGCACGCGGTCGAGCAGCGCGCGCAGCGACGGCTCGCCGCCCAGGTCGGTGCGCAGCGCCAGGGTGTTGACGAAGCAGCCGATCAGCGGTTCGATCTCCAGCCGCTCGCGGTTGGCGATGGGCGTGCCGACGACCAGGTCCTCCTGGCCGGTCAGCCGGTGCAGCAACACGTCGAAGAGGGCGAGCAGGGTCATGAACAGCGTCGCCCCCGCCTCGCGGCCGACGCGGCGCAGCCCTTCCAGGTCGGCGGCGGGCAGCACCACGGCGACCGTCGCCCCGGCCGAGCTCTGCACCGCCGGCCGCGGCCGGTCGGTGGGCAGCGCCAGCACCGCCGGCGCCCCGCTCAGCGCGCGCGTCCAGTAGGCCAGGTGTCCGGCCAGCACCTCGCCGGTCAGCCACTGCCGCTGCCAGCGGGCGAAGTCGGCGTACTGCATCGGCAGCTCGGGCAGCGGCGACGGCTGGCCGGCGCCGTAGGCGGCGTACAGCGCCGCCAGCTCGCGCACGAACAGGCCGACCGACCAGCCGTCGGCCGCGATGTGGTGCAGCACGATGACCAGGTAGTGCTCGTCGTGGCGCACGTGCACCAGCGCCACCCGCACCAGCGGGCCGGTCGCCAGGTCGAACGGCCGGCTGCCCAGCGCCACGCCGGCGCTCTTGCCCGCGGCGTCGGCGGCGGCACCCAGCGCCGACAGGTCGACGCGCGGGACGTCCAGGGAGAGCGACGGCAGGACCACCTGCAGCGGCGTGCCCGACGCCACCGGGTAGGTGGAGCGCAGCACCTGGTGGCGGCGCAGGATCTCGCGCAGGCTGCGGTCGAGCACCGCCAGGTCCAGCGGCCCGCGCAGGTGCAGACCGCCGGCGATGTTGTAGGCGGCGCTCGCCGGCGCCAGCTGCTGCAGGAACCACAGGCGCTCCTGCGAGTACGACAGCACCGAGATGAGATTTTCGCCCGCCTGGGCCGCTGGCCGCGCCTGCCGCCGCGCCGCCTGCGGGTCGGCGGCGGCGGCGGCCGCCGCCAGCTCCTCGACGTCGCGTGCCATCGCCGCCAGCGTCGGGCGGTCGAACACCCGTTGCAGCGGCAGCTCGACGCCCATCGCGGCGCGAATGCGCGCCACCAGCTGGGCGGCCAGCAGCGAATGCCCGCCGACGTCGAAGAAGCTGTCGTGCGGACCGATGGCGGCGCCGGGGGCGGGGACGGGAGCGCCGTCGGTGTCCGGCGGCGACGCCCCGGCGCGCAGCACCTCGGCCCACAGCGCCGCCAGGCGCTCCTCGCCGGCGGTGCGCGCCGCCGCGGTGTCGGCATCGGCCGAGCCCTGGCCCAGCGCCGGCGCCGGCAGCGCGTTGCGGTCGATCTTGCCGTTGGCGGTGAGCGGCAGGCGTTCCAGGAAGACGAAGGCCACCGGCACCATGTATTCGGGCAGCACCTGGCGCAGCACCTCGCGCAGCTGCGCCGCGCCCGCCCGCCCGCCCGCCGCGCCGCCGGGCGCCGGCAGCCGCGGCACCAGGTACGCCACCAGCCGCCGCTCGGCGCCGTCGCCGCGCGCCGCCACCACCGCCTGCGCCACCGCCGGGTGGCGCAGCAGCGCCGATTCGACCTCGCCCAGCTCGACGCGATAGCCGCGCACCTTGACCTGGTTGTCGATCCGCCCCAGGAAGAGCAGCGCGCCGTCGCCGCGATGGCGCACCAGGTCGCCGGTGCGGTACAGCCGGGCGCCGGGCGCCGCGCTCCACGGATCGGGCACGAAGCGCTCCGCGGTCAGCTCCGGCCGCCGCCAGTAGCCGCGCGCCACGCCGCCGCCGCCGATCAGCAGCTCGCCGGCGGCGCCCAGCGGCACCGCCGCCTGCCAGCGGTCCGCCACGTGGAAGCGCGTGTTGGCGATCGGGCGGCCCAGGCTCACCGCGCCGGCCGCCGCGTCGGCGGCCGGCGCCGCGGCGCCGCCGGGCACCCGGCCGGCGGCCGACCAGATCGCGGTCTCGGTGGGGCCGTAGACGTTCCACAGGTCGAGGCCGCGGGCGGTGAGCGCCGCCGCCAGCTCGCCCGCCAGCGCCTCGCCGCCGCACAGGGCGGTCAGCCCCTGCTGTCCGTGCCAGCCCGCGTCGAGCAGCAGGCGCCAGGTCGCCGGCGTCGCCTGCATCGCGGTGACTGCCGCGGCGGCCAGGCGCTCCGCCAGCCGCCGGCCGTCGCCGCTTTCGGCGCGGTCCACCACCTCGACGCGGCCGCCCAGGGCGAGCGGCAGGTAGATCTCCAGCCCGGCGATGTCGAACGTCAGGGTGGTGATCGCCGGCACCACCGGCTCGCCGGCGTCCAGGCCCGGCAGCTCGGCCATGGCGCGCAGCAGGTTGACCACCGCGCCGTGCGGCACGCCGACGCCCTTGGGCCGGCCGGTCGAGCCCGAGGTGTAGATCAGGTAGGCCAGGTGCCGGCCGGCGGCGCCCAGCGCGCCGCGAGCGGCGATCCGCGGCAGCGCCGCGGCGTCCTCGGCGGCGATGAGCGCGGCATCGCGATCCAGGCAGACCACCCGCGGGCCGTCCGCGGCACCCAGCGCCTCGCCCAGCCGCGGCAGCCACCGCTCCTCGGAGAGCAGGACGCTGGGCTCGCTGTCGTCCAACACCAGCGCCAGGCGCTCGACCGGGTGGGCGGGGTCGAGCGGCACGTAGGCGCCGCCCGCCTTGAGCACGGCGAGCAGCGCCACCACCATCGCCGGCGACCGGTCGACGCACAGCGCCACCCGCACCTCGGGCCCCACGCCCAGGCGGCGCAGGTGGCGCGCCAGACGGTTGGCCCGCGCCTCCAGCTCGCCGTACGACAGGGCGTCCCCCTGGCCGGCGACCGCCGGCGCCGCCGGGCGCCGCGCCGCCTGCCACTCGAACAGCTCGTGCACCCGCGCCGCGGCCGGCGCCAGCCGCCCGGAGGGCGCCACGGCCGCCGCGGTGTCGTTCCACTCCCAGGTCAGCTGCTGGCGCTCGCCGGCGGTGAGCAGCGGCAGGTCGGCCGCGGCGATCGCGGCAAGGGTAGCGAGCGCGGCTTCGCGATCGTCGCCATCGCGGGCGGGGGCGGCAGTGGCACCGCCGGCGGGCACCGCCAGCGCCCCCAGCAGCACCTGCAGCTGGGCGGCAAAGCGCCGCGCGGTCGCGGCGTCGAACAGGTCGCGGCTGTATTCGAGCGACAGCGCCAGACCGGCGCCGGTCTGCACCGCCGCCAGGGTGAGGTCGACCTTGGCGGTCGCCACCTCCAGGTCCCCCGGCTCGATGGTCAGCCGCTCCGGCCTTGCAGCCGCAGCAGGCGTGACGGCTGCCGGCGCCAGGGCAGCTGCCGCCGTGGCGGGCGGCGGCAGCGTGCGGGTGTTCTGCAGGATGAGCAGCACCTGGAACAGCGGCGGCGCCGCCGTGTCGCGCCGCGGCGCCAGCGCCTCCACCAGCTTTTCGAACGGCAGGTCGCGGTGGGTGAAGGCGTCGAGGCAGGTCTGGCGCACCCGCTCCAGCAGCTCGTCCCAGCGCGGCCGGCCGCCCAGGTCGGCGCGCAGCACCAGGGTGTTGACGAAGCAGCCGATCAAGCCCTCCCACTCGACGCGCTCGCGGTTGGCGACCGGCGAGCCCACCACCACCTCCTCCTGGCCGCTCAAGCGCTGCAGCTGCACGGCAAAGGCCGCCAGCAGCAGCATGAAGAGCGTCGCGCCGCCGTCCTGCGCCAGGCGGTGCAGCGCGGCGGTTTCCGCCGGCGGCACCAGCCAGCGGACGCTGGCGCCGCGGGCGCTCGCATGCGGCGGCCGCGGCCGATCGGTGGGCAGCGCCAGCTCCGCCGGCGCCCCGGCCAGCGCCTGCCGCCAATAGGCGAGCAGCGACTGCAACCTGTCGCCGGCCAGCCAGGCCCGCTGCCAGCGCGCAAAGTCGGCGTATTGCAACGGCATCGGCGGCAGCACGCGCGCCAGCTCCGCCGCCCCGCCGCCGGCGGCGCTCCCCGCGGCGGTCGCCGCGTACAGGGCGGCCAGCTCGCGCAGGAAGACCCCCACCGACCAGCCGTCGGCGGCGATGTGGTGCAGCATCAGCACCAGCAGGTGCTCGCGCGGCCCCACGCGCAGCAGCGTCGCGCGCAGCGGCAGGGCGGCGGCCAGGTCGAAGGGACGCGCCGCCAACGCCGCGACCTGGCGTTGCGATTCGGCGGCGGGCACCGCCGTCAGGTCGACCTGGGGCAGGGCCAGCGAGGCCGACGGCAGCACCATCTGCCACGGCGTGCCGGCGACCACCGGATAGACCGAGCGCAGCACCTCGTGGCGGCGCAGGATCTCGCCCAGGCAGCGGCCCAGGGCGGCGCGCTCGGCGGCGTCGAGCCGGCCGCGCAGCGTCAGGATGCCGCCCAGGTTGTAGGCGACGCTGGCCGGCGCCAGCTGCTGCACGAACCAGATGCGCTCCTGGGCATACGACAGCGGCGCCGCCTGGCCGGCTGCGGCGTGGACCGGCGCGGGCGCCGCCTCGCCGCCCAGCGCGCCGCCGGGCGCCGCCTGGGCGCGGATCTCGTCGGCGATCGCCTGCAGGGCGGGGTTCTTGAACAGCCACTGCAGCGGCAGCTGCACTTCGCAGGCGGCAGCGACGCGCGCCAGCAGGCGGGTGGCCAGCAGCGAATGGCCGCCGGCGTCGAAGAAGCTTTCGCCGCGAGCTGCCGGCGGCCGGCCCAGCAGGTCGACCCAGATCTCCGCCAGCAGCCGCTCCACCGCGTCGGCGGCGACAAAACCGCCCGCCGCGGACGCCGCCGCGGCGCCGCCGTTCGCTTCCGGCGCCGGCAGCGCCTTGCGATCCAGCTTGCCGCTGGGGGTCAGCGGCAGGGCGTCGAGAAACACCACCGTCGCCGGCACCATGTGCTGCGGCAGCCGCTCGGCAAGCCCCTGGCGCAGGGCCGCGGCGGCCGGCGCCGGCGTGTCGCGCGCCACCACGTAGGCGACCAGGCGGCGGTCCTCGGACGCTCCCGGCGCAGCCGCCGCACCGTCCGCCGGCTCGGCGCCGAGTGCCACGCGGTGCACCGCCACGGCCGCCGCCTGCACGCCGGGCAGCGCCGCCAGCGCCGCTTCGATCTCCCCCAGCTCGATGCGGAAGCCGCGGATCTTGACCTGGAAGTCCGCCCGCCCCAGGTAGTCGATCGCGCCGTCCGCCAGGTAGCGCGCCACGTCGCCGGTGCGGTACAGGCGCCCGCCCGCCTCCGCCGCGCCGCGCGCGAAGCCGTCGGGCACGAAGCGCTCCGCCGTCAGCTCGGGCCGCCCCAGGTAGCCGCGCCCCACCTGCACGCCGCCGATGTAGAGCTCCCCCGCCACTCCCGCCGGCACCGCGTCGCCGTGGCGGTCCAGCAGGTGGATGCGGGTGTTGCCGACCGGGCGGCCGATCGGCACCAGCTGCCGCGCCGCTGCCGCGTCGGTCGTCCAGTGCGTCACGTCCACCGCCGCTTCCGTCGGCCCGTACAGGTTGTGCAGCGGCGCCGCCACCAGCGACGCGTACTGCTGTTGCAGGTCGTGGGGCAGCGCCTCGCCGCTCGCCATCACCCGCCGCAGCGAAGCGAGCGGCGCGTCCGGCGCACCCGTAGCTCCCGTAGCTCCCGTCGCCGACAGGTGCTCCAGGAACACCCGCAGCATC
This sequence comes from uncultured Acidobacteriota bacterium, assembly GCA_963770895.1. Classification (GTDB taxonomy): domain Bacteria; phylum Acidobacteriota; class Thermoanaerobaculia; order Multivoradales; family UBA5704; genus JASLEW01. Next base: position 4,077,059 of record CAVYRF010000002.1, on the reverse strand, counting down.
GACGGCACGAAGTGCAGCGTCGTGATGCGCCGCTCGCCGATCACCCGCAGCAGGTAGTCGCCGTCGCGCTGGCCGCCCGGCCGCGCCATCACCAGGCAGGCGCCGGTCGCGAGCGGCCAGAACAGCTCCCAGACCGAGACGTCGAAGCTGGCGGGCGTCTTCTGCAGCACCCGGTCGTCCGCCGTCAGGCCATACCGCTCTTGCATCCACAGCAGCCGGTTGACGATGCCGCGATGGGAATTCATCGTCCCCTTGGGCCGCCCGGTCGAACCCGACGTGTAGATCACGTACGCCAGGTTGTCGGGCGTCACCCGCCCGGCGCCTCCCGGCGCGGCCTCCGGCGCCGCATCGCGCGCCCAGGGCGCCGCGGCATCGTCGAGGTGCAGCAGCCGCGCCCTGGGCGAGCCCAGGCGCGACGCCAGGGAGCGCTGGGTCAGCACCACCGGCGCCGCCGAGTCGGCCAGCATGTAGTGCAGCCGCTCGCTCGGATAGTCCGGGTCGAGCGGCAGGTAGGCGCCGCCCGCCTTGAGGATCGCCAGCAGCCCCACCATCATCGCCGTCGACCGCTCGACCGCGATCGCCACCACCGTCTCGGGTCCCACCCCCAACCGGCGCAGGTGGCGGGCCAGCCGGCAGGCGCGCGCGTCCAGCTCGCCGTAGGTCAGGCTGTCCGCGGCATCGCCCGGGCGGTCCGCGCCATCGGCCGTCACCGCCGGCGCCTGTGGCGTGCGCCGCGCCTGCTCGGCGATCAGCTCGTGCAGGCACGATCCCTGGCGGTACGCCGCGGCGGTGTCGTTCCACTCCAGCAGCTGCTGGCGCTCGGCGGCGCCGAACCAGGGCAGCTCGGCCAGCGGCCGCTCGGCCGCCGCCTGGCCCGCGGCCGCCGGCAGGGTGAGGGCCGCGACCAGCGCCAGGAACCGGTCGGCCAGCCGTTCCACGGTCGCGGCGTCGAACAGCTCGCGGCTGTACTCGAAGGCCAGCGGCAGCCCGGCGGCGGTTTCGCCGGCCTCCAGGGTGAGATCGAACTTGGCCGTCGCGGTGTCGAAGTCGAGCGGCTCGATGCGCAGCCGGCCGCCGGCCGCTTCGCCCGCGTCGCCCGCGGCATTGCCCAGCGCTCCACGCGCGGTTTGCAGCACCAGCATCACCTGGAACAGCGGCGGCGCGGCGTTGTCGCGCCGCGGCGCCAGCGCCTCGACCAGCTTCTCGAACGGCAGCTGCTGGTGCGCATAGGCGTCGACGCAGGTCCGCCGCAGGCGCGCCAGCAGCTCGCCGAAGCTGGGCCTGCCGTCCAGACCGGCGCGCAGCACCAGGGTGTTGACGAAGCAGCCGATCAGCCCTTCCAGCTCCACCCGCTCGCGGTTCGCGATCGGCGTGCCGACCAGGATGTCCTGCTGGCCGGTGAGGCGGTGCAGCAGCGCGTCGTACACCGCCAGCAGCACCATGAACAGCGTCGCGCCCGATTCGTTCGCCAGCCGGTGCAGCCGGGCCGCGACCGCCGGCGGCAGCAGGCGGCGCACCCGCCCGCCGCGGAAACCGGGCACCGCCGGCCGCGGCCGGTCCGCCGGCAGCTCCAGCAGCAGCGGCGCTCCCGCCAGCGCCTGGCGCCAGTGCTCCAAAAGCGCCGCCAGCTGGCCGTCGTGTTCGCCGGCGCGCTGCCAGCGGGCAAAGTCGGCGTATTGCAACGGCAGCTCGGGCAGCACGCCGGCCAGGCTGTTGCCGGCGCCGGCGCCGGCGGCGGGCGGCGCGGCCAGCAGCGCCGCCAGCTCGCGCAGAAACACCCCGATCGACCAGCCGTCGGCGGCGATGTGGTGCAGCACCAGGACCAGCAGGTGATGGTCCGGCCCCAGGCGCAGCAGCGTCGTGCGCACCGGCAGGCCGGCGGCCAGGTCGAACGGGCGGGCGCCCAGCGCGCCGGCCAGCCGCCGGGCCTCGCCCTCCGCGTCCGCCGATTGCCGCCGCCCCAGGGCCTCCATGTCGACCGTGGGCATGGCGAGCGCCGCCACCGGCAGCACCACCTGCCACGGCGTGCCGGCGACCACCGGGTAGCCGGTGCGCAGCACCTGGTGGCGGCGCAGGATCTGACCCAGGCAGCGGCCCAGGTGGGCGCGCTCGTCCGGGTCCAGGCGGCCGCGCAGCCGCAGCACGCCGCCCAGGTTGTAGGCGCCGCCGAGCGGCGCCAGCTGCTGCAGGAACCACAGCCGCTCCTGGGCAAAGGACAGCGGCGCCGCCTCGCCTTCCCCGGCAAAGGCCCCATCCGCCGCCGCCAAGGGCGCCGCGGCCGGCGCCCCGGTGTCCGCCGGCGCCGCCGTCCCCGCCAGCCCGACGATCTCCTGCGCCATCTCCCGCAGGGTGGGCCGCTCGAAGATCCGTTGCAGCGGCAGCTGCACCTGGAACTCCGCCGGCACCCGCGCCGCCAGGCGGGTGGCGAGCAGCGAGTGGCCGCCGACCTCGAAGAAGCTGTCGTCCAGCGCGATGCCGGAGCCGTCCTGCCGCGGCGGCGCGATCTCCAGGATCGCCGCCCACAGCGCCGCCAGCCGCCGCTCGACCGGCGTGCGCGCCGCCTGCCGCGCCGCCGCCGGCGCGCCCTGGCCCCAGGCCACGGCAGGCAGCGCCCGGCGGTCCAGCTTGCCGCTCGGCGTCAGCGGCAGCCGCGGCAGCTCGACGAACGCCGCCGGCACCATGTACTCGGGCAGCACCCGCCGCAGGAAGGCGCGCAGCGCTGCAGGCGATGCCGGCGATGCCGCCGGAGCGTCGGCGCTCCCGGCCGGCGCGGCCGGCCGCGCCACCACGTACGCCACCAGCCGCCGCTCGGCGCCGTCGTCCTGCACCGCCGCCGCGGCCTGGCGCACCGCGGGATGGCTTGCCAGGGCGGCTTCGATCTCGCCCAGCTCGATGCGGAAGCCGCGCACCTTGACCTGGTGATCGATGCGGCCGAGCATCTCCAGGGTGCCGTCGGCACGGCGGCGCGCCAGGTCGCCGCTGCGGTACAGGCGCGCGCCCGGCGCGGTACCCAGGGCGTCGGGCACGAAGCGCTCGGCGGTCAGGTCCGGCCGCCCGCAGTAGCCGCGCGCCATCCCGGGGCCGCCGATCAGCAGCTCGCCGGCGGCGCCGGCGGGCAGCGCCAGGAGCGAGCGATCGACGACGTAGGCGCGCGCGTTGTGCACCAGCCGGCCCAGGGCGATCGCGACGCCCGGCGGCGGCAGCGCCGCCACCCTTTCCGCCGACGCCCACACCGTGGTCTCGGTGGGGCCGTAGACGTTCCACAGCGCGGCGCCGCGCGCCAGCAGCTCCGCCGCCAGGTCGCGCGGCAGCGCCTCGGCGCCGCACAGCGCCGTGACGCCGCGGCCCTGCCGCCAACCGGCGTCCAGCAGCTGCCGCCAGCGCGCCGGGGTCGCCTGCACCAGGGTGGCGCCGCTCGCCGCCAGGCGAGCCACCAGGCGCTCCCCCTCGGCGGCATCCTCGGGGCTGACCACCTCCACCCGCCCGCCCACGGCGAGCGGCAGGAAGATCTCCAGCCCGGCGATGTCGAAGGTGGGAGTGGCCAGCGCCAGGACCACGTCCGCGGCGCGGCAACCCGGCCGCTCCGCCATGGCGCGCAGGAAATTCACCATGCCGCGGTGGGGGATCGCCACCCCCTTCGGCCGCCCCGTCGATCCCGAGGTGAAGATCACGTACGCCAGGTTGTCGGCCAGCGCGCCGTCGCCCGGCGCCGCGGCGTCCTCCGCCGCGATCGCCGCCGCCGCGCGATCGATCGAGATCAGCCGCATCGCCGGCGCCGCCGCGGCGGCCGCCCCCTCGCCCCGATCGTGGCCGTCGCCGCCATCACCGGCATCACCGCCATCGCTGCGATCACCGACGGCGCCGCCGCCCGGCAACCTTTCCAGCCAGCGCTCCTCGGTCAGCAGCACCGTCGCGGCGCTGTCGCCCAGCACCATCTCCAGGCGCGCCGGCGGATGGCTGGGGTCGAGCGGCACGTAGGCGCCGCCGGCCTTGAGGATGGCCAGCAGCGCCGTCACCAGCTGCGGCGAACGCGCCACGCAGACCCCGACGCGCACCTCGCGGCCCACCCCCTGGCGCCGCAGGTGGCGCGCCAGGCGGTTGGCGCGCCGCTCCAGCTCGCCATAGGTCAGCGACAGCCCCGGCGCCGCCACCGCCACGGCATCGGGCCGCACCCTCGCCTGCCACTCGAAGAGGCGGTGCACCAGCGTGGCGGCGCCGGCCAGGCGGCCGGCCGACAGGGCCTCGATCGCGGTGGCGGTGTCGTTCCACTCCAGCAGCTGCTGGCGCTCGGCGGCGGCGAGCAGCGGCAGCTGCGTGACGTCCTGGCCGGCGCCGCCGCCGGCCACCGCGTGCAGCAAGGCGACGTACTGGTCCGCCAGGCGGCGGACCGTCGCCACGTCGAACAGGTCGCGGCTCAGCTCGAAATACAGCTCCAGACCGCGCGGCGTCTCCAGCGCCTCGATCGTCAGGTCGAGCTTGGCGGTGGCGACCGCCAGCTCGCGCGTTTCGAGGCGCAGCCCGGCGCCGGCGCCGGCCAGGTCGCCGCCCACCGCGCTGCCGCCGGCCGCCGCGGTGTTCTGCAGGATCAGCAGCACGCCGAACAGAGGCGCGCGCGCCAGGTCGCGCTCCAGCCCCAGCTCGGCGACCAGCTTTTCGAACGGCAGGTCCTGGTGGGCGTAGGCGGCCAGGCTGGTGTCGCGCACCCGCTCCAGCACCTCGCCGAAGCGCGGCCGGCCGTCCAGCCGCACGCGCAGCGCCAGGGTGTTGACGAAGCAGCCGATCAGCCCTTCGACTTCGATGCGCTCGCGGTTGGCGATGGGCGAGCCGACCACCAGGTCGTCTTCGCCCGTCAAGCGGTAGAGCAGCACGTCGAGCGCCCCGAGCAGGGTCATGAACAGCGTCGCCCCGCCGGCGCGAGCGCCGCGGCGCAGCGCGCCGACGGCGGCGCCCGGCAGCGCCACGGCGATGCGCTGACCGCGGAAGCTCTGCCTGGCGGGGCGCGGCCGGTCCGCCGGCAGCGCCGCCTGCGGCGGGGCGCCGGCCAGCGCCTGGCGCCAGTAGGCCAGCTGGCGCGCCAGGACCGGTCCCGCCAGCCAGGCGCGCTGCCAGGCGGCGAAGTCGCGGTACTGCAACGCCGGCTCGGGCAGCGGCGACGGCCTCGCCGCGGCGTACGCGGCGTACAGCTCGCGCAGCTCGCGCAGGAACACCACGATCGACCAGCCGTCGGCGACGATGTGATGCAGCGACAGCACCAGCAGGTGCTCATCCGCCGCCAGCCGCAGCAGCGCCGCGCGCAGCAGGCCGGCCGACCACGATGGCCGGCCGGCGCTCGCCTCATCTCCCGACCCGGCGGCAAGGTCGAACGGCAGGCCGGCGATGTCGGCCCCCAGGCGCAGCGCGGCGCCGTCGGCCGCGCCGGGGCCGGCCAGCGCCGACAGGTCGATCCAGGGCAGCGCCACGGCGCCCACCGCACGCACCGCGTAGGTCGGCGCGCCGCCTGCCGCCGGGTAGTGCGAGCGCAGCACCTCGTGGCGCCGCGCGATCTCGTCCAGGCTGGCGGCCAGCGCCCGCGGGTCCAGGCGGCCGTGCAGCCGCAGGGCGCCGCGCAGGTTGTAGGCGGCGCTCGCCGGCGCCAGCTGCTGCAGGAACCAGATCCGCTCCTGCGCGTAGGACAGCACCGGCGCCAGGCCCGCCGCCTGGGCGGCGAGCGGCGGCGCGGCGGCCTCGCCGGCCAGCTTGCCGATCTCGCGCGCCAGGGCCGCCAGGGTCGGATGCTCGAAGATGCTGCGCAGCGGCAGCTCGACGCCGAACGTCTGGCGCACCCGCGACGCCAGGCGCGTCGCCAAAAGCGAATGGCCGCCCAGCTCGAAGAAGCTGGCGTGCACGCCGCCCGGCTCGACACCCAGCACGTCGGCCCACAAGCCGGCCAGCAGCTCCTCGACGGTGTTGCGCGGCGCGCCGCCGGCCGCCGCCGCGCCGGCGGCTGCCACCCGGCCCGCGTCCGGCGGCGGCAGCGCCCGGCGGTCCGCCTTGCCGCTGGGAGTGAGCGGCATGGCGGCCAGCTCGACCCACACCGTCGGCACCATGTAGTCGGGCAGGGTGCGCGCCAGGTGCGCGCGCAACACCGCGGGGTCCAGGACCGGCTGCCGCGGCACCACGTAGGCGATCAGCCGGCCGCCGCCGACGGCGTCCGCCACCACCGCCGCGCGCGCCACCGCCGGGTGGGCGTCGAGCGCCGACTCCACCTCGCCCAGCTCGATGCGGAAGCCGCGCACCTTCACCTGGTGGTCGGCGCGGCCCAGGAACTCCAGGCGGCCGCCGCCGTCGTCGCGCACCAGGTCGCCGGTGCGGTACAGCCGCGCGCCGGGCGCTCCCAGCAGGTCGGGACGGAACCGGTCCGCCGTCAGGTCCGGCCGCCGGCGATAGCCGCGCGACACCCCGGCGCCGCCGATCGCCAGCTCCCCGACCACCCCCAGGGGCGCCGGCGCCAGGGCCGCGTCCATCACCTGCAGCGTCGTCGCCGCGACGGCGCCGCCCAGGCAGATCGGCTGGTCCGCCGCCACCCGCACCGCCGACGACCAGATCGAAGTTTCGGTCGGACCGTACAGGTTCCACAGCTCGCCGACGCGCGCCAGCAGCTCCTCGGCCAGGCGCGGCGACAGCGCCTCGCCGCCGCTCAAGGCCTTGAGCCGCCCGTCGCCGCGCCAGCCCGCCTCGATCAGCATCCGCCAGGTCGAGGGGGTGCCCTGCAGCATCGTCGCGCCGCACGCCGCCAGACGCGCGGCCAGGCGCGCGCCGTCCGCCGCCACGTCGCGCTCCACCATTTCGATGCGCGCCCCGACCAGCAGCGGCAGGTAGAGCTCCAGGGCGGCGATGTCGAACGACAGCGAGGTCACCGCCAGCACGACGTCGGCCGCGCTCAGGCCGGGGCGCGCGGCCATCGAGCGCAGCACGTTGAGCAGGCCGCCGTGGGAGACCTCGACCCCCTTGGGCCGCCCGGTCGAACCCGACGTGTAGAGCACGTACGCCAGGTCGCGCGGATCGCCCACCGCCGCACCCGGCGGCGCCGCATCCTGGGACGACCCGGCCGCGGCATCGGCGGGCGCGGCATCGGCGGGCGCCGCCGCCGCAGGGTCGTCGTCCTCGATCCACACCACCTCCGCGGCGCGCGCCAGGAGGCCCGGCGGCGTCGAGGCGTCCGCCAGCAGCAGCCGGCAGCCGGCGTCCTCCAGCATGTAGGCCAGCCGCTCCGGCGGATAGGCCGGGTCGAGCGGCACGTAGGCGGCGCCCGCCTTCCACACCGCCAGCAGCGCTTCCGGCAGGCGCGTCGAACGGCCGAGCGCCACGCCCACCACCTCACCCGGTGCGACGCCCAGCGCCTGCAGCCACAGCGTCAGCCGCGCCGCGCCCGCCGCGACCTCGGCGTAGGTGCGGCGGCGACCGCCACCGGCGCCGGCGATCGCCACCGCTGCCGGCCGGCTCGCCGCCTGGCGCTCGATCAGCGCGTCCACCCGCCCCTGCCAATCCCATCCGGGCAGCATGCCGCCGCGTTCGACGCCTACCTGGTGGCGCTCGGCGGCGCCCAGCAGCGGCACCTCGCCCAGCGGCAGCGCCGGATCGGCCACGGCGGCTTCCAGCAGCCGCTCCAGGTGGCCGCCCCAGCGCACGGCGGTGGCGCGGTGGAAGAGGTCGGCGTCGTACTCCAGCACCCCGTCGATGTGGTCGCCGCGGTCCGCCAGGTCGAGCGTCAGGTCGAACTTGGCGGCGCCGCTCGCCAGCGGCCAGCTGGTGACCGTCACCCCCGGCAGCTGCAACCCCTCGCCGTGCGTGTTCAGGATGAGCAGCACCTGGAAGAGCGCCGAGCGCGACAGGTCCCGCTCGGGTTGCAGGTGCTCGACCAGGCTCTCGAACGGCACGTCCTGGTGGGCGTAGGCGCCCAGCGCGGTTTCGCGCAGCCGGGCGACCAGCTGCAGCAGGTCCGGCCGCCCGTCCAGCCGGCCGCGCAGCACCAGGGTGTTGACGAAGAAACCGATCAGCCCCTCCACCTCGGTGCGGCGGCGGTTGGCCACCGGCGTGCCGACCGCCAGGTCGTCCTGGCCGGCGTGGCGCGCCAGCAGCGTCATGAAGACCGCCAGCAGCACCATGAAAGGCGTCGCGCCCTCGCGCCGGGCAAGGGTGCGCAGCGCCGCCCACGACGCGGCGGCGAACCGCACCGGCACCTGGCCGCCGCGGTAGCGGCGCGCGACCGGCCGCGCGCGGTCGAGCGGCAGGTCGAGCGCCGCCGGCAGGCCGGCAAGCTGCTGCCGCCAGTAGGCCAGCTGCCCGTCCAGCAGCTCGCCCTGCAGCCACTGCCGCTGCCAGACGGCGAAGTCGGCGTATTGCACCGGCAGCTCGGCCAGGCCGCTCGGCAGCCCGGCGGCGAACGCCTGGTACAGCGCCCCCACCTCGCGCACCAGGATGCCCACCGACCAGCCGTCGCTGGCGATGTGATGCTGCGTCACCAGCAGCAGGTGCTCGTCGGCAGCCAGGCGCACCAGCGCCGCGTGCAGCATCGGCGCCTGGCGCAGGTCGAACACCTGGCGCGCCGCCGCCGCCGCCAGCCGGCGCGCCTCGCGCTGCCGCGCCGCCGCCGGCAGCGCCGACAGGTCCAGGTGCGGCAGGCGCAGCGTCACCCGGTCGTGGACGACCTGCACCGGGTCGTCGCCCCTGGCGGCAAAGCTGGTGCGCAGCGATTCGTGGCGCTCGACCACCGCCGCCACGGCGCGCGCCAGCGCCGCGGGCTGCACCGGGCCGGCCAGGTGCAGCGCCGCCGGCAGCGTGTAGGCGGACCCCGCGCCTTCCAGCTGCTCGAGGAACCACAGCCGCTGCTGCGCGAACGACAGCGGCAGGCCCGCCGGGTCGCGCGCCACGCGCACCACCGGCGGCGCCGGCGGCGCCTGGAAGCGCAGCTCCGCCAGCAGCTCGGCCTGCCCGGCGACGGTCGGGCGCTCGAACACCGTGCGCACCGCGAGCTCGACGCCGAACGCCTGCTGCACCCGCGACACCAGGCGGGTGGCGAGCAGCGAATGGCCGCCGAGGTCGAAAAAGTCCTGGTCGACCCCCACCCGGTCGCGCCCGAGCAGCTCCGCCCACAGCTCGCACAGCACCTCTTCGACCGGGTTGCGCGGCCCTTGCAGCCGCGGCGCGCCGCCCGCCGCCGCCGCCGGGTCCTCGGGCGCCGGCAGCGCCGCGCGGTCGAGCTTGCCGTTGGCGGTCAGCGGCAGGCGCTCGATGGCGACGAACGCCGACGGCACCATGTAGGCGGGCAGCTGCCCCTCCAGGAAGGCGCGCAGCTCGCGGCCGTCGACGCCGCCCGAGCGGGCCACCACGTACGCCACCAGGCGCTTGCCGCCGGTCAGCGGCTCGTCGCGGTCGATCACCGCCGCCTGGCGCACCGCGGGATGGCGGCCCAGCGCCGACTCGATGTCGCCCAGCTCCATGCGGAAGCCGCGGATCTTGACCTGGCGGTCGATGCGGCCCAGGAACTCCAGCGATCCGTCGGCGCGGTGGCGCGCCAGGTCGCCGGTGCGGTACAGCCGCCCGCCGGCCTCCTCGCCGCCGGCGGCAAAGGGATCGGGGATGAACGCCGCGGCGGTCAGGTCCGGCCGGAACAGGTAGCCGCGCGAAACGCCCGGACCGGCGATCGCCAGCTCGCCCGCCGCGCCCGGCGGCACCTCGCGGTGCGCGCGGTCCAGCACGTGCAGGCGCGCGCCGGCGATCGGCCACCCGAGCGGCACGCTGGCGCGCTCGGGACCGGCGGCGCCGCACCGCCATTCGGACACCGAAACCGTCGCCTCGGTCGGGCCGTAGCGCGCGATCAGCGGCGGCACGCCGTGGCCGTTGGCCGGCACCATCGCCGCGTAGTAGCGGCGCGGCAGGTCGCCCGGCACGCGGTCGCCGCCGGTGACGACGCGGCGCAACGTGCGGTTGCGGCGGAACGACTCCTCCGCCAGCAGCGCCGGCAGCAGCCCCGGCGGCAGGTTGACGTTGGTGACGCGCTGCTCGGCCAGCAGGCGGGCCAGCGCCGCCGCCTCCTGCTGGCGCGCCGACTCCATCAGCACCAGGGTGCCGCCCGCCCACAGCGGCGCGAACAGCTCGATCACCGACACGTCGAAGCCGATGCGCGTGCGCTGCAGCTGGCGCGCCCCCGGCTCCAGGTCGCTCAGCTGGAAGCGCAGGCGGTTGACCACCGCGCGGTGCGGCACCACCACCCCCTTGGGCACGCCGGTCGAGCCCGAGGTGTAGAGCACGTAGGCGGCGTTGTCGGGGTGCGCGGCGACCGCCATGCCGCCTCCCGCGCTGGCGCCGCCGCCGGCAACCGGCGCGGCGGCGGCCGGGCCGTCGAGCGGCAGGATGGGGCCGGCAAACTGCAGCCGGTCGGCCAGCGGCGCGTCCGCCAGCACCGCCTGCGCCGCGCAGTCGCCCAGGATCTGCGCCAGCCGCTCGCGCGGGTGGGAGGGGTCGAGCGGCAGGTAGGCGCCGCCCGCCTTGAGGATGCCGAGCAGGCCGGCGACCAGGGCAAAGGAAGGCTCGGCGCACACCGCCACCACCCGCTCCGGACCGACGCCGGCCGAGCGCAGCCGCGCCGCCACCCGGTTGGCGCGCTCCTCCAGCTCGCCATAGGTGAGCGTCAGCGCGTCCGGCGCCGCCGCGTCGCCGTCCAGGCAGTGGACCAGGGCGATCGCCGCCGGATCGCGCCGCGCCTGGCGTTCGATCGGCGAGTGCACCAGGTCGGCGTGGCCGACCTCCCAGGGCGCCGCGCTCCATTCCAGCAGCAGCTGGTGCCGCTCGCCGGCGGCGAGCAGCGGCAGCGCCGACAGCGGCCGCTCGGGCGCCGCGGCGATGCCCGCCAGCAGGCCGGCCAGCTGGCCGGCCAGGCGGTCGACGGTCACCGCGTCGAACAGGTCGCTGCGATAGGTCCAGACGCCGGTCAGGCCGCCCGCCGCCGTGGGGTAGCAGGCCAGCGACAGGTCGAACTTGGCGGTGCCGCTGTCGGCGTCCAGGTACTCCACCGCGACGTCGCCCAGCGCCAGCGCCGGCAGCGCCGGCTGCAACGCCAGCATCAGGTGGATGAACGGCGTTTCGGCGCCGCCGCGATGCGGCGCCAGCTCGCCGACCAGCTTCTCGAACGGCACGTCCTGGTGGGAGAAGGCGCCCACGGCGGTCTCGCGCGCCCGCCCCAGCAGCTCGGCGAAGGTGGGATCGCCGCCCAGGTCCAGGCGCAGCACCACGGTGTTGAAGAACGGCCCGATCAGCTGCTCGATCTCGCGCCGCCCGCGGCTGGCGACCGGCGTGCCGACCGCCACGTCGGTTTCGTGCGCGTAGCGCCACAGCAGGGTGTCGAACGCCGCCAGCAGCGCCATGAACAGCGTCGCGCCGTGGCGTTGCGCCGCCGCCCCGAGCACCGCCGCCGTCGCCGCCGGCACCGCCGCCAGGCGGCGTGCGCCGCGCGAGGCGGCGACCGCCGGCCGCGGCCGGTCGACCGGCAGGGCCAGCTGCGGCGGCTCGCCGCGCGCCCCGGCCAGGCGCTCGCGCCACCAGTCCACCTCCGCCGCCAGGCGCTCTCCGGCCAGCCACTCGCGCTGCCAGGCGGCAAAGTCGGGATACTGCACCGCCAGCTCGGGCAGGCCGGCCGGCGGCGTGCCGGCGACCGCCGCGGCGTAGTAGCTCCCCAGGTCGCGCGCCAGGATGGGCAGCGAGGTGCCGTCGCTGACGATGTGATGCATGTTGAGCAGCAGCACGTGGTCGGCGCTGTCACCATCGCGGTCATTGGCGGCCAGCCGCAAGAGCAGGGCGCGCAGCAACGGGCCGGCCGCCAGGTCGAAGGGGCGCGCCGCAAAGGCGGCGATCAGCGCCGCTACCGTCGGCTCGCGGCGGGCGGCGGCCAGCGCCGACAGGTCCACCAGCGGCAGGACCGGCGGCGCGGGCACCCCCACCGGGGCACCGGCCGGCGGCGCCGGAGGCTCCGGCGGCGCAACCAGCGCCACCGCGGCGCCGCCGCGCGCCACGAAGCGCAGGCGCAGCACCTCGTGGCGCCGCAGCACCGCCGCCAGGCCGGCCGCCAGCGCCGGCGCGTGCAGGCGGCCGCGCAGGCGCAGGGCGCCCGGCAGGTTGTAGGCGGCGCTGCCCGGCTCCAGCTGATCCAGGAACCACAGCCGCTCCTGCGCGAACGACAGCGGCGCCTCGGGCGCCGCCGCCGACCCGCCGCGCGGCCGGCGCTCGATCGCGGCGGCGACCGCCGCCGCCTGGCCGTCGCCGGCGCCGCCGGCGGCCCCCAGCGCCTCCAGCTCGCGCGCCAGGTCGCCCAGCCGCGACAGCTGCAGCAGGCGCGCCAGCGACATGTCGATGCCCAGCCGCTCGCGCAGCGCCGCCGCCACGCGCACCGCCAGCAGCGAATGGCCGCCCAGGCGGAAGAAGTCGTCCTGCACCGCCATCCGCGCCGCATCGGCACCCAGGATCTCGGCCCACAGGCCGGCCACCAGGAGCTCGGCGGCGGTGCCCGGCGGCGCGCGCCGGCCGGCCGCCGCCGCGGCGAGCGCGTCTCCGTCGCCGACGCCGCCGGCGCCCGTGCCGTCCGGCGGACCGGCGATCGCCTCGGGGGCCGGCAGCGCCTTGCGGTCCACCTTGCCGGCGGGCGACAGCGGCAGCCGCGCCAGGGTCACGAAATCGGCCGGCACCATGTATTCGGGCAGCGCCTGGCGCAGCGCGTCGCGCAGCGCCGCCGGGTCGAGCGCCGCCGGGGCGTCGGGGCGCGCCACCAGGTAGGCCACCAGGCGGCGGTCGGTGTCCTCGCCGCGCGCCGTCACCACCGCCTGTCCGACGGCGGGCTGGCGCAGCAGCGCCGCCTCGATCTCGCCCAGCTCGATGCGGAAGCCGCGCACCTTGACCTGGTGGTCGATGCGGCCCAGGAACTCCAGGGTGCCGTCGGCCAGGTGGCGCACCAGGTCGCCGGTGCGGTACAGCCGCCGGCCGCCGCCGGCCCTATCGCCATCGCGGTCGCTATCGGCGTCGGCGTCGCCGTCGCCGGCCCAGGCGTCGGGGACGAACCGCTCAGCCGTCAGGTCCGGGCGGCCCCAATAGCCGCGCGCCACGCCGGCGCCGCCGATCAGCAGCTCGCCCGCGACCCCCGCCGGCACCGGCTCGCCGCCGCGGCCCAGGACGTGGAGCTGGGTGCGCGCGATCGGCCGCCCCAGCCCCACCACCCTGCCGGGCGCCGGGTCGGTCACCCGCGTCGTCGCCGACCAGATGGCGGTCTCCGTCGGGCCGTAGACGTTCCACAGCTCGACGCCGCGCGCCACGAGCGCCGTCGCCAGCTCCCAGGGCAGCGCCTCGCCGCCGCACAGCCCCTTGAGGCCCGCCTGCCCCTGCCAGCCGGAATCGAGCAGCAGCCGCCACGTGGCCGGCGTCGCCTGCATCGCCGTCGCCCCCGCGGCGCGCAGCCGCGCCGCCAGGCGCGCGCCGTCGGCGCCCTCGTCGCGGCCGATGACTTCGACGCGGCCGCCCACCGCCAGCGGCAGGTAGATCTCCAGGCCGGCGATGTCGAAGGTCAGCGTGGTCAGCGCCGGCAGCACGTCGCCGGCGCCCAGGCCGGGGCGCTCGGCCATCGTCGCCAGGAAGTTGACCACCGCGCCGTGCGGCAGGCCGACCCCCTTGGGCCGGCCGGTCGACCCCGAGGTGTAGATCAGGTACGCCAGCTGCTGCGGCGCCACCGCCAGGGCCAGCGGCGCGTCCTCTTCGGCGTCGATCCACTCCGCCTCGCGGTCGAGGCAGACGATGAAGGGGCCGCCGCCCGCCGCTCCCGACTCCGCTCCGCCCTGCGCCCCCAGCGACTCAAGGCGCGGCAGCCAGGCTTCCTCGGTGACCAGCACCGACATCGCGCTGTCGCCCAGGACCAGCGCCAGGCGCTCCGCCGGATGGCCCGGATCGAGCGGCACATAGGCGCCGCCCGCCTTGAGGATCGCCAGCAGAGCCACCACCATCTGCGGCGTGCGCTCGACGCAGACCCCCACCCGCACTTCGTTTTCCACTCCCAGCCCGCGCAGGTAGCGCGCCAGGCGGTTGGCCCGCCGCTCCAGCTCGCCATAGGTGAGCGCCACCCCCTGGCCGGCCACCGCGACGTCGCGCGGCCGCGCCGCCGCCTGCCGCTCGAACAGCTGGTGGATGCCCGCCGGCGCCCCAGCCCCTGCCGCCGCCGGCACCGCCGGCACCGGCAGACCGAAGGCCCCCGGCGCCGCGGGGGGCGCGTCGTTCCACTCCAGCAGCTGGTGGGTCTCGGCGGGGGACAGCAGCGGCAGCTCGCCGACCGGCCGCTCGCGCCACGCAAGCTGCCCAGGGCCGCGGGCGTGCGCGCCACCCAGCGCCGCCAGCAGGTGCTGCAGCTGGCGCAGCATGCGCTCCGCCGTCGCCGCGTCCAGCAGATCGCTGTTGAACTGCAGCGTGCTGGCCAGGACGCCCTCGATCTCCGCCATCAGCAGGGTGAGGTCGAGCTGCGCCGTGCGCCGCGGCAGCGCCAGCGACTCCATCGCCAGCGCCCCCAGGTCCAGCACCATGCCGCCGGCGCCCAGCGCAAAGCCGGCCAGGCCGCGCTCTTCGCGGCGGCGCTCGCGGTACAGCACGAACATCGCCTGGAACACCGGCGACCGGCTGGCGTCCCGCTCGACCTCGAGCCGCTCCGCGAGCAGCGCGAAGGGGTAGTCCTGGTGGGCGAACGCCGCCAGCGCGCGCTGGCGAACGCGCGCCAGCACCTGGGCGAAGCTCGGCCCGCCGGTCAGGTCGCCGCGCAGCACCACCGGGTTGACGAAGTAGCCCACCAGCCCCGCCAGCTCGGGCGCCGTGCGACCCGACGTCGGCGTCCCGACCAGCACCTCCTCCTGGCCGCTGTAGCGGTGGAGCAGCACCATGTACGCCGCCAGCAGCGTCATGAAGGCCGTCGCACCGCCCTCCTGCGCCACCACCCGCAGCCCCGCGGTCGCCGCCCGCCCCTGCCACAGGCTGCGCGCGCCGCCGGCGAAGGTCTGGCGCGCCGGCCGCGGCCGGTCGGTCGGCAGCTCCAGCGCCGACGGGCTGCCGGCCAGGGCCTGGCGCCAGAACGACTCCAGGCGCCGGCCGTCCTCGCCCGCCAGGCGCGCCGCCTGGGCGCAGATCGCGTCGCCGTACGAGCTGGTCAGCGCCGGCGGCGCGACGCCGCCGTAGAGCTTGCCCAGGTCGTCCAGCATCACTCCCAGCGACCAGAAGTCGGCGACGATGTGGTGCACCGCGAACAGCACCACGGGATCGCCGCCGCCGCCCCCCCTGCGATCGGCGTGCTCGCCGCCGCGGTGGAACAGGGCAAAGCGCAGCAGCGTCCCGCGCGTCAGGTCGAAGGGGCGGTGCGCTTCCTCGACCAGGCGGGCGCGCAGCTCCTGGTCGCTCCACGCCCCGGCGTCCTCTTCGCAGAACTCGAAGGCCGGCTCCTCGCCGACCTCCTGGTACGGCTCGCCGTCCGCCACCGCGAAGCGCGTGCGCAGCGCCGCGTGGCGCAGCACCAGGGCCTGCAGCGCCAGGTGCAGCCGGCCGCCCTCCAGCTCTCCCAGCACGCGCGCCGCGCCCGAGATGATGTAGGCCGGGTTGCCCGCCGCGGCCATGCGGTCGACCACCCACAGCGCCCGCTGGCCGAACGACAGCGGGTACCGCGCCGCGGCCGCGGCCGCCGGTGCCGCTGGCGGCGGCGGAGCGTCCTCGGCCCCCGCGCTCGCCTGCGTCGCCGGCGCCGGGCCGCCGCCGGCCTCGCCCGCCGGCCGCGGCGGCGCCTGGGCGGAGCTCGCCGCCAGCTGCCGCAGCAGCTCCTCCTCCAGCTCGGCTAGGGTGGGGCCTTCCAGCAGGGTGGCGGGCGACAGCGCCAGCCCCAGGTTCTCTTCGATCGCCGCCGCCAGCTCGGCCGCCGCCAGCGAATCCAGGCCGTGGGCCAACAGCGACCGGTCCGGCGCCAGCACCTCGGGGTCCAGCGCCAGCACCCGCGCCGTTTCGCGGCGCAGCCATGCCGGCAGCGCGGCAGCGCGCTCCGCGGGGGAGCTGGGAGAGACTCCGCCTGCCTGCTCGGCGCCGGCCTCGGGCTCCTGGAGGCCGAGGTCGCGCCCGCCTGAGATTACGTCCTTCCGCTCGGCCATCGATTATGAGAGTGTCGCCACCGCGCACGGCGGTGGACGATCCAGCGGGACTACAGCGGCAATATAGCAACCGGCAGTGGACCTCGCCGCGGCGCGGCATTCCGATCTGGCGTCAGTTATCCGCGCGGTTCCGGCGGAAATGACGCCGCGTGGCAGGCGGCCGCGCCGCCCGGGAGCAGCGATGCGCATCCTTCTCGATCAGATCAGGCAGGCCCTCGCCGGCCATCAGCCGCGCCTGGTCGAACCCCAGCCGCACCACCTCGGCGCCTCGGTGGCGCTGGTCCTGGCCGGCGCCGACGACGACCTGTCGCTGTGCCTCATCCGGCGCGCCGAACGGCTGGGCGATCCCTGGTCGGGGCACCTGGCCCTGCCCGGCGGGCACGCCGACGCCGGCGACCCCAACCCGCAGGCGGTCGCCGAGCGCGAAACGCTGGAAGAGGTCGGCCTGGCGCTGGGCCCGCGGCACTACCTGGGCGGGCTGTCGCAGGTGCCGGTGCGCCTGGGACCGGCCGACCGCCAGCTGATCCTGTCGCCGTTCGTCTACTACCTCGGCCCCGCCCTGGCGCCGCTCGCCGGCAGCGACGAGGTGGCCGAGGCGTTCTGGCAGCCGCTGACCCAGCTCTGGGACCCGGCCAACGCCAGCAGCGTGCACTGGCAGCGCGACGGCCGCCAGATGCTCTATCCGGCCATCCGCTGCCGCGGCCAGGTGCTGTGGGGCCTCACGCTGCGCGTCCTGACGCTGTTTTCCGACGTCCTGGACGCACCGCTCCCCCACCTCGAAGAGATCCCCAGCATGTAAAAAGTACCGGCGGCGCCCGGCCGGCACCTCCCAATCGGCAGGGGGGCGCGCCGGCGCGGCGGCGGGACGCCAGGCGGGCTTGACGATCTGGGGGGTCTGGGGGTCTGGGGGTCTGGGGGTCTGAGGGGTTGCCGGTTCAGTCGACGGTGCGCTGGACGGACGTCGGGTTGGCGACCGCGTAGGCGTAGATGAAGCTGCCGCCCTTGATGGTGTCGATCACCCTTGGAGCGACATCCTGGGGCAGCGCGGGGCACCCCCAGCTGCGGCCGATCCGGCCGTAGCGGCGGGCGTGGTCGGCGCTGACGTACCAGGCGCCGTGCATGACGATGTTGCGCTCCGCGGCCAGGTCGTTGACGCCGCTGTCCAGCCCCTGCAGGCGCAGCGAGTAGCCGTTGCCGCCTTCGTAGGTGGTGCCGGTGAGGAACAGGCCCAGGCTGGTCTGGCGGCTGTTCATCTCGTTGGAAAAGTGCACCGCGTAGTTGTCGCCGCTGCCCGCGCCGTGCGCCACCAGCTCGCTGAACAGCACCGTGCCGTGCGCCAGGTCCAGCACCCACAGCCGCGGCTGCGTCGAGGGCAGCGAGTAGTCGATCACCGTCAGCACGTCGTCGCGGCCGTCGATGCCGCGGGCGCGGGCGGCGGCCATGGCGTCCAGGGCGCCGGCGAGGGCCTGCGGCGACAAACCCTGGACCTGGCGCAGAGCTTGCACAGCACCAGGCACCAAGGTGCCGACGCTGTGCAGCGGCGCCGACAGCGCGCCGACCGCGGTCAGGGTGGAGGCGGCCAGCGCCAGCATTAGAATTCCGACGGCGTGCCGGCGCGGCGCGTGGTGCCGCAGCTCAGAAGAATTCACCATGATGCAGCCTTTCCGGGTATCACCGGTCCTGACGTGATGTCTCAACCCTGTTGCAACCTGCTCTACAACACGGAGATCTGCGGGGAATAATCCCGCAATCGCGGCCCGCCGTCAATTGATGGCGGGTTGGATGGGGGCGCCGAACAGCTCGTGGCCCAGGCTCGCCAGCTGGGCCTGGAAGCGCGCCTCCATGGCGATGCGCTCCGGCTCCGGCAGAAACGACTGGCGCAGGCCGGCCAGAGCCAGCCCCGCCAGGTCGGCGGCCTCGTAGCCGAACGTCTGGCCCAGGCGCAGGTACTCGCGCGTCAGGTTGGTATTGAAGAACGCCGGGTCGTCCGAGTTGACCGACAGGTGGACGCCGGCGCGGTACAGGCGGTCGAAGGGGTGATGGTCCAGGTCCGGCACCACGCCCAGGCACAGGTTGGACGAAGGGCAGACCTCCAGCGGGATGCGGTTGGAGCGCAGCTCGTCGAGCAACGCCGGGTCCTCCCAGGCGCGGATGCCGTGGCCGATGCGCTCGGCGCCGCAGACTTCGATCACCGAGCGGATCGAATCGGGTCCGGCGTGCTCGCCGGCGTGGGCCACGCGGTGCAGGCCCGCCGCCCGCGCCGCCTCGAAGTGGGGGCGGAACGGCGCGTTGGGGAAGCGCGCTTCGCTGCCCGAAAGGCCCAGCGCCACGACACCGCGGCCGCGCCCGGCCAGCGCCCATTCCACCGTCTTGTCCGCCGCTTCGGGACCGACGTTGCGCACCACGTCGGGGATCAGGCGCATGACGACGCCGAAGCGGCTCTCCCCTTCGGCGATCGCCTCGGCCAGCGCGTCCAGCACCTCGCCACCGTTGACGCCGTTGGCGAGGTGAGTCGAGATTGTGAAGTGCACCTCGCTGTAGGCGACGTTCTGCATTGCCTGCTCGGCGAGAAAGTCGCTGGCCAGGAGCTTGAAGTCTTCGGGCGCGCGCAGCGAGCGCGAGCACGTCAGGTAGACCTGCACGAAGTGCTCGAAATCGCGGAAGCGGAACCAGCGTTTGAGCCCCGCTTCGTCCGCCGCGGGCAGCTCGACGCCGTTGCGGCGGGCCAGCTCGATCAGCACCGAGGGGCGCATCGCCCCCTCCAGGTGGACGTGCAGCTCAACCTTGGGCATCCGCAGGAGGAACCGATCGAGGCTCATGGAGCGTCGCGGCGACGGAGAATCCAGCATCCTACAGGTCGGCCGCCCGGCCCGCGGGCGGCGCCGCACCGGCGTCCTTGGAGCGCCGCGGCAGGCGCTTTCCCAGGCGCGCCAGCACGGCGTCGGGCACCAGCCCGGTCAGGTCGCCGCCCAGGGAAAACACCTCTTTGACCAGGCGGCTCGACAGGTAACTGTACTCTTCGTTGGGCGCCATGAAAACGGTTTCGACGCGCGGGTTGAGGCGGCGGTTCATCAGCGCCATCTGGAACTCGTATTCGAAATCGGTCACCGCGCGCAGACCGCGCACCACGATGCGGGCGCCCACCTGGTCCATGAAGTCGACCAGCAGGCCGGAAAAGCTTTCGACGGCACAGCCGTCGCCGTGGCCGACCAGCTCGCGGATGATCTCCTGCCGCTCCTCGACGCTGAACAGCGCCCGCTTCACCTCGTTGTTCAGCACCGCGATGACCAGCCGGTCGAACATCGGGCGGCAGCGCTCGATCAGGTCGAGGTGGCCGTTGTGGATGGGGTCGAACGATCCCGGATAGACGGCAATGCGCACGCTCATCGCTCCCTTACCGGCTCCGGCTGAGATTGAAGGTGACGACATTGTACGCGGCGTCGGTCGCCCGCAGCAGCAGCAGCTTGGCGTTCGCGGCGTCGTCGGCGTCGATCAGCACCGTTTCGGTTTCGGCGTCCAGCAGGCCGTCGGCGGCGCGCGCCGGCTTCCAGGGTCCGGCATCGACGCTGTATTCCACGTCGCGGATGGGGCTGAGCGCGTCGCGCAGGGTGATGCGCCAGCGCTTGCCCTCGCGTTCGACCGCCACCAGCGCCGGCGGCGAGTGGTCGATCGCCACCGGCTCGCTGATCCGCTCCGCCGACAGCGCGGCGTCCGGGTCGTTGGCCAGGCGGTCCGAGGCGACCAGGCGGAACCGGTAGTAGCCGTCGGGCAGCGCCGTGGCGTCGAAGCTGAAATGGTCGTCGTCCACGTCGCCCGCCACCTTCAGCCAGGGGGCGTCGTCCGCCGCCTCGGCCGGGCGGAAGTACAGGTCGAAGAGCAGCGGGTCGTCGTTGGGATCGGCGGCGCTCCAGCGCAAGGTCTGGTAGCCCATCTTCCACAGCACCTTGGTGCGCCCGCCGCCGCCCTCGTCGCCGGCGGGGGTGCCGATCGGCACGAAGATGCCGTCGCGGTTGGGGTGCGGCGGCTCGTACACCTGGTTGGTCGGGTTGAACGACACCGGCACCAGGATCTGTCCCGGATCCAGGGCCGCCAGCATGGAGATGCGGGGCCGCAGGTTCACCTGGCGATACGACAGCTCGGCGGCGTACACAACCGGCGAACGGCCGTGGCGGCCGCCGGCGGTGATCTCGGCGCGCCACTGCACGTAGCGCGCGCGAGGCAGGTCGGTCAGCGGCAGCTCCTCGGTCAGGGCCGGGCCGGCGACGCGCGCCGTGCTCTTGCCTTCGGGCCAGTTGGTCGCGGGCGCGGAGCCGGCCGGCGCGGAGCGGGCCTCCGGCGTCAGCCAGGGCGACCAGGTGTCGTCGGGGACCGCGCTCATGCCGCTGCGGAACGACAGCCGCACCGACGCGCCGTCCGGCACCTCGCCCAGCCAGCGGAAGGTGCCGAAGCGCGCCGCCTGACCGGCGTCGAGGGCGGCGCTGGTGTAAACGCCGTGCTGCTCGGTGGCGGCCACCACGCGGTACAGCGACGAACCGTTGGTGGTGGCGAACACCGGGCCCGCCGCGCCGGGCAGCAGGGTCACGATCTGGCGGTCGTCCAGGTCCTCTTCCAGCGTCAGCTGGCCGCCCGCATAGCTCCACAGCTTGCCTTCGACGCCGGTTGCCAGCCACAGCTTGTCGTTCTGCCACAGCAGGGAAAACAGGGTGTCGATGTTGAACGTCCACAGCGATTCCACCGACCCGTCGGCGGCGATGCGCAGCAGCTCGCTGCGCGGGCCGGTGGCGCCGGGATGGCGGCTGCCCAGGCTGGGCGTCTCGCCCGCGTCGGCGGCCGCCGGCTGCTTGCCCGGCTTGGCGCCGGGGCGCGCGCCGCCGGTGCCCGCCGCCGGCAGTCCGCCGCCGGCGCCAGGCGCCGTGCCGCCTCCCCCGCCGCCACCGGCCGCGGCGGCGGCCGCGGCGGGGCTGAGATCCACCAGGCTGGCTTCGGAGGCCACCAGCGCCGCGTAGGTCACGCCGTCGGGTGCGGTGGCAAACGCCGCCACTTCCGGCGCTTCGCCCTGGTAGAGGGTGCGCGCGTGCCCCTTGGCGTCCAGGCGCAGGATCAGGCCCTTGCCGGCGGTGCCCAGCAGGATGTCGCCGCCGGGCTGCGGCGCCAGCGAGCGGATGTGCAGGTCGTCGGCGGTAAAGGCCACCTCGCCGTGCCCCTTGTCGTCGACGCGATAGAGCTTGCCGCGGCCGCCGGTGGCGACCAGGAGCTTGCCCGCGGCGTCGCGCGCCAGCGCCCAGATGTAGGTTTCGCCGGGGTCGAAAAACGGTGCGGCCTTGCCGCCGGGGGGGATGCGGTACACCTTGCCGTGCGGCGAGGTGCCGGCGTAGACCGTGCCGTCGGGATCGGCCCACAGCGCGAACACCTCGGGCTCGGGGGCGGCGAACAGCTCGCGCACGGCGCCGTGGCGATCGATCGCCAGGACCTTGCCGGAGTTGCCGGTGCCGACGACCCAGCTGTCTTCCGCGCTCGTCGCGCCATGGCCGGCGGGGTCGCGCAGCACGGCGGCGCTGAACAGAAACGGCTCTTCGAGCGTCGCCAGGTGCTCGGCGCGCGGCGCCAGGCGCATCCGTCCCAGGGCGTCGACGTTGACCCCCGAGAGCTTGCCGCCCAGGAAGGAGACGGCGCCGCGCGTCTCGAAGATCTTGACCTGCGTGGCGCGAGCGGCGACGGCGCCAAAGGTACCCAGGGCGGCAAACCAGCCCAGGGCGGCCAACCCGGCAAGACCGGCGCTGCCGGCAATCCTGCGCATCATTGCACCCCCTCGCTGCCCGACGCAGGCATCGCGGAATCGTAAAGCTGGACGGAAGATTCGCCTTCGCCTTCGCCGGCGCCCTGGTGCTCGGCGCCGCCGGCTGCCGGCGGAGCGTCGCGCCGCCGCACGTCGACGTCGATCCGCACCAGGCCTTCGATCGGCACCTCCAGGGTCTCGTGCCGCTCCTGGGCGATGGCGACGTGCAGCGGCGCCGCGCCGGGCGCCGCCGAGGCGGCCCACAGCGAGCGCAGCGAGCCGGGGAGCATGGGCAGCACCTCGCCCGCCACCGCCACCCCCGCGCCGCTGTAAAAGCCGATCAGGGCAAGGTCGCGGCGCGAATGGAGCGAGCGCAGCAGGGCCATGGCCTGGGCGAAGGTGCCCGGATCGACCGGCGCCAGGGTGAGGCGCGCGGCATCGGCGCTGGGGCCGTCGCCGACCAGCATCGAATAGCGGCCCAGCGGCAGGTCGCGCGGCAGCTGCAGCTCGAACGAATGGCGGGAGCGCTGGCCGCGGTACGCCTGCAGCTCGACGTGGATGCCCAGGCGATCGCCGGGGTGCACGATGGCGCGGTCGGCATAGGCGGCGGTGACGGTCGCGGTCTGCTGGCGCGGCGTCTGCTCGATGTTGACGTCGACGTCCTGGATGTGCACCTGCTCGAGCGGGTTCTGCTCCAGATAGGACGCCACCGCCACCAGGTAGCTGGCCATCGAGCTGGTGGCGCCCTCGCCGTCGAAGCTCTGCCGCACCACCAGGTCTTCGTGCCCGGCCATGCGGAAGCGGGCCGTCAGGTCCAGGTCCTGGGGGCCGCTCGAAAAGCTGGCCGATTCCAGGCCGGCGGCCAGGGTGCTGCCGCTGAGCAGCGGCAGCAGCTCGGGCACGTCGGCGATGCGCACGTGGAACAGGCGCGCCGGCGCGGCGCCGGCAGCCGAGGACGCGGCGTCGGCAGCCGGGGACGAGCCGCCGGCGGCCTTGGCCAGCGCGCCGCCGATGCGCAGCGACAGCGGCACCATCGTCGCCTGCGCCCCCAGCCGCCCTTCGATGCCAGCCTGACGGTCCTGCTCGAAGGCGCCCACGGTGGCGCCCAGGTTGGCGATCTTGAACGAGCTGTACTGGCTGGACAGCACGGTGATCACGTCCGCCGTCGCCATCGGCACGCGGATCGCGCCGAAGCCCAGGAAGGCGTGGCCGAAGGCGAGGATGCGGTCGCCCAGGTGATCGGTCACGGTGCCGACCGCGGCCAGCTGCAGGTCGCCGTCCACCAGCACCGCCGCCACCGCGCTGCCGGGAACCAGCTCGGGCCGCGCCGCCGGCGGCGCGGCTCCCAGCGGCGCCGCGCCCAGGCTGCCCGCCGACGCGACGCGCCCCAGCGCCTGCCCCAAAAGGGCGCGCGACTGCTCGCCGAACCCGACGCTCGACCATTCGACCCCCGACAGCGCTCCCTCGGGGAGGCCGCCCTGGCTGAGGTGCAGGCGCGCCATCTGGCGGGCCAGCAGGTCGGCGGGCACGCGGCCGGCCAGCAGGTCGGCCAGCGGCACCGGCGGCGGCGCCGACGTCGGCACCGGCGACCCCAGCGTCGTCAGGCGGCGCATCACCGCGATCGGCGTCACGCCGCACATCGCCTCTTTCGAAAAAGGCCAGCCGAACGCCACCGCGCCGGCCAGGCGCCCGTCGAGGAACACCGGGCTGCCGCTCATGCCCGCCGCCACCCCGCTCGACTCCAGGCCGCGCCCCGACAGCCGCGCCAGGATGTAGCTCATGTCCGGGCTGGTGTTGCGCATCACGCCGATCACTTCGACTTCGAAGCGCTGCGGCTCGCCGCCGGAAAACACCGACAGGCCGTAGCCGCGCTGGCCCACTTTCACCTCGTCGATATCGATCGTCGGCAGTGTCCTGGAGGCGCTGGCGGCGTCGGCGGCGCGCGCCGGCCGCGGCGCCAGGCCCAGGACCGCCAGCAGCGGCAGCAGCGCGGTGAGCGCCAGCAAGGGGGAGAGCGGGGAGCTTCGGCGGGTGCCTTGGGTCTGTGTTCCGTGCCGCATATCTGTCACCACAACCTCCGAGTGCCGCGCACTGTTCCCGGCGCTTACGCGAGTACGCGCACCTGCTCGCGCAACCGCTCGACCGGAACACTGCCGGCGCGCAGCACCTTGACGCCCCAGCCGTCCGGCGCATCCGGCGCCGCCACCGCGACCACCATCGTCGAGGGCGGCCCGCCGGCCAGAATGCCGCCGTCCACCACCGCCGCGCCTGCCGTCCCAGCCCCCGCGGCCGCCGCTGCTCCCAGCGACGCGCCCAGCAGCGCCGCCACCTCGCCCGGGTCCAGAATCGGCTCGCCACCGCTGCGGTTGGCGCTGGTCGCGGTAAGCCCGTGCCCCAGCTGCTCCAGCAGCTCCAGCAGCCGTGCATGACCGGGGATACGGACCGCCAGGCTGGTGCCGCCGGCCGCCGCCGGAGGCGCGGCCGCACCGCTGCCGGCGGCCAGCGGCACCACCACCGTGAGCGGGCCGGGCCAGAACGCCGACAGGCGCATGAGTATAGGCAGGTCGGGCGCGATCCCCAAGCCAGCCAGCTGCGCCAGCCCCGCCACGACCACCGGCAGCGCCTTGCCGCGCTCGCGCCCCTTCACCCGGTAGATCGCCTCGACGCCGGCCGCGCTGGTAGGAACCGCCGCCAATCCGTAGCTGGATTCCGTGGGGATCGCCACCACCCCGCCCGCCGCCAGCAGCGCCGCGAGCGGCCCGACCGGCGAGCCGAACTGCCAGCGCCAGACCGCCCCCGCCGCAGGCGTCACCGCGGGTGCCGCCGCCGGCGCCCGCGACGTCCGCCGCTCATGGCGCCGCCGGACGCCGACCGCCCGCCGGCCTGGCAGCCCGCGCCGGCGGCTGGTCCGGCGGCTGGGCGGCGCCGCGGGCCGCCGCCGCGATCAGCTCTTCGGCGTGCGACAGCGACAGCGGCGTCAGCGACTCCCCGCCCAGCATGCGCGCCACCTCTTCGACCCGCCGCGGCCCGCCCAGCGGGTCCACCAGCACGTTGGTCCGCCCCTCCGCCACCGTCTTGCGCACGCGAAAATGGAGGTCCGCGCGGCTCGCCACCTGCGGCAGGTGGGTCACGGCCAGGATCTGCCGGGCCGCGGCCAGCCGTTGCAGCTTGCGCCCCAGCGCCGCCGCCTCGGCGCCGCCGATGCCGCTGTCCACCTCGTCGAACACCAAGGTCGGCGCCACGTCCTCCCGCTCCTGGACGGTCGCCCCCAAGTCCCCCGCCGCCCGCCGCGGGCCGGCGCCGGCGGCCAGCTGCAGAGCCAGGTGCAGCCGCGACAGCTCTCCCCCCGAGGCGATGCGCGCCAGCGCACGCGGCTCCTCGCCGGGATTGGGAGCGAACAGGAAGGTCACCTGGTCGATGCCATGCGGGCCGTAGTCGACCGGCTCGCCGTCCAGCACCAGCTCGCTTTCGGCCCGGCGCCGCCGGTCCAGGCGCACCGCCAGCCGCGCCCGGCCCAGCGCCAGGTCCTGCAGCTCCTCTTCGATGCGGCCCGCCAGCGCCTGGCCCCACCCCTGCCGCGCCGCCGACAGCGCCAGGGCCGCCTGGCGATAGTCCGCGAGCGCCGCCGCCGCCTCGCCAGCCAGCTGCTCGAGGTTGTCGGCATCGCCCTCCAGCTCCGCCAGCTCGATCTCCATCTCAGCCCGCCGCGCCAGCACCTGCGCCAGGTCGCCGCCGTGCCGGCGACACAGCCTTTCGAGCAGGGCCAGCCGCGCCTCCACCGCATCCAGCCGCACCGGGTCCGCCTCCAACCCGTCCAGGCGCCGCGCCAGGCCGGTCGCCACCTCCGCCAGGCGGATGCGGACCTCCTCCACTTCGGCAGCCCAGGCCGCCGCCTGCGGCTCCCACGACGCCACCCCGGCCAGCAGCGAATGCGCGCGCGCCACCCGCTCCACCGCCGCGCCCTCCTCTTCGGACAGCAGCGCCTGCGCGCCGCCCACGGCCGCGGCGATCGCCTCGGCATGCCGCAGCACTTCGCGCTCCTGCCGCAGCTCGTCGTCTTCGCCCGCCCGCCCCTTGGCTTCATCGATCTCGCCGGCCTGAAACCGCAGCAGCTCGATCCGCTCCCGCCGCAGCCGCTCGTCGCCGCTCAGGCGCTCGATGCGCTCCACCAGCCGGGCGTGGCGCGCGAACGCTTCGCCCACCCGCGCCAGCAGCCCGTCCCCCTCCGCCCCACCCCCCGCGTCCAGCCACTCCCGCTGCTGCTCCGCCGCCAGCAGGTCAAGCTCGTCGCGCTGTCCATGAATGCGCAGCAGGTGCGGCGCCAGGTCCGCCAGCAGCCGCAGCGTCGTCGGCTGATCGTTGACGAACACCCGGTTGCGGCCGTTGCGCCCGATCTCCCGCCGCACCAGCACTTCGTCCCCTTCGATCTCGATCGCCGCCGCGTCCAGCACCCGCCGCCACCCCGCCCCCCCCGGCCGGAACACCCCCGACACCGTCAGCGCCTCCGCCCCCGCCCGGATCAGATCGCCGCTGGCCCGCGCCCCCGCCAGCAGGAACAGCGAATCCACCACGATCGACTTGCCCGCCCCCGTCTCCCCCGAAAGCACGTTGAACCCCGGACCGAACGTCACCGACGCCTCGGCCAACACCGCCAGATTGCGCACGTGGATTTCGAGCAGCACGCCGTATCGAGGGCCAGAAAGGTAAGCAGACGTCCCACCCCACCCACCAGGCGGACACCCGCCGCCGAAGTCTACCAGAACCCCCTACCCCGCCAACGCCCCCGCAGTCCATCCGTCGCGCGGATTCCAAAGGCCGGTAGCGGATGCATCCCACACCCTCGGTTTGGCCCCCGCCTCGGCTGCCCCGGTTTGGCTTGACATAGATTCGGTCATGCCACATAATGCAATTTCGCAATAGATAGTATTCAAAATATGGAATGCTATCGCAGAAGGCCCATGCAACAAACGCTGAGGAAAGACATCATGAAACGGACTCGAACGATCGCTTTTTCGACCGTGGCGCTGGCGTTGCTGGCGGCGGCAAACCTTGCCAACGCTCAGCAATATCCGCCGGTCTGGACCGACATCCTGAACCTGACCAACGAATCGAACATGGCCAGCGGCAACTACTACGATGCCGGCAGCAGCCAGTCGCCCATCCTCAACACCGACCTGGCCGGGATCCTGCCGACCGCCAACACCCTGTCCATGCCCCAGACCCAGCTGCCCGGCACTGGCGGCGCGGTCAACTGCGGCAACACCACCAACTTCCCGGTGGCGTTCATCGAAAGCAATCAGGGCACCGGGGTCACCGGCGTGGGATTCCTGGGAACGTTCAACACGCCCTACCCGTTGAACAACCTGACCGGCAACCTGTTCCAGTCGGTCTTTTTCAACACCAACCAGTGCTACAACGGAGGCCGGGAATATGGCTTTTTCCTGGCCACTTACGACAGCTCGGTCTGGGCGTACTGGGGGACCAACGAAAACCTCTCCTCGGTGGTGCAGGGGCAACTGCAGCTGAACGCCGCCAACAACGTGCTGGGCAACGGCGTCACCATCCAACCCAACACCGAGTATTACTTCGAGATGTATCCCGTTCTGGGCGCCTATGGCAGCTGCTCGTTCGAAATCGCGGTGTACACCGCCAGCAACACCACCCAGCCGGTCTTCGCGGCAGCCCCGCCCATCACCGCCTACGGCGCCACCAACATCCTCACCGCCGACCCCAGCTTCTGCACCGGCATCGCCTCCGCGACCGGCTACGTATCCGCCAACATCGAGCCCGCCAGCGCCTCCATCAGCGGCACGCTGCCGACCAGCGGCCTCTACCTGAACATGCAGCGCGTCTTCGTCGGCAAGGATTGACACACTATATCGGCGCCGCCAACCCCCGTTGCGCCTCGACGCACCCCTCGTCTCGCTCCCACTCAACCCAAGGGCTGCGTGAGCCGCCGGCTCACGCAGCCCGCATCTAGGCGGTATCCCATCGCCTGCAAGTTGGGGGGCGCCGGTGCGCCTCCCTTCGCGACCGCGAGACAGGCGACCGCCCCGGCCGCCTCCTCATCGCTACCGTTTCGACGATGCTGCGTCGGCACGCCTGGCCCGCGCCGCCGAATGGCGGCGCCATCCGCTGGTGAATTCTGCAGGACAAGCCGCGAGCTGGGCTACGAGGGCTTCATGCTGCGCAGATCCATGTAGCTGAAGGGCTGGGGCATGGTCGATTGCTGCGAGTGCAGCGGGTGGAAGGAGTGCGCGCCGCCGCCGTCGCCTTCGATGAACTGCAGCAGCTGGGTGGTCTGATCGATCTGGGTGAGCCGATGGAACAGGCGCAGCGCAGCTTCGACTTCGGCGCACCAGATGTCGCAGTGCTCGCGCGACGGCGAGCGCGGGTCTTCGCTGCCGAGCGGCGAAGCGACATAGACGCTGTGGTTGCAGACCTGGCGCGCCCAGCAGCTGACACAGGGGACTGCCGATTCCGGCTCGCTCGCTTCCGCCGCCGCGCGGGCGCCGGCGCCGCCATCACCGTTTGCACCGCCTGCAAGGTCCGCAAGGCGCGCTCCCCCCGCGACGGTGGCGACGTTGGCTTGCGTCAGGTCGCCCAGGCGCAGCCACCATAGCTCGGGCAGCTGGCGCGGATCCAGGGTTTCGATGCCGCCAAAGCGCATGGCCAGCCCCGGCGAGGCTTCGCCGTCGTCCGCGCCGCCGGCCAGCGGCCGCGGCAGCTCGCCGCGCATCAGGCGGCGAACGATGCGGGTGAGCGGCTGGAAGTCGATCGGCAGGCGGCCCGCCACCAGCTCGTTGCAGGTCTCTTCGTAGATCGCTTCCAGGTCCTGACAGTACAGGCGCGAGTCACGGGCACGCGAGGCCAGCCGCGAGGTCAGCTCCGCCAGCTCGGACAGCTCGCTGCCCAGGCCCGCCGGCGGCAGCGACGCCGGCGCCACCGGATGCCCGGCCCCGCTGCCTTGCAGTCCCGCGCCTGGCGCCTCCACGAACGAGGCCGGCGCAACCGGCAACGCGGCCATCGCTGCGCCCGCGCCCGCGCACTCTGCCCTGCCGCCGCCGACGAGCGAGCCCGCGGTGACTGGGGCGGGCGCGGCGTGCGTGGCCTGCGCGGGCGCCGAGGCCGTGGCGGCGATGCCGGCGCCAGCGCCGGCACCGGAGCCGACGGCATCCGAATCGTCGAGGCGGATCACGTCCAGGCTGCTCAGGCCCAGGCCCTTGGCCCAGCGCCACAGCTCGATCAACCGCGCCGCACCGTGCAGGACGCACTGCACGGTCAGCGGCGCCGGCTCGGCGGGCCGCGCCGCGAGCCGCGACATGGTGCCAAGGGGAGCCATTGGAGCCATCGGAGCCATCGGAGCCATCGGAGCCATGGGAGCGAGCGGCCCCTGCGCGTGCGCCTCCAGCAGCAGCTGCACCGCCGGCTCGGCGAGCAGCCAAGGCCGGTTTTCGTTGGGCGTGCCGGCGAGCGCGGCCGAATCGCACTCCCCACACCGCAGGCGCACGTGCACCGGCAGATCGGCCAGACGGCGGGCAACCTGGGCACTGACCTGGCCCGGGTCGACGGCGATTTCGAAAGTGATCTCCTGGCGCGACACCACCGCCCGGCGGCGTGCCTCGCTCACGATCTTGTCGAGCAGGCCGCCGGCCGGCACGGTCCCCGCCCAATCGAAGTGCAGCTTGAGGCGCGACGCCCCCAGCGCGCGTTTGAAGAGCGTCTCCAGGGCGTCGAGCGCGGCGCCCTCGCCGGCCTGGCTGATCCAGCCGTGGGCCTCGTCCCCAAGGTGCCCCGCGCCGGCGAAGGCGCCTTCCACCGGCAGGGCCGCCTGCCACGCGATCCCCGGAAACGCCACCAGGCCGGCCGCCGAGTCGGTGCGCCCGGCCGGTCCGTCGTCGTCGTGCGCGCCACGATAGACGCCAAATCCACCGGCGGCGCCCGTCGCGCCGAAGTCGCAATCGGCTCCCGCCGCGCCCGCGCCGCTCCAGACGCTCCAGTCCCCCCAACCTTCGGCGGTCAGCAGATCTTCGCCGGCCAACCATCCCAGCAGGTCTTCGTCCAGGTCGCCCGTTTCCAGCGCCGGCGCGATGTGCAGCTGCAGCTCGGCCGGCACCTCGAACACCGCCGCCCGCTCTACGTCGTACACCAGGCTGCAGGAGCCGTCCCAATCGATCAGAGGCTGCACACTGCGAAGCCGAAGAGCGCCGGGCATTGAGATGGGGAATGGAACCATAAAGCGAGTTCTCCTTGCTGTGCCGTCCTTGCCGATTGATCGCTCTAATGCCCGTATAGCGATGCCTTGATGGCCCGTCATCCTATTGGGGGCACCTATACAAGAAGAGTTGCCGCAGGGCGGGTTTTGAAGACAAAGACCATCAAGAAATCGCAACCCCAACCACGACAAGGGATCGCCGGCCTCAGCGAAGGCCAAAGCAGGGGCAAACAGCGCCGGCAGGGAGGCAGCGAGAGAGGCGGCGAGGGAGGCGCAGGGGAGGCCAGATGCGCGGCAGGGAGGCCAGATGCGCGGCAGCGAGGCGCAGGGCCGCGGCAGCGAGGCCAGATGCGCGGCAGCGAGGCCAGGACTGCGGCAGCGAGGCCAGGGCTGCGGCAGGGAGGCCAGGTATGCGGCGCAGGAGGCCAGGTGTGCACCAGGGAGGCCAGGTGCGCGGCGTGTGCAGCGGGGAGGTCAGGTGCGCGGCCCCGACGCCCCCAGGACGCCGCGACCGCGCACCTTCAAGGTCTACGAGTGCACGACGGCAATCACTGCGCGACGGGCGTGCCGGTCGGCGGGTTGAGCCACCGCGCCAGCCACGACAGCACGGTCTGGTGCCACAGCAAGCTGTCGGCCGGCTTCAGCACCCAGTGGTTCTCGTTGGGAAACTCCAGGAACTCGCTGGGCACGCCGCGCCGCCGCAGCGCGGTATAGGCGCCCAGGCCCTGGCTGAGCGGGATGCGGAAGTCCAGGTCGCTGTGGACGACCAGCATCGGCGTCTTCCAGCGGTCGACAAAACGCACCGGGTTCCACTTCTCGTAGGCCTCGGGCGCCTGAAACTCCGGCGCGCCCTCTTCATACTCCGGGAACCACAGCTCCTCGGTCGCGTAATACATCATGCGCTGATCGAACACACCGTCGTGGGTCACCGCGCAGCGGAAGCGGTCGGGCCAGTTGCCTTCGATCCAATTGGTCATGAAACCGCCGAACGAGGCCCCCAGGTCGCAGGCCCGCTCGCCGTCCATCCAGGGATAGCGCGCGACCGCCGCCGCCAGCCCCAGCTGCAGATCGACGAACGGTTTGCCGCCCCAATCGTGGGCGATCGAGTCGACGAACGCCTGGCCGTACCCCGGCGTGCCGTGAAAATCGATGAACACCACGCCGTAGCCGGCCCCGGCATACACCTCGGGGTTCCAGCGGTAGTGAAAATGGTTGTCCATCGCGGACTCGGGGCCGCCGTGGATGATCAAAACCGTCGGATACCGCTTGCCGGGCGCAAGGTCGGCTGGCTTGACCACCCAGCCATACACGGTCTCGCCGCCGGCGCCGGCAAAGTGGAACTGCTCGAAGTCGCCCATCCGCACCGTCGCCAGGCGCTGCCGGTTGAGGTGGGTGATCTGCACCGGCGCCGACCCGTCGGTGCCGAGCGTGTACACCTCGGCCGGGTGGCGCAGGTCGTCCATGGTCACCACCAGGCGGTTGCTGCCGGCCAGCCCCGGCGCGGCGACGTGGCCGGCCAGCGGCAGCTTGCGCACGTGCCCGGTCGCCACGTCGATGGCGAACACCGGGTTCTGCCCCATGTCGCTCGTGGTGGTGAACAGCGTCCGGCCGTCGGCCGAGAACAGCAGCGGCCCGACCGACCGGTCCCACTCCTCCGCGATCCTGCGCTCCTGGCCGCTCGCCAGGTCGCGCAGCACCAGGTGAAAGCGGTCCGCCTCGTCGGCGGGACGCGTCTGCGCCCCATAGGCCAGCGTCCTGCCATCCGGCGAGAACACCGGGAAGCTGTCCCAGGCCGGATTGGTCGCGGTCAGGTCGCGCGGCGCCTGCGAACCGTCGAGCGGCACGCTGTACAGGTCGAAGTTGGTGGACCACGGCTCGCCGCGCCCGGCCAGACGCACCGCGAACACCACCGTCCGGCCGTCGGGAGACACCGCGTACTCCTCGGGGCCGCCCTCGGGCTTCGACGGTGCGTCACCCTGCATGCCATGCATCAGGTCGATCGGCGCCGCCCCGCCGTCGCCCAGGGCCACGGCGAACAGGTGCGAGCGGGTGCCGTCTTCCCACGTGTCCCAATGGCGGACAAAGCCGGTCCCGTCGGGGAAGAACCGCGCCTTGACCGTGCTCTTCGCCACCGTCTCCAGCCGGTCGTGCGTACACCCCAGGTTCGGGCAGTCGGGAAACACGTCGGCGCTCACCACCGCGTGCGCCGCGTCGGGCGTCAGCTGGAAGCTGGTCACCTCCACCGGCAGCCGCGTCACCTGCTCGAACTGCGGCGCCGCCTGGCCCGCCTGCGCCGCGGCCAGCCGCCAGATCTGACTGTTCCCCGATCGCCTGGAAAGGAAGTACAAGGCGCTGCCGTCGGCCGCCCAGCGCGGATTGTCGTAGCCCGCGCCATCCGTCGTCAGCGCACGCTCGCCGCTGCCGTCGCCGCCCACGATCCACAGGTCCGTATGGTTGCTGTTGGCGGCAAAATCGGGACGCTGCACCACGAACGCCACCCAATCGCCGCGCGGCGACGCCTGCGGCTGCGAAACCCGCAGCATCGACAGCATGTCGATCGCAGCAAAGGGATGGCTGGCCGAGGCCTCCCCCGTCGGGGCTGCAGCCGAACCCGCCGCCGCAACCGGAGCCGCCTGGACCGCAGGCGGAGCCGCCAGGCCAGCGCCGACCACCAGAGCCAGCAGCGCCGGCCAGGCCGGCAACGCCAGCGGCGCCAGCCGCCTCTTCCTGAGACCAACATCCGTCGGCGACGTGCGCGTGTGCATTCCCGATCCTCCTGTCGTATTCGGCCGCCGATCATACCGTAGCCCGCCCGAGCCAGCACCCGCCACCACCGGGACCAGAAGCCCGGCCGCCGCCCGCGCCATCGCCGGCACGGCCAGCGCTGCGCCAAAGCCGCCACCAGCCCACAAAGGCGGCGGCCAAGGCGAACCGAACCATTTTTTGGTTTCCCACGACCGCTCTTGCCAACTCCACCGTCCATGCTTCGCGGAACCCGTCGGGCAGGGTTGCCAAAACGAACGACCACCTGCGACCACCTGCACCAGCCCGAACCGGGAAACCGCCCGCGCCCGGGACGACCCCTGGTCCAAGTCTTCCCGGCAGGCCGGCGCGCGCGGCGCTGCCAGAGGCGGTAGTTACCCTTTATCCCGCAATAGCCGTACTCATGGTGCCGCAAGCTGCC
Source organism: uncultured Acidobacteriota bacterium (assembly GCA_963770895.1). Classification (GTDB taxonomy): domain Bacteria; phylum Acidobacteriota; class Thermoanaerobaculia; order Multivoradales; family UBA5704; genus JASLEW01. Next base: position 4,043,700 of record CAVYRF010000002.1, on the reverse strand, counting down.
CAAAGGCGACCGACGGCCAGCTCGCCTTCCCGGCAGATCGGCCGGCGCCGGCGCCGGGCGGCCAGCGCGGTGGCGCTCAACGGCCGTTGAGCGGCGCGCCGCCCGCGCCACCGCGGCGCAACTTTGCCAGGTCCCACACGGCGACGTCGGCGTCGGCGTAGGCTGGCGGCCCCCAGGCGCTAGCGAGGAGCGAGTCTGCAGCATTCCCCGCCGCCGCCAGCGCCGCGGCTGCGGCGGCGGGCATGTGGCGCGGCGCCGGCGGCCCCGCCGGCAGGGTCAGGCGGTTCTCCTCCACCGCCAGGTGGCGATGCACCACGACATAGCGCGCGCCGCTGCCCAGGAGCGCGGCCGGCGCTGCCTCCACCTGGTTGCGCCAGCGGAGGCGGCCCGCGAGAAGGGCGCCGCCCGGAGCGGCCACCAGGACGCGCAGGCCGTGCACTTCCTGATAGACGTAGAACGAGCGGCCAAAGTCCCACACCGGCGGCCAGGGCAGCTCGATCACCGCCGTGCCCGGCGGCCCCCCCAGGGCCAGGTAGGGGCGCGGCACCGCGCCCGGCGGCGCCACCGCGCGCGGCAGGGCGAACGCCACCATGTCGTTGTGGTGCATGAACGAGCTGCTCCGAAAATCGGCGTCGCCGAACGGCCCCGCGCTCACCCACACCAGCAGCAGCCCGGCCGCGGCCCATCGCTGGCCGCGCCGCCCGAACGCCGACTGCCGCGGCCACCAGGGCCGCGCCAGGCCCGTCGCCACCCACACCAGCACGATCGGCAGCACCGGCAGCAGGTAGCGATCGAGCACCTGCGCGCGCGCCAGTCCCAGCGGCGACAACACCCGGATGCCCAGCACCTGGGCGAGCGCCAGCGCCACCAGGTAGATGCCGCACCGCTGCCACCGGCGCACCAGGGTGACCGCCCCCACCGCCGCGCTCAGCCAGAAAAGCGCCGCCGGCAAACGCCCGCCGCATCCCGCCTGCAACCGCAGCACGTCGCCCCACACCGCGGCCGGTATCCGCTGCGCCTGGCTCTTGGCGGCCACCAGGCGGGCAAGCGATGGGGCCGCCGGCACCAGAAACAAAGCCCAACCCGACGCCAGACCCGCGGCCGCCGCCGCCAACTCGCGCCATCGGGAAGGGCGCCCCGGCGCCAAACGTCCCCCCTCGCTTCGCCAACCGCGCAGCGCAGCCAGACTCATCTGGCTGGCCGCAACGACCAACGGCGCCGCGACGATAGGAGCGGTCCCCAGGTGGAACCAAACGGCCAGCGCCCCCAGCGCCGCGTAGCACGCCAGCGCGACACGGCTACCGCGCGCGCCGGCTGCGGCGGCATCGGCGGCACTGGCGGCACTGGCGGCGTCGGCGGGACTTGCGGTATTGGCGCCGGCATCCATCCACCAGCGGCCGAACGCCATGACGGCGGCAAAGCTGAGCAGGGTCGCCGGCATGTACGAGCGGGCGATGCGGCTGTACAGGACGAGCAGCGGCGACGTCGCCACCAGCGCCCACAGGATCGGCCGGGCGGCGGGCTCCAGGTAACGGCGGGCGAGCGCCGGGATGGCCGCCAGCGCCGCCAGGCCGCACGTCAGCACCGGCAGGCGCAGCCACATTTCGCTCAGGGCAACTCCGTGGTCAAGCAGCCAGCGATCGAGCGCCGTCAGCGGGATGCACGCGTCCGCCAGCTGGTAGGTCGTGAGCACCGCCGACAGCGGCTGTGCCAGCGCCACCCGCACCGCGTGCAGCTCGTCGCCGCCCAGGACCTGATCCGCCAATCCCCACAGGCGCAGCACGACGCCGGCAACGACCGACGCGACCGCCGCCAGCGCCGCCAGCATCGCGGCCACCGGCAGCGCCGCCCGCGGCCGGGCGCCCACGTTCATGGGTTCAGGCCCGCCACCCGGCTGGCTCAGATCGAGATCGAGCCCTTGCGGAACTCGGTGCGCCCGATCAGGGCGTTGACCAGGACCGGCGAGCCGGCGCGGGCCAGCCGCAGCGCTTCTTCCAGGACCGGGCGGACGTCTTCGGGGCGGGCGATGCGCAGACCCATGCCGCCGTACCCGGCGGCCACCCGATGGTAGTCGGTACGCGCCAGCACGGTGCCCACGTCGTCGTGCAGCATCTCCACCTGCTCGCGGGCGATCTGCGCCCATCCCGCGTCGTTGCCCACCACCGCGATCACCGCCAGGCCGTGGCGCGCCATGGTGTCGATCTCCGCCAGGCTGTAGGCGGCCGAGCCGTCACCATAGACGATCCACACGTCCGCACCCGGCCGGCACAGCTTGGCGCCGAGCGCAAAGCCGCCCCCCACCCCCAAGGTGCCGAACACGCCGGGATCCAGCCACGACAGCGGCGCCCGCGGCCGCAGCACGTACGCCGCGGTGCCCACAAAATCCCCGCCGTCGGCCACGATCACGCTGTCGGGAGCCAGCAGCGACTCGATCTCGCGGCAAAGGTGCAGCGGATTGACCAGCCCGCCGCTGACCGCGGCCGCCGCCTGCGCCGCGATCTCCCGCTCGCGGTCGTCGTCACGGCCGCGCAGAGCGCCGAGCCACGACGCCCACCTGCCTGGCCCCGCCTCACGGTTCCCTGCCGAGGTCGAACCGGTCGGCGCCGTATCGGTCCCCTCCGCCAGCGGCGCCGCCGGCACTGCAGAAGCTGCCACGCCGGGCAGGGCAGCCAGCCCCTCCCCGGCAGGGCCGCCGCCGGCGCGCCGGCCGTACGCGGCCAGGTCGCGCAGAAAGCGGCCCGGATCGGCGTGCACCGCCAGGCGCGGGCGACGGTTCTGGCTCAGATCGTCCGCCTTGCGGCTGATCATCACCAGGTCGGCCCGCCGGTTGACGTGGCGCCCGTAGTCGAGCCGGAAATCGTTGGGGATGCCGGCCAGCAGCACCACGTCGGCCTGGCGCAGCGCCTCCTTGCGGCGGTGGCGCAGCTGCAACGGATGGCTGGCGCCCAGCAACCCGCGCGCGCCACCCGCCAGGTAGCAGGGCACGCCGATCGCCGCGATGGCCGCCGCCAGCTCCCCCACCGCCGCCGTATCCAGCACCGCCTGGCTCCCCACCACCAGCACCGGCCGCTCGCTCCGCGCCAGGAGAGCCGCCGCCCGCCGCACCTGCCCGCGCGACGGCGCCTGCTCCCGCCCGGTGACGCCCTGGACGCCATCGCCCGCGCTCGCTCGCGCACCGGGCACGGCGCCGGATGCGATGGCGCCCGCAGCGATCGCCCGCCCCGGCCGGAACAGCCGCGCCAGGTGGCGGCGCAGGTAGAAACGCAGCGCCCAGCCGGCCAGTCCGCCGCCGCCGTCCTTGGCCGCACTTTCGCCTGCCTCGCCCGCGGCACCGTCGCCGGCGGACGCGCCGTACATCTGCCGCACCAACGTTTCGGGGTACAACAGGTCGATCGGGCATTCCAGGAACACCGGCCCCGGCACCCCGGCGCGCGCCTGGCGGAACGCCTCTTCGAGCAGCGGCGCCAGCTCGCGCACCGCGCGGGCGCTCGCCGCCCACTTGACGTGCGGCCGGATCAGCGGCATCTGCTCGATGTCCTGCAGCGCGCCGCGCCCCTTGAGCAAGGTCGCCGCCGCGCCGCCCAGCAGCACCACCGGCGACTGCGCCATCTGCGCGTTCTTGAGCGCCGTCACCGTGTTGGTCACACCCGGCCCGGCGGTCACCGCCGCCACCCCCGGCACCCCGGTCAGGCGCGCCACCGCATCCGCCGCGAACACCGCCGCCACCTCGTCGCGCACGTCCACGACGCGGATCCCCAACTGCTTGGCCCCCACCAGGATCGGCGAGATATGCCCGCCGCACAGGGTGAACAGGAAACGCACGCCCTGCCGCGCCAGCACCGCGGCGATCTGCTCGCCGCCGTTCATGCCGGCTCCGTCTGCAGCACGTGCCGTTCCAGCGTGAAGCAGACGAATTCCCCGCGCATCACCACCTCCCCGTCCGCGCTCCGTGGATCGCCGCGATCATCCGGCGCTCGCCGCACCTCCACCACCACCTTGCTGCGCCGCCCCGCCTCCCCCTCCCGCCGCGCCTCCGCGACCAGCCGCTCCCCCACCACGACCGGCCGCAGGAACCGCACCTCGGCACTCCCCAACACCACCAACGGATCGTTGACCGCCAGCATCGCCGCATAGTCCGCCAGCCCGAACACGAAGCCGCCATGCACCAACCCAAGCCCATCCGCCGCCATCTCAGCAACCGTCGTCAGCCCCACCCAAGCCATCCCCACCGCCGCCCCCGGCACCACCAAAGGCACGCCGCAAAGCCTGCGATCGATCGCCAAATGCGTCCGAGATTCCATGATTGCCCAGGCCTGGCCCACTCGCACCCGGCCGGCCCTGATCGTAGCTCGAAAGCCGGCATCTTCCCAGCCGATCCAGAAACACCAACATCCCCGGCTCGCCGCCGCCTACGCCCCCCATCCACGGCGTAGTTGCTCGATCGAGGACACCACGTGTCTATGCGTGGCGGCAAGGAACGCCCAACATCACACCTCGTCAGGTGGGACAAGCGCTGTGAGTTGCTGTGCCAAGCGCGGGATGTCTTTCTCTGCCAACGCCCAGATCCGCTCGTTGTCGATCTCGTCATAGGCGTGAATCAGCACGTTGCGCTGATCGACGATCAGGCGCCAAGGGATCTCTGGATGAGATTCCTTACGCTCCGTGGAGATGCGGCGCGCCGCTTTGCCAATGATTTCGATCCTGCGTTCCGTCGCCATACGAAGGTTTTCGTCGCTGGCATACTGCGCGAAGGTCAGCCCGCGCAATGAAGACGCAAGTCCCTGGGCAGCCTTCAGCATGTCCCAGAGGCATGCCCGATCTCGATCAGGATGCATAGAGGACCTGATGATCAGCGAGGATGGCCCGCCTCCGATACGGATTGCGCAATGCCTTTTTTTCGACCAGATCTATCGCCCGGCCAAAGATGGATTCCAGGTCGATCCGCATCCTGGAGAGGTCCCACAGGGTCCAGGGCGAATCAGCCGCAAAGGTGACCAGGACATCCACGTCACTCTCGGGTCCAAAATCGGCGCGCAGAACGGAGCCGAAGAGCGCCAGCTCAGTGACGCTCCAACGCCGGCAAAATTCGTTGAGCCGATCCAGGTCAAAGTCGAGAGACGAACTCGTGGCAATGTGCCTAATCACTCTTTCAGCCCCCTGGCGCAGGATCTCCGCCGCCATCGCATCGCGCCGCCCCCGCCTCGCGCTCCCACCCCGCCTGCATCGTAGCGGAAAGCTGGCCTGCTTCCCAGCCGTACGGCGGTGGTGCGCGCCCCTGGCACCGCCCCCTGGCGCACGAGCGACGGTTTGGTGATGCTGGCGGCGTGCGGCGAGGGAGTGCGCTCGGCGAGGCTGAGCTAATGGCGATTGGCCGGTCAGTTCACGGAGCGCCCACCGCAAATGCCGCGAAGTCGCCACTTCTCGGGTTCCACAGACCATATTCCCCTGGAGCGAGACCACCGATAGAGGCGACCTGCCATGCGCCAAGGTGCCCGTTCCAGACCGCCTTGCATGGAACGACCTCCCTTTTTATAGGGAAGCCGGCGCTGTACAGATTCGCGGTCTCGGCCGTGGCCGTGGCCGCAGCCGTGGCCGTCGTCGCAGCCGTGGCAGTGGCCGGCGGCTTGCCCGCGCCTGAGACACAGCTATCCAAGGCCGGTTGAAGTTCCTCATTCCCTGATGCCGGCGCCAGGTACAAGCACCTCTGGTCGCCGCAGACTTCAAGATGTACCAGCTCCGGCATCACGTCGGACTCCCATCGCGCCAGGAGCTGCACCTGGGAGTTATCCGTCGTGACCTCGGCGGCTTCATTCGCAAATACGATCTTGTCGGCAAAGACCCGGCCAGATTGGATAGCGATATCGGCGTCGCGGTGTCGCCGCCGCAGGGCGACGGTGGAATCGGTCATCGCGGACCATGACAGGACCTCCGTCTTCGGCAGCTGGAACTGCCGGTCACCGGCGCGCGCAAAGTAATTGACGCCGAGCCGCGACAGCATCGCGGCGTTGCGGATGACCAGCGCTCCTTGCGGCCCGCCCACCTGGTGAAAGGGGATTTGTAACCCGCACAGCACGTCGCGATACCCTGCCTTCACCGTAAAAGAAACCTTGGTGTCGTCGCCGACGCCGAAGGCCTCCATGGTCCGGCACAACATGCTGTTCCTGTCTTCGATTGCCTCCCCAACCACCAGCAACGCCAGGCCGGCCACGACGCTGATGCCGACGGCGGACGGTGGATGCGATTTAAAGCGCAGCGCGACGCCAAGATTGGCGCAAATGATCACAGCAGTGCAGATGAGGGCGAGCTTCCAATCACGCATGCTCTGCCTCCCGCTCAGGGCAAAGTCGATCAACAACGACATCGAACCGAGCGCCATCGAGATACCGAACCAAAACAAATATTTCGACAACCGCGAGTGGGGCGGCGCTGTTTTGTCAACCGTGGGCTCCTGGCCTGCCGGGGCGCCCGTCGCCTCGGTGAGCTCCACCGCCTGCGTGTCGCCGGCTGTGGCGTACCCGGCCGCAAGCTGCGGAGAGGCGTCAGGGTCGCGCCAGGCAGTCAGCAGCCAGGGCCACCTTTTGGGGTGGGTGCGCGGGTAGCCAAGGTCGGCGCGCATTTCGCGCAGGCAGAGCCAGAGGGCGAGCACGAATCCCACCGGGCAGGCGACGCACAGCCAGATCCTGCCCAAAATGAGGCCGAGGTGAGCGCAGCCCATGTACACCGCGAACGGCATCCCGACGCTCCTCCAGATGCTGGACAGGCAGGGCTCCCTGGCCTTCTCGTCACCGTTGAAGCACAGCACGTCGCGGAGCGTGTTATCCCATATCAGCTCTCGCGACCAGATCGCACCCGGCAGAAACAGAAGCAGCCCGAACAAGATCCAGACGCAGCCGCCCAGGATCGACAGGACAAACAGCTCGCTCAGAGCATCTTCCCAATGCAGCTCCGGGATGTAATGGATTCTCTGATAATACAAGGCCAGGCAGCCGCCGCCGAAAACGATCAGGTACGCCCATAGCCCCAAGGTGGCGACGCTCGAGCTGGGAAAGCCGATGGAGCTCGACGCGCCGGCCTCGTTCCTACGTTTGCTCATAATAGATCCCTCCAAAAGAGTCTCATGCAAGTCTATGGAGGGTCCGCCGGTCGAGGAAGCTTATCGATCGTGTTGCACATGGCGATGGCCGATCGCGCGCGCCCCGCGCCGGGAGCGGCGGCGGGGCTGGCGCCAACCGGCAACGCTGCGGCGCGCTGCCGGCGCTACTGGTAGTAGCCGTTGACGTCGATCAGCAGATCGACCGGCGCGGTGGCATCGGATTGCACGTTGACGGTGCCGCTGCCGTCGTGGGCCAGCTGCAGCATGGCGTTGTTGGCCAGCAGGGCGCCGGCGCCAAAGTTGATGGTGCTCGCGAGCGGCGCCACGCTGTCGTCGCCGGCATAGAAGCGCAGGTCGCCGGCGGCGCCGGGCACCACGACCGTGACGTTGGCGGCGACGGCCTTGGCGCCGGCGGGGATGCCGCAGGCGCCGGTCAGGGTGAACGCTCGCACCGCGTTCGCTTGCAGCGCCGGGCCGCCCAGCGGGCCGGCCGCGGTGCGGGTATCGACCGCGCGGCAGGGGGTGACGGTGTAGAAGCGCACCGCCGGCGGCGCGGCCAGGTAGCCGATGGTGGCGTCGGCCATGGCGATGCCGTGACCCCAGTCGCGGTCGAAGCCGGCGGCGCCCATGTCGAGCGCCGACTGCTCCAGGGCCACCCGCACCTGGGCGGGCGAGGGGTGGCTGGGCAGCGACAAGGCCAGCGCGCCGATCGCCGCCACGTGCGGTGCGGCGGCCGAGGTGCCGCAGAGCTGGGCGTAGCCGGTGACGGTGGTCGGCACGCAGGTGGCCGCAGTCAGGTCCACCTTGGGCAGGACGCTGCCGCCGCCGCTGGCCGCCAGGAAGTTGCCGGGCGTGATCGCCGCCCCCGCCGGGGTGAAAAAGAGGCGGCGCGGCCCGTCGGAGCTGTAGCTGGCGATCGGCGCGGCATCGGCCGCGGCGAACGCCCCGCCGCCGGCATACGTGACGTTGACCGCCGCGACCGACACCGTGGCGGCGCCGCCGTTGTGGCCCGCCGTGGCGCCGGCGGTGGCGGGGCTCAGCCGGCCCAGGTTGGCGGCCAGCCGCAGGTAGCGCGCCGCGCCGTTGTGCTGCACGACGACCAGCGCCTCGCCGGCGCTGGTGGTGCCGACGTGCTCGTACGGGTCCTGGGTGCCGTTCTGGACGTTGGTCGAGTAGTCGATCACCGTCGTCAGGTCGCCGCTCAGCAGGAACAGGTCGTAGTCGTTGGCGGAGGCGCCCAGGGGATCCGACCATTCGAGCGTGGTCCAGGCCTTGGTGCCCGCGACCAGCGTCGCATGGTCGGCGGCGCCGAAGCTGTGCAAAACCCCGGTGTCGCTGGCGCTGACCGCCGCGATCGACGCCGTGGCGGCGACAAAATCGCCCTCCCAGACGCCCGCCGTGCCGCTGTCCAGGTTGCCGTCGTTGCCCGCCGACGACACGTACAGGCCGCCGCCGTTGGTGAAGGCATCCACCGCTTGCGCGATGGGGCCATCCTGAAACGCCGGCTCGTCGTAGAAAGTGATGTCGTCGACGATGATCTGGCAGCCAGCCGCCTGCAGCGCCGCGATCGCCGCCGCCATGTCGGCGTCGGTGGCGCCGCTGGTCGCAAAGTAGAGCTGCGCCGCCGGCGCCAGGGTGTAGATCACCTCCAGGACCGCCGTCCCCTCGTCACCGCTGCCGGCCAGGCCGGGCAGCACCGTCACGTTGCCCGGCAGCGATCCCGCGGCCTGCTGCGCCGCGAGCGAGGTGACCCCGGTCGAGATCACCCCCACCCTGACGCCGGCGCCGGCGATGCCTGCATCCACCCGCACCAGGTTCGCCGCATGGGCGACGTCGCCGCTCCCATCCGGGCCGGCGGCCGCCGATCGCTGCGGCAGCGGCCCGATGAACCGCACCCCCGGCAGCGCCGCCGCTTCTTCCAGCCGCGCCAGCGGCAGGCTCGCCCGCAGCGAACCGAGCTCAGCGTGCGCCACAACACTTTCGGCCCCCAGCCCCGCCAGCGCCCCGAGCAGCGCGCCGCCCACCTCGCCTCGCACCTCCACCGCCACCCGCTGCCGCGCATCGACCCCGACCGTCGCCGCCATCGCCCGCCGCAGATCGACCCCCGCCGCCGGCGCTTCGCCGCGCGCCGCCCTGACCGCGTACAGCAGGTGCGAATCGAGCTTCGCCTGGGCCGGCGTGCGCCGCGCCTTCTCCGCCAGCAGACCGGCAATCTGCGCCAGGCCCTGCGGCGCGATCACCGGCAGCCGGCCGGCCGGAAACTGCGCCGCAACCGCGCGCTCTGCCCCCGCTGCCGCGCTGCCGGCCGCCGCGGCGCTGGCCGCCGTCGCCGCAACAGCCATGGGGCCGCTCAGACCGAGCCCGACCCCCAGCGCGAGGACGAGCCGCCGCCCCAGCACCGCTCCCCGCGCCGGCGCGGCACCCCGTCCGCCAAGCAAGCCTTTGACAAGCATTCCCATCATCCTACGGCAAAGTTGGACGACCGGCGCCACGAGCGGCGCAGATAGATTTTCGTCACCGGCGGGTTTCTGTTAGCATCTCGGCGCCATGATGGAGATGCTTCCCGGCGGTGCCGGGACCTTGCGACGCCGCGGACGCGGCGGCCGCGCCTGGGTGATCGCCCAGGCGGCCGTTGCGGCGCTGCTGGCGGCGACGGTGCTCGGCGGCGGGCTGGAGATCCACCCGGCCAACGAGGCGTCGGAACCGCTTGCGGCACTCGCCGGCCACCATGACGAAACGTTTTTCCAGGGTGCCAGCCACCCCGTGCAGCCGGCGCACGCCGAAAACGCGACGCCGGTGCAGCGCCCGATCTGCGCCGTCTGCCTGAATCGCTTGAACGGTTTCGGCGCCCAGCCGGGGCGCGGCGCGGCGCTTTCGATCGGGCTGGCCGACCACTCGCTGCCTCCCGCCGTCGCGGCTTCGCCGCTGCTGCGCTCGCTGCGTCCTGACGGCGCGCGCGCCCCGCCTTTCGCCTGACCTCCCGGCTCTTCCCATTTCAGCGGCTGTCCGGACAACTGCCGGACCCCAGCGCCCGCCTGTACGCCCGATGGCGTATCCGGCGCGTGCGCGGCCGCGCCGTCGCGCATTCGGCGTGACGCGCGGAGCCATGCGAGCCACGCTGCACGACGTGTTCGCCGCCGCGGCAGGCCCGCGCCGACGCGGACGCGCACCGCCCTTGGAGGTCTCATGCTTGATCCGTTCACGGTCGCCGCCGGCGCGCGGCGCCCGATTGCCGCACGCTTCGTCGCCGCCGTCTGCCTGCTGGTCCTATCCTTTGCCGCACCGGTCGCCGCCATGGCCGGCCAGGTTCGCGGCCATGTCTTCGGCCCCGACAACTCACCGCTCCCCGGCGTCACCGTTTCGCTGAGCAACGACCTGACCGGCTATTCGCAGCAGGCCGTGTCGGGCGCCGACGGCTCCTTCACTCTGTACAACGTCCCCAACAACCCCTATCACCTGACGGCCTTCCTCGAAGGCTTCAAGGAGACCCACGTCGACGTGGACGTGCGCGGCAACCTCCCCGTCGAGCGCGACCTGCGCCTCACCGCGGCGTTTGCCGAAACCACCACCGTGACGGCGCAAAAGGAATCCGTGGCGCTGGAGCGCGACGAGGTGACGACCCACACCGATATCGATTCGTCGCTCATCCAGCGCATGCCCTCCGTCGTCCCCTCGCGCGCCTTCGAATCGATCGTCACTTCGGCGCCCGGCTTCAGCATGGACGAAAACGGCCGCTATCACTTCCAGGGCGGCCACTCGCAACAGCTGCTGGTGATCGACGGCCAGCCGATCGGCGACCAGGTCGGCATCACCTTTTCGAACTCCCTCAACCCGGCGATCCTGCAGGGGATCGAGATCACCACCGGCGGCGTGCCGGCGGAATACGGTGAAAAGGCGTACGGCGTCATCAACCTGGTCACCCATTCCGCCCTGGGCCAGCACGGGTTCAAAGGCGACGTCAACGCCGGCGCCGCCAGCTTCGACACCTACGACGCCGACCTGGGCCTGGGCTACGGCGGCAAGCAGCAGGGGCTGTACCTCAACCTTGACGGCTCGGAGTCGAACCGCTTCCTGGACCCGGTGACGTTCGACAACTTCAACAATCACGGCGACACCCTGCGCGGCTTCTTGCGCTACGACCTGCTGCCCGGCAACGGCCAGGGGCAGGACTCCTTCCGCCTCACCACCAACGGCGGCCAGACCGATCGCGACGTCACCAACCTCCCCTCGCAAGAGGCCGCCGGCCAGGACGAACGCGTCCACACCCGCGATTGGAACGTCAACGCCGACTACCTGCACATCTTCGGCAGCGACATGGTGGGAGAAGCCCAGGTCTATGCCCGCGACAACAACCTGCAGCTGCTCTCCTCGCCCAACGACACGCCGGTCCTGGCGGCGCAAAACCGCTCGCTGGACAACCAGGGCTTCAACTTTTCGCTCACCAAGGACATCGCCAACAACGAGATCAAGGCCGGCGCCCAGGCCAAGCGCTTCCCGATCAACGAGCAGTTTTCGTTCCTGATCACCGACCCGACGCTCAACGCGCCGGGCTCGGACGGTTACAACCCCAACCTGGTCCCCTATGACGGCACCCGCGGCGGCCACCCGTTCGAGTTCAACGGCGCCAAGACCGGCGCCTACGAGGCCGCCTACGTCGAGGACACCCTGCACTGGGGCAACCTGACCGTCAACGCCGGCCTGCGCTACGACAACAACCACCTCTTCCTCACCGAGGACGACCTGGAGCCGCGGCTGGGCGCGGCGTACTACATCGCCACCACCAAGACCGTGCTGCGCGCCTCGTTCGATCGCATGTTCATCACCCCCGAATACGAAAACATCCTGCTGTCGTCCTCGGCCGCCGCGGCGGCGATCACGCCGCCCGACGTGCAGCAGGACCACAACCTGGGCGGCGGCAACCTGTTCAACGTCTCGGAGCGCCACGACGCCTACAACTACGGCATTCAGCAGGGGCTCGGCAAATGGCTGCGCATGGACGTGTCCTACTGGAAGCGGCAGGTCAAGAACGCCGCCGACCAGGACCAGTTCTTCAACACGGGCATCGTCTTCCCGCTCAACTTCGCGCGCGGCGAGCTGTCCGGCTGGAACGTCCGCTTCGACACCGCCACCTGGAACGGCCTGCACAGCTACGTCTCGGTCGGCCACGTCCGCGCCATCTACGTGCCGCCGTTTGAAGGCGGCCTGTTCCTCAGCTCCGACGAAGTGGACGTCATCAACCAGGGACCCTTCGTCATCGATCACGACCAGAACATCCAGGAGCAGCTGGGCATCATCTGGGACATCCCGCAGACCGGCTATTGGGCCGGCGTCACCCAGCGCTTCGACTCCGGCCTGGTCACCGATGCCGGCTCCCCCGCCGACGTCCTGGCCGGCGGCGCCGACACCGCCTACGCGCTCCCCTACATCAACTTCGACTCCAACCCCCAGCGCGTCAAGTCGCGCACCATCTGGGACTTCTCCCTGGGCGCCCGCCTCAAGCAGTACGGCGTGCCGCTCGACGTGCAGTTCGACCTGCTGAACGCCTTCGACAAGGAAGGCCTCTACAACTTCATGTCCACCTTCGGCGGCACCCACGTCATCCCGCCGCGCGAATACTCCGGCCACGTCACCTACACCTTCTGACCCGGCCAGCCGGCACCCCTGCCACCCCTGAAGCCAACGCCCGAGTCCGGATTCACACCCCGGACTCGGGCGCCCGCGCCCGGCTGCTTGCCGCCACTACACATCGAGACCAAAGAGACGCAGTTTGGCCATGCCAGAGCGGAAGACTACGACGCGAAATGTTCCGTGCTTCCCCACGGCGCCTTCATGGTCTGCGACTATCTGGGTCTGCGGCCCGATCCCGAGGACGGCCGCGTCACCACCGACCTCTCCATCTTCTATTACAGCGACGTCGACAAGACTTTCAAACATACGGGCGTGTTTCTCGAAGGCGGGCCACACGAAGGGGTCGTGCATGTCGATGGAAATGTCTGGACCAGGCCCTTTGAAATTCCCAGACGGAGTGGCGGCATGGCCGATGCGCGCGAGATCTATACCTTCGTCTCCGCCGACAAACACCTGGCGCGGCTCGAAATATCGGCTGACAAAGGTGCGCATTGGACGCTGGTGAACGAGGCGGTCGGCACGAGAGAGCGCTAGCCGCCACGGCTCTGCGCCAACACCGCCATCATCCGCCGCATGTCGCGCGTCTCGGGCGGCCCTTCTAACCGGGGCTCTTCGCCACGCACAGTCCATCCATCAGCAGCTGCCACAGGTCGTTGTACCTCGCGTCGATGGCGGGGTCGCGCCACTCTGCAGCGTGGGCGGGGTGGTGAAACCGCGACGTGGCGAGCAGTACCGATCGACCGGCGGCCACGGGGTCGACGGCGCGGAAAGTGCCTTCCTTCGCGCCCGAGCGGATGACACTCGCTGCCAGGCCGACCAACTCGTCGACGTGGGCGGCGACGACGGACTGGGTATGGACCGCCAGCGTCAGATAGGTGGCGAAGATCTCCGGGTCGTCGTCGGCCCGGCGACGCTTGATTGCGATCAGGGTGTCGACCAGCTGGCGCAGCCGCCGTGGGGCCGAGCCGGGCAGGGCGGCGATGGCCCGCAGCGGAGGCATGGTCGCCTCCAGCCAGCGGCCGACGACCAGGTCACGCAGCTCGGCCTTGGTCGCCACGTGACGGTAGACGGCCGAGTGGCTGACTCCCAGCGCTCGGGCCACGTCCACCACGGTCGCCTTGGCCGGGCCGAAGCGCCGGATGACGTCTTCGGCCGTGGCCAGGATCCGATCGCGGGTGAGAGGCGCGTCAGCGGGGCGCATTGCAGATCAGGGAACCTGCCGTCAATGGTTCGCTGCCGCCGCCGGGGTGGCGATGCCGTCCAGAGTTGCCAGGGTCTCCGCCGACAGCGTCAACGTCGCGGCAGCCAGGTTCTGGTGCAGGTGTGCGATCGAGGACGTGCCTGGAATCAACAGGATGTTGGGCGAACGGTGCAGCAGCCAAGCCAGCGCGACCTGCATCGGCGTGGCCTCCAGGCGGCCAGCGACCTCCGACAGACTGGACGACTGCAACGGCGTGAAGCCGCCGAGCGGGAAGAACGGCACGTACGCGATGCCGTGCCGGGCCAGGTCGTCGATCAGGCCGTCGTCGTGGCGGTGGGCCAGGTTGTAGTGGTTCTGCACGCAAACGATGTCGGTGATCGTCCGCGCCTCCGCTACCTGGGCTGCCGTGGCGTTGCTCAGGCCGACGTGTCGGATCAGCCCCTGGCGCCGCAGGTCGGCCATCACCGTCATCTCCGTGGCGATCGACCCCTCCGCGGGGCCTTGGCCCGACCCCATCGCGCGGTAGTTGACGACGTCGAGCGCCTCCAAGCCCAGGTTGCGGAGGTTATCGTGGACGGCGGCGGTCAGCTCTGCGGGCGAGATGGCTGGCTGCCAGGACTGGTCGGGGGGCCGGCGGGCTCCGAGCTTGGTGACGATCACCAACCCCTCCGGGTAAGGATGCAAAGCCTGCCGGATGAGCCGGTTGGTGACGTGGGGGCCATAGAAGTCAGACGTATCGATATGGTTTACGCCGGCCGCCACGGCCTCGCGGAGGACGGCTACGGCGCCCTCCGGATCCTTGGGTGGCCCCCACACGCCAGGGCCAGCCAGCTGCATTGCGCCGTAGCCCATCCGCTGAACCGTCAATGAGGTGCCGGGGAAGGTGAACCGGCCTCCGAGCTTGGCTTCACTCATCGTCTCTGCTCCTTGCCGCCGGCCTGGACCGGCGAGATGTGGCCGCGAAAGCTGCCATGAAGCCAAGGCTACGCGAACAAGTAACAGATGTCAACATTTGAAATCAGTAGCGCATAGTCACCAGCGGGCGCGGTCAGATGGGCATTGTCAGCTGCCGTGCACAGATCGAGTGGTGATCAGCCAGGGTGACGTCTGGTGGGCTGACCTTGGGGAGCCGACCGGGTCAGGCCCTGGTTTTCGGCGACCGGTCGTCGTCGTCCAGTGCGATGCGCTGAATCGAAGCCGGCTCGGCACAGTTGTATAGGTGCCTCTGACGAGCAACTTGAAGTGGGCAGACGCTCCCGGCAACGTGCCGCTGAACGCCAAAGCTACGGGCCTGTCGCCAGACTCCGTCGCAAACGTCTCGCTGATTGTCGCCCTCGACAAGGGGCAGCTAACCGAACGTTCCGGTAAGCTGGCACACCGTCAGCTGGACCTCGTGCTCCCGGCATTGACATCGTGCTCGGACGATAGGTCGTACCTGACCTTCCGCTGAGGGCGTATTCCGCACCGCGTCTTTCGCCGGTGTCCTCCTTTCTCGATTCGAAACAGCTTGCCAGACGTTGCCGCGGGGGACACCGGCGCAGGGCTTACTCCCAAGGTCTGCGACGGGCGCCGGCACGTGTGGGCGTGGCCACAGGAATTGCCGGGCGCCCGACGGACTGCGGCCAGTGGTATTGCTAGCAGCGGCCGCCAGGTGAGGCCAAAGCCTTTTCCAGCCCCCTCGCCTTGACGGTCCGGGCGAGGGTTCGCTACATTGCCGGCGGATTGATCTCTTCATACCCTGGCCGCGCCTCCCGGCTTCGCGCCGTGCTTGCTCTTGCCGCTTTGAGCGGCATTGGGGCCAGCGGCGCCCTTGCCGCTGCCGCGGGCGCCCCGCCGGCGGCACAGCCTCGCCTGGCCGCCAGCGCGGTCGCCCAGATGCAGGCGCTGGCCGCCGAAAAGCGGGCGCGGACGCCGGCGCAGCGCAAGATGGATTCGCACCTGATCTATGGGCTGATGGCCGAGCGCGGCGACGCGCGGCTTGCCGCGGTGCCGCAGCTGCGGCCGCTGGCGGCTTTGGCGCTCGACGCGGAGGGTGGCGTGCTGGTGGACATCCAGGCCACCTCGCGGGCGACCGCCAAGGGGGTTGTCGCCGCGGTGCGCGGCCTGGGCGGCCGCATCGCCGGGGCGCAGCTGCGCTACGCGGCGATCCGCGCGCGCCTGCCGCTCGCCGCGATCGAAGCGCTGGCGGCCAACCCGGCGGTGCGCTTCGTGCGGCCGGCCAGCCGCCCCAACCTGTCCCATGTCGATTCGGAAGGGGACGCCACCCACCTGGCGGCGCCGGCGCGGTTGCAGTTCGGCGTCGACGGCAGCGGCGTCAAGATCTGCGTGCTGTCCGACGGCATCGATTCGCTGGCGGCGCTGCAGGCCAGCGGCGACCTGCCGCCGGCGGTCGCCGTGCTGCCGGGCCAGAGCGGGCAGGGCGACGAGGGCACGGCGCTGCTGGAGATCGTGCACGACCTGGCGCCGGGCGCCCAGCTGGGCTTTGCCACCGCCGGCGCCGGCGACGCCAGCTTCGCCCAGAACATCGTCAACCTGCAGGCCGCCGGCTGCAACATCCTGGTGGACGACCTGGCGTATCCCGACGAGGCGGTGTTTCAGGACACCGCCATCGCCCAGGCGGTGATCCAGGCGAGCGCCGCGGGCGCTCTCTACTTTTCCGCCGCCGGCAACGAAGGCAACCTGGACGCCGGCACCTCGGGCACCTGGGAGGGCGACTTCAAGCCCAACGGCAACCTGGACCCGGTGCTGGGCGCCGGCGCCGGCACGGTCAACGACTTTGGCGACGGCGGTCAATCCGACGCCGCCACCGCCGCCGCCCGCTATGCGGTGTTGCAGTGGGACGACCCGGCGGGCCAGTCGTGCAACGACTACGACCTGTACCTGCTGGATGCCGGCCTGACCACGGTGCTCGACGCCTCGACCAACTCCCAGACCTGCACCCAGGACCCGTTCGAGATGATTTCGTCGCCGATCGCGGCCGGCGACCGGCTGGTCGTGGCGCAGTTTTCGGGCGCCGGGCGGCTGCTCGACCTGCAGGCGTTCCGCGGCACCCTGGCGCTGGCGACCGCCGGCTGCATCCGCGGCCACGCCGCGGCGGCGCCCGCCATCGCCGTGGCGGCGGCGCCGTCGTCGGCGGCCGCCGGGCCGGGCTATCCGGCCGGCCCCTACCCCGGCCCGTTCACCGCGTCGCAGCTGGCCGAGCCGTACACCTGCGACGGCCCGCGCCGGGTGTTCTTCGACGGCAATGGCAACCTGCTGCCCGGCGCGCCCCCCGGCGACTTCTCCTCGACCGGCGGCGTGGTGCGGCAGAAGCCCGACCTGACCGCCGCCGACGGGGTGTCCACCGACGTCGCCAGCTACGCCCGCTTCTACGGCACGTCGGCCGCGGCGCCGCACGCCGCCGCCATCGCCGGCCTGCTGGCGGCGGCGCTGCCGGGCCTCACCCCCGCCCAGGTCCGCGCCGCCCTGACCAGCTCCGCGATCGACATCCAGGCCCCCGGCGTCGACCGCGACACCGGCGCCGGCATCGTCATGACCGAGCAGTCGCTGCAGGCCGCCGGCGCCCAGCCGCGGCCCACGCTGGCGCTGGGGCCGGTGGTCGCGACCGAGGTGACGCCGGATGGCAACCCCGGCATCGGCATCGGCGACGACTACCGGTTGAGCGTCACGCTCGCCAACCTGGGCGGCGCGGCGGCGCAGGCGGTCGCCGCCACGCTCGCCACCAGCACCCCCGGCGTCGGCCTGACCAGCGCCGCCTCTCCCTATCCCGACATCGCCGCCGGCGGCAGCGCCGCCAACGTGCAGCCTTTCCTGTTCACACCCTATAGCCTGGCGTGCGGCCAGCGCATCGATTTCACCCTGACCGTGACCTACGCCGGCGGCGCGCCCCCCGTCGTCTTCAACTTCGCCCTGACCACCGGCACTCCGGCCGCGCCTCTCACCTTCAGCTACGGCGGGCCGGTGGTGCCAATCCCGGACGCCACCTTTGCCGGCGACGGCAGCATCGTCGCGGGCCCCCCGGCGATCGCGTCGCTGACGGTGAGCGGCGTGAGCGCCGACACCGCCAAGCTGGTCTTCCGGATCGACGGCGCGGCCTGCACCACCGCCATCGGCGCCACCACCGTCGGCGTCGACCACCCGTTCGTCAACGACCTCAGCTTCGACCTGGTGTCGCCGCGCGGCACGCGGGTGCACGTCGTCGACCAGATCGACCTGAACGGCCACAACTTCTGCCAGGTGGTGCTCGACGACGCCAGCTCGGGGCCGTCGATCCAGACCGCCGACAGCTCGCAGGCGCCGTTCACCGGCAGCTGGCTGCCCGACAACCCGCTGGCCGCCCTGGCGGGCGAGGACCCCAACGGAGTGTGGCAGCTCGTCGCCGTCGATCACGACCCCGAGGACACCGGCAGCATCCGGGCGTTCTCGCTGCTGGTCACGCCGGCCGCCTGCCGCCCGCCCGCCCAGCTCGCCGCCCACCTCACCGCCATCAAGGCGGTGACCGGCGGCGACCTCCAGCCCGGCGGCACGGTCACCTACACCATCACGCTGACCAACAGCGGCACCGGCGCCACCTTCGACGACCCCGGCGACGAGCTGGTGGACACGCTGCCGCCGCCGCTCACCCTGGTCGCCGCCACCGCCAGCCTGGGCACCGTGACGACCGCCGGCAACACCGTGCGCTGGAACGGCGGCGTGCCGGCGGGGGGCACCGTCACCATCACCATCGCCGCCACCATCGCCACCGCCGCCGGCGGCGCCGTCGCCGGCTCGCTGGTCAGCAACCAGGCAACCATCGCCTACGATCCGGCGCGCAGCGGCACCGACACCACGACGCTGCCGACCGCCGCGCCCGACGGCGGCGGGCCGACCACCTTCGCCATCGGACAGCCGATCGCCGAAGTGCCGGCGCTTGCACCCATCGGCCTGGCCGCCCTGGCCCTGGCCCTGGCCGCCGCCGCCGTGGCGCGCCTGGCGTTGCTGGCGCGCCGCCGCGACCGGCCGCGGATGTAGCTGGGTTGTGCCGGCTGTGCCCGGCCGGCCCTCCCGACATGCCCGGCGTCGGTTAGAATCGCCGCCTCAACCGGGGACCGGGGAGCATGCGATGCCAAATGGGAAAGGCAAGTGCTTGATGGCACTGGCAATCGGCTGGTTGGCGTGGGGTGCGAGCGCCGCCGGCGTCGAAGGCAAATGGACTCCCGACCAGGTGCTGGAGCTGGATCCGGCATGGCTGCGCTCGCTCGGCCTGCAGATCCAGCCACAGCAGCTGTGGTCGGCGCAGCAAGGCGCCGGTCTGCTGGAGGCGGCGGTCAAGATCAACGGCTGCTCGGCCAGCTTCATCTCCGCCCAGGGGCTGATGATCACCAACCACCACTGCGCGTTTTCCATCCTGCAGCAGCACTCGACGCCCGAGCGCGACCTGATCACCAGCGGCTTCCTGGCCTCGCGGCACCAAGACGAGCTGTCCGGCTCGAACGTGCGCGCGACGCTGCCGCATACGACGACCGACGTGTCCCAGCTGGTCGAAGCCGCGGCTGCCGCTGCCGGTGCCGACGACCTGGCACGCTACCGCGCCATCGATCGCAAAAAGAAGGACCTGGTGGCCGAATGCGAGCGCCGGCAGAACCGGCGCTGCGAAGTGGCGGCCTTCGACGGCGGCGTGCGCTACGTGCTGAGCGAGAGCATCGAATACCCCGACGTGCGCCTGGTCTATGCGCCGCCGCGCGCGGTCGGCGACTTCGGCGGTGAGATCGACAACTGGAGCTGGCCGCGCCACAGCGGCGACTTCGCGCTGCTGCGGGTGTACGCCGCACCGGACGGCGCGCCGGCGCCGTATGCCCAGACCAACCGGCCGCTCACGCCGGCGCACTTCTTTCCCGTCGCCGCCCAGGGCGCAGCCCCCGGCGAGTTCGTCATGGTGCCAGGCTATCCCGGCGTCACCTTCCGTTCGCTCACCGCCGCCGAGGTGCGCGAGCGCGCCGTCCGCTTCTATCCGCACCTCGCCCAGGTGACCCGCACCTGGCTGGACCTCGAAGAGGCGGCGGCGCGCACCAACGCGACAGCCCGCATCGCCCTTGCCGATCGCATCAAGTCGCTGTCCAACACCGAAAAGAATTCGCGCGGCCAGATCGACGGGTTGCGCCGCGGCAACATCCTGGACAAGAAGGAAGCGGCCGAACGTGCGGTGCTCGATTGGGCGGCCGCCCGCCCACAGGACCCGCTGGCGAGCGCCGGCACCGCCGCCCACGGCGAGCTGACCCAGCTGGTCGAGCTGCGCAACGCCACCTGGGACCGCAACTTCCTGCTCAACGTGATGCGCTCGGGCCCCAAGCCGCTCGACCTCGCCATCACGGTGGTGCGCCACGCGCGCGAAACGCTCAAACCGGACCTGGAGCGCGAGGCGCCCTACATGGACCGCAATCGCGACCGCTTCGAAGAAGGCCTGCGGCGCGACCAGTCCCGCATCTACCCGCCGGTCGAAGCCCAGCTCCTTGCCGACCTGCTGGCCCGCTTCGCCGCCATGCCCGAACCCGCAGGCGTGCCGGCGGTCGAGGCCGTCCTGGCCGGCCTGCCGCCCGCCGCCGCGACAACCGCCGACGCACCCACCGCCGCCGACCGGACCGGAGGCGCCGCCGCGGGTGCGCCGCCGCCCCGCTTCGACGCCGCGGCGCTGCAGGCGCGGGCCGCCCAGCTGATCGCGGGCAGCCGCGTCGGCGACCTGGCGGAGCGGACGAAGATGCTGGGAGAGACCGAGCCGCAGCTGCTCGCCCGCCACGATCCGCTGATCGATCTCGCGGCCGGCCTGGCGACCGCGATCCAGCAGGACGAGGAGGAAGACCATCGCTTCGGCGGCGCCGTCTCCCGCCTGCGTCCGGCCTGGCGCAAGGCCGTAGCGGCGCAGGCCGGCAAGCCGCTCGCCCCCGACGCCAACGGCACCCTGCGCGTCTCCTTCGCCCACGTCCAGGGCTACAGCCCGCGCGACGGCGTATGGATGACGCCGCAGACCCGCCTGGCCGGGATGGTCGCAAAGAGCACCGGCGAAGAGCCGTTCGACACGCCGCCGGCGATCCTGACGGCCGCGGCGCAGGGGCCGTCCAGCCCGTGGGCCGATCCCGCTCTCCACGACGTGCCGGTCTGCTTTCTGGCCGACGCCGACACCACCGGCGGCAACTCGGGCAGCCCGGTGCTCAACGGCCGCGGCCAGCTGGTGGGCGTCAACTTCGACCGCGTGTGGGAAAACGTCGCCAACGACTTCGGTTTCAACCCGGACGTCGCGCGCAACATCAGCGTCGACATCCGCTACCTGCTGTGGATGCTCTCCGCGACGCACGGCGCCGCCGCCCAGCCGCTGCTCGACGAAATGGGCGTCGCCCACCCCGCCAAGCCATGACCGTGACGGCGTACGACATCGACCGCGAGCTGCGCACCCTGGGACAGGCGGAAGCCGCCGCCGACCTGCCGACACAGGCGCGTCTGGCGGAGCACGGTCTGCGGCTGCTGCCGGCGCTTGCCGGGTACCTGGCGAGCGATCTGCCGATCGCCGTGCTGGAGCGCTACGAAGCCCTGCTCAAGGCGGTCTTGCGCCGCGAGCTGGCCGGCGAGGTGTCGGGCGAGACCGCCCGCGCCGTCGCCGCCTTCCAGCTGCAGGTCGGCCTGCTGATGAAGTACAAGAGCTACGCCGTCAAGGCCAGCAGCCCGCTCGGCTACTCCATCTTCCTGCAGAATCCAGACGAAGGGTTCAGCTTCCAGCGCCACCTCACCCACAAGACCGAGGTCTTCCACATCCTGGACGCGCATCCCGGCGGCTTCGTCTACCTCAGCAGCTACGACGACTGGCGGCGCGACTACGACCGCGGCCGCTTTGCCGACTGGCTGGCGGGCCAGCCCGACGCCGCCTACGAGCGCCACCGCATCCCGGCGCATCCCGGCGACGTCTTCATCCTGGACCAGCTCAACATCGTGCACACCGTCGTCGGCTGCACGCTGGAAGAGTTCGCCACCATCTCGACCGACATGGTGGACCGGTTGCACGACCAGAACGAGGGGCGGCCGATCCCCGCCACCTTCGCCAAGCCCTGGGTGCACCAGCGTCTGGCCGGCCTGCGCAACCCGCCGTCCAGCCGGGTGGTGGCCGCCGGCCTCGCAGATCTGGAGCGCCGGCACGCCACCCCTGCGGCCGATGCGGCGGCGTCTTCTCGGCACCTGCCGGCCCACGCCATCCAGGGCGGCACCCGCACCGTTTTGGCCACCGGTTTCGTGGATGCGGCGCAGTACAGCATCCAGCCGCGCGGCGAAACGGCGCCGCAATCCGATCCCCGCTGCGCCGCCTCGCTCTACGTGCGCTCCGGCAGCGGCCGCGTGCTGCTGGGCAGCGCCGCCGAGCTGGCGCGCCCGACCGCCCCCGGCCTTGCGGTCGCCGGGCGCGACCTGCTGACCGTGCCGCAGGGCACCTGGTACGCCCTGGTCAACGAGGGCGACCAACCGCTGGAAGTCGTGGAGCACAGGATCCGCCCCGAGGTCGCGCTCCACTGACCACGGCGGCCGCGCCGGCGGGACCAGCCATGAGGTGGCTCGCCGTCTGGCTGCTGCTCACCGTGGTGCTGCTGCTCGGCCTGCTGCTCTGCCACCGCATCGCCTCCGGCACGCTCCTGACGCGCGACGACCTGGCCTACCTGGTCTTGATTCCGCTCGCCCAGGTGGCGGCGCTGGCGGCCCTGGCCTACACCAATCCCCGGCGTTTCAAGCGCTGAGCGCCCGGCGGCGGCTCGCCGCCACCCCGAGCAGCCCCGGCAGCCGCGCCCCGAATCCTTCAGATCACCCGCTCGTTGCCGCCGTCCACCGGCACCTGGGCGCCGGTGGTGCGCGAAAAGCGCGAGCCGCACAGCTCGACGGCCACCTCGGCGACGTCGCTGCTGCGCACCTCGATGCCCAGGACGTTCGACGTGCGATACGCCTCCACGTCGAGGTGGTAGGCCGCGGCGCGGGCGGCCAGGCGGTCCGCGGTCCAGATGGCGGTGTCGAATACCGCGTTGGGGTGCACGATGTTGACCCGGATGCCGTCGCCGCCCCATTCCAGCGCGGCGACGCGAGCCAGCTGCTGCAACGCCGCCTTGGAAGCCGAATAGGCGGCCACGCCGCGTCCAGGCGCCGGCACGTTCTTCGAGCCCACCACCGCCACCCTGCCGCCGCGCGGCGCCAGGCGCAACAGCGGGTGGCAGAGCCGCATCAGGGTGAGGTTCGCGTCCAGGTTGACCGCCATCACCCGCCGCCACGCGTCCTGGGAAAGCCCTGCGATGGCGCAGCTGTCCGGGAACACGCCGGCGTTCAGAATCGCCACGTCGAGCCCGCCAAAGGCCGCCACCCCGACGGCGAGAGCCGCGGCGACCTGGGCTTCGGCGGTCACGTCGCAGCACACGCCGATCGCGGCCGGCGAGGCAAACAGGTCGGTCACGCGCGGGTCCAGGTCCAGGGCGACCACCGCCGCGCCGCGCGCCAGCAGCGCCTGGACGCAGGCCTTGCCGATCCCCGAGGCGGCACCGGTGACCAGCGCCACCTCGCCGGCAAAGGCAGGAGGGTCGCCGGCCCGCCGCAGCTTGGCCTGTTCCAGGTCCCAATACTCGACGTCGAACAGGTCGCCCGCCGGCAGCGCCCGGTAGCCGCCCAGGCGGTCGGCACGCTCGATCACGTCCATGGTGTGCTGGTAGATCTCGGCGGCGATGGCCGCCTCGGCCGGCGTGCGCCCGGCGGCCAGCAGACCCAGGTCGCGGTCGAGCACGATGCGCGGCGCCGCGTCCAGCATGGTGGTCGGCGCGCCGGCCGCCGCCGGCCGCGGCGCCTGCTCCTGGTAGTAGAGCTGGTAGGCGGCGGCATAGGCCGCCACGTCGCGTCCCAAAAGCGGCAGGCGCTTGGTGCGCAGCACGTGGTCCGGGGTGGCCGGCCCGGCGAGCGCGATCCGCGGCAGATCCTGCCGGCCGGTGAACCGCAGGCTGCGCGCGTCGCGTCGCGAGGTGACGACCAGCGGCCGCCCGGCGACGGCGGAAAGGTCCCGCCGCAGCGTCGCGACGGCGACAGCAAAGTCGTTGGCCGGCGGTGGCGGTGGCGGTGGCGGTGGCGATGACGGCGCCGGTGCGGTCGCCGGCTGGGCGGCGGCGGCGCCACCGGCGCCGCCAGCGCCGTCCCCGAGGGACCAGGCGCCGCGCGCCCGCAGATAGGCTTCGGCGCGATCGACCAGCTGGATCATGCGCTCGTACGACTCGCGGGCGCTGTCGGCGAACGAAAAGATGCCATGGTTGAGCAGCACCATGCCCTGGAGCGACGGCGGCAGGCCCGCCAGCGCGCCCAGCGCCGCCAGCTGCAGGTAGACCGCGCGGGCCAGCGCGAAGCCCGGCATCACGTAGGGGACGATCAGCACCGACTCGCCGTAAATCTCCCGCACCCGCGCCGCGCCGTCGGCGGTGTTGGTGATCGTCACCACCGCGTCGGCGTGGGTGTGATCCACAAACCGCGGCGGCAGGATCGCGTGCAGAATCGCCTCGACCGACGGCGCCGGCGCCCCGGCGCGCACCGAGCGGGTCACCAGCTCGTTGACCATCTGCGGGTCCGACAGCGCCGGCAGCTCGGCCAGCCGCCGCACCGGCGCCAGACGCAGCGGCGCAAAGCCCGCCTCCTCGATCGTCACCAGGTCCCAGCCGCTCCCCTTGACGTACAGGATCTCCTGCTCCGCGCCAAACACGTCCGTCTGTCGCACCTTGACCGAGGTGTTGCCGCCCCCATGCAGCACCAGCGACGGGTCGCGGCCCAGCAACCGCGAGGTATAGACCCGCTGCGCCAGCTCGCCGCGATACCCACCAGCGTCCTTGTCATCCCACAGACTCAACATCGGCACCTCGCTCCCAAGTGGTTGCAAATGCCAGTGCGCCCGGCCTTCCCGAACGTGGCACGGCGGTGTATGGCCCACCTTCGCGGAATCCAGACAGCACTGGAATCTGCGGTCAGCGGGTCCGCTCTCCTGGCATGTCCCGGCCTCCCTGGTGCAGCACCAGCCGCGGCGAGCGGCCGCCGGCCGTGGGAGCGGGCGTGAACTCGATCTCGGCGTCGACGACCTTGAGGAAAAAACGGGTCTCCGACGCGGGGAAGATCTCGAACCTGGACTGGCCGGTGGCCTGGGCGAAGAGGTGGTCGCCGTCGCGAGTGATGGTGAGCACGAAGCCGGGAGCGAGCTCATAGGCGCCGGCGTAGCCGTCGAAGAGCGCCGCCAGCGCCGCCGAAACCGCGATGGCCTGGCGCTCGGCGGGCGGGGCCTCGGCGCTCCTGCGCAGCGCCAGCTCGGGGCCAACGCCGGGGTCGAACAGCGCGCCGCTGACGCGTCCCTGGACGTCGCGCTGGAAGGTCAGCCCGGCGGAATTGTCCTGGTAGACGAAGCGATCGCGCGCGGCCGGCAGCAGCTCGAACTTCTCGCCGCCCTGGCGCTGTGCGAACAGGCGGCCGCCGTCGCGTGACACCATCCGCTTCACCTGGTCCTGGTCGACGTAGACGCCGGCATACCCGTCCAGGTCCGCGGCGTCGAGCGCGCCGCCCGCCAAGGCGGGCGGCCGGTCCGGCACGCCCAGCACGCGGGAAGCGAGGCGCCTCGCCAAGGCGTCGGGCGACGGCTGGTGGCTCGCGTCATTGGACAGCACGACCACGAGCAAGCGCGGGTCGGGAACGCGCAGCAGTGCCGTCGCGAAACCGGGGATGCTGCCGTTGTGCCACACCACGGCGTGCTCGCCGAGGCTGCCGAAGGCCCAGCCGTTGGCGTAGCGGGTCGAGACGCCGGAGCTCAGCCGGCCTGGGGTGAACATCTGCTGCAGCGTGGCCTTCTTGAGCAGCGACTCGCCATAGAGCGCCCGGTCCCAGATCGCGAGGTCGTCGACGCTCGAGACCAGGGCGCCGGCGGCGAAGGGCTGGGTCATGCTGTAATACTCGGCGTTGACGAACCGGTCGCCCGCTTTTTCATAGCCGTAGGCGCGGTGGAGAATGAGATCGACGTTGCTGCCGTAGCGGGTGCTTTTCATGCCCAGCGGCCGGAAGATCTCGTCCATCAGGAACTGTCCGTAGGTCTTGCCGGCCACCTTCTCGATCACCATGCCGAGCAGGAAATATCCCGAGTTGTCGTAAGCCCACCGCTCCCCGGGAGAAAAATCGAGCGCCCTGTCCTTGAAGAGAGCGGCAACCGACGCGGGCGGCAGGTCGTCGCGGACGTGCGCCGCCCACTCCGGCAGGTGGGTGTAGTCGACGATGCCGGATGTGTGGGTGAGCAGGTGCTGGATCGTGATCTTCTTGCCGTGCGTGGGGAAGTCCGTCAGGTAGCGGGTGATGTCGTCGTCGAGGCGCAGCTGGCCGCGTTCGGCGAGCAGCAGAATGCCGGCGGCGGTGAACTGCTTCGTGATCGACCCGATCTCGAACACGCTGTCCGGCTGGAGCGCGACCCCCAGCTCCAGGTTGGCCATGCCGTACCCCTTGCGCAGCAGCACCTCGTCGCCTCGCTTGACCAGCACCGCGGCGCCCGGCCGGTCGGCCGGAAACGTAGCGGCCAGCATGGCATCGAGCGCGGCCGCAAGAGACGCCGCATCCGGCGCCGGAGACAAAACCGCAGCGGCGGCGGGCGAGGCCGCGAGCCTCAAGGGTCCGGCGGCAGGCCCGGCGGCGAGGAACAACAAGGAAACCAACACCAAGCGTCCGCACCGCTCGCGGCGGCGGGGAGTCATGGCCTTGGATCGCAGCGTCAGCATGAAACCACTCCTCTCCGGATCGTGTTCGCATTGTCGCCCGCCGCCCCGACTCCCGACCTCCGGCATCCTGGCAGGTTGCCGCTCACGCACCTTCGTGGGTGACCGTAACGACGACGTTTCCCTTCTGGTGACCCTGCTCCACATAGCGGGCGCCTGATGCCCAGGACCAGTCGCATCGTGATTTGCATCGCGAGCGAAGCAAACCTGATGCCGCTCCTGACCATCCAGTCGCTGCCCTCCCGCCTCGTCCGTGCGTCCGCTTCGTTTCGGCGCCGCCCGCCCACTAGTAGTCGGTCATCGAGACGAGGATTTTACGAGGTCCCTTGAATGGCGCCCGGCCGTGGCTGATGAGCATGTTGTCAAGCATCAGCAGATCGCCCTTGCGCCACCGAAAGGTGTGAGTCTCGGCCTTGACCGCGGCCCGAACGGCATCCAGCATCTCACGAGGAATGGGGCTGTCGTCGCCGAATCGCACGTATTGGGGCAGCCGGTTCTCTCGGCCCTCGTACAGCAGCATCATGGCGTCGTAGATCTGCTTGGGGTGGGTAGAGGGGTGAAACTGGTCCGCTTGGTTGAACCACACCAACTCGCCCGTCTTAGGATGAGCGGCGATCGCAGGGCGCACGCTGGACAGCGTCAAGCTGCCGTCTCCGTTCCACTCCAGCTCGCTGCCGGTGTCGCGACAGAGCCGCTCCACAGCCTGGCGATCGCCGGTCGCGAAGGTGGTCTGCCACGATGGTCCGAAGCCCCGGCCGCCGTGTAGATTCCGGATGTACTTCACTTTCTTGGTGACAAACGTCTCCACCAGGCCCTGATCGAGTCGCGCGAGAATCCGCCTGCTGTCTGCCAGCGGCGTCTCGCCGCCGTCTTGTGGCTCGACAACACAGCAAAAATAGAGACGCGTGGGCCAAGCCGCAGCATACGACAGCTCGTTGTGCAACGATATGAAATATTGCGAAGGATATTCGGTGGAAGTATAGACCCCCTGGGCCAGCATTTTCCGCGGCGAGTTTCCGTCGACGTAGTCCAACAGCCGTCCAGGCAATGAACGCATCAGCCGCTCGAAACTCCCGTCTTGATCGATCGAGAAGCCGCGAAAGAGTATGGCACCCTGGACAAGAAGCTGCTCCTCGATCTGGTCTTCCCGCCGACGGTACATCTCGAGAAACCTGGCAGGTCCGTCGACCGCGGCAACGCATTCCTCCACCACGGCGGGCAAGGCGGCCCGCTGAGCAGGGTCATCGACGAGCATCCTGTCAAGGTCCGCCACGGGTGTCTGCCAAAATTTGGTTCAACACTTCTGCGACATAGGCTGCCTGAGGTCCATCGATGATCGTGGAGTGCTTTCCCGGGACCACCTGAACCTCAACTTGCTTGGCAGTGAAGCGATTCCAACCCTGGCCGGCAACGTCCGACACCGGCCGCGCCTCGGCCGCCGGCAACCCCTCGGCGGCGCTGAGCAAGTTGATGCGGCCAGAATACGTACCGCTGGGGATGTACTCCTGCGCCGCCTTGGTATTCGACCTGTAAACCTGCATCAAACGAGCTACGGACTTGAGAGCATGCTCCCTGGCTGGCAGGCCGACCTTCTCTGCCATCTTCGCGACGTGAGGCAACAGTTGCTCAGGGCCAAGATCTCTCAGTTCCTGCGCAATCAGGTCGAGACCAAGCCGCTGACCCAACCGAACGAGATTCCTGACCTCCCCGTCCTCTCGCTCCCGGCGATAGCCAGGGGCATGAGTATCGATCAATGCGAGAACATCCACCTTTTCGCCTTGCCGCTCCAGACGGCATGCCATCTCAAAAGCGACGTAGCCGCCGAATGACCAGCCGGCGAGCCGGTAGGGTCCGCGGCGCTGAACGGCAAAGATGGCATCCAGGTACAGCTGTGCCATCTCGTCGACCCGCATACACGGATCTCCGTCGTCGTCCACGCCTCGCGCTTGGAGGCCGAACACCGGCTGCTCTGGGTCCATATGGTGCAGCAGTTGCTCGTACCGGAACACGGTGCCTCCGGCAGGATGCATCAAAAAGAAGGGAGGGTGCTTGCCGGCCACTCTAAGGGGCTTTACTAAAGATGGAGAGCTGGTGCCCGTGTCCAGGGCCTTTGCCAGACCGGCGATCGTGCCATTTTGAAAAAGCTCGTCCTGCGGCAAGGCTTTACCAAAGCGCTCCTGTATGCGAGCCATCAGCAGCATGGCCAGGATGGAGTCGCCTCCCAGGTCGAAGAACCCGTCGTGGACGCCAATCGGCGCGACGCCGAGAACCTCTTGCCAGATCTGCGCTACCTGCTGCTCGAGCGGACTGCGCGGCATGGCTGATGCGGTGCATATCTTTTCTACTGTCTCTTCGGGCGCTGGCAGGGAATGCCTATCGAGCTTGCCATTGGCGGTCACCGGCAGCTTCGCCAGGGTCACGAATATGGTGGGCACCATGCATGCAGGGAGCTTCTGCTCCAAGCTCTCGCGCAATTCGGCGACCGGTGGCTCTCCGGCGCGAGGCACGACATAGGCGACGAGCCGCTGATCCCCCAGCCTGTCTTCCCTTACTGCTACCGCTGCCTGCAGCACACTCGGATGACGGCATAGCTCCATCTCGACTTCGATGGGCTCGATGCGATGGCCGTGCAACTTGACCTGCGCATCGATGCGGCCAAGAAAACTGAGTGCGCCGTTCGGCAGGCAGCACACCAGATCGCCGGTGGCATACATGCGCTCACCAGGAGACGGCGCGAAGGGGTCAGGGAGGAACCGCTCGGCCGTAAGGTCTGGATGCCCGTAGTAGCCGCGGCTGACGCCAGTGCCGCCGATGTAGAGCTCTCCCGGCACGCCCAGCCGC
The DNA here is from genome assembly GCA_963770895.1 of uncultured Acidobacteriota bacterium. GTDB lineage: Bacteria > Acidobacteriota > Thermoanaerobaculia > Multivoradales > UBA5704 > JASLEW01. The sequence continues at coordinate 4,014,173 of CAVYRF010000002.1, read as the reverse complement.
ACCGGCTGCCAGTCCACGAGGACGCTGAGGCGGCAACCGGGTACAGGGCCGCCAATCGGGGCCTCCGGGACATGGTCATCCGCCTCGGTAACGCGATAGAAGCTCGAAGTCATGGTGCACTCGGTGGGTCCGTATTGATTGACGATCTCGAGTGCCGGGCCAAGGGCGCGGCGCGCCCGCAGAGCGTCAGCGACGAAGAAGCGTTCACCGCTGACGAGCACCAGGCGCAGGGTTGGTGCTGTACGCGAGATGCTCGCGCAGGACGTCGCGAGCAGTATCCGAAACATGCTCGGCACGATGCTGAGGAGACAGGTAACCTGATGTTCTTCGATGGCGGAGATGAGTGCGACGGGATCTTTGGCTTTCCCTGGTTCCATCAGGACCAGGCTCGCCCCCGCCGCCAGGGGGCCAAGCAGGTCTCTGACGGCGGCATCGAAACTGAGCGACGCGAGTTGCAGAACGCGGTCGCCTGCCCGCAGCCCGTAGGCGTGAACGATGAATCGCAGATAGGACGCTGCGCTGCCGTGCGTTCCGATGACCGCCTTCGGACGGCCTGTGGAACCGGAGGTGTAGACCAGGTATGCGAGGTTACCGGCGCTGACGGAGACCGGCGGCATGAACGGCGGCATTTCCCCGTCGATCACGCCCTCTTCGAGATCGATGCAGATGGTCGCGCCGCGGAATCCATGCAGGCGATGCCTTGTGTGCTCCTGCGTTATGAGCGCCATCGGCTTGCTGTCCTCGAGCATCAGCTCGAGACGCGCCGTCGGCAGTTCCGGATCGAGACCGACGTAAGCCCCGCCGGCCTTGAGAACGCCCAGCACGGCGACGACCATGTCGAGCGAGCGTTCGCAGCAGATCGCGACCGTGGATTCGGCGCGAACGCCGCTTCTACGCAGCAGGTGACATAGCCGATCAGCGCGGCCGTCGAGGTCGCGGTACCGCACCTCGACACCATCGGCAATGACCGCCACCCCATCCGGACAGCTTCGCACGGCCGCTTCGAACAGGTGGTGCAGGCAGCAAACCGCAGCCTCGCTGTCATGGGATGGCTTGTTCGCCGCGATCATGGCCTGCTGCTCGACCGTGCCCGGAAGCACTTGCACGGCGCCCTGTCGCCCCGCCGACAATGTTGGAGGCTGTCCTGTCAACGGCTGAGTCCTCCGACCGCAAGTCTGGCCGGCAAAGCTGTCAGCACCTGCACGTCCAGACGGCCCAGACCACTATCATACCCTGGCGGCAGGGAAGCAAACGGACTCCATGGCAAGCCAGGCCAGAAGGCGGGCAAGCGGGCGAGGCGTCTCGGCGAGTATTCACTTGCTACAATCTCGTGAAACGAGAGGTTGCCGATGGCGAACTATACCACCGTGTTCTTGAGCTCGACGGCGAAAGACCTTCAGGCGCACCGCGACGCGGTCCGGGAAGCGATCTCGAAGGCTGGGCATCACTGCGAGAGCATGGAAGATTTCCCTGCCGGAGGCCAACCCGTAGACGTGTGCAGGTCGCGAGTGGCGAGCTGTGACGTCTACGTAGGGCTGGTCGGCGTCCTGCATGGCAGCCGGCCGGAAGGCAGTGAGCTGTCTTACACGGAAGTCGAGTACGAGGAGGCAACGAAGACCGGGAAGCGGCGGTGCATGTTTTTGGCGGAAGAGGATTTTATGCTGCCGCACAACATGTTCGATTCTGCAGAAGCAAGGGAGCGGCAGCGCCGCTTCAGGGAGCGGGTCCAGCGCGAGGAGGCCGTGGGCTTTTTCCGGGAACCGCAGAAGCTTGCGACGATGGTCGTCACCAACCTGCTGCAGCAGCAGATCCACTCGGCACGACCGGCCACAGGTGGGCTCGCCGGCGAACAGGTGGTGCAGTCGGCCAACTCGTCGCAGAGGCTGGACGAAGCCGCGGCGTTGACCGGCTACCTGAACCGTCTCATCGAACAGACGGGTTTCCTGGGCCCGACCTTCGAACCCGTGGTAGCGAATCCCGACCGCGAGATCCGCTTGCATCTCCACGCCGTCTATACCGCCCTGATGACCCGATCTCCGCTGGAGAAAGGCGATCGCGCGGGCAAGCCGAGAGGCCGGCTCTCGGCATTGGGGCAACTTAACACCCACAAACGCCTGGTGCTTCTCGGCGAGCCTGGCAGCGGCAAGACCACATTCGTCAACTTCGTGGCTCTGTGCTTGTCCGGCGAGGCGCTGGGGCGGCCGGAGATCAATTTGCGGCTGCTCTCCGAGCCGCTGCCTACGGACCGCGGGAGTCGCACTGAGGTGCCACAGCCCTGGGATCACGGCGGCCTCCTGCCGGTGCGGATTTCGCTGCATGACCTCGCGGCGCGAGGGCTGGCGAGATCGGGTGACCGGCCGACGGCGATGATCTTGTGGGGGTTTATCGAGCGTGAATTGGCCGCCGCCGGACTTCGGGAGGCATTTTCGCTGGTCCGTAACGCCCTGCTGACCGGAAGAGGCCTGCTGCTCTTGGATGGGCTGGACGAGGTCCCGGAGGGGGATCGGCTTCGCGAGCAGGTTCGCCGCGTCGTCGAGGATTTCTGCCAGGCTCTGGGAGAGAGCCGAGTGCTGGTGACCAGCCGGACCTATGCCTATCAAGAACCGTCTCGTCTCTCAGGTTTCGAGGAGGCAGTACTGGCGCCGTTCAGCCTGTGGCAGATCGATCGGTTTATCGGACTCTGGTATCAACAGGTGACAGCGCTTGGAAGGTTCCACAGGGAGGACGCCGAGGGACGTGCCGAGCTGCTGCGACGGGACATCTCCCGCAGCGACCGTTTGCTCGCCCTTGCCGAGGCGCCACTGCTGCTGAAACTGATGGCGAGCCTCCAGATGTCTCGCGGTGGCAGCCTCCCTGAACGGCGGGAAGAGCTCTACTCTGAAGCGGTCGAGCTCATCCTCAATACCAGGGAACGGCAGAGGATGGAGCTCGACGAAAGTGGCAAACCGGTGCTACCGCAGCCGAGCTTGTCCGAGTGGCTCGAGGCGGATCGCCAGAAGGTGCGACAGGTCCTCGAAGAGCTCGCCTTCGAAGCGCAGCGTGCCCAACCGGAGCTCTCAGGCACCGGCGACGTAGATGAGGGTCGACTGCTCGGCCGTCTCTTTCGCGTGAGTCACAAACCCGGAGCGGATGCTCTGCAACTCGTGGCCTACCTGCGGGACCGTGCCGGCCTGCTGGTTGAGCGGAGCCAGGGGATCTATACGTTCGCACACCGGGTGTTTCAGGAGTATCTGGCGGCTTGTCACCTCACCGGAGAGGGCTTTCCGGGCGAGGCCGCGCGGCTGGGTCGCGAGGATCCCCTGCGCTGGCGCGAGGCGGTGCTGCTGGCGGGAGCCAAGGCAGCACGCGGCGCCGTAGCAAGTGCCTGGTATCTGGCGGATGCGCTCTGCCGGAGAGAACCAGGGGAGCCCCAGTGCGGACCCGCCGATGATTGGGGTGCCCTGCTCGCCGGTCAGCTGGTCGCGGAGTCGGCGCACCTTCCGCAGGCGCCCAAAAAGGCACGCCGCAACAAGCTCGAGCGGCTGCGGCGGTGGCTCCTCCACCTGCTCCAGTCCGAGTCCTTTCCAGTCCGGGAGCGTTGCGCGGCCGGGACGGCGCTGGCCGCGATCGGGGACCCGCGCTTCGACGCTTCGCGGTGGAGCCTGTCGCAGGAGCCGTTCCTCGGGTTTGTGCCAATTCCTGAGGGGTTTTTCGGTATGGGCAGCAACAAGCAAGACGATCCACAGGCCGCGGACCGAGAGATGCCGTGTCACGAGGTCAAACTGCCCCTCTTCTGGATGGCACGTTTTCCGGTGACGGTCGGACAGTTCCGAGTGTTCGTGCGGGACCGCGGCTATCGACCAGCAGACCTCGGCAGCCTGGATGGTCCCGAAAACCACCCGGTGGTGCGCGTCAGCTGGGGTGATGCGCTTGCCTATTCGCGGTGGCTGGAAGAGCGCCTGCGAGAGCTGGGGCAGGAGCTGCAGCGGCAGCAAGGATGCCTGGGCGCGTTTGGAGCCGATCTGGCTGCAGGACGTATCCGCCCGAGCCTTCCCTCCGAGGCAGAGTGGGAAAAGGCGGCGCGCGGCAACGACCGCCGGATGTACCCATGGGGAGGTGAACCGGATCCCAATCGAGCGAACTTCAGCGCCACCGGACTCTTCGAGAGGAGCGCGGTGGGCAGCTTCCATGGCGGAGCGAGCCCCTTCGGCTGCGAGGAGATGTGCGGCAACGTCTGGGAGTGGACACGGAGCTTGGCGGGAGTGATCCCGCGGCCATGGTCTCCCTATCCGTACCTGGACGCCGACGCGCGGGAGGATTTGGACGCCAAGGCAACAGCTCCCCGCGTCCTGCGCGGTGGGGCATTTCTGGACAATGCGAAGCGCGTGCGCTGCGCTTTCCGCAGCAGAAACGTGCCCAATACCTGGAGTGACTCGATTGGCTTTCGGGTGGCGCTCTCCTCATGGGCCGCGGTCCGGCCGGAGCCGTAGCAGGCGGATGGCCAGCCCGGCGCCGCGCCCGTCCGGGAACCTGGCGACTTCGCCGTACTCCGCGGCCAGAACGGGATCGGCGCCGGGATCCAGGTACTGCTGGTGGAACAGGGTGGCGTCCAGCAGGTAGTCCGGCCGCTCCTGCTCGACCAGGCGCGGCAGGCGTCCCGCGGCGCGCGCGGCCAGCGACTGGGGGCTGACCAGGCCGACCAGGTCCAGGATGCGGGCGCGCGAAGCGTAGCCAAAAAAGCCGATCTCGACTGCGGCGGCACTGGGCGTTCCCGCGGCGTGGGTGCGCAGGTAGTCGCCGGCGGCCGTATAGCCGGCATAGCGCGGGTCGGGCGGCGTGCCGCAGTGCGCGGCGACGTAGCGGCCGGGGGCCAGCGGCGCGGCGATCAGCAGGGCCGCCGCCACCGCAACGGCGATGCGTGCCGGCGCGGGCAGCGGCAGGACGGCGCCGATTCGCGCCGCGACCCGCGCGATCCCCACCGCCGCCAGCGCCAGCAGCGCATTGACCAGGTAGACCTGGTACCAGGGCGCGAAGGGGACTCCCAGCAGGTGATACGCCACCTCATGCAGCGCCACCCAGACGCCCAGCACCTGCGCCGTCAGACGATCGGAGGCCGCCACCGGGGTCCACCCACCCGCCTTCGCGGCACCCGCGCCCCCTGCCCATGCCCCGGCCAGGACGACCGCCAGCGCAGCCAGCGCCAGCAACAGCAACCAGGCGGCACCCCCGTCCGGCAGGCAGCGGCGCAGCCATTGCCATTCGCCCAGGGTATACCGGGCGCCGGCGAGCAGCTCGGATCGCTTGACCGCCATGGTGTGGGGGATCACCGTGCCGAAGGCGGCAAACAGCCACGCCAGGAAGCCGGCGGCGGGAACCATGGCGGCGGCTGCGAACTTGACCGGCAGGCGGCGGTCGCGCCCCAGCAGGACCGCGCCGACGCAGCAGGCGGCCAGCGCCGCGTCCAGGCGCAGAATCGCGGCCAGGGACAGCAGGACGCCGCCCAGCGCCGGCCGATCGTGCAGCGCCAGGTACGCGCCGGCCATCACCAGCGCCAACACCGGCAGGGCCTCGCCGCCCAGCATCTCAACGTTCCACTGCAGCGTGCCGGCAAAGAGCGCGAACAGCAACGTCGCGCCGCACCGCTGGCCGCGCGGCGCCGCACGCAACAGCTGCCACAGCACCAAGGTTGCGATGCAGAGCGCTGCGACGGCGCCGAGCGTCCCCCAGGCGGGAGGGCCTGCCCAGGCCTGGTCGCCGCTCAGGCGGGTCAGACCGCCCAGCAGCAGGGCGTAGCCGGGCGCGCTGGTGCCCAGCACCCTTTGACCGAGGTTGTAGGCCAGCTCCCCATGCTCGGCGACGTTGCGGGCGTAGCGGTAGGTGATGAAGTTGTCGTCGTACGAAAATCCCCAAAAGCCGCAGGCGATCGCCGCCGCCAGGCAGGCGGGCAGCACCCACGCGGCCCAATCGAGCGCCCTTGCCGCGCGGCTGGCTGCCGCCGCGGACCGGCGCGTGGCGGTGTCATCGGGATGGGGGCTCGGGGGTCGTTCCACGGTGCTCTGCTTCTCTCGGTTGCGGTTGCGGCCGGCGCTGGTTCCCGCGGCCCGCGATCAGGGGCGCCACAGACCGCCGCGGGCTTCGACCCACGGAGCATAGTTGGCGGGCGACCAGACGGCAGCCGGGATGATTCCATGCGGCAACGAGGCCGGGAAGTAGCGGTCGTCGCTGCGGCCGCTCGGATAGCAGAAGGCGCCCACCGCCTGCACCACGACGCTCGCCGCCACCGCGGCCACCAGCAGGGCGCGCGCCCGCGCCGACATCAGCGGCAGCGCCGGCGCCAGCAGCCAGACCGCCAGCGGCATCGCGTCGGTCAGAAACCGCGGCCCGTAGCAGGCGCCGCCGCGCCAGTCGGTCACGGCATAGAACAGCACCTGGCCGCCCACTCCGGCCGCCACCCAGGCGGCGAGCCACCGCCGGGGCGCGCTCCACGCCGCCAGGGGCACAAAGGCCAGGAACGGCGAAAACAGCAGCAGCCCCTTGGCCGGGCTGACCAGCAGTCCCAGGACTCCGGCGCCAAGCGGGTGGCGATAGAACGAATGCGGACCGGCCAGCCCCATGATGGCGTAACCGCCGGCCAGCCGCCCGAAAAAGTGCAGGTTGTACCAGGCCACCGGCGCCACCGCCGCCAGCATCGCCACCGCCGCCAGCGCCGCCCGCCGCGATGCCACCGCCGCCAGCCCGCCCAGCAGCGCCAGCGCCAGAAATCCATCCGGCGGCCGGTTGGCGACCATCAGCCCGCACGCCAGGCCGGCGACCAGCGCGCCGCGGGTGCCCGCATCCTTCCCCATCTCCGCCACCGCCCCCGCCACCGGCGCCCCACTGCCCTCCCGCCGGCGGCCCTCCGCGCCGGCGGCGACCTTTTCGATACCGAGCAGAGCGATCACTGCCAGCAGCTCGCCGGCGCCGTGCTGCCACAGCGCCTGGCTGCTGATCGGCCAGGTGCCGGTGCCCAGGGCGTAGGCGACGGTGAGCAACGTCGCGTCGCGCGCCGCCAGCCGCCCCGCCAGCAGGCGATAGAACAGGCCGACCGAAAGCGCGGCGACCAGCGAGGCGGCCAGCTTCTCCATCACCGGCGCCATCGCCGCCACCCGCCGGTCGTCCCAGTCCCGCAGCCACAGCACCGCGGCAGCCGGTGCGTAGAGCGGCGCCACCAGCGCCGGCGTGACGATCGGGTACATCGACAGCAGGTGCCCCGCGGGCGAGCGCCACTGCCAATAGGCCACCCGGTAGTGCGGGTTGGGCTCGACGGCGGAGGCCGGCGCCGCCACCGCGTCCAGGGTCAGGCTGCCGCTGTGCCACAGGGCGAACGGCAGCAGGCTCGCCGGCCGGCTGTCGCCCTCGCCGATGCGCCGCAGGTTGGCGTTGTAGATCACCAAGGCGGCGACGGCCAGGGCCGCGGCGCGCCGCCCCGTGGGCGTCACGGCGCCACCCCCAGGTCTTCGTAGAGGCGGCGCAGCGCCCCGGCCACGACCGGCGCCGCAAAGCGCGCCGCGAACGTCTCGCGCCCGCGCCGGGCCAGGCTGCAGCGCAGCTGCCGATCGTCCAGCAGGCGGCCCAGAGCGGCGGCCAGCGCCGCCGGATCGCCCGGCGGCACCAGCAGGGCGTCGTCGCCGTCGGTGAGGTCTTCCAGGATGCCGTCGACCCCTGACGCCACCACCGCCAGGCCGCCGCGCAACGCTTCGATCAGCGCCAGCGAGCCGCTCTGCTCCTCGCGGGAGGGCAGCACGAAGATCGCGGCGCTCGCCAGGTAGGGTTCGACCGCGGCGACAACGCCGGTGCAGACGACCGACCCCTCCAGACCCAGGCTGGCGGCCAGGCGGCGGTGATGGTCGACCAGCGGCCCGCCGCCCACCAGGCAGGCCCGCAACCGCACGCCGCCGGCGCGCAGCCGCGCCAGCGCCTGGAGCAGCACGTCCAGCCCCTTGCGCGGCAGGTGGCGCGACACGGCGACGATGAGCGGCGCGTCGCCCGGCGCCAGCGCGGCGATCGCGGGCGGTTCCCCGACGCTCGCCGCCGGCGGCGCCTCGCCAAAAGCGCTCTCGCACGTGTAGGGCAGCAGCTCGCAGCGCACCGCCGTGCCGTACTTGGCCTGGACCATCCGCCGCACCGACTCGTAATTGAGCACCAGCCGGCGCGCTTGCAGGTAGCCGCGCCGCTCCCAGCGCTCGGCCACCAGGCGAATCCACAGGTGCTCGGCGCGCGCCCCCAGGCGCCGCCGCAGCCCGTAGGAACGCGCCGTCCGCACTCCGGCGCGCGCCTCCTCTTCGTAGGTCGTATAGGAGCTGGCCACCGCCACGGCGCCGATCCCCATCGCCGCCAGGCGCTGCACCGCCAAAACGGCGACGTGGCTCCAGACGCCGAAGCCGTGGAGCAGCACCGGACCGGGGCAGCCGGCAGCGAAGCGGGTCATGGCGCGGCACAGCCAGGGGGCGTGAAGACCGGCCACAACCTGGCGAAACGGACGCACCGGCGACGCCACCCGGTGGACCGTGCCGAACGCCGCCGGCTCGACCCGGCTGTCGCGCGCGGCGCAGAAGAGGTGCGGCTCGTAGCCGGCGAGCCGCGCGGCGCGGGCATAGGCGCGCACGTACGCGGAGTGGCCGCCGCTCACCTCGTCGCGCGGGTCGCGGCCGGCGACGAACAGCACGGCGCGGCCCTGCCCGCCGGCTGCCGCGAGCCGCCCGCCGCCACCGCCCGCCGCCAGGTCCTGCTCCACGAGCACCGCGCCTGCCTCAATCGCCGCCGGCGGCAGCGGCGACCTGTTCGGCGACGTAGCGGATCTCGCCGTCCGTCAGGGTCGGGCCCGACGGCAGATAGAGGCCGGTGCGGCACAGCTCCTCGGCCACCGGGTACGAGCCCTGGCCCTGGAAACGGCGGAAATAGATCGGCTGCAGGTGGATCGGGACAAAGAAGGTGCGCGTCTCGATCCCCTTGCAGGCCAGCCGGCGGCGCAGCTCGTCGCGCGAGCAGCCGAAGGCGTCCCCGACCCGCACGCCATACATCCAGAAAACATTGGTGACGTCGGCACGCTCGTCCGGCAGGCAGAGCCCGCGCACCGGACCCAGCAGCTCGCGATAGCGCTCGGCGTTGCGCCGCCGCGCCGCGACCAGCTGTGGCAAGCGTTCGGTCTGCGCCAGGCCGACCGCCGCCTGCAGGCTGGTCATGCGGTAGTTGAAGCCCAGGTACTGGTGCCAGAAGTGCCGCTCGGCGGAAAACGCGTGATCGCGCAGGCACCGCGCCACGCGCGCCAGCTCGGCGTCGTTGGTGGTGACCATGCCGCCTTCGCCGGTGGTGATGATCTTGTTGCCGTAGAACGAAAAGGTGGCGGCGGTGCCGAGAGCGCCGACCGGGCGGCCGCGGTAGACGGCACCGTGCGCCTCGGCCGCGTCCTCGATCACCGGCAGGCCGTGCCGGCGCGCCACCGCCAGCAGCGGGTCCATGTCGACCGGATGGCCGTAGGTGTGCACCACCACGATGGCGCGCGTGCGCGGCGTGATCAACGCCTCGACCTGCGCCACGTCCAGGTTGCCGGTCGTGGGCTCGGCGTCCACCAGCACCGGCGCCGCGCCGGTGTAGCTGACCGCGTTGGCGGTGGCGATCATGGTGAAGGCGGGCACGATCACCTGGTCGCCGGCGCCCACCCCCAGCGTCGCCAGCGCCAGGTGCAGCGCCGTGGTGCCGTTGGAACAGGCGACGCCGTAGCGGCAGCCCATGGCCTCGGCAAAGCGCTGCTCGAAGTCGCCGACAAAGCGGCCGGCCGAGGAGATCCAGCCGGACTGGATGCATTCGGTGACGTAGCGAAGCTCGTTGCCGTCGAGCCGCGTTTCGGCAACCGGCAGAATGCGGCCGGGGCTGCCCTGGCCGGGCGGCGGCGGCAGCAGCTCGGGGTCGGGTCCGGGGATGAGGTGGCGCCACGGCGCCAGCTCCTCCTCGGTGAGGTCGATCGCCTGGATCATCTCGCCGCGGCTCCGCTCACGTGTCGCGCCCGCGGCCGGCAAGACGCGCCGCGGCGCGGCGCACGTGCCAGTAGAGATCGGCCAGCTTCCACAATCGCGAGCTATGGATGGTCACCAGCTGCCGGTGCGCGTCGTCCAGACCGGCGACCAACCGGTCGCGCTCCGCCGCCGCGGCGGCGCGCTCCGCCGCCAGCTCGCGGCGCAGCGCCGCCAGCTCGGCCAGGGGCAGGAGCGCCAGCGGCCCGGCCTGGAAGAGGGGCGCCAGGCCGCCGCTCAGCCATTCCTGCGCCACCCAGTCGGGGCCGCGGGCGGCGAGCAGCTCGAGCAGCAGGCGGGCGGCGGCGACGTCGCGCCGGCCGCCGGCGGCGAGCGGCGGCGCGAACACGAAGATCCCGTCGAGCAGCACGCCGTGCACCCGGTAGAAATGGCCGATCGCCACCAGGTACGGCAACCACCGCCGCAGCTCGTCGGCGCCCAATCCCTGCGGCCCCTTGGGCTCCTGGTGGTGCAGCACCAGCGCCGCCGGCACGCTCAGGAACACGGCCTCGGGCCGGGTGCGCCCGACCCGGTAGCACCACTCGGTGTCCTCGTAGTAGGCGTCCATCGCCTGGTCGATCGGGTCGCGCTCCAGGGCCGAGCGGCGAAACACCACCGCCGCCCCGGCCAGCCAGCGGCAGGCGCGGGCGGCGCCGGCCGGGCTGAACGCCGGGTCGGCAAAATCCACGCCGTAGCCGAGCGGCTCGAAATGGAGCACCCCGCCGGTCGGCTCGGTGTAGTCGCCGCCGCACATCTGCGTGCTGCCGTCCGGCAGCACCAGGTGGGCACCCGCCGCGACCGCCGCGGGATTTGCGTCGAGCGCTGCGACCAGGTGGTCGGCGGCGCCGGCGCACAGCTCGGCGTCGTCGTCCAGAAACATCACGTAGTCGGTCGCGACCTGCTGGATCGCCTGGTGGCGCGCCACGGCGCAACCGACGTTGCGTTCGAGCCAGCGGATCTCGACCGCCGGGCCGCCGCCGCGCGGGTCCGGCGGGAACATCTGGTCGCAAAGGCCTTGCAAGGCCGACCGCGCCGCCGGCAGCGAGGCGTTGTCGACGATCAGCAGGCGGTACGGCTGCCGGGCGGAGTCGCGGATCGAGCGCAGCAGCACCGGCCAGTGGCCGGCGCGATCGCGGGTCAGCACCAGGATCGTCAGCCGCGGCGGCGCGGCGGCATCCGTCATTGCAGGCACGGCAGGCGGCGCCAGCAGCGCCAGCGACTCCAGGGCGCGCGCCTGCAGGCGGGAGCGAACGTGCGCCACCCCCGCGGCCGCCGCGTCCACAGCGTCCACAGCGTCCAGCACGGCCGCCGCGGCATCGCCCGTGGCGACAGTGCCCGCCGTCGCCACGCCGGCGTCGGGAGCCGCGGCATCGCCCGGCGACAGGGCCGGCGCCGGCACCGGCGCGGCGGCCGGCAGCTCGGCCAGCGGGCGCACGTCGTAGGCTCCCAGGGAGTAGGCGGCGATCGCCGGCAGCTTGTGATAGGTCGACGGGCGAACCTCGACCCGCTTGCCCAGCCGCGCCGCGGCGATCATCACGTGGGCGCGGTCGGTCTGCACCACCGCGTGCGCGGCGATGGTCCACAGCCATTCGTCCAGCGACGCGCAGCGCAGCGAGATGTCGACGCTGCCGGCGGGCGGCGGCGCCAGCGCTTCGGCGTCGTCGCGAAACGCGCGCAGCACGCCGCGCCCCGCACCGGCGCTGGCGTAGGCCGCAAGATCGCAGAAAAAGGCGCAGTCGTCGGCGACGTCGACGCTGCCGCCGCACACGCCGCGCAGCGCGGCGTACGACACCATTTCGCGGGCAAAGAGGGTGGCGCGGGTGCGCGCCACGGCCAGGCGCACGGCGTCCACGGCCACGTCGAACGACGACGGGAACACGATCACCCGCTCGAAGCGCTGTTCGGCGAGCGGCAGCATCTGCGGCATCAGCTCGTGGTAGGGGCGGCACCAGCCGCCGCTGCCGGCCAGGATGACGGTGTGGCCGCTGGCGCCGGGCAGCTCCGCCAGGGCGATTTCGCGGTAGGCCCGCCCGGCCAGCACCTGCCGGGTGCCGGCGCAGATCAGATCGTCGCCCCGGTTGCCGACACCGCGCACGAAGGTGAGGTCGGGTGGATCGCCGACCGCCGCCAGCAGGCGGTCTCGGCTGGCTTCCACTCCCGCGGCAGGCGGGTTGGGCGTCTGCTCTCCTCGGCGGCCTGGGTGGCGAAACGACGTCAGGAGGGATGGCACGCTGGCAGCGGATTATAGGTGGCGGCGAAGCGCTCAGTCCACTGCCAGCAGCCGCCGCGCGAAATCGGCCGCGACGGCAAAGTCGCCGCGCCCCACCCGCCGCCAGTCGAAGCCGGCGACCAGGTCGACCGGCCGGCAGGCCCGCGGCGCCGGCAGCAGCCCCAGGGTGAAGGCCAGGTACCCGGTCAGCTGCTCCGGCGCCACGCCGCCGGCGCGCAGGTCGGCCAGGGTCAGCGCGGCATCGCGCTTGGACAGCTTCTCGCCCCGTGGGCCGACCATCAGCGGCACGTGCGCGTACCGCGGCGGCGCACCGTCCAGCGCCGCGATCAGCTGCAGCTGGCGCGCCGTCGACGCCAGCAGGTCGGCGCCGCGCGTCACCTCGGTGATCCCCATGCGCAGGTCGTCCACCACCACCGCCAGCTGGTAGGCATACAGGCCATCACGCCGCTTGAGCACGAAGTCGCCGACCGCCAGGTCGACGCGCTCCCGGCACTCGCCCTGCACGCGGTCGTCAAAGGCCACCTCGCCTGCCGCGACCTGAAAGCGCAGCGCCGCATCCGGCGGCGACGGCGATGCCGGCCGGCCCTGCCCGCCGGCGGCCGGCGGCGGCAACGACGACGGGAGCGGGGGCGCGGCCCGGAAAGGCTCGTACCAGTCGGGGTCCAGGTCGCGCGGCCGCCAGGCGGCGGGATACGGCGCCGCGGCCTCCGCACCGTGCGGCGCCGAGCCGATCGCCGCCAGATCGCGCCGCGACCGGCGGCAGGGAAACAGGCGGCCGCCCCGCGCCAGCTGCGCCAGCGCCGCCTCGTAGAGCGCCGCGCACTGCGACTGACGGTAGGGAGCGTGCGGCCCGCCGGCGTCGGGCCCTTCGTCCCAATCCAGCCCCAGCCACGCCAGGTCGGCGCGCTGCGCCGCGGCCATGCCCGGCACCACGCGCGGCGGGTCCAGGTCTTCTTCGCGCCACACGAAAGTGCCGCCCTGCCGCCGCACGGACAGCCACGCCGCCAGCGCCGAACGGGCGTTGCCGACGTGGATCGGCCCGGTCGGCGACGGCGCATAGCGGCCGCGCGGGGGCCGGCCGGCGGCGCTCATCGCGGCGCCGGGGCCAGGTCGGGCTCCGAGCCCGCGGCCAGCATGGCGGCGCGCACCCGGTCGCGCAGCCGCAGGGCCGCCGCCCAGTCGTCGCCGTCCGGCCAGATCGGCGCCAGGATGTCGAGCGCCAGCGGGCCGCGGCGAAAGATCACCCCGCCGTCGCGCAACGCCGAGCGGGTGCCGCGCAGGATCGCCGGCACGATCGGCGCCCCGGTCTGGGCCGCCGCCACGAAGGCGCCCAGCCGGAACGGGCGCAAGCCCGGTTCGCGGGTGAAGGTGCCCTCGGGAAAGATGATCAGCGACTCGCCGCCGGCCAGGGCCGCCGCCGCGCGCGGTGTCTCCGCCGCGCTCTGCGCGCGCTCGAAGCGCTCGACCAGCAGGGCGTCCAGGCGGCGCATCATCACCCGCGTCACCCAGCGGTCCTCCAGCTCGCGCTTGGCCACCCAGGCAAAGTCGGGCGGCAGCAGCGCCGGCAGCGTCGCGGCGTCCAGGTAGCTGGCATGGTTCACCGCCAGCAGGCACCCCACCGGCCGGCCGGCTGGCGACGGCGCGGCGGCGCGGACGGTGCGGGCGGCGCGGACGGCGGCCAGGTGATCCAGGCCGCTCACCGCGAAGGGAAGACCGGCGGCGCGCAGCATCAGGCGCGCCGCGCCGCGCACCAGCGAGCGGCGGCGGCGCACGCCGGGCACCGTCGCCACCGCCACCCACAGCGGCAGGACCACCCCCAGGTAGACCAGCCACACGTAGGCGCTATACAACGGCGCCCAGGCGGCGCGCGCCGCGCGGCCGATCTGCACCGCGACGCCCGACGCCGCCAGACGCGCCATCTGTACGCCGAGCGCCGCGCTGCCGCGGCCGATCCGCCCCGACAGGTACAGCTCGCGGCCGGCGGCCCGGCGCACCTTGCCGCTGGAGGTCTTGGGCACGCTGTGCGGCGGCGCCAGCACCACCTCGTCCACCGGCTCGCCGAGCAGCGCCAGCGCCCGCTCCTCGACCGCGGCGCGCAGCCGGGCGCGCGCCGGCTCCTGCCGTTCGCGGGTCTCGGCCAGCACCACCAGCCGCTCCGTGCCACTGCGGCGATCGGCGACGCCGAACACCGCCACGCACCCCTTGCGGATGCCGGCAACCGCGCCCACCGCTTCCTCCAGCTCGTGCGGATACAGGTTGCGGCCGCCGCGGATGATGATGTCCTTGTCGCGGCCGGTGAGGAACACCTCGCGCCCCACCGTGTAGGCGCGGTCGCCCGAATCCAGCCAATCGCCGTGGCGCAGGCGCCGCGTCGCCGCCGGATCGCGGAAATAGCCGCTGGTCGCCGAAGGCCCACGGAACTGCAGGCGCCCTTCGACGCGCTCGCCCACCTCGTTGCCGGCGGTGTCCACGATCCGCACCTGGTGCCCCGGCAGCGGCACGCCGCAGCCGACAAAGCGCAGCACCGCCGGCGATCCGACTGCCGCATCCCCCTCGCCAGCAGCGTCCGCCGGCACCGGCGCCGCCGGCACGGCGCGGCCGGAGCGCTCGAACCGGCGGCGGTCCACCACGTCGACGACCGGCCCGCGCCCCTGCGGCGGAAACGCCAGCGCCAGCGAGCATTCCGCCAGGCCGTAGACCGGCGCCATCGCCCGCGGCTCAAAGCCGAAGCGGCGGAAGCGCGCGGTGAACCGCCCCAGCACCTCGGGGCTGACCGGCTCGGCGCCGTTCAAGGCAAACCGCCAGCTCGACAGGTCGACCCCCGCCATCTCTTCGTCCGTGACCTTGTGCGCGCACAGCTCGTAGGCGAAGTTGGGCGCCGCCGACAGCGTCCCGCGATGGCGCGACAGCGCTTGCAGCCACCGCGCCGGCCGCGCCAGAAACGTCAGCGGCGACATCAGCACCAGCGGCATGCCGAAGTACAGGCTGGCCATCCAGGCGCCGATCAGGCCCATGTCGTGGTACAGCGGTAGCCAGCTCACCACCACATCCCGCGGCCCGATCTCGATCGCCCGCCCGATCGCCCGCAAGTTGGCCAGCAGGTTGGCATGCGTCAGCACCACCCCCTTGGGCTGCCCCGTGCTGCCCGAGGTGAACTGCAAAAGCGCGATCTCCTCGCCCGCGCCGGCCCCCGCCACGCCGCGATCCGCGGCCAGCTCGCTGGCGCCACTCGTCGCCGGCACGCCCTCCCCTGCCGACACGTGATCCCCGCCAGGCCCACCACCTTCGGAGGCGGCATCGACTGCACCCGCCGCCTCCTCCAGGTCGGCCACCGTCGTCACCCGCGCGAGCCCCGGAACCTGCGCCCGCAGCAGCCGCGCGGCGGTCATCGCCTCGCCGAACGTGATCAGCGCCACCGCCTGGGCCGTGCCCAGGATGCCCGCCTGGCGGCGCAGATGGTCTTCGATCTGGCTGCGGCGCGCCGGCGGATAGAGCGGCACCGGCACGGCGCCCGCCAGCAAGACGCCGCAGAAGGCGACAAAGTAGTCGTGGCCGCTGGGCAGCATCAATGCCACCGCCTGGCCGCGCGCCACCCCGGCTGCCCGCAGGCCGGCCGCCGCCCGTCCCGCCCGCCGCTGCAACTCGCCGTAGCTCAGCTCCAGCGGCGCCCCGTCGCCGGCATAGAACAGCAGATGCCGCCGCCGCGGATGCCGCTCCGCATGCCACGCCAGGACCTCGACCAGCGTGCGCACTGTATCGGGCGCCGGCTCCGCCCCACCGTCCCCGCCAACCGCCGCCGCGCCACCAGCCAGGTCCGCGGCCGGCGCCGCTGGCGCTGGTCCTGGCCGCAGTGCCTGATCCGGCGCGGCAGCAGGCAACGCTGTAGCGAGCTGCGTAGCAGCAAGCGGCGGAGCCAAGGGCGGCGATGCCGCCGCCGCCCCGGCCTCGGCCAGCGCCTGCCACAGGTCTTCGGGCGTCTCGGCGTCGATCAGGACGCTTTCTGGCAGGGACACAGCGAAGTGCCGCTCCAGGCGCGCCAGCAGCTCGCCCCGGCCCAGGCTGTCCAGCCCCAGGTCGCGCTCCAGCGACGATCCCATCGCGAGCCGCGAAGCGCTCGCCCCCCACTGCGGGCCGTGGACCTCGTGCGCCACCTCGCTGGCGATCCGCAGCACAAGGCCGCGCGCCGCGTCCGCCGGAGATTCGCTCACCCGGCCATTTTCTCACTCTCCACGCCGGCGCGCTCGATGCGGAAGTCGTAGCAGCCGGCCTCGGTGTTGTGCGCCTGGATGTAGTCCACGTCGGCGCGCGCCAGCAGCCGCTCGATCGCCGGTTCGATCTGATCGCCGACCGCCTGCTCGACAGCCCGCAGCAGCCGCCCGCGCCCATAGCCCGAAAACGTCAGCGCATGTTCGCGCAGATCCGCCGGCAGGCCCGCCTCCTCTGGATGGCGCGCACAGCCCGCCGCATGGATAAAGACCGGCCCCGGCAGCGGCAGCCGCTCCACCCCGGCAAACGAGTCATAGGTGAACAGCATCCGCTCGTCGCTCCCCACCGCAAACCCGCGCAGGCAAAGCCGACAGGGCCCGTGGCCCCGCGCCACCTCGCGGTGCGCCGGGTGTCCATAGCCAGGCGAACGCCGCGTAGCACGCACCTCCGCCGCAATCGATTCGGGAATGGCAACAACGCGAAATGGGATCATCACTTCCTCCAGCCGGCGCCCCAGGCGGCGCCGCATCCGCGAGCGGCCCCACGCCGCCCATCCCCGCCAGTATCAAAGAACCGCCCCACCGACCGCTATCCGGCGATTGCTCTGAAAGTTCAGTCCAGGTCGGCCGCGGCTGCCGCCGGTCGCGGCACTCTGGTTCAATCCGTCGGACCCGCAGGCCGAAGATTCGCTTTACGACAGCGAGTCGTAACGACAAATTCGTTGCGGCTCGAGTAGATATTGCCGCTTGATTTGTCAAGCATGAGCTGATTGAGGAGCCCCACGCGGAGCCGATTTGCTTCGAAAGATCGACTCTCGCCGCCCAAGATCCCCACTAAAACAGTATGCCTGTCCAAAGGGATCAAGATTTCGTCCGCTGTCCCAAATCCCAAGAAGGGCAAGGCGGGCGGTTTCGCCCAAAGAAGGACGGGCTGATCCGAGCAGATGAAGTCAACATCCGCTTCCTGCGAGAATAAGATCGACCAGTTCCGGCGCCCCAACACAGGCACGAGAGCGCCTGCCATGTCGAACATATGGTTAATCGTTGCCTCACGAGAGATCTCGACAGTACTGCGGCCCTCGTCCTTTAGGAACGCGAGAAGCGATTTCCTTGAAATCGACGCAGGTATCTCTTTGCCGCGCAGTCTCATTTCTTCAACCACCTGCTCAAAGAGTTGTACGCTGGAAAGGGCAACCGTTGCCCGATGTCTGGCGAGGCAGGTCATCTTCTCCTCAAGAAAGCGGCGGAAATGTGGCACGCGGACGGCTTGCAGCGCTACGAACGAGAGCAGCGTGCGGTAGTCTTCACCTGAAGGCAGCAAGCGTGTCGAGCAGATTTTCCGCAGCACTGGGGCCGTCCGGCTCTCGATCCTCTCAAGACGACTCTCAACAGCGTCTCGCTCGATTCCAGCAAGGTCGATCCGGTAGAAATCACGACGGTGTCCGACCTTTAGTGGCGTAGTGGGCCAAGCTTTGCCTCGTTCCCGATCGAGGGCCCACAACCTGCCGTCGTGGGTGCCGGACAAGGTGAACCCCGCGAGATAAAATGCTGGCAAGAAGTGATGTGCGCGCGCTTGTTTTCGAGCGTGTGTGCTCGGGGTCAGGTTCATGGCATTGAATCTCGATCGCTGAGCTTGCCAGCCTGGCTTGCGGATTCCGGCGAAGGCGACCACCTGTTCCGACGCAAGGCTGTGGGTGGCCACATGCCCAGCTATCGTAACCTGGATCGCCCGGCGAGTTGGCGGCGGAGGGCAGTGCGGTGGGGATGGGAGCGCCGAGGGAAAAGAATGCCAGACGGTGCACTCCGCCTGCGACGGAGAAACCATGGGGAGTAAGATGGGAACACGCAAGCCATGAGCGATGAGCAAGATATGCCCAAGCCCCGCGTCTATGTCGAGACTACGATCCCGAGCTTTTACCATACGACCCGTTCGGGACCCGCGGCCCAGGCGCGCCGGCTATGGACGCGCCGCTGGTGGGAGGTTGGCCGCGACCGCTATTCCATGGTCACAAGCGACGCGGTCCTCGATGAGCTGCGCGAGGGTGACTACCCGAGTCGGGAGCCCGCGTTGGCCTTGGTCGTTGGTCTGCCGGTCTTCCTCGAGATCACCGAGGCCGTGGCGGAGATCGTCGCCGGTTATGTCCGCCACAGGCTCATGCCCGCGGATCCCGCAGGGGACGCCCTCCATCTCGCGCTGGCGTCGTATCACCGGTGCGACTTTCTGGTAACCTGGAACTGTCAGCATCTCGCCAATGCCAACAAGTTTGGGCACCTTCGGCGGGTGAACGGTCTGCTCGGCCTGTACGTTCCAGTGCTGGCCACGCCGCTCGAGCTGTTAGGAGAAACCAATGACTCCCCAAACTGATCCTATCCTCGGAGAAGACGACGAGGAGATCGATCGCGTTCGGGCCGTGCGACACCGGATCTCTGAGCGCTTCGGCCACAACCCCTATCGGCTGGTCGCCTACTACATGGCCCAGCAGCGCGAGCACCAGGATCGCTTGGTGCGCGCGCCGAAATTCGAGGCGGCAGGAGACTTCGCGGATCGTTAACCAGTGCATGGCCGTGCGCCTCTGGGCGCAGCGGCAACCTGCTGCGGATCTGCTCGAAGACAGCACGGTGATTGAGCCGTTAGTGGAGGCCTTATGCCAGGCACTGCTTGCCGGCGCCGAGTCCTGCCGTGTCGCCGGGGCGAGCGGAGCGCGTGGATCATCGGGATGGAGGGGCAGTGCCGGGGTCGCGGCTGTCGCCTGGCACAGCTTGCACAGGCTGGCTGCTGCCGCTTCGCTCAGGGAATGGGAGACGCCGATTCGCTAGCGCGCCGCACCGCCGCCGCCGGCTGACGCGGCAGCGAGCGGCTGGGCGATCCAGGCGCTGAGCGCTTCGCCGCGCGCCAGGATGCCGGCGTGGGCGGCCAGCGGCTCGGGCGCGAAGTGCTGGGCGAAGATGGCGCTGACGCGGCCGCGCACCAGCGGGTCGAGCTGGGCGGCAAAGCCGGTGCGATAGCCGGCGGCGACGTCCGCAAGCAGCGCCTGGGCGCCGCCGGGAGCCGCCAGGACAAGCCGCCGGCGCAGGCCTGCATAGGCCGCCAACGCCTGCCAGCCGTCGCGGCGCAGCAACCGGTGCGGCCCGCCGGCGGCAAGCATCGCCGCCACCCGCGCCGTGGGCGTGACGGCCAGGGCGCGCAGCGCCTGGCGGCGCAGGCGTTGGCTGATGCGCACCGCGGGCAGCTCGGCACCGCTGGCCGGCTGCACCGCCGCCAGGGAGGATGCCTTGGCCGGCGACCAGTCGCGCATCGCCGGCAGCAGCCGCACCAGGTCGATCCCCATGCGCTCCGGGTTGTCGCCCAGCGCCAGCGCGGTCAGCGCCAGGCGCAGGCACTGCGAACAGCGGCTGCACGTGGCCTCGCCGTCGCCCACGCGCCAGCATGAATATTGGAGATCGCGCAGGTCGCCGTAGCGTGTCCACAGCAGCGTCTGCACCTGCACGCTGTACAGCGCGGTGATGAGCGAGCCGTAGCGCACCCCCAGCGGCGCCAGCAGCGCCGCCAGCGCCCGCTGCGTCGCCGCCGAGTACATGAAATGGGTGTGCTGCACCACCCCGCCGCCGGCCAGCGCGGTGTTGTCCTGCACCTCCGCTTCCGACGCCAGGAACAGGTGCGTGGCGCCGCAGAGCACCGCCACCAGCAGCATCGACGCCGTGTACAGAAACGTATCGGTCACCTCGTTGACCGACACCGGAAACCCCACCTCGGGAGGAAAGTCGTTCTTCCATGCCGAGCGCAGGTCGGACGCCACTTCCACCAGCTCCACGTCCCGCCGGCGCGGCATTGCCGCCATCACCTGGCGGCGCCGCGCCGTCTCGTGGTCGCGCAACGGCGGCATCGGCGACGTCGTCGCCACCAGCACCACCGGCAACCCCAGCTCCGCCAGCAGCGCCGCCTGCAACAGGCTGTCCTTGCCACCGCTGAACGCCGCCGCGCAGCGCCCACCCTCCACCAGCGGCGGCGCCGCCGCGAGCGTCGGCCCCTCCTCGATCCATCCGATCGCTCCGACCCCTGCGATCCCGTCGATCCCCGGGGTCGCTGCGGGACCGCCCATCGCCCCCATCGCGCCGCCGGCCTCCGGCCCTGCCACCAGCACCGGGTTCGCCCCCGGCACATAGGCCGCAAGCGTCATCCGCTCGCTCGCCACCAGCCGCCGCCAGAACTCCCCCTGCCCCGGCGGCAGCCGCACCGGCAAGCACACCGTGCACCGCCCGAGCAGCGCCCAATGGGAATGCAGGCACAGCAGCACCACCGTCCACCAGACATCGAGCGGCACCTGCATCCCGTCCAACCCCGCGGGCAGCCGCACCTCGAACGAGCACCGCTGGTAGAGCGCCGTGGCCGGCTCGACCCGCCACCGGCAGGTCATCCCGTCGCGGCGGACCTCCAGCGGCTGGAACGTGATCCGATGCACGAGGATCACTCTACAGCGCGCGGGCGAAAGGGCGGGAGGAGAGCCGCGAGCCGGCGGCTTGGCTACGGCGCCGGCTCGGCGCCGACGGCGGCGTCGAGCTGCTGGGTGTGGGTGACGTAGTCCGCCAGGGCTTGGCGGTAGGCGAGGCGCGTCGCGCGGTCGGTGCGCTCGGCGTCGAGCAGGTCGAGGATCGAGGTGGCGCCCTTGTGGTAGGCGAACTCGGCGATCTCGCGGGAATCGCTGGAGGCCTTGAGGTAGGCGTCCTGGTACAGGCTGACGCGCTCGCGGCTGGCGGCCAGGGCGACGTAGGCCGTCTCGACGTCGGCGATGACCTGGGCGCGCACGGATTCGGCGGCGGCGCGCGCCCGCACCACCTCGGAGCGGGTGCGGGCGATCTCGCCCTGGTTGCGGTTGAAGATCGGCAGGTCGAAGCTGACGCCGGTGCCCAGCGCGTTGGCGCTCTCACCGGCGCTGAAAAACGGCTGCACCCGGTCGTCGGAGGTGATCGGCTGGCCGGTGTGGATCCAGCCCAGCGACAGCGTCACGTCCACCTTGGCGTTGGCCTCCGCCAGCCGCGCGTCGGCTTCGGCCTTGTCGACCGCCAGCTTTGCCGACAACAGGTCCGGCCGCGTCGCCACGGCTCGCGCCGTGAGGTCGGCGAGCGCCGGCACGGGCGCCGCGGTCTGCAGCTCGCCCTCGACCTCGAAATCCTGCGCCAGCTGCGGCGCAAACAGCGCCTGGCGCAGGTTGGCGCGAGCGGTGCGGTAGGCCAGCTGGGCGTCTTCCAGATCGGTCTGGAACTGCAGCTTCTGCAGACCGATCTTGAGAAAGTCGCCGCCCGAAATGTCGCCCTGGTTGAAGCGCACGCGGTTCAGCTCTTCGACGTGCTGGAAGTTGGCCAGGTTGTCGTGCGCCGCCTGCTCGTCGAATCGCGCCAGCAGCGCCGCCGTGAAGGTGGTGCGGACGTTGAGGATCAAGGTGCGGCGGGCGTCCTCCAGGTCGCGTTGGGCGCCGGCGGTCGCCAGGCGCGCGCTGGCGATCCGCCGCTGGCGCTTGCCGCCGCGCTCCACGGTCCAGGCCACGCCGCCGGTGAAATCGACCGTGCCGTTGGAAAACGCCGGATTGGGCCGCAGCGCCGCCGTCACCTCGCCCGCCTGTGTCGACGTCACCGTCGCCGCCTGCGCCGCAAGCCCCGGATTCTGCCGCAGCGCCAGGTCGATCGCCTGCGGCAGGCTCAATTGGGCGACCGACCCCGGCGGCGCCGCCGCCAGGTCCGTGCCCGCCGGAGCCGCCACCGCGGCCGCGGCGACCAGCGCCGGCGCCGCCGGCGCTTCGGCGATGGCTGCAGCGGTAGCGGCACTCGCAGCGCTGGCGCAAACCGGCGCCGCCGCGCCGCACGCCAGTGCCAGCGCAACCGTCACCGCGAGACAGGCGGCAGCCTCGCCGGCGCGGCGCGGCCGGCACTGCCGCCGCCTGCTAACTTTCTTCGCTGGCACTCATCTCCTCTCGCCGACACCATCTGGACCGCTCCTGGCGGCGCGCCGTCGCCGCCGCCCCGGCAACGGCCCAAGGATGCTAACCAAGCCCTCGTGGGGCGGGCAACCCGGTTTAGCGGGGGCGGCACAAAGAAAACGCAAAGCCCGGCGATGCTGGCTGCCTGGCGACGGGCCGCGACGACCGTAACGATCGCGATGACCGCGACCGCCGCGACCGGCCGCCGGAAGATCAGGGCGCGTCCCAGGCCACCGCCTCGGGATCCAGGCTTGCCGAGGGCAGGCGCAAGGTGAAGATGCTGCCGCCGCCCAGCCGATCTTCGTAGACCAGCGTGCCGCCCTGGGCCTGGGCCAGGCGGCGGGCGATCGCCAGCCCCAAACCTGCGCTGCCGGAGGTGCGCCCGTCGGGAGCCACGCCGGCCGGGCGGTAGAACGGCTCGAAGATGCGCTCGCGTTCGGCCGGCGCCACGCCGCGGCCGCGGTCGGCGACGGCGATGGCCAGCAGGTCGCCTTCGCCGCGCATCGAGATCTCGATGGGCGACGCCGGCGGCGAATACTTGACCGCGTTCTCGATCAGGTTCACCAGGATGCGCAGCGAGTGCACGAAGTCGAACCGGCCCACCGGCATCGGCTCTCCCAGCTCCAGGGCGGTGCGCAGCTCGCGCCCCGCCAGGGCGCCCGCCGCCTGCTGGATCGCCGCCCCCACCAGGTCCTCGGCAGCGTTGATCTCGGTGTGGACCGGCACGCTCCCGGCGTTGAGCCGCGACAGGTCCAGCAGGTCCGCCACCATATGGTTCAGCCGGTCCGCCTGCTGCTCGATCACCGCCGCGCGCTCGTCGCCGGAGCCGGAAATGTCGTGCGCCAGCGCCTTGATGGTGGTGAGCGGCGTGCGCAAGTCGTGCGACACGGAAGCGAGCAGCGCATCCTTCAGCCGGTCGGCCTCGCGCAGCGCCTCGGCATGCTCGGCCTCCACCACCAGGTGGACGCGTTCGACGCCGAGCGCCGCGTAGTACGACAGCGCATCCAGGAAGCGGCGCCGCGCCGGGTCCAGGCGCAGGCCGCCGCGGTCGGCAAGCCGCAGCACGCCGACGCTGCGCTCGTGCACCACCAGCGGCAGCAGCAGCGTGCGCGCCGCCGCCAGCTCGGCGTCGAGCGCCGCGCCGGCGTGGGCGGCACCGCTGTGCACCGGCGTGCCGTCCAGCCGCTCCGTCGCCACCCGCCGCTTGGCCGCGACCGACGCCAGCGTCGCCAGGCTCGCCGGCGCGAGCGCCGCGCCGGCCTTCCCCGCGACCAGCTGGAACTCCGCCGCGTCGGTGCCGGCGTTCGCGCTGCCACCGGCGTAGATCTGGCACTCCTCGGCGCCGGTCGTCTGGCGGATGACGTTGACGATCGCCTCCAGCGCGTCGTCGGCACGGCCCAGGTTGAGGGTTTCGGCGCCCAATGCCGCCAGCCGGTCGATCTCCTCGGCGCGCCGGCGCGCCGCTTCGGCCTCGGCGTTGGCGCGCCCCAGCAGCTGGGTCGCCACCGCCGCCGTCACCAGGAACGCCAGCAGCACCAGCCAATCGAGCGGCTTGTCGATGGCCAGCTTGTCAAACGGGGTCTGCAGAAAATAGTCGATGATCAAAACCGACGCGCAGGCCAGGGTGAAACCCAGAGCGCGGCCGGCGCTCGCGCTGCCACCCAGCACGATCAGCAGGTAGATCAGCGTGGCGTGCGCCTGGTCCAGGTCGCTGCGCACCGACACCAGAGCCGCGGTCACCAGCAGCAGCGTGGCGATCCAGAACAGCCAGCTGCCACGCCCACCGAGCCGCACGCCGCCGCCCTGCCTGAGGCCGGCCGGCACGCCGTCAGCCCGGCTGCTCGAGGCGGTAGCCCACCCCGGGTTCGGTCACGATCACCTGCGGCCGCACCGGGTCGCGCTCGATCTTGCGCCGCAGGTTGGCGACGTGGACGCGCAGGTACTGCTGGGGATCGCCGAAGGCGCGGCCCCATACCGCGTGAAACAGCTGCCGGTGGGTCAGGGTGCGGCCGGCCTGCGTGGCGAACGTGCGCAGCAGCTCCCATTCGATGGGCGTGAGGTGGATGGCCTTGTCGCCGCGCCGCACCGTGCGCGCCGTCAAGTCCATCACCAGGTCGCCGATCTCCAGCCGCCGGTCGGCGGTGCCCTGCGCCGCCGCGCGCCGCAGATTGGCCCGCACCCGCGCCGTCAGCTCCAGGGTGCTGAACGGCTTGGTCACGTAGTCGTCGGCCCCGGCGTCCAGCAGCTGCGCCTTTTCGGCATCCGACTGGCGCGCCGACAGCACCAGGATCGCCGCATCCGACCAGCGGCGGATCTCGCGGCAGACGTCGATCCCCGGCATGTCGGGCAATCCCAGGTCCAGCACGATCAACACCGGCGCCTCCGCCGCCGCAAGATCGATCCCCTCGCTGCCGGTGGCCGCCTCCAGGATGCGGCGCAGCTCCCCTTGCAGGGCGTTGCGCACGACGCGGCGGATCTGCGGTTCGTCGTCGATGACCAGGCCGGTGCCTTCCTGCTTGGGCTGCGTCGCCGTCATGGTGGTCAGCACTTCAGCACCTCACATCTCGTGTGTCAGGACGCGCCGCAGCGTCACCTGATCGATGTTCGAGCCGGACAGGATCACCCCCACCTGCTGGCCGGCAAGCCGCTCGCGCAGCAGGCGCAGGGCGGCGAACGGCGCCGCCGCGGCGCCTTCGACCAGGTTGTGCGTGGTGCGCAGCACCAGGCGCACGGCGTCAGCCAGCTCCGCCTCGCTGGCCAGCACGAAATCGCGCAGCCCGCCGCCGCACAGCGCCGTAAACGTCAGGTGATAGCAGGCGCGGGTGGCGAGCCCATCGGCAAAGGTCTCCGCCGACTCCTTCTGCACCGGCCGGCCGCATTTCCACCCCTCGTAGATCGCCGGCGCCCCGGCCGCCTGCACGGCGTACACCGCGAGACCCGGCCGCAGCGCCCCCGCCACCACCAGCGCCCCCACCGCCTGCGAGCCGCCGCCCACGGCCACCACCAGGGCCTCCAGGTCGCCCGCCTCCTCCAGCATCTCCAGCGTGATCGTTGCGGCGCCGGCCAGGATCGCCGGATCGTTCGTCGAGTGCACGATGTGCGCCCCGCGTTCGGCCACCAGCCGCTCGGCGTGCGCCAGCGCTTCGTCGTAGTCGCGCCCATGCTCGATCAGCTCGGCGCCGTAGCCGCGCATGGCGCGGTTCTTTTCGGGATTGTTGCCGAACGGCACGCAGACGGTGACCGGGATGCCCAGCCGCTCGCCGGCAAACGCCACCGCCGCCCCGTGGTTGCCGCGCGTCGCCGCCACCACGCCCCGCCGCCGCGCCGCCTCCGGCAGCAGCGTCATCGCCGACAGCGCATTGCGCACCTTGAACGCATTGGTCGGCTGATGGTTTTCGTGCTTGACCAGCACCCGCACCCCGCCGCCGATCTCCTCGTCCAGCGCGCGATATCCGCGCAGCGGCGTCGGCACCAAAAACGGCCGCAACCGCTCCCGCGCGGCACGCACGTCGTCCAGCCCGATCGGCAACGCCCCCGTTTCCATGCCGCTCATTGTAAACGCGTCGCCCGAAATCGCTCTGCGCAGCGCCGCTGTCGCGGGCGCGGACCATTGCCGCTACACTTGCGCCATGAGCGCAAGCGGCCCTTCCTCGGCCACGCCCCGCGGCGTGGCGGCCGGGGCGTCCGAGCCGGTGGCGGCGGTGGACCACGCCTGGCTGCGCATGGACGAGCCGGCCAACCTGATGCAGATCAACGGCGTGCTCGTGCTGGCGCAGCCGGTCACGCTGGCGAGCGTGCGGGCGATCGTCGAGCGGCGGATGGTGCCCATCCGGCGCTTCCGGCAACGGGTGGTGAGCGAGCGGCACACGCGCTGGCAGGACGATGCCGCCTTCGACGTCGACCGCCACGTCCTGGAGGTGACGCTGCCGGCGCCGGGAAACGACCGCGCGCTGGAGGCTGCGATCGGCGCCCTGATGAGCGAGCCCCTGCCGGCCGACCGGCCGCTGTGGGAGCTGCGGCTGTTCCAGGGGTACCTGGGCGGTTCGGCGCTCCTGGCGCGCATCCATCATGCGATCGGTGACGGCGTGGCCCTGATGCTGGTGCTGCTGTCGCTGACCGACATGGCGCCCGGCGGCCCACCGGCCACGGTGGTGCAGGCAGACCAGCCCGACCTGCCCAACCACCCGGACCAGCCCGACCTGCCGGGGACCAATCCGTTCACCGACCTGTTCTGCCATCCCGAGGTCGACCTCGGCGCCATCCGGGCGCTGGCCGGCCAGCTGGCGCCCGAGCTGCTGCGCCTGCTGCAACACCCGGCGGACGCGCTGCGCCGTGCGCCGCTGCTGTCGGCGCTGGCGAGCGTGCCGGCGCTGGGCCGGCTGACCGGGCGGCCGGCCGACCCGGCGACGGCGTTCAAGGGCCCGCTGGGGGTGCCCAAGATCGTGGCCTGGTCGGCGCCGGTGGCGCTGGCCGAAGTCAAGGAGATCGGCCGCGCCCTGGGCGGCACGGTCAACGACGTGCTGGTGGCCGCCACCACCGGCGCGCTGCGCCGGTACCTGGCGGCGCGCGGCGACCGGGACGGGAATCCGCTGCCCAGGCGCCTGGACATCCGCGCCGCGATGCCCGTCAACCTGCGCCCGCTCGACCGCATGGCCCAGCTGGGCAACCACTTCGGCTTGATCTTTCTGTCGCTGCCGCTGGGTCTGGCGGACCCGCTGCAGCGGCTGGCCGAGGTCGGGCGGCGTTCGCGGGCGCTGCGCCGGTCGGCCGAGCCGCTGGCCGTCTACGGCATCCTGCGCGCCATGGGGCGCATCCCAGTGTCGTTGCAGCGGCTGGCGGTGCGGATCTTCGCCACCAAGGCGACGCTGGTGATGACCAACGTCCCCGGTCCGGTGCAGACCCTCTACCTGGCCGGCACGCCCATCCGCGACATTTTCTTCTGGGTGCCGCAGTCCGGCCACGTCGGCCTCGGCGTGTCCATCCTCAGCTACAACGGCAACGTGCGCCTGGGCATCGGCGTCGACGCCGGCCTGGTGCCCGATCCGCAGCCCATCGTCGCCGGCTTCCACGACGAGATGGATCAGCTGCTGCGCCTGGCCCGCGGCGGCACCGGCGCCAATGCCCCCAATGCCGCCGTCGCAGCGCCCTCACCGCCGCAGGCCTGACCGCCCATCCGGCCGCGACCCCGCCACCCACCCGCCCTCTCGGCGAGGCGCGGCGGTGCTACCATCGCGCCACCGCATCCTCCGGAGGTGACCATGGTCCGCGCGTTTGCCGCTCGCTTGCTTGCCGCCGCCGCCTGCCTGGCGCTGCTCACTCCGACCGCCGGTCGCCCGCAGGCCAGGCCGCCCGCCACAGCGGCGGCCGCGGCTCCAACCCCCGCCGCACCGGCGGCTCCCGAGTGCGACCTGCTCATCGAAGGCGGGCGCGTCGTCGACGGCACCGGCGCGCCGTGGTTCCGCGCCGACGTGTGCGTCGCCGGCGACAAGATCGCCGCGGTCGGCCTGCTGGCCGGCGCACGGGCCAGGCGGCGCATCGACGCGCGCGGCCTGGCCGTGGCGCCCGGTTTCATCGACATGCTGGGGCAGTCCGAATACACCGTCCTGGTGGACAACCGCGCGGCCAGCAAGATCACCCAGGGCATCACCACCGAGATCACCGGCGAAGGCTCCTCGATCGCGCCGATCAATCAGCGCATGATCGACGAAGAGAAGGACTACTACGAGCATTACGGGGTCAAGCCCACCTGGACCACCCTGCGCGAATACTGGCGGGTCTTTCAGCGGGCGCGCCCGGCGATCAACCTGGGCACCTTCGTCGGCGAGGGCGGCGTGCGCAACCTGGTGCTCGGCGAAAGCGACCGCCAGGCCACCCCGGCGGAGCTGGCGGCGATGGAAAAGGCGGTGGCCGACGCGATGGAAGACGGCGCCTTCGGCCTGTCGACGTCGCTGCAGTACGTCCCCGACCGCTTCGCCTCGACCGACGAGATCATCGCCCTGGCCAAGGTCGCGGCGCGCTACGGCGGCAGCTACATCACCCACCAGCGCTCCGAAGGCTACGCCATCGACGGCAGCCTGGACGAAATCTTCCGCATCGCGCGTGAGGCCAGGCTCCCCGCCCAGATCTACCATCTGAAGACCGCCTGCAAGGGAACGTGGGGCACGATGCCGCACGTCCTCGCCCGCCTGGAAGAAGCGCGCGCCGCCGGGCTGGACGTCGCCGCCGATCAGTACCCCTGGACGGCCGGAGAGAACGGCCTGGACGCCAACCTGCCGGTATGGGTCCGCGACGGCGGCACCGACCGCATGGTCGAGCGCCTCAAGGACCCCGCCGTGCGGGCGCGGGTGCGTGCGGAAGTGCACCGCGACGACCGTACCTGGGAGAACCAGTACCAGTGCGCCGGCGGCGGCGCCAACATCCTGATCGCCACGACCGTCGCCCCCGAGCTGAAGAAATACGAAGGCAAGACCATCGCCGACATCGCCAAGGCCGAAGGCAAGGACGAGGTGGACGTCATCATGGACCTGGTGATCGCCGACCGCGCCCACACCGCCAACATCGTGTTCATCATGGACGACCGGGACGTGCGCACGGCGCTCGCCGACCGCCTGGTCGCCCTGTGCACCGATTCGAACGCCGAGGCGGTGGACGGCATCCTGGGCCAGGAAAAGTCGCACCCGCGCGCCTGGGCGTCCGCTCCCCGCATCCTCGGTCACTACGTGCGCGACGAAAAGGTGCTGACGCTCGAAGAGGCGGTGCGCAAGATGACCTCGCTGCCGGCCTCGCGCATGGGCATCGCCGATCGCGGCATCGTCCGCCCCGGCATGGCGGCCGACCTGGTGGTGTTCAGCCCCACCGAGATCCGCGACGTCGCCACCTACACCGATCCGCTCCACTACAGCGCCGGCATCCCCTACGTCGCCGTCAACGGCCAGCTGGTGGTCGACGGCGGGCAGATCACCGACGCCCGCCCCGGCCGGCCGCTCTACGGTCCCGGCTATCGCGCCGATCGGTAGCGGTTCAACCTCTCCGCGGCACTTTTGAGGTTGTAACCCCTAACACCGCGCCAGCGGCAGGAGGTACAGCACGTCATGAAGAAGCGGATCAAGCTGCATCGCGAGACCCTGCGCAGCCTCGACACCGGCGTCCTGATCAAGGTCGGCGGCGGGATCAGCGGTGAGCTCCCTGCCACGCAGTGCCCCGGAGCCAGCTGCACGTATTGCAACCACACGCACTGCAACACCTGCATCTGCTGACCTGACCCTGCCGGGCACGCGCGGCGTGCAACCAGCCCTCCCGCGGGCACGATGCCGGCGCGGAGGGCTGCTCATTTGCTAGTCTTTCCTGCCCATGGCCAGGACCACGACCCCGCCCGATCCGCTGCCGCCGCTGCGCGACGCCATCGCCGAATTGGATCGGGCGCTGCTCGAGCTGCTGCGCCGGCGCATGGAGATCGCCGGCGAGGTGGGGCGCATCAAGGCCGAGCGCGGCGCCCCCATCGTCGTGCGCGACGTCGAGCACCAGGTGCTGCAGCGCGCGCGCCAGCAGGCCGCCAGCTGCGGCGTGTCCGAAGACGTGCTCGAATCGATCTTCCGCGCCGTCATCCGCGGCTCGGTCGAGCGCCAGCACCGGGTGGGCGTCGAACTGCGGGCGCGCCGCGGCGAACGGCTGTTGATCCTGGGCGGCGCCGGCGGCATGGGCGGGTGGTTCCGCGCCTTTTACGAGCTGGCCGGGCACCGCTGCGACCTGGTGGACCCCGCCTTTGCCGGGCTGCCGCCGCAGGCGGGCACCTTCGCCAGGTTGGCGGATGCCCCGGCTCTCGACGCCTACGCGGCGGTGCTGGTGGCCGTGCCGCTCGGGCACACGCCGGCGGTCGTCGAAGAGCTGGTGGCGCGCGCCGGCGGTCAGGCCGGCCATCCCGCGGACGCTCCCGGCGCACCCGCCGGGCCGGCCGCATCCGCCACCCTGCCGATCGTGATCGAAATCGCTTCCGTCAAGGCGCCGCTCCAACCGGTCCTGGCGCAGGCGGAGAGCGCGGGCCTGCGGGTGCTGTCGCTCCACCCGATGTTCGGCCCGGGCAAGTCGCCCTACGAGCCGCTGGTCTTCGTCCTGGCGACGCGGCGCGACGCCGCCATCGAGCAGGCCGAGATCGCCCCTTTCGTGTCGCACCCCTACACGCGCCTGGTCGCGGTGCCGTTCCTCCACCACGACCGCCTGATGGGGTGGCTCCTGGGCCTGGCCCATCTCACCAACCTGCTGTTCGGCGCCGCCCTCAGCCGCAGCGGCGTTTCCCCCACCGAGCTGCACGACTGCGCCTCGACCACCTTCCTGCGGCAGGCCGCCACCGCCCGCTCGGTGCTGGGCGAAGATCCCGACCTGTACCTCGACATCCAGCGCCTCAATCCCTTCCGCAGCGACGTCTACCGCGCCACGCGCGAAGCGCTCGCCCACCTCGAATCGCTGGTCGAAAGCGGCGACCGCGGCGCCTGGGCAGACACCATGGCCGCCGCCCGCCGCACCCTGCCGGACGACACGCTGTAGCGTGCGTGCCACCCGCCCTTGCTCACACCGAGGGCAGGCGTGGTAGGGTTGGTTTTGTCGTATTCGAGGAGGTGCTCATGCCACGGTTCCGGCGTCCTCTGCGAATTTCGCGCACCGCGCTCTCCCTCCTGGCCGTCGTCGCGGCAGCCGCCGCCTGCGTCGCCAGGCCTGCCGGCGCCGCCATCCTGCCGATCACCGAGTTTCCGCTCCCCAGCGCCAGTGCGGCGCCGGATTCGATCACCACCGGGCCGGACGGCAACGTCTGGTTCCTGGAGCTGGGAAGCAGCAACGTGGCGCGCATCACTCCCGGCGGCACGGTGACGGAGTTTCCGGTGAGCGCCAACTCGCTGAATACCGAAGCCCGGCCGGTCATCACCAGCGGGCCCGACGGCAACCTGTGGTTCACCGAAGTCGCGGGCAACACCATCGCGCGCATCACGCCCACCGGCACCCTGCACCAATTTGCCCTGCCCGAGGCGTTGGACCAGCCCATCGGCATCACCGCCGGACCCGACGGCAACCTCTGGTTCACCGAGTATCAGGGCAACCGGATCGGCCGCATCACGCCGGCCGGTGCCATCGCCGCCGAGGCGCTCACCACGGGCAGCGACCCGGCCGGCATCACGCGGGGACCGGATGGCGCCCTCTGGTTCGCCCAGGAGGGCACCGGCCAGATCGGCCGCATCACCACCGGCGGCGCGATCAGCCAGTTCAATGGCGCAGCGGACGCCGTCCAGATCGTCGCCGGCGCCGACGGCAACCTGTGGTTCACCACCCTGTTCAACGCCGCCGTCTACCGCCTCACCCCCAGCGGCACCCTGACGCCGTTCACCCTGAGCGCCAGCGCCTACGGCATCGCGCTCGGCCCCGACGGCAACGTCTGGTTCACCGAGCCCTCCGCCAACCAGATCGGCAGCATCACGCCCGCCGGCGTGGTGCACGAATACCAGGTGCCGACCACCAACGCCTCGCCCGCCAACATCACGGCCGGCCCCGACGGCGACCTCTGGTTCAGCGAGCTCAACACCGGCAATATCGGCCGCGCGACGCCGCCATGCACGCCAACCGCCACCACTCTGTGCATCGACGACCAGCCCGGCGATCAGCGCTGGCAGGCCGACATCTCCTACAGCACCGCCCAGGGCGGCGGCCTGGCCGGCAGCGGCAATGCCATCCAGCTCTCCAGTCTCGGGCTCACCGACGGCGGCCTGTTCTGGTTCTTCAGCGCCGACAACCCCGAAATGCTGGTCAAGGTGCTCAACGGCTGCGCCGTCGACCAGCAGTACTGGGTCTTCGCCTCCGCCGGCACCAACGTCGGCTACACCCTGACCATCAAGGACACCCACCTGCCCAGCAGCACCAAAAGCTACACCAACGCCGACGGCACAGCCGCGGTGCCGGTGCAGGACACCGCAGCCTTTCCCTGCCTGAACGTCGACCTCGCTCCCGCTGCCGGCGCGCCACCCGCCATGCCCACCGGCGCAGTGCCCGCTCCGCCGCCAGCCGCGGCCCCCGCTGCCGCTCCGGCCCCGGCAGCGGCCGTCGATCAGGCGGCCTGCGCCGCCGACGCGTCCACGCTCTGTATCGACAGCCGCTTCCAGGTCCGCGTCAGCTACGACGCCGGCAACAACAATTCCGGCAACGGTCACGCCATCAGCCTGCAAAGCCTGGGCGTCGCCCAGGGCGGCCTCTTCTGGTTCTTCGGCGCCACCAATCCTGAAATGCTGATCAAGGTCCTCAACGGCTGCGCGGTGGACAATCACTATTGGGTGTTCTATTCCGCCGGCACCAACGTCGCATTCCAGGTATCGGTGATCGATACGCAAACCAGCGCCCAGCGCACCTACTCCAATACCGACGGCGTCGCCGCACCCCCGGTGCAGGACACCGGCGCCTTCGCCTGTCCCTGAGCCAGACCCGTGGCCCCCCTATGGGGTGGCGGCTGGCCGGCCGAAGCGCTGGGCGTTGCGGGCTTTGGCTTTGGCGGCTTCCTCCGCGCGAGTGCGGGCGGGGGTGTTGGTGACCAGGGAATCGACCAGGCGGCGGGCGACCTCCGACACCTCCTCTACCGCGCGGTTGAAGGCGGCCTGGTTGGCCTTCGAGGGGGCGGTGAATCCGCTGAGCTTGCGGACGAACTGGACCGAGGCCGCGCGCACCTCGTCGTCGCTGGCCGGTGGGTCGAAGTTGAACAGAGTCTTGATGTTCCTGCACATGGCTGATCGCGACCTCCAGGCCAATTCTACCTTCCCGTGCGCCGGGCTGGGGAGCGGGCTCGGATGACCAACGCAGGAGGAACCATGCGAAACCATTGGACGGCGTTGCGCGCCCTGGTCTACACGGGCCTTTTTGTTTGGCTGTGGGGATGGCTGGCCCTGCTGGTCCAACCCTTCGACGCTCGCCTGGGCGGCGCGCTGGGACCGTGGGCGCCGCCGCTGGGATGGGTGGTGATCGCGGGCGGCGCGGCGCTGGTGGCGAGCTGCGCCTGGGTCTTCGTCCTGCGCGGCCAGGGGACGCCGGCGCCCTTCTAGCGCACGATCTCCACCGCCAGGACCCAGGCGTCGAAAACGCCCACCACGATCGACATCACCAGGCCGGACGCCAACCAGGCCATGCCTCCCCCCGCTCCCACCAGCAGGCTGATGCCGGCCACGATGGTAGGAACCATCGCCAGCTGGCCCAGGGCCACGCGCACAACGTGATAGGCCAGATAGCGCACCTTCTGCTCCTGGTAGGCGGCGACCTGGATGCACACCACAGACACCCAGATCAGCACGCCCAGGCCAAGAACCAGCGTCCCCGTCAGCCGCAGCGACGCATGCGGAATCAACCCCATGAGCGACAGCACGAGCGTCGACAGCAGCAACGTGATCGCTTCGCCCGCTCGCCCCACCAGCGCCGGTGAGCGCTTGATGTGGTCCAGGTTGAGCGCTACGCCGACAAACACCAGCCCACACAGGGTGGATCCCGCGCCGGCAACCACCGTCAGCCAGGTCTGCCACCCATCGACCGCAAACAGTACGGGCACGGCCGGATGCTACCACCGCCCACGACGGCCGCGGCTGCACCCGGATGATCGCGCCCCGCCGCCATGGCGCGGTCCCCAGGCACAGCCACGCCGCCTGCTCCCCGCCGCTACTGCGGCTGCACGCGAATGATCGCCATCATGCCGCTGTCTTCGTGGCCCAGAATGTGACAGTGGTAGACGAAATCTCCCACGTCGGGACCGCGAAAATCCATGCGCAGCTTGACGCTCGGATAGGGTCCCTTGCCCGACCAGTAGGGCACGTTGATGACGTCGAGGTAAGCGCCGCTGGCGACCGGCACGCCGTTTTGTTCCAGCAGCAGAAAATGGATCTGGTGCATGTGGAACTCGTGATTTTCCAGCGCCCGGTTTTCGATCGTCCAATCTTCCACCGTACCTTGCGTGGTGACGATGGCGGGCGGATTGGCAGGATCGAACAGGGTCGGCGTCTGGCCGTCCACGGTGATGTAAAAGTTGGTGGGACTGTTGGGGTCCGACGGGTTCGACAATACTTCCGAAAAGTACAGCTTGCGCTGCCTCACGGCCCGCGCCGACGCCAGGCCGGCGAAGCGTTGGGCGTTGGCGGCACCGCTCGCCGCCGGCACCACCAGTGCCGGCTCCGGCGCATCCGCGCTCGCCTTGATGACGGCGATGGTGCGCTGCGGGTCGTTGTCGCCATCCGGCCCGGTGTCGATCCTGAGCGTGAGCAAGACGGCGTTGCGCACGGTCGCCGCCGGCGCCGTGAGGATGAATTCGGCGCGCCCCGAGGGCGGCAGCAGGATGTGCGTCTGCGTCTGCGCATGGCCGCGGGCGGCGCCGTCCTGCGACCCTACCGGAACGCCGTCCAGAGCCACCACCTGCAGCGGCTGCCGGCGGCCGTCGTAGCGCACCTGGAGGTCCAGGATGGTGTCTGCCGAAGCGTTCACCACTCGCCACAGCTGCTTTTCCAGCGGCCGCACCGCAACGACGGCGGGGATCATCGCCGGATACGCGATCGGAGCGTAGTTGAGCGACAGGTCCCACGACGGCACCGCGCCGCCGGGCGGCGGAGCGTCGGGGGCGAGCGGATTGTCACGGATCACCAGGATCTGCTGGTGCAGACCGGCGACGGCGGGAATCAACTTCTCGATGCCTTCGACGACGATCGCCCCGGACGCGCCACCCTGCACCGCGGCCTCCGAGATCCCGTGCACGTGCGGGTGGTACCAATACAGGCCCGGCGGCTCGTCGGCGGGAAAGTGCACGTCGTAGACGAAGCTTTCGCCGGCGTTGACCAGCGTCTTGATCACCTCGTCCTGGTGGCAGGTCGGCGGCGTGTTGGTGCCGTGGTAGTGGATGTTGACCGACGTCCCGGTCATCACCGACGCACCGCACGCATCCGCCGCGGACGCCGCGACTTGCATCGCAGGCATGTCCGCGATGGCATCGGCGCCCGCCCCGGCGGTCAGTCCGTTGCTGAAATGAATGATCAGCTCATCGCCGGGATGCACGTGCAGGGTCGGCGACTGGACCCCATCGTCCGTGAGGAAGCAATAGAGCGCATTGCCGTTCGCATCCGAGCTGGTCTGGTAGGTCAGATTGACGTTCAGGACCCCGTTGACCGAAAACAGATCCGCCGGGGCGGCCACGGTGCTGCCCGCCGCGAACCGCGGACAGACCGCCGAGCTCTGGCCGAATCCCGCCGCCGGGCTCAGCACGCACAGAACCCACGCCGCGATGCGCAGTCGCGACCTTTTGATGCCATAGCAGGTGCCCATGGGAGCGCTCTCCTCGTGGTCGTGTCACAGGCACCGTCCACGCGGTGCCGGTGACGGGTCATACACACCGAAGAGGCAGCCGGCGGAGCCTTCCCCAAGTCTCGACCCGATCGCCCCTTCGCGCTATCAGTGCCCGTCGCGGCATCCGCCATTGCAGGCACTCAATCCCACTTGAGACAAAGTCTCATTAATACGCTTTGATTCTGCCCGACGAGCGAACAGGTTGTCAATCGCATCGTCGGCACCCCCGGCAACCGGCCCCCCAGAGGCCGGCGGGCTGCGCTTGCAACCTGGATCGTGGGCACGGCGCGACTTTAGCTGTCCGACATTTGAGCACCTGTGCGCTCCCTTCCGTATACTGATCGAGAGCACCTCGGAGAGCACCAGGAAACCGCCCGGGCAGCGGTATGGCCCAATGCACCCGACACCACACGGAGAGGACGAACATGCAACAACCACCCAGCGCGCCAATGTCCTCGAAACCGATCGACAACCGCTACCGGACAGCACGCCTGGAAGCACCGGCCTGGGCTCTCGGTTTCGCCCTTTTGGGCTGGCTCGCGGCCCCCGTCCTCGCCGCTGCCGGCAGCGGCCAGTGGACTTCCGTCGGGCCGCCCGCCGGCCAGTTCAGCAGCCTGCTCGGCGCGCCGAGCAGCCCGGAAGTGATCTATGCCTGTAGCAGCGGCGGCGCCGTCTGGCGCAGCGCCGACGGCGGCGAAACCTGGACCTACACCGGCGCTCCCGTGGTGGGGCCTGTAACGCTGGACGCGGTGGACCCCACGGCGAGCGGCACGCTCTACGCCGCGGACACGTCCGCCGCCGCCGGCATCTACAAAAGCACCGACGGCGCCACCACCTGGGCGCTCCTCACCGATGCCGTGCAGAACGTCGCCATCGCTGCGTCCGCGCCCCAGACCCTGTACGGCACCCAAGCGGCACCAAGCGGCGGTCCCATCCAGGTCGCCCGGAGCACCGATGGCGGCGCGACCTGGACCGTGACGGGCACCCTGCCTGCCGCCTACACTCCTGCCAGGCTGACGGTTTCACCCTCCGACCCCAACACCCTCTATGTGCTCGGTGCGCCGGGCTTCCTGCGCAGCAGCGACGGCGGCGCCACCTGGGGCACCCCGTTCAGCCCGTTCACCTCACTGGACGCTCCCCTCGGTGTCTTCGACGCCCCCGGTGCGGCGCTGTACATCGCCGCCGCGCGCCCCGCCGGCGAGACCGGCGCGCCCGTCTACCGCTCCATCGACAACGGCACCACCTGGACTGCGGCCGGCAGCGGCCTGGCGCCGACGCTGGGCAGCTTCGTCGTCGGCCCGTCAGGTGACCTCTACGCCAGCGCAACGGGCTTCGGCACGGCTCCCCTCATCTGCCAAATCTTCCAAAGCACCGATCGCGGCGCCACCTGGCAGCAGATCTCCTCGCTGCCTTCCGGGGGGAGCCTCGCCGCGGGCGCGGGATCTCCCGACCAGCTTTTCTTTCTCATCCCGGACGGCGGCATCCAACGAAGCCCGGATCAAGGCAGAACCTGGACCCTGCCCGCCCAGCCTCCCAGCGGCCTGGACGTCTCCCAGGTGCTGGCGGGTCCGCTGGGCACGCGGTCCCTCTACGTGGAGGAGAACGCCCAGCTCGAAAGCCAGATTTTCGCCGTGCCCACCTGGCACAGCGCCGACGGCGGAGAAACCTGGAGCAGCCTGACGCCCTCCAGCAGCGTCCTCGCTCGTCTGGTCCTCGATGCGCAGCCCGGCGTGCTCTATGCCATGGGCCTGCCTGGTGTGTCGGGGCCCGACATCAGCGTGGACGGCGGCGACAGCTGGCAGTCCTTTATCCTGCCGAGCTCCGCGCTCGCCATCGCCGCCGATCCCCTGCTGCCCGGCAAGGTCGTCGGCCTCAGCTGCACACCCAATGCCTTGTACCTGTTCAACTTCGGCTGCGACAACCCGTCGCTCTACCTCACCAACACCTTCGGTCGCGGCTGGCGCCTGCTCGGCACCGTGAGCCGCGAAGTGGAATCGTCGGACGCTTCCCTGGTCCGGCTCGACCCCGCCAACCCTCGCCAGGCCTTTGCCCTCATCGAGGGCGCCCTGTTCAGGACCCTCCCCGGCAGCACCTCCCTCAGCTTGTCGCCGCTGGCCGGTCCCTTCGTCGATCTGGAAGTCGCCCCCGGCGGACCGATCGGCGCCGGCGCCCCGCCCACCCTCTACGCCGCTCTCGGGCACCAACGCCAGCGCGTCCTGTTCAAGAGCATCGATGGAGGCGCGCATTGGGCCGCCGCCTCCTTCGGCCTCCCACGCAACGCCCAGGTCGTCACCCTGGCAATCGACCCGACGACCCCGACAACGCTCTACCTGCTGACCCAAACCCTGGCCAGCCAGCAGATCTTCGTCAGCGACGACGGCGCCGCCACCTGGCAGCTCCTCACCGCCCCCGGCCTGCCGCCCTCCGTGACCACGATCGCCGCCGCCGTCACACCACCCCGAACCCTTCTCGCCGGCACCGCCACCGCCGGCGTCTTCGTCCTGACCAGACCCTGAGCCCAAGGCGGTGGCCACGGCCGGCCACTGAGCGTGACGGACGGGCAGATCGCGGTGAGCGGGAGATCTAGACCAGCTCGCGCACGCGGTCGGCGATCAGGGTGACGGCGATCTTGCCGCGGTTGGGTTCGCCGCGCAGCAGCGCCTTGCCCAGGTTCGCCGCCTGCTTGGCATCGATCTTGGGGGGCATCGGCGCTTCGAAGGGATCGACGACGGCTTCGATCAGCACCGGGCCGGGGTGGGCCAGGGCCTCGTCCAGGGCGGCGCCGCAGCGCGCCGGGTCGTCGATGGTCACGCCGTGGCCGCCGCAGGCGCGGGCGAAGGCGGCAAAGTCGATCGGGTGCAGATCGCAACCGTATTCGGGGTTGCCGAGAAACACCATCTGTTCCCACTTGATCTGGCCCAGGGTGTCGTTCTTTACCACCACGATCTTGACCGGCAGCTTGTATTTGACCGCGGTCGCAAATTCGGCCATGAGCATGCTGAACCCGCCGTCGCCGACGAACGCGACGCACTGCCGATCGGGATGGGCAAGTTGCGCGGCAAGGGTGTAGGGCAGCCCGCAGGCCATCGAGGCCAGGGTGCCCGAAACCGAATGCATCTGGCCGCGCTGCACCGGGATCAGGCGCGCGAACCAGGTGGTGTTGGTGCCCGAATCGGACGAGACGATGGCGTTCGGGGCCAGGCGGCGGCCCAGCTCCCAGGCGACCACCTGGGGCTTCATCGGTTTGTCCATACGCTGCGCCTGATCGGCAAGCTGCGAGCGCCACGTCTGCATCGCCTCGCGGGCCTGCTTGAGGAAGGCACCGTCGCGCTCCGCCGCCAGAAGCGGCAGCAGCTCGCGCAGCGTCGCGCGCGCATCGCCGATCAATCCCACCTCGACCGGATAGCGCAGGCCGATGCGCACCGGATCGAGATCGATCTGGACCCCACGCGCCTGGCCCGGCTCCGGCAAAAATTCGATGTAGGGGAAGGAGCTGCCGACGATCAGCAGCGTGTCGCATTCTTCGAGCGCTTCCTGGGAGGGCCGGGTGCCTAACAGTCCGAGGCCGCCCGTCGTGTAGGGGCTGTCGTCGGGCACCGCCGCCTTGCCGAGCAGCGCCTTGACGATGGGCGCCTGCAGGCGCTCCGCCAGCTGTTCCAGCTCGGCGCCGGCGTCCAGGGCACCGCGCCCGGCCAGGATGACCACGCGCTTGCCGGCGTCGAGCAACGCTGCGGCCCGCCGCAGATCGTCCATCGCCGGCAGGTGCGCGCTGTCGGCGGCGACGCTGGAAACGTGGCGGGCGACGTTGTCGCGGCTGCGCTTGCCACCCTTTTGCTCCTGGAGGTCGACCGGAAAGTTGAGGTGCGCCACGCCGCGCCGGGCGAGCGCCGCGCGGCAGGCCAGGTTGGTAACGTTTTCGACGTGCGCCGCCCCCATGATCCGGGTGTTGTACACGGTGACGTCTTCGAACAGACGGTCCAGGTCCACGTCCTGCTGCTGAAAGGTGTCGATCAGATCGCTGTAATGGTGGCCGGTGATCGCCAGCACCGGCTGGCCGTCCAACTTGGCGTCGTAGAGACCGTTGAGCAGGTGGATGCCGCCCGGCCCGGAGGTGGCCAGGCAGACCCCCAGGCGCCCGGTGTACTTGGCGTAGGCGCAGGCCATGAATGCCGCCGATTCCTCGTGCCGCACCTGGATGAACCGCACCTTGTCCTGCCGCGTGCGCAGCGCTTCCATGATGCCGTTGATGCCGTCGCCAGGGAGCCCGAAGATGGTATCCACCCCCCAATCGATCAAAGTTTCGACCAGGATCTCAGCCGCCGTCTCCGCCATGAAACCCTCCCTTTGCTGAGAGCTCAGCTCCCGCTGTCATCGCATTTGCAAGCGATGTGCCGCGGGTGAGGTGCAAACTATGAATCCTCTGATCGGATGGGACGACGTTGCGCTGCGGCTGGCCCTCACGCTCGCCGCCGGATCGTTGATCGGTATCGACCGCAAGCGGGGCGGCCACGTGGCGGGGCTGCGCACGACGCTGCTGGTGGGGCTGGCCGCGGCGCTTTCGATGCTGCAGGTCTGCCAGATGCTGCCCTGGCGTGGCAAGCTCGGCGATTCGTACGTCGTGCTCGACCTGATGCGCCTGCCGCTGGGCATCCTATCGGGCATGGGGTTCATCGGCGCCGGGGCCATCTTGCGGCGGGGTGGCATGGTGACCGGCGTGACGACGGCCGCCACGCTCTGGTTCACCACCGTGCTCGGCCTCTGCTTCGGCGGCGGTCAGATCGGCCTCGGCCTGGCGGGTCTGGGCATTGCGCTGGTCACGCTGGAGCTGCTCAGGAGGTTCGAACGACAGCTGCATGAGGAGCGGAAGGCAACGCTGCAGGTGATCGCCGCCGCGGACGGGCCGGCGGGCGAGGACCTGCGCACGCTGCTCGCCCGCGCCGGCCTGCGGATCGTCAAGTGGACGGTGGACTGGAAGGGGCCGCAGCGCGAACGCCGCATCAACTGCACGGTCCGCTGGCGCGGCGATCCCGCGGACGTGTTTCCGCCGCCGGTATGGGTGGAGCTGTCCGGTATGCCAGGCGTGCTCCAGGTGCGTTGGAGCGCCAGCCAGGAAGAGGATTAGCGACGGTTGCCCCGATCGCGGCGCGCCTGCGGCGCGTCCGCCATCGGGCCCCGGGGGAGGGCGGAGCGTCATGCCATCCGCGAACGGTGCACGTTGGCACGCGTCATATGATGCTCGCCCAGCTCCCCGGCTCGGCTGGCGAGCGGGGGCTGAGGGCGCGAAAGGAGCAGCGGCAAGGTGAGCGGGGCTTTGGCGAAGTGGATGCCGTATCGGCGGCCGGGCTCGGAGCAGCGGGTGCGGCTGTTCTGTTTTCCGTTTGGCGGCGGCGGGGCGTCTTCTTTTGCGCTGTGGCGGAACGCCTTGCCCCCTCATGTCGACCTTTGCGCGATGCAGCCGCCGGCGCGGGAGAGCCGCCTGGGGGAGCCGGCGATCACGCGCATCCCGGACATGGTTGCGGCGCTGGTGCAGGTGGTGGAGCCGCTGCTGGATCTGCCGTTTGCGCTGTTCGGACACAGCGTCGGGTCGCTGGTGGCGTTCGAGCTGGCGCGCGAGCTGCGCGATCGGGGCAGGAGGCTGCCTATGCGGCTGTTCGTGTCCGGGCACCCGGCGCCCCATCTGCCGCGCCGCAGGCCTTTGATCAGCGGACTGCCGCGGGAAGAGTTCATCGCCGCGCTGCGCGACTCGTTCGAGGTCAGCCCGGCGCTTCTCGATAGCGCGGATCTGCTGGACGTGGTGCTGCCCAGCCTGTACGGCGACTACGCCCTGGTCGAGAGCTACGCGTACCGCAACGGGCCGCCGCTGGCAATGCCCCTGACCGCCTTTTGCGGCACGTGCGATCCGGAGGCAGACCCAGCCGAGATCCAGCAGTGGCGCAGGGAGACCACCGGGCCGTTTCGCGCCGTCGTCCTGGATGGCGCCCACATGTTCGTCAACTCATCCCGCACCGCGCTGCTCCAGGAGATCGCCGCCGACCTGGCCTCTTCGCCCGCCTGACAGCCGCCGCACGCGGACCAGTCCCAGGGCGGCGAGCAGCGGAACCAGACCTGGCAGACACGACGACGTGCGGCCATCCAGCATTTCGCAGTTGTGACTTGCCTGTGTACGCCCGGTGTGGTACGTCGGAGTACATGAGCACGATCGAGCCGCGCGCGGACGGGGACGGTGGCGGGCCGGCCAGGGTGAAGCAGCTGCTCGCCATCGGCAGGCAGATCCTCGGCGGCACCGATTTGGATCAGACCCTCAGTCTGGCGCTCGACGGCCTGATCGAGCTGGCGGGTGCGGAGCGGGGCATGATCGTGCTCTACGGCGACGATGGCCAGGCGCAGTTCGAAGAGGCGCGCAACCTCGATCGCCAGGACATCGCAAGGCCCGAATTCGAAGTGAGCCGCACGATCCTCGAAACCGTGAGGAAGGACGGGCGCTCCTTCTGGAGCATGAATGCGCTCGCGGACGACACGCTGGGG
This sequence comes from uncultured Acidobacteriota bacterium, assembly GCA_963770895.1. GTDB lineage: Bacteria > Acidobacteriota > Thermoanaerobaculia > Multivoradales > UBA5704 > JASLEW01. Next base: position 3,971,872 of record CAVYRF010000002.1, on the reverse strand, counting down.
AGCCGCGGCAGCGTGATGAGGCTACAGATCCTTTCGGTGATCTGCCTGCCGATCCTCGACGCCGGCAAGCCGCTCGGCGTCGTCTATATGGACAACCGCAGCGCTGCAGAGGTTTTCCAACCAGAAACCCGCGACCTGGTCGAGAGCTTCGCCGATCTCATTTCCCTGGCCGCGGCGCACGCCCTGGAGCGCCGGCGCCTCCGGCTGCGGGTCACCGAGCTGGCGGACCAGCTGCGGACGCAATACCGGTTCGACGCAATTCTGGGCCACGACGACGCCTTCTTCGAAGTGCTGCGGCTGATCAGCCAGGTGGCGGACTCCGAAGCGTCGGTGCTGATCCAGGGGGAAAGCGGCACCGGCAAGGAGCTGGTCGCCAAGGCCATCCACCACAACAGCGCGCGCCGGAATCATCCGTTCGTGGCCGTCAACTGCGGCGCCCTGCCCGAGGCGCTGCTCGAATCCGAGCTCTTCGGCCACCAGCGGGGCGCCTTTACCGGCGCGGTCGCCGACCATCCGGGCTGGTTCGAAAGAGCTCGCGGCGGCACGCTTTTCCTGGACGAAGTGGGAGAGATGAGCCCGGCCATGCAGGTCAAGCTGCTCCGCGTCCTGGAATCGGGGGAGTACGCACGGCTGGGGAGCGCCGCCGTGCGGCGCGCCGACGTGCGGGTGGTGGCGGCCACCAACCGCGACTTGCGGGAGCGGGTCGCCGCCGGCAAGATGCGCCAGGACCTCCTCTACCGGCTCAACGTGATCGAGATCGAAGTGCCGCCGCTGCGCGACCGGCCCACGGATATCCCGCTCCTCGCCCGCCACTTCGTCGAACGCTGGAGCGCCGAGCGCCGCGTCGAGCTGCGCCTTTCGGCACGCGCCGAACGGTTGCTCCTGGCCTATGACTACCCGGGAAACATCCGCGAGCTGCAGAACGTCATCCAGCGCGCCGTGCTGGTGGCGCGCGGCCCCGAAATCGAGCCCCAGGATCTGCCCGAAGCGCTGCGTGCCTCGGTAGCGGCGCGCCGCGGCGCGGGTGCGTCGAGCTTCCGCCTTGCCAAGCGTCGCGTGATCGAGGAGTTCGAGCGCGCCTACATCTGTCGCGGGCTACAGGCGGCCGGCGGCAACATCAGCCGGGCGGCGCAGGCGGCGGGCATCGACTTCAAAAACTTCCACAGCAAGATGCAGCGCTACCAGATCGACCCGGCGGCCTACAAACCGGGCCGTCCGGCCCCCTGACCCGGTGCCTGCCAACGGCGCCGGCGGCGCCGACGGCGGCGCCAGCCGCGTGGGTGCGGGAGCCTGGGTGAGGTCGGCCGGCCGCGCGGTGGCGCGGCGGCGCAGCAGCTCAAGGCCGTGCGCCGCGGCATCCCGCGCGATGGCCGCCAGCCGCTCCGGCGTCGCGGGATCTTGCGGCGCCCCCTCAGCCGCGGCAAGCCTGGCCTCGATGTCGAAACGCGTCATCCCCAGGCGCCGCGCCTTCGCCGCCGTCGCGGCGAGCTGCCGCTGGGCCGCGGCGCCCTGTCCCGCTGCGGCCAGGATGCGGCCGCGCACGATCTCGGATTCCACCTGGGCGTCGAGATCGCCCGAGCGGATGAGCGCCGATGCCACCCGGTCCAGGGCTGCCGCGGCGTCCGCCGCGTGCCCCGAAGCCACCAACGCGGAGCCCAGCACCACCGCGGCGGAATCGCGGATGATCTCGGTGGCACCTTGCCCCGCGTCCACCTCGCGCGCGATGCCTGCGGCCACGGCCGGCCGGCCGGCGGCGATCTCCAACCGGGCGACATCCAGCCGCAGGCTCGCCGCCGTTCCCCGCTCGCCTGCCCGATCGGCGGTGGCGACGGCGCCTTCGATCACCCGCCGGGCGGCATCGAGCTGGCCGCGCTCGGCGAGCACCCGGCCGCTCCCCGCCTGCGCTTCGGCCGCCCCGCCCGCTTCGCCGATCCGCTGATAGGTGGCGAGCGCCGCGGAAAAGTGCGCCGCCGCCGCGGCCAGGTTCGCTTCCTGCAGGTCCAGGGTGCCCAGGTTGAGAAGGACCGTCGCGCCGGAGCTGAGATCGCCGAGCTGGCGGCAGAGCGACAGCGCCGCGTCATGCTGCGTCCGCGCCTCGCGCAGCGCGCCGCGTTGGGCGAGGATCTGTGCCAGGTTCTCGATCACGGCGGCCTCGTGACGCCGGTCGCCGGACAGGTGAAACAGCGCGACCGCCTCCGTATAGCTGTCGCGAGCGCCTTGCCAGTCGCCCTGCCGGCGCTGACAGATGCCGAGGTTGGCCAGCACCATGGCCTGAAGATGATCGGCTCCGACCTGCCGGCTCTGGCCGAGAACCCGCTCGAAGGTTGCCCGCGCCGCCACGACCTCGCCGCGGGTGAGCAGGACCGTACCCACGAAGCTCAGCGCCTGCGCCGCAAACAGCAGATCGCCGCCCCGCACGGCGATGCGGCTCGCCTCGCCGCCGGCGGCCTCCGCTTCGGGCAGCCGGCCGAGGGAACGCAGCGCCACGCCTTCGCAGTACCGGCTGCGCGCGACCAGCAGCTGCGCCTGCTGTCCCCGCGCTCGCCGCGCCGCTCGCAAGGCGGCCACGCGCGCCGTCTCGAAGCTGGAAACGGCGACCGCCGCCTCCGCCTCGGCCAGATCGATGCGCGGGTCGACGTCGCCGGGCGGAGGCAGCCGATGGAGCCGATCGAGGGTCGCGATGGCGAGGGCACCCTGGCCGGCGTTGGCCTGCGAGCGCGCCAGGTCCAGGCCGTAGTCGAGGCTGTCCGGATAGTAGGACCAGAGCTCCGCATAGATGGCCGCGGCGCCCGCCGGGTCGCCCTGGATCTCGCGCAGCTGCGCTTCGATCTGACGCCGATCCTCGAGACGGAGATGGGTCGCCAGGGCCGCGGCTTGCGTCAGCTCGTCCCGCGCCCGCTGGGCGTAGCCCAGGGTGGCCCAGGCCGCGGCCAGGCGGGCGTGAATGAGCGGGTTGCGGGGATCGGACGCGAGCGCCTGCGTGAAGAGGGTGCGGGCTCCCATCGCCTCGAATCGGTTGAGCTTCGCCACGCCCTCGGCATAGAGGCGCGCCGCGGCGTCGTTCGCCGGCAGGGCGGCCCTGACCGCCCGTCCTTCCGCGGCGGTCAGCGGACCCGACGCAAGGCGCGCGCGGAGCTTGGCGCCGAGGTGTGAAACCAGGTCGAGGAAGCCCGCCTCGGTGCCGACCTCCTGCAGGGCGCCCACGGTTTCGCCGGTTGCGGTGTCCTGGATCTGCAGGTCGCAGCGGATCTGCCGCGGATGATCCGGCGAGGGCACCACCAGGTAGGCTCCGGCGATCACCAGGTCGGCGCCCAGGCGCTGGCGCAGCTTCGCGAGCGTCGGGCTGGCGAACGTGCGGGCGCTGGTCAGCCCGAGGTCGCGCCGCACCTGCTCGACCTGCTCGCCCGCCACCAGGCGCAGGTGCTCCCCCGCCGCCAGCTCCGTGGGCAGCATCTCCAGAAGCGAGGACTCGATGTAGGCGCTGTCGGCATTCCGCGCCAGGTTCTCGAACCCCACCACGGCGACGGCCGTGCGCGGCGCGCCGGCGCGGGTGCGCCCACCCGGCCAGGCGGCCAAACCCCACTGCCAGGCGGCAATCGCCGCGACCACGGTCACCAGGAGCGCCGCCCCGACGGCCGGCGCCAGCTGGCGCCGCGCGCCGCGTCCGCCGCCGAGCCCGCCGCCGCCGCTCCCCGCGAGGTGCGCCAGCGCGTCGAGCACCTGGGGGCCGGTGGGCCGATCGCGCGGTTCGACCGCCAGACAGCCGCGGAGGAGCCTCTCCCAGCCCTCGTCGAGCTGCGGCTGCGATGCGCGTGGCGACGGGGGCGCCTCGTGCAGCCGCTTCAAGGCCGTCCCCAAGGCGGTGTCGGCCTCGAACGGCAGCCTGCCGGTGAGCATTTCGAACAGCACCACACCCAGCGCATAGATGTCCGCCGCGGGCGTGATCCGACCGCCCCGGACCTGTTCCGGCGCCATGTAGGCGGGCGAGCCGACCAGGGTGCCGGCGGTGGTCAGCGAGGCCAGCTGGCGGCAGTGGGCAAGGCCGAAATCGGTGACCACGGCACGCGCGCCGCCGGGCGCGGCGGGCGCCGGCACCAACATCACGTTGGCGGATTTGAGGTCGCGGTGGACGACGCCGGCTTCATGGGCGGCGCAGATGGCCTCGGCGACCTGCGTCACGATGGGCAGCGTCTCGGCGGGCGGCAACGCTCCCCGGTGGGCGATGCGCTGCGCCAGGGTGTCGCCGGTCAGCAGCTCCATGGTGACGAAGGCAAGCACCGACGGAGCCGACCCATCCGGCGGCGCCAGCGGTTGCTGGGAAAGGTCGAACACCCGGCAGACGTGGGGGTTGGTCACCCGGCGGGCGAGCTGGACTTCGCGCTTGAAGCGCTGCACCGCTTCGGGATCGCGCGCCACGTCGGCGTGCAGGAGCTTGACCGCCACCGCTTCGTCAAGCTCGAGGTCGAGGGCCTGGTAGACCTCTCCCATGCTCCCTTCGCCGAGGCAGCGGACGATCTGGAAGCGGCCGCCAAGGGTTTCGCCGGGCGCCAGGATCACCGGGCGTCACCGGGCACGCCATCGCGCCAGGGCCCATTTGTCGGAAGCATGGTGTCATTGAATTATACATCTCCGGCATGGCGGCTCCGGCGGACGGCGCGGCAAGGGGGCGGGGCGGCACCCGGCCCGACGAGCGCCAGCCTGGCGGCCGGCGCCGGGGTGCCGAGGGGGGCAACCGCGGCCCCCCTCGGCGACGTTGCAGCTGTTATTCGAAGCTGATCAGCACCGTGCGCAAGCCGCAACCGTCGCGACCGGCGTCACCGGCGACCACCTGGTTGACGCCGATGTAGATCGTCGGCGGGAAGAAGAGGTTCTGTGAAGCTGGCGTTTGCAGCAACGTGTACGGATTGCCCCAGCTGATGGCCTGGTTCATGACGTTGAACTGGAGACCGCTGTTCTGCAGACCGAGGGTCTGAATGATCAGGGGGTTGTCGATCTTGGTGGGGTCGGTGGAGGCGTTGGCAACCTCAAGGTTCTCGCCCAGGATCCACAGCTCGGCATTGTGACCACCGTTGCTGCCGGCGTCGCCGCCGAAGCCGTCGTTGGTGGGAGAGTTGCCGATATCCAAAGTCCAATCGACCGGCAAGCCGTCGTAGCCGACCAGCACGACGGCCTTGGTGCAGCCGGTGGGGATCTGCAAGGTCAGGGTGGTCTTGGACCAACCGGCGCACAACGGGTTGGTGTCGGTGGTGGGCACGATCGGCCCGGCGGTCACCGGCGAACCTGGAAAGTGGGTGACGAAGCCGATCTTGAAGTCGCCGTAGAAAAGCTGGGTGTTGCAGGTGGCGTGGGCGGCGCCGCTCGCCGCAACAACCAGGGCCAGAGCGGCACCCAGGGCCAACCGCGGACGCCGTTGCAGAGTGGTGAGGGTAAACATGATCCGTCTCCTTTTGAAAAACGTTGGTGGGCCGCTCCTTCGACTGGAAACCCGACCGCCGATCGCGACCGCATGCGTTGACTGGAGACCCATCAAGGCAAGCCCAAGGCCAACCCGCCAGACCTTCAACCAAACGCACCAAACAATTGATTCAAAAGGCCTTACAAGGACAGTCCAAGGCCGCAGCCGGAAGCGCGCCTGGGGTGCGCATGCCAGGACTCTGGCATTTACACCCGAGCTCGCAAGCTCCCCAAGGCAAGCATTCGGGTGATGGAAATGGCCATCCTCCCCCGACCGACCAAGCCTGTGCGGCCATGGCGGCGCCCCGCGCTACGCTATGGTGGGCCAATGCCGAGCGAGGACCAGCCGCACATGACACAACGCCACGAGGAAACGATGGATCTGGGGTTCTCTCGGATCAGCGTCGATCCGCAGCAGATGGGCGGAGTGCCACGGTTATTTGGAGGATGGCGAGTATCGGGCGCTCCAGCTCTCCCTCACCGTCAACCCAGAAGCCGGCGATGTCATCCCGGGCACAGTGACCATGCCGAGGAAGACCCGGAAAGCAAAGACAGCTCCATCGAGAGAAGCCGCCAAGCGGAGGCTCTTCCCCGAGCTCATGGCAGGCGTGGCTGCAATGCGAGACCATCGGGAAGGACGTATCACCCTGCGCACGCACGAGGTCGCGCCCATTGCTCTGCCACCGCTCGATCCGCAGATCGTTCGCGAGACCCGCGAGGGATTGCATATGTCCAGGCAGGTGTTCGCGTTCAAGCTCGGTGTGAACCCCAGGACCCTCGAACGCTGGGAAAGCCCTCCCCTCGAACTCCGGTTGCCCCGATTGCGGCGCGCCTGCGGCGCGTCCGCAATCGGGCCTGGGGGGAGGGCGGAGCGTCCGTGCGCGAGCGACTCCACGCCCACCCCTCCATCAATCCTCCACAAGCGGGCGGTACGGTGATCGTCGGAGGGCGAACCGGCAGCCGGACGTTGGCCGCCGGAGCGCCCCGACTACCCGCTGATCAGGAGGTCTCATGCGCCGCTCACGATCGTTGCTGCTGGTGACTCTCGCACTCACACCGCTCTTGCCCGCCCTGCTCCGCGCACCCGCGGAGGGTTCGGCGCTCACCACGTCGCCGGCTCCCGAGCTGCGCGGCGCCATCGATTCCCTGGCGGCGGCGCTGGCGGCTGGCGACCCCGACGTTTGGGAACGGCTGGCGCAGGCGCGCTTCGCCCCTGAGCTGCTGGCTCGCCGCACCCCCGATCAGCGGCGCCAGCTCATCGCTCGGTTTCACCAGGACTTCGGCACCGTCGAGGTGACCGCGGTGCGGTCGACCGGGCCCTGGGCGGCCGACGCCGAGCTTCATGGCACTGGAGCCGGCGACACGGCCACTCTGCACGTCGAGCTCGAAGCCGCGCCCCCGCATCGCATCCGCGACATGGGGATCATGGTGGAGCGAGCTGGCAACGACGGTGGCACTCCCCGCATCCTCCTGCCGCCGCTGCCCGAGATGCGCGGCGTTGAGGACCCTCACCGCCTCGCCGGCCTCCTGGATCCCTACCTGAGCGAGCTTGCAGCCCACGACGCCCTGTCTGGAGCCATCCTGGTGGGCCTGGCCGGTAAGCCGCTCTACCAGCGGGCATTCGGCCTGGCCGACCGCGAGCGCCAGATTCCCAACACCTTGGACACCCGCTTCAACATCGCGTCGATCGGCAAGCAGTTCACCAAGGCGGCCGTCGGCCAGCTGCTGGAGCAGGGCAAGCTGGCGCTCGACGAGCCCATCGCCAGGTACCTGCCCTCCTACCCCAATGCCGCCGCGGCGCGCCAGGTGACCGTCCGCCAGCTGGTCGATCACCGCGCCGGCATCCCCGACATCTTCGCTGCCGTCAAGGCCGGCGACCCGCCTCCGGCCTCCAACCACGACTGGTTCCTGCGCGTCGCGCCGCTGCCGCTCGAGTTCGAGCCCGGGAGCCAGCGCCGCTACTGCAACGGCTGCTACGTGGTGCTGGGGGAGATCGTGGCAGCGGTCGCCGGGACGGCGTACGAAGACTACGTGACGTCTCACATTTTCGCGCCGGCCGGCATGACCGGCGCCGCCTTCCTGTGGCCATCAGACCGCGAGGAAAAGAAGGCGCAGGGGTACAGCCGGACACCCCACGGCCTGGAACCGGCCACCCTTGGCGCCGGTGGCCGCGGCTGCGCGGCGGGCGGCGTTTTCTCAACCGTCGCCGACCTGCTAGCCTACGACAGCGCGGTGCGCGGCTACCGGCTGCTGGGTCGCCAGTGGACGGCCTGGGTGCTCGGCGACGAAACGGCGGTGGACGACCGTGCCACGATTCGCCTGGAGGCCGCCGGCGGCGCCCCCGGCACCAACTCCCTGCTCGCGAGCGACGGCACCTGGACGGTCGTGGTCCTCACCAATCGCGACCCGCGCACCGGCGCCGACCTGGGCACGGCCCTCGCCAAGGCGCTGCAGAAGTAGGCCGCGCCTCGGGCGCGCGCGGTACCGGCGCGCCGCCTCGGCGGCATGGAGAAGCGAGCGATGACGGCTGAGCCGGAGGCAATCCTGGTGGTGGAGGACGACCGGGTGGTGGCGTCCACCCTGCGGCTCTACTTCGAGCATGCCGGCTTCCGCGTGCTGCTGGCACACGACGGCCGGACCGGGCTCGACGTCGCCCTCAGCGCGGCTCCCGCCGCGGTGATCCTGGACGTGCTTCTTCCCGGCCTCGACGGGCGCGAGGTCTGCCGCCGGCTGCGCGCCGCATCGAGCGTGCCGATCGTGATGCTCACCGCCCTCACCGCCGAGGACGACGTGGTCGCGGCCCTCGAAAGCGGTGCCGACGACCACGTCGGGAAACCTTTCCGGCCGGCCGAGGTGGTGGCCCGCGTGCGCGCGCTGCTGCGCCGGTTGCCGCCGCCCGGGCTCGCCGCCGCGCAGACCCAGCGCATCGGCGAGCTGGAGATCGATGCGCGCAGCCACCGTGTGCGCGTGGCCGGGCGGGAGGTGGCGCTCAGCCCCAGCGAGCACCGCCTCCTCGCCACCCTGGCCCGCCATCCCGGCCGGGCCTTCAGCCGCAGCGAGCTGATCCGAGCCCTGGGGCCGGAGCGCGAGGCGAGCGAGCGGACCATCGACTCCCACGTCACCCACCTGCGCCGCAAGCTCGAGCCGCCGCACGGCGAACGCTACATCCTCACCGTGCAGGGGATCGGCTACCGCCTGCGCGACGGCGACGCGGAACCCTGACGCCATGCGCAGCCTGCAGGCGCGATTGCTCGCCGCGGTGGGCCTGCTGGCGCTCGCCGCCGTGGCCGGCGTGGCGCTGGCGGCCCGCCACGGCGCCCGCTTCGAGATCAGGAGCTATCTGACCCTGGAGCATCGCGCCTCCCGCGAGGACGTCGACCACCTGCTGCGCCAGCTGGCCGCCGGCCGCCCCGACGGCCTCGCGGCGGCGGACCTCGCGGCAGCCGCCGGCAGTCTCCCCGCCGCCACGGCGGTGCTGCTCATCGACGGGCACGACAGGCTCGTAGCCGCGGCCGGCGAACCCCTCCGCGGCAGAACCGTCGAAACCGCGCCCGACGGCGACGGCCTGGTGGTGCGGATGAGGGCCGCGGGCGGCAGCCAGGACCTCTGGGAGCTGCACCTGCGCGGCACCGGAGTGCCCGTGGCCTTGCGCGCCGGCAACGGCAATGGCGGCGGCACCGCACCGCACGCCGCTGCCGGCCCACCACCCGGCGCCGCCGGTACGGCCGGGGCCAGCGGCTACCTCGTCCCGCTGTTCCTCCCCAGTCCGGGCGAGGGGCTGCGCTCAGCGGCGGTGCTCAACGCGCTCGACCGCCGCCTGGTCGCGGTCACCGGCGCGGCGGCGGTGCTATCGCTGCTCGCCACCTGGATCCTGGCGCGGCGCATCCTCGCTCCCGTCCGCCAGCTCCGGGAGGCGGCCCGCGACCTGGCGCGCGGCCGCCTCGAACGCCGGGTCCCAGCCGCCGGCCCCGAGGAGATCGCCGAGCTTGGCCGCGCCTTCAACGGCATGGCCGGAGAGCTCGAACGGCAGCAGCAGCTCCGCCGCGGCCTGGTCAACGACGTCGCCCACGAGCTGCGCGCCCCCCTCACTGCAATGCTCTGCCGCCTGGATGCCGGCCAGGACGGTCTCGAGACCGATCCCGCGGCGGCGCTCGCCGGTTTCCGCGGCGACGTCGAGCACCTGGTGAAGCTGGTCGAGGACCTGCAGGAGCTGGCGCTCGCCGAGGCCGGCCGGCTGCGCCTCGAATGCGTGCCGATCTCAGTGGCCGACGCTGCGCAATCCGCCCTGCGCACCGCCGGCCTGGATCTCGACCCACGCCTGCGGCTGGATGTCGCCGCTGACCTCACCGTCGCCGCCGACCCGCTGCGCCTGCGTCAAGCGCTCGTCAACCTGCTGACCAACGCCGCGCGCCACACACCACCCGGCGGCCAGATCCGCCTGGGCGCCAGCGCAGCCGTTGCCGAGGTGCGCATCGAGGTCGCCGACACCGGTTGCGGCCTCTCGGAAGAGCAGCTGGCCCGCGCCTTCGAGCGCTTCTACCGCGCCGACACCGCGCGCCAGCGCGAGACCGGGGGCAGCGGCCTGGGCCTCGCCATCGTCAAGGCCCTGGTCGAGGCGCAGCACGGCCGCGTCTGGGCGCGCAGCGCCCCAGGCGCCGGCGCCACCTTCGGGTTGGCACTGCCAGCTGCTGCGCCCCAGTAGGACCTGGCGGCGCCGGCCCCCGCGTTCCGCGAGGTCTGCCTGGGTTGCCCCGATTGCGGCGCGCCCGCAATCGGGCCTGGGGGGAGGGAGGCGAGCGCTGCCGGTCAAGCTTCGCGCTGTACCGGCTCGGCCATGCCCACCAGGATCTTGCGCTCGCCGCGGAAGGGTGAGCGGCCGTGTGCGACGACCATGTTGTCGAGCAGCATGACGTCGCCCTTCTCCCATGGGAAGCAGAGCGTCTCCTGCTCGTAGAGACGGCGCAGATGATCCAGCGTTTCGGGCTCGATCGGGCTGCCGTCGCCGTAATAGGTGTTGGCCGGCAGCTCGTCGTCGGTGAACTCGGCGCGCAGGGCCCGGCGGATGTCGGGCGCCAGGGTCGAGACGTGGAAGAAGGTAGCGTGATTGAACCAGAGCATCTCGCCGCTCTTCGGATGCCGGGTCACCGCCGGCCGGATGGCGCGGGTGCGCAGGCGATCGCCGGCCTTCCACTCCACCTGGATGCCGCTCTTGCGGCAGTGCTCCTCGACCGCGGCCTTGTCGGAGGTCTGGAAGACCGTGGGCCAGTCGAGCCCCAGACCGTCGCCGAAATTGCGCACATACATCCACCCCTTGTCGATGAAGCGGTCGCGCACCGCGGGGTCCATGCCGGCGAGCACGCGCCGGCAGTCGGCGATCGGCGTCTCGCCGCCCTCAGCCGCCGGGGTCTGGCAGCAGAAGAAGATCTTGAGCGGCCAGACGGTCTGGTAGGAGTTCTCGTTGTGCAGGAAGATCGAGTGCGTCGGCGGATAGTCGGTCGAAGTATAGATACGGCCTTCGACGGCGCTGCGCGGCGACGAGCGCTCGCGGTACTCGAGCGCCTCGCCGGAGATCGCATGGATGAAGGTCTCGAGCTTCTGCGGCTGATCGATGGCGAAACCGCGGAAGAGGATCCCGCCGTGACGCAGCAGGCTCGCCTCGACGAAGCCGCGTTGATCGGCCGCCCACACCGCGAGATCGAGCCCCGGGACGCGCGGCGAGATCACCAGGGGCAGCTCGCCCAGCGGTGTCAGGGTGCGGGTTTCGATCAGGTTTTCGAGCGTCAGACCGATGGAGCGGCGCCGCGCCCGACCCTGAATCCCGCCTGCGGCAGGGGCGCTCTCGGGGTTGTCGATCACGGGCTATCCTTTCTTGCGGCGGCGCGGCGGCGCGGCGGCGCGCCGTCGGGCGGCGTTCCAAGCATAGCGCCAATAAGTGTTTGCAACAAGTCCGCTGATGCGTCGACGGCGTTTTGCCAATCCGGCGTCGTCTTCCTTGATCGTCGCCGTCGCCGCCGTCGCGAAGTCTCACGACTCCGCCGGCGCCAGGGCGTCCGCAGGCGGACGCTGGGCGGCCAGCGCAGCGAGATATTCGCCAACGCCGCCGGAGTATTCGAGCTGGCCGTAGTTGATCTTGACCAGGCGGTCGGCGGTGCCGTAATACTGGTCGTCGTGGCTGATGACGACAACGGTCTTGCCGCGCGCCTTGAGCTCGGGCAGGAGCTGTAGATAGAAGATCTCCTTGAACTGGGGGTCCTGGTCGGCGGCCCATTCGTCGAACAGATAGATGGGGCGGTCCTCCAGGTAGGCGGTGAGCAGGGCGAGGCGCTTGCGCTGCCCCTGCGAAAGGTCGAGGGTGGAGAGCGCCCCCTGCTCGACGCGCACCTTGCGCTCCAGATGCAGCTTGCGCAGATAGCCGCGGGCGCTGTCGTCCAGGTGAGGGTCAGGCAGGCCGAGCAGCAGATCGAAAAGAAAAAAATCTGAAAAGACGACGGAAAAGAGCTGCCGATAGGCGTCGCGATCGGCGTCGGTGACGGTCCTGCCGTCCAGGCGCAGCTCGCCGCTCTCCGGCCGATAGAGGCCGAGCAGCAGCTTTGCCAGGGTGGTCTTGCCGCTGCCGTTGCCGCCGATCAGAAAGACCAGCTCGCCGGGCTTGATGTGCAAGTCGATGGGACCGAGCGTGAAGTTGTCGTCGCTGTCCTCGCGGTAGAAGGTATGGGTGACGGCGGCCAGCTCGACCGACCGCCACCCGCCGAGCGCCGGCACGCCACCGGCCTCGACCGGCTCGCTCGCGGCGCCGTCGAGCGACAGCCCCAGCTGCTCGATCTTGCGCGCCGAGATGACGGCGCGGCCGAGCGTCGGCAGCACGTTGAGCATGACGTCGAGCGGCGTCAGCATGTAGAGGATCGTGAGGGTGTAGCCGACCAGCACCTTGGGGCTCAGGGAAACGCTCCCCGGCAGCACGAAGAGCAGCAGGCCGATGATCACGAAGAAGAGCACCTGCCCCCAGCTGTTGGCGACGGCGGAGATGGTCGCGCCGGCGATGAAATGACGCCGCAGGTCCACCGCGGCCGGTTCGAGCTTGCGGGCGAAGAAGTCGGCCCGCCGCGCGCCGTGCATCTTGAGCTCCTTGACCCCGGAGGTGAGCCCGCGCAGGCTCTCGAAGACCTCGTCCCACCTCTCGCGCCCCAGATGAAAATGACGCAGCGAGCGGCGCAGCGGCGTGCGGTAGCTGATCACGCCCACGGTGACGAAGGCGACGACCACGAGCAGCAGGCCCCAATGCAGCCAGCCGAGATAGATCAGGCAGCTGACCACCACCGTTGTTTGCAGGCAGACGAGCGGCACGTTGGTGAGGGCGTTGATGATGGTGCCGATGTCCTCGGTCACCGTGGCCAGCAGGCGCGCCGCGCCGAGCTCCTCCAGGGTGCGCAGGGGCGCCGCCAGGATGCGCCGGCTCAAGGTCATTCGCAAGTCGTATGTGATATTTTGCGACATGTGTACCAGGAATGCCTGCGAGGCAAAGCGGGTCAGGGGCAGAAGCACGCAAAGAGCGGCGAAGATCCATACCAGCCGCCCTGCCGGCTCGGTCAGGCGGCCGATCCTGGCGTTGATCAACGCCAGCAGGCCGGTGTTCGCAAGGCCCGCCACGATCGACGTTCCCACCAGCGCCAGCACCTGTAGCCGGACCAGGCGCGGGTTGCCGCGCGTGAAGCGAAAAAGCATGCCAAACAACTTGATCAACTCAGCCATCGATCACCTCTTGCCGCGATCGAAACCATGGTGAACGGGGTCATCACTTCGCGTCGCTTCCTCAACTACATGCGGGAGGATCCCGCCCGTGCCCGGCCCATCGATCATCTCGCGACCGGCTACCCCGACTGGCTGCGCGCCACCTCCCTGGGCCGCTACTTCTCGATCCAAGCCTGGCCCACCTATATCGACCAGGACAAGCTGCGCGAGATCGAAAGCGCCACGGTCGGCGTCACCGACCTCATCCGCACCCTGCTCGCACGGGTCTTCGCCAACGACAGCCGCCGCATCGCCGACTTCTACGCCATCCCCGATCCCACCCTGGTCGACCTCCTGCTGGAGCCGCCGAACGGCCTGCCGGGACTCGTGGTCCGTCACGACTTCATCGAAGCCGAGCACGGCTTCAAGGTCCTGGAGGTGAACGCCGGCTCGCTCGGCGGCTGGCAGATGCGCTATTTCGCGCGCTCGTTCATGGATCACCCGGTGCTCTCGCGCTTCCATGAGGAGCATGCGCTGCGGCCCCGCCACCGCGATCCGTTCGCCCTGCTCTTCCGCCACGTGGTGCTCGACAACCTGGACACCGCGGTCTGCGCCGGCGGTACCCTCAACCTCGGAATCGCCTTCCCGCCCGATCACCAGGTCAACGATCCCCAGGAGCTGCGGGCGTTCAACCGTCTCTACGCCGGCATCCTCGCAGCGGACGGCCGCGGGCTCGAGGGCCAGGTGCGGGTGTGCAGCTACGAGCGCATGACGGTGCGCAACGGGATGGTGCACGAAAACGGCTGGCCGATCCATGCGATCGTCGAGATGTATCCGAACGAATCGGAGCAGATCTTCCGCGCTTTCAAGAGCGGCCGGGTAAACCTCTATCCCGGCCCCCTGGGCCCGCTGCTGAGCGACAAGCGCAACCTCGGCCTGCTCTCACGGCATGCGGACTCCGACGCCTTCTCCGCCGCCGAACGGCAGCTCATCGCCAAGCACATACCCTGGTCGCGCGACCTGACGACCGCGCACACCTCCTTCCGCGACGCGAGCGGTCCGCTGCGCGACATCCTCATGGAGCATCGCCAGGACCTGGTGATCAAACCGGCCCACGGCCTCAAGGGAATGGACGTTCACGTGGGGCGCCACACCTCCCCCACCGACTGGCAATCGATCGTCGGCGCGACCCTGGGCCAGGCCGGCTGGCTGGCGCAGGAGTTCGTCGAATCGAAACCCTATCTCTACCAGGCCGGCCCGCACGGCTGGACGGCGCATGACGTGATCTGGGGCCTCTTCTGCTTCGGCAAGCTCTACGGCGGAGCCTTCCTGCGCATGATGCCCAAGGGGACCGGCGACGGCGTGATCAACTCGGCGCACGGCGCCACCGAAGGCATCGTGCTCGAGATCTGAGCGCCGCCGCGTCACCCCGCCTCCGCCGGCGCGCCGCCGGCCGCCGCCGGCTGCAGTGCCAGGACGCCCAGATCGAACAGCTCGCCGGCCCGCTCGCGCAGCGCGCGGTCGCCGCCGACGTCGCCGCCCGACCGCCCCACCACCTCGCCGAGCGTTGCGCTCTGCTCGGCGCTCAACTCGACGCTGCGGTAGTCCGAGACGACGCGCCGGCTCTGCGGGTTCCACGAGCGCACGAGCGGGCTGAGCGCCACCCGCGTCGCCGCGAGCGCCGTCTCGACCGGCGCCTCGGTCAGCGCCGCCAGGCGCGCCGCCACGTCCTGCCGCATCGCCTCGCGGGTGTAGGTGCGCGCGATGTAGTCGGCGCCGCGCCTGCATGCCTCCGCGCCGGCGGCCGCCGGGCTCAGCACCGCGTCGCGGAAGATCCGCTCCGCCACCGCGCGGTACTCGGCGACGTTGCCGAACGCCATGCCTTCGGTCTCGAACACCGTGATGCCGTGCCCTTCCGGCAACAGGTAGCGCAGGTTGCCGGCGCCGTTGGTGTAGATCGGGCATCCCAGGCAGACCGACTCCAGGGGGTGGAGCCCGAACGGCTCGGGAAACCAGTGATAGAAGAGCCCGAACCGGCATCCCCGCATCAGCCGGAAGAGCGCCGCCTGGGCGAGCCTCGGCACCGGAATCAGGATGTCGTCGATCGTCATGCCGAGCTGCCCCAAGGCCGCCTTGAGCGGCGCGAACTCGGACGGCACCGCTCCGGTGTCGGCGCTCAGCGCGCCCTTCATGCCGTCGTAGAGAAACCGTTCCACGAACAGCCGGAAGCGCCGGCCGAGCCCGCCCTGCGCCGCCATCATGTTGAGCGCCAGCATGGTGCTGTAGACCGCCTTCTCGTCCAGCTTGCCGGCCACGCAGTGGCCCAGGATGTCGTTGCCCTGCAACGCCTCCTCGGCGATCTGCGGCAGCGCCTCCGGCCCGTCCACCAGGACGCCCTCGGGCCGGTCGAGCCAGGGCAGGGGAAGGGTGATGCGGCCGGCGAGCGCGAACGCCCGCGGGTCGAGCAGCGCGCCGCGCTCCCAATCCGGCGTCGCCAGGAGCGACGCGACCACCCGTGCCAGGTAGTCCGAGTTGCACCAGAAGCCGTCGACGACCTGGTTGCCGAGCCACCATCCCGGATAGCCGACGAGCGCATGGAAAAACACCACGTTCTTCTGCGCCCCCTGGCGCACCAACGGGTACTGCACCACCGAAACGTTGCAGCGCACCTCGAGGTCGAACTCCCCCTGGGCGCGCAGCCGCACCACCTGCCGCGCCTCCTCGACCGGCAGGAAGGTGCCGGCCTCCCGCCAGTTGCGCCGGCCGTACAGGCACGCCAGCTCATAGCCCAGTCCGCGCAGGGTATCGTTGAGCGCCGCGTTGATCACCGAGGGCGAACCGCGGAAGGGCGGCTCCGCCGGATCGTTGAGGATGACTCTCGCCTTCTTCATCGCACACTTCCCCTTTCCTTGCAGTTGAACACGAGACGGCGGTCAGTTGGCGGGCGGGCGCAGAGCGATCATGCGGCGCCCCCAGAGATCCTGCACTTCCGCCGCGAGACGCCCGAGCGCCTCCGGCGAGGCGATCCCCGACGCTCGCGCCGCCGCGCCCAGGCCGCCGCCGCCGCCCCGCACCAGGAGATGGAACAGCTCCGCCGAGATCGGCGCCCGGGTCTCGCCGAAATAGGCGCTTGCCATGCTGTCGATCGAATACGCCGGCTCCCGCTCCCGCCCCTGCGGCGCCCCGTCGGGGGAGGTGCGGCGCACCAGCTTCTTGGTGCGCGCCAGGCTCGCGGCGAGCTCGAGCACCCGCGCCTCCGCCTCCGCGCGCTTGCTGACCAGGAAATCGCCGATCACCAGGTAGTCGAGCCCCGTCGTCAGGTAGCAGACGATCGCATCCTCGACCGAATCGACGATCGGCTCGGCGTGGTTGTTGAACGAGGTGTTGAGCAGCATCGGCACGCCGGTCAGCTTGCCGAACTCGTCTAGCAGTTCCCAGTAGCGCGGGTTCGCCTCGCGCGCCACGGTGTGCACGCGCGCCGTGCCGTCGACGTGGGTGATCGCGCCGAGCTCCGCCTGACGGCTCTTCTGCACGTCGAGCACGAAGATCATGAAGGCGTAGTCCGGCTGTGCCGGCGTCACCACGAAGAACTCGCCCGCCCGCTCCTGCTGCACCGACGGAGCGAACGGGCGGTACCCTTCCCGCTTCTTCACCATGCGGTTGATCCGCTCCTTGTTGTCGGCCGGCCGCGGGTCGGCGAGGATGCTGCGGTTGCCGAGGGCGCGCGGCCCGAACTCGGAGCGCCCCTGCACCCATGCCACCACCGCGCCGTCGGCGAGCAGCCGCGCGGTGCGCGCCGCGATCCCCGCGACCGGCTCGAAGTCGACGAGATCCCGCCAGGCCGCGAGCTCGCGCTCGATCTCGCCGTCGCCGCCGATCCCGCGGCCCAGGTAGAGGTGGGTCATGCGCCGCCGCGGCCGCCGGATGCCGGCCTCGTGCAGCACCGACCAGGCGGCGCCGAGCGTGGTGCCGGCGTCGTGCGCCGCCGGCTGCACGAAGACCTCCTTGAACATGCCGGAGTAGAGAATCCGCCCGTTCAGGCTGCAGTTGTGCGCCACTCCGCCGGCCAGGCAGAGCCGCTCCTCGCGCGTCTCGCGCTGGAAGTGCCGCAGGATGTGCATCACGATGTCTTCGAGCGCCGCCTGCAGGGCGGCGGCGAGATCCTTGTGCACCTGGGTGAACGGCTCGGCCTTCTTGCGGATGTGGGCAAGGACCCCGGCGCGATCGAGCTGAAAGAACTGGCGCGTCGTCGGCAGCAGCTCGTACTCGCCGTCGTCGAGCAAGCGGTAGAGGCTGCGAAACAGCTCGCCGTAGACCTTGGGATCGCCGTAGGGCGCGAGCCCCATCACCTTGTATTCGTCGAACCGGCTGTAGCCGAGGATGCGGATCATGGTCACGTACCAGCTGCCGAGCGACTTGTGCTCCGGGTACTCACGCAGCTTGCGCAGGTCGTCGCCGTGGCCGACCAGCACCATGCCGCACAGGCCGTCGCCGTCGCCGTCCACCGTCATCACCAGCGAGCGCTCGAAGTCGGTCGCATGGTAGGCGCTGTAGGCGTGCGCCAGGTGGTGGTTGCAGAAACGCAGCCGCCGCGACACGTCGGCGCCGAACTCGCGCCGGAAGAGCGCCGCCAGCAGGTCCGCCCCGGAAAGCACCGTCTCGTTGCGGTTCTCCAGGGTGTGCGTCATCGCCAGCAGATCGACCGTGGCGCGCGACAGGTTGACCGCGACGGCATCCACCTGGTCCAACCCGATGCCGCCCTCGGCAAGGCAGCAGCGCACCGCGTCGGCGGGGAAGGCGTTCGAATGCTTGACCCGATTGAGCCGCTCCTGCTCGATGGCGGCGATCACCTCGTAGTCCTTGACCAGCACCGCGGCGCTGTCGTGCCAGCGATAGTCCGTGCCGCCCTCTTCGAAATCGCGCCGCAACCCACCGTGAACACCCAGCACGTACATGGCGTTGGTCCCTCAGCTCTCTGGCTCTCGCCGGTTCTCTCGCGGCACGCTCACACGGCGCCCATGCGAGCTCCGCCGTCCACTTCGAGAATCCGGCCGTTGAAGAAATCGCATTCGATGACGAACCGCACCGCCTGCCACACCTCCTCGGGGCGCCCCAGGCGCCCGATCAGGATGGCCTTCCTGAGCTCTTCGAGGGCGGCTGCCGACACCCCGGCCAGGATCGGCGTATCGATCACTCCCGGCGCCACGCCGGCGACCCGGATGCCGAACGGCGCCAGCTCCAGCGCCCAGGTGCGCGTCGCCGCGTCGAGCCCCGCCTTGGCGGCCGCGTAGTTGGACTGCCCGGCGTTGCCCGCCCGCGCCAGCGAGGAGATATTGACGATCAGACCGCCGCCGTCCCCCGCCTCCACCCACCGCGCGGCGAACTCGCGCGCCAGCAGGAACGGCCCCTTGAGGTTGACCTCCAGCACCCGGTCCCACTGCGCGCTGGGCAGCTTGCGCGTCCCCCCCGGCTCGCGGCTCACCAGAACGCCGTCGCGCAGGATGCCGGCGTTGTTGATCAGCACGTTGCAGCTGCCGAGCCGCGTCCACGCGAGATCGACGAACGCCGCCGCCGACGCCTCGTCCGCCACGTCCAGCGCCGACGCCACCAGGGTGCCGGGCAGCGTCGCCGCCGCCTGCTTGAGCTGGCGCAGACCGGGGATGTCGAGGTCGCCGGCGGCGACGCCGGCACCGGCGCCCAGCAGGCCGAGCGCAAAGTGCCACCCGAGACCGCGAGCGGCTCCGGTCACCACGGCGCGAACGTTGGCAAGTTCCATCGCGCCCCCCTCAGACCGCCGCCGCGCGCTCGGCGGCGCACGCCGCGAGACAGTCGCGGAGGTGTCCGGCCAGCGTCTCGACGCAGCCGGCCTGCAGGATCGTCTCGTGATACCCGTGCAGGCGGAAGACGCGCACCGGCCGGCTCGCCAGCCGGTCCCAGCCGCGCGCCGCGTCGTGCAGGTCGATGCCCAGGTCCAGGAACATCCTGGCGGTTTCGCCATCGACCTCGGTCGAAGAGAACACCGTCAGATCTCCGTCGTACACCTGCGGCTGGTAGTCGGCGAGCGACGCCTCGCGCGCCCGGATGCCGTGCAGGAAGCGGTGCACCCAGTCAAGATCGGTCGCGGGCGGCAGCAGGCTGGTCGCCAGCAGCCGATCGAGGATGTGGCGGATGGCGGCGTCGGGCGGCATCGCCTCGACGCTGGCGTTGGTCAGCTCGAAGGCGCGGCCGGAGCGCCGCGCCAGCTCCCGCGCCAGGGCCGCGAGCATCATGACGTCGCTGCGCAGCCGCCCGCGCCGCGCCACCAGCGGCGAGAACCCGTCGAGCAGCGCCAGCAACGCCACCTCCTCGCCCTGCCGCCGCAGCTGGTGCGCCATCTCGAAGGCGACGACGCCGCCGTAGGAGTAGCCGGCCAGGTGGTACGGCCCGTGCGGGCTCCGCTCACGGATCGCCGCGACGTAGCGCGCCGCCGTCTCCTCGAGCGTGACGACCTGGCCGCCGATCTCGGCCGGCGCCGGCGCCTGCAGGCCGTAGACCGGCTGGTCCAGCCCCAGGCTCTGCGCCAGCTCGTAGTAGGAGAGCACCTCGCCGCCGATCGCGTGGACACAGAACAGCGGCGCCAGGCGGCCCTGCGGCTGGATCGCCACCAGCGGCGACAGCGGTAGATCCGCGAGGTCCTGGCGCAGCACGTGCGCCAGGCGCAGGATGGTCGAGGCGCCGAACAGCGTCGCCAGCGGCAGCTCGCGGCCGAAGACCTGGTGGATCCGCGCCACCAGCTGCACGGCGACGAGCGAGTTGCCGCCGAGGTCGAAGAAGTCCTCGTCGATGCGCACCGGCCGCGTGTCGAGCAGCTCCTCCCAGAGCTGCACCAGGCGCAGCTCGACGGTATCGCGCGGCAGCAGCGCCCGCTCGTCGCGCACCGCCGGCCGCCCGGGCGCCGGCAGCGCCTGGCGGTCCACCTTGCCGTTGGCGGTCAGCGGCAGCTCCTCGAGGTGGACGAACGCCGCCGGCACCATGTACTCGGGCAGCTGCTCCTTGACCAGGCGGCGCAGCGTTTCGGCCGCGACGGGCTCGCCGTCCGCCGGCAGCAGGTACGCCACCAGGCGGCGGTCGCCGGGCTGATCCTCGCGCACCACGACGATCGCCTCCCCCACCCCCGGATGGGTGCGGAGCGTCGCCTCGATCTCGCCCAGCTCGATGCGGAAACCGCGCACCTTGACCTGGTGATCGGCGCGGCCGAGGAACTGCAGATTGCCGTCGATGCGGTAGCGCGCGCGGTCGCCGGTGCGGTACATCCGCCCGCCCGGCCGCCCCCCGAACGGATCGGGCACGAAGCGCTCGCCGGTGAGCGCCGGCGCCGCTGCGTAGACCGAGCACAGGCAGTCGCCGGCGATGAACAGATCGCCCGGCACGCCCACCGGGCAGGGTTGCAGGCCGGCGTCGAGCACGTGGTAGCGGGCGTTCTGGATCGGCCGCCCGTAGGGGATGCTCGCCCAGCGCGGATCGACGACGCCGACGGCAAAGGAGTTCGACCAGACGGTCGCCTCGGTGGCGCCGCCCAGCGCGATCGTGCGGCCGGCCGGGAACACCCGGCGCACACGGTCCGGCAGCGTCACCGGGATCCAATCGCCGCTCAGCAGGAGCAGCCGCAGCCGCCGGCCGCCCTCGCCGTCGCCCATGCCGTCGAGCAGCGGGACCAGCTGCTGGAGCGCCGCCGGCGCCGAATCCCAGACCGTGATGCCGGCGTGGCGGAGCAGGTCGAGCAACCGCCGCGGCTCGCCCACCTCGTCGGCCGCGGCGACCTGCACCGAGCCGCCGGCGGCGAGCAGGCCGAAGACGTCGTAGACGGAGAGGTCGAAACAGAGCGAGGTGATGAACAGCAGCCGGTCCTGCGCTCCGACGCCGTGCTCGCGGTTGACCCAGTCGATCAGGTTGAGCACCGGCCGGTGCCGCACCACCACCCCCTTGGGGGTGCCGGTCGAACCCGAGGTGAAAATGATGTAGGCAGTGTCGTCGGCGCCGGCGCCGCCCGCCACCCGCGTCGCCGGCAGCGCCGCCACCCCGGCCGTCACCCGCGCCGCGACATCCGCGGCGGCCGGCGGCGCCGCGCCCGGCTCGGCGTCCAGGCAGAGGATATTGGCGAGCGCCGGCAGCCGCAGACCGGCGAGTACCGGCACCAGCGCGCTCTGGCTGATGACGGCGCCGATCTCCAGGTGCGCCAGGATCCATTCGAGGCGCGCCGGCGGGTAGCCGGTGTCGAGCGGCACGTAGGCCGCCCCCGTCTTGAGCACGCCGAGCAGGGCGGGGAGCATCTCGAGCGACCGCTCCAGGTAGACCGCGACCAGCGATCCGCGCGCGACGCCGTGCGCGCGCAGGTGGTGAGCGACCTGGTTCGCCCGCGCCTCGAGCTCGCCGTAGGTCATGGCGCGCCCCCCCGAAAGCGCCGCCGTCGCCGCCGGCTGGAGATCGGCCTGGGCTTCGAACAGCTGCTGCAGCCCGCCCGCGGCGGCGAACGGGCGCTCGGTGTCGTTCCACTCGCGCAGCAG
The DNA here is from genome assembly GCA_963770895.1 of uncultured Acidobacteriota bacterium. Lineage (GTDB taxonomy): Bacteria > Acidobacteriota > Thermoanaerobaculia > Multivoradales > UBA5704 > JASLEW01. The sequence continues at coordinate 3,950,147 of CAVYRF010000002.1, read as the reverse complement.
CTGCTGGCGCTCGGCCGGCCGCAGCAGCGAATGCTCGGCGAGAGCGCGCCGCGGCTCTGCGGCGATCTGTTCGAGCAGGGCGCCGAAGTGCTCGAGCAGCCGGCTGGCGGTCGCCCCGTCGAAGAGGTCGACGTTGTGCTCCAGCATGGCGTGGAGCGTCCCGCCGCCGTCTTCGAGAAAGAGCGTCATGTCGAACTTGGCGGCGCCGAGCGAGGTGTCGATGATGCCGGCGCCGATCTCGGGCGCCACCACGCTGCCGCCCGCCGGGGTGCGCCCTTCGAACAGGAACATCACCTGGAAGAGCGGCTGGTGCGCCAGGTTGCGCTGCGGTTGCAGCTCCTCGACCAGCTTCTCGAACGGCACGTCCTGGTGGGTATAGCCGCCGATCGCCACGTCGCGCACCTCGAGCAGCAGGTCCCGGAAGCCGCGCCGGCCGTCCACCCGCGGGCTGAGCACCAGGGTGTTGGCAAAATAGCCGATGAGCTTTTCGGTCTCCGCGCGCGTGCGGTTTGCGATCGGCGTGCCGATGGCGATGCGCTGCTGCCCCGAGTAGTGGTGGAGCAGCGTCGTGAACACCGCGAGCATGGCCATGAACGGCGTGACACCCTGCTCGCGGCTGAGCTCCTGGATGCGGCGCGCCGGCGCCGCGGCGTGCGCCGCCGACCGGTTGGCGCCGCGGAACGTCTGCAGGGAGGGGCGCGGCCGGTCGAGCGGCAGCTCCAGCAACGCCGGCACCCCGGCGAGCTGGCGGCGCCAGTAGGCGAGCTGTCGCTCCAGCACGTCGCCGGTGAGCCAGCGGCGCTGCCAGGCGGCGTAATCGAGATACTGCACCGGCAGCTCGGGGAGCGGCGAGGGCTGTCCGGCGGCGAAGGCGCGGTAGAGCGCGTCGAGCTCGCCGAAGAGGATGCTGGCCGACCAGCCGTCGAAGACGATGTGGTGCACGGTCGGCAGCAGCGCCTGCTCCGCCGCTCCGGTGCGCACGCAGAGCAGGCGCAAAAGCGGCGCCTGCGACAGCTGGAAGCTGCGGCGCGCTTCGCGCTGCGCCAGCCGCTGCATCTCGGCGTAGCGCGCCGCCACCGGCAGGGCCCGCAGGTCGACCAGCGGCAGGAGCAGGTCGACCGCCGGCTCGACGACGAGCAGCGGCCGCCCGTCGCGCGCCAGGAAGCGGCTGCGCAGCACCTCGTGCCGGCGCACGATCTCGTTGAGCGCGCGGCGCAAGGGCGCGACTTCGAGGGCGCCCTGGAGCCAGATCGACGACGAGATGTTGTAGACGTGGCCGTCAGGCAGCAGCTGGTCGAGAAACCAGAGGCGCTGCTGGGAAAAGGAGAGCGGCAGCTCGCCGGCGCGCGGCACGGTCACCAGGTCGGGGATCGCCACGCCGCCACCCGCCTGCAGCTCCTGCGTCACCGCCTGGGCGATGGCGGCGACCGTCGGCGCCTCGAACATGCGGCGCACCGGGATCTCGACGTGAAACGTCTCGTGCAGCCGGGCGATGAGCCGCGTCACCAGCAGCGAATTGCCGCCCAGGTCGAAGAAGTCGTCGTCGACGCCGACCGTCTCGACCCCGAGCGCCTGGCTCCAGAGCGTCGCCATCACCTCTTCGAGCGGCGTCCGCGGCGCGACGTAGCCGTCCCGGCTCTCCACGCGCGGGTCGGGCGCCGGCAGCGCCGCGCGGTCGACCTTGCCGTTCGGGGTGAGCGGCAGCGCGGCGAGCGCGACCAGGCCGCTCGGCACCATGTAGTCGGGCAGGGTCTGCTTGAGAAAGGTCCTGAGCTCGCGCACGTCGAGGCCGGCGCCGCGCAGCACCACGTAGCCGGCCAGCGCCTTGTCGCCCGGAGCGTCCTGGCGCACCACCACGACCGCGCTTTCGACGGCGGGATGGCGCAGGAGCGCCGCCTCGATCTCGCCCAGCTCGACGCGGAAGCCGCGCAGCTTGACCTGGTGGTCGAAGCGGCTGAGGAACTCGATCGCCCCCTGGGCGTCGCGCCGCACCAGGTCCCCCGAACGGTAGAGGCGGCTCCCCGCGGCACCCCAGGGGTCGGGCACCAGCTTTTCGGCGGTGAGGTCCGGCCGCCGCAGGTAGCCGCGCGCCAAGCCGTCGCCACCGATCAGGAGCTCGCCCGCCACTCCTGCCGGCACCGGTGTGAACCCCCTGTCCACCACGTAGATCGTGGTGTTGGCGAGAGGCAGTCCGATAGGAATGGTGCGCGCCTCCGGCGCCACTTCGCGCACCAGGTGCCAGGAGGCGAAGGTGGTGCTCTCGGTCGGCCCGTAGACGTGCAGCAGCCGCTCCGGCGGCCGCCCGGCGAGGAGCTCCCGCGCCCAGCGCGGATCGACCGCCTCACCCCCGAAGAGCACCTGGCGCAGGGTCGCGAACGCCTCCGGCTGCTCGACGACGACCTGCTGGAAGAGCGCCGTGGTGAGGAACAGCGTCGTCACCCGCTCGCGGCGCAGCACCGCGGCCAGGCCGGCGGGAGTCAGCGCGGTCTCCTTGTCGACCACGACGAAGCGGGCGCCGTGGGCGAGCGCACCCCAGATCTCGAAGGTCGCCGCATCGAAGGCGGCGTTCGACACCTGGGCGATGCAATCGTCCTCGCCGAGCACCACGTAGTCGGTGTCGCGCACCAGGCGCACGATCGCGCGGTGCGGCACCGAGACGCCCTTCGGCATGCCGGTCGAGCCGGAGGTGTAGATCACGTAGGCCAGGCTCTCCGGCCCCCCCTGCCAGCCGCGATCCGCCCACGGGGCGGCGGGCTCCGCACCCGCCGCATCGACCCGCAACACGCGCCAATCCCCCTGCGGCACCGCCGCCGCCCGCACCTCGTCGGTGAGCACCACGGCCGCGCCGGCGTCGTCGAGGATCAGCGCCAGGCGCTCGCGCGGATGGCTGGGGTTGAGCGGCAGGTAGGCGCCGCCGGCCTTGAGCACCCCCAGCATGGCGACCACCATGTCGCAGCCGCGGTCGAGCAGCAGCCCGACCCGCGCCTCCGGCGCCACCCCCAGCGCCGCAAGCCGCGCCGCCAGCGCGTCGGACAGCCGGTCGAGCTCGCCGTAGGTGAGGGTGCGCGCGGCGGCGACGACCGCCGTGCGGCCGGGCGCCCGCCGCGCCTGCGCCGTGAAGAGGTCGTGGATGCGGGCGTCGCGCGGATAGGAGGTGGCGGTGCGGTTCCACCCCGCCGCCGCCTGCTCGAGCTCGCTGGCGCTCAGCAGCGGCAGGGCGGCGAGCGGCCGCTCGGCGTCCTCGGCGATGCCGGCAAGCAGGGTGTGCAGGTGCCCCAGCAGGCGCTCGGCGCTCACCCGGTCGTAGAGGTCGGAGCTGTACTCGATCTCGAGCAGCAGCTCGGCGGCCGGCCCGGCCTCGACGCCGGACAGGGTGAGGTCGAACTTGGCGATCGCCAGCTCGACGCCGAACGGCTGGAGCTCGAGGCCGCGCAGCGAGAACGCCTCCCGCGGCGCGTTGATCAGGGTGTAGGCGACCTGGAAGAACGGCGTCTGCTGCGCGCGGCGCTCGGGCTGCAGCTCCTCGACCAGGCGGTCGAAGGGGAGCTCGTCGTGCGCGTAGACGTCCAGGCAGCGCAGCCGCACGCGGTCGAGCAGCTCCACCCATTGCGGCCCGCCGGCCAGGTTGCCGCGCAGCACCAGGGTGTTGACGAAGAAGCCGACGACGCCCTCCACCTCCATCCGGCCGCGGCCCGCGACCGGCGTGCCGACGACGATGTCCTCGTCGCCGCTGTAGCGGTGCAGCAGCGTCTGCCAGGCGGCGAGGAGCACCATGAACGACGTCGCCAGCCGCTGCCGCCCGACCGCCTGGAGCGCGGCGTAGGGAGCGCCGCCGAGCGTGGCGTGGACGGTGCCACCGCGCAGGGTCGGGACCTTCGGGCGCGGCCGGTCGGTGGTCAGCTCCAGGCGCGGCAGCGGTTCGGCGAGCTGCTCGCGCCAGAAGTCGAGATGGTGCGCCAGCACCTCGCCGGTCAGCCAGCGCCGCTGCCAGGCCGCGTAGTCGCCGTACTGGATGGGCAGCTCCGGCAGCCGCGGCTCGGCGCCGGCGACGAACGCCTGGTAGAGCGCCACCAGCTCGCGCACCAGGATGTCCATCGACCAGCCGTCCGCGATGATGTGGTGCAGCACGAGCGCCACGACGTGGTCGCGCTCGGCGAGCGCCACGACCAGGATGCGCAGCAGCGGCCCGTCGAAATCGAACGGCCGCTCCACCACCTCCTGGACCAGGCGATGGGCGGCCGCTTCCGGCTCCGCCGCGGCGGTCGCGCGCAGGTCGACCCAGGGCACCGCGACCGGTCCCGGCGGCGCCACCACCTGCACCGGCTCGCCGCCCTCGACCGCGAAGCTGGTGCGCAACGCCTCGTGGCGGTCGACCAGCGCGGCGAGCGCGCGCTCGAGCGCCGCCCGGTCGAGCGGCCCGCGCAGCCGCAGGGCGCTCGGAATGTGGTAGACCGCCTCGCCGGGGTTCGCCTGGTGCAGGATCCAGAGGCGCCGCTGCTGGAAGGAGAGCGGCCTGGGCGCCCCCTCCCCCGCCGCCACGATCGGCCCCGGCTCGCGGTCGAGCACCTGGAAGCGCGCCGCCTCGACGGCGTGGGCGAGGCCGGCGGCGGTGCGGGCGGTGAACATGACCCCCACCGGCAGGCGCACGCCGAACGCCGCGCGCACGCGGGAGGCCAGCTGCATCGACAGCAGCGAGTGGCCGCCGAGGTCGAAGAAGTCGTCGTCGACGCCCACCCGCCGGACCTTCAGCAGATCGGCGAACAGCGTGCAGAGCACCTCCTCGAGCGGCGTGCGCGGCGCGGCGTAGCTGCCCGCGGGCAGCGCCTCCGCCGTCGCGGCCGCCGCCGCGCCCGCCGGCGGCGCGCCCGCCGCGAACGCCGCCTCGAGGGTGGCGAGCGGCTGGTCCGGATCGCCGAGGAAGGCGCGCAGCAGGCCGCCCAGCCACGCCAGGCGCCGCTCGGCGGCGGCGGCGCTCAAGCGCCGCCGGTCGTGCTCCAACATCAGGCGGAGTTGCGCGCCGGGATCGACCTCCAGGCCGAGCGGATAGTTGTGGCGGCCACCGCGATAGCCGCGGCTCCGCACCTTGAGCCCAGCCGGGCTCGCCGCCACGTCGCCCGCCTCGAGCAGCGGCCGGTTCTGGAAGATCACCAGGCTCTCGAACAGCGGCACGCCGCGCGGCACGCCGCTCCACCCCTGGACGGCGACCAGCGGGCTCCACTCGTAGGCGCGGAGCTCGGAGAGGGCGCGCTGGAGCGCCTGGAGCCACGGCAGCAGGCGGTCCTCGCGCCGCCATGCGACGCGCACCGGCAGGGTATTGAGGAACGGGCCGACGATCGACTCCACCCCCGGCAGCTCCGCCGGGCGCCCTGCGACGGTCATGCCGAAGACCACGTCGCGCCGCCCGCTCGCGAGTCCGAGCAGCAGCCCCCAGGCCGCCTGCACCAGGGTGTTGAGGGTGAGCCCCGCGCCCCGCGCGAACTGCCGCAGCCGGTCGCTCTCCTCCCGGCTCCAGAGGCTCTCCGCCACCGCGACGCCCGGCTCGCCGGCCGCCCCGGCGTCGGCGACCGTCTCCGCCGGCCCCGCGAGCGGCGTCGGCGCGGCGAAGCCGGCGAGCGCCGCGCGCCAGAAGGCCTCGGCCCCCGCGTCGTCGCGCCGGCGCAGCCACTCGACGTAGGCGGCGAAGGGCGGCGCGGGCGGCAGCACGGCCGCGGCCGCGGCGCCGGCGCGCAGCGCGGGATACAGGCGGTTGATCTCGTCGAGCACGATGCGCTCCGACCAGCCGTCCATGATGAGGTGGGGGTAGGTCCAGACGAACTGGTACGTCCCCGCCGCCAGGCGAAAGAGGGCCAGCCGCAGCAGCGGGGCCGCCGCCAGGTCGAAGCCGCGCTCGCGGTCGGCCGCCAGGTGGCGATCGAGATAGCGCTCCTGCTCGGCCGGCGCGAGAGCCACCAGGTCCACCTCCTCGAACGGGATCTCGACCTCGGCCAGGGTGGCCTGCAACGGCTCGTCGAACCCCTCCCAGAGGAACGCCGTGCGCAGGATCGCGTGGCGCCCGGCGAGCCGCCGCCACACCTCGCGCAGCACCGCGGCGTCGACCTCACCGGTGAGGAGCGAGGACAGCTGCAGGACGTAGCGCTCGGGGTCGTGACCCTCCAGGCTGTGGAACAGCAGCCCCTGCTGCAGCGGCGAGAGCGGCGCCAGCCCCTCCATCCGGCCGGCGCCGGCGAGCCGGGCGGCGGCCTGGCGCCACTCGCGCTCGGCGACCCCCGGAGCGGCCGGGGCCGCGGCGGCGACGGCCCCCGCCGCGGCGGGGGGAGCCTCGCCGCCAGCGCTCGCGGCCAGCGCCGCGAGGCCGGCGATGGTGGGCTCGCGGAAGATCTGGATCGGCAGCAGGCGGAGCCCGGCCTGGTTCGCCCGCGCCGTCACCTGCACGGCGAGGATCGAGTCGCCGCCCAGCGCGAAGAAATCGTCGTGGACGCCGACCGTGTCCACCTGCAGCAGCTCGCTCCAGATCGCCGCCAGCCGCCGCTCGACGGCGGTGCGCGGCGGCGCCGTCGGGGCCTCGCCCCAACCGTCTTGCGCCTCTGGCGAAGGCAGCGACCGGCGGTCCACCTTGCCGCTCGCCGTCAGCGGCAGGGCCGCCACGCGCTGGGTGCGCGACGGCAGCATGTGCTCCGGCAGGCGCTGGGCCAGGAAGCGCCGCAGCTCGGCGGCCGCCGGCGGCGCGCCCTCGCGCACCACGACGTAGGCCACCAGCCGGCGGTCGCCCGGCGCCGCGTCCCAGGCCGCGACGACGCCGTCGCGCACCTGGGGATGCTGGCGCAGCACCGCCTCGATCTCCTCGAGCTCGATGCGGAAGCCGCGAATCTTCACCTGGTGGTCGAGCCGCCCCAGGTACTCGATGTCGCCGTCGCCGTCGTAGCGCGCGGCATCGCCGGTGCGGTAGAGCCGGCCGCCGGGCGCCGCCGCGAACGGGTCGGGGAGGAAGCGCAGGGCGGTCAGATCGGGCCGCGCGAGGTAGCCGCGGCCGACCTGCACGCCGCCGATGTAGAGCTCGCCCTCGGCACCCCAGGGGACCGCCGGCAGGCCGTCCGCGAGCGCCCCGAGCAGGTGGATGCGGGTGTTGGCGACCGGCCGGCCGATGGGGATCCGCTCGGCGCCCGGCGCGCACGGCCAGAACGTGACGTCGATCGCCGCTTCGGTCGGGCCGTACAGGTTGTGCAGCAGCGGCCCGCCGGGCGCCGGGAAAAGGGTGAAGAAGCGATCGACCAGGTCGACCGCCAGCGCCTCGCCGCTCGCGATCACGCGCCGCAGGTGCCGGCTGGCCGCCGCCTCCGGCTCCTCCAGGAAGACGCGCAGCAACGAAGGGACGAAGTGGACGGTGGTGATGCCCTCGGCGCGGATGAGGTCCGCCAGGTGGGCGCTGTCGCGGTGCCGCTCCGGCTCGGCAAACACCAGCGTGGCGCCGGCGAGCAGCGGCCAGAACAGCTCCCAGACCGAGACGTCGAAGCTGAACGGCGTCTTCTGCAGCACCCGGTCGTCGGCGGTCAGGCCGTAGGTGTGCTGCATCCAGAGCAGGCGATTGACCACCGCGCGGTGGCTGTTCATCGCCCCCTTCGGCCGGCCGGTCGAGCCCGAGGTGAAGATCGCGTAGGCCAGCTGCTCGGGGTCGCTCGGCGGCGCGGCGGGGCGCGGCGGCGCCACCGCGCTCTGCTCCGGCAGCAGGATGAGCCGCGCGCCGCCCGTCGAAACGCGCTCCGGCAGCGCCGGGAGCAGCTCCTCGCGGCTGACCACCCACGGCCAGCCGCCGTCGCCGCCGGCGAGATCGCCGAGGATGGCGTCGAGCCGCTCGCGCGGATAGCTCGGATCGAGCGGCACGTAGGCCGCTCCCGCCTTGAGAATGCCGAGCAGCGCCACGATCAGCTCGCAGGAGCGGTCGAGGCAGACGCCGATCAGCACCTCCGGCCCGGCGCCCAGGCGGTTGAGCCGTGCCGCGAACCGCGACGCCCGCAGGTCGAGCTCGGCGTAGGTCAGCGTCTGGTCGCGGAAGCGCACGGCCGGCGCGTCCGGGCACCGTCGCGCCTGCCGCTCGAACAGCTGGTGCAGGCAGAGCTCGGCGCCGGGATAGGCAACCGGGGCGGGGTTCGGCGGCAGCAGCCGCTCGCCTGCCGCGCTCGCCGCGGCCGGCGGGGTCGGCGCGGCGGGCGCGAGGAGCGCGGCGAGCGCCCCGAGCGACACGCCGGGGTCCGCCGCCACCGCCCGCAACAGCCGTTCGTAGCGCGCCGCCCAACCGGCGACGCGCGCCTCGTCGAAGAGCTCGGTGCTGTAGATGCAGTGCGCCTTGAGCGTGCCGCCCATCTCGACGGTCATCCACGAAAGGTCGTACTGGGCGCCGACGTTGGGGCTCCCCACCTGCTCGATGCGCAGTCCGTCGGGCAGGTTCCACACCTCGCCGCGCTCGTGGTTGAAGGCCACCGAAAACAGCGGGCTGCGGCCGGGGTCGCGGCGCAGGCGCAGCGCCTTGACCAGGCGGGCGATGTCGTAGGACTGGTGCTCCTGGGCCGCGGCCAGGCGCCGCCGGGTGTGCGCCAGGAGGTCGCGGAAGGCGAGGTCGGGCCCCGCCGCGACGCGCAGCGGCAGCACGTTGAGGCAGTACCCCATGAGCGCCTGGGCGCCCAGGCTCGGCTGCTCGGCCAAGGTGATACCGACGACCAGGTCGGCGGCGCCGGCGAGCTGGTGCAGCAGCGCCTCGTAGGCGCTCAGCAGCAGGATGAACATCGTGCAGCGCTCGCCGCGGCAGAGCTCCCTGAGCCGCGGCAGGAGATCCTCGCCCAGGATGTGGGTGTGGCGCGCCCCGGCGTAGGTCTTGAAGGGCGGCCGCGCGCGGTCGGCTGGCAGGTCGAGGCGCGGCACCTCGCCCTGGAACTGGGCCAGCCAGTACTCCTCCGCCTGCCGCGAGGCGGCGCCGTCGCGCCGCGCCTGGAGATCGACGTACCAGGCAAAGGGAGTCGGCGCCGGCAGCTCGACGGCGCCGCCCTGGCGCTCGGCGGTGTAGATCTGTCGCAGCTCGCTCAGCAGCAGGCCGAGCGACCAGCCGTCGGTCACCAGGTGGTGCACGGTCAGCTCGAGCAGGTGGCGCTCGGGCGCCAACCGGTAGAGGCGCAGGCGCAGCAGCGGACCGGCGACGAGATCGAACGCCTCATCCCCCTGGCCGCCGGCGGCGAGCGCCGTCGCCAGGCCGTCCCGGGCCGCCGCGGGGAGCGGGGCGAGGTCGATGAGCGGGATCGCCACCCGCATGCGCGGCCGCACCAGCTGGCGCTCGCCGCCGGCGGCGAAGGTCACCCGCAGCGCCTCGTGCCGCGCGACCACGCGCTGCAGGGCGCGGCGCAGCGCCGCGACGTCGAGCGGCCCCTCGAAGCGGCAGAGGATGCTCTCGTTGAACGCCCCCGCGGTGGCGGCGCCGAGCTGGCAGAGCGCCCAGATGCCCCGCTGTGCCGCGGTCAGCGGCAGCTCCACCACGGCGCCGGCCGCACCGGCCGTGGCGGATGCCGCCGCCGCGTGCGGCGCGCCGGCCGGCGGCAGGAAGCCGCTGGCGCGCAGCTCGGCGACGGTCTCCCGCACCGCGCGCACGATGTGAGCGAGGTCCGCGTCGGTGTGCGCCGTCGCCAGGGCGCAGTTGCGCCCCTCCCAGGTGTAGACCCCCTTCTCCAGCAGGTGGTAGAAGAAGAGCTCGGCCGCCTCGGTATCGCGGCCAAAGTCGAAGCGGAAGAGCGATGCGAAGCTGAGCACGCGCGCCGCCACCCGCTCGGCGGCCAGGAGCCCGTTGAGCTCCTCGACCAGCGCCGCGGTGCGCCGGTTGAGCTGCTGCTGGAGGGACGGGCCTTCCTCCTGCAGGTGCCGCAGCACCGCCTGCGCCGCCGCCATGGCCAGGGGGTGCTTGCAAAAGGTGCCGGCGAAGAAGATCTTGTCGGTACGCGGATAGGAGTCGTCGCCGAAGCGCCAGGGGCCGCCGTCGATCGCGTCCATGTACGCCGCGCGACCGGCGAGGATGCCGATCGGCATGCCGCCGCCCACCACCTTGCCGTAGGCCACCAGGTCGGCGCGCACGTCGAACCACGCCTGGGCGCCGCCGGGGTGGATCCGGAAGCCGAGCACCACCTCGTCGAAGATCAGCGCCGCGCCGGTCTCCTCGGTGAGCCGGCGCAGCTGGTGCAGAAACTCCCGCGGCTGCAGCCCCGGCCGCCGGCTCTGCACCGGCTCGACCAGCACCGCCGCGAGCTGCTGGCCGGCGCCGCGCAGCGCCGCGAGCGCCGCCGGCGAACCGTAGTCGAGCACCATCACGTCCTCGACCATGCCGCGCGGCACGCCCGGCGAGCTGGCCAGCGACCGCACGCCGTCCGCGGCCGCGCGGCGCGCCAGGACGCCGTCGAAGGAGCCGTGATAGGAGCCGTCGAACAGCGCGATCCTGGTGCGCCCGGTGACGGCGCGCGCCAGGCGCAGGGCGGTCATCACCGCCTCGGTGCCGGAGTTGGTGAACGTCACCCGCTCGACGCCGGTCAGCGCGCGGATGCGCCGCGCCACGTCGCCCGCGAGATCGGACTGCGGTCCGAGCTGCAGGCCCCGCCGCATCTGCGCTTCCAGGGCCCGCACCACGAAGCCGGGCGAATGACCGAACAGGTGCACCGAAAAGCCCATCGCCAGGTCGACGTATTCGTTGCCGTCCACGTCCCACAGCCGCGAGCCCGCGGCGCGCTCGACGATGAGCGGATAGACCATCTCCTTCCAGCGCATGCGGAACCCGACCGAGGCCCGGTTCTCCGCCAGGTGCGACCGGTGCTCCTCGGTGCGCCGCTTGGACTCGGCGGTGCGGGCACAGTGGCGCGCGACGAGCGCCGCAAGGTGCCGCCGCTGCTCGGCGCCCAGCTCGCGCGCTTCGACCAGCACCGGCACCGCCATGAAGGGGTGCACCCCGCCCGCGCCCGCCGCCGGCGACGATGCGCTGCCCGCCGGCTCTGGCGCCGGCGCGGCCGGGACCGGCCCCGCCGCCGCGGCAGGCGGCGGCAGGCCCCCGGCCGCCAGGCCGACGTTGGACAGCAGCTCGAGCTGCCGCGCGATCAGCCGCAGCTGTTCGCTGACGATCTGCTGCAGGGCCGGCGCCGGCAGCGCGGCAGGCGCCTCGGCGGGCGGCGGCGCGACCGGCGCCGGAGCGGCCGGTGGCACCGCGGCCGGCGGCGCGGCGGCAGGCACGGGCTCGGCCAGCGCGGCCGCCGGCAGCGCGCCGTCGAGCGCCACGGCGACCCGGCGCAGCGTGGTGTACTGCTCCAGCAGCTCGGCCAGCGACAGCTTCACCCCGAAGCGCTGGTGGATCGCCTGGCTGGCCTGGATCAGCACCAGCGAGTCGATGCCGACCTCGAGAAACGGCACGTCGACGTCGATCCTTGCGGCGGGGATGCCGAGCAGGTCGCTGACGATCTCGCCCAGCGTCGCCAGGATCCTGGCAAGGCGCGGGGGAGCGGGGATCACGCCGGCCGCCTCGGCCGTCTCGATCTCGGGCACAAGAACCTCCTGCGCCGCGGCGCCGGGCGCCGCGGGTCGGCCCTGCGGCAAGCCGGCGGCGGGAGCGGCCGCGGCGCGCGCCGCGGCCGGCTCCAGCCACGCTCTCTGCCTGGCGAAGGGGTAGGTGGGGAGCGGCACGCGCCGCCGCGGCGCGCCGCGGTGGTACGCCTGGAAGTCGACCGCGACGCCGGACAGCCAGAGCTCGGCCACGCCGTCGAGCAGGCCGGCGATCTGCGGCCGCCCCCCGCCGGCAGCGGGGAGCGAGGCAACGACCGGCGCCCGCTCCTCGCCGCCGCCGCCGCCGCCGCGACGTGCGAGCGAGCTCAGCGTCCTGCCGGGCCCCACCTCGACGAGCGCGTGCCCTTTCTCGGCGAGGAGCGCCAGACCGTCGGCAAAACGCACCGTGCGGCAGAGGTGCTCGGCCCAGTAGGCCGGATCGGCCGCCTGCTGGGCGGTGATCCAGCCGCCGGTGACGTTGGACACCCAGGGGATCCGTGGCGTGTCCAGCTTCATGCCGCGCACCAGCTCGGCCACCGCGGCCCGCACCGGCTCCATCATCGGCGAGTGGAAGGCGTGCGACGTGTCGAGGCGCCGTGCCGAGACGCCGGCCGCGGCGAGCGCCCGTGCGAGCTCCTCGACCGCCGCGCTCTCGCCGGACACCACCGTGCGGTCGGCGGCGTTGACCGCCGCCAGCGCCAGCCGCCGGTCGAGCCGCGGCACCAGCTCCGCCGCCGGCAGCGCCACGCTCAGCATGGCGCCGCGCGGCAGCACCTGCATCAGGCGGCCGCGGGCCACCACCAGCCGCAGCGCGTCCGCCGGCGCGAAGACGCCCGCCAGGCAGGCGCAGACGATCTCGCCGACGCTGTGCCCGAGCATCGCCTGCGGCACGACGCCCAGCGATCGCCAGAGCTGCGCCAGGGCGTACTCGACGACGAACAGCGCCGGCTGCGCGATGGCCGTCTCGGCCAGCCGTTCGGCCGCCGCCGCACGCTCCCCAGGCGGCGGGAAGATGAGCCGCCGCAGGTCCATGCCGACGTCGGCGGCGATCCGCTCGCAGGCGCGGTCGACCTCGCCGCGGAAGACCGCCTCCTCGGCGTAAAGCTCCTCCGCCATGCCCGGATGCTGCGCACCCTGGCCGGGGAAGAGGAACGCCACCGGCCTTTCGCGCCGGCTCGCTCGCCGCCCGCGCCACCGCTCGGCCGCGACCGCCGCCGCCTCGCCGGCGGCACCGGCGCGGCAGACCAGCGCACGGCGGTCGTCGAATGCGCGCCGCCCCACCTGCAGGGTGTAGGCGGCGTCGGCAAGGGCGATCTCCGGATGGGCTTCCAGGTGCCCTGCCAGCCGCCGGCACGCGGCATCCGCCGCCGCGGCGCCGCGGCCCGAGACCACCAGCACGTGCCAGGGGCGCGGCGCCGGCCGCGCCGGCTGCGGCGGCGCCTCTTCGAGCACCACGTGGGCGTTGGTGCCGCCGACGCCGAACGAGCTCACCCCGGCCCGCCGCGGGCCGCTCGCCGGCCGCCATTCGCGCAGCCGGTCGTTGACGAAGAACGGCCCGTCCGCCAGCTCGAGCGCCGGGTTCGCCGCGGTGAAGTGCAGGCAGGGAGGGATCACTCCCTGCTCGACCGAAAGCACCGCCTTGATCAGGCCGGCGACTCCGGCGGCGGTATCCAGGTGACCGATGTTGCTCTTGAGCGAACCGAGGGCGCAGCGCTCGCCGCCCCGCCGCGGCGCCTGGCCCAGCGCCCGCCGCAGCGCCGCGACCTCGATCGGGTCGCCGATCGCGGTGCCGGTGCCGTGCGCCTCGATGCTGCCGATGGTCGCGGCATCGACGCCGGCCATCGCCAGCGCCTCGGCGACCACCCGCGCCTGCCCGTCCAGGCTGGGAGCGGTGAAGCCCATCTTGCGCGCCCCGTCGTTGTTGATCGCCGAACCGAGCAGCAGGGCGCGGATCGAGTCGCCGTCGGCCACCGCGTCGGCGTAGCGCTTGAGCACCACGATCCCCAGCCCCGACGAGCTCACCGTGCCGCGGGCGCCGGCGTCGAACGGGCGGCAGTGGCCATCCGGCGACAGGATGCCGCCCTCCTGGTAGAGGTAGCCGCTGCGCTCCGGGAAGCGGATCGACACGCCGCCGGCGAGCGCCATGTCGCACTCGTTGCCGAGCAGGCTCTGGCAGGCCAGGTGGACCGCCACCAGGCTGCTCGAGCAGGCGGTCTGCACCGCCAGGCTCGGGCCGCGCAGGTTGAGCTTGTAGGACGTCTGGGTGGGCAGGTAGTCCTTCTCGTTGGCGGCGGTGATCTGCAGCTCGCCGAGGTTGGCGACCTGCCGGTAGTTGGGCAGCACGTGGTGCAGCAGGTACGTGCTGGGCGCGCTGCCGGCGTAGACGCCGATCGCCCCGGCGTAGCGCTCCGGGTCGTGGCCGGCGTCCTCCAGCGCCTCCCAGGCGCATTCGAGAAACAGCCGCTGCTGCGGGTCCATGACCTGGGCGAGCCGGGCGCTGATACCGAAGAGCTCGTGGTCGAACAGCTCGACGCCGGCGAGGATGCCCTTGGCCGGAACGTAGTCCGGCCGGCTCAGCAGCTCGCGCGGCACGCCGCACGCGGCCATCTCCTCGGCGCCGAACACGCTGATCGATTCGACCCCGGCGCACAGGTTGCGCCAGAGCTCGGCGACGCTCGCGGCGCCGGGGAACCGCCCGGCCATGCCGACGACGGCCACCGCGTTGGCGTGGGACGGCGTCTCGTCGCGGCTCATTCCACCTCCTCACCGGCGGCCGCCGGTCGCGGCCGCCGCCGGCGCGACGCCTGCGCCGCGAGCCGCGCCGCCGCCCGCGCGCCGCTCTCGTCGCGGTCCGTCTGGCCGGCCTCCGGCGCCGCCAGGCGGCCGGCGTCGAGGTAGGCGGCGAGCGCGCTCACCGTCGCGTGACGGAACATCTCGACGATCGGCACCGTGACCCCCACCTGCTCCGCCAGCATCCCCTGCACCTGGACCACCAGCAGCGAATGGCCGCCCAGATCGAAGAAGTTGTCGTGGAGCCCGACGTCGGCGACCCCGAGGGCGCTGCGCCAGATCGCCGCGACCGTCTTCTCGGTGTCGCTGTCGGGAGGGAGGAACGCCGTCGCCAGCTCGGGGCGCCGGCTGTCGAGCGCCGGCAGCGCCCGCCGGTCGATCTTGCCGTTGGGGTTGCGGGGCAGGCCTGGCACCGCCATGAAGCTCGACGGCACCATGTATTCCGGCAGGCTGCGGCGCAGGAAGGCGCGCAACTCGTCGGCCGGCGGCGCCGCCCCCTCCTCGGCCGCCACCACGTAGGCGACCAGCGCCGTGCCGCCGCCGCTCGCCCGCGCCACCACCACCGCTTCGCGCAGGGCCGGATGGAAGACCAGCGCCGCCTCGATCTCCCCCGGCTCGACGCGGAAGCCGCGCACCTTGAGCTGGTGATCGATGCGGCCCAGGATCTCGATACGGCCGTCGGCGCGCCGCCGCGCCAGGTCGCCGGTACGGTAGAGGCGCGCCCCCGGCCGGCCGCTCCACGGATCGGGCACGAAGCGGTCCGCGGTCAGCTCCGGCAGCAGGTGATAGCCGCGCGCGAGGCCGCTGCCGCCGATCAGCAGCTCGCCCGGCACCGCCGCGGGCTGCACGTTGCCCCAGACGTCGACGATGTAGATCTCGGTGTTGGCGATCGGGGTGCCGACGTGGATCGCCTCGCCCGCGGCGAGCGTCCCCGCCGCCGACCAGACCGTGGTCTCGGTCGGGCCGTAGAGGTGCCAGAAGATGCCCGGCTGCGCCCCGAGCTCGGCCGCCAGCGTCGGCGGCAGCCCCTCGCCGCCGCACTGGATACGGAATCCGGGACGCCCCCGCCATCCGGCCTGGAGCAGCAGCCGCCAGGTGGTGGGAGTGGCCTGCAGCACCGTCGCCCCGGCGCCGTCGAGCAGCTCTCGCAGCAAGCTCGCGTCCTCGGTCTCGGCGCGCGTCGCGAGCACCAGCCGGGCGCCGCTGACCAGCGGCAGCCAGAGCTCGATGCAGGAGATGTCGAAGGAGATCGAGCCCACCGCCACCTCGACGTCGTCGGGGCCGAGACCGGGAGCGCCGCGCATCGACCAGAGGAAGTTGGCCAGGGCGCGGTGGGGGATCTCCACCCCCTTCGGTCCGCCGGTCGAGCCCGACGTGTAGATGATGTAGGCCAGGTCTTCGCTGGTCACCGGCCGCCGCGGCGGCACCGCGTCCCCCTGCGGCTCGTGCGCCATCGCCGCCGCACCGGGGTCGAGGGCGACCACGTCGCCGCTCCAGCCCGAGACCAGCGGCAGGCGTCCGCCCAACCCTTCCTGGGTGACCAGGATCGTGGCGCCGCAGTCGCCGGCCATGCGCGCCAGACGCTCCCCGGGATAGGCCGGATCGAGCGGCACGTAGGCGCTGCCCGCCTCCCAGATCCCCACCAGGCCGACCATCGCCTCGACCGAGCGCTCGCAGCACAGCGCTACCGCCACACCGGGCCCGGCGCCCAGCCGCACCAGGCGGCGCGCCACCCCGGATGCCCGCTGGTACAGCTCGCGATAGGTGACCGCCCCGCCGCCGCAGGCGACGGCGACGGCGCCCGGCCGCACCGCCGCCTGCTCGGCGATCAGCTCGTGCACCGGCCGGTTCCAGCTGGCGGCCGCCGTGGCGTTCCAGCCGCGCAGCGCCGCCTCTTCCGCGGCCGATAGCAGCGAGAGCAGGGAGAGCCGCCGCTGCGGGTCCGCCGCCAGACCGTGGAGCAGGGCTTCGAGGTGCCCCACCAGGCGCCGCATGCTCGCCGCCTCGAACAGCGCGCTGTCGTACTCGAGCGCCAGGTGGAGGGCGCGGTCGTCCTCCGACAGCGCCAGCGTGAGGTCGAACTTCGCCGTCGCGGTGTCGGAGTCGAAGCGCGTCCAATGAAGGTCCGGCAGCTGCGCCGCGGTGCGCGGGGTGTTCTGCAGCACCAGCAGCACCTGGAACAGCGGCGAATAGCTGAGGCTGCGGCTCGGCCGCAGCTCGCCGACCAGCTTCTCGAACGGCAGGTCCTGGTGGGCGTAGGCGCCGAGCACGGTGTCGCGCACCCGCGCCAGGAGATCGCCGCCGCTGGGATCGCCGGCCAGCCGCGCCGGCAGCGCCAGGCTGTTGATGAACAGGCCGATCAGGCCCTCCACCTCGACGCGGCTGCGCCCGGCGATCGGCGTGCCCACCGCGAACTCGCTCTGTCCCGCATAGCGGCTGAGCAGCACCTGCACGGCGGCCAGCAGGCTCATGAAGAGCGTCACCCCCTGGCGCGAGCCGAGCTGCTTGAGGCTCGCGAGCAGCGGCACCGGCAGCTCGCAATAGAGCGTCTGGCCGCGGCCGCTCTGCATCGCGCCGCGCGGCAGGTCGGTCGGCAGCTCCAGGACCGGCGGGTCGTCGCCCAGCTCGCCGCGCCAATAGCCGACGAGGGCGGCGAGCGTCCCGGCGTCCAGCCACCGCCGCTGCCACAGCGCGTAATCGGCGTATTGGATGGGCAGCGGTTCCACGCCGGCCGGCTCACCGCTCGCAAGGCTCTGATAGAACCTCACCACCTCGCGGATGAGGACGTCGAGCGACCAGCCGTCGCTGATGATGTGGTGCATGGTGAGCAGCGCCACGTGCTCGTCGCGATCGACCGCCAGCAGGGCCAGGCGCAGCAGCGGCCCCTGGGCAAGGTCGAACGGCCGCCGCCCCTCGGCCGCCGCCAGCCGCCGCACCTCCGCTTCGCGCCGCGCCGCCGGCAGCGCGCCGAGGTCGACCCGCGGCATCGCCACCGGCGCCGGCGGCCGGATCACCTGCGCCGCCCCGCCCGGCACGCGGCGGAACACCGTGCGCAGCGACTCGTGCCGCGCCACCACCAGCGCCAGGGCCCGGCGCAGCAGCGCCGGCCGCAGGCGCCCCGCCAGACGCAGGCCGAGCGGCATGTTGTAGAGCGCCCCCGGCGCCAGCTGATCGAGAAACCACATGCGCTCCTGGCCGAAGGAGAGCGGCAGGTCGCCGTCGCGCGGCTGGGGCGCGATGGGCGGCGACGGCGCCACCCCGGACGCGGCGGCGATGGCCTGCTCGACGCACTGCGCGAAGCCGCCCAAGGTGGGCGCCTCGAACAACACCCGCAGCGGCACCTCGGCGCCGCACAGCTGGCGCAGGCGCGCCACCAGCTGGGTGGCGAGCAGCGAGTGGCCGCCGAGATCGAAGAAGCTCTCGGCGACGCCCACCCGCTCGCGCCCCAACAGCTCGCACCAGGCGGCGGCGATGAGCAGCTCGATCGGCGTGCGCGGCGCCGCCCCGGCCTCCGCCTCGCCGCCCACCGCCTTGTCGTGCTCGGCGAGCGCCCGGCGGTCCACCTTGCCGTGCGCCGTCAGCGGGATCGCTTCGACGAGGACGAAGGCCGCCGGCACCATGTAGTCGGGAAGCTGCTGGCGCGCGTAAGCCCGGACTTCGGCCGCGAGGCCCTCCCGCCGCGCGCCGCGCGGCGCCAGATAGGCGACGATCCGGGGTCCGGTGGCGGCGTCCGCGCGCACGTCGGCCACCGCCGCGGCGACCTCCGGGTGGCCGGCCAGCAGGCTCGCGATCTCCCCGAGCTCGATGCGAAAGCCGCGGATCTTCACCTGGTGGTCGATGCGCCCGAGGTAGGACAGCGCCCCGGCGGCACCGCGCCGGGCGAGATCGCCCGAGCGGTAGAGACGGGCGCCGGGCAGCCCGGCGAACGGATCCGGCACAAAGCGCTCGGCCGTCAGGTCGGGGCGCCCGAGGTAGCCGCGCGCCACGCCGCCGCCGCCCACCACCAGCTCGCCGGCGGCGCCAACGGGGGCCAGCGCCAGCCGGCGGTCCACCACGTGCACCTGGAGGTCGTCGATCGGCTCGCCGATCGGGCTGCCGCCGCCGGCGGCGTCGGCGGCCTGCAGCGGCCGCCACGTCACGTGCACCGTGGTCTCGGTGATGCCGTACATGTTGACCAGGCGCGGCCGCTCGTCGCCGTGGCGCGCGAACCACGGGGCGAGCGCGGCCGGATGCAGCGCCTCGCCGCCGAAGATCACCCAGCGCAGCCGCCCCGGCGTCGCCGCCGGCCCGCCCGCCGCCTCGCCGCGTACCAGCTCGTGAAAGGCCGATGGGGTCTGGTTGAGCACCGTCACCCCCTCGCCCTCGATCAGCTTCTGGAACGCCTCGGTCGAGCGGCAGACCCAGTACGGCACGACCACCAGCCGGCCGCCGTGCAGCAGCGCGCCCCAGATCTCCCACACCGAGAAGTCGAAGGCGTAGGAGTGGAAGAGCGTCCAGGTGTCTTCCGGCCCGAACCCGAACCGCTCGCGGGTGGCGGCGAACAGACGCGCTACCTGGCGGTGGGTGACCATCACCCCCTTGGGGCGGCCGGTCGAGCCCGAGGTGTAGATGACGTAGGCCAGGTTGTCGGGCGCGGCGAGCGGCCGCGGGTCCGCGTCGGAGCCCTGGAACGATTGCGGGTCGTCGAGCGCCACGACCGGCACGCCGGCCGGCGCCAGGCCGTCGGCCAGGCCGCGCTCCGCGACGAGCACCGCGATCGCGGCGTCGCTCATCAGGTAGGCCAGGCGCTCGCGCGGATAGAGCGGATCGAGCGGCACGTATGCGCCGCCCGCCTTGAGCACGGCGAGCAGCGCGACGACCATGGCGAGCGAGCGCTCGCTGCAGACGCCGACCCGCGACTCGGGGCCGACGCCCAGCGCGCGCAGGTGGTGGGCCAGGCGGTTCGCCGCCGCGTTGAGCTCGCCGTAGGTCATCTCGTCGAGCTCGTAGGCCACGGCAGGCGCCGCGGGCCGCGCCGCCGCCTGCGCCTCGAAAAGAGTGCTCAGCAGCGCCTCGCCGGCCATCTCGGGGTCGCCGGCGGCGGCCCCGGCGGGGCGGTTCCACACCTGCAGCAGCTGCCGGCGCTCGGCCGGTGCGAGCAGATCGAGCTCGCCGAGCCGGCGCCGCGGCGCGTCGAGACCCGCCGCCACCAGGCTCGCGAAGTGGCCGAGCAGGCGCGCCGCCGTGGCGTCGGCGAAGAGGTCGCTGGCGTAGTCGAGGTGCGCCAGGACGCGCCCGCCCGTTTCGGAGACGACCAGCTCCAGGTCAAAGCGCACCACCGCCCCCTCCTGCGGCGGGCGGGTGAGCGTGAGGCCGGGCATCTCGTCCTGGCCGCCCGGGCTCTGGTGCCACTGGAACGCCACCTGGGCGAGCGGGTTGCGGCCGAGGTCGCGCTCCGGCTGCAGGCGGCCGACCAGCAGCTCGAACGGCACGTCCTGATGCAGGAAGGCGTCGAGCGCCGCGTCGCGCACGCGTGCGAGCAGCTCCAAGAGCGTCGGCTCGCCCGCGAGATCCATGCGCAGCACGAGCAGGTTGACGAAAAAGCCGATCACCGCCTCGACCTCCGTCCAGCGCCGGTTGGCGATCGGAAAGCCGATGCCGGCGTCCTCCTGCGCGCCATAGCGGCCGAGCAGCGCCGCGAAGGCGGCCAGGAGCACCATGAACGGCGTGGCGCTGCCCGCCGCGCCCAGGGCGGCCAGGCGCTCGCGCGTGCCGTCGGGCAGCACCAGCGAGCGGCGGCCGCCGCGGAAGCTCTGCACCGGCGGCCGCGGCCGGTCGGCCGGCAGCTCGAGCGCCGGCAGGCCGGCCAGCCGCTCCGCCCAGAAATCGAGCTCGCGCCCCAGCACCTCGGCGGTCAGCCACTCGCGCTGCCAGGCCGCGTAGTCGGCGTACTGCACCGCCAGCTCCGGCAGCGCCGGCGCCACACCGGCGACGAAGGCGGCGTAGTGGGCCGCCAGCTCGCGCCCGAGCAGGTCCATCGACCAGGCGTCGGCGACCAGGTGGTGCACGGTGAAGAGCACCTGGTGCTCCGCCGCCGCCAGCCGCACCAGGTGGACGCGCAGCAGCGGACCGCGGCGCAGGTCGAACGGGCGGCGCGCTTCGGCAGCCTGGAGGCGGCGCGTCTCCGCCGTCCGCCGGGCCGCGTCCAGGCCGCCGAGGTCGATGACCGGCACCGGCACCGGCGCCGGCGGCCCCGCGACCTGCACCGGCGTGCCGTCCACGTCGTGGAAGGTGGTGCGCAGCGCCGCCTGGCGCCGCACCACGGCGGCGAACGCCGCCGCCAGGGCGGCGACCTGGAGGTCGCCCGCCAACCCGAGCACCGCCGCGATGTTGTAGACCGGGTTGCCGGATACCAGCTGCTCGACGAACCAGACGCGTTCCTGGGCGAAGGAGAGCGGCACCTCCCCCACCTGCGCGCGGCGCCGCAGGGGAGGAGCCGTGCGGCCCGCTGCCCCCTTCGCGCTCTCGACCGCGGCGGCCAGCCCGGCCAGCGTGGGATGCTCGAACAGCGCCCGCAGCGGCAGCTCGACGCCCAGGTCGTCGCGCAACCGCGCCAGCATCCGGGTGGCGAGCAGCGAGTGGCCGCCGAGGTCGAAGAAGCGGTCGTGCCGCCCGATCGCGGCACGGCCCAGGAGCCGGCTCCAGATGCCGGCCAGGATCTCCTCGACCGGCGTGCGCGGCGCGGCCGCGGCGTCCGCCGCGAGCAGCGTCTCGGGCGGCGGCAGCGCACGGCGGTTCACCTTGCCGTTCGGCGACAGCGGCAGCGCGGCGACGACCAGGATCGCCGCCGGCACCATGTAGTCGGGCAGCGCCACAGCCAGCGCCGCGCGCAGCTCCGGCGGCCGCGGCGCCGCGCCCGCCACCGGCACGACGTAGGCGAGCAGACGCAGATCGCCGGCGACCGGGGCTGCGACCGCCACCGCCTGCGCCACGGCGGGGTCTTTCGCCAGCGCCGCTTCGATCTCGCCCAGCTCGATGCGGAAACCGCGGATCTTCACCTGGAAGTCGCGGCGGCCGCGGAAGTCGATATTGCCGTCGGGCAGGAAGCGCGCGAGGTCGCCGGTGCGGTAGAGGCGCCCTGCGGATTCGCCGGCGAACGGATCGGGGATGAAGCTCGCCGCGGTGAGGTCCGGCCGCCCGAGGTAGCCGCGGCCGAGACCGATGCCGCCGATCATCAGCTCTCCCGGCACGCCCACCGGCAGCGGCTGCAGGTCGCCATCGACGACGTAGAGCCGCAGGTTGGCGATCGGCTTGCCGATGGGCGTCGCCGCCAGGCTCTCGCCGGGGCGGCAGGCCCACGAGCTCACGTCGACCGACGCCTCGGTCGGCCCGTACAGGTTGTGCAGCGCGGTGCCGGCGGCGAAGCGCTGCAGGGCGCGGTTCGCCAGCTCCACCGGCAGCGCCTCGCCGCTGCACACGACGCGGGCCAGCGACGGCAGCCGCGCCGCCGCGGGCTCCTCCAGGAAGACCTGCAGCATCGACGGCACGAAATGCATCGTGGTGATCTGCTGCTCGCCGGCGAGCGCCGCGAGGTAGGCGGCGTCACGGTGCCCCCCGGGACGCGCCGCGACCAGCGTCGCGCCGGCGACCAGCGGCCAGAACAGCTCCCACACCGAGACGTCGAAGGTGTACGGGGTCTTCTGCAGCACCCGGTCGTGCGCCCCCAACCGGTAGGCGTCCTGCATCCACAGCAGGCGGTTGGCGATGCCGCCGTGGCTCACCATGGCGCCTTTCGGCGAACCGGTCGAGCCCGAGGTGTAGAGGACGTAGGCGAGGTGCGCGAGATCGACGCCGCCGGCCGCCGCCGCGCCGGGGGCCGCCGCCGGCGAGTCGACATAGAGCCGCTCGACGCCCGCGGGCAGGGCGGCCGCAAGGTGCCGCTGGGCGACCACCAGGCGCACGCCGGCGTCGCGCAACACGAAATCCAGCCGCGCCGCCGGGTAGGACGGATCGAGCGGCAGGTAGGCGCCGCCCGCCTTGAGGATGGCGAGGAGCCCGACCAGGAGCTCGAGCGAGCGCTCGCAGCAGATGCCGACCGGCGCATCGGCGGCCACGCCGCGGCGCCGCAGCTCGCGCGCCAGGCCGCCGGCGCGCCGCTCGAGCTCGGCGCGGCTCAGGTGCTCGCTGCCGTACACGACGGCCACTGCCTCCGGCGCGCGCGCCGCCTGCTCGGCGACCAGGTCGTGCAGCGGTGCGAGCCGGTAGGCCACGGCCGTGTCGTTCCAACCGGCGACGATCTGGCGCCGCTCCGCCTCGTCGAGCAGCTCGAGCTCGGCGAAGGGCCGCGCCGGCGCGGCCAGCGCCGCCGCCACCAGGTTGCCGAAGTGGCGCGCCCAGCGCTCCACGGTGGCGGCGCTGAAGAGGTCGCGGTTGTACTCGAAGGCACCGGCCAGGCCGCCGCCGGCCTCCACCAGGTCGAGCGTCAGGTCGAGCTTGGCGGTGCCGGTGTGGACCGGCAGCGTGCGGAGGGTCAGCCCGGCGAGCTCGAGGTCGCGCCGCGGCCGGTTCTGGAGGACCAGCATCACCTGGAAGAGCGGGTTGCGGCCCAGGTCGCGCTCGACCGCCAGCGCCTCGACCAGCTGCTCGAAAGGCAGCTCCTGGCAGGCCGCGGCGGCCAGCACCTCGCCCTGCACCCGCTCGACGACCTGGGCGAAGCCCGCGGCGCCGCCGAGGTCGACGCGCAGCACCAGCGTGTTGACGAACAGCCCGATCAGGTCCTCGACCTCGGGGCGGGTGCGGCCGGCCACCGGGATGCCGAGAGCCACGTCGCGGCTGCCGGTGAGGCGGGCGAGCAGGACCGCCAGCGCCGCCGCCACGGTCATGAACAGGGTCGCGCCGCACCGCCGCCCCAGGGCGGCCAGCCCGTCGCGCGTCGCGGCGGCGAGCAGCACCGGCTGGGTGGCGCCGCGGAAGGTCTGCACCGCCGGCCGCGGCCGGTCGGTGGGGAGCTCCAGCACCGGCAGGTCGGCGAGCCGCCGCCGCCAGTGGGCGAGCTGCGCGGCCAGCCTGTCGCCCTGCAGCCAGGCGAGCTGCCAGGCGGCGTAGTCGGCATATTGCAGCGGCAGCGCCGGCAGCACCGCCGGCAGACCGGCGTGCGCGGCAGAGTAGAGCGCGACGATCTCGCGCAACAGGATGCCGCTCGACCAGCCGTCGGTCACGATGTGATGGAGCACCAGCAGAGCGGTGTGCTCGCGCGGTGCGCCGCGCACCAGCAGGCCGCGCAGCAGGGGGAGCCGGCCGAGATCGAACGGCCGCCGCGCCGCCGCCGCGGCCAGCTCCTCGCGGACGGCAGCGCGCCGCGCCGCCGGCAGCGCCTGCAGATCGACCTGCGGCAGCGCCACGGCGAGCGCCCCGGCAACCACCTGGAGCGGCTCGCCGGCCGCCGCCGGGAAGGCCGTGCGCAGGATCTCGTGCCGCGCCACGACCGCCTGGAGCGCCGCGGCCAGGGCGCCCGGATCGAGCTCGCCCAGCAGCTGGAAACCGAGGGCGATGTTGTAGGCCGGGTTGCCCGGCGCCAGCTGATCGAGCACCCACAGCCGGCGCTGCGCGAACGACACCGGCGCCGGTCCGCTCCGCTCTGGCCGCGGCCGCGGCGCCGGCCCCTCCGCGCCGCCGCGGTGCGCCGCCGCGATCGCCGGCGCCAGAAGGGCGATCGTCGGGTGGTCGAAGAAGGCGCGCAGCGACAGGTCGACGCCGAACGCCTGGCGCACCCGCGCCGCCATGCGCGTCGCCGAGATCGAGTGGCCGCCGAGATCGAAGAAGCTGTCGCGGACGCCGACGCCGGCGACCTCCAGCACCTCGCTCCAGATGCCCGCCAGCGCCTCCTCGGTCAGGTTGCGCGGCGGCTCGTGCTCCGCCTCCACCGCCGGCGGAGCGGGCAGCGCGCCGCGGTCGAGCTTGCCGTTGGGCAGCACCGGCAGAGTGGCCAGCGTCACGATCGCCGCCGGCAGCATGTAGTCCGGCAGCACCGCGGCCAGGAAGGCGCGCAGCTCGGTTGCCGCGGCCGCCGGGCCGCGCGGCACGACGTAGCCGACAAGGCGGTCGCCGCGCTCGCCGGCGCGCAGAGCGACCGCCGCCCGCGCCACCGCCGGGTGGCGGCCGAGCGCCGCCTCGATCTCGCCGAGCTCGATGCGGAAGCCGCGCACCTTGACCTGCTGGTCCGTACGCCCGAGGAACTCGACGACGCCGTCGCTGCCGGGGCGTTGCCGCGCCAGGTCGCCGGTGCGGTACAGGCGCTCGCCGGCGAGGCCGCTCACCGCGTCGGGCACAAAGCGCTCGGCGGTGAGGTCCGGGCGGTGCAGATAGCCGCGCGCCAGGCCGCGGCCGCCGATGTGGAGCTCGCCGGGGGTACCCGGGGCCACCGGCTCCAGCTCGCCGCTCAGCAGGTGTACGCGCACGTTGGCCAGCGGCCGGCCGAGCGGCAGGACGGTCGGCGCGTCGTCCGGCCGGCACGCCCAGTGGGTGGCGTCGATGGCCGCCTCGGTGGGTCCGTAGAGGTTGTGCAGCTCGGCATCGTGGCGGGCGGCGAACCGGCGCTGCAAGTCGCCGGCAAACGCCTCGCCGCCGCAGAACAGGCGGCGCAGCGCGGTGCACTCGCCCAGGCCCGGCTCCTCGGCCAGGATCTGCAGCATCGAGGGGACCAGCTGCAGCACGGTCGCCTGCTGGTCGCGCACCAGCCGCACCAGGTAGGCGCTGTCCTGCTGCCCGCCGGGCCGCGCCACGATCAGCCGGGCGCCGGTCATCAGCGGCAGCAACAGCTCCCAGACCGAGGCGTCGAAGCCGAAGGCGGTCTTCTGCACCACGCCGTCGCCAGGTCCGATCGGGCAGCGGTGCTGCATCCACAGCAAGCGATTGGCGATCGCCCGGTGGGAGACCGCGACGCCCTTCGGCCGGCCGGTCGAGCCCGAGGTGTAGATCACGTAGGCCAGGTGGTCGGCACCGGCGGCTGCGGAAGGGTCGCCAGACGGGCCGCCGGCAGGCGCGCCGGCCAGCGCCTCCGCCAGGGCGAGGAGCGGTACGCCCTGGCCCTCGAAGCTCCTCTGCAGCGCCGGCGCGGTGAGGACCAGCCGCGGTCTGGCGTCGCCCAGGGTGAAAGCCAGCCGCTCCCGCGGGTAGCCGGGGTCGAGCGGCAGGTAGGCGGCACCCGCCTTGAGCACGCCGAGCACCGCCACCACCAGCTCGAGCGAGCGCTCCAGGCCGATCCCGACGCGGTCGTCGGCGCCGACGCCGCGCCGGCGCAGCGCCGCCGCCAGCCGCTCGCCACGCCGGTCGAGCTCGGCGAAGCTGAGGCAGCGCCCCTCCTCGTCCACCACCGCGATCGCCTCGGGCGTCGCCCGGCACTGGGCGGCGCACGCCGCGGGCACGACGAGCGGCGCGGCGAAGGCGTGGCCGGTGTCGTTCCACTCCTGACAGACCAGGTGGCGCTCGCCCGGCGGCAGCAGCGGCAGCTCGCCGATGCGGCGCTCGGGCCGCGCTAGGGCGGCGTCGAGGAGGGTCACGAGCTGCGCCAGCAGGCGATGGGCGCCGAGCGGCGGCGCGACGCCGGGCGCCAGCCGCAGGCGCAGCAGCAGGCGGCCGCCGGCGACCGTCGCCTGCAGCTCCGTGCGGCTCGGCTCAACGGTGGCGCCGATCTCCTCGATGGCGAAGCCGAGCGCGCCGTAGGCGGCCGCGGGCGCCGCCTCCTGGAAGCTGAACCCTGCCGCGAAGACCGGCGCCGCACCGCCGGCACCCGCCGCCCCCGGCCGGCGGAAGACGAAGCTCCCCTGCCACCGCGCCGCCGTCTGGCTTTCGTCCGCGAGCGCCGCGACCGCCGCGGCGAAAGTCATCGTCGGGGCGAGCCGCGGGCGCAGCGGCAGGAAGCGGGCAAAGAGCCCGAGAGCGTCCTCCAGCCCCTCGTAGGCGCGCCCCTCGTGCGCCGCCGCGACGACGACGTCGGCGCCGCCGCTCTGCCGCCAGAGCAGCGTCGCCCAGGCGCCGAGCAGCACGGTGGGGAGCGCCGCCGCGCCGGCCGCGCCGGCCCGGCGCAGGGCGTCCGGCGGCGGCACGGCGAGCAGCGTCTCGGCGACGAGCGCCGCCGCGGACGCGCCGGGGAGCCCCGGCTCGCCGCTCGCCGGCGCCTCCCGCGCCTGCCAGTAGTCGCGGCCGGCGGCCATCTCCTCGGCCTCCAGCAGCTCGTGGAAGAACTCGGCGAGGTCGGCGTACTGCGGCGGCTCGGCGGCCGGCGCCGGCGCGCCGCACGCGCGGCCGATCTGGCGCACCAGGCTCGCCACGCTCGCCGCGTCGGCGCAGAGCGCCGGCAGGGCGACGAAGAGGCGGTGCTCGGCCGGGGCCAGGGTGGCCAGGATCAGTCGCAGCACCGGGCCGTTGGCGAGATCGAAGGGGGCGTGGGCCTCGCGCTCCAGCTCGGCCAGCCAGGTGTCGCGCTCGGCCGTCTCCAGCGCCGTGAGATCGACCGCGCGGAAGCCGAAGGCGGGCTCGCCGAGCACGACCTGCACCGGCAGCGCCATGCCGGGCATGGTGCGGAAGACGGTGCGCAGGATCTCGTGCCGCTCGACGACGGCGCGCGCCGCGGCGGCGAGCGCCGCGGCGTCGAGCGGTCCCGTGATGCGCACCCGGCCGACGCTGCGGTAGGGGTCGTGCGCCGATCCGCCGCCCAGCAGCCACAGCCGCTCCTGCTGCGGCGAAAGGCGGAATCCTTCGATCGCCTGCGACGTCATGCTCGGCTCCCCCCAGTGGTCACGCGTCAGCTTCCGACCGGCGCCGAGCGGCGCCGCGCCCGCTTGAACCGCGCCGCCGCCTCGTCGGTGTATGCCTTTTCCTGCGCCGCCCGCTCCTCGCCGTCGATCGCCGCCAGCAGGCGTGCGAGATCCGCCAAGGTCTCGTCCTCGAGCCGCGCGAAAGCGGCGAGCAGGCGCCGCAGGTAGAGCAGCCAGCGGTCGACCTGCGCCGCCGTGAAGCGCGCGCCGTCGTAGCGCAGCTGCAGCGGCAGGCGCGGGCCCGGCATCAGCGCCAGGCTGAGCGGGATCGTCGCCCGCTCGAGAAAACGCACCTCGCGCACCGCGAGGCCGGCGACCGATTCGCGCAGCGACGGATCGATCGGGTAGTTCTGGATGGTCACCACGCTGTCGAAAAACGGCATGCCGCGCGGCACCCCCGCCCAGCGCTGCACGTCGAACAGCGGGCTGTGCTCGTGCTGGCGCATCGCCAGCTGGTTTTCCTGCAGCTCGCGCAGCCAGGCCCCGGCGGGCGCCGCACCGCCGCAGCGCACCCGCACCGGCAGCGTATTGAGCAGCACGCCGACCATCGACTCGACGCCGCGCAGCTCCGCCGGCCGCACCGACAGGGTCAGCCCGAAGACCACGTCGTCGCTCGCCGCCAGGTGCCGCAGCACCAGGGCCCAGGCGCCCAGCACCAGGGTGCCCGGAGTCAACCGTCCGCGGCGCGCCGCGGCGAGCAGCCGCTCGCCCTCCTCGGGCGCCAGCTGCGACAGCCGCTCGCGGATCTCGCCGATCTCGCCGCCGCCCGCACCGGGCAGCGCGGTGGGCACGTCGCAGCCGGCGAAGGCGGCGCGCCAGAACGCCTCGGCGCCCGCCAGGTCCTGGCCCCGCAGCCAGGCGATGTACGAGCGGTAGGGCTGCGCCGGCGGCAGCGCGGCGCGGCTCCCGGCGCGCTCGGCGCGATAGAGGTCGAAGACTTCCTTGAGCAGGCTGGGCACCGACCAGCCGTCGAGGATCAGGTGGTGATGGCTCCACAACAGCCGGTGGCCGCCGCCGGGGAGCGCGATGAGGATGAGCCGCATGAGCGGCGCCGCCGACAGCACGAAGCCGCGCCGGCGGTCGGCCTCGACCAGCGCCGCGGTGCGCTCGTCGACCTGCGCCGCGGCGAGCGCCGTCCAATCGCGGCGTTCGATCGCCAGGTGCACGTCGCGCCGCACCACCTGGAGCGGCTCGCGCAGCCCCTCCCAGACGAACGCGGTGCGCAGCACGCTGTGGCGGCTGACCGCCTGCTGCCAGGCGCGCTCGAAGGCGTCGGCGTCGAGCGCGCCGTCGAGGGTTGCCAGCAGCTGCTGGATGTAGGCCCCGGCCTCCGGCGCATGCAGCGCGTGGAACAGGAAGCCGAGCTGCAGCGGCGAAAGCGGCAGGACGTCCTCGACCGCGCGGTCCGCCACCCGGTCGACCACCGCCTGATCGAGCCGCGCCAGGGGGAAGTCGGACGGGGTGCAGCCGCTCGCCGCCGAGCTCAGGGCGTGCTCGACCAGCTCGGCGAGCCGGGTGCGGAAGCGCTCCGCCAGCCCCTGCACGGTGCCGCGCCGGTGGACGTCGGCGCTGTAGGTGAAGGTCACCTGCAGGCAGCCGCCGGCGACCACGCCGTCGATCTCCAGCAGGTAGGACCGCGGCTGGCGCGGGCTGCGCGCCGGGCCGGCCGGCTCCCGCGCCAGGGCGAAGGGCGAGGCCGCCGGCAGCGTCCGGTCCACCTGGCCGAGGTAGTTGAAGCTCACCTGGGCGGGGGGCAGGGCGCGCAGCGGCAGCGCTTCCGGCGCCGCGCTCAGGTGGCGCAGCAGGCCGTAGCCGAGACCGCGGTCGGGCACCTGCCGCAGCTGCTCCTTGACCGCCTGCAGCGTCGCCTCGGCGCCACCGCCGGCCGCCGCGAGGTCGAGCAGCACCGGGTAGAGGGTGGTGAACCAGCCGACGGTGCGCGACAGGTCCAACCCCGCGCCGCTTTCCTCCTCGCGGCCGTGCCCTTCGAGGTCGACGAGCAGCGACGTCGCCCCGCTCCACTGCGCCAGGGCGGCGGCGACCGCCGCCAGCAGCAGCTCGTGGCTCTGGATGCGGTAGACCGCCGGCACCGCCTGCAGCAGGTCGCGCGTCGCCGCCGCGTCGCAGCTCACCGTGACGCTGCGCGCGCTGCCCCAGAGGTTGGCGCCGTCCGGCAGGTCGACCGGCAGGCGCGCCACCCGCGCCCGCCGCGGGTCCGTCCAGTAGCCGATCTCACCCTGCCGTTGCGGGGCTGCGGCGAGCGCCGTCAGGTGCAGCGCCCACTGCTTGAACGACGTGGTCTTCGCCGCCAGCCGCGGCGGCGCGCCGCGCTCCAGCCGGCGGTAGGCATCCTCCAGGTCGGCCAGCAGGATGCGCCACGACACGCCGTCGACGACCAGGTGGTGGGCGACCAGCAGCAGCCGATCGGGCAGCGCCCCCAACCGCAGGTAGGCGACGCGCAGCAGCGGCCCCGCGGCGAGGTCGAAGCTCCCCTGGAGCGCCGCGGCGGCCCCGGCCAGCGCCGCGCCGCGCCGCGCCGCCGGCAGGCTCGCCAGGTCGATCACCGCGCACGCGCCGCCGGCCGCCGGCGCGTGGCTCTGCACCCAATCGCCCGCTCCCGGCCGCCGGGCGTAGCGCAGGCGCAGGGCGTCGTGGTGCTCGACCAGCGCCGCCACCGCGCGCGCCAGCGCCGGCGGCGCGAGCGGTGCGCGCACCTCGAGCAGCAGCCCCTGGTTGTAGTGCTGCGGATCGGCCAGGCCGGCGTCGAGCAGGTGGCGCTGGATGGGGATGAGCGGCGCCTCGCCGGTCACCGGTCCCTGCTCGGCCTGCGCCGCGGCGCCGTGGGAGACGGGCGCCAGCTCGGCGACGGTCTGGTGGCGGAAGAGCTGGCGCGGCGACAGCTGGAAGCCGGCCTGGTTGGCGCGCGAGGCGATGAGGATGCTCTGGATCGAGTCGCCGCCCAGGCTGAAGAAGTTGTCGTGCACGCCGACGGCGTCGAGGCCGAGCACCTGTGCCCAGATCTCGGCCAACCGGCGCTCGTCGGCGGTGCGCGGCGCCGCGCCGCCGTCGCCGGGCCGCGGCGCGGCGGGCTCCGGCAGGGCGCCGCGGTCCAGCTTGCCGTTGGCGTGGAGGGGGAGCGCCGCAAGTCCGACGAACGCCGCCGGCACCATCCAGTCGGGCAGCTTGCCGTGCAGCGCCGCGCGCATCGCGTCGGCGTCGAGCGCGGCGTCCGCCGCCATCACCAGGTAGGCGACCAGGCGCTGGCCGGCGCCGCCGGCGCGCGAGACGACCACCGCCTCGCGCACGCCGGGCTCGTGCCGCAGCGCCTCCTCGATCTCGCCGAGCTCGATGCGGAAGCCGCGGATCTTCACCTGGTGGTCGGAGCGCCCCAGGAAGTGCACGACGCCGGTGGTGGCAAAACGCGCCACGTCGCCGGTGCGATAGAGGCGGGCGCCGGGCGCCGCGGCGAACGGGTCGGGCACGAAGCGCTCGGCCGTCAGGTCGGGACGGTCGAGATAGCCGCGGGCGAGGCCGGCGCCGCCGACGTGGAGGTCGCCGGGCGAGCCGATCGGCACCGGCTGCAGCGCGCGGTTGAGCACCCGCAACGCGAGGTTCGCCAGCGGCCGGCCGATCGGCGACACTGCCTGCGCCTCTCCCGCCTGGCAGGGCCAGAAGCTGGCGTCGATGGCAGTCTCGGTCGGTCCGTAGAGGTTGACCACCGGCGCCCCGGTGAGCGCGGTGAAGCGGGCGCAGGCCTCGACCGGCAGCGGCTCGCCGCCGCAGAACAGACGCGCCAGCGCGCGGCAGCCCGCGAGCCCCGGCTCGGCGGTGAGCAGCGGCAGCATCGACGGCACCAGCTGCAGCACCGTCACCTCCGCTTCGGCCATCGCCCGCACCAGGTAGGCGGGCTCCTGGTGGCCGCCCGGACGCGCCATCACCACCTCGGCGCCGCACAAGAGCGGCGCGAAGAGCTCCCAGATCGAGGCATCGAAGGTGTACGGGGTCTTCTGCAGCACCCGGTCGCCGGGCGCCAGCGGAAAGCGCTCCGCCATCCAGAGCAGGCGGTTGGCGATGGCGCGGTGGGCGATCATCACCCCCTTGGGCCGGCCGGTGGAGCCCGAGGTGTAGATCACGTAGGCCAGGTTCTCCCCCACCGCACCGGCGTCCCGTGGCGCCGCGCCGGCCGCCGCGATCGCCGGCCAGTCGGCGTCGAGGCAGATCCATTCCGGCCCCGCCGGCAGGCCGGCGGCGGTCGCCGCGAGCGTCAGCCCGAGACCGACCCCGGCGTCCCCCAGGCTCTGGGCGAGACGCGGCGCCGGATGCCCCGGATCGAGCGGCAGATAGGCGGCGCCCGCCTTGAGCGTGCCGAGCAGGGCGACCACCATCTCCGGCGAGCGCTCCAGGCAGACGGCGATGCGCGACTCGACGGCGGCGCCGCGCCGGCGCAGGAAGCGGCCGAGCCGGTTGGCGCGCCGTTCGAGCTCGCCATAGGTGAGGAAGGCGGCGCCGGCGCGCACCGCCACCGCATCGGGGGTGCGCGCCGCCTGCGCCGCGACCAGCTGGTGCAGGCAGGGCGGCACGCCCGGCCGCGCCCGCCGCGTGTCGCTCCACTCGACCAGCAGCTGGTGGCGCTCGGCGGGCGACAGCATCGCCAGCTCGGCGACCGCCCGCTGCGGCTCGGCGCCGGCGGCGGCGAGCAGGCGGGCGAGCTGGGCGAGCAGCCGCGCCATGGTGGCGCGGTCGAAGAGGTCGCGGTTGTACTCGGCGATCAGCCGCAGCTCGTCGCCCGACTCCTCGACCAGCACGGTCCAGTCGTACTTCGCGGCCAGCGCCGCCGGCGCCGCCTGCGACAGCTCCAGGCCGGGCAGGCGCAGGCTCGACCAGGCGACGTTCTGCAGCACCAGCATCACCTGGAAGAGCGGCGAGTGGCTGAGGCTTCGCTGCGGCTGCAGCTCGTCGACCAGCTTCTCGAACGGCAGGTCCTGGTGCGCGAAGGCGAAAAGGACGGTGTCCCGCGCCTGCGCGAGGAGGCTCTCGAGGCTCGGCTCGCCGGCGAGATCGAGCCGCAGGGCGAGGGTGTTGACGAAGAAGCCGATGAGCCCTTCGACCTCGATGCGCGTGCGGCCGGCGATGGGGGTGCCGACGACCAGGTCGGTCGCCCGCGTGAGCTGGTGCAGGAAGGCGCCGAAGCCGGCCAGCAGGGTCATGAACAGCGTCGCGCCGGCGCCGCGCCCGGCCTCGCGCAGCCGCGCCGCCGCCGCCGCCGGCAGCGGCTCGACCAGCAGCGCGCCCGGATGCGTCTGCACCGCCGGCCGCGGCCGGTCGAACGGCAGGTCGAGCACCGCTGGCGCCCCGGCCAGGTGGCGCCGCCAGGAGTCGACGAGCAGTGCCAGGCGCTCGCCGCGCAGCACCTGCCGCTGCCACACCGCGTGGTCCGCGACCTGCACGGCCAGCGGCGGCAGCGGCGACGGCCGGCGCGCGAGCGCCGCCTCGTAGAGCGCCGCCAGCTCGCCGATGAACAGCCCCACCGACCAGCCGTCGGCGGCGATGTGGTGGAGGTTGGCGAGCGCCCAGTGCTCCGCCGCGGCCAGGCGCAACAGCACGACGCGCAACAGCGGCCCCGCCGCCAGGTCGAACGGCCGCGCGGCATCGGCCGCCTGGTGGCCGAGCGCCGCGGCCTGCCGCCGCGCCGCGGGCAGGGCGGACAGGTCGATGAGCGGCAGCGGCGGCGCCGGGGCGGGCGCCGCGGGCGCGATGCGCTGCACCGGCTCCTCGCCGGCGAGCCAGAAGGTGGTGCGCAGCACCTCGTGGCGCGCCACCACCTGGGCGAGCGCCCAGCTCAGCGCGGCGCGGTCGAGGCGCCCCGCCATGCGCAGCGCGGTGGGGATGCTGTAGGCGACGTCGCCGGGCGCCAGGCGGTCCAGCAGCCAGAGGCGCAGCTGGGCGAAGGAGAGCGGCAGCGGCCGGTCGCGCGGCACCGGCTCGATCCTCGGCAGCGCCGCCACGCGCCCCTCCTCGGCGCTGCCGAGGCCGGCGGCGAGACCGGCCACGGTGGGGCTCTCGAACAGCGCGCGCAGCGGCACCTCCCAGCCGAGCGCCGCGGCCACCCGCGACATGACCTGGGTGGCGAGCAGCGAGTGGCCGCCCAGGTCGAAGAAGTTGTCGTGCACGCCCACCGCCTCGACGCCCAACACCTCCGCCCAGATCTCCGCCAGCTTCTGCTCGAGCGGGTTGCGCGGCGCGCCGGTCGCCCGCACCGAGCGGGTGCGCACCGGCGCCGGCAGCGCCTGGCGGTCGAGCTTGCCGTTGGCGGTCAGCGGCAGGGCCGTAAGCAGCATGAAATCGGCCGGCACCATGTACGCCGGCAGGTGCTGCTGCAGCCAGAGGCGCAGCGACGCGCTGAGACGCTGCTCCAGGCGCGCGCGCAACGGCTGGTTGGCCCCCGCGGCCGGTGCCGCCGCGGCGGCGGCGGCCGGCGGCGCCACCGGCCGCCAGGCGACCTGCGGCCGGCGCAGCACCACGTCGCAGCGCCCCGCCGCGTCCCCCGGCGCGACCTCGACGCGATAGCCGAGCGCTTCGCCAAGACGCCACATCGCGGCGGGATCGACGCCGTCAGCGGGCAGCGCCGCCACCGCCTCGCGCAGCCCGGAGGCGGTGGCGGCCCCGGCGGCGGCGGCGAGCAGCCGTTCGCCGGCGAGGTCGGCGGCGACGCGCGCGTCCGGCACCCCGCGGATGCCGAGGACCTCGGGGCGGGTGTCGGCGAGCAGCGCGGCCAGGACCGGCAGCGTCCACCCCTCCTCCTCCCAGGCCAGCCAGCGGCACGGCGCCGGCGCGAGCGGCGCCCCGGCGGCGATCACCACGTCGTAGCGGAAGCGGTTGAGCTCGTTCGGCGCGGCGCCGCGCTTGAGCAGCACGCGCAGCGCCGCGAGCCCCGGCGTGGCGCGGGTGAAGGCGGCGAACCAGGCCGCATCGAGCACCAGCTCCTCCTCCGCCGCCAGGGCGGTGCGCACCCGCCGGCGCAAGCGGTCCAGCGCCAGCTCGGGCGCCGCCTGGAAGAGCTGCACCGCGGCGTGGAAGGCGCCGAGCAGCGGCAGGCTGCGCACGTCGCCGACGAACAGGTGGCCTTGCGGGGCGAGCAGCGCGGCGGCGCCGGCGAGCACCCGGCCCAGGTACTCGACGCCCGGGAAGTACTGCACGACCGAATTGAGGATCACCAGGTCGAACGACCCCGGCTGCAGGCCCTGGAAGTCGTCCGCCAGGCGCTCGAACAGGCGCACCTGCGGCAGCTCCCTGCCGGGCACGTCGAGCGTGCGGCGGATCGATTGCAGCGCCTGGAGCGAGAAGTCGGTCGCCCAGTACGACTGGCAGTGCGGCGCCACCCGGAAGAGCAGCAGGCCGGTGCCGCAGCCGATCTCGAGCACCCGCCGCGGGCGCAGGTCGAGGAGCCGTCCGACCGTGTCGTCGACCCACTCCAGCATCTCCTCGTCCGGCAGCGCCTGCCCGGTGTAGCTGCTGCGCCAGCCCGCGATGTTGAAGGTCGGATCGAGCGCCGCCTTGGGGTCGGCGTAGATCTGCTCGTAGATCGCCTGCCACTCGGCGATGCGCAGCTGCCACTCCGCGGCGACCTCGCCGGCGCCGAAGGCGTCCGCGCGCGGCACGGCGTAGGCGGCGAGCCGCGCGTCGCCGCCGTCGTCCGTGCGCACCGCGACCACCGCCTCCGCCACCTGGGGATGGCGCGCCAGCACGCTCTCGATTTCGCCGAGCTCGATACGGAAGCCGCGCACCTTGACCTGCTGGTCGGCGCGGCCGAGGAACTCGAGGTTGCCGTCGGCGAGGTGGCGCACCCGGTCGCCGGTGCGGTAGAGCCGCTCGCCGAACCGGTCGCCGCCGGGGTCGGGCAGGTACCTGGCGGCGGTGACCGCGGGGTCCTCGTAGCCGGTGCTCAGGCAGTCGCCGGCGATGTAGAGATCGCCCGGCACGCCGATCGGCACCGGCGCGAGCTGCGCGTCGAGGGCGTGGTAACGGGCGTTCTGCATCGGCCGCCCGTAGGGGATGCTCACCCAGTGCGGCGCGATCTCCGCCACCGGGAAGCGGTTCGACCACACGGTCGCCTCGGTGGCGCCGCCCAGGCTGACGACCGCGGCGCCCGGATAGCTCCGCCGCACCTGGTCCGGCAGCCCGATGGGAATCCAGTCGCCGCTCAGGCAGACCAGGCGCAGCGCGACGGCGCGCGGCGCCGCGGGAAACCACGGCGTCAGCTGCTGGAGCGTCGCCGGCGCCGAGTCCCACAGCGTCACCGGCTCGCGCTCCAGGAGGGCGAGCAGGGCGCGCGGCGCCCGCACGTCGTCGCTGCCCACGACGCGGATCGAGCCGCCGGCGGCGAGCAGGCCGAAGACGTCGTAGACCGAGAGGTCGAAGCACAGCGAAGTGACGAACAGCACCCGGTCGGCGGGGCCCACCCGGTGCACGCGGTTGAACCATTCGATGAGGTTGACGACCGGCGCGTGGCGCACGATCACCCCCTTGGGAGTGCCGGTCGAGCCCGAGGTGAAGATGACGTAGGCCACGTCGCCGGCCACCCGCGGCAGCGCCGGCCGCGTCGCCGGCAGGCCGGCGACCGCCGCCGGGTCGTCGACCGCGAAGACGCCGCGCAAGGCGGCCGAGCGCAGCCGGCCGGCCGCGGCGAGCAGCGCCGTCTGGGTGAGCAGGCAGGAGACCGCCAGGCGGTCGAGAATCCACTCGATGCGCGCCGCGGGGTAGGTGGTCTCGAGCGGGACGTAGGCCGCGCCGGTCTTGAGGACGGCCAGGAGGGCCGGCACCATGGCGGCGCCGCGCTCGAGGTAGACGGCGACATGGCGGCCCGGCCCGGCGCCCGCCGCGGCCAGCCGCGCGGCCAGGCGGTTCGCCGCCTCCTCCACCTCGCGGTAGGTGAGCTCGCCGTCGTCGGCGACCACCGCCACGGCCAGCGGCCAGCGGTCGGCGGCGCGCTCGAACAGCTGCTCGACGCGCTCGCCCGCGGCGTAGCGGGTCGCCGTGTCGTTCCATTCCAGCCGCAGCTGGTGGCGCTCCGCGGCGCTGAGCAGGGCGAGCTCGGCGATCGGCCGCCACGGCTCGGCGGCCGCCGCGGCGAGCAGGGTCTCCAGGTGCCGCAGCAGGCGCCGCGCCGTGGCGGCGTCGAACAGGTCGGTGTTGTATTCGAACTTCGCCTGCAGCCCTGGGTCGAGATCGTCGACGAAGAGCACGAGGTCGAACTTGGCGGTGCCGCTGTCGGCCTTCATCAGGCGCAGCGAGTAGCCCGCCAGCCCGCGCTCCGCGACCGGGTAGTTCTGGTACATCAGCAGCACCTGGCAGAGCGGGTTACGGCCCGGATCGCGCTCGGGGTGCAGCTCGTCCACCAGGATCTCGAACGGCAGATCCTGGTGGGCGTAGGCGTCGAGCGTGACGCGGCGAACACGTTCGACCACCGCCTGGAAGCCGGGGCCGCCGCCGAGATCGGTGCGCAGCACCAGCATGTTGAGGAAAAAGCCGATGAGCCCTTCGAGCTCGGGGCGGTCGCGCGCCGCCGCCGCCGAGCCGGCGACCACGTCCAGCTGGCCGGAGTATCGCGACAGCAGCACCTTGAAGGCGGCCAGCAGGACCATGAACAGCGTCGCCTCGGCGCCCTGGGCGAGCTGCTTGAGCGCCAGGACCAGCGCCTGGTCGAGCGCCGCCGTCGCCACCGCGCCGCGGAAGGTCTCGAAGCGCGGGCGCGGCCGGTCGGTGGGCAGCTCGAGCACCGGCAGACCCTCGAGCTGGCGGCGCCAGTAGGCGAGGTGGGTCTGCCGCATCTCGCCGGCCAGGGCCGCATCCTGCCAGCAGGCGAAGTCGGCGTACTGGATCGGCAGCTCGGTCAAGGGCGACGGCCGGCCGGCGGCGAACGCCTCGTAGAGCACCCCGAGCTCGCGATAGAGCACGCCCATCGACCAGCCGTCCGAGACGATGTGGTGCACGGTCTGCAGCAGCACCGTGTCCTCCGCCCCGCAGAGCAGCGCCAGCGCGCGCCAGAGGGGCCCGGCGGCGAGATCGAACGGCCGCTGCGCCTCCCCGGCGGTGAGGCGGCCGATCTCCCGCTCCACCGCCGCCGGCGGCAGGCCGCGCAGGTCGATCCACGGCAGCGGGATGCGCGGCACGGCGGCAAAGACCGGGTAGGGCTGGCCCAGGGCCTCGGCGAAGGTGGTGCGCAGCGACTCGTGGCGGCGGCCGACCTCGCGCAGCGCCGCGGCCAGGGCGCGCAGGTCGACGGGGCCCTGCATGCGCACGCCGGCCGGGATGTTGTAGAAGGCGTTGCCCGGCACCAGGCGGTCGAGGAACCAGAGGCGGCGTTGCGAAAAGGAGAGCGGCAGGCGGCGGTCGCGCGGCACCCGGCACAGCCGGCCGCCGGCCGGCGTCGCGGCGGCCGCCGCGACCAGGGCGTCGATCTCGCGCGCCAGGGCCGCCACCGTGGGCGCGCCGAACAGCACGTGGACGGGCACCTCGACCCCCAGCCGCTCGCGCAGGCGGGAGAGCACCTGGATGGCGCGCAGCGAGTGGCCGCCGAGGTCGAAGAAGTTATCCTCGGCGCCCACCCCTGCGAAGCGCAGCACCTGGCCCCAAACCTCCGCCACCGTGCGCTCGGTCGCGGTGCGCGGCGCCGTCCCCACGCCGCGGGCGGCGGCGGTCTCGACGCCGGGCGGCGGCAGGGCGCCGCGATCGATCTTGCCGTTGGCGGTCAGCGGCAGCCGCTCGAGCAGCACGAAGGCCGGCGGCACCATGTGCTCCGGCAGCTTGCCGCGCAGGTAGGTGCGCAGCTCGGGGACCAGGACACGGGCGAGCTTCGGCCATAGCGGGTCGTTGGCGAGCGCGCCGCCGGCCGCTGCGGGCGGCGGCGGGCTCCACCACGGTGCGGCGGCCGCCTGGCGCGAGAGCACCAGGTCCAGGGCGGCGAGCCCGGCGCCGGAGGCGGTGACCGCGGCGGCGCAGCCGAGCTCGGCGGCGAGGCTCAGGAGATCCTCGGGATCGACGCCGGGCGGCGGCGGCGCGCCGACCAGCGCCAGGTCGGCGGCGAGGCGGGCGTTCGGCACGCCGCGCACGGCAAGCGGCTCGCCCACACCGGCCCGCCAGCGGTCGGCGAGGGCGGCGAGGCTGCCGACCTCGCTCCAGGCGAGCCAGGCGAGCGTCGCCGGCGGCGCCGCGGGGCCGATCTCCAGGGTGGCGTCGTAGCGGTACTTGGTCAGCTCGTTGCCGTCGCGCCCGCGCTTCGGCTCGACCACCGCGCGCCGCACCGGCAGGTGGCGCGCCAGGGAGTGGAAGAGATCGGGGGCGACGACGAGCTCTTCCTCCTGCGCCGTGCGCTGGGCGGCGCGCAGGAGGAGAGCCTGGCGCGGCAGCTCGTCCGCCGCCTGCGCCTGCTCGATCGAGGCGTGGAAGGCCGGCAGCGTCGCCAGGTCGCGCACGTCGCCGACGAAGACGTGGCCGCCGGGAGCCACCGCGGCGGCGGCGCCGGCGAGCACGCGCAGCAGGTAGTCCGCATCCGGGAAATACTGTACGACCGAGTTGACGATCACCAGGTCGAAGCTCCCCGGCTGGACGTCGCTCCAGTCGTCGGCCGCGGCCTGGGCGAGGCGCACCTGCGGCAGCTCCAGGCCGGCCGCCGCCATCTGGCGGCGGATCGAGGCGAGCGCCGCCGGCGCCAGGTCGACGCCTTGGTAGAGCTCGCAGCGCGGCGCGATGCGGAACAGCAGCAGGCCGGTGCCG
Organism: uncultured Acidobacteriota bacterium; assembly: GCA_963770895.1. Lineage (GTDB taxonomy): Bacteria > Acidobacteriota > Thermoanaerobaculia > Multivoradales > UBA5704 > JASLEW01. Next base: position 3,911,238 of record CAVYRF010000002.1, on the reverse strand, counting down.
CAGCCGACCTCGAGCACCCGCCGCGGGGCGAGCGCCAGGATACGCTCGGCCGTGCTCGCCACCCAGCGTTCCATCTCCGGCGCCGGGATGTCGCCGCCGTAGCTGCTGCGCCAGCCCGCGATGTCGAAGGCCGGCGCGGCGGCGGCGGCGGTGCCGTAGGTGTCGTCGAACAGGGCGCGCCACTGCGCCACCTGCTCGCCCAGGGCGGCGGCGCCGGCGGCCGCGCGCTCGGGCACCACGTAGCCGACCAGGCGGCGGTCGCCGCGCGGCTCGCCGGCCGCGACGACCACCGCCTCGCGCACCGCCGGATGGTGGGAAAGCGCCGCTTCGATCTCGCCCAGCTCGATGCGGAAGCCCTGGATCTTGACCTGGAAGTCCTCCCGGCCCAGGAACTCCAGGTTGCCGTCGGGCAGGTAGCGCCCGAGGTCGCCGGTGCGGTAGAGCCGCTCGCCGCTCTGCGGGTGGCGCGGAAAGCTCGCCGCGGTGCGCTCCTCGTCGCGCCAGTAGCCGAGCGCGACGCCGCTGCCGCCGATGTGGAGCGCGCCCGGCACCCAGATCGGCCGCGGCGCCAGCTGCTCGTCGAGCACCGCGAAGGTCTGGTTGGCGAGCGGGCGGCCGTAGGGGATGCTCGTCCACTCCGGCGCCACCTCGCCGATCGGGTACAGGATCGACCAGATCGACGCCTCGGTGGCGCCGCCCAGGCTGACCACCTGGAGCGCCGGCGCCAGAAGGCGCGCCCGGTCGGGGAGCGCCACCGGGATCCAGTCGCCGGAGAGCAGCGCGAGGCGCAGCGTCGGCGACACCGCGCCGGCGCGCCCGGCGGCGTGATCGACCAGCATCTCGAGCAGCGCCGGCACGGTGTTCCACAGCGTCACCCGCTCGTCGCGCAGCAGCTCCGCCCAGCGCGCGGCGTCACGCCCGCTGCCCGGCTCCGGCATGACGATGCGCCCGCCGGCGGCCAGCAGGCCGAAGATGTCGTAGACCGAGAGGTCGAAGCTCAGCGCGGAGATCGCGAGCACGGCGTCCCGCGGCCCGACGGCGAAGCGGCGGTTGATGTCGAGGACGGTGTTGACCGCGCCGCGGTGGTCGATCATCACCCCCTTGGGCAGGCCGGTCGAGCCGGAGGTGTAGATGACGTAGGCCAGATCGCCGGGCTCCTGCGCCACGGCGAGCGGTCCCTCTTCCGCGGCCGCCGGCTCGCCGTCCACGGCGATGCGCGCGACGCCTGCCGGCCAGTCGAGCCGCGCGTCGAGCCAGGACTGGGTGAGGGCCACCTCGACCTCGCCGTGCCCGAGCAGGTAGTGCAGGCGCTCGACCGGGAGCGCCGGATCGATCGGCAGGTAGGCGGCGCCGGACTCCAGCGTGGCGAGCACCGCGACGACCTGCTCCCACCCCTTCTCCGCCACCACCGCCACCAGCGCGTTGCGCCGCGCGCCGGCGGCGCGCAGGCGCCGGGCGAGCGCCGTGGCGCGCGCCGCCAGCTCGCCGTAGGTCAGCGTCCGCGCCGGCGCGACCACCGCGATCGCCTGCGGCCGCCGCGCCGCCTGCTCGCGGAACAGCGTGTGCAGCAGGTCGCCGGTCAGCGGCGCCGCGGTGGCGTTGACCGCCGCGCGCTGCGCCAGCTGCGCGGCCGGCACCAAGACCAGCGGCTCCCTCTCCCATCCCTCCTCGGCAGCCGCCAGGTCGTGCAGCAGGGCGCCGTAAGCGCCGAACATGGCGTCCACCATCCCGTCCGGGAAGAGCCCCGCCACCGAGTCCCAGTTGAACACCAGCTCGCCGGCGCGCTCCGCCACCTGGTGGTCGATCCATACCTGCGGCCCCTGGTTCAGGGTGTAGACCACCTCGACCGGCGTCGCCGCCGGCGCCGCCGGCGCGTCGTCGTCGGCGGCGGCGGTGCCCAGGCTGAGGGTGCTGGTGAAGACGACCGGCATGGCGCCGCGCGCCGCCTCGCCGCGTCCCTGCGCCAGCTCGCGCATCACCTGCACGGCGCTCACCGACTGGTGGTCGAGGTCGCGCCAGAGCTGCCGCTGCAGGCGGCGCGCACGGGCCAGGAAGCTGCCGCCGTCGCGGTTGTCCACCGCGAGCAGGGTGAGCGAGGTGAAGTCGCCCACCAGCTCCGCCACCTGCGGATGCAGCGGCAGGCGGTTGAACAGCGTCAGGTTGATGGTGAAGCGCGGGCTGCGGCTCCACGCCGTCAGCACCTCGGCGAAGACCGCCGCGAGACCCGCCGAAGGGGCCAGGTCGGCGCGCGCGAAACGCTGCCGGAGCGCCGTCCAGAGCAGCGCCGGAAGCGCCCCGCGCCGGCGCTCGAAATGCGGCCGGACAAGCGCGCCCGGGCTGACCGCGAGCGGCAGGTCGGGCGCCGGCGGCAGGCTGGCGAGGCGCTCCTGCCAGTAGGCGAGCGCCTGCCGGTGCGCCGCCGAGTCGCGCCACGCGGCGAGCGACAGCACGTAGTCGCGGAACGACACCGCCAGCGGCGGCAGCTCCGCCGCCGGGTCCGCATGGAGCACGCCGACGTCGCGCGCCAGCAGGCGCGCGCTCCAGGCGTCGGCGATCAGGTAGTCGAGCCGCACGTGCAGGCGGGTGACGCCGCCCGCGAGCAGCGAGGCGTGTACGGCAAAGAGCGGCCAGCGGTCGGTCGGCGCCACCTCGCGAGCCAGGCGGGCGCGCGTCGCGGCGAGCTTCGCCGCCGCGTCCGGCACGTCGCGCAGGTCGTCCACCGCAATGCGGTAGGGCGGCACTGCGGCCAGGATGCGCTGCTCGCCGTCGGCGGTGACGATGGCGCGCAGCATCTCGTGGCGCTGGATGAGGCGGTCGAGCGCCAGGGTCAGCCGCTCGAGGTCCAGCTGCCGCACGTCGGCCTCGAGATAGCTGTGGGCCGCGACGTTGCCGAGCTCGAAGGCGCCGCTGCGGCCGATCCAGTACGCCTGCTGCACCTCGGTGAGCGGGAACGGCTCGTGGCGCGCGCCCGGCTCGGCGAGGAGGCGCGGCGGCGCGGGCGCCTCCCGCGGCACGTCGTCGGCGGCGCGCGCCGCCTGCGCCGCGGCGACGGCGGCGGCGACGGCGGCGAGGTGGGGCTCCTCGAACAGGCGGCTGAGCGGCACCTCGACATCGAAGACCTCGCGCATGCGCGCCGCCACCCGGGTGGCGAGCAGCGAGTGCCCGCCAAGCTCGAGGAAGCTGGCGAAGATGCTGATCGGCGACACGCCCAGGAAGCTCTCCCAGATCGCCGCCAGCTGGCGCTCGATCTCATTGCGCGGCGACGTGCCGGCGGCGTCCTCCGTCGCCGGCACGTCCGCGGCAAGCGCCGGCGCCGCCGCCGGCAGCAGGCCCGCGGGCGGACGCGGTGCGACCAGCAGCGCCTCGCCTCCCTCCCAGCCCAGCAGGCGCAGGCAGGCGTCCGCCGCCGCTGCCGGGGGGAGCGCCCAGCCGGCCGCCGCGTCGGTGCTCGCAACCTGCCAGGTAGCCATTCGCCAGGGGGCGCCGCCGCGGCGCTCGCGGGCGCGCACCGCCGCGGCGAGGCGCCGCTCGCCGCTCCAGGCCGCGGCTCCGCCGCTCGCCAGGACCAGGAGCCAGTCGAGCGCCAGGCCGTCGACGGCAACGGCGAGGGCGGCGAAGGCCGCGACGGCCGCCGCCGTGCCGTCGGCGACCAGCACGGCGCCGGCGAGCCCGGCGGGCACCTCCGGCGCGGCGCCGCCCGCGGCCGCCGGCTCCCACGTCACGACAGCGCCGCCGGCGCCGGCCAGCGCGGCGACCACGGCGCGCCGCGCCGCGCCCTCGGCGCCGGCGACCAGGTAGGCGGCGCCGGGGCGGACCGCATCCGGTCGCGGCGCCAGCCGCACCGTCTCGTACGCCGGCAGCCAACGGCGGCCGTGGCGCAGAGCGACGACCGGCGCCGCCGCCTCCCCGGCCAGCTCCGCGGCGAGGCGAGCCGCCGCCGGCGCGCCGGCCTCGCCGGGGCCGAGGTCGATGGCGCGCCAGGCGAGCCCCGGCACCGCGGCGGCGCCGTCGAGCAGCGCACCGAGAGCGGCCGCCGCCGCCGCGTCCGGCTCCTCGTCGCCGGTCACCTCCTCCGCCTGCCAGGTGACGACGGCCACCTCGCAGGGCGCGGCGCCGTCCGCGGCCGGCGGGGTGACGGCGGTGAGCAGGGCCTCCACCCGGCCGGCGGCGGCGGCCGGGTCCTCGCCGCCCTCGACCAGCAGCACCGTGCGGCGCCGGCCGCCGGCGTCCAGCTCGCCGAGCAGGCGCGACACCTCCGCCGTCCGCGCCGCGTCGGCGAGCAGCACCCGGCCGCCGCCGGCGGCGAGCCGGTCGCGCAGCGCCTCCCCCAGCGCCGCGGCGCCAGCCGCTGCGGCGCCCGACCGCTGCGGCGCGAGCACCAGCCAGCTCCCGGCCGCCGGCGCGGCGGCGCCCGGCCGCGGCGACCGCCGCCAGACGCGGGCGTGGAACCAGGCGGCCGGATCGGCCGCTCCCTCGCCGGCCGCCGCGTCGTGCGGCGGGCCGCCCGCGGCCCGCGCCTCGATCCAGTGGCGCCGCCGCTCGAACGGGTAGGTGGGGAGACCGATCCGCCGCCGCCGGTGGTGGGCGTGGAAACCGTGCCAGTCGACGCGCACACCGGCGAGCCAGGCGCGTCCCAGGGCGCCCAGCGCCCACTCTCCGTCCGCCGCCGCGTGCCCCTGGGCGCGCAGCGCCGGGATGGCCACCACGTCGCGCGCCGCCGGGTGCTGCCGCATCAAGGTGCAGAGGGCGCGCCCCGGACCGAGCTCCACGCAGACGCGCCGCGGGTCGCGCAGCAGCTCGAGGACGCCGTCGGCAAAGCGCACCTCGTGGCGCAGATGGCGCACCCAGTACGCCGGATCGGTCGCCTCGGCCGCGGTCACCGGCCGCCCGGTGAGGTTCGACAGGTAGGGCAGGCGCGGTGCGGCGAGGGTGATCGCCGCCACCTCGCGGGCAAATGGCTCGAGAATCGGCTCCATCATCGCGGAATGGAAGGCGTGCGAGGTCCTGAGCCGCCGGTGATCGACGCCGCGCGCCGCGAGCTCCGCTTCGAGCGCGGCGAGCGCCGCGCCCGGTCCGGCCGCCACGGTCAGGGCAGGACCGTTCACCGCCGCCACGTCGAGCCCCGCCGGCAGCAGCGGCCGCAGCGCCGCGGCCGCCAGGTGCACGGCGGTCATGCCGCCCGCGGGCAGGGCGCCCATCAGCCGGCCGCGGGCGGCCACCAGGCGCAGCGCGTCGGGCAGGCTCATCACGCCCGCCAGACAGGCCGCGACGTACTCGCCGACCGAGTGGCCGATCATGATCTCGGGCTCGATCCCCCATTCCTGCCAGAGCCGCGCCAGGGCCAGCTCGACGACGAAGAGCGCCGGCTGGGCCAAGGCGGTGGCGGCCAGGCGCGCGTCGGCCGGCGCGGACGCGGCGGCGAACAGCACGTCGCGGATGTCCTCGCCGAGGTGCGGCGCGAGCAGCCCGGCGCAGAGGTCGACCTGCTCGCGGAAGGCGGGCTCGCCCTCGTAGAGGCCGCGCCCCATGCCGGCGTACTGCGCCCCCTGGCCCGGAAACAGGAACGCCACCGGCCGCTCGCGCGCCTCCTCGCGCCGCACGACGGCGTGCGCCGAATCCGCGGCCAGCAGCTCGCGCGCCGCAAAGGCGGCGTCGCGGGCCACCACCACCAGGCGGTGCTCCATGCGGCCGCGGCCGGCCTGGAGCGTGAAGGCGGCATCGGCCAGGTTGAGGTCGGGATTGCGCCCGAGGTGCGCCGCCAGGTTGCCGGCCGCGGCGCGCAGCGCCGTCGCCGTCTTCGCCGACAGCACCAGCAGCTGCCAGGGGCGTCCGGCGTCCGACGCCGCGGTGGCGGGCGCCTCCTCGACCACCACGTGCGAGTTGGTGCCGCCGATGCCGAAGGAGCTGACGCCGGCGCGCCGCGGCGTGCCGGCGGCGGGCCATTCGGCGAGCCGCGAGGCGACGTAGAAGGGGCTGCCGGCGAACGGGATGTGCGGATTCTCGCGCTCGAAATGGGCGGTCGGCGGGATGGCCCGGTGCTCCAGGGCAAGCACTGTCTTGATCAGCCCGGCGACGCCGGCGGCGGTGTTGAGGTGGCCGACGTTCGCCTTGAGCGAGCCCACGGCGCAGTGGGCGCTGCGCTCGGAGCTGAGGCGGAAGGCGCGGGTGAGCGCGGCGATCTCCACCGGGTCGCCGAGCGGCGTGCCGGTGCCGTGCGCCTCGACGTAGCCGATCGTCTCCGCCGCCACCCCGGCGACCGCCTGCGCGGCGGCGATCACCGCCGCCTGGCCGTCCAGGCTCGGCGCCGTGTAGCCGACCTTGGCCGCGCCGTCGTTGTTGATCGCCGAGCCGCGGATCACGGCGTGCACGCGGTCGCCGTCGGCCAGCGCGTCGGCCAGGCGCTTGAGCACCACCACCCCGACGCCGTCGCCCATGACGGTGCCGCGCGCCGCGGCGTCGAAGGCGCGGCAGTGGCCATCCGGCGACAGGATCCCCCCCTCCTCGTAGAGGTAGCCCGCGCGCTGCGGCACCGCGATGCTGACGCCGCCGGCGAGCGCCAGGTCGCACTCGTAGTTGAGCAGCGCCAGGCAGGCGAGGTGGACGGCGACGAGCGAGGTCGAGCACGCCGTCTGCACCGCGACGCTCGGCCCCTTGAGGTCGAGGGCATAGGAGACCCGCGTCGGCAGGTGGTCCTTGCCGTTCAGGATGCCGAGCTGCAAGGCGCCGAACGCGCCCAGCAGCTCGGGGTTCGAGCGCAGGTTGTTCCAGGCGTAGGAGCTCAGGGCAGAGCCGGCGAAGACGCCGATCAGCCCGTCGCAGGTCGCGGGGTCGCAGCCGGCATCCTCGAGCGCCGTCCAGGCGCACTCGAGGAAGACGCGCTGCTGCGGATCGGCGATCGCCGCCTCGCGCGGGCTCAAGCCGAAGAAGGCGGCGTCGAACAGCTCGACGCCGCGGAGCACGCCGCGCGCCGGCACCAGCCGCGGATCGCACAGGCGAGCCGCGTCGAGCCCCGCGGCCGCCAGCTCCGCGGGCGAGAAGCGGGAGATCGACTCGACGCCCGCGGCGAGGTTGCGCCACAGCTCCTCGACGTCCTCGGCGCCGGGGAATCGACCGCTCAGGCCGACGATCGCCACACCCTGCGCTTCGCTCACGAACGGTTCCCCCTGAGGAGCCGCGCGGCGCGCTGGCGCTCCTCGATCGCCTGCCGCTTGCGTTGCGCGCGGTCGGTGCCGCCGCGCAGCACCGCCTCGCGCGGCGGCGCCTCGCTGCCGCTGAGCGCCTTGGCGAGCGCGTCCACCGTCGGATGGCGGAACAGCTCGACGATGGCGATGTCGCGCCCCAGCCGCTGCTCGAGCCGGGCGTGGGCCTGCAACAGCAGCAGGGAGTGGCCGCCGAGGTCGAAGAAATTGTCGAAGGCGCCGACCCGGTCGAGCTGCAACAGCTCGCGCCAGATCTCGGCCACCGCCGCCTCCAGCTCGGTGCGCGGCGCCACGTGCTCCTCGCTGCCGCGGCGCGCGCTGCGCGGGTCGGGCAGCGCCTTGCGGTCGAGCTTGCCGTTCGGCGTCAGCGGCAGGCGCTCGAGGACCACGTAGGCGGCCGGCACCATGTAGGCGGCCAGGCGGTCGGTCAGGAACGTGCGCAGCGCCGCGGGCTCGAGCGCCGCGGCCGCCGCGGCGTGCGGCACGACGTAGGCGGCCAGCCGCCTCTCGCCCGCGCCGTCCTGCCAGGGGAGCACCACCGCCTCGCGTACGCCCGGATGGCGCCCGAGCACCGCCTGGACCTCGCCGAGCTCGATGCGGAAGCCGCGGATCTTGACCTGCTGATCGGCGCGGCCGAGGAAGCCGACGGCGCCGTCGCCCAGGTAGCGGCCGAGATCGCCGGTGCGGTACATGCGGTCGCCGTCCCTGCCGGTGAATGGGTTGGTGACGAACTTCTGCGCCGTCAGCTCGGGATCGTCGCGGTAGCCGCGGGCGATGTGCGGGCTGCGCACGCAGATCTCGCCGACCTCGCCGAGCCCGGCGAGCCTCGCCCCGCCGGCACGGAGGACCAGGATCTGCACGTCCTCCATGCCGCGGCCGAGCGGCAGCACCTCGCGGCTCGCCTCCCCCGCCGCCTCGGCGGCCGGGATGTCGGGGACGATCTGGTAGCCGACCGCGCGCTGCGTCTCGGTCGAGCCGAACAGGTTGACGCAGGTGAGGCGCGGCGCCAGGCGCTGCAGGCGCGAGGCGTCGCGGCGAGTCAGCACGTCGCCGACCAGGAAGGCCCAGCGCAGGGCGGGCAGCACGGTGCCCGGCCGCGCCTGGGCGATCACCTGGCCCATCGCCGGCGTCAGGTGGGCGACGGTGACCGCCTCGCGCCGCAGCCAGTCGGCGAGCTCCCCCTGCCCCAGCATCGCCGCCGGATCGGGGATGGCGATCGCGGCGCCCAGCTGGAGCGGCGTGAAGATGTCGCGCTGCAACGGGTCGTGGGCGATCCCCGAGAGCATGCAGAAGCGGTCGTCCTCGCCGAGCGCGAAGCGGCGGCGCTGCCAGGGCACGAAGTGGGAGAGCGAGCCGTGACGCCCCTCGACCCCCTTGGGGACTCCGGTCGAACCGGAGGTGAAGGCGATGTAGGCCAGGTCGTCGGGCCCCACCTCCACCGCCGGCGGCGCGCCGGCGCCCCTCTCCCACGGGGCGGGCGCGGCACCGCCCAGGCGCAGGCGGCGCAGGGAGCGGCTGTCGAGGTGGCCGGCGAGCTCCGCGGCGAGGTCGCCGGCGGCCTCGAGGTGCAGCCAGGCGCGCGGCTGCGCCACTTCGACCAGCTCGATCAGGCGCCTCGCCGGGTAGGCGGGGTCGAACACCACGAACGCCGCGCCGGCCTTCATCACCGCCAGGATCGCCTCGACGATCGGCGTGCTGCGATGGCCATAGATGCCCACCGCGTCGCCCCGCCCGACGCCGCCGTCGCGCAGCTCCTGCGCCAGGCGGTTGCTGCGCCGGTCCAGCTCCCCATAGGAAAGCGCGCCGCGCGGCGCGTGCACCGCGATGCGCTCCGGCGCCGCCGCGGCGTGGCGCGCGAACACCTCGTGCACGGCGCCGAACCAGGTGGCGGCGAGCGGCGCCGCCGGATCCGGCAGCAGCGCCGTCGCCTCCGGGGTGAGCAGCGACAGCCCGTCGATCGGTGCCGCCGGATCGGCCGCCGCCTGCGCCAGCAGCAGCAGGTACTGGCGCAGCGCCTCCGCCATGCGCCCGCCGTCGAAGAGATCGGCGTTGTAGACCAACGTCAGCAGCAGCCCCTCCGGCCGCTCGGCGGCGTAGACCGTGAGGTCGAACTTCGACGGCGGCTCAGGCGTCGCCAGCGTGTGCACGACGAGGCCGGGGAGGCTGATCTCCGGCGCCGCGAAGCTCAGCATGTTGAAGAAGACCTGGAACACCGGGGTGCGGCTGAGATCGCGCTCCGGCCGCAGCTCGGCCAGCACCTGCTCGAAAGGCACCTCCTCGTTGGCGTAGGCGCCGAGCGCCGTCTCCCGCACCCGCGCCAGCAGCTCGGCGAAGGAGGGGTTGCCGGCCAGCTCGGTGCGCAGGGCGAGGGAGTTGAGAAACAGGCCGACGAGGCCCTCCAGCGCGGCGCCGGCGCGGCCGGCGTACGGCGTGCCGATCACCAGGTCGGTCTGGCCGCTGAAGCGCTGCAGCAGCACCTTCCAAGCGGCGACCAGGGCCATGAACGGCGTCGCCCGGTGGGCGTGGGCGAGCGCCGCCAGACGTTCGGCGAGCGGGCGCTCGACGAGCGCCGTACAGCGCGCGCCGCGGTAGCTCTGCACCGCCGGCCGCGGCCGATCGGTGGGCAGCTCGATGCTCGGCGGCGCTCCCGCCAGGCGCTCGCGCCAGTAGGCGAGCTGGCGCGCGAAATCCGCCGCCGCGGCCGGCGAGCGCTGCCAGGCGGCGAAGTCGGCGTACTGCACCGGCAGCTCGGGCAGCGGCGACGGCGTGCCGCGGACGGCGGCCTGGTAGGCGGCGGCGACCTCGCGCACCAGGATGCCGATCGACCAGCCGTCGGCGGCGATGTGGTGGAGGCCGAGGGCCAGGACGTGCTCCTCCGCGTCGAGCGCCAGCAGCAGGGTGCGCCACGGCGGCTGCGCCGCCAGGTCGAAGGGGCGCAGCGCATGGGCGGCGGTGAGCCGCGCGCGCTCGCCCTCCCGCCGGGGCGGCGCCAGGGCGCGCAGATCGACCTGCGGCAGCGCCGCCGGGCCGGGCGGCGCCACCGACTGCCGCCCGACGCCGTCCTCGGCGCGGAACAGCGTGCGCAGAATCTCGTGGCGCCGCGCCACCTCGGCCAGGCTCGCCGCCAGGGCCGGCACCACCAGGCGGCCGCGCAGCGCCAGCGCCACCGGCAGGTTGAGCGACGAGCGCCCCTGGTCGAAGCGGTCGAGGAACCACAGACGCTCCTGGGCAAAGCTGAGCGGCGCCGCTCCGCGCTCCGGCCGCCTCACCCCCGGGAACACGCCGGCGGCGGCGCCGCCCTCGCCGCCCGGGCGGTCGAGGTACGCCGCGAGGTCCGCGAGCACCGGCGTCTCGAAGAGCGCGCGCAGCGGCAGAGCGACGCCGCACCGGTCGCGCAGGCGGTGCACCAGGCGCGCGGCGAGCAGCGAGTGGCCGCCGAGGTCGAAAAAGCCGGCCTCGACGCCGGCGACGGGCACGGCGAGCAGCTCGCTCCACAGCTCCGCGAGGAGGCGCTCGGTGGCGGTGCGCGGCGGCGTCGTGCCGCGCGCCGCGCCCAGGTCGGGCGCCGGCAGGGCGCCGCGGTCCACCTTGCCGTTCGGCGTGCGCGGCAGCGCCGGCAGCCGCACGACGACGCCCGGCACCATGTGCGCCGGCAGGCGGCGCCCCAGCGCGGCGCGCAGCGCCTCGGCCGCCGGCAAGGCGGCGGCGTCGCCGGCCACGTAGGCGACGAGCTGGCGGCCGCCCACCGGGTGCTCGCGCACCACCGTCACCGCCTCGGCGACCGCCGGCTGCGCCAGCAGCTCCGCCTCGATCTCCCCGAGCTCGATGCGGAAACCGTGCACCTTCACCTGCCGGTCGGTGCGGCCCAGGAACTCCAGGTCGCCCGTGGCGCGCCAGGCGCACAGGTCGCCGGTGCGGTAGAGGCGCCCGCCCGCCGCGGCCGCGGCCGCGAACGGGTCGGGGAGGAAGCGCTCCGCCGTCAGCTCCGAGCGCCCGAGGTAGCCGCGGGCGAGGCCGGCGCCGCCCAGGAACAGCTCGCCGGCGACGCCCGGCGGCACCGGCCGCAGGCGGTGGTCGAGAAGGTAGGCGCGGGTACCGGGGAGCGGGCGGCCGATGGCCGGCGGCTCACCCGGCGCGAGCGCCGCGCACGTCGAATAGACGGTGTCCTCCGTCGGCCCATAGAGGTTGAGCACCCGCGCCACCCCGGCTGCGGCAAGGCGCGCCGCCAGCCCGCGCGGCACCGCCTCACCGGCGAGCGCCACCGTGCGGACGCTCGCCGGCAGGCCGCCTTGCGCCAGCAGCTCGGCGACGGCGGCGGGCACCGCGCTCACCAGCAGCACTTCGCGGGCCCACGGCAGCTCCGGCAGCGCGAGGACGTTGTCGGCGAGCAAGAGCCGGCCGCCCCAGGCGAGCGGGGTGAAGATCTCGCCGACCGAGACGTCGAAGGACGTCGAGGTGGACGCCAGCACCCCGTGCAGGTCGCCGCCGAAGACGCCGCGCGCCCAGTGCACGAGCGCGACGGCGCTGCGGTGCTCGACGGCGACGCCCTTGGGACGGCCGGTCGAGCCGGAGGTGAAGATCACGTAGGCCAGGTTGCCCGGCCCCACGGCGGGCGCCGGGCCGCTCGCCGGCTCGTCCGCGAGGACGGCGCGGTCGGCGTCGATGCACAGCCGCGGCAGGCCGCAAAGCGCGGGCGGCAGCAGCGGCAGCAGCGCCGCCTGGGTGACGACCGCGGTGCACCCGGCGTCTGCCGCCACCTGCGCCAGGCGCGCCATCGGGTAGGCCGGATCGAGCGGCACATACGCCCCGCCCGCCTTGAGCACGCCGAGCAGCGCCGCCACCAGGTCGGCCGCGCGCGGCAGCAGGATTGCCACCCGCCGCTCCGGCCCCACGCCGTGGCGCCGCAGCCAGGAGGCGACACGGCCGGCGCGGCGGTCGAGGTCGCCGTAGCTCAGCCGCCCGTCCGGCGCCACCACGGCCTCGGCCGCCGGCTGCCGTGCCGCCTGCGCCTCGAACAGCGCATGCAGGCAACCGGCGCCGCCCGGCGCCGCGGCGCCCGCGCCGCTCCATTCGCAGAGCAGCTGGGCCAGCTCGGCGTCGCCGAGCAGCGGCAGATCGCCGGCGGGGCGGTCGCCGTCCGCCGCCGCCGCGGCATAGAGGCGGGCGAGCTGCCCGGCCAGCCGCTCGATGCGGGCGGGATCGAAGAGATCGGTGCGATATTCGACGACGCCGGCGATCTCGCCGTGGCGCTCGGCGAGCACCAGGCTGAGCTCGAACTTCGTCCGCCCGCGCTCCACCGCGAGCGGCGCGATGCGCAGGCCGGGAAGCTCGAGCTCGGGCAGCGGCGCGTTCTGCAGGGCCAGGAGGACCTGGAACAGCGGCGTCGCACCGAGGCTCCGCGCCGGCGCCAGCGCCTCGACCACCTTTTCGAACGGCAGCTGCTGGTGGGCGTAGACCGCGAGCGCCTCGTCGCGCACCGTCGCCACGATCTCGCCGCAGGGGGCGTCGAGGTCGATGTCCGTCGCGATCACCAGCGTGTTGACGAAGAGGCCGATCAGCGCCTCGGTTTCGATACGGCCGCGCCCGGCGACCGGCACGCCGAGCGCGATGCGCCGCTCGCCGGTGTGGCGGGCGAGCAGCGTCTGCAGGCCGGCCGCGAGCGCCATGAACAGCGTCGCGCCGGCGCCGCGGGCCTGGCGCGCCAGCGCCCCGCTCGCCGCGGCGTCGAGACGGAACGCCAGCGCCGCGCCGCGCGAACCGCGGCCGGCGCCGCGCGGGCGGTCCGCCGGCAGCGCCAGCACCGGCACGCCGGCCAGCCGCTCGCGCCAGAAGGCGACCTCCGCCGCGAGCGCCGCGCCCTCCAGCCAGCGCCGCTGCCAGGCCGCGTAGTCGGCGTAGCGCAGCGGCAGCTCGGCGAGCGGTGCGGCGGTGCCACGCCGGCAGGCGGCGTAGAGCGCGCCGACCTCGCGCACCAGGATCCCCATCGACCAGCCGTCGCCGGCGATGTGATGGAAGCCGACCAGCGCCAGCGCCTCGCCCTCCTCCAGCCGCACCAGCAGCGCGCGCAGCAGCGGCCCGCCCGCAAGGTCGAACGGCCGCACCGCCTCTTCGCGCGCCAGCCGCGCCGCGGCCGCGGTGCGCCGCGGCGCGTCGAGCGCGGCGAGATCGACGAGCGGCACGGCAAACGGCGCCGGCGGCACCGCGACCGCCGCCGGCACTCCGCCGGTGACGACGATGCGGCTGCGCAGCGTGTCGTGGCGGCGCACCACCGCCGAGAGGGCGTGCGCCAGCGCCGCGCGGTCGAGGGCGCCCGACAGGCGGAGCGCCTGGGCGACGTTGTAGGCCGCATCCCCGGGCTCCAGCTGGTCGAGGAACCAGAGGCGCTCCTGGGCGAAGGACAGCGGATCGGCCGCGCCGGCCTCTCGCCGCACGAGCGGCGGCGCGGCCAGGCCTGCCGCCGCCAGGCGGGCGCCCTCGACCGCGGCGGCGAGGCCCGCCACCGTCGGCGCCTCGAACAGCGTGCGCAGCGGCAGCTCGACGCCCAGGGCGGCGCGCAGCCGCGCCACCACCTGCGTCGCGAGCAGCGAATGGCCGCCGATCTCGAAGAAGCTTTCCCGGCGTCCTGGCACCCTCCCGCCCAGCACCTCCGACCAGACCGCCGCCACCACCTCCTCGAGCGGCGTCTGCCACGCCAGGGGCGCGTCCGGCGGCGCGGCGCCGTCGGCGGCAGCCGGCAGGGCGCGGCGGTCCACCTTGCCGTTGGGCGTGCGTGGCAGGGCCGCCAGCTCGACGAAGCGCGACGGCACCAGGTGCGGCGGGAGGGTCGCGGCGAGCTCCAGGCGCAGCGCCGCGGCGAGCGCCCGCCCGCGTTCGCGCGGCGCCACCCAGGCGACCAGCGAGCGGTTGCCGGAGGCGTCCTCGGGGGCCATGACCACCGCTTCCTCGACGCCGGCACAGGCGAGGACCGCCGCCTCGACCTCGCCCGGCTCGATGCGATAGCCGCGCACCTTGACCTGGCTGTCGAGCCGGCCCAGGAACTCGAGCTCGCCGTCGGCGCGCCAGCGGCAGAGGTCGCCGCTGCGGTAGCAGCGCTCCCCCGGCGCCGTCGCATGGGCATGGGGCACGAAGCGCTCGGCGGTCAGCTCCGGCCGCCCCAGGTAGCCGCGGGCGAGGCCGCCGCCCGCCAGGTAGAGCTCGCCCGGCACGCCCACCGGCAGGAGGCCGAGGGCGCCGTCGAGCACCCACGCCTCCGTCGCGTGGATCGGCCGCCCCACGGCAGGGGGCGGGCGTCCGCCGGCTCGACCCGCGACATCGTCGAATAGGTGGTGTCCTCCGACGGGCCGTACAGGTTGAGCAGCCGCCGCGGCGAGCCCAGGGCATACAGGCGGTCGGCCAGGGCGCGCGGCAGCGCTTCCCCGGCGAGGTTGACCGTGCGCACCCCCGGCGGCACCATGTCGAGGCGCAGCAGCTCCCCCATCACCGAGGGCACGGTGTTGATGAGCGTCACCTCGGCTGCCGCGGGGAGCGCGGCAAGCGCCAGGGCGTTGTCGGCGAGGATCACCCGGCCGCCCCAGGAGAGCGGCGCGAACAGCTCGAAGACCGAGAGATCCCAGCAGATCGAGGTGGCGGCAAGGACGCCGGCCAGGTCGGCGGGGGGGAAGACCTCGCGCGCCCAGTCGAGCAGCACGACGGCGCTGCGATGCTCGACCGCCACCGCCTTGGGGCGCCCGCTCGAACCCGAGGTGTAGATCAGATAGGCGAGGTTGCGGCAGGTGACGCCGCTCGCCGCCGGCACCGCCGGCTCGGCCGCCGCGAGCGGCAGCGCCAGGCGGCGCACCGCGGGGAAAGATGGCCGCGCGCTCCCCCGCCGCGCCGTCGACGAGCACCGCCGCCAGGCCGGCGTCGGCGGCCATCCAGGCCAGGCGCTCGGCCGGGTAGGCGGGATCGAGCGGCACGTAGGCGGCGCCGGTCTTGAGGATCCCGAGCAGGCCCGCCACCATCTCCGGGGTGCGCGCGAGCAGCACGCCGACGCGCGCCTCCGGACCCACCCCCAGGCGCTGCAATGCCGCCGCGACCCGGTCGGAGCGCCGCTCGAGCTCGCCGTAGGTCCAGCGCTCGGCGCCGCCGACGACCGCCTCCGCCGCCGGCGTCCGCCGCGCCTGGGCGACGAACAGGTGGTGCACGCAGCGCCCCTCCGGCAGCGCACCCGGCGCAGCGTTCCAGGCCGCGACCTGGTGCACCTCGGCGGCGGTGAGGAGCGGCAGCTCGGCGGCCCGCATGTCCGGCCGCGCCAGCGCCGCGGCGGCAAGGCGCGCGAAGTGTCCGGCCATGCGCGCGGCGGTCGCGGCGTCGAAGAGATCGCGGTCGTACTCGAGCAGGGCGCACAGGCCGCCGCCGCCCGCCGGCTCCCCGGCACCCGCCGCCGGCCGCTCCGCGCGCCGCGTCACGGCCAGGGTGAGGTCGAACTTCGCCGTGCCGTTGTGCACCTCGAGCGGCTCCCACGCCAGGCCGCCGCTCTCCCGCCGCCCGAGCGGCTCGCTCTGCTCGACGAGGGCCGCCGCGAACAGCGGCGAGCGGTCGAGATCGCGCTCCTGGGCGAGCGCCTCGACCAGCTTTTCGAACGGCAGATCCTGGTGGTCGTAGGCGGCCAGGGCGGTGGCGCGCACGCGCGTCACCAGGTCGGCGAAGCGAGGCGCGCCGTCGAAGCGCACCGGCAGCGGCAGGGTGTTGACGAAGAAGCCGACCAGCCCCTCGATCTCGGCGCGGTTGCGGTTGGCGATCGGCGCGCCGATCACCAGGGCGGGCGCCGCGGTGTAGCGTTGCAGCTGGGTGGCGAAGAGCGCCAGGAGCACCATGAAGGGCGTCGCGCCGAGCCGCCGCGCCACGGCCTCGGTCGCGGCCGTGAACCCCGCCGGCAGCGGCAGCGCGACGACGCCGCCGCGCCGGGTGCGCCGCCGCGGCAGCGGGCGGTCGGCGGGCAGCGTCAGGGGCGGGATGCCGGCGAGCAGCCCGCGCCAGAACCCGATCTCGTCCGCCAGCGCCTCGCCTTGCAGCCAGGCGCCCTGCCAGCGCGCGAAGTCGGAGTATTGCAGCGGCAGCTCGGCCAGCGGCGACGGGCGCCCCCGCACCAGCGCCGCGTAGAGCGCCGTCACCTCGTGCGTCAGCACGCCGCGCGACCAGGCGTCGGAGACGATGTGGTGCAGCGCCAGAGCCAGCACGTGCTGGTCGGCGGCGAGCCGCACCAGGCGGGCGCGCAGCGGCGGGCCGGCGCTCAGGTCCCAGGGGCGCGCCGCCTCCTCGGCGAGCAGGCGGTCGAGCTCCCGCGCGCGCGCCGCCGCCGGCAGCCCCGAGATGTCGATGAGCGGCAGCGCCAGGCGCGGCTCCTCCACCTGCTGCACCGGCCGGCCGGCGAGCGCCGGGAAGCGGGTGCGCAGGATCTCGTGCCGCCGCACCACCTCGCGCAGCGAGCCGGCGAGCGCCGCGGCGTCGAGCGGCCCGGTGAGATGCGCGAAGTAGGGCAGGTTGTAGACCGCGCCGCCGGGCTCCAGCTGGTCGAGGAACCACAGCCGCTGCTGGGCGAAGGAGAGCGGCGCCGCGGCGGCCGGCTGCCGCACGAGCGGCGGCGGCGCCGCGGCGGCCTCGCCTCGCCGCAGCAGGTCCAGGCGCGCCGCGAGTCCCGCCACCGTCGGAGCGGCGAACAGCTCGCGCAGCGGCAGGTCGACGGCGAAGGCCTGGCGCACGCGCGACACCAGGCGGGTGGCCAGGAGCGAATGGCCACCGGCGGCGAAAAAGTCGTCGAAGATCCCCACCTGCTCGCACCCCAGGAGCTCCGCCCAGAGGACGGCGAGCAGCGCTTCCGTGGGGTTGCGGGGCGCCGCCGCCGCCGCCCCGACGGCCGCGGCGGCGGGCCGCGGCAACGCCCGGCGGTCGAGCTTGCCGTTGCCGGTCAGCGGCAGCGCGGCCAGGGGGACGAAGGCCGCCGGGATCATGAAGTCCGGCAGGCTCGTGCGCAGCCAGGAGCGCAGCAGCCGCTCGTCGACCGGCGCGGCGGCGGCGTACCAGGCGACGAGGCGCGGCGCGCCGTCGCCGCCGTCCTCGGCCAGCACCACCGCCTCGCGCACCGCCGGATGGCGCGCGAGCGCGGCGCCGACCTCGAACGGCTCGACGCGAAAGCCGCGGATCTTCACCTGGTCGTCGAGGCGGCCCAGAAACTCCAGCTCGCCCGCCGGCAGGCGCCGCGCCAGGTCGCCGCTGCGGTAGGCACGCCCGCCCGGCGCTCCCCCCCAGGCATCGGGCAGGAAGCGCTCGGCGGTCAGGTCGGGTCGGCCGACGTAGCCGCGGGCGACCCCCTCGCCGCCGATCCACAGCTCCCCCGCCACCCCGACCGGCACCGGCGCCAGGCCGGCGTCGAGCAGGTAGAGGCGATCGCCCGGCAGCGGGCGCCCGAGCGGGACGCGCCAGCCCAGGCGCTCCGCCGCGCCGCCCTCAGGCACCGCGAAGGCGGCGACGCCGACCGTCGTCTCGGTCGGGCCGTAGTGATTGAAGATGCGGCAACCCGGCGCCAGGGCACGCAGGCGCTCGATCTCGTCCCAGCTGGTGGCCTCGCCGCCGAGCACCAGCACGCGGCGCGGCAGCGCCCGCTCGGGGTGGGCGGCGGCGAGGAGCGCCGCGAGATGCGACGGCACGATCTTGAGCACGTCGAGCGGCCGGCGCGCGCAGAGCGCGGCGAAGGCTTCGGCGTCGGCGGCGGTGTCGCGCGGCACGATCTCCAGGCAGCCGCCGGTGAGCAGCGCCGGATAGATGGCGGTATAGCCGAGATCGGCGGCGAGGGTCGACACCAGTCCGCAGCGCAGGCCGCCGACGCCCAACCGCGCCACGACGCCGCGCACGTAGCCGGCGAGCTGGCGGTGTGCCACCGCCACCCCTTTCGGACGCCCGGTCGAACCCGAGGTGAAGACGATGTAGGCGAGGCTGTCCGCGGCGACCGGCACCGCCAGATCCCCGGCGCTCTCGGCGGCGAGCGCCGCCTCGTCGTCGAGCCGCACCCGGCGGGCCGTGGGCCAGGCCACGCGGTCGGCCAGGTCGTCGTCCGTGACCAGCAGCGCGGCCCGGCTGTCGGCAAGCATGGCGGCCAGCCGCTCGCCGGGCAGCGCCGGGTCGAGCGGCAGGTAGGGGGCGCCGGCCTTGAGCGTGGCGAGCATCGCCGCCACCGCCGCGACGGATCGCTCGCAGAGCAGCGCGACCGGCGCCTCCGGCCCGGCGCCGCCGCGTTGCAGCAGGCGCGCCAGGCGGTTCGTCTCGCGGTCGAGCTCGGCGAAGGTGAGCGTGCGCTCGCCGCAGGCGACGGCGGGCGCCGCGGCGCTGCGGCGCACCCGCGCCGCGAACCAGGCCACGACGGTGGCCGTCTCGGGCGCGGCGGCGAGCGGCGCCCCGGTGTCGTTCCACTCCACCAGCAGCTGGGCGCGCTCCGCCGCGGCGAGCAGCGGCAGGTCGCCGAGCGGCGTCTCGGGAGCGGCGAGCGCCGCGCCGAGGAGGGTCGAGAAATGGCCGAGGAAGCGGGCGGTGGTGGTGGCGAAGAACCGGCGCGCGTCCCAGGCGAGGCGGCCGGCGAGACCGGCGGGCGAGTCCACCAGGGAGAGCGCGAGGTCGAACTTCACCGCGCCGGTCTCGACCGGCTGCTCGGTCAGCGTCAGGCCGGGGAGGTCGACGCTCACCTGCGCGACATTGCGGTAGGCGAGCATCGCCGGCACCAGCGGCGCGGCGTCCGCGCCGCGCGCCGGGCGCAGCACCTCGACCAGGCGCTCGAAGGGCAGATCCTGGTGGGCGTCCGCAGCCAGCGCGGCACCGCGGACGCGGGCCACCGCCTCGCGCCAGTCCGCTCCGCCGCCGAGGTCGGTGCGCAGCACGAGCGTATTGACGAACAGCCCGATGAGCGGTTCGGTCTCCGCCAGCCGCCGGCCGGCGACCGGCACCGCGACCGCGACGTCGGTGCGGCCGGTGAGGCGCGCGAGGAGCGTCTGGAAGGCGGCGAGGAGCAGCATGAACGGCGTGGCGCCCAGGCGGCGCGCCTGCTGCGCGAGCGCCAGGGCGGTGCCGGGCGGCAGCGTCACCGGCCGCGCCGCGCCGCACGGCGCGCCGTCGGCGGCGCGCGGGCGGTCGGCCGGCAGCTCGAGCGGCGGCGCTCCCGCCAGCCGGCCGCGCCAGTACGCGAGCTCGCGGTCGAGCGCGTCGCCGCTCAGCATCCGCCGCTGCCAGAGCGCGAAGTCGGCGTACTGCACCACCAGCTCCGGCAGCGGCGACGGCCGCCCGGCCTGCAAGGCGGGATAGAGCGCCGCGATCTCCTGCAACAGGACGTCGAGCGAGGCGCCGTCGCAGACGATGTGGTGGGCGACCAGGAGGAGCAGGTGCTCGTCGCCGCCCAGGCGCACCAGGCAGCCCCGGAGCAGCGGGCCGTGCGCCAGGTCGAAGGGCCGGCGCGCCGCCGCCACCGCCGCCGCCGCCGCCGCGGCGTGCCGGCGCTCCGCGCCGGCCAGGCCCCGCAGGTCGACGCACGGCAGCGGCAGGCCGCCGCGCGGGGCGGCGGGCGGCGCGATGCGCTGGCACGGCGCGCCGTCCACCGCCGCGAAGGTGGTGCGCAGCGCTTCGTGACGGCGGACGATCTCGCCCAGCACGGCGGCCAGCAGCGGCGCATCCAGCCGTCCCACGGCGCGCGCCGCCACCGGCACGTTGTAGTCGGCGCGCCCCGGCGCCAGCTGCTCGACGAACCACAGCCGCTCCTGGGCGAAGGAGAGCGGCAGCGGCTCGGGCCGCGCGCCGGGGAGAAGCGGCGGCAGCGGGGCGGCGCCCGCGGCGAGAACGTCGCCGACGCGCGCCGCCAGAGCGGCGAGGGCGGGCGCCTCGAACACCGCCCGCACCGGCAGCTCGACGCCGAGCGTGCGGCGCAGGCGGGCGGTCACCCGGGTGGCGAGCAGCGAGTGGCCGCCGAGGTCGAAGAACCGGTCGTCGCGTCCGACCCGCTCGACACCCAACACGTCGCACCAGATCTGCGCCAGGAGCTCCTCGAGCGCGCCGCGCGGCGCCGTGCCGCCCGCGCGCGAGGTCCAGCTCGGTTGCGGCAGCGCCTTGCGGTCGAGCTTGCCGTTGGCGGTGCGCGGCAGCGCCGGCAGCTCGACCAGGAGGGCCGGCAGCATGTAGGCGGGCAGGCGCTCGCCGAGGCGCGCCAGCAGGCCGTCCGCCGCGGGCGCCGCCGCGGCAGGGGCGGAGGGCGCGGCGCGGTGCGCGACCCAGTAGGCGACGAGCCGGCGGTCGCCGGGCGCGGCTTCGGCGACCGCCGCCGCCGCCTCCGCCACGCCGGCGAGCGCCGCCAGCGCGGCCTCGATCTCGCCGAGCTCGATGCGGTAGCCGCGCACCTTCACCTGGTGGTCGGCGCGCCCCAGGAACTCGATCTCGCCGTCGCCGCGGAAGCGCGCCAGGTCGCCGGTGCGGTACATCCGGGCGCCGGGCTCCGGCGCCCACGGATCGGGCACGAAGCGCAGGGCGGTGAGCTCCGGGCGGCCGAGGTAGCCGCGCGCCAGGCTGCTGCTCGCCAGCAGCAGCTCGCCGGGGACCCCGGCCGGCAGCGTGCACAGCCGCGCGTCCGCGACGTAGGCGCGGGTGGCGACGAGCGGGCGGCCGATCGACGGCGGCGCCTGGTCGTCGCGGCGCATCGCGGCGACGGTCGAATAGGTGGTGTCCTCGGAGGGGCCGTAGAGGTTGAGCACGCGGCGCACCGCGGGCTGCGTGAAGAGCTCCTCCACCAGCTGGCGCGGCAGCACCTCGCCGGCCAGGCAGACGGTGCGCACGCCCGGCGGCAGGCCGCCCCGCACCAGTTCGGCCATCGCCGACGGCACCGTGTTGACCAGGGTCACCGCGCCGGCGGCCGGCAGCGCGGGCAGCGCGAGCGCGCTCTCGGCGAGCACCACGGTCCCACCCCAGGCCAGGGGCGCGAACAGCTCGAAGACCGACAGGTCGAAGCACACGGAGGTGGCGGCGAGAACGCCCGCCAGCTCCGCGTCGGCGAAGGCGAGGCGCGCCCAGGCAAGCAGGGCGACGGCGTGGCGGTGCTCGATCGCCACCCCCTTGGGCCGCCCGGTCGACCCCGAGGTGTAGATGACGTAGGCAAGGTTGGCGGGCAGCGGCGGCGCGGCCGCGCCGGCCCCGGCGGGCGGCGCCAGGCCGCGCTCAAGGCAGAGGGCGGGGATCGCCGACGACGACGGTAGCCGGTCGTGGAGCTCCCGCCGCGTCACCAGCAGGCTCGCGGCGCTGTCGGCGAGCAGGTAGGCGAGCCGCTCGGCCGGGTAGGAGGGGTCGAGCGGCACGTACGCGGCGCCGGCCTGGAGCACGGCGCAGAGCGCCACCAGGAGGTCGGCCGAGCGCTCGAGGGCGACGCCCACCCGTATCTCGGGGCCGGCGCCGCGCTGAACGAGGGCCGCGGCCAGGCGCCGCGCCCGCACGTCGAGCTCGCGGTAGGTCAGCCGCTCGTCGCCGGCGACCAGGGCGACGGCGTCGGGGGTGCGGACGGCCTGCGCCGCAAGCAGCTCGGGCAGCGTCCCCGCGGGCGACGGGGCGGGCGAATCGTTCCACTCGACGAGCAGCTGCTGGCGCTCGGCGGCGCCGAGCAGCGGCAGCTCGAAGATGCGCGCCGCCGGCTCCGCCGCCGACGCGGCGAGGCGGGCGAGCTGCGCCGCGAAGCGGGCCGCCGTCGCCGGCTCGAGCAGCGCCGTCGGGTATTCGAGGTAGCCGTGGAGCTCGCCGCCGGCAAAGGACAGGGCGAGCAGCAGGTCGAACTTGGCGGTGCCGTTGGCGAGCGGCTCGAGCGCCGCGGTCAGCCCGGCGAAGGGGGGCGGCGGCGCCAGCTCCTCGAGGCTGACCATCGCCTGGGCCAGCGGCATCGTGCCGAGGGCGCGCTCGGGCGCCAGGTGCTGCACCAGGAGCGCGAACGGCAGCTCGGCGGCGAACGCCGAGGTGACCTGGTCGCGGGCCGCGGCGAGCACCTCGCCCAGGGTCGGGTTGGCGGCGAAGCCGGTGCGCAGCACCAGGGTATCGGCGAAGAAGCCGATGAGGTCCCGGAGCTCAGCCCTGCCGCGCCCCGCGACCGGGGTTGCCACGGCGAAGTCCGGCTGTCCGGCAGTGCGCGCCAGCAGCACGGCAAACAGCGACCAGAGCACCATGAACGGCGTCGCCTCGCCGTGGCGCGCCGCCGCGCGCACCGCCAGCGTCGCCGCGGCGTCCAGGTGCAGCGGCCAGCGTCTGCCGCGCCAGGCGGCGGCGAGCGGCCGCGGCCGGTCGCCGCGCAAGCCGAGCGGCGGCAGGCCGGCAAGCCGCTCGCGCCACCACGCCAGCCGCTCGCGCCAGACCGCGCTCTCCGGCTGGCGGCGCTGCCAGACGGCGCTGTCGGCATACTGCACAGGGAGAGCCGGCAAGGCGGCAGGCTCCCCCGTCAGCAGCTCGGTGTAGATGCGGCTGACCTCGCGCACCAGGACGTCCGCCGACCAGCCGTCACAGACGATGTGGTGGAGCACCAGGACCAGGAGGTGCTCGGCGGCGCCCAGGGCGAGCAACCGGGCGCGCAGCAGCGGGCCGGCGGCGAGGTCGAACGGCCGCCGCGCCTCCTCGCCTGCCGCCGTGGCGGCGGCGGCCGCCGCCGCGGCAGGCGGCAGCCCGCGCAGGTCGACGAGCGGCAGTGCAACCGGGGCGGCCGGGTGGACCACCTGTCGCGGCTCCCCGTCGCCGCCGCGAAAGGTGGTGCGCAGGGCTTCGTGGCGGGCGACGACGCGCCCGAGCGTCACGGCCAGGGCCGTGCCGTCGAGCGGCCCGGCCAGGCGCACCTGGACGGCGACGTTGTAGACGGCCAGCCCGGGCTCGAGCTGGTCGAGAAACCACAGACGCTCCTGGGCGAACGACAGCGGAAAGTCGCGGCCGTCCCGCGGCTCGCGGGCGATGCGTTCGGGCTCTCCCGCCGCCTTCTCCCGCAGCCGGCGGGCGAGCCGCCGCAGCTGCTCGGCGGAGAGGCCCGCAACCAACCGTGTGTCGTCCGTCGCCATGAGCGCCCTTGCCCGCGCCGCTACGCCGCTACTTGCCCGCCGCCAGCTTCTCGAACTTGCCCTGCAGCTGGGTGGCGTCGAACTGGTGATCGAGCGGCAGCTGCTTGCCCAAGGTGTGGACGTAGTCCGCGGGGCGCGGCGGATCGCTCCACTGCGCTCCCGGCGCGAAGAAGAAGACCACGTCCCAGGCCGGCCGCTCGCTGTGCAGCGGCTGGCTGAACTCCTGCGCCAGGTCGGCGCTCGGCGCCCAGAAGTGCACGCCGCGGGGGTCGGTCAGGTGCACCATGGCCTGCCGCGCCGCCTCCGCCGAGTCGCCGTCCAGCATCGGCCCCCAGACGACGTAGACCGCCAGCCGCGGATCGCTCACCGCTTCGAGCAGGTAGCGCTGCACCATCCGCACCATCCGCACGCAGTTGTGACAGGTCGGCGACACGAAGATCACCAGGCGCACCTTGCCGGCGTCCTGATCGAACCGCTGGTGCAGCTCGTGCGCATCCTTGGACAGCACCTGGAGCGTGCCGCTCGGCGCCATCTCCTTGGCCGTCGTGCGCTTGAGAGAAACCGGATAGTGCTTGTCCTTCTCCACCATTTCGCCGTCGAGGCGCTGCCCGTCCGCCGCCAGGGAGACGTTCACGACAGAGCTTCCCGTATTGTCCGTGTAGACGAAGGACAGCTGCTTGCCGTTGGTCTTGACGTCGGTGATCGGGTGATCCTTGACGCCCAGGACGGGCAGCGAGCAGAGACCGTCGAGCTTGCCGTCGCCGCCGGCCGACAGCTTGACCACCATGTCGCCTTCGATCATTCCTCGCTGAAAAATGATCGCGCCCTGCCAGATGCCGGCCAGGCCGGCATCTGGGGTCGCCGCGCAGGCGGCGTTCGCCAGCGCCAGGCTGGCCAGTACCAGGATGCCGCACAGCTTCCCACACGTGGTGAGCGATCTCTTCATATCCATGTCTGCTCCTTCCGCACCGGGCCGCGAACGATCACGGACCGGTGAGGTTGAAAAGGTTTTGCAACGTCTCCTCGTCGAGGCTCGCGGCGAGCCGCTCGGCCAGCGCCTCGGCAAGCTGTGCGATCGTCGTCCGGCGCAGGATCGTGGCGAGCGGCAGCTCGACGCCGAGCTCCTCCTGGATGCGCGCCTGCAGCCGGGCGGTCTGTAGCGAGTTGCCGCCCAGGGCGAAGAAATCGGCGTGGATGCCGACCTGGGGACGCCCCAGCAGCTCGCACCAGATCGCCGCCAGGATCTCTTCGAGCGCCGAGCCGGGCGGCGTGCCGTCGTCGCACGCCGCGCCGTCGCCGGCGCGGTCGGGCACCGGCAACGCCGCGAGGTCGATCTTGCCGTTGGCGTTCACCGGCAGCGCCGGCAGCAGCACGAAGGCGGCGGGCACCATGGCGGCGGGCAGCGCCGCCTGGAGGGCGGTGCGCAGCTCGGCCGCGGCCGGCGGCGCGGCGGCGTGGCGCGCCACGACGTAGGCGCAGAGGAACGGCCCGAGATGCGCGTCCACCGCCACCGCAACCACGGCCTGGCGCACCCCCGGCTGGGCGAGCAGCAGGCTTTCGATCTCCGCCGGCTCGATGCGCACGCCGCGGATCTTCACCTGGCGGTCGGCGCGCCCCTGGAACTCCAGGCTGCCGTCCGCCAGCAGGCGCGCGCGGTCGCCGGTGCGATAGAGGCGCTCGCCCGGGGCGGCGGCGAACGGCGACGGCCGGAAGCGGTCGGCGGTGGCCGCCGGCTGGTGCAGGTAGCCGCGCGCCAGGCCGCGGCCGGCGACATGGAGCTCTCCCGCGACGCCGATGGGGACCGGCCGCAGGCGACCGTCGAGGACGTGGACGGCAAGGTTTTCGATCGGGCGCCCGATCGGCGGCGGCGCGGCGCCGCGGCGGCCGGCGGCCACCGGCGCCGCGGTCGCCACCACGGTCGCCTCGGTCGGCCCGTAGTGGTTCACCAGGCGCGTCGCACCCGCGGCATAGGCGCGTTGCAGGCGGTCGCCGCCGGTGAGCAGGAGGCGCAGCGACGGCGGCAGCGCCGTGCCTCGCTCGCCGAGCAGCGCCTCGGCGAGCGGCGTGGGCAGAAACGCGATCGTCACCGCCAGGCGCTCCAACGCGGCGGCGAGCGCCGCGGGCGGCGCCAGACGCGCGGCCGGCAGCGGGGCCAGGCTCGCCCCGGCGCAGAGGCAGGGCCACATCTCCCAGACCGAGGCGTCGAACGCCGGCGACGCCACCAGGGTGGCGCGGTCGGCGCGCTCGACACCGTAGGCGCGGAGGTGCCAGCCGACCAGGTTGGCGAGGCCGCCCTGAGACAGCGCAACCCCCTTGGGACGCCCGGTCGAGCCCGAGGTGTAGACGACGTAGGCAAGGTTGTCGGCGGTGAGCGAGGGGCGGGGCGCCGCGGCGCCCTCGACAGGGGCGTCGTCGTCGGCGGCGGCGAGGACGCGGTCGAGGTCCAGACGGGTGCCGGCAAAGGCAAGGTCCGCGGCCGCTTCCGCCGCCGTCACCAGCACGCGGGCGCCGGAGTCCGCCAGCATGGCGGCGGCGCGCTCCGCCGGGTGCTCCGGATCGAGCGGCAGGTAGGCGCCGCCCGCCTTGAGCACCGCGACGGCCGCCAGGACCAGTGCGCTCGACCGCGGCAGCAGCAGGGCCACGAGCGTCTCCGGCGCGACGCCGAGCCGGCGCAGGCGGCGCGCCAGCCGGCCGGCGCGGCGATCGAGCTCGCCGTAGGTCAGGACCTCCGCGTCGAGGGCGACGGCCACGGCGTGCGGCGCGCTCGCCGCCTGCGCCTCGAAGGCGTCGCACACCGTGCCGAAGGCCGCGGCGGCGGGACCGGCGGTGTCGTTCCACTCCCCCAGGAGCTGCCAGCGCTCGGCGGCGCTCAGCAGCGGCAGGTCGGCCAGCGGCCGCTCGGGCTGCGCGAGGAGCGCGGCGAGCAGGTGCTGGAGGTGGCCGAGCAGGCGCGCCGCGGTGGGGCGCAGAAAGAGGTCGGCGTTCGCCACCAGGGTCAGCGCCAGCTGGCCGCCCGTTTCGCGCGCGAACAGGCTGAGGTCGAACTTGGCGGAGCCGTTCTCCACCTCTTCGAGGCGCGCCGCGAGCGGCCCGATGCGGTGCGCCGCGGCGGCGCGCTCCCAGGTCAGCGTCGCCTGCGGCAGCGGCGCCAGCCCCTCCTGCGCCAGCGCCTCGAACGACACGCGGCGGTGCTCCCAGGCGGCGAGAACCTGGTCGCGCACCGCGCGCAGCAGGTCCACGCCCGGCGCCGCCTCGTCGAGGCTGAGCGGCAGCGGCAGGAGCTGCGCGAAGAGGCCGATCAGCGGTTCCAGCTCGACCCGGTCGCGGCCGTCGAACGGTGTGCCGACGATCACCAGCCGCTGGCCGGTGGAGCGGTGAAGCAGCAGGGCTAACGCCGCGGCGAGGACGACGAACGGCGTCAGACCTTCGCGGCGGGCGAGCGCCAGGGCCTGCGCCGTCTCGCCGCGGCCCAGGCGCGCCGAGACGCGCACGCCGCGGAAGCCGGGGAGCGCACGGCGCGGGTGGTCGGCGGGAAGCTCGAGCGCCTCTGCCGCGGCGAGCCGCGAGCGCCAGTAGCCGAGGTGGCGCTCGCGCAGCTCATCGGTCAGCACGCGCCGCTCCCACGCCGCGAAGTCCGCATAGCGCAGCGGCAGCGGCGGCAGCGGCGGCGCGGCGCCGGCGGCAAGCGCCGTGTAGAGCGCGTCGAGCTCGGCGACGAAGAGCGCGAGCGACGCGCCGTCGGCGGCGATGTGATGCACCGCGACAAGCAGCAGGTGGCAGTCCGCCGCCAGGCACAGCAGGCGGCAGCGGAGCACCGGTCCGGCGGCGAGGTCGCAGGGCCGCGACGCCTCGGCGCGGGCGATACCGTGTGCTACGGCCGCCGGCTGCGGCAGGGCGGAGAGGTCGACCACGCCGAGCAGGACATCGGGCACGGGCTCGATCACCGCCCGCGGCTCCCCTGCCACCGCGGGATAGCGGGTGCGCAGCACCTCGTGGCGGCGGACGATCTCACCCAGCGCCGCGGCGAGCGCGGCGACGTCGAGGACGCCGGCAAGGTGCAGCGCGGCCGGCATGTTGTAGGCGGCCTGGCCGGGGTGCAGGCGGTCGAGCAGCCAGAGGCGGCGCTGGGCGGCCGAGACATCCGCCGCGCCGCCCGCCGCCGCGGCGAGCGCGCCCTCGGCGCCGGCCGGCGTCGGCAGCGGGGCGCCGCCGCCGCGCGCCGCCGCGACGCGGCGCGCGAAGGCCGCCGCCGTAGGGGCCTCGAACAGGTCGCGCAGCGGCAGCTCGACGCCGAAGACCTTGCGCACCCGGGCGATCACCTGCGCCGCCTTGAGCGAGTGGCCGCCGGCGGCGAAGAAGTTGTCGTGCCGGCCGAGGCCGGCGACGCCCAGCACGCCGGCCCAGATGGCGAGCACCCACTCCTCGAGCGGCGAGCGCGCCGCGCCGTCGGCGGCGGTGGCCAGCACCGGATCGGGCAGGGCGCGCAGGTCCACCTTGCCGCTCGGCAGCAGCGGCAAGGCGGCGAGCGCCACGAAGGCCGCGGGGACCATGGGCTCCGGCAACCGCTCGCGCAGGAACCGCGCCAGGTCGTCAGGAGCGGGGGGTGGCACGGCGGCCAGGTAGTAGGCGACCAGGCGCGGCTCCCCAACCGCGTCAGGCCGCGCCGCGACGATCGCGGCGCGCACGCCGGGGTGATCGCGCAACCGCTCCTCGACCTCGCCGAGCTCGACGCGGTTACCGCGAATCTTTACCTGGCGGTCGATCCGTCCCAGGTAGTCGATGGTGCCGTCGGCGCGGCGGCGGGCGAGGTCGCCGGTGCGGTAGAGGCGGCCGCCGGGAACGGGCGAGAACGGATCGGGCAGGAAGCGCTCGGCGGTCAGCTCGGGGCGCCCGAGGTAGCCGCGCGCCACCCCGTCGCCGGCGATGTGCAGCTCGCCCGGTACGCCGGTGGGAACCGCCTCCCCGGCGGCGCTCAGCAGGTGACAGCGGGTGTTGGCGACCGGCCGGCCGATGGGCGGCGCGCCTTCGCCCGCGGCCAGCTCGAAGATCACCGAGTACACCGCGGTCTCGGTGGGGCCGTACATGTTCCAGGCGCGGCCGGCCAGGGCGCGCAGGCCGTCCGCCAG
The DNA here is from genome assembly GCA_963770895.1 of uncultured Acidobacteriota bacterium. GTDB lineage: Bacteria > Acidobacteriota > Thermoanaerobaculia > Multivoradales > UBA5704 > JASLEW01. The sequence goes on along the minus strand of CAVYRF010000002.1, from coordinate 3,882,831 downwards.
GGCGCCGCTCATCGCCTCGCCGCCGCAAAAGGCCCGCAGCTCCGCGCGGCGCGGCGGCGGGTCCTCCAGCAGCAGCGACCAGCTCGCCGGCGTGGCCTGGGTGAGCGTCGGACGGTGCGCGGCCAGGGCCGCGGCGAAAGCCGCTCCATCGCGCCCGGTGGCGACCGGCGCCAGGTCGAGCCGGGCGCCGGCGACGAGCGGCAGCAACAGCTCGAGGATGCCGATGTCGAAGCTCGGCGTGGTGAACGAGAGCACCACGTCGCCGGGCCCCAGCGCCGTGTCGCGCATCAGGTGCTCGAGGATGTTGACCAGCGCCCGCTGCTGCACCTCGACGCCCTTCGGCCATCCGGTCGAGCCCGAGGTATAGAGAACGTAGGCGATGTTGTCGGGCGCCGCCCGTGGCCGCGGCGCGCCAGCGGCGGCCACGGGGGCGCCGCCGCAGACCAGGCGGGGCACCGCGACGTCGGGGAGCAAGCCGGCGGTGCCGGCATCGACCACCAGGGCGGCGAGCGCGGCGTCGCGCGCCAGCCAGGCCAGGCGGCGAGCCGGCAGGCGGTCGTCGAGCGGCACGAAGGCGGCACCGGCGGCGAGCGCGCCGAGAAGGCTCGCCACCAGCTCCGGCGTGCGCCCGAGCAGCAGGCCGACGCGCGACTCGAGCCCGACGCCCAGGGCCCGCAGGCCGGCGGCCGTCGCGGCGGCGCGCGCCGCCAGCTCGCGGTAGGTGATCCTCTCCTCCTCCCAGAGGAGCGCCACCGCGGCGGGGGTCCGCTCCGCCTGCTGCGCGAACAGCTCGTGCACGCACGCCGCGCGCCGGAACGGCGCCTCGGTGGCGTTCCATGCTGCGAGCTGGGACCGCTCACCGGGGCTGAGGAGCGGCAGCTCCGCCACCCGGCGGCCGGGGTCGGCCGCCGCCGCCGCGAGCAGCGTGCGGAAGTGGCCGAGCAGGCGCTCGGCGGTGGCGCCATCGAACAGGTCGCTGTCGAACACCAGCCGCAGCACAATCTCGCCGCGGCGCTCGGCCGCCGCCAGCGACAGATCGAGCTGGCTGGAGCGGGTGGCGAGCGGCGCCGTCTCAAGGCTGGTGCCACCCAGGTCCCAGCGCTCGCCGGCGACGCCGAGAGCGAGGCCGGCCAGCAGCGCCTCGTCAGCGGCGGCCTCCCCGGCGGCGGCGCGGTGGAGCACGAAGAGCGCCTGAAAGAGCGGCGAGCGCGCGGCATCGCGGCCGGCGCGCAGGCGCTCGACGAGCAGCGGCAGCGGCAGTCCCTGGTGGCGCAGCGCGCCGGCGAGCGCCGCCTGGGCGGCGGCGAGCGTGCCGGCGAACGCCGGGGCGGCGACGAAGCGGCCGCGCAGCACGAGCGGGTTGACCAGGTATCCCACGGTCTCCCCGGCGCCGGCGGCGGCGCGGCAGGAGACGGGCGTGCCGACCAGCACGTCGTCGAGCCCGGAGTGGCGGTGGAGGACGGCCTGGAAGCCGGCCAGGAGCGCGGCAAAGAGCGTCGTGCCGCTCTGCCGAGCGAGCGCCGCGACGCTGCCGGCCAGCGCCGGGTCGAGCCGCGCGCGGCAGGCGGCGCCGGCGAACCGGCGGCGCGGTGGGCGCGGGTGGTCGGCCGGCAGATCGAGGTCGGGCGGATCGCCGCCCAGGGCTTCGCTCCAGTAGCGCCAGTGGGCGGCTGAGTCGGGACCGCGGGCTTGCCGCTCCTCCCAGGCGGCGTAGCGCGCCAGCCCACCTCCCGCGGCAGGCGGCAACTGCGGCCGGCCGGCGCCGGCCGCCAGCTCGCGCTCGTAGAGGCGGGCGAGGTCGCGCGCCAGGATCCGCAGCGACGGCAAGTCGGTGACGATGTGGTGAAAGGCGATCAGCAGGCAGGCGTCGCCGTGGACGCCAGCGGCGAAGAGCTCGGCGCGCAGCAGCGGCCCGCGCTCGAGGTCGAAGGGGCGATGGGCGGCGTCGGCCAGGGCGGCGGCGAGCTCGCCGGCGCTCCACGGCGAGGCGTCCACCGAGACCACCGCCGCGCTGGGCGCCGCCGCCACCTGGAGCACCGGTTCGCCGCCGTCGCCCGCCGGGAAGCTGGCGCGCAGCGCCTCGTGGCGCGCCGCGAGGGCGGTCCAGGCGCGCTCGAAGGCCGCCGTGTCGAGCGGCGAGCGGACGCGGAACGCCGCCGCCAGGTTGTAGGCGGCGGCCGCGGGCTCCAGGCGTTGCAGGAACCAGATCGCGCGTTGGCCGAAGGTGGCCGCCGGCACCGGCGGCACCGGCGGGCCGCTCGCCGCGTGAGGGCGCGCCGCGCCGCTCGCCACGGCTGCGGCGACATCCGCCAGGCTCGCCCCGTCGAGCAGGCAGGCGATGTCGAGCGGGGTGCCGAAAGCCGCCTCGACTCCGCTCGCGATCTCGCACGCGGCCAGCGAATCGAGGCCCTGTGCGATCAGGGGTCGGGACGGATCCAACGCTGCGCCGTCGCGCCGCAGGGCCCGCGCCACGACCTCGTGCAGGGTCGAGCGCCAGGGCTCCGGCAGGGGAGGAGCGCCCACGGCAGGGCTGGGGCGGCCGGGGACGGCGGGCGCGCTCACCGCGGCCTTCCGCGGCGCACCGCGGCGGGCGCGCTGGATACCGCGAAGGGCCGCCGGGTATTTCGGCTTCGCCGCGGCGCATGGTACTGTCGAAGTCGACCGGCAACTACCAAATCTTCGCCCTGACGGAGCCTCGGAAGGGCAAGTCGTCGGCTCGCTTTCCCACTGCCGTGACCGATCACGAGAGCCCCCCAAGCATCGCGGTGCCCGCCGCAGTGCGCCCCCCTCTGCTTCTCTCGTCGGAACCCACCTGGGTCACCTCCATCGGATGGCGCATCCACGGCCGCGCCTGCGAAAATTAAATGACGATCACCACTGAAATTGCCGAGCGACTTGATCTAATCACTACTATTTACCATAACAGATGATTAAGCTGTTGTAGAGCATGCGCTAGCCGAAGGAATTGTCTTAATATAATGATTTATAAAGGAGGACCGATGGAGGCATTGACTCGGGATGTTCGCTACGCTCTGAGGTCTCTCCTGGGCCGCCCCGGCTACACCTTGGCCGCAGTGCTTGCGCTCGCGCTGGGCATCGGCGCCAACACCGGCATCTTCAGCGTCGTCAACACCATCCTGCTCAAGCCGCTACCCATCTCGCATCAGGAGCGCGTGGTGATGGTCTACGATCACCAGAAGGGCTCGGCGGACGACCGCACCATGGTTTCGCCCGGCAACGTGCTGGACTGGAAGGCCCAGAGCACGGTCTTCGCAGCTTTCAGCCCGGCCGGGTTCCAGTACTACAACATCACCGGCCTCGCCACCCCCACCAGCCAGCTCGGCGTCCGCGTCGGCAGCGACTTCTTCAAGGTCATGGACATGAAGCCCATTCTCGGGCGCACCCTCGACGCCGACGAGGAGAACGACCCTGGCAGGCACGTGGTGGTGATCCGCTATTCGTTCTGGAAGAAATTTCTGAACGGCGACCCCAACGTCATCGGCAAGACGCTCAAGCTCAACGGCAGCCCCTACACCGTCATCGGCGTCATGCCGGCGGGCTACATCTACCCCACCTCGGCGCAGCTCTGGGTGCCGGTGGCGTTCACGCCGCAGGAGCGGACCTACCGCTGGCGCTACTTCTTCGCCATCGGCCGCCTCAAGCCCACGGCCTCGGTGGCGCTGGCGCAGAAGCAGCTGTCGATCATCACCGCCCACCTCGAGCAGCAGTACCCCGACACCAACGCCGGCTGGGGGGTCAACGTGGTGCCGCTGCGCGAGGTGGTGGTTGGCAAGACCCGGGTCGGCATCCTGGCGCTCACCGCGACCGCGGCGCTCGTCCTGTTGATTGCATGCGCCAACGTCGCGAGCCTGCTGGTCGCACGCGCCCAGCAGCGCGGCTACGAGGTGGCGCTGCGCCTGGTGCACGGGGCGGACCGTCGCGACATCGTGCGCCAGTTCCTGCTCGAGGGACTGCTGCTCGCGCTCTCCGGCGGCGCCCTGGGCGTCGTCCTCACCGTGCTCTCGAAGAGCTTCCTGCTCGACCTGCTCACCTCACTGCCGCGCAAGGACGAGATCACCATCGACATGCGGGTGTTCCTCGTGACCCTTGCGGTCTCGCTCCTGACCGGCGTGGTGGCCGGACTCGCACCGGTCGGCCAGACCTTCCGGCTCGACCTCGTCTCGGCCTTCAAGGAGGCGCGCGGGCGGGCCACCTCGGGACGCACCCGCGGCGTGCTCAAGGGGCTGCTGGTGGCTGAAGTGGCACTCACCATGATGGTGTTGGTCGCCGCGGTGCTGCTGCTGCGCAGCCTGTCCAACCTGCGCGCCATCGACCTCGGCTTCAACCCCAGTCACATGGTCATGGTGCCGCTGGCGCTCCCCTCCGACACGGCGCGTTACGACTCGGTGGCGAAGCGCGACGCCTTCTTCCAGCAGGTCTTGCAGGGAGCCGCCGCCCTTCCCGGCGTCACCGCTGTCGGCGCGATCAACCAGCCGCCGCTGATGTGGCCCGCGACGGTGAGCACCATCGTGTTCAAGGACCGGGCGCAGCCGCCCAAGGGCAAGGAACCGTCGGCCAACGTGCGCATCATCGACGGCGACTATTTCGGCACCGTCGGGACGCCGCTCCTGCACGGGCGCAAGTTCAACTCCGGCGACACCGAGCATACGGCGCTCGTGGCGATGATCAACCGCAAGATGGCCGAAACCTACTGGCCGGGCCAGGATCCGCTCGGCAAGCACTTCGGCTACGACGACAAGGACTGGGAAGTGATCGGCGTCGTCGGCGACGCACGCGAACGCGGCATCACCGACGACATCACGCCCTCCCTCTACGTAACGCTGCTGCAGAAGCACATCGACGATCTGACCTTCATGGTGCGCACGGCGGCGAACCCCGGAGGCGCCCTGCCGAGCGTGCGCCGTCTCGTCTGGAGTCTCGACCGTGAGCTGCCGCTTGACGAGTTGCAGACCTGGGACGCCCACCTCGCCACCTCCGTCGCCGAGCCGCGCGCCAAGACCATGCTGCTCGCCCTCTTCGCCGTGCTCGCCCTCCTCCTCGCCGCCCTCGGCATCTACAGCGTCTTCGCCTACTCGGTCATGGAGCGCACCAACGAAATCGGCACCCGCGTCGCCCTGGGAGCCCGTCGCACCGCCATCTTTCGCCTCGTCTCAGGACAGGGACTCGTCCTCACCCTCCTCGGCATCGCGATCGGCGCGGCCGGCGCCCTCGCTGGGAACCGCCTCATCGCCAGCATGCTCTACGGCATCTCCCCCGCCGACCCCCTCGCCTACCTGGGCACCGCCCTGTTTCTCCTGCTCGTCGCCCTGCTGGCCACCTACTTTCCCGCCCGCCGCGCCATGAACGTCGACCCGCTGGTCGCCATCCGCTACGAGTAGCCGCAGCAAGCCCCTCCGCCGGCCACCAGGATCTGGGAGGAGGCGGCCCGCGAAGCGGGTCTGGCCCAGAACACCAGCCGGCCCCCGGCGCCGGCGCCACCTTCGGGTTGGCACTGCCAGCTGCCGCACCCCGGCGAAGCCTTCCCTCGATGTCACCCGCCAGTTTAGGTTCCGACGCAGAAGTGGTTCAGTTCAGTACAGGTTTCCTCAGGACAGGTCTGGACGCTGACGCCCCCTACCACCGGACGAAGCGCACGATCGAGGGTCAGAATGGAAAGAGTTTCGCGTGACAGGGTCAGCTTCTTGGTCGTCTTGTGCATGAACGGATCTCCCTTGCCTTTGAGACAGCGGAAGTTTAGCACTCGTCGCTAAGCTAGCGCAGCGGATCGGCACCGATCTCGCGGCCCAGGTTGTCAACGCGGGACCGCCGGCGCCGCACCGAGGTCGCGGCGGCCGGCGCCGGTCGCAGCCGGCACCGGTTCGGAGCGATCGCTGCCGGCCTCCTAGCAACAGCCCGTGCAGTGGGTGATGGCGTTGCCACTGTTCTCGCACACAGGCGGAAAGGTGGCGGCGCCGGCGACCACCTTGGGCAGGTTGGAAGCGGTCAGGTTCTGCAGTGTCTCGCGATTGAGCAACAGGTGCCGGATCTGTTTTTTCATGGTGCTGTCTCCCTTTAGTTGGCCCCGTACCTATTCTTGTGCCGGAGCGGTCGCAATCCATGACGAGGGCTACCTTTGCGCACCTGACGGCTGGCGATTGCGCCAACCAAGCGGACCCGCTTCGAGCTGGCCTGCATGCTGCTCCGTAAGTGCGAGGTCGTTCGCACCCGCGAGCAGCTGCAGGCCGCCCCACGTCACGATCCCGCGCAGGGCGCCGCTCGCGACGCCCTGCGCCATCTGGACCGCGCTACGCCTCTGCCCCAGAGCACCCGACCGGCGCTCAGCCGGCGCAGACCCTGACCTGCGTGCAGATGGGCGGGCAGCTGGTATTGCAGGCGGTCACAGGTATGCTTTGAGCGCCGCCGGGTGCGGTGCGCAGAGCCGATGGGTCTTGCATGTGACGCAGGGTCTCGCGGCTGAGGTGGAGCGTCCAAGTTGTCTTTTTCATGAGCCTTTCCTCCTCATCAAGTAGTGTGCTTGCCGGCCGGCCAGACGCGCCGGGCTCGAAACGCATGACACCGGCGTCCGGTGTTTTACGGCGGCGGCTCGACGACCGACGAAACCAAGCAGGACCTGCCGCACTTCCTGCAACGCGTGGACGCACCCGGCGTGCCTGCGGTGCCGAGTCTTCGCCGCCGCGGCTGGCGCCTGCACGCCGAACGCCTTGGCCGGGAGCGACGGCGGCTGAAGATCCGCCCCGACGACCCGCGGACTCTGCTACGGGTAGCGGCGCCGTCGCTCGAAAGCCCCGCGGGGGAGCCCCCAGCTCGCGGCACCCTGTGACCGCGGCTCCGAGCCGCGGCGGACCGCCACGCGCTTCAGATCGCGACCCGGCGGCCGTCGAACTGCAGCAGGGTGAAGCCGGCGAAGATCTCGTTGCCGGTGAGCTTCATCTCGCGCAGCACCGCGACGGCTACGCGCTCGCCCAGATCGAGCCCCGCGGCCACGTCCGAGCGCCAGTGGATGCCGGCAAAGTTACGCCCCATGCCGACGTTCCAGGCGAGCTTGTCGAGCTCACCGCCGACGGTGAGCGGCGATCCGATGTAGGGCTTGAGCGCCAGCCCATCCGGGGCGGCGACCACCGGGGCGGGCAGCAGGTGCGACTGGTCGAAAAACGCCTTCAGCACGGTGACGCCGGCGCCGGCTATCACTGCATGCGCCGCCGGGTACGAGGGATGGGTCGGCGCTCCTTCCGGGTAGGCCTGAGGCAGCAGCGCCGTGCCGTGGAATCGCAGGGTCTTGTCGAGGCCGGCGCTGTGCAGCACCGCGGGGTCGATGGGGTAGGCGGCGCGACCGGTGCGCACCATCTCGACCCGCCCAGCGAACTCTTCCGGGCGCAGCCTGCGGTGTACACACCACTTCTGGTACCAAGATGCGGTCAGCGCCACCTGGGTCACCACCGCCAGCAGATAAAACAGGTAGGGCGCGCCGAAGGTGGCGAAGCCGCTCTGCGTGCGCGAATGCTTATAGGGGTTGGCGCCGCTCGTGGGCGCGCCGATCTTGAGCAGCACCAGGCAGGCATCGAGCGCCGCCTGATAGGTGAAGTCGCGGTGCACCCACTCCCCCAGGTCGCGGCCGTTGCGGATGAAGCGCGGGATGGGGTCGAAGCGGTTGACCCCGGTCAGGGCACCGTTCTGACACTCGAGCCACGCATCGGGGCGCGTCATGTAATCGATCCCGGCCACCGCCGTGCGCTCCTGCTGCTTGACCCACACCGGCGGCAGGAAGACGTCGCGGTACAGGAACTGCGACAGGTAGGGGCCGGTCGCCGAGCCCGTGCCGGCGCCGCGAAACAGGATGCGCGACGTAACCTGGCCCGTCGCATCGCGCGGTCCGGTGTGGGCGGGCAGGCGCGACAGGTCCGCCGTCGCCTGCCGGGCGAGCGGGTGGGCGTCGTAGTCCTCGAACGCCACGTCGCGCAGCCGCGCCTGCCAGTACAGCTCGACCAGCTCGGCGGCCTGTTCGGCGCTGGCGAAGCGCGGCGGTGAGGGCAGCTCGATGCGGTCTGGGTCGGGACCGATCAGATTTTCGGCCAGCGCCGCCTGGGGGTTGGCCAGCTTGACGAAGCCGCCCAACGGGATCGATTCAAAATCGGCCGGATCGCGGCTTGCGACCGCCCGCAGCAGCAGCCGGTAGGCGGCTGGGTCCACCTCGCCCAGCGCATTATGGGGCAGGCCCTTCGAGTAGCAGGCAATCCAGCCGGGCAGCGCGGTCTCGTCGCCGTTGATCGGGTGCGCGGGATGTGGCAGCTCGGCCTGGAGCTGAGCCGCCACGGCACGCGCCGAAGCCCGCGAACCTGCGGACCCAGCAGCCGCAGGGAGGGCTCCTGCCGCGGGCGCGACCGCCAGGCCGGCCAGCGCGGCGCCGCCCGCCAGCAGGCGCCGGCGGCTGAGCCCCGGCGCCGCCACGCCGGTAAGGGGCGCGAGGTCGTCCAGCCGCGGTGTCACTGCGGGAGCTCCGGCACCGCCACGGTCCGCGCGGCAGAAGCCATGCACGCGGTCGGCGCAGCCCGCCGCACGGAGCCGCGCAGGCCGCCTGCGGCGGCGGTGTCCGCGCACCGCGCCGCCTTGCCGGGCCAAGCTGGGAACGGCAGCGACGCGAAGATGATCGGCGGGGGCGGTCCAGGGTCGGGCACCAGCGGAGGCAGCGTTACGGCGGTCTGCCCACCCGCGGTCAGCTGGCTCACCGTCACCGGTCCGCCAACCAGCAGGACGTTGCACGGCTCGTGGAGCGCCGCGGTGATCTTGAAGAACCCCTGGAGCGTGGGCACGCCGGCCACCTTGAACGTACCGTCGGCCGCAGCGACCCCTGCCAGCTGCTCGAAGCCGACGTCGACCACCACCTGAGCGCCGGCGGCGGGCGAACCGTCGGGGTTGAGCGCCTGGCCGATGACGGTGGTCAGCGGGTCGGGACCGGTGAACGGATAGGGTTGCAGGGCGAGCGTCTACAGGTTGGTGGTGCCGCCGGCGACCGCGTGCGGGCCGGTCGGCGAGGCGCCGGTGGCGGCGTAGAGCAGCGCTCCGCCGTTCGCGATCGTGGCCTCGGCCTGCAGCGTCCAGGCGCGCGCCGGGAAGTTGGGCGCGACGAACACGCCACCGCGACCGCTCACGACGGTTGCGGTGTCGGCCAGGTCGGTGCTCGAAACCGTGATGGTGACGCCGGCAAGGCCGTTGCCGTCCGTTCCCAGGATCGTGCCGGCCACGGTAGTGGGTTGCGGCACGGGAGCCGGCACCAGGGTCAGGTTGCCGAGCGATTCGTTTTGCCCCGGCGGCGGCGGGGGTACCTGGGCGTCGGCCTCCGCCTGGCAGCCGTTTACCTGACCGACGGCGCTGATTGCATAGTCGCCGTCGTTGGTGGGCAGGCCGCCCAACGTGAACGAGCCGTCGACACCCGACGTGGCAGTCGCCGAAAAGGTGCCGGCGACGACGACGATGCTCGCCCCGGCGGCCGGAGCGCCGGCCGGGTCCAGGACGGTGCCGCTGATCGCTGTTCCGGGGTCGACCACGGTGGTGATCGTCACCGGCGTAGAGCGGGCCGCCAAGTTCACGGTATCGGTGGCGACGGCGTCGAGCACCAGGGTCTGACCCTCCGGCGGTGCCACGATCTGCACCGTGTAGGGTGCAACCGCCGTCCCCTGGAGCTCGACGCCGTCGAGGTCGAATTGCACGCCGGCAATGCCGGTCGGATCGCTCGCTCCGGCGACGATCGACACCACGCTCCCTTCGGTGACCTGCGCCCCATCGAGCGGCGCAAGGATCGCCACCGTCGGGGGCGCATCCGGCTGCACGACGACGGTCACGGGCGCCGACATCGTGCCTGGTCCCTGAGCGTCGTAGGCCAGGGCCGTCACCGCAAACGTCGCCGCGCCGCGTGGGAGTGTCACCTGGAACAGGTAGGGCGGCGTCGTGGCTGTGCCCGCCAGGTGGCCGTTGACGTAGACCTCGACCTGCGTCACCGCCACGGCGTCGGTCGCCGCCACCGCGATCGTCAGCGGCGTACCATCGACCAGCGTCTGGCCGGGTACCGGCGCCAGCAGTGTCGCGACCGGCAGCGGATACGGCTGGACGGCGAGCGTTTCCTGAGTCGTCGCCTGCACGCCGCCGATGTTGGTCGCGACTGCGCCCAGCGTCATCGCCGGCTGACCGGCGGGCACGGTGATGGTCGTCTGGAAGGGCGGCTTGTAGAGCGTTTCGACCAGCGCGCCGTTAACCAGGATTCCGACCGAGGTCACCGAAACCTCGTCCTGGGCCGTCGCGGTCACCGTCATCGGCAGCCGCTCCATGACCGAGGACCCGGCAGACGGCGTGCTCAGGCTCACCGTCGGCGGCGTGGCATCGCCGTCGTTCGGCAGCTCGAACAGGCCCGTGTACAGGCCGCCCTGCTCCACGGCATAGGGGATGAGCTCGCCCAGCTGCACGCCGTTGGCCGCCAGGAACACCGCGCCGTTGCGCACGGCGATGTCGTTGGCGCGTGGCGCGACGACCGCCTCGCCACCGGGAAGGGTGGCCAGGTCCAGCACCGCCGAGTAGACCGGCGGCAGTCCGCTCACGTCGAAGATCGCCACCTGCGCGGCAAGGAAGAACTGCGCCCCCAAGGCGAACCCGTCCTGAAGGGTAGCCCGCACCACCCCCAGGTCGTCCTCGCTCGCCCCCACCTCCACCGGGTCGATCGCTTCCGCCAGCTCGACCACGTGCAGACCGCCGAAAACACCTTCCTCGCCGGCCGCCACAAAAGCGTAGTGGCCGCGCACCGTGACGCTGCCGGCGCGCGGCTGATCGTCAGGAGTTGCGCCCACCAGGTCCGGCGCCGTGGGGTCGCTGACATCCACCACGGCCAGGCCGCCGTCGCCACAGGCGATCACCGCATACGATCCGCTCAAGCCATACCCGCCCAGCCCGCTCCCGCCCAGGGCGATGGCGCGCGGCGTGCCGCCCAAGGCGAGCAACCCGACCTCGACCGGCTGCATCGGGTTGGACACATCGACCACATGCAGGCCGAAGCTCATGTCGGCCAGGTACACCAGGTTCCCGTAGACCGCCAGGCGCACCTGCTGGCCGTCGGGGAAGCTCAGGCTGCCCAGCCGCGCCGGGTGAGCCGGGTCGCTGACATCCATCAGCTGCAGCCCGCTGTCGTCGGCCACGTAGGCAACGGTCCCGGACACCCGCACATCGTTGGCGCTCCCCGGGGTCGCCGCCTGGGCCACCAGGACCGGAGCCGCCAGGTTCGTCACATCCACGACCGACAGCCCGAACCCGCCGGACGCCACATAGACGAAATCCCCGGCCGCCTCGACCGCATTCTGGAAACCCGGCAGAGGCAGAAACGCCAGGGCCCGTGGCGCAAACGTCGTCACCGCCACCATCGACGCTTCCGACCAGCCGCTGTTGCTCACTGTGATCGTCGCTGTCCCGCTCTGCCCGGCATACACCAGCCCCGGCTGCAAGCCCAGGCTGGCCACTGTCAGATCGCTCGACGTGACCTGCGTCTGGTACAGCGGGTTGAACAGGTCGATCGTGCGGCCATCGATCACGTTGCCCACTGCCGCCAGCTGCCGCGTCGCCTGGCCGCCGACCGTGTTGAACACCAGGGTGAACGACGCCGGCGACACCGTGATCGACGACAGCGCCGCCGCCAGATTGAAGCTGTGCATATCGAGCGGATCACTCCCGGTGCGCACCTCGACCCCGTCCGAAATGCCATCACCATCCGTGTCCCACAGCAGCGGGTTGGTGTGGTAAACGTGCACCTCGTCCCCATCGGACAGCCCGTCGCCGTCAGTGTCGGGGTTGTTTGGGTCGGTGCCGTTCTGATACTCCTCCAGGTTGGTCAGACCGTCGTTGTCAGGGTCCTCGAGGGCACAGTACGGGTCGTTTGGATCGAGTCCATGCGCCACCTTCCAGTCGTCTGGAATGCCATCGCCCACCGCGCTGCCGGACAGCACCACCTGCACCTGGACGATCCCCAGTGCCCCCTCGTTGAGCGCGCTGATGACCACCGTACCGCTTGCCTGCGCCGTCACCACCCCACTGGCATCCACGCTCGCCACCGCCGGGTTGCTCGACACATACCCCGTACCCGTCGTGCCGGCCGTCAGATCTGCTGACGACCCGTCCGGGTAGGATGCCACGGCCGAGAGCTGCGCCTGCTGCCCCACGGACGAAAGTGGCGTCGATGGCCCCGTCAACGAAAGGGTGGAGGGGATCGACACCGGGTTCGTAAACGAGATGCCGCTCACCAGGATCGTGCCATTGACCGGCACGGTGAACAGATCCGACTGCCCATACCGCACCGTGCCGTTGTCCACGCAAGCCGCCCGCACCCGTACCTGCCCCGTGCCCGCCGGCACATTCGTCAGCACCCAGACGCCGTTGCCATCCACCGGCGCCGTCCGGTTGAGCGCGCTCACCGTGCAGGTCTGGTCCAGCTGGGCTTGCAGGGGCACTGACCTCGCAAAGCCAACCGCGAAGATCGACACCAGCAGCACGCCGCAGAATCGCGAGGGTTCACTGTGCATTGTTTTTGTTGGCGTCAAGATAAAGATAAATCGTCATCCGCAAGTTGCCATTGCTGACTATGATTGCACCTTGCCCTTGTGACTTTCCTGTAACAACACCGTCGGCTGTGACTGTGAAGTTGCTGGTCGCCGAAAAGTATTGCGTTCCGCAGGCTGGCGCCGTGAGATCTTGGCGCTCGCCGTTGTGCAGCAGCCCAAGAACTTGCAGCCGAGCTGCTTCACCGGTGAACGTAAAGCGCTTCTTGGGCGACGTTACCTCCAGAGACTTGGCAAGGCTGGCGATGGAGACCTGAACCAGCGCCCTGGAGGGCTTGCCGTGGTTCGACACTTCGAAGACTGCGGACTCTCGTTCACCAAGCAACTGCACGAAGAGTTCCGTAACCGAGGCAGGCGTAGCTAGCGTGACGGGGTCCACGTACTCGATCGCGTCTGGATAGCCGTTTATGCCTCGATCGACCAAGGGAGGCAGCGGCAGCGCCAGCCTCCCCAGGCCTTCGATAAGGCGCCGGAGGACAATGCTGCGAGGGCCGGCCGGTACTTCGAGGTGCTCAATCCTGATACGCCATGCTGGATCACTCGGATATAGAACAAGGTGTGAGCCGATGAAATCGTATCGGTAATTAACGGCGCTCGAGACAATCTTGTCCAGCAGCTGCCTCAGTGTACAATTCTGACCTGATATAGTCACCGTTCCGCCGGGATTGCCCTCAATGAAAGACAACGGTATTCCATGGCGCTGGGTCAACTCCTCGACAACGCTGCGAATTGAGGCCTCCAAGAAGCTGACGCTCCCCAGCTGATATCCTAGAAGCCGGCTACCACTGAGCCCCGGCCATGGGCATCGAGATCCCCCAAGCATCGGGGGTTCAGCTGGCAAAGCAGACGGAGCCGCTAAGGCGGTGATGGCTAGTGCCACCGTGACCGCTCGTAGCGTAAGGAGAGAGCAGCTCTTGCCTCGCATCGTGCAATCTCGGTTCAACTATGGCGATACGGTGGTCGTCACGATGCAACCGCTAGAGGATGGCGACACCGTATCTGTGATGGTTCGCGTGAAAAGCGTGACCCCATTGAGCGATATTGTTTGCCTTATCGTATCGGTGCAGGCTGCAGAAGGCGCCGGTTCGCAGGTCGCCATGACGTCAACGCACGGTTTGGAAGGATCGGCAAAGCTGACCAGTTTATTTCCTGCGATGACCTGGCACCCTGGTCCTTTGGAAGCAATGGTTGGGCAGCCGACGGGATCTGTCGTTGAAACTGGGGTTAGCTCCTCTTCGAGAATGCTGCCGGCTAAGTCAACTCCGGAGCAAGGGGCATTTATGCTGATCGGGCCATAGGATAGTTGGCTGGCCGTGAAGCAGGGACTCTGTGCCGGGCTGAGGCAGAGGGGATGACCGGGAAGATCGCTGCGCTGCAAGGGTGTTGGCGCACCGATTGGAAGTATCAGGAGCTGCTTGGATATCAAGGTCGGTACAAGTTGAGATTGAGTGACGCAGACACCCGCGCCATTGCACAGATCGCCGACGTGCTTTTGGCAGGAACTACATATCTGGCTGGGCGCGCATTGGCTGCCGGTGCAGACAGTGCATTCGGGGCACGCATTGGGGGCGCCCGCACCTTCAGGGAACCCGCAGCAGTGCCAGCCGGCCTTGACGATGCCGACGCCGGGATTGGAAGTGACCGTGGTGCCGTCATCGCTGACGGTGCCGGGGCCGATGCTGACGAAGTGGCCGAGATCGTGGTCGAAGGAGTAGAACTCGGCGACCTTTCCGGCGGGCAGACCTTCAACGTTGGGGATGGTGAGGGTGGCGGGGGGATTGAACTGCGCTCCGGCGGGTTGGATGGTGACGATCAGGCGGGGCTGCTGGCCGAAGTTGGGGGTCATGGGCACGCGGTCGCTGTGGACGACCGTGACGCTCACGGTGCCGCTCTTGCCGCCGCCAGGGAAGGTGACCGATCCAGGCTGGATGGTCAGGGCAAAACCCGGAAGCTGCGGCAGGGTGAGCGTTCCACCATGGGTCTCGTCGACGACGATGCCGCTTTGAAGGTCGAGGGGGAGCAGGTAGACCGGCATGCGCAGGGGGTTGTTACGGCCGGGCACGGGGGTCAGGTTGAACTCCAGCTGCGGCCAGGAGCCCGGCCGCTGGACCGTGCTGCCGTCCACGATGAGCTGCACGGTGCCGGCGGGCACACCGGCGAGCTGGAAAAGACCTTGCGGGTCGCTGGTGGTCGTCAGGGCGGTGCCGAGGATGCGCAGCGTCGCTCCCGGCACCGGCTGGTTGCTGTTGTCGAGCACGACACCGCTGATTGCCGTCTGCGACGGGTCGTAGGCGGACAGGGTCGAGGCGGTGAAGCTCACGGCGGGGCCGCCGGGGAGGCTGTCGATGGTGGCCGCGACGACGTTGTTGGCGATGCCCTCGGCGGGGTCGGTGGTGAACGAAGCGATCAGGCGGCCATCGGTGTCCGAGGCCAGCGATAGGGTCTGCTGGCCGTTGGCGAAGGTGCCCGCTCCCTTGACCACCTTGAAGGTTGCTGCCACTCCGGCCAGCCGGTTGCTGCCGGCATCTACCACGACGGCCACCAGAGGGAGCGGCAGGGCCTGGCCGGCAACGCCCTGCTGCTGGTCGCCGGCATCGACCACCAGCAACGCCGGACCGCCCGGCTGGGCGCTGGCGACGAACTGGGCCGGACCGGCGAAGCCCGGGGCCGACGCTTTGACCACCTGGTTGCCGGCTCCGGCGCGACTGCCGACGGTGAAGTGCACCGTGGCGTGGCCGGCGACATCGCTTGGCACGGCGTAGGTGCGCCGTCCATTGTCGAAAGTGCCGTCGGTGCCGATCGCCTGGAACAGCACCTGCTTGCCCACGACCGGCTGCCCCGAGGTGTCGAGCAGGGCGGCCACCAGCGGTAGCGGCACCGGTGTTCCGACGGTGGCGCTCTGAGTGTCGCCGGATATGGCCGCGATCCGCGGGCCGGCGGGCGTCATTTGGCGCACCGTCACGGTGGCGACTGCCTGGTTGCCGGCGGCGTCCACCGCGACCGCGGTCAGGACGTTGCCGCCCGGTTGCAGCGGCACGTTGGGCGCCAGAAACGACCGGTTGGCGACGGTGGCCGGGATGCCGTTGACGGTCACCGTAGCATTGCCGGTGTTGACCGTTCCGGCCACGATGTCGTTGACCAAGCCCGACACGGTGACGGTCGCGGCGGCGAGCGTGGCGCCGGCGCCCGGGGTATAGATTGTCACGTGCGGCGGCGTCTGGTCCCGAACCACGTTGATGCTCGCAGTCCCGACGTGCCCCTGCCCGTCGGTAGCGGTAGCGGTAAGCGTGTTGCCGCCCTCGATCAAGGGCACTCCGGCGGCGGTGAAGCTGGCGCCCGAGAGCGTCGCCGCGACGCCGTTGACGCTGACGCTGGTGGCACCGGTGGCGGTGCCGCTCACTGTCACCGTCGTGGTGTTGACGTAGGACAGATCCACCGGCTGCTGGATCGACACGACGGGGACGCTGTACTGCGTCACCGTAACCGTGATCGACCGGGTGTTGCCGGCGAGATCGGTGGCCACCACCGCGATCGCGTTGGCGCCGGCGGACAGCGGGACGGTGGTTGAAAAGGAGCTGCCGGTAAGCGCCACCGGCTGGCCGGCGACGGTGACCGAGACGGCGCCGTTATCGTCGGTGGCGGTGCCCGTCACCGTGACCCGCGGCTGATTGCTGATCGCGCCGTTCTGCGGTGAGGTCACGGCCAGCGCCGGTGGTGTGGTATCCAGAATGACCGTAACCGCCGCCGAGGCCTGGTTGCCGGCGGCATCGGTGGCGACGGCGACGATCGGATTGATGCTCGGACTGAGGGTGATCTGAGTGGTGAAGGCCCCGCCCAGTGCAACGGTTGCAGCCTGACCGTTCACGGTCACGCCCACTGCCGATCCGCCGATCTGTCCGCTCACCACCTGGGTCGAGTTGTTTGTGTAGGTGCCGTCCGGCGGCGCGGTGAGGGTGACGGTGGGCAGCGACGCCGGCACCTGCACTTCGACGGTCAGCTGTGCCACTTGGCCGGAGGTGGCCTCGCGCGAGGTGAAGTCGATCCGCCCCGCGAGCGTCTCGTCGGTCTTCGCGATCAGCCAGCCGTCGCTCTCAGTGCCTGAGGCAAACGCTGTCACATCATCGGTGACATCGAAGGTGACGCTGCCGCTGATCTGCCGCGTGATCAGGGCGGTCGAGGTGGGAGCGGCCGCGAAGGTTCCACCGCTCCAGGGCGTCGCACAGTCGGGCACCGCATTGTCCAGGTTCGTGTCCGCGGGGCAGTCCCAGGTCGCCGCCGGCTCCGACCACGCAGCGATCAGCCGGTAGATACCCAAGGTGCGTCCGGTGGAGCCCCAGTTTTGAGCGTTCTGGGCCACCCCCACTTGGAGCTGTGCCGCCAGGATCTGGCCGCCACCCAGCGCCGCGGCGAGGCTCGCCGGGGCGAACGCGACCAGGGCGCGGCTCGGTCCGCCCTTGGCGACCCTCAGGATTGCGGCACGTCCATGTTCTCGGTCAGGAGCCTTGGCCGTGATGAAGGTGTCGGCAGCTACGGGAAAGGTCAGCGTCGAGATCCCAGGTCCCAGCAGCAGCTGGAAGCTGTCAGTCGCGATCGCCACGTTGCCGGCGCGGTCGCTCACGCTCGCGGTGAGGGTGTGCACGCCCGCAGCAAGTGCCGGCGATGAGCAGGTCGCGGCCTGAGCCGCAATCGCGCAGGTTGCGGTGACATCGTGTCCGTCGATCGCGATCTTCAGGGTCGAAGTGTCCACGCCGGAACCTGGATCCTGATACGTCACAGTGATCGCAGGCGAGGGGACGTTGACCAGGACCGCCTGCGCGGGAGCGACGATGGCGAGAGCCGGAGGCACGGTGTCGTAGGCGGCGCTCTGGCTCACCAGGACCAGCCGCGGCCCGAAGCCCGCCGTGCCCTCTCGCGACGCCAGGTCGATCCTGCCCGGCTGCCCCTCGTCGGTCTTCTGCAACATCCATCCGTTGTTGGGCGCACCAGCGAGGAAAGCCGCCACGTCCGCGGTGACATCGAACTGCACCCATCCGGTGGTGGCGTCCGTGACGACCACCGTATCCGTGGCCTCGCCGTCGCCGTTGGGGCCGTTCGCACCTTGAGCGGGCACGCCGCCGGTCCACCCGTTGGCACAGCCGGCGCCCGCATGGCCTGGATTGGGATCGTTGGCGCAGTTCCAGGTCGCTCCGCCCTCCCACCAGGGCGTCGCCTGCTGATAGACATCCACAGTGCGGCCGGTGGCACCCCAATTTCCGGCGTTTGTAGTCACATAGACCTGGAGCTGAGCCGAGGCGAGGCTGCCGCCGGCCACCGCCGCGCTGAGGGCGGCCGCGTCGAAGCGAACCAGCCCCCGGTTGCCGCCCTCCCTGAGAGTCAGCGTCTGGTCGGCACCGAAGTTCTTATTCGGACTGCTCTCCTTGAGCGTCGTGTCTGCGCTTGCCTGGAGAATGACCGTCTGTGCGGCCAGGGGTGCGGTTCCTACCTCCATGCTGAAACCCATCAAACTCAAGATCAGACTCAGCTTGGCGTGCCGCACTGCTCGCCTGAGGCACGGTGGCAGAACCCCGTGAACATCGCCCACCACGGCAGAGAGCCCGCATAAAAAGCGGCCGGCAATCCTTGTTCTCGTCCACATAAATTAAATGCAGCGTATGCGACAGACAGCATCTGCGTCAAGAAATAATATCGCGATTTACACATGTGCCGCTTATCCTGACGGAGGGCCACATCGCCGCTGCGACCTATACGCATATGGCCAAGCAGTGATATCAATTCAAGCATATCAGATATTCATCAAATTGCAAGTGCTCTCACTGCCTCGATGGGAGACAACCCTGAGCCCGCGGTGCGCGCTCGGCCGACACCCAGCCCTTCGGATATGAATTCCACCGGATTTGTCCCCCCATCCCAACATGCAGGCCGAGCCGCTGTTTCGGAAACGTGACCCATGCCGGCGACCAGGAGGCCCTACACCTTTACCACGCCCGAACGGCTCCTCGCTGACTTCTGGCGACGTGGAGCGCTGGAGGCCCCGACAGGCGAACCGTGACCCTGGAGATCTCACCACATGCGAAGACGGATCGCCGTTTCGTCCGTGCCATGGCAGGGCAGGCCCAAGGGGCCTTCATCAGCTTCGACATGCCGCGCTCTTGTTCAAGGTGCTGACGCAGAAACGATGGGACCTGCTCGCGCAACTGACAGCCGCGGGGAAGGTCGCCATCTGGCCACGGTGGCGGGGACGCTACCGTAGATTCGGGTCCACGCCTGGCCGAGAGGCCCGGCCAGCCGGCGCATGCGGGCTCGCGCTCTTGGCGAGGAGATCGCGCAGCGCCCGCTCGGGGGTCTCCCACTGCGCCCCGGTGATCCGACCCAGCTCCGTATCCCCTTTCTGTTGGTAGACGATGCCCAGCGGAAGGTGGACGATGTTGTAGCGGGCGACCTCTGAGTCGTGTTGATCCCGCAGCCCATGGTACTCGATCTGCAGCGGCGAGTCCTGTAGATCCTCGTTGACCCGCAACAGCTTCGGCAGGTAGCGCTCGCAGGTAGGGCACCAGGAGGCGAAGTAGACCTGGAGGCGCACCGGCCGCTTAACGGTGCGCAGCTCCGCGAGGATCGCGGCATCCGCGTGGTAGAGCGTCGCGCGCCTGGCATAGACCGGAAGCCGCATCTTGAGCGTGGCGAGATCGAGGTCGCCGACCACCGGCAGGCTCGGCTCGATGCGCATTTTGCGCTCGCCCAAAGCGAAGCTCAGCGTGCCCCGCTGCTTGGTGTCGAAACTCCCTTCTGCGGTCTCGCCGGCGAAGGAAATATCGATGGTGCCATCTTCCCTCTCCGCGGGCACCCGCGACGCGAGGAGCGCGACCCGTTCCTGGCTGAAGCGCAGCAGGAAAGGCCCCGGCAACGCCTTGCTGTCCACCAGCAGGAAGCCGTTGGGCTCCGAGAGGTAGAACCGTGCGTCCTCCGCCTCCGTGCCGTCGATCTGCAAACGGAAGGTCGCCGTTCTCTCGAGCGTCCAGGCGTCGTTGGGCGCTTGAGCACGCGCAGAAGCCGTAAGGGCCGCGAGCAGCGGAATCACCGCCGCCGCCGTGAGATCAAGAATCCGCAGTTGCCGGCAGCTCCTCGCCGTCCTGGTCATCGTGCTTCTCCTTTATGCGTTGCGGCCACCGTCATCTCGGGCCGGGAGCACGGCATGCAGACCGCATCCAGGTCGTGGAAGAGCCGTGGCGAGGGGTGCGCGAGGCGGTCGAGAAATAGGCCGACGCCAGCGCCGCCGGTGCCGAAGTCTTGACTCGCGCGCAGAAGGTATCTCCCGGGAAAGGCCAGCATCGCCGGCAGCTCGATTCGGTAGCGCAGAACGCTGTCGGCCAGGTCGAACGCCTTTTCGAGATAGCTCTTCTCCCCGGTGGCAAGGAACATGTCGATCATTGCCTCACCGATACCGCTCAGACCGTTGAACTGGTCGCACTGCGCAGTGAAGCGAGCAAACGCGCCGGCGGCAGCCAGCCGCGCCAGGCGCAGGTCGCCCTCGTCTCCCAGCTGCCGGTAGAAGTGTGAGAGGACGGTAGCGATTCCGGCGCTGCCGTGGAGCCAATAGGGCACGATCAGGCTGTCTCCCTCCCAGCGCAGCCACGCCAGTCCGCCGAACTGCTCGCGACCGTTCGCCGCTTCGAATCTGAGCGCCTGTCTGGCGGTCCGGATGTATTTCATCTGCTGCGTGGCCAGGTGCAGATAGAGCAGAAACAACGCCACCCCCGCACCACCGTAGGCCAGGCCGAAGTGGATCCGGCCGTCGCCATGGCGCCGCCAGAACGCTTGCTCGCTGCGCATCTCGGCGGTCGCCACGAGCATCTCCCCGGCATCGACCGCCCGCGCGAGGAAACGCGGCTCACCTGTGATGCGGAAAAAGAACAGGTTGGCCCATCCCCATCCCGCGCTGCCCTCGAACCAGTTGGCCTCGGCGAACACCAGCGGCGAATCGCGGGAGTTGTCCATCGCCTGTACCCCCAGCTCCGCATGGCCAAGCTGGGCGAGCGCGTAGGCTATCCCCGCCAAGCCGGTATAGAGCCCCGGAGGAGTATCCGCGGCGCGCGGCTGCCGCGCCAGGATCCAATCTTCGGCGTACCGCGGTAGCTCCCCCAGCACCCGGCCCAGAAAGAGCGCAGTGCCGCACGCACCCCAGGCGATATTCAACGGGTCGGTCTGGAACTGCTTGATATCGCCGGGCCACAAGCGGTCTCTGCGTCCGGGAGTCGCGGTCTCGACGATGGACGCAGCGAGACGGCGGGTCCACTCGCCGAGCTCGGCGGAGTCGAGGCTCCACTTCTTTGCCTTGCGTCTCGCGGCGCCCGCCAGAAGCCTTTCCGGGTCCCAGGCACCCAGAATCCGGACGGCTTCGGGCAGCTTTCCGTCGCGCAGCGCGGCAATGCACCCGAGCACCTCCGCCGGGAGGTCGACGCACGCCGCCGCTTTCTCCATGAGGCGCTCTTCCGCCGCCGGATCGAGATCGAAAAGAGGGGTCACGGGCATCAGCATGCCGAGCAGGGTCATACCCAGCGCGTAGTAGTCGTCCTCGACGCTTATTACACCGGTGCGGCTCCTCTCGTCGCGGTACTTGCGAAAGCCGGGGGTCGACCAGAGGCTCGCCGCGCGGCCGAGCTCGTCTCCGCCGCAGCGCACGGTGGCGCTCTCGAGATCGATGATGCAGAGGTCCAAGGTGTCCTGGTTGACGAGGATATTGTTCGGGGAAAGGTCGCCCAGCACGATGCCCTCCCGGTGGATGGCATCGAGGTGGGCGCACAACCGCTGCGCGATGGCATGGAAACGCTTGCAGAAGCGGCGCACGCGCCGGCGGTCGCGGACGAACGGCAGGAGGTGAAACTCGTCTTTCGCCCTGACGCTCCCCAAGGGTATGCCGTGGAACCGCTCCTCGACCAGGAATACGTGCTCCCACTCCTCGAAGAGCTCCAGAGGCTTCACAACGAATGGCAGGTGCTCGAGCCGGCGGAGGATCGTGAACTCGTTGCGGAGCTTGTCCACAGCGTCGAAATAGCCGCCATCCTCCCGCGGCCAGAGGTTGGTCAGCGGTCGGGCCTCCTTGAGCACCACCTCCCTGCCGGTCTGGCGGTCGATAGCGAGGTAGACCCCGCCCGAGTTCGAGAAGCTGAGCGACGACTGCACCTCATAGCGCCCGTTGAGGGCGCCGTCCTCCGGGGAGCTGTCAGCTTTGAGGTCCTTGAGGCCGCCGAACGGATTGTCGATCCACGGTGGCAGCTGGAAGTACGGCAGACGGCGATCGGCGATCAGGGTGCCGTCCGGAGCCTCGATGAGCGGCATGCGGCCGCCATCCGGCGTCAGCTGCCAGCGGGCCGCGAAGCCACCGTACCGGTAGTGGAGGACCTGGCTGTCTTGATACCTCCGGTCCGAAAGGATGTAGGCACCCCTGAGGTGGCGGGTCTTGGCGTGCAACCTGGCGAGGAGCGCCTTGAACAGGTCCGTGCTCGGCGGGTACAGGACCAGGAATTTGCTGGAGCTCCCACGGTCGTAGTTCTTGGACGTGATGATTCCGAGGAGTGCGGAGTTGGCGATGGCCTTGAACTGCACCTGCTCGAGGACGCAATCGGGGACGATTAGCCGCAGGAGCTCGACGGCATTGGCCGGGGTCGCCGAGACGTGGATCTTGAAGCCCTGCGCCGGGAGGTTCGCGACCGCCACCGGCCCGAAATAGCGGCTGTCGTACGAGCGCGGATGATAGGGCGCGAACAACCACACCTCCCCGGCGCCCAGCCGCGTCCGTCCCAACCGCCACGGCACCAGCTCGCGCCCGCCCGCATCGCGGCCGGCCGGACGCGATGCCGGCACCGCCAGGCCGTTCACCACCAGACCGTCCGCCGACTCCTCCACAACGTCCCCTGCCACCGCCAGCACGACCTTGCCAACAGGTACCGCGCCGCCGGCCCTGCCCGCGTCGCAATCGCCAGCCTCCAGGTAGCCGCAGCGCCGCGCCAACTCGGCCCCTGCTCGCGGCGCACAGGCCATCACCAGATCGCCGCGCGTCGGCGCCCTGCGCACCAACCATCGCGGCAGCTCCACGTACAGTCCCCGCAGCAGGCTGGCACTCCCGTTCCATCGTCCCAGCATGCACACCAAGACGTACCCCAGCCACGCCACGCCCACCACCACGGCCCCGCCCCGGAGCTGGACCACGACAGCAGGCTCGATCTGGTCCGCATGGCCCAAAAGCTACCCGCCAGGCAGCGGCGCATCCTGCGGCTCTTCTACACCATTGGCCTGAACGAGCGCGAGCTGATCGCAGCCACCCCCGCGGCTGCGATGCACGGCATGCACAAGGACCGCTGGCGGGCGATCGGCCAGCTGCGCCGCCACCTGGTTGGCGGCGAGGTGGTGAAGTGACGAGATGATGAGTCGAGTAGCGCACAACACTTCCATTCATCAACACCCGCGCAGCGGGAGAGGGCGGTTGCGGCCTCTCCGGTACGGCTCAGGGCTGCGGTGCGCGCCGCCGTGGCGGCCGACGCACGGTCATCGCTGCTCGGCTGGCGCCGGCCCAGCGAAGCAGCGCTTTGAGGGGGCACCTCGGCCACCAGCTCGTAGCCGCTGGCGAGCGTCGGCAGCCCAGGACCTCGGCCGGCAGTCCGTCAAGCCACAGCCCGCCATTGGCCATCAACGAGCTGGATTTCGAACTCGTCGCCGTGGTGGACCGGCCCGCACTCCAGGTAAGGCCCCCGCGGCCGTTGTTGCGCAATTCCAGCCGACCGTGCCAGCGATCCTACTATCCAAGCCCTTCGGGTCGATCTCCGGAGCGACGCCAGGTCTGATTGATCCGACTCGAATCGGAACTGCAGAAATAATCTCTATCTGCTATCCTTGATGAGGGAGGAAATCATGGCCTTTCCAAGAAAGTTCCAACCGCTGCTTGATATCTAACTCCCCGATGTCGATCGCCCTGATTACGCCTGGCTCGTCTACGCAGTGTGCGCCTGCAGCAAGGACGCATGCCGCCCGCCGCCCCCTCTTCGACGCTCCAGGTGATTGGCATCCCACAGCCCCCAGCGGCGCAGATCGTCAACGTCCATCTTGCCGCTGCCTTGATCGCGCCTGGTGCCGTACCTGCACCTTTATGTAAGGGGAGCGCCGAGCCGCTCAGAAAGCTTATCCATAGTAGCTACGTCGATGTCGAAGATCGTGCAAACCTCGTCGTGCGACAGAGATACGACGAACGAACAGGGTATGGAGAAAATGAGCGCATCCCAACCAAAAAGAATGACGAGCCTCGCCATTCCTCTCGCCAGTCCCATCTCTGTCGCTGAAAAGAGATGGCCTGGCGCGTCGATGATCCAGCGCTGCTCTCCATGGCACTTACGTATCTCGTCCCAGAGCTGCGGAAATTCGGAGGAAGGCCACACCCCCCATTCACGAAGCCAGATCATGCAGCCCGCCCCTTCAGGTAAGGCAGCGTCAATAAATAACATTGACATGCCGTGGAGATGGTGATACAACGATTTGGAGATGACAGATCTTCGATCGCTTCAGCAAAAGGTGGCTCTCCTCTGGCCCCATCTGGACGAGCGTGCACGACGACTCTTTGCGGCGAGCGAGGCTCGTCAACTGGGGCATGGCGGTGTGTCGACGGTCAGTCGGGCATGCGGTTTGTCTCGCGTCACAATCACGAAGGGTCTACAGGAACTCGAGAGTGCCCCTCTACCTGCGGGTCGGGTCCGGCGCGAAGGCGGTGGGCGACCATCGCTGGAAATGCTCGACCCCGACCTGCTGAGCCGGTTGGAGGCTCTCGTGGAGCCGCTGACGAGCGGCGACCCAGAGTCCCCGCTACGCTGGACAAGCAAGAGCACCCGCGTCCTCGCCGCGGAACTTGCGGCTCAGAACCATCCGGTCAGCCATGAGAAGGTGGCGCAGTTGCTGCGACAAATGGACTACAGCCTTCGAGGCAACCGGAAGGCAGACGAGGGGAGCAGCCATCCGGATCGCGATGCTCAGTTTCAATACATCAACGAGCAAGTGCGCAAAGCCTTGGCTGCAAAGCGGCCGGTCATCTCGGTTGACACGAAGAAGAAGGAGATCCTCGGCAACTACCAGAACAAGGGCCAGCAGTGGCGAAAGAGAGGGGATCCGCAGCGGGTCAATGTCCACGACTTTCCAGCTCCCTCCGTGCCGCGCGCGTACCCGTACGGTGTCTACGATCTGGGTCGAAACACTGGCTTCGTGACGATAGGCATTGACCACGACACTGGCGCCTTCGCGGTGGCGTCGATTCGCGGTTGGTGGCGCGCCGAAGGGCGGCGGCTCTATCCCAAGGCAAGGACTCTTCTCATCACCGCTGATGGTGGGGGCAGCAACGGCTATCGTCTGCGTCAATGGAAAATGGAGCTTCAGGAGCTGGCCGACGACTCAGGGCTCTCCATCATGGTTTGTCACTTTCCTCCCGGGACGAGCAAGTGGAACAAGGTAGAGCACCGCCTGTTTTCTTTCATCTCATCCAACTGGCGAGGAGAACCGCTTCGCGACTACGAGACTATCGTGCGTCTGATCGCCAAGACCACCACCGCTCAGGGGCTTAGGGTGACATGCCGACTGGACCGACGAGCCTATCCCGTCGGGCGCAAGGTCTCTGACAAGGAGATCGCCACCGTGAACCTGCTGCCCCAATCCTTCCATGGCGAATGGAACTACATTATTCGGCCTCATGTGTAAAGGTTGTTTATTGACGACGCCTAAGAGCTTGAAGATGCCATTTGTCATGTTGCTCTGCTTCGCGGCAGAATCAAAAATACTCCAGCTACCGCCACTACGCTCCACTCCGTCAAGCCACGCGATCCTCCAGGTTTTTGCAGGAACAAAGCCAAAGCTTCGCATGATGTCGACTGACTCAGTTTTTGTCAGGCAGTGCATGACAGTACCCTATCACTAAAGCGATTTGCGGTGTAGATCTCCGTCGCATGCTCTAATGCCGAAGTGGCTTGTAACTATGGCGGGGGCGAACCTCCACCAATAATGTTTTACCTCATTTTCCCAAACCCTTCAGCCTCCGGCAAAGATGAACCACCATGCTGGGGGAAGGGTGGTGCTCCATGGGAAACCAGATGGTCCGCAGGCCACTGCCTTCCCCTGCGACGTCCCCGACGCCATCCACGATTGGGACGTCCGAGAAGTCGCCGCCGGCACGCCCGGCGCGCTACCGGCAGTGATCGCCAACGGGCGCGCGGGCGCGTCCGGCCGGCCGATCTCGACTTGCCGGTGAAGGCGTAGGTATCGGGAACCCCGATGATCTTGACCCTGTCACCTTGAGCTTCTCCTGGGGCATACCGAGCACGTGCAATACGGAAACGATGTGCTTAACCTTCAGGTCGACCTCGCCGCAGAACACCCGCCGCAGGGGTTTTGGGTCCCTGTCCAAGCCGCCGCTCCACTTCGGTCACCGTGAGGCCAGCAGCGCGGATGATCTGACGCAGGACGATCCCATAGTGGCGGACCTCCTAATCGGCCGAAAAAGGCTTCTTCGCCATGATCGTCGCAGTGTAGCCGATTCTTACCTTTCTAAACCCCTTTCTCGACCTTCCGCCAACTGCACCCGCTCGGCGATCGGCGGCGCGAGCCGGACCGGGGGCTGGAACCGCCTCGCTGGCCGCATCAGCGGACGGCTGCCGACGCACGGTCAGCGCTGCTCGGCTGGCGCCCGCCCAGCGAAGCAGCGCTTTGAGGGGCGCCTCGGCCACCAGCTCGTAGCCGCTGGCGAGCGCCGGCCGCCCAGGATCTCGGCCGGCAGTCCTTCAAGCCACAGCCGGCGCCATTGGCCATCAACGAGCTGGATTTCGAACTCGTCGCCGTGGTGAACCGGCCGGCAGTCCAGGTAGGGCCACTGCGGCCGTTGTTGCGACATTCCAGCCGACCGTGCCAGCGATCCTACTATCCATGCCCTTCGGGTCGATCTCCGGAGCGACGCCAGGGCTGATTGATCCAACTCGAATCGGCACGACAGAAATAATCTCTATCTGCTATCCTTGATGAAGGAGGAAATCATGGCCTTTCCAAGAAAGTTCCAACCGCTGCTTGATATCGAACTCTCCGATGTCGATCGCCCCGATTACGCCTGGCTCGTCTACGCAGTGTGCGCCTGCAGCAAGGACGCATGCGGTTGGGGAGGATGGATGATCGATGCCGTGTGCCAGATTTCGTCTGAGAGCAGGGCAACAACGGGTAGAGACAAGTACCTTGATGCCGTTACCTTGCAGACATGCCCGAATTGCGGTCGCGATCTGTTCAGGACGAACGCTGAATTGAGATTCGAGCCCTCGATCGATCAAACATCCCTCGAGCCAATCCCTGGTGTTGATTATGAAGTTATGCCGATGGAATTCGAGGACGAATAACCTCCTCTCACCTGGGCACGAACTATGACCGCACGGCAGCCGCCAGGCGAGGGCGGCCGCCGTGAGCCTCATGTCATTGACGCATCTTGCTCGCCTGACGCTTCTTCGTAAGCATTCGGGCAACCGCCCGCCGCTTCGTCACCAAATCAGATACAGGGGCGGGTAAGGCGGTGGCGCGTAGCCTGGCAGGTTCGCCTGCGGCGGCTGCACGTAGTTAGGCAGGTTTTCCAAGCCCTGCTCCAGGTTGTTGAGGAAGTTGTCAGCTTGCGCCATATACCACGATCCAATCCACTGTAAGCCCCCCAACCATTGATTGAAGGGGTTGGGAGTGGCTTCGAACAATGGATCCCCATTCTTGTTATAGCGCTCGTCGTTCGGGCCCTCGGTGTCCCAATGGCCCTCTTGGGGTCCCTTTCCTCGATCGATATTCGCGCCATGAGACCGGCTGTCCCATGTATAGCACTTGCCGCCCTTACCCACCCAATACCCGTTTTTGTTCCACTTCGCCTTTTTGCCGCCCAGGTTTTCCGGCAAAGGCGGCCATTGGCGCGGAGGTTTCGTGCTTGGTTTTCTAGCCAAACCGTCGGAATCGGTCGAGTTGATTGGGTCGTTCTCCACGTAGTCGTAGAGGTTTGGCCCCGCCATCTCGCCGGCCGGATCGCGGCTTTCCCAACGCCCCACATTCGGGTCGTAGGCGCGGTACTCAGTTAGGTTGAGGCCGGAGGCGGAGTGGTAGTACTGGCCGGCAAAGCCGAAGCGCGGTGGGACGCCCTGGTTGACGGTCAATCGCCCGTAGGAGTCGTAGTCGTAGCGGCTGACGACGTTGCCACTGGTATCGGTGACTTCGCGCACGCTGCCCAGGTGGTCGTAGGAGAAGTAATAATTGGCGCCGCCGGACTGCATGCCTCCGAGGAAGAAGCGGGTGAGGATCGGTTCGGTCGGGCAGGTAATGGTCTTCGGCGAGCTGGCCAGGGGGATCGTGGTGCCCGCATAGTTGATGGACAGGCTGTGCGTGGTGCCGGAGTAGAGGGCTGGCGAAGAGTAGGCGAAACCGTGATCGCCGTTGCCCTTGCCGGCATTCTGCAGATCCTGGCGGAAGTTGGCGGCGGGGATAGTGGCCAGCAGGGCGCCGTTGTCGTAGAGGTCCACGTTGAGGGCGGCATGGGGCTGATTGGCATCCCAGGCCCAACCGACCAGCTGGGTGCAATCGGCAGTGTCGAAGTACCCGCCGAAGTTGGCGCTGGAACAGGTCAGCGTTTGTGGGGCGCCGATGACCGTCGGCGTGCCGCCGGCTTTGAGGGTGATGGTGTGGGCGGTGCCGGTCTTGAGCGCGGCAGGCGTGGGGAGGAAGAAGCCGTGTGCGCCGTTGCCAATGCCGGCGTTGAGCAGGTCCTGGCGTAAAGTGTTGGCAAGGACGGTGGCGATCAGGGTGGTGCCGTCGTAGATGTCAACGTTGATCGGGTCGTTGGGCTCGTTGGCGTCCCACCCCCAACCGGCGAGCTGGGTGCATGTGGCTAGGTCGAACGAACCGGAGAAGCTGGGCGCGGGACAGGTCACGGTGCGGGTGCCGAGCGATATCGTCGTGCCGGTGATGGAGAGCGTCACCGATTGCGCCGTGCCAGTCTTGAACTGCGCTGGCAGCGGATAGGTGAAGCCGTGATTGCCATTGCCAGCGCCGGCGAGCTTGAGGTCGCTGCGATAGTTGTTGCCCAGCACCGTCGAGATGGTGGTGGCGCCGGATTCGATGCTGACGCTGACCGGCGTATTGGGCTGGGCTGGGTTCCAGGCCCAGCCGGCGACCTGGTTGCAGTTGAGGGAGTCGTAGTTGCCTGGCCCGGTGACTGTTCCCGTCGCGTCGACGGTGGCGTCCGTCTCTTCGACGATTTCGTCGCCCAGCCAAATGTAGTGCCGGCTGGTGACCACCGCGCCGTTGCTCAATTCGGTGATCAGCACGCGCCGCCCCAGCCCGTCGTAGCCGAACTGGCTGCGCTGGGTGCCGATGTTGATCGCCGTCAGCCGGTTTTCCGCGTCCCATTCGTAGATGCGGGTGCCGTCGGATAGGACATTGCCGTTGGCATCGTATTGGAACGCCTGCCCCTGGCCGGGAACCGTGACGACCGCGGTTGCCGATGCCTGCACCTGCGAATCGGCATGGCTGGTGGCAGTGATGGTGATGGTGCCGTCGGTCGCAGGAGCGGTGAAAAGCCCGGTCGCATCGATCGAGCCTGCCGACGCGGACCACACCACACCGGTGTCGGCGGCGCCGGTGACGGCAGCGGTGAACTGCTGCATGCCGCCCGCCGCCACGGTGGTTTCCGCAGGTGCGACGGCGATGCCGACACGCGGACCGGCGCTCACCGTCACCGTCGCCAGGCCCTGCACCGTCCCACCACCCGCCGCGGTGGCGGCCGCCAGCACGTGATAGGTCCCCGACGCCGCGGGCGCGGTGTAGAGCCCGGCCGTCGAGATGCTGCCGCCCGCCGCCCCCTCTTCGATGCTCCAGGTGACGGTGGGATTCGTCACCCCGCTAACCTGGGCGGTGAAGGACTGGCTGGCGCCTGGTGCAAGGCTGGCCGACGACGGCAGAATCATCAGATCCTCACCCACCGTGATCGTCGCCGTGCCCGACTTGGTGGGATCTGTCACCGAGGTTGCCGTGACGATGTAGACACCGGGCACGCCAGGGGCGGTGAACAGGCCATTGGTGGCGATCGACGCCGGCGTCGGGCCGGCAACCAACCAGGTCACCGCCTGGTTGGGATGCGGCTCGCCGTTGGGGTCTTCGACGACCGCCGACAGGGGCGCCTGCTGCCCGGAATCGAGCACCGACCGCGCCGGCGAGATGGCGACTCCGCTCACCGGCATGGACGCCACCACCGTCACGGCGGCGGTGCTGGTCGCCACCGGATTGCCGACGGTCCGTACCGTGACGGTATAGGACCCTCCGGCGGCGCCCGCCGGCACCTGCAGCAGGCCGGTGTTCGCAAACGTTGCTCCCGGTATCGTCGAGGACCATTGCACGCTTTGCTGACTGCCAGTCACGTCGGCCAGGAACTGCCGCGAGGTGCCTGGCAGGACGGTCACGGCCGCCGGCGCCACGGCGACATCGACCACCTGCACGGTCGCAACGGCCACGACGCCGGAGAGGTTGTTTTCCAAGTTTTCGACATAGACGTGGAACGTCCCTCCCGACCGGCCTGCGTTGTGGTAGAACTGGCCGACGGGGCCAGCATCCGCTTGACCACCCCCAAGCGCCCAACCGCTCGGATCATCCGTCCACCAAGCGTATGCCTGCGAGCTCGCGTTGACGACGCTGGCGTAGAAATCGATGGTCTGGCCGGCAGCGACCACGGCAGTCAGCGGGCTCACCGAGGTCACCGGAGGGCCTGGAACGGTGATGTTGAGATGCCCCGTGGTGCCGTCACCGCCAGTGCCGGTCAGGGTGTACACGCCGGCCGTGGCGCCGGCAGTGACCTGGACCGACGTATTGGTGAAATTGCTCAGGGTGACTCCTGCCGATGGGTAAATCGACCAGGTGACCCCGTAGGCACCGGGATTGTCGATTCCGTTGTAGGTCGCATATTCGGTCTGGTTCAAAGTGGTCGGTCCGCTGATCGTGACGGTTTCCTGGGCACCTGCCGGCCGGATCGAGCCGCCGGCAACGATGACGGCGCACACCAGGACGAACGGCAGCCACCGGCCGCGCACGGCTTCCACCCGACGCTCAGTTCTCATGGCTGCCCTCCCTGACGCTGTCTGAAGCCGCCTGGGCGGCTCCGGCTGGACTTGGTGGTGGCACCGCCGACGAATGAGCCCTCAGCTGCTGCATCGCCGCCTGCGCCTGAAGGCTAAGGCCGGTGTCGAGCCGGATCAGCTGGTTGGCGCCGTCGTAGGCGGCGGTCGACAGCGCGGTGTCGAACGTCTCGCTGGTGCGGTTGCCCGACGCGTCGTAGCCGAACGTGTAGGAATGCTGCGTTGTCACCGGCGACTGCGCCGGATTCGTCGTCTGCTGGCGCGCGGTCAGCTGCTGCGCGGGGTCGTAGGTGAAGTTGAAGAACCGGCCCGTCGGGCTGTTGATGTCGAACCAGGAGAGGCCAACGACCTGCTGGTGGGCGGCATCGTAGGAATAGCCGAACTGCGACAGGTTGGGGCCGTTCCCCGTCGACCCCCAGACGACTTGCGACAGCCGGAAGTCTTGCGTGCCACCGAGATAGGAGAACACCGCCCCCTGGCCGTTGGGGTAGGACAACGTCGCCATCCGGTTGGACGATCCGGCGTAGGTGGCGGTGAAGGTACCGAGCGAGTTTTCCCAGCTGCTCAGGCGATCCTGGCTGTCGTAGGTCTGCGTCTGTGCCAACCCGTCGACCGTCTTGCCGATCCGCCGGCCGTCGACATCGTACTGGAATATGATCGTGTGCTCGGGAGCCGGCGCGGTGATGCTCGCAACCTGCCCCGCACCGACGCTGCCTGCCGGGTTGTAGGTGTAGGTCGTCGAACCGAACGCATCGGTCATCATGGCCAGGCGCGGATAGTACTGGTCGTAGAAATACTGCACGCCGGGCGTCGTATGGACGCTGTTCTGATAGCCGACCCCGGCCAGCCGGTCGTCGACGGTGTAGCTGTAGTTGGTGATCTGCCCCAGCCCGTCGGTGCGCTGGATCAACCTACCCGCGTCGTCGTAGGTGAACAGCGCCACCGTGGCGCCGTTGACCTGCTTGCCGATCACCCGGTTGAGGCCGTCGAGCATCCAGGTGGTCAGAACGCCACGCGGGTCCGCCACCTGCGACAGCGCTCCACAGCCGCACCAGGAATAGGTCGTGGTGCGGCCCGCCGGATCCGTGACCGACGCCAGCCGATCGGCGGCGTCGTAGGCGTAGGTGGTGACGCGTCCCATTCGATCCTGATACGCCACGACGTCCAGCTTGTCGTAGATCACCTGGTCCATGGTGCCGTCCGGATAGGTGATGCGGGTGAGACGGTCGAGCGCGTCGTAGCTCAACGTCAAGGTGTAGCCGTCGGTCGACGTCCAGGTGAGCAGACGATCGGCTGAATCGTAGGTGAAGGTCTCTTGATAGGAGGTGCCGGCGATCGCCTTGCGAGTCAGAAAACCGTGGCCGTCGTAGGTGAAGTTGGTGGTCACCCCATCCGGTCGCTGTACCGAGGTCATCTCGCCGAAGCCGTTGTATGTGAACGTGGACCGCTGGTTCGCATAGTCGGTGTAGGTCAGCGGTTCATGCTGCGAGTTGTAAGTCAGGGTGGCCAGCTGCTCGCCGGCCCAGGTGATGCCAGGACCGCCGCCATCCAACTGTGTGGCGAGCGCCCGGATCATATCGATCCCATTGGCCGCGTACTCGTAGCTGTAGGTGCGCCCTGTCGGGTCGGTGTAGTTATACGGCCGGCCAGAAGAATTGTAGGCGTAGGTGTATGCACGGGTCTGGCCGCTGTCGAGCACCGTCGCGGTGACCGTCGGCTCCGAAAGGCTGCCCTGGTCGCTGTCGCCGGGCATGTTGGGGTAGCCCATCCAGGTCCGGCGCTGGCCCAGCGGCTGGACAAATCCCGGAATCGAAGACGCTGCCGTCCCGCCTTCCGAAAAGTCGCGCAGCCAGTGAAAGGTGTAAGTCGCGTTCAGATAGCGATTGGGATCGCCGTCGCTGTACTGCTCCATCGCCGTCTGATTCCAATAATAGGTGTTGCGGTACGCCAGATTTTCATTGCCGAAGCCGGCGGGGATCGGCTCGGTGGTGGTCTCGGGGACGTTCTGAGCCTCGTGGGTGAACTCGATGCGCTCCTGGTTGCCCAGCGGGTTGGTCGCCACCAGCCAGCGGATATTGCCCAGGTCGCTGTCGACGCACGGTGGCTCCTCGCCCATGACGAAGGTCGTCGTGCCGTACGGCGTGGTCATTGCATTCATGAAATCCGCCGGCACGGGGTACACCAGGTCGTAGCCGAAGTTCACGCAATAGGGCGCCGCCGGCGCCGGCACGGTGGGCCGCCCATACGCAAACGAGGACGTCATGCCTTCCGCGTCGGTGACGCTTTGCAGCTCGCCACCGGAATATTGGAAGAGCGCCTGACGCCCGAACGGATCGGTGACCGCGGTCACCTTATAGATGTCGCCCGCCAGCCCATAGGTGAGCGTCGTCGTCTGGCCCAGGGCATCGGTGATCGACAACAGGCGCGTGGTGGCGGCGTCGTAGTTGAGCGTGATCGTATTGCCCAGCGTGTCGGTCACCGCGGTCAGAAAATACTTCCGCATCATTGCGGCATTGTCGGAAAGCTGGTAGATCTCTTGCGAACCGTCGGGAAACTGCCGGGCGAAGCCGATGGTGGTGTTGGTGTTCGTCTGGTAGATACGGGTCACTGTTTCGTGCGTGCCGCGCACATTGGGCCCGTATTGGTACCCGGACGTCGTCGAGGTCTGCGGCAGGATGTACGAACCGCCACCCAACTCCGCGACGCGGATGGTGTTGCCGTTGCCGTTCGGGTCGTCGTCTTCGACATACGACAGCCAGTCGAAGCTCCAGCGCGAGCCCAGGTTGGTGAAGGTGAAGGTGGAGGGCTGAAAGTCCTCGCGGCTGTTATAGGTGATGCCGAACCGCATCGCCGGTCCGCGTGGCGGCTGATAACCGACCGGCGCGTCGGTGACGTTCAGGCTCACCACCGCGGTGTGAAAGTTGTAGACCGGCATGCCAATGCCGTTGCCGCCGCACAGCGCCGGCTTTTTGGGGTCGCCCGGGGTGGTCGCTCCGGGGTTGGGATTGGCGCTCGCGCCTCGCCCGCGGACCGCTGCCGCCTCCGCGGCGGTCACCCGCCGCCAGCCATCCGACAGTGCCTTTGGGGTCTGGGCCAGCAGATAGCCCGACGACTCTTCTTCCACCGCGGCGCGGCTGAGCCAGCGGTCGTCGCCGAACGTCATGTCCTTGACCAGGTAGCGGTCGCCCTGCTGCGCCACGAGCGCCGCGAAGTGGTCGGCCTTCCAATGCACCACCGCGGGCACCGGGATGGGCGAGCCGGGCTGGCGTTTGACCGCCTGCAAATCCAAGCCGGTCGTCTGGGCTAGCCGCGCCATCTCGGCCAGCGAAGTGCCCTGGCTGGTCGAACGGTACTGCTGCACGCGCGGGTCGGCTAGAGCTCCCGGATGGAGGACCGCGGCGACGCGCTCGATGGCCAGCGGGCCGCAGCGGAAGGAGCTGCCCGGATCGTGGCGCATCTGCCACAGACTGGACCGCGCGCCCGACACCATCTCTGCCGCGTGCCCGCTCAGCGGCCGATCACGCACTGCGTCGAGCAGCGCCGCCAGCTCGGCCGTGCGGCCCAGGGCCGAGGTTACCTCGATACGAGTTGCCAGCGCGTCATCGGCGATCTTTCGCGCTTCGGGGTCGGTGGACGTGGCGGTCAGCCGCCACGCCTCTTCGGCCATCGTCAGGGCGTGGTCCAGATAGCCGGTGTGGCGATAGAGCACCGCCAGGTTAGCGCACAGGGACGGCTTCCATGCCGAATCGGGATGTTGTTGCAGGAACTCGACCACCGGCTGTACCGCCTCGATATCCACAGCGGCGCGATAAGTGCGGATCGCCGCCGCCAGCTCGCGGGTCTCCTCTACGTTGGGCTCGCCTACCGGCCTGAGCGGTTCAGCAAACGTTCGCCCCGGCTCGGGCGGCCCCACCCTGGCCGCGGTCACGCATGTCTGGCCATGGCTCACCGAGGCAAACGCAACGCTCGCCACAATGACCATAATCAGGGGCTTCACCAACCGCATACACAGAACTCCTCTCTGGGCCTTTTTGGCCCCTTCTGCTGCGTTTCTGTTGATGCTGTGATGCGCCAACACCTTATTAGTCTCCGCTGCTGGGCCACAGATGGCAGGGACGAGCCGAAAATCAGCCGCGGATCCTGGCGGGCGCGATCCAGGTGGGCGCGCAACCTTTGAACCTGGGCGCGGGCACCGCCTTCGATCCCTGAGGCTTCGCAGAAAAGGCGCAGCGCTGCCAGAGCTTCGCGGTGGATGCGCTCCGAGCCGAGAATGCAGGAGATAGAGTTGGCCATGGCGCAGACCTCCCCCAGCCGACCGTCGTCCAGGTAGATGATGGCCAGCTCCAGCGAGACCAGCTCCACCTCGTGCGCGCGCTTCTGTGCTGCGTACGCCGCCCGCAGCGTCTCCAACCCCGTCCGAGCCTCTTGCCGACGCCCTCGACCCGCGGCGATGCGGGCCTTCAGCCAGGCGAATTGTAGGTCCGGGTCGTTGTCCGCGCAAAGACGTGCCGGGTCCACCCCGCAAAGCTGGACCTCTGCCTCGCGGTATCGCCCGAGATGGCAAAGGCACGCGATCTGGTCGTGTCGCAGGAGCAAGTCGAGCCGTGGCTGTGCCGCGGCGTCGATGCCACGCTCGGCTTCGCCCAGGGTCGCGAGTGCGGCCGCAATCTCGCCGGATCGCTGCAGCACGGTCGCCTTGCACACCAGGATGCGCCCGGTTGCCTCGCGCGGCGCCATCTCGCGGGCTCGATCCAGCAGATCGAGCGCCCGCCGCACGTTGCACTGATCGCGCCGCAGTGCTGCCTCCAGATACGGGACACGCCAAGCGGCAAGCACGCCAGCCGCCTGGCCCGGGGATGCCCGCCAGAGTGTCCCCACCATGGCAAACGCGGCATCGGCCGCCGGCAAATCGCCCCCAACCCGCAGCGCGTTGCCCACGAAGGCCCAGGCGTAGCCCTCAATATAGGCCTTCCCCGCAGTGCTTCCGGGCGCGTGGTGCGCGGTCAGCAATCCCAGCTGCGCCAGGTCGAGTGCGTGTCGGGCATCGTGCGCGGCAGCTCGTGCGCTTTCTTCGCACAGCTTTGCGCAGAAGGCCCAGGTGTGAAAGCCGGAGCGCCGCGCGATCAGGTCGCGCCGCTCTGCGGGCGGACAGGACCGGATCTCCGCCCATAGCTCGGCAACCGGAAGTCGATCCTCGACCGCGGGGGGACCATGGGGATCGGCCGCTTTGCCTACCGACAGGCCAGCCTCCAACGTGGCAAACCCAGCCCGTACCGTGCCAAGCAGAGCCTGCTCCAAGGTGGCCGCACCGTTATCGGCCGGCGCCGGGACCCGCTGCCACCTGGCCGCGGCGGGTTCCAACACCAAGCGAACCACCGGCAACAGCACGGATTCGGCAAACGCGAGCGACAGCCCTGCCGCGCCAGTCAGGCGCGCCAAGTGTGCCCGGGAAGGGACCATGTCGCCCGTTTCATAGCGGCTGATCGTGCTGCGGTCGATCGACGCCGCGGCACTCATCTCATCCTGGCTGACGCCGCGGATCGCACGCAGCAGGCGAGCCAGCATCTGCATCTCGTCACGAACCGGCACCCGGCTTACCCTCCACAGCATCCCTGCTCCTCGCCGTCCAGCCTTCCGCTAGGGATCGAAGTATCCAGCCAGCGCACATTGGTACAGCTTTCACATTTGCACGCAGAAACGATGCTGCACCGCCGGCAACGACATGTCCATCGCATGTTTTGACGAAAGGCATGTTCCAAATGGCGGCGCGCCAGCTTGCGATCGCCATGGTTGCACCTCTTAGCTTCTATCTCGCCAGCATCGGTATCGCCGAGCGCCAGCCGCGCGTTCCGGCCTGCCCGCTCCGCGAATCTGCCCGCCAGCTGCACCTTGCCAGTTTGGACGTACCCAAGAGCACGTTGCCCAAGAGCTGCGGCCTGTGGCAGAAACGCAGGGCAACGCACTGAGAGTCGGCCGATAGCATGCACCACCGGTCGGCCGTTCATACCTTCCGAGGTCAGCGCCTGGGTCGCAGGATGGACATGGTCAAAGCCGCACATTGATCGCAACCCCTGATGAAGTGCTGCACAATCTGTGCTGCGTCCTTTTGCGAGATCCTGCCGAAGAGCAATGCCTCTATCTGTTCCGCCGAGGGGTGAAAAGGCGCCTCGTTTTGCGATCGATCAACGGTTCCGCTTTCGCCTCGCGATCCGCTGCCAGACCCACCTCGCGGTCGATGGCTCATAGCCCCGTAGCTTCCATCGAGCCTTCGAGCGCGCCGCAAGGGCGCGACAGCCGGTCGGCGCGCACGCGCAGGGGACGCACCAGGTGCTGGCCCTTCGGCGCCAGCGGCACGGCTTGCAGGCGATCGCTGTACGTTGAAGCCATCCACTGGGTCCTCTCAAGAAAGGTCGTCGCGATGCGGCAATCGGGAGCGCTCTTCTTCCTGGCGCGGCGAGTCACACGGCGCCACGCGCAGCGTTGCCGGATGTGGCGCGCCGCTTCGGCTCCGCGCCTCGCCGCCCCTCACGAGCCTTGGTCAAAGTTCTTCCGTTTCCGCTCCCGCCGCGCATTCGCGAGGCTCGGCTAGGCCCTGAACACCTCGGCGCCACACTTGTTGCACCCTCTCAGCAGATGCGGACCACCCGCGCACGGTCCTCGCGGGACAGCCGTCCCACAGCCATTGCCTGGAGTTCGTAAAGCGGGGGATGGGATACCTTACGGCTCATCCCCTGCCTCCACGTTGCTGTGCAGGTCCACCCGCAGTGCTCGCCCAGAGCCTTGCCCCAACCGCCGCAACCATCACGCCGATCGTGGCCCTCATCCGCATGGCAAACCTCGCCACCATGTCGCGGTCGCTCACGACTCTGCGCCACCCAGCGGGTCTTCGAACTCACCCCGGTGCCGCAGCAGCCGGTCAGTAAGAGCTCGCCGGGGCGTCAACGCATCGGGGCGGCCGGGCAATGGCTCATGGGCCGGCAAGCGCTCGAGCAGCACGTCGACGGCGATTTGGTACGCATCCCGTCCCTGCGCCGCGGCAATGTCCGCCAGGTCCAGCATCGCGCGCGCCCAGGCTGCGCCGGCATCGGGGAAGGCGCTGCCCAGAGCGTCGGCGATGGCGTCGGCCTGCAACGGCTGCCCGGCTGCCAACCGCAGCGAAAGCTGGTCGCAGGAGACCCTGACCGCTTCGCCCAGGCTCCCCTGCACCACCAGTCCCGCCTGCGCCCGTTCCAGCAGCACCAGGGCCTCGCCATGGCGGCCCGCCGCGGCGGCGATGCGGCCTTCGGTCCAGGCCCGGGCCAGGTCTTCACAGGGCTGTGTCCGCAGCCCGTACAAGCCCTGCGCGCGCGCCAGCCATTGGCGCTCCGCCCCCTCGCCCAGTTGCGCTTCGATCTCCGCGCAGCCCAGCGCGACGCGCGCCGCCATCGTCGGGGCGAGCTCCGTATCGAGCAGCCTCCACGCGCGCTGCAAGTTGCGCCGTCCCAGCAGCAGGTCCTTGGTGGTAAGCAGCGTAAAGCCGATCTCGGCCAGGCACGCGGCAGCGGCCAGGGTCGCCCCAATCCCGGCAAAGGCGGAGCCCGCCAGCCGGAAGTGCGCCACCGCTTCATCCCAGGCGCCCATCGCCTGATCCACCTGCGCCCAGCCGGCGGCGGCCAGCGCCTTTGCCTCGCTCGTAACCACCGGGTCGCCGGCGAACGCCAGCATCCCCTGAAACGACCGCACCGCCCCCTCCAGGTCGGCACGCTCAAGGCGGGCCTTGCCCAGCAGCCAGTGTGCCAGCGCCCCCGGGGGAACGGCGTCGCCCCGCGGCTCGTGCACCAGGCACGCGGCCAGGATCGTCGCCACCTCAGCCTCCTGCTCGCCCACGTCGCGGCCCCGCGGTTGCAAGAGCGCGCTCTCGGCTTCCAGGTTGAGCAGTGTCAGCAAGGCGGCGCGATGGAAGCGTTTCTCCTGCCGCGCCGCCTTCACGCGCTCCGCCCGCCCCATGCCCATCAGCTCCTCGCTTAGCTCTCCGGCCTCCTGTGCTCTGGCGGCCAGATCGGCAATGGGAATCCCGGCTCCAAGGTCGCGTCCGTCAGCCAGCAAGACGTACCGGGATCTCTCGCCCGGGAAGCCTGCGCGGCTCCCGGAACTGCGGTCTCGCATCATGGGCGATGTCCTCACAGGAAAAGAAGCGACGGTCCTTGCCTCACTTGCCTCCGGGGCTGAGGTTGGACGGCGCTTCATCGTTCTCCCCGCCGTCGCCCTGCACGTAAACACGATCTTTTAGGCTTGAGTCGATTCTGCATCGCCGCGGTGATCGGACTGATCTTCGCAACCAAACGGCCCGCAAAACGGGCCAGACTCTCATCCTCCTCGGACAGACCGGACACCTCCCGCTCCAGCGCTACGTGGGCCAGGTACCGCTCCAGGTACGGGAGGTCGGCCAACGCTGCCGCCAGCTCGGCGCGCGTCATGGAACCTTTCCGCCCTTCCGCGTGTTTGTTTTCCACAACCAGGTTGTAGAAAAGCTTTGCAAATTGCCGGGCGGTGTTGCGATCCCTGGGATCGTCGAGCCACACCAGGTGCGTTTCCCGGAACCAGTCGCCCTCGTTCCAAACCCAGCGTCCTCGGCCCGCCCTGGCGTCCGGCGCACCCTCGCTCGGCGGCGCTTCGCCTTCTCCCGGACCACCTTCAAGTTCGGCCGCAGGTATTCGATGGGCTCGAGCATGCATATCGCAGCGGCATGATGTGTCAAGGTGTCGCATCGGTTTGAGAAGCTACCCAAGAAATCCGCAGCGTTCAGCCCGCGGCCCGCGAGCAGCAGGCCGCGACCGGGGTTGTGGCGAAATACGTCGCAGCGTCGATGCCGAAGCAGAGCACCTCGCGACCTTCATGCTGCATCCGGCGCTGGAAGCTTTCCCCTGTGCGCTCGACCAGGCGCACCGCCGCCTGGTTCCCGGGATCCACCAGACTGATGACCGACGATTTGCCCAGGCCGACAAAGGCGTGGCCCAGCGCAGCAAGGTTGGCTTCGATGGCATAGCCGCGGCCCCAGAACCTGGGAGCCAGGCGGCCCGCCAGCTCGCAACCGGGCCACCCTTCGGCCTCCACCAATCCGATCAGGCCGCAGAAGCCAGCGCTCGCCCGCTCCTCGACTGCCCACATGCCGCAGCCGGTGAGCTGCCAACTACCGATCATGCAGGCCATGTGTCGCCACGAGCGGGCGCGGTCCCACAGGATGCCCTGGGCGAAGTAGCGCATCACCTCGGGATCGGCGTGTAGCGCCGCGTAATCGTCGAAGTCGGCGCGGCGCAACGGCCTCAGCCTGAGCCGCTCGGTCTCCAGGGTGGGAATTGCCTGCAAACCCATGCGATGGTCCTCCAAAGGAGAGCGGCGCACCGTCGCGCACCAGCCAGTCCAGCGGGCTCACTCCGCAAACAGGATAAACAGGAGAAGGCCGGCGCGCTCGCAACTACCTAAAAAAGTATCCGGTATACCTCGCGAAGCGTCTTGATTTCGTAACGCGGACCCGCTGGCCGTCTGTTCAGTACGAGAGCGACGTCGGTTGGCCAGGCAGCGCGAGGCAGCAGCTCAACTGGTGCTCCAACCACACGGACCTGTCCACCAAGCCAGCGGCCCCAAAAGCCGGTGGTCGCGCTGTGAGTTGTGCCGCAGAGCCATGCCTGCGAATCAGGTATACACAGAATGAAAACTTCTAGCCGCCGCACAGCCCGCTTGCGCCGCGCGGCCAACGGGAATGCCCACGATCGCCCTTGCGCAACGAGAGCATTCGCGTAAGAATCATCATCGAAGACGATTTGTTGCCTGACCGCGCACCGTCGCGAATGCGGAGGCCAAACCCTTGCTCATGGCACCAGAGCAAACCCAGCTGCCCTCTTGGGCCAGAAACGACCAGGCTGACTCGCTCGCGGCGGGCTGACCGAATGCCCAGAACGATCCCCCAATCCGACAGCATCGCCCTCATCTGGCTAAGGGAATGCGTCGGCTGGACCCAGCGGCAGCTCGCGCAGGCCGCCGGCATTACCCACGCCCAGATTTCGTGTTATGAACGGGCGATCCGCCCGCTGCACCGCCGCCGCTTCCAGCACCTTACAGACCACCATGGGCTACAGCCCTGCCGAGGTCGAGCTGGCGCTGGGTACCGTTGCGGCACTCGGTCCGGAGATCGCGGGCGACGGAGCCGTCGCCGACAAGGCCGTCGCGACGCCCGCGCTGCCGGCCAGTCCCCTGCGCCAAGCCGTAGCGCATCTCGCGGTCGAGGTCGCCGCTGTCGCCCAGCCCAGACTGCGTGCCAGGATTGCCGCGCGCCGCATCGACCGGGACCGCGCCAAGGCCGGACCTCTGTGGCTCCGCATTGACGCCGCCAGCCAGGCGCAGCGCCGGCTCCTTGTCGGGCGCTTGCAGGCATTCCAAACCTGGGCCCTTTGCGAGCGCCTCGCCCAGGAAAGCCAGCGCGCCGCGTCCGCGGACGTCGCCACCGCCCTCGAACTGGCGCACCTTGCCGTAACGGCGGCCGGCCTCGTCGTCGGCTCGCCCGCGTGGCGCAACC
The DNA here is from genome assembly GCA_963770895.1 of uncultured Acidobacteriota bacterium. GTDB lineage: Bacteria > Acidobacteriota > Thermoanaerobaculia > Multivoradales > UBA5704 > JASLEW01. The sequence goes on along the minus strand of CAVYRF010000002.1, from coordinate 3,841,516 downwards.
GGATGGCGGGCTATGCTCACGCCTACCTGGCTGACGCCCTAAACGTGTCGGGCAACCGGACCGCCGCCTTTGCCGAATGGCGCACCGCCTGGCGCCTCTGGCGCGCCGGCGTCTCGGGCGACCCGGCCGGTATCCTCCCCGAGCGCCACCTGCTCGACTTGTACGCAGCGATGGGCCGCTCTACCCACAAGGTCGCCCTGGCCGCCGACGACGGAGACGCCGCACCTCCCCACACGGCCGGAAGTCCGGGCCCGTGCCCTCCCGCTGCGGCCACGACGCCAGACCGAGGCACCACCGACGCTTCGCCCCACGATCTCCCGCGCCCTTGGCGCATCGCCCTCGTCTGGCTCCGCGAGCGCATCGCCTGGACGCAGCAGGACCTTGCGGCGGCCGCCGACGCGCACCAAAGCAGCGTCTCCGGTTATGAGCGTGACAATCGCACTCTGACCCGCCGGCGGTTCGAAGCTCTGGCGTCGGCGGCGATGGGCTACGCCCCCGCCGAGGTCGATCTCGTGCTGCTCACCATCTCGGCGCTCGCCCCTTCCACCGCGGCCGGTGGTGCCATCCCCGCACATCCTGCCACCGTGACGCCAGCAGAAGACCGCATCGTGCGTCAGGCCGCGGCGCATCTCGCGGTGGAGGTCGCCGCCCTGGCAAAAGCCTCCCTGCCGGCCAGAGCCGCCGCCCGCAGCGTCGCCCGCGCCCGCGCCCAAACCGACAAGCTCTGGAAGGTCCTCGCCGGCTGCGCTCCCTCGCGGCGCCTGCTCCTCGTCGAGTGCCTCCCGGCGTTTCAGAGCTGGGCGCTCGCCGAACGGCTCGCCGACGAAAGTCGGCGTGCCGCGCCCAACAGCGCAGACACCGCCCTGGAGCTGGCGCAGCTCGCTGTCACGGTTGCCGGGCTCGCCGCCGGCTCGGACGCCTGGCGTAGCCGGTTGCAAGGCTATGCGCGGGCGTTTCTCGCCAACGCCCTGCGTGTCCAGGGGAACCTCATCCAGGCGGACGCCGAATGGCAGACCGTCTGGCAGCTCTGGAACGCTGGCGCCGCCGGCGATCCGACCGCCGTCCTTCCGGCGTGGCGCTTAGTCGACTTGGAGGCGTCCCTGCGTCGCGATGCGCGTCAATTCGCCGCTGCGCTCGATCTCCTCGACCGTGCCGCTCTCATGGCCCCGCGCTCTGCGGCAGGACGAATCTTGCTCAATCGCGCCTACACCTTGGAGCTGGCGGGCGACTCGGCCGCAGCATTGGCCGCTCTGAGCGAAGCCGCTCCCTTGGTCCGCCAGACCGGCGACCCAAGGCTTCAGTGGGTGCTGGCCTTCAATATGGGCGTCAATCTCTGTCATCTCGGCGCCTTCTCCGAAGCAGCAGCTCAGGTCCCGATCTTGCGGCAGCTCACGCTTGTGTTGGCCAACGAATTGGACCTTCTGCGTGTCGGCTGGTTGCAAGGTCGCGTCGCGGCTGGAATGGGCAACAGGCAGGAGGCCAGCGCCGCCTTTGGGGAGGTGCGCGACGAGTTTGCGGCCCGCGGCAACCACCTTGCCAGCGCCCTCGTCTCTCTCGAACTAGCGATTATCTACCTGGAGGACGGCCGGCTCGCCGAGGTGCGCCGCTTGGCGCTGGAAATGCGCCCGGTCCTTGTCGCCCAGCGGATCGAGCGCGAAGCCCTCGCCAGTCTGCGGCTCTTTTGCGCGGCGGCCGTCCGCCAAATGGCCACAATAGAACAGGCGCGCGCGGCCCTGCGCCTGCTCAGTCGCTCGCACCATCTCGGCTTCATCACGCCGTGAGCGCACGCCGGCAAAGGCGGCGCCCTCGACCGGGCTCCGGCCGGCACGACACTAGCCGACACCTGCGGCACGTCTTCGCCACCAATCAGGCCACAGGGGCAAGACGCCACTTAGCACCGATCCGACGGCTCGGGCATCAGCACTCAGCTATGCGAGCAGTGCTGCCCATCAGGGTCAATTCCGCAGCCGTTCTGCGGCTTGACGACATTGCTGCACGGCTGGCCGTTCGGATCCGCCCCACAACCGTTCTGCGGTTTGAGAACATTGTTGCACTGCTGGCCGCTCGGATCGATTCCACAGCCGTTCTGCGGCTTGACGACGTTGGTGCACTGCTGGCCACCATTCGGGTCGATTCCACATCCGTTCTGCGGCCTCGCAACGGTAGGGTTCCGGACCGTGCTTCGGCTAGCGCCGGAGCTGTGCCAGGGCCAGATCGCGCTCATCCAGCGACGCACCGGCGCGAACAAGTCGGCATCCTGGCTTGCCACGATGCCAAAGCCGGACGCCGGGACGGCCCTAAGCGACCGAGGTGCGCTGGCCCAGGCGGCCAGGGCAAGGATGGCAGCGGCGACGATGCGACGGGAGATCGGGTGACGCATGAGAAGTCCTTTCATGAGGCGCCGCCGTTCGCGGTCGACATTGGCCCGAACCCGGCCGCCTCCATGGACCATCCGCCGGGACGACAACAGAGGTTAAAAATACACTTTTTCCGTATATGGCATACATGCCTCGGAGGAGTTGACGCCATGCCCCCCTATAAAGATGCGGATGCCCGGATACTCCTCCCTCTGCTGCGCGCCCTCCGCGGCTGGGATCAGCGCACCCTCGCCGACGCAGCCCGGCTCGCCCAGCCCTCGATCTCCCGCTTCGAATCGGGCGACCCGATCTCTCCGGACGTCCTGGCGCGGATCGTCGCCGCCGTGGGCCTGGAGCTCTCCTGGGTCGAACACCGCTTACTCCCCGTCCTGCGCACCGCACGTGAACGGGCGGCGTCGACCGCGGCGGGTCGACCGCGGGACGATCGCGGACCCAGGGCGACCCAGGATCTCGCACCGCTGGACCATGCCGCTCTTGAGACCGCCATCCGTGAGGCGATGGACTTGGTCTTGGCCGGGGTCGATGCGGCTGCGGATGCCGCCGAGGCCGCGACGCTGGAGCCTGGGCCGCCGTCACCTGCCGATCGTGAGGACGCGGCCCGCGCCTGGGACCGAATCGCAACCTGCACCGCCGCAGAACGGCGGTGGCTGGTCGAGCAGGGTCCTGAGCTCCAGACCTGGGCCTTCGCGGAAAGGCTATGCGAGGAAAGCGCGCGCGAGGCGCCGAAGGGGGCCGTCGCAGCCCTCGACCTGGCCCAGCTCGCCGTTGAGGTAGCCCAGCTTGTCCCTGGCGGCGAACGCTGGCGCTTGCGGCTCCAAGGCTACGCGCGCGCGTTCCTCGGCAATGCCCGGCGTGTGGCCGGCGACTTGGTCGCGGCTGCGGCAGAGTTCACGGCCGCCTGGAACCTGTGGCGGTCGGGTGCCGACGTAGGTGACATCGGCCTTGAGGAATGGCGTCTGCTCGATCTCGAAGCCTCGCTTCGCCGCGACACCCGCCAGTTCCAGCCGGCGTTCGACCTGCTCGATCGCGCCGCCGCGATCGCGCCGCCAGGCGCCACGGCCCGAATCCTCCTTAATCGTGCCTACACCCTGGAACTATCAGGCGATGCAACCGCCGCCATCGCGGCTCTCCACGACGCCGCTCCGCACATCGCGGCCGACGATGACCCTCGCCTGACCTGGGTGCTGGAGTTCAATCTCGGTGTCAGCCGGTGCCATCTGGGCCACTACGCCGAGGTGGAGGCGCAGCTTCCGCGCCTCCGCCAGCAGGCGCTTGAGCTTGGCAACGCCCACGACCAAATGCAGGTCGTCTGGCTGACCGGCCGCGTGGCGGCAGGCCGCGGCCGCCAGGCGGAAGCGTGTGCCGCCTTCGAGGAGGTCAAGAAGCAGTCTGAAGACGAAGGCCAGGCGTTCGGTGCCGCCATCGTCTCCTTGGAGCTCGCGCTGATCTATCTCGACCAGGGCCGCACCGCCGAGGTGCGCCACTTGGCTGCAAGCATGGTCTGGATCTTGACCTCGCGCCGCGTGGACCGCGAGGCGCTCGCAGCCCTCCGCCTCTTCTGCGATGCTGCCAAGCGCGACGCCGCGACTCTTGACCAGGCCCGTCGCGCCCTCGACCTCCTGCAGCACCGGGCTCAGCCCGCCCTATCCATCGCCACGTGAGCTGCGTCCGCCCTACCAGGCAAGTGTCCACCACACCGATTGCCCGCCACCCAAGCCGCGCCTCCGCGCCATCGCTCGGCTGAGCGGCAGCGTCGCGGCACGCCGCGGACGCCAGGCCGCTCCCTTGCGCCAGGACAGGCCGGTCCTGTCAGGCCAAAGCCTATGGCCCACTCGCGCATGCCGTCGGCAACCCCTTGTCCCGATCCTTGCGCAACAGGGATGGATCTCGTCCCGAGCGGATGCCGGAGCGCCGGGATGAACGTACGGTCAGGGGATGGGGACGAGGACTCCGGCGCTGGCGCTGAGCGCCCGCTCATGACCGGCGTTGAAGCTATACCCCCAGCTGGGCTCGACATACCAGCCGAGCCTGCGCCCTTTCCAGGGCCAGAACATAAAGTCCAACGCCGCTTCGGCGCCCCAGGCGTGATCTCTTCGGCCGTGCAGGACGATGTGGCTCCAGGTGGGGCCGATACCGGCCATGAATTCTGCGGTATCGGAGATCGTGAAGGGCTTCTTGAAGAGTAGGTCGACGTCCCACTCGGTCTGGCCTCGGCTGAACAAGGGCGAAATGCCACCTTCGATCTCCAGCCAATGCTCGATCGGGGTGGTCTCGACGGCGAGTGAGGGGCCGTAGCTCGATCGGCCATCTGGAGCGGTCCATTCGCCGGCCGCCCCGAGCTCGATGATCGCCTTCGGTTCGTCCACGTCTTGGGCGTGGACCGCGCCGCCGCAGGACAGCATCGCCAGGGCTAAGGCAAGCAACGGGGCCGCGCCCTTCTTTGGCGGCAACGTCCGTCGGTGTCGGCCGCTCTTTCGCATACGGAGAACCCTTATGGCGCCGAGGATAGCAGAGGCAAACGCCGAAATCTGGCGCCCAGGCTGCCGGACGCGATGGGAAGACGAACAATGCAGCTACGGCGCTCCGCCGCGATTGGACCGCATCTCCCCGCCTGCCCTGAACCTCCACCCTTGCTGTACGAACCCAGACGGTAGGCGGCAAACCGCGCAAGGGGCATGGCCGACCCCACCCTGGAGCACCACCCGTCCCCTCTTCGAGCCCCAAAGGTTGGGGCGCTCATTGCTTTTTGATACCATTAACGCAAGTCATAACGCCCCGGCGCATGCCTCCCATCACAACCCTTCCCACCGACGAATCTCACCCAGCGCGTGCAGCGCGCACTCTCAACCGGCGGCTCGGCCTGCAGGGCAACAACCGGTTCGCCATCGAGCCGTGTCCGCCCATCCCCGGAGTCTTCGGCCGGCCTTACCAGATCTGCCGACACACCGGCCCCTGACCTTGCCGCTCTGTTGGTCCGATGCGCGCACCTACCTCGAAGGCGCGGACCGGGGGCTGGACCTCAGGGAGAACCAAGCGCGGTGGCATCGCGTGCCAGCCCCGCTGCCGGCGGCGCCGCTCTCCGCGGCTGAGATCGACGAGCTTGCAGGCTGCCTGCCCAGGCTCGAAACCCTCAACGCCCGTCTCGAACTGGCTGCGGCCGACGCACTGGCAATCGCGGCAGAGCCGGAGCCAGTCGACTTCGTCGCTGGCCGCGCCTACACCGTGCGCGCCGGCACCGGACGGCTCACGATTCCTCTCTCGGCAACGGAGGTGTACCTCTACCTGGAGGGCATGACCACGGCGCTGGACCTGGAGTCCGAGGCCGCCTCCCGCCGCGGCAGCGGCCGCCGTAGGCCGGAGCGCACAAGAACCGCGCAGCCGTCTCGGCTCGCTCATCGTCGGCTACGTGCTCTGGAACATCGTCGTCTTTTCCACCGGCGAAATCGCCCTTGGCCTCCAGGCTGAATCCCAGACCGGCATCTTGGAGCAGCTCTTCATCTCCCCCCACACTGTGCGCTCGCTGTTCCTCGTACGCGCTCTCGCCAATCAAGCCATGACCCTAGCGATGAACGCCGTCGTCCTCGGAGTTATCCTCCTCGCGACCGGCGTCCGCCTGCACTTCCCCTGGTCTGCGACGGCTCCCCTTCTCGCCGCCCTCGCCGGCGCCTACGGAATCGGATTCGCATTAGGCTCCCTCGTCCTGATCTTCAAACGACCCGGCACCCTCCTCAACCTGGCCCAGTTCGGCCTCGTCCTACCGGCCTTCCCCCCTTTCGAGACCTTCCGCACCGGTCGGTAGCCCAACCTTCTGCTTCCGCTGAGCGCCAGTGCCGGCATCCTCCGCGATCAGGTCGCCCGCGGCGGGCCTCTCAACCTCCCTCAAGTCCTCCTCGCAGCCTGCAATGGACTCTTCTACTTCGCTCTCGGCGTCTTCCTTTTCCAAAGAGCCATCGGTTTCGTAAAAGACCACGGGTCCCTGGGCAGCTATTGACGCCCCCGCACATCGCTACCAGCCGCGAAATGACCGCCTTCGAGACGAGCTCAAGTTCGCCGTCCGCCGGCTCCGCAAGACTCCGATCGCGAGTGCGATCGCTATCGTGTCGCTTGCTCTGGGCATCGGCGGTACGACTGCCGTCTTCAGCCTTGCGGATGCCCTGCTCTTCCGGCCCCTTCCGACCATCGCTGCGCCGCAAACTGTTGTGGTGCGGCACCTCGCGCTCGCAGCGCGTCGAAGCGCTCCTGCGTCGCCGGGCTTTGTCACTTCCCTAGACACTTGCTTCAAGCCATCATTGGTGCTAGTGTTTCACTAGACCTTAGGCCAAACCGGTGTCTTCACAGTCCACCAGACCGGAACCCCAATGCGCCGGGGTGGTCCATCGTGTGCTGGGTATCTGGAACCGGCGCATGGAATGGCCCGAAGGCGCTGATGACCGAGGTTTGAGCGCACGCGGCGCGGCGAGCGAGCCGCTCATCCACCCCGCGGTCGGATCATCCGATCAGATCGCAACGTTGACCGCAGTGGACGTGAATGGTGAGTAGCAGAGGTCGTTGACATCGCTGGTTCGGAATCGCCATTATCGTGATCGTGCTCCTGGCGGCAAACCTCGGCACCTCTTTCTCGCGCCAGGCTGAGGTCCATGAGGCCACTTCGCCCGCCGCCATTCAGTACACAGTCGCCACAGCCTCCCCTTACATTACACAGAAGCAGCTGCAGACCGGCCTGACAGGCTATGGGCAGCAGGGCTGGCGCCTGGTATTGGTCTACCCAACGGGAAATGGAAACCTTTTTGTCTTCTCAAAGCCTTAGAATGACACAGCTCCCGACACCGTAGAAATCTTCCCCACCAGCGCCGCCACCGCCGAGACCCTGGCTGGACGTCGCTGCCGGCGGCATGGCAGCCACATGCTCGGAGCACGTCTGTGGAGTACTCCCCTTGGACCTCGCCGTGCGGCCACAGGAGGGGGTGTCGTGAAGTTCCTGACGGCGCGAGGACCAGACACAAACAAGTCCCGCGGCGCTGACGCGATTCGCCGTTGCGTGCTACTCTTGCATCGAAGCGAGGGTGTACGCACCCAAGGCGAACGTCATGTTCGCTGATTTACCGTGCCGGCTTTCGGGCCGGCACTGGGCTTTTAGGGGATCTATTCCGCCGGCGGTCGCGACGGACGGCTTCAGGCGAGCGACAGAGGGCCGTCCGGGGAGCCCTCCCTGGTCGGTTTGACTTCGTCCAACTCCTCGGTTCTGAGATGGACTACTGTGGCAGACAGAGGAACGAGCTGCCCTTGGCCTGGCGCCCGCTTTAGGACAAAGTTGCGGATGGTGACATCGAGGTGGGCCTGCTCGGCGCTGCGCAGCATGCACTGCCAGTTTCCGGCCTTGCTATTCTCTTTCAAGATCTGCAGCAGGTGTTGGTCGGCCGGGGCCGCGACCTCGTACCAAGAGCCCAGGACGTAGCCGTTCCAGGCCTCGACGCTGCACGAGCCGATCAGCTCTATGCCGTCCTTGAGCCGTATCAGCACGTTGTGCTCCTTTGCCGCGGCGAACAGCTTGCGCCGGATCGTTTCGTCGGTATCGTCCTTTTGTACCACCAACCCCTCGATCCGCAGCCGCTCAAGCCAGACGTATAGGCGCCAGAAAATGCCGAGCGCGACCCCGAGCCCCATACCTAGGCCGCAGAGGATCACGAGGGACAGGGAGCTGGAGTGTTCGCCTCGCAAACCGGGTCCGATTGCCTCGGCAAGGGCGGCCAGGACCGCCGACACCCCGATCGCCGCGAACCCCTGCTCGGTGCTGTTGAGATCGCCAACGACCGGCACGCGGAAGAGCCGGAGCATGAAGAGAAGGATCACTCCCGGTAGGAAGAACGTCACGAGACGCAGAGAGGTGCCGCCGATCGTTTCGGTACCGAGCAGCCCCACCTGTACCGGCTGAGTGGAGGTGCTCGCCGAGGCCGCCCAGCCGCCGGCCACCGGCAACCTGAAGCTCAGGACGAACAGCAGGTTCAGATCCGCCTCCGCGACGTTGCCCACCTGCAGGCATAGTTCGCGTTGCAGCAACGAGTGGGCGGGCAGCTGCGCACCGATCGTCACCTGGTGGTCGTCGTCGCCGCCAGCCGCCGATTGGAATGTGCAGCTCGTACCGGGCGGGGGTTCGCGCAGCGTGAAGCCGCGCGGGCCGCGTACTGTGAGGGTGGGGCTCTGCAAGAGTACCCCGGATGGATTTTCGACCAGGAGATGGATCGGCACGCTGGTGCGAACGCGCAGCGCCGTCTGCTCCAGGACCAGGGTGAAGTTCGCTTTGGGCAGGGCCGGTTCGTCGGCGCTGCCACCGGTTGCGGCGAGCAGACCCAACAGGAGGGCGAACGTCCAGCGCCGAAGTCTGCGCGGCGCGGCATCAGGCACCGCCGGCGGCCTCCTTCGGCGCGGTTGCAGCCGGGAGCGGGTCGCTGCTGAGCTTCGCCAGAGTGCCGTGGCTCGCGAAGAGGTCCCGGCAGAATTCATTGTCGTAGGTTTGCGGCAGCTGTCGCAGGGCGCTCCGGGCGCCGTGGCAGAGGGCCGCGATGCGCGGTTCGGCGGCGGCTAAGTCCTGCGCTCCGTTGAGGAATCCCGCGAGAAAATAGGCCATCGACGTGCAGGCGGCAACATTGCTGGCGACGCAGTCAGCGACCTTTTGGGTCTTTCCTTTGCGCACGGTGTTGGAGAGCGACAGGAGCGTCCCTTGATCGAAATAGGTCAGGGCGAAGTCGCCGTGGGAGAACCGGGTGCAGAGGAAATTCGGCGCCTTCTCACGGGCGATCAGATCGGGAAGCGAAATGGTGCTACCGAGTAGTGCGCTGTGGACGCGGGCGCGATCGGCATCGGACATGGCGAACGTACCCGACGTCGACGCGCCGAATGCCGGGACCTCTTCGTGGCTCAGCAGCTCGATCACCCGATGACGCGCGCGCAGGAGGGTGGTCTGCACGTCGCAGCCATGGATCGCCTCGCGCCAGCGGCCGGCGCACTCGGCAAACACTTGCGAGAGACGCCGCGGTATCGCGCCGAGCTGAAACGGCGTGTCGTGGAGGATGCTCGCGACGATGTCGGAGACTTGGGTGAGCGTTTGCGGCTGGCCAAGGGTAATCACGAGTTGCGTCGACCAGCCGGCAGGGAACAGGTATGCCGAGGCGGCCACCTGGGCGCGCGGATCGGGCGCGTACTTGACGTCGAGGCCGCGCGCCTGGAGGCGAAGCGGCACCTGGAGATCCCAGACCGCTCTGCTGACCGCTGGCAGGCCCGGCACCAGGATCGCGCCGTAGCGATTCCAGAAGCGGTTGCGCCGTAGCGCGCGGCCGAGCGAGTGCACGACGAGGCGAGGAAGCTCCAATGCCGTCACCTCGACGAACCGCTGCGCATAGTCCTTGCGTTCCGTCAGGAGAGCGAACTCGCGACGCAGGAGCGTCGGATCGAGGAGCGGCGGCAGGCAGACATGCAGGTCGAAAAACCGCATCTGCACGCGATTAAATGTCAGTGGCACGTCATTGCAGCATAGAGTACAAAGTTCAAGTTCGTCAATGGCAGGTCGCCTCGCCGGCGCGCACTACTATCGGTAGCTCGCGGCCTTCGCCGGTGCGGCGCAGCAAAACCGGCCAGACCGGCGTCGGCGTCGTGCTGCCCGCCGTCGATTGCGCCGGTCACGCGGTCGCCGCCTGGATCGCCAAGGCAGGAGTGACCGAAGGCCGCTCTTTCGCCCGCTTTCGCGGCACTTCCGCGGCGGCGCCGGACTATCCGACCGCAGCGTCCCCGGCGTCGGCAAAGCACGCGCCGCCCTGGCCGGCTACGACCCGCAAGAGTTTGGCGGTCACAGCCTGCGCTCGGGCTTCGTCACTACCGCCGGCCGCCAGGGCGTGAGCCTCGGGGACGCGCTGGCTCTGTCGGTGCTTCGCCGCACCCCATTGCCCTCTTTGGCGACCACCGCCACCTGCATCCAACCAGGCATTCCCGCCTGACCCAAGCTCACTCGATACCCGATCGCGCCTTAGCCAGGACACGGCTCAGCGACCCTGGCGGAACACCACAAGCTGTGCGGAAAAACGCAATTCTTTCACCAGCTCAGAGCCTGCCTTCCCGTCAATCGTGCATCTGTACCGTCGCTCTCCTACGTGATTCAGCGCACCACGACGGGGGCGCAGCAGAGGTCCGCCCCCCCGGACCAGAGGCCGGGGGGATGCTCCGCCCCAGCCGCGCCGCGACCCCTGGGCTAGCCGCTCGTCGATGGGCACCGCGATCGCGCCCGCCATTCTGGGACTGCAATGACGCAAGTCCCTGTGTTTGTAAGAGTCCGCTCATGTCGCAACCGGGCCGTCCGAAAGGAACTTCTCCGTCATCCGCCGCACCACCCCAGCCGTGTGAGCCGGGGCCAGGTGGGCGTACCGCTGGACCATGGCCAAGGTCTTGTGGCCGAGCGCCGCCGCCAGCTCCGGGAGTGTCGCGCCCGACATAGCGAGGTAGGAGGCGAAGGTGTGCCGCTTATCCCGCGCGCGGGATAACCGGCATTATCCCGAGCGCCGGATTATCCCGAGTTGGAGGTGTGCAGCGGCGTGGCTCTGCCTTGGGCAGCCATCGGACGCGGGATAATCAGAGGCCCTCCAGGAAAGTCAAGAGAGTGTCTTTCGGACGGTAGCGCCCCGGAGCCCGCTGTGAGGAGTCCGTGCGCGCCAGGGCCTTTTCTTTCAGGCCAAGATCCGCGTGCAGGTACATCTGGGTGGTTTCGATGGACTCGTGGCCAAGCCAGAGGGCGATGACGCTGCGGTCCACTCCGCTTTGGAGCAACCGCATCGCGGCCGTGTGGCGAAGCGTATGCGGTGTGACCTTCTTGCCAACGAGGGACGGGCAACATTGTTGCGCGGCGGTGACGTGCTTCGCCACCAGTCGCTCGACGGCGTCCTCGCTCATCCGGCCGCCGCGCGAGCTGGGAAAGACCGGCCTGTCAGGTTCCAGCGGCTGCTCACGCAGCCATGCCTTCAAGACTCGCATGACGTCGCGGCGCAGGGGCGTGCAGCGGAGCTTTCGCCCCTTGCCTTGGCAGCGGACGTGGGCGCCGGCGCCAAACGTCACGTCTTGATGACAGAGGGCGGTCAACTCGGAAACGCGCAGGCCGGTCTGGACGCCGACGAGAAGGAGCGCATGGTCGCGCCGTCCGATCCAGGTGGCAAGATCTGGGGCATCGAGGAGAGCTTCGACCTCGCTTTCGCCGAGGAACTCCACGATCCCGCGCTCGAAGCGTTTACTCGGGATGGCGAGGTTTCGCTGGCAAAGCAGCGCGTGGGCTGGATCGGTGAAGGCGACATATCGGAAGAAGGCATGGAGCGCCGCGAGGCGGACGTTGCGGCTGCGAGCGGAGTTGCGCGCTCGCGCTCGAGGTGGTCGAGGAACTTGCCGAGAAACGCGGCGTCGAGATCTGTAAGCGAGATGCCGGAGGGGGCGCGGCCGAGCTGCTCAGCGGCGAAGCGTAGGAGCAAGCGAAAGGTATTGCGGTAGGAGGCCACGGTGTGCGGGCTGGCCCGCCGCTGGGTGAGCAAGCGTTCGGTGAAGAAAGCCTGGAGCATCGCTGGGAAATCGGAAGTGCTCACGGCGCTTCCTTCCGCGGGCGGGTCGCCCGCTCAGTGGCCAGCCGCAGGAGCTCTGGGACCGCCTCGATGTACCAGTAGGTGTCGGCGACATGGACGTGGCCGAGGTAGGCGGACAGCTTGGGGAGCTCACGCTCCACGTCGCGTCCCTCGCGGTACCAGCGGACGAGCACTTTCGCTGCGAGCCGGTGCCGCATGTCGTGAAGCCGCGGACCGCGACCATGGCGACCTCCGCGCGTGGGCGGGCGGAGGCCAGCGGCCCGGGAAACGATGGCGAAGTTATACCGGGCACTGCACTGGCTAATGCGGCTGCCGCGATCGGACAGAAGGAAGGCCGGCGACACCGGCCGCCGAAGGAGACGATCCCGCTGCTGCGCGTAGCGACGTAAGGCCTTTCGTGTCGAGTCATGGACAGGAACGAAACGGGACTTGCCAAACTTCGCACGCCGTACCGCCAGGATGCCGGCACTGAGGTCGACATCGTCACGATCGAGGGCGAGTGCCTCACCGAGACGCAGACCGGTGGCGGCGAGAAGGCCGAAGAGCGCGCCGTATGTGAGTGCTCGCAGTCCGCAGGGCGAGACAAGTCGCGCGGCCTCGCCAACGATGCGCGCGACCTCCTTATCGCTGTAGATGTAGGGCGGTCGCCGCCGGTAACGGTCAGGCAACAGGCCAGGTGGCGGGATCTCAGTACGAGGGTCCGTGGCGCTGAGCCAGGCGGCGAAGCGGCGCACATCGGCCAACCGCTGTGCCCAGGTGGCGGGTGTGGCGTGGGTCGGTGCCGTCGCCCAGCGCAGCGCAAGCTGCGTCGTGACAACGGCTGTCCCTTCGCGGTCGAGGAACTCGACAAAACGATGCAGGTAAGCGCCCGGCTCCCGCAGCTCCGAGCCGAGCCCGCGCCGTAGGGCGAGGTAGGTTTCGAGGGCCTGACCGAGGGTGCTCATCGCGCACCTCTGGCCGTTGGCCAGGGCATCGCCACGTCGCGCAGGGCGCCGAAGTCGAGTTTGGCGTAGATCTCCGTCGAGCTGGGCGAGCGGTGGCGGAGCACCTGCCCGATCTCGGAAAGAGAGGCACCCCGCCGCACCATGGTGGTGGCCAAGCTGTGGCGAAGCAGGTGGGCACCGCGGGTCGCGGGCTGGAGTCCCGCCCGGACGAGCGCACGTGCGACGATCGTCGAGACGGTGGAGGGATGAGCGAGCCCGCGGTGTGGCGCCCGCCTGCAGAGAAAGACGCGACGAGAACTGCCAGGCTGTCGGTCCTTCTTCAGGTAGAGAGCGAGCGCCTCTCCGACATCGGGGAGAAGTGGTAGGCGGTCGTGGACGAGGCCTTTTCCGCGAACGACGATCTCACCCTCGCGCCAGTGCAGATCGCCGAGTTCGAGCGCCACAACCTCGCTGGCGCGAAGGCCGAGTCGGGCAAGAAGCAAGAGAATCGCGTGGTCTCGACGTCCCGTGGCGGACGACGAGTCACACGCACGCAGCAGCCGCTCCACGTCTCGCGCAGGGAGATGCCGGGGCACGCTCGACATTCGCCATCGACGCACGGTCGGGACCGCAGGAGCGAGGTCGGTGCCGGTCTCACCGTTCAGGAACAGGAAGCGCAAGAACGAACGCAGTGCAGTACCCATGAACTGCGCCACCTGAGGCTTCATGCAGCCAACTCGACTGAGGAGGAACTCGCGGACATCGCCAGGGCGCAGAGAATCGGGCCGAGTACCACCACCGAGGCGTTCGATGACGAACAAGCGCACGAACCGCTGGTAGCCCGCAATCGTGCACTCTTCGAGCGCCCGCTCCCGTCCCAAGTACCCCTCATAGCGCGTCAGGAGAGCGGCGACAGGCGACTCGTCGAGGACCAATTTTGGCATCGGAACAGCGCCGGCGCTGCGGAGCTGCTCGAGCAGGAGCAGCGCTGTGGACCGGAAGCCGCGATAAGTGCGGCCACGGCGGCGCCGCGTGTCGAGGAACTGGTGAATCCGCCCCTCGTCAAGATCGCCCACGGCCAAGTGGTTCGCACTCACCCAGCGTGCCAGATCGCGCACGACCAACAGCTTTTGCCGGATCGTGACGCGCTGGTAGCCGAGGCCAAGGAGCCTCGCGCAGAACCCGTCGAGGTGACCGCCGAAAACGCAGGACCGAAGTGGCTGTGCGGCGGCAGGTACGTCGAAGAAATCTTCCAGCATGTATCTCCTCCTTGCCCGGCACTCTGCCGGATGGGAGGAGATTGGACCAGGATTATCCCGCGTACATCATAGGCTGCAAGTCCCAAGTGTGCGCGCTGGTGCGCTGGATTGGCGGCCAACTCGGGATAATCCGGCGCTCGGGATAATGCCTAAGGTCGTGGAAGTGAAAGTCCTCAACCTTAGCCTTGCGGAGCGCCGCCTCCCACGCCTTCCTTGGCACCGTGGCATCGCCCGACCTGGTGGCAAAAACCAAGTCGCTGTGGATCGGGCGTACCTGGCGCAGCTCGCGAAGTACTACTAGCTAGGGCACCATCGCTCAAGGCCAGGGCGCGGCGTTCGTCGTTTTTTGACTCCTGGACCGTCGCCTGGCAGAGCGCGAAGTCGATGTCCGGCCAGCGCAGCGCCAAGAGCTCGCCTTGTCTTGCTCCGGTGCTCAGCGCTAAGAGAACGAGAGGGTAGAGCCGCCGATTATCGCTCGACCTGCACGCCGCCAGGAGGCAGGTACGTTCGTCCTCAGAAAGGAACCGAACCCGCCCGCGCGGCTCCTTCGGAGCTCGCACCCGAGCCATCGGGTTGTCGGTGGTCCACTCCCACTCGTCGCGCGCTATCGAGAAGACGTGCTTCAGGGCAGCAAGGTACCGAGCCTGCGTCGCCGGCGACGCAGGCTTTCCGCTTGGACCTTCGCCGCGGGCAAGCCTAGCCCGGCATTCGATAACCCTCGCCGCGGTCAAATCGCTAACGAGCAGGTTGCCGACCTGGCTCTCCCACCAGGCCAGCTTACCGAGGCGTTGACCTTGCTCGCGCGCGCCGTAAGCCGGGATCACATCGAGCCGGTATCGAGCGATGAGGTTGCTCACGGTCCTGCGCTTCGCCTCGCGGCCCATTAGGTGCTTGCCGTCCCGCAGGGCTGCTTCTGTCCGCACGGCCCACTCGCCAGCATCGGTCTTGCGCCGAAAGGATTGGGTCTGGATCGGATGCCCTGCAACGCGGACACGCACCCGCCAAGTAACTGCCCCATCACTACCGACCCGTCGCTGTACGCTGGCCATGGGACCAGTTCTGGACCACGGCGACTACTAAAAGCAAGCGAGCCGCAATTGGCGGCTCGTAAGTATCTGATTCCATTGGTGGGCCGTCAGAGACTCGAACTCTGGACCCGCGGATTAAAAGTCCGCTGCTCTACCAACTGAGCTAACGGCCCACGGCGGCGAGTATATCTGGAGGCACCCTGGCGCGGGTGGGTGTCAAGGGCTGACGCAGGCCTGGGTGCTCGGCACGCCCGGAGCCGGGCCAGCAGCAGCGTTTGCCACCGCCGGGACTGTCCCCAGGGCAGTACCCCGCCACCCCATCGCTCCCGCCCTTGCGGCATCTCCATATCCATGCTTAAATAAGTTGAGATAAACTCAACGCAGAGGACGGTCACTATGAGGGACAAGCTTTCCGCGCATGGCCAGGTCCGCCAGGCCCCTTGGGGGTTCCAGCTGGTGCTCGACTGTTTCGGCTGCGACGAAGAGGTGTGCTGCGACCTTGAACGGGGCTATGAGTTTCTCGACAAGATCTGCGTGCTGCTGCAGGTGGCCAAGCAGACGCAACCCTACATCTTCAGGACCAACGAGAATGCGTACCCCGGCAAGCCGGGCTATAGCGGCTGGGTGCCGATCCACGAAAGCGGCATCCAGATCCACACTTCGGCGACGCACCGCTTCGTCAGCATCGACGTGTATTCCTGCAAGCCGTTCAGCGAAGAGGGCGTGGTGGAGTTCGTGAAGCAGTGGTTCGAGCCCAAACAGATCGACACCTGCTTCCTGCATCGCGGCCAGGACATCCTGCAGCGCCGGTTCCCCAGCGCGGCGGACATGGCCGCCGCGGCGGCGACCGCTTAGGCCGGCGACACGCCACGTGCACGCGCCGCCGCGCCCCACCGCACGCGCCGCCGCGCGGGCCCCGCGGGCCGCCGCCAGCCCAGGCGGCGCTACCGTTGATCCAGAACGCGGCCCAGGTGGCCGGAGGTGAGGCGGTGCAGGACGGGGTGGTCGCGCAGCAGGGTCTCTTCGCGGCGTGGGCCGGTTGAGACCAACGACACGGGGGCGGCCAGCTCCTGCTCGATGAAGTCGACGTAGTCGCGCGCCGCCGGCGGCAGCTGCGATTCGTCCAGAATGCCGGCGGTCGAGCACTTCCAGCCCTTGAAGGTGCGCAGCACCGGCTCCACGGTTTCCAGCGAGTGCCGGTCGGGCGGCAGGTCGCGCAGCACCTGCCCACCGCGGCGGTAGCCGATGCACACCGGGATCTCGTCGAAGTCGTCCAGCACGTCCAGCTTGGTCAGCGCCACGGTGTCGATGCCGTTGAGCAGCCGCGCGTACCGCGCCACCACCATGTCCAGCCAGCCGCAGCGCCGCGGCCGCCCGGTGACCGTGCCGTATTCGTTGCCGCGCTGGCGCAGGAAGTCGCCGCGCGCGTCCACCAGCTCGCCGGGGAACGGCCCGCCGCCGACGCGGGTGGTGTAGGCCTTGAGCACGCCGATCGCCCCGTCGATGCGGGTCGGCGGCACGCCGGTGCCGGTGCAGGCGCCGCCCGCCGTCGAGCTGGAGCTGGTGACGAAAGGATAGGTGCCGTGGTCCAGGTCGAGCAGCGTCCCCTGCGCGCCCTCGAACAGCAGCGACTTCCCTTGGGTGATCCAGGCATTGAGGAGCTGCTCGGTGTCGCGCAGGTGCGGCCGCAGGCGCTCGGCCCAGCCGTGGCACCGCTCGACGTCGACGTTCGCGTCCTGACCGCCCTCGCCGCCCGCGCCGGCCGCATCCAGCGGCTCGGCACCCAGCGCCGCCAGCTCCATCTCCGCCCGCTGGCGCAGCAGCCGCAGCCGCTCCTCGACGTCGGGAGCATCCAGGTCGCAGGTGCGCAGGCCGTAGCGCGACGCCTTGCTTTCGTAGGCCGGACCGATGCCGCGGGCGGTGGTGCCGATGCGGTTGCGCCCACCCGCCTCCTCGCGCGCACGGTCCACCGCGGCGTGGAAGGGGAGCAGCACGTGCGCGCGGTTGGAGACGAACAGCCGGTCGTCCACCCGCACTCCGGAAGCCGACAGCTGTTCAAGCTCTTCCAGAAAGGCGTCGGGCGCGATGACCATGCCGTTGCCCATGACGCACACCATGTCGGCGTGCAGGATGCCCGAGGGGATCAGCCGCAACGAGAAGTGGCGGTCCCGGAAGCGCACCGTGTGGCCGGCGTTGTGCCCTCCCTGGTAGCGCACCACTCCGTCGAACGCCGGGCAAAGGAGATCGACGATCTTCCCCTTGCCCTCGTCTCCCCACTGCATCCCGACGATGATGACGTTGGCCATTGGCGCTCTCTTCTACCCGTCTACCCGAGCCTTACCGGTGAGTTGCTTTCGCGGAGATGTCCAACAGGAGGGACCCGATCCCGCACATGGCCGCGGCCGGGTCGTGGACACTAGCAGATGGTGAGGCCCGCGGCAAGAAGGTGCTAGCATGGAGCGTGGTCCAGCCCCTGTTTCGCGCCGCGGTCATCGTCCTGCCCCTGGCCTACCTGCTGGTGGCCGTCGACTATGGCTTCGCCTTCTTTGCCGCCGCCGGTTCGGCCGGCGCCCTTCGGGCGCGCCGCGGGGCGACGCCGGCCCTGCGCGTCACCCTGGTGCTGCATTTTGCCTACCTGCTGGCGCTGACCGCCCGCTGGCGGCAGTTCCCGGCCGCCACCGAATCGCAGGCGCTGTCGATGCTCGCCTTCGCGGTCGCCCTGGTGTACGCCTTCGTGGAATGGCACGGCCGCGAACGCAGCACCGGCTTCTGGCTCGCCTCGCTGGCGTTTTTCTTCCAGCTGCTGGCCTCGATCCTGGCGCGCCCCGAGGTGCCCGACCGTGCCATCTTCCACGAGCCGTTCTTTGCCCTGCACGTGTCGGCCGCTCTGCTCGGCTACGCCGCCTTCACCGTCGCCGCGGCCTACGCCTTCCTCTATCTGCAGCTCTACCGCGACCTCAAGGCGGGGCGCTTCTCGACCTTCTTCGGCAAGCTCCCGCCGCTCGCGGTGCTCGAACGGATGATGGCGATCTCGCTGGCGGCGGGCTTCGCGTGGTTGACCGTCGCCCTCGCCACCGGCGCCCTGTGGGCCGAGCGCCTGTACCCCGGCGACTGGCTGCACGACCCCAAGATCCTGGCCACGCTCCTCACCTGGACGATCTACGGCATCGCGCTGCTGCTGCGCCGGCTGCGACGCTGGCAGGGGCGCCAGACGGCGCTCGCCAGCCTGGCGGGCCTCGCCACGATCCTCTTTTCCCTGGTGGCAGTGAACCTTTTCCTCACTGGATTCCACGGATTCAATTAGAGAGCCACACCACCAGAGCCCCCCCTAGAGCCGCCAGAGCCATGTCCGACCCCGCCGCCGGCGCACCGCCGCCCTCGCCCCTTGCCCCCCCCGCCGGCGGCAACGGCGCGACGGCGGGCGCCGGCGGCGGCGCGGGCCCCAGCCTGCTGCTGCTCGGCCTCGACCATCACGGTGCCGCCCTGGACCTGCGCGAGCGCGTGGCCTACGGCGACGACGAGACGGCGCAAAAGCTGGTCCACCTGCTGGCGCGCGCCGGCGTCGCCGAGGCGCTGCTGCTGTCCACCTGCAACCGCACCGAGGTGGTGATCCAGCCGCGCGACGAAGAAGAGGCCTACCAGGCCGCCCTCGACCTGGTCTTCCTGGCGCGCGCGCCAGAGCTGGAGCGCCCGGGCAGCCTCTACGTCAAGCGCAACGCCGCCGCCGCCCGCCATCTCCTGGCGGTGGCCAGCGGCTTGGAATCGATGGTCCTGGGCGAACCCGAGATCCTGGGCCAGGTCAAACAGGCGTCGGCGCTCGCCGATGCGGTGGGGGCGACCGGCCCGGTGCTGCGCCGCCTCCTGCGCAGCGCCCTGACCGCGGGCGGCCGCGCCCGCCAGGAGACCGCCATCGCCCAGGGCGCGGTCTCCTTCGGCTACGCGGTGGTCGAGCTGGCGCGCAGCATCTTTCGCGACCTCGACGGCTGCCGCGTGCTGATGATCGGCGCCGGCGAAATCGCCCGCTCCGTCGCGCGCAGCCTGAGCGAGCGCGGCGTACAACACCTGTCGGTCGCCAACCGCAACGCCGGCCGGGCGCTCGAATTCCAGCAGGAGTTTCCGCACACCGCGATCCTGGGCTTCGCCGAGCGGCTGACGGCGACGGCCGCCGCCGACCTGGTGGTCGTCTCGACCGGCGCCGAAGAGCCCGTCCTCACCCGCACGCAGCTCACCGACGCCATGGCCGCGCGCCGCGGCCGGCCGCTCCTGGTCGTCGATCTGAGCGTGCCGCGCAACGTCGAGCCGGCGGCCGGACGCATCGAAAACGTCTTTCTGCACCCCCTCGATTCGCTCGATCACCTGGTCCAGCGCAACCTGCGGCGCCGCAAGGACGAGGTGCCGCGCGTCGAGGAGATCCTGGATCAGGAGCTCAACCGCTTCCACGGCTGGTACCGCGCCATGCAGGCCGAGCCGCTGATCGCCCAGCTGCAAAAGCGCGCCGAGCAGATCCGGCGCCAGGAGCTGGCCCAGGCGCTCCACCACTTTCCCGCCAGCTCGCACGAGCACCTGGACCGCCTCACGCGATCGCTCGTGCGCAAGATCCTCCACCACCCCAGCAGCCGCCTGCGCGGCCACGGCGGCGCCGAGGATCTGCCGCGCCTCGACCTGGTGCGCGAGCTATTCCAGCTGGATCTGGACGGCGACCTCACACCGGCCGGCCTGCAGGTCGAACCGGCCGAGCCCGCCCAACCGCTTGAGCCGGTCGAGCCGGTCGAGCCAGATGCCACCGACAGGCCGGAAGGGCGAGATCGGCCGGACGTCCGCCCAGCGCCCGGCGCCGACGCCGATCAGCGCGAGCGCTGAGCCCGCCGCGGGCCCGTCGGCGCGGCGGCGGAGCGCGTCGACGCGCCCTGCTGGTGGGCCTCGACGAACCACAGCCACTTGTCGGTGCCGCGCGACACTTCGGTGAAGATGTCGGCCGCGTCCGCGTCGCCCAGATCGTTGCACTTGTCGATCGCCGCCCGCACCCCCTTGCCAAACGCCGCCAGCGCGCTGGAAACCGCCTCGACATGTTCGGGGCCGTCGGCGATCTGGTGAGGATATTCCGGCAGCGACGACGCCTTTGCCACCTCGCGCGCCGTGCCGTTGGCGATGCCGCCCAGCTGCACGGCCCGCTCGGCGATCAGGTCCACGTAATCCTCGACGTCTTCGTTGATCTGATCGAACAGCAGGTGCAGCGAGATGAACGTGTGGCCCTTGACGTTCCAATGGGCCTGCTTCATCTGCGTCTGCAGATCGATTGCGTCCGCCAGACGCTCATTGAGCAGCGCCACCACCTTGGCACGCTTCCCTTCCGGCAAATCGTTCTTCGTCGTGTACATCGCTTCTCCCCGGCAGTGCCGTTGCGTGTGAAAAATCAAGCGTCCTATGCAATTCAGCCGAATGCAATCGCCGCGCCCGCCAACCCTGCACAACCACCCACGACCCTTCCCACCACCATCGTCCCGCGGCTACGGCTAGCCTCATGCCTGTGCCATTCGTCAGATTCTGTTTCCCACAACCGACCTTGCCCATCGTGCCGCCCTTGCTTCGCGGAACCCGTCGAACCGTAGTGGCCTGTCCTGTTCGAATCGAAAGCGCCTGGCTTGCCCTCGACGGCGGGGGCGGCGTTGCGACCTGCCGGAAGTGCCGGGACAGGCGACAGCCCCGGCCGCCTCCTCGACATAGTCTCTGCTATGCCTGCGTCGGCGCGCCTGGCCCGCGCCGCCGAATGGCGGCGCCATCCGCTTTCGATTTCTCCAGGACAGGCCACCAGTGCCTCCCGCGCTCCCGAGCAGCTGGCCTGGTTCCGCGCCAGCGCCTTCCACCCGCGGATGCACTAGGCTATCAGCATGACAGGAGACGCTGCTTGACCGGCGCCGCCGGGACCGGCGCGGGTGGCGTTGGCCCCCTGCACGAGCTGCCGCCATTGCGCCTGGGCACCCGCGCCAGCCCGCTGGCCGTGGCGCAGTCGCGCCAGGTCGCCGCTGCACTGGTCGCCGCCCATCCGGGCCTGCGGGTGGAGCTGGTCGAGATCGTGACCCGCGGCGACCGCCTGCCCGGAGACCTGGCCGCGCTGGGCGGCAAGGGGCTGTTCACCCAGGAGCTGGAAGCCGGCTTGCTGAACGGCTCCCTGGATCTGGCCGTGCACAGCCTGAAGGATCTTCCCGGCGCGCTGCCGGAGGCGCTGATCCTGGCGGCCTGTCCGCCGCGCGCCGATCCCCGCGACATGCTGGTGAGCGAGGTCGCAACCGACCTGGACGGCCTGCCGCCGGCCGCCCTGGTGCTCACCGGATCGTTGCGCCGCCAGGCGCAGCTCCTGCTGCGGCGCCCCGACCTGCACGTCGAAGGCGTGCGCGGCAACGTCGATACCCGCCTGCGGCGCTGGCGCGAGCGCAGCGCCGCAGGGGTGGTGCTCGCCGCCGCCGGCCTGGCGCGCCTGGGCAGGCTGGAAGCCATGGGCGACGCTCCCACCCTTCCCGCCCACCCGCTCACGCCCGACGCCATGCTGCCCGCGCCGGCGCAAGGGATCCTGGCCGTCGAAGTGCTGCGCGGCGGCCGCGCCGAAGCCCTCTGCCGCGCCCTCGATCACCCGCCGACCGCCGCCGCCGCCGACGCCGAACGGCGCGTCGTGGCCGCTTTCGGCGGCGACTGCTCCCTCCCCCTGGCCGCCTGGGCACGCTGGGAACCCAGCGACGCTGGCATCGGGAGCACCGATGGCAAGGTTCACCACGGCGGCAACCGCAGCGATCTTGCCCACCCGGCGGCCGGCATCGCCCATGCTGCCAACGGCCACGGCGAAGCCGCGCCAGCAGGCGCGCTCCTCCGCCTGACTGCCCTGCTCGCCACCCCCGACGGCCGCCACGTCGCACGCGGCGAAGGCCTGGGTGGCAGCGCCGCCGAAGCCGCCGCAACCTGCATCGCGGCCCTGCACAAGGACGGCGCCGCCGCCATCCTGGCAAAGCTGCGCGGCACCCCATGACCATCAAGACGCCACCCCCCCGCGACACGCCAGCGGAACAGGCTCAGCCGGCAGAGGAACAGCCCGTAGCGCCGCCTGCCGCAGGCTCCAATCCGGTGGCCGCAACGGCGCCGAGACCCACGTCCTCCGGGCCGGGCCTGGCGGGAGAGAGGGTGGTGGTGACGCGCGCGGAGCGGCAGGCGGGCCAGCTGTGCGCGGCTCTGACGGCCGCCGGTGCCACCGTTGAGCTGCTGCCGCTGCTGGTGGTGATGCCGCCGGTCGATCCGGCGCCGCTGGCGCGGGCCGCGGCCGAGCTGCAGCTGTTCGATTGGGTGGTCTTCGCCTCGACCAACGCGGTGCACAGCTTGCTGCCGCTGGCCGGATCACCGCCGCGGCTGCGGCGGGTGGCGGCGGTCGGCGCCGCCACCGCGGCGGCGCTGCGCGGCGCGGGCATCGAACCGGCGCTGGTGGCGCCGGGCGGCGAACAGAATGCCAGCGGGTTGTTGGCGGCGCTGCTCAACCGCTTCGACTGCGGCCAGCGGGTGCTGCTGCCGCAGGCCGCCGACGCGCTGCCGACGCTACGCGACGGGCTGCTTGCCGCCGGCATCGCGGCCGTTGCCGTGACCGCCTATGAGAAGCGGCTGCCGCCCCAGGCCCCAGCCCGTGCCATCCACCTGTTTGGCGCCAGCCCCATCGGCTGGGTGACGTTTACCAGCCCCAGCACGGTGCGCAACTTTGCCGGCCTTTTCGGCGACGATTGGTCCCGCCGGCGCGGCGAGCTCCGCGCCGCGTCCATCGGGCCGGTGACCAGCGCCGAACTGCGCCGTCACGGCGTCGTGCCCGCCGTCGAGGCGGCGCGCCCCGCAACCGACCAGCTGGTGGCCGCCATCGCCGCGGCGGCCGAACAGCAAAATCCGTAGTGCCTGGCTTGCCCTCAACGCCGGGTGCGGCGGGTGCGATCTTCCGGGAGTGCCGGGACGGGCGGCAGCCCCGGCAGTCCCGGCTACGGCCGGCGCGCGCCCCCCGCTACCAGCCCATCAGGCCCACGGCGTAGGGCAGCATCTTGCGCCAGGTGGGCCAGTCGTGGGGCATGTCGTGGCCCCACATGTCGAGCTGGTGGGGGATGCCCTTGCGGTGCAGGATCTCGGACAGGCGGCGCGAGGCATCCGGCGCTTCGTAATCGCCCTGGCCGGTCAGCACCAGGATCTTGCACGCGGTGCGCAGCAGCTGCAGGCGCTCGCCCTCCAGCTGCGGCAGGTACCAGGCCGGATTGTTGAAGTAGGCGTTGTCGTCGCTGTAGCCGTGCAGATAGTCCGGCCCCAGGTCGTAGAAGCCGCTCATCGCGATCAGCCCGTCGAACACTTCCGGCCGCCGGAACACGGTGTTGGCGGCATGGAAGGCGCCGAAGCTGGCGCCCGAGGCGGCGATGCGGATGTCCGGCGTCTGGCAGGCGTTGCGGATGTAGGGCACCACTTCGTCCTCGATGTAGCGCGCATACAGCGCCTGACGGCGCGCCTGCTCCGCCACCGGCAGGTTGCGGTCCATCCAGGCCTGGCTGTTGATGCTGTTGATCGAGAAGACGCGCACCTTGCCGTCGCGGATCGCCCCCTCGATGGCCTGGATCAGAAAGAAGCGCTCATTTTCCAGGTAGTCGGCCGCGGCGGTCGGGAACAGCAGCAGGGGGTGCCCCCAATGGCCGTACGACACGATCGGCATGCCCTGGCCAAGGATCGAACTGTGCCAGCCGTCGAGGTGGCGGGGGATCGTCGGGTCGAGGTATTGCAAGTCCATGCGCGCTCTCCCTTGCACACGCCACCATGCCGCGGGCGGCGGCGCGCCCCGGCCAGCATCCGTGCGGCGAAAGTGGGAGGATAGCGCGCCCCCTCCCCACCATCAAGGACGGCTTTGCGGCGCATCGTAGACCTGGCTCCTTGTGATCCTCATCCGCGTCGAGATTGCCGATAGCCCCATGCTTTTCCGTCTATACTAAGTGAGCCATGGTTCACTCGCCGATCAGCAGGCTCACCTATACCGATCTGGCGGCGCTCCCCGACGACGGGATGCGCCACGAACTCATTGGCGGTCGGCACTTCGTGAGCCCCGCCCCGACCATCCTTCACCAGATGGTGTTGCGCAATCTGTTCACGGCACTGCACGTTTTCGTCCGCGACCACGACCTGGGCGAAGTGTTCTTCGCGCCGGTGGACGTCCTGCTCTCCGAATACGACGTGGTCGAACCTGACCTCCTCTTCGTGCGCAAGGACCGGCTTTCCATCCTGGAAGAAAAGTGGGTTCGCGGTGCGCCCGACCTGGTCGTGGAAGTGCTATCGCCCTCGTCGCGGACGCTGGACGGCGGGGCGAAGCGGCGCGCCTACCGGCGCTTCGGAGTCGGCGAATACTGGCTGGTCGATCCGGCGGCCCGCACCGTCTCGGTGGTGCGCACCGGGCGCCGCCCATGGCGGGCGACGCTGCACGACGGGCGCGCCAGGTTCGCCACTCTCACCAGCCCGCTCTTCCCCGGCCTCTCCCTGGACCTGGCCGATATCTTCACCTGACCGCGACGCCGCGGCACTGCGGGCCGCGCCGCTCGCGCCAGGCCCGTGCCACCGTTCTGGCCCAACTTGGAATTGCGGTCCGATCCGCCAGCCTGAAGTCCGGCGGTCCCGCCGCTATGCCGTGTCGGAATCGGTCTATGGGCAGGGTTCTGCCGCCGGCCCCCAACCGCCGCCGCCGGGAGTCTCCAGGATGAGACGATCGCCGGGCTCGACCTCGCAGCCGGCGATGGACGGCAGGTCGAGCACTTCGCCTCCGGCGCGGACCAGGCGCTGCCGGCCGCGCTCTCCCGGTTCGCCGCCGGCGACGCCGTAGGGCGCTTCCACGCGATGCTGGGTGAGCACGGAAAGCGACATCGGCTCCAGGAAGGTCAGCTCCCGCACCACGCCGTCACCGCCCCGATGGCGGCCGGCGCCGCCGGAGCCGGCGCGCACGGCGAAGCGGTCGAGGCGCACGGGATACCGGTGCTCCAGCACCTCGGGATCGGTGATCCGGGTGTTGGTCATGTGGGTGTGCACGGCGCTGGCGCCCGCCCAGCCGGGTCCGGCGCCGGCGCCGCCGCACAGGGTTTCGTAGAAACCGAACCGCTCATTGCCGAAGAGCACGTTGTTCATCGTGCCCTGGCTGCAGGCCGCCAGCCCCAACGCCTTCAGCAGCGTGTCCACCAAGCGCTGGCTGGTCTCCACGTTGCCTCCCACCACCGCCGGCGCCTGCCAGGGGTCTTCCGGGAACGGCGGCGCCAGCATGCCGGGCGGCACCCGGATCTGGATCGGCCGCAGCAGGCCTTCGTTGAGCGGCAGCGGCTCGCCGAGCAGCAGGCGCAGCACGTACAGCACGGCGCTGCGCACCACCGCCGGCGGCGCGTTCAGGTTGCCCGGATGCACCCCCGCCGAGCCCGCAAAGTCGATGGTGGCGCCACCGCCGGCCAGCTCGATGCTCACCGCGATCGGCGAACCGTCGTCCAGCTTCTCCGTCGCCGCCAGGCGCTCGCCGCGCGACGCCGCCAGCCGCGCCAGGGCGGCGCGCACGCGCTCTTCGGCGCGCCGTTTGAGCGCCTCCATATGGAACGCCACGATCCGCGCGCCCGCCGCGGCCGCCGCCTCATCCTGGTCACCGCGCGCCGCGGCGCCGCCCTGCGCGCTGGCGGCCAGCGACTGCCTGCCGCTGTCCCGGACCAGCGCCAGCAGCGCTTCGGCGCCGCGATGGTTGGCCGCCACCGCGGCGCGCAGGTCGGCCAGGTTCTCCTCGACCGCGCGCGACGGGTAGGGCCCCGAGCTGAGCAACCGCCGCAGCTCCGGCCATCGCGTTTCGCCGCGCCGCGCCAGCAGGGTCGGCGGGATGACCACCCCCTCTTCGGCCAGGCACCGCGCGCGCGGCGGCATCGAGCCGGGGCGCATGCCGCCGATCTCCGCGTGATGGGCGCGCGAAGCGACGTAGCCGAGCAGCCGCGTGCCACCGAACACCGGCGTCACCACCGTGACATCCGGCAGGTGCGAACCGCCGAAGGCCGGGTGATTGGTCACCACCACGTCGCCCGGCTCCAGGGTCAGCGCCGCCGCGGTCAGCCGCACGCAAAGGCCCAAAGCCCCCAGGTGCACCGGGATGTGCGGCGCGTTGACCACCAGCTCGCCGCCGGCATCCAGCAGCGCGCACGAAAAATCGAGCCGCTCCTTGACGTTGGTCGACACCGCGGTACGCTGCAACCGCTCCCCCATCTGCCGTGCGATCGCCGCGAAGCGGTGCGTGAAGAGCTCCAGCTGCACCGCCGCCGGGCCGCCGACGCCGGCGCCGCCCGCCGTGTCCCGCCGCGCCTGGTCCATCACAGCCCTCGCCGCCGCAGCAACGCTTCGATCGCCGCCCGGCGCGGCCAGCGCGCGACCATGCCGAGCGCCGCCGCCAGGCAGATCACCAGCGCATAGCGGACGCTGCCGGTCACCACGGCGATCACCAGGCCCAGGCACGCGGCGGCGGCAAGCAGCGAGAAGCCCACAACGGTGCCGCGCGCATAGCCATCGAGAATCGCGGCGGCAAGCGCCTCTGCCGCCTCCTTGGTCGGCGGCGCCGGCACGCCCCGCCCGGCATTGCCCAGAATGCGCGCCTGCAGCCGGGACGCGACGACGATCAGCAGCGCCGCCCCACCTGCCAGAGCCAGCGCCTGGCGAGTCGAAGTGGCGGGCGGCATCGTCATGACGCGCACCACCACGACGCTCGCCGCGGCCATCAACCCGGCGATCCCCAGCACGGCGCCGCAGATCACCTGGAGCGCCGGCGACCGTTGCGCCACGAGCGCCGCCCGGCGTTCGCTGCCCAGCAGGGAAGGCGCCGCGGGCGCCCCCGGAAACGCCACCACCCGCGGCTGTGTCCTGGTGTCAGGTCCCATGTTCAGCCTCGCAATCCGCGCCGTTGCCCAGGCGCCGACCTCACGTCCCATCCTCCCGCCGCCCATCGGCCTGCGCCGGCAGGTCGCTGCGGCGCGGCCACGTCGCCGCCATCGCCAGCAGGCCGGCCACGCAGATCACCAAGCCATAGAACACCGCACTGCCGGCCACCGCCACCCAGATGCCGATGGCCGTCGCCGCCCCCAACATCGCGAAGCCGGCCAACGTCGCCCAGGTAAACGCGTCCAGCCTCCGGCTGGCCGCATCGTCCCACTGCTGCCCGGCATCGAGCCGCGGCGCCGCGCCAGCCAGAATCGCCTCCATCTCCGTCTGGGCCGGGGTCGCTGCGGGCGCCACCAGCCCTGCGCCATCACCGCGCTCCACTGCGCCGGCCAGGTCGCCGGCCCCGTCGCCATCGTCGGCGTCGGCATCCAGCTCGCGCTCGTCCGCGCGTCGCAAGATGTTCGCACGCAGCGGGCGCGACAGCAGGATCAACAGCATCGCGCCAAAGGCGAGCAGGAAGGACGCAGCCGGCGGCGACGCCCCGGAGGTCGCCGCCACGTCGCGCGCCAGCACCCAGGCCATCGCGCCCGCGGCAACCAGCGCCGCCGCGGCCGGTATCGCACAGATCGAGCCCAGCCGGCGCAACCGCCGTTCGACCCTTGCCTCCTGGTCCGCGTCGCGCCCGCTGGACCTCACCGGCGCCGAGCCGCCACCTACCTGCGGACCGGAGGTCATCGACCGATCCTCATCATGAGGCTACCCGCGCCAACCGCCGGATCACCAGCGCGCCGGCACCGTCCAGGTGACAGCACCAGCCGGCCTCGACCACGGTCGCGGTATGGTCTTCGAGCACCAGCGCCGGTCCGGCGATCGGCGCGCCCACCGCAAGGCCGGCGCGCTCGTACACCGGGACCTGCCGCCACACGCCGTCAAAGTAAGCCCGGCCGGCCGTCGCGACCGCACCCACGCCAAGGCCCCTCGCCGCGGCGTCGCCACCACCAAGGATCGCGGCAGCAGCTTTCTCGCCGCCACCTCGGGAGATGGCGACGGCACTGGCGGCTAGCCCAGCGTCCACGCCAGGCGCAGGATCGGCGGCGTCGGCAGCCGCTTCCGAGCCAGCCGCGGAAGCAGCGCCAGGAGGTCCGCCTCTCGGATCGCCTGCTGGCGCAAAGACGCGGCCGGCGACAGCGGCGGCAACCACCGCGGCCGGGCCGGTCGACGAGGCGACCACCCGCAACGATTCGATCTCGATGTCGCGGCCCTCGGGCTGGTAGCCATAGACCGCGGTGTAGGCGGCGGCAAAGGCCGCGGCCAGGCTGTCGGCGCCGGCGTAGTCGACGGGAAGCGTCGCTTCCTGGCCGGCAAAGCGCAGCGCGACCATGCGCCGGCGGACGGCGACCTGGTCGGCGGGTATGCCTTCGGCCGCCACCGCCGCCACCGCCTGGCGGCCCAGCTCGTCGCACCAGGCATCCAGGTGCGCGGCCGCGGCGGCGAGCGGTGCCAGCACCTGGCGCTGGGCGAAGCGCTCGATGACCGCGCCGCCCAGACCCAGCGCCGAAAGCAGGCCGGCATCGGCGGGCACCAGCACTGTGTCCATCCCCAGCAGAGCCGCCACCGCACACGCATGCTGCGCGCCGGCGCCGCCGAAGGCCACCAGCGCATACTCCGCCGGGTCGTAACCGCGCCGCAGGGAGATGCCGCGGATCGCCTCGGCCATCCGCTCGTTGGCAATCGCCAGCAGCCCCTCCAGTATGGGTTCGCCGCCTGCGAGGTCACCGCCAGCGGGCGCCGCGCCGGTCGTTCCCCTGCCGGCGATGGCACCGGCTTGGTCGTCGGCGTTGCCGTCCAGCCGAAGAGTGCCCATCGCCTCATCATCCCCATCCTGGGCACTGCCGACCGCCACCTCGCCGGCGCCGCTGACGGCCTGCGTGCCGCCGGCCCCCCCATCCGCCGGGTCGCCGAGCGCCGCCAGCAACGCCGCGGCCGCCCGCCGGGCGGCGGCCGGATCGAGCGGGATCTCGAAGCGGCCGGGCGCCAGGCGCCCCAGCAGCAGGTTGACGTCGGTGATGGTCAGGGGCCCGCCGGCGCCGTAGCAGGCCGGGCCCGGCCGGGCGCCGGCGCTTTGCGGTCCCACCTGCAGGCGGCCGTCGGCCCAGGTGCAGATCGAGCCGCCGCCGGCGGCGACGCTTTCGATGGCGAGCGCCGGCGCCACCAGGTGGGCGTCGCCCACGCGATGCTCGAACAGGTACTCGAAGTCGCCGTCGCAGCGCGCCACGTCGGTGCTGGTGCCGCCCATGTCGAACGCGATGATGCGCTCGCGCCCCGACAGCCGCCCGGCGCGCGCCGCCCCGACGACGCCTCCCGCCGGCCCCGACAGCAGGCTGTCCTTGGCGCGGAAGTCGGCCGCCCGCACCAGGCCTCCGGCGCTGGTCATGACGTGCAGCGCCCCGTCCGGCACCGCCGCCGTCACCATCGCCAGGTAGGCGCCCAGGATCGGCGCCAGGTAGGCGTCCACCACCGCCGTCTCGGCGCGCGGCAGCAGCTTGATGAGCGGCGCCAGCTCGGCCGACATGGCCACGTGAGTGAAGCCCGCGGCGCGCAGAAAGGCGCCCAGCTGCTGCTCGTGGCGCGGGTTGCGGTAGCTGTGGAGCAGCGCCACCGCGGCGCAGCGCACGCCGGACGCCACCAGCCGTTCCGCCGGCGCGCCCAGCGCCGCCAGGTCGAGCGGCCGCAAGACGGCGCCGCCGGCATCGAGCCGCTCGTCCACCTCCACCACCGCCGCGTACAGCGGCCGCGGCCGCTCGATCGCCAGCGCGAACAGGTCCGGGCGCTGCTGGGTGCCAATGCGCAACAGGTCGGCAAAGCCGCGGGTGATGAAGAGCGCCACCGGCGCCCCCTTGCGCTCCAGCAGGGCGTTGGTGCCGCGGGTGGTGGCCAGCCGCAGCGACAGCGGCGGCAGCGGCCTGCCCGGCGGCGTCCCGGTGACCAGCCGGGCGGCCAGTACCGGCGCCTCTTCCGCCGCGCGCAGCTCGACCGCGGCGCCGGTCAGGTCGCCCGGCGGCAGCGGCCGGTCCACCCGCACCACCGCACCACCGCGGCCGCCGCCGGCATCGTGGGCACCGCCGGCACCTCCCGAGCGGCTCTCCACCACCCGCACCGGCGCCGCGTCGCCACCCTCCGGGCCATCCCCCCCGCCGGGAACGTCGTCGCCACCGGCACCCGCCAGCAGGCGCAGCTCACACCCGTCGAAGAACCCGTCCGGCAGCTGCCAGGCGACGCCGGAGGGCGCCAGGACCACGGTGACGGCATCCAGGCGCGCCGCGATGCGTGCCCGCAGGGCGGCCGAGGACAGGACCTTGGCCCGCCGCACCTGCCCGGCAGGATCGATGGCCAGGCAGTCGGTGAAGGTGCCGCCGGTATCCACCGCCAGGCGCCACGGCACCGTCACCACCAAGTCCCCGGTGGACTGCGCCTCTCCGGGTGCGACGCTCTTATTCGCCAAGGATCTTGATCAGGACCCGCTTGTCGCGATGGCCGTCGAACTCGCCGTAAAAGATCTGCTCCCAGGGGCCGAAGTCGAGGCGTCCCTTGGTGATCGCCACCACCACTTCGCGCCCCATGACCTGGCGCTTGTGGTGGGCGTCGGCATTGTCCTCGCCGGTGCGGTTGTGGCGGTAGCGGTCGGGGCTGGGGTCGAAGGGGGCCAACCCCTCCAGCCAGCGTTTGTAGTCCTGGTGCAGGCCCGGTTCGTCGTCGTTGATGAAGACGCTGGCGGTGATGTGCATGGCGTTGACCAGGCACAGCCCTTCCTGCACGCCGCTCTCCGCGACGGCCTGCGCCACCTCGCCGGTGATGTTGACAAAATCCATGCGCGCCGGAACGTGCATGGTCAGGTGGCGGGTCAGGCTCTTCATAGCAGGGTCCCTTGGTCGATGTCGCAGTACGTCGCAGGGGAGTTTGCCACGCTCCTGGTGGCGGCGAGCGCCGCTTCCAGACGCCGCACCCGATCGTTGGCGGCGTCGCGCGACCGCGCCTTTTGCAGCCAGCGGCGCGCCTCGGCACGATCGCCGGTCGCCAGGGACAGCTCGCCCAGGGCGGCTTCCGCCTCCGCCGCGGCGTTGTCCTGCCGCTCGGCCTTGCGATAGAAGCGGCGCGCCTCGTCAAGCCTGCCGTGAGCCACCGACAGATCGCCTAAAGACAGCAGGTTGAACGGGTTGCGCGCATCGAGCCGGGCCGACAGCGCCATCAGCTCCTCGCCTTCGCGGCTGCGGCCCGAGCCGAACAGCAGCGCCGCCAGGTCCTGATAGCCGGCCACCGCGTTGGGGTCCGCCTCCAGCGCCCGCCGATAGGCCGCCTCGGCCGCCACCAGGTCGCCGGTGCGGCGCAGCGCCACGCCGCGGTTGATCCAGGCGCGCGCCAGCTCGGGATCGAGGCGGACCGCGGTGTCCAGCCAGCCGAGCGCCTCGCGGTCCTGGTCGCGCTCCAGCAGCTGGGCGCCCAGGTTGGAGTAGTAGAGCGCGATCGCCGTCAGGTCCGTCACCCGGTGCAGCTGGCGATACTTCGGCCGCTCCTCCGGGTCGAAGTCCAGGATGCGGATCTTGCCGCCGCTGTCGTAGCCGGCGGTCACGTGACCGGACTGCACCACCAGGTTGCCCGCGCGCGCGAACTTTTCGATGTCGCCGATTTCGAGGTAGAACACCGGCACGTCGAGCTCGCGGGCCATGCCGACAAAGAGATTGGTGAAGGCCAGGCAGTTTGCCTTGCCGCTGGCGAACGCATCCTGCGCCGTGCCGTTGGCGCCTGCTTCGTATTCCAGCCCCACACCGTCGTTGTCGTCGTCGAGCAGCGCGGCCAGCAGGCGGCTCAAGCGCTGGTCGGGAGAGACCCGGTTGGGGACCTGCTGGTGCACCCACTCGCGCATCTCGGCGTCGATCTGCCAGGGCACCACGATGCTCGCCGGGTCCAGACCGCGGTCGTGCAGCTGCCGCGTGATCTCCGCCTGCTGCCGGTGTTGCAGATCGAGGCTGGCGCAACCGCCGGCACAGAGCGCCGCCGCGGCCGCCCCCCCAAAGGCGGCCACGCCGACGGCGCGCGCCAGCAATCGCGCACGCGCCCGCCACCTGGTGAAAGTGCCGCCGCCGGCCGGGTGGTTCGATCTCGCGAAGGACATCGTCGCCTTCTCAGCCGCCGGCGCGCTTTCCAGAACCTACGTGGGGCGCGCCGCCGCGCGGCGCAGGGGCAGCAGTTTAAGGATCAGCAGGAGCAGCAGACCGATCAGCACCAGGGCGGCGATCGGGACCGTCACCGCCAGCGCCGAAAGCAGCGCCGCGCTGCCGCCTTCGACGGTCGCCAGCACCGGGTTGCCGAGCCCGCCGGTGCTGATCGACGACACCTGCCGCGCCACCGTCGTCAGTCCCTGGAACACCGCCGCCGTGCCGCCGCCGGCCAGCACCGCCAGGGTCCAGTGCAGGAAGGGCCCGCAGTCCACCAACGTCGAAGCCATCAGCAGCATGCCGGCGACGACCGCGACCGGCGTCGCCAGGGCGTCCAGCAGGTTGTCGATCCAGGGAACGTAGTAGCCGACGATCTCTACCGCGGTGGCGACGCCGAAGGCCGCCAGCGCGGGCGTCGAGGCAAGCCAGGAAAAGCCGTGCGCCACGCTCATGCCGCCGAAGCGCGCCGCCAGACCGGCGATCAGCAGCGGCACGAAAACCCGGAAGCCGCACGCCGCTGCGAGTCCGAGCCCGACCAGGATGCTGGTGAAGGTCTCCATGGCGCCCCCTTCCCACCCCCATGCTACAGCAAAGCCGGCACCCGCGCGCCCGCGCCGGAGCGGCGCCCTGCCGCCTGCGGCTCAGCCGCCTGCGTCCGTCTCCCCCCAGGCCCGCGGGTCCAGATCGTAGGGCAGCGGCGTCAACAGCTCGGGGCCGTCCGCCGCCACCAGGAAGAGATCTTCGAGGCGCACGCCATAGCCCGCGGCGGCGTCGTACAGCCCCGGCTCCAGGGTGACGACGTCCCCCGCACGCAGCACTCCTTCGGCGCCCGTGTCGCGGCGGAAGCTGGGCAGCTCGTGCAGCTCGAAACCGACGCCGTGCCCCAGGTTGTGCACGTAGCCGGTGACGGCGCCGGGGTGGTTGAGCGGGGTGGCGTACCCTTCTGCTTCCAGCTGGCGGCAGACCGCCTCCTGCAGGTCCCAGCCACGCGCTCCCGGCGCCACCATGGCGCGCGCGGCGGCCAGCGTCGCGAGCACCGCCGCATGGGCGCGGACCACCTCCGGCGGCGGCGTGCCGGCGCACAGCGTGCGCGTACAGTCGGCAAAGAGCGGCGCGTACCCCCGCCCCGCGGTGCGCGGGTAGAGGTCTACCACCACCGGCTCGCCGGCGCGCACGACGCGTGCGTCGTCGCCGGCCGAATGCGGCACCCCTCCCTGGTCGCCGGCCGCGACGATATTGCCGCGCGGCTGCTCCATGCCATGGGCTGCGAACACCGCCGACGCCGCACCGCGCAGGCGGCCGATCGTCAGCCGCTCGCCGCCCAGCCACAGCTCGCCGCCCGCCGCCGGCAGACCGCCCTGCGGCGGCTTGCCGGTGGCCGCCGCCAGCGCCGCGGCGACGGCGCGCTGGGCGGTCACGGCCGCCGCCGCCGCCAGGCGGACGGCGGCCAGCTCCGTCGCGGTCTTGCGCTTGCGCACCTGCCGCATGAGGCTGTTGCCAGGCACCCACACCCAGCCCTGGGCGGCCAGGGCGGCGCAGGCGGCGCTGATCTCTCCCGCCGGCATCCGCCCGGCCAGCGCCACCCGCCCCGGCGCGACGCCGGCCGCCGCCAGGGCGCGGGCCATGACCCACGCCAGATAGTCGTGCGCCTGCGGCGCCTCGCGCAGGGCGCGCAGGATCTCCAGTTCCTGGGGGGTGATCAGCGGCAGGCCCGTCGCCGCGGCCTCGTCGCGTTCCATGTCGGTCAGGTAGGCCAGCCGCGCCGGCCCGTCGCGCGGCGCCACCAGGACGCTCGCGCCCAGATGGGCCGGCACCGCCAGCCACGCGGCCAGGTCGGGGTCGCCCGCCGACTCCGCCACCACCAGCAGCGCCTGGCAGTCGAGCTCACCCAGAGCGGCGGACAGCTCCACCGCTCTGGGTTCGGTCGTGGCTGATGGCATGGGCCGGGGTGAACGATGGGATCGCGGGGTCGCCAGGTCGCGGGCAGTGGTGCGTTGCCGCTGCGGCTTTACAGGTTGCGGCTGATGAAGCTGCTGAACGCCGACTTCGACATCGCGCCCAGGGTGCGGTCCGCCAGCTCGCCGCCCTTGAACAGGATGAACGTGGGGATGCTGGATACCTGGAACTGGTAGGCCGTCTGCTGGTTTTCGTCGACGTTCAGCTTGGCGATGCGCACCTTGCCGTCCATCTCTTCGGCGATCTCTTCGAGCAGCGGCGCCACCATCCGGCAGGGGCCGCACCACGTCGCCCAAAAGTCCACCAGCACCGGCGTCTCAGAGTTGAGCACTTCCTTTTCGAAGGTTGCGTCGCTCACCGTAACGATCTTGTCGCTGGACATGGTTTTGGAGCCTCCATCCCTGATTAACCGGCTGGCGGGTTGTCTTGTTCCTGCCGCCGGCGGCTGAAATAGTCACGCGCGGCGTCGACGTCGCGCCCGATCTGCGCCGCAAGATCCATCACCGTCGGAAAGATCCGCTCTTCCCGCAAGCGCTTGTGAAAGCCCACCTCGACGTGCTGACCGTACACGTCGGCCTTGAAGTCGAGGATGTGACTTTCCACCACGCGCTGATAGTTCTCATACACCGTGGGGCGCGTCCCCACGTTGGTGGCGCTGGCGAAGCTGGTCGGAAAGCTAGGCAGCAGCACCCTGCTGGCGTACACCCCGTCGGCCGGCAGCAGCTTGTGGTCCGCCGCCAGGTTGATGGTGGGCCAGCCCAGTTTTTGGCCCATGCGGTCGCCGCGCACCACCTGTCCGGTTATGCAATAGGCGCGCCCCAGCATCTCGGCCGCCTCTTCGACCCGCCCAAGGGCGATGGCGCGGCGGATGCGCGTGCTGGAGATCCGCTCGCCGCGCAGCATCACCTCGTCGATGCCGGCCGCCACAAAGCCCAGCTCGGCGCCAAGGGTGGTGAGCAGCCGCAGGTCGCCCTCGCGAGCGTGGCCGAAGGTGAAGCTGTCGCCGACGTAGGCTTCGCGCACCGCCAGCCGCTCCGCCAGGAACTCGCGCACGAAGCGCCGCGCCGGCGTGCGCGCAAACTCCTGGCTGAAGCGCACCACCAGCAGCACGGTGATGCCGGCCTGCGCCAGCAGCCGCTCCTTTTGCGCCGGCGTGGTGATGGCGAGCGGCGTGTCTTCAGGGCGCAACACCGCCAGGGGGTGCGGATCGAACGTCACCGCCAGGGCCGGCGCCTGCAGCTCCCGCGCCCGCGCCGCCACCCGGTCGAGCAGGGCGCGCTGCCCGCGGTGCACGCCGTCGAAGTTGCCGATCGCGACCACGCCGCCCTGCGGCAGGTCGCTGCTTTCGTAAGCGTCTTGAATGACGAGCATGGCGGGTGGCGCGATAGCTCGCTAGCTCGCCGGCTCAGCGGCCACGATCCGGCCGACCAGGTCGTTGGGATATGCCTCGGTGATCTCGACCGTTGCCAGCACCGGACCGGACCCGGTGCCCGTCAGGCCGCCCTCGGCAGCGTCGTTGATCAACAGCTGGCCGTCGATCTCAGGCGCCATCCCTTGCAGCCGTGCCGCCAGCAGGTGCTCGCTTTCGGCGCTCGGCCCCTCGACCAGGGCGGGCAGCCGCCGGCCCAACAGGCGGCGGCGCGCCGCGAGCGCGATCGGCCGCTGCGCGGCAAGCAGCTGGCGCAGCCGGCGCCGGGCCACGTGGCGGGGAACGCGGTCGCCCAGCTCGGCGCTGGGAGTGCCGGGCTCGGGGCTGTAGGCGAAGGCGCCCAGGTGGTCGAAGCGCGCCCGCTCGACAAAGGCCACCAGGTCCCGGAAATGCTCTTCCGTTTCGCCCGGAAAGCCGACGATGAAGGTCGAGCGCAGGGCGATGTCTGGCACCAGCTGGCGCGCCAGGTCCAGCAGCCGCAGGTAGCGCGCCGCGTCGCCGCCGCGCCGCATGGCGCTCAGCATGTCGCCGTGCGAGTGCTGCAGCGGCATGTCCAGGTAGGAGCAGAAGCGCGGCTCGCCGCCCATCAGCCGCAGCAGGTCCGCGTCCAGGGTGGTCGGATAGGCGTACAGGAAGCGGATCCAGGGGATCGAGGTGCCGGCCAGCAGCGCCTCGACCAGGCGCAGCAGCCCATGCCGGCGCATCCCCAGGTCTTCGCCGTAGCGGGTGGTGTCCTGCGCGATCAGGTTGAGCTCAAGGACGCCCTGCGCTTCGAGCTGCTGCGCCTCGGCGACCAGGCTCTCCACCGTGCGGCTGCGGAAGCGGCCGCGCCAGATGGGGATGGCGCAAAACGTACAGGGGTTGTTGCACCCCTCGGCCACCTTCAGATACGCGTGGCCGCGCGTGGTGAGCAGCCGCGGCGCCGTATGGTCGAAGACCAGGTGCGACGGCGCCGGCAGCGGCGGCCCGCCGCCCAGCTCGACCAGCCGGCCCACGTCGCGCAGCTGGTCCAGACCGACGAAGCCGTCGATCTCGGGGATTTCGCGCGCCAGCTCGTCGCCGTAGCGGTTGACCATGCAGCCGGCCACCAGCACCCGCTTGACGCCGCCCTGTCCCTTGCGGCCCACCACTTCCAGGATGGTGTCGATCGATTCCTGCTTCGCCTCCTCGATGAAGGCGCAGGTGTTGATCACCACCGTTTCCGCCTGCTCCAGCTCGGCCGACACCTGGTAGCCCTGGCGCGCCAGCTCGCCGAGCATGATCTCGCTGTCCACCAGGTTCTTGGCACAGCCAAGGCTGATCATCCCCACCCGCGAGTGAGGGGGTCGGAGGTCGGATTCGGCCATGGTCGACGGTTGGCGCGCCCGCTGGAGCGCGCCATCGGGGCGGGAGTTTAGCAGATCGGCAAGCCCGCCCTCCTCAGCGGCGGCCGAAGCGGCGTTCCAGGTCGGAGTCGGTCATCTGCAGCACGATGGGGCGGCCGTGCGGGCAGGCGTACGGCTGCTCGGCGGCGAACAGCTCGGCGACCAGGGCCTCCATCTCCTGCGGCGCCAGCGGGTGGTGCATCTTGACGGCCGCCTTGCACGCCAGGCTGGCGGCCAGGGCGTCCAGGACGCGCGGCCCCAGGTCCGCCGTCGCGCCGCCACCCTCGCCGGCCAGGGCGACCAGCAGCGCCTCCGCCTCGGCGGCGCTGAGCACCGCCGGCACCGCCTGCAGCGCCAGCGTCTGGCCCGACAGCTCGGCAAGCGCAAAGCCGCACGCCTCCAGGCGCGGCACCAGCTCCACCAAGCCCAGCCGCTCGGCCGGAGACAGGTCCAGCAGCAGCGGCGTGAGCAGCTGCTGCGACGGCGGCGTCGCGGCGGCCAGCGAGCGCCGCAGCCGCTCGTACAGCACCCGCTCGTGCGCCACGTGCTGGTCGATCAGGTAGAGGCCATCCGGCCCCTCCAGCAGGATGAGAGTCCCCTTGTACTGGCCCAGCAGGCGAAACGGCCGCACCTCGCCGCTCCGCCCGGACAGCGGAATCGCCGCGCGTTGCAGCGGTGCGTAGTTGGCGCCGGCCATCCGCTCGACGCCGCCCTGGAGAGCAGGCTGGCCGCCGGCATCCCAACGCGGCGTGGCTGCCGGCTCGCCGGCAAGCGAGGGCGCGCCCAGCGAGCCGCCCACGGCACCGGCTCCACTGGGATCCCACGGCGTCGTCGGTGCCGCCACGGTGCCGGCGGCGGCGCCGGCGGGCGGCCAGTGCTCCTGGCCGAACCGCGCGTTGGGTCCGTAACGGCGGGCGTAGCCGGGGCCGGGGCCCAGCGGCGGCGGACCGCCCAGACCCTGCCAGGCGAAGGGCACGTCCGGCGCCGCGGCGGGCCGGCGCAGCGGCGCCGCCTCCTCGCCGCGCGCCAGGGCCAGGCCGGCATGCAGAGCGCCGGTCACCCGCTCCAGCAGGCGCGGATCGCGGAACCGCACCTCCGCCTTCTGCGGATGGACGTTGACGTCCACCTCCTCGGGCGGCACGTCCAGCATCAGGAAGAGAGCCGGATACTCGTCGCTGCGCCATTCGTCGCGCACCGCGCGGTAGAACACCGCCAGCACAGCCCGGTCGCGCACCAGGCGGCGGTTGACGAACACGAACTGGCGGCGCCCCCGCACCGTCTGCGGCGTCCCCACCCAACCCCAGATCCGCTCCCCGCTGCCGGCGCCGAAGGCGCTGTTCAGGCTAGCGCCGAAGCCGCCATTCAGGCTAGCGGCCGAACCGCTATCCAGGCTAGCGGCCGAACCGCTTTGCGGCAGGGCTGCAAGGGCGCTCTCCTGACTGGCGCCGGCGTC
The DNA here is from genome assembly GCA_963770895.1 of uncultured Acidobacteriota bacterium. Taxonomy (GTDB): domain Bacteria; phylum Acidobacteriota; class Thermoanaerobaculia; order Multivoradales; family UBA5704; genus JASLEW01. The sequence goes on along the minus strand of CAVYRF010000002.1, from coordinate 3,802,974 downwards.
GTCGATGCCGCCGCCGGTGCCGGTGGCAGCACCGCCCGCGGGTGCCGTTTCGGGCAGCGCCACCAGGCGGGATGCCAGCTCCGCGCCGAACAGCTGGGCGATGCGCTGGCGCGGGCCGGCGGCCCCCACCGGCAGCAGGTCCAGCAGCGTGCGGTCGTCATGCAGCACGCGCCAGCGCACGTCGGGGCGCGCCAGGGCGTAGCCCTGCACCACCTCCAGGCACCGCCGCAGCTCGCTTTCGGGAGTCTTCAGGAACTTGCGCCGCGCCGGCACGTTGAAAAACAGCGACCGCACGTCCAAAGTCGTGCCGCGCGGCCGCGCGAACGGCTCCGCCACCCGCACCCGCCCGCCTTCGATCAGCACCCGATGGCCGTCGCCCGCCCGCTCGGCCGTGGTCAGCTCGACCCGCGCCACCGACGAGATGGCGGCCAGGGCCTCGCCCCGGAAGCCCAGCGTGCCCACGCATTCCAGGTCGGAAAAGCTGCCGATCTTGCTGGTCGCATGGCGGTCGAACGCCAGCAGCGTATCGTCGCCAGCCATGCCACAGCCGTCGTCCACCACCGCCACCCGCCCCTTGCCCCCCGCCTCCAGCAGCACCTCCACCTGCTCCGCGCCCGCATCCAGAGCGTTTTCAACCAGCTCCTTGACCACCGACGCCGGACGCTCCACCACCTCGCCGGCCGCGATCTGGCTCACCAGCGGGTCGGGCAACAGATGAATTTTCGCCATCCCGCCATTCTAACGGGGAGGGCTCATTCGCAGGTCGCCGAGGCCACCCAGGCCCACCATCGGCCGCTTGCTTACTCGTCAGGTTCCGGGCGTCAGCTCCTCGATCCATCGTGCGGCGCTGGCGCGGAGTGCAGGGAGGTCATCCTCGACCACTTCCCAAACTATCTCGTCAACCACGGTGGCGTATCCGTGGATGAGGAGATTGCGGAACGCGATGATCGAGCCGCGCTCCGGTATCCGGTCGGCGAGCTCGGGGGCCAGTTTCGACAGTTGGGCCACTGCCTCGCCCAGGATGATCAGCTGGCGCTCGACCGCTGAGCGGAGGAACGAATCCTCCTTGTACTCTGCGAGCCCCTTGTCGCGAGTGAACGCTGCCACCGCGTCGGCGGCGTGGCAGATGTCCCATAGGAGCGCATGCGGCTCACGCTGCATAGAGCAGGCGGCGGTTACGTTCCAGACTGGCTTTGAGGTACGGGTTGCGCACCGCCTCGAGCATCAAGAGGTCAACCGGTCGCCCGATCGCATTCTCGATCGCTTCGCGCAGCCTGAAAAACGCACTGAGCCTTGGCAAGCGCCCCGGTACGAACTCTACGAGCAAGTCGATGTCCGATCGCGCCGGATCGAAGTCGACCTCGCGGGCTGCGGAGCCCACCACCTCGAGTCGCCTCACGCCATGGAGCTTGCAGAGCCGCTCAAGCTCCGGAAGCTTCTCGGCGAGCAGGTTCAGCATGATCCGTCCTATCTCTCTCCCTGGATTCGGGCGAGACTGTGCCCCGCCCCAGGCCGGCCGCGGCAGCTGAGGGAGATTATCGCAGGGCTGGACGATATGGAACGGCCAGTTCCCGCGGCGCGGCTCCGTGGGCAAGTCGGGCCGGATGGAGCGTGCGGCACCGGCGGGCCGGGGTCAGAGGGGGAGGAGCTTGTAGGCGGGATAGTGCAGCTGGGCGCCGCGGCGGGCGACGATCAGGGTGTTGCCCCAGGCGCGGCGCCAGAGGGGGACGGTGCGCAGCAGGCGGCGCAGGATGGCGCGGGGGCCGCTGGGATCGGGGCGGTGCGGCAGGGTGAGGTGCTCCACCACTTCCAGACCGGCGGCGCGCAGGAAGCGGACCAGCAGGTGGGACTGCGCGACGTGCACGGCGTCGGCGTCGGGGACGTAGCCGGCGGTCAGCACGCGCGGGTTGCGCACGCGGTCGAAGCGGTGGCGGCCATCGAGCGACGACAGCACCTGGCGGCCCAGGCGGCGCAGCGACACCTCCAGGCGGCGATGCGGCTCCAGGCTGGGCGGCATCTCGTACGGCAGGTCCCACGCCGAGCCGACGAGCAGCAGCATGCCGCCGGGCCTCAGCACGCGCGCCGCCTCCAGCAGCGTGCGGCCGGGATCGTGGAAGTGTTCCAGGGCGTAGGTGGACAGCACGGCGTCAAAGCTGCCGTCGCGGAACGGCAGATTGTCGCCGTCGCCCCGCACCCGCCGCCCGGGCCGGCCCAGCTGCGCCGCCATCACCAGCGCCGTGGTCGACACGTCGATGCCGACGTACCGGCAGCCGGCGGGCAGCCACAGCGCGTTCTCACACGAGCCGCAGCCCAGATCCAGCAGCCGCTCGCCACCCCGCAGATGGGCGAGCAGCCGCCGCCGCTCCGGCGACGCCTCGCGGTTGGCAGCCGCCGCCTGCGCGTAATACTCGCGGCTGCCATCCCAAAACGCATCCAGACGGCGCTTCTCGTCCAGGCTCACCCCGCCAGTCTACCGCCGTTGCCGGCGGCCGTCCGCCGCCGCTCGCGGTTGCCAGCCACCGACCGCGCGCACTAGCCCCGCCCGCCGTCCCAGAACGCCTCCAGACGGCGACTTCCATCCAGGCTCAGCCGCCAACTCACCGCCGCGGACGGCGGCGTGAACCGCGCGCCGGCGCGGCGCCGCCGCGACCGCTCGACGTGCGCGGTGCCGTGCCGCGGCCAGCCGACGAGGAGCCGCCACGCGCCGCCGGCCGCGTCCCAGCGGCCGGCTTGCGGGTTCCGGCGCCGGCGCGACCGGCGGTAGACGCCGGACGGCTGGCGCGTGCTGCGGCAGGCGACGAGGCAGCGCCCTTTCTCCCAGCCGAGCCGGCGCGTCCTGATGCTGGTGCGCTGCTCTTGCGGCTGGGCGCGACGACCCCGCCGCGACCGCCACCGGCCTTTGCGCCACGTGGTGCCGGCGCGGCAGCGCTGCTGCCCCGCCCACGACCGGTGGCCGCGACGCCCTTACGGCCGGCGGCCGCCACACCCCGACCTGAGGCAGCGGCACCAGCCCCCGCCTTGGAGGCGACCGCGACCGACCCGCGCCCCCCGGCCGAAGCCCCGGTACGAGCCGCGGCCTTGCGCCCGCCGGCAGATGAACCAGCGCCGGTGCGACCCGCGGCAGGGCGGCCACCAGCGGTGCGACCTGCGGCAGGACGACCCGCGGCACCGCGACCTGCCGTGCCGCGGCCCGCCGCCTGGGACCCTCCTGCGCCGCGACCCACCGCGGTGCGCCCTGTGGCGGCAGCACCCGCCGTGCGGCCTGCCGCGGCGGACGCCGCTCGCCCTGCCGCCGGCTTGGCGGCGCCGGCGGTCTTCTTGCCGGCCGCCGCGGGCGTGCCGCGGCGGCTCTTGCTGGCGGTGCTCGCCGCGGCGGCGCCTCCCTTGCCGGTTGCCGCCCCTGCAGCGGCGGTGCCGGCTCCGCGGCGCCCCGCGGGCGTCGCGCCACGCCCTGATGCTGCCGTGCGACCGGCCGCGGTGCGGCCCCCTGCCGCCGTGGCAGAGGCAGCCGCGGCGGGCGGCGCCGGCCGCGCACCACCGCTCTTCTTGCCGGCAGCTGCCGCCTTGCCGGCGCCAGCCGCGCCGCGCCGGCCGCCGCTGGGCTTGGCGGCCGCTGCTGCGACGGCGCCCCCGCGGCCCTGGGAAGCCTGCTTGCGGCCTCCCCCGGCTCCCTTGGTTGCGGCTGGCGCTGCCTTGCCGCCGGCGGCAACCGGCTTCGCCGCGGACACCGCGGCTCCCGCTCCCGCGGCCTCCTGGCGCTCGCGCTCGCGTGCCAGGGTGGCGCGGGCGGCGGCCAGGCGGGCGATGGGCAGGCGGTAGGGCGAGCAGGACACGTAGTCCAGGCCGACGCGGTCGAAGAAGTCGATCGAGTCGGGGTCGCCGCCGTGCTCGCCGCAGATGCCCAGGTGCAGATCGGGGCGCACCTGCCGGCCGCGCTCGCAGGCCAGGCGCACCAGCTGGCCGACGCCCTCTTCGTCGAGGCGCGCGAAGGGGTCGAAGGGCAGCACGTCGGACTCCAGGTATTGCGGCAGGAAGCGGCCGACGTCGTCGCGGGAGTAGCCCCAGGTCATCTGGGTCAGGTCGTTGGTGCCGAACGAGAAGAACTCCGCCGTGGCGGCGATCCTGTCGGCGATCAGCGCCGCGCGCGGCACCTCGATCATGGTGCCGATCAGCACCGGCAGGTGGACGCCTTCGTCCTGCGACACCCGCGCCAACACCGCGGCGATGCGCTGGTGCAGGCGGATCATCTCCTGCTCGGCGCCCACCAGCGGCACCATGATTTCTGCTTCGACGTGGTCGCCGGCGCGCATGCGGGCGCAGGCGGCGCGGGCGATCGCTTCGACCTGCATGTCGTAGATCTCCGGCGCGGTCATGCCCAGCCGGCAGCCGCGATGGCCCAGCATCGGATTGGCTTCGGCCAGCGCCGCCGCCCGCGCCGCCACCTTGGCGGCCGGCACGTGCATCTGCTTGGCCAGCTGCTCCAGCGCCTTTTCGCCGTGCGGCAGGAACTCGTGCAGGGGCGGGTCGAGCAGCCGCACCGTCACCGGCATGCCGGCCAGGGCTTCAAAGATGCCCTCGAAATCCTTCTGCTGCATCGGCAGCAGCTTGGCCAGCGACTCGACGCGCGCCGCCGCGTCGTCGGCCAGGATCATCCGCCGCACCCAGGAGATGCGGTCTTCGTCGAAGAACATGTGCTCGGTGCGGCACAGGCCGATGCCTTCGGCGCCGAGGGCGCGCGCCACCTGGGCGTCGTGCGGCGTGTCGGCGTTGGCGCGCACCCGCAGGCGCCGCACCTGGTCGGCCCATTGGGTGATGGTGCGGAACGACTGCACCGCCGGCGAATCGCTCTCTTCGCCGCCCAGCACCGTGCGCAGCACCTCGGACGGCCGCGTCTTGATGCCGCCGGCGATGACCTCGCCGGTCGTGCCGTCGATCGAGATCTGGTCGCCTTCGTGGAACTCGCGGTCGCCCACCCTCATCACGCCGGCACGCTCGTTGACGTCCAGGGCGCCGGCGCCGACGACGCAGGGCTTGCCCATGCCGAGCGCCACCACCGCCGCGTGCGAGGTGCGGCCGCCGGTCGACGTGAGGATGCCCGCCGCGGCGTGCATGCCGACGATGTCTTCGGGCGAGGTTTCGGCGCGCACCAGGATCACCGGCCCGCTGGGAGCCAGCGCCGCGGCGCGTTCGGCCGACAGCACCATGCGGCCCGACGCGGCGCCGGGGCCGGCCGCCAGGCCGTGCGCCAGCAGACCGCCCGCCGCCACGACCTTCTGCTTTTCGACGGCGTCGAATTCGGGAGCCAGCATCTGGATCAGGCTCGACGGCTTGACGCGCGCGATCGCGGCGCGCTGGTCGAGGATCCCTTCCGCCACCTGCTCGACGGCGATGCGCACCTCCGCGCCGCCGGTGCGCTTGCCGCTGCGCGTCTGCAACATGTACAGGCGGTCGTGCTGGATGGTGAATTCGACGTCCTGCATGTCGCGGTAGTGCCGCTCCAGCCGCTCGCAGACGTCCATCAGTTCCTGGTTGGCCTGCGGGAAGTCTTCGGCCAGGCCGCTCTGCCCGTCGGCGCCGACGATCGGGCGCGGCGTGCGGATGCCCGCCACCACGTCTTCGCCCTGGGCGTTGACCAGGTACTCGCCGTAGACGCGCCGCTCGCCGGTCGCCGGGTTGCGGGTGAAGGCGACGCCGGTGGCGCAGTCCGCGCCGCGGTTGCCGAACACCATCGCCTGCACGTTGACCGCCGTGCCCAACTTCTCGGAGATGCCGTTGAGCCGCCGGTAGTCGCGCGCGCGGCGGTTGTTCCAGCTGGCGAACACCGCGCCGATGGCGCCCCACAGCTGCGCCCGCGGCTCTTCGGGGAACGGCTCGCCGTGGGCGGCGATCAGGCGCTGAAATTCGTCGGCCACCGCGGCCAGGGCCGCCGGCGGCAGGTCGGCGTCGCTCGCCGCGCTGTGCTCGGCGCGCGCCGTGCGCAACACCTCTTCGAACAGGTCGTGCTCCACCCCCAGCACGACGTCGCCGTACATGGTGAGCAGCCGGCGCCAGGCGTCCAGGACAAAGCGCGCATCGGCGCCGCTCGCCGTCCACTCCTGGACGATCCGGCGGTTGAGGCCGAGGTTGAGCACGGTATCCATCATGCCCGGCATCGACATCGGCGCCCCCGAGCGCACCGACACCAGCAGCGGCTTGCCGGGATCGCCGAAGCGCTGGCCGGTGCGCTGCTCAAGGCGCGCCAGCTCGCGGTCGAGCTGTGCCGACAGCACTGCGGGATAGCTGCTGTCGTGCTGCTGGTAGTAGCTGCAAACCTCGGTGGTGAGGGTGAATCCCGGCGGCACCGGGATGCCCAGCCGGCTCATCTCGGCGAGCCCGGCTCCCTTGCCGCCCAGCAGGTTTTTCTGATCGCCGCGCCCGTCCGCGGTCCCACCACCGAAGGCATAGATGTACTTGGCTGCCATGCGCACCCTCCTGTCAGGCGACCGAGTTTACCCGATCGCCGCGACAAGCGTCGTCGCCGGCGCCGCCAGCCGCCCGCCCGGCGGCGACGGCCAACCGGCGCGGCGAGCGGCGCTCAGGCCGTGGCGGGGGCGCCCGCCGCGGCGCCGGCGCGCGCGCGGTGCTCGGCGCGATCGACCACCACCTCGGCAAGCTGGACGACGCGGTTGAGCGTGCGGCCGATGGCCTGGAGCAGGGCGATGCGATTGCGCCGCACCGCCGCGTCGGGGTCCATCACCAGCACTTCGACGAAGAAGCGGTCGAGCACCGGCGCCAGCTCCGCGACGCGGCGCAGGCAGCGCTCGTAGTCGCGGGCGGCCGCTGCCTCCTCGACATCGGCGCGCAGTCCGGCGAACGCCGCCGCAAGCTCGCGCTCGGCGGGCTCGGCGGGCTCAGCCGGTTCGGCGGCTGCGGGGGATGCGGCGGGCTCGGGGGCCGCCGGACCGGCTGCCGGGCCGGCCGGAGGCGGCGCGGCGCCTTGGCCCTCCGCCGACTCCGCCGCGTCGCTCTTGACGATGTTGGCGATGCGCTTGGCGGCCAGGACCAGCGACAGGAAGGCAGCTTCGTGGCGCAGGCGGTGCAGCGCGTCCACCCGCGCGCGCAGGTCCGCCAGGTCCGCCGCGCCGGCGCCCATCCCCGCTTCGATCTCGTCGTAGGCGTAGCCGTACAGGCCGAACACGTAGCGGATGCGGTCGTCCAGGAACGGCCGCAGCGCGGCCAGCCTGGCCGCCACGTCGCCGCCGGCGCCAGCGGCGCCGCCGCCCGGCCGGGCGCCCGTTGCCAGGCGGTCGCCGTACAGCTCCACCGCGCGCGCGATCAGCCGGCCCAGGTGGATGGTGATGCCGCCTTCGCAGGCGATGCGCACCGCCCCCTGGGCGGCGCGGCGGAGGCCGAACGGGTCCTTGCTGCCGGTCGGCGTCAGGCCGACGCCGAACATCCCCACCAGCGTGTCCAGCCGATCGGCCAGGCCCAACACGCGGCCGACGCGGCCGCGCGGGATCGCGTCGTCGGTGGAGGCCGGCAGATACTGGTCGTAGACCGCCTGCCACACCGCCTCGGGCTGACCGTCCAGGCGCGCGTACAAGCCCCCCATCACCCCCTGGAGCGAGGTGAATTCCTTGACCATCTCGCTGGCCAGGTCGGCCTTGAGCAGGCGCGCCGCCGCCGCCACGTCGCCGGCTTCGGCGGTCCAGCCCATCTCGCTGCAGGCGGCCGCCGCCAGCGCCGCCACCCGTTGGGTCTTTTCGGCGTAGCTACCCAGGCGCTCGTGAAAGCCCAGGCGTGCCAGCTGTTCGGCGTGGTTCGCCAGACCTCGCCGGCGGTCTTCGCCGAAGAAGAAGCGCGCGTCGGCAAGGCGCGCCGCGACCACCCACTCATTGCCGGAACGGGTGCGCCCGGCGGGATCGTCCGGCCGGTCCATCACGGTCAGGAAGCAGGGCAGCAGGCGGCCGGCGCCGCCATCGGCGCCGCCGTCGTCGAGCGCCGCCACCGTCAGCGCGCTTTGATGGTCGCGCAGGCTGGTCGAAAGCACCTCCGCGGGCAGCTCCAGAAAGCTGGCGTCGAAGCTCCCCTGGAGCACGCCCGGGATCTCGCACAGCGCCGCCAGCTTGTCGAGCAGCGGCCCGTCTTCCACCAACCGCCCGCCGACCGCGGCGGCGCGCTCGTGCATGGCGGCGAGCAGCGCGGCGCGCCGGCGCTTGGGGTCGACCTCCAGGTGGCGCACCGCGAGCTTGCGCCGGTAGTCGCCGGCGCCGCGCACCTTGAGCGGCCGCGGCGACAGCACCGGATGCCCCTGGGTGGTGTCGCCGGTGCGCACGCCGAACAGCTCGAACGGCACCACCTGGCCGTCGAGCAACGCCACGATGCCGTGCACCGGCCGCACCCACGGCCCCACCCCGCTGCCCCAGCGCATCGTCTTGGGCCACGCCAGGTTGGTCAGAATCCGCGGCACCAGCTCCGCCAACACCTCGCTCGCCGGCCGGCCGGCGATGCTGCGGGAGGCCGCCAGGTAGTCGCCCTTTTCGGTCGACACCCGCTCCAGCTGGTCGGGTTCGACGCCGCAACGGCGCGCGAAACCGATCAGGGCCGGCGTCGGCGAACCGTCACCGGCGTAGGCGGCGCGCACCGGCGGCCCCATGACGCGCTCGTCGCGGTCCGGCTCGCGCTCCGGCACGCCGCCCAGACGCAGCACCAGGCGGCGCGGCGTGAAGCCGGTTTCCACCTCCCGCGGCCCGATGCCGCGGGCCATCAGCTCTTCGAAGACGCGGGTGGCCAGCTCGCGCACCCCCGGCTCCAGCATGCGCGCCGGGATCTCTTCGCTGCGCACCTCCAGCAGGAACTCACTGCGCGCCATGTTGCACCTCCGCCGCCGCCACCGTTGGCGGCGCCGCCGCGGACGCGCCGCCGGCGTCGCCCGCCGCGCCCGCAGAGGCGAGCAGCGGGAAGCCCAGCCGCTCGCGGCTGTCGACATAGGCCTTGGCGCAGGCGACGGCCAGGTCGCGCACCCGCTTCATCAGACCCACGCGCTCAGTCGCCGAGACCGCGCCGCGGGCGTCCAGGACGTTGAAGGCGTGCGAGCACTTGAGCGCGCATTCGTACGCCGGCAGCACCAGGTCGGCCGCCAGACAGCGCCGCGCCTCCCGCTCCAGGCCGTCGAACTGCTGCTGCAGGAATTCCACGTCGGCCACCTCGAAGTAGTAGCGGGAAAACTCGACTTCTTCCTGGCGGCGCACCTGGCCGTAGCTCAAGCCCTCCACCCAGGCCACCTCGTAGATGCTGCGCGACAGGCCCAGGAACATGGTCAGGCGCTCCACGCCGTAGGTGATCTCGGCGCTGATCGGCGCCAGCTCCAGCCCCCCGGCCTGCTGGAAGTAGGTGAACTGGGTGATTTCCATCCCGTCCAGCATCACCTGCCAGCCCAGGCCCCAGGCGCCCAGGGTCGGCGCCTCCCAGTTGTCTTCCTCGAAACGCAGGTCGTGCACCGCCAAGTCCAGGCCGATCGCTTCGAGGCTCTGCACGTACAGCCGCTGCACGTCGGCGGGCGCCGGCTTGAGCACCACCTGGAACTGCAGGTGCTTGCCGAGCCGGAACGGGTTGTCCCCGTAGCGGCCGTCGGCGGGGCGGCGCGACGGCTGGACGTAGGCGACCCGCCAGGGTTCCGGCCCGAGCACGCGCAGGAAGGTGTCGGGGTGCATGGTCCCCGCTCCCACCTCGAGGTCGAGCGGCTGTTGCAGGACGCACCCCTGCCGCGCCCAGAACTGCGAAAGTCGCAGGATCAGATCCTGAAGTGTCTGCATGCTCGCCTTTCGGGCCGGCGCGCGGCCCTGCCTCCTTTGGAACGACGGATACCCCAGGTACCCGGCTTGTGCGCCCGGCCTGTGCCCGGCTAGAGCGCCGCGCGGGTGCGCTGGATGACTTCGTAGCTGCGCAGCTCGCGCCGCAGGAAACCGCGGCGCACGCGGGCGCAGAGCTCCTCAACCTGCCGCAGCGTCGCCGCCGCCGGCGCCAGCCTGCCGGCGTTGGCCGGCGTCGAGCGCTCGATCCGGCACAGGAAGTCGAGCGTCGCGGCGCCAACCACCATGCCGGTTTGGGCCTGGTCCACGCAGTCGCGGCACACCAGCGCATCGGCCTGCGGCGGCAGCACGGCCCACCCGGCAAAGCTCCTGCCGCACTGCGGACAGGCGTCAGGCGGAGGGAAGATCCCGCTCAGGCGCAGCACCCACGATTCAAAGTAGCGGGCCGCCACGTCGCGGTCCGCTCCGGCGATCAGCGCTTCCAGCGTCGCATCGAGCAGCCGGAACAGCAGATCGGAGCCTTCGTCTTCCTGTGCGAACTCCAGCATGTGGTCGGCGAGGTAGCTGCCGAGCAGGATGCCTTCGAGGTCGGCCTGCAGGCGGTGCGCCGGCCGCACCATTTCCACGGCCGAGATCCGCACCAGGTCGCGCCCGTCCTTTTCGAACCAGGTGATGCGCACCTTGGCCAGCTGCTGCAGCTGGCCGGCAAAGCGGCTGTGCGGCGCCCTGGCGCCGCGGGCCACGCCGCTTTTCTTGCCCCGCTCGCGGGTCAGGAAGGTGACGATTCGATCGCGGTCGTGCAGGTCGCGCACGTCCAGCAACAGGGCTTCCGCGGTGTGCAGGTGCACGGTCAACGAGCTCGACGAGAATTCAACGCGGGCAGGGTTCAGCGGGCTGAGTGCGAGCCCCGGACGTCCCCTCGACCACGCTGCGATGCTAACACAGCGCCTGCGCCCAACCCTCGTCGCCGAAGAGCGGCATCGCAGCGTCCCGCGGCCGCGCCAAGTCCGCCGCCAGCACCGCCACCCCCAGCGGCCCGCGATACAGGCTGGCGGCGCTGGAGGCGAACGACGAATCGGCCCCGGCCACCTCTTCCTCCGCCACCGCCGCCGCCGCCCGCCCGGCAAGCGTGCGTGCCCGCTCCAGCCATTCCGCCCCGCAGCCGTGCTGGTACAAGTCGAGCAGCGCATAGGCCCGCCCCGCCAGGCCGCAACACAGGCTGAACGAGCGTTCGGGAGCTTCCCAGACATGCCAGGCGGCGTCGACGGCAAGCCGTTCGTAGCCGCCTCCGGGCAGCATCCGCGCCGCCGCCGTCCACAGGTGCACCATGCCGGCGCTGCCGTTGCACCACCCCGCCATCCAGACAGGCTCCGGTGCGGCCTGAGCGCCGTGCGTCATGGGTGCCATGGCTCCAATCGGCGCCATCGGCGTGACCGGCGCCACCGCTGCCGCACCGCCATCGTGCGGCACTGCCAGCGGCGGCGCCGTGTGACCGGAAACCGGTGCGGCGGCATCGACCGATGGCGTCAGGCGTAGCGCCGCGGCAGCGCCCGGCGCCCACGGCTCCCCGGCCGGCAGGTTGTACCAGCGCCAGCGGATACCCCTGCCGCAGCTTTCGGCGCAGCCGGCCAGCTGGTCAAGGCGGCCGGGCAACCCGGCGGGAAGGGGGCGGCCGGCCGAGCGGCACCAGCGCAGCATCGCGTACAGCGCACCCGCCCAGCCGTGGGCGATGCCGAGGTTGGACCACTCCCGGCACTGCTCAATCGGCCGCAGCGGCACGATGTCCCGCCAGATCCCGGCCAGCAGGCCGTCTCCCATCGCCCGCAGCTGCTGGAAGCTGGCGCCCGCCGCCGCCTCTCCCGCCAGCCCGCCCACATCGTCCTGGGGCACCGTGCCGCCAGCTTCCAGCGCATCCAGCAGCAGGGCAAAGGCCGACAACAGACCGGCACGCCCCAGCGCGAGATCGACAAAGGGGCAGGGAACGCTTGCGGCGGCAGCAAAGGCGGCCAGCGCCTGGCTTGCCGCGGCACGGTCGCCGCGCGCGTTGGCGATCAGGGCGGCGGTGCAGTGCACGCCGGGCGGTCCGTGCAGCAGCGAGGCGCTGCCGATCGTGCGCGGTGTCAGGTTGCGGTCGGCATCGTAAAACGTCGCCGCACCGGACCGCGCCGCGCCAGCCGCCCGCACGCTCCAAAGATGCGCCTGCGCCAAAAGGTCCGGGTCGGCACGCACCGTCGCGATGCGGTAGAGCGCGTACGCGATCCCCGCGGCACCGTCCTGCACCCCGGCGAGCGCCCCCGCACCGCTGCCACCACCCTCACCACTGCCACCACTGCCCATCTGCCACAGCTCGCCGCCGGTTTGCGTCGCCGCGACCATCTGCTCCAGCAGGGCGGCCGCCGGATCGCGACGCAAGGCGCTGCTCAACGCGAGCAGCGGCGCGGGACCGGCAGCCTCGCCACGTCCACTCCCGTCGCCACGCCCGGCCTCGTCGCTTACGACCACGCCGGATTCGATGTCGTGCAGCGCAGCGGTCAGGGCGTCTAGAGACGGGTAGCGATCCGCCGGCGATTGGGCGAGCGCCCGCCCCAGGACGGCTTCCAGCGCCGGCCAGGCGGCGGCGCCGCGCAGGGTGAAAGGCAGGGGTGGATCGCCCGCGATCTGGCGCAGCAGCGTCTGGCGTTCCAGCGAGAAATCCTGCGGAAAGGCGCCGGAGGCAAGGTAATACAGCAGCACTGCAACCGCGTACTGCTCGCCGGCCGCGGTGACCGGCGGCGCGGCGCGGCCGGCAAGCGTCGCCGCGGCGTACTCGGGCTCGAAATAGAACGCGACCCCGCCACGGCCAGCCTGCGCCAGGCTCGCCGGCACGCCCTGCCAGGTCGAAAATCCGAAGTCGATGATCCGCACCTCGCCGCCGGCATCCACCAGGACGTTGCGCGCGTGCACGTCGCCGTGCAGCACCCCCCGCCGGTGCAGCGCGGCGTAGGCAGCCGCGACCCGGCGGCAGAGCGCCAGCAGCTCCGCCAAGCCGCCGGCGCCGCGCTCGCGCAGCTCGGCGGCGACCAGGTGCGCGTCCAGCCCCATGCACCACTCCAGCGCCAAAAACCGCCTGCCCTGCCAGACACCGGTGGCAAGCAGCAGCGGCGCCACCGGTGCGCCGGCGCCGCCGCGCCCCAGGTGATCGAGGATGATCGCCTCGCGCAGCAACCTGGCCGCGGAGCCCCGCGGCGACGAGCCATCGCTGGCGCCGGCGCCGCCCACGGCTGGCGCGCGCACGATCTTGAGCGCCGCCTCGCGCCGCGCGATCTGCCAAGGGTCGGACGCGGAAGCGTGCGCGGCGTCGGTGCGGACCTGATAGACCTCGGTATCCACCAGCACCTGCACGCAACGCTGGACGGTGCATCCGGCGATGCGCTCCGCCGCCGCCCACGAGGCGTCGATGCGTCCCCTGCCGCCGTCCGCCGCCGGCACCAGAAAGCCTTCGCGCAGAAGCCTGGCGAGCAACGGGTAGGCGGCGTCCAGCAGGGCCTCGGCGTCGCCGCCGCACGCCTGGCTGTGGCGCATCACGGCTTCGACAAGGGTGGAAGGAGTGGCGAACTGGCGCAGCAGATCGGCGGCGGCGGCGTCCACGACCCGCGAGCCGGTGCGCAGGCCCGGCCGCGACAGGGCATGGTCGCCCGGCGTCCAGTCCAGCTGCCGCCGCACCGCCTCCGGCAGCTCTGCCACCGGTTCCAGAGTGACGCCGGCGCCCAGCACCAACGGCTCCGTCATCCCGCTCACCGGCCCCGCGCCTCCTCCGGCCGGCGCCACAGCAGCGCTCCCGGCGCCCACGTGGCGGGGTCGATGCCCTCCAGCCGCAGCCGCTCGACCGCAAATTCCCAGCCTTCCATCGCAACCGGCCGCGACGGCTCCGACAGCTGCGACAGCTGCGCGGCCTGCGACGTCGCGGCCACCTCGACAACCGGTGTCCGCGCGAGCACCGAGTCCGGCCGCGCCGGCGGCGGAGGCGGCTCGGCAACGACGCCGGCGTTACAACCCAGCGCGGCGAGCATGGCTTCGGCCAGCCGCTGGGTGAGCCACTGACGCCAGCTGCCGCGGCCCGCCCACTGCGCCGTGCCGCCGGCCCATGGGGGCGGATCGACGCCCCACGACAGCACGCCGCCGCCGGCGATCTCGGCGGTGAAGGGGACCCCGTGCACGGCGGCGCCGTCCAGGTGCCCGGCCAGGATGTGCGCCGCCGCGGCCAGGTCGTCGAAACGCGGGAAATAGGCGACGGCCTTGTCCGGCCGCAATAGCCCGGAGGCGCTGGCGCCCACCTTGAAACCGGGCGCACCCGCCGCCGCCAGGCCGGCCAGGATCGCGCCGAACACATCGGGCATGGCGTCGGGCGCAACGCTGACATAGAGCTTGTACGCATGCGGCGTCGCGTCGACGGCCGCCGCCGCCGCCGCCCGGCGCGGGTACCATCGCAGCCATGGCGGTCCTGGCGATCCCGGAGCCGCGGCCGCATCCGCCGCTCCGGCCGGGCTGGCCGGCACCTCCTGCCAGTGCCGGTCGAGCAGGCCGCGCCGCACTCCCCCAGGACCGATCCCCAGGAACTGCCGCACCGCATCGGCGGTCGCGAGCCGGCGCTGCCATCCCGGCGTGAGCGGCAGGCGATGATAGGTGTACAGGAAATGCGCCAGCCGCCCCGCGCCCACGGCGCCGTCGGCGCTCACCAGCTGCTGGCCGCGGCGCAGCGCGGTGCGCGACAGCTCGGCGATGGCGGCCATGCCAGCAGCGGCGGCGATGCGCCCCTCCTCTACCGGCCCGGCGCCACCGGCGCCGCCCGCCGTGCGCAGCAGCGCCATCGCCGCGGCGCCTGACACAAAAACCCCGGCCTCGCGCTCGATCTCGATCACGCCATCCGCCACCAGCCGCGCCGCCACCGCCGCGGCGCCGCCGTCACCCAGGCGCGACCGGACATAGCCAGGCAGCGGCCCCGGCCTCTCCAGCGTGAGAAAGAGCAGGGCGGTGTCGCGATCCACCAGCTTCATGCCACTGCCAGCCCCGGCATCGGCATCGGCATCGGCGCCGCCGCCGCCACCGGCGCCGCTCGCCGCCACGCCGCGCGGCCGCAGCACGCCGTAGTGATCGGGATCGCGCGCCGCCCCGGCCAGCCATGCGCGCGCGGCGGCCGGCAGGCGATCGTGCAGCACCAGCTGGTACAGGGGACTGGCGCGCAACGGCCGCGCCAGCACCTCGGGCACGCCGGCGCCGGCGCCGCCGGGAGCCTGCGGAGCACCGGCGCGAAACGCGTTAGACTCGCCGGCCATGGCGACCCTTGAGACGCGGGTGGAACCCGCCGGAGGGGAGGTCGATCGCGACCGCGATCTGGGCTTCGGGTCGGTCGTGGCGCGCGAAAGCCGCCAGCGGTTCCTCAATCGCGACGGCACTTTCAACGTGCGCCGCGAGGGGCTGGGGCCGCTCGGCTCGCTCAGCCTGTACCACTACCTGCTGACCACCTCGTGGCCGCGATTCCTGGGGCTGGTGATCACCGCCTACCTGGTGCTCAACGCCAGCTTCGCGGGGGCCTACCTGGCCTGCGGCCCCGGCGCGCTGGCCGGCGCTTCGCCGGCGGAGGCGGGCGGCACCGAATTTCTGCGCGCGTTCTTCTTCAGCGTCCAGACCTTTGCCACCATCGGCTACGGCCAGATCAGCCCCAACGGCCTGGCCGCCAACGTGGTGGTGACGGTGGAATCGTTGGTCGGATTGCTGGGCTTCGCCTTGGCGACCGGCCTGCTGTTCGCGCGGTTCTCCCGCCCGACGGCAAAGATCGTGTTCAGCCGCCAGGCGCTGATCGCACCCTATCAAGGCGGCGCCGCCTTCGAGTTCCGCATCGTCAACTCGCGCAGCAATCAGCTGATCGACGTCGAGTGCCGGGTGCTGTTCACCTATTCGCCGCCCGGCCGCGGCGTGCGCCCGTTCCTGCCGCTGGCGCTCGAACGGCCGCGCGTCACCTTCTTTCCCCTGTCGTGGACGATCGTCCACCCGATCGACGCCGAAAGCCCTCTGTACGGGCTTTCGGAAGAAGAGCTGACGGCAAGTGAGGCCGAGTTCCTCATCATCCTCACCGGCTTCGACGAGACCTTCTCGCAGACCGTCCATACCCGCTCGTCCTACAAGGCGTTCGAAGTCGTTTGGGGCGCCTCCTTCGCGACCATGTTCAAACCGGCCACCCCTGCCGGCATGGTCCGCATCGACGTGGGCCGGCTGCACGACTACCGCCGCGCGGCGCTGCCACCCCTGCCGTTCCCGCCGCCGCTGCCGTCCTCGCCACCCCTGCCATCCCCGCCGACTCCCCGCGGCGCCGCGTCCTGACCGTCGCCGCCCAGCACGAACGCCGCCACCACGGCGATTCCTTCCTGCAGGTTGTCCGCTTCGCTGCGCCCCGAAGCGCGGCGCGGCTTCCAGGAGTGATCGCCGTCTTCCATCCAATGGATGCGGATGGCGCTCGACAAGGGGTAGCCCGCTACCTCGGCGCGGCCGCCGAACGGATCGCGGGTGCCCTGGACGAAGAGCGCCGGCGTGCGCAGCTCGCGCAGGTGGGCGATGCGGTGCGCCAGCTGCGGCGCGCCCGCCACCGGATCGGCGCCGGGCGGGCGAAAAGGATAGCCAAGACAGACCAGGCCGCGCACCTGGGCCTGGTCGGCAACCATGCTGGCGATGCGGCCGCCGAGCGACTTGCCGCCGATGCACAGACGCGGCCCGCCGCCCAAGGCGGCGATCACCGCGCCCCAGGTGCGCAGCAGCGTCGCTTCGCGATCCGGCGGGCGGCGCACGCCATCGCGGCGCGCCGCCATGTAGGGAAACTCGAAGCGCACGACGCGCACCCCGCACGCCGCGATCCCCGCCGCGACCTCGGCCATGAACGGCGAATCCATCGGCGCGCCGGCGCCGTGCGCCAGCACCAGCGCCGGACCATCCTGGGGGCCGTCGGCAAGCAACGACGGCGTCGGAGCAGGCTCCATCGCGGCAGACATGCCCAAACTCTACCCCAGACTGGGAACATCGCCCGCCTCGGCGCACCCTATCTATGGGGAGCGACAACCGGGCATCGCGGAATCGGCCCCGAAAGTGAGAGCGACCGGGCTCAACTGCTAACATCGTTAGAAAACCAGGAGGACACAAGCTTGCCCAAAACGGGCTTATCGCCGGAAGAAGCCACCGCGCGCATGTTGGACCGTCTCGTCGAACGCCTGCGCGAAGCCGCCGGCGAAAACCTGCTGGGGGTGGCGGTCTACGGCACACCCGCCAAGAACCGCGCCGCCTCGGGAGCGGCGGAAACCAACGTCCTGGTGGTGTTGGCGGACGCGGTGCTGACGGCGCTGCTGCCGATCGCGCCGATCCTCACCTCCGCCCAGCGCCAGTCGCAGGTGGCGTCGTTCGTCGCCACCCCCGCCGAGCTGCGCAGCGACGCCGAGCTGTTTCCCGCCCGCCTGCTGGAGGTCCGCCTCACCCATCGCGTGCTCTACGGCGACGTGCACCTGGAACGGCTGCAGATCGCGCCGCCCGGCCTGCGCTTTGCCGCTCTCCAGGAGCTACGCGGCGTCGAGCTGCGCCTGCGCCATCGTATCCTCGACCGTGGCGCCACCCCCGATCAACTGTGGGCGGGCATCGTCCAGGGCCTGCCACGGCTCCTGGCGATCGTCGAAATGGTGGCCCACGCCGGCGGCGCCTCGCCGGCCTGCCCGCGCCCCGAGCTGCTGCGCACGGCCGCCGAGGCCCTGCACATCCAACCCGACGCGCTCGAAAAGATGGCCCTGCTGCGGGGGCTCGCGCGCCGCCCCGACGACGCCACCGTGCGTGAGCACCTGGCCGAATACCTTGCGCTCCTGACCGAGCTGATCGAGCACCTCGGCCTCCTGGTGGCCGCCGACGCTCCCGCGGACGCGCCGCGGCACTGACGGTGACCGCGGCAAACGGCGCCGCCAGGTAATGGCCGCTACTCGCGGCGCAGGGCGAGAACCGGCGCGACGGCTGCGGCGCGGCGCGCGGGCAGCAGGGCGGCCAGGCTTGCCACAGCGGCCAGGAGCGCCGCCGTGCCGGCGTAGATCGCCAGGTGGGCGCCAGCCGCCAGCGGCTCGAACAGCAGGCCGCCCAGCAGGCGATTGAACAGCAGCGCACCGGCGATGCCAAGCGCCAGGCCGGCGCCGGCCAGCCGCAGGCCGTGCCCCAGAACCAGCCGCAGCACGTCGCCGCGCGCGGCGCCCAACGCCTGCCGCACCGCCAGCTCGGCAGTGCGCCGCACCACCGCCGCCGCCGCCGCCGCGTACAGGCCGCCGGCTGCCAGGGCCAGCGCGGCCCCGGCGTACAACGCCACAAGCCAGAGCCCCAGGCGCGGACCGCTGACCGCCTGGCGGCGGGCAGCCTCCAGCAGCTGGTCGCCAGATGCCGGCAGCGCCGGGTCGAGCGCCGCGACCTCACGCCGTACCGCGGCGTCCAGCGACGCGAGCCCGGCCGCCGACGTGCCGGACCGCGGCCGCACCACCAGCGACATGGAGCGCCAGGGGACGGCGCCATAGGGCAGGAAGACCACCGGCCGCGGCGCGGCTTCCAGGTCCAGGTCGCGCACCCCGCCGACCACCCCGACGACCTGCAGGTCGCGGCGCGCCGCACCCCACCGCAACCGCTGGCCCAGCGGCTGCAGGCCGGGCCACCACCGTTCGGCGACCGTCGCATCCACAACCGCCGCCATCGGCTTGCGGTCGTCGTCGGCCGCTCCCAGCCATCGGCCAGTCTGCAGGTGCAGGCCGAGCGCCGGCAGCAGCCCCGCCGTCACCACGCGCCACTCCGCCGCCAGCACCGCGGCACCGCCACCCGGCCCGGCGGCGCCCGGCTCGAGGGTGAAGGGCTCGTTGGGGCGTTGGGCGGCGAGCGGCGCGGTGCTGATGAAGCCGGCTGCCGCCACCTGGGGCAGGGCCTGCACGCGCGCTTCGAGCCGCAGCAGCTGCTGCCGCCGGCGCGGCGGCGGATAGCCGGCGCCGTTGAGCGCCAGGCGCAGCGTCAGCAGGTGGTCGACGTCAAAACCCGGATCGGCGCGGTCCAGCCGCAGGTAGCTCAAGCACAGCAAGCCGGCGGCCGCCAGCAGCGTGGTCGCCAACGCCATCTCGATCACCACCACCGCATCCCGCACCCGCCGTTCGCGGCGCGTGGTGAGCCGCGCGCTCTGCCGCACCGTCTCCGGAATGCCAGGCCGCACAGCCTGCGACAGCGGCCCCAGGCTGCACATCAGCCCGCTCAGGAGCGCCAGCGCCAGGACGGCCGCAACGCCGCTCGCGCCCAGCCCCTGTGGCAGCGGCAGCGGCGCGATGTCTCCCCCGGCGTCGCCGGCCGCCGCCAAGCCGCCGCCGGCGGCGCGCAATGCCGGTACGGCTGCGCCCGCCAGCAGCAGGCCGGCGCCGGCGCCGAGCAGCGCCACCAGCAGGCCTTCGGCAAGCAGCTGCCGCACCATGCGGCGGCGCCCGCCGCCGAGCGCGGCGCACAGGTCGATCTCGCGTTGGCGCACCGACGCCCGCGCCCACAGCAGGTTGGCGGCGCCGGCGCTGCCCAGCAGCCACAGCAGCCCGGCGGCAGCCAGCAGCAGCCGCACCCGGCGCGTCCATCGCGATCCGGTCCAGGCGCCGGCAAGCGGTTCGACGCGCACCGCGACGCCGCTTCCCCGGCCCGCCGCCGGCCCGCCGGCCACCGCCGCGACCGCCGCGGCAGTCACCAGGCCCTGGGCCGCCTGCCGAGCCGTCACGCCGGGCGCCAGGCGGCCCAGCAGCTCCAGGCTGAAACGCTGGCGCGCCCGCGCTCCCTGCAGCTGGCGCGGCAGCAGCGGCATCCACAGCTGCGCGCCGGCCGGTGCCGGCACCTCCGCCGGCAGGACGCCGATCACGCGGACCGGCTCGCCGTCCACGCCGACCAGCCTGCCGACCACGTTGGGATCGGCGGCGAAGCGGCCGACCCACAGGGAGTGCGACAGGATCGCCACCCGGTGGTTGCCGTGCGGCGCCGCCTCGGTCACCGCGATGCCGCGCCCCAGCTGCGGCCGCACGCCCAGCAGCGGCAGCAGCGACGCGCTGGCGTGGGCGGTTGCCACGGCCAGCGGCGCCACGCCTGCCGGCGCGTCGCCGTCGAGGTTGGCGATCCCAGCCTCATAGGCGCCAACCCCCAGCATCCCCGGATGGCGCCGCTGCCAGACGGCGAAGTCGGCAGCGGAGACCGCGAAGTCGGCCCCCTGGCCGCTCACCTCGCGCACCCGCACCAGGGCGGCCGGCGCCGCAAAGGGCAGCGGGCGAAACACCGCTGCCGCCACCTGCCAGGCGACGGCGGCGCCGGCCAGCCCCACCGCCAGCGCCAGCACGGCGGCCAGGGTCGGCACCGGCGAGCCGCTCAGGCGCCGGGCGGCGAGCCGCAGGTCCAGCGCCGCTTCGGCCAGCCAGCGGTCACGCCGCCGCGCCCGCTCGCGGCCGCTGGCGATGGCGCGGCAGAGCGCCCGCACCCCCTCCAGGTCGCCAAAGCGGCGCCGCGCGAGCACCGCCGCCGCGGCCGGTGCATGCCCCGCCGCGGCATAGTCGCGCGCCCGCATCTCAAGATGGAACGCCAGCTCGTCGGCGATCTCATCTTCGACTCCCGGACGCCAGAGCAGCGACCGGAGCCGGCGGCCATGGCGCCCCGCGGTCGGAATCATCAGGTCGAACGAGTCAGGCCGGCAGCAACACCTTGGACACCGCGGCGGTGAAGCTTTGCCACTGTTCGGTTTCGGTTTCCAGCTGGGAACGGCCGGCTGCCGTGAGGCGATAGAACTTGGCCTTGCGGTTGAGCTCGGAGATGCCCCATTCGGCTTCGATCCAGCCCCGGCGCTCCATGCGATAGAGGGCCGGGTACAGCGAGCCTTCTTCGATTTGCAGCGCGTCGTCGGTGGCCTCTTCGAGCCAGCGCGCGATCGCGTAGCCGTGGCGTGGCCCGCGGCTCAGGGTCTTCAGGATGAGCGCATCCAGGGTGCCCTGGAGAAGAGGAAGCGGCTGCTGCTGGGACATGTGGTTCGGTCGAGCCTCCTTGGTATGTACGGCAAGCATAGATCAACTGTGCCTAGACTGTCAAGGCAACGACGCGCACTGCGCGGACGGCACGCGCTGTCGCGACAGACCTTGCCCCCCATTGCGCGAGACGGCGAGGGCAGATCAGGCTTCGCGGGCGCGGCCTCGCTCCAGCAAGCGCATCTGGACCGCGATGCCGATCACCACCAGCACGACCAGCGCCACCATTCGCACGTCGCCGCTGAAGGGATGGTGCGCTCGGACATGTTCCACGATCAGGCTGGCCCCGGCAAGCGCCGAGTAGAAGATCAGGGCGAAATCGAACACCACCACGGCCAGCACCGCGGCGATCACGCCGGCCGCCACCAGCACGGCCAGCTGGCCGGGGCGCAGCATCATCGCCTGCCACCCGAGCAGCCAGGCCGCCGCCGACCATCCCACGGCGAACCCTGCCAGCGCCACGGCGATCTTTTGCGCCACCAGCGCCAGGATGATTCCCAGCACCCCGGCACCCAGGGCCAGCAGCAGCTGCGTCCCGCCCGGCGCGTGGTTCCAGGACCCCATCACGAAGTACCAGCCCGCCATGAACCCGACCACACCGACGAACAGCCAGAACAGCCGCCGCCCCAACAGCAGCAGCACCAGGCCCACCACGATCGCCGCGGGCGAACCAGCCGAGACCCAGGGGAAGATATGGTTCATGCACCGCAGTCTATGTGGAATTCCGAGCCAGCAAAAGCCGGATGGGTATCGCTCCGATCGCCCGGCGGCCACTCGACGGGTGCGCGGCGCCCCACCGGCAACGGCGGCGGCCTTGCGGAGATGAGCCGTTGTGGCGCTGGTTGTCGCGTTGCTTGGATGGCGCGCCTTTCGGAAGCAGGTCCGGGCGGGTAGGGATATTTGCAGGGATCGCCGCCTGGACCGCTTCCTTTTCCGCCCGTCCCGGTTACAGATCGAGGTCGTCGGCGGCCCCGCGCAGGGCTGCGACGCGCGGGCAGCTAGAACTAGTGCGGGGGCGCAAACTCCAGGTTGTAAATCTCCAGCGGATCGGTGCGGTCCCCGCCCTGGCCGAACAGGGCGAGGCGATAGGACGTGTCGGGCAGCAGAGCGCGCGACACCACCATGTTGATCTCGGCGCTGGCCTTGAGCTGGAACGGCGGGCTGTGCCAGATTGCGGCGCCCTGGAGGGTTTGGATCTCCAAGCGGCCGGCGCCGCCGGTTGGCACCTTGGGGCCGATCACGAGGGTGAGCAGGACGTGACCGGTCTGCGGCGGCACCGTCAGGACCAGGGAACCGGCGTCGGGGCCGCGGGTGGGAGAGCCGAACGTGATTTCGCCGTTCGGCAGATCGAAGAGCGGCTGCGACAGCCCGTCGATCTTGCGCTGCAGCGAAAAGGTCGTCCACGACAGCCCAAGCGCAACCAGGAGGAGGGCGGCGGCGGCCCACGAGCTGGCTTGCAGCGGCAGGCGGTGCGGCATGGCGACCTGGTTCCGCCCGGCGCCGCGTGCGGCTTCCCAATCCGCTCTGGCGGCGCGCATCGCCGCCGCCGCCGGTTCGACGCTGTCGTTCATCCAATCCAGGTATTCAGGGTCGCCCTCCGCCTCGCGGTCCAGCGGCGTACCGGTCGGGTTCCCCTGCTGCAGGTCCGCGATGCGGCGTTGCGCCTGGGCGAGTGCCGCATCGTCCAGGCGGCCGCTCCGCACGCCCTGGCTCAGAAAGGCCGCGGGCACCCAAAGCGCGAAGCCGCAGCGCAGGCTGAGCGGGCCGGAGGCAGCGCGCGCCGGAACCCTGACGTCGGCGCTGCCCGCCGCCGGATGGGTGTCGGCGGGAACCACCTGCAGCCGGGCGGGAGAGCCGCCGTCGCTGCCCACCACCGCCCATTCCAACGGGCAGTGCGCCGTCTGCCGCAAGACGAAGAGATCGCCGGGCGCACCCGGCACGCCGGCAGGATCGGCGCGGGGCTCGCGCGGAGTGGTGCCGCGAGCGGCGACCCTCATGCCGTCAGTTCCCGAACGCGCGCGCCGTCGCTCGACCTGCATCCCTGAACCAGGCGGCCGAGCGTGGCGAACAGCTGCGGCAATTGATCGCGCGGGATGTGCAGCAGATCGGCGAGAGTGCGGTCCGAAGGGCGCCCCGAGCGGCGCCGCCGGCGCACCTGAGAATCCGCCGGCTGCGCCGCGGCGGCGCCTGCAGCCGGGTCGCCGCCGCCTTCGACGCTGTAAAGGCGCAGGTACTGCCACAGCGTGGATAGGTACGTGCGAGTCATTGCCGGCACGTCCAGCCGCTCAAGCCCTTGCAGCACGCACGTGACCAGGGCGCGGAAGCTTTCGCGCGCCTCGTACTGCACTCCCGGGCGCTCGACCCATGCCGCCGACAGGGCGTCGTCGCCGTCCTCGACCTCACGGCCGCCCTCGGCGCGCAGGATCGCCGCCCAGCGATCGCGCACATCGTCCTTGAATGGATCGATCAGGTCTTTGAAGCGGAAGACGGTCACCCCCTCTCGGTGCAAAACGCTCAGATTTCGCGCCAGTTCTAATATTACCTCATCTCGGCGCTCGCCGCGCGCAGTGATCAGATCGGGGAGCAACTCGTCATCGATCCGTGCCGCCCACGCGCGCAGCCCGACCGGCTGTTGCGGCGGCGGCGCGCCGGCGTCAAAGCCCAGGACCGTGTCGTTGCGGACTCTTTGGTCGCCTTCGATCAGCAGCAGCAGGCCTTCGGCAAGGCAGTGCTGCACCGCGGCCCAGACCATCTCGAAGACCCGGAAGCCCAGCGGATCGTGCTCTTTTTGACGTTCGTGCAAGAAGTGCTTGATATCGAGGAATACCAGCCCGTCGACGTTCGCCTTGACCGCAAGCTGAGCCGTGAGGCTGCGCAAGCGGTCGACGAAGATGTAGGTGTAGCATTCGTCGAGCAGCTCTTCGAGCGGGCTGCCGCCGCTCGCCGAGCTCTCGCTCCAGGTCCGCCAGCCGTAGATTCCCAGGTAGCCGGGCGGGCTGTCCCACAGCCCCCGGCGCCGCATCTCGCTGCGCAGCGCTGCCTGGAGCGCACTGCGCAGCTCGTGCAGCCGGCCGCCATCCATCGGCACGCCGGCAGCCAGGGCGCGGACGAACTCGGTGAACAGTCGCGCCCGTGGCGTAACCATTTCAATAATCTTAGCACTTGTCGCAGCGTCGCAAGTCAACACGCATGCCTTGCCGCATGCACGCAACAACGATCAAGCAAGCGCTCGGCGCGCTGCCCCGGCCGGCCCAAAAAAGAAACCGGCCGCACCCTCGGCGCGGCCGGTCCCAACCGACAACTACAGGTGATGATGGTTGGAGCGATCTGCTAGTCGTCGCTGCAGGTTCCCTGCGAGGCGGTCACCACGTAGTCGCCGGCAAGCTGGTCACCTCCCTGGATCACCAGAGTGTACGAACCGCTGGCAAGGCTCGCCGAGATGCGGTCGCCAGAATCGTCGTCGGATGCCACCAGAGTGTCGTCGCCATCGTAGATCGCCCCGATCAGACCGATGTCGCCGGTGGTCAGCACCGTGCCGGCGGCGGTGGTGTCAAGGTTGAAGGTCAGGCTCAGCGTATCGTCCTGCGGCGAGGTGTGGTGCAGGGTGGCCAGGCGCTTGGCGCTGCGCGCCCGCCGCCGTACCGCGGCCGTGGATTCGTCGTCCGAAGTGTCGAGATACAGCTGCACGACATAGGGACCCGACGAATCGTCGGACAGGTCCAGCTCCAGACAGTAGTCGGCGGTGGGAGTGGTGTCCGCCGTCCTGGCGCCCGGCGTGCGGCGGTGCACGGCGGACATGTCGTCACCGCCTCCCGAGGTGCTGGCGATCGATGCCCCCGACGGCCCGACCGCCGCCGTGCCGGGATCGGCCGAGCTGACGCGAATGATGTCGTTGCCCCACTCCTGGGTATCGGCGGGGGCCACCGGCCGCCGGGTCGCGGCGGTGGCGGCAGTGGTCAGGCTGGCCGCCAGGACGGCGGCGGCGATCGCAAAAGAAACCTTTTGATGATGCACGAGGCGCAGGCGCATACTTTCTCCCTCAGACCACTCAGGGTCTTGTGGCACGACGTCTTGCGGGTCTGGGGATCCCCGATCGGAAAGGCGTTCCGCATCGCCCTCCAATGGGGTTGTAACGGCAGCTTCTGGCTTATGGCGGAAAGGCCGCAACGCGCGCGGCGCCGCGGCATGGGCGGCGACGTCGCGGCATGGGCGGCGACGTCGCG
This sequence comes from uncultured Acidobacteriota bacterium, assembly GCA_963770895.1. Taxonomy (GTDB): domain Bacteria; phylum Acidobacteriota; class Thermoanaerobaculia; order Multivoradales; family UBA5704; genus JASLEW01. Next base: position 3,777,900 of record CAVYRF010000002.1, on the reverse strand, counting down.
GCCGCCGCCGGCTAGTGCCCTGTATCCGAGGAATCGGTAGTGGTTGGCGCCGCCATTCGGCGGCGCGGGCCAGGCGCGCCGACGGCGCGGCGCCGAAAGATCAGCGAGAGGAAGGAGACGCTGCCGGCGCCGCGGCAGCAGCCTGCATCAGGGAGCGCGTGGCGCGCGCCCGTTCGTCGGCGGGCCGCGTCGCATAAAACGCCTGCGCGCGGACCAGCGCCTGTTGCGTGTACATATCGTCGGCGCCGCGCTGCGCCGCCAGGTGCTTGTAGCCGGCGCTCACCAGCGGCTCGGCCTCCGCCTCGCGGTGCAGGCCGGCCAGACAGCTACCCAACACGCTTTCGGCGTCGGCGATGCGCCAATTACCGGGTTTGGCGTGCTGCCAGGCCGACAGCGCCTGGCGCGCCAGCGGCTCGCCTTGCGCCGGTTCCTGGCGGCACAACAGGTCGGCAAGATTGCGCAAGATGACGGCGTGATCGAGAGAATGTTGATCCAGGTGACCCTGGTCGTAGACGTCCAGCGCCCGCTGGAACAGCGTCTGCGCATCGCGCGCATCGCCGCGCTGCAGGCGCAGCGATGCCAGGTTGTTAAGGGTGCGAGCCACTTCGGGGCTGTTCTTATTGAGCGCCAGACGCATGGCGAGCGCCTGCCGGTAGAGCCGCTCGGCGCCGATCAGGTCTTTTTTGTCCTGGTACAGGTTCCCCAGGTCGTTCAAGGTCTTGGCGACGCGGGGGTCGGGTGCCGGTCCCACCAGCCGCTGGCGCATGGCAATGGATTCCCAATACAGAGGCTCGGCGGCGGCATAGTTCTTCCGATCCCATGCCAGAAACTCGGCGAGGTTGTGCAGACCCATCGCCACGTCCTCGTTGTCGCCCTTGTTAAGGCGCCGCTTCATGTCCAGAGCGTCGCGATACACATGCTCTGCTTCGGCGAAATGTCCGTTGTCTTGCAGCAGCGAGGCGAAGTTGTTCATGCCTCGCGCAAGCTCGGGATCGTCGCCGTGGGCGTGGCGGTGCTGGATCGTCAATGCCTCACGCAAGTAGGGCTCGGCAGCTCCGTTGTCACCCAACTCACGCAGCGCGCTGGCCAGGCTGTGCAGGCTGTCCGCCAGATCGGGGTCGTCATGGCCCAGGGTCTGTCGGCGCAGCGCCACCGTTTTCTGAGCGAGGTCGAGCGCCGGCCTGTAGAGACCGAGGTTTTCGTACACCTTGACCATCGTCTCCATCAGCGCGGCACGGATCTCGGGTTGATCCTGCAACTTGTTTTGGATGTCCCGCGACCCGCGATCGAGCACCTCCCGCGCGGTGACGGTTCCGCCGCGGGACCGGCTGGGGTCCGGGATGGCGAACAGCTGCTCCAGGAACGAGGAGATCGCCTCGGCGCGGCGCTGTTGGAGAATCGACTTGCGCAGCGACAGGGCGGTGGTAATGCCAGCCCCGATGATCAGCGCCAGCATCAGCGCCGCCGCGGCGACTGCCGCCCGATGGCGCTGCACGAACCTGGCGGTGCGATAGCCCCAGCTGTCTTCGCGCGCCGCCACCGGCTGGCCGGACAGATAGCGCCCGATGTCGTTGGCCAACGCCTGCGCCGAGGGATAGCGCTTGGCCGGATCGTGCTGCAGCGCCATGGCGACGATCCTGGCCAGGTCGCCGCGCAATCGCGGCGGCTCCTTGCCGCCGGCCTCCCGCCGCGGCGGCGCCGCATCTGCCGGTGCCGTGGTGTCACCCTGGGCGCCGGCGCCTTCCACTTGCCACGGGCGCAGCGGCAGGCGGCCGATCAGCAGCAGGTGCAGCAGCAATCCCAGCCCGTACACGTCGGTCGAGGTGGTGATCGGTCCGCCGCTCAACTGCTCGGGACTGGCATAGGCCGGCGTCATCAGCATCTGGGTCGCGGTATCGGGAACCTGCAGCAGCTTGGCGATCCCGAAGTCGAGCAGCTTCGGCACGCCATCAGCGGTCACCAGGATGTTTGCCGGTTTCAGATCGCGATGCACGATCAGGCTGCGATGTGCCACGTGCACCGCCGCGCACACCACGCGGACCAGCTCCAGGCGGGTGCGCTGCGGCAGGTGGTGCGCGCTGCAGTACTCGTCGATGGGCACGCCGTCGATGTACTCCATGACGAAATAGGACAGCCCGCCGCTGGCGGTGCCGCCGTCGAGCAGCGCCGCAATGTTGGGGTGTTCCAGACTGGCAAGGATCTGCCGCTCTTGGCGAAAGCGCTGCACGAGATCTTCGCTGCTGATACCCCAGCGCAGTATTTTTATCGCAACCTGCTTGTCGTACTCGTCGTCGGCGCGCAGGGCCAGGTAGACCGCACCCATCCCACCCCTGCCGAGCTCGCGATCGATGCGATAGGAACCCAGGCGGTAACCGTGCGCCAGCGCGCCGCCGCCCGCCGCGAGCAGGCCAAGAGGGGGCTCCTCGATGAAGTCGCGCGCCTCGACCGCGGTGGCGGCGGCCAGCAGGTCCAGCACCTCGCGGCTGACCGAGAGATCGCCGTCGCTGGCGTTGACGACGAAGGTCTCCCGCTCCCCCAGTTCCAGCTCCTGCGCCGCGGCAAACAGAACCTTGACGCGCTGCCAGCGCTCCGGCGTCACCGTATCCTCACATCCTGGCAAGAACTGCCGTCGCGGCAGTGGGAGGTATGACTACAGGCCACTACCCCTCTCCATCCGACGCGAGGAACCGGGCGCTCCGGGCTCGGCCCCAAGGCGGCGCCCCGGCGCCGCGATCGTCAGGTGCGGTTCATTTCGTTGTAAAGCCAGGTCTTGGCGATCTGCCATTCGCGTTTGACCGTAGAGACCGAGATTTCGAGCACGTCGGCGATCTCCTCGTTGGTCAGACCGACGAAAAACCGCAGCTCGACCAGCTGGCTCAGCCGGGGGTCGAACCGCGCCAGGCGGCTCAAGGCCTGGTCCAGAGCGCTGAGGTCCACTTTGTCTTCACCAGGCACCGCGATCGCTTCGTCCAGCGACAGCGCGGGCATCCCCAGACCGCGCTTGACCGTGCGTTTGGCCTTGGCATGATCGACCAGGATGCGGCGCATCAGGGTCGCGGCGAAGGCGAAGAACTGGCCGCGCCCGTCCCACTGCACGTGGCGCTGGCCGCCCAGGCGCATGTACACCTCGTTGATCAGCGCCGTCGGCTGCAGTGTGTGGTCGGCGCGCTCCCAGCGAAACTGCTTGCGCGCCAGGCTGCGCAGGTCGTCAAGGACCAGGGGCACCAGTGCGTCCAAGGCGGAGGGGTCGCCTTCGCTCCATTCCTTGAGGAGCCGCGTCACCTCACTTGGTGGCAGAGACATTCCGCATTTAATTCTACTCCCAGCGCCGGCGTCCGGCGCATCGATCATGCCGCCGCCCGGGGCCTGAGCCTTTCGCCGCCCCTGCCTCGCGTCTTTTAGTGAGTGAGCGGCTCCGCAGATCGCCGCCCGGCGGGGCCGGTGGCGGTTCGACAGGCTGGAGCTTTGATTCCGCAAAGAGAAAACCATGGAGCACAAAGAGGCGCATCGGTCGGGATCAGCGCGCATCCGCAAGGGATCGATCGCGCTCGCGTTGATGGCGGCGAGTTGCGGGTACTGCGGCCGCCCCCCCGCGGATGCCACCTTTACCCACCATACGTTGATGGAATGGATCCAGGAGTCGGAGGTCGTCCCACCGTCCTTCTACTCTTCCCCGGCCCGTTCCGCCGATGGCGCGCCCGTGCTCTACCTGGATGCGAGCGCAAGCATGCGGGGGTTCGCCGATGCGGCGGGCGCCTTCGAGTACTCGCGCGCCCTGCGCGCGCTGGAGGGCGTGGCCGACCAGCTGGACGCCGCGCAGCCGCTGACCGTGCGCCGTGTCGATACCGCGATCGAGGAGCTACCCGCGGCCCAGGCGCTGCTCGCGGCATCCAGCTCGGCGGCTTTTTACGACCGGGCGCCGCGCAGCGACGTCGCCGCCACCATCCGCTCGTTCGCCGCCGCCGCGGCGCCCAACGGCGGCCGCCATGTCGACCTTTTCGTCACCGACGGCATGCACGGCCTGCCGCGCTCGGCAAACGATGCGCACTGCGCCGGAGCCGCCGGCGCGCGCTGCGTCCAGTCCGCCATCGGCAGCCTGATCGACCGCGGCTGGGGCGCTCACGTCTTCGCCATCCGCAGCCGCTTTGCCGGACCGGTCTACTCGGTGCGCGACGGCGGCGCGGTCGGCTTCTACCGCGCGGTCGACCCCGCCGCACCAGACCGCTTGCGGCCGTTCCTGCTGTTCGTCTTCACCGAGGACCGCGGCCAGATGGAGGGCCTGGTGAACAAGGTGCGCGAAGCCATGGAGGCGACCGGCATCGATCCGCTGTTGATCCACGAGCTGCCGTTGACCCTGCCGCTGATCAAGGACGTCAAGCTCGGGCTCGATACCGCCGGCTATTCGATCCACGCCGCCGGTGGCGGGGCGGCGCCCCAGGCCAATCCCCTGACCCTGGCAAGCGGCGACGCGCGGCAGCTCGACTTCAACGGCCAGCCGCTGCGCGAGGACGTCCAGATCCTGCGTTACGGCCGTCAGGACGTCGACCCGCCGCTGCCGGGCGCCGTACGGCTCACCGCCAGCGTCGAGCTCACCCCCGCCGGAGCCGCCATGTTCGGCAGCACCGGCAGCAACTCCACCCAGGTCCTGCAGCGCCTCTCCATCCACGAGATCGCACGGCCGCCGTCGTGGTATGCGCCGCCGCAGACGCTCGCCTGGCCGCCGCCGGGATTCCAGCTCAAGCGCCTCCAGTTCGACGGCACTGTCGCCGACACCGTGAGCGAACCGCTGGTCTATGCCGCCGTCGCCGCGTCGCCGCGACGGGCGGACCCTGACCCGCCCGCCACCACCGCAACCGCCGCCACGGCAACGGCCGCGGCCGCCGCCGGCCATCTCAGCGTCCGCTGGAGCCGGGTGGGCAACTACCTGCCGCTCACCCTGCTGCGCGTCGAAGCGCGTCTCGATCCGGCCAGCCTGCGCCTGCCAGCCTGGGCCTCCACCTGGTCCACCGACGACGATGCCGACCTCGCCAACGCCAACCGCCTGCTGCATCTACGACAGCTGGCGGAAGGGCTGGAGCGCACCCCTTACAGCGCCACCCAGGTCCTCAAACCCTGGTATCTGGTCATCTGGCCCGACAACAAGAGCTGACGCCGCGCCGGCGGCAACCTCATCGCCCGCGCCGCAAGCCAGCCGGTCATCCCGATCTGGCCCGCCCTGGCCGAAGGGGGATCGGCGTCGACCCCGGCCAAGGCTGTCGGCGTCAGCCGGGTCCGCCGGAGCCGTCCAGGTCGCCGGCGGGGACGGGCGCGGCGCACTCCCGCGGGCGCTTGTCGCCGCGCAGCCGCAGGTAGACCGGCTGGCGCAGGTTGCCGGCGGACGTCCACTCCTTGTAGCGGACTTCGCACACCAACTCGGGAGCGACCCAGACGGACCGGGCGTCGGGGCGCGGCGCCCCCTGCAGCCACGGTCTGCCGGGCCGCGACGCCGGCGGCGGTTTGGCGGCGGCCAGGTGGGCGCCCAACTGGTCGCGGCTCTGCTCGGCAAGGCCGCTGCCGACGCTGCCGACATAGCGATAGCCGCCATCACTCCAAACCGCCAGGTGAAGCCGGCGCAAGTCAGCCGCCAGGCGCCAGGCACCGCTTCCCGCTGCACCCGCGGCGGTCCTGGCCGTCGCCGGCGAGGCGCCTGTACCTGCCGCGGCCGAGACGGCCCTGGCCGGTGCCGATGCGGCGCTGGCCAGGGTGCCCGGCGAAGCCAGCCCGTAGCCGACGATGGCGAAGTCGCCGACGCGATCGGCGCGCACCTTCAGCCAATCGGCCGATCGGCCGGCGCGGTATGGCGATGCGGCGCGCTTGGCGACAATACCCTCCAGCCCTAACGCAGCGACGGCCGCCCACAGATCTTCGCCGCGCTGCTCCACCGCTTCGCCGCAGCGCAGCACCGCGCCGGCCGCGGCGGCGGCCATCACCTCCAGGAGCGCCTCCCGGCGTGCCGCGAGCGGCAGCGGGCGCAGGTCGTAGCCCTCGCAGGCCAGCAGGTCAAAGGCGAAAAAGACGATTGGCGCCACCGTCGCGGCAACCGGCAAGCTGGGATCGCTTGCCCCGGCGGTGCGCGGGTGCCCCGGCTCACCGGCCGGAACGCGCCGCCGCCGCGCCGGCGGCCAGGGCGCCGCGCGCTGCTGCAACAGGCCGAAGCTGGGCCGCCCCTGGGGATCCAGCGCCACCACCTCGCCGTCGAGCACCAGGGAGGTAAACGGCAGGGCGGCCACGGCCCGCGCCAGGACGGCAAAGTCGCCGCTCGCGTCGCGGCCGCTGCGATAGCGCAGGCGGGCGGCGCCGTCCGCGGCGCGCTCCGCCAGCAGGCGATAGCCGTCATATTTCAGCTCGAAAATCCAGCCCGCGGCGGAAAACGGCCGCGCGCGCGTCTCCGCCAACATCGGCGAGATGCTTGTGATCGGCGCCGCGGCGCGCGACGCGCCCATCCGAGCCAGCTTGCGACGCAAGGCCTGGCGCTGTTTTTCGCCCGTATCCAACGTCGTTCCCAACTGTTGTGTCGTGTGTAGGAGCGATGCTACAATGCCACAATGAGCATTCGACCCTTCGCCTCCGGAATGGTTTCTTTCGGCTTGGTCACCATCCCAGTAAAGCTCTATTCGACTGGCGATGCAACCACCGGCTTGCAGCTGAACATGCTGCACCGCAAGTGCGGTTCGCGTCTCAAGCAACAGTACGTGTGCCCCGTCGACGATGAGGTCGTGGGCAGAGACGAAATGGTGAAGGGTTACGAATACACCAAGGGCCAATACGTGCTCTTCTCCGAGGACGAACTAAAAGCGCTCACCCGCGAAGCGACCAACGCGATCAACATCGCCGAATTCGTGCCGCTCGAACAGGTCGACCCGATCTATTTCGAAAAGTCGTACTACCTGGGTCCCGACAAGGGGGGAGAGCGCCCCTACCGGCTGCTCGCCGAAGCGATGAAGCAGACATCGCGTGCCGCCCTGGCGCGCTACGCCGCGCGCGGCAAGGATTACCTGGTGCTGCTGCGCCCCTTCGAAGAAGGCTTGATCATGCAGCAGCTGCGCTATCACGACGAGCTGAAGCCCTTCTCCGAAGTGCCCCTGGGCGATGCCGAAGTGCGCGAACCCGAGCTCAAACTAGCCAAACAGATCATCGATCAGATCGCCACCGATCGCTTCAAGCCCGATGCCTACGAAGATGAGGTCCGCCAGCAGACGCTCGACCTGATCGAAAAGAAGGTCGCGGGACAGGACATCACCGCCGCTCCGATCGAAGCCCCCAAGGCGCAGATCATCGACCTGATGGCAGCCCTCAAGGCCAGCCTCGCTTCCGCCGCGTCAGGCGCCGCGCCTACCGCCGCCAGCCGCCCGGCAGCCGCCCAGGAGCCAGCCACCCCCGAGCCGATCGCCGCCGGCCCGCGCGGCACCGTACGCACCCCCCGCGCCGCGCGCTCGCAAGAGCCCGCCGCGGAAGCGCCGGTCAAGGCCACCCGTGCCGCCGCCGCCCCCGCACGCCCCAAGCGCAGCGAACCGGCAGCCCCCGCCCTGAGCAGCCGCAAGCCCCCCAAGCCCTCCCCCCGCACCTCCCTCCGCGACGAGCGCATGGTCGCCCCCATGCAACCCCGCCGCAAAGACTCCAAAACCTAGCCCCACGTGGGATCGCTCGACACCGCCTGACTCGCCCTCGGAGGCGCAGGCGGCGTGGCGTTTGGGCTCTATGTTCGAGGTTGTCCGGCTGCTTTCTTCAGGAGGACACAGATCCCGCGGGAGCCTTCTTTGTGGCGGAAGAGTAGAATCGTGGTTGATGGATCCTCTTTTGCGTCGCGCTGGCTATTCGACTCGCGAGGTAGCATCGCTGCTCGGTCTGTCGCCAGTGCAGGTGCGCGCGTGTGTGCGGGCCGGGTTTGTGACTCCCCAGACCGGGCCGCACGGCGAGATGGTGTTTTCGTTTCAGGACCTGGTGCTGCTGCGCACCGCCAAGTCGCTGCTCGCGGCCCACATCCCGCGGCGACGGATTGGCGCCGTGCTGCAGCGCCTGCACGTGCAGCTGCCGCAGGGGCGGCCGCTCACCGGCGTGCGCATCTCGGCCCAGGGCGGCACCGTGGTGGCGCGCGACGGCGGCGATGCCTGGCAACCCGAATCGGGACAGACCCTGCTGGACTTCGAAGCGGTCGAGCTGGAACGCGATGGGGCGGGCCTGCGCGAAGGAACCTCGGGCGCGTTCATTCCCAACACCACCCGCTCCTCGCCCGCGGCCTCCCGCGCCCGTTCGCTGGGCGTCGCGTCGGCCGTCACCGGCGACGGGGAGAGCGCCGCCTCCGCGGCAGGTGCCGGCCCGGCCACCCCCTGGCCGGCCCCCCAGACCGCCGCCGAATGGTACGAGCTGGGAGTCCAGCTGGAAGACGACGATCCCGCCGCGGCCACGGCGTCCTACCGGCGCGCGCTCGACCTGGACCGCGACCTGGCCGACGCCCATCTGAACCTCGGCCGCCTCCTGCACGAAGCCGGCGACCCGACCGCCGCCGAGATCCACTACCGCCTGGCCCTGGCGGCCCGGCCAACCGACCCGCTCGCCGCTTACAACCTGGGTGTCGCCCTGGAAGACCAGCGCCACCTGGAGCAGGCGGTCGCCGCCTATCTACAAGCAATCCAGCTGGACCCGCGCCTGGCCGACGCCCACTTCAACCTCAGCGGCCTCTACGAACAGCTGGGCGACAAGCCGGCCGCCTTCCGCCACCTGCGCACCTACAGCTCCCTCATCGGCCATCGCGGCGGCCCCTCCTAGCAGGATTCGCACCGCCTTCAGGCGCCCCCCGGCGGGCTACCTGACCCACGGCCATCGCGCCAGCAACCGCCCTTTCCTATGGAATCCGGCCGCTTTTAGCTGGCCTGCGGGTCATCGCCAGGTTGGTTGTTCGCGGCAACCTGCGCGGCCGGCTCCTCCGCCGGGGCCTTGCCGGCCGGCTTGAGGCGTCGGCCTTCCTTGGCTGCACTGGCCAGCCCTTTGCTCTTGGCAGCTTGCCGGCTCTTGCCGGCCTTGGTTCCGGCTGCCGCTTTGCCGGAGGCGACCTGCGACGACGTGCTGCCGCCGTCGGTGACGACCTTGGCCGCCTTGCCGGGCTTGGCGACGCCCTTGGCTGCTTTGCCAGGCTTGCCGTTGGGCGACTTGGCGGCTTTGGACGGTTTGGCAACATTGACCGCCTTGCCGCTCTTTGCTGCCTTTGCAACCTTGGGCGCCTTTGCCGGATTGGATGCCTTGGCGACTTTGGATCGCTTGGACGCCTTGGTGCTCTTGGAAGCCTTGGCCGGCTTCTTGTCCGCTACGGCCTTTGCCGTTTTGTCGCCCTTGCCTGCCTTGCCGGTCTTCTCCGCCTTCCCGTCCTTGGCGACCTTGGCCGACTTGCCGGGCTTCGCGCCCTTCGCGTTGACTGCGCCCTTGTTGCCCCTGCCGGTCTTGACCTTGTCGGTCTTGGCGGTCTTGTCGCTCTTTACCTTGGCGCCCTTTTCCCTCTGGCCGGCGCTTTTGGCGCTGGTCGGGGCTTGATCGGCCAGCAACGGGTCATCGCTGTCGCCGTCGGCCGCCGCCGCCGCCGCGGCACCCGCTTCCACCCGCCGCGGGCGTACGGCGGCTTCGCTCTTGTCGTGCGGCACGGGGTCCTTGCTCCAGGCTTCCCAATCGGTCTGTACCGCGGCCAGCATCACCGACGCGGCCTGGTGCAGCCAACCGGTTTCGCGCGCCGCCAGGTCCACCAGCAGGGCGTGCGCCGTGCGGCTGCCCAGGTGGACGTTGGCGGTCTCCCAGCCCATGGCGCGCAGCAGCCGGGTCTCTTCGCGCTGCAGCGGCAGGTCTGCCAGCTCGATGCGCGAGCAGTCGGGCGCCAGGCGTCGCACGATCCAGCGGCGCTTCACCCGCACCCACGGATCGATGCTGCGCACGGACTGGTCGAGAATGGTCTGGTACAGCACCTTGCTCGAGCCCTGGCCGCCGTGGGCCCAGATCGCCGCCGACTGCGCCAGCGCCTTGGCTTCGCGCGCAATCTTGCCTCCGTGCCAGTCCGCCAGGGCGACGAAGCGCTGGCGGCCGAGGCTGCCCAGCCCGGCCACGCGGTGGACCACGCGGCGCGGCAGATCGGGCCGCGGCAGCAGCGCCGACAGCGCCTTGACCACCCGCGAGGGGACGACCTCCCTGTAGGTCGACAGGGATTCCAGCTTCTCCCAGTACTGCGCCGGCTCGCGCAGCCGCGCCAGCGCCATGTCCCGCAACGCGTGCGAATGCTCGGCCAGCACGAACGGCCTGCCGCCCGCCTCCAGCCCTTCGCGGTAGCCGGCCAGCAGGGAGTCGCACGCCTCTTTGCGCGACACCTCCAGGTGGCCGTCCTGGACCGCCAGGTGGGCGCTGGTCGCCAGCCGCACCAGGTCGTGGGTATAGGGGAGCGTGCAGGTCTCGTCGAAGTCGTTGATGCCCCACACCAGGCGCCCTTCGGCATCGCGCCAGGTGCCAAAGTTCTCGACGTGGAGATCCCCCACGGCCAGCACCTGCGGCGCGCTGCACAGGTCGTGGCAGTGCTCGGGGTAGAGCTGCGCCCAGCGATAGTAGGTGGCGCGCAGGAACGGGAACACGGCGGCGCGCATGCGCTCGTGCTTGAGCGCCAGGTCGGCGGGCACGATCTCGAGCTGCCCGGCAAGCCACGCCTCGTAGTCCTTGGTCGCCTGCTGAATCGTCATGCGAGGAGAGCGTTTCATGGTCGTCTCCGTAAGCGAGCGGATGCGTAGGATTCCGGAACCTGCTTTGGCGCTGCCCGGCGGGCAGTATATCGTCTCCGCAAGACGATACCCGCATCTGGCATCGGCTGGCAGCCTGCATCGCTGCCGGGGGGACCGGCCCCCCGGTTCAGCAGCGCCGGCGCTCAATTGCGATAGGTGGTCTCCCGGTCGAGCACCGCCAGGGTATGGCTGTAGATGGAGTCCGCCTCGTCGATGCTGTCGGCGATGGCGGTGACCCCGAGCTTGCCGAACTCGGACACGGCGCCGATCAGGTGGAACAGTACCCCGGACTCGGTGCCATGGCTGTAGTGCAGGCGGTTCTCGGTCAGGATCTCGATCAGATCTTCAGGCAGCAGGCCGCGGTAGTTTTCGGAGCGCAGGTTGTCGGTCGCGATGTAGCACTTGGAGCGCCCGCTGGGCGACCAGAACTGCCCGGTGCCGGGGTTGAGGGAGCCGCCGGTCAGGAACTGCAGCGCCAGGTACGGGTGGGTGGTGCCGCCCATGCGCAGGTTGATCTCCAGCGCCGCCATCTGCCAGGCATCCTGTGGGTCGTCGCGCCAGCAGAGAAAGTCGACGGCAAAGCGGCTGACCACGCCGTGCGAGGCGAGCACCTCGCCGATGCGCACGGCCTGGCGCTGCATCGGCATGCGGTAGTCGGCGTGCGCCGGAAAGCGACACCCCAGGAACACCTGTGCGCTGGGGCCGCCCAGGATCTGGTCGTGGGTCGAGATGGTCAGCACCTCACCATAGGGGCTGATGCGCAGCTGGGTGCTGGGAGAGGTCTTTTCCTTGCCCTCGATGAACTCCTCGACCACGCCGCCCATCGCCGCGAACTTGGCAAAATAGCTGGCCGGCGTCTCCTCGGGCACGGACAGCTCGATGCCGGCGAGCGCGTCGCGCACCGCCGCCGGGCTGCAGCCGCCGCGGCCGCGCCCCGAACCCGCAGCGCGCGGGTAGCGGAAGATGGCGTTGCCCTCGCCGGAAAAGCTGTCCTCCAGCTTGATCACCGCCTTGCGCAGCCCCGGCCGGCGCCGCCGCAGCTCCACCAAGGCTTCCTGGACGTCGCTCTGGTCGCGCAGGTCTTCCATCCCCTCGGGCAGCGGCACCTCCGCCTGGCGAAAGATCTTGCGGCTGCCCGACTTGGTGCCCAGGTGCGCCAGCTGCGGGTCGGCGCCGTTGAGCGGGATGCCCAGCAGGACCGCCAGCCGGCGCTCCTGCTCGGTCGAATTGAACACCGTCAGGTAGGCGCGGGAAGGGTCCTGGATGCCGTCGCGGATGCGCTGGATGAGGCGCGGCCGCTCCAACACCTTTTCGGTCAGCGGGCGCGCCGTCGCGTCGTAGGCGCACAGCAGGGTGAGCCGCGCCCGCGCGTGGCTCGCCGGGATGCCGGCGAGCAGCTGGAAGTAGTACTCCAGGATCAACGGGTGCACCGGCTGCGAGGTCACGTAGACCATGCGCGCCCGCGGATTGCGCAGCCGGATGAGCAGGAACAGCAGCCGCTCCTCGTAGAAGCTGGCGCCGGTCAGCTTTTCCAGGCTGCCGCGGTCGAGCGTCAGCGACGGCACCACGACCGACGTGTGGGGCTCCTCGTCGCGCATGGTGAGCGCTTCCCAGACGTCGCGCAGGCGCGGCTTGAGCGCTTCGAACGAGGCGATCTCGCGCTCGGGCGTCAGCTCCCAGGCAAAGGGCGGTTTCGGTAGCATGGAAACGTCAGGCGAGCGTCTGGGAGGCGACCGGCGCGGCGGCGTCGTGCAGCGCCTGGTCCTCGTGCAGCGCCGGGCGCAGGTGCAGCGCTTCGGCGCGCAGCCGCAGCTGGCGGTACAGGTGGAAGCGCAACGGCCCGAGCAGGGTGCATTCGGAGGTGCGCCGCAACCGGCTGTCGCTGTCCTCGTCGGGGCGCCGGTGGGTGAGGATTTCGCGCCGCTCGGCCACCCACGCCGGGCTGACGTCGCCGCGCTGGATCATCTCTTCGAGCACCACCAGCTGGTTGTTGCGATCGACCACCTCGGGGTGATGGTTGACGCCGAAGATGCGCGGCATCACCCCCGCCTGGTCGCGCGCGAACTCCATCATCGTCAGGGCGCCGCCGGCAGGACCGCCGACGCCCAGGGTGTCGTGGCCGATGCGCAGCGACCCGGCGGGCAGCGGCCTGGGCTCCTCGATCAGGTCGAACAGGCGGTTGTCGACGATGCGCAGCCGGTCGCCGTCGATGTTGACGAAGCGGCCGAACCAGGGGTGGGACGCCGCCTCGGCGGTCCAGAGATTTTCCAGCACTCCCGAGCTCTTGCCGCCCTTGTCCGCGCCGCGCAGCACCGGCGCCGCCACGCCCGTCCAGCGGCACATCACGCCGAAGGTGTGGCACACCGCCAGCAGCACGGCGCCGGGATCAGCGGCAATCGCGTCGAACAGCCGGAACAGCGGCGCCTCCCAGCTGGCGTCTTCGTCCAGGCCCTGGCTTTCGGGCGCCACGCCGTCGTTGCGGCGCGGATCGAGATGGCCGGGGCCGCCGGTGCCCAGGTAGATGGCAAACCGCCTGCCCGCGCCGGGAGGATCGGGCACCATGCCGCAGCGCCGCACGTCGAACGACAGCACGCGGGTGTGAACGCCGCCGGCGCGTTCGCCGGCGAGGCGCTCGGGATCGCCTTCCAGAATTGCATGCACCAGCGAGTCGTGGCCCAGGTTGGGCCAGCCGTGATTCATGTCGAGCACCGCCACGTCCACCGCCCGCGGGTCCGGCGCCGGCACGTCCTGCGCGCGCTCGATGCGGAAGTACCGCCCAACCGCCGTTTCCTTGCCCACCGCTGCCGCCTTCACGCGCGTCCGTCCTCCGTCCAGTTGATCATCCAGTGCGTCGCGCGGGCCGGCAGGCTCGAGTGGACTAACAGCCGTCGCCGCATTCGTCCTGCTCGATCTGTACCGTCACGTGCTTGATGCCGAAGCGGTCGGCGAGGGTGCCGCGCACCTCCTGCAGGGTCAAGCTGCGCGTCGTCGCCTCGCCCACCACCAGGTGGGCGGACAGGGCGTCGCGGCCGCTGGTGATCGTCCAGACGTGCAGGTCGTGCACGCTGACCACGCCGGAGACGCCGGCAAGCGCGTCGCGCACCGCCACCACGTCGAGATGGCGGGGCACCCCCTCCATCAGCACGCCCACCGCATCGCGCAGCAGCGACCACGACGAGTAGATCACCAGCAGGGCGATCACGATCGACGCCGCGGGGTCGGCCCAGCGCCAGCCGAACGCCCAGATGAGGCCGCCGGCGATGATGGTCTGCAAGCTGCCCAGCGCGTCGGTCGCCACGTGCAGCCAGGCGCCGCGCACGTTCATGCTCTCCTCCCGCCCGGCGGAGAGCAGCTGCATGCCGACGATGTTGAACAGCAGCCCGCCGGCGGCAATCCCCATCATCACCGGCGCGTCGACCGAGGGCGGCGCGGACAGCCGGCGGCTCGCCTCGACCACGACGTAGATTGCCAGCGCCACCAGCATGGCGCCGTTGACCAGCGCCGCCAGGATCTCGGTGCGGTAATGACCGTAGGTGCGGGTCGGCGTCGGCGGCCGCCGCGCGATGCGGATGGCGAACACCGACAGGCCCAGCGCCGCCACGTCGGACAGCATGTGGCTGGCGTCAGCGAGCAGGGCGAGCGACCCGGTGAGGTAACCGCCCACGCCCTCCGCCACCATGTAGGCGGCCGCCAGGCCCAGCGTCCACAGCAGGCGCTTTTCGTGCCCCGCCCCGGCGCCGCCATGATGGTGGTGGTGGCCCAGGCCGTGAGCATGCCCGTGGTCATGGTCGTGCCCATGCCCATGGCCGTGGGCATGGTTGTGGTCATGCCCAGCCGCGGGGGCGTGGGTGTCGAGCGCTTCCATGATCTATAGAGTACCAGTGCCCGTGCTCATGCACCACGCGCTAATGCAAAGCCCGGACCGGCCGGCGGACCCGACACGATGCGGGCCGCCGGCGGCCGGCGGGATCACCACAGGTCGCAGACCGGCGGGAGGTCAGTTGGTGCCGGTACCGGAGCCGCTGCCTGCCGCGCCCTTCTTGGCCTTCGAGGCGGTGTCGGGCTTGACGTCGATGGCGGTGGCGCTCATCCGATAGGTGATGGTCACCTTGGAGCCGACCTTCAGGTCGCCGGTCACCTTGGTCGTGGCATCGCGGGCGATCTCCCAACGGTCCTTGCCCTTCATCACCACGATGGTGTCCGCGTTCAGCTCGACGACCGGCCCCGTCACCTGGTAGGTCTTGGGCGCCGCGGCGCTTGCCGGAGCCACCAGCAGGGCGGCCGCCAGCGCCACCATCACGAACGTCGCTGCCAATCGGTTGATCATCTTGTCTCCCTTCCTTGCATGTCATACGCGCCGCCACCGCAGCAGCGCGCCGCCGCGTTCCACGGTTCGCGGATTCGCGGGGTCAGGCGGGTCCGGGAAGCGTCACGCTGGCCGCTGCTGCCCCTCAAGCCAGGTCAGCCCCTCTTGCAGCAGCTGATGCTCGACGCTGCCGCCCGGCGTCACCCGGTCGATCAGCGAGGGAAGCACCGCGGCCAGCGCCGAAGCCGCCGCATCGGGCGGCAGGCCCACGCGCGCCGCCAGCTGCTGCAACCGGTCGTTGCCCAATACGCTCTGCAGCTGCGCCCCGGTGACCGGCAGGTTTTGCCCCGGCCCCACCCAGGACTGCACCAGGTGACCCAGGCCCTGACTCTCGAACTGCTGCATGAGGCCGGGCAGGCCGCCGTTGTTGTCCTGGTTGAGCAGCCCCATCGCTTCCTGCACCAACGTCGCATGTGTGCCAGGAGCGGCCGCGGCGCCGCCGCCTTCAAGTGCGCCGCTCAGCGCCGGAGCAGCCTTCGCAGCGCTCAGGATTTCGTCTAGAAAGCCCATTCCGTACCACCTTTCCCGTCGTCTGCGGCGTCAGCCCCGCGCCATGCGCGCCGCTTCAACTGTTCCGCGGACCGGCCTTCCCGAGCGGGAGGCCGGTCCCCATTGGCGCCGCCTGCGGCGCCACCGGCGAGCTATCTACCCTACTGTGGCGGCGCCGTCGTCGCGCCCTTGGGGCCGTTCTTTGCGGCGCGATATCCCGCCTTGATCGCGTCGGCCTCGGTCATGTACTGCCCCTTCTTGGTCTTGCCGTACCAGCGGTCGCCGGCGTAGTGATAGACCTTGGTTTCAAGGTTGACCCACACCATCCCCGGCGCCGGCGGCTGCACCGCGGCAGTCGAGGCCGCCGCTGCCGAGCCCTTGGCGGGCGCCGCGGCCGGGGCCATGGGTGCTGCCGGTGCCGCGGCAGGAGCGGTCGCCGGGCCGGTGGGTGCCGGCGGGATCGTCGACGGACCGGCGGTCGCGAGCGGCGCCAGCTTGGCGATCGTCGACGCCGAAATGCCGGCGCGCGACAGGTCCTCGACGGTGCTGTACGGCCGCGAGGCGATGATCTTCTTTGCCGTCGCCTTGCCGACGCCCGGCAGGGTCTCAAGGTCCTTCTCGCTGGCGCTGTTGAGGTCCACCTTGGCAGCCGGCGCCGCGCCGGCCAACGTCTGCGGCGGCGTGTGGGTGGCGTTGCGGCCGGTGTTGGGGCCGGCGGCACCCTGGATCGGCGGTGCGGCAGGCGCCGCCGGGGCGCCGCTCACCGTTACCAGGCCCTTGATCTTGTCGATCGTCTTGGCCGACACCCCGGCGCGCGACAGATCGGCGACCGCGGCATAAGGCCGCCCGGCGATGATCTTCTTTGCGGTCGCCGAACCGACCCCCGGCAGCGATTCCAGGTCCTTCTGGCTCGCCGTGTTCAGATCGATGGGCGCGGCCGCGGTGGCGGCCGGAGCGGCGGCGGCGTGTGCCGGAGCGACGGCACCTGCCAGCAGGAACATCGCGACGGCAACGGCCAGGGCAAGCCCCAGACGCCCCATCCTTGCATACCCTCTTGGTACGGTCATTCCTTCCTCCTTCCGACTGATGGCAGGCCTCGGCAGTCGGGATGCCGAAAAGATTCAATGACGCGAAGCCTACCCCATTTTGCCCCGCCGTGCGCCGGGCTGCGCCGTGCGCCGCCGGGGTCGGAAGGGTGCGCCGGGACCTACCGCTCGACGGTCACGCCGTGCCAGAAGGCGACGTGATCCTTGATGCGGGAGGCCGCCGCTTTCGGCTCGGCGTAGTACCAGGCGGCGTCGGCGTTCTCCTGGCCGTCCACCACCACGCTGTAATAGTTGGCCGTGCCCTTCCAGCCGCAAACCGTGGTGGTCGGGCTGTCGCGGAAGTACTCGCGATGGACCGCGGCGGGCGGGAAGTACACGTTCCCCTCGACGACCTCGAAGTCGTCGGCTTCGGCAAGCACGGCACCGTTCCAGACGGCACGCGCCATGGCATCCTCCTTGCGGCAGTGCCTGGCCGCGCCCAACGCGAGCGCGGCATCGCACCAGACCGCCACGGGATGATTGTAGTGTCCGGGCGCGTTTCATCAACATGGTAAGCGTACAATCGCCGCACGCGGAGGGCACGACCGACATGGACGCCACCCCTGAATCTGCCGTACTGAGCACGCCGCGCACCGGCACCGGGCCGGAGCAGCAACAGGTGGAAAACGACGCCCGCCAGCAGCTGTGGGGCGCCTACCTCGCCGTGCGGCAGCGCAGCGTCGATCTCTGCCGGCCGCTCAAGGCGGAGGACTTCCGCATCCAGTCGATGCCCGACGTCAGCCCCCCCTGGTGGAATCTCGGCCACACCTCCTGGTTCTTCGCCAAGAACATCCTGGAACCGTTCGGCCGCCGCCACGCCAGCGACAACCGCCTGGACTACGCCCTCAACTCCTACTACGAGTCGCTGGGGCCGCGCCTGGCCCGCGATCGCCGCGGCCTGGTGACCCGCCCGACCACAGAGGAAATCTACGCCTTCCGCGCCTCGGTCGACGGCCGCATGCAGGAGCTGATCGCCAACGCGCCGCGGGCCGATTTCGAGCGCCTGCGCTTCCTCACCGCCACCGGCATGCAGCACGAGCAGCAGCACCAGGAGCTGCTGGTCACCGAGATCAAGCACATCCTGGGCTCCAACATCGCCGAGCTGCGCGAGCCGTACGTCGCCGGACCGGCTGCCGCCGGCGCCGGCGGGGGCGCCGCGACGGGCGTGCACCTCGCAACCGGCGCCGCCACCGCCGCCGCAGCAGCAGGGCGGCTGCCGCGGGCCGGCCGGGGCGAAGCAAGGCGAGGCGGCGTCGCCTGGGTGCCGTTCGGGGGCGGCCCGCACCGCTTCGGCAACCTTGAAGGCGGATGGTGCTGGGACAACGAAATGCCGGTCCATACGGCCTGGCTGGAAGAGTTCGCCCTGGCCGACCGGCTGGTCACCAACGGCCAGTTCCTGGAGTTTGTCCAGGGCGGCGGCTACGCCGACCCGCTGCTGTGGCTGGCCAACGGCTGGGCCATGGCGCGTGCCGCCGGCTGGACCGCGCCGCTCTATTGGGAGCGCCACGACGACAGCTGGCGGATCTGGACCCTGGCCGGCCTGCGCGAGCTGGACCCCGACGAACCGGTGTGCCACGTCAGCTTCTACGAAGCCGATGCCTATGCGCGCTGGAAGGCCCAGTCCGGCGGCGCCTGGGAGGGCGCCCGCCTGCCAACCGAGCGCGAATGGGAGCACGCCGCCCGGCTGTCCGGCTTCCCCGGCAAGCCCGCCAACTTCCTGGACAGCGGTGCCCTGCACCCGCGTGCCGCCAGCGGCCCCGGCGGCGAGCTGCTGCAGATGGGCGGCGACGTGTGGGAGTGGACGACCAACCACTACGAGCCCTACCCCGGCTATCAGCCCTTCGCCGGCGCGCTCATGGAATACAACGGCAAGTTCATGGACAACCAGCGAGTCCTGCGCGGCGGCTCCTGCGCCACGCCGGCCAACCACATCCGCGCCAGCTACCGCAACTTCTGGCCCGCCGACACCCGCTTCCAGTTCACCGGCATCCGCCTGGCCCGCAGCCTGGCGTCACCGGCGCCAGCCGGCTGAGCCCCGGCCGCCATCCCCGCGTCCGCTGCAGGGCGTGGCGGCCAGCGCTCACCAATCCGCCGTGCCGGGGTCGCCCTTGAACGGCCCCAGGACGTCGCGGGTGATCCAGCCGCCGTAAAAATCCCCCGGCTGCGCCTGCACCGGTTCACCGTCCACCAGGCACGCATCCATGGCCGCAGGGTAGAAGGCCACCCAGCCGCGAAGCTCCTTGTACGGCAGCGTCGGTTCGGCAAAAAACCAGGCTGCGTTGTCGGCGCGACGAGCCGCAGCCGCGTCAGGCACCACCACGTCGTAGTAGCTGGCCAGGCCTTTCCATTCGCACCAGCTGCGGCGCGGCGAAGGCACCAGGTACTCCATGCGGACGTCGGCGGGCGGCAGGTAGTAGACCGGCGGATGGCTCGTTTCCAGCACGCGCAGCGTGCGCCGGCTGTCGGCCAGCAGGATGCCGCCGAACCTCACCTGGATCCAGCGCGGCGACGATTCAAGCCGCGGCGGGCGCGGATAGTCCCACACCGATTCCTGGCCGGGGCCTGGCGCCGGCGGCCCCGTCGGCGGAGGGTTGCCAGAGTGGCGCTTCATACCTCAAATCCTTGCTGGGAAGGTACCGGAAGGGGCTGAATCAGCTCTTCGCCTCGAAGCGAGATGTTACCACGGCGGCAGCGCCTCCGCTGTGGCCTCCGCCGCCCCGTGGCGCCATCTGTCCATGCTAGCCTTGATCAGCACACGCAACCCGCAAGCTCCAGACGCGCGCGCCCGCGCGAGGAGGCCGCATGGAAAGATCCCTGGTTTCGAGCGGAGCGCCCTGGGAGCCGATCGTCGGCTATTCACGTGCGGTGCGGGTCGGCCCTTACATCCACGTCTCGGGCACCACCGCCGTGGACGCCACCGGCCGCGTCGTAGGCCCAGGCAACGCCTACGCGCAAACCGTCGCCATCCTGGGCATCGTCGCCTCGGCCCTGGAACGCGCCGGCGCCCGCCTGTCCGACGTCGTGCGCACCCGCATCTTCGTCACCGACATCGAGCACGACTGGGAAGCCATCGGCCGCGCCCACGGTGAAGTCTTCCGCGACATCCGCCCCGCCTGCACCATGGTCGAAGTCAAGCGCCTCATCTCCCCCGACATGCGAGTAGAGATCGAAGCCGACGCCATCGTCGCCAACGGGGAAGCACCCCCGCCTCCGCCGCCGGCCTGACCGCCGCCACCGGGTGCCCGCCGCGGCCGGGATCAGAGGCCGCGGGCGCCTCCCAGGGGCTCTTCCAGCTCGCCGCAGTGACGCAGCAGGCGATCGGTCAGGGCGCGCAGGGAGGGCAGCAGGGCGGGGCGGCCTGGCGCGACGGCGGGGGCGGTGCGCAGGCGGTCCACAAGGTCGCTGGCGGCACGGCAGGCGGTCGGGATGCCCTGCTGGGCGGCCAGGTCGCTGACGGTTTGCAGCGCCGCGGCCCAGGGCTCGCCGCCGGCCAGCGGGAAGGCCGTTCGCAAACCTTGGATCAGGGTGGCGGCCGCGCGCCGCTGGCGGGTCTCCAGCCGGGCGAGGAGCTGGTCGCACGAGATCGTCACCGCCTCCCGCAGGCTGCCCTGCGCCAGCAGGCGCTGGCGCACGCCGTCCAGCAGCAGCTCGGCTTCAGCGTGGCGGCCCGCCAGGGCGGCGATGCGGCCTTCCGTCCAGGCGCGGCTCAGCTCCTCGAAGGGCGATGCCGGCAGGGCGTAGAGGCCGCGAGCCCGCTCCAGCCAGCCGGCGCCGGAGCCCTCTTCGAGCAGGATTTCGCATTCGGCGCAGGCCAGCGCGACACGGGCGGCCATCGAGGGGGCGAGCGCCGGGGCGAGCAGGTGCCAGGCGCGCTGCAAGTTGCGGCGCGCCAGCATCCAGTCGCCGGTATCCAGCAGGAGAAAGCCGACCTCCGCCAGGCATGCGCCGGCGGGGGCGCGGCCATCGATCTGCGCGAACAGGTAGGCGGCGCGCTGAAAGTGAGCCACCGCCTCCTCGCGGCAACCCGCCTGCTGATCCACCTGCGCCCAGCCGGCGGCCGCCAACGCCATCTCTTCGGTGGGATTGTTGTCGACGATGAAACCGAACATCTCCGAAAACGCGATGCGCGCACCTTCCACGTCGCCGCCATCCAGGCGTGCCTTGCCGAACAGCCAGTACGCCAGCGCCCCGGCCTTCCAGACGCGGCCGCCGCGATCGCGCTGCAGGGCGGCGGCCACGACCGTCGCCAGCTCGGCGTCGCGTTCGCCGGCGTTGCCGCCCTCCCTCCGCAGCAGGGCGATTTCGGCGCGGACGTTGAGGAGCGCCACCAGAGTCAGGCGATGGCAGCGCGCTTCGCGGCGCGCCAGCTGCAAACGCTCGGCGCGCGGCATGCCCAACAGCTGCGCCGCCAGAGCGGCATCCTCGCGCGCCGTGGCCAGGCTCGCCACCGGCGCCTCTCCTCCCGACCTGCGATCCGCGGCGAAGAACCACCGATAGGGCGTTTCGCCTGGGGCAGGGCGTTCGCTGCGTTCGTCACTGCGGTCCTGAGCCATCGGCAATGTCCTCGCAAGGGGGAGGGGAAGGTACGGCAGCGACTACCCTTCAGGCGCAGCGTTGGCAGCGTCCCGGCCGGCGCCGGTCACGCCCTTCTGGGGATGACCGGCACCTATGCCGGCAAGGACGCTGCGCAGCGTCGCGCCCATCGCCGCGTCGCCCAGGCGATCGGCAGCTTCGGCGGCCTGCCGCAGCGATACCGCGGCTTCCGCCATGTGCGCCAGCCGGAACTGCCACCAGATCTCGCCCTCGCGGCGCAAACCGCCGCCGGCAGCGTCGGGATCGGCGCCGGCGCCGTCCGCCAGCTGCTCCTCGAAAGCCAGCCCCGCCGCCTCGCGCAGAATTGCCAGGGCCGGCTGTCCGTCGCGATACAGGCAGCACGCAAAGTGAATGGCGCCGGCGGCCCGCACACTCAGCTGGCCGCTCCCCAGCCCGGCATCGCCATGAAACGCTTCGGCGAAGCGCTGGTGAGCCGTCTGCAACAGGGCTGCCGCCTCGGACACGCGGCCCTGGTCGCGCCGCGCCAGCGCCTCCAACACCAGGATCTCCGCTTCGATCGCCGGATCGTCGGTGCCCGCCTGGCGCTCGACCCGCGCCGCCGCCAGCGCATCCGCCGCGCCCCAAGGTTCCCCCAGCAGCCGGCGCGCGTTGCCCAGGTAGGCCAGCGCCAGAGCCCGCAGGTCGCAAACCCAATCCGGATCGTAGGCCGCCGGCAAGCGATCCGAAACCGCCACCGCAAGCTGCGCCAGGCGCCCCGCCTGCGCCGGATGATCGCCGGCCACGCCGCCGCTTTTTAGTTGTAAGAGCCGGCACAGGCCCCAGGTATGAAACACCTCCTCGCCGGCGACCGCCCGCAGCTGGTCGGCAAACGAAAGCGGCTCCAGCCGGTCCCACAACAGCGGCGCCGCCGGCCACTCCGCCGCCGCGATCAACGCGTCCGGCGCCGCCGCCTCGCGGCGCATCCGATCCAGCTGCGCCAGCAGCCGCCCGCACTCCGGACACTGCCCGACGATGTGCGGCAGCAGCTGCTGGCACAGCTCCTCCCCCTCGGCCCGCCCGCTCAGCACCCGCGCCATCACCTGCATCCCGACATGCCCCACCCCCGCCCCGCGCGCCACCTTCTCGTCCATGCGCGGACGCTATCCTGCGCTCTTCCCCTTGTGTAACCGACATTTAGTCGTGGAAAAACACCCAATGATTTTCCTTCCGATGCCACCGTGCAAGATGATCCAGCAGGACGCTGATCAACCCCGCAGCAAACGACAGCAGCGGCAACGGCGGCCACCGCGGTTTTGTCGAGACCGGCTCGCTCCTTGCGACCGCTTCCTTACCGTGGTAATTTACATTCATGAAAATAGCCTCCTCCAAATTGACGTCCCAGGGCCAGATCTCGGTGCCCGCCGAGGTTCGACGCCGGCTGGGCGTCGGTCCCGGCTCCGTTCTCGAATGGGAGCAACACGGCGAAACCATGGTAGTGCGGCGCGCGGGGTGCTACAGCTCAGAAGATATTCATCGGGCGTTGTTCGCCGAACCACCCGCACCGCGCAGTCTGGAGCAGCTGAAGGACGGGCTGCGCGAGCACGCTCGCGGCAGGTATGCGCGCCGTTGACACCAACGTCCTGGTCAGGCTGGCGACGCGAGACGAGCCAGCCCAGACATTGGCCGCTGAAGCGTTCGTGTCTGGCGGCGCCTGGGTGCCTCAGCTTGTTCTGGTGGAGGCCATGTGGGTTTTGGCCTCGGCTTACAACCTCGGGCCGGCAAAGATCGCCGCCGCCGTGGAGATGTTCCTCAACCACCGAGAGCTGACGGTGCAGGACGCCGAGGTCGTCGCAGCGGCGCTGAGCCACTTCAAGAGCCGCCCCGCCTTGGGTTTTTCAGATTGCCTCATTCTGGAGGTGGCCCGTAAAGCCGGACACCTTCCCCTCGGCACCTTCGACCGGGAGCTGAGCAAGGTCAAAGGGGCTCAACGGCTATGACCCCCCGACCCTGCGCCTTCCACCCGGATTGGGATGGAGTCGAATTCGTCCTCGCTGATGGCGTTGACGTAGCTCTCCCCGGGGCGGACTGCGGTGACCAGGCCGTCAGAGTCAACCTTCAAAATGCCGGGGTTGCCGGTGACGTATTCAGTAGCACAGGCGGGAGGGGTGAGGACCTGGCGCGTTCCATCGTAAAGGTTAGCGACTAAGGTCAGACGTACTGTGTCACCCGGTCGCCGCAGGACGGTCGTTGGGGCTATCAGCTTGAGCGAAGCGATCAGTTTTTCAGAGCTCAGCCACAAGGTCTTCACTTCGCCTCCGAGCTTAGAAACGACAAAACTCGCGGAAGCCCTCTGACCAAGAAGCTGCACGAGGAGCTCTACGATGGATGCAGGTCCGATGACTGACACTTGATCCTGGTAGACGAAGCTCCCCGGATCACCGAAGGTCCACGGCGGGTTCAGCGCTGCGAGGGCAGGAACACGGCGCCGGAGTTCCACAACGAGCGCATCGCCAACCCAGCGTCGCTGACCCGGACCGAGCCGTAAGTCATCGATCCGCAGATCCCAAAGGGTGTCGACCGGGTAGAGTACCAGCCGAGCGCCGACGAACCGATAGCGGTAGGTAGGGGCGAGCGCGACGATCCGGTCGAGCAGGTTGGACAATTCACAAGACCAAGGTGATCGCCGGTTCGCGGAACGGATTGGGAGTCGAGATGAACGGCGTCGGAGGTTGCGCGCCGATGGCAAGAGCGTGTTCCCGGCGGCGCATTTGCGAGCGGGGGGCGCACTGTGAGAGATGGACGGCGACGACGGCGCTGGACGATCGCGATCTGCCGCGGCCGTGTGGCTGGGCGGGCGACGATGCGTGGGCGCCGGTGTCGCTCTGAAAGGGAGACGCCTGATGAAGCGGAACGGGACGACCCGTAGCACTCGCAAGATGATCCTCAGTCGCGAAACGTTGTTGCAGATGAACCCCGACGAGCTTGCCGCGGCGGCTGGCGGCCATGAGTACACGTACACGTGCGCGCCCACGGTGTCGCTGTGCGCGCTCAGCGCGTGCGTGCAGTGCTCGCCTCCGGGCTGATCGCCGGAAGCGGCCGCAATCGGTAGCGCTCGGTTGCCCCGACCGCGGCGCGCCTGCGGCGCGTCCGCGATCGGGCCGGGGGGACGAGGGGAACCGTCTTGCCCGATCAGGGCGCTTGCGGCGCGGGTAGCGGCAGGGCGCCGGCCAGGTAGGCGGCAAGCCTCTCGCTGCCCTGGTCGGAGAAGTGCAGGGGGTCGGCGAAGTCTTCGTCCTGCCAGGGGACGCTTACGGCGGCGTCGAGCAGGTAGACGTCGCCGGATGCGGCGGCGGCGGTGGCGGGCAGGGAGCGCAGGACGGCGTTCAGGCGTTCCAGCTGGGCGGGCGCGGCTTCGGGCTGCAGGCCGGGCAGCCATTGCGCAAGGTACTTCAGGTCTTCGGCGCGGTGGGCCTGGCGGATGCGCACGGTCTGGGTGACCAGCGCGACGCGGGCGCCGTGGGCGCGGGCGATGCCGATCAGGGAGCGGACGTTGCGGGCAAAGGTGGCGACTGCCGCGGGCTCCAGGCCGGGGTGCCGGGCCTCGTTCGGTTCGAGCGTCGCCCAGGGATCCACCGGGCGCCCTAGAGCGGTGCGCAGCCGCTCCAGCAGGACGCTGCGCGAGCGCCACGGCAGCGGCGGCGGATCGAAACCCAGCGCGCGCACGACCAGGCCGGCGTGGCAGTGCTCGTATTGGCGGTCGAAGGGTTGACAGCCTCCCGGTTGCAGGTCGTTGTCGCCCTGAAAGAGAACCACCAGCCGCGCATCCAGGTCGGCGTCACGCTCAGCCAGGGAGATGACGTTTTCGAGCGACGTCCAGCCGGGAAAACCGGCATTCCAGACCTCCAGCTGCGGCCGGCCCGCCCGCAGCTTCTGCTCGAGCCGCCAGGGCCAGGTCTGCTCGTCGCGCGCCGCCAGCAGGTCGAAGGTGGTCGAGCCCCCCTCGCACAGGATGCGCAGCGTGCCGGGCGGCCGCGCCAGGGGGCGCTCGGGCGAGCGGTAGCCCAGGGAGTTGAAGGACGCTTCCTTGCCAAAGGCATGCACCCGCGTGGCGGCGTGCGGCGCGGTGTTCAGGAAGGGGTGCCGCCGGTAGAGGCGCAGCACCTCGTTCTGCTGGCGCCGCACCGCGCTGACCGAGGTTTCGGGCCAGACCCCATCGCGCAGACGCAGCACCAGCCGCGTGCCGCCCTCGGCCAGGGCGAGCAGTCCCAAGGTGATCGCCAGGATCAGCAGCGGGGGCAGCAGGCGCCGTTTCATTCGGACAACCGGCGGCACCCTCCAAGGGCGAGCCGGGCGGCGGGTATTCTAGCCCCACGCCTCCAGGAAGCGGAGTTGCTTGGTCGCGGGGACCTCGGCGGGGGGCTTGGTCCCAGCGGTGGTGGCGGGCGCCGAGGCTGTGCCGGCTTGTCCCCAAGCTAGTGTAGGGCGCCCGGGCTCGCGGCCGAGGTACTCGCGTTGGGCCGCTCGTAGGTCGGGCGCCCGCCGATCCTCCGCGTTGGAGCGCTCCAGAACCAACGCCGACCCCAACCAGATACACGATTATTTGAA
The DNA here is from genome assembly GCA_963770895.1 of uncultured Acidobacteriota bacterium. Taxonomy (GTDB): domain Bacteria; phylum Acidobacteriota; class Thermoanaerobaculia; order Multivoradales; family UBA5704; genus JASLEW01. The sequence continues at coordinate 3,752,038 of CAVYRF010000002.1, read as the reverse complement.
ATTTCTAACTTTCTGGCTTAATCTATGTTGCGCCGAAAGGCGACGCGATGGTGTCGACTGAGGTTCTTTTTCGCTATCGCCGCGTCACGTCCAAAAATTTGTTGCCGAATCAGGCACAAAGTAGCGTCAATTGGTGCCGCGACATGGATGAGGGGCAAGGATTGCCCGCTGCCCCCTGGCGGAGTTGCGGGAACAAAGGAGCATGGATGGAGGATCGACATCTGTCGCTGGCAACGCTGGCGCGGCTGGCGTCCGGTCGGATCGAGGTGGAGGAGCTGCAGCAGGTCGTGATCCCTCACCTGATCGGCGTCTGCGCCGGCTGCCGCGAGATCCATGACGAGATGCGGCGGTTGCGGATCGAAGTCGGCCATTGGGACGACATGGTGGTGGTGCTCGAAGGCCTGGACGCGCCCGAGCTGTGGCGGCGGTTGGAACCGTTGCCGTACGACCAGCAGCTGCGCCAGGTGGAGGACGACGGGGCGCTGCAGACCTGGGGGCTGTGCCGCCTGCTGCTGCGCAAGAGCCTGGACGCCACCATCCAGCGCCCCGCCGTCGCGGTGCGGCTGGCGGTCCTGGCGGTCAAGATCGCCGACCACCTGGGCGAAGCCTACGACCGCGACTGGGTGGCGGACCTGCGCGCGCTGGCCTGCGCCCACCTGGGCAACGCGCGGCGCGTGATCAGCGAGACGCAAAGCGCCGGCGACGCCTTCCTGGATGCCCATGGGCACTTGCGGCGCGGCGGCACCGGCAACCCCCGCATCGAGGCCGAGGTGCTGGACCTGGAAGCGTCGCTGCGCCGCGACGAGCGCCGCTTCGCCGACGCGCTGGTGCTGCTGGACCGCGTCATCGCCACCTACACCAGCGACGATCCCGAGCTGCGCGACCTGCACCTGGCTGGCCGATCGCTGGTCAATCGCGCCGTCACGCTGGAGGAGAGCGGCGACGTCGAGGGCGCGATCCTGGCGCTGCGTCAGGCGGCGCCGTGGATCGACCAGGAACGGGACCCCCGGCTGATCCTCTGCCTGAAGCACAACCTCCTGCTGTACCTGCCGGCTGCCGGCCGCCACCAGGAAGCCGCGGCGTTGCTGCCCGAAGTCAAGGAGCTGGCGGGCCGCCTGGGCAACCAGGTGGACCTGGTGCGGCTGCGCTGGGTGGAAGGACGGATCGCCTTCGGTCTGGGGCAGCGCGACCCGGCCGAGCAGGCGTTCCGCGAAGTGCAGCTTGAATTCCTGCGCCGCGACATCGGCTACGACGCGGCGCTGGTGTCGCTCGACCTGGGAATCCTCTACGCGCAGGAGAGCAACCTGCAGGAGCTCAAGCGCCTGTCGCTGGACATCCTGCCGGTCTTCTCCTCCCGCGACGTACACCGCGAAGCGATGGCGGCGCTGCTGCTGTTCCAGCACGCCTGCGAAGAGGAGCGGCTGACCGTCGAGCTGGCTCGCCGGCTGGCCGCGGTGCTGGAACGGGAGCGTCCCCGCGGCCCGGAGCCATGGCGGCTCGGGCTGGCCTGAGGTGCGGGACGGCGGCAGCCCGCTGCACCCGGCCTCCGGCCCCCCGGCGGTGCCGGCCTCCGGCGGTATCGGCCCCCGGCGCCCGGCTCCCGGCAGACATCGGGCGCTGGACCCTTGACACGTCTCATCCCCTGCGGCTGGCTCGCGGCCAATTGAGGCCGTCTCAGCCCAGCCGCCGTGAAGGAGTCGCACCATGTCCCTTCCCGCACGCACTTTCGCCTTGGCACTGCTGTGCGCCGCGCTGGTCCTCCCGGCGACGCTGCATGCCGCTCCGGCACCCCGCCCGACGGCCCCCGCGACGGCCGCCGTGGCGGCGCACTCCCCCACCCTGTGGTCCCTGGAAGGGCTGCTGCATTTTGCCCACCAGGTATGGAACGGCCTGCAGTCCACCGCCGGCCCCGCCACCGGCAGGATCACCCCGAGCGACGCGGGCCCGGCCCTCGACCCGAACGGCGGCTAGCATCGTCCTGAACAGCACCTCCGCGGCCGCCGCGTAGGATAATGCCGTCAGCGGCGGCGCGCGGAGCGCCTCTGCCGTCGTGGGAGGTCTGCCGATGAAGGCAGTGCGCGTGCACCAGGTGGGAGGGCCCGAAGCCCTCCGCTACGAAGAGGTCGCCGACCCGCAGCCGGGGCCGGGACAGGCGGTGGTCAAGGTCGAGGCGGCGGGCCTCAACTTCATCGACGTCTACCACCGCACCGGCTTTTACAAGCTACAGACGCCGCCGCCGTTCACCCTGGGCCAGGAGGGGGCAGGTGTCGTCACGGCGGTCGGCGACGGAGTCACCGAAGTCGCCAAAGGCGATCGCGTTGCCTGGTGCGCCGTGCAGGGCGCCTACGCCGAGATGGCCGCGGTGCCCGCGGCACGCCTGGTCAAGCTGCCGCCGGCGGTGAGCAGCCGTCAGGGCGCGGCGGTGATGCTGCAGGGCATGACCGCCCACTACCTGGCGACCACCACCTTCCCACTCAAGGAGGGTGACGCGTGCCTGGTCCACGCCGCGGCCGGCGGCGTCGGCCTGCTGCTCTGCCAGATCGCCAAGATGCGCGGCGCGCACGTCTTTGCCACCGTGTCGACCGACGAAAAGGCGGAGCTGGCGCGCAAGGCCGGCGCCGACCAGGTCATCTTCTATGAAAAACAGGATTTCGCCGCCGAGGTCAAGCGCGCCACCGGCGACCGCGGCGTCGCCGTGATCTACGACGGGGTGGGCAAGTCGACCTTCGATCGCGGGCTGACCTGCCTGTCGCCGCGCGGCATGATGGTGATCTTCGGCCAGTCGAGCGGCGGCGTGCCGCCCTTCGATCCCGGCCGGCTGGCCACCGGCGGCTCGCTGTTCCTGACCCGCCCGACGCTGTTCAACTACATCGCCAGCCGCGACGAGCTGCTGGGCCGCGCTGACGACCTGTTCGGCTGGATCGCCGCCGGCAAGCTCGACGTGCGCATCGGCGCCGAATTCGCCCTGCGCGACGCCGGCGCAGCACAGCAGGCGCTGGAAGGGCGTCGGACCACCGGCAAGGTCTTGCTGATCCCGTAAGGCCATGCCCGCCGCTCCCGGCAACGGCCCTGGCCCCACCCGCCGCCAGTTCCTGGGCGCCGCGGCCGCCACAGCCACCGCCGCCGCGGCGGCCACGGTGGCGATGCCGAGGTTCGCGACCGCCAACACCACCACCAGCGCCACCACCGGCGGCGCGATCGGCCCCGACAAGCCGCCGTCGCGGCTGGTAGCGATGCCGTTCGACCTGGCGCGGGTGCGGCTGCGACCGGGGCCGTTCCTGGATGCCGCCCAGGTGAATCAGCGGTTCGTCATGGGGTTGGACCCGGACCGGCTTCTGCACATGTTCCGGGTCACTGCCGGCCTCCCCTCCACCGCCGTGCCGCTGGGCGGCTGGGAGGCCCCGGTCAACGAGCTGCGCGGCCACTTCACCGGCCACTACCTGTCCGCGTGCGCCCGCATCGGGGCGGGCGGCGGTCCGGCCGCGGCAGACGTGACGGCGCGCGGCGACGCCATGGTCGCCCAGCTGGCGAAGTGCCAGCAGGCGCTGGGCAGCGGCTATTTGAGCGCTTTCCCCGAAGAGTTCCTGGACCGCCTGCGCGCCGGCAGGCAGGTCTGGGCGCCCTGGTACACGCTGCACAAGATCATGGCCGGCCTGCTCGACATGTACCTGTACGCCGGCAACCGCCAGGCGCTCGCCATGCTGCGCGACATGGCGGCCTGGACCGGCCGCTGGGTGCGCCCCCTGGGCGAGGCCGGCATGGCGCGGATCCTGGAACGCGAGTACGGCGGCATGAACGAGGTGCTCTACGACCTGTCGGCGCTCGACGACGACGCCGACCTGCGCGAGCTGGCCCACGCCTTCGATCACGAACGCATCTTCGCGCCCCTGGCCGCCGGCCGCGACGAGCTCAAGGGGCTGCACGTCAACACCACCATCCCCAAGATCCTGGGCGCCGCGCGGCGCTACGAACTGACCGGTGAGCCGCGCTACCGCCAGATCGCCGAGTACTTCTGGCGCCAGGTCACCAGCCGCCGCGCCTACTGCACCGGCGGCACCAGCAACGGCGAGAGCTGGGGCGCCGACCCCGGCGTCCTGGCCAGCGAGCTGAGCGGCTACACGCAGGAGTGCTGCGTCACCTACAACCTGCTCAAGCTCACCCGCCACGTCTTTGCCTGGACCGCGGACGCCGCCTGCGCCGACTACGCCGAACGGGCGCTCTGGAACGGCGTCCTGGGCACCCAGCATCCGCGCGACGGATCGAAGCTGTACTACGTGCCGCTCGCCGCCGGCTATTGGAAGCTGTTCGGCACGCCGTTGCAGGATTTCTGGTGCTGCACCGGCTCGGGCTGCGAATCCTTCGCGCGCGCCGCCGAGCACCTCTACTTCCAGGACGCCGACGGCCTCTTCGTCAACCAGTACATCGCGTCCGACCTGGATTGGAGCGAGCGGGGCGTGCGCCTGATCCAGGACACCCGCTTCCCCGCCGAAGACACCGTGACGCTCACCTTTCGCGTCGCCCAGCCGGTGTCGTTCGCCGCCCGGCTGCGCGTGCCGGCGTGGACCGCGCGCGGCGGCGCCGTCCGCCTCAACGGCAGGCGCCTGGACAGCTTCGCCTCCCCCGGCGCCTACCTGGTCCTGGATCGCACCTGGCACGATGGCGACCAGGTGCAGCTGACGCTGCCCATGCAGCTGCGCGCGCAGCCCATGCCCGACGACGAATCCCTGCAAGCGATCCTGTACGGCCCCCTGGTCCTGGCCGGCCGCCTGGGCACCGCCGGACTGACGCCGGCCGTCCTGCGCGCCGAACCCACCGCCCCGCGCACCGTCCCCGAATACAAATCCGACCCCGTCGCCGCCCCAGCCTTCCGCACCCGGTCGGCCGACCCCGCGACCTGGATCGCCGCCGTCCCCGATCAGCCCCTCCGCTTCCGCACCCGCGGCCAGGATCGCGACGTCACCCTGGAACCCCTGGCCCAGCTGTACGACGAGCGCTACGCCGTCTACTGGCGCATCCACCGCGACCCGCAGACCTGACGGCCGGCCGCCCCCGCCGCTATTCGGCGCGCAGGGCGCTCAGGGGGTCGACGGCGGCGGCGCGGCGGGCGGGCAGCAGGGTGGCGACCAGGGCTACCAGGGCAAGGACCAGGGAGGTGCCCAGAAAGGTGGCGGCATCCAGGGGGCTGACGCCGTAGAGGAAGGTGGCGATCAGCCGCGTGGTGGCAAATCCGGCGGCCAGGCCCAGCAGGATGCCGGCGCCGGCGAGCTTGAGGCCTTCGCCCAGGATGCGGCCCAGGATGGCGGCGGGCGGCGCGCCCACGGCGATGCGGATGCCGATCTCGCGGCGGCGGCGGGCGACGGCGTAGGACATGACGCCGTAGGTGCCCAGGGCGGCCAGGGTGAGGCCGAGAAGACCGAAGAAGGCCAGGATGGCGGCGGCGGCGCGCGGCGCCCACAGCGACCGGGAGAGCAGCTCGGAGACGGTGGTGACGCCGGCGAACGGCAGGTTGGGATCGAGCCGGTGCACGGCGTCGCGGACGCTCGCCAGGGCGGCGGCGGGGTCGCCGGTGGTGCGGACGTAGAGGGTGGCGGCGCCGTTCCAAGTCTGCAGCAGGGAGAAGTAGAGATAGCCCTGGGGCGGCTCGCCCAGGGCGCCGTACTTGCCGTCGGCGACGACGCCGACGACGGTGAAATGTTCGTCGGTGCCGGCGAAGCCGAGGTGGCTGCCGACCGGGTTTTCGCCGCGCCAGAAGCGCTTCGCCAGGGTGTCGTTGATGATCACGGCGAGCGCCGCGCCGTCGCGGTCGGCAGCGGTGAAGGCGCGGCCGCGCAGGATGGGCATGCCGACGGCGGCAAAGTAGCCGGGATCGACGCTGGTGGAGCGCACGCCGGCGCCGTCGCGCGGCGAGGGCGAGGGCCGGCCGTCGATGAAGAAGCGCCCGCCCAGGCCGGGTTCCAGCGGCCGGTTGGCGCCCAGGGCGGCGGCGCGCACGCCGGGCAGCGCCGTGGCAACCTCGACGGCGCGGCGGCAGTAGTCCAAGCCGCGCCGCTCGTCGTACCCCTCGGCGCCCGGATTGAACGACAGCACCAGCAGGTGGCCGGCGGCGATGCCCGGATCGATGTGCTCGGCCTGGCGCAGGCTGCGCAGGAACAGGCCGGTGCCGATGAGCAGCAGCAGCGACAGCGCGATCTGCCCGACCACCAGGGCGCTGCGCGAACGCATGCGGCGCGGCGGCGGCGTCAGGTTCTTGAGCGCGCCGACCACCTCGGTGCGCGCGGTCTGGAACGCCGGCATGAGGCCAAAGAGGACGCCGGTCGCGAGCGTGGCCAGGATGGCGAAGACGATCACCCGCGGCTGAAACGACAGGTCCAGTCCCTCGGGCAGGGTCGCCGGCCGGAACCTCCACAGCAGGCGGCGGCCCCACGGCGCGAGCAGCAGGCCGGCGCCGCCGCCCAGCAGCGCCAGCAGCAGGTTTTCGCTGAACAGCTGGCGCACCAGGCGGCCGCGGCTGACGCCCAGGGCGATGCGCACGGCGATCTCGCGCTGGCGCGCCAGGGCGCGGGACAGCAGCAGATTGGCGACGTTGGCGCAGGCGAGCAGCAGCACCAGCCCGACCATGATCATCAGGAACCAGCCGCCCAGCACGTAGCTGCCGCGGGTGTTGGGGTCCAGGCTGGCCTGGGCGAGCGGCAGCAGCACCGCGTCGCGTCCCTTGTTGTCGTCCGGGTAGGCCTGGCGCAGATTGGCGGCCAGCCCATGCAGCGCCGCCGCGGCCTGGCGGTCGCCGACTCCCGGCGCCAGCCGCGCGACGGCGCCCAGCATCAGGGCGCCGCGCTGCTTGAACCAGTCGATCCTGGGCGCTTCGACGGTGCCCTGGCGCATGGCGAGCGGGATCCACAGCTCGCGGTCGGCCAGGGCGTTGGTGCCGTGGAAGCCCCTGGCGGCGATGCCGACGACGGTGAAGCGCAGGCCGTCGAGCTGGATCTCGCTGCCGAGAGCCCGCCGGTCGCCGCCAAACCGGCGCTGCCAAAGCCCGTAGGAGAGCACCACCTCGGGGTGGGCGCCCAGCTGGTCGTCGTCGTGCGGCACGAAGGCGCGGCCCAGCGCCGGCCGCACGCCCAGGACCTGGAAGTAGTCCGACGAAACCACCTCGCCCACCAGACGCTCGGGCTCGCCGCCGCCGCCGCGCAGGGTCAGGCGCACCGGCAGCTCCATCGCCAGGCCGGCGAAGACCGAGCGCGCCGCACGCAGATCGCGCAGGTTGAGATACGACGACTCGATGTAGCCTGGAAAGTCGGCGTCGGAGGTGTAGAGCGCCACCAGCTCCGCCGGACGCGTCACCGGCAGCGGTTGCAGGAAGACGGCGTTGACGTAGGTGAACAGCGTCACGTTGGCGCCGATGCCGAGCGCGATCGACAGGCCGGCGGTCAGGGTGAACGCCGGCTTTGCCACCAGCTGGCGGACGGCGTAGCGCAGGTCGCGCAGCACGTCGGCCAGGACCGCCCCGGCGCCGCCGGCGGCGGCCGCCGCCGGTGCGGCAGCCGTGGCGGCAGGTGCGGTGGTTGCGGTTTCCGGCATCGCAGGTCGCCGGCGGTTCAGCCGCCGGCGCCCAGGCGCGCCAGCAGCGTCGCCAGGTCGCGCTCGCTGACCTCGGCGTCCGGGAAGTCGTCCGGCGAGGCGCCGGCTCCGCCAGCGCCGGCAACGGCCGGATGCGCCGGAGCGGCCGCGGTGGTCGGTGCGAGCGCAGCACCGGGAGCGCTCGGATCGGTTGGTATGCGTAGAGGCATGGCAGCGACCTGCTCCGCCAGGCCGGCCACGGTCGGCCACGCGAACAGGTCTTCGGGCGCCAGCGGCACGCCCTGCTCGCGCGCCACCGCGGCGACGCGCAGGCCGATCACCGAGTCGCCGCCCAGCTCGAAGAAGTCGTCGTGGCGGCCGATGCCGTCGATGCCCAGCAGTTCTTGCCAGATCTCCGCCAGGCGCGCTTCCAGGCCCACCCGCGGCGCCACGTAGTCGACGGCCATGCCGGGGCGCGTGGAGCGCTCCAGCGTGGACGTAGCCTCCCCCGCGGCGGACGCCGTATCGCCGGCCGCGATCCGCGGCCCTGCTGCGAGCGCGCCGCCGGCGACCGGCCGCATCGCGGGCCGCGGCAGCCAGAATCGCCGGCGCTCCCAGGGCTGCCCCGGCAACGCCACTCGCCGCCGGCGCTGGTGCGCGGTGAGCGCGTAGGGGTCCAAGGCCACGCCGGCCAGCCACAGCCTGGCCACCGTGCGCAGCAGGTGCTCACCGTCATCGTCGCCGCCAGCGTCGCCGCCGGCAGCCGGCGCCTGCTCGGGCAGGGTGGCGACGACCAGGGCGGTGCGCTGGCCGGCGGCGGCGGTTTCGCCCAGCACGCGGCGGGCCAGGCGCCCCAGGGTTTCGCCCGGGCCGACCTCCAGCAGGGCGACATCGGCATGAGCGGCGGCCAGGGTGCGCATGCCGCCGGCGAAGCGGACGGGCTGGCGCAGGTGGCGGCCCCAATAGGCGGGATCGGTCGCCTCGTCGGGCTGGATCCAGGTGCCGGTCACGTTCGACAGGAAGGGGATCGCGGGCGCGCGGCGGGGCACCGCGGCGACGGCGCGCACCAGCGGTTCGACCGCCGGCTCCTCGTCGATCAGGCGGCCGCGCAGGGACACCAGGGCGAGCGCGTCTTCCAAGGTGAAGACGCCGGCCAGGCAGGCCGCCACGTACTCGCCGACGCTGTGGCCCGCCAGGGCGACCGGGCGGACGCCCCAGGCCAGCCACATCTCGGCAGCCGCGTGCTCGACGGCGAAGAGCGCCGGCTGGCCGAAGCGGGAGCGCTCCAGCAGGCGCGCCGCCGCCGCGGCCTCCGCTGGGCCGCCGCCCGGCATCAGCAGCTGACGCAGGTCGCGGCCCAGGTGAGGGGTGAGCAGCTCCGCGGCACGGTCGAGCGCGGCGCGGAAGCGCGGTTGCAGGCGATACAGCTCGGCGGCCATGCCGGCGATGACGGCGGGCTGCACCCCCTGGCCTGGCAGCAGCAGGGCGACCGGCGGCTCGCGTCGCGTCGTGCCGCGCAGCAGCCTGGCCGGGTCCTGGCCGCGCAGGGCGGCGATCGCCGCGGCGCGGTCGCCGCTCACCACGGCCAGGCGATGCGCGGCGGCGCGCCGGCCGACGCGCAAGGTGAAGGCGACGTCGGCCAGCTCCAGACCGGGGTTCCGCGCCAGGTGGTCGGCCAGGGCCGCCGCGGTGCGCGCCAGCGCCGCTTCGCTCGGCGCCGCCAGCTGCAGCAGCTGGCTGCCGCCGTCGGGGGCCGCCGCCGCCGCCGGCGGCGCCTGCTCCAGGATCACGTGCGCGTTGGTGCCGCCGATGCCGAAGGCGCTGACGCCGGCGCGCCGCACGCCGCCGTGCCCGACCCAGGGATCGATCGCCGCGGTGGCGACATGGAACGGCGTGCCGGCGAAGCGGATGCGCTGATTGGGCTGGGTGAAATCCAGGCTCGGCGGGATGGCGCCGTGGCGCAGCGCGAGCACCGTCTTGATCAGGCCGGCGATGCCCGCCGCGCTGTCCAAGTGGCCGATGTTGCTCTTCAGCGACCCCAGCGCGCAGGCGGCGCCGTCGCCGGCCGCGCCGCCGGCGGCGAACGCCTCGGCGAGCGCGGCCACCTCCAGAGGGTCGCCGAGCGACGTGGCGGTGCCGTGCGCTTCGACGTAGGACACGGTGCGCGGATCGACGCCGGCGGCGGCCAGCGCGTCCCGCACCACCCGCGCCTGGCCGCGATGGCCGGGGGCGGTGTAGCCGATCTTGCCGCCGCCGTCGTTGTTGACCGCCGAACCCTTGATCACGGCGGAAATGGTATCGCCGTCGGCCAGCGCGTCGGCCAGGCGCTTGAGCGCCACCAGTCCGACGCCGTCGCCGGCCACGGTGCCGGCGGCGGCGGCGTCGAAGGACCGGCAGTGGCCATCCGGCGACAGCACGCCGCCCGGCTCGTGCAGGTAGCCCTCGCCGTACAGATTGCGCAGCGCGATGCCGCCGGCCAGCGCCAGGTCGCACTCGCCGGCGAGCAGCGACCGGCAGGCCAGGTGGACCGCCACGAGCGACGTGGAGCACGCCGTCTGCACCGCGATGCTCGGCCCCTCCAGCCCCAGCCGGTAGGAGACGCGCGAGGCGAGGAAGTCCTTTTCGATCCCCAATCGCGCCTGCAGGTCGTTGGCGCCGTGGTCGGCCGCCAGCACGTGCAGGGAATAGCTGTTCATCGCCGAGCCGGCGAAGATGCCGATGCGGCCGCGCCAGCTCGCCGGCTCGTAGCCGGCGTCCTGCAACGTTTCGACCGCGCACTCGAGCAGCAGCCGCTGCTGCGGGTCCATCACCGCCGCCTCGCGCGGCGTCAGGCCGAAATACGCGGCGTCGAACTGGTCGATGGCGTCGAGCGTCGCCGCCACCGGCACGTAGCCGGGGGCGCCGCGCTCCGCCGCCGGTACCCCGGCGCGGTCCAGGTCGGCCGCCGACAGCTGCCGCATCGACCGTGCGCCGGCCATCAGGTTGCGCCACAGCTCGTCGACCGATGCCGCGCCGGGAAAGCGGCCGGCCATGCCGACGACCGCGACGTCGCCCACCGCGACAGGCAGCACCGGCGCTCCCCGCAGGTAGTCGGCCAGGGGGGGCAGGGAGGGCAAGCCCGTCGTCGCCGACGCCCCGACGTCCGTGCCGACCGCCGGCGGCGGCAGCAGGTGCGCGGCCAGCGCGGCGATCGTCGGGTAGCGGAACAGGTCCAGCGCTTCCAGGCCGGCCAGGCGGTGGCGCAGCCGCGCGTGCACCTTGGCGAGCAGCAGCGAGTGGCCGCCCAGGTCGAAGAAGTTGTCGTCGCGGCCGACCGCCGCAACGCCCAGCACCTCGCGCCACACCGCGGCGATCTCCTCTTCGAGGACGCCGCGCGGCGGCGGCCCGCTGCCCGCCGCCGCCGCGGCACTGGCCGCGGGCGACAGCACCGCGGCGATGCGCGCCAGCACCGCCCGGTCCAGCTTGCCGTTGGCGGTCAGCGGCAGGGCCGGCACCGTCACGAAATGAGCCGGGACCATGTAGGAGGGCAGGCTGTCCTTGAGGAAGGAGCGCAGCTCGGCGGCGCTCACCGCCTCGCCGGTGACGTAGGCGATCAGCTGGCGCCCACCCGGCAGGTCGTCGCGCACCCCCACCGCCGCGGCGCCGACCAAGGGATGCCGCATCAGCGCCGCCTCCACTTCGCCCGGCTCGATGCGGAAGCCGCGGATCTTGACCTGGGCGTCCAGGCGCCCCAGGTACTGCAGGGTGCCGTCGGCCAGCAGGCGCGCCCGGTCGCCGGTGCGGTACAAGCGCCCGCCCGGCTCGTTCCAACCGTCGCGCGCCCCCGCCGCGCGGCCGGCAAAGGGATCGGGCACGAACCGCTCCGCCGTCAGGTCGGGCCGCCCAACGTAGCCGGCGGCCAGGGCGTCGCCCGCGACGCACAGCTCGCCGGCGCTGCCGAGCGGCACCGCCTCTCCCGCCGCGTCCAGCACGTGCAGCCGGGTGTTGGTCAGCGGCCGTCCGATCGGCACCGCGTCGCCGGCGACGTCCAGCAGCCGCCAGGCGGAGGCGAAGACCGTCGCCTCGGTCGGCCCGTAGGCGTTGACCAGCCGCCCCGTCATCGCCGGCAGGGCCTGCCGCACCCGCACCGCGTCGGCGGCTTCGCCGCCGATGAGCAGCTGGCGCAGGCCGCCCAACGCCGCCAGGGCCTCCGGCTCCTGCTCGACCAGCTGGTTGAACAGCGCGGTCGGCACGAACAGCACGTCGATCCGGCGACGCGCGACCGTCGCCGCCAGGTCGCCGAGCGCCAGCGTCTCGCCCGGCTCGATCACCACCACCGTGGCGCCGTTGAGCAGCGCTCCCCAGATCTCGAACACGGTGACGTCGAACGCCGGATTGCACAGGTTGCCCACCCTGTCGCCGGGCGCCAAGCGCACCAGGTTGCTGCCCAGCAGCAGGCGCGCCACCGCCCGGTGCGGCACCGCGGCACCCTTGGGGCGGCCGCTCGACCCCGACGTGTACATGACGTAGGCGGGCGACAGGGGCAGGGTGCCGGCGGGTGGCGGCGCGGCGGCCTCAGCCGCGGTCCTGGCCGCGGTGTCAGCGGCGCCGGCCGGTGCCGGAGCGGCCACGCCGTCGAGCGGCACCGAACGGTGATCGCCGAGGCTCGCCTGCCGCGCCGCCAGCCAGCTTGCGGGGGCGAGCACCAGCCGGATGCCGGCGTCGGCCATCACGAACCGCAGCCGCTCCTCGGGCTGCTCCGGGTCGAGCGGCACGTAGGCGCCGCCCGCCAGCAGCACGGCGAGCATCGCGACGATCATTTCCAGCGAGCGCTCGGCGCCCAGCCCGACCAGGTCTCCCGGCCGCAGCCCCAGGTCGCGCAGCTGCCGCGCCAGGCGCGCCGCGCGAGCGGCCAGCTCGCCGTAGGTCAAACGCTCTTCGGCAGCGCCCGCGCCGCCGCCGCCGCGCACCACCGCCAGCGCCTCGGGGGCGCGCGCCGCGTGGGCGAGGACCAGCCCGTCCAGGGTCGCGTCGCGCGGGTAGGCACCCTGCGTGTCGTTCCACTCGACCGCCAGCTGGTGGCGCTCGGCCGGCGACAGCAGCGGCAGCGCGCCGATGCGCTGGCCGGGCGCCTGCGCCGCCGCCTCGACCAGCGTGGCGAAGTGACCCAGCAGGCGCTCGATGCGCGGCGGATCGAAGACGGCACGGGCGTACTCGGCGACCGCCGCCGGCCCCACCACGTCCTGCTCGACGGTCAGCGAAAGGTCGAACTTGGCGGTGCCGCCCAGCGCCGGCCGCGGCGTCAGGCGCAGGCCCGGCAGCTCCACCGCCGGCAGCGGTGCGTTCTGCAAGGCGAACAGCACCTGGAAGATCGGCGTCAGCGCCAGGTCGCGCGCGGGCGCCAGCTCCTCGACCAGGCGCTCGAACGGCATCTCCTGGTGGGCGAAGGCGTCCAGGGCCGCGGCGCGCACCCGCTCCAGCAGCTCGCCAAACGGCGGGTCGCCGGCCAGGTCGAGGCGCAGCACCACGGTGTTGACGAAGTAGCCGATCAGCCCTTCCAGGTCCTGGCGGCCGCGGTTGGCGACCGGGGTGCCCAACACGAGGTCGGTTTCGCCGGTCGCGCGCAGCAGCAGGGTGGCGAAGCAGGCGGCAAGCGCCATGAAGAGCGTCGCCCCGTGCGGCTCGGCCACCCGGCGCAGCGCCGCCAGGGTGTCGGGCGGCAGCGCCAGCGCCCGCAGCGCCCCCGCCGGCGAGCGCAGCGCCGGCCGCGGCCGGTCGAGCGGCAGCGGCAGCGGCGGCGGCGCCGCCGCCAGGCGCTCGCGCCAGAAATCGAGCAGGGCGCCCAGGCGTTCGCCGCGCAGGCGCCGGCGCTGCCAGGCGGCGAAATCGGCGTACTGGATCGGCAGCGCGGGCAGCGGCGGCGACTGTTCCTGATGCTGCAGCGACGCAGTCGGCGACGCCGCCGGGTGCTGCGACAGCGCGGGCGGCGGCGCAGCGGACGGGCGGTATAGCGCCGCCAGGTCGCGCAGCAGGACGCCGAGCGACCAGGCGTCCGCCGCGACGTGGTGCACCACAAGCAGCAGCAGGTGGCGGTCCGGCTCCAGGCGCAGCAGGGTGGCGCGCAGCATGGGCGCGCTCGCCAGGTCGAAGGGCCGCGCCTCGGCCGCGGCGCGCACCCCGGCAGCGGCCCCCTCGCGGCCGGCGGGCGCCAGCGCCGCCAGGTCGATCAGCGGCAGCGGCAGCGGCGCCGCCGGCATCACCACCTGGTGCGGCTCGCCGCCGGCATCGTCGCCGTCCGGCGTCACCAGGCGGGTGCGGAGCGCCTCGTGGCGGGCAAGGACGCCGCGGAGCGCGGCCGCCAGAGCGCCGGCGTCCAGGTTCCCCGCCAGCTCGACCGCCACCGCGACGTTGTATTGCGACTGCTCCGGCGTGAGCCGGTCGAGCAGCCACAGCTGCTGCTGGCCGAAGGAGAGCGGCAGCGGCTGGGCGCGCGAAACCGGCACCAACACATCCGCGGTGTCGGCCGCCGCCGCGCCCGCCGCGCCGCCCGCGGAGGCACGATCTTCGCCCGCGGCCGCCTGGGCGCCGTCGATCCAGGCCGCCAGGTCGGCCAGGACCGGCAGCTCGAACAGGCGGCTGAGCGGCACGTCCGCCTGGAACGCGTCGCGCAGGTGTGCCGACGCCCGCAACGCGACCAGGGAGTCCCCGCCCAGGGCGAAGAAGTTGCCCCGGCGGTCGCCGACCGGCGCCCCCAGCAGCCGCGCCCAGATCTCCGCCAGCCGGCGCTCGGTGGCGGTGGCCGGCGGTTCCGCCGCGGGTGCCGCGGCCGGCTCGCCCGCCGCCGCACCGCCTGCGGCCGCCGCGGTCGCCGTCGTTGCCATCGTCGCCGGCAGGTCGGCCAGCCGGCGGCGATCGATCTTGCCGTTCGCCGTCAGCGGCAGCGCGTCCGCCACCATGATGGACGCCGGCACCAGGTAGGCGGGCAGCCGCTCGCCCAGCCAGGCGGCAAGCTCGCCAGGATCGAGGGGCGGCGCGGCGGCGCCGCCGGCCGGCGCCACCCAGGCGACCAGGCGGCGCTCGCCCGCGGCACCGGCGACGACGACCGCCGCCTGCGCCACCCGCGGATGCGCCGCCAGCACGGCCTCGACCTCCGAGGGCTCGACGCGGAAGCCGCGGATCTTCACCTGGCTGTCGAGCCGGCCCAGGAAGGCGAGCGTGCCGTCGGGACGGAAGCGCACGCGGTCGCCGGTGCGGTACAGCCGCTCCCCCGCCGCGCCGCCGCCAGCGGCACCGGCACCCGCGGGGTCGGGGATGAAGCTGGCCGCGGTCAGATCGGGCCTGCCGAGATAGCCGCGCGCCAGGCCGCTGCCGCCGGCGCAGAGCTCGCCGGCGATGCCGACGGGCACCTGGCGCAGCCGTTCGTCTACAACCAGCACGCGGGTGCCGGCGATCGGCCGGCCGATCGGCAGCGCGGGTGCCGCGGCCACCGCCGCGTCCAGCCGGCAGCAGCAGGTGAAGGTGGTGCCCTCGGTCGGCCCATAGCCGTTGATCAGCCGCAGGTGGGGATGGGCCGCCAGCACGGCGCGCGCCGCGGCGGGGGCCACCACGTCGCCGCCGACGAGCAGCTGGCGCAAGCCTGCGAAGGACTCCGGCGCCTCCTCCGCCAGCAGCTGGAACAGGCCGGCGGTTAGCCACAGCGAGGTGACGCCGCGGGAGGCGAGCGCCCCCGGCAGCAGACGCGGCGACAGCGCCTCGTCGGGCAGCACCTCCAGCCGGCCACCGTGCAGCAGGGCGCCCCACACCTCCAGCGTCGCAGCGTCGAAGGAGAGCGGCGCCAGCTGCGCCCAGACTTCATCCGGAGAAAATGCGGCACAGTCGCCGTCGATCAGCCGCAGCACCGCGCCGTGCGGCACCGCGACGCCCTTCGGCACGCCCGTCGAGCCCGACGTATAGAGCACGTAGGCGAGCGCATCCGCGGACGCGAGCCCGCGTCCGAGCGCGGGTGCGGGTGCGGCGGCGTACTGAGCCTGCATGCCCGCAGCATCAAGATCGCCCGCTGCATCCACCGCCACGACTGCCAGGGAGGGCCAACGCGCCGACGCGAGAGTGGCAAGCGACGCGAGCGACGCAGCCTCCCCCCCGCGGCGCCGCGCTGGTGCGGGCGGCGCCGACTCCGGCGATGAGGACGATATCGCCGGAAACGACGACTGAGACGGGGGAGCCGACGACAACGATGGCGACGTCGCCGGCGGCACCGATGCCGGCGCCGCGGCAGGCACGATCAAGGCCGCCGCACCTGTGTCTTCCAGGAGCCACAGCAGCCGTTCGATCGGCGCCACCCGGTCGAGCGGCACGTAGGCACCGCCGGCGCGCAGAATGGCCAGGAGCGCGACGACAGCCTGGGTGCCGCGCGGCAGGGCGACGGCGACGCGCGTCTCGCCACCGATACCGCGGGCGGCCAGCACGGCGGCCAGGCGGCCGGCTTGACGATCCAGCTCGCCATAGCTGAGACGAAGGTCGCCGTCGTGCACCGCGACGGCATCCGGGCGGAGCGCGACCCAACTGGCGAACCGCTCGCCGAGCGTATTGACCAGAGCCGCGCCGGCTCCCACGGCGATACCGGCACGTACTGGGAGGGACGCATCGGCGCTCCGTTCGTGGACGAGCGAGCGGCCTGCGGCCGCGGCCATCTCGGGACGCGTGGCGAGCGGCGCGCCGCCGCCCCATTCGTGCAGCAGCAGGTGGCGCTCGGCCGCGGGCAGCGAGCGCAGCGCCGCCACCGGCGCCGCGGCGGCGTCGGCTTCCGGCAGCCCGGCAAGCCCTCCGAGGTCGACCAGCAGCTGTTCCAGTTGCAGCGCCAGGCGGGCCAGCTGCGGCCGGTCGCAGCGCGCCTCCTGGGCGGTCACGTCGATCAGCAGCGGCACGCCCGGGAAGATCTCCACCGTCAGCGGCAGGCCGGTGCGGCCTGGACTGCGCCCGACGCCGCCCAACACCGGGCCGCCGCCGCCGGCCGCCGGCAGCTCGCCCTCGGGGAGGTTTTCGAACGCCAGCAGGCTGTCGAACAGCGCCCGGTCGGCCGGCAGGCCGCTCCACTGGCGGATGTCGGCCAGCGAGCTGTGCTCGAAGCCGCGTGCCTCGACCTGGGCCGCCTGCACGCCGGCAAGCCAGGCGAGCGCCGGCGCGTCCTCCTCCACCCGCACCCGCATCGGCAGGGTGTTGATGAGCAGGCCGACCATCGCTTCGATGCCCGGCAGCTCGGGAGGGCGTCCGGACACGATGCCGCCGAAGGTCACGTCGTCGCCCGCGCCGCGGCGCGCCAGGAGCAGCGCCCAGGCACCCGAAACGATGCTGTTGAGCGTCAACCGGTGGCGGCGGGCAAGGGACCGCAGGCGCCCGCTCGCCTCTGTCCCCAGCGCCAGACGCCGGCTGTGGTAGCGCTCCTCGGCGGCTGCTCTGGAGCCAGCTCCGGCGCCGGCGTCCAAGGTGCCGACGGTGCCGGAGATCACCGCCGTGCTTTCCTGGCGGGACGGCGCCGGCAGGCCGGCCAGCGTCCGCCGCCAGAAGGCTGCCGCCGCCTCGCGGTTCTGGCGCGCCAGCCAGGCAAGGAAATCGCGGTAGGGCGGCGCCGGCGGCAGCTGCGGCCGCTCGCCGGCGGCAAAGGCCGCAAACGCGGCAAACACCTCGCCCAGGACCAGCGCCGCCGACCAGCCGTCGAGCAGCAGGTGATGGTAGGTCCAGACGAACCGCCGGCGGCCGCCCTCCTTGCCGACAGCTAGACCGGCATCGCCAGCATGAACAGCGTCGCCAGCAGCACTGGCACCGCCGCCACTGCCGGCATCGCTGGCGCCGGTCCCGCCGGACGCGCCCGCTAATGGATCTCCGATCAGCTCCACCAACCGCATGAGCGGTGCGCGGGCGGGGTCGAAGCCCAGCCGACGATCGACTTCCAGCCAGCGGTCGAGCGCTCCGGCCGCCACCTGGCGGCGCTCGAGCGGCACCTCGACGCGGCGGTGCACGACCTGCATCAGCGGCTCCTGGCCGCCCGCCGGGAAGCTGGTGCGCAGCACCGGGTGGCGCGCGATCACATAGGCCCAGGCGGCGGCGAAGGCCGCGTCGTCCAGGTGCCCGTCGACGGTCCAGGTGACCTGCTCCACGTAGTCGCCCGCGTGCGGGTGGTAGGCGCTGTGGAACAGCATGCCTGCCTGCATCGGCGACACCGGATAGCTGTCTTCGATCGTTTGCGGCGCCAGGCCCAGCGCCGTCAGGTCGGCGGCACCCAAGCTGGGGAGCGGCGCCGCAGCAGCAGTGCCCGCGGGCGCCGCCATCCCACCAGAGGCGCCGGACGTGTCGGCCCCTGCGACCCCGGCGGCGCCGGCCCCGGCAGCGCCGGAAAACGGCAGCGCCAGCTCACCCGCCACCAGCGCCAGCGCCGCCACGGTCTGATGCTGGAAGAACTGCTGCGGCCCGAGCGTCAGCCCGACCTGGCGCAGTGCGGCAAGGATCTGGATCGCCACCACCGAGTCGCCGCCCAGGGCGAAGAAGTTGTCGTCGGCGCCCACCGGCTCGACGCCCAGCTGCTGCTGCCAGGCGGCGGCGATGGCGCGCTCCGTCGGGGTCTGGGGCTCGCGGTAGGGAGTGTCCAGCGCCGGACGGGGATGCGCCGGGCGGGCCGCCCCGGCGGCACTGTCGGCGGCGCCGCCAACGGCCGTCGCCAGGCCGGCCAGCGCGCGCTCTTCCGCCACCGCGTCGGCCTGGGCGATGACCGCCGCCAGGTCGCGCGGCGATACCGCCACCTGCGGGCCCAGGCCCGCGGCCAGCACGCGGGTCAGCGCCTCGATGCCTTCGGCCGCGCTCATGCCGCGCGGCGCTTCGGCAGCCTCGGCGTCCGCGGCGGCCTCGCGCCGCACCGAATAGGTGCGGATCTGGATCGCCGCGTCGTTGACCCGCTTCTGGGTGAACTCCTCGATCTCGGCAACCACCTCGCCCGCGTCGTCCAGGATGCTGATGTCGAACGTCGCGGTTTCCAGGTTGGAGCCGTCCTGCGGCCGGTAGCGGGCGTGGCTGTAGATCCGGGCCGGCAGGTCGCGAAAGATGGTAAGCCGGCCGTAGGTGAGCGGCAGGTAGGTGCCGTCGATCAGGTACTCCTTGGCGACGCCGGCGGCGCGGTCGGCGAGCGCCGGGTGGTACCGCATCGTCGCCAGGTCGCCGGCCAGCTCGTCGGCCAGCTCCAGGCGGGTCAACACCTCGCGCTCGCCGATGAACGCCATGCGCACGTTCTGCCAGCGCGGGCCCAGATCGTCCTCGCGGTCCTCTTCGGTGAACAGCACGCGCCGCGGCAGCCGCCCCTTGATCGCCGCCAGGTCGCGCGCCGGCGGCGCGGCGGCGGCGGCGAAGGCCACCTGCCCCATCACGTGGTCGCGCGGCTCGGTGCCGCCGCCCTCTTCGACCTCGGGCACGCTGCGCACGGCGAAGCGGAATCCATCGCCCGCCGGCACCAGGTGCAGGCGCACCTCGCGGCTGCCGCTGTCGCGCACCCGGATCGGCGCCACGAAGACCACCTCGGCAAAGCGCAGCGCCCGCCCCTCGGCGCGCCCGGCCAGCGCAGCGCGCACGATCTCGAAGTAGGCCACGCCGGGGATCACCGCATTGCCCAGCAGCCGGTGTTCGTCCACCACCCAATGCCGGTCGACGCTGAAATCGGTCGCAAACACCTCCTCGCCCGAGGGCTCCACCCACGAGCGGTCGAGGAGAGGATGCCGCCCCGCCGCCCCCTGCGCCGCGGCCATTTCGCCGCCGCCGGCGGCGCCATGGTCGACCACGGCAGCGTCAGAGGCGGCCGTCGCGTCCGCGGTGCCCGGCGCGGCGCCGGCCGCCGGCGCCGCGGCCATGCCGACGCCCGACCATTCTCCCCAATTGATCGATACGGTCAGGCCGCCGCCCGCCCGCGACCGCTCGTGCGCGAAGGCGTCCAGGAAGGCGTTGGCCGCGCCGTACGCCACCTGGCCGAAACGCCCGACGACCGAGCTGAGCGACGAAAAGAGCACGAAAAGCCGCGGCGCGTCGGTCTGAGCCAACGTCGCCGGCGCCGCCGGCGGCGCAACCGGAGCTGTCTGACCGATCAGAGCCGGGGGCGCCAGCGGTGCCCCTGGTGCCGGAGAGGCTGACGGCGCGCTGTCGCCCGCGGCCAGCGCCGCGGCCAGGGCGCGCGTGCCGGCCACCTTCGACGCCAGCACGGCGGCGGATGCCTCGGGCGTGCGCAGCTGCAGCATGCCGCCGTCGGCCACGCCGGCAGCATGGAAAACGCCGTCGATGCTGCCCCACCGCGCACGCACCGCCGCGACCAGCGCACGCATGGCGCCAGCATCGGCGACGTCGGCACTCGCCACCCACACCTGGGCGCCCAGGTCCTCCAGCTGGATCAACCTCGCCAGCAGCCGCCGCTCCGCCTGGAGTGCGGCCCCGCGCCCGGCCTGGCGGCCGCTGGCCGCCAGCCGCTCTGCCCAGAGCTCGCGCGCCGGCAGCTCGCGCCGCGACACCAGGACCAGGCGAGCGCGCCAGTCGCGCGCCAGCATCTCCGCCACCGCCAAGCCGATGCCGCCCAGCCCGCCGGTGACCAGGTAGATCCCGCGCTCGCGCAGCGGCAGCGCGGCGTCCGATCCAGGCTGCGCCGCCGCCGCCGTGCGCGGCGCGGCGGGCAGCCGCACCGGCGCGTAATCCAGCACCCAGCGGCGCCCACCGCGCAGGGCAACAAGCGGCTCTCCCTGGCGGGTGAGCGCGGCGTCCAGCTCGGCGGCGACCTGTTCGATCAGTCGCTCCAGGCGGCGCGCCGCGACGGTCCCGCCGCCTTGAGGCGGCAGTTCCACGTCCACGGCACGACAGACGACGCCCGGCAGCTCGCGCGGGATCACCTTGACCGGCCCCGCCAGCATCGCCCGTTCGGCACACAGCGGCTCGTCGCCCGTCACCTCGTGGATGCCGCTCGCCACCACCAGCAGCGGCAACGCCGGCGGCAAGTCCCGCCCGGCCAGCGCGCGCGCCAAGGCCGTCAAACTGTAAAAGCCGAGCACCAGCTCGTCGCCCGCACCGGCCGCGCCGGCGACGCCTGCAACATCGACTGCGCCGTCCACAGCCGGCAGGCACCACAGGTGGACGATCGCCCGCGGCGCCAGGCCGCGGTCGGCAAGGGTCGCAAGCAGCGACGCGAAATCCTCGTGGCTGCGCGGATCCACAAGGAAACGCCGCTCGTCCAGCTCTGCGAAGGCAGCGCCCGGCAGCAGCCGCACCACCCCGCCGGCGGCGCGTTCCAGGCGCGCCGCCAGACGCTCCGATATGGCATCGCCGCGGGTCAGCACCAGCAGCGGTCCGGCGGCCCCCGCGCCTGCCGCGGTCGTCGCGCCCGCAGCGGTCCCAACGACCGCAGCGGTTTCGGCACTCGCAGCAGTACTGGCGCCTGCAACGGTCCCGGCATCTGCGCCCGCGGCAGTCACGGCGTTTGCAGCGATCGCGGCGGCGGCCGTCGCGTGGGGAGCCAGCGGCGCTTCGCGCCAGACCGGGCGATAGAACCAGTCGGCAAGGTCGGCGCGACGGGAGGTCGCGTCCGCCGCGGCGCGGCCGGCCGGGGTCTCTGCCGGCGGCTCGATCCAGTAGCGGCGGCGCTCGAACGGATAGGTGGGCAGCGCCACCAGCTGGCGGCGGCCGCCGTGCACGCGCTGCCAGTCAGGGGCGACGCCGGCCAGCCAGAGGCGCCCCAGGGCGCCGCAGAGGGCGGCCAGGTCGCTGCGCTGCTCGCGCGGGTGCGGCAGGGTGGTTTCGATCACCTGCTGCGGCGTCTTGGCGGGGTGCCAGCGGGCGGCGGTCTTCAGGCTGCGGCCCGGCCCCACTTCCAGCAGCACCGCCTGCGGCTCGCGCAGCAGCTGGAGCACACCGTCGGCGAAGCGCACGGTGCGCCGCAGGTGCTCGACCCAATAGTCCGCGTCGGTGGCCTGGGCGGCGGTGATCCAGGTACCCGTCAGGTTGGACAGGTAGGGGATCTGGGGCGCCGCCAGGCGCAGCGCCGCGACCGCGGCGCGGAACGCCGGCAGCGCCGGCTCCATCATCGCGGAGTGAAAGGCGTGCGAAGTGTGCAGGCGGCGGGTGACGACACCCTCGGCGCTCAGCCGGCGCTCCAGGTCGGCGACCTGGTCGAGCGGCCCCGACACCACGCCCAGCGACGGCCCGTTCATCGCCGCCAGCGCCAGGCCGCCGGTGAGCCGCGGCGCCAGCTCGCGCTCGGGCAGGATGGCGGTGAGCATCCCGCCGGCGGGCAGCTCCTGGATGAGCCG
This sequence comes from uncultured Acidobacteriota bacterium, assembly GCA_963770895.1. Classification (GTDB taxonomy): domain Bacteria; phylum Acidobacteriota; class Thermoanaerobaculia; order Multivoradales; family UBA5704; genus JASLEW01. The sequence continues at coordinate 3,730,181 of CAVYRF010000002.1, read as the reverse complement.
GCCGCGCAGCGCCACCAGGCGCACGGCATCTTCGCGCGTCAGCACGCCGGCCAGGCAGGCGGCGACGTATTCGCCGACGCTGTGGCCCAACATCGCTTCGGGCCGCACCCCCCAATCCATCAGCTGCCGCGCCAGGGCCAGCTCGACGATGAACAGCGCCGGCTGGGTGAGCGCGGTCTGCGCCAGGCGGTCGCCCGCGGCGCGCTTGCGCTCCTCCTCGCCGGCCGCGGCCGGTGCGCCCGCAGCCGCCCCGCCACCGCTGCCGCCGGCGCCGGCGGCGGCCGGCCGCAGCAGCTCGCCCAGCTCGGCCGCGAGCGGTGGCTCCAGCGCCGCCAGGCACCGGTCCACTTCGCGCCGGTAGTGCGGCAGCGCGGCGTACAGGCCGGCGCCCATGCCCGGGTACTGCGCCCCCTGGCCGGGAAACAGGAAGGTGACCGGCCGGTGGCCGGAGGCCTGGACACGCAAGAAGACGCGCTCGGGATCGAGCGTGTCCAGCGCCTCGATGGCGCCGGCGACGCCCTCGGCCACCACCACCCGCCGGTGCGCGAAGAGCGCGCGGCCGGTCTGCAGGGTGTAGGCGACGTCGGCAAGACGCCCGGCGTCCAGGCCCTCCGGCGACGCCTGCAACTGGCGCAGGTGCGCCAGCAGCTGGGCGGTCGCCGCCTCCAGCGCCGGGCCGCTGCGCGCCGAGAGCGCCAGTACCTGGCAGGGGAGCGGCGCCGCCGCGCCGCCGGCCGGACGCGCCGGCGGCTGCTCCAGGATCACGTGGGCATTGGTGCCGCCGATGCCGAAGGAGCTCACGCCGGCGCGCCGCGGCGCCGCCGCGGCGGGCCAGGGGCGCAGGCTGGCGTTGACGTAGAACGGGCTCTCGTCCAGGTTGAGCGCCGGGTTGGGCGACTCGAAGTGGAGGCTGGGCGGGATCTGGCCGCGCTCGACGGCCAGCACCGCCTTGATCAACCCGGCGATGCCCGCGGCGGCGTCCAGGTGGCCCAGGTTGGTCTTGATCGAGCCCAGGGCGCAGAAGCCGCGCCGCTTGCTGGTCAGGCGGAAGGCGCGGGTGAGCGCGGCGACCTCGATGGGGTCGCCCAGCTGGGTGCCGGTGCCGTGCGCCTCGACCATGCCCAGGGAGTCGGCCTCGACCTGCGCCACCGCATGGGCGGTGGCGATCACCTCGGCCTGGGAATCCAGGCCGGGAGCGGTGTAGCCCGCCTTGGCGGCGCCGTCGTTGTTGAGCGCCGCGCCCAGGATCACGGCGCGGATAGGATCGCCGTCGGCCAGCGCGTCGGCCAGCCGCTTGAGCGCCACCACCCCCGCGCCGTCGCCCTCGACCGTGCCGGCGGCGCGCGCATCGAAGGCGCGGCAGTGGCCGTCGGGCGACTCGATGCCGCCTTCCCGGTAGAGATAGCCGCGCACCTGCGGCAGCGTGATGGTGACGCCGCCGGCCAGGGCCATGTCGCACTGGTAGCTGAGCAGGCTCTGGCAGGCGAGCGCCACCGCCACCAGCGAGGTCGAGCAGGCGGTCTGCACCGACACCGCCGGACCGTGCAGGTCGAAGTGGTAGGCCACGCGCGTCGCCAGGTGATCGGCACGATTGTGGATCGACGCCTGAAAGCCTCCCACCTGCTCCATCAGCTCGCGGTTGGGGTAGAGATGGCGCAGCAGGTAGTGGTTGACGCCCGAACCGCCGAAGACCCCCAGCAGCCCGCTGTAGCGCGCCGGGTCGCAGCCCGCCTGCTCCAGCGCCTGCCAGGAGCACTCCAGGAACAGCCGATGCTGCGGGTCGGTCAACTCGGCCTCGCGCGGGCTCCAGCCGAAGAAGCCGGCGTCGAAGTCCTCGACGCCGTCCAGCAGGCCGCGCGCCCGCACGTACTCGGGGCGGGCCACGACGTCCGCCGCGACCCCGGCGCGCAGCAGCTCCTCGGAGCTCCAGAAGCGGATCGACTCGACGCCGGCGCACAGGTTGCGCCACAGCGCCTCGCAGTCCTCGGCGCCAGGAAACCGGCCCGCCATGCCGACCACCGCGATCGCCCGGTCGGTGCGGTCGGCGTCACCGACGTTGTTGGGAGTACCGGCATCGTCGGCCTGCGCGGCGCGGCCCGCGAGGCCCGGCGGCGGCACCGGATCGAAGCCGCTCACCGCGTCACCTCGTCGCCGTCGTCGCCCTGCGCCGCGGGCGGCGCCGGCTCCGGCGCCGCAAAAGGCCGCCGCGCCGCGCGGCGCTGGCGCTGTTCGCCCTGTCGCTGGTTGCCGGCGCGAGCGCGCACCGCGGCCAGCGACAGCTCGTCGCCCTGGCCACCCACCAGGTACTCGGCGAGCCCGCCGACGGTGGTGAAGCGGAACATTTCAACCATCGACAGCGGCCGCCCCAGCTCCTCCTGCAAGCGCCCGTGGGCGCGCACCATCAGCAGCGAGTGGCCGCCCAGGTCGAAGAAGTTGTCATCCACTCCCACCACCGGCACCCCCAACACTTCCTGCCAGACCGCGGCGACGGTGCGCTCGGCCTGGTTGCGCGGCGCCGTGTACGCGACCGCCGCGCGCGCCGCGGCCGCCTGCCGTGCGTCGGGAAGGGCGCGATGATCCACCTTGCCGCGCGCCGTCATCGGCAGCTCGGGCAGCGTCACCACGAACGCCGGCACCATCGGCTCGGGCAGCCGCTCGCGCAGCCACCCCCGCAGGTCGCCTGCGCCGGGCGCTGTGATTCCGCCGACGCCACCGCTGGCGCCGCCGCGACCATCGGCCGCGCTTCCTTGCTCGGCGGTGCGCAGCGCGACGTAGGCGGCCAGCTGCGCGCCGCCACCATCGGCACCCGCCGGGGGCACGACCACCACCACCGCCTGGCGCACCGCCGGGTGGGAGGCCAGGGCGGCTTCGATCTCTTCGAGCTCGATGCGAAAGCCGCGCACCTTGATCTGGCGGTCGGCCCTGCCCAGAAACTCCAGCTGGTCGCCGGCGCCCGGCTCCGGCGGCGCCTCAGGAGCTAGACGGCGCACCAGGTCGCCGGTGCGATAGACGCGCGCGCCGGGCACGGTCGCCCAGGGGTCGGGGCGGAAGCGGTCGGCGGTGGCGTCCGGCTGGCCCAGGTAGCCGCGCGCCAGCCGCGAGCCGCCCACCCACAGCTCGCCGGCAAAGCCGCCAGGCACCGGCACCGGGTCGGGCAGGCGCAGGCGGTCGACCACCAGCGTGACGGCGCCGGCCAGGGCGCCCCCCAGGGTGGGCCGTGGGCCAGCGCCGGCGCGCGACCGGGCAGTGGTGTCCACGGTGCACTCGGTCGGCCCATAGACGTTGTAGAAGCGGGTCGGCCCGGCGCTCTCCACCTGCTCCATGCGGCTCCACAGGGCGGCGTCGATCGCCTCGCCGCCCACCAGCACCGCGCGCGGGTCCGCCGCGTCGCTCCCCAGGCCGGCCGCCAGCAGCGGGCGCAGCTGCGACGGCGTGCAGTCCAGCACGTCCACGCGCTGCCGGCGCAGAAACTCGACGCACCGCGGGGCGTCCAGCCGCACCTCCTCGGGCACCAGCTGCAGCGTGTGGCCGGCGAGCAGCTGCACCCACTGCTTGACCGAAGCATCGAAGGTGAGCGGCGCGTTCACGCTGACGCGCAACGGCCGCCCCTCGCCGTACACACCGATCGCCCCTGCCAGCGCACGCGCCAAATCCAGCACGGCGCGATGCTCGACCAGCACGCCCTTGGGCCGGCCGGTCGAGCCGGAGGTGAAGATCACATAGGCAAGGTTTTCCAGGGCGGCGCCATCGGGCAGATCGGCCGCGTCTTCGCCGGCCATCTCGGCCGCCAGCGACGCCAGGTCCAGCAACCGCGCCCCGCCGGCGCCGGCCGGCGCCGGGTCGCCCTGCCCGGCAGCTACCAGCGCCACAGGCGCGCCGGCCGCGGCAAGCAGACCGGCAAGGCGCGCCGGCGGCGCCGCGGAATCGAGCGGCAGGCAGGCGCCGCCCGCCTTCATCACCGCCCACAGCGCCACCAGCTGGTCGCCCGACCGCGGCAACAGCAAGCCAACCGGGGTTTCGGGACCCACGCCCCGCCGGCGCAGACAGCGCGCCAGCCGGTTGGCGCGCTCGTTCAGCTGCCCGAACGTCAGCCCCAGCGCATCGCCGGCGCCGAACAGCACCGCGCTCTCCGCGTCAGCCAGCGGCGCCACCGCGAAGCGCTCCGGCGTGAGTGCCGCCTGCGCTTCCAGCAGGCGGTGCAGCGGCAGCTCGGCAAGCCGGCTGGTTGATGCGGTTGACGCATCGGCGCGCCATGAAACGGTGATGGTTCGCTCCTGTTCGGCGGTGAGCAGCGCCAGCTCGCCGATCGGGCGATCCGGATTTGCCGCCGCGCTTGCCAGGAGCGACGTCAGGCAGCAGCCAAGCCCGGCGACGTCGGCGGCAGACAGGCGCGCCGCGTCGTAGCGCAGATCGAGCGTCAGGGCGCCTCCCGCGTGGCGGGCGGCGAGCAGCAGCTCGCAGCGTTCGACCTGGGCGGCCAGGTGCTGGACCGTGAAGCGCACGCCCGCCGCGGGCGGCGGCACGGCCGCCGGCTCCTCCCAGCTGTAGGCGGCGACCACCGCGGCCGCCTCGTCCGGCCAGGCATCGGTGAAGGCGAAGCTGTCCTGCCACTCTTCGGTCGTCTCCTGCCACGCGGTCACGCGGCGCAGGATCTCGCCATAGGGCAGGTCCGGCGCCAGTCCCACCCGCTCTGGCAGCAGGCGCGCGATCGGCCCGAACGCGGCCCGCAGCAGCTCGTGGTCGCGGCCGGCGGCAAGACGTCCCAATACCAGGTCGTCGCAGCCGGTGTAGCGCCACAGCAGCACCGCCCAGGCAGCCAGCAGGTAGCGCTCAGTTGCCACCCCGGCCGCCGCGGCCGCGGCGGCGACCCGCTCGGCCGCGGCGGCGTCAAGATCGACCCGGAGCGCCGCCGGCGCGAACGCTTCGGGCGGCGCTTCCGCGGTCACCGGCAGGCGCGGCGGCGGCACCGCCGCCAGGCGCGGCTCACGCCAGAACGCTCGCCCCGCTTCGGCGTCCTCGCCGGCCAGCTGGTCGTTCTGCCACTCGGCGAACTGCGCATAGGTGAGCGGCTCAGCCTCGCCGTCACCACCGTCGCCGTCGGCCGGCTCGCCGTAAGCCGCTGCGCCGACTCCCGCCCCACCAGCAGCCGGCGCGGTCTCTGCGTCACCGGACGCATCCCGCACAGCCTCCCCATAAGCCGCCGCCAGCTCGGCCACCAGGTTTTCCAGCGTGCCCGCGTCGGCACACAGCGCCGGCAGCTCCAGATCGAGGATGGTTGCATCGGCCCCGTCTGACGCCAGCGTAGCGGCCAGCGGCGATGCCTGCGCGGCGGGCGACAAACCGATGAGCGGCACAGGCGTCGCGGGTGGCGGCGCCGGCGCGGCGCGCCACCGGGGCGCGGCCGCGGCGTCGCCGGCGGCCAGCGGCACCTGCACCGGCAGGGCCATGCCGGGCAAGCTTTGGAAGCGGGTGCGCAGGATCTCGTGGCGCGCCGCCACCTGCTCCAGGGCGGCGCGCAGGGCTTCCGGCGCCAACGGCCCTTCCAGGTGCAGGCGGCAGGCGGCGGCGAAGGGTGCGGCGCCGGCGCGCTCGGCCAGGCGCCACAGGCGGCGCTGCTGCGGCGACAGGGGGAAGCCGGTCAGGGTGTCGCCGCTCAAACCGCCTCCCCGACCGGCACGGCGGCTTCCGCAAAGGGTTCGGCCATCGCCACGGCGATCTTGCGCGGACCGGTGAATGGGTCGCGGCCGTGCGCGGTCAGCATGTTGTCGAGCAGCAGCACGTCGCCGCGCTGCCATGGGAAGCGTGTGGTTTCGGCGTCGAAAGCCTGCCGCACCTCGGTCAGAGTCGCCGGCTCGATCTCGCCGCCGTCGCCGTAGAGGCTGTGGAACGGCAGCTCGTCGGCTGCCAGCCCCGACAGCAGCGAGTCGCGCGTCGCCGCGTCCAGGCTGGAGACGTGAAAGAAGACCGCGTGGTTGAACCACACCGGTTCGCCGGTCGTCGGGTGGTTGCGGATGGCCGGCCGCACCTGGCGGGTGCGCAGGCGGTCGCCGTCTTTCCATTCCAGCTGGATGCCGGCGTCGTGGCAGTAGCGCTCGACCTGGGCGCGGTCGGCGGTCTGAAAGACCTCGCGCCAGGGCAGGCCCAGGCCGTCGCCGAAGTTGCGGACGTACATGACGCCGCGTTGCGCGAACGCGTCGCGCACCACCGGCGACAGGCGGCGATAGATGCCGCGGCTGTCGGCGATCGGCGTCGCGCCGCCGCCGGCCGCCGGCTCGACGCAGAAAAAGGCGATCTTCATCGGCCAGTTGAGGGTGTACGACTGCTCGTTGTGCAGCACGATCGGCTGGTCGGCCGGATGATCCGTCGAGGTGTACACCTTGCCCGCCAGCTGCGACCGCGGCGAGGACCGCTCGCCGTACTGGATGAGCGACGGCGACAGGGCGGCGATCAGGGCCTGGAACTCGGCCAGGTCCTGGACCTGGAAGCCGCGAAACAGCACCCCGCCGTGCCGGGCCAGCCAGCCGCTCACCTGCTCGCGGTGGGCGGCGGCCCAGGCCTGCACGTCCACGGCGGGGGCGGCGGGCTCTACCACCAGGGGGAGGTGGCCCCCGTCGGGCGGCGGCGAAGTGCGCACCAGGCTCTCCTGCGACAGGCTGACCGCCCGCGGCCGCGCCGCGCCCAGCTTCTCGAAGCGCAGGTCCTTGCGTTTCTTGGATTCCATGGTTTTCAGCTCTCTTTCGATGGCGCTCTCGACCGCGAGGGCGTCAAGACGGGTTGCCGGCCGCGCCGCGGCATCGGCCGCCAGCACCCCATAGCTTTGGGCCAGCCGGCGGACCGTTGCCGCGGCAAACAGATCGGTGTTGTAACGGAAGGTGCCGGCCATGCCGCCGGCGCCGTCCTCCTCCCACGACACGCTCAGGTCGAATACCGAGGTCGGAGCGTCGAGCGCGACCGGCGTCACCACCAGGTCGGGCAGCGCCAACCGCAGCGGCGGCGCGTTCTGCAGGATGAACATGATCTGGAACAGCGGGTTGCGCGCCGGATCGCGCACCGGCCGCACCGCCTCCACCACCCGGTGGAACGGTGCCCGCTGGTGCGCGTACGCCGCCAGGGCGGCCTGGCGCACCCGGTCGATCAGCTCGGCAAACGGCGGGTTGCCGGCGTGGTCGACGCGCAGCACGACGCTGTTGACCAGGAAGCCGATCACCGCCTCGCTCTGGCGATCGTTGCGGTTGGCGACGTCGGTGCCGACCGCGACGTCGGCGCTGCCGGTCCAGCGATAGAGCAGCGCCGTCCAGGCCGCCAGCAGGCTCATGAACAGCGTCGCGCCGCGGCTCCGGCCGGCAGCGCCCAGCGCCGTCACCACCGCCGCCGGCAGCGCCGCCGGCAGCACCGCGCCGCGGAACGTCTGCACCGGCGGGCGCGGCCGGTCGCCCGGCAGCTCGGTCGGCGCCAGGCCGGCCAGCCGCCCGCGCCAATACGCCAGCTCCGCCGCCAACGCCGCACCGCCCAGCTGCCGCCGCTCGCGCCGCGCCAGGTCGGCAAACTGCGGCGGCTCCGCCAGCGCCGGCGGCCGCCCGGCCAGCAGGTCGGCGTACCCCGCGGCGAGCTCGCCGGTCAGCAGCGCCAGCGACCAGCCGTCGGCCACGATGTGGTGCACCGCCAGCGCCAGCATTCCTTCTTCGGCGCCCAGACGCAGGAACAGCACCGCCAGCAGCGGCCCACGTTCGAGATCGAAGCTCTGCCGCCCCCAGGCCGCGGCCAGCCGCCGCGCCACCACCGCGCAGCGCGCCGCCGGCAACGCCGCCAGGTCGACCTCCGGCAGCAGCAGACGCAGCCGCGGCGCGATCTGCTGCACCGGCTCGCCGCCCACCGACCCGAAGGTGGTGCGCAGCGCCCCGTGCCGCCGCACCACCTCGTTGAGGCTGGCAGCAAGCGCCCCGGCGGCCAGTCTGCCGGCCAGGTGCACCGCGCCCGTCAGGTTGTAAAAGGGGCTGCCTGATTGCAGCCGGTCCAGGAACCACAACCGTTCCTGCGAATGGGAGAGCGGCGCGACGCCCGCAGCGGCGACGGCTGCGTTTGCCGCCACGGCGGCGGCGTTGCCCAGAGGCGCGTCGTCGCCGGCCTGGCGCGCGGCCGCGGTATCCAGACCCGCCACGGGACCGGCCGCGGTATCTTGGTCCGCCGCGGGACCGGCCACGGCGAGCGCTGCCGCCACCCGCTCGGCCAGCGCGGCGACCGTCGGGGCTTCGAAGATGGCGAGCAGCGGCAGCTCGATCGCGAACCGGTCGCGCAGGCGGGCGACCACCTGCGCCGCGAGCAGCGAATGGCCGCCAAGATCGAAAAAGTCCTCTTCGGCTCCCGTCACCGGCCGCCCCAACACCTCGGCCCACACCGCGGCGATCGCGTCCCACAGCGGATCGGCCGCAGCCGAGACACCCGCCGGAACTGTGTCCGGCACACCGGCCGACGCACCTCGCCCCGCACCCTGCGCCGCTGCCGCGGCAGCAGCGGAGACCGCGGCTGTCGCGCTGCTTCCGTCGGCCGCGCTGGTTGCACCGGTTGCACTGCTTGCGCCGGTTGCGGCGACAGGGGACGGGGGCGGCGGCAGCAGGCGCCGGTCCACCTTGCCGTTCAGATTGCGCGGCAGCGCGTCCAGCACGACACAGCGTGCGGGCACCATGTACTCAGGCAGCAGGGAACGTACGAAGCGGCGCAGCTCCGCTTCGGTCGGCGCCGCGGCCGCCGCGGCCGCGGCCGCCGCGGCGATGGCGACGGCGATCGCCTCCGGCTGTTGCGGCGGCACCTGAGCGGCGGCCGGCGCCACATAGCCGACCAACCCCCCTTCCGCGGCGGGACGCAGCAGCACCGCGGCGGCGCTGACCCGCGGATGGCGCAGCAGGGCGGCTTCGATGTCGCCCAGCTCGACGCGGTAGCCGCGCACCTTCACCTGGTCGTCCAGCCGGCCCAGGATCTCGATCTCGCCGTCGGCGCGGCGGCGGGCGCGGTCGCCGGTGCGGTACAGGCGCTCGCCGGGACGGCCGCTCCACGGATCGGGGACAAAGCGCTCGGCGGTCAGGTCAGGCCGGCCGTGGTAGCCGCGCGCCAAGCCGTCGCCGCCCAGCAGCAGCTCGCCCGCAACGCCGATCGGCGCCGGCTCGCCGCACCCCGGCGCGGCGCCACCCGCGACCGCCGCATCCCCGGCGGCCACGTGCGCAACTGCGGCGCCCACCGGCCGGCCGGCCGACACTTCGCGCTGCGCCGCGCCCAGCACGTCGAGCGCGGCCACCGTAAGCGCGGCCGCGGTGGCGCCGATCGTGGCTTCGGTGGGGCCGTAGGAGTTGATCAACCGGACGCCGGCACGCACCCAGGGGTCGGCAGCCGGCCGCCGCATCGCCTCGCCGCCCACCACCACCAGCCGCAGCGCCGGCGGCAGTGACCCCGGCGCCCCCGCCAGATGTGCCGAAAGCTCGTGCCAGTAGGCGGTCGGCAGATCCAGCACGGTGAGCCCCAAGCGCGCGCACGCGGCCAAAAAGTCGCCGCACGAAGCCAGCATCGCATCGTCGCGCAGCACCAGCGTGGCACCGCGCGCCAGCCCGCACAGCATCTCCTCGGCCGAGGTGTCGAACCCCAGCGCCGCGAACTGCAGCAGCCGATCGCCCGCCGCCAACCCATATGCCTCCCCCGCGGCCGCCAGGTACCCCGACAGCGCCCGGCGGCGGCCCACCACCCCCTTGGGCGTACCGGTGGAGCCCGAGGTGAACAGCACGTACGCCGGCTGATCGCCGTCCGCCGCCGCGCCGGCGATCAGTGCGCCGCCCTGGTTCGTGGACGCGGCCGGCAGACCCAACGCGCCAACCGGCAGGCTTTCAGGCACAGCCGCAGGCGAGGCCGTCACCGGCGGCGCCGCCACCGAATGGGCGAGCGGCACACCGCCCTGCTCCGTCGCAGCGGCAGGCAGGCCCGATGCGGCAGCCGGCAGGCTCTCAGGCACAGCCGCAGGCGAGGCTGTCACCGGCGGCGGCGCCGTCGCGGCAGCGACCGGCGCGCCGTGCCGCTCCAGCGCGATGAGCGGGCAAGGATATTCGGCGAGCGGCGGTCCGCCCCAGCCCAGAACCAGGTATGGCGCGGCTTCGACGACGATGCGGGCGCGGCGCTCGGCTGGCGCGGCGGGATCGAGCGGCACGTAGGCGCCTCCCGCCGCCAGCACGGCCAGCACGGCCAGGACCATCTCGGGGGCGCGCCGCGCCTCCAGCGCCACACGCGTCTCGGGACCAATGCCGCGGCGCGCCAGGACGGAGGCCAGGGCGGCGACGCGCCGGCCCAGCTCGCCGTAGGTGAGCGCGGAAACGCCGGCTTCCAGCGCCACCGCGTCGGGCGTCGCGGCCACCTGCGCGGCGATGCGCGCCATGACGTCGGGGGCCGCGGCGCGCGCCCGTTCGGCCGGCGCATCGTTCCATTCGACCAGCAACTGGTGGCGTGCCGCGGCCGGCAGCAGCGGCAGCTCGCCGGCGGCGGCCTGCGGCGTCCGCATCGCGCCCTCGATCAGCGCCGTAAGCGACAACCACAGGCGGCCCACCGTGGCCGGGTCGAAGAGCCGCGCGGCGTATTCGATCTCTCCCTCCAGACCAGACTCGCCGGCCGTACTGAACCGTTCGGACCGGCCCGCCTCTTTGACGAGCTGCGGCGCATCGACTCGACCGGCACCGCGGCGGTGATCGCCTGACTGGCCTGCAGGTTGCGCTGGAGCCCCGCTTGCGGGCAGCGGTTCTGCCGCACCACCTGGCCGATGCGGCCTGGCGCCGACCAGTTCAGGCACCTGACCGGCTCCGCCAGCCGCGCCGCACCCTCCTGCCAGGCCGCTTGGCGCCGCGTAGCGCAGAGCCAGCGACAGCTCCAGCTGGGCGGCGCCGCTGGCGAGCGGCCGGGCTTCGACCTCCAGACCGGCGAAGCGCGGCGCGGCGAAGCCTGGGGGGAGCTCCTGCAGGGCGATCAGGGCCTGCACCAGCGGCGGGCGGGCGGGATCGCGCCGCGGGCGCAAGGCTTCGACCAGGCGATCGAAGGGCAGATCGCGGTGCAGGTAGGACGCGAGCACCGCGTCGCGCACCGACTCGACCAAGCGGGAGAACGGTTCGCCATCGGCGATCGTCACCGGCAGGACCAGGGTGTCGACGAAGCAACCGACGACGCCGGCAAGCTCGGGACGTTCGCGCAAACCCGAAGCGGCGCCCAACGCCAGCTGGCGCTGGCCGCTCAGGCGGCGCAGCAGCAGCGCCCAGGCCGCGGCCAGCCCCATGAACAGCGTCGCGCCGCCGCGGCGCACCAGGGCGGCGAGCGCCGCGACCAGCGGGGCGGGCAGGGAGCCCGCGATCTGGCCGCCTCGCACGTCCCACACCGCCGGCCGCGGGCGGTCCAGCGGCAGCTCCAGGTCGGCCACCCCGGCCAGGCGCCGCCGCCAGGTCTCCAGGTCCGCGGCGGACGGCGCCGGCCGCGCCGCTTCCCATACCGCGTGGTCCGCGGCCTGGAGGCGCGGCGGCGGCAGGTCCGCCGGCGCACCCGCACGGTACGCCTGGTAGAGCGCCGCCAGCTCGGCCAGCATCACGCCGAGCGACCACAGGTCGCCCACGGCGTGGTGCAGCACTATGACCAGCAGGTGCTCGTCGTCGCTGGCCGCCGTCAGGATGGCCCGCAGCAGCGGCCCGCGCACCAGGTCGAACGGTCGCCGCGCCGCCTCGGCCGCCAGCCGGCTGGCAACGTCGCCGCGCCGCGCCGCCGGCAGTGCCGCAAGGTCGATGCAAGGTAGCGCCGTACCGGCGGCTCCATTGCCGCCGCCTGGCAGCCGCAGCGCCGTACCGGCGGCTCCATTGCCGCCACCTGGCAGCCGCGGCGCCGCACCGGCGGCTCCATTGCCGCCACCTGCCGGCAGCCGCGGCGACGCGCCGGCGCGAGCGATCCGTTGCAGCGGCTCGCCGCCGGGGGCCTGGACGAACGTGGTGCGCAGCGCTTCGTGGCGGCGCACCACCTCAGCCAGGGCTGCGGCCAGCGCCCGGAGATCGAGCTTGCCGCGCAGGTGCACGGCCAGCGGCATGTTGTAGGCCGCCTGGCCGGGCGACAGCTGGTCGAGCAGCCATAGGCGCCGCTGCGCCGCGGACAGCGGCACCGGGCGGTCGCGCGGCGCCGGCTGAATGTCGGCAGCGGCAGCCAACGACCCGTCGACGGCGACCGGCGACCCGTAGGCCGCGGCTCGCGCCTCCTCGACGCGGCGCGCAAGGGCGGCGATGGTGGGGGCGGCGAAGGGTGCCGCCAGCGGCAGCTCGACGCCGAGCGCCTGGCGCATGCGCGCCACCAGGCGGGCGGCGAGAAGCGAATGGCCGCCCTGGGCAAAGAAGTCGTCGTCGCGCCCGATCCGCTCAATACCCAGCAGCTCGCACCACAGAGCGGCCAGGACCTGCTCCACCGGCCCGCGCGGCGCCTGGTCCGCCGGCGCGGGAGCTGCCCGCTCCGGCGTCGGCAGCGCCGCGCGATCGATCTTGCCGTTGGCCGACAGCGGCAGCGCCGGCAGCCAGACAAAGGCCGCGGGCACCAGCGCCGCCGGCAGGCGCGCGCCCAGAAACGCCTTCAGCGCCTCGTCCGTAGGACGCTCCACGGCGCCTAGCGCCGCCGAAGGCGCCGCCGGCGTCAGGTAGGCGACCAGGCGCGGCGACGGGTCGTCGCGGCGCAGGTCCACCACCGCTTCGCGCACCGCCGGATGGGCTGCCAGCGCGGCTTCGATCTCGCCCGGTTCGATGCGGAAGCCGCGCAGCTTCACCTGGCGGTCGATGCGGCCAAGAAAGTCGAGCTGGCCATCCTGGCGCAACCGCACCAGGTCGCCGGTGCGGTACAGGCGCCCGCCCGGCGAGCCGAACGGATCGGGCACGAAGCGCTCGGCGGTCAGCTCGGGGCGCCGCAGATAGCCGCGCGCCAGGGCCGCGCCGCCCAGGTGCAACTCGCCGGGGATGCCGGCCGGCAGCAGCTCGCCGCCGCGCCCCACCACGTAGGCCAGCGAACCGGCGACGGCGCGGCCGATCGCCGGCGGGCGCGGATCGCCGGCCGCGACTGTCGCACCGGTCGAATAGGTGGTGTCCTCCGACGGCCCGTACAGGTTGAGCAGCCGCACCCCCGGCTGCGCCGCGTGCAGGCGATCTGCCAGCGCCCGCGGCAGCGGCTCGCCGGCCAGGCAGACTGTGCGCAACCCGGCGGGCAGCGGCCCCAGGTCGAGCAGCGCGGAGAGCGCCGAAGGCACCGTGTTGAGCAGCGTCACCTGCCGCGCCGCTGCCAGGCCGTGCAGAGCCAAGGCGTTTTCGGCCATCACCACGGCGCCGCCCGACGCCAGAGGCGCAAACAGCTCGAACACCGACAGGTCGAACCCCACCGACGTCGCCGCCAGCACGCCTGCAAGCTCCGCAGCGCCAAACGCCTCGCCCGCCCATGCCAGCAGGCGCAGCGCACCGCCGTGGGTGATCCCGACCCCCTTCGGCCGCCCCGTCGATCCCGAGGTGTAGATCACGTACGCCAGGTTCGCCGGCCCCGCCGCCATCGCCGCCCGCGCCGGCGCGAGATCAGGTCCGGCCGGCTGAGACTCGGCGCTCACGCCATGGCCGGCGCGAGCCGGAGAAGTTGGCAAGCCGTCCGCGTCCACCTCGACCTGGCGAACGCCGGGAGCTGTACGTGCGGTCCAGACGTCGGCGCGCGTCACCAGGAGCGTCGCCGCCGCGTCTTCGATCATCCAATGCAGACGTTGCGCTGGATACGTCGGGTCGAGCGGCAGGTAAGCGGCGCCGGCCTTGAGCACGGCGAGGAGCGCCGTAACCAGCGCCGCGCTGCGCGGCAGGCAGACCCCCACCACCGTTTCGGGGCCGGAGCCCAGCTGGCGCAGTCGGGCGGCCAGGGCGGCGGCCCGCTCGTCAAGTTGGGCGTAGGTCAGGATTGCGCCGTCCGCGATTACCGCCGGCGCCGCCGGAGTGCGCGCCGCCTGGAGCGCACACGCCTGGTGCAGCGTCGTCGCGAAGGGTCCGTCAGCGCCGCCTTTGGCGCCGGACCCAGCCGCGGCCCACGGCGCAGAGACCGGACCGGAATGCAGCACGTTTCCGGAATGCAGCACGTTTATGGACGCCGCGCCTTGTCCCGCCAGCCCCCGGCTCCACGACACCGCGGCCTGCCCGCAGAGCCCCGCGGCCCACTCGACCAGGAGCTGGTGGCGCTCCGCGGCGCCCAGGTGCAGCAGCGCCGCCAGCGGTGCCGCCGGACGCTCGACGGCGGCGGCCAGCAGGTTGCACAGGTGATCCACCAGCCGCTTCGCGGTCGCCCCGTCGAACAGGTCGGAGCGATAGGTCAAGGCGACGCTCAAACTGCCGTCGCGCCGGCCGCAGGCCAGGCTCAGCTCGAATTGCGCGCCGCGCGGCGCCAGCGGCAGCGACTCCAACTCGACCGCGGCGCCGCCAGCGGTCGCCAGGCGCAGCCGGCCTCCCGCCTGCCCCAGCGCAAAGGCGGTGAGCCCCGGCAGGTCCGCCGGCGGCCGGTGCAGGATCAGTAGCGCCCGCAGCAACGGCCGGTCGCCAAGCTCCAGACGCAGCCGCTGGGCCAGCAGCGGCAGCGGGTAGTCCTGGTGGGCGAGCGCCGCCAGCAGCTCGTCGCGCGTGCGCCGTACCAGGTCCGCAAAACCCAGGTCGCCGCGCAGGTCGCCGCGCAACACCAGCGGATTGACCAGGTAGCCGAAGATCTCGGCGGTGCCCGGCAGCGCCGCAGATCGCCCCGCCGCCGGCACGCCGACCGCAAAGTCGGTCTGGCCGGTGGCACGCGCCAGGAGCGCCTGAAAGCCCGCCAGGAGGCTGGTGAACAGGGTCGTGCCGTGATCGCGAGCCAGCCGTTCCAGCCGGTCAAGCAGCGCCGGCGGCAGCAGGCTGCCGACCATCGCGCCGGGCGCCGCCGCCGGAGCTGCAGCCGCCGGTGCCGCATCGGCCGGAACCGCAACCGCCGGAACCGCTGCCACAGGCGCTACCGCAGGCACCTTGCCGCGCGGCCGGTCGGCGGGCAGCTCCAGGTCCGGCAGCCCATGCAGGCGCTCGTGCCAGAAAGCGGCGAGCCGCTCTCCCGCAGCACCGGCCAGCAGGCGCTGCTGCCACTCCACGAAATCGCCATAGCGCGCGGCCGGCGGTGCTTGCCGCGGCGGGACGCCGGGACGCGGGGCTGGTGCCTGGGGCGGCGGCGCCAGCTCGCGCGCCAGCAGGCCGAAGGACCAGAAATCGGCAACCAGGTGGTGGGCCGCGACCAGCAGCCAGGTGTCACCGCCGCGGTAGAAGCAGTGCACGCGCAGCAGCGGCCCGCGCTCCAGGTCGAACGGGCGGAACGCCTCCTCCTCCAGGAGCCGACGCGCCACCGCATCCGTCACGCCGTCCAGCACATGCTCGGCAAAGTCGTACGCATCGCGCGCCGCGGCGGCCGGCGCGACGCGCCGCCACGGCTCGCCGTCGCGGGCTGGGAAGGTGGTGCGCAGCGTCTCGTGGCGCTCGACCGCTCGGTCGAATGCCGCCCGCAGCGCGCCGATCGGCAGCCGCCGACGCACACGTGCCGCCGCCGCAAGGTGGTACGCAGTGCTGCCCGGCGTCAGCCGCTCCACGAACCAAAGACCCCGCTGGCCGTGGGACGCGGGTCCGCCAGCCTCGCTTGCCGCCGCCGAAGAGGGCAAAAACTCCGCCGCGGACGGCGCGCCCATCGCTCCGACTTCACACCGTCCCGTCCGCTCCGCCGGACCGACCACACCGCCGGGTGCCGCTTGGGCCGTAACCGTGGAGGCAAGGGCCTGGGGTGCCGCGCCGTCGCCGGCAAGCGCATCCAGGATCTCTGCGGCAAGGCCGGTAGCAGTGGCGCCCGCGAGCAGCGAATCGAGCGCCAGCGCGACGCCGAAGGTGCTTTCGATCGTATGGCTGAGCTCCACGGCGGCGAGCGAATCCAGGCCGCGTGCGGTCCATGGCTCGTCGGCCGCCAGCATCGCCGTGCCGGTGCCGATCACCGCGGCGGCGCGCCGGCCCAGGTCGGCGGTGAGCGCGGCCAGGCGGGCTGGCGGCGGCAGGGCCAGCAGGCTGGCGCGATCCAGGTCCCGCGCCGCGGCGGGCGCCGTCACGGCGGGGCGCTCCTCCACCGCCCGGCTCATGTGTCGCCTCTCGCCGGCTGCTCCTCGCCACCGCCCAGGCGGCGGCGCAGGCTGGCGGCCAGGGTCTGGACGCCGGGCTCGCGCAGCATCGAATAGTGATCGCCCGGCACTCGCTCGACGGTGACGCCTGCCGGCGCCAGGCGGCCCCAGCCGCAGGTCGGATCGGCGTTGGCGGTCAGCTCCGGCAGGCGGGAGGCGGTTCCCAGCAGCAGCAGGGCTTCGCCGGTCTGCCCTTCCCAGGCGGCGGGCCGGTGGGCGCGCGCCGCGGCGGCGACGGCGCGGAACAGGCCGAACAGCCGCTCGATCTCGGCGGCGTCCAGCTCGGGCGGCAGCAGGTCGGCGGCGCGCGCCGCGGCCACCAGCCAGGGGATCCGCTCGGCGGCCGGCAGGCGGCGCAGCTCGGCGAGCGGCGGCGCCAGGTCGTAGCCGTGCAGCCCCGCAAGGTCGCGAGCGAACCAGGCCAGCAGCCCGGCGTCGACGGCATCGTCAGCCTCGCCGCCGTCGTCGCCGTCGTCGCCAGCATTGCGGTCATCGCCGTCGTGGCGGTCACCGCGCCCGGCGCCGCCGGCGAGACCATCCCGGCTGTCGAGCTCGCCGATCACCGCGCCGCCGCCGCCGGGCGCCGGGGCGTCGATCAGGGCCAGCAGCGCCACCGGCTGGCCGGCCGCGGTCAGCTGGCGCGCCATCTCGAAGGCGATGCCGCCGCCCAGGGACCAGCCGGCAAGGTGGTACGGGCCGGCCGGCTGCACGGCGCGCACCGCCGCCGCGTAGCGGGCCGCCAGCCCTTCGACCGTGAGACCGCCAGGTGCCGCGGACACCCCAGCCGCTGAAGCCACCGCCGCATCCGTGGCCGCCGCAAGGACTCCGGGCTCTCCGGCAGCGGGTGCCGAGGGCACCAGGGCCTCCGGCACCTGCAGGCCATAGACCGGCAGGTCCGCGTCGCAGGCGCGCGCCAGGTCGGCGTAGCACAGCACGTTGCCTCCCGCCGGGTGGACGCAGAACAGCGCCGGCGCCGCGGCCGTCCGGTCCGGCGGCGTGAGCCGCACCAGCGCTTCGCGCGGCGCCACCGCGCCGCCGTGCGCCAGCAGCGCGGCCAGCCGTTCCACCGTACCGCTGGCAAACAGGCTGGCGAGCGGCAGGTCGCTGCCGAACTGGCGGCGGACGCGAGCCATCAGGCGCACCGCCAGCAGCGAGTGGCCGCCCAGGGCGAAGAAGTCGTCGCGCACGCCGACTCGCTGCATGGCTAACAAATCGCACCAGATCGCGGCCAGAGCCGCTTCGGTGGCGGTGCGCGGCGCCTGGTAGGCGGCACCGGCGGAGGACGCCTCGCCCGGCTCGCCGGCCGGCAACGCCGCCAGCGCCCGGCGGTCCAGCTTGCCGTTGGGCAGGCGCGGCAGGTCGTCAAGCAGGGAGACGGTGCCGGGGATCATCGCCTCGGGGAGCCGCGCACGCAGGAGGTGGCGCACCTGCTCGGCGGTGACCGTGGCGCCGGGCGCCGGCGCCACCCAGGCGAGCAGGCGGCGGTCGGCGCCTCGACCGCGCGCCTCGACCGCCGCGGCGGCCACCCCCGGCGCGGCGGCCAGCGCCGCCTCGACGTCGCCCAGCTCGATGCGGAAGCCGCGCACCTTCACCTGCTGGTCCAGGCGCCCCAGGAAGGCCAGGTTGCCGTCGGCGAGCAGGCGCACCAGGTCGCCGGTGCGGTACAGGCGATCGCCCGGCGCTGCCGTGGTGCCGGCGCCGGGATCGGGCACGAAGGACGCCGCGGTGAGGTCCGGGCGCCGCAGGTAGCCGCGGGCCAGGCCGTCGCCGCCCAGGTACAGCTCGCCGGGCACGCCGGGCGGCACCGGCCGCATACCGGCGTCCAGGACCTGCGCGCGGCTGCCGGCGATGGGCCGGCCGATCGGCGGCGCGCCGGCCGCCGTCGCTCCTCGCCGGCCGCACCACCAGGTGGAGTAGGTGGTGTCCTCGCTGGGGCCGTACAGGTTGAACAGGCGTTCGGCGTGCGAGCGCTCCCACACCGCCGCCGCCAGGGCGGCGGGAAGCGGTTCCCCGGCCAGGTTGACGGTGCGCACCGAGCGCGGCAGCTCGCGGCTTTGCAGCAGCTCGGCAAGCGCCGACGGCACGGTGTTGACCAGCGTGATCGGCCAGGCCGGACCGCCGGCGCCATCGGCGCCGCCCGCGCTTCCGCTATCGAGCAGCGCCAGGACGTCGGGGACCAGCACCACCGTGCCGCCGCGGGTGAGCGGCGCGAACAGCTCGAAGACCGACAGATCGAACGCCACCGAGGTCGCCGCCAGCACCCCTGCCAGGTCGGCCGCCGGGAACAGCTCCTCCGCCCAGGCCAGCAGCGCCACGGCGCCGGCGTGGGGGATCGCCACCCCCTTCGGCCGGCCGGTCGAGCCCGAGGTGTAGATGACGTAGGCCAGGTTTTCGCCGCGCAGGGCGCCCAGGGCCGGCAGCGCACCATCGCCTCGCGCGCCAGCCGCACCGCCCGGCTCGCCGATCGGCACCAGCGCCACTCCGGCCGCCGCCGCCAGGCGCCGCGCCACCCCACCGATCGCACCCCCATCGGTCCCGTCGCCCCCATCGCCCTGGCCATCCTCATCGCTGAGCAGCAGCGGCGCCCCGCAGTCCGCCAGCACCAGCGCCAGCCGCTCGGCCGGGTAGCGCGGATCGAGCGCCACGTAGGCGCCGCCGGCCCACAGCACGGCGATCAGGGCGGCCACCAGGTCGGGGGTCCGCGCGGCGTGGACGGCCACCGGCACCTCCGGCCCCACTCCCAGCGCCACCAGGCGGTGCGCCAGCCGCGCCGCGCGCTCGCCCAGGTCGCGGTAGGTCACCTGGCCGCCGCGCCAGGCGACCGCCGTCGCCAGCGGCGTGCGCGCCACCTGGGCGGCCACCGCCGCCGCCAGGGTTTGGGCGCGGTGATCTCCGGGGTCTCCGGCGTCGCCAACGCCCCCAGCGACCCCGGCGCGCGACCCGCCGCTCCCCCATTCGTGCACCACCTGGTGGCGCTCGCCGGCGCCGAGCCACGGCAGCTCGCCCAACGGTATCGAGGGCACATCGACGAGCGCCCCCACCAGCACGCGGAATTGTTCGCGCAGCCGCAGCATGGTGGGCGCGTCGAACAGGTCCAGGCGGTACTCGAGCCAGCCCGCGACGTCGCCGTCGCCCTCGAACAGGTGAACGCTGAGGTCGAACTTGGAGACCTGCGCCGCGCCTTCCACCATCTCGACCGCCACGCCCGGCAGAAGCAGCGGCTGAGCGGGGGCGTTCTGCAGCGCGAACATCACCTGGAAGAGCGGCGAGTGCGCCAGGCTGCGCGCCGGCGCCAGCTCCTCGACCAGCTTTTCGAACGGCAGGTCCTGGTGGGCGTAGGCCCCCAGCGCCACCGCCTTGGCCCGCCGCACCAGCTCGCGGCCGTCGGGATCGCCCGCCAGGTCGCCGCGCAGCACCAGGGCGTTGACGAAGAAGCCGATCAGCCCTTCGATCTGCGAGCGGTTGCGGCCGGCGATCGGCGTCCCCACCGCCAGGTCCTGCTGCCGGGCCTGGCGCCCGAGCAGCGCCTGGAAGGCCGCCAGCAGCACCATGAACGGCGTGGCGCCCAGCTCGCGCGCCAGCCGGTGCACCCCCGCCGCCGTCGCCGGTCCCAGGCGCACCGGCAGGTGGCCTCCGCGCCAGGTTTCGACCGCCGGCCGCGGCCGGTCGGCCGGCACGTCCAGGCGCGGCGGCAGGCCGCGCAGCTGGCCGCGCCAGTACGCGATCTGCTCGGCGAGCACGGCGCCGGTCAGCCATTGGGTCTGCCATAGCGCGAAGTCGGGGTACTGCACCGGCAGCTCCGGCAGCGGCGTGCCCGGCGCGGCATACAGCGCCGACAGCTCGCGCACCAGGACGCCCAGCGACCAGCCGTCGCCGACGATGTGGTGGATCGCCGCGACCAGCAGGTGGACGTCGGGCGCCTGGCGGATCAGCAGCGGGCGGAACAGCGGCCCGCGCTCCAGGTCGAACGGTCGCGCCAGGATCGCGGCCGCCAGCCGCAGCGCTTCGCCTTCGGCGGCCGTTCCACCCCCGACCGCCGCCGCGGGCAGCGCCAGCAGGTCGATGCGCGGCAGCGCCGCCGCCGGCGGTCCGGCGGGCGCGACGCGCTGCACCGGGTCGCCTTCGCGGTCGCCGAAGGTGGTGCGCAGCGCCTGGTGCCGGCAGGTCACCGCGTGCACCGCCGCGGCCAGCGCCGCCAGGTCGAGCGGACCGCGCAGACGTAGCGCGACGCCCATGTTGTAGGCCGAGCTGCCCGGCGTCAGGCGGTCCAGGAACCACAGCCGGCGCTGCGCGAACGACAGCGGCGCCTCGGTTCCCGCCGGCCGCGGCACGATCGGCGGCGCCGTCGCCGCCGCCACCCCGCCCAGGCGCGGCCGCAGCCAGGCGGCCAGGCCGCCGACCGTCGGCTCCTCGAACAGCGTGCGCACCGGCAGCTCCACGGCGAAGCGGTCGCGCAGCCGGGAGACCGCCTGCGTCGCCAGCAGCGAATGGCCGCCGAGATCGAAGAAGCTGTCCTGGACGCCCACCGCCTCGACGCCCAGCAGCTCGCGGAAGATCTGCGCCAGCGCCTCTTCCACCGCATCGCGCGGCGCCTCGCCGGCTCCCGTCGCCGGCCGCCAGTCGTCGGTCGCGGCGAGCAGCGCGGCGCGATCGATCTTGCCGTGCAGGGTGAGCGGCATCTGGTCGAGCAGCACGAACGCCGCCGGCACCATGTACTCCGGCAGCTCGGCGCGCAGCGCCTGCCGCAGCCTGGGCGCCAGCCGCAGCTCCAACCGCCGGCGCAGCGGATCGGTGGCATAGGCCGCGTACACCGGCGCACCCGGCGCATCCGGTCCGTCCGGCGCGCCCCGCGGCGGCGCCACGGGCGGGACCTCCGGCGGTGCGTCCCCGACGCCCGCGGTGCCCGCGGCGCCCGCGAGCCTCGCCGCGCCGCGCGCGAAGGAGGCGGTGAAGGTGTCGCCGGCGCCGCCGTCCCAGAGCAGCTGAACGTCAAAGCCCAGGCGCTCGCCCACCTGCGCCGCCGCTTCGGGATCGATCGCCGCGGGCGACGCCGCCAGGCGGGCGGCCACCGCCCGCCGCAGGTCGCCCAGGGTCGCCAGGCCTTCGGCGCCGTCGAGCAGCGCCAGCGCGGCGACGTCGGCGCTCACCCGCCGGTTGGGGATCGCCCGCACCTCCAGCTGGTCACCCGCCGCCGCCAGCCGCTGCGCCAGGCCCTCCAGCCCCACCGCCGCAAGGCCGTCCGCCTGCCAATCCAGCACCTCGGCCACACCGTCGCCGCCGGCCGCCGCGGCGCCCAGGTCGATCACCACGTCGTAACGGAAGCGCGTCAGCTCGTTGGCGGCGGCGCCGCGCTTGAGCAGCACCGCGCCGCGCCGGATCGCCGGCAGCTCGCCCCGCAGCGCCGCGAAGAAGGCCGGATCGACGACCAGCTCGTCCTCTTCCGCCAACCTGCGGCGCAGCCGCCGCCGCAGCTCGGCGAGCGGCAGGTCGTCGTGCTCCTCCCCCGCCCGCGCCATCTCGACCGACAGCGCCATCGCCGGCAGCAGCGGCAGGTGGCGCAGATCGCCCAGGAACAGGTTCCCGGCCGACGCCGCCGAGACCGTCGCGACCGCCGCACGCAGCACGTCCGCCAGGTAGCCGATCGACGGGAAGTACTGGACGACCGAGTTGAGGATCACCAGGTCGAAGTCGCCCGGCGCCACGCCGCGCCAGTCGTCGGCGCGCGCCAGGGCCAGCTCCACCTGCGGCAGGGCCGCCGCCGGCCGCGCCAGCTGCCGCCGGATGCCGGCCAGCGCCACGGCGGAAAAATCGCTGCCGCGGTAGCGCTCGGCGCCGGGGGCCAGCCGGTAGAGCAGCAGGCCGGTGCCGCAGCCGATCTCCAGGATGCGCCGGCGGCCCAGGGCGGCGATGCGGGCGACCGTCGCCGCCAACCATTCGCGCATCTCCGGCGCCGGGATCGGCTGGCCGGTGTAGGTGCTGTTCCAGCCCTGCACGTTGAACGTGGCGTCGCCCTGCGCCGCGGCTGGCAGGCCCTCGCCGTAGAGCTGCTCGTACAGGTCCTGCCACTGGTCGACGAAGCCCGCCGCAAGGGTGGCGGCGCTCGCCTCGCTGCCGTCGCCCGTACCGGTCGCATCGCCCGCGGCGGCCGCCGCGGGTGTCCGCGCCACCACGTACGCCACCAGGCGCTGGTCGGCGCCGGCGGTGCCGGGGCCGGGCGCCACCCAGCGGCCGCCGCTGCGCGCCACCATGGCGACCGCGGCGGCGGCGACGTCGGGCTGGCGGGTGAGGGCGCTCTCGATTTCGCCCAGCTCGATGCGGAAGCCGCGCAGCTTGACCTGGCCGTCGCGCCGCCCGCCGAACTCGATGCGGCCGTCGGCGCGCCGGCGCCCGACGTCGCCGGTGCGGTACAGGCGCGCCCCGCCGGCGCTCGCGGGCGTCGCGAACGGATCGGGCCGGAAGCTGTCGGCGGTCAGCTCGGGCTGGCCCAGGTAGCCGCGCGCCAGCCCGCCGCCGCCCACCCAGATTTCGCCCCAGACGCCCGGCGCCGTCACCTCCAGGTTCGGGCCCACGACGTGGACGCGGGTGTTGCCGATCGGCCGGCCCAGCGGCACGCTGGCTTCGGGCACCTCGCGCATCCGGTGGTGCGAGGTGAAGGTGGTCGCCTCGGTGGGACCATAGACCGCGCTCAGCGCCAGCCGCGGCAGCCCGGCCAGCGCCCGCCGCATGTGCGACGGCGACAGCACGTCGCCGCCGGTCATCAGGTGCGACACCGAGCCCAGGACGGCAAGGTCTTCTTCCACCACCTGGTGGAACAGGCCGGTGGTCATGAACAGCGTGGTCACACCCCAGCGCTCGACGCAGGCGCCGATGTCGCGCAGCGACAGCCGCCCCGGCGGCGGCAGGGCCACCCGGCCGCCGTTGGCGAGCGCCCCCCACAGCTCGAGAGTCGCGGCGTCGAACGACACCGTCGCCAGCTGCAGCAGCACCCGATCCGGCCCCAGGTCGGTGTAGCCGCCCTGGCGCACCAGCCGCACGATGCCACGGTGGGGGATGCCGACGCCCTTGGGCACGCCGGTCGAGCCCGACGTGTACATCACGTAGGCCAGCCCGTCCGGCGCCAGCGCGCGCGAGGACGCAGCACGCCACGCAGCGGTCGCCGCGATCGCCTCGGCCGCCGCTCCGATCTCCGCCGGCGATGCCGCCGCGGGCATCGCCAGCTGCACGCAGGCCACGCCCGCCGCAAGCTCCGGCGGCAGCGCCGCCAGCAGGCGCTCCTGGCCGAGCAGCACGCGCGCCTGGGCGTCGCCCAGCATCAGGGCCAGGCGCTCCGCCGGATAGGCGGGATCGAGCGGCACGTAGGCGCCGCCCGCCAGGACGATGGCGATCGTGCCGGCGACCATCTCGGGCGAGCGCTCGGCCAGCAGGCCCACGCGCACCTCGGGACCGACCCCGGCGGCGGCCAGGCGCCGCGCCAAGGCCACGGCCGCGGCGGCGAGCTCGCCGTAAGTCGTGTCGCCGGCGCCCGACGACACCGCGACCGCCTGGGGCCGGCGGCGCGCCTGCTCCAGGAAGAGCGACCCGACGTCGGTCGACGGCACCGCCGCCGCGGTGTCGTTCCACTCGACCAGCAGCTGGTGCCGTTCGCCGGCATCCAGCAGCGGCAGCTGCGACAGGCGGCGCGCCGGCTCCGCCGCGGCGCCGGCGAGCAGCGTCGCGAGCTGCGCCGTCATGCGCCGGGCCGTCGCCGCGTCGAACAGGTCGGTGGCGTAGTCCACCATGCCGTCGAGCGCGGCGCCCACCTCGACGCAGGTCAGAACCAGGTCGAACTTGGTGTCTGGGATCACGAACTCGACCGGCGAGAGCGTCAGACCGGGCAGCTCGACCGCGCTGGCGGGGGCGTTCTGCAGCGCGAACATCACCTGGAACAGCGGGTTGTGCGACAGATGCCGCTCCGGCCGCAGCTCCTCGACCAGCTTCTCGAACGGCAGGTCCTGGTGCGCAAAGGCGGCCAGCGCCAGGCGCCGCTCGCGCGCCACCAGCTCCGCGACGTCGGGATCGCCGCCCAGGTCGTGGCGCAGCGCCAGGCTGTTGACGAAGAAGCCGATCAGCCCTTCGGTTTCCAGCTGCGTGCGGTTGGCGATCGGCGCGCCGATCACCAGGTCGTCCTGTCCCGACAGCCGCGCCAAAAGCGCCGCGAAGCCGCCCAGCAGCACCATGAAGAGCGTCGCGCCATGCACCCGTCCCAGCTGCCGCAGCGCTTCCACCTGCGGCGGCGCCAGCGCGAAGCCGGCGCGCCCGCCGCGATAGCTCTGCGCCGCCGGCCGCGGCCGGTCCAACGGCAGCTCGACCGCCACCGGCGCCTCCGCCAGCAGCCGCCGCCAGAAGGCCAGCTGCCGGGCGAGCGTCGGACCGTCCAGCCACTGTCGCTGCCACAGCGCGAAGTCGGCGTACTGCACCGGCAGCGCCGGCAGCACCGCCGCCGCCGCCGGCGGGCTGGCGCCGGCCAGGCGGTTGTACAGGGCGGTGATCTCGCCGCTCAACACCCCCATCGACCAGCCGTCCGAAACGATGTGATGCAGGTCGAGCAGCAGCACGTGGTCGTCCGCCGCCAGCCGCAGCAGCGTGGCGCGCAGCACCGGCCCGCGCACCAGGTCGAACGGCCGCGCCGCTTCGAGCGAAGCCAGCCGGCTGGCTTCGGCGCGCCGCCGCGCGGCCGGCAGGCCGTCCAGGTCCACCCGCGGCGAGCGCCAGGCGGCCGGCGGGTCGACCACCTGCTCGGGCAGGCCGTCGCGCTCGGGGAAGCGGGTGCGCAGCGCCTCGTGGCGGCGCACCACCTCGCCCAGCGCGGCGTCCAGGCGCCGCAAGTCCAGCTCGCCGCGCGCGGCCAGGGCGTACGGCATGTTGTAGATCGCGCTGTCCGGCTCCAGCCGATCCAGGAACCACAGGCGCTGCTGGGCAAACGACAGCGGCAGCGGTCCGCCGGCGGCCTGCCGCGGCCGGGGCACCAAGGGCGGCCGCGGCGCCGCATCGCCGTCGCCCGCCGCGGCCGCCGCCGTTGCCGCCCGCAGCGCCTCGATGCGCAGCGCCAGGTCGCGCAGGCGCGGCGCCTCGAACAGGGCGCCCAGCGGCAGGTCGACGCCAAAGGTGCGCGCCACCCGCGAGGTGACCTGGGTGGCGAGCAGCGAATGGCCGCCGCGCTCGAAGAAGTCGTCCTCGCGCCCCACCTGGCGCGCCGCCAGCACGGCCTCCCAGATGCCGGCGAGCAGCTGTTCGGCGACGGTGCGCGGCGGCGCAAACCCGGCGCGGTCGCCGCCGTCCGGCGCGCCGGCGTCGGGAGGAGCGGGCAGCGCACGGCGGTCCAGCTTGCCGCCGGCGGTGCGCGGCAGCGCCGCCAGCTGTACGAACGCCGCCGGCACCAGCACCTCGGGCAGCCGCGCGCGCAGCCAGGACCGCAGCTCCGGCGCCTCCAGCGCCGGCCCGCCGGCCACCACGTAGGCGATCAGCCGCGCCGCGCCGCCGCCGTCGCGGCGCGCCACCACCGCCGCCTCGCGCAGCGCCGGGTGGGTGGCCAGCACGGCCTGCACCTCGCCCGGCTCGACGCGCACGCCGCGGATCTTGACCTGCTGGTCGGCGCGGCCCAAGAATTCGATGGTGCCGTCGGCGCGCTGGCGCACCAGGTCGCCGGTGCGGTACAGGCGGCCGCCGGCATCGATCCCCGCGGGATCGGGCGCAAAGCTGGCCGCGGTGCGCGCCGGCTGGCGCAGGTAGCCGCGCGCCAGGCCCGCTCCCGCCAGGCACAGCTCGCCCACGCCGCCCAGCGGCACCGGCTCCAGCGCCGGCCCCAGCACCTGCGCCCGCAGGTTGTCGATCGGCCGGCCGATCGGCAGGCTGGCCTCCCCGGCGCCGGCGCCGGCGGCCGCCACCGCCAGGCCGAGCGGCGCCGCCCAGCCGGTGGCGTAGACCGTCGCCTCGGTCGGGCCGTACAGGTTGTGCAGGCGGGCGCCCGGCAGACGCCGCACCAGGGCGCCGGCGACGCTCGCCGGCAGCGCTTCGCCGCCGCAGAGGAAGCTGTGCACGCCGCCCCACCCGGCAAGCCCGTCCTCGGCCGCCAGCAGCCGCGCCACCGCCGGCACCATCTGCACCAGCGTCACGCCGCGCCGCGCCACCGCGCCGGCCAGGTAGTGCGCGTCGCCGTGCGCATCGGCGCGCGCCGCCTCGACGCGCGCCCCGGCCAGCAGCGGCAGGAACAGCTCGACCAGCGCCGGGTCGAACGACAGCGGCGTGCGCAGCAGCACGCGGTCGCCGGGCGCCAGCGGGAAGCGCCGCCAGACCCATCGCAGCTGGTTGGCCAGGGCGCCGTGCGGCACCATGACGCCCTTGGGCTCGCCGGTCGACCCGGAGGTGAACAGCACGTAGGCAAGGGCCTCGCCGCCCACCGCCGGCAGCGCCGCGGTCATGCCGGCAGCGCCGTCCTCGCCACCCTCACCGGCGGCGCGCCCGCGATCCAGGCAGACGACGTGGGCGATGCCCGGCGCCTGGGCGAACAGCTGGCGGTGCTCCTCGACGGTGACCACCAGCGACAGCGCCGCGGCGGCGGCCTGCGCGCGCAGGCGCGCCGGCGGTTGCGCCGGGTCGAGCGGCACAAACGCGGCGCCGGCGCGCAGGATGCCGAGGAGAGCGACCGGCAGGTCCAGGCCGCGCGGCAGGGCGACCCCAACCAGCGTCTCCCGCCACGCCCCCAGCTCCGCCAGGCGGCGCGCCAGGCCGTGCGCCAGGGCGTCGAGCCGGCCGTAGCTCAGCTGGCTCGCCGCGTCGTCGGCCATCGCTACCGCGTCCGGCGTGCGCCCTGCCTGCGCCGCGAACGCCGCCGCCAGCGGCCCGCCGACCGCCGCGCCGTCGCCGCAGCCGCCGGCGCCGCCACCACCGGGGCGCGGCGACGCCGGCACCGCGGTGTCGTTCCACTCCCTCGCCGCCTGGTGGCTTTCGGCGGCGCTCAGCAGCGACAGCTCGCGCCACGGCGTGCCCGGCGCCGCCGCCGCCGCGGCCAGCAGCCGCCCCAGCTGGCCCAGCAGGCGCTCGGCGGTCGCGGCGTCGAACAGGTCGCGATCGCAGGTCAGCCGCAGGCCGCAGTGGTCGCCGCGCTCGTCGACGTCCAGCTCCAGGTCGAAGCGCGCCGCCGCCTCACCCGCCGGAGCCCCCGTCACCGTGAGCCCCGGCAGCGCCAGCAGCGGCGACGGCGCGTTCTGGTAGGCCAGCATGACCTGGAAGAGCGGCGTGCGGGCGAGGCTGCGCTCCGGCGCCAGCTCTTCGACCAGGCGTTCGAACGGCAGGTCCTGGTGCGCCTGCGCCGCGATCACCGTCTCGCGCACGCGGCCCAGGAGCGACGTGAAGTCCGTCGCCCAATCGCCGCCGGCGGCGAGGTCGCTGCGCAGCACCAGGGTGTTGACGAAGAAGCCGATCAGCCCTTCGATCTCCAGCCGGTTGCGCCCCGCGACCGGGGTGCCGATGGCAAAATCGTCGCTGCCGGCGAAGCGCCCCAGCAGCACCTCCAGGCCGGCCACCACCACCATGAAGCGGGTGGCGCCGGCGGCCAGCGCCAGCGCGCGCAGCCCGGCGACGGTGGCATGCGGCAGGCGCAGCGTGCGCAGCAAGCCGAGCTCGCGGCGCACCGGCGGCCGCGGCCGGTCGGTCGGCAGATCGAGCGCCGCCGGCAGGCCGCGCAGCCGCTCGCGCCAGTGGGCAAGCTCGCCGTCGAGCGCGGCGCCGGCCAGGTGGCGCCGCTGCCACGAGGCAAAGTCGGCGTACTGCAAGGCGAGCGGCGGCAGCACGGCGGACGGCGGCGCCGCACCACCGCGCACCGCGCCGTAGAGCGCCGACAGCTCGCGCACCAGCACCCCCATCGACCAGCCGTCGCCGATGATGTGGTGCATGACGGCGGCCAGCAGGTGCGTCGCGGCGTCGACCCGCACCAGCAGCGGCCGGAACAGCGGCCCGCGCTCGAGGTCGAACGGTCTGGCGCCCATCTCGACGGCGAGGCGCGCCGCCTCCTCTTCGCCGCGGCGGCCGCCGCCGAGCGCCGCCAGGTCCACCAGGGGCAGGGCCCGGCGGCCATCCGCCCGCACCGCCGGCCCGATCCTCTGCACCGGCGTGCCGGCCTGCTCGCCGAAGGTGGTGCGCAGCGCCTCGTGGCGGCGCACGATCTCGCCCACCGCGGCGCCCAGCGCCGCACCGTCCAGCAGGCCGCTCAAGCGCACCGCGATGGCGATGTTGTAGGCGGTGCTGCCCGGCGACAGGCGGTCCAGGAACCACAGCCGCTGCTGGGCAAAGGACAGCGGCGCCGCTTCGCCCGCCGGCGCGGACGGCGGCGGCGCGGCTCTGGGTGCACCGGCTTCGACGGCCGCCCTGTCCGCCGGGGAGCGGGCGTCGATGTATGCCGCCAGGCCGGCGACGGTCGGCGCCTCGAACAGCACGCGCAGCGCGAGCTCGATTCCCAGCCGGTCGCGCAGCCGCGACACCACCTGTGTGGCGAGCAGCGAATGGCCGCCCAGCGCGAAGAAGTTGTCGTGGATGCCGACCCGCGGCACGCCCAGGATTTCCGCCCACTGCGCGGCCACCAGCGCCTCCAACCCGACGCGCGGCGCCACGAAGGGCGCTTCCAGCTCGGGCCGGCCGCTCGGCGGCGCCGGCAGCGCGCCGCGATCCACCTTGCCCGTGGCGGTCAGCGGCAGCGCCGGCAGCTGCACGAAGACCGCCGGCAGCATCGGCTCGGGCAGCACCGGCCGCAGGAACGCCAGCAGCTCAAGGGTGCCCGGCGCCGCTTCGCCCGCCGGCGCCGGCACCAGGTAGGCCACCAGCCGCGGCGCGCCGTCCGGGCCGGGCCGCGGCACGACCGCCGCCTGCGCCACCCGCGGATGCGCCACCAGCGCCGACTCGATCTCGGCCGGCTCGATGCGCACGCCGCGCACCTTGACCTGGCGGTCGATGCGCCCCAGGAACTCCAGCGCGCCGTCCAGGCGGCGGCGCGCCAGGTCGCCGGTGCGGTAGGCGCGCCCGCCGCGCCAGGGGACAAAGGCGGCGGCGGTCTGCGACGCCTGGCCCAGGTAGCCGCGTCCCACCCCGCCGCCGCCCACCCAGATTTCGCCCGGCGTGCCGGCCGGCACCTCCCGCCCATCCTCCCCCACCAGGTCGACCTGGAAGCCGGGGAGCGGCCGCCCCAGCTGGCTGCTCGCCGGCACTTCGCCGGATTCGTGCCAGGTGGCGGCGATGGTGCACTCCGTCGGCCCGTAGATCACGCCGAAGCGCGCCCACGGCAGCACCGCGCGCAGATCGGTCACCAGCTGCGCCGGCACCGCTTCGCCGCCGCTGATCACCCAGCACGCCCTCTCCGGCTTCTCCGGCCCGGCCGGCCGCGGTTGCCGCGCGCGCAGCGTATCGACGATGCGCCGCAGCTGCGCCGGCACCGCGAAGAACGTCGAGGCGCGCAGCAGCTCGTCGGCCAGGCGTTCCAGGTCCAGGTGGGCGCCCTGGTCCAGCAGCACCGCCGTGCCGCCCTCGAGCAGCGGCGCCAGCAGCTCGAAAAAGAAGGCGTCGAAGCCGCAGGAAGCGACGACCGGCACGCGGCGCGCCGTCCCGGCGCCCAGAACCTTGCGGAATCCGCGCAGGGTGTGGGCCAGCTGGCCGTGCTCGATCATCGCCGCCTTGGGCTGGCCGGTGCTGCCCGAGGTGTGGATGACGCAGGCGAGGTCGCCACCGGCCGGCTGCGGCAGGTCCTCCTGGTCAGCCGCGCCGCCCCGAGGGGTCGTCGCCGTCGCGGCGCCGGCGGCGAGATCGCCCAGGGCGGTCAGCCGCACCTGCACCAGGTCCATGGCCGCCTCCGGCCCGGGCTCACCGCTGGCGGTGCCGCCGTCCGGCGCCGCGGCGCCGGTGCCGGCATCCCCCGGCGTCGCCTCCCCGTCGTCGCTCACCAGCACCGCCGGCCACTGGCCGCGCACGGCGCCCGCCAGCTGCCGGCCGCGCCGCGCCGGCGGTTGCAGCGGATCGAGCGCCACGGCGGCGCCGCCCGCCTTCCAGATCGCCAGCAGGCCGACGACCAGCGCCGGCGAGCGCCCGGCAAGCAGTCCCACCCGCACTTCGCGGCCGACGCCCAAGGCGCGCAGGTGCCGCGCCAGCAGGTTGGCGCGGCGCTCGATCTCGCCGTAGGTGACGGTCAAGCCGGCGCCCGCCGCCACCACCGCCACCGCCGCGGGCGAGCGCGCCGCCTGCGCCGCCCACAGCTGGGGGACGGTGGCGCGCGCTTCGCCGGCGTCCCATGGGTCGCCGCTGTCGTTGCACTCGACCAGCACCTGGTGGCGCTCGGCGGGCGCCAGCAGCGATTCGTCGCTGGGCGCCTGCGGGCACGCCGCCAGCCGCGCCAGCGCCCGCCGGTACAGCTCCAGCGCGGCCGTCGCCAGGGCGTGCGGGATGCGGTCCGCGTCGTGGTCCAGGCGCAGCGCCATGGCGGTGCCCCGCGGGCTGCGGATGAAGCCGGCGGAAAACGGGAAGTTGGTCTCCTCCTCGAGATCGCCCGTCGCCGACTGCATCTCCGGCAGGTGGGCCAGCTCCTGGTAGACGCGGAAGTGCACGTAGTTGAAGGCCGCTTCAAAGAGCGGCGCGCCGTGCTGCTGCTGCAGCGCCGCCAGCGGGTAGTGGCGGAACGGCAGCAGCGCGCTTTCGGCGGCGAACGCCCGCCGCGCCAGCTCCTCCCAGCTGGCTGCGGCCACGTCCAGGCGCAGCGGCAGGGTGTTGAGGAACAGGCCCAGCGCGCGCTCGCCCCCGAGCTCTTCGGCGCGGCCGCCCACCACGATGCCGGTCGTCACCACGCTCTGACCGCACAGCGTCGCCAGCACGCGCGCATGCGCCGCCAGCAGCACGCTCTTGAACGGCAGGCCAAGCCGGCGAGCCAGCGCGTCGAGCTGTTCGCCCAGGACCACCGGCAGATCCGCCCACAGGCTGCCGCGCCCGCCGCCCCCGCGGCTCTCCTGGCGATCGCCGCGCTCGCCGCTCGCGCCCAGTGCGGCGCCGCCGGCCGCGCCCCAGCGCGGCAGCTCGCTCGCCGCATGCAGGGCCAGCTCGCGGCGCCAGTACTCCTGCGCCGGAGGCGCCGCCAGCGCCGCGCGCTCCAGCTCGACGAAGCGGCGCAAGCCGGTATCTGGCGGCGCCGGCGGCGCCTCCGTCGCGCCCTCCGCCGGCACCGCCACGGCGCCGTCGCCCAACGAGCGGTACAGCTGGAACAGCTCGGTCAGCAGCGACGCGACGCTCCAGCCGTCCAGGATCGCGTGGTGGAAGCTGAACACCAGCTGCAGACTGTCGGCGCCGCGGCGGTAGACGTGGAACCGCAGCAGCGGCGCCCGCCGCCAGTCGAAGGCGCGCGCCCGCTCGGCCGCCGCACCGGCGGTCAGCGCCTCCGGCTGGCGTCCGGGCGCGACGCCGGTCAGGTCCACCACCGCCAGCTCCAGCGGCGCCGTGCGGTGGACGCGCTGCAGCGGCTCGCTGGCGCCGGACAGGTCGAACGAGGTGCGCAGCGCCGGGTGGCGGCGCACCAGCTCGCGGCAGGCGCCGACCAGCGCCGCGCCGTCCCAGAGGCACTGCACCTGCGAGCTGAACAGGTCGTGGTAGATCGCCGTGTCGGGGCTGTACTGGCTGTGGAACAGCATCCCCGCCTGCAGCTGAGTCAGCGGATAGGCGTCCTCCAGGTCCGCCGGCAGCAGCGCCCGGTCGGCCGCCGACAGCAGATCGAACGGCCGCGAGGCCGCGGCGGCGCGCGCAGGCTCCCCGCCGTCGCCATCCTGGCCGCCGCCCGCCGCACCGCTTTGGTCGCCGGCGTGGCGCACGGCGCGCGCCACGCGCGCCAGGTCGCGCAACGTCGGATGGCGGAACACCTCTGGCAGGGTGAGGGCCAGGCCCTGGTCGCGCGCCCGGCTGACCACCCGCAAGGTGTGGATCGAATCGCCGCCCAAGGCGAAGAAGCTGTCGTGCGCCCCCACCCGCGGCACCCCCAGCACCTCTTCCCAGATCGCCGCCAGCGCCGTTTCGGCGGCGCCGGCAGGCGGCTCCCAGGCCGCGCCGGCGCGCGCTTCGGCCGTCGGCGGGGCGAGCGCCGCCACGTCCAGCTTGCCGTTGGCGGTCAGCGGCAGGCGGTCCAGGTGGACGAAGGCCACCGGCACCATGTGATCGGGCAGCCGCTCGCCGGCCAGGCGGCGCAGCTCGGCCGCGGGCGCCGCCGCCGCGTCGGCGGCCACGTAGGCGACCAGCCGCCGCTCCTCGCCATTGCCTTGCGCCACCACCACCGCGTCGCGCACCGCCGGGTGGGCGGCCAGGACCGCCTGGATCTCCCCCGGCTCGATGCGGAAGCCGCGGATCTTCAGCTGGCTGTCGGCGCGCCCGAGGTATTCGACCTCGCCGCCGGGCAGGCGGCGCCCCAGGTCGCCGGAGCGGTAGAGGCGGGCGCCGGGCACGCCGCTCCAGGGGTCGGGCACGAAGCGCTCCGCGGTCAGGCCGGGGCGGTCCAGGTAGCCGCGCGCCAGCCCGGCGCCGCCGACGCAGAGCTCGCCCGGAGCCAGCGGCGGCACCAGCTCCAGGCCGGCGTCCGCCAGGTGCAGCTGCAAATCGGGAATCGGCACGCCGATGGGGCTGGCGGCGGCGCCCGGCGCGGCGTCGGCGCGCCCGAGCGGCCGGTAGGTCACGTGCACGGTGGTCTCGGTGATGCCGTACATGTTGACCAGCCGCGGCCGGGCGTCGCCGTGGCGCGCCAGCCACGGCGCCAGGCTTGCCGGCGCCAGCGCCTCGCCGCCGAAGATCACCAGCCGCAGGGCGGCCGGCGCCCCGGCCGGCAGCGCCTGCAGCTGACGGAACGCCGTCGGCGTCTGGTTGAGCACCGTCACGTCCTCGCCGGCAAGCAGCCGGTGCAGCTCTTCGGGCGAGCGGCTCACCAGGTACGGCACCACCACCAGCCGCCCGCCGGTGGCGAGCGCCCCCCACATCTCCCACACCGAGAAGTCGAACGCGTAGGAGTGGAACAGCGTCCACACGTCGCCGGGGCCGAAGCCGAACCACGGCTGGGTGGCGGCCACCAGCCGCGCCGCGGCGCCGTGCGACACCACGACGCCCTTGGGCCGGCCGGTCGAGCCCGAGGTATAGATCACATAGGCCGCGGCCTCAGGCGGCGGCGCCGCCGCCTGCCACGGCGCCGGCGCCGTGCCGGCCGGAGAACCGGGGCCGGGCGATCCGGCCTCAGCGACCGCGGGTGCCACCAGCTCCAGCGCCGGCATCGCGTCGAGCGCCACCACCTGCCAGGACGCCGCAGGCGCCGGGCTCGCCGCCGGCGGCTCTTGCGGCGATACCGGCGCGCCGGCTACCGCCGGCGCAAGCGCGGCAAGCGCCGTCAGGCGCGGCGCCAGCGCCTGCAGCGTGAGCACCACGCGCACGCCGGCGTCGGCCAGCAGGAAGGCCAGCCGGGCGTCCGGCAGCTCGGGATCGAGCGGCACGTAGGCGCCGCCGGCGCGCAGCACCGCCACGATCGCCTCGACCGCGTCCAGCGAGCGCGGCAGGCACAGGCCGACGCGGCTCTCGACGCCCACCCCCAGCCTTTGCAGGCGGCCGGCCAGCAGGCTGGTGCGGCGGGCCAGCTCGCCGTAGGTGACCTGCTGGTCCGCGCAGGCGACCGCCACCGCCGCCGGCCGCGCCGCCGCTGCCGCCTCGAACAGGGCGTGGAGCGGTGGCGGCGCCGCGCCGGCGGGCCGCGGCGGACCGGCATTGAGCTCGTGCAGCAGCCGGTGGCGGACCTCCGGGCCGAAGCGCGGCAGCTCGCCCACCGTCGCCGCGGCGGGCATCGCCGGCATCGCGGCGAGCGTCGCCGCCACCCGCGCCAGCAGGTCCACCACGATGGCGGCGGCAAAGCGCCGCCGGTCGTAGGTCAGCTTCAGCTGCAGGCGGTCCCCCGGCACCACTTCGAGCGTCAGCGGGTAGTGGTTGGCCTCGACGAAGCGCAGGTCCTCCAGGCCCAGGCCGCCGCCGGCGCCGTTGCCGTGCGGCATCGCCACCGGGTAGTTTTCGAACACCACCAGGCTGCCGAACAGCGGCGTCGCCGGCGGCAGCTCGCTCCACCCCTGGATGCGCGCCAGCGGCAGGTGCTCGAACTGCCGCGCCGCCGCCTGGCGCTGCTGCAGCTCGCGCAGCCACGCGGCCAGCGGCTGCCGCGGCGCCGCCGCGACGCGCACCGGCAGGGTGTTGATGAAGACGCCGATCATCGATTCGACGCCCGGCAGCTCCGGCGGGCGCCCGGCAACCGTGGCGCCGAACACCACTTCGCCGGCGCCGCCGCCGTGCGCCAGAAGCAGCGCCCACGCGCCCTGCACCAGGGTGTTGACGGTCACGCCCTGGCGGCGGCCGAACGCCGCCAGGGCCGCCGTCGCCGCCGCCGGCAGCAGCAGCTGCCGCGACGCCATCACCGGTCCGCCCCCGGCGCCGTTGCCCGATGCCGCGCCGGCGGCGCCCGCCGCCCCCGCCGTGCCCTCAGCTGTCGCCGTACCGATCGCGGCGGTGCCGCGGTCGCCGGGCAGCGGCGTCGGCGCCGTGAAACCGCCCAGCTCGCGCCGCCAGTAGGCCTCCGCCTGGGCCAGCGCCGCCTCGCCGCCGCGCGCGCGCCGGGCGTGCAGCCAGGCGATGAAGTCCCGGTACGGGCGGGTCGCCGCCAGCGCCGGCTGCTCGCCGCGGCTGAAGGCCTGGTAGCAGGCCAGCACCTCGCCGATCAGGCGCGGCATCGACCAGCCGTCGAACAGCAGCAGCGGGCTGCTCCACACCAGGCGGTGCCCGTCCTCCGCCTCGCGCGCCAGCAGCAGGCGCAGCAGCGGCGGCTGCGCCAGGTCGAAGCCGCTGGTCAGGTCGGAGGCAAGATAGCTGGCCAGCCGCGCCTCGCGCTCGGCCGCGTCCAGCCCGCGCCAATCCTCTTCGGCCAGCGGCAGCGGCACGCTGCGCTCGACGACCTGCAGCGGCTCGGCCACCTCCTCCCACACGAACGACGTGCGCAGCACCGCGTGGCGCTCGACCACCCGGTCCAGGGCCCGGCGCAGGGCGGTGCGGTCCAGGGCGCCCGCCAGGCGGCAGCAGAGCTGCAGCACGTGCGTGCCGGAGTGCGGCTCGTACAGGGTGTGGAACAGCATCCCCTGCTGCATCGGCGACAGGGGATAGATGTCCTCGATGGGACGGCGGTCGCTCAAGGCGCCGCCGCCTTGCGCCCGGCGAGCAGGCGATCCAGCTGCGCCTGGTCCAGCCCGGCGAGCGGGAAGTCGGCCGGCGTGTAGGCCGCCTCCCGGGCCGTGCTGTCCCGCGCCGCCAGGTCGCGCAGGTGGGCGGCGCAGCCCTCCAGAAGCGCCGCGATCGTCTCCTCCCGATGGTGGCGCGCGCTGTAACCACAGGTGACGTGCAGGCACCCTTCGCTCACCGCGCCGGTGACGGCCAGCAGGTGGCGGCGAGGCGCCAGCGGCGACCGCTCGTCGGCCGCCGGCCAGGGCGCCGGCTGGAAGGGCGAGCCGGGCGGCAGCGCCTGGTCCAGGCGACCCAGGTAGTTGAAGCTCACCTCGGCGGCCGGCAACGCCGCCAGCTCGGCCGCCGCCGGCGACAGGAAGCGCAGGATGCCCCAGCCGACGCCGCCGGCGGGCAGCGCCCGCAGCTCGCCCTTGACCGCCGCCACCGCCGACGACACCGACATCGGGCCTGCCGCCTGGCCCAGGTCCAGCAGCACCGGCGCCACGCTGGTAAACCACCCGACGGTGCGGGTCAGGTCGAGCTCGGGGAAGATCTCCTCGCGCCCATGTCCTTCGACGTCCACCAGCAGCACGTCGGCGCCGCTCCAGTCCCGGCAGGCCAGGGCAAGAGCCGCCAGCAGCGATTCGTGGATCTGCGCCCCGGTGGTGCGCGGCACCTCCAGGAGCAGCGCCTCGGTGTCGGCAGGCGACAGCGACAGGGTGTGCAGGCGCTCGTCGGCCACCGTGCCGGCATCCGCGGCGGCAGCCGCGCCGCGATCGCGCGGCAGCGCCACCAGCGCGGCCCGCTCCAGGTTGCGCCAGTACCGCAACTCGGCCGCCAGCTCCAGCGAACCGGCATGCGTCGCCAGCCGCTCCGCCCACGACCGGAAGGAGCTGGTCTTGGGCGGCAGCACCGCCGCCAACGCCGCCAACGCCGCCACCGGCGCCGCCGGCGCCGCCGACCGATCGCCCGTCAGGTCCGCGGCGCACAGCGCGGCCAGGTCTTCGAGCAGGATGCGCCACGACACGGCATCGACCACCAGGTGGTGGATCGCCCACAGCAGCAGCGCCGGCTGGCCGCCGCCGCGCTCGAAGAGCACCATGCGCTGCACCGGGCCGCGCTCCAGGTCCAGGCTTGCCTGCGCGGCGGCGACCGCGGCCTGGACTGCGGCATCGGGCGCCGCGGCGGCGGCAGCCGCGGCAAGCCTGCCCAGGTCCACCACGGTCAGCGGCGGCGCCTCGCCGGGCGGCACCGATCGCTGCTCCCAGGCGCCGTCGGCGCCGCGACGGAAGCGCAGGCGCAGGGCATCGTGGTGGTGGGTGAGCGCCGCCAGGGCCGCGGCCAGGCGGGCGGCGGGCGGCGCTGCCGCGACCTCCAGCAGCAGCGCCAGGTTGTCGTGCTGCGGCGCGGGCGACGCGGCGGCCCAAAAGTAGCTCTGCACCGGCGTCAGCGGCACCGGCCCGACCACCAGCCCCTGCTCCGCCGCGGCGTGCGGCATCGACCCCGCCACCGCCGCCAGCTCGACGATCGTCGGATGCTGAAAGATCTGCCGCGGCGTCAGCTCGATACCCAGCCGGCGGGCGCGCACCACCACCTGGATGCTCAGGATGGAGTCGCCGCCCAGCGCAAAGAAGCTTTCGTCGACGCCGACGCTGGGGCGCCCCAGCACCTCGGCCCAGATCTCCGCCAGCTGCTGCTCGATCCCTTGCCGCGGCGGCGTCCCCGCGGCGCCGCCCGCGCTTTCCGTCTCCGCCGGCGCGGGCAGCGCGGCGCGATCCACCTTGCCGTTGGCGTTGCGCGGCAGCTCCGCAAGCAGCACCCAGCTGGCCGGCACCAGCGCTTCGGGAAGCAGCTGCGCCAGCGCGCGGCGCAGCTCACCGGCGGTCGCGGCACTGCCGGCGGCGCGATCGGCAGCCGCGGCGTGGCCGGAGCCGTTGCCGGCAGGTTCGGACGTCGCGGCCGGGTGCGGCACCACGTAGGCGACCAGGCGCTTGCCCCCCTGGGCGTCGCCGCCGTCGCGCACCGCGACCACCGCCTCCTGTACCCCCGGCAGGGCGGCGATCGCCGCCTCCACCTCACCCAGCTCGATGCGCACGCCGCGCACCTTCACCTGCTGGTCGGCGCGGCCCAAAAACTCCAGCCGGCCGTCGGGCCGCCGGCGGGCCAGGTCGCCGGTGCGGAAAGAGCGCCCGTCCGGCCCGGCCGTGAACCGCGCGGCGGTCTCCTCCGGTAGCCGCAGGTAGCCGCGCGCCACCACCGGGCCGCCGATCCAGATCTCGCCGGTGACCCCGATCGCCGCCGGCGCACCGTGCTGCTGCCGCAAAAGGATCGTCGCCTCGCCGAAGGGGCGCCCCAGCGGCGAGCCCAACGAGGCAGGCAGCGCGCCGCCGGCCGCCGCCGCCGTGGCCACCTCTTCGCGACAGGCGAAGATCGTCGCTTCCGTCGGTCCGTAGGCCACGTGCAGGCGAGCGGCGGGAAAGGCCTCGCGCATGCCGGCGATCACGCCGTCCGGCACCCGGTCGCCGCCGCACAGGACGTGGCGCAGGTTGCGCCGCGGCGCTTCCGCCGCCGTCGCCGCCACCTCGCGCATCAGGGCGGGCACGGCATGCAACACCGTCAGCGCCGGCAGCTCGGCGACCAGCCGCGCAAAGTCCAGCGCCGGCGACAGGTCGAACAGCACCGCCGCGGCGCCGGCTGCGAGCGGCGCCAGCAGCTCGAACAGCGCGATGTCGAACGACACCGGAGCCAGGCACGCCACCCGGTCGCCGGGAGCGAAGGCGAACACGTCCTGCGCCGCGCCCAGGAAGCTGCCCAGGCTGGCGTGCTCGACCACCACCCCCCTGGGCACGCCGGTCGTGCCCGAGGTGAACAGCAGGTAGGCGGCCTGCCCGCCCGCCGCCGCGGTCGCGGCGGCTCCCGCAAGCAATTCGTCGCCAGCCGCGCCGGCCTCGCCGCGGGCTACCGCCGGCAATTCGCCGGCCGAGGAGCCGAGCGGTACGACGTGCAGGCGCCGCGCGCCGGCGACGCGGCGCAGACGGTCCTCCTGGTCGGCGGAAGCCATCACCACCGCGGCCCCGCTCAGGCCACCGCCGGGCTCGGCGGCCGCTTGAGCTGGGCCGTCCAGGCGCCCCGCCAGGCCGCTTTCGATCAGGACGGCGAGCCGCCCGTCGGGATGGACCGGATCGAGCGGCAGGAAGGCGCCGCCGGCGCCCAGGATCGCCAGCAGGCCGGCCACCAGGTCCGCCGAGCGGCCGCAGCACAGGCCCACCGGCACCTCGGGGCCGACGCCCAGGCGGCGCAGCCGCGCGGCCAGGCGGCCGGCGCGGCCGGCCAGCTCGCCGTAGGTCACGCTGCGCTCGCCGCAGACCACCGCCACGGCGTCGGGCGCGAGCGCCGCGCGCGCCGCCACCTGGCGGTCGATGCGCGTGCCGGCGGCGCTTGCCGGCGGCGGCGCGAGGTCGCGCGCCGGCCATTCGGCCAGCAGCTGGTGGCGCTGCTCGGCGGGCAGCAGCGGCAGGTCCCACAGCGGCCGCTCGGGATCGGCCAGCAGGCCGCCCAGCAGCACGCGGTACTGCTCCTTCATGCGGTCGATGGTGGTGCCGTCGAACAGGTCGGTGTTGTGCTCCATCCACCCCTGCAGGCCGACGTCGTCGTCCCACAGCGAAAAGGTCATGTCGAACTGGGTGCGGTGCGCATCCAGCCAGTAGCCGCTGATCTCCAGCTCGGGCAGATCCGAATGCTCCTGCTGCGTCGGCTTGAGCAGCAGGAAGACGATCTGCGTGAACGGCACCCGCGACAGGTCGCGATGCGGCCGCAGGGTGTCGATCAGCTTGGCGAACGGCAGCTCCTGGTGGGCGTAGGCCGCCAGCGCCACGTCGCGCACCCGCCGCATCGCCTGGCGTGCCGGCGGATTGCCGGTCAGGTCGCTGTACAGCACCAGCTGGTTGATGAAGAAGCCCAGCACGTCCTGCAGCTCGGGCGCGTTGCGGTAGGCGATCGGGCTGCCCAGGATCAGCTTTTCCTGCCCCGACAGGCGCATCAGCAGGAACTTAAACACCGCCGCGCCGGCGATGAACAGCGTCATCCCCTCGCCCTGGGCGAGCGCGCGCAGCCCTTCCGACTGCCGGTCCGACAGCACCAGGCTGCGGCGCGCCCCCCAGGGCGTCGCCACCGCCGGGCGCGGCCGGTCGGTCGGCAGCGGCAGCAGGTCGGGGGCGTCGGCAAGCTGCCCCCGCCAGTAGTCCAGCAGCTGGGCGATCCGCCGCGGGTCGCCCAGCCGCTCGCGCTGCCAGATGGCAAAGTCGCTGAACTGCAGCGGCAGCTCGGCCAGCGGCGAGGGCTGGCCCGCCCGCATCGCCCGGTAGACGACGGTCAGCTCGTTTTCGAAGATGTAGTACGAAACCCAGTCGGTGACGATGTGGTGGATGCAGATCGGCAGGATCCGTTCCTGGTCGCCGACCTGCAGCATCAGGGTGCGGAACAGCGGCAGCCGGTCCAGGGCGAACGGCGCGCTCGCCATCGCGTCCGCCCACCGCCGCGCCTCCGCTTCGCGGCGCTCGACCGGCAGGGCGCGCAGGTCCACCTGCGGCACGCCGACCAGCATCCGCGGCGCCACCCGCTGCTCCGGCTGCCCGTCGCGCTGGTGGAACGTGGTGCGCAGCACGTCGTGGCGCCGCACCACCTCGTTGAGCGCGCGGGCCAGCAGCACCATGTCCAGCGGCCCCTTGTAGCGGCTCGCGGTGTAGATGTTGTACGCCGGGCTCGCCAGGTCCAGCTGCTGATTGAACCAGAGCCGCTCCTGGTCAAACGACAGCGGGTACCACTCGCGCGGCGCATGCCGCACGACCGAGGGCGCCGCGCCGGGCAAGGCCGCCGCAGCAGCAGGTGCGTCTGCCGGACCGCCGGCCCCGGCCACCGCCACCTGGCCGGGCGCGGCTTGCGCCGGCGTCGGAACCGCCGTCGACGGCGAAGTCTTTGCCGCCACGGATGCCGCGGTAGCCACGAAACCGGCGGCCGGCGACACCGCTGACTCCTCCGGCGCCGCTGGCTGCATCGGATCGCCGGGTGCGCCGCCAGCCAGCAGCGCCTCGACGTGGCGCGCCAGCTCGGCCACGGTCGGGCCTTCCAGCAGGGTGGTCATCGACAGGTCCACCGCCAGCGCCTGGGCGATGCGGGTGACGATCTGGATGGCCAGCAGCGAATTGCCCGCCAGGTCGAAGAAGTTGTCGTGGACGCCCACCCGGTCGATGCCGAAAGCATCCTGCCAGACCGCCGCGATCGTCCGCTCGACCGCCGTCGCGGGCGCCGCGTAGGCGGTCGCCAGGTCGGCGCGGGCGTGCCCGCCGTGCCCACCCTGGCCGCCCTGCCGGTCATCGCCGGCGCTCGCGGCGGCGCCTGCCGCCGCCGCGCCGGACGGCAGCAGCGTGCTGCGCAGCGCCGCCACCTGCGCCGTCAGCGCCGCAAGGTCCTGGGTCACCACCGCCACCTGCGCCAGCGGCGCGTCCAGCACGCGCGCCAGGGCGTCGCCGAGCTCGCCGCGGCGGATGCCGTACAGGTCGACACCGGCCTGCAACGCAGCGGCCGCCTGCCCGCTCGGCGCCGCCACGCCCTGCCAGGCGAAAAGCCCCCAATCGATCGCCTGCACCACCGGCAGCGCCGCGGGACCGGGATCGGCGGCGGACGACGTAGCAGCGGACGACGCGGCAGCAGTGGCGGCAGCCGCCGACGCGTGCGCAAAGGCGTCCACGAACGCCGCGGCGGCCGTCGCCACGGTCCTGCCGAAACCGCCGGTCAGCGCCGCGCAGCTGCCGCACAGGACGAACAGGTCCAGCGGCAGCCCCGCCACCGCCGACGCCAGCGCCGCCGTGCCGCGCACCCAGGGGGCCAACCCTGCCGACGCCTGTTTGCGCGTCAGCCAGGCCAGCAACCCACCGCCCGGCTCCGGCGCCGCCAGCAACACCCCGTGCAGCGCCCCGCAGCGGCGCCGCACCGCGGCCACCGCCGCCGCCACGCTCGCCGGCTGCGCCAGGTCGACGCTGGACACCAGCAGCTGGCAGCCGCGCCGTTCCAGGGCCAGGAGCCGCCGCAGCCGGCGCGACGTCGCATCGCTATCGTCGTACGCCGACAGCCACCGCTCCCACTGCGGCCGCGCCGGCTCGCCCTCGCCCGCCAGCAGCGCGACAT
Organism: uncultured Acidobacteriota bacterium; assembly: GCA_963770895.1. GTDB lineage: Bacteria > Acidobacteriota > Thermoanaerobaculia > Multivoradales > UBA5704 > JASLEW01. The sequence continues at coordinate 3,688,489 of CAVYRF010000002.1, read as the reverse complement.
GGGCGCCGGCGCTCTCGAACAGCCGCTCCGCGATCGCCACGGCGCCCTCACCCAGCCCACCGGCGATCAGGTACACGCCGCCGCGGCGCAGCCGCCGCGCCAACGCCCCGCGCGGCTCCGCCACCCGCACCCGCCGCCACCGCGGCAGCCAGCGGTGCCCGCCGCGCAACGCCACCACCGGCTCCGGCGCAGCCGACGCCAGCGGCGCCGGAGACGATGCGGCTCCTAGAGACACGGACTCTGCCATCGTGGACGATCCTGCCGGCGTCGCCAAGGACACCGGCCGGCCGGAACCGTCGGCTGCCACAGGCGCCTCGCTCGGCGCCGGGCCAGCCAGCGCCGGCTCGCCGGCAAGGCGAGCCAGCCAGACGGCGGACGGCGGCCCGGCCGGCAGCTCGACGTCGACGACCGAGCAGGTCACGCCGTCGATCTCCTGCGGCATGACACGGCAGGGACCCAGCAGCGTCGCCTTGAGCGGCCAGACCGGCTCGCCGCCGATCACCGCGTGCAGGCCGTCGCTCACCACCGCCACGTGCAGCGGCCGCGGCAGCTCGGAGCCTCCCAGGGCCTGCGCCAGGTGGACCAGGCTGAAAAACCCGGTCTCCTCCACCGCGTCCGCCGCCGCACCCAGGCTCGCCAGGTGCACCACGTGCCGCGGCGGCACGCCCGTCCCCGCCAGATCCGCAAACAGCGCCCGCCACTCCTCCGGCCGGCGCGGATCGATCGCCCGGAGCGTCTGGCCCGACGCCCAGGAATCGGCCGATGCACCCGCCGTCACCGCTTCGCCTGGAGGACCCAAGATTTCCGTGGCCTCCGCGACCCCCGTCAGGGACGGCACGTAGGCGGCCACCCGCACCACCTGAGCACCGCGGTTTTCCAGCAGGTCACCCAGGCGGTCGCCCACGCCGCCGGCGTCGAGCAGCAGCAGCCAGCGGCCTTCCAGGGTGGGCGGCAGCTCTTCGGGCGCGCGCTCCCAGACCGGGGCGTGAAACCAGTCGGCCGGCGCCCGCCGCGCCGCCGCGTCGGCAGCCGGCGCGCCGGCCTGCGGCTCGCGGGGCTCGACCAGGTAGGGGCGGCGGTTCCAAGGGTAGGTCGGCAGCGACACGCGGCGCCGGCGCTCGTGCGCCGCGAAGCCCGTCCAATCGGGCGCCGCGCCCGCCACCCACAGGCGGCCCAGCGATTCCAGCATCGCCGCCTGCTCGCCGTGCTGGCTGGCGCGGCCGGGCAGCGACGCCGCCACCAGCTGACCCGCCGGCCGCCCCGGATGCTGGCGCGCCAGCGTCCCCAGGGTCTGGCCCGGCCCCACCTCCAGCAGCACCCGCGGCGCCGCCGCCAGCAGCGTGTCCAGCCCCTCGGCGAAGCGCACCGGCTCGCACAGATGGCGCGCCCAATACCCGGGATCGGTCGCCTCGGCGTCGGTGAGCCAGGAGCCGGTGACGTTCGAGATCACCGGCAGCCGCGGCGGCGCCAGGCGGATCGACCCCGCCAGCCGCGTCAGCTCGCCGACAATCGGCTGCATCGCCCGCGTGTGGAAGGCGTGGCGGGTCTGCAGCTGGCGGCAGGCGACGCCGCGCTCGGCCAGCAGCCGCGCAAACTCCTGCACCGCCTGCTCCGGCCCGCCGACAACCGACATGGCAGGGCCGTTGTCCGCCGCCAGCGACAGGTCAGGGGCGGCGCCCAGCAGCGGCACCACCTCGCCGGCGGCCAGCGGCACCGCCAGCATCGCTCCCGCCGGCAGCTCCTCGATCAGCCGCGCCCGCGCCGCCACCAGGGCCAGCCCGTCCTCCAGCGAATAGACCCCCGCCAGGCACGCCGCCACCATCTCGCCCAGGCTGTAACCGATCAGCGCCCCCGGCCGGATGCCCCACTCGCTCCACACCGCCGCCAGCGCATACTCCAGGGCAAACACCGCCGGATGGGCGAACACCGTCCGCTGGATCGGCCGCGCCGCCTCCGCCGCGTCCACCGCCGGCGCCAGCAGCCGGCGCAGATCCAACCGCCCCGCCGACGCCGGTGACGCCGCCGCCGATGGAGGCGGCGAGCCTGCCAGCGGCCCTTGCGCCGCCGGCGCCTCTCCTGCCTGGGCCGGCGCACCGGTGTCCGCGGCGGCGTCCGGCACCCCAGGAAAAAGCACGTCGCGCAGATCTTGGTCCAGGTGCGGCTTGAGCACTTCGGCAGCGCGGTCGATGGCGGCGCGAAACGCCGGCTCCTGCCGGTACAGCTCGCCGCCCATGCCGCTCAGCTGGTCACCCAGCCCCGGCAGCAGAAACGTCACCACCGCCGCCGCCTCGGGGGCAAGGCCGCCGATCTCGCCTGCCGCCGCCTCGCCAGCCCCACCGCGGGCCGCAAACCGCGCCAGCCGCTCGCGCGCCTCGCCCGCGTCGCGGCAAACCAAGGCCAGCCGGTGCCGGAAAGCCTGGCGGCCAACCCGCAACGTATGCGCGGCATCCGCAAAATCCAAAGGACCCGGCAGCACATCCTCAGACGCCACACCGTCGCCCGCCGGTCCAGTATCGGTTCCCGACATCACAGCATCCTGCGGCGCCGCACCGGCTGCCGGCCTGGCAGCGGCTCCCGGCATCACACCCGCTGCTGGCGCCGCGCCGGCCGCCAGCCCGGCATCGGGTCCCGGCGCAGCTCCCAACGCCCCGGCGCCCGCCAGCGCGGGCTTGTCGCCCGCCGCGGCAGCGGCCTCCGGCATTGCACCGATCTCCAGCGCGGCGGTGCCCGCCAGCGCCAGCCGTTCGGCCAACCGGCCGGCGGCGGCGGCCAGCTCCGCGGCGGTGCGCGCGGACAGCGCGAGCAGCTGCCACGGGCGGGTGGGACGCGCCGCGCCGTCTCCCACCTCTGCTGCCGGCGCCTCTTCCAGGATCAGGTGGGCGTTGGTGCCGCCGATGCCGAGCGAGCTGACGCCGGCGCGGCGTGGCGCGGGGCCGGCGGGCCAGGCGGCGGCTTGGGTGGCGACGTAGAAGGGGCTGGCGGCCAGGTCCAGGCGCGGATTGGGCTCGCCGAAGTCGGGGCTGGGGGGGATGCGGCGGTGGCGCAGGGCCTGCACGACCTTGATCAGGCTGGCGATGCCGGCGGCGTTGTCGGCGTGGCCGAGGTTGGCCTTGATCGAGCCCAGGGCGCAGAAGCCGCGGCGGGCGGTCGAGGCGCGGAAGGCGCGGGTCAGCGAGGCGACCTCGATGGGGTCGCCCAGGGCGGTGGCGCTGCCGTGGGCCTCCACGTAGCCGATACTGTCCGCCGCCACGCCGGCGATGGCCAGCGCGCCGCCGACCACCTGCGTCTGGCCGTCGCTGCCGGGCGCGGTGTAGCCGGCCTTGCCGGCGCCGTCGTTGTTGACCGCCGTGCCGCGCACCACCGCGTACACCACGTCGCCGTCGGCCAGCGCGTCGGCCAGCCGCTTGAGCAGCACGGCGCCGGCGCCGCTGCCTTCGACGGTGCCCTGGGCGCGGCTGTCGAAGGAGCGGCAGCGCCCGTCAGGCGACGCGATGCTGCCCTCCTGGTACAGGTAGCCGACGCGGTGAGGGAAACTTGCCGCCACGCCGCCGGCCAGCGCCATTTCGCAGTCGCCTTCCAGCAGCGCCTGGCAGGCCAGGTGAACGGCGACCAGCGAGGTCGAGCAGGCGGTCTGCACCGCGATGCTGGGACCGCGCAGGTTGAGCTTGTAGGAGACGTGGGTGGTGAGAAAATCCTTGTCGTTGAGCAGCCGCGCCGCCAGCCCGCCCACCGCCGCCAAACGCTCGGGCCGGCTCATCAAGTGGTTGATCAGGTAGCTGCTGAAGCCGGCGCCGGCGTAGACCCCGATGCGGCCGGGGTAGGTGCGCGGCGCGTACCCGGCGTCTTCGCAGGCCATCCAGGCGCATTCCAGAAAGAGGCGCTGCTGCGGGTCCATCACCTCCGCCTCGGCGGGCGTGAAACCGAAGAAGTCGGCGTCGAACAGCTCGACCCCGTCGATCACCCCCTTGGCCGGCACGTAGAGCGGATCGGCCGCCACATCGGCCGGCACTCCCGCCGCGGCCAGCTCCTGGGCGGTGAAGCGCGTGATGGCGACGTGGCCGGCGCACAGGTTGCGCCACAGCTGGTCGACGTCGGCGGCGCCGGGAAAGCGCCCCGCCATGCCGATGACGGCGATCGGTTCGAACAACGGTTCTGCTTGCGGCTCCGCCATGCGCACACGCTCCTAAACGGGATCTCTGGGGTCGGCCGGCACCGCGACCCCGGCCGCCTGGCGCCGCACGGCGCGCCGCAGCGCGCGGTCGGTGAGCGGCTGCCGCTCGCCGGCCGTGGCGGCCGTGGCGGCCAGCGCGGGCGGCGCGAAGGCCGCCAACGGCGGCGTTGCCGGCGCCGGCGGGTCCATCGCCGGCGGCGGCGTCTGCTCTCCGGCGTCTCCGGCGTGTCCGGCGGCGCCGGCCGGCGGCGCGGCAAGATGGGCGGCGAGCGCCGCCACGTTGGGAAAGCGAAAGAAATCGAGCGCGTCGACGCGGCGCCCCAGGCGTTTTTCGCACAGGCTGGCGGCGCGCACCAGCTGCAGCGAATGGCCGCCCAGGTCGAAGAAGTTGTCGTTCAGGCCCACGCGGTCCAGCCCCAGCACTTCGCCGACCGCACCGGCCACGGTGCGCTCCACCGCGTTGCCTGCCTCGACAAAGGGCGCCGCCGCGCGGCGCACGCCGTCAGGCGCCGGCAGCGCCGCGCGGTCCAGCTTGCCGTTGGGCGACAGCGGCAACGCCGCCAGCGTCACGAACGCCGCCGGCAGCATGAACTCGGGCAGGCGGGCGCGCATCAGCGCGCGCAGGTCGCCCTCGAGGATCACCGGCGCCGCCGCGCCCGCGGCGGGCTCGCGCGGCACGACGTAGGCCACCAGCCGGCGATCTTCGGGCGCGGTCTGGCCGGGCAGCACCGCCGCCGCCGCCGCCGCCACCGCCGGATGCAGCCGCAGCGCCGCTTCGATCTCGCCCAGCTCGATGCGGAAGCCGCGCACCTTCACCTGGTGATCGATGCGTCCCAAAAATTCGCAACGGCCGTCGGCGCGGGCGCGGGCCAGGTCGCCGGTGCGGTACAGGCGCTGGCCGCCCTCGGCGAAGGGGTGCGGCAGAAAGGCGGCGGCGGTCTGGTCGGGGGCGCTGAAGTAGCCCCGCGCCAGCCCCTCGCCCCCCAGCCACAGCTGCCCCGGCGTGCCGATCGGCACCGGCCGCAGCTCGCCGTCGAGCAGGTACAGTGCGGTGCCGGCGATCGGCCGGCCGATGGGCGGCGGCCCCGCCTCCGCCGGCTCGACCCGCGCCCAGGTCGAATAGGTCGTCGCCTCCGACGGCCCGTACATGTTGAGGATGCGCGCCGGGCCCGCGGCCGCCAGGCGCGCGGCAAGCGCCGCGGGGATCGGCTCGCCGGCCATGTTCAGCGTGCGCAGCGCCGGCGGCAGGGCGCCGGCGCCGACCAGCTCGGCGACGGCCGACGGCACGGTGTTGAGCAACGTCGCCGCGGCGCCGGCGCCCCTGGTGCCGCCAGTGCCGCCGGTGCCATCGCCACCATCGCCGGCAGCGCCGGCAGCGGCGCCGCGGCGGCCACGGCCGGCCGCCAGGTCCAGGGCACTGCCGACCAGCTCGACGGCGCCGCCGCGGGTGAGCGGCGCGAACAGCTCGAACACCGACAGGTCGAAACACAGCGAGGTCGCCGCCACCGTCACCGCCAGCTCGTCGTCGGCAAAGGCGGCCGCCGTCCAGCGCAGCAGGGCGACGGCGCTGGCGTGCTCGATGGCCACCCCCTTGGGACGGCCGGTCGAACCCGAGGTGTAGATCAGGTAGGCCAGGTTGTGGCTCTGCGCCGCGGCCGGCGGCGGCGTGTCGGGCAGGGCGGCGAGATCCGCCGCGTCCACCTCGACCAACAGGCGCGCCACCGCTCCGCCCCCGCCTCCTGCCGGGGCGGCCGGCGCCGCCGGCAGGCGGTCGCGCAGCACCGCGCGGGTGACCACGACCGGCGCCCGGCAGGCGGCGAGCGTCTGCGCCAGCCGTTCGGCGGGATACGCCGGATCGAGCGGCACGTACGCGCCGCCCGCCTTGAGCACGGCCAGCACGGCGACGACCATCGCCGCGGTGCGGTCCAGGAAGATCGCGACCGGCACTTCCGGCGCCACGCCGGCGGCGGCCAGGCGGTGCGCCAGCCGGTTCGCCCGGCGGTCCAGCTCCTGGTAGGTGAGACGTTCGGCGCCATGGATGAGGGCTGGCGCCGCCGGCGTCGCCGCCGCCTGCCGCGCGAACAGCCGGTCGAGGGTCGCCGCGGGCCCGGCCGCCGCCAGGGCCGACAGGGCGCGGCTGGCCGCCAGGCCGGCATCGTTCCATTCGGCCAGCAGTTGGTGCCGCTCGCCGGCCGACAGCATGGGGAGGTCGCCCGCCGGGCGCTCGGGGTCGGCCAGCAGCGCCGCGAGCAGCGTCGCGTAGTGACCGGCGAAGCGCCGCGCCGTGGTGCGGTCGAACAGGTCGGAGTTGTAGTCCAGCGCCGCCGCCAGGGCGCCGTCGCCGAGCGACAGCGCCAGGGTGATCTCGAACTTGGCGGTGGCGCTTTCGATCTCGACCGGCGTCGCCGCGAGGTCTCCCAGGTGCGGCGGCGGCGGCGGCTGGTCCAGGGCGACCAGCACCTGGAAAAACGGCGCCAGCGCCAGGCTGCGCTGCGGTTGCAGCTCTTCGACCAGCTTTTCGAACGGCACGTCCTGGTGCGACCAGGCGGCCAGCGCCGTCTGCCGCACCCGCGCCAGCAGCTCGCGGCCGCTGGGCCGCCCACCGACGTCGGCGCGCAGCACCAGGGTGTTGACGAAGAAGCCGATCAGCCCTTCGGCCGGCAGCCGGTCGCGGTTGCCGACCGGGGTGCCGACGGTCAGGTCGGCGCGCCCCGCCAGGCGGCCCTGCATCTCGAACCAGGCCGCCAGCAGCAGCATGAAGGGCGTCGCGCGCTCGTCGCGGGCGCGGGCCCAGAGCGGCACCGCCAGCGCCGGCGCCAGCGGCACCGGCACGTGGCTGCCGCGGAAGCTGCGCACCGGCGGGCGCGGCCGGTCGGTCGGCAGGCCGAGCGGCGAGGCGCCGGCCAGGTGCTCGCGCCAATAGGCGATCTGGCGATCGAGCACGGCGCCGTGCAGCCAGCCGCGCTGCCAGATCGCGTAGTCGGCGTACTGCACCGGCAGCGGTGGCAGCGGCGCGGCGCGGTCGGCGTACAGCGCCGCCACTTCGCGAAACAGGATGCCCAGCGAGGCGCCGTCGGCGACGATGTGGTGCACGTTGAGCACCAGGACGTGCTCCCCCTCGCTCAGCCGCGCCAGCGTGGCGACAAACAGCGGCCCGCGCGCCAGGTCGAAGCGGCGGGCCGACTCGCCGTGCAGGAGCTGCCGCAGCTGGGCGGCCCGCGCCGCGGCCGGCAGCGCCGCCAGGTCGACGACCGGCAGCCGCACCGCCGCGGTTGCCGGCGGCGGCGCCACCAGCTGCTGCGGCTCCTCGCCCTCGGCGGCGGCGACAAAACGCGTGCGCAGCACCTCGTGCCGCGCCACCACGCCGGCCAGCGCCGCGGCCAGGTCCCCCACCGCCAGCCGGCCCGCCAGGTGGGTGGCCAACGGGATGTCGTAGGCCGGCAGGCCGGGGTCGAAGCGGTCCAGGATCCACAGCCGCTGCTGCGCATACGACAGCGGCAGCGGCCGGTCGCGCGGCGCCGGGGCGAGCGGCGGCACGGCGGCGGCGCCGTCGTCGCGGCGCATCGCCTGCGCGATCCACGCCGCCTGCTCGGCCAGTGCCGGCGTGGCGATCAGGTCGGCCAGGGCGATCTCGACGCCGAACGCCTCGCGCACCCGCGACAGCAGCCGGGTGAGCAGCAGCGAATGGCCGCCCAGGCGCAGGAAGTCATCGTTCCGCCGCACCTGCTCGACGCCCAGCACGGCGGCCCAGATACCGGCCAGCAGCTCTTCGACAGGGGTGCGCGGCGCCCCGTCTCCGTCTTCCTCGCCGCCGCCCTGCCGGCCGCCGCCGGCAGCCAGGGCGGCCGCGGCCGCCGCCGCCAGCGCGCCGCGGTCGACCTTGCCGTTGGCGGTGACCGGCAGCCGCGGCAGCACGGCGAAGGCGGCCGGCACCATCACCGGCGGCAGCACCTCCGCGAGGCGCTGGCGCAGGCCGGCGGCGAGATCGCCGCCGCCGCCGCCGGGGATCGCGCCGTCGCCGGCAACCAGGCAGGCCACCAGGCGCCTGTCGCCAGCACTGTCACCGGCGCCGTCGCCGGCCGCCCCCGCGTCCACCGCCAGGACCACCGCCGCGGCAAGCTGCGGCGCGGCGGCCAGGATCGCCGCCTCGATCTCCCCCGGCTCGATGCGAAAACCGCGGATTTTGACCTGCAGGTCGTTGCGGCCGGCAAATTCCACCGCGCCGTCGGCCCGCCGCCGCGCCCGGTCGCCGGTGCGGTACAGCCGCTCCCCCGGCGCTGCGGCATACGGGTCGGGCACGAAGCGCTCGGCGGTCAGGTCGGGGCGGTCCAGGTAGCCGCGCGCCAGGCCGTCGCCGCCGATCGCCAGCTCGCCGGTGGCGCCGATCGGCAGCAGGCGCCAGGCGCCGTCCAGCACGTGCACGCGGGTGTTGGCGATGGGATAGCCGATCGGGATCGAGTCCTGCCACCCCTGCGTCACCAGGTATGTGGTGGCGAACGTGGTGCTTTCGGTCGGCCCGTAGCCGTTGACCAGGCGCGCCGGCGGCCCGTGGCGCAGAACCTCGGAGATCCAGCGCGGGTCCAGCGCTTCGCCGCCGGCGATCACCTGGTCCACGCAGGCAAATGCAGCCGGCGCCTCGCGTGCCACCTGGTTGAACAGGGCGGCGGTCAGGAACATCGCGCTGATCTGGTCGCGCCGCAGCCGCGCCGCCAGGTCCCCCGGCGCCAGGGCGACCTGCCGCGGCACGCCCACCAGGCAGCCGCCGGCCAGCAGCGGCGCCCACACCTCGTAGCTGAGGGCGTCGAAGGCGACGTTCGACAGCTGGGCGACGCGGGCGGCGCGCAGAGCGGTCACGGCGCCGTCGCCGCGGACCAGCCGCACGATGCCGCGGTGGGTCACCATCACCCCCTTGGGACGCCCGGTCGAGCCCGACGTGAACAGCACCGCCGCCAGCCGCTCGCCGCCGCCGCCCGCGCTGGGGGCCGCCGCCAGGGTCGCCCGCGGCATGCCGGCGGCGCTCTGCGAAGGTGGCAGCGGCACCGCGGCCTCCTCGATCCGCACCAGGGAGCGGCAGGCGGGGGCCAGCGCCGCGGCCGTCGCGGCGGCGCGGCCGGCGGTCAACAGCAGCGGCCGCCCCAGGTCCTCCAGCAGCTGTGCCAGACGCCGGCGCGGGTGCGCCGCGTCCAGCGGCGCGTAGGCCGCCCCCGCGAGCAGCGTGCCCAGCATGCCCACGACCAGCTCCGGCGACGGCTCGACGCACAGCGCCACCCGCTCTTCGACGGCGACCCCCAGGCGGCGCAGGCGCGCCGCCAGCCGTCCGGCGCGGGCCGCCAGCTCGCCGTAGCTCACGCTCACGCCGTCGAAGTCCAGGGCGATGCGCTCCGCATCCGCCGCGGCCACGGCCGCGAACAGCTCCGCCACGGTGGCGTCGCGCGGGTAGTCCACCGCGGTGTCGTTGGCGAGCGCCGCCAGCTGCCGGATCTCTTCAGGCCGCAGCACCGGCACCGCCGCGACCGGCGTCGCCTCGCCCAGGCCGGGCAGCGCCGCCAGCAGGTCGGTCAGCCGGTCCAGCAGGCGGCCCGCCGCGGCCGGCGCCAGGCGCCGGCGGTCGAAGATCGCGCGCACCACCAGCTGCTCGCCCGGAATCACCATCAGCACCAGCGGGAAGTTGGTGCGCGACACGTAGCGCGACCCGACGACACCCAGGTCGTCCGCCGCCTGGTTCGCCGCCGCAGTTTGCCCGGACGTGGGCACGACTCCCGGCACGTTCTCGAACACCAGCAGCGTTTCAAACAGCGGCTGCCCGGCGGGGGCGCCGCTCCATTGCTGGATCTCGGCGAGCGAGCTGTGCTGGAAGGGGAGAGCCGCCGCCTGCTCGCCCTGGACGCCCTGCAGCCAGCCGGCGAGCGGCGCCGCCTCGTCGATCCGCAGCCGCACCGGCAGGGTGTTGATGAACAGCCCCACCATCGCGTCGATGCCCGCGATCTCCGCCGGGCGCCCGGACACCGTGGCGCCAAAAACCACCTCGCCGGCGCCGCTCAGGCGGCCGGCGAGCAGCGCCCAGGCCCCTTGCAAGACGGTGTTGACCGTCAGCCGGTGGCGGCGGGCAAAGGCGTTGAGCGCCGCGGTGACTCCCGACGTCAGCGCCCGCTCGCACTCGTCGTGATCCGGCTCGGCCGCCGGCGCACCCGGCGCACCCGCCGCACCCGCCGCGGGCGCCGCCGCGGCAACAGCATCCGTTGCCGCGGGCAGGCCGACGCCGGGCAGCGCCGGCGGCTCGACCCCGGCCATGCGGCGGCGCCAGAACGCCTCCGCCGCCGCATCGTCGCGCCGCCGCAGCCACGCGATGTATTCGCCGAACGGCCGCGGCGGCGCCAGCCGCGGCGCCTCGCCGCGGCGCAGCGCCCGGTAGCAGGCCGCCACCTCGCGCTGCAGCACGCCGATCGACCAGCCGTCGCAAAGCAGGTGATGCTGCGTCCACAGGAGCACGGAGCTGGCGTTGCCGGTCCGCACCAGGGTGAGCCGCAGCAGCGGCGGCCGCTCCAGGCTGAAGCCCCGCCGCCGGTCGGTGTCGGCCAGCGCCGCCAGCCGCGGCTCCCGCTCGGTCGCCTCCAGACCGCGCCAGTCGAGCGTTGAAAACGGCAGCTCCACCGCGGGATGGACGACCTGCAGGGGCTTGTCCAGGCCCTGCCAGTGGAACGAGGTGCGCAACACGTCATGGCGCGCGACAACTGCTTGCCAAGCCTGTTGCAATACCGTCGCGTCCACCTCGCCCGCCAGGTCGAGCTGCAATTGATCCACATACAGACCGGCAGCCGGTGCGCGCAGGCTGTGAAAAAGCAGCCCCAGCTGCAACGGCGACAACACGTACAGCTTCTGCACAGGCGAAGTCACGATGGTCTCGAATTCAGCGGTTGAATGCCTTCTGATCACACCGGGGGAGCAAGGACATCCACGCGGTCACTAGACAAGTGTGGTCAACGCCAAATTCGGGACGCGCCCCGCCGCCACGCCATGAAACCGTTGCAAAAGCGCCACCTTGTTCGCCGCCAGCGATATCGATCATCTATATGAAAGATCGCTCCCAACCGCGAACCCTGAACGGCGACGTCAGCGCGCACGCCCGCCCACCGCCCCGCCACGCGCGGTCGCACCGCCCCGGGCGCCGCGGTCCGACCGGGACGGCCGCCAGCTCAGTGGTGTGCTTCCATTTAGAGCTTTCGCTCTTGCTTGCCACAGCTGAGTTTTAGCTAAGCGTCATCGATCGCTTAGCGAAATACGCTCAATCGGCAAGATAGAAATTGCAATGAACAGACATCCAGAGAGCCGAACAGCTCTTTATCGACAATCAGTAGACATATGATGCCATCGTCAGTATGATTATAGACAATCGATGTGCAGTTTTACGGCGTCGGCAGCTGGTGCTGGCGCCGACACAGGGGTCCGTATCAAACTGATTACGGAGGTGTCTGATGAAAGCGTTGGGCAGACCCGGCTGCGCCTGGGTCAAAAGATCGTCGTTGCTCACCCTCCTCGCCGTCGGCGCGCTGCCGCTCGGTGCCACCACCCCACCTCAGGGCCAGGCGGCGGCCGTGCCGGCAGCGCCGGCGCAAGTGCTCTGGATCACGGCGCCCGCGACCGGCCAGAAAGAGGTCTATTTCGTGCCGTCGGGGACGCTCGCCAAGATCGACTGGTCCAATCCCCAGACTGCAAATCTTTCGCCACTCGGCCTCAACGCCACCCAGGAGGCGTACCTGCGCAGCACCCTGGCAGAAAAGATCAAGTGGGGCGGCGCCTGGAACGGTTGTCACGGCGACGTCGCCGGCGAGGGCTATCAGCCGTCGGCGCCCGCGTCCATGACGCTCGCCCAGGTCGTGCAGCAGACCGGGGTCGCCTTCGTCGGCCGGGTGCTCTCCGCCCAGGCCGGCTTCGTCCCCAACATGACGGCTCCGGCGACGCTGGTCACGATGCAGGTCGAAGAGGTGCTCAACGACCCCGAAAAGCAGCTGGGCGGCCTGGCCCAGGTGACCTTCCTGGACTACCACGGCGACGTCTCCCTGGGCGCCGTCCGCCTGTGCAACGTGGCGGCCAGCGGCAACCCGGTGCTGCAAAAGGGCAGCGAGCTGCTGGTCGGCGGCTACAAGGACCCGTCCAACGGCGCCAACGTCAACCTGGGCTGGTACGGCCAGGTCACCGCCGGCCAGGTTTCGCTGGCCCACAAAGCGCTCAAGGACCCTTCGCCCGTGGCACTCGACAAGCTGCGGCAGGACCTGCGCGCGCTGCCGCCGGCCCAGCCCCGCAAGGATCTGGTGCCGACCGTGCAGCCGCCGGCTCACGCCCCCGTCTCCGGGACGGAGGGTTGAGCCATGCGACATGACAAGCGCTGCCTCGCCCTTGTCCTGACCCTCCTGGCCCTCGGGCTCTGCGCCGTGCGCACGTCCGTGGCCCAGTCCGCGCCGTCCTGCACGACCGATCTGCCGCCGCTCGACCAGGTCACCTACGACGACACCGTGTCGTCGATCACCGTGATCGTGCCACCCAGCTTCGCAGGCAACCTCAACGTGCAGGATGCGGTCAACGAATGGAACACCGCCTGCGGGTTCAAGAACATGCCGCCCCTCAGCGTGGTCGCCGGCACAGGACGTACCGGCAACCAGAACCCGCGCAACAGCATCGTGATCAATTACCAGCCCAACACCCTGATGCCGCCCGACGGGCAGGGCGGGTACTACCTGGCGTACTGGAACAACCCCACCTCCAACACCATCACCCTGTACGGCATCAATCCCGGCGACAACGGGTCGATCAACTGGGACAATCCCGCCCTGTTGGCCTACATCGCGCACGAAATCGGGCATGCCCTGGGGCTGGGTCACGACACCTGCAGCCAGGGGGGCGTGATGTCTACCGGCATCCTGCCCAGCACGTCTTCGGTGCTGGCGTCGTATTGCCAGGAGGTCGACCAGATCCAGAAGCCGATGTGCTCCAACGCCGCGCCCAAGGCGTTCGTCGAGCAGTGCCCGCCGGACTGCGACTGCAACTCCGTGCCGGACCCCGACGACCCCCTGGGCCCGCTCGGCGGCCTGTGCGCGCGATTCCCGGATATCTGCGCGGGCCCGGACAACCCGTTCCCGTTCCCCTGGTATCAGGGGTTCCTCGACTACAAGTGCATCGCGGAACAGGGCTCGTACACGCTTTCCGACGGCACCCTGAGCGACTACATCACGGTCACCTGCTACGAGTTCCTGACCTACGCCAGCACCCACTCGACGGAGCGTGACACCGTCACCGGAGCCAACGGCAACGGCCCGTCGATCACCGTCGCCCAACCGGTGTCGGGGGCTACCGTCTGGGGGCAGGTGTCCGTCGTGGGCACCCTGGTGGCGCCCACCTACGGTGTCCAGGAGCTTGGCGCCTGGATCGACAACCTGCCGGTGACCCTGGCCAACCAGACCCTGCACCTGCCGTCTTCGGGCAGCTGCACCTATCCTTTGGGCGGCACCGATCCGAACTGTCCGAACATCGGCTTTGCCGGCACCCTGGACACCACGACCCTGAGCAACGGACCGCACACCCTGACCCTGGTGGCGCTGAGCAACCGCTCCCCCTACCCGGTGCCTTCGACGTACTTTGTGTCGTTCATCGTCAACAACCAGTGCGCCGCCGCGAAGCCGGTCGTCAGCATCACCTCGCCGACGTACGGCGCGGGCGTCATCGGTGAAACCCCGGTGACCGTGGCGCCGACCGACGGCGTCGTCATCACCCAGGCGTCGCTCTACGTCGACGGCAGCATCGTCAAGACGTGGACGGCAGCTCCCTACACCTACACCTGGAACTCCGCGGCGCTGACGCCCGGGGTCCATTCGCTGCAAGCGCGCATGATCGACGGCTGCGGCCTCACCGCCGCTTCGCAGACCCTGCAAGTCACCGTGGAATCGGCGGTGCGCCTGTACATCGACGCGCCGGCGTCCGGCGCCACGATCTCCGGAACGTCCTACGGCATGGCCGGCTGGGCGACCGACCCCAACAAGATCACCTCCCTCACCTTCGCCATGGACGGCGGCGAGCTGCCGCTGCTGGCGCCGTACACCTACGGTCTCAGCCGCGGCGACGTCTGCGCCGCCTACCCTGGCGATCCCAACTGTCCCAACGTCGGCTGGAGCGCCAGCTTCGATACGACGGCCTTCCCGAACGGTGCGCATACGCTCAACGTCACCGCCACCGACGGGCGCAGCGAGCAGGGCACCGCGAACTGGCCCATCACCATCTCGAACGCGATCCCCGGCGGCACCACCTCGGTCATGACCTGGATCCAGCCCGAAGCCCTGGCGGGCTACGGCCCCGCGGGCAGCCTGATCGTGGCCGGGGAGACGACCGGAGGCACGTCGGGAGCGCAGGCCCACATGTGGTACCGCGACGTCACCGCCAACGGCGCCTGGATCCTCTCGTCCTACGCGCCGTTGCCCAGCGGCGGGGTCTGGTTGAACTCGATTCCGAGCGTCAACTACGCCCACACTTACGCCGTCTACGTGGTGTGGAGCGGCCTCACCACGGCAACGTGCGACTACACCGGCAACAATGCGCTGGATTGGTGCTCGTAGTGTCGTAGCCGTGTAACGGCCGCGCGAGCGGCCTGGCGGTTCCCGCGGCGGGCGGCCTGGACGGCGCCCGCCGCTGCTGTCTCCGTGCGTCAGCGCCCGCCGGGGCCGCGGCACCGCCGTAGTATCATGCGCCGCACCGCAATGACCCTGGCGCTCTGCAGCTTCGGGATCCTCATCATCTGCGGCGGCGTGTGGGCCTGGCGGCGCCTGCGGTTGGCGGTGCTGTGCGGCTACTGCCTGCTGGTCCTGGCCTGGTTCGCGGCGCCGCTGACCGCCAGGCTGCAAGTCCCGACCGACATCGCCTACCAGTGGATGCCCTGGCACGACGTGGCGCCGGACACGGTGCCGCGCAATCCCCTGCTCGGGGACCTGCCGCTCCAGATGCTGCCGTTTCGCAGCCTGGTGCGGCGCAGCCTGCTGCGCGGCGAGCTGCCCTTCTGGGCTCACGAGCTGGGCACCGGGCAGCCGCTGCTGGGTAACGCGCAGTCGGCGCCCTTTGCGCCGCTGCACCTGCTGGCGCTGCCGCTGCCGCCGCTGCGGGCGCTGACGGTGGTGGTCGCCTGGCAGACGCTGCTGTCGCTGCTGCTGATGCACGCCCTGCTGCAGGCGCTGGGATGCAGCGTGCGGGCGGCCGCCTTTGGCGCGCTGGCCTATACCTTTTCGCTCTACTCGATCTGCTGGTCCTATCACCCGATGGGCATGGCGACGGCGTGGCTGCCGGGCATCCTGCTGGCGCTGGTGCTGCTGCGCCGCGGTGACGCGGGCGGCCTGTCCGGTCTGGTCGCCTGCCTGCTTGGCCAGGTGCTGTCCGGCCACCCTGAAACCACGGCGATCAGCGGCCTGGCCGCGGCGGCGTGGGGCGCCGCGCTGCTGTGGCACCGCCAGGGAGTCCGGCGGCGGACCTTTGCCATCAAGGCGGCCGGCGGCGCGGTCCTGGCGCTGCTGCTCGCGGCGCCCGCGATCGTGCCGGTGCTCGACGCCATCCCCGACAGCGCGCGCCGTGCCGTCGTCGAGCGGCACCCCGACCTGGTGCAGCCGCCGCCCTTCGCGGCGCGCTCCTTTGCCGTGGTGGTGGACCCCTTGCGCCTGGGCAGTCCGCGCGAAGACAGCTGGACGGGACCAGCCGCCACCAATTTCAACGAGCTTTGCAGCGGCTATGCCGGGCTGCTGCCCCTGGGCGTCGCGCTCGCCGGCGCGCTGGCGGCGCCGCGGCGCATCGCGCCCTTGGTCGCCGCCGGGGCCGTGGCCCTGTGCGTCGCCTGGCGGCTGCCGCCGCTCTTCGGCCTGGTGCGCCTGCTGCCGGTCGTCGGCAGCATGCCGCTGGCGCGGTTTCGCCTGCTCTACGTGCTGGCGATCGCCATGGCCGGCGCGCTTGCCCTGGACCCGCTGGCCGCCGCCGGCGCCGCCCGCCGGCGCGCCGTCGTGGCCGGCGCCATCGCGGCGCTGGCGATCGGCGTGATGCTGCTGCCGCCGGCGGCGCCGCCCACGGCCTGGGCGCAAGCGTGGCAGTGGACGGCCCTGGCCGGCGCCGCGGCGGCGATCGCCTGCCTGCTGCTGCCCGCGGCGCGGCGGGCGGCCCCGACGGTGATGGTCGCGGCGCTGCTGGCCGAGCTGGCTGTCCTGGGATATCGCTTCCAGCCCTTGGTTCCCGCGACGCTCGACCTGTCGGCGCCCGCCGCTGTGCGCGTCCTGCAGGCGCAGCAGGGCGCCGCCGGCGGCCCCTACCGCACGCTGGGAGCGTTCGATGCCCTGCACCCCAACATGGGGGCGCTCTACGGCCTGTGGGACCCGCGCGGCAACGACCCGATGCAGCCCGCCCACGCCGCCTTCGTGGTCGGCCGCAGCATGCGGCTGCACTACCAGGTCGGCCGGGACCCGTTCCTGTCGCCGCAGGGCTTTCGCCAGCCGCTGCTCGACCTGCTGGGCGTGCGCTGCGTGCTCACCGACCACCGCCAGCGGATGCCGCCGCCGTGGGAGCTGGCCTGGGAGGGCCAAGGCGGGCGGATCTGGCGCAATCCGGGGGCGCTGCCGCTCTTTTTCGTGCCGCGCCGGGTGCTGACGTCGCCCGATCCCGCGCGCGACCTGCTGGCCAGCGAGCGGCCGGGCGAAGCCGCCATCCTGCCGCCGAGCCATGCCCGCCTGGCGGGGCCGCAGAGCGGTACGGTCAGCGCGGCGCCGATTGCGAACGGGTGGGTGCTCGACGTCGTCGCTCCCGCCGGAGCCGTCGTCGCGTCGAGCGTCAGCTTCGCGGCCGGCTGGCGCGCCACCGCTGCGCCGGGCGGCCCGCAACCCGAGGTCGCCGAAGCCGACGGCGGGTTTGTCGCCCTGGTCGTGGGGCCGGGAAGCCACCACGTGCAGCTCACCTACCAGCCTGCCCACTGGCGGCTCGCCCTCGCCCTCTGCCTCCTCGGGCTCGCCGCGTCGGCCTGGCTCTGCAGCACGCGGCGCACGACGCCAGCCTGACCGCCGCGCGTAGCGCGGTGTGCGATACTGGTGCTATTCTGCCAGCAATCCGGCTGCGGCAGAAGGAGCTTCCCATGCGAGGCAGCAACCCGGCGCTCAATTCCAATACCTTCACCAGCCTGGCGGGCACCGCCACGGCAGGGATGACGGTGCAGGGCACCATCAACAAGACCGGCATCCTGGTGCTGCTGACCATGGCGTCGGCCACCTGGACCTGGAACCTGGCGGGCGACGACATGGCGGCGGCCGCGCCGCTCATCCTGCTGGGCCTGATCGGCGGTCTGGCGGGGGCGCTGACCACCATCTTCGTCAAGCGCTGGGCGCCGATCACCGCGCCGCTCTACGCGCTGTGCGAAGGGCTGCTGCTGGGCGGCATCTCGCGGATGTACAACGTCGCCTCGCACGGCATCGCGGTGCAGGCGGTGGCGCTCACCTTTGCGACGCTGGCGGTGATGCTGCTCGCCTACAGCACCGGCATCATCCGCGTGACCGAGCGCTTCCGCACCGTGGTCATCGCCGCGACCGGCGCCATCGCCCTGTTCTACCTGGTGGCGATGGGGCTCAGCTTCTTCAACGTGCACGTGCCGTTGCTCCAGAGCGGCGGCACCTTCGGCATCCTGTTCAGCCTCGCGGTGGTGGCGGTGGCGGCGGCCAACCTGGCGCTCGACTTCAGCTTCATCCAGGCCGGCGCGGCCGCCGGCGCACCGCGGTTCATGGAGTGGTACGGCGCCTTCGGCGTCATGGTGACGCTGATCTGGCTCTACCTTGAGATCCTGCGCCTGCTCACCAAGCTGCGCAGCCGCTGACCGCCCCCGCCCGCTAGCGGTCCCTCGCCGCGTTGGCGGCGCGCTGTGCCTGGGCGGCGACCCAGGCGCGGACGCGCGCGTCCAGCACGTCCAGCGGCAGGGCGCCGCTGTCCAGCACCTCGTCGTGGAACGCGCGTTCGTCGAAACCGGGGCCAAGCTGCTGTTCGGCAAAGGCGCGCAACTCGCGCAGCTTGAGCTGGCCGATCTTGTAGGCGGTGGCCTGGCCCGGCGTGACGATGTAGCGATCCACCTCCACCGTGATGTCCTGCTCGGTATTGGCGGAGTTGGCCTTGAAATAATCGATCGCGCGCTGGCGGCTCCACCCCATGGTGTGCAGGCCGGTATCGACCACCAGCCGGATGGCGCGCCACACTTCGTAGCTGAGCTGGCCGAACTTCGAGTACGGATCGGTGTACAGGCCCAGCTCGCCGCCCAGACCTTCGGCGTACAGCCCCCAGCCTTCGACGTAAGCGGTGTAGTCGTTGTAGCGCCGCCACTCCGGCACCCCCTCCAGCTCGGCAGCCAGGGAGATCTGCAGGTGATGCCCTGGCACCGATTCGTGCAGGGTCAGCGACTCCATCCCCCACTTCGGGCGCGCCTTCAGGTTGTAAGTGTTGGCAAAGAACGTCCCCGCCTGGCCGCCGGCCAGCGACCCCCCTTCGTAATACGCGGTGGTCTGCGACTTCTCGGAGTAGGCGGGCACCGGCTCGACCCCGTACGGCAGGCGCGGCAGGCGGCCGAAGATTTTGATCAGCCCCGGATCGATACGCTTGCAGATGTCGCGGTAACCGGTCAGCAGCGCCTGGGGGTCGTCGTAGTAAAAGCGCGGATCGGTGCGCAGGAAGGTCAGGAAGTCGGCAAAGCTCCCCTTGAAGCCGACGCTCGCAATCAGCTGATCCATCTGGGCGCGGATGCGCTTCACCTCGGCCAGCCCCAGCTGGTGGATCTGCTCCGGCGTCAGGTCGGTGGTGGTCGAAACCTTTACATTCAACGCATACCAGGCGCGGCCGTCCGGCAGATCGCTCATCGCGATCGATTCGCGGGCGTGCGGCACGTAGCTATCGACCAGGTAGGCATGCAAGGCGCGCAGCGCCGGCAGCACGCCGTCGTGCAGCGCCGCTGCGGCCTCCCGCCGCAGCCGCTCGCGATCCCGCTCGGGGATGGTGTCGGGAAACTTGGCGAACGCCACCAGCAGCGGGCTCCTGGCCGGGTCTTCGATCAGCAGCGCCTGCACCTGCTCCGGCACGTCGCGCAGCGTGATGCGCGGCGGCGTCACCCCGGCTGCCAGCCCCCGGTGCAGCAGCGTCACCGTCTGCTCGATGCGCCGCGGCAGCCGGCGCAGGCGCGCCAGGATGTTGTCGTACTGCGCCACAGTGCGCGCCGGCATGCGCGACAGCAGCTCCGGCGCATCCTGCTGCACGCCGTACAGCTGCGTGATCGGCATCAGCTCGGCGGGAAACCGGCTCCCTTCGGCATCCAGGCGCGCCCGCCGCAGGAACAGGTCGTAGTTGAGCCGCTCGTCCTCGCCCAGGCGCGAGCGGTCGATCGACTCCGCGGCCGCAACCACCTTGGAAACCAGCGCGCGCCGGCGCGCAAACGCCTCGGGCGACACGTCGCTCCACACGTCGTCATGATCGGAGTGGCCGATGAAGGTCGCCCCCTCCGGCTGATCCGCCAGCTCGAAGCGCCACCAGCTATCGAACAGCCGCGCCAGCCGGGCGCCATCGCCCTCCTGCCCGCGCGCCGCCACGATTTTGTCCAGCGCATGCTCGAATTCCGCGCACAGCGCCGCCTGGTCGCCGCCCGCGGCAGCCTGGTCGGCCGGCCCCCCCGCTGGCGCTGGCGCCGACGCCGGCGCCAGCATGGCGGTCAGCGCGACAGCCGGCAGCGCATCCGCCCGCACGGCGAGCCCCAGCGCGCCCGCCCCGCCGATCAGAGCCAGCGCGACCAGCCGCGCAGCAGGCCCGAAGCGTTCAAACCCCTGCCGCGCCAAGGCAGGCCGGGCCTGAACCCCGCGCGCCCAAAGCGAGTTGCAACCGTGATGCATAGGATCTCCTTATGAAGTGTCCTGGCAGTCCCAGCCAGCCGGATTTTCGCGACGCATCGCGAATACGTTGCGCCCGGCCGGATGTTGCGTCTCGACAGCGGCTTCGACGGTACACCCCGGAGCAGCCGGCTGACCAGCCCCGGCCGTTGCCCGCTCCGCCGCCTTGTGCTGGAAGATCCAACGCGGTGCCAGCTGCCGGGTGCTAGCATTTAGCACATGCCCGATCACTCGCCGGCTGGGCCGGGATCGCGAGCCCCCGCGGCCGCGAACGCCGCCGGTCTGAAGCCGCCCATTCCGGCGACGGCCGCGGTCCTGCGCAAGGAGCTGGAAGGCCGGCCGCTGCTCTGGGTCGGGGCGGGCGCCTCGGTGGCGGCGGGGTACCCGAGCACGCAGGCGATCCTGGCGGCGCTCGCCCGGCGGACGGATGAGCCGATCGGCGCGGGCGGCGCGGCTCCGTTCCCGCGCGTGGTGGATGCGTTCGTCACCTCGCGCGGGGCGGGCGAGCTCGCCGACATCCTGCAGCGCCTCTTCGCGCCGCGCTCGGCGGCAGACCACCAGCCGACGCCCGTCCATCGGGCCATCGCGCGACTCGCCGGAGCCGGCTGCTTCCACACCATCGCCACCACCAACTACGACGACCTCCTGGAGCGTGCGCTGGCCGATGCGGGCGTGAACTTTGTCCTGGAGACACTGGAAGGCAACGCGACGGTGGCCGGCGACGGAGCCGTGCGGCTGATGAAGCTCCACGGCTCGCGGGAAGACTGGCGGCATGCGGTGCTCTCGGGCCGATCCTATGAGGAGTTCGGAAGGACCTATCCATTCCTTCGCGCGCAGCTCGACGCGCTGCAGCGCCAGCGGGAGATCCTCTTCGTCGGCTGCTCGCTCCAGGACCCGCGGCTGCTCGACTGGCTGGCGGCACAGAGCGACGCGACGGCGAGCGGCCTCAAGCCCTGGCGCGCGCTGATGACCGCAGCGGCCTGGAAGGCGGCGACCGAGGCCGTCTGGGAAGGTGGGCACGCCTCCGGCGCCCTGGCCCGCGGCAACCTCCGCCCGCTGACTCTCCGCGACCACGCGCAGCTCGCGGAGCTCCTGGGCGAGGTGGCGGCGGAGGAGGCCCCGGAGCTGCGGCGGCTCGACCTCGAGCTCGAAGTGGGAGCGGACAGCGGCGTCTGGCCGGCCCGCCTGGCGGGCTGCCCAGACTGGCCGGTCCGCGACCCGCTGGCCGACCCCGCGCTGCTCGGGGATCTCGAAATGCTGCGCGAGCAGGATCACCGGGCACTGCCCACCGACGAGCGCGGACAGCTCACCGCGGCAGCGGCCGTGGCGGCGGCCGGCCTACGCGCGCTCGCCGCCAGCGTCGGCGACCGGATGACGGCGGCACTGCTCTCGCCGGCGGCGCGGGCGGCGCTTGCGGCGGCAGTCCGCGCGGGGCTCGGCGGCGAGCCGCCCCTCCTGCACCTGCGGGTGCGGATGGCCGGCAGCGGCGAGGCCGCGGAGATGCGGGCCGACCGGGCGCTGGCGCTGCCCTGGGAGCTGCTGCGCCTGGACGGGCGCTTTCCGGTCGAGGACGGCACGCTCGACTTGGCGCGCGAGGCGGTGCTAGCGGGTGTCGCGGGACTCAGGGATCCCGACCAGCCGCTCGCGATCGTGGCCTGCTGCGCCGCGCCGGTGGATGCGACCGATCTCGACTCCGAGCTGGAGATGTATCGCCTCTGGCGCGCGCTGGGCCAGGGCGCCGAAGAGCGGCGCCTGCTGGTCACCGACCTGGGAACGCTCGACGAATTGGCAGGCACGGTCGAGCGCGTCCACCCGCCGGTCGTCCACTGGAGCGGCCACGGCCGGCCGGGAGTCCTGCTCTTCGAGGACGAGGCGGCACTGGCGCACCCCGTGACCGTGGGCGACCTGGTACGCCGCCTGCGCGACGCCGGACCGCTGCCGCGGCTGCTCTACCTCTCCACCTGCCACGGTGCCACGGCCGGGGCCGCGGGGCCGCCGGGCACGGGCCAGCGGATGGTCGACGCGGCGCTCGGCAGCGAGCCGACGGCCCCGTCGACGGCCGCATCGCTCCACCGTGCCGGCTTGCCGCAGGTGGTGGCGTACTTCGGTCCGGTGGGCGACCACCAGGCGACGCGCGCGGCAGCGGCCTTCTATGCGGCCCTGGCCAGCGGCAGCAAGGCGCGCCAGGCGCTGCGGCGGGCGCGGCGCGTTTCGAGCACACCCCACTTCGACCACGGCAAGCCCACCCACGTCTATCCCCTGGGCTGGGCGCAGCTCGCGCTCTACCACCGCGGCGCGGACACGGCGACGGCCCTGGCGATCGCCGCCGGGGGGCCGCCCGTCGACCTCGAAGACGATCGACGCCGGCACTTCGAGCAGCTGAACCGCCGCGGCGGCAGCGACCGGGTGGAGGGCATCCGCGGCGTCCAGCGCCTGCGTTTCGGCTTCGTCGGCCGGCGCAAGGAGCGAGCGGAAGCGCTGCGGCGCTGGCGGCGCGAGGGCGACCGCCAGCTCGTGGTCCTGGGCCTTGGCGGCCTCGGCAAGACCGCCCTGTGCACCGAGCTGGCGCCCCTCCTGGCGCGCGACATGGCGCCCGGTGGCGCCGCCGTCCTGGCCTTCGACGGGCGCCACGCCGGCGCCCAGGCCAGCCCGATCCTCGCCCTCTGGCAGGAGGTGCAGGCGGCGCACGCCGGCGACGCCTGGAGCCGCAGGCTGGCCGAGCTGCAACAACACGGCATCACCGGGGAAGCGCTGGCGCAAGCGGTCGTCGACCTGGCGAGTATCAAGGGGGGCCTCCTGGTCTACCTCGACGACGCCGAGAGCCTGCAGCAACCGGTCGCAGAGGTCGAGCACGGCGAACACAGCGAACACGGCGCCCTGGGCCGCTTCCGAGACGCGGAGCTCCGGCGTTTCTGGGAGCTGCTGCGGGCAGCGGCCCGGCCGCGAGGTTCCCTCGGCCTGCTCGCATCCTCCCGTTACCTGCCCGAAGGAACCGCCGCGGAGGTGGCGCTGCCCCTGGCGCCGCTGCGCCGCTTCGAGGTGGTGCGCCTGTTGGCCTGGATGCCAACCCTGGGCCGCCTGCCCGCAGAGGACCGCGCCTGGCTGGCCGAAGAGACGATTGACGGCCATCCGCGCACGGTCGAATACCTGGAGGTGCTGGCACACCAGAGGGAGCGCCAGCTCGTGCCGCCAGGCGGGCGCTATCAGGCCGGCCGGTGGCGCGAGGAGATCCTGGCGCCGGTGCTGCCCCAAACCCGCGACAAGGTTGGCGCAGACCTGCTGCTCGGCAGCGTCTGGGCAGCGCTGCCGCCAAATGCCCAGGACCATCTCGGACACTGTACGGTGCTCACGGCCCCAGCCCCGTGGGAAGCGGTGCGTGCCATGGAACCGGCTGAGGGCACCTCGGCCGTGCTTGTCGAAGCAGGGATGCTGAGCCCATTCCAGGCGCCCCTGGGTGGACCAGACTGGTGGGCGCCTCACCGCCTGGTATCCAACGAGGCACTCAAGCACTGGACCGGGGAGCCGCGGGAGGCGCATCGCCTGCTCGGGCGCTGGTACGAGCAGCGGTACGGAAAGGAACGGTCGCAGCTGTGGGGGGAGCGAGCCGTGCTGCACCTCACGGCTGCGGGGGACGGTGACGCGGCGTGGCCGACCGCCAGGCTCGTCGCCATCCATCTCCGCGAGAAAGGTCGCTATCGGGAGGCCCTGGGATGGGTGGAGCTGGTATTGGCCGCGGCACCGAGCGGTGCGCACCTGGGCGTCGCACGTACATTCCAGGCGCAGCTGGGCAGACTTGCCGGAACCAGTACCGTGGATGCTGAGCAGCAGCTTCTCCGGGCACTCGAGCTGGTCGAGCCCGAAGATCGGTCGTCTGTTCTCGCCGAGCTCGGGAAGTTGGCACTACACAAAGGTCAGCTACGCAGCGCGGCGGACTATCTCCAGCGATCCCTACAGGTCGAGACTGCCCAGAAGGGCGAGATGCATCGCGACGTGTCCACCTCGCTGCACACGCTCGCCGGTGTGCTCCAGGACCAGGGCGACCTGGCGGGGGCGCGCCGCCACCTCGAACGCGCGCTCGAAATCGATGCCCAGGTGCTGGGCACCGAGCTGCACCCCTCCGTGGCCGCCTCGCTGCACGCGCTGGCCGGCGTGCTCAAGGCCCAGGGCGATCTGGCGGGGGCGCGGCGCCACCTCGAACGCGCGCTCGAAATCGATGCCCAGGTGTTGGGCACCGAGCTGCACCCTTCCGTGGCTGCCTCGCTGCACGCGCTGGCCGGCGTGCTCCAGGCCCAGGGCGATCTGGCGGGGGCGCGGCGCCACCTCGAACGCGCGCTCGAAATCAAAGCCCAGGTGTTGGGCACCGAGCTGCACCCTTCCGTGGCTGCCTCGCTGCACGAGCTGGCCGGCGTGCTTCAGGCCCAGGGCGATCTGGCGGGGGCGCGGCGCCACCTCGAACGCGCGCTCGAAATCAAAGCCCAGGTGCTGGGCACCGAGCTGCACCCCTCCGTGTCCGCCTCGCTGCACGCGCTGGCCGGCGTGCTCCAGGCCCAGGGCGATCTGGCGGGGGCGCGGCGCCACCTCGAACGCGCGCTCGAAATCGATGCCCAGGTGTTGGGCACCGAGCTGCACCCTTCCGTGGCTGCCTCGCTGCACGAGCTGGCCGGCGTGCTTCAGGCCCAGGGCGATCTGGCGGGGGCGCGGCGCCACCTCGAACGGGTGCTTGAGATCGAGGTCCAGGTGTTCGGCACTCGAGAGCATTATTCGACGGCAATCACCGAGATGAATCTGGCAGCTCTCTTCCTGAAGCAGGGAGAGACGCGGGCGGCGAGATCGCTCTGGGAGCATGCGCACGCCGTGTTCCTGGCCCACCTGGGAGTGGAGCACCCATACACGCGCCAGGCGGCGGCCCTGATCGGAAATGCATCTGCCTGAACATCACCGGCCTCACCGGAGCTCAGAGCGTCCTGCGTAGGTGACCGGGGCGCTCCGCATAGCCGGGCTTATGCTAGGCCCCATGACCAAGACGGAGCTCAGGTCGGAGGCCCTTCAACTACCGGTCGAGGATCGCCTGGAGCTGGCCGAAGCTCTCTGGGAGAGCCTTGAACTGGAGCCATTGCAGCTCGAACTTCCGGCCTGGCAGCGCGAGATCCTTGACGAGCGCCTGGCCGCCGACGAAGCGGCGCCAGAATCCGGCTCGCCTTGGGAAGAAGTCAAGCAGAGAATCCTTGCCAAGCTATGAAGCCTACCCTGCCTCTCTCGGTCGCCTGGGAGGCCGAGATGGAAGCGTTGGAGGCTGCGGAGTGGTACGAGAATCGATCGCAGGGACTCGGCCGCGCGTTTCTCGATCTCGTCGAGCAGACCTTGAAGGACGTGGCTTCCGGGCCACGTCAATACCCACAGGTCCACCGTGACATTCGCCGGGCGCTGCTGAAACGGTTTCCGTTCGGAGTTTTCTTTCGCCTCCGAGAGGATCAGGGTCCTCGCAGTGATGCACCTGTCGCGCAAGCCGCAGCGCTGGCCCAGGCGCCGCTAGCGCCCGCCGGCGCTCACGGTGGACGCGTACAATGGCCCCACACACCTTCATCCACCGAATCTCCCGGCAGAACGCCACCCGGGGCCTCAATCGCCGGCCAGGTCAGCGTTGACGCTGGCTGGCGCCGAAGGTGACGTCGAGCTGGATGCGTTGCCCGGCGCGGTCGATCACCGCCTTGGCGGTTTCGCCCGGTTTCATCCGCTGCAACACGTACATGAAATCGTAGATGTCGCGCACCGGCGTGCCGGCCAGCTCGACCAGCAGGTCGCCGCGCCGCATGCCCGCCTTGTCGGCCGGGCCCTGCGGCCGCACGCCGCCGAGCAGGACGCCGGGCCTGCCGTCGCCGGCGTAGTCGGGCACGGTGCCGAGCGAGGCGCCGTAGGAGCGCACGTCGCCTTCGGGGGCCGGCGCTGGCACGGCTTGGTAGCTGAGGCGCGCCGGCGCGGCCGCCACCTGGCTGGCCACGTCGGCGACCAGCAGCGCGACGTGGGCGCCGCCGATGGCGTTGATCTTGTCGGCGGTATCGCTGGGCTTGTGGTAGTCGTCGTGGGTGCCGGTGAAGAAGTGCAGCACCGGGACACCCGCGGCATAGAACGGGCTGTGGTCCGACGGGCCGTAGCCGTCGCCGCCCAGGCTGCAGCCGACCCTCTCGCGGGCGCAGGCCGCCGGCACCAGCTGCCGCCATTCCGCCGCGGTGTCGCCACCCAGGACCGTCAGCTGGTTGCCGCGCAGGCGGCCCACCATGTCCATGTTGAGCATGGCAACGACGTCCGCCATGTGCAGGCCGTCCGGCGGCTGGCGGGTGAAGGCGGTCGAGCCCAGTACGCCCTCTTCCTCACCCGAAAACGCCACCAGGTAGACGTCGCGCCGCAGCCGCCCGCGCTGGGCCGCCAGACTGCGCGCCACCTCCAGCAGCGCCGCCGTCCCCGAAGCGTTGTCATCCGCCCCCAGGTGGGCCGCCTGCGAGCCCGGCGCCAGCGACCCATGGCCGCCCAGCCCCAGGTGGTCGTAGTGCGCGCCGACCACCACCGCCCCCGGCAGCCGATCCGCCGCCGCGGCGCGCAGCACCGCAACCACGTTGACCGCCGGCTGCGTGCGCCGCGTCAGCGCCACCGCCAGCGCCGCCCGATGCGGCCGCCCATCGAACAGCGCGGCGCCCGCAGCCCGCGTCACCAGCACCACCGGAATTCCGGCATCCCCCGCCCCCACCGCCGCATCCACCTCCGGCGCCGGCAACGGCGCATCCTCCGGCATGCGGGCCGCGGCCGGCGACGCATCAGAAGCGGCGGCGCCGGCAGCCCTTGGGTTGTCGCCGGCCGCGGCTTTGACCGGCTCCCGACCCGCAGCGGCGCCACCCTGAGTGGCGGTGTTGGCACCCCTCGCAACCACGGCCGGCTGCGCACCGCCGCCAGCGCCGGCGGGAGCGATCGCAGCCGCGGCCGTGTCGTCCGGAAGGTCCACGACGATCAGCCCAAGCGCGCCGTGCTCGCGGGCGACGTGCGCCTTGTACCGCAGGTCGCCGAACCGCCGCGCGGCGTCGGGCGCGGCAAGCGGCCCGCTGGCCGGCGTGAACCGGCGCACCACCACGACCTTGCCGCGCGCCGCAACGCCGCGGTAGTCGTCCACTCCCAGGGCGGGAGCCACGATGCCGTAGCCGGCGGCCACCACAGCTAATTCGCCGGCAGCCGCCCCGCCGCCCGAGCCGCTTGACGCCGCTCCATCCTGACGGCCAGCCACCACACCACGCGGACCGCCTGCCGTCGCTGCATCCAGACCGGTCGACGCCACGGCGCCCGAACCGCCTGGCATCGCTGCCGTCTGACCGCCAGCCACCGCGACGCCAGAGTCCCTTGACGTCGCCGCATCCTGACGACCGGACGCCGGCGAGCCCGCCGCGGCAGAAGCGGAGAAGCCCGCCGGCTGGAAGCTGGCGCGCGCCAGCCGCTCGCCGTCCAGGCTGACCGCCGTCACGCCGCCCACCTCGATCGCCACCGGCACGTCGAAAGGCTGGAAGTAGCTGCCGCTGCCGCCCGCCGGTGCGGCCCCGAGATCGCGGAAGCGGTCCGCCAGCCAATGTGCCGCCGCGTCCAGGCCGGCGCTGCCAATGCCCCGGCCGGCGCGGGCGGGATCGGCCAGCCAGCGCACCTCGTCGCGAAAGCGGTCGGCCGTCAGCACATCCGCCGGCAGCCCCACGCTGATCACACCCTGCCCCGCGGCAGGCGAAGCGGTCGCAGTAGCGCTTCCTGCCAGCGCGGGAGGCGAAACCACTGTGGCAGCGCCTGCTGGCAATGCAGCGGGCGGAGCAGTCGTCGCCACGCCTCCAGGCGAAGCGGGAGGCGGAGCGGTCTCGGCGGCGCTTCCAGACGATGCGGCGGGGGCCGTGCCCATGCCTTCACTCGCCGCGGCGCTGGCGGCGACGCCGGCCGGCGCCACACCTGCGGCGGACGCGGCGGGCGGCGCCACACCTGCGGCGGCTGCGGCGGGCGGCGCGGGCTGGTCGCGCCAGGTGGCGACAAAGACGTTGGTTTCGTGCGGCTGGGTGTTGCCGCGGTTGGAGGCGAAGGCCAGGCGGGTGCCGTCCGGGGAGAACATCGGAAAGCCGTCGAAACCCGGCGAATAGGTGATGCGCTCAAGGCCGCTGCCGTCCAGGTTGACGGCCCACAGCTCGAATTCCCGCCCCTGGGGGTCACCGTAGTTCGACGAGAAGATCACCCGCTTGCCCGAGGGGAAGAACGAGGGAGCGAACGAGGCGGCATCCAGGTAGGTCAGCTGGCGTGCTTCGCTGCCATCGGCGTTGGCCACCCAGATCTCCAGCTTGCCCGGCCGCACCAGCCCTTGCGCCAGCAGGCGCCGGTAGTCTTCCAGCTCGGCGCCCTGCGGCCGCGAGGCGCGCCAGACGATCATCTTGCAGTCGGGCGAGAAGTAGGCGCCGCCGTCGTAGCCCGGCGCCGAGGTCAGCCGCCGCACGTTGCCGCCGTCGGCATCCATCCGGTAGAGCTCCAGGTCGCCGTCGCGGTCCGAGGTGAAGATCATCGAGCCGTCCAGCGGACACACCGTCGTCTCGGCATCGTAGAAATGGTTGTCGGTCAAACGCCGCAGATCGGAACCGTCAGGCCGCGCCGTCCAGATGTCGTAGGTCGGATACACCGCCCACACGTATCCCTGCGAGCGGTCGGCCGGCGGCGGGCAGGCATCCCCGGCCGCATGCGTCGACGAGAACAGCACCCGCTGGCCGTCCGGCATGAAGTACGAGCACGTGGTGCGCCCCTTGCCGGTCGACACCAGCGAAGGCGCGCCGCTGCCGTCCGCCGGCATGCGAAAGATCTGGTCACAGGCAAAGGGCGGCCGCGTCGACTGAAAGATCAGCTGCCGCGAATCCGGCGACCAGTACGCCTCGGCGTTCTGCCCGCCGTGGGTGAGCATCCGCAGATCGGCAAAATGCTCTTCCCGCGGATCGATCCCAGCGGTCCCGGCGATCCCAGAGGTCCCAGCCGGGCGCGGCCCCGGCGACGCGGCAGCGCTCGCACCGGCAGGCGTCCCCTGGGCGGGCGCGGCCGCAGGCGACGATGCAACCGGCACGGCGCCGGACGCAGACGCAACGGGCGCCGTGGCTGGCGGAGCCGCGGCATGCCCGGCCGTGCTGGTGACCAGCAACCCGAGCGTCGCCAACGCCACCGCGCACACGGCAACTCCCGGTCCCCTCGCGGACTTCGGCTGTCCGGTGCCTGGCGCCGGATCGCGACGGAGCCCGGACCTCGCGCCGTTGCCAGCAGCAAGCAGGTTCGACGGGTTCCGCGAAGCAAGGGCGGTACGCTGGGCAAGATCGGTTGTGGGCAAACAATGCATCCAACGATCCGTGCGGCAGGCCGCTGCGGCAGCCGCCGGTGCTGCCTGGGCGTGGGACGGGCGTGGCTGCGATCGCTGTTCGGGCATACGCGGTCAGGTCCTCGCGGGGCTGGTGTCAGGTGGTGTACGGCGGTGCAACGGGCAGCCTTGCATCCTATCGCCGCGCCTGGCGATTGGCGAGGGCCGCGGCCACGCCTGCCCACGCCTGCCCACGCCGACCCGCGCCGGCCTGCGCCCGTCGGCGCCCGTCGGCGCCCGTCGGCGCTCTCATGACGGTGTGCAGGCGGCGATTTTGTGACGCCGCCGCCGGCGGTTTTTTTGCCGGCGGGGGCGCATCGCGGCGTGCGGCGTGATAGTTTCGCTCGACCCGGAGCGGCCGAGTCCTTGACCTCGGAGCGGCCGCCATGGAACGAATCGCCAGCCCCGATCGTTTCCACTAAGCTGAGGCGTCGAATCAGCCCCCCCGAACCGAAAGCGAGATCGATCATGGAACAGCCCCAAACTCCCCCCGCGCACGAGCCCGAGCGCCAGAACGACGCATCCCCACAGACCACCGAGCTCGAGGCAGCGCCGCCTCCCCAGGACCCCAACGCGGCGCCGGGGCAGTCCGACACGGCAGGCGAATCGCAGGCGGCAGAGTCGCAGTGGCAAGCAGAGGGCGGGCAGAGCGACGCCGCCGGCGCACCGGCCGCGGCATCCGCGCCTGAGCAGGCGCCCACGGCCACGGCGCCCGCGGCATCACCGTCCGCGGCGGCGGCTCAGTCAGAGCCGGCGCCGGCAGCCGAGCCGCCGGCGGCGTCTGCGGATGCGGCGGCATCGGCAAAGCCTGCCGAGCCCGCGGCGCCCACCTCGCCCACCGCGGCCGGATCACCGGCCGGCAGCACGGCGGACGCGGGGGTGGCGGGCGTGTCGGAAGCCGATGCGCGCGGCTTCGCCGAGATCCTCGCCGAGTTCGAAAAGAAGCAGGGCGCCGCGGGCGGCGATGCGGCAGCCGCCGGTGGCGGCGGCGCGGCGCCGGCAGCGGGGGCGGCACCGGCGGGCGCCGGCACGCCCAGCGTCGGCCGCAAGGTGAGCGGCAAGGTGCTCTCGATCACCGACGACCAGGTGTTCGTGGACCTGGGGACCAAGTCCGAAGGGATGATCGAAGCCGCGCAGCTGCGCGACGCCGAAGGGAACCTGACGGTCAACGTGGGCGACCAGATCGACGCGGTGGTCACCGCCATCGACCCTGAGAGCGGCGTCATCGTGCTGCGCAAAAAGGCCTCGGGACGCGGCGGCCAGCAGGAGGTCGCCACCGAGCTGCGCCAAGCGTTCCAGTATGGCATGCCGGTGGAGGGCCTGGTCACCGGCATCAACAAAGGGGGCGCAGAACTGCAGGTCTACGGCATGCGCGCGTTCTGCCCGCTGTCCCAGCTCGATCTGCGCTACGTCGAAAACCCGCAGCAGTTCATCGGCCAGAAGCTCAAGTTCAAGGTGTCGCGCATCGAAGAAGGCGGCCGCAACCGCCGCCCCGACATCGTGCTGTCCCGCCGCGCCCTGCTCGAGGAGGAAGCGCAGACCAAGGCCGCCGAGCTGCGCGCCCGCCTGCAGATCGGCGCCGTGCTCAAGGGGCGCGTCACCTCCCTCACGACGTATGGCGCCTTCATCGACCTCGGCGGCCTGGAAGGGCTGCTGCACGTCAGCGAGATCGGCTACTCCCGCCTCGCCGATCCGCGCGAGGCGCTGACGGTGGGCCAGGAGATCGAAGTCCAGGTCATCAAGATCGAAAAGGGCAAGGACGAAAAGCGCCCCGAGCGCATCTCGCTGTCGCGGCGCGCCCTGGAACGCGACCCCTGGCGCGACGCGGCGCAGCGTTTCACCGACGGCGCGATCGTGCCGGGCAGGGTCATGCGGCTCGAATCCTTCGGCGCCTTCATCGAAGTCGCCCCCGGCCTGGAAGGGCTGGCGCACATCAGCGAGCTGGGCGCCGGGCGGCGCCTCAACCATGCCAAGGAAGCGGTGCAGATCGGCCAGGACGTGAGCGTCCGGGTGCTCAGCGTCGATCCGGTCAAGCGCCGCATCTCGCTCTCCCTGGCGCTCAGCGACGAGCGCGGCAGCGGCGGCGGCGGCACCAGCGCCTCCGAGGCCCCGGCGCGCGAGCGCGAGGGGGGACGCGAGCGTGACCGGGACCGGGATCGGGATCGCGACCGGGATCGCGACCGGGACCGGGATCGCGACCGCGGTGACCGTGGTGAGCGCGAAGCCGGCACCCCCAGCGCACAGCCGCCGTCCAGCTTCGGGGCTCTGGGCGACTTCTTCAAGTCGAGCAATCAGCGCCGCAAATAGCCGCCTTGCCGCCGTCCGGCGCCGCAGACCGGCGCCGGACGCGGTATCCTCTCCTCCCTCCCATGGCCGCCACCCTGACAGCGCCGCCCCGCTCCGAAGCGGCGGCACCCGCCGCCGGCGCGGACGAAGCGCGCATCGAGCTTGCCGGGGTTTCGCTCTGCTACCGCCTGGCCAAGCAGCGCATCCGCTCGTTCAAGGAATTCGCCATCCACTTCATGAAGGGGGCGCTGTCGTACGAACAGCTGTGGGCGCTGCGCGACATCGACCTTACGATCAAAAGCGGTGAAACGGTGGGCATCGTGGGCCGCAACGGCGCCGGCAAGAGCACGCTGCTCAAGGTGATCTCGAAGGTGCTCAAGCCGACCACCGGCACCGCCAGGATGCGCGGCAGCCTCTCCCCCATCCTTGAGCTTGGCACCGGCTTCGACCGCGAGCTGACCGGCTTCGAAAACATCTACTTGAACGCCATGCTGCTGGGGCGCACGCGGCGCGAGATCGCGGAAGTGATCGACGGCATCGTCGAGTTCAGCGGCCTGGGCGACTTCGTGCGCGCCCCGATTCGCAACTACTCGAGCGGCATGCTGGCGCGCCTGGGCTTTTCGATCGCCACCGCCTGGGTGCCCGACATCATGATCCTCGACGAAGTGCTGGCGGTCGGCGACTCCTCGTTCATCCACAAGTGCGAAGAGCGCCTGCGCCGCTTCCACGACGCCGGCACCACCGTCCTCATGGTCTCCCACAACGCCGCGGCCATCCGCCACAACTGCACGCGCTCCATCTGGATCGACGCCGGCCGCCTGATCGCCGACGGCGAAACCAGCGAGGTCCTGGCGCTCTACGAAGGCCACGGCACCGACCCCGACGCCCGCCGTGCCGGTCACCTCTCGCTCGCCCCCTGATTCCCCTTTTTACATCTTGCCGCGCGGCACCGGGTACGGCATGGATGCCGCCAGCTGTGGCCGGCCATACCCCTCGGGCGCACCGGCGGTCGCTAAACGGGCATCAGCAAAGCTGAATTTGACTCCTGTGACAGATTGTGTGCTAGTCTCGAAAACCGTTTTACGGCACTGTAACCGTTTCACGGCTTGACTGGGCCACCTCTGATCGCTGAAGGAGTTGCGCACGTACCATGCCCAACGAGAGCGTCCCGACCCGCCCCCTCTCCACCCTCACCGTTGCCGCAGCTGCTGCCTTGATCACCTGGAGTGGAGTTGCCGGTCTGGGAGGCTCCGGCGGCTGGCCTGCCGCCGCCCGCCTCGACGCGCAAAGCCTGCAGGGCTCGCACGAGTCGATGCAACGCCAGAGCATGGTCGCGCAGCAGCACGGCTACGACTACCTGCGCACGCCTGCCGACGTCATGCAGGCGGTCGACGCCGGCGGGCTGGTGCCGGCCCGCGGCAACCAGGACTATCAGCTCGCCGGCGACGAAGTGTCCTTCCCCTACTGCCGGCCCGCGACGCTGGTCTTCATCGAGCAGCTGGCGCATGAATACCGCGCCAGCTGCGGCGAACCGCTGGTTGTAACCAGCCTGACGCGGCCGATCACCCACCAGCCGTGGAACGCCTCGCCGATCTCGGTGCACCCCACCGGCATGGCGGTCGACATGCGCCGCAGCGAGCGCCGCGCCTGCCGCCAATACCTGGAGAGCACGCTGCTCGCGCTCGAGGGTGAGGGGATGATCGAAGCGACGCGCGAGCACTGGCCGGCGCACTACCACGTCGCCGTCTTCCCCGACCCGCTGCTGCTGCCAGGCCCCATCGGCGACCCCAACGGCGTCGCTCGCCTGGCCGCCCTGCACCAGAGCTCCTGGGGCACCATGCGCGAAACGGACGACGAAGCCGTCGTGCGCAGCGCCCACCTGCGCGTGACCCGCTCGTCCCGCACCGGCCGCCTGCGCATCGCCCAGGGCGGTGCCGGCGCTCAGGTCGCCGTGGCGCGCCACACCGGCCGCATCGCCGTGCGCCGCGCCGCCCGCCGCAGCCGCGGCGCCGCCTCCCGTCCGGCGCACCAGGTCGTCGCCGCCACCACGCGGCGCCACACCGCGCACCACCGGCAGGCCGTCGCCACCGCCCGCTAGCCCCCCCAGGCAGCCAACACCTCCAGCGCGGAAAACGACCAGCACCCCGGCCGCAACGCCGGCGGTGCCGGAGGTGTGTCCGGGCCGGCAGGCTTGGCTAGGCTTCCGCGGCGACGGTCATGCCGGCGACGCGGTGGGCGTGGATTTTCTGCTGCAAGCCCTTGAGGCGCAGCTCACCCAGGGGCTCGGTGGCGATGGCTCCTGCCAGCAGGCGGTGGGTTTCGGGGCCCAGCACCACGTCGCCAGGGCGGGCGACGAAGGCTTCCAGGCGCGCGGCGACATTGACGGTGTTGCCGAGCACCGTGTAGTCGACACGGCGGGCGCTGCCCACGTCGCCGACGACCACCGGGCCGCTGTTGAGCGCCACCCGCGCGGCGAAGCCCGGCAACCCGGCGGCGACGCGCTCGGCGCTCCAGGCGTGCAGGCTGCGCTGGATCTCGACCGCCGCGCGCACGGCGCGCTGGGCGTGGTCCTCCTGCGGCACCGGCGCGCCGAAGAAGGCCATCACGCAGTCGCCGATGAACTTGTCCAGGGTGCCGCCGGCGGCAAAGATGGCCTCGACCGAAAGGTTGAGAAAGCCGTTGAGCAGGTCGGCGACGTTTTCGGGCGTCGAGTTTTCGGCAAAGGCGGTAAACCCCACCAGGTCGGCGAACAGTACCGTCGCCTCGGCGGCCCGCGGGCGGTGGATCGTGTCCTGATCGGCGCCCGCTTCGCCCTGGCGCAGCACCTCTTCGACCAAGGCCGGCGAGTGGTAGCGAGCCAGGCGGGTGCGCACCTGCTTTTCGAACTCCGCCTTGGCGGCGAAACGGATGCGCTCGACCGCCACCGCCGCATAGTTGGCAATGGTGGCCAGGAAGTCGACCTCGCGTTCGCCGAAGGCGCCGACATGAAACGGCGTATCCACCTGCACCACGCCGATGAGGTGATCGCCGGACCACAGCGGGGTGCACATCGCGGCGCGGATCTGGTGCAGGCGGATCGATTCGCCGCCGCGCAGCCGCTGGTCGGACTGCGCGTCGTAGGTCACCAGCGCCACCCGCTCGCGCATCACCGCGCGCAGCATGGTGCGCGACACCGGCACCTCGACGGAGGGGCGCAGCTCGACGCGGTCTTTCAGCCGCACCGCCTCGCACACCAAGTCGCCGCCATCGTCGCCCAGCAGGATGAAGCCGCGGTCGACGGGCAGCGCCTCGAACACGATGTCGAGCACCCGCACCAAAACGTCGTCCACCGAATCCGCGACCAGCAGCACCCGCGCCAGCCGGGCGAGGAACCCCAGCATCCGGTGGGCGTCGGCGCGGTCGCCGCCCCCTGCCGGCTGCGGCTGGCCGGCTTCGGCCGGCGCCGCCGCCTGCAGCCCGAACGCCGCGGTCAGGTCCGCCAGCGGCCGCACGATCGTGGCGTTGGCTAGAAATGGTTCATCCCCGTCGATCGCCGCCGACGACGGCGCCGCGGCGCCGCGACCGGCGGCCGGCGGCGTCTGGCGCACGTCGCGGACGGCACCCGCGCCGGCCGGATACGGTGGCGGCCGGCTGGTCGCGGCGGCCTCGGCAGGACGGCCTGCACCCGCGCCGCCGCCAGCGGAGGCCGGACCTGGCGGTTCAGCCGCCCCGGCAGCAGGCGCCGGCCGCTCGACGGAGATGGCTTCCACCGCCAGCTCGAAGGCGCCGATGGTGATCTGGTCGCCGGCGCGGAGCGGCGCCGACCGCACCGAGACGCGGTTGACGTCCACCCCGTTGGTGCTCTGCAGGTCGTGGATCGTCCAGCCGTCGGGGCCGCGGCGGATCTCGGCGTGGTTCCGCGATACCGAGACGTCCCCCAGCACGATGTCGTTTTCGCCGCCCCGCCCCAGCCGCACCCGTCCCCCGGCCAGGGGGAAAACCCGCTCTTCACCGCCGATGGCAAAACGCAGCCGCAGCATGGGGTCCTTCATCATATACCGCCCCATCCGGCCGCGGCTCCGCCCGGCCCGGCGCGCCAGCACGCGCTCCAGCGGCTGCTCAGCCGCCGGCGGCCGCGGCGCTTCCGGCCGCGCTCGATCGGGCGAACCCTGCCTCCACCCGCGGCGGGACCGGCGGCGCGGCCGAGATCCACCAGACTGACCGCCGGCGTTTCAGATGCCGCCGAACCAGGGATAGCCCTGGTCTTCCCAGAAGCCGCCGGGGCGTTCGACGGTGAAGGTCATGGCGCTGACAAACTTGGTGAGCTTGTAGCCGAGCTTGTTGGGCGAGTACAGGCGCAGCGGTGCGCCGTGGGCCGCGGTCAGCGGGCGGTCGTTCCAGCCGTAGGCGAGGATGGTCTGGGGATGCATCGCGCTCTTCAGGTCCCAGCCGTTCGAGTAGCCGTTGTCGAAGGTGTCGAAGCGGATGTATCGCGCTGCCGGCGTCGGCTGCGCCATGGCGATGATCGTCGCGAGCGGCACCCCGGTCCAGGTGGCGATCGCCGTCCACCCTTCGACGCAGTGGTGCTTGACGGTGTAGGTCACGCGCGGCAGCGCCTGAGCCATCGCCACGGTGAGGTGGAACGGCTTGGCGACCAGGCCGCCCACGGCAAGCGACCAGTGCGCCGGATCGGCGGGCACCGGCAGGTAGGGTCGCGTCTGGGCGTAGGCCGGGAAATCCCGCGCCGGCGTGCGCTGCGAATGGGGATATTGCGGCGCCAGACGGGTCGAGGACAGCCAGATGTTCTCGCTCACCCAATCGTTCAAGCGCGAGAACGCATGCAGCTTCGCCCCGACCCAGGGGCCGCCGTCCCAGCAGGCCGCGGACAGCGCGGCCGGGGCGGCCACCATCCCAATGCGGAACAGGTCACGGCGCGAAAGCCGCAGATCGCGCGGCTCAGTCATGGCTGGGGAACCTCCCACGGTACCAACCCGTGATCATGGCGCGCAGCGAAGCGGGATCCACCAGCAGCACCAGCGCGACGTGCACCACAATGAAACCCAGGAACAGGAACACCGCCCAGAAGTGCCAATAGCGGGCCATCTGATAACCGCCGAAGAGCCGCGTCAGCCACGACAGCTGAACCGTCTTGTAGATCGCAAACCCCGACAGCACCGAAATCGCGCCCAGCAGGATGATGAAGTTGTAAGCCGCCTTCTGCAGCGCGTTATGTTTGCCCTGCGGCGGATGGTCTTTTTTGAGATGCAGGTAGTACAGCTGCATGGCCACCGCCCGCGGCACGTCGCTGGGCCGGAACAGCAGCGCCCGCCATTCGCCGGACAGGACTAGAAACCCCAGGTAGGTCACCCCGGTGAGCACAAACGGCCAGGCCAGAAAGAAATGCCAGCTGAGGCCCCCGGCCAGCCACCCGCCCAGCGTCGCCCAAGCCGGAAATGGCTTGCCGTCCCAAGGATTGGGCAGGTAGGGGCCGCCGCGCATCCCGAAGTGCACATACGAGCCATAAATCTGCAGCCCGCTCGCGATCATCCCCAGCAGCAGCACCGCATTGGACCAGTGCGTCAGCCGCACCACCCAATGATGCCGATGCACCAGCGGCCGCCTGCCCACCGGCGCCACCTCTCGCACCGCCGCGACCACCGGCACAGCGTCCGGGGCGCCAGTGACCGCCGCGGCAGGCTCCGCGCCGCCGGCAGGCGCCGACGGGACGTCTGGCCCCCCGGCGTCCGAGCCCCCGGCAGTCGCGGACGGGACGTCCGTATCGGCGGCCTTGGCGCGCGGAGCGCCCGCGCCGCCGGCGGCCACGGATGGAACCTCCGTCTCGCTGGCGATCCACGGCGGACCGGTCATCTCGTTGGCGATCATGAAGGCTGCACTCCTTCCTAGGCGGGCCAAGCGGGCTCGCTCTCCGCAGTCGCATCAGTCTACGCGCAGCGCACCCCGACCGGTTCACTCGCATGCCGCCAGGGCCGGTGATGAGCAGGCCCGCCACCGGCCTCGCCCAGGCGGCGATTGGGGCGGCGGCGATAGAAACCGCGCAGCAGCGCCGCCGCCGAAGGAAAGGGAGTAAACCGTGTCACCACCGGGTTAGAGTACGCGCCTGTACCGGCCGGCGCAGCCGGCCCGAAAACCAGGGGGAGCCGTCGATATGAGAGTGAGGCCGAAGCTCGCTTTGCTGGGTGCCGCCGGGGCCGTCGTCGCGGCGTTGCTGGTGCTGCCGCCGGCCGGCCGGCTGGCGGCCACCGGCGTCAACCTGGCGCCGCTGCCGCTTCAGCCGGCCGTCACCGGCGGCAGCGCGACGCTCGACCGCGCCCTGGCCAAGCTCTGCGTCCACAGGCGGCTGCTGATCATCGCCGCTCATCCGGACGACGAGGACACGTCGCTGCTCACCCTGGTCTCGCGCGCCCTGGGCGGCGAGGCGGCCTACCTGTCGCTCAGCCGCGGCGAGGGCGGCCAGAACCTCATCGGCTCCGAGCTCGGCATCGGCCTCGGCCTGATCCGCAGCCGCGAGCTGCTGGCGGCGCGCGCCGTCGACGGCGGGCGGCAGTACTTCACCCGCGCCTACGATTTCGGCTTCACCATGTCGCTCGAGGAGACGCTGGGGCAGTGGCCCAAGCAGGTGCTGCTCGAGGACGCGGTGCGGGTGATCCGGCGCTTCAAGCCGCAGGTCGTGGTGTCGATCTTCCCCAACGTGCCGATCAAGACCCACGGGCAGCACCAGGCGGCGGGAGTCACCGCCTTCGCCGCCGTCCCGGCGTCCGGCGATCCGGCGGCGCTGCCTGGCCTGGCCGCCGAGGGGCTGGCGCCGTGGACGCCCCAGGCGCTCTACCGCTCGACGTTCTTCGATCGCCCTTCCACCACCATGACGCTGCCGCTCAACGCCATCGACCCGTGGAGCGGCAAGTCGGTGTTCCAACTCGCCATGGCCAGCCGCAGCATGCACCGATCGCAGGAGATGGGGCTGCTGCAGCCGCTCGGCCCGCAGGAGACACGCGTCGCCTGGGTGACCGGGGGAGCCGGAGTCGCCGCCAAGGATCTCTTTGCCGGCATCGACACCCGGCCGCGCGCCATCGCGGCCACCATCGCCGACCCCGCCGTGCGCCGCCGGGTGGAGGGAGACCTGGACCAGGTGGAGGCGCTCGCCACCGCCGCCCGCGAGCACCTCAATCCGGCCCGCCCGCAGCAGGCCCTGCCGGCGCTGCTCGACATCGTGCGCCGCCTCGACGACGCGCTGGCGGCGCTGCCGGCGTTCCCGGCCGCCGGCAAGGCTGGCACCGCGGGTGCCAAGGACTCCCCTGGCTCCGGCGGCACCAGGTCCGCCAGGCCGTCCCCCGCTGCCGGCGCCGGCGAGCAGGCCGCCGCCGAGCTGCTCGCCGAGAAGCTCCAGGTGGCCGAGGACGCCGCGGCGGTGGCAGCGGGCCTCGCGTTCGACGCCACCACCGAGCGCGAGGCGCTGGTGGAGGGCGAGACGTTCACCGTGCGCGCCAGCCTTTGGGACAGCGGCGCGGCAGCCCTGACCGGCGCCGCGGTGACGCTGGTGCCGGCCGCCGACTGGTGGGGCGGCGCCGTCGCGCCGCCATCGAGCCCGGAGCTGCCCGCCGGAGCGCCGCAGCCGGTGGCTCCCGGGACGCTGGCGCAGTGGGAGCTCAAGCCCACGGTGCCGGCGGCGGCGCTGCCGAGCATGGCCTACTTCCTGCGCCGGCCGCTTCAGGGGAGCCTCTACGATTGGCGCGAGGCCAGTCCGGCCGAGCGCGGCGAGCCGTTCGGGCCGCCACCGCTCACCGCCCGTTTTGACTTCACCCTCGACGGCGTGCCGCTGACGCTGACCCGCGAGGTCGTGCACATCCACCGCGACGAGGTGCAGGGCGAGGTGCGCCGGCCGCTGCGCATCGTGCCGGCGGTCGAGGTGGCGGTGGACGAATCGATGCAGGTCTGGCCGCTCGCCCGCCGCGAGCCGAAGAACCTGCGCCTGGTGCTCACCTCACACCGCCGGGTGGCGGTGCACGGCCGCCTGGAGGTGACGCCGGCGCCGCCGACGCTTACGATGACCGCGCCGGCCCCGGCAGCCGCCGGAACCCCGGCGATCCCGGCGCCCGCGGGGGCCCCCGCGGCGATCACGCCCTGGCCGGCGATCCCGCCACAGCCTTTCGATCTGCCCGCCGCCAGCGACGACGAGGGCGACCCGATCGCCCTGACGCTGACCCTGCGTCCGCCGGCCGGCCTGACGCCGGGACGCTACCCGCTGGCTGTCGCCGCCGTGCTCGACGACGGCTCGCGTTTCTCCCTGGCGGTGCCGGTGCTCGACTACTCGCACATCCAGCCCACCCCTTACCCGCACGACGCCGCTGTCGAGGTCAGCGCCTTTGACCTCAGGCTGCCGCCGCTGCGCCGCGTTGGCTACGTGCGCGGCGCCTCCGACCGGGTGCCCGAGTTTCTGCGCCAAGCCGGCGTGCCGGTCGAGCTGCTCGGCGCGGCCGAGCTGGTCGGCGGCGACCTCACCCGCTACGACGCCATCGTCGTCGGCAGCCGCGCCTACGAGAGCGAGCCGGTCATGGCGCGCGCCAACCCGCGGCTGCTCGCCTACGTGCGCGGCGGCGGGCTGATGATCGTGCAATATCAGCAGTACCCCTACGTCACCGGCGGCTTCCCCCCCTACAAGCTGGAGATCGCCCGGCCGCACGACCGGGTGACGGACGAGACCGCGGCGGTGACCTTGCTCGACCCGGCCAGCCCGGCGTTCAACGTGCCCAACAGGATCGGCCCCGCCGACTGGCAGGGCTGGGTGCAGGAGCGCGGGCTCTATTTCGCTCACACCTGGGATCCGGCGTGGACGCCGCTGCTCGCCATGGCCGACCCGGGCGGTCCGGAGCAGCGCGGCGGCCTGCTGGTGGCAGCCGTCGGCAAGGGCAAATATGTCTACACCGGCCTGGCGCTCTTCCGCCAGCTGCCGGCCGGGGTGCCCGGCGGCTACCGGTTGTTCGCCAATCTCCTGGCGCTGCGATGAGGCGGCGCCGCGCCCGGCATTTGGCATCCGGCCAGTTGTCAAGGACTTGGCCAGCCGGGGTGCACCAGTCGCCGACGCTCGAGCCTGGATCGAGGCCTGGCACGACGACGACAACGCCTGACGTCGCCATAGCGCGTCAGGTGAGGCGTATGCTCAAAGGGTTTGTCGCATTGACCCAAGAGCTCCCGCCGATCTCCTCCGATGCCCTTGCCTCGCGCGCACCGCGGCCCCCGTGCGCTTCTCGCTCCGGCCCATAGTGCCAGATCTATCCACTTGCCCCATCAGGATCATTGCCCAATCGACCGCGCACTCGCCAATCCCTGAGCCCGCGGTGCGCGCTCGGGCAGCAGCTGGCCCTGCGAACCCAGACCGCGCCGGCGAATCCTCCCCACCCCAAGCTGGTGCAAATGTCCCCGGCAGAACCGTGCCGGCGCTGCCACAATACCCGAGCGGTTTGCGCCCAGGGCCGCGCTAACTCTTCACGGCGCGCTCGCATCAGCCGGCGTGCTTCGCCGCAGGGGCGGCCGCGAGGGCGGTATGGCTGAGCCCGGCCGGCGTCGGTAGACGATCATCTCCGCGCCCGCCTCGCGATCGGCCAGCACCGCGGCGGGCGCGAAGGCGGTGGCGAACCAGGGACGGTCGTGGATGGGCCGCGTGCCGCCGCGCGGGTTGTAGGTGTGGAAGACGACCAGCTCCGTGGGCGCCGCTAGGAACGCGCCGAGCGGGTCGCCCACCGCGGCATAGGGGCGCGAGCTTCGCGACACCAGGCCGATGAGGTCGAGCACCGGCCGGTCGCTGTAGTAGCTGATGAGGCCGACCTCGTCGAGGACAAGGCCCGCGCCGGCTGGCGTGTGGCCCCGGATCCACTCTCCGGCACTGCGATAGGCGGTGAGACGCCAGTCCTGGTTGCCGCCGGCGCTCCACCAACGCACGCCCGCGGCCAGGCAGCTGGCGGCTACCAGCCCGACCAGGCCGGAGACACCGACAAGCAGAACTCGGCCGGCCGTGCGCCCGCGCCCGCGCCGCCCCGGCGCCTCCCCGTCTGCCCCCCCCGCTATCCCGCGCCGCGCCAGCTCGCCGCCGAGCAGGCAGGCGCCGACCAGCACTGCCACCGCCGAAACCAGCGTGTACCAAAGAAAGTACGGCACTCGGGCGGCGGTATAGAAAGCGGCCGTCACCAGCGAATCGAGGACCAGCAGCCGTCCGGGCCAGCCGCCGTGTCGGAACAGGACCGGCTGGCCTGCAACGCCCAGCGCCAGCAGCGCCACGCCGCCAGGCCCGGCGAGCGACGCGAACAGGCCCGCCGCCGGCTGCCAGAAGGCGCGGCCGACAAAATCCCGCGGCTTGAGCGCCGCGAACTGCCGCTTGACCCAGAGCGTCTCGGGAAGCGCGTGGCCGAAGTAGCCCCAGGCGGCGATCAGCGCCACCGCGGCCACCGCGGCGAACGCAGCGGCGCAGGTGAACGCCGGCAGCAGCGCGAGCGCCAGCTCCCGGCGCGCCGCCGGTTCGCTGCGCACCTCCAGACCGCTACGCGCCGCCGGACCGCTGCCCACCGCCGCGCCGCTGCCCACCGCC
The DNA here is from genome assembly GCA_963770895.1 of uncultured Acidobacteriota bacterium. Classification (GTDB taxonomy): domain Bacteria; phylum Acidobacteriota; class Thermoanaerobaculia; order Multivoradales; family UBA5704; genus JASLEW01. Next base: position 3,646,145 of record CAVYRF010000002.1, on the reverse strand, counting down.
GCCAGGTCGGCATCCGCAACCGCCCCATGCTTCGCCACCGGCCAGTCCTTCGCCACTTGCGCGCTCGCTCCCGCTCCCGCAGCCGGCTCCCCGCCGCCGGCCCCCGCCGAGCGCACCCGCCGCAGCCCCTCGACGGCAATCAAAACCGTGAGACAGCCGGCCCCGAGCGCCGCGTCGGGCCGGCAGCAGAAGGCAACCCCGGCCAAGGCTCCGGCCGCGGGCGCCCGGCCGCCGCCGGCCCAGAGCGCGGCGCCCAGGAGCAGGGCGAGCGCCGGCAGCGGCCCGGCTCCCTGGCCCAGCCAGACGTAGGCCGACGAAAGCAGCAGCGTGCCGCCCGCCCAGGCCTCCGCCTCGCGGCCGGCGCGGCGCGCCGCGGCCAGGAGCGTGCCGGCGATCGCGAGCAGCGCGACGGCGGTGACCGCGGTTCCCAGCGTGGGGATCGCCACGCCGGTCGCGCGATGGAGCGCTGCCAGCACCACCGCGACTCCCGGGTCGCTGACGCCGAACACGCGCTCGCCCGGATTGAAGACAAGCCCGCGGCCGGCCGCCAGGTTGTAGGCGTAGCGATAGGTGATGTAGATGTCGTCCGCTGCCCGGCCGGCATAGCGCCAGACGGCCAGCCCGGCGAGCGACACCCAGCCGAGCCAGCCGGCAAGCCTGGCCCACGACCGCGGTGCGCGCCGTGTCGCCGCGCCCGACCCGGTTTCCGCGGTCATGAGGCACACCAGCTGAGAGGCTCGCGGCCGTTCAAACCTGTCCGGGGCGCTCTCGCGCCGGCTCGTGGAAGACCGCCCCGTCGTCCAGGCGCAGGGCGGTCAGGCGCTGGCCCCAGACGCATCCGGTATCGATCGCGGCGATGCCGGGCACCATGTGGAGCCCCAGCGCCGCCCAATGGCCGAAGACGATGCGCTCGCCGGCGCTGCGCCGCTCCGCGACTTCGAACCAGGGCTTGCAGCCCGCGGGCATCTCGTCGAGCGCGCCGCTGAAGTCGGCGCACAGGCTGCCGTCCGCGGCCAGCGCCCGCATGCGCGCCAGACCGGCGAGCGCGATGCGGGCGCGGGCGCCGGCGCCGGCGCTCTCCCGCCAGCGCTCGACTCGCTTGGCGAGCGCCTGGCGCAGCAGGCGGTCGCCGCCGCGCCCGCGCAGGCGCGTCGCGGCCTCGCCCGCCAGCTCCTCCGCCCGCGCCGCGGTCCAGGCGGGAAACAGGCCCGCATGCACCAGCACGTGCCCATCTTCGCGGTGCAGCAGGGGCCGCTGCCTCAGCCACGCCAGCAGGTCGTCGCGGTCCGGCGCCGCCAGCACCGCGTCGAGCGTGTCGCGGCGCTTGCGCTCGACGACGCCGGCCGCGCGCGCCAGCAGGTAGAGATCGTGATTGCCGAGCACCGCCACCAGCCCATCGCCCATGCCGCTCGCCCACCGCAGCACGTCCAGCGACCGCGGTCCCCGGTTCACCAGGTCGCCGACCATCCACAGCCTGTCGGTGCCGGGGGCGTAGCCGATGCGCGCCAGGAGCGCCTGCAGCGTTTCGAAGCAACCGTGCACGTCGCCGATCGCGTAGATGGACATGGCAGCAGGAGATTCCCCGAATCGGCGCGCCGCACAGCCGGCGGCCACGCGCAGCATACGCCGGAAGCCGCCCGCGGCCACCAGGCGTGACCCGCGGCGCCAGGGGCCGCCCCCGCCCGGAGCGCGTGCTCGCGGGCGGGAATGGCGGGGGGCGGGGAGCGATGGTGGCGCGGTTACTGGAGATCGACGCGCCAGACGCCGCGGCCGTGGGTGAAGGCGAAGACGGAGCGGCCGCCGGTGGGATCGACGTGCATGACCAGGGCGTCGGTGACGGAATTGGGGAAGCCGGTCAGCTCCAGCGCCCAGCTCTGGCCGCCGTCGAGGGACACGAAGACGCCCATGTCGGTGCCGACGTAGAGGTTGGACGTTGCCGGGTCGACGGCGATGGTGTTGACGGGCATGTCAGGGAGGGCGCCGGTGCCGGTGCCGTCGATGCCGCTCCAGGTGGCGCCGCCGTCGATGGTCTTGAAGACGTGAGTGCCGCCGAAGGTGGAGTAGGTGGCATAGGCGGTGTTGGCGTCGGCGGGATCGAACGTCAGCCACGAGACGTAGCCGCTGCGCGGCTTGGCGCGGGGCCAGACCGTCGTGGGAGCGGCCGCGAGCGCCGCGCTGTTGCGCTGAATGTTGCCTTCGGTGGTTGCCATCAGGACGTGGTTGGCATCCACCGGCGAGCTGGCGATGGCGCTGATCGCCGCGCCCAGCGAACCGGCCACGCGAGTGCTGGCGCGCGACCAGTTGGCGGCGCCGTTGTTGGTACGCCATAGGTAGGAGCCGCCGGTCCACAACCGTTGCGGGTTGGTCGCGTCCAGGATGAACGGCGCGATGAACAGGAAGTTGTTGTCCGCGATGCCGCCGATGGCGTTGACGAACAGCTGCCCGCCATCGATCGATTTTTGCAGCGAAAGACCGGTGTTGGTGGCGTAGAGGACGCTGGTGTTGGCGGGATTTACCGCCACGAAGCCGCCGTCGCCGCCCAGCAGCGTATTCCACTGGTTGGGCCCGGTCTGGTCGTCGCCGCCGACGGTGCCGTTGTCCTGCGTGCCGCCAAAGTAGGTGCTGCCGTCGGGATACACGGCGCCGTCGTAGAACTGCGTGGCGGAGAAGCCGTTGTTGATGTTTTCGAACACCACCTGGCTGTACTTGTCGTTGCACAGCTCGTACGGGTCGTGCAGCGCGGTCTGCGCCAGCGAGTTGCGGGTGACGAAGACGCCGCCGTCGTTGCCGCTGAACAGCTGCTGGTTGGCGGCGCCGTCATAGCCCGGCGGGAACGCAAGCGCGTGCTGGTCCGCATGGTTGTAAGGGGGGTCGGGCTGCACCCACCAATAGGACGCGGCGCCAAACGTCTGGCCGCCGTCGTCGGAGCGGAACAGGTCGATGCCGCCGGCCCAGACGCGGTCCGCGTTGGTGGGATCGACGGCAATCACCGTGTCGTACCAACCCTGGTTGTAGTAAGCGTTGAAAGGGCCGAAATTGCACAGCGCCAGGACCGCGTACACCGGGTTGCTCAGCAGCAAGGTGCTGGTAAGGTCGTGGCTGGTGTTGACCAGGCGCGCCTGCCAGGTGCCGGCGGCGCCGCCCTGGGTCGAGCGGAAGACGCCCAGCAGGCCTTCGTTGTAGCCCTGGTGCGGGCCGTTGGCATTGCTGGTCACCATGGCGTAGATGGTGTCGGGATTGGATGGCGCGATCGCCAGGCTGGTGCGCCCCATGGCGGGGTTGGTGAACACCACGTTCCATGGAGAGCCGGCGACCTGCGCCTGCGTATTGCGGTAGATCGCCCCTTGCAGGAAGCTGCCGCAGGCGGCAAACATCACTTCGTTGCCGGAGCTGTCGATGCGCAGCGCCAGGTCGAAGCAGCCCAGGAAGGTCCCCGGCGCCAGCAGCTGCGCCCATGCCCCGGCGGCGGCGTTGTAGCGCCACACGCCGGTGCGCGTGGCGGCGTACAGACGGCCGCTCGCCGGGCTGAGCACCAGCTTGTTGACATAGTAGAAGTCCGGCGTATTGGTGCCGGGCATCTGCGTCCAATGCTGGCCGGCGTCCACCGTCTGGAACACCCCGGCGCCCTGCACCGAGTCGCCGTTGTAGGCCCCTTCGCCGGTACCGGCATACAGCACGTCGAAATTGACGGGGTCCATGATCAACGAGCTGACCGCCAGGCTGGGCAGCATGTCGCCGAGCGGCGCCCAGGCGGCGCCGCCGTTGGTCGTCTTCCAGATGCCGCCGTCCGCGGTGCCGGCATACAGAATGTTGGCGTTGTCCGGCTCGAACACCAGCGACAGCGTGCGGCCGCCGATGTTGCCGGGCCCGAGCGCCGTCCATCCCGTCGTCGCGGCCGCCGCCGCCGTCCCAGCGAGCGAGGCGCGCGACGGCAGAAAGCTCCTGGTGCTGCTCGAGTACTGGCGCATCAGCGCCATCTGCGATCGCGCCGCCAGGTAGCGCTCGTACGGCAGCGCCTTCTCGCCGGCGCCCACCCGCTTTTGCAGAAAGAAGGCCTGTGCTTCGGCCGGTTGATCGGCGCGCCGCAGGTCTTCCGCCTCCACCGCCGCCGGCCGGCGGGTGGAGGGGTGCACGGCGCTGATACCGGACATCTGTGGTGTCTTCGCCGCCAGGGATGCGGCAAAGAAGGCGGTAGCTGAGAGCAGCGGCAGCATGGGACCTCCTTTTGGAGCGAAGTTGCCTTGTAGCTTTGCAGTGTACACCACCCCTCGCGGCCTGCCGCCGATTGCGCCGGCAGGCCGGATCGAGCGATCCTCTTGCCGGCGCCAGGGCGGCGCCGCCGCCGGGCGGCCGGCGCCGCAGGGAGCAGGGGCGAAACACCATGCGACGACTGGTCCATGTCTGGCTGGCGCTGCTGGCGGCCTTCTGGCTGACGCGGGCGGCGGTGTCGCTGGCGGTTTTCCAGCGCGCCGACCGCGGCTGGGGCGCGTTGCTGGAGCTCGCTGCCATCCCGGCCCTGCAGGCCGTGGCCCTGGCCTGGTTGACGCGGCGCCACGCCAGCGCGGCAGTCGCATCGGCCGCGGCAGCCGCGCCTCCCGCCATCCAGGCCGCACCGCCCGCGGCGGCGTCCCAGCTGTCGCCGACCGGGGATGCGCCGCTGGCAATGCCGGCCGCGGCACCCTCTGCGGCAACTTCCCCGCCCGCCGAGCCGCCCGCATCGCTCGACAGCGGCCCGCCGCCGCCCTACAAGCGCCCGCGCGATCGCCCCTGGCGCTCCGGTTCGTAAGTACGCGGTGTAGGATTGCGGGCGGCCCATGGACTGCTACGAACGCACGCGACCCGGCTTCGTCGTGACCACCGATCCGGCGCGCCTGGATCTGGATGCGGTGCATGGATTTCTGGCCACCGCCTATTGGTCCGCCGGCATCCCGCGCCAGGTGCTGGCGCGGGCGGTCGCCAACTCTCTCTGCTTCAGCCTGCTCGCGGCAGGCGGCGGGCAGGTGGGGCTGGCGCGGGTCGTCACCGACCAGGCCACGTTTGCCTACCTGTGCGACGTCTACGTGCTGCCCGAGCACCGCGGCGAGGGGCTCGGACGCTGGCTCATGGAGTGCGTGATGGATTACCCGGCGGTCGCGGGCCTGCGCCGGTTTTCGCTGGTGACCCGCGATGCGCACCCGCTCTACCGGCACTTCGGCTTCTCCGCCCTCGCCCAGCCCGACCGCCACATGGAGATCGTGCGGCCGGGCATGTATCTGACAGCGGCCCCTACCGAGGACCCCTCACCATGACCACGCTCCGCCGAGCCACCCTGCCGCGCCGCTCCCTGTGGATCTGGCGTCCCGCGCTACGCATCGGGCTCGCGGCGGCAACGATCGCGAGCGGGGCGGCGGCGCCTGGCCACACCGCGCCTCAGCCGCCGCCGCAACCGCCGCCGCCGGCCGGCGCGGACGCCGGCGTCAGCGCGTCCACGCTCGATCAGGCGCTGGCGGCCGAGGCGGCGACGCGATCGTTTGGCGCCACGGCGGTGTCGCCCGATGGGCGGCGCATCGCCTGGACCGAGACGCCGCGCGGCCAGGGCGGAGAATCCAGCGCCATCGTCTTCGTCGCCGAGCTCGGGGCCGGCGGCATCGCAGGACCGGCCCGGCGCCTGGAGACCGGGGCCGCCGGCGCCAGCAACCCGGTCTGGTCGCCGGACGGCACGCGCCTCGCGTTCCTGGCCCCACTTCCTCCGGGAGCGCCGGGACCGGCGGGATCACGGCACGGCGCCGGCCGCCGTGCAGCCAGCAAGCCGGCGGCCAGGCCCGGCGCCACGATGCCGGAGATGCCTGCCGACCACCAGAAACAGGTTTGGGTCGCCGACTTTGCGGGCGGCGCCAGACCGCTGACCGACCTGCGCGGGCAGCTGTCGGACCTGGCCTGGTCGCCCGACGGCACGGCCATCGCCCTGCTGTGGATCGCCGGCCGCAGCACCTCCGCGGCACCCACCGCGGCGGCGCCGCGCGACGCCGGCACGGTGGGCGAAAATCCGGACGAGCAGCGCATCGCGATCGTCGACCTGGCCGGCGGCGCGGTGCGCCCGGCGTCGCCGCCGGACCTGTTCGTGTACGACTTCGACTGGTCGCCCGACGGCTCGGCGCTGGCCGGCGTCGCCGCCCACGGCGAGGGCGACGACAACTGGTGGGATGCCGAGCTGTACCGCTTCGATCGCGCCAGCGGCGCCGCCCGCTCGCTGCTCAAGCCGTCGTTCCAGATGGCCGATCCGCGTTGGTCGCCGGACGGGCGCACCATCGCTCTGATCGGCGGCGTGATGAGCGATCAGGGCGTGACCGGCGGCGACGTCTATACCGTCCCGGCGGCCGGCGGCCCGGCGCGCGATCTCACCGCCGACCGCCCCACCTCGGCCGCCTGGCTGGCGTGGACGGCGGGCGGCGCGCTGCTGGTCCTGGAGGAGATCCAGGGCGGCATGGGGCTGACGCGCTTCGCCCCCGCCGGCGACGCCGCGACCCCGCTGTGGCGCCGGGACGCGACGTTCTCCGCCAGCCGCGGCCCTGGGCTGGCGGTGTCGCGCGACGGGCAAGTCGGCGCCGCGATCGTCAGCTCGTTCACCCACCCGCCGGAAATCTGGGCAGGGACGCTGGACGCCGCCAGCGCCGCGTCCGCCACCCTCGCGGCCACCGCCGCGGGCGCGGTCCCCACTGGCGACGGCGATGCCCCCCTGGGCGCCGGCTGGCGCCAGGTCACCCACCATAACGACGCGGTGCAGCCCGTCTGGGGCGCCGCCCGGTCGCTGCGCTGGCCGAGCGACCTGGCCGCCGGAGCACAGGCGCAGGGTTGGCTGCTGGCCCCGCCGGCCGCGGCTCTGCAATCCGGCCGCCGCGCGCCGCTCGTCGTGCTGGTGCACGGCGGACCGTCTTCAGCCCACCAGGCGGGTTGGCCGCGCGTCGCCGGCGCCCTGGCCAGCCAGGGGTTCTACGTCCTGCTGCCCAACCCGCGCGGCAGCTACGGCATGGGCGAAGCGTTCACCCGCGGCAACGTCAAGGATTTCGGCTACGGCGACCTGCGCGACATCCTGGCCGGCGTCGATGCGGCGCTGGCGGCGGCGCCGATCGATCCACAGCGCCTGGCCATCGATGGCTGGAGCTACGGCGGCTACATGACCATGTGGGCCATCACCCAGACCGACCGCTTCCGCGCCGCGGTGGCGGGAGCCGGTGTGGCCAACTGGCAGAGCTATTACGGCCAGAATCGGATCGATCGCTGGATGATCCCGTTTTTCGGCGCCTCGGTCTACGACGACCCCTGGATCTACGCGCGCAGCTCGCCCATGACGTTCATCAAGGCGGTGCACACGCCGACCCTGGTGCTGCAAGGGGAGCGCGACGCCGAGGTGCCGGCGCCTCAATCCTACGAGTACTGGCACGCGCTGCGCACCCTGGGCGTCGAAACCCGCCTGGTGATCTATCCCGACGAGGGCCATCACCTCAACGCCGCCGACGCGCACGATGCGCTGGTGCGCAGCGTGGACTGGCTGCGCAGTCACCTGCAGTAGTGGGCGGCGCGGCCGCGCCCCCGCCTGCGGCAAAGGAGCTACGAGGATGCGATCGACCCTGCGCGCCGCGGCAGGCGGCCTGGCAATCCTGGCCGTCCTTGCCACCGGCGCCGCCCGAGGCGCCGGCAGCGCCCCGATCCCCAGCGGCACCGCCGGCCGCGCCACCAGCGCTCCCGTCCCGAGCGGCGCGGCGCCGGCGCCGGACGCGCCCCCGCTGCTCGCCGACCCGCCGGCGGGCTTCAGCTTCACCGGCACCTGGGACTGCAAGGGGAGCTTTCAGCCCAGCACCCGGCCGCACCATTCGAAATACGAAGGCAGGGGCGCCTTCGGCGACCGCTGGATCGAGCTGGTGGAAACCGACATCGACCCGCCGGGGTACGTCGCGCACTACCTCATCGGTCGCGACGAAGCCCGGCACCAGCTGGTCGAGCTGGACGCCAACAACGCCGGCTACGCCATCTACACCAGCCCCGGCTGGCACGGCCGCACCCTGGTCATGACCGGCACCGACGCCGTGAGCTACGCCAACCCCAGGAACCGCTTCGTCTTCGAGATCCAGAGCCCCGAAGTCTTCACCGTCGCCTGGCAGATCAACAAGAGCGGCCCCGACTGGGTCGCCGCCGACCAGCTCACCTGCCGCAAGCCCGCCGCCACCGCACAGCCGTAGTGTCCCCTCCCCGCCGCCCCGGCGGCCGGCTGCTGCAACCGCCGAACGCCACGCCTTGTCCAAAGGGCAAGGAGAACGGACATGGAACATTCGATCGGAGATGGCATCGTCGTCGCGGCGGTCGCCGTGGCGTTCGTGGGGTATCTGTACTTCCGCCACGTCGGGCGGCAGAGCCGCCTTGAAATCGTCCACCAGGAGCGCATGGCGGCCATGGAAAAGGGCATTCCGCTGCCGGAATTGCCGCTCGATCCGCCGAGGGTCCGCATGCCGCCGGACCCGCGGGCCCCCCTGCTGCACGGCATCGTCTGGCTGGCCCTGGGCGGCGGCGCCATGCTGGCTCTGCGGTGGGCCGGGCCGCAGCTGCATGCTCCAGACCTCTGGCCGCTGCCACTGCCGCTGGCGCTTCTGGGCATCGGGTTGATGCTGTACTACGCCCTCGCCTCCGAACGTGTGCGCTGATCCTGCCGCCTACGCCGATCGGGCGGACGAGTGGCTGGTCGAACGGTGTCGGGAGTCGGCCGACGACGACGCATTTGCCGAGCTGGTGCGGCGCTATCGAGACCCGGTGTTTCGTCTGGCCGTTTCCATCCTCGGCCAGGAGCTCGTACCGGAAGCCGAAGACGTCGCCCAGGACGTGATGCTGCGCGTGCACCATGCTCTACGCTCGTTCCGCGGCGAGGCCAGGTTCGGGTCGTGGATCTACCGCATCACGTTCAATCAGGCGCTCAACCTCAAGGCGCGCGCCCGAAATCGAGCACCGCACGTGAGCGACCAGGCGCTGGCGACGCAACCGTCGCAGGAGCGCGGTCCGTACGATCGGTTGCAGGACGAGCGGCGCCAGCGAGCCGTCCTGGCGTGCGTCGGCGAGCTGCCCGAGGTGTACCAGTCCGCGCTGCGCCTCCACTATTGGCTGGGCGCACGCGTAAGCGACATCGCGGTGATGCTCGATGTGCCGGAGAACACCGTGAAGTCATACCTCCACCGCGCCAGGCGGCTGCTGCACGCCATGCTTGCTGAACGAGGTTTCGATGCACGATGACGCAGGGATGGACCGGCTGCTGACCAACGCCATGGCCGCGGATGCGCCGCGGCTCTCACCCGCATTCGACGCCCGCGTCCTGCGCCGCGTGCGGCCGCGCCGCTTGACGCCGCTGGGCCGCGTGGCGATCGCGATCTATGCCGTGGTGGCGGCGGTCACGGCGGTATGGTTGCTGCGGAGCCTGCCCATGGAGTCGATCGTCGCGGCAGTCGCGGTCGGCGTGCCGGTCGCCGCGAGCGCCAGCGCCTATGGGCGCCGCCTCGCGACCGGCCGCGGGGAAAGCGGCAGCTGAGCCGGAGCGTACCGCCGGCGACCGTCTCGCAAGCCGGCGCGGCGGGCACTCTGCATGCTGAAGGGCGCCGCCATCCGCGCGGCTGCCCTCCCCTTGCCAAGGAGGTTCTTCATGGTCCGCAGAGTCAGTCCTGTCTCCCTGTCCAGCCACCGGCCGACCCTGCGCTGGCCGGCCGTCGCCCTGGCGACCCTGATCGCCGCCGCGAGCTTGCCCGCCCTGTTGGGTGCTGCCGCTGCACCCACCGCCGCGCCGGCGGCGGCCGCCCCCCAGACCGCCGTCACCTTCGACCAGCTCAAAGGCCTGCAGGGCACCTGGAAGGGCGCCAACGGCAAGGGGCACGAGGAGACCGACACCTTCCGCCTCATCGCCGGCGGCAGGGTCCTGCAGCAGGACATCCTGGCGAGCGACGACCCGACCGGCAAGAACCGCATGAGCATCACCTACCAGCTGGACGGCAACCGGCTGCTCGCCACCCATTACTGCGCCTTCGGCAGCACGCCCCGCCTGTCGGCCACCGGCTTCGACGACGCCGGCCACGCCGTGACCTTCACCTACCTCGACGCGGTCAACCTGCCGTCGCGCGACACGGGCCACATGGACAAGATGGTCCTCCACCTGGTGGACGCCGACCACTTCACCACCCATTGGACCTGGTACGAGAACGGCAAAGAAAGCTGGCTGGACGAAATCAAATTCGAACGGACCCGCTGACAACCGCACCCGGCGACGCCAGGTCAGAACCGCCTGCCGCATTCCAGGATCCAACTGGCCTGGATGGACCGCGACGCGTGTGCCCGGCGCTATGTCAGGGCTGGTTTGCGGGATCGGTGGCGTCTTCTTCGTGGCGTAGCAGATCGACCATCTTGGGCTGCGCCTTGATCTGCGCGACTTGCAGCGGCGTGGTGCCGTTGTTGCGCGCCAGACGGGGATTGGCGCCGTGCTGCAGCAGCAGGTTCACCAGGTCGAAATGGCTACCTTCGACAGCCTCGATCAGGGCCGTCGAACCGTTCTTGTCCTGCACGTTCACGTCGGCCCGGGCGCTGAGCAGCAGACGGCTGGCTCCCAGGTGATTCATCATCACCGCCGCCATCAGCGGCGTCCGCCCCTGCTCGTTCGGTAGATTGACGTCGGCGCCGTGCTCGACCAGGCGTCGCACCACTTCGCTGCGCCCCTGGCTGGCGGCGTAGAACAGGGCGGTGGCGCCAGCGCGATCGCGGTGGTTGAGCGCCGGCGAGCTGGCCAGCACCAGGTCCAGCACGTCCGTGTTGCAGGCGACGGCAGCGCCGAACAGCGCCGTATGCCCTTCGCGATCCACCGCCTTGAGGAATCCGGGCTTTCTCAGGAAGACGACCGCCTCCTGGGTCTTGCCCTCGATCGCCAGCTGGGTGAATCGCTCCAGCTGACGGTCAAAGGAGGCCGGCGCCGGCTGGACGCCATTCGAGGGAGCGGTGGTTGGAACCAGTGAAAGTAGCAGGACGCCCAGAAAGTAATTCATGCCCCACCTCCGCACGGAGTCCTATTCAAACCTCGTGCCCACATGTCACCAAACCATGTCGAAGCACGTCGGCTTGCGGTACCCAGCGACTCCCCATCCCTTGGAATGCGGCGCAAGCATAGCAGAGAATCGATAAACGCGCGTATCGAACCTGGCGCAAGCGCAAAACCGAGGCGCTCCCGGCCGCGGCGTGGTAGCGTAGGGGCAGGCTTTAGCCGGACAACTTCCTCAGAAAGGGGATCTTTCATGACGGTGCAATCTCCGCCGCCCGGCCCTGTGCAGCCGGCGGCCAAGAAGGGTATGGGTCCACTCGGTTGGATCGCGATCGGGTGCGGCGCAATTCTGGTCCTGGGCGTGATCGCGATGGTGGTCGGCGCATATATCGTGAAAACCAAGGTGGTCGACCCGTTCCAGAAGAACCCTGGCATGGCGACGGCGAAGCTCATCGTGCAGGCCAACCCCGATCTCGAGCTGGTGAGCTCTGACGACACCGCCAACACCTTGACCGTTCACAACAAGAAGACCAACGACACGGTCACGGTGAGCATGGACGACATCAAGAACGGCAAGATCAAGTTCTCCAGCGACAAGGGCGGCACCGCGGTCTTCGACGCCACCGCCGCCAATGGGTCGGGTTCGGGCGCGGTGTTGAAGGTCACCGACGACAAGGGCAATCAGTCGACCTTTTCCGCCAACGCCGGCACGCCCAAGAGCCTGCCTTCCTGGTTGCCGGCCTATCCGGGAGCGGACGTCCAGGGCGGCATGTCCGCCACCTCTTCGAGCGACGGTTCCACCCAGACCTTCTCGATGACCACCACCGACTCGGTCGACAAGGTCGTCGCCTTCTATCAGGATCACCTCAAGTCCAACGGCCTCAACGTGCAGCCCATCGCCACCATGGCCCTGGGCGGCCAGTCTTCCACCGGCATGATCAAGGCGGACAGCACCGACGCCAAGTCGCACGTGGTGATCGTCGTCGCCACCGACCAGAACCACAACAAGACCAACATCACGGTCAACTACGTGATCAAGCCGTAAGCCGGCAGCCCCGGCCTGCAAGACGGGGCCTGGCTCCGCCCGCTGCACCCACCGCGCCCGCCGTGCCGGCATGGGTCCGGCAGCGTGCGCAGCCAGGCCAGCCCGGCCGCGCTCAATCCTCCAGCGGCCGGCCCTTGGTTTCGATGGCGAGGGGCAGGAAAGCCAGGCCCAGAAGCGGCGCAAACCCGACATAGAACAGCGCGCGCAGGGCGGTCGTCAGGGAGTTGGCGCCCTGCGCCGCGATGCTGCCGATGAGCAGCGGCCCGGCGGCCGCGACGACGCGGCTGACGTTGTAGGTGAATCCGGCGCCGGTTCCCCGCAGGCGGGTGGGGAACAGCTCGGGCAGGTAGTAGGTGAAGCTGCCCAGCACGCCGAAGGCTGTCAGACCGATCAGAAAGTACATCGCCAGGCGCGTTTCGGGCGCCAGGTCCAGGCCGTAGGCGGCGAGCATCGACAGCCCCGCGCCGGTGTAATAGATGGCGAACATCGGGCGCCGCCCGAGCAGCTTCGCCGCCGGCACGGTGAGCAGGGTGCCCAGCAGGCCGCCGACGTTGAAGTAGTTGGTCGCCGCCGACTTCCAGTGCTCGACCAGCACCACCGTGGCGACGCGGTCCAGGGCGCGCGCCTTGGCCGTGACCGTCGCCAGGCCGCCGCTGATGATCGGGATGAAGGCGTTGCTGCTCCACCAGCTGATCAGCGCCACCCCCGCCATCAGGCAGCCGGCGAGCGTCAGCCGCCGGTACTCCGGCGTGAACAGCTCGCGCAGCCGCGGCCGCGCCGAGCGCTGCGCCACCAGGCGCCACCGCTCCGGCTCGCGCACGAACACCCGCACCAGGATGGCGACGACCGCCGGCGCCAGCCCGGCCAGGAAGACGTAGCGCCATGAAACTTCCGGCGAGGACTTGAAGAACCTGCCGGCGATCTGCAGGTTGGTGAAGCTGGCCAGGAACAGCCCCAGCGGCGCCGAGGTGTACAGCAGCGCGCCGGCTTCGACGCGGCGCTTTTCGGGCACCACCTCGGCGACCATCGCCGCACCGGCGGCCCATTCACCGCCGATGCCCAGGCTGGACACCATCCGGCACAGCCCCAGCACCCACAGGTTGGGCGCCAGGGCGCAGGCGGCGGTGCCGAGCGAATAGATCAGCATGGTCAGCAGCAGCGTCCGGCTGCGGCCGATGCGGTCCGCCACGTGCCCCATCAGGATGCCGCCCGCCGCCCACCCCAGCAGCAGCAGCGAGGTGAAGATCCCGGTCCACAGCAGCGTCGCCGACTTGGCTGCCGGCGACCCCAGCGGCAGGCCGAGCAGCGTCGGCACGCAATTGGGAGCGACAAAGTTGAACAGCAGGCTGTCGAAGCAGTCGAAACCCCACCCCAGCCAGGCGGCAAATAGCACCGCCCACTGGTAGCCGCCCATGTCGAGCAACATGCGGCCACGGACCGGCGCCGTGGCGCGCGCCGGTCCGCCATCCAAAGCCGTTTGCGTCATTCGATCGCCACGCCTCCCGGCCGCATGCCGCGAACGGCGGCCTGCCTACTGCTGGGCCTGGGTCGAGATCGGGCCGCCGGTGATGGTGCCGACGATGCGGTTGTTCTCGAACGACAGCACCGTGCCGCCCGTCGCGTTGATGGCGTTGTTGGTGTTGTCGAAGAGCGAAATGTTGCTGATCCGCACGGTGCCGGAGTTGCTGGCGACAATGCCGTTGGCGTTGCCCGCGATCAGCGTGTTGTCCATGCTGATCGTCGAGCTGGTATTGGCCACCACGGCGTTGCCGGCGGTGTTGAGCGAGAAATTGCTGTCGCGCACCGTCGCCTTGCTGGCGCTGCCTTCCAGGCGCAGGGCGCCGGCCTGGTTGGTGTTGGCCGTGACGCGATTGATCGTCACGTTGGCGGTCGTGCCCGCGGCGGGTTTGACGTAGATGCCGTAGCCGTTGGGGACGGCGCCCGTGGTGCCCTTGATCGTGGTGTCCTGGATCGTCACGTTGGTGGCGGTCGCCGGCGCGGCGGGCGCGATGTTGATGCCCTCGTTGGTGAAACCGTTGATATAGCAGTGATCGATGAGCACGTTGCCTGCCGACAGGATCGAGACCCCGTTCAGGCCGGTGCCGATGCCCTCGAACGTCAGGCCGCGCAGCGTCACCGTGTCGGTCGCCCCGGCCGCGATGACGAAGCCGTTGGTGCCCGACACCAGCACGCCGGCGATCAGTCCGTCAGCCTCGATCGAAATCGCCTTGGTGATGGTCAAGGCGCCGAATCCGCCCGGATCCAGCACGTTGATCTCACCGCCGGCGGCGGTCTTGGAGATGGCGCCGGCGAACGTCTTGCAGGGGGCCGTGCGGCTGCACGGGTTGGCGTCGTCGCCCACCCCAGACACCCAGGTCCGCGTCGCCTGCGCATGGGCAAGCGTCGTCAAAGTCAGCAGCAGGAGCAGAGTCAACCCGAGCACTCGGAGCCGTTCAGATCTCATTGCAACAACCCTCCTTGCCTGCCCTCTGGCAGGCATGTCCACGGTTTTTTGGAACCGCTCCTAGTGTATGGGTCCGCTCCGCCACCTGTCCAGCAGGATCTGCCGGCTGTCACGCGATCGCTTGCTCCCCCGGGGTGTCCACGGGTGGGTGCCACCCCCCCGGCGTTCCATGTCGCGCCGCGGTCGGCTATGATTGTGGCTTCAATGTCACAAGTCGCCGCTGGCTTCGCGAGCCTCGTCCGCCGCTGACCTGGACATGCGATTCGGGGTCGATTTCCGCATGCTGTCCGGCGGCCGCGCCACGGTCGACCGCGGCATGGGGCGCTTCACCCAGCAGCAGCTGCGCGAAGTCCTGCGCCTGCCGGAGGCGCGGCAGCACCAGTTCGTGCTGCTGCTGGCGCCCGACGGCGATCCCGAGCTGCTGCTGCCCGAGATCGCCGCCGCGCCCAACGTCTCGCGGGCGAGCCTGCCACCCGGTTTGACCGGCCAGGGCGAGCCTCACGCCGAGCGCGACCTGTTGCGCCATGCCGCCGCCCTTTCAGGGCTGCTTGCCGACCTGGGGCTGGACCTCTTCCATGCCACGACGCCGTTTCAGAACGCGGAGCCTGCCTTCTGGCGCTGCGACAGCTGCGCCCTGGTCGCGACGCACTACGACCTGATCCCGCTGATCTACCGCGACCGCTACTTTCGCGGCGCGGAGCTGGCGCGCTACCTGCGCACGACGCGGGCGCTGCGCTTCGCCGACCGCCTGCTGGCCATCTCCAGCTTTGCGCGCGACGAAGCCGCCGACCAGCTGGGCATCGACCGCCGGCGCATCGACGTCGCCTACCCGATCGCCGAACCCTGGTTCCGGCCGCTCGACGCGCCGGCCGTGGCGGCCGCCCTGACGGACCTCCGGCACCGCGTGCCGCTGCCCGAAGACTTCGTGCTGTCGCTCACCCACCTCCACCACGCCAAGAACGCGCTGACGCTCTTGCGCGCCTTCGCCGCGATGCCGGAGCCGTGGCGCCGCCGCCACCCGCTGGTGGTGGTCGGCGACTTCGACCTGGCCGGGCGCCATGTCGTCGAGCGCTGGCTGCTCGACCTGGGCATTCGGGACCAGACCATCGTCCCCGGCTTCGTCGCCGACCGCGAGCTGGCGGCGCTCTACAACGCCTGCCATTTCTTCGTGCTGCCGTCGCGCTACGAAGGCTTCGGCATGCCGGCGCTCGAGGCGATGCGCTGCGGCGCGCCGGTCATCGCCGCCGGCGCCGGGGCGCCGGCGGAAGTGGTGGGCCAGGCCGGCCTGCTGGTCGACCCCGAAGACCCGGCCAGCTTCGCCCGCGCCTTCGCCCAGCTCGACGGCGACCCCGGCTTGCGCCGCGATCTGCGCGCCGCCGGCCTGGCGCGCGCCGCCGGCTTCACGCCGCGCCGCCTGGGTGAGGCCACGCTGCAAAGCTACCGGCAGGCCATCGCTGACGACGACGCGGCGCGCCCCCCCCGCCCCCTGCCGCCGCGCGGGCGGCAACCGGCGCCGCCGCGCCGCCTGCGCCTGGCATTCTGGGGACCGCTGCCGCCGATCGCCAGCGGCATCTCCGACTACACCGCCGAGCTGCTGGGCGCGCTGGCGCCGGCGGCGGACCTGGAGCTGTTCGTCGACGACGGCTACCTGCCGGACCAGGAGCTGGTCACCGCCTGGCCGGTCTTCCACTACACCGCCTTCGAGCGCCGCCGGCGGCGCCAGCCGTTCGACGCCGTGATCTACCAGCTGGGCGCCTCCATGTTCCACGTCTTCATGCTGGAGGCCATCCGCCGCTGGCCCGGCGTGCTGGTGCTGCACGACCTGACCCTGGGGTACGTGCACCTCGACCTGTTCGCCGCCG
Organism: uncultured Acidobacteriota bacterium; assembly: GCA_963770895.1. Classification (GTDB taxonomy): domain Bacteria; phylum Acidobacteriota; class Thermoanaerobaculia; order Multivoradales; family UBA5704; genus JASLEW01. The sequence goes on along the minus strand of CAVYRF010000002.1, from coordinate 3,629,739 downwards.
GTTGGCCGGTGGACCAGATCGGCCGCGAGATCGAGGTGGCGGAGGGGCGCCAGGCCCGCGAAGCCTGGGACGCCCTGTCGCGCACCGACCCCGCCGACCGCACCCGCGCCAGCGAAGAGTTCCTGGGCCGGCACTACATGCTGCGCTCACTGATCGACGCCAGCCTGGCCCAGATCGTCCACCTGCCGCGCGCCGCGCAGGAGATCGAAGAGCGCTATCCGCGGGCGCGGGTCTTCAGCTTCCCGATGGGGGTGGAAGACCCGCGCATCAGCCATCCCGCCGGCGACGCGGCTTCCCTGCGCCGGTTCTACAACCTGCCGGCGGACGCCTTCATCGTGGGTACCTTCGGCATCGCCGATCCGGTCAAGCGCATCGAAGCCGCGCTGCAGGCGGTGGCGCGCATCGCCCCCCAGGTGCCCGGCGCCATGCTGATCGTCGTCGGCCGCTTTTCGCGCCCCGCCTACCGCATCCGCCTCAAGGAGGTGGCGCGCGACCTGGGCATCGCCTCCCGCCTGCGCCTGTTCGAACAGGTGGCGAAGGGCGACTTCTACCGGCTGCTGCTGGCCTGCGACGCGGTGGTCAACCTGCGCTTTCCCTTCCGCAAGCAGATGTCGGCGACGCTCCTGCGCGCCATCGCCGCGGGCCGGCCGGTGGCGGTCACCGACGTGGCCGATTGGGACCACCTGCCGGCGCGGTTCTGCTACCGTATCAAGCCCGATGACCAGGAAGCCGTCCACCTCGCCGGCTGGCTGGCCGGCCTGGCCGCCGATCCCGGCCACGCGGCCGCGGCGGGACGCGCCGCACGCGAGTATCATCTTGCGCATGGCACCTTGCAGCAGATGGCGGACCATTACCGCGCCGTGATCGAAGAGCTGACCGAGCGGCCGGCCCACCAGCTGCCACCGGAGGCGGCCGCCACCGGCGCCGGCGCCGATCCCGCTGCCGATGCCGGCGCCGATGCCGGCGAGGGTGGCGGCCTGGCCCACAACAAGGTCTGCGCGATCGAGGACTTCCGCGACCCTGAGCTGGCGGCGTTGATCCGCGACATCTTCCCCCACGAAGCGGCGGTGCGCGGTGCGGACTTCCCCGCCGGCACCGAAGACCGCAAGCATTGGGAGATCGCGATGAGCGTCCGCGCCCTGCGCCGCTACGGCGCCCTGCGGCCGGATGCGACGCTGCTGGGCGTCGGCGCGGGCAGCGAGCTGACCTGCTTTTACCTCACCCGCCACGTCGCGCGGGTCATCGCCACCGACCTCTACCTGGGTCCCGGCCAATGGCAGGAAGCGTCGACCCTGATGCTGACGCGCCCGCAGGAGCTGTGCCCCTATCCCTTCGAATCGTGGAAGCTCACGGTGCAGCACATGGACGGACGGGTGCTCGACTTCCCGGACGACACCTTCGCCGGCGTCTTCGCCAGCGGCTCCATCGAGCACTTCGGCGGCCTTGCCGACGTGGCCGCCGCGGCCTATGAGATCGGCCGCGTGCTGGCGCCGGGCGGGGTCGCCGTGCTGTCGACGGAGTTCCTGATCGCCGGCCCGCCGGGAGCCTCCGGCTGGCAGGACGTGCAGCTGTTCGACGCTGCCGGCCTGCGCCGCCACATCGTCCAGGCAAGCGGCCTCGAACCGGTGGACGACCTGGTGCCGGCGGTGTCCGCCGCCACGCTGGCCACCTCGCGGGAGCTGCTGGAGGCGGCGCGCCAGATCGGCCACGGCGAGCGCCGGCTGCCGCACCTGGTGCTGTCGCACCAGGGCCAGGTGTTCTGCTCGGTGCACCTGGCGCTGCGCAAGACGCCCGCCTATCCGGCGACCGACAACTCCTGGGCGCGCCCGGCGGCAGACCTGCGGCAGGACGTGGCGCGCGCCGCCGCGGCGGCAGGCGAGCGCCTGCGCGGCGCCCTTGCCGGTGCAGCGACGCCCCCGGCAACCGCGCCCACGGCAGACGCGACGCCCACGGCTCCGACCACGCAAACGGCGCCGGCAGCGCCCGCCGATGCCGCGGCCGCCCCGTCGCCATCAGACCTGGCCGGGGCGCTGGAGCGCTGGGACGCGGTGCGCCGCCGCAGCAGCCTGAGCGCTCCCGCCAGCGGACCGGCCCCGGCGCGGGCCTGGCGATTCCTGCGCCGCGCCATCCGCCGCGTTCGCGACCTGGGGGTCGCCTGGGACCGCGAGCACGACCTGCTGCGCGCCCTGATCGACGCGCAGGCGGCGGCACGCATCGGCGCCGACGCGGCACGCGACGCCGCCAACGCGGCACGCGACGCCGCCGGCGCGGCGCTCGACGCCCGGATCGCCTCCCTGGGCGCGCTGGAGGCGGAGCTGGCGCGGCTGCTCGACATGAACGCCGAGCGCCAGGACCTGCTGGCGGCGCTGCACGACGTGACCACCCGGCAGAACACGCTGACCGCGCGGCTGGCCGGCCTGGCAGTGCGGCAGGACGCCGCCGAGCAGGGCCTGGCCGGGCACTCCCGCAGCCTGCTGGCGGTCGAGCAGCGGTTGCCGCGCGATCGCGCGGCGGCCGCCCCGCGCCAGGACAACGGCGCCCATGGCGCCCATCGCGCCAATGGCGCCCATCCCGCCAACGGCGCCGCCGGCGCGGGCTGCACTCCCGAAGCGCTCACTCGCCTGCTGGCGGTGCTCGACCAGCAGCTGCCCGCGCTCGCCAACACCGCCGCCGTCGAGGTTTCGGCGCACAGCCCGCGCGCCGCCGAGCTGCACCAGGCGGCGGCGGCCCACCTGGGCTCCCGCCTGGCGGACGGCGGCGGCGGCCTGCCGGGCGCCGGCCGCTTCCCCAGCGACGCCTGGCTGCACGTCGATCTCACACCCGGCGGCGACCACCCGATCCTGCTCGAAAACGCCGCCGGCAGACTGGCGCGCGGCGGCCTCTTCCTGCTGGTGACCGCCGCTCCCTCGACCGCCACCACCGCCGTCGCCGACGGCGGCCAGCCGCACCCCGCGCCGCCCCGGCACCCCGCGCTGCGCCCGGCCGGCCAGCTGGACGCCACGGCGGCCCTCGGGCTCCCCGCCCAGGTGCTGATCTGGGAGAAGGTCTGAGCGCCCGCTGGCAGCCGTTCGCCTGGACGACGCTGGGGGCCGTGGCGGCGGTGGCGCTGGCCGCCGGCCTGCTGCCGGGCCGGGTGCGGGCGCACGACGTGGGCGCCGCCGGCGCGGTCGACCTGCCGCGCGACGTCATCCTGGTGTCGATCGACACCCTGCGCGCCGACCACCTGGGCTGCTACGGCTACAGCCGGCCGACAACCCCGCACATCGATCGTTTCCGCCAGGATGCCGTGCTGTTCCAGCAGGCGATCGCCGCGGGCTCTTCGACCCTGGTGTCGCACGCTTCGATCATGACGTCGCTGCTGCCGCAGCAGCACGGCGCCGAGCATCGCATCAACCACGCGCTGTCGCCGCGCTTCCAGACCATCGCCTCGATCTTCCGCCAGCACGGCTTTCAGACGCTGTCGTGGAACGACGGCGGCCAGATCGCCGCCGCCTACGGCATCGACCACGGCTTCGACCTGTACAGCTCGTCTCCCCCCGCCGGCATCTATCACTTCACCGACGTCGTGGCGCTGGCGACGCGCTGGCTCGGCTCCCACCCGCCGGCGGCGCCGCGCTTCCTGTTTCTGCACACCTACGAAGTCCACCATCCGTACACGCCGTCGCCGCGCTACCTGGCGATGGAGGAGCCGGAGCCCTATCACGGACCGCTGCCGGCCGGGCAGACGGACATGCCGACGCTGCTCGCCATCCGCACCCGACGGCTGCACATCGGGCCGCGCGACCTGGAGCACATCGTCGCCACCTACGACGGCGAGATCCGCTCGATGGACGAAGGGTTCGGCAACCTGGTCGACTTCCTCAAGCGGACCGGCCGCTACGACGGCGCGCTGATCGTCTTCACCTCCGACCACGGCGAAGAGTTCGCCGAGCACGGCTCGGTCGGCTGGCACTCCCATACGCTCTACGACGAGCTGCTGCGGGTGCCGCTGCTGATCAAGTTCCCGGACGGCCGCTACGCCGGCGAAACGGTCACCTCGCAGGTGCGGCAGATCGACATCGCCCCCACCCTGGTCGCCGCCATGGGCTGGCCGCAGCCGCGGCAGTTCCGCGGCAGCGACCTGGAGCCGCTCGCCCAGGGCCGCGCCGCCCTGCCGCGGTTCGCCGTCAGCCACATGGATTCGGACCCGGGGGTGTCGATCCGCCTGGCCCCCTGGAAGCTGTACGACGGGCACCTCTACGACCTGGCCGCCGACCCCGGCGAACACCGCGACGTGGCGGCCCAGCACCGCGACCTGGCGGCGGCGCTCAACCAGCGCCTGCACACCCTGGTGGCGGAAATGCCCACCACCAGCGGCCCCGCCGCGATGGTCGGCGACGAAGAGCGCGCCCGCCTGCGCGCGCTCGGCTATCTGCCCTGAGCTGACCCGCTGCTCCCGCGGCTCGGCGGCCTCCCCTGAGCTGACCCGCTCCTCCGGCGGCTCGGCGGCCTCCCCTGAGCTGACCCGCTCCTTCGGCGGCTCGGCGGCCTCCCCCTGAGCTCATCCGCTCCTCCCACGGCTCGGCCGCCCCCCTGAGCTGACCCGCATTTCCCGCGGACCAGATTGACCCCTCCCCCCGGCCCCCGTGTCCGGGCGCGGTTCCGGCATCGGCTTCGGCTGCCTTCAAATATATTCGCTCACTAGTCTTGACTATTCGTAGAATAGTGTCTAGGATGGCTTCCGCGATCAAGGAGGTACGCGGATGGCCGAGCACGACGCGGAGACAGGCGGCATGGACCCCGGACGCCGCCATTGCGACGCCCTGGCGCGGGCGGTGGGGCCGGCGGTGATGGCTGCCATGGCCGACCCCGACGTGACCGAGATCTACGTCAATCCGGGCGGCCGGCTGTTCCTCGACAGCCGCGCCCGCGGCCGCCGCGACAGCGGCACGGCGCTCACCGCCAGCCAGGTGCAGCGGTTCCTCAACATCGTGGCCAGCGGCCTGGGCACCGTGATCAATGCGGCGCGGCCGCAGCTGCAAGCGGAGCTGCCGGCCGCGACCTTCCTGGGCGCGCGGCTGCAGGGGTTCGTGCCGCCGCTCGTCGCCGCTCCCAGCTTCAACCTGCGCAAGCCGCCGGCGGTGGTGTACAGCCTGGATCACTACGTCACGGCCGGCGTGCTCGCCCGGCGCCACCACGCGGCGATCGTCGACGCGGTGGCGGCGCGCCGCAACGTGCTGGTGGCGGGCGGCACCGGCAGCGGCAAGACGACGCTGTGCAACGCCATCCTGCTGGAGATCACCCGCCAGGCGCCGCGCGCGCGCATCGTCATCCTGGAGGACACGGTGGAGCTGCGCTGTTCGGCCGCCGACTGCCTGGCGCTGCGCACCACCGAAGCGCTCAAGCTCAAGGACCTGGTGAAGGCGGCGCTGCGCACCTCGCCCGACCGCATCGTGGTCGGCGAGGTGCGCGACGAAGCCGCGCTCGACCTGTGCGACGCCTGGCAGACCGGACACCCCGGCGGCTGCGCCACCCTCCATGCCGACGACCCGCTGGCGGCGCTCGACCGCCTGGACCGCCTGGCACAGCGCAACCGCGTCGGCCCGCAGCCGCACCTGGTCGGCGCCGCCGTCCAGATGGTGGTGATGATCGCCGGCGGCAGCCAGGGGCGCCGCGTCACCGAGGTGGCCGCGGTCGGCGGCTACGACGGCGCCGCCTACCGCCTGCGCTCGCTGCCCGCGGAGTGAGCCCGCCACCGCTCCCCAACCACCGCCCAGCTGCCACGGCCGCCTTGGACCCCACCCCGGAGGAAACCCCGTCATGCGCCCACCGCTCCGTCCTGCCAGACCCGCCACCGCCACCACCGCCGTCACCCGCCGCGTCGGCGCCTGGCTGGCCGCCGCCCTCACCGCGGCGGCGGTCGCCACCCGCCCGGCGGTCGCCGGCACCGGCGGCGCCGACCTGCCCTGGAACCACCCGCTGCAGGTGGTGGTGGACAACCTGACCGGTCCCACCGCCAAGACCATTGCCGCGCTGGCGTTCGTGCTGGGCGGCGCCATGTGGGCGTTCACCAGCCACGAGCAGGGCGCCAAGCGCTTCGGCCAGGCGCTGTTCGGCGTCGCCATCGTGCTCGGCGCGGTCAACCTGGTGGATGCGCTCGGCTTCCAGGGCGCGCTGCTGTAGCCAGACGGCGGAGACCAGCGCGATGACCTCGACGCCCACCACCCCGGCCAAGACGCGCCTGCACGCCTCGCTGTGGCGGCCGGTGCTCTACGCCGGCGTCGCGCCGCAGTTCCTGCTGTTCGAGGCGGCGGCGGTGTTCCTGCTGCTGTTCGAAGCCGGGCCGCACCTGCTCACCCTGGCGCTCGCCCTGTTCTACGCCCTGGTCTTCCACCCCCTGGCCGTCTTCCTGTGCGCCAAGGACCCGCGCGTCGCCGACCTCTACGTGCGCAGCCTGCGCGGCGCCGACTTCTACGCCGCCGGCGCGCCGCTCCACGCGCCGCCCGCGCCTCCCGACCCGGCGCTGCCGACGACGCCATGAGCCTGACGCCGATCACAACCGCGCTGACCCTGGTGGCCGGCGGCGCCGCCGCGCAGCTGCTCGACCGCCTGCGCGAGCACCGGCGCGAGCCGCGCGGCCTGTGCGACCTGCTCGGCTGGCTGCACCTGGTGGCGCCGGGCACCGTGCTGCAAAAGAACGGCTCGCTGCTCACCGCCTGGAGCTACCGCGGCCCCGACCTGGCGGCCGCCACCGCCGCCGAGCTCGAGGCGCTGGCGGCCCAGCTGCACGACGCCCTGCTCCCCTACGGCGACGGCTGGATGTTCCACGTCGATTTTCGCCGCCGCCCGGCGCTCGGCTATGCGCCGCCGGGGGCCTTCCCCGACCCGGTCACCGCGCTGCTCGACGCCGAGCGGCGCGCCGCCTACGAGACGGCGGGAGGCCACTTCGTCAGCGACAGCGTGCTGGCCGCCACCTACCTGCCGCCGCGCGAGCTGTATTCGCGCCTGGCGGCCCTCTTCGTGCGCGGCCGCCAGGGCGGCGGCCTGCGGGCCTGGAGCGAGCTGCACGACACCTTCCAGTCGGAGGCGGCGCAGCTCGAACGGCGCCTGTCCACCCATCTCAAGGTGGTGCGCCTGGGCTCGGACGAGTTGCTCACCCACCTGCACGCCTGCCTGACCGGCCTCGACCACCCGGTCAAGGCGCCGGCCCACGGCGCCTGGCTGGACGGGCTGCTCGCCGACCAGCCGGTCGCCGGCGGCTGGATGCCGCGGGTGGGCGACCTGGCGGTGCGCATCGTCGCCATCCACGGTTTCCCACACGAATCGTTCTCCGGCATCCTGGACTTCCTGGGCGGCCTGGGCTTCGCCTTCCGCGCCTCCCACCGCATCATCCCGCTGTCGCAGGCCGTCGCGGCGCGCCACATCGCCCGCGTCCGCCTGGGCTGGTTCAAAAAGCGCCGCGGCGCCGCCTCCTGGCTGCGCGAGCTGACGGTGGGCGACGGCGCCGCGCCCAGCGCCGCACGCGAGCGCGACGACGAGCTGTTCCTGGATCAGGACGCCGGCGCCATGGCGCGCGACGCGGCGCTGGCGGCGGCGGACAACGCCTCCGGCCGCGTCCGCTTCTGCCTGTACACGCCGGTGGTGCTGGTCGCCGAGCGCGACGCGGCGCGCGCCGACCAGAACGCCGCCGAAGTGGTCAAGGCGCTCAACGACCGCGGCTTCACCGCCCGCGTCGAAGACGTCAACGCCCTGGAGGCGCTGCGCGGCAGCCTCCCCGGCCACGGCTGGGCCAACCTGCGGCGGCCGCTGGTGTCGAGCCGCAACCTGGCCGACCTGCTGCCGGTCACCAGCGTCTGGCCCGGCCTGCCGCACAACCCGTCGCCGCTGTTCCCGCGCCGCAGCCCGGCGCTGCTGTGGGCGGCGACCACCGGCGCCACCCCGTTCTGGCTCAACCTGCACGACGACGACGTCGGCCACACCCTGGTCGTCGGCGGCACCGGCGCCGGCAAGAGCACGCTGCTCAACCTGCTGCTGGCGCAGTTCCTGCGCTACCCGCGGGCGCAGGCGTTCAGCTTCGACGTCGGCTACTCGGGGTGGCTGCTGGCGCGCGCCGCCGGCGCCCGGCACTACGACCTGGTCAACGAGCCGGTGGCGCTGCAACCGCTCGCCGCCATCGACCGCCGCGGCGAACGGCTGTGGGCGCTGGAGTGGCTGGAGGGTGTGCTGGCGGTCAACGGCGTCGCGGTGACGCCGCCGGCGCGCCAGGCCCTGGCCGCGGCGCTGGCGCTGCTGTCGACCGAGCCGCGGCAGCACCGGCGCCTGTCCGAGCTGGTGCCGCAGCTGCAGGAGCGCGAGCTGGCGGCCGCTCTGGCCCCCTATGCCGAAGGCAACCTGGCCCACCTGCTCGACGCCGGGAGAGACGACCTGGAAGACGGCGGCCCCTACCAGGTCTTCGAGCTCAAGCGCCTGGTGGACATGGACGACCGCGTGCTGCTGCCGGTCCTGCTCTATCTCTTCCATCGCGTCGAACAGCGCCTGGAGCAGGGGCGGCCGTCGCTGCTGGTGATCGAGGAAGCCTGGCTGCCGCTGATGAAAAGCGCCTTCGCGGCGCGCATCAAGCAGTGGCTGCTCACCCTGCGCAAGCAGAACGCCGCCGTGGTGCTGGCGACGCAGAGCCTGTCGCAGCTGTGGGACAGCCCGTCGCGGCACGTGCTGCTGGAGAGCTGCCCCACCCGCATCCTGCTGGCCAACCCCGAGGCCGCCGCGCCCGGCCACCGCGCCCTTTACCTGGACCTGGGCCTCAACGACGCCGAGATCCACCTCATCGCCCACGCCCGCCGCAAGCGCGATTACTACTTCAAGAGCCCGCGCGGCTCGCGCCTGTTCGAGCTGGGCCTGGGCCCGGCGGCGCTCGCCTTCGTCGGCACCCCCGAGGGCATGACCCTGCCCGAGGCGATCGCCCAGGCGCGCCAGCTGATCGAAAGCCACGGCGCCGGCTGGCCGCGCGCCTGGCTGGAAAGCCGCGGCCTGGCCGCGCACCTGCCGCTCTACGACCGGCTCGCCGCCGGCTTCGCACCCGCCACCCCCGCCGTCCAGAAGGAGACCCCGCGATGACCATCCTGCCACGCCCCCCCGCCCCCTCCCCCGCTGCCGCGCGCCGCCGCCGCACGGTCGCCGCCGCGGCGACCCTGGCGCTGGTCCTGCAGACGGCCGCCGCGACGCCGCCCGCGGCGGCGATCATCCCGGTGACCGACGTGGCGCACATCGCGCTCAACGCGCACTGGCACTACGTCCACTACCTGCAGTTCGCCCTGCAGATCTACCAGCAGGTGGAGCAGCTGGCCAACCAGGCGCAGCAGATCCGCTACCAGCTCCAGGCGCTGCGCAAGCTCGACGCGCCGGCATGGCGCCAGGTGGCGAGCGAGCTGGGCGACCTGGCGGCGCTGGCGCGCTCGGGGCAGTCGCTCGGCTATTCGCTGCCCGACCCCGGCGGCGAGTTCACCGCCACCTATCCGGGCTGGCAGAGCTGGACCGCGACCTTCGGCACCACCTACCCGCAGCAGACCGACCGGGCGCTCGACACCCTGCGCGCCGGCCTCGCCGCCGCCGCCCGCCAGGGCCAGGAGCTGGCCGCCGGCGAGCAGCTGCTGGCCGCGATCCGCGCCCAGATGGCCGGCACCCAGGGTCACCAGCAGGCGCTCGAGCTGCTCACCACGCTCGCCGGCTTCTCCGCCCAGGAGCAGCTGCTGACCCGCCAGGCGCTCGCCGTCCAGACCAACCTGCAGGCGGTCGCCGGCGGCTACTGGATCAACCGCGAAGCCCAGGCGCGCGCCACCTTCGGCGCCATGACCGCCGACGCCGCCCGCGCCGCCGCCATCAACGCCTCGCCAGGCTGGACCTTCACGCCGCCCGCCTGGCCGGCCGACTGACGCGGAGCCGCCATGTCAAGCCTGCATGGACCTGCCCGCCGCCCCAGCGCGGCGGCAATGGGGAGAGCTTGCCCGATCCGCCTGGCGCTGCCGGTGCTGCCGGCGCTGGCAGTGGTGGTGCTGCTGGCGCTGGCGCTCGCTGTGCCCGCCCGCGCCGCCGGCGCCGCCGCCGGCGAGCCGGGGGTGCCGCGGCAGCAGGACGCGGCCGGCGTCGTGGACGGCCTGGTCCTGGACTACGAAACGGCCGCCGCCGGCTGGCTTGCGCGCATCGTGCCGCTGGCCGAACGGACCTTCGCGCTGCTCGCCACGCTGGAGCTGGCGGTGTCCGGCATCTGGTGGGCGCTCGGCCGCGACGGCCTGGACGCGGCGCTGGCGGCGCTGCTGCGCAAGTTCATGCTGCTGTCGTTCCTGTTCAGCCTGATCTACCTGTTCCCGCTGTGGGTGCCCGCCATCACCCGCGGCTTCGAGGCGGCCGGCCAGAGCGCCACCGGCACCACCGCCGTCAACCCGTCGCAGCTGCTCGACCTGGGCATCACCATCGCCTCCAACCTGCTGCTCGCCGTCGGCAACGCCGGCTTTCTCACCGATCCCACCGGCAACATCGTGGCCTCGGCGACGGCGCTGCTGGTGGTCCTGGCCTACGCCGGCATCGCGGCGCAGATCTGCATGACGCTGGTCGAAACCTACATCGTGCTCACCGGCGGGGCGCTGTTCCTGGGCTTCGCCAGCTTCCGCGGCACCGCGCCCTTTGCCGAGGGCTACCTGCTGTACGCCTTCCAGACCGGCGTCCGGGTCTACCTGCTGTACCTGCTGGCCGGCGTCGGCACCGCTCTGTCGCGGCAGTGGGTGGTGCTCAGCCTGACGCCGGCCGGCGCCGGCGGACAGCCCCCGGCGCCGTCGCTGACGCTGGATTTCCAGCTGCTCGCCGGCGCCCTCATCCTCTGTCTGCTGGTGTGGCGGGTGCCGGCGGCGGTGGCGGCGCGGCTCACCCAGGGCGCCACCCTGCGGCTCCAGGACTCGCTGCGATGACCGGCCGGCCCGCTCGCACCGCCCGCCCCGATCGGCCCGCTCGGCCCGATCGCACCGATCGCACCGATCGCACCGATCGCAGCAGGGACGTCGCCGCGGCCCGGCGGCCCGCGGCCAATCCGTTCCTGGCCGCGCGCCACGAGTTCGCCAGCGTCTTCGGCGACCTCGCCAAGGGCAAGCGCAACTGGCAGCTGGTCAGCTTCGCCCTGCTGGCGCTGCTGGCCGGCGTCCTGGCCGCCTACATCCGCCAGGGCGCCGCCTCGCGCATCACCCCCTACGTGGTCGAAGTCGATCGCTTCGGCCAGGCCCTGGCGTTCGGTCCCGCCGAACGTCTGCGCCGCGGCGACAGCCGCGTCACCGTGTTCCAGCTGGCGGCGCTCATCCGCAACCTGCGCGCCGTCTCCGCCGATCCCGAAGCCGAGCGCGTGCGGCTGCTGGACGCCTACGCCTACCTGGCTGGCCCCGCCCGCGCCACCCTCGACGCCTGGTTCGCCGATCCCGCCCACGACCCGCGCGTGCTCGGCCGCGGCATCACCCGCCAGGTCGACGTCACCGCCGTGCTGCAGGTGCCGCGCAGCCAGACCTGGAAGGTCAGCTGGCGCGAGATCGAGCGCCCCCGTTTCGCCGGTGCGCCGCGCGCCGCCGCCTGGGAAGCCTACCTGCGCGTCGAGCAGCAGCCGCCCGAGACCGCCGCCGCCATCCTCACCAACCCGCTCGGCCTGTTCGTCACCGAGATCAACTGGACGCAGCTCTCCATGGGAGACCCGCGATGATCCGCCCGCCCCTCTCCCCCGCCTCCGGCGCCGCCTGCCATGGCGCCCTCGCCGCCGCCCGCTCCCGGCGCCGCCGCCTGCCGTGGCCGGCGCCGGCCTGCTGGCTCGCCGTGCTGCTCATCTGCCCCTGGACCGCCGGCGCCGCCCCTGCCCCGGTCTCCGACCCCACCGCCCCTGCCGCTGCCGCGGGCGCCGGCGCGGCCGCCGCCGCGGCGCCATCCGCCGCCGGCGGCGACGGCGCGGACCAGGGCGCGGGCGCAGGGGAGGCGCTGACGCGCGCCTGGCGCGCCAGCGGCGACGCGGCGGACCTCAAGTCGCTGGAGCTGGGCGGCGCGACGGTGCTGGTGCCCTACGGCCACACCCGGCCGGTGGTGCGGTGCGCGCCGCTGCGCGCCTGCGCGATCCAGCTGGAGGAAGCCGAAACGCTGCTCGCCACCGCCACCGGCGACAGCGAACGCTGGCTGGTGCAGACCGCGGCGTCGGGGCCGGGAGCCCGCACCCCGCTGGTCCTGGTCAAGCCGACCGCGTGCGACGTCAGCACCAACCTGGTGATCGCGACCGACCGGCGGGTCTACGAGGTCAGCCTGGATTCGCCGCCCTGCCGCGAACCGCGCGGCGCCGCGCAACGCTACAACCCACGCCTGCCCTACACCGGCCTGCTGCGCTTCTACTACCCCGAAGACCTGGTGCGGCGCTGGGCCGACGCCGAGCGCGCCGCCGCGGCGGCCCAGGCCGCGGCCGCCGCCGCCGCGGCGCGGGCGCCGGCCGCGCTGGCCCCCGGCGTCGCGCTGTCGCAGCTCAACTTCGACTACCGCTGGCGCCGCGACCGCGGCTTCCCGTGGACGCCGTCGCAGGTGTTCGACGACGGCGAGCACACCTACATCCTGCTCCCCGACGCCGCCCGCCACGCCGAGGCGCCGGCGCTGCTGGCGGCCCAGCCCGACGGCTCCCTGGCCCTGCTCAACTACCGGCTGGAGCAGCAGGCCTACGTCACCGACCGCGTCGTCGACCGCGCCGTGCTGGTGATCGGCGACGGCGCCGGCAAGGGTCACCGGCAGCAGCTCGAAATCGTCAACCACGCGGCCGGCCGCCAGCGCCCCCGGCGGACGGCAGACGACCCGGCCGCCACCGCCGGCGCCCCCGGTGCCGCCGGCGCCGCCGGCAGGGAGGAGTGAGCCATGGACCCGGTTTCCGGCTCGCCGCTGCCGTCCAAGGTGCCGCCCATCCTGTCCCACACCGTACGGCGGCTCAACCGCGCCGTGCTGCTGGTGGCGGCGCTCATCCTGATCGTCACCCTGCTGGCGGCGGTCTTCCTGGCCGCGCCGCCACCGCCGCCGCGGGCGACCGGCCTGGCGCTGGCGCAACGCCTCGAAGGCGGCGCCCCCGGCTTCCTGCGCCTGGCTCCCGGCACCGTGGCCGGGCGGCCGGCGGGCGCCGGCGATGCTGCCGCGGCGATCGCGGCTGGACTGGCCGCCGGAGGCGGGGCCGGAGCCGCCGGCGCTGGTGCCGCCGGAGCCGGCGCCGGGATCGGTGCCGCAGGCGGCACCGGCGCGGTCGATGGCGCCGGCGACGCTCAGGGCGCCGACCCGTCCGCGGCGGCCGAAACCGCCCGCCTGATGCGCCTGCTGCAGGCGCCCGGCGGCGATCGCAACGCGGCGGCCGGCGCGGCCGGCACCGCCCAGGCAGGCGCCGGCGGACAGGGCGGCGCGGAAGCTTATGGGGCCGGCGGCGGACCCTTCGCAACTGCAACCACGACTGGCACCGGCGAACCGCCCGGCAGCCCCCGCGCCGCCTTCCAGCGCGCCCTGCGCTCGCCGCTGGCGATCGCGATCGGCGCCGCTCAGGGTGCGCCACGGCAGGGCCGCTGGTTCCCGGCCAGCGAAGGCTGGGATGGCGGCAGGGGTAGCCGCGGGGACGGTGGCGGGGACGCCGGCGGCGGAAGCCAGGGCCGCGCAGGTGGCGATGCCGCAGGGCCAGACGCCGCGGCAGCCCCGCCGGCGCCCCCGAATGTCGGCCCGGTCACCGGCGGCGCCGGTGAAGGAGGCAGCCCGCCACGCCGGCCGGCGGACGCCGCGGGCGCCGCCGGAGCAGGCGCCGGTGGCGGAGCAGAAATCGGAGCCGGAACTGGCATTGAAGCCGGCGGTGCCGGCGGTGCCGGCGGTGCCGGAGCGGGCATCGGAGCCGGAGCGGGCGGCGGACCCGGCGCCGGAGCGAGCGCCGCCGCCAGCGGCAGTCCTGGCGGCTCGCGCTGGGAGGCGCTGGCCGGGCACCCCCCGGCAGGCGGCGAACCGCTCGCGGTGCGCTACCGCGCGCCGGCCGCCGGCGGGACGGTGGCGGCGGGGACGCTGATCTCGGCGACCCTGCTGACGGCGGTCGATTCCGGTCTGCCCGGGCCGCTGCTGGCGCAGGTCAGCCGCGACGTCTACGACGGCACCCTGCGACAGGTCGTCATCCCGCGCGGCACCCGCCTGCTGGGGCGCTACCAGGACCAGGTCGCCGCCGGCCAGAACCGCCTGCTGGTCGCCTGGACCCGCTTCCTGTTCGCCGACGGCGGCAGCGTCGAAGTCGCCGGCCTGCCCGCCGCCGACGCCACCGGCGCCGCCGGCCTGCCGGCGCAGACCGACAACCACCTGCGGCGGGTGTTCGGCGATGCCGTGCTGCTGTCGCTGCTGGGCGCCGGCGCCCAGCTGTCGCAGCCGGCGGCCAGCGGCTTCGCGACGGCGCCCAGCAGCCAGCAGGTCGCCGCCGCCGCCCTGGGCCAGGAGCTGTCGAGCGTCGGCCTGGAGCTGGTGCGCCGCGACCTGGCCGTGCAGCCGACCTTGCGCGTGCCCGCCGGCACGCCCTTCTTTGTCTTCGTCACCGCCGATCTGCCCGGCACGCCGCGCCAGGCGGCCGGCTCCTCCGCCCAGGGAGGCCCTCCTTGAGCGCTCCCGCCGCGCCGGCCGGCGCCCTGCTGGTCGCCGTGTCCGCCATCGCCCCCGACCCGGACCAGCCGCGCAGCACGATCGCCGGGCCGGACCTGGAGGCGCTGGCCGCCAGCGTGCGGGCGCACGGCGTCATCCAGCCGCTGCTGGTGGCGCCCCACCCGCTGCCGGCGGCGCGCGCGACGACGCCCTTCCAGATCATCACCGGCGGCCGCCGCTGGCAGGCGGCCCAGCTGGCCGGCCTGCAGGCGGTGCCGGTCGTGGTGCGCCAGGAGCCGCTGTCGCCGTCCGACCGGCTCATGCTGCAGCTCGACGAAAACGACGGCGAGCTGCGGCGCAGCCTGTCGCTCTACGACCGCGCCCGCGCCATCGCCCGCGCCGTGGCGCTCTCCGGCCTGACCAAGACCGACTTCGCCCGCCGGCACCACCGCTCGCCCGCCTGGTGCTCCCACTACCTGCGCCTGGCCGCCGCCACCGGCCCGCTCGGCGACGCGCTGCGCGAGGGGTTCCTGGCCAGCATCCTGGGCGCCAACCTGTTCGATCGCCTGCCGGCGCCCCAGCAGAATCGCCTGCTGGCGCTGGCGCGGCGCACCGGCGGCCCGATCACGGTGCAGCAGATCGAAATCGCCGCCCAGCTGCGCGACGCCGGCGCCGGTGCCGGTGCTTACGCCGGCAGTGACCTCGCCGCCGCCACGGCGCCCCCCACCGATCCTTCCCCTGCCCCTGCCGGCGGCACCGCCGGCCATCCTGCCCCCGACCTGGATCCCACGGTCGCCGCCGGGCTCCACCAGCCGCTGACCGTCCAGCTCACCACGCCGCAGCTCGACACGCTGCTGGTCCGTCTGGGCAGCCAGCCGCACGGCAGCCCCGACGAGCGCGTCGAGCAGCTGTACGCCTGCCTCGCCTGACCCCCCAAAGGAGGGACCGTACACCCATGCACCCACCCGCCACCCCCACCACCCCCCCTGCCTGCCGCCGCACCCGCGGCGCCACCATCCGCGCCGTCCTGCTGGGCGGCGCCGCCCCGCCGCTCGCGGCGCAACCGTCTCTCCAGGTCGCGGTCGCCGGCTTCGTCGACGTCAACGGCAACGGCATCCTCGACTGCGGCGAGCCGGTGCTGCTGAGCGCCACCTACGCCACCCGCGATTCGGGCACCCCGGCGCTCACCGGCAGCCTGACGATCCCCGGCGCCGGCACCAGCGGTCTGGTCTACCAGCCGGGGACGCTGCGCATCGACAACGACCTCACCGTCGGCTGCCAGCCCACCGTGGCGCGCGGCAACGGCCCCGGCGACACCTCGGGCGCGGTCAATTTCAGCTGTCCGGCAGACCCGCTCGACAACAACAGCTGGACCGTGGTCGTCACCTGGCAGGCGCTCTTCGAGTCCACCACCTCACCGGCCTTCACCGCCACCGCCCAGGCGACGACCTCCGACGGCCGCTCGTTCGACGCCGCCTCGCAGGGCGCCGGCGCCGCCGCCTGCGGCGCCGCGACGCCATCGCACGTCAGCCTGCAGAAGACCGCCGCCGGTTCCGGAGCCCCCGGTTCGACCCTGCTGTACACCCTGACGGTGCGCGACCTGAGCGGCCTGGGCGACGGCGGCCTGCAGCTGGTCGACACGGTGCCGGCCAATACCACCTTCGACGCCGCCGCCAGCGCCGCCGGCTGGGTCTGCGCGCCGGACGGCAACCCCGGCGCGCTGTGCCGCAACCCGGTCGGCAACCTGGCCGCTGACGGCACGCTCACCAGCCTGTTCGCGGTGACGCTCGCCAGCCCTCTGGCCGCCGGCGTCAGCGTGATCAACAACACCGCCTGCGTGCGCGAAGGCCCGACCACCGTCGCCGCCTGCGCCAGCGTCGCCACCGCCACCACCGGCGCCGCCGCGCTCAAGGTGGTCAAATCGCTCACCCAGGGCACCGGTGCGCCCGGCGGCGTGCTGACCTGGGACCTGGCGGTGCAAAACACCGGCAACCAGGGAGCCGGCAGCGTCGTCCTGGCGGAGACCGTCCCCGCCGCCACCGCCTTCGACGCCGCCGGCTCGCCAGGCTGGAGCTGCGTCCCCGCCGCCGGCCCCGCCGGCGCCAGCTGCACCGACGCGCTGGGTACCCTCGCAGCCGGCGCCACGCTCCATGGCACCTTCGCGGTCACCGTCGCGTCGCCGCTTCCCGCCGGCATCACCGCCATCGCCAACACCGCCTGCGCCAGCGCCGCCGGCCTGGCGCCGGTCTGCGCCAGCGTCTCCTCGCCCACCCACGGCAACCCGCACCTGTCGCTCGCCAAGAGCTACGCCGGCCCGGCCCTGGCCGCCGGCGCCACCCTGGTCTTTCAGCTGGCCTACGCCAACACCGGCGACCAGGACGCCGCCGCCGCCAGCCTGGGAGAAACCGTCCCGGACGCCACCGCCTTTGCCGCCGCCGCCAGCTCGCCCGGCTGGACCTGCTCGCCCGCCGCCGGCGGTCCCGGCGCCACCTGCACCCTGGCCCTGGGGCCGCTGCCGGCCGACGCCTCCGGCACCCGCACCTTCGCCTTGACCGCCGCCGCGCCGCTGCCGGCCGGACTGCAGCAGATCGCCAACAGCTCCTGCCTGACCGACGCCGCCGGCGACACCGCCTGCTCCAGCGCCCAGACCCCGCCCCAGCCACCCGGCAATCCCGGCGGCCCGGGCACACCCACCCAGCCCGCCGCCGTCCCGACCCTGGGCAGCGCCGGCCTGGCGACGCTCTTCACCCTGCTCGGAAGCGTGGCCGTGGGGCGCCTGCGCCGGCGCAACAAGCCCGGCGGCGGGCCGCCCCCTGCCGCGCCGCTCGCTCCTCCCACCGGCGGCCGGTCCCGGCCCCGGTAAACGCCCCACCCCCACATCCGGCGGAGTCCCCCAACCCAACCCAGGCGCGGGGGGCTCCGCCGGACCCGCCTGCGGCGCCGGCATCCCGGCGGGTGACGCTCAAGCACGCCCGGCAAGGGCAAGCCTGGCGTGTTCGGATCGAAAGCACCTGGCTTGCCCACGACGGCGGGGGCCACAAGCCCGCGCGGCTCACTGTTTACACTTGCCTTGACAGCGGGAATGGCCCGCCGGGCTTCCTGGCTTTTCGCATCCGCTTGACCGTGGACGCCCGCAGGACCAGAATAGGCGTGAAGGGGGAAGTGCCCTTTTCCTGGAGGTCATATGTTCGAAGGACTGTTCCAACCCATGCACCTGCTCATCATCCTGGGCCTGGCCCTGCTGTTCTTCGGCCCGAAGCGCCTGCCGGAGCTGGGCAAGGGGCTGGGGACCTCGATCCGCGATTTCAGGGACGCTCTGGGAGGCGGTCACAAGGCGGAATCCAACCCGGCGCAGCAGGCCACCGGTCAGATTGCGCCACCTGTGGCCCAGCCCTATGTGCAGGCTCCGCCCGTGGCGCAGGCCCAGCCCGCCGCCTGGGCGCCCCCGCCGGCTCCGCCAACGGTGGCGCAAGCCGAGCCGCCGCGGCCACCTGCCAATTCAACCGGCGCCTGACGTCCCGGCCAGCCAATCTGGCATCGCGATGGCCCGCGCAGGCTCCCGCCTGCGCGCCGCCGCCCGCCGGGCCGGTCCGCCCGGCACCCAGAACCCAATACCCATCCCCGTATCTACCAGCCTTGATCCAGAGGGCGGCCGGGCCGCGCCGGTCCTGTCCGCACGATACGGCATGTGCGCCTTTTCAAAGAATCTCGACTCATGCTGGAACTTCGGACCGATTCTTGCGTATACGTCAGTAGCTCCACCCGCCGGGGCTCCTGACGGCGCGCCACCAAGCGCGCGCCCAGGGTTCCGCCCAGGACAGGCGCCAATGCCAGCCGGGTGAGAGCAGATCAACTTCTTCCGGAGGAGGATTACGCAATGCAGCACTTTTCACGGGCTAAGTGGGTTCTTGCGTCTCTCGCCATCTGTGTCGTACTCGGGACCGGCGTCGTCCTGGCTCAGAAAGACGCCGGCGGCATGCCTGCCTCTGGCGGCGTGACCCTGGTCAACAACTCGAACCACAACATCACCATCTTCGCCCGTTTCGGCTCGGACGACGCGTCCTGCGAGCACAAGCCCTCTCAGCTTGAGATCAACGTCCCTGCCAAGGGCAACAGCACCGTCGACTCGGGCACCACCAAGGTCTGCTTCTGCCTCGACATCCCCTCGCGCGACACCTGCCCGCAAGGCTGGGGCCAGATCAAGGCCGGCGGCAAGCGCGTTTTCCAGTAAACCCCACCCAAACTCCCGTTGCGGCGGCTCGTCCGCCCGCTCACCCTCCCGCCCGGTCCCCTCCAGGATCGCCGCGCTCAGGGTGAGCAGGCGGCGCGCCCCGCCGCGCCTCCCTGAGCATCCGCCAGCCCATCGCCGGCATCGCCGCCGGCGCGCCGGCCCTCGCGCAGCCCTGCGGCCAGCTCCGGGGCGGCCGCCGGGAGGACTCCCCTTGTCGTCGCGCTGCGGGCTCGCGGGCCGGCAAGCGGCTTGGCGGTGAGCCGTATCGCCAGCGGCTCCCCGCATTGCCTCGCCCCAGAGCGCCGCCAAGTGGACCCTCCCGTCATCCGCCCCTCCCCGGACTGCCAGCGACGGCTCCAGCGGCACCTCGGTCGCCTGCAAATCGAAAAGGCCCTGCCGACCGGCCCCCCCAGGGCAGGTCTCCGCGCAGTCCCTGAATTGTGGGGAAAACGGAAGGATTTTCGGCCTGGCGCCGGCAGGCTCCGCGGGCCCCTGGCGGTACCCTGACCTGCGGCATCGCCGTTCGCAATGATCCCATGGGCATCGGGTCGAAGCGGTTCACCCCGGTCAGGGCGCCGTTCTGGCAATCGAGCCACGTGTCGTGCCGGGTCATGAAGTCGATGCCGGCGGCGGCCGTGCGCTCCTGTTGCTTCACCCACACCGGTGGCAGGAAGACGTCGCGGTAGAGGAACTGCGAGAGGTAGGGGCCGGTCGCCGAGTCCGCACCGGGGCCGCGGAAGAGCGTGCGCGGGGTGACCGTGCCGCCCGCCGCTCGTGGCCCCTTGAACTCGGCCAGACGTGTGAGTTCCGCCGCCGCCCGCTGGGCCAAGGGGTGAGTTTCGTAGTCCTCGAACGCCACGTCACGCAGGAGCGCCTGCCAGTACAGCTCGATGAGCTCGGATGCCTGCTCGGCGCTCGCAAAGCGCGGCGGAGGAACCAGATCGAGGCGTCCCGGATCGGGGCCGATGAGGTTCTCGGCCAGGGCGGCCTGGGGGTTCGCCAGCTTCACGAAGCCGCCGAGCGGGATGGACTCGAAGTCGGCCGGGTCGCGGCTCGCGACCGCCCGCAGGAGCAGCCGATAGGCCGCCGGGTCCACCTCACCTTCCGCATTGTGGGGCAGTCCCTTGGAGTAGCAGGCGATCCAGCCTGGCAGCGCGGTTTCGTCGCCGTTTGTGGCATGGGTGGGCTCTGGCAACTCCGCCTCGAGCCGTGCCGCGGCGGCGCGCGCCGATTCCCTCGCGCCGCCGCCGGGCGCTCTCGCACCAGCCCCGTGCGCCACGATGAGGCCCGTGAGCGCCGCACCGCCTTCGAGCAGGCGCCGCCGGCTGATGCCCACAGGTAAGCTCGGCGGCTGCGCTCCAGCCCCGGAGGTCAACGCAGGAACTCCGCCGCGCTCGTGAGCGTCGCAAACCATCCGTCGGCGGCGCTCGGAGCGGCCACGCACCGCATGCCTTCCGCGGGCCACCCTCCGACCGGTGCCGAAGTGAAAATGATCGGCGGCGGCGGCCCCGGATCGGGCACGAGCTGCGGGAGGCTCACGGCGGTCTGGCCGCCGGCCACAAGCTCGCTCACCGTCATGGGGCCGGCAACCAGGAGCACGTTGCACGGCAGGTGGAGCGAGGCGGTGATCTTCAGCGTGCCTTGCAGGGTGGGCACGCCGGAAACGGCGAAGGTTCCGTCGGAAGCGGCGGTCGCGACGATCTGGCCATCGCCCACGTCGAGCACCACCTGGGCGCCGGCGGCCGGTGAGCCGTCGAGGTTCGTGGCCTGGCCGGTGACCGTGGTCAAGGGATCGGGGCCGGTGAAGGGATAGGGGCTCAGGGTCAGGGTGCCAAGGTCCGTCGTGCCGCCCGCGACCGCGTGCGGGCCATGCAGGTCGCTTGCGGCGGAGAGCAGAACACCGCCGCTCACGACCGTCGCTTCGGCCTGGAGGGTCCAGGCCCGCGCGGGGAAGGTCGATACCAAGAAGGCGCCACCGAAGCCGCTTAGGACGGTGGCGGTGTCCGCCAGGTCGGCGCTCGAAACCGTCACCGTGACACCGGAGAGCCCCTGGCCGTCGGCACCGACAACGACGCCGGTCACGGCCGTGGGCTCCGGTGCCGGAGGCCGGACGAGCGTCAGGTTGCCGAGCGATTCGTTGCGGCCCGGCGGGGGCGGCGGCACCTCGGCATCGGCCTCCGCCTGGCAGCCGCCCACCGTGCCGACCGCGCTCACCTCGAAGGCGCCGCTCCCGGTCGGCAGGCCGCTCACCGTAAAGGACCCGTCCGCACCGGAGGTGGCGCTCGCCGAGGAAGCGCCCGCAACCACGACGATGCTCGCTCCCGAGACCGGGGCGCCGGTCGGATCGAGCACCGTGCCGCTCACCGCCGTTCCCGGATCGACCACGCTCGTAACGGTGACCGGTGCTGACTGCGCCGCCAGGTTCACGGTATCGGTCGCGACGACATCGAGCACCATGGTCTGGCCCGCCGGCGGCGCCACGACCTGGGCAACGTAGGGTGCGGTGGCGGTGCCCTGGAACTCGACGCCGTTCAGATCGAAGAGCACGCTTGCGATTCCGGTCAGGTCGCTCGCGCCTGCAAAGATCGAGACCACACTTCCCTCGGTCACCTGCGCGCCGTCGGCCGGCGAGAAGATCGCAACCGTGGGCGGCACGTCTGGCTGGACCGGCACAGCGACCGGCGCCGACATCGCGCCCGGCCCCAGCGCGTTGTATGCGAGCGCCGTCACCGCGAGCGTCGCCGAGCCGCGCGGCAGCGTGACCTGAAAGAGGTACGGCGGCGTGAAAGCCGTGCCGACGAGCGCGCCGTTCACATAGACCTCGACCCGCGTCACCGCCACGGCGTCGCTCGCCGCAACCGCGATCGTGAGCGGCGTGCCGTCGATCAGAATCTGGCCGGGCACGGGCGCGAGAAGCGTCGCGACGGGCAAGGGGTACGGCTGGACGGTAAGCGTCTCCGTCGTCGTCGCCTGGACGCCGCTGATGTTCGTCGCCACCGCCCCGAGCGTCATCGTCGGCTGCCCGGACGGCACGTGGATGGTGGTCTGATACGGCGGCTTGTAGAGCGTTTCGACGAGGGCGCCGTCGACCAGGATGCCGACCGAGGTGACTGAGACCTCATCCTGCGCCGCGACGGTCACGGTGACCGGCAGCCGCTCCATCACCGCGGACCCGGCCGTCGGTGCGGAGAGGGCCACGGTCGGCGGAGTCGTGTCACCGTCGTTCGGCAGCTCGAAGAGGCCCGTGTAGAGGCCCCCCTGAGAGGTCGCGTAGCTCGCGAACTCGCCGAGCTCATACCCGTTGGCGGCCAAGAAGACCGCGCCGTTGCGCACCGCGATGTCATTGGCACGCGGCGCGACGACCCCCTCGCCGCCGGGCAAGGTCGAGAGGTCGAGCACCGCCGTATAGGCAGGAGGCACGGTGCTGACATCGAAGATTGCCACCTGCGCGGCCAGGAAGAACTGCGCGCCCAGGGCAAACCCGTCTTGGAGCACCGCCCGGGTCACCCCGAGGTCGTCCTCGCTCGCCCCCACTTCCACAGGATTCGTCGGGTCGGCAAGCTCCACGACGTGCAAGCCGCCGTAGACCGCCTCCTCGCCGGCGGCCACGTAGGCGTAGTGGCCGCGCACCGTAACGCTGCCGGCGCGCGGCGCATCCTCCGGCGTGGCGCCCACAAGGGACGGCGCCGCCGGATCGCTCACGTCCACCACCGCCACACCCCCATCGCCGCAGGCAACCACGGCATACGATCCGGCGAGAGCGAACCCGCCGAGCCCGATTCCGCCGAGACCGACCGCCCGCGGCGTGCCCCCGAGCGCGAGCGAGCCGACCTCGACCGGCTGCATGGGGTTCGTCACATCCACCACGTGGAGGCCGAAGTTCATGTCGGCGAGATAGACCAGGTTGCCGGCTACCGCCAGACGCACCTGGTCGCCCTCGGGGAGGCTCAGGCTGCCGAGCCGCGCCGGGTGGGCCGGATCGCTCACGTCGAGCAGTTGCAGACCGACATCCTCGGCCACATACGCCACCGTGCCAGAAACCCGCACATCGTTCGCACTGCCCGGGGTGGGCGTCTGAGCGACGAGCACCGGCGCTTGCAAGTTGGTCATATCCACGACTGACAGCCCGAAGCCGCCGGAGGCCACAAACACGAAGTCGCCTGCCGCCTCCACCGCATTCTGAAATCCAGGAAGCGGCAGGAACGCCAGGGCCGTGGGCGAGAACGTCGTCACCGTCACGGTGGATGCGGCCGTCCAGCCGCTGTTGCTCACCGTGACCGTCGCCGTGCCGCTCTGCCCGGCGAACACCTGGCCCGGTCGCACTCCGAAGCTCGCGACCGCGAGGTTGCTCGATGCGACCTGGGTCTGGTAGCGCGGATCGAAGAGATCGATGGTGCGGCCGTCGATGACGTTGCCTGTGGCGACGATCTGTCGCGACGCCTGGCCGCTCACCGTATTGAAGACCAAAGTGAACGCGGCCGGAGACACCGTGACCGAAGAGAGCGCCGCCGCCAGGTTGAAGCTGTGGATGTCGAGCGGATCGCTCCCCGTCCGCACCTCGACTCCATCCGAGATCCCGTCCCCGTCCGTGTCCCATAGGAGCGGGTTCGTGTGGTAGAGGTGCACCTCGTCGCCGTCCGACAGCCCGTCGCCATCCGTATCGGGGTTGTTCGGATCGGTGCCGTACTGGTACTCCTCCAGGTTGGTGAGCCCGTCATTGTCGGGATCTTCCAGCGCGCAGTACGGATCGTTGGGATCAAGTCCGTGCGCCACCTTCCAATCGTCCGGGATGCCGTCGCCCACCGTGCTGCCGGAAAGCACCACCTGTACCTGCACCACGCCAAGCACGCCCTCGTTCAATGCGCTGATCACCACCGTGCCGCTGGCGTTGGCCGTCACCACTCCGTTCCCGTCCACACTTGCCACCGACGGGTTGCTCGATAGATATCCGGTGCCCGTGCTGCTGGGCGTGAGGTCCCCCGTCGTGCCGTCAGGGTAGGTCGCAATGGCCGAAAGCTGCGCCTGCTGGCCGGCACCTGACAGCGGCGAGCCCGGTCCCGTGAGCGTCAGGCTCGACGGAATCGGTACCTGGCTCGCAAAGGAAATATCGCTCACCAGAATGGCGCCGTTGACCGGCACCGTGAAGAGGTCCGACTGCCCATACCGGGTCGTGCCGTTTGCCATGCACGCTGCGCGCACTCGCACCTGGCCAGTTCCTGCCGGCACGTTTGTAAGCACCCAGACCCCGTTGCCATCCACCTGTGCCGTCCGGTTCAAGGCGCTCACCGTGCAGGTCTGGTCGAGTTGGGCGAAGGATGTCGCGGCCGTGAGCAAATGAAGCAGCAAGGGCAGGAAGAATATGCGCCGATGCCTTGGCGCGAGCAAGGCCATCGGAGCACGATCGGCAGCCAGGTTCATCGCAGGCTCACGGTACGCCTCTATTCGACGGTGACGTCGGCGTAGACGGCGGGAACGTGCTGGTAGTTGACGTAGATTTTGAAAGTACCCTTGCGGCGTGCCGTAACGATTCCAGCATCATCGATCTCCAGGCCCTCGGGATTACTTGTCGCATAGCCCACCCAACATTCCGGTCCTGAAAGGGGCGCTGTCGCTCCATCGACCAGCTTCGCCATCACCTCTACAGGGAAGGTCTCCCCCACCTTGACGGTAGGCGGCAAATGCAGCTCCAGCCTTGTCAAAAGCGGGGTATCGACAAACTCATACCGAAGCCGCATGCCATCTATGGTTACGTCGAACGCAAGAGCAGGGCGCTTCTGGACCAAAGACATCAAATGTTCAATGACGGTGCGTGACCCGCCGACCTCGATCGTGTCGGAATAGGAGAGCTTACCCCACCCCGCGCCCTCGTTGCTGATCCCACTGCGTAGCTCCGCAAGGTCCTTCACCTTAAGCGACAGCCGGTGGAGCACGGTCATGTATGCAGCTGCGCGAGTCATGCGCTGAAGAGGGCCCAGGTCCACGGGCGTATCAAAGGCCTGCCCCTGTGGATAGATCACGAGCCTGCCGTCTACGCTACGGAACTGGTAACCTGGCGCCTGACTCACGAGCCCCTTCAGCACCTCTTCCAGGGTAGGCTCAGACGCGAGCCTCACCTGCTGGTTTCCTCGCTTCGCGACAAGGCACACGGGGAGTCCCGCGCGTTGAAAAGCCGCCACGACCGCAACCAGCGTCCCCTCCTTTGCAGTTATCGGCGGATGTTGAGCCAGAAACGACTCGACGGAAGGACCGCTCCATGAGCAGCCGGATGGCTGGGCGCTCGCGGCAGTGATCCAGGCGAGGTGGAAGGCCAGCCAGAGTGGCAAGGAAAGGACACGCCGGACTGAGCGCGCGATCACACGACCTTCAGTTGCCATAATCTGGATCTCCGGGCGGAACGTCCGTCCTCGTCACCAATCCGCCACAACTAGCGCCATCGGCAGCGACAGTAATATCAAAGACCAGTCTCTTTGTGGCAACGTGGCACGAGCCGACATAAATTCGCTGTAGTCTTGTCTCTCTACAGGTGGTCAATTCGGAGAGATAGTCACAGGAATACAGGTAGTCCCGACAAACTTTCCCTGCGGGACCTAAGCGGTTCCCTGGGCTGGAAATGATGCAGCTTCCATCTCTCACCCCGCCAGATTGATGGCATCCGTTATCCGAAGTCATGACCTCGCGCCACTCGCCGCCGGATAGATCTACACTCGCGCAGGCTGAAGGCTTGGTAATAACGACGTTCGGATAGTCGATGGCCGCGGCAGCGCCACAAATATCTGGAAGCCCTTTTAGTTCCGGAACCAGGCTGCATGGTCCCTGCACAAGGCCTTTTTCCTCAACCTTGAGACCATCGCAAAGGCTGGGGATTAGCTGGAGACCGGGTACGCAGGTTGCGGCGGAGTCGCAGTACAGCCCAGGCGCAGCACAAGCCTTGCAAAGCTGCGGCGTGCACTGGGCGCCGGTGCACGGCGCGCACTCAGGACAGGCATTCGGAGCCCCGCTTCCCTGGGGGAAGCCACAGCAGTGCCAGCCAGCTTTGACGATGCCCACCCCCGCGTTCGAGGTGATGACGGTGCCGTCGTCGCTCACGGTGCCGGGGCCGATGCTCACGAAGTGGCCGAGGTCATGGTCGAAGGAGTAGAGCTCCGCGACCTTGCCGGCGGGGAAACCCTCGACGTTCGGCATGCTGAGGTTCGCGGGCGGATTGAATTGCGCTCCTGCCGGTTGGATGGTGACGATCAGGCGGGGCTGCTGGCCGAAGTTCGGCACCATCGGCACCTTGTCGCTGTGCACCACGGTCACGCTCACAGTCCCGCTCCTTCCACCGCCGGGGAAGGTGACCGATCCCGGCTTGATGGTGAGGGCGAAGCCCGGCAGCTGGGGCAGCGTCAGCGTGCCGCCGTGCGTCTCATCCACGACGATGCCATTTTCGAGGTTCAGCGGTAGCAGGTAGACGGGCATGCGCAGGGTGTTGTTACGGCCGGGCACCGGCGTCAGGTTGAACTCCAGCTGTGGCCAGGAGCCGGGACGCTGGACGGTGCTGCCGTCCACGACAAGCTGGAGCGTGCCGGCGGGTACTGCTGCGAGCTGGAAGAGGCCCTGCGGGTCGCTCTCGGTAGTGAGCGCCGTGCCGAGGATGCGGAGGGTGGCTCCCGGCACCGGCTGGTTGCTGTTGTCGAGCACGACGCCGCTGATCGCGGTGAGCGCCGGGTCGTAGGCTGCGAGCGCTGAGGCCGTGAAGCTCACCACCGGCCCCGTGGGCAGGACGTCGATCGTCGCTTCCACCACGTTGTTGGCCACTCCCTCCGCGGGATCGGTGATGAACGAGGCGATGAGCCGCCCGTCGGTGTCGGAGGTCAAGGAGACCGTTGGCTGACCGTTTGTGAAGGTGCCGGCCCCCTTCACCACCTTGAGCGTCGCCGCGACGCCGGCCAGACGGTTGCCGCCGGCATCGACCACGACCGCCACGAGGGGGAGCGGCAGGGCCTGGCCGGCGACGCCCTGCTGCTGGTCACCCGAATCGACCACGAGGAGCGTCGGGCTTCCTGGCTGCGCACTGGCCACGAACTGCGCCGGCCCGCTGAAGCCGGGTGCCGTTGCCTTCACCATCTGGTTGCCCGCGCCGGCGTGGCTCCCTACCGTAAAGTGCACCGTGGTCTGGCCCGAAACATCGCTCGTCACGGCATAGGTGCGCCGCCCGTTGTCGAAGGTGCCGTCGGTGCCAATGGCCTGAAAGAGCACCTGCTGCCCCACGACCGGCTGACCGGAAGGGTCGAGCAACACGGCCACCAGGGGCTGCGGCAACGATGTCACGATCGGCGCGCTCTGGCTGTTGCCGGCCGCCACCGCGATGCGCGCACCGGCCGGGGTCATCTGGCGCACTGTGACCGTTGCCTGTGCCTGGTTGCCGGCGGCATCGACCGCCACGGCCGTCAGGATATTGTTGCCCGGTTGCAGCGGCACAGTGGGGACTATAAAGGAGCGGTTGGCGACCGTCGCTGGAATGCCGTTCACGGTCACCGTCGCGTTGCTGGTGTTGACGGTGCCGGCCACGATGTCGTTCACCAGGCCGGAGACGGTGACCGACGAGCCGGTGATCGTGGCACCGGCGGCCGGGGTATAGATCGCGACGTGCGGCGGCGTCAGGTCGCGCACCACGTTGATGCTCGCGATCCCCACGTGGCCTTGACCGTCGGTAGCCGTGGCGGTGAGCGTATTACCGCCTTCGATGAGGGGCACGCCGGCGGCGGTAAAGCCAGAGGCCGAGAGCACCGCCGCCACGCCGTTCACACTGAGGCTCGTGGCGCCGGTGGCGGTGCCGCTCACAGTGACCGTGGTGGCGTTCACATAGCTCAGGTCGGCCGGCGCCGAGATCGAGACCACCGGCACGCTGAACTGCGTCACGGTGACCGAAACGGTCTCTGTGTTGCCCGCCAAGTCGGTGGCGGTGACCATGATCGGGTTCGATCCCGCAGCCAGGTGGACCGTGGTCGAGAACTGACTGCCCGAGAGCGCAACCGCCTGGCCGGCAACCATGAGGGAGGCGACGCCGTTGTCGTCGAGCGCAGTGCCGGAGACCACGACCTGCGGCTGGTTCGTGATTGCTCCGGGCAGCGGCGAGGTCAGCGTCACGGTCGGGGGCGTGGTGTCGAGAATGACGCTGACCGTGGCCGCCGCCTGGTTGCCGGCGGCGTCGGAGGCGACGGCGACGATCGAGTTGGCACCTGGGATCAAGGTGACTTGCGTGGTAAAGGCGCCGCCCTGACCGAGCGTCGCCGCCTGACCGTTCACCGACACGCTGGTCGCGGACCCACCCGCCTGCCCGGTGACCTGGACGATCGCAGTACGCGCGTAGGAGCCGTCGGGCGGCGAGGTGATCGCTACCGTTGGCAGCGGCGCCGGGACCTGGACCTGAACGATGAGCTGCGCCGCCTGGCCTGAGCTCGCCTCGCGCGAGGCGAAATCGATCCGCCCGGCCAGCGCTTCGTCGGTCTTCGCGATCAGCCAACCGTCGTTCGCGGTGCCGGCGAGGAAGGCGGTCACGTCGGCGGTCACATCGAAGCTCACGCTCCCTATGGTCTGCCGCGTGATCAGCGCCGTTGCAGTCGGCGTGGCCACGAACGAGCCGCCGTTCCACGGTGCCGCGCAGTCGGGTGTGGCATTGTCCAAGTTGGTATCGGCAGGGCAGTCCCAGGTCGCCGCCGCCTCGGACCATGCCGTGGTCAGCCGGTAGGCGCCGATGGTGCGCCCGGCCGCTCCCCAATTCTTGGCATTCGCGGCGACTCCGAGCTGAAGCTGAGCCGCCAGCACCTGGTTGCCGGCCACAGCGGCCGCGAGGCTTCCGGGGTCGAACGCGACCAGTGCCCGGCTCGGGCCGCTCTTTTCGACCCGCAGCACGGCGGCGCGCCCGTGCTCATGGTCGGGGCTCATGGCGGTGACGAAGGTGTCGGCGCTCACCGGGACAGTGAGAGTAGAGATGCCGGGACCGAGGAGCAGCTGGAAGTTCGTCGTGGCCGTAGCGACGTTGCCTGCGCGATCGCTCACGCTCGCCGTGATGGTGTGAGCGCCGGCGGCCAGCACAGGCGCCTGACAACTCGCCGCCTGCGCTCCGATGCTGCATCCCGAGCTGAAATCCTGACCGTCGATTGCGACTCGAAGTGTCGAGGTGTCGACGCCCGAGCCGGGGTCTTGATAGGTGAGGCCAACCGCCGGTGCGGGCACGTTCACCAAGACCGGCTGTGACGGCGACACGATGGCGAGTGACGGCGGCACCGTGTCGAAGGTGGCGCTTTGGCTGACCAGGATCAGCCTCGGGCCGAGGCCCGCCGTTCCCTCCCGCGAGACCAGATCGATCCTGCCCGCCTGGCCCTCGTCCGTCTTCTGGAGGAGCCATCCGTTGTTCGGCGTGCCGGTGAGAAACGCCGCGACATCCGAGGTCACGTCGAACGTCACCCAGCCGCTGGTGCCGTTCGTGATGAGCGCCGTGTCGGTCGCCTCGCCGTCTCCGCTCGCGCCATTGCCGCCCTGTGCGGGAGTGCCGCCGGACCAGGGACTCGTGCAGCCGGCACCGGTATGCCCAGGGTTCGGATCGGCGGCGCAGTTCCAGGTCGCTCCGCCCTCCGTCCACGCGGTTGTGAGCTGATAGATGTCCACGGTGCGGCCTGTGGCGCCCCAATTCCCCGCATTGGCGCCCATGTAGACTTGAAGTTCTGCCGAGGCCAGGCTACCGCCGGCCACCGCCGCAGCGATGGCGCCGCCGTCGAACTGGAGGAGAACGCGGCTGCCGCCTTCCTTGATGGTCAGGCTCGCCTCACCGCCAAAGCTCTTGTTGGGACTGCCCTGCTTGAGAGTGGTGTCGGCGCTCGCCTGAAGCGTCACCGTCTGTGCGGCCAGCGTGGTGGTGGCCAGAGCTGCCAGGGAGCATGCTGCGACAACGAACCGTATGCCGGCTCGGACTGCGCCCGATGCATCGAGACGGAACCGCACAGGCGCTCGAACCACGTGCCGCATTATCACCTCCGGCAGGTCAGCAAGGAACCTCGGACGATGAGGGCGCCGGCCGCTGAGTACATTCCCGACAGCGGTCGAGCGCCACGCCCGCGCGTTTGCTAATTCCGGCGTCTGCAGCTCTGAAGCGGAATACAGCCTACCGGTATCCATTCACCTGCGTCAACACACTGATTTGGCATGTGCTCGTCAAGGCCAGCAGGCCCGCCGCGGTATGGGAGCCAAGTCGGCGCGTTCCGCCTGCGCGTACATGATGGCTTCGGGACTACGCGGCAACAACCGCTGAATGGCGAATGCAGGATTGCGCTGTTGCGAATTGCACGGCGCAACACAGCTATCGTGTCCCCGCCGGCGCGGTAGCCGCGATGCTAGACTCACTTGTCTCCGCCCCTTCTCGGCTTTCATATGGTGCCGGCTTCCGATTCCCTGACCCCCGCTGGCCCATCTGCCTCCACACGCGGCTTGCCGCCGGCGACGCCCATAGGCGAAGCGCTGGCGCCTCCGCCGCCGGCTGAGGCCCACTTCGGCGTCCTGCTGCCGGCGCTGCTGGCCGTGATGCTGGTGGCGGGCCTGCTGCTGGCGCAGCTGCGGATTGACTTCACGTTCAACGAAGAGGGATTCCTTTGGTATGGCGCGGTGGCCGTCGCGCACGGCGCCGTGCCGCTGCGGGATTTCTATTCCTACGACCCCGGCCGCTACGGCTGGGCGGCGGCGTGGACGCCGCTGGTCGGGGAGGGGTTGCTGGGGCTGCGCATCAGCACGGCTGTCTTTGCCGCGCTCGGCCTGTTCTGCGGCCTGCTCGCGGCGCGCCGCGCCGTCGCCAGCCGCCTGGGCCTGGCCGCGGTCGGCATCGTGCTGACGCTCTGGCTGCTGCCGCGCAACAAGCTGTTCGAGCCGGCGATCACCATGGCGGCGGTGCTGGCCGCCGTCGCCCTGATCGAGCGCCCGACCGCCCGGCGGCACTGCATCGCCGGCGCCCTGGTCGGTTTCGGCGTCTTCATGGGGAAAAACCACGGCCTCTACCTGGGGGTCGCCTTTTTCGCGCTCATCCTGCTCCTCCACCTGCGCGATGGCGGGCGCGGTTTGCGCCGGCTGGCGGGGCGGTTGGGAGCCTGGACGGCGGGCATCCTCCTGGGTGCGGCGCCGCTGCTTGCCATGCTGGCTCTGGTGCCCGGCTTTTGGCGCAGCTACCTGGACTCCATCCTCTTTTTCGTGCACGAAGGGCGTACCAACTTTCCGCTGCCGGTACCCTGGCCCTGGCGCTTCCAGTACTCCGGCCTGACGCCGTGGGCGGCCGCCCAGACCTTCAGCATCAGCTTCTGCTTCCTGCTGATGGCGGCTTTCTTCATCGGCGGCGCCATCGCCGTGCTCTGCCTGCCCGGCCCGCGCCTGCGGCGGCACGCGCTGTTCGCCGCCGCCGTCGTCGTCGGCAGCGTCTACACCCACCACGCATTTTCGCGCGCCGACCTGGCCCACCTGGCGCCCAGCATCCCGCCCCTGCTCCTGGGTCTGGTCGCCCTGCCGCGCGCCGCCGGCGGCGCCGCCGCGGCGATCCTGAACCGGCGCCGCACGCCCAGGGCGCCAGACGCCGCCAGCAGTAGCGCCACTGCGCCCGACCCCGCAGGTTGCGGCGATTCGGCGCCTGGCCCGGCCGCCCGCGGGACGAGATGGCTGGCCGCGGCCTCGGTCGCCCTGGCGCTCTGCGGGATCACCACTGCCACCGCGGTGCCGGCCCAGCCGTTCTTTCGCGTTCTGAGCGGCAGACCTTCGGTCGCCGCCCAGGTCGCCGGCGAAACGCTCTACCTGCGGCCGCCCACCGCCGGCCTGCTGGCCTGGGCACGGAGCGCCGCCGCCCGCATCCCTCCCGGCGCCCCCGTCCTGATGGCTCCCAACTTGCCCGGCTTGTATCCGTTCCTGGGGCGCACGTCGCCGGTCTACGACATCTACCCCCTCTGGCCGGCCGCCGGACCGCTCGACCGCCGCATGGTCGACGAGCTGCGCCGCCACGACGTCGCCTGGGTCATCCTGACGGACGCCACCGTCGACCGCCAGGAAGAGCTGACCTTCGCCAACACCCACCCCCAGACCTGGACCTACCTGCAGGCCAATTTCCATCGCATCGACGCCTTGGACCCCCAAAACCCCGCCCGCTGCGCCCTGCTGCAAAGAAATAACCTGCCGGGAATGTCGGGACAGGCGACAGCCCCGACCGCCCCGCCGGGAGTGTCGCGACAGGCGGCAGCCGCGACTGATCTGCAGGGACCGCCGTGATAGGCGACAGCCCCGACCGCCCCCCCGGCCAGCGCAGTCGCCATGACCCCGAGTCCGGCCGGCTATGGCGCTCGTGTGACGAAATGGTATTCTCCCGGCAACGATCGTGCTAGCAATGACACAGGATCGCGCGGCGGCGATCGACCGGGCTCGGTACCGGGCCCAGGGTCGAGCCGACCACAACGCGGCCCTTGAACCTGGCGAGGTTTCCATGCTCCTAGCCCAGCTCCGGCAATCGCGACCCACCTGCACCCTGCTGCGGACCGCCACCCTTCTGGCGCTGCCCCTGCTCGCCCTGGCGCTCGTCGCCGGCTGCGCCAAGCCGGGGAGCGGTCCGGGCGCCGGTGGTGCCGGCGGCGGCGACACCATCAAGATCGGCGTCTACGGCCCGCTGACCGGCGGCTCGTCGCCCATGGGGCTGTCGATGCGCGACGGCGTGCGCCTGGCGGCCGACGAGATCAACGCCCACGGCGGCGTGCTCGGCAAGCAGATCGAGCTGGTCGAGCGCGACGATCAGGCCACCAACGAGCGCGGCGCCCAGGTCATGCAGGACCTGGTCAGCAATCAAAAGGTCGTCGCCGTGCTCGGACCGATCAACACCGGCGTCGCCCTGGCCAGCTACAAATATCCGATGCAGGCCAAGGTGCCGCTGCTGATCAACGTCTCGGCGGGGGCGCCGGTCAACGAACTGTTCAAGGACAATCCCGACAACTACGTGTTCCGCATCGCCGCCAGCGACAACATCCAGGCCGAAATGATCGTGCACGAAGCGGTCGTCAAGCGCGGGCTCAAAAAGGTTGCCTTCCTGTGCGACGACACCAACTACGGCCAGAACGGCTGCACCAAGATGCAGACCGCGATCGCCGCCGCCGGGGTGCAGCCGGTCTACGTCGGCAAGTTCAAGATCAAGGACACCGACATGACGCCGCAGCTCGAACAGGCGCGCGCCGCCGGCGCCCAGGCGCTGCTCGTCTACGGCATCGGCCCCGAGCTGGCGCAGATCGCCAACGGCATGCAGAAGCTGGACTACAAGGTGCCGATGATCGGCAGCTGGACGCTGTCGATGTCCAACTTCATCGAAGCCGCGGGCGCCAACGGCGACGGCGCCACCATGCCGCAGACCTTCATCCAGAACGGCGCCGCCACCGCCAAGGCAAAGCAGTTCATCGCCGACTATCAGCGGAAGTTCAAGGACGATCGCATCCCGTCCGCCGTGTCGGCAGCACAGGGGTACGACTCGCTCTACCTGATCGCCCAGGCGATCCAGCAGGCCGGCTCGACCGCCGGGCCGCAGATCAAGGCGGCGCTGGAAACCTTGCAAAAGCCCTATGACGGCGTGATCGCCACCTTCTCGCAGCCGTTCAGCGCCACCGATCACGAAGCCATTCACAGCGCCAACGTCGTCATGGGCGTCGTGCAGGGCGGCCAGGTCCAGCCGCCGAAACCCTGACCGTCGCACACCCGCGCGGCGAACGCCCATGAGCGACCTGGTTCAGCTGATCCTGTCCGGCATCGCCCTGGGCATGATCTACGCGCTGGTGGCGTTCGGCTACAGCATCACCTTTTCGACCTCGCGCACCGTCAACTTCGCCCAGGGCGAATTCCTCATGCTGGGCGCCCTGGTCGGCCTGACCCTGGACGTGCGCCTCAAGCTGGGCTACCCGGCGGCGCTGCTGGGCGCGGCGCTGGCCGGCATCCTGCTCGGCCTCGTGCTGGAGCACCTGGCCATCCGGCCGGCGCTGCGCACCGGCTCGCCGGTCGCCTGGGTGCTCGCCACCGTCGCCCTGGGGATCGTGGCGCGCAACGCCGCGGAGCGGATCTGGGGCACCGACGACTATTCGTTCCCGGCGCCCCTGGGCGGCGCGCCGCTGCGCCTGGGAAGCCTGCGCCTGCTGCCGCAGGAGCTGCTGGTCATCGCCGCCGCCGCCCTGATCATGGCCGGCGTCGAAGCGTTCCGCCGCTGGTCGCTGTGGGGCAAGGCGGTCACCGCGGTGGCGGCCGACAAAGAGGCGGCGGCGCTGGCCGGCATCAACGTGCCGGCGGCGATCACCGCCTCGTTCATCCTCAGCTCCTCCATCGCCGCGGTCTCGGGCGTCCTGGTGGCGCCGCTGACGCTCGCCGGCCCCACCCTGGGTGTGCTGCTCGGCATCAAGGCGTTCGCGGTGGCGATCGTCGGCGGCCTGCAATCCGGCGTCGGCGTCATCGTCGGCGGCCTGCTCATCGGCCTGGCCGAGCAGCTGACCGCGCGCTACATTTCGACCGGCTACAAGGACACGCCCGGATTCATCCTGCTCATCCTCATCCTGCTGATCAAACCTTCCGGCATCTTCGGCCGGCGATCGATCACCAAGGTCTGAAACGTGGGGAGCGACGGCTTGGCGGGCAGCTTCGCCGGCGGACGCGCCGGCGCCGCCGTCCGCCGCTTCGCCCTGCCGGCGCTGGTCGTCGCCGGCGCCTTCGCGCCGCTCGCCAGCGCCAACGAGTACTACATCCACAGCGTCCTGGCCAAGATCTGCATCTTCACCATCGTCATCGCCGGGCTCGACCTGGTGGTCGGCTACTCGGGCGAGGTCTCGGTCGGCCACGCCGGACTCTTCGCCGCCGGCGCCTACACCGCGGCGATCCTGATGTGGAAGCTGGGGACGCCGTTCTTCCTGGCGGCGCCCGCGGCGGTGGTCGTCGGCGCACTCTTCGGTCTGCTGCTCGGGATGCCGGCGCTGCGCCTCACCGGCCCTTACCTGGCGATGGCCACCATCGCCTTCGGCCTCATCGTGCAGACCGTCGCCAACGAAGCCGTCGGCCTGACCAACGGCTCGCAGGGCATCCGCGACGTGCCGGCGCTGCGCTGGGGGCCCCTGGACTTCGAAGGCAACCACTTCTACTACCTGGTCTACCCGCTGATGGTGCTGTCGCTGGTGGCGGTCCATCGCCTCGCCGCCAGCTACTGGGGGCGCGCCTTCGAAGCCCTGCGCGAAAACGCCATCGCCGCGGAATGCTGCGCCGTCAACCGCTATCGCTTCAAGCTGGCGGCCTTCGTGTTGAGCGCCGCCCTGGCGGGGCTGGCCGGCGCCCTGTTCGTCCACGTCGACAAGTACATCGGCCCGCCCACCTTCTCGCTGCAGCTGTCGATCCTCTTTCTGATCGCCCTGATTTTTGGCGGCACCCGCTCGATCCTCGGCAACCTGGTCGGCACCTTCGTGGTGATCGTGGTGCCCGACATCTTCAACGCCATCGCCGAATACCAGCTGATGATCTTCGGCGCCCTGCTGCTGATCACCCTCTACCTGCGCCCCGACGGCATCGCCGGCCTGGCCGGAGCGCTGGTCCGCCGCTTCGCCCCGCGCCGCCGCGCCGATGACGCCGCCAACCCTGCAAACGCCGCCAACCTTACCGGCACCGGCAACGCTGCCAACGTCGCCAACCCCACCAATCTCGCCGGCACCGCCGGCGATGCCGTGCTCACCACCCGCGACCTGACCATCGCCTTCGGCGGCCTGGTGGCGGTGGACCGCCTGAACCTGGTGCTGCGCGCCGGCCGCGTGCATGCGCTCATCGGCCCCAACGGCTCCGGCAAATCCACCACCGTCAACCTTCTGTCCGGCATCTACCGGCCGAGCGCCGGCGACATCCAGCTGCGCGGGCGCTCCATCGCGCACGCCGCGCCCCACCAGATCTCGCGCCTGGGGCTCGCGCGCACCTTCCAGAACGTCGCGCTCTTCGGCCAGATGAGCGTCCTGGAAAATGTGCTGGTCGGCCTGCAGCACACCTTCCAGGGCGGCCTGGCGCCGGTGCTCCTGGCCACCCCGCGGTCGCGCCGCGAGGAGCGCCAGGCGCGGGCGCGGGCGCTCGACCTGCTGGCCTTCGTCGGCCTGGCCGAGCGCGCCGCCGAGCCGGCCAAGAGCCTCCCCTACGGCAAGCAGCGCCTGCTGGAAATCGCCCGCGCCCTGGCCGGCGATCCGGCAGTGCTGCTGCTCGACGAGCCGGCCGCGGGCCTGACCAGCGGCGAGATCGCCACCATCGATGCCCTGATCGACGCCCTGCGCCGGCGCGGTCTGGCCATCCTCCTGATCGAGCACCACATGGACCTGGTCATGTCGGTCTCCGACGAGGTGACCGTGCTGGACTTCGGCCAACGCATCGCCAACGGCACCCCCGACCAGGTGCGGCAGGACGAGCGCGTCATCGGCGCCTATCTCGGCACTGCCGCCGCCGGAGGCCTCCATGCTTGAGGTGCACGACCTGGTCGTTCACTACGGCTTGGTGCGCGCCCTCCACGGCGTCTCGCTGCGCGTCGCCCCCGGGCAGGTCGTCTGCGTCATCGGCGGCAACGGCGCCGGCAAGACGACCCTGCTGCGCGCCATCTCGGGCCTGCTCACCCCCACCGCCGGCACCGTCACCCTGGCCGGCCGCTCCCTGACCGGCCTGCCGCCGCACAAGATCGCCGCCCTGCGCGTCGCGCACGTGCCCGAGGGGCGTCACGTCTTCCCCGACCAGACCGTGCACGACAACCTGCTGCTCGGCGCCTTCAGCCTGCGCAGCACCCGCTCCCGCGCCGAGCTCGCCACCGACTGCGCCGCCGTCTTCGACTTCTTCCCGCGCCTCAAGGACCGCATCGGGCAGCTCGCCGGCACCCTTTCAGGCGGCGAGCAGCAGATGCTCGCCATCGGCCGCGCCCTCATGCTGCGGCCCACCCTGCTGATGCTCGACGAGCCCTCCATGGGCCTGGCCCCGCTGCTCATCGACGAAGTCTTCCGCCGCCTGCACGACCTCAAGCAGCGCGGCCTCACCATGCTCCTGGTCGAGCAGCTCGCCTATCGCGCCCTCGACCTCGCCGACTACGGCTACGTCATCGAGCACGGCCGCATCCAGCTCGACGCCCCCGCCGCCGACCTGCGCCAGGACCCCCGCGTCCGCGCCGCCTACCTGGGCGGTACCGCCGAGCCCGCCTGACCGCCCGCGCCCGCCCGCCGGCAATCACTGGGGCTGCGTGGCCTCTGGTGATCCGCTCGCGGGCAGGATTCACCGCCCTGGGCCTGGAAATGCGGTAGATTTCGCAGCATGAAGGAGCGGACCTCAGGCTCCACCACCGCAGGAACCCCCCATGTTTCGCCGATCGTCGTGGCTGGAATGCATCGTTCCGGCACGTCTTACCTGGCCTCGATCCTCGCCGCTGGCGGTGTCGCGATGGGGACGCGGCTCGTCGCGGCCGATGCCAACAATCCGCGCGGCTATTTCGAGGACCAGGAGTTCCTCGCCGTCAACCGGCAGCTGATGCTCTCCTGCACAGAGGCCGCGGCCGGACATCGGGACTGGGGTTGGACGGAGACCGAGGCGTGGGACGTTGGCCCTGCAGCCGCTGTGAAGGATTCGGCACGCGAGCTGCTGATGGCCCACGACGATGGATGCCGCTGGGGGTGGAAGGATCCGCGCACGACGCTGGTGCTCGACTTCTGGGACGATCTGGCCAAGGACGCCGGGCTCGCGCCTGGCTATCTGCTTGTCTACCGGGCACCCTGGGATGTGGCCGACGCCATGCAGCGGATCGGTGCCGACGTCTTTCTGAGCAATCCGGAGTATGGCTACCGCATCTGGACTTTCTACAATCGCCGGTTGCTGGACTTTCGTCGCCGCCACGCAGAGCGCTCGCTCCTCATTTCGATCGAAGCCGTGCTGTCCGAGCCGCGCAGGTTCACCGACCTCCTGGCTGCACGGTTCGGGCTTCCGCTGGAGCTCGATTTGCCTGCCCGCCTGCGTGGAGACGAGGGACTGCGCGCCCACCCTCTGGATCACCCCCTGATCGATCTGGTCGCGGCCACCAGCCCCGAGGCTTTCGGCCTGTACGGCGAGCTGCAGGAGGCTGCCGATCTGCCGGTGACCGGCCTGGTGCGCGAGCGGCGCTCAGCCCGGACACGGCCGAAACCGGCCTCGCCGCGCGTATCGGTGGTCATCCCCTGCCGCGACCACGGCGAGCTGCTCGTCGAGGCCGTCGCAAGCGTGAAGGCCGCGGCGCCCACCAGCGAGATCATTGTCGTCAACGACGGCTCTCGGCAGCCGCGAACCCTCGAGGTCCTGGGTCGGTTGCGACAGGCTGGCTACGACATCCTGGACGAAGTGGGCGTCGGTCTGTCGCAGGCCCGCAATGCGGGCATCGCCCGCGCCCAGGGGCCCTACATCCTGACCCTGGACGCCGATGACCGCCTGCGTGGGCATTTCGTCGAGGCGGCGGTGGCGCTTCTCGATGAGGAGCCTCGCCTCGGGGTGGTCTACGGTGATCGCCACACGTTCGGCCTGCGGTCCGCCGATATCAAGGTCCCGGATTTCGACCTCGACCGAATGCTATGCGGCAACTACGTGGCCTCCTGCGCGGTATTCAGAAAGGAGGCCTGGTCGAGTTGCGGGGGCTACGCCCGCGAGCTCCCCGCCTGGGAGGACTGGGAGTTTTGGATTGCGCTCGCGGAGCAGGGCTGGGGATTCCGTCACCTGCCGGTGCTGAGCTTCGATCATCGCTTGCGCCCTCATTCGATGGTCTCGATGTGCGAGCGTAGGGAATTCAGCATGCCCCTCCAGGAGTGCATCGTCCGCAGGCATGAGCGGCTATACCTATCGCGGTTCCCGCACCTGCTGGTTGCGATGCAGGAAGACCGGGCCGCGGCAGAAGCCAAACTCCGTACGGCGAACGATCTCCTCGCCGCCGAACGCGAGCGGCTCCACAACGAGCTCGGACGCTGGCAGGACCGCGTCCGGTTCATGGAAGGCACGCGAGCCTGGCGCTGTCGCGCATGGCTGCTCCGCCTTCTGGGTCGAGGCACGGCGCGGCGAATAGCCGCGGTCGATGCCCCCTCGCGGAGTCAGCCCACAAGCGGTTGAGCACCAGGTAGACCCCGCGATGCCAGCAGCTCGACGCATGAATGCTCCTGGGTAACAAGACTGTGCTCATGGAACCTCCGCGGCAAACGACCGTCGTGATCAAAACCTTCGAGCGTCCGGAAGCGGTCGATCGCCTGATCACCA
This sequence comes from uncultured Acidobacteriota bacterium, assembly GCA_963770895.1. Classification (GTDB taxonomy): domain Bacteria; phylum Acidobacteriota; class Thermoanaerobaculia; order Multivoradales; family UBA5704; genus JASLEW01. Next base: position 3,590,609 of record CAVYRF010000002.1, on the reverse strand, counting down.
GCATCCGGGCGCGCTACCCGGCGATCCCGGTAGTCGTCGTCGACGACAGCCGCGAGGCCAATCGCGCACTCCTGGCGCGCTCCGCGCACGAACCTGCGACGCTCTACGTTCACCTCGGCTTCGACGTCGGCGTTTCGGCAGGACGCAATCACGGCGTCCGCCTGGCGAAGACGCACTACGTCTTCAACTGCGATGACGACTGCTTCTTCGGTCAGGACACGGACCTGCGCAGGGCAGAGGAGCTTCTCGAGGCGGCGCGGGTCGACCTTCTAGGGATCGACGACAGCACCGGCTTCTGGGGATTGTACTCGGTGAGCGATGGCGTGGTGGAATGCCACCGGGCGTCGCGCGGAGAGGTGGGACCGGTGCGGTTGGTCGACTTCGCGCCCAGCCAATTGTTGGCGCCTGCTCGCGTGCTCCGTCGATACCGTTGGGACGAGGCGCTGAAGATCGGCGAGCACTTCGCCTACTTCTACACTCATCTGGGCAAGATCCGCGTGGGCTATACGGAAGCCGTCTCCGTCCACCACGAGCCCACCAGGAACCCGCTTTACGACACCTATCGCGGCCGCGCACTTGACTACGTCCGACAATTCATGCGACGCCAGAACCTGCGCCGCCGGGTCGACCTTTCCGGCGAGGTGTTGGAGACCTGACTGCATGGCGACGCTGCTGCAGCACTCCCATCTCTTTGAGAAACTCCCGTGGGAGGTGCGACTGCCAGATGATCCGCTGATAAGGCTAGGGCCGGCGGAGCGTGGAAGTCCCGGCTTGCTCGCGGTGCGGCAGCAGCTCGGACGGCGCAATGCCGGCTCGCGCCTCGAGCAGGAAGGGGACGTTGGCCGGCGACCAGACGCTCGGCGCGATGATGCGGCGGGAGAGTGTGGGCGGGTAGAAGAGAGCGTCGCTGTGGCCGCGCGGATAGCAGAAGGCGCCGACCCCCTCGATCGCGATGCCAGCGGCCACGGCGACGAGGAAGGCTCGCAGCCAGTTGCCGCGCAGCCGGGCGATGACCGGCAGGAGCAGCCAGATCAAGAGCGGATAGCTGTCCGTCAGGTAGCGCGGGCCGTAGCACGCGCCGGCCCGGAAGTCCGAGCGGCTGTAGGCGTAGAGCTGCGCCAGGAAGGCGGCGAGCACGGCCAGGTCGAGGAGGTAAAGCGGCTCCCGGGCCACCTCGACGCCAGCGGTCGCTCCGGGCGGAAGCTGGAGCTTCCGCGGCACGAAGCGTCCAGCCAGGAAGATGAAGAAGGGAGAGAAGACCAGGAGCCCCTTGGCGGGGCTCACCAACAACCCGGCCACTCCCGGCAGTTGTGGGAAGGCGAGGTATGGGTGGGAGCCCGTGGCGGCCCAGGCGTAGCCGCCGGCCCAGTGCCCGAATGTGTTGAAGTTGTAGAGCAGGAACGGCGCGGCCGCCAGCGCTGCGGCGCCCACCGCCCACAGCACCCGCCAGCGCGCGCACCGCGCGAGCACGATCAGGACCACCACCAGCGCGGCATCCGGCAGGCGGTTGACCGCCGCAAGGCCGGCGGCTACACCAGCTCCGCCGAGGCTCGCGATCGACGGCTGGCGCACGGTCGCCGCAAGCAGCAGGCAGACTGCCAGCAGCTCGGCCGGGCCGTGAACCCACAGTGCCTGACTGGAAATGACCCACGTGCCCGTGGCGAAGCCGTAGGCGATGGCGCCGAGGAAGGCCGGTGAGCGCTCGACACGCCGCCGCGCCAGCACATAGAAGAGGCCTACCGACAGCGCCGCCACCAGCGCAGCAGTCAGCTTCTCCATGCGCAGCGAGGTGTTCTGGAGCCGCCACGGCTCCCACCCCGCCCAGGCAAGATAGCCGACGGCCGGCGCATAGAGCGGCGCCAAAAGCACCGGCGCCACGATCGGGTACGTCGAGTGGAGATGCCCGCCGCGCCACGCCAGCCAGTAGGCATCGTGGTACGCCTTGCCCGGCGGCACCGCCGTCGCCAGCTCGCCCACGGCATCGAGGCTCACCGTCCCCGACCGCCAGATGGCGAACGGCAGCAGGCGCGTCGGCACCGTGTCGCCGTCCTGGATGACGCGGAAGTTGAGGTTGTACACAGCGAACGCCAGCAGGATCAGCCCGACCGCGATGCGGCGGTCGGCGCGTCCGCAGTCGCCGCGGACCCGCACACCCCTGGCCGCCGGCAGCTCGAAGCAGGCAGTCTCGGAGCCCGCAGCGCGAACGGATTGCATGAGCAAACAGGTTCGGTTAAGCGAAGGGACACGATAGCACGCGCGGCATCCAGAATCAGGGTCGATTCTGTCCTAAAAGGGACATCCTGGGCGTGCGTGATCCTGCGGCATGCGACGCCTATGGCCAGACCGATCGTGCGCTGCTCCACCTGGCTGACGAAATGCACGCAGACGCTCAAGTCACCCCCGCGACCTGGGCGACGCTGGAGAAGGCCTTCGGACACGACGAGCTGGTGGAGCTCCTGCTGGCCGCTGGCTTCTGGCGGATGGTGGCCGGATTCGTCAAGAGCGCAAAGCTCTCGCTGGATGCCGGCGTGCCGAGCTGGCCGGAAGGCAGGGAGCCGCAGCGCTCGACGCGCGACTGAGCAGCTGGTACGTTGCCCCGACCGCGGCGCGCCTGCGGCACGTCCGCGATCGGGCCGGGGGGCGCGGGCGGAGGGTTTTGCCGAAGAGGCAGCGCGTCGGATGGGTCCTCGCTCGACTTGACCCGGAACCGCAAAGAGCCCACAATGACCACATGGCTCCGCTCCGCTCTTCCCGTCCGGTTGCTGTCGGCTGTCGGGAGCTGAAGACCCGCCTGGGCTCCTATCTGCGGCGCGTCAAGGCTGGGGAGACGATCCTGGTGACCGAGCGCGGGCTGCCGATTGCCGAGCTGCGGCCGCTGGCGCTCGGCGGTGGCCTTGAAGAGCAGCTGTACCGCCTGGCCTCGCAGGGGCTGGTCAGCCAGGAAGTGCGGGAGCGCGCGGTATTCCGGGACTTTCAGCCTGTCGTATCGCGGCAGTCGGTTTCGCAAGCAGTTCTGGAGGATCGGGAAGATCGTTTCTAAGATCGTTGCCGAGCCGGCGGAGCGCACCCCGGACGTGCGCTATTTCGACTCCAGCGCGCTGGTCAAGCGATATGTGCTGGAGCCCGGCGGCAAGCGCCTGAATTCCCTTCTCCGCGGCGGCATTGCCGCCGCATCCCGGTTGTCGGAGGCGGAAGTCGCTTCGGCGCTGGCGCGCCGCTGCCGCGAGGGGGCTTTCTCGACAGCGGAGCGCGACCGGGTGCTGGCGATGTTGCGCGTTGATTTCGCGACGCTCTTCCTGGTGGAGGTGGGGCCCGAAGTGGTGGCGCGCGCCGTGGCTCTTCTGACTCGGCATGCGCTGCGCGCGGCGGACGGCATTCAGCTCGCCTCCTGCATCGAGCTGAGGGATCGGTTGCAGGTGCCTTGCCTGTTTGTCTGCAGCGACGATCGCCTGCTTGCGGCCGCCCGGCTGGAGGGTCTGGCCACCGCGGCTTGAGGGTCCCGGCGAGCAGCGGGCGGCCCGTCGGGACTAGGGCATCACCCGCAGCGGCCGCATCATCTCGTTGTCTTCGTGCTCCAGGATGTGGCAGTGCCACATGTAGTCGGGGTGGGTGCCGGGGGCGGGGACGGGACCGGCCGGCATCTCGAACGTCGGCAGGATGCGGGTGACGCGGCCGGTTCCGGCGTCGGGCTCGCCGGGCAGCGCCGCCACCACGTCCTTCCAGGCGGGGCGCTCGTTGGCGGCGGGGCGCTCGGGGGGAGCGGTGAAGCGGATGCCGCCGCCGGCCTGAAATGTCTTGAGATCGAACAGCTGCCGCTCGACCACCTGAAAGCGCGCCAGGTGCAGGTGGATGGGGTGGGCGTCTTCGGTGGTGTTGTACAGCTCCCACATCTCGGTCGCGCCGGCGCGCGGGTTTTCGGTCGTCGGCGCGTGGAAGCGCATGCCGCCGCCCTCGACCGTGCCGAGCAGGCCGATGAGCGGATCGCCGGAGGCGGCGTCGGTTTCGGCGATCAGCAGGCGCCGGCGCACGCAGCCGGCCGGCGGCAGCGGCTCGGGCAGCGGCGCCGCCAGGCGCGCCGGCAGCGGCTGGTCCGGCTGCGTCACGCTGCCGGTGACGCGGAACTGCATGAACATCGGCACCGCCCCCAGCGCGCCGCCGCCGGGATAGGGCGCCGGCGCGTTGTTGAGCACCAGCAAGTCCTTGCCGGCGCGCGCGGCGAAATCGATCACCACGTCGGCCCGCTCGGCCGGCGCCAGCAGCAGCTCCCTGAGCTCGACCGGCCGCGGCAGCAGCCCCTGGTCGCTGCCGATCTGGATCAGCGGCAGCACCTCCGCCGGATCGCCGGCGCCGGCGACCGACAGGTTGAGAAAGCGCGCGTTGCAGGCGTTCAACATGCGGAAGCGATACTTGCGCGGCTCGACCGCCAGGAACGGCAGCACCTTGCCGTTGACCAGGCCGGTGTCGGCGAACATCTCGGGGATCCATATCGCCGGCACGTCGGCCGCCACCGGCCCCTGCACCGGATAGTCGAGCGAGCCGTCGGCATTGAGCGAGCGGTCCTGAAACATCAGCGGCACTTCGTAGCGCCGCCGGGGCAGCGGCAGCGCGTCCTCCACGTCGTCGCGGATCAGGTAGAAGCCGGCCAGGCCGGCGTAGACGTTCAAGCGGGTGATGCCCAGGGCGTGGTCGTGATACCACAGCGCCGCCGCGGCCTGCTCGTTGGGGTAGCGCACGGTGCGGCGGGAAAACATGCGGCCGGTGCGGGCAAAGTCGCGCGTGAACCAGGCTTCGGGATGGCCGTCGCTGTCGCCCAGCACCTTGGCGCCGTGCAGGTGGACGACGGTGCGCACCGCGGGCAGCTCGCGCTCGGCGCCGTGCAGGGCGTGATCGATCGGCAGCAGGTGGCGCTCCGGCAGCTCGTTCAACCACTGCACCTCGATGGGCGAGCCGCGGCGCACCTCGAAGGTCGGTCCGATGAAGGTGCCGTGATAGGCCCACACGCGGGTGGCCGGCAGGTCGCGGTGGAGCTTGTGCAGGATCTCCCGCATGTGCACGTCGTAGCGCGCCGCCCCCTGCAGCACCGGCGGCACCGGCAGCGGGTCGACGAACGGCGTCAGGTCGGGCGAGCGCTGCGCCCAGTTGAGGCGCCGCGGCAGCAGGGCGTAGCGGGCGCCCGCCGCCGCCGCGAACTGCAGCAGCTGGCGACGCGTGACCGTCATGGCGCCGGCCGCGGGTCGCCGCCGCCAGCGGCTTCGAGCGCCACAAAGCCCGCCGCCGCCTTCACCTCGCCGGTCGCCGGGTCCACCACCAGCGTGCCGGCGTGGGGATCGCGGCCAAAATCGAAAAGGTTGCCGAGCGAGCCGGCGATCTCGTCGAACGAGCCGCCGCCCAGGCGGCCCAGGCTCCAGTTGTCCTCGATGAAGCGCAGCAGCGACGTCTGGTCGGTCAGCGAGTGATCGACAAAGTTAACCTTGCTAAAGGGCGAGATCGCCAAAAGCGGCAGGCGCGGACCGTAGCCGCAGCGCCCCTGCACGCCGCCCAGCGGCGAGCCGGAACCGCAGCTGCCGGCGCCGGTGAGCGCGTCGGCGGCGGTGTTCGACGCATTGACCAGCGGCCCCAGCACGTGGTCGTACCAGCCGTTGGAATCGTCCCAGGTGATCAGGATCGCCATCGTCTTCCACTCCGGCAGCTGCTGCAGCTGGTTGATGGTGGCGGCCAGCCAGGCCTGCTCGTCGAGCGGCGACGAGGATTCGGCGTGGCCGTCGCTCGCCCGCTTCGCCTTGAGGAAGCTGACCTGTGGCAGGTTGCCGGCCTTGGCCGCGGTCCAGAAGGCGGCCAGGTCGTATTGGTGATTCGCCTGGTCGCCGTGACCGATCATGTTGGCTGCGGATGGCGGCAGGTGATGCGGATTGGCGGTCTGCTTGAAATATTGGAACGGCTCCTCGTGCGGGCTGTAATCCATCTGCGGCGCGCCGGCCAGGTTGGCCGTCCTGGCGCCGCACGCCACGGTGCCGTCGGCGTGGGTTTCGGTCGGCGCGAAGCCGCCCTGAAACCAGCCCCAGGTGATGTAGGAGGCGGACAGCAGGTCGCCGATGTTGCGGCCGGTCAGCGCCACCTGTTCGACGCCGGCGCAGTCGTCCCAATACGGCTCCGGCTCGCCGACCACGGTCGACCCCAGCACGTCGCCGCTCAGGTCGCCGGCGATGTGCTGCGGATCGATGGGGCCCCCCTTGCCCGACACCAGGTTGAGCGCTCCCACCGTCGACGGGCCGTAGGTGGTGCCGAAGAAGTTGTCGCTCATCGCATAGTGCTGGGCGTAGCTCCACAGGGCGCCGACCGTGTTGCCGTCGAAGTAGCCCATGGTCAGCTTCTTGCCCAACCCGTAGTCGGGACAGGTCGCGGCGCTCTCTCCCAAGGTTTCGACAAAGCGATCCATCGCTCCCAGGTCGACCGCCGTCTGCTCGGCGGTGTACTCGTGATCCTGGCTGCAGGTGTAGCTCTGCGCCCGGCCCAGACGGAAAGGCGCGGCAAGGTTCGGGTTGTGGCCGAGCAGGACGTCGGTCAGACCGTTGACCGCCGGCGTGTAGGCGGCGCGGGTGGCGTGGAACGGCGGCTCGCCCGGCGGATTGGCGGCGTGCGGATAGGTGGCAAAGTAGTGATCGAACGACACGTCTTCCTCGAAGATCACCACGATGTGCTGGATCGGCGTGGTGGCAGGTGGCGCGCTGATCGCAAAGCCCGCCCGCGCCAGGCCGCCGCCGGCGAGCGCTGCGAAGAGCAGCAGGGCAAGCCGCGCGCCTTCCCTGCGTTGCGATCCACGCGCGTCGGGCGAGCCGGGCGCGCTGATCGTTGCGAGCGATCTACACGAAGATGACATGGGTTTCCTCCTCGGCGCGCGGGCACGGCTGCCGCGGGCAGGCCGGCTGCCAGCGCCGCGGTCGGCACTGTAGCCGCCACGGATGGCGCGGGCGTGACGGATCGGCGACGACTGCCGCCACGTCGCCGACACCGGCGCGGCGCGCGATGCTCACCACGGCGTTGCGAGCGCGACCCACGCGAGCTCTAGGCTGGCGACAGTGTCTCAGGCTTGGTCCGCTCGCGCGGCCTGCCGCCTGCCGGCATTCCGTTCACGCTTGCGGCTGTCCCAACGTCATCCCAAGAGGAGGAAGTGCATGTTGACAACCCAACGCCTGGTCCGCGGCGCCCTGGCGGCGCTGCTGCTGACCGGCACCCTCGTCGTTCTGTCCCCTGCCGCGCACGGCGCGGACCAGCCCGCCGCCGCGGCGCAGCCGGCTGCCACTCCGACCAGCGGCCACGGCACCACCACGCCGATCGAGCATGTGGTGGTGATCTTTCAGGAGAACATCTCGTTCGATCACTATTTTGGGTCGTATCCGATCGCCGCCAATCTGAAGGGTGAGTCGACCTTCCGTCCGGCGGCCGGAACGCCCTCGGTGAACGGTCTGACCGGCCCCCTGGCCGACCGCAACCCCAACTCGGCGGCGCCCTTCCGCCTGAGCCGGGTGCAGAACTACACCTGCGACCAGGACCACGACTACACGCCCGAGCAGAAGGCCGCCAACGGCGGTCTGCTCGACCAGTTCCCCGAACAGGTCGGCGTCGGCGGCAGCGGCTGCGATTACGGCTACGGCGCCGCCCTCACCATGGGTTACTACGACGGCAGCACCGTGACGGCGATGTGGAATTACGCGCAGCACTTCGCGCTGAACGACAACTCCTACGGCACCACCTTCGGTCCCTCGACCGTCGGCGCGCTCAACCTGGTCGCCGGCCAGACCGGCTACGTCGACAGCAATCACACCATCGGCGACAACAGCAGCGCCATCATCGGCTCGACCGTCATCGGCGACCCCGATCCCTACTACGACGATTGCGGCTCCCCGGGCCAGCTGGGCGTGACGGGCACCAACATCGGCGATCTGCTCAACACCGCGGGCCTCACCTGGGGCTGGTTCCAGGGCGGCTTCGCCCCCAGCTCGCGCACCTCGGCCGGCGGCGCCGTCTGCGCCTCGCAGACCCCCAACGTCGGCGGCGTGATGCAGACCAACTACAGCGCCCATCACGAGCCGTTCGAATATTTCCCGCAGAGCGCCAACCCGCACCACCTGCCGCCGACCTCGACCGCGGCGATCGGCCGCACCGATCAGGCCAACCACCAGTACGACCTGACGAACTTCTACGAAGCCCTGCGTGCCGGAAACCTGCCGGCGGTCTCCTTCCTCAAGGCGATCAAGGCCCAGGACGGCCACGCCGGCTACTCCTCGCCGCTCGACGAGCAGATCTTCCTGGTCACCGTGCTCAACGCCCTGCAGCAGAGCCCGGCATGGCGCTCCACCGCCGTCTTCATCATGTACGACGACTCGGACGGCTGGTACGACCACGCCATGTCGCCGATCGTGAACCCCTCCTCCACCACCGCCGACGCCCTCAGCGGCAACGGCGTCTGCGGTTCCGGCACGCCCCTGGGCGGCATCCAGGGCCGCTGCGGCTACGGTCCGCGGCTCCCGCTGCTGGTGATCTCGCCCTACGCCAAGCAGAACTTCGTCGACCACACCACGACCGACCAGAGCTCCGCCATCCGCTTCATCGAAGACAACTGGAGCCTGGGCCGCATCGGCGGCGGCTCCTTCGACGACATCGCGGGCTCCGTCCAGAACATGTTCGACTTCCACCACCTCCACGCCGCCCCGGTCCTGCTCAATCCCAACACCGGCGTGGTCACCAACTAGCCCCATCAGCCCGCCGCACTCAGCAACCAGCCTTACAACCAACGCCGGCCCGCGCCCTCTCCAAAGGGAGGGCGCGGGCCGGGTCGTTTTGGGTGCCGGTCCGCCCCGCCGGCGCCGCCGGCCAGAGCCCCTGGCCGGCGGACCGGCGCGCAGGAGCCGCGGGTCACACCTGGGCGGTGCCGCCGTCGGCGTAGAGCTCGGCGCCGCTGACGAAGCTGGAATCGTCGGAGGCCAGGAAGACGGCGGCCTTGGCGATCTCGTCGACTTCGCCGATGCGGCCCATGGGGACGGTGGCGACCAGCTGCGCGATCACCTCGGCGGGGAGGGGGGCCAGGGCCGGGGTGTTGACCGGGCCGGGGCTGAGCACGTTGAAGCGGATGCCCCTGCCTTTCAGCTCCAGGGTCCAGCTGCGGGCGAAGGAGCGCAGGGCGGCCTTCGTGGCGCTGTACACCGAAGCGCTCGGCACGGCTTTCACGCCGGCGATCGAGCCGGTCATGATGACCGAGGAGCCGGGGCCGAGCAGCGGCAGGGCCTTCTGCACGGCGAAGACCGTGCCCTTGAGGTTGTTGTCAAAAATCTTGCCGAAGTACTCCTCGGTGATGCTTTCAAAAGGCATCCATTCGCCGCCGCCAGCGTTGGCAAACAGGACGTCGATGCGCCCCTTGTCGGTCTTGACGGTTGCGAATAGACGATCCAGGTCGGCCAGGTTGGCGACGTCGCCCTGGACGGCGGTGACGTTGCTGCCGATGTCGCGCACCGCGGCGTCCAGCTCGGCGCGGCGACGGCCGGTGATGAAGACGTAAGCGCCTTCGGCGACAAAGCGCTTGGCGGCGGCCAGGCCGATACCGGAGCTGCCGCCGGTGATGACTGCGATCTTCCCATCCAACTTGCCCATGATTCCCTTTTCCACGGCGTCGATGCAGGGGCCCGGCAGGTAGCGTGTCGTGGTCGTTCCGGGCGCCCCATGGCCGGCGCCAATCGCCGGCAACTTCCACGCTAGGCGCACACTTCCCAATTGACAAGTACCCACCTTTTTGTAAGTATTGATCGTCGCCAGCGGGCAACGGAGATCGCGATGGCCGAAAAAACCTACAGCTGCGGACTGGAAGCTTCGCTGGCCGTCATCGGCGGCAAGTGGAAGTCGATGATCCTCTGGACCCTTGCCCAGGAGGCGGCGCGCTTCGGCGAGCTGCGCCGGCGGGTCGCCGGCATCAGCGAGAAGATGCTGGCCCAGACGCTGCGTGGCATGGAGCTGGACCGCATCGTCGTGCGGCACGACTTCCACCAAGTGCCGCCGCGCGTCGAATACAGCCTGAGCGACTTCGGCCGCTCGCTCGCCGTCAGCCTCAAGCCCCTGTGCGACTGGGGCACCCGGCACATGCAACAGATCGGCGCGCTGCCCACGCAAACCTGCGACCTGCCGTCCCGCGCGCCAACCGCCCGTCCGCACCCGCAGGCGATGGCGCCCGACGCGCCGGCCGCGGCGGCGGGCGCCCAGCCGGCGCCGCGGCCGTAGCCGCCCGCGCCCGCGGCGAGGGCTCAGCCTTGCCGCAGCACCCGCATCGGGTCGAGCTCCGCGGCGCGGATGGCCGGAAGGTAGGCGGCGGCAAGGGCCGCGGTGGCCACCACCAGGGTGACAAAACCCAGCACCGCGGCGTCCAGGGTGCCGACGTCCGGCAGCAGGGCCGCCAGCACGCGCTGCAACGCCAGCGCCGCGCCAAGCCCCACCAGCAGGCCGGCCAGCGCCACCGATGCGGCCTGGCGCAGCACCATGTTGCGGATCTCGGTGGGCCGCGCGCCCAGCGCCATGCGGACGCCGATCTCGCGCCGCCGCTGGCCGACCAGGAACGACATCACGCCGTAGATGCCGGCGAAGGCCAGCAGCAGGCCCAGCAGGCCGAACGCACCGTACAGCAGGGCACTGAAGCGTTGGCGGCTCAGGTAGGCGTCGATGCGTTGGTCCATGGTGGCGATCCGCGTCACCGGCTGGTCGCGATCCAGCTCGCGCAGCGCGCCGCGCACCGCCGAGGCCAGGCTTTGCGGCCGTGGCAGGGTGCGCACGACCAGCGTGAACGAATCGAAGTCGGCCAGGGCGGCGGGCACGTACCAGGTGGTCTTGACGCCGTTGAGGTTGAGATAGGGATCGCTGGTTTCAACCGGCAGGTCCGCCGCCACGCCCACCACCGTCAGCCACGGCGAACCCGGCGCCAGATGGTCGGCGCGCAGGCGCATGCCGAGCGGGCTGCGCCCCGGCCAGAAGCGCTCGGCAAAGGAGCGGCTGATGATGACGACGCGGCCGCCGCCCAGCCGCGGGTCGTCGTGCGCGGTGAAGGCGCGCCCGGCGAGGAGGCGAATCCCCATGGTCTGCAGGTAGCCGGGGGTGATGACGCGATGGAAGGTGCTGTAGGCGCCCGGCGGATCGGGCGCCGGCTGGCCGGGCACGTTGAAGTTGAAGGTGTCCACCGAGTCGTCGAACGGCTGCACCGAGGTGGCGCCGGCGTCCACCACGCCGGGCAGCGCCCGCACCCGCGCCACCGCCGCCTCGACAAAGCGCGCCCGCGCCGCCTGGTCGGCGTAGCGCGCCGCCTGCAGGTTGATGTCGAGCGTCAGCAGCCCCTGCGGCCGCAGGCCCCAGGGCGTGCCGGCCAGCCGCACGAAGCTGCGCGCCACCAGGTCGCCGCCGGCCAGCAGCACCGCAGCGATCGCCACTTCGGCCACCACCAGCCCGCTGGTGAAGAGGCGGCCGGAGCGGCCCAGCCCCGCCACGCGGCCGCCGCCGCGCAGGGCGTCGTGCGGCGCCACGCGCCATGCCCGCAACGCCGGCACCAGGCCGAGCGCCAGGCCCACCGCCAGGGTGATCGCGACGGTGAAGCCGAGCGTGGGCAGATCCAGCCGCACCTCGGTGCCCAGCTCGGAAATGGACACCGCCGAGATCGGGCTCAGGGCAAGGATCGGCGCCATGCTCGCGGTCGCCAGCACGACGCCCAGCCCGCCGCCGAGCAGCGCCAGCAGCACGCTCTGCGCCACGAACGGACCGATGAGGCCGCGGCCGCCGGCGCCCAGGGCGACCCGCACCGCCATCTCGGCGGCCAGCCGCTGGCTCTGCGCCAGCAGCAGGTTGGCGACGTTGGCGCAGGCGATCAGCAGCACGAACAGCGCCCCCGCCAGCAGCGACAGCAGCAGCGAATCCAGGTTGCGCAGCAGCTCCTGGCGCAGGCCGACCAGCCGCGCGCCGCGCGGCCCCGGCGGCAGCTGACCCTGTTGCTGCAAGCGGGAAGTCAGATCCGCCATCTCGCGTTCGGCGCGCGCCAGGCCGACGCCGGGCGCCAGGCGGGCCGGCACGTACAGGGTGTTGCCGATGCGCTGGCGCGCCGGCTCGTCCAGGACCAGCGGCACCCAGACCTGCGCCATGTAGGGATGCCGGAACCCATGCGGCATCACCCCCACGACCTGTCGCTGGACGCCATTGAGCCGTAGCGTGCGGCCCAGGATCCGCGGGTCGGCGCCGAAGCGCCGGCGCCACAGGTCTTCGCCCAGGATCGCCGTCGGATTGTGGCCGGGCCGCTCCTCTTCGGGCACGAAGCCGCGCCCCAGAAGCGGCCGCACGCCCAATACCTGGAAGAAGTTGGCGCTGGTTTCCGCGCCGGCCAGCGCCAGCGCCTCGCCGTCGCCGGTCAGGCTCTGCCGCAGGTAGTGACCCGCCGCCAGGCCCGTGAACACCCGGTTGTCCTGCCGCCAGCGCTCAAACGTCGTGACGTCGACGCCGCGCAGCACCGGGTCCTGGCCCGGCGCCGCCCAATCTTCCCGCACCCGCACCACCCGATCGATGCCGCGGCCGGCCAGCGGCCGCAGCAGGACGCCGTTGACGAAGCTGAACACCGCCGTGACGCCGCCGATCGCCAGCGCCAGCGACAGCACCACCACCGCGCTGGGGGCGGGGTTGCGGCGCAGCGTGCGCAAAGCCCATCGCAGATCGAGCATCCATCGGTCCATCGTGCCTCCGGCCGCGCCGGCGCGCAGCCCACGTCGCAGCCGTTGACGGCTGCTCGCGAAAACAGGGAATCGGCACCATCATTGCGTCATGATCCAGCCGCCGCGCGGCGGGACTGGTCCCGGAGCCCGCGGGCCGTGGAGGGGCGGCGCCTGCCGCCCGGCCGCAAGGGAGGGAGGCATCATGTTTCCGCAATTGGCAGCGTACACGGATTTTGGACTGTTGGCGATGCGGCTGCTGGCGGCAGTGATCTTTGGCGCCAGCGGCTGGAAGCACGTGAAGGACCCCGCGGGCCGGGCGCAGAGCATCGGCATGAGCAAGGGCTTCACGCTCTTCCTGGGCGCCGCGGAGCTGGCGGGCGCGCTGGGTCTGGCCTTTGGGGTGCTGACCCAGCTCGCCGCCGGCGGCCTCATCCTCATCATGCTCGGCGCCATCCAGAAGAAGGCGATGGTGTGGAAGACCGGCTTCTGGGGCAAGCAAGGCACCGACGGCTGGCACTACGAGCTGATGCTGCTCGTCATGTGCCTGCTCCTCCTGCTGACCGGCCCCGGCCGCTTCGCCTTGGTCAACTAGCGAAGCGGCTGTGCCGACGTGTTCCGACCCGGCCCCGGCAGGTCCGCGTCCCGCATTTGTGCCCCTACGGGGCCGGGTCGAGCGCCAGCTGGTAGACGCTGGCGCCCTGGGTCCCGGCGTACAGCGTGCCCGGCGGGCCGAAGGCCAGCTGTCCGACGGGGGCGCCTGAGAGGCCGGGCGCCAGCTCGCCCCAGGTGGCGCCGGCGTCGCGGCTGACCAGCACGTCCGAGGGCAGGGTGGCGGTGGCGCCATAGAGCACCGAGGGGTTGGCGGGATCGATCAGCAGCTGCGCCAGCTGCGGGATGCCGGTCAGCTCGCTGAAGGTCTGTCCGCCGTCGACGCTTTTATAGACCGCGCCGCTGCCACTGATGGGCGTGGCTCCGGTGCTGACGTAGACAGTGGAAGGATCGACGGGATCGACCGTGACGGCAACCGCGAAGATGAACACGGTGGGCAGCTGCAGAAAGGTCGCTCCGCCGTCATGGCTGACGTACAGGGCCGACATCGGGAACTCGCCAACGGTCACCAGCGTGGTGACATAGAGGGTAGCCGGGTCCGAGGGGGCGACCGCCAGCTGGGAGGCAAAGGAAGGCGCGGCGGCAAGCGGCGTCCACACGGCGCCACCGTCCGTCGTACGGCTCAGGGCGCCGTTGGTGGCATAGAGCACTCCGGAGGCCTGAGGGTCGGCAACCAGCAGCCGGCCAGCCGCAAATCGCGCGCCGGGCCGCACCCAGCTGGCACCGCTGTCGGTGGAGGCGAAGAAGGCACGGTTGGTGACGGCGTAGACCGTCGTGGAGGTCACCGGGTCGACCAGCAGCGCCAGGATGGAGATGCCGTTGAGGCCCGGATTGGCGTTGTTCCAGGTGGCGCCGTCGTCCGTCGTTTTGAACACCGACGACCCAGGGGTCCCGGCATAGACCGTTCCGGCGGCGGCCGGATCCGCGGCCAGGGCGGTGATGGTCTGGGCGTAGATCCCCACTCCGGAGCTCTGCCACAAGGCGCCGCCGTTTGCGCTCTTGAACACCGCGGGGCTGCCGGTCGAGGCCGCGCCGGCGTAAAGCACGCTGGGTGAGGCGGGGTTCACCACGACGGACTCGAAGTCACCGGCGGTGAGCCCCGTGCTGATGGCCTGCCAGGTGGTGCCGCTGTTGGTCGACTTCACCACGCCGCCGTCGTCGCACGCATACAGCGGATGCCCCTTGGCGGGCGAGACCGTGAGGCAAGAGGCGTCGTCGCTCAGCCCTGCCACGCGCTGCCAGGTGGCGCCGCTGTTGTGACTCACGTAGATGCCGCCCAGGGCGGGGTTGGCCGACTGGACGCCTGTCCACAGCAAACCCTCCGCGTAGGGGTCGACGGTCAGAAACAGCACAGCCTGCGACGAGCTGATGCCGGAGCGCGCGGCCACCCAGGTGGCGCCGCCGTTGGTGCTGCGGAACAGCCCCACGTCGGTGCCGGCATACAGCAGTGCCGGCCGCAGCGGATCGATCGCCAGGATATCGATGCTGGCGCTGGCCGGCAGCGCGGCGCCGGCCGGAGCCCAGGTCACCCCCCCGTCGACGCTCTTCCACACCTGGTTGGCGGCGCCGACATACAGCGTCAGATGCGCCGCCGGGTCGACGATCAAGCCGAACGACGACACGTTCGCGGGAGCGCCGCGCAAGCGCTTCCAATCAGCGCCGCCGTCGGCGCTCCGCCATACCCCGGAGCCGGTGACGACATAGATCGTCGATGTCGCCGCCGGATCGACCGTCACCGTGCCGACAAACGACGAAGGGGCGATCCCGGCGTCGCTGGGGAACCACGTCTGCCCGCCGTCCACCGTCTTGAAAAGACGCGTGTCGGTCGACGCATACAAGGTCGCCGGCGTCGACGGATCGATCGTCAACGCAGCGCTCCCACCGCTCGGTCCTATCGCCTGCCAGCTGGCCCCCGCCGCCGCCGGCCGCCCCACCGCCAGCACCCCCAACACGATCACCAGTCCCACCACCGCCAGGCCCCGCCCCGCCACCGAAGTGCTCCCTCCCCGCTTCCCCATCGCACGCAGTCGCCGCACCTTGAATCCCATGTCAGCCTCCCTTCACATCGTTTGTCTGCCAGTATGTACGCTCCATCAGACCAATATGTCCAAACACAGCAAAGCGCGGGCCAACAACTCGTGCGAGGATGAGGCAGCCGTCGGATCTGCCAAAGAGAACTTCGACAAAGGCATCTGGCCACTCCAGGGAGGTCGAGGACCCTTGAAAAAGGCACCTCATAGACATCGCAGACCAGCGCTGATTGCGGCTTGGTTGCTGGCGGCCACGGGGCTCGCCGAAACGGCGTCCGGCGCGGTGCGCACGATCGAGCGCAAGGATCTGTGCGTGACGACGGGCGAGGTGACGCAGCTGGCGGATCACCGGCTGGGCATCGACGAGCCCGAGGTCCGCGCGGTGGTCCTTGCCGACTCGACGCAGGCGGCGCAGATGCGGTTCACGTATCTGGGACCGTCGGTCCAGACCAAGGCGCTGGGGTCGGGCGAGATCCGGCGGCAGATCGGGCTCAAGCTGCGGGCGCAGGACAGCTGCAACCTGCTGTACGTGATGTGGCGGATCGAGCCGCGCGACCAGATCGTGGTGTCGGTCAAGAGCAATCCCGGCCAGCGCACGCACGCCGAGTGCGGCACGCACGGCTATACCAACCTCAAGCCGGAGTCCCAGCGCCGCCGCCCTGGGGGTGCCGCTGCGGCGTCGCCGCCACCGGTCGCTGCCGGTTCCAGCCACGACCTGCGCGCCGAGCTGGTCGGCCGGGAGCTGCGGGTGTGGGCCGACGGCGCGATCGCCTGGGAAGGCCAGGTGCCGGCGACGATCCAGGGCTTTGACGGACCGGTCGGTCTGCGCACCGACAACGTGCGCGCCCAGGTGGCGTACCGCATCGGCGGCGGGCCGCCGGCGCCGCTTTCCAAGGTTTCTGACTGGCTGCGCCAGCGCTGCGGCGCCGGCAGCCGCGAGGGGGCCGATTGAGCGAAAGGCAAGGGAGATGAACGGAAGAACCGTGGGCTACTGGATCTGTACCATCCTGATCGCGCTGGCGTGCCTTTCGGGCGGCATCGTCGACGTGATGCGCATGCCGGGGGCGGTCGAGGGTATGACGCACCTGGGATATCCGGTGTATTTCGGAGTCATCCTGGGGGCCTGGAAGCTGCTGGGCGCTCTGGCGATCCTGGCTCCGGGCTTCGCCCTGCTCAAGGAGTGGGCTTACGCGGGGATCGTCTTCGATCTGACCGGCGCCTCGGCATCGCACATCGCGTCAGGCGACGACGTGCGCCATATCGTGGTGCCGCTGATCCTGGTCGCGATCGTGGTCGGGTCGTGGGCGCTCCGCCCGGCCAGCCGCAGGCTGCCGGGCGCCTGAGGGGCGCCGCGCGGCTGGCCCCCTCGGGGGGTTGCCGCTCTGCGCCGGGGCGACGGCCCCCGGCCGGGAACTTCTGGCCCGGCGTAGCGTATTGGGCTGCAAAGCGTTCCATTCCCAAGGGAAGGTGTCATGCGAAAACTGTGGCAAGTGTGGGTCGTCGGGGCCGCCTGCGCCGGGTTCCTGGTCGCCGCCGGCGCGCATGGGGCCAAGCCGCCCCGCGTACACGCCCTGGTCGGCGGGCGGATCGTGGTGGCTCCCGGCAAGGTGATCGAATCCGGCACGGTGGTGGTGCGCGACGGCGTGATCGCGGCGGTCGGCGCCAAGGTCGACGTGCCGGCCGATGCGCACGTCTGGGACGTCAAGGGCAAGACGATCTACCCCGGCCTGGTGGAGGCGTACAGCGTCCGCGCCTGGCCGCAGGCGAAGGACGACAAAAAGCCCGAAGGCGTCCTCCCCAACGGCCAGCTCCACCCCGAGCGCGACATGACCGCCTGGGCGGTGGACGACGCGGCGGCCAAGCGGCTGCGCGACGCCGGCTTCGGCGCGGCGCTGGTGGCGCCCAAGGACGGCATCCTGCGCGGCGCGAGCGTCGTGGTGGAACTGGGCGACGGGGCCGAAGCGCAGAGCCTGCTGCGGCAGGGAGTGGCCCAGCACGCGCAGCTCAAGGCGGCCGGCCGGCGCGAAGCGGGCGGCGGCGCCTACCCGGTGTCGACGATGGGCGCCATCGCGCTCTTCCGCCAGACGATGCTCGACGCCGCCTGGTACGGCAGGGCGCAGGCGGCCTACGCCAGCAACCCGGCGCAGGAGCGGCCGGCGGCGGAACCCGCCCTGGCGACGCTGGCGCGGGTCGCCAGCGGCGGCGACCTGATCGTGTTCGAAACCGAAGACGTGCTGGACACCCTGCGCGTCGCCAAGGTGGTGCGGGAGCTCAAGCTGCGCGCCATGGTGGTCGGCAACGGCGAAGAGTACAAGCGCCTCGACTCGGTACGGCGGACCGGTCTCACCCACATCCTGCCGCTGGCGTTCCCCAAGGCGCCCAAGGTCGAAGGCGACGGCGATGCCACGACCGACCTCGAAGCGCTGCGCCATTGGGACGCGGCGCCCGACAACCCGCGGCTGCTGCTCGGCACCGGGCTGCCGGTGGCCTTCACCACCTATCGCCTGGACGACCCCAGGAAGCTGTACGAAAACCTGGCGCTGGCGATCCGGCGCGGCCTGCGCCCCGAGCAGGCGCTGGCGGCGCTGACCACCACGCCGGCCCAGCTGCTCGGGCTGTCCGGGCGGCTCGGCACGATCGAAACCGGCAAGATCGCCAACCTGGTCGTCGTCGAAGGCGACCTGTTCGTCGCCAAGCCGAAGCTGCGCGAGGTCTGGGTGGACGGCAACCGCTACAAGGTCGAAACCCACGAGGCGAAGCCGGGCGCCGTCGAGGTGGAACCGGCGGGCACCTGGGAGATGACGGTCAAGGCCGCCGAGGGCATGGAGGAAACGGTGACGATGGAAATCGCCGGCAAGGCCGGCAAGCTCACCGGCAACATCGAACTGATGGGCAAGAAGGCGACGCTGCAGTCGGTGGAGATCTCGGGCAGCACGCTGAACGCGGATTTCGACGGCGGCGGCTTCGGCATCGCCGGCACCTTTTCGCTGTCGATCGACATCGAGGGCGACCATGCCACCGGCAGCGGCTCCGGGCCGCGCGGCAGCTTCACCATCGAGGCGACGCGCAGCGCCAAACCCGCCGCCGCGGCTCCCCCCTCAAAAAGCGGCGCCACGGCGCTGGAGGTGACGCCATGAGATCGCTCTGCACCCGCCTTTTGCTGGCCGCGTCGCTGCTGTGCTGCGCCGCGGCGCCGCTCGCCGCCGGCAGCGACTTCGACGGCTGGAAGAACGCCCAACCGGCGCAACCCGACGTGCTGGTGGTGCGGCACGCGACGATCTGGACCAGCGGTCCGCAGGGCAAGCTCGAAGACGCCGACCTGCTGATCAAAAAGGGCAAGATCGCCGCCGTCGGCGCCCACCTGGCGGTGCCCGCGGGCGCCGTCGAGATCGACGCCACCGGCAAGCACGTCAGCCCCGGCATCTTCGATCCGCATTCGCACTCGGACATCGTCGGCAACGTCAACGAAGGCACTGACATCGTCACCGCCGAAGTGCGCATCGAAGACGTGGTCAACGCCGAATCGATCGCCATCTACCGCGAGCTGGCGGGCGGCGTCACCACGGTCAACCTGCTGCACGGTTCGGCCAACGCCATCGGCGGCCAGAACGCGGTGGTCAAGCTGCGCTGGGGGGCGCCGCCGGAAGACCTGTTCTTCGGCGCGCCGCAGGGCATCAAGTTCGCGCTGGGCGAGAACCCCAAGCAGAGCAACTGGGAGCTGGCCGACGACGCGCACCGGCGCTATCCCCAGACGCGCCAGGGCGTCGAGCAGGTCATCCGCGAGACGTTCCTGGCGGCGCGCGACTACGAGCGGCGCTGGGCCGAATACCGCAAGGACCCGCGCGCCGACAAGGTGCCGCCGCGCCGCGACCTGCAGCTGGAAGCGGTGGTGGAGATCCTCAACGGCACGCGCCTGGTGCACTCCCACTGCTACCGCGCCGACGAGATCATCATGCTGCTGCGGCTGGCCGAACAGTTCGGCTTCCGCATCGCGACGCTGCAACACGTCCTCGAAGGCTACAAGGTCGCCGACGAGATCGCGGCGCACGGCGCCGGCGGCAGCACCTTCAGCGACTGGTGGGCCTACAAGGACGAGGCGCTGGACGCCATCCCCTACAACGGCGCCGTCATGTGGCAGCGCGGCGTCGTCACCACGTTCAACTCCGACTCCAACGAGCTGGCGCGCCGGCTCAACCTGGAGGCGGCCAAGGCGGTGCGCTACGGCAACGTCCCCGAAACCGAAGCGCTCAAGTTCGTCACCATCAACTCCGCCAAGCAGTTCCACGTCGACAACCGCATCGGCTCGCTCGAACCGGGCAAGGACGCCGACTTTGTCATCTGGTCGGGCAGCCCGCTGTCGACCTACTCGCTGGCCGAGCAGACCTGGATCGACGGCCGCAAGTACTTCGACCGCGCCGACGACCTCAAGCATCGCGACGAGCTGGCACGCGAGCGCGCCGCGCTGGTCGCCAAGGTGAAGGCCGACGGCAAGCGCGACGGCGACGGCAAGAGCAAGGGTAAGGACAAGAGCAAGGACAAGGACAAGGCCGAAGCCAGCGACGACAAGGACGCCCCGGACAAGCCGCCGAGCTACATCCTGTGGGACTCCAACGAGGATTCCGAAGAGTATCCGTACGCCGACGACAGCGCCCTCTTGGCAGGCGCGGGGGAGAAGCCGTGATGAGAGCCGGGAACCGCGCCGTCCACCGTTTTGCCCTGACCGCCCTGCTGCTGGCCGCGCCGGCCGCCGCGGCGCGCGCCCAGGTGGTCGCCTGGGTCGGCGCCACCGTCCATCCGGTGAGCGGACCCGCCATCGACAACGGCGTCGTCGTCGCCGACGGCGGCCGCATCGTCGCCGTCGGCCGCGCCGGCGAAGTGGCGGTGCCGGCGGCGGCGCGCCAGATCCAGTGCAACGGCAAGCACCTCTACCCCGGCTTCGTCGACCCGACGTCGCGCCTGGGCCTGCGCGGCATCGAAAGCGTCAACGGTTCGACCGACCTGGTCGAAACCGGCGACGACAACGCCAACATCCGCGCCCAGGTGGCGTTCAACGCCGACTCGATCCTCATCGGCCCGGCCGTTGCCGGCGGCGTGCTGTACGCCGAGATCGAGCCCGGCGGCGGCGTCCTCAACGGCACCTCGGCGGTGATGCGCCTCCACGGCTGGAACCTGGAAGACATGACGCTGCGCGCGCCGGTCGGCATGCACCTCACCTATCCCAGGCAGACCCAGTCGCTGCGCGCCTTCTTTTCGCACGTCTCGGACGAAGAGTTCCAAAAGCAGCGCGAAAAGGCGCTCAAGGCCCTGCAGGACATCTTCGACGCCGCCCGCTCCTACCGCACCGCGCGCACCGCCGCCGATGCCGGCAAGGCGCCGGCGCTGGACGTCGATCCGCGCTACGAAGCGCTGCGTCCGGTGCTCGACGGCAAGCTGCCGCTCTACATCCACGCCGACGAGAAGCCGCAGATCGAAAGCGCCCTCGACTGGGCGAAGCGCGAAAAGCTGACCAACCTGGTGCTGGTGGCCGGCCCCGACGCGCAGTACCTGGCCGACCGGCTGGCCAAGGACAAGATCCCGGTCGTCGTGACCGGCGTGCTGGAGCTGCCGTCGCGGCGCTGGGAGCCCTACGACGCCGCCTACGCCGCGGCCGGCATCCTGCACAAGGCGGGCGTCAAGGTGGCGATCGGCGCCGGCGCCGACGCCTCGCAGGCCCGCAACCTGCCGTTCCACGCCGCCATGGCGGCGGCCTACGGCCTGCCCAAGGAGACGGCCCTGCGCGCCGTGACGCTCACCGCCGCAGAAATCCTGGGGGTCGCCGACCGCATCGGCTCGCTCGAACCCGGCAAGGAAGCCAGCATCCTGCTCACCGACGGCGATCCGCTGGAGATCGTCACCCACATCGAACGCGTCTGGATCGCCGGCCAGGAAATCGACCTGGCCCACGAGCGCCAGCGGGAGCTGTACGACCGCTACCGCAACCGCCCCAAGCCGGCGCCGGCGCCGACCGCCAGCACCGCCAAACAGCCGGCGCCCTGAGCCGCGCGCGCCGCACCGACCTGACCCGCCGCGGCCGCATCACGACGTTCGTCGAGATCGCCGGCCGCGGCGGCCGCCCCCACTTCGGGCAGGGCCGCCGCTTTCCGCTGCAAACAAGCCCTTCGTAGGACTGCCACGCCGCCGTCACCTGTCCGCATACGGAATAGGAGTGTTTACGCTATTGACATGTCTCTAAGTCACTACTATTCTCGATTGTGCTGAACCGTAGATCTGGACCGGGCGGCTTCCACCCGCGGCCGGTCGATGACGCAACGGTCGTATCTCACAATGGGGGACATGTCATGAAACGCAGCATCGTGGTCGCGCTCACCCTGCTCTGCCTCACCACCGGATCCACCGCCGCCTTCGCCGATTACTGCATCAACAAGGATTTCACCAACGTGGGAACGGTTCCCGCCTTCGACATCGCCTTCGTGATCACCGGCAACCAGTTTCTCACCCACCTGTTCAACGGTTTCGCTCCCGGCCCGATCGGCACCGCCACTTCGGCCGGCATCTTCAGCGACTTCAGCGCCGTCTTCCAAGGCGCCAACACCCTGCTGCACTGGCAGAACCTCAACCAGGCCAACTCGCCGATCAACCCCGGCGTGCTGGTTCACGTCGGCTGGTGCACGGCAAACCCCACCGGCATCGTCAACCTCTATTGGACGGACGCCGCCGGCAACCAGCTCCCCGGCAGCATCATCCAGGAAACGGGAACCGAACCCAACGGTCTCGGCCTGGAGTTTGCCAACGACTTCGCCATCGGCACCAACGCGCTCGTCGTCAGCAACGTCCGCTATGCGCTGGTCGGCTCGCCCTTTCCCCTCGATCAGCTGAACCGTTCCAACGCCAAGCTGATCGACGCGCTGCAGCCCCTGCCAGGCCCCGCGACCTACACGATCTCGCCGGGCGGCAACGTCGTCGTGCCGGTGCCGGGCGCCGCCCCGGGCCAGTGGATCGTGGCGGTCTACGACGCCAACGGCAGCGGCAGCGGCGCCACGACGGTGGACTACGTGCAGTTCCAGTTCGCCAATCAATAGCGGCGGCTGGACCCTCACCCCGCCGGGGGGCGCTCCCGCCCCCCGCGGGTCGAGCCAGGAAACGCGCCGCCGCTCATTCGAAGAGGCCGGCAGCGGCAGCCAGGCGTTCGCGCAGCGCGGCGGCGACGGCGACGGCGGCAGGCTGGCGGACCATGGCGTAGTGATCGCCGGCGATGGTCTGGACGGTGAGGCGGCCGACCAGCGGCTGCCAGCCGCGGTCGGCGGGCGCGGCGGAATCGGCGGCGGCCAGCAGCAGGACGTCGCCGCGATAGGGCTGCGGCCGGTAGGCGGCGAGCGCCGCGGCACCGGTGCGGAACAGGGCGAACAGATGGGCGACCGATTGGCGATCCAGGTCGGGCGGCAGCAGGCCGCGGGCGCGGCCCCAGGCGTCCAGCGCGGCCAGCGCCTGCTCCTCGCCGTCCGGCAGGTCCAGCGGCGCCCGCTCCGGGCGAGCCAGGCCGACCAGGCCCGCCAGGTCGGCGGCAAACAGCCGCACCAGGTCGGCGCCGCGCGGCGGCGGCAGCGACGGCGGCGCGGGGTTCGGGACGCGGCTGTCCAGAAGCGCCAGCAGCTCGACGGCGCAGCCTGCAAGATCCAGCTGGCGCGCCATTTCAAAGGCGACGACGCCGCCCAGCGACCAGCCCGCCAGGCGGTAGGGGCCCTGCGGTTGCAGCGCCGTGATCTCTTCGACGTAGCGTGCCGCCAGCGTTTCGATGCTCGGCTGGGGCGCGGCGGGGCTCCCGCTCCCAGCCCCCGGCGGCGCGGCAGCTGGTGCGGCCGGCGCGATCTGGCTGTCAGGGAGCTGCAAACCGTAGGTCGGCGTGCCGTCGCCCAGCTCGCAGGCCAGCTGCCAGTAGCAGACGACGTTGCCACCCACCGGGTGGACCAGGAACAGCGGCGCTCCGGGACCCTCGCCGCGCAGGTGGACCAGCGTCTGGCGGCGCGCCGGCGGCGCCCCCCGGCGCAGACGCGCCGCCAGCGCCTCCAGGGTGGGGCTTTCGAACAGGGCCGCGACCGGCAACCGCAGGCCGAAAGCAGCGTGGATACGGTTCATCAGCCGCACCGCCAGCAGCGAATGGCCGCCGAGCGCAAAGAAGCTGTCGGCCGGCGCCACCGGGCCGCTGCCGAGCAGCTCCTCCCACATGCCCGCCAGACGCAGCTCCACCAGGTCGCGCGGCGCGCGTGCGGCTGGCGCCTGCGTCCCCGGCCCCACCGCTGCCGGCGCCGGCAGTGCCTGCCGGTCCACCCCGCCGCCGGCCGCGCGCGGCAACCGGTCGAGCCAGACCCAGGCTGCCGGCAGCAGAAAGTGCGGCAGCCGCTCACCCAGCCAGGCGCGCAGCTCGCCAGGCTCCGGCCGCGGCGCGCCCGCGCGCGCCACCAGGTAGGCGGCCAGGCGCCTGCCGTCCTTGGCGCCCTTGGCGCCCCTGGCGCCATTGCCGTCCGCGGGGGCGGCGCCGCTGTCGGCCAGGGCGACCACCGCGGCCTCGGCGAGCGCCGGGTGCGGCGCCAGCGCCGCCTCGACCTCCGCCGGGCGCACGCGGAAACCGCGAATCCGCACCTCATCGTCGAGCCGCCCCAGGTATTCGACGTCGCCGCCGGCACGCCGGCGACAGAGATCGCCGGTCCGGTACAGCCGCTCTCCGGGCAGCGCGCTCCAGGGATCGGGCACCAGGCGCCAGGCGGCCAGCTCGGGGCCGCCCGGATCGCCGCCCACCGCCCACCCGCCGCCGATGCACAGCTCGCCCGGCACCCCCTGCGGCACGCGCTCGAAGCCGGCGCCTACCAGCTCGATGCGGCAGCCGGCAGGCAGCTGGAGCGGCGGCTCGGTAGCCAGCACCGGCGCGGGCAGGCACTGCGCTCCGGCGTTCCACTCCGTGATCTGCTGCGTCTCCTCGGGAGCGAGCAGCGGCAGCTCCGCAAACCACCGCTCGGGGTCGGCGGCGCCGGCGGCGAGCAGGGCCGCCAGGTGGCGTCCCAGGCGCGTGACCGTGGCGGCGTCGAACAGGTCGGCGTTCCATTCGGCGGCGCCGGCCAGGTCCTGTCCGGCCTCCTGGAACGAGAACGTGAGGTCGAACTTGGCGACCGTGGTGGCCGGCGCCAGCGGCCGCAGCGCCAGACCGGGAAGGTCGATCGCCTCGCGCGGCGCGTTCTGCACCACCAGCATGACCTGGAACAGCGGCGAATGCGCCCGGCTCCGTTCCGGCGCCAGCTCCTCGACCAGCCGTTCGAACGGCAGGTCCTGGTGCGCGTAGACCTCGATGCACGTGGCGCGAACCCGCTCGAGCAGCTCGCCCAACCCCGGCCGGCCCGCCAGCTCGGCAGGCAGCACCACGGTGTTGGCAAACAGGCCGATCAGCGGCTCCAGCTCGACGTGCCGGCGGCCGGCGATCGGGCTGCCTATGGCAAGCCGCCGTTCGCCGCCGTGGCGGCCCAGCAAGCCCGCAAGCCCCGCCAGCAGCACCATGAACGGCGTCGCGCCGCGCGCGCGGCCCAGCTCGCGCAGCGGCGCGCTCCAGCCGGCGGGGAGCGCCAGCTGCCTGCCCCTGCCGCGCCAGCCGGCGACCGCCGGACGCGCCCGATCGACCGGCAGGTCGAGCAGCGGCGGCAGCCCGCGCAGGCGCTCCCGCCACCACGCCAGCTCGCGCTCGATCGTGGCGCCGCTCAGCCACACCCGCTGCCACAGCGTGTAGTCGCCATACTGCACCGCCAGCGCCGGCAGCGGCGACGCCTGGCCGGCGGCAAAGGCGCGGTACAACGCAGCGAGCTCCCGCACCAGCACGCCCCGCGACCAGCCGTCGCTCACGATGTGGTGCATGCTGATCACCACCACGTGGTCGCGCGGCCCACGGCGCAGCAGCGTCACCCGCAGCAGGCCGGCCGGCCACGGTGGCCAGCCGGCACTCGCCGGAGCTCGCGTTCCGCGCGCCAGGTCGAAGGGGAGCGCCGCCGCCGCCGCGAGCAGCGCCGCCGCCACACCCAGGCGCCGATCCGCCGGCAGCGCCTCCAGATCCACCACGGCCAGCGCGCCCTGGCCCGAGCCGGCCGCCGCGGCCGCCGCACGCGCCGGCAGCACCACCTGGCGCGGCCCGTCGGGCGCGGCGCGAAACACCGTGCGCAGCGTCTCGTGCCGGCGCCCCAGCTCGGCGACGCAGGCGGCGAGCACCGCCGGCCGCAGCTCGCCCGCCAGCTCGATGGCATAGGTCATGTTGTACTGAGCGCTGCCCGGCTCCAGCTGGTCCAGGAACCACAGCCGCTGCTGGGCGAACGACAGCGGCAGCTCGTCGCCGCGGCCGGCGACCGGCGCCAGCGGCGGCAGCCCGGCGCCGCCCACCCCGCCGCCGGCCAGACCGCGCAGACGGTCGGCCACGGCGTCAAACCGCGGCGCCGCAAACAGGTCGCGCAGCGCCAGCTCGACACCCAGGCTCCGCCGCAGGTGCGCCACCAGCTGCATCGCCAGCAGCGAGTGACCGCCGGCTTCGAAAAAACCCTCCCCGCGCCCCGCCGGCCGGCGGCCGAGCAGGTGCCTCCAGGCATCGGCCAGCGCCTGTTCCACCGCGTCCAGCGGCTCGCCGAAGACGCTCGCCGCCCCGCCCGCCGCCGGGTCCGCCGCATCGCCCGCGTCGCCCGCGTTGCCAGCGCCCACCGCGTCCGCCGGCGGCCGGGGCAGCGCCTTGCGGTCGAGCTTGCCGTGGGCGGTGCGCGGCAGCTCGGCGAGCACCATCACGTGGCGCGGCACCATCGGCTCGGGCAGGCGCTCGGCCAGCGCGCGCCGCAGCTCCCCCGGCGCCGGCGGCGCCGCACCTTCCCGCAGCACCACGTAGGCCGTCAGCCGCATTTCGCCGCCGCCCTGCGCCGCCGCGCCGCCGTCGCCCGCCGCACCGCGATGTCCCGTCCCGCCGCCATCCGCCGCCGCGGGGTGCGCCACGACGGCCGCCGCCGCCACCTGCGGCAGCGACTGCAGCACCGCCTCGATCTCTCCCAGCTCGATGCGGAAGCCGCGGATCTTGACCTGGAAGTCGGTGCGCCCCAGAAACTCCACCACGCCCTGGCGGCTGGCGCGCACCAGGTCGCCGGTCGCATACATGCGGCCGCCGGGCTCCGCCGACCAGGGATCGGGCAAAAACCGCTCCGCCGTCAGGTCGCCGCGCCCCAGGTAGCCGCGCGCCACCTGGCCCCCGCCGACGTGAAGCTCGCCCGCCAACCCCGCCGACACCGGCGCCCGGCAAGCGTCCAGCACGTAAGCGTGGACGTTCGCCAGCGGCCGCCCGATGGGCACGCTGCCCGCGCCCGGCCGCGCGGTCCCTTGCTGGGGTCCGAGCGGCACGAAGTGCGTCAGCACCCCCACGGTGGTTTCGGTCGGACCGTAGTGGTTGAGCAGCCCACCGCCGCCGCCCAGCGCCGCGATCTGTTGGGCCAGCGGCCACGGCAGCGCCTCGCCGCCCAGCATCGCCAACCGCCGCGGCAGCAGCGCGCGCGGCCGCGTGCCCGTCAGCCAAGCGCCCATGTGGCTCGGCGCGATCTTCAGGAAGTCGACCGGCCGCGCGGCAAAATAGTCCGCCGCCCGCTCCGCGTCCAGCGCCCGCTCGCGCACCACCAGCTGCAACCTGGCCCCATAGCACAGCGCGGCAAACAGCTGCGTCACCGGCGCGTCCACGGCCAGCGTCTGGTGCAGCGACAGCAGCGCCCCGCGCGGCAGGCCCAGGCGCGCCAGCACCGCCGGCAGGTACGCCGTCACCTGGCGATGCTCGATCCCCACCCGCTTCGGCGCGCCCGTCGACCCCGACGTATAGATCACATAAGCAAGATTGGCAGGCCCCACCGCCGGCAGGCCGCACCCACCGGCTCCGGCCTCGCCGCCCGCACTACTGACGCCACGGCCGTCACGCCCCCGCTCATCCCCGGCCAGCCGACGACCGCTGCCAACCACATGGCCGCCAGCCCGCCGCTCATCGCCGGGCTCGCCGCCTGCCGCCGGATCGATCACCACCACGTCGCCCACGTCGCCTACCGGCGCCGCGCCGCGGCTCACCAGCACGCGCGGGCGCGCATCGGCCCAGATCGCCGCGAAGCGCTGCGCCGGCAGGTCGGCGTCGAGCGCCAGATAGGCGCCGCCGCTCTTGAGCGTTGCCAGAACCGTGACGATCGCGTCCAGCCCCAGGTCCAGCCTGAACGCCACCACGTCCTCGAGCCCGACTCCCGCCGCGCGCAGCCGGCCCGCCAGCCGATCCGCGCGCCGGTCGAGCTCGCCGCGGCTGAGCGCCTGGTCTTCGCAGACGACCGCCACCACGTCCGGCTCAGCCGCGGCCCACCAAGCTGCCAACTCGTGCAGGCAAACCCCAGCGGCGGGAAGGGTGGCCGGCGCCGCTGCCGACGTTATTGCCACCGCAACTGCCGCTGATTGCGTCAGTGCCACTCCCCTTGCCGCCGCCGACGTCGTCGGCACCATCACTGCCAGCGCCGATGCCGGCACCGCGGCCAGCGCTGGCGTTGCAAGCAGATCGGCGGCGGTGTCGTTCCATTCGATCAGCACCTGGTGGCGCTCGGCGGCGGCCAGGAGCGCCAGCTCGTCGAGCGGCGCCGCGGGCGCCGCGGCACCCGCCGCCAGCAGCGCCTCCAGCTGCGCCGCGAGCCGCACTGCAGTCACGCCGTCGAACAGGTCGGTGCTATAGGTCAGGATGCCGCTCACCCCTCCCGCCGCCGTCTCGCGCAGATTCAAACTGAGGTCGAACTTGGCCGCCGTGATGGCAGGAGCGGCCAGCGGCAGCACCCTCAGGCCGGGCAGCTGCAGCGGCGCCTCGGGCGCGTTTTGCACCGTCAGAAGCGCCTGGAACAGCGGCGCATAGCCGAGGTCGCGTCCCGGCTCCAGCTCCTCCACCACCTTTTCGAACGGCAGATCCTGGTGCTGTTGCGCGTCGAGCAGCGCATCCCGCATCTGCGCCACCAGACCGCCGAAGCTGCCCGCCACCGCCAGGTCGGCGCGCACCACCAGCGTGTTGACGAAGCAGCCGATCAACCCCTCGACCTCGATGCGGTTGCGCCCGGCCACCGGCATGCCCAGCGAGAGGTCGCGCTGGTTGCCGTGGCGGCCCAGCAGCGCCGCAAAGCCGGCCAGGAGAGTCATCGCGATCGTCGCCGATTCGCGCCCGCCCGCCGCGGCCAGCGCAGCGCCAAGCCGCGGCGACAGCTCCACGCGGCACGCGGCGCCACGCGAGCTCTTGACCGCCGGCCGCGGCCGATCCACCGGCACCTCCAGCCGCGACGACGCCCCCGCCAGCCGCTGCCGCCACCAGGACAGCTCGCGCCGCAGCACCTCGCCGGCAAGCCACTCGCGCTGCCACACCGCGAAGTCGGCATACTGCACCGGCAGCTCCGGCAGCTCCAGCAACGTAGGCAGCTCCGTCCGGGGCGGCTCGCCCACCTGGGCCTCCGCATTGGTTTTCCCACTACCGACCTTGCCCTCGCACCGCCCTTGCTTCGCGGAACCCGTCGAACCGTCCTGCCCCAGCAGCCGGGGCGCAGCGTTGCGTGCCGACTCCGCCACCGCGTCGCGGGCCGCAGCGCTGTAGAGGGCGCCGAGCTCCCGCACCAAAACCCCCACCGACCACCCGTCGCTGACCGAGTGATGCTGGGTCACCAGCAGGTGATGGTCGCAAGCGTCGATGCGCACCAGCGCGGCGCGCAGCAGCGGCCCTGCAGCAAGATCAAAGGGGCGCCGCGCCTCGGCAGCGCGCAACCGCTCCGCTTCGGCAGCGCGCAACCGGTCCACCTCGGCGGCGCGCGTTCGCGCGCTCCCGGCGTTTCGCTCCGCTCCCGCCGGACGCTCGGCAAGCCCGCTCAGGTCGATGAGCGGCAGCGGCACCGCAGCCGGCTCCCGCACCAGCTGCACCGGTCCCGCCGCCGTTTCCGCGAACACCGTGCGCAGCACGGAGTGGCGCCCGGCGACCTGGCTCAAGGCGCGCGCCAGGGCCGCGACGTCCAGGTGTCCCGCCAGCAGCAGACCCGCCGGGATGTTGTACGAGTGGTCGCCGCCGCCGGCCAGGCGATCGAGAAACCAGATGCGCTGCTGGGCAAAGGAGAGCGGCGCGGGCTCGCTGCCGCCGCGGCGCGTCAGCGGCGGCGCCGCGGGGGCCGCGGCATCTCGCCCCAGCTCCGCCGCCACGTGGCGCGCCAGCGCCGCGACCGTCGGATGCTGGAACACCGCCCGCACCGGCAACTCGACCTGAAACGCCTGCCGCAGCCGCGACACCAGCTGCGTGGCAAGCAGCGAGTGGCCGCCCAAGGCGAAAAACTCGTCGTCCACACCCACCCGTTCAATCCCCAGCACTTCGGCAAAAAAACCCGCCACGCGCAGCTCGACAACCGTGCGCGGCGCCACCCACCCGGATCCGCCCTCGCCACCCTGCCGCCGCTCCGGCGCCGGCAATGCCTTGCGGTCCAGCTTGCCGCTGGCAGTAAGCGGCAGACAATCCAGAAACACAAACGCCGCCGGCACCATCTGCTCCGGCAACCGCGCCGCCAGCTCCCGCCGCAGCGCCGCGGCAAAGCCCGGAGCGACCGCCATCGCCGAGGGGGCGGCCGCGGTAATACCTGGCGCGGTGGGCGCGGCCGCAGGAGATCTCAGCGCGGTGGGAGCCGTCGAGGCAGCGCCCGCGGTGGCGGTGGCCAGCGTGGCGTCGCGCGCCACCACGTAGGCGACGAGCCTGCGGTCTGCCGCGGCGCCGGCCGATCCGCCGCCGTTAGCGGCGCTCGCCACGCCCGCCGCCGGCAGGGCGACGACCGCGGCCGCCAGGACCTGGGGCAGCGATTGCAGGGCGGCCTCGATCTCGCCCAGCTCGATGCGGACGCCGCGGATCTTGACCTGGAAGTCGGTGCGCCCCAGGTATTCGATGGCGCCGTCGCCCAGGTATCGCGCCAGGTCGCCGGTGCGGTAGAGGCGGCCGCCTGGCTCGCCGTGCGCACCGTCGGGCCGCGCCTCGCTGTCCGCACCGCCGGCCGGCGCCTGGCCGTCCGAACCATCAGCTCGGGCCTGACCGCCCGCACCGTCGGCCTGCGCCTCGCCGTCCGGCACGAAGCGCTCGGCGGTCAGTTGCGGCCGCCCCAGGTAGCCGCGCCCCACCTGCAGGCCGGCGATGTGGAGCTCGGCGGGCACCCCCGCCGGCACACGGTGGCCGTGGCGGTCGAGCAGGTGGATGCGGGTGTTGGCGACCGGCCTGCCGATCGGCACCAGGCGCCGGGCGCTGGCGGGGTCGGTCGCCCAATGGGTGACGTCGACCGCCGCTTCCGTCGGACCGTACAGGTTGTGCAACGGCGCGGTGTGCAGCTCCGCCCAGCGCTGCTGGAGGTCCCAGGGCAACGCCTCGCCGCTGGCCATGACCTGGCGCAATTCCGGCGCCACGCCGCCCTTGGCCGGCAGCGCCGCTGCTGCGGCGAAATCCAGGAAGGCGCGCAGCATCGACGGCACGAAGTGCAGGGTGGTGATGCCGCGCGTCGCAATCGCGTGCAGCAGGTAGTCGCTGTCGCGATGGCCGCCCGGCCGCGCCATCACCACGCTGGCCCCGGCAAGCAGCGGCCAGAACAGCTCCCAGACCGAGACGTCGAAGCTCGCCGGCGTCTTTTGCAGCACCCGGTCGTCCGCCGTCAGCCGGTAGCGCTCCTGCATCCAGAGCAGGCGGTTGACGATGCCGCGGTGGCTGTTCATCGTGCCCTTGGGCTGCCCGGTCGACCCCGAGGTGTAGATCACGTAGGCCAGGTTCTGCGGCGACGGACGACCCTCTTCAGAAAGCTGCGCGCCGGGATCGGGGGCGCCGGCCGCGGGCCGGTTCCAGGGCGCATCGGCATCGTCCAGGCACACCACCCGCGCCGCCACCGGGCCCAGCCGGGCGAGCAGGCGGCGCTGGACGAGCAGGACGCGGGCGCCGGAATCGGCCAGCATGAAGTGCAGGCGCTCGACCGGGTAGTCGGGATCGAGCGGCAGGTAGGCGCCGCCCGCTTGCAGGATCGCCAGCAGGCCCACCATCAGCACCACCGACCGCTCGGCCGCGATCGCCACCACGGTGTCGGGACCGACGCCGGCCCCGTCCATGGCACCCATCCCGCCCGTCGCGCCGGTCCCTCCCATCCCGCCACTCCCACCCACGCCGCTCAAGCCGCTCCGGCCGCTCACGCCGCTCCGGCCTCTCTCACCGGCCGCGCCGCGCAGGGCGGCGGCAAGGAGCGCGGCTCGCGCCGCAAGCTGGCCGTAGCTGGCGGCCTCATCCGCCACGTCGTCGACGACCGCCACGGCGTCCGGCGTCGCCCGCGCCTGCGCCGCGATGAGCTCGTGCAGGCAGGGAGCCGCCCGCCGGACGACGGCCGTGTCGTTCCACTCCAGCAGCTGCTGGCGCTCGGCCGCGCCAAACCAGGGCAGCTCCTCGATAGCGCGGGCGGCTTGTTGCGCCGGGTCGCCCGCCGCGATCGCCGCAAGCAGCGTCAGGTAGCGGTCCGCCAAAAGGGCTGCAGTGGCCGCGTCGAACAGGTCGCGGCTGTACTCGATGGCGAGCGCCAAGCCCTGCGGCGTGTCGCGCGCGGCGACCATCAGATCGAACCTGGCCGTCGCGGTCGGGAAGCTGGCCAGCTCCAGCGTCAGGCCGCGGCCGCCCCCATCGTCGCCACCATCGCCACCATCGCCATCGCTGCGATCGCCGCGGTCGCCGCGACCTGTGCTGCCGGCGCCGTCGCCAAGGTCGTCGGGACCGCCGGCTTCGCCGCCGCCACCGCCTTCCGCGCCGTCCCTGCCGTCGACGATCGTGGTGCGCAGCGAGCCCGCATCGGCCTGGCTGTGCAGCACCAGGGCGACCTGGAAGAGCGGCGTCAGGCCTAGCTCGCGCCGTGGTTGCAGCGTCTCCACCAGCTTTTCGAACGGCAGGTCCTGGTGGGCGAATGCGGCTAGGGTCGCCGTCCGCACCCTGCCCAGCAGCTCACCCCAGGCCGGCCGGCCCGAAAGATCCGCGCGCAGCGCCAGGGTGTTGACGAAACAGCCGATCAGCCCTTCGATCTCCAGCCGCTCGCGGTTGGCCACCGGCGCGCCGACCACCAGGTCGTCGGCACCGCTCAGGCGGTAGAGCAGCACGTCGAACGCCGCCAGCAGGCCCATGAAGAGCGTCGCACCTTGCGTTCTGACGCGGTGGCGCAACGCCGCGGCAAGGTCGGGAGCGAGCAGCGCCCTGGCGGTGCCGCCGCGCAGCGTCGCGACCGCCGGGCGCGGCCGGTCGGCGGGAAGGTCGAGCCGCGCCGGCGCGCCGGCGAGCGCCCGCAGCCACCAGGCCAGGTGGGCGTCCAGCACGTCGCCGCGCAGCCACCTGCGCTGCCAGTGCGCGAAGTCCGCGTATTGCACGGCCAGCGGCGGCAGCGCCTGGCGCAGCGCGGCCGCGCGCCCGCGACCCCGGCGGCCACCGTGGCCGGCGCGGTACAGGGCGACCAGCTCGCGCACCAGGATTTCCGCCGACCAACCGTCGGCGACGACGTGGTGCAGGACCAGCACAAGCAGGTGCTCGCGGGGCGCCAGGCGCAGCAGGACGGCACGCGCCAGCGGCCCGGCGGCCAGGTCGAACGGCTGCCAGGCCAGCCGCGTGCCCAGGTCGTGGCCCACGGCGGCGGCGCGGCGCCCGAGCGCCGACAGATCCACCAGCGGCGGCGCCAGGGCCAGCGCGGCGCGCGTCGCCGGCGCCGGCACTCCCGCGACCGCGGGATAGGCCGAGCGCAGGACTTCGTGGCGGCGGGCGATCTCGTCCAGGCTGGCGCCGAGCAGCGCGCGGTCGAGCTCGCCCACCAGGCGCAACGCACCGGGGACGTTGTACACGGCGCTCCCCGGCGCCATCTGGTCGAGGAACCACAGGCGCTGCTGGGCAAACGACAGCGGCAGGTCGCCGCCGCGCGGCACCGGCACGATGGGCGGCGCCGCCGGGATCGCGTCGCCGGCGCGCTGCAAGCGCTCCACCTCGCCGGCCAGGGCTGCCGCGGTGCGCAGCTCGAAGAGGCTGGCGAGCGGCAGCTCGACACCCAGCGCCTGGCGGACGCGCGCCACCACCTGCAGCGCCAGCAGCGAATGGCCGCCCAGGTCGAAGAAGCCTTCGTGCGCCCCGACGGCCTGGCACTTGAGCACTTGGGCGAAGATGCCGCACAGGATCTCGGCCGCCGGCGTCAGCGCGCCCGCGCCACCCGTCGCGCCCGTCGCGCCCGTCGCGCCCATCGTAGCCATGGCGGGCGCCGCGCCCGCGCCCCATTGCGGCGGCGGCGCCAGCGCCAGGGCGCGGCGATCGAGCTTGCCGCTGCCGGTGACCGGCAGCGCTGGCATCACCACGAAGCCGGCCGGCACCATGTAGTCCGGCAGGTGCCGCGCCAGGTGCGCCCGCAGCGCGGCAACGTCCGGCGGCGGCTGCCCGGACGCCGCGGTCACGTAGGCGGCCAGGCGCGATTCGCCGCCGCCGTCCCGGTGCAGCAGCACCGCCGCTTCGGCCAGCCGCGGGTGCGCGCGCAGCACGGCCTCGATCTCGCCCAGCTCGATGCGGAAGCCGCGCAGCTTGACCTGGTGATCGAGCCGCCCGGCGAAGTCGAGCTCGCCGTCCGGCAGGCGGCGCGCCAGGTCGCCCGTGCGGTACAGGCGGGCGCCGGGCTGCGCGCTCCACGGGTGCGGCACGAAGCGCTCCGCGGTCATCGCCGGCCTGCCGACGTAGCCGCGCGCCAGACCCGCGCCCGCCACGCACAGCTCGCCGTACACCGCCGCCGGCGCCAGGTCGCCCAGGCGGTCGACGACGAAGACCTGGGTATTGGCGATCGGCCGGCCGATGCCCGGCAGGCGCTCGCTCGCCGGCCCCGCCGCCGCGGCATCGTCCGGCGCCACCTCGGCGACGCTGGCGACGACCGAGTACTCCGAGGGCCCGTAGTGGTTCACCAGGCGCAAGCTGCCGTGCGCGGCGGGACGGCGGCGCAGCCGGTCGCCGCCGGTCAGCAGCGCCCGCGGCGCCGGCAGCCGCACCTCACCGGGGCGCCCGGCCGCCGCGTCCTCCTCCATCACCCCTTCGGCCAGCGGCGTGACCAGAAACGACAGGCTGATCTGCTGCGCGGCCCAGAACCGGCGCAGCTCCGGCGGCGAAAGGCGCGTCTCTTCGTCGGGGATGTGCACGCTGGCGCCCGCCGCCAGGTAGGGCCACAGCTCCCACACCGCGGCGTCGAACGCCGGGCTGGCGAGGAGCGTCGCGCGGTCGCCGGCCGTGACGGCGTAACGCTCGTGGTGCCAGAGCACCAGGTTGAGCAGACCGCGGTGCGGGATCTCGATGCCTTTGGGCTGTCCGGTCGAACCCGACGTGTAGATCACGTACGCCAGGTGATCGAGTCCCACCGCGCCGCCGGCGCCCGCACCGGGGCCAAGGCCGGCCGCGGCGGGCGCCGTCCCCGGCTGCCGCTCCAAGCCGCCGTCGCCGTCCAGACTGAGCGTCGCCGGCGTCGGCAGCGTCGGCGGCGCCGTCGCCATGGTCTCCCCCGACAGCGATGGCAGGCGTGCCAGGTAGCGCTCCTCGGCCAGCACCACCAGCGCCGCGGCGTCCCGGATCAGGAACGCCAGGCGCTCGGGCGGATAGGCCGGATCGAGCGGCACGTAGGCGCCGCCGGCTTGCAGCACCGCGAGCAGGCCGACGACGCGCTCCAGGCTCCTGCCGGCACAGACCGCGACGCGCGTTTCGGGACCGACCCCCAGCGTCCGCAGCCTCGCTGCCAGCCGGTTTGCGCGCGCGGCAAGCGCGCCGTAGGTCAGCCATCGGCCGCCGCCCGCCACGGCCACGGCGTGCGGCGCCCGCGCGGCGTGCAGCGCCACCCGTTGGTGCACCAGCGGCGCCGCGGCGGCACGCTCGGTCGGGCCGGCGACATCGACGCGGGTGTCGTTCCACTCCGCCAGCAGCTGCCGGCGCTCGACCTCGCCGAACCAGGGCAACTGGTCGATGGCAGGCGCCGGCGCCTCCTCCTCCGCCGCCCGGTCCCCGGCGCCCCCGTCCTCACCTGCAAGCCCCGCGACCCCGGCGAGCAGCGTCCGGAAGTGGTCCGCCAGGCGCGCAGCGGTGGCGCGATCGAACAGGTCACGGCGATATTCGATCGCGATCGCCAGACCCTGGGGCGTGTCGCGCGCCGCCAGGGTCAGGTCGAACTTGGCCGTCGCCGGCGCAAAACCGGCCAGCTCCAGCGTCAGCCCGCCGCCGCCCTCGCCGTCGGCCACACCACCGCCGGAGCCAGCGGCGACGACCGTGTGGCGGAGCGCGTCCGCGCCGGCCTGGTTGTGCAGCACCAGCGCCACCTGAAAGACCGGCGTCGTGCCCAGCTCGCGTCGCGGGTGCAGGGCTTCCACCAGCTTTTCGAACGGCAGGTCCTGGTGCGCGAAGGCCGCCAGGCTGGCCTGCCGCACGCGCGCCAGCAGCTGGTCGAACGACGGCCGGCCCGACAGGTCCGCGCGCAGCGCCAGGGTGTTGACGAAACAGCCGATCAGCCCTTCGATCTCCAGCCGTTCGCGGTTCGCCACCGGCGCGCCGACCACCAGGTCGTCGGCGCCGCACCAGCGGTAGAGCAGCACGTCGAACGCCGCCAGCAGGCCCATGAAGAGCGTCGCGCCCCGCCGCCGCACGCGGCGCCGCAACGGCGCGGCCAGCTCTTCCGCCAGAAGCGTCGTGGTGCCGCCGCCGCGCGGCGTCGCGACCGGCGGGCGCGGCCGGTCGGCGGGCAGGTCGAGCTGCGCCGGCGCTCCGGCAAGCGCCTGCCGCCACCAGGCGAGCTGCGCCGCGAGCACCTCGCCGCACAACCACCGCCGCTGCCAGCGCGCGAAGTCGGCATACTGCACGGCAAGCGGCGGCAGCGCCGCCGCCAGCGCCGCCGCCAGCGCCGCCGCCCCGGCGCGGCCGGCCTGGTACAGCGCCACCAGCTCGCGCACCAGCACCGCGGTGGACCAGCCGTCGGCGACGATGTGGTGCAGGACCAGCACCAGCAGGTGCCGGCGCGGCGCCAGGCGCAACAGGACGGCGCGCACCAGCGGGCCGGCGGCCAGGTCGAACGGCTGCCGCGCCAGCCGCTCGCCCAGCGCCTCGCCCGCCGCGCCGGCGCGCGGCCCGAGCGCCGACAGGTCCACCAGCGGCGGCGCCAGCGTCAGCGCGGCGCGCGTCACCGCCAACGGCAGGCCGCCGGCGGCCGGGTAGGCCGAGCGCAGGACGTCGTGGCGGCGCGCGATCTGGTCCAGGCAGGCGCCGAGCAGCGCCGGGTCCAGGTCGCCCGCGAAGCGCAAGGCCCCGCCGACGTTGTACACCGCGCTCGCCGGCGCCAGCCGATCGAGAAACCAGATGCGCTCCTGGGCGAACGACAGCTCCGCGGCCTCACCGGGCTCGGCAGCCACCCCCGGCCGGGCCAGGATGGCGGGAGCCTGCGTCCTGCCCGCTTCCTGGATCGCTACGGCCAGCGCGGCGACCGTCGGATGCTCGAACAGGGCGCGCAACGGCAGCTCGACGCCGAACGCCTGCCGCACCCGCGACACCACGCGCGTGGCGAGCAGCGAGTGCCCGCCCAGGTCGAAAAAGTCGTCGTCGATGCCGACCACCATCGCGACCGTCGCGGCCGCGCGCGAGCCCGCCAGCACCTCGGCCCAGATCGCCGCCAGCTCTTCCTCGACGGCGTTGCGCGGCCCGCGGCGAACGCCGCCGACCGCCGCCGCGCCCCACGCCGGTTCCGGCAGCGCGTCGCGGTCGAGCTTGCCGTTGGCGGTCAGCGGCAGGCGGTCCAGGCACACGAACGCGGCGGGCAGCATGTAGGCCGGCAGCCGCTGCGCCAGGAACTCGCGCAGCTCGTGCCCCCCTAGCTCCGCGTCCGCCACGACGTACGCCACCAGGCGCTTGCCGCCGCCCGCGGGATCGTCGCGGTCCACCACCGCCGCGGCGCCGACCCGCGGATGGCGCGCCAGCGCCGCCTCGATATCTCCCAGCTCGATGCGGAAGCCGCGCACCTTCACCTGGCGGTCGATCCGGCCCAGGAACTCGATCGTGCCGTCGGCGCGGAAGCGGGCCAGGTCGCCGGTGCGGTACAGCCGCTCGCCGCCGCCGGGACCGGCACCGAGGCCGGCGCCGCCCTCGGCAAAGGGGTCGGGGATGAAGGCCGCGGCGGTCAGCTCGGGGCGCCCCAGGTAGCCGCGCGCCAGCTGCTCCCCACCCACCGCCAGCTCGCCCGGCGTCCCCGCCGCCACGGTGCGGTGCTCGCGGTCGAGCAGGTAGAGACGCGTCCCGGCGATCGGCCGGCCGAGCGCCACCGTGGCGCCGGCAGCGCCGCCGGGCACGCTCAGCGTCTCGCTCACCGACACGGTGGCCTCGGTCGGACCGTAGCGCGCGTAGAGCGCCGCCGCCGGCACCCGCATGGCGGCGAAGAAGCGCTCCGGCAGGTCGCCCGGCACCCGGTCGCCGCCGGTCACCACCCGCCGCAGCGCCGCGGCGCCGGTGAAGGCCTCCTCGGTGAGCAGCGCCGGCAGCAGCGCCGGCGGCGCGGTGACGTTGGTGATCGCCAGTTCGCCGATCCGCCGCGCCAGCCACGCGCTGTCCTGCTGGCGCGCTGCCGGGATGAGCACCAGGGTCGCCCCCGCCCATAGCGGCCCGAAGATCTCGACCACCGAGACGTCGAATCCCAGACGCGTGCGCTGCAGCACGCGCGCTCCCGGCGCCAGGTCGCCGACCTGGAAACGCAAGCGGTTGGCGATCGCCCGATGGGGGACCACCACCCCCTTGGGCACGCCCGTCGATCCCGAGGTGTACAGGACGTAGGCGGCGCTGGCGGGCGCGATCGCCGGCGGCCGGGCCCCGGCGCTGCCGGCGCTGCCTCCATTCCCGGCGTTCCCGATGCTCCCTCCCCTCGCAATGCTCTCTTCGCTCCCTCCGCTCCCTTCGATCGTCGCGCCCGCCGCCCCGTCACCCGCCATCTCGAGCGGCACCAGCCTGGCCGCCGCCGCCAGTCCGGGATGGCGGCGGCTGGCGGCGCTCTCCGCCAGCACCAACGTCGGCCGCGCGGCGCCCAGCACCTGCGCCAGCCGCTCCCACGGCTGCGACGCGTCCAGCGGCAGGTAGGCGGCGCCGCTGGCAAGAATGGCGAGCAGGCCGGCGACCAAGTCGATGGACGGCTCGGCGCAGATGCCCACCACCCGCTCGGGGCCGGCGCCGTACGCCGCGATCCGCGCCGCCAGGCGCGCCACGCGCGCGGCAAGCGCGGCATACGTCAGGTGCTCCGCCCCGCGGATCGCCGCCGGGCCGTCGCCGCCGTCGTGCACCGCGACCACCGCCACCGCGTCCGGCACGCGGATCGCCTGGCGCTCGAACGGCGTGTGCATCAGCAGACCCGCCGCCGGCTCCCAGGGGGCGGCGTTCCATTCGCAGCGCAGCTGGTGGCGCTCCGCCGCGGACAGCAGGGGCAGCTCGGACAGCGGCGTGTCGGGCGCCGCGGCGATCCCCGCCAGCAGGTTCTGCCAGTGCCCCGCCAGGCGCGCCACGGTCGCCCCCTGGAACAGGCCGGCGCGATAGGTGAACGTGGCGGCCAGGGCGTCGCCGGCGACCGGCGTCAGGGCCAGCGACAGGTCGAACTTGGCGGTGCCGCTGTCGCCGGCAGACGCTGCAACGGCAAGCCCGGCCAGAACCGGCACCGGCAGCCGCGGCTGCTCCGCCAGCATGACCTGGAACAGCGGCGTCGCCGCCCCGTCCTGCCGCAGGCCAAGCTCGGCCACCAGCTGCTCGAAGGGCAGCTCCTGGTGATCGTAGGCGGCCAGCGCCTGGTCGCGCACCCGCGCCAGCAGCGTCCGGAAGGTCGGATTGCCGCCCAGGTCGAGCCGCAGCACCAGCGTGTTGACGAACAGCCCGACCAGGTCGGCGAGCGCCTGCACGCCGCGGTTGGCGACCGGCGTGCCGAGCGCCAGGTCGCTCTGGCCGGTGGCGCGCAGCAGCAGGACGCCGAGCGCCGCCGCCTGCGCCATGAAGAGCGCAGCCCCCTGCCGCACCGCCTGCGTGCGCAGCGCCGCCGTCACCGTCGCCGGCACCGCCGCCGCGCAGCGGGCGCCGCGCGAGCCGGGCGCCGCCGCCCGCGGCCCGTCGGCCGGCAGATCGAGCCGCGGCGGCGCGCCGCGCGCTCCCGCCAGCCGCTCGCGCCACCAGGCCACCTCCGCGGCCAGGGTGCTGCTGCCCAGCCAGCCGCGCTGCCAGGCGGCGTAGTCGGCATACTGCACGGCGAGCGGCGGCACCGCCCGCGGATCGGGCGGCGCGCCGCCAAGACCCGCGGTATAGAGCGCCGCCGCCTCGCGCGCCACCAGCTCCAACGATGCGCCGTCGCTCACCACGTGGTGCATCGTCAGCAGCAGAAGGTGATCGTCCGCCGCCACCCGCAGCAGCACGGTGCGCAGCAGCGCCCCCGCCGCCAGGTCGAACGGGCGGCGCGCCTCGGCCTGCGCCAGCCGCGCCGCCGCCGCCGCGCCCACGGCGGCCGGCAGCGCCGCCAGGTCGATCACCGGCAGGGCCAGGTCCGCCGCCGGCGGCGTGGCCGCCACCCACACCGCGAGCGCGCCGTCGCCCGCCGCGAAGCGGCTGCGCAGCACCTCGTGGCGCCGCCGCACGCCGGCGAGCGCGGCGGCCAGCGGCGCCACGGCCAGCGGCCCCGTCAGCCGTAGGCTGCCGGGCATGTTGTAGGTGGCGCTGCCGGGCTCCAGCTGATCGAGAAACCACATCCGTTCCTGCGCAAAGCTGGGCACGAGCGGACCCGGCCGCGCCGCGGGCGGCAGCGCCACGAGCGGCGGCCGCACCGCACGCCGGCGCTGCGCGGGGTCCGCGGGGTTCGCGAGGTCCGTGGGCGCAGCAAGTGCCGCGAGCGCCGCCTTTGCCGCCGCCGCGATGCCGGCCACCGTCGGACGCTGAAACACCAGGGCGACCGGCAGATCGACGCCCAGCTCGGCACGCACCCGCACCAGCAGCCGCGCGGCCGAAAGGGAATTACCGCCGAGCGCAAAAAAATTGCCGTTCTCGGCAATAAACGCACCACCGTCGGCGGCGCTGGCGATCTCGTCCGGGGTCAATCCCAGCACCTCGGCAAACAGCCGCGCGACGACGGCTTCGACGGTGCCGGTCGCCGCCCCGGCCACCGTCCCCGCCGCTCCAGCCTCTGCGCCTGCGAACCGCGCAGCGTCGGCTCCGGCGCCGCCGGTCCTCGCCCCCACTGTTGCCCCTGGCGCCAACGACGCCAACAACGGCACCCGTCGCGCCGCGACCCGGGGCGGCGGCGCCGCGCGGCGGCCAGGCACCAGGAGCTGCGTCCGTTCCCCCGGTGCCAGCGGCGCGAGGTCCAGGACCGGCGCCGCCGGATCGGCCGTCATCGCCGCCAGCACGTCGACGAACCGGCCAGCCAGGCGCTCGACCGTCGCCGCGTCGAACAGGTCGGTCGCGTACTCGATGGCGCCGCCAAATCCCGCCGCCGTTTCACCCAGGTCCAGCGTCAGATCGAACTTGGCGGTGCCGGTCGCGACCTCCACCACCGCCACCGCCAGGCCCGGCACGCGCAGCGCGAGCGGCGCGTTCTGCAGCACGAAGAGCGTCTGCACCAGCGGCGTGCGCGACAGCTCGGGCGGCAGCGCCAGGTCTTCGACCAGCTTTTCGAACGGCAGCTCCTGGTGCGCAAACGCTTCCAGCGTCGCGCGCCGCACGCGGGTCAGCAGCGTCGCGGCGCTCGGCGCGCCCGCCAGGTCGCAGCGCAGGGCCAGGGTGTTGACGAAGCAGCCGATGAGCGGCTCGACTTCGACCAGGGTGCGGTTGGCGACCGCGGCGCCCACCAGCAGGTCGTCCTGGTCCCCGGCGCGCCCCAACACCGCCGCCCAGGCGGCCAGCAGCAGCATGAACGGCGTCGCACCGTGCGCCGCGGCCAGCGCTGCCGCCGCGGCGCTCAGATCCTTGCCCAACGCCACCCGCAGGCGCTCGCCGCGGGTGCCGCGGCGCTCGGGCCGCGGCCGATCGGTCGGCAGGCTCAGCTCAACCGGCGCGCCGGCCAGCGCCGCACGCCAGGCGGCAAGCTCCGCCGCCAGGCGCTCGCCCGCCATCTGCTCGCGCTGCCAGCGCGCAAAGTCGGCATACTGGAACGCCAGCGCCGGCGGCGGCACGGCCGCGCCCCAGCCGGCGAGCGCCGCGTTATAGAAGGCAGCAAGCTCGCCGAGCAGCACTCCCAGCGACCAGCCGTCGGCAGCGATGTGGTGTACGCAAACCGCCAACAGGTGCCGGCGCTCGCCCAGCCGCAGGACCGCGGCGCGCAGCAGGGGGCCCGCCGCCAGGTCGAACGGCACCAGCGCCAGCGCGGCCAGCTGGCGCGCCGCCTCCGCGCCGCTCGCCGGCGTCCGCGCCGGGTTGCAGGACGCCATGGTCTCCCCGCTGACCGCTGCCTGCGGGGACTCCCCGGGTGGCAAGGTCTCCAGCGCCTCGGGGTCCGGCGCCACCGGTGGCAGCGCCCTCAGGTCGATCAGCGGCACCGCGATCGGCCGCGGCGGCGCCGCCACCTGCCGCGGTGAACCGTCGGCCGCCGGCACGAAGCGGCTGCGCAGCGCCGCGTGCCGGGCGACGATCGCGGACAGCGCCGCCGCCAGCGCCGGCAGCGACAGCGGACCGTCCAGGCGCACCGCCGCGGGCATGTTGTAGACGGCGCCGCCCGGCTCCAGGCGGTCGAGAAACCACAGCCGCTCCTGGGCGAACGACAGCGGCGCCGGGCCGCCCTGGCCGCTGTCCGGCCGCGGCCGCGACGACGGGGCCGGCGGCGCCGCGAAGGCATCGCCGCCCACTGCGCCTGCCGCTCCCACCGCGGCCGCCGCAGCCTCTGCGGCAACAGCGCGCGCCAGGCCCGCCACGGTCGGCTCCCGGTAGAGCTCGGCCAGCGGCACGTCGACCCCCAGGTCGCGCCGCACCCGCGCCAGCAGACGTGCGGCGAGCAGGGAGTGCCCACCCAGGGCGAAGAAGCTGTCGCGCGCGCCCACCGCCGCGGGGTCGATGCCCAGCAGCTCGGCGAACAGCCGCGCCAGCGCCGTTTCGACCCACCCGGCAGGAGGCGCCGCGACGGGCGGCGGCCCGGCGGCCGCCGCCCGCGCCATGCCGCCCGGCGCCTCACCCAACCCCGTTCCGGCGGCTGCGGCCGCTCCTGCCCTCCCGCCGCGCCCCGCACCTGCCGCCGCGACGCGCGGCGGCGGCTCGGCCGCGGCCTGCGCCCGCTCCTCCGGCGCCAGCGCCGCGAGGTCGACGACCGGCGCCGCGGGATCGGCCACCATCGCCGCCAGGGTGCCGACCAGCCGGCCCGCCAGGCGCTCTGCCGTCGCCGCGTCGAACAGGCCGGTCGCGTATTCGAGCATGCCGGAGAAACCGGCGGCGGTCGCGGTCAGGTCGAGCATCAGGTCGAACTTGGCGGTGTGGGTGGGGACCTCCTCGACTTCCAGTTTCAGGCCGGACAGGCGCAGATCGAGCGGCGCTTCCTGCAGCACGAAGAGCGTCTGCACCAGCGGCGTGCGCGACAGGTCGGGCGGCAGCGCCAGGTCTTCGACCAACTTTTCGAATGGCAGCTCCCGGTGCGCAAACGCTTCCAGGGTCGTGCGGCGGACGCGGGCGAGCAGCGGCACGGCGCTCGGGGCGCCCGCCAGGTCGCAGCGCAGGGCCAGGGTGTTGACGAAGCAGCCGATGAGCGGCTCGAGCTCGACCAGCGTGCGGTTGGCGACCGCGGCCCCCACCAGCAGATCGTCCTGGCCGCCGGCGCGCGCCAGCACCGCCGCCCAGGCGGCCAGCAGCACCATGAACGGTGTCGCGCCGTGCGCCGCGGCCAGCGCCGCCACCGCGGCGCTCAGCTCCTTGCCCACCGCCACCCGACACACGGCGCCGCGCGTGCCGCGGCGCTCCGCCCGCGGCCGGTCGGTCGGCAGGGCCAGGTGGACCGGCGCCCCGGCCAGCGCCG
Organism: uncultured Acidobacteriota bacterium; assembly: GCA_963770895.1. Classification (GTDB taxonomy): domain Bacteria; phylum Acidobacteriota; class Thermoanaerobaculia; order Multivoradales; family UBA5704; genus JASLEW01. Next base: position 3,547,175 of record CAVYRF010000002.1, on the reverse strand, counting down.
AGCGCCAGGCGGCGAGCTCCGCCGCCAGCCGCTCGCCCGCCAACCGCTGGCGCTGCCAGCGTGCAAAATCGCTGTACTGGAACGCCAGCGCCGGCGGCGGCACGGCGTCGCCACCCCAACCGCCCATCGCCGCGCCGTAGAAGGCGGCAAGCTCCGCGAACAGCACGCCCAGCGACCAGCCATCGCCGACGACGTGGTGCAACACGATGAGCAGCAGGTGCCGGCGCGCGCTCAACCGCAGCAGGGTCGTGCGCAGCAGCGGCCCGGCCGCCAGGTCGAACGGCGCCGCCCCCAGCGCGGCGAGCAGATCCGCCGCCGCCGTGCCCGCGGGGGTCCGCGGCATCTCCGGCGTCCGCGGGGTCCCCGAGGCCTTCGAGACGTCCGCGCCGTCCGGGTTTTCCGGGGTTTCCGGAATCTCCGGGACTGCCGCTTCCCCCGGCCGCTCCGGGGTCGCCAAGGCCTCCGACAAAGCCGTCAGGTCGATCAGCGGCAGCGCGACCGGCCGCGCCGGCGCGGCCATCTGCCGCGGCGAGCCGTCGGCGGCGACCAGGAAGCGGCTGCGCAGCGCCTGGTGCCGCCCGACGATCGCGGTGAGCGCCGCGGCCAGCGCCGGCGGCGATAGCATGCCGTCCAGGCGCACCGCCGCGGGCATGTTGTAGACGGCGCTGCCCGGCTCCAGCCGGTCGAGGAACCACAGGCGCTCCTGCGCGAACGACAGCGGCGCCAGGCCGCCGCCGCGAACCGGGCGCGGCGCTGCGCCAACGGCCGCTGCCGCGGCGGCGCCGGGCGCGGCCGCTGCCGCGGCGACGGCCCGCGCCAGGCCGGCGACGGTCGGCTCGCGGTAGAGGTCGGCCAGCGGCAGCTCGACGCCCAGGTCGCGCCGCACCCGCGCCAGCAGCCGCGTGCCCAGCAGCGAATGGCCGCCCAAGGCAAAAAAACTGTCGTCGACGCCGACCCGCGGCGGCGCGCCGGCACCCGCCCCGCCGCCGGCCAGGCCCAGCACCTCGCCGAAGAGCCTGGCCAACGCCGCCTCGGTCGCCGTGCGCGGCGCCGTCGCACCGCCGCCCGGCAGCCGGCGGGACGGCGCCGGCAGGGCGCGGCGGTCGAGCTTGCCGCTGGGGCTGGACGGCAGCCGGTCGAGCCGCAGGAAGTGCACCGGCACCATGTAATCGGGCAGCTTCTCGCCCAACCACGCGCGCAGCTCGTCGTCGGTGGGGCTCGCGGCCGCCACGCCCGGCGGGCGCGCCACCACGTAGCCGACCAGCCGCCGGTCCGCCGCGCCACCGCCGCCGCCCACCGCCCGCACCGCCACGGCCGCCGCGGCGACCGCCGGATGGGCGGCCAGCACCGCCTCGATCTCGCCCAGCTCGATACGGAAGCCGCGCACCTTCACCTGGTCGTCCGCCCTCCCCAGGTAGTCCACGGCGCCGTCCGCCAGGTACCGCGCCAGGTCGCCGGTGCGGTACAGCCGCGCGCCCGCCGCCGCGGCATCCTGTGCCAGCGGATCGGGGACGAACCGTTCGGCGGTCAGCTCAGGGCGGCCGAGATAGCCGCGCGCCAGCTGCACGCCGCCGATGTGCAGCTCGCCGGGGACGCCCTGCGGCACACGCGCGCCGCGGTGATCGAGCAGCACGATCGCGGTGTTGGCCACCGGCCGGCCGATCGGCACCAGCTGGCGCCGGCTGTCCGGATCGCAAGCCCAATGCGTCACCTCGACCGCCGCTTCGGTGGGGCCGTACAGGTTGTGCAGCGGCACGCCCAGGAGCGCCGCGCACTGCTGCTGCAGGTCCCAGGGCAGCGCCTCGCCGCTCGCCAGGACGCGCCGCAGCCGCGGCAGCGCCGGCGCCCCCGCCGCGGCACCGGCCGCCGCCGCCAGGTGCTCGAAAAACACCCGCATCATCGCCGGCACGAAGTGCACCACGGTGATCTGCCGCTCGGCCAGCGTCGCCAGCAGGTAGGCGGTGTCGCGGTGACCGCCGGGAGCCGCCATCACCAGCCGCGCGCCCGCCAGGAGCGGCCAGAACAGCTCGGGCACCGACACGTCGAAGCTTGCCGGCGTCTTCTGCAGCAGGCGGTCGGTCGCGTCCAGCCCGTCCTTCTCCTGCAGCCATAGCAGGCGGTTGACGATGCCGCGGTGGGTGTTCATCGTCCCCTTGGGGCGCCCGGTCGAACCCGACGTGTAGATCACGTACGCCAGGTTTTGCGCGCCGACTGCCGGCCGCTGCCACGGCTCGTCCGCTGCCGGTTCGTCCAGGTCCAGGTCCGCCACACCGCTCGCCGCCGCCAGCTCCGCCAGGTCCGGCAAATCCGCCGGGCCGCCCGCCGGCGCGCCGCCGGCGCCATCCTCCGGCGCCGCCCGCCGCTGCCGCAGCAGCACCGGCGCGCCCGAGTCTTGCAGCATGTACCGCAGGCGGTCGGGCGGGTAGGCGGGATCGAGCGGCAGGTAGGCGCCGCCCGCCTTCAGGATGGCGAGCAGCCCGACGATCAGGCTCAGCGACCGCTCGGCAGCGATCGCGACCACCGTTTCGGGCCCCACCCCCTGGCGGCGCAGCCGGCCGGCCAGGCGCGCCGCGCGCGCGTCCAGCTCGCCATAGGTGAGGCTCTCCCAGCCGCCGCCGCCAAGCGGCGCCTCGCAGGCGATCGCGCCGGGCGTCCGCGCCACCTGCGCTTCGATCAGCTGGTGCAGGCAGACCTGGCGCGGCAGCGCCGCGGCGGTGTCGTTCCATTCCAGGAGCTGCTGCGTTTCGGCCGCTGTCAGCCAGGGCAGCTGCGACACCCCGCCGGCACCGGTGCCGGCGCCAAGCTCCGCGATCGCCGCCGCCAGCACGGTGAACTGGCCGAGCAGGCGCAGCCCGGTCGCGGCGTCGAACAGGTCGGCGTTGAGCTCCAGCGTGGCGCCCAGCGCGCCGCCGATCTCGCCCAGCGACAGGCTGAGATCGAACTGCGCCCCCGGCCGCACCAGGGCCACCGATTCGAGGACAAGGCCGCCGGCGGCGCCCACATCGCCAGCATCGCCGGCAGCGCCAGCATCGCCGGCGCCGCCGCCGCCACCGCCGAGCTGGAGCCCGACGCCCCCCGCTCCCAGGGCGAACCCCGCCAGCCCCTGGTCGGCGCGGCGGCGCTCGCGGTAGAGCCCGAACAGGACCTGAAACACCGGCGGCCGGTTGGGGTCGCGCTCCGCCGCCAGGCGCTCGGCGACCAGCGGAAACGGCATCCCCTGGTGCGCCAGGGAGGCCAGCGCTTCCTGCCGCACGCGCGACAGCAGCGTCGCGAAGTCAGGATCGCCCGCGACGTCGCCGCGCAACACCACCGGGTTGACGAAGTAGCCGACCACCCCGGCCAGCGCCGGCGACGAGCGCCCCGACGTCGGCGTGCCCACCAGGATCCGCGGCTGGCCGGAGAGCCGCTCCAGCAGCACCAGGAACGCCGCCAGCAGGGTCATGAACGAGGTCGCGCCGTGCTGCCTGCCGAGCGCCCGCAGGCGCGCCACGACCGCCGCCGGCAGCTCGCACCAGCGCGTCTCGCCGCGGAAGGTTTGCAGCGCCGGCCGCGGCCGGTCGGTGGGCAGGTCGAGCACCGGCAACCCCGCCGGCAACGCCTCCCGCCAGTACGCCGCCAGCCGCTCGCCCGCGGGCGACGCCAGCAGCTCGCCCTGGGCGCGCACGAAGTCGCGGTAGGTGGCGGCCGGCGGCGGCAGGCTCCTGCCGAGCAGCAGCGCGCCCAGGTCAGCGACCAGGACCCCCATCGACCAGAAGTCGGCCACCGTGTGGTGCACCGCCAGCGCCAGCCAATGATCCGTGCCGCCGCGCCGGCAGACGACCAGGCGCAGCAGCGGCTCCGCCGCCAGGTCGAACGGCGCGTAGGCCTCGCGCGCCAGTGCCACGGCCACCTCCGGGTCGCTCGCCTGGCGCAGGGCCGCGCCGTCCAGCTCCACGAACCCGTAGGCCGGCGCGTCGCGCGTCACCTGCACCACCACGCCGTCGCCGCCCTCGACGAAGTTGGCGCGCAGCGCCGCGTGGCGCTCGACCAGCAGCGCCACCGCACGGCGCAGGTTGGGCACGTCGAAGCCGCCGCGCACCCGCGCCGCGCCGGCCAGGATGTAGGCGCGATTGTCGGGCGCCATCCGCTCGACCAGCCACAGCGCCCGCTGCCCCCAGGACATCGGCTCGCCCGCCGGCGGCGCCGCATCGTTCGCGGCCGGCAGCGCAGTTGCCCGCGGCGCCGCGGTTGCTGGCGGCGGCGCTGCTGGCGGCGCGGCGGCGGCCGGCGCCGCGGCGGCCGCGGGAGGCGCAACAGCCGCAGGCGCCGCGGCGGCGCAAATGCTTTCGGTCAGCTCGTCCAGGGTGGGGCCGGCAAGCAGCGCCGCAAGCTCCAGCGGCGTGCCGAAGACCTCTTCGATCGCCGCGGCGAGCTCGGCCGCGGCCAGCGAATCCAGGCCCAACGCCACCAGCGGGCGGTCCGCCGGCAGCCGTGCGGCATCGACATCCAAAACGCGCGCCACCTGCCGACGCAGAGTCGCAGCGATTTCGTCATGCCTTTTACATCCATCTGCCGGCAATCGAGCTCTCCTGGCCGCCTGAATATAGGTGCGCGCTCGTCGTCTCTCCGCGCTCGCCGCGGCAACGCGCGGCGTTCCCGGCACGAACCGCGCAACGGCTGCCGGCCCGGCTTTTGCAGTTGCGCTCCGCGAGGAGTGCCATGGCTATGCTCATTCATCTGGATCAGACCTGGGACCTGCTTGTAAGCAAGATCGCAACCTGGCTGCGCGACACCATCCTGGTGATGCCAAACCTGTTGCTGGCACTGGTGGTGATGGTGCTGTTCTGGTTCGTCGCCCGCGGCACGCGCGACGTGGTGTTGCGTCTGCTGCGGCGAATCTCTCAAAACCCGCAAGTCAACGAGCTGCTGGCGCAGACGTTCTACGTGGTGCTGATCACCGCCGGCCTGTTCTGCAGCTTGGGAATCATCGGTCTCGACCGCGCGGTGACGTCGCTGCTGGCCGGCGCCGGCATCGTCGGACTGGCCCTCAGCCTTGCGTTTCAGGGCATCGCATCCAACTTCATCGCCGGCATCTACCTTTCCGTCCAGCGGCCGTTTCAGACCGGCAACCTGATCGAAACCAACGGCATCCTGGGCACCGTCGAACACGTCAGCCTGCTGTGGACCGAGATCCGCTCGCCGCAGGGGCAGGTGGTGCTGCTGCCCAATAAGAAAGTGTTCGAGGACGTGATCACTAACTTTACAACCAGCGGCAAGCGGCGCGTCGATCTCAAGCTGAAGGTCGCCTACGAAGTCGACCTGGCCAAGGCAAGACAGGTGGCGTCAGTGGCCCTGTCCAACGCTCCCTTCCGCGACGGCGACATCGACGTGTTCTACCAGGAGCCGGGCGACAGCGCGATCGATCTCGTCGTCGGCTTTTGGATCAAAACCACCACTCTTGCCGATTACCAGGCCGCGCGCGGCGCGGCGATCGAGCGCCTCAAGATCGCCTTCGACCGTGAAGGCATGCCCCTGCCCAATGCCAAACCGGTGCAACCGGCGGCGCCGCCGCCATCCGCGCCGCCGTCCGCGGCGCCGGCCGCAAATGGGGACGCGGCGCCCGCCCCGGATCCGGCGCCGGCACCACCCGGCTCCGCCGCCGCCGCGGCGGCGGGGCGCGCCGCCGGCTCGCGCTTCGGCCGTTCCTGACCCGGCGCCCGCGGGCATCGTCCTGCGATCGCTACTTGCGCTTGCCGCTCCACTCCAGGTAGGACTTCCAATCGGCCTGACCCGGCAGGCGCATTTGGAACTTGCCGGACATCACGCCACCTTGCAGCTGATAGACAAGGCGAAACCGCGGGCCGGGCTGCGCCGGGTCGGAAAGGAGCTCCGCGGTCGACGCGTCCGGCGCCGCCACGTCGTAATGGATGACGTGTCCCTCGTTGTCAAAAAAGATCGCCTTGAGCGGCTGCCCAGCCGCATCCTGGTACACCAGCAGCAGGTCGCGGTGCTCGCAGTCGAAGCTTGCCGGGCCCTTGCATCCCGCGTCGCTGGTGCTGTGACGCGCCAGCACGTGCCCCCCCAGCTCACGCGCGAACGTGTAGGTGCCGCTGGCGGCCACCCCCTGGTCGCCCTGGGCCCTGGCTTCCCAGGTTCCTTCCAGAAAGGCTAGAGCGTGGAACGGATCGGCAGCGGTGATCGGAGCCAGCGGAGCCAGCGGAGCCATCGGAGCCACCGGCGCGGCCGGAGCAGGCTGGGCGGCCAGGCGGAAGGCGACTACGACCATGGCCACGGCGCAACTTGTAAATGCTTTCATTACCATCACCTTTCGTGCAATGTCAGCAGGATTGCCGGTGGTTCTTCACTGATAAGATTAGGCTATGTCGGGTCCGCCGGAGGAACCCGCTATCCGGACTGGAGGCAGGATGTCGCCACGGAATGCAGCGCGTTCTTGCGATTGGCCCGTCTTCGTGTTCGGCAGCTTGTTTCTCCTCCATGCGGTGATGGCGGCCGCCGCCGCCGCGGCACCCGCCGTGACCCCGGTCGCCCAGTCGCCGGCGCTGGAGTCGCTCATCTCGGCCAGCATGGGACGGTCGGATGCGGCCTTTGCGTTCGCCGCCGCGGGCGGCAGCGGCTATGCCGTGACCATGCGCGGCGGGGCGACGGCGACCATCCGCGACGGCGGCCTGGCCGTGGCGGCGGGCGGCCGCAGCTGGGCGCTGGCGCCGGCGTCGATCGGGCGCGACGGCAGCCTGCTGCCGCTCGCGGCGCGGCCGGCGCCCACCGTCCGGGCCAATCGGGTCGAATTCGGCGACGACAGGGCCACCGCATGGTACGTCAACGGCCCGGCGGGCCTCGAGCAGGGCTGGACGGTGCGCCGGCGGCCATCGGGGCGCGGCGACCTGCGCATCGCCATGCGGCTCGGCGGCGACCTGCGGCCCACGATCGCGGCCGACGGCCGCAGCGTGGCGCTGGCGGCGTCCGGCGAAGCGGTGCTGCGCTACGGCGGCCTGGCGGCCTACGACGCGCGCGGCCGCGACCTGCCCGCTCGCTTCGCGCTCGACCACGGCGACCTGGTGGTGCGGGTCGGCGACGCGGGCGCAACCTATCCGCTGACCGTGGACCCCTTCGTGCAATCGGCAAAGCTGGTGGCCTCGGACGGCGGCGCCAAGTTCTACCTGGGCAGCAGCGTGGCGATCAGCAGCGACGGCTCGACCATCGCGGTGGCGGCTCCGGGCGCTTCCGTCGCCGGCCGCGATGCGCAGGGGATCGTCTACGTATTCGTGCGGCCGGCCGGCGGTTGGGCCAACGGCACCCAGGCGGCGGAGCTGACCGCATCGGACGGTCAGGCGGGCGACTACCTGGGTACCGACGCGGGCGGCGTAGCGGTCAGCGCCGACGGCTCGACGGTCGTCGCGGCCGCCCCCTATGCCACGATCGGGACCCAGGAAGGCCAGGGTGCCGCCTATGTCTTCCTGAGGCCAGGCGCGATCTGGGCCAGCATCCATGAGACTGCCAAGCTGACCGCCTCCGACGGCCTGGCAGGCGACAACCTCGGCTGCGTCACGGTGAGCGGCGACGGCTCGACCATCGTCGGCGGCGCCTTCGACGCGACCGTGGGCGCCAACAGCTTCCAGGGAGCCGCATACCTGTTCCAGCGCTCCCCCACCGGGTGGATGACCGGGGTGCAAAAGGCCAAGCTCACCGCGGCGGACGGCGCCAAGGACAACGGATTTGGCGGCAACGTCGCGGTGAGCGCCGACGGCGCCACCCTCGCCGTGGGCGCTTCGGGGGCGACGATCGGCGGGCGGCGCGCGCAGGGGGCGGTGTACGTGTTCGCGATGCCGGCCGGCGGCTGGGCCAGCGGCAGCGGCGCCCAGGTGGCCAAGCTCACCGCGACCGACGGCGAAGTGGACTACGGGCTCGGGGACATGACGGCGCTCAGCGGCGACGGCTCGACCGTCGTGGCGGGCGCCAACGGCACCACGATCCTGGGCCACACCCTGCAGGGTGCGGCGTACGTCTTCGTCAAGCCCGCCAGCGGTTGGACCGACGCGACCCAGACCGCCGAGCTGACCGAATCCGACGGCGCCGCGCACGACGAATTCGGCTACTCGGTGGCGATCGACGGCGACGGCACGACCGTGCTGGGCGGAGCCGGCAACGCCACCGTGGCCGGACACGCCCAACAGGGAGCGGCGTACGTCTTCGTCAGGCCCGCCGCCGGCTGGTCCGACACCACCGAGGCGGCCAAGATGACCGCCGCGGACGGCGTCGCCAAGGACCTCTTCGGTACCGTCGCGGTGAGCGCCGACGGCGCCACGGTGGCGGTGACCGCGGAGTTCGCCACCGTCGCGGCGCAGCCCATGGAGGGGGCGGCCTACGTGTTCAGCGGCAGCGGCTGCATCTCGGGGGCGACGACCCTCTGCCTGGACGACCAGCCGGGCGACCGGCGGTGGCAGATCACCTCCAGCTACAGCACCACCGAGGGCGGCGGCAGCTCCGGCAAAGGCCAGGCGATCTCGCTTGCCACCGCCGGGGTCTCCCACGGCGGCCTGTTCTGGTTTTTCGACAGCTTCAACCCCGAGATGCTGATCAAGGTGCTCAACGGCTGCGCCGTCGACCAGCATTTCTGGGTCTTCGATTCCGCCGCCACCAACGTCGGCTTCCAGGTGACGGTTACCGACACCAAGCTCGGCCGCAGCAAGGTCTACTCCAACAAGGACGGCACCGCGGCCATCCCGATCCAGGACACCGCCGCCTTCGCCTGCACCACCGGCAGCGACGCCGCGCCCGCCGCCATGCCCGCGCCTGCGCCCGCCGGGGGGGTGGCGGCTGGCTCCGGCTGCACGACGACCGCCACCTCGCTCTGCATCGACGACCGCTTCCAGATCGGCGTGCACTACCACACCGCGCAGGGCGGCGGCAGCTCGGGCGACGGCCAGGCGATCGCGCTGCAAACCCTGGGCGTCGACCAAGGCGGCCTGTTCTGGTTCTTTGCCCAGGACAATCCCGAGATGCTGATCAAGGTGCTCGACGGCTGCGCGGTCGACAACAAATATTGGGTCTTCTACGCCGCGGGCACCAACGTCGCGTTCACCGTGACCGTCACCGACACCACGACCGGCAAGTCGGTGAGCTACCACAACGACGACCAGACGGCGGCGCCGCCGGTGCAGGACACCAGCGCGCTGCCCTGCGGCTAGCCCGCGGTAGCGGCCATCCGCCTGCCGGCGAGCCCGCGCAACCTGCGTGCTCGACGGCAGGCCGTTCCGGCTTCAGGCGATGGTGGCAAGCTCGTACAGGTAGTCGACAAACGAGCGCACCGCGCCGTCCCAACCCGCCACCTGGGGATTGGACGACTCGATCACCAGGTATTCGTCGGGAGCGTGGGCGCCGCTGCCGTGGCCGAGCCCGAAATGCCCCGCCCCCAGGTTCAGGGTCGGTCCGGTGAACACGTAGCCGGGGTACGAGCCCGCGTTGCGCGGCCACAGGATCGGATCGATGTGCGCCCGCCGGTAGACGGAAACCGCGGCGCGGATCACCGCCGCGCCGGGATCGGTCGAGGTCGGGTCGTAGCCGCCGCTCGGGTTCACCTCGACGTCGCCAAAGCCGCGCTTGGCCAGGTGCGCCCGCAGCGCCGCAACCGACCCGTCGAACGTCATGTCGGGCACCAGGCGCAGGTCCAGCTTGGCGACGGCGCGGTGCGGCAGCACCGTCTTGCCGCCCGGGCCCGTGTAGCCGGCCACCAGCCCTTCGATGTTCACCGTCGGATTGAAGGCGAAGCGGGTCAGCGCATCGTGCCACCCCGCGTCGTGCGCCCAGCGCACCGCCGACGTCATGCGCTTGGCGGTCGCCTCCTGCATGCGCGCCGCCGCCACGTCCACCATCTGGCGCTGCGCCGCCGAGGGCGGCCGCACGGCGTCGGCAAAGCCGTCGATGGCCGGGTCGCCGTCGGCGGTCACCAGCGTCGCCAGCGCCTGCACCAGGTGGAACGCCGGGCTGTCCAGCCGCGCCCGGTTGGCCGAATGGACGTCTTTTTTGGGGCCGCGGCCCCACTTCTCGCCGCTCGCCACCAGCTCCAGCTCGACGACGCCCTTGGCGCCCAACGTCACCGTCACCGTGCCGTCCGGGTCCTGCGACGACGCCGGCATGAACACCCCGGTGCAGCGGGCCAGCGCTGCCTTTACCTCCGGCCGCCACACCACCTGGCGGAAATGCGGCGAGCCGATCTCCTCTTCGCCTTCCGCGACCAGGACCAGGTTGACCGGCAGCTTGCGGCCGGCGCCGTGAATGGCGTGCAGCGCGGCAAGGAAGGCCGCCTGCGGCCCCTTTTGATTGACCGCACCGCGGCCGATCAGCACCTTGCCGAACTCGGGCTTGTCGACCAGCGCCGCCGCCCACGGCGGCGACGACCATTCCGCAGGATCGACCTGCTTGACGTCGTACATGAAATACAGGCCGACGGTGCGCGCCGCACCGGCGTCCAGGGTCGCGAAGACACCCGGCTGCCCGTCGGTCGGCACCTTCTGCACCTGCTGGAACCCGGCCTCGCGGGCCAGCCGCATCATCAGGTCGCAGCCCTCGTTCATGCCGCGGTTTTCGGCCGCGATCGAGGGCTGCCGCACCCACTCCTGCAGGCGCGCCACGCCCTCCGCATGGCGCTTCACGATCTCGGCCTGGATCGACGCCAGACCGTCGTCCGCCCGCAACATGCGCGGCAGGGCGAGGGAGGCCGCAGACGCAGCCGTGGCAGCAATCAGCTCACGACGAGTGAGAGGTGACATGGCAAGCAGTCTAACTCCTGGCGGGCGCATCGATCACGAACACGATGCGGTTCCTGCCGCTGTCCCGCTGCCAGGCCTGCTCGACCTGCGCCAGGGGCACGGTTTCGGTCTTGACCGACAGGCGGGCGGGGCCGGCGGCCTGCATGACGCCGCGGATCGCGTTCACCAGGCCGGCAAGCGGGACGCTGCCGATGCCGCTGCCCATCAGCACCAGCGCCGACGAGCGCAGGGCGGCGCCGGGCAGGACCACATCGGCGCCGCTCGAGCTGCCGATCTGCACAAAACGGACGGGCACGCCGTCCTTGCCCGCCCTGGCCGCGGCGACGATCGCGGTCTGGGCGCTGACGCCCCAAAGATAGTCCAGCACCACGTCGACGCCCGCCGCGAATTGGGCGGACAGGGCGGCCTCCAGGTCGCCCGGCGCCAGCGCCAGCGAGATCGTCACGTCGGCGCCCAGCCCCCGCAGCTCCTCCAGGGTGGCCGCGTCGCGGCCGGTCGCGATCACCCGGGCAGCGCCCAGGTGCCTGGCGATCTGCACCGCCAGGCGCCCTGACGTCCCGGTCGCGCCGTTGACCAGCACCGTCTCGCCGGCCTTGAGGTGCGCCCGCTCGGTCAGCGCCGCCCAGGACGACATGCCGGGATTTGCGATCGCCGCCGCGGTCACGTCATCCACGTCGTCGGGCAGCACCACGCACCGCTCCCTGCCGATCGCAACCCGCTCCGCCATGGCCCCCTGCGGCGGCTTCGGCAGCACGAAATAGACCCGCTGCCCCGCCGCCGTGCGCCCCACGCCATCCACCCCGACGACCGCCGGAAACTGCCCCGCCGAGCTGTAGTGCGAGCCCGACGCGCGGCCCTTGGTGAGCGGCGTCAACGCCGCCGCCGCGACCTGGATCAGCTCCTCCCCCGGACCTGCCTGCGGTTCAGGAAACTCGCCGTACACCGGCGTCCTCCCAGCCTCCACCACGATTGCCGCCTTCATGTCGGATCTCCCTCCAGGCGGCCTGGCCACAGGACGTTGCCGCGCGCCGCGAGTTCTAACAAATTCGCCCTGCCCTGACCAGCGTACCGGGGTGGCGCAGGGTCGAAGGATAGCTGCCTCGGCCGGCCTCTTGGGAGCCCAGGGCTCGTTCACTCGCGGCGCGGCTCCCCCGACGGGTATCTCCGCCGTGTCTCAAGGGATCAGCAAAAAAGCGGTGCGCTGTCCGTCTCAGGTAACCAGGGCAGATCGGTGAGCGGCGCAGCGGAAAAGGGGGGGCACCAGCCGTATGGACCTCAAGCAGACGCCTTTTCTCATCGGCGCGGCCTCGGTGGCGCTGCTCCTCGCCCGCGGCTTGGCCCCGGCGCCGGTGGTTCAGGTGCCGCCTCATCCGGCGGCCCCTGACGCGGGCGCCGCAAGCGCCGAGCCGGCGCCGGCGGACGACGGCACGACTGGATCCGCATACCGCGACTACGCGCGTCTCTACCGCGAACAGCTGGAAATTGCGCCGCCCAAGGCGCGGCCACACGATGTCCTCGAGCTGCATGGCAGCGTTGGCGGCGAACCGGTCCGCCTGGACCTCTCGCCAGAGCCCAGCGAACCTCCTGGCGGAGCCTGGGAGAGCATTGCACTGGCTGCTCGCGATCATCGACTGCGCCTCGAATACATGATGGTCCTGGTGGCCGATCCGGTGGAATCCGGCCTGGCAGCGGACTTCGACCTGGAGCTGCGAGCGGTGCAGAGCGCTCTTGCCGATGCCAGCTACCAGCTCGACCGCAACTGGCTCCCCTGGACTCAGTCCAAAGCACTGGACGAAAAGGCGTACCAGGATGCAGCGGGCATGCTGCTTTTCCGGCGCACCGGAAACGACCGCAGGGGATCGCTGCTGGCGGTCTTCCTGGTCGGCGAGACGCCGAAACAGGGTATCCACAAGAGGGCTTTCCACAGCGCCGTCTCCTTCATCGCCGGCCTTCACGCCGCCGCCTGCCGTGCCGACCTCGACCTGGGCCATCCGACCACCGCAGCGGCATCCGCCTGCACCGACCGCGTGGAGCTGCCGGTTCTGGGGCCGACCTACTCAGGCGCGGCGGATTCGCTGCGCCTGGCGATCGACAACGCGCCACCCGACGTCTGCTTCCGCCTGGTGTCGGGATCGGCTGCGGCGCCGAGAGTTGAACAGGCCCTCGCTGACATCACCGGCCCGTCACGGGTGCTTTTCAGCCGCACGATCGTGGACGAAGAAACGCTCATCGAAACCGCCCTCCGCTTCCTCCAGGACAAGATGGGCTGGAACCTGGACCGCGCGGTGCTGTTGGTCGAAAACGACACAACCTACGGCAATTCGCTGTGGAGCTCGACGCAGGCGGCTCCTCTCCTGCGCCGCCTCACCAAGGTGAGGTTCCCGACCGAGCTGTATGGGCTGCGCAACGCTTGGGCTGCGACCACCGCCGCCGGCCAGCCTGCGGCCGCCGGCGAAGGGACCTCGGCAAGGGCGGTGAGCGCACCCAAGACCGCGCTGGACGTGAGCCTTGCCGACCGCCAGCCGCCGGTGGACGTGATTGCCGAGCAGAGCCCGCTCGCCACGCGCATCTACGACGTGACGATCGCCAATGTCGGACGCCAGCTGTCCCGCGAGAGGTTCTCGTACGTCGGGATCGTGGCGACCGACGTCAAGGACGAGCTGTTCCTGGCCGAACAGGTGCGCCGCTGGATTCCCGGCGCCAGCCTGTTCGTGTTCGAAGCCGACCTGCTCTACGTCCATCCGCAATACAACCAGGCCATGTTCGGCACGCTGGCCATCTCCAGCTTTCCCATGGTGACCGAGGGCGGTGGCGGCATACCGTCGCCGGCGACGCCCGATCCCACCGTCCGGCGGCAGTTCGCCAGCGAGTTGCAGGAAGGGGTGTACCTTGCCGCCGGCGAGCTGATGGGGAGGCCGACACCGGCGCCCAGCGTATGGATTGCAGCGAGCGGCAACTATGGGATGTGGCCACTTCGAGCCGAAGAGCCCGACGCTGCTGGTGCTCTGCCTCCTATTGATGGCGATGTGCGCCACGGTGATCGTGGTCTTCGTACAGATGGAGCACGACCCGGCGCTGAGCACCATCGGCAGGACCACCGCCGATGCTATTACTTTCAACTGGTCCTTCTGGTCGAAGATCCTCATCTATGGCCTGGTGCCGCTGCTCGGCCTGGCAGCAAGCCAGTTCCCAGCGATGGGGCGGCTGGCGGGTAACCTGCTCGACATGCTGGGACGAATCCTGGGAGGCGGTTAGCGCCGGTCGCTCAGCACCTGTGTCCCTGGCGCTTGCCGAACAGCGGCTGGTGCTCCCGGCGGCCCGCGCTGGGCGCGCCGCGGGCCATCAGCGCGCGCAACGATGTGTTAAGGTAAAGTACATACACGAGTATCAGGACGGGCGGCGCCTCACGGCGGAGGCGTCGGCAGGGCCGGCGGCGGTCTGACTCCGCGTGTCAGACGGATTCCTACAGAGAATCGGGCGCGCCGCTGATTGGCTCCAGGCCGCTTTGGTGGAAACGTTAAACGATACGATGCCCACCGCAAAGACCACGACCGGGCGGTCTGCCACCGCCTTTCCGGCCATTGCGAGCGCCTGCGCGCTGGCGGTGGCGACGCTGGCGCTGGTGGGATGGGTGACCGCGATTCCCTGGCTGTATCGCGTCAACCCCAACCTGGTGGCGATGAACCCGGCGACGGCGATCGCCATCGTCTGCGCGGCGCTGGCGCTCCTGGCGCTCCATCCGGTCGATGCCAGCGCGGCGCGGCGGCGGGCCGGGATCGTCGCCGCCGCGGGCACGGCGGCCATCGGCGCCCTGCGCCTGCTGCACGCGGCGACCGGCGTCGGCGGCGTCGACCTGTGGCTTTTCCCGCAGAAGATCAACGCAGGCAACAGCCGGATGATGGCCAGCACCGCGACCTGCCTGCTGCTGCTGGGTCTTGGCCTGATATGGCTCGACCCGCCGGCCAGGATCGGCCGCCCGGCGCGGCCCGCGGCGGGCACCACCCTGTCCGCCGCCGCCCTGTCCCTGACCGCGGCGTTCAGCTTTGCCGTCCTGGTGGCCTACGCCTACCTGGGCACGACGCTCGTCCCGCACGCCGACAACGGCATGGCGGTGAACACCGCCTTCTGCCTGGCGATGCTCGCCGCGGGCGCGCTGATGGCGCGCCCCGACCGCGGCCTGGTCGCCCTGCTGTGCAGCGACGACGAAGCCGGCCGCCTGGCCCGGCGGCTGATCGCCTCCACCACCGCCATCCCGCTGCTCCTGGGTTGGCTGCGTTACCTGGGGCAGCGCCAGGGTTGGTTCCGCATCGAGCTGGGCATCGCCCTCATGGCGGTCGGCACCATCCTGCTGCTCGGCTTCGTGGTGTGGGCGGCAACCTCGTCGCTCGCCCGCGCCAACGCCGGCCGCCAGCGCGCCGTCGACGCCCTGGCCGGCAGCGAACGGCGCTATCGCGAGCTGTTCGAAGCCAGCCCGTCCTATATCTGCGCCCACGACACCCACGGCGTGCTGGTCGCGGTCAACCCCGCCGCCGCCCAGGAGCTCGGCTACGCAGGGCAGCAGATGTGCGGCCGGCGCTTCACCGACTATATGACCGCCGAAAGCGCCGCCCGCTTCGGCGACCACCTGGCCGCCCTGCGCGCTCGCAAGCGTCAGGAGATCACCATCGATGTGATCCGCCGCGACGGCGAGCAGCGCACCTGGCTCTATATCGAGCAGATGGTCGAGGATCCGGCCGCGCCCCCCTACGCTCTCGGCCACGCCCTCGACGTCACCGCCCGCCGCCAGGCGCGCGAAGAGCTGGCCCGCCAGGCCTTCCAGGACCGCCTGACCGGCATCGGCAACCGCGCCCAGTTCGACGACCGGCTGTCGCTCGCCCTCGCCCAGGCCAAGCGCCACGACCGCCGCCTGGCCATCTTCTACCTCGACCTGGACGGCTTCAAACCGATCAACGACACCTTCGGCCACGACGCCGGCGACCACCTGCTGCGCGACATCGCCTCCCGCCTGGCCAAGAGCTTCCGCCAGGAAGACACCCTCGCCCGCCTGGGCGGCGACGAATTCGCCCTGCTGCTCTTCGACCTCGAAGTCACCGAAGCCATCCAGATCGGCGAATCCATGCTGCGCCTCATCGCCCAGCCGGTCGACCACGAGGGCGACACCCTCAAAGTCACCGCCTCCCTGGGCATCAGCTTCTATCCCGAAAGCGGCGACAACCAGGGAGAGCTCCTCCGCGCCGCCGACCGAGCCCTCTACCGCTCCAAAGCCGAAGGCCGCGGCCAGCTCAACCTCTCCTCCACCGCCGACCTCCCCCTGCCCCTCACCACCAACTAGCCCCCCCCTGGGCCTAGTGGTGAACCTCCGGCGCCGGTGGCGGCAGGGGCTTCATCAGGTCCAAGATGATGGTGTAGGTGCCGCTGCCCTGGCGCTGCCAGAGGCGCAGGTACATGCTGGTGGTGGCGGCGGCGGTGGCGCTCTTGGAGAGGGCGGCGGGGCCGGTGACGGCGGTTGAGCCGTAGGTGTAGCCCAGGTCGCCGGCGGCGGAAACGCCGGCGGCGGTGGCCTGGCCGCCGGGGTTGGGCTGGTGGCCGCCGGAAAGGGCTTTGCCGATCGCGTCGCGGCCTTCGACGGGGGCGGCGTCCTGGCGGTAGAGGCGGGCGCCGGGCGCCAGGCTGGTCATGTAGGCGGCGCGCGGGCCGTGGACGTTGGCGTCGCCGGCAAAGTCGCGGTCCGCCCGCATCACCAGGCCTTGCGCGGCGTCCTGCGGGGCCGAGCCGGCTGCCATCCCGGCGGCGCCGGCGGTGCCGGCGGCCGGCGGAGTGGCAGTGCTGCCGGCGGCTGGCGGGGCTGCCGCGGCCGCGCCGCTGGCGGTCCCGGCGGTGCCGGCGGCGGCGGCGGCGATCAGCGTGGCGGCGATGCCGGTGGGCGGCGGGGTGGAGACGCCCTGGTCGACGATGAGTTTCCAGCTGCCGTCGGGCTGCTTGCGCCAGATGGTGACGTACCAGCCCTGGTCTTCGACGGCGTGGGCGGCGTCGAGGTCACGCACCTGGTAGGGGCCGGTGGTGTAGCCCAGGTCGCCGCTCTTGGCGACGACGGCGTGCACCGGCGCCCAGACGAGATCGATGGCGGGCGAGGGCCGGGCGCCGACGTAGGCGGGACCTGGCACCGGGCCGGGGCGGAAGAGCACGGCATCGTCGGCCATGTAGGCCAGGAAGGCCGCCTTCAACCCCTGCTGGCGCGACAGGCGCGCAAAGGCGCGGTCGGCATCTTCCATGGCGGTCAGATCGGCGGCCAGGTCCGCCGGCGGTGCCGCGGCGGCGCCGGCGGCTCGCGCCGCCGGGACGGTCGCCGCGGCGCCCAGCAGGACGACGGCGCCCAGGGTCAGCCGGGCGCAGCGGCGCCAGGCGGCGGCAGCCGGGATGGACCGCGGCGCGGGCCGGCCGGCGGACGGGGGATTGTGGCGTTCGACGGGCTCTCTGGCTGGCATGCACGCTCTCCCAAGGCAAGAATTTGCAGCGCGCCGCACGGTTGGGCGGCATGGCTGCGTTGGGTGCATCATCTGCGCCACGGGGCCGCGGACGGTCACAGGTCGCCCGGCGGATAGGCGGCGATGGCGACCTCCTGGATCTGGGTGCTGCCTTCGATGATCTCGGTGACCTTGGCGTCGCGCAGGTAGCGCTCGACCGGGTAGTCCTGGGAAAGGCCGTTGGCGCCGTGCAGCTGCACCGCATCGTTGGCGGCGCTGGTGGCGGCGCGCGAGGCGTGGTACTTGGCGATCAGGGTTTCGCCCGCGGCGTCGGGGGCGCCGATCGAGCGCTGGTAGCCGGCGCGGCAGCAGAGCAGGCGGGCGGCGCGGACGTCGACGATCATGCGGGTGAGCTTCTGCTGCACCAGCTGGTGGCCGGCGATCGGTTTGCCGAACTGCTGGCGCTCCGCGGTGTAGGCCAGGCAGGCGTCCAGGCAGGCCTGGGCGATGCCCACGGCGCCCCAGGCGACGCTGTAGCGGCCGTGGTCGAGGGCGGTCAGGGCGACGTGGGTAAAGCCGAAGCCGACGCGCCCGACCAGGTGCTCGGGCGCCACCCGGCAACCGTCGAAGGTGAGCTCGGCCAGGTGGGAGGCGCGGGTGCCGACGACGGTCGTGATCGGCTGGCGGGTCAGACCCGCGGCGTCGGCCGGCACGGCGAAGGCGGCGACCTGACCGCCGCAGCGGGCGAAGACCAGAAACAGGTCGGCGACCATGCCGAAGGTGATCCACCGCTTGCGCCCGTGCAGCACGTAGGCGTCGCCATCGCGCTCTGCGACGGTCTGGACGGAGGCGGCGTCGCTGCCGACGTCGGGTTCCGACAGCGCCAGCGCTGCCAGCAGCTCAGCGCGCGCCAGGCGCGGCACCACCTCGCGCTTGAGGTACGGGCTCCCCCACCGGCGGATCGCTTCGCTCACCATGTCGTGCACGGTGAGCAGCGAGCGCAGCGACGAGCAGCCGCGCCCGATCTGTTCGGTGATCAGGCCGTAGGCGATGGGGTCGAGGCCGCCGCCGCCCAGCTGCGGCGCCAGGTGGGAGCCCAGGTAGCCGCGCTGCCGCACCTGGTCGATCACCTGCGGCGGCATGCGGCCCGCCCGGTCCCATTCGCCCGCGTGCGGCGCCACCCATTCGGCGACAAACTGGCGGCAGCGCTCGCGCGCATCGCGCTGCGCCGCCGACAGTTCCAGGCGCATGCCGGGATCGCCGTCCCCGTCCCTGGGCGCTTCGCTGCTCATCGGCGGCGCCGTCCCTGCTAACCCGCGGCCGGGGCCGGGGCGGGGGCGCCGCCGGCGCGCTTGCGCTCGACCAGGGCGTCGATGGCGTGCAGGGTGCGGAAGTTGTCCAGGTCGAGGTCTTCGTCTTCGATGGTGACGCCGAACTCCTTTTCGACGAAGTTGACCAGCTGCATGGCGAGCAGCGAGTTGACGAAGCCCAGGGCGAAGATGTCTTCGTCGGGCTGCAGGTCGTGATTGCGGAAAAAGCGCGACAGAAAGGTCTTGATGTGGGTTTGAACGTCGTTCATGGCTCTCTAGTCCGCCGTATCGTAGGTGTAGAAGCCGCGACCGCTCTTGCGGCCGTGCAGACCGGCGTCGACCATCTTGCGCAACAGCGGGCAGGGCCGGTATTTGTCGTCGTTGTAGCTTTCGTACAGCACTTCCAGCGAAAACAGGATGGTGTCCAGGCCGATCAGGTCGCCGGTTTCGAGCGGCCCCATCTTATGGCCGAAGCAGCCCTTGAAAATGCGATCGACGTCGTCGTGCGCCGCCACCTGGTCCTGCACCAGGAAGATCGCTTCGTTGATGGTGAGCATCAGCACGCGGTTGGTGACAAAGCCGGGCATGTCGTTGACCACGATGCCCTCCTTGCCGAGCAGCGCCAGGAATTGGTGCGCCCGCGCCAGCGTCGCTTCGGAGGTATGAAAGCCGCGGATCACCTCGACCATCGGCTTGAGCGGCACCGGGTTCATGAAATGCATGCCGAGCACGCGGTCGGGGCGGCCGGTGGCGCCGCCGATCTTGGTGATCGAGATCGCCGAGGTGTTGGCGGCAAACACACATTCGGGCGGGCAGTGCGCGTCCAGGAGCTTGTAGACGCCCTGTTTGACCGGCCACTTTTCGACGACGTTCTCGACCACGAAGTCGGCCGCCGCCAATTGAGCATAGTCGGTGGTGAACTGGATGCGCGCCAGGACCGCGGGGCTGCCGCCGCCGAGCGGACCCGCGGCCGGCTTGGCCGCCGCCGGTGCCGCGGCTGCCCCCGCCGCCATGGTCGCCGCGGTCGCAGCCGCGGCCGCGGCCGGCGGGCGGAAGAAGCCCTGCATGCGCAGGTTGGCGCGGATCTCGCGTTTTGCCCGTTCGAGCCGGGCGTCGTCCAGGTCGATCAGGATCACCTGTCGTCCGTGTTGTGCAACGTCCTGTGCGACGCCGGTTCCCATGACCCCGGCGCCGATGACCCCTATCGTCTGCAATGTGTCTCCTCCCTCATCGTGATGCCAGAATCGCCGGCTGATCTGCCGGTGCGGGCGCCGCGTCCTCGCCGCCCGCCGAAAGATCCACATCGACATAGGCGGGGAACGGCTGCACGCCGGTCAGGGGGTGCTCGAACACCAGCAGCTCGCCGTTTTTGGCCACCTCGCGGAAACCGGAAAACTTGTAGGTCACAAGCATCATCCGGTTGCGCGACGTCGATTTGAATTCCGCCTGAAACCGCGCTCCGGCCGCCTTCGCAAGCTGCAGGATGTGGCTGACCAGGATGCTGCCGACGCCGCGCGAGATGACGCGGCACGACATCAGGAGCAGCTTGAGCGTCCACACGTCCGGCTGCGTTTCGATCAGCGCCAGGCCGATCTTGCCATAGGTGCCGTACAGGTCGGTCAGCCCGGCCACCAGCAGCAGGTGGTGCGGCGAGCGGCGGAACGCGTCCAGCTCCTCGTACGAATAGGTCTGCCCCGAGCTGTTCAGCTGGTTGGTGCGCACCGTCAGCTCTTCGGCACGCCGCAGGTCCGATTCCTGCGCCGGATGGATCGTGAACTTCATCCCCAGGCCGGCAAGGAACTCTTCCTGCGGCCCTTGAAAATCCGCTTCGGCGCGGTTGCGCTCGATATCGGCCTGATACATGCGGCGCCGCAGCGCCGATTCGTCGGTGATGAAGCGCGGCATGAATTCAGGGCGCCCGGCAAGCTCGGCGACCTCCTGCGCATCGAGCACCGTCACCTCGGGATGCGCATGGCGCACCTCGTCACGTTCGAACGGGTCGTCGTCGACAAAGGCGATGGCGTCGCGGCCGACGTTGATCGAGGTGGCGATGTTCGCGATCGCCTGCGACTTGGCGTTCCAGCTGATCTGCGGATAGATGAAATAATCGGCGACGCCCAGCTCGCGCAGGCGGGCCATCGCCGCATCGTGATCGTTCTTGCTGGCGATCGACAGCAGGATGCCGCGCGCGTCCAGCTCGCGCAGCAGGTCTTCGACGGCGGGACGCAGGCGCACCGCGTCGCCTTCCAGCAGCACGCCGTCCCACAGCGTGTGATCCAGATCCCACACCAGCACCTTGATCGTTTTCATGTCGCACCATCCCTTCCAGCAAGCGCCGCCGCCGCGGCCGGCGCCGCATCCGGCAGCAGCTGGTCAAAGCTGCGCACCACGGGGTGAGGCCCCGCGGGTTGCGCGGGGTTGCCGGGCCGCACCACCAGCGCGGTGGCGTACCCGGCCGCCGCCGCCGCGTCCAGCTCCGCGGCCACGTCGGACAGAAACAGCAGCGTCGCCGGCGGCAGCGCGAAGGCCGCCGCGATCTTGCGGTAGGCATCCACCTCGCGCTTCGGCCCGGTCGTGGTGTCGTGGAAGCCGTCGAAGAGCGCCGTCAGGTCGCCGTGCTCGGTGCGCGCAAACAGCTGCTGCTGCGCCTGCCGGCTGCCCGAAGAGAACACCCGCAGGCGCAGCCCCGCCGCCCGCCAGGCGGCGAGCGCCGGCGGCACGTCGTCAAAGACCTGGCTGACCAGCCGGCCGCTGTCGTAGCCGTGCTTCCAGATCAAGCCCTGGAGCGCCTTGAGGCCGGTCGATTTGCGGTCCTGAGCCATCAGGTAGTGGGCGTAGGGCGCACCGTCGCCAAAGTCGGGCAGCGGCGCGGCGGCAGCAGCCGCCTCGGCGGCGTATTCGCCGCGCAGCAGGTCCACCGCGGCGGCAACCTGTGCGACGTCGCCGGCGCTGTCGCCGCCGGCGCCGCTCGCCGCCGCGGCCCGCGCGCACACGGCATCCAGCCGCGCCGCCGCGTACGGAAAGAGCGTCTGGTAGACGAACGAGATCGCCGTCGTCGTGCCTTCGATATCGGTCAGCACGCCGCGCAATCCAACCGGTAGAGCCATCGGCAAGGCTTTCCTAGAGCGCCGGAGCGTGCGGCAGGTAGCGCGGCCCGAAGCAGAGCGGCTGGTGGCGCGCGTCGGTGCCGCTTTGGGTGTAGTGCGGCGTCCAGCCCGACTGGTCCTGAAACAGGCGGATGGCGCGGATGGTGCGATCGGCGCACAGGTCGAACCAATGATGGGTGCCGCGCGGCACGCGGATCATGTCGCCCTTGAGCACTTCGATGCTGAACACCTCGCGCGGCTCGCTCTGCGGGTGGATGTGAAACAGGCCGCGGCCGTGGACGATGAAACGCACTTCGTCTTCGTCGTGGTAGTGCTCTTTGTTGAAGCGGTTGAGCATGCCTTCCAGGCCGGGCACCTCGGGCTTGATATTGATCACGTCGGCGGTGACGTAGCCGCCTTCGGCCATGAGCTGTTCGATCGGTTCGCGATACGCGTCCAGGATCTGCTGATCGGTGGCGTCGTCGGCAAGCTGATCCGAGCCCTCGAAGCGGCGATACCAGATCCCCAACGGCGCCAGGGCGTCGCCGATCGCCGCTGCATCTTCGAGCACCCGCCCCGATTCGCGGTAGGTCACGATGGCCATGGCATGGTCTCCTTATTGAGGCGCAGCTGTCCCGCCTCACTCCTCTTGTGTACCGATTTGATCACTTGTGGACAGCACTCCGCCACTGTTACTGTGACGGCCGCGCCCTTGTCCCCGCGCCCGCCACCTTCCACCCGCCTCCCCAAGGAGCCCGCTTGAGCTCGCCGCCCGAGGACGCCGCACCGCACTCCCCAACCCGGCAGGACGCGCCCGGCGCCGCGCCGCGGCAGCAAGACCCGCGCCGCGCGCTGGCGGCCACGGCGCGCCGCCTGTACGGCCGCGGCTGGATGATGGGTACCGCCGGCAACCTGTCACTCCGGCTGCCCGACCGCTCCTTCTGGATCACCGCCAGCGGCAAGGGCAAGGGCGCCCTGGGCCGGCGCGACTTCGTGCGCATGGGGCCGGACGGCGACCTGCTGGAGCGCGGCCGCGACCAGGACCGGCCGTCGGCGGAGGCGGCGCTGCACCAGGTCGTCTATCGCCTCTTCCCCCAGGCTGCCGCCTGCTATCACGTGCACACCGTCGCCGCCAACGTGGTGTCGTACCGGGCCGGCTCCGCGGCGCACGTCCGCCTGCCGCCAATCGAGATGCTCAAGGGTCTGGGCGTCTGGGAAGAGCGCCCGGCCGTGGCGGTCGCGCACTTCCCCAACCATACCCACGTGCCGGACATCGCGGCCCAGATGGAAGAGAGCTTCCGCGCCGCGCCGCCGCGCCTGCCCGGATTCCTGATCCGCGACCACGGCCTGACCGTGTGGGGCGACGACGCCCAGGCCGCCCAGAACCATCTGGAGCTGTTCGAATTCATCTTTCAGTTCATGGCGGCCGCCGACGCCGTCTCTTGACGCAAGTCAAACACGCGCTTTAAACTTCTGTTTGCCATGGCGCGCGCGGCATCCAGCAGGGCGGGCACGGACTCGGCCAGGGGGACGGCGGGGAGCGACGCGACGCGCGACAAGCTGATCGAGGCGGCGGGCCGGGTGTTCGCGGAGCGCGGCTTCCAGGCGGCGACGGTGCGGGAGATCTGCCGGCGGGCGGGCGCCAACGTGGCGGCGATCAACTATCACTTCGGCGACAAGTTGGGCCTGTACACGGCGGTGCTGCAGGAATCGGTCAAGGCGTCCCGCATCGACGCGATGCGCGACGCTTTCGACAGCGACGCGCCGCCCGAAGAGATGCTGCGCGCCGTGATCCGCGCCCGGCTCGAAGGCGCGGCGCGGCGCGGCCTGGCGGACTGGCAGCTGGGCATCATGGCGCATGAGTTCGCCCACCCCACGCCGGCGCTGGCGCACATCACCGAAACCGTGAGCCGGCCGCTGTTCGCGCGCATGCTGGAGCTGATCGGCAAGATCCTGGACCTGCCTGCCGACGATCCCCAGACGCACCTGTGCGCCTACAGCATCGTGGGGCAGATCCTGTTCTACGTGCTGGGCTCGCCGCTGCTGGCGCAGCTGTGGCCGCAGGACCAGTTGACGCCCGCCAGGGTGGGACCGATCGCCGACCACATCGCCGACTTTTCGCTCGCCTACCTGCGGGAGGCCGGCGCCGGACACCGCCGCGACGCCGCCGCCCGGCAGCGGCACGACGCCGCCACCCGCGCACCGAGGACCCGACCATGACGCAATCGCCAGCCGCCGACGCCCGCGTCCAGACGGAACGTCGGGACCCGCAATCCGCTTCGCCAGAGGACGGCGCGGCAGCCGCGCCGCCGGCGCAGACGGCCGCGCCGGGCAGGCCCGCCGCCGCACCGCCGGCAGATCCCGCCGCACCCCCCGGCGAACCCGCCGCGCCGCCGGCCAGGCCGGCGGCCGGCTCGCGGATCAAGTGGATCCTGCTGGCGGCGGCGGTCGTTCTGGCCGGCATCGTGGCGTGGCGCGTGTTCTTTGCCGGACCGCACGTACCGGACAACATCGTCACGGTCAGCGGCCGCATCGAGGGCGACGACTCGGCGGTGGCGCCCAACACCGGCGGCCGCGTGCTGCAGGTGCGGGTGCGCGAGGGCGACGTGGTGGCGGCCGGCGCCGTGCTGGCGGTGCTCGCCGACGACCAGGTGCGGGCGCGCGAAGACCAGGCCCGCGCCGCGCTGGCCCAGGCCCAGGCGCAGAGCCGCGCGGCGCTCGAGCAGATCACCATCCTGCAGGACCAGCTGCGCCAGGAGCAGATCCAGACCCGGCAGGCCACCACAGACGCCGCCGGACGCGTGCGCCAGGCGACCGCCGACCTGGCCGCCGCCGAAGCCGATACGGCGCAGCAGGAGGCGGCGCTGCAGCTGGCCCTGTTCGACCAGGACGCCTATACCAAGCTGGCCGCGACCGGCGCCGTGTCCGAGCGCCAGGGCAAGCAGGCCGTGGCCACCGCCGGCCAGCAGGCGGCGGCGACCGCCGCCGCCAAGCGGCGCGCCGAAGCGGCGCGCGGCGCCCTGGCCACCGCCCAGGCCAACCTGGACAATCCCGACATCCACGTCGCCCGCGTCGACGCCGTGCGCGCCCAGATCGTGCAGCAGCAGGCGCAGGCGGCCAGCGCCGCGGCGCAGATCGGCCAGGCCCAGGCGCAGCTCGCCGAAGCGCAGGCCAACCGCCGCGACCTGGTGGTGACGGCGCCGTTTGCCGGCACCATCAGCACCCGCACCGTCGAACCCGGCGAAGTGATCACCGCCGGGACGCCGGTGGTCACCCTGCTCGACCTCCACAAGGTCTATCTGCGCGGCTTCGTCCCCGAAGGCCAGATCGGCGCCGTGCGGGTGGGCCAGGCGGCGCGGCTCTACCTGGACTCCAATCCCCGGCAGCCGGTCGACGCCTTCGTGTCGCGCATCGACCCCGCGGCGTCGTTCACCCCCGAAAACACCTACTTCCGCGAAGACCGCGTCAAGCAGGTGGTCGGCGTCAAGCTGCAGCTCGGGCCGCAGGCGGCTGCCGGCTACGCCAAGCCGGGCATGCCGGCCGACGGCGAGATCCTGACCCGCGACGCCTGGCCGTCCAAGCGGGTCGCGCCGTGAGCCCTGCCGCCGCCCCCACGGCGACGGCCGCGACGGTGGCGGAGCCGCCGGCAGCGCCGGCCCGCCAGCCGCGCGGCGCCATTCAGGTCCAGTCGCTCAGCAAGGAGTACGGCGCGGTCAAGGCCGTGCGCGGCATCGATTTCACCGTCGAAGAGGGCGAAATCTTCGGCCTCATCGGCGCCGACGGCGCCGGCAAGACCAGCACCTTTCAGGTCCTCGCCGGCGTCATGGAAGCGACCGCGGGCAGCGCCCGCGTGTTCGGCCGCCCGGCGCGCGAGATGCGGGCGCAGACCGGCTACCTGACGCAGAGCTTCAGCCTCTACCTCGACCTGAGCGTCGCCGAAAACATCCGCTACATCGGCGATCTGCGCCTCATCCCGCCGCACCAGATCGCCGAGCGCAGCCTGCGCTACCTGCGCATGTTCGACATGGACCGCTTCACCGACCGCCTGGCCGGCAAGCTGAGCGGCGGCATGAAGCAGAAGCTGGCCCTGGTCGCGGCGCTGGTGCCGCAACCGCGCGTGCTGCTGCTCGACGAGCCCACGACCGGCGTCGACCCGGTGTCGCGCCGCGAGCTGTGGGACGCGCTCGTGCACCTGGCCGCCGACGGCCTGACCATCCTGGTCGCCACGCCCTACCTGGACGAAGCCGAGCGCTGCCATCGGGTGGCGTTCCTGCACCAGGGCGTCATCCAGCAGGTCGGCACCCCCGCCCAGCTGCGCGCCAGCCTGGGCGCCACCCGCCTGGAGCTGCGCGCCGCCGACCTCGGCGCCGCCGAGCGCGCCCTGGCCCCCATCTGCGGCCCCGACCAGCCGATCGATGACATCCAGCGCTTCGGCGACCGCCTGGACCTGCTGGTCCACCAGCCGGACCAGGCGGAGCACGCCGTCCGCCAGGCGTTGGGTGACGGCATCGAGCTGCAACGCGACCAGCCGATGCTCGAAAACGTCCTGGTGGCGCGACTGCGCAGCCTGGGCTACGAGGTGCCGCGGGTGCCCTTCCCCGGCCGCCACGATCACGCCGCCGGCAAGGGGCAGGTGGCGATCGGCGGCGACCGCCTGACCAAGCAGTTCGGCGCCTTCACCGCGGTCGACCAGGTGAGCCTGCAGGTGAGCTACGGCGAGGTCTACGGCCTGCTCGGCGCCAACGGCGCCGGCAAGACGACGATGATCCGCATGCTGTGCGGCCTGCTCGATCCGACCAGCGGCAAGGTGCAGCTGGCGAGCGAAAGCGGCGACGTGCGCTCGCGCGAGGTGCGCCAGCGGGTGGGCTACATGTCGCAGAAGTTCTCGCTGTACGACGACCTGCCGCTGGCCAGCAACCTGGAGTTCTTCGCCGGCGTCTACGGCGTGCCGCCCGCCGAGCGCGCCGAAAAGATCCGCTGGGTGGTCGCCTTCGCCGGCCTCACCGGCAAGGAAAACCAGCTGGTCGGCAGCCTCCCCACCGGCTGGAAGCAGCGCGTCGCCTTCGGCGCCGCCATCATGCACGAGCCGCGCGTGCTGTTCCTGGACGAGCCCACCTCGGGAGTCGATCCGCTGGCCCGCCGCTCCTTCTGGACGCTGATCAACCGGCTGGCCGACACCGGCACCGCCATCCTGGTCACCACCCACTACCTGGAGGAAGCCGAGCAGTGCAACCGGCTCGGCCTGATGGTCGCCGGCGAGCTGGTCGCCGAAGGGACCCCGACCGGGATCAAGAGCCAGCAGCCCGGCCACCTCCTGGAGTTGGTGGCCGACCCGGCGCAGCGCGCCGCCGACCTGCTGCGCACCGAGATCGAGCCCTGGCGGGTGTCGGTCTTCGGCGATCGCCTGCACGTCTTCACCGACGAGCAACCCGACCAGGCCCTGCGCGACCTGACCGCCAAGCTCAACGCGGCGGGCATCCGCGTCCTCGCCGCGCGCCAGGGGCGCCTGTCGCTCGAAGACGCCTTCATCCAGATCGTCGAGCGGGCGCGCCTGCAAGGCAAGGTGGCGGCCGAAGACTGAGGGAGCGACCAGCCAGCCATGCACAATCCCCTGCGACGCATCGTCGCCCAGACCCGCAAGGAGCTCACCCAGCTGCTGCGCGACCCGCTCGCCGTGGCGCTGGCGCTCGGGCTGCCGCTGCTGCAGCTGGTGCTGATCGGGTCGGCCTTGTCGCTCACCGTCTCCGACCTCCCCATCCTCATCCAGGACCTGGACGGTTCGCCGGCGTCGCTGCGTCTTGCCGACGCCTTCCGCGCCTCGCTCACCTTCCGCGTCGTGGCGTGGCCGCCCGACCGCTCGCCCGAATCCGCCCTGGTTGCGAGCGCCGCGCGCGGCGCCCTCATCATCCCGCCGCACTTCGGCCGCGACCTGGCGCGCGGCGCCGCCGCACCGGTGCAGATGCTGGTCGACGCCTCGGACGCCAACACCGCCAAGCTCATCGGCGCCTACGCCGCCAGCGTCACCGCGGCGTTCAACGCCACTGCCGCCGGCCCCGGCGGCGCAGCCGGCGCGGCGGCGCGGGCGCCGGCTGGCCCCGGCGGCGCGGGCGGCGCGGGCGCCGGCGCCCCCGGCGTGCGGCCGGTGGTGCGGCTCTGGTACAACCCCGGGCTGTCGTCCAAGAAGTTCTTCGGGCCGGGCATCTTCGTGCTCGCCGTGTCGATGTTCCCACCGCTCCTGGCAAGCCTGGCGATGGCCAAGGAAGGCGAACAGAAAACGATCCTGCAGGTGTACGTATCGAATATTTCCGCCCACGAGCTGCTGCTAGGCAAGATTTTTTCCTTCATGATCGTGACCTTCGGCGAGTGCGCGCTGCTCATCGGGCTGCTCTTCACCCTGTTCGGCGTCGGCTTCGTCGGCGATCCGACGCCGTTCCTGGTCGCGACCGTCCTGTACGCCTTCTGCGTCTCGGCGTTCGGCACCATGGTCGGCGCCGCGATCCCCAACCAGCTGGCGGCGATGCAGGCCGTGCTGCTGGGCGGCTTCCTGCTGGTCTTCATGCTGTCAGGGCTGCTCTACCCGGTCGCCAACATCCCCGTCGGGCTGCGCTGGCTGTCCAACTTCGTCTGGGGCCGCTACTACGTGGAAATCGTGCGCGACGCGCTGCTCCAGGGCGGCGGCTGGCCGGCCACCTGGTACAAGGTCCTGATCATCGGCGCCAGCGGCACGCTGTTCTACACCCTCGGCTGGCGCACCCTGCGGCGCATGCAGCTGCCCTATTGAACCGGATCGAGCCGGCGAATCGAGCGAGCGATGCGAAACCTTTTGCGCGGCTGGTTGAATCACCGGATGCGGGCCCTGGTCGCCAAGGAGCTGGACCAGATCCGCCGCGACCGGCGGGTGCTCATGTCGCTCATCCTGCCGCCCGTCCTGCAGCTGCTGTTGTTCGGCAGCGTGCTCAGCCCGGCGGTAGCCAATCTCCACCTGGGCGTGGTCGATGACAGCCGCACTCCCGAAAGCCGCGAGCTGTCGGCAGCGCTCACCGAAAGCAAGGCGTTTCAGCTGTCCGGCTCGTACGCCTCGCCCGCCGCGCTCGGCGACGCGATCAGCCGCGGCAGCCTGGATGCCGGCGTGGTGATCCCCTACGGCTTCGCCCGCGACCTGCGCCGCGGCCGCGCGCCCACCATCCAGGTGCTGCTCAACGCGGTCAACGCCAACACCGCGGCGCTCGGCGCCGGCTACGCCACCGGCATCGTGCAGAGCTACAACCAGGGCCTGGCCGCCGCCGGCATCCGCGCCCCGCTGCCGCCGGCGCCGGCGACACCGGCGGGACAGGCGGCGCTGTCCGCTCCACCGCCACCGACAGCCGGCATGCGCGGCCAGGCGGTGCTGGTGCCGGCGTTCCTGTTCAATCCCGCGCTGACCACCAGCTGGTTCGTGGTCACCGGCCTGTTCGGCATGCTGCTGATCATGAACGGTTCGATCATCGCCTCGACCACCATGGTCAAGGAGCGCGAAGCGGGCACGCTCGAGCAGCTGCTGATGACCCCCGCCAGCACCTCTGAAATCATCGTCGCCAAGATCGCGCCCCCCTTCGTGCTGCTCTGCGGCATGACGCTGACGGCGATCGCCATCATCCGCTTCGTCTTTCACGTGCCCTTTCGCGGCAACATCCTGGTCGTCGTGGTGGGCGCCGCGCTCTGCCTGCTCACCGGCATCGGCATCGGCACCTTCATCGCCACCTTCACCAAGTCGGCCCAGCAGGCGCAGCTGGTGACGTTCTTCCTCACGCCGCCGCTGTCCTCGCTGTCGGGCGCGCTCACCCCCGCCGAAGCCATGCCGCGCTGGATGCAACCGTTCACCGTCTTCAACCCCGTCTTCCACTTCGGCGTCATCGCGCGCGCCAACATGATCAAGGGCAGCGGCTTCGTCACGCTGTGGCCCCACCTGCTGGCGCTGCTGCTGTTCGCTCTGCTGCTGGTGTCGACCAGCGTCTGGCGCTTCCGGCAGCAGCTCGGCTGACACCGTGGACGCCGCCCTGAAGCGCCAAGGAGAGATCGATGTGCGGGAAGCTCCCGGCTAAACCCAGCGGCCTTGCCGCCGCTCTTGCCGTCGCGGCGCTGCTGGCTGCCGCGGCGCCTTCAGCCGCCCAGGCGCCGGGCGGCGGCGGCGGCGCCACCACCCAGGCCGCGCCGCTGCCGCTGTCCGGCCGCGGCGCGCCAGGCGGGTCGGTGACGGCGATCCAGTCGCCGGTTCCCGGCACCACCGCGAGCGTCGACACCCTCAATCCCGGCCTGCAGATCGGCGGCGCCTACACCGGCAGCGTCCCGGCAACCGGCGCGCCGCTCGCCGGCAAGCTCACCTTGCGCGACGCCGTCCGCCGCGGCCTCGATTACAACCTCGGCATCGTCGGCCTGACCCAGGCGGTGCACCAGGCGGCGGGCCAGAGCCGCGCCGCGCTCAGCGCGCTGCTGCCCAACCTCACCGGCGACCTGACCGGCACCGACGAAAAGGTCGACCTGGCGGCCTTCGGCTTCACCAGCCTGCACGCCCCCGGCTTCGCGCTGCCCAGCGTGGTGGGACCGTTTCACTACTTCGACCTGCGGGCGCGCCTGTCGCAGCAGGTGCTCAACCTGGTCGCCTGGAACAACTACCGCGCCGCCGCCCAGACCCTGCGCGCCAACCGCCTGGCGATGACCGACGCCCGCGCCGAGATCGTCCTGGGCGTCGGCGGCGCCTACCTGCAAGCCTGCGCCGCGCGGGCTCGCATGGAATCGGCCAGCGCCCGCCTGGACAGCGCGCGGGCCTTCCACCAGCAGACCGCCCAGCAGCGCTCCGTCGGCCTGGTCGCCCAGCTCGACGTCAATCGCGCCCAGGTGCAGGAGCTCGCCGAGCAGCAGCGCCTCACCTCGCTGCAAAACGATTTTGCCAAGCAGAAGATCGACCTGGCGCGCATGATCGGCCTGCCCCCCACCGATCGCTACGACCTGGACCAGGAGATCCCCTTCGCCGCCGCCCCGGCGCTCGCCCTGGACGACGCCCTGCGTCAGGCCGCCGGCCAGCGCGCCGACCTGCAATCCGCCGGCGCCCAGGTGCGCGCCGCCGAGCTGGCGCTGGCCGCCGCCCACGACGAGCGCCTCCCCTCGCTGTCGTTCAACGCCGACTACGGCAAGATCGGCACCACCCTGGCCGATTCACAGCCCACCTACACCCTGGTGGGCATCCTGCACGTGCCCATCTGGGAAGGCGGCCGCGCCGGCGGCCACGCCGACTCCGCCGCCGCCGCGCTCGACCAGCGGCGCGCCGAGCTGGCCGACCTCACCGCCCAGGTCGAAGCCGAAGTCCGCAAGGCCTACCTGGACCTGCAAGCCGCCGCCAGCCAGGTCGACCTCGCCCAGCGCAACCTCGACGTCACCCGCGAAAGCCTGGACCTGACCCGCCAGCGCTTCGCCGCCGGCGTCACCGACAACCTGGAAGTCGTGCAGACCGAAGAGTCCCTGGCCGCCGCCGAGCTGGACCGCATCAACAGCCTGTTCGCCCACAACCTCGCCAAGCTCAACCTGGCCCGCGCCATCGGCCGCGCCGACGCCGACGGCTTGAGCGACTTTCTGCAGCTGCCCTGAGCCCGGCAGCCCGCACCACCGGAACGCCAGAACGTTCGGGACGGCGTTGTGAACTACCTACATGCCGCTCCCCTTGGTGGCAGCGCCCGCCGGCGCGCCGGCGGCGGCGGGCGAAAGCACGCCCAGGACGTAGCGGTTGTCGACAAGGTACTGGCGGGCCGCGGCCTGCAGGGTGGCGGAGGTCGTCTGCTCGACGCGCGCGTCAAAGTGCAGGATCTCGCGCGGGTCCCAGCCGGACAGGTAGTAGACCGTCAGGATGTTGCTCCAGAAAGAGTTTTCCTTGACGTTGGTTTCCCGCGTGCGGCGAGCCGCTGCCTTCAGCTTGGCGACGTGCTCGGCGTCGACGCCCTGGTCCTTGATCGCCGCGATCTCGCGGAACACGGCGCGGGTCAGGCTGTCGACGTTTTCGGGTGCGCACGAAAACCCGATGCTTACCGAATAGTGGCCCCAGGGCCGGAAGGCGAGGTTGCCGGACACGCTGGCACCGTAGACACCGCCCATGTCGTCGCGCAAGACCTCGCGCAGGCGCAGCTGGAGCAGCTCCAGCAGCGCCGTGTGCTGGTGGGCGTCGTCCACCGAATAGCGGCTCTCGCCGGTGAAGACCAGCCGCACCGCGCTCTTG
This sequence comes from uncultured Acidobacteriota bacterium, assembly GCA_963770895.1. Taxonomy (GTDB): domain Bacteria; phylum Acidobacteriota; class Thermoanaerobaculia; order Multivoradales; family UBA5704; genus JASLEW01. Next base: position 3,515,306 of record CAVYRF010000002.1, on the reverse strand, counting down.
GGCTCCTTGCCCTGCACCGTGGAGACCCGCACGACCCCTGCCGGCAGCGGACCGCCGACCGGGCGCCAGCTCTGTTTGCTTGCCGTGCTGGGCAGACCGCCAAGCCAGGTGAGCACCAGCGGCCGGATGGTGTCCGGCGTGAAGCTGCCCACCAGGACGAAGGTAAATTGGCCGGCGTCGGCGAAGCGCTCCTGGTAGAGACGGAAGGCGGTGTCGTAGTCCAGCTCGCGCAGCCGCTCGATGGTCAGCGGACGCTCGCGCGGGTCGCCCGGATGGAGCGCTGCCTGCATCGCGTCATTGAACACTTCTCGCGGTTCGGCGGAGCGATTTTCCAGCACCGTCGTGAGCAGCGCGTGCGTGGATTGGTAGGCATCCGGGTCGCGGCGCGGCGCGGTGAACGAAAGATAGAGCAGCTGGAACATCGTCTCCACGTCGCGCGGCGATGCCGTGCCTCGCACCCGCTGATCGAAGCCGGCGATCGAAACGCTGGCGCTGGCCGACTTGCCGGCCAGCGCCTTGCGCAGGGTCACGTCGTCAAAGGTTCCCAGGCCGCCAGCCCTGACCACCGTGGTTGCCAGCTCCGCGGAGGTGACCTGTGCGTCGGGGACCAGCGACATGCCGCCAGGACCGAAGCCGGACAGCAGGATCTCGTCGTTCTTGAAGTCGGTCGGCTTGAGCACCACGCGCACGCCGTTGTCGAGCCGCCATTCGGTCATTCCCAGCTCGGCGATCCGCGTCTCCGCAACCACCGTGCCGGGCCGTGGCGGATGCGGCACCAGCGGTCCCTCCTGCGTGCGATCCTCCCAGGCGGCGACCGTGCTCGCCTGCACCGCGGCGAATGCCTGCCGCAGCTGCGCTTCGCTGGGCACCGGCACGTCCGGCTTGGCGGGCGCGTCGATTTCGATCACGCGGTTGGCTTCGCCGCTCCAGCCGGCGGCCAGGCGGTTCACCTCGGCCAGCTCGATGCTGCCCAGCAGCTGGCGAGTGAGCGCCAGCTCGAACGCCTCGCCGGGCACCGGCTCGGACTCCAGGAACAGCTGCAGGATCTCGGCGGCGCGCTGGCCCGACTCGGACTTGTCGCTTTCGGCCAGGCGCTTTTCCAGCTGGCGCAGGCGGATCGCCTTCTGGCGTTCCAGCTCGGCGGCCGAGAAGCCGTGCCGGTGCACCCGCTCCACCTCGGTGAGCAGCGCCTGCACGCCGGGCAGCAGAGCGCCGTTGCGCATCACCGCCGTCGCGGTCTCCGACTCCAGCGGGCGCACCGGCGAACCGGCGAACGAAAACGCGACCTGGAACGGCGCGTCGGGACGTTTCGCCACCTCGGACAGGCGGGCGTTCAACATGCCGTGGTACAGGCTTTCGATCAGCTTGCGGCGGAAGTCGCCGACACGCAGATCGGACTGCCGGGGTTGCTGCACCTCGATCGCCGCGCGGCTGGTCGTCGCCTCGCTGTCGGTGGCGATGGCAAACCGGGTGGCGTCGTGCGCCGGCACCGCAAAGCTCGCGCGCGGGCGCTCGGGCGAAGGGTTGGCCAACCCGGCAAAGCCGTCGCGCAGCTGCTTTTCGAGCCGGGCGCGGCCATAGGCGCCAAAGTCGCCGACGGCGATCACCGCCATCAGGTCGGGGCGATACCAATCGTGGTAGAAGCGCGCCAGCTCCTCGCGCCGGGCATGCTGCAGGCTGTCCAGGGTGCCGATCGGCAGCCGGTCGGCGTACCGCGACCCGGCCAGCACGATCGGCAGCTGCAGATCGCGCATCCGCGCGTCGGCGCCGCGCCGCGAGCGCCACTCCTCGATCACCACCCCCCGCTCGCGCTCGAATTCCTGCGCCTCGAAGCTCACCGCGTGCGCCCACTCCGACAGGATCTCGATCCCCTTGTCGACGAACTCCGGCTGGTCGGTCGGAACCTTGATCGTGTACACGGTCTCGTCGAAGCTGGTGAAGGCGTTCAAGTCCGGCCCGAAACGCATGCCGATCGACTCCAGGTACTTGACGATCGCCTGGCGCGGAAACCGCCGCGTGCCGTCAAAGCACATGTGCTCGACAAAATGCGCCAGCCCCTTCTGGTCCTGGTCCTCCAGCGCCGAGCCGGCATTGACCGCCAGCCACAGCTCCGCCCGCTTCTCGGGCCGGGCGTTGTCGCGGATATACCAGGTCAAACCGTTGGCAAACCGCCCGCTGCTCACCGCCGGGTCGACCGGCAGCGCCACCGCCGGATCGCCGGACACCGCCGGCGCATCGCCGGGGGCCGCCGCCGGACGGCCGGGCGCCGCCGGATCGCCGGCGGCCGGAGCCAGGGCGCCGGCCGTGGCAGCCAGCAGCGCCAGACCGGCGACCAGCCAACCTGCAAGGGGTTTTCGCATCACGCTCCTCCAAGTGCCCGGATGATCCCAAGGGGTATTGTACAGCCCATGCATGAACCCTTCGCGCCTGCGACACCGCGGCGGACGCGGCGGTCGCGGCAGTCGCGGCAGTCGCGGCAGTCGCGGCGGACGCATCGCACCCTTGATACGATCGCCAAAGCCATGGCACATCCAACCGCCGACAACTCCCCGACGCCGCGGCCGCGCCGCCGGCGCTCCCGCGTCCTCGGTCGGCTGCGGCGCCTGGGTCTCTGCCTGGCGGCGGCGGGCGCACTGTGCCTGTTGCCGGTCCGGCACGCGGCCGCGGCGGCGCCGGGCGGCAGCGTCCTGCCCGAGCTGCCGGCGCACGTCGATCCGCGCGCCGACTACCTGATCTATCTGCACGGCAGAATCATCGAAGACCAGGGCCCGCGACCTACCAGCCCGCGCTTCGGGGTCTACGAATACCGCCAGATCCTGGACGCCCTGGCCGCCCGCGGCTTCACCGTCGTCAGCCAGGTGCGCCCCAAGGACACCGACTCCACGGCCTACGCCGCCAAGGTCGCGGCCCAGGTCGCCGCCCTGCTCGCCGCCGGCGTTCCGCCGCATCACGTTGCCGTCGTCGGCTTCTCCAAAGGCGGCGCGATCGCGCTCCTCGCCGCCGCCAGGCTCCACCATGCCGGCGTCCGCACCGTCAGCCTGGCCGGCTGCGGCGACTGGCTCAATCCCTATCACCTCAGCTTCGCCAGCCCCGTCCTGTCGCTCTACGACGCCGCCGACGATCTCTCGACCAGCTGCGCCAAGTTCTTCGCCGCCTCCAGGACCCCCTTCGAGCACAGCGAAACCGTCCTGCACGTCGGCCAGGGTCACGGCACCTTCTATCGCCCCAATCCCGCCTGGATCGACCCCCTCACCACCTGGCTCGCCGCCCACCGCTGAGCCCCCAGGTCCAAGGTCAAGGCAGCAGCAGCAGGCGGCGCTGCGCCGTGGTCAGCGGCCGCTCCACGATGCGCGCGGCGGGCCGGTAGGACGCCGCCGCGGCCGGCGCCGCGACTCCGGCCGCCAGCGGGTCGCCGGTCAGCGACTGCCGCAGCCGGTAGACCCCGGCCGCCGCGTCAAAATCGAACACCAGCAGGCGGTCGAAGGCGATGTGGTCGGGCGGGCAGGTCTGCGCGGCAAAACATGCGGCCTTGCCCATGTGCCAGCAGTCCAGCCCGTTCGCCAGCGGCCGGCAGCCGCTGCCCAGGCGCGCATCGAGCCGCAGGCTGTCGATGTCCGGCTGGTCGTACAGCAGCGCCATCCAGTCGTGCGCCAAGTAGTCGACCTGGGTCGCCAGGTACCGCGGCGGCAGCGGATCGCTGCGCAGGATCACCGCGGTGCCCTGGCGCACCGCCGGCGCGGCGCTGACGATGGACAGCAGCTCGCGCCGGTGCTGGCGCCAGGTCGCAAGCCACTGGTCCTGGCGGTCCAGGCCGCCCCAGGTGCCAAACCCGACGAACAGCGCCGGCACCACCAGCCACGCCAGCCGCCGGCGCGGCCAGCGCGCCGCGCCCCAGGCCGCCACGATGCCGAGCGCGAGCGACACCCAGATCCGCGACAGCACGTGGGTGCGGTAGTGGATCTCGGCCATCTGCACCTGGGCGAACGCGGCGTTGGCGGCCAGCGCCATGAGCGCCAGCAGCGCCGCGAGCCCCAGCACCCGCAGCGCGCTGGCCGGCGGCGGCTCCGCCTGCGGCGCCGCGCCCAGCGTGCGCCGCACGCGCACCGCCAGAGCGGCGACGGCGACGACCGCCGCGGCCGCCATCAGCGCGCCGGGGATGACGGCGGGCGGCCTGGGAAACCAAACCTCGGGGCGAAAAGCCCACCGCCACGGCAGGAAGTTGGCGGTCCACAGGTCCAGCGCGCGGCCGACAAACTGGGCGCGGCTCATCGGCAGCATCGCCACCGCGGCGTAGCCCGTGGCATCGTGCAGGTAACGCCATTCGATCAGCACCAGCGGCGCCGCCACCGCCCCCCAGGCCACCAGCAGCGCCACCGACCGTCGCCGCGGCCGCGGCCCCGCCAGCCAGGCAACCAGAAGGGGCAGGAACGGCAGCGCGGGCATGCACACCTCCAGGGTCAGCAGGCTCACCGCCAGCGCCGTCACGGCGGCCGCCAGCCAGGCCGCGCCGCCGCAGCGCAGGAAGCGCAGCCCGCTGCCCAGGGAGACCAGGAAGGTGAGCACCCCGAAGTTGTAGCCCACCGCCGTCAGGTTGTCGGTCAGGTAGTCGCTGGTCGCCGTCAGCGTCAACGCCACCACCAGCAGCCGCGCCAGCGGCCGCCGTGGCAGCAGCAGCCCCGCGATCCAGCCCGCGACCAGCGCCTGCCCCACCCACAGCGCCCCGCACATCCCCTGCAGCGCCCGCACCGGGTGCGGCGTGTCCAGCGCCAGGGCGTACGGCAGATCGTTCAGCCGCCGCAGCGGGCCGACGGCCGGCGCCAGCAGCGTCGCCAGCCCCCGCCCATGCCGCTGCAAGGCGATAAACAGCAGCGACGTGTCGTCCTGCCACAACCCGGCCAGCGGCGCCGTCGCCCCCCAGACCAGCAGCGTCAACAGCGCATAGAAGGCGCCGTCGCCGCTCAGCCCCGCCGCCAACCGCGCAGCGATCGTCGGCCGCTCCGCCGCGCCATGCTCGGTCACGACCTCATGCGACTCTCACCAGGTTGTTCGCCACCGCTTGCTCCCACGCAATTGGCGCGACCTGGGCAAATAGACGGCCCAGGTGCTCCGCACTATCGTTCTTCGCATCCTCTTCCAGCGCCAGCTTGACGGCCAGACGGAGGTACCCGGAGGCATCGCTCGGTGGCCCTGTCAGCTTTGCCTCGAGCGCCAGCTGGTCGGCAGGGGTCAACCCCTTTTTCACGTCCACTATCCTCAGTACTTCGCGATAGATCTCGGTCCATTGCATCAGCTCTGCCTCCAGTGTCTGCCTGAGCTTCCATTTCGGTTCAAACACGTGGAGACACATCTGAAACAATTCTGGTCCGACTCCGTCGCCCAGATCGATTTCTGCCTTCAAGAAATCCCGATCGCCCGCAGCTCTGCCAAAACATTTCCAGCTCTTCGCATTCGCGAGCCCCTTCGCCGTCAGGTACGACTGTACTGATTCGTGAAAGAAGCGAACATACTGAGGATTTGACGATACGTGCTGCCGCCAATCCTGGCTATCGGCAACCGCCAGGACACCCGCGCGCAAGAGATCGTCGACCAGCTGCGTCTGTTCAGGAGCGGGGCGCTCCCGCGAGAAGCTGCGGGATTGATCCTCCCAATAGCTATCCAGCGCCAGCTGTTCCGCGCCTCGCACCATCTTTGCGGTCGCCTCGGTGGCGCCGCCGGTAACTCTCTCAATCAGTTTTTCAAGCGTGATCCGATAGATCTCGTTGATGGAGCTCGCTTCGTCGGTGTCGGCACGGCTGCAGAGCCTGACGAGCAGTGGTAAATAGCTACCGTCCTTGCCGCGGCAGGCGGGCAGGAGCCGGTCTCGCCGGCGACGTACCGCGTCAGCATTGAACTCTTTCTTGAGATGCGCAGCGTCCTGCTTTGCATACTCCCAATAAAAAGCCTTTGCTGATTCCTCGTCGAGGCCGCACGGCTCTATCGCCACCCACTTGGATGCACCTTGTTGCAACGCGGCTCGAAAATCTCTGTTCGGCCGTGTCGCCAAGCACAATCGGGTCCACTCACCGTTCTTTGAACGCAAGAACGCCTCCAGCACGGACACCGCCAAGTTGGTGGTGCTGGCATTGTCAACCCACACCATGAGCTCGCCGGCGGCCAACTGGGTAGCGGTATGCTCCGCGGAAATCGCGTATCGCCCCAGCCCCGCCTCGATCATCTTCTCGACCGTGGTACCGCCGGCATCACCAATCACCGGCAACGGGCAGAAAGGGTCGGCCTTAAAGGCCTTCAGGCTTCGCCATAGAAGCTCGTTCCAGAGCGCGCTCTTGCCACGTCCCCCAGGGGCGACAATCAAGACGCTGCTGCGTTCACTGGCGTCTTGCTGCAGGCTGTGCACGTCACCCACCCGCAGCGTCGCACCAACGGGCGGCGAGGTCCTTGGCGAGCCTTCGACGATCTTCACTGGGGCTGCGATATAGCTTTCGTCATTGGCATCCCGACGCAGGATCTCCAGCCGGTCCTCCAGCTCTGTGCAGTAGTCGGCGAAGACCCGGCCGCGGATAGCCCGCACCTGCATGGCAAAGGGCGCCGCCAGCCGATAGGGCAGCAGTGATGCCAACTCGCGGAACAGCCGGGGTGAGAAGGCGCCCACCGGCAGCAGCGCAGCCAGCGAAGCGCAGGCCACGGTCGCCAGCTCGGCAGGCGAAACCACGGCGCTGTCCGGAAGCCACTTGAGGAACAGCATTTCGAGCAACGGGATCGCGATCGGAATCCAGCGCCGGCCCGCGATCTCTTTCTTCAGCACCACCAAGAGCAGCAGCGTGGGCAGGAGGAAGATCACCAGGCCCTTGAGGTAAGGGCTCGCGAGTATCGCTTCAGCCAAAGTAGGCGAGAACTTGATGCCTCTCCACCGGATGCGAACATCAGAGCCTCCCTCGGCGTCGTGACCGTGCAGCTCCATGTCAAAGACGTCGCCCCAGGCGCGCTTGCCGTTGACCCACAACGGCAGGAACGCAACGCCGTCCCCCAGCCCGCCCTCACCGCCGGCGAAGGCGGAGGCGTTTTGCCCGCCTTGCTTCAGTAGGGTCAGCTCCAAGTGCATGCCAGCGGTCCCTTGCAGCCCCGCAGGGCTGGCCGCGCGAGTCACCGCAAGCACACCCGGCAGCCGGATGCTTGCGTCAACCGTCCGGCCGGCGGCGATCTGATGCCGGATAATGGGCAACGGATGCGTCTCGAGATCGAAGGTCGTGTCGCCCAAGACGACCTGGGCGACCCCGATGTCGGGCGCCGTATTCATGAGCGAGCAAAAGGACGCTGTCTTGACCCAGTAATGGTTGACAAGATTCGTGGGGTAAATGCCTTCCAGGCTCAGGCTCGACAAGGGGAAGTCGACCACTTTCTTGGCTGTGGACGGTGCGATCCCGGCCGACACAGCAATCTCGTAAATCGACAGATCAGAGTTCATGATCCAGAAGTGGCCGCGATCCTCAGCGCTCCAATAGAGCTGCCGGATTGGCTTGCCATCGTACAGGTCGGGCGGCACAAGTTCGATCTCGACGTTCTCGTCGCGAACCTCCAAGCGCCAGAGCTGGTTCCACCTCTGGCGGGTTCCGCTTCTAGCGGGAGGAACCAGCCATGCAGCGGCGCCGTCGCCTACGGATACGATCGTTCCAGCGCGCACCTGGCCACCCAGCCTGGGGCGGCTGACGACCTTCACTTGCCAAGAACCACCGGACGGCCTCGATTCCAGCACGTAAAGTTGGTCGTCGTGGCTGATCGCCCAGATATACGCACCTTCTCCTTTCCTGATCTCGAGACTGTGAAATTCCACGTCGTCGAGAAACGGCCTGCCCTGGTTGAGGATCTCACCGCGCGCGGTAAGTGCGTAGACTCCTTTCCGTGGCGGCCTCGGCAATGCCCAAGCGAGCGCCTGGTCATTACTTGCATTGATTGCCGCCATCTCAACATTAAAGTACCTGCGCACGTTGCGGCCATCGAGGAGCAAGACGCCGTTGCCGTTGAACGGCACCACCCATAGCTTGTTGCCGTGTTCCGCGCTTGCGGAGTACGAGGTTTGCAGGTCCTTCGCCAGGCCTGATAGCGCTTTGACGATGACCCGGTTCCCCTCTCGCATGGCTAACGCAACATCGGGACGCCTGGATTGGTAAATCACCCAAGCTTTGTCGCCGGTTTCAGATGGGATCACCAGTTTGATCTCATCGTCCGTGGTCACCGACGGTGGCGTCGAGTGGGGGTCGTCGGTCTCTCTGTTGATCGTTGAGAGATGCTTCAAGTTGGAAGAGAGAACCCAAATGGTCTTGCAGTTCGAGATCGTGAAAACCCGCTGAATAGGATCACCCAACGTCCACGAAGACTTCACCTTACCGGCGGAGCTTACGAAATAGAGATCGTTGCGGTGCGCTGTGTCGGATGTCCATCCCCAGGCAGCGGCGCCCCCTTCGCAGATTTCGAAGTCCTCCGATACCGGCGTCAGCAACAAGCTGGATACCACGGCCGGACCAGAGGCTTCGGCTCCACCGGTCGTGAGCGCCGTCCAGAGCAAGACGAGCGTGGTGAGCGATCGCGCCTTTCGTGTCCAAGGACACATGCAAAGTCGCATTCCGAAGCCCTTCCAGCCATGGCTATACGATGAAGGTACCGCAAAAATTCTATTGAGAGCCCTGTTTGGACACAAGCCTATAGATAGATGGCTACGGGCGTTCCTCGCGGCCATGGCTGCCAGCGCCTGGGGCGCGGAGTTGCCATGGGAGAGACGCTTCGCTTCGCCACCGTTGGACGTCGGCGCGGCAAGCGCCGCCTTTTTCCGCTAGTATCAATCGATGCCGGGGCGCCGCCGAAAGCACCAGCGCCGGACGACCGCCGTGGCGGTTCCGTTCGGCGTCCTGCTGGTCTGCGGCGCCGTGGGGTTCGCGCCAGTTCTGGGATTGAGCCCCGTCGCGGCCGCGCCGGTCATGTCCGCTGACACCACCATGTCCAAACTGACCCTCGACCACGTCCTTGTTGGGATTGCCGACCTGGATGCCGGCATCCGCCAGCTGACCGCGCTCACCGGCGTGGCTCCGGCACGCGGCGGCCAGCACCCCGGCCGCGGCACCCGCAATGCGCTGCTCAGCCTGGGGCCGCACACCTACCTGGAGCTCATCGCGCCCCAGCCTGGCGCGGGCGCGGATGGCCTGGCGCAGGCGCTATCGCAGCTGCATGAGCTGACGCCTGTCGGCTGGGCCGTCGGCGCCCGTCACGCCGACGCGGCGATCGCCCGCCTCCAGGCGGACGGCATCCAGACCGGCCCGCTGCAGCCGGGCTCGCGCCTGCGGCCCGATGGCAAGCTGCTCGCGTGGCGCACCGCGGAGATCCTCCCCGACGGCAGGCTCAAACCCTTCCTGATCGAATGGAGCCCCACCACCACCCACCCCGCCGTCGACTCGCCTGCCGGCTGCACCCTGGTATCTCTGACCGTTCTGGGCCCCGCGGCCGAAACCGCCGGGCTGGACCGCCTGGCGGCGGACCTGGGAGAGCCGGTCAAGGTGCTGGCCGCCGAAAACGCCTCGCTGCGTCTCAGCCTCCACTGCCCCGCGGGTGACGTGACCCTGCCGCAGCTCGGCCGGCGCTGACGCCGCGGCGCGCTATTTGCGCAGGTTCACCCACTCCCAGCCGAAACGCCCTTTGATACAGAGGTGGCCGTTGGTAACGCTGCTCTCGATCGGCGAAGTCACCTTGACGATACGCTCTTCCTGGACGTGCACGGTGAGAGTGCAGCCGACGCCGCAGTAGGGGCAGATGGTGTCGGCCTGGGTCTGGGCGGGCTCGTCCCAGGCGCCGGCCTGGCGCAGGTCGTGCTCGCTCTTGAACATCAGGGCGCCGGTCGGGCAGACGCCGATGCAGTTGCCGCAGTAGACGCAGGCCGAATCGGTCAACGGCACGTCGTACTCGGTCGAGATGCGGGCGTCGAAGCCGCGGCCGGCCAGGGCGATGGCGAAGGTGTTCTGGGCATCCGTGCCGCACGCCTCGACGCACTTGTAGCAGAGGATGCATTTCGAGTAGTCGCGCACGTAGAGGTCGTTGTCCACCTTGACCGGCTGGCCGACGGTCGCCGCGGCCGGCGCCGCCACGGCCGCCCCTTCCGGCGCGCCGGCACCGTCTTCGACGGGCGGCGCGTGGTGGTGGCCCGGGCGGGCGGCGTCGCGCTCGCCGGCCGCGGCGGGCGGCGCCGCGGGGCCGAAGCGCTCGGGCGCGGCGTCGTAGTCGCGCATGTAGCGCTGGAGCTGCGGCGCGGTCGATACGTCCACCGACGAAGAGAGCAGCTCCAGGACCAGGCGCCGGCTGAGCCGCACGCGCGGCGAATCGGTGTGCACGACCATGCCGGCTTCGGCCTTGCGCGAGCAGGCGGGCACCAGGGTGCGGGCGCCCTCGACCTCGACGACGCAGACGCGGCAGACGTTGACCGGGGTCAGGTTCTCCAGGAAGCAGAGGGTGGGCGTGTCGATCGCCAGGCGGCGCGCCGCGTCGAGCAGGGTGGACCCTTCCGGCACCGTGACCGGGCGGCCGTCGATGGTCAGCTCGACCTGGGCGCGCGGGCGCGGCGGCGGCGCCACCGGCACCGGGCCGCGCGGCACCGGGATGAGCGCCCGGGGGCCGGTGTCGTCGGGGTTCGCCGAGGTGACCGGAGTTGCCGAGGTGTCGCCGCCGCTGCCGCTCATTGCGCCTCCTGGAAGATGGGGAACTTGGCCAGCGCCGACTCCACCGCGGACGACGCCGTCTGGCCCAGGCCGCAGATCGACGCGTCGCGCATCACCTGGCCCAGCTCCTTGAGCAGACCCACCTCCTGGCGGATCGATCCCAGCGGGCGGTCGACCGCGAGGCGGTGCAGAACCTCCTCCTGGCGCACCACGCCGACGCGGCAGGGCACGCACTGACCGCACGACTCGTCGCGGAAAAACTGCGCGATGCGCCGCAGCACCTGGCGCAGGTCGACGGTGTCGTCGAACGGCATGATCACGCCGGAGCCCAGGCTGGCGCCGGCGGCGCGGGTGCCTTCGAAGGTCAGCGGCACGTCCAGCTCCTCGGGGGTGACGAAGCCGCCCGCCGCGCCGCCCAGCAGCACGGCCTGGAGCCGGCCGCTGCCGCCGATGCCGCCGGCCAGGTCGAGCAGCTGGCGCAGCGTCACACCGAACGTCACTTCGTAGACGCCCGGGCGCCGCGCGTGGCCGGAGACGCAAAACAGCTTGGGACCGGTCGAGCGCTCGGTGCCCAGGGCGGCAAAGGCCTTGCCGCCGCCGATCACGATCGCCGGGATGTTGTAGAGCGTTTCGACGTTGTTGATCACCGTGGGTTTGCCGAACAGGCCCACCTGGGTGGGAAAGGGCGGCTTGTTGCGCGGCTCGCCGCGGCGGCCTTCCAGCGAGTTGAGCAGCGCCATCTCCTCGCCGCAGATGTAGGCGCCGGCGCCGCGCCGCAGCTCGATGTCGAAGCGCACGCCGTGGCCCAGCAGGTCGGGGCCCAGGAAACCGTGGTCGCGGCAGCGCCGGATGGCGTGCGCCAGCCGCTCGGTCGCCAGCGGGTATTCGCCGCGGATGTAGAGGTACCCCTGCTCGCAGCCGGTGGCGAAGCCGGCGATCGCCATCGCCTCGATCAGGGTGTAGGGGTCGCCCTCCATCAGCACCCGGTCCTTGAACGTCCCCGGCTCGGATTCGTCGGCGTTGCAGACCAGGAAGCGCGGCAGCACCGCCGAGCGCACGCCCTGCCACTTCTGGCCGGTGGGGAAGGCGGCGCCGCCGCGCCCCACCAGCTTGGCATCGAGCACTTCGCGCACCACCCGCTCCGGCCCCATCTCCAGGGCGCGGCGCAGCGCCAGCATGCCGTCCGCGGCGCGGTAGTCGTCCAGGCTTCCGGGGTCGATCCGGCCGACGCGGGCCAGCAGCCGCAGCGGGCCGCCCGGCTCCTCCTTGCCGCCGACCTGCGGCACGGAAACGGCCACCGCCTGGGCCGGCGACTCGGTCTCGCGGGCCGCAGCCTGGCCCGCAGCCGGCTCGCCGGCGGCGCCGCCTCCGGTCTCCTCCCCCTCCTTGGCCCATGCCGCCGCCAGGTCCACCAGCGCGGCCACGGAGGCCGGCGCCACCGCCCGTTCGCGCGGCGAGCTGCCGGCGGCGATCACCAGCGCCGCCGGCGCCCGCTCGCACAGGCCCAGGCAGGGGCTGCGATGCCAGGTGACGCCGGCCAGGCCGGGCATCCCGGCGCCGCCATCGCCGTGGCCGTTGCCGCCGGCGCGGGCGTCGGCGCGCCTCCCAGGCCCGCCACCATCGCCGGCGGCGCTACCCTCGCCGCCATCACCGCCAGCGGCGACATCGCCGGCAGCGCCGGGGGCCTGGCCGCGCGCCGGGGCGGCGTGCGCGCCGCCGCCCTCGGGACCGAGCACCTGGGCGAGCGCGGCGCACAGGGCCTCGCCGCCGGCCGGCGCGAAGCGGCAGCCGATGTCGTCGCAGACGTGGACGGCGACCGGGGGCTGCGGGCGGGTCTGGAACAGGGCGTAGAAGCCGGCCACGCCGAACGCGTCGGCCGGCGCCACGCCCAGCCGCCGGCACACGTGGTTGAGGCCGCCGGGGCTGATCCATCCCATCCGGCCCTGCAGGGCATGCAGCGCCGGCAGCAGGTACTGGCGCAACCCCTGCGGCGAGGCCACGAATGCCATCGCCGCGGCCCCCTCCGGCGGAGCGGCGGGGACGGCCCCGCCGGTCAACGCGGCAAGGCAGGCGTCGACGGCGTCTTGCTCCTCTGCGGAAGGCGAATCGCCAGTGAAGTGCAGGTCCATGCCGGTCAGCCTGGCAAGCAGCTCGAGATCCGCGGTCCGCCGCGCCGCGCGCCGACAGCCCTCAACCGACCGGCGCCAGGTGGTGCGCCGGCTTGGCCGCCGCCGCGGTTGCCTCTGCCGCGAGCGGCACGCCGGCGGGCTCGACCCGCACCGCCGCGGCTTTGAACTCGGAGGTGCCGGACAGCGGGTCGACAAAATCGACCGTCAGCTCGTTGGTCGCCACCTGGTCGGGGAAGTGCAGCGTCAGGAACACCAGTCCTTCCAGCATCCCCGGATCGATGCGCGCCGGCGCCAGCACGGTGCCGCGCCGCGACACGATGCGCACCATGTCGCCGTCGGCGATGCCCAGCCGCCGCGCATCCGCGGCCGCCAGGTCGAGCGTTTCGCGGCGCCGCAGCGGCGAGGCGAAAAGGCCCGTCTGCACCCCGGTGTTGTAGGAATCCAGGCGCCGGCCGGTGGTCAGGCGCAGCGGGAACTCTGCGCTCAGCTCTTCGACCGGCGGCTCGTCGATCACGACGCCGAAAGGCGCCCGCGGCCCGAGCACCGGGCGCTCCCACAGGCGCGCGTGCAGGAACAGCTCGCCCGGATGCGAGTCGTCGTAGCACGGCCACTGCAGGCCGCCGCCCTCCAGCCGCGCATACGACATGCCGCCGTGCATCGGGCTCAGCGACCGCACTTCGTCCCAGATCTGTTCCGGCGTCGGGTCGCCGAGGTCGCATCCCAGGTGCCGCGCCAGGCCAAGGATGATCTGGATGTCGTCGCGCACCCCTTCCGGCGGCGGCAGGGCGCGCCGCACCCGCTGCACCCGCCGCTCGCTGTTGGTCACCGTGCCGTCGGATTCGCACCACCCGGCGGCGGCCGGCAGCACCACGTCGGCCAGCTCGGCCGTGCGCGTCATCACCATGTCCTGCACCACCAGCGTGTCGAGCCCCGACAGCAGCCGCACGGTGCGATGCTGGTCGGCCTCGGAGCTGGCCGGATTTTCGCCGATGACGTAGAGCGCCGTCATGTCGCCGCGCTCCATGGCGTCGAACATGCCGCTCAGGTGCCAGCCCTTCTTCGGCGGGATGCGCACTCCCCAGGCGCGCTCGAAGCGGCCGCGCACCTCGTCGTTTTCGACGTGCTGGAAGCCCGCCAGGCGGTCCGGCAGGGCGCCCATGTCGCCGCCGCCCTGCACGTTGTTCTGGCCGCGCAAAGGCGACAGCCCGGAGCCGTAGCGCCCGACGTGGCCGGTGAGCAGCGCCAGGTTGATCAGCGCCCGCACGTTGTCGACCGCGTTGTGATGCTCGGTGATGCCGAGCGTCCAGCAGATCACCGCGCGATCGGCGCGCGCGTAGGCGTGCGCCATGTCGCGGATCGCCGCCGGCGGCACCCCGGTCACCGCCGCGCCCCGCTCCAGGGTCCATTCGTCGATGATGCTGGCGCGGTATTCGTCGAAGCCGCTGGTGGCGTTTTCGATGAACGAGCGGTTTTCCAGCCCCGAGACCAGGATCTCGCGCGCCAGGGTGTTGGCCAGGGCGATGTCGGTCCCCACGCTGAGCGCCATGTGCCCCACCGCCCATTCGGCGGAGGTGGTCCGCCGCGGATCGACGACGTACAGCCGCGCGCCGTTGTGGATCCCCTTGAGGACGTGATGGAAGAAGATCGGATGCGTCTCGCGGGCGTTGCTGCCCCACAGCACGAGCAGATCCGTCTCGTGGATCTCCTGGTAGGAGGTCGTCCCACCGCCCATTCCGAAGACCGTCGCCAGACCGACGACGCTGGGGGCGTGTCAGGTACGGTTGCAGCTGTCGATATTGTTGCTGCCCAAAGCCACGCGAGCGAACTTCTGTGCCATGAAGTTCATCTCGTTGGTGGTCTTCGAGCAGCTGAAGAGACCGAACGCCTGCGGTCCCTTCCGTTCCACCGCCGCGCGAAAACCCTGGGCAGCGCGCTCCAAAGCCTCGTCCCAGCTGGCCGGCCGCAGAACGCCGTTGTCCCGCACGAGAGGAGTCTGGAGCCGCATGGTGCCTTTCGACATGTGCCTGGTCCCCCTTGTGGAGCGCCCCGGGCGACCCGTCGACTCAAGGCTAGAGGGTCGAGTCGCTGGTGGGGGTACTCCCTGAGCGTAGTTTGAGGTCAATCCCCATGGAATGCAAGGAGCCTGCGCCCACGCTCACGCGCCCTTTTTGACTCACTGCGGGGGCGGCGCCGCGGGCGTTCCGCCGTCGCCGCCGGTCTTGTTGAGATCCTGGCGCTCCTGCTCGAGCTTGTTCACGGCGTCGATCTTCTCCTGCTCGGTGCCCTGCATGTTCTTGATGTCGCTCGCCTGGTCGTTCAGCTGCCGGGCCTTCTCCTCCATCTGGCGGGTCTTCTCGGCTTCGCTCTGGTTACCGGCGGCCGGGGCATCCCCGCCGGCGCCCACAGGCGCGCCAGCGGAAGCCGGGCGCTGCCGGCAGCCGCCAAGCGGCGCCAGCAGGAGCACGAGCGCCCAAAGCCCTACCCAACCCGCCCACCGGCGGCCCACCGCATCTGGTCGGTGCATGGGGACCCTCCTTTTGCGCCCAGGGTAGCACCGTCCGGCCCTTCGCCACCGCCGGCCGATCCCACCGGCAGGGGCCAGCCAGCGGTCCGCGGCTAATTCCGATACGGCGCGTGCGGGGTGGCGGTGCGGCGCATCCGGTGCAGGCCCAGGGCCAGCAGCGCCGCGGCGAGCGCCAGCAGGCCCCAGCCGCCCAGCGTCGGCACCTGGGCAATGGCCTCCCGGTTGATCGGCGTCACCGTCGCGTCCAGGGGAGCCGGGGTCGTGGGGTCGTTGGTCGGCGTGGAGGCGAAGTTGGAGCCGATCACCGTCCCCTGCTCGGAGATCTGCGTCACGGCCGGCGGCAGCGGGTCGTCGACCTGTACCTCAAAGGTCACCGTCGCGGTGCCGCCGTTGCCCGGCAGGGTGCCCAACGCGACCGCGACGCTGGCGTCCCCGGCGCCGTTGCCGGTCGTCACCGAGCCCGCCGTGGTCGTCACCGAGCCAGCGACCAGCCTGGCGTTGGGGTCGATGCTGGCGGCGAAGACGACGGCCGCCGCGTTCTGGTCGCCGCTGTCGTTGATCACCGCCGTGTACTTGACGGTGTCGCCGGGGTCGACCTTGCCGTTGAGGTTGGCGTCGACGGCCAGGGCGTAGGTCAGGGTGGCGGCGACGGCGGGAGAGCTGACGACCGCGATCACGGTCGGATCGGCGGCGCCAGGCTGAGAGGGGTCGTCGGTCAGCAGGTTGGACAGACTGCTGCTGGTGACCTTCCCCTGGTCGCTGATCTGCGTCACCCCGGCCGGCAGCGGGCTCTTGATGACGACGTCGAACGTGATGGTGACCGAGCCCCCGTCGGCGATCGTGCCGATGTTGACGGCGACGCTGCCGTCGCCGGCCGCGTCGCCGGTCGTCACGGTGCCCTGCGTGGTGGTCACGGAGCCCACCACCAGGCTGACGTCAGGATCGATGGCGCTGGCAAACGCCACGCCGGTTGCGGAAAAGCCCGCGGCGTCGGTCGGATTGCTCACGATCGCCGTGTAGCGCAGGGTGTCGCCCGGGTCGGCCATGCCATTGCCGTTCACGTCGTTGGAGATTGCGACGCTCTGCAACGCGCTCAGGGTCGACGTGGTCTGCAGGAAGTCCAGCACCACGTCCGGCGCGGTGACCTTCGAGCCCATCTGCATGACGATCGCGCCGACGTTGGTGAAGTCGGCGCCCGAACCGATCGTGGGCGTGAAGGCCGAGTAGGGCACGACGAACGACGTCGAGGAAAAGAGCAGGCCCGGCAGGCTGATCACCGCCTGGGAGGCGTGGGACGCGTCGGTATAGACCTGCAAGGTGACCGAGATGGGAAGGTCGTCATAGAAGACCGACAACACAAGGGCGTCCTGCGCCCCGCCGACCGTCAGGTCGACGCCGCCCAGGCCGGTGGGGGCCAGGGAGGGAGAGCCGTCCGTGCCGTCCCACTGCACGACGGCGCTGCCCGCGATCGTGGCATCCTGGGAGTAGGAGAAGAACCCGCTGGACACCGTGGCCGACACCGTATTGCCGGCGATCACGCCGCCGGTCAGGTTGAGCTGCAGATCGCGCTCGCCACCCAGGATGCCCGTCCCGGAGACGCTTGACGAAGCCGAGGTCCCCGCCGGCGGGTAGGTCAGCGTGAGGGCCGACTGGTTGGTCGAAAAATCATCGATCGTGATCGACTGCGCCGCGCCCACCCGGGCCGCCAGCAACCCGACGGCCGCGGCCAGCAGCAGCGACCCGCAACGCCGGCGCTCCGGGCGCCGGCCGGCCTTCCGCACGGGTATGAAACGTACGCGGCTCCTCAGCATGGATGTCTCCTCTCGCGGCGCGACCATATATCAAGGAACCGCCTCACAACAGCGCTTCGTCGCGCAACTGATCATTTTTAGCGAGAGCGAGACCGTATCGATCAACGCACTGCCGCCGGCCGCCACGGCGGCAGTGCGCGCCGCACTGCGTCAGCGGGCGTTGGCGGCGAAGATCTTGTTGCACAACGCGCCCAGGCGCTGCTGCAGCTCGGCCTGCGCGTTGCGATAGTGCTGGCTTGGCGCGGGCGCTCCAATGACGCACAGGACGTCGTCCTTTTCGGCGTCCAGCTCGTTGAGGCTGGGCACCCATGCGGCGTGGTCGCCGACGCCGGCCAGCGGCGTGGCGGCCAGCGGCATCTTGCCGGAGTTCCAGGTTTCGACGGTGATCCGGCCGTTGGTCGGCCGCAGGCTGATTTCGACGGCCGGGAAGCTACCGGTCGTGAAGGAACAGGACTGCGGATCTCCTTGCAGGTTCTTGCTGCCGATGATCGGTGACTCGAGGATGCCGGCCAGGTCGGCGGCGGTGATCAGCTGGCGATCGCAGGGGGTCCCGGCGCTCGCCGCCGCCCCGCCGGCGTGGGAAGACGGCGCACCGCTCCCCTGGACGGCCGGACGGCTGTTACAGGCGGCGAGCAGGCCTGCAAGGGCAAGGAAGGCGGCGAGGGTACCGTGCATGTCTTTCATGGCTCCACTCGATTCTTTCTCTGCGCGCTCAGGAGCAGTTGGCGAATGCCTGCGTGTCCTGGATCGGTTTGAACGCCGCGTTCTGTGCATTGCTGTAGGTCTTCACGATGCCGGTCTGCGTATCGGTGACGGTCAAGGTGACGGCGACGTTGGTCAAGCCGCCGGCGAACATCCAATAGTGCTGGTTGAGCGAACAGCCGTCGATCATCTTGACAACCATTTCGAGATTGCCGGGACCGAAGAACCAGAACTCGCTGGTGTCGTCCGAATAGGAGATCGGCCGGCCCTGGCCCTGCTGGCCGGCGGCGGTCTGCCAGCTGACCTCGGCACGGAACCTGCCGTCCAGCATGCAGACCTGGTTGACCTCCGGATTGCAGGTGAGGCTCAACGCTTCCGCCACGATGGTGACGCTGCTCGCCACCAGCTGCGTCACCGAGCCGGCGCCGGGAGCCAGCTTCAGGATGCCGCCGGGCGGCACCTCCGGCGTGGTGATGTAGAGCGAACCGTCGGCGGCAAACTGCAGGTTGTTGGAGCGCGGAAAGTTGATCGGCGTCACGTCGCGCACCAGCTGGCCGTTGGCCGGGTTATAGACGCGCAGCCTGGGCGTCGGCGCGCTCACCGACACCCACAGGTTGCCGTCCGGACCGAACGTCAGGCCGTAGGCGTCGGGAGCCTCGTTGGCGGGCACCACGAAGCCGATCGGCGCGCCGGTGGCGCCGTCGAACTTGCGGATGGTACCCATGGAATTGTCGGTCAGGTAGATCGTGCCGTCCGGACCGAAGACCGGCCCGGTCAGAAAGCCGGTGGCGATATTGGCGACGACTCCCAGGAAGGCGCCGCTGGTGCCGTCGTACTTGCGCAAGACCCAGAGGTTGTCCTCGGCGAAGTCCAGCACGTACAGGTTGCCGTCCGCGCCGAACGCCATGCCGTCCGGATTGGCCAGGCCGCCGCTGCCGGCGGTGACAAAGGTGCCGGTGATGGCGCCGGTCAGCGGAGAGATGCGCACGACCTGGCCGGCTGCTGCGGCGGTGCCCGTATCGTCCGGTCCGATTTGAGCCAGGAGCTCGCCCTTGCGGTCGAGCAGGATGTGGCTGAAGAATTCGCCAGTCGGCGGTTGCGCCGCCAGCACGCCGAGCACCGCGCCGGTGTTGGTGTCGATCTTCATGATTCCGGGGTCGCCCACGGCGTACAGCACGCCGGCGTGCGCGCGGGAGCCGCCCGCCAGGGCCAGAGTCAAGGCCAGAATCATCGGAAGCGCAAAGGCTGTCGCGGTTCGTCGCATGTTCTCCTCCTGAGGCGTGACCGCCTCGCCCAAATGGCGGGCAGATCTCGCTCGCCTTGCAGAGCATCGAACGCGAAGGCTAGACTTGTCCTGGGCGAACGTTCTTCGCCGCTTCCTCTTACTTTCACCAGCCCCCGAGGCGCCGCATGTGACCGAGGTGCATCCCGAAAGCTACCGCTTCGGCAGCTTCCTGCTGGAAGCGCGCGAGCGCCGGCTGCTGGCCGGCGGCACCGCGATCGCGCTCAAGCCGCGGTCCTTCGACGTGCTGCTCTGCCTGGTCGAACGCGCCGGACACCTGGTCACCAAGGAGGAGCTGTTCGCCAGGGTCTGGCCGGACACGGTCGTCGAGGAGAGCAACCTCGCCAAGAACGTGTGGCTCATCCGCCGCGCCCTGGCAAAGGTGGACGCCGACACCACCTTCGTCGAAACGGTCACGCGCATCGGCTACCGCTTCGTCGCGCCGGTCCAGCGCACCGACCTCAGCCAGGCAGAGGTGGTGGCGCCGGCCGACCCGGCAGCGGCTGCACCGGCGGTGGAGGCAGCGGGATCGGTGGCGGCTGGACCGGCAGCGGCTGGATCGGTGGCGGCTGAACTGGCGGCGGAGCCAGCCGGACCGGCAGTGGCTGAACCGGCGGAACCGGCGCCGCGGCGCGGGGACGCGGCGCCGCAGCGTCCCCGGCGCCCATGGCGTGCCAGAGCGGCGGCCGCCGCTGCCGGCTGCCTGGCCGTGGCGGCCGCCGTCTGGTGGGCCGTCGGCGGCGCCCACGGCCACGGCCAGGGTCGGGCGGCCCGCGCCGGGGCGGCCCCGCCGCTGGCGGCGGCGCCTCTGCCGTCGCGGCCCGCCGTCGCGGTGCTGGGCTTCGAAAACCTCACCCACCACAGCGAGTCGGAGTGGATGGCCACGGCACTGGCCGAGATGATGAGCGCCGACCTCGCCGCCGGCGAAAAGCTCAGGCTGGTGCCGGGCGCCGAAGCGGCGCGGTTCGCCCGCACCCTGCCGCCGGAGCCGGGGGCCCTGGCGCGGGACGCCCTGGCCGCGGCGCGCTGGCAGCTGGCGACGGATTTCGTGGTCAAGGGGTTCTACGCCACCACGCCGGGGCCCGACGGCGAGCAGATGCGGCTCGACGTCGTGCTGCAGAGCGCCGCGTCGGGAGAGACGCTCTGCACCGTGTCGCGCACCGGCGCCAGCCACCGCCTCTTCCTGCTGGTCGACGAAACCGCCCACCTGCTGCGCGCCAGGCTGGGACTGGAAGGCGCCGCCGTGCAGAGCATCGCCGCCGCCGCCGCCGCGCTGCCCGCCAGCGAAGGGGCCACACGCCTCTACGCCGAGGGGCTGGAAAAGCTCCGCCAGTACGACGCCCTGGGCGCCCGCGCCCGGCTGGCCCAGGCGGCCGCCATCGAGCCGGGCTTCCCGCTCGCCCACGCCGCCTTGAGCCAGGCGCTCGCCACCCTGGGCTACGACCAGCTGGCGGTGGACGAGGCCAGGCAGGCCCTGGCGCTGTCGCACCAGCTGACGCGCGAGCAGCAACTGGAGATCGCCGCGGCGCTGGCCGAAGCGCAAAAGGATTGGGCCGCTGCCGCCAACACCGACCGCGCCCTCCTCGCCTTCTTTCCCGACAACCTGGAATACGGCCTCAACCTGGTCCGCACCGAGGTCGCGGGCGGCCGGGCCGAGGAAGCGCTCACCGTCATCGCCTCCCTGCGCCAGCGGTCGCCCGCGGCCAGCCGCGACCCGCGCATCGACTTGGCGGAAGCCGCCGCCAGCGCCGCGCTCTCCGATTGGCGCGACGAGCTGGGCGCCGCCCAGCGCGCCATCCTGGTGGGGCGGGCGCGCGGGCTGCCGCTGCTGCTGGGCGAGGCGCTGCTGGCCGCCGCCTCGGCGGCGGGCAATCTCGGCCAGGTCGCCGACGCCGACGCCGCCTGGGGGGAAGCCGTGCGCATCTTCCACGGCCTGGGCGACACCAACCGCGAAGCCGAAGCCCTCGTCGGCATCGCCAACGCCAAGGGGAGCCGCGGCGACTACGACGGCGCCATCGCCGATTACCGCCAGGCGCTCGCCACCTTCCAGAGCACCGGCAACCGCAAGGGCGCCGCCCACGCCTGGAGCGACATCGCCAACACCGACTGGATGCAAGGCAACGTCGAAGAGTGCCTGCACAGCGCCGGCCAGGCGCTCGCCCTGAGCCGCGAGATCAACGACCGCCGCGGCATCGTCTGGGGGCTCTCCGCCACCGGTAACGCCCTCGCCGACCAAGGCGACATCGACAAGGCTCTGGCCATGCAGCAGGAAGCGCTGGCGATCAGCCGCCAGATCGGCGACCGCGAGTACGCCGCCTTCTGCATCGGCTCGATCGCCGACACGCAGTTTGCCGCCGGCAAGCTCGACCAGGCCCTGCGCGGCTACCAGGAGGCGCTCGCTCTCAGCCAGGCCCTGCACGACCCGAGCGGCACCTCACGGCACGACGACGACCTGGGCATGGTCTTCATGGCCCAGGACCGCCTGGGCGAAGCCGACCGCTTCCTCAGCTCCTCCCTCGCCAGCCGCCAGCTCCTCGGCGACCAGGACACCGTGGCGCAGTCCCGCCTCGACCTGGCGCAGCTGCGCATCGAGCAGGGCCGTCCCGCCGAAGCCCTGACCATGGCTCGCCAGGCCGCCCAGGCCTTCGCGCTCACCCACGAGTCCGGCAACAGCGCCCTCGCCCTGGCCCTCGCCGCCCTGGCCGAGATCAAGCTCCACCAGGACGCCGCCGCCGCCGCCGACTGCGCGCGAGCCGCCGACGCCCTCCGCGCCAACCACCAGACCCTCCCCAACCTCTTCGTCATGCTGGCCCAGGCCCGCGCCGCCGCCGCCGCCGGCCGCCTGGACCAAGCCCAAGCCCTCGCCCAGGCCGCCCAGGCCAAAGCCGAAAAAACCCGCGCCCTGGCCCTGGTCCTGGAAGCCCGCCTGGTCCAGGGGGAAATCGACTTCCGCCGCCATCCCCAGCCCGCCAAAGCCTACCTGCAAGCCCTGGCCCGCGACGCCCGCGCCGCCGGCCACCTGCTCATCGCCCGCAAAGCCGAAAGCCTGGCAGCCGCCGGCCCGGAGCGCCCCCCGGCAGACGCTTCCAAGAATGTGGCGAAATCCTGACCGAACAGTTGAGCAGCGGGGCTCAGGTGTCACCCGCAGGGCCAAGCCGGCGACTTCGCTGAATCTGAAGCCTTCTACGGCTTCCAACCTCTCCCTCCCCGAGGCACCGTCATCTCGAACGAGATGGTCGACCGTCTCCGCGAGGAGGATCTCGGGTAGTGCGCGCTCTGCTCGATGTCAACGCGCTGGTCGCCTTGCTCGATCGCGATCACGTCGATCACCGCCACGCCCGCGAGTGGATCTCGACCGAGATCCGCCTGGGCTGGGCCTCGTGTGCCGTGACGCAGAACGGCTTCATCCGCGTGCTCAGCCAGTCTCGCTATCCGAGCCCGGTCTCTCCGATGGTTGCGGTCGAGCTTCTGCGCCGAGCGACGGCGACGGAGTATCACGAGTTCTGGCCCGCCTCCGCGAGCTTCCTGGACGGAGGCCGGACGCTCTTCAGGTGGTCGGCAAATGGGTGCGGAGAGATGGAGTGGCAAATAGGGCGTGGAAGCCGGCCCCGCAGCGGATCACAAAAGGTGCACGCAGCCCTGGGGGTGTGTTGCCCTTTTGCCGTCTCATTCTGAGGACGCCCTTCCCCGTCCAGGAGCCCAGCGGCACCCCCGGACCCTCGGTAACCGCCTCCTGAAGGGGCGCCTTGGGCGCACTCAGCCATCGCCCACCAGCTTCCGATTGGGTATAATCCTACCCGAAATGGGAAGAGAGACCTCCGAGAGCGGCCTGGCCGATGCGCTCTTCACGCCCATTCAGCAGCGTGTTCTAAGATTCCTATTCGGACAGCCCGACCGCCGCTTCCAAAGCTCCGAGTTAATCCGGTTGGTGAATGGCGGCGTTGGCGCAGTCCACCGTCAGCTCTCACGTTTGGAGGAGGCGGGGTTGGTCGAGGTGACTCGCGTCGGGAATCAGAAGCACTACCAGGCCCGGCGAGGATCGCCGGTATTCTCTGAGCTGCAAGGTCTAGTCGCAAAGACTGTGGGCATCGTTGACCCACTTCGGGATGCTCTGAGCGCGATGGCAGAAAGCATCCGCGCCGCATTCGTCTTTGGCTCCGTTGCCAAGGGAAACGACCACGCCCGAAGCGACATCGACCTCATGGTGATCTCCGACTTGCTTCATTACCCGGATCTGTTCGAGGCATTGCAGCAGGCTGAAGCCCTCCTGGCTCGTCCAGTCAATCCGACGATAGTGAGCCTTGCCGACTGGCGAGCCAAGGTCGCGCAAGACGACTCGTTTGCGGCCCGGATCGCTTCACAGCGAAAGCTCTTCGTGATCGGGTCAGACGATGACCTCACCTGAGCTGGAGAATCTGGTACGGGCCGGCAAGCTCAAGCACGAAGCGCCCTCGGCCGGTGAGATCGCGGGCCTTCGACAGTCGGGAGAGGCCCGCTTGGCTGACGCCCCGAAGCCGGAGCTTTCGATCGAGAGCCGCTTTGATCTCGCTTATAACGCTGCACACGTCCTCGCACTTGCTGCGTTGCGCCGTTTAGGCTATCGCTCTGAGAGCCGCTATCTCGTTTTTCAAACGCTCCCACATACCCTCGGCATCCCACCCTCAGTGTGGCGAGTACTGGCTAAGGCCCACGAGAAACGGAATCTCGCGGAATACGAGGGAATCCTCGACATCAACGAAACGCTGCTCGGTGATCTGATCGACGCATGCAGGGCAGTCCTGGCCGCTTTGCGCGCTGCCGAAGGAGAAACGTGATCTTTCACAGAGCAGCAGAATTGAGGATAGTGGATGATAGACCCAGTTCTTCGTGACCTATGGACGCCCACAGGGTTGATTCTCGGTTTTCAGGTAACATTCTTCAAATGGCGGCTGGAACGGGAAGCCGCAGTAGGGGACGAGGGCAGTATCCCATGGCTCGTTCCATCTGATTATGTAAATATAGTGGGAATGCTAACGTTTGTGGCGGGTGTCGTCCTGCTACCTGTCCTCGGTCTCGCCACGACCCCAATGGCACGTGCAGCTTTTGGTATCGGCGTTCTTCTCTTTGTTGGTCAAGCGCTTGGCCTGGCTGGTCATTACCAGCTTACAACCGAACAAAGAATCGCCAATTTGTGTGGTTCCCCATGCAGGAGAAGGTTGTCATCGGTCTCACGGCAGCCGCCGGAATAACCTACTTCGTGCTGCTGCTCCGCCTGTGATCGAATCGCTCCATGATCCGCGAAACGACTCGGGTTGAGTCTCTCCCATGGAATCGGTGCTTGTCTCGTCGGAATAGATCGTCGCTTTCGGGCGGGAGACGCAACGGAGATCCACCGCAGGTGCTCGCCCGGAGTCTTTTGGGTCCGCGGGATAACCCCCGGCTTACTTTTCGTCCTCGAAGGATGACATGGCAACTTATCTATGAACCCCTGGGGGTTTGTTGGCAATTTGCCGTCTCATTTTGAGGGCACGTTACCCGCACCCGAGCTGCGAGAAGTGCCTCGGACCGTGAGAGAGTCGACGCCGGCCCCTCCTATAAGGAAGGCCGCTGCCGCTCCGACGCACGATCTTCCCAGCGCGTATGACGACGCACTTCGTCGATCAGGAATCGCACGCCTTGGTTGTCCGAAGGGTTCGACCAAAGCATCCGGTCGAAGACGCTCCCTGCCTCGTCGAATCGACCGAGTCGCCAGAGGCACAGGCCGAATCCATGCATGCAGCGGATGAACGGACGGTTGTCCATGAGGCCCCATGGCAGTAGGCCGTCGAACGTGGGGCCAAGCGAGAGTTCCCCGATGCGAACGCCGGCTTCGTAGTGCCGGATCGCCTGCTTGGGACTGTCGTCGAACACAAGATTGCCGAGATGGGCGTGCGCGTCCAAGCAGCGTAGATCTGCTTCGCAGAGCTTCATCAACAGAGCTCGCGCTTCGCTGATTGCACCGGCCTCCTTGAGGTCGTTGGACACGCAGATTGGGTCGGAGTCGGGATCATCTGGATCTGACGACGGCAGGATTTGTTCCATTTCGAACGCCGGTCGGCGGCCACCGGCAATGATCGACTTGGCCCACTCCTCGACCGGCTCGTCCGCCTCTCCCCAGTACTCGTCCGCCGGGTTCCAGATTCCACGGTTCTCCATCCTGAGCGGAACGAGCCCCAGCGCCGCCACGTCGAGCCGCGACGACTCGACTTCACCCGAAAGATACGGATGGCCGGCGTAGCTCCATTGCCTGCGCGGACGGACGGTCAGGACCTCACCTGGGACGACTTCCCACAGCCGGCTTGCACGCAGAGTGAGGACGCGCTCGCTTCCGAGAAGGCGGCAACGCGCGGCCCTCTCCTTGACCGAGAGAGCGACGAGCTCGACTGGCCCCGTCGGGTTGAGGTGGCTCGCCGCGGACTTGTGCCCGCGCCTGCGGCCAGATTCGGGTTCGACCTCAGGAGGCAGTGCCTCGAGGCCGAGCCACCTCCGGTAGGCTGCAATGTGCCGCCCGCCGATGGACTGCGAGGGGAAGGCGACATCGGCCGCCGCCATCACGTGGTTCGATCCGTCGTCACGACGACAAGTGGCGATCAGGCCGCGCCGCGGGTTGCCGTCGTAGTCGAACGCTGTGACGGACACCGGCTCACCGATCACGAACCCGTCGCACGGCAGGTCGACGTTCTGCTCGAACGCTTCGCGGAAAGCCCACAACTGCTCGTCGTCGCCGTAAGCGTCGACGATGATTTCGGCGATCAGCTGATCGAGGGCTGCCGCTTCCTTCTCGCTGCTTCGTTTCTGCCTCATCGGTGGTCGTTTGCCGAAGATCGCGGCCTTGGCTTTCCGATGAGCGATCAGGCGAGTCGTTGAAAGGCCATCATCGCAGCTTGACCCAATCCGAGCTTCACCGTCGCTGCGCTCCGACCAGGATGGTCGCCTTGCGGGCGAAACGGGTACCGCCATCGTCGGATTCCGCATTCTCGTCACGGGCCGCTGGGCTAGAAGACCCGCCACCATGGCGCTGCCAGCACTCCGTCGGCCAGCCAGGCAATCTCGCTTCCGGTGTGCAGCAGCAGGCCGGGGCGTGCACGGTCCGCGTACTCCTGCCGGAACAACTTGAGCGAGCGCACATCCGCAAGGGAAGGGCGGCGCCCGGTCTTCACCTCGATGGGAAGCAGCATCCCATCCTGCTCGATGACAAAGTCCACTTCGTCGCCCGCCACGGTGCGCCAGTACAGGATCTCGGCCTCCACCGGTGATGAGTCCCGCCAGGCCAGCAGATCCTGAAGCACCAGGCTTTCGAGGTGAGCGCCCTGCGGTGTCGTTTCGCCTGCCAGGTGCATCGCCAGACCCGTATCGCACCAGAAGACTCGGGGGGTCTTGAGCAGGCGCTTCGTGCGGTTGACAGTGAAGGCAGGCAGGCGGACCAGTTGGTAGGTGGTCTCGAGCAGGTTGAGGTGGCGATGCACCGTGGGTTGGGACATCCCGATATCGCGGGCCACCTCCGTCTGATTGAGCAGGCCCCCGAGCCGCAGGCAGATCGCCCGCATCAGTCGCCGAACATCCACCAGCGACGCCACCGCCGAGATCTCCAGCAGATCGCGTTCGAGGTAGGTTCTGACATAGCCGGCGAACCAGGCGGACCGCGCCTCGGCATCGTCCAACTCGTGGGCGGGGGTCGGATAGCCGCCGCGTCGCGCCAGCGCGCGCCAGTCCTCCTCCGGGGCAGTCTCGGCGGAAAGCACCGCAGGCCAGTCGCGATCAGCGGCCGCCAGCAAGCGCGACCAAGCACCGGTGGTCCCCAAGCCAAGCTGCTCACGACGAGTGAGCGGCCAGAGCGTGAGATAGGCAGCCCGCCCCGCAAGCGATTCGGAGATTCGCCGCATCAGAAGCAGGTTGGCAGAACCAGTGAGCAGGAACCGGCCCGGCGTGCGGCGCTGGTCGATTGCCCGCTTGACCGCCAATAGCAGGTCCGGGGATCGCTGGACCTCGTCGAGCGTCAGCGGCCCCTCGGCGTTGGCAACGAGCGCCGCCGGTTCGAGCCGCGCGCGCTCCAGGACATCCAGGTCGTCGAGGGTGAGATAAGCTCGCTGCGGCTTGCTCGGCAGTTGCTGCACCAGGGTTGTCTTGCCGGTCTGCCGGGCGCCGGTGAGGACGACTGCCGGAAACGACTTGAGGAGAACGGCCAGGCGGGGCGCAAGGAATCGCGACAGGGTGCGGGATGGTTCATTCACGCCGCGAATGATATCCATTCACCGCATGAATAGCAACCCATCTACACCTCGGGCCGAGCGACGAGATTACTGCGTCGGCCCCTGCTCCTTACCAAGTGCACCGGCGCCTCCGCCTCGGCTCCCCTGGGACTTCGGCTACTTGAGGTGCTCGCCCAGGGTGCGACGGTTCTGAGGATAGCCAGGGCGAAGAATCCTGCCCCGCAAGCGGATCACAAAAGGTGCACGCAGCCCTTGGGTTGCGTGCATAAGTGTTCGTGTCCGCTTACGAGGACGGAAGTCGAATCCGCAGGGTTACCCGGTGGCGCCGGCGACCTTCGGCGAGCATCTCCGGCGGGCGCGCCTTGACCGGGGCCTCCGCCAGCGACACGCGGCCCGCGAGATCGGCTGCTCGCAGCCGAGCCTCGCGAGTTGGGAGGCGGGGCGGGGCACGCCGGGGCTGCGCTTCCTGCCCGGCATCCTCGCCTTCCTCGGCTACGACCCCCGGCCGGAGCCAGAAACCTTTGGCGGACACGTGAGGGCCGCGCGGCAGGCCGCGGGACTCTCTGCGGAAGCGCTGGCCCGCCGGTTCGGTCTCGACCCATCGACCGTCTCTGCCTGGGAGCGCGACGAGATTAAACACCCATGCCCGCGCATCCGGCGAGCTTTCGAGCGGTGGCTTGCCTCGCGCGGGTAAGCCTCGCCAGGCGTCACTCGCTGTCGAGGAAAAAGGCCAAAGGCTTCTTGTACAGACGGACGAATCGCCTTCTTCGATAAGCCTTACCCCGCAGGACCTCCATCGCCGACCAGACCTGTTCGCCGATCAACTCCCGCTCCACGGCGCCTTCAGGCGCCGCGGGGAGCTTGGACCATTCCCGCTCCATCGCCCTTGCCTCCGAGGGGGGGAATTTAGCCTGCAACTGGGTCCATTTTCGGCGTGCAGATGACACCGTATAGCTCCGGCTCCGGGGTTTTCTTCCTGGTAAGAGGGTTCCCGGACTGAAGGTGCCTCCGCGAGGAAGAGGCCGCGCTCCAACGCCGGACCGGAAAAGGTATCCAGGGACCGAGGCTTCTGGCGGCGGCGCTGAGCTCCGACCGGCGCGCCCGGCCGTGGGACGGGCTCCGGCCTGCACCCCTCCCACGGTGTCGTTACCGCGCTATGTTATGCGTATTCCGGTCGAAGGCGACCACCGTTTCCGGTCGCAAGGCGACCACTGATTCCGACGGAAGGCGACCACCCCATTCCAGTCTGAAGGCGACCACTTTTAGCCCTTGGCCCGGAAGGGTGGTCGCCATCCCCGGAAGGGTGGTCGCCTTCGATCGGAATCGAGATCGAGAAGGGCGGTGACAACAAGCGGCGGCTCCGTACCTCTGGCATGCTCGTCTCCATCGACGAAGGGAGCGAGATGCCGGCACGGAGAGTGAACGTGAGAAAGATTCGAGAGATGTTGCGATTGCTGTGGGTCTGCGGTCTGAGCCAGCGGCAGGTGGCGGACTGCTGCGGGATAGGCAAGACGACGGTTGTGGAGTGCGTGGCCCGTGCGCGCAGGAGCGGGCTGGACTGGTCCGTGGCGGCGGAGCTGGGCGAGGAGGCGCTGGAGCGTCGGCTCTACCCGGTGGTCGAGCAGGTGCCGGCGGCGCGACGGCCAGCGGTGGACTGGGCGGCCGTGCACAGCGAGCTCAAGGGCAAAGGGGTGACCCTGTCGCTGCTGTGGGAGGAGTACCGGGAGAGGGAGCCTCACGGCTACGGCTACAGCCGGTACTGCGAGCTGTACGGCCAGTGGCGGGGGCGGGTGGACCTGTCGATGCGCCAGGTGCATCGGGCTGGCGAGAAGCTGTTCGTCGACTACTGCGGCGCGACGGTGCCGGTGGTCGACGCCGGCACGGGAGAGGTGCACGCGGCGCAGATCTTCGTGGCGGTGTGGGGGGCGAGCAACTACACCTTCGCGGAGGCGACGTGGAGTCAGGGATTGGCGGACTGGATCGGCTCGCACGTGCGGGCTTTTGAGTTCGCCGGCGGCCTAACCGAAATGGTGGTTCCCGATAACTTGAAGTCGGCGGTCAGCCGGCCGTGCCGGTACGAGCCGGAGCTGAACCCTACCTATCACGATTTGGCGTTGCACTACGGCGTGGCAGTGATGCCGGCGCGCGTGCGGCGGCCCCGCGACAAGGCCAAAGTGGAGGTGGGGGTGCAGGTCGTCGAACGCTGGATCCTGGCCCGATTGCGGCACCGGAAGTTCTTTTCTCTTGCTGAGCTCAACGAGGCGATTGGAATGCTTTTGATACGCTTGAACGAGCGTCAATTCCGCAAGCTTGAGGGCTCGCGCCGGTCGCTCTTTGAGAGCATGGAGCGGCCGGCTCTGCGGGCGCTGCCGGCGTCGGGCTTCAGCTACGCCGAGTGGAAAAAGGGGCGCGTCGTGGCGGACTACCACGTCGAAGTCGACGGCCACTATTACAGCGTGCCGTACCAGCTGGTGAGCCAGCAGCTGGACGTGCGGCTGAGCGCGAGAACGGTGGAGTTCTTCGCCAAGAGCAAGCGGGTGGCGAGCCATGTGCGCTGCTTTCGCCGGGGAGCCCACACGACGCAGCACGAGCACATGCCGCGGCCGCATCGGGCGTATGCGGAGTGGACGCCCGAGCGGCTGGTGCAGTGGTCGCAGACGACGGGGCCATCGGTCGCCGGCCTGATCGAGCAGGTGATGTCGACGCGAGTGCACCCGCAGCATGGCTTCCGCTCGTGTTTGGGGATCTTGCGGCTCGGGCAGCGGTATGGCAACGAGCGGCTGGAAGCGGCGTGCCAGCTGGCGCTGGAGATCGAAGGCGCGTCGTTCCGCAGCGTGCGCTCCATCCTGCAGGGAGGGCTGGATCGGCAGATGGATCTGGCCGCCGAGTCGGCGCGGCGACCCCTCGTGCATGAGAACCTGCGCGGCGCTTCGTACTACGGCGGGGAGCAGAAGCCATGCTGACCCATCCGACGCTCGACAAGCTCCAGGCCCTGCGGCTGACCGGCATGGCCAAGGGGCTCGAGGAGCAGCTGCAGATGACCGGCATCGACGAGCTTGGCTTCACCGAGCGCCTGGGGCTGCTGGTCGATCGCGAGATGACGGAGCGCGAGAACCGCCGACTGAAGGACCGTCTCGCCAAGGCACGGCTGCGCCAGGCCGCCGCGGTCGAAGACGTGGACCTGCGCCTGCCGCGCGGTCTCGATCGGGCGCTGTTCCTGGCACTGTGCTCATGCCAGTGGATCACCCAACACCTTAACATTTTGATTACGGGGAAAACCGGCACGGGGAAAAGCTTTCTGGCCTGTGCGCTGGCGCACAAAGCGTGCAGGGAAGGCTTCACCGCGCTGTATCACCGTGTGCCACGGCTGCTGTCCGAGCTTGCCACCGGCAAAGCGGACGGCCGGTACTCCAAGCTGCTGGCCAACCTTGCCCGGGCCGACGTCCTCGTGCTCGACGACCTCTGTCTGCATCCGTTCACCGACGCTCAGCGGCGTGATCTGCTGGAGATCCTCGAAGATCGCTACGGCAGGCGCTCGACGGTGGTGACGAGCCAGCTGCCGGTCGCCGCCTGGCACGATGCGATCGGCGACGCCACGCTGGCCGACGCCGTGCTCGACCGTCTGGTGCACAACGCCTACGAGCTGCCGCTTAAGGGCGAGTCGAAGCGCAAGGACAAGGCGCCGGCGCCGGCCCAGGGGCCGTCGTGACGCGATCGCGGCGCGCCGTGGCGGCGCCTGGTGCCCCCCGCCCCCCCGCGAGCCCCAGCGCCTCGCCTATGGCGTCCGGCGAGACCTCGACAGCGGCCGGCCGCCGCCCGGCCGCCCCACCGCCCGGCCCGTCCCCCACCCACCCCCACCACCCCCCAACGCACGCATGGGCTGTGGAAGGTGCCGCGGCTGATGGAAACCGCGGACCCAACGTGGGCCGCCCGCGTCGCTACGCTCCGCTGCCCCCGCCCGCCGCGGCCCCCGGTCCGCCGTTCCCACAGCCGCTTGGAAACCGGCTCCCGGCCCCCCACCACACCCGCCCTCCACCACCCGCCCTCGCCGGTTACCACGACCTTCCACAACCCCGGCGACGAGGTCATATACACTGAAAAAGGACCACAGGAGAAGCCCAAGCCGACCACCTCAACCAACCATGAGCCTCCGCTCACCGCCTCGCTCCGACGGGTGGTCGCCTTCCGTCGGAATGGGTGGTCGCCTTCGCCGGAATCCGCACTATGTTATCATTTGGTGTAAGCCGGTGAAGAGAGGAGGAGAACCTCACGTCACCAAGGTTCTCTCAGCCAAGAAAGGCCGAGACGCTATAGTGTGATTTTGACCTCCTGGCACAGATCCGTTCGTCGGACATCGCTCAATGTCCGAGGCAATGCTTCACAGGTTTCCTATGACCAACCCAATACTCGGCCATCACAGGATTGGAGACCGCCTGTGGTATACCGCATTTGAGAGGTCCAACCCTCTTGACCTCTTCAAGCCGGACGGTACCCTCAAAGAGGGCACGGAATTCAAGACTCATGATGCATTTCTCGGCCTCGTAACGCTCCTCCATGAGTCCACTCACTTTATCCAGGACCACACACTCGGCATCTGTGCCTGGGTGCAGCTTAATGCCGACGAAAACGCGATAGCCGTTCACGCTTCCCAAGGACTCAAGCCCGAATCTAACCGCGGTAGCGACAGTAGCCCTGAGATGGTCGATAATTCTTTTGCTAATCGGATACACGGTCGCCATCAAGAAGGGCATTTCCTCCAGGAGATTATCTACTCTTCGCGGACCCTCGACAGGGTGCTGGAAGCCGAAAGTCGCGCTCACCCGTCGATCGCGGATAGATTGGAGATCAGCTTTGGCTTGACCGGACAAGAACTCTTTGAATGCCACGCTGCCATCTTGACCGAACGCCGCATCGCCCACTTGATGCTCCATTATAAAGACGCTTTCAGCAAATCTGTTGTGAATGATCTAGCCCCATACTTCCGGCCTGAGCGAATGACTTCTTGCCAAAGGGTCATTCATACCTTCAAAAAGTACGTCGAGGCCATTCGCTTCGATACAGCCAACAGACAACACCAATTGTATCCACACTGTCCTCGGGCTGCGGAGTTCGGCCTTCTTCTTTTCCTGCTTGACCTTGCACTCCATACTTGCCCTTTGCCAGAGGGGGATGAGTTCAACAATGGCTCTGCCTTACAAGACGTGGTACCAGCGGTCCGTTTCTTGAAGCTCGCAGGCTCGGTGATGCCATGCATCATGGAGCATCGTAATGAGTTCAACCTTAACGAGCTTTATTTACATACTGAGTTTATGGGGTTGATTGTAAATCATATCAACTACTGCAACAGGCTTGCGTCAGGACCGAGCAGCGGTACTTCGTTCCTTCGTCACGACGAGGTATCTAGGCGTTGGATACAGCTCTTTGAAGAGCTGTTAAAGCTCGCCATGTTAACAGGCGTGCGGGACCTCTTTGAAATCTTTCACCGGGCCCGAATCAAAGGCATGGAGCTCTTGCTAAAAGATCCGCTGCGCGTTTATCGAGCTCATTTTCTGTCGATCGGGATGGATCTGGGCCTACATCCGATGTTCAGCACTAAGGAAAGGGTTGAACTCGCGGCACCGCTCTTCATTACAGCAGAGAAGACGAAGGAAGGACGAACGGCCTACACTATACCGGCGTCTCCCCATTCAGTAATGGATACCCATCTTGGGCGATTGATCTTCATTGGCCTCTCGGAGTCCGTTTGGTCGGGAACGGAATTCTGCTGCCCCGTGGCTACGCAGTATGCGTTTTATCCCTGCCCTCTTAGATCTGGAAGCTGCGAATCGATTCCGCATTCATCCGAAATTCCACAGTGCTTCGCCAGACAGGTATGGTCTGACTTTTACAAAACGCGGAGGTTCTGATGGATGCCGGAGGTTCTAATCGCGCCACCGTAACTAGGCATGAAGTTGCAACCTGCTTTAAAGCAGCAGGCGAAGTGATCACAGCAACCATTACAGCCAGAGCATCAGGCGTAGGCCAGGCGCTCAATCTAGATGGCAGTATCCTCGTGGATATACTGGTTTGCAAGGCTTTGATCCCGATCTTTGTTGCCGTCACTAGCGGTTTGATTTCAAAGCGCATCGGCACTGGCGACAAGGCAGAGAAGTCGTTGGACCAGCTGCGACAGGAGCTACATGAGTTTGTCGGAAGCTCGATTAATTTGCCAGAGCGCGGCGCAAGAGAGGAGTTGGTCGCTGAAGTGAAAAGTCACTTAAGCCAATTTGCCGATTCAGAGAAGACCGCCAGGATTCTAGTGGATCTGGTCTTGGATAGACTGTCTCCGAGGCAAGTTGAAAAGGAAGAGTCTTCAGATTCTACGACTCTCGGGGTAGTCCGGGCGAGGAAGCCGCCCGCGAAGGGTCAGTAAGAAATGGTGCACACACCCCTGGGGCTGCGTTCATAAGCCAGGCGGCGCCGCAGGCCGGCGCACTTTGCCGTTTATCCAGGAGCAGTCCCGCTCAGAGCAGCTGGCCAGAGCCCGAAACGAGCCGTTAGGGCCAGCTGCCGTAGGGCGTCATCTCGCGGAGGTAGGCGTCGATCACGCCGGTGAAGGTGGTTGGATCGGTTTCCGGCAGGCAGTGCGCCGGGTGCGGCTCCCAGGACTGGAACAGCACGTGGTCGGGCCGGCCGCCGCTCTCTTGCTGGTAGATCCGAAAGCGCGCCACGGCCTTGTCCGCCCATTCCGCATCGGAGGTGTCCTGCTCGTCGCCGATGTAGATGATGCCGAATTGCATGCCGCTTTGCCGCGTCTGGTCCTCCAGGGTCTTGACGATCGTCGGCCACGCGGGGTTGCTGAAATCGATGTCCGCGAAGAAGAACGGGAACGGCGCCCCGGTGACCGTCCGGTAGGCGTCGTGCCACTGTGCCATCGCGCTCACGACATCGACAGGGTAGGGGCCCTCGATGATCGGTTCCACGTCGCCGACGTCGGCATGAGGATAGACGCTCTTGACCAGCCGCGCGTACTGCCCGACCGCCAAGGCCACCTCCTCGACCGGCAGGCGGCAGGCGCGGGGGTCGTCCGAGATGCTGCCGAAGAAAAACGGTTCGTCGACCTTCACGAAGGCCACCTGGGCGTCGAGCGCTTTCAACCGATTCAGGTAGGCAAGGGTGAAATCGTAGAGCGACTGGCCCCACGGCACATACCCTTCCACGCCTGAGCCACAGGTGGGGGGCGCCTGCAGCGCCGGCGCTTCGATCTCGATCCCCATGTGGTGCTGGTTGAGAAAACTGACAGTTTGTCTCAATTCCTGATCGCTGGCCGCAACGATCCAGGCGGCGTACATCCCCACCACCTTGACCCGCGCGATCGCCCGCGGCCATGGGGCGTTGCCCTTGAACAGCGCGCGAAAATCCGTCGACCCGCCGACGGGCTCCCCGGTGGGCCACGCCGACGCCGACGGCAAGGGATGGAACCAGATGTCCGCCTGCTGCAAGTGCCGCGAGGCCTGCGCTTCCAGCCCCGCGGGCAAGGCGACCGCCGCCACGACGCCGAAGAGCGCAAGCCGCCGCGCCCACCTCGTGACCTGCCCCCCGACCCGGACCGCCTGGGAGAGCGCGTAGAACATTGCGCGAGATCTCATGTGCGTTGCCTCCGCATGACGTTTGCTCTGGATGAGCTGCCCCCTTAGTGGTTTCCAGACGCCAAGTTATAGGACAAGGACCCGGACGGGCCCTGGATTGCCCAACCCTGTAACTATTCGACCGGCCGCTCCGTAGTGACTTCAACAGCGACCAACCGAGTCACCCGCCCGATCGGTAGAGTGACGCGGCCGGGTAAGGAAAAGAAATGGCGAAGGTTCCGGCAAAGCAGTCACCTCAGCTCTATGCACGAATCGCCGGCGCTCTCTACCTGGTTCTCATCGTGGCGGGAGGATGGGCGGAGGTATTCGTCCGCGGCAAGATCATCGTCACCGGCGACGCGGCGGCAACCGCCCACAACATCGTGGCTTCACAATCGTTGTGGCGCGCAAGCATCGCGGCGGACCTGTTGATGCATCTCTGTGATGTCGTGGTGATGACGGCCTTGTATCTCTTGTTCAGGACGGTCAACCGCAATCTGGCGTTGAGCGTGTTGCTGTTCAACGTGGTCCAGACCGCCGTGCTCGTTGCCAACAAGATCATGCTCGTCCTGCCGTTGTTCCTGTTGAGCGACGCAGCGTACTTGCAGGCGTGGACGCCGCAGCAGCTCTATGCGTTGACGTACGTCTGCCTCAGGGCCCATGACCACGGCTTCGGCATCGGGCTGATCTTCTTCGGTGCGGTGTGCCTCCTCGAAGGCCACCTGATCCGCCGCTCCGGCTTCCTGCCGAAAACCCTCGGATTCCTGATGCAGGCCGCCGGCGTTTGCTACCTGCTGAACAGCTTCGCGCTGCTTCTCGCCCCCGGGCTCGCATCGATGCTCTTCCCCGCCGTCATGCTGCCGCCCCTCATCGCGGAGTCCTCGCTAGCCCTCTGGCTCCTGGTGAAGGGCGTAGACCTGGCGAAATGGGAGGAAAGGCTGCAAATCCCCGGCGGCCCACCTGGGACGTCGTAGTCCAGGTACTGTTCACCTACTCCGGCAGAGCGGCTCATCATCTGCGAGGGCGAGATGACAACCCGTCTCTGGACGCCGGCGTCAGGCCTCGAGGCGTTTGACCCAGGACACCTGCGAGAGGCCACGATCGTAGGAGAGCACTTCTTCGATCCCATGCTCGCGCATGACGCCGAGATGAATGCCGTTGCGGGTGGACAGGCGCGGGTGATCTTCGAGAATCCTGCGGGCCTCCAGGAGCGAGCGCTCCGTGACCGCGAGGATCGGCAGGCCTAGCTGAGTCGCCACGTCGAAGAGCTGGAAGGCGACCGCCGGATCACGTGTAGCGTCCGGTGACCGACTCGTCGAGCATCTTCTCGATTGGGGCGATGGGCGCCTTGAGCTCCTTCAACCTGGCGAGAGCCTCAGTGGGGGAGAGGGCCTCCCTACGCAGCGCCTCGTCGGCTTTCTCGCGGAGCTGCCGCCGAGCCCACTCGGCGAGCGGCAGACCCGCGCGCCGCGCGGCGGCCTGGAAATGGGAGCAATCCTGCTCGCCAACCGGGATCTGAATGCGCTTACTCATACTCATGAGTACCACTGTGACCCGACCCTCTCCCACTGTCAACGCGCCATAGTTCGCTCGCCGCCGCATCGACCGTGGGCTCGAAGAAATCCACCTGTGCCATGCCGGGGCTACTGCACCCGTTGATCGCCACGGATGTCGGAGGAGCCCTTGCTCTCACCATTCTGCATGCAATATGATGCACAGAGAGAGGGGTATCCATGGCTTCACTTCAGATCAGGGACCTACCGCCGGATGTTTACGAGGCCCTGGCCGCTCGCGCCAAGGCAGAGAACCGGAGCATGGCCCAGCAGGCGATCGTCGAGCTGCGCCGTCTGCCTGAGCTCACAGTGCGCGAAACCCGGAAGCAGGTGCTCGCCGAGCTGCGCGAGCGGAGACGTGAGAGCGGCCTACGGGAGCTTTCGATTCCTGCCGAGCAGCTCATCCGCGAGGACCGCGAGCGGTGAAGTCACGGGTCGTCCTCGATGCCTCCGCGGCGCTTCATCTCGTCATGGATGGAAAAAGCTCTGACGCAATCGCAGAGCGTCTCGACAAGGCCCAGCTCGTGACCGCGCCCGACCTCTTCGCAAGTGAGGTTGCCAACGGCCTCTGGAGGTACGTTGAGCACGGTGACATCACGGCCGAAGAGGCGATGGACCGGCTGGCTATGGCACTAGCCCTGGCCGGGCAGCCCCTGGTACCCGGAACCGTCTTGGCGCACGAAGCGCTCGTAGCCGCCGCGACCTATCACCATCCAGTCTACGACATGATGTACGCCGTCTTGGCGCGCCGCCAGGGAGCCGCGGTGATTACCCTTGACACAAGGCTCGTTCAAGCGCTTCGCGCCATGAAGGTTCAGGCGTACTCCCCAAATCCATGAAGATGTAGATCGACGGCACGAACGGCACCCGTCCGATCTCCTTCGAGTCTCTCGCCTCGCGCGCACCGCGGCCCCCGTGCGCTTCTCACCCCTGCCGATAGCGGCCACTCCATCCATCTGCCCCAGCAAGATCATTGCCCACACAACCGCGCACTCGCCACACCCTGAGCCCACGGTGCGCGCTCGGGCAACAGCCAGCCCTTCGCACACGAACCGCACCTGCTTGCTCGGACGGTCCGTATGCTTTCGTTGACGAGGCGCAAGGAGACGCCCCCTTGTGCCAGATCTTGCTGCGAGCCCGCGATTGCGGCAGTGCGCCGCACAGCGCTCGCCGGCCGGTGTCCCCCTTTCGCGACTCGTAACAGCGCGGCAGGCTCAGCCGCGGGGGACACCGGCGCGGGGCTTACTCCTAAAGTCTGCGGCGGGCGCCGACACGTGTGCGCGCGACCGCAGCGATTGCCGGGCGCCCGACGCACTGCCACGCCGCAACCACCCGCTTGAGGCTGTCATCTGCATCCCGGAAATGAGGGTTGCCGCCACCCTGGGAGCCTCCGGGCGGCATCGCAGCCGGCGGTGGCAAGTCCTCCTGCCACCGCCGGAACTGAGGTTCAATCGGATCGCCTGGCCGCTACTGGGGGCAGTTCGCGCCGCACTCTGTCGGACAAGAATTGGTGCAGACGGTGCAGTCCTTGGCAGCGGTCATGGTGCAAGGGCCGCCATAGGTGATGAGGCCGCCCTTGGCATTGCGCAGCCCGGAATCGCCGGGGGTCAAGAAGTGCAAGGTTTCACGGCACAGCTGCAGCTTCCTGAAGTTCTTCTTCATGTCGCGTCTCCGTTGAAAATGCGAGATGGCTCTCGCCGGAAGGCAGGCGGGCGCAGAGACCGCCCCGGCACACCGCTCCTCCCCCCAGGTCCAAGATGCGGGGTGCACCAGGGGACTGAATCCGGGCCGCCTTTCCCGCCATCCGCTTTCAGGGAACAGCCCCCAGGGGCGCCCAGAGCGCGGCCAGGCCGTCGGCTGTGCCGGGGAGCCTGGCCAGGCGCGGATAGAGCAGGCCGTCCTGGTGGGCCAGGCGGGCGGTGCGCGTCTGCCCGTCCTGCACAAAGGTGATGTCCAGGGGATCGGTCGTCCGGGCGACGGCCTGGACCAGGTCACCGGCGTCGAAAGGCCGGCCGTCGACCGCGGTGATCTGCACGCCGGGAGCGAGCCCGGCGCGAAAGGCCTCGCCCTCCCAGGCGACGCTCTTCACCACGCCCGTTTTGGCGACGGCGAGGCCGATGGAAAAGGAAAGATCTGCTGCGACGCCGTCCTCCGCCTCGCTCTCGCGGAAGGCGGCGGTGGGCTCCGGCGCATAGACCAGCCGGTACCCCGCGCGCGCCAGGCCGTCCAGGACCTGGTCCGCGTCGTGGCTTTGCAGCCGGCCGCGGAAGTAGCCCTGCCAGTCGAATGGCGCGATGCGGGCCAGCGCCGCGCACACCTGCTCTTCCGTGTAGGTGTGGACGACCTGGCCGCCGTCGGGCGGCCCGAAGAAGGCGCGGGCGAAGTCGTCCAGGCTGCGCGCGCCGCCGGTCCGCTGCCGGATCTGGGCGTCGACGTCCAGCCACAGCAGCGCCCCCTCGCCGTAATAGTCCTCGCGCCGCTGCCAGTCCCGCCAGGAAACCGGGTGCCCGGCGTCGAACAGCGGATCGTTGTTGCTGTCCGCGAGCGACTTCCAGGATCGCCCGGCGCGGGTCTGGGCCGTGGCGGCGGCCAGCGCCAGGACGTCGCGCGCCTGCTCGGCAGTGAGCAGTCCCGCGCGGACGGCCAGGACGTCGCCCCACAGCTCGGTCAGGCCTTCGTAGACCCAGAGCAGGCTGTCCCGCATCGGCGTGTTGAGGTCGGGCGTCCACAGATCGGCCGGCTGCCGGAGGCGGCCGTTCCAGGAGTGGACGTATTCGTGCGCCAACAGGCCCTGGCCGAGCAGGTGGTCCTGCGGCGCGCGCAGAAAATCGGCCGGCAGGTTGATCTCGCCCGACCGCAGGTGCTCCAGGCCGCCGCTGCTCGGCAGGATGTCGCTCACCGAAACCAGCAGATCGTAGTGATCGTAGTGCCGCGACCCAAACAGCCGCAGCGTCTGCGCGACCACGGCGCGCCAGCGTGCCAGCTCGCCCGGCGCCGCCTCCAGGTCCGCGGCCCGGTCGGCCACGACGTCCAGCGCCACCTGCGCCTCACCCGGCGGCGTCAGAACCAGGCGCCGGAACCACCGGCCGGCGTAGACCGGCGAATCCACCAGGGTTTCGACCGTCGCCGTGCGGAAAAAGACCGTCCCGCCGGCGACGCGCGCGGTTTCCAAAGACGACGCGGACTGAAAACCGGCCGGCAGGGTGAGGTCTGCCTGGACCTGGATATCGCGCAGGAACCAACCCGCGGGAACCAGCACCAACCGCTGCCACGGCACCACCACGATGTCAGGCGTCATCACCACCGCGCCCGCCCGCGGCGCCAGCGGCGACAGGTACTGAAAATCCACCTCCAGCGCCGGCGCACCGGCCGGCACTGCCACCCAGAACGCAAACACGTCGACCGGGTCGCGCCGCCACTCCAGCCGCCGCCCCGCCGCCCGCACGATCAGCCCCGCCAGGTTGGCAACCGAGCCGGTCGCCGCGTGGCTCCCCGTCTCCCACCGCGGATACAGCAGCACCATCTCGCCCGGCGCCTCCGCCCCCGCCGCCACCGGCACTGTCTCGTGCACCGCGAAGATCTTGTGCGCGGTATCCCTGGCGTCGACGCTCAGCCCGACGACACCCTCAAACGCAACGTCGCGCGGCGCCGCGATCGCCGGCGCCGCCGGCGCGGGCTGTGGCCCCACCCCGACCTGCGCCGCCACCGGCGTGCAGCACACGACCGCCACCCCCACACTGCGCAAGACCAGCCATGTCACGGCCTGGAACCGGCGGCCGCGCAAACGCGCTTTCGCCGCCCGCACAGTGCCGTCCCCGATACCAAAAGCGGCCCGCATGGCCGCAACAGCATCCGGCATCCCGGTGCGGATGTCGATATGCGCACCGGCATGCCCTCGCCTCGGACGGCCCCGCGGGCGCATCTTGATTCCGCGCCGGCCCTGGCGTAGGGTCATGCCGATCGTCCAGCCTCCAGTCCAGGTGCAGGGCAAGCGCGATCAGGGGCGGGCGCCACGGCCGCGTCGGGTGGGCGCCGGCCACCCGCGGCAAAGAGGAGGGCATCCCATGGAAGCCAGGATCCTCGATGAGCTTCGCGCCATCGTCGGCGCGGCGGATCTGATCACCGAGCCGGAGCAGCTCAGCACCTACGAGTGCGACGGCCTCACCGTGTTCCGCGTGCTGCCGCAGGCGGTGGTGCTGCCGACGTCGACCGCAGAGGTGCAGGCGGTCGTGCGCGTGTGCCACCGCGAAAAGATCCCGTTCGTGGCCCGCGGCTCGGGCACGGGGCTGAGCGGCGGGGCGCTGCCGGCGGCCAACGGCATCGTCATCGCCCTGTCGCGCATGAACCGCATCCTGGAGGTGGACCTGCCCAACCTGCGGGTGGTGGTGGAACCGGGCGTGATGAACCTCAACGTGACCGCGCGGGTGGCGGCGGACGGCTACTTCTACGCGCCCGATCCCTCGTCGCAGCAGGTCTGCTCGATCGGCGGCAACGTCGCGGAGAACTCGGGCGGCGCGCACTGCCTGAAGTACGGCTTCACCACCACGCACGTCCTTGGCCTGGAGGTGGTGCTGCCCGACGGCTCGCTGGCTCACTTCGGCGACACCACCGTCGACCGTCCCGGCTACGACCTGTGCGGCGTCTTCGTCGGCTCGGAAGGCACGCTCGGCATCGCCACCAAGGTCACCCTCCGCATCATGAAGCGGCCGGAGGTCGTCCAGGTGCTGCTCGCGGCGTTCCATTCCACCAATGAAGCGGGCGCCGCGGTGAGCGCCATCATCGCCGCCGGGATGCTGCCGGCGGCCATCGAAATGATGGACAACCTGGCGATCCAGGCCGCCGAGGCCGCGGTGCACGCCAACTATCCCGATTGCGGCGGCCTGCTGCTGGTCGAGCTCGACGGGCCGGCGCCCGAGGTCAAAGCCCTGATGGAAGAGGTGGTCGAGGCCTGCACCCGGTGCGGCGCCTGGGAGATCCGCCTGGCGCAGTCGGATGACGAGCGCGCCCGCGTCTGGACGGGACGCAAGGCCGCGTTTGCCGCCGTGGGGCGCATCTCGCCCGCCTACATCGTGCAGGACGGCGTGGTCCCGCGCACGGCGCTGCCCTTCGTCATGAGCGAGATCAGCCGGCTCAGCGCCGAAATGGGCCTGCGCGTCGCCAACGTCTTCCACGCCGGCGACGGCAACCTGCACCCGCTGGTCCTCTACGACGACGCGGTGCCCGGCCAGGACAAGCTGGCCGAAGCGCTGGCCGGCGAGATCCTGCGCCTGTGCATCCGGGCCGGCGGCTCCATCACCGGCGAACACGGCGTCGGCGAAGAGAAAAAGATGTTCATGTCCGAGATGTTCGCCGAACCCGACCTGGCCACCATGCAGCTGGTGCGGTGCGCCTTCGATCCCGAGCACCTGTCCAATCCCGACAAGGTCTTTCCCCGTCCGCGCCTGTGCGGCGAAAAGCCCGGCGTGTACCAACCGCATCCGCTGGAAACCGCGGGCGTGGCGGAACGCTTCTAGCCAGCGGCGAGGCGGGAAACCGGCGATGCCAGCGGCGGGGCAGCAGGTGGAGTGGCCGGAGCTGGCGGCGATCCTCGGGCAGGAGCACCTGCGGCCGGCCACCGCGGCCGACACCGTCGACGGCGTCGAGCCGCAAAGGATCGCCGAACCCGGCACCGCCGAGGAGCTGGCACACTGCCTGCGCTGGGCGCACGGCGCCGGGCTCAAGGTGACGCCGCGGGGCGGCGGCACCAAGATGGGCTGGGGCAATCCGCCCGCCGCCTGCGACCTGCTGCTGTCGACGGCGCGTCTCAACGGCGTCCTCGAGCATGCCTGGGCCGACATGACGGTCATCGCCGAAGCCGGATGCCGGGTCGCCGACCTGCAAACAGCTCTCGCCCGGCACGGCCAGCACCTGGCCCTCGACCCCCTGTGGCCCGAGCGGGCGACCCTGGGCGGCATCCTCTCGACCAACGACAGCGGCACGCTGCGCCTCCGCTACGGCTCG
This sequence comes from uncultured Acidobacteriota bacterium, assembly GCA_963770895.1. Lineage (GTDB taxonomy): Bacteria > Acidobacteriota > Thermoanaerobaculia > Multivoradales > UBA5704 > JASLEW01. The sequence goes on along the minus strand of CAVYRF010000002.1, from coordinate 3,472,776 downwards.
CTGCGCGACCTCATCATCGGCATCACCGTCGCGCTGCCCGACGGCACGCTGGCCAAAAGCGGCGGCAAGGTGGTCAAGAACGTCGCCGGCTACGACCTGGCCAAGCTGTTCACCGGCGCGCTGGGCACGCTGGGGGTGATCGTGCAGGCGGTCTTCCGCCTCCACCCCCTGCCCAGGGCGACGCGCAGCCTCTCCTTCCACGGCACGCCCGCGGCGCTCAACCAGCTGCTGCTGTCGATCCTGGCTTCCAGGTTGACGCCCATCGGCCTGCAGCTGCGCGCGGCGCCCGGCGGCGCGCAGCTCGACGTCCGTTTCGATGGTACGGCGGCCGGCATCCAGGCCCAGGTCGACCAGGTGCTGCAGCTGGCCGCCGCCTCGCCGGCCCCCGCCGACGCGCCGGCCGATGTCTGGACCTCGCACCAGGCCATCTGGGACGGCGCCGCCCCGGCGCTGGTCGCCAAGGTCAGCCTGCTGCCGGCGCGCATCGCCGCGGTGTGCACGCTGATCGAGCGTGCGGCCGCGGCGCGGTCGCTGGCCTGGCGGCTGGTGGTGCAGGGCGTCGGCGCCGGCGCCGTGCGGCTGGAGGGCGACCCGCCGGCGCTGCGCGCAACGCTGCTCGAGCTGCGCCAGGAGCTGGCCGGCAACGGCGACAACGGCAGCAGCCAGACCAGGCCCGGCGGCACGATCGTCGCGCTCGGCTGCCCGCCTGAGGTCAAGCGCGGCCTGGACGTCTGGGGCCCCGCTTCCGACGCCCAGCCGGTCATGCTACGCCTCAAGCAGCGCTTCGATCCGGACGGGACGTTGAGCCCGGGCCGCTTCCTCGGGGGAATCTGATGCCGACAGCCACCGACGACGCCACCCACCGCGATCCGGCTTTCGACGCTCACAATCCGCCGGCCGCGGAGCTATACAAGAAGTGCGTCCATTGCGGCTTCTGTCTGCCGACCTGCCCCACCTACACGATCTGGGGCGAAGAGATGGATTCGCCGCGCGGCCGCATCCACCTGATGAAGCTCGCCGCCGAAGGCAAGGCCAGTCTCACCGCCAACGTCGTGCAGCATTTCGACCGCTGCCTGGGCTGCATGGCCTGCATGACCTCCTGCCCCTCCGGCGTGCGCTACGACCAGCTGATCGAGGCCACGCGCGCCCAGATCCAGCGCCGCCACCGGCGCTCGCCCGCCGAAGCCCTCCACCGCGGCTTGATCTTCCGCCTGTTCCCGTATCCCGCACGGTTGCGCGCCGCCCTGCTGCCGGCGTGGGCGTACCAGGCGTCCGGGCTGCGCGCGCTGGTGCGCGGCACGCGGCTCCTGCAGCTGCTACCCCACAAGCTGCGCTCGATGGAGGCTCTGCTGCCGGCGCTCTCCCTGCGCGACCTGGGCGCCCGCCAGCCGCCCGAGCACGTCCCGGCCCAAGGCGCGGTGCGCAAGCGCGTCGGCCTGCTGACCGGGTGCGTGCAGCGGGTGCTGTTTTCCGGGGTCAACGCGGCGACCGTGCGCGTGCTCGCCGCCGAGGGCTGCGAGGTGGTCATCCCCCGCCAGCAAGGCTGCTGCGGCGCCCTCATGGTCCATGCCGGCCTCGAAGAGCAGGCCCAGGCGTTCGCGCGCCGCCTCATCGACGTCTTCGAACAAGCCGGAGTGGATACCATCGTCACCAACGCCGCCGGCTGCGGCTCCTCCATGAAGGAATACGGCCACCTGCTGCGCGACGATCCGCGCTACGCCCAGCGCGCACGCGCCTTCGCCGCCAAATGCAAGGATATCTCCGAGGTGCTGGCGGACCTCGAACCGCGCGCCGTGCGCCATCCGCTGCCCCTGCGCGTGGCCTACCACGACGCCTGCCACCTGCAGCACGCCCAGGGGGTGCGCGCCCAGCCGCGCCGCCTGCTCAACACCATTCCCGACCTGGAGCTGCTGGAGATCCCCGATGCCGCCCTCTGCTGCGGCTCGGCCGGCATCTACAACCTGGTGCAGCCCGAAGCGGCGGAGCAGCTGGGCGACCGCAAGGTCAGCCACTGCCTTTCCACCCGCCCCGACCTGGTCGCCTCCGCCAACCCCGGCTGCCTCATGCAGCTCGCCGCCGGTCTGGAGCGCGCCGGCAGACGCCTGCCGGTGCTGCACACCATCCAGATCCTCGACGCCGCCATCCAAGGCACCCCAGCCGCCGAGCTGCAAGCGCGGGCCTGAGCAACGGGAGGTTGATGCGCCGTGCGCCGCGGGGTGGCGAGCCGGCTCGGGTGGTCACGACCCCGCCGTCACAATGCACCCTTATGAACAGTAAGTCTCAATTATGCAAACGATGTGTCCGAAATGAGGTGCCCCATGAAGCGCGTCAAGCTCCTGATCGCTCTTGTCCTCACCCTGGCCACCATCACGTGGCTCGTCCCGGCCCAGGTCGCGGCTGCCAGCCCGCGGGTGGGCGCCGATGGCTGCCCGATCTACATGGCCTGCATGGAGTTCGTGGGCGGCGGCGGCTCCTGCGCCGGCTTCATCTGCAACGGCAAGTTCATCTGCGGCACTCCCGTCACCCTTCCCTGAGCTGCAGCTCCCCCGCCGCCGCGCACGGCTGCGCGGTGGCGGCGCGGCCGCGGGCTAGCTGCCGCCATCGACGGTGAGGATCCCGGCTCGCGAGCAGAGCAGCCCCGCCGTGGGCAGTGGGATGAACGTGCCGGCTTTTTCGTCGATCTTCCAGGCGGCGGATGCCGGGAGATCGGCAGCTCCCGGTTTCGGGTCGAGAATCGCGACGACGGCCCCAGGAATGGCTGCGCCCTTCAACGTGCACGGCCCGCTGGTTTCCGGCGCGCTCCGCGAATGCGGCGGGACCTTCAGGACGTCGCGCACTCTGGAATGATGGTCCTCGATCAGCATGAGCTCACTGCCACAGATCCGCCAGGAGATCAGGGACCAGCCATTTTCCAGCTCTTCCGCTCCCAGGTCCTTGAGGTCCAGGTCCTTGTGCCTGTGTTCGATCGTCGCGACCGCTTCATCGGACATGACCTGCCCGCGCAGCGCCTTGGCGACGTCAGCGCCGCAGCGGACGCCGCTGAAGCCGTCCTGGGCGCAGAATGCGTCACCGCAGACCAGCAGCAGGCCCGGCAGCAGGATGCTTGCCAAAAGTCTCATCAGGAATAACCTTTCGCCGCGGGGTGCCCCGCTCTCAAGTCTGGGAGGATTTCATCGAGCCGCGCTGTACCATCATCGCACGAGCGACCGCGCACCCGCGTTTGGACGACGGGTGTGACGCGAACGACGGGAGGAGCGGCGCGATGACACAACGCAAGGGGAGAACGCCTGCGGCGTGGCGCTTGCCGGTGGCGATCGCCGTCGTGCTCGCCGCGACCGCCGCGATGACCGCGATCGGCGCGATCGGCGCGATCGGCGGCGGCAGGGTGGCGTCGTCCGAGGCGTCCGCCGCGCCTGCGGACCTCGGGCTGGAGCTTGCGGCGTTCCTGCGGGTGCCGGCGGTGGCGGGGCGGGAGGGGCAGGCCGCCGATTTCATGGCTGAGCGGCTGGCGGGCCTGCCGGTCCATCGCGACGCGCTGGGCAACCTGGTGCTCCAGTTGGGCAGCGGCGAACCGCGGCGCCTGGTCGTCTGTTCCCTGGACGAGCCGGGCTTCGTGGTCAGCGGCATCGAACCCGACGGGTACCTGCGTCTGGCGGCGGTGGGCCCGGCGGCGGGGCCGCTCTGGGAACAGGCCCACTCCGGGCAGATCGTGATGATCGGCGGCGCGCGGGGCCCGGTGCCCGGCGCGGTGGCGCTGCGCTCGATCCACCTGCAAAGAGACCCTGCCGCCGCGCCGCCGCCCCTGGCGATCGACGACGCCCATGTCGACGTGGGAGCGGAGAACGGCGACCAGGTGGCGGATCTCGGCGTGCGCCTGCTCGATCCGGTGGCGCTCCGCAAGCAGCCCGTCCGCCTGGCCCACGGCCTGATCTCGGCACCGGCGGCCCGCGTCAAGGCCGGCTGCATCGCCGCGGCCGAGGCCGCCCGCGAGCTGTACCAGGCGGCAGCGGCTGCTCCGTCGCGGCGCGCCGCCGGCAGCGTGGTGTTCGCCTGGACGACGCTCGACCTGGTCAACGGCGCCGGGCTTGACTACCTGCTGCACCGGCAAGGACCGTTCGCCTCGGCGATCGACCTGGGTTGGGGCCTGGGCTGGAAGCTCGAGCAGGGTCGAGCCCGGCAGGTGGCGACGCCCGGCCCGGGCGCCGGCCTGCTGAGCGACGGGCCGCTCCCCGGTGCCGCGCCGGGCGCCCTGCAATCCGCCCCCTACCTGGACCTGCGCCAGCGCCCCGAGTTCGACCGGTGGGGCTCGACGCCGGTCACCCACCTGGGGCTGCCGGCGCTGTATCCAGGCAGCCCGGTCGAAACCGTGGCGCTGCACGACGTCGAGCAGCTGGCGGCCCTGCTGGCCGGCGCTCCCGGCCGCGGCGGAGACGCACCGATCCGCGCGCAACGGCCGCCGCTCGCCGCCGCGCCGGTCGAGCTTCCCGTCCCGGCGGCAGCTCCCTCGCACGAGCGTGAGGCCGCGCTGCTCGGCACCCTCATCGCCCGCTACGGCGTGAGCGGCGCCGAGGGCGAGGTGCGAGCCGAGGTAGCGCGCCAGCTGCCCGAGTGGGCAAACCCGGCGACCGACGCAGCGGGCAATCTCATCGTCTCCACCGGCCACGCCCTCCCCGGCTCGCACCCGGTGCTCTTCCTGGCGCACCTGGACGAAGTGGGATTCCGCGTCCAGGAAGTGCTGCCGGACGGCCGCCTCAAGGTGGAGCGGCGGGGCGGCGTCTTCCCCTCGGTCTGGGAGGCGCACCCGGCGCTGGTCCACGGCGAGCGCGGCGACGTGGCCGGCGTCTTCGAGCCGCGCCCGGACTGGCTGAGCGCCGAGCACGGACCGGTCGCCGCGCTCACCGTGTCGCTGGGCGTCGCCGACGCCGCCGAGGCACGGGCGCTGGGTGTCAAACCCGGCAGCACGGTGACCATGCCCAAGCAGCTCCTGCGGCTCGGGCGCCACCGCGCCGTCGGCCGCAGCATGGACGACCGCGTAGGCTCGACCGCCCTGCTGCTGGCTCTGCGGCAGCTCGACCGCGCCCAGCTGCGGCGCCAGGTGACCTTCGCCTGGACGGTCGGCGAAGAGGTGGGCCTCGAAGGCGCCACCGCCATCGCCAGCCGGCTGCGGCAGGGCGGAAGCGTCGCACCCGCCGGCGCGGCCGCGGCGCCCCTGCCGCGCGATGCGACGCTGCGGGTCTACCCGGTGGACACCTTCGTTTCCGCCGACTCGCCGCTGGAATCGCGGCGGGTCGCCTTCGCCCCTCTGGGCAGCGGCCCGGTGCTGCGCGCGATGGACGACGCCTCCTACGCGCCGCGCCGCCTGGTCGACCACGCCCTCCGCCTCGCCGGCGACGAGCGGATCCCCGTCCAGGTCGGCCGCACCGGCGGCGCCACCGACGGCGTACCCTTCATCTCGCTGGGCGCCGACGTCCTGCCGCTCTCCTGGCCCGGGCGTTACTCCCATTCGCCAATCGAGGTCGCGGACCTCCGCGACGTCGAAAACCTGGTGCGGCTGATCGTCGCGCTCGCCCAGTCGCCCGACTGAGCCACGCAAGGATTTGACGGACACCGGCCGCTGCTCTTGACAACCCATCACCATTCGGTTATGGTTTGGACATGCAGCCGGCCATGGCCAACCAGGTGTTCCGTGCGCTTGCCGACCCGACGCGCAGGGGCATCTTCGAGGAGTTGACCCGGCAGGGCGAACAGACCGTCCACGCACTGACCCGCTACGCCGGCGTCTCCCAGCCCGCCGTCTCCAAGCACCTGACGGTGCTCAAGAAGGCAAGGCTGGTGCGGCATCGCCGCGCCGGACGCGAAACGCACTATCGCGCCCAGCCCGATGCGCTGGCGCCGCTGGTCGACTGGCTGCAGCACTACGGCGCATTCTGGCGCAACCGCTTTGACCGCCTTGAGGAGCTCTTGGAAAGGATGGAGCAATGAGCACTCCCGCTGAGACCAATCGTACCGTCGTGATCGAAAGGGTATTCCCCCACCCGCCGGAAAAGCTCTGGCGGGCGCTCACCGACAACACGCTCATCGCGCAATGGCTGCTGAAAAATGACTTTCAACCGGAGGTCGGACACAAGTTCCAATTCCGCTCCGAACCGGTGCCCAACTGGAGCGGCGTCATCGACTGCGACGTGCTGATCGTCGATCCCTTGCAACGGCTCTCCTACAGCTGGAGCACGATGGGGCACGACTCCGTGGTGCTCTGGACGTTGACTCCCGCGGAGGGCGGCACCCACCTGCGCATGGAGCACTCCGGCTTCCGTGCCGATCAGCAGGCGGCGTATCAAGGCGCAAAATACGGCTGGCAGAACTTCTTCGGCAACCTGGAGCGGGTGCTCGGCGGGGTGGTGTAAGGTGAAGCCCTCCAAAGCGCTGGTCGCATGCTTCTGGATCTCCACCGCACTCTTTGCGCTGCAGATGGGCTTCACCGCCTACGCCCAGCTGCACCTCCCCCAGGTGGCCGCGGAGTTCGTCCACCTGGGCTTCCCCGCCTATTTCCGCGTCGAGCTCTCGTGGGCCAAGCTGGCGGGCGTGGCCGCGCTGCTCATCCCCATGGTCCCCGCCCGCCTCAAGGAGTGGGCCTACGCCGGCTTCGCCATCAACCTGGTTTCGGCGCTGGTCGCCCACTTCGCCGTCGGCGACGGCGTCGCGACGTGGAGCTGGGCGGTGGGCACCGCCGTCCTCTGGAGCCTGTCGTACTTCTTCTACCGCCGCCTCCAGACCGGCGCGGCCGCGATCTAGACCAGTCCATCCGCCCCCCGCCGCCGCTGCCGGAAGCCGCCCGGCCCGGCGGCGCCGTGAGGCCGGCGCGCCTGGGCCGGTGATAGCATCGGCCGGTGATCGCGGGCGTGCTCCTGGGAATGGTTCTGGCGGTGCCGCCGGCTGCACAGGCGGCGCCGGTTGCCGCGGCGCCCGCGGTGCCCGCGGCGTCGTTCGACGCTGCCGCCGCCGAGCGGTTCGCGGACCTGGCCCTGGCCTGTGTCGACCGGGAGTACCCCAACAAGATCTCCCACGCGCTGGCTTCGGATGCCGACGTCCGCCCACCCCGCCAGCTGACGCCGGCCTTTTTCGGCTGCTACGACTGGCATTCGGCTGTCCATGGCCACTGGCTGCTGGTGCGCCTGCTGCGCCTGTTCCCCGGCGCGCCGTTCGCCGCGCGGGTGCGCGCCGCCCTCGACCGGCACTTGACGCCTGACAACCTGGCGGCGGAGACGGCCTACCTGACGGCCGCCGGCCGCGAGACCTTCGAGCGCCCCTACGGCCTGGCCTGGCTGCTCCAGCTGGACGCCGAGCTGCACGAATGGCACGACCCGCAAGGTGAGCGCTGGGCCAGGGCCGTCTCGCCGCTCGCCCAGGCGGTCGCGGCGCGGATGACCGCGTGGCTGCCCAAGCTCACCCACCCGGTGCGCATCGGCGAGCACAACCAGACCGCTTTTTCGCTCGGCCTGGCGCTCGATTGGGCGCGCACCGTGGGCGACCCCGCGGCGGAGGCGCTCTTCGCGCGGCGAGCCCAGGAGCTCTACGGCAACGACCAGGCCTGCCCGCTGGCCTACGAACCCTCGGGCGAAGACTTCCTTTCGCCGTGCCTGGCAGAGGCGGACCTGATGCGCCGCATCCTGCCGCCGCCCGCCTTCGCCCCCTGGCTGGGCCGCTTCCTGCCGGCCATCCCGGTCGCCGGCCCCGCGGCGGGCGACTGGCTGCCGATCGGCGTCGTCACCGATCCCACCGACGGCAAGCTGGCGCACCTCGACGGGCTCAACCTGTCGCGCGCCTGGATGCTCGAAGGCATCGCCACCGCGCTTCCCGCCGGCGACCCGCACCTCCCCGCCCTGCGCGCCGCCGCCGCCCTGCACCGCGCCGCCGGGCTGGCGGCCGTGACCGGCGCCCACTACGAGGGCGGCCACTGGCTGGGCAGCTTCGCCGTCTACCTGGCCTCCGGCCGCGGCCTCGCCACCGGTGCCGACCTGCCGCCCGCAGGCTCTGCCGCGGCCCCGTAAGGGTACGCCCTTCCAGCCTCCGCGGCGCCCAGCGCCGCGGAAACAACCACCGCCGCGGCGCGTATGGACAGCATCCCGCCTTGCGGGCGGCGTTGGGCCCGGCAACCGCCACGACGACGACCGCAACGGACATCCCGCAGCAGGAGAGCGACTCATGGCCGCGGCGAACATCGAGCTGCGCATCGCGCACCTCTCGAAGACCTACGGCAACGGGGTCAAGGCCCTGGACGACGTTTCGCTGACCATCCCGAGCGGCATGTTCGGGCTTCTCGGTCCGAACGGCGCCGGCAAGTCCACCCTGATGCGAACGCTCGCCACCCTGCAGGAGCCCGACTGCGGCACGATCGCGCTCGGCGACGTCGACGTCCTGGCGAGCAAGGACGAAGTGCGGCGGAGGCTCGGCTACCTGCCGCAGGATTTCGGCGTCTACCCCCGCACCTCGGCCCAGGACCTGCTCGGCCACATCGCCTTGCTCAAGGGCGTCACCAACGCCAGGCAGCGGCGCGAGGTCGTCGCCTGGCTCCTCAAGCGCTGCAATCTATACGACCACCGCAAGCAGGCGCTCACCGGCTTCTCCGGCGGCATGCGCCAGCGCTTCGGCATCGCCCAGGCCCTCATCGGCAACCCGCAGCTGCTCATCGTCGACGAGCCGACCGCGGGGCTGGACCCCGGCGAACGCAACCGTTTCTACAATCTCCTGGCCGAGATCGGCGAGCAGGTGATCGTGATTCTTTCGACCCACATCGTCGAGGACGTCACGGACCTGTGCACCAAGACGGCGATCCTCCACCGGGGCCAGGTGCTCTACCAGGGACGCCCCCAGGATGCAATCGCCCAACTGGCGGGAAAAATCTGGCAGATCTCGATCGCCAACAGCGAGCTCGCCCCCTACGAGAGTCGCTACCAGGTCGTTTCGAGCCGCCTGGTCGCCGGCCGCCGCCTGCTGCACGTCCATAGCGACTCGCCTCCCGGCGACGGGTTCACCCCCTGCGCGCCAGACCTCGAAGACGTCTTCTTCACCGCCATCCGCGCGCGGAATTAGCCGGGTTCCATGCTCTGGGGCGTCGCCTGGTTCGAGATTCGCTTCTGGCTCCGCTCCGTCCTGTTATGGGCCTGCCTGCTAACGGTCGGCCTCCTGATCTGTGGCGCCTGCAGCTCCGACGAGGTCATGGCGGAGCTCGGTCTTGCCAATACCTATCGCAACGCGCCGTTCGCCATCGCCTTCGCCTATGCCGCCGCGGGGATGTTCACTCTCCTCATGACGGCCATTTTTATCAACTATGCGGCGTTGCGCGACTTCGCCTACAACACCCAGCCGCTGATCTTCTCAACCCCCGTGCGGCGGCGCGACCTCCTGGTGGGACGCTTCGTGGGCGCCACCGTGGTTTCGCTGATCCCCATGCTCGGCGTCTCGTGCGGCATCCTCCTTGCCCAGCACATGCCATGGGTGGATCCCGAGCGTTGGGGGGCGGTCAACTGGCAGGCGCATGCGACGGCCTTTGCGCTTTTCGCCCTGCCCGACACCTTCGTCAGCGCCGCGCTGCTCTTTGCCGCCGCCGTCCTGGGGCGCCGCGAGCTGGCATCCTTTGCCGCCGCCATCGCGCTCTTCACCAGCCGCGCCCTGGCCGGCAGCCTCTTTCAGGACCTGCGCTGGGAAAACCTGCGGGCGCTGCTCGACCCCTTCGGCGTGCGGGCGTTTGCCCTCGCCACCAAGTACTGGACGGTGGCCGACAAGAAGACGCTGGCCATCGCCCTCGGCGGGCCGCTGCTGCTCAATCGCGGCGTCTGGATCGCGGTGGGGGGCGCCGCCTTGGCGCTGGCGTACGCCCGCTTCAGCACCGTCGAGCGCCCGGCAAAGCGCGGCGCGCCGGCCGCGGACGCCGCACCGCAAACCGGTCCGGCTGACCACGAAGCGCCGCGGCCGCGCCTCACGGCGGCGCTGTGGCCGCGCTTCTGGGGCTCCTGCACGCTGCACTTCCGGGGCATGGCGAAAAACACCGCCTTCGTGGTCATCGCGACGATCGGTTGCAGCCTTTGCGCCCTGGCCCTGGCCGAGCCGGCGACGCAGTTGCAGAGCAACGAAACCTATCGGGTCCTGCCCGTCACCTATCAGGTTATCGAGATCGTCCGCCAGGCCATCGACCTGTTTCTGCTGGTCATCATCACCTATTTTTCCGGTGCCCTGGTGTGGAAGGACCGCGACGACCGAATGGACGCCATCCTGGACGCCACGCCGACGCCGGAGGTGGTGTCCTATGCCGCCCGGCTGGTCACCCTGGTCGGCATGGTGATGTCGATCCAGGCCGTGGCGCTCATCGCGGGCATCGCTTCCCAGGCGCTGCACGGCTACTACCGCTTCCAGCTGGGTCTCTATGCGCACGAGCTCTTTCTGCGCGACGCCTCGGGCATCGTGTGCCTTGCGGTTCTGGCGCTCTTCATCCACGTCCTGGCGCCCAACAAGTACGTTGGTTACGTCGCTTTCATCGCCGTCTATGTGGTCAATACCTACCTCTGGCCGGCGCTCGACGTGGCGACCCACCTGGCGCAGTTTGCCAGCAGGCCCAAGGTCGTCAATTCGGACTTCTTCGGCGACGCGCCCTACCGGCTGGCCTGGAACTGGTTCACGCTCTATTGGCTGCTCTGGGCCGCCCTCCTCGCCATCGCGACAGTGATGTTCTGGCCGCGCGGCAGGTCAGAACCCTGGCGCCTGCGGCTCGACAGCGCGCGCCGGCGATACGGCCCGCGATGGCGGGCGGCGACCGCCGTCTGCGGGCTCGGCGTGGCAGCAAGCGGCAGCTTCATCTGGTACGACACGGCGATCCTCAACCCCCTGCTGGGACCGCGGGACGCCGAGCGGCTCCAGGCGGACTATGAAAAAGCCTACAAACCGCTCGCCGGCCGGCCCGAGCCGCGCGTGCGCAGCGTCAGCTACGCGATCGATCTGTTCCCCGCCAGCCGCCGGGTGGAAATTCGCGGCGAAGAGCTCATCGCCAATCCGTATCCCTACCCCCTGACGGAGGTGCACTTTTCCCTCGACCGGCGCTACGAGACGGCGATCTCCCTGCCGGGGGCGGTGTTGGTCGACGACGACCGGCGGCTCTCCTTCCGCCGCTACCGCTTCGCCGTCCCCCTGGCGCCCGGCGAACTGCGCACCCTGCGCTTCACCGTGCAGAGCAGACATCGCGGATTCGAAAATGAGCTCAGCAACGCGCAGATCGTGGAGAACGGCACCTTCCTGAGCAACCTGGGCTCGCTCGTCACCGGCGCCAACTACCTGGCCCCGGTCCTCGGCTATGACTCGTGGCGTGAGCTCACCGACGCCGCAACCCGCAAGAGATACGGCCTGCGCGAGGTCGACCTCATGCCGCCGCTGGAACGGGACTGCACAGCCCGCTGCCGCGACACCTACATTCCCGGCCACGCCGATTGGGTGGACATCGGCGCCGTCATCAGCACGCCGCCCGACCAGATCGCGGTGGCTCCGGGGTCGCTCGTGGGGCAATGGCAGCAGGGCGGCCGCCGCTATTTCGCCTACCGGCTCGACCACCCCTCGATGAATCTCTACTTTTTCGCCGCGGCCCGCTACGAGGTCGCTCGCGAGGAGTGGCACGGCGTCAAGCTCGAGGTCTACCACCTCAAGGAGCACCCCTGGAACGTCGGGCGGATGATGAACGGCATGCGCAAGGCGCTCGACTACTGCTCGCAAAACTTCGGGCCCTACCGGCACAAGCAGGCGCGCATCGTCGAGTTCCCCCGCGTCGCCGGCTTTGCCGCGGCCTTCGCCGGCAGCATGCCCTTTTCGGAGGGCCTGGGCTTCATCGCCGATCGCAACCAGCCAGGCGACATCGATACGGTTTTCTTCGTCGTGGCGCACGAGACGGCGCACCAGTGGTGGGACGAACAGGTCATCGGCGCCGACATGGAGGGTGCGACGCTCCTGTCCGAAACCCTGGCGCAATACTCCGCCTTGATGGTGATGGAAAAGGAGTACGGCCGCGGCATGATGCGCAAGCTCCTGCGTTACGAGCAGGATCTATACCTCAGCGCTCGCGGCCAGGAAAGGCTGCGCGAGCGGCCCCTCCTCCGGGTCGAGCTCCGCCAGTTCTACGTGTTCTATCAAAAGGGCGCGGTGGCGCTCTATGCGATGAAAGAGGCGATCGGCGAAGAGGCGGTCAATCGCGCCCTGCGCAAGCTGGTCGAAAAATACGCCTACGCGCCGCCGCCCTACCCCACCTCCTACGCCCTGGTCGACGCCCTGCGCGAGGAGACGCCGCCCGACCGGCGCTACCTGCTCCAGGACCTCTTCGCCGACATCACCCTGTTTGCGAACCGCACTTTGGCCGCCACCGCGACCCGCCGCAGCGACGGGCGATACGACGTCACCCTGCAAGTCGAAGTGCGCAAGTTCAAGGCGGATGGCGCCGGCAAGGAGACCGAGGTGCCGGTGGACGACTGGATCGACCTCGGCGCCTTCCGCAAGCCCGCGGCGGGCGCGCAGTACGGCGGCACCCTCTACCGCCAGCGCGTGCACATCTCCCAACGCCTGTCGACCTTCACCTTCGCGACCGCCGAGCTGCCGGAAAAAGCAGGCATCGACCCCTTCTCGCTGCTGCTCGGCCGCTCCCCGGATGGCAACGTCAGGAACGTGACACTGGCCGGCGCACCGCCGTAGACCTAGCCAATGCCGCCAACACCGCATGGCGCCATCCCCACCGAGCGCGACGGGCGCGAGGCGCGCGATGGCTTCGACCGCACCGATCGGCGCGAGTGGCGGACGAGCGCCCTGCTGTTGCTCCTGTGTCTTTTGGTCTACAACGCGAATTTGCGCTGCATCGGCGCCGGCGACACGCTGCCGGCGCGCTACCTGCCGTTCGGGATCTGGCGCTATGGGAGCGTGCTGCTCAATCCGATCCAGCGGCCGACCCTGGAGCGTCACGCCATCAACCACTACTGGATCACCCAGGGGCGCAACTGGAACCTGGTGTCGCTCTATCCGATCGTAGTGCCGCTGGCGGTGGCGCCCCTCTATGCGCCGGCGGTGACCTACCTCGACCTGCGCGGCTGGACGGAGCGGCGGCTGCGGCGGGTGGCGGCGTTGATGGAAAAGCTGTCGGCGTCGCTGGTGGCGGCGGTGGCCGTGGCGCTCTTTTACCAGGTGCTGCGGCGGCGGGCGCGGCGCTGGAGCGCGCTGCTGCTGGCGCTGGCCTTCGCCTTCGGCACCGACACCTGGATGATCGGCAGCCAGGCGCTCTGGCAACATGGGATGGCCGAGCTGCTGGTGGTCGGGGCGCTCTATCTGCTGAGCGAGCCTTGCAGCGGGCGGCGTGGCGCCGCAGCGCTGGGAGCGCTCTGCGCGCTGCTGGTCGCCAACCGCCCACCCGACGCGATCCTGGCGGCGGCGCTCGGCCTCCATGCGCTCTGGTGGACGGGGCCGCGCTGGCGATGGCTGCTGGCGGGTGGGGCGCTGCCGCTCGGCCTCCTCCTGGTCTACAACCTGGGGTGGGTGGGCAGCCTCTTCGGCGCCTACGCCCTCATCCCAAGCCACGCGGTCTTCAACAACGCCGACTGGTGGGGCGGCATCGCGGGGCTCCTGGTCAGCCCGGCGCGCGGTCTGTTCGTCTACTCGCCGTTCCTGCTGCTGGTCTTTCCAGCCGTCCGCCGCGGCCTGCGCGATGCCGATCCGGGACCGCGCCGCCTGACCCTGGCGATCGGCGCAGCGGCGCTGGGCCAGCTGATGCTGTACGCCAACACCGATTGGCGCGCCGGCATGTCCTGGGGGCCGCGCTTCCTCACCGACCTGCTGCCCCTCCTGGTATGGCTGCTGCCGCCGGCGCTCGATACGCTGCGCACCCCCGGCCGCACGCTGTTCGCCGCCGGCGTCCTTGCCGCCGTGGCGATCCAGGCGATCGGCGCCTTCTGGTACATCGGCGCCAGCGATCTCAAGCTGCGCAAGATCGTGCCCGGGCACAGTCCGATGTACGCCGCCTGGAATCTCGACAACACCCCCTTCCTGGTCGAGCTGAGGCACAACCTGGCCCGGCCCGATCCAGCCTTCGCCTTCTGGAACCGCCACACCGGCGCCTGGGGCGCCATCGACCGCATCGCGCCAGCCGGCGGCCCGCCCGCTCAGCCAAACGGCGGCGCCGCGCCCCTGATCGCCGGCAACCCGCTGCTGGTAGAAGGATGGGCGACCGTCGACGGTGTGCCGCCGCGTGAGCTCGAGATCGACGTGGACGGCACCCGCGTGCCGGCCCAGGTTCGCTTCATCGACCGCTCGCCGGCGGCCAACGACCCAGGGGAACCGCCCAGCTCCGGCTTTCGCGCCACCCTCCCCGCCGCCAGCATCCCACCAGGCCGTCACCTGATCTCCGTCGCCGCCAAAGGCAGCGGCCAGATCGCACCGCTCCCCGTAGCGGAGCAGCAGGTCAACCTGGCCCCCGGCCCAGGAACGCCCCCGCACCCCTGACGGCACCGCACCAGCGCTGCCGCTACCCTCTGACGGCGCCATCACCCATCTCGGCTCGAAAGGATGGAGCGCCGATCGCATAGGTGACGCAAGCCCTCTGTCATTGCGCCCATCTACGCGGCGACCGACGGCCCCAGTTCATTTTGCTAAGATGCGTGCATCGTGGAAACAAAGCTGGCCGAGGCGGAGCGGCGGATTGCGGATTGAGGAAGCTCGCTCCATATCCAACCTCCAGAGACTTCAGAACCTCGATCTGTCGAGCTGCAAGGGAGTGACCGACCTCGCCCCGCTGGCAGGCCTCCAGGGACTCCCGGCTCACTGGCAGGTGGCGAAGGCGCCGGTGTCCTGGATGGGTTTGAAGGCAGTCCCCTGCGGGTTGGAGTAGTGCTGGACGCTGCCGGTCGCGGTGTCGGTGACGGTGATGGCGACCTGCACGTTGGTCAGGCCGCCGGCGAAGACCCAGAAGTTCTGGTTCACGGCGCAGCCGTTCAGGATCTTGAGCACCATCTCGACGTTGGTGTCGCTGAAGAACCAGAAGTAGCCGGTGTCGTCGCTGAGCGGCACCGCCTGGCCGGCGCCGCTGGCGCCTTGCGGCGTGGTCCAGGCGACGTCCACCTGGAAGCGGCCGGCCTGCAGACAGAGGTTGGTCGCGCTGACCGTGCAGGCGGACGCGGCGGTGCCGACCTGGAACTGCATCGTCTGCTCGGCGGTCTGCTGGCCGTTGCTGGCCGTCAGTGTCACCGTGTAGGAACCGGCCTGGCTCCAGGCATGGCTCACCGAGCGCCCGGTCGCCTGGCTGCCGTCGCCGAAGTTCCAGGTGTAGGTGTTGGCTTGAGACGAAGTGGCGGTGAACGCAACCGGCGCGCCGACCTGGGCCTGGCACTGCTGGAAGCCGAACTGGTCGGAGCAGGAGGCGTTGGTGGTGAAGCTGGCGTCCGGCGGCGGCGTCGAACCGACCGCCAGGACCGTGGTGGTCTGCGCGGTGCAGGTGCCGGTGGGACAAGCCGGACCGGACCCGGCGGCCGCGATGGTGAGCCTCACGCTGTAGGTCCCCGCCGTGGTGTAGGTGTGGCTGGCGGTGCGCCCGGTGCCGCCCCTGCCGTCGCCGAAGCTCCAATGGTAGTCGGTCGGGTTGCCGCTGGAGCCGCCGGCGTCGAAGGTCACGGCCTGGCCCGGCGCCGGAGCGGAAGGGCTGTAGGTGATTTGCGGCACCAGGATGACGCCGCCGGGCGCGATGGCGACCTGGCGCACGCCGGAGGCGGTGCCGCAAGCGGAGTTGACCGCGGTGACGCTCTGTGGGCCGTTGGCGCTCCAGGACACCTGCACGCTGCTGCCCGTGGCGCTGCCGGCGATCGATCCGCCGGGGACGCTCCAGCTCCAGCCCGACGGGCTGGGGGTGCAGAGCGCCGTGGTGGCGGTGAAGGTCAGCAGCTGCCCGGGCTGGCCGTAGGCGGGACCGCTGACGAAGACGTTCGGCGTCGGGCTGCCGGCCGGGTTCCATTTGTGGATGTCCAGGATCGACAGCGCGGCGCGATAGAAGGTGCCGCCGACGAACTTGCCGGTGCGCGGCATCACGTTGTTGAAGCCGGTCGAGTTGCCGCGGTAGTACCAGCCCCAATAGTTCGGCGGGCTCACGTCCAGCGGGCTCGCCGGATTGGTCACGTCGAACAGCCACTCCCGCTGGCTGCCGCCTTGGCAGATGTCGTCCGAGCCGAAGTAGAGAAACGGCGTGGCGCCGCTCTGCGAAAAGGTGACGAAGAAGCTTGCCGTGCCGGTGTCGAGCGAACGCGTGGCGAGCGGGCTCCCCAGGCCGGAGCCGCAGCCGCCGCCGGCGGCGATGCAGCTCACGTCGTAGATTTGGCCGTCGGTATTGGTGCGCAGCGCCAGGTAGGTGCTGGCGCCCGCCTGCCACATGGCGACCCCGTAGACCGCGGTCGAGGTGAGCCCGGAAAGGCGCAGCACCGGGGCAGCGGGCTGCGACACGTCCCAGATCTCGAAGCCGCCGCTCGACCCCTTCGACAGCACCACGTAGCTGCCCACGCCCGCGACGTAGTAGGCGATCTGCTGGCTGCCCAGCCGGCCCAGGTAGACGCCGGGACAGTTGACGCTGGCTCCGGAGAGCGGCACGGCCTCCGTGCAGTGGTCGTACTGCACCGCCTGGGTCAGGTCGTAGATGTAGACCCCGCCGGGGCCGTCGGCGGTGGAGGTGGCGAGGAAGGCGTATTGACGGCCGTTCAACGTCGCGGCGTAGACCTGCTGCCCCTCCTTGCTGTAGCTCTGATAGGCCAGCCGGGGCAGCGCCTTGTCGGAAAGATCGATCACCCCCAGGCCGATGCCGGCCTCACCGGCCAAGGCAGCCACGGTGTCGACGCCGGCGGGAGCCGACACGCTCACCAGCGGCAGCTTGATCTCGGGGTTGTTGGGCTGCACCGGGAAGTCCGCCAGCGACAGCTGCCCGAGCGGCGCCGGATTCGCCGGGGCGGTGCGGGCATCCCAGACCTGCAACCCGTACGCAAGACCGGTGATCACGTAGCCGTTCTGGACGTCGATGCCCATGTACCAGGGAAAGGCGCGATAGGGATCGACGGCGTCGTTGAACCCCGTCGAGTCGCGGCAGAAGGCCGGGCCGCTGGTACTGCACAGCACCAGCGCGGCGTCAGCCGGCTGGATCGCCCCCCACAGATTGACCGGTGCCGGCGCCGCCGGGGTGGCACACGCCGCAAAGCCGCACCCCGACCGGTCGCAGCTCTGCGCCCGCACGGCGGCAGGGAGGACACCCAGGAGCGCCGCCAGGACCACCATCCGGCCCGCCCGGCCCGCCGGCAGCAGCTTCCCGAGCCCGCCCGATTCCCGAGCGAGGGAGCAACCGGCAGCGAAGGTGAAAGAGCGTATCCAGGCCATGCGGCGTCCTCTCCCCGGCCGACAATCGCCGCTGGGCCCCCTCTGGCCTGAGCGGCTGGCCGTCTCCCCGCATGGACACAAGCAAGATCCTCGCCCGCCCCACTCCCACCGCAGGAGCCCGGCCCGGCGCGGTGGCCCGGCGCTACGACGGACGGCGCGCTTCCACCAGCAGGCGCGCCGAGGTGGTCCGGTGCCAGGGGCGGCGGTCGTAGTCGCCCCAGAGGTGGGTGATGGTCAGCCCGCGGGCGTGGCATCGCCGGTGGATCTCGGCGAGCGACCAGAAGCGCGAGCGGTAGCTGGCGGTGGCCAGGATCTGACCGTCACGAGCGTATTCAAGCCTGGTATCGCAGAGCCTTCCGGCGTGGCAGTGGAGCTCCTCCCGCACCCTGAGCTGCCCGCTGCCGCCGCCGCGAAAGCGTTCGAACACCAGGCCTGCCGCACGACGGGCAAGGGCGCGCCGGGCAGAAGGCTGCCACGCCGCATCCAGGATCAGCCTGCCCCCCGGAGCGAGGCACGCGGCCATCGCGCCCAGCGCGGCGTCGCGCTCGGCATCGGCCAGCAGGTGCGCGAACGGGTCATCCACCGCCACCACCAGGTCGAACGCCGCAGCCGAGGCGAGGTGCCGCATGTCGCCGACGAACAGCGTGACGTGGGGCACGCCGGCGAGCCGGCGGCGAGCGATCGCGATCAGGTCCAGCGACAGATCGAAAGCGCCAACCCTGCCCGCCGAGCGCGCCAGGCAACGGGTGGCGCGCCCGGTGCCGGCGCCCACCTCCAGCACCCTGCAGCCGGCCGGCTCGCTGGCCGCCCACTCCCAGAATGCTTCGTCCCCGCGGTCCGCAAGCTCGCCATCGAGGAACGGAGCGATACAGCGGTAGTAGTCGCGGACCTGGTCCTCAAGCTCTTCGGCCATACTTGGCAGCCCCCCGGATCGAAAAACCGACCCACGCCGGGTTCACTGCCAGATTCATGCTACCCACGGCCGGCCCGACCGGCACAACAAGACCAGCCGCGGCTCCGTCAAGCCCCCGAGGCGTTCAATTCTGCCCGGAGCCGCAGTAGCTGGGGCAGAGCAGGCCGGCGCAGACGCAGTACGTGCACTCGCAACCCTGGTCGCACAGCGTGTTGCCGCCGCACCCATCGCAGCAGCTGGTGAACTGGCCGATGCAGTTGCCGCCCAGGAGCCAGGAGGGTTGCTGCATGCCGGCGGGCGAGCGCAGGCCCGGCACTCCGGACTCGGCCGTGAACGCCACGGTGGCAATGCGGTCCAGGATGCCGGCGGCCGGAGCGCACGCCTGGTTTGCAGCGGGCGCAACGGTGGCAGGCGCGGCGGCGACGGTCCCGGCTGCGAGCGGCGGCGGCGCGGCGG
This sequence comes from uncultured Acidobacteriota bacterium, assembly GCA_963770895.1. Lineage (GTDB taxonomy): Bacteria > Acidobacteriota > Thermoanaerobaculia > Multivoradales > UBA5704 > JASLEW01. Next base: position 3,453,992 of record CAVYRF010000002.1, on the reverse strand, counting down.
CGGCCGCCATGGCGCTCGCGGCGGCGAAGACCTAGGTTCGCACCGATCCAACGTGTCGATACGTGTTGATGAGCACGCCTGAAGGCGTAGCCTTCGAGCTGACGAGAGCGAGCTCGCGCGGGTCAGCGCTGTCCGAAAAGCAGCGTTTGCCCCGGCCCAGCAAGACCGGATAGACCACCAGCACAACCTCGTCGACCAATCCCTGCTCGATCAGCACGGACGTCAGCGTCGCACTCCCCCAGACGATCAGGTCAGGGCCGTCCTGTGACTTGACGCGGCGAATACCCTCCATGACGTCCGCGCCCAGGTCCCCGACCGGACCCCATCCGAGGCTGTCCGGCCTGTGGGTCGCGACGTATTTCGTCGCGGCGTTCAGACTGTCCGCGAACGGGCCGTCCTTGACCTTCGGCCAGAAACCGGCCCAGAGATCGTAGGTGCGGCGGCCGAGCAGCAGATCGAAGCCAGTGCCCTGTGCCTCGGCGACGGCCTCTGCCCCGGCCGCACTTCGATACGGTGCCGTCCACCCGCCATGCGCGTAGTCGCTGTCTTCGTTCGGTCCGCCGGGCTGGATCACACCGTCCAGCGAGATGTGTTCCGCGATCCTGATCTTCCTCATTGTGAGTCTCCACCGCCCCACCGCCGCGATAAATTATCCGGAGAAACGTTAGCAGCTGCCTCATTCGCGAGATGAAAAGAGCGTTCCTCGATGGCTCGCGGTCTGGGTGAGATCCGACACGAACCCTCTAGAGTGCTAGTGACTCGCTGCGGACGCAGTTGGCTGCAGCCGCACCGGCAAAGGCACGTTGCACAAGTCGATCTTCCCGGCCTTGTTGACGAACCAGCTCTCGCGGCGGTTGCGGCGGGCCTCGATCAGGGCTTGGAAGGTGGGTGTATCGGTCCTCAGGGCCTCCAGATGGAGGCGCTGCGCCTCGGGGAGGTCTGCGGCGACGCGCACCGACCGGATCGACGGGAGCTCCTGTCCCTCGGCGTAGAAGCCCATGGGGCCGGTACCGCGAGGCAGTGGCGAAAGGAGCTCCATGCCCTGGACGACTCGCCCGAGCAAGGTCACGTTGCGGTCGAGATGGCGCGGGCTGTGCCCGATCACGACATAGAGCTCGGTGCCGCTGGCGTCAAGAGTGTCGCCGCGCCCGGCGCCGACCATGCCGTAGCAGTGGGCGAGCCAGGTCCTGCCCGCACCGGGATCGCGCGCCACTGGAAAGCCCAGCGAATGCCCGACCTGCGACGCGTAGACATCGCCATCGGCGAGAGGGGTGAACGGGAGATCGGCGGTGATCGGGCGGTCCATCTCGGCGCGTAAGCTCCGTTGCGCAGTTCCGAGAGCCCGAGCCTTGGCGGGCTCGTCGGCGTGGGGATCGGCCCACTGGACTACGTAGTTGTCCTGAGAGCGGACCACCGCCAGACCGTCGAAGTAGCCGGAGCGGACCAGTGCCTTGACGTTGGCGACGTAGTGCGGAGCGAACGCCGCCGCGAGCTCGATGACGACCCGGCCGGCGGCGACGTCAAGGTAGAGAGTGTTCTCGGGGTCAAGGGGGCGCCAGTCACTCGGCTGAGACGCCCCGAGCACCGCCGCCATCGTGCCGGGTTGCGGCGGCGCAATCGCTCCGGCGGTGGCAGTAGCGGCGGGACGAGGGGGCGCCGTGGGCTGCGCCGGCGAATCGAGAGGGAGCGCGAGAAGGCCTGCCACCACCGCCGATCCGACCAGACGCTGGAGTGAGCTCATACGGAGGACAGTAGCACCACGAAGCCGCATCCTCTCGTCTACCCGCGCAAAGGAGCCCGTGCGGGGCTGGTTTGAAACGTTGAGCTCATCGTTGAGCACTATGCTTCCAACAGGGCTGCCAGTGAGACCGAGTACGGTGGCCGCCCAGAGCGTGGCGCGACGATCCCCGGGTAGTCGCGGACCTAGGCGGCCTTCGAGCGATGGCTCGACTCCTTGGAGCGATGAGACTCGATCCCCCTGCCCACGACCCGCCGGGATTCGCCCGCACTCTGCCACTCTGCCGTTCCGAGGTGGCGGCGAGCAGGGAACCTGCAAGATCGCCTGGCACGCGGGCCGCGCGCTCTCTCGGCCGCCCGGCGCAATGCGCCGCGCTTCCTGGATCGAGCGATAATGGACCATGTCCATTCGCTTGACCGAGCGGCAGCAGCGGGCACTCGACGAGATGCATGGCGGCCCTCCGCGCCTGGTTGCCGACTTTCCCGAGGCCGGGCAGGTGCCGGCCGGATCGGTGTGCTCGACGAGATGGCATGGCGGGAGGTCGTCAAGGCGATCGGCTACGTCGTCAGCTCCGACTGCGAGCCAACCTGAATTGACCCGCTGGCCGAGTCGCTCCTCTTCCGCGGGAACGTCCAGCCTGCCCGGCCGCTCGTGTTCTGCGCCCCATGCGGCGTCACCGCGAACCCGCGCGGTGTGCCGACAAACATGGTAGGGGTACCAGCCATGGAGCTGGCAAAGCTGGTCCTCGAGTATCTGAAGGCGCTTGCCTGGCCTCTGATTGTGCTCCTGATCGTGTTCCGATTCCGCGCGAGCATCGTGCGGATCCTGACTGCCGTTGGCGATCGGCTGGCATCCGCCGAGACGGTGAAGGTTGGAGCATTTGGTGGAGCGGTCGAGTTCTCGGGCACGGCAAAGGAACTCAAGGTCGAACAGCAGCAGCTTCTTGCAATGTCTTCAGATGACAAGGCTGCCAAGGAGAAGGCGGGCAGGATATCCCTGGCCATCCCCGAGCTAAATAACCCTCTCGCCGATATCGTCGGTGTGAGCCTGTTGAAGGCTCCTCGCGACGGGCTGACTATGGATGATCTTCTGGAAACCGTCCTCAGAACCTTCTCTCCACAGATGGATCGGGCGCGCCAGGCGGCGTTCGTCCTTCTGGCCATGGCCAGAGAGGTGGAAAAGGTGCTAGCGCAACTCGCGGACCTCGACTTCTCCGAGGTCCATGAGGGGCGGCATTCCCTAACCATTGCGGGTCGCGCCTTCTTCGAGAAGGTGGCAGCCCGCCAGAAGCATCTGCTCTCGCATTTCGCAGCGCAACTCTCCCAATAACTGGCGTGTTTCTGCGGCCTGGGCCTTAGCGCTCACCTGCTCGAGCGCGCCGCGAGCGCTGCCACCGCCACCGACCACAGCGAGCAGGTATACGAGGGCCTGTGCACTACGGCGCGCGTCCGTGGCCCGAGCTGCGCTGGGAGATCTGCTTGCGGTGCCATAAAAGGCGGTGTCAGCCGAGCTGGCTTTCGCCCGTCCTCGGTCGTTCGGTACCCACTGGTCGCGATGAAGCACATTCCTGTATCTTCAGCAGGACGAAGCCTCTCAATGCCATGCCGCAGCAGCCGCCAGTCACAGCCAGCTCTCATCTTCTGCCTTTCAATCGGCTCTCGGCCGAAACCTTTGAAAGGCTCTGCCTCTGGCTGGTGAAGCGTGAAGGCTTCACTAGCGTCCAGTACTTGGGTGAGGCTGGAAGCGACCAGGGTCGCGACCTCGTCGCCTACCGCGGCGGACAGCGCTACGCCTTCCAATGCAAACGCGTCGCTCGGTTTGGCCCCAGGGAGGCGACGCAGGAGATCGCGAAGCTGCGATCCCTGCCTGCCAGCGAGTGGCCGGATGAGGTGGTGTTCGTGGTCGTGAGCCCGGTCTCTGCAAAGACGCGGCGCACTGCATGGAGCAGCTGGGGCTCGGAGCGAGGCTGCCATTTCTGGACGGGCGCAGAGCTAGACGAGCGGGTGAAGCGGTACCCGGATCTGCTCCGCGAGTTCTTCCTCCTGCCTCCTGCAATTCTGCCCCCTGCGCTTGAGCGGAGCATGGCCCAGCGCCCTGCCGGCTTCGTGCCGCGGCGGGAGCTTGAAACTCTCGTTTCTCGGTTGACCGCTCCAACGAGTGGCGATGGCGAGGTGCTAACCGCCCTCCATGGCGCCGGCGGTTTCGGTAAGACCACGCTCGCTCGCGCCGCCTGCTATGACGAGCGCGTCCGCGCACGCTTCGATGACGGCATCCTATGGACTACGATGAGTAGCAGCCTAAGCGACGCTGACCGCATGGCCCGCATCCGGGATCTCGGTCACTGGTGGACTGGAGAACGGCCGGCGCCCTTCGAGACCCTGGCCGCCACGGCGGCCGACCTGCGCGACAGGTTGCGCGGTCAACGGGTTCTGTTGGTGGTGGATGACATTTGGAGGCGAGCCGATCTCGAGCCGTTCCGCGGCCTCGGCGGCGGCGCTGCGATCCTGGCGACGACCCGCGATCGGGACGCGTTACCCGCCGACTGCGACTTGGAGGCGATCGGAGCCATGAGCGGTGCGGAAGGGGCAGCCATCTTAGGTCGAGGACTCTCCGGTTTTGCCGAGCCTGCGCTCTATCGGCTCGCGCAGCGGCTAAGCCACTGGCCGCTGCTCCTCGGTCTGGTCAATGCCCAGCTGCGCACCGCCCGGCGAGACGGGCTGAATCCCACGGCGGCCCTGAGGAGGGTTCACCAGCGCCTCGCGGCTGGGGGCCTCACGGCTTTCGATCGCCGAGACCCTGAGGCGCGCAGCGAAGCCGTGAGCTTGACGATGGCGGCCAGCCTGGATGCCCTGGCCCCTGGCGAGCGCGAACGCTTCGTGAAGCTCGCGGTCTTTCCGAGCGATCTCGAGATCCCGCTGGCCCCTGCGGCCGCGCTCTGGGGCCTGAGCCTGGCCGCGGCTGAGGATCTCTGCGGGCGCCTCCATGACCTGTCGTTGCTTGGCGGCTGGCAGCCGGAGCCAGGTCGGTTCAGCGTCCATGCGGTCATCCGCCAGTACCTCCTGGGCGCTGCCGCTGAAGCGCCACCTGCTCTGCACCGCGAGCTGCTCGCGGCCTGCCGCCCGCTGAGCGGTGGATGGGCGGCATTGCCATTGGAACACTTGTACCTCTGGCAGCACCTGGCGCGGCATCTCACCGCAGCGGACCTGAGCGATGAGTTGGACATCTCGCTCACGGATTTCGACTTCCTGCAGGCAAAGCTGCTTGCGACGGGCGAGCTCCACGGCGTCCTTGCCGACTTCTCGCTGGCGGCCGAGTGGCACTGCGCTCGCCCGGGTGTATCACAAGAGGAGCAGGCGGCCGAGCGAGAGCTGGCGGCCTATGCAGCCCAGATCACGAGCTGGGATAGCGCTGAGGCTCTGCCGGAGCCTCCGGAGTCGTACGGACCCGGTCGCAGAACGGGTCTTCGTCTCACGGCTCGCCCGCCTGGCAGCGCGCGGCTTCGGGACTATGCGTCGTTTGTCGCCGCGCAGCTGCCCTGGTTGCAGAAACTGGGAGATCGTCATGGTTTCTTCGCGCAGCACGGCGCCAACACCGGACCCGAGACCGTGCGCGCCGATGCCATGCGCTGGATCGAGCAGCGGCTGCGGCGTGGTCCACTCCTGGTCGACCGATCCAATATCGCAGGGAGTGGACCTTCTTTCCAGAAGTTGCTCTTCGACGCACAGCTGGACAGAGTCGATCTTTTGTGCGTGAGCTTGGATGGCAAGCAGGCGCTGATGGGCAGTCGCGAGGACCGGACTGGCTTCGTGCGTCTGTGGAATCTCGAACGCGCCGTCTGCACGCGGGAGATGTCGCTGGGGGAACATATTGGCTGCCTGGCGATGAACGGCGACGCTCGCGTGGCCATCTTTGGCGCCGGCTCCGAGCTGCGTCTTCTCAACCTCGAAACCGGCGGTCAGACGGTCCTCGGAACTACGGGGTGGGTGCAATGCGTCGCTCTCACGCCCAGTGGCGATTTCGCTCTGAGCGTTGGCGACGAGACCGTTACGTCATGGGATGTTTCCCGGCGCCGGACTCGCGTCGTGCTTCCTGCGGCGACGCACAGGCCCAGCGGATCTCACGCTTGCATGTCTGCCGACGGTTCCCGGATCGTATGCTGCGGTACCGACCTCGTGATCAGTCATTGGGACCTTGAGCGCCACCGTCCCATCGGCTTTCTCTGGCCGCCGTCAACGCCGACCTGCCTCGCAGTCTCGGCGAGCGGCGAGCAGCTTCTTTCCGGCCACCTCTGTGGGAAGGTCTGCCTGTGGGACGTAGGGAGCAGGAGCCTGATGAGGACCGTGGACTGCGGCTCCGAAGAGATTCGCCAGGTGCTTTTCACCGCCGACGATCGGAAGGTGGTCGCGCTCAGCAGTCGCTCTCTCGCTTGGTTCTGGTTGAGCGGCCCCCTCGCCGGAGACCCACCCAGGGGCATCAGATTAGCAGAGACGTTCGATCATGCTACCGTTGACGATCAGGGTTCTCGTGTCGTTGTAGCAAGGGCGGAGCCGCCGTCCATCGAGCTTATCAATCTTGACTCAGCTGCCTCTGTATGGCAAGCGAGTCTCTCAGGACCATTTTTGACCGCCAGTGCGCTCTCGCCGGATGGATCGCGAGTCGCGGTGCACCACGGCGATTCTCTTGTGGTTTACGACGCGGTGGGCGCTGGCCGGGAGTCGGCGCATCAGCATTACGAAGGACTCGTGTACGCCCTGCTTTGGACTTCTCCGACGATCTGCGTGCTGTCCTCCAATCGTCCCGCTGCCGAGGAATCTCTCGAATACCGCATCGACGAATGGAGCATCGATCGTGGGGAGGTGCGCCAGCTGATGCACTTCGGCGACAGCCATGTCACGGGAGAAGTCGCGGCCGGCCACGGCGAACTGGCGTTCGTCGGCAATCACGATCACGTCATTGTTGCGGACATCCTGGCGGGGACGCAGAGGCAGTCGGACCTCGGTGACAACTGGGTCTCTTGTATCTCCCCTGCTCCCGGTGGCACGACTGTGTTCCTTCTCGTAGAAAAGCACTTCGTACGGGTGTTTGATGGGACGTCAGGGGAGCGGGTCCATGACCTGTCGCTGGCGCTGCCCGCCCATAGCATAGCGATGGATCCTGGCGGGCGGAGGGCGGTCATCGGCGGCTGGCGAGGGGTTCACGTGCTCGAGGTCGCTGCGGGGCTCCTGGAGACGATCGACTACGAAACTTATTCGGTTCCCAGCATGAGTGGTGGTGGAAACGCCTGGATCGAGGCGATCGACATCACTGCTGACGGGCGCCGCTCGATCTCCGTTCACCACGATGACACGGTCCGGACCTGGGACCTCGTTGCGCGGTCCAGCACCGCGGAGTGGTATGTTCCTGAAGCTATCACCGTGGGCATGTCAGCTGACGGACGCATCGCTGCCACAGGTCTTGCAAACGGACGGCTTGCGGTGTGGGACGCGAACCAGATCGCTGCCGGAGCCATACCGCGGGGTCACACCTGGTACGTCTTCGACCTCGCGGTGTCACCGGACCGGCGCTGGCTCGTGTCGGCCAACGGAGACTCGACCATCCAAATCCTTGATCTGCTCGATCCCGAGCGCCTACCGATCACACGTAAGGGTCATCACGACAAAGTGCTGTCGGTGAGCATCTCTCCGGATAGCCTGCACGCGATCTCGGCCAGCCAGGACGATCAGCTCTGCATTTGGGAGCTTGCAACCGGTAGTTTGGTTGAGGTGTTCCAGAAAAAGGCTGGGGCAAACGAAAGTCGCGCGCTATACACGGCGGACCCGGCGATCGTTGTGGCGGGCGACGACCTCAGCCAGAGCGCAGTCTGCGTGTGGCGGCGCGGCATCAAGGAACCTGTCGCGGTCCTGCAGTGGAACCAAGATGGAGAGGGGTGTACGGCCCTCGCAGTGACGCCGGATTCCCGGTTCGTGGCCGCGGCGCTCGAGGACGAGTGGGTTTGCATTTACGACCTGGCTTATGGGACCACGAAGCTGACGCTGAACGAGACATCGTTACAGCTCGAGTTTTCGCCGGACGGCCGGATGCTTCTCTGCCAGACGGGCCTGGCTGGCGTGCTCGTGGACGTGATGACTGGCGAGACCATCGCAAATGTTCCAGGCGTCTCATTCTGTTTCTCCCCCGACGCCCGCTGGATCGCCGTTGGCACTGACGCCGGCCTGATCCAGGTCTTTCCCTTCCCACCGGCCGGCGGCGAAGCGGGCAGACAGCTTTTGGGGCACACGGCGCGGGTCGGCTCCCTGAGCGCTTCGAGCGACGGGCGCAGGCTCATTTCGGGATCCCGCGACGCCACGGCCCGCTTGTGGGATGTTCGGGAGGGCGAGTGCCTTGGCGTCCATGCGATGTCGGCGCCTGTTCACAAGGTGCTCGATCTCGGACCGAGCGGTCGATTCGCGATCGGCACCGATACAGGAGAGGTGCACGTCGTGCGCCTCAGGAACGTTGATCTCGGGGTGCCGATCGTAACCGGAGTACGATTGTGGCATCCTCGGCCCGAGGAGAGCTGGGCGCGTGAGATTACCTTTGTGTGCGCCTGGTGCGGAGAACGTAGCCCGCTCAAGCCGCTAGCGGGCCGTCGCGGTCGGCGGAGCCGGAGGAACTTGAATGGGGGCAACTGTCAGCACTGCGGCAAGGAGTTGGCCTTCACCCCGTTTGTGATTGATCACCGCGCGTGGCCGCTACCTGCTCGGTGAAGGGTCGGCGGGCCGCCCCCCGGGACCTGAGCCTTTCGACGGCGTTTCTCTGGCTTCTCCCTTGCTCGGCTCCGGACGACCGCCGCGGGATGGCGGCGGGAGGCTTTGATCAAATACAGTGCCGCAATGCCTGCGCAGCGCCCCCTTCGGCAGCCCTCAGCCACCAGCCGTCAGCCGGCTGGGCTGATGCAACCGGCCGATTCTGCAACCTGATCGGGCTTGCGAAACGATCGTAAGGTGTCGCGGCAGGCGATCGCCGCTCGCGGGTCAGGGCTGTGCGCTGCGGTCGGGCGCGGCAAGATCGTGGATGGCGGCGCTCAGCTGGGCGAGGTCGACGGGCTTCACGAAGTGGGCGGCAAAGGAGGCTGCGGTGGTGCGGCGGCGGTCGTCCTTCTGGCCGTAGCCGGTGACGGCGATGAGCCTGGCGCGCCGCAGGGCGGGGTCGGCGGCAAAGCGGCTTGCCAGCTCGAAGCCGTCCATCAGGGGCAGGCCCAGGTCCAGGATCGCCACCTGCGGCGGCAGCTTCTCCGCCATCGCCAGGGCCTGGGGGCCGTCGTAGGCGCACTGCACGCTGTGGCCTTGCATGGCCAGGGCGCTGGCGAGCATCTGGACGGCGTCGCGGTTGTCGTCGACGATCAGGATCCGCAGGCCTTGAGCGGCCGCCAGGTCCGGCTCCGCCGCTGCGGCGCCGCCGGCGGGGCGCGCCTGGGGGGTGGTCGGCAGCGGCAGCCGCACGGTGAACTCGGCGCCGCGACCGGGGCCGTCGCTGCGCGCTGCTATGGAGCCATGGTGCAGCGCCAGCAGGCCGCGGGAAAGGGCGAGGCCGAGACCGAGGCCACCATGCGAGCGGTCGAGCGCCTGCGGAGTCTGCACGAAGAGGTCGAAGATGCGCGACAACATCTCCGGCGTGATCCCGATGCCGTTGTCGCGGATGCGCAGCACCGCGTCGCCCTGCTCGCGCGCGCCGGTGATCGTGATGCTGCCGCCTGGATCGGTGTACTTGGCGGCGTTGCCCAGGAGATTGGCCACCACCTGGACCAGCCGGTGCTCGTCGCCGTCCACCGCCAGGCCGGTCGCCGGAACCGCCACCGTCAGCGCGAGCCGGCGCTGTTCGAGGGCCGGCGCCACCGTCTCGATCGCCTGGCCGACGACGCTGGAAAGCTCGACCCGGCTGACTTCGAGCTGCAGCTTGCCGCGAGTCAGGCGCGACACGTCGAGCAGATCGTCGACCAGGGTCACCAGGTGCTTGACCTGGCGCTCGATCACCCGCCGCTCGACCTCCGCCGCCTCCACCCCGCGCATCTTGAGCAGCTGCAGCGCGGTACTGATCGGCGCCAGCGGGTTGCGCAGCTCGTGTCCCAGCATGGCCAGGAACTCGTCCTTGGCGCGATTGGCCACCTCGGCCTCGCGGCGCGCCCGCGCCAGGCCGCTCACGTCGTAGGCGACGACCGCGATGCCCTCGACCGTGCCGCTCCCATCGAACAACGGCTGGTACACGAAGTCGAAAAAGCACTCTTCGGGCGCGCCTTCCGGCCCGCGGTTGAGCATCACCGGCAGCGACTTGCCCAGGTGGGGCTGGCCGCTGCGAAAGACCCCGTCGAGCAGATCGACGATGCCCTGGGCGACCACCTCCGGCAACGCGTCGCGCAGCCGCATGCCGAGCAGCGGCCGGTCGTTGACCAGCTTCAGGTAGAAGGGGTTGGCCACCTCGAAAACGTGCTCCGGGCCGCGCAGCAGCGCGATCGCCACCGGGGCCTGCGCGAAGACCGAGGCCAGCCGCCGGGCGCTGGCGTCTTCCAGGGCGCGCAGCCGCGTCCGCAGGAGCTGCGCCTCGATGCGCGCCAGCAGCTCGCGCGCCGAAAACGGCTTGACCAGGTAGTCCTCGGCGCCCGCCGCGATCCCTTCGATCCTGGCTTCCTCACCGGCGCGGGCGGAGAGCAGCATCACCGGCAGATCGCGCGTCGCGGGGTTGGCGCGCAGCGCCTGCAGCAGCCCGAAGCCGTCCAGCTCGGGCATCATGACGTCGGAGATCACCAGGTCGGGACGCCGCAGGCGGGACGCGGCCAGCGCCTGCTGGCCGTTGGACACCGTCTCGACGTGCCAGCGCGGCTCGAGCAGGCGGCGGATGTAGGCGCGCATGTCGGCATTGTCGTCGGCAAGCAGGATCACCTCGCTGCCGCGCGGCCGCGCCGGGCCGTCCATCGGCATCCGGTCGTCCAGCGCCAGGAGCGGCGCGGACTCGGCCTCTTGCGGGAGCCAGCGCAGCGCCTCTTCGACCACGGCGGAGGCGCCGCCGCCGCTCGTCGCACCGGCGGCTGCGACCGTCTCCGCGGCGCGCCGCGCGATGCGGTCCGCGGGCAGATGGTCCGTGCCCAGCTGCAACGTCACGGTGAACGTGGTCCCGCGCCCCACAACGCTTTCGACCGTCACGCTGCCGCCCTGCAGCTTGACCAGCTCCTGAACCAGGGCGAGACCGATGCCGCTCCCCTCCTGGGTGCGCCCCTTGGCCCCCTCGACCCGGCGGAAGCGCTCGAACAGGTGAGGCAGCTCCTGCTCCGGTATTCCGATGCCGGTGTCGCGCACCACGACCTGGACGGTCCCAGCCCCTGCGAGGCGCTCCAGGCGCACCTCGATCTCCCCTTCGAGGGTGAATTTGAAGGCGTTGGACAGGAGGTTCAGCACCACCTTTTCCCACATCCCGCGGTCGAGGTAGACGGGCTCGCCGACCGGCGGACAGGCGACCACCAGCCGCAGGCCGGCGCGCTCGGTCGTCGACCGGAAGACGCTCACCAGGTCGGCCGTGGTCTCCGCCAGGTCGACCGGCTCGTAGCTGGCCTGCACCCGCCCAGCCTCGATGCGGGAGAAGTCGAGCAGCGAGTTGACCAGCCGCAGCAGGCGCTGGCCGTTGCGCTGCGCGATGGCGAGCGGGTAGTGGGCCTCCGCCGCCAGCTGGCCGCCGTCGCGCAGGTCCTCCAGCGACCCCAGGATCAGCGTCAGCGGCGTGCGGAACTCATGGCTGACGTTGGAAAAGAAGACCGTCTTGGCCCGATCCAACTCGGCCAGGGCCTCGGCGCGCCGCCGCTCCGCCTCATACGCCCAGGCGCCGCTGAGGCCGGCCGAGATCTGGCCGACCAGGAGGCCGACGAAGCTCTGGTAGTTCTCGTCGAAGCGCCGGTGCGGATTGAGGCCGGCGATGAGGAAACCGGCCGGCCGCGCCTGCCCCTGCTGCGCGACGGGCATCATGACGGCGCTCTGGGGCGCGCGGTCCCACGGCCCTCGCGGCCACTCGCCGCTGCCGGGGAGCGTCTCCACCAGGATCGGCTCCAGCCGAGCCAGCAGCGCCGCCACCGGCCAGGGTGAGTCGGCCGCGCAGTCGAGGGTCGCATGCAGACCCGCAGCCCCGCCTGGCATCGGGCTGCTCGATACCAACTGTGCATGGCGGCACTCTTCGTCGAACCGGTAGAGCAGGAAAAACGGCACGTCGCGATTGCCCGTGCCGAGCGCGCGCTCGGTCGCCGCGAGCACGTCCTCCGTCGTGTTGACCGAGGCGAGCTGGGCGGCAAGCTCGCGCAGCAACGCCAGGCGGCGCTCGCCGATCACCTGCTCGGTCTCCTCGGAGACGATGCAGAGGTTGCCGCGGATGATTCCCTGGTCGTCGTGGATGGGGCTGTAGGAGAAGGTGTGATACGTCTCCTCGGGGTAGCCGCTGCGCTCGAGGAACAGCATCAACGCCCTGTCCCAGGTGGCGTCGCCCGTCGCCAGGACCTTTTCGATCCGCGGTCCGATCTGCGGCCAGATCTCCGCCCACACCTCGCGCGTCGGCCGGCCGAGCACCCCGGGGTGCTTCGCCCCCAGCGTCATGGCGCGGTAGGCGTCGTTGTAAAGGAAGGTCAGCTCGCGCCCCCACCCCAGCCAGATGGCAAAGCGCGAGGTGAGCATGATGCGCACGATGGCGCGCAGGGTCTGCGGCCACTGTTCCGGCGGACCGAGCGGGCTTCGCGACCAGTCCCGCTGCCGCATCAAGGTGGCCATTTCACCGTCGCCCGGAAACAGGCTGTCGATTCCGTGCTGGTGCGCCGCGGCATGGTCTTCGATCACAAACGTCTCCTGCGCCGTGCCGGTCCATCCGCCGGAGCACCGCGCCCGCCAGAGTCCAGTTCTTCGTCAGCGCCAGGCATGATATCGCAGGGTCCCGGCGGTTCCCGCCGCCCGATGGAGCCGTGCGGCAGCCGCCCGCCGGGACCCGCGGCGCCGGTACAATTGGCCTCGGCGTCCGGGCGCCGGGCGCCAGGCCACGCGCGTTTGATAGATTCCCTGGCAACCGTCGAATTCGCGACGCCGTCCAGGTGTCCGCGCAGGCGACTGAGGAACTTGCTCAATCTCAGAGGCACATACATGACTGAAACGGTTTGCTTCAGCCCAGAGGCACGCATATGACTGAAACGAAATGCCCTGTCCATCACGCCCAAGGCGGCGGACCGGCGAACCGTGACTGGTTTGCGAACCAGCTGCGGGTCGACCTCCTGCACCAGCACTCCTCCAAGTCCAACCCGATGAGCAAGGACTTCAACTATGCCAAGGAGTTCCAGAGTCTCGACCTGGCAGAGGTGAAGCGGGACCTCACCGCGGTCATGACGGACTCGCAGCCCTGGTGGCCCGCCGACTTCGGCCACTACGGGCCCCTGTTCATCCGCATGGCGTGGCACAGCGCCGGCACCTACCGTACCGGCGACGGCCGCGGCGGCGGCGGCCGGGGGCAGCAGCGCTTCGCGCCGCTCAACAGCTGGCCGGACAACGTCAGCCTGGACAAGGCGCGCCGCCTGCTCTGGCCGGTCAAGCAGAAGTACGGCCGCAAGATCTCCTGGGCCGACCTGATGATCCTCGCGGGCAACGTGGCCCTGGAATCGATGGGCTTCAAGACCTTCGGTTTCGCCGGCGGCCGCGAAGACGTCTGGGAGCCGGACCAGGACGTGTACTGGGGGGCCGAAAGGACCTGGCTGGGGGGGGACCTGCGCTACTCCGGCGAACGAGAGCTGGAAAAGCCGCTGGCCGCCGTGCAGATGGGGCTGATCTACGTCAATCCGGAAGGCCCTGACGGCCGCCCCGATCCGCTGGCCGCGGCCATCGACATCCGGGAGACCTTCGCCCGCATGGCGATGAACGACGAAGAGACGGTGGCGCTGATCGCCGGCGGCCACACCTTCGGCAAGACCCATGGCGCGGCTCCCTCCGCGGCACACGTGGGAGGCGCGCCGGAGCTCTCCGACATCGAGCACCAGGGCTTCGGCTGGAGCAGCACCTTCGGCGCCGGCTGGGCGGGAGACGCGATCACCAGCGGCCTGGAAGTGACCTGGACCTCCACGCCGACGCGGTGGAGCAACAATTTCTTCGCCAACCTGTTCGGCTACGACTGGGAGTTGACGAAGAGCCCCGGCGGTGCGCACCAGTGGAAGCCCAAGGGCGACATGGGCGCCGGCACGGTCCCTGGCGCTCACGACCCGTCGAAGCGCATCGCCCCCAACATGCTGACCACCGATCTCGCGCTGCGCTTCGACCCGATCTACGAAAAGATCTCCCGGCGCTTCATGGAGCACCCGCAGGAGTTTGCCGACGCCTTCGCCCGCGCCTGGTTCAAGCTGACCCATCGCGACATGGGTCCGCGCGCGCGGTATCTCGGTCCCGAGGTGCCCGCCGAAGTGCTCCTCTGGCAAGACCCCATCCCCGCCGTCGATCACCCGTTGATCGACCAGCAGGACGTCGCCGCGCTCAAGGGCAGGATCCTGGCCGCTGGCCTGTCCATCCCGGACCTGGTTGCGACCGCCTGGGCGTCGGCGTCCACCTTCCGCGGCTCCGACAAGCGGGGCGGCGCCAACGGTGGCCGCATTCGCCTGGCGCCGCAAAGGGATTGGGAAGCCAACCAGCCCGAGCGGCTGGCGAAGGTGCTGCAGTCCCTGGAGGCCATTGCGCAAGACTTCAACGGTGCGCAGCAGTCCGGCAAGAAGGTCTCGCTCGCCGACCTGATCGTGCTGGGCGGTTGCGCGGCGATCGAACGGGCGGCCAGCAAGGCCGGTCACCCGGTGACGGTGCCGTTCACGCCGGGCCGCATGGATGCCTCGCAGGAGCAGACCGACGTCGACTCCTTCGCCTTTCTCGAACCGGTCGCCGACGGCTTCCGCAACTACCAGAAGGCCAAGTACACGATGAGCTCCGAAGAGCTGCTGGTCGACAAGGCGCAGCTGCTGACTCTCACGGCGCCCGAAATGGCCGTGCTCGTCGCCGGCCTGCGCGTCCTCGACACCAACGTCGGGCATTCCCAGCACGGCGTCTTCACCCACCGGCCAGGAACGCTGACCAACGACTTCTTCGTCAACCTCCTCGACATGCGCACGGGATGGAAGGCAACGTCGGACGCCAAGGACCTGTTCGAAGGGCGCGATCGCAACACCGATCAGCTCAAGTGGACAGGCACCCGCTACGACCTCATCTTCGGCTCCAACTCCCAGCTGCGGGCGGTGTCGGAAGTCTACGGCAGCTCCGACGCCCAGGAGAAGTTCGTCCAGGACTTCGTGGCAGCCTGGGACAAGGTGATGAACCTCGACCGCTACGACCTCCGCTGAGCTGCGGCAGCTTCAGCATTCTGAAAGCCTGACGGCGCGGGGGTGAGATCCCCCGCGCCGCTCGACCGGTGATCCTCAGGCAGGTCCCCAATCACTTCCGCGGACTGGACGCAACTTGCGGCGGCACTCCGCTCTTGCCTCCCGGGCAGTAGGTGATCGTGTAGTCGACGGCATTGGCAGCGGAGTTGCTGCCGGCGCAGGTAAACGTGCTGGTGGCGTCGTCGAACGGGAAGCTGTATGCCGTCGGGCACGCCTGCTTGGCAAACTGCGCCCACGGCTGAGCGATCTGGTTCCATGACGGATTGGTCGTCTGGTTGTTCGCGCCGCAGCTCATGGCCGCCGCCAGGGCCTTGCCATCGAACGTCCACTGCGGGCAGCCGCAGCAGGTCGCCGTCGAGCTGGAGCCGTAGCAGGTGCTGGCGTTGACGCCGCTGCAGAGGTAGAGGTTGGTGTTGGTCCCCTGACCGTAAACACCGGCGGAGCAGTTGAACGGCGCACCGAAGGCGGAGCCGGTAAACGTGCACACCTCGTCGGCGGTCCACCAACCGATCTGCGTGCCGCAGACCTGGCTCACCGTCGTCAGACCGACCGTCATCGCCAGGCCGCACAGCTGGGGCGACGTGCAATCGCTGTCCTGCGTGCACGCGTTGCCGCCGGGGCCGACCATGCGCAGGAACGGCGACTGATCGATTTGCTTGATCGTCGGATTGAACTGCCAGGTACAGCCCTGCAGAGCGGAGTTGAGAGGCCGAGGTTTGCCGGGAGCGCCGCAGAAATAGTCGGCCGCCGCACCCGCGGGCGGCGTGCCAAACTTCTGTCCCGGGGTGGGCGCGATCGACAAGGGGAGATTGACACCGTTGATCATCGAGACGTCGTAGGTGTCCGGTCCATTGGTCAGCAGCGTGAGCTCGGCAAGCGTGGTCGGTCCGACCGGTCCCGTGCCGGCCGGGCAGGAGCCACCCACGCAAGCTCCGGTCTGGCAGCTCTGACCGCCGCTGTTGCAGCCGGTGCTGCCGTAGATATTGCCGCTCCATTTGACATTGCTTTGTGGCGGCGTCGCCAGAGTCACCTTGGTGCTCGTGCCGGCCGCGAGCAGCAGCGAGCCGCTCGCCGGCAACGGCAGCACCCAAAAACAGCCGGGAGTGCTGCGGGTGGTGAGACACGCCTGGCCGCTCGGGCAGGAGTTGCCGGCGCCACAGGGCTGCGTGAATCCGCCGGTCGCTCCGATCCAGACCGCCTGCGAACATTGGTTGTCGAACCGCAACACGCGGTTTGCCTGCGCCCGAGCCGCTGCAGTCAAAAGCAGCGTGATCACGATCATGCTGCCAACTGAGCACTGGGTCCGGCGGATGCTTGGGCGCGGAATCGGTGGACATTGAGGGATCATGAGTTTCGAGCTCCTTGTCGGTTGAGGTAGCGGTTCCCCGCGCCCCGCCCGCGCCATGCGGATGGAACGCGAGCCTGCGATCGATCGGGTGCTGCCTTGCTTGCCGGCGGCGACTCCCAGGGCAAGAGGCGTGCCACGGTGCGCCAGAGCGGAGGGACTCTCTCGCCGCGCTGCGATCGACCGTTACGCTGCTTTCGACCGTCGGACGGTACCGTCCGACGGTCTCGCTCGATTAGAAAGTGGTAGATCCCGGTGCGCAGCGCCCAGCGGCGCACACCTGGCACGCCCTATGCTCGTAGCGCAAGCGCAGCCAACAACCAATCAAAAGGAGGAGAGGACATGGAGATCTGGCCTTTGACGGTGACGTTAGACACCACCGCATTAACGATCACCATTACGCTCGACGACGCGCCGGCGCCGTTCCCCATCAGCCTGCCGGGCCAAGACATCAGTTTGATCACGTTCACCCTCGACGAGGCATCGACCGACGCCGGGGCGACCTTTCCGAGCTATCCGATGCAATGGTTCGACGTCACCAGCGAGGAGCCGGTCATGCCGCCGCCCTGGTTTCTGTGCCACCAGGTCAACAGCTCGAATTTCTCGCTCTGGGACTTCAACTCCTCGCCGCAGGACATGACGCACGGGTTCAAGCTCACCGTGGCGTTTGGCGGCGCGCTCATCTCCTCACCGGACCCGGTCTTCATCAACGAGGGGCCGGTGCAGCCGCCGCCTTGCCCAGGAGGCGAAGAAACTCCGGCGACTTCCGTAGCTCGTCAAACCAAGGCAAGGAAAACCAGCCGGCGTTGATGCCTCCGGCCAGGGAGCGGCCGGCACTGGCGGTGGCGGAGGCGGTTTCGCCGATCAAGGCGTAGACCAGGGCGGCGTAAAAGGCGATCTCGGGATCGTTGGGCGCTGCGACCACCGCTCGCTCGATGGTGGCGGCCGCCTCGAACCCGCGTCCGAGGTGCGCCTCCGCCTGCGCCGCGGCGACGAGCGCGGGCGGTGCGTCTCGCCCCGGATCCTGTGCCGCCTGGGCGAGCGCCTGCCGGTAGAGCGCGCGGGCCGCCGCCGGCTGGCCCCGGAGCAGCTCGGCATCGCCCAGGTTGAGGCTGGCGGCATAGCTGGTGGGGGCCAAGGCATAGGCGGCCCGATAGTTCGTGGCCGCCTCGCCGTAGCGGCCCAGCAGCAGCTGGGCGAAAGCCAGGTTGGATAGCACGCCGAAGCTCGGCCGGCTGCCGGCCATGCGGGCGTACAGCGTGGTAGCTCGTTCCATGTTGCCCGCTTTCAGCTCGAGCCCGGCCAGGAGGTTCTGGCCGGCGTGGTCCTCGGGAACACGCCGCAGCAGCTCCTCCATCGTGGCGCGGGCCGCCGGGATCTCTCCTTGCCGCATTTCCATGTTGGCCAGATCGGTCAGATATGCGGCGCTGGGGTGGCGCCACACCGCGGTGCGCAGCAGCTCCAGGGCATGCCGTCGATCGCCCTGGTGCTCGCGCAGCAGCGCCCGGCGCTGCAGGGTCCGCACGTCCCCGGGCAGGCGCAGCTCGATTTCGTGCAGCGCCTTTTCTGCCTCGTCGAAGCGCCCGGTGTTCATCGCGACGCCGAACCAGCTGACCAACGTCTGCGCGTCGGCGGGCGCCAGCCGCCGCGCCTGGGCAATCAGGTTGAACGCCTGTTCGACGTACAGTGGGTCGCGGGTCTGGAAGGCGCGATAGCCCTCGAGGCTCGCTTCCAGCACGTAGGCGTCGATGAACAGGGGCGAGCCGGATCGCACCCGGTCCAGGTCGGCCAGGAGCGGTTGCAGATCGGCCGGCCGCTGCTCGTTCCAAAGTCGCTGGACGCGCAGGAAGCGCTGGTAGTCCTCGCCGCGCACCTGGAGCGGCGAAGACTCCGGCCGCAAGCGATGTTCGGGGAAGAGCGGTTTCAGATAGGTCGATACGGCGGCGTCGAGCAGGTGCGGGTCGTCCAGAGGCACCTCGAAAGGCATCGTGCTCGCAACGATCCTGCCGTCGCTGCCCTGCTGCCGGCGGAGCACGGCTTGGCACTGGTGAGACTGACAATTGAGGGTCGCGGTGACAACCTGGTCCGCGGCCAGGATTTGCGCCAGCCGCCGGGGAGTCAAGGGCCGCTCGCCGGGATCCACGGCGCCGGGAGGTAGCGCCGCGACCCCTTTCAGCGAAGCGAGCGCCCGCAGGCAAGCCGCCTGGAGCGCGGCGCCGGCCAGCACCACCTCCTCCCGGGCGGCGCCGAGCCCGATTTCCGGCCTGGCAACGGCGACGTAGAGCGGTTCGCGCCGCGCGCCCGGAACACGCAACCACCAGGCCAGCAGCAGGCCGGCCGCCACCAGCAGCAGCAGGCCTGCGGCCCACGGCCACCGGCGGGTGCGCCAGCCGCCGAGAGCGGCGTACGACGGCCTGCCATCCAAGGCCCGCGGCAGGGTGGGAAGCCACGGGCGAGCGTGCAAGCGCTGAGGCGCCGGCGCCAGGGTCGCGGCGGCAGGAGCTTGCGGGTACGCGGCGGTGGTGGGCGAATCGTCGAGACGCGCCAGCGCCGCGGCTGCGCTGCGCGGCCGCCGCTCAAGGTCCTTCTCGAGCAGCGAGTCGATCAGCGTCGCAAGCGGCTCGGGGAGCGTGGGGATCAGCTCGCTGGTGGGCGCCTGGAGGTGAGTGCAGACCAGGGTCAGGGTGGCGACCGGCGTCGCGGCCTGGAACGGCGAGGTGCCGGTCGCCGCCTCGTAGAGCAGGACACCCAGAGAAAACAGGTCCGACCGGGCATCGAGCGCGCGCCCGTTGGCCTGCTCGGGCGACATGGCGCGATAGGTGCCGACGACGCCGCCGGTGCCGGCGAGGGTCTCGCCGGCCGCTGCGCCGGTTTCGGGGGCAAGGAGCTTGGCGAGGCCGAAGTCCAGGACCATCGCATGACCGGTCGGCGCGAGCATCACGTTCTCGGTCTTGAGGTCGCGGTGGAGCAGGCCGCGCGAGTGCGCCGCCTCCAGGGCTCCCAGGATGTCCCGCGCCAGGCCAACCACCTGGCTGCCGGGCAGCGGTCCCCGGCGCAGGAGCTCTGCGAGCGTCGGGCCCTCGACGTACTGCAGCACCAGCCAATCGCCCTCCGCGGTCTCGAGCAGGTCGTGGATGCGGACGATGGCGGGGTGGTCGAGCCGGGCCAGGGCGCGAGCCTCGCGCCGGAAGCGCTCGCGTCGCAGCGAGTCCGCGGCCACCTCGGGCCGGATCTGTTTGAGGGCGACGCGCCGGTCGAGCCGCTCGTCCCAGGCGGCGTAGACGACACCCATGCCGCCCTTGCCCAGCAGTTGCTCCAGCCGGTAAGGACCCACCCGGCGGGGCAGCATGGCTCAGTTTCTCCCCAGCTCGGTACAGCGAATCTTGAGTCCGTGCGGCGAAACCGCCAGCGCGTCCGCGGCCGCGTCGAGGTCGCCGCCCGAACGCTCCAAGGCGGCGGCGATCTCGACCCGGGTCAGGTCTCCGGCCTTGCGGACCCCGCCATGGCGCGCGAGCAGGGCATAGAGCGAAGAGCGCGAGATGCGCAACGCTGCCGCGGCGGCCGCCAGGTTGAAGCGGCAGGCGCGCAGCGCCGCCAGCAGTTCGGGGTGCGCGATCTCGGAGCCGGGGCGGTACTCCGCGCGCCGCCGGGGCGGGCGCCAGCCGGTGGGCGCCGCCGGCTGGGAAAGCTCCTCGTTGTTGGCGGCGGCGGGTGCCTGGAGCAATCCTTCCGGCAGCTCGGCCTGATCGGCGTCGCGGCAGCTCACCGCCAGGTGGCGCGCGACGTTTCTGAGCTCGCGCACGTTGCCGGGCCATTCGTGGACGGCCAGGCGCGCCACCAGGCCCGCGGGCAACCACGGCCGGCCGTGCGGGCTCGCGGTGACGAGCAGGCCGTCGCGGCCCAGTGCCGCAAGCTCCTGGCGCAGGAAGCTCACCAGGAGCCGGCCGACGTCGTCCCGGCGTTGGCGCAGCGCCGGCATGCGGATCTCGAAGCCGCGCAGGCGATGCAGCAAGGGAGCGCGGAACCCACCGCGGGCGGCGGCCGCCTCGAGGTCGGCGTCGGTGGCGGCAACGCAGCGCACTTCGACGCGCAGCGGCGCCTCGGACCCGACAGGCTGGATCTCGCCGCACTCCAGCGCCCGCAGCAGCAGCACCTGGACCTCCGGCGGCGCCTCGCCGATCTCGTCCAGGAACAGCGTGCCGCTCGCGGCACGCTCGAAGTGGCCGGCTCGCCTCCGGTCTGCGCCGGTGAAGGCGCCGCGGGCAGCGCCGAAGAGCTCCGCGGCGGCAAGGGCCGGTGGGATCGCGCCCAGGTTGAGGGTGACATAGGGGCCGGCGCGGCGCGGCCCGGCGGCGTGGATCGCGTGGGCCACCAGCTCCTTGCCGGTGCCGGTTTCGCCGCACAGCAGGACGGGAGTCGCGGCTGCCGCGACTCGCCGGATCTCGGCGCACAGGCGGTTCAGGGCGGCACTTTCGCCGATCATGCCGAAGCGCTCGACTTCGCGGGGCACGCCCGACGGCAGCAGGTGGAGGAGCAGCGCCACGCGATCGGCCCACAGGAGCACAACGCCGCGGTGGAGGTCGGCGGGCGCAATTTCGTCCGGCGACGGGGCACCCAGGACCTCAATCGGCCGGCCTCCGCCCGGCACCACCAGGCGGAGCGAGCCCGGCTGGCCGTCCGAAGGGGACAGATGGATCGGGCGCCTGCTCAAGTGGGGCTCGGCAAGCGGCCTCGCCACCTGGTTTCCGGGTTGCGCGAACAGCGGCGACAGGCGCGACAGCGGTACCGTCCGCCCAGATCCCAGGGCCGGCAGCAGGACGCGCTCCCCCACCCGCCGCAGGTCGGGGTGCGCCAGGACCGTCAGCGCCGGAACCAGCAGCTCCGGAAGGCGGACCGGGCGGTCCGCAGCGGACGCGGTGGAAGCGGTCAGCTGCCGTTCCCACTCAGTCTGGGAACTCGTCACCATCATGGATAACGCGGATTTTATATAGAACGCAGACACCAGGCAAGCGGACACTCGCAGGCATACCCCCGGCACGCCGGTGACCCAGCTGCAGATCTCCACTGTGCAGCGCCAACCGGCACGCCGTCAGAGCAGCTGGATCAGGTCGGGCAGACCCAGCAGGGTGGCGCTGCGCAGGCTCAGACGGCGGACGGCGCAGGCCGCTTCTTCGCGGCTGCGCTCGGGTTGGCGCAGGAAGGTGTCCAGCGAGGCCGGGGCCTCGGGTGCGCCGCGCCACCAGAAGAGGGGACCGGCCAGAAAGTCGCTCGGCAGCTCGGCATCGTAGCGTTCGTCGGCGACCGCGGCGCGGCCGGTCTGACGGCAGAACTCGCGCATCTGTCGGCGCATCGCCGGCAGAAATTGGATCTGATTGAAGCCGCCCAGGCAGCGGAAGCCGTGGTGGACCAGCAGCAGCATTTGCAGCAGGGTCGCCGGTACGATCGCGAGGGCGTCCAGGGCGTCCAGCAGGCCGTTTTGCCGCAACTCGATGCGACAGCCCTGTCCGCAGAGGGCGGCGCCGTCGTGGCGCATTGGGAACCTCTGCCCCTTGGGCCCCAGCTGCCAGAAGAAATGCGTACCTCCGGACTCGGACCAGGCGTAGGGCAGATCGGCAAACAGGTCCAAGGCGAGAGCACGGGCGTCCGCATTCAGCAGCATCGCATGGAGCGGGTCGTGTGGATCGCGCAGCGCGTAGCGCAGCAGAGCCGTGGAGATCTCTTCCATCGGCAGATAGATGAGCCGCGGCAGGCGGCCGCCCATGGCGCGCTCCCACAGCGCGCCGTTCAAGCGGCAGACCTGGTGGATGTAGCGCGGCTCGGCAAAGAGCTCAGGAGGCAGCGCCTCGACCAGGCAGGTCCGCACCTCGATCTCTTGGGCGGCGCCCGTCGCGCGCGCCCCAGGCAGCGCCGCGCGCAGCAGCGCCTGCACCTGCTCGGGCAGCTCGGTGCTGGGCAGCCGTTTGGCCGGGTTGCCGGACAGCTCCTTGAGCGCCCCGGCGAGCCGCTTGCGCACCCGGTTGCGCTGCTCACCGACCGGTAGGGCCGCGAGCTGCGGCACGGCCGCCGTCAGGTACGCCATGCCGGCGGCGACGCGGGCCGCCGCGGGCAGGTCCAGGAAGACCTGGCGCTCGACGGCAGGCCAGGTGTGGACGGTTCCATGGGGGTTGCGGGGGATGAGTTGCAGCGGCTGCTGATTCCAGAAGATGCCGCGCGGATGGGACGAATTGGACAGCGAGATGTTCGAGCAGGCCAACACCGGCATGCAGGCCGCTCCCTGTTCGGCGGCGGCATAGGCGCCCAGCAGGTTGCTCTGGAAGCGCCGCGGATGGAACATCGGCGCCAGGTGCTCGGCGGTGTTGATCGCCGGCTGGCAGCGCAGCTGGGCGGCGATTTCGGCGCCGGCGCGGGCGCCGAAAAGCCGCCCCGCCGCGCGCTCGACCACGGCCAGGCCCACCGGTGAGACCGGCGGCCCGCCGCGGGTGAAAAAGCCCGCCGCGTAGTCGAGCAGCGGCAGCTCGCCGGATTCGCGCAGCAGGGCCGCGAGCACCGGCCGCATGGCGAGGCCGTGGCGCACCAGATCTTCGTCCACGCTCGGCGGCTCGCTCCCGACGCCGCGCTGCACGGTTTCCTGGATGGGTTGGGTCATGGCGGCGCACCGGTCAGCGTGTCCCTGCTGCCCATTCCGACCGCCGCCCGCGCCAGCGCGCACCGCATGAACAAATCATATTCAATCCTAAATAATTTTGCAACTTCACATATACATACAGGGGTATGCCTGCGGACGGCAGCTTGCGGGCAGCCCGCGCCAAGACTCAGGCGCATATGAGTGTATTGACATAGTCATCATTACTTGATATAGTTTTGTTGGATTTGCTGCGCCAAGGGCTGCCGCGGCGCCCGTTCCAAGCTCCGGGCTTTCGCCCTCGGCGCGCCGCAGCTGGAGATTCAAGATGACCACGGCAGACAACCCATCTCCGTTACCGTCCCCGAACGGTAATTCCGCCGAGCACTTCGACGTGGTGATCATCGGCGGCGGTCCGTCCGGCACCACCTGCGGCACCATGCTGGCAAAGCGCGGGCATCGCGTACTGATGCTGGAGCGCGCGCTCTTTCCGCGCTTCCACATCGGCGAATCGATCACCGCCTTCGGGTTGACCGCCTTTCGCGAGCTGGGCGTCTACGACGAGCTGAAGGCGGCAAACTTTGTAAAGAAGAAGGGGCTCGAATTCGTCCGCCACGACAAGAGCAGCAAAATCTATTTCTCGTCCCAGCTGGTCAACGAGCCGGGCGAACGGCCCTACGCCTTCCAGATGGCGCGCGCCACGCTCGACGAAGTGCTGCTGCGCAACACCCGCCGCCACGGCGTCGACGTGCGCGAAGAGCATCTGGTCAAGCGCGTGCTCTTCCAGGGCGACCGCGCGGTGGGCGTCGAATACAAGAACCTGGCAGGCGACGACCCCGAAGCGACCCACCGCGCGTACGGCCGCTGGATCATCGACGCCTCGGGACAGGGAGCGGTGATCAACCACCAGCTCAAGGACAATTGGTACCCGGACCCCCTGCTTGAGAACAAGATGGCGGTGTTCAGCCACTGGCAGGGCGACATCGAAATCACCAACACCGACCGCGATCTCAACTTCAAGCTGTGCGTCCACCGCAACCACCGCGACTGGGCCTGGTACATCCCGATCGCCAGGAACGTGCTGTCGCTGGGGGTGGTGCTCAGCCAGCAGACGGTCAAGGACGCAGCCAAGGAAAAGAGCCTTGAAGCCATCTTCAACGACTACGCACAGGACATCCCTTACATCGGCGATCTGCTGCAAAACCCCACCATGCGGCGCATCGAACGCTTCCGCTGCGTCAAGGACTACTCGTACCGTTCCAAGCGCTACTCCGGCAACGGCTGGATCATCGTCGGCGACAGCGCCGGCTTCATCGACCCGGTGTTCTCCACCGGCCTCCAGGTCGCCTTCAACAGCGCCTTCGCCCTGGTCGAGCCCCTCGATCGCCTGCTCCAGGACGAATCCGGAGGGCTCGCGCCGCTCGCCGACTACGGCAAGGCGCTCGACCGCTACTACCGCATCAACTCGATGCTGGTTTACCTGTTCTACCTGGCGAATCTGGACCACGAATCCTACGCCAGCCCCAGCTTCCTGTGGAAGAACATCCAGTGGGCAGGGCTGCGCGATCGCTTCGCGTTCGTCCGCCACGGCCTGCGCTATTTGAGGGCCAGCGCGAAGCAGCGGCTCATCTGGGGCGCCGAGGTGCTCTTCGGCAACCCCGGACCGGGTAACGCGGTGGCCGACCTGTACCTGGCGTTGTCGCACAACTACGACCGGGTGTTCCGCGACACGATGCAGCGCAGCCGCCATTCCTCGACCGTGCTCATGGAAACGTGAGGTGACGTGCGGCCGCCGCGTCAGACAGCCAGCGCTCGCCGCCAGGAGAACCGATGGAGATCGCCAAGCTCATTTCCTACCTGCTGCGCATGTCGCGCAACGTCAGCCGGTCGCGGGCGCAGATCGCCGCCGCGCTGTGCACCGGCCTGATCAGCGGCCTGGGCCTGACCGCCTGGCTGGCCATCATCAGCAGCGTGATCGCCGGCAACCGCGACCCTCGGCTGCTCTACGGCTTTGTCGCGCTCGCCGTGCTGGTGCCGGTCAGCCGCCTGGTGACGCAGAGCATCTTCAACTACCTGGCAACCCGCGCCATGTTCGAAACCCGCCTGCAGTCGTGCCGCCGCATCCTGGCTTCGCCGCTGCGCCGCATGGAAGAGATCGGCAGCCACCGCCTGCTCGCCTCGCTGACCGACGACATCACCGTACTGTCCAACGCCCTGACCCAGATCCCGGTGCTGCTCATGCAGTCGGCGATCGTACTGACCTGCCTGGCCTACATGGGCTGGCTGTCGTGGCGCATGCTCCTTGTGGTGCTCGGCTTCATGGTGGCCGGCAGCCTGACCTACAGCTTTGCCATGGGGCTCGCGCAAAAGCACTTTCGCGAGCTGCGTGAGCACACCGACCAGCTGTTTGCCCACTTCCGCGGCCTGATCCACGGCGCCAAGGAGCTGAAGCTCCACCGCCGCCGCCGCCAGGCGTTCATCGACGCGGCGTTGATCCCCACCGGCGAAAAGATCCGCCGCTCGACCGCCGTCGGCAACAACCTGCTGATCGCCACCACGATCTGGGGCAACCAGCTGTTTTTCATCGCCATCGGTCTGATCATCTTCGGCTTCCGCGACAGCTCGCACGTCGGCGCCCGCGTGATCGCCGGCTTCACCGTCTGCCTGCTATACATGCTCGGCCCGATGGAGGCGATCTTCCAGCTGCTGCCCAACTTCAGCCGCGCCGCCGTCGCCGTCCGCAAGCTCGATCGGCTGGGCATCGACCTGAGCGAAAGGGCGGTCGAAACCTCGGCCGACGACCGCGGCGACGCGCCGGCCTGGCAGCGGCTCGAGCTCAGACAGCTCTTCTATCAATACTCCGGCGACGACGCCGGCGAGCGTTTTCACATCGGACCGCTCGACCTGGAGTTCGAGGCCGGCCAGCTGATCTTCGTCACCGGCGGCAACGGCAGCGGCAAATCCACCTTTGCCAAGCTGCTGGCCGGCCTCTACATCCCGGACGGCGGCGAGATCCTGGTGGACGGCCGGCCGATCACCAGCGACAACCGCGAAGGCTACCGCCAGATGTTCGCCGCGGTGTTTACCGACTTCTACCTGTTCGACAGCCTCATGGGGCTCGAACGCGTCAATCTGGACGAAGCGGCGCGCGGCTACCTCAAGCGCCTCCAGCTCGACAGGAAGGTCACCATCGAAGACGGCGTCATCTCGACCCTGGACCTCTCCCAGGGCCAGCGCAAGCGGCTGGCCCTGCTCACCGCCTACCTGGAGGACCGGCCCATCTTCTTCTTCGACGAATGGGCGGCGGACCAGGACCCGCAGTTCAAGGCGATCTTCTATTTTGAGGTCTTGCCGGAGCTCAAGGCCATGGGCAAGACCGTCTTTGTCATCAGCCACGACGATCAGTACTACACGCTGGCCGACCGCCTGATCAAGATGAAGGACGGCCTGATCGAATGGGATCGCTCCGCAGTGCAGGGCGCCGCCCAGGTGGCCGCCGGAGCACGGCATTAACGCGCGTTGCAACGTTGGAGGAACTCATGGCAGACGACAGCAGCAGAGCTCACCAATCGGCGGTCGCAGAGCTGGGGGCGGCTCCCGCCGCCGCCGCCGTCCCGGCCGCGCCCGTGCTCGCCGCCGTCCCGGCGCCGGCCGGGCCGCCCCCGGCGGGCCGCGACGCCAGGCCGACGGCGGCCCAGCTTGCGGCCAAGGCCGCGCGCGTCGAAGCCGCCCTGGCCGAGGCCATCGCCGCCAAGGACCTGACGATCTTCTATCGCGCCTTTCGCGCCGAAGAGCTGCCCAAGCTGCCGCTGCCTTACAACCAGAATCCGCGCGGCCTGCACCGCGCCTGCTTCGACCTGCTGCGCCGTCTGGGCGCCGAATCGCCGGCGGTGGGCCTGGCGATCTACAACCACTATGCGGTGACCTGCTCGCTGTCCACCTTCCCCGTCGTGGACAATCCGGCGCTCGCGAGCCGCCGGCGCCAGCTGCTCGAAACCCTCTCCGCCACCAACATGCTGGTCGCCAACACCACTTCGCGCATCCATGCCGACAAGATCGAAAGCTACGGCTCGCTGGCCACTCGCGAGGACGGCGGCTTTCGCCTGCGCGGCACCGCCGCCTACATGTCGCTGGCCACCGAAAGCGAGCTCGCCTTCATCTTCACCGGCATCGAAAACGAAGGCGTGGCGCTGTTCATGGTCCCGCTGGTCGACAACCCCGGAGTTGAGATCGGGCCGTTCCTGTTCCCCACCGCGATGGTGGACTCGGACACCCGGCGCATCACGTTCAACACCTTCATCACCCCCGAGAACATGCTGGAGGTGGACAAGAGCATCATCGCGTTCCAGGTAGCCTGGCACCAGGCGCTCTTTGTCGCGCCGTTTCTGGGCGCCGCGGCGCGCGCCCTGGAAGAGACGCGCAAGTTCCTGCGCTCGGTGCGCGGGACGGACGACAAGCCGCTGGCCGAGCTGGACGGCATGGTGACCGACCTCGGCCGCCTGGCGATCCGCTATCGCAGCGCTTGTTCGTTCGCCTGCCAGGCGGGGCTGGCCATCGAAGAGGTGGCGGTGCACCCCAGCGCCGAAAAGCTCACCGACGCCTACCACCTGGCCTGCGCCGCCAAGCACTACGCCAGCAAGTGCGCCGAAGAGATCGTCGTCGAAGCGCGCCGCATCATCGGTGGGCGCATCTTTTCGGGCACCCACCCGATGGAGCGCATCTCGCAGGAGGTGATGTTCGGTCCGCTGGGCGGCGAAATCAACGCCCAGATCGAACGCCGCTACGGCAAGAAGCTGCTGGGCGAAGCGGAGCTGCTGTCGCACAACTGGTGAGCGCCGGCGGCCCGGCGGCCCCGCCGGCGGGCGGCCGCCGGATGGCCGCCGCCGGGGCCACCGCGCTCACTCGGTGCGCAGGGCGATGGTGGGCGGGATGCGCACCGCGCGCCGCACCGGGAACCAGGCCGCCGCCATCGCCACCCCCATCAGCACCAACGAGGTTTCGGCGAACGTCGCCAGGTCGGTCGCGCTCACCCCGTAGAACAGGCTTGCGAACAGCCGGCTGAGGCTGAGCGCGCCGGCGAGGCCGATGACCAGGCCGATCGCCGTCAGCAGCGCCGCCTGCCCCATCACCAGGTGGGCCACGTCGCGCGTCTGGGCGCCCAACGCCACCCGGATGCCCAGCTCGCGCGTGCGCCGGGTGACCGAGTAGAAGAGCACGCCGTACAGGCCGACCGCCGCGATCACCAGCGCCAGGGCGGCGAACAGCGTCATCAACACCACCAGGAAACGCCCCTTGGCGGTGAAATCGGCCAGCCGCTCTTCCATGGTTTCCACGTCGTAGGGCGGCAGGTCGGGGCTGACGGCGCGAATCTCGCGTTCCACCGCGGGCGCCAGGGCGAGCGCCCGGCCGGGCGCGGCGCGAACCAGGAAGTTGTACACCGGCATGATCGCTGAAGGAAACTGAAAGGCGTCAAAGTACACGTCCGGTCCGGGCCATTCGAGCTGCTGCATGGCCTGCTCGTTGAGGTCGCCCACCACCCCCACGACGGTGAACCAGGTGGGATCGGTCCTGCCGAACCGCATGCGTTTGCCGAGCGGGCTTTCGTTCGGCCACACCTTGCGCTTCATCGCCTGGCTGATGACGATGACCGGCAGGCTGGTGTCGCTGTCACTTTCGGTGAAGCTGCGCCCTTCCAGAAGCGGCATCCTCAAGTTCTCGAAAAAGCCGGTGGAGACGTGGTGGAAGACCAGGAACACCGCGCCGTCCTTGGTCTTGGGCAGCAGATCCTCGACGATGAAGGTACTGCTCAGAAAGGGATCGCCCGGGCCGAAGGGGGCCACCAGCGACGCCGACCGCACGCCGGGTATGGCCTGCAGCCGGTCGCGGTATTCGCGCGCCTTGAGGATCATGATCTTCTTGTCGGCGTAGCGTTTGCCCTTGAGCTCGACGCGCACCTCCAGGAGGTCCTTGGGGGCGAACCCCAGGTCCGCCTGGCTGAAGTGCTGGAAGCCCCGCACCATGAGCCCGGCGCCGGTCAGCAGAAAGAGCGCGATGGCCACTTCGGCGACCACCAGCGAGCTTTGAAAGCGCTGCCCCGCAACACCCAGCGAGCTGCTGCCTTCGCGCAGGGTGCCGATGCTGCCGCGTACGCCCAGCCAGGCCGGCGTCAAGCCGAACGCCGTGCCGCACAGCAGCGACAGCGCCGCGACCGCCAGCACCACCGGCAGGTTCAGACCGAGGTCCACGAAGCTGGGGAATTGCACCCCGCTGAGCGCCACCAGGGGCGCCGTGGCGCTGCGCGCGATGAGCAGCCCGACGATGCAGCTGCCCCCCGCCAGCACGATGCTTTCGGTGAGCAGCTGGCGGATGAGACGCAGGCGGGTCGCGCCCACCGCGCCGCGCACGGCGATCTCGCGCCGCCGCGCCGTGGCGCGGGCCAGCAGCAGGTTGGCGACCGTAGCCCAGGCGATCTGCAGGACGAAGAGCGACGCGCCGAGCAGGGTGAGCAGAGGGAAGCGCAGGTCGCCGAACAGCGACTTCTCGAGCGTCTCCAGCTTGGCGACCATGTCTTCATTGGTGGTGGGAAAGTCCCGCGCCAAGGCGGCGTTCAAGGCGTCCATTTGGTGCTGCGCCGCCGCCATGGTGACCCCCGGCCGCGGCCGCCCGATGACGTTCAGCCAGCGTGCGCCGCGCCTTTCGTAAAAGCGGGCGCCCATCAGCTCCTTGGTCAGCGACAGCGGCAGCCATACGTCGGTCGCGTCGGACAGGCCCTTGAAGCCAGCCTGCATCACACCCACCACTTCGTAGCTCTCGCCGTCCAGCACCAGGCTCTTGCCGATCGCGGCGCGATCGCCGCCGAAGCGGCGCTGCCACATGGCGTGGGACAGCACCGCAACGCGCGACGCACCTGGGTTGGCGTCGTCCTGGCGGGTGAGCGTGCGGCCGAGCGCCGGCTGCGCCCCCAGCAGGCGGAAGTAGTCGGAATCGGCGATCTCGGCGTTGACCCGGTCCGGCTCGCCGGCGCTCAGCAGGTTCATGCTCTTGGGGCCGTTGTAGGCGCCCAGTGCGGAAAACGAGGTCAGCCGGTTCTTCCAGTCGCGGTAGTCGAGATAGGAGGTGAGAAAGGTTTCCAACGTCCCCTTTTCGTTCTTGTAGCCCTGCAGCACCAGCAGGTGCTGGGGATCGGGGTAGGGCAGGCTGTGCAGCAGCACGGCGCCGGCGACGGTGGCGACGGTGGTCGTGGCGCCGACTCCCACCGCGAGAGTGAAGACCGCAATGCATGCAAAGCCGAGATTGCGTGCCAGGGTCCTGAGGGTGAACCGGATGTCCTGCCAGAGAGTCTCCATGGTTCCTCCAGCGCGGGCCGCTACGGCGGCAAGGTCGGGCCGGCGACGCCGGTCGGCAAGGTCGGAACTATAGCAATATCGTACTTGTTGCAGATCGCGCAAGCCTCGCCACCGCCGCGCCTCAGCTCGGCGGCGAGCTGCGACAGCCGCCACTCGGGGTGCACACAGGCCGCGGCGAGCAGCTCCACCAGGCCGGACAGCAGCGCCCGCGCGGTCGCCGCGGTGAACAGGCCGGGCAGCCAGGCCAGCGCCAGCTGGAGACGCTCGGCGGCCGAGCCGGGAACGCCTTCTTCGCTCGCCATCAGGAAGACGTCGCGCACCGCGACGCCGGCGGGCAGCTCCAGAGGGCGGACCTCGATGCCCGCCAGTGCCAGGGGGCGAAACGGGAAATTCTGCAGCACCATGCCGGCCGGCAGCAGCTCCCTTTCGCGCGCCGCGCCGCCAGGGAGCACGTGGTCCACCACCTCCGACCACGGCAGATCCTGATGGGCGAACGCCCCCAGCGTGGTTTCGCGCGCCCGACGCAGCACCTCGCGGAAGCTGGGATCGCCGCCGACATCGGTGCGCAACGCGATGACGTTGGTGAACAGCCCGATCAGCGGCTCCAACTCGACGCGGTCGCGCCCGGCCACGTTGGTGGTGAGCGCGAAATCGGTGCCGCCGGTCCACAGGCTGAGCAGCGCCTGCCAGGCGGCAAGCAGCGTCATGAACATGCTGGCACCCTCCCGCCGCCCCAGCTCGCGCACGGCGCCCGTCTCGGCCGCGCCGAGCAGGTGGACCAGCTGGGCGCCGGCGGCGGCGCCGGCGCTCTGCCGCGGGCGGTCGTAAGGGAGCGGCAGCGGGGTCAGGTCCTGCAGGCGCCGTCGCCAGAAGGCGAGCAGCTGCACCCGCGCGCCATCGTCCAGCCTGGCGCGCTGCCAGGCGGCGAAGTCGCCGTACTGCACCGGCAGCTCGGCCAGGGGAGAGCGAAGCCCCTGGATGAAGGCTTGGTAGAGCGTCGTCAGCTCCTCCACCAGGACCCCTTCGGACCAGCCGTCGATGATGAGGTGGTGCTTGACCATGACCAGCGCGTGCTCGCCGGCGGCAAGCCGCACCAGCAGGGTGCGCAGCAGCGGCGCCCGGTCGAGCGCAAAGGGGCGCACCGCGGCCTCGGCGGCCAGACGGGCGAGCTCTGGCGAGCGGCGGCCGCCGGCCAGGGCGCCGAGATCGACCTGCGCCACCACCATACGGACGCCGTCCCGCACCAGCTGCACCGGCCCGTCCGCGGTCTCCGCGAACGAGGTGCGCAGGATGTCGTGGCGCCGCACGATCTCGCCGCACGCGCGCACCAGCGCGGCGGCGTCCAGCCGGCCCAGCAGCCGCAGGCCGTAGGCGGTGTTGGCGGCGGTCAGGCGGTCCCGCCCCCGCTGCCAGAAGCGCAGCTGGGGGTAGGAAAGCGGCGCCGGCACGCCGGCGCCGCGGCAGCCGGCGACGAGCGGCGGCCCGTCCCCCACCGCCGCGCCGCGCCGTGCCGCGGCGGCGATCTCCGCCAGGCCGGCGGCGGTCGGGTGGTTGAACACGGCGCGCAGCGGGATCGGGACCTCGAGCTCGCGGCGCAGGCGCGCGACGACCTGCGCCGCCAGCAGCGAATGCCCGCCGAGCTTGAAGAAGTTGTCGTATACGCCGATCGGCCCGCCGCCCAGCACCTCTTCCCAGATCCGGCACACCAGCTCTTCATAGGGGGTGCGTGGCGGCACGCGCGGCGCAGCGCCCGTCCGCGCCAGGGCGGCGGGAGCGGGCAGCGCACGGCGGTCCACCTTGCCGTTGGCGTTGCGCGGCAGCTCGTCGAGCAGCACGAAGCTGGCCGGCACCATGTACAGGGGGAGCGCGGCTTGCAGGTGGCGCACCAGGTCGGCGGCGGCAGGTGCGGCGCCGCCGGCCGGCTGCACGTAGGCCACCAGCCGGGCGCCGCCCGGCGCGTCGCGCTCGCCGCGCGCCACCACCACCGCCTGGCCGACCCGCGGATGGGTGGCGAGCACCGCTTCGATCTCGCCCAGCTCGATGCGGAAGCCGCGGATTTTGACCTGGTGGTCGAGCCGCCCCAGGTATTCGATGGCGCCGTCACGCCGCACGCGAGCCAGGTCGCCGCTGCGGTAGAGCCGCGCGCCGGCGCCGGCGCGCGCGCTGTCCGGCGCCGGCAGGAAGCGCTCGGCGGTCAGCTCGGGGCGCCCGACATAGCCGCGCGCCAGCCCGACGCCGCCGATCCACAGCTCGCCGGCCGCCCCCACCGGGGTGGGGTGCAGCGCCCGGTCGAGCAGGTGGACGTGCAGGTTGGCGATGGGCCGTCCGATCGGTACCGGCGCCTCATCGGCGCCGGCACGGCATGGCCAGGCGGTGACGTCGATCGCCGCCTCGGTGGGACCGTAGAGGTTGTGCAGCTCGACTCCGGGGAGGCGCTGGTGGAAGGCGGCGGCGAGGTCGGCCGGCAGCGCTTCGCCACTCGCGATCACCCGCCGCAGGCCGCGGCAGTCCGCCAGCCCCGGCGCGTCCAGGAAGGCGCGCAGCATCGCCGGCACGAAGTGGACGGTGGTGATGCCGGCGCCTGCGATGGTGGCTGCCAGGTAGGCCGGGTCCTGGTGCCCGCCCGGCGCGGCCAGCACCTCGCGCGCGCCGGTGAGCAGCGGCCAGAACAGCTCCCACACCGAGACGTCGAAGCTGAAAGGGGTCTTTTGCAGCACCGCGTCGCCGGCGCCCAGCGGATAGGCCTGCTGCATCCAGAGCAGCCGGTTGACCACCGCGCGGTGGCTGTTCATCGCCCCCTTGGGGCGCCCGGTCGAGCCGGAGGTGAAGATGACGTAGGCCAGGTCGTCGCCGTGGGCAGCCCCGGCGGCCGGCAGGCCGGCGTCGGCGGCGTCCGCCGCGTCTTCCGCCGCGCCGCCCGGCAGGCGGTCCAGCAGTACGGTGTCGGCACCGGCGGCGGGAAGGCGCGGCCGCAAGTCGCCGGTGGTGAGGACCAGCGCGATGCGGGCGTCCTGGAGCACCGCCGCCAGGCGCTCGCGCGGGTGGTCCGGGTCGAGCGGCACGTAGGCGGCGCGAGCTTTCAGGATCGCCAGCAGGCCGACGATCATGGCCGGCGACCGCTCGACGCAGATGCCCACCAGGGCGCGCGGCGCGACTCCCAGACGGCGCAGCCGGCGGGCCAGCCGGTCCGCCTGCACGTCGAGCTCGGCGTAGCAGAGCGACGCGCCGCCCAGCTGTACCGCGATCGTTTCCGGCGTGCGCCGCGCCTGCGCCGCGAACAACTGGTCCAGCGGGGCGGACAGGTCGTAGGCAGCGGCGGTGGCGTTCCACTCCAGCAGCTGCTGGCGCTCGGCCTCGCCCGCCAGCGGCAGCTCGGACAGGCGGCGCTCGGGGTCGGCGGCGGCGGCGCACAGCAGCCGCTCCAGCCGTTCGCAGAGCACCGCCACGGTGGCGTGGTCGAACAGGTCGCGGGCGTATTCGAACGTGCCGGCCAGGTCGGGGCCGGCGTCGGCCAGGGTCAGGGACAGATCGAATTTGGTGCTGCCGGTGTCCACGGCGCCCGCGGCCAGCGGCGTCGCCGCCAGGCCGGCCAGCCGCAGCACCGGGTCGGGCGCGTTCTGCAGCGCCACCAGCACCTGGAACAGCGGCGAATGGGCCAGCGAGCGCTCGGGCGCCAGCTCTTCGACCAGCCGCTCGAACGGCAGCTCCTGGTGGGAGTAGGCGCCGATGCACACGTCGCGCACCCGCCCCAGGAGCTCGCCGAAGCTGGGGTCGTGCGCCAGGTCGAGGCGCAGCACCAGGGTGTTGACCAGGAAGCCGACCAGCCCCTCGGTTTCCGGCACCGTGCGGCCGGCGATCGGCGAGCCGAGCGACAGGTCTTCCTGGCCGGTGAGGCGCGACAGCGCCGCCGCCACCCCCGCCAGCAGGACCATGAACAGCGTCGCATGGCGCTCGCGCGCCAGCTGCCGCAGCGGACCGGCGGGCAGCGCCGCCGCCAGCTGGCCGCCGCGATAGCTCTGTACGGCCGGGCGCGGCCGGTCGGCCGGCAGGTCGAGCAACCCCGGAGCCCCCGCCAGCCGTTCGCGCCACCAGGCGATCTGGCCCGCCACGACGGCGCCGTCCAGCCGCCGGCGCTGCCAGAGGGTGAAGTCGCCGTATTGCACCGCCGGCGGGGCGAGCGGCGGCGAGTGCCCGGCGGAACGGGCAGCGTACAGCACCTCCAGCTCGCCCAACAGCACGCCGATCGACCACAGATCCGACACGATGTGGTGCTGGACCAGCAGCACGATCGCCTGCTCGTCCGCCAGGCGCAGCAGCAGCTGGCGCAGCAGCGGGCCGCGTTCCAGGTCGAAGGGGCGCCGCGCCACCTCGCCCAGCATCTCCGCGGCCACCCGCTCGCGCCGCGCCGGAGCCAGCGCCTCCAGGTCCACCTCGGGCACCAGCTCCGCCGTGCCACCCGGCGGCGGCAGGTCGACCACCTGCACCGGGCCGGCGTCGCCCGCGGCGAAGCGTGTGCGCAGCGCTTCGTGGCGGCGCACCAGGTCGCCCAGCGCGGCGCCCAGCGCGCGCCGGTCCAGGCGCCCGGCGAGGCGCGCCGCAACCGGCAGGTTGTAAGCGGTGCCACCCGGCTGTAGCTGGTCGAGCAGCCACAGGCGCTCCTGGGCGAACGACAGCGGCAGGTCGCCGCCGCGCGGCACGGCGCGCAGCGGCGGCGGCGGTGGGGCGCTGACGCCAGCCGCCGCCTGGGCGGCGATCGCGCCCGCCACCTCTGCCGGCCGCGGCGACTCGAAGAGGAGGCGCAGCGGCAGCTCCACCCCGGTCGCCGCCAGCAGCCTCGCCGCCGCCCGCGTCGCCAGCAGCGAGTGGCCGCCGAGGGCGAAGAAGTCGCCGTCCCTGCTGACGCGCGGCAGGCCCAGCACCTCGGCCCAGATGTCGCACACCAGGTCTTCGATCGGCGACAGCGGCGCCGCGTAGGCCGCCGCCGGCGCCCACAGGCCGGCCGGCGCCGGCAGCGCCTGGCGGTCCACCTTGCCGCTGGGATTCCTGGGCAGGGCGTCGAGCAGTACCACCCACGCCGGCACCATGTAGGCCGGCAGCGACCGCCGCAGGTGGTCGAGCAGCTCCTCCGGTGCCGCCTGCTCCCCCACCCGCAGCACCGCGTAGGCGGCCAGACGCGGATCGTGCGGGGCGTCCAGCCGCGCCACCGCCACCGTCTCGCGCACCGCGCGATGGCCGGCCAGCACCGCTTCGATCTCCCCCAGCTCGATGCGGAAGCCGCGGATCTTGACCTGGTGGTCGAGCCGGCCGAGGAAGTGAATCGTGCCGTCCGGCAGCCGCCGCGCCAGGTCGCCGGTGCGGTACAGGCGCGCGCCCTGCAACGCCGCCGTGGGATCGGGGACGAAGCGCTCGGCGGTCAGATCGGGGCGGCCGTGGTAGCCGCGCGCCACGCCGTCGCCGCCGATCGCCAGCTCGCCGGCGACCCCCAGCGGCGCGTCGCCGCCGGCAGCGGGCAGGATGTGCAGGCTGGTGTTGTCGAGCGGCAGGCCGAGCGGCACCGGCGCCGCTCCGGCGCCCACCCGCCCGCGCGCCGACCAGACCGTGGTTTCGGTGGGGCCGTACAGGTTCCACAGCTCGCCCACCCGCGGCAGCAGGCGGTCGGCCAGGCCGCGCGGCAGCGCCTCGCCGCCGCACAGCGCGCGCAGGCCCGGCAGCCCCTGCCAGCCGCCGTCGAGCAGCAGCGTCCAGGTCGCCGGCGTGGCCTGCATGCAGGTGGTGCCGGCGGCGGCGAGGACCGCGGCCAGGCGGCGCGCGTCGATCGCCGTGTCGTGCGGCACGATCTCGATGCGCGCACCGACGGTGAGCGGCAGCAGCAGCTCGGTCACCGCGATGTCGAACGCCAGGGTGGTCACCGCCGCCACCACGTCGGCGGCGCCCAGCCCCGGCCGCGCCGCCATCGAGGCCAGGTAGTTGGCCACCGCCGCGTGGCGGACCTCGACCCCCTTGGGACGTCCGGTCGAGCCGGAGGTGTAGATCACGTAGGCCAGGTTCTCCCCATCCACCAAGGTGGGGCGCGGCGGCGCCGCCGCGGCGGCAGGCGGCGCCGGCGCCGGCATGCCGCCCTCGTCGACCGTCAGGGTGAGCCCGGTGAAGGCGGGCAGGCGAGCGGCGAGGCTGCCTTCGGTCACCACCACCGGCGCGCATGCGTCGGCCAGGATCCAGGCCAGCCGCTCGGCGGGGTGCTCGGGGTCGAGCGGCAGATAGGCGGCGCCGGCTTGCAAGATGGCGAGCATCCCCACCACCATGGCGAACGAGCGCCCGGTGCACAGGCCGATCGGCGTATCGCCGCCCACCCCCAGCGCGGCCAGGCGTCGCGCCAGGTGCCCCGCGCGGCGCTCCAGCTCGCCGTAGCTCAGGCGCTCGGCGCCGATGGCGAGCGCCACGGCGTCGGGCGTGCGGCGGGCCTGTGCGGCGATCACCTGGTGCACCGCCGCCGGTCGCCACGCCGCGCCGGTGGCGTTACATTCGGTCAGCTGCTGGCGCTCGGCGGCGCTCAGCAGGTCGAGCGTCGCGATGGGTGCCGCGGGGTCGGCCGTCGCCGCGGTGAGCAGCGCCGCATAGTGACGCGCCAGGCGCAGGATGGTGGCGCCGTCGAAGAGATCGGCGCTGTATTCAAGCACCCCGCCAACTCCCCCATCGCGTTCGAAGGCCGACATGGCCAGGTCGAAGCGGCTGGCGCCGGTCTCGATCTCCTCTTCCGCCAGCGGCTCCATGCTGATGCCGGGCATGGCCAGCGGCTCGCGGGGCAGGGTTTCGAAGCCGAACATCACCTGGAACAGCGGGTGGCGCTCCAGGTTGCGGGCGGGATGGAGCTCTTCGACCAGCTGCTCGAACGGCAGATCCTGGTTGGCGTACGCCTCGAGCGAGGTCTGGCGGACCTGCTCCAAAAAGGCGCCGAAGCCGATCCCCGGCGCGAGCTCGGCGCGAAACACCAGGGTGTTGACGAAGAAGCCGATCAGCTCTTCGATCTCGCGCCGGTTGCGGCCGGCGATGGCCACCCCCAGCAGCAGGTCGTGCTGGCCGGAGTAGCGGGCCAGGAGCGCCTGGAAGCCGGCCAGCAGGGTCATCGCCAGCGTCGCCCCTGCCCGCCGGCTGACCAGCGCCAGCTGTTGCGCCAGCTTGGCCGGCAGGGTGAAGGTGCGCATGCCGCCGCGCAGCGTCGCCATCGCCGGCCGCGGCCGGTCGCACGGCAGGATGAGCTCGTGCGGGGCGCCGCTGAGCCGCCGCGTCCACAGGGCGAGCTGGCCGGCCAGCACCTCGCCCGCCAGCCATTCGCGCTGCCAGGCGGCAAAGTCGGCGTACTGCAGCGCGAGCTCCGGCAGCGGCGAGGGCAGGCCGGCGCGCAGGGCCGGATACAGCTGCCAGATCTCACGCACGAAGATGCCCATCGACCAGCCGTCGGTGACGATGTGGTGCATGACCACCGACACCACGTGTTCGTCGGCGGCCAGGCGCAGCACCAGGGTGCGCAGTGGCGGCCCGGTGGCAAGGTCGAACGGCTGCCGCGCGGAGGCGTTGATCCGGCGCCGGGTTTCGCCCTGCCGCGCGACGTCCGGCAGGCCGGACAGGTCGATGAGCGGCAGACACTGCGGCGGCGGCGGGCCGGCGACCTGCGCCGGCGCGGCCTCCGTGTCCTGGAAGGTCGCGCGCAGGACCTGGTGGCGGCGCACGATCTCGGCGATCGCGGCGGCCAGCGCCGCCAGGTCGCGGTCGCCGAGGCGCCCCCACAGGCGCAGCCCGCGCGCCATGTTGTAGGCCGGCGAGCCCGGATCGAGGCGGTCCAGGAACCACAGGCGCTGCTGCGGGAACGACAGCGGCGCGGGTCCGCCCTGGGAACGCGGCGCGATCGGCGGCAGCGCCGCGGCGATCGGCGCTGCGGCAGTCGCTGCCGCCGCGGCGCCGCCGCCGGCGCGCGCCAGCTCGGCCTCCACCGCCGCCGCCAGCTCGGCCACGGTCGGCGCCTCGAAAAGGCGGGCGAGCGGGACCTCGACCTGCATCTCGGTGCGCAGCCGCGAGACCAGCTGGGTGCCGAGCAGCGAATGGCCGCCCAGGTCGAAGAAGTCGTCGAAGACGCCGATCCCATCGATACCCAGGATCTGCTCCCAGATCGCCACCAGGCGCTCTTCGCGCGCGCTGCGCGGCGCCGCCCAGGCGGTGGCCAGGTCCGGCCTGGCGTGCCCGGCGGCGCCGCCGTCGGCGGCCGGCGCCACGGTGAGCTGCGCCAGGGTGAAGCCGCGCGCCCGGTGGATCGCCTCCGGCAGCCAGGCGGCGGACACGGCGAGCACCGGCGGCAGCCCGGCACCGAGCGCTCCACCGGCGCGCGCCGCGAGGATGCGCCGCAGCGCTTCCACCGCCTCGGCGGGCGCCAGCCCTTCGTCCGCCGCCGGGCCGGCGGCGGCTGGCGCGGCCTCGGCGGCGGCCGGGCGGTCGCCCTGGCGCGGCCGCTCGCGCAGGGCGCCGGCGACGTCCACCCGCTTCAGGGTGAACTCTTCGATGTGGACGCGCTCGACGCCGTCGTCGTCCAGGATCGCCACGTCGAAGGCGATCGTCTCGTATGTGCTTCGCGCGGGCTGCCTGAAGCGGGCGTAGCTCCACAAACGCCCCGGCAGCCGGCCGTGCACGCGCAGCCGGCGATAGGACAGCGGCAGGTAGTAGCCGGGGGCGCGCGGGGCGTACGCTTCGGCGAAGCAGGTGGCGACGTCGAGCAGCGCCGGGTGCAGGTGGAACCGTTCGACGTCGGCGCTGAACTCGGGCGCCAGCTCCAGCCTGGCCAGCACCGCCTGGTCGTCCACGTAGACTTTCTTCAGGCTCTCCCAGCGCGGACCGAGCCCGGCCAGCCGCAGGTCTTCGCGGTAGTCGTCGCCGGGCACCTGCTCGGTGCGGCCGGCGATCAGCGCCGGCAGGTCGAAGCGCGCGGCGGCGGCGGCGGTGCCGGCGATGGTGCCGGCCACGTGCTCCTGCCAGGCCTGGCCGTTGCCGAGGGCGGCGCTGCGAACGTGGAAATGGAAGCCGTCGCCGTTGCGCCGCAGCGTGGTGCGGACGGCGCGCGGCTCGTCGTCGCCCACCTGCATCGGCGCGACGAACGCCACGTCGCGCAGCTCGAACGCACCGCTGGCGCCGCCGGCGGCGGCGCTGCCGTCGAGGCTGCGGAAGGCGGCGCCCGCCATCTCCAGGTAGGCGGTCCCCGGCACGATCGCCTGGCCGCCCAGCCGGTGCTCCGCCAGGATCCAATCCTCGGCCGCCTGGAACCGCGACAGGAAGATCTCTTCCGGCGCGCCGCCGCCGCCGGGCGCCGCGCGCTGGGCGAGCAGGGGGTGGTCGAAGGGGCGGAGATCGAGCGCCGGCGCGGCGTCAACCGCCGTGGCGTTCGGCGCCGGCGCGGCCGTCCCGGCCGCCGGCCGGGCGCCGCGGGCCGCCATGCCGACGCCGCGCCAGGCGTCCCAGGCGATCGCCATCACAGGCGACGTGCCGGCCGCGTCGCGGCTCTCGGCGAAGGCATCCAGGAACGCGTTGGCGGCGGCATATGCCACCTGGCCGGGACCGCCGAGCAGGGCGTTGAGCGACGAGCAGAGGATGAAAAAATCCAGCTCCTCGCCGGCCAGCAGGCGGGCGAGAACCAGCGTCCCGGTCACCTTGGGGGCCAGCGTCGCCGCGGCGGCCGCGGCCGACTGCACCTCGAGCAGACCGGCGCCGGCCACGCCGGCGGCGTGGATCGCGCCGTGGAGCGGCCCGAAGCGCTCGCGCGCCAGGCGGAGCGCCGCGGCCAGGGCGCCCTCGTCGGTGACGTCGGCCGCCACCGCCAGCACCTGCGCGCCGCCCTCCTCGAGCGCCAGCAGCCGGCGCAGCACCGCCGCCGTCGCATCACCAGCCGGCGCGGCGGCAGCGAGGCGCGGCCAGGCGCTGCGCTCGGGCAGCGGCGTGCGGCCGAGGAGCACCAGCCGCGCGCGCGCCGCGCCGGCCAGCAGCTCGGCGATCTCCAGGCCCACGCCGCCCAGGCCGCCGGTGATCAGGTAGACCCCCTGCTCGCGCAGGGCCAGGGCGGTGGCGTCGCCGCCGTCGCCGGCCTGCGGCGGCGGCGGCAGGGCCAGCGGCTGCCAGGCGCGCAGCCAGCGCCGCCAAGGGCCGCCGCCGCGATAGGCGACCAGCCGCGCGTCCGCGGCGGGCGCCGCCGCGCTGCCGCCGCCTGCCGGTGGAGCGTCCGCGGCGGCGGCCGCCAGCTCCCGCTGCAGCAGGTCGAGCATCTCGTGCCAGGCGGCGCCGCCGGGCTCCGGCAGGGTGAGATCGATGCTGCGGCAGGTGAGGCCGGGCAGCTCCTGCGGCACGGTCAGCGCCGGTCCCAGCAGCGTCGCCCGCAGCGGCTGCACCGGTTCGTCGCCCGTGACCCGGTGCAAGCCGGTCGAGACGATCCCCAGCTGGACACCGCCGGCCGCCGACCGCGCGGAGAGCGCCTGGGCCAGGTGCAGCAGGCTGTAAAAGCCGCTCGCCAGCTCGGCCTGTTCGGCCGGCACCCCGGCGTGCCCGGCGTCGGGCGCGGCGCCCGGAGCGGTGACGCCCCACAGGTGGGCGATGTGCCGCGGCGCCAGGCCCGCGCCGCGCAGGTGGTCGACCAGAGCCGCATAGTCCTCCGGCGCGGCGGGCCGCACGCCCAGCGCACCGTCCGCCGCCACCGCGAACGCCGCCGCCGCACGCACCGTCGCCACCCTCGCCCCCGCCGCCCGCAGGCGCGCCGCCAGCGCCTCGCCGACGCCCGCCCGATCGATGAACAGCAGCCAGGTATCGCCCGCCGCGACGGCGGCCGGCGGCGGCGGCGGCGCCTGCTGCCAGAGCGGCACGTAGAACCAGTCGCCGGGGCGCCGGGCGGCGGCCGGGGAGCGTTCCGCCGCCCCCGGCGACAGCCGCGGTTCGATCCAGTAGCGACGCCGCTCGAACGGGTAGGTGGGCAAGGCGAGACGGCGCCGCCGCTCGTGCCGCGCCGTGCCGCCCCAATCGATCTGCACGCCGGCCAGCCAGAGCTGCCCCAGCGTGCGCAGCAGCGCCGCCGGCTCCGCCGCCAGGTCATTCGCCGCGGGCAGCGACGACAGCACCAGCTGCCCCGGCGGATGGCCGGGATGCTGGCGGGCCAGCGCCGCCAGGCTGCGGCCGGGGCCCACTTCGAGCAGCGCCAGGGCGGGCCTGGCGAAGAGCTGGTCCAGGCCGGCCGCGAACTGCACCGGTTCGCGCAGGTGGCGCCCCCAATACTCAGGATCGGTCGCCTCGCCGTCGCCGATCCAGGTGCCGGTGCGGTTGGACAGGAAGGGGATCTGCGGCGGGCGCAGGCGCAACCGGGCCGCCACCTGGCGGAAGCGCGGCAGGACCGGCTCCATGCTGGCCGAATGGAAGGCGTGCGAAGTGTGCAGACGGCGGCAGGCGACGCCGCGCTCGGCGAGCCGCGCGGCAAAGCCTGCGATCGCCGCCTCGGGGCCGGCGACGGCGCACAGCGCCGGGGTGTTGACCGCCGCCACCTCCAGGCCGCCGGCGAGCAGCGCCCGCACCTCGCCGGCGGGCAGCGGCACCGACAGCATCGCGCCGGGGGCCGCTGCCTGCATCAGCCGGCCGCGCGCCGCCACCAGGTCGAGCGCCTCTTCCAGGGTGAACACCCCGGCCAGGCAGGCGGCCACCAGCTCGCCGACGCTGTGGCCCAGCATCGCCTGCGGCCGCACCCCCCACTCCATCCACAGCCGGGCCAGCGCCCACGACACCACGAACAGCGCCGGCTGGGCGTGGCAGGTCTGGGCCAGCCGGAGATCGGCGTCCGGTCCCGGCTGCGCCGGGTGGAGCAATTCGCGCAGGTCCAGCCCCAGGGCGGGGTGCAGGAGCTCGGCGCAGCGGTCGACTTCGCGCCGATAGGTGGCCTCCTGGCGATACAGCGCGGCGCCCATGCCGGCGTACTGGCTGCCCTGGCCGGGGAAGAGAAACGCCACCTGGCGGTCGGCGGCCTCCTGCACCCGCGACAGCACCTGCTTGGGGTCCAGCGTCTCCAGGCCGGCCGCCGCCTCGGCGAGGCTGCCGCACACCAGGCTGCGGCGGTGGGCGAACACCTTGCGGCCCACCTGCAGGGTGTAGGCGACGTCGGCCAGCTCCAGCTCGGGGTGGGCGCGCAGGTGGCGCGCCAGGTTGGCGGTGGCGGCTTCGAGCGCCGTGCGGCTGGCCGCCGAAAGCAGCAGCAGCTGGGCAGGGCGCGCCGGCGGCGGCCCCGTCGGGGGCCCCGCCGGTGCCTCTTCGAGCACCACGTGGGCGTTGGTGCCGCCGATGCCGAAGGCGCTGACGCCGGCCCGCCGGGGGTGTGCCGCGGCGGGCCAGTCGAGCAGCCGCGCCGCCACCTGGAACGGCGTCGCGGCAAAGTCGATGCGCGGGTTCGGCCGGGTGAAGTGCGCGGTGGGCGGGATCTGGCGGCGCTCCAGCGCGAGCACGGTCTTGATCAGTCCGGCGACGCCGGCTGCCGCGTCGAGGTGGCCGATGTTGCCCTTGACCGAGCCTGAATACGCAGGTTTGCGCCCGCTCCCCGCGCCACACCTCGGCCAGCGCCGCCACCTCGATCGGATCGCCCATGGGGGTCGCGGTGCCGTGCGCTTCGAGGTAGCCGACCGTCGCCGGGGCGACGCCGGCCAGCGCCTGCGCCGTGGCGATCACCGCCGACTGGCCGTGGGCGCTGGGCGCGGTGAAGCCGACCTTGCGCTCGCCGTCGTTGTTGATCGCGGAGCCCAGGATGACGGCGTGCACGTGATCGCCGTCGGCGACCGCGTCGGCGAGCCGCTTGAGCACCACCATACCGGCGCCGTCGCCTTCGACGAACCCCTGGGCGGCGGCATCGAAGGGCCGGCAGTGCCCGTCCGCTGAAAAGATGCCGCCTGCCTGGTGGAGGTGGCCGGCGTGCTGCGGCACCGAGATGCGAGCGCCGCCCGCCAGAGCCATGTCGCACTCGCCGGACAGCAGGCTCTGCACCGCGAGGTGCACCGCGACGAGCGAGGTCGAACAGGCGGTCTGCACCGTCAGGCTGGGACCGGTCAGGTTCAGCTTGTAGGAGATACGCGTGGCGAGGAAATCGGCGTCGTTGCCGAGCATCGTCTGGTAGTGGCCGACCGCCGCCAGCAGCTCGGGGTTGCCGCAGAGGTTGTAAAGCAGGTAGGTGTTGGACCCCGAGCCGGCATAGACGCCGATCAGCCCCGGATAGCGGCCGGGGTCGTAGCCGGCGTGCTCCAGCGCCTGCCACGCGCATTCGAGCAGCAGCCGGTGCTGCGGGTCGAGGATCTCTGCTTCGCGGGGATTGAGGCCGAAGAAGCCGGCATCGAAGCTCTCGGCGCCGGCGATGAGCGCCCGCGCCGGAACGTAGGCCGGGTCGTCCACCAGCCGCGGTTCGACGCCCGCCGCGCGCAGCTCGTCGGCGGTGAAGAAGCGTACCGCCTCGCGGCCGGCGGCGAGGTTGTCCCAGAAGCGCTCCAGGTCGTCGGCGCCGGGGAAGCGCCCCGCCATGCCGATCACCGCGACGGCGGGCTGGTCAGTCATGGAGCTTCCTGCGCGCCGTGAGGAAGCGCCCGTCGCGCGCCGCCGCGCGCCCGCGCTCGACCCGGTCCTGGCGCAGCGCCGCGTCCGGCCTCTCGTCCGCCGCCGCGGCGGCGCCGGCGCC
The DNA here is from genome assembly GCA_963770895.1 of uncultured Acidobacteriota bacterium. Lineage (GTDB taxonomy): Bacteria > Acidobacteriota > Thermoanaerobaculia > Multivoradales > UBA5704 > JASLEW01. The sequence goes on along the minus strand of CAVYRF010000002.1, from coordinate 3,409,819 downwards.
GCTCAGCCGCCGGGCCAGCATCGCCACCGTCGGGTGGTCGAACAGCTCGACCATGGTGAGCGCACGGCCGAAGCGCGCCACCAGGCGGTCCTGGATCTGCACCAGCAGCAGCGAATGACCGCCCAGCTCGAAGAAGTTGTCGTGGATGCCGACGCGGCTGACGCCCAGGGCCTGGCGCCAGATCTCGGCCACCGCCTCCTGGGCGGTGTCGAGCGGCGCCACGTATGCCGTCTCGGCGGCGGAGCGCTCCGGCGCCGGCAGGGCGGCGCGGCCCAGCTTGCCGTTCGGCGTCAGCGGCATCGCCGCCAGCGCGACGAAGGCCGCCGGCACCATGTAGTCCGGCAGCCGCCGGCGCAGGAAGGTGCGCAGCTCGTCGACGTCGGCCGGCGGCTGGCCGGAGCGCGGGGCGACGTAGGCCACCACACGCTTGTGGCCGGGACGGTCTTCGCGCACAGCGGCCGCCGCCGCGGCGACCGCGGGGTGCTCGGCCAGCGCCGCTTCGATCTCGCCGAGCTCGATGCGGTAGCCGCGGATCTTCACCTGGTGGTCGCCGCGGCCCAGGAACTCCAGCTCGCCGGTGGCGCCGATCGCGGCCAGGTCGCCGGTGCGGTACAGGCGCGCCCCCGGCCTGGTGGTGAAGGGGTGCGGCAGGAAGCGCTCGGCGGTCGTCTCGGGGCGGTGCAGGTAGCCGCGGGCGAGCAGGCCGCCGCCCAGGTGGATTTCGCCCACCGCGCCGCGCGCCACCGGGTGCCCGTCGCGGTCGAGCAGGTAGATCTCGGTGTCGGCGACGGCGCCGCCGATCGGCACCTCGCGCGCGCCGCCGCGGTAGGCGGTCAGGTCGGCCAGCGTCGAGATGATGGTCGATTCGGTCAGCCCGTAGGTGTTGACCAGGCGCGGGCGCTGGGGAGCGCGGTGGCGCCATGCCGCCAGGCGCTCGGGCAGCGCGCGTTCGCCGGCGATGACGACCAGGCGCAGCGCCGGCGGCAGCTCCAGGTCGTCGGCTTCCAGGCGCGCCACGATCTCGTGCCAGAACGCGGTGGGCAGGCTGAGCACCGACAGCGACCGCTCGCGGCAGGCTGCCAGGAAGCCGGCGCCCGATTCGATCATGGCGTCGGTGCGCAAGACCAGCTCGCCCCCCGCCGCCAGGCAGGGGACGATCTCTTCGATGCTGATGTCGAAGCTGATCGAACAGAACTGCAGCACGCGATCGCCGGCATCGATGCCGTAGGCGGCGCGTGCCGTCGCGGTGTAGCTGGCGAGCGCGCGGTGCTCGATCATCACCCCCTTGGGGCGGCCGGTCGAACCGGAGGTGTAGATCACATAGGCCAGGTTTTCGGGCGCCAGCGCGGCGGCGACCGACGCATCGTCTTCGCCCGCCAGCTCCTGCCACTCGGCGTCGATCAGCAGCGGGATCGCCGCGGTGGCGGGGAACTGCGCGATGCGGCTCTCCTGGGTCAGCAGCACGGCGGCGCGCGAATCGGCGAGCAGGAAGGCGAGGCGCTCGTGGGGGTAGGAGAGGTCGAGCGGCAGGTAGGCGCCGCCGGCCTTCCAGATGGCCATCATCGCCACGATCAGCTCGGGGGAGCGCTCCAGGGCCACGGCGACGCGCACCTCCGGCCCCACCCCCAGGGCACGCAGGCGGCGCGCCAGCTGGTTGGCGCGGCGGTCCACCTCGCCATAGGCGAGCCGGCGCTCCCCTTGCGACACCGCGGTCACCTGCGGCGCGGCGGCGGCGCGGGCGGCGAACAGGCGGTGCACGAAGGGCTCGGCCGGCGCGGCGCGCGCGGTGTCGTTGGCCTCGAACAGCGCCTGGTGGCGCTCGGCCGGCGCCAGCAGCGGCAGCTCGGAGAGCGGCTGCCGCGGTTCCGCGGCGAGCGCCGCGAGCAGCGTCTGGAAGCTCGCCAGCCAGCGCTCCGCCGTGGCCGGGTCGAACAGATCGCGGTTGATCTCGAACCCGCCGCCAAGCTGGGCGCCGCGCTCCTCGACGTAGAGCGACAGATCGAACTTGGCCACGCCGCCGCCGGCCGGCAGCGGCGTGAGCGTGAGGCCGGGCAGCTGCAAGCACGGCTCGCGGGCGGAGCTGTCCATGGCGAAGACCGCCTGGTAGACGGGGTGATGGCTCAAGCTGCGCTCGGGGCGCAGGTCTTCGACCAGCTTCTCGAAGGGGAGCTCCTGGCGGGCGTAGTCGGCGACGACCGCGGTGCGCACCCGTGCCAGCAGGTCGCCGAACGCCGGCGCACCGCCGAGATCGAGGCGCAGCGCCAGGCTGTTGGCAAAGAAGCCGATCACCGGTTCGAGCTCGATGTGCTCGCGGTTGGCGGTCGGCGTCCCCAAGACCAGCTCGCGCTGGCGGGTGAGGCGGTGGAGCAAGGTGGCCCAGGCGGCGAGCAGCGTCATGAACAGCGTCGCCGACGCGCCGGCCGCCACGCCGCGCAGGGCGGCGGCGGTGGCGGGTGCGATCCGCCATCCGCGGGTGACGCCGCGGTAGGTCTGCACCGCCGGGCGCGGGCGGTCGTACGGCAGCTCGATCACCGCCGGCGCGCCGGCCAGGCGCCGGCGCCAGTATCCACGCAGCTCATCCAGCGTCTCGCCGCTCATGTGGCGACGCTGCCAGACGGCGAAGTCGGCATATTGCAGCGGCAGCTCGGGCAGATCGGCGAGGGTGCCGGCGGCGCCGTAGATCGCCGCCAGCTCGGTGAAGAAGAGCGCCAGCGACCAGCCGTCGCTGACGCTGTGGTGCACGGTGAGCAACAGCCGGTGGTGCCGCGCCGCGAGCCGCACCAGCGCCGTGCGCAGCAGTGGCCCGGCGGCCAGGTCGAAGGGGCGCAGCGCTTCGGCCGCGGCCAGGCGCGCGGCCTCGGCAAGGCGGCGGTCGGGGGTGGGCAGCGCCTGGAGATCGATCTGCGGCAGCGGAATCGCGAGCCGCGGGGCGATCACCTGGAGCGGCTGGCCGTCGCCGTCCGGCGCGCACGCCTGGAGCGTCGTGCGCAGCGCATCGTGGCGCGCCACGATGCGGTCGACGGCGTGGTGCAGCAGGGCGGGGTCGAGGCCGCCGATGAGGTCCGCGGCGACCGGCAGGTTGTACACCGCGCTGCCCGGTTCCAGGCGGTCGAGAAACCACAGGCGCTCCTGGGCAAACGAGAGCGGCGCCGTGCGCACGCCGCCGGGACGGGGGCCAGCGGCGGCGGCGTCGCGGAGCGGCGGCGCCAGCGGCGCGTCGCCGGGCCGCCGGCCGCGCAGCCGCTCCGCGACGGCCGCCGCCTGGAGCGCCACCGTCTGCGCTTCGAAGAAGGTGCGCAGCGGCAGGTCGACGCCCAGCGCGGCGCGCAGCCGCGAGCGGAGCTGCATGGCGCGCAGCGAGTTGCCGCCGCAGTCGAAGAAATTGTCGTGGAGGTCCAGGTCGGGCGCCGGCAGCAGCTCGCGCCAGAGGCCGAGCAGGCACGCCTGCAATCCGCTGGACGGCCCCGCGGCGCGGGCCGCACCGCCGCGGGCGCGGCGCTGCCCCGCGCCAGGGTCGGGATCGGGATCGGGCAGTGCCCGGCGGTCGACCTTGCCGCTGGTGGTGTGTGGCAGCTCCGGCAGCACCGTGATGACCGCCGGGCGCAGATGCTCGGGCAGGTGGCGCGCCAGGTGCACGCCCAGGGCCGCCAGGTCCGGCGGCTCCGCCGGCGCGCTGGGGGTGAGCCAGGCGATCAGCCGCAGGTCGCCGCGGGCGTCCGGGCGCGCCTCGACCGCCGCTTCGCCGACGCTGGGATGCCCCACGAGGACGCTTTCGATCTCGCCCGGTTCGATGCGATGGCCGCGCACCTTGACCTGGTGATCGAGTCGACCGTGGAAGGTGATGCGGCCGTCGGCGCCGCGGCGCACGCGATCGCCGGTGCGGTACAGGCGCGCCCCCCGCCACGCGGCAAACGGATCGGGCACGAACCTTTCCGCGGTGATCCGTGGCCGCCCGGCGTAGCCCCAGGCCAGGCCGCTGCCGCCGATGCAGAGCTCGCCCGGCACGCCGATGGGCGTCGGTTGCAGCCAGGGGTCGAGCACGTGCACCTGGGTGCCGGCGAGCGGCCGGCCGATGGTCACCGGCCGTCCCGGTGCCACGGTGTCGACGGTGGTGTACACCGTCGCCTCGGTGGGGCCGTACAGGTTGACCAGCGGGCCGCCGAGAGCTCCGGTCATGCGGTCGGCGAGCGCCGGGGTGAGCGCTTCGCCGACCAGCATCAGCAGGTCGAGCTGGGCGAGCGCCGCCGGCGTCGCCGGGTCCTGGACGAAGCCGGCCGCGGTCGAGGGCGTGCACTGGAGGTGCGACACGGCGTGGCGCAGGATCTCGTCGGGAATCGCGCCGGCCTCTTCCAGCGGCCGGTAGACGACGACGGTCCAGCCGCGGCTGAGCGTCCACAGCAGCTCGAAGATCGAGATATCGAACGAAGCGCTGCTCACCGCGAGCAGCCGGCCGGGCCGGGCGGCGCCCAGCAAGCGGTCGAGCGCCGCGCCCAGCTGCCCCAGGCTGGCGTGCCCGACCATCACCCCCTTGGGGGCGCCGGTAGAGCCCGAGGTGTAGATCAGGTAGGCCAGCCGGTCGGCGACCGCGTCCGCCGGCCCGTCGGCGATGGCGGAGTGGGCGACGTGGGCGGGCGGCGACGCGTCGTCGATCGCCAGCAGCGGCAGGTCCAAGCCGGCCAGCCGCGGCGCGCCGCGGCGATCGGTCAGCACCGCCGCCAGCCGCGCATCGGCGGCCAGGAAGGCCAGGCGCTGCCGCGGATAGGCAGGGTCGAGCGGCACCCAGGCGGCGCCCGCCTTGAGCGTGGCGAGCAGCGCGACGACCAGCTCCGGCGAGCGCGGCAGACAGACGCCGAAGCGCGCTGCGGTACCGGCGCCGGCGTCGCGCAGCCGGCGCTCCAGCCGGCCGGCGCGGCCATCCAGCTCGCCGAAGCTCAGATGCGTGTCGCCGCAGACGACCGCCACGCTGTCGGGGGTGCGCCCGGCCTGCGCCGCGATCTGGTGGTGGATTGCCGCCGGCCGTGCGGGCACCGGCGCGGCAGCCAGGTCGTTCCATTCGACGAGCAGCTGGTGGCGCTCGCCGGCGCCCAGCAGCGGCGCGGTGGCCGGCGGCCGGTCGAGATCCGGCGCGGTAAGCGCCGCGAGCAGCTCCTGGTAGTGCGCGGCGAAGCGCGCCATGCGGTCGGCGTCGAACAGGTCGGTGCTGTACTCGATGGTGCCGGCGAGCCCGCCGCCTTCTTCCCACAGCAACAGGAACAGGTCGAGCCTCGCCGTGCCGCTGTCGGCCTCCAGGCGCTCCAGGGTGAGGCCGGTGCCCGGCAGGACGGCGGCGAGCGGCGCGTTCTGCAAGCTGAAGATGACCTGCACCAGTGGGTTGTGGCCCAGGCTGCGTTCGGGGTTCAGCTCTTCGACCAGCTTTTCGAACGGCAGCTCCTGGTGCTCCTGGGCGCCCAGCGCGGCATCGCCGACCTGGCGCAGCAGGGTGCGCCAACTGGCGGCGCCGACCGCGCGGGCGCGCAGCACCTGGGTTTCGGCGAACAGGCCGATGAGGTCGTGCAGTTGCGTGCGGCCGCGGTTGGCGAGCACGGTGCCGACCGCCACGTCGTCCTGGCCGCTGTAGCGGTGCACGAGCGCCGTCATCGCCGTCAGCAGGGTGACGAACAGCGTGGTCCCCTGGTCGCGGCTCAGGCCCTGCGCCGCGGCGAGCAGCCGTGGCGGCAGGCGCAGCGGCCGGCGGGCCCCCCGGTGGGTGGCGACCGGCGGCCGCGGCCGATCGGCGGGCAGCTGCAACGGGCTGATTCCGGCCAGCTGACGGCGCCAGTAGGCGAGGTGAGGGGCGAGCTGCGACGGCGTCAGCCGGGTGCGCTGCCAGGAGCAGAAGTCGCCGTACTGGATGGACAGGGCGGGCAGCCGCGGAGCGGCGCCCCGCGCCAGGGCGGCGTACGCCGCGGCCACTTCGCGCAGCAGCACGCCGAGCGACCAGGCGTCGGCGACGGTGTGGTGGAGGTTCCACACCAGGATGTGCTGCACGGCGTCGAGGCGCAGCAGCAAGGTGCGCAGCAGCGGACCGCGGTCGAGCGCGAACGGCCGGCGCGCCTCGCAGCCCACGCGCGCCGTCGCCTCGGCGGCGCGCGCCGCCGCCGGCAGGGCGGACAGGTCGACCTGGGCGACGAAGGCCGCCGCGGTGGAGGCGGCGGCGACGATCTGGACGGGGCGGCCGTCCTGCGCGACAAAATGCGTGCGCAGCACTTCGTGGCGGCACACCACCGCGTGCAGCGCGCGCGCCAGCAGCGGCGGCGAGAGCGGCCCGTGCACGCGGAACGCCGCCGGAATGTTGTAGGCCGCGCCACCGGGGGCCAGCTGGTCGAGGAACCAGAGCCGCTCCTGGGCGAAGGCGAGCGGCGGCAGGGCGCCGGCCGGCCGGGGCTCGATGCGGTCGGCGCCGTCGCCGGTGCCGGCAAGCAGCACCGCCAGCGCCAGCCGCTCCACGGTCGGGGCGGCGAACAGATCGCGCACCGACAGGTGCAGGCCGTGGGCGGCGCGCAGCGCCGCCAGGATCTGCGTCGCCTTGAGCGAATGGCCGCCGAGGTCGAAGAAGTTGTCGCTCACCCCGACTGGACGCACGCCCAGCACCTGCTCCCAGATCGCCGCCAGGTCGGCTTCCAGCCGCGAGCGCGGCGGCACGAAGGGCGCCGCGGCGGCGCGGCGGTCTTCGCTCACGGTGAGCGCCCGGCGATCGATCTTGCCGTGCGCGGTGAGCGGCATGGCGGGCAGGGCGGTGAACACCGCCGGGATCATGTGCGCCGGCAGCGTGGCGCCCAGGAAGGCGCGCAGCTCGCCGGCCGCCGGCGGCGGCTCGCCGGCCGCCACCACGAAGTGGGCGGCCAGCTGCCTGTCGGCGCCGCCGAAGACGGTGACGGCAGCGGTGGCGATGCGCGGGTGGGCGGCCAGCGCGGCTTCGATCTCGCCGGGCTCGATACGGAAGCCGCGCACCTTGACCTGGTGGTCCAGCCGCCCCAGATAGTCGAGATCGCCGCCGGCGCTCCAGCGTGCCAGGTCGCCGGTGCGGTACAGGCGGGAGCCCGGCTCAGCCGACCAGGGGTCGGGCAGGAAGCGCTGCGCAGTCAGGGCCGGCTGGCCGAAGTAGCCCCGCGCCAGGCCGGCGCCGCCCAGGTACAGCTCGCCGGGCACGCCCGCCGGCACCAGTTGCAGACCCGAGTCCAGGGTGTAGGCCAGGGTGCCGGCGATCGGCCGGCCGATGCCCGGCGGACCCGCCGCCGTGCGCGGCATCAGCGCGGCGGTCGAATAGGTCGTCGCTTCGGAGGGGCCGTAGAGGTTCCACACCCGGCGCACACCGGGCAGGGCGTACAGCGCCTCGACGAGCGGCCGGGGCAGCGCTTCGCCGGCCAGGTTCACCGTCTGCACGGCGGCGGGCAGCGCCTGCTGGCGCACCAGCTCGGCCATCGCCGACGGCACCGTGTTGACCAGGGTGACCTCGCCCGCGGCCGCCAAGTCGGGCAGCGCCAGCGCGCTTTCGGCGACCACGACGCAGCCGCCCGCGGCGAGCGGCACGAACAGCTCGAACACCGAGAGGTCGAAGCAGATCGAGGTGGCAAAGAGCACGCCCGCCAGCTCGCCGGCGCTCCAGCGGCCCAGGGCCCAGCGCACCAGCGCCACCGCCCCGGCGTGCTGCAATGCCACCCCCTTGGGGCGGCCGGTCGAACCCGAGGTGTAGATCAGGTAGGCCAGGTTCGCCGGCAGGGCCGGCGCACCGGTTGCGGCGCTGGCGGCCGGGCGCCTGCCGGCCGGGCGGCCGGCCGGGTCGAGCGGCAGCAGGGTGAGCGCGGGCGGCGCGGGCAGGCGCTCGGCCAGCTCGGGCTGGGTGATCACCACGCGCAAGGCGGCGTCGGCGGCCATCAGCGCCAGCCGCTCGGGAGGGTAGACCGGATCGAGCGGCACGTAGGCGGCGCCGGCGAGCAGCGTGCCGAGGAGCGCCACCACCAGCGGCGTCGAGCGGGCCAGGCAAACGCCGACCCGCTCTTCGGGGCCGGCTCCGAGCCCGCGGAGCACTGCCGCCAGCGCCTGCGAACGGGCGAGCAGCTCGGCGTAGGACAGGCGCTCGGCGCCCGCTGCCAGTGCCGCTGCAAACGGCGTGCGGGCCGCCTGGAGGACGAACAGATCGTGCAGGCAAAGAGGGGCGGGGGCGGCACCGGCCGGTGCCGAGGGCGCCGCCTCCGCCACGGCGGCGCCGCTCCACTGTGCCAGCAGCTGGTGGCGCTCGGCGGCGCTGAGCAGCGGCAGCTCGGCGACCCGGCGGCCGGGCGCGGTCGCGGCGGCGGCCAGCAGCTGTTGCAGATGGCCGAGCATACGGAGGACGGTGGCGGCGTCGAAGAGCGCGGTGCTGTACTGCAACGACGCCAGCAGTCCACCGGTGCCTGCCGCCAGGCGCAGCACCAGGTCGAAGGGGGCGAAGCGCTCGCCGATCGGGCGCGATTCCAAAACCTGGCTGGCGAAAGGCAGCCGCGCGCCCGGCCAGCCCAGGGCCCAGGGCGCCAGCGCCGACTCCGCGGGCGACGCGCCCTGATGGAGCACGAACAGGGTGTCGAAGAGCGGCGACCGGCTGAGGTCTCGCTCGGGACGCAGCCGCTCCGCCAGGCGCAGGAACGGCAGGTCCTGGTGCGCCAGCGCCGCCAGCACGGTGGCGCGGGTGTGGGCAACAAAGGCGGCGAACGTGGGGTCGCCGGCCAGCTGCGAGCGCAGCGGCAGCGGGTTGACGAAGTAGCCGGCGGCGTCCGGGGTCGCCGGGCGCGCACGGGTCCCGGCAGGCGATCCCACCACCAGGTCGGCCTGCCCCGAGTGCCGGTGGAGCAGCGCCAGAAACCCGGCCAGCAGCGTGGCGAACAGCGTCGCCCCGGAGTCGCGGGCGAGGCCCGCGAGCGCGGCGTGCAGGTCGGGTCCGAGATCCCGCATCGCGGCCGCGCCGGACCAACTCTGCACTGGCGGCCGCGGCCGGTCGGTGGCCAGGGCGAGCGCCGGCGGCGGCGGTGAGAGCCGGTCGCGCCAATAGGCCCATAGCTGCTCGTCGCGGGCGGCGGAGGGGAACGCGACCGGCGCGGCGGCGGGATCGGCGGCAGCGGCGGCGGGCGGCGGCGGCAGGGCCTGGCCGGCGTAGAGCGCGGCCAGGTCGCGCAGCAGCAGGGCGACGGCGGCGAAGTCCGCCGCGATGTGATGCACCACGAAGAGCAGCCGGGTTTCGGCGTCGCCGTCAAAGAGTGCCAGGCGCAGCAGCGGTCCCGCGGCCAGGTCGAACGGCCGGTACGCCTCGTCCTGGACGCGCGCCGCCAGGGCGGCGGGGGTGAGGCCGCGCGCGTCGTGCAGCGTCAGCTCGGGGCGCAGGCCGGCGAGCAGGCGCTGGCGCGGCAGGCCGTCGTGATCGTCGAACGTGGTGCGCAAGATGGTGTGGCGCTCGCCCAAGGCGTCGAGCGCCCGGTGCAGGGCGGCGACGTCGAGCGCCGCGCGCTCCCCGTGCAGCGACATCACCGCCGCCGCGCCGGCAAGGTGATAGGGGCCGCTGTGACCGGCCAGGCGGTCCAGGTACCAGAGGCTGAGCTGGGCGTCGGTGAGCGGCCGCGCCGCGTCGCCGGCGGCGGCGGTGGGAGGGGTGGGGGCGGCTGGCGCCGCGGCCGCGGGCGGCGCGCAGGGGGGCGGCGCCGCGGTCAGTCCCACCAGCAGGCGGCCGGTCAGGCGGTCCAGGTCCAGGCCGTCGAGCAGCTCGACAAAATCGCACGACAGCCCGAGCGTCGCTTGCAGGCGCTGTTGGAGGGCGACGGCGGCCAGCGAGTCGAGCCCAAGCCGGGTGAGCGCCACGTCCGCGGGGAGCAGGTCTTCCGGCATACGCATCACCGCGGCAGCGGCGGTGCGCAGCAGGGCGGCGAGCGCCGTGCGCCGCGCCGCGGGCGGCAAGGCCAGCAGCCGTTCGCGGTCCGCCATCGCGCTCGCGTCGTGCGCGTCGAGTGCGGCGGCTGTGGCGTCCGCGGCGGGCGGCTCGGCGCTGCTTTCCGCCACCACCGGCAGGCTGCCGGCGAGCCAGGCCGCGCGGCAGGCGCTGCGGCGGAGCTTGCCGCTGCTGGTCTTCAGTATGCTGCCTGGAGCCAGGAACACCACCTGGGCGACCGCGGCGTCCAGCTCCTGGCCGACGCGCTGGCGCACCAGGCCGGCGACGGTGGCGACGGTTTCGGGGTCTGGCGGCGCGGCGGTGCGGTCCAGCTCCCACAGCACCACCAGGCGTTCCTCGCCGCCGGTGTCGACGCCGACAGCCACGCCGCACCCTGGACGCAGGGCGGGGTGCGCCCCCTCGACGGCCAGCTCGACGTCGTGCGGGTAGAAGTTCCTGCCCTGCAAGATGATGAGGTCCTTGCGGCGACCGGTCACGTAGAGGTTGCCGGCGTGCAGAAAACCGAGATCGCCGGTGCGCAGGTACGCCGGCGCGCCGGCAGCGGGCGCCGCGCTCTCGGCGGCGAGGCGAGCCTGGAACAGCTCGGCCGTCGCCTCCGGCCGGCGCCAATAGCCGCGCGCGACGCTCGGCCCGCTGAGCCAGATCTCGCCGACCCGGCCGGCCGGGCTCGCGCGCCGCGTCTCGGGGTCGACGATGGCCAGGGTCTGCCCCATGAAGGGACCGCCGCACCCCACCAGCCGGCGCTGCGGGGCGGCGGTATCGACCCGCGCCTGGTGGGCATCCAGCGGGGCGGCGGCGAAGTCTTGCAGCGCGGGGCCGTCGCCGGCGGCACCCCCGGCGGCAAACAGGGTCGCTTCGGCAAGACCGTAGCAGGGGTACAGGGCGTCGCGGCGGAAGCCGCAGGGAGCGAACGCCGCGACGAACTCGTCCAGCGTGCGCGCGCGCACCGGTTCGGCGCCGTTGAAGGCGAGCCGCCAGCTGGCGAGGTCGAGCTCCGCTCGTCCCGCGGCGCCAACCTTGCGCACGCACAGCTCATAGGCGAAGTTGGGTCCGCCGCTGGTCGTCGCCCGGTAGCGGCTGATCGCCTCCAACCAGAGGGCCGGCCGCTGCAGGAAGGTGAGCGGCGACATGAGGATCGCCCGCGCCCCGACGTAGAGCGGCTGCAGGACGTTACCGATCAGCCCCATGTCGTGGTACAGCGGCAGCCATCCCACCACCACCGAGTCCTCGTTCTGGCGGAAGGCGCGGCGGATCATCTCCTCGTTGTGCGCCAGGTTGCCGTGGGTGACGATCACCCCCTTGGGGTCGGCGGTGGAGCCTGAGGTGTATTGCAGGAAGGCGATGTCTTCGGCCGCCGGCGTGCGCTCCTGGCAGGCGTCGGCCAGACTCGCGGGCAGCTGGTCGGTGATCAGGATCTGCGCCGCGGCAAGCTCCGGCAGGTCGCCAGCCTCCTGCCGCGCGGCCTGGATGGCGGCCGCGGCACTGCCGCCGGTCAGCAGCCAGCGCGCCTCGGTGTCCCTGGCGATCGCCCGCAGGCGTGAAGCGCCGCGGCCCGGGCGCGGCGGGTAGGCAGGCACGGCAATCGTGCCGGCGTACAGGCATCCCAGGAAGGCGACGATGAAATCGAGGCCCGGAGGGTAGAGCAGCAGGGCGCGGTCGCCGGCCGCGGCGCGCTCCTGGAGCGCCGCCGCCACCCCCCGCACCTTCCGTTCGAGCTCGGCGAAAGTCAGGCTCGCAGATTCGCCGCCGGCGCTGTCCAGAAAGGTGTAGACCGGGTGGCCGGAGCGGAGGCGCGCCCACTGCTTCAGCCGTTCCAGCAACATGATCAAGACCCGCCGTCAGGCGAGCTTTTCCGCTTCGCCGCGGCTTGAGAAAGTGTTGCGGAACAGCTCCTGGAGGAAGCGCCAATAGAACCCCGGATAGGTGTCGACCTGGATCTGGTCGGCGATCCTGCCGTGCACCTCGGGGAAGCGGTCGTTGGGCACCGCCGGCAGCCAGTGGTGCTCGATGTGGTAGTTGTTGCCGTTGGTAAACCAGTAGCCGAGCCAGCTGGCGCGGATGGTGCGGGTGTTGGTCACCACGTCGAGCGTGCCGTGATCGCGCCCCCAGTGCTCCGGCAGCTCGATCAAGGCGTGCGCCGGCACCGCGATCAGCAGGGGGAGCAGCCAGACCTTGAGGAACAGCCCGGTGTGGGCATAGATCGTGATCGCCGCCATGGTGGCAAGAAAGACGGCCATCAACTGGTATTCGGCGCGCACGTGTTCGGCGGAGTCGCGCTTGGTGATCGACTGCTTGGTGCGACCGACCAGCGATTGGGCGATGAACACGGTGACGTCGCGGTAGTGGCGCGCCATCAGCAGGTGCAGGACCAGCGGTTTCAGCGACGTCAGATGGTCGTAACCGTAGTTGAAGAACTCACGATCGTCTTTGGTGCCCAACAGCCGGTGATGGCGCAGATGGCTGTATTGATAGTCCGAATACGAGACCAGCATCGGCAGGCCGAGGAGGAAGCCGACGATGCGATTCCAGCTCTTGCTGGGCAGGGCGGTGTTGTGCAGGGCCTGGTGCTGCAGCTCGACGGCATGCGCATAGATCAGCCCCAGCGCGACGATCCCGACGGCGGTCAGCCAGCCGTGCGAGGTCAGGATCAGCGCCATGGCTCCGGCCGCAAGAGCGATGCAGATCGCCAGGCGCAGCAGGAAAGGAGCGATTCTCACGTGGCCCAACTCGCTCAAGTTCATATCGGCGAGCGGCTTGCCTATGGTCAGCATCGAAGTCACCTCCAACTTTCTAACTTCTATTCTCACTTACGCATCTAAATATAGTTACATTTTGTTGTTTGTCAAGTATGTCTATTAATGAGATGCTGCGAATGCCCCAACCCCGTATGGCCACGGCAGGGGCGCCCGGAGATTCATCGCCGCCTGTCTCTTTTCCTTAAGCTAGAGCACACTCATTAACGGGCGGGCTATGCCTGGCGCTTGCGGTCTCGCCGCAAGGCGCGGGTGTGGCCGGCGCACACATGTGCCTGAGGACCAACGATGCGATCCGTCCAGCCCGGCGCGGTCGCGCCCCCGTGCTGAGCTCCAACAACCGGTGCGTGCCCGGCAGGCCGAGGACGCAGGGTGCGCAAGAAAAGGCGATCCGTCCATGACCATCGACTCCAACAAGCTGGCGCGAAACCTGGACCAAGCGCTTTTCATGGATCGCGTGCGGGCGCTGGCCGCCGGCAAGATGACCAGCACGATGCTGGCCGTAGCCATCGACATGGGCGTATTCCAAAAGCCGGCCGGCCGCCGCGCCACCGTGGAAGAGCTGGCCGCCATGCTCGCGCTGCCGGTCTGGTCGGCGCGCGTCATGGCGCAGTTCCTGTGCCGCGAAGGGCTGCTCGTCTATCGCGACAAGCAGCTGGCCAACGCGCCGCAGATCGGCCCATTCCTGCTCGCCGACGATCGCGATTTCGAAGAGCTGCAGGCGGTCTTCAAGTTCAACCTGTCGCGCGAGAAGTTGCTGGCGCTGCTGCTCGATCCGCCGACCACCGATGGCTACGAACGGTTGTCCGACGAAGATCACTTCATCGACGTCAACGTCCGCCGCATCATCTGGGGCGAGCAGCTGGCGCAGCTCTATTCGTTCAAGGGGCACCGCGTGCTGCTCGACGTCGCCGGCGCGTCGGGCGGCATCTCGCTCGGCGTGCGCCGCCATAACCCGCACCTGCGCTGCATCCTCTTCGACCAGCCCAAGGCCGAAGAGTTCGCCTGGCGCTGCATACGGGAAGCCGGCGACGGCGACGACGTCCGCTTCGTGGCCGGCGATTTCTTCATCGACGACCTGCCGCGGGGCGCCGACGTGGCGCTGCTGTCAAACATCATCCACAATTGGACGCCGGAGCAGGACCTGGCCATCCTGACCAAGATCCACCAGGCGCTTGAGCCGGGGGGCACCATCCTGGTCAAGGAGACCTATTTCGAAGACGACTGGACCGGCAACATCGAACCGGTCTTCCACGCCTTTTTCATGGGGCGCGACACCTGGCAGCCCAGCTACGGCGACGTGGAGGAACTTCTCACCGCCGCCGGCTTCCTCGACCTCGAAAGGCGCGCCGACATTTTCGGCCTGGTGATCGGCCGCAAATCCCCCTGCCCAGCTGCGCCAGCCTCAGCCGCCTGACGGAACCGGCACCGCCAGCAGCGCCGCCATCTTCTGCCGCTCGGCCGGCGACAGCGAACGGTTTGCGGGGCCACCCGCCGCGGTGCCCAATCGGCGCAGGCGGACAGCGGGCGGCTCGCGGCTGCAACCCGTCAGCGTGGCCGGTCGTATATCGTGCAGGCTGCAGCTGTGTCCCGACCCCCGAAGCAGGCAGCACGAGATATCGTTCCTGACTCGGCAGGAACCCGGATCGGTGGGACTTGGCGCGGGCAGGACCGCTGCGGCCTCTCCGGTCGCACGGACACAGATCGAGGAGGCACGAGCGTGAGGATCGACAAGCGTTGGGCGCTGGCGTGTGGAGCGTGGCTGATCGTGGCGGCCGTGGCGACGGCCGCGGAGCCCGAAAAGAAAGACGACAAGGCCGCGGATGAGAAAAAGTCGGAGGCCCCGAAGCCATCGCAGACCCATCACCACATTTCCGTCGGCGGAACCGCGATCAACTACACGGCGACGGCGGGCACCATCGAGCTCAAGAACGACAAGGATGAGCCGATCGGACGGATGTTCTCGGTCGCCTACACGGCAGACGGCCGGGACGCGAAAGCGCGGCCCGTGACCTTCTGCTTCAATGGCGGACCGGGTTCCTCGTCGATCTGGCTTCACATGGGCTCGTTCAGTCCGGTGCGCGTGGTGACGACCGACGGCGCGCCTTCGCCGCCGCCGCCCTACACCGTGGCCGAGAATGCCTCGACCCTGCTCGACAAGACGGATCTGGTGTTCATCGACGCCATGGGCACCGGCTTCTCGCGCATCATCGGCAAAGGGGAGGGCAAGGACTTCTACGGCACGGACGCGGACATCGCGGCGTTTGCCCAGTTCATCCAGCGCTGGGTGAGCCAGAACGGCCGCTGGAATTCGCCGAAGTTCCTGCTCGGCGAATCCTACGGAACGACCCGCGCCGCTGGCCTGCTCAACCGTCTGCTCGATTCCGGCGTCGCGTTCAACGGCGTGGTGATGGTCTCGTCGTACCTCAACGCGTGGGACGACTTCAACGGCCCACCGTTCTCGAGCGACACTCCGTATGCGCTCTATCTACCCACCATGGCCGCGGCCGCCTGGTACCACAAGCGGCTCGACCCGCAGCCCGCCGATCTGCCGGCCTTCCTGGCCGAAGTCCGCGGCTTTGCGCTCGGCGAGTACCTCCAGGCTCTCGCCGCCGGGGATCACATCAGCGAGAGCGTGGCTGCCGCGACCGCGGAGAAGCTCCACCGCTACACCGGCCTGCCGATCGCGTTTCTCCGCAACGCCAACCTGCGCATCAGTCCTGCTCGCTTCGAGAAGGAGCTGCTGCGCAGCGAGCGGCGCACGATCGGCCAGCTCGACGCACGGTTCAAGGGCATCGACCACGACGCCGCGGGCGAGGCCACGGAGTACGATGCCGCCGACCAGTCCATCGCCCCGGCCTTCGTGGGCGCCTTCAACGCCTATCTGCGAGGCGATCTCAAGTTCGAGACCGAGGATCTCTACCGCGAGAACAACTTTCAGGAGATTGGCGGCAACTGGGACGACCGTCACCGCACTGATATGGGACGCGCCGCAATGCCGGATGTGGCCGAGGACCTGCGCCAGGCGCTGAGCCGCAACCCGGGGCTCCATGTCTTCTTCGCCAACGGCTACTTCGATTTCGCCACGCCGTTTTTCGAGACGGAGTACACCGTCGGTCACATGGGACTCGATCCGAGCCTTGCGAAGAATCTCCATTGGGGCTACTACCAGTCCGGCCACATGATTTACCTTCATCCCGAGGCGCTCACCCAGCTGAAGGCCGACCTGGCGCAGTTCTACGACCAGACCTTGAAGCGCTGAACGGGCAAAAGGCCGCTCCACCATGCGCGGACGCGCGCCGCCGATAAGCGCGCCCGCCGCGGAACCGCGCAAGGCCGGTCGTCGTCGACGCCCAGATCTCCCCCCTGCCGTCGCGAGCGAGCCCGGTGACCGTGCCGCTGGGCAGCGCGTCCCCCGGCGGCCAACTGGTGAGCCGTCCCCTGACGAGCGAGCTGACGCCGCCCCAGTGGTAGCCAAATCGCCGCCGGCAGAGGCTGGGCGCAGAGCACCGGCACCGCCGCCGCGACCAGCGCCGCCGCGACGGCCACCCCCAAGGCGACCGTTCCCATGGCGATCAATGAGCCTCGCCGCCGCAGCCGGAGTTATGAAAGGTGACGGGCGGCCACCTCGCGTAACCAAGACAGCGAGGTGGCCGCCAGCAGCCCGGCGGCCCGCCGCCGCACTTCCGGCCGCCGCCGCGGCGCAGCTCACTGCTCTACGGGCACCCGCAGCTGTATAGGTAGCCGGTGGCCGTATGGACCGTGCTGCCCATGCCCCCGATCGGCAACCGGAGCACCTCCGGACGGGTGAGAAGTTGTACGACTTCGCGGCGCAGAGACAGCATCCTTACGGGCTTCTTCATGGCAATTCTCCCTTTCTCAAACGCGCATGGCGCTGAGCCCGACGATACGCTCCTGGCCGTCCCGTCCGCGATGCCCTCCACGCCCATCGGCGAGATCGCCGCGACCTCAGGGGTTGTTTCTGCATCGTGCTACGGCGACATCGCGACGATGAACAGGCCGTCGACGCCGTCGCCGCCGTTGACAACGGTCAGTCCCAGAAAGGTCTCGATGAAGCCTCCTGCTCCGCCGCTTCCCGCCAGCCCCGGATTGCCGCCCGGGAGGAAAACGATAATGGTTCCACCCTCCGCGCCGATATCTTGCACCAAAGCGAGACCCAGCACCTGGTTCGGGGAGCCCCCGAGTCCGCCGGCACCGTCGACGACGCTCAAGCCCTGGACCGATGCCGCAGTTCCAGCCTTACCGCCGCCCGCGTTGAGCGCCGAGCCGCCGTTCACGGACAAGGTGGTGCTACCTCCGTCGGTGCCGTTTGCCAGGGTGAACGTCGTGCCGCCGCTGTAGCCCACTCCGCCGCCACCGTGAGCCCCGACCACGACCTGGAGCGAGTCACCGGGCTGTACGGTCAGCGTTCCGCGCAGATGCGCGCCCTGGCCGCCCCCGCCGCCATCGCCACTACCGCTGCTGGTGATGGCGCCACCACCTCCACCACCGGCTCCCCAGGCCTCGACGACCACCTGGCCGACTCCGGCGGGGACCACAAGCGTGCAGCCGCTGCTGCATTGGGAAGCGGTGAACACTCGCACGCCACCCGGCGCAGAGACGCCTTGCGGTCCCTGTGGGCCTTGCGGGCCGACGGGTCCCATCGGCCCCGGCGGTCCCTGGAGACCTGGCGCACCAGGGAGGCCTGGCGAACCCGGGGGACCCTGCGGACCGGTCGTGCCCGGAAGGCCGGGTGGCCCTTGTGCGCCGGTCGCGCCGGGGGCGAAGTACCCAACGACATCCACGCGCACCTGGGCGCCGCTCTTCACGGTCTTGATCTCGAAATCTGCCGCACAGCTTGCCGAACACAATTCGACGGTCGCAGGAATGCTGATCCCGGTGCCCCCGGAGGCGTAATCCACCAGGACCGTTGGTGGCTCCGCCTGATCGCTCGCCCACGCCTTGAGCTGCCCGGCGCCCGCCGCATTGGCGACGCGAAGCGACACCGACAGGACAGCAGCGTCGTCCGGGATTCCACAGCCGGAGGCCGTTCCGCCCTGCGCTGAGAGGCTCGTCGCCCCGCGCGCCAGGAACTCGCGAGTCTCGTCAGCTGCCATCCTACCTGCCGGCGACCCAGCGGTGCGGACCAGAACGCACGGCGGAACCGGGGTATAGACGAGTCCGGGCGGCACGTCTGCGCGGGCCCAGCTCGCGAGCGGCAGAAGCAAGGACGCGGCAATCGTGACCACCGTGAGACCACCTCTCCTGGGCCGGCATTGGGACGGGCTCGGGTCGACGATCGTGTGAGGACGGGAGGTATTCATAGGCCACTCTCCTTGGTGGACACGGGATCCAGTTCCAATGCCCAAGAAGAATGGCCCTGCGCGCCCGACCTGTCTTCGACCAGCCTTCGCCGCCCGTTCTTTTTTCCTTCGCCAGCATGCCGGGCGTCGCGGCAGTCTTTGAGCACCCATCCGCCGCGCCGCCGGCTGGCGCCTCGTGGCCGCCTCTCTCCTGGCTCGACCCCTGCTCGACCTCCACCCCATCGACGCGAGCGGCGAGCTGACGCTCGGCAACGGCTACGTCGCCATCGACAACCTCGCCGTCACCTCGGGCAAAGCCGACATCGAAGCCCGCCTGCGTTTCGCCGGCGGCCACAGCGACGGCATCCTCTCCGCCGCCTACGGCCCCTTGAGCACAGGCGTGGAGCTTCGCGCCGGCCATCGTCATCCGCCCCCGCCGCTGGTTCGACAGCTACCCCGCCCTCGCCCGCTGAAGTCCGGGCACGCGAACGGGCATCGCCATCCATTGGTCTCGGGCAATATCGTTGCGCAGAACGCGAGCCTCCGCTAAGGTACTGCGATGTCAGACTCATCTTCGGCACCTGTCATCGTCACTTTCCGCGAGGTGAAAAAAGCTCTCACGAGCGCGGAATCGGTTGTCGTCGAAAGAGCGGCCGACGACGGCCTCGAAGCCGCCGTCGCCATGGCGACCCTCGGCTCCATCCTGACCGAACTTGGCAAGGCGGAACGCCGGGCGGGCAGCGACGCCGTTCTGGTCACCGCCCAGCACGGGCCGTCATCGCGCCTGCAGAGCCTCCTCGCTTCCGGCGAGGCGGCCCAACTGCGCCTCGAACCCCTCCCCGGCGGCGGCATGGAGGCAAAGTTCGACACCCATGACTGGCCAGGGTGGGCGACGGTCGCCTGGGCTAAGATCAGGAACCCGCGCAAGCACCCTCTGCTGCGGCCGAGCCGGTCCGCACCTGCGGCCTTTCCCAACTTCGGGCGTATCGTGGTCGTCGGCGATTGGGGGACGGGACTCTACGGCGCGCCGCAGATCGCACGGGCCATCCGCGACGACAAGAATCCGTTCGCCCTGCTGCTCCACCTGGGAGATGTCTATTACGCCGGCACCAGGAAGGAGGTTCGGGAGCGCTTCCTCGATCTGTGGCCGGCCCGCGATGACGCGCTGCAGCGGGCGCTCAACTCGAACCACGACATGTACTCCGGCGGCTACGCCTACTTCGACGACACCCTGGCAGCCTTTCACCAGGATGCGAGCTATTTCGCCCTGCAGAACGATCACTGGACCCTGGTGGGGCTCGATGTGGCGTACCTGGATCATGCGATCGACGACGAACAGGTGGCCTGGCTGCAAGCGATTCTCGCGCAGGCGGAAAACCGCAAGGTCGTGCTCTTCTCCCATCACCAGCTCTACTCGCAGTTTGACGCCCAGGGCGACAAGCTGTGGCAACACCCGCGCTTCGCCGAGATCCTCGCCAGCCGGCGCATCTTCGCCTGGTATTGGGGACACGAGCATCGCTGCTGCCTCTACGAGGAATGCGACCCGCGATCCGGCATCTGGGCGCGCTGCATCGGCCACGGCGGGATGCCCGAAAGCCGGGCCACAACCAAAGAGCTGCCGGCCGCGCCGGATCAGACCGCGGCGGACTGGCGACGAGCCGCGGCGAAGCTGGACGGCAACGGCAACCCGATCCCGGCCGCGCTCGTGCTCGAAGGCCGCAACCCCTATCTCGGCGACGAAGCGGAGAAGTTCCTGCCGCACGGTTATGCCATCCTCACGCTCGACGGACCGCGGCTCGCCGAGCAGGTCCTCGACCCCGAGGGGCGAGTCATCTACGAGCGCGAGTTGGTGGCGTGAACGCCCTGCCGCTCACCACCAGGGAGCAGCTTCTTCTCGCCCGCGCCGATCGGGCGCTGGGACCGCACCAGATTTCCCAGGCGCTCAAGAAAACGCGCGCCATCATCGGACCGGTCACGATTCCCGCCAGCGAAGTGGCCGCGCAGGCCGCATGGGACCAGCTGCGCAACGGCGTAGCGCCTTCCGCCACCCAGTTGGCCGCCCTGGAAATCGTCATTCGCGTCCTGCGTCCGGCACCGCTCTCCCATGGAGGCATGCTGGACGACCTGCCGGACACGCCGGAACACAATCTGCAGCCGCCCGAGCTCAAGGACTTGTGGAGCGCCTTCCGCAAGAAAATCCAGCCGCTGCTTTACTCCATCGGCCGGATCGAGAGCGCGGACGGCAACCAGGTCGGTAGCGGTTTCCTGGTGCAGGACGGAGTGCTCGCCACCAACCGGCACGTCTTGGACGACCTGAGCTTCGGCGCTGAAAAGCTCGAACCCGGGCAGGCCCGCGTACTCTTTCAACGCGAGGAAAAATCGACTGACGCACCTGAGCATACCGTCGAGATCGAGGATGTGGCCGCGATCCATCCGCATCTCGACATCGTCCTGCTCGCCGTACGTAAGCTCGGCCGGCCCGTCGTCGACATCGCGCCGGCAGCCGTCGAAGCGGGGCACCGCGTCGTCGCGGTCGGTTACCCTGCCGCGGATGCAGGTCGCAATCCGCTCTTCTTGTCGGCCGTCTACCAGGGAAGGTTTGGCGTCAAACGTGCCGCCTTGGGAGAGTCGCTAGACGGTACCCAAGCCCCTGATCTGTTTCATGATTGTTCGACCACGGGGGGCAGCTCGGGATCGCCGATCTTCTCGCTGGAATCGGGCCGCGCGGTAGGCATTCACCGCGCGGGCTTCTTCATGTACCGCAACGAGGCGCTCGATGCCGATGCCTTGCGCCCGTTCGCCTCCGCGCCAGCCTGACTGGCGAGTTGACAGAGAACCATCATGACTTCCCGCGCCCTCATCATTGCCATCGAACGGTACCCACGCATCGACCAGGGAGGGCTGGCGGATATCCTGCCAGGAACGCTCGCGGCCGCCAACAGATTCCGCGCCTGGCTGGAACAGAGGTGGCAATCCGATCAGGGAAGGAACCCCCCTGAGACGCAGCTTCTGTTCTGCTCCGAACCGCAGGTTGCCGGCGGTCGCGGCGCTTCCCGCGAGGATCTCATCACGGCTCTGGAAGACCTGAAGACCGCAGGACGCAACATGACCGAAGAGCTGTTCTTCTATTTCAGCGGCCACGGATTTTGCTTTGAGGGCACACCGGGCTCCCGCTCGGATGTCCTGGTCACTGCCGATTTCAAGAATGGCAAGGTGTCGAGCGCCAGCTGCTTCAAGCTTGACGAGATCGTCGGCTGGCTACAGACGAACATGGGCATCGGTCATCATTTCCACTTCATCGACGCCTGCCGGAATATCCTCAAGCCGAACTCCGTCCAAGTAGGGCTCCAGCTGCAGCAAGATGCGCAAGATTCTGAAGAGTCCACGATCTACGTCCTGCAATCCACGGTACGGGGAGCCCCGGCGCTGGTGGGTGGCCCCTTCGCCTCGACCCTCGAAGCGGGCCTCAGGGGTGCAGGTAAAGCCAAGATCTGGCAACTGCCCATGGCCGATGCGATGGTGGTCAATTACGAGTCCCTGCGCCGATTCCTTAAGGAGCGTCTAGCGTCAAGGCAACCCATCACTCACTGGGTTGCAGGCGAGGACGGCGAAGCGGATGCGATTCTCGCCAAGATCAAACCCGTGCCATTGTGCAATTTGACCGTCAATCTGGCGTCCGCCCACACGGGCCTCACCGGCACCTTGTTTTTGAAACGCTCGACCTCGCCTGCAGAAACGGCGCACGCGTTCGACCAGCAGCGGCTGGTGCTCGCCTTGGAGCCGGATTTCTACACAGTGCGCCTCAACCTGCCCGCGACGCAGGTGCTGCCGGCCGGCGAGGCGCCCGTCGAGCTGTTCGAGGACGCGACCGTCGAATTCAAGCCTCTGCTCGGCGGCGGATGGGACGGCGATGGGGAGATCGGCGGCGCCAGCAGCGAGAGCCTGGCAGCACAGGTGGATCTGCTCGTGCCGCAGGGGAGCGAGGTCGCCTTGCACAACGTCGAAACCGGCATCAAGTCGTTCTTCGAGAGGTCCGTCACTGCGGCGCTCACACCCGGCACCTACGCGGTGACGTTTAACACCCCGCACGGGCCGGCCCTGCTGCGCCGGGAGATCTATCTGCAGCCGGGAGAGCGTACGGTCTTGAACCCTGCGGCGTGGGGAGATAGCATCCCTCATCAGTCGATCGCGCGCCTGCTGCCTGCGGCGCAGGACGGGCTCGACTTTTCCGAATCGCTCGGCGGCCCGATCGCGGATCCGGACCTAGATCTGTGGCTCACCCTGTTGGGCGGCGGCCGCATTCTCGGTTCGCAGGGCGACTACAGCAAGATCGCCACCTTGCCGCTGGGCAATTTTTCGCAGATTGCACAGGGCGGCTCTCCCCTCTATGTGTTGGCGGGCTTCGAGCAGCCGGCCACCACGCTCAAAGTGGCCGTCACCGAACTGAAGGTGCCCGCGACACCGGAAGCCTCACCCCAGATCGCCGGCGCGACAGCCTCACTGGTCTGGCAGTCCGCGGCGGAGCCCACGGCGATGCCAGGCATTCGCCACGCCGTCTTCGCTCCGCGATCGGGTGGCATGCTGGTCTCGCTGCAGGTGGACGACATGGCGCCCTCGACGGTCGCGAGTTTCGCCATACCGAACCGCGGCACTCTTATCGTCTTGACCCTGGACGAAGAGCACGTGCCGCGCGTCAGCCAGTTTCTGCTGCCGCTGGGACATCTTCTGGGCTCTCTGCCCACGGGGATGCAACAGATGCTTGCCGGCAGAAACGCCCTGCAGGATCTTCGCTTCCTGGCCCAGCTCAGCCGCGCCTTCCGCCGCCGGCGACGCCTCGAAACTGACGTCAGTGACGCCCGGCTTGATCAGGCGCTGTCCATCAAGTGGGTGGATCCGATCGGCGCCTGCCTGGCCGCCTTCGAGCTAGTTCGGCGCCGCCGCCGGCAGGCGCTGCCCGAGGTGGTGGCAAATCTGACCGCGTACTTCCCCGACCTGCCCGACACCGCGGCGCTGGCCCGCATCGCGGGAGGGTCGGAAGCCGGCAGGCAGCCCACCGGCGTGCCGCTCTTCCTCGACGGCCTGCGCGCCTTCCCCGACTTCGCCCAATGGCTGCCGCTGCCAGCTGGCCACCTGGACTTCGGCGCCGCTTTCACCACCTGGCTGGCCGCCGTCGAGCCGCCGCCGGGCCCCTGACCGCGCCGCAAAGCGGCCTAACCCACCGCGGCGCACCTGCGCCGGCGCAGCCGCGCCGCTCACTCAAGCATTGGAGGGATTGGCCGAAAGGGCGACGCTGGAGGTGGGTTCGGCGCCGAGTAAAAGTGGCCGCCGACTGCCCAGATCGGTGTTGGGCTCGCCGCTCTCCGCGGTGCGCGGTGGAGTGCCGCGGAGCGCTCCTCCTGGTTCTCGATGAGACGTGCAGGCTCCGGCTCAGCCCTGGCGGGCGCCCTTCAGGCGGCTTCCGCCGCCTCTTCGATCCTGGCGACGTCGATTTTCGTCATCGTCATCATCGCCTCGAAGGCGCGCTTTGCCTTGCCACGGTCGGAACTCGTCGTCAGGTCAAGCAGCCGCCTCGGCGTGATTTGCCAGGAAAAGCCCCAACGGTCCTTGCACCAGCCGCAGGCACTCTCGACGCCTCCATTGCCGACGATCGCGTCCCAGTAGCGGTCGGTCTCTTCCTGGTCTTCGGTAACGACCATGAAGCTGACCGATTCATTCGGCGTGAAATTCGGGCCACCGTTGAGACCGACGAACCGCCGCCCGAGCACCGTGAATTCGACGGTCAACTCGCTGCCTTCGTGGCCGCCGGGAAAATCACCGGGGGCAGCGTTCACCCGGTCGACATGGCTGTCGGGAAATGTCGCGGCGTAGAATTCCGCCGCCTTGCTTGATTCGCCGTGGTCGAACCACAGGCACGTAACGAGATCGGCCATATCCATTCTCCTTGCGTCTTGGGCGTTTCAGGCGAGCCGCCGGAGGCGCCGCGCGATCTCGCTGCGGCGTTCGACGGTCTCGACCAAGTGTACGCCAGGAAAGTGCTGCAACCGCAGGTCCAGCACCAGTGAACGCTCGCAGCGACGGGCCGGCGCTGCACCCACACACCTGTGCTGCATAGCTGTATAATGGACGGCTGCACAAGGAAGCTCAGGCACCGCACACGACTCATTGCGGGCGCGGCTGGAGTTGCCGGGAGCTTGTCTCCTGGCGGCACCCGATCACCGCATCGCTCCCTGGCACGATGCCTCCAACCCCGCCCCCCGAGCCGCCGCCGCTCACCGCCCTCCTCCGCTCCTGGCGCCAGGGAAGCGGCACTGCGTTCGGCGAGCTCATCGACCAGGTCTACGACCAGCTCAAGGCGGTGGCCGCCCGGCGAGTGAGCCGCGGCAGCCACCCGGTCACGCTCTCGCCGACCGAGGTGCTGCACGAGGCTCTGTTGGGCCTCCTGCCGTCGCCCGCCGAGTTCCAGAACCGAGCGCACTTCTTTGCCACGCTGTCGCTCGCCATCCGCTCGATCCTGGTCGATCACGCGCGGGCGCGTGCCGCCGGAAAGCGCGGCGGTGGCGCCCTGCGCGTCACCCTGGCGGACGTGGCGGAGGCGGCTGGCGGCAGCGGCGCGGCGGCGGTCGACTTGCTGGTCATCGATGACGCGCTCGAACGCCTGGCGCGGCTCGATGCGCGCTGCGGCCAGATCATGCATCTCAAGTGCTTCGGCGGCCTGGACCGCGAGGAGATCGCGAGCCTCCTCGACATCTCGGTGCCGACGGTCGACCGCGAGCTCCGCTTCGCCCGCGCCTGGCTCAACAAGGCGCTCGGCGCCCCGGCGCGCAGGGACCCGCCGCGGCGGCATGCGCCGCCGCAGCACCAGCCGCCAGGTTTCCAACGGCATGCTCTCCACCCGTCGCAACCGCGCAGGCCGCGATCGACATGAGCCCCGAGCAGTACGCAACCATCAAGCGCCTCTTCGCCGTGGTCGCCGAGCTGCCGCCCGACCAGCGCGCCGCGGCCCTGGCGGGGCTCACCGACGATGCAGGGGTGATCGCCGAGGTGCTGGCACTCCACGCCGTGACCACTGGTACGACGCTCGCCTGGCAACCCATCGCCTCGGTGCTCGACGAAGCGGCGACGCACGCGATCGCGCCGGGCGACACCCTGGGGGTTTGGCGCATCGCGGCCGAGATCGGCCGTGGCGGCATGGCGCGCGTCTTCCTGGCCGAACGTAGCGACGGCCACTTCGAGCAGCGCGCGGCTCTCAAGATCTTGCAGGGCGTGCCGAGCCCGCAGGCGTTGGCGCTCTTCACCCGCGAGCGGCAGCTCCTCGCCCACCTCACCCACCCCAACATCGCCCGCCTGCTCGACGGCGGCGCGACACCGAACCAGCGGCCCTACCTGGTCATGGAGTACATCGAGGGAAATCACATCGACGTGCACTGCCGCCACGCGCAGCTCGGTGTCGAGGCGATCCTCGATCTCTTTCTCACCGCCTGCGACGCGGTGGCGTTCGCCCATCGCCAGCTGGTCATCCACTGTGACCTCAAGCCGTCGAATCTGCTGATCGACGCCGGCGGCCGCCCGGTGCTGCTCGACTTCGGCATCGCCCACCTGCTCGGCCGCGTCGAGGCGGGCGCCGAGCCCGCCTTGCCCGCCGCCCCGCCGCCGCACGCCTTTACGCCGCGCTACGCCAGTCCCGAGCAGATCGAGCGCGGAGCGCTCTCCACGGCGAGCGACATCTACAGCCTCGGCGTGCTCCTGGCCGAGCTCCTCGCGGCGGCGGCCGGCCGGCAACACCTGTCTGCGCTGCGCCGGCGCGAGCTCGCGGCGATCATCGCCCGTGCCACGCGTCGCGACCCGGCCGAGCGCTATGCCACGGTCGACTCGCTGACCGCCGACATCCGACGCTTCCGCGACCGCCTTCCCATTGCCGAATGGCAGGGGCGGCGCGGCTACGTGCTGCGCAAGCTCCTCGCCCGCCGCCGGACGGCGGCGGCGGCCGCCCTGCTCCTCGCCGCGACCGTCTCCGCGGCCGCCGCCCAGGCGATGTTCGAGTCGCACCTGGCACGCACCGCCGAACGGAGCGCCCGCGCCGCCGCGTCCAAGGCGGAGAGCGACCGCAACCGCGCCACGCGGGCCGAAGCCGCATCGCGCCAAGTCAGCGACTTCCTGGTGTCGATCTTCCGCGCCTCGCACGAGGCTGGCGAGGTCGCCCCGGTGCCGACCGCGACGCTGATCGCCCAGGCCGAAGCGCGTCTCGAGACCGAGCTCAAGGGACAGGCCGCGGCGCTCTCCGACATTCACGGCGCACTCGGCCAGGTCCAGGAGAACATGGGCAATACCGTCAAGGCGCGCGATCACCTGCTCCGCGCCGTCGCGATCGAGCGCAGCCTGGACCGGCCGCTCGCCCTGGCCCGCCTCTTGATAAACCTGTCGGACCTGCGCGATGTGACGTTCGATCCGGCCAGCGGCGAGGCCGACGCACGCGAGGCGCTGACACTCGTCGAACGGCATGCCGGAGCGGAGGGGATGCTGGCGGTCACGGCGCGCGAAGAGCTCGCCGCCATCCTTCATCTGACCGATCGGACCCGCGAAGCGGAGGCGCTGCGGCGACGCAACGTGGCGATCCTGGCGCGCGGCGGCCCGAGCAACGACCTGGCGGATGCTCTCGATGTGCTCGGCATGACGCTTTCGAAGGAAGGCTGGCACGACGATGCGATCGCGACGCTGCGCCGCGGCCAGGGAATGTACGGCCAGCTGCATGGCAAGAATGACAATGATTACATCGAGACGTACGAGAACATCGGCCGGGCCCTCGACGACGCGCAGCGCTTCCCCGAGGCCGTGGCGGAATTCCGCGCCGCGCTCTCCGCCAACCGTCGCATCAAGGGCGCCGACTCCTTCGCGACCGCCTGGGCGATGGCGGAGCTGGCGCGCGGCCTGGACTTCGCGGGACGCGGGCGCGAGGCCATCCCGCTCTATCAACAGGCGATTTCGATCGCGACCCGCAGGATGGGCCCGTCCTCGGCACCGGTCGGCATCATGCTTCACAACCTGGCGATGGCCGAAGACGCGGTCGGCGATGAACGCGCCGCCACGCGCGCCTGGGAACGGTCGCTTGCCGCGCTCGCCAGATCCTCCTCGGAAGGCAGCCTGGCGGTCATCCGCGTCAACTACGCCCTGTCGCTGGTGCGCGCCGGCGAGCTCGACGCCGCCCGCCCGCAGGTCGCAATGGCGCTCAAGATGCGCCTCGCCACCCGCCGTGAGAACGCACCGGATACGCTCAAGGCGCGCCTCGTGCAAGCGATGTGGTACCTGCGCAAGGGCGATGCGGCGCGGGCGCTGGCGGAGATGGCCAGCATCCGGCCGCTGGTGCCGGTGACAAAGTCGTGGCTGGGCATCGAGGTAGAGCGCCAAGCCGCTCTCGCCGAGGCGGCACTCGGACACACCACGGAGGCGCTCCAAGGCTTGCTGCGCGCCGAGCAGACCGAGCAGCAGTACTATGGTGCCGGGCACATCCTCTGCGCCGTGGGCAAGGTGCCGCGCGCCGAGCTCCTGGCGCGCGGCACCGCTGCCCAACGCGCCGCGGGCGCAGCGCTCGCGGCGACCATCCTGAAGCAGGCCGAAGGGGCGCTGGTCCCGACCGCGCCGCTTCTCGCTCACCTCAAGGTGCTGGCAACAGCGGCACGGCCCGCCACCGGCTCAGTGCGAGCTGGGGGGTGAGAGCGAACGCCCGACCGCACAGGGTGGACGCGATCGAGGCCTTGCGTTGACGACTCGTGATAGGTCCGGCCTCCGAATTCCGAATAGGTAGTGAGGCGGCAATCTCGCTACCTGATCAGAAGAAAGAGGAGGATTCCTCATGAGGAGAAGTGTCATCGGCCTTTTCATGCTTGTCGGCTTGGCATTGGCGCTGGTGTCAAGCCCGGCCGCGGCTCAAACCAACCTGGCCCAGAACGGAAGCTTCGAGGTGGGATACGAAAGCACCACCCAGATCGACGGCGGCTGGCCGAGCAACCACGGCTATTGGGCGCCGATCGGGTACTTTGGGGCGACCGACACGATTCCCAACTGGACGGTCAGCGGCGGCGGTGTGGACTGGCAGGACGCGGACTCAACCGTCCCCGACTCGATGGTCGCCGCGGACGGCGAGCGTTTCATCGACCTGAACAGCTGCTGTGGCAACGCACCGGGCGTGATCTCGCAAACGATAGCGACGACGACCGGGGTTGCGTACACCATGAGCTTTTCCTACTCCGCCAACCCCTACTCGCCCTGCTACTTTGGGCCGAAGACCATGCAGGCGAGCGCCGGGAGCGCCGCCACCGTGGTCTCGGCCGATCCGCTCGCCGAGGGCTACCTGGACAGCACCAACATCTGGCATGCCGCTTCGGTCAGCTTTACGGCCGCCAGCGCGTCGACGGTGATCTCGTTCGCCAGCCTCGAAAACGACGGGACGTGCGCCGGGCCGATGGTCGACAACGTCTCGGTGCTGCCCAATCTGGTCCAGAACGGAAGCTTCGAGGTGGGGTTCGAAAGCACCACCCAGATCGACGGCGGCTGGCCCAACAACCACGGCTATTGGGCGCCGATCGGGTACTTTGGGGCGACGGACACGATTCCCAACTGGACGGTCAGCGGCGGCGGCGTGGACTGGCAGGATGCGGACTTGACCGTCCCCGACTCGATGGTCGCCGCGGACGGCGAACGTTTCATCGACCTGAACAGCTGCTGCGGCAACGCACCGGGAACGGTCTCGCAGACGATACCGACGACGCCCGGCGTTTCGTACACCATGAGCTTCTCCTATTCCGCCAATTCCTACTCGCCCTGCTACTTTGGACCGAAGACCATGCAGGCGAGCGCCGGGAGCGGCTCCACCGTGGTCTCGGCCGATCCGCTCGCCGAGGGCTACCTGGACGGCACCAACATCTGGCATGCCGCTTCGCTCAGCTTTACGGCCGTCGGCGCCTCGACGGTGATCTCGTTTGCGAGCCTGGAAAACGACGGGACGTGCGCCGGACCGATGGTCGACAACGTGTCGGTGATGGCCCAGCCGGCGACCTGCCCCTGCTCCACCATCGATCAGTTCAACTCCATCCTCGCCAACCTCAACTACTGCGTCAATCTCGGGGGCGCCGTCATCACCTCGATCGATCCACCCGTAATGTACGACCCAACGATCTTCAGCCTGGCCGCTGGAGGGAATACACCCGGAGCCGGTGACCAGTGCGGGGTCCTCCAAAATGGCGTGCCGCTCTCCGTTCTGACCGTCACCACAGACCAGGCCGCGCTTTGCACCCAACTCGTCTTCAACGCCGCCGAAAGCCGAGGCGTGGCCTGCGCTGCCCCGTAGTCCGAAGCTGAAGCAAAACCGGCGTCAAGAACCGGGTCGCGGAGGGAGTGGGACTCGAACCCACGCGCCGCTCGCGGAGCCGACAACCAGCACCTGAACGTGTCCGCGCGGCGGTCGCCCCGCCGCGCGGCAATGTGACAGATTTCCTCGTGAAGATCGGCGAGCTCAACAAAGGTCAACCGCCGGGAGGGAGCAGGCCCTCGCGCTCGAGCGCCGCGCGGACCGCGGTCTGCATGAGCTGCTCCTGCTCGACGACCTCCGGGGCGAGCGGCATCTCGTAGGAGATCACGGTGTGCTGGCGGAGGGGGACGCCGAACATCTGGCAGAGGGTGTCGAGCGCCTGGTGGCGGAGGTACGGCCGGGGACTCCTGGCGTAGGCGTAAAGCCGCAGGGCGTCGGCGCGTTGCCCGGCGTGCTGCAGGCCGTGCAGGGCGGCCTCTTCGAGACCCAATTCATCCGGCGCGTCGGCGATGGCGCGGTAGATGGGGAGAAACGGCGCCGCCCGCCCCGGCGCTTCCTGGGGTGAGACGAAGCGGTCGTCGAGCACCGATTCGTAGAGCTCCCGCAACAGGAAACGGTCGGCTGCGTCTGGGGGGCTGGCGAGGAACCCCCGGAAGTCTTCGCCGGCAAGGCGGACCCGCGCCGGCGTGGGATGGAGGCGCAGCAGGGCGGCCAGCGCGGCGCGGCGGCTCCAGACGCCGGTGCCGGTGCCGTCGAGGAACGGCACGAAGGTGCCTTCGTCTCTGTCGATCGATATCTCGGCGAGCAGCACCAGCAGGCGAGCCGCCTGGCGGTCATCGTGAGTACGGCCGAGCGCGGCGGAGAGCTGATCGAAAACACCGGCGCGCAGGTTTCCGTAGCGTACCCCTACCCCCACCCTCGCCCCCACCGCCGCTCCACCCGCTCCCGCCCCCGCGGCACCGCCGGCCGGCAGGATAGCTCGCACCTCGTTGATCAACGCGAGGCCATCGCTCCGGCGCTCCAGGAAGACGATGACGGTCGTCCCCACCTCGTAGGGCACGCCGAGGTCCGCCGGCCAGATCGGAAATGCCGGCGTGAGCGTGAGGTGGGCAGGGATCGGATCGGCCCCCGCGAGGACAGCGATGGTCTCGGCGTGAAAGGCGAGATACTCATATTCAGAGGAGCGCTCGATAGATTCGACACGGGCCACGAGCACCACGTCGGAGCTGGCGAGGAGCAGCCCGAGCGGCCCGGCGCCGACGGCCACCGCCCGGCCCGGCGGCGGCACCATGACGGCGAGCCAGCACGCGACCAGCCAGACGCGCGCCAGGATGCCGCCGGGGGCGGCGCGCGAAGGCGACGGCTGCGATCTCGACATGGTTTCGCAATCCTGGCGCAAACGGCGCCGCACCACAAGGCCGGCCCTGTACATCCCGGATGAAGTTGGCGAATCCGCCGATGTCCCCGCCTGCCGGCTGGATGGAGACGGTGAGGCTGTTCGCAACCACCCACCCCGCTGACTTCCAGGCGGGTCGCGACTGGACCTCTGATGAGAACCCGCTCAGCCGCCTCACGGGCATGACACTCTCCGGCTGTTGTCGGCTGAATAAACCTGCTGCTATTCGGGCCAAGCGTTAACCATACTTGAGGGTGGTGCTCTGTCCGATCTCGATCAGATAACCGTCGGGATCGCGGATGTAGCAGCGCCACTCGCCGTACTTCTCCAAGGGTTCCGTGATGAACTCGGCCCCTCGGGTTTTCCATAATTCATAGCACGCCTGAATATCTGCGACGCGAATGTTCATAAAGCTGTTGATGTGATTCGGGTCGGGAACGCTGAGCGTTACCGTAGGCTTGTCCGGTGTCGGCCCGCCCCCGACGTTCAAAATCATCCAGATATTCGCGAGCTGAAGGTACGCAGGCGCGTTGCCGTCACCCAGGCTCAGAATACGAGCGCCGAAGACCGTCTCGTAGTAGCGAGCCGATCGCTCGATGTTGGTGACGGTGAGAAAATGCGCGATGCTGATCCCCTCCTGTGGGGGCATCTCATAGGTCTTCTGCTCGATTTGTACGCTGTTCATTGAGAACTCCTTAAATTGTGCCTACAGAGTGTATCACGGGCGGCGCGGTGCTCCTGGCCATTAGATCCAGGCGGACAAGTACGCAGCGGTCTTGGCCAAACGAGGCGTTGGTTACCGAGCCGACCACTTGGGTGCCGATGCTGACCAGGCGGGAAGCCGCCCCCCCCTCGCCGCGACGGAGCGAGCGAGCTGCCTTGAAGAGGCCCACCAGATGCGGCGCGAGATCGGCAGATTGGGATATGTTCTGCGTCTACGTAAGAGATATACTCTCACCTGGAATGGCGATTTCTCGTATCCACGCCGCGGCGGGGCGCCTGCCCAGTAACTGATCTGGACTCTGCGCGGATCGCTTGGAACGTAGGTCTAAGGGCGCCCTATTTTACAGAATCTTAACGCCGCCACCGACGAGATCCGGGGAGCAAATGAACAACACACGAGCTCTGATTGAAGGGATCTATTCTGCATTCAATCGGCGCGACATCGACGGAGCCCTCGCCCGCATGAGCCCTAGCGTCAACTGGCCGAAGGCCTCCGAAGGGGGGCGGGTCATTGGAAAGGAAGAAATACGCGCCTATTGGGCGCGGCAGTGGAAGGAGTTTGATCCGCACGTAGAACCGATCGAGGTAAGCGGCCTGAACAACGGCAAGGTCGACGTGAAGGTTCACCAGCTCGTGAAGACCTTGAGTGGCGACGTTCTTTCTGATCAGGTCCTGATACATGTCTATACTCTGGAGAACGGCCTCATCGAGCGAATGGATATCGGCGAAGGCGAACCAGCTTTCGGACAAAAACACTCGACGTGAGCCTGCCCTGAGGCGGTGGAGCGTTTTCTATTGTGGTTCCGGCAACGCTACGGCCATGCTGGAACTTCGGCCGGCGCTTGGCGAGCGCCCAGGGAGCCACCGGTTTCTCCGAAGGCGGTGAACGCTTCAGAAGAGTTCCTCGGCCCTGCCGTGCTTACGCCCCAGTCGCCTGGATCTACGGCCAGGAACACCGGGCCTGTGACGGTGGTCGACGAGCAGTTGACCCTGGCTCAGGCGGCGAGGATGGCGGAGCTTCCCGTGGAACTCTTCTTGGAGACGCTCGGCCAAGCGGCCGTGCCGGCGGTGCGATGCGGCTCCGAGGAGCTGGCAGATGAGGTCGAAATCGCACGTTGAGCTCCGCAATCATTGCCGATACAGGGCCGTTGATCGCGCTGGCGCGGACTGGCCGTCACGGCCCGCGACACGATCCTCGCACGGAGTGGCCGGAGGTGCAGCAGCGCCTGCTCGCGCTGCTGCACCGAGCATGAGCAGCCTCCGCCCGGGCCGGCGGCGTGGCGCCGCCTGGCGGCGCCACTCAACGGGCTACGGCAGCGGACCGTACCAGCACTGGCACTTGAACGTGATGCCGTCGCTGCAGTTGTTGCCCAGCGGCGACAGGCAGAGCCCGTACTGGTCGTTCTGCTCACCGCAAATAGAATTGTAGGCCGCTCCCACGCAAGGATTCCTGCTGCACGAGCCACAGGTGACACCGGAGGCGAGAAAAGTCGGCGCGGGGCTCGAGGATGGGAACGTCAGGGAGGTGGTCAAGGGAGCGGCGGGCGATAGGCCGCAATCCGGCGTGACGGCGCCGCCAGCGGCCTTGTCCCAGAATCCGTTGAAAGTTGACGGCGATCCTCGCCCCCATAGAGCATGGGGGTGCCAACTAAAGGAGGGTCACCGTCATGAAGAAGAGTGCCACGGCGAGAGGGAGAGAGGCAACTGCTGGGCACGAGGGAGCCTGTCGGCGAGTAGGCGTGGGGGGCGTGCTGGTGCGAGCCGGAGAGGCGCTACGGGAGCTGGTGATGGCGACGGGGCTCGCGGTGTTCGAGGCGATGCTGGAGGAGGACCGCGAGGCGCTGGTGGGTCCTGCCGGCAGCCGGCAGGGAGCGCAGCGCACGGCGTATCGCTACGGACATGAGCAGGGTCGCGTGGTCCTCGGAGGCCGCAAGGTGCAGCTGGGCCGGCCGCGGGTGCGCACCGTCGGGGGCGAGGAGTTGGCGCTGCCGAGTTGGGTCGCGATGCGACAGGAAGATCCTCTCGACGAGCGAGCTCTCGAGCAGATGATCGTGGGCGTATCGACGCGCAAGTATGCCCGGAGCCTGGAGGCCCTGCCCGAGAGCCGGAACTCGTGCTCGGTCAGCCGTTCGAGCGTGTCCCGGCGCTTCGTCGCGCGGACCCGCCAGCAGATCACCCAGCGGCTGTCCGAGTCCCTCGAAGGCAGGGACTTCCCGGTGCTCATGATCGACGGCACGGTGCTTGGCGACCATGTGCTGCTGTTGGCGATGGGCATCGAGGCGGATGGGTCGAAGCGAGTGCTGGGGGTGGTGGAAGGCAGCAGCGAGAGCGAGCAGGCAGGGCGGGCGTTGCTGCGCAACTTGATCGAGCGCGGCCTGCTGGTAGAGCGGATGCGCCTGTTCGTTGTGGACGGCGGCAAGGGCGTGCGTGCCGCGATTAGAAAGACTTTTGCGGGCTGGGCATTGATCCAACGCTGCCAGATCCACAAGATGCGCAACGTGATCGATCATTTACCTGATAGTAAGCACGCGTGGGTGCGAACGGTGATCCGGAAGGCTTGGGCCGCTGGCTCTGTCGAGCAAGCCCGGAAGCGCCTCGTGGGCTTGGCAGAGCAACTGGAAGAGGCGCATCCAGGCGCAGCGTCGTCGTTGCGGGAAGGTCTCGATGAAACCTTAACAATCATCGGCCTGCGCATGTCGGCGACGCTCACTCGCAGTTTGCGCTCGACCAATCCAATCGAGAATCTCAACAGTGCTCTGAAGCACCTGGCTCGCCGTGTCAAGCGCTGGCGAGGAGGGACGATGGTCTTGCGCTGGGCGGTCACCGGGATCCTCGAAGCCGAGAAGCGCTTCCGTCGCATCAAGGGCTACCGCGACCTGCCGGCTCTCAGCATCGCCCTCGCTCGGTCTGCCCCTTCTTACCCAGAAAAGCTTGACCAGGAGACGCTCACTGCGTGAAACTACCGCCAACTTCGCCGTCGACTTTCAACGGAAAGTGGGACATCCCCGCCGCCAGCCTGCAGGGCGGGTGGCGCGGGGGGCGACGCGGCGGCCGGAGATGCGGCAGCAGCCGTGGCCGCGACCAGCAGGATGCTCGTGAACAGCAGTCCCAACCGGATCTTCATTCCGTTCTCCTCTCGGGTGCCTCCGGCGAGCGTCACGCGCGCCGAGGTCTACCTGTAAATGTGCCGCGGCAATGCTGGAGTGTCCTGCTATCAGGGCCTGATCTTCCGGCGATACCCCCGCGCCGGCAACGCAGTGGGTATCCCCCTACCCCAGGCACGTGCTGGCCGCTTCCCTGTCGCTTTAAGCGCTGCACCAGCTGCACCGCAGCCACCCTGCACCCCGCGACGTTCGCCACGGAGTGCGGGTGGCGCCATTTACTATAGGATCCGACAGCAGCGTCGCCGTCGCGCCGTTGCGCGGTCAAGCAGCTCCGGGGCGGGAAGGCGGTGGCGCGGGCGCTACTTTTGGACCCCATCCTCGCTCGAGTCGGTCTTGGGGGGCGATTCGCGCCGGTGGGTTATTGCGGCCAGCACCGCGTCGCCAGCGAGATAGTGGCCGCGCCCGTCAGTGCGGGTGAGATAGCGCACCCTGCCGCCCTTCTCCACCAGGGCGATCACGAAGGGAGCGTCCCAGATACCATCGTTCTGGGAGGCCGAAGCCAGGTCTTTCCACCGGATCGTCCACTCGGCTGGCCCCTGCTCCTTGCGGCTGAAAGCCACTCCCTCGCTGCCGATTCGCAGGTACCCGTCCGCGCCGCCGCCGAAGCCCTCGCCAATCACCGCTTGCCGCACGGTGAAGGACGTTTCCGCCTGGGGGGGAGGCGGCGGCGCCTTGCCGCTGCCTGCGCCAGCCGCCTTGGTTGCGGCCACAGCCGGCTCGCGCGCGGGACGTTCGGCTGCAGCTGGCGGAGCCGCTGGCGGGGTCTCCGCCGCCTTTGCGCCCGTCGGTCCAGGCAGCTTCGCCACCTGCCTGAACCACGCAACCAGGTAAGGATTGGCGGCGATCTCCGCGCTGACCTCGCGGAGGGCAGCGCCTTCGACGCTCGCAGCACCGAGATCTGCGGGAAGCGTGATCGGAGGCGTCAGAAAGAACGCCGGCGCCGCCTTCGGAGCCCTGTCACCCAGCGCCAGCTGCAGCGAACAGGTGACCGTCGTCTCGCCGGCCCGATGGATCGCGATGGCCGCATCCCACCACAGCTCCGGAATCGCCCGGTTGGGCTCGGAGCACATCCGATCGAAGGAGGGCCCCCCGGCCGCGGCGACGCCGTGACGACAGATCAGGACATGCGCGGCGCTAGCGCTCGCGATCAGGGCCTGCGTCAGCGCCTCGCGGCGCTCATCGCTGCCGACCTGACTTCCCGCCTCAGCGGCAAACCGGAGCAGCACATACGGTGCATCGCCGGCCTTGCCCACGGTGCCGGAGCTCGCGGCGGTTGTCGTGGCCGCATGAGCGCCTGCCGTCATCCCCCATTGCAGCACCGCACATACGGCGAACGTCATCCGGCAGGCACGCCGGCACCCTTGGCGCAGCTTCACCCCACCTCCTCGCACCCCGTCACCGATCAACATGTCAGCGCCCCTTACCCTGCAAGCGACGTACTTTAAGAGTCACCCACCATCTGTCTGCCGTGGTCATGGCCCACCCGTTTCTTTTTCACATTCCGTGAGGAGATTATTCATATCTCTCCTCATCCAACCCTCCTCCGACACGGGCGCCTTGCCGGCAGATGTCTCAAGGGCTTGATACTCGTCAGAGGTCGGCGAGCAGGTTCCATTCGCGATCGTGTCCGCGAAGCTCTTCTCAGCCTCCTGGAACTTCGTGATCGTCTGCTCGGGCGATGGCCCCTGCGGCTCCCCGCTTTGGGCAGGCGAGGGTTGCTCACCGGGTGCAGGTCTGACGACCATGCCAAGGAAGGCCACGCCACCTACCGCAAGCACCAGCAGCACCCCCACTGCTGCCAGCAGCACACTGCGCCTACGTAAAGGCGCCATCGGTGCGGTTGGAGAGTGGGCATCCGTGCCGCTTCTAACTTTCACGGCGCCAGCGTCGCTCACTTGAAGCTGCGGCTTTGGATCGACGGCTGCGCCGCCTTGCTGAACTTCTCCGGCCGGTGGCGCGGGGCGAGGCAACTTGCCTTCGACGGCGGGCGCAGCGGCCACACCGCCATCGCGTGAAGGGCCGAGCAGCAGGCGAATCTTGTCTCCCAGGTCCGGGAGGTAGGACGATGGCCTGAGCCCAAACGCATCGAACCACTGCGAGCTCGAGATGAACAGCTCCAGGTGTTCGTTGGGGGCGACCTTCTCCAGGCGTACCGTCAGCACCGGCTTTCCACGGCTGATCGCACGCTCCAATTCGCGATGCACCCAGGGTGACTCGTTGGAGTGACGGGAAAGCAGCAGCAAGAACAGGCAACAGGAAGGAATGGCTTGCGCCAGCGCGGTGGAATAGTCCGTGCCGGGAACGATGTCGCGCGGCGAGATCCAGCAGACCAGGCCCCTGGCCTCCAGCGCTTGGCAGATCGCCTTGGCGCTCGCGGCATCCTTGGTCGCGTAGCTGATGAAGAGGTCGTAAACCATTGCGGCTGAGCTTAGCTATGGAACGCAGGCTAGGTCATGCCGTACGTGCGCAGGAACTCTTGAATCGCTTGCGGGCTCACTGCCACGTTGGCTCCAGGGACGGGGTCCTGCATCCACACGGTAACTCCCATGATCACCTTTTTCTTATCCATGATGTACTGCGCCGTGACGATTCCGATCAGCTCGCCGCGTTCGTTGAGCACCGCACCGCCGCTGTTGCCGTTGGTTATCGAGGCGTCGAAGGTAATCTTCTGGTAGTCCAGTGCGCTGTGGATTCCTTGGGTGATCGTGCCCACGACAAAGGTCGGCGTAATGTCGGTCACCTCCGCCGGTTCCGAGCCGGCTCCGGTCGGCTTCGCCACCGGCCTCGTCGTCTGGCCGACGTCGGCGGGGTACCCGATCACGGCGATACGGTCCGTCACCTTCACGCCCTCGTTGGACTTCGCTATGGCCACATACGGAGCGTTGGTTGGCTGAATCTGCAGCAGTGCGAGGTCGAATTTATCCGAGGCCGCGACCAGGCTCGCCTTGATCGGCTGCTGACCTGGAAACTGGACTTCGAGCATCTGGTCCTCGGCCTTCCAGCCGCGGCGCTCGAGATCGCTCCACGGCTTGAACTCAAACTGCCAGGGTTCGATCAGATGCCTGGCCGTCAGCACGAGCCCGGGCTTCACCAGGACACCGGAACCTTCGACCGCTTCTTCTTGATAAAACTCGCCCCTGGTTTCGACAAGTTGCGCCGTCGCGCTGGTCAGCTTGTGCGCGATTCTCGGCCGGAAGACGCGGAACCCGCAGCGAATGTGAACCACCGCCGGCCCAGCATGGCGCTCGACGCTCGCCCAGACGTTTTCCTTTGCCAAGCTTGCCGCCCGCGCCGCGTCCGTCTCGGCCTTGGCGACCTCGGCGCTGGTGGTCGCGCGCTGGGCTTCGAGCTGGCGGCGATTCCAGAGCACCACACCGCCGATGCCGAGAGCGGCCAGCACCAGCACGAAAACGAGCCCGAGCGCAACCCAGACGCCGGTGTTGCGTCGAGAGTTGGCAAGCTGCCCGGAGACGACGTTGCGCTCGTCCTGGCGAGCGCGATCGATTTCGCGCAGCAGCGTGGCGCGGCCAACGGACACCTTTGCCGGTACCAAGCCCGAGCCGGCGTCGGTGGCGGCGGTCCCGGCGAGCGTCGCACCTCCCGGCGCGGCTCCCGCTGAGGCCGCCGGCGCCGCCGGGTCCACGCTGCGCGCAGCAACACCCGCCGCGGCGGCGGCAGGCGCCTCCACCAGGAGCTGCATTTCCGGGCCCTCCTTGCCCAGGCGGATGCGGCTGCCGTCGGCAAGGGCGATCGCCTGAAATGGGACGCAGCGTTCGCCATTGACAAAAGTGCCGTTGGTGCTGCGCTTGTCTTCGAGATAGACGCGGCCCTGTTGCAGGCTCAGCTCCGCGTGCAGGCTGCTTACCGAATCGTCGATTGCATCGATGAACCTGATGTCGGAGTCCTGCGCCCGGCCCATGCGCACTCGCTGGCCTTCGTTGAGAACGAGCGGCTGGCTGCGGCCGGCGAGCGAGCCGGTAAAATACTTGATAGTCACAACCGTTGACACTTTAGGATCCCTCCGCTTTTCAGCCTGAGATCGATCGGCCTGGTTCGCTTGCCGCCGCGGCGCTGCCGGCGGCTCCGTCGATCACCAGCAGCACAAGCTCGACACCGCCGCAACGAATGCGATCGCGGTCGCGCACCTCGACGGCGCCATTGGCAGGCACCTCCCGGCCGTTCAGCCATGTGCCATTCGACGACATGCGATCCGCCAGTTGGAAGGTACCACCGCGATATAACAAGATGGCGTGCTCGGCGGAGACGCGCCGGTCCTCTGCCAGGCAGATGTCGCTGGCGTCGCTTGCACCGAGCACATTCTTGCCCGCCCGCACCGCGAAGACCGCGCCACCGGCGCGTAGCAGCGGTGCCGCCAGGACCGCCACCAGGGGGCGCGTGTCGAGTGCCGGCGCGGCGGCACCCGCTGTCGCGTCAAGCACACGGGTACCGGGAACGGCGGGTGCCGCCCCTGCACCCGGCGGCGCCGGAACCGCGCTCGACAGCACGGTCGGGTGCGGCAGAAGCTGGTTTGCGGGAGACTCCAGCCGCGTCGCCCTGACTGCGCCCGCGGCAGCAGCGCTCGCTCGCTGGTGCCGCAACTGGGCTGTGGGTTGCTCCTCGACGAGCGTCGGACGGGGCGGAACGGTGCCGCCCAGATCGGTCCGCGGCGAGCTTGACTGGCTTTGCCCACCTGCCTGGCGCTCGCAATACGGGCAGCTGCGCCAGCTCGGATCGATCGGGTGGCCGGCGGCGCAGCGCACCGCGGCGGCGGCGCGCTGCGGAAGCGCCAGCTCGGCGCGGCAGAGCAGGCACTTCGCTTCGCCTTCGGGATTCAAGGTGTGACAGCTGGAACATTCAATCATCGAGCTCCTCTGGCGATTCGCGCGCTCACGCCTCGACGCGGGTTGGGCGCCGGCTGAATCCGTCGAGCTCGACGAGCTTCATGCAGCCGACCGTGACGTTGTCCTGGCCGTCGGCGGCAAGCGCGGCCGCCGCCAGCTCCTCGCACGCCGCCTGTGCCGAGCCGGCGTCGAGCAGCAGCTGGCGGATGGCGTCGTCCGGCAATGCTCCATGCAGGCCGTCGGTGGTGAGCAGCACCAGGTCGCCTGCCATGAGCAGCAGCGCCGTCTCTATCTCCGCAGTCAGCGGTTCCGATTGCCCGATGGCTCTTTCGATGACGTTGCTGTCGGGATGTCTGAATGCCGCGGCTTCGGTCAGCAGGCCGTCCGCCACCATCCTGCCGACCAGCGAGTGGTCGCGGGTCAAGCGCATCAGCGACGTGCCGCGAAACAGGTAGGCGCGGCTGTCGCCGACGTGCGCGACGTGCAGGATGGGAGTCGCCGCCAGGTCGACAACGGCGAGAACGGCAGTGGCTCCCATGCCCGCCAGCGCTCGTCCGCTGCCGTCGTCCCGCGTGCCGCGCGCTGCCGCCAGCACCTGTTCATGCGCGCTGGCCATGGCACTGCGCAGCATGTCGCTCCAACTGGGCGCCGTGGCCGCCGCCAGCTCACGAACGCTGTCCAAGCTGCAGCGCACCACGATCTCGGCCGCCTCGCGGCCGCCGCGGTGACCACCCATCCCGTCTGCCACCACCAGCGCCGCGATCGCCTGCGCTTCATGCCACGCGGCGGCGGCGTCCTCATTTTCCGAGCGCGCGGGACCACACTCCGACACCAGGCCGAGCTCCACCTCGAAGCAAGGCGTCACGACGGTCTCCAGCTTTGCCTCCATGCTGCGGTGCCTCCCTCGGGTCCCGCGGTTTGGACGCTTCGGGAGCGCCGCAACCGCCATCCGCCGCCAGCTCTGCGGAGGCATCCGCATGCATTCCGGCGCCTCCTTCGCAGGTGTACCTACCGATCGTGAAACCGATCATAGAGAACAGCGCGCGCAGGTGCAAACACATGCAGTTGCCTAAATATTGTGACTTGTGTATGACTCGATGAGTGATTGAAGTTATTCTGTTGAATGGTATGCTGTCGCCCACTTACAGAAGATGACATTGCTGGCCGCTGGGCGAGCGGATCGAGCTTCCGGCGTGAGCCCAGGCCCACCACGCTTGATTGCAAAGGAGAGGGATCGTGAGATCCAACGTCGGACACTACCGGATTGAGGGACTCATCGGACGCGGCGGCATGGGGGTCGTCTATCGCGGCGTGCACGATCACCTGGGGCGTGCGGTGGCCATCAAAGCCCTGGCGCCCGAGCTGACCCGGCAGCCCGAATTCAAGGAGCGCTTCTTCGCCGAGGCGAAGACGCAAGCCCACCTTCACCACCCCAACATCATTGCGGTCTACGACCTGGTCGAGGACGCCGGCGAGTACTTCATCGTCATGGAGCTGGTCCCCGGCGAAGGGCTCGATCAGCGGCTCAAGGCGGCCGCCGGACACGGCATGGCGCTCGGCGAGGCGATGGGCATCTTCGGCCAGATCCTCGCGGCACTCGACTATGCTCATTCGGAAGGCGTGATTCATCGCGACGTAAAGCCTTCCAATGCTCTGATCACGGCCCAAGGCCGGGTCAAGCTCATGGACTTCGGCATCGCGCTGCTTATCGGCGACAAGCGCTTGACGGCCTCGCAATCCTCGATCGGTACTCCCATTTACATGTCGCCCGAGCAGATTCTCTATCCGCGCACCGTCGATCACCGCAGCGATATCTACAGCGCCGCCGTGGTCTTATTTGAAATGCTTGCCGGCCAGCCACCGTTCGACGCCGATACCGAGTATGCGATCAAGAAGCAGCACATCGAGTCGCCGCCGCCGGATCTGGCGACGCTCAACCCGGACCTGCCACCTGGCGTGTTGCGAGCGATCGAAGTGGCTCTCAGCAAGGCCCCCGACGATCGCTTTCCGAGCGCCGGCGCTTTTCTGCGCGCCTTGCAAGAGGCCGCTCCGGCGACGCAGCCGCCCCCTTCGCAGCCAACGACGCCAGCGGCACCGCAGGCCATGCTCACCCCGCACCCAACGGTCCTGGATGCGCAGTCCCATCCGGGTGCGGCGCTGGCTTCCGGCCAGAACCCCGTATCCAGGTCCGGGCTGGGCGCGCTGCTGCAGGGGCGCGGCGTCTGGATTCTGGCGGCGGCTGCGGTGTTGGTGGCAGCCGGTACGGCCCTCGTGCTGGCCTTGGCGCTGCACGGTCAACCCGCCGCCAGCGCTCCTCCTCCCGCGGCGGTCGCCCTGGTCGCGCCACCTGGCACGGCGCCAGCCCCCTTGCAGCCGGCGATGCCTCTCCAGCGGGCGCCGGCCTCCCAGCCTGCCCAGGCCTTGTTGGCAGCCGCGCAGCCGCCCACTTCATCGCCCGACGCGGCAGCGCCGACCGACGTCGAGAGCCCGCCGACGGCCCCCAAACCCAAGCTTGCGCAGGCAAAGAAAACACGAACCCTGCCGCCGGATGCCGTCAAATCGCCGCCGCCGGAGCCCGCCGCGCCGGCGCCCGCCGACGCCGAAACCGCCAAGGTGGCGCGCGCGGCCGAGCCGGCGCCGCCGGCGTCCGCCTCGGACCTCAGAGTGAGCGACCTTACCAGGATGAAGGAGGTCATCTTTGCCCTGGCTCCCCTGGCCGACGATGCGTACGACGCCGCAGAACACGATCCGCAAAAGAGCAATGCCGGACTGCGCCTGCTGGGGGACTTCAAGTCCTTGACCGATGAGCTGAAAAGCGCATATCAGAAGGCGACCGGCACAGGTTTTAAGGGCTTGGCGCAACGCCTGCGGCCGCATGCCTCGCTGGAGGCCGATCAGATGGAGCTCAAGGTGCAGGCAAAAGACCTGGTGCGTAAATTCCGGGAGATCGACGAAGTCATGCGGCGCGACCCCATGGGCCCCACCACGGCCGAGTATTGGGGCGAAATCAAGAAGCACGTCACGACTCTGGACGGCTTCTTCCACTGACGGGCTTGGGGTATGCCGCGGGCACAGAGTGAGCGCCCTTGGATGCGGCAAGTGCTTGCGCACTGCCAGGTCGGCCTTGCCGTCGCCGTTGAAGTCCCTAGCGTTCGAGTCCGAGGTCCAATCCGCGGCTAATCACCCCGCTCGCGATGCACCGTCGCCGGTAAAGGCGAGATCCTGCGGAGTGTCTGGCTGCCCGCGATCCTGAGCGGTCGCTGGGAGACGAGGACGGCGGCGGCGGCCTCGACAGCTCTTGTGCCATGAATGCCTCGCGCTACGCTCGGCGGCCGTAGGGAGATTCCGGCAGCCAGCTCGCGAGCCTCCTGTTTGGCGCCGTGCAGCGCGGCGACGCTCCGCTCGTGAGCATGGAGCCGGCCTGTCAGGGAGGATACGGCGTGGAGGGCCGCTCGCTCGCGGTTCGCGGGAAGGATGCCGCCTCGGCCTCGCAGTTCGCCGTAGCGGTGGGCCTGTCCTCTCTTCAGCGTTGCGGCGCCACCCCGATCGGCGAGGAGAGCGCGCAGCGATCTCTGCGGGTCCCTGTACACCTGGGCCGCCGCCGCGGCCGGCGAGCGCCGACACTCCATGACGTGGTGCCGGGCCTCCCGCAGCCTGTCGAAGACTCCCATGGCTTCCTGGAGCGTGCGTATTCCGGTCGAAGGCGACCACTGATTCCGTTTGAAGGCGACCACCCGTTCCAGGCTGAAGGCGACCGTTTTTCGCCTGGCGATGGCCAGTGAGAGCCATTGCGCCAGTGCGACAACGCAGTCACTATCATCGCGATGCGATACATTGCGAAGAGGCACCGACTGTACAAAAGCCGTGAAGCCGCCGCCAAGACCGCGGTGCCGCCGGCCCCGCTCCCACGGCCATCCCGCTCGCACTCCCCGCCGCCGCCGACACCGCGCCCACCCCAGCCGCGCTGGCAGCCGCCACCCGTACCACCGCCCCCAGCAGCAGCATCCCCACGAGCCCCGCGCCCCGGCACGTGCACAGACCCCATCCTGACCGCATCGCTCTCCTCCCGGCCCGCGGCGCCCGCTCCGCACCGGCCAAGCCACCACGCCGCCGCGGCGCCGCGACCACCTGCAATGAGATGCGCCATTCTACCCACAGACAGGCCACCCGCCGCGGTGCCCGATCGACACAGGCGGACAGCGGGCGGCTCGCGGCTGCAACCCGTCAGCGTGGCCGCTCGTATATCGTGCAGGCTACTGCTGCGTCCCGACCCCCGAAGCAGGCAGCACGCGATATCGTTCCTGACTCGGCAGGAACCCGGATCGGTGGGACCTGGCGCGGACGGAACCGCTGCGGCCTCTGCGGTCGCACGGACACAGATCGAGGAGGCACGAGCGTGAGGATCGACAAGCGTTGGGCGCTGGCGTGTGGAGCGTGGCTGATCGTGGCTGCCGTGGCGGCGGCCGCGGAGCCCGAAAAGAAGGACGACAAGGCCGCGGATGAGAAAAAGTCGGAGGCCCCGAAGCCTTCGCAGACCCATCACCACATTTCCGTCGGCGGGACCGCGATCAACTACACGGCGACGGCGGGCACCATCGAGCTCAAGAACGACAAGGATGAGCCGATCGGACGGATGTTCTCGGTCGCCTACACGGCAGACGGCCGGGACGCGAAAGCGCGGCCCGTGACCTTCTGCTTCAATGGCGGACCGGGTTCCTCATCGATCTGGCTTCACATGGGCTCGTTCAGTCCGGTGCGCGTGGTGACGACCGACGGCGCGCCTTCGCCGCCGCCGCCCTACACCGTGGCCGAGAATGCCTCGACCCTGCTCGACAAGACGGATCTGGTGTTCATCGACGCCATGGGCACCGGCTTCTCGCGCATCATCGGCAAAGGGGAGGGCAAGGACTTCTACGGCACGGACGCGGACATCGCGGCGTTTGCCCAGTTCATCCAGCGCTGGGTGAGCCAGAACGGCCGCTGGAATTCGCCGAAGTTCCTGCTCGGCGAATCCTACGGAACGACCCGCGCCGCTG
Organism: uncultured Acidobacteriota bacterium; assembly: GCA_963770895.1. Taxonomy (GTDB): domain Bacteria; phylum Acidobacteriota; class Thermoanaerobaculia; order Multivoradales; family UBA5704; genus JASLEW01. The sequence continues at coordinate 3,365,349 of CAVYRF010000002.1, read as the reverse complement.
GCCTGCTCAACCGTCTGCTCGATTCCGGCGTCGCGTTCAACGGCGTGGTGATGGTCTCGTCGTACCTCAACGCGTGGGACGACTTCAACGGCCCACCGTTCTCGAGCGACACTCCGTATGCGCTCTATCTACCCACCATGGCCGCGGCCGCCTGGTACCACAAGCGGCTCGACCCGCAGCCCGCCGATCTGCCGGCCTTCCTGGCCGAAGTCCGCGGCTTTGCGCTCGGCGAGTACCTCCAGGCTCTCGCCGCCGGGGATCACATCAGCGAGAGCGTGGCTGCCGCGACCGCGGAGAAGCTCCACCGCTACACCGGCCTGCCGATCGCGTTTCTCCGCAACGCCAACCTGCGCATCAGTCCTGCTCGCTTCGAGAAGGAGCTGCTGCGCAGCGAGCGGCGCACGATCGGCCAGCTCGACGCACGGTTCAAGGGCATCGACCACGACGCCGCGGGCGAGGCCACGGAGTACGATGCCGCCGACCAGTCCATCGCCCCGGCCTTCGTGGGCGCCTTCAACGCCTATCTGCGAGGCGATCTCAAGTTCGAGACCGAGGATCTCTACCGCGAGAACAACTTTCAGGAGATTGGCGGCAACTGGGACGACCGTCACCGCACTGATATGGGACGCGCCGCAATGCCGGATGTGGCCGAGGACCTGCGCCAGGCGCTGAGCCGCAACCCGGGGCTCCATGTCTTCTTCGCCAACGGCTACTTCGATTTCGCCACGCCGTTTTTCGAGACGGAGTACACCGTCGGTCACATGGGACTCGATCCGAGCCTTGCGAAGAATCTCCATTGGGGCTACTACCAGTCCGGCCACATGATTTACCTTCATCCCGAGGCGCTCACCCAGCTGAAGGCCGACCTGGCGCAGTTCTACGACCAGACCTTGAAGCGCTGACATTACTGCACGAGGGGGAGAATCAGCGCCGAAGGGTGGCTGCGGTCGTGATAGATGACGTTGGTCGCTTTCACCATCCGGAGCCCGCGACTCTGGTCCTCGCCGGTGTTGAGGTTGCGATCGAAGCGCGGAAAGTTGCTGCTGGACACCTCGAGCCGCAGCCGGTGACGGGGCAGGAACACATTGCTCGTGGCACCGAGGTCGATGCGGATGCGGTAGATCTGATGGGGCGTGCCGAGCTCCGGCTTCTCTTGCGAACGGCGATAGCGCAGTCGGAGGATGCCTTCGGTCAGGTTCTGGGCAAACCCATCAGGCCAGACGTCGACCAACTTGCCGGTGAAGTCGGTGTCGACCGCGGAGCTGCTGACGTAGAGGTCGAGCACGATGGGGCCCGTGACCTCGGTCCTTGCGGTCAAGGCCGGTGAGGAGAACACCAGCACATCGGCTCGCGTCTCGGCGGGACGCTGATCCTGCGGGCCGATCCCGGTCGGCAAGGGTTCGCAACAAAGGGGCCCGCCAATCGTGGGCACGGCGTTGGCGGGATCGTAGTCATAATGATCCGGCTTCTCTTGAGCAGGCGCATCGGTACCCAGCGTGCCGCCGCCTTCGCTGCCTTTCGCCGCGCCAGTCGAATGCAGGTAAAACGGCGTGACCTGGGCGCGCGGCAGCGGCCAATCCTCTTCCTCGCGCCACGCGTTCGCTCCCATGACGAAGATCTTTACCGGCTTCTCACGATCGACGCCATTGGCCAAACCCTTCAACAGATGGTCGTACCAGCGCAGGGTCAGCTCACCGAGGTCGAGCGGCAGCTGCTTGCCAAAATCGACGGCGCCGACCTGCCTCCAGTCCAATCCGCCGGCATGGCCGGCGACATACAGCAACAGGCGTTGGCCGCGGCGCGCCGCAGCCGTCCCAGCCTCGGTCTTGAGACGCTGGTAATTGCTCAACGCGCCGCCCAGAAAGATGTCGTACCACCCGCCAAGGTTGAACACCGGCACGCGGATCTGGGAAGAGTGGCCGGCGATGGACCACCGCTTCCAATACTCGTCGTCAGTCGGGTGCGCGAGCCAATCGTTGAAGTACGGCGCCGGCACCGCCGCCGAGGGTGCGCCCAGCACGGGATAGGACCGTAGCGGCAGGATCTGGGTCCAACGCTGCGGATGGGTGGTGGCGGCGACGCGCCGGCTCAGGGTGTTGTCAGCCAGGGCTGTCGTCCATGACTCGCCGAACCATTGCTCGAACGCACCGCCGTGATAGGTCCACCCGTCGTGGTAGTCGGAGGCCGTGTCGTTGGGGCAAAGCCCCGCCAGGTGCGGCGGATCGGCAAGCGCGGCAAGAAACTGCGTGGCCCCGACGTAGGACCCGCCGAACATTCCCACCTTGCCGTTCGACCAGGGGAGCGCGGCCGCCCACTCCACCGTGTCGTAGCCATCGGAGGCCTCGTGCAGGAAGGGGTACCATTCCCCCTCCGAGGCGTACCGCCCCCGCACGTCCTGGACGGCGACCACGTAACCGCGCGCCGCCGCCTGCAGAGAAAACTCCGTCAGGCTGTTCCGGTTGTAGGGCGTGCGCGCCAGCAGCACGGGATACCTGCCTGCCCTTCGTGGATGGAACACCTGCGCCCGCAAGGTGACGCCGTCGCGCATTTTCACGGCGACGCTGCGTTCGACCGTCACTTCATCGTGCTCCGTAGCGCTATTGTCGCGTGGCGTGCAAGCCATCAAGCCAGTCAAGGCGCAGCTCAACATCAGGCGCGCGATCACCCTGGTGTCGCGAGCGACCAGGATCACGTTCTTGCTGCTCCCACCGTGATGGGTTCTGCATCTCGCGCCGCGCCGGCACGCGTCCCGTCGTGCAGGCCCTGGGACGCGGCGACAGGCCTGTCGGTTGTGCGCACTGTGTCCGTCAGGGCAGCATCGATCATCGTCGTGTAGACGCTTCCCAGGGCAGCGGCGAAGCGTCCGGCCGAGAACCTCTCCTCGTAGGTCGCACGCGCGCGGCAGGCCAGGCGGCGCCGCAACTCGTCATCGGCAAGGAGCCGGCCGAGCGCGGCGCTCAACGCGGCGACGTCGCCACGGGGGACCAGGAGAGCGTTGTCTCCATCCACCAGGTCCTCGACCAGGCCGTCGCAAGCCGACGCGACCACCGCACATCCCGCCTGCATGGCCTCGAGCAAAGAGAGCGACCCGCTGCCCTCTTGCAAGGACGGAAGAACAAACACATCCGCGTGGCGCAGGAAGGCGAAGGGATCGCTCACCCGGCCCGGCAGGGCCGTCGTCGCGCCGAGCCCCAGCTGCGTGGCGAGTTGGCGATGAGGAAGGAGGAGAGGTCCAGCGCTCAGCACGCAGGCACGGAAGCAACGGCCGTCGCGGTGCAGCACGGCCAACGCCCGCAGGAGCACATCGACACCTTTGCGTGGATCCTGGCGCGACACCGAGACGATGAGCGGCGCGTCGACAGGTTGCAGCTCCATGAGGACCGGCGTGGTTGCAGCGGGCTGCAAGGCGAGCGGGTGCCGAAACGCCGCCGGCGCGGCGTAGGGAACCTGGCGGATCTCGACGCGCAACCGGCAGTCGGCGATCAATCGGCGGCGCACCGCATCGTAGTTCACGAGAACCAGGTCCTGCGCCTGGTAGCCGCGGCGCTCGGCGCGCGTGCCGATGAGGCGCAGCAGCACATACTCGCGGGTATGCCGCCAGCGCTGGCGTAGCCCGTGGTCACGGTGAAGCCCGCCAAGTTTCTCGCGGGACTCATGCCGGCAGGAGGTATAGGCGCTCGCCAGCGACGCGACACTGCGGCCCTGGCGACGCAGCACCTTGGCGACCTTGGCCGCGACATAGGACCAGATGCCAAAGGCGTGGAGCAGCACCGGTCCGGGTCGATGACGCAGAAACCGCAGGATGCCAGCCACCAGAAACGGGCTGTGCAGAGCGACCATGAAGCCGCGAAACGGCCTCACCGGTGAGGCGATCCGCCGCAGGGTACCGAACTCCGTCGCCTCCTCCGCGTTGTGGCTACCAAGGCAGAAGATGGCGGGAGAGAACCCCACGGCGCGAGCCGCGAGCCCATGGCTGACAACGTAGCTTTCATGCCCGCCGGCGTTGTGGACAGGATCGACACCGGCCACCAGGACGACCTGCACCGGCTCAGGCCCCGAGGTGAGTCGAACGGCAGAGGAGGACGCCCGCGATCCTGGTGTCGAGAAAATCAGCGTTCCTCCATCTCCGCACGCGTGAAACGGCGCTGGGGGTAATCGCCCAGCCAGCGGCGACACTGCTCCTGCAATAAGACCACAAAGTCGCCACCCTGCTGCCTGGCGCCGTCATGCAAGCGCTTGTCCCAGGACCGTGGCCGCGGGTCGGCGCAGATGGCGCCGGCGGCTACTCGTCCAGGTGGATGTTCCCGCGTTGCGGGGCCAAGGTGACGGCGTGCGTGCGGTCCCGAGCGCCGAGCTTCTGGAAGGCGCTTTCAAGGTGGGCTTTCATGGTCTCGGCCGAACGCCCGATGGCGCGCGCGATCTGTTTGTTGCCCAGACCTCGTGCCACGTACAGCAGCACCTCGCGCTCGCGGGCGCTGAGGTCGTCGCGCGGCGTGAACTCGGCTAGCCGATTCGCGACGGCCGGCGGGATGACCCGCTTGCCGGCAGCCACCGCGCGGACCGCGTTGACCAGCTCTCCGACCAACGCGTCCTTGAGCAGGTAGCCGCAGGCGCCGGCGCTCAGCGCACGGTGGATGTCGCCGTCGCCCTCGTAGGTGGTCAGCGCCACCAGCCGCGCGCCGGGGTCGACGGCGCGGATCGCCTGAATGGCGCCCACGCCGTCGAGCTTCGGCATGCGCAGGTCGATCAGGACGACGTCCGGCCGGTGGGCCGCGAAGAGCGTGACGGCCTCGGCACCGTTCGTCGCCTCGGAGACAAGAGCCGGTTTGACGATCGGCCGCGGGAACACCACCGGCTTGAGCTTCGTCTCGCGATACTGATCGAGACCTCCGGTGGTTCCCACCCATACGTTCCCCTCGCGGTCCTCCAGCAGGGAGCTCACCTGATCGCCACTCGCCACGGGAACCCGCACCCAGGGCAGCGGCGGCCGCGGCCGAAGGCGCGCGGATGCACCGTCCGTGCGCGCCGGGAGCGGCGCGTACACCAGACCGACGCCGAGCGTCACCCAGGCCTTGGCATGGCGATCCACCATGAGGTTACACGCCGCGCCGAGTCCGGCCGCCGCCGTCGCGGGCGGTGTCGCCGCTCCCGAAGCATCGGCCAGCTGCGTCAGGCCAAGCGTCATCGACGACGCCCAGATCGAGCCGTCGGGCGCCTGGCGCGGAACCCCGCCGCCGCCGGCGGACGGATCGAGCGACGGCGCCCGCCGCTCGAACCGGCTGGCACCCCGCGGCTGCACGAAAACGCCGCTCGCGGTGGCCGCCCACACCGCACCGCTACGGTCCACGACGAGGTCGGAGGTCATGCCACCCGGGTAGCCGCTCTCGGCACCGAGACGGTTCCAGAGCCCGCCGCGGAACCGCGCAAGACCGGTCGTTGTCGACGCCCAGATCTCCCCACTGCTGTCGCGAGCGAGCCCGGTCACCGTGCCGCTGGGCAGCGCGTCCCCCGGCAGCCAACTGGTGAGCCGTCCCCTGACGAGCGAGCTGACGCCGCCCCAGTGGTAGCCGACCCAGAGCCCGCCGTCCGGCAGCGCCAGCAGCGTCGACACCGACAGCGAGAGCAGCGCTTGCCCCGCGCCTGGCTCGTACGGCGCGAACTCCACGCCGTCGAACTGGTAGAGGCCCGTGGTGGTGCCGATCCACAGCACACCGTCGGCGGACTGCGCGAGCGCGTTGACTCCCACGGGAGCGCCGTCGCGGACCGTCCACACCGTGTGGTCGAGCTGAGCAATCGCCGCAGGCAGAGGCTGGGCGCAGAGCACCGGCACTGCCGCCGCGACCAGCGCCGCCGCGACGGCCACCCCCAAGGCGACCTTCCCCATGGCGATAATCCTACTCCGCTGTCACTGCCGGGCCGGAGTCGCCTTGCTCGCTCGATAGTCGCCCTGCTAGCATCTTTGATTACACTGCGTTCTGCGCGGCAGCGCCGCACCCGATCTATCTCGTCAGGAGGCTCTCCCATGGCCCGCTCGATCGTGTCGAACTGCTCGCGCCTCGCCAGACCTGCGGCGATTGCGCTCTGTACCGTGCTGTCCGCAGGGGTGGCAGCCGTCTCGGCCGCCACCATCCCGATCACCGAGTTCCCGCTGCCGGCCGCGAACTCGGATCCGGCGAGCATCACCACCGGGCCCGACGGCAACCTTTGGTTCATCGAGATACGGGCGAGCAAGATCGGCAAGATGTCCCCATCCGGCGTCGTGCTCGGAGAATTCCCGGTCGCCGCCAACGTCTTCTACGTCGAGAATCCCGCGGGGATCGCCCCGGGCCCCGACGGCAACGTCTGGTTCACCGAGCCGTTGGGCAACAAGATCGCGCGCATCACGCCGGCAGGTGTGATCACCGAGTTCCCGTTGCCTACCGCGCTGGCGGACCCGGCCGGAATCACGCCCGGCCCCGACGGAAACCTCTGGTTCACCGAGTACAACAGCGGCAAGATCGGGCGCATCACGACCGCAGGCGCGATCACCGAGCTGCCGCTGCCGTACGCCGGCTCGGCGCCGACCGACATCACCACCGGACCCGACGGCAATCTCTGGTTTACGGAGGGCTTCGCCGCCAAGATCGGCCGCATCACTCCCGGCGGCGCGTTGACGGAGTTCCCATGCCCACCGAGCCCGATCGGCATCGCCTCCGGGCCGGACGGCAACCTATGGTTCACCATGGAGTTCACCAACCAGATCGGGCGCATGACCGCCGCCGGCGATATCACCAAGTTCCCGACCACCAACCCCGCCTATCAGATCGCCACGGGACCCGACGGCAACCTCTGGTTCGTCGAAAACGAGAACGCCAACGCCATCGGCTGGATCACCACCGCCGGGGCGGTGACCGAGGTGCAGATTCCGACCGCGGGCGCCTATCCGCAGGCGATCACCGGCGGGCCGGATGGCAACATGTGGTTCAGCGAGGGCCTTGCCGGAAAGATCGGCCGTGCCGCGCCGCCCTGCTCGCCCGGCGGCGGCAGCCTGTGCCTCGACGACCAGCCAGGCGACCGGCGCTGGCAGGTCAAGACCGCCTACCACACCGCCGAGGGAGGAGGCAGCTCCGGCTACGGCACCGCCGTCCAGCTCAGCAGCCTCGGCGTCACGCAAGGCGGCCTCTTCTGGTTCTTCGCCGCCAACAACCCGGAGATGCTGGTCAAGGTAGTGGACGGCTGCGGGGTCAACCAGCAGTTCTGGGTCTTTTCCGCCGCCGGCACCAACGTCGGCTTCACGATCACCGTCAGGGACACCAGCACCGGGCGGGCCAAGGCCTATACCAACTCTGACGGCAGAGCCGCGCCGCCGATCCAGGACACCTCGGCGTTCGCCTGCATCAATGGCGACGGCCCATCCACCGCGCCGGCGCCACCGGACCCTGACGCAGCGGACCTCGCCCCTCCGGCCGGCGCCCTTGCGCCTTCGCCCCTGCATGACGCCACCTGGTCATTCCCCAGCGCCATCGCGTCAGCACCCGGAAGCGCGATCGCCGCATCGCCGGAAGCCGCTGCCGATTGCACCCCCGGCCCCAAGACGCTCTGCATCGACAGCCGCTTCCAGGTGACCGTCAGCTACAACGCGGGCAGCGGCAACGCCGGCAAGGGCAACGCCATATCCCTGCAAACCCTCGGGATCGAACAGGGCGGGCTGTTCTGGTTCTTCAGCGCCGACAACCCAGAGATGCTGATCAAGGTGATCGATGGTTGCGCCGTCAACAAGCGGTACTGGATCTTCTACGCTGCGGACACCAACGTCGGCTTCACCGTTACGGTCATCGACGGCCAGACCAGGCACCAGAAGATCTACACAAATCCCGAAGGCACGGCCGCGCCGCCCGTCCAGGACACGGCCGCGCTAACTTGTCCATAGAAAGCAAGCTGGGGTAGACCAATGCACCTGTCCAGATACCATTGGGCATCTGGGAGAATTAACCCGCCTGCCCGGCGTCACGCCGAGATCATGGAGCTCGGATAGTGGGCTTGCCGCATAGGTCGTCGCGGCGACGACGACAGCGAGACCGAGAAACGCGACGGCGACCGCCCTGCAGGCCGCAACGGACGGGAGGACCATGACCGTGGCTACATCGACCGGCGGGGTGATGGCGCCACCACCTCCACCACCGGCTCCCCAGGCCTCGACTATCACCTGGCCGACTCCGGCGGGGACGACAAGCGTGCAGGCGCTGCTGCATTGGGAAGCCGTGAACACTCGCACGCCAGCCGGCGCAGAGACGCCTTGCGGTCCCTGTGGGCCTTGCGGGCCAGCGGGTCCCAGAGCCGAAGACGCGCACCGGCGATTCGATCCGCCCCTGGCTGGTCGGCAAATGCGAGCCAGGCGAGCTGCGCGACGGCAGGCGCTGCGCGGTGGCGCCGCTTTCACAGCCGCCGCATGTCGAGGTCAGGCATCGCCTCGGGGAGCCCGGGGTCGTCGATTGCAGTCAGGGCATCCCCACTGCCGGCCGATCGACGACAGGGCGGGACTCGCTGCAGAGCCCGGACAAGGAAGGCCCGATCTGCGCTGGAACCCAGCGCGATCTGTTCCCCTCGACGACCGTCTACCTCATCGCGCGAGTCGTTGACCCGCACGCGAAGCACTACGATCCCCACCAGCACGCCTACGTCGTGGGGCCGGTGGTTTCGACCGTCTTCTATCAACTGGCCGGCATCCGCCGCGCCCCCGACGGCGCGGTCGCGGGCGGCTCTGGCGCCGTGGGCGGCGCTGGCGGTTCGGGAGCGGCGGGCGCGTTCGGCTCGCCCCATGCGCTCCTTCTGGGGGTGTCGGTGGGCGGCGACTATCCGGTCGCCAAGATGCATGACGCCTACTCCCCCGGCTTCGAATCCCGAGTCGACCTCGAGTGGCCGTTCACCCAGCACTTCCGGGCTGGAGTGGAGCTCGGCTACCACGCCTTCGCCCCAACGCCGGCGGCCCCGCCCGGCAACCTGGGGGTCACCGACGCCGCCCTGGCGGTCAAGGTCCTCGGCGGGAGCGGTCTGTGGCGCCCCTTCGCCAGCGCCGGGGTGGGACTGTACCGTGCCCTCGGCAGCACCCATGGGGGCTACCAGGCCGGGGTGGGCCTCGAGGTGCCGGTGACCGCTCGCGCCGCGCTCGAGACCGGGGTCACCGCTCACGCAGTGAACGGTACCGGGGCCGGCGACCTCCGCTTCCTGGACGCCTGGCTCGGCTTCGAGCTGCGGGTGCCATGAGGCGCGAGCACCAGACCTGGCCGCCCGCACGGAGACTTCCAGCGCGCAGCTCTGCTCGTCCTCATCGCCACCATCACCGACAGCCTGGCCAGGTGGGCGCCCGATTTCGAGGCCGATACGGCGCCTGAGCACGCATTTCTGCGCCGACGAACCGCTGCGCGCCGCGGCCAACCGCATGCCATCTGCTATAGGGGGGCGCGCAACCGATGCCCGGTTGTGCACCCCGGCCGCCAGGGAGATCAGGGCCTGGGCGTTGAGCGCCGGCCGGCTCGGCCTTGCCGCGTGGCTGCCCCGGCGAGCCAGCCGCTCTCGCGACCTTCCTTTCAGCGTGGATGCTCCGCAGGAGCTCTGGCGCTGCCAGAGCGACGCGCAGCAGAGTGCGGGCTGGCGCATCGGGTGCGCGCCGCCCCTGCTCATACCCCTGAATGGTGGTCACCGGAATGTTGAGGAGCGCGGCAAACTCCACCTGCGTCAGGCCAAGCGACCGGCGGATCGCGCGCGCATCCGGCTTGCTCAGAGTGTAGGCCCTGCCGGGCGTCCGCTTCCGCGGGCGATCTCGACGGCCTCATCGAGCGAACCCAGCATCTCGCCGAAATGCTTCTTGTTCATCACAGCTCCTTGATCAAGATGCGAGCGCGCCGGCCAAGCTCGCGTTCCTGATCCTTGGTCGCTCCAGGTTGAGCTGCGAGCCGTAGAAGCCGGGTAGAAAGATCATCGGATTGAGCGGTTGCTTGGGTAGGGGTGCCTCCTTTCCGAGTACGGCTCATCCGACAGAGACGGAACCGGCAGCTGATCAGCGCTCGGGGCGGCCGGGGACCGGCGCTCCGCAGCCGGACTGTACGCGGGGTCGAGCTCTGGTACAATCTCTAAGCATCACCCTTCTCACAGTTTTCGCCGAGATCTGTCGGCCAGGCCATCCGGTACAGCCTCCCGGAGGCTGGATGCCGACCGGGCCGGAAAGGAGAGACCGCGTATGTCGAACTCCATGCAGTCGCAGAGAATCGATCGTCGCCGGACGCGTTCGCTGGCGCTCGCCACCATTACTGCCGCCGGCCTGCTGGCCACCGCGGCCTTTGCCGCGCCACCGCCGGAGGCCGTCGTCTTCGCCGACCTCGGCCAGGCCGGGGGCGGCGCGGCGACGCCCGCAAGCGCCCTGCCGGCGGTGCGCTCATACGTGTCGATCGGTCCCGTGCATGCGCGGGCGGCGCGGAACGACGGCGCGGGCCAGGTGCTCTCGACCTCGCTGCAGCCGAAGGACGCCGCGTCCGGCCTCTACCTGGTCGATGCCATCGGTGCCACCTGGGGAAATGGTCAGGCGGAGGTCAAGGTATCGGACATCATCGACACCAACGCGGGCGGCACCACCGGCGACCTCAAGATCGCCCTGTGGGCCACCGCCGTGGTGCCTGCCCTCACCAGCGGCACCTTCACCTACTACCAGCTGGCGCTGGCCGACCTCGACGCAGTGCTCACGGGCGGCACGGACACCGGCAGCGTGGACACCGGCGAGATCGCCTACGCACCGCCCAATACCCCCGGCTGCTACTACCTGTCGATCGTCCTGATCTCGGGCACCCACCTGGCGGACATCCGCACCTTCACCAGAGGCGGCACGGCCTCGGCGCCGGAGAGCAACGGGTTCGTGGAATTCCCGCTCGACGAGCCTTCGGGCTCGACCTGCTCCGTGGCCACCTCGTGCTCGCCGACCTCGAGCAGCGGTTGTCTGCTCAGCTCGCGGTTCCAGGTGAGCGCGGCCTACGACAACACGACCACCGGCAGCGGTTCTGCCAGTGTGCTGAGCTTCAACGGTACGCGCGCAGAGAGCGACGAGTCGGTATTCTTCTACTTCACCGATTCGAGCAACTTCGAGATGGGCGTCAAGGTGCTGGATGCCTGCGCGATCAACAACAGCTTCTGGGTCTTCATCGGCGGCCTCACCAACCAGGGCTGGGGCGTCGAGGTGGTCGATACCCAGACCGGCCACCACAAGGGGTACCTCAACAACAACGGCACCACCACGGTGACCGTGGCCGACACGGCGGCGCTGCCCTGCCCGTAGGAGGTCCGTGCCCCGAAGGCCGGCTGCAGGCGTGCTGCGACTCGGCACGCCCGCCGCTGCGGCCCTCGGTGGGCAGGGAGCGAGCGTCCGATCCGAGGGGGCCGATGCGGGGGCGCCGGCAGCGAGGCGCCATGCCACACAGCGTCCGTCCGGCCGCCGCCGGCCTACCGCGGCCGGGCCGGCGGCGGGGTGGCCGGCCGTGCTGCCGGCTTGGCGGGTCTTGCCGCATCGTCGTCGCCGGAGTGCAGCGGGTTGGCGGCAAGCAGCACACGCAGGAAGGGATCGTAGCGATTGTAGAAGTCCATCGGGATGACGCCGAGCCGCACCACGCCGGGCTCGACGAGGGGAAGGGACGCAGGCCGCTCATGACGGCGCTGGCGTAGACGCAGCAGGCTACCCCAGCGATTGGCCGGACCGCCACACTGCGAAAGACGACGACGGGATTGGAGCCGCAGGTACGGCCGGCGGCGCCGGCGGTGTGGAGGAATCGGCAGAACGCCGTGATCTGTGATTTCGTATCCTTCGCTTGATTTTCCCGGGTGTGTGGTGCGTTCGAGTCGCATTCGCAATTTTGTCGATCGGGCGTTGATTGCGTAGTGCCCGGACAATTAAACGCTCATCGAGCTCTCTGTGGTGCTTGGCGGTGATAGCAACCCCCCCATCCTTCTGGCGCGCTCCTCCGCCCCCAGCTCGTTGGGCCAACCGGCGCTGACGCCCTGGCCGTTGTCGAGCGACCAGTCGCCACCGTCCCGGAGCGCCACGATGTAGTGCGTGACGCTGGACAGTCGCCCGCTTGCACCGCGTGCAGATCGATCGGGCGGCGTAGCCACGCCGCGGAGAGACCCTCTGCGGAAGAGTCCTCAGCACCCTCAAATCCAGCGCCCTCCTCAACGAATCTATCGGAGCCGGCTACCTCGACCGCAACTGGCCACCGACCCTCAAAGAGACCGGCGCTTGGCGGCTCACCAGCTTGCGCCAGAGCTTCCTCGACGGCTCCCTGACGCGCCTCATCGACCCCGACGCGATCCTGCGCACCAAAATCGTCGAGTTCGTCACCCACGGCGACTTCGGCCTCCCTCGGCGAAGATGGTCCGGTGCCTGACCGCGGCAAGGGTCAACTCGATGCGGTTGGACCTTCCATAAGCGCGGTGGCGTGATCGGCGGCCCACCGGCGAAACGATCGCGGCGCGAGGGCGAGACCGTGGTCGATGTCGCCCGTCGCCGCCGCCTCGGAGCGATGCGTGAGGGCGCTTTACTGGGTGCAGTTGATCCTGATCGAGCAGGCGAGCACCTTTGTGCAGTTGGCGCTGCAGCCTGGCACCGTGGACTGCGTCGGGTAGCCGCCAACCGCATCCCGCAGGGGCGCCGCGCTGAGGGTCAGGGCGTGGAGGGTCTCACGGCAGACCGGAAGCTTCCTGTTGGCCTTTCTCATCGGTGGCTCCTTGTCGCTCTCGGGGTGCCCCCCCGAGGCAGAATTGGCCAGCGGGCCGACCAGCCCACCCGCCTCCGCCAGTTTTTTTCGTCTCTGAGAGTATCGTGCGCGGCGGTAGCTGAAACGCTCCGCGCTGCCGTCAGCCGCCTGGCGGCCACACGCGGGATGCCGCCTGGTTTGGCATACGGTCGAGGTCGCTCCGCGACGGAGCCAGGACGGCCAAGGGCTACGTCCGGCAGGACTTCGCGCACGCCTTCGCCCGTTCCTCCCGGAGGGGAGGGGCCCGAGACGGACCACGCAATGGAACCGAGCGAGCTGTCGGGTGACACGGGAGCGCCAGCAGCGCTGCTGGCCCGAACCGAGACTGCTGGGACAGAGGCAGAGGCCGACACCGGGGAATGGACGATCACGTGAGCGCGGCCGAGCTGCTCGCGACGTTGGCGCGGATGGGGCTCTCCATCGCGGTGGACGGCGACAGCCTGCGCGTTAGGGGGCCGCGCGCCAGCATGACGCCCGACATCGCGCAGACGCTTCGCGACCACAGGGTGGAGCTGCTCGCTCTGCTCGACGAACGCGAGTGAACCGTTGACGAGGTGTCGAAAGTTCAGGGATGTCGCCGAAACCGGGCTCCTGTTGGCGGCCCGGGATGAAGCTCGGGGGGTGCCTGCCGACGGCCCGAGCGGCGACCGGCATGGAGACGGCGTGAGCCCAGTGCAGGCTCTTGTGCGGAACGTGGGAACCTCTCGCCTCGATGCTAAGGGAGACCTCCAAGTGGTGGACCCACGAGGAGTCGAGTACCGATGCGGGGCGAAGGGGCGGACGGGCTCGTAGTAGCGGCGAAGCCTGGTAATGCGGGTGGAGCGAAGGAGCCCGACGATCGGGCCAACGGTTTAGGTCAACCAGCAATGGGAGGAGCCTGTGCCTGAGGCAAAGCCTTACCAGATTCCGAAGCGACTCGTTTGGGAAGCGTACCAGCGGGTGAAGGCGAACCGCGGTGCGGCTGGCATCGATGGCGAGACGTTGACGGCGTTCGAGAAGGATCTGAAGGGCAACCTGTACAAGATCTGGAATCGAATGTCGTCGGGGTCGTACTTCCCGCCAGCGGTGCGGCTCGTTGAGATTCCGAAGGCAGACGGGGGCACGCGCCCCCTCGGCATACCCACGGTTGCCGACCGCGTTGCTCAGACGGTCACCAAGATGGTGCTCGAGCCGCTGGTGGAGCCAAGCTTCCATCCCGACTCGTTCGCCTATCGGCCTGGTCGGTCTGCGCTCGACGCCGTGGAGACTGCCAGGAGGCGATGCTGGGCCGCCGACTGGGTTATCGATCTGGACATCAAGGCGTTCTTTGACAGCCTGGATCACGATCTCGTCGAGCGCGCCGTGGCGCACCACACCGACATCCCATGGGTCCGCCTGTACGTTGCACGGTGGCTTCGTGCCTCCGTGCAGAGGGGAGACGGGACCGTGGAGCCGCGCACGAAGGGCACGCCGCAGGGCGGAGTCCTCAGTCCGCTGCTGGCCAACCTCTTCCTGCACTACGCGTTCGACACCTGGATGCAATGGAACTTCCGGAGCGTCCAGTTCGAACGCTATGCGGACGACGCGATCGTCCATTGCCGGAGCAGGTCGCAGGCCGAAGAAGTGCTGGACGCCATCCGGGGTCGGTTCGAACGGTGCGGTCTGGAGCTTCACCCGGTGAAGACCCGGATCGTCTACTGCAAAGACGACAATCGGCGTGGGGAGCACGAACACGTAGCGTTCGACTTCCTGGGCTACACCTTCCAACCTCGACGAGCAAAGAACCGCCAGGGAGAGTTTTTCGTCAGCTTCCTGCCGGCGATCAGCACCAAGGCCGCCACGGCGATCCGCGCCACCATCCGGCAGTGGCGGATGGCGTCCACCAGGAACAATCAGACCCTGGAGGATTTGGCTCGGCTCGTCAATCCATCGGTGCGGGGCTGGATGAACTACTACGGCCGGTTCTACCGGTCGAAGTGTCTCCAAGTCCTTCGCCATCTCAACGAGGCCCTGGCGACCTGGGCGCGACGGAAGTACAAACGGCTGCAACGCCGAAAACGGGCCTCGGTGCATTGGCTGGGACTCGTCGCTCGGCGCGACCCGACGCTATTCGTGCTGTGGACCCTCGGGGCGCAACCGGAGGCTGGATCGTAAGAGCCGGATGAGGCGAGAGCCTCACGTCCGGTTCCGTGAGAGCGCGGGGGTGAAATTCCCCCGCGCCACTCGACCCGTGATTTTCAGTCTTGGTGTCTCGAATTTTCATGGTTCCCGGTTGTGCTCTCAAACCTTTATTCTATGGGGTTTCTTGACTTTCTGCATCCCGGTGATACTCTGTGAATCCCGTTCCACGACAGCCCAGCGACAGCCCAGGATATCCCAGCGACAGCCCAGCCAAAGACCCGACCCATGCGAGCCAAGATCACCAAACGTCTTCTCGACTCCCTGCCGCCGCCGGCAGCCGGCGAGGTCAAGGTGTGGGACACGGAGCTGCGCGGCTTCGTCGTCCGGGTGCGGGCCAGTGGGCGCCAGTGGTTCGCCGTCGAGTGGATGCGGGAGCGCCGGACCCGCCGGCTGACGCTGGGCGAGTTCGGCCCGGTCACCGTTGACCAGGCCCGGGACCGCGCGCGGGAGATCCTCGGCCGGGTAGCGCGCGGCGAGGACCCGGCGGCCGAGCGGGCCGACGAGAAGACCGCGCCGACGTTCGCCGACCTCGCCCGTCGCTACCTGGAGGAGCATGCCGGCCCGAAGAAGAAGCCGGCCAGCATCGAAGCCGATGAGCGGAGCTTGCGGCTCTACGTCCTGCCGGCGCTCCGGCGGCGGAAGGTTGCCGCGGTCGGACTGAAGGAGGTCTCCGACCTGCACCACAGCCTGCGGGAGAAGCCGGTACAGGCCAACCGCGTCCTCGCCTTGGTGAGCAAGATGCTCAACCTGGCCGAGACGTGGGGACTCCGGCCGCTCCATTCGAACCCCTGCCCGAGGATCGCCCGCTTTCGCGAGAGCAAGCGCGAACGGTTTATGTCCGGTGCCGAGCTTCGCCGGCTCGGCGAAGCGCTCTCCGCGGTCGAACAGGACGGCTCGGAGGACCCGGCCGCGGTCCTGGCGATCCGGCTGCTCCTGCTGACCGGCGCTCGGCGCAACGAGATCCTCAATCTGCGCTGGCAGGACGTGGACCTCGCCACCGGCACCCTCAACCTGCCCGACAGCAAGACCGGCAAGAAGTCCATCCCGCTCGGTCCGGCGCCCGCCGAGCTGCTGGCCGCTGCGCCGCGCTTGGAAGGCAGCCCCTATGTCATCCCCGGCCGCCGGCCGAATGGGCGCTTCGTGGGCCTACAGCGCCCCTGGACGCGCATCCGCGAGCGGGCCGGGCTGGGGGATGTCCGGCTGCATGACCTTCGCCACGGATTTGCCTCCGTGGGCGTAGCCGCCAATCTCGGGCTGCCGGTGCTGGGCGCCATCCTCGGCCACCGCCACCCGGCGACCACCGCACGTTACGCGCACTTGGACGACGACCCGCGCCGCGCCGCCGCCGCGCGGATCTCCAACCAGATCGCCGCCGATCTCAACGGCCAGCCGGCCGCGGAGGTGATCCCCTTCAAGAAGTCCTGATGCACGGCGGGGCGGCATCGTGCCGCCCCAATTTCTCAACCAGACGGCCCCGGCGAGAGTTGAAGGCTCCCGCCGGAGCCTGACCCGGACACCGGAGGACTCCCGATGCCGAGCTGTAGCGAAGATACCTCTTCTTCCCCTATCCCGTGGACGGTCGCCAGGGCACAGACCGCCCTCAGCGATGCCGCCGCCCAACTCCTCGCCGTAACGGACCTCCTCGAAGAGGTCCACGACGGACTGCCGGCGCCTACCGACATTGCCGACCGCCAGGAAGGACGCAAGGCGTACGACGTCGCCACGGACATTCTCGGCACCATCGAATGTGTTGTGGGCGACGATCTCTGGCCTGCCATCCACTCGCTGCTACGGTCGGCTCAGGTCACCGACCAAGAGCTGCAACGGGAGTTCTACGAGCGGTTGCAGCGGAGACGCCCATGAACGCCCTCCAACTCGTCACCACAGCCGACCGGGATGCGTCACCGGCTGCCCCGTTGCCGATGCCCGCCGCGGAGCCGCCGGCGGCACGGCTCCTGCGGGCGGGCAGCGCATCGCTCTCGGACTGCGAGGTCATCGCCGTCCTGATCGGTGGCGGTCGCAGCGGTGACCGGCCTCTGGCCCTGGCGCATCACCTCCTGGCCGACCGAGGCGGCCTGCCCGCCATCCCGGCCTTGACCCTCGCCCTACTTCGGCATTGCGGCCTGCGCGACACCCAGGCTGCCGTTGTTCTCGCCGCCTCCGAGCTGGCCGGGCGCCTGGCGCGCCAGTACATTCCCGACCACCACGTGCTGACCCGCCCGGCGGAGCTGGCCCGCTACCTGACGCTCCGCTACCAGCAGCGCGACCAGGAAGTCCTCGGTGCCCTGTTCTTCGACCTGCGCCACAGCCTCATCGGCGAGAAGGAGATTTACCGGGGCACCCAGCACCGGGTCTACGTCGAGGCCCGCGAGATCTTGAAGGAATGCCTGTTCCGAGGCGCCGCCGGTGTGGCGCTCTTTCACACCCATCCCAGCGGTGATCCAACGCCCAGCGCTGAGGATTGGCACTTCACCAAGCGCATGAAGGAAGCCGCCGATGTGATGGGCGTCGAGCTGCTCGACCATCTCGTACTTGGCGCGACTGGCCGGTGGGCATCGCTCCACCGCAGAGGGGCTTGGTGACTATGACCCAAAAGGTGGAACCCATCGAACTCGTGAAGATTGGCCCGAAACGATCGCGACCGAGGAAGCGGAACAGCGACGATGCGGAGATCGTTGGACGGGCGCTCTTGGCTGCCCGTCGGGCGTCCGGCATGACCCTCCGGCAACTCGCCGCCGAGTCGGGCGTCTCGCTAACCTCCCTTGACCGCTACGAGCATGGCGAATTGCAGCCGAGAGCCAGCAACCTGTGGCGAATCGTCGAAGCCATGGGCCTGACCATGGCGGACCTGTATCGCGCTCAGCGGCAGGCCGAAGAGCAAGGAGGAGACGGTACCCTGCCGCCTGACACTCGAACGCTTGCGGCAGAGACCCCCACCAGCTCCCACAAGGCGGCCGTGCGGCTGGCGCAGGAGTGCGGCAAGGCCGTCGCCCATTGCTGTTTGGCCTTTCTGGAGCTACAAGCAGGCAGCTCAGAGAGTGCCGACGCTGCCGGCAGGGGCAGCTCGCCAGAGCGGTCGCGCAGCTCACATCCCGCCTAAAGTAGCGACGCCCCGCCGCTGGCCTGCGAGGAGCAGCAGGCAGCCGGCGGCGGGGCCATCGTTCCCGGGTCCGAGGACCGTGATGGCCGGCGCTCCGAAGTCGATCCACACTCCCCCCACAGTACCGGCGGATGCTCGCCAAGCTCCGGCAGGCCCGCCAAGCTGCCGGGCTGACGCAGGTGGCGGTCGCGACGCACTTCAGGCGCCCGCAGTCCTTCGTCTCGAAGTGCGAGTCTGGCGAGCGACGCATCGATCCTACCGAGCTTCAGGTGTTTACCAGGCTCTACGGGAAGCCGATCGCGTTCTCCTTGGACGGCGGCGGCGACTGAGGTGGCCAGGCCCCCCCACCCCGGCTGCCGGAGCTGCCGCGCCGCCGGCCGCCAGGCGCGAGCGGCGAGCTGAGTGCCGACACGGGCCGCCGCCGCCAGGCCGGGCAACCGCCGGAGCCGCCTTGCCCGCGAGCACCCTTTGAGCCGCCCGCCACCTGGGCCGGCCTTGCCCGATGGACGCCTCGTTGCCCTTGCCCCGCGCTGGCCGCGGCGCCACGGGGCGATCGATAGCCGGGGCGGCAGGAGGTTAGCGCCCGCCGGCCCCGGCGCCCGCAGCGAGCCGCCACCTCGGCGACCAGCATCCGGGCGCTGGGGGCTGTCGCGGCCGTCGAAAGCCGCCGGGGGCGGTGGCGGCCCATGCTCCCCATTTTGAGGGCCGTTCGTGGAGAGGTTGGCACCATCACGTGACCTTGGTCAGCCTCGCCTATGCGTTTCTCGCCTTGGAGACGCTTCGCTCCAAAAAAACTCCATCCTGGACCCTTCCCCAGACCCGTCAGAAGCTCCAGATTCTTCTCGTTCGATGGGCCGGATGCTGCCCAGTCTGCCGGAGGACCTTTCAGAATGACTCCTCATGACATAACGGAGTAATATTAGCGGGGCGTGATAAATTGACGCTTCAAGTGGAAGAAGGTCGTGCCAAAGAGACCTAATGAGAGAGCGATCTTCGCCGAACCAGTGCACGAGCTGCGGCCTAGCAAGCAGGCACGCAACTAACAAGTCTGGACGCGCTCGCATCTCCTCGGCCAGATTCTCAATTAGCACCGCATCATTCACACGACTCACGGAATCGAGCAGAGCCTTACCCTTGCTCGCTATTCTGTAATCCATTTGGGCAATGTCTATATCTCCGAATGCTCCGGTCGCCTCGACGAGAGATCTGAAAAAGTCGCGCCGCTCCTGTGGCCTAACAGCACTTGAGATCTCTGCAACCAAATGCGTAAAGTCCTGGTCTGGCGGAGTCTGGCCCGGATCGAAGTGCCGCCGGAATCTCTCTAGCAATCCTTCGCGCCCGCCGTTTACAACAAACTTGGATAGATTGGATCGCACAAACATCCAAAAAGCCTCGACGTGCGCTTGACCTATTTCGTTGCCGCGCGAGTGAGCCACATCGTTTCTTCTCCCGCGCCAGTATTCCAGCTGCTGGCGGATCTCATCATCTATCAGGAAAATGGAAATCGGCTGCGTACGCGATAGCGCGTCAAACGCTTGCCGCTCCCATTGCAGGTCGTTTCTTAGCCCCCCTTGGATGCTTTCCCAAAGTCTCTCAGGAATGCAAGTAGGTTTACTAGCCTGCATCAGCCGACCAGCAATCGTTCTCAGAAATGCAAGGTAGGACAGTAACAGCGCGCCACGATTGGCCCCGACTTGATAGGAGAGGATCGCCTCGTCGTAGAGCGAACGCGAGTCGTGGTCGAGAAGCTGCTCCTGCAGCCAGTTGCGGAAGGGTAATCTCATGGACTTGAATTCATCTTAGACGAAGGCCGCATGCGCACATGGCTTAACTGTAGCACTTTACCCCAGACTCTTCGAGCAACGGAGACTTTGCTTCCTGTAGACACTCGCTGGCGCCGCCGGCCCTCATCGGCTGTCACGCTCTGCATCGCGAGGACGCGCGGCACGCCGCCGCGCACGAGCCTTTCGGCGAAACCCCGCGCCGGGGGTGCCTCCTCCGGCGGCGGTGGCGTAGCGGCTGCGGCGCGCAGGCCGGCGGCGGTGCCGCCGGCGCGGCCAGCTGCCGGAGCGCTGGCGGTGCTGCAGGCGGCGAGCACCATCAGCTCGAGGTCGGCGGCGGTGGGGGTGGCGCGGCACCAGCCGAGCAACTCGCCCGGGCCGATGGCGGCGCGATGCGCGTCGACGTCTTCGAGATAGAGCACGGGCTCGGCGGCGCCGTCGGTTGCGGGCCGAGTGCCGCCGTGGCAGGCGAGGTGGACGAGCTGCGGCCGGTCGGGGCGCGCCAGCTCCCGGCGGAGCTCGTCGCGGTCGCCGGTCTCGGGGAGGGTCAGCCTCCCGCGGCCCTGGCGCACCAAGCCGTCGAGCGCGACGAGCAGGCGCTCCTGCTCGCGCTCCCAGAAGAGATCGCTGTCGCCGGTCAGGCCGGCGTTGCCGAGGCCGGCGCCCTCCTGCTGATCCTCGATCGGCGAAGCGGTGAAGCCGAGGACGTCCAGGCGGTCGGCGGGCACCGCGGTCGCTGGCTCCAGGGCCGGAGCCGCCGGCGTTCCGGGGAGCACGACCCGGCGGACGATCTCGAGGAGACCCTCTCGCACGGGCAGGGGGTGCCCCGGCAGCGAGAGCAGCTCCCACGGCAGGCCGAGCACGCCGCTGTCGGCGGACCGCACCTCGAGCAGTACCAGCCGCCCGCGGCCGGCGGTCATGTCGAGCACCTGGGCCAGGGCGTCGCGCAGGGGGCTTGGCAGGGTGCCGGCGAGAGCCGCCCCGGCGACTTGCAGGGCCGCCGGATCGAGGCGGTTGCGTGCGTCCTCGCCGTGGCGAAACGCCGCGAGCACGGCGGTGGTGCCGGGGTCGAGGTGGAGGTCCGCGGGCAGGGGGCCGGCGGCGGCGGGACCGGCCCAGGCGGGACCCAGGGGTCGGAGGTCGAGGCTCGCCTGGAACGCCCCCGGGGCGGCGCTTGGTTGCGCCTCGAGGGCGAGGACCAATCGCGGCCGCAGGGCGGCGAGAGCCGCGACGATCTCGCGCCGCAGGCCGGCCTCGCCGTCGTAGGGCCGCGTCCACAGGCCGGCGGCGTAGTCGGTGACCTCACGGTCGAGAAACTCCGTCAGCCGCGGGTCGCGGGTGCCGGCTGCGTCTCGCGACAGGAAGACCAGGCAGCGCAACCCGCGCTCGCGGGCCAGGCGGAGCTCTTCCTCGGTGATCGCCCGATGGTCGGCGGTGCCGGTCTTGGGGACGGTGCCTCGACGTTGATCGAAGAGGCCCAGGTAGGTGTCGCAGGCGTCGATCTCGCGGGTCAGCGCGTCGCGAACGGCGAGGGGTTGTGCGACGTGGGTTTCGGTCAGCACCGGCTCGAAGCCGGCGAGCTTCGCCGCCGCGGCGGCGGCGGCGCGCAGGTCGAGGAGGCCGCCGAAGACCGAGGAGATGAAGAGGCGGCCGAAGAGCATGGGGATGGGGAGCCTTGCTTATTGTAGCAGGGTCTTCAGGGTCGCCGGAGGAGAGCTTCGGGCCGCAGCATTCGGTACGCCTCGCGAGGATGGGGGCGGGGGGGTGGGAGGCGGGCATGGGGGTGGAGTGGGGTGGCGGTGGCGGGGGCGAGGAGGCTTCTGCTGGGAATAGTCCGGTAGCGGGGGGATTTGTGACATTCCGGGGGCGCAGTGGGTACCGGCGTCGAAGCCCTTGCGCCGGATGGGAGGCCCTCGGTGCGAGGGATGCGCACGGACATGTGTCGGTGATCGGCTGGTTCGAGGATGCCGTGGTGGCGGATGCTCGCGGCGAGGGCGAGATCCTCGGCGTCGAGCGTCCTGGAGTGTGCCGGCTGCGCCAGCGACCCCCAACTGCTGAGCCGCCGGCTGTCTCGTCGGCGGTCGCGACCGGGGCGGGAAAAAGGCCAGGCAGGTCCGTCTCCTTGAGCATGCCGTCTTTGGAAAGGAGGCGCCTGTGCCCGCACCATCCCTCAATCCGGTGATCGTTCTGCCTGGCTTCTACGGCTCGAAGCTCAACTTGGAGGCCCACGACGAGCTGGTCTGGCTCGACGGCGAACGTCTCCTCGACGGTGGATCGACCATGGCGGCGCTCCATTTCGACCCTGCGGACCCCGATCGCCTGGTGGCCGGCGGCATCCTCGAAGAGGTCAGCCTCATCCCCGGCTTCTTTCGCCTCGACGTGTACCGCGATTTCCTCAACTTCCTCAGGAACACGCTGCACCTGACAGTGTCCGAGTTCTCCTTCGATTGGCGCCGCTCGCTGCTCGACAGCGTGGAAAAGCTCAGCCGCCAGATCCGCACCGTGTTGACCCAGAGCGGCGCCGCCAAGGTCAACCTCCTGGCCCACAGTCAAGGGGGCCTGGTGGCGCGCGCCTGCCTGGCGCAGCATCCAGAGCTCGCCGATCAGGTCGATTGGCTGATCACTTTCGGCACGCCTCACCACGGCATGCTCGAAACCCTCCAGGCGCTGCTGGGCCAACGCCCCTTCTACCTGTTCTCCGCCGCCGACTTGATGGCCGCGGCCCGCACGGCGCCCGGGGCCTTCGAGCTGCTGCCCAGCAATCCGGCCGAAAAGCTCTTCCTGTGGGAGGGTGTCTCCAGGTCGGCCTTGGACGTGCCGGATTGGTGCGCGACACCCGCGATGCAGCAGCTCCTGGCGGCTGCGCGCACCGTCGTCGGCGGGCTGCCGGATGCGCTGCCCGTGCGCGCGGCGCTGGTTTACGGCACGCGGCTGGACACTTTGGTGGCGGCGGCCGGCGCCACCGCCGGCGGCCTGCAGATTGCCAATCCGCAACCGCGCGGCGACTCAACCGTGCCAGAGATCTCCGGCCGCGGCAATCGACTCACGGCCCCGATGCTACGGCGTTTTGCGTTGCCGCAGTGCGATCACTCGGAGCTCTACGGCGACGATCAGCTGCAGGCGAAGGTGCTGACGCCGCTCCTCCTGGGCCTGGAACTGGCGCCGGTGATGGTCTTCTCGGCCTTCAAGAACGACAAGTTCTTCGTGCCGGGGGACACCAACCGCCTGGCGGTAGTGGTGCAGGATGCCGCCGGCAAGCCGATTCAGGACGCCGCGGTCAAGCTCTCGATCACGGGGACTCAACTGAGGCAGCAGCCGCTTGCGCTCGATCCCGAACGTGGCGACTACGTGCTCGACGTGACGATGCCGACAGAGCCGGGCGCCTACCGTTGGACTCTGCAGGTGAAGCTCGCCGACGGCACGACGCTCAACCAGGCGCCGCGGCTGCTGCTGTCTACCAACTGATGGCGGCTGCCGCCTGGCGCCGGGTGTTTTCGTTTTGCAGTCAAGGGCATGGCGAGGACCTTGGGCAACGAGGCTGGCGCTCCAGCCGCACAGGCAAGGGCGGGGCTCACGGGTGTCGACGACGGATTTGCTCAAGTTCCCGGCAGTCAGCTGCTGCGGCCGAGGATCCTTGGCCGGCCGGACCCGATGGTGGCGATTCGGACACGGACAGATCGGCTGGTGCGGCGTCGTGGCGAACATGAGGATCCTTTGGTGCCGGGCAAGGCCTGTAGCGCGAGCCTCTGGGCTGGGGCTTGGCGTCCGCCTCGGTGCAACTCCAAGGCGGTGCCGGTGTCGAAGGCGGCGGGCGGGGCGTTCACCGCCAGCGGTTCGACGGCGGTCGAGTTCTACAGCTCGGACGGCCCGCGCCGCATCTTCTTCAACCCCAACGGCACGTCGATCACGCCGGGCAATTTCCTCATCGCCACCAACGGCGGCACGGTGCTGCCGAAGGTCGACGTCACCGCGGCGGACTGCGTGCCGACGGCGGTGACCGGCTTCAGCCCCTTCTGCGGCACCTCGGCGGCGGCGCCGCACGCGGCGGCGATGGCGGCGCTCGCGCTGTCGCTGCCGACGCACCCGTCGCCGGACCAGGTGCGCGTGGCGATGCTCGAGTCGGCGCTCGACATCATGTCGGCGGGCACCGACCGCGATTCGGGGCACGGGATCGCGATGGCGTCGACCACGACGCACTACCTCAACAATCTGCCGGCGGCGCGGTTCCATACGATCACGCCATGTCGCCTGGTCGATACGCGCAACGCCGCGGGGCCGTTGGGCGGGCCGGCGCTGGCGGCGAATTCGACGCGGACGTTCGTGCTCACCGGCGCCTGCGGGGCGCCTGCGGGGTGCCGACCACGGCCAAGTCGCTGGCCACCAACGTCACGGTGGTGCAGCCCGGTGCCGGCGGCGACGTGCGGCTGTATCCGGGTGACGAGACGGTGTCGCCGCTCTCCACCACCGTGTCGTTCAACGCCGGGGCGGTGCTGGCCAACAACGTGATGATGGGCCTGGCGCACAACGGCGCCGGCTCGGTCAAGGTGCAGGTGGACTCGGCCTCGTCGCTCAATCTGCTGATCGACGTCAACGGGTACTACCAGTAAGCGGCGGCCGGGCGAGGGGCGAGGGCGGATCGCAGGGGCGGCGGCGGGCTGGCCGCCGCCGGGTTGCGTGCGCTAGCGCAGGTGAGTCTGCAGGAGTGCCTGCTACGAGGCGCCGGAGGCATGGCCCTCTTTCATACCCATCCCAGCGGCGACCCAACGCCCAGCGCCGAGGATTTGGCGACAGCGGGGGGAACGGTATGGAGCGCGACCAGATCGGGCCTTTCGCGTACTAGAGTGGCAAGCGTCCGGCAAAAGATGGGGCTCGTTGCCGGCGGAGGCCCGAACGGTGGCTGTGGAAACGGAGCATGGGACACCTACTCAGGCACCGGCAGCCAAAAGGGCTGGCAACAGACAAGCAGCCCCTAAACGGCGGATTCCGGCGACGCGCGAGGCCCCTCGCGCGACCGGAGGTTGGGTTAGCCGCTTCTGCCGCTCACGCAACGATGGTGAAAGATCTGACTGTGACTGGCATCCCCGCCCAGCGAGCGCGATCGTGCGCGGAGCGGGTTCACATATTGCTCATATTAGCTATACGTGATATATGGGCTGCGCAACCAACCGCAACCTATCCGACGGCCTTTGTCAAGGGTCGAGAGCACCCTGGGGATCCTCAAATGCCTGGAACAATCGAGGAAATCCAAAACAGCTGGATCGCGGGTCATCTCTACTATCACCAAAGCCTCGATCAGGTAGTTCGGTCCTTTGTGCATCCTCTCGTTGCCTCTCTTGTTAGAGAAGACGAGATCGGTGCATTCTTTTTCGTCCGTTATGCCTTGGGGGGGCCTCACATCCGTCTGCGACTTCGGATTAGGCCAGGGAGCAGAAAGCGCATTCAGGAAGCAATGCAGCAGTGCGCTCAACGCTTTTTGCAACTCACTCCCTCGACCCGATCGGTTGACAAGGAGACGATTCGGCGAACCAACGAGTCCCTCCTCAGAGGGGAACCTAATGAGACTGACGACTCGGTCTATCCGGACAACTGGTTCCGGTTTGCGCCGTTCCGGCCCGAGGTCGAACGCTACGGAGGACCAGTCCTTTTCCGGGCATCGCTCGACTTCTTCACGCTGTCGAGCGCCGCGGCCCTTCAGTTTCTCGCGAAATGTGCGGAAGTGTCGCGGTCTGTGCAACTCGCGCACGCCCTCCAGCTTCTGTTTCGACAGGCTCTCGGTTTCTCGGTCGATGAGCTCGAATTGATCGATCTCATCAGGTATGGCGTGGATTCGTGGGGCGGGGCACTGCCCAGGGTCGTCGAAAAGGGGGATGCCGTCGCATGTTCCAAAATGACGACCTTTCTCCAACTCTTAGGTGATAGCTTGGCCGAGGCGCGCGCGCTGCGGGTCGAAGGGTCATGCGGCATGGAAGGGGACCTCCTCGCCCTGGGTGCTGGCCGACTCTCGAACGCGATCAGAGACTCCGACCGCTCGACCAGAGCGCGTATCGGCGGAAGCCAGTTGCACATGACCGCGACGCGGCTGGGTCTCTGCAACGCAGAGGAGGTCTACATTAGCCGGCTCTTGAGCGTGACCTTTTGCGAGCTTCGCGCCAAACCCGGAGAGAGCCTGTCCTGGCTTCGGAAACACAATATGTGGGGAGCGGTGGAGCAACCAGGGACGGCCTTCGGCGACCTTCTCTCTAAAGCTCTCGCCAAGCTCGCCGCCCCCCCCGGGAGGCCAGGCTCCCGTCTACCTTGAGCCTGAAAGCGGTAGCGCAAGCTGCTCAGGCCAAGACGAGCTCTGGCGCCGTGGTGCGCTCTGCTACTCGGCGCAATAGGCCCTCCCTGATCAAGCGGCGCACCAGAATCATCTGGCCGTTCTCATCGAGACCAGGCATCTCGGACACGCGGAACTTGGCATGGTCGCGGATGAACTCCAGCGTCCGTCGCAGGTGCGGCGGGCCGGCAACGTATTGATTGGCAAACCAAATTGCAATCTTCTTGTTCCGCTCATTGTCGAAGACCTCGTCGACTACACAGAGGACGTCTCGGCGTCGCTCGACCTCGGATTCGGCGACGAGATCATCGGTTGATGAGAAAAGCGCAAATTGGCCATCCGCGGGGGCGCCCTGGAATGTCACTCGGTTTCGCTTGATCGCTGCGAGCACTTCGTCGAAGGAAGTGAATTCCTGGAACGCCCTCATGATGTCTGGGAAAGCGCGCCGCATTCGGTCGCAGAGCTCTTGGCTGTCGACAAAGCCGGGCGGTAGTGCTCGCCGCAGCTCCTGTGAATAGATTGCCGCCTGCTCGGCGGCGATCTTCAGGAAATCCATCCAGTACAACGGTGACACGCTCACCGTCAGGTGCAGGCAAGTGCTGTCTTGCGCTACCGCGAAATGCGGCATTCCGCGTGGAATGTACAGTAGGTCGCCGGGCCGGATTACTATCTCGGCGAGGAGCGGCGTACTGGTCCTGCCGTACCATTCCTGGGAAAACCGAAGATTCTTCTTCTGTGCGAGACGGACCTGCAGGAGGGAAAACTCATGAAGGCGCCAGACCTTTTCTCCCTCAAGGTGTAGAATCAAGACGTCATGCTCATCGGTGTGTATCGGAAGCGTCCGCGCTCCTTTGGGAGTGAAATAGGCGTTCACGCCGATATCGGCATGAAAGTCTCGTCCCAGCGCCTTGACGAGACGATGCAGCGAGGGCCAGTCTTCCATGTGGTTCAGGACCAGCGAGGAGCCCCTCGCAAACGCCATATGGACCGCATCCGCGCCAATATCACCTGGGCGACACTTGTCGGATCGAGCCTCGGCGCCTTCAGGGGCTGTGATCATGATGCTGTCCGGCAGTCCCGACCGCGTCGAGGTTAGCCAGCTATCAATATCGCGCGACGAGAAATAATCGGCAAAGCGTTCAGGCTCACCCTGAAGATGAAGGAAGGTTCTCTCCCAGTAATTCGCAAGAAAATCGTCGAAGGATAGTGGGGCGATCAGGTCCCTAAAGGATCGCGCATTATGCTCCATCACACTACCTCCCTTGCCGTGGGTAAGCGCCAAACCCCGTCCGACGAATAACGAACCGGAATTCCCCGCCCCCGACCAAGCGATCGGGGGCGGGGAGTCGCTCCGAAGACTAGGAACCAGAGCAGGTCCCGGTCCCTGAGTTGTTGACGCAGGTTCCGGTTCCGGTGTTGTCGGGAGCCCCGCTGTTGACCCCACCACTGACCGAATCGAGATCTTCTTCGGAAAGGGTCTCGATCTCGACGTCCGCCTTCGGGTCCAGTGTCTCTGACATTTTGCACTTCCTTTCTGAGAGATTCATCTCTCTGTCGTACTCATGCCTTGGCAGAGTGAGCTCCACCAGCGGCACGGATTGCCAAGCTATCTATCAGAAGCTCAAGCCCTCGGCGATTTGCCATCACATCGAAAGGGTAGCTTGCGGGTGAAGGCAGGGCTTCTTCAAGGACCAGATGTCCAGCCGTCATCCTGCTCAGGCTGGACACGAAAAGTCCGCACAGGGACGGAGAGCTTAGGTCAACATACTGTGGCTTGAATGCACCATGATAGGTGCGCTCGGAATAAAAGCCCACCTGCGGCAGCTGTAACCGACGGCGCCAGGTTTGGACGTAAGCGTAAGATTCGAGAGCGGAAAGACCCTGCAACCCTTCGCGGAGGCATTGGATAGCGATCATCCAGCGCCGCCGGCGTAGCACCAACTTGCCGCAGGTTAAGCGGTCGAAGCTGCACAGGTTATCATCGCCCTCCGAGTGCGCAGGGGGAAAGACACCGCGAGTCTGGCCAGGCCCAAACGCGAGAAGAAAGCGTAGGATATTTGGATGCCAGACATCGGCCAGGGTGCTCAGGTTGACGGGGAGCATGCGCCGTCCTGAAGCGTCGACCAAACGGAAGTCCTCGGCGTCGAGATCCGCTTGCACTGTGAGGTCGCCGAGCCGGATCCTCCGCGCTGGCGGCAGATCAAGGCGCAGGCCCGGGATGTCCAAGACTTTCGCTGCCTGAGGCGGATGCGCATTTACCAGGTTGCCCCAGGGATTCATGACCTCCAGTAGATCGGCCTCCTCTCCTTCGAGAGCGACAGTCGATCTCGCAGTTAGATGGTCGAGGAACCGCTGCTGGAGTGGCTTTTCCAACAGTGGTGTGACGCGGCTCAAGTAGCGGCCCGTCCCCTCATGAATATCGTTGAGCACCCAGTAATCGCCATCGGCATCGATGGGTTGGACGAAGACGCATGATCCGACCAGAGGGGCGTAGCGGCAGGGAAGCGACTGTACGAGCTCTGCGAGATCTTGCGGTGAGATGAGATCTTTTGTTGGCGATGCGCTCAGCAAAGCTCTGTAGTTGACGAGGAGTGTCCGGCGTAATTCCAGCAGCGTCCGGAGACTAGACGTTTGCAGCGGATCGAACATGCTGAGGGTAGACGCGTTCGCGGTCTTGTTAAAATGGATGAACTGGCTCCAGATCGGGGCAAACCCCTGGGCGATCACGAGAAAGGGGATCTCGCGACGGCTTGGCTCGTGATCCTTCCACCAGGCGGCCAGGGTGTGCAGAACGTCGTGGCGATGGTTGAACAAGCCCGCAAAGCGTGAGACAAGGGTTGCGCTCTCGAGGATCTTCTGAACCGTTGACGCCGCGACCTGAATGAGTATCCGGTTGTCTGCTGAGGGCGCCACGGGTTCTACGAGCACGTCTTCGAAGAAATGGGGCCGAGTTGTGAGCGAACCCTCATGGCCGACTTGGTGGGCAACCGTGTTGAGCAGCCGCGAGAAGGTATCTTCCATGCTGGCGATCGCAGTCTCGGGCCGGGGCGTTGAAGCGAATCGTCTTTCGGCGGCGAGGAGCTCGTCCAGGATGTCGGCAATCGAGAGAAGAGCGGGTGCGTTTGGCACCGCTCGCAGGAACTCGCAGATTTGTTGCTCCAACCAGGCATCATAAGGTCGCCATGGCGGCATGAGAACAAGGAGTCCGAGGTCAAGGAATTGATCGAGCGCGCTCTCGGGGCACGTGCTGGGCGTGTCGGCTATCGGAATCCCTTGAAGTGCGTCTCTTAGAATAGCCAGCAGTCGGTCATATCGGAGCTCACCGCTACGGAGAGCTTTTTGGGCAACTCCCAAGAGCGAGTTGGAGAGGTTCAGCGTAATCCGTGAGGGCGCGACAAAGCGAAGATCTTTCGCGCCAGGATCGAGGGTCCAGTGGCCACCACGCAGGAAGCGATGCCGCCCCGCCTCGAGTTCTTCGCATTTGTTGTTGCTGGCGACAAAGGCGCGCGCTCGTACCGCCGGATGGCGCAGAAGAAGATTTTCGAGCTTCTCGGTCTCTGGGCGGTCCGCGCGCACTAATGAAAGCTCTCTTTGTGGAGAGTGGACGAAATGCAGGGCTTGCGAGGATGGCGATGCCTGGATGCTCCCCAAAGCATAGGTAGTGAGCGTCGAGTTGGCGGACAGCTTGGCCGCCGCGCGGGTAACGAAGCGAAGAAGGCTCTGTTCCCACTTCGCGGGGTGTTTCAGTGGGTCGGAAGCCGTTAGAGATGGGGCATGAGCGCGTATCTTCTGAACTAAGCCAGGACTTCCCAGGGCCACACCCCGTAAGAAGCGGTGGTCTTCTATCAGGTCGAGGACATGTCGTCGTTCGCGGGTGCGCTCACGCTTGTAAAGGGCGGTGAGAGCGAGATCGTTCGCGCGGAGTTGATCTTCAAGAGCCGCCATCCTCTCTGCCAGATTGGGGGAAAGCCGGATAAGCACGTTCCAGAGTGTTTTTTCGCGGTGAATCCCGATCTCGCGGCGGTTGAAGCAGCTGCGCTTGATCGCCAGCAGGAACCGGCGGTGCTCAACGTTGAATCCAAGCAGGGCGTGGCCGATGGCCTCGGCCATGGATCGTCTGGATTCTTCGAGCTCTGCTTGGAGAAGCTCCCGGGCTTGCAGAAGGGCGAGGCAGGACGGGCTCGTAAGGGATTCGATGGCCTGTGCGGATAGGCCTGCGAGCCGGGCGATGACCGGGGGAGCGGGCAGGCCTGTCGACTGAGTAAGGTCTGTGTTTCCAAGCATTGCGCCTAGGTCGAGCAGCCCGAGGGTATAGAAGTCAGCGTCATGCAAGGAATCCTCAAGAATAGTAATTCTAGAATAAAGAAGAGAAAGAAACAAGCCCTTATGGGGCTAGTCTCCTCCGCCAAGAAGCCGAGCGCTCCGTCAGAGCGTCGCGAGCCGGTCGATCGCAGCGAGATCCTCGGCGGTGAGCTGCCGGCCGGGGGCTGCGGCGTTGGCCCGTACGCGCTGGTGGCGCCGGCGATGACCGATGAGACGACCGGCCGGTGCAGCAGCCAGGAGAACGCCAGCTCGCGCAGCGAGCAGCCGCGCGCCGTGGCGAAGTCGGCGAGCGTCGCGGCGGCGCTGCGGTTGCGCTCGTTCATGAAGCGCCTGGCGTAGGCGGTGCACGAGGGCAGGCGGGGCCAGCGGCACCTCGGGATGAGCACCGAGCCAGCCGGCGAGATCGCCCGCGGCGGCGTTTGCCGCCGACAGCACCACCAACTGCCAGGGGCGCGAGGGTCCCGAGGCGGCCGCGGGCGGCGCCTCTTCGAGCACCACGTGGGCGTTGGTGCCACCGATGCGGAAGGAATTGACGCCTGCCCGCCGCGGCCCGCCGGAGCTCTCCCAGGGCTCCGCGGCGGCGGCGACGGTGAATGGCGTTTCCTCCCACGGCACCGCCGGGTTGGGCTCGCGCAGTGCAAGCTCGGCGGGATGAGCCGGTGCTCCAAGGCGAGCACGCTCTTGATCAGACCGGCGATGCCGGCCGCCGAATCGAGGTGCCCGAGGTTGGTCTTGACCGAACGATCTTGCAGAAGCCGCGGCGGTCGGTGCCGGCGCGGAAGGCGCGGGTCACAGCCGGCCGAGGCATACAGCCCGGCTTAGCTCTACTTTGTCAGATTTCGGAAGCGCTTGATTCCAAGGCGGTTAGCTCTTAGAATTGGGCTGGAAAGTATGATTTCTCGCCGAGACCAGATGCTTCCCCCCCTCAAAGGACCATAGTCGGAAGGAGAGACGCTATGCCCCAGCTCCCCTGCAAGAGCTGGGAGCGCGATTCCTGGCCTTTCAGCGGGGATTTGCGCTTCTTTTCCGCCTGCGGACCCGAGACGTGAACTTGCAAGCACGGGCGTATCTGAGCGGTTTGTTGCAGGCCGCAAAGCGCAACGTCCAGCGGATGGCAGAGGTGGTGCCCGGCACCGAGGCTCAGGCACTGCACCACTTTCTCGCTCATTCGCCCTGGGATGCGCGAGCCGTCATGGATCAAGTGGCGAAAGAGGTCGGCGGGCTGTTGGGCGGAGATCAGGACACCTGCCTGCTGCTCGACGAGACCTGCTTTGCGAAGAAAGGCGTTCGGTCGGTGGGCGTAGCTCGGCAGTGGTTCGGCTTGCAGGGCAAGACGGATAACTGCCAGGTGGCGGTCTTCGCCGCCTTGGCGCGAGGCAAGCGGGTCAGCCTGATCGATGCGGAGCTGTACCTGCCGCGGGAGTGGGTCGAGGATCCAATGCGATGTGCCGCGGCGGGTGTGCCGGTTGAGCGCCGCGTGATGAAGACGAAGCCAGCGTTGGCTCTGGATCTGGTTCGACGAGCACGACGCAACGGAGTGCACTTCGCCTGGGTGGCGGCGGATGGGACGTATGGTCAGGATCGCGCTCTGCTGCGCGCCCTCGACGACGCCGATGAGACGTTTGTCATCGATGTTCACCGGGACCAACGGGTCTTTCTTGACAACCCGCGTCGGGCCAAACGACGTCGGGCGACACCGGAGTCTCGCGCTGAAGACTTGCGTGTGGACGAATGGGTTGCTCGCCAACCGGCCGCAGCATGGCAAGAAGTATGGGTCCGGCGCGGGACCCAAGGGGAGCTTCGTGTGCAAGCCCTGCGTTGCCGCGTCTGGGTGCGCGAAGCCACAGAGACCCAAGCCCGCTGTTGGCAGTTGATCGTGACGCGCGAGATCGGTGCGCCCGACACCACCAAGTACAGCTTCAGCAATGCCGCCGAGCAGACCTCTTTGCAACGGTTGGCTTATATGCAGCGGCAGCGCTACTGGGTCGAACGTGCCTTCCAGGAAGCCAAGAACGAGGCCGGCATGGACGAATACCAGGCGCGAAGCTGGCAAGCTTGGTATCACCACATGGCCCTCGTCATGATGGCGCTGCTTTTCATTCTGAAAGAAAAGCAGTTGCAGAGCGAGGCTCTTCCTCTCCTGAGTGCTGCCGACGTGAAACATCTGCTCGTTCGGCTCTTACCCCGGCGGGACCTCGACATCGAGGAGTCGATCCGTCAGGTGCAGAGCCGGCACCGCCAACGTCAAGCCGCTATCGACTCTGCTTCTCGCCGACAGCAAGAATCCAGGGCCTCTACCTCGTCGACGAATCTGACAAAGTAGAGTTAGTAGATGATGGGGAGCGATGCCGCCCATGCCACCAAGGGGTCGCGGTGGCCGAACGACTGCTCGCGGCCGTGGCTCCAGAACAAATCGCGCTGGCCTTGGCGGCGGCGGAGGAAGTCACCACGCGACGGGAGCGCAGCACCCGAGCGCAAGAACTCCAAGTGGAGCGAGCCCGCTACGAGGCAGCGAGGGCGGAGCGGGCGTTCCACCGCTGTGAGCCCGAGAACCGTCTGGTCGCTCGCAGCCTCGAGCAACGCTGGGAGGAGAAGCTGGTGGTCCTCGGCGAGGCGGAGGCTGCCTTGGCGACGTCGCGGGCGGTGGCCGCTCCCTTGCCGTCACGCGACGATCTGGCAGCGTTGGCCCTGGACTTACCTCATCTGTGGGCCGCGCCCACCACTTCGCCCAAAGATCGCAAACGCCTCTTGCGTACCCTTGTGGCCGACGTTGCCTTGATCTCGGAGGACGGGCGCGGATACGCGTGGGCATTCGCTGGCGGACAGGAGCGAGCGAAGAGCTGGTCGTCCTTCGCTCCGTGCCGCGGCAGACCCCCGCCGCTGCGATCGACCTGGTGAGGCGCCACTCCGGGCGCAGCGCCGAGGAGCTCGTGGCCGAGCTTGCGGCTGCCGGCTTGACGACCGGCGCGGGGCGTCCCTTCAACGCCGCCGCCGTCCGCTGGATTCGTTATGCGAACAAGATTCCCGCCCCCCTACGATCGCTTGTCGGCCCCGGCGAGTTGACCGTCGCCGAGATCGCCGATCGCCTCGACCTCGCGGAGAGCGTGGTCTACTACTGGATCTCTTGCGGCCAGCTTGACGTGCGCCGCGGCGCGGGCGGGCGCTTGAGCGTGCCGTTTTCGCGTGCCGTGGAGGAAGCCTGCCGGCAGAGAGTCTCTCGTTCGACGCGGATCAAGCTACGAACTCAAACCACTACTGCAAGAGGCGCAATTTGAAACCACGATTCCCACGGTTGCCGACCGCGTTGCTCAGACGGTCACGAAGATGGTGCTCGAGCCGCTGGTGGAGCCAAGCTTCCATCCCGACTCGTTCGCCTATCGACCTGGCCGGTCTGCGCTCGACGCCGTGGAGACTGCCAGGAGGCGATGCTGGGCCGCCGACTGGGTCATCGATCTGGACATCAAGGCGTTCTTTGACAGCCTGGATCACGATCTCGTCGAGCGCGCCGTGGCGCACCACACCGACATCCCATGGGTCCGCCTGTACGTTGCACGGTGGCTTCGCGCCCCCGTGCAGCGGGCAGACGGGACCGTGGAGCCGCGCACGAGGGGCACGCCGCAGGGCGGAGTCCTCAGTCCGCTGCTGGCCAACCTCTTCCTGCACTATGCGTTCGACACCTGGATTGCCCGGCGTCAACTACACTTGTGCAGCGACGACAATTACACTTGTGCATTGTGTAGGGGGAGAAGGGCGGGCCGCAGGCCCGGCCTTCGGGGTAGCTTCTTTCTTCAATGGAATCAGGCGCATAGAGCCTAGTCGCCGCCGGGCCTGTGCGGAGGTGTGGGAAACGCGAGTGGGTGGTCCAAGTCCTGTGGGAAACTGGAGGTGGGGCGGGCGGCGGCTCCAGTTTTCCACAGGACGGCACCTTCCACAGGCCGGCAGCGTTTGCTTATGCACTGTCTGCCTCGGCGCGATTCTTCAATACGGCGGTTTCCGAGCGCAGGCTAGGACCGGTCATCTCCAGGATCACCGCGTGGTGGACCAGGCGGTCGATCGCCGCGGCCGTGGTCATCGGGTTCTTGAAGATCTGATCCCACTGGGAAAACACCAGGTTGCTGGTGATCAGCACGCTCTTGCGCTCGTAGCGCTCGGCAAGAAACGTGAACAGTACCTCCATCTCCTCGCGGTCCTGCTGGATGTAGCCGATGTCGTCCACCAGCACGGCGTCAAAGCCGTCCAGACGGCGCAGCTCGCCCTCCAACGCGAGGTTCCGCTTGGCCACCAGCAGACGCTGCACCAGCCGGTACGCCGGCGTGAACAGCACCTTGTAGCCGCGCTCGACCAGCGCGTGACCGACCGCGCACAACGTGTGCGACTTGCCCCGACCGGGCAGGCCGAACGCCAGCAGATTCTCCGCCCGCTCGACGAAGCCGCCCTCGCACAGGCTGGGCAGGAGGCGACGGACCTTGGCCGGAAGACGCGATAGGTCCAGCGTCGCCAGCGTCTTCTCCGCCGGTAACTGCGAGGCCCGGCGCAGGCGTTCGAGCTTGCGCTGTTGGCGCTCGTCGAGCTCCAGCTGCGTCAGCTGCACCAGGTACTCCTCAAACGACCAGCCGCCCTGCTCGGCCCGCTGCGCTACCTCCGCGTGGTAGGCCACGAACGCCGGCAGCTTGAGCTCCCGCAGCTGGATCGACAGACTTGCCGCCGCCGCGCTCATGACGCCACCTGTGCCAGCAACGCATCGTAAGCACGCAAGTCGACCACCGGCTCCGAAACCGCCGGCGCCGCCAACGATCGCGCAGGCTGCACCAGGCCCTTGACGCGCTCGTACAATGGCAACTCCTTGCCCAACAGCTCCAACGCCACCTCCACCTCCGACTCCATCGTCGAGGCGGCCAAATGCAGAATCCGCAGGTACTCCAGATCGGCCCGCGGCGTCGCCCGTGCGGCGTGCAGTCGGTCATAGGCGCGGCGAAAGGCCGGCGTTGGAAACAGCTCCTCGCGATAGCGGTAGCGGGCGAAGGCGCCGGGCTTGCGCACCAATGACCAGATGATGTGACGGTAGTCGATGCGGTGACCCCCTTCGCCGCGCAGCCGATCGATCGTCAGCTGATGACTGCCGCCGTAGAAGACCTCCAACCGGGCGTCAAACAGCCGCACCCGTACCCGCTCGCCGGTCAAGCGTGACGGCACCGAGTAGGCGTTGTGCTTGACGCGAATCGTGCTCCAGCTGCTCACCCGGACCTCCACCTCGCTGTACTCCGGCAGACGATCCACGCGTAGCGCATGCATCGCCTCCAGCTCCTCAGCCAGCCGACGGCGGCGCAGCCGGTTGGCTTTCTCCATCACCTCCACAAGCCACGATTCGTAGGCCTCCTGGCTCGCAAAGTCGCGGCTGCCACGCAACAACAGATGCTGCTCGATCCGGCGCTTGAGCGCGCCGTTGAGCGCCTCGACGTCACCGTTCTGATGCTTCTGGCCCGGTTCGATGGTCCGCGGTTCCATCCCCAAGTGACGCATCAACGCCTCATACTCAGCGTTGAAGCCGCGCTTGCCCGTCCGCAGGTCGTGCGTCGCCGCCGTGGAGTTATCCGTCTGATGAAACCGCGGTACCCGCCCCAACCGGAACACCGCGCTCTGTACGCCGCGGCGCAGAGCCGACAGCGATTCCGAAAAGCACACCGTCACCCACGACCAATTCGAGTACGGCAGCACCGCCTGACACAGCAGGTGGCTGAACGGCTTGCCGCCGATCGTGATCGCCAGCTCCTTGGCCCAGGTGAAGTCGCTCTGCATCGCCTCACCCGGCCGATGCTGCTGCGAGAAAAACACCTCCTTGGCGGGACCTTGCTGCGCCCGCCACACCTTGACCCGCCGCTGAAACGTCCGCATCTGCCCGGGCCCGTAACGCTCCGGACGCCGCGCCACCAAATCCTCGAACAGTACCTTCGCTTCCAGCTCCGGCGCCTCCGAAAGACGCTGCGCCAAAGCCGGCCAATCCGCGGCAAACGGGTCCTCCCGCGTCCGCCACGTCCGCGGCTGCTTCAGCTCCGATGGCAACTTTCCCAGCTTCCGGTACCGCCGCGCCGTGTTGCGGTGCATCCCCGCACGTAGGGCGGCTTTGCCGATCCTGCCTTCTCGCTCCAGCTCTTCCATGAGTCGTCTCACCTGTGCGTCGCTCGTGACCAAACAGCCTCCTCCCCGGTCGCCGGGGGTACGAGACCGCCAACCACTTCACGCGCTGCTCAAATTGCACAGGTGTAGTTGTCGCCACTGCACAGCAGTAATTGTCGCCGAGCACTGGATGCAAGGGAACTTCCGGAGCGTCCAGTTCGAACGTTATGCGGACGACGCGATCGTCCATTGCCGGAGCAGGTCGCAGGCCGAAGAAGTGTTGGACGCCATCCGGGATCGGTTCGAGCAGTGCGGTCTGGATCTTCACCCGGTGAAGACCCGGATCGTCTACTGCAAGGACGACAATCGGCGTGGGGAGCACGAACACGTAGCGTTCGACTTCCTGGGCTACACCTTCCAACCTCGACGCGCAAAGAACCCCCAGGGAGAGTTTTTCGTCAGCTTCCTGCCGGCGATCAGCACCAACGCCGCCAAGGCGATCCGCGCCACCATCCGGCAGTGGCGGATGGCGTCCGCCAGGAACAATCAAACCCTGGAGGATCTGGCTCGGCTCGTCAATCCGTCGGTACGGGGCTGGATGAACTACTATGGCCGGTTCTACAGGTCGAAGTGTCTCCAGGTCCTTCGCCACCTCAACGAGGCCCTCGCGGCCTGGGCGCGACGGAAGTACAAACGGCTGCAACGCCGAAAGCGGGCCTCAGTGCATTGGCTGGGACTCGTCGCTCGGCGCAACCCGACGCTATTCGTGCTGTGGACCCTCGGGGCGCAACCGGAGGCTGGATCGTAAGAGCCGGATGAGGCGAGAGCCTCACGTCCGGTTCCGTGAGAGCGCGGGGGTGAAATTCCCCCGCGCCACTCGACCCGTGATTTTCAGTCATGTTTCATGACGTTATGCGCTTGTCTCTAGCTGACTACACCTGCACATTTCTGCACTTATCATGCTGTAGTATAATAGGTTACATGTCTTTGGCTGGCGTTACGTGTCGCCTGTTGTCTCCGGCTGTGTGTTACCCGCCAGGCATACGGGTAACACAGCCTAACACCAGCACGGCAATCAGGCCAGGAGGGGGTCATGCTGACCGATAAGCAGGTGCGAGCACTGAGGACGCAGCAGGAGCGAGAGGACGTCTTTGACGGCGAGGGCGGAATCGCGGGGTTCGGGGTTCGGGTTTGGGGCCGGACTGGCAAGAAGAGCTTCTTCCTGATGTACCGCACACCGAGCGCCGGTAAGGCCAGGGACCGGAAGGTTCGGCGGCTGGATCTCGGTCACTATGGGCTCGAAGCACCGGCAATCAGTCTTGCAAGGGCCCGCCAGCGAGCCCGAGCGGCTCTCGGTGATCTGGCAAAGGGGGTGGACCCGGGGCCGGCGACCGAGCGCCCCCAGGCCTCGGACAGGACCGCTGTTGCGGGTCGCCTCGTGGCGTTCCTGCCGGACGGCTTCCTGCCGGCGAGCTTTGGCCAGCTCGTCGCCGAGTACTTACAGCACCATGCCTGGATTCGGAAGAAGGACCCTGTGCCCGACGAGCGGGCGATGCGCTACAAGCTCCTGCCACGATGGAGCGACGTGCCGCTTGCCGAGATTGACCGCCGCACGGTCATCGCCTATCTCGATGAAGCCCGCGTAACCGCCGGTCCGGTTGCCGCGAACCGCCTACAGGCGCTGCTGTCGAAGATGTTCAACTTCGGCCTGCAACGGGACCTAGTGAGCTTCAACCCCGTCGTGGGCATCTCGAAAAATAAGGAGACGCCGAAGGACCGCTATCTGAACGAGCGGGAGCTGCGGACCCTCCTGCAGAAGCTCCACGGCGACGGTGGCGACGCCGCTTATCAGGTTGCCAAGCTCATTCTGTTGACCGGCATGCGGCCGGGCGAGGCCATGCACATGGCTTGGGCTGACTTCGATGGCGACGAGTGGTACAACCTGCGCGCTGCGCATTCGAAGAACGGAGTCGCGTCGCGCGTCTATCTCTCGGAGCCTGCGAGAGCGGTCATCGCCGAGCGGCGGCTGCGCAAAGATGGCTCGCCCTACGTCTTCTCCGGGTCGCCTGGCCGGCCGCTCGCCTCGATCCGCAAGCCGTTGCTAGAGGTCCGGCAAGCTACGGGCATTAACTTTACTCCCCACGATCTGCGCCGGACCTGTGCCACCCATATCGCGCGCCTCGGCTTCAGCGACTTGGTGCCTGAGATCTTGAACCACAAGCCTCGAGGCGTGACCAGCATCTATAACCGCTATCGGTTCGACAAGGAGAAGAGGCAAGCCTTGGCCACTTGGGCGGAAGAGTTGACACGCATCTCCTCGGAAGAGGCAGCGTCGTCTCCCGAGCTAGTGGCTGGCGTGGTCTCCGCTGGAGAGTGAGAGCTGGAAACCGCTCCTCGGCTCGCCTCGAACCTGCATCGCCGGCGTGCTCAGCCGCGAAGACGCGCTCGATCTGGTAGCCCTACGCGGCGAGCTCATTCAGCGCCTCCCCGCGGGCGCGATGCTGGCGGTCGACCTTCTCGAGGCGGAGCTGACGCCGCGACTCGGCGCGTGCTCTAGGCCTTTGATCCGAGGAGGACCACTATCCTCCTTCTCGGTGCGGCTACCGGCGAGAGGGCGCGCTAAGCCCACGGCGCCGAGCTCGAAGACTTCTGCGACGCCCGTGTTCCCATCCCTGGCGCACGCCGACCATGACAACGCCCGCTCCAGAAGAGGGGCGGGAATCAGAAGACGCAGATACCGCACCCCTGCCCCGGGGGTTGCGAGCAAACGCCCTGGCCGTAATCCCCACAGGGCGTGCCGTCGCCGAAGCACGCGCCTGCGCGACACAGGGGTTGAGGGGTCGGTGGGAGCAGGTTGTTGCCAGAGCCTTTCGGCGCCCCTTGGAGGAGCGAGCCGGCCGGCGATTGCGCCGCGGGCGCGGCGACGGCCGGAGTGGACGGCGTGGCCGCCAGCAGAGCAGCGGGCTCTCCTGTCATTCCGAACATCGCTAGCGCACCGACCAACAGGACCAGGAATGCCGCCTTGTGGATCATCTTGCCTTTCTGTGCCATGGCTCTCTCCACATTTATGCGTTAGAAACAAGCTGCATGATACACGCATTTTCCTGTATTTGAAACAACCAGTCCCCCAGCGGGGATGCACGACAAATTTGTGAGATCGGGTGAGCTCGATGCGCCGGCGCCCCCTTACAATAAGCTGCCCGTTGTTGCCAGAAATCGTCGAGGCGGTAGTTGAGCTTGGCGCAGCGCAGGGCCAGGATGGCATTGGCACCGCGTAGGGTCCAGTGCATGCCTGCGCGCTTGAGTCGGGTGGCCGCGACGACCTTGCAGCCGGCCTCCAGGACGCCAGTAGATGTGCAGAGTCCTTGGCGATGGAAGTCGGGGTAGTGCATCCGCTGTCGGTTGCGGAAGACGTAGCCGATGCAGCGGGCAGCTTCGGGCTCCCTCGCTGCGTGGATATGCAGGGCTCGGAGGACGGCTTTCAGATCACCGCGATCCAGCTCGGCGTTGCGTGGGTGCCCCCCACCCCCCCGCGAGCCTCAGCGCCCCCCCGCCTATGGCGTCTGGCGAGGCCTCGACAGCGGCCGGCCGCCGCCCGACAGCCCGGCCCGTCCCAAGCCGACCACCTCAACCAACCATGAGCCTCCGCTCACCGCCTCGCTCCGATGGGTGGTCGCCTTCCGTCGGAATGGGTGGTCGCCTTCGCCGGAATCCGCAGTCGGGGCAACCGAAGGCCCAAAACGGCGTGAGGCCCTGCACCTGAGCTGCGCAAGCGCCGGCCGCGGGATCAAAAGTGTGAATGCAGGGCTGCCAGCCCCGGGGCGGTATTGCCTTCGCCCGGTCGAGCACATATAAGCTCGACCGGAAGTTCGCGTATTCCACGTTGCGTAAATCAGCCAGGCTGCATACAGCCCGGCTGTACCTTGGAGAGGAGAGGAACATGACCGCATCAAAAAACCCCGTTCGCCATCGCCTGAGCCTGCTGCTGATCATGGCCGTCATGGTCGCCGTCGCGCTGATCGGACCGCACCAACGGTTCGCATCCGCCAGCTGCGTCCCCGGCGCCTTTGCCCGGTACTTCAGCGACGCCACCTACACGACCCAGGTGGGGTTGTGCCACCACAACTGCTGCGAGCTCTGGACCTGCACCGGCGAGATGACGCAGTACGAGGTGGACATGTTCTTCGACTGCAGCGGCGAGTAGGGTTCCGCGGCGCCTGGTCCCTGTTGCGGGCTGTGGAAAACGCGGAGCGTTTTCCAAGGGCTGTGGGAGGGTGCCGGGAGGTGGGGCGGGGGCGGCAGCCTTCCATAGCCCGGCGGACCGCCGGCCGGGGTGATGGGGGTCCGGAGGAAGAGGGGGCGTTTTCCGCAGCGGTTGTCCTTCCGCTTGCCGCTCGCATTCAACGGGGCTCAGATAGCCGAGCGCCGAATGCCGGCGGCGCGAGTTGTACCAACCTTCCAGGAACTCAAAGACCGCCAGCCGCGCCTCGATCTGCGTCTTGAATTTGCGACGATCCAAGAGCTCACATTCCAGGGTCGCAAAGAAGCTCTCGCACATCGCGTTGTCGAAGCAGTCGCCGACCGATCCCATCGACGGCCGTACCCCATTTCCCGACACCGCTGACCAAACGCGATCGACGTGTACTGCGTCCCCTGGTCCGAATGGTGGATCACGCCCTTCGGGTGCCGCTGACCCACCGCCATCGCCAGCGCCTCAAGCACCAACTCCGTTCGCAGGTGCGTCGCCATCGACCAACCCACGATCCGCCGGCTCCAGGCATCAAGCACGACCGCCAAGTACAAGAATCCCATCCAGGTCGGGATGTAGGTGATATCGGCCGCGGGTCTTGCCAATCTGCTCCTGACGATCAATCGCGTGCAGAAGCTCCTCCACCCTGACCTCAAGCTCTGCGGTATTTTCGCCTGCCGGGTCGATGCTCGCACCATCCTGGCGCGGGATGTCGTAGCCAGCTTGCATCGGCGGTTCCCTTTGGCCGCTCTCGACACCGTCATCCGTGAGTCCGTACGCCTTCGCGAGGCATGGGGCGCAACCGCACCGATCAATATCTACTCACCCACCAGCTCCGGCGCCAGGGACTACCACGCCCTTGCAGTGGAGATCGATCGTCAGGAGATCCGCAATGCCGCCATCTCGGCCTAAGACAGGCGCCGTCCTCCATGCTCGACCGGATCTTGGGCGCGGCCGAGGACGGCCCTCCAGCCGATCCTCCTCCGGCAAGAAAACCTCTCTCTGAACAGGCCGCATCCAACGGGCCGGTCGGGCGTGTGACTGTGAGCGTTCCCGAGGCTCTCCTCGAGTCTACACGGACGGCCGCACGGCGGAGCAGCAGCAGAGGCTTCATGGCGGTTAAATTAAGGGGCCGATGTTTGTAGGCCGAAAAAAATCGATGTCTCTGAAGTGTGGTCATTGGCAACAAAGTTACCAGATGGGGGTACTCGCGGGCGGCACCAAGAAGCCCGACGCATTCAAAAGATGGCAACCAAAGGGAGATCGCCATGCGCAAGCGCAAGAAGCTCGTCCTCAACCATGAGACGTTGATGGTCCTGGGCGTGGCCGACTTGATGGGTGCCGCTGGAGGGACCGGGGGCGGCATCTCGGGAGTCGCCTCCAACTGCACGAACGCCTGCACGGACTGCACGGTGGCTTGCACAGCGTGCACGAATGTTTGCTCTGGCTGCACCAGGGGCTGTACCGCATGTGGGGTTTCGTGCTAGCCGCGACCCGCTGACGCGGCGCCAGGATTGCCGGGTTCGGATGGGGTATTCGTGGCAACCGATCCTCGAAGGCGAGGACGCCGCAAAGGCCGCTGCTGCGATCGCCGCGGTCGCCGCTGCTCTGGGGGATGGACCTCTGTCGCCGGCGCACAA
The DNA here is from genome assembly GCA_963770895.1 of uncultured Acidobacteriota bacterium. GTDB lineage: Bacteria > Acidobacteriota > Thermoanaerobaculia > Multivoradales > UBA5704 > JASLEW01. Next base: position 3,322,893 of record CAVYRF010000002.1, on the reverse strand, counting down.
TCGATCGCCGCTTGCCGCGGGCGACGCCGGCGTGGCGCTGTTTTTCGACTATCTCGATCAGGCGAGCCCTGGCTGTGGTTTCCGCGAACAGGCTTGCCGCTGGCTGGAGGGGGCCATCGACGCGATGGCCACGTCGTATCTGACCCCCAGCCTGTATGCGGGATTTACCGGCGTGGCGTGGACCTCCGACCACCTCTATGATCGCTGGGAGCAGGCCGACGCAGTGCCGGTCCCGGCGACCGGTGGGGCCGACGAGGCCGACACAGCGGACCCCAACGCCGACATCGACGCCGCCCTCCTTGCGCACCTGCGGCGGACACCCTGGGATCAGCACTTCGATCTAGTCGCAGGCCTGGTCGGCTACGCGGTCTATGCGCTCGATCGCCTGCCACGAGGCGCGGCGGTCGATTGTATCGAGCAGATCGTCGAACACCTGCAGGAGATCTCGCAGGTGCGTCCAGGGGGGCGGGCCTGGCACACCCCCTGCGACCTCCTGCCGCCGCCGAACCGCCCTCACTATCCGCAAGGCGTCGACTACCTTGGCGTCGCCCACGGCACTCCAGGCGTGATCGCCGTGCTGGCGCGGATCTGTGCCTCGGGAGTGGCAACGTCTAAGACAAGGTCGCTGCTCACCGACGCCGTGACCTGGCTGCTCGCACAGAAGATGGCGCCGGGCAGCCGCTCCGTGTTTCCGTACAGCGTCGGGACGGGCCTCAAGATGCATCCGGCGCGAGCCGCATGGTGCTACGGCGATCCGGGCATCGCCCTCGCGCTGCTCGCCGCCGGCCGCGCGGCGGAGGAGCCCGGCTGGGAGCGCGAAGCTCTGGCGCTGGCACACTCCGTGGCGCGCCGCCCCGTCGAGCATTGCCGCGTGGACGATGCCGGCCTTTGTCATGGGGCGACGGGCCTTGGGCACCTGCTCAACCGTCTCTACCAGGCGACCGGCGAGCCCGAGCTGCGGGCCGCGGCGTGCGCGTGGTTCCACCGCGCGCTCGACTACTGGCAGCCCGGCAGTGGGATCGGCGGCTTCCTCGCCTTCACCGTCGCCGGCGACGACTACGACCAGGAGCTTTCCTGGCAGGAAGCGCCGGGATTCCTCATCGGTTCGGCCGGCATGGCCATGGCCTTGCTCGCCGCCACGAGCGCTGTCGAGCCGGCCTGGGACCGCCTCCTGCTGTTATCACCTCTCCCGCCGTCCAGGCGATCCGCTGCGGCGCCCGCCTGATGAGCGCGCTCGCTCCGTGCGCCTGGACGCCGCTGGTTGCGGGGGCAGAAGCCGAGGAGGCTCTCGCCGCGGTGCAAGCCATCGCCAGCGATCTCTCGCGTGCCGACCTGGAGGGAGTGCAGGGACCCGCGCTGGCCGGTGGCATGGCCGGCATCGCCCTGTTCTGGGCATACCTCGAGCGAGCGCTGGGCGGCACCCTGGCGGAGCCGCCGGCCGAGCTCTGGCTCGACCGGGCGATCGCGGGCCTGGCCTCGCTGCCGAGCGCGGAAGCCAGTCTCTATCACGGCTTTACCGGCGTCGCGTGGGTGGTCGAACACCTGGATGGCGGCCAATGTCCGAGCGAAGACGACGACCCCAACTCCGACGTCGATCAGGCTCTCGTCGCGCTCCTTTCGCGGCAGCCGTGGCGCGGCGACTTCGACCTGCTCCAGGGCCTCGTCGGGTGGGGCGTCTATGCCCTGGAACGGTTGCCCCGGCCATCGGCCACCGCGATCTTTGCGCTGGTCCTGGCGCGGCTCGCCGAGTGTGCCGGGCGGCGTGCATGGGTCGTCCTCGGCCGCGGCCCGCGACACGGCGCTGCTGGGCCGGATCTTGGGATGGCACATGGGATTGGGGGCGTGATCGCCTTGCTCGCCAGGGCCGTCATCCTGGGTGCCGCCGGCCCCGACGCTGTGCCGATCCTTTCGGCGGCGGTCGACGGCGTCCTCGGGTCGGAGGTCCTGGAGCGGGAGAGCGCCGACGGCGACCTGGCCTGGTGTGCCGGTACGTGCGGCCTCTCGGTGGCGCTGCTCGGCGCCGGCCGCGCCTGCTCCCGGCCAGCGTGGCAGCAGCAGGCACTGCACCTTGCCCAGGTCGCGGCAGGGCGCTATCTCGATGTGGTGCACGGCTTCGATCCTGCCTTGTGCCACGGCACCGCGGGGTTGTCCCACCTCTTCCACCGAATGCACCTGGCCACCGGCGACCCGGGCCAGCTGAACGCGGCCCGTCACTGGCTGCGGCGGACCCTTGCGCAGCGGCGGCCCGGTTCGGGGATCGGCGGCTTCTTGTGCCGCGCCAGGGGCGCCGATGGCACGTTCGGATGGGCCTCGCAGCCTGGCTTCCTGGGTGGTGCGGCAGGCATCGGCCTCGCCCTGTTGGCGGCCAGCTCGCCGATCCGCCCGGAATGGGACCGCCTGCTCCTGCTCGCGCCCTAATCGCTGCGCAGCGGCGCCACCGGATCGAGCTTTGCGACACGCAAGGCGGGGATGACAGTGGCGCAGATGCCGACGCCGGCCAGCAGCACGGCAGCGCCGGCGTAGGTCAGGGGATCGCCGCCTGTGATGCCGAAGAGCATGTGCATCAGCAGCTGCGAGGCGGCGCGTGCCGCCGCCAGGCCCGCCGCGGCACCCGCCAGCGTCAGGCCGATTCCCGGCAGCGCCACCGCCTGGACGGCCCGCACGACCGTCGCCCCCAGGGCCATACGGATGCCCAGCTCCCGCGTGCGCTCGACCACGGATTGGGCGATCAGGCCGTAGAGTCCGATCGCCGTGAGTAGCAGGGCGAGCCCGGCAAAGGACGCGAGCAGGATGGTCTGGAAACGCTGCGCGCCAAGTGAGCTCGCCCGTACCCCCTCCATGCTCTGGAAACTGTGCAGAGGGAGCGCGGAATCGGCGGCCGCCACCGCCCGCTCGACGCCCTGCACGGCGGCTTTCCACGGCCCCGCCGTGCGCACCACCCAGGCGGGCGAAAACCCCATGTGGACAATCCTGGCCAAACCCTCGGACAGCTGGGTTGCCGGGATGTACGCCGTGGGCGCGGTTACCAGCGGGCCGTAGGGGTTGATGTCGAGCCGTTGCAGGACGTCGCCCACCACCCCCACGATCTCGCGCCGAACGCCGGCCATCTTGATCCGGCGGCCCACCACAGTTTGGTCGGGGTAGTAACGGCTGGCAAAAGCATGGTTCACGATCGCCACAGTGGCAGCACCATCGCGGTCGCGCGCGTCGAAGGCGCGGCCGCGCAGCAGCGGAATCCGCAGCGTCGAAAAATAGTCTGGTGTGATGTAGACCACACCCGTGATGCGCTGACCCGCCCCATCGCCAGCGCGGTCCGGCCCGCCGAGCCGGGAGAAGACGAGGCGCATGGAGCGTTCATAGGGCAGACCCAGACTCACCGCTGCCGCTTGGACGCCCGGCACTCTACGGATGCCCTCCAGGCTCGCGGTGAACAGCCGGTTCCGGCGCGGACCGGATTCGTAACGGGCATCGGCGAGCGACGCTCGGACAACCAGGAGGTGGGTGGGGTCGAAGCCCGCCACCCGGCGCAGCTGGTACGCCATGCTGCGGATCAGCAAGCCCGTCGCCACCACGAGCATGACGGCAAGCGCAACTTCGGTGGCGATCAGCAGCTGCCGAGGCCACCGCTTGGCAGTACCAGTGTCGCCGGTCACCGCGTGCAAAGCCAGGCGAGGATCGGTGGCGCTCAGGCGCAGGGCCGGGACCCACGCAAAAAGGACTACGGTCAGAAGCGAAAGGCATCCTGTCCCAGCCAGGGTCCGCCCGTCCAGGCCCACCAGGTGCCGCGCCAATACGCCATAGGCGCTGTTGCTGGCAAGCTGCCGCAGGTACCACAGGCCCAGGCTGCCGGCGGCCAGGCCGGCGATGCCGCCGGCCACCGCCAACAGGGCACTCTCGCTCATCACCTCACGGACCACTATGGCACGCCCGCCCCCGAGCGCCAGACGCGTAGCGATCTCGCGCCTGCGCCGGCCCTGACGAGCGAGCATCAGGCCAGCGAGATTGAGGCATCCGATCAGCAGCACGACCCCGCCAGCCGCCGCGACGACGAGAAGCGGCAAGCGAATCCCCTGGGTGAGGCCCTCCTGCAGCGGGATCAATCGCAGGCTCAGGGGGCCGCCGCTCCGTGGCAAGTCTGCGAGTGCGGCGCCGGCCAGGCTCTGCACCTCCGCCTCCGCTCGCCGCCAGCGGACCGCAGGGCGCAGGCGAGCCACCAATTGGTAGCTGCCCTCGTCTCGGTCTGGCCGCAGGGGCGTCCAGAGATCGGCCGGAAGCCAGCTTTGCAACCCGGGCGGCATGACGCCGACGACCGTGTGCGGCGCGCCGCCCACCTGGATCGACCGGCCCAGCACGGCGGGGTCGCCGGCGAAGTCGCGCCGCCACATGCTGTGGCTCAGAATCACTGCGGCGGCGCCGTCCTGTTCTCCGGCAGCCGAGAACTCGCGTCCGTAAAGCGGTTGGACTCCCAAGACCGCGAAAAGCCCCGCCGAGATGCGTTGCCGCTGTGCGAATTCGGGCACGCCCCCGGCTACGACGTTGACGCCCGCCGCGCTGTCCGAGATCGCCGCGCACAGGAGCGTCGAGGCGTGCGCCTGGAGCACCTGGTACGCCAGGCCGCTGCTCTGCGAACCCTCAACCTCGTGGCCCCCGGCGCCGATTGCGACGGCCACCTCGGCTAGGCGATCGACCTGGGGGAATGGCAACGGCCGGACGACAACCGAGTCCACGGCAGTTACAAGCGCCGTGTTTGCGCCGATGCAGAGCATGAGGGTGAGGGTGGCCGACGCCGTAAAGCCAGGGCTCTTCCGCAGCCTCCTGGCGGCGTGGCGGACACTACCTGACCCTTCCTCCCACCAGGCTCGCTTCATGCGCACAATCTTACGTGCTATCTGCAACGAAATGCAGGTTGGCGATCTCCAAGGCCCCCGCCCACTTCGGCGACGCGGCTTGCCGGTCTCTCTCGGAAGGAGGGCAGTCGAAGGCCGCATCGAGCGCTCGCATGACGACTTGAAGACCGCCGACCGGCGGCCTCGACTGCCAACGCCAACGTCAGCAGCCGTCACAACCTCTCTCTTTGCTCCTGCTTCCATCCAAGGCGCGATCCCGGCACCGACGCCGCTAGGCGCGGGAGGTGCCGAGACAGCAAAGTAACCGATACAAGGAGCCGCTTCACGAACCCGCAGCTCCGCTGCTGTCCAAAGCCGTGAAAAAGGACCCGACATGTCCAGCAAGCTCCCCAAACTGACGCCCAAAACTGTGAATGCGATCCGGAAGCGCTTTCGCCAGCTTCTTGCGGATCAACGTCGCGAGCGTGAAAGCCGTCCGGCCTCACCCCCAGTTCTCTACGATCAGGATTTTGAGGAAATCCTCACCCTATTGGACGCCGCTGCGAACGATCCAGACGAGTGGCGATGAGTGCCGGCTAGGCTCTTGCCAGCATTGTTGCCGGACCGTCGGGCGCCTGAACATCGGCTTCAATAGGAGTAGGTGGGAGTACCGCCGCACCGAGCAGGACCACACAGGAGCGGCGGCGGCGTTCTGAGCGCCATTCCACCCATGAAGAGCAAGAAATATGAGGGTTCTCCAAGTCGAGCGCTCGCCGCAACGGCGAGCACCACGACCAAAGGAGACCTCGAGATGGCCGCGCAGTTTCCCGTCCAGAGACACCTGGCGATCGAGGCGAAACCCACGCGCGAGGGCCAAAAAACCCGAATCTTTCACGCGGACCTGATCACTGTCGTTGCCGCCCCCGGCCTGCAATGGGAGTTTGGCTCAAGCTCCCGCGACAACACCCTGCGCCCAGTCCTCCTCGCCTACGCCGCGACCGATGAGCAGTCCCGCGCCTTCACCGCCAACCTCCGCTCCGGCCGCCCAGCCATCCACGACCAACGCGGCATCGGCAACTTCCGCGTCGAGATCCCGCGCTCCGCCGGGTTTCGCTACGAGACGTTTTCATGCGACGGCGGAACTCTCACCTTCGCCTACCTGCCCGGCGCGTTCTCGCAGCTGCCAGCCACCGCCGAACACGGCACCCTTCGCTTCCTCTGTATGCCACCCACCTGGTGGGTCGAGCGCGAGGCGGCGACCCTCACCGAGCTCGGCCCCGACGCCCGCGAGGCGGCTGTAGCGGCGTACTTCGTCGCCTTTCTCGATCGCCGCTCGCCGCTGCCGATTGCAGACGACCTCCGCTTCCACCTCGCGCTCTACCGCGCCGCCCTTGCCTCCGACTGGTGCCATCAAACGCAGATCTCTCCCTATCGCGTCTCCAAGCTCTTCGCCGAGGGCCACGATGCCCTCGGTCTCGAGCGGCCGCTCCTCGTCTCGACCACCCACGCAAGCTTCTCGGCGTTCCTCGCCGAGCAGACCGCACGAAACCTGCTACGACTCCAGGAGGAACCCATCCATGGCCAGGCCCGAGTCCCAGGCGCTCGCAGGCTACTTCCCGACACCGCCGGAGATCTTGCCCGCCATCGCTTCTCTCGTCACGTTCCATCCGCTTGAGCGCAACAGCGCGAGGCACATCCTCGTCGATCCATGCGCCGGCGGCGGCGAGGCCATCGACACCCTTTGCAAGCTTTGGTTTGCCGGCACTCCATCGCAGACCGCGACGGGCACCTCCCCCGCAGGGGCGATCTTCGCCATTGAGATGGAAGCAGGCCGCTACGGTCAGCTCAAGTCGAGGATCCCTCACAGCCGTCACTTCCATGCCGACGCCTTCCGGTTCACCATCTCCCGCGCCGACGAGGAGGGCTGCGGCGCGTCCCTGCTCTTCCTCAACCCACCCTACGATACCGACAGGGTCCACCGCCGACTCGAGCAGCGCTTCCTCGATCGCTGGACCTCCTGCCTCGCTCCCGGCGCCGGCATCCTCGTCCTCCTCGTCCCGCATCCTTCTCTGGAGGCGAGTGCCGACCACCTCGCCTGCCAATTCGACAACCTCCGCGCCTGGCGCCTACCCGCCCCGCTCTTTGCCGCGTTTCGCCAGTGCGTCCTCGTCGGCCGGCGGCGGTCCTTTGCCATCCCGGAGGCCGAGCTCGACCGGCGGCGCATCGAGCGCTGGGCAGCCGACCCGTCGCTCCTCCCCGAGCTTGGCCGCCAGCATGCACCCCTCTACAGCGTCGCGATCGAGTCGGCGGAGCTCGAACTCACAGAAACCGCGCTCGACCTCGCCGACCTCCTCGCAGGTTTCCGCCCGTGGGCCGACTCCCCGCTCGTCGCCACTGATCGCACCGTGCGCGAGCTGATCGGCGCCAAGTCCGTTGTCGCCCTGCCACCGCGACCTGCCCACATCGCCCTGGCGCTTGAGAGCGGTCGCGGTATTTGATGGCGGTTCGGTCATGGTATTTGATGGTCGATCGTGGCGATGAGTTTGGGGGCAGAGGTTTCGAGCCTTCGGCGGAGGTAGTCGCAATATGCGCGTGGAGGCGGATCGTTGATCAGCTCGTCGATGACGGGCAGAAAGTAGTGAAGCGAGCGTATTGGGCGAAGAGGCGGAGTTTGGGGATGGCGGTGTCTGCGCCGGGCGGTGGCAAGGACGAGCGCGGCGGCGACAAGATCGAGAGGGATTTCGAGTTGGTGGAGTGAGGCGGCGAGTTGGCGGTCGGCGGGGCGGGCACGCCCCGGGGTATCGGGAGTGCTGCGGTAGAGGTCGAGTATGCAGCGGATATAGGCGTCAGCGAGCATGGTGGTTCTCGGGAAGGCGGGAGAGCCGAGAGCCGGCCAAGGTTCAGGCGCGAGGGTGCTTGCTGCCTGGGGTTTGGGCTTTGAGTTTGGGTCGGGGTTGCGAGGCGAAGACTTCGAGATAGAGTTTTTGATCGATCTGGGCGAGCTGTCGGTGAGCGGCGAGTGCGAGCAGCTCGTTGCCCAGGGTGGTGAGGACGCGCAGGTTGCCGGCCGCGTGTTCGGCCAAGGTGGTCTTGACCTCGGAGGTGAGCAGCTGGGGATTGCCGGCCTGGGCGAGGGCGTGCTGGAGCCAATCGAGCAGCTCCTTGGGAGTGAGATAGTCGAGCGTCAAGCGAGCGCGGATGCGGCTGGCGATGGGCAGCAGCTCATCACTGCGGAATTGTTGCGTTAGGCGGCTGTCGCCGCAGAGCACGACGGTGAGGATCGAGCGCGAATCAAACTCGGTGGCGGCAAGGATGCGGATTTCGGCGAGGACGGCAGCGGGCATCTCCTGAGCTTCGTCGACGAGCAGCACGGGGCGGCAGCGGGTGGCTTCGACGTGGGCAAGCCAGCTTTCCCGGAGGATCTTGAAGCCGCCCCAGCGGTTGTGGGGAGAGAGCGCGAGGCCGAAGAGCTGTCCCATCTCGCGGTAGAAGTCACCGAGAGCGCTCTGCGGCCGGCTGAGGACACCGATGGTGACGTCGGGCAGCGCGGCGAGATGGTGGGCGAGAGCGCGGAGGGCGACGGACTTGCCCGTTCCGGGATCGCCGGTGATCAGGGCGAAGCCGCCCTCGCGCGCCAGGTTTTCGAGCCGCCAGCAGAAGTGCTCGATCTTGGGGGTGCGCCAAAGCGCCTCGATCGGAATGTCGGGTGAGAACGGATTCCACTTGACGCCGAATAGGGCCAGCAGGTTGCGGGTCATCATGTGTGCTCCTCGTCGTAGGCGATGTAAGCGGGAGGCAGGCCGGTGGCGGCGTAGTCGGCCATGAGCTGGCGCAGCAGCGGCGCGATGCCGCCGGGCTGGGCAGTGATCTCCGCGGTCGGTAGCGACGGCGGTGCGAGCGGGCGTCTTACGCCCTCGGAGTTTCGGGTGCGGTCGAGAGGATAGAGCCGCTCGAGAGCGACGCCGGTGCGTGGGTCGACGAGCCAGACCGAGCGCAGATCCCAGCTCGCATACCGTAGCGCCAGCCGCCGCAGGTGGCGAAAGCGGCCGGGGACCTCGAAGCGGGTGCCGTCGAGGCTGAGGGTGCCGTCGCTCTGACGCTGAGTGCGTTCGGCCGCAGCGGTGAAGGCGAAGCGGAGGTCGTTGGTCTCTGGACAAGGACGGATCACCGTGGGGCCATCGAGCCAGCGCGTCAGCGGGGCCTGGCCGGTCTCGGAGTGCCGGGTCCGCTGGTACTCCATCTCCACCCAGGCGAGCGTGGCCTCGTTGAGCAGGCCCAGCGTCAGGTCAGGCTGATCTTCGAGCATGGCCAGCAGCCGGCCTTCGACCTGCACCCAGAACACCTCTTGCTTGCCGTTGGAGAAGGCAGTCAACTACAGCAGCTTCAACAGATGTGCGGCCGCTTGTTCGAGTGACACACCCGTTCCATCCCTTGTCTGGTTGCGAGTTCGAACTGGTGGAGTACAAGCAGGCGTGGGGCGAGGATCGCGTCTACTTCCTCGATGATAAGGGCCGGCTTCACCACATGCCCATCGGATGGACCAACGTTGCGCCGCTGGACCCATTCCGGGTGATGGCGGCCGGCCAGAGCCGGTTCAGGACGGAGGATCTCCTGCGGCTGGCTAACCTCATTACCCAACTTAAAGACGAAGCAAGAGTAAAGTAAATTATGCCGCTAGTGTCAAGGGAACTATGCCGCCGCACTCGGTTTCAAAACGCATAGGCGTGCCCAGAGAAAGCACAGCAATCTCCGTAGATTACGTAGTTGCGCGTCGCGGGGGCTTGACTGTGCTCTAGATAGACGGCATAATTCCTCTTACACATGTTGGAGATCACTGATGCCAGACCGCAAGCCCTCCGATCCGAAGCTCGCCGCCTTGCGGGAGCGCCGGACCCTCAACCCGCGGCCGGAGCGCGTCACCGACGAGCTCTTCGCACGGTCGGACTTCTTCGATCCAAGAGATCTTCTCCAGGTCAAGTACGAGATGATCCGGCGTGCGCAGGTCGACGAGGCGCCTGTCGCCGAAGCGGCAGAGGCTTTCGGCTTCTCGCGGCCCTCGTTCTACAAGGCGCGCGACGCCTTCGCCGACGGCGGGCTCGCTGGCCTCTTGCCACGCAGGCGCGGGCCGCGAGAGGCTCATAAGCTCAGCCCGGACGTGATGGCCTTTATCGAAGAGCAGCGGGGGGCCGACCTCTCGCTCACCGCGGCGGCGCTCGTGCCCCTGGTCAAGGAACGCTTCGGTGTTGAGGTTCATCCCCGCAGCATCGAGCGTGCGCTGCGTCGGCTGGAAAAAAAACGACGGTGACCTCCGTGTCCGACTCTGTCATGGCGGGAGCGCAAGATGCCCTGATCGCTGGCTACGAGGATCTCCGGCGTAGCGCGCTCGGTCGTCTTGCCGGGTCAAGTCGTGAGGTTGGATGGGGATTGTTCATCCGCAGTGGCATGGCCGCCTGGATGGAGAGGTGCGCGGCGCTGATCAGGCCGTCCGAGGCGGGGGCTCGGCGATCAGCCGCGGAGCCATCTTTCATGCCACAGGACTTCCGAGTCGAAGTGGCCATGCTCCTTGCCGAAATGGCTCTGTCGGCTTACGCCCCGAGAGGAGTGACGACATGATGGGCAACGAAGCGCACCAGAAGGTCACGGCCCGACACCTTAAGCGAAACGCCTACCTCTACATCCGGCAGTCCACGCTGCGACAGGTCTTCGAGAACACCGAAAGTACCGATCGCCAGTACGCCCTGAGGCAGCGAGCGGTAGCGCTAGGTTGGGCCCAGGAGCAGATCATCATCATTGACTGCGACCAGGGGCAGTCGGGCGCGTCGGCGGAGCGACGCGACGGCTTCCAGAGACTTGTCGCCGATGTCGGCATGGGACGCGCGGGAATCGTGATGGGGCTCGAGGTGTCGCGGCTGGCGCGGAACTCCTCCGACTGGCATCGGCTCCTCGAGATCTCTGCGCTCAGCGACACGCTCATCCTCGACGAAGATGGCGTCTATGACCCCGCGCACTTCAACGACCGCCTTCTGCTTGGCCTCAAGGGCACCATGAGCGAGGCGGAGCTGCACGTGCTGCGGGCGCGACTACGGGGCGGCATCCTCAACAAGGCGCGCCGCGGCGAGCTTGAGTCGCCACTTCCCATTGGCTTCCGTTACGACGCTCAACAGCGCGTTATTCTCGATCCTGACAAGCAGGTGCAGGAGACGATCCGCACCTTCTTCCAGATTTTCCGCCGCACAGGTTCGGCGACCGGAACGATGAAGGCCTTCCGCGCACAGGGACTCCGGTTTCCTCACCGCGTGCGGACGGGGCCGGCCAAAGGTGAGGTGATCTGGGGAGATCTGCAGCATTCCCGTGCCCTCTGGGTGCTGCACAATCCGCGATTTGCCGGAGCCTTCTTCTTTGGCCGTAGTCGACAACGCCACTATGGGAATCGCAGCGGCACGTTTGAGAGGTTGCCGCGGGAGGAGTGGACCGCACTCATCCGCGATTCGCACCCAGGCTACATCACCTGGGACGAGTTCGAGGAAAACCAGCGACGCCTGCGCGAGAACTCGCAAGCCCAAGGCAGCGAACGCCGCAAGAGCCCTCCCCGAGAAGGGCCAGCACTCCTCCAGGGTTTGGTGATCTGCGGTGTCTGCGGTGAACGGATGACGGTCCGTTACAACCACAGCTACGGCAAGCGCCTAACTGTCTACACCTGCCAGCGACAAGGCATCGAGCGCGGCGAACCCTTATGCCAGAGCATCTCGGGCACCCACATCGATGCGGCGGTCGGGCGCCTCCTCGTCGAAGCCATGACGCCGATGGCTCTCGAGGCCACGCTGACGGTTCAGCAGCAGCTTCAGTCGCGCGCCGATGAAGCGGAGCGGCTATGGTCTCGACAGGTCGAGCGCGCTCGTTATGAGGCGGACCTGGCACGCCGGCGTTTCATGCAGGTCGATCCCGATAATCGTCTGGTGGCTGACGAACTCGAGGCTGACTGGAACCGGAAGCTGCGGACGCTCACCAGTGCTCAGGAAGAGTATGAGCGACGGCGGAAAGCCGAGACAATAGTTATCGATGAAGCGCAACGCTCGCGCATCCTCGCCCTCGCTACGGATCTGACGAAGCTCTGGTACGAGCCAACGACGACGGATCGCGACCGCAAACGGATGGTCAGGCTTCTCATCGAAGATGTAACACTCAGCAGAGGAACACAGATCACGGCGCAGATTCGCTTCCGCGGTGGCGCAACCACGACACTGGGCCTCCCGCCCGCGTTGCGAGTTTGGGAGATCTCTCAAACCAGCAAGGAGGTGGTGGCGGAAATCGACAGGTTGCTCGACCATCATACCGACAAACAGATCGCAGCCATCCTCAACCAACAAGCTTTCCGGTCAGGCAGTGGCAAGAACTTCAAGCCGGTATTCGTCTATCGAATCCGCTTGGAATACAAGCTCCGGAGCCGATACGATCGTCTTCGGGCGGCGGGTATGATGGACATCACGCAGATCGCCAAGCGGCTCAACGTCACTCCCTGCACGATCAAGCTCTGGCGCCGCGCGGGCCTGCTCAAGGCCCATGCATACAACGACAAGGGCCAGCACCTTTTTGAGCTTCCAGGTGCCGACCGGCCTATCAAATTCAAACACAAGCCGCAGCCCTTGCGGCCCACGGTGCGGCACGCAAGTCGCACCGATTCCAACGGATGAGGTGCAGTATGAAGCGCAGCCTTTCTGATGCGGGGAGTACGAGAGCGTGGTGGAGTGGACGACGGCGAGGCGTTGTAGACCTTGGGTGGTTTCGGCCGCAAGCATCGGGCCGCCGTTGTCGGTCAGCAGCGCCCGCGGCAGACCGCGCTTTTGAAAGGCCTGCACCAGGCCGTGCACCAGACTCGCGGCGGTTTCGCTCAGATACCACTGGGCGTGGCAGAGCAGTCGCGATCGATCGTCGAGGATCGCCAGCAGCACCGGCTGCACCCACTCGCCCTGCGCATTGAGGATCTTCAGCGATCCGTGATGGAAGTCCAGATGCCAGAGGCCGCCGACGTACTCAGCCTCGTAGCTGCGCGTCTCGCGCGCCTCTCGGCGCTCTTCGGCCAGGCGCTCTCCCGGGCGCTGGCCACGCGGCACTCGCCGGCGTCGCAGCCAGCCATGCACCACCATGTAGCGCCGCAGGCTGGCGTAGGACGGCAGTGGACCCCAGTTCGACTGCTCGGCGACCAGGACGGCCAGATTGTCGAGGTGCAGCTGGTAGCTCCAGCTCGGATGGGCTGCATGCTGGCGTCGCAGCGCCTCTCCGAGCTCAGCGCTGAGGGCCTGCTGCTGGCCGCTGTCGCTGCGGATCTTGCGGCGCAAGACGGCCACCGGGTCGTTGCCGTGTCGGGCCTGGTAGTACCAGCGCTCGATCGTCGAGACGGCAAAGCGCACCGGCTGACCGGAGACCGGATGCTGCCAGAGTCTCGACGCCAGACGGGACAGCTCCGTCTGGAGCTCGCCGGCTGCCGGCGGCGAGGCCAGCAGCGGCCCGACAACAGCAAAGCGCAGATGCGCCCAGCGCTCGTGAGAGCGCACCTCGTGCTCGTGCGGCATCGCGCGCCTCCCGGAACCGGCGTCCTGGGGTTTCTCGCCGGCGAAGCCGAGGCTACGGCGGTTGCCCGACGACCGCCAGACGCATCTTCTGCGGGTCGGCGTCGGACCTCACCGAGCGTGATCCAAGAAGCTGCCGGTGGCGCCGAGCGGCGCCAGCCAGCGCAGCGCCGACAACGCCTGCTCGGCGATCCCGGCAAGGTGCTCGAACCCGGCCAGCAGGGAGCTCGGTAGCGCCGCCGGCGGCACTGGCGAAGCCCAGTCGCCGCGCCGCGACTGCCAGAATCGGCTCCGTGGCACGACCTCGCGCCACCACCGCCGCCAGCGCAACAGGGTCCGCCGGCTCACTCTAAAAACCTCCTCCAGACGGTGCAGGCGCTCGGCTGTCGGCCCTTCCCGAAGCACCGGCAGCAGCAGCACCCAGAGACCGAAGAACACCTTGCGGCCGAGGAACCGTACCGACGGTGGCGTCGCTCGCCGCCGGCAGCCCTCGGTGGCGCAGCAGAAGCTCTGCCGCAAGGCGTACTCGGCCCCGAGCCCCAGGGGACCGCCCCGTGGCTTGCGCCGGTAGCGAGCGCTGTGCAGCGCCCCTCCGCAGACGGCGCATCCGCCCTCGCGAACCATTGCCGCCAGATCGGCGTCGAAGCGCAGCAGTAGCTCGAACAAGCTGGAATCTCGCAGCAAGGTCTGGTACAAGGGATCGTCTCCTTTCGCGTCGACAACGAAAGCAGACAAGCCCTCCGGGGGTGGCGTCAACCCCTGGAGGGCTTCCTTGTTTTGAGCGGATGGCGCCCTGCGGGCGCCGATGATGCTGACCTACCCTGCCGATCACGCTACTTGATGGTCGCCACCCCACGACCATCGCTTATCTTGATCAACCAACGCCCGCCTTCCATCGTTTACCGCGACCGCTCTCAGCGCTCTCCTCCGGCATGCTCAATGGCAAGCACATCACCGCCGATCGGCCCGGCCTGCCGCCACTGCTCGTCAAGGGCTCGCTCCACCGGCGCTTTGTGACCGTCGAGGAGCGCTTCAACCCGGAAGGCGAGAAGGTCGGGGAGATCCTGGTGCAGCGGCCGCGCCTGACTCTCAACATCCTGCGGCTCGACACCCTCGAGTTCCACGAGATCGCCCCCGGTGCAACGCCCTCCGGCACCCAGGACCTCGCCAACTTCAACAGCGCCGATCTTGTCGCGAGCTACGCGGTGAGCCTCGGCCGCCACATGCGCGAGCAGTTCCCGGCCCTGCATGATCCGAGCAACCCCGAGCACGCCATCGCCCTGCCGGCCCTCGCGCGCCAGCCCTTCCGTTGCCAGCGCGATGTCATTACCGCCGGCCTCAAGCTACTCACGCGGGGGGAGAACCTGGTCGCGGCCGCCGAGGTCGGCACCGGCAAGAGCACGGTCGCCCTTTCGATCGCCGGCGCCCTCCGGCCGTGCCACTTTCAGGCCACCACGGCCGAACTCCGTCGCGCAGGCTTCGACCCGCGCCGGCTGCGCCCCGTCCGCCGCATCCTGGTGGTCTGTCCGCCTCACCTCCTCACCAGCTGGGCCGACCAGGCGGCGGCTGTCCTGCCCGACGCCCGGATCGTCGTCATCCACACCCTCTCGGACCTCTCCCGAAACGCCGAGATCTACATCCTGAGCCGCGAGACCGCGAAGCTCGGCCCCGGCGTGCGCGGCGTCGGCTTGCCGTACTGTCCCCGGTGTGGCGGCGAGATCCAGCTCCCACCCTCCAAGCTCGCTACCACGAGAGCGCGTTGCGAACACGTCGCCCGCCTGCCCCAGGACCCGGTCGCCCGTCTCGCCGAGCGTCTCGCGTCGCATCTGCTCTCCTCCTACCCCACCGATCCGGTCGTCCGCCATCTCCTCAAGCACCACCGCATTCTTCACCTGGCGCTCGAGCGCCACCGCGACGACTGCGCCGCTGCGCCGCGGTCACCGCGCGAGCAGGAGGACCTCCGCTCGGACCTCCTCGCGCTCGCCGAGATCGTCCTCGACCGGTGCCTGCAGCGCACCCCGAGCCGCGACCTCGAAACGGCTCTTCACCGGCTCGCCCTCGCGGCCGGCCTGCAGCAGGAGATCCATGACGGCCTGCATGCCGCCGCCGCTCGCTGCCGCCAGGCTGTGGAGCTCGCCCGCGCCAGACCCGCCGAGGCATGGACTACCGAGGTCTACCACCAGGACGAGCTGAACCGCCGGCTCACCGACCTTGCCGGTCGCGTCCTCGCGAACCGCCCCAGCCACGACACCACTCCCGATGAGCTGGCCTGCCTGGCGCTCCTCGGCAAGGCCGGCAGCTGGATCGAAACCGATCCCTGCGGCGAGCCGCTCTTCCAGCCCGTCCCCGAGCCTCGCAGGTATCCTCTCGCACGGCTCATCCTCAAGCGCCACCGCCGCCGCTTCGACCTCTTGGTCCTTGACGAGGTGCATGAATTCTCCCACCAGGGCTCGGCGCAGCAGAAGGCTGCCCATCGCCTGGTCGCGCTTCCGGGCGTGCCCACGATCGCACTCTCGGGGTCGCTCATGAGCGGATACGCCAGCTCGCTCTTCGCCAACTTCTGGGCGCTCAGCCCGCGCTTCCGCCGCGAGTTCCACCGCAACGAGCGCCAGGCCTTCGTCAGCCGCTTTGGCTATCGCAAGATCTACCAGCCCGTCGGCGAGGATGCGGAGGCGCGGGTCGTCGGCTACGGCACCACGAGCGACCGCGAAGAGATCCGCGAGTCGCCCGCCGCCCGTCAGGTCGGGGAGGCCCCCGGCATCCTCCCCGACTTCATCATCAAGCACCTGCTCCCGATTGGCCTGGTCATGCATAAGGCCGATCTCGACGAGGAGCTGCCGCCCTGCCAGGAGCTGCCGGTTCCGATCGACCTGGAAACCGCCGACCCCTTCGCGGCCGAGCTCGCCACCGAGTACCGCCGCCTCATCGAGCTTCTCGGCCGCCAGATCAGAAAGGACCTCTATACACCACGGACTGGCAAGCTCTGGGGCGCCATGGCCGAGCTGCCGTCCTATCCCGACCGCGCCACGGCGGACCTGCCACCTTTCGTGATCCGCTACCCCGAGGCGGATGGTGGTGAGATTCTCGCCGTGGCGAAGGCTCTACCCGCCGGCTGGCGCACGCCCAAGGAGCGATGGATCGTCGACCGGCTCGGCCAGCACCTGGCGGATGGCCGCAACGTGATCCTCTTTCTCCGCCATACGGGCAACGCTGGCCTGCCCAAGCGCTACCAACAACTCCTGCGGCTCTATCTCGGCGAAACGGCGGTCTTCCTCGACGTGACCAGGGTCACTCCGGCCGAGCGCGAGGCATGGCTCAACGCCAATGTGATCCGGCCCGGCTGCCGCATCCTTATCGCCAACCCCCGCGCGGTCCAGACCGGCCTCAACAACCTGGTCCATTTCTCGAGCGCCATCTGGGCCGAGGGCGTGGACTACGATGCCCGCGTCGTGCGCCAGGCAAACGGCCGCATCCACCGCATCGGCCAGACGCGCGACGTGCTGATCGAAGTCCCCTACTACAAGGCGACAGGCCAGGAGACGGCCCTTCATCTCGTCGCCCGCAAGGTCAGCGCCTCGGTTCAAGTCGACGGCCTGTCAATCGAGGGCGCGCTCGAAAGCGCCGGCGCCGCCGGCGACGACCAGGAGAACGTCCACGCCGCAATGAGCATGGGGCAGGCTCTGTACGCCACCTGGTCGACGCAAGAGAACTGATCGGTGCGCCGTTGGGCTCAGCCGGCGTCTGCCATGTCCGGTTCGTACAGCGACGCCTCCGAACGGCCGGGGCACGCCTTCCACCTGCGGCACCGCGCCACAACCGGCCGGCGAAAACAAGCTCGAGCACGGCGGGTCCTCGGCCCGCACCCCCCGGCTGCGGGCGGCCTGGAGCGCCCGCCGGCAGTCGCCGCCCCACCGTCCGATCCCCGGCGCCGTGGCGCCGCCGTCGGAGCCTAAGGGGTATCGCCGGACTGCAGGCTGCTGCAGGCGCCCCCCAACCTGAATTACGCAGCAGCCGCGATTGCTTTGTCTCTGGATGGCTGGCTTAGGCAACTATACCTGCAGGGGGTAGCTGTGGGGCCACTCGGCGAGGCCGCGCTCCCTCCTGTAATCAGGTCCGCAAAGAAGTTACGCATGATATGAAATAGTTGCAGAAGCCGCGAGTGGGTAAGCCGTGC
The DNA here is from genome assembly GCA_963770895.1 of uncultured Acidobacteriota bacterium. GTDB lineage: Bacteria > Acidobacteriota > Thermoanaerobaculia > Multivoradales > UBA5704 > JASLEW01. The sequence goes on along the minus strand of CAVYRF010000002.1, from coordinate 3,305,326 downwards.
TTACCTACACTCTGTCGGAAGGGTTCGTCGGGGAGGCCGCGCGGCGACACTGGGGTCATCGCTTTTCCTGGGGAGTCATTCTCGGTGTCGATCCTTGATACGGATGTACCATCAAGCGCTGTGGCTCCTAGCTTGAAGCATGGCGTCGCGCCCGCCAAGCGATTTCACCCGATTAACGAGGCGCATCAAGAAAGGGCTACACACACATGAAATTCTTGCTGGTTCTCCTAGTAGTGGCGTCTCAGTTAGGTGGGGCAGGCACTGCGCTGGGGCAGGCGCCTGGGAGTGCGCTGCCGGACGTGATTCAGTTCCCTCGGGATAAAGGAATCGACAACGCTCCTCCTGTTTGGGTCTCGGCGACAGCGGCTGCCGACCGAGATCATGTCCTCAACTACGATCTGATCGGCGACACCTCGGAGGACAGCTACTTGCACAGTGTCGTGCGCGAGTTGGCAAAGGAACTCGGCTCCGGCGCCACAAACGACACGACAGTGGCTGAGGTCAGCGCAAGCGAGTGCATCACCTATACCGTCAACTCTGCATTTGGCCACATCACTGCGCCAGCTTCATCGACGGGAAGTCTCGAAAGTTTGGCCGCTAACTCGGTCGGAGTCTACGTTGGCACCGTCACAGCCAGGACACCCGGATTCTTGTCTGGAGCTGGAACGCCCAGTACCATCGCCTCCGTCTCAGTTACCAAGACATTGCGCGCGGCAACTGCGCAGGCTCTTTCGAGCATCTATTTGCTTTCGCCTATCGCGCACTTCCGGATCGGGTCCTACATCTTCTGTAGCGAGGATATGCAAGCGCCGGCGGAACTGCAGGTGGGCGATCAAGTGACGGTTTTTGTGTACAAGTGGCTCGGGGACGGCAGCGTGCCGCTCACGGTTCCGCAAGCCGACCAGCTCTTGGTCCTGTCCAAGCAGGGGCTCCGGGTCGGCCCTTCTCTAAGCGCAGACACCCGCTTGGTTGTTTGTGGCCGAGAAGTGCCCCGAGGATTGGCAAGCCCATGCCGGCGGGTCCCGAGCACTGTAGACGAAGCGGCGGCGAGGTGGGGAAAACCGCGAGGTTGTGGTACCGGCATCAAGGCCTGGACGCGCAGCTCCGGCCCGGGTGTCTTGGCTCGGAGATCAGATGGACCCGGTTGGTCGGTTTGTGTGTGACCTCGTCTCCGGCGGTCAGGCCGGGATCGCCTCCACGTACAGCTGTTGCCCTAGCTGAAGCTTTTCCAGCTTTTCCTTGGCAGCCCTTGCCCAACCCTGCCACGCCGGTAGTTGGACGACCTTGGCGTCCCGGTAGACCTCGGCAGGGGTGATGGGATCGCCGCCCGAAGGCGCCACCAGCGCCCAATGCGGCCTGATCTCGTTGTATCGCTGGCGGAAGGCTTCGAGCTTCTCCCTCGCGTCCTGCGGCGAGCGGTAGAGTTGCCAGTGCACTTCCTCGTCTTTGAGCGTCCGGTGGAAGCGCTCGAGCAGGCCGAGCTGCTCAGGCGTCCGGTAGCGGGTCCGCATGTGATCCAGACTCGCAGCAATGTGCCCTTGGAAGCGCCGCGACAGGAAGCTCGCGCCGTTGTCCGTGACCAGCGTTGGCCGCCGCAGGAGCGGGCCATGAAGCCGTTCCGCTTCGGCGAGGGCCTGGTCGATGCCCACGATCAGCGCCGACGCGTCGAAACTCGCCGACAAGTGCATCGCCAGCAAATAGCGGCTGTAGTAATCGATGACGGTGACTGCGTACCGCCAGCCATGACCAGGGATGTGGATGTACGTCACGTCAGCCTGCCAGAGTTCATTGGGACCGCGAGGCAGTAGCTCGAAAAGCCGAGCCGCCTGGTAGATCTCGGCGTCTCGGCTGCGCTTGCGGATCAACAGGCCCGCTGCCTTCAGAACTCGGTAGACGAAGCGATTCGTGACCGCTTCGCCGGCCCGCCTCAGCACCACAGCCAGGCGCTTGTAACCCCACCACGGATACTGCAAGGCGAAGCTCCGGACGACCGCGCTCCTCTCCGGATCGAGCGGACGCGGACGCGGACCAGGGCGACGTCGTAATGCAACTCTCTGCCTAAAGAAGCTTGAACACGCCAGCCCTAAAGCGCGCACGACTGCCTTGAGCCTCGCTTCGGGATGAGCCTTGACGGCATCGCGGATCATGATCTTCAGCTCTTCCGTCAACGCTAACGGGGTTGCAGTTTTTTTAAAATGTCGTTGGCGATCGAGAGCTCGCCGATGATCTGGGCGCGCTTGTCCACCTCGCGCTCCAACTGCTCGATTCGCCGCGCCGACGCTTGATCGCCAGCGCCATCCGGCTTGGCCACCCCTGCCGTACCCGCCGCCACGAACTGGTCCCGCCAGCGATAGATCGTCGCCTCGCTGACCTGGTACCGACGCGCCAGCGCCGCTGCTGGCTCCTCGCGCCTCAGCAACGCCAGAACCGCCTCAACCCGCTCCTCCGGCTTCCGCTCGCTCTTCCTCGACATCTCGGTCTCCTCGGGGGCCCCTGCTCGGGGCCCTACATTATCCGAGGTCCAAAGATCTACGAGCTATACACGGGCGCCTCGGTCGGGCTCGCATGTCGCGAGAAACTCCGCGGTGGCACTCCGCGAGATACCTCGAGGTTGGGACCGCGGGAGGAATGAAACCGCCTTACCGGCGGCCGTCTCGGTATTGCTTCACGCTTACTGGAGCAGGATCTGGTCCAGGTTGCCCTCGCTCCAGAATGCGTCTTGCAGACCGTGGAGCACAACGGCATCGCCGCCATCCCGAAAGGCTTCTCCAACGGAGAGCCCGTCGCCGATGGCGCGATAGAAAGCCGTGGAAAAACGCTGTGCCTGCTCGTCGCTGATGCCTTCGGTCGTTCCCACAACGGCTCCGACCACCTTGGAGGCTTCAGTACAAAGGTCCTGGGTGTAGCAAGCATTGAGCACCAAGAGCTGGACCCCGCGATCTTTCAGGAAACGCCGCAGCGCTGACCCCGTCACCTCGATGCTTCCGCCTCGATCGTCACGAAGCGCAATGCCGGTTTTGGAGGCGTGGCCACTGAAATGGACGATATGGGGCTTCTCCGATCGGACATGCCGTAGCAGGTCGTCCGGGCGCACCGAGTGGATGACTTTGAGGGAGATTTGGTCCCTGAATCTGACGCTTCCCAGCTCGACCTGCAAGCTCCTCATCTCTTCGTCCAGATCGAGCTGGATGCCCCCCCAGTCCTGGTTGGCTGCGAGAACCAGAACGCGTAGCTTTGTCTGGAGGCGGGGTTCGACGTCGACGTCGGGAATAGGTGCGTCCGCTCTTGCGGGGGGCAAGACCGTGGCATGGTTTGCCAGTTCCGGGGCTTTCAGGCGGCTGTGCAAGGCTTCCCGCACGGCCTTGAACCCATTGTCGAAATGAGCGTCGAGGTTGCGGGGCATGAGGATGTCTTGGAGAAAGACCAGGATGCTGTCCACGTGGTGCGCGAACTCGCACACCAGGCGCACCTCGTCCCAAGACTCGCGGGAGGGCTGGAGGTTCGGATCGCGGATCAGCGCTTCGAGCTTGGCGGCGCGGTCCGACCAAAATTGCAGGTAGGGCACGCGAGCGTCGAAGCTGCCGATCGTCACCTCGGGGAGGATGACCGGAACGAGATGCCGCGCCAAGTCGTCGGGGACGTCTTGGCTGCGCTGCCAGAGCCTGTAGATCTCGTACATGCAGTACGGAGAGTGCAGGTACTTGTCGCTGATGATGGTCACCACGACATCGGCTTGGGTGAGGCGGCGCATGAAGGACGAGATTCGCGCGCCTGAGTGCAGCTGATCGCGGTCGCGGACCGGGAGGAGTCCATCCGCGGTGAGCGCAGCCTGAAGCCGCTCGACGGCCTCGTCGCGAACTTTCCCCTCCGGGGATTCGTCTCCCCAGGCATAGGAGATGAACACTTCTCGCGGCTTCTCGTGGGCGCCCGGGGTGACGGGCTCGATGTCGGGCATGGGCAGATCTCCGGAGGCGGGGGACTCGCCGGCAGTTCGGTTGCGATCGGCGAAAAAGGCGAGGAAACTTGCGGCAGGCACGGGCCTTTGGCACACGTCGAGAACCTGGCCGTTGATCGCACTGTCGAGCGCACGGCGTGCGACCGTGGTGCCGTGCAGGGTCAGAAACAAGAGAGGAGATCTCGAGACCTCAAAGTGGACACCTTCAACTGAGGATCACCTGAGCGTCGCTTCGCTCCGATTGCTGTCCACTTTGGATCGGAACGGCTGTCCACTTTCGCCGGAATACGCACGAGGAGCTGTGACGGATCGAGAATGGGCACAAACCCTTATGGATCAGGCTTTGTGACGCTGTGACGGCTCGGGAGGGGACGGCAGAGAAGTAGTGTGTCCATCGGCGATGCAGTACCCCACCGGGAGTGAGGAGCACCATGCACGACCGATTGGGGGCACCGCTGAACGGCCTAGAATCCTGCACCCACAACATTTAGACCCGATAACTAAGTACCAAGTTAAGTGAAAAAAGCAGCAGGGCGGAGGGCCTTGCCGAATCTGACGGGTGAAGCGACCCGGCCGAGTCCTTGCGGTGCCCCTGCCGTAGGGGAGGGGGTAGACGACGCCGCCGTGGTCCTGCGGCCGACATCGATGGACGGTCCCGGCGCCGGTTAACGGGAGCACCACCGGTCGATGCCCGTCTGGAAAAACTCGGACTCCGGGACGATGGGAGCGGCAGGACCCGGGCGGTGGGCGGGAGGTGGTTGGAGCTACGGTCTTTCCTCGGCGAGCCAGCGTCGATCGACTGCCGACCCAGCTCGGGGTGAGCGGCGGAAGCCCCCCCTTGCCACGGTCACGAATCGGCGGCCTACACGCGAACGGAACAGCGGGACGCTCTCCGCTCTCTCCCCTATTCGTATCCCTGGCCACGCCCGAAGATGTGCAGAACGGTCACAACGCCGGCGGTTTGGTCCCATGTGAAGCGCACGCGCCATGGACCGACCCGCAGGCGATATTCCGGTGGGTCGATGCCGGCCAGCTTCGCCACGTCACCGTGGCGCGTCTCGACGTAGCGGTCGAGCGCCGCGACAACCCTCGTGCGGGTCTTGGGATCGAGTCGATCGGCGTCTCGCAGCGCCCGAGTCGACCAATCAAGGCGGAGGCGTGGCGGAGGAGGCTGCTCCACCTAAAGGCCCCAGCGCCGCCTTGCCTCTTCATGGGAAACCACGCGCCCGACCGCCACGTCGTCCCGCGCCTCGGCCACCGCCGCCTTCTCCTCGGGGGTCTCGGCTTCGTCGTCAAGGGGAGCGTCCTCCAGCGGCCGATAGGGCGGGTCGGCCACCAGGCGCAACGCCTCAAGCACGCGCTCGGCGCGCTCCAGCTCGCTCTCGGGGAGAGAGTCCACCAGCCGATGGAGATTGTCACGCGGCGCCATAAGCAACGTCCCTCCAGGTCCATTCTATGCCTAGTGCGCTGCGGCGCCCACACCTGGGCGTACGCCTGTTCAGCGGCAGGGTGCAAGGCACAAGGGTGAAGCAGGTCCCTGCCGTGCCGCGCCGGTGCAGCCGCCCATTGAGAGACGCTACCGGCGCGCTGGCGGCAGCGGGCCTCGACTACCAGGTCCAGGTCGCAGGAGACGAGCACCCGGCCGATCGCCATTGCCCGGTCCAGCAGATCCGAGTCGGGAAAACGGTACGTCCCGTCTTCAAAGACGGAGGGGACAGACCGCGGAGAGACCGTGGACGATTGCCTGGTTTACGTTGTGGTCGAAGTAGAGACGAACCGGCAAGGTTAGATCAGGCCCCGGGCTCTCAGCTTGGCGATGACGGGCGAGTCGCCCTGCTCGGCGCGCAGACGCTCCGCATATGCCTCGCGGCGGGCCAGGTCCGCATCGACCTCTTTTTGGTGGTCCCAATAGAAGGCGAGAGCGGAGTGCACTTGGCCGAGGGTCAGATGGGGATACTGGAAGACCAGCTCTTCGGGGCTCCAGCCGTGCGCCCTGACGCTGGCGACCAGCTCGACCACCTTGGTGTTGGCTGCCGGTATCCACGGGATACCCTGGTCGTCCAGGGCGATGTGCTCGTAGGTGGTCGGGGTCGCGGCGATCATGGAGGCTCCCTCACCGGCAATTCTAGACCCGTCGCCGCCGATTGGCAGGGGTCGCGAAACCCGATCTGCGACAGCCCAGCGGCAGCCCAGGCGCCAAACAGGCAAAGACACCTTGCCCGTCGACTATCACTAAATCGCTGATTTCATTGGTATTATTTGGTGCCCAGGGACGGAATTGAACCGCCGACACCGTGATTTTCAGTCACGTGCTCTACCAACTGAGCTACCTGGGCAGGGGAGGCTGGTGCGGCCTCCGAGGGGGGTAGTTTGTAGCAGGTGCAGGGATGGTCGTCAAGGTACGGGGAGAGGTGCGGGCTTGGGGAGGGCGCCGGAGGCGTGGGGGCGGCTATGCTGGTCGCAATTGCAGCCGGAAGGGAACGGGGGGGGCCTGGGAGCCGCTGGCTTGGCGGGCTTGGTGGGGGACTTGAGGGGACTGGCGATGACGAACGGGGACCTGAACGGGGATTTGGTGGAGGCGCGGGTGGCGGAGTGGCGGGCGGAGACGCCGGGGTGTGCGGGGCGGGTGCATTTCAATAATGCGGGGGCGGGGTTGATGCCTCGGGGGGTGGTCGAGGTGGTGGAGGGGCATTGGCGGCGGGAGGCGGAGATTGGGGGGTATGAGGCGGCGGAGGAGGCTTGGGAGCGGGTGGCGGGGGTGTATGAGGCGATTGGGGAGCTGATTGGGGCGGGTGCGGGGGCGATTGCGGTGGTGGAGAGTGCGACGCGGGGGGTGGAGGTGGTGCTGGGGTCGCTGGGGCTGGAGCGGGGGGATCGGATTGTGACGAGTCTGTGCGACTACCCTTCGCACCAGATCATGTTCCTGGCGCTGGGGGAGCGGTTTGGGGTGGAGACGGTGGTGGCGGCGGAGCGGCCGGAGGGGGGGATCGACCCGGCGAGCGTGCGGCAGCTGGTGAGCGATGGGCGGTGCAAGCTGGTCTGCTTGTCGTGGGTGCCGACGAATTCGGGGTTGGTGCAGGCGGCGGCGGAGGTGGGCGCGGTGTGCGCGGCGGCGGGGGTGCCGTTCCTGGTGGATGCTTGCCAGTGCGTGGGGCAGATGGCGGTGGATGTGGGGCGGCTGGGGTGTGATTTTCTGGCGGCGTCGGCGCGGAAGTTCTTGCGCGGGCCGCGGGGGATCGGATTCCTGTATGTGTCTGGGGCGGCGATTGCTCGCGGGACGCGGCCGATGTTGCCGGATCTGCGGGGGGCGGAGTGGACGGGGACGGGTGGGTATGAGCTGGCTGCGGGGGCGCGGCGGTTCGAACAGTGGGAGCTCCCTTACGCGTTGGTCCTGGGGATGGGGGCGGCGGCCCGGTATGCGCTGCAGGTTGGCGAGGGCGGGTTCGCTCGCGCCTGGGGGCTGGCGGCGGAGTTGCGCGAACGGCTGGCGGCGATGCCTTGGGCGCGGGTGCTGGACCGCGGCGGGGAGCGGTGCGCGATCGTGACGGCGGAGATCCAGGGGTGGCGCGCGGCGGACGTGAAACAGCGGCTGCGCCAGCGTGGCATCAATACGAGCTCCGCGACCCGCTCGCATGGGGTGTGGGACATGGATGCGAAGCGGGCGGTGTCGGTGCTGCGGATGTCTCCGCACTACTACAACACCCGCGAGGAGATCGACACTTTGCTGGCAGCGCTGGCGGAAGTGGTGACGGCGTCACCGCCGTAGACCCCGGACGGAGCCGGCGCGCCCCTGGATTGAAGGCGGCGGATGCGGTTTGGGACCTGCTGGGTACGGTTGGTTGACGACCAGCTGGATATGGTTTGGGATCAAACGGGTACGGTTGGGGCTGGTGGATCGGTGCTGCCGCTCCTGGTGAAGCTGCGACTGGCGCCGTCCGGAGCGGTCGTCGCGGCCGCCGACGCCGGCGCCCGCGGGGGATCAGGTGCGGCGGGGCTTAGGTTGGCGGCGGGGGGCGGCGCCTTTTTCGACCAGAGAGATGATCTGGCCGTCGCGGTCTTCGATCTGGACCAGGCGGTGGCCGGCGCGTTCGCACCAGACGGGCATGTCTTCCAGGATGGCGGGGTCGTCGCCGACGATTTCCAGCAGGTCGCCAGTGGCGAGGCGGAGCATCTCGCGGGCGGCGAGGAGGATGGGGAGGGGGCAGAAGGTGCCGGTCACGTCGAGGTGGCGGGGACTCGCGGCGGGCACGGACTCCTCCTTGGGTCGACGGGGCGCGGTGAGACGCGGGGGCGCAGGGTTCCTCTGTACAATAGTGCACGCATGGCGAGTCTGCGCTACCGGCCATGGCGTTCGATGTTGGTGTTCGCCGCGATGTACCTGGCTCTCCCGCGGGCTGGGGCTTGGGCGTGGACTCCTCGCATGCAGGAGACGATGGCCTGGGAGGCGGCGCAGCTGGCGCCGCCGGACCTGGCGCGGCAGCTGGTGCGGCGCCGGGCGGCGTATCTGTCCGGGGTGGTGCGCCCCTTCTCCGATTCCGACCCGGCCCGCCATCATCAGAGTGCCGACGGCAGCGGGGGGTTGAATGCCGCGCTGGAGGAGGCGGTGGCGCAGGCGGTGACGGCGATCCGCACCCATCGTCCGTTCGACGAGATCGTGGCGAGCATGGGGGTGGCGGTGCATTTTGTGGCGGACGCGGACAATCCGCTGGCGGCGTCGGCGGACGACCCCGAGGTGGGGCGGTATTTTGTCGACTACCTGCGCTATGCGGAGACGGCGGAGCCGCGGTTTCCTCTGGTGTTCTACGGCCTGCAGCCCGGGTTGGATCGATCCGCGGATGTGTCGGCGGTGGTGGCGGCGGCGCTGCGCCGCGGGCGTGAGCTGTACCCCATGATCGGACTGGAGTATCGCAAGATCGACTTCGCTTCGGGGATCGGCCGCTTCGACGATCGCTCGACGGCGTTCGGGGTGGCTTCGGTGTCCTTCAGCCACGCGGTGACCGACGAGGCGGTGGTGCTGCGCTATATTTGGCTGCGGGCGGGCGGCGGCGACCAGCGCACCAGCCTGCCTGCAAACGGCACCAAGCTGCTGCGGCTGCCGCGCGCGGGCAGGCCCGCGGCGACCTTGACGGGGCGTTAGCGGCACGTCAGGTCGCTTGCCGGTCGCGCCATTCGCGCCGGTGGACCCGGAGCCCGGAATCCGCGGACCGGCCCGCTCGCTCAGCCGTCGCTGTCCATGTCCCGGCGCTTGCCGGGTTCGCATCTTGACCTGGTTTGACGGGCGCCGGCCCTCCGCGGCCTTGGATGTGCCGTCCGTCGCCGCAACCTGCTGGGAGTCCATCGCCATGTTGCCGGCCCACCGTGCCCTGGTTTCTGTATCCGACAAGAGAGGGCTTGCGGCGCTGGTCCGCGGCCTGGAAACGCTGCACATTCAGGTGGTGTCGACCGGCGGCACTCTGGCCCACCTGCGCGGTCTGGGCATCTCCGCGCTGGCGGTGGCCGACGTGACGGGGTTCCCCGAGATCCTGGACGGGCGGGTGAAGACGTTGCACCCGCGAATCCACGCCGGCATCCTGGCGCGCCGCTCGGAGCCGGCGCATACCGAGCAGCTGGCCGAGCATGGGATCGACCGCATCGACCTGGTGATCGTGAACCTGTATCCATTCCGCGAGACGGCCGCCAACGAGTCCGCCACCTTCGACGAGGTGATCGAGCAGATCGACATCGGCGGACCGGCGATGGTGCGCGCCGCGGCCAAGAACTTTGGCGGCGTGGCGGTGGTGGTGGACCCTGACGACTACACCCGCCTGCTGGCGGCGCTTTCGGCCAACGACGGCGTGGTGCCAGAACCCTTGCGCCAGGAGTTTGCGCTCAAGGCGTTCCGCCACACCCAGGCGTACGACGCCGCGGTGGCCGACTGGCTGGCCAGTCACCATCCGGCCGACGCTCCGGGCGCACCGGCCGCGGCGTCCGCGCCGCAGCCAGGCGCCGGCCAGCCCTCCGCCGGAGGTGGCGACGCCGCCGCCGGCCAGCCCGCCGCGGCCGCCGGCGCCACCGCGGCGACCTTCCCACCGCGCCTGGTCCTGGAGCTGGAGCGCACGGCGGAGCTGCGCTACGGCGAGAATCCCCACCAGGGCGGCGCCGTGTACGCGGTGCGCGGCGCGTCGTCGGGGGCCTCGACAGGTAGCTCGACCCAGGAACCGGCGTCGCCGGCGCTGGCCGCGTTCACCGCGGCGGGCGGCGCTCTCGGCGGGTTCCGCCAGCTGGCGGGCAAGGAGCTGTCGTGGAACAACCTGCTGGACGCCGACGCGGCGCGCAAGATCGCGGGGCTGTTTGCCGGGCCGACGGTGGTGATCGTCAAACACAACAACCCCTGCGGCATCGGCCGCGCCGCCAGCCTCGCCGAGGCGTACCAGCTGGCCGTGGCGACCGACCCGGTGTCGGCGTTCGGCTCGGTGATCGCGGTGACTGGCACGGTAGACGGCGCGCTGGCGGCCGCGATGGCCAATCTGTTCGTCGAGGTGCTGGTGGCGCCGGCCTTCGACGACGAGGCGCGCCGGCTGTTCGGACGCAAAAAGAACCTGCGCCTGATCGAGTGCCCGCTGTACCGCACCGCGCCGGGCGAGATCGAGCTGCGCGCCATCGCCGGCGGGTTTCTGGCCCAGCCGCCGGATGCCGCCGCCGATAGCGATCCGGCCAGCTGGACGTCGCCGACGCGCCGCGCCCCGACCGCCGAAGAGCGGCGCGCCCTCGACTTTGCCTGGCGGGTGGGCCGCTACGTCAAGTCGAACGCGATCGTGCTGGCGAACGCCGACCAGACCGTCGGAATCGGCGCCGGCCAGATGAGCCGCGTTCGATTCGTGCCGCATCGCGATCTCGAAGGCGCAGCTGCCGGTCGCCGGCACGGTGGCCGCGTCGGACGCCTTCTTCCCCTTCCGCGACGGCCTGGACGTGCTGGGCGCGGCAGGGGTCACCGCCGTGGTGCAACCGGGCGGCAGCAAGAACGACGCGGAGGTGATCGCCGCCGCCGATGAGCACAACATGGCGATGTTGCTCACCGGCACCCGCCATTTCCGTCATTGAGGATAGGGGTAGGAAGGACTGAACACGATGGCAAAGCACACGTCCGCTCCGCCGCTCGCGCCGCGGCGCCCGCACCTGCAGCCGGCATATGGCGCGGCCCTCGGCCTGGCGGCACTGGCCTGCGCAATCCTGCTGGCCGCCGCGGCGCCCGCGCACCCGGCGGCGGCCGCCGCGACGGCAACCGACCCCTGGGTATGGCTGGCCCGGGTGCGGCTGAGCCTGGCGGAGGCCGGGGCATCCGGCGCGGCCTTCACCCAGACGTACATCCCGGCGGGCTTCAGCTCGGGCGAAAAGGAGACGGGCAGCCTGTCGCTGCACCTGCCGGACTGCCTGCGCTGGGACTACCGCGACCCGTACCCCAAGAGCTTCCTGCTGTGCGGCGACATGGTGCACGCCTGGAACGCGGAGGACCACACCGGCCGCCGGTACCACGTGGATCGCAAGAACGAGCCGGGCCTGGACCTGCTGCTGCTGGGGGTGGACGACCTGAAGGCGCGCTATGACGCGACCGCCACGGCCTCCCCCGCTCCAGCCGGCGCCGCCGCCCCCAGCTCGGCCCACGCCGGCAGCACCGCCTCAGGCGGCGCGCCGCCTGCGGTGCAGGTGCGCCTGTCTCCCAAGGCCAAGACGGCGCAGCTGACCGACGCGGCCCTGACCATCGACGGCGCCAGCCTGCGCGTCGTCGAGGTCTCGTACCACGACCGCGAGGGCAACCTGACCCGGTTCCAGATCGGCGACTATCACGCCCTGCCGGCCGGGCAGTTTTCCCCTCCCGCCGGCATCCAGTGGGAGGACCAGCGCTGACCCCCGCGCCGCCGGACGTGACGCACCAGCAATATGGCTTTTCAGCCCGATTTCTTGACAGCAGCATTTGCGCAGTTGCGGCCTGCTTCCGGCGCCGGCGGCGCCGGCCGCGGAGATGGCCGGGCGGCCCGGCTTTCCGTATAATGGGCTCCCGTACGGCAGGCTTAAGCCTGGAGCCTGGAGGGTTTGTCGTTCGTGACAGCCCGGCTTCCCCGCCCCCACCAACCAACCTCATCTCATCGCGGCCATGGCAGCTGACAACTCCTTCGACGTCGAATCCACGGTGAACTTCCAGGAGGTCCGCAACGCGATCGCGCAGGCCGAAAAAGAGATCGCCACGCGCTACGACCTCAAGAAGGCCGCCGCCGAGCTGAGCCTCGAAGGCGAAGACATCGTGCTGGGTGCCGCCGATGAATTCTCCCTCAATCAGGCGATGGAAGTCGTCAAGACCAAGCTGGTGCGCCGCGGCGTGCACCTCAAGTCGCTGCGGCCCGGCAAGGTGGAGCCGGCAAGCGGCGGCAAGGTGCGGCAGCGCACCTCGCTCCAGCAGGGCATCCCGGTGGAGACCGCCAAGCGCATGGTGGCTGAAATCAAGGCCAAGAAAATGAAGGTGCAGGCGTCGATCCAGGGTGATACGGTGCGCGTCTCTGGCAAGAACCGCGACGACCTGCAGGCCGCGATCGCACTGCTCAAAGGGCTCGATCTCGACGTGCCGCTGAATTTCACCAACTACCGCTCGAACTGACCGCCGGCCATCACCCCCAGGACCCGCCCTCGCCGATGCCGATTGCGCCGCGCCGCCTCCGATTTGCCGCTCGACGCCCTGGCTCCGGCATCGCCCTGGTTCTGACCCTGACGCTGGCGGCATCCCTGGTGCTGACCGGCACGGCGACGGCGTCGCCCTACCAGCAGGGCGACCACGTGCTGTTCACCGGGCTGGTCACCGATACCGCCGGCAGGCCGCTGCCGGACGTGCGGGTGGTGCTGGAGGTGGCCCGCAGCTATATCAGCCTGCGCGAGCTGCGCCGCACCGAAAAGGACGTGCGCCGGGTGAGCGGACTGACCAACGCCCAGGGCGAGTACACTCTGGACTGGCCCTGGGACAGCTACTTCAACCGCTTCGAGCTGCTCGCCGGAGTCAACGTGCGGCGGGGCAAGGATGAGACCCTCGAAGTGCTGGAGCGGGAGGACGCCTCCAAGAGCGTGCAGGCGGGGAGCCCGGTGGTATCGGCGATCGTGGTGCACAACCGCGCGTTCGTCGACCGGTTGCGCGATTTCCTCGCCTCGATCCAGGGTGCCGACCAGAAACGGGTCTACCAGGAGATGGGCACCCCCGACGACGTGAAGCGCACCAACTACACCGGCCGGCCGCAGGAGGACGAAGTGACCTGGTGGTACTTCGACGCCGGCAAGGTCTACCGCTTCCGCGGCGGCGTGCTCGCCCAGGTCGATCCGTTCGATCCGGTGAAGCGCTTCTGATACCCTCCCATGTCTTCCACCGTGCCCAGCTTCCCAAAGGACCATCGCGGGTGACCAACCCTCCCCTAGTTGACTCTCAGGCCGGCGACCGCTCGGTGCAGGCCAGCCGCTTCCTCGACCTGGTGGCCCCCAAGCTGGTGGCGACCGAGGAGGTGTTCCGCCGCCACCTCGATTCGGACGTGCCGTTCATCCACCAGGCGGGGGTCTACATCCGCCAGGGCGGCGGCAAGCGCATCCGCCCGGCGCTGCTGCTGCTGGCCGCGCGCCTGCTGGGGCACGACTCCGAAGAGGAGGTCACCTACGCCGCGGTGGTGGAGTTCATCCACAACGCCACCCTGATCCACGACGACATCATCGACCACGCCCACCTGCGGCGCGGCCAGCCGACGCTCAACCACCTCTGGGGCAACAACCTGACGGTGCTGCTGGGCGACTGGATCTACACCAAGGCCATGCAGATGGCGCTTTCGCACGGCCAGCTGGAGGTGGTGCAGCGCCTCTGCGCCGCCACCCTCAAGATGACCGAGGGCGAGCTGCTGGCGCTGGAGCGCCTGGGCGCGATCGACATCTCGGTCGAAGAGTACTTCGAGGTGATCGACCGCAAGACCGCGCACCTGTTCGCCGCCGCCTGCTCGATCCCCAGCCTCATCCCGCCGCAACGCCCCGAGGCGGGCCAGGTCCTGGCGCACTACGGGCGCGCGCTCGGCACCTGCTTCCAGGTGGTGGACGACCTGCTGGACTTCACGGCTCGCGAAAGCGAGCTGGGCAAGCCGGTGCTGTCGGACCTCAAGGAGGGCAAGCTGACGCTGCCCCTGATCCTGATGCTGTCGCGCATCGGTCCGGCCGAAAGGCGGATGATCCAGACCGTCTTGGAGGAGCGCGATTTCGTGCGCGTGGCGCCGCAGCAGATCCTGGACCTGGTGGCGCGCGAAGGCACCCTGGCCGAAACCGCCGAGATCGCCGAAGGCTACGCCCTGCGCGCCCAGCAGGAGCTACAGTTCTTTCCGCCCGGCGACGCTCGCGAGGCGCTTGAGTTTGCGCCGGATTTCGTTCTCCACCGGCGTTCGTAGCCGCGGCGGCGCCAGCCCGAACACGCCGCGCACGGCCGCCCCGGCACCTTCGCCCGGCGCCGCGGCACCGTTGGCACCCGCCGCCCCCACAGCGACGTCGATTCCGTAGCGCGCGGCGAGCGGCTGGTCGATGGCGTAGACCGACGCCGCGAGCGGCCGCCGGATGCCGATCACCAGCGCATAGCGGAAGCGGCGGGGGTGCGCATCCAGCCACTGCTCGGCGCTGGCCATGACGATCACGGCGCCGTCGGGCTCGGCCCCCTCGCCGGTCGGGCGCGGCGGCGCATCCCCCACCCACAGCAGGGCCGTGCGCTGCCGGTCGGGCGGCGCCGCCACCAGGTCGGGGTCCATGCCGGGCTCGAAGCCGGTCTCCAGGGCCAGGTAGCCGGTCACCTCGCGCCCCCAGTCGAAGAGCACCATCGAGTCGTCGCCCGCCACGCCCGTCACCGGCGGCGGGCTGTACAGGGCTTCGGACACCGCGGCCACGGGCGGCCGGCCGGCCGTCAGCTCCTCGAACAGCGGGCGCCGCCAGCCGGGGGTGACGCGCCCCCAGCGGCCGATCGGCGGGCTGCCCCAGCTGGCCGCCGCCTCGCTGGGCTGGTTCCAGCCCGGCAGCGCGCCGACAGCGCCGGCGGCGACGCGGACGCCGGGAGCAAACGGCAAGACCGGCAGCCAGCCGCGCACCAGGCCGACGCGATGACGGCGAAACGTCAGCCACTGGTCGTTGGTGGCCACCAGCACGCGCCGGCTGGATTCGTCTTCGAGGCTGGCCAGAAAACCGCCGGCGCCGCCGGCGCTGCGCAGCTCGACCAGCAGGCGATTGCCGCCGGGCCGCAGCAGCGGCCCCACCTCATAGGCGTCCAGGCGCGCGCCCGGCCGCCAACCGCCGGCACCCACCCGCTTGCCGTTGAGGTAGAGCACGTATTCGGCATCGCCCAGCGCCATCAGCAGGGCGCGCGCCGGCGGCGGCGCCAGCGTGAAGTCGCGCACCGCGTAAAACGCCACCGGCTGGGCGGTGTGGCGGTCGTGCGGCACCCAGATCCACTGCGCGCCGCGGATCGCGCCGCGCCAGCGCAGCGCCGCCCAGCGGACGCCGTGCAGCGCCAGGGTCAGTCCGACCGCGAGCAGGAAGGCCGCCCCGAGCGGCAGAACCCAGCGCCGCCACATCGCTCTACTGGCCCTGACCCGGAGAGAGGATCTCGCCGGTGACGCTCGCCAGACCGAGCCCGCGCCAGCGTCCCGGCGGGCCGCCGGCGTCGCCTGCGCGCGCGGTCAGCCGCACCCGCGCCGGCCCGCGCGCGCCGCGCAGCGGCAGCTCGAAGCGGCGGGCGCCGCGCAGGCGGTTCCAAAAGCTCGGCAGCCAGTGGAAGCGGCGGATCGGCGTGCCGTCCAGGCGCTCGATGCTGAGGTCGAAGCGCTGCCCCGGCCGCGCGTCCGCCGGCGGCTCGAAGGTGCCCACCAGCGCCTCGTTGCCGGCCAGCTCGCACGCCAGGTACACCAGGGAGTTGCCGTCCTGCACGATGGCGTCGCCGTCCACCCGCGCCGTGCCCGGCGGCAGAACCGGCGACCACTCGGCGCCGTACACGGCCAGGGATGCACCGGCACCCGGCCCGGCCCCCGCGGCCGTGCGTTCTGCCGGGCCACCGCCCGCCGCGGCCGCAACCGGCGCCGCGCCGGCCGGCGGGCCGGCGGGCGAAAACACCAGGTCGAGCGGGGTGAGGCCGATGGGCAGGTCTTCCGGCAGGTGCACGCGCAGCGGCAGGGACGCGGCATTCAAGGTGGCGCGGGCCAGCTCGCGGTCGCCGGTGCGGATGCTCAGCCGCTCGCCTTCGGGGAGCCCGTCGCGCGCCAGGTCCAGGGTCAGGACGTGCTGCAGCTCTTCGCCGAGATTGACCACCAGCAGGCGCGCCGTCCCCCCGGCCGGCATCAGCGCCGGCCGGCCGCCGGCGGCACCTGCCACCCAGCCGGCATCGAAGCGGGCGCCGCTCGCCAGCGGACCCTGGGCGAAGCGCGGGCTTTCGGTCAGCACGACCAGGCCGCCGCGCGCGGCGCCGGAGGCGGCCAGCAGCGGCACCATCGGCCGGCGGCTGCCGGTCGAGGCGCGGTCCAGGCTCGACACGATGACGATCGCCATCATCGCCACCAGCACGGCGATCGCGCCGAGCACCAGCGGCGCCCGTCCACGTCGACCTGGGGGCTGCTGCGCAGGCGGCGAGCCGGTGGCGGCGGGGCCGCGCGGCGGCGGCCAGCCGCCGCGGCTGCCGGGCGGCGCGCTCCCCTGCCCCGGCCGGCCCGGCGAGCCGCGCCGCTGGAGCGGGAGATGGAGCACGGACGGGAACGTGGGCATAGGTACCGCGGGGCGCAAGGCGACGCCGGTCGGCGTCGGATGGTACCACCGCCGCCCACCGGCATGCGCGCCCGCGGCGCGCCGGCGCGCCAGCGCCCGGCCCGGACACCCCTTGACGACAGCTGTAGTCACAGTTACGATGACTACAGTTGTCGTCACGAGACGGCAGCCGCGGCCGGGCAACGGCAGCCGGACGGTGGCCACATAGGAGACCAGGCGATGCGACGGGCCAGATCGATCGGAGACCAGGAGATGGCGCTGCTGCGCTACGTCGCCGAGCAGGGGGAGGCGACGGTGGCGCAGGCGGTCGAAGGGTTCGGCGCCAGCCGGGAGCTGGCGCGCTCGACGGTCTTGACCATGATGGAACGGCTGCGCGCCAAGGGGCGCCTCAAGCGGCGCCAGGTGGACGGCGTGTTCCACTACTCGTCGCCGGCCTCGCCGGGCGAGCTGCTGCGCGGCGCGGTCGAGACGTTCGTCGCCCGCACCCTGGACGGATCGGTGTCGCCCTTCGTCAGCTACCTGGTGGATACGGCCGAGGTGAGCGATGCCGAGCTTGCCGAGCTGGAAAGGCTGGTCGCCAAGCTCCAATCCCAGCGCAAGGAGCCCTGACCATGCACCTCTACGACGCCTGGCTCCACCTCACGGTCGCCGTGGGCAACGCCGCCCAGCCGCTGGTGCGGCAGCTGGCGCAGGCGGCCTGGCAGGGCGGGCTCTTCATCCTGGGCGCCTGGCTCATCTGCCGCCTGGCGCCGCGGCTGCCGGCCAGCCTGCGCTGCGCCCTGTGGTGGCTGGCCTGCCTGAAGCTGCTGGTGACCCTCCTGTGGCCAGCTCCGCTGCGGCTCCCCATGCCGCCGCGCGCCGCCGCTGCGATCGCCGCCAACCCTGCCATCAGCGCCCTCGCCGCCATCGTTG
This sequence comes from uncultured Acidobacteriota bacterium, assembly GCA_963770895.1. Classification (GTDB taxonomy): domain Bacteria; phylum Acidobacteriota; class Thermoanaerobaculia; order Multivoradales; family UBA5704; genus JASLEW01. The sequence continues at coordinate 3,287,679 of CAVYRF010000002.1, read as the reverse complement.
CGCCTGGCCCCACCGCCGCCGCCGCCGACCGGCCCGCGCTTGCCGTGTCCAGCCCCGATCCGCGCAGTCCCGAGCGTGCGCCGCGATCGGGTGATCCCGGTCGGCCCGCCGGCCGCGCCGCCGGCGCCTTGGCGGAATCCCGCATCGCCCCGGCCCAGGTGGCCGGCGGCCCCGCCTTGACCTGGTCCGCGGCGACCGGCGGCACGCCTCCGGGCCAGGCGCGCCAGCGGGCGGCGACACCACCCCTGCGGCCGCTCCTGTGGGCCTGCCTTGGCGCTCTGTGGCTTGCGGGCATCGTCGCGCAGGCCCTGTTGACGCTGCGGGACCTGCGCCGCATCCGCATCCTGGTGCGCCGCTCGACGCCGCTCGACGCCGGCCCGCTGGCCCTCCTGGGCGACGATCTCCGCCGCCGGCTTGGCCTGCGACCGGTCGAGCTGCGCTGCGTCGCGCCGGCACCCGCGTCGCCCCCTGCCACCCGGCCGGCGATCGCCGGCCCGCCGCTGCCGCCGCTGCCGCTCACCACCGGCTGGCGGCGGCCGGTGGTGCTGCTGTCGGCCGCCAGGCTCGCCGGCCTGTCGCGGGAACAGCAGGCGATGACGCTCTGCCACGAGCTGATCCACGTCCAGCGCCGCGACCTGCTGTGGGGCGCGGTGCCGGCGATCGCGGCGCGGCTCTTCTTCTTCCTGCCCCTGGCGAGCCTGGCCGCGCGCGAATACGGCCTGGCCGTCGAAGCGTCCTGCGACGCGGCCGTTCTGCGGCGCCTGGACGCGGCTCCGGCTGCCTACGGGCGCCTGCTCGTCCACCTGGGCACGATGCGCCGCGCCCAGGGCGCGCGGCTCGAATCCGCCGAGCCGTGGTCCCCGTCACTCACCGCCATCGGCGCCACGTCGTCGCTGCGCCAGCTCACAAGGAGACTCCAGATGCTCCAGCAATTCCGCCCCCCTGTCGCACGGCCGGATCGGCTGCGCCTCCTGATCTTCGGCCTGCTTGCCCTGCTTGCCGCCGGCGCCCTGGTGCCGCTGCGGCTGATCGCGACGCCACCGGCGCCGCCGGCTCCCCCTGCTCCGCCGGCCCCGGCCGCCGCGCCGGCGCCACCCGCTCCCGCCGCCCCGCCAAGCCCGGCGGCTCCGGCGCCGGCTCCCGCCGCCCGGGCGGCATTCGCGGCGCCCCCGCCACCACCAGCGCCGCCGGCACCCCCCGCGCAAGCCCCGCCGCCCGCACAGGCCCCACCGCCGGCGGCACCGCCGCCGCCGCCGATGTCAGCCAGGCTTGACGAAGACTCCCGCGACACCGCCGACCTGGCCGAGGACGGCGTCACCAATGTCGACATGGAAACCAGGTCGGAGGCAGATCGGGACTCCTACATCCTGCTGCGCGCCAACAGCACCCAGGTGCGGATGAGCGGCGTCACCGACGACATCCCGCGCGTCAAGGCGATCCAGCGCCAGGCCGGCGGCGGCGACCTGCTCTGGGTCCGCCGCGACGGCAGGGAGTACGTGATCCGCGACGGCGCCACGATCCGCCAGGTCGACGATCTTTTCCGGCCGCAGGAGGAGCTCGGGCACAAGCAGAGCGAGCTCGGCGAACGCCAGCGGGCTTTGGGCGAGCGCCAGGGCGAGCTGGGCAGGCAGCAGGCGAGCCTGGCGGCCGACATGACCCGTCTGGCGGCCGACGAAGTCGCCGCCGCCGGCGACGACGCCGCGCAGCCGGCGGCGCAGCGCGCCAAGGCGCGCGACGAGCAGAAGCGGCTGGGGGACGAGATGAGAAAGCTGGGCGACGAGCAGCGCCGCCTCGGCGACCAGCAGCGCGAGCTCGGCCAGCAGCAGGGCGAGCTGGGCCGCCAGCAGGGCCGGCTGGCTCATGCCGCGGAGCGCCAGCTGAGCGCCCTGGTCACCCAGGCAATCGCCAGCGGCACCGCCAGGCCCGTTCAGTAGCGCCACCAGGGGTGCCGCTCCAGGGCGGTGGTAGTCTTCGCGGATGAGCGAAAACCGTCCACTAGCCCTGGTCACCGGCGCTTCCAGCGGCATCGGCGCCGACCTTGCCCGCGAGCTGGCCAGGACCGGCCACGACTTGGTGCTGTCGGCGCGGCAGGCGGCGCCGATGGAGGCCCTGGCCGCCGAGCTGGCGCCGACCGGCGCCAGGGCCACCGTCGTCACCGCCGACCTCAGCCGGCCGGGCGCCGCGGCCGATCTGCTGCGCGACATCGAAAGCCGCGGCCTGACACTGGACGCCCTGGTCGCCAACGCCGGCCTGGGCGCCAACGGCCGTTTCGACCAGTCGGACCCGGTGCGCGTCTACGAAATGCTGCAGGTCAACGTCGTGGCGCTCACCGAGCTGACCCGCCTGGTGCTGCCGGGCATGGTGGCGCGGCGGCGCGGGCGGGTGATGCTGGTCGCCTCCACGGCCGCCTTTCAGCCCGGCCCGCAGATGGCCGTGTACTGCGCCACCAAGGCCTACGTGCTGAGCTTCGGCGAGGCCGTCGCCTGGGAGCTGCGCGGCACCGGCGTCACCTTGACCAGCCTCTGCCCGGGCGCCACCCGCACCAACTTCTCGCAAACCGCGGGCGCCGACCACACCGGCCTGTTCAGCAGCGGCCTCATCCCGGTGATGACGGCGGCCGAGGTGGCGCGCCAGGGCGTGCGCGGCATGCTCGCCGGTCGGCGCGTGGTGGTGACCGGCCTGCTCAACAAGCTGGTCGCGCTGTCGGGCAGGGTGTCGCCGCGCGCCTTGAGCCTGCCCCTTGCCGCGTCGATGATGTCGAGCCGCTGATGCCGCCAACCGCTACGAAGCGCGTTTGACAGCCTGGGCGTGATGGCTTACATTGGGACGTGCACCCCATTTCGCTTCCCAGGCCCCCGCATGCGTTGAGCGGCCCGGGTCCCACCCCCCCTCTGAGCACTGAAGTCGCTGCTGGACCTGGCTCCGCCACCGCTGCCGCCGGCGAGGATGCGCCGCCGCCGCGCGTGGAGCGGCGCGCCGGCCTGGTGGTGGGCGCGATCCCGGCGCGGTTCGCGTCGACGCGGCTGCCGGGCAAGCCGCTGCTGCCGCTCGCCGGCCGGCCGATGATCGAGCACGTGTACCGGCGGGTGCAGCGGGCGCGCGGGCTGGACCGCGTGGTGGTGCTGACCGACGACCAGCGCATCGCCGACGCCGTGGCGGCGTTCGGCGGCGATTGCGAGATGACCCCGGCCGACTGTCCGAGCGGCACCGACCGCATCGCGCACGCGGCGCGCCGCTGGCCGGACGTGGCGGCGGTGGTCAACATCCAGGGGGACGAACCGCTGATCGACCCGGCGGCGGTGACGGCGCTCGCGGCGCACCTGGCCGCCCACCCCGAAGACCCGATGGTGACGCTCGCGGCGCCCGCCGACGACGACGCGCTGGACAATCCCAACGTGGTCAAGGTGGTGGTCGGCAGCGCCGGGCAGGCCCTCTACTTCAGTCGATCTGCGATACCCTATCGACGCCAGACGGGGGGCGCCGCACCGCTGCGGCACCTGGGAATCTACGGTTACCAGCGCGCCGCCCTGCTGCACCTGGCCGATCTGCAGCCGACCCCATTGGAACGCAGCGAATCGCTCGAGCAGCTGCGGGCGCTCGAGCATGGCATGGTGATCCGCGTGCTGACCACCGACCGTGGGCTGCCGGGGGTGGATACGCAGGAGGATCTGGAGCACGTCGAACGTCTGCTCGCGGCGAGCGCGAGCTGAGACCGCGCTACCGGGGCCGCGATCGCAAGACCTACGAAAAGAGGGATCGAACCTATGGCGACCAAATATATTTTCATTACCGGCGGCGTCGTGTCCTCACTCGGCAAGGGAGTGGCGGCGGCGTCGGTGGGCGCAATCCTCGAAGCGCGGGGATTTTCGGTCACCCTGATGAAGTTCGATCCCTACGTCAACGTCGATCCGGGCACCATGTCGCCCTACCAGCACGGCGAAGTGTTCGTCACCGACGACGGCGCCGAAACCGATCTCGACCTGGGCCACTACGAGCGGTTCACCCACACCCGCACCAGCAAGCGCCACAACTACACCACCGGCCGCATCTATGAAACGGTGATCGACAAGGAGCGGCGCGGCGACTACCTGGGCAAGACGGTGCAGGTGATCCCTCACATCACCGATGAGATCAAAGAGGCGATGCGCCACGTCGGCGACGGCCAGGACGTGGTGATCGTGGAGATCGGCGGCACCGCGGGCGACATCGAATCGCTCCCCTTCCTGGAAGCCATCCGCCAGTTCCGCCAGGAGCTGGGGCGCGGCAACGCGGTCAACATCCACCTCACCCTGGTGCCCTACATCGCCGCCGCCGACGAGCTGAAAACCAAGCCCACCCAGCATTCGGTGCGCGAGCTGCGGGAGATCGGCATCTCCGCCGACGTGCTGCTGTGCCGCGTCGACCGGCCGCTGCCGGCGGACATGAAGCGCAAGATCGCGCTGTTCTGCAACGTCGATCCGCGCCAGGTGATCGAAGCGCGCGACGTGCCGACGATCTACGAGGTGCCGCTGATCTTCTGCCGCGAGGGTCTGGACGACCTGCTGCTCGAACAGCTCAACCTGCCGCACTACGACCGCGACCTGACGCGCTGGGAAACCCTGGTGTCGCGGGTGAAGAATCCCCACCACACCGTGCGCATCGGCATGGTCGGCAAATACGTCGAATTTCCCGACGCCTACAAGAGCCTGAACGAAGCGCTGCTCCACGGCGGCGTCGCCAACGACGCCAAGGTTGAAATCGTCTACATCAATGCCGAGGAGCTGGAGGGCGAAAGCTGGCCGCGCGAGCTGTTCGAGGTGGACGCCCTGCTGGTGCCGATCGGCTTCGGCCACCGCGGCACCGAAGGGAAGATCCGCGCCATCCGCTACGCGCGCGAACAGAAGGTGCCGTTCTTCGGCATCTGCCTGGGGCTGCAGTGCATGGTCATCGAATACGCCCGCAACGTCTGCGGCATCCGCGCCGCCACCTCCTCCGAATTCGACCCCGAGACCGATCACGCTGTGATCTACAAGCTGCGCGACCTGCTGGGCGTCGAGGCGATGGGCGGCACCATGCGCCTGGGCGCCTATCCCTGCCGCTTGAAGGATGGGACCCTGGCCCGCCGCATCTATGGCACCGCCGAGATCAGCGAGCGCCATCGCCACCGTTACGAGGTCAACCAGAAGTACCTGCCGCAGCTGGTGGAAAGCGGCCTGGTGGTGTCGGGCCTGTCGCCGGACGGCAAGTTCGTCGAAATGGTCGAGCTGCCCGACCACCCCTGGTACCTGGGCTGCCAGTTCCATCCCGAATACAAGTCCAAGCCCACCGAGCCGCACCCGCTGTTCGTCTCCTACATCGCCGCGGCGCTCGCCGAGCGTGCCCGCCGCGAGCAGGGCCAGACGGTGACTCAGCCGGCGCCAGCCGAACGCCAGCTCGCCGGGCGCCACCGCGAAGCGGTGCCGGCGCCGTCGCCGACGGCGCGCGAGCGCGCGGTTCCGGCCGGCTCCGAGCTGAGGCTGGAAGTTTGACCACGCCGCTCTCCCCCGCCGCGGTGACGCCGGTGCAGCTGGCGCCCGGCGTCGTCGTCGGCGGCGGCGCCAGCGGCAGCGGCCTGCCGGTCATCGCCGGGCCTTGCGTGATCGAAAGCGAAGAGCTGGTGCTGGCGACGGCGCTGACCCTGGCCGCCATGGCGCGGCGCCTGGCGCTGCCGCTGGTCTTCAAGTCGTCGTTCGACAAGGCCAACCGCAGCTCGGCCGGCAGCTTTCGCGGGCCGGGCCTGACGCGCGGCCTGGCGATCCTGGCGGCGGTCAAGGCGGCCAGCGGCTTGCCGCTGCTGACCGACGTGCACGAGCCGGCGCAGTGCGAGCCCGTCGCCCAGGTTTGCGACGTGCTGCAGATCCCCGCCTTCCTGTGCCGCCAGACCGACCTGGTGGTGGCCGCCGCGGCGACCGGCCGCGCCGTCAACATCAAGAAGGGGCAGTTCATGGCGCCCGACGACATGCGCAAGATCGTCGACAAGGCGCGCGCCGCCGGCAACTCGCGCATCACCGTCACCGAGCGCGGGTCGTCCTTCGGCTACCACGACCTGGTGGTGGACATGCGCAGCTTCGGGCGCCTGCACGACGACGGTATCGCGGTCATCTACGACGTGACCCATTCGCTGCAACAGCCCGGCGGCGGCGCCGAAAGCGGCGGCGACCGGCGCCATGCCGCGCCCCTGGCGCACGCCGCCGTGGCCGCGGGCGCCGACGGGCTGTTCCTGGAAGTCCATCCCGACCCGCCGCGCGCCCTCTCCGACCGCGCCGTGCAGCTGACCCCCGAAGCCGCCGAAGCCCTGCTGCGGCAGGTGGCGGCGCTGCGCCGCGCCCTGCTGGCCGATGCCCAGGTGCTGGCATGACCCTCTCCAGCGTGCCGCCGCGCCGCCGCCCAGGCGGCCCCCGCCGGCCGCAGGCCGTCGCCCCGCCGGCGCCGCCGCCACAGCAGCAGCCGCAGCCGCCGCAATCGCGGCACCGCGAGCATCGCCGCCATCGGCCGCCGCGCGAAGTGGCCGCCCAGGTGCTGGCGACCGAGGCTGCCGCCATCCAGGGCCTGCTGCCGCAGCTCGACGAAGCCTTCGACCGCGCCGTGGCGACGCTGCAGGCGACGACGGGCCGCGTGGTCTGCACCGGCATGGGCAAGAGCGGCCTGATCATGAAGAAGGTCGCCGCCACCCTGTCTTCGACCGGCACGCCGGCGCTCTTCCTGCACCCGGCGGAGGCGGTGCACGGCGACCTGGGGATGATCGTGGCCGGCGACGCCGTGCTCGCCGCCTCCGCGTCGGGCACCACCGAAGAGCTGCTGCGCCTGGTGGCGACGCTCAAGCGCCTGGGAGTGCCGCTGATCGCCATGACCGGCAACCCGGCATCGCCCCTCGCCCGCCACGCCGACCTGCACCTGGGCGTGGCGATCGACCGCGAGGCGTGCCCGCACAACCTGGCCCCCACCGCTTCCACCACCGCCATGCTGGCGCTGGGCGATGCGCTGGCGATGGCCGCCTCGGAAGCGCGCGGCTTCACCGCCGAAGATTTTGCGCTGCTCCATCCCGCCGGCAGCCTGGGCAAGCGCATGCTGCGGGTCGAGCACCTCATGCACGACGGCCCGGCCCTGCCGCGCGTGGCGCTCGCCACGTCGATGCGCGACGCCATCTACGAGATGTCGGCCAAGGGGTTGGGCATCACCGCCGTCACCCGCTCCGACGCAGACCTGCGCCTGGCCGGCTGCATCTCGGACGGCGACCTGCGGCGGCTGTTCTCGACCGACGAAGAGCTGCTGCGGCGCACCGCCGGCGACTGCATGAACCCGCGGCCGCGCACCATCGCCCGCGACGCGCTCGCCGCCTCGGCGCTCAAGCTGATGGAGGATCACCGCATCACCTCGCTGTTCATCTGCGACGCGGAGCAGCAGCTGATCGGCGTGCTGCACGTGCACGACCTGTGGGGACTGGAGCTGTTTTGACCAGCGAAAGCGTGGTGCAGGGACCGCGGCAGGCCTCCCCCGACGAGGGCGACACGCTGGCGGCCGAACGGATGACCGCGCGCGCGGCGACGATCGAATGGGTGCTGTTCGACGTCGACGGCGTGCTGACCGACGGCCGCCTGGTCTACGGCGCCGACGGCGAGCAGTGGAAGGTGTTCGACGTGCGCGACGGCCTGGGCTTCATGCTGGCGCGCCGCGCCGGCCTCAAGATCGGCCTGCTCACCGGGCGCGCCAGCCGCGCCCTGGACGCGCGGGCGGCGGAGATCGGGGCCGACGCGGTGCTCACCCACCGGCTCGACAAGCACGCCGCCTTTCGCCAGTTCCTGGCCGACCACGGCACCACCGCCGACCGCGTGGCCTACGTCGGCGACGACCTGGTCGATCTGCCGGTGCTGCTGGTGTGCGGCCTGTCGTTCGCTCCCGCCGACGCCGACGACGAGGTGCGTCGCCGCGTACACAGCGTATTGGCGCGGCGCGGCGGCCGCGGCGCCGCGCGCGAAGTGATCGAGATCGTGCTGCGCGCGCGCGGCGACTGGGACCGCCTGCTCGCCGACTTCCTGCCGCCCGCCTGACGTCGTGGTATTTTGTCGCCCGCGCGCCGCTCCCACCAAAGAGCCGCGCGCGCAGCTGCCGCACCCGGACGCCATGCGCCCTGGATCCCAACCACAACCTTTCAGGAAAAGGAGACCATGAGCCGACAACACGCAAGACCTGTGGCCGCGCTCGCTGCCACCGCAGCCCTGGGAGTCGCCATCGCCGCCGGCCTGATCGCGGCGCTCGCTCTCGCCGGCTGCCACAAGCAGCCCCTCGGCAAGCCCTGGGTGAGGCTCGACCTCACCAAGGAAAAGCCCTTCGTCGAGCTGACGCCGCCGGGCCTCACCGATTCCCAGGCCTACCAGCAGCGCACGGCCAGCCTGGGCGCCGGCGAAGTGCGCGACCTGGCGCAGGTGCCGCCCGACCAGCAGAAGCAGTTCCCCAAGGCCTCTCCCGGCGAGATCCAAGTGCTCGAGCAGATGGCCGGCTCGCGCCTCAAGTGGCGCGCCCACATCGACGAGGGCAGCTACGTCTCGTTCATCCCCCTCGGCTTCGACAAGCCCTGTCCCAACTGCAAGTACCGCATGGGCTTGCGCGACAACGGCATCTTCGTGAAGTTCGAGACCATCGCCCAGCCCCTGGGTCCGACCGCGCCCAAGGCGGTCGAAATCGACCTGTCGGCCTACGCCGGCGACGACGTGGACCTGCTGTTCCAGGTCGAGATACCCACCCCCATGCCCCCCGGCCAGCCTGGCCCGACGGTGCTCTGGGGGAGCCCCGCGCTGTACAGCCGGCAGCCTCAGCCGTCGGCCTTCCTACCCTCCCGTCCCAACATCCTGTTGGTCGGGTTTGACACCCTGCGGGCCGACCGGCTCGGCCCGTGGGGTCGTCGTCCCAGCCTCACCCCGACGATCGACAAGCTGGCCGAGCAGAGCGACGTCTGGACCGCGGCGTATTCGACCTTCAACGCCACCAACCCCAGCTTCGCTTCGATCATGACCGGCCTGTATGGCAAGAACCACGGCGTCTACGACCTGCACACCCGCCTGCCGGCGAGCTTCGTCACCCTGGCCCACCGCCTGTCCGACGCCGGCTACCAGACGATGGCGATCATTGCGGCGCGCCACCTGGGGGACCACAACTCCGGGCTGGGCCAGGGCTTCGACCAGGTGATGCGCGCCGACGAACACTACGCCGCTGAAATGGGTGTCGACCAGACGATCGACTGGCTCGCCGACCATTGCACCCGGCCGAAGCCCTTCTTCGTCTGGCTGCACCTGTTCGACGCCCACACCCCGCACACCCCGCCGCAGCCCTATTCCGACGGCCTGCGCCCGGCGGCGGCGATGGGGATGCAGCCGGTGGTGGCGTGGGTGCCGTTCCGGGCGCTCGGGCCGCGCCGCTTCGACGAGCCGGTCCTGGCCGGCAACAGCGACCTGTACGACGGGGAGATCGCCTACATGGACCGCCAGCTGGGCCGGCTGCTCGACGCCATGGACAGCCGCGGCCTGCTGGACACGACGCTGGTGGCGCTGGTGGCCGATCACGGCGAGAACCTGGGCGAGCACGGCATCCGCTATCGCCACGTAGGGCTGTTCGACACCACGACGCACGTGCCGCTGCTGGTGCGCTGGCCGGGACCGAGCCGTCCCGGACACCGCTACGACGGCATGGTGCAGACGATCGACCTGTTCCCGACGCTGCTCGCCGCCGCCCGCCTGCCGGTGCCGGCAGAAGACGGCATCGACCTGCGCCGCCTGTCCGCCGGTGCGGGCGCGGGCGCCGCCGGCAGCGCTGGCTCCGGCACCGCCGCCACCGGCCGCCGCGCCGTGTTCGCCGAGCACTCCAACGGCTTCGGCGCCATGGTCCGCACGCGCGATTACAAGTACATCGTCAGCCGCGGCAACACGCTGGTCTTTCCCGACGGCCCGTCGCTGTACGATCTGCGCGCCGACCCGAGCGAGAACCACAACCTGGCGGGCCAGGGCAACGCCGCGGAAGCAGAGATGGCCGGCCTGCTCGACGCCTGGCTTGCCCAGCGCCGCAATCCCGCCGCCGCTCCCGCCGACCTCGCCCAGCGCCAGACGCTGTCGAGCGAGGACGCCGCCCGCCTGCGCTCGCTCGGCTACGCCGCGCAGTAAGCCCCCCAACGGCGGCGCACCGCTGCCAGCCGCCCACCACCGACGAAACATCCGTCGTCGACAGCCGGAGCCGTTTGATCAGGTACGCGTAGCGGCCTGCGGGGTGAGACTTCTTCGCCGCCGGCGCAGCTGTGACAGGGCCGAGGCGCCGACGCCGAGCAGGTAGAGCGCCAGCGTCGGGGCGGCAAAGACGCACATGTTGAAGACGTCGGGGGTGGGAGTGATGATCGCCGCCATGATGAAAATGATCAGCACCGCGTAGCGGAAGTGCTTGATCAGGAAGGCTGGCGTGACCAGGCCGATCTCGCAGACGGTGAAGATCACGATCGGCAGCTCGAACATCAGGCCCAGCCCCAGGATCACCCCCATCTCGAAGCCGAAATAGCGCTCGATGGTGAGCACCGGTTCGAAATCGGAGCCGACGCCGATCAGGAAGCGTGCGGCGTAGGGAAAGGCGATCTTGTAGGCGAAGGTGCCGCCGGCGAGAAAGAAGAACGTGCCAAAGAAGATGAACGGCAGGACGTAGCGCCGCTCGCGCCGGTAGAGGCCGGGCGAGATGAACTTCCATACCTGGTACAGGATGAACGGCGACGACAGGAAGAGCGCCGTCAGGCCGGCCACCTTGAAGTACAGGATGAAGGGATCGGTGATCCCCATGTACGCCAGCTTCTTGCCGGCCGGCAGGATGGCTTTGACCGGCTTTTCGAAGAAGGCAAAGATCACTTCGACCTTCGCCCAGCAGGGGAAGAACATCAGCGCGACGAACGCGATCGACCACAGGATGCGCTTGCGCAGCTCCTCCAGGTGCTGGATGAGCGACATGCGCTGCAGCTGCTCTTCGGTCAACCCCTGGCCGGGATTCGCAGGTCCGTCGCTCATGGTTTGCAGCGGTCCGCTCGCGCGCGGCTACGGCGCCTCACCGTCCGCCGGCGGCGCGTGAGGTGGGGCGTGCCCTTCGCCATACGGCGGGAACAGCGCGTGCTGCGCCGCGGGCTCGGCAGCGACGGCGGAGTGGGCAGGGATCGACGCGGATTCGGCCGCTGCACCAACGCCTGCCTCGAACGCGACAGGCGCGGACGCGACAGGCGCGCCGGGCTCTGCGAGCGCGGCAGGCTCGACAGGGGCAGCGGTTTCGGGGAGCGCCAGGCTGCTGGCGGCGAAACCGCCCGGGGTGACCGGCTGGGTATCGGGCGGCGGCGCCGTGGGCATCATCGGCGGCGGCGGGACGTAGCCGAGCGGCGCCGTGGCGGCGGCGGCATCCAGCTCCTGGATGCGGCGGGCGTTGTTCTCCTGCTCGACGACGGCCAGCTCGCTGTTGAGAGTGCGTTTCAGCTCGTTGGAGGCCTTGCGCACCTCCGCGATGGCCTTGGCCAGCGTGCGGCCGATCTCGGGCAGCTTTTTGGGCCCGAAGATCAGCATCGCCAGAAAGGCGATAAACAGAATGTCACTGAGTCCGCCGAAGCCGAACATTCGATCGATCATCCGGCGGCAAGGAGGCGAAGTCAAGCCGAGCGCGCCCCGCCCGCCGCTGCCGCCGCTGGCGCCGGGGCAGGCGAGCCATGACAGCGCCGCGCACTTGCACTACGATCTCGGCGATGAGCGGCGCGGCTGCGGACGGCGCTGGGCCAGATCGCCCTGCGGGCACGGCCGGCCGGCCCGACGGGCCGCGGGGCGCACGGCTGTGGGCGGCCAGCGCGCTTGCCGGGCTGGCCGCGTTCGCGGCCTGCTTTCTGGCGTTGCGCGCGCGTCTGCTGCCGGGGGCGGATTCGTACTACCACCTGGCGATCGCCCGCGCCATGGCGGCGCACGGCATCCTGCGCGACCTTCCCTGGGCGCGTTTCAGCCTGATGCATCAGGGCTTCGGCGACAAGGAGCTGCTGTTTCACCTGCTGATCGCGCCGTGCGCCAGCCTGGCCGGGGCACAGGACCCGCGGCTGGCCGGGGCGCTGGCCATGGGCTTGTGCGTCGCCCTGGTCGCCGGCGTCCTGGCGTACCTGGGGGCGCGGGCGGTGGGCTGGTGGGGCCTGGCCCTGCCGTTCCTGCTGGTCTACGCCTCCCCGGCAACCGCCGAGCGCCTGGGCCGCCTGCGGCCAGAGCTGCTGTCGCTGGCGTTGCTGCTGCTGGCCTGCTGGGCGATGGCGCGGCGGCGCTACCGGCTGGCCGGCGGGATCTGCGGCCTGTACGCCCTCAGCTACACCGCGTTCCACGCCCTGCTGGGCCTGGCCGGACTGTGCTTCCTGTTCTTCGGCTGGGCGCGCCGGCGCTGGGAATGGGCGCTGCCGCTGTATGCCGCGCTGGGCACCGGGCTGGGCCTGGTGGTGCACCCCAATTTCCCCCACAACCTGGACGTCTGGGTGGTGCAGAACGTCCAGCTGTTCCGCCTGGGCGGCGCTCTGGACATGGCGGCAGAGCTGTTCCCCGCCTCCTCCCGGGACGTGCTGCTGGGAAGCCTCGCCTGGTTCCTGGCCATGGCAGCACTATGGTGCTCGCCGCGGCGCGACGGCGGCGCGCAGACGGTCCAGGCCGGCGTCCATGCCGGCGCAGAAAGCGGCGGCGGTCAGGATGCTTCCGACGCCGGCGCGGTGGCGGCGGCGGCCGACATCTTCGCCATCGCCACCGTGGTGTTTGCCGTGCTGTACCTCCTGATGCTGCGCTTCGCCACCTACTTCTATCCGCTGGCGACGCTGTGGACGCTCTTCGAGCTGCGGCGGCGCGGCCGCGCGCCCGGCCGTTGGATCGTCGTCGCCGGTGGCCGCAGGCTGCCGCTGGTCGCGGTGTTGGCCGTCTGTCTGGCCGCCGGGTGGCTGCCCGCCCTGGGACTGGCGTACAACCTGGCGGCCGAAACCGATCCCGGTCCGGGGGCGGTGCGGCTGGCGCAGCGCGTCGCCCTGTCGCGCGCGCTGCCGCCCGGCGCGCGGGTGGCGGCGCCGTGGTGGGCGACGCCGATCTACATGTTCTGGGCGCCGCAGGCGGCCTACCTGAACGTGCTCGACCCGGTATTCATGGCGGTGCCGTATCCGCGGGTCTACGCCGCCCAGCGCGCGGTCTTCGCCGGCGACGAGCCGGACGTGCCGCTGGTCGCGACCCGCCTGCTCGACAGCGACATCGTCGCCTTCCCCGAAACCGCCTCGGCGGCACGGCTGCTGGCGCGCCTGAACGGCGATCCGCGAGCGGTCGTCCTGCGGCGCGGCAGCGACGCCGCCTTCCGCCTGCAACGGGACGGCCGGGCTTTCGTGCTGGATTGGCGGGAGCCGGCCGGCGGCGCCGCCTATCCGCGGCTGGCGCCGGGCGCCGGCGGCGAGGTCGAAGGCTACGTCGACGCGCGGCGGCTGGCCCCCCAGGGCGCCTGCATCGAGCTGGCGCACGACCAGACGGCGGCCGCGGCCATCCAGACCCTCTACGAGCTGGCGCCGTCGGGCCCCTCGCAGCTCACCCTGGACGGGCGGCTGATCGCCGCCACCTCCGCCTCCCTGCACGCCGTCCTGGGACGCGGCCTGCTGGTGCCGGTCGCCCTGTCCCCGGGCGCGCACCGCATTTCCGTCACGACCTGCCCGGACGCCGAAAGCCCGGCCCGCACCGGCTTCTACCTTTTGCAGCGCGACCCGCGGCAGGGCCGGTGGTACACTGGATCATTATGAGACGCTCCTGGCGCATTGCCGCAATCGTGTTGTTCGTCCTTGCTCTGGCCACGGGCGGGTTGCTGGGCGACCGTCTGCTCGCCCTGAGCGACCAAAACCTCGACTCGCTCCACCTGTATACCGACCTGGTCAAGATCGCGCACGAGCGCTACGGCACCCAGGTGACTTACAAAGACCTGATCTATGCCTCGATTCAGGGCATGATCCGCACCCTCGATCCGCACACCACGTTCCTGGTCGCCGAAGACTACGAAGGGATGCGCGAACGGCAGCAGACGTCGTACTACGGGCTGGGCGTGATGGTCGGCGTCCGCGACGGGCAGCTGACGGTGATCACGCCGCTCGAAGGCACCCCCGGCGCGCGGCTCGGCATCCAGCCCGGCGACATCATCAGCACCATCGAAGGCGAGCCCACCGAAACCATGGGGCTGGACGAAGCGGTCGGCAAGCTCAAGGGCCCCAAGGGCACTCAGGTGCACATCGGCATCGTGCGCCGCGGTTTGAGCAAGCCCATTGAAATGGCGGTGACCCGCGCCGAGATCCCGCAGACCACGGTGCGGGTGGCGTACATGCTGACGCCGACGACCGGCTACATCCAGGTGGCTGAATTTTCCCGCGGCACCGGCGACGAAGTGGCCGAAGCGATCGACAAGCTGAAGGCCAAGGGCATGTCGCGCCTGCTGTTCGATCTGCGCAACAACGGCGGCGGCCTGCTCGACCCGGCGATCGAAGTGTGCGAAGAGCTGCTGCCCGAAGGCAGCACCATCGTGGAAACGCGCGGCCGCACCCGCGACTCCTTCCAGACCTACAAGGTGAACAGCCGGCGGACCCGCTTCGACCTGCCGGTGGTGGTGCTGGTGAACGAGGGGACGGCCTCGGCCTCCGAGATCGTCACCGGCGCCGTGCAGGACCACGACCGCGGCCTGGTCGTCGGCACTCCCAGCTGGGGCAAGGGCCTGGTGCAGACCGTGTACACCCTGTCGTACGGCACCGGCCTGGCGCTCACCACCGCCAAGTACTACACGCCGTCCGGCCGCCTGATCCAGCGCGACTACACCTCCTATTTCGACTACTACACCCACGCCGACGCCGGCTCGCCCGAGATCACCGGCAAGAACGTGCCCGCCGACGAGATCTTCAAGACCGACCTCGGGCGCAAGGTCTACGGCGGCGGCGGCATCACCCCCGACGTGGTGGTCGAAGACGACAAGCTGTCGGCCGCGGGGCAGTTCCTGCGCGCGCGCAACGCCTTCGCCAACTTCGCCGTCGACTACAGCCATCGCCACCCGATCAAGAGCGAAGACTGGAAGCCCGGTCCCGAAGTGATCTCAGAATTCCACGACTGGTTGATCCAGCAGTCGATCGCCAGCGCCGAAGAGGCCAAAGACGCGCTGCAAACGCAGGAGAGCCGTGACTACGCGGCGCTGGAGATCCGCGCCGAGCTGATGAACATCGCCTTCGGCCAGGAAGCCCTGCACCGCGTCCTGGCACAGGGCGACAAGCAGCTGAGCGCCGCCATGGGAGAATTCGATCGCGCCGCCGCCCTGCTCAGCCAGCGCCGCGCGCTCGACCGCACCGCCATGCAGCGCGCCACCGCGGGAACCCACTAGCACCGGCGGCACCCCGACGCCCCTTCCGGCCGCAAGGCCGGGGGCGCTGGGGCGGCCGTCAGTTGTCGTCGTCGCCCGCGTAGCCCTGCTCGATCTCCATCTCGTTGAAGTAGTCGGGCTTGACCAGCACCTCGCGCGGCTTGCTGCCCTGGGGGGGACCGAGCAGGCCGTCGCGCTCCATCAGGTCGATCAGGCGCGCCGCGCGCGAAAAGCCGATGCGCATGCGGCGTTGCAGGAAGCTGGCGGACGCCTGGCGCTCGGCCACCACCAGGCGCGCCGCTTCGTCGTAGAGCTCGTCGTCGTTGTCGCCGGCTTCGCCGCTGTGGCCCTCGCTTTCCGCCGGCGCGCGCAGCACGTCGGGGTCCAGGTCGGGCTTGCCCTGCTTCTTGAGCCAACGCACCAGCGAGGCGGTTTCCTGCTCGGACACGTAGGCGCCGTGCAGGCGGATGACGCGCGAGGAGCCGGGCGGCATCATCAGCATGTCGCCCTTGCCGAGCAGCTTTTCGGACCCCACCTGGTCGAGGATGGTGCGGGAGTCGTGGCGGCTGGCCGTGGCGTACGAGATGCGGCAGGGGAAGTTGGCCTTGATGGTGCCGGTCAGCACGTCCACCGACGGCCGCTGGGTGGCGACGATCAGGTGGATGCCGACCGCCCGCGCCATCTGCGCCAGGCGGGCGATCGAGGTTTCGACCTCCGACGACGAGACCATCATCAGGTCGGCCAGCTCGTCGATGATCACCACGTAATACGGCATCGGCTTGAGATCGGCGGCGGTGAACGGGCTGCTTTCGGCGTCCTCCGTCAGCGCCAGGCGCTCGCGCACCTCGGGGTCGCAGATGGCGCGGTTGTAATAGGCGATCGACCGCACGTGCACCTCGGCCAGCAGGCGGTAGCGCCGCTCCATCTCGGCCACCGCCCAGCGCAGCGCGTTGGCGGCCTTCTTGGGGTCGACCACCACCTCGGCCTTGAGGTGCGGGATGTCGGCATAGACGCCCAGCTCGATGCGCTTGGGGTCGATGAAGATGAACTGCACCTCGTCGCGCGTCGCCCGGTAGAGGATCGAAGTGATCATGCTCTGCAAGCCGACGCTCTTGCCGGCACCGGTGGCGCCGGCCACCAGCAGGTGCGGCATGGTCGCCAGGTCGGCGTAGTAGGGCTCGCCGTAGATCGTGGTGCCGATCGCCATGGTGAGCGGCGACTGCAGCTTGCGGAAGCGCTCGTCGGCCAGCAGCGAGCCCAGGCGGATGACACCCCGTTCGCGGTTGGGCACTTCCAGGCCCAGGGTGGAGCGCCCGGCAAGCCGGTCGATGCGCACCGATTCAGCCTTGAGCGCCAGCGCCAGGTCGTCCTGCAAATTGACGATGTGGGCCACCTTGACGCCGGGAGCGGGCTGGAACTCGTACACCGTGATCACCGGCCCGGGGCTGATCGCCTCGATCGTCCCTTCGACGCCGAACTCAGCGCAACGGTTGCGGATCACCTCGCCCAGCCGCATCAGCTCCGTTTCGTCCATCGTCCCCTTGCCGTCGCCAAGCTGCAGGAGATTGATGGGCGGCAACACGCCGCCGCCGGGGACCGCGTTGGCCTCGCCGGCAAACGGCAGCTTGGGTTGCGGCAGAGCGGCAGCGGGGACGCCGACGCCAGCGGCGGCGGCGCGGTCCGACGCCCGCGGCAGCGCGCCGGCGCCGGCAGAGGAGCCGCCGCCGGCAGCGGGACCGGCGGCTGAAGCGGGGGCGGCGGTGCCGGGGCGGCTTGGCCGCAACGGTTCCGCACCCTGCGGTCGCCCGGCGCCGTCGTGGCGGTCGAGCCATTCATCCGCAAAGGATCCGGCGCTAGCGGCGGCGGCGCTGCTGGCAGAGCCGGTCGACGCCTGACCGGCAGGTGAGGTCTGCCCTGTGAAGGCCTGGCCGGAGGCGGGCGCGTGCCCCGTCGAGGAGACGTGGCCCGGAGGCGTGCCGCGCCGCACCACCACCCGCACTGGCTGCGGGCCGGAGACACCGGCGGCCCCCACCGCACCACCGGCACCGGAGGCAGCGGCAGTACCGGCGGCAGCCGAGGAACCAGCAGCACCGAAGGCACCCGTTGCACCGAAGGCATCAGCCGCACCGGCGGAGCCAAAGGTCGCAGCGGCACCGGCGGAGCCGAAGGTCGCAGCGGCGCCGGCAGCACTGGCGCCACCCGCGGCAGCGGCAGCCGGCGCGGCGCCCCGGGCGGGTGCGAAGCCCGGCGCGGAGCCCCTGGGCGGCGCCAGGTTGCCCCCGGCGCCGGGCGCGCCGCCGTCCAGGAGGAAAGCGGCGGCCGCGGGGCGGCTCACCACCCGCCGCACGCCCAGGTCGGCGGGACCCTGGCGCGGCGCGGCGCGCAGCGGCAGGTCGAGGCGGCCGTCGGTCATGGTCGAGACGTCGTCGGCGCCGGGGTCGCCGGCCGCGATCATCGGATTGAGCGCGTCCAGCGGCTGCATCGGCGCGCCGCGCACCGCCAGCCGCGGCGACCGCGGTGACTGAGAGGGGTCTGGCGCGCGCCTGGCGGCGACGTCTTCGTCACGCCGCTGCTTCTGCTGCTTTTCTTCGACCACGCGCTGCAGGTGCTTGGTGATGACCCGGCGCCGCGCCCGCTCCTTTTCGCGCCGCTCCTTGCGGCGCTCGCGCGCCAGGGTGTGGTCCTGCCACACCTGGCGCAGCCGCTGCCGCCAGCTGGCCAGCACCTGGCCCAGGGTCGACTGCACCACCAGCGCCAGGCCCAGGGCCGCGGCCAGAGCCAGCACCACCAGCGACCCGGCGACGTTCAGCCGCTCGTCCAGCAGCCCGACCACCACCGAGCCGATGGCGCCGCCTGCCGCCTGCGCCTCGCCGCGCCAGGGGATCTGCCCCAACACCACCTGGCAGAGCGCCGGCATCGACGCCAGCAGCAGCGCCGAGCCGAAACCGCGCCCCACCACCCGCGGCGCCGCGGCGCTGCGCAGCCGCCGCCAACCGGCGACCAGCAGGAAGATCGGGGTCAAAAAGCAGCTGACGCCGAAGAAGCCGAATCCCACCGCCGCCGCCTGAGCGCCCAGCGGGCCGATCCAGTTGCGCGACCGCGCCGCTTCCGGCAGCTCGTGAAACAGGCTGGGATCGCTCGGCTGGTAGCTGGCAAAGCTGAGGGCCAGCAGCAGCGACAGGCCCACCAACGCCATGCCGAGCAGCTCGCTCCCCTTCTCCGGAGAGAGGGTCGGGCGTTCAGGGCGCTTGTTGGTGCGTGTGACGGCGACCGACATTGGGCGGGCTCGTGGGTGTCCGGCTGTTGGCTCTCCCCGAGAGCTGGAAAATGTGGGTCGATCCAGGGCCTATGTACTGGTTTAAGGATTGGTCGCTAAATACCCTAGAATTCTAGCACATCGCCTTCTTGAACCGCGTCCGGCGCACCCCACCGTGCCAAAAATCCGTCTCGGCGGCACCTCTTGAGATGAAGCGTCACGCCTCATGCCTCACCCCGCGCGCGTCGCGCGGCGGCCTTCCAGCCGCAAAGGAGAGATCGATGAAAAAGCATCGCAGCCCCCTGGTGCTCCACCGAGAAACCGTCCTGTGCCTGCAGACCCTGAACCGCACCGGCGGCGCCGCCATCAATCCGATCTACCCGACCAACCCGCTCCCCGAGACCTCCCCCCTCTGCGTCAGCACCTGCTGCGGCAGCTGCGCCGCCTGCTACTGACCAGCCCCGGCCGCGGCCGCCGATCCCCGTCAGGTGATCGGCGCCGCGGCGCTCTTCCGGTCCCTGTCATGGGGTTTGCGGCTCCAGGCCAGTGCCTTCCCGATGGAGCGCGAGCAGCTCCGTCAGGCTCATGGTTTCGGCGCGCTGGGTGTCGGGCAGGCCCAGGGCGGCGAGCGCGGCGGCCGTGCGGTCGCGTCCCCAAGCGGTGGCCAGGGAGTTGCGCAGGGTCTTGCGGCGCTGGGCAAAGGCCGCTCGGACGGTGGCCAGAAAGGCCGGCATCTGGTCGTCGGGCAGCGGCGGCGGCTGCAGATCGAAGCCGACAAAGGCGCCCTCGACCCGCGGCGGCGGGCGGAAGCTGCCGCGGCGCACGCGCGCCAGCAGCACGGCGCGGGAGCAGGCCGCCACCAGCACGCTGAGCGCGCCATAGGCGGGATCGCCGGGCGCCGCCAGCAGGCGGTCGGCCACTTCGCGCTGCACCAGGAACGCGGCGCGCGGCACCAGCCGGTGGTGCGGCAGGAGCGCCGCGATCAGGGCGGTCGCGATGTTGTACGGCAGGTTGCCCGCCGCCAGCGTGCCGGCCGGCAGGCGTCCCCACGGGAGGTCCATGGCGTCTCCCACAACGATCGCCAACCCGGCGCGGGGCTCCCGGAGCCCATGCAGCTGCCGATCCAGGAGCGCGAAGCGGCGCCGCAGCTCCAGCGCCCAGGCCATGTCCACCTCCCACGCCAGCACGCGGGCACCGGCGGCGACCAGCTCGCCGGTCAGCACCCCGCCGCCAGGCCCCACCTCGACCACCTGCTGGCCGTCCGGCTGCAGGAACTCCACCAGCGGCCGGCACAGCGCCCCATCGCGCAGGTGATGCTGCCCCAACTCCTTTTTCAGCCGCGGCCCGGACACCTCCGCACGCTATCAGACCCCAGCCAGCCCTCTATCGAGATCGATCGGCCGTGTGCCGAATTGGCCGATCGGGCGTCGCGGCGACCGGTTGATTGGGCTTAATTGCTTGGCAGGGCGAGTGTTCTTGGCTTGGGGGTCGGTGGCACTGGGCTTGCAGCCCAGGGTTTTGTCCGAGGGAGCGCCATGGAGCCAAGCCTTACCCTGAATCGAGACGTCGAACGCGAAACCCTGACGCTCAAGCGCGTCGAAGCTGAGCTGCGCAAGGTGATCGTCGGGCAGGACTACCTGCTGGACCGCTTGCTGGTCGGGCTGCTGGCGCGCGGCCACGTGCTGATCGAAGGCGTGCCGGGGCTGGCCAAGACGCTGGCGGTCAAGACGCTGGCGCAGACGCTGGCCCTGCAGTTCAGCCGCATCCAGTTCACCCCCGACCTGCTGCCGGCCGACCTGGTCGGCACGCTGATCTACGACCAGCGCACCGCTGAATTCCTGCCGCGCCGCGGGCCGGTGTTCACCAACCTGCTGCTGGCCGACGAGATCAACCGCGCGCCGGCCAAGGTGCAGTCGGCGCTGCTCGAAGCGATGGAAGAGCGCCAGGTGACGCTGGGCGACCGCAGCCATCCTCTGCCCGAACCGTTCATGGTCCTGGCGACGCAAAACCCGATCGAGCAGGAAGGGACCTATCCGCTGGCCGAAGCCCAGATGGACCGCTTCATGATGAAGCTGCGCATCGGCTATCCGACGCGGGCCGAAGAGGGCGAGATCCTGGAGCGCATGCTGGTCGAGCGCGAGCTGGCGGTGGCGCCGGTGCTCGACCGCGAGCGCCTGGTCGCGCTGCGTGCGGTGGGCGACTCGGTCTATCTCGATCACAAGATTCGCGGCTACATCCTGGACCTGGTCACCGCCACCCGCGAGCCGCGGGCGGCGGGCCTGGCGGACCTTGCCGAGCTGATCGCCTTCGGCGCTTCGCCGCGCGCCTCGCTCTACCTGGCGCGCGCCGCCAAGGCGATGGCGCTGGTGCGCGGCCGCGGCTACGTCATCCCCGAAGACGTCAAGGAAGTGGCGCCCGACGTGCTGCGCCACCGCGTCATCCCCACGTACGAAGCCGAGGCCGAAGAGGTCTCCGCCGAATCGCTGGTCGCCCGCCTGCTGGAACGGGTCCAGGTGCCCTGATGCCGCCCACCGCCGGCGCGCCGCGAGCCCCGGCACGGCCGGGCGGGCGCCTGCCTTTCGACCTGCTGCGCAAGGTGCGGCGCATCGAAATCGCCACCAACCGCCTGGTGGATCAGGGCGTCGCGGGCGACTACCACTCGGTGTTCAAGGGGCGCGGCATGGAATTCGCTGAAGTGCGCCCCTACCAGCCCGGCGACGACGTGCGCACCATCGACTGGAACGTCACGGCACGGATGGGGACGCCCTTCATCAAGCAGTACGTCGAGGAACGCGACCTCACCATCTTCCTGGTGGTGGACGTGTCCGGCAGCCTCAGCTTCGGCTCGCGCGCCATCCTCAAGCGCGAGCTGGCAGCCGAGATCGCCGCCCTGCTGGCCTTCGCCGCGGTGCGCAACCAGGACCGCGTGGGCGCCGCGCTGGTGAGCGACCGGCTCGAGCTGTTCCTGCGCCCCGAGCGGCGGCGCAACCACGTGCTGCGCCTGGTGCGCGAGATCCTGGACCGCCCGGCGCACGGCGCCACCGACCTGGACCGCGGCCTGCTGGCCGTGCTGGCGACGCTCAAGCGCCGCTCGGTGCTGTTCCTCATCTCCGACTTCCTGGGCAGTCCCGCCAGCCGCGCCCTGAAAGCGGCCGCCGCCCGCCACGACCTCATCCTCATCGAGATCGTCGATCCGCGCGACCAGGAGCTCCCGGCCGTGGGGCCGGTGGTGCTGCGCGACGCAGAGACCGGCGCCACCGCCCTGGTCGACGGCCGCCGGCTGGGCGCCCAATACCAGGAACAGCGCCGCCGCGAGCGCGCCGAATTGCAGAAGCTGAGCCGCCGCCTGAGCGTCGACCGCCTGGCCCTGCGCACCGACCGCCCCTACCTCGCCCCCCTGCTCGCCTTCTTCGAGCAGCGCCGCCGGAGGCTCCGCCGGTGATCACCGCCGCAAAGCGCCTTGCCGTCGCCGTCGCGACCTTTGCGGCCGTCGCGATCGCCACACCGGCGGTCGCCGCGAGCGCGCCGCCCACTGCCGGCGCACCGGTGCTGCCGGCGCCGCTGGCAGCCGGTCCGCGGCCGGCTGCGGCTACACCGGTTGCTGCACCCATACCCGTTGCGGGAACGGCGGCCTCCACGGCATCGCCGGTTGCTGCAACGCCGGCCGGCCCCACGCCGCGGGCGTCGGTAATGCTGCCGGGTACGGCGGTGACAGTGGGAGATCGGCTGGAGGCGATCGTCACGTTGCGGGTGCCGGCGGGAGCGCGGCTGGCCGGCGAGCCGCGGTTTCCGGTGTGGGGCGAAGCGTGGGGCGAAGCGGAGGTGCGCGAGCATGCCGAACCGCTGCGGCGCGACGGCGCCGGCGGCGCCATCACCTACACGCAGCGCCTGGTGTTGGCGGCGTTCCGCACCGGCAAGGTGGAGCTGCCGCCAGTGGCGATCGCGGTGCCGCTCGCCGGCGGCACGGTGCAGGCGATGACTCCCGCCGGCGCCGCGATCACGGTCAAGTCGGTGCTGCCGCCAAGCGACAAGGACCGGCATCTGCGGCCGCCGGCAACGCTGCGCCCGCTGCCATGGGGGCTGCCCTTCTTCCTCACCCTGGCGGCGCTGGCCGCCCTGGCGGGCGCGGGCCTGTGGATGCTGTGGCGGCGCCGGCGGCGCCAGGATGCGGCAGGCACCGTGGCGGTGCCCGCGCTGGCCCCCTGGCCCGAGCTGGTGGCGGCGCTCACCCGGCTGGAACACGACGACGCAGGCTCGCCGGCCGCGCTGCACACCGGCCTCAGCCAGGCACTGCGCCGCTACCTGGGACGCGCCTGCGCCTTTCCGGCGCCCGAAAGCACCACCAGTGAAATCCAGCGCACGCTGCTGGCGCGCGGCTGGCCCGGCGCGGTGGTGCGGCCCCTGGTAGAGCTGCTGCGCGCCTGCGACATGGTGAAGTTCGCCCGCCAGCAGGTGGCGCCCGAACGCTCCCGCGAGCGCCTGGACGCCGCGCGCCGCCTGGGCGAGCAGATCGAAGCCGAAAACCGCGCCGCCGCCGCGGCGCCCGCTCCCCTGGAGGCGGCGGGATGATTGCGCCGGCACCAATGGGAGAAATCGCGCTGGTCCTGACTGCGCTTCACGTTCATGCCTGCGGCCGGGAGGCGGCGGGATGACGGCGGTGTTTCCCCACCTGGCTAATCCCTGGTGGCTGATGGCGCTGCTGGCGCTGCCGCTGCTGGCCTGGCATCACCATCACCGGCAATCGCTGGGCGCATTGACCTACAGCCAGCTGCCCGGCACCCGCGCCGCCGGTGCGGTGGCCGCCGGCCCGGCGGCCACCAGCCCTGCCGCTTCCTACATGGCGACTGTCAACCCGGTCGCCGCCCAAGCCGCGGGGCCCTCCCAACCGCCGGCCGCAAGCAGCCGCCGCCGGTGGCGGCGGCCGGGCGGCGCTTGGCGCCTGCACCTGCCGTTCTACCTGCGGCTGGCGGCGCTGGCTTGCATGGTGATGGCGCTGGCGCGGCCGCAGCTGGGGTATGCCTGGGAGGAGAGCCTGACCGAGGGGATCGACATCGAGCTGGTGCTGGACATCTCGGGCAGCATGGCGGCCGAAGATTTTCAGCCGCAGAACCGGCTGGCGGTGGCCAAGCAGGTGGTCAAGCAGTTCATCGCCGGCCGCACCGGCGACCGCATCGGTTTGGTGGTGTTTTCGGGCCGGGCGATGACGCGCGCACCGCTCACCACCGACCATGCGATGCTGGGGCTGCTGGTCGATTCGGTGGCGCTCAACAGCCTGCCCGACGGCACGGCCATCGGCGTGGCGCTGGCTGCCGCGGCGGCGCGCCTGCACACCAGCCCGGCCAAGACGCGCATCATCGTGCTGGTCACCGACGGCGGCAACAACGCCGGCGAGATCGATCCGATCTCGGCCGCCGCGATGTGCAAGGGCCTGGGCCTCAAGGTGTACGCGGTCGGCGTGGGCACCGCCGGCCGGGTGCCGGTGCCGGTGCCGGTGCAGAACCCCGAAACCGGCAGGATCGAGTACCGGCGGCAGATGATGAACGTCGCCGTGGACGAAGGGCTGCTGCGCCAGATCGCCCAGCGCACCGGCGGCCTCTACTACAAGGCGACCGACCAGCGGAGCCTGGAAGGCATCTTCGCCGACATCGACCGGCTGGAAAAGACGCCGCTCAAGGTGAAGCGCTACGTGCGCTACCGCGAGGGGTTTGCGCCGCTTGCCGTCGCCGGTCTGTCGCTGCTGATGCTGCCGCTGGCCGTGGCCGGCTTGCAGGTGACGGCCGAGCCATGAGCTTTGGTGCTCCCCGCCTGCTGTGGCTGCTGGCGCTGGCGCCGCTCGCCGCCGTCGCGGCCGCCGCGCTGTGGCGCCGGCGGCTGCGGGCGGACGAAGCGTGGGCGGCGCGCGGCCTTTGGGACCGCCTGCTGCCGGCCTACAGCCCGGCTCGCCTGGCGCTCTCCATCGCCTGCATCGGGCTGTCGGTGGCCGGCATGGCGCTGGCGCTGGGCCGCCCGCGCTGGGGGGGAGCCGAAGAAAAAGTCGAGCGCCGCGGCGTCGACGTGGTGTTCCTGCTCGACTCTTCGCTGTCGATGGCGGCGCCCGACATTGCGCCGTCGCGCCTGTTCGCGGCCAAGACGCTGATCCGCCGGATGAGCCAGGCGATGCCTGGCGACCGCGTGGCGCTGGTGCAGTCGGAGGGCGAAGGCTTGATGCTGGCGCCGCTGACGCTGGACGGCGCGGTGCTCGACCTGCTGCTGGACACCGTCGAGCCGGGCTCGCTGCCGCTGCCGGGCACCGAGCTGGCCGCCGGCATCGATACGGCGCTGCAGCTGTTCGGCCCGCAGAGCGCCAAGCATCGCGCGCTGGTCATCCTGTCCGACGGCGAAGACCACGGCGGCGCGCTCGATGCCGCCACCGCCAAGCTCAAGGACAGCGGCGTCGTGGTGTTCGCGCTGGGCGTCGGCACGCCCCAGGGATCGCCCATCCCGTTGGGTGGCAGCGACTACAAGCGCGACGACCAGGGGCAGGTGGTCATCACCCGCCTGCACGAAGAGAACCTGGAACCGCTCGCCCGTGCCACCGGCGGCACCTACCTGCGCGTCACCAGCGCCGCCACCGACCCGGCGCCGATCCTGAGCCACATCGATCGGCTGGAAAAGCGCACGCTCGAAAACGAAACCGTGGTCACCGCCGAAGAGCGCTTCCAGTGGCCGCTGCTGCTGGCCGCGGCGGCGCTCGCCCTGCAGCTGGCGGTCGGC
Organism: uncultured Acidobacteriota bacterium; assembly: GCA_963770895.1. GTDB lineage: Bacteria > Acidobacteriota > Thermoanaerobaculia > Multivoradales > UBA5704 > JASLEW01. The sequence goes on along the minus strand of CAVYRF010000002.1, from coordinate 3,262,274 downwards.
CCCTTCGTCGCCGAGCAAAGGCGGACGGCATGAAGGCGACCTTCGTGCCGGTGGCACTGCTGTGCCTGGCCGTGCCCGCGACGGCGGCCCTTGCGGGGTCCGCGCCGGCATTGCGGACGCCGGGCTCGGAGCCCGCGGCGATGGTTGGCTTCCCCGCTCTGGCGATGCCGCAGCTGCCGGACGCCGGGTCGGCGCTCAAGTCGCTGATGTGGCTGGCGCACCCACAGCTGCCGGCGTGGGCCGAGCGCTGGCTGTACAACCCGCGCGAGCGGACGGCGGCGGCGATCGACGCCCTGCGCCACGGCGACGGCAAGGCGGCGGTGGCGGACGCCGACAGCGCGGCGCGGCTGGCGCCGGAGTCCAACCTCACCAGCTACAACGCCGGCAGCGCGCGGCTCGCGACCGGCGACCGCAAGCTGGCGGGAGAGGCGGCGCCGCTGCTCGAAAAGGCCGCCAAGGGTGCCGGACGGGACCTGGGGCGCGCCGCCAGCTACAACCTGGGCAACGCCCGCTTTGCCACCGGCGAATACGCCGGCGCCATCGAGGCGTACAAGCAGGCGTTGCGGCTGGCGCCGGCCGACGCCGATGCCAAGTTCAACCTGGAGCTGGCGATGCAGTGTCAGCGGGAGCAGCAGAACCAGCGGCGCGCCGCGGGGCCGCGCAGCGGCGGCGGCACGCCGCGCGCCGGCGACCGCCAGCAGACCGCCGGCCAGGGCGGCCCCGGCAATCCCGGCTCCAATCCGCAGCCCGGCAAGCCCAGCACTCAGCCCGGCAATCAGCAGCAGGCGCCGCAGCGCCAGGCGCAGAGCGGCAACGCGGGGGCGCAGGGCAGGCCCGGCCCCAACGGCCAGCCGGCGCCGCTCAACGGCCAGCAGCCGCTCCCCGGCTATAAGGACCAGCCCGAGATGACCGCCAACCAGGCGGCGGCCGTGCTGGAAGCGGTGCAAAACCTGGAGCGCCAGCAGCGCCGCGAAGCCGCCGCCCGCGAAGCGCGCCAGCGCGCCGCCAAGGGAGAGGACTGGTGAGGACGGCGGTACCGGCCTTGCTGCTGCTGCCGCTGCTGCTGGCGGCCGCGCCGCTGGCCGCGGCGGCGCCGCCTTTTCAGGTGCACGTGTCGCTCGATCCGGGGGTGGTCGGCCTTGACGAGACGGCAACCCTGACGATCGAAGCCGAGGGCGGCGGCATGCAGAGCCTGCGCTTCGAACCGACGTTCAAGCTGGACAACCTGGAGATGCTGGGCGGCGCGTCGCAGTTCGAAGACATCAACGTCATCAACGGCAACCTGTCGCGCTCCTTCCGGTTTTCGCTACGCCTGCGGCCGCTCGCCGTCGGCCCGGCGCACGTGCGCGCGCTCACCCTCAACCTGCGCGGCGACGCCGTGCACCTGCCGGACCAGGAGCTGCAGGTGCAGGAGCAGCCGACCGGCCGCGCCGCGCCGGCAGCCGGCGGCGGCGCCAGCGCCGGAGCACCGTTCCCGCGCAGCCCGGCGGACCTGTTCGACCAGCTGTTCAGGGGCCGCTCGCCGCTGGCGCGCCAGCCGCAGGTGCCGAGCGGCCCGGCGGCGTTCCTGCGCGCCGAAGTGCTGCCGACGCGCCCGATGGCCGGCGAGCAGGCGCTGTACACGGTGTATCTGTACACCCGCCAGGACGTGGCCGCGATCAATGCCACCGGGCTGCCCAACTTCAGCGGCTTCTGGGTGCGCGACATCCCCCAGCCGGAACACCTGACGCCCCAGATGGTGGGCATCGGCAACGACCGCTATGGGCGCGTGGCGTTGCTCAGCAAGGCGCTGTTCGCCCTCGCCCCCGGCCATCATGTCCTGGAGCCCGCGGCGTGCGACGTGGTGGTCGAATCCCCCGTCGCCGACCTCTTCGGCCCGATGTCGCGCCCCGAGGAGCTGCACCTCAAGACCCCTGAGCTGGCGGTGGACGTGCAGCCGCTGCCTGCCGCGCCGCCCGGCTTCAGCGGCCTGGTGGGGCAGGTCAGCCTGGCTCCGAAGCTGCAACCCTACAGCCTGCCGGCTGGCGAAGGGGCCGCCTACACCCTCACCCTGAGCGGCGCCGGCAACCTCCAAGGGGTGCCGCCGCCGCGCCTGGAGCTGCCGCCGGGGGTGACCGCCTTCCCGCCGCAACAGCAGTCGGACGAGCATCTGGACGGCACCACCGTCCAGGGACGCCGCACCTGGACCTACGTGCTGGTCGCCGCCCGCCCCGGCCGCTATGCCGTGCGGCCGACCGGCATCCTCTACTTCGACCCCGCTCACCGCGAGTACCGCATGGCCGCGGCGGCGCCGGTGGAGCTGACCGCGCGCGGCGTCGCGCCGCCCCCGCGACGGCCGGGAGCAGGCCGTCGCACCAGCCCGGAGGCAGCCAGCCCGGAGACCGCCGGCGCCGGCCGCCTCCCGACGTCCGACCCGCGGGCACCCTGGTGGGCGACCTGGCCGCGGGCGACGCGAGCGATCCAGGCGACGTGGGCGACGCCGCTGCGCGTGGCGAGCGTCCTGATCGGCCTGGCCGCGGCTTGGGGCCTGGTGCTCCTGGCGCTCTGGGCGCGCCGGCGCCGGCTCTCTTCGATCGCCGGCAGCTCCGACACCGCCGCCGCGGCACCCGGCAGCACCGCCGGCGGCGGCTTACCCGCGCCGGCAACGGCCTCCCCCGCCGCCATGGCGGCCAGCGCCGACCTGCTGGCGCGCCACCTGCGCGACGCGGCACACGAAGACCACCCGCGCCTTGCGGCCTCGATGGTCGAGGAGGGGTGGCGCGCCTACCTGGCGGCGCGCTGGGGACTGCCGCCCGACCTCAGCCCGTCTCGCTGGGGGGCCTGGCTGGCCGCGCACGGCGCCCCTGTCGAAATCGCCGACGCCACCGTGCGCCTGGTCGAGGAGCTCCACTACCTGCGCTACGCGCCGCAGCTTTCGACCACTTCGGCGGTGCGCGACGAGCTGCTGGCGCAGAGCCGCCAGCTGCTGCGCCGCCTGCGCGCCGGCAATGCCTGAAGTGCCCCGCCACCCTTTCGCCGGTGGCCCACACCTTCTCTTTGTAGGACAAGCCGCTACCGCAGAACGGACCAGGGCGGCGTTCCCGCACGCCGGAACTTCTGTTATGGTGAGTATGGCCAGTCCTTCGAGGGGCTTTTGACGGTTAGCTTCCACTGTCTCGACCCGATGCGCCTGGAGCCGTTCCTGGAGCGGCGCCGCGCCCATCCTACGTTCCCGCTCGAGCTGAGCCTGGCGGAGAACCTGACGGAAGTACTGCGCCGGGCCAACAGTTTCGTCCCCTCGGCCGCCGGCTCCATCCTGCTCGACAATCCCGCCGAAAAGCGCGCCGACCGGCACCGCAACGTCCTGACCTTCATTGCCGCCTTCGGCGACAAGGCGGTGCCCCTGCTGGGCGAAAGCATCCCCGCCGACCAGGGGATCGCCGGCCGCGTCTACCTGACCGGCGAAACCTACCTCACCCCCGACGCCCCCGCCGACCGCTTTTTCTACGGCCAGGTCGACCACCGGACGTCGTACCAGACCCAATCGCTGATCGCCATCCCGATCCGCATCGAGCACGACGTCTGCGGCGTGCTGGAGCTGATCAACCGCAACAACGCGCCGGCGTACACCCGCGAGGATCGCAACCTGCTGGAGATCTTCGCCGGCTATATCTCGATCTCGATCCAGAACGTGCTCGACGCCCGCCAGGCGCAAGAGATTGCCAAGCGCGACAACCTGACCGGCCTGTACAACGACCGCTACCTGCACGTCGCGCTGTCCGAGGCGATCCGCTCCTGCCGCCAGGACGACCGCGACCTGGCCCTGCTCTTTCTCGACCTCGACTACTTCAAGCGGGTCAACGACACCCACGGCCACCTGGCCGGCAGCCAGGTGCTGCGCGAAGTCGGCCACATCCTGCGTCGCATGGTCGTCAATACCGGCGGGTTCCCGGCGCGCTACGGCGGCGATGAATTTGTGCTGCTTTTGCCGCGCTGCGACCTGGAGCAGGCGATCGACCTTGCCGAAGAGATCCGCTCCACCCTGGTGGAGACCACCTTTTCGGCCAAGCCGGGAGAGATCCAGCCCGAGCCGCTGCACCTCAAGGGCGTCACCTGCTCGATCGGCATCGCCACCCTCAAGCGCCACCTGAGCGACGACCTCTCGCTGACCGACAGCAAGAGCACCCTGCTGCGCCTGGCCGACGCGGCGATGTACGTCGCCAAGGAGACCGGGCGCAATCGCACGGCGATGGCCGGGCAGCTGGTGCGCCGGCGCCGCAACAGCGCCACCGCCACATCCGAGCGCCTGCAGGTGATCACCCCCGAAAGCTGAAGCCGGACCCCGGCGCGCGGCCCGGCAGCTTGCCCCGACCGGGCGGCGGCGCCGCGCTGGAAGCCCCCAAACACGCGGGCTACAATCGGCGCATGGAACGCGCACCTGCCGCCGCCGCAGCCACCGATCTCACCAGCCACACCCCACGCGCCCGCCGGGCCGGCCACGCTCGGCGCACCGCGGCGGCATCCCTGGCAATCACCGCCGTGCTGGTGTGCGGCGCCCTGGCCCTTGCCGGCGCCACGGCCGCCGCGCCGCAGCCGAAGAGCGAGCCGGCAGCTGCCGCAACCGCGCCGGCCGCAACCACTGCAGCCGTGGGCGAGGCCACGCCGCCGGCCGGCGCCGCCTCGTTCGTGGTGCGCGGCGCCCTGGTGTTTGACGGCACCCGCTCGCTCGGCGTCGCCGACGTGCTGGTCGCGGGCGGCAAGATTGCCGCGGTGGGCCGCAGCCTGACCGCGCCGCCGGGCACGCCGGAGGTGCCGGGGGCGGGCCGCACCCTGCTGCCCGGCCTGATCGACAGCCACACCCACGCCTGGAGCGAAGACGCCTTGCGGCAGGCGTTGATGCTCGGCGTCACCACCGAGCTGGACATGGGCACCGTGGCGCGCTGGGCGGCGCAGGTCAAGGCCGCGCAGGCTGCGGGCGGCGACATGGACCTGGCGGACCTGCGGTCGGCCGGCACCATGGCCACCGTCCCCGGCGGCCACGGCACTGAATACGGCTTCGAGAACCCCACCCTCACCCGCCCCGACCAGGCGCCGGCCTGGGTCGACGCGCGGCTGGCCGAGGGTTCGGACTACATCAAGATCATCATCGAGGACGGCGCGATCACCGGCCGGCCGCTCCCCACCCTGGACGCGGCGACGGTCGCCGCCCTGGTGGCGGCGGCGCACCAGCGCGGCAAGCTGGCGGTGGCGCACGTCACCACCCTGGCCGCCGCCCGTCAGGCGATCGCCGCCGGCGCCGACGGCCTGGCGCACCTATTCGTGGACGCGCCGCCCGACCCCGGGTTCGGGCGCTTCGTCGCCGCCCATCACGCCTTCGTGGTGCCGACGCTCAGCGTGCTGGCCGGGATCACCGGCGCCGGCCAGCCGTGGGCGGCCGACACCGGCGCCGGTCTGGCGCACGACCCGCGCCTGGCGCCCTATCTGAGCCCGGACGCCATCGCCAACCTGCAGGGCGCCTTCGCGCACCCCGCCGTGGCGGGCGTCTCGGTGGCGAACGCGGCGGCGGCGATCCGCCAGCTGCTCGCCGCCGGCGTGCCGATTCTTGCCGGCACCGACGCGCCCAATCCGGGCACCACCCACGGCGCCAGTACATTGGGCGAGATCGCGCTGCTCGAGACCGCCGGCCTGACGCCGCAACAGGCGCTGGCCGCCGCGACGTCGGCGCCCGCCGCCGCCTTCCACCTGGCGGACCGCGGCCGCATCGCCCCCGGCCTGCGCGCCGACCTGCTGCTGGTGGACGGCGACGCCATCGCCGATCCGCGGCGAGCCCGCGCCATCGTGCAGGTCTGGAAACAGGGCGTCGCCGCGGACCGCGCCGCCTTCCGCGCCGGTGTCGCCGCCGCCACCGCGATCCAGGCCGCCATGGGTCCCGGCTGGGGCGTCTCGACCGACCAGATCGCCGGCGGCTCCTCGACCGCCACCCTGGCCGTCGTCGCCGAAGCCCCGCCGGATGCGCCCCAGGGGACGCAATCGCTGGCCATCCGCGGCACCGTCGCCGCCGGCGCCTTCTCGTGGGCCGGGGCCGCGCTTTCGCCAGGAGCCGGGACGCACGCGGCGGTCGACCTGTCGGCGCGCACCGGCATTCATTTCTGGGCCAGGGGCGACGGCCACACCTTCTCGCTGATGGTCTTCGCCAAAAGCCGCGGCCGCCTGCCGCTGCTGCAAACCTTCACCGCCGGTCCGCAGTGGCAGGCGTTCGACCTGCCCTGGGCGCGCTTCAATTCCTACGACGGGCACGACGTGCTGCTGGTGGTCTTCGCCGCCGTGCAGCCACTCGGCCCCTTTTCCCTGCAGCTGGCCCGCGTCCGCCTGGAATGAACCGGCACCTCGCTTGCAGTGACAGACCGTCGCGAAGCCTGTGGCCCGCCCGGTCCGTTCGCAGGGTAGTCACGTCGCACAAGGAGAGCCCGACGATGCGCCAGCTGCGTATATCTTCCGTCCTCGCCGCCGTGCTTGCCGCCGCCGCGGCCATCGCCGTCATCGCTGGCATGACCACCCTGACGCCGGCGGCGGCGTTTGCCGCAACCGGACCTGACGGCCAGGCCGCCGCGCCGACCGCGCCGTCCGGCCAGCTGGCCGCCCTGGCCGACCTGGACCGCATGGCGGCGGAGCATCAGAACGACCGCCCCGTCGCCAGCCCGGCCGCCACCACCGCCCCCGCCCAGCCGGTGACCGGCGCCGACGTCGCCTATGGCACGCAGGACGGCAAGCCGCTCCATGGGTTCCTGGCCAAACCGACCGCCACCGCCGGCGCCAAGCAGCTGCCGGCGCTGGTCGTGATCCACGAATGGTGGGGGTTGAACGACAACATCCGCGACGTGACCCGCCGCCTGGCCGGCGAGGGCTATACCGCGCTCGCCGTCGACCTGTACGGCGGCCAGGCCGCCGCCACCCCCGAGGCCGCCCGCCAGCTGGCCGGCAGCGTCGCGGCCAACCCGGCCCCCGCCGCCGCCGCCCTGCACCAGGCCGTGGAGTTCCTGCGCGCCGGCGGCGCCCGCCGCGTCGGCGTCATCGGCTGGTGCTTCGGCGGCGGCTGGTCGCTACAGACCGCGCTGGACCCGGCCAACCATGTCGACGCCGCGGTGATGTACTACGGACAGCCCGAAAAAGACCCCGCCCGCCTGGCCCACCTGCAGGCACCGCTGCTCGGCCTGTTCGGAGCGGACGACAAGAGCATCCCGCCGGCGGCGGTGCACGCCATGGAGGCGTCGCTCAAGCAGCAGAACAAGAACGTTCAGATCCACATCTACGACGGCGCCGGCCACGCCTTTGCCAACCCTTCCGGCACCGGCTACCGCCCCGCCGCCGCCAGCGACGCCTGGCAGCGCACCGTCGCTTTCTTCAGGCAGAACCTGCAGGCACCCTGAGCGGCGTGCCGGCCTGCCGGCCGCTGCGGTCCAGGGCGCGCTGCATCAGGATCTCCTGGCTGGACCGGGCCGCTTCGCCGGCGGCCGGCCGGCGCTGGTGGTAGCTGCCGTCCGCCCGCAGGTCCCAGGCCATCACGTTGTCGGACAGCTGTAGATCCAGGATCGCCTTGAGCTCTTCCTGGAGGCGCGGGTCTTCGACCGGCGCGATGGCTTCGACGCGGTAGTCCAGGTTGCGCGACATCCAGTCGGCCGAACCGATGAAGTATTCGGGCTGGCCGGCGTTGGCGAAGTAGAAGATGCGGGCGTGTTCCAGGAAGCGCCCGACGATGCTGATGACGCGGATGGTTTCGCTCTGCTCGGGCAGCCCCGGACGCAGGCGGCAGATGCCGCGCACCATCAGGTCCATCTCCACCCCCGCCGCCGACGCGGCGTACAGCTCTTCGACGATCTCGCGATCCTCCAGCGAGTTCATCTTGGCGATGATTTGGCCGCCGCGCCCGGCCTGGCTGTGCGCCACCTCCCGCCGGATCAGCTCGACAAACCGCTGGCGCATGTTGATCGGCGCCACCAGCAGCTTTTTGAACTGCGGGCGATGGACGTAGCCGGTCAGCATGTTGAACAGCTGCGCCACGTCGGCGGCGATCTCCGCGTTGCAGGTGAACAGGCCCAGGTCGGTGTACAGCTTGGCGGTTTCGGGGTTGTAGTTGCCGGTCGCCAGGTGGGTGTAGGGCACCAGCTGATCGCGTTCGCGCCGCACCACCAGGGCGATCTTGGCGTGCGTCTTCAAGCCCACGACGCCGTAGGCGACGTGCGCGCCGACGCCTTCCAGCGCCTCCGCCCATTCGATGTTGGCGGCTTCGTCGAAGCGCGCCTTGATCTCCACCGTCACCGCCACCTGCTTGCGCGCTTCGGCGGCGCGGATCAGCGCCCGCATGTTGGGCGAGTCGTGCGAGGTGCGGTACAGGGTCTGCTTGATGGCGAACACTTCAGGATCGTCCGCCGCCGCCTCGATAAAGCGCTGCACGCTGCTGGCGAACGAATCGTAGGGGTGGTGCACCAGCAGGTCGCCGGCGGCGATGACGGAAAAGAACTCGTCGGGGCCGCCGCCGGCTTCGATGGCGGCCAGGCGCGGATGCGGCACCGGCGTCCAGGGGCGGAAGCGCAGCGACGGCAGCGGCGTCGACGACAGCTGCATCAGGTCGCGCAGACCGAGCGGACCTTCCAGCTCGAAGACCTCCTGCGGCACCGTTTCAAGCTGGTCGCACAGCAGCTCGCGCATCCATTCGGGGCAGCCCTTGGCCAGCTCCAGGCGCACGACGGTGGCGAAGCGGCGCTCGCGCAGCTCTTCCTGGATGGCTTCCAGCAGGTCGTCGGCGGTCTCTTCGTTGCGCTGCACGTCGGAGTTGCGGGTCACCCGGAAGGGGTGCGATTCGACGATTTCCATGCCTTCGAACAGGCGCTGCAGGTTGTTGGCGATGACGTCTTCGAGCGGCACGAAGCGCAGCATCTTGGGCACCTGCACCCAGCGCGGCAGGATGTGCGGCGCCTTGATGCGGGCAAAGCGCAGGCCGCCGGGGTGGGTGCCGCGGGAGTCGCCGGGCGAGCGCACCGCCACGGCGAGCGACAGGCTGAGGTTGGAAATGAACGGGAAGGGGTGCGCCGGATCGACCGCCAGCGGCGTCAGCACCGGGAAGATCTTGCGGTCGAACTCTTCGCTCAGATGGCGCTGCTCGATCGGCCGCAGCTCGTCCCAGCGCAGGATCTCAAGCCCGTGCTGGCGCAGCGCCGGCAGCAGCTCTTCGTTGAGCAGGCGGCGCTGTTCGGCCAGCAGCGGCCGCACCGCGGCGTTGACCTCCGCCAGCTGCTGGCGCGGCGTGCGGCTGTCGGGCGGCAGCTCGCGCACGTTGCTGGCCAGCTGCTGCTTGAGGCCGCCGACGCGCTTCATGAAGAATTCGTCCAGGTTGCTGTCGAAGATGGCGATGAACTTGAGCCGTTCGATCAGCGGATTGGCCGGGTCGGCCGCTTCGTGCAGCACCCGTCGATTGAACTCCATCCACGACAGCTCGCGATTGATGAACAGCGCAGACGGGTCCGCGGCAAGCGTGGCGGCGGGTTTTTGCGTCTCTTTCGGCTCGGACACCTGGATCGGACCTCCCCTGGATACGCCCGCGTCGCGGGCGGCGCACACGCAAGACGTATTTTTCATTCTGCCACATGCAGCGCCCGCGCGCCACCGCGCGGCTGTGACAAAGTATGGCAAACGCGAGACATCCAGCTTTTCAAGCAGGCCGCCGCGGCGGCCGCCGCGATCGTCACCGTGGCGCAACGCAGCCGTAACCCGGCGCTACCGGCCCGTCACCCTCCGGCGCGTTTTCGCCCCGTACCATGAGCTTCCAACCTCGCGCGCCGTCTGCTGCGGCCGCGCGACACTTGGGGGATCGTAGATGACGGCCAGGGCCGACCTGCATGTCCACAGCAAGGCATCGAACCGCCCGACGGAGTGGATCTTGCGCCAGTTCGGGGCGCCCGAGAGCTTCACCGAGCCGCGCGAAGTCTACCGTCTGTGCCGCGAGCGCGGCATGGATTTCGTCACCCTGAGCGATCACGACACCGTCGCCGGGGCGCTGGAGATCGCCCACCTGCCCGGCGTTTTCCTGTCCGAAGAGGTCACCGTCGAGTTTCCCGAGGACGGCTGCGAGATCCACTGCCTGGCGATCGGCATCACCGAAGCGCAGCACCGCGAGATCCAGGAGCTGCGCCGCAACATCTACGAGCTGCGCGACTACTTCGTGGCCAACTCCATCCTGCATTCCGTCGCCCACCCGCTCTACCGCGTCAACGACATGCTCACCCTGGACCAGGTCGAAAAGCTGCTGGTGCTGTTCAACCGCTTCGAAGGCCGCAACGGCATCCACGACCGCCGCGGCAACGACCTGGTGCGCCGCATCTTCGGTTCGCTCACCCGCGAGGTGGTGGAGAGCCTGGCGGAGCGCCACGGCCTCACGCCGCAGGGCGCGACGCCGTGGATCAAGAGCTTCACCGGCGGCAGCGACGACCACGGCGGCCACTACATCGCCACCACCTGGACCGAAACCACCGCGGCGCTGGACACCCCCGCGACGCTGCCGCAGTTCTTTGCCGCGCTGGCCGCCGGCCACCACCAGCCGGGCGGCGAAAACGGCTCCAGCCTGCGCCTCACGCAGAGCCTGTACACCCTGGCCCAGGAGTACTACCGCCGCCAGTTCCCGCTCGGCCTGGGCAACCGCCGCGACCCGTTCAGCGAGCTGCTGCGCAGCCTGGGCCTGGGCGGCGTGCGGGCGTCGGCCGGGCAACGGCGCCGCATCTTCGGCGCCGCGACGCCCGCCGACCGCGTCACCTTCGAGAACGCCAACCGCGCCAGCCAGGAGGTCGCCGCCGCCCTGATGGACGGCTTCAGCAAGAACCTGCGCCGCGGCCGCCTGGCGGAGAGCCTGGCGGCGGCGGCGGCGCAGATCGCGCCGCTGGCGGTGACCGTGGCGCCCTACCTGGTGGCGCTCCAGGCGCAGCACAAGGACTCCGACCTGCTGGAGGCGGCCGCCCTGCGCTTCCTGGGCGAGCGCCCCGAAGAGGGCGCGCGCGGCGGGCGCGGCGGCAAGAAGGCCTGGTTCACCGACACGCTGACCGACATCAACGGCGTCGCCAAGACGGTGCGCACGCTGGCCGGGCTGGCGCGCCAGCGCGGCCGCCGCCTGGCCGCCATCACCTGCGGCGAAGCGACGCCGCCGCTCGACCTGGAGGTGGTGGACTTCGCGCCGTTCGCGCAGTTCCCCATCCCCGGCTACGAGTCGCAGACCCTCAAGCTGCCGCCGCTGCTGGCGGTTCTGGAGCACTGCGAGCGCGAGCGCTACGACGAGATCCTGATCAGCACGCCGGGGCCGCTCGGCCTGGTGGGGCTCGCCGCCGGCAAGCTCCTGGGCATCCCGGTGACCGGCATCTATCACACCGATTTTCCGCTCTACGTGCGGCACCTGTCGGGCAGCGCCACGCTGGAAGAGATGACCTGGACCTACATGCGGTGGTTCTTCGGCCGCATGGACCGCCTGTTCGTCTCCAGCCGCTGCTACCTGGACCTGCTGGCCGCCCACGGCCTGGAAGCCAAACGCATGTCGCTGCTGCCGCGCGGCGTCGACGCCGAGTTCTTCCACCCCGGCAAGCGCGATCCGCGCTTCTGGAGCCGCTTCGGCATCAACGGCGTCTTCAAGTTCCTGTACGTCGGGCGGGTGTCGCGCGAGAAAAACCTGGACGCCCTGATGGACTCCTTCGCGGAACTGCTGGCGAGCGGCCGCCACGCCCAGCTGGTGGTGGTGGGCGACGGTCCGTACCTGAAGGAGCTGGCGGGGCGCCATCGCCGGCCAGAGATCCTGTTCACCGGCTTCCTGCACGGCGAGGACCTGGCCCGCGCCTACGCCGGCGCCGACGTGTTCGTCTTCCCGAGCACCACCGACACGTTCGGCAACGTCGTGCTGGAGGCCCAGGCCGCCGGCCTGCCGGCGATCGTCAGCGACCGCGGCGGCCCGCGTGAGATCGTGCTGCCCGGCGTCTCCGGCCTGGTCGTCGATCCCGCCGCTCCCGGCGCCTGGAGCGCCGCCATGGGCCAGCTCTTCGACGATCCCGGCCGCATCGCCGAGATGTCCGCGCGCGCCGTCGCCAACGCCCGCCGCCACGGCTGGGAGCGCCTGCTCGAACAGCTGTTCGCCGACCCGGCGCCGACGGCGGGCCGGCCGGATGCCATGCCCGTCGAGATGCAGACTACAATCGGCGCGTGGCACAACCGAGAGTCGTGATTCAACCCCTCGCCGCCGCAACCGGCGCGCTCGCCGCCGGCGCGATCGGCGAGGCGTTGCAGCTGCGCCTGCCGGATCTGGCGGCGCACCGCGACGAGCCGTTCGGACGGCTGGCGGCGATCGACATCGGTTCGAACTCGATTCACATGATCGTGGTGGCGCCGCAGCCGAGCGGCGCCTACCGCGTTCTGGGCCGCGAGCGCGAGATGGTGCGCCTGGGCAAGACCGGCCTGGGCGACGGCAGGCTGTCCAAGGCGGCGATCAAGGACGGCCTGGAGGCGCTCATGCGGATGACCACCCTGGCCACCCTCAAGGGCGCCGACCGGGTGGTGGCGGTGGCGACCAGCGCGGTGCGCGAAGCCGCCAACGGCCGCGACTTCCTGGACCAGGTCAAGGCCCACACCGGCCTGGACGTGCAGCTGCTGACCGGCGAGCACGAAGGGCAGCTGATCTACCGCGCGGTGCGCGAGGTGGTCGACCTGGGCCCCGGCGGCGCCGTCATCGTCGACGTCGGCGGCGGCAGCACCGAATGGATCGACGCCCAGGGCGGCGAGCTGGCCGCCGTGGTCAGCCTGCAGCTCGGTTCGCTGCGCTGCGCCGGCTGGCTGAAGGGCGACCCGCCGTCGGCGGCGGCGCTGGGCGAGCTGCGCGCGACCATCCGCGGCCGCCTTGCCGAGCTGCTGCCGCGCGACCCGGCGGCGGCGCCGCCGGCGCGGCTCATCGCCACGTCGGGCACGGCGGCCTGCTGCGCCGACCTGGTGGACCTGTTCGGCGGCCGCAAGGAGCCGGGGGTCGGGCTGCGCGAGGTGCGCACCAAGGACCTGGCGCAGCTCACCTCGCGCCTGCGCGGCCTGCGGCGGCGGGAGCTGGCGGCGCTGCCGCCGGTGGGCGGGCCGCGTTCCGACAGCCTGATGGCCGGCGCCGTGCTGCTGCACGAGCTGGTCAGCCACGCCGGCGTCGACCGCTTCCACGTCTCCGACCGCGCGCTGCGCGAGGGGTTGGTGCTGGCGGCGCTCGGCCAGCCCATCCCGCCCGTCCACTCGCCGGGCGACCTGCGCCGGCGGCAGGTGCTGCAGCTGGCCGAACAGGGGCCCAGCGTGCTGCGCCACAACCTGCAGACCGCGCGGCTGGCGGCGCGGCTGTTCGACCTGACGGCGTCGCTCCACAGCTTTGCCGCCCGCGAACGCGAATGGCTGGAGTACGCGGCGCTGCTGCACGACGTCGGCTACTCCATCCACTACCGCAACCATCACAAGCACGCCTTCTACCTGATCTCGAACGCCAGCCTGGACGGCTTCGACCAGTCCGAGATCGAAATCATCGCCCACGTCGCCCGCTACCACCGGGGCGGCGCCCCCAAGCTCAAGCACCCCGCCTTTGCCGCGCTCAAGCCGTGGCAGCAAAAGACGGTCCGCCGCCTGGCCGTGCTGCTGCGCGTCGCCGACGCGCTCGATCGCACCCACGCCTCGCGGGTGCAGGAGATCTACTGCGCCATGCGCGACGAGCGCGTCCGCATCGAGGTCGTCTCGCCCTACGAAGTGGAGATCGAGCTGGAAGCGGCGCGCGAGCATCGGCGGCTCTGGAAGCAGGTCTTCCGCTCCCGCCTGAGCCTGCGCCAGGGGCTGGAAACCGCCTGAGGCACCCGCCCCGGAGCCGGCCCTGAGGGCCTAAGCTGCTCCGTCACAAGGAGTTAACACAACCCTTGCAAGGAAGTAACCGCCTGCCCTGTGGAAATTCCGCCGCCGTACCGCCCGGAGCCCCGATCGGCGCCTGACGCGGAATTACAACTCCTTTCCTGTCAGCAACTTGCGGCGATTGCACAATTTCCTGTTCAAAGAGGGGAAAGCAGCTTCCGGTGGGCCGCCAGGGGGGGTTCCAGGGCGCTTTTCCACAGGGTTTTCCACTGCCGCTGTGGAACCGCATGTTACTCTGCCGCGCATGCCACGAGAGAAGATCCTGGTCATCGAAGATGAGCCGGATATTGCAGAGGTTTTGCAGTACAACCTCGAAAAGGAAGGGTTCGACGTCGACACCGCGCGCCGCGGCGACACCGGGTTGGAAGCGATCCGGCGCGACGGTCCCGACCTGGTCGTCCTGGACCTGATGCTGCCCGGCATCGACGGCCTGGAGCTGACGCGGCTGCTCAAGCGCGACCCGCAGACCGCGCGCCTGCCGATCGTCATGCTCACCGCCCGCGGCGAAGAGGTCGACCGCATCGTCGGCCTGGAGCTGGGCGCCGACGACTACATCAGCAAGCCCTTCAGCCCGCGGGAAGTGGTGCTGCGGGTCAAGGCGGTGCTGCGCCGCTTCCAGCAGGAGGAGAGCACCGCCGAGATGCTGGAGGTGGGCGGCATCGAGCTCGACATCTCCGGCCACCAGCTGCGGGTGCGCGGCAAGGAAGTGCCCCTGACCGCCACCGAATTCCGCCTGCTGCGCCTGCTGCTCGAGCGCAACAGCCGGGTGCAGACGCGCGGCCAGCTGCTGTCCGACGTCTGGGGTTACGCCGAAGACATCGACAGCCGCACCGTCGACACCCACATCCGGCGCCTGCGCCGCAAGCTCGGACCCGAAGCGGAGCGAATCGAGACCGTGATCGGGGTCGGCTACCGCCTGAGACCCTAATCTTGAGTCCCGTCGGCCTGCCGCCGAAGCTGCGCCTGGCCCCCTTCTGGCCAGCTCTGGCGGCGGCGCTGGCCGGCGGGGTCGGCCTGCTGCTGCACCTGCGGCAGGGTTGGGTGATCGGCATCGTCCTGGCCGTCGCCACCGTCACCGGCCTGCTCTGCGCGCTGTGGATCGACCGCGGCCTGCTGCGGCCGCTGGCCCACCTCGCCCTGGGCGCCCGCGCGATCTCGCGCGGCGCGGCCAGCCGGGTCGAGGAGCCGCGGCTGCCCGAGCTGGCGGTGGTGGCGCGCGCACTCAATCGCCTGGCCGAAACCGCCGAGCAGCAGTTCGCCGCGATCCGCGGCGAGCGCGACCACCTGCAATCGATCCTGGCCAGCATGTCCGAGGGCGTGCTGGTCATCGCCCAGGACGGCCGCGCCTCGTCGGCCAACGCCGCCCTGCTGCGCCTGTTCGACCTGACCGGCGACGTCACCGGCCGGCCGCTGCTGGAGATCTACCGCCATCCCGAGCTGGCGCGCCTGGTGGACGACACCCTGCGCAAGGGCGAGCCGCAGAGCGGCCAGATCGAGCTGCAGGTGCCGGAGCGCCGCACCCTGCTGCTCGCCTCCGCCGCCCTCGATGCCGGCCAGCGCGGCGCCGTCGTGGTGGTGCGCGACACCACCGAGCTGACCCGCGTCGCCGACATGCGCCGCGACTTCGTCGCCAACGTCTCGCACGAGCTCAAGACGCCGCTGGCGGCGATCCGCGGTTACGCCGAAACCCTGCGCGACGGCGCCCTCCAGGAAGAGGAGACCGCCCGCCGCTTCACCGAACGCCTGATCTGGCAGACCCGGCGCCTGCAGGCGCTGCTCGACGATCTGCTCACCCTGTCGCGCCTCGAAGGCATCGGCCAGCCGCGCGAGCGCGAGCCGGTCGACCTGGCCGCCCTGGCCCAGCGCGCCACCGAAGTGCTGGCCGCCGCCGCGCGCGAGCGCGGCATCCGCGTCGAGGTGCGCGACCAGGGCGCGCCGCGCCTGCCGGGCGACGCCGACGGCCTGGAGCGCCTGCTGGTCAACCTCCTGGACAACGCCATCAAATACAACCGCCCCGGCGGTGAGGTCGTCCTGCGCCTGACGCGCGGCGAAACGGAAGCCCTGATCGAAGTCGCCGATACCGGCATCGGCATCCCGCAGGACTCCCTGGCGCGCATCTTCGAGCGCTTCTACCGCGTCGACAAGGGCCGCGCCCGCGAAGAAGGTGGCACCGGCCTGGGCCTGGCCATCGTCAAGCACCTCGCCCAATCCCACGGCGGCCACGTCGAAGTCGAAAGCCGCATGGGCCGCGGCAGCACCTTCCGCGTCCACCTCCCCCTGGCCGCCGCCACGCCAGCCGCCGCCGGCGAAGCCCCCCACCTCCCCGCCGCCACCGCATAGCCTCAGGCCGGCGGGTCGGGGCCGACGTAGCGGGCGCGCGGGCGGATGAGGCGCGGATCGGCATACTGTTCGAGAGCGTGGGCGATCCAGCCGGCGGCGCGGCCGACCGCGAACAGCGCGACCGCGGCGCCGGCGGGCAGGTCCAGGGCGCGCGCCAGCGTCACCAGGCCGAAATCCAGGGTCGGGCGGTCGCCCAGCAGATCGCGGGCGGCGTCCGCCATCGCCAGCGCCTGCTCCACCGCCGCAGCGCCGGGCCGCCGCGCCGCCGCCAGGTCGACCAGCAGCCGCCCACGCGGATCGCCGTCGGGGTACAAAGGATGGCCGAAGCCGGGGACGTCTTCGCCGCGCCGCAGACGGTCCGCCAAGCGAGCCCGCACGGCGTCCGCCCGCACCGGACTGCCAGGCGCCGGCGCGATCTCGTCGAACAGCGCCTCCACCCGGTCGGCATACGCACCGTGCCGCGCGCCGCTCAACGCCGCCAGCCCCGCCTGCACCACCGCCGCCAGCGGCGCCCGCGCCGACGCCACGCAACGGGCCGTAAACGCCGACACGTTCAGCTCATGGTCCGCCGACAGCACCAGCGCCGCGTCGATCAACTGCGTCATCGCGGCGATGCCCTCGCCGCCGGCACTGCCGCTGCCTGCGCTGTCGCCCCCAACTCTACCAGCGCTACCCGCTCCGGAACCCGGTTTGGCCCAGCCCCGGGCCAGGATCGCGGCCACCGGCGCGGTGGTGCTGGCGCCTGATGCCGACGGCGGACCGGTGCCGGCGGCACAGGTGGCGAGCAGCGGCAGGAGGCGCGCGCCGGCGGCGACGACCGAGGCGGGCCGCAGGTCGTAGGCCACCGGGTCATCCGCCGACGCCAGCGGCAGCCATGCCAGCAGGCGCTGCATGGGACGCCACGATCGGCCGGTGGCGATCTCACCTTCGGTGAGCAGCGCCAGCGGGTGTCGCGGCCAGACAGGGGCCGGCCGCGGAGCCCCGCCGGGCAGCGGCGCATCCAGGCTGCCGAGCCACAGCAGAGCAGCGACGCACTCCAAGGTTTCGCCGCGGCGCGCCAGGTCCACGGCGTCCAGGCCGCGGTAGCAGAGGCGCCCGCCGGCGATCAGGGTGAGCGACGAATCGAGCACCGGCACGCCCCAGTCCAGCGCGTCGCGCACCAGGCCGGGCGGATCGCGGCGGCCGGCGGCGCGCTGCTTGAGCGCCTCCACCTGGGCCACCGCGTAGCGGC
Organism: uncultured Acidobacteriota bacterium; assembly: GCA_963770895.1. Classification (GTDB taxonomy): domain Bacteria; phylum Acidobacteriota; class Thermoanaerobaculia; order Multivoradales; family UBA5704; genus JASLEW01. Next base: position 3,244,780 of record CAVYRF010000002.1, on the reverse strand, counting down.
GGCCGCGGCCGGAGGGATCGTCTTCGCTGCGCAACAGGCCGCGGCTGACATAGGCATAGAGCGTCGCCCGCCGCACACCCAGAGCGGCGGCGGCTTCGGCGGCGGTGAGAAAGTGGCGCTCGCTCATATTGATTGGTGAATCAATATTGACAGAGATTGCCGGCCGGATCAACACTGCTTGCAGGCACACCGCCCGGCTCCGGCGATCGGCCAACCTGGCCGGCGACCGGGGCGGGGGCGCCCGTCATCGAGATGGCTGCCGCAGCCCAAGGCGCCGCCTGCCATCCAAGGAGCTCCAATGACCGCTATCGCAGGACTTGAAGGCATCGTCGTCGCAGAAACCACCCTGTCCGCCGTCGAGGGAGAGGCCGGCAGGCTCATCGTGCGCGGGCATTCGATCGATGACCTGGCCGGCCACGTGTCGTTCGAAGACATGATCCGCCTGCTGTGGGAAGGGCTGGTGCCGCTGCCCACCGCCGCCCCGGCGGGCGAGCCATCCATCCTCACCGCCGCCCTCGGCCGCGCCCGCGTCGCGGTCTTCGAGACGCTCACCGGCGGCAACCGCAAGATGGAGCTGGCGGCAATCGCCGCGGCGCTGCCGCCGATGGCGGCGCTGCGGCTGGGGATTGCCAGCCTGCCGCCCGGCGCGGCGGGGGGTGTGCCGGGAGCGGAAGTGGCGACGGGCACGGGAGCTGGAGCGGGGGTTGTGTCCGGGGCGGAAGTGAGGGCGACGGGTACGGGAGCGAATGGGGATGGGGACGGGGATGCCATCCTGGCGACGGCGGCGATGCCGGTGCTGGTGGCGGCGTTCGACCGGGCGCGGCGGGGACTGCCGCCGGTGGCGCCCGATCCGCGGCTGGGGCAGGCGGCGGACTTCCTGGCGATGCTGCGCGGCCAGCCCGCGTCGGCGGGTGAGGCGGCGGCGCTGGACGCCTACCTGGTGACGGTCGCCGAGCACGGCATGAACGCCTCGACGTTCACGGCGCGGGTGGTGGCATCGACCGCCGCGGGGGTCCTGCCGTCGGTCGTGGCGGCCCTGGCGGCGCTCGAAGGGCCGCTGCACGGCGGCGCTCCCGGCCCGGTGCTGGACATGCTGGATGCGCTGGCGAGCCACCCCGACCGCCGCGCCTGGTTGCGTGCCGAAATCGCCGCCGGCCGCCGCCTGATGGGCTTCGGTCACCGCATCTATCGGGTGCGCGACCCGCGCGCCGATGTGCTCAAGGCGCAGGTCGAGCGCCTGCGCGCGGCCGGTGGCGCCGCCGCCGGCGACCGCCTGGCCCTGGCCGAGCAGGTGGAGCGGGACGCGCTCGCCGTGCTGGCCGAGCGCCACCCCGACCGCCGCCTGGATACCAACGTCGAGTTCGCCACCGCCGTGCTGCTGGACGCCCTGGGCATCGACCGCACCCTGTTCACCTCGATCTTCGCCATCGGCCGCGTCGCCGGCTGGTGCGCCCACATCCACGAACAGCAGCGCTCGCGCCGCCTGATCCGCCCGCAGTCCGCCTACATCGGCCCGCGCCCTCCCGCCGTCGTCCCGCCGCCCCCCGCACCACCCGCCTGAGCGCGTCGCCTGTCACCGTGGCGGCACCGCGGCGCAACGCGGTCAACACGGCGATTTGCGATAACTACAGGGGATGGAAGCGATTGCACAGGTGCAGGCAACCACCCCTGCCGATCCGTCCGCCCCCGTCCGCCGCGCCGGCGCGGCGGCGCCCGTTGCCGCCGCGTCCGCGCCCCCAGAGGCCGGGCCAGCGCTGGCAGCCTCTCTTGAGGCAGCCTCGGCGCCTGGCTGGCGGGCGGGGTTGGCGCCGCTGACGGCTGGCCTTCCTTATATGCGCCGGCGGGTGAGCCGGATGGCTTGCCGGGGGGTGATGCTGACGCTGGGGCAGCTGGTGGAGATCGAGCATGCGGAGCGGCTGGCGGCGGTGCCGGAGCCGGCGCTGTTTGCTTTCAATCACAGCACGGCGTTCGAAGCGCTGCTGGTGCCGGCGGCGCTGATCTTCTTGCGCCAGGGGCGGCCGCTGCACTTTCTGGCGGACTGGATGTATGTGGAGGCGCCGGGGCTGGGTTGGCTGCTGCGCCGCGGCGATCCGATCGCGGTGTACAACAAGCCGGCGCGCTTTCGGTTGCGCGAGGGGCATCGGCTCGAGCAGCGGCGCCTGCCGGTGCTGGAGGCGTGCCTGGCGCGGCTGCGGCGCGGCGAAAGCATCGGGATCTTTCCCGAGGGGACGCGCAATCCCGACGGCGGCCGCCTGCTGCGCGGGCGGCTGGGGCTGGGCGAGCTGGCGCTTGCGGCGGGCGTGCCGGTGGTGCCGGCGGCGATCCGCTATCCGGCGCAGGCGCGGCTGGGCCGGCCGCCGCGGCTGGGGCGGCTGGTGCTGTCGATCGGCGCGCCGATGGATTGTGACGCCGAGCGCCGCCAGCTGCAGGAAGAGCCCGCGGCCCGGCGCGAGCTGGCGCGGCGAGTGGTCAACCGGGTGATGGCCGCCCTGGCCGGCGAGCTGGGACGTGCCTGCGACCCTTATCCCGAGCGCCGCCGCGCGGCACGCCGCGCCCCGGCGACCGGTCTGGAGGCATCATGATCCGCAGCGTGATCGACGCTCACAAGGTGGTCACCGCCGCCGACCGCGCCATGGCGCTGTCGGTGATCGAAGCGGTGTATCGGCGCGAAAAGCGATGGATTGCCGACGCCGCCAGCGAGGTGCCGGCCGACACCGCCACTTTGACCGACCGCTCCTGGTTCCTGGTGACGGTCAACGGCCGGCCGGCCGGCGTCATCCGGCTGATGTACGACCCGCCGCTGGAGCTGCCGGCCGAGCTTGGCGTCACGCTGGAGGCCGGGGTGGACCTGGATGCGCTGCGGCGGCGCTGCCGCTTTGTCGACATCGGCCGCTTCATGATCGTGCCGCGCTACCGGCGCAACATTCGCGCCGTGCTGCGGCTGATGCGCGCCGCCATCATCGAGGTGGTGGAGCGCGGCTATACGCACTTTCTCACCTCGGTCTTCGCCGACGATCCCCATTCTCCGCTCGGCTTCCACACCCGCGTGCTGGGATTTGAGCGCATCGGCAGCCACCGCACCGGCGAGCTGGCGTGCGCCTCGATGCGGGTGCTGATGATCCTCGACATCGCGCGCTCCTACCAGCGCCTCAAGCTGCGCCGCAACAAGGTGTTTCGCGAGCTGGCCGACGGCGTGCGCGACATCATGGAAGGACGGCTGCTACCGCATACCACCTGACGGCCGCGCCCGCGGCGCGCCGACGGCGCGCGCCGGCTCCACACCCGGTGGCCCTGCCGCAGGGCGCCCATCAGGACACTTGTCGTCATGTCGGCGTCACAGTGACGCCGGCAAGCTGTCACCGCCGCGCGCCGCCAGCGGGCTCTGGCTGCTTTCTATCCTGCTCGCGAGCAGGTAAGATGCCGCGCGTTGAAGAAGGGGGCTGCCAGTTCATGGAACGACGTCTGGATCAAGATCTCGATCGCATCCGCCAGGGTCTGTTGAAAATGGCCGGCATGGTCGAGAACATGGTCGCCCAGGCGACGCAGGCGCTGCTCGAGCGCAATGCGCAGCTGTGCGGCGAAGTGATCGCAACCGACACGGTGGTCGATCACCTGGAAATGGAGATCGACGAATTTTGCCACGGCGTGCTGGGCCGCAAGCAGCCGGCGGCGGTGGATCTGCGCTTCCTGGTGGCAGTGATGAAGATCAACAGCGATCTCGAGCGCATCGGCGATTCGGCGGTCAACATCGCGCAATCGGTCGAGCAGCTGGTGGAGCAGCCGCCGCTCAAGCCGTACATCGACCTGCCGCACCTCTCGGAGCTGGTGCAGACCATGGTGCGCCAGAGCCTGGACGCCTTCGTCAATCGCGACACCGAGCTGGCCAGCGCCGTGCTGCGCAGCGACGACGCGGTCGACGGCCTGTATCACCAGCTGTTCCGCGAACTGCTCACCTACATGATCGAGGACCCCCGCACGGTCACTCGCGCACTGCATCTTTTGCTCATTTCCCGCAACCTGGAACGCATCGCCGACCACGCCACCAACATCGCCGAAGACGTCATCTACTACGTCGAAGGCCGCGACGTGCGTCATTCGGTCACCAAGATCTGAGCCGCTGAGCTCCCCCCGAGCCGCCGCTGAGCCCCGGCCGATCCGGCCGGCGCCTCACCTGTCCTACCGGCCGTTCGCGCCGCCAAATACCGTCGCTCCGGGATGGGCGGACCGCCCTGTCTCTCGTAGTTTGTGCCAGAGAGAGGCATGGCAGGCGATGTTCCACCTCAGCGAATGGTTGCGCTTCACGCTCGGCAGGCCGCGTTCCCACCGCGCCCGCGCCGCCGCCCCCGCCCCCGCCCCCGCCGACAGCGCACCGCCGCACGCACCCCTCCACGGCCCTCCCGCCGCCGGCGCCGCGGCGGCGGCCGCCCCCGCCGCTGCCGCCCGGGGCGATGCCGCGATCGCGGTGCTGCTGATCACCCGCGATCCCAGGGCGGCGGCCAGCTTGCGCCAGATCGCCGAGCAGTCGGGATGGCGGCATCAGCTCGCGGCGTCGCTCGACGATGCCGTCGCCACCCTGGCGCTGGAACCTTGCGCGGTGGTGGTCCTGGACCGCGACCTGCCGGGCCAGGACTGGCGCCGGCGGCTGGCGCGGCTGGCGCTGGTGCCGCAGAGCGCGGGCGTCCTGCTGGCGTCGACGGTGGCCGACGAATACCTGTGGCAGGAGGTGAGCCACCATCGCGGCCTGGACATCCTGCGCAAGCCGTTCGCGCGCGACGAGGTGGTGCGCGCCGTCGAGCACGCCTGGTCGTGGCGTCGCCTTGGCGCCCCTTGAGCAAGCGCGCTTCCTCGCCGCGGCGCGGCCGGCGCCTTACGAGATCACGCCCTTGCGGACCGCGTAGAGGATCAGCTCGGGCAGGTTGTGCAGGTTGAGCTTCTGCAGGATGTGGGCGCGGTGCGTCTCGACGGTGTAGACGCTCAGGTGCAGCATGGCGGCGATGTCCTTGTTGGCCTTGCCTTCGGCCAGCAGCTGCAGCACTTCCCGCTCGCGGGTGGTGAGCAGCTCGTAGCTGTCGTCCATGCCGCGATGGCGCAGCTGCCGCACGTAGTCCTCGACCAGCATCTTGCTGATCTCGGGGCTGAAAAACGCCTTGCCGGCGTGCACCACGCGCACCGCCTGCAGGATGTCCGATTCCGCCGAGTCCTTGAGCAGGTAGCCGCGCGCCCCCGCCTTGAGCGCCTTGAGCACGTAGCCCTCGTCGGCGTGGACGCTGAGGATGACGACGTGGCTGCGCGGCAGCTCGGCGCAGATCTGGCGGGCGGCTTCGATGCCGTTGAGGTTGGGCATCGCGATGTCGAGCATCACGACGTCCGGCTTTGCGGCGCGCGCCAGCTCGACCGCCTGCCTGCCGTCGGCGGCTTCTCCCACCACCTCAAAACCGTCCTGCCGCGCCAGCAGCGTGCGCAGGCCGCTGCGGATGATGGCGTGATCGTCCGCCACCAGGATGCGGATGGGGTTGGCGCTCACGACGCCGCCACCTCGGACGACGCCGCCACCGGTGGCGCCGCCGCCGCGGCGACCGGCAGCGGCAGCGCCGCCGACAGCAGGGCGCCCTGGCCAGGCTCGCTCGCCACCTGCAGGCGGCCGCCCAGGTTCGCCACCCGCTCTTCCGCTCCCAGCAGCCCCAGGCCGCGCTCGCGCCCCGCGGCAAAGCCCCTGCCGTCGTCGCGCACCGACAGCCGGATGGCGCCGTCGCCGGCGCGCAGGGTGATCCACACCTCGCCGGCCTGCGAATGGCGGGCGCAGTTGGTGAGCGCTTCCTGCACCACCCGGTAGATGCACGTCCTGTAGTCCTCGGGCAGCTCGTCCCCCAGCTCGTCGGCGGCGACGTGCACCATCATGCCCGTGCGGCGCGAGGCTTCGCGCGCCTGCCACTCCAGAGCCGGCACCAGGCCCAGGTCGTCGAGCATCGACGGGCGCAGCGTCAGCGCCATGTTGCGCACCACTTCGACGCACCGCTCGACCAGGCGCCGGATGGTTTCGAGGTGTGCCACGGGTCCGCCGCGCGGCGCCGGCGGCAGCACCGCCGCCAGGTTGTGCAGCTCCATCAGCACCGCCGACAGCGACTGCCCCACCGCGTCGTGCAGGTCGCGCGACACCGCCTTGCGCTCGTGCTCCTGCGCCGCGACCAGCCGCGCCGACAGCTCGCGCCCCTCCTGGCGCGCCTCCTCGAGCCGCGCCAGGTGCCGCGCCGTCTCGGCCTGCAGGTGCAGGATGCTGCGCGTGCTGGCGGCGGCCAGCAGCGCCCCCAGCGCCAGGCTCGCCGCCAGGATCGCGCCGAGCCACCTGCGGAACCGCACGAACAGCCGCGCCATCCGCTGGTCGGCCACCTCCACCTGCCGCTCGTTGATCGCCGCGATGCGGTCGGCCAGGCTCAGCATGCCGGTGCGCCGCGGGAAGACCTGATCGCGCAGGAAGGCGTACCCCTGCTCGCGGCGCTGCTGCGGCCCCCAGGCCAGGACCGGCGCCAGCGAGCGCCAGTAGGCATCCAGCTCACCCTGCAGGAAGCGCAACGGCTGGGTCTCCTCGGCTCCCGATAGCCGGCCGTAGACGAGCAGCTGCGCCCCGATCTGGCGGTGGATGTCGTCCAGGTTGGCGCGAAACGCTTCGGCCCTGGCGGGCGCCGGCTCCAGCAGGTAGTCGCGCACGTAGGTGCCCGACAGGTACACCATGTCGCGGATCCGCTCCAGGCTGCGCGACCGCTCCATGTAGCCGCGCCGGATCGCCGTGTTGCGGCTCTGCACCTGCGACAACACGGCAAGCCCGTCCAGGCCGGAGAGCGCCAGCAGCACCAGCAGGCCGCCAAAGCCCGCCATCAGCGCGGCGCGCGCGGTGATGGGCGGCGTCCACGCCGGGCGCGGCGGCCCTGCCGCGCGCACCTCGCGCAACCGGCGCCGGCCGCCGACCGTGCCGCCTAGACCAGGTACGCGCGCAGCTCCTCCCAGGCGCCAGCCATCGCCGCAAGGCCCGCCTGCTCCATGCAGCGGTACAGCGCCAGCACCTGCCGGCCGGTTTCGGTCAGCACGGCGCTGCCATGCTCCCTGCCGCCGCGACGGGTCGCGATCAGCGGCTCGCGGAAGCAGGCGTTCATCGTCTGGGTGAGCTTCCAGGCGCGCATGTACGACATCTCCAGGTCGCGCGCCGCCGCGGCCAGGCTGCCGTGTTGGGCGATGCCGGCGAGCAGCGCCACCTTGCCCGGCCCCAGCGCGATCTGGCCGTCGCGCACGACCCGGATGCGCGGCAGGACGGTGGCGGGGGAAGCCTGCATGCGCTCATTCTCGCACGCCCGCCGCCGGCGGTCGCGGCGCGGACGGGCGGTTGCCGCCGTGGAGATCCTCGATATCGTTGACAGAATATATCGCGCTCGGCTAGCCTCCCCTTCGTCGCCAGTTTCCATGGCGCGGGAGGAGTTTTGTATGACCACAAGTCTCAGGACCGTTGCAACTGCTGTATTCTTCACTGCCGTTTTGGGCGCCGCTGGAGCGGGCGTCGCCGCTGCCGCGGATCAGGCCTCCGGGTCGACCGTGGACCCCAACACCGGATTTTCCACCGCGTGGACCACACGCGTCGATGCCACCCAGGCCGAACAGCCGCACTGGATGACGCCCATCGTCACGGTCACCCCGCGGCTTGAGGAAGAGGTCCGCTACGACCAGATCTGGCAGACCCGCGCGGCCGGCGCCAATCTGGACAACTACGGCAACAACAAAGGCCTGGAGCTGATCCCGGCCGAGCCGGTGGAAGTCATCCTGGGCATCCCCGGCTACCAGGTGCTCAACACCGCCAAAGGCACCAAGGAAGGGTGGGCGGATGAGACCTTCCTGGTCAAGTACCGCATCGTCGCCGAGAACGAAGAGCACGGCAACTACATCGCCACCGCCTTCCTGGGCGTGAGCGTGCCCACCGGCGACCCGGCGTTCACCGCCAACCAGACCATCTGGACGCCGACGATCGCCGGCGGCAAGGGCTGGGGCACGCGTTCCCAGGGCTTCGACATCCAGGCCACCGTGGGCGCCGGCGTTCCGGCGAACAACGAGGCCGGCCTGGGGATCCCCATCACCACCAACGTCGCCTTCCAGGGGCACATCCTGTCGGAGCACTTCTGGCCCGAGCTGGAGGTCAACTGGACCCACTACCACGACGGCCCCAACAACGGCAAAGACCAGGTGTACTACACGATCGGCGCCGTTGCCGGCCGCTTCCCGATCACCGGCCGCCTGCGTCTGGCGATCGGCGGCGGCTACGAACAGGTGGTGACCGGCTTCGGCACCTTCCGGCACGCCCTGGTGGTGAGCGGCCGCCTGCCCTTCTGAGCCCAGCCCCTGCCACCAAGGGCGGTGGCGGTCTCCTGCCGGCCAGGGGCAAAAATACCGTGCTCACGGTATGCCCCTGACCGGCGGCCACCGGTAGCCTTGGCACGGTCGCGAGCGGCGCAACGATCCGCCGCCGCGACCCGCCAGGCCCGCCGACCGCCGCCATGACCGACCAGACCGACCGCCACAGTCTCGACCCAGCTACCCGGCGCCACTGTCGCAGTGGCCGCGGGCGCTTTGATGGCCACAGGCACCGCGACGGCCGCTGGCTTCCCGGCGGACCCAGGCGCCCCGGCAGCCGCGGGCGCGGTGCCGCCGCCCTGGCCGCCGCCTGCCTGATCGCCGTCGTGGCGACCGCCAGCGGCTGCGGCGGCAGGAGCGGCGGCGAGGGCGCGGCCGCGACGGCATCCGGCGGCGCCGCGGCGACGGTCGAGGTCGGAGTCGCCACCGTCGCGCCGCGGCATCTCCAGCAGCAGCTGACGATCTCCTCGGAGCTGGTGCCGTTCCAGGAGATCGACATCTACGCCAAGGAGTCCGGCTACGTCAGCCAGCTGTTGGTCGACTACGGCAGCCGGGTGAAGAAGGGGCAGCTGCTGGCCGTGCTGGAGATCCCCGAGCTGCGCCTGCGCCTGGACCAGGACCAGGCCGCCATCCGCAACATGCGCGACCAGGCGACCGCCGCCCAGGACGGCCTGCACCGCGTCGAAGCCCAGGCGGCCGTCCTCCATCTCCAGGCCGAGCGCTTGAACGGCGTCGCCAAGCAGAGGCCGGGGCTGGTGGCGCAGCAGGAGGTGGACGACGCCCAGGGCAAGGACATGGCGGCGGCGGCGCAGGTCGAAGGGGCGCGCGCCAACCTGGGCGCGGTGCGCAACCAGCTGGCGGAGGCCGCCGCCAAGCTGGCGGAGGACCAGGCGCTGTTCGACTACTCGCGCATCCGCGCGCCGTTCGAAGGTGTCGTGACGCAGCGCTTCGCCAACCTGGGAGCGCTGATGCAGGCGGGCACCACCGGCAGCCAGGCGATGCCGCTGGTCAAGCTGTCGCAGGACGACCTGTTCCGGCTGGTGATCCCGGTGCCCGAAACCTACGTCCGGTTCATCCGCATCGGCGACCCGGTGGCGGTCCAGGTGCCGTCGCTCAACCGCAGCATCACCGGCCACGTGGCGCGCTTCTCCGTCGACGTCAAGTCGGACACCCGCACCATGCACACCGAAGTGGACGTGCCGAACCCCGATCGGGCGCTGATCCCGGGCGTCTATGCCCAAGCCACCCTGACGCTCGACAGCAAGGACCAGGCGCTGGCCGTGCCGCTGCAGGCCGTCACCCAGGAGGGGGAACGCAATACCGTCGACATGGTGGACGCGTCCAACCGCATCGCCAGCCGCACCGTCCAGCTGGGTCTGCGCACGCCCAGCGAGGCCGAAGTGGTTGCGGGCCTGGCGGCGGGCGACCGCGTGGTGGTCAGCGACCGCTCCGGCCTGCTGCCCGGCCAGGTGGTGCGGCCGCACCCGGTGCAGCTGGTGCAGTACACGCCGCAGCCATAGCCGCAGCCACCAGGGCCGAAAAGAGCAGCCATGTCCAGCTTTGCCGTCCGCCACCCCTATTTCATCGTCGTCGTCTGCCTGATGGTGGCGGTCGTCGGAGTGACCAGCCTGGTGCGGATGCCCGTCGACCTGTTCCCCACCATCAACCTGCCGCAGGTGGTGGTGGCGACGTTCTATTCGGGCATGCCGCCGGGCGACGTCGAAAACAACATCACCAACCCGCTGGAGCGCTTCTTCACCCTGGCCGCCGGGATCGATCACATGGAGTCGCGGTCGATGCTGGGGGTGAGCATCATCAAGGTGTACTTCCAGCCCGGCACCAACGCCGACACCGACGTCACCGAGCTGTCGAACCTGGCGCTCGCCGACCTGAAGCGCCTGCCGCCGGGCACGCTGCCGCCGGTGGTGCTGAAGTTCGACGCCTCCAGCCTGCCGGTCTGCCTGGTGACGCTCAAGGGCCGCGGCCTGGACGAAGTGCAGCTGCACGACATCGGGCAGTTCACCATCCGCAACCAGATCGCGGGGGTGCCGGGCGCCGAGATCCCGCCGCCATTCGGCGGCAAATACCGCCAGATCATGGTCTACGTCGATCCCTACAAGGCGATGGCGCGCCAGCTCGGGCTGATGGACGTGGTCGCGGCGATCAACCGCTCCAATCTCATCCTGCCCGCCGGCGACGCCAAGATCGGACCGTTCGACTACTACGTCTATTCCAACAGCATGGTCCCCACCATGGCCGACCTGGATCGCGTGCCGATCAAGACCGTGGGCAGCAACTGGGTGTCGGTATCGGACATCGGCAAGGCCGTCGACGCCAACCAGATCCAGACCAGCATCGTGCGGGTGGACAGCCAGCGCTCGGTCTACCTGCCGATCATGAAGCAGGGCGGCGACACCAACACCATCCAGGTGGTCGACGGCATCCGCGACATGCTGGCACACCTGTTCGACATTCCCAAGCAGCTGACAACCAACCTGGTGTTCGACCAGTCGGCCTTCGTCAAGGAGGCGATCAAGACGCTGCTGCACGAAGGCATCCTGGGGCTGCTGCTGACCGGCGTCATGATCCTGGTGTTCCTGGGCAGCCCGCGCGCCACCTTCGCGGTGTTCCTGTCGATCCCGCTGTCCTCGCTGCTCACCTTCATGGTGCTGTCGCTTTTGGGCAGCACGGTCAACACCATGATCCTGGGCGGCCTGGCGCTCGCCTTTTCGCGCATCATCGACAATTCGGTGATCTCGCTGGAAAACATCTTCCGCCACCTGGAGATGGGAGAAGACCCCATGCGCGCGGCGGAGGCCGGCGGCGAGGAGGTGAGCCTGGCGGTGCTGGCCGCCACCCTGACCACCTGCGTGGTCTTCTATCCGGTCACTTTTTTGTACGGCGTCAGCAAGTTTCTCTTTTCCGCCCTGGCCCTGGCGGTGGTGATCTCGATCCTCGCCTCCTACCTGGTGGCGCTCACCGTCATTCCTCTGTTCTGCTCGCGCTTCCTGAAGGCCGTGCATCACGAACCGGTGACCGGCGTCGAGGGCGTCGAGGGCGAGGGCGGCGTCGAAGGGATCGAGCGCGAGGTGCCGAAACGCCGCTCGCTTGCCGGTCGCTTCAACGCCGCCTTCGAGCACGGCTTCGTGCGGCTGCTCGACGTCTACGAACGCTGGGTGCGGCGCGCCGTCGAGCGGCCGGCCCTGACGGTGGCCGTGCTCACCGGCATATTCCTGGTCAGCCTGGCGATCCTTCCCTTTGTCGGCGTCGCCTTCTTCCCGCAGACCGACGCCGGCCAGTTCACCATCAACCTGAAGGTGCCGACCGGCACGCGCATTGAGATTACCGAGCAGTACGTGGCGCAGGTCGAAGATCTCATCCGCCGCGTCGTGCCGCCGCGTGACTTCCGCATGGTGGTGTCGAACATCGGCGTGGTGCCGGACTTTTCGGCGCTCTACACCACCAACGCCGGCCCCTACACGGCGACCATCCAGGTGGCGCTCGCCGATGCGCACGCCGAAAGCAGCTTCACCTACATGGAGCGCGTGCGCCAGGGCATCGCCAGCCAGTATCCGCAACTGCGGACGTTCTTTCAGACCGGCTCGATGGTCGACGCGGTGCTCAACACCGGACTGCCGGCGCCGATCGACGTGCAGGTCAGCAGTCCGGACCTGGCCCGCGGCTACGCCCTGGCGCAGAACCTGGCGGCGCGCATCCGCCGCCTGTCGGGCGTCGGCGAGGTGTACATCCCGCAGGACATGAACTATCCGGCGGTGCGGCTGGACGTCGACCGCATCCACGCCGCCGAACTGGGCCTGTCGCAGCAGGACGTGGTGCACAACGTCATCACCGCGCTCAACTCCGATTCGATGATCGCTCCCAACTACTGGGTCGATCCCAAGAGCGGCAACGCCTACTACCTGACGGTGCAATATTTTGAGCACGGCCCGGCGGCGATCCACGACCTGGTGGACCTGAAGAGCATTCCCCTGCGGGCGCCCAACCTGCCGCAGCCGACCACCCTGGACACCGTGGTGAAGCTCACCCACATGCAGACCCCCACCGAGGTCGACCACTACCAGATCCAGCGCGTCAGCGACGTGTACGTCACGCCCGCGGGCGAAGACCTGGGCCGCCTGAGCGGCGCCATCGAGCGCATCGTCAAGGATATGAAGGTGCCGGCCAACGTGCGCATCAACCTGCGCGGCATGGTGCGCGGCATGAACGAGTCGTTCCACAGCTTCGCGCTGGGGCTCATCCTGTCGGTGCTGCTGCTCTATCTCATCATGGTGGCGCAGTTCAAGTCTTTCGTCGATCCGCTGCTGATCCTGCTGTCGGTGCCGCTGGGCCTGACCGGCGTGCTGCTCATCCTGCCGCTGACCGGCACCACCCTCAACGTCATGTCGCTGATGGGCGTCCTGATGATGGTCGGCATCTCGGCCTCGAACGGCATCCTCATCGTGGATTTCGCCCACCGGCTCGAAAATCAGATGGGCTCGGTCAAGGAGGCCGTCATCACCGCCTGCCGCGTGCGCCTGCGGCCCATCCTGATGACCTCCGGCGCCACCATCATCGGCATGGCGCCGATGGCCCTCAAGCTGGGCACCGGCAGCGAGCAGTACGCGCCGCTGGCGCGCGCCGTCATCGGCGGCCTGACCGTCTCCGTTCTCTTGACCGTCTTCATGGTGCCGGCGGCCTACCTGCTGGTCTACCGCAACAAGCAACTGCCGCCGGCGCCCGTCCCGACCCCCCTGACCGCCGCGCCCACCCATCCCGCCGGCCCCCCCGCCCCCCCGATCACCGCCGCCGAGGCCGGGGCATGAAACGCCACGCCGCCGCCGCGCTCGCCCTCCTGCTGCTGCCGGGACCGGCGGTCGCCTGGGCGCAAGCGAGCGGCATGCCGCCGGCGGCCGCGGCACAGCCGGTAAACCCAAACCCAAACCCAAACCCAGCACCGGCAGCGAGGCAGCCCATCGACGCAGCACCGCCGGCCGCCGTGGCGCCGGCTCCCAGCTCCCAAGCCGCCCCGGCAGCCGGCGCGCCGCCAGCAACGGCGCCCCTGCCGCCGGCGACCCCGCTCACCCTGGCCCAGGCCGAAGCGACGGCGCTGGCCAACCACCCGCACGTGCTGGCAGCGCAGGCCGCATCGGCCGAGGCGCACCAGCAGGTGACCGAGGCGCGCGCCGCCTACTACCCTACGATCAGCGGCGACGTCACCGGGTCGGTCGCCAACGGCGACGCGCGCATCGGCGCCGGAGCGCTGGCCGCGTCGCGCCTGTTCAACCGCGAAGGGCAGGGGCTGCAGCTGTCGCAGCTGATCACCGATTCGGGCCGCACGCCCAACCTGGTTGCCAGCTCCCGCCTGCACGCCCAGGCGGCCGACCAGTCCTACCAGGCCACCCGCGCCGACGTGCTGCTGGCGGTCGACCAGGCGTACTTCGAAGCCCTGGCGGCGCAGGCGCTGATCGCGGTGGCGCGGCAGACGGTCGCGGCGCGCCAGGCGGTCGCCGACCAGGTGGGCCAGCTGGCCAAAAACAACCTGCGCTCGCAGCTCGACGTCAGCTTTGCCGACGTCAACCTGGCGCAGGCCAGGCTGCTGCTGCTCGAAGCGCAGGAACGGTCGCTGGGGGCCTACGACGAGCTGACGCGCGAGCTGGGATCGCCGCGGGCCGCCACCTACGACCTGACCGAGCCGCCGCTGCCGCCGGCGCTGCCGCCCGACCCCGAAGCGCTGGTAGCGACCGCGCTGGCGCATCGCCCCGACCTGCTCGGCCTGCGCGCCGAAAGCGACGCCGCGGCGCGTTTCGAGAAGGCCGAAAGGGACCTGTCGCGCCCGACGCTCAGCCTGGTGGGGGTCGCCGGTTCGCTGCCCTGGATCGCCCCCGACGCGGCGACGGTGCCGGACCACTATCAGGGCGCGGCGATCAACCTGGACGTGCCGATCTTCAACGGCCACCTGTATTCGGCGCGCAAGTCGGCGGCCCACTATCGCGCCGTCGCCGCCGCCCAGCGCGTGCGCGACCTGGAAGCGGTGGTGGCGCGCGACGTGCGCACCGCCTGGGCTCGCACGTCCACCTCGCTGCAAAGCCTGGCCGTGGCCGCCGACTACCTGCGCCAGGCCGGCCTGGGCGTCGACCTGGCACAGGGGCGCTACGACCTGGGCCTGGCGTCGATCGTCGAGCTGACCCAGGCCCAGCTGTCCTTGACCCAGGCCCAGATCGAAAGCCTCCAGGCCCGCTACGGCTACCAGAGCCAGTACGCCGCCCTGCAATATACCCTGGGCACCCTCGGCGCGCCGGCGCCGTAACCGCCGCCCCGCACCCCGGACCGCGCCCCGGCTCCCCTGCCACCACCCGGCGCCCCCCGTCCCCCCCACCCCGCGGAAGACCGCGCGCCGGCAACCGCCGGACCTGCTAGAACACGTAGAACTGATACTGCAGCACGTAGTCCTTCTGCTGCGCGATCCCCTGGTGGTCGATGAAGGTGCAGGCGAACTTGAGGTTGGAGTTCTGACCGTGGAAGTAGTAGCCGGCGCCCACCTGGTAGCGCTCTTCGCTCGGCTGGTCGACAAAGGCGCCGAACTTCTCGCGGCTGTATTGGAAAAACGGCTGCAGCTTGATCGCGTGGAAGTAATAGCCGATCTCGGCCAGCATGGTGGTCTGCTTGGGCAACGTCGGCAGGAAGTCGTTGGCGTTGTACCAGCTGTCGTCAAATTGCAGCGTCAGGCCGTCGCCGCCGTTGAGCGGCTGGTCGTAGAACAGGTCGACGTTGTAGTTGTGGTAGCTCTTCTGGGTATCGAAGGCGGTGCCGATCTCGAGCGTCTGGATCTTGCCGAGCGACGTGCCACGGTAGGAAAGGGTCTCTTCCGGACCGAAGAAGTACCACGCCAGGCGGCCGCTGTAGCGGAAGTCGTTCACGTCGTCCTGGCCGCGCAGCCCCTGGAACACCCCCATGCGGTACTCCAGGTGATCGTCGAAGTAGCCCCGCGCCTGGACGCCGTAATCGCGGCCGCTGTTGGTGGTCAGCGGCGTGCTCTCGACGTAGGCGTAGGGGCTGATGTCCATGGCCATCGTGGAATTGGCCGAGATGTTGTGGTCGTAGTTGGGCGCCAGGCGGATCAGGCCGCCGTCCAGCATGAACTCCTTGGCGAACGAATAGGTCAGGGCGAAGTCCAGAAAATCGATCGCCGTCGAGCTGGCCTTGGTGCCGTTGAGGGCTGCCTTGCCCAGGGTGCCGGAATCGGTCTCGAAGTAGACGGACAGGTCGCCGGTGTTGAACAGACCCTCCAGGCGGACGCGGCGGAAGAACAGGTTGTCGGAGCTGTAGGAGCCGGTGCTCAGGTCCTCGCCCTGGATCTGCACGATGGTGCCCAGCTTGAAACTGGTGCCGCCGTCCGCCGAGGCGATGACCAGCTGCGCCGCGGCGGGGCGCTGCGACATGACCGCCAGGGTCAGGGCGGCGACGGCAGGCAAAACGAGTGCAACTGGGTGCGACCGGTGTCTCCCCATCGGTAGTGTTCCCCTCTCGCAGTTTAAAGATGACCTTCTTGGTCAACAATAGCACAAGCAAAACGCCGGCAGGCAACCCCGCTCGGTGCGGGGCGCCTGCCGGCGTCAGGAGAGACGTCCTGGGAAGTCCGGGTTCAGAAGCCCGAGAACTGGTACTGCGCGAGGAAGTTGCTGCGGTTGCGGACGTTGGCCACGTCCACCATGCCGTAGCCGACCTTGAAGTTGGACTGGTAGCCGTGGAAGTACCAGCCCAGACCGACCTGCCACTGCTTCTGGTCGGGCGCGGTGACGCCGGAGGCGTACTGCTCACGGACATACTGCGCGAACGGCTGCGTCTTGATGGCGTCGATGTAGTAGCCCAGCTCGGCGTTGAGCGTGGTCTGCTTGGGGATGGCGACGACGAAGCTGCCACCGTTCCACCAACCGTAGTCAAGCTGCGCCGTCAGGCCGTTGCCGCCGCCGGTCGGCTGGTCCCAGAAGAAGTCGGCGTCGTAGCTCTTGTAGGTCTTTTGCGCGTCGTAGCTGCCGCCGATTTCCAGCGTCTGGGTTTTGCCCAGCGACGTGCCGCGATAGAAGCGCGTGGTCTCGATGCCGACGAAGTAGTAGGAAAGGCGGGCGCTGTAGCGGAACGAATTGATGTCGTCGACGCCGCGCAGGCCCTGGAACACACCGGCGCGGTACTCCAGGTGGTCGGCGATGTAGCCGCGGGCTTCCAGGCCGTAGTCCCGGCCGTTGTTGCCGGTGAGCGGGGTGCTGTCGGTGTTGGTGTAGGGCGACAGGTCGATCGGCATGATCGAAGCCGCCGACTGCAGGTGGTTGTAGCTGTTCATCTCCAGCAGCTCGCCGCCGTCGAGCATGAACTCAGGGGCGAACTGGTAGGTCACATAGACCGTCTGCATGAAGATGCTGGGCTGGTTCTTGGTACCGTCGGCGTTGCCCTTGCCGTAGTTGGGATCGTCCGTTTCGAAAAACACCACCAGGTTCTTGTAAAAGGTGAACTCGCCCTGGAGGCGCAGGCGGCGGAAGTAGCCGATCTGCTGGGCGGTGCCGCTGTTGGCCGCCGCGTTCTCTTCGGCCTGGCCCTGGACCTGGGCCAGGATGCCCAGCCGGTAGGTCACATTGCCGTCCGCCGAGGTGACCAGCAGCTGGGCTGCCGCCTGACGGCCGGCCAACACCGCCAGCAGTGGAAGTGCCAACAGTGCCCCTCTCCTCACATAGTGCGAAACGCCTCTCAGCATAACTCTATCCTTTCTCATCCTGCCTGATGGCACAGGCGTGTTGGGTGAAACCGGGATCGACTTGCTGCGTTGTATTCGATCGGCCGCTACAGTAGTCGAGCGAAAGAGGCCACGCAAGGAGCGCGGTGAGCCAAAACGTGACAGATGTGGAACAGTGGTGTGACGGCCCAAAGGCAGCGCGCCGGCGGCCGCGCCAAGCCTTGCGCCAGCAGGGACGGGGCTCCGCCGTGATGCCGGCGGGTCGCCGTTGCCACATCGCGGCGCGCGACCCGCCGCCTTATCTCCGCGGCATTCCTGTAACATTTCTGTCACATTCCGGACCTGCTGCTGCCATCCGCGATGCGGACAATGGCGGCACCCTCGAATACGACGCGTGAATCCCTGAAAGGAACCTTGCGATGAATTACATGGCTGGTTGTAGGCGGACTGCGGTCCGGCTTGGGACATGGGTGTCAGCCACGGCAGTGATGGCGACCGGCGCGCTGGCGACGGTCGGGATGGCGGCAACGCTGGCGGTCGCCTCCGCCGCGCCCGCCGCCGCGGTGGATATCGCCGGCGCGGGTGCGACCTTCCCCTATCCGATTTACGCCAAGTGGGCGGAAGCCTACAAGCAGAAGTCGGGCGTCGCGCTCAACTACCAGTCGATCGGCTCGGGCGGCGGGATCAAGCAGATCGAAGCCAAGACCGTCGATTTCGGCGCCACCGACAAGCCGCTTGAGCCCAAGGACCTGGATGCCAACGGCCTGGTGCAGTTCCCGGTGATCATGGGCGGCGTGGTGCCGGTGGTCAACGTGCAGGGGATCGGCGCCGGCAAGCTCAAGCTGAGCGGCACGGTGCTCGCCAACATCTACCTGGGTGCGATCAAGAACTGGAACGACCCGGCGATCAAGGCCCTCAACCCCGGCCTCCCCCTGCCCGACCGCGCCATCTCGGTGGTCCACCGCTCCGACGGCTCGGGCACCACGTTCATCTTCACCCACTACCTGTCCGAGGTCAGCCCGCAGTGGAAGTCGAAGGTGGGCGAAGACGCCTCGGTGGCGTGGCCGGTCGGCGTCGGCGGCAAGGGCAACGAAGGAGTCGCTTCCTACGCCAGCCGCATCAACGGCGCCATCGGCTACGTCGAGTACGCGTACGCCTTGCAGAACAAGCTGGCCCATGTGCAGCTGCAAAACAAGGCGGGCAACTTCGTGGAGCCGACGACCGCAGCCTTCCAGGCCGCGGCAGCCAGCGCGGATTGGGCGAAGGCGCCCGGCTTCTACCTGCTGCTGACCAACCAGTCGGGAGCGCAGTCCTGGCCGATCACCGGCGCCAGCTTCATCCTCATGTACAAGAACCAGGTGAAGGCGGAAAACGGCCGCGCCGTGCTGCAGTTTTTCAACTGGGCGTTCCACAACGGCGGCCCGATGGCGGCCCAGCTCGACTATGTGCCGTTGCCCGACAGTGTGATAAAGCTGGTGGAGGATAGCTGGCGGACCCAGATCAAGGCCGGCGGCCAGCCGGTCTGGACGGGTCAGTGAGCCGCCGGTCAAGGGTCCGGTCGCCGCGACTGCTCAGCTCGCTACGCAAAACCACTGGATGAGCTCATCTCGTAACGATTCACCTGCCAGCTCGCCGGCGCCGGATCCCTCCGCGCCGGCGAGCGGCGACGTACAGACCGCCGGCCTGGTGGCCAACCGGGCCCGCGGTCAACGCCTCGCCGACAGCCTGTTCCGCCGCGCCACCTTCGGTTTCGCCTTCGTCGTCTTCGCGCTGCTGGCAGGGATCCTGCTGTCTCTCTACCTGGGAAGCCGGCCGGCGCTGGCCCGCTTCGGCTTCTGGGGCTTTGCCACCAGCAAGGAATGGAACCCGGTCACCAACCAGTTCGGCGCCCTGGTCGCCATCTATGGCACGCTGGTGACCTCCGCCATCGCCATGGTGATCGGCATCCCGGTCAGCTTCGGCATCGCTCTGTTCATCACCGAGCTGTGCCCGCCCTGGCTCAAGCGGCCGCTCTCGACCGCCATCGAGCTGCTGGCGGCCATCCCCAGCATCATCTACGGCATGTGGGGTCTGTTCGTGCTGGCGCCGCTGCTCGCCGAAAACGTGCAGCCGTGGATCACCGACCACTTCGGCGGCTGGCCGCTGGTGGGGGACCTTTTCCAGGGGCCGCCGCTCGGCATCGGCGTGTTCACCGCCGGCCTCATCCTGGCGATCATGGTCATCCCGTTCATCGCCTCGGTCATGCGCGACGTCTTCGAAACGGTGCCGGCGATCCTCAAGGAATCGACCTACGCCGTGGGCGCCACCACCTGGGAGGTGGTGTGGCGCATCGTGCTGCCCTACACCCGCGTCGGCGTGGCCGGTGGCATCATGCTGGGGCTCGGCCGCGCGCTCGGTGAAACCATGGCGGTCACCTTCGTCATCGGCAACGCCCACGACCTGTCCGGTTCGCTGTTCATGCCTGGCAACACCATTTCGTCCAACCTCGCCAACGAGTTCGCGGAAGCGGTCGGCGCCACCTACACCTCGGCGCTCATCACCCAGGGCCTGCTGCTGTTCATCATCACGTTCATCGTGCTGGCTTGCTCGAAGCTCCTGCTGCTGCGGCTGCAACGCATGGAAGGGAGGCCCAGCTGATGGCCGAGCCGCGTGCCTCGGCGCCGCCGTCGCGGCTGGCGGATTCGCCCGCGACGGGCGGCGGACACACCGCGCCGCCGCCCTACGTGCCGGTCGTTTCGAGCGCCATCTATCGCCGGCGGCGCATCGTGAACCTGGCGGCGCTGGCCGTTTCGACGGCGACCATGGCGATCGGGTTGCTGTTCCTGGGCTGGATCCTGTGGACGCTCGCGGCGCGCGGCCTGACGGCGTTGCGGCCGGTGGTGTTCCTGCAGTCGACGCCGCCGCCCGGCAGCGCCGGCGGGTTGGCCAACGCCATCTTCGGCAGCCTGCTGATGACCGTCATCGGCATCGCGGTCGGCGCCCCCGTCGGCATCCTGGCGGGCACCTGGCTGTCGGAATTCGGCAAGCTGCGGTGGTTTGCCCAGGTGACACGCTTCATCAACGACATCCTGCTGTCGGCGCCGTCGATCATCATCGGGCTGTTCATCTACACGGTGATGGTGGCCAGGATGGGGCACTTCTCGGGCTGGGCCGGCGCGATGGCGCTGGCCACCATCGCCGTGCCGATCATCGTCCGCACCACCGAGAACATGCTGTCCCTGGTGCCGGTGAGCCTGCGCGAAGCGGCGGCGGCGCTGGGCGCGCCGCAGTGGAAAATCGTGATGCTGATCGTCTTTCGCGCCGCCCGCTCCGGCATCATCACCGGCATCCTGCTGGCGATCGCCCGCATCAGCGGCGAAAGCGCGCCGCTGTTGTGGACCGCGCTCAACAATCAGTTCTGGAGCTCCAACCTCAACGCGCCGATCGCCAACCTCCCCTACGTGATCTTTCAGTTTGCCATGAGCCCGTACGAAGACTGGCAGAAGCTCGCGTGGGCGGCGTCCTTGCTGATCACCCTGAGCGTGCTGCTGCTCAATATCGTGGCACGCATCGTTTTTCGGCAGCAGAAAGCGGGGTAGACAACCGATGATGGTCTCAGACACTCCCCAGGTCGCAACCGCGCCGTCGCCCGCAACCGAGCGCGCGCCTCTCGGCCTGCCGGCGATGGCCGTCGACCTGGCCGACGCGACCGAAGCTCCCGAAACCAAGATCGACGTGCAGAACGCCCACTTCTACTACGGCAAGACGCACGCCTTGAAGGGCATCGACCTCAAGATCTACGGCAACCGCGTCACCGCGTTCATCGGCCCCTCGGGCTGCGGCAAGTCGACCCTGCTGCGGATGTTCAACCGCATGTACCAGCTCTACCCCAAGCAGCGGGCCGAAGGCCGCGTGATGCTCGACGGCATGAACCTGCTCGATCCGGGCGTCGACCTCAACCTGCTGCGCAAACGCGTCGGCATGGTGTTCCAGATGCCGACGCCGTTCCCGATGTCGATCCACGAAAACATCGCCTTCGGCGTGCGTCTGTACGAGCGGCTGCGCGGACCCGAGATGGACGAGCGGGTGGAATGGGCGTTGCGCAAGGCGGCGCTGTGGGACGAAGTGAAAGACAAGCTCAAGCAGAGCGGCCGCGGCCTTTCGGGCGGCCAGCAGCAGCGCCTGTGCATCGCGCGCGCCATCGCGGTCAAGCCCGAAGTGCTGCTGATGGACGAACCGACCTCGGCGCTCGACCCGATTTCGACCGCGGCCATCGAAGAGCTCATCCAGGAGCTGGTCGAGGACTACACCGTGGCGATCGTCACCCACAACCTGCAACAGGCGGCGCGAGTGGCCGACTACATCGCGCTCTTGTACCTGGGCGAACTGGTTGAGTTCAACGACTCCAAGACCATGATCACCCGCCCCGCCAAGAAGCAGACCGAAGACTACATCACCGGCCGCTTCGGCTAGCCGCCCGGCTGGCCCCGCTGGCCCCGCCCCCCAGCAGGCGCCACCGGTGCCCTTCCCCGCGGTGGCGTATAGGGATGGCGGGCATAGGCGAGCGGTGATATTTTGCGAAGATGCGTCAGACAGCAAGAGCACCACGACCAGCCATCATCCGCAACGTCACGGAAGAGACCTACTACGCGCTCGGCGAAGACAGTCCCTGGCAGCTGCTGGGCGGGGACCTGGTCAGCGAGCCAGCCTCGTTCTGGCACGAATCGCGTCTCGCCCTTCTCAGCGGGTTGATGCAAGCGTTCGTGGGCGAACGGGGAGGCGGCATGGCCGTGGGCGGGCGCTACCCGATGCGCCTCGACCCGCGGTGGTCGCCCGAACCGGACGTGATGTGGGTGCGGCAGGACCGCCGTCATCTCATGGGTCCGCAGCGCATGGAGGGACCGGCCGACCTGGTGATCGAGCTCTCCGGCGGCCGCCCGCGCACGGACGTGCGCCGCAAGCTGCCCCGGTATCGGCAGGCAAGGGTCCCTGAGATCTGGCTGATCGATTCGTTCTCCCGCTCGGTGCAGGTGCATACACTCCTGCCGGGCCTCCCTGCCGAGCTTGGCGTCCCCACCAGCTCCGACGCCCCGGGCGACTTCAGCTTCGACACCGACTCCCCCGCCGATGCCCTCGCCGACGCCGACAGCGCCTACCAGACGCGGACGCTGACCGCGGGCCGCCTGGACTCGGCGGTGATGGCCGGCTTCTGGATCGACGTCGGCTGGCTGTGGCAGGAGCCGCTGCCGTCGATGCTCCACTGCTACCGACAGATCGTCGGTTGAGCCAACTCTCCTGACAGGACGCTGTCAGGAGCACCCGGTCAGGATCTCTCCCATCGGGCGGCGCTGCCGCCGATCGATGCCAACCCAAAGGAGAAGATCATGACCAACAATGCCCTCAACTGGTTCGAGATCCCGGTGACCGACCTGTCCCGCGCCGAGCGCTTTTATGGCGCCGTGCTCAATGGCGAGCTGCGGCGCGGCACGGTCGCCGGCGTAGACATGGCGGTCCTGCCATACACCCAGGGCAGCGGCGTCGGCGGCGCCCTGGTGCGCGCCGACCGGTACGTGCCCAGCACCCAGGGCATCGTCGTCTACCTGGATGCCGGCGGCGACCTGGACGGAGCGATGGCGCGGGTGACGGCGGCGGGCGGCCAGCTGGTCGGCGACAAGATCAAGCTGTCGGACCAGATCGGGTCGATCGCCTATTTCGACGACCCCGAGGGCAACCGCGTCGGGCTCCACTCGCCACAGTAGGAGATGCCGGCATCCCGCCCATGGGCAAAGCGGCGTGTAGTGACCCTGGCTGGTACCAGTCCGGCCGCGCCAGGCACTAAGCTAACCCCATGCGGCGGGCGGACCGGCTGTTTCAGATCGTCCTGTATCTGCGCCGGCGCCGCGTCTCGACCGCTCGGGACATGGCGCAGGCGCTGGAGGTGTCGGAGCGCACCATCTACCGCGACGTGCAGGAGCTTTCCGCCTGCGGCCTGCCCATCGAGAGCGCCGCGGGCGTCGGCTACCGCATGCGCCGCGGCTTCGAGCTGCCACCGCTGATGTTCGACCGTGAAGAGCTGCAGGCCCTGCGCCTGGGCGCCCGGATGGTCCGCTCCTGGGCCGATCCCGACCTGTCGCAGGCCGCCGGCAACGCGCTGCGCAAGATCGAAGCCGTCCTTCCCGCCGAGCTGGACGATCCCGGCGAAGCGCTCTTCGCGCCGCAGCTGCACCCCTACCCGGTCCGCCTGGTCGGCCTGCTGCGCCGCGCCACCCTGGAACGGCGCAAGACCCGCTTCCGCTACCAGCGCCAGGACGGCGCCCCCTCCCAGCGCACCGTGCGGCCGCTCGGCCTCTTCTACTGGGGAGCCGTCTGGACCCAGGTCGCCTGGTGCGAAACCCGCAACGACTTCCGCAGCTTCCGTCTGGACCGCATCGCCGACCTGGAGATCACCGCAGACACCTTCGCGCCCGAACCCGGCAAAACCCTGGACGACTTCCTGCTCACCGTGCGCGGCAAAACCCTCCCCGGCGCCCCCGCCGGCTAGCCCCCCAACCCAGGCAACCAGGGTGGTAGGCTTTCCGGCACCGCGGGTATGGCGGCAGCGGCTGGAGGGAAGCGGCATGCAGAGGTTGGTGCGGCGGTCGGAAGCGTTGCGGATGGCGGCACTGGCGGTGATCGTCGGCTGCCTGGCGCTGCTGGGGATGCCCCTGCTGGGACGGGACACCGGAGGCGGTGGCGCGGGCGGCGGATTGGGCGAGCGGCCGCGGTTGGTGGTGCTGATTTCGATCGATCAGTTCCGCGGCGACTACCTGACGCGGTTTGGCGATCTGTACCGGCCGGCGGGGACGGACGCCCAGCCGGGGGGGTTCCGCTACCTGATGGAACGCGGCGCCTGGTTTGCGGACGCCCACCACGATCACTTCCCGCTGTACACCGGGCCCGGCCACTCCATCCTGCTGACCGGGGCGCCGCCCTACAAGTCGGGGATCGTCGGCAATGAGTGGTACGACCGCGCGCTGGGCCGGACCCGCTACTGCGTCGAGGACGCGGCGAGCCCGCTGGTGGGGCTTCCCGGCGCGGCCCCCGGTGGAAGCGCCGGCGCCACGCCGGGCGGCGGCACGGCCGCCGGCCCCGCGCCGGGCAGTGCCATGGCGGGCGGTGGCGGCATGGCGGCGGCCGGTAAAGCGGACGAGCGCACCGGCGTGTCGCCGGCGACGCTCCTGGTCAGCACCGTGGGCGACGAGCTGAAGATGGCGACCGGCGGGCGGGCCAAGGTGTGGGGGCTGGCCTTCAAGGACCGCGCCGCGGTGCTGATGGCGGGCCACCTGGCGGACGGCGTGCTGTGGCTGGACGAAGACAGCGGCGCCTGGATCAGCAGCCGCTTCTACCGGCCCGACGGCACGCTGCCGGCGTGGGTCGCCGCGGTCAACGCCGAACACCGCATCGACGCCTGGTTCGGCAAGCAGTGGCTGCCCTCGGTGCCGCCCCAGGCCCTGGCGCGGGCGTGGACTTCCGACGGCGCCCATGCCAGCGATCCCCATCACCTGGGCACCCACTTCCCGCATCGCATCGACGGCGGCGCGGCCAAGGCGGGAAAGGCGTTTTACGGCGCCTTCACCACCACGCCGTTCGGCAACGAATTTGTCCTGCGCACGGCGCGCGATCTGATCGAGCACGAGCAACTGGGCCGCGACGACGTCCCCGACCTGCTGGCCATCAACCTGTCGAGCAACGACTACATCGGCCACGCCTACGGTCCCGACAGCCCCGAGGTGCTGGACGCCGCGGTCCGCACCGACGGCCAGCTGGCTGAGTTCTTCGACTTTCTGGCCCGCACCGTGCCCGGCGGCCTGGACCGCGTGGTCATCGCGCTAAGCGCCGACCACGGCGTATCGCCGCTGCCCGGGGCGCTGCGCGACGCCCACATGCCTGCCGGCCTGATCGACGAGGCAGCCCTGCGCACCGCCGCGGCGCACGCCCTGGAGGCCGCCTACGGTCCCGGCGACTGGGTGACCGCCCTGGTCGAATCCAACTTCTACCTCAACCTGGCCGCCCTGGATGCCCACAAGATCCAGCACGCCCAGGCCGAGGACGTCGCCGCCACCGCGCTCGCCGCGGTGCCCGGCATCTATGCCGCCTACACCCGCACCCGCATCCTGGAAGGCCGCCTGCCCCGTACCGACGTCGGCGCCCGCATCGAGCGCAGCTTTCACCCCGCCGTGAGCGGCGACGTGGTGCTGATCACCGATCCCTTCTGGATGCCCGGCAAGGGCCGGGGCACCACCCACGGCTCCCCCTACTCCTACGACACCCAGGTCCCGCTGCTGCTCGCCGGCTCCGGCATCCACCCGGCCCGCATCTCCGCCCGCGTCTCCACCCTGGACCTGGCGCCCACCCTGGCCGACATCCTGGGCATCCTGCAACCCGCCGGCAACGAAGGCCGCATCCTGCCCCTGGCGCCGCGCCAGCCGCCGGCGCCCGCAGCGCCCTGATCGCGACCCAGGTCCCGTCCGCGGCGCCCGGATCGCGGCCCGGCGCCGCCCTTGGCCCGCCGAGCCGTTGGCTGCCGGCTAGCCGGCGTGTTTCTGCCGGGTGGCCTGGTCGAAGCCGGGCAGCAGGGCGTTGACGAAGGCGTTGTGCAGCAGGCCGACCAGGATCTGGCTCAAGCTGGTGTGCGGCGCGTTGACGGGGCCGGAGAGCTCGGCGCGGGTGCCGACGACGCCGGTGTCGCGGTTCTTCAGCACCTTGGCGGCGACGTTCATGACCTTCTCCTTGATCTTGGTGCCCAGGGGCTTGGCGCGGTCTTTCTGCGGATCGTAGACCCGCACGTCGCGCAGCAGCGGCTTGACGTAGCCCTGGACCTTGCCGCCCTTGACCGTGACCTGGGAGTAGAGGGAGAGGGTGCCCGCGGCGACGTCCACCATGTGGTAGGCGCGCAGCACGTCGTTCACCGCCGTCAGCTGGGCGTCCTCCAGCGCAACCTCGGCGGCAAAGTCTTCGGTGGGCGACTGCGGGCGGAAGGTGGCGTCCACCTTGCCGCTGCCGGTGCCCATGAAGCGCCCGCGCAGGTGGGCCGCGGACGGAGCGCCGCTCTGCGCCTGGCGGTTGTCCAGGTTCTGGACCACCAGGCTGGCCTGGTCGACGAAGACGCGATACGAGGGGTTGGTGGCGTGGTTGACGAAGCCGACGTTGCCGTCGACGATGTGGATCTGGTCGATGGCGATGCGCACCGGCGAGCTGGCGGCGGCTTTGGCGGCCGCCGCGACCTCTTCGCCCCGCCGCTTTTCGGCCTGGGCCGTGGCGCTGCTGTGCACGTAGTCGACGTGCACCGCGTCCAGGCGCACGTCGACGACGTGCACCGAGCGGTAGCGCGGCGAATATTCCACCTCGCCGTTGGTGCTGATGCGGCCGCCGTGAATCTCCAGGTTGGTGCGCGCGCCGATCGGCGCCAGCCGGTCGAGCGGCACGCTGACCAGCTTGTAGGTCCCGCGCACGCCCGGGAAGGGGACGGCCAGGAAGTCGGCGTTGCCGGCGATGATGAAGCCGCCGGTGTCGAAGATCTTGCCCTCGGAATGGAACGGCGACGGATAGGTGCGGTCGCGCGAGTCGATGTTGCGGATGTTGTTGGCCTCGAGGTCCCAATGGGTGATCTCGAGCGGGTGCTGCGCGTCTTCGTCCACGTAGACGATGGCGCCGTCGCGGACGCGGAAGCTGTTGAACTTGAGCGGGAAGATCGATTCCAGCGCCTGCTGCCAGCCGCGCTGCCTGGGGCTCATGCGGTCGTGCGCCTCGCTGGAGAGCTGCGGCAGGTTGGCGTGGATGCGCGGGCGGTCAAAAAAGGCGTCGCCGACCAGGTGGAAGCTCAGCAGCGACAGCCACTGGACGCTCAGGTGCAGGCGCGGCAGGTCGGCAACCGGCGGCTCGGGATTGGCCTCCTGCCGCACCACCAGGTCGTTCAGGTTGAGCCGCAGGCCGAACAGCGCGGCGTGCGCGTGTCCCAGGGACACCCGGTAGCCGTGCAGGTTCTGGTTCATCCTGCGCTCCAGCTGAGTGCGCAAGGGACCGTCCAGCGCGCTCAAGCCGAAGGTGACCACGGCGAGCGCCGCGGCGACCAGCGCCACCCCCAGCCACACCAGCAGGCGCCGCCGGCCCCGCGGCGTCCAGCGGCGCCGCTTCGCCGCGGCATCCTTCCGGCGCTTCGGCCCGGCCTTGTCCGGCGCTGCCGCCCCGGCCGGAGCGTCCGTCGCTTGCGCCGCATGCGCCCTGTTGGCATGGCGAGGGTGCGGCTTGCCTGGCTTCTCCGTGGGTCCCACCCGATCGATCATGGGCCTGCCAGTAGCAATCCGCCTGCCACCGGCCCGCGGGGCCGCGCCGGCGGCCGGCTTTTCCACTTCCGATTTGGGAGGTACCAGCCGGAACTAGTGACCCGCGCCGCCGACGCGGCAGCGCAGGAAGAGCATCCAGCCGGGGACCCAATCGGAGCCGTAGGGGACCTCCAGGCGCGACGCGATGTGGGTGACGCTGACGTCAAAGCCGGCGCCGACGCGGTAGGACTCGCCGACCAGCAGGTCGTACACGTACCCACCCCCGACCTTGGTGACCAGCGCCACCGGCGGCTGGCCGCCGTGGCCCAACGTCACCAGGTCGCCGAAAATGTCCGGCACCAGCTCGTCGTTCTCGATCTGCTCCAGGCGATAGAAGAACGTGTGGCGGCTGAGGAACGCGGCCTCCCCCTCGAACAGGTAGGCGTCGGTGGTCCGCCCCGGATGGCGCTGGTTGCGGCCCCAGGCGAAGGTGGTCTGCAGGTTTCCGTCCTCCGCCAGCGGCGTGTTGTACAGCACCGAGACCGTCCAGCGGTCCACGTTGACGTCGGGGTGCAGCTGCTCGGGGCTGGTGAGGTAGCCGTAGCTGGCCTGCACCGCCAATCCCGGGTCGGGCTCCAGGGTGGCGCGGAAGGAGTAGGAGTCCAGGCTGGGCGACTCGAAATCCACGTGGTGCTCGTCCGGCTCCCGGCCGTGAAACGACGAGCCCTCCAGCTTGAGCTCGCCCATGATCCAGCCCAGGGTGGCGACGCCGTAGGAGGTGTGGGTCGAATCGATCCATTCATGCGACAGCGGCGCCTCGGGGTTGTCCATGGCCGAGAAGCGCTGCATGTAAAACGGCGGCCCAAGCGCCGGTTCGCCGGGCAGACCGGCATACACGAAGACCGAGCTTTCGGACGCCATCGCCAGGCTGTAGGTGGCGGCCAGCTCTTCGACCAGGTCGTCGGGCGCCTGCCGATCGACCAGCGGCGTCCTGCCGTTGGCGGTGCCGCCGGTCTGCAATTCCAGGGGATAGCCGGCGCGGCCGATCGTCCAGGGTTCCAGCGACAGCATGGTGCGCAGCCCCAGCCGTCCCGGCCCCAGCTCGCGCGCCGCATCGCCGGCGACCCAGTTGCGGCTGAACCATCGGATGGAGCCGCGCGGCCCCTCCTGGTCGTCGTACGCCGCAAACACCATGGCGGAAAACGCCGACTGCCAGGCGCCGTCGCTGCGGAAAAGAGCGTCGCGCGGCGCCGATTCGGGTTGCCACGACGTGCCCGAGGATTCGCGGCTGCGGCCGTACGAGCCGAACAGCGCCGGCATCGACGGCGGGCGGACCCGGTCGCCGGCAGAGGCGCCGGCACCGCCGCCCGTAGCACCCGAACCGCCCATACCGGCCGCGGCAGGAGCAGCGGGCGGGTCGCCGGCGGCAGGTGCCGGCGCGGCGGGTGCCGTGGACGACCTGCCGGGTGCCGGGCTTGGCGTCGCGCAGGGGGCCGCGGCGGCGGCGCCGCAACCGTCGGCACCAGGGTCAGGCTGCGGCGCCGCGGCGGTGGTGGCCGCCTGGGCCAGGCGACCGCCCATGGCTGCCGCCGCGGCGGCGGGCGACGTCACCGCCGCCCCGACCAGCAGCAGGGTGGCGAACACGGGCTTCATGGGCTGGCTCCGCTGAGCGAAGGGGCGGCGTCAGCCTATCACCGAAGCCGCCGCGCACTGGAGTGCGGACCCGCGGGCGCCGCCGAGCCTCCCCGGCGGGTCTCCGCGGGCATCGCGCTCACCGGCCGCTGCCGGCACCGGCGGGTGCTGCCGTACCCTCGCCCCGCCGCCATTCCTTGATCAGCCCCGCCGCCGCCAACACCAGTCCGCAGACGCCGGTCAGCAGGCCGAGCAGCGAGCGCAGGTGATCGGCCGGCGGCGCGGCGCCGGCGGGCGGCAGCGCCAGGGCGAGCAGCCGCGGCAGCGAGGCGTCGTGCGGGATGGTGAACAGAGCCAGCGCGAGCAGCAGGAAGCCGATGGCCGCCGCCTTGAGCGCCGGCGGCGTCCTGTCCGCCCTGCCCATCTCGCGGCCGACCACGCTCTGGTTGTAGCCGTAGGAGAAATAGATCGACATCCCGAGCACCAGCCAACCGATGAAGCGCCACCACGACGACGGCGGCAGGTAGACCATCAGGAAGATGCACGAGGCGGAACCCAGCAGCGGCAGCAGCCACGGACCGAGCGGCACGCGGAAGGGCCGCGGCCGATCCGGGTCGCGGTGGCGCAGGATGACGATGCCGATGCAGACCAGCAGGAACGCGAACAGCGTGCCGATGTTGGTCAGCTCGACGACCTCGTTGATGTTGAGCAGGCCGGCGAACACCGCCACCAGGATGCCGCTCAGCCAGGTGGTGACGTAAGGGGTGCGGTGCTTGGGATGGACCTTCGCCGCCCACTTCGGCAGCAGGCCGTCGCGCGCCATCGAAAAGAAGATCCGCGGCTGGCCGAGCTGGAACACCACCAGCACCGAGGTGGTGGCAAACACCGCTCCCAACGAGATGAACAGCGCCGGCCACTTCATCCCCAGCGCCGAAAAAGCGGTGGCCAGCGGCTCGGCGGTGCCCAGCTGCCGCCAGGGCAGCATGCCGGTGAGCACCACCGCGACGGCTATATAAATGATCGTGCAGACCACCAGGCTGGCGATGATCGCCAGCGGCATGTCGCGCTGCGGGTTGCGCGTCTCCTCCGCCGCCGTCGATACGGCGTCGAAGCCGATGTAGGCGAAGAAGATGATCGCCGCCGCCGCCGAGATGCCGGCAAAGCCGTTGGGGGCGAACGGGTGCCAGTTGGCCGGCTTGACGTAGACGCCGCCCAGCCCGACGAAGAACACGATGATCACCAGCTTGAGCGTCACCATCGCGGAGTTGAACCAGGCGCTTTCGCGGATGCCGATCACCAGCACCCAGGTGACCAGCATGACGATCGCCACCGCCGGCAGGTTGAAGATCACCGGCACTCCGAACAGGTGCGGCGCCCGGGCCAGGGCGTTGGCTCCCTGCGCCACGGTATCGCCCAGGGTGGACGGATCGGTGCCGGCGGCGCGCGCCTCGGCCAGCTGGCGGGCGCCGTCGAAGGCGGTGCGGTAGTCGGTCGCCAGCCAATCGGGGAAGCGGATGCCGAAACCGCGCAGCAGCTCCTGGAAGTAGCCCGCCCACGAGATGGCGACGGCGACGTTGCCGACCGCGTATTCGATGATCAGGTCCCAGCCGATGATCCAGCCGACCAGCTCGCCCAGGGTGGCGTAGGCGTAGGTATAAGCGGAGCCCGAGATCGGCACCATCGACGCGAACTCGGCGTAGCACAGCGCCGCGAAGCCGCAGGTGACGGCGGTCATCACGAACGAAAGGATCAGGGCGGGGCCGGCTCCCAGGTGATCGCCGCCGCCGGCCGCGGCGGTGCCGACGGTCGAAAAGATCCCGGCGCCGATGATCGCGCCGATGCCCAGCAGCGTCAGCTGCACCGGCCCCAGGGTGCGCTTCAGCGACGATTCGGAAGCTTCGGCCGAGGCCAGGATCGCGCGCAGCGGCTTGGGTTGAAAGATGCCTCGCAGCAAAGGGGAACCTCCCTATTCCATTTCCATGGCGCGGGGCGCGGCGCCCCCGCGTGCCGCGGCGGCTCCCGCGGTGCGCCTGGACGCCGGCGCGCATACCTTCCAGCTCCAGGACTGACGCTGGCGGAGTCTGACACGCTCCGGTTCTCCCTACAAGGTGCCTCAAACAGCCTCTCGGGCGCAAAGCAGTTGGCAACGGCGCCGTTTTCCACTAGCATCCAGGGTCTGGTCCCGGGAGGGCAATGAGCAGAAATCGCTACGGCGTGATGGATCGGCGTGCAACTTTGGGTTCAATCCGTTGAACCGGCTACCCGCCAGGTCGGCCCCCATCGCAGACATGGGCTCGGGAACCACGGCCTGGCCTTTGCATTCGCCTCGGCCCAGAGGGGCCCACGACCTTGGATCGAAAGGGGATCGTCCCACTTGACAAGCATCCCTCCCAAGGTAAACTGGCGCGCCATGCTCAAGAGCAGCGGGTGGGGGAAGGCGCGCGTCGTCTGTCTTTGGCAACGGCACGTAGTGGTATCCGCCAATCCGCGGGGCAGCGGCGGAACCGCCGCGGAGGCACACCCATCTAAGGGGGAAGAGGTGACGAATGCGTAGAACCTTGGCCCTCGCCGCACCGGCTCTCCTGGTACTGCCGTTGCTGTCCGGCTGCCAGAAGCTGGAAGCGCGAGTCGAAATGAAGAAGGGCAATTCGCTGTACCAGCAGGAGCAATACAGCGAAGCGCTCAAAGAGTTCCAAAAAGGGCTGCAGCTGGACCCGTCGGCGACGTTCGAATGGCGCTCGGTGGGCTTGACCGCGCTGGCGCTCTACCGTCCCGGCGACGACACGCCCAAGAACCTCGATTACGCGCACACCGCTTCCACTGCATTCGAGAACTACCTGAAGGACAATCCCGACGACGCCAAGGTCCAGGACTACCTGATGTCCATCCTGGTCAATTCCAAGCAGTATCCCCAGGCGCTTTCGTTCGTGGATACCCTGCAAAAGCAGCACCCCGAAGAAGCCAACGATCCGAAGTGGAACAAATATCGGATCAACGTGCTGATCCAGGCGGGACGCCTCGAAGACGCCGAAAAGCTGGCGCTGGAAACCCCTGGTCCCGAACAGCCGATCTCCCTCTATTCAATCGGGGTCGCGGCTTGGGGCAAGGTCTACAACAACAACAGCATCGACTTTGCGACCAAGCAGGCAAAGGTCGAAATGGGCCTGGGATCGCTGCGCAAGGCGGTCGAGCTGAAGCCTGACTACTTCGACGCGATGTTCTACCTCGGCCTGATGTTGCGCGAAAAAGCGAAGCTCGAAACCACCGACGTCGCGCGCACCAACGACGTGAACGATGCCGAGACCTGGCTGAAGAAGGGCCTGGATCTGCGGAAAAAGGCGCAGGCAGCCGCGCCCGCCGCCGGCCAGGCCAAATAGGGGACCGCCGATGTTTGAGAATTCCCTGGTCGCGCTGGACAAGAAAAGGAACAGCCGAGGCGTCCGTTGGTGGATCCTCACCTCGGCGCTCATCCTGCAGCTGGCGGCGCTGGGCGGCATGCTCTTCGCGCAGTACTGGCAGGTGCCGGCGGTCGAAGAGCCGCCGATCAACGTGGTATTCATGAACGCCGCGCCGCCACCACCACCGCCACCTCCACCGCCGCCTCCTCCTCCCGCGGCGCCCAAGCCGGTGGTCAAGCAGGTGCCGGTGTTCAAGCCGACCGAGCCGGTGCAGCCTGTCGTGGTACCGGACAAGCTCCCCGAACCGATCAAGGACGAAGCGCCCCCCGATAGCGGCGGCGTCGAAGGCGGCGTTCCCGGCGGCGTGCCGGGCGGCGTTGCCGGCGGCGTGCCGGGCGGCACCGAAGGCGGTGTCGTCGGCGGCGCGGTGGACGACGCTCCGCTGCGCGTCGGCGGCGCCGTCACCAAGCCGGAAAAGATCTCGTCGCCGCCGCCGATCTACACCGAGCCGGCGCGCAAGGCGCGCGTCCAGGGCGTCGTCATCATCGAGGCGATCATCGACGCGCAGGGTAACGTCACCGGCGCGCACATCCTCAAGGGGATGCCGCTGGGCCTCGACCGCGCGGCCCTGGATGCCGTCCAGAAGTGGCGGTTCAAGCCGGCGACGCTGCAGGGCAAGCCGGTCAAGGTCTACTACACGCTCACCGTCAACTTTCAGGTGCAGTGAAGCCTGGTTCCCTTTGATCTCAACGCTATGACAAGGAGAAGCGAATGGGCGGCCTAAGTCCAGCGGTTGTGTGGCAGGAAATGAGCATCATCAACAAAGGGGTGGTCGTCATCCTGGCGATACTCTCCATCTGGACGCTGTACGTGTCCGTCGAGCGCTGGCTGCTGTTCCGCAAGGCGCGCAAGCAGTCGCTTGAGTTCGCCAGACTGGCCACCGATCACCTCAAGCACGACCGGCCGCAGGCCGCCATCGACGCGGCGATGAAGTTCCCGCAGAGCCACCTGGCCCGCGTCGTCGCCGCCGGATTGCAGTCCTTCCAGTACGAAAGCGCCACCAGCCCGCTGTCGCAGGTCGAGATCGTCGAAGCCGCCGGCCGCGCCGTCGAGCGTGCCGCGCTGCTCACCACCTCGGACTTCAAGCGCGGCATCGGCGGCCTGGCGACGATCGCCACGCTGACCCCCTTCATCGGTCTGTTCGGCACCGTCGTCGGCATCATCAAGGCGTTCACCGGCATGGCGCTGACCGGCTCGGGCGGCATCGGCGCGGTGTCCGCCGGTATCGCCGAAGCGTTGGTTTCCACCGCCATCGGCCTGGCCGTCGCCATTCCGGCCGCCTGGGTGTTCAACTACTTCACCAACCAGCTGGAGCGGCTGCAGGTGGAAATGTCCAACTCCTCCTCCGAGCTGGTCGACTTCTTCATGAAGCAGAGGAGCCGGAATGCTGCCGCGGCGCGCTAAACCGCAGCTCGTCCAGGAGGTGCGGAGTCAGATCAACGTGACGCCTCTGGTGGACGTGTGCCTGGTGCTGCTGATCATTTTCATGGTGGTCACGCCGATGCTGCAAAAGGGCATCGACGTCGCCCTGCCGGAAACGCACGAGCCCGACAAGATGCCCGAGAACAGCAAGCAGCTGACCATCTCGGTCAAGCAGGACGGCAGCGTCTTCGTCAGTCAGAACTGGGTGCCGGACGACCAGGTGGCGGGACAGCTCAAGAACACCCACGACCAGTTTCCGGACAAGTCGGTGGTGCTCAAGGCCGACCGCCGCCTCAAGTACAAAAAGGTGCGTGACGTCATGAAGCTGATCAACGAGGCGGGGTTCAGCCGCGTCGGCCTGGTGACCGAGAAGCTCAAGTCGGGCGCCGCCGGATAAGCGCAGAAAAGGAGTCGTGCCCCATGGCAATGGACGTACAAGGCGGAGCCGGCGGAATTCGCAGCGACATCAACATCACGCCGCTGGTGGACGTGGTGCTGGTGCTGCTCATCATCTTCATGGTGGCGGTGCCGCTGCTGCAGATGGGTTATCCGGTGCAGGTGCCGCCCAAGGTCACCACCGCGACGCCGCAGCCCGACGCCGATCAGATCATCGTGCGGCTTGACGATCAGGGCCACGCATTCATCAACAAGACCCCGGTCGAAACCGCCGACTTTCCCGGCCGCCTGCGCACCGCGCTGACCGGGCGCCAGAACAAGGTGATCTTTTTCGCCGCCGATGGCGAGCTGACCTACGAGAAGGTGGCGACGTTCATGGATATGTGCCGCGACGCCGGAGCGCAAAACCTGGGCATCGTCTTCGACGACCTCAGGCCCACTCCGGTCGCGACCTCGCGGTAGCGCTCAACCGCCCATCCCCGCCCCGCCCCGGTTCAGTCCTTCTGAACGCTTCCCGCGGGCGCCGGGCGGAGGATGTGGCGGAGCTTGCCCAGCAGCAGGTTCAGCGGGTTCCTCCGATTCAGAAAAGGCAGCACCGGCCTTCGCCGCACGCCGATCTCGTGCTGCAGGTCGAGCAGCCCGGCATGGTCGGGCTCGACCTTCAGGCCGTCGGTGACGGCGCGCACGGCCGGGCGCCGCTGGCCGGCAAGCATCAGGGTGCGCGCCAGGTTGAGATAGTTTTCGGCCTGGTAGAACTCCACCTTGATGGCGTGCTGGCAGAGCTTCAGCCCTTCCTGGACGCGCTGCTGGCGTAGCGCGATGCCGTAGCCCAGATAGGAATAGACCAGCGCCGGCAGCGGCCGGCCCTCCTTGCGGTCGCCTTCTTCCGCCAGGCGGGCGAGCAGCGGCAGGCCGTCCTTCCAGCTGCCGCGGCGGCAGCGGTCGATGGCATCGCGCATTTCAGCGGTGAGCTCGGCAGCCGCGGAGCGCGGTGATGGCGGGAGTGGGGGCGGGGGCGCCATGACCCGCCATGCTACACTGCCCCAGGTCTATCTCGCGCGGTGGCGGCGATAGCTTGGATTGTGGAGATGGCCGCGCACCACCTTCCGGCATGAGCGAACCGCAGAACCAATCCCCATCCCCGGCCCTTGGCGTCGAGGTCGAGGAGATCGCCGACCTGGCGCGCCGCGTCAGCGCCGCGTCCCGGCACGACGAGGCGGCCGAGCTGCTGCTGCTGGCCCTGCGGCTGGATCCCGCAAACCTGAAGGTCAAGCTGGCGCTGGCGGAAGTGCGCAAGCTGCAGCAGAGCGAAGGCGGCGGCGACGGCCGCGGGCGCAGCCTGCGCGACGTCCTGCGCGAAGGCTTTCGCCGCAACGCCATCGACGCCGCCCACTTCCTCGGCCTGGCCTACCTCTACGCCGAGCGGGGCGACAGCGCGCGCGCCATCGAATGCCTTGAAGTGGCCAAGGCCAAGGACCTGGCCAACCCCGCCCATTCGCAGCTGCACGGCCGCCTGCTGCTGCGGCGCAAGGACTTCGAAGGCGCCGCCGAAGAGCTCGGCAAGGCGCTGCGTCTCAACCCCTTCAACCGCCACGTCGCGGAAGCGCTGAGCCGCGCCGAATACGAGCGCAAACGCTTCGAGGCGGCGCTGGCGGCGACCATCCACGCCTTTCTGCTGCTCGACGTGGGGGATGAGGAGGGCGGGCGGCGGCTGCGGCGCCGCATCCAGACGCTCAAGCAGATCCTGGGCCTGGGCGGCCGCGAGCTGGCGCAGCTGTTCCACGACCGGCAGGAGGAGATCCGCACCGCCTTCGATCGCCTGGAGTGGCACCGCGAGCGTTTCCTGGAGCAGGGCGGCTTCTCCCCCGGCGCCACCTTCGCCACCACCACGCCGCCTCCCGAGGTTTCCGATGGCGGCAAGCTCCACCTGGCGGCGCGCCTGCGCCGGATGAAGCTGTGGTCGCACCTGAGCGACGAGCAGATCTTCCGCCTCACCTCGGTGGTCAAGGAAGAGATCCACGAAACCGGCGCCCTGGTGTTCGCCCACCAGAGCGAAGGGCGCGATCTCTACTTGCTGGAGCGCGGCGAAATCCTCATCCAGCGCCCCACCGCCTACGGCACCTTCACGCTCGGCAAGCTGGAGCCGGGGAGCCTGTTCGGGGAAGTGAGCTTCTTCACCGGCCTCGACCGCAGCTCCGACGCCAGCGCGCTTGCGGCCTGCCAGGTCTTCCGCTGCGAGGCGGCGGCGCTGGACGCGCTGATCGAGGACGCTCCCGAGCTGGGGGTCAAGCTGTACTGGAGCTTCTGGCACAGCCTGGCGCAAAAGCTGCGCGCCACCAACGACCAGCTGAAGGGGTTCTTTGCCTCTGAATCGATGCCCGAAAACTTCCTGCGCCTGCGCAAACACCCGGCGGTGCCGCCGCCGGCGGCGATCAAGGTGGAATCGACCGACAAGATCCGGCTCTTCCGCGAGCAGGGGCTGTCGCGCAGCGAGCTGATCACCCTGGCCACCTTCTCGCGCGAGGAGCGCTTTGCCGCCGGCGCGTCGCTCTTCCAGGAAGGCGACGAGGGCAACGAGATGTACATCATCCTGGAAGGCAAGGCGATGATCAGCAAGTTCATCCCCGGCGCCGGCGAAGAAGCGCTTGCCATCCTGGAACGCGGCGACTTCTTCGGCGAGATGGCGCTGATCGACGGCGAGCCGCGCTCCGCCGACGCGCGCGCCTACGCCGGACCGCTCACCGTGCTGACGCTCGACCAGGCGATGGTGCGCGAGATCCTGGCCATGGACCCCCACGCGGCGCTCGAATTCATGCAGCTGCTGTGCCGCCTGGTGGCCAACCGGCTGCGCGAGATCGACGAGAAGGTGATCGGCTGGCGCATCATTTCCGGCGAGCGCAACGCCGACGCCACGGCCTGAAGCGCCGCGGCGCTCAGCGCGCCGGCGGGCCCTTGGGCCGGGGGGCGAAGACCCGCTGCCACCAGCGGTCGAGCGGCGGCGAGCCGCGGCGGTCGGCCTCGGCCTCCAGCGCCTCCACCGACCCCGGCAGCAGAGCCAGGCGCCCCTTCTGCAGCTGCAGCAGCAACAGGTCCATTTCGCGTCCGCGCAGCCGCGCATCACCGGAAAAGGCGTCGCCCAGCGTGGTCCTGCCGTCGAGCCGGGCGTAGAAGTCGCGCGCGCGCGCCGGCATGCGGGTCTGCTCTTCGGCTCCCGGCTCCCCCACCCAGACCGGCACCCAGCGCTCCAGCAGGTCGAGCGGCACCGCCATGTGGCGCTGGGCGACCAGGATCTGCTCCTCGGTCGCCTGCTCCAGCAGCAGGTCGTAGACGCTCATCTCGCTGGTGCTGTGATCGATCGGCTCGCCCACCGAATCGATGTCGAGCACCGTCGCGATCGCCAGCCTGTACGCCGCTTCCAGAAAGCGGAAGTAGGAGCCGCGGACGGCCTTGTACAGCTCCGCCAGAGTGCGCTTGCCGTCCAGCTCGGAGGCGACGCGCCGCTCGACCGGCGTCAGCCCCTCACCCGGCCAGCCGGCGCCGCGGCGCACCACCATGTTGTCGTGGACGAACAGCTTGCGGATGCGCCGGTACTCGTCGAGCCAGCGCGTCCCTTCCATGATCAGGCCCATGGCGTGGATGGGTTCGGGCAGGATCTCCTCTTCCTGCGGCATTTCGGCGCGGAAGTAGAAGACGCCGCGCTCCCACAGGAACAGGTCGCAGATCGAATCTTCGATCTGCGCGCGCAGGGTCTGCTGCACCCGCTCGGGGCTCATCAGGCCGAGCTCCAGCAGGGCCGTGCCCAGCCGCACCCCCTGGGTGGTGCAATAGGTCAGCGCCGTAAACAGCTGGTCCTGCTGCAGGTGCCCGTTGAGCAGCAGGTGCTGCCCATAGAATTCGGCCGGGTCGTTCGACAGGCAGGCGATGACCTCCCCGCCGTGAAAGTACACGCGTTTTTCCCGCTCGCTGCGGCGCAGCACCAACGCTCCCGAACGGCGGTCGTTGAGTGCCCACTGCAGGAGGTCGCTCGGCGGGAACGAATTGAGCCGGCCAGAGAACTCCATAGTGTGGCTGCGATTCTACTCCCAATGTGCATTGCAGCGCGCTCGCCGATTGGCTGCGCGACTCGGCTGGCTGCGTGACTCGGCGCGCCAGCCCATCTATGCTTGCCGCCATGGTCCATCGCCCTGTGCCGCTGCTGCTCCCTTGGGTGATGGTCGTCTGCGGCACCGCGGCCGCGCTGGCGGGCGCCGGCGCCGCGGCGGCGTCAGGACTGCCCTGCCAGCCTTGCGCCGGGCTCCATCTGGATGCGCCGCCCGGCGCGCCCGCCAACGGTGGTGCTCCGGCAGCCGCGGCGGCTGCCGACGTGCCCGCTCCAACTGACGACGGAGCCGCGGGCGCGGGTGCACCAGGAGCCGCGGGCGCGCCGCCGGCGGCGCATGCCTTCGACCTGCTTGCCTATCTGCGGGCGGCGCACCTGCCGCCGGCCAGCCCGCTGTTTCTTGCCTGGGACGTGGAGCTGGACGCGGCGGACGCCACCTCGACGGCGGCGCCGGTGCCGGCGGCGAAGCCGGTGCCACAGGCGACCGGAGCCGCGGCAGCCGCGCCGGCGCCGCAGGTGGCAGCGGCAGCGGCGGCGGCCCAGGCAGTGGTCGCGGTGGGCGCGACACCGTGGATCAACCTGGTGTTCACCACGCCGCCGCCGCTGGTGCGCAACCTGGCGCGCTTGCAGGTCGAGCTGGCGGCTGCGGGCGACCTGGCGGCGGCAGCTCCCGCCCACACCTGGTTCCAGATCACCTGGCGCCCGCAACCCACGGCCGGCGGCGCCAGGCCGGAGCCACCGTTCGACGCCGCGGAATACGGCTTTCTGATCAAGCGCGCGACGGTGGCGCTGGCGGGCGCAGAAACCGGGGCGCACGTGGCGACCCAGCCGCTGCCTGCCGACGCGGCGACGGTGACCGCCTTCTACGGTGCCGACGTCGCCCCCTACGTCGACCTGGTCGTCCTGACCGCCGGCGGCGGCCAACATGGAGCGGCGCCGGGGACGGTGCCGGCGCCCACGGCCGCCAGCGCGCAGGCGGCGGCGCTGCAAAGGGTGCACGACCTCGACGCGGGCAAGCCGGTGGCGATCGGCTTGCTCCCCTACCCCACGGCGCCGGCAGGCGGCGCGCTGGCGCAGGCGGCGCGCCAGGCCGCCGGCGGCTTCGACCTGACCTTGTTCCGCGCGCCGGGCGCCGACCAGGGCGGCGTCGACGCCGCCGTCTGCAACCCGTTGATCGTGCTGGCGCGCGAG
The DNA here is from genome assembly GCA_963770895.1 of uncultured Acidobacteriota bacterium. Taxonomy (GTDB): domain Bacteria; phylum Acidobacteriota; class Thermoanaerobaculia; order Multivoradales; family UBA5704; genus JASLEW01. The sequence goes on along the minus strand of CAVYRF010000002.1, from coordinate 3,205,186 downwards.
TTCAGCGGCGACCTGTCCTACGATCCCAGCTCGGTCCCTGAAGGCACCGCGGCGGCCTGGGCCTTCGTGCGCGGCAAGGACCTGGCGCTGCGGGTCATCGCCGAGACGCCGGCCGCCGCGGGCGGTACCGGGGGGGCGCCGCAAGGCGACGCCGGCCAGCCAGCCCACGGCGGCGCCGGCGCATCGACGGCAGGCGGAGCGGGCGAAGCGGCGCCGGGCGGTGCGGGCGCGGCCGACCTGGTGCTGCGCTTTGGCGACCCTGCGCTGCGCCGGCCGACGCGGTTTCCCTTTACCGCCGGACCGGTGCCCCCGCCGGCCAGCCGGGTGCTGCCGGCGCCGCAGGCGGGGCTGGAGGTACGGATCGCCCAGCCCGGCGCCGTCGTCGTGCTGGGGCTGGAACGGCTGAGCGCCGCCGAGCGGCAGGGGGTGGCCGAAAAGGTCACCGTGGCGTCGGAGCGGGACATGCCCGTCGAGGAGATCCTCAAGCGGCTGCAGGTCTTCGAGGACGCGCAGGGGCGCCGCCTGGAAACCTACACGGCAACCGACACCACGCACCTGCGCTTCCAGCCCAGCGCCGGGGCGGCCAGCGTCGACGTGGCGCTGACCGGGCCGTACTTCTGGAGCCACGACGCCGGCGCCGATTGGGCCTGGGAGACGCTGTACGTCAACGGCGTGCGCTGGCGCGCCAAAACCCTGCCGCAGATTCCGCTGATCCAGCCCGAAAAGGCGGCGGCGACGCCGCTGACCATCCAGTTCACCCACGATTATCGGTATCGCCTGCGCGGCGTCGAAAAGCTCGACGGCCGCGACGCCTGGGTGGTCGACTTCGCGCCGGCGGGGGCCGGCGGCCACCTGTACCAGGGAACCGTGTGGATCGACCGCACGCTCTACGCGCGCCTGAAGACCCGCGCCGTGCAGCTCGGCCTGGAAGGCGAAGTGGTCTCCAACGAAGAGACGCTGGTCTACTCCCCGATCGACGCCCAGGGCCACGCCGCCCCCTGGTCCGCCGACAGCTTCGTGCTGCCGCTGCACCTGCTGGCGGAACAGATCTTCACCATCCTCGACGCTCCCACGGTGGTCGAGCGCGAAACCCTGCTCACCGACGTCCGCCTCAATCCCACGGACTTCGCCGCCCGGCGCCAGGCGGCGCTCGACTCGGACGCGACGATGGTGCGGGAAACCGACCACGGCCTGCGCTACCTGATCCGCAAACACCCCGGCGAGCCGCGCCAGGTCAAGGAAGGGACGACGCCCAGCCAGCTGTTCGGCGTCGCCGGGCTGTTCTACGACGACTCGCTCAGCTATCCGCTGCCGCTCGGCGGCATCAACTACTTCAGCTTCGATTTCAAGAACACCGGCGAGCAGGCCAACATCTTCTTTGCCGGCGTCCTGCTGGTCGCCAGCGCCTCCGATCCGCGCCTGGGCGGCACGCGTTTCCACCTGGGCGGCGACGCCTTCGCCATCGCCGTGCCGTTCACCGACGACCTGTACGACAAGGGCCGCGAGGTCGTCAACCAGGAGCTGCGCATCCTGCCCGCCAACTTCGACCTGAAGCTGGGCCACCCCATCGGCAACTTTCTCAACATCGGCGTCCAGTACGGCCTGCTGGAGCAGTCCTACAGCCGCAACAGCAACACCGCCAAGAATTTCGTGCTGCCGAGCGACAACGTGGCGCAGTCGGCCGAGCTCGACGCCAACTACGCGCGCTTCGGCTACACCCTGGCCGGCAACTACAGCTACAGCATCCGCTCCAGCTGGCGCGCCTGGGGAGAACCCGGCAACCCCGACTACAGCCCCGCCGACCGCGACTTTTCACGCTACGGCCTGGCGCTGAGCAAGAACTGGTACCTGCCGTGGTTCCAGAAAATCGGCGCGGAAGTCGACTACGACGCGGGCGACCACCTGGACCGCTTCAGCAAGTATGAGTTCGGCTACTTCGGCGGCACCCGCATCGAAGGCTTTCGCAGCAACGCCGTGATCGCCTCCAAGGCCTACCTCAGCCACCTCAGCTACGGCTTCGATTTTGGCGACGTCTTCCGCCTGGACGTGCTGGTCGATGCCGCCCTGGCCACCGACAACGAAAGCGCCATGCACAACACCCTGCTGGGCGGCACCGGCCTGGAAGGCAGCATCATGGGACCCTGGAGGAGCTTCATCACCCTCAACGCCGGCGTGCCCGTCGCCGGCCCCGACCACGGCTTCGTCCTCTACCTGGTCTTCCTCAAGCTGTTCCACTAGACCTGGCGGGACAGTTTTGCGGGTGTGCGGGCGTGCGGGTGATGGTCACGCCGCCGTGGCGAGCTTTTAGCGCTGGCCGCCGCGCAGCTTCAGCCAGGTGGCGCCCCAGCCGCCGGCTTCGGGCGGCGCGTCGCCAAAGCTCTTGACCCGCGGGTCGCGCCCCAGCAGCTCGCGCACCGTGCGCCGCTGCACCCCCGCGCCGCGCCCATGAATGATGCGCAGCTCGCGCAGCCCCTGCACATACGCCAGGTCCAGGTAGTCGCGCACCACGTCCGGCACGTCCGCGGGAAGGAAGCTATGCAGATCCAGCACATCCGTGATCGGCAGCTCCACCGCGTCCTTGTCCATCCCGTCCCAGTCCATCGCTTCCTCCCAACTGACCACCGACATTAGCAGAGCCGGTATCCCGGTGAGCTTCCAGCTGCCGGGCGGGGGGGCGCCGACAGCGCGGCCGGTATGCTGGTGAGGTCCGGGCCGGGCGGAGTAAGCTGGGTTGGTGGGGGCCCTCTGTCAGGCAGGTGTGCGGTGCGCGCGGCGGGTGCGGCGGCGGGTCGTGCGGCGGTTGTGGGCGCCGCGGCTCGACCTGGTGCATAGCGACCGCTACCAGCTCGACCTGCCGGGCGTCGATGTACGGCGGGGGGAGCGCGTCCTGGCGGCGCTGGATGCCGCGGGGCTGCTGGACCGCCGGCACCTGCACCGGGCCGAGCCGGCCAGCTTCCGCGACCTGCGCCGGGTGCACTCGGACGACTACCTCGATTCGCTGTCGCAGCCGGCATCGCTGCTGCCCATCTTCGGCTTCGAGCTGCCGGACGCCCTGGCCGAACGGGCGGTCGAGTCCCAGCGCGCGATGGTCGGCGGCACCCTGGCCGCCAGCCGGCTGGCCCTGGCGTCGGGGCGCCTGACAGTCAACCTGGGTGGCGGCCTGCACCATGGCTTCGCCGACAAGGGGCAGCGCTTCTGCATCTTCAACGACGTCGCCGTCGCCGTCGCGACCCTGCGCGCCGAAGGCTTTGCGGCCCCCGTCCTGGTGATCGACCTGGACCTGCACGACGACGACGGCACGCGCTCGATCTTTGCCCGCGACCCGAGCGTCCACACCTTTTCCATCCACAACCACACCACCTTCGAGCCGGCGGGCAGCACGGGTGCCGCAGCGGGCGACGACGCCGCGACCGGCGGCGCCGCGCTGAGCGGAGGCAATGCCGGACCTGGCGACGGTGCGGCAAGCGACAGCGGCGCGGCGGGCGGCAGCGGCGCGGCGACGACCGTGGCGCTGGGGGATGGGGTGGGCGACGACGGGTACCTGGCGGCGGTGGCCGAGCGGTTGCCGGGCGCGTTTGCCGCGGCGGCGCCGGGACTGGTTTTCTACCTGGCGGGCTGCGACCCGGCGGCCGACGACGCCATCGGCAATTGGCGGATCTCGGCGGATGGCATGCTGCGGCGCGACCGCATGGTGTACGACCTGGTGAGGCGGCGGCGCGCCCGCGATCTGCCGCCGGTGCCGATGGTGATGCTGCTCGCCGGCGGCTACGGCCCCGGTGCGTGGCGCTACACCGCCCGCTTCCTGTCCAGCTTGCGCCCGGGCGGCAGACCGGTCGAGCCGCCTGCCGGGTCCGCGGCCGCCGACGCGATGCTGGCGCGCTACCGCTATCGCACGCGGCGGCCGGCAGGCCCGTCGGCCGCCGGGCGGCCTGGGCGCTGGCGCAACGGCGCGACCAACCGGCCAGCCCCTGCCTGGCGGAGAGTCGCCGGCACGGCGGCTGGCGCGCTCCACGCGGTGTCCCGCGCCGCACCGGCTCCGGCAGCGGTGGCGGACTGGCAGCTGACGACGGAAGACCTGTTGGGGAGCCTGGGGGGAGCGCACCGGCCGTTCCGGCTGTTCGGCGTCTTCACCCGCCAGCAGATCGAGCTGGCGCTGGAGCGGCGCGGGGTGCTGGAAAAGCTGCGGCGGCTGGGCTTTGCGCACCCGTCGGTGATGCTCGACCTGGATCATCCCGGCGGCGAGACGGTGCGGGTGTACGGCGATACGGACGCGCGGGCGATGCTGGCCGAAGTGCGGCTATCGATCGACCGCCGCACGATCGCCGACCTGGTGCTGCTGCGGGTGGAGTGGCTGCTGCTGCAGAACCCGCGCGCCGCCTTTTCCGCCGCGCGGCCACGCCTGCCCGGCCAGGACCATCCCGGCCTGGGCATGCTGCGCGAGGCGGTGGCGCTGCTGGTCGCGGCCAGCGAGCGCCTGCAGCTGGATGCGCTGCTCTGGGTGCCGGCGCACTACCACATCGCGGTGCAGAGCTGGTACGGCGGCGGGCGGTTCCTGGACCCGCGGGACGAAGGGCTGTTCCGCGCCCTGGCCGCGGTGTTCGTCCGCGTGCCGCTGACCGCCGCCACGCTGGCCATCGACCAGGGGCGGGTGCTGGACGCCGCCACGGGGCAGCCTTTCACCTGGCATGCGCTCCCCATGGTCGCCCCGGCCGCCGACCGGCTGCGGCAAACGCTGGACGGCGAAGACTACGCGCGCGAGGCCGCCGCCGCGGCCGCCCGCACCGCCCTGCGGCTGGCGCCGGACGGCCCCGCGGGCCAGTGACCACTACTCGTAGATGATGAAGCCGGGCGCCAGGATGCCGTCGGGGTCGAAGGTGCGCTTGGCGGCCTGGATGCGGGGCCACTGGTCGCCAAAGTGCTGAGCCCACTTTTCGGCGGAATCGTAGGTGATGTAGCCCGACAGGTAGCGCTTGCCGCCGAAGAGGACGGACATGTCGCTCACCATGTCCAGCTGCGCCAGGCCGCGCTGCAGGAAGGCGCGCGGCACGCCGGGCAGGATGCCCCAACCCATCACCAGGTCGCCCGGCGGATGCATGAACAGCGGCGCTTCGGACGTGGGACCGTAGGCCGGCCACAGCAGGATGTGGCCGCCCGGCCCCAGCGCCTGCGGCGGGGTGGCCGCCAGCACCTGCTCGATGAACTGGTGCGCCGTGTCCCACGGCAGGATGGTTTCGGTCCACGGGTGCGGCATGTCCCAGTAGCCGCTGCGCCGCCAGAGCTCGAAGACCGGGTCCATGCGGTGGCAGAACTCGTGCTGCGAGAAGTCCTCGGTGTGGACGTGGCGATAGGGGTGCAGGGCGGCGAGCACCGCTGCGTCGTCGTGGCCGGCCGCTTCGTCGGGATCGAGGTCGACGGTCAGGTGCAGCGGGTAGAACCACTGCGCGAACGTCTGGATCCCTTCGCCCAGCTCCATGCCCTCGCCGATGTGCCGCATGCCCTGCAGGCAGGGGGTACACCAGGCTTCGAGCGAGGTCCACGCCGTCCCCGGCTGCATGATGCCCTCGACGTCGCGCATCAGCGTCGCCAGGTCGTCGTACAGCAGGTAGAACATGCGCACCGTCGGCTTGCAGGCCCGCAGCCGCAGCTTGGCGCTGACGATGACCGCGAACTGGCCCAGGCCGCAGCGCACCACGTCGAACAGCTCGCGGTTTTCGCGCGCTGAGCACGTCACGATGTCGCCGGCGCCGGTGACCACCTGCATCTCGATCACGTTGTCGGCCTGCGCGCCATAGCGGAAGCTGGCGACGCCCAGGCCCGCCACCGACAGGGTGCCGCCGATGCTGACGCCCAGGTTGTTGGTCAGCACGCGCGGCACCAGACCGAGCGGCAGGGTGGCGTCCACCAGGTCGCGCCAGAGGACGCCGCCGCCGACGGTGGCGGTCTGTCCGGCCTGGTCGATCTCGTGAATGACCGCCATGGCGGAGGTGTCCAGCACGATGCCGCCGTTCGAGGTGGACTGGCCGCTCTGGCAGTGCGCCTGGCCGCGCGACACGATGGGGATGTGCTTTTCGCGGCAGAAGCGGACCAGCTCGGCAACCTCCTCCGCCGAGGCGCAGCGGCCCACGGCCGCCGGCAGGTCGTCCACCATGCGGCCGAAGTCGGAGCGCAGGGCGCTGCGCGATTCCAGGTCCAGCACGATGCGCTCGCCAAATCGCTGCTGCGCCTCGCGCAGGGCGGCGGTGGCGGTGGGAACAGGGCTTTGTACCGTCATCAGGGTCTCCGAAGAAGAGCCGCGGCGGTCACCCGTTGCCGCAAGACTGTGCCAGGGGAGGCGGGATGACCTGCAGCTCGTATTGCGTCTGGTTGCTGTCCGGCTCAAGCTCGACGTTCTTGCGCTTGCGGACCTTGGCATTGGCCGGAATCACGGTGCCGGTTCGCACGAAGGTGGCGAAGCCGCCGCAGAGCCAGCCGCCGATGCCGCCGCGGATCAGGACCGCGTCGGTGAAGCCGCTGTCCTTCAGGACCTTCATGCCGGCAAGGCCGCAATCGGCGGTGTCGCAGTAGACCAGGAAGGTTTCACGGTTGTAGGCCCGCATCTCCAGCAGCCGGTAGGGCAGGCGTCCCAGCGGGATGTTGAAAGCGTTGCGGACGTGGCCGTACGGCCCCTGAAAAGCTTCGGGCGAGCGCAGGTCCAGGACAAAGACCAGCGGCGCATCGCGCATGATCTCGAAGGCGACCGCCGGGCTGACGATCGCATAGGGCCCCTTCCTGGCCCGCCGCGCGTCCATCCAGTGCGCGATCGTGCCGCAGCCGGCCAGAGTGGCGGCCGCAAGCAGGCCGGCGGCGATCCGCATCCAAAGCGGCAGTCTGCGGCGTGCCATCAACCCGGTAGTGTACCTGACCCGCACATGTTAGGGACCCAACCCCGACCCTGAACGACCCTTGCCGGCCGCGGGCGAGCAACGGCGATCGTCTGCAGCGGGGTTAGCGGCCGGCGGGAGCGGGCGGATCAGCGCTGCGCCGCGAGCGCCGCGTCCACCGAGTCGTAGGTGGGGAACAGCGTGTCCAGGCGCGCCACGTGCAGCAGCTTGCGGATGCGATCCGACGGGTTGACCAGCACCAGTTCCCGCCGGAAGCTGCGAAAGCGGCCCAGGTAGCCGACCAGCTCGCCGATGCCGGTCGAATCGATGTAGTTGATGCGGCTGAAGTCGATGATCACGTGGCTGGTGTCGTCGGTCAGCGTGCGGTCCAGGGTCTGGGCGAAAAACTGCGCACTCTCCCCCAGCTTGATGACCCCTTCGACGTTGAGGAGAGTGATCCCCCCCTCCAGATGGCGCTTCTCCACGATCATGGCGATAGGGCCAGCGGTACAGGTCAGAGCTGCGGCGTTGGTTGCAAGCGTGACCTGGCAGACGTGACGTCAGTCGATAGCCCCAAAAGCATAGCACAAGAGCACGCAAACCCGCAGCAACCCGGTAGGCGGGCGCTGTCCTTGGACAGTGTTTGTGCAGGAGGTGCTTTGTCGAAGATCTAAGCATCTTCGAGGGTTTCTGCTACAGTGGCTCGGTCCCCACGTCACCTTCGGCTACGTCATGCAGCGGATCGACGGCCAAACCGTTTGGAGCGCTACCGACCTCGTCGGTTACCTGGCCTGCGAGCACCTGGCGCATCTCGAGGCCGCGGCGCTCGCCGGCCTCGCCAAGCGGCCCTTCCGCGAGGATCCCGAGCTCGACGCGATCGCGCGGCGCGGCCTGGAGCACGAGAAGCGGTTCCTGGCGGCGCTCCGCGCCGAGGGGCGCCGCGTCACCGAGATGGCGAACGACGGTTGGGGAGCGCGGAGCGGCACGGCGCTCCGCGCCGCGGTCGAGGACTTGGCGGCCGCCTTGCATCGCGGCGACGACGTCGTCTACCAGGCGACGCTCTTCGACGGGCGCTGGCGCGGCCACGCCGACTTCCTGGTGCGCGTCGAGGTGCCGAGCGCCCTCGGCCCCTGGAGCTACGAGGTGTACGACACCAAGCTGGCGCGCCAAGCGACTGCCGGCGCGGTGCTGCAGCTGTCGCTCTACAGCGAGCTGCTGGCCGCCGTCCAGGGCGTGACTCCCACCTGGATGCATGTGGTGCTCGGCGGCAGCTTGCGGCGCGTCGAGGCGCATCGGGTGGCCTCGTACGCGGCCTATTACCGGCTGGTCAAGCAGCGCTTCGAAGCGCTCCCCATCCACGGCGCCCCCTGCTTTCCGCCTCCCACCCGCCCCGACCCTGTGGAGCACTGCGAGGTCTGCCGGTGGAGCGGCGAGTGCCGGGCGCACCTGCGCCGCGTCGACGACCTCTCGCTGGTCGCCGGCATCACCGCGCAGCAGCGGCGCGACCTGCGCGAGCGCGACGTCACGACGCGGCAAGCCCTCGCCCTGCTGCCACCGGCGGAACGCGGAGCGGCCGCCGGCACCAAGGACGCGGCCCTGGCGCGCGTTCGCGAGCAGGCCCGCATCCAGGTGGAGGGCGAGCGCGCCGGACGCACGCTCTACGAGCTGCTCGAACCGCCACGGACGCGCGCCGGCGAGCTCGAGCCCGCGCTCGGCCTGGCGGGTCTTCCCGCGCCCTCGCCGGGCGACCTCTTCTTCGACATGGAGGGGGATCCGTTCGCGCTCGAAGATGGCGTCGATTTCCTCTTCGGCATTGTCGATCCGGGCTGCCCGGATGCCGCGAGCGAGCCGGCGTTCCACCGCTTCTGGTCCTGGGACGATGGCGGCGCCATCAGTCTCGCCGGCGAACGCCGGGCCTTCGAGCAGACGGTCGATTTCTTCATCGCGCGGCTGGAGCGCGATCCGCACCTCCACATCTACCACTACGCGCCCTACGAGCGCACGGCGCTCAGCCGCCTCATGGGCCGCCACGCCACGCGCGAGGACGCGGTGGATCGCCTGCTGCGCGGTGGCGTGTTGGTCGACCTCTATCGCGTGGTGCGGCAATCGCTGCGGGCCTCGGTCGAGAGCTACTCGATCAAGTGTCTGGAACCCCTGTACGGCTTCGAGCGCGCCGTCGATCTGCGCGACGCCGGCGCGAGCCTCGCGACCTTTTCGGCCTGGCTGGACGAAGGCGGCCGCCCAGATGGCGATCCGGCGATTCGGGAGCACGTCGAAGCGTACAACCGCGACGACTGCCGCTCGAACTGGCGCCTGCGCGACTGGCTGGAGGAGCGCCGGCGCGAGCTGGCCGAGCGGCTGGGCGGTACGCCGCTGGCGCGGCCGGCGCGGCCCGAGCCGTCGCCGAGCCCGGCGCTGACCGAATATCTAGAGCGGGTGAGGGCGGCGGAGGAGCGCTTGACCGCCGGCTTCGATCCGGCCGCGGCCGGGCCCGCGAGCGTCGAGAAAGACGAGAAGGACGAAACCGCCGTCGGCGCCGAGGCCGGGGTGGCTGGTGATTGCGACGCGGCGCGCGCCCGCTGGCTGCTGGCGCAGCTGCTTTCCTGGCACCGCCGCGAGGACAAGGCGGCATGGTGGCGCTGGTTCTTCCTGGTCGGGCTGAGCGACGAGGAAAGGATCGAGGAGCCGGAGCCGATCGGCGGCCTAGTCTACGAGGGCGTCGTCGCTACCGTGGCCAGGTCGCTGGTGCACCGCTATCGGTTTCCACCGCAGGAGCACGAGGTGAGCCCGGGCAGACCGGTCAAGGATCCCGCGACCGGCAAGTCGATCGAGGTGGTCGCGGTGGACACCGCGGCCGGGACGCTCGACCTCAAGCGCGGCCGGACCAGCGCCGAGCCGCACCCCACCTCGGTGATCCCGGAGCTGTTGGTAAAGGCACAGGAGCAGAAGGACAGCCTGCTGCGGGTGGCCGAGTGGGTGATCGAGCACGGTCTCCAGAGCGAGCAGAACGAGCAGGGCGACGGGCGCTACGGGGCCGCGCGGGATCTCCTGCTGCGGCGGCCGCCGCGCGCCGGCCAGGCGGCGGGCAGCGTCCTTGCCGGCGACGAGCCGGCGGCGGTGGCGGCGCGCCGGCTCGGCCTGGCCCTCGACCGGGGCTGCCTCGCCATCCAGGGGCCGCCGGGCTCGGGCAAGACGACGACCGGCACCGAGATGATCGTCGATCTGGTGGCGGCGGGCCGGCAGGTGGGGGTGACCGCCAACAGCCATAAGGTGATCGGCAATCTGCTCGACAAGGTGGCGCTCGCCGCCGCGGCGCGCAAGCTGACGTTGCGGCTCGGCCAGAAGCCCGGCGCCGGGGAGAGCTGCACCTGCGCCGGCGCGCAAAGCTTCGGCACCAACGAGTCGCTGCTGCGGGCGCTTCGGGAGCGTGCGATCGACGTCGCCGGCGGCACCGCCTGGATGTGGGCGCGCGAGGACTTCGGCGCGGCGGTCGACACGCTGTTCGTTGACGAGGCCGGCCAGATGTCGCTCGCCAACACGGTGGCCGTCGCGCCCAGCGCCCGCAATCTCGTCCTGCTCGGCGACCCGCAACAGCTGGATCAGCCTTTGCGCGGCAGCCATCCGCCGGGAGCCGAGAAGTCGGCGCTGGCCCACCTGCTCGGGGGTGCCCTCACCATGCCGCCGGAGCTGGGGCTCTTCCTCGAGCGGACGTGGCGCCTGCATCCCGCGATCTGCGACTTCACCTCCAGCGCCTTCTACGACGACCGCCTGGCGCCTGAGGCCGGCCGCGATCGGCAGCAAGTGCGCGGCGCGGGACCGCTCGACGGCGCCGGTTTGCGCTATCTCCCCGTGCCGCATGCCGGCAACGGCAAGGAGTCGAGCGAGGAGGCGGCGCTCATCGCCCGCATCGTCGGCGCGCTGCTTGCCGCGGCGGGGACGTGGTCGGATTCGAAAGGTTTATCACGCCCACTCGGCATGGGCGACGTGCTGGTGATCACGCCGTACAATGCGCAGGTCAAGACGATCAGCGAGGCGCTGCCCGACGCGCTCGTCGGCACGGTCGACAAGTTCCAGGGTCAGGAAGCGCCGATCGCGATCTATTCGATGGCGACGAGCACCGCCCAGGATGCGCCGCGCGGCATGGAGTTTCTGTACAGCCTGCACCGCCTCAACGTCGCGACCTCGCGCGGCTGCTGCCTCGCCGTGGTGGTCGCCAGCCCCGACCTGGCGCGGGTGCGGTGCCGGACGCCGCGCCAGATGCGGCTCGCCAACGCGCTCTGCCGCGTCATCGAAATGGGAACCCCGTGGCCGTGAGTTTCGGCGCGGAAGTGCTGCGCTGGGCCGAGCAGGCGATCGCGCGGCTGCGCGCCGACCTCGCCGCGCGCCAGGCTGGCCCGATCTCGCTGGCGATCGGCCCCATCCCGCCGGCGGCGGATCCGGATCCGGTGCCGCAGTCGGCCGTTGCGGTCCGGGTCGCCTCGGTCGCCTCCGTCGCGTCCGCCGCGCCGGTCTCCGCGGCCGCCGTGCGGGATGGCTGGTGGCAGCCGCGCGAGTGGTCCGGAAGGGTGGGCGGCTTCGACCTGGGCACCGGCATGCTGTACGTCGGGTCGGGACTCGCCGGACTCAGCCGGTGGCGCGCCCCCGTCGAGCCGGCGCTCATCGACCCGCGGTTGCCGGTGGCGCGGAGCCACCCCGACCACCAGGGCGCGCAGATGTCGTACTGGCCGTCCTACTCGACGATGCCGCCCGCCTGCCGGGCGGCCTATCTCGCCTGGCTCGCCGGCGGGCGCGCCGATCCCTTGGCCCATATCGGCTACGTCTTCCTGTACTTCTACGGCATCGAGCGCCGGCTGCTGATCGACGCGCGGCGGTACCCGGCAGCAACGCGGGAGGTGCCGCTGCTGGTTGCGGAGGTGCGCCGGCTGCTCGCCCTGTATGGCGCCAATCGGTCATTTCACGGCTATGCCAGCCGCTTCCTGCGCGCCGTGAATATCCTCTTCGAAGGGGTGAATCCAGCGACCCTGGCGCCGCCGCTCGACGCCACGTCGGCGAACAGCTGGCTGGACCTAAAAATCGGCCTCGGCGCTTGCGCCGGGCGCGGCGCGCCGCTGCCCGGCGAGTGGGCGCTCGCCTGGATGCTCGCGCTGCCCGAGGTCAGCCATCGCCGAGCGGCGGAGCGCTGCTCCGAGGACTTCCGGCGCCTCTTCTTGCTGCGCTACCACGAGGCGTTCGCGGCGGGGCTCCAGCTGGAGGCGGGCGGCGCCCGGCTCACCACGCAGTACGTGGCCGCGAGCCCGACCTTCGACGGCCCTCTTCCGCTCGCTCTGCCCGACATGCCGGACGTCGACGTCACGGCGCCGCCACCGCTCTTGCGGGACCTCGGCAACCGCGTTCTCGACGAGCTGGCGCCCTACAGCCGGTGGATCGGCCGGACGGGCGAAGGCGACAGCCCGGCGGCCGTGGCTCTCCTGCCGCACGAGCTGACCGCGGCGCACGACAGCGCCGCGGGAAAGTCGCTGCTCGCCTGGATCGCCGAGCAGATCGCCGGCCCCGATCGCGGCGTCGTCGAGCTGCGGGATGTGGCCGCCCGCTGGCCGGCGAAGAGCGCCGGACGCTTCGCCCGCGGCGATGCCGAAGCCCTGGCGGCGTTTCTCGAGGCGCGCGGCTATGGCGTCGAGCCCGACGCTCGGATGGCCGGCTTCGCGCCGTCCCGCGTCCACCGGCTGGCTTTCTTCCAGCCTGGCGCTGATAGCGCCGGGGGTGGTGGCCGCGCCGGCGGCGATGGCGCTACCGCCGCCGCGACCGCCGGCGTTGTCACAGCCGCCGCGACCGCTGGCAGCGGGGCGGCCGATGCGCTCCTTCATCTGGCGGCCACGGTACGCGACGGCGCGGCGCCGCTTCTCGCGCACCGCGAGCACCAGCTTGCGGCGTCCTTCGCGGGCAGTCTGGGCTGCTCCCCGGCATGGCTCGCCCGCCTGGAGGCGCGGCGCCTCTGGCTGATTGCCAATCCTCCGGGCCCTGTAGAGGTTAGGAAGCGGCTGGCGCCGCTCGATAGCGCCCAGCGCGGGTGGCTGCCGCGCGCCTTGGTCGAGCTGGTCACGGCGGAAGGGCAGCCGCTGCCGGAGCATCTGCCGCACCTGGCGAAGATCTACGGCCTTCTCGGCCTGCCGGCGGCGCAGGTCTATTCCGACGTCCACGCGCGCCTCAGCGCGGGGGCGGCGCCTGCTGCTGCCGGCGCCCTCGGCGCGCCCGCGGCCCCAGCCGCCGACGCCCTTGCCGCCGGCTCCTCGGTCGCCGCCTCATCGGCCGATGCGCCGATCATCGTGGCGCCGGCCGGCAGCTCGGCTGGCTTTGCCCTGCCGCCGCCGGCGGCCGCGGCGCCGGTGGCGCCTGCGACTGCGCCGGGTCCGGTGCTCGACGCGGCACGGATTCGCACCACGATCGCGGAAACGGCAGCGCTCCACGGCGTGCTGGCCTCGATCTTCGATTCCGCCGACACCGTGGATTCCGCCAGCTCCGCCGCCGCGTCCGCTCCATCCATCACTCCGGCCGCGCCCGCAGCTGGCCGCGCCGCCCCGGACGGCTACGCGATCCTCGGCTTGGATGCCGCCCATTCGGCCCTGCTACGCTATCTCACGTCGTGTCCGGAGTGGCGCCGCGAAAAGGTCGCCCAGCTCACCCAGGCGCTCGGCCTGTTGCCGCAAGGAGCGCTCGAAACCATCAACGAGGCGGCTTTCACAGCCTTCGGCGAGGCCGTGCTCGAAGGCGACGAGGTGGTCGAGGTGAGAACCGATCTGCTGGAGGGGATGCTGCATGGATGAGCCGAAGACCGAGACCATCCGCCCGCGCGATCGCGAGGCGATCCTGCAGTCGCTGCGGGCCGGCGTGGTGCCGCGGCGGGGCCAGCGTTACATCCAGGTGGGGCGCAAGCTGGAGATCGAGGCCCTGCTGCGGGACGTCGAGGCGATCCGCGACGGCGGCTCGGCCTTCCGCTTCGTGATCGGCGAGTTCGGCTCGGGCAAGACGTTCTTCCTTTTCCTGGTGCGGGCTATCGCCATGGAGCGCGGTCTGGTCTGCGCTCATGCCGACCTCAACCCCGACCGCCGGCTTCACGGCACCTCGGGCGAGGCGCGGTCGCTGTACGCCGAGCTGATGGCGAACCTCGCCACGCGCAGCCGCCCCGAGGGAGGAGCGGTGGCGAACGTGGTCGAGCGCTTCGTCACCTCCGCGCTCGAGGACGCCAAGACCCGCGGCCTGGCGGTCGACGCCGTCCTGACGGAGCGCCTGGGCAGCCTGTCGGAGCTGGTGGGCGGCTACGACTTCGCGGCGGTCGTCGCCGCCTACTGGCGCGGTCACGACACCAGCGACGATCGCCTGAAGGGCGATGCCGTCCGCTGGCTGCGGGGGGAGTTCACCACCCGGACCGACGCCAGGAAGGCGCTGGGCGTGCGCACCATCGTCGACGACGACAACTTCTACGATCAGATCAAGGTCTTCGCCCGCTTCGTGCGGCTGGCCGGCTACGGAGGTCTGCTCGTCTGCCTCGACGAGCTGGTCAACCTCTACAAGCTCGCCAACACGCGCGCCCGGTCGAGCAATTACGAGCAGATCCTGCGCATGCTCAACGACTCCCTGCAGGGAGCGAGCGTCGGGCTCGGCTTCCTGCTGGGCGGCACGCCCGAGCTCCTGATGGATGAGCGCCGCGGCCTCTACAGCTACGAGGCGCTGCGCTCCCGCCTGGGCGCCAACCGCTTCGCCGGCGAGGGCTTGAGAGACTACAGCGGGCCGGTGATCCATCTGCCCAACCTGACGCAGGAGGAGCTCTACGTGCTGCTGGTGCGGCTGCGCGAGGTCCATGCGTCCGACCGCGCCGCCGCCCCACTGCTGTTGCCCGACGAAGCCATTCTCGCCTTCCTCGAACATTGCTATCGCAAGGTGGGCGAAGCCTACTTCCGGACGCCGCGCAACACCATCCGCGCCTTCCTCGACCTGCTCGCCGTCCTCGACCAGAACCCGGAGGCTTCCTGGCGAAGCCTGCTCGGCGAGGTGACCGTCTCCGGCGAAGCCGATCCCGCGGCCCTTCCCGCCGGCAGCCCCGGCGACCCCGAATCCGGGTTCGACCCCCACCCGGCGACCTCCGGCCCCAGCCCGACCCCTGGCTCCACCGTTGACGCCGACGACGAGCTCGCCGCGTTCAAGCTCTAGCGACGCGGCACGGTACGGCATGGCAGGCGCCGGCGAATCGCTCGCATTTCGCGAGCTCGATCCGAGGATCCAGCGCTGGATCTGGCACCAGGGCTGGGACGAGCTGCGCGACATCCAGGAGGCGGCAATCCCGCTCATCCTGCGTGGCGACGCGGACGTCATCGTCGCCGCGGGTACCGCGCGGGGGAAGACGGAAGCCGCCTTCCTGCCCATCCTGAGCGCACTGGCCGGACGATCGGGAGAGGGGATTCGCGCCCTCTGCGTGTCGCCGCTCAAGGCGCTGATCAACGATCAATTCCGCCGCCTAGAAGGCCTTTGCGAGGAGCTGGATCTGCCACTCTACCGCTGGCACGGCGACGTGGCTGCCGGCTTCAAGCGGAGGCTGCTGCGGCATCCCGAAGGCGTGCTGGTGATCACGCCGGAATCCCTGGAAGCTCTTTTCGTGCTGCACGGCTCGCGGATCGCAACCCTCTTCGCCGGCCTCTCCTACTGCGTGATCGACGAGCTGCACGCCTTCATCGGCTCCGAGCGCGGGCGACAGCTGCAATCGCAGCTCCACCGGCTGGAGGCGGCCCTGGCTCGCCGCGTCGCCCGGGTGGGCCTGAGCGCGACCCTGGGCGACATGGGCCTCGCCGCCGACTTTCTGCGCCCCCGCCGCGGCGGCGGCGTGCGAATCGTGGTTTCCAACGAGAGCGGCCAGGAGGTGCGCCTGCAGGTGCGCGGCTACCGCCTGGGCGCCGGTGCCGGAACGGCGCGCGCCGGCGAGCGATGGGTCGGCGCCGCCACGGCTGAAACCGCGACCGATGGCAGTGCGAAGGCCGGCGCGGAGCCGGATGCAGAGTCTGCCGACGAGCTGCAGATCGCGACGCATCTCTTCGCGACCCTTCGCGGCGGCCATCACCTCGTGTTCGCCAACTCGCGGCGGCGGGTGGAGCTCTGCGCCGACCGCCTGCGCCGGAGGTGTCAGGACCTCGCGGTGCCGAACGAGTTCTGGCCGCATCACGGAAACCTCTCGAAAGCCCTGCGCGAGGAGACCGAGGCGGCGATCAAGGACCGCTCGCGGCCCGCCACGGCCATCTGCACGACAACCCTGGAGCTGGGCATCGACGTCGGGGCGATCGAGAGCATCGCCCAGCTCGGCGCGCCGCCGTCGGTCGCCAGCACGCGTCAGCGGCTGGGCCGCTCCGGCCGTACCGGCGGCCCGTCGATCCTGCGGGTCTACATCACCGAGAGCGAGGTGCAGGCCGACAGCGCACCCGGTGACGCCCTGCGGACCGAGCTGGTGCAGACCATCGCCACCCTGGATCTGCTGCTCGCCGGCTGGTGCGAGCCGCCGTGGCCGGGGGCGCTGCACCTGTCGACCCTGGTGCAGCAGACCCTCTCCCTCATCGCCCAGCACGGCGGCGTACGGGCCGCGCCAGCCTGGGACGACCTCTGCGGCCAGGGTCCGTTCGGGAGCGTCAGCCGCTCGCAGTTTGGCACCGTGCTGCGAAGCCTCGCGAGCCATTCCCTCCTTCAGCAGGATCACGACGGCGAGCTGGTCCTGGGAGGCGCGGGTGAGAGCGTCGTCAACCACTATGGCTTCTACGCCGCCTTCTCGTCGCCCGAGGAGTACCGCATCGTGGCCGGCGACCGGGTATTGGGGAACATGCCGGTCGAGATCTCCCTGCTGATCGGCTCCTTCCTCATTTTCGGCGGCCGCCGCTGGCGCATCGTCGGCATCGATGCGGGGCAAAAGACGATCGACGTGCAGGCGGCCGGCGGCGGCCGCCCACCGGTCTTCGCGCCGGCCGATTTCCCGCCTGTCCACGATCGCGTGCGCCGCAAGATGTTCGAGGTGCTGGCGGGGACTGAGGTGCCGGTTTACCTGGATCCGCGGGCGCGCGAGCTGCTGGCGGAAGGGCGCGCCAGCTTCATCCGCTATGGCCTGGCCAAGGCCTGGTGGCTCGCGGACGGCGACACCACGCTCGTCTTTCCGTGGTGCGGCGACCGCATCCTGGAAACGCTGCGGCTCTGGCTCCGTCTCGCCGGCTGCGAGGCGACCGCCTTCGGCGCCGCGCTCGGCATCGCCAGGATGGCGCCGGAGCGCCTGCGCCCTCTCTTCGGCCGTATGGCAGCCGGCGAGCCGCCACCGGCGCTCGACCTCGCGCGCTCGGTCGCCAATCGCAGCCGCGAGAAGTTCCACCCCTACCTCTCCGACGACCTGCTGGCCGCCGACTATGCCGCCGCCCGTCTGGACGTGCCGGGAGCCGCCGCGGCGCTGCAGAGGATGCTCGGCGAAGGCGAGCCGCCTTCGAGGTGATCGGCGCCGGCGGGTCAGGCCAGTAGGCGTTCGAGCGCGGCGCAGGCGACCTCGACGCCGTTTTCGCCGCGCACCTTGGCGCCGAGCCGGGCGGCGCGGTCGGTGGCTGGCGCGTCGCTCAGCAGCGAACGCAGGGCGGCCGCGGCGCGCGGGGCGGTGTAGCGCGCGCGGCCGAGGGTGCGGGCGACGCCCAGGCGCACCAGGCGGGCGGCGTTGTCGGGCTGGTCGTGGCTCCACGGCACGACCAGCATGGGCCGGCCGGCGGCGAGGGCCTGGCCGGTGGTGCCGATGCCTCCCTGATGGATGATGGCCGCGGCGCGCGGGAAGAGGCGGTAGAAGGGGGCGTAGCGGATGGTGAAGATCGAGTCGGGAAGCCCGGCGGGACACTCGTGCGGCTCGACGCCGACCAGCACGGCCCGGCGCCCGAGGCTCCGCGCGGCGGCGGCGCTCTCGGCGAAGAAGGGGCCGGGGCTGAGCACGGCGGCCGAGCCGAGGGTGAAAACGAGCGGCGGCTCGCCGCCGGCGAGGAAGCGCTCCAGGTCGGCCGGCAGGTCGACCGCCCCGTCGTGGTGGTCGTAGAACACGAAGCCCGTCACCCCGGTCTGCGGCGGCCAGTCGGGCTGCGGCGCGCCCAGCACCGCCGAGAACAGCGCCAGCACGAGATACGGCGAGTGCTGGCCCTCGAAGATCGGATTGGCGCCCGGCGGCAGGCCCAGCTCGGCGCGCAGGCGGCGCACCGGCTCGGTCCACGGCAGCACCATGCGGCGCCCGAACCCCATCACCCGGCCGTTGATCCACGGCCCCAGGGCGCGCAGCCGCGCCAGCGCCGGAAAGGGAGGCAGGAGCGGCGGATCGAAGGCCGAGAAGAAGCCCATCGGCGCCAGCGCCACCGAGGCCCAGCGCAGGACGCGCGTCTCGGCGATCGGCGGGCCGGCGAAGCTCAGCGGATGGGTGACCAGGAGATCCGCGCCCCCCGCCATCGCCGCCAGCAGGTCGACGTAGCTGTCGTGGAGCACCGGCAGGATGATCTCGCGCAGCACCCTCTCCGGGCCCTTCTTGAGGTCCATTACATAGGCCACCAGGTCGCGGTCCTCCAGCGAGACGTGCGGCCGCACCGGATAGAACTCGAGACCTGCCGCCGTCACCTTGTCGCGGTAGCCCTCGCTGGTGGCGAGCACGACGCCGTGCCCGCGCGCCTTGAGCGCGATGCCGATGGCGAGGAACGGATGGAGATCGCCGAGCGAGCCGAAGGTGGTCAATACGATGCGCGAGCCCATGGCGGCGGCATCCTACCGCAGGCCTCCGGGAGCGCCCGGCCCCGGGTCGTCGACTCCTCGCAGGGCAAGCGGGTCGTCTCGACGGCCAGGTTGAGGATGAGCCGGCCCAGGCGACGCAGAGTCTCCTTGCCTTCCGGTTCATCGACGTAGAGCAGGGCGGTTTCGGAACGGTTCCTCCCCTTGCGGGGAGAAACCTGCAGCAGGTCTAGGCCAACCCGAGCTCCAACACACTGATAGGACACCACCGGTAGGCGGGAACGCGGGAGCGCAGATCGCCTCCAGGTTGCGGGCGCTCATCCCTTTCGAATAGATTTTTTGCATCTACCGGCCCGCGGAACCCCTCTGCTCTCCCAGGACGCCGCGTCGCGCGTGACGGCGCTCGCCCCGGGAACCGCGACGGATCTCGCCTGCCGATGGGGAAGCCAACCGTGAGAAAACCACACACCAGGAAGCTGACGCTGAGCCGCGAAACCGTCCACCAACTGGTCGGCGATCACCTCGCGGGTATGGTGGCCGCTGCTTCCCACCCCTGCCCCACCCTTTCCCCGCCCTGCGTCACCATCGTGCAGACCTGTATTACCTGCACCTAGCTCAAGCTGCGCGGTCGCCCTCGTGAGGCCCAGAAGACGGGGGGCCGGAGGGCGGCCGCCTTCAGCCGCCCGGCCCCCGCCCCGCCCGCGGCCCTCACGGCTGACCGGGGGGCTCCTACCAAGCCGCCACGCCGGCCTTTACTCCTCCGCCATGAAGGGGTAGCGGTAGTCCCGCGCCGGCACGAAGGTCTCTTTGATGGCGCGCTGGGAGGTCCAGCGCATCAGGTTGGCCATCGAGCCGGCCTTGTCGTTGGTGCCCGAGGCGCGGGCGCCGCCGAAGGGTTGCTGGCCGACGACGGCGCCGGTCGGCTTGTCGTTGATGTAGAAGTTGCCCGCGGCGTGGCGCAGGCGGCGGCTGAGGCGCTCGATCGCGGCGCGGTCTTCGGCGAACACGGCGCCGGTCAGGGCGTAGGGGCTGGTCGAGTCGCACAGGTCGGCGGTGGCGTCCAGGTCGCCGTCTTCGTAGACGAAGACCGTGACCACCGGGCCGAAGATCTCCTCGGTCATCAGCTTGAAGCGCGGGTTGGTGGTCACCACCACCGTCGGCTGGATGAAATAGCCCGCCGAGTTGTCGCAACCGCCGCCCACCAGGATCTCCGCGTCGGGGGAATCCTTGGCGAAGTCGATGTAGCGCTTGATCCGGTCGTAGGCCCACGAATCGATGACCGCCGCCATGAAGTTGCGGAAATCGGTCGGCGCCGCCCATGCGGATGCTGCCGACCTGGTCGACCAGGTCCTGCCGCACCCCCGACCACAGGGAGCGCGGCACGTAGACGCGCGAGCCCGCCGAGCACTTCTGGCCCTGGTATTCGAAGCCGCCGCGCACGATCGCCGTGACCACCGTGGTCGCGATCCGCGGACGGGTGGACAAAGACGAAGTTCTTGCCGCCGGTTTCGCCGACGATGCGCGGGTAGCTGCGGTACTGCGCGATGTTGTCGCCCAGGGTCTTCCACATCCCCTGGAACACCGGCGTCGAGCCGGTGAAATGGATACCGCCCAGGTCGGGATGGGCGAGCACCGGGTCGCCCACCTTGTTGGCGCGGCCGGGCAGGAAATTGATCACGCCGTCGGGCAGCCCCGCCTCCTGCAGGATCTTCATGATGTAGTAGCCCGACAGCACCGCCGTCGAGGCCGGCTTCCACAGCACCGTGTTGCCCATGACCGCGGGCGACGTGGGGAGGTTGCCGCCGATCGAGGTGAAGTTGAACGGCGTCACCGCGAACACGAACCCTTCGAGCGGGCGATAGTCCACCCGGTTCCACACCCCCGCGTGCGACCACGGCTGCGCCTGGTAGATCACCTGCATGAAGTACGGGTTGAAGCGCCAGAAATCGATCAGCTCGCAAGCCGCATCGATCTCCGCCTGGTGCGCCGTCTTGGATTGGTTGAGCATGGTGGCGCCGTTCAAGGTGTCGCGCCACGGCCCCGCCAGCAGGTCGGCAGCGCGCATCAGCACCGCGGCGCGCGTCTCCCACGACGTTTCCGACCAGTCGCGCCACGCCTTCTGGGCCGCTTCCGCCGCGGCGTTGACTTCCGGCGCGCCGGCCTGGTGGAAGGTGGCCAGCACGTGGCCGTGATCGTGGGGGCAGACCGCCTGCGCGGTGTCGCCGGTGCGCACTTCGCGGCCGCCGATGATCAGCGGCACCTCGACGGTGTCGCGCAGCATCTCTTCGAGGCGCCGCTTGAGCGACGCTTTTTCGGGCGACCCCGGTCCGTAGGCACGCACCGGCTCGTTGGTTGGGATCGCCAGCGGAACGATCGAGTTCATGCGACTCCTTTTCTGTTGCTGCTGTCAGGACGGCTGCGCAACGCGCCGCGCTCAGCCGTACATTTCGCGATGGACCTGGGCGCGCGGCACGCCGATCGCCTGCAGCCCCGCCAGCACGGTTTCCAGAAACCGCGGCGTCGGCTGCTCGCCCTTTTCGCGCGCGGCCTGGCGCTCGAACTTGCCGATCCCCGGACCGCAGGTGAAGACCTGGGCGGCGCTGGGATCGGCGATGGTTTCGCGCAGCAGAGCTTCGCCCACGCGGCCGTGCCGCACGTTGGGACCGTAGCGCGCCACGTCCTGTTCGCGGCTGAGCGCGTGCACCACTTCCAGCTGGCCGGGATACCGCCGGGTCAGGTCTTCGAGCTGGCGGCGGAAGATGACGTCGTCCCAGGTCTTGTTGCCGTAGATCAGCAGGTGGCGCAGCTTGACGCCGGTCGCCAGGCAGTGGCGGATGATGCTCATGTTGGGCACGATGCCCGACCCGGCGCAGACGTGAATCAGCCGGTCGGTCCTGGATTCGATATCGGTCGGCAGGGTGTAGGGACCGCCGAAGCCGGTCAGCACCATGCGCGTGCCCGGGGGTGTCCGATAGGTCAGGAACGGCGACATCAGCGGCGGGTACTTGGTGGCGCCGGAGATGTACAGCTCCTCCTTGATCGTCACCGCCAGACGCCGTTCGTGCGGCGCCGAATACATCGAGTAGGCGCGCGCCGGCTCGCGCTTGCCCTTGACGTCCTCAAAGAACTTGACGAACCGTTCCAGGGCGGGAAACTGGTGCGGGCGGATGGTGAGAAACTGGCCGGCCTGGTACTCCAGCTGCTCGCTGCCGGTGAAAAAGAACAGCGTGGTCGAGTCGGCGGTTTCCCGCACCGCTTCTTCGACGATGGCCTCGAACTCCTTGATGCGCGGCCGCCGGCCGCCGCCTTCAGCAGCTTCGACGTCAGCTTCCGCTTCGTCGAGCAGCTCGTCGCCACTTGCCAGCGGTTCGGTCGCCATGGGCGGTGCCCTCCCCTGCGTTCAATGCGGAGGCGACGGGTTCGCGCGCTCCGCGGATGACGGAACTTCGTTGCGGGTGCCGGCGCCCATCTTACCTTCTTACCCCGCCGCCCCGGTCAGCGATCGAGGCTACGCCCCGCCCAGGCGAACAGCAGGAAGCCGGCGATCAGCAGCAGGCCGCCGAGCGGTGTCACCGCCCCCAGCCAGCGCGGCGAGCCCAGCGCCAGCGCCGCCAACGTGCCGCTGAACAGCAGGGTGCCCGCCAACAGGCTGGCGCCCGCCGCGCTCAGCAGGCGCCCACCGCGCCGCGCCGAAGCGAGCGCCGCAAGCCCGACCAGCACCTGGCCGATCCCGCCGTACATCAGGTAGCGAGCGGCCGTCTCCCACAGCTGCAGCGCATGGGCGTCCAGCCGCCCGGCCAGGGCGTGGGCGCCGAACGCGCCCAGGATGACCGCCAGCGCACAGCACAGGGCGCCCAGGACGATCATCGACCAGACCGCCGGTCCGAAGCCGTCAGAGCTCGCCCAGGCGCCGCACCGACGCCACCTTGTCGCGCGGGATCAGCAGCCGCCGGTGCTTCTTGAAGACGCCGTACACGGCGGCACGCTCGACGTATTCCGCCTTGGAGCGCCCGCCGTCGCCGTCAAGATGCACGTCCACGTCGTGCAGCACGATGCCGCTCTCATCCTCGTCGTCGCAGCGGCCGACGAACACTTCCGGCCCGGTGGTGTCGACGACTACCGTGATGCCGTGCAGAGCGCTCTTGTTGTGGTGAAAGGTACCCATGACGGCTGTCCCGGCCGGCCGCGCCCGCTCAGCGGACGGCGCCGCCCGCCGCGGTCGTCGCCGCGCAGTGCTCCTGGAAGATCGCCGTCAGGTCGCCGGCCACGGCGCGCGCGTCGCGCCCTTCGATACGGTGGCGGGGGATGAACGACACCAGCTCGCCGTCCTTGAAAAAGGCGATCGAGGGGCTGCTGGGCGGAATCTGGGCGAGGTAGCCGCGCGCCCTGGCGGTGGCTTCCAGATCCTGGCCGGCGAAGACGCTGGCTACCCGGTCGGGCCGGCTGGACGCGTCGGCAAGGGCGGCCCGGATGCCCGGACGCGCCATGCCGGCGGCACACCCGCACACCGAGTTGATGACCAGCATGGCGGTGCCGGTCTTTTCCTGCATGAAGGTATCGACGTCGCCGGGAGTCAGCAGCTCCTGGACGCCGATCTCGGTGAGCTCATCGCGCATGGGTTTGACCAGCAACGGACTGTAGGGCATGGCTATTTGCCTCCTGTGGTGGACCTGAGGGGAGTCTACCGCAGCAGCGTCCAAACCGCCGCGGCCGGCGCCCGCAACCTGAGGCTCGGGCTGTGCGTAGCAACGAAGTGGCAGCGCTGCGCATTCCCGCGGCTGGTGACGGTGCCCGGAGGCACCAGGCGGTGATGCGGCAGCATCCCGGCGCCGCGGCGGCGAGGTATAGTGAGCGGCCAATCGGCGGCTGCCGGGCGCTCCGGCGAGCACCGGCCCCTTGCGTGCGACATCAGGACCAACCTTCCGCCTCATGAAACCGCTCCGCCTCGGCCTGTTCCTGCTGCTATGGGCTGCCGGCGCGGCGCTGCCAGCGCGCGGCGCCGGCCCCGACGTGATGGCGGAGCTCACCGCCGCCCTGGGCCGCTTTCCCGCCAGCGACGACGTGCAGGGCACGCTGGAATTCCACCTGTCCCGGCACAGCACGGAGGAGGCCTGGACCGACCAGTCGCTGGTCAGCGTGGACGTCGAAGCCGGCCCGCAGGGCATCAAGGTCGGGCTGCCCCGCGCCGCCTCGCACCTGGCCCTGCAGGAGCTGCGCACCCAGACCCTGGACCCCAGCAAGCGGACCCCGACCTATAACGCGCTGCAGGTCTTCACCCTCAACGAGGCGGCGGGCGACCTGGACTGCGCGGCGCAGCTGAGCCAGGACGTCGCGCTGTCCCACCTGGTCGACGTCAAGCCGGTGACCTACCTGGGCAAGCCCGCCCGCGAAGTCAGCCTGACGCTGCCACCGCGGCTGTCGGAAGAGGCGCGCAAGCACATCAAGACGGCGGCCAGCCAGCTCACCATCTGGCTGGGCGCCGACGGACAGCCGCTCGGCGCCGAAAAGGTCGAGCACACGCGCGGCAGGTTCCTGGTGCTCTTTTTCGAAAGCGAGCGCCGGCAGACCTGGGTCTTCGGCCGGCGCGGCGCGCGCCTGTTCGCCGCCCGCCACGAAGTCAGCGACAGCGCCTCCGGCATGGGCCAGGACTACAAAAGCCAGACCGTCGCCGTCCTCACCCTGCGCTGATCGCGCCGCTCCACCACCTCACCCCCCCGCCGCCGGAGGGCAAGCGAATACCAAGCGAATGAACCGGGCGGGACACTAGCCAAGCTGATAAGCTGAAATACCGCCGCCGCAGTGTCCAGGTTTGCGCTCCAACCCGGCCGATCGTGCGCGCCGCAGCAAGGCGCCAGGCAGCGGCGAACCTGAGAGGAGTGTGTCCCGTGGTACCCACCTTCATCCTGTTCCTGATCCTGGTGTGCGGCTTCTTCTTCGTGCTGGCGCAGGTGCGCAGCATCGGCCAGGCCAACGTCGCCGTGGTCACCATGTTTGGCAAGTACCGGCGCCTGATGCGCGAAGGGCTCAATTTCAAGCTGCCGTGGGAGGCGATCTACCAGAAGCTGTCGCTGCAAAACCGCGCCTTGCAGATGGAGTTTCAGGCGATCACCCGCGATCAGGCGAACGTCAAGTTCTCCACCATGGTGGTCTATGCGGTGGCCAACGCCGGCGAAGACACGATCCAGCGGGCGGTGTTCAGCTTCGCCTCGTATCAGGAGTTTCAGCTGGCGCTGCAGCGCACGATCGACGGCTCGATCCGCCAGTTCGTCGCCACCACCCTGCAGGCCGACATCCTGGCGATGCGCGCCGAGATCGTCGATCACACCAAGCGCACCCTGGACGAAGTGGTGTCGTCGTGGGGCTACGTGGTGCGTGACATCCAGATCACCGACATGACCTTCGACAAGGAGATCATGGATTCGATGGCGCGCGTCGTCTCGTCCAAAAACCTGCTGGCCGCCGCCGCCAACGAGGGCGCCGCCCTGCTGGTGAAGCGCACCAAGGACGCCGAAGCCGAGGCGGCCTACAAGACGATCGGCGCCGAGGCCGAAAAGAAGGCGGCGGCGCTGCGCGGCGAAGGGCTCGCCCTGTTCCGGCGCAACATCGCCGAGGGCATGAAGGAGGCCGCCGCCAACCTGGCGCAGGCGGGCGTGGACTCCAATTTCCTGCTTTTCCTGGAATATACCGACGCACTGAAGTATGTGAGCGATCACTCTCAAGGAAAGATCATCTTCATGGACAACGGCGCCGGCGCGGCCGACCGCGTGGCCCAGCAGATCGGTGCCTTCGGCTTCGACCCGACCGCGACCGGCGGCCCGACAGGCCATCGCGCGCCCGGCGGGCCGCCCTCGGCGGGATCGGGAGCGGCAGGCGGCTTGGGCGGGCCAGGCGGAGCAGATGCGCCAGCGACGCCGGCAGCCGGCGGTGCGCCCGGCGCGGGGCACTGACGGCCGGGCCGGCGCAAGGCGCAGGCGGCCAGGTCGTCGCCGGATACAGGGCGCCGACGGCACGCCGGTGCCGCACGGCGGCGGACGCGCCCGGCGCGCCGGCAGATGGTTTTCAGGACGGCAGGTTGCGGATCTGGCCGACGATGGGCTGGAGGCGTTTGAGCGCTTCGGGCCGGTCGAGCAGTTCCACTCCCATGCCGACCAGCACGGCGCCGCTGGTCGGCTTGGGTTCGAAGCGCTGGACGACGCGCGCCGGCAGCACGACCGTGGCCAGGCCGGGGGCGGGCGGATGGATTTCCACCCAGACCACTTCGCGCATCCGGCCGGGGCGGCTGGTGGCGACAAAGAGGCCGCCGTTCACGATGTCGCGATCGTAGACGCTGAGAAAGTCGCTGGCGCTGGCAAAGCGTACGCTGAAGGTGCGGGTCTCAAGCTCGCCCGGCAAGGGGTCGCGTCCCGCCTGCAGCGCCGCGCGGTCCGACGGGGCCGCGGCGGCGGCCGCCGCCGACCGGCTCGCTTCGCCGGGCAGCATTTCCCCGATCAGCTCGGCGGCGCTCATGAATCGCACCCCCATGCCGGGAGCGGACACCTTCACCAGCTCGGGGTGGACGGCGCGGCGGTGCGCCACCACACCTTCGATCAGGAAACCGCGCTCGCCACAGATCACTTCGATCCGCAGCCGCGACCGCGGCGGCAGCGGATTGGGCGTCGAGATATGCATCCCGGTGGCTGAAAAGTTGGTGCTGTAGCCGCGCAGCACCTTCTGCCCCGGTTGCCAGAACTGGACTTCGACCCGCCGGGTGTACCGCTCGCTCTGCCGTCGATTCATCCGCTGACAGCCTCCGCCCGCCCCTGTGTCTTTCAAGAATACGCCTTGCCGCTACGCGTGAAAACCCCTGCCCCGTGTACGCAACAATCAAGGAACCTCTCCAACCAACCACTTAGCCAGCCTAGCCGATCGGGAGCGCCGGTGCGGCGGCAGCGGGAGACGGTACACTCGCTCTCATGAGCCGCCAGGACCAGACCGCGCCGGCACCTGCCGCCGTCGAGCGGACCGCCGGACCACGCCGCCCGCGGGCCGTGGTGTGCGACGGGCAGGGCGGCGTGCGGATCGAAACCGTGCCGCCGCCGCACCCCGGCCCCGGCGAGGTCCTGCTGCGGCTGCGCCGCGGCGGCATCTGCGGCACCGACCTGTGGAAGCTGCGCCAGCGCACCGCGGCGGCGGGTACCGTGCTCGGCCACGAGGTGGTGGGCATCGTCGAGGCGGTGGGCAGCGGTGATGCAGGTGCTGGCGCCGCGGTGGACCGCACCGGAGGCGCTCGTCCCGGCACGCCGGTCGACGGCGAAGGGATCTGGCGGCCCGGCGACCGCGTGGTGGCGGTCCATCACGTCGCCTGCGGCGTTTGCGCGTACTGCCTGCAGGGCAGCGAAACGATGTGCCCGGCCTTCCAGCAGAACCTGCTGGCGCCCGGCGGCTGGAGCGACCTGGTGCTGGTGCGGCGGCGCGCCGCGGCCGGCGGCATGTTTCTGCTGCCCGACCAGCTGAGCGATGACGCCGCAGTCTTTCTGGAGCCGGCGGCCTGCGTGCTGCGCGGCCTGGCGCGCGCCGGCCTGGCGGCGCGCGGCGAGCACGGCGGCCAAGCAGAGGGGGCGCCGGCGCCGGTCGTCGCCATCCTGGGAGCCGGCAGCATGGGTCTGCTGCACCTGTTGGTGCTGCGCGCGCTGCACGGCGCCGGGACGCACGTCGTACTGTCCGAGCCGCTCGCCGCCCGGCGCGCCCTGGCGCGGCGGCTTGGCGCCGACGCCGCGGCGGCGCCCGGTCAACCGCTACACCGGCGGGTGATGGAGCTGTCGCAAGGGCGCGGCGCCGACGTGGTGATCGACACGGTGGGCGGCGCCGTGCCGCTCGCCGAAGCCTTGGCGGTCGGCCGGACCGGCGGCACGGTGCTGCTGTTCGCCCATGCAGCGGACACCACGGACGACTCAGGCGCGGGCCACCGTCAGCGGACGGACGTATGGGCGGCCTTCCCCTTCAACGCCTTTTTCAAGAGCGAGCGGCGGCTGATCGCCACCTATTCGAGCGGCCGCGCCGAGCAGCTGGCCGCCTGCCAGCTGCTGGCCAGCGGCCGGCTGGACCCGCTCCCGCTGGTCACCCACCGGCTGCCGCTGGAGGCGGCGGCCGAAGCCGTCGAGCTGGCCGCCACGCGCCGGGCGCTGAAGGTCCTGCTGGTGCCCGACGCCGATCCGATCGGACCGGGTGCGCGGCGCGCGACCCGCGCCGGCGGGGCTGCGCGCGGCCTCGCGGACACGCCGCGGCAGGTAGCCGCACCGGCGGGGAGGCGCTCCTGACCGCCGCCCGCACACAGCTCGCGGTCTACCTGGTGGGTCCCGAGCGGCTTGAGGTGCGCCAGGTGCCGGTGCCCCAACCGGGGCCCGGCGAGCTGCTGGTGCGCATCGGGGCGGCGACCACCTGCGGCACCGACATCAAGGTCTACCGCCGGGGGGGCCATCCGCGCATGCTGCGCGTGCCGGGGCCTTTCGGTCACGAGATGGCGGGAACGGTGGCGGCGGTCGGGCTGCCGCTGCCCGGCGGTGGCGGCGCCGCCGCCGGCGGGCGCTCAGGTGGGGCGGCCGCCCACGCGCCGGCGTTCGCCGTCGGCGACCGGGTGGTGGTCGCCAACTCGGCCGCCTGCGGCCAGTGCGAGTGGTGCGCCCGCGGGCGCGAAAACCTGTGCTCGTCGCTGGTCTACCTCAACGGCGCCTTTGCGGAGTACTTGCTGGTGCCGGCGGCGTTCGGGCGCGCGAGCGTCCATCGCTGCCCGGCCGGGCTGCCGCTGGCGGTGGCGGCGCTCGCCGAGCCGCTGGCGTGCGTGCTGCACGGCCTGGACGCGGCCGCGCTCGATCGGCGGTCGGACGTGGCGGTCTATGGCGCCGGGCCGATCGGCCTGCTGTTCGTCGAGGCGCTGGCGCGCGCCGGCCACCGGGTGGTGGCGGCCGATCCCAATTCGGGCCGCCTGGCGACGGCCCTGTCCCTTGGCGCCGCCGCGGGGGTGCACGTCGGGCGCGAGGGGGGCGAGGCCGACCGGGTGCGCCTGCGGTCGCTGGCTGGCGACGGATTCGACCTGGCGGTCGAGGCAACCGGCTCGCCCGCGGCCTGGTGGGACGCGCTCGCTTCGGCGCGTCCGGGCGGCACGGCGTTGCTGTTCGGCGGCTGCCCGCCGGGCACCTCGGTGCCGCTCGACACCCACCGCCTGCACTACTCGGAGATCGCCATCAAGAGCGCCTACCACCACCGGCCGGCGACCTTTGCAGCGGCGCTCCAGCTGCTGGCCGCGGGCCTGGCCGCCCCCGGCGTGCTGCTGTCGGCGCGGCGGCCGGTCGACCAGGTGGAGGCGGCCCTGTGGAGTATGATGCGAAAGGAAGCATTCAAGGTGGTGATCGAGCCCCCAGGGGCCGAAGCATCGCCCGACGTTCCAGCGTTTTCCGCCGCAGAGCCGCTCGCCGCGACGGAGCCGCAACCCGAGGTCGTAGCATGAAGATCCCCAACCCGCCGCCGGAACCGCTGCTCGTCTTTGACGCCGATTGCGGCTTTTGCCGCACCTGGGTGGCGCGCTGGCGCCGTCGGCTGGGAGACCGCATCGCCTACGAGCCTTTTCAGACGGCCGCGGCGCGCTTCCCCACCATCCCGCGCAGCCGCTTCCGCCACGCGCTCCACCTGATCCTGCCCGACGGCACGGTCTACCAGGGCGCCGAAGCGGTGTTCCGCTCGCTGGCCATGGCGCCGCAGCCGTCGCACTACGGCAAGCTCCTGCAACTGTACGAGCGCCTCCCCGGCGCCCGCCCGGTCAGCGAATGGGGCTACCGCTGGATCGCCAACCACCGGCCGCAGCTGTCCCGCGCCAACCACTTCCTGTTCGGGCCGCCACCGGCACTGGTGCGACGCGCTGGCGGCGACGGCGCCCCCACTGCCGGAGACGGCGGCGCTGCCGGAGACGGCGGCGCGGTCGATCTGGCACCGGTGCCGCCGCACGAGCTGGATGCCGCACGCCGCCGCCGGCAAGGGCTGGCGATGGCGGCCGGCGTCGTTGGCGTCACGCTGCTGGCCGGCGGCCTCGCCGCCCGGCGCTCCCTGGCGCGGCGGCGCCGGCGCCGCGGCTACTGAAC
The DNA here is from genome assembly GCA_963770895.1 of uncultured Acidobacteriota bacterium. Lineage (GTDB taxonomy): Bacteria > Acidobacteriota > Thermoanaerobaculia > Multivoradales > UBA5704 > JASLEW01. Next base: position 3,175,455 of record CAVYRF010000002.1, on the reverse strand, counting down.
CGTCGCCGCCGCCCAGCTCACAGGTCGAAGTAGCGCACCAGGTTGAAGCCCAGCCGCAGGTCGCGCTCGGCAAAGCCGCCGGCGAAGTCGCCGCCCAGGATCTGATCTACGTTGGTGGCGCGCGAGTTGCCGATCAGAATCTGGAAGAGATGCCAGCCCAGCGGCTTGGTGAAGGCGACGTGCCACGCGAACTGGCTGGCGCCGGGGGTAGCGTGCAACGCCTGGTTGGCCGGGATCCCCTCGGCTTCGATCAGCCAGTGGCCGGGCAGCGGCGCCGTCACTCCCACCGGCACGTTGTAGGCGTCGCGCAGCAGCGGCGTGGCATGCACGAAAGACGGCGACACGAAGACGTTCCAGCCGGGCGCCAGGCGCCGCCCGAGCAGCAGCTGGGCGAAAGGCCGATGCGGGTCCACGACGCCCGGACGCCCGAGCATGTCGGCACCTGCCCGCACCGCCAGCGAGAGCGGCATGTGCGCCCCCTGTTGCAGCAGCTGGTACTTGGCCGCCAGCTCGTAGTCTTCCTGGAATTCCCCGCGATAGACCGACAGGTCGACCTGGCGGAACAGCCCGTAGGTGAAGCCGATGCCCACCTCGGCGCCGCTGTCGAGCCCCCACAGGTTGTGCGCGCTGCCTCCCTGGTTGACCGGCTGGATGAAGCGATGGGTTACCAGCAGTTCCAGCCAGTGCTCACCCACCGTGTACGGCGTCGCAATATCGATCAGCCGCGTGCCCACCGGATCGCGCTCCAGCGGCGCCGGCGCCTGCACCAGGTAGTCGTCCCCCTTCGCCGGCGAGGGCGCCGCCGGCGCCGCACTCGCCGGCGGGGCACCTGCCGCTGAGTCCGCCGATCCTGCCGGCGCCGCCTCACTGGGAGGCGCGGTCGCCGGCCCGCCGGATTGGGCCGTTGGCGACGACGCGCCGGGCGGCTCGGCCGGGGACGGCGGCGGCGGCGCCTGGGATTGGGCTGGTCCGGCAAGGAAGATCACGGCGCAGGCGCCGGCCAGCAGGACGGCGCCGGCGCGGTGCCGCCGTGCCGCAGAGCACGGCGCAGCGGGCTGCGAGGTTTGCAGACGGGTCGGAAACGGACGCGGCACGGCCAGAGCTCCCATCTCGCTGGCAAGCCAGCGGCTCAGTTGTTGGGGGCGCCCGCCTGAATCCAGGCGGTCAGCCCGCCGATTTGCTGCGGCGTCAGGTAGGGCGGCCCGTCGAGCGGCATGCGGGCACCGGTGATAGTGGAGTCACCCCGCACCTTCTCCAGCAGATAGCTGGCGTCGGGCTCGCCCGGCTTGACCCGATCGAGCTGCGGCTGCTCGACAGAGCGGACGCCGACGATCGAGGCATAGGCGAGGCCTGGAGCCAACACCAGGCCTTCGCTTGCCGACGATGCGCTGTGGCAACCTGCCTTGGCGCAGTTGGGGGTGAAGATCTGGCTCTGGATCTGGGTGAACGTCAGGGCGGTCGCGCCCGGCGCCACCGGTCCCACGTCGGTCGGCGACCGGAGCTTGCCGCCGCACCCCGCGGCGGCCAGCCCCGTCAATCCAAGTGCAAGCGCGGCCGCAGCCCTGTTCCGCATCGGTCAAGCTCCGTCGTCAAGTAGTCTGCGTGCAAGGCACAGCTCGCTTTTCAGCCGCCGAGGCGCGTAGGCTCACGTCAGTAGCCAGGCGCCGGCGCCGGGGCGTTGGAACCGACCTTTATGGCTCCCTGCATGCCGCAGCAGACCTGGTGGACCTTGCAGTGGTAGTTGACGGTGACGCCGGCGGTGTTGAAGGTCTGCTGATAGGTGGCGCCCTGGTGAGTGAAAATGGAGCCCGAATCGAACGCGCCGTTGTCGGCGGTCACCGTGTGGGTCAGGGTGGCACCGGTCAGCACCCACTGCACGGTGTCGCCGGGATTGATGGTCACGTCCTTGGGACTGAAGGAGTCGTCCATTATCTGGATCACCACCGTCTTGGTCGTCGACGGCGGAGCCGGCTCGGCCGGCGTGGAACCGCCGTGGCTGCCACCGCAAGCGTTCAACAGCAGCCCCGCCACCGCCGCTACCAATCCCCAACGAGATCTGAACATCGCATGCCTCCGGGTTCTGAAATAGTCCGTGGTTGGCAGCTGACCCATCGCCCTGCGGCTGGCGGCCGGACTGCCGGTCCAACGATCGAAGTCGCCGGTCTGTCCGGTCGCCGGCGCGGAAGGTTCATGCCGGCACCGTGGGGCGCGACACTTGAACCTTCGCGCGCCGGGGCGGCACATACGGGCAACCATGCGACGCGATGACGATCTCGTTCTGCTGCGGCAGATCGCCCAGAAAGACCGGCGGGCCTTCGAAGCGCTCTACTCGCTCTACTACCGCCGGCTCTTCTCCTACCTGTTCAAGCTGACGCGACGCGCCGAAATGGTCGAAGAAGTGCTCAATGACGTGATGCTGGTGATCTGGACCAAGGCCGCGACGTTTGACGGCAGGTCGCAGCCTTCGACCTGGATCTTCGGCATCGCCTACCACAAGGCGATGAAGGCGCTGGGGCAGCGGCGGCCTCCCGAGCAGCCGGGAGACCGCGAAAACGCGGTCAACGAGCCCATCGACAGCGATGAACCCGAAACGTTGCTGGTGCGCCGCGAGCTGGCGGCGACACTCGGCCGGGCGCTGCTCGCGCTTTCACCCGAGCAGCGTTCGGTCGTCGAGCTGACCTATTACTACGGCCTGGCATACCAGGAGATCGCTCAGATCATGGCGTGCCCGGTCAACACGGTGAAGACCCGCATGTTCCACGCCCGGCGCCGGCTGCGCGACCTGCTGCCCGAAATGGGCGTGTCCAGCCATGTGGGATGAATCCGATCCGCACGGCATCTCCGCCCGCGGCAACGCCAGTAATGCCGGCAACGCCGGCAATGCCGGCGACGGCAGCCACGGCGGCGATGCAGGCATCCGCGGCGACGTCCCCAACGCCGGCGACCCTGGCAACGCCGGCGACGGCACAGTACGCAGGGCAGGCGGAGATGACGGCAACCGTGTCGAAGGAGCCGCAATGAACGATCCGAGCCACACCGACCCAAACCGGCACGACAGCGTCTGGCTGCTGCTGCCCTGGTATGCCAACGGCTCGCTGGCAGCCGCCGAACGGCGCGACGTCGAAGAGCACCTCGGCGCCTGCGCACGCTGCCGCGCCGAGCTGGAACACTGCCAGAGCTTCGGCGCCGCCCTGCGCGCCGAGCCGGATCACGCGCCGTCACCGCATCCCATTCAGCTGGCGCGGCTGATGGCCCGCATCGAGGCGAGCGAGCAAGGGGCCTACGCGACCGCACCTGCCGCCGGTGCCTCACGCCGGGCGCGGGGTTCGCGTCCGGCTCTGCTCGGCGCCGCGGCAGCCGACGACGGCACCGGCGCCGACTTCATGCACGGCTATGTGGACCCCATGGCCGACCCCGACCCCTCCCAATCCTTCGGCGCGGCTCGTGTGCGTCGCGGTCCGGCGTGGCGGCGGGCGCAGCTTGCGGCCACACCGCGCGCCGTGCGCATGGTCCTGGTCGGCCAGCTGGCGGCGATGCTGCTGCTCGGCGTGGCGCTGGTGCTGCGGCTGCCCGGCAAATCCGGAGTCCCTGGAACCCCCGGAGCTCCCGGAGAAGGCCGGCCCGCAGCCGGTACGCCCGCCGCAGCCACCCAGCAGGCCTCCGCCACCGGTCGGCAGCCGCTGTTCCATACCCTTTCGGCACCCGCGGCGGCGGCATCCTCGGCTTCGACGGTACCGCGGCAGCAGATTCGAGTGGTATTCTCTGAAACGGCGACCGAAAGGCAGATCCGCGACGTACTGCTGCAAGTGCGCGGGCGGTTGACCGACGGGCCGTCGCCTCTCGGCACCTATACGCTGGAGGTTGCCGCCGCTCCGTCTTCCGCAAGCCCCGGCAGCCGCGCCCCTCGCGGCGCTGGACAGGTGCCCACGATGGGATCGACGGGAACGTTGGGGTCGTTGGGAACGACGGGGGCGCCGGGAGCGGCGGAATCAGCGGGACCGGGCGATACCCTGGGATGCGTCCTGGCTTTCCTGCACGCGCAGCCGGTCGTGCGCTTCGCCGAACCGATTGCCGGGGCAGCTGCAGAACCGATCGGCGGGGCGGTCGCCGGGGCGACCGCTGGAGCGGCGCCAAGCGGAGATCCGTAGGCACGGCGCCAAGGCATCGCGCCAAGCAGGGCAACCATGACCCACACTACCCAGCCTGCCCGCCCTGACCGCCACAGGGCGCTGCTTGCCGGCGCCCTGGCGGCTTTTCTGTGCTCGATCTGGCTGGGCTGCATGACCACCGCCGGTCCCGCCGGAAAAGCGGCGACCGCGGTCGACCCGGTCAACCCGGCGGCCGTGACCAACCCGGCGGCCGCCGGCACTCTCGGCACGGCCGCCACCGCCACCGCCGTGCCCACAGCCGGCGCCACGCAGGCCAGCGACCGGCTGGACACAGCATCTCCGGCCACGCTGCCCGCCGGCGCCGGTGGCGCCGGTGGACGGCCTCCGAACGGACAGGTCCAGGACGACCCGGCGCCTGACCAGGGCCTTCCGCGGGTCATGGTCACCCTGGCGCCGGCGCCGCCGCCGATCTGGAACCAGGTCACTCTCGACCTGGAGCGCACCTACCGGCTGCGCACCGTCTTTGCCTGGTCGATGCAATCGGTGGGCGAGCGCTGCATCGTCTTCGAGGCCTCGTCCGGCGATCGTTCGGTCAGCAGCTTGCTGCGCCGGCTGGCCGCCGACCCGCGCGTCGAGCTGGCGCAACCGGTTCAGCGCTTCTCCACCCAGGATGCGCATTTCACCTCCACTCCGGTGCCGCTTCAGCACAGCGCCCAGGCCCTGCGCCTGGCGCAGGCCCACCATTGGGCGACCGGCAAGGGCGTCCGCGTGGCGGTCATCGACACCGGCATGGACGTCGACCATCCCGATCTGCGCGGCCGGATCGCCAAGGTCGGCGATTTCGTCGACCGCCCCGGCCATCGCGACCTCGAATTCAACAGCGACATCCACGGCACCGCCGTCGCCGGGGTGATCGCCGCCGCCCTCAATTCCGAGATCGGCCTGGTCGGGGTGGCGCCGGACGCCCAGGTCTTTGCGCTCAAGGCCTGCTGGCAGGAGCGGCCCGGTGCGCGCGAAGCGGTCTGCGACAGCTATACCTTGGCCAAAGCCGTCGACTTCGCCATCCTGCAGGGGGCACAGGTGCTCAACTTCAGCCTGGCCGGGCCGCCCGATCCGCTGCTGGCCAAGCTGATCGCCGCCGCCCTGCGGCGCGGCATCGTCGTGGTGGCCGCCGACGGTCCGGACGTCGAGCGCTCGTTTCCAGCCTCGGAGCCCGGCGTCCTGGCCGTCGCCGGCAGCGACGACCTGCAGGGCGGCCTGCGCTTCCCCGCCCGCCGCCTGGCCGCCGGCACGCTGGCGGCTCCCGGCGTCGACATCCTGACCACCGTGCCGCACGGTCACTACGACTTCTTTTCGGGCAGCTCCTTTGCCGCCGCCCAGGTTTCCGGCGTCGTCGCCCTGCTGCTGCAGCGCACCCCCAGCCTGACGGCCAGTCAGATCGCCGCCCTCTTTCACCGCACCGGGCATCCCATACCCGCCGCCTCCGCAACTCCCACCGCCTCCCACACGGCCGTCGCCTCCACCACAGGCGGCAGCCGCCCCCCCACTCCCATCGACCAGATCGACGCCTGCGCCGCCCTCGCCGCCCATCTCGGCGGCGCCTGCAGCTAGCTGCTCCCATTTCACACGACCGTGCCGCGGAACCGGAAATGGCCGGTTCCCTGCGGCCAACGAGTGTGCAGGAAGCAGCCAGCCTAGCGATGTCGACCGGTGGCGGGCGGTGCGGCCGGGGCGGCGTCCAGGTCTTCGATGCGGGCGTCGGACGGCGGGCGTTGCTGGCGAAGGCGAGCCGCGACGATTTCCGCCTGGCGGAGGACCCGCAGGATGTTGGCGCCGGCCACCTTTTGGACGTCTTCGTCGGAGTAGCCGCGGCGCAGCAGCTCCGCCAGCAGAACGGGGTACTGCGCCACGTCGCGCAGGTCGTCGGGTAGCGACGTGGTGCCGTCAAAGTCCGAGCCCAGGCCGATGTGGTCGATGCCTGCCAGCTTGCGGACGTGATCGATGTGGTCGGCAACCTGGGCCAGCGTGGCATGCGGCCCGGGATGCGCGGCGCTCCACGCGGCGAGCTCCCGCTGGACGCGCGCCGGATCTTCGGGATAGAGAGCCTTGAGCCGTGCCTCTTCGCCGCTGTGCTGCGCGGCGTAGGCGCGGGTTGCCTCGGAGGTGAACACGCCGACGAAGGTGACCATCACCACGCCGTCCTTCTGCGCCAGGGACGCCAGCACGTCGTCCGGCACGTTGCGGGGATGGCCGTCCAGGGCGCGCGTCGAAGAGTGGGAAAAGATCACCGGCGCCGCCGAAACCGCGATCGCCGCGCGCATGGTTGCCGGACCCACGTGCGACAGGTCCACCAGCATGCCGAGCCGGTTCATCTCGGCAACCACCTCGCGGCCGAAGCGCGTCAGCCCGTCATGATGCGGCTCGTTGGTCGCCGAATCGGCCCAATCCGTGTTGCGCTCATGGGTCAGCGTCATGTAGCGCGCGCCGGCCCTGTACAGCTCGCGCAAGACGCCGAGCGAATTGCCGATCGAATGGCCGCCCTCGACCCCGATCAGCGACGCGATCCGCCCCGCGCGCTGAACCCGCACCACGTCGCCGGCGGTCCAGGCCAGCTCGAAGGTGTCCGGATACAGCTCGGCCAGGCGGTGCACCACGTCGATCTGCTCGAACACCGCCTGCACCGCCGCCGCTCCCGTCAGTTCGACCGGCACGTACACCGACCAGAACTGGCCGCCCACACCGCCACGCCGCAACCGCTGGATATCGGTCTGCAGCGGCGGCTGCAAGCCGCTGGCGTCCCGCCGTAGATCGATCTTGCCCAGCTGGTCGTGGAACCGCTGGCGCAGCTCCCAAGGCAGGTCGTTGTGCCCATCGATGACCGGCGTCTGGCGAAGCAACGTCCGCGCCCGCTCGATCAGCGCCGCGGACGGCGGCTCCCAGGCTGGCGCCTGCGTCGCCGCCTTGGCAACCACCGGCGCCGGCTCAGCCACGGACTGCGCCGCCGCCGGTTTCAGACCACCCAAAGCCGCAACGGCGGCCGCCAGCAGGATGCACGCCAGCGGCACCGGCGCCGCCGGCGGCAAACCAGCTCCATCACGCAGCGCCAAGCCCGCGTCAGCGGCGGGCGACACGCGCTCACTCCCCTGCCCCGCACCACGCTTCGCCGTCATCACGCCTCCCGCGGAAAAACGGTGGCCATCCAGATCACCGCATTGTAGCCGCTGCGCGCCATCTTCAGGACAGGGCGTCGACCTGTCGCAGCTGCACGCGGCTTCGACGATTCAGCCTACGGCGGCGCGCCTGACAGGAGCGCGGATGCCTCGGCGACGTACGCTGCGAACTGCTGACTCGGGTCACGAGTGGCCCGCCCGACTCGGGCCACTAGCGCACGCGCCACAGCTTGTGCTGCTGGACGGACAGGCGCCAGGGGGGATTGTCCTTGCACAGGCGGATGCACCAGGCGAGAGCACGGTCGTCCATGTGGTCGCCGTCGAAAGCGGGCGACAGCAGGTAGTGGTCGGCGGTCACCACCGTGCGCGGCACTGCCTGCCCGTGGCCGCGCACGTACTTCACCTCGTGTGCGATGCGCTGGCGGACGGCGTGCTCGGCGACCTTGGGACTGACGGTGATCCAGTCGATGCCGGCGGGGAGCGCGACGCTGCCGTTGGTTTCGATGGCGAGGAGAAAGCCCGCCGCGTGCAGCGTTTCGATCAGCTCACCATCGATCTGCAGAGCGGGCTCGCCGCCCGTCAGGATCAGCCAGGCGCAGGTGCCCGACAGCTGGCGCGCTTCCAGGACGATTTCTGGCCCACTCATCCATCGTCCCGATTCGAACTCCGTGTCGCAATCGAAGCCGTGCGTTTCTACCCGGCAGGTCTGGTTGCAGCGCGACAGCCGCACAAAAAGATTGGGCGTGCCGGCGCGCACCCCCTCCCCCTGGAGGCTGTAGAAGATCTCGTTGACCAGGTACCGGTCGGCCACGGGCACTAGGATAGCCGAGCCGACCGCAAGTCACACCCGCCCGGAAGGAGCCGCGGCCGGCTCTTGGCGCCTCGAGCCACGGCGGGGCTCCTGGCGCCACCCAAAACCCCGCTACCCACGGCCCCGAGGCATCGCGCCGCGGGCGCGCTATTGGTAGTAGCCGTTGACGTCGATGAGCAGGTCGGTCACGCCGCCAGGCATGTCGACATAGACGTTGATCGTGCCGCCGCCGGAATAGTAGTTGCCGCCGCCGAGGAGCAGCATGGCGTTGTTGGCCAGCACCTGACCGGCGCGGAAGTTGAGCGTGCTGGTGCCGGGCTGGGTCGGCGAGCTGCCTGGATAGATGGTGAGGAAGCCGTTGTATTGCGGCGCGACGACGGTGACGTTGGCGGAGATCGCCTTGGCGGTGATGGGAACGCCGCAAATGTCGGCGAGGGTCAAGTTGGTGGTGGAGTTGCCGGCCAGGGCGGTTCCCTTCCGGGTGTCGATCACCCGGCAGGGAGTCACGGTGTAGAACTGCATCGGCGCCTGGCAGGTGGTGACCGCGACGTCGTCGAGCGACCAACCGGTGCCGCCGTTGGTGCAATCGCTGATGGCGGTGAAAGCGATCTGGAGCGGCAGCCCCGCGCAGCCGCTCGTGACACCGAGCAGGGAGTCGCACATTGAGTCGAGATCGACGATCGTATTGACGAAGCTGCTCTGGGTGCCGGTGAAAACCGGCACGCCCGCGAGCAGCGGCGACACGCAGTCGCTGGCGGTCCTGCCGTTGTAGGAAGCGCCGGACAGGATGGCGCTCGAAGGCACGTAGAAGAATCGCCCGGAGGAAAAGGCGGCCAGGTTCAGCGTCGCCATCAGTGTGCCGCCGTCATATCCGGTCTCGAAATCGTAAGCGTGCCAGAAGGACAGCCTGGTGTGAACGGTCCCCGCTGGCACGATGATGCCGGTCGCGCCCTGCGGCTGCGCCATGGAGTAGTCGTTGTTGGCGTAGTCGTCCGAGCAGGTCGCGCCGCCGAAGCGAAAGACGTGGCTGCCGCTGTGAGCAGGACAGGCCTGGATGCCACGCCAATCGGCGCCCCCGGCCGTCCAGTCGAACAGACCCGAGCCGCTTTCGAAGTTCGCGCTGTACAGCGTGGTGCAGCTGGAGCCGCAGGCACCGGTGGCCGCCGCGAGCGGGGCCGAGCGAGCCGACAGGCAGGTGCCGTTGCCGGCGACCACCGCGTAGTAGTAGGTGATGCCGCAGGCCAGGCCGGAGTCGACCCACGTGGTGTCGGCTGTCAGGCCGGCCAGCGAATAGGGACCGCCGGCGGCGCTGGCGCGCAGGACCAGGTACTGCGTCGCTCCCGGCGAAGCGTCCCACGTCAAGGTGAAGCCCGCCGCCCCATGGGCGCTGGCGGCAAGCGCGGTGGACACCGGCGGCGCGTGGCATTCCGCCGCGCCACCCCAGGCGGCGAGCAGCGCGGCGGCGTCCACCGAGCCCAAGCCGGTCGCCTGATCGTAGCCGAGGCCGCTGGCGTACCCGGTCACCCCGGGGACGCTGTTGTTGCCGACGGTAATGTCGTGGAAGGCTGCCGCCCCACTGCCATGGAACTGGTTGGCGGCGATCGGGTAGAGCGAGGTGTTGGCGTTGCCCTGGCGCGCACCGGTCTGCTGCACGACGAGCGCGATCAGGCCGGCGAACGACGGCGAGGCGGCCGAGGTGCCGCCCACGTAGTTGAGGTCGCCGCCCTGCTCGATCAGATAGCCGTCGTGGAGCGCGGCGCTGAGCGCGACGTCCGGGATGTCACGAACGCCGTCGGACGGCACTCCGGGTGCCACCTGCCAGTAGGGCTTCGCATAGACGCTGCTGGCGCCGCCGCCGCTCGACCACAGGTAGGCACCGTCGTTGGCGCCGGACTCGTTCCACACCATCTCCGGGATGTAGGACAACGCCGAAGCCTGGGTCACCGGGTCGGAGGTCGGCGACCAGTAGAGCGCCGGATTGGCCGTGTCGACGAACTCCGTACCCCCCACGCAGACATCGTTGGGCGTCGAGCACAGACCGGAAACCGCCAGACCCGAGCCGGTCCAGTCGCCGCCCCCGTTGCAGCCCGCGGCCCCCGCGTCGCCCGACGACACCAGCGCCGTGATCCCTTGCGTCGCCGCCTGGGCCCAGAGGCCGCCGACGAACGCCAGGTTGGCGCTGCCCATCGCCGACTCGCACTCCCCGAAGCTGGTGCTCATGACCGGCGCCAGGTCGTTGTCCACGATGTACTGCGCCGAAAGGTACACGCCGTCGGTGGCGGCCGTCGAAGCGGAGACGACGAAGAAAATGGTGGCCTGCGGCGCCACGGCGCCCGACCACTCTGTATCGAGGTCGGCCTCGAGCTCCTCGTCGCCGCCCAGGTCGCCCGGCGGCGGGCCGTTGTGGATGACGATCGGGTCGTTCGGCGACAGGCCGAACGAGCGCCGGAACACCTCGACGTCGCTCAGCACGATGTCGGTGCGCCCGACGATGGCGATCGCCTGGCCAGTGCCGTCCACGCCGGCGTCGTAGAGGGGGCCGACGTTATAGATGGTGGCGAAATCGGCCGGCGCCAGGTAGTTGGTGCCGCCGCCGTAGGTAGCCTGCGGCGACGCCCCTGCCCGGCCCGACCGGCGCACCGGCGCGCCGCGGCGGTGCGCGGCCTGCAAGCGAAAGTCGTGCAGCGAAACCACCCCGTTGACGACACTCGCCAGGGCGCGCGGAATCGACGCGGCGACGGCGTTGGCATGGTGCAGCTCCCCCGCCACCTGGTAATTGTGCATTTCGGTGGCGAACGCCTGTTCCACCTGGCCGGCGGTGCCGCTGAAGTCGATCCAGCCGCGCCCCCGCGCGACCTGATCGATGGTGAAGCCGTGGCTGCCCAGCCACGCGACCACCCGCTGTAGATCTTCCTCGGCAATCCCGAAACGCGCCCCGAACGCCCGCGGCGACAGCCACTGATGATAGAGCGGCGACTTGGGATCGCCCTGGCCGGCGAGCAGCCGATCGAGATCCGCCCGCCCCCCCGGCCCCAGCCCCAGCGAAAGCACCATGCGCTGCATCGGCAGGCCCGCCGGCGTGCGGCCCAGGTCGATCGCGGATCGCACCAGGGGATGAACGCTGCCGCGCAGCACCACCCGATCCGTCTCGTCGATCCCCCTCAACGCGTCGCCCGCCGCAACCGCCGGCCGTCCCGCCCAGCCCCAGAAAGCCACCCCCATCCCGAGCGCAAGGATCAACCTCAAGCTGCCGCCAGCCCTGCAATCCGCCATGCCATTCCTCCCGGTCAAGACCGCAGCCGACCAGCTTATCGCTTTGATTCGCCTTCTTGCAACTCAACCGAGATCCTGAAAGCCCTTGTGGAAGGCCGCGGGCAGGGCGTCGGCAAGCTCGACCGATCCGATATAGGCGGCGGCGCGCATGCGACAATGGCCTCAGGCAGCATGGAGACCTTGCGGCGGCGGACGCGGACGTGCCTGCGACCCCACCGTTGGGACCGCCCCGTGCTGGCAAGGTCACGCCAGCGGCATCGCCACGTCTGGCGGACCTTGGCCAACAGGAGCGCGACCGTCAGCTAGCCCTGGGCAGGAGACTGCGGACCTTGCGTTCTGGCCGGTTCTTGGCCAGGTCGTGGTTTGCCTGCAAGTTGAGCCAGAACGCTGGCGTGGTTTCGAAGGCCTGGGAGAGCCGCCATGCCGTGTCCGGGGTGACGCCGCGCTTACCGCGCACGATCTCGTTCACCCGCTGCACCGGCATCCCGAGATGTGCAGCCAGCGCAACTTGCGAGATGGCAAGCGGCTTGAGGAACTCCTCGTTCAGGACCTCGCCAGGGTGGGTTGGAATTCGGTTTTCGGGAAGCATCTCCGTCTCCATCATTCGTGGTAATCCGTCACCTGTACGCCATACGCCCCGCCATCCTGCCACCGGAAGATCAGCCGCCACTGGCCGTTGATCCTGATGCCGTGGTACCCCTTGAGCTCGCCGCGCAGCGCCTCCAGTCGGTTTCCGGGGGGTGCCCGCAAGTCGTCGAGAATCGCCGCACCGTTCAAGGCGTCGAGCTTGCGTATCGCAACGCGAACCAAGGTGCTCGGGAAATGGCGTACGCGCGCTGTGGCCCGGCCATGGAAGAGATCCTCGGTCGCGGCGTCGCCGAAAGTCTCAATCATCCCAGAGACATGGTAGCACGGTTACCGGGATAGCAAGCAAGCCGCTGCATCGCACCGGCCAGGTGCGGCAAAACAGCTCCGCTCGGCCTCCCGGCCCGATCGCGGACGCGCCGCAGGCGCGCCGCGGTCGGGGCAACCCATGGGGGGTACGGCATGGAACAGTCGGCCCCGGCGGCCCTCCATCACCTAGACCGGATAAGGACATGACTCGGCTCTCTTGGCGATTGACTTACGCCCCATTCTCGCCTATGCTCCGCTTGTCAGTCGTGACCAGGAGATACGCCCGGTGCCAACCTCCAACTCTTCGTCCCTCTCCCCCCTGGCTACGGCCCCCTTGACCGGACTGGGCCAGGCTCTCCGCTGGCTGCGTGAAAAACAGACCCGCAAGCAGTACCGGGTCGCGGACTCCGCCGGCATCACCAAAGGCATGCTATCGGCCTATGAAACCGGCCGCCAGCGCCCTTCGCTCGACACCCTGGAAAAGCTGCTGGAATCGCTGGGTTGCGATCTCAACGACCTGCACAACGCCCTGCAGATCGTCAACGGCCGGCCCGAGCTGATCAAGAGCTGGCGCGGCTGGCACACCACCAGCTGGCTGGACGGCGGCGCGGCACCAGGGCGCCCGTTGACCGGAGTCACCGCGCCCTCGACCCGATACAACCAGATCGGAGACGTCCACGACCCGATCGGAGTCGCCGGCGCCATCGATGAGGTGCGGCAGCCAAAGCCCCCCAACCCCTTCGGCGCGAGCGGTTCCGCTCAATCCACGGATCCGGAAGCCGATTCGTCGGCGCCGGACCTGAACAAGAATCTGGGTGCGCAACTCTACGGCGTGCTCGGCCTCGACCAGCCAAGCTCCTCAAGCCAGCGACCCCTCGCCCTCGAAGAAGAGCAGGCCCTTGGCCAGATGCTGGAGGGTTTCCACAACCTCCTCCGCTATTGGCACCAAGCCCTCGCCGCCACCCCTGCGCCACCCTACAAGGACGCAAACAGGCTCAAACCAAGTCACTGACCCATCCCGCGCCGGCCGCACCCAGATCGTCCGCGACGCAATCGCGCACGATCCCCGCGGCCGCCGGGCGGACATGGCGAACGCAAAGGGGCTGTTCCTCAAGCCCAGGGGGGCTCGCGCCTTGTTTTGACCGCGCAGACCGACGAGGCCCAATGCAGAGAAGCGCCGGAGGCTGGCTGGCAGTTTCGGCGCAAGGCACTACCGAAGGGCTGTATGAGGAAAGTGCGCGGCTGGCTACCTCGCCGGCGTTGGCCCAGCTGATGTCCGGCGCCGAACCCAGGCGTCTCCGCGTCGAGGGCGATGCGCGTACTGCGTCGGCATCACTCAGCAGGCCAGGGAATCTCCCGCCGGTACCCAGCCGGCGGAAGCAGGGCGCTGTAGGATCAAGCACGGGTCCGTGGCGGCGTCAGGATTGGGCGGGAGAAAGGCGCGGTTCCGCGGAAATTGATGGAACGGGAGACTGGGTAGGCATGGAGAAGCTCCTGCAAGATCTGCGGTATGCCTGGCGCGGCCTGGTCCTCCGGCCCGGTTTCACGGCCGTCGCGCTCCTCTCGCTGACGCTGGGGATCGGCACCAACACGGCGATCTTCACTGTCCTCAACGCCGTGTTCCTGCGGCCGCTGCCGGTTGCCGATATGTCCAGGCTGGTCGCGGTGTTCACCGTCTCTCCGGACATCCCCGGCTACCTCCCGGTTTCGCGGCTCAACGCCGCCGACTACCGCGATCTTGGCGGCGTCTTCTCCGACCTTGCGGTGGTCTGGCCGGTGAGCCTGAGCCTCTCCGCCGGCGGCCGGCCCGAGCGGATCTCCGGCAACCTGGTCTCCGCCAGCTATTTCAAAACCCTGGGGGTGCGGCCGGTGCTCGGGCGTACCTTCCTGCCGGAGGAAGACCGCGTTGCCCGCCCGGTGGTCGTCCTGGGCCACGGCCTTTGGCGCAGGAGGTTCGGCGCGGACGCGGGCATCCTCGGCCGGGTGATCCGCCTCAACGGCCACGAGTTCACCGTCGTCGGGGTGGCCCCCGGCGGGTTCTATGGCACCGACTTCGTGCAGCGCGCCGACTTCTGGGTGCCGGAGGGGGCCTACAGGCTGGTCCTGGCGGACTTCCCACGCTCGCTGTGGGACAACCGCCGGGTCCTTGGATTCGCGGCCGTAGGGCGGCTCAAGTCCGGGATGGGCGTGGGTCAGGCGCAGGCCGCCCTGACGTCGCTGGCCGATCAACTCGCCCGCGAATACCCTCAAGCCAACCGCCGGCGCAGCGTCGCCGTGGTGCCCCTGGGCCAGGCGCTGATCAGCCCCAACAACCGCCAGACGTACGTGCGGGCCGGCGGGCTGGTCGCCACCATGGTGGGCCTGATCCTCCTCATCGCCTGCGCCAACCTGGCCAACCTGCTGCTGGTCCGGGCCTCGGGCCGGCGCAAGGAGATCGCCGTCCGCATCGCCCTGGGAGGCCGGCGGAGCGACCTGATCCGGCAGCTGCTTGTCGAGAGTCTGGCCCTGGCCCTGCCTGCCGGCGCAGCCGGCCTCCTCGTTGCCAGCTGGTCCTTCAGCCTGATCTCTCTGGTCCAGACCCCGTACCTGCCGCAGTCGCTGGAGCTGGGCCTGGACGGCCGCGTGCTCTGCTTCGCCTTCGCCCTGTCGCTCGCCACCGCGTCGCTCTTCGGGCTGGTGCCCGCCCTCGCCGCCAGCCGCCCCGACCTGGTGCCGGCGCTCAAGAACGAGGCGGCAGCGATCGCCGGCGGTTCGGTACGGCGATTCGGCCTGCGCAACCTCCTGATCGTGGGGCAGGTGGGCCTGTCGGTCGTGGCGCTTGTCGGTGCCGTGCTGTTCCTCCTGAGCCTCAAGCACGCCCTGCGCGTCGACCCGGGATTCGAGCGCGATCATCTGGCCGTGCTCTCCTTCGATCTTGACAGCCAGGGCTTTGACGCGGCGCGCGGGCAGCAGGTGCTGCGGCAGGTGGCCGACCAGGCCGCGGCGATCCCCGGCGTGCGTTCCGCGGCGATCGGGGAAAACCTGATGCTGGCGGACACGGGGGAAAACCACGCTCTGCTGATCGATAGCCCCGCGGCGCCCGCCGACCATCGCGTCATCGCGCAGCAGAGCTCGGTGGGGCCGGGCTACTTCGCAACCCTGGGCATTCCCATCCTGCGCGGCCGCGCCTTCTTGGCCGCCGACCGCGCCGACTCACGCCCGGTCGTGATCGTCAACCAGACTCTGGCCGCGCGCTTCTGGCCCGGCGAAAGCCCCATCGGCAAGCGCTTCACCGCCACCAACGGAGTCGTGGAAATCGTCGGCGTGGCGCGGGACGTCAAGTACAACACCCTGGGCGAAACACCGCAGCTCTACATCTACCTGCCCATCGCCCAGGAGTACACGCCGGCCGTCACCCTTCACATCCGCACCTACGGCGCGCCGGCGACGGCCCTCGCCGCCGTGAAGCGCCGGGTCCAGGCCCTGGTGCCCGAGATGCCGCTGACGCGGGTCAAAACCATCTCCGAGGTGGTCGGCCAGCTCCTCTGGGCACCGCGCGTCTGTGCCGCGCTCCTCACCCTCTTCGGCGCCGTAGCGCTCATCCTGGTGATGATCGGCATCTACGCCGTGATCGCGCACTCGATTGCCCAGCGCCGCCGCGAGATCGGGATTCGCATGGCCCTGGGAGCCCAGCGCTCCGACGTGGTGCGCCTCTTCCTGCGCCAGGCGCTCCACGCGGTGGCGGTGGGGCTCGCCTGCGGGCTCCTGGGCGCTCTTCTCGCCGTGAGCGCCATCTCCGACCTGCTCTTCGGAGTCGATCCGCAAGACCCCGCCGTATTCCTCGGCGCCGCGCTGATCCTCGCGGCAGTGGCTGCCGTCGCCAGCTACCTCCCCACCCGCCGCGCGACGACGGTTTCCCCCCTGATCATCCTGCGGCAGGAATAGCCGGAGCGGGGAGCGGCCGCCCGCCCAGGCTCTCCAGCGAGGACGGGCGGCCCCAGCGCAGCACACCCGGAGGGGGGCGGTCGCAAGGCACTGTCACCTCCTACCGGTCGGCACCGACCTCGACGATGAAGCGAGCTTTCTCGCTCGCGACGACGCCATAGACCTTTTGCTCAGCAACCTGATGCACGCGGATGGGGCACTGCTCGGTGGAATTGAAGCGGGTCACCCACAACACCTTCTTGGCCACGGCGCAGGTGACGTTGCGATCGCCATCCTGGAGATGGATGGTTCGCGTCGCCGCGTCGTATGTCAGACCCGGGACCGACAAACGTTGCGAAGCGACCTTCGCCTCCTCGCCGCCGTAGTCGAGAAAGTTGACGACGACAAAGGCGCGGCCGATTTTGGGGTCGGCATCGAAACCGGCGCCGCTCAACGACTCCGTGGGCAGAACGTCGCGATCGACCGCTACTGTCGTCGTAGCGCGAGCGGCCAGACTGGTCAGGGCCAGCAGCAGCGTGCAGCAGAGGGCGCGTGAGATCGTCATTTTGGGCTCCTTTCAAGGGCTCTGAGACAAGGGATCTCGTCATCGCGGTCCTGCCGCTACCGGTCGATCCCTTTCGCCCATGGAGACTCCCCGCGGCCCTGTTTATTCCGCGGCCAGGAACCAAACCTCCGGTCGCATCCCGGCTGCCAGGGCGCATCGGTCCGCAGCTCAGCCCGGCGCCACAGCGCGCAAGAGCGCACCCGTCCCGCTTGCAGTCCCGAACCGGGGAGAGTCAGGTTGCCAGGAGCTGGCCGCGCCAGACGGTGACGGCCTGGCCCAGGAGCTTGACGCGATCGCCGGCGAGGCGGACCCGGAGGGTGCCGCCGCGGGGGGAGGCCTGGCAGGCGATCAGCTCCGACTTGCCCAGGCGTTCACACCAGAAGGGTCCCAGCGCGCAGTGCGCGGAGCCGGTGACGGGGTCTTCGTCGATGCCGAAGGCGGGGGCGAAGAAGCGCGAGACGATGTCGAAGGGCGGGCCTTCGGCGCGGGCGGTCAGCACCACGCCGCCGTAGGGCAGGTTGCGCAGCAGGTGCATGGCGGGCGTGGCGGCCCGCACGATGGCTTCCGTGGCGACTTCCACGACTCCGTAGGAGCGGCATTTGACGGCGGTCAGAGGTTCGACGCCCAAGGCCTGGGCAAGATCGTCGGCGGCCAGCGGGGTTGCGTCGGGCAGCCAGGCGGGGAAGTCCATCTCGATCCAGCCGTCCCGGCGCTCGGCCACCAGCTCGCCGCTCAGGGTATGAAAGCGCGCCGCGGCCCGCGGGTCCAGGCGCCCGGTCTCCCACAGGGCGTGGGCGCTGGCCAGGGTGGCGTGGCCGCACAGCTCGACCTCGACGGTGGGCGTGAACCAGCGCAGCCCGAAGCCGTCGTCCCGCCGCTCCAAAAAGGCCGTCTCGGACAGATTCATCTGCTGCGCCACACGCTGCATCCAACCCGCTTCACGCGGTTCGGTGCAAAAGCAGACCGCCGCGGGATTGCCGCCGAAGGCCCTGTCCGTAAAGGCATCTACCTGCAACAGCTCGAAGCTCATCGTCCACCTCCCGCAAGCACGTTCCGTGTCCGCCAGCCCTACCTAGTACTACTGTGTCACGCCAGCAGAAAAAGCCTGCCAGCGTTGAATTCCACGAAATTTTCAGAAGTATTCAATTGAAATACGCAAAGTACTGAGACAGAACAACTTGCACGGCAGCCTGTGCGAGTTTGTGACACTGTAGTACTAGTGGCCTGTCCTGTTCGAATCGAAAGCGCCTGGCTTGCCCTCGACGGCGGGGGCGGCGTTGCGCCTCCTCGACATAGTCTCTGCTATGCCTGCGTCGGCGCGCCTGGCCCGCGCCGCCGAATGGCGGTGCCATCCGCTTTCGATTTCTCCAGGACAGGCCACGTCCAGCCGGGCGCGCCGTCGCCAGCTCAACCTGACCGAACCGATCGTACCCGACCCGCGGCCCTGTGCGGCAAAGCGCAGCCGGTGCAGTTCTGGCGCAAGGGCAATTCGGATAGACTGGTGGGGTTGGCGCGGCTGCTGGATGGGGACGCGCTACCAGGTTTTGGTCGAAATTACGCTGTTCTAGATATGGAGAGGGGCCGTCGGCGCATGCAGACCCTCTGTGGGTTCGGTGCGGCGGCGGGACGGCCGGTCGTGCTCAGGCTCTGCGCGGTTGCCGGCGACACCCATCGATCCAGCTGAAAGGTTTCTGACTTGTCTCAATCGGCAGCGGCGCCACCCACCGCAGCGCTTGCGCACTCTCCGGAGCAGTTCGGCCGCCTGTTGGACGGCTTCCGGGGGCGCATCGAGCGCGAGATCGGCGGGTTTCTGGCCGGCAAGCGGGCCGGCACGCGGCTCTCCCTGGGCGGCGTGCAGGCTGGTGCGGTCTCGGCCAGCCCGGTCGATCCCGCGGCGACGGCACCAGGCGGTGACGCGGTGCGGCTGGGCGATCCGGGCGACCTGGTGGACGGCATCGCCCGGCTGATGGAGCAGGGCGGCAAGCGGCTGCGGCCGGCGTTCGTCTACTTCACCTACCTGGCGTGCGGCGGGCAGGGCGACCAGCGGGTGGTGCCGCTGGCGCTGGCAACGGAGTTTCTGCACACCTACCTGCTGATCCACGACGACATCATGGATCACGCGGACACCCGGCGCGGCCAGCCCTCGGCGCACGCGCGGTTTCGCGGCCTGCATCGCGACAGCGGCCTGCACGGCGACGGGGAAGACTTCGGCCGCTCGGCGGCGATCCTGCTGGGGGACCTGGCCCACACCTACGCCGTGGAACTGTTCGCCCGCGCCATCCTGCCGGCGCCCGCCGCGACATCGGCGGTATCCGCGGCGTCGGCGGCGTCGGCTGGAGTGGACCCTGCCGCGCCGCGGCGGAACGTCTCCTGGGGCGAGCTGAGCCAGTGTTTTTCCACGATGTGCGAAGAGGTGATCGGCGGCCAGTACCTGGAGTTCCTGCTGGCCCACCGGGACCCGGCCGACCCCAAAACCGCCAGCGCCGCCGAGATCCTCAGGGTGCTGCAGCTCAAGTCGGGGCGGTACACGGCCGAGCGGCCCATCCAGCTGGGCGCCCTGCTGGCCGGTGCGCCGCCGGCGGTGCGGGACCAGCTGTCACGCTACGGCACCGCCGTGGGCGAAGCGTTCCAGCTACAGGATGACCTGCTGGGAGTGTTCGGCGATCCGGCGACGACGGGCAAGCCGGTGGGCGACGACCTGCGCGAGGGCAAGTTCACCCTGCTGGTGCATCACGCGATCCATGCGGGCACCGCCGCGGACCGCGCGGTCGTGACGTCGGCGCTGGGCAGGGCCGACCTGGACGCGGCCGGCGTGGAACGGGTGCAGCAGGTCCTGGAACGGACGGGAGCGCGCCGCGCCATCCACCGCCTGATCACCGAACGTCTGGACGACGCGCGCCGCGCCCTGGACGCGATGGCGGCTGCCGCCGCTCCCACCGCGGGCGCCGGCGCCGGCCCTTCGCCGGCGGCGGCCGCCGACGGGCTGCTCTTCCTGGCCGGCCTGCTGGAATACCTGCGCGAGAGGAAGCAGTGAGCGCGACTCCCTCTTCGACGGTGGCCCCCCCCGCCCCCCCCGCCGCGTCCGCCGCTCCGGCCGCGGCGGCAGCACCGCCCGCGCCGGCCACGGTCGCCCAGGAGCTGGAGCGGGACCGCAAGGCGGAGCACATCCAGCTGGCGCTGGAGCGGCGCATGCAGCTGGAGGCCAACTACTTTGACGCCTACCAGTTCGATCATGCGGCGCTGCCTGAGATCGACTTTGACGACGTCGACGTGTCGGTGGAGTTCCTGGGGCATCGCCTGGCGGCGCCGCTGCTCATTTCCTCGATGACGGGCGGCACGGCGGCGGCGGCTTTGATCAACCGTAATCTGGCCACCGGGGCTGAACGATCGGGCATCGCGGTGGGCATCGGGTCGCAGCGCAAGGCGTTGGAGGATCCGTCGAAAGCTGATAGCTTTCGAGTTCGCGAGGTCGCGCCGTCGGTCCCCCTGCTGGCCAACCTGGGAGCCGTCCAGCTCAATTACGGCCTGGGTCTTGCAGCCTGCCGCCAGGTAGTGGAGATGATCGGGGCCGACGCGTTGATCCTGCACCTCAACCCGTTGCAGGAGGCCATCCAGCCAGAAGGGCAGCGCAACTTTGCCAGCCTGCTGCCGAAGATCGGTGAAATCGTCCGCGGCATGTCGGTGCCGGTGATCATCAAGGAGATCGGCTGCGGCATTTCGGCGGCCACCGCGCGGGCGCTGGCCGGGCAGGGAATTCGTATCGTGGATACCGCGGGAGTCGGCGGCACCAGCTGGGCGCGCATCGAAGCGGCGCGCGCCGGCGACACCGAGATCGGCGAGGCGTTTGCCGGGTGGGGCATACCCACCCCCTTGTCGATCCAGGAGGTCCGCTCGGTGGAGGGCCTGACGGTCATCGCCAGCGGCGGCATCCGCAACGGCATCGACGTGGCCAAGGCACTGGCGCTGGGCGCCGACCTGGCCGGAATGGCATTTCCGTTCTTGCAGGCGGCTACCGAGTCGCCCGAAAAAGTAGTCGCCAAGGTGCAGAGGATCGTGCAGGAGCTCAAGATCTGCATGTTCTGTCTCGGCGCGAAAACGATCGCGGAGTTGCGCCACGCCAAGCTCCGTAAAGGTTCGTGAGATGACCAACGCCACCAATACCGCACTCGCCAACGCTCCCCTGACACGCGTCGAGCTGGTCCGCTCGCTGGTCGCGGGGGAGCGCCGCTTCCACGAGCTGCCCAAGGACATGCCTCCCGCGGAGGCGGCGGAAATCCGCCGCCAGGCGCTGGAGGAGATGACCCGGACGCCGCTCAGCAACATCGCCCACCACTCGCTGGACGTGACGCGAGCGTCGCGGCGCAACTGCGAAAACTTCATCGGCGTGGCACAGATCCCGATGGGGATCTGCGGTCCCCTGCGGGTACGCGGCAACCACATCGACGGCGACGTGTACGTGCCGCTCGCCACCACCGAAGCGGCGCTGGTCGCCAGCACCAACCGCGGCTGCTCGGCGCTGCGCGAAGCGGGCGGCGCGGTGGTGCGGGTCGAAGACGTGGGGATGAC
Source organism: uncultured Acidobacteriota bacterium (assembly GCA_963770895.1). Lineage (GTDB taxonomy): Bacteria > Acidobacteriota > Thermoanaerobaculia > Multivoradales > UBA5704 > JASLEW01. Next base: position 3,154,164 of record CAVYRF010000002.1, on the reverse strand, counting down.
GCGGGCGCCGGTCTTCCGCACCTCCGGCATCGTCCAGACCCAGGCGTTCCTGCGCTGGATCCAGGACCACTACGACGACGTGCGGCGCGTCACGGAAGCCACCAGCAGCCACCTGCGGCTGCTCGAAGTGCGGCCTTTCGCCTTTGGCACCACGGTGTTCCTGCGCTTCCGCTTCGATTCCGGCGACGCCATGGGGATGAACATGGCGACCATCGCCTGCGACCGCGTGGTCAGCGACCTGATCGAGCCGGCGACGGGGGTTGCCTGCATCGGCCTGTCGGGCAACTACTGCGTCGACAAGAAGCCGGCCGCGATCAACTTCCAGGAGGGCCGCGGCAAGCGCATCTACGCCGAGATCATCCTGGAGGCGCCGATCCTCCATCACAACCTGAAGACCAACGCCCGCGACCTGGTGGAGGTGCAGTATCGCAAGAACCTCCTGGGCTCGATCGCCGCCGGCTCGATGGGCTTCAACGCGCACTATGCCAACGTCCTGGCGGCGTTCTTCATCGCCACCGGCCAGGATCCGGCGCACGTCGTCGAAGGGTCGCTGGGCGTCACCTGCATCGAGCCGCGCGGTCACGACGGCGTGTTCGCGTCGATCTTCATGCCCGACGTGCCGCTGGGCACGGTGGGCGGCGGCACCGCCCTGGACACCCAGCGCGAAGCGCTGGCGATGCTCGGCGTGTCGCCCGACCCGACGCGGCGCGGCGAAGCGACGCTGCGTCTGGCGGAGATCCTGGGCGCCATCGTGCTGGCCGGCGAGCTGTCGCTGATGGCGGCCTTCACCTCCCAGGACCTGGCGCGGGCGCACGAAAAGCTGGGCCGCGGCGGCATCGCCGGCCCGATGCCGCTGCCCTCCTGAGCCCAGCCAGCCCAGCCAGGACACTGCGAGGACCCCGACCAACCCACCTGGCCCCCGCGCGCACGCCGGTCGTCGCGCGCGGAGGCCGCCGGCACCCGGCAGCGCTCCTGGCATGACTTCCGAGCAACCCCAGACGACGGCGCCCAGCCCGAGCGGCACGGCCGCGGCGGCGCCACACCGGCAGTCCCAGGCCGCCGCCCGACCGGTGGTCGTTTCGACCCCCGGCAAGCTGATCCTGATGGGCGAGCACGCCGTGGTCTACGGCCGGCCGGCGCTGGTGGCCGCGATCGACCTCCGCCTGCGCGCCACCTTCGCGCCGGCGACGCCCGCCGCCGCCGCGCCCGCCGCCGCCACTACCGCCACCGCGCCACCGGATGCGGCGGCCGTCGACATCGACATCGACCTGCCCGGCCTGCCCCACCACACGACGGCTTCGTGGGCCGACGTGCTGGCCTACGCGCAGGCGGCGCGCGACGGCTGGACGGCCTACGCCTCCCGCCCGGACGTGGCGGGCTTCCTGGCCATGCGCGGCGGCGACCCGGCGCACATCGTCAAGGCGGCGCTGGGCGAAGTGGCCGCCGCTCTGGGCGAGACCGCCACCACCGCCCCCCGCCTGCGCCTGCGGCTCGATTCCGCGCTGCCCATCGGCTCGGGCTTCGGCAGCTCCGCCGCCGCCGCCGTGGCGGTGGTCGCCGGCTACGCGGCGTGGCGGTCGGCGGCCGGCGACGACCCGGCGCCCGCGGCGCCGGCTCTGGACCAGGCCGCGATCGAGCGCCTGGCGCTGGAGGCGGAGCGCCGCCAGCACGGCCTCCCCTCGGGCGTCGACACGGCGACCAGCCTCTACGGCGGGCTGCTGTGGGCGCGCCGGCTGCCGGACGGCGGCGGGTTGGCATCCGAACGGCTGGCGTCCGGCTCGCCGCTGCTCGGTCGGTTGCGCGTCTACCACACCGGCATGCCGCCCGAATCCACCGGTGAAGTGGTGGCGGCGGTGCGGGCGCGCCGCGATCGCGAGCCCGCCGCGGTGGATGCGCTGTTCGACCGCATGGCCGCCGCCGCCCAGCAGCTGCGCGCCCAGCTCGCCCTGCCGCAGGAGGAGCCGCACCAGGTGGTGGCGCTGCTGCGCGAACACCAGGCCTGCCTGGAAGCGCTGGGCGTCGTGCCCCACCCGGTACGCGCGCTGGTGCGGCAGGTGGAAGCGGCGGGCGGCGCCGCCAAGGTCTCAGGCGCCGGATCGATCGCCGGACCGGGCGCCGGGTCGCTTCTCGTATACCATCCAGACGGCCCTGCCACCGTCGCCGGGTGGCGCTTCATGGACCGCTGCACACTTCACTCCGTACACCTGGGTGCCGGCGGCTTCCGGCGGGAGGTTTCATGACCAAGACCACCATCTCCGCCCCCGCCAACATCGCCTTCATCAAGTATTGGGGCGCGCGCGACCTGGAGCGGGTGCAGCCGCTCAACAGCTCGATCTCGATGACCTTGGACCACTGCGTCACCCGCTGCACCGCCGAGACGATCCACGGCGACCGCGACGAGGTGTGGCTGGTCGAACAGAACGGCAGCTTCAGCAGCCCCGAGCCGCAGTTTTCGCGCCGCATCCTGCAACACCTGGATCGCATCCGCGCCTGGGCCGGGCGCACCGAGCATTTCCGCATCGCGACGCGCAACACCTTCCCCAGCGCCGCCGGGCTGGCCTCCTCCGCCTCGGGTTTCGCCGCCCTGACGCTGGCCGCCGCCGGCGCCCTGGGGCGCGGCGACACGCCGCCGACGGAGCTGTCGCGCCTGGCCGGCAGCAGCGGCTCGGGCTCCGCCACCCGGTCGGTTCTGGGCGGCTACGTCGAATGGACGATGGGCGACGGCAGCGACAGCGGCCACGCCGTCCAGCTGGCCGACGCCGAGCACTGGGACCTGCGCGACGTCATCGCGGTGGTCGAAATCGGCCCCAAGTCCGTGCCCTCCCTTGAGGGCCACCAGCGCGCCATCACCAGCCCCTACCTCAGCCGCCGCCTGGAGCTGCTGCCCGAGCGCCTGGCCAAGGTGCGCCAGGCCATCGCCGCGCGCAAGCTTGACCAGCTGGGCCCGGTGCTTGAGGAAGAGGCGGTGGACCTCCACCTGATCGCCATGTCGTCGCGCCCGCCGGTGTTCTATTGGTCTCCCGGCACCGTCGCCGTGCTGCGCACCGTGCGCGAGCTGCGCCAGGAAGGGCTGGCCGCCTGGGCCACCATGGACGCCGGCGCCAACGTCCACGTCATCTGCGACGCGGATTCCGAAGAAGAGGTGGCCGACCGCCTGGAGAACGTGCCCGCGGTGGGCTTCGTCATCCAGGACGGCGTCGGCGGCGGCCCCGAAACGGACAGCGAGCACCTGTTCTGAACGGCGGACCGCCGCCACCAGGGGCCATCGCCGACCGCCGACCGCCCATGAGCCCACCCGCCGCCACCCAGCTGACCCTGCTAAAGCTGGGCGGCAGCCTGCTCACCGACAAGGCCGCCGTCGAAGCCGTACGCCCGGAGACGCTGGCACGCCTGGCGGCGGAGGTCGCCGCCGCCGTCGCCGCCACCCCGGCGCTCGCCGGCGCCCTGGTCGTCGCCCACGGCAGCGGCTCCTTCGGCCACGTCGCCGCGCACCGCCACGATCTGGCGTCCGGCCTGCGGCGCGCCGACCAGCTGGCGGGCGTTTCGCTCACCCAAAACCGCGCCGCCGCCCTGCACTGGCTGGTGATGGACGCGCTCGCCGGCGCCGGCCTGTCGCCCTTTTCGCTCGCCCCGTCCAGCTCGGTGATCGCCGCCGCCGGCCGCCCCCTCACCATCGCCACCGAGCCGCTGCGGCTGGCCCTGCAACGCGGCCTGCTGCCCGTCCTCTACGGCGACGTCGTGCTCGACCGCGACCAGGGCGTCGCCATCTGCTCGACCGAGCGCCTGTTCGACCTGCTCTCCCGGGAGCTCACCCCGCCAGGCCCGCGCGTCGCCCGCATCGTCTGGCTGGGCGAAACGGACGGCGTCTACGACGGCGCCGGCCGCACCCTGGCGCGCGTCGCGCCGGCCGACCTGGCGGCGCTGCGCAGCGCCGGCGGCCGCGCCGCCGGCGTCGACGTGACCGGCGGCATGCTGCACCGCGTCGAATCCGCGCTGGCCCTGGCTGGCCGCGGCATCACCTCGCTGATCGCCAACGGCACCACCCCAGGCCTGCTCGCCGCCGCCCTGCGCGGCGACCCGGTGCCTGGCACCGTGATCGCCCCCGCCTAGTACTACTGTGTCACGCCAGCAGAAAAAGCCTGCCAGCGTTGAATTCCACGAAATTTTCAGAAGTATTCAATTGAAATACGCAAAGTACTGAGACAGAATAACTTGCACGGCAGCCTGTGCGAGTTTGTGACACTGTAGTACTAGTGGCCTGTATCAGAGGAATCGCTAGCGCCTGGCTTGCCCTCGACGGCGGGGGCTGCGTTCCGCCTCCTCGACATAGGTTCGACTATGCCTGCGTCGGCGCGCCTTGCCCGCGCCGCCGAATGGCGGCGCCAGCCACTACCAATTCCTCTGATACAGGCCACTAGCTTCCGCACCACCCGCCGGCCGCCGGCTGACGCTAGCCGCGCAGACGGTCGAGCCGCAGGCGGCGGGCGGCGGCGCGATGCTCGGCGAGCGCCACCTTGGACAGGCCGGCAAACTGGCCGGGATCGACCCAACGCTGCCGCAGCTCGGTGCGCCGCACCACGACCAGGGTGCCCCCGTCGCACCGCAGCGACTGACTGAAAGCGCCCACCGCGTCGCCGTCCGCGGCCGTCTGGTCGCTCTGATCGGGGCACCAGCCTGCCGGCAGGGCGATGCGCCAACGGCTTTCGACCACCTGCGGCGTGAACACGATCGGCACCTCGCGGTTGCGCAGCAGGCCGGGCGCGGGGGTGGACATGGGTCCGCCCAGGGCGAGCCAGTGCGCCACGCCGCCATCCGCCGCCCCGGCCGCATTCGCCGCGGCCGCCGGGCCGGCCGCGTCCGGCGCGCCGGCGGCGGCCGAGGTGGCGACCAGGAGCGGCAGCGCCACCTCGGCGGTGAGGGTGGCGCGCGGGATGTCGGCCTTGGTGTCGGCCTGCCAGCGCAGCGCGCTGATGGTGGCGGCCGGCAGCCAGGCGGCGACCAGGCGGCGGGCCTCCGTCTCGACGACTTCGGGACGTTCTTTGCCCATGCGCTCGATCTGCGCCGCCGCCTGGGCACCGTTGAGATCCAGCTGGAGGTGCCCAGCGGCGCCGCCGTCCGGCCGCGCCGTGAGCTCGACCGATAGCTGGGTGGTTTCCAGCTGCGGCAACAGCGGCGTGCGCACCAGCTCGGATCGCCCGCCGCGCAGCACCAGCGCCCACTGGTCCTGGTCGCCCGGATACAACCAACCCAGGCCGCCGCGCTCCTGGGTAGGATCGACGAACAGGTACCCGCCGGCGACCGGATCGCCGGCGGCGATGTCGAGTCCGGCCACCGGCAGCGCCACGATCATGTGGTTGAACACCGTCGCGGTCGGAAACTCGGGATCGATGCGACCCGCCGGCGCCGGCCTGATCAGCGCCGGGTAGCCTTCGATGCCCGCCGCCGCCAGCATGTCGAGCAGCAGCGCGGCCTTGGCCTTGCAATCTCCCCAACGGCGCGCCAGCGTTTCGTGCGCCGCCGCCGGGCGGTATCCGCCGACTCCCAGCTCGACCGCCACGTACCGCACGTCGCGGCGCAGAAAGGCGAGCACGCTGTCGAGGCGCCGCCGCCGTTCGGCGCCGCTCGCGGTTGCCGCTCCGCCAACGCCGGCGGCCGCCGCACCGGCGGACGCGCCGCCGGCGGCAAAGAGGCCGAGCGCCGCCTGCCGCACCTCCTGGCGCCCCCGCGGCAGGTCGCCGGCGATCCCGTCGTACCAGCGTCCGACGTCCGCCCAGGTCGCCGCGGCGCCCCAGCCAAAGTACAGCACGGGCCCCCGCCGGTCTTCGTCCGGCTCCCGCTCCAGCACCGACCGCGGCGCCAACCCGGAGGCGGTGATGGTCACCTCGCCGGGCGCCTCGGCAACCGCCAGGGCGGGGGTGCGGCCGTCGATCCGCCAGCGCCAGCCGGCGCCGCCACCGCGCACGTGCACGCGCAAGCTGGCGATCGCGTCCGCGCCGCCGACGGCGATCACCGCGACCGGGAAATAGGGGTGTTCGGTCCACTCATAGTCGATCCCCACCACCGCGCCCTGCGTCACACCGGGCAAGCGCACCCAGCGCACCTTGTGCGAGGACGTCAGGATCTCGCCTCCGGCCGCATCCGCGGTGTCGAAGCCGTCGCGCCCCACCTTGATCGTGCGGCCGTCCGCCTGGCGCACCCAGGCGGAGAACTCACCCAGCTCGCGCGTCTCGCTGATCGCGACGGCATGCCTCGACCAGGACGGGACGTCGGCCGCGCTGTCGATCCGCACCTCCAGGTGGGTCCGCTCGACCAGGCTGCCGTCGCCATGGATGTCGGCCTCGACGGTCTTGCTGAGCACCGTGGCGGCGCCGAGCGGCCTGCCGGCGCACAGCGCCAGCCAGACGCAGACCGCCGCCGGAGCGGCGGACCCGAGGCTCGCGGCGACGCGCGGCAGGAAGCTGGTGAAGCGCCAGGGCAACCTGGTGACGCGCCAGGGCAGCCTAGTGGCGTGCAATGACAAGCGATTGCGCATCGATCTTTTGCGCCTCCTCGAAGAGCTGCTGGACCATTGCGAACTGCTCGGCGCTCACCATCTTCCAATGGGCTTCGTCAAAGCGCCGGTGGTAGGTGAGCGTGCGGTTGGCGGCGTCCACGTCGACGCTGGTGAGGATGGCGCCGGCGAAGGTTTGATACCGGGACGCGGCCGGCAGCACCTCGGGCCGCCAGCCGGCTGCCCAATGCAGGGTCAGCTCGACCTCGGTGCGCTCGGCGAACGGAAACTCCACGGCGGACAGGCGCTTGGCGCCGATCGGGAACGGCTGGCGCTGCGGCCCCAGCGGACGGCTCGGCACCAGGGTGGTCTGGTCCCCCAGCGCTTCGTCGGCATTTTGCGCCAGCGCCCAGCGCACCGTCACCTGTGGTTCGTCCAGGCTCTCCGTCACCGTCACGCCGCTGATCTCGTAGGCGGGAAAATCCTTGCGCAGCCGCTCCTGCCACGACGCGGTGGCATCGGCGGCGGGACCCTTCCAGCGCGTCCGCTGCCACGCGGGATGCCCCAACAGGGTGAGGGTGCCGGTGCCGGTGGCGCGCCCGGTGTCGTCGAGCGTCAGGTCCAGCTTGGCGCGGCGCACGTTCTGCTCGAACGGCGCCTCGGGAAGGGTGATGACCTCGGGCTTGTCGCGATCGTAGAGCACCGCCTGGGTGCCCTCGTAACCGGGCTCGACGTGGCCGAAGCAGAGCGAGCGGTCGGACGGGTCCAGGTAGACCCGCCGGCCGTCGACCTGGGCAGCCACCAGCACGCGGTCGAACCACGCCGGATTGGGGATCTCCAAATGGATTGCGCCGTCCTCGCGGTTGGCGGCCCACACCAGGCGGGAGTCGATCTTGACCGCCGCCAGCATCACCTGCAGCAGCAGCGCTTTTTCGGCCGGCTCGCCGCGCCGCGCCGTCAGGACGGCGCCGACGCCGGCGTCGCGCGGCACCCCGACGCGGTTGGCGTGCACGGTGGCGATCTCGTCGCGCACGAAGTCGTAGATGGCCGCCGCTCGACGGCGCTCCAGGCTGGCGCCGCCGTCCGGCGGAGCGCTCGCCGCGCGGGCAGCGATCTCGCCCGCCTGACGGGCGGCATCGCCGTCCTTGCGCTTTGCCGCCTGGTAAAAGGTGTCGTAGAGCTTGCAGGTGGAGGCCCAGTCCTCAAACAGCGGCACCAGGCGCGCGCCGCTGCGCGCGATCTCGGTGGGCAGCACCATCTCTTCGGCAGCCACCTCGGTAAAAGGCAGGCTGAACGCCTCCTCGGGAACCGCCGGCAGGTTGTCGGCCCAGGCCCGCAGCCGCTGCATGCCCCGCTCCGCGGTGGTTTCGGAGTGGATGCCGACCTGCATCGGATCGCTCCGCCAGGCCTTGACGCCCAGCGCCGGCGGTATGAGGTAGGTGATCTCGGAGTGCAGCACCGGGATGCGCTCCTGAAAGATCCATGGCTCCAGAAAGACGAAGGAGTCCCAGCGGATGGTGTAGTGATAGTCCAGGATGGCGCCGGCGACCACGCCCGGAAAGGCGACCGCCGTCACCGATTGCTTGTGCAGGCGCGACGTCACGTTGCGAAACTGGACGTCCTTGGGCAGCGGCACGACCGAGCCGTCGGGCAGCACGGTGCGGCCTTCGAATCCTTCCAGCCGGAACGTGCCGTTGTGAGCGACCAGCACGTTGCCGCGGCTGCGGCCGGCGTCGGTCAGGATCTTGACCCGCTCCTCGACCAGCAGGTACGACGAGACCTCACGCGAGGCCGCCGCCGGGTTCATCATCCGCAGCTCGCCTTTCCTGAACAGCACGACCGCCGGCGCGTTGGGCTGGCCGGGCACGGCGGTCAAGGCGCGTTCCTGGTCGGTCAGCGGCGGAAAGTCGGTCGCCGCGCCGGGCGCCGGCGCCGCGGCGGCCGCGGCAACCGCCACGGCGGTGACGACCCAAGCCCAGCGGCGCGGCGCCGCCCGCAGAGCGCAAAGATGACGAACCCTCCATCGAGACATCCAAAGCTCCCTCGCCGGTCAATTCGTTGAACGCAGATCCACAATCTTACCAAAAACAAAAAGTCGATCTGGTGTCCCGCACTAGCGGCTGCCGCCGCTCCTGGCCGTGGGCCAGCGCGGGTCGACGGGGCCGGGCGGGGCCGCCAGACGACGAGGGGGCGGTCCGCCGCGCCGCTCCTGGTATCCTTGACCCATGGGTGCCGGAGGCGACACCGAGGCGCAGGGCGACCCGCGGGCCGGTGCGGCCGCAGGGGGCGACCAGGCCGACCAGGCGGCAAGGCCCGACCAGGCCAATGCCGAGGAGGCCGACGAGCTGCGGCCCGACCTGGAGCAGCTGCTGATCGCCACCAGCCGCACGTTTGCGCTGTCGATTCCGCACCTGCCCGAGCCGGCCCGCCGCCAGGTCACCATCGCGTACCTGCTGTTCCGCATCGCCGACACGTTCGAGGATGCGGCGCGCTGGCCGCGCGGCGAGCGCATCGGGGCGCTCGCGACGTTCGAGCGCCTGCTGCTGCGGCCGGACCGGCGCGAGATCGCCGCCACGGCGCGCGCCTGGGCGGCCGAGGTGCCGTGCGACCAGGCCGCGTATCGCGAGCTGCTGGCCGAGACCCCGCAGGTGCTGGACGCCTTCTTCGCCCTGGCGCCGGCCGCCGTCGAGCTGACGCGCGAGCACACGCTGCGCACCGCGCGCGGCATGGCCGGCTTCGTGGCGCGCACCGACGATCGCGGCCAGCTGCTGCTGCGCGACCTGGACGATCTGCGCGCCTATTGCTACGTCGTCGCCGGCATCGTCGGCGAGCTGCTGACCGAGCTGTTCCTGCTGAACTATCCGGCGCTGGCCGCCGGCGCCGCGGCGCTCCGCGACCGCTCGCGCGCGTTTGGCGAGGGCCTGCAGCTGGTCAACATCCTGAAGGACTCGGACTCGGATTTCGTCGAGGGACGGCGCTACCTGCCGGAAGACGTGCCGCGGGCCGAAGTGCTGGCGCTGGCCCGCTCCAACCTGCGCGCCGCCGCCGAGTACGTGCTGCTGCTGCAGCGCCACGGCGCCCAACGCGGCGTGGTCGCCTTCACCGCCCTGCCGGTCGAGCTGGCCTATGCCACGCTGGACCGCGTCGAAGCGGCAGGGCCGGGCGCCAAGCTCACCCGGCCCGAGGTGTACGCCCTGGTGCAGCGGGTCCACGGCGCGCTCGACCGCGGCGAGCCGCCGGTGTCGGTGCGCCCGGCCGTGGCGCCGCGCGACCGGCCGCTATAATGCGCCGGTCCGGGCGGGCGGCGCGGCGGTCGCGACATCCTGGCCTGCGAGGAGCACTCATGCGCGTCTGCAAGCGTTCTCTCTGGATCTCGATCGCGCTGGCGGGCTGCCTGGCGTGGCTGGCAGCCTGCGCCTCCGCACCGCACACGCCGCCGGCGCCGGCCCCTGCCGCGGCACCCGGCGGCGCAGCGTCCGGCACACCCGCCGGGACGCAGCCCGGCGCCGGCCCCGGCGAGCCATCCTCCACCGCCACCGCTGCCGCCGGGTCCGCGCCCGCCGGCGGCGGCGCCACCGCCGCGACCGCCCCGGCGGAGACCGACCCGCACAGCTTTGCGCGGCCTTGGGAGGTGGCGGTCGACCACCTGGCGCTCGACCTGACGGTCGATTTTGCCGCCCGGCAGCTGACCGGCACCGCCACCCTGCGGCTGCGTCACGGGAGCCGCGCCGACACGCTGTACCTGGATAGCCGCGACCTGGACATCCGGCGCGTCACGCTGGCCGACGGCAAGACGGAGGTGCCGTTCACGCTCAGCGCTCCGGCGCCCTTTGTCGGCAGCGCGCTCGCCATCCGCGTCCCGCCCGACGCACCGGCGGTGATCATCACCTACGCCACCCGTCCCCAGGCCGCGGCGCTGCAGTGGCTGACGCCGGCGCAGGCCGGCAGCCTGCAACCGTTTCTGTACACCCAATCGGAGGCCATCCTGGCGCGCACCTGGGTGCCGTGCCAGGACACGCCGTCGGTGCGCCAGACCTACGAGGCGACGGTGCGCGTGCCGCCGGGCGCGATGGCGGTGATGAGCGCTGAAAATCCCACCGCGCGCAGCGCCGACGGGGTCTATCGCTTCAAGATGCCGCAGGCGATCCCGTCCTACCTGCTGGCGCTGGCGGTGGGCGACATCGCCTGGAAGCCGCTGTCCAACCGCAGCGGCGTGTACGCGCTGCCCACCGTGATCGACCGCGCCGCCTGGGAGCTGGCCGACATACCGCGCATGATGGACGCCGCCGAAAAGCTGTACGGCCCCTATCGATGGGGGCGCTACGACCTGTTGGTGCTGCCGCCCAGCTACCCGTACGGCGGCATGGAAAACCCGCGCCTCACCTTCGCCACCCCCACCCTGCTGGCCGGCGACCGCTCCCTGGTGTCGGTGGTCGCCCACGAGCTGGCGCATTCGTGGTCGGGCAACCTGGTCACCAACGCCACCTGGAACGATTTCTGGCTCAACGAAGGCTTCACCGTCTACTTCGAGCGGCGCATCATGGAGTCGCTGTACGGCCGGGACTACGCCGACATGCTGAAGGTGCTCGGCCGCGCCGACCTGGACGACACCCTGCACGAGATGGGGATGACCAGCCCCGACACCCGCCTGCACCTGGACGCGGCCGGCCGCGACCCCGACGAAGCCACCTCGCTCATCGGCTACGAAAAGGGGGCGCTCTTCCTGTCGACGATCGAGTCCTCGGTGGGGCGGCCGCGCTTCGATCGCTTCCTGCGCGAGTATTTTGCCGCCTTCGCCTTTCAGTCGATGGACACGCGCCGCTTTGCCGCCTACCTGAAGGAGCACCTGCTGGACGCCAGTCCGGGTCTGGCCGAATCGCTGCGCCTGGACGATTGGCTGTACGGCACCGGGCTGCCGGCCAACGCCATCACCGTCCACTCCGCGGCGTTCACCAAGGTGGATCAGCAGGCGGCGGCCTTCACCCAGGGCACTCCCCCGTCGCAGCTTGCCACCACCGGCTGGGCCACCTTCCAGTGGCTGCACTTCCTGCACGACCTGCCGCCGGCGACGACCGCCGCGCAGATGGCGGAGCTGGACACCGCGTTTCACTTCACCGCCAGCGGCAACGACGAGATCCTGGACCGCTGGCTGCTGCTCGCGGTGCGCACCGGCTATGCACCCGCCAACGCCACCCTGGAACGCTTCCTGCTGACCGTCGGCCGCGGCAAGTACGTCGAACCGCTGTACACGGAAATGGGCAAGACCGCCGCCGGCACCGAAACCGCGCTGCGCATCTACATCCGCGCCCGCCCCGGCTATCACTCCGTCACCCAGTCCGCGGTCGACAAGATCCTGGACTGGCGCGGCTAGTGCCAGGCCACTAGACTGCGCGGCTAGTGCGGCTGCGTCAGCGGCAGCCGCACCGTGAAGCAGGTGTCGCCGGGGACCGAGGCCAGCGACATGGTGCCGTGGTGGCGGCGCACCACGATGCGCTGGGCGATCTCCAGCCCCAGACCGGTGCCTTCGCCGACCGGCTTGGTGGTGAAGAAGGGTTCCCAGATCCGCGACTGGATGGCTTCCGGGATACCGGGGCCGTCGTCGCGGATCTCCACCCGCACCGCGTCGCCCTCGCGGATGGCGCGGACGGTGATGTGACCGCCCTGGGCCACGGCGTCGGCGGCGTTGTCGAGCAGGTTGGTCCAGACCTGGTTGAGCTCTCCCGGATAGACCACCAGCGGCGGCAGGTCGGCGGCGAAGTCGCGGGTCACCTGCACGCCCTTTTTGCGCAGCTTGTGCGCCAGGATCGTCAGCGTGCTTTCGATCTCGCGCCGCAGGTCGATCTCGGCGCTCCCCTGGCCGTCATCCATGTGCGAGTAGGACTTGATGGCCGCGACCAGCTCGGTGATGCGGTGCGCGGCGCTGGCGATCTCTGACAGCAGGCCCTCGGCAGCCAGGCCGCCCTCCATCCACGACACCAGGCAGGGCAGAAACGGCCCCGGCGCCACCGCCGCCAGCTGGTCCAGCTCCGCCGGCTGGACGCCGACGCCCGCCAGGGTGCCGGCCAGAATCCATGGGCGCTCCACCTTGTGCTCCTGCAACCAGTCGCCCAGCGCCTCTTCGCGGTCGCTGCGGACCAGCGGGTCCAGCTCGGCGCCGTTGCGGCGGCTGCGCTCGATGGCGCTGCGGTACAGGTCCACCGCGGCCTGCATCGATTCGGACGTCGGCCCGCATTCGATCAGCTTGCCCGCCAGGCTGCGCAGCGCCACCAGGCGGTCGCGCAGCTCCCCGGCCGAGCGCTGCACGGCCGCGGCGGGATTGTTCAGTTCATGCGCCAGGCCGGCCGAGAGCTTACCCAACGCCATCAGCTTTTCGCGCTGCTGATCGCGGCGTGCCGTTTCGCGCACCCGGTCGGTGAGCAAACCGATCAGGCGCGGCTCGAGCGCCGGGATGCGGCGCAGCATTTCGGGGAAGCGGACGGCCGGAAACGCCAGCACGTGGGAACGCACCACCGCCCGGCCGGTGATGCCGAAGGTCGTCATGCGAGAGAAGGGCAGCATGCCGCTCACCTCGCCCTGGCCGATGACGACCACCGAGCTGTCGCCGGGGTTCTTTTCGCGCCGCCCATGGATTTCCCCCTGGAGGATGATCACCATGGAGTCGGCGGGCGCCCCCTCCACCAACCAGGCTTCTCCCGGCTCCAGCCACCGCTCGGTGCACTGCTCCGCCAGCCAGCGCAGCTGCTCTTCCTCGAGGTCGGCGAAAATCGCCACCCCCCGGAGAGCCTGGATGAGATCTGCCACGTCGGCCATGGTTACCCGGTCCCTTTCTGCGCGGCGGCAGTGGCGGCGGTGCGTTCGATCAGCAGCAGGGTCACGTCGTCGTCGATCGGCGACCCGCCGCAATGATCGCGGATGCGCTCGAGCAGCGCATCCAGGGCGTCGGTCAGCGGCAGGGCGCGGCACGCCTCCAGGGCCTGGGCCAGGGCTGCCGCACCCAGCTCCTGCCCCGCCGGTCCGCACGCTTCGGAGGCACCGTCGGTATACACCAGCAGACGGTCTCCCGGCAGCATGACGATTTCGGCCGGCGTGTGCGGGCGATCGCGAAACGCCGTACTGAGAAAGAAGCCGGTCGCCGGCAGCGGCTGGACGGCAGCACGCAAGGCGCCAGCCAGGCGATCGCCAGCCGTGCCTCCGGCGCCTGCCGCGACACCATCAGCGCCCTGGGCTGCAGCGCCCCCCCGAGTCCCCGGCGACCCCGTAGAGCCATGCAACCACAGCGGCGCCGGATGGCCGGCGTTGACGTAGCGCAGCGTGCCATCGGGCCGCAGCAGGCCGTAGACCATGGTGGCGTACTTGGCGGCTTCGAAAAAATCGATCCCCGCCAGCAGCTCCCCGATCATGTCGCGCGGTTCCGGGCTGCGGCGGCGCGCCGCGTCCAGGGTCGAGCGCAGCATGCCGGCGTACATCGCGGCGGCGACACCGTGGCCCACCACGTCGGTCACCGCCCACACCACGCCGTCGGGGCCGGCGTGAGCCTGGAACATGTCGCCCCCCAGGGCGTCGCACGACAGCAGGCGCCCCTCAAGCCGCCAGCCGCCGGCGGCGACCGCCTGCCGCGGCAGCAGGCTGTGCTGGAAGCGGCGCGCACGCTCCAGATCGGCGGCCAGCACCTGGCCGAAGCGCTCCTTGTCGGCGCGCTCGCGCTGCAGGCGCAGACAGCGCTCGACCAGCGCCAGCAGCACCCGCCGGTCGAAAGGCTTGAACAGGAAGTAGAACGCCCCCTGCTCGAGCGAGCGGTACAGCTTTTCGTCCGGCTGCGACAGCGACCCGGTGATCAGGATGACGTCGGTTTCGGGGCGCCCTTCGCGGATCGCCTGGCACAGCGAGTAGCCGTCGCCCTCCATCAGCCGCACGTCCACCAGGGCGAGCGCAATGCCACCGCCGCCGCCCCCTCCGTCATTGCCTTCCACGTGCGCCGGCGTCGGCGTCGCCACCGCCGTGCCGCCGGTCCCGGCGCCCGTCGCGGGCGCGCCGCCGGCCGCGCCAGCCGCGCTAGCCTGGCCCGCCGCGGCGAGCGGGACGGCGGGGATCCGCAGGCGGGCCAGCGCCGCGGTCGCTCCGGCGGCGGTTTCCACGTCGTACCAGGGCGCCAGGATGCGCTGCAGCGCCCGGCGCATGCCGGGATCGTCGTCCACCACCAGAATGCGGTCGCGCCCGCTCACGCCAGCTCCGCCGCGCGCCGCTCGGCTTCGAGCCGCACGGTGACCTTGGTGCCGCGGTCCAGCCCGGCCAGCGGGCTCTGGATCTTGAGGCTGCCGCCGTTCTGCCAGGCGAGCGCCCGGCAGATCGCCAGCCCCAGGCCGGAGCCGCCGGGACGGGTCGAAAAGAACGGCTCCTGCACCTTGGACAGCAGCTCCGCCGGAATGCCGGGGCCGTCGTCGGCCACCGCCAGCTCGACGGCGCCGTCGACGCCGCGCACCGTGATCTCCACCCTGCCGCCGCTGTCGCCGGCGCGGCCGGCGCCGCCGACGCCGGCAGCACCGCCGAAACCGCCACGAACACCGGCCGGTTCCGCCACCTCGCCGGCAGGGCCGTACGCCGCGCCGTGCACCCCGTTGGCCCCCGGCAGGGCGCCGTGCGGCGTCATCGCCTGCAGCGAGTTGCGCACCAGGTTGAGGACGATGTGCTGCAGATCCTGCCGTCCGGCGCGCACCGCCGGCAGCCCCGGCGCCAGGTCGAGCGCGATGTCGATGCCGCGGCGCGCGGCGAGCGACAGCAGGAACGGCATGGTTTCCGCCACCACCTGCGGCACGTCCACCGGGCCTTCGGACACCCGCCCGGTGCCCGCCACCCGCAGCATGTTGGAAAAGATCCGCTGGCAGAGGCGGGCGTTGTCGATGATCACCCCCAGGTCGCGGTCGAAGGTGTCGGCATCCAGCTGGCCGTGGTGCAGCTCGAAGCGCATCTGCTGCGCCAGCGGCAGGATGCTGCCCACCGCGTTGTTGACGTCGTGCGCCACGGCGTGCGAAAGCGTCACCAGGCTGGCTTTCACTTCCGCTTCGATGGCCTGCATCTCCAGCGAGCGGTTGACCCGCGCGTTGCGCATCGACACCGCCGCGGCGGGCAGGAAGCGCTGCACGACGTCCAGGTCGTGGCGCGCAAAGGGCTGCCGCTTCCACGCCGCCATCTTGAGCAGGCCCAAAAATTCGCCCTCGTAGAAGAGCGGCGCCGACAGCAGGCTGGTGACCGGCGGGCTGCCGCCTTCGCGATGGTAGTCGAGCAGCTCGCGAAAGCCGTCGCCCAGCCGCACCATGCCGCCGCCGGGCCCCGGTTCGGGGACGGTGTGGATCTCGATGCCGCGGCTGATCCTGCCGATGCGTTCGGCCGGCAGCCGGATCTCCCGCCCGACGAAGGGGCTTTTGGCCTTGGTCCAGACGATCTTTTCGGCTTCGATGCGGAAGGCGCAATTCTCGCAGTCATAGGCCAGGAACGCCGACGAGTGGTCGTACTCGACCAGCTGGTGCAGGCCGTCCAGGATCTGGTACGCGACGTCGAGCGGCCGCAGCTCCGAGACGATCTTTTCGCGGATGCGGTCGAGCACCCGCGCCAGCCGCTCCTCTTCGCGGTGCGCCAGCTCCCGCCCCAGCACCGCGCACAGGCGCGGCAGCGCCCGCCGCGCCACCGGCGCCAGGTCCTCCAGGCGCCGCGCGGCGCCCACCACCGCCACCTGCCGCCCCTGCACGATCAGCGACCCCAGCGCCACCCGCGGCGGGATCGCCGGCCGCTCGTGGCGCAGGAACGCCGCCGCCAACGCCTCGTCGGCCAGCGCCGCGGCGCCGTCGACCAGCCGGTCGCCGGGCAGCAGCCGCTCCCCCTGCCCCACCCGCGTCACCCACGCCACGTCCGCCCCCAGCCGCAGCCGCACCGCGCGCAGAAAGTGCACCACCAGCTTGTGCAGCGGCCCCACCTGGCGCAGGTTGCCCGCCAGGATCGGCGCGAACAGTTCGGAGGGGACTTGTGACAGCTCGATCATCGGGCACGTACCGCACCCGTCGGCGGCGCCAAAAGCCCCCCGGGGTGGTCCGCCATTGTACGCCGAACCCTCCGCCAGCGGCAATGAAGCGTAACGAGACGCCGGCTCGAAGAGGAGGCCGCAAATGAGCGGCGTTGAGCTGGCGCCACCGGTGTTGGGCGGCGGGGACTCACCTTTCAAGTTGACCTGTCATTGGGAGCAGATCAATCACCCCCGCTGGGCCTGCGCTGGGCGATCGCCATGTCCAGAGCCTCCAGCACGAGCTCGGTACGCAGATGCGTGGTAGCCGACCACCCAACAACTCCAGGCGTCGACCACTACGGCCAGGTACAGGAAGCCCGTCGCTGTAGGGATATAGGTGATGTCTGCGACCCAGAGCTGATCGCGAACTGCGGCTTGAAACTTGCGCTCCACCAAGCCGGGCGCCTGGCGTCCAGCCCGATCGCGAATCGTCGTACAAAACTGCCGGCGACGACTGACCCCTTGCACGCCCAGCAGCCTCATCAATCGTGCCACTCGTTTGCGGCTGACGCGTTGCCCTTCTGCGCCAGCTCGGCTTGGATCCGCGGCGCTCCGTAAGTACCTCGTGATCGCTCGTGGAGCGATCGGATGCGGATGCTCAGGTCCTCGTCCGCCTTGGTTCTCTTCGAAAGTGGCGTCTCTTCGGTCCCGTTACTAAATTGGAATCGTTGTGCCTACGAATCGCCTAGCCTTACCGATGCGCGCGGAATCCCTGGCCTCGCAGCCTGTGCAGTGGGAGGCTTGCGTCTCATTGTCCAGCCAGCCAGGGGCACCAAGATCGAGGCCCATAGCCATTGCCAGTTGGCCTTGAAAAAGTCACTGAGTATTTGAGGTGTGGTCACTTCTACCGTTATGGTCTGAACAAATGTCTTGACAGTGCGGGGTGTGGACGACCCGTCGACCATGAGGAGAGCATCGAGCGTTACGTCCAGACTTTGGCTTCCTTTTTTGATCGCCCGAATGTCCCAGTTCCACTGGGTCGGCACTTTTTCAGATACCGCCTGGATACTTGGACCAGATGGCGTGATGGCAAAGCCGTCCCCGGTAAGGGTGGCCTGCATGCGGTCTGCGAACCTGACAGTGTACCCCTTTGTCTGATTGGCGTCGAACTGTTTCATGAGGTCAGCCAAGGTCTTTGAAGGGTCAAGCACCAGGGTGATGGTCGCTGCCGCATCGCGCTGCATCGAAGGCGGCGCCGTGAGCGTCATCGGTGCCGTCGCCATCTGACTTATTAGGTCGTCGACCGATGGCGCTGGAGGTGGTGCATCGTGGCGTCGTCGCAAATACCGCAGTCCACGGCCGGGTCGCCGTTCCCGGGCCCCCTCGTCCTGTATCCGCATGGCCAGGGCGGCATCCGCCCGCGCCGCCTGCTCGCCGGGCGCCTGGCCGGCCGTGGGGTCGGGGCGCTCGACGCCGGCATCGCCCCCATTGCTTGGTGCGCTTTCTGGCTCCGGTCGGCGTGTTGCTACTATGTCTGAAGCTGTTGCGGGGTGGCGTTCTGTATGGGTGGAAAGCGAGATAAGTAAGGCCGTTATAGTTGCGGTGAGCAGCGCAGCTGTGCCAGTTAGCTTATACAAACGAGGGCGCTGCGGACGAAACCATCGGTAGACAACAAAGCTCTCCACGAGAATGATGCAGGCCAAGAAATAGATTTGAATGAGCGGTGATCCGATGGTCAGAACATCGGATAAGCCGAGGTTGCGTAGCAACAAAAAAATCGGCAGGGACAAAATGACATAAAAGGCAATGGTTACAGTGAAGAACGCAACTGCGGCGAGCCGTAAGAGTCCCTGCCTAGTCATGGCTCCGTCGCCTCCATAAGTAATAGCGCCAGACAACAACGACAATAACTAAGCAATGGTAGCTGTGTCGTTTGAGCCGCGCAACGTAACTATGGCGATATGCGCATGACCGGCGCGCCCCTTTCTCCACCTTCTCGCTCCTGCACCCAGTTTGTATGCTCGTCGGCATATGGCCTCAATCCACGAAGAGCGCGTTATCTCAGCCGCGCTCCCCGACAACACGCTGCTCGAAATCCTGTATAGCCCCGACGAAGTACTCGCGGAAAATGTCCAGGAGGCGAAAGATCGGCGAAACCGTCAAGGCCCCCGGGCTGAACCTCGAGATCCCGAGCCGCGGCCGCCATACCACCTACCACCAGCGATGCCAGTAGAGCCCCCGCCGGTACCCGCACGGCAGGCGAAACGTCGGGGCGGGGTCGCGGCGCGGGCCGGCCCCGCGCGCGCCGCACCGCGGGATGAACCGCGGACGGCCTCGGGGGGTACCTATTCACAGCAGGTCGCGTGGCGTAGATTCAACCCACCTGTGGAGACTGAAAACATGACGTGCGCAGCGCGGACGCCGGTCTCCGGCGGTGGTTGGACCTTGCTCGGCATCGCGATCGCCATGCTGCTCGGTGGCGGCATCAAGGCGGCGGCGCAACCGCAGTCCCAGACCCAGTCCCAGGCGGCTGAGCAGCCGCAGGCAGCAGTGCCGACTCAGGAACCGCCGCCAACGTCACCCGCGACCCCATCGACCCCCGTTCCAACACCGCGCAAGTTCCACGTCGCCGTGGAGGCCAAGGTCAACCTGCGCGACAGCCAGGACACGCAGTTTCCGCTGCGCTCGCCGTATCCCGGTTCGGGGGGCGAGCAGGCGTACCAGGAGACCGTCGATCCGGGGACGCACGGCGAAGTGTCCAGCCTGTCGCTGCAGATGGACTACCAGGCGTCGCCCCTGTTCCAGGCCCACCTGCGGTTCGACGGCTTGAATCTGTATTACCGCAATCCGACCTCGACGGATCGCCAGTACGACCTGGCGGAGCTGTGGGTGCGCTGGGGGCGCGAGCCGCGCGTGGCGGTGCTGCCGGCGGCGCCGGGCTTCTACGTGCGGGCGGGCAAGTTCCGCCGCGCCGAGCAGCAGGCCGACCGCCACCTGGAGAGCTACGGCCTGGTGACGACGGCCTTCGACCGCTGGGAAGACGCCGGCGTCGAGCTGGGCGGCGACCTGGGCCGCCACTTCTTCGTCAAGGCGGCGCTCACCCAGGGCAATCCGCTCTTCATCCGCGATCCCAACGCGCTGGCCGGCGACACCCCCGACCTGCTCGGCTCCTACGACCAGGCGCGCCTCAACAGCGGCATGGTGGTGCTCTACGACACCCACGTCGAATCGATCAGCTTTGCGCACCCCGAATACGCCGGCTACCTGGGCTACCGCCTGGCGGACGCAGCGGGCGGCACCGGCCTGGAGGTGATGGGGTGGGGGCGCCAGCGCACGCTGGCCAACTCGATCGGCCTGCCGGGGAGCCCCATCGGCGGCGACCTGGCGATCCTGGTCGGCCCCGGCGGCGCGCCGATCCTGCCGTTTCACGGCGACACCAAGCAGGAGCTGGGCCTCAACGTCTGGCTCTACCACGACAGCGGCCTGTCGCTCTATTCGCAGCTGGTCGCGCAGCGCGTGGCCGGCTTGGCGCGCACCGGCGTCGAAGCGGAAGCGGCGTGGCGCATCGAGCTGCCGCTGGTGTGGGCCGCCGGCGGCCACCAGCTGTTCAGGTCGATCGCCCCGGCGGTGCGCTATTCACAGCTCAACGACGGGTTTCACAACCTGTTCCCCACCTCGGAACCCAGCCTGGCGTGGAACTGGCAGAAGTACGACGGCGGCCTGCGCATCGCGCTGTGGATGGACCTGGACCTGACGGTCGAGTACTCCTACAACCGCATCTTCCTGGACCCGCAGCAGGTGATCAACGAAAACGAAGCGCTGGCAACCCTGCGCATCCGCATCTGACCTGCCGTTCGGCCGCTATTCCCCGCTGAGGTCGACGTCGCGGTCCAGGCGCGACAGGATGGCGCGGTCTTCGCGCCAGTCGGGCTCCAGGCGGACCTGCAGGTCCAGGTAGAGGCGGCGGCCCAGAAACTCTTCCAGGTCCTGGCGGGCGGCGATGCCGATGGCCTTGATCTTCTGACCCTGGCGGCCGACCAGGATCTTCTTCTGGCCCGGCCTTTCGACCAGGATCGAGGCGTACAGCACCAGCAGCTCGCGGTCGGGGTCGTCCTGCCAGCTGTCGATGACCACCGCGGTGCTGAAGGGCAGCTCCTCCTCGGTCGCCTGCAGAACCTTCTCGCGGATGCGCTCCGCCACCAGGAAGCGCTCGGGGTGGGTGGTCAGCAGGTCGGTGTCGTAGAGCGGCGGCCCTTCGGGCAGCAGCTGCCAGAACGCGGCGAGCAGCCGGTCGCAGCCGTCGCCGGTCGCGGCGCTGATCGGCACGATCTCGGCGAACAGGCCGGTCTTGGCGTAGCGGTCGATCAGCGGCAGCAGGTCGGGTTTGCGCACCCGGTCGACCTTGTTGAGCGCCAGCAGGCGCGGCCCCCGCGCCCGCCCCATCTGCTCCAGCATGTAGGCGTCGCCCGAACCGAACGGTTCGTGCGCGTCGACCAGCAGGCAGGCCAGGTCGGCGTCGCCCAGGGCGTCCAGGGCATGGCGCACCATCTGCTGGTTGAGGCGGTGCAGCGGCCGGTGCAGGCCCGGCGTGTCGAAAAAGACCATCTGGCCGCGCTCCGGATCGCTCAGGATGCCGACCATGCGATTGCGGGTGGTCTGCGGCTTGTCCGAGACGATCGCCACCTTCTCCTGCAGCAGGCGGTTCATCAGGGTGGATTTGCCGGCGTTCGGCCGCCCCACCAGGGCCACGGTGCCTGAGCGGCTCATCGCTCCCTCCTTCATGCCCGCGCCCCTTCGGCGGCCGGCGCCGGCTCGGTTTCCTCCGCCGGGCGCTCGACGCGCAGGCGGGTGATGCGACGGTTCAGCACCTCTTCGACGGTGAAGCGCAGGCCCGCGTGCTCCACCACCTCGCCGGGGTGCGGCACGTGGCCCAGGGCGTGGAACACCATGCCCGAGACCGTCTCATATTCCGCCTCTTCCATTTCGACGCCGAACAGCTCTTCCAAGACGTCCAGGTGGGCGCGCCCGTCCAGCCGCCACACCCCGTCGCCGATCTCGCTGGTCTCTTCGGCCTGGCCGTCTTCATGCTCGTCGCTGATCTCGCCGACGATCTCTTCGACCAGGTCTTCCACCGTCACCAGGCCGGCGGTGCCGCCATGCTCGTCGACCACGATCGCCAGCTGCTGCGAGCGCGCCTGAAAGTCCTTGAGCAGCTCGGACAGCAGCTTGGTTTCGGGGATGAACAGCGGCGCCTTGAGCAGGTCGCCCAACACCTGCTTTGCCGGCGCCTCGCTGTCGCCCGGCTGCTGCGCCCGCAGCGCGCGCAGCAGGTCGCGGATGTGCAGCACGGCGACAATGTGATCGATCGATTCGGCGTACAGCGGCAGGCGCGAATGGCCGGACTCCAGAAAGCGATCGGCCAGGGCGTCGAGGCTGGCGGCGACCGGCGCACACACCATGTCGATGCGCGGCGTCATCACGCTGCGCGCCTGCGCCTCGCCGAATTCGACGATGTTGGACAGCCATTCGCCCTGCTCGGGCTCGATGATGCCCTCGCGCGTGCCGACGTCGATGAACGCCTCCACCTCTTCGTCCGAAGCGGCTTCGTCTTCCTCGGGCTCCTCGCGCGGCCGCAGCCGGTCGCGCGGCACCAGCGCCGCCACCACCGCCACCAGCGGCAGCAGCAGCACCAGAGCGATGCGGTACAGCCGCGTGAGCGCGCGCAGCGCCCGCTCGCTGTCGTGGACGACCAGCGCCCGGTTGGTCACCTCGGCCGCCACCAGCAGCAGCGTCACCAGCGCCAGCGGCACCAGCTGGGCGTGCGGCAGGCCGAGCGCCGCCAGCAGCGCTGCCGTGGCGACGTACGCCGCGATCGGCAGCAGCCGGCCGCCCAACGACAGCAGCGACCGGAAGGCGCCGAAGCGCACCGGGTCGTCGATCAGCGCGCGCACCCGGCCGCCCGCCTCCTCGGCCCAATAGCGCAGCCGGATCGGACCGCTGCGTTCGAGCAGCGCCGACAGCACCGACACCAGCGCCGACACCGGCACCAGCACCGCCACCAGCCACACCAGCGGCTCGATCGGCAAGCCCTCAGCCCGCACGCCGCCTCCCCTCGCGCGCCCGCGCCGCGGGCCTGACCGCCACCGACACCGCCATCCGCTCCTCCCCCACCGCCGCCGCGGCATCGATCCACCGCCGGCGCAGGCGCCGCTCCAGGCGCTCCATGGCGCCGTCGTCCACCTCGTGGTCGTATCCCAGGCAGTGCAGCACGCCGTGCAGCAGCAGCACCCGGATCTCGCGCTCCGCCGCATGCCCGGCCGCCGCCGCCTGGCGCCGCGCCACCGGCACGGCGATCAGGATGTCGCCCAGGTGGCCGCCACGGTGGTCGCCGGGGCTGCCGGGATCGCCGACGTCATCGGCGTCGTCGGCGTCGCCGGGGAACGACAGCACGTCCGTGGCGTAGTCGCGGCCGCGGAAGTCGCGGTTGATCCGCCGCATGGCCCGCTCGCCGCAGAAGCGCACCGCCAGGCTGCCGCGGTCCGGCGCCACCGCCGCCAGCAGCGGCACGAGCCAGGGCCGCACCCGCCGCACCGCGGCCTCGGGGTACCGGTTGGGATTCAGCAAGACGATTTCGGGCTGGACGGGCGCCATCGCCTCAGGAGACCCTGAAGGCGCCGGTCGCGGGCCGCGGCTTGTCGCGGCCACCGGCGGGATGGAAAACGGCGGTGGACGCAGGGCCGCCGGCGGCATTGAAGTCGAAGCCGGGGTAGTCCACCCGCTGGTGGAAGATGGTCGCCAGCACGCGCAGGAACGCCTCCGACACCGCCCGCAGGTCCGACAGTGTGAGGTCGGTCTGGTCCAGCTGCCCGTCCTGCAGGCAGTCGTCGAGCAGCGTCCGGATCAGGCCGCGCAGCTTGGCCGGCGACGGATCGGTGAGCGTGCGGCTGGCGGCTTCGACGCCGTCGGCCAGCATCAGCACCCCCATCACCTTGGTCTGCGGCCGCGGCCCCGGATAGCGGAAGTCTTCTTCGCGCACCTCCGCCGCGTCGCGCCCGTGCTGCTCGAGAGCGCGGCCGTAGAAGAAGCGCATCAGGCGCGTGCCGTGATGCTGCTCGATGGCGTCCAGCAGCACCTGCGGCAAGTGATTGCGGCGCCCCAGCTCGGCGCCCTCCTTGACGTGGTTGACCAGCACCAGCACGCTCATCGAGGGCAGCAGGCGGTCGTGGCGATTTTCCCCCGGCCGCTGGTTTTCGATGAAGTAGTCGGCGCGAAAAACCTTGCCAATGTCGTGGTAGAGCGCGCCGGCATAGGCCAGCACGGCGTCGGCGCCGATCGCTTCACACCCTTCCTTGGCCAGGTTGGCGACCATCAGCGAGTGCTGGAACGTGCCCGGCGCTTCGAACGCCAGCCGCCGCAGCAGCGGCAGGTTGGTGTTGGACAGCTCGACCAGCTTGATGTCGGTGGTGATCCCCAGGAGCGCTTCCAGGATCGGCACCGTGAAGCCGGCGACGGCCGCCGCCAGCAGCCCGCCGGCCAGCGCCAGCACCATCTCAAACAGCCGGGCCTGCACCGGGGCTTCCGTCGGCGCACCGGCGGCGAGCGCCGCCCACACTCCCGCCATGAGGACGTTGACGGCGCCGACGATGAGCCCGGCACGCGGCAGCACCAGGCGCTGGCGGAACTGCAGCCGCTCGACGACGAAGATCGCCGCGAGCGACCCCGCCAGGGCGTACAGGGCCACCCACAGGCCTTCGCCTTCGATCGCCAGGCGTCCCGCCAGCAGGCTGCACAGGACCGCCGACACCAGCGCCGCCTGCCGCCCGAGCAGCAGCGCCGCCGACATGGCGAGCGCCGCGAACGGCACCGCCAGCGCATAGCCGCGCCAATCGTCGAACGGCGGCACCCGGAAGGCGCCGGTGAGCGCGCCGCAGATCAGAAAGCAGAGGCGCTCGCCGACCAGCGTCGCGCCGAGCAGCAGCGCGCTTTCGCCGAACAGCCGCCGGTGCTTGGCGCCGCCGGGGTCGGCCACCCGCTGGCCGGCGAGCCCCAGCCACAGCGCCGCCGCCGCCAGGCTCATCAGCAGCAGCGTGCCGGCGGTTTCGGGCAGCCACGAACGCGGCTGGCGCTCGCCGCGCATCTGCTGCAGCAGCCGCGCCTTGGCGTCGTCGATGACGTCGCCCTTGCGGGCGATGATCTGTCCCCGGCGGATCTGCGAAAACGCGTCGCCCGCCGCGTCCTCCGCCGCGCGGCGCCGCGCCAGCGTCTCGGTGCGGTTGAGGTGCATGTCGGGCGAAAGATTGTCGAACAGCAGGCTGGCCAGCCGATGGCGGTCGGCATAGGTCAGGCCGCTCCAGCCGCGCACCTCCGATTCCAGGAAGTCGCGCGCTTCGTCGGGATAGCCCAGATAGTCGAAGAGGTTGAACTGCGTCTGCTCGGAGCCGTCGCCCAGGTTGCGCCGCACGATGCCGGTGACGCGGTTGTCGAGCAGCAGCGCCTTGTCCTCCACCACGCCGCGCCGCAGGGTCTGCGCCAGCACGCCGCGCAGTCGGTCTTCCAGCTCGGCCGAAAAACCGCTGTGCACCAGGACCGTCACCGCGTCGGGGTCCAGCCGCAGCGCGTCCACCGCGCCGGCGGTGCGTGCGCCGGCGCCGCCGCCGGCGACCATCCCCGCCAGCCCCGCCAGCCCCGCCGGCGCGGCGAGCTGCCGCGCCAGCGCTGCGCGCTCGGCTTCGCTGCGCGCCGCCGGCAGCCGCTCACGCCCGGCCGCAAACAGCTGCGCCAGCTGCGCGTCGCGCAGCGCCAGCGTGCCGCTGTCGAAGTCGTAGACCGGCATCACGCGGTCGCGCGCCTGGACGTGCTTGGCCTGGGTGGCCGCGGCGTCGTACAGCATGAGGTCGCGCGAGGCCACGTAGTCGCGGCTGGCGACGCTGCCGGCAGCCAGGTGCGCCGGCGCCAGCGGCACCTGCAGGAGCGCTTCGGGGCTGAGCGCCAGGCCGCCGGCGATCACCAGCAGCGCCGCCCAGATCCACGGCATGTCGAGCGCGCGGCTCCACAACCCCTGCCGCCGCTGGCGCCGGGACAGGTTCCCGGGGCGGGCGGACGACAGTACGTGAATGCGGGCGGTCGCAGGTTTTCGGGCGGTCATACCGCGCCGGTCAGGTCGGGGGCGCCGGGACCGCCGGCTGCGGCGCCGCCGTCCGCGCCTCCTCGCGCTCCTTCTTGATACGGTCGAACTGATCGTAGGCAGTGACGATCTGCTGCACCAGCGCATGGCGCACCACGTCGCGCTGGTCGAAGGTGAAGAACTTGATGCCATCGATCCCGGCCAGCACTTCCTGCGCCTCCCGCAGCCCCGACTGCCGGCCCTGCGGCAGGTCCACCTGGGTGATGTCGCCGTTGATCACCGCCTTGGCGTTGAAGCCGATGCGGGTCAGGAACATCTTCATCTGCTCGGTGGTGGTGTTCTGCGCTTCGTCCAGGATGATGAAGCTGTCGTTGAGGGTGCGCCCGCGCATGAAGGCGATCGGCGCCACTTCGATGATGCCGCGCTCCATCATGCGTGCCACCTTGTCGTAGCCGATGATGTCGTGCAGCGCGTCGTGCAGCGGCCGCAGGTAGGGATTCACCTTTTCGGCCAGGTCGCCGGGCAGGAAGCCCAGCTTTTCGCCCGCTTCGACCGCCGGGCGCGCCAGGATGATGCGCCGCACGCGTTTTTCGGCCAGCGCCGCCGCCGCCATCGCCACCGCCAGGTAGGTCTTGCCGGTGCCCGCCGGACCGATGGTGACCACGATGTCGAATTCCGCCATCGCCTTGATGTAGAGCTGCTGCCTGATGCTGCGCGGCGTCACCAGCCGGCGCACCGAGGCGAGCAGCCCTTCGGGCAGGAAGAATTCCACCAGCGACGTTTCCGGCGCGTCGGCCATCACCCGGATCGCGGTCTGCACGTCGCCGGGGCGGAAGCGGTAGCCCTTTTCGGACACCGTGGTCAGGCCGTGCAGCAGCCGTTCCACCACCGCCACCGCCTGCGGCTCGCCCAGGATCTGCAGCTCGTTGCCGCGCGCCGCGACGGTGACGCCGAAGGTGTTTTCGATGCGACGCAGATTCTCGTCGTGGGTGCCGAAGAGGCTGTCCAAACCTTCGTCGGCCAGAGTGACCTGCGCGGGTGTAGTGGGCGGTGCTGGCGTAGGAATGGTGGTGCTCCGGCGACGGCACGCACCCACCCGTGGGGGCGGGGGCGCCATCTGAGGGTCCCTAGTCTAGCAGACCCCGCGGGGCGGGCGGCGGCGGCGGGCCGACACGCCCCCAACCCGCCCGCCCCGACCCGCCCCCCGATACCGCGGGCTACTTCTTGGCGTGATCGTAGAAACCGCGCCCGCTCTTGCGCCCCATGCGGCCGGCGAGCACCATCTGCTTGAGCAGCGGCGGCGGCGCATAGCGCTTTTCGCGGTACTCCTCGAACATGATGTTGGCGATGTAGTAGGTGGTGTCCAGGCCGACGAAGTCGAGCAGCGTGAACGGACCCATGGGATAGCCGCAGCCCAGCTGCATGGCCTTGTCGATGTCCTCGACCGAACCGACGCCCTCTTCGAGCGCGCGGATGGCGTCGAGCAGGTACGGCACCAGCAGCCGGTTGACGATGAACCCCGAATTGTCGCGCGCCGCGACCGGCTCCTTGCCGAAGGCGCGCACCGCCTCGAAGGCGGCGTCGTAGGCCTCCTGCGAGGTGAGCAGCGTGCGCACCACCTCCACCAGCTTCATCACCGGCACCGGGTTGAAAAAGTGCAGGCCGACGAAGCGGTCGGGCCGCTTGGTGGACATGGCGATCTGGGTGATGGTCAGCGAGGAAGTGTTGCTGGCGAACACCACGTCCGGCTTGACCACCGCGTCGAGCGCGGCAAACGTCTCGCGCTTCGCTTCCAGGCTTTCGACGATCGCCTCGACGATCAGGTCGCAGTCGGCGAGCGCCGCCAGGTCGACCACCCCGTGCAGCCGGGCGCGCGTCTTGTCGCGCTCGCCGGCATCCAGCTTGCCCTTGTCGACCGCCTTGTCGAGCGAGCCGGCAATCCTGGCCATCCCCTTGGCCAGCACCTCTTCGCTCACCTCCCGCACCACCGTGTCGAAGCCGGCGCGCGCCGCCACTTCGGCAATACCGGCGCCCATCAGGCCGCAGCCCAGGACGCCCACTTTACGGATCTTCATGTTCAGCTCCTTCTCCCATTGATGGTTCCGTCAGGTCCCACGCGGCAACCTCGACGATCTCACGCACGTCCTGCCCGCCCGCCGGCAGACGCCGCAGGCGCAGAGCCAGCGCCTCCGCCGGCGGCGGGAACGGCAGGCGCTCGGCCCACTCCACGACCTTGATGCCCGGCCCGGCGAGCAGCTCTTCGAGCCCCAGCAGGGCGGCCTCGCGCGGCTCCAGCCGGTAGAGATCGACGTGCACCAGCCGGCCGCCGGCGCCGCGATGCTCGCGGATCAAGTTGAAGGTCGGCGACAGCACCTGCCGCCCGTCGATCCCCAGGGCGGCGGCGATGCCGCGCGCCAGCACGGTCTTGCCGCTGCCCAGCTCGCCCGACAGCAGCAGCGTCCCGTCGGGTGCCAGCTCCGCCGCCAGCTCCCCGCCCAGGCGCTCGCTGGCCGCCTGGTCGCGGGTGATCCAGCGCCTGCCGCCGCGCCCGCCGGCACCGTTCACGGCGCGTCGCCGGCGGCTAGGGCGCCGAAGGCCGCCGGCAGGGCGTCGATCAGGTCGGCGGCGGCCAGCGACGGGGCGCTGCCCTGGCGCGCCAGGGCGAGGTCGCCGGCCAGGCCGTGCAGATAGACCGCCAGGCGCGCCGCGTCGAGCGGCGCCAGCCGCTGCGCCAGCAGGCCCCCGGTGATGCCGGTGAGCACGTCGCCGGTGCCGCCGGTCGCCATGCCGGGATTGCCGGTGGGGTTGACGAACAGGGCGCCGTCCGGGGGCACCAGGGCCGCCGGCGCCGCGATCAGCGTCAGGCTGCCCTTGAGCACCACGATCGCGCCGGTCAGCGCCGCCGCCCGGCGCGCCGCCGCCGGCCGGTCGGCCTGCACCTGGGCGGTCGAGATGCCGAGCAGCCGCCCCAGCTCCCCCGGATGCGGCGTCAGGATCGTCGGCGCCGGCCGGCCGGTCAGGTCGCCGGCGCGGCCGGCAAAGGCGTTCAGGCCGTCGGCGTCCAGGACCAGCGGCAGCTCGAGCGCGCCCACCAGCTGGCGGATGGCCGCCGCCGTTTCGTCGTCCTGGCCCAGGCCGGGGCCGAGCGCCACGGCGCTCTTGCCAGCCGCCGAAGCCAGCTTGAGCGCCGCCGCCACCGCGCCGCCGGCCAGCCCTCCCGAGGCGCCGGCGGGCAGGCCGGCGGCCATCGACTCGAGCGAGCCCTGCTGCAGGATCGCGACCAGCGGCTCGGGCACCGCGGCGGTCACCAGCCCGGCGCCGGCGCGCACCGCCGCCCGTACCGCCAAAACCGCCGCGCCCGCCTTGCCCAGCGATCCGGCGATCACCAGCAGATGGCCGTACGTGCCCTTGTTGCTGTCGCGCTCGCGCGCCGGCAGCAGCCCGGCCAGCTCCTCGCCGACCAGCAGGTGCAGGTCGCCGGGCGCCTCCTCCACCAGGCGCGGCGGAAACCCCAGGTCGGCCACTACCAGTTCGCCCACCGCCGAGGCGGCCGGGGGAAAGACGTGCGCCACCTTGGGCGCCGCGAAGGTGACGGTCAGGTCTGCCCGCAGGTGGGGGCCGGGCGGCGTCGCGCTGCTGCCCGCCAGCCCGCTCGGCAGGTCCACCGCGATGCGCGGCAGGGGCAGCTCGTCGAGCGCCAGAACCAGGCGGGCGAACAGCCCGCCCAGCGGCCGCGCCAGGCCGGTGCCGAACAGGGCGTCGATCAGCAGGTCGTGCTGGCGCGCCGCCGCCAGCCAGGCGTCGAGCGGCGCCTGGTCGCCCGCCAGCTGGTGCACGGCGATCCCCAGCCGGCGGCAGATGGCGAGCTGCACCGCGGCGTCGCCGGCCGGCGGCTTGCCGTCCCCCTGGCCGGCCAGCGCCAGGAACACCGCGACGCCATAGCCGCGCGTCGCCAGCTGGCGCGCCACCGCCAGGCCGTCGCCGCCGTTGTTGCCGGGGCCGCAGAAGATCGCCGCCGACTCGGCGTCGGGATAGCGCTGGGCAATCGCATCCACCACCCCCAGGGCGGCGTTTTCCATCAGCACCAGGCTGGGTAGTCCGATCTGCTCGATGGCGATGCGGTCCAGCTCCCGCATCGCTTCCGCGGTGAGGATCTTCAACGGGCGCCGCTCCCTTTCCCGCCGCCACGTGCCTGGGCAGCGGCGGCGCACCGCACCGCGGCCGACCCGGCGGGGGTAAGATCAGCCGGGCATCGCCGCGGCCGGGGCCGGGCCGGCGCCCGTTCGGCGCAGGATCGCCCCGCACGGCGTACCATCAGGCCCCAGTGGCGCTCGTCCGACACGCCGCCGATTGTACCGGGGCCGCAGGGGGATGGCGAATCAGCGCGGCGGCCGCGCCGACTGTCCAGGGACGCGAATCAGCAGGCGGGGCCGCGTCTACAGGTGAGGGGAGAGAACATGGCGCTGGTCACGCTGTTGACCGATTTCGGGCTTCACGACTACTACGTTGCCGCCGTCAAGGGGACGCTGCTGCGGCTGGCGCCCGGCACCCAGCTGGTGGACCTTTCCCACCAGATCGCCCCCGGCGACGTCGCCGCAGGGGCCTACATGCTGGGAGCCGCGGCGCCCACCTTTCCGGCGGGCACCGTGCATTTCGCGGTGGTCGATCCGGGCGTCGGCAGCCGGCGGCGCATTCTGGCGGCGGCCACCGGCGGCGAGCAGCCGGCGCTGCTGGTCGCCCCCGACAACGGCCTGCTCACGCCGCTGCTCGGCGACGCGCGCACCTGGTCGGTGGAGCGCGAAGACCTTTTCCTATCCGCTCCCGGCGCCACCTTCCACGGCCGCGACCGCTTCGCGCCGGTAGCTGCCTTTCTGCTCCGTGGCGGCGATCCGGCCCAGCTGGGGCCGGAGATCCACGACCCGGTGCGCCTGGCGCGGCAGCCGCCCAGCCGCGAAGACACGCTGCTGCGCGGTGCGGTGGTGCACGTCGATCGCTACGGCAACCTGGTCACCGACATCCCCGCCGCCTGGCTGCCGGCGTCGCCGGCGCACCTGGTGGCGCGGGTCGGCAGCCACATCGCCTCCCGCCTCGCCGCTCACTACGAGGAGATCCCGCGCTACGACGCCGCCCTGCTGGTCGGCTCGCAAGGGACCCTGGAGCTGGCGATGCGCGGCGAAGACCTCTCCCGCCGGTGGGGCGTCGGCGCCGGCGTCGCGGTGCAGGTCCGCTGGAGCCCGCCGCGCTGACCGGCCCGCGCCGCCGCGCGGCGCAACGGTTCGCAAGGCCCGGCGTTACAATTGCTGAGGGTCGCAGGCGCCACGCGCCCACGCGACGGACGCAAGGAGTGGGCAGCCATGAGCAAGTGGGAGTACAAGATCATCAACATCCGCAGCGAAAACTATCGCCTGGATCCCGCCGCCGCGCCGCAGTTGAATCAGCTGGGGGAAGACGGGTGGGAGCTGGTTTCGATCACCTCGGTCAACTTCAAGACCGGCGCCACCGACAACATCGCGATGGTCTTCAAACGGCCGCTCGCCGGCTGATCTGCCGCTAGCCGGTTAGCCTGAAGCCCTGCGGGCCTTGGTGGTCTGTCTAGCCGTTGACCCGCCGGCGGCGCGGGCGACGGCGACGGCGCATGGCGAGCGCGAAGCCGCCTGCCCCCGCCACCAAGGCCAGCAGCACCGCGGCGTTGCGCGGCACCAAGCCGACGGTGCCTTCGACCGCCGACTTCACCTCCGCCAGCCGCTCTTCGACCACGCGGCGGCTGGCCGCCAGCCGCGCCTCGGCTTCGCGCCGTGCGTCATCCAGGTTGCTCACGGTTCGTCGTCCTCCAGCGGATCGGCGGGATGGATCGGCGGCGGGGCGCCGCGGCCGGGCCGCGGCGGCGGTGGGGCGCGATCGGGCCGCGGCGGCATGGGGCCGCCGCCCGCCGGCGGACTTGGGGTCCCGGGCGGCGTTGGCGATACGGGCGGCGGGGTCGGCGAAACCACCGCCGGAGGCTCCGCCAGCAGCCGGCTTTGCCACCAATCCAGGTGATCGGATACCCGGCGGCGGATGTCCTCCGCCGGGCTCTCCAGCTGCCGCAGCTGACGCAGGCCGAGCAGCGCGAGCAGGCCGCCGGCCGCCGCAAACAGCGCCGCGGCGATGAGCGCCGCCGCCCACAGCGGCAGCCACAGCGCCAGCACTGCTACCAGGGTGAAGATCACGACACCCAGGGTCCAGAAGAGCACCCCCGCGGCGGCACCCAGCAGCGCCAGACCGCGCCCCAGCAGGTGGCCGGAGCGGCGGAAATCCGCCCCCAATGCCTGCGCTTCGGCGCGCAGCACCCCGAGCAGCGCCGAACCGAGCGAACGGAACAGATCGATCCACCCCTGCACCACACCGTTGCCCGGTTCGACCATCGTCTGCAGCTCCTGCCTGGGTTGACCCGCCCTCCGCGATCAGCGGACGGTCAGCTCGCCGGCGACGTAGGATTCCTGGGCGCCGACGTCATCACGCAGGCCAATTGCAACTTTTTGGCCACCGCCGCGCATCAACAGGCTGACGGTGTACAGGAAATGCTTGCCGCCGAGCTTGGCCACCTCGGCAGTCGGCACCTTGATCGGAATCGGCACCTGCTGCACGTCGGAGGTGCTGCCGTTCTCGTCCATGGCGCCGATGAACAGCCGCACCTTGGCTTCGCTGCCGTTTTCGCCGCGCGGCACCAGCGCCAGCTTGCCGAGCGGGATCTTGATGTTGATCGGCACCAGGTACAGCCCGTCCTGGCGCGGCGACGGGCGCCCGAAGTCGAGCGATACGCCCAGCGGATTGGTCTGGAACGGGAACTGGAGGGTCGCCATGGTCCCGTCGCTCATGCGCGTTTCGATGCTCTTGTCGCGATAGCCCTCGCGGTAGCGCAGCGTCAGCCCCTTGCGTTTCACCTTGACGGTGATCTTGTGAAAGCGGCCATCGCCCTGGTGCGGCGGCGTGTAGCCCAGCGAATAGAACGTGTTGAAGTCCTGGGCGATGCGATCCAGGCTGGGGCCGACGTCGTTGGCGTTGATGATCGAGGTGCCGCCGGTCTTTTCGGCCAGGAATTGCAGCGGGCTTTGGATGTTGGTGATGTTGATCTCGTCCACGTACACGCCGTTGCCGGCGGTGGCGTTTTCGGCGCTGGTCGAAGTGTAGGTGCGCAGGCCGGCGGCGTCGATGGTGTAGAACGTCACGCGGTCGGCGTTGGCCGTGGCGGTCAGCTCCTCGAAGCGCCGCGACGCGTCGAACTCGGCGTTTTCCGAGATGATGCTGGTACTGCTGTATTGGCTCTGGATGGCGTAGAAGACGTCTTCGCCGGCGACCATCGGCAGGCCGTCGCTGACGTAGACGATCGCCTTGCGGCCGGAGAGCCCGGCGAGCGAAGTGGTGAGGTTCTTGAGCGCGTCGATGGTGAAGCTGAGGTCGTTGAACGCCGCGCCGGCGTAAGCGCGCGCATACATCATCGCTTCGCTGCCGCTGAGCGCGTCGTCATGGATCTGGCGCAGCACCTCCCGCCGGTCGTCTTCCTGGTGCACGCCCTGCGCCGAAATCTTTTCGATATCGAGCAGCTGGTTGTTGATCAGCGAGACGTCCGTGGTGAAGGTGTTGCGCACGTGCAGCTCGCGATCGTAGGTCACCAGCATGACCTCGTCGCCGCGGCGCAGCTTCTGGTCCAGGAAGACGCGCAGCGACCGCATGACCTTGTTGCGGTCGAACGGCTTGAGGTTGAAATTGTCGATGTAGACGATCAGGCGCAGCCGCTGGTCGTCGGGGATCACCGCCGGCTGGTACGCCTCCGGCAGCTTTGGCACCACCTTGCCCTGTGCGTCGACCACCGGCGGGGCTTCGGGCTCGGCTGCTGCGCCGACCGGCTTGCCGCCTTCCATCGCCAGGAAGTTGCTGACCTTCATCGGCCGGCCGTCTTCGAACAGCTCGAAGTCGTCGCGCGTCAGGCCGGTGATCCGGCCCTTTTTATCGCTCACGTAGACGTCGACGTTGACGACGCTGACGGTGACCGATTCGACCAGGCTGTCGTCGGCGGCCTTGGCTTGCGGTCCGCTGCCCGGCTTGGCCGGAGTCGCCGACGTGGCGGCGGCAGACCGGGCGGGAGCGCCGGGGCGCGAGGCGGTCTGCGCCCGCGCCGGCCGGGGCAGTGAGCCCGCGGCGGCCAGCGCCGCCGCCAGGGTCAGTACGGCAAGCGGCAGCGCGGCCCGCCGGCGGGAAGTCATGGTGCTCATAGATGCACGCCTTTCTACCTGTGCCAGCGTCACCGGCCGGCAAACAGATTGCCGGCATTATACGCACCGGCCGTTCAATAGGCTTTTACGTCCACCTCGGCGGTGGTGATCTTGTTGCTCAAGGGATCGAAAATGGCAAAGATCAGGTGCTGGTCGGCGTGGCGCAGCGTCACCTTGGTCTGGTAGCGGACAAAGTGGCCGGCGATCGGCGGCTTGTCGCTTTGCAGCGTCAGCGGCACCACCGGAATGTCGGAGCGATCGCCGTGCTCGTCCTGGGCGGCCACCCGCAGCTCCAGCTCGGAAGCGTACTTGCCGTTGATCGGCACGGCGACGAACGAGCTGGTGGGAATCGCCAGCGTCACCGGCACCTCCATCTGGCCGCGCTTGGCCGCCTTGACCGGCGTACCCAGCTGCACCGGCATCACCGCCGAACCCGCCGGCGCGCCGAACAGCATGGCGCTTTCGACCATCATCGAAATGTCCGACTTGCGCGATCGGTCCAGGAAGCTGTCGCGGGTGCGCACGGTGAGATCCTTGCGCAGCAGCTCCAGCTGGACCTTGTGGGTCTTGTCGTTGCCTTGCCACGAGGGGGTGAATCCCAGCCAGTAATACGAGCGGGTGTCGGCCTCGACGTGCTCCAGCGAGGCGATGCGCAAGGAATTGATCAGCGCCTTGCCGCCGGTTTCGCTGGCCAGGTGGGTCAGCGTCCCTTCGTGCTCCTGCTCGCGCAGGCCCATCGTGGTGGCCAGCCCCGGCGGCTGAAAGTCGGTGGTGGCGGTGGCGGCATCCGTTTCGAGGCCCGGCACGTCCACCGGGTAGAGGGTGTAGCCGAGCCGGTTGGCGGTATCCGCCAGCGGCTTCATGATCTGGTCGCCGTTGGGCAGCGAGCGGTCGGTGATGGGGCGATTGTAGTCGTTGATCGCGTAATCGACCGGCGAGTAGGGCCAGCCGCCCGCCAGGATCAGCATCACCTTGCGGCCCGGCGGCGCGGCAAAGGCGCGCAGCGTGCTCACCGCCGCCGACACCGACTCTTCCAGCTGCGACGCCAGCTGGTAGACAAATCCCTCTTCGGATACCGACAGCGTGCTGCGCGCGAAGCCCGCGCGTGCCTGGGCGTCGATATCGGTCGTCTGCGGACCGCGACGTTTGCTGTCGTCAAACTGGCGCAGCTCGGCCAGGCGCTGCAGGCCGTAGGTGGGATTGCCGATCTCGGTTTCGATCGCCCGGCCCAGGTCGTGCGGCGAGCTGGACCAGCTGGACAGCATGTTCAGGTGGCGGCCGTCGTAGGCGACCAGGGCCATGCGGTCCTCGGGGCCCAGGCGCGACAGGTCGTCCTTGAGCGACCGCAGCACTTCGTTGCGGCGCGCCGACACCGAAAAATAGTCGTCGACGAACACCAGGTAGCTGGTGCCCACCGGGCTTCCCGGCGCCAGGTCGGGCAGGCCGGGGATCGACTGCGTACCGGACCCGGGCGCCAGGGCGATCGCCTGGCCGCCGCGCACCTCGGTGAAGTAGTCGATCTTGATGACCTTGCCGTCCACCTTCAGGCGGAAGTCCTGGGGCGTCAGATCCGGCACGCGGTTGCCCTTTTTGTCGGTGACCACCGCTTCGACGTTGACCACCCGCACTTCGATCTGCTCGCCGAACAGCGGTCCCGATGCCACCGCGGCGGGCCGCGGAGCTGGCTTCGGCGCCGGCGCCGGCTGGGGCGCGGGCGACGGCGCGGGAGCTGGTGACGGCGCCGGGGCGGGCGCGATGGCGGGAGCCGGGGGGGCCGGAGCCGGGGCGGCGGGTGCCGGCTGCGGCTGTGCCACCTGGGCGGGCGGCGGCGCGGCGGCGGGCGCGGGCTGTTGGTCGGCGGGCGCGGCCGGGGCGGCGGGCGCCGGCTGCTGCTCAGCGGGAGCGGCGGGAGCAGCCGGGGCGGGGGCCGCCGGAGTCTGGTCGGGCGCCGGCTGAGCGGCGGGCGCCGGGGCGGCCGGGGCCGGCTGCGCCGGCACGATCTTGGCCGTTTCGGGCTTTTGCGCCGCGGCCGGGTGCAGGCCGCAGACCAGGGCGCCGGCCGCCGCCAGCAGGGCGAACGCCAGCGGCGCGGTCCGTGGGCGGGAGGTATGGCGAAGGGAGCGGGAAGTGAAAACGGTCATGGAAGTCTCCAAAAACGGGCAACAAGCCGAGGCCCGGTATTTTCGTGCATCCTACCCCGCGGTGCTGAGCGCCGGCTGCGGCGCGCCGGCCGGGCTGCCGGACAGGCGTTCGCGCAGGTGGCGCACGATCTTGGGACCGTGCTCGCGGGAGTTCTCGATGAAGATGCGGTCGATGCTGCGCCCCGCCTGGATGGTGCCGGCGACGTAGAGGCCGGGCACGTTGGTTTCGCAGGTGTCGGGGTCGAAGCTGGGCACCAGCGTCGCCGGGTCGACGTCGACGCCGCAGCGGCTCTGGAACGCGGCGTCGGGCACGTAGCCGATGAGCACGAAGGCCGCCTGCGCCGGCAGCGACTCGTCGCCGCCGGGGGTGGTGATCTCGACGGTTTCGTGGCCGAACGAGCGCACCACCGACTGGAAGCGGGCGCGGATCGAACCCTCGCCGATGCGGTTCTCCACGTCCGGCTTGAGCCAGTACTTGACGCCCTGCTTGAGGTGCTCGCGCCGGTGCACCAGGGTGACCCTGGCGCCGTTGCGCCACAGGTCCACGGCCGCCTCGGCCGCGGTGTTGCCGGCGCCGACGATCACCACGTCCTGGTTGAAAAAGGGATAGGGCTCGACGTACCGGTGGCGCACCCAGGCCTGCTCCTCACCCGGCACGCCCAGCCGCTTCACCCCGTCGAAGTAGCCGGTGGCGATCGCCACCGCCCGCGCGCGCCGTTCGCGCACCACCCCCGGCTCGGCCAGCCGCTCGGTGCGCGCCACGAAGCCGTCGCCGCGGCGCTGGACGTCCAGGACGTTTTCGTAGAGCGCCAGCGGGATGGCGTAGCGCTCGACGACGCCGCGGTAGTACACCAGCGCCTGGCGGCGCGACGGTTTGGCTTCGGGGATCGAGAACGGCATGCCGGCGATCTCCAGCCGGTCGCGGGTGGTGAAGAATTCGACAAAGGTCGGGTAGGCCTGGATGGCGGCGGTCAACGGGCCGCGGTCCACCAGCAACACCGTCAGGCCGGCCTGCCGAGCTTCGGCGCCGATGGCGATGCCGGTGGGTCCAGCTCCCACCACCAGCAGATCGAGCGGTTCTAGGTCGTTCACGGTACGGCTCCTACGGTCGGTAGTCCTGTTGGCGGTCAAAGAAGTGGGCGAGCGGGGCGGGACCGGCGCCGGCCGGCACGGCCGCCTGCATGGCGCGCCGCACGTAGCCGATGGCACCGCCGGCCGCCGCCGCCAGCTGCTCGCCGGCCGCCAGGCGGCCGGCAATCGCTGCGGATAGCGTACAGCCGGTGCCATGGGTCGCGCGAGTCGCGAGGCGAGGCGCGGCGAAACGGACCACCTGCTCGCCCTGCCCGCCCGCGCCTCCCGGCACCAGCAGCAGGTCGACGACCTGGCCGCCCGTCCCCTGGTCGTGGCCCCCCTTGGCCAGCACCGCGGGCCCGCGGGCCGCCAGCCGCCGCGCCTGCGCCAGGCGCTCCGGCTCGCCGGCGGCCGCCGGCGGCGCGCTGCCGGCGGCGGCGGGTGCGGCGGCGTTCTCGGCGCCGGGGGCGGTCAGCAGCGCCAGCTCGGGGACGTTGGGGGTCACCAGGGTCACCAGCGGCAACAGCTCGCTGAGCATCGCCGCGATCGTCTCCGCCAGGTCGGCGGTCAGCGGCGCGCCGGTGCCGGCGGCGAGGACCGGATCGAACACCACCGGCACCCGCCGCGGACCGGCGGCGGCACGCCCGCTGCGCGCCGGCGCCAGCGGCGCGCCGGCCGCCGGCAGGTGGACGCGCAGCCGCTCCGCCACCGTGCGCACGATCGCCGCGTTCCATAGCATGCCGATCTTGATCGCGTCGGCGCCGCCGTCGGCCAGCACCGCGTCGATCTGCGCGGCGACCATGGCCGGCGGCACCGCGGCGACCGCCTGCACGCCGCGGCTGTTCTGCGCCGTGACCGCGGTGACCGCGCACAGGCCGTACACGCCGTGCGCCGCCAGGGTCTTGAGGTCGGCCTGGATGCCGGCTCCGGCGCCGGAGTCGGAGCCGGCGATCACCAGCACGCGCTTGGAAAGAATCATCGTCGTGAGGGCCGCGCCGAGCGGCCCGCTCGTGTCCTTAGTGCTCCATCACCGGCGCGCCCGGTTACGGGCGGGCCGCCTTCGGCTGCGGCCGCGGGGCGGCGCCGGGAGCGTCGGGAGCACCGGCGCCCCCCTGGCGCGCCCGCCGCCGCGCCAGGACCGCGGCCAGGACCAGCAGCGCCAGGCTGATCACCTGCGCCAGCGTCAGGTTGCCGAAGAAGCGGTCGTCCTTGGCGCGCAGCATCTCCACCAGGAAGCGCTCGACGGCCAGCAGGCCCAGGATCGTCATGCCGACCACCCCCGGCGCGGCCGCCCAGCCGCCCGCCTGCCGCCGGCGCAGCAGCCACAGGGCGAACGCCCAGATCAGCAGGCACAGCCCCGTCTCGTAGAGCTGCGTGGGATGGACCTTGAGCAGCGTTTCGTCGGAAATCGACGCCGGGATGTCCAGGTGGAAGACCTGGCGCAGCTCGCCGGCGGTGGTGCGCGGCAGGCCGACCGGGAACGCCACGGCCCACGGCAGGTTGCTCGGCCGGCCGTAGTCGTCGCCCACCAGGAAGCAGCCGATGCGCCCCACCGCGTAGCCCAGCGCCAGGGCGGGCACGGCGGCGTCCAGCAGCGGCCAGGCGGCCAGCCGGCGCCGCCGGATGACGATCAGCACCGCCGCCGCGCCGACGATGAAGCCGCCGTACCAGACCAGCCCCGAGCGGTCGAACAGCACGTGCCAGTCCATGTTGAGCAGCGCGTAGTAGACCTTGGCGCCGGCGATGCCGCCCAGGCCGGCGGCGAACACCAGGGCGCTCGCGTCCTCTTCGTCGCCGATACCCAGGCGACGCATTCCCCACCGCAGCTGGAAGTAGCTCGCCAGGAAGGCGCAGACCAGCATCATCCCGAACGGGCTGATGGAAAAGCTGCCGATGTGAAAAAGCTCCTGGATCATGATCCGCGCTCCACCCTCCCGGCGCCTGGCCGAAGACGCAATGGTACCACCAGCCGCCAGGCGCCCCGGAGGGCCGCCGCGCGGCGTGCGGCCGGGCCGCGACTGGACTAAGATCCACCGATGGTTCCAGAGGTTACGCGAGAGCGGCTGGCGGCGCTGCGCGAGCGGTTCGGCGGCGCCGGCGCGGGGAGCACCGGCCGCTGGCTGGTGCTGACGCACGACAACCCCGACCCCGACGCCCTGGCCTCCGCCCTGCTGCTCTGCACCGTGCTGCGCCGCGCCTTCAAGCAGCGCGCGACGGCCGCGTACGGCGGCATCATCGGCCGCGCCGAAAACCGCGAGATGGTGCGCAGCCTGCACCTCCAGGCGAGCCACGTCCGCCGCCTGAGCCTGCGGCGCTACCAGCACTTCGCCCTGGTCGACACCCAACCGCGCACCGGCAACAACCAGCTGCCGGCCGACATCGTGCCCGACCTGGTGATCGACCACCATCCGCTGCGCAAGACGACGCTGGGCACCCGGTGCATCGACGTGCGGCCGGCCTACGGCGCCACCGCCACCATCCTGGGCGAATACATGGAGGCGGCGGGCCTGGTGCCGACGCACGCCCTGGCCACCGCGCTCATCTACGCCATCCGCTCCGAAACGCAGGATTTTTCGCGCGAGTTCACCGGCCCCGACAAGGCGGTCTACGACCAGTTCTTCGCCCTGGCCAACCACCGCCTGCTGGCGCGCATCCTCAATCCGCGCCTGCCGCTGAGCTATTTCGGCAGCCTGCACGAGGCGCTGGAGCGGCTGGAGGTGGTGGATTCGCTCATCCTGTCCCACCTGGGCGCCATCGATCAGCCGGACATCGTGCCCGAGCTCGCCGACCTGCTGCTGCGCCTCGAAGGCAAGACCTGGTCGCTGTGCACCGGCTTTTTCGGCGACCGCATGTACCTTTCCATCCGCACCACCAATCCGCGCGCCGACGCCGGCGGGCTGATGCGCCGGCTGATCGGCCGCCGCGGCAAGGGCGGCGGTCACGGCCGCACCGCCGGCGGCTGGATCGACGCCGCGCGCCTGGCCGCCGCCGAGCGCACCCGCCTGCAAAGCGCGATCGCCGAAAAGCTGGCCTTCGAGCTGCGCAAGAACCCCGACAAGATGGTGCGCCTGGCGCTGCGTCCGGCGGCAGCGGCGCGCCCGCCGGCGGCCGAAGCGGCGCCACCGCCCACCGCGGCGCCGGCCACGGCAGCGCCCGCGGGATCTGCCGCGCCGCCCGCCGCCGGCCCGCCGGCGGTTGCGACGGCGCCGCCGGCACCGGCGGCCCAGCCGGCGCCACCCGCACCGGTCGTGCCGCCGGAGCCTTCGCCCGCGCCGTCAGCGCGGGACTAGCAGAGAGGCTACGTCTGGAGCCCGGCCGGCGCCGCACGCCGCCCGAACCCGGCGAAGGCCCGGCCTACTCCCACTCGATCGTCGCCGGCGGCTTGCTGGTGACGTCGTAGACCACGCGGTTGACGCCGCGCACTTCGTTGACGATGCGGTTGGCCACCCGCCCCAGCAGGTCGTGGGGGAGATGGCTCCAATCGGCGGTCATGAAGTCCTGGGTGTCCACCGAGCGCAGCGCCACCACCGACTCATAGGTGCGGAAGTCGCCCATCACGCCGACGGTCTTGACCGGCAGCAGCACCGCGAAAGCCTGGCTCACCTTGCCGTACCAGCCGCTTTCGCGCAGCTCGTGCAGGAAGATGGCGTCGGCCTCCTGCAGCAGGGCCACGCGCTCCGCCGTCACCTCGCCCAGGATGCGCACCGCCAGACCGGGACCGGGGAAGGGGTGGCGCGCGATCAGGGCGTCCGGCAGCCCCAGCTCGCGGCCCAGCTGGCGCACCTCGTCCTTGAACAGCGCGCGCAGCGGCTCGACCAGCTCGAAGCCCAGCTCGGCGGGCAGGCCGCCGACGTTGTGGTGCGACTTGATCACCGCCGACGGCCCCTTGATCGACACCGATTCGATGACGTCCGGATAGAGCGTCCCCTGCGCCAGGAAGCGTGCGTCGGGGATGGCCCGCGCTTCCTGCCGGAAGACGTCGATGAACACGCGGCCGATGGTGCGCCGCTTCGCCTCGGGGTCCTCGATGCCGGCCAGGGCCTGCAGAAAGCGCGCCCCTGCGTCCACCGCCTGCACCGGCACGGCGAGCCCGTCGTGCAGGCTGCGCATCACCTGCTCGCGCTCGTCCTTGCGCAGCACCCCGGTGTCGACGAAGATCGCCGCCATGCGGTCGCCGATCGCCCGGTGCAGCAGCGCCGCGACGACCGACGAATCGACGCCGCCCGACAGCGCGCACACCACCCGCGCCTCGCCCACCTGGCGCCGCACCGCCGCCACCGCCTCGTCGACGAACGCCGCCATCCGCCAGTCGCCGGCCGCGCCGCAGGCGCCATACAGGAAGTTGCGCAGGATGTCGCTGCCCGCCACGGTGTGCGACACCTCGGGGTGGAACTGGATGGCGTACCAGCCGCGCGCGCTGTCCTCGAAGCCGACGATGCCGGCGTTCTCGCTGCGGGCGGTGACCAGACACCCCGGCGGCGCCTGGCGCACGCGGTCGCCGTGGCTCATCCACACCGTCTCGCGCGTGCCGAGGCCGGCAAACAGCTGCCCGGGAGCTTCCACCTCCACTTCGGCGCGCCCGTATTCGCGGCGGCTGGACGATTCGACGGCGCCGCCCAGCACGTGCGCCATCGCCTGCATGCCGTAGCAGATGCCGAGCACCGGGATGCCGAGATCGAACAGCTCGGGCGCCGCGTGCGGCGCGCCCTCTTCGTAGACGCTCTGCGGACCGCCAGACAGGATGATGCCGATGGGGCGCCGGCGGCGGATCTCGGCAATGGACAGACTGAACGGATGGACCTCGCTGTAGACACGGCTTTCGCGCACCCGGCGAGCGATCAGCTGAGTGAACTGGCTGCCAAAATCCAGGATCAGCACGGTCTGGTGCGCACCGCCGGCGGCGGGCGCGGCCTGCCTCGCGCCGGCGTGCGCCGGCGCGGTCGGGTCAGTGCCGGCGGGCGCCGGCGCGGTCGGGTCAGCGCCGGCATGCGCGGGCGCCGTGGTGCCGGCGCCAGCGGCGCCGGGGGTGGATTGCGGGGCGTCGATCATGACGGGGACCTCCTGGCGGATTGCCCGGGCGGGGCGGCTCTCATAGTTGCGCTTCGGCCTTCAGGCCGCGGTTCATCAACTCCTCGACGGCGCGGCGCGGGTCCTTGCCTTCGTAGATCACCGCCACCATCTGTTCGGTGATCGGCATCTCGACGCCGCGCGAGGCCGCCAGGCGGGCGATCGCCAGGCTGTTGCGGATGCCCTCGGCGACCATCTGCGTCTCGCCGGTGATCTCGGCGCGGGTCTTGCCGGCGGCCAGCTCGATGCCGGTGTTGCGGTTGCGCGACAGGGCGCCGGTGCAGGTCAGCACCAGGTCGCCCAGGCCGGCAAGGCCGGCGAAGGTGCGCGGCTCGCCGCCGCAAGCCACCCCCAGCCGGGTGATCTCGTGCAGGCCGCGGGTGATCAGGGCGGCGAGCGTGTTGTGGCCCAGGCCCAGCCCGCTGACCACGCCGGCGGCGATGGCGATGACGTTCTTGCTGGCCCCCCCCAGCTCCACCCCGGCCACGTCGGCGGCGGAATAGAGGCGCATCGTCGGCGTCGACAGCGCCTCGCGGATCTCGGTCGCCAGGGAGGCGTCTTCAGAGGCGATCACCACCGCCGAGGGGACGCCGCGCGCCAGCTCGGGGGCGAAGCTGGGGCCGGCGAGCGCGGCAAAGCGCAGCGGCTGGCCCACCCTCTGCGTCTCCTCGGCCGCCACCTGGCTCATGCGCGCCAGCGTTTCGGTTTCGATCCCCTTGGTCGCCGACACCAGCGCCAGCGGCCGCGACGAGCGCGGCCAGGCGGTGACCAGGAACTGCCGCAGCACCTCCCGGAAGCCGTGCGAAGGCACCACCAGCAGCACCACGTCGCTGCCGGCCAGGTCGGCCATCGCCGAAGTCAGCGCCACGCGCGCCGGGATCTCGACGCCCGGCAGGTAGTCGGGATTGGCGCGCCGCTCCGCCATCTGGCGCGCCAGCTGGTCGCTGCGCGCCCACAGGCACACCTCGTGGCCGCCGGCGCCGGCCAGGTGGACGGCCAGCGCCGTGCCCCACGAGCCCGCGCCCAGGATGCCGACGCGCCTCATCGCCGGCCGTCCGCCGCTGTCGATGGCGCGGCGGGCGCGGTGGGCGCGGCTTGCTCCGGCAGCGGCGGCCCTGCCGCCGGCCGCGCCCCCAGCCGCGGCTCGACGCCGCGGCGCAACCGTTCCAGGTTCGCCCGGTGGCGCACCGCGATCAGCACCGCGATGGCGGCAGCCGCCGCCACCGTCCAGCCGCCGCCGCTGCCGGCGGCCCCGGAAACCCCGGCGAGCGCCGGCCAGTGCAGCGCCTGGCCGGCGGCCAGCAGCAGCGGAAACGCCGCCGCCGCGACGATCGACCCCAGCGAGATGTAGCGCCGCCAGGCCACCACCGCCACGAACAGCACCAGGTCGATCGCCAGCACCGCCGGCGCCAGGGCGCCCAGCACGCCGGCGGCGGTGGCCACCCCCTTGCCGCCGCGAAAACCCA
Source organism: uncultured Acidobacteriota bacterium (assembly GCA_963770895.1). Taxonomy (GTDB): domain Bacteria; phylum Acidobacteriota; class Thermoanaerobaculia; order Multivoradales; family UBA5704; genus JASLEW01. The sequence continues at coordinate 3,110,562 of CAVYRF010000002.1, read as the reverse complement.
GGAAACACGGGAAGACGTGCCCGACGACGACCGCCACCGCCGCCCCCCCCACCGCCGCCGGCGACGCCCCCAGCGCGCGCGCCACGACCACGGCGGCGATCCCCTTGCCGCAGTCCAGCAGCAGGGCGGCGGCGCCCGCCCCCTTGCCGGCGGCGCGCATGACGTTGGTGGCGCCGGCGTTGCCGCTGCCGACGGTGCGCACGTCGCGGCCCTTGACGATCTTGACGATCAGATAGCTGAACGGGATCGAGCCCAGCAGATAGGCACCCGCCACCACCGCCAGCGCGGTCAGCACCTGGCCGCCGCCGACCACGCCGCCGCCTGCTCCGATGTCACCGACGCTCATCGGCCGCTACCATCTCCGGCAGCTCCGGCAGCCGCGGCATCCGCGCGGCCTTCACCCGCGGCCAGCGGTAGCTCCGCCAGGGTGCGGTAGCTCGGCCCCCTGGGCGACAGCCGGCTTTCGACCAGCACGCCGTGGGCGACCTGGAAGGGCGGCCCGATCTCGGCTGGGAACGCCGCCACGAACTTGTCGGCCGCCCCCAGCGGCCAGGGCGCGGGGCAGCGCGCCAGGGTGACGTGCGGCCGGTAGGGGCGGCCGTCGTCCGGCACCTGCCCGGTCGCTTCGCGCACCGCCGCCGCCACCGCCGCCTGCAGCGGCGCCAGCTGGGGCGGCGCCTCGACCCCCACCCAGGCGACCCGCGCCGGCCGGCCGGCGGGAAACGTGCCGGCTTCGGCCAGGCGCAGCGTCATCGGCGGCCAGGCGGCAAACGCGGCGGCGAGCCCGCCGGCCAGCCCGGCCGCCCGTTCCGGCGCGGTTTCACCGAGAAACGCCAGCGTCAGGTGCAGCACTTCGGGGTCCACCCACCGCGCCCGCGGCAGCCGCTCGCGCAACCCGGCGACGCGCCGCCGCACCTCGCGCCGCACCGGCTCGGGGACCTCCAGGGCAACGAACAGCCTCATGACCGCCGGCCGGCCGCCGCCGCCGGATCCGCCGGCTGAGGAGCGGCGGGCGAGGCGAACGGGATGGGGGCTGCGGTCACGGCGGTACGCGCCGCCGCCGCCACCAGGCGCCGCCGCAGCATGTCGAGCGTGATCTGGGTGGCCTGCCAGCGCACGCGCTCGCGGTCCCCCGGCAGCCGCAGGCGGCGATGGTCGACCGCCGGCTGGCCGGGCGCCGGCGGCGGACCCGCCACCGCCACGTGCACGGTGCCGACCGGCTTGTCCGGGCTGCCGCCGCCGGGACCGGCGATGCCGGTGATGGCGGCGCCGTAGTCGGCGCCGAGGGCGCTGCACACCCCCTGCGCCATCGCCCGCGCCACGGCTTCGGAGACCGCGCCTTGCCCCGCGATCAGCTCCGCCGGCACCGCCAGCATGGCGGTTTTCAGCCGGTCGCTGTAGGTGACGGCGCCGCCGACAAAGTAGTCGCTGCTGCCGGCGACGCGGGTCAGACGCTCGCCGAGCAGGCCGCCGGTGCAGGATTCGGCCACCGCCAGGCTGGCGCCCGCCGCTCGCAGCAGCTCGCCGACGACGCCTTCCAGGGTGTCCTCTTCGCGCCGGGCGTAGACCGCGTCGCCGGCCAGCGCCGCCAGGCGCGCCGTCATCGCCGCCAGCCGTTGGGCGCGTTCGGCGGGCGGCCCCGCGGCGGTGGCGAGCAGGCGCACGTCGCCGGGCTTGGCCAGGATGGTGATCGATTCGCGGCCGAACTCCGCGTAGGCGGGGGCGATCAGCTCTTCCACCATCGATTCGGGAAGGCCGGCGATCTTGAGCACCGCGGTTTCGCGGCTGGCGCCGCCGGACCGCGCCGCCAGCCACGGCTCCAGGTGCTCGGCGCTCATCCCCGCCAGCTCCGCCGGCACGCCGGGAAAGAGAAACAGCGTCGCGCGGCCCGCCGCCAGGCGCATTCCGGGCGCGCTGCCGAAGCGATTGGCCAGCACCTCCGCGCCGGCGACCACCAGCGCCTGCTTGCGATTCACCTGCGGCATGGGCCAGCCCAGCCGCTGGAAGCGGCGCTCGATGCCGGCCAGGGCCTGGGAGTCGAGCTCCAGCGGCTGTCCCACCGCCGCCGCCACCGCTTCGCGCGTCACGTCGTCGGCGGTCGGCCCGAGCCCGCCGCTGATCAGCACCAGGTCCAGCCGCGGCAGGATGTCGCGCAGCTCGTCGGCGATGTCGGCTTCGACGTCGCCGATGACCGCCTTGCGCCGCAGCTCGACGCCGTGGCGCGCCAGCATCTCCGTCAGGCGCAGCGAGTTGGTGTCCACCCGGTCGCTGCCGAGCAGCTCGGAGCCGACGGCGACAATGGCAGCCTGCATGAGCGCGATCATAACGCAGGGTGCCGTCCCCCTTGCTCCGGGCGGCCGCTGCGCATATGCTGCGTCGCGGCTCACCTATCTTTTCCCGCAGTCAAAACAGGGAGGTACAAGAGATGGCCCGTGTCGCTCTTGGTGTCGTACTGGCAAGTATGCTGGTACTCGCTGGACCCGCGTCGGCGGTTATTTGCACCATCGACGCGGTGCCGGCTGCAACGTTGTTGCTGCCTTATTTCGAAGTCGACCTGTCCAACCCGAACGGGCTCACCACCCTGTTCTCCATCAACAATGCGTCGGCGACCGCCATCCTGGCGCACGTCGTGATCTGGACCGACCTGTCGGTGCCGGTGCTCGACTTCAACGTCTACCTCACCGGTTACGACGTGCAGTCGATCAACCTGCGCGACATCATCATCAACGGCAACCTGCCGCAGACCGCCTCGGCGGGGCAGGATCCGGACGACACCATCAGCCCCAAGGGGAGCTTCTCGCAGGACATCAACTTCGCCAGCTGCACCGGCGTGCTGCCGCCGCCCCAGCTGCCGGCGGCCTACACCACCCACCTCCAGGAGTCGCTGACCGGCCTGCCGTCGGCGATCCTGAGCGGCAACTGCTCCGCCCAGGCGCTGGGTGACAACATCGCCCGCGGCTACATCACGGTGGACACGGTGAACAACTGCACCCTGCGCTTCCCCGGCGACGTCGGCTACTTCGCCACCGGCGGCACCGGCGACGCCACCAACCAGAACGTCCTCTGGGGCGACTGGTTCATCGTCAATTCGGGGCAGAACTTCGCCGAGGGCGGCGACCTGGTGCACGTCGAAGCCAGCGCCACCAACCCGGCCACCTCGACCGCCGGCCGCTATACCTTCTACGGCCGCTATGACGCCTGGACGGCGGTGGACAACCGCGAGCCGCTGGCCACGGAATTCGCCGCCCGCTACCTGGAGGGCGGCGGCTTCGGCGCCGGCACCTCCTACCTGGTGTGGCGCGACTCGAAGGTTGCGCAGGGCGCCTTCACCTGCCCGGTGACCCCCGGAGTGAGGCCGGCCTGGTATCCGCTCGGCCAGGAAGGACTGGTGTTCTTCGACGAGCAGGAGCACCCCTTCGAGACCAGCTCGCTGCCGATCTCGCCGCCGCCGCCCACTTCGACCATCATCCCCTTCCCCGCCGAAACCCAGCGGACGCTGCTGGGCGGTCCCACCCTGCCGGCGCCCTTCTCGTTCGGCTGGATCTACTTCGACCTCAACACCACGGTCGCAACGGCGGGCCCCAATCCGCCGGTCGACCCGGCCGCCGCCCAGGCCTGGGTGGTGGCGACGTTCGCCCAGAACGGCCAGTACGCGGTGGGCGTCGAAGCCATCCGTCTGGACAGCGCCTGCACCGTGTCGCACTTCATCCCCGGCATTCCCGGAGTCTAGTAAGGGCGCACTACACAGCCGATCGTCCCGCCGCCGGCAGCGCAAGCTGGCGGCGGGACAGCTCGGTCGCGGCGGCAAAGCGCAGCAGGTTGGGGTAGGGCGGATCCACCTGCATCGCGGCCGGCCGCTCACCCAGATCCGCTCCCAGCAGCTGCGCCTCCTCCCAAAAATAGGTCTTGCCGACACCCTCCGCCCGCGCCTGGCGCAGCTGGCGGCGCGCCTCCTCCAGGTTGCCGGCCGCCCAGGCCTGGCGTGCCAGCAGCAGCGCCCCGGTGCCGGTCAGCTCGGGCACGTCGGGCAGCTGTGCGGCAAGAGAGCGTGACTCCTGCGGCGGCGGCGCACCCGTCCACAGCGCCAGCAGCGTCAGCGCCACCGCAAAAGCCTGGTCCGGTTCGGCATGCACCCTGGCCGCCTCGGCCAGGCGGCGATCGCGGCCGGCCAGGTCGCCGCGCCGCCAGGCCAGGTACGCCCCCAACCCCAGCGCCGAAGCCACGTCGTCCGGCAGGTGACGATCGCCGGCCACCGCCGCCGCCAGGTCGAAGCGCGAGGCGGCGCCGGCCAGATCGCCGCTGGCGCAGGCGGCGACGCCGCCCAACAGGCGGGCGTCGGCGATCAGGTCCGGCTGGTTGCGGCGCTGCGCCAGGTCGAGCTCGCGATCGAAGGCCGCCACCGCCGCCGCCGGCTGCCGCTCGGAGAGCGCCATGCGCCCGCGCACGTACCAGGTCAGCGCCTCCTGCCCGCGCAGCCCGCCGGCGGCAAGGTCGCGCTCCGCCGCCGCGGCATCCCCCAAGGAAGCACGGTCCGCCAGCACCAGCGCCAGGCTGATGCTGTCGAGGCCGGCGATCGGGATCTGGCGCAGGTCGGCCAGCGCCGCCGCCGGCTCGCGCTGCCCCAGGTGGTAGTGAGCGCGCGCCAGCCGCAGGTACCAGGCCGACGGCCGCACCGCGAGCATCGCCGAGGCCGCCGCCAGCCAGTCGGCGCCGCGCCCGGACGCGGTCGCGGCGGCATAGCGGACCAGCAGGTGCAGGTAGGGCGAGGAGCTGGGCCGCAGGCGGCCGGCCGCGGCCCGCGCCCAGCCCTCCGCGTCGCCGGTGCTTTCCTGCCAATAGCCGAACAGACAGCGGAACGCCGCCGGCACCGGGGTCGTGGCGTCGGTGGCATGGGCGATCTCCAGCAGGTGCCGGGCCTGCGCCCGATCGCCGCGGCGCTCGGCGACCAGCGCCCGCTCCACCAGGTCGATCGTCTGGCGGCGCGCCGGGCTCAGATCGCCGCGCACCAGCCCATAGCCGGAGTCGATCACCTGCCACGGCCTGGCCAGCGCCAGCCACCCCGCGCCGGCCGCGGCCAGCACGGCCAGAACAGCCAGGGCGGCCCAGCCCAGCGGCGCCGGCCGTGACCACATGCCGCGCCGGCGCCGCAAGGTGGCGCTGGCCGCCGCGGACTCCGGCGCCGTGGTCCCGCTGGCGGCAGACCGGGCCGCCGTGGCCCCAGCCGCCGTGGCCCCGGTCGCCACGGGCAGGGGCGACGAGGGCTCCGCCACCGCGCGCTCCGGCGCCGCGGCAGCCGTAGAGGGTTCGCGCTCGACGGGGCTGTCGAGGCGGAAGCCCACCCCGCGCACGGTCCGCACCATGCCGCTCGCGGCGCCCAGGGTGGCGCGCAGGCGGTGGACCACCTGGGTCAGCGATTCGTCGGACGGGATCGCCTGGCCCGGCCAGAGCCGGGCGAAGATCTGTTCGCGGCCGACCACCGCGCCGTCCGCTTCACAGAGGAGCTGCAGCAGCTGAAAGACCCGCGGCTGGCAGGTCACTTCGCGGCCGGCCACGCGGAGCAGCTGGCGGGAGGTGTCCACCTCCACGTCCTGGAAGCGGTACCGCACCCCCCGCGAGACCGGAGGAGAGCCGGGCGCCGGCGCCGGTTCCGCCTCGTTGAGCAAAAAATAACCTCCCGGTCAGGTTGCGGTCAGGCGAGAGCGCCACCGTCCCCGCCATCATCGCCTCCGATACACCAGCGCAGCGATCGACAGATCCAGGATAGCGCAGGTACGAAAGGAGCCGGGACCATGCAATTAAAGATCACGCCGGTAGGAATCCTCTGGCTGGCCGGGGGACTGTTCCTGGGCTGCCACGGCAGCAGCAGCCCCACCGAAACCAAGAGCGCGCCCACCATCTCCAACCTCACCAACCCAGCCAAGGCCACCGCCCTGGGCGGCCCGCTGATCGACGGCCAGCGGCCGGGACTGCTGCCGATCACCTTCAGCTTCACCGACCAGAGCGCCGACCTGGACGGGTACGTCCTCACCCTCCCCAACGGCGTGGTCAAGAACGGCCTGCAGGGCCTCAAAGGCGAAACCTCCGGCTCCAGCGGGGTGCAGCAGTCGCTGCTCCTGCCCGCCTCCGGCACCAAGGTCACCTACACCTTCCAGGTCAGCGACCAGCAGGGCAATACCTCCAACACCCTGACCGGCACCTTCGTCGCCCCCTGACCCGCGGCCGCCGATCGCCGGCCCGCCGCCCGCGGCGCCGGCCCCGCCGCCGCGGCCCCCGCAGTGCCGCCAGGTTCGGCCCTTTCCACCCCCTCTCTCCCCTCCCATGGCGGCCCATGGCGGCGTCCGGCATGCACAAAGATCCGGCGCGGCGGCGCAAAGAGATCGCAAGCGTTGCGGCGGCGCGATTGACTCCAGGGCGACAGCAAACATAGGATTTCCGCCCTATGCCGAAACTTGGACGGGGCCACAACGGCCATGGGCAGTGGCTGGCCAGAGCTGCGCGCGGCGCGTCCGCGGGCGTCCTGGCGGCGATCTACGTCACCCTCGCCGCCGCATCGGCGGCAAAAACGACATCGGCCGCGGAGGTGGCAGGGGCGGCATCGGCGACGCCGGCGATGGCGGCAGCATGGGCGCAACGCGCCGGCGACGCCGGCGATGCCGCCAACGCCGGGGGCGACGGGGCGGCCACCCTGCCGGCGGGAGCCAGGCTGGATGTCAGGGCGGCGCTGGCCGGCGGCTCGCTTGCCGCGGGCACCGTGCCGGCGCCGGGCGGACAGGGCACTCAGCTGCTGCTGGTTGTAAGCACCGGCAGCGCGGCGGCCGGCCGCGCCGCCTTCGTGCCGCCGCCCGCGGGGCGCAGCGGACAGCTGCGCGTCCAGCCGCTGCTGCTGGTCGAAGACGGCAAGCTGGCGGGCCTGGTGTGGCTGGAAGGCGACAACCCGCGGGCCTACGCGGTGCGCACCGCCGCCTGGAACGGCGCCGGGTGGTCGGAGCCGCGCACGATCTCGCCGGTCGGGCCCGGCAGCCAGGTGGCGCTGGCCGCCGCGCGCCTGGCCGACGGCTCCTGGTTGCTGGCTTGGAGCGCCTTCGACGGCCATTTCGACCAGATCGTCTGGAGCCGCGCCACCAGCGGCGGCGGCGCCTGGACGGCACCGCAGGCGGTGACCGCCGGCCAGACGCCCAGCATCACGCCCGCGGTCGCGGCGGCCGGCGACGGCGCGGTCCTGGCGTTCAGCCAGCTTGCCGGCGACGGCTATCGCCTGCTGACGGCGCGGTTCGCCAACGGGCGCTTCGGCGCCCCCCTGGTGGCGGCGCCGGGCGGCTCGCTCTATCCGCAGCTCACAGTCAGCTCCGCCGGCACCGCCGGTGGCGCCGCCGTCGACGTCCTGTATCGCACTGCGGCGCCGCGCGGCTGGGCGGCGATGCAGCTGGACGCCGCCGGCCGGCCGCTGCGCCAGGCGGCGCTGCCGGACCTCCCTGCGGCGCCGGCGGCGACCGGCGCGGGGCAGGCGACGACCGCCGCCACCAGGCCCACGCTCGCGGCCGGAGACACGGCGGCGTTCCATTGGGCTGGCGGCAACGGCAGCGACGCCGCCGAAGTCACCCGCACCGCGGAGTGGTCCGCCTGGCAGGCCCCCGCCGCGGCCGCGGCCCGCCTTGTCCTGCCACCGGTCCCGGCCGCCGCCTCCGGCGACGCGGCCACCGCGGCCACCGCGACCACCGCAGCCGCCGCCCGGCGTGCCGCCAGGCCGCGGCCCAAGGCGTCGGCGCCGCCGGTCTACGTCGCCTTCGGCGACAGCATCACCGCCGGCTACGGCGACACCGCCGACCTGGGCGGCTATCCGGGACGCCTGCAGACCATCCTGTCCAACGATTTGAATAGCCAGGCGACGGTGATCAACGACGGCCTGTACGGCGAAACGACCGGCGAAGGCGTGTCGCGGATCCGTGGCGATCTGCAGGCGGGCTATACCGGCCTGCTGCTGATGGAAGGGACCAACGACGTCGACGCCAAGGTGTCGATCGACACCACGATCCAGAACCTGGACGTGATGGCGAGCGACGCCGAAGCGCTCGGCATGATCGCCTACCACGCCACGGTCATCCCGCGCCTGCCGACAGCCAACACCGACGGCACCAACCTGATCACCGGCACGCTCGCCGGGGCGATCCGCGAGCTAGCCTGGGAGCGCAGCCGCCCGCTGGTGGATCCGTTCGAGGTCTTCTGGGTGCTGACGCCCAACGCCATCCCCGACGACTACACGGGCGGCATCGACAAGCTCCACCCCAATCCGGCGGGCTATACGCTGCTCGCCCAGACGTTCGCCAGCGTGCTGACCGGGGTCGACGACATCCCGCCGGTCACCGGCCTGGTCAGCCCCTACGACGGGGCGCAAAACGTCTCGCCCAACGCGCAGATCCAGATCGACCTGTACGACTTCGGCACCGGCATCGACGTCGCCAACACCCAGCTGCTGGTCAACGGCACGGCGATCGCGATCACACCGAGCGGCGACAAGACCAAGCTCGAATATCGCTACCAGCCGCCGTCGCCGCTCGTCGGCGTGGTCACCGTCGGCCTGGCGACGCAGGACCTGGCCAGCCCGCCCAACGTGTTCAACGGCACCGTCACCCAGTTCGTCATCACCGGCACCGTGTTCCTGGAGGGCGATCTGAACCACGACGGCATCGTCGACGGTCTGGACCTGGTGATCTTCGCCTACTCTTTCGGCGCCCACCGGTACGATTCCAACTACAACATCGACGCCGACTTCAACGGCGACGGCATCGTCGACGGCCGCGACCTGGCCGTTCTCGCCGCCAACTTCGGCAAGCGCTCGTTCTGACGGCCGCCGCAGGCCGGGCGCCGCGGCGCGGCTCGCGCCGGGGCTTACAACCGCGGCTCTGGCCGCGCTCGTCGTGTGATAGCCTTGCGGGCTTTGAAGGTCGGCCGCCCGCGCCGTAGTCCCCTGGGAGCAGGTGATGAACCAACGACTGAACCGTAAAGACATCAAGCGCGACGAATTCGCCAGCGCCGTCAGCCGCAGCGTCGAGTACGCGGAGTCCCACTCCCGCGGGCTGATGATCACCATTGCCGCGGTGCTGGGGCTGGTGCTGCTCGGCAGCCTCGTGTACTACCTGGTCTCGCACCGCTCCGAGCAGGCCAACCGGGCGCTGGCCACGGCGGTCAAGGTCTTCCAGGCGCCGATCGACCCCGCCGCCGCCAAGCCGACCGACGCCAAGGAACCCAGCTTCGCGACCGAAGCCGCCCGCCAGCAGAGCGCCCGCAAGATGCTCGACGCGGTGCGCGCCGACTATCGCTTCACCGACGCGGCGGACGTGGCCTCGATCTACCTGGCGGAGATCGACGCGGCGGAGGGCAAGCTCGACGCCGCTCGCCAGCTGTGGAGCGACTTCGTCAAGAAGCACGGCGATCACGTGCTGGCCGCCCAGGCGCGGCTGGACGTGATGGACCTCGACCGCACCCAGGGCAAGGGCCAGGCGGTCGAGCAGCAGCTGCGCCAGATGCTCGACCAATCCAACGCCCCCCTGCCGCAGGACGTGATCCTCAACGAGCTGGCCGTCACCTTGGAGCAGCTGCACCGCGACCAGGAAGCGGCGCAGATCTACCAGCGCCTGATGGACGAATACCCGCAGTCCCCCTACCGCATGGCGGCGCAGCAGAAGGTGATCTCCCTCGACCCGACGCGGGCTGCCGCCGCGGCGCAGCTCGGCGCCCTGGGCGGCTTCCCGCCGTCGTAGGCCGGCATACCAGGACGTTGACCGACATGGCGACCGTGGCAGCAATTCGATCGAAGCGCACGACCCTCGTGCTGCTGCTGGCAGCGGCCCTGGGCGTCGGCGCCTCGGCAAGGCCGGCGGCGGCGGACTCGTGGATCGGCGTCGGGGTCCACGCCTGGCGGGCGGTGGACGACCTGCAGAGCGAAGGCTTCTCCGGCGTCGCGCGCGACGGGGTGTCGTACCTGGTTTCCTATCAATACGATCCGGGCACCCTGCTCAAGTTCGAGCTGGACGGCGAGTATTACCCCAAGGGCTTCGGCGGCTCGCTCCACGACGCCATCTCGCCCGAAGCGTACGTGCTGATCGGCGGCTTCATCTACGGCGGCGTCGGCATCGGCACCACCTATTCCAAGGACTTCTCCAACAACTTCTCCAGCCCCTTTTACGCCGCCCGCGTCGGCGTCGACCTGCACCTGCTGCCGCGCTGCAAGCTGGACATCAACGCCAACTACCGCTTCAACGCCTTCAACGAGCTGAAGGGGGCGAACACCGGCACCATCACCCTCGGCGCCATCGCCCGCTTCGGCCTGTGATCACGCGGCAAAACCGCCCGATGGGGTTCACGGCGCTCCGCTTCGCCCGTCGTGGGCGCGCGACGATCGCCACGATCGTAACGGCGGCGCTGCTGGCGGCGTGGGTCGTCACCGGCGGCGCGCGGCTCCTGCACGCGCAGTACGACGCCGAATCGCGGCAGCGCAACCAGCCGGTCGCGCCCTATCGCATCCTGGGCAACCTGTATTACGTCGGGGCGAGCGACGTGACCTCGTTTCTGATCGCCACCCCGGCGGGGCTCATCGTGCTGGATGGCGGCTACCTGGAAACCGCGCCGCAGATCCGCGCCAACATCGCCACCCTGGGCTTTGCGCTGAGCGACGTCAAGGTCCTGCTGTGCAGCCACGCCCACTTCGACCACGCCGGCGGCCTGGAGCAGCTGCGCCAGTGGACCGGCGCCTGGATGCTGGCCAGCGACCTGGACGCTCCCCTGCTCGCCGCCGGCGGCCGCGGCGATTTCCTGTTCGGCGACACCCTGCCCTATCCGCCGGTGCGGGTCGACGGCCGGGTGACCGACGGCATGCAGGTGACGCTGGGCGGCTCGACGCTGGTCGCCCACCTCACCCCCGGCCACACCCGCGGCTGCACCACCTGGACGATGCAGGTGCAGGATGCCGGCAAGACCTACGACGTGGTGTTTTACGGCAGCACCTCGGTGCTGACCGGCTATCGCCTGACCGACCGTCCCAGCTATCCCGGCATCGCCGCCGACTACGCCCACACTTTCCAGGTGCTCAAAGCGCTGCCGTGCGACGTCTTCCTGGGAGCGCACGCCTCGTTCTACGACGGCCTGGACAAGGCGCGCCGCCTGCGCGCGGGCGCCCAGCCCAATCCCTTTATCGATCCGCAGGGCTACCGCGACTTCGTCGCCGCCGGGGAAGCCGCCTACCGCAGCCGGCTGGCCGCCGAAGCCCAGGCGGCCGGCAGCGCCGGCGCCGCGGCAAACCCGGCGCCCAAGCCCAGCGGCAATCGACGGTAGGCCAGGCCGCGGAACCCGGTCTCCGGGCGCGCCGCTTTCCTCTTGTTCTAGCCTTCGCCGGCGGCGGCCAGGGTCGCCCGCAGGGCGCAGTTCCAGGCGGCGCGTGCCTGGGCGCGGCGGGCGGCGTCCAGGCGCGGTTCGAAACGGCGCTCCGGCTGCCAGCGGGCGGCGATCTCCTCCGTGCCGCGATACAGGCCGACAGCCAGGCCGGCCAGGTAGGCGGCGCCCAGCGCCGTCGTCTCGCGCACACGCGGGCGCACCACCGGCAAGCCGCTGAGGTCGGCCTGCAGTTGCATCAGAAGGTCGTTGGCGCTGGCGCCGCCGTCCACCCGCACCTCGCCCAGCGAGGTGTCGCGCGCCATGGCCTCCAGCACGTCGGTCACCTGGTGGGCGATGGCTTCCAGGGTGGCGCGCGCCAGGTGCGCGGCGCCGGTGCCGCGGGTGATGCCGAACAGCGCCCCGCGGGCGCCGGCGGCCCAGTGCGGCGCGCCCAGGCCGGTGAAGGCCGGCACCAGGACGACGCCGCCGCTGTCCGGCACGCTTGCCGCCAGCGCCTCGACCTCGGCGGCGGAGCGGATGATGCCCAGCCCGTCGCGCAGCCACTGCACGGCGGCGCCGGCGACGAAGACGCTGCCCTCCAGCGCGAACTCCGTGCGGCCGCCGGCCAGCCGCCAGGCCGGCGAGGTGAGCAGCCCCTGGCCGGAGCGCACGATCTGGCTGCCGGTGTTGAGCAGCAGGAACGCGCCGGTGCCGTAGGTCGTCTTGGCCATGCCGGGAGCGAAGCACGCCTGCCCGAAGAGCGCCGCCTGCTGGTCGCCGGCCATGCCGGCGATCGGGATCGCGCCGCCCAGGCCGGCGGCGGACGCTTCCCCGTAGATCTCCGCCGAGGCGCGCACCGCCGGCAGCACCTCGGGAGGGATGTCGAACAGGCGCAGCAGCTCGGGGTCCCAGGTGCCCGTCTCCAGGTCGTAGAGCATCGTCCGCGAGGCGTTGGTGGCGTCGGTCGCGTGCACGCCGCCGCCCGTCAGGTTCCAGATCAGCCACGCGTCGATGGTGCCGAAGGCCAGCCGCCCCGCTGCCGCGGCGGCGCGTGCCCCCGGCACCTGGTCGAGCAACCAGGCGAGCTTGGTGGCCGAAAAGTAGGGATCCAACGTCAGTCCGGTGCGCGCGGCAACCAGCGGGCCCAGCCCGGCGCGGCGCAGCTCGTCGCAGCGCGGCGCGGTGCGGCGGTCCTGCCAGACGATGGCGTTGGCGATCGGGCGCCCGCTCGCGCGCTCCCAGACCACCACCGTTTCGCGCTGGTTGGTGATGCCGATCGCCGCCACGTCGCCGGCGCCCAGCCCCGCCGCCGCCAGCGCCTGGGCGGCGACGTCGCGCTGCGATTGCCAGATCTCCACCGGGTCGTGCTCCACCCAGCCGGGCTGCGGAAAGATCTGGCGCAGCTCCCGCTGCGCCATCGCCAGCTGCGCCCCGGATTCGTCGAACACCAGCGCCCGCGAGCTGGTCGTCCCCTGATCCAGCGCCAGGATCGCCGTCATCCGCCAACCTCCCCTGCCGGCCGGCGCGCGGCGTCATCCGGCGCGGCGTCATCCGGCGCTGTGTGCCGCGGCGCGGCGACCGCCGCCCGCGCGCGCCGCGGCGTCCCGGTGGCAGCACGGTTTTGCACTTGTTTGCTAGCGGCCACTAGTGGCGATCGCCAGGGCCTGCCGAGCCGTCGCGCCGGCGGCTCTCCGAGAGGAGCGGCATGAGCGAAATGGTAGCGTACTTCCCATGACAGCGAGCGCCGCCTGATGTCCGCCGGCCCCCGCTGGGTGGTGCTCAAATTCGGCGGCACCAGCGTCTCGACCGCCGAGCGCTGGGCCACCATCGCCGACCAGGTCGCCCTGCGCCTGCAGCAGGGCTACCGGCCGCTGGTCGTCTGCTCGGCGCTGGCCGGCATCTCCAACCAGCTGGACGCGCTGCTCACCCTGGCGACCGAAGGGCGGCATGAAGAGGCGCTGGCCGCGATCCGCCGCCGTCATTTCGACCTGGCCGCGGCGCTCGGAATCGACGCCGGGGCGGCGGTGGGCGACCAGCTGGAAGAGCTGGCGCGCCTGGCGCTGGGCGCCTCGCTGCTGCACGAAGGCGGCCCGCACCTCAAGGCGCGGGTCATGGCCTGCGGCGAGCTGCTGTCGACGCGCCTGGGCGCCGCCTACTGCAACGCCCGCGGCATCGCCACCGCCTGGCTCGACGCCCGCACGGCGCTCCTGGCGCGCGACGAGCAGCCGTCCCACACGGCCCGCCTCTACCTGGCCGCCTCCTGCGACGTCGAGCACGACCCGCACCTGGCGGCGCGGCTGGCGGCGAACCCCGCCGCGGCGATCCTCACCCAGGGCTTCATCGCCCGCAACCGCGGCGGCGAAACCGTGCTGCTGGGGCGCGGCGGCTCCGACACCTCGGCGTCCTACTTTGCCGCCAAGCTGGGGGCGGAGCGCTGCGAGATCTGGACCGACGTGCCCGGCCTGTTCACCGCCAACCCCTCGCTCATCCCCTCGGCCCGCCTGCTGCGCTCGCTCAGCTACGAAGAGGCCCAGGAAATCGCCATCACCGGCGCCAAGGTCCTGCACCCGCGCTGCATCCCGCCGCTGCGCCGCCACGGCATTCCGCTGCACGTGCTGTGGACCGACCGGCCCGCGGCGCCGGGAACGGTCATCTCGCGCGCCGCGCCCGACGGCGCGCCGCAGGTCAAGGCGGTCTCCGCGCGCCGCGGCATCACCCTGATCTCGGTCGAAGCGCTCGGCATGTGGCAGGAGGTCGGCTTTCTCGCCGAGGTCTTCAACTGTTTCGCCCGCCAGGGCCTGTCCGTCGACTCGATCTCCACCTCAGAGACCAACGTCACCGTCTCGCTCGATCCGCAGGTCAACGCCATCGGCCCCGAGGCCATCGACGCCCTGCTGCGCGAGCTTTCGGTCCACTGCGAGCCAAGCGTCATCGCGCCGACCGCCTCGCTGTCGCTGGTCGGCCGCGGCATCCGCACCATCCTGCACGAGCTGGGGCCGCTGCTGGAAGCCTTTGCGGAGCTCAAGGTCCACCTGATGACGCAATCCGCAAGCGATCTCAATCTCACCTTCTACGTCGACGAAGAGCAGAGCGAGCGGCTGGTGCGCCAGCTCCACGGACTGCTCTTCGACCGCACCGCGGAAACCCCGCTCCTGGGGCCCACCTGGAGCGAGCTCAGCGGCGCGCCCGCGGCAAGCGAAGGCGCCGCCCCCGCCGCGGCCGACGGCGCGGCCTGGTGGCGCCAGCGCAGCGCGCCGCTGCTCGCCCTGGCCGCCCAACACGGCGCCCTGTTCGTCTACGACGCCGAAACCCTGCAGCGCTCGGCGCGCAGCCTGGCGGCGCTGGAATCGATCGATCGCGTGTTCTACGCCCTCAAGGCCAACAACCACGCCGGCGTCCTGCGCCTCTTCCACGCCCAGGGCCTCGGCTTCGAATGCGTCTCCGCGGCGGAGCTCGAGCACGTCCTGCGGCTCTTCCCCGACCTCGACCGCCAGCGCCTGCTCTTCACTCCCAACTTCGCCGGCCGCGACGAGCTGGAACGCGGCTTCCAGCTGGGAGCGCGCGTCACCGTCGACAACCTGCACCCCCTGCAAGCCTGGCCCGACGTCTTCGCCGGCCGCGAGATCTTCCTGCGCCTGGACCCCGGACGCGGCCAGGGCCACCACGCCCACGTCCGCACCGCCGGCGTCGACTCCAAATTCGGCTTGGGAGCGGCACACCTCGACGAGCTGCCAGGCCTCCTGGTGCGCTGCGGCGCGCGGGTCGTCGGCCTGCACGCCCACATCGGCAGCGGCATCCGCACCCACCAGTCCTGGATCGACGTCGCGCGCTTCCTCGCCGCCGCCGCCGAGCGCTTCCCCGCCGTCACCGTCCTGGACCTGGGAGGCGGCCTGGGCGTCCCCGAAAGGCCCGGCCAGACCCCCCTGGACCTGGCCGCCCTCGACCACGGCCTGCGCGACAGCGGCGCCATCCGCCCCGGACGCGAGCTCTGGCTCGAACCCGGCCGCTTCCTGGTCGCCGAAGCCGGCGTCCTGGTAGCCCGCGTCAACCAGGTCAAACACAAGGGCGACGTCGCCTGGATCGGCCTCCAGACCGGCATGAACTCCCTCATCCGCCCCGCCCTCTACGGCGCCTACCACCCCATCGTCAACCTCTCGCGCCTCGACGAGCCCGCCACCACCACCGCCCACATCGTCGGCCCCATCTGCGAAACCGGCGACATCCTGGGCCGCGCCCGCCGGATCGCCCCCACCGCCGAAGGCGACATCCTCCTCATCGCCAACACCGGCGCCTACGGCCGCGTCATGAGCTCCCACTACAACATGCGCCCCCCCGCCGAAGAACACCTGCTGCCCAACGACTAGCTACGTCCCCCTTCGCGTCACCGCTCCGCTCCCCCTCGCGCACAGCCGCTCGCCGATCGCCACCTCTTCCGCGCCCCCAGCCAATCACGACGGGCGTCGGGAGCCGGACTGCCCTTTACCAGACGCCGGGAGGAACGAGCCAGGGTTACAATGACGCAGCTCCCGGAGGAGGCGCCTATGCGGAACCGTGAATTTGACGTCATCATCGAACGCGACAAGGAGGGTTTCTACGTGGCTTCAGTGCCCTCCCTTCGTGGTTGCCACACTCAGGCAAAGTCGCTCGACGTCCTCTTGAAGCGGGTCAAAGAGGCGATTGAGCTTTGCCTTGAGGTTGAGGTGGAGCAACCCGCGGCTTTGGACTTTGTTGGCGTGCAACGGGTGACAGTCAACACATGAGTCGCCTGCCGGCCCTCACCGGAAAGCGGCTTGTCGCCGCTTTGTCGCGGGCCGGATTCGCGGTCGTGCGCACGCGCGGCAGCCACCACTTCCTTCAACATCCCGACGGTCGCCGGACTGTGGTCCCCGTGCACGCTGGCGAGACGATAGGGCCGGGGTCTGCTGAGTGCGATCCTCCGCGACTGCGAGCTCACCAGCCAGCGGTTGAACCAGCTTCTATGACCGCGAGTAGGGCCGCGGCCATGGGCATCGATCCTCGCACAGCGATGTCCATCGGGCATCTGGGCTGCACCGCTCCCCCTCAGCTCTTGCGCATCGCTTACCGCGGGCGCCAGGTGCAGCCGGCGGCCTGCCCGCTCTACGATGGCGCGCCGCCGCGCTTGGCTTCCAACTCGGCCCAGCGGGCGTAGAGGCGCTCGACCTCGCTGCGCGCGGCGTCCAGGGCCTGGCAGCGCGCGGCGAGGGCGGCGGCGTCGGTGGCTACGGCGGGGTCGCGCACGGCCTGGTCGCTTTCGGCGAGCAGCTCTTCGGCGGCGAGGATCGCGCCCTCCATGGCTTCCCACTCCTTGTTCTCGCGATAGGACAGCCGGCGGGGCCCGGCTGGCTCCGGCGGCGGGGTCCGGGCAGCCGCAGCGGCGCCGGCGGTTCCTCCGGGAGAGCCCGTCCTGTCCGCCGTCGCCGTCGCTCGCGTGCCGCGGCTCCGGCGGGCGGCTTCCCATTGGGGGTAGTCGGCATAGGGGGTGGCGCCCCCTTCGCCATCAAGGGCGAGGATGCTGGTCGCGACCTGGCCCAGGAGGAGGCGGTCGTGGGTGACCAGGACCAGGCCGCCGGGGAATTCGGCCAGGCTCTCTTCCAGGACTTCCAGCGTCGGGATGTCGAGGTCGTTGGTGGGCTCGTCGAGCAGCAGGAGGTCGGCGGGTTGCAGCATCAGGCGGGCGATCAGGACGCGGGCCTGCTCGCCTCCAGACAGACGGCCGACGGGCATGTCGAGCTGCTCGCCGCGGAAGAGGAAGCGGCTGGCCCAGGCCGCGACGTGCAGCGAGCGGTCCTGCCAGATCACGGCGTCGCCCGCCGGGGCGAGGGCGCGGCGCAGGGTGACGTCCGGGTCCAGGGAGCCGCGGTCCTGCTCGAAGCGCACCACGCGCAGAAAGGGCGCTCGCTCGATGACGCCGTCATCCGGTTCCTGGGTGCCGGCGAGCAGGCTGAGCAGGGTGGTCTTGCCGCTGCCGTTGGCGCCCAGGAGGCCCAGGCGCTGGCCGGGCGAGATGGCCAGGTCGACGCCGTCCAGGACGCGGCGGCCGCCCAGGGCCTTGACCAGGCCGGTGGCCACCAGGAGCTTCTTGGTCTTGCGCCCCGAGGCGGCGAAGTCGATGCCGGCGGTGCGCTGCACGGCGCGCGACTTGATCTCGGCCAGCTCGCGCTGCTGCTGCTCGGCCGAGGCGATGCGCGCCTTGGCCTTGGTGGAGCGGGCCTTGGCGCCCTGCCGCAGCCAGGCGACCTCGCGGCGGACCCGGTTGGCCAGGCTTGCCTGGTACTCGGCCTGGTTCGCCAGGAGCTCGTCGCGCTTGACCAGGAAATCGCTGTAGCTGCCGCTCGCCTCAAATAGGCCGTTGGGGTAAATTTGATTCAGTTCCAGCATGCGCGTTGCAACGTTTTCAAGAAAATACCGATCGTGGCTCACCACCAGGTACGCGAACGAAGCGCCTTGGACCAGGCCCTCCAGCCAGAGGATGCCTTCCATGTCCAGGTGGTTGGTGGGTTCGTCGAACAGCAGCACCTCGGGGCCGCGCGCCAGCTCGCGGCAGATCGCCAGGCGCTTGCGCCAGCCGCCCGAGAGGGTGGCGACGTCCTGCAGGGGATCGAGGAAGCCGGCCCGTCCCAAGACCTCGCCGGCGCGGCTCTCGGCGACGTCGGGGTCTTCGGCGGCGCCCACGGCAGCGGCCGCCGCCTCCCTGACCGCGGCAGCGACGGTGCCGGTGGCCGGCAGCGCCGGGTCCTGCGCCACGTAGCCCACCCGCACCCCCCGCCGCACCGAGCGGGTGCCGTGGTCGGGCTCCTCGAAACCGGCCAAAATGCGCAAGAGCGTCGATTTGCCCGAGCCATTTGGGCCGATCAGGCCGACTCGGTCTCCGGCCAGCAGGCTGAGCGTGAGGCCGGTGAACAGCGGCCTCGCACCGTACGCTTTGGCAATCTCCTCGCAGGAAAGCAGCGGATAGGGCACGCGGGATTATAGGTCCGCCGGCGGCCGTTCGGGGCCGGCGCGGTGAGCTGGCCCCGTCCTTGCTTCGTATGTAGGGTGAGGTCGACAGCCCGACCGGGCGGAGCTGTCTAACAGCTGGGGAGGAACCGCATGGATATTGGCCAGCGTCCCGACACACCTCTCCCTCTCACAGTGCCGCCAGTGTCGGCCCTTCTGCCGGCGGTGCCGCCCCACCAACGCATTGCCATTCCATTGAGTCAAGTGCTGGACTTCGCCCGGCACGATACCGATTCGCAGCCCTCGCGGCAACTTGCCGGCGCCTTGCGGCCCCTGCTGGCGGTGGCGCTCGCCACCGCCGGATTCTGCCAGGGGCTGCCTCCTGAACTCCCTGTCCAGCAGCGCCCGCGGTTGCCGGCTCCCGCCGGATCACCGTCCGGATCAGGGGCCGCCGACGCCACGGCCGAACCAGAGGCAGCCGTGTCTCCGGCCAAGGACGCCGGCGCGGTGCTTCACAACCGCCCGATCAGCGCCGGCGCCGCCACGGTCCCAGCCGGGGCCGTCGGCGACCCCGAAATCCTCTTCACCGCGCTCTCGTCGTTGGTGGAGGTGGTCAAAAGCTTGACGCCGAGCGCCGGCAGGATCTATGCCCACCTCGGCCACGAAGCTGTCGAAAGCGACGATGCATCGCCCTTCGACGAGCACACCGGGCATTCCGCCCACCCGGAGCGGCCGGACGCCCTGGACGACCAGGAGCACCTCGCAGACTCCGCGACGGACGACTCCGATTCTGACGCCGGCTCCGGCGCCCACTCCCTCTCTCCCTCCGACCACGCATTCGATGCGCAGGCCAGGCCGGCGCTCGCCGCCGACAACGCGGTCAACCCGCTGCCGCGCTCCGAAGTCATCATCGAGCTGGTGAGCATCGCCAGCCCGGCGTACGAAAGCCTGTCGCCGGCCATTCACAATGCCCTGGGAGCCCTGGCCTTCGAGCTGGCGGTGGTGGCCGCGATCCTGGAATCCAAAGGCGGCCAGCTGCACCTCGCCGCTCCCGGCGCCCAATCGCGCCGCTTCGTCGTACGCCTCCCGGTCTGGAAGCACTAGAACCGGGGGCGTGGGGGGAAGCCCGCCGCCGACCGACCACCTGTCGGCGGCGGCTACCGCCTCGCGATGAAGCGCTAACGCGCGAGCGCCTGGCGCACGTCGGCGATCAGGTCGGCGGGGTCCTCGATCCCGATGGAAAAGCGGATCAGGCCGGCGTTGATGCCTAACTTGCGCCGCACTTCGGGAGGGACGCTGGCGTGGGTCATCACCTCCGGGTGATCGACCAGCGACTCGACGCCGCCCAGGCTTTCGGCCACGGCGAAGATCCGCAGGTGCGACAGGAAGCGCGACACCCGCTCCATTTCGCCGGCCAGCTCGACGGTCACGATGCCCGAAAAGCCGCCTTTCATCTGGCGGCGCGCCAGCTCGTGGTGGGGATGGGACGGCAGGCCCGGATAGAGCACCCGGCGGAAGGCCCCGTCGCGCTCGAGCGCCGCGGCAAACGCCTGGGCGTTGGCGCAGTGGCGCTCCATCCGCAGCGCCAGCGTCTTGATGCTGCGCAGCAGCAGGAAGCATTCGAACGGAGAATTGACCGCGCCGCCCGCGAACTGCACGAAGCGCACCTGTTCCGCCAGCTGGTCGTCGTTGGTCATCACCGCGCCGCCGATCAGGTCGCTGTGGCCGCCGATGTACTTGGTCGAGCTGTGGACCACCAGGTCAGCCCCCAGGGCCAGCGGGCTCTGCAGGATGGGCGAAGCGAACGTATTGTCCACCACCAGCTTGGCGCCGCTGCGCCGCGCGATTTCGGCCAGGGCCGCAATATCGACGATCTGCATCAGCGGATTGGTGGGCGTTTCGGCCCAGATCAATCGCGTGTGCGGTCCGGCGCTCTCCGCCAGCCCCGCCAGGTCGGTCAGGTCGCGGAACTCCAGCTCGAATCCGTACTTGGCGAACAGCCGCCGGAACAGGCGGCCGGTGCCGCCGTACGCATCTTCGGAAATGATCACGTGTGCGGGCGGGTCCAGGGTCTGCACGATCGCATGCTCGGCCGCCATGCCCGAAGCGAACGTGATGCAGTGGCGCGCCCCTTCCAGGGCTGCCATCGACGCCTCCAGCGCCGTGCGGGTGGGATTGCCGGCCCGCGAGTAGTCATACCCCTGGTGCTCACCCGGAGCCTTCTGCACGTAGGTCGAGGTCTGGAAGATCGGCGTCATGATCGCCCCGGTTTGCGGCTCGGGCGTGACTCCCGCGTGGACGCACAGCGTGTTCAAGCCCATGGTTTCGTCGATCTTCATGCACGCTCCGTGTGAGGTGGACGTTGGTCGCCATTGCGCGCCGGCAAGCTCAGCACGGCGCGACGCGGACGCGATTCTAGTTGAGATCGCGCAACCGCGCCTTGAGGGGCGCAACGCCCGCGCTCAGCCGCTCGCGCGCCAGCGGCCGGTCGAGCAGCGCCGCAAGCACGCCGGGCAGGGGAGCCGCCAAGCCCAGCGGCGCCAGCACGGTGTCGAACTTGGCGGGGTGGGCGGTGGCCAGGAAGATGCCGACCTCGCCCGCGCGCAGCACCCGCCGCAGCACCCCGTACGCGACGGCGGCATGGGGATCGGCGCGGTAGCCGCGGCGCGCCAGCCCGCCCAGGGTCGCCGCCGTCGCCGCATCGTCCAGCACCCCCCAGCGCAGCACCCGACGCACCGCCGCCGCGTCGCCGCCGTACAGGTGCAGGATGCGCTCCCAGTTGCTCGGGTTGCCCACGTCCATGGCATTGCTCAGGGTGGCGATGCCGGGCCGCGGCCGGTAGGGACCGCCGTCCAGAAAATCCGGCACCACGCGGTTGGCGTTGGTCGCGGCGACGAAGCCGCCCGCGGGCAGGCCCAGGGCCCGCGCGTACAGGCCGGCGCAGAGGTTGCCGAAGTTGCCGCTGGGCACGGCGATCACCGGTGCCGGCGCCGCGGGGCGCAGACGCCGCAACTGCGCCAGGCTCTCGAAGTAGTACAGGAGCTGCGCCACCAGGCGGGCGATGTTGATCGAGTTGGCCGCCACCAGCCCCAGCTCGGCGCACAGCTCGGCGTCCGCAAAACACGCCCGCACCAGCCGCTGGCAGTCGTCGAAGTCGCCCGCCACGGCGAGCGCGACGACGTTGCCGCCCAGGCACGCCAGCTGCCGCTCCTGCAGCGGCGACACCCGTCCCTCGGGATACAGCACTACGACGCGAAACCCGTCCCGCTGCCAGAACGCCGCCGCCACGGCGGCGCCGGTGTCGCCGCTCGTCGCCGTCAGGACGGTGCGGCCGGCGGCGCCCTCCTGCCGCAGGCCCGCCAGCACCGCCGCCAGGAAGCGGGCGCCGAAGTCCTTGAAGGCAAAGGACGGGCCATGGAACAGCTCGAGCGCGAAGCAGTCGGTCTCCACCTCGACCAGGGGCAGCGGAAAATCGAACGCCTGGCGCGCCATGCGCGCCAGCTCGGCGCGCGGATACTCATCGCCCAGCAGCCGATCCAGGATCTCCGTCGACCGCTCCAACCAGGGCAGCCGCAGCAGGTCCTCCACGTCCGGCCAGGCAGCCAGCGCCGCCGGCGCATACAGCCCCCCACCGGCGGCGGTCTCGGCGGCAGGGCCGCCCGAAGAGGACGGCGCTCCCGGCGCGCTCTCCCCCGCGGGAGCGTTGCGCACCACCGCCTGCTTGAACGGCACCTGCTGCCGCGCGTCGCGCGTGCTGGTCAGCCGCACCGGTCCTCCAGCACCCGCGCGCCCACGTGATCCAGCACGCAGACCGTGATCCGCGCCGGGACGCCCGCGGCCGCCCATGCCTGCTCCATGGCGGCGCCGATCGCCGGCGCCGCCGCCGTCTCGGCCAGGGCGAACATCGCCGGCCCGGCGCCCGACAGGCTGCACCCCCAGGCCCCCGCCGCAAGCGCCGCCGCCTGCACCTGGTGAAAGCCCGGAATCAGCGGCGCCCGGCTGGGCTCCGCCAGGCGGTCGCCCAGGCAGGCGCGCAGCAGGGCGCGGTCGCCGCCGTGCAGGGCGTGCACCAGCGCCGCCAGGTTCTGCGCATGGGCCACCGCCAGCGCCAGCGGCACCGCCGCCGGCAGCACCGAGCGCGCCGCGCGCGTCGTCAGGGTGAGCTCCGGGCTCGCCAACACGAAGCGCAGCTCCGCCGGGAAAGGCAGCCGGTGCGCGCCGCCGGCAGCGTCCACCAGCTGCAGCCCGCCCAGCAGCGACGCCGCCACGTTGTCCAGGATCAGGCCGCCGGCGGGCCCCGCCTCCGCCTCCGCCGCCGCCTCCAGCAGCAGCGCATCGCCCAGCGGCTCGCCGGTCAGCGCATTCAACGCGCGCAGCACGGCGACGATCGTGGCGCTGCTCGACCCCAGGCCGCTCCCCACCGGCAGCCCCTTGTGCAGCCGCACGTGGCACGCCGGCAAATCCCGCCCCCACCGCCGCGCGAACGCCGCACACGCCCCCATCGCCAGGTTGTCCCGCGGGTCCGCCGGCAGCATGTGGGCGAACGGCCCATCGCAGGTGAGCGAGATGCCCGCCCCCGCCTCCTGTTCGGTGACCTCCACCACGTCGCCCCACAGCAAGCCGCCGCCACCGGCAACCACGCCCGCATCGCCGGAGATGCCGCCAATGCGGGGCTCGCCGTCATCGCCAAACACACCGCGATCGCCAGGCACGCCGGTGCCCCCGGCGCGACCCGCCGCCTCGTCCTGAGCAACCAGTGGCAGCGCCACGCCCGGAGAGTCCAAGCCCACCCCAACGATTCCCAGGCCATCATCGCCAGCCACGCCGGCCCCCCCAGCGCGGCCCGCCGGCCCGGCTTGAGCTACCGGTGCCAGAGCCGCACCCAGGGTGTCGAAGCCCGCGGCGAGGTTCCCCAGGCCGGCCGGGCCGTAGGCTTTGATGGTTCTCATGGGTGGGTGGGCAAAGGGGAAACGGCTGCGCACCGGCGCATCCGCGGGCGCCGGTGGCAGCGGCGGCCGCGCGCCGCCGCGCCGCGGGTCAGTCGAACTCGCGCGACGGCGCGGTCTGCTCGGCGCCCACCCGGCCGGGCACGATGTCGGCACGGACGTAGTTCTCGCTGCGCATCGGGACGCCGGCCAGCCGGCGCATCATCGCCAGCTGGCCGACATGGGTCAGGGAGTCCGCAACCGGCCCCTGCAGCAGGCGCTCCAGCGGCACGGCAGGCGTGCCGCCGGCGGCAAGCCGCCGGTCGAAGGCCGTCAGCGTGGAGAAGAAGCGCTCCACCTCCTGATCCCAAGGCAGCGGCGCCGCCGGCTTCCACTCCGGGTTGCCCTGCAACTGCCCCAGCGCCCAATGAAACAGATCGCCGATATGGGCGACCAGCGCCCGCGGCGACCGCACGCCGGGCGCCGGCACGAACTCGCCAAACTCGGCGGTGACACCGCGCAGCACCTTGCCGCCGCGATAGGCGACCGTCGCCACCGCATGCCGCAGAAAGCCCCACGCCGGATCAACATCTACAGACGGGTTTTCGGTGCTCAACCTGCCTCCTTGACGCGCGGCGCGCAAGCCCCCGCCCGCCCCTGTTCGCCGCAGGCTATCGCGGCGCACCCCCGCCGGGCAAACCGGTTCGCGGTTGCCCGAGTTCGATTATGGACGTGCTACGATAAACTTTTGCGCTGCAACTGTATGACTGAACTCGACCTGTCGTCAGCCGTCGACCAGATCGTCCGCGCAACTCGCAGGAGGCCTGCGAATGGTGCCTCTCCGTTCTTCTTTATTGTCGGCGCAGGTGTCTCGCATCCGCCTATCCCGCTTGCGACGGGAATCGAGCAGATGTGCCGCAAGGAGATTACGGACCAGGGGCGCACTCCGCCCTCTGCGGGAGGCTCTCCTCTCGACCGCTACGAAGGCTGCTTCGCGATGGCGTTCGAACAGGCCGACGACCGCCGAGCCTTCCTGCATCAGCACCTGCACACGGCCCGGATCTCCGCCGCCAACCTCCGCCTTGCTCACCTGCTGAGTGAAGGGACTATCACCAAGCTGGTCTTTACTCCCAACTTCGACGAGATGTTGACCCGAGCCTTGCGCCTCTTTGGGCACGAGGTGATCGTCTGCGACCACCCGAAGACTACGCAGCGCATCGATCCCGGGCGGCCCGATCTTCAGATCGTCCACGTGCACGGCACACACTGGTTCTATGACTGCTGCAACCTGCGTGGTGAGATCGAAGGCCAGGCGCGCCACGACCTGACCGACAGCGTCAGCATGGGACAGCTCCTCGAACGCGTCCTGGCCGAGCGCTCACCCTTGGTGGTGGGCTACTCGGGATGGGAAGGCGATGTCCTCATGACCGCCGTGCGGCGTCGTCTCCAGCAACCCACCTTGCCGTTCAACCTGTATTGGTTCTGCTACCAGCGCGCCGTGGCGGAGAGCCTGCCAGCGTGGCTTCGCAACCATGCGAGCGTCCGGCTGGTTCTACCGTCGAAGGCTGCCGTCGCGACGGGGGGCGAACCGGCAGAGCGCCCGCGGCGAGGAGGCGTCGAGGCGCTGCGCGGCGAGCGGGGGAGCGCCGGCGGATTGGCCCGCGAACGAACGCTGCGCGCGCGTGACGTCTTCGAAGCGTTTATTCAGAAGCTCGACCTGAAAGCTCCTCACCTCACGGCCGAACCGCTTGAATTCTTCCTGCAATATCTGGTGAACAACCTCGACCCTGAAGACGCTTCCGGGCACCTTTACCTGATTGGCGAGGTCTTGGACCGCGTCCGGGTCGGCATGGAGCTCGAAAAGTCGAGGCGTCTGGGCGACTCGGCGGCGCAGCGTAAGGCGACCGAGGCTCTGCGACAGGTGAGCGACGCGGTCCGGCGCTCGGCATACCCGATCGCCGCTCGCGCCGCAAAGGAAATCGAGGTCGCGGCTTTGGCCGAGGATCAACGCAAGGAGCTCGACGAAGCGCTCAGGACGACCTACCTGGCCCTGGCCGACCTGGCCGGGGACCTTGGCCTCGGGGTCTGCAAGATATGGAATCGCCTGGCCGAAAGCGCCCTCGCAAGCGGGAGCCCGGACCGCAATGCCTGGTCAGCATCCGCCGCGAGAGCTCTAGGCGGGAAGGGATATTGCCTGTATCGGCTAGGCCGGCCGGAGGCCGCGATCGAGGCTTGGTCGCAAGTGGTCCAGCGCTTCGGCGATGACCCGGCACCAGCTCTTCGGGTGGAGGTGGCCAAGGCGCTCTTCAACCTGGGCACCGTTCAATTCGATGCGGGAAAGCCGGAGCCTGCGCTAGCAGCGTGGTCGCAGGTCGTCAGGCGCTTCGGCGATGCGCCCGAGCCAGCCCTGCGCGAGCAAGTCGCAAGTGCGCTCGTCAACCAGGGAGCTGCCCTCGGCGAAGTAGGGAAGCCGCAGACCGCCGTGTACGCCCAGGTTGTGCGTCGCTTCGGCGACGCTCCCGAGCCAGCTCTCCGCCATCTGGTCGCCATGGCGCTCCTCAACAGGGGCATCGCCCTTAGCGAGGAGGGCAAGCACAAGGCTGCGCTCCATGCGTGGTCGGAAGTCCTCAAGCGTTTCGGTGACAGCCCCGAGCCAGCGCTCCGCGAAGACGTAGCGAATGCGCTCTTCAATCAGGGCGTCGCCCTCGGCCAGGCAGGCAAGGTAGATGCCGAAGTCGAGTCATACTCGCAGGTGGTCCAGCGTTTCGGTGACGCGCCGGAACCAGCTCTGCGTGAGCTAGTCGCCGCGGCGCTCGTCAATCAGGGAATTGTCCTGGGCGCGACAAAACAGCCGGAGGCTGCTGCCGCGGCGTACTCGCAGGTAATCCAACGCTTCGGCAAGGACCCGGAGCCGGCTCTCCGAGACCTGGTTGCGACGGCGACGCGCTCCTTGGCCAAGACAAAGGGCCGTGCTGAACGGAAGAACGCTCGAGGGCGCCGACCTGGTTAGCAAGTGATCCCCGGGTGTCTCGTTCCAGCCTCTCCCCTCACCCTTGCGTATCCCTTCCCCACACCCGGATCCCGGCGTCAGGGATCCAGCCTGCGCCGGGGCCGGAACGCCGCGCGGACTCGCGGCGTTGATCCAGGGTGAAGGAAGTGCCGCACGCTCGTCGAGCGACGAAAGGAGCTTCCATGCTGCGCAGAACTCTTTGGACGCTGGTCCTGCTGTCCCTGTCCGCCGCCACCCTGTGCCAGGGCCAGGCGCCCGTCGTCAACAGCCAGCAGCAGCTCTGGCAAGGCTTCCACAACGCCTGCGGCACCATGGTCAAGCACGAAGGCATGTACGAATTCATCGTCGGTGAAGGCGTCACCTGCGTCACCAACGTCGGTGTCGACCTGGTCACCTTCCTGGTGAAAAGCGCCCCCACCCCCAAGCTCTACCTCTTCGTGCCGATGGATCACCTCATCATCGAGCTCGCCCAATAGCTCATCGTCAGCCCTGGCGCCAAAATAACGCCTCGACGCCCGCCGTGTCGAGGGCGCTGCCGGCCGGAGCGGGGCCGCCGCGGGCTCGGGCGTCGGCAGCTTCGCGTGCGAATTTCCTGACGTCCCGGAGACAGCATTTCCCGCTGGGATTGCGCACCTCGCAAGCGCACCCCCCGGCCTTCACCAGTGCCGTAATCTGTTCCAGGACCTTGCTCGCGGCACCAGGAGCTTCCAGCTGCAAGTCTTGCTTGCGGAATTGCAGGCAATAGCAGAGCAGCTCCCCGCCATTTTTCAGACCTGGGCGGACGCGCAGCTCGGAGAGCGTTACGAGCTGGCCAAAGGCGCCGAAATAGACCACCTCGCACATCGGATCAGGACAAAGCCAGAAATCCTGCTTCGGTGGAATGGCGCCGGCGATCAGAGCGGCGACGGTGCGCCATGGCACCCGCTCTCCGGCGCCGCCAGAAAGGGGACAGCGGAGCCCTGGCGCCGGGCCGCCCGAGCTTGGGCAGCAATCATCTACGTTCACGGCGACAGTCCATGGCCAGGGCTCAGGAGGGATAGGAGGTTTTGCCTCAGCGCCTCGCCGCTACCGAGCACCGTTCGGCCCCAGCTGGTCAAAGGCGTCGGGACAGAAACCCATCTGGCCTCGGCAGGGTATAGGAAGTAAGCGTCCCACTCCACCTCTCCGGTCCGTCCCCGATGCGTCACATTTTCCATGAACCATCGGCCTGTAAGTGCCTTGGCATCCCAGAACTGCGTAACGAACGCAAGCGGCTCAGGCTCTCCGCGGGATAGCGCCGGTAACCGCCCGCACCCTGACGAAGCGGCTCCAGGAGCAAGCCCTGGCGCTCGTAGAAGCGAACGGTCTCAATCCCGACGCCTGCCTGCTTGGCAAGCTGTCCTATCGTCAGCAGCGAGGTCGGCAATCTCATCGACACGAGCATAAACCCCGTACCCATGTACAGAGTCAAGTACCCGCCATGGCTGCCGGTGCGGCCGGGGCTGCCGGTGCGGCCGGGGATCTTCCAGGCCAGGCCGCTGGGGTCGGTGCGAGGGCAGGCTCGGCGCCGCGCGGCGTTTCAGCTGGCGCCGAGTCCCCGCTCGCGCAGGTTTTCCTCTTCGTAGAGGTGCACGCGCGCTCGCATGATGCCGGCTCGGCCGAGATAGCCGACCAGCCGGCGGGGATGGTGCCGGTTGACGATCGGGAGGCGGCCGATGTCGCGCCCCAGCATGCGCGCCACGGCGTCACGCAGGAGCTCGTCGGGGTAGGCGACGACGAGGTCGCGGGTGCCGGCGTCGAGGACGCTCGCCTCCCTGCCGGGTTCACCCTCCATGGCCCGCATGATGTCACTGCGGGTGATGATCCCCGCCAGCTCGCCGTGCGCGTCGACGATAGGCACACCCTGGCGGCCGGTCAACGCGGGATCGCCGGCGGCGATACGGGCGGAAAGCTCGCCCACGGTCATGGTTTCCAGGATGGTCACGGGATCGTGGTCCATGACCTCGCCGATCCGGTGGATCTCGAAGGGGTCGACGGTGTACTCGCGCGACAGGTGGTAACCGCGCCGGGCGACCTTCTCGGTGAGGATCGAGCGCCGCAAAAGGAGAACGGTCGCGCCGTGCGCCGCCACGGACGCGACCAGGAGGGCCGGCAGCACGTTCCAGTCGTGCGTCAGCTCGACGGTGAAGAGAATTGCCGTCAGCGGCGAGCGCATCGTGCCACCCATCATCGCCGCCATGCTGACCGTGGCCCAAAGCCCGGTATCGCCGACGGGCAGGAGCGATGACTCCAGGGCTCCCAGCGCCCCGCCCATGATGAGCAGCGGCGCGAGCACGCCTCCCGATGTGCCGGACCCGAGGGCGACCGACCAGACCACGGCCTTGAGGAAGAGCAGCGACGCCGCCGAACCGCCCGCGAGATGGCCGCCGAGGAGCGCTTGGATGGTGTCGTAGCCGACGCCCAGAACGCGCGGATCGAGCAGGCCGCCGATGCCTACGGCCAGGCCGCCGAGGATCGGCCACCACATCCAGTGGAAGGGGAGCTTGGTGAAGAGATCCTCGAAAGCGTAGACGAGGGTGGTCAGCGCCCCCGACGCCAGACCGGCCGCCAATCCTACGGCCACGGCGAAGGCCAGCGTCTCGGGACCGAGGGTGGCGTGCGCGAGGACGGGGAAGACCGGCCCGGCGCCGAGCAGCGGCACGCGTACGACCGCGGCAACGACGGAGGCGACGGCCACCGGGATGAAGCTGCGCGGCTTCCACTCGAAGAGCAGCAGCTCGACGGCCAGCAGCACCGCCGCCATGGGTGTGGCGAAGATGGCTGCCATGCCCGCCGCGGCACCGGCGACGAGCAGCGTCTTGCGTTCGGCGGAGGAGAGATCGAAGAGCTGGGCGACGAGCGAGCCCACGGCGCCGCCGGTCATGATGATCGGCCCCTCGGCTCCGAACGGGCCACCGGTGCCGATGGAGATTGCCGACGAGACCGGCTTGAGGACGGCGACCTTGGGCTCGACGCGGCTGCGGCCGATGAGGATTGCCTCCAACGCTTCCGGGATGCCGTGGCCGCGGATCTTCTCGGACCCGTAGCGCGCCATGATGCCGATCACCAGGCCGCCCACCACCGGGACCAGCACCGCCCAGACGCCCAGGTGGTTGCCGGCGGGTGACACGAAATGAGAGGAGAAGCTCTGGTAGTAGGCGAGGTTGGTGATCACCGCGATCAGCCAGACCAGAACGTAGGCGACCAGCGCCGCCACCCCGCCGATTGCCACCGCCAGCCCGCAAAGCACCAGGACCCGGCGGTCGGTGCTGAAGTCCGCCAGCTCGTCATGCGGCCGAGGCGGCCGCGGATGAGAGATCTCTCCGGCGACCTCCGGGGAGTGCCGGCTGTGCCGGAGCGGCTGTCCATCCTGCTGCGCCGGCCGCTGTAGCGCTTCATCAGCCTCCATCGTCGCGTCATCTCCTGGGTAGGTTCCATCGATCCTCGTCGATTGTATCGCATTGCGATTATTATCGGCGGCGGCCACCTTGCCATAGGGTCGCTTGCGAAACCGTTGAAGGAGCGCCGGCGACACCCCCACGACCAGCCTGGCCGCGGCCCTGTTTGGGGTGGGCACGCCGCCGATGGAGCCGCGGATCGCCTGCGTCCCCACCTGCCCCTACTATCAGAGTTACTGCCAGGAGCTGTGCACCAACCTCGGCGGCATCAAGTCGTTCACCTGCACGCCGGCACCGCCGGGCCTCTGCGCCACCTACTCCTGCACCTGCAACAAGACCCTCTGACCGCAGCACCTTCCGCCCAGGCTACCCGCCGGCCGCCAGCGAGCGACCGGCGCCGCCGCGCCGGCGAAGCCTACAGGTGTTCCAGCTTTTGCCCCGATCGCAACGCGCCTGACGGCGCGTGCGCAGGCGCGGCGGTTTAGCGTGTGTGGGGCGCTGGGGTGGTGACGGCGCGGAGGGGGTGGCCTTCGGTGTTGAAGGTGACGTGGTCGAAGTCCAGGGCGGAGTCGGGGGCAAAGAGCAGGTAGAGATATTTGAGGGTTTCGGCCAGGAAGTAGCTGGGCATGAGGTCGCCCTGCTGCTTGGTGGTGACGTCCTTGAGCACGGTGTAGCCCGAGGGGGTGCGGCAGTGGGCGACCAGGGCGGCAAAGATGGTGTTGCCCATGGCGAGGTAGCGCGGATCGCCGGTTGCGCGGCGCAGGTAGTAGGCGGACTCGACGATTTCGGGGCGCAGCGGGTAGCCGCCGTCGAGGATGCGCAGGGTGCGATAGTCGATCGAATCGGGCTCGATCCCCTGGACGTTCCACATCTTGAAGCAGGAATCTTCGAGCTGCCGGGCGCGCGGCAGGTCGCCGGCCAGGACCAGCACGGCTGGGAAGAAGGCCTGCAGGGCGCCGAACTCGCTGGCGGTGCGCCGGCCGGTGATGCGATCGACCTGGCCGTACCAGAACCCTGACGGCGCCTGGTCCGCCAGGTGGGCGTTCAGCGCCTTGATCTCGCGGCGCCACATTCGGCCGCAGTCGGCCTCGCCGAACAGGCGCCAGCATTTGAAAAGGTATTCGTAGTAGGAATCGATGCCGCCGCCGATGTGGCTGGCGTTGGCGGTCCAGGCGCCAGTTTCGACGTCGATCTCTTCGCCCGGCAGGCCCAGGGGACCCAGCCGCCGGTCCAGCTCGCGCAGCGCGTGCTTTGCCTTGTCGAAGTACTCCGGGTTGCCGGTCAGGCGCGACAGGGTGCCCAGCTCCAGGATGAGCGTGCCAACCTCGGCGGGATTGCTGCGCGGACCGCGGGTGGCGCCGGTTTTCAGATTGACAAAGGTGTAGGGCATGCCGGTCGGCGAACGGAACGCCGGCAGCAGCCGCTTTCCCAGGTCTTCGGCCAGGCGCAGCAGGCGCGCGTCGCCGGTCATCTGGTAGCCGGACAGCAGGCCGCCCAACATGCGGATGGTGATCTCGAAGTTCTTGACCGAAATATCCTTGTCAAACGAAAGCCGCGTGCAGATGAGATCGGTCGCCTCCGCCGCCTGCTCGCGCAGCCCCATCAGCAGCAGCGTGTCCAGGGCATCCACCGGCGTCATCAGCAGCGGTTGGGCGTACCAGTCGCGCACCGTGTTGCTGACCGGCCGCAGCTCGTCGTGCCCCCAGGCATATTGCCGGTAGCCCTGCCAGGCATGCACCATCTCGGCGCGCACCCGCTCGGCCATGGCGGCGCGCGACGCCGATGCCGCGACGGCGGCCGGAGCTGCTTGCACGGCGGCGCCCGGGGCACCCGGCGCCGATGCCGCCGACGCCCCCGGCGCCTGGACGCCGGCGCCGGTGCGGCTACCGGCGCCCACCGCCCAAGCCGTCAGGGCGACAAGCCCCAGCAGCAACCCCGCCAGTCCTGTCAGCGCCGCCCGGCAAGCCGTCAAGGGCGGCCGCCTTGCTCGGGGCGACAGCGGCCGATCGGCCGCATCAGGGCAGCGCCTTGCCCTGGTAGAGCGGCTCGGTGGGGAGGGTCGCGGCGCCGTGCTCGGTGCAGACGGCGAAATGCGAGGGGTACATCGAAACACCGGCATATTGGCCGTCGCGGCCCAGCACGTAGAAGCTGAGATCGAAGTTGGGCTGGCCGCGCTGGTTGAGCAGGCGCTTTTCGACCGTCGCCGCCGCCACCCGCTTGAGCGCTTCCATGCCGGCGTCCTTGGGATGCGCGCCGCGCCGCATCTCTTCGACGATGAAGAACGACGACAGGTTGTACAGGTTGGCCTCTCCCCGGCCGGTCGAGCCCGCGGCACCCACCGTGGTGTCGACGTACAGGCCGGCGCCCAGGATCGGCGAGTCGCCGGTGCGGCCGGGGATCTTCCAGGCCAGGCCGCTGGTGGTGGTGACGCCGCACACCTCACCCTTGGTGTTGACGCCGTTGCAATTGATCGTGCCCCAGACGTGCTCGGGATCGATCAGGCCCTCGCGCGCCATCTGCTGCGCCGCCGCAAGCCCCGCCTGGGCACGCTCCTTGGGGTCCAGGTAGTGCTCGGGGTCGGTGCGCCGCTTCCACTCCAGCCACAGCTGGCGCGATTTTTCGGTGTTCAGGTCGTCCTCGATCTTGAAGCCCATGGCGCGCGCAAAGTCCTGCGCCCCCTTGCCGACCAGCAGGTGGTGATCGGTCGCCTGCATCACCGCCCTGGCGACGAGCGACGGCGTGCGCACCCCTTCGAGCGCCGCCACGCCGCCGGCGCGGCGCAACGGGCCGTGCATGCACGAGGCGTCCAGCTGCACCACGCCCTCGGCGTTCGGCAGCCCGCCATACCCCACGCTGGTTTCCTCGGGATCCAGCTCCAGGATGTTGACACCGGCGATCAGCGAGTCGAGCACGTCGGCGCCACCGGCGATCATGCTGAACGCCTTCTGCACACAGGTCACGTCGCCGCCGTTCTTGAACACGTTGCCGTTGGCCGACGAGATGACCACCGGCCGCGCCGCGCCGCCCGCCCGCGCCGTCACCACCGCCGGCGCCTGCCCGAACAGCTCCCGCGGCGCCGCCGCGGCCAGGCCGGCGCCGGCCGCGCCCGCCGCGCTGGCGATCATGAACTGGCGGCGATTCAGCTTCTCCCGCTTGTCGCTCATCGTCCTCTCCCTTCGCAGCAAAGGCCGAGGCTATCCAAGGGCAGCCGGCTTTACAAGCCCGCTTGCCACCGGATAGTGCGACCCAATGCTTGGGAGTGGGAGAAAACCAAGGAAATCCGTCGCGGCGCCTGGCCGGCCAAGGTCCGCGCGGTTACGGCACGCAGATCTGCCCCTCGTAGGTGATTTCCCCGCCGGTAACGTCCACGAAGGTCCCCACCGCCTTGAGCACACCCGTGGCCTCGGCGAAATCCCCGGTGCCGCCCGCCGCCGAATAGAGCTCACCAAATTCCCCAGCGCCGGCGACATGAAAGGAGCCGGCCTCTTTGAACACCAGCTGGCCCCGCCAGGGTCCGACCCGGGCCTCCGGCACGGTCGTCTCGGCGGTAAAGAAAACGACCTGCGTGACCGGGGTATCGGCGGTCGGAGTCAGCGTGAAGAGCACGGAGGAATAACGCCCATAAAGGCCCCCGGTGAAGGTTCCCTCGCCGCATATCTGCACTGGGGAAGTGCAGTCCGCCGCCGGCACCGGCTTGAGAGTCGCCGAGCCCCGCACCGAGCGGCAGGATTGTTCGGCACGGGCCTGCGTGCTACCCAGGATCAGCGCGGCGGCGAGCAATAAAGACAACGACATCCCTTGAGCCCTGAGACGGGGCTCGCGTGTGAATGCACTGGGCATCTTTTGCCTCTTTGGCTTTCTCCAATCGGGACCGATCAAGCGCTGGACCACCACAGCGTGGCGTCGTGGTGGTCCAAGGCCCTCAGGAAGCGCGGGTCAGCAACGGCACGTGTTGGGGCAGCCGGAATTCCCGAAACCGTCGCAGGCGGTGAAGCTGCAGGGACGAGTTACAGTCGCTGCGTTACCCGCGGCGCCGGCCAGCTTGCTGGGTTCCAGCAGTCGCAAGGTGTCGCGGTTGAGCTTGAGCGCCTTCCTCTGCTTCCTCATCGGATCTCCTTTCAGACGAACGCTTCATGCGATCGCTTTGAAAACTATATTCTCAGAAGATAGCAGTCGAAGTGTGAGCAGTAAAGCGATGATGGAGCTGCGCCTGCCAGTACCGCCCTCCCTCGCCGGCGCGCCGACCCGGCCTTACGGAGGCGGCGGGCCGGCGACGTTGCGGTCGGTGTGGCGGCGGCGCCCTCAGGCGGCGGCGGGCGGTTGCTGCTGCGCCAGGCGCAGCGGGCGCATGGCGGCGGCCGTGTCGATGACGCCGCGCGCGCCGATCAGGACGCGATTGCGGCCGTCACGCTTGGCGCGGTAGAGCGCCGAGTCCGCCGACTCAACCAGGAGCACCGGGTCGAAGCCGGCAGCCGGGATGACGCTGGCCACCCCGGCGCTGATGGTCACGCAGGAGGACACGGAGGATCCAGGGTGGCGGATCGCCAGCTCCATGACCCGCTGGCGGATGGTTTCGGCGATGCCGTAGGCGTGCATCGCCGGCGTTCCGGGCAGCAGCACGGCGAACTCTTCGCCGCCGTACCGGGCCACCACGTCTCCCGAGCGCATGGCGACGCCCTGCAGCGACGCGGCCACCTGGCGCAGGCAGTCGTCGCCGCTGACGTGACCGAGCAAATCGTTGAACCCCTTGAAGAAGTCCACATCCAGCAGGATCAGCGACAGCTCGCTCTGGTAGCGCGCGCTGCGCCGCGATTCAAGGTCCAGGGCCTCCTGCAGGCGGCGGCGGTTTGCCAGCCCGGTCAGCGGATCGATCGCGGCAAGCTGCTGCAGGCGGCTGTTGACCTGACGCAGCTCTTCGGTGCGCTGCTCCACCTGGTGGGTCAGCGCGGCGGCGCGCGCCAGCAGCCGGCGGGCGGCCAGACGGTACACCGCGATCGCCAGGGCGGCCAGCCCCAGGCCGACGAGGGCCCAAAAGCCCAGCCGCTGGTAAAAGAGCGGCAGGATCTCGATCGCCGTCAACGACACCGGCGCTCGCCAGCCGCCGCGGCCATCGGCAATGGCGACTTCGAAGGCGTAGCTCGCCGGCGGCAGGTTGGTGTAGCGCGCCACTCGATCGCCGCCGTCCAGAGTCCATTCGTGGTCGAAGCCGGCCAGCCGATAGCGCACCTGACCCCTGCGGCGGGCCACGAACAGCGGCGCCGAAAAGCGCAGGTCGAGGCGCCGCGACCCGCCCGCGATCTGCATCCGGTGCGCCGGCGACGGCGCCAGCTCGCGACCGTTGACCACCACCACGTCGAGCGCCGGCTTGGAACCGACATCCAGCTGCGCCATGCGCTCGGGACGGATTTCGACCACTCCGTGCGCCATCGAAAACCACATGTGCCCATCCCCGCCCAGCGCGGCGCCGGGGTGCGAACCGCCGTAGCAGGTGCCCTCCGGGACGCCGTCTTCGGGGCCATAGGTGAAGGCGACAAGGCCCGGCGCCGTGCCGGTCTCGACGGCGGCGATGGCGCGGCGGGAGATCCGGGAGATGCCGGCACCGGAGCAGAGCCACAGGTCCCCCTGGCGGTCTTCCAGCATCTGGCGGATGGTGGCGTCCGGCAGGCCGTTGGCCTCGTCGAAGCGGTACCAGTGGCCCTGCCGCAAATGCTGCAGGCCGCCACCGAAGGTGCCGACCCACAGGTCGCCCGCCCGCCCGCGCCACACCAGGTTGACGATCGGCAGCTCGGTTGCGGAGCGGACCGTCTCCAGCTTGCCCGCCGCCAGACGCAGCAGTCCCGCGCCACGGGTGCCGATCCAGAGCGCGCCGTCGTCGGCCTGGCTGAGATCGATCACCTCAGCGTCTTCCAGACCGAGGACCATCCGCGGGGTGGGTGACGACGCGAGGGTCGTGGACGCCGCCCCGCCGTCGTGCGCCGCAAGGCCTGGCACGCGTTCGGCGGCCTTGTAGGGAGAGCCCAGCGGCGGCAGGCCGGCGCCGGCGCCGTCGGCGCCCGCATTCGCCGGAGTGGCAGGTATGACCGCCAGCCCCGCGGTCGAGCCGATCCAGAAATTGCCCGCCGTGTCCTCCAGCATCACGTTGACGGTGGGCGCGCCGAGAGGCGTCCATGGCGCCAGGAAACGCCAGCGGCCGTCGATCCGGCGTGCAACGCCCCGCGCCGTGCCGGCCCACAGGATGCCGCGGCGGTCACGCCGCAGCGCCAGGACCTCCGTGCCCCGCAGGTCGGTACGCGCCTGCATGGCGCCGCCGGCGTCGCTTCGCCTGCTGCCGCCGCGACGACCGTGACCATCGTCGTCAGCGCGCCCGGCGCCGGAGCCGGCAACGTCGTCGCGGCCGCCCAGCGCCAGGGTGGTGAGGCCCTGCTGCGTGCCGACGTGCAGCGCACCGTCGCGATCGAGCAGCACCGACTCGGCGCGCGTACTGGCAAGCCCGTCGTGGCTGGTGTAGGCGAGGCAGCTCTTTTCGATCAGCTGGTGCAGACCGTCGCCGCCCGAGCCCAGCCACACGGTGTGGTCGGCGGCGACAAAGACGTTGGAGATCACGGCGTCGATCAGAGGGTGATCGACGCTCGTGCCGTAGCGCCGGCCGTCCTTGAACAGGATGAGTCCGTGATCCGTCGTCGCCAGCCACAGGCCACCCCCCGGAGCACCGCCGGCGGCGACCACGTGTCGCACCCCGGCGGCGATCGTGCCACCCGCCGGGCGCCCGGCGACGTACCGCCGGCAGCCGTCAGCGGTAAACGCCAGGACCGCGGCGCCGGCCTCGGCAGCGGCAGCGTCCGAAGGCGACGCCAGGGCGGGAGACACGTCGTCGGTCCCGCCGTCGTCGCGCACCAGGACGGTCACCGTGTCGCGCGCCTGGCGCGGACCACCCACCGCCGCCAGCTTACCGTCGCGCAGATACCACAGGCCGTGCGCTTCGGTGCCGATCCACAGCTCGCCCGGCGCGCCTGCCAGCAGCTGCGTCACGCGGATGCCGGCCAATCCGACCTTCTGCAGCACCGGCACCCCGGCCGCGGCGGAGACCTCCGCGGAGCGGCTGAGCAGGCCCGAGCGGGTGCCGATCCACAGGCCGCCGCGCGCATCCTGGGCCAGGGCGCTGACCGGCGCCTCCTCCACCATCGACCACGGCCGGCTGCCGGCGCGGCCGCCGACCAGGTCGGCTGGCCGCAGCCGCAGCAGGCCGCGTTCGGTGCCTACCCACAGAGTGTCATCCTGGGCGGCCAACAGGGCGGTGACGAAGACGCCAGGCAACCTGCCGTTCTCGCGATTGCCGAAGGCGATAAAGCGGCGGCCGTCAAAGCGCGCCAGACCGCCTTCGGTGCCGATCCAGATGTAGCGGTCGGACGACTGCGCGACGGCATAGACGCTGTTGCCGGGGAGCCCCTCGGCGGGCCGCCAGTTGCGGTGGAAGTAGCGCTCCTCCAGCGTCGCCGCGCCGGCGCATTGCGCACCGACCAGGATCAGCATCCAGGCCAACGCCAAAGTGGGTCGCATCAGGCTTTCCTCCCGGCGGAAAGCATGTCGAACCACAGGAAGCAGAACAATCGGAAAAGCGCGACAAAGAAAGTAGGAAGGCTGCCCAGGTCCTGTAGGTGGTTCTCCTACAACGAACGGGTTCTCCGCCGGCCGCTGGTGCGCTACCCTAGGTGCGCAAGTCGCGCACGACCAACGGAGCAGAAAGGAGCGGGCGGCGATGAGAACCTCACCGTGGTGCCATGCCCTGGGCCTGGCGGCCCTGATCGGTCTGGCACCCGCAGCGGCAGCACCGCCCACGCCGGCGACGGCCCCGGCTTCCGCACCAGCTCCGGCACCAGCTTCATCAGCGGCTTCGGCAACGGCACCCGCGGCGGCGCCGGGGGCGGCGGCGGGCGCCAAGCCGAAGCCGGCCAAGCGCGACCCCAAGGACAAGACGATCCCGCCGGCGCCGCCGCGCGCCGAGGGCGAGGGGCCGTTCCCGCGCCTCATCCTGCGCGGCGCCACGGTCATCGACGGCACCGGCGCGCCGCCGATCGGTCCGGTCGATATCGTGATCGAAAAGAACCGCATCACGCAGGTGGAGAGCGTCGGCCAGCCGGGCTCCGTCATCGACCCCGAAAGGCGCCCCAAGGCGGCCAAGGGCGACAAGGAGATCGACCTCACCGGCTCCTGGGTGATGCCCGGCTTTGTCGACATGCACGCCCACATCGGCGGCCAGGACCAGGGAACGCCCGCCGAATACGTGTTCAAGCTGTGGATGGGGCACGGCATCACCACCATCCGCGACCCCGGCAGCATGAACGGCATCGACTGGACGCTCAAGGAGAAGGCGCAGAGCGCGGCCAACCTGATCACGGCGCCGCGGATCTTCGCCTACGTCGTCTTCGGCCAGGGGCGCGACGATCCGTTCACCACGCCCGAGCAGGCGCGCGCCTGGGTGGCGCAGATGGCGGCCAAGGGGGCCGACGGCCTGAAGTTCTTCGGCTACCGCCCCGACATCATGAAGGCGGCCATCGAAGAGGCGAAGCGGCGCGGCATGCGCAGCGCCTGCCACCATGCGCAGATGGACGTGGCGCGGGTCAACGTGCTGGACTCGGCGCGCTGGGGGCTGACCAGCATGGAGCACTGGTACGGCCTGCCCGAGGCGCTGTTCGCCGGCCGCACCGTGCAGGACTACCCGCTCGACTACAACTACGCCAACGAAGCCGACCGCTTCGGCCAGGCCGGGCGGCTGTGGCGCCAGGCGGCGCCGCCGGGCTCGGAGCGCTGGAACCAGGTGATGAACGAGCTGATCGCGCTCGACTTCACCATCGACCCGACCTTCACCATCTACGAGGCGACGCGCGACCTGATGCGGGTGCGGCGGGCGGAATGGCACGACGAATACACGCTGCCCTCGCTGTGGGAGTTCTACCAGCCGAGCCGCCAGAATCACGGCTCCTTCTGGTTCCACTGGACCACCGAGGACGAAGTGGAGTGGAAAAACAACTACCGCCTGTGGATGGCGTTCGTCAACGAATACAAGAACCGCGGCGGCAGGGTCACGGTGGGCACCGACAGCGGCTTCCTCTACAAGCTCTACGGCTTCGACTACGTGCGCGAGCTGGAGCTGCTGCGCGAGGCGGGCTTTCACCCGCTGGAGGTGATCCGCGCCGCCACCCTCAAGGGCGCCGAGGCGCTGGGCATGGCCAGCCAGATCGGCTCGGTCGAACCGGGCAAGCTGGCCGACCTGGTGGTGGTCGACGAAAACCCGCTGGCCAACCTGGCGAGCCTGTACGGCACCGGCGTGACCAAGCTCAACGACAAGAACGAGGTGGTGCGGGCCGGCGGCGTCCGGTACACCATCAAGGACGGCATCGTCTACGATGCCAAGCAGCTGCTCGCCGACGTGCGGCGCATGGTCAAGGAAGCCAAGGACGCCAAGGCCCGCGAAGCCAAACCGGCGAAGGCAGCGCAAGGGATCTGACCCCGGGTCTGCACAGACGCCATGAGCGAACCGGACGTCGCCGCCGAAGCCGCGGCCCTCGCCGCCGCCAACCCGGTCAACTGCGCCGACTTCGAGGCGATCGCCCGGCAGCGCCTGCCGCAGACGGTCTACAGCTACATCGTCGGCGGCGCCGGCGACGAGATTTCGCTGCGCCGCAACTGCAGCTGTTTTGACGACATCCTGCTCAAGCCGCGCATCCTGCGCGACGTCAGCCGGTTGGACACCGCGACCCACCTGCTCGGCCAGCCGCAGCTCGTTCCCATCCTGCTCGCCCCGACCGCGTACCACCGCATGGTCCACCCCGACGGCGAGCTGGGCACGGCGCGCGCCGCCGGCGCCGCCGGCATGACCATGGTGGTCAGCTCGTTCGCCACCACCGCCGTCGAGGAGATCGCGGCCGCGGCCACGGCGCCGCTGTGGTTCCAGCTGTACGTGCAATCCGACCGCGAGTTCACCCGCGACCTGGTGGCGCGGGCGGAGGCCGCCGGCTGCAAGGCGCTCTGCATCACCGTCGACACGCCGGTGCCAGGCACCCGCAACCGCGAGACGCGCGACCGCTTCGCCCTGTCCGCCGGGCTGGAGCGCGCCAACCTGCGCGGCTGCAAGGGCGCCCAGGCCAGCCACTTCGACGAAAGCGGCGTCTACGGCACGATCTTCGATCCCACCCTCACCTGGGATGGCATCGACTGGATTGCCGGCTTCGCCAGGATCCCCATCCTGCTCAAGGGGGTGCTGTCGCCCGAGGACGCGGCGCTGGCGGTGGAACACGGCGCCGCCGGCATCATCGTGTCCAACCACGGCGCCCGCAACCTGGACACCACGCCGGCGACGATCGAGGCGCTCCCCGGCGTCGTGCAGGCGGTTGCGGGCCGCATCCCCGTCCTGCTCGACGGCGGCGTGCGGCGCGGCACCGACGTGGTCAAGGCGCTGGCCCTGGGCGCCCGTGCCGTCTTCATCGGCCGCCCCCACCTGTGGGCGCTGGCGGCGGGCGGCGCCGCCGGGGTCGAGCGCCTGCTCAAGATCCTGGTCGCCGAGCTGGAGACGACGATGGCGCTCTGCGGCACCACCACCATCGCCGCCATCGACCGCTCGGTGCTGTGGCCTGCGCGCCCCGCGCAGCCCTAGCAGGCGGGGAGCTGCAGGCGCGAGAGGCTACAGGCGCGAGGCGAGCCAGAAGCCGCCGGCGATCGCCACGGCGTCCTCCAGCAGGGCGATGACGAAGTCCGGCACGCCCAGCGCCCGCACCAGCCCGGTGCGAGCCTGGTGGCCGCCGAAGGTGCCGATCAGGGCGCCGACGGCGCCCAGCAGCACGCAGACGATCACCCCCTGGCCGCCGGCGATGCCCGCCGCGGCGCCGCACAACCCGCCGCTGATCACCCTGCCGGTGAGCGGGCCGGCCGCAGTGCGGCTGCCGGTGCCCGGCAGCTTGTCCAGGACCAGCTCGCCCAGCGCCGCCAGCGTGAACAGCCAGACCGCGACCGGCGAGGCCATCCACCCCAGGCGCGACCCCTGCAGGTGCAACCAACCCCACGACGCCCCCCAGCAGGTCGCCGCCGGCGCCGTGAACGTGCGCAACCCGGCAACGATACCCAGGCCCAACGCCACACCGTAGATCACCATCGAACTGGTCATCGCCGCAACCCTCCCCTGAGCCCGCAGGCCGTCCTTTGTCGCTCCGCCAGCCGCCGCTATCCGCGCCGTCCGAGGCGCCGCAGCGGGACGCGGACGTGGCGCTCCAGCCAGGCGTGAAGGCGCCAAGCCCGCGCCGATTCCATGGATTTGATGAGCTGCCCCAGCCTGCCGATCTCGCGGTACAGGTCGCGCTGCTCGGCGGTGCGCTGGGCGAGCAGGCGGCGCAAGCCGAGCTCGGTTTCGTAGCTGGGCAGCGGCCCGCCGTCGAGCCACGCCTGGTCGGCGCCCGCCGCCTCCAGCGCCGCACCCTGCCTGGCGAACCAGACGGCGGCCCGCTCGGCGGCCTCGG
Source organism: uncultured Acidobacteriota bacterium (assembly GCA_963770895.1). Classification (GTDB taxonomy): domain Bacteria; phylum Acidobacteriota; class Thermoanaerobaculia; order Multivoradales; family UBA5704; genus JASLEW01. The sequence goes on along the minus strand of CAVYRF010000002.1, from coordinate 3,069,380 downwards.
CAGCCGGGCGCGGCCGGGCCAGGTAGCAGGCGAACAACGGCCGCAAGCTGCCGCCGGCGGCCAGCGCATCTTCGCGCGCCGCGGCGGCCGCCACCAGGCGCTCGACCGCGGGGTGGGCGTACGCATCGGCGCGCACCGCCGACAGCAAGGGATAGAGCAGGTTGCCGTGGTAGGGGCGGTAGCTCTCCACCTCGAACCAGCTGCGCAGCACCGGCTCGATGTCGGCCGAGCGCACCATTTCGCTGGGGTCGTCCTGGTCCATCGGCTGATCCAGGCGTGGCGTGCGGCGCAGCTGCGCGGGCACCTGCGCGAACAGCTCGCGCGCCGGCGCCAGGTCGGCGTCGCACCACTGATCGCGCGACGGCCCCACGTATTCGTCCAGGTAGAGCCAGCCCTGGCCCGCCGGCGCGCCGCGCAGCACCGTGGCGCAGTGCGCCAGCACCACCTCCAGCTCGGCGATGTGATGCAGGCTGCCGTGGAAGACGATCAACTGATAGCGCCCCGGCTCCGTGGCCGCCAGCCAGGTGGCGGCGTCCACCTGGGTGTAGGCGATGCGGCGGGCCAGGCCGGCGTCGGCGCGCGCCGCGTCGCGCGCGCAGTCGAGCGCCGCGGCGCTCACGTCGATGCCGTCGATGCGCTCCACCATGCCGGCCAGCACCGCCTCGCGCTCCAGGCTGCCGGTGCCGCAGCCAATCGACAGAGCGTGCCGGATCGGCAGGTGCCCGCGCAGCTGCTCGGCCAACGCCACCAGGGGGTACACGTCCTCCCTGCCGGTGACGCGCCGATTGACCAGCCTGGCGGCCTGCGGCGACTCCAGCCAGTGGCGGCTCTGCGCGTCGGGGCTGGCAACCTGCCCGTCCCAGAAGCGCGCCGCCCCCAACGTCACGGCGCCGGCGGCGGCCGCCGGATCGGCGGCGGCCCCGGCGGTAGCAGGTACGCGGTCGGACATAGGCAGCCAGCCTACCTCAGATTGCGCGAAGACGGCGGGCCTCAGGCGGCGCGGGATAGCATGCGCGGATGGCCCACGGTCCGCTCGCCGACCCCGCGCTCTCCGTCGCCGTCGCCCTGGCGGCGGGGATGATCGCGCAGTCGCTCGCCTACCACCTGCGGATTCCGGGCATCGTCCTGCTGCTCTCGGCGGGCGTGCTGCTGGGGCCGGACGCCGGCGGCGTGGTCTGGCCGCAGACCCTGGGCAGGGCGCTGCCGGCGCTCGTCGGCTTCGCCGTCGCCGTCATCCTGTTCGAGGGCAGCATGAACCTGGACCTGCGGCGGCTGCGGCACGAAGGGCGCAGCATCCGCCAGATGGTGACCGTCGGGTCGCTGGTCACCATGCTGGGCGGCGCCGCGGCGGCGCGCCTGCTGCTCGGCTGGAGCACCGCCCTGTCGCTGCTCTTCGGCACCCTGGTCATCGTCACCGGTCCGACCGTCATCACGCCGCTGCTGCGCCGCATCCGGGTGCAGCGCAACGTCGCCACGGTGCTCGAAGCCGAGGGCGTGTTCGGCGACGCCATCGGCGCCCTCATCGCCGTCGTCGCGCTGGAGGTGACCCTGGCCCCCGGCGGCGCCGGCGGCGGCGGACTGCTGTCGTCGGGCGCCTGGGGCTTCGCCTCGCGTCTGGGCGCCGGAGCCCTGGTGGGCGCCTGCGGCGGCGCCGCGATCTCGCTCCTGCTGCGCTCCGGCCGGCTGGTGCCCGAAGGGCTGGAAAACGTCTTCACCCTCTCCTGCATCCTCGCCGTCTACCAGGCGAGCAACGCCCTGCGCCCCGAAAGCGGCATCGTCAGCGTCATCGTCGCCGGCCTCATCGTCGGCAACCTGAACGCCCCGGCGCTCGCCCGCCTCAAGGAGTTCAAGGAGCAGCTGACGGTGATGTTCATCGGCATGCTCTTCGTCCTGCTGGCGGCCGACGTGCGCCTGGCCGACGTGCGCCACCTCGGCTGGCGCGGCCTGGCCACCGTCGCCGCCCTGATGTTCGTGGTGCGGCCCGCCAACGTCCTGGTGGGCACCTTCCGCTCCGGCCTGGGGGCGCGCGAAAAGGCCTTCATGGCCTGGATGGCGCCGCGCGGCATCGTCGCCGCCGCGGTCTCGTCGCACTTTGCCGAAGCGCTCGGCGAGGTGGGCGTCCAGGGCGGCGTCCAGCTGCGCGCCCTGGTCTTCCTGGTCATCGCCATCACCGTCGTCCTGCAGGGCCTGACCGGCGGCATCGCCGCCCGCCTGCTGGGAGTCCGCCGCGCCAAGAGCGGCTACCTGATCCTGGGCGCCAACGGCCTGGGCCGCGCCTACGGCGAAGCCCTGCGCGCCGCCGGCCAGGAGGCCGTCTTCCTGGACTCCAACCTGGACGCCTGCGACGCCCTGCGCAGCGACGGCTTTCGCGCCTTCCACGGCAGCGCCCTCGAAGACGGCGTGCTGGCCCGCGCCGAGCTGGACAGCCGCGTCGGCTGCCTGGCCCTGACCGCCAACGAAGAGGTCAACTACCTCTTCGCCCGCAACGCCCGCCGCGAATGGAAAGTCGACGCCGCCTGGGCCGCCCTGCGCCGCGGCCACCTGGGAGTCGGCGACCGCCTGCTGCTCGACGCCGGCATCCACATCCTCTTCGGCACCGCCCGCAGCTGCGACATCTGGGCCTTCCGCCTGACCCGCGGCACCGCCGTCGTCGAAACCTGGCGCCGCCCGCCCGAAACCCCATCCGCGCCCCCACCGGCGCCGGCATCCGCCTTCGCCGCGCCGCCCGACGACCTGGAGCTGGCCCTGCTGCCGCTGGCCCTCCGCCGCGGCAACGACCTGCTGCCCGTCGACGAGCAGACCAAACCCCAACGCGACGACGAGCTGCTCGCCGCCATCTCCCTGGACCGCGCCACCGACGCCCGCCGCCACCTGCTCCAGGAAGGCTGGCAGCCCGCCGCCATCCCCACCCCCAACCCCACCAACGCCCGAACCGCCCCCACGCTCGCCGGCGTCTAACCGGCCTCACGCAGGCAACGGCGGGTCTAGTGGCGCGCCGCGGACGGGGCAAGGCAGAGGTCGTGGCCTCCAGGCGGCGGCTGCCAGGGGCGGCAGAGCGGTTCCCAGGCCAGGGGACCAGGGGGCTCATCGATACCGGCGTCCGCGTCTGGATCGAAGGTGGAGGGCGCTTCGTCTTCAGGACTGGCGGCGAGGGCCGCGGCCATGGCTTCGCCGGACAGGTCTCCCAGCTCGAAGGAGAACGCCGGGGCGCCGTCGCCGCTGATGTCGATGCCGGCGGCGGCCGCTTCGGCGATGCCGGCGGCTCCGCCGTGAATGACGATCCGGCCTGGGTCGGCGCTGCCGGCCGGCGGGTTGGCGCCCGGCGGCAGGGCTGGTGCCGCGGCGGCGCCACCCAGGCTCGCGAAGCCTCCGGTGCTCGCGGCTGGATCCGCTGGGATGGCATCGGCAAGTGCGGCGCCGGGGCGAATGCCGACGCTGCCACCGCCGGCGGCGGCGTCGGCGGCCTCTGCTGCGTCGACAGGGGCCGCGGCCGCCGGGAAGGCTCCCCGCGACATGGGATCGGCAGCGGACGCGCCCCAGCCGCCGTCTAGGTCGTCGTCGTCGGCAGGCCCCATTCCGGCCCCGCCGCCGGCAGGACCGCCGCCCGGCGCGTTGTCGGCAGGCGCTGCGGCCACAAAGGAGGAGGTGGCGCCGCTGGCAAAGTCGGTGGTGAAGACAAAGCCGGTTTCGGCGGCCGTGGTCAGATCGCCGGCGGCGCTTTCGGCTTGCTGCGAGGCTGCCTGCTCGGCCGCGGAGAGGAACGGGGCGCTGCCGTTCCACAGGGCTACTGCGTCGCTGCTTGCCTGGAGGGCGACCAGGTAGCCGGCAAGAGTCGGCGGTGCGGCGGCGATCTGCTGCAAGGTTTCCTGCAGGCTCGCCAGGGTTGCTGCCAGGGCCGCATCCCCCTGGCCCCGCGCCGCCGCAGCCAGGGCGGGGAGACGCGCCTGCAAGCTTGCAGCGGCCTGGTTGAGACGGATGAAGCTGCTGGATTCACCCACCGACATGGGGCCACGGGCGGCGCGCCGGGCGGCCGCACCGTAGGTGCCGACCAGTTGCGACATCGCTTCCGCAAGGCTGTCGAGCGCGCGCACCACCGGCTCGGACCGCCGCGCAGAACCGGGCGCCGCCGCCCCCTGCGCCCGGCGCCAGGCCAGTTGCAGCGCCACCAGGCCGCGATCGGCGTCTCCCAGGATCGCCAGGTACCCCGGATTTGCAGCGGCGAGCGCCGCGTCGAGCGCACCCAGGCTGTCGCCCAGGGCCGCGGCGTCATCCTCCAGGACCGGTTGCCAGGCCGCCGGCGCCGTCTGCCGCCATGCTTTAGCCGCCGTCTCCAGCTGATCGAAAGCGGTCGCCACCAGCGCCCGCGCCGCACCGATCGCGGCCGACGACAGGACCGCGGCACCGCCCGCCACCGGCGGCGGCGCAGCGGACGACCGCACCGCCGGCGAGGCTGACGACAGAGGCGGTGCCGGCAATGTCGGCGTCGCCGGCGACGCAGGAGACGCCGCCAGAGCTGCCACCGGCAGCAGGAACGGCAGCAGCGCCATCAGCGAGGCCAAGGCGGCGGCACGGCCGAACAGCGGCTTTGCAGGAGTTGCACGCATGATTGGATCTTCCTGCTCCCTGCCCGATCTACCGACCCCCTGCCCCGGAGACGATTCTATCCGCTGCGGAGTTACACCCCGCGGCGCAGATTCCGCGGGGGGCCGCCGCTGCGGGCGCCGCCATGGCGGGCGTCACCAGGCGGCTGCCGGCGCGGATCACCACCGCGGCGCCGGCCTGCGGCCGCTCAAACCCCGAAGTAGCGCGCGTCGGGGTGGTGGAAGACCAGGGCGGAGACGCTGGCCTCGGGGTCCATCATGTCGCCTTCGGTCAGCTCGACGCCGATCTCTTCGGGGCGCAGGGCGGTGAAGAGCTGGCGCTGGAAGGCCAGGTCGGGGCAGGCCGGATAGCCGAAGCTGTAGCGCTTGCCGCGGTAGCGCGCCGCCAGCGCGTCGCCGAGGTCCATGGCGTCGGGATCGGGGAATCCCCAGTGGCGGCGCAGGCAGGCGTGCACGCATTCGGCGGCGGCTTCGGCGGTTTCCAGCGCCAGCGCCGCAAAGGCGTGGCTGTTCAGATATTCGCCGCGGCGCTTCCACTCTTCCACCCGTTCGCGGACGCCGGCGCCGGCGGTGGTGACGAACAGCGCCACGTGGTCGCCGGGCAGCACGTAGTCGGCAAGGCACAGGCCGCCGTCGCGTTCCTGGCGCGGGAAGTCCCAGGCGGCGACCTCCCGTCCCCGTGCGCCGCCGCCGTCCGTGGGCTCGAACAAGGTGATGCGGTTGCCTTCCGCGACGGCCGGGAAGAACTGCCACACCGCCCGCGCCCGCAGGCCTCCGGCGCGCCCCTGGTCCTGCAGGGCGCCGATCACCGCCTGGAGCTTGGCGAGCTTGGCGTCCCCCTGCTCCGCCAGCTGGCGCATGGATCCCTTGAGCCCGAGGTGCTTGCCGTAGAGCATCTGTGGGTTGAGATAGCGCCACACCTGGTCCAGGTCCAGGTCGGCGACGTGGCGGTGCAGGTCGTGCGGCCGGGGCGGCGTCAGGTCGCGACGCACCGCTTCGCGCGGCGGCGGTACCGGCGCCGCGGCCGGAGCGTCGCCGCCGGTGCCGGTCGTGTCGGCATCGCCTTGCATCAGCAGGGCGATCTCGTCGGCCAGGCCGGGGCGCCGCTCGGGATCGCTCAACCGCTCGACCAGCGACAGGCCGTGCATCGCGTCCTTGGCGTAGATGCACAGACCGCCGTAGACCGGCGCGATCTTGCGGTGGGTGAAGCGGCGGGTGAGGGCGGCGCCGCCCACCAGCAGCGGCAGCTCGATCCCCACCGCGGCCAGGTCGCCGGCGGTCAGCACCATCTGCTGGGCGCTCTTGACCAGCAGCCCCGACAGGCCGATCAGGTCGGGCTGGTGCTCGCGCACCGCCTGGATCAGGCGCTCCGAGGGCACCTTGATGCCCAGGTTCACCACGTCGTAGCCGTTGTTCGACAGCACGATGTCGACCAGGTTCTTGCCGATGTCGTGGACGTCGCCCTTGACGGTGGCCAGCAGGATCTTGGCGCGGCCGCCGCCGTCCGACTTTTCCATGTGCGGCTCGAGGTACGACACCGCCGCCTTCATCACCTCGGCGCTCTGCAGCACTTCGGCGACGATCAGCTGGTTGTCGTTGAACAGGCGCCCCACCTCGGCCATCCCCTTCATCAGCGGCCCGTTGATGATGTCGAGCGGCGTCGGGTAGGCCGCGGTGTCCGCCAGCGCTTCGCCCAGGTCGTCGTCCAACCCTTCCTTGGTGCCCTCGATCACCGCCCGGCTCAGGCGCTCGGCAAGCGGCAGGTCGCTGCGCGCCGGCCCCTCGCGCTCGGCGCTGCGGCCGCGGAAATAGGCGGTGAACGCCTCCACCGCCCGCCCGCCCGACTCGACGTCGCCGATCGGCAGGAAGATCAGCTCCTCGGCCAGGGTGCGCTCTTCCGCCGGCACGTCGGCGTAGCGCGCCAGCCGCTCGGTGTTGACGATCGCCGCGTCCAGGCCGGCCTTGGTGCAGTGATAGAGGAAGACCGAGTTGAGCACCTCGCGGCCCGCCGCCGGCAGGCCGAAGCTGACGTTGGAAACCCCCAGGATGGTCTTGGTCGCGGGGAACAGCTCCTTGACGCCGCGCACCCCTTCGATCGTCTGCGCCGCCGATCCCAGGTAGGTCGCGTCGCCGGTGCCGCAGGGGAAGACCAGGGCGTCCCAGTAGATGTCCTCGGGCTTGATGCCCATCTCCTCGACCAGGATCTGGTAGCTGCGCCGCGCCACCTCCAGCTTGCGCTCGACGGTGACCGCCATCCCCTTTTCGTCGATCAGCCCCACCACCAGGGCGGCGCCGAAGCGGCGCGCCAGCGGCACCACGCGCTCGAAGCGGGCGCGCCCATCTTCGAGGTTGATCGAATTGAGCACCGCCTTGCCCTGGCAGTAGGTCAGCGCCAGCTCCATCACCGCGGCGTCCGTCGAATCGATCATCAGCGGCACCTTGATCAGGCGCACCAGGCGATCCAGGAACGCTTCCATGTCCTTGGTCTCTTCGCGGTCGGGGTCTTGCAGGCAGATGTCCAGCACCTGCGCCCCCGCCTTGACCTGCGCCCGGCCGACCTCCGCCGCCGCCTCGTGGGCGCCGCTCTGGATCAGCTGCTTGAACTTGCGGCTGCCGAGCACGTTGGTGCGCTCGCCCACCAGCAGCGGCCGCGTGTCGTCGGTCACCTCGACGGCTTCCAGGCCGGACAGGAGGCTGCGGTGGTGGTGCGGCACGCGGCGCGGTTGGCGGCCGGAGGCGGCCCCCGCCAGCGCCGCGATGTGGGCCGCGGTGGTGCCGCAACAGCCGCCCACCAGGTTGAGCCAGCCGGCGTCCAGGAAGCGGCCGAGCACGCGCACGAAGTCCTCGGGGGTCTCGTTGTAGCGGCCCTCTTCGTTGGGCAATCCGGCGTTGGGGACCACCGCCACGCGCGTGCGCACCAGCTCGGCCAGGGTGCGCACGTGATCGGTCATCAGTTCCGGGCCGGTGGCGCAGTTCAATCCCAGGTAGAGCAGCTCGCGGTCCAGGAGGGCCACCGCCAGAGCTTCGGCGTCCTGGCCCGCGAGCATCGTGCCGGTGGGCTCGATGGTGGCGGAAACCGCCACCGGCAGGCGCCAGCCGCACTGTTCGAAGGCCTGCTCGATGCCGACCAGCCCGGCCTTGATATTGCGCGTGTCCTGGCAGGTTTCCAGCAGTAGGTAGTCGGCGCCGCCGGCCATCAGGCCGAGCGCCTGCACCTGGAAGTGCTCGACCAGCTCGCCGAAGGTGATGCCGCCGGTCACCGAGATCGCCTTGGTCGTCGGCCCCATCGCGCCGCAGACAAAATGCCGGCGGTCCGGCCGGTCGTGGCGGGCGCACGCGGCGCGCGCGATGCGGGCGGCGGCGGCGTTGAGCTCGAAGGCGTGATCGCCCAGCCCGTATTCGGCCAGAACCAGCGGCGTGCTGCCGAACGAATTGGTTTCGACGATGTCGCAGCCGGCGCGCAGATAGCTTTCGTGCACGCCGTCCACCACGTCCGGCCGCGTGATGCAAAGGTTTTCATTGCACCCTTCCAGGTCGGCTCCGCCGAAATCGTCGGCGCTCAGCACGACGCCCTGCAGCGCCGTGCCGGTGGCGCCGTCCAGCACCAGCACGCGCTGCTCCAGGGCGGCATGCAGCGCTGCCAGGCGCTCCGCAAGGTCGGCCGGCCGCGCCGGCAGGGGCGTGGATACGGCAAGACGGCTAACGCTCACCGTGAGCGGTTGGCTCTCTGCGATCACCAAAGCCTCCAGTCCATGGGCGGGGGGAAACGACAAAAAACCCGCCTCGTCGAGCATCACGAGAGCGGGTTTAGCTGGTCAACGCCGACTGCAGGACACTTGGTTGTCGCCGCCGCGACCGCATCCTCGCTTGCGCGAGAGGGCACCTTGGGTGTCCGCCCCAGGTTGCCGAGCCCGGCTGTGCCGGACCGCTCGTAATGCCGCGGCCACTGTACCACGCTCGCGGCGCACCGGCAAGCGACCTGGCCGTTTTCGGCCGTTTCGCTCCCGCTACCCGGCCTCGACGAACCGATCGTCGTGCACTGACATTTGCACGCCTGAAAGCAACCTGGCAGTATCGGAGCAGATCAGATAGGGGCGGTTGCGCTCCTCAGGGGGAAAGAGATGAAAGATCTGTGGAACCTGCGCGCGGCGATGTTTTTCGCCACCTGCGGGCTGGCGGCCTTGGCGGCGCCGGCTGGGGCGTCGGTGGTCCTGGGCCCGGAGATCCGGGTCAGCGTGAGCACGGCGGATGTGCAGTCGGCGCCCAAGGTGGCGGTCTTTCCCGACGGGGGTTTCGTCGTGGTGTGGAACGCGCGTGGGAACGCCGGCCCGCAGACGCCGACGGTGATCCATGCGCGGCTGTTCCTCAAGTCGGGAGCGCCCTCGTCGGGAGAGTTCCTGGTCGTGCGGCCGCTTTCGGGCAGCGCGTTGGTGGATGGGGTGGGGGTGGTGGGCGACCACCAGTTCGTGGTGCTGTGGGACCAGATCGTGCCGCAGGCGGGCACCTCGCCGTTCAGCCGCGTGATGATGCAGCTCTTCGATCGCGGTGGCGCGCCGGTCACCAACCAGGTGGCGGTGCACGCCCGCGCCGCCTTCGCCCCCGACGGGTCGCTGCTGACCATGGTCACCGATTGGGGCGACAGCGTCGAGGTCGTGCTCTACCGCCTCTCTCCCGACGGGACGTTTCAGCCCATCGACCAGCTCGACTCCCGTTGCTGCATCGATCCCAGCTACGATGCCGCCGTCGCGGTCGGCAACGATGGCATCATCGGCGCCCTCTGGGACAGCGCCCGGCCCGCGAGTCTGGGCGACCTGCCCCTTTCCCCCATCCCCGCAAACGGCATCTCCGGCCGCTTCTTCGTCGCCATCGGGACCGCCCTCCGCGATGGTCCGGCCGCCATCAGCCGCCACCCGGCCGACACCCTCGTCACTCCCCAACTCGCCGCCTTCGCCAACCACCAGGGCTTCGTCGCCATCTGGGAGGACGAATCCGGCCGCGACGGCGACGCCAGCAGCATCTTCGGGCGCCTCATCGCCCCCGCCGGCATCCCCACCGGTTTCGACTTCCCCGTCAACACCACCACCGCCGGCGCGCAGCACAGCCCCGCCCTGGCCGCCAGCGGCACCACCGCGGTCGCCGTCTGGGCCACCGAGCCGGCCACCACGATCTACGCCCGGCGCATCAGCCCCGGCACCTGACCAGGCGGGGACAATGAAAGGCAGGTGGCAGCGTATGCGCAGGCACCAGGCAATCGGGCGCGCCGGCGGCGCCGTGGCGATCGCGGTGCTCCTGGCAGGAGCGTCGAATCCTGCCGCGACAGGTGCGGAGGTGTTGGCGATCACCGCGAACCGCATGATCGACGTGCGCAGCGGGAGGGTCGTGGACGACGCCGTGGTGGTCGTCGAAGGCGAGCGCATCCAAGCCGCCGGAGCCCGCACCGCGGTGGCGCTGCCGGCGGGAGCGCGGGTGGTGGCGCTCGGCGACCGCACCCTGCTGCCGGGGCTGTTCGATATGCACGTCCACCTGTCGGTGGGCAGCGCGCGGCCCGGGAGGTTCGCGCAATATCTCTTCGACAGCGCGGTCGACTCGGCTCTGCGGGCGGCGGACAACGCCCGCGCCACCTTGGCGGCGGGCTTCACCAGCGTTCGCTCGGCGGGAGACAACGACTTCATCGACGTGGCGCTCGCCAAGGCCATCGCGGAAGGATTCGCCAGCGGGCCGCGGATCACGCCCGCGGGCTATCAGATCAGTATGACCGGCGGCCACGGCGACGACACCGGATTCCCGCCCGGCGTTTTCGAGCACGGGCCGGAGCAGGGGATCGCCGACGGCCCGCAGCAGCTGCTGCACGCCGTGCGCTATCAGATCAAGCACGGCGCGCGGGTGATCAAGCTCATGGTCACCGGCGGGGTCGCCAGCTTCGAACGGACGCTCGACGTGCAGCAGTTCTCGGAGGAGGAGATGCGCACCGTCGTCGAGGAAGCGAAGCGCAACGGCCTTAAAGTTCTGGCGCACGCCGAGGCCTTGGCCGGAACCCTCGCCGCCCTCCATGCCGGCGTCGACTCGATCGAGCACGGCTCGCAGCTCGACGACGAAGCCATCCGCCTGATGAAGGAGAAGGGCACCTACCTGGTGCCGACGCCATACGTCGGCGTCGCGCATGGGGCGGCCGTCGACCTCCCCGACGAGATGGCCGTCAAGGGCCGGGAGGAGAGCCGCCGCGCCGCGGAGAGCCTGCGCAGGGCCATTCGCGCCGGCGTCAAGATCGCCTACGGCACCGACGCCGGCGTCTACCCCCACGGCGAGAACGCCCGCCAGTTCGCGCTCCTGGTCGACGCCGGCCTGTCGCCGCTGGATGCCATCCGCTCCGCCACGCTGGCCGCCGCCGACCTCCTCGGCGTCACCGATCGCGGCACCATCGCGCCGGGCCAGCTCGCCGACCTCGTCGCAGCCCCGGGCAATCCCCTGACAGACGTGCGCGCCCTGGAGCACCTGGATTTCGTGATGAAGGGAGGCGTCATCGTCCGCGGGCCGAACGCGCACTGACTGAGCTGGCCGCTGGCCCGCGCCCTTCTGTTCGCGGGCCATCTCACGCTCCGCTTTAACGACTATTAAGATCGAATTGATCGCATTTTGGAGAAGCAGGCATGGGGCGCGGACTGGCGGACGGCGGGCGGTTGCGGAATGTCACGGATTGCGAGCGGACTTCACTTTGCATTTATGGGGATGATCGCATGAGGCGCTCACCCCAGGTCCCCAAAAGGAGATGCAAAGATGAAGCGCACTCGCGTCCTGCTGTTCGGATTGATGGTCGCCCTGCTCGGCTTGGTGGCCCTCCAGCCAGCCAGCGCCGTACCGTGCTACTCCTGCATCTGCGTCCAGGACTGCGGGCGCCAGCAGACGCTCTGCCTGCAGGGCTGCAACGGCAATCCGACCTGCGAGCAGAACTGCGGCACCCACTATACGGACTGCCTCGACGGCTGCCTGGACTGAAGCGCGCCAGCCGCACTCAGATCAAGCCGCAAATCGCGCCAGCCGGGCGCGGTACCGTGGACGCCGGCCATCCAGTTGTGGCGCGCAGGCTGGAACTTCCTGCGCGCCACGACAATGCATCCGCCTCAAGCCGGCGCCGGTCCGGCGGCGGCACCAGGGCCGACCGGCCGCCAACCTCCCCGGCATCTGCTCCCGCAGCGGCCACCGTCCCGCCCTCCGCCCCCACCGCCGCCCGGCGCCTTCGCCACCAACACGGAGTGAGGACACGACCGGAGGAGGAGGCGAGCACTACCGTCCGGCCCGGACACGTATAGAATGCGAGAAACCCTCATGGCGCAGCGCTGTATGCGGACGTCGATCAACGCGTCTCGCGCCGAACCGTCGGCAAGGGGCGAAGCGGGCTCAAGGAGGATTCCATGCCGCGCGCGGCGTTTCACATCGGTTACCTAGGCCATGGGCGCTGGGTTCCCGGCGCAACGCTCACCAACACCGATCTCGAACGGCTGGTCAATACCAGCGACGCCTGGATCCAGCGCCGCACCGGCATTCGCGAGCGGCGCGTCCTGGGACCGCAGGAAACCATCCTCGGCATGGCGGTGTCGGCGGCGCGGCAGGCCATCGCCGACGCCGGGATCGACGCCAGCCGGATCGGTGACATCAGGGTGGCGGTCAACACCTGGATGCGGTTTCCCAGCCTGGCGACGCAGCTGCAGCGGGAGCTCGGCGCCGAAACCGCCGCCGCCGCCGACGTCAGCGCCGGTTGCGCCGGATTCATCTACGCCGTGGAAGAGGCCTACAACAAGATTTACGTCGAGCGGGAGGTGCACGGCCGCGACCTCCTGTGCCTTGTCGTCGGCGTCGACGGCCTGTCGCACATCACCGACTGGAGCGACCGCACGACCTGCGTGGTGCTCGGTGACGGCGCCGGCGCGGTGGTCATGGGCGCCGTCCCGGCGGGCGGCATCGAGGCCATCCACACCCATGCCGACGGCCGCTACGGCGATCTGCTGTACAGCGACCCGGTGCTGGAATGCCAGCACGACGGCGACCACACTTTCTCGCACCGCGATCAGGGCGTGCGGCCCTACCTGCACATGGACGGGCCGCGGGTCTTCCCGGTCGCGGTCAAGACGATGGTCAACGACATCCTGGCGGTGATCGCCAAATACAACCACGCGCGGCAGACCGCGATCAGCCTGGACGACGTGAGCTACCTGTTTCCCCACCAGGCTAACTTTCGCATCATCGAGGCGGTCAGCAAAAAGCTGGGCGTGCCGATGGAAAGGGTCTATACCGACGGCATCGCGCGCTATGGCAACACCTCGACCGCTTCGATTCCGATCGGTTATTACGAAACCCTGGCACCCGCGCGAGCGACCCGGCAAAGCCTTTCGAAATCGACGTGGCCTTTGGCGCCGGCTTCGCCTCCGGCGCGATCCTGCGCCGCACCGCGTAGAGCGCCCTGCTCCCGCCCTCAGCCGCGGCGGCGCAGCCAGCCGGGCTGGCGGACCTCTTCTTCGGTGAGGCGGCGCTCCAGGGCGGCCAGCGGTTCGGCGCTGCCCGCCTCCAACACGGTCAGCTTGCCGTCAGGGGCGCGCGCCAGAGCGCGCACGGCCCCGTGGCCTCCGCCCTCTTGCCTCATTTGCATCGTATTACGATATTATCTTGGCATGGACACTGCTACAATCCGCCGCTGACGATGGGCACCCGAAGCAGCGAACCAGCTCCCGGCCCGCGACCGGTGAGCGACGAGGAATACCGGACGCTGGCGGCTTTCCGCTACGCCTTGCGGCAGTTTCTGCACTTCAGCGAAGAGGCGGCGCGACGGGCCGGGGTGACGCCGCAAAAGTACCTGGCGCTGCTGGCCGTGCGCGGCTTCGGCGGCGCCGACCGCCTGACGGTGAGCGAGCTGGCCGAGTGCCTGCAGATCCGCCACCACAGCGCCGTCGGCCTGATCGATCGCCTGGTGTCCCAGGGCCTGCTGGTGCGCCAGCCCGGCGCCGACGACCGCCGCCAGGTCTTCATCAGCCTCACGCCGCGCGGCGCCGAGCTGCTCGAGCCGCTCGCCGCCACCCACCGCGACCAGCTGCAGCGCATCGGCTCGGACCTGGGCGAAATCCTCGCCCGCCTGCGTTAGCCTCACCGATGACCAGCCACGCCCGCCGCCCGCTCCATCGGCGGTCCCGCTCAGCTGGCGCCCTGCTGCTGCTGGGGCTGACCGCTCTTGCCGGGCTGGCTGCCGGCGGCTGCGGGTTCGCCCTGCCCGCCGGATCGGTGCCGACCGATGCGCCGATCGAGTGGCAGCGCGAGCCGCTGCAAACGGACACCGAACGCGTGGCCTTCGTCGTGCCGACCGGCAGCGGCGAAGTGACGGTGCGCCCCCGCGCGGCGTTCGACATCGCCGCGGTGGTTGCCGCGGCCGAACCCTACAGCCTGGACGCGGGCGCCTTCCTGGTGCCGGTGGACCTGGTGATGACCTGGGGCCAGCTGCCGCTGGAACCCTACCGCGGCAAGGTTTCGTACTCCCAGATGGCGCGCTTCTATTTCTGGCGCACCCACGACGGCAGCCTCGACCTGCACTACATCGCCACCCATTCGGCCAACATGCACATGATCCCGGCCACGCGCAACCTGGCGCGCGCCCTGGCGCACGTCGGCTCCGGCGACAGCGTGCACGTGCGCGGCCTGCTGGTGGACGTCGAAAGCGACCGCGGCTTCCGCTGGGCCACGTCGCTGACCCGCGAGGACACCGGGCCGGGGGCCTGCGAGCTGGTCTGGGTGGAGGAGCTGCAGCGCGGCGCGCGCCTGTACCGCTAGCGAATCCTGTCAGCGGACGAGCGAGCGCGCGGGCGCCCGCCGATCACAGGTCGATCTTGTCCAGCAGCCGCTTGATCGCGGTGGCGCTCTGCATGACGTAGAAGTGCACCGAGGGCACGCCGCGCGACAGCAGCTCCTCGACCTGCCGGCGCGCCCATTCGACGCCGATGTCCAGGGTGCGTTCGGGCGGCGCCGCCATCACTTCGTCCGACAGGGCGGCGGGGATCTCGACGTGGAAGTTGCTCGGCAGGGTGGACAGCTGTTTGTGCGCGCTGAGCACCTTGAGGCCGGGGATGATCGGCGCCGTCACGCCGAGCTCGCGGCAGAGCTCGACGAAGCGAAAGAAATACTGATTGTCGAAAAACATCTGGGTGACCACGTAGTGGCCGCCGGCGTCCAGCTTCTCCTTGACCCGCCGCGCGTCCAGGCGCAGGTTGGGCGCTTCGAAGTGCTTTTCGGGATAGCCGCCGACGCCGACGCAGAAGTCGGAAGGCTCGGCGTCCATCAGGTCCTCTTCCAGGTAGCGGCCCTGATTCATCGCCGCGATCTGCGCCACCAGGTCGCAGGCAAAATGGTTGGCGCTGCGGCCGTGATGCAGCGGCTTCTCGTAGCCGCTGTCGTCGCCGCGCACCGCCAGGACGTTGTCGATGCCCAGGTACTTGAGCTCGATCAGAAAGTCCTCGGTCTCCTCGCGGGAAAACCCCTGGCAGAGGATGTGCGGCACGGCGTCGATCTGGTATTTGTTCTGCAGCAGCGCGCACACCCCCAGGGTGCCCGGCCGCTTGCGCTTGACCCGGCGCTGGATACCCTTGGGCGTTTCTTCGTAGATCACCTCCGCCGCATGGCTGGTGATGTCGATGAACGGCGGCCGGTACTTCACCAGGTCGTCGACCAGGGCCAGCAGCGGCCGCACGTTGCCGCCGCGCAGCGGCGGGATGATCTCGAAGCTGATCAGCGGGCGCTGCGATCGCGCCAGGTGGTCGATGACTTTCATCGTTCGAAGTGCTGGAAGGCAGGCGGCACGGCCAGACAGGCGGTTGCGGGGGCAGACTACTGCGCACCGCCGCCAGGGTCAAGCGGCGAGATCGGATAGAGTTGTGCCAATGGGCAAAGGTCGGCGCCGATGAGCCTGCGGCGAGAAAGCCGCGGCAAGCAGGTCCTGCGCGCGATCGGCGACGCGGCGGCCACGGCCGCGGCGTTTGGCGCCGCGTTCTGGGTCCGCATCCACCTGCCGCTGCCGTTCACCGCCGGGCTGCTGCCCGGCGACCGGTTGCTGTTCCTGCGCCGCGACTGGGGGGTCGCGCTGCTGGCGCAGTTCGCCAGCCTCTACTTTTTCGGTTTCTACGACAGGCCGCACCCGCGCTCACGCACCGAGGCGCTGCGCCTGCTCGCCGGCGCCGCGGCGATCCAGGGCGCCGCGCTCACCGGCTACTTCTTTTTTACCTTCCGCAGCTTCCCGCGCTCGGTGCTGCTGCTGTACGTGCTGTTCGACCTGGCGGCGCTGTTGCTCTGGCGCAGCGTCATCGACCGCAGCAGCCAGCTGCGCGAACGGCGGGTCGCGATCGTCGGCGACGGGCAGGCGGCCGGCGAGATCGCCCGCACCCTGGCCAAGTACCGCTGGCACGGGCTCACCGTCGCCGGCTTCGTGCCGCTGCCGGGCCAGCCGCCGGCGGCCGCTCGCGCCGCTGTCGATCCCGTCGAGCCTGCCCTGGGACCGCTTTTGGGAACGGCGGACGACCTGCCCAACCTGCTGGCCGCGGGCATCGTCGAAGACATCATCCTTGCCGACAGCGGCGACTCGTGGCAGACGCGGCTGATCGACGCCCTGGCCGGAACGCGGCCCGATCACACCAACGTATTGCTGCTGCCGGGGCCCTTCGAAAGCCTCATCGGCCGCATGCGCTACCGCTGGGTGCACGACCTGCCGCTGATCGAGGTGGTGCGCGAATCGGAGTGGCGGATCAACTGGCCGCTCAAGCGCCTGCTCGACCTGACGGCGGGGGGGTTGCTGCTGGCCGCCGCCGTCCCCGTGCTGGCCGCCTGTGCGCTGGCGGTGCGGCTCACCTCGCCGGGGCCGGTGGTGTACGCCCAGGTGCGTGTCGGCCGCGGCCAGCGCCCCTTCACCCTGCTCAAGCTGCGGACGATGCGCATCGACGCCGAAGCCGACTCCGGCGAGGTGCTGGCGCAACCCGGCGATCCGCGGCTCACCCCCTGCGGCGCCTTGTTGCGGCGCTTCCGCCTGGACGAGATCCCGCAGCTGTGGAACGTCCTGGCGGGCAGCATGAGCCTGGTGGGGCCGCGCCCCGAGCGGCCCGGGTTCGTGCAGCGCTATGTCAAGGAGATCCCCGGCTACGCCGAGCGCTTTTCGCTCGCGCCGGGGCTCACCGGTCTGGCGCAGGTCAACGGCGAATACCACTCAAGCCCGCAGAACAAGCTGCGCTACGACCTGGCGTACGCCGCCAATTGGACGCTATGGCTCGACCTTTCGATCTTGCTGCGCACGGTGCGGATCGTCCTGTCGTCGCGCGGCGTCTGAGGTGCGGCGTGATCGCAGCGCAGCGGTCAAGCTCCCGCCCGGGCGCCATCCGCGGCGCGGCGCTGCCGCGTACTGGTGGTGACCGCGCGCCGGCGCGGCGACACAAAAGATCGTTAATATTGCATTTTTGCATGCATCGGCCATGGACCTGAAAGTGGCTGCATGGACGGCACATATGACATATAATGGTCCGCGCAGGCTCCGGGACCAAACCAGTTTCGTCAAGGTGGCGCGCTATTGACATCGCCCGAGAGCGAGCGAAGGGGAAGCAACAGATGATCTCCAGACAGCACCCGGCAGCGGAGACCGACGGGACCAGCGCGCGCCGTCCCTATGCTCCGCCGCGCATCCTGTTTCGCGAGCCGTTGGAGGCCATGGCGTCCATCTGCAGCCCGTCGCCGCCGGCCAAGGCGGACCGCGGCCACTGCCCCACCGGCCCTATTTCGTCCTGAAGTGCAGCCAGACCCTGCTGCTGCGCCGCCGGTCAGCGCAGGATCGGCAGCAGCGCCCGTCTGGCTTTGATCGCCTGTTGCGCCGCGGAGGCGATCTCCATCCGGCGCAGCGCCCCCGGATAGATTTGCAGCGGATCGCCGGTCAACGCCGCGGCGTTGCCCGGACAGAACGCCAGCAGCGCCCCCCCCTCGCCAAATTCGTCGACCCGCTGCTTGGCGGCAACCGTCAAGGCGCGCACCTGGTCCAGGCCGGCTGAGCTGGCCCAGATGTCGCGGATCGAGCGCTCATGGAGATTGCCGACCGGCCGCCGCCACTGCACGCAGGGGTAGACGTTGCCGAACGGATCGACGGCGATGCCCGAGGAACCGGCGCCGCAGTGCTTGTCGACCCCGCCCGTCGGCAACCCGTCGTCGGCCTGGCGCATGAGCTCGACCGGAGCGCCCGCCGGCCTGGGCGCGGGGGACGTTGCGCCGGAGGCGTCCTGGACCGCGGCGCCCTCGGCCCTGGCCGCCAGCAGCTCGAACAGGCGCTGCACGCCGGCGTGGGACGCGGTGATCGCCAGCGGCTCGCGGCCGCCGTCGTCGCGCTGCGTCACCTCGGGATCTATTTGCAGCGGCAGCCCCAGATCGTCGGCCAGCGCCAGCATGCCTTCGACTTCGTGCTCGTTCCACGCCGTCATCGTGGAGTTGATCTTGAGGCGCAGCCCCAGGCGCCGCGCCGCGCGCAGGTTGGCCAGCAATCGATCGAAGCTCCCCGGCACCCGCGTCTGGCGGTCGTGCGTCGCCGCCGTCGCGCCATGCAGGCTGACTTCGATCAGAAAGGGATCGACCTGGTCGCGGATGCGGCGCGCCATGGCGCCGCGCAGCGAATGACCGTTCGACTTGATGCGCACCACGAAGCCCAGCTCGCGCGCCTTGGCGCCCAGCTGTAGAAAGTCCGGATGCGCCAGCGGCTCACCGCCGGTGAGGGTGAGGTTGAGCACCTGCAGATCGCGCAGGTCGGCGAAGAATGAGCAATATTGTGCCGCCGACAGCGGCTTGCCGCGCTGTGCCAGGTCGTTGTAGCAGAAGAAGCAGTCGAGGTTGCAGCGATAGGTCAGCTCCACCAGAACCGAAAACAGGTGGTTGCCGGTCCAGGTGCGCTGCAGCACGTCTTGAAAGCTCATGCGCCGTCCTTATGCGTCGGGCCTGCCCCGGCACCGGGCGCCGTCGCCATTGTCGCAGGCGGCGGGCTGGCGGGGGCGGCGGCGGGTTCCAGCATGCCCTCCTCCAGCAGCTCCGCGGCAAAGGCGAGCACGTCCCGTTGCAGCACCTGACGGTCCACGTCGTACTCGGCGAGCAGGGCCTGGACCCACGCGTCGACCGGCGCGACGCCGTCGGCAAGGGCCAGGATGCGGGTTGCCATGGCGTTGAGCACCAGCACTTCGCCCGCCGCCTGGCGCACCACCACCCCTTCGTCGTCGACGACGCGAAAGCGCACATCGCCCGAGCGCTGGAGAACGCTGTCGGGTTGCAAGCCTAAACCTTCGATCTGCTTCATTTTGCGTCGATTATAGACCAGAAGCCACCGCCCAACGAGAAGCGCAGCGCGAGCGCCGGGCGGCGGGCGGCGGCGAGCAGGGCGAGCAGGGCTCCCTCCAGGCGATCGCGCCGGTAGGGATCGACGTTGACGAACGGCGAGCAGGCCAGCAGGCAGGCCAGCGCGCGCGCCCGCGGCAGCGGCGACACCGCGTCCAGGGTGTCCTGCTCGAGCCGCACCAGCGCGCCCAGGGGCACCGCCCGCCGCACCGCGCCGCGCTCCCCCAGGTCGCCGGTGAAGGGCAGCTGGCGCACCTCGCAGCCGCCGGGGGCGGGGAACAGGGCGTTGAGGTCGTCGCTCAGCACCTCGCCGCCGCGCGCCAGGCTGAGCCGCGAAATGGTGGTCTTGCCGGCGCCGGAGCGCCCCAGAAACAGGAACGCCGCGCCGTTCTTGACCACCCCCGCGCTGTGCAGCACGACACCGCCGATCTCCACCAGGCGGTAGGCGACCAGGATGCGCAGGAAGTTTTCGAACACGCCCGGAAAGCGCGCGCCGCCGTCCTCGCAGGTCCACAGCGCGCCGCCCGTCAAGCCCGGCTTCCAATCCAGCCGCGCCAGCAGCCCCAGCCCCGCGAACCGCACCGCCTGGGGCTGCCAGTCGGCATCCATGGCGTACTCCCAGCCGCGCGTGTCGACCGGCAGGAAGTCGCCGGCGGCGGCACGCAGCAGCCGGCAGGGGGCCGTCGCGCCGGCGGCAGCACCCGCCGCGACGGCGCCGGGGAACGCCGCCCGCACGCCATCCAGCTGCGCCGCCGAAAGACCGGTGAAGTGGTAGGGACCGCCCGGCAGGTCGAGCGCCACCTGGCATTCGCCCCACGGCTCGCTGTCCTCGACGTGCGGGAAGCGATCGGGACGCCGCAGGTATTTGGCGCCGAAGCTCACGCCGGGCGACCCGCCGCCCGGCGCCGGGCGGCGGCAAACGCGAGAGCGGCGAACGCCGCGACGGCCCGGACCCGCGCGGCGAGCGACGGGCGCACGCTGGCCCGCCCCAGCAGCAGCCGCGCCGGCAGCGGCGCGTCGGGGCTGGCGCACAGGTCGCCGCGCGTCACGCACAGCCAGCGCCCCGCGGCCAGCCGGTAGCCGAGCAACCGGTGCACCGCCACCCGCCCCTGCGCCGTCGGCAGCGCCACGATGTCGCCCGGCCAGTAGCGGCGCGCCGGCGCCACCTGCACGCGGTCGCCGTGGCGCAGCACCGGCGCCATGCAGTCGCCGCTGACGGCCAGCACGATCGGCTGCTGGCGCGCCATGTCGCGCAACGCCGCCGCGACGCGCGTGCCGGGGTCATCCGCGGCGGTTTGGTTGGAGGAAGGGGTCATGGCCCGGCCAGGCAGGCATGGCTGCCGCCGCCATGCTACCAGAAGCAGGGGGGACGTCTCGCGGGAGCGCGGTCACGCATTGCGCGCTCAAATGCACATGCTTCTATCTTGTGTGCCGTACTTCAGGAAAAGGAGACGCAATGAAGAAGATTCACCGTTCGACAGCGCCCGGCCAGGCGCTGCGCGCCGTCCGCGGCAGCGGCCCTCAGCCGTCGCCGTGGCTGCCGATCGGGCCGATCCGGCTCAATCCCGAACCCTCGCCCTGGAAGACCTCCAATCCGCCCCCGGTGCCATGGCACCTGTCGGACCCTGAGCCGTCGCCCTGGTAGCCAGGTCGCTTGCCGGGGGGCGGCGAGCGGGACGCTACCGCTCCCCGGCAGGCACCAGCGGCCACAGCCAGGGGGCCAGGCGAAGCGCGTCGCGATAGCTGCGGCGGGCTTCGTCCTGGCGCCCGGCGGCGAGCAGGGCGTCGCCCAGGTGCAGCAGGATCTCGGCGTGCGGTTCCAGCTCCGCGGCGCTCTGGTAGCTGGCGATCGCCTCGTCGGGACGCCGCAGCAGGTAGTACAGCGAGCCGCGCGCCAGCGGCACCTCCACGTCCAGCGGATCGGCGTCGCCGGCGCGCCGCAACGCCGCCAGCACGCCGGGCAGCACCCGCTCGAGCGTCGCCGAGCCGCGGGTGGCGGCGCTGACCGAGATCACCTCCACCTCGTTGACCAGCTCGCTGGCCAGCAGCCGGTCGCGCCAGCGCACGCTCTGGGCGCCGAGCGCCACCGCCAGCACGACGATCAACGCCACCGCCAGCGGCCGCCCCTTCACGCGCCACCCTCCGCCGCGACGGCGGCGCCGGCCCGCGCCAGCACCCAGGCGAGGAGCAGCAGGGCCGGGAACGCCACCAGCGCGATGCGGAACGGGAAGTCGACCAGCGCCAGCACGCCGAGCGCCGCCGTCCCCGCCATGGCCAGGGCGGCATCCGCCCGCGCCGCCCGCTCGCCGGGCGCCTGGCCAGCCGTGGGGTCGGACCGCTCGACACCGCCATCGCCCCCATTGCTGGCATCGCGGGCATCGCCGGCACGCACCGCCGCCGCCAGGACCCAGAGCGCCCAGGCGAGCGCGACCAGGCCCGGCCAGCCCAGGTCGGCGCCAACCTCCAGCGCCTCGTCGTGGGCGTTGACGAAGCTCTGCTGCTGGCCCGAGTAGAACGGCCTGGCGCCGCGGTCCAGCAGGGCCAGCTTGGCGGGCGCGAACTCGGCGCGGAAAGCGCCCTGGCCGACCCCGCTCCAGGGGTGCTGGCCGAGCATCCACAGGGCCGCCCGCCAACCGTCCACCCGCCCGGTCAGCACGTCGTTCCAGTCTCCGTGCCGCGCCGCGGCCAGCTTGTCCGCCACGCGCTGGCGCAGCGCCGGCACCGCGGCGGCGGCCAGGGCGGCGACCAGGCCGAGCGCCACCACGGCCCCGGCGATCCTGGCGCGCTGGCCGGCGGCGACGCCGCGTCCCAGGGCGGCGCCCCACAGCACCAGGCTGCCGACCAGCAGCGCCGACAGCGCGGCGACCGTCTGGGTGATCGCCACGCCGTAGGCACAGATCGCCAGCGCCGCCAGCAGCCACCCCCGCCGCCGCGGCGCCCGCGCCAGCAGCCACTGCGCGACCAGGCAGGGGAGCACCAGGAAAGCGCCCAGGTCGCCAGGATTGCCTGCCCGCGAGATCACGCTGAAGCGCGGCGCCGTCCCGTGCATGCCGCCGACCGGCGCGTGCAGCACGCCGTGGAACTGCAGGATGCCCAGCACGGCCAGGGCGATCGCGGGCACCAGCAGCAGGCCGAGCAGGCGTCCCAGCCGGCCGGCCGGCAGCGCCACGCTCCACCCCACCAGGCACGCCGCGCCGATCCAAAGGTCGATCAGCCCCTGCCGCACGTGCAGGGCGTGGGCGCTGGTCGCCAGCCCCAGGGTCGCGATCGCCAGGAGCGGCACCACGGCGCGCACCGCCGGCCATCGCCACAGGTCGCGCCACCCGATCCGCGGCACGCGCGACAGCTGCCAGGCCAGCGGCAAAAGCGACGCAAGGCCCAGCCACTCGGCCAGCATCAGCTTGGGCAACCGGAACGCATCCTTGGCCGCCGGCGAATACCACCAGGCGGGCACCAGCACCAGCAGCCAGAGCAGCGCCACCGCCGCCTTTCCGGTCGGCGCCAGCGCCTTCCAGGGCACCGCGGGCATCGCGGCGACGGCGCCGGCCACCGTCTGGCGGCGCCTCGACGCCGAGGCGGCGGGACCGGCGGCGGCGGGGGGGCGCCGGCCGCGGTTGGATCGGGGCTTGCTCACGGCGGGAGGAGTATATGTCCGCCTGCGCCGGCGGCGGCGAGCCCGGCGGGGACCGCTTCACCCGCCGCCAGGCACCCTGCGAAGTAGGAGCGCCGCGCGCGCTCGGGCGCGTCCGCTCGAACGCTTCGCAGCCCCAGGAGAAACGTTGATGAAGACCAAAAAGTCGATGAAGCTGAGCCGCGAAACCCTGCAGCAGCTCAGCCACGGCCAGCTCCCCCGGGTCGCCGCCATGACCGGCCCGCGCAGCGAGTGCGTCACCTACTTCGAAACCTATTGCCCCACGGTGTGCACCAACTAGACAGACCAGCGGCCTGACCGCTACGGCGCCGTGCCGCCGCCGCCCGCGTTCCCGGCCGGGCGGCGGCGGACGCGCCAGGCCTGGCGGGCGGAGCTGGCGAGCCGGGCCAGCAGGTCGAGCGGTCGCAGCAGCCGGCGGCCCAGGTAGCCCAGGCGGTGGCGCGGCGGCCCGTAGATCGCGTCCACCCGCGCGCGGCTGAGCCACACGGTGCCGGCGACCGCCCGCGCCAGCCGCAGCGCCTGCGGCAGGTCGCTCGGCTGCCGGCGGAACAGCGCCAGGCGCAGCGAGCGCTGGTATTCCGGGTCCAGACGGCCGGCCAGGGCGTGCCGCAGCAGCACCGCCTCGGGCGCCCGCGAATCCTCCCACGCACCCGCCGCCAGCTCCGCCGCCAAGCGCCGCGCCGCCTCCACCTCCACCGGCGTCACGTCGCCGGCGACCCATGCGGCGACGCTCGCGGCGAGCGGACGGGACTCGGCAAAGCCCAGGTCGATCAGGTCGCCGACCATCCTGAGCAGCGAATACGAGCCCGGCGCCCAGCCGTGCTGGGCGATGCCGTGCACCAGCGCATGCGCCGCGGCCACCGCCGGCACCGGCACCGCCGCGGCGCCCGGCAGCCGCGGCAGCGCGGTCAGCAGGCCCGCTCGCTGCAAGTCGGCCCACCGCGCTGATCGCGCGCGTCGCCGGGGTTGCCGGGTTTGCCCGGGGCGCTGGTCAGGCTGGTCGGGCCGGCCATCGAGGCGCACGCCGAGCAGCATCCGGTGCACCTCGACAACTCCGTCCGGCCCCTCCAGGGCGGCCAGCTGGTGCTCCTGCTCGGGCAGCGGCGAGGCGCGAAAGCCGCGCTCGACCAGCGCCTGCAGCAGCTCGCCGGCCCGCTCCGCCGGCGCCAGCACGTCCAGGTCGCAACCCGCCCGGCTGCCCGGCGCCAGCACGCCCAGCAGCTCCAGGGCCGCCAGCTTGAGGAACACCACCGGAATCTGCCGCGCCGCCGCCGCCGCCGCCACCTGCTCGACCAGCGCCATGGCGCGCAGCGTTGCCGCGGCCGCCGCCGCGCGGTCGTGCACGAAGCCTTCCACCACCGCGGTTTCGCCCAGCTCCGCCGCCAGCCGCGCCCGCCCCTGGCGCGCCGCGATGCGCGCCGCAAGGTCGAAGCGCCGGCTGAGCGCCAGCGCCGCCGCGGGCGCCACCGCCGGCGGCGCCGCCCCACCCGCTGCACCTGCCGCGCCCGCTGCCCCAACCGCTCCCACCGCACCCAGGGCGGCGCCCGGCGGCCCGAAGGCGCGCAGCAGCATCCAGCGCACCGCCGGCGTCAGCGGCAGCGCGGGAGGATCGAAGCGCACTCCGCGGCCGGACATCGCCATGAGCATAGATCAGCGGCGACGGCTCCCCCCGCAGCCCCGCCTCTGCGCCAGGTCGATCGGGGGTGCCTGACGCCGCCGGCGGCGCGCCTCGTAGAGGGCCTTGGTATCATCGGGCCATGAACATGCAACGGCCGGGTTCGGTGCCCGGCTCGGAGCCCGCCGGCGATCGCGGCGGCGGCTCCGGGCAGGCCGGCACGCCAGGGGCGTGGCTGCATCGCGGCGGGCTGGCGTGGCGTGCCGGCGGCGCGCTGGCGGGGCTGGCGCTGGCGGCGGTGGCGATGGCGCAGCAGCACGCGCTGGCGGCACGCCAGGAACAGATGGCGGCGTGGCTGGTGGCCGGCGGCGCCACGGTGCCGCGCGAGCTGGAGTACGAGCCCGATCCGGGCCGCGTCGACCTGCGGGCGGCGCGCGCCGCGCTCGCCGCCGAGCTCGATCCCACCCGTCGCGCCGACCTGCCGGCCGCCGGCGACGACGGCCGGCAGGGCACCGCGGCGTCGCGCCTGGCGGAGACGGCGGGGCTGGCGGGGGCCGGCCTGACGGCGCGCCCGGCGGCCTGGGAGGCGGCGATGGTGCTGGGCGCCGCGACCTATCTCTCGTGGTCGCAGGCGCACGACACGCGGCTGTTCACCCAGGCGCCGACCTGGGAGCGGCCCCTGGAAGCGGCGATGGCGCTGGCCCCCGGGCGCACCGACGCCGCCCGCCTGCTGGCCGCCGCCTACCTGGAGCTGTGGCCGCAGCTCTCGGCCGCCAAGCGCGAGCGCGAAAAGCAGCTGCTGACCAGCGTCTTTGCCGATCCGCAGGTGCTCGCCGGCCTGCTGGCGCCCTGGCTGACCACGGCGGCGAGCCGCGCCGAAGCCTTTGCGGTCATCCCCCACGACCCGGAAGCGTGGGACACGGTGCAGCAGTTCTACTCCCAGCACGCCGATTGGACGGGCTATTGCGCCGCCCGCGATCGCTGGAACCAGGTCCTGCGCGAAAGCCTGGCGTACCGCCTGGCCGCGACGGCGGAGCGGCCGGGGGCGCCCGACGCGCGCGAGCGCTTCCTGGCCATCGCCGCCGAAGCGCGGCCCGGCCGCAGCTACCTTTCGCTGCTCACCCGCGCGCTGGAAAGCTGCCCGCCCGGCTCGGTCGACCACCGCACGGCGGAGCGCCTGGCCCGGCAGCTGGCCTGGAACCTGGACCGCTGCCGCCTCTTCGAGTGCCCCCTGCCGCAGCGGCCGCTCGCCCGCCTGGCCGGTTTCTGCCGCGACCTGGATCCCCGCCTGGACGCCATGGCGGCGGTGGTCACCGGCGATCTGCCGCGCGCCGAGGTGCTGGAGCGCACCTACGCCACGGCCTGGAGCGAGGAGTGGGCGCCCTACCGGCTGCTGAAGGCCAAGATGCTGCTGGCCAAGGGCCACGCCGCGGCCGACGCCCAGGATGCGCTGGTCGAGCTGCCGCACAGCTGGCTGGACCGCCCCAACACCTGGCAGGTCAAGGCGGCGATCGCCCACGCCGCCGGCGACGCCGCGGGCGAGACGGCGGCGGCGCAGGCCCTGACGCGCCTGGCGGCCCGCGAGTGGCCCGCCGCCGCCTGGGACGTGCAGGGCGCGACCTCCCGCCTGGAGCTGCTGGCCGCCGGCGAGGCGCCGGCGTTCATCATCGCGGTCGACGCCGCGCCGCTGCTGGGCGCCGCCGTCGAGGTGCGCCTGGACGACTCAGTGGTCGGCGCTTTCCCGGTGGCTCCGGGCGCCACCCTTACCCTGCCTGCCGCCCTGGGGCCGGGGCTGCACCTGCTGGAGATCGAAAGCGTCGCCGGCGGCGCGGTGCGTCCCGGCCGCGTGCGGCTGGCCGCCGGCTCGGGCGCCGGCAGCGGCACGGGCACCGCCACCGCCACCGAGTGACGGCGACGGCTCGGGCGCGGCCAGCCGGGCGGTCGCGGCGGCACCGGCCAGCACCGCCAGGGTGAGCGCATTGGCGGGCATCGTCAGCCCAAAATCGAGCCCTTCGTGCGCCACCGCCATGGCCAGCGCACCCAGCGCCGCCAGGCCCGCCGCCCGGTCTTCGGAGCGCCGCCCGCGCCGCAGCACGACCAGCAGGCGCATCACCAGCGCCACCAGGCCGGCGGCGATCAGCAGAGGCCCCACCGGACCCGCGGTCGCCAGCAGCTCCAGCGGCCCGCTGTGCGCATGCCACCAGGTGCCGTCCAGGTCCGCCGGCTGCGTCAGCGTGAAGGCGTCGCGAAAGGTGCCCAGCCCGGTGCCGGCCAGCGGAAAGCGCCGCCACAGCGCGAACGTCGCCGCCCATGCCTGACGCCGCGCCCCCAGGCTGACGTCGAAAGGCAGCGTCGCCAGCATCCGCGCCGGTCCGGACTGCAATCCCAGGGCGAGCACCGTGGCGATCCCCACACCGGCCACCGCCGCGCCCAGGGCCGCCGGCGCCCACCGCCGCCGCAGCGTGGCCAGCAGCGCGCCCTGGACCAGGATGCCGGCCAAGGCCGCCAGCAGGCCGCCGCGCGAGGCGGTGAACGACAGCCCGGCAAAGAGCGTCAACCACACCAGCGCCGGCGGCGCCAGCGCCAGGATGCGCTTTTCCAGGGCGCCGTCCCCACGCGAGCTGCGCACCGCCCACCAGCCCCAGGCGAAGCACACCGCCAGCGCCATCTCCAGGTAGAGCGCCAGGTGATTGGAGTTGAAGAAGGTGCCGTGCAGCCGGCTGGTTATGATCGGCACCTCGACTCCCCACAGCGTGCGGTCGCCGGCGTTGGCGGCGCGCGCGCCGACGAAGATCTGGGCCACGGCGCTGACCAGCAACGCTCCGCCCACCCAACGCCGTCGATAGCGCCGGCGCCCCGCGGCAGCGCCGGCCAGCAGGCAGGCGGCGGTCGCGGCCCAGCTGAGCGCCGCGGCCCAGGTGGCGGCGGGCGCCAGGCTGAAGTGGGTCGCCGCGGCGGCGCCGGCCAGCGCCCCCGCCTGCCCGTAGAGCCGCGCCGCACCCGGCGACAGCACCCCGACCAGCGCCGCCGGCCAGGGCAGCGCCTGCAGCACCCCGACGAGCGCCACGCCGCCCAGCGCCAGCGCCGGCAGCGCCACCGGGCGCAGATCGGAGGCGCGCTCGACCACCACCATCGCCAGGGCGAGGGCCAGGAAGGCCAGCGTCTGCAGGCTCGCCTCGGCCCAGGTGGTGACGCCGCCAAAGGGCAGCGGCGCCCAGATCACCAGGGCGACCAGCAGGGCGGTCAAAGCCGCGCCGGAATGGCGTATCATGGCGCCGCTTTCCCTTGGTCCGGCATCAATCCAACGCTCTGCTGCACGGAGAGACTATGCGGCGGCTCACCCGGTCTTGCAGTGCAACCCTCCTGTCGCTGTTCGTCGCCAGCTCCGCCTGGGCTCAATTCACCGAGTATACGACCCCCGGCGGCCCCGAGGGGCGCCCGATCGATCGCAAGGGCGAGCTGGAAAAGGAAGCCCAGAGCGCCCGCTTCAGCCTGGGCGCGCTCAAGATCGCGCCGGCGTTCGAGCTCAAGGACGTCGATTACGTCAAGAACCTGCTGGGCTCGGCGGGCGACGCGAACCCCACCGACTTCACCGCCACCGTCGCCGGCGGCGCGCGCTTCTACCTGCCCGCCGGCAGCAAGGCGATGTGGACCGCCTACGCTCTGCCCGAGTACGTCTGGTGGCAGAAAGAGAGCGACCGGCGGCGCTTCGACGGCCTGTACGGCGCCGGCTTCGACGGCTTTTTCAACCGCCTGACGCTGCGGCTCACGGCCGGCAGCGACACGCAGCAGCAGATCCTCACCGCCGAGCTGCCCACCCTGACCAGCGCCCGCATCGACCACGTCGCGGCCACCGTCGAGGTGGCGGCGACGTCCACCCTGTCGCCCTTCGTCAGCGGCGAGATCACCCGCCAGACCAACCTCGCCAGCGCCGACGACCCCACCGCCGTAGAGCTCGACGAGCTCAACCACGAGGAGCGCGTCGAGCGCGCCGGGCTGCGCTGGCGGCCGGCCCCCGGCTGGCTGGTGGGCGCCGGCGCCGAGCATTCCGACGTCACCTTTGACGACCACCTGCCCGGCGTCCCCAACCGCTCCAACTCCGGCACGGCGCCGGTGCTGGAGCTGTCGCGCGAGCACGGGCGCCTGTTCTTCGAGGTCGACCTGGCCCAGCGGTCGCTGTCGGCGACGCAGGGGTCGTCGTTCGCCCATTACGACAAGACCACCGGCCACATCACGGTCTCCTACGAGATCACTCCGGCGACCGAAGTCTTCGTCTACGCCAACCGCAACCTGGTCTATTCGCTGCTGCCCGACTATTCCTACTTCGACGACCTGCGCCACGGCGTGGCGCTGCACGTCAAGCTGGGCGCCCGCGCCAAGGTCAGCGGCTTCGGTGAGACCGGCAGCCTGGGCTATACCCAAATCGCCGGCGCCACCGGCACGCCGGAGCGGCACGACGACCTGGTGTCGTTCGGCGGCGCGCTGTCCTTCGACGTGGCGCGCGGCGCCGTGGTCAGCCTGGTCGGTTCGAGCACGCGCTTTACCTCCAACCTGCCGGGCCTGGCACGCTCGATCAACACCCTGGGCCTCAACCTCAACCTCGCCGCCGGCCGGCCGCCCAACGCAGTGGAGCCGTAGGCGCCCGCCGGCTCCCCGGCGCGACTCATCGGGAATCCGCGGCGCCACGTATCCGTTGCAGAACGACGGCGGCGCCGGCAGCACCGCAGCACTGCGGCGCCCCTGGACCGGCGCCGCCATTGCTGCTAGAATACTTCCGGTAACGTTAATGGCGTGAAGAAGATAGACTTATTCTTATGGGCGTTTGCCGGGCTGCTTTCCCTGGGAGGGTTGGCCGGAGCGCAGGTGCCCCCTCAACCTGCGGCGGGAACGTCCGCGCCCGGCGAACCAAGCCGGCCGGGCTATCGCGTCGGTCCGCGCGACCTGCTTGACATCAAGGTGTTCGAAATGCCCGAGCTCAACGGCACCCGCAGGGTTTCCGAAGACGGCTCGATCAGCATGGCGCCGCTGCCCGACCTGGCGGTCGCCGGCCTCACCGAAACGGAAGTCGGCGAAAAGCTCAAGCTCCTGCTGGAAGCCAAATACGCGCAGCGCGCCACCGTCGCGGTGGAAGTGCAGGAATTCAAATCGCGGCCGATCTCGGTCATCGGCGCGGTCAAGCTGCCCGGCAGCCTTGCCTTTTCGGGGCGCTGGACGCTGCTCGAAGCGCTCACCGCCGCGGGCGGCGTGGCCGAGAACCGCGGCAACGTCCTGTACGTCCTGCGCCGCGCCGACGACGGCCTGTCCGACCAGGTGACCATTTCGCTCGACGACCTGCTGGTGCGCGCCGATCCGCGGGTCAACATCCCGCTGGTCGCCAACGACCTGATCAACGTACCCAACGCGGTGGAGATCACCCTGTACTGCCTGGGGGCGGTGAACCACCCCGGAGCGGTGCCCTTCAAGAGCACCGACCGCATCACTGTGCTGGCCGTCATCGCGCGTGCCGGCGGCCTCACCGACCGCGCCTCGCACAAGCTGCGCGTCAAGCGCTCCGACGCGGCCGCCGGTGCACCCGAGCTTGAGGTGGACTACAACCGCATCCTGGCCGGCAAGGACCCCGACGTCGAGCTGCGCCAGGGCGACATCGTGGTCGTCAAGGAGTCCTTCTTTTGAAGAAAACCGCCATGGCTGTCGCGGCCCTGCCGGCCCTCGACGACGAGGTCGCGGCGCCCGAGCCCGAATCAGAATTCAACCTGGCCGAATACCTGGCGATGGTGCGGCGCCACTGGAAGCTGGTGGCGGCCGCCTGCCTGATCGCGGTGATCGGCGGGGCCATCCATTACGCCATCACTCCCAAGGCCTACGTGGCGACGGCGATCATCCAGATCGAGCGCCGCACCCTGGCGCCGACGCTGACCAGCCAGGCACCCTGGCTGGAAAGCTACTTTGACGCCGAGTACTACCCCACCCAGTACGCGCTGCTGGAAAGCCGCGGTCTGGCCGAGCGGGTGGTCAAGCGCCTGGACCTGGCGTCCGACCCGGTGTTCAATCCCGGCCGCTCCGGCGGCGGCGTCAGCGCGTCGCTGGCGCAGCTCGCGTCGCGGTCGCCGCTCGGCGGCGCGCCCACTGCAGGCGGTGCACCCGGCGCCGTTGGCGCCGTCGGCGCCGACAACCATGCGCCGACCGCCGACGACGACCTGACGACCCTGGGCGGGCTTGCCGAGCGGCTGCGGTCGGGGCTCTCGGTCGAGCCGGTGCGCAACACCCAGCTGGTGGAGATCTCGTATCACGCCTCCTCGCCCCTGTTCGCCGCCCGCGCCGCCAACGGTTTTGCGGACGCCTTCATCGACATGGGGATCGAGTACCGCTTCAACAGCGCCGGCAAGACCTCGACGTTTCTCAGCTCGCAGATCGAGGCGCTGCAAAAGGAGATCGGCGACAAGGAAGCGAAGCTGCAGGCGTACAGCCGCCGCACCGACATCGTGACCATGGAGCCCGGCGCCAACGTCACCATGCAGCGGCTGCAATCGCTCAACGGCAGCTACATGGACGCCAAGAACACCCGCATCGACAAAGAGGCGACCTATCACGGCCTGATGACGGCGCCCGACGACAGCGTGGCGGACGCCCTGCAACCGGGAGTCATCTCCAGCCTGCGCGCCGACCAGCTCAAGCTGGAGCGCGACTACGACACCAAGCTCAAAACCTACAAGCCCGAGTGGCCGGCGATGCAGTCGCTGCATACCGAGATCGAAAAGAACAAGCAGCACATCACCGCGGTGGTCGGTGAGATGGTCGCCAACGCGCGCAAGAGCGCCCACACCGCCTACCTGACGGCGCTGGCCCAGGAGCAGGCGCTGGAAACAGAGATCAACAAGATCAAGTCGCAGGCGATGGATCAGAATACCGTGGCGGTCGAATACAACAGCCTGGTCAACGAGATCAAAGCCCGCACCGACACGCTCAACGAGCTGCAGCACAAGCATTCCGAAAACGAGGTGCAGGCGCGCCTGCAGGACACCCGCGACTCGAACATCCACATCGTCGATCGCGCCCTGGTGCCGGGCGGACCGTTCTATCCGTCGCTGCGCCGCGACGTCTCCTACGGCCTGCTGTTCGGCCTGCTGCTGGGCGTCGGCTCGGCGCTGCTCATCGAATTCCTCGACCGCACCATCAAGACCCCCGACGAAGTGGAACGGCGCCTGGGCCTGCCGACGCTGGCGGTCATCCAGGACATCGTCGAAGCCGGCAAGTCCTACGGCTATGGCGAGCGCTACGGCTACGGCTACGGGTACGGCTCGGGGTCCGGCTACTTCCAGTCGCCGGCGACCACCGGCGCGCCCGCGGCGCCGCCGCTGCCGGCCACCCGCGCCGGCCGGGCGGGGCGCGAAACCCGCGGCGCCGGCGCCGCGGCTGCCGCGGCGCAACCGGCCGGCCCGCCGCCCGCCGTGGGGACTGCCGCCGACGGCAGCGAGCGCCTGGACAGGAAGCGCGGCGCCGCCAACCGGCAGGCGGCGCCGACGCAGATCGAGCTGGTGCCGCACGAGCTGCCGCGCACCCAGATCTCGGAAGCCTACCGCTCGCTGCGCACCGCGATGCTGCTGTCCAGCGCCCGCGAGCTGAAAGTGGTGGCGGTCACCTCCGCCACCGCCGGCGAGGGCAAGACGGCGACCGCCACCAACCTGGCGATCGTCCTGGCGCAGCTGGGGCGGCCGGTGCTGATCGTCGACGCGGACCTGCGCAAGCCCCGCCTGCACCAGGTCTTCCGCCTGTCCAACCAGATCGGCCTGGTGAGCCACCTGACCGCGGGCATGGGCGCCGACGAAATCGTCCAGCGCTCCGCCATTCCGCACCTGTGGGTGATCCCGTCCGGACCGATCGCCCCCAACCCCTCGGAGCTGCTGTCATCGGACCGCATGAAGGAGTGGCTGCACACCGTGCGCAGCCATTTCGAGTACGTCATCATCGACACCCCGCCGGCTCTCGCGGTCACCGACGCCACCATCGTCGGCGTGATGGCCGACGGCGTGGTGCTGACGCTGCGCAGCGGCAAGGTGACGCGCGAAGAGGCCCGCCTGTGCCGCGACCGCCTGCGCCAGGCCGACGTGCGGATCCTGGGAGCCGTGCTCAACCGCTATCGGTCCTCCCACTCCGGGCTCGGCAAGCGCTACCGCTCCTACGAGAGCTACGTCGCCGCCGATCAGCCCGCGACGACGCAAGCCGGCTCGGCCGCCTGAGCGCCATGATCGACGTCCACTGCCACATCCTGCCCGGCATCGACGACGGACCGCGCACGCTGGAGCAGGCGGTGGAGATGTGCCACGCCGCCGCCGCCGCCGGCTGCGAAGCCATCGTCGCCACGCCGCACCAACGGCGGGGCGGCTGGTGGAACTGCGACCGGCAGGCGCTCGCCGCGCTGCGCACCCAGCTCCAGGCAGCGGTGGGGCCGGCGCCGCGCATCCTGCCGGGCGGTGAGATCCACGTCGATCCTCAGCTGCTGGGCGAGATCCTGGCGCTGCGCGGCGGCGCGCCCGACGACGACGCCCAGGGCCCGCAGCCCCTGGCCGGCTCGCGCCACCTGCTGATCGAGTTCGGCGCCACCGACTCGCCGGTTTCGGCGGCGCACCTGGTGCATGAGCTGTCCATCGCCGGCTGGCACCCGGTCATCGCTCACCCGGAACATTTCCCCTGGCTGCTCAAGTCGCCGGCGCTCGCCGACCTGGTGTCGCTGGGCGCCCTCTCCCAGGTGACCGCGATGAGCGTGACGGGCGACTTCGGCAGCCGGGCGCAGAGCGACACCCTGCGCCTGATCGACCGCGGCCTGGTGCACTTCGTCGCCAGCGACGCGCACGACATGGTGCGGCGGCCGCCCGGCATGGCAGCCGCCTACAAGGCGATCGCCGCGCGCTGGGGCGAAGCCACCGCCCGCCAGCTGATGGTGGACAACCCGCGCGCCCTCGTTGCCAGCAGCGGCGGCGGTGCCGGCGACGGCGGCGTGCCGTCCCACACCCAGCTGGCCGCCGCACCGGCCGCGCCGGCTCCGCCCGCGGCCCAGGTCGCGGCACCGCCGGGGCGCAACGCCTGGCGCGCCGCGCGATGAAGATCCCGGCGATCCTGGCGCCCGTGGCTCTCTTGGCGCTCACCGCCTTGGGCGGCGGCGCTGCCGCGGCGCGCGGCGCCGTGGCGCCGGACCCGTTCTACTCCGATCTGCTGCGCGACGGCATCCAGTCCTACGATCGCGGCGAGTTTGCCGTCGCCGCCAAACGCCTGCGCCTGGCCTG
Source organism: uncultured Acidobacteriota bacterium (assembly GCA_963770895.1). Lineage (GTDB taxonomy): Bacteria > Acidobacteriota > Thermoanaerobaculia > Multivoradales > UBA5704 > JASLEW01. Next base: position 3,035,855 of record CAVYRF010000002.1, on the reverse strand, counting down.
CTTCGGACTGCTGGACGAACCGGCGCCCCTGGCCGCCTGCCTGACGCGGCTCGCCGTCGCCCAGGGAGCGGCGGGCGACGTCGAGGGCTTCCGCGAAACCTTCCATCGCATCACCGAAGTCGAAGAGCGCTTCGGCGCCTACAGCCGGGCCGACCTGCCCGCCGACGTCCGCAACGCCTTCGAACAGCGTGCGACGACCGCCATCCCCGCGGCGACCCTGGAGACGATCCCCGCCTTTCGCGGGCTGCTCAGCCGCAAGCTGGAAGGGCAGTTCGCGGCGCTGCCACCGCGCGAAAAACGCCGCCAGCTGGAAGAGCGCCTGGCCAAGGAGCCCAGGAACGTCGCCTGGAACCTGCAGCTCGCGGACCTCGACCTGAGCGAAGGCCACACCGCGGCCGCGCTGACCCGCGCCGAGCAGACCGTCACCCTGGCGCCGCAGGACGCGCAGGCGCTCTGCGTGCGCGGCCTGGCGCGGGCGGCAAGCGGCCGCTGCGCGGAAGCGGTCGTCGACCTGGACCCCTGCTTAAGGTGCGGGCGCGAGCCGCGCTACGCCGCCGCCCTGCTGGGCTGCCGCACCACCCTGGGGCAATGGCGCCAGGCCGAGGACCAGGTGCAGGCGTTCCCCGCCGCCTTCAAGGGCGACAAGCGCCTGGCGGCGCTGGCCCAGCGGGTGGCGAAGCATCGCGCCGAAGCCACGCGCACCGCGACCTCGGCGGCGCCGGGCACCGCCGCCGGTCCGCGCGACACCACGACCACCGCCGCCGCCGCGCCGCCGCCCAGAGCTCCGCAGAGCCCGGCCGGCCCGACCGGCACCGGCGGCATGCCAGCCGGCGCCCCCCTGAGCGCCCGCGTGCCGCCGGCGGCCGCCCCTCAGCAGGCGCACCAGGCGCAGCCGTCGGCGGCTCCCGGCACCGCCGCCGGCGCCGGCGCGCCGGCCTCGGCCGCAGGCAGGACCCCGGCGGCCACCGGGCGCGCCTGGACGGCAGCCGAGCGCGACTCCAAGGTGCGCGCCGAGCGCCTGCTCACCTCGGCCAACGCCCGCGATCTGAAGGATGCGCTGCGCCTGGCCCACGACCTGTCCGAGGCCCACCCCGATTCGCCCGAGGCCCAGTACCTGGCAGCCGAGGCGGCCTATCGCAACTCGCGCTGGAGCGAAGCCGTCGCCTACTTCAGGCGCGGCGGCATGCCCGGCGACGACCACCCGGAGCTGCTGTTCTACCTGGCCGTGTCGCTCTACGAAAGCGGCGACCCGACGGCCGCCGCCGCCGCCCTCAAGCGGTCCCTGCCCAACCTGCAAAAGACCGCCTATGTCGACGGCTACGTCAAACGCATCCTCGGCACCGGCCCTTGAAAACCCATGCCCCCAGGGCCGACGTCCACGCGCTGCCGCGCCGGCACTTTCCAGCAAGGCGTCACGGGGTATATAATTGCGTCGCTTGACGACTGCGCGTCGCGGTTTGGGCAGCTGCGGGTGGTAGTTCCAGAAAGGTTGGTCTGATCGATGACTGTACGCCAGATCCTGAGTGCCGCTGCGGTCGCCACGCTGGCGCTTGCCGCCGGAGCCGGTGGGCCCCTGGCGGCGCAGGGGCCGACGATTGCGGTGGAACAGCTGAGCTGCATGCGGACCGCCGACAACCAGGTGGTGCACGCCACGACGGCGGGCGAACCTGGCGGCAGCTCGGCGCGGCTCTACTTCCGCTGGCTGGATCACGGCGACAAATACTGGGTGGAGCTGGAGCACGACGGTCCGGGCAAGTATTGGGCGACGCCCCCCAAGCCCGAATCGCACACCACCCAGGTCGAATACTACGGCGTGCTGGTCGACGCCGCCGGCGCCGAAGTCGTGCGCTCGGCGGTGCGCACCGCCAAGGTGACCAGCGACTGCAAGGTGCAGCTGACGCCGCAACAGTACGGCGCGGCGCAAAACCTGACGATCGGCGAAACCACCGCCCAGCAGGAAAACAACCGCGTCATGGGCTTCCTGTGCGACGGCATCGCCACCCGCATCAACTACCAGACCATCACGCGCACCGACAAGACCTGCCGCACCTGTGTCGTCGCCTGGTGGGAGCGCAAAGAGATCCTCATCCCGCTGATCGCCGCCGGCGCCGGCGGCATCACGACGATCATCGTCGATCGCCCGCAGTCGTCGCCGTCGCGGCCGTAATCCCCAACGCACCGCTGCCGGCCCTGCCGGCGCCCGACGCCCCGCGGCACCCTGCCGGCGGCTCGCGGCAGCTTCGTGCCGGCGGCCGGCGGCGCGGCCGGCTTGCGCGCGCGGGCTGAAATACGCCGCGGCTGTCCGCTTCCTGGCCTTGCCCAGCACAACTGTTACGGGCATTCCTGCCTCCCTGACCAGGCGTCCTCGCTGCGCCGTCCGAAAGACCCGACCCCATGGACTCAATGAAAAATACCCTTGCGTTTCCTTCCGGCGCCCCGGCCGACCCCAGAGAGAGCGGCGCCGATGCCTTGATCGAGCCGCACGGCGGCACGTTGGTCAACCTGATGGCGGAGCCGCAGCGCGCCGCCGAGCTGAAGGCAGCGTCCCGCGACTGGCCGTCCTGGGACCTGACGCCGCGGCAGATCTGCGACCTGGAGCTGCTGCTGGACGGCAGCTTTTCGCCGCTCACCGGCTTCCTGGGCCAGGCCGACCACGACGCGGTCTGCGCCGGCATGCGGCTGGCCAACGGCACGCTGTGGCCGATCCCGATCACCCTGGACATCCCGCGCGAGCTGGCCGCGACGCTGCACGTCGGGCGCTCAGTGCTGGCCCTGCGCGACGCCGAAGGCGTCATGCTCGCCGCCCTGCACGTCGACGAGATGTGGGAGCCCGACCTGGCGGCCAGCGCCAAGGCCGTGTTCGGCACCACCAACAAGAAGCATCCCGGCGTCGCCTACCAGCTGGACCGCACCCACCCGGTGTTTGTCGCCGGCCGCCTGGAAGGCGTGCAGGCGCCGGTCCACTACGACTTTCGCCCGCTGCGCCTGACGCCCGCCGAGCTGCGCGCCGAGATGGCGCGCGAAGGCTGGCGGCGGGTGGTGGCGTTCCAGACCCGCAACCCGATGCACCGCGCCCACTGCGAGCTGACGCTGGCCGCGGCCAAGGAGGCGCGCGCCAACCTGCTGATCCATCCCACCGTCGGCATGACCAAGCCGCGCGACCTGGATCACTACACCCGCGTGCGCTGCTACCAGGCGATCCTGCACCGCTTCCCGCAGCACACCGCGAAGCTCGCCCTGCTCGGCCTCGCCATGCGCATGGGCGGCCCGCGCGAAGCGCTGCTGCACGCCATCATCCGCAAGAACCACGGCTGCACCCACTTCATCGTCGGCCGCGACCACGCCGGACCGGGCGCCGATTCGTCCGGCAAGCCGTTCTACGGCCCGTACGACGCGCAGGAGCTGCTGCGCGCCCACGAAGGGGAGCTGGGCGTGCAGATGGTGCCGTTCAAGCAGCTGGTCTACGTCGAGGACATGGATACCTACCTGCCGGTGGACGAAGTGCCGGAGGGCAGACGGACGCTCGACATCTCGGGCACCGAGCTGCGCCGCCGCCTCGCCGAGGGCAGCGACCTGCCCGGCTGGTTCACCTTCCCCGAGGTGGCCGACGAGCTGCGCCGCACCCACCCGCCGCGCGCGCGGCAGGGTTTCACCATCTTCCTCACCGGCCTGTCGGGCGCCGGCAAATCGACCATCGCCAACGCCCTGCAGATCAAGCTGATGGAGATGGGAGGCCGGCCGGTGACGCTGCTCGACGGCGACATCGTGCGCAAGAACCTCTCCTCCGAGCTCAACTTCTCGAAGGAGCACCGCGACATCAACATCCGGCGCATCGGCTTCGTCGCCGCCGAGATCACCCGCAACGGCGGCATCGCGCTGTGCGCCCCCATCGCCCCCTACGACGCGGTGCGCAAGGAGGTGCGGTCGATGGTCGAGCCCGGCGGCGGCTTCATGCTGGTGCACGTGGCGACGTCGATCGACGTCTGCGAGCAACGCGACCGCAAGGGGCTGTACGCCAAGGCCCGCGCCGGCATCCTCAAGGAGTTCACCGGCATCTCCGACCCCTACGAGGCGCCGGTGGACGCCGAGCTGACGCTCGACGCCGGCAGCCTCTCCCCCGAGCAGTCGGCCCAGGAGATCCTGCTGTACCTGGAGCGCGAAGGCTATCTCGGCGCCACCCTCGCCAGCTAGGCCGGCGCGGCGGGACGGGAAGGCAAACGATGCCGTACAGCGAAGACCTGGCCCGCATCGCCGCCGCTCTTGACGAAGCGCAGCGGGTGATAGCCCGCTTCGTGCCGGGCGCCATCGAGGCCCGGCGCAAGAGCGGCGGCGACCCCGTCACCGAGGCCGACACCCTGGTCGACTCGGTGCTCAAGCGGCTGCTCCACCAGCCGGGCGAGGGGTGGCTCTCCGAAGAGACCGCCGACGACCGCGCGCGGCTCGACCACCGCAGGGTCTGGGTGGTCGATCCGCTCGACGGTACCCGCGAGTTCGTCCTGGGCCTGCCCGAATGGTCCATTTCGGTCGGGCTGGTCGAAGACGGCCAGCCCGTCGCCGGCGGCATCGCCTGCCCGCCCGCCCAGCAGGTCTTCCTGGGCGCCCGCGGCCACGGCGTCACCCTCAACGGCCAGCCGGCGCGCATGAGCGACCGGCCGACGCTCGCCGGAGCCCAGGTCCTGGCCAGCCGCACCGAGGTGGAAAAAGGCCGCTGGCAGCCCTTCGCCGGCGCCCCCTTCCGCGTCGTGCCGCTGGGCTCCGTCGCCTACAAGCTGGCCCTGGTCGCCGCCGGCCTCGCCGACGCCACCTGGACCCTGGTGCCCAAACACGAATGGGACGTCGCCGCCGGCGCCGCCCTGGTCCTCGCCGCCGGCGGCCGCATCGCCGCCGGCAGCCGCGACGAAGAGCGCTTCAACCGCCCCCACCCCCTGCTCACCCGCCTGGTCGCCGCCCCGCCCCAGCTCATGCCCGCCATCGAAGCCGAGATCCAGCGCCGCACGCAGGGGTAGCGGCCGGGCTGCAATGTACTAAACAGTCCTCGCGTGCGAGGTGTCTCCTGAGGTTGCCAGCTGGGATCTGCCCGGCTGACGGCAACCTGAAAGGGGACCTGCATGCCCTATAACACCGTGGCGACGGCGGCCACGCCCGCGCTGGTCATCTACCTCCTCGACTGCAGCGGCTCGATGGGCGAGCAATTCGAGGGCGCCAGGAAGATCGAGCATCTGAACGAGGCTCTCCATGGCGTCCTGCGGCGCATGGTGCAGCGCTCGACCAAGGGCAACGTGGTTTCGCCCCGCTACAACCTGGCCCTGATCCCCTACAGCGACAGGCCGCGCGACGTGGTGGGCGGCGTCAAGACGATCAAGGAGGTCTGGGACCTGGGGCGCCCCAACTTCTCCCCGACCACCACCACGGATACGGCCGAGGCGTTCCGCTTCGCGCTCGGTCTGCTGCAGAAGGAGCTGCCGAACCTGAAGGGCCACCCGGCGCCGATGGTCTGCCACCTCACGGACGGGGCCTACACCGGCGACGATCCGGAGCCGATTGCCCAGCAGATCATGCAGCTGAGCAACGACGACGGCAAGGTGCTGGTCGAAAACATTTTCATCGCCCCCGACCTCACCCGGCAGCCGATCACCGACGCCTCCACATGGGCCGGGTTCACGGACGTCGCGGAGCTCAATAATCCCTACGCCGCCAAGCTGTTCAACATGTCGTCGGAGCTCCCTGCCGGCTACGCCGAGGTGGTGCAGGCCGACGGGTATGCGCTCAAGGCCGGCTGCCGGATGCTCATCCCGGGCATCAGCAAGGAGCTGGTGGAGCTGGCTTTCGCGATGTCGGGCGCGACGCCGACCCGGTGATGCCCATGCGACTCCAACTCGACAGAGGACGATCGCGATGACTCGCTTCCGCCTGAATCCAGGCCAGCAGCTCGATCTTTCCATCGGCGCCGACACCTACCGGCTGGAGGCCATCGAGCATCCGAACGCCCGAGGAACGGTCCATTCGATGGAAGGTGGGCAGGCATTCGTCTATCACTTGCGGGAGAGGGGATCGCGCTCGCCGGGGGCGGCCGAATATGCATTCAAGGTGATGCGCCAGCGCTTCATCGACCCGGCCCTGGTCGACGTCTGTCAGCGCCTCGAACCGCTGCACAGCTGGGACGGTCTGCGGGTCTGCAAGCGTCGCTGCCTGAGCCAAAGCACCGCCGCGAGCATTCTCGGCAGCTTTCCGGACCTCTCCTTTTCGATCCTCATGCCGTGGATCTCCGGTCCCTCCTGGACGGAGATCCTGAATCAGCAGCAGCACGTGGTGAACGCTCCCGCGGCTCTTTCGCTGACCAGAAGGTTTGCGCTCATCCTGGCTCACCTCGAGCGCGAGTCGATGGCCCACTGCGACATTTCGTCGGCCAACCTGCTTCTCGACGCCGTCGACGGCAGTCCTCAGCTGATCGACGTCGAGGACCTGTTCGGACCCGGTTTCGCGACGCCGAAGAACGTCATGCTGGGCACCCCCGGCTATCAGCACCACGCCAGCGCCCAGGGGCAGAGGGGAGCTGATGCTGACCGCTTCGCCGGCGCCATCCTGCTGTCCGAGATCCTCGCCTGGTACGCCGAACCGGTGCGCGCCGCCCGCTACGGCGAGTCGTTCTTCGATCCGAAGGAGATGCAGATCCCTTCGAGCGCACGGTTCCATGTGCTCGCCTCGGCGGTCGAGGCGCAACGTCCCACTGCCAGGGCCCTGCTGGAACGCGCCTGGGCTTCACGGACCTTCGCCGAGTGCCCAAGGCTCGCCGAGTGGGTGACGGCCCTGGACGACGTCACCTGGGAGCCCTTTGCTCCTTTGGAGCGACAGTCGCCCAAGGAGCTGGTGACCTTCGGGCCCGTGGAGCCGCTCCCCCAGGCCCCTGTCGCACCAGAGCCGGTGCGGTGGGAGAAGCATGCAGCACCGCTCCCGTCCGTACCGGAAAGGCAGATCCTCGCATGGGCCCCTCACCCTGCGGTCACCCCCGACCCCAACGCTCCAGCTCTTGCGGGGAATGGCGCTCATGGCACCCCGAAACCATAGCCTTGCACCATCCATGATTGACGATCACTCGGAGCAGCGAAGCGGAAAGGTGCAGTACACACCTTTCCAAATCCGTGGCCTACGTGGCGGCATCGAGGTAACGGGCGCATGGGGCTACCGCCGGTGCCTGGACTTCGAAGCGGATAACTCCTGCGGCCAGGACTTCTGCGCTGTTCGTGGCGACGTTGGCTATGTGGTGGGAATCGTGGCCGACGGGGTCAGCCAATCGTATTACGGCGACATCGCGGCGCGAGAGGTGAGCCAAAAGGTGATGGATTACCTCTGGCAGAAGCGCGCTCAGCCGCCGGCCGAAGAGGACTTCGCACAGTGGCTCCTTGCGCTGGCCGGCGAAGTGGATCCGGTCGTGCAGGAGACGCGGCCGGCAAATCCAAACCTGGAAGAAGCGCTGGCGCCAGTGCGGGAAAAAAAAGGCAGCCGGGCCGTCTTCGCTGCCTTCCTGCTCGATTTTCGCGGTCCGCGCGAGGATTTGACGCTCTATCAAGTCGGCGACATCTTTTCCTGGGTCTTCCATCGCAAGAACGGCCGCCAGGAAGAAAAGGCGGATGCCAACGGCAGGTGGGCCAGCCGCGGGCAGAGCGACCTCCGGCTACGGGTCACGCCACTGCACGACGTGGCCGGAATCGTCATCCATTCCGACGGCCTGCGAAAGGTGTGGGCCGAGTCGCTGGCGAAGCCGTGGGTGTCGGAACAGGTTTTCCAGGCCGAAGCGGACGAGCGCGCCAAGGTGGATGACCTGTCCTTCATCGCCCTCGAGATTCGGAGGTCCCTTCCCGCGGGCAAAGAGAAAAAACTGGCGATGGGGACTGCGGTGTCGCAACCCCCGATCATTGTCCGTAATCCCAGGCCAGAAATGGCGGCGGGCGCGTCCGGGCCGCGTTCAGGAGCCAAAGTAAACCGGAGAGGCGCGACAGCACAGTCCAGGAGGGTCTCGTCCATTCGGCGCTACGGGCGCATGCATCGGCGGCCGCTTCTCGCAAGTTTCGCGGCGGGCCTGGCGGCGGGGGTGGTTGGCCTCCTGCTCTGTTTTTGGTTTTTTCGCGTGTCCGCCGGGAAAACGGCGGTGACACCGCGACCGGCGGGCCGCAAAGCAGGAACGACGACGAAGAAGGACCCAGTCCCGGCCCCAGCTCCAATTCGAGCCACCACGCCCGTGTCGCCGGCGCCGGTCCCGCAGACGTTCGAGGTGAACCAGCGGCAGCTGTCGCAGCTCGACTTCACAAAACGATTCGGCGATTTCCCCGCGCAGCACAAAGGCCGAGTTGGAGAGATCGTAGCTCACGTCGAATTCGCTGCGACCGGCGCCTCCGATCTTAAAGTCATCGCCGCGTCTGGGACGAGCGTGCTGACGCAGAAATGTAGAACCGGCGAGAGTTGCTTGCTGGCGTACCTGACCGGCTCGGCACCAAGGACGGAAGTGACATTCGACGCCTTGGACAGAACAGGAGGGCTCCTCGGCCGCAGCCAGATCACTCTTTCCGGCCGGCAAATGGGGCTTTCCAGAAAGCGATTCCTCGGCTACTACGACATCGAGCTCACCCGGAAGGGGAAAAGCGATGGCAAGCCCTAGCCGGTTCGCCCCGGTCGCGGGCGAACAGCTGGTCCTGTTCGGCGAGACCTTCCACGTGCGGACGCATCCCGGCGCCGCGGGGATGCCTCATTCGTCCGAGGGCACTCGCGCCGTCGTCTATGCCCTGACGAGTCAAAAAGACGGCCGGCTGTTCGCCCTCAAGCTGCTGCGGCGAAAGTACCGCGGACCAAACCTGGTCGCGGCGAACGATCACCTGCGGGCGCTGCACGACCTCCCCGGCCTCGCCGCGGCCAACCGGCGGGTCGTCCTGGAGTCCGAGCCGGCGGCGCTCCTGAATCCCGATCTCTCCTATTCGATCCTCATCCCCTGGCTCGCCGGCAGCACCTGGTTCGATCTGCTCAACGAGGCCAGGGCCGGGGCCTGGAAGCTCGATCGCGGCGTGGCGATCGAGCTGTGCCAGCGTTTCCTGACCATCGTGGCGGGGCTCGAAGAGCGCGGAGCCGCCCACACCGACATCTCGCCCGGCAACGTGATGATCGACCGGAGCGTGCATGAGATCGCGCTCCTGGACCTGGAGGATATGTACCTGCCGGGCGCCGTGCGGCCCATCGATCCGTCCACTGGATCACCCGGATATCGTCACGTGAGCATGGCGCCCGGCGCCAACCTCTGGCATGCCGCGGGCGACCGCTATGCCGCCGCCGTCCTGGCGGCGGAGATCCTGATCCTGGCGGACGCCGACCTCTCCCGGCTGGCCACCGAGCAAGGCTTTTTCACCGACCACCATGGGACCGACGTCGGCCGCGCCCGCTACCAGCTTGCCGAGCCCTGGCTCCACCTGATCGCGCCCGCCTTTTTGGAGGTCTTTCGCCGCTCCTGGAACGAGCCGAAGCTTGAGAGCTGCCCCACCCTGGCAGCGCTACGCGACGCCATCGCGCTGGCGCAATCGCAGGTCCCAGGGTTTGCGGGATGGACCACTTGGGACGATCCCCGGCACATCCCCGGACCGGCTCCGGACGCACGCCTTGCGGCCGCCGCCGGTCCTGCCGACTCGTCTTCCGGCGTGAGCCCGGCCTTCGGCGGCCTCCTGATCGGGCTCGCGATCGGGTTCGCCTTCGGGCTGCTGACCGGCGAGCCAATCTGGGCCTCTTTGCTGGTATCGAGCATCATCGGATGTGTCTGCGCCATCCTGGCTGGGAGGTCGGCGCCGGAGCCCTCCCGGCAGGGCCCGCGAACACCTTGAGCCCAGGGCAATCCGCCAGGACAAGCGGTTGCGCCGCCCGGCGGCTTCTGGGACAATCGCCGGGGGGATCTCCTGGTGCTCTGTGGTGGGTAGCGTCTTGCATCTTCATGGGTTTAGCGTCTCTTCGGCGGTTTCTTCCGCGGCGCACGGCGGCGCGTGCAAAGGCTATTCGCCATCCGCGACCTGATCTTCGTATCTGCGGGACTGGATCTGGACGGTGGCGGGCGGGCGCTGGCGGCGCGGCTGCTGGCGGGGAGCTGCGCGGCGTTTGCGCGCGACCGCGGCATCGGCTGGCGGCTGCTGTCGCTGCGCGGGCTGGACGGATTCGGCTCCGATCCGCGCGCCCGCAGCTTCGGCGACGGACGGCGGGCGCTGGCGCTGGCGGCATGGCGGCAGCAGCTCGGCGGGCGGGCGGCGTGCGTCTATGACCTGCTGGGGCCGGCGCGGGTGCAGACCCTGCTGCCGCCGCCGCTGCGGGCACCCTACCTGGTGACGATCTACGGCATCGAAGTGTGGCGCCGGCTGGCCGGCGGGCGGCGGCGCGCCCTGCGCCAGGCGGCGGTGCGGCTGGCGATCTCGGAGTACACGCGGGCGCGGACGCTGGCGGCCAACGGCGGCATCGGCGGCATCGACGTGGTGCCGCTCTGCCTGGAAGAGCGGCCGCCCGGGGGCGACCGCGATCCGGCGCTGCTGGCGCAGGCCGGCTCCGGCTTCGCGCTGATCGTCGGACGCATGGCGGCGAGCGAGCGCTACAAGGGGCACCAGGCGCTGTTTGCCGCGCTGGCGGGGATGCCGGCCGCGCCTGCCGGCGGCGTGCGGCTGGTGGTGGCCGGCGACGGCGACGACCGGCCGCGTCTGGCCGCCCTGGCGGCAGACCTGGGGCTTGGCGAGCGGGTGCTGTTCACCGGCTTCGTCAGCGAAGCGACGCTGGCCGAGCTGTATGCGCGCGCCGCGGTGCTGGTGATGCCCAGCCAGGGAGAGGGCTTCGGCCTGGTCTACCTGGAGGCGATGCGGGCCGGCAAGCCGTGCGTCGCGGCGCGCGACAGCGCCGCGGCGGAGATCGTCGTCGACGGTCAGACCGGTCTGCTGGTGGACCCGGCGGACCCGGCGGCGATCGCCGCCGCGCTCGACCGCCTGTTCACTGCGCCCGCCTACGCCGCGGACCTGGGCGCGGCGGGGCGCCGGCGTTTCGAGCGGGACTTCGCTCCGGAGCGGTTTGCCCAGCGGCTGTGGCCGCTGCTCGACCGCCTGGTGGCCTGAGCGGCGGCGCGGCGATCTCGGTCATGTGCGGCATCAACGGCATTTTCAGCTTCGCGCCCCAGGCGCCGGCGGTCGATCGCGCCGAGCTGCTGCGGACGCGCGACCTGATGGCGGCGCGCGGGCCGGATGACGCCGGCGCCTGGATCAGCGACGACGGCAGGGCCGGCCTGGCCAGCCGGCGCCTGGCGATCCTGGACCTGTCGCCGGCCGGCGCCCAGCCGATGGCGGCGGCCGGGGGGCGCGTCCAGATCGCCTTCAACGGCGAGATCTACAACTTCCGCGAGCTGGCCGCCGGGCTTGCCGCGGCGGGGCTGCCGCCGCGCGGCGCCGGCGACACCGAAGTGGTGCTGGCCCTCTACCTGCGGCACGGCGAAGCGTTCCTGCCGCTGCTGCGCGGCATGTTCGGCCTGGCGATCTGGGACGGCCGCGACCGCCAGCGTCCGCGCCTGCTGCTGGCGCGCGACCCCTGCGGCATCAAGCCGCTGTATTACTCGTGCCCGTCGTGTTCGCCGGGGCGGGGCCAGCTGCGCTTCGCTTCGCAGGTCAAGGCGCTGACCGCGGGCGGCCCGGTGTCGCGCGCCGTCGACCCGGCGGGGCTCGCCGGGTTCCTGCTCTGGGGATCGGTCCCCGAGCCGGCGACGCTCTACGCGGAAATCCGCTGCCTGCCCGCCGGCCACCTGCTGTGGGTGGACGGCGACGGTCCCGGCGAGCCGCGGCGCTACCCGCTGGCGGCCGCCCCGGCCGCGGTCGCAGCCACTCACCCGGCGCCGCGGCAGGCGCCCGATGCCGCGACCGCCGCCGCCGGTGCGGCGATCGAGCAGTCGGTCGCCGCGCACCTGGTGGCGGACGTGCCGGTGGCGGTGTTCCTTTCGGCGGGGCTCGATTCGGCCCTGGTCGCGGCGCTGGCACGCCGCCACGCCGCCGCGCCGCTGACCACCCTGACGGTCGGCTTCGACGTCCTGGCCGGCACGCCGCGCGACGAAGCGCCGCTGGCCGCCCAGGTGGCGCGGCGGCTGGGCGCCCGCCATCACGCCATCGACATGGGCCGCGCCGACTTCGCGCCACTGTGGCCGGCGGCGCTCGCCGCCATGGACCAACCCTCGATCGACGGCTTCAACACCTTCGTCATCAGCCGCGCCGCGCACCAGGCCGGCTTCAAGGTGGTGCTGTCCGGCCTCGGCGGCGACGAGCTGTTCGGCAGCTACCCGTCGTTCGCCGACGTGCCGCGCGCCGCCCGCGCCGCCCGCTGGGGGCGCCGGCTGCCGGGGCTCGCCGCCGGCTGGCCGGCCCTGGCGCGGCACCTGGCGCCGTCGCGCCCCAAGCTCGCCGGGCTGCTGCGCTACGGCGCCACCCTGCCGGGCAGCTACTTTCTGCGCCGCGCCCTGTTCCTGCCCGAAGAGCTGCCGGCGCTCCTGGGCGCCGAAGCCGCCGCCGCGGCGCTCGCCGCCTACGACCCGATCGCCGGCGCCGGCGCCGCTCTCGCCGGCCCCGGCCCCTGCCCCGACACCCGCGACGGCGACGCCGCGGCGCACGGCACGGCGGCCGGCGCGGCGGGCCGCACCGATCCCTGGCTCGCCGTGCACCAGATGGAATCCGCTCTCTATCTGCGCAACCAGCTGCTGCGCGACGCCGATTGGGCGTCGATGGCCTGGTCGGTCGAGCTGCGGGTGCCGCTGGTGGACGCGGTGCTGCGCGGGCAGCTGGCCGCCCAGGGCTTCCAGCCCGCCCGGCGGCTGGGCAAGGCCGCCCTGGTGCGGCGCCTGGCTCCCGAGCTGCCGGACGGCCTGTGGCAGCGGCCCAAGAGCGGCTTTTACATCCCGGTCCTGGAATGGCTGCGGCCGGGCGAGCTGGGGCCGGCGGCACAGCACCTGGGGGCCCGCTCGCGCGTCCTGGCGCGGCTGATCCTGGCGGAGTTCGGCATCACCATCCCGGCGCTGCCGGCGGCGGCGGCGGGCGCCGCGGCAGCCGGCAGGGCGGCGGCGGCGGCGTGAGCGCCCTTCCCGAAGCGCTGGCGACGCATCCCCAACCGGCCGCGGCGCCGGCGTCGTCGCGCCTGCGGCGCTGGTTCAAGCTGCTGTCGGCATACTTCAGCGCCCAGGCGCTCACCCAGCTGCTGGGCCTGAGCGCCGGCCTGGTCCTGGTGCGCACCATGCCGGTGCGCCAGTTTGCGCTCTACACGCTGGCGCTGTCGGTGGTGACCTTCTTCACCTTCGTCTCGGACCTGGGAAGCACCAGCTCGCTGCTCTACTTCTTCCATCGCACCGGAGGCCCCGCGCGGCCGAACGGCGCCGCGCCAGCGGCGGCCGCCGAGATGAACGGACCGGGCGAGTTCCCCCTCTACCTGGCCGCCGTGCGCTCGCTGCGGAGCACCGCCTTCCTGGTGGGCGCCGCCGCCGTGCTGGTGGCGCTGCCGCGCGCCGCCGCGGCGCAGGGGTTCGCCGGCCGCGACATCGCCCTGGCGACCGCCGGCGTCCTGGTGTGCGCCTGGTTCCAGATCCGCTCGTCGCTCGGGGTGCTGGTCCTGCGTCTGCTCGATCGCTACGGCCAGTCCTACCGCGCCGAGATCGCCGGCGGCGGCGTGCGCCTGGCGGCGGCCGGCACCATGGCGCTGACGTCCGTGCTGTATGCCTGGCTGGCCGTCGCCGCCAACGCTGCGGCGATCGCCCTGACCGCGCTTTTGGCGCGCCCGCGGGGTGACGCAAAAGCCGCCGCGGCCGCCGCGACACCGCCCTCGCGCCAGACCCTGGCGCCGTACCGCCGCCGGGTCCTGCGCTACCTGCTGCCGACGCTTCCCAGCGCTCTCTACTTTTCGATCCAGACGCCGCTGGTGGTATGGCTGTCCGCCACCTTCGGCTCGGCGCGCAACATCGCCGAGGTCGGCGCCCTGTCGCGGCTCGGCCTGGCGCTAGCCCTGTTTTCGAACCTGTCGGCCACCGTCCTGCTGCCGCGCCTGTCGCGCATCCACGACGAGCGCCACTACCGCATGCGGTTTTTGCAGTTCGGCGCCCTGCTCGCCGCCATCGCCGCGGCGATGTGGCTGGTCGCCGCCGCCATCCCGCACCTGCTGCTGACGATTCTGGGCGAGCACTACCGGGGGCTCGACAGCGAGCTGGGGCTGGTGGTGGCGTCGGCCGGTATCACCCTGGTGAGCGGCTACCTGGTGGGCGTCAACCTCGCCCGCTCGTGGAACCGTTGGCAGGGGCTCGCCATGCTGGTGTATGCCTGCGCCCAGGCGGCGCTGGTCGCCTGGCTGCCGCTCGGCACCACCCACGGCGTGCTGCTCTTCAACCTGGGCAGCGCCGCCTTCGGCCTTTGCGAGCAGGCGGTCATCACCGCCATCGGTTTTGTGCGCCCCACCCTGGTGCACTGGGAGTGATGCCCGCATGACCGCCGCCACCACGCCGCCCCCCGCCGCCACCATCGCCACCGGCGCCGACGGAGAGGTGCCCCTGGAGCTCAACCTGGGCTGCGGCCGCAAGCGGCGGCCCGGCTGCCTGAACGTGGACGTCCTGCCGCAGGTCCAGCCGGACCTGGTGATGGATCTCGACCGCCATCCCTACCCCCTGCCGCGCGATCATTTCCAGCACATCTACGCGCACGACGTGGTGGAGCACCTGGCCGACATCCGGAGCTTCATGGAGGAGGCGCACGCCCTGCTGGCGCCGGGCGGCGTGCTGGAGATCACCACGCCGCACTTTTCCAGCGCCAATTCCTATACCGACCCGACCCACCGCTTTCACCTCAGCTACTTTTCTTTCGATTACTTCACCGCAGGCCACCAATGGGATTTCTATTCGGCGGCGCGCTTTCGCATCGTCGAGCGCTTTATCGCGTTTCATACCGGCGGCCCGCTGGCGCGGCTCATGGCGCGGTTCGCCAACCGCCACCCGCAGACCTACGAGCGGCGCTTCGCCTGGATCTACCCGGCCTGGTTTCTGCAGTTCAAGCTGAGCGCCGTCAAGGTCTCCGCTACCGGCGGCGATTGATCGATCCTGCCTGCGACCAGGAGCCCACCCCTTGCATCCGGCCAACGACCAGCTCATTCTGAGCCGCCTTTCCGCAGGCGACGTGGTGCTCGACATCGGCGGCTGGGCGCGCCCGTTCAATCGCGCCAACTACGTGATCGATCAGGAGTCCTACGAAACGCGCGGCCACTACGGCCTGCCGGCGCAGGGCGGGCAGCGCGAGCACTTCAGCAGCGCCACCTGGATCCGGCGCGATCTCTGCACCCGCGAGCCCTACCCGTTTGCGGATAAGTCGATCGATTTCGTGATCTGCTCCCACACCCTGGAAGACCTGCGCGATCCGCTGTGGGTGTGCTCCGAGATCGTGCGCATCGGCAGGGCCGGATACCTGGAGGTGCCGTCGCGTATCGCCGAATCGAGCCGCGGCATCGAGCCGGGACAGGTGGGCTGGTCGCATCACCGCTGGCTGATCGATTTCATCCCCGCCGCCGGCGCGGCGCCGGCCGCCGCGCGTTTCATGATGAAGTATCACAAGATCCACAGCCACTGGCGGCTGTCCCTGCCGCCGCGCTTCCTGCGCCGCCTGCCGCCGGAAGGCCACGTGCAGTGGCTGTTCTGGGACGACACCTTCCAGTTTTCCGAAACCATCGTGCACGGCGCCCCCAACATCGAGGCGGAGCTGGCGCGCTTCGTGGAGCGCGTCAGGCCGTATCCGCGCGCCCGGCTCGCCGCCGACCGCTGGCTGCGCACCGCCGGCTGGTACCTGCGGCGGGCGCGCGACAAGGCGGCAGGGCGGGGATGACACGGCAGCCCGGCTGGCGGCTGGCCGTCTGCCACGTGACACCGACGTACTTTGCGCCCGAATCGTACCTGGGTGGCGGTGAGCGGTTCGCCGAAGAGCTGGCCCTTGCCACTTCCCACCGCGCCCAGGTCAAGCTGGTGAGCTTCGGACGGCGGCCGCTGCGCCAGCGGCTCAGCGCCTCCTTCGAGCGCGTCATCCTGCGCAGCTGGTCGCGCTCCAAGATGGTGCCCTATTCGCCCGCCCTGGCGCGCGAGCTGCGCGGCGCCGACGCGATCCACTGCCATCAATACTTCGTCCTGTCGACGTTTCTCGCCGCCGCCTGCGGCCACCGCCAGGGCAGCCGCGTCTTCGTCTCCGACCTGGGCGGCGGCGGCTGGACACCGGGTTATCAATTCGACCAATCGCGCTGGTTGACGGCGCACCTGCCGATCTCGGAATACGCCACCCGCGGCCTGCCGGGCCGCCCGCTCCCCTACCGGGTGATCTATTGCGGCGTCGACACCGGCCGCTATCGCCCGCGCGCCGCGGCCGAGCACGACGGCTCCGCCGTCTTCCTGGGCCGCCTGCTGCCGCACAAGGGCGTCCACTACCTGATCGAGGGTCTGCCGGCGGGCCGCACCCTGCACGTCGTCGGCTCGCCGCTCGACGCCGACTACCTGGAGCGTCTGCGGTCGCTTGCCGCGGGCAAGGACGTGCGTTTCCACCTCGACCTGGGCGACGCCGCGGTCGCCGACCTGCTGCGCCGGGCCATGACCCTGGTCCACCCGACGCCGGTGGACGCCAACGGCGACGCCGGCGCCAACGAGCTGTTCGGTATCGCGCCCATCGAAGCGATGGCGAGCGGCTGTCCGGTCATCGCGTCGCGCGCCGCGTCGCTGCCCGAGGTGGTCGAGCACGAGCAGAGCGGCCTGCTCGTGCCACCCAACGACCCCGCTGCCATCGGCGCCGCCCTGGACCGCCTCGCCGCCGAGCCGGGCCTGTGGGCGCACCTGTCGCACGGCGCGCGGCAGCGCGTCGAGGAGCACTTCACCTGGCGGCGGGTCGCCGACCGGTGCCTGGCGGCGTACCAGGACCTGCCCGGCCCCGACGGCGAAGGTTGGCGATGGCCGTGACGCCGCTGCTCCAGGTGGTGCCCCGCCTGCCGCCCAGCTTCGACGGCGTCGGCGCCTACGCCGCGGCGCTGGCGCGGGCGCTCGGCGACTGCGGCCTCCCGTCACGCTTCCTGGTGACCGACCACGCCGCGCCGCCGGGCGATGGCGGCCCGGGCAACCTGGCGGAGGGCGACCCGGCGGCGGCCGCGGTGGTGCTCGACGCGCCCCGCGCCGGCGCCCTGGCGCGACAGCTGGCGGCAAGCGGCGCCGGCACCGTGCTGGTGCACTACGTCAACTACGCCTACCAGCGGCGCGGCTGCCCGCGCTGGCTGGTCGGCGGCGCCGTGCGCTGGCGCCGCGCCGCGCCGGGGCGCCGCCTGGTGACGGTGTTTCACGAGGTCTACGCCACCGGGCCGCCCTGGCGCAGCTCGTTCTGGCTCTTTCCGGTGCAGCGCGGGCTGGCGGCGCGGCTGCTTGCCGCGAGCGACGCCGCCGTCACCACGCTCGGCCTGTACGGCGCGATCCTGGCGCGCCTGCGGCGGCCCGCGGCGTGCCCGGTGCTGCTGGCGCCGGTGTTTTCAACCGTCGGCGAACCGGACACGGTAACGGCGCCGGCGGCCCGCCGGCCGCGCACCCTGGCGGTCTTCGGCGGCGCCGGCACGCGGGGTCGCGCCTACGCTGAGCTCGCTGCCCAGCTGGCCGCCGCCTGCCGCGCCCTGGCGATCGAACAGATCGTGGACGTCGGGCCGCCGCTGCCCCAACTGCCGGCGCAGGTCGCCGGCGTGCCGGTGCGCGCCCTGGGCGCGCTCGCCGCCGGCGACGTGGGCGCCGTCCTGGCCCGTGCCTACGCGGGCTTCGTCGCCTATCCGTCCGGGTTGCTGGCCAAATCCACGGTACACGCCGCCTACTGCGCCCACGGCATGGTGCCGGTCTGCGCCTGGCCGGGATCGCCGGGGGAGAGCGCCGCCGCGTTCGACGGCGCCGCCGACGGCGACGGCGAGGGCCTGAACCCGGGCGAACCGCCGTTTTGGAACCCGGCCGGCGGCGCCGCTCCCGCCGATCCAGACGCGCTCGCCGCGCGGGCGCGGGCGTGGTACCACGGGCACCGCCTGGCGCTCCAGGCAGGCTGGTATCGCGACTTGGTGGAAGGGCGGCCGCGGTGAAGGTGCTGCTCTATTCGCCGGCCTTCCTGCCGTCGCTCGGCGGGCTCGAAGTCTGCCAGGCGCAGCTGGCCGAATGGCTGACCCGCCTGGGCCAGCAGGTCACCGTGGTGACGCTCACCCCAGCCGCGCCGGCAACCCCGGCGACGGCGGCAGACCCTGGCGAGCCGGCCGTTCCCTATCGCGTGCTGCGCCGGCCTGGCGCCGCGGCGCTGCTCGGGGCGGTGCGCTCCTGCGACGTCTTCTTCCAGGCCAACGTCAGCTTGCGCGGCCTGTGGCCGCTGCTGCTGGTGCGCCGCCCCTGGGCGGTGTCGCATCACAGCTGGTACCGGCGCGCCGACGGACGGCGCGCCTGGCAGGACCGCCTCAAGCGGCGCCTGCTCCGCTTCGCCGTGCTCTCCGTCTCGGTCAGCAGGGCGATGGCGGCCGACCTGGATACTCCATCGGTGGTGATCGAAAACGCCTACCGCGACGAACTGTTCCGATGCCAGCCGGACGCCGGCACACCGCGCGACCGGGAGCTGGTGTTCCTCGGCCGCCTGGTCTCCGACAAGGGCGCCGACCTGCTGGTCGAGGCGCTCGCGCGCCTGGCGGCGGCGGGTCTGCGGCCGCGCCTGACGGTGGTGGGCGACGGCCCCGAGGCCGTGCCGCTCAAAGCGCAGGCGGCGCGCCTGGGGGTCGCGGCACAGATCGACTTCGCCGGCGCCCGCACCGGCGCCCAGCTGGTGCGCCTGCTCAACCGCCACCAGATCCTGGTCGTCCCCTCCCGCTACCAGGAGCCCTTCGGCATCGCCGCCCTGGAAGGCATCGCCTGCGGCTGCGTCGTCGTGGGCTCGGCCGGCGGCGGCCTGCCCGAAGCGATCGGCCCCTGCGGGCGGCTGTTCCCCAACGGCGACGTGGCGCAGCTGGCGGCCGTGCTGCAGGAGCTGTTGCGGCAGCCCGCAGCCCTCCAGGCCCTGCGCGCCGGCGCCGCCGCCCACCTGGAAGCCCACCGCGGCGAAACCGTCGCCCGGCGCTACCTGGCGGCGCTCGCCGCGGCGGTGCCGGTCGGGGGTGCCGAAGGCGCCAGCGGCAAGCGCGGCAACGACGCCACCAGGCCGGGAGGGCGCTGATGGACCTGCGTATCGTCGTCCTGCTTGCCGGCGCCGGCGCCTTCCTGTGGGCCACCAACCGCTGGCGCCAGGGCCTGCAGGTGGTGATGGTGCTGCTGGTCGTCGAAGGAGCCATCCGCAAGTGGCTCTTCGCCGGCGCCCAGGACCTGGTATACCTGGCCAAGGACGTGATCCTGGTGGGCGTTTACATCGGCTACCTGCGCGATCGCGGGCGCCTGCGCGTGCGCGCGCCCGAGCTGCCGGTGCTCTACCTGGCGCTGGCCTTCGCCGCCGTCGTCGGCGCCTTGCAGGTGTTCAACCCCCGGCTCCCCAACCCGCTGGTCGGCGCGCTCGGCTTCAAGGCCTACTTTCTATACGTGCCGCTGCTGTTCGTGGTGCCGGCGGCGTTCGCCGACGACCGCGCGCTGCTGCGGTTTCTGCGCCGCTACATCATCCTGTCGATCCCCGTCGGGCTGCTCGCCGGGGCACAGTTCCTGAGCCCGGCATCGAGCGCGCTCAACACCTACGCGCGGGCGACCGAGGGGGTCGGCCCCGGCTACGTCTCGACCTTCGGCTCGTCGGAGTTCGTGCGCGTCACCGCCACGTTTTCGTACATCACCGGCTACAGCTCCTACCTGGTCGCCATGACCATCCTGATGCTGGCCTACATGGCGGCGGTGCGCTGGCGGATGCAGGGCAGCCTGCCGGTCTACGTCGCGCTCGGCTCCGCCCTCCTGGGCATGCTGATGACCGGCTCGCGCGGCCCCATCTTCATGCTGGCGCTGCTCTTTCCACTCTACTGGTGGCTGGCGGTGCTGCGCGACTCCCAGGGCGGCATGACCTTCATGCGGCTGCTCGTCGGCGTGGCGCTGCTGGCCGGCCTGATCGGCTCGGTGGGCGCCGGTCCCCTGCACGCCTTCCTGGGCCGCGCGGCGGGATCGTCCGAGGACCTGGAAACGCGGCTGGTGGTGCCCTTCACCTCGCCCTTCGAGATCCTGCCCGACGCCGGCCTCTTCGGCTACGGCATCGGCGCCACCCACCAGACCGCCACGGCGGTCACCCCCGGCATCGTGCCCTACAGCTGGCTGCACGGCCTGGAAGTCGAAGCCGAAACCGGCCGCATCATGATCGAGCTGGGGCCGGTCGGCTTCTTCCTCATGTACTTCATCCGCGTCTTCCTGGTCGCCTACGCCCTGCGCCAGGTGTTCCTGCTGCGCACGCGGTTCCACCGCGCGCTGGCCACCGCCTGCCTGATGTTCTTCCTCGCCCAGCTGCTCGGCAGCATCGTCTTCGACATCACCGCCGATCTCTACTTCTGGTTCTTCGGCGGCCTCCTCTTTCTGGTGCAGCACCTCGACCGCCAGACGGTGCTCCGGCAGCTGCGGCAGCAGCAGCTCCTGGCCGCCGTGCCCGTCGGCGACACGGCGGCCGCCGCCGCCGGCGGAGCCGCATGAAGGTCCTGATCACCCACCCGGGCCGCCAGCACTCCCACCGCGCGGCCCTGGCCCTGGCCGGCGGCGGCATGCTCGCCGGCTACTGGTCCGGCGTTCCGGCAGCCGCCGCCCAGGCCCCCTGGCTGCCGCCGTCGCTGCGCCGCCGCCTCGCCGGCTATCAGCCCGTGCCCCTGCCGCCGCACCTGCTGCGCAGCTGGCCGGCGGCGCCGGCCCTGCGCCGCGCCGGCGATGCCCTGCTGCCGCGCGCCGGCGCCGCCTGGTTGGACCTCCTTGCCTGCCGCCTGTTCGACCGCTGGGCGGCGGCCGGCCTGCGGCGCCTGGCGGCCGGTAGCCCGCCGGCACCGTCAGCATTGTCGGCACAGGTGGCGCCGGCGGCGCCATCGGCACCAGCGGCGCCATCGGCAGTCATCGCCTGCGAAATCTCCGCCCTCACCACCCTGCGCGCCGCCCGCCGCCGCGGCATCATCGCCATCCTGGACGCGCCCTCGCTGCACCACCAGGCGCAGGACCGCCTGCACGGCACGACCGATCCGCCCGCCCTGCACCGCCGCATCACTCGCATCAAGGATCTCGAAATCGAGCTCGCCGACCACATCCTCACCGTCTCGGAGCTCGCCCGCGAAAGCTACCTGGAAGCCGGCGTGTCGCCGGACAAGGTCCACGCCGTCGCCCTGGGGGCCGACCTGGACCTGTTCACGCCCGAGGAGCCGGGAAGCGAAGATGCAGGGGGGCTGGCTGGTCACGCCGGCCCTCCTGACGAAGGACTGCCGGCAACCACCGTTGACGGCGGCGCCGACCCTGACCGCGCAGGGTTGGGAGCAATGGCACGGCGCCTCGCCAGCGACGGCTACCGGATGCAAGCGCCGCAGACGGCGGTCGGCACGAAAGGCACAGATCGGCCAGACCACGCAGGGGCGACCGAGGGTTTGGGGCTGCCGGAAATCGCCGACGACCGCGGGCTGAGCGGTGCGGCTGGCGCGACCGACGGTGCCGGCGCGGACCGTTCAAGCCGTCCCTTCCGCTTTCTCTTCTGCGGCGCAGCGCTGCGGCGCAAGGGGTTCGACGTGCTGCTCGACGCTTTTGACCGGGTGGCCACCACGACTGCTGGCGCGGTCGAGCTGCGCACCGTCGGGCCGCCCGGCGACGCCTCACCCCTGCTGGCTCGCGTTACCGCCGGAAGGCGGATCAGCCACGCCGGCAAGGTGGACCAGCCGCGGCTGGCGCAGGAGCTGCGGCGGGCAGACTGCCTGGTGCTACCGTCGCGCAACGATTCGTACGGCATGGTGGTGCCCGAGGCGCTGGCCTGCGGCCTGCCGGTGCTGGTGTCCGACATGGTGGGGGCCGCCGAGCTGGTCGCCGCCGGGAGCAACGGCTGGATCGTGCCGGCCGGCGACGCCGCCGCCCTGGCCGCGCAGATGGCGTGGTGCGCCGGGCACGCGCCGGCCGTGCGCGCCATGCGCGCGGCATGTCGCGCCTCGGCGGCGGCGGCAACCTGGCCCGCCTACTACGAGCGCCTGACCGGCTTGCTGCGCACCATCGTGCCACTGCGGGAGACGGCGCCGTGAGGGTGCTGCGCACCATCGTGCCGCTGCGGGAGATAGCGCCATGAGGGTGCTGCACGTGGTGCCCACCTACGTGCCCGCCTGGCGTCACGGCGGCCCCGTCTTCGCCGTGCACGGCCTCTGCAAGGCGCTGGCGGCGCGCGGCCACGACGTCACGGTGTTCACCACCGACGTCCACGGCAGCGGCACGCTGGGGCCGGAGGTGCCGCGCGCCGCGCCGGTGGCGGTCGAGGACGTCACCGCCTGGTACTTCCCGGTCACCACGCCGCGGCGCCTCTACCGGTCGCCGGCGCTCCAGCAGGCGCTCCGCCGCGCGCTGCCCGATGCCGCCCACGACGGCGCCGGGGACCTGGCGGGCGACACCGCCGCCAGCGCAAACGCCGGCGCGCGCTTCGACATCGTGCACCTGCATTCCGTCTTCCTGTGGCCGACCGCAGCAGCAGCAGCAGCAGCGCGGCGGGCGCGGGTGCCCTACCTGATTTCCCCCCGCGGCATGCTGGTCGCCGACCTGCTCCGCCGACGCGGCCGGCTGCGCAAGCGCCTGTGGATCGCCCTGGTCGAGCGCCGCAACCTGGAGCGCGCCGCCGCCCTCCACGCCACCAGCCAGCTGGAAGCCGACGAAGCGTCGCGCCTCGGGTTGCGCCTGCCGCCGGTCGTCGTGATCCCCAACGGCGTCGACCCGGATCTTTGGCAGCCCCAGGCGTGGCCGCAGGCGGCCGGGCAGCCGAACCTTGCGTCGCCCACGGCGCGGTTCCCCGCACCTTGGCCGCCAGCGGGCCGCCAGTCGAATTCGGAACCGCTCGCGTCTCAAAGGGCCGAGTCTTGGCAGCCCGAGCGCCTCCAGGCCGATGCCGCGCTTGCAGCCGCGCCAGGCGCGGCGTTCCTCGCGGCGCCCGACCGATTGGCTGGCGCGCCGGCTCTGGCGCTCGCCCCCGCGGTTCGCGCCGCCCTGGAGCACCGTCCGCTGCTGCTCTTCCTGGGACGGATCTCCTGGAAAAAAGGGCTGGATCGCCTGGTGCAGGCGCTTGCCCAGGTGCCCGGCGCCACGCTGGTCATCGCCGGCAACGACGAGGAGGGATACCGCCAGCGCCTGGAATCCCTGGCCGCCGGCGCGGGCGTCGCCGGACGCATTCTCTTCGTCGGCGCGGTCGCCGGCGCCGACAAGGCGGCGCTGCTGCACGGCGCCGACGTGCTGGTGCTGCCATCCTATTCGGAGAACTTCGGCAACGTCGTGCTGGAAGCGATGGCCGCCGGCCTGCCGGTCGCCGTCACCGCGGAAGTCGGCGCCGCCCAGGTGGTGGCCGAATCGGGCGCCGGCCTGGTCACCGCCGGCGACCCGCCGGCGCTCGCCGCGGCCCTGGCCGGCCTGCTTGCCGATGCGCCGTTGCGGCAGGCCATGGGGCAGCGCGGGCTCGCCGCGGCGAGCCGGTTCTCATGGCAGGACGTCGCCGCTCGCATGGAACAGCTCTATCAAGAGATCCTGATGTCGCAGCCCAAGCCATCATCCGGACAACCATTTGCGACAAGAGCAGCCATTCCAGCATTGGCGGCAGCCCAACCGGCGCCAGCGCCGGGAGCGCCAGCGCCGCTCGACGCGACGCGGCGACGCGGCCCGCAGGAACCGGGGGACGGAGCGCCGTGAAGATAACCTTTCTGGTCGAGCGGCCGACGCAGTTCGAGGCGCCTTTCTATCGCTTCGCCGCGCGCGACCGGCGGCACGAGCTGCGGGTGCTGTTCACCGGCGCGGCGCCGGGCAAGCCGGTGTTCGATCCCGAGCTGGGCCGCACGGTGACCTGGGGAATCGACCTGTTGGGCGGGTTTCCACATGCCGTGGCGCCCGCGCGGGGGCGCGGCCGGTGGCTGGCGCAGCGGCTGGCGCCCGGCGCCTGCGACCTGCTGATCGTCAACGGCTACACGCGGTCGCACTACCTGCTGGCGGCGGCGCTCGCCCGGCGGGCGCGCATCGCCACCGCGCTGCGGCTGGATTCCGTGCTGTGGGGGACGCGGGCGCCGCGGCGGGCTGCGAAGCGGGTGCTGTTCTCGCTGCTGCTGCGGCCGCTGTTCGATCTCTACCTGGGGACCGGCAGCCTGACGCTCGAGTATCTGGCCGCCTGCGGCGTGCCGCAGGCGCGGCGCGGCCTCTTTCCCTACGCCGTGGACGTCGATCACTTCCGCACCGCCGCGGCGCGCGTCTCCCCCGCCGCGCGGGCGGCGGCCCGGCAGCGCCTGGGGCTGCCGCCCGCCGCCAGGGCGGTGCTGGCCGTCACCAAGCTCAACCCGCGCGAGGCCCCCTGGGACCTGCTGCGCGCGCTGCCGCTGCTGCCGCCGGACGTCCACCTGCTGATCGCCGGCGACGGCCCGGCCCGCGACGAGCTGGCGCGCCTGGCAGACCACGCTGGCGCCCGACCGGCGCCTCGCCCCAAGGGCTCCCTGGAAGATGCGGCGGCCGCCGGCCTGTCCCACGACGCGCCGGCGGACTCCGGCCGGGTGCACTTTCTGGGCTACGTGCCGTACGCCGAGCTGCCGCGGCTGTACGCGGCGGCGGACCTGTTCGTGCACCCGGCGCGGGAGGAGCGTTGGGGGGTGTCGGTCGAGGAGGCGCTGGCCTGCGGCCTGCCGGTGGTGGCTTCGTCGCGGGTCGGCGCGGGCTACGACCTGCTGGCGGCGGGGGCGAACGGCGGGCTCTACCCGGTTGGCGACGCCGCGGCGCTGGCCGGCCGCATCGGCGAGGCGCTGGCGCTCGATCGCGCGGCGGTGGCGGCGGCCAATCGCGAGATCCTGGCGCGCTGGGACTATGCGGCGACCTGGCGGCATCTCCTGGACGCCGCGGGGCGGATCGTGGGAGGCTCGGCCCCGTGACTCCCCCGGCTGTACCGCTGTCCGTGCTGGTCGTGACCCGCAACGAAGAGGCGAACGTGGAGCGCTGCCTGGCCAGCGTCCACGGCTTCGCCGACCAGGTCTTCGTCATCGATTCAGAGAGCAGCGACCGCACGCGCGAGATCGCCCAGCGCTACGCCGACCAGGTGCAGGTGCTGGCCTACGACCATTCGCGCATCATTCCCTGGATCTTCCAGTGGGGACTGGACCACCTGCCGATCCGCAACGCCTGGGTGCTGATCCTGGAGGCCGACCAGGCGCTCGGCCCCGCCCTGCGCCAGGAGATCGCCGCCGTGCTGGCCGACGCCGGCCGGCCCGAGGCCGGCTTCTACATTCGCCGCCGCCAGATCTTTCGCGGCCGCCCCATCCGCTTCGGCGGCTACGGCGGCAAACACCTGTTGAAGCTGTTCCGGCGCGACCGCTGCGAGCTCGATCCCGACGAGCAGGACACCCGCGTCTACGTACACGGCCCGGTCGGCCGCCTGCGCGCGCCGCTCGAAGAGTGGAACCGCAAGGAAGACGCGATCCTGTTCTACCTGGAAAAGCACCTGCGCTACGCCGACGCCTTCGCCCGCGAGGAGCTGGCGCGGCGCGGCGGCGGGCTCCCCTGGAAGCTCACGCCGCGCCTGTTCGGCGCCTCCGACGAGCGCGTCCTGTGGCTCAAGAGCCGCTACTACCGCATGCCGCTCTTCCTGCGCCCGGCGCTCTACTTTTTCTACCGCTACGTCGTGCTGCTCGGCGTCCTGGACGGCAGCAACGGTTTCGTCTTCCATTTCCTGCAGGCCTATTGGTTCCGCCTGGTGGTCGACATCCGCCTGCAGGAGCTGCAGCGCGCCGCGGCGGCAGCGGCCGCGGCAACATCGGCCGCGGACGGCCAGACCGGCGGCGCGGCCGGCGCGGGGGCGCGCGATGGGGTCTAGCGTCCTGGGCCTTTCGGCGTTTCATGCCGACGCGGCGGCGGCGGCGGTGCGCGACGGCAGCTTCGTCGCCGGCGTCGAAGAGGAGCGCTTTCGCCGCATCAAGCACTGGGCCGGATTCCCCTCGCACTCGCTCGCCTATTGCCTGGACCAGCTGGGCGGCGACCTGGGCGCCGTCTCGGCGCTCGCCGTGTCGCGCCAGCCGCGCGCCTACCTGTGGCGCAAGGCGCTGCTCGCGCTCACCCACCCGCGCAGCCTGCGGCGGGCGATGTCGCGGGCGCGCAACCTGGCGCAGGTCGGAGCGCTCGGCGACCGCATCGCCGCCGCGGTGGGCGGCGGTGGCGGCGGCGCCAAGGCGCCGGACAGGCCCGGCACCGCCCGCGGCGCGGCCGCCCCGCTGCCGCGCCTCTACCCGGTCGAGCACCACCTGGCGCACCTGGCTTCCGCCTTTTTCTGCTCGCCCTTCGAAGAGGCCGCCTGCCTGTCGGTCGACGGCTTCGGCGACTTCACCTCGACGATGCTGGCGCACGGCCGCGGCAACGCCATCGACGTCCTGCAGCGCGTCCACTTTCCGCACTCCCTGGGGCAGCTGTACACGGCGATCACGCAGTTCCTGGGCTTCCTGGGCTTCGGCGACGAATACAAGGTGATGGGCCTGGCGGCCTACGGGTCGCCGCGCTTCGCCGACCGGCTCGGCCGCCTGGCGCCCGCCCTTCCCGACGGCACCTTCCGCCTCGACCTGCGCTATTTCCGCCACCTTTCGGAAGGCGTGGACATGACCTGGGACGACGGCGCGCCGGTGCTCGCGCCGCTCTTCACCCCGGCCGTCGGGGCGCTCCTGGGCATGGCGGCCCGCCAGGCCGGCGAGGAGCTGACCCAGCAGCACAAGGACCTGGCGGCCTCGCTGCAACAGGTCTACGAAGAGCGCTTCTTCGCCCTGGTCAGGGCCGTCACCCGGCGCACCGGCCTGCGCCGCCTGGCGCTCGCCGGCGGCTGCGCCATGAACTCGCTTGCCAACGGCAAGCTGTTCGACCACACCGACGTCCAGGACGTCTACATCCAGGCCGCCGCCGGCGAC
The DNA here is from genome assembly GCA_963770895.1 of uncultured Acidobacteriota bacterium. GTDB lineage: Bacteria > Acidobacteriota > Thermoanaerobaculia > Multivoradales > UBA5704 > JASLEW01. The sequence goes on along the minus strand of CAVYRF010000002.1, from coordinate 3,008,741 downwards.
GCCGGCACCTCGCTGGGCGCCGCCCTGTGGGTGCAGCACGCGGTGCTGGGCGCGCCGCGCGGCTTCGTCATGGAGCACTGCTATTGGGGCCCCGCCTTCGACGAAGCGCAGGCGCGCCAGGCGCTGGCGGCGGCGCTCCCCGACTCCGGCGGCCGCGACGGCAGCTGGGGCGACATCCGCGTCCAGGCGGCCGGCGGCGGCGACAGCCTGGCCGCCGACACCGCCGCGGCGCTGGCCCGCGGCGAGGTCGTCGGCTGGTACCAGGGGCGCTCCGAATGGGGGCCGCGGGCGCTCGGCAACCGCTCGATCCTGGCCGACCCGCGCCGCGCCGACATGCAGGAGCTGCTCAACCGCAAGATCAAGCGGCGCGAATCGTTCCGCCCATTCGCGCCGTCGGTGCTCGCCGAGCGCACCGGCGACTGGTTCACCCTCGCCTATCCCGACCCGTTCATGATCAAGGTCTATCCGATCCGCCCCGAGCGGCGCCCGCTCATCCCGGCGGTGACCCACGTCGACGGCACCGGCCGCCTGCAAACCGTGTCGCGCGCCACCAATCCGCGCTACTGGCAGCTGATCCGCGCCTTCGAGGAACAGACCGGCGTGCCGATGGTGCTCAATACTTCGTTCAACGAGAACGAGCCGATCGTCAACACCCCCGGCGAGGCGCTCGACTGCTTCCTGCGCACGCGCATGGACCGGCTGGTGCTCGGCGACGTCGTCGTCACCCGGAGCGAGTCGTGACCCACCCGCCCAGCGCCGAACGGGCCCGCTGGAGAGCGCGCCTGAAGGCGTGCCTCAAGGCGGCGCTGCCGCGGGCGGCACTGCCGCGGGCGGCGGCGGGCTATCTTCAGCTCAAGGAGCTGGCGCGGCGCCTGGGCGGCCGCGGCGATCACCTGGGCGGCATCTTCGGCGCCATCCACGACGGCAACATGTGGGGCCAGGCGGAAACGGTTTCGGGGCTGGGCTCGACCCTGGAAGAAACGCGCGCGGTGCGCGCCCAGCTGCCGCCGCTGCTGCGCCAGCTGGGCGTCCGCTCGCTGCTCGACGCGCCTTGCGGCGACTGCAACTGGCTGGTTCCCGCCGAGATGGGGCTGGATCGCTACACCGGCGTCGACATCGTGCCGGCGCTCGTCGAGCGCAACCGCCGGCGCGTGACCGGCCGCGGCGTCCATTTCGCGGTGGCCGACTTCACCGCCGACGGCCTGCCCGAAGCCGACCTGATCCTCTGCCGCGACGCCCTGATCCACCTGTCCTTTTTCTACATCCGCCGCGCGCTGACCAACTTTCGCGCCAGCGGCGCGACCTGGCTGCTCACCACCCACTATCCGGGGCTCGCCGCCAACCAGGACATCCTGAGCGGCCAATGGCGGCCGCTCGACCTGGAGCTGCCGCCCTTCCGCCTGCCGCCGCCGCGCCAGGCCATCCTGGAAAAGGAGTACGACGAGGACGGCCGGCACCTCCACCGCACCCTGAGCCTGTGGCGCCTGGAAGACGTGCGCTCGTGATCGCCGGCATCCTCAAGCCGCACTACCTGTGGCGCCCCGGCCAGGCGGCGCGGCGGCTGCGCCAGGTGCTGACCGGCGCGCCACCCCGGAAGGTGGTGGTCGAGCTGCCCTGGGGGCTGCCGCTGGCGGTCGACGCCGGCGAAGACGTCGGCGGCGCCATCTGGCGGCTGGGTCTGTACGACCTGGCGGTGAGCGAAACCCTGTGGCGGCTGATCGAGCCCGGCGACGTGGCGATCGACGCCGGCGCCAACCTGGGCTACATGACCAGCATCATGGCGCTGCGGGCGGGCGCCGCCGGCAGGGTGCTGGCCTTCGAGCCGCATCCGGACGTCTGCCGGCGCCTGCGCGACAACGTGGCGGCGTTCCAGGAGCGCTGCCCCAGCCTGGCGCCGATCGAAGTCGTGGCCAGCGCCCTGGGCGAACGCGCGGGCGATGGATTCCTGGATTGCGGCACCTATTTCGCCGCCAACCAGGGCACCGCCCGCCTCACCGATCAGGAGGGCGCGCTGCGCATCCCGGTGACGACGCTCGACGCGACGCTGGCGGCGTTGGCGCCGTCGGCGGCCATGGCGGCCATGGCGGCCATGGCGGCGCCGGCGGGTGTGCCGGCGACCGCGACTCCAACCGCGGCCGAGCCGCTGGCCGCGGCGGCCGCGGACACGCCGGCGGTGAAGATGGTGAAGATCGACGTCGAAGGCGGCGAGCCGCAGGTGCTGGCCGGCGCCGCGCGAGCCCTGGCGGCAGGGGCGATCGCCAACGTCATCTACGAAGCCTACGGGCCGCTGCGCCAGACGCTGTGCGACCTGCTGTGCGCGCACGGCTACCACGTCGTCGCCCTGGGCTGGAACCTGCGCGGCCTGGTGCTGTCGTCGCCGTGCGAGCCGCCGCGGCTGCCGCCCTACGAAGCGCCTAACTTTCTGGCCATGCGCGACCCCGGTCCGACGCTTGCACGTCTGCGCGCGCCGGGCTGGCAGGTGCTGCGCGCACCGCGCGCGGCGCGGGCAACGCCGGCGCGGGCGGCACGCTGACGTTGGTGCCGGACCGACCCATGAGCATGATCAGGAACCTGGTCGAAAGGCTGAGCCGCGACCGCGTGCTCAAGCGGCGCCTGCCGGCGGCGCTCGGCGGCCATACCCTGTGGGTTTCGCCCGACGCGGCGGCGCGGTTCTGGCGGCGCGACCTGGCGGCCGTCGACCCGCTGCTGGTGCGCCTGGCGCGCGAGCTGGTGCAGCCGGGGGCCGTGGTGTGGGACGTGGGGGCCAACGTCGGCCTCTTCGCCGTCGTCGCCTCCCACGCCGCGGGCGCCGGCGGCGAGGTGCTGGCGGTCGAAGCCGATGGCTGGCTCGCCACCCTGCTGCGGCGTTCGGCCGCGACGCTCCCCGCGGGTCACGCGCCGATCGACGTGCTGAGCGCCGCCGTCGCCGAGCGCCAGGGCGTCGCGGACTTCCACGTCGCGGCGCGCGGCAGGGCGGCCAACCACCTGGCGAGCGTCGCCGGCAGCAGTCAGGCGGGCGGCACCCGCAGCGTCCAAAAGGTGGTGACCGTGACCCTGGACGGGCTGCTCGAGGCGTTCCCCGCCCCGGCCCTGCTCAAGGTGGACGTCGAGGGTGCCGAGCTGGCCTGCCTGCGCGGCGCCGCCCGCCTGCTGGCCCAGGTGCGTCCGACGCTGCTGTGCGAAGTCGGTTCCGGCACCGCTGCCCAGGTGGCGCAGCTCCTGGCGTCGCACGGCTACACCCTGTACGACGCAGAGCTGCCGCCCGGCGCGCGCCAGCCGGTGACCAGCCCGGCCTGGAACACCCTGGCCCTGCCGCCCGGCGCGCCGGCCGCGGGAGCGCGGTGAGAATCCTGATCGTGAGCCACCCGCCGCTCACCGCCGAGCTGGGAGCGTCCCAGGTGGCGATGAGCCTGGCCGCGGCGCTCGCGGCGCGCGGCCACGACGCCCGCGCCTGGTCGCCCGAGCCGCTGCCGGCGGATACGCGCTGGTTCAACCTGCGCCGCCGCCAGCGGCGGGCGATCGAAACCTACGCCGCCGCCAACGGGCCGTTCGACGTCATCGAGTCGCCGGCGCTCACCGCCAGCCGGCAGCTGGCGCGCCACGGCATCCTGGTGGTGCGCAGCGTCCAGCCGGAGCTGCGCTACCTGTGGCGCGGCCTGCGTGCCGACCTGGCCCGCCCGCTGCCGCTGCGCGGCGCCGTGCACGCTGCCTTCGGCGTGCCGATGGCGGCGGCGATCGTCGGCGGCTGGCGGCGGGCGCGGGCCATCCTCTGCCTGGGGAGCCTGGAGCTGGCCTGGATGCGGCGGCGCTTCCCCGCCTGGCGCGGCAAGCTGGGGCTCTACCTGAACACCCTGCCAGAGGCCGAGCAGGATGCGCTCGCCGCGGTGCGCCGCGGACGTGCCGGCGCGACCGGGGCCGGCGCGGCGGCGGGCGCCGGCCGGCGCTACCTTTGGATGGGCCGCTGGACCGCCCATAAAGGCCTGCGGCCGCTGCTGCGCTTCATGGCGGAGCGCCTGACCGGACCGGGCGGCGACAGCTTCACCCTGGCCGGCTGCGGCACGGCTCCCGAGCGCGAGCTGCCGGCGGCCTGGCTGCGCTCCGGTCGGGTGGCGCTGGTGCCGTCGTTCACCCGCTCCCAGCTGCCGGCGCTGCTTGCCGGCCACGATGCCGGCCTCTTCACCAGCGACGTCGAAGGGTGGGGCCTCAACCTCAACGAGATGCTGGAGTCGGGGATGCCCGTCTTTGCCACCGAAGCCGGCGGCGTCGCGGACCTGCGGCCCTTCTTTCCGCGCTCCCTGCGACCCTTTCCGCCGCCGCCCCTGTCGCCACCAACCGCGCCATCGCCGGCGTCAGATGGTCTGTCTGCCGTCCCCACCGGCCCGCTCGAAGACCTGGACGCCAACGGCTATCGCGCCCGCTTCTCGTGGGCGGCGATCGCCGCCAGCTGGGAGCAGCAGGTGCTCGCGCTCGCGGGCGGGGCGGGGCGTTGAGCTCCGCCGCCCCCGCCGCGGTCGCCCCACCCAAGCCGCCATGCGCATCCTGACCCTCAGCAACACGCCGCTGGACGCGTCGCTGGGGTCGGGCTACGTGGTCCTGGGCTACGCCGCCGGGCTGCGCGCCCGCGGTCACCAGGTGGACGTGCGCGGCCCCGCCGACTACGAACCGCTGTACCCGCTGCGCCGCGCCATCCGCTACCGCCAGGCGCTCGGCATGCTGGCCGAGAGCGTGCGCCGCCTGGCCGCCGCCGACTACGACGTGCTGGAGTTCTATGGCGCCGAAGCGTGGCTCGCGATCGCCGCCCTGGCGCGGCTGCCGGGGCGCCGCTTCCTGCTGGTCGCCCACTCCAACGGCATCGAAACCCACTGCGCCGAAGCCATGGCGGAGGCGGACGCGCGCAAGGCCGCCGCGCCCCGCCGCCGGCCGCGCGGCGGCCCGCGCATGCCGCTCGCCGAGCGGGCCTTCCGCGACGCCGACGCCCTGGTCACCGTCGGCGACTTCGATCGCAACTACGTCCTGGACCGCGGCTATGCGACGCAGGAGCGGGTGCTGGCGCTCGACAACCCGCTGCCCGACAGCTATCTGGGGCTGGCCGTCGACTTCGCGCGGCCGCCGGTCATCGGCTATTGCGGCTCGTGGCTGCCGCGCAAGGGAGCGGCGCTGCTTGCGAGCGACCTGCCGCCGCTGCTGCGCGAGCACCCCGCCTGGCGGCTGACCCTGGTCGGCGTCGGCGACAGCTTCCGCGCCGCCGACCATTTTGCCGCCGACCTGCTGCCGCGCATCACCGTCGTGCCGCACGTCCAGCGCGACGGCCCGCTGCGCAACCTGTACCAGAGCTTTGCCATCGCCCTGCTGCCCTCGCGCTACGAGAGCTTCGGCCTGGCCGCCGCCGAGGCCATGGCCTGCGGCTGCGCCCTGGCCGCCACCCGCACCGGTTTTGCCGCCAGCCTGCTGGGCGGCGAAGAGGCGATGCTCGCCGCCGGCCACCACACCTCCGCCCTGTACGACGCGGTGACACCCCTGATCGAAAATCCCGCCCTGCGCGAAAAGATCGCCCGCGCCGGCCACCGCCGCGTCCAGTCGCTGCGCTGGGCACCCGCCGTCAACCGCCTGGAAAACGCCTATCGCGGTTGGCTGGCCGATCTGCGCAGCGCCGGCTTCGGGTCCGGGTCCGGTCCCTGGTGAACCGCCGCGCGGCAGCGCGGCTCATTCCGCTTCCAGCTCCAGCGCGGCTTTGAGCCGCGCCAGCGCCTGGTCCCAGCGTAGCGAGATCCGTTCGAGCGAGCGGCGCGCCTCGTCGAGCGGCGCGGCCTGCAGCTGCCACAGCTGCTCACGGCCGCGGCGTTGCCCGCGCGCCAGGCCGGCGTCGGCCAGCACGCGCAGGTGCTTGGCGACCGCCTGGCGGGTGACGCCGGCGCTGTCGCTCAGCCGCGAAATGGAAAGCGGCCCTTCGCCGCTCAGCCGCGCCACCAGGCGCAACCGCGTCTGGTCCCCCAGCGCCGCGAACACCGGCGCCGCCTGCTGCAGGGCCGCGATCTCGGCGCGGCTAACCGGCGGCGTCCACATAGCGTTCGATGTTCTCCATCTGCCCCTTCCAGCCTGACGTGTTCATGCGGAACGCCTCGTCGCGCCGATCCGCCGGGATCTGATCGAAGCCGGATTCGCGCACCTTGATGCGGGTCCCCGCCGCGGTCTCATCCAGCTCGAACACCACCAGCGTCATCGGCTCCACCGAGTAGTCCCGCTGCGGATCGCAGGGATAGGGATGCCACCGCCACGAAAACAGCCGCTCCGGCTCCATCCGTTCGATCACCACCTCGAACGTCAGGTGGTCCCACCCCGGAATCGTCACCCGCCCCTGCGACCGCTGGCCGGGCACGAACGGCTCGCGCATCTCCGCCCGAAACCACTTGCCAAACTCCCCCGCGTCCGTGAGCGCCCGCCACACCCGCGCCCGCGGCGCCCGCACCACGATCTCTCTCTCGATCACATCCGTCGAAGTCGACTCGATCATAAGCAACCTCCCGGTTGCCACTCTACCTCGCGGCCCCCAGAAACGCAACCGCATGGTTGCGGCTCAGGAAACGAACACCGCCTCGGGCTCGGCAGGGACGGTGAAAAAGACCAGAAGGGGGCCGCGCGGCCAGCCGCGCTGCTCGCCTCGGCGGCCCCCCGCCGGCACCGCCGGCGGCAGCATCAGGAGGCGCCGTGGGTGAACTCGGCGGGCTGGTGCCAGTGGCGGCGGAAGTACAGCTGCAGGTTGTTGAACAGGGCATCGAGCTGGCGCTGCTCCAGGGCTTGTTGGAGCAGGAGCCAGGCGGCGAGCAGGTGGCGGTGGAGTCGCCAACCGGCCATGACCGGGTGCACTTCCCGCACCACGCGCACCGCCACCTCGAAGGCGCCGCGGGCGACCAGGGCCTCGGCAAGGTCGAGCGAAACCAGGACCGTTTCGTGGTGTGCCTGGCGAACCTGCAGCGCCTCCTGCAGGCGCTGAAAGATCGGCACCGCGTCGCCCAGCCGGCCGAGCGCGCGGGCGATGCGCCCTTCCAGCCAGTGCAGCCGCAGCTGCGTCCAGGGATCGGGAAACTGGCGGTACAGGGGCCGCGTGTCGTCGAGCACCGTCAGCGCCTCCTCCGCCTTGCCGGCCGAAGCCAGGAACCACGCAAAGTTGTGTTTGGCGCACAGCTCCAGACGCGGCTCCAGCTTGCGATCGATGAGCGGCAAGGCATCGCGCACGTGATCCAGCGCCAGCTCCGGCGAGACGTGACCGATCACCGCCGCCATCTTCACCAGCGTGCGGCCCTCCTGATGATGATCCCGCGAGCTGCGATAGAGCAGCAGCGCCTCCGACAGTGAAGCTTCGGCGGTCTCGAAGTCCCCCAGATCGGCCAGCAAGCTTGCCTCGAACGTCATCAGGCGGGCGACGCAGGAGACTTCACGGTGCCCGTCGCCTGCGTGCTCCCAGGCGACCTTGAAGGCCGCGCGGGCGCCGCCAAAATCGCTGGCCAGGCGCTTGGCGTTGGCGAGATGGCCGAAAGTCACGGCAAGCAGATCGGAACGCGCCTTACCGTTGTCGACGTGAGAAATCTTCTCGGCGACGATCACCGCCAGCTCCAACACGGCCACGGCGCTCGCCGGATCGCTGCGCTGGCAGATGCGGCCTGCTTCCAACAGGCGCTCATGAAACCCGCGGGTGTACATCGATGCGTCCGACAGCAGGATGGAGATCCGCTGCTCCGGCGAGAAAGGCTCGACAGACGCCCACTGCCCCCAGCCGCGGAGCCGTTCCAGCGCGGCGTGCCGGCGCTCGGGGCTGGCGAATTCCACGGCGCGCCGAAAGGCGGCTGCGTAATCGGTGTCTTCGCTCGGCGCCGCATCCCCGGTCGTGCCATGCCAGGTTCCGGTCTCCGCCGCCAGACGTTGCGCCAGCACGCCGCAGTCCTCGCAGCCGCGGATCAGGTGCCCAACGATCCGGGCGGCGGTCTTGCGGCTGACGTCGCCGGCCAGAAAGCGACGGAACAGCTCCGGCGAAAAGTGCCCGTCATCCACCATGCAGAACTCCTCCCACGGTTTCAGCATCGCGCCGTTGCGCGACAGCATCACCAGAAGAGTCTGCTTTTCAGCGATTTTCCGGACAGGAAATAAAATGCGCCCAATGAGGCTAAAAAACGCTCACCGGCACGGTACGCAAGAGCTCGAGCGCGCGATGCCGCGACCTCCGCCGCCATCGAGAAGGGATTGGAAACGCGCTGGCTCCGCGGTGGATCTCGCCGACGCCGGAGACGCGCAAAACGCAACTCCAGGTTCAAGGCAGCGCGCCGGCTTACGCCGGCGCTCCGCGGTATTGCAACCAGCAGACCTACAGTGCGCCGTCCGGGTCCATGGCGCCTGAGCTGTCGCCCTGTGCGCCCGAGCCGCCGCCGGAAGATCCGGCGGCGGTGGTCGTTGCCGCCGGCGCCGGCCGCGTCACCTCGCGGCGGACGCCATCGACGGGGTTGCCGAGCAGGGCGAAAAACGCTCTGCCGCGATCGAGCAGCTCGGTCCACAACGGCCAAGCGGCATGGGGCGCGGCGCCCTGACCCTTGGCCTGGGCGGGAACGACGGCCAGCAAAGCGAGGAGGATTACGACGACAAGGCGGCGAACGGTCATACAAGCCTCTTTCTGGGAGCAGGAAGGCGCTGGCCATCGAGGCCCGCGACACGGAGCCCCCAACAGAGGAAGTTAAGGCTGTCGACATTCGGGAGACGAATCGGGTAAGTTATTATCGATTCAGGTAATCTTGCAGCCGGTACGAGACCACCGTTAGTGACAGCACTGCCAAACGAGGCAACGCCGGCACCCCCCTCCTTCCCAGCCGCGGAGTTCGAAGTGTTCGTGGCGCAGGCGGGCCGGCGGGTGAGCGGCGTCCTGCGGTCGTATGGAGTGCCGCCAGAGGATGCGGAGGACCTGCTACAGGATGCTTTCCTGGCCCTGCTGCTCAAGTGGCACGACATCCGCTGCCCCGAACTCTATTTTCTCGGCATCGTCCGCCGCAGGTGCGCCACCTATATCGCGGGCCGTTACCAGCAGCGCCATGTGGCACAGGTCGATCCGGGGGTGCTGACCGCCCTGGCGGGTTCGACGCCGGCGCGCGAAGCCGATTTGGCAGGTCGCCTGGACCTGGCAAGCCTCGCCCAGGACCTGTCGGTGCACCAGAACCGCGTCCTGGCCCTGCGCTGGCTCGGTCTCAACTACCGCGAGATCGGCAACCGCATCGGCCGCCACACCGACTCGGTGCGCAAAGAAGCCTCCCGCACCATCGCCCGCCTGCAGCACGACGCCGCCCGCGGCTGACGCCGGCGCTCCGCCAAACGCTCGACATCTCGCGATCCGCTGGACGCTCGACACCCTGGGCGGCGCTGCAAGGCGGCGCCGGCGCCAGCGTCTCAAGCCCCAGGCACCCGGCATCAGCGCCGGCGCGGGCCGCCGACCTCAGCGCCCCAGGCGGCGCAGCCGGCGGACCAGCTCGCTGGCGGCCAGCGCCCGGGCGGTGAGGCGGCGCGCCGGCCGCGTGCCGACGTCGACGGCAGCGGCGGCCTCGACGGCGGGCGTTGTGCCGCCCGCGGCGGCAGCGCCGGCCGCCTGCGCCGCGGCCAGGCGCCGCGCGTAGGCCGGCAACAGACCCCGCACCGGGCTTACGAAGTGGAGCGCCACGTGCCGGCGGCAGGGCTGGCGGTCGGCGGTGGGGATGGCGATCGCGCGCGGGTCGAGCAGGTGGCAACCGGCCGCCTGGCCGAGCAGGGCCCAGCAGGTCTGCTCGATCCAGACCGGGGCAAAGCGGTACTCGGGGCGCGCCAGGTACCACTCCAGCAGGTCCAGGTCCAGGTGGCGAACGCCGCAGACGATGAGCCCCGAGTTGACGTGCGCGGCCAGGCGCAGCCGGGGTTCGCGCAGCAGATGCCAGGAGCGCACCGAATAGGCGTTCTGCGGATCGCGCATGAACAGAGCGCCGGCCGCCGGCGGCAGCTCGAACAGGCGCGCGAAGGGGCGCAGGAACAGCACGTCGGCGTCGCAGTACCGCAGCTCCTCGCCGTCCGCCCACAGCGGCGCGTCGATCAGCTTCAAGGCCAGCGCATTGGCGGCGCGGAAGGCGCGCGTCGCCGGCCGCGCCGCCAGCGCCTGCTCCGCCCGCTGGTCCGCCTGGCGCCGAGGCACCACCGCGGGGCTCCCCAGGCCGGCCGCCAGGCGGTCCAGGTCCGCCGCGTCGAGCGACCCGTCGTCGTGAATGCGCAGGGCGATCCGGCGGCGGGAGCAGGCCAGCAGGCTCCCGAGGCAGAGCAGCCCCATGTCGACCTGGGCGTGGCCGAGCAGCGTACTGACGGTCAGCGGGGCCTGCGACGCGCCGGGCTCGGGGGACACGCCGGCGATTCTACCCGCGTGTTAAGCTCGCCGGACCGCTACCGGACGGGCTGCGGAGCGACACTGTCGGGGAGAGTCCTGGGGATGGATTGGAGCACAAAGACGATCCTGGTGACGGGGGGCGCCTCGTTCATCAGCTCGCACCTGATCGATCATCTGCTGGCAAAAGGCGCGCGGCGCATTCGGGTGGTGGACGACCTGTCGAGCGGGCGCCTGGACAATATCCGGCAGCACATCGACGCCGGGCACGTCGAGATGATGCAGGCGGACCTGCTGCAGCCGGGGGTCGCCCAGCAGGCGGTCGCCGGCATGCAGGTGGTCTTCCACCTGGCGGCGATCCACGGCGGCCGCGGCTTCGTCGACCTGCACCAGGCGGCCTGCGCGCAAAACCTGGCGCTCGACGGCATGCTGATCAAGGCGGCGTACGACGCGGGGGTGGAAAAGTTCGTCTTCGCCTCGTCGGGCTGCATCTACCCCAACTACCTGCAGGCCGACGTGGCGCAGGAGCTGTACCTGAAAGAAGAGATGGCCGGCCCGCCCTACGAAGCCGACAACATGTACGGCTGGGCCAAGCTGATGACCGAAATGACGCTGGCGGCCTACCACCGCGACTTCGGCTTCCGCTCGGCGTCGTGCCGCTTCTTCACCGTCTACGGCGAGCGCGGGGTGGAAAACCACGCCGTCATCGCCATGATCGCCCGCGCCTTCGTGCGCCAGGACCCCTTCGAGGTATGGGGCGACGGCACCCAGATCCGCAACTGGACCTACGTCGGCGACATCGTGAGCGGCATGATCCTGGCCGCCGAAAAGATCGACGACGCCACGGCGGTCAACCTCGGCACCGAGGAGCGCACGCGGGTGATCGAAGCGGTGCGGGAAGTGCTGCGCTACACCGGCCACCAGGCTGAGATTCGCCTGCTGCCCCACATGCCGACCGGGCCGCTCAATCGGGTGGCCAGCAACCGCCTGGCGGCGCAGCTGCTCGGCTGGCAGCCGCAGGTCAAGTTCATGGACGGCCTGCACCGGACGATCGACTGGTATTTTGCGCACCACGAGCGGCAAAAGGTCGGTGGCTACCTCGCCGAGATGCTCACCGAGCGCTGAGCAGCCGGCCGCGCCGCACAAAGTCCACTTCCGGGGCCTGAACAGCCTGCGGTTCCTGGCGGCGTTCTTCGTCGTCCTGGACCACGTGCCGCTCAACCAGGAGAGCGTCGGGCTGCCGCACCCCAACAGCGGCACGTTCTTTTACCGCGGCTCTTTCGCGGTCTGCTTTTTCTTCGCGCTGTCCGGCTTCCTGATCACCTACCTGCTGCTCGACGAGCTGCGCGCCGGCGGCACCATCCGGGTCGGCAGCTTTTACCTGCGGCGGGTCTGCCGCATCTGGCCGCTCTATTTTGCCGTCGTCGGCTTCGGCCTTTTCTTCTACAGCGGCCTGCTGCCGCACCTGGGCATCCGCTATCGCGTCGACTACAGCCTGCCGCTCGCCCTGGCCCTCTATGGCGCGCTGCTGCCCAACCTGATGAACAGCCTGTACACGGTCGGCGGCATCCTCAATCCCAGCTGGTCGATCGGCGTCGAAGAGCAGTTTTACCTGCTGTGGGCGCCGGTGGTGCAACGCTGGCACCGGCGGCTGCCCGCCATCTGCTGCGGGGTCTTCGCCGTCTCGCTGGCCAGCTTCTGCCTGGTCCACTACGACCTCCTGGGGACGCACTGGAGCAAGCGCTTTTTCGAACAGCTCAAGTTCCACTACATGGCGGCCGGCGGCCTGTGCGCCTGGTGGCTGCACCGGCGTCCCGCCGCACTGATGCGGCTGCCGGTCTTCGCCAACCGGGCGGCGCAGCTGCTGATGGCCGCCCTGCTGCTCGACCTCTACCTGACCAGCTTCGTGCCCTGGAACTGGCTGGGCTACGAGGCGGCGCAGGTGGTCCTGTACTGCTGGCTGATCCTGGAGGTGGCCGCCAATCCGCGCAGCCTGGCGGCGCCGCTCGCCAACCGCGGCCTGGACCACCTGGGGACGATCTCCTACGGCATCTACATGCTGCACATGCCCGCCGTGTACGCCGCCTCGCAGCTGTTCAAGCACACCACGTGGTGGCGCGGCCGCCCGCTGGCGCTCTACTGCGCCGGCTACTACGGCGTGGTGTTCGGCCTGACGTTCCTGCTGGCGTTCCTGTCGTACCGGTATTTCGAACGGCCCTTCCTGCGGCTCAAGGACCGGCGCTTCACCGTCGTGCCGACCCAGCCGGCCGACGCCGGCGCCGGAACCGGAGCCGGCGACGACAGCACGCCGATCCCCCCGGCGGCCCCGCCGCCGGCCATCCCTGCCGCGCGGACGGGTTGAGGCGGCGCGTGGCGATGCACCGTCTGGTCTACTTCTGCGACTGGCTGCCCCCGGACTTCGGCGCCGTGGGCCAGTACAGCCTGCTGTTCGCCGGCGAGCGCGCCGCGGCCGGCCAGGACGTCGTGCTGGCCGGTCTGACGTCGGGACAACCGGGCACCACCGACGAGCTGGTGGGGGCCGGGCGGCTGCGGGTGGTGCGGCGGCGCGCGCCGCTCTACGACCGGTCCCGCCTGGGGGCGCGCGCCTGGTGGACCGCCCGCACCAACCTGGGCCTGCTGTGGGGGGTGCGCGGAGCGGTGCGGCGAGCCGACGAGATCCTGATCACCGGCAGCCCGCCGTTCCTGCTCCACCTGGCGGCGCCGCTGGCGGCGCTGCTGCGCAAGACCCTGGTCTACCGCATCACCGACTTTCACCCTGAATGCCTGATGGCGGAGCGCGGGCTGCTCGACGACGCCGGCCAGGTGCGGTGGCGGCCTGGGGGCGCGCTGCTCATCGCCTTCCATCGGCTGACCGTGGCGCTGCGGCGGCGGCTGGTGGACCGCTTCGAGGTGCTGGGGCAGGACCAGCGCCAGCGACTGCTGGCACAGGGCATCGCAGGCGACCGCATCGTCCTCAAGCGCGACCCCTCGCCGGTCGAGATCCCGCCGGGCACCGCGCCGCTGGAACGCCCGGCCGAGCTGGCAGGGCGTTGCGTGCTGCTCTACTCGGGCAACTTCGGCGTCGCCCACGATCACCAGACCTTCGTGGCCGGCTACCGGCTGCACCACCGCCAGGGCTCCGGCCGGGTCGGGCTGTGGCTGAACGCCACCGGGGCGCGCGCCGACCTGGTGGAAAAGGCCCTGCGCGACGAGGGCCTGCCGCTGGTGCGCGGCCGGCCGCTGCCGCTGGCGCTGCTGGCGCGCCTGCTGGTCACGCCCGATGCGCACCTGATCACCCTGCGCAACCCCTTCGTCGGCTACGTGCTGCCGTCGAAGATCTACGGCTGCCTGGCCTCGCGCCGCGACATCCTCTACGTCGGCAGCCGCCGCTCCGACATCCACCTGCTGGCGGACGCCGCCGGCGGCGGATACTTCCAGGTCGAGACGGGCGACGCCCAGGCGCTGGCCGCGGCGCTCGAAGCGCTGGCCGACCGCGCCGCGGCCAGCGCCTCGGCACCGCCCGCAACGGCGCCCGCGGCGGCCACCACCGCGACAACACCGGCGGCGAGCGGGGCCAAGCCCGCCGCCGGCGCGCCGCCGCGGTGACAGCATCCACATCCGTCGCGCGCCGCGCCATCGCTTCTACTAGACTCCTGCGGACAAAGGCGAAGGTCCCGCGCGACACATACCGTCGTCGCGAGGATCGAGCGGAGGGCGCGCTTGACACCTGAAGAGCTGCGCAACGTCTATCGCGGGCGCCGCGTGCTGGTCACCGGCCACAGCAGCTTCCAGGGCGGATGGCTCGCCACCTGGCTGACGGAGCTGGGGGCGCGGGTCGCCGGCCACAGCGCGCCGCCCGCCTACGAGCCCAATCTGTTTGCCGCCGCGCGCGTCACCGACTCGCTGGTGGCCGACGTCCAGGGCGACATCCAGGACATGCCGCCGCTCGAAGCCGCCTGGAAGGAGAGCCGCCCCGAGATCGTCTTCCACCTGGCGGCGCAACCGCTGGTCGAGCAGGGTCTGCGCGACCCGCTCAAGACCGTGGCGACCAACGTCCTGGGCATCACCAACCTGCTGGAGCTGGCCCGCCGCAAGCCTTCGCCCGCCGCCCTGGTCATCGTCACCAGCGACCGCTGCTACGACGACCGCGGCTGGCCGTACGCCTATCGCGAAATCGACCCGCTGGGAGGCGACGACGTGGCGAGCGCCAGCCAATCCGCCGCCGAGCTGCTCAGCCGCGCCTTTCACACCTCCTTCCTGGCCGACCGTGGCGTCGGCATCGCCACCGCCCGCGCCGGCAGCGCCATCGGCGGCGGCGACTGGACGCCGGGGCTGCTGGTGCCCGACATCATCCGCGCCCTCGCCGCCGGCGAAGCCGTCAAGGTGCGGCGGCCGCGCACCGTGCGGCCCTGGCAGCACGTGCTCGAACCGCTGTCGGGCTATCTCACCATCGGCGGCCGGCTGCTGGCCGCCGGCCCGAGCGAGCGCCAGACCCTGTCTGGAGCCTGGAACTTCGCCCTCGCCCCGGCCGCCGGGCGCACCGTCTGGGAGCTGGTCGAAGCGGTGATCGCCCATTGGGGCAGCGGCACCTGGGAGCGCGTCGAAGAACCCACCGGCAAGCAGCGCGACCGCGAGCGCAGCGCCGCGCAGGAGCCGGCGCCGATCCGGCTGTCGATCGACAAGGCGCGCGAAACCCTGGGCTGGACGCCGCGCTGGGGATTCGCCGAGACGGTCGCCCAAACCGTCGACTGGTACCGCGCGTACTACGCAGGGGACGACATGGGAGGCTGGTGCCGGCGCCAGATCGCCGCCTACATGGAACCCGACGAAGACGTCGGCAGTTAGTGTCCCGTCCGGTTCATTCGCATGGCATTCGCTTGCCCTCCGGCCCCCTGGCGGCTTGCTCCCTGCCGGGAGTGCCGGGTCAGGCGACAGCCCCGGCCGCCTCCTCGCCATACGTTCGACTATGCCTGCGTCGGCGCGCCTTGCCAGAGGACCGGATTGCGGCGCCACGACCACCTACCAGCACGAAAGTTCCCACGTCGCCCCCTCATCCCCTGAGGCAGGCTGGTCAGATTTGGCCTCAGCCGGGTGGGAAGAATGGCCGCTTCAGGGTGAATCTGTGGTACTTTCGCGGTTAAGCCGAGATCAGCTGGATCACCCGTCGGGGGCTGGACTTCAGGTGCGGGTATCCACCCGGACCTCGAAGAGGCCATTTCGCTGATCGGCGATGGGAAGGGACGCAACGGGTATGGAACATCTTGCTTGGTATGCCGCCGGCGCCGCCCTGGCCGCCGCGGTCCTGACCCACCTGCTGGTTCCGCCGGTCATTCGCCTCGCCATCGCCGTGCGCGCGATGGATCAGCCCAGCGTGCGCAAGATGCAGGCGAGCGCCATGCCTCGCCTGGGCGGCGTCGCGATCGTCGCCGGTCTGGGCCTGGCTGCCGGCTGCGCCGCCCTGCTGCAATGGCACAGCTGGGGCACCACCATCGCCGGCAAAGAGATCCTCGCCCTCTCCTTCGGCGCCCTGGTGGTGTTCGCCATCGGCGTCATCGACGACCTGATCGGGGTCGGCAGCGGCACCAAGTTCCTGGTCCAGCTCGCCGCCGGCTGCATGCTCCTGGCCGCCGGCTGGTCCTTCCACGTCCTGCGCCTCCCCTTCCTCGGCGGCATCGACCTGGGCTTCTGGGGCAGCATCGTCACCCTGCTCTGGATCGTCGGCGTCACCAACGCCATCAACCTCATCGACGGCCTCGACGGCCTGGCCGGCGGCGTCGTCGCCATCATCTCCATCAGCATGCTCGGCTACGCCGCCATGCAAGGCAGCCCCGGCACCGTCGTCCTGATGGCCGCCGTCGCCGGCGCCTGCATCGGCTTCCTGCGCCACAACTGGGAGCCCGCCCGCATTTTCATGGGCGATTCCGGCGCCCTCACCCTGGGCTTCCTGCTCGCCGCCATGAGCCTGCATTCCGCCCTCAAGGCCCCCGCGGCCGTAGCCATCCTCGTCCCCTTCCTGGCCCTTGGCGTCCCGGTCATCGACACCCTCCTGGTCATGGCCGTGCGCTTCATCGACAGCCCGCAAGCCCAACCCCTGCGCCGCTTCCTCCGCATGTTCCGCGCCGACCGCAAGCACCTCCACCACCTGCTGGGCCAATTCGGCGCCCGCCGCGCCCACGTCGTCGCCCTCATCTACGCCCTGGTCGTCACCTTCTGCGCCATGGCCCTCCTCGTCGCCGTCACCGGCCTCACCAACCTCGGCCTCCTCCTGGTCGCCATCGAGTTCCTGGTCATCTTCGGCATGCGCCAGCTCGGCAGCGCCCGCCGCCGCCCCCGCTCCCGCACCACCCCCACTCCCCCCATCACCACCCCCCCCACCGCCGCCGACCTCCACTCCTACCCCGCCCGCCCCCGCTGACCCGCGGCCAGGCTTCGCGCCAGCTCGCGCAGGCCACACAGGCCCTCAACCCGCACAAGCAAGGCAGAGGAGGGCTGCGTGAGCCGTGGCTCACGCAGCCCCGGACGTCAAATCGCCATCAGCAAAGCCGGTTTCGGACAGTCTGCGCCGGCAATGCAAACGCGAACTCTCGGTGCCACAGGGGCTGATCGATCCAGTGCGAATCGACTGGGCGCGACAGAAAGAATCCGTGCGGGAGGTAGCTACGTGGATTCATTCCGGGACCGGCCCTGCCGAATCGAACGGATAAGGCGCCACGATACAATTGCCATCAAGATGCCAAACAAGAGCACCCCTCCTACCAGTAACTCCATCTCATGAGTATCCGCCTCCATATCGCTGCGCGGATACTGCTCCCTCTTCACGGAATAGGTGATCCTGACTCCTTCCAGGGAGGACACCTCCTTCGTCACCGCAACCACAGGACCGACGGAGATAGACAAAGTAGACTTTCCGGTCCAAACGATCTTCGGTTCCGGCACCAAGAAATTGTCGGCGTATCTGAACACTAGATGCCGGCGGTCATCTGACTCAGTGGCGCGATGCAAGTACACGTACACAGCCGAGTCATGAATGATGTCGTCACAATAGGTGTGATGCCCTGACACAATGAACCCATCCCCACCGGCAACGTTCGGCAGCACCGTCGAGAAGCAGCTCTCGGCATACTCGTCAGCAGGGGCCATTCCCTGCGGATCCAGATAATCAGGAAGTCGCGACAAAAGAGTGCCGCCACCATGACGCATCCGCAGCACAGCGCCAAGCCAAGGTATTTCAATATCACCATCACGCGCACCCCCCAGAATAGCGCATTCGCGGCTGCTCGCCTCCAGGTCCTCCGGGCCGGCCACCGCACCGACGCCAGGGCTCCTTTATCCAGTTCGCATCGAACCAGCGCTACAGAAGAAATCTCTTCCTGCTATCCTTGACGAAGGAGGATTTCATGGCTTATCCAAGAAAGTTCAACCCGCTGCTTGACATCGAACTTCCCGACATCGACAGACCGGATTACGCCTGGCTCGTATACGCAGTGTGCGCCTGCAGCAAGAAAGCATGCGGTTGGGGCGGATGGATCATCGACGCCGTATATCAATACTCGCCCGAGCTCCAGACGACGACGCGCCGAGACAAGCCCCTCCCCGCCCTTACCCTCCAGAAATGCCCGCTCTGTGGTCGCGACCTGTTCAGAACGGCTGCCGACTTGAGATTCGAGCCCTCGCTCGATCAAACCCCAATCTCGGTGCCTGGCGTCGATTATCGAGTGGTGCCGATGGAATTCGAGGACGGATAGAGCCCAGCCTACCGCGGCCTCTTGTCTACCCACAAAGGCTAAAAGCCGAACGCAGACGGCATGGATCAATAGAATATATATAACTCTGGCCACCAGGGCGAGACGATTTAAGAGCTTCCGAGCCCAGACCAAAGACTGCGGCATGCGGTGAGGCCCCGGGTCAGTCGACGAAGCCGCGACTGACACCTGAAGACCTGCGGTTTGCCGTCAGGTAAAGTGAGCAGTAAACCACGAATGCCACTGCCAGCGCAGCGAGGGTATAGAGCCTAATGGCGCCCAGCAGGAACGGCAACCAGAAGACCAGAACGATCGCCCCCAGGAGCATGGTTACTATCACGACAACCACGCCCCCGACGAGTCGAAAGAGGAGCAGCGAGCACCAACAGAAGAGAGCGAGGTTTGACACAACGGCCAGAATCTGAAAATCCATCGAAGGGCTGTACCACGCGACCCATTGCGTCGGCCACAAAGATAGCGCCAGCTTTCTAGTAAACATGTCAAAACTTGTCGCGGCGCCATCGTGGTGCGTGATCTTGGCCAGGACAACGATGAGCGGGCCGAGAGCGCCGCCAGCCGTAAATGTAGCCACTGCCGACAACTTCGACTTCTCCATTTTCATTTGCGAAGCACCTGAGGCTTTCAACGGTTTAATTTCCCGTACCCGGAGTGGACGGGTAACCCTGTAACAGATAGTTGAACAGGTCTCCTGGCTCCGGGCTGCTTGACATGGTGGTGTTGATACCACAAGCCTTGAGGCAATCGCGGACAAAGCTCGTGCACTGACGATTCAGCAAATTGTAGTTGCCTGGATTTGCTGCCCGATCAGCACGACATTGCTTGAGGCACTGATCCACGAAGGGTGGCGTTGGAATCCTTAGGCATTGGGCAACCTTCTGAGTATCGGGCTTGATAATTCCTGGCCCCGAACCCCCTTTCTTGGGATAGAAACCTTGGGTACTGGTCTCCCCAGTGACGCCGTAGCCGATATGCCCGAATCCACCAGCAGCATCCGAGTAAAAGCAAACGGTGACGTCGAGCCCGAGCGGGTCGAGGTTGTCGATCGGATCGCTCAGCGCATAGATGTAGGCGTTGTTGCTTTCTACGAGATCCCGGCTTTCCCAGCGACCAAGATTGGGGTCGTAGGCGCGGTATTCGGTCAGGCCGAGGCCAGAGGGTTGGTGGTCGTACATACCGGCGAAGCCGAGGCGTGGCGGAACACCCTGATTGACGGTCAGGCGGCCGTAGGGATCGTAATCGTAGCGGCTGATGACGTTGCCGTTGGGGTCGGTGACTTCGCGGACGCTGCCCAGGTGGTCGTAGGAGAAGTAGTAGTTGGTGCCGCTGGACTGCATGCCTCCGGGGAAGAAGCGGGTGAGGATGGGCTCGGTTGGGCAGGTGATGGTCTTTGGGGTGCCTCCCAAGGGGATGGTGGTGCCGGAATAGGTGACGGCCAGGCTGTGGGTGGTGCCGGAGTAGAGGGCTGGCGTGGAGTAGGTGAAGCCGTGGTCGCCGGTGCCCTTGCCGGCGGTTTGTAGCTACGTGGATTCATTCCGGGACCGGCCCTGCCGAATCGAACGGATAAGGCGCCACGATACAATTGCCATCAAGATGCCAAACAAGAGCACCCCTCCTACCAGTAACTCCATCTCATGAGTATCCGCCTCCATATCGCTGCGCGGATACTGCTCCCTCTTCACGGAATAGGTGATCCTGACTCCTTCCAGGGAGGACACCTCCTTCGTCACCGCAACCACAGGACCGACGGAGATAGACAAAGTAG
This sequence comes from uncultured Acidobacteriota bacterium, assembly GCA_963770895.1. Classification (GTDB taxonomy): domain Bacteria; phylum Acidobacteriota; class Thermoanaerobaculia; order Multivoradales; family UBA5704; genus JASLEW01. The sequence goes on along the minus strand of CAVYRF010000002.1, from coordinate 2,988,841 downwards.
ACTTTCCGGTCCAAACGATCTTCGGTTCCGGCACCAAGAAATTGTCGGCGTATCTGAACACTAGATGCCGGCGGTCATCTGACTCAGTGGCGCGATGCAAGTACACGTACACAGCCGAGTCATGAATGATGTCGTCACAATAGGTGTGATGCCCTGACACAATGAACCCATCCCCACCGGCAACGTCCGGCAGCACCGTCGAGAAGCAGCTCTCGGCATACTCGTCAGCAGGGGCCATTCCCTGCGGATCCAGATAATCAGGAAGTCGCGACAAAAAGAGTGCCGCCACCATGACGCATCCGCAGCACAGCGCCAAGCCAAGGTATTTCAATATCACCATCACGCGCACCCCTCACCGCGGCGGGAGCGGCGACGAGCGCCGATTATCGAGCCATGCGCCACGCTTTTCAAGCAATGTTGACACCATCCCCTTCGACGACGGCGGCTGGATGCCGACGCGGCCATCCGCGAGCTGCGTAAAGGTGGCGCCAGAGGTAGAGGATTGTGATAATCCATAGAGCTTTCCACCGATTAACCACCAGCCTCCTCGCTTCAGAAGCGCATCCATACGGCGGCGCACAGCTGATCGCGGTCACATATCCGCATATTAGTTGGTGCTGATATCATCGAAAAGCCTCCTGCCGCCGGCGCAGCATTGGAACGCCTTCCCGATACGCTCGCATCAAGGACGTGCCTCTACTGTGGCGCCATGCAGCCTCATTTCGTTGCCCATCGCCGCACAGAGCGCAAAATAGCTCTAGACAAGAAGATTAGCGCGATATCCAATGCGACCAACCCAACCGCAAGGACTTGAATGTGGTGGATATGATCCGGCCAGGCGCTTCGCGGGACTGCTTCACTTCCCACGGCATAGTCAATATGAACTCCACGCAGAGACGGCACCAGTTTCGTGACCTGGTCTACATTGCCAATCGCGATCGTCAAAGCGCCAGCACCATGCCATGCAATCTTTGGGCGAGCGCCTCCGCAGCAATCGTTGGAATATCGCAGAATCAGGTTCTCGCGTCTATCGGGCTCGGCGGATCCGTGCAGGTATAAATACACCCCTGAACTGTGAAAGTAGTCATCGCACAACGTGTAATGCCCAGACACAATCATGCCGCTCCCGTTTGAGATCTGTCCCAGCGCATCATCAAAGCAACTGCCATTATTGCCGCCCTGTGGATCGAAAAGGGCTGGTAACCGAAAGAAGACAACCAGCGTCACCAAAACACCTACCCCGCAAGCTGCCAGAGCGAGGCTACCAAAGAGCTTCCGAGTCCAAGCCAAAGCCTGGGGCATGCGGACGGCTCTGAAGACCAGGCACATCATCCCCGATAAGCAAAGCAGCGCCACCAAGATACCGATCGCACCTACGGATGCAAACGTTGCCAGCATTTGAAGGCGTACCGTGATCAATGCTTGGCAGGCCGGCACTTACAAGGTTTAGCTGGAAGCCGTCCAGAGTTTGCAGCATTCCAGCCATTTGCCCACCAGGTCACCCAGTCGTTATGGGCCGTATTGTCAGACTTAAGAAGCCCGTATGTTTTGCCTATCACGTCGGTCGCCCATAATGGAATCCCTGCCCCGTTCATATAGACGCCGACGGCGTAATTTGACGCATGAACATAGGCGAGATAAAAGTTGTCACCACTGCGCTGAACGTCATATCTGCCTTTTTGTGCGACGTTGTCGGCTGCTCCAAGAAGCCCCTGATCATGGCCAGCCTTGTGGACCTCATTCCAATCTACACCAGGAGGCGCATAAAAACACTGACCGTCAGGGGCAAGATACGTAACGGCGTTTGGAGGCGTCGCCTCTATCGTCGCTAGCCCAAGAGGATCGATCAGATTGATCGGATCCCCGCCGGTATAGCGGTAGAGGTTGAACTCGCCACCTATTTCACCCAACGGGTCGCGGCTTTCCCAGCGGCCGAGGTTGGGGTCGTAGGCGCGGTACTCGGTCAGGCTGAGGCCGGAGGGTTGGTGGTAGTAGGTACCGGCGAAGCCGAAGCGGGGCGGGGTGCCTTGGTTGATGGTGAGGCGTCCGTAGGGGTCGTAATCGTAGCGGCTGACGACCTTGCCGTTGGGGTCGGTGACTTCGCGGACGCTGCCCAGGCGGTCGTAGGTGAAGTAGTAGTTGGTGCCGCTGGACTGCATGCCTCCGGGGAAGAAGCGGGTGAGGATGGGCTCGGTTGGGCAGGTGATGGTCTTTGGGGTGCCTCCCAAGGGGATGGTGGTGCCGGAATAGGTGACGGACAGGCTGTGGGTGGTGCCGGAGTAGAGGGCTGGCGAGGTGTAGGTGAAGCCGTGATCGCCGTTGCCCTTGCCGGCGGTTTGCAGGTCCTGGCGGAAGGTGGCGGCGGGGATGGTGGCGAGCAGGGCGCCGTTGTCGTAGAGGTCCACGTTGAGGGCGGCGTTGGGTTGGTTGGCATCCCAGGCCCAGCCGGCGAGCTGGGTGCAGTCAGCATAGTCGAAGAAACCGGCGAAGTTGGCGCTGGAGCAGGTGAGCGTTTGCGGGGCGCCGATGACCGTCGGCGTGCCTCCGGCTTTGAGGGTGATGGTGTGGGCGGTGCCGGTCTTGAGCGCGGCGGGGGTGGGGAGGAAGAAGCCGTGGACACCGTTGCCGATGCCGGCGTTTTCCAGGTCCTGGCGGAAGGTGTTGGCAAGGACGGTGACGATCAGGGTGGTGCCGTCGTAGATGTCGACGTTGATCGGGTCGTTGGGTTCGGTGGCGTCCCAGGCCCAACCGGCGAGCTGGGTGCAGCTGGGGCTGGCGAACGAGCCTGAAAAGCTGGGCGCGGTACAGGTCACGGTGCGGGTGCCGAGCGATGTCGTGGTGCCGGTTAGCAACAGCGTCGCGGCCTGCGCCGTGCCGGTCTTGAACTGCGCGGGCAATGGATAGGTGAAGCCGTGGTTGCCGTTGCCGGCGCCGGCGAGCTTGAGGTCGCTGCGGTAGTTGTTGGCCAGCACGGTTGCCTCGCTGGTCGTGCCGGACTCGATGCTGACGCTGACAGGCGTGTTCGGTTGGGCGGGATTCCACGCCCAGCCGGCGACCTGGTTGCAGTTGAGGCTGTCGAAGTTGCCAGGCGCGGTGACCGCTCCGGTCGGATCGACGGTGGCGTCCGTCTCTTCGACGATCTGGTCTTCCACCCAGATGTAGTGCCGGCTGCTCACCACGGCGCCGTTGTTCAGCTCGGTGATGAGCGCGCGCCGCCCCAGGCCGTCGTAGGCGAACTGGCTGCGCTGACTGCCGATGTTGATCGCGGTCAGGCGGTTTTCCGCATCCCATTCGTAGGTGCGGGTGCCGTCGGACAGCAGGTTGCCGTTGGCGTCGTATTGGAACGCCTGCCCCTGGCCGGGAACCGTGACGACCGCGGTTGCCGAGGCCTGCACCTGCGGGTCGGCGTGGCTCGCGGCGGTGATGGTGACGGTGCCGTCGGTCGTGGGGGCGGTGAAGAGGCCGGTCGCGTCGATCGAACCTGCCGACACGGACCACAGGACGCCGGTGTCGGCGGCGCCTGCCACAGTGGCGGTGAACTGCTGCAGGCCGCCCGCGGCCACCGCGGTTTCCGCCGGGGCGACGGCGATCCCGATCAGCGGGCCGGCGCTCACGGTGACCGTCGCCAAGCCCTGTACGGGGCCGCCTCCCGCCGCGGTGGACAGCGCCAGGACGTGGTAGACGCCGGCGCCGACGGGGGCGGTGTAGAGCCCCGCCGTGGTGATGCTGCCACCTGCCGAGCCTTCCTCTACGCTCCAGGTCACGGCCGGATTGGCGACGCCGCTGACCTGCGCGGTGAAGGCCTGGCTGGCGCCCGGCGCAAGGCTGGGCGACGACGGCAGGATCTCCAGGTCTTCGCCCACCGTCACCGTGGCGGTGCCTGATTGGGTCGGATTCGCCACCGCCGTCGCCGTGACGGTAAAGACGCCGGGCACGGCAGGCGCGGTGAACAGACCGTTGGCGGCAATCGACGCGGCGCCCGGACCGGCAACCGACCAGGTGACTGCCTGGTTGGGATGCGGCTCACCGTTGGGGTCTTCCACCACCGCCGTGAAGGGCTCCTGCTGCCCCGAATCGATCACCGAGCGCGACGGCGACACGGCGACCCCGCTCACCGGCATGGTGGACACGACCGTGAGCGCCGCGGTGCTGGTCGCCAGCGGGTTGCCGACGGTCTGCACCGTGACGGTGTAGGAGCCCGCGGCCGCGTTGGCCGGCACCTGAAGGAGGCCGGTGCTCGAAAAGGTAGCTCCCGGCAACGTCGAGGACCATTGCACGCTCTGCTGGCTGCCGGTCACGTCGGCAAAGAATTGCCGCGCGGTGCCAGGCAGGACCGTAATGGCCGCCGGCGCGACGGCGACGTCGACCACCTGCACGGTCGCGGTGCCCTGGACGCCATAATTGCCGTCTCCGTTGTTGACGACGTAGACATGAAACAGCCCTCCCGAGCGGCCCACGATGTGGCTGAATTGACCGACGGGGCCGGTGCCCGCGCCCCCGCCTCCCGCAACAATACCGCTGGGGTCGTCCGTGCTCCAAAAGAAGTATGGCGAGTCCGAGTTGATCACGCTGGCGGAAAACAAGGCCGCCTGGCCGGCGGCGATCACGGCGGTCAGCGGGGTCACCGAAGTGACCGGAGGCCCCGGGACGGTGATGTTCAAATATCCTGAGGCCACGTTATTGGCAATGGCGGTCAGGGTGTACACGCCGGGCGTCGTGCCTGCCGTGACGTTGATGGATGTCGTTCCAGGTTCGTTCAAGGTGACACCCGCCGGCGGATACACCGACCAGGTGACCACGGTCCCGGTGGGATAGGGATAGACGGACGCGTTGTAGATCGCGGCTTCGCCTTGATACAAGGTGGTCGGTCCGCTCACCGTGACACTGGTCTGCGCACGGACCTGGCGTAGCCCGCCGGTAACCAGGACAACACCCGCAAACGCGAGCGGCAGCAGCCGGCCGCGGACGGCTTCCAGCCACCGCTCAGTTCTCATGGCCGCCCCCGTTGACGTTGCCTGGAGTTCCCGGCGCTCCGGCTGGACTTCGCGGCGGCACCGTCGCCGCCGGCCGGCGGGCGCGCAGCTGCTGGATTGCCGCCTGCGCCTGCAGGCTGAGCCCGGAATCGAGCGTGATCAGCTGATTGGCGCCGTCGTAGGTTGCGGTCGATAGAGCCGTATCGATGGTTTCGCTGGTGCGGTTGCCCGACGGGTCGTAGCCGGCCGCGTAGGTGTGCAGCGTCGTCACCGGCGACTGCGCCGGGTTGGTTGTCTGCTGCCGCGCGATCAGCTGCTGGGCGCCGTCGTAGGTGAAGTTGAAGAATCGCCCCGTCGGGTTGTCGATATCGAACCAGGAGAGGCCGACGATCTGCTGGTGAGCAGGATCATAGGAGTAGCCGAACTGCGACAGGTTGGGGCCGTTCGCCGTGGAACCCCAGACCACCTGCGATAAACGAAAGTCTTGCGTCGGGCCAAGATAGGAATACGCCGCTCCCTGACCGTTCGGATAGGACAGCGTGGCCATCCGGCTGGACGATCCGACGTAGGTCGCGGTGAACGTGCCGAGCGGGCTGGCCAGGGTCGTCAGACGATCCTCGCTGTCGTAGGTCCGCGTCTGCGCCACGCCGTCAACCGTCTGGCCGATGCGCCGGCCGTTGACGTCGTATTGAAAGATGATCGTGTGATTGGGCGCCGGCGCGGTGATGCTGGCGATCTGTCCCGCTCCGACGCTGCCCGCGGGGTTGTAGCTGTAGAGCGTCGAACCGAACGCATCGGTCATCATCGTCAAGCGCGGGTAGTACTGATCGTAGAAATATTGCACGCCGGGCGTCGCGTGGACGCTGTTCTGATAGGTGATCGCCGCCAGCCGGTTGTCGACGGTATAGCTGTAGTTGGTGACCTGGCCCAACCCGTCGGTGCGCCGGATCAACCTGCCGGCGTCGTCGTAGGCAAAGAGCGCCACCGTGGCGCCGTTGACCTGCTTGCCGACCACGCGGTTGAGGCCGTCGAGCATCCAGGTGGTCAGGTAGCCGCGCGGGTCGGCCACCTGCGACAGCGCGCCACAGCCGCACCAGGAATAGGTCGTGGTTCTTCCTGCCGGGTCGGTGACGGAAGCCAGGCGATCGGCGGCGTCGTAGGCGTACGTGGTGACCCGTCCCATGCGGTCCTGATAGGCCACGACGTCCAACTTGTTGAACACCACCTGGTCCATCGTGCCGTCCGGATAGGTGATCTGCGTGAGGCGATCCAGCGAGTCGTAGCTGAACGTCAAGGTGTAGCCGTCCGTCGACGTCCAGGTCAGCAGCCGATTGGCGGAGTCGTACGTGTAGGTTTCCTGGTAGGTGGTCCCGGCGATCGCTTTTTGGATCAGAAAACCCCGGCTGTCGTAGGTGTAGTTGGTGGTCACCCCATCCGGCCGCTGCGCCGAGGTCATCTCGCCAAAGCTGTTGTAGGTGAATGTCGACCGCTGGCCCGCGTAGTCGACGTAGGTGAGCGGTTCATGCACCGAGTTGTAGGTCAAGCCGGCCAGCTGTTCGCCGGCAGACGTAAGGCCAGTGCCGCCGCCATCCAGCTGCCCGGCCAGCACCTTGATCAGATCGATCTGGTTGGCCGCATACAGGTAGTTATAGGTGCGGCCCGCCGGGTCGGCATAGGTCAGCAGCCTGCCCGAGGCATCGTAGCTGGAGGCAGTTGCCTGGGTCTGGCCGGTGTCGAGCACCGTCGCCGTGACGGTCGGCGCCGAAAGGCTGCCCTGGTCGCTGTCGCCGGGCATGTTGGGATAGTTCATCCAGATGCGGCGCTCCCCCTGCGGCTGAACAAAACCCGGGATCGAAGACGCCGCCGTCCCGCCTTCCGAAAAGTCGCGCAGCCAGTGGATGGTGAAGGTGGCGTTGAGATACCGATTGGGATCGGCGGCGCTGTACTGCTCCATCGCCGTCGGGTTCCAATAGTAGGTATTGCGATACGCCAGGTTTTCGTTGCCAAAGCCGGCGGGGATCGGCTCGGTCGTGGTCTCTGGAACGTTCTGCGCTTCGTGCGTGAACTCGATCCGCTCCTGGTGGCCGAGCGGATCGGTCGCCTGCAGCCAGCGGATGTTGCCAAGGTCGGTTCCGACGCACGGCGGCGCCTCCCCCATGACGAAGCTCGTCGTGCCGTAGGGAGTGGTCATCGCGTTCATGAAATCCGCCGGCACGGCGTACACCGTGTCGTAGCTGCTGTTGAGGCAATAGGGCGCTGCCGGCGCCGGCACGGTCGGACCGTAGGCGAACGACGATGTCATCCCGGCGGCGTCGGTGACGCTCTGCAGCTCGCCGCCGGAATACTGAAAGAGCGCCTGGCGCCCAAACGGGTCGGTGACCGCGGTGACTTTGTACATGTCTCCCGCCAACCCATAGGTGAGCGTCGTCGTCTGGCCCAGCGGATCGGTGATCGACAGCAGGCGCGTGGTCGCGGCGTCGTAGTTGAGCGTGACCGTATTGCCTACCGCATCCGTCACCGCGGTCAGGTAGTACTTGCGCATCATGGCGGCGTTGTCCGAAAGCTGATAGGTGTCCTGCGAACCGTCGGGATACTGCCGCACAAAGCCGACGGTGCTGTTCGCACCCGCCTGGAACAGCCGCGTCACCGTGTCGTGCGAACCGCTCACGTTGGGGCCGTACGCCCACCAATAGATGGCCGAAACCTGCGACAGGATGTACGAGCCGCCGCCCCTCTCGGCGACGCGGATGGTGTTGCCGTTGCCGTTGGGGTCGTCGTCTTCGACGTAGGAGAGCCAGTCGAAGTTCCAGCGCGAGCCCAGGTTGGTGTAGGTGAACGTGGCCGGCTGAAAGTCTTCGCGGCTGTTGTAGGTGATGCCGAACCGCATCGCCGGTCCGCGCGGCGGCTGATAGCCGACCGGAGAGTCGGTGACGTTCAAGCTCACCACCGCGGTGTGAAAGTTGTAGACCGGCATGCCGACGCCGTTGCCACCGCACAGCGCCGGCTTCTTGGGGTCGGCCGGCGTGGTCGCTCCCGGGTTGGGGTTGGCGCTGGCGCCTCGCCCGCGCACCGCCGCAGCCTCCGCGGGCGCCACCGCACGCCACCCCTCCGGCAGCGGCTTTCCAGACCGGGCAAGCAGATAGCCGGAGGACTCCTCCTCCACGGCGGCGCGGCTCAGCCAGCGGTTGTCGCCGAAGGTCATGTCCTTGACCAGGTAGCGGCTCCCCTGCTGCGCGACGAGCGCCGCGAAGTGGCCGGCCTTCCAATGCACCACCGCCGGCACCGGGATTGGAGAGCCGGCCTGGCGTTGGAACGCCTGCAGCTCCAGGCCGGTCGCCTGGGCAAGCTGCGCCATCTCCTCCAGCGAGGTGCCCTGGCCCGTCGAGCGGTAGCGCAGCACCCGCGGATCGGGGGCGGCGCCCGGATGCAGCACCGCGGCGACCCGCTCGATGGCCAGGGGGCCGCAGCGGAAGGAGCTGCCCGGGTCGTGGCGCATCTGCCACAGGCTCGACCGCGCGCCGGAAACGATCTCCGCGGCGTGACCGCGCAGGGGGCGGCTCCGCACCGCGTCGAGCAGCGCCGCCAGTTCCTCCGTGCGGCCCAGGGCGGAGGTGATCTCGATGCGGGTCGCCAGCGCCGCGTCGGCAACCTTCATCGCCTCGGGCTCCCCAGACGTCGCGGTCAACCGCCAGGCATCTTCGGCCGCGGCAAGAGCGCGATCCAGGTAGCCGGTGTGGCGATAGAGCACCGCCAGGTTGGCGAGCAACGACGGCTTCCAGGCCGAATCCGGGTGCCGCGTCAGGAACGCGAGGATCGGCTCCACCGCCTCAACGTCCGCCGCCGCGCGGTAGGCGCGGATCGCCGCCGCCAGCTCGCGGGTTTCCAGCGCCTCCGGCGCCCCGACGGGGACCAGCGGCTCGGCAAACGTCCGCCCCACCTCCGGCCACTCCACCAGGGGCGCCGCGGCGGTCTGGCCGCTACCACCAACCGCCATGGTCACCCCGGCGCCGCCGGCCGAACCCCCGGCAGCCTGCGCCGACCCTGACGCCGGAAACGCCAAACCAACGACCACCGCCACTACGCCGAGGCACAGTCGCATCCCTGGCTCCCTTCTTCCGCAGGACACCCGTCGCACCTGGCGAGGCCGACCGGCGGGGGGACCCGGCCACCTAGCCGCGACTACGCGTCATCACCCAAAGGCGACTCAGAATCAGTACCGTACCTCCGTATATACGGGTGACAAGCACATTCCGTTGCACGCTGTTCGCTTGGCAAAGCTGTAACACGACCGGCGAGCGGCAGACGGACGCTGCCAAGCGCCGGGGCGCGCCGGGCGCCGGACGTGAAAACGGCCGGCCCGGAAAGCCGGGTCGGCCGCGAAGGAGCGAATTTGCGAAGGGATACAGCACCGGCGGCGCGCCTTGATGCGGGCGGGCCACCGGGCTGAGTGGGGCTTGGCTTCGGCTTGCGCCTGGGCCTTGAGGCTTGGGTCTAGTACATGCCGCCCATGCCACCGGGCATGCCGCCGCCGGGGCCGCCGCCGCCCTTTTCCTTCTCTTCCTTGATCTCGGAGACCAGGGCTTCTGTGGTGAGCATGAGGCCGGCGATCGAGGCGGCGTTGATGAGCGCCGTCTTGGTCACCTTGGCCGGGTCGATGACGCCGGCCTTCACCAGGTCTTCGTGCTGACCGGTGGCGGCGTTGAAGCCGCTGTTGCCGTTGGTAGAGAGGAGGTGCTTGACGACGACCGAGCCCTCTTCGCCGGCGTTGGCCGCGATCTGGCGGGCGGGCTCTTCAAGCGCGCGGCGCACGATGTTGATGCCGACCTTGACGTCGCCTTCGGCGACCAGCTTTTCGATCGCCGGCACGGCGCGCAGCAGGGCGACACCGCCGCCGGGGACGATGCCCTCTTCGACGGCCGCCTTGGTGGCGTGCATGGCGTCTTCGACGCGCGCCTTCTTTTCTTTCATCTCGGTTTCGGTCGCGGCGCCCACCTTGATGACCGCGACACCGCCGACCAGCTTGGCCAACCGCTCCTGGAGCTTTTCGCGGTCGTAGTCGGAGGAGGTGTCTTCGACCTGGGCGCGGATCTGCTTGACCCGGCCGGCGATCGCCTCACGCCGCTTGGCGTTGTCGGAATCGGTGACGATGGTGGTGTCGTCCTTGGAGATGACGATCTTCTTGGCGTCGCCCAAGTCTTCCCAGCGGACGTTTTCCAGCTTGATGCCGAGGTCTTCGGTGATGACCTGGCCGCCGGTCAGGATGGCGATGTCTTCCAGCATGGACTTGCGGCGATCGCCGAAACCGGGCGCCTTGACCGCGGCGACGTGCAGCGTGCCGCGCAGCTTGTTGACCACCAGGGTGGCCAGCGCCTCGCCCTCGATGTCCTCGGCGATGATGAGCAGCGGCCGGCTCTGCTTGGCGACCTGCTCGAGCACCGGGAGAAGATCCTTCATCGAGCTGATCTTCTTTTCGTGCAGCAGGATGCGGGCGTTTTCCAGCACCGTTTCCATGCGCTCGGGGTCGGTCACGAAGTAGGTGGACAGGTAGCCGCGGTCGAACTGCATGCCTTCGACGACCTCAAGGGTGGTTTCCAGGCCCTTGGCCTCTTCGACGGTGATCACGCCGTCCTTGCCGACCTTCTCCATCGCCTCGGCGATGATGCGGCCGATTTCGACGTCGTTGTTAGCCGAGATCGTGCCGACGTGGGCGATGTCCTTGCCTTCGACCGGCTTGGCCAGCTTGTCGATGGCTTCGACGGCGGCCTTGACCGCCATCTCGATGCCGCGCTTGATCTCCATCGGGTTGGCGCCGGCGGTGACGTTCTTGGAGCCCTCGCGGTAGATCGCCTGGGCCAGGACGGTGGCGGTGGTGGTGCCGTCGCCGGCCACGTCCGAGGTCTTGGAAGCGACTTCGCGCACCATCTGGGCGCCCATGTTCTCGAGCGGGTCGTGCAGCTCGATTTCCTTGGCGACGGTGACGCCGTCCTTGGTGATCGTCGGGGAACCGAACTTCTTTTCGATGACGACGTTGCGCCCCTTGGGACCGAGGGTCACCTTGACCGCATCGGCAAGTTTGTTGACGCCCCGAAGGATCGCCGCGCGGGCGTCTCCGGAGTAGGTGATCTGCTTGGCCATGACTGTATGTCTCCTAATGGATCGCGGATATGCGGGATTCGGACGATGGCTGGGTATCGGATCGCAGCGCCGTTCGGGCCGCGAGCGGGATTACTTCTTGCCGTTCACCACCGCCAGGATTTCGTCTTCGCGCAGGATGACGTAATCCTCGTTGTCGATCTTGATCTCGCTGCCGGAATACTTGCCCATCAGCACGCGGTCGCCCGCCTTGACGTCCATCGGCGAACGCTTGCCCTCATCGTTCAGCTTGCCGGGTCCGACGGCGATCACTTCGGCCTCTTGCGGCTTCTCTTTGGCGGTGTCAGGAATGATGATGCCCCCGCGAACCTGCTCCTCCTGCTCGATACGCTTCACCACGACACGGTCGTGTAACGGACGGATGTTCATGACGGCTTGCCTCCTTCAATACTGGGGGGTTGGAAAAAGCCTTCAGCCTCAGGTCCAGCCCACCGTGGCTTGTTAGCACTCAACGACGGTGACTGCTAACAGGCAGTCTAAGCCCCCGCGCGCACGCTGTCAAGCCGCCGGCAGCAGCCCAAAGACCTGTGCTAGAGTCACAGAGCTTGAGCACAGACCCTCCGCGACCCCTTTTCTCAAAGCCTGATCGTCCGACCGCGGCGCCGTACCGGCGGGAGCGCCGGCGATGAGCACGCTGGAACCAGGCTGGGCGCTGGTATTTGGCTTCCTTTTGGTGCTGATCAACGGCTTCTTCGTCGCCGCCGAGTTCGCGCTGGTTCGGGTGCGGCCGACGCAGCTGCAGCCGGCCGCCGAGCGCGGGCAGCGGCGGGCGATGGTGGCGCGACGGATGACGCAGCACCTGGACGCCTACCTGTCGGCGACGCAGCTGGGGATCACCCTGGCGTCCCTGGCCCTGGGGTGGATCGGCGAGCCGGCGTTTTCGTGGCTGATCGAGCCCGCGGTGCGTTGGTTCGGCGCCCCCAACCCGCGGATCGTGCATTCGATCGGTCTCACCATCTCGTTTCTCGCCATCACCATCCTGCACATCGTGCTGGGAGAGCTGACTCCGAAGTGGCTGGCGCTGCGCCGGGTGGTGCCGGCGGCGTTGCTGGTGGCGCTGCCGCTGTACGCGTTCTACCGCGTGACCTATCCGGCGATCTGGCTGCTCAACCGCTCGTCGCGCGGCCTGATGGCTCTGTTCGGGTTGGCGCCGCCTGGCTCGGGCGAAGGGGTGCGCGACGAAGCGGAGCTGCGCCTGCTGCTGGCCTCGGCGCACGAATCCGACGTGTCGCAGCAGAAACGCGAGCTGCTGGACAACGTGTTCGAGCTGTCACACCGGGTGGCGCGCCAGATCATGCTGCCCCGCCAGGACGTGGTGTATCTGACGACCGATCAGCCGGTGGCGGACAACCTGCGCCTGGCGCGCCGCAGCGGCCACACCCGGTTCCCCCTCTGCGACGGCGACCTCGACCACGTGGTGGGAGTGATCCACATCAAGGACCTGTTTCGCCGCGAGCGCCCGCCCGCCAAGCTCCAGGAGGTGGCGCGCGAAATCGCCTTCGTCCCCGAATCGCTGACCCTCGACCGCCTGCTCAAGCGCATGCGCACCGAGCGCTTCCACCTGGCGGCCGTGCTCGACGAGTACGGCGGCGTTTCGGGGGTGGTGACGCTCGAAGACGTGATCGAAGTGATCGTCGGCCAGATCCAGGACGAATTCGATACCGAGAATCCCGACCTGCAACAGGAGCCCGACGGCTCCTACCGGGTGGCGGGCGGCATGCTGATCGAAGAGCTGGAAGAGGCTCTGGGGCTGGAGCTGAGCGACCGCGACGAGGACACCATCGGCGGCGTCGTCTTTTCGGAGCTGGGCCGCAACCCCGAGGTGGGCGACCGCGTGGAGCTGGGACCGATCACCCTGGAAGTGCTGGAGATGCAGCGCACCCGCGTGGCATCGCTGCGGGTGACCGTCCGCGAGCCTGGGCAGGCGCCGCCCGCGGCCGGCTAGTGCCGAGCCCCGGGTGCACGCCGCGCCGGGGCTTCAGCCGTGCACGGTGACGCGGCCGGACAGGCCGTCTTCGAGCCGGCCCGCCCAATCGCCGGGCACCGTCAGATCGGCTTCGATGAACACCATCTGCGACGCGGGATCGATGCGCGGCGTCACCTGCGACACGCGGCCGGGCAGCGTCAGGGGGAGCGAATCCAGGCGCACTTCGATGCCCTGCCCCTTGTGGATCGCGGCCGCCTGCTCGGGCGGCACGGCGAAGCGCAACATGAAATCGTTGGCGCTGATCAGCCGCACCACCGGCCCGCCCGCCCGCACCAGCGCGCCTGCATCCAGGTAGCGCAGCGCCACCCGGCCGTCGATCGGCGCCCGCAGCACCGCGTGCTGCAGCCGCGTCTGCAGCTGGCGCAGGTGGCCCACCTCCTCGTCGACGCGCGCCTTGGCGCTGTCGAGCGCCACCCCCGCTTCCTGGTAGGCGTTGCGCGACGACGCCAGGTCCTCGTCCGAGTAGAGCTCGGGGTGCAGCTGGCGGCGCGCCATGTGGTCCTTGGCGCGCTCGACCTCCAGCTCGGCGCGGCGCTCGTCGCTGCGCGCCGCGCTCACCGTCGCCTGAACGACCACCAGCTCGTTGCTCATCTCCTCGGTCGAAACCGTCGCCAGCTCCTGCCCGCGATGGACCGTGTCGCCGGCGCGCACCGCGATCGTGGCCAGCCGGCCGTCCGCCTCCGCCGCCACGGTGATGGCCTGGCGCGCCAGCACGACACCGACGAAACCCGCCTGCCGGCCCGCCGACGCCTGGAGCGCACCGCCGCCGCCGGCCGGCGCGGCGGCTCCCGCCGCGGCCCCGGACGCACTCAAAGACATGGGCGAAGCCGCTGCCGCCGCCGGCCGCGGCCTGGCAGCGGAGGGCGAAAACGTGGCAGAATCATGGGGTTGGCCAGCGGGCCCGGCGGCGAGCCCAACCGGGCGTGAACAGCCGGCCACACTGAGCAGCAGCGCGCCACCGCCCGCCGTCACCAGCCGCAACAGCGCTGGGGCGACCGATCTGGCAAACCTGGGGCGTTCAACGGGAAGCATGGCCATTCGACTTTACTCTACCAGGGTGCGCAAAGCGGCACGGCAGCACCGCGTGCCGCGCCGCCGCCGCACGGCCGATGCCGTCGCCGCCACTGCGGCGACGGCTGCCGCCAGCCCCTGCCCGGCGCTCCACCATGTCTGACGCCCTCGCCTCCATCCATCACTTCTCCCCCACCGGTGAACCTCCCGTGGTGCTCCTGGTGGGGTTCGAGCGCGACGCCGCCGAAGCGCTGCGGGCGCGCCTGGGGCGCCTGGCGCGCGGCATCGAGGTGGTTGCCGCGGCCGATCCGCCGGCGGCGTACCGGCTGGCCGGCGACCGCCAGGTCGCCGTGGTCTGCCTGGGAGAGCGCTACTCCGGCGAGGAAGCGCGGCAGCTCATCGCCGATCAGTATCCCGCGGAGGAGTCGCCAGGGGGCGCCCCGGCGCACGCCGCCGGCCCGTCCACGGTCCCCGCCGCCACCAACCTCGCGCCGCTCCATATCGTCGCCGCGGCGGGGCCCGACCCGCTGCTGTTCCAGGACCTGATCGCCGAAGATCGCATCTACTACCTCAGCCAGCGCTCGCCGTCGCCCGACGAGCTGGCGGCGCTGATCGGCAACGCCGTGCGCCTGTACCAGGCGCGCCACGCCGCCGCGGTCGCCGCCGCCGACGGCGCCGACGGCAACGCCGGCGGCGACGGACAGGCCCACGCGGCCCCCCGCCTGCAACCGCGCTTCGAAATCGCCGAGGTCCTGCGCCAGCTGGCCGTGGTGGCAGGGCTGGGCGAACGCTCGGAAGTGCTCGCCGAGGCGGCGCGGGAAGCGGTGGACGCGCAGCGCGCCTACTGCCTGCTGTACGACCCGCGCGACGACACCCTATGGACGCGCGACCGCGCCACCGGCAGCGAGCGCCGCGACAGCGCCGCCGTCGGCATCGCCAGCTTCGTGCTGCGCAGCGGCATCGGCCTGATCGTGGCGCGGTCGGGCCGCGACGCCCGCTACGACCGCGAAGCCGACGACCCGGAAGGCGACGGCTCCGAGCGGCTGATGGCCGCGCCGGTGCGCGACGACGAAGGCCGCGTGCTCGCCGTGCTGGTGGTCGTGCGGTCGGCGCGCGAAGCAGAGTTCGGCGTCGCGCAGCTCGACCTGCTGGAGCGCCTGGCGGCGCCGGCGGCGCCCTTCCTGCCACCGCCGCGCCCCGAAGAGGTGCTGGGCGACGACGCCCTGTTCCGCCGCGAAGCGCTGGAGCGCTACCAGACGCTCGACGAGCCCAACGACCCGCTGCGCATCTCGCCGGCGTGGACGCGCTGGACCTACTGGACCCTGCTCGCCGTCCTGGCCGCGTCGCTGGCGTTCGCCACGGTGGCGCACATCAAGGAATACGCCTCCGGGATCGGCGTCGTGTGGCTGGGCACCCGCGACGACGTGACCGCGGAATCGGGAGGCACCGTGACCGCGGTCGACGTGACTCCGGGGGAACGGGTGCGCGCCGGCCAGCCGCTCATCCGGCTGCACCAGGCCCAGGAGGCCGCCGAGCTGGCGCGCCTCGACCAGGAGTTCGACCTGCAGCTGCTCAACCGCCTGCGCGATCCTTCCGACACCGGCGCCGAGCAGGCGCTGATCGGCTTGCGCACCCAGCGCCAGCTGGCCTCGACGCGGCTGGGCGAGCGCATCTTGCGGGCGCCCTCCGCCGGCGTGGCGAGCGACGTGCGCGTGCGCCCCGGCCAATACCTCAACGCCGGCGAGCTGGTGCTGTCGATCGTGCGGGATCAGGACCGGCCGACGGTCGTCGTCCTGCTGCCCGGCGAATTTCGCCCCCAGGTCCGGCGCGGCATGCCCATCCGCTTCGAGATCGCCGGCTACCGCTATGCCTACCAGAAGCTCACCGTCGAATCGGTCGGCGAAGAGGTGGTCGGACCCAGCGAAGCAAAGCGCTACCTGGGCGCCGAGATCAGCGACACGGTGCAGCTCACCGGACCGGTGGTCATCCTGAAGGCCGCCCTGCCGCGGCCCACCTTCACCGCCGAGGGGCGCACCTACCGCTTCCACAACGGCATGCACGGCAATGCCGAGGTCGAAGTCCGCTCCGAAAAGATCCTGGTCACCCTGGTGCCCGGCCTCAAGGCAATTTTCAAGAACGGCTCCCGCTGATGCCCACACCGCCACTCGATCCGCCGACCCCGACCCCCGGCTCGACCCCGACCCCCGCCGCGGCCAAGCCCGCGGCAGGTCCGCCACCGTCCGGCCCCTCCCTGTCGCAGCGGTTTCCCGCCCTGCGCGGGCTGCGCCTGGGCAGGCGCGGGCGCCGCATCCCGCAGATCCAGCAGACCGCGGCGACCGACTGCGGCCCCGCCTGCCTGGGCATGGTGCTGGGCTATTTCGGCAAGTCGGTGCCGCTCGACGAGCTGCGTACGGCCATGGGGTTCAGCCGCCTCGGCACCGACGCGCTGACGCTGGTGGAAACCGCGCAGCAATACGGGCTGCGCGGGCGCGGCATCAAGATCCGCGACATCGACGCCCTGCGCTTCCTCGACCCCGCCTCGATCCTGCACTGGCGGTTCAATCACTTCGTGGTGTTCGAGCGCATGGACCATCGCGGCGCCTGGGTGGTCGATCCGGGCGGCGGCCGGCGCCTGGTGTCGCGCCAGGAGCTGGACCGCGCCTTCACCGGCGTGGCGGTCAGCTTCGAAACCACCGAGGATTTTGCACCGTCGGCCGACAAGCGGCATGCCGTATGGCGGCAGGTGCGCGACGTGCTCGGCGAATCGGGGCTGATGGCGCAGATCCTGACCACCTCGGTGATCATCCAGGTGTTCTCGCTGGCGGTGCCGATCCTGACCGGCCTGCTGGTCGACCGCGTGGTGCCGCGCAGCGACCAGCACCTGCTGCTGGTGCTCAGCGTCGGCTGCGCCGGCCTGGTGGGGTTCAAGCTGCTGGCGACACTGGTGCGCTCGTTCCTGCTGCTCCACCTGCGCACCCGGCTGGACGCCCGCATGACGCTGCAGTTCCTGGACCACCTGGTGCACCTGCCCTACCTGTTTTTTCAGCAGCGCTCGGCCGGCGACCTGCTGATGCGGCTCAACAGCAACTCGACCATCCGCGAGATCCTCACCTCGAACGCCATCTCGGGCATCTTCGACGGCGTCATGGTGGTCCTCTACCTGGTATTCCTGGTGGTCGCCGACCTGCGCATGGGACTGCTGGTCGCGGGGTTGGGCGCCCTGCGCGTGATCGCCTTCCTGGTGACCCGGCGCCGCCAGCGCGACCTCATGTCGGAGTCGCTGCAGACGCAGGCCGATTCGCGCGGCTACCAGGTGCAGGTGCTGCAGGGGATCGAAACTCTCAAGGCGAGCGGCGCCGAAGACCGCGCGGTGGACCGCTGCGCCCACCTCTTCGTCAAGGAGCTGAACGTGTCGCTCGACCGCGGCCGCCTGGACGCGAGCATCAGCTCGCTGCTCGACGCGATGGGGACGCTGTCGCCGCTGCTGGTGCTGATCTATGGCGCCGTGCTGGTGATGCGCGGCGACCTGACGCTGGGCACCATGCTGGCGCTCTCCGCCCTGGCTTCCGGCTTCCTCACGCCGCTGACCACCCTGGTGCAGACCGGCACGCAGATGCAGCTGCTGGGCAGCTACCTGGACCGCCTGAACGACGTGCTGGAAACACCGCGCGAGCAGGAGCAGCTGGCGCGCCAGCGGCCGTCGGCGCTGCGCGGCCGCGTCACCCTCGACGGGGTGTCGTTCCACTACTCGCCGTTGACGCCGCCGGTGGTGTCGGAAGCCTCGGTCGACCTGCTGCCCGGCCAGCTGGTGGCGGTGGTCGGCTCCTCGGGTTCGGGCAAGTCGACGCTCGCCGGCCTGCTCGCCGGCCTCTACACCCCCGAAAGCGGACGCATCCTGTACGACGGGCTCGACCTGGCCGACCTGGACCTGCGCTGGCTGCGCAGCCAGCTGGGCTTCGTCGCCCAGAGCTCCTTCCTGTTCGGCCTCAGCATCCGCAGCAACATCGCGCTCAACGACCCCACGCTGCCGCTGTCGCGCGTCATCGAAGCGGCGCGCATGGCGCATATCCACGACGACATCCAGGCCATGCCGATGGGCTACGAAAGCGTCCTGGCGGACGGCGGCGCCTCCCTCTCCGGCGGCCAGCGCCAGCGCCTCGCCCTGGCGCGCGCCCTGGTGCACCGGCCCAAGGTGCTGATCCTGGACGAAGCGACCAGCGCGCTCGACGCCGTGACCGAAGCGGCGGTGCAGCAGAGCCTGGCGACGCTGCGCTCGACGCGCATCGTCATCGCCCACCGCCTGAGCACGGTGCGCCACGCCGATCTCATCCTGGTCATGGAGCATGGGCGCATCGTCGAGCGCGGCGACCATGGCGCCCTGATGGCGCAGGGCGGCGTCTATCGCGCCCTGGTGGACGCCCAGATCGAGCCGGCGGTCCCCGCCACCGCCGAGCTCACCGCCTGACCGGCGGCAGCGGCGGCGCCGGTGGCACGTGTGGCAGCGGTGGCACGGGCGGCAGGTGGGCCAGGTCCAGATCGCGGTTCTGCGGCCGCTCGGCGCGGGCGCCGGCCAGGGCGGCCAGGACGCCGGCACGCGCCGCCGCCGGGACCTGGCCGCGCAGCACGGCCACCCGCCGGTCGCCGCTGCGGACGACGGTCCAGTCGCTGCCCAGCCGCCCGGCGGCGGCCTGGAACTCCGTCGCGTCCTGGGCGGTGTCCCAATCGGTGATCCATGCCAGCAGCCGCCCGGTGACGCCCGCCGTGCCGGCATCCGCGGCGGCGGCGCCTGCCTTGGCGTCCGATGATGCGCCGGGAGAGCCGGCCGCGCCGCTGGCGCCGCTGCCGCCGGTGGCGGCAAGGTAGACGGCAAAGCGGTCGCCGCCCCAGCCGGCGGCCGCCGTATCGGCCGCCGCCGCATCGTGCAGAGCGGTCTTGAGCAGCACCCGGATGCCTTCCTCGCCCAGCTGCCCTTCGGCCGCCTTGGCGTAGCCGGGCAGCGCGGCGCTCAACTCGGGCCACACGATCACCACCGGGTCGTCGCGGTGCCCGTACCACTTCTCGGGATGCAGGATCTGCTCCGACGAGCGCGGCGGATCGTTGCCGAAGGCGTAGTCGAGCAGCCTCTGGCCGCCCCGCCGCCGCACGTCGAGGCAGAAGGCGGCGCCCTGGGTGTAGCTGAACAGCAGCATGTCGCGCAGCCAGGGCGGCGCGTCCGCCATCTCCGCCTCGCCGGGGAGACCGGCGCCGCCTGCCCCCGGCGTGTCGCCGCTCGCGGCGCCGAAGAACTTCGCCAGCACGGCGGGCGCTTCAGGGACGTTTTCGATCGGCACCTGCACCAGGGCGTCGAGCATGACGATCGACGCGTCGCCTTCGATCAGCGCCAGGTGGGCGACGCCGCTGTCCGACATCGGGTCGGGGTCGTCCAGGCGGTCGAGATCGAAGTGCTGGTCCTGCAGGGCATGGGTCAGCTCGTGCGCCAGCAGTCCGTCCTCCATCTGGTGCACCGTGTCGGCGCCGAACTGACGCACCGCGTCCTGGCCGAACAGGCCCCCCTGGTGATCGACCAGCGCCAGCACCTTGCGGTGCGAATCGTAGAAGCCCGCGATCTCGCTGGTCAGCAGCCGCGGATAGTAGGTCTTCAGATCCATCACCTCGGGGATCAGGCCGAACGTCTTCAGGCTCAGCTCGACCGCGGCCAGCCGCTCCGGCGGCAGATCCTGGCGGAAGTCGTCGGCCACCTCGCGGGCCAGGTCGCCTTCGGACATCACCCCCCACGGCACGCGCCGCACCAGCGACAGGCCGCGATAGCGCTCCGCCGTCTGCACCAGGTCGGGCATCCGCCTGGCGAGCGGCGCCGGCAGCGGCGCGAGCGGCGGCAGATCCGGCGCCGCGGCGGGGGTGGAAGGCGCGGCGCTCGCGGCGAGCAGCGACAGGGCGCCGAGGGCGATGACCGGCACGTAATAAGAGGGCGCCTTCATAGCCGTCTACTGTAGCCGGTTCTTGCCTGGCGCCGCGGAGAAGCTGATACAAATACGCCATGAAGACCTGGGAACCCATTCTGGATGGACCGTTGGCCGAAGAGTGCTGGCAGTCGGTTGCCGAGATCGCCGAAGCGCTCGTCAAGCCGGTGCCGCCCCGCTACGAGGGCGATACAGGCGACCACCCCTCCCTGGCCTCCGGCAGGTCGGGGCAGGCGCTGTTCTACGCCTACCGGACGCGCGGCGGCCGCGCGACGGCCTCCGACCAGGAGCGCGCCGGCAACCTCCTGGACTCCGCCACCGACGCGCTGGCCGCGACGCCCCTGCCGCCCGACCTGTACGGCGGCTTCACCGGCGTGGCGTGGACCGCCCAACACCTGTACAGCGATCGCTTTGCCGATGTCGACGACGAGGCGGCGGACGCCGCCCCGGAGCCGGCGGCGGCGGCGGCGGCGCAGAATGCCGCGGCGGACGGTGAGGCCGGCGACGGCGACGACCCGCTGGGCGAAATCGACGGCGCGTTGACCAGCTTCCTTGAGCACACGCCCTGGACCGGTGACTACGACCTGATCCGCGGGCTGAGCGGCTTTGGCGTCTACGTCCTGGAGCGCTTGCCGCGCGCCAGCGCCCTGGCGTGCGTCGAGCGGCTGGTCGACCGCCTGGACGAAACCGCCCGCCGCAAGCCCGAGGGCGTGACCTGGCACACCTCTCCCGAGCTGCTGCCCGACTGGCAGCGGGAGATCTACAAGGACGGCTATTACAACCTGGGTATGGCGCACGGGGTGCCGGGCGCCATCGCCACCCTGTCGGCGGTCGCGGCGGCGACCGGCCGGATGGCGGCCGCCGGGGCCGCGGCGGGGGCGCCGCAAGAGCAGGCACGGCTGGCGGAGCGCGCCGCGGTGGTCGCGCGCCGGGCTCGCGACCTGACCGCCGGCGCCGTCAGCTGGCTGCTACAGCAGCGCCTGCCGGCCGGCGAGGAGTCCTGGTTCGGCACCGCCCTGGCGGACGGGGTGGAAAGTCGGCGCTCGCGCGTGGCCTGGTGCTACGGCGATCCCGGCATCGCCGCCGCGCTGCTGGTAGCCGCCCGCGCCTGCGGTGAACCAGCCTGGGAGAAGTTTGCGACCGACATGGTGCTGGACGCCGCAGCGCGCCCGACCGACCAGGCGGGAGTCCGCGACGCCGGCCTCTGCCACGGCGCGGCCGGGCTCGCCCACCTGTTCAATCGCTTCTACCAGGAAACCGGCAATCCCCGCCTGCGCGAAGTCAGCCGTTTCTGGTTCGAGCGGACGCTGGCGCATCGCCGTCCCGGCAAGGGGGTCGCCGGCTACCAGTCGTTCGAGATGCCGGACACCACCTCGGAACCGAACTGGCGCGACGAGCCGGGCTTTCTCGAAGGCGCCACCGGCATCGGTCTGGCGTTGCTCGGCGGCCTCTGCTCGTTCGAGCCCGCGTGGGACCGGGTGATGCTGCTGTCGGCCGTCACCGATCCCCTGGTGACCGGTTGATGCGCCGCCGCCTCGCCGTCGCGGCCGGGGTCGTCGCCGCCGCCGTCCTCGCCCTGCCAGCCGCCAGGGCCGGCCAGGCCGGTAACGGCTCGGCGGCCCAGGCGGCGCCGGTGGCGCCAGCCAGCGGCGCAACGACGGGAGCGACGGGAGCCAGCGCCTCGCCGGCGGCGGGCGGCCAGGATCAGGGCGCGGCAGCCGGCAGCGGTTCGGCGCCAGCAGCGCCGGCAGCCGGCGCCGGCAGCGATCGGGCGTCGCCGGCGGCAGGCAGCGGCTCCGCCGAGACGCCGCCCGCGACCGCGACGACCACGCCCGCGGCCGAGACGCCGGCGGCGCCGGCCACCCCTCCGGCGTCCGGCAAGGACAAGAAGTCGAAGGATGCGGGCAAGGGCAAGACCGCCACGGCGCCGGCCAAGCCGCCGCCGCCGCCGCCCAAGCCGGCGGTGCCCAATAAGATCCTGGCGGACGTCAAGTGGTTCGACGGCGAATGGAACTGCACCGGCCACAGCTACGGTCCGGGCCCCGAGCACCCCACCGCGGCGACCGTCGCCTTTGCCTGGCAGCTGGACGGCTTCTGGGTGCAATCCGCCTATACGGAGCCCAAGTCGGCCACCAACCCCGTGCCCTACAGCTCGATCAGCCAGTGGGGCTGGGACCCGGTGGCGCAGGCGATCGCCTCGGTGCTGGTGGACAACCAGGAGGGCAGCATCGCCGAGGCCACGCCCGGTTGGATCGCGGAAAAGCTGAGCTTCGAGGGGTCGGGGCACCGCTTCGGCGTCCAGTTCGAGGCGCGCGACACCTACACACGGCGCAGCGCCTCCCGCTTCCTGCATGTCTTTCAGGTCAACGTCAACGGCAACTGGGTGAAGCTGCGCGAGGAGACCTGCAACCGGGCGGCCGCCAAGTAGCGCCGCCCAGGCGCCGTTCGCACGCCCGATGGAGCCCATGCAGCCCGCCTCCAGCCCGCAGCCAAGCCGATCGCCGGCAGCGGACGCGCCGCGCCCGGCCGTCTACCTGCCGCTGGGCCTGGCGCTGCTGACGGTCATCGCCTTCCTGCCGGTCCTGCGCGACGGCTTCGTCAACTTCGACGACCCGCAATACGTCCTGGCCAACCCGTACGTCCGCGGCGGATTGAGCGCCGCCGGGCTGCGCTGGGCGCTCACCGCCAAGGTGGCCGACAACTGGCACCCGCTCACCCTGGCCTCCCACATGCTCGACGTCCAGCTGTTCGGGCTGGACCCGCGCTGGCACCACCTGACCAGCCTGCTGCTCCACCTGCTCACCGTGCTGCTGGTGTACGAGGTCTGGCGCCGCATGACCAGCGCCCCCTGGCGCAGCGCCGCCGCCGCCGCCCTCTATGCGGTGCACCCCCTGCGCGTCGAATCGGTGGCCTGGATCGCCGAGCGCAAGGACGTGCTCTGCGGCCTCTGCTGGATGCTCACCCTGGCGGTCTGGCTGCGCTACACCCGCCGGCCGTCCGCCGGCCGCTACCTGCCGGTCGCGGCGCTGTTCGCCGCCAGCCTGATGGCCAAACCGATGGCCGTCACCCTGCCGCTGGTGCTGCTGCTGCTCGACGTCTGGCCGTTGCGGCGCTGGCGGCGGGCAGGGGCGGAGGACGGTCGATCGGCGCGCTTCCTGCTGGCCGAAAAGGCGCCGCTCGCGGCGCTCGCCCTTGCCGCCGGGGTGATCGCGCTGGTGACCCAATCGGGCCCCCTGGCGTCGGGCGCCACCGCCAGTCTGCCGCTGCGCCTGGCGAACGCCGCGACCTCCTATGTGGCCTACCTGGGGAAGACCTTCTACCCGGCGCACCTGGCGGTGTTCTATCCGTTCCAGGAGGTGCCGGCGGGGCGGGCGGCGGCGGCGGCGGCGCTGCTGGCGGCGATCACCGCGGTGGTATTGGCGCCGCCGGTCGCGCGGCGCGCCCCCTACCTGGCGGTCGGCTGGCTCTGGTATGGCATCACGCTGCTGCCGGTCTGCGGCATCCTGCAGGTCGGCTGGCAGTCGATGGCCGACCGCTACACCTACCTGCCGTCGATCGGACTGGCGGTCGCCGTGAGCTGGTCGGCGGCGGCGCTCGCTCGCCGGCTGCTGCAGCCGCCCTGGCGCCAGGCGCTGCCGGCCGCCGGCGCCGCGGCCGTGCTGCTCACCCTGGCGGCAATGACCCGGCAGCAGGTGCGCTACTGGCACGACAATCTCACCCTCTTCCAGCACTCGCTCACGGTCGAGGAGAGCTTCCTTGCCGACGCCAACGTCGCCGAGGAGCTGCGGGCGCTGGGCGATCGCGCCGGGGCGCTCGCCCGCTACCGCGCCGCCATCGCGCAGGCGCCGCGCCTTGCCTACCCCCGCATCGCGCTGGGCAACGCCCTGCGCGCCTGGGGACAGCCGGGCGCCGCCCTGGCGCCGCTGACCGATGCCCTGGCGCTCGAACCGGCGGACGAGCGCGGCCGCATCGTCCTGGCGATGGCCCTCGACGACGTCGGCCGCCCCGATCTCGCCATCGCCGAGCTGCGCCGCACTCTCGCCTACCACCCGGACTCCATCGACGCCCGCCGCGGCCTGGCCGCGCTGCTGCAACAGCACGGCCCCAGCCCGCCTGGCGGCGGCGGCGGCCGCTGACCACCGCGGGCGGCGTGCTCCGGCCAGGCGGGCAGATATACTCGCGACATGAGCGAAGAGACCGATTTGCGCTATCCCATCGGGCGGTTCACCCGCCCGGCAAGCCTCAGTCCCCAGGAGCGGGCGGCTGCCGTCGCGGCGATCGGCGACACCCCCGCCAAGCTGCGGGCGGCGGTCGCCGGCCTGAACGAGACGCAGCTCGACACCCCCTACCGGCCGGGCGGCTGGACGGTGCGCCAGGTCGTCCATCACGTGCCGGACAGCCATCTGAACGCCTACGTGCGCTGCAAGCTGGCCCTGACCGAAGAGGAGCCGATCGTCCGCCCCTACGTCGAAAAGCGATGGGCGGAGCAGCCGGAAGCCAGGTCGGCGCCGGTGGCGGTGTCGCTCGATCTGCTGGCGGCGCTGCATGCCCGTTGGGCCCTGGTCCTGGCCGACGTCGATGACTCCCAGTGGCCGCGCAAGATGACCAACCCGGAAACCGGCACCTTCACCCTGGAACAGCTCATCGCCCTGTACGCCTGGCACGGCCGCCATCACACGGCCCACATCACCGCCCTGCGCGCCCGCGAAGGCTGGAACTGACTCCTTCTCCGCGACCGGCGCTGTCCCAGCGCATCCGGGACGTCCTGGCCTGCCCGCACTGCGGCGGCGCCCTGGCGCCCATGGTTCCCATGACTCCGACCGTGCCGCCGGCGACGGCCATGCCCACGGCTGGCGTGGCGCCGCTGGCTCCGTCCCCGGCGTCGAGCACTGCCGCCGGAGTGCGCTGCGTCGCCTGCGGCACGGGGTTCGCCGACGCCCCCAGCGGCCAACCCGACCTGCGCTTGCGGCGGCCGACGCGGCGGCAGATCGACGTCACGTTGGAACAGCCGCTCGACGATGCCGAGGTGGCGTGGGGGCGGTTCCCCGCCAACCCCGCCCCCCAGGTCGACGTGTCGCGGGTCCAGGGCCCATGCCACCTGCCGAACGATCTGCGCAGCTGGTTTCCGCGCGCCCAGCCGGCCGGCGCCGGGGCGGACGCGGCAGGCGGCGAGCGCGAGCTGGCGCTGGATCTGGGTTGCGGCGCCGAGGTGCACCGCGAAGTGTGCCAGCTGGCGGGATACGAATACGTGGGGCTCGACTATTCGACGCCTGAAGCGACCATCCTGGGAGACGCGCAGGCCCTGCCTTTCCGCGACGGCGCTTTCGGCTTCGTGCTCACCGTCGCGGTGCTCGAGCACGTGCCCTATCCGCTCCTCATGATGCAGGAAGCGTTTCGCGTGCTGCGGCCCGGCGGCAGGCTGCTCGGCACCGTCGCCTTCCTGGAGCCGTTCCACCAGGACAGCTTTCACCACCACACCCACCTGGGCACCCTCAACGCGCTGCGCTTTGCCGGTTTCCACGTCGAACGGATCGGCCCCAGCGGCGGCTGGCCCGGCCTGGTGGCGCTGGCGCACATGGGCCTCTTCCCGCAAAGCCCGCGCTGGCTGGCGCGCGCCCTGGCCGCGCCGCTCCTGGCCCTGCACCGCCTGTGGTGGAGCGCCGGACGCCTGCTCGATCCCGCCGCCGACGAGACGCGGCGTCAGCTCAAGAACTCTGGAGCCATCCTCTTCGCCGCCACCAAACCCCGCTGATGAGGTGGCGCGGTGCCGGCGGTGCCGGCCCGACTTCTTGACCGAGGTACCTGCATGACTTAGCGTAGTCGCGCTGCGGATGCGAACACAGGTTTGAGCATGAGGGAGGGGTGGTATGGGCCTTGTCGCGGCGGCGCCTTGTCGACTCTTGGCTGTGCAGCGCATCCTTCGTCTCCCTCGCGGCCGGACCAGGCCCGCCGCCTGCGGGCCTTGGGCGACCTCGCCAGCGTCAACATCTACTATGTCTACCTGCGCGCCCAGATCAACGAGAGCCTGATCGGCGCGGACCGCTCCGACACGACGGCGCGCTTGCGCTCCCTGGTGAGCGCCGGGGTGCCGACGGCCCTCCATTCGGATTTTCCCATCGCCGTGCCGCAGCCCCTGCTCGCCGCCTGGATCGCCGCCAACCGGCAAGGCTACGCTACCGGCGCCAAGGTCTTCGGCCCCGACGAACGCCTGACCCTGGACCAGGCCCTGCGTGCCATCACCATCGACGCGGCCTTCGTGCTGCGCCTGGACGCCAAGGTGGGCAGCATCGAGCCCGGCAAGTTCGCCGACTTCGCCGTGCTCGACGCCGATCCCTATGAGAAGGGGGCCGCCGGCCTGGCCGCCATCAAGGTCTGCGGCACGATGTTGGGCGGCACCTACCTGTCCACCGGACAGTGCGGGACCGAGCGCCCGGTGCCCGGCCCGGCTCCGGGCTCATCACGCTCATCACGCTAGCGAGCCGGGGCCGGCGTGGACGCGGCGGCCTGGCCGGGCTTGAGGTACTTGTCGTACCAGGCCAGGTAGCGCTGGAAACGATCTTTCAGGAAGCTGGGGCGGTTCAAGCTGTGCGTCTGCCCCGGATACAGCACCAGCTCGGTGTCGCGGCCCAACCGCCGCAGCGCTTCGTAGAGCTGCTCCGAATTGAGCGCGGGCACGTTCTGGTCGTCGGTGCCGCACAGCAGCAGCGTCGGCGTGGTGATCTTTTCGACCTGGAACCAGGGGGACAGCTTCACCCAGCGATCGACGTTGCGCCACGGCAGCCCCAGCTCGGTCTCCCAGGCATACTGGTAGTGGTCGGTGCCGTAGTCGGCCAGAAAGTTGGTCTCGCTGGCGCCGGAGATCGCGGCCTTGAAGCGGCCGGTCTTGGTGATCACGTAGTCGGTCAGGATGCCGCCGTAGCTCCAGCCGCCGACGCCCAGGCGATCGGGATCGGCGACGCCCGCGGCCACGGCGTAGTCGACCGCCGCCATCACGTCCGCGAAGTCCGGGTTGCCCCAATCGGCCCACAGCGCATGGGCAAAATCGCGCCCATAGCCGGTCGAGCCGCGCGGGTTGGCCGCCACCACGACGTAGCCGTGCGCCGCCAGCAGCTGCCACTCGAAATGGAACGTGGTGTCAAATTGCGAGGTCGGACCGCCGTGGATGCGCAGCACGGCCGGCTGCCGCGCGCCCGCCGGGGCGTCCGGCGGCAGCGTCAAAAAGCCGTCCACCGGTGTGCCGTCGGCGCTCTTGGTCTGGAAGCGCCGCACCGTCGCCAGGCGTAGACCTGCCAGCAGCTTGTCGTTGACCGTGGTGAGGCGGCGCAGACCCTGGCGGGTCACCAAGGACACTTCGCCCAGGCGCTGCGGCTCGTTCACCAGCACCGCGACGTCGCCGTGCGCGTCCAGGTCGAACGCCTCGACCGTGCGCTCGCCGTCCACCACGCGCTCGATCGGACGCCTGCCGGAGCCGGCCACCGGCACCCGCGCCAGGTGGCTGTTGCCGCCCTCCTCGACCAGAAAGTAGACCTCGCGGCCGTCGGGCGAAAACCGCGGCGACGTCACATTGCGGTCCAGCTCGGCGGTCAGGGCGTGCGGCCCCGCCGCAGCGCCGGCGGTTGCCGCGGCGCCATGGCCCGCCGGAGCCGCACCGGCGGCCGCCGCCTGCACCGGCGCCACGGCGATGCGGCTGCTGCCGTACCAGAGGTCCTTGGGGTCGCCGCCCTCGACGTAGGCGATCATCGTACCGTCGGGGCTCCACGACGGCGATTGATCGGCGGTCGGCGCGCTGGTGATGGCGCGCGGCTCGCCGCCCGCCGCGGCCACCACGAAGATGTCGCTGTTCTCGTTGCTGTCGGGATCGGCGGTGCGGTTGCTGGAAAAAGCCACCCACTTGCCGTCCGGCGACCAGGCCGGGTCGGAGTCGTCGTAAGGCCCCGAGGTGATCTGCCGCGCCGAGCGCGTGGCGAGATCGAAGACGTACAGGTGGTTGCGCAGCTCGCGCAGGTACCCCTCGCCGTCGCGCATGAACTGCAGCCGGCGGATGACGATCGGGTGCGGCGGCGCATCCTTGCCGCAACCGCCGTCTGCCGCCTCGGAGCCGGGCTCGGCGCGCTCGCCACCGTCGCCGTCACCTCCCATGGCGCTGGCCCAGCTGCCGGCGCTGGGCGCGCTCGCGTTGCTCGCGGCGGCGGCAGCCCCGCCGTTGCCACCGGCAGCGCCGGCAGCTCCGGGAGCGCCGGTGCCACCTGGCCTGCCGGCGCCGTCTGAGCCTCCGGCACCGCTGGGGCTGCCGGCGCCGCTGGCTGCCGGGCGGCTCATCGGCGCTGGCCCCTCTTCGTCAGGATCGGGATCGCCGACCACCAGGGCCAGGCGCCGGCCATCCGGCGACCAGGCCAGGTCGGCGACGTCGCCGCGGAAGCTGGTCACACGCTCCGCCTCGCCGCCCAGCCGGTTGAGCAGCCACACCTGCGCATGGCACCCCTGGCGCGCCGACACGAACGCCAGGTACCGCCCATCGGGACTGAAGCGCGGCAGGTTGGCCGACTTGTCCCCCGCGGTCAGCCGCTGCGCCTCGCCGGTAGCGACCGACGCCATGTAGATCTGGGTATTCGACTTGTCCCGCCTGGCGTCGACGGTTTCGACCGTATAGGCCACCCACTTCCCATCCGGGCTCAAGCGAGGATCGTCCACCCTCTTGAAGGCGAAGAGATCGTCCACCGTCAGCAGCCGCTGCGCCGCCGGCGGCGCCGGGGCCGGAGCCGGCGAGGCAGCGGCAGCAGGGGTCGGGGGCGGCGAAGCGCCTGGCGCTGGTGCGGCAGGGGCCGCAGCTCCCGACGCGGCAAACGGCAGGATCCCGACAAGTGCGGCGGCAAGCAGGCAGCGGGCCAGCAGCTGTGGCATGGGTCACCTCGTAAGCTGGGTCGCAGAATAGCACCCGGCGCAGCGCTCAGCGCCACGCTTTCCGCGCCCCGGCACGCTCAGCGCAACAGGTGTTTTTGCAGCTTGCCGAGGGCGTTGCGCGGCAGCGTCTCCACGTAGCGCACCTCGCGCGGCACCTTGAAACCCGCCAGCTGGCTCCGGCAATGGGCAAGCAGAGCCGCTTCGTCCATCGGCGCCGCGGCGACCAGGTAGGCCACCGGCACCTCGCCCCACTCCGCATGCGGGCGCCCCACCACCGCCGCCTCCAGAACTCCGGGGAACCCCAGCAACGTCTCCTCGATCTCGCGCGGATAGACGTTGAACCCGCCGGACAGGATCAGTTCGTGACGCCGGCCCAGCAGGGTGAACGTCCCCGCCGCCGCGTCCTGGCGCGCCAGGTCGCCGGTGCGGAACCATCGCCGCCCCACCGCGTCGGCAACAAAGCTCGCGGCCGTCTTGTCCGGCGCCCGCCAATACCCCGCAAACACGTTCCCCCCGCGCACCAGCAGCTCCCCCGTCTCCCCAGCCACCACGTCGCCGCCCGCTTCGTCCACCACCCGCACCGACACGCCGGGAAACGGCCCACCCACCTCCCCCGCCACCCGCGGCCCCAGGTAGGGATTGCCCAGCAACATCCCCGTTTCCGTCATCCCATATCGTTCCAGGATCGCATGCCCCGTCAGCCGCAAAAACCCCGCAAACGTATCGGGGGCCAAGGGCGCGCTGCCCGAGCAGAACAGCCGCATCCCCGCGATGCCGCTGCCCCGGGCCGCACCCCCGCCGTCCAGGTGCGCTGAGCCCGTTTCCGCGCCGCCCCCGTGCGCCGCATCCGCGTGCCCAGCGTTCTCGGGCGCCGCGCCCGCGACCGAGCCCGCCCGCCGCGCCGCACCCCGCCGCGCCAGCTCCCCGACCAAGCGCACATAGAGCGTCGGCACGCCAAAGAACAGCGTCGCCACACCGCCCTCCAGCTCATCCACCACCGCCGCGGCATCGAACCGCCGCCGCAGCTCGACCGTGGCGCCCGCCGCCAAGGCGCAATCCAGCCCCACCACCAGGCCATGCACATGAAACAGCGGCAGCGTCAGCAACAACCGGTCATCGGCCCGCCAAGCCCAGGCCGCCAGCAAGCCGGTCACCGTCGCCAGCAGATTGTTATGGCTCAGCATCGCCCCCTTGCTGGGCCCCGTCGTGCCCGATGTATACAGCAACATCGCCAGCTGGTCGCCGCCCAGCGCCACCGCCCGCCCCGTCCCGCCGGCCGCCGTCTCATCTGCAGCCGCGATGCCGCCCGCCAGCAGGCCGCCGGCCAGGTCCTCGACCGACAGCACCGCCTCCAGGGTTGCCCGGTCGGCAGCATCCACCTCGGCCAGCAGCTCGCGCTGGGCCGTTTCCGCCACCAGCAAGCGTGGCGCCGCATCCGCCAGGATGTGACCGATCTCCCGCCGGCGGTATGCCAGGTTGAGCGGCACCAACACCGCACCCAGCCGCAGCAGGGCCAGGTGCAGCACGACCAGCTCCGGCCGGTTGCCAAGCCAGCAAGCGACCCGATCCCCCGGCCGCAAGCCCCAGCCCCACAACCCCTCCGCCAGCGCACCGGCGCGCATCAGCAGCTCGAAATAGCTCCATTCGATAGCGGTCACCTGCCGAGGCAACACCTCATCTGACGCGAACTCCTGCGGTTGCGGAACGGCGCTGGCCACCGGCATGCTCAACGCCACGCGTTCCGGCGAGCGCTGGCCTGCGATGGCAAACAAGTCGTAGAGGTTCATCGGCTACTACCCCAGATCCGGCCGCCGGCTTGGCATACGCTTCGACCATACCGCTGCGCCCAGCCGGAGAACCGCATCGGGCGCATGATAGCGTCCTGTCCGTGTGAGCTCGACCGCTGACAACCTCTCCTCCGTGCCGTTGGCCGACTTCGTTCCGTCCGGCTGATTCGTAATCAGCAGGTCATCGGTTCAATCCCGATCGTCGGCTCCAATAGAATCAGTGGTTTGAGAGATAAGGGCGTCCCGCCCAATCCGCGAGGGGAAGCGCAGGGGAAGCAAGCCGCGGAGAGGATGGGCGGGCGCTAGTGTGCAATGAGGAGGCGGAACATAGCCATGGCGCGAGTGCCTCCCCGGGATCGTTGCCGGGGCAGGCGTCATCCGTCGTGTCAGGCTGGCGTGGGGCTGGGGAGGGGTGGTCGCCGAAATGTGACCGGCTAGCCATGTGGCGCGCGGTCTCAGCCGCCCCCGTTCCCCTCGGGTTTGGCGCCGACGGCGTCGAGATCGCTGTCGAGGTCCGCTACGAGATCGAAGCGCCCGATGCCTGCCAACGCTTGGCGGGCAGCCTCCAGGTGCTCCTGCCGTGATGCCGAGTCCGCGGCGAGCTCGGCCAACCTTCGATGTGCCCGACCGACCGAATAGGGCTCGGCGATCCCAAGGTAGAGCGAAAGCGCTTGGCCGATCAGCTGACGTCCTATCCCTGCTTCTCCGATGGCAGCCGCGACATCGCCGAGACCGAAAACGCAGTTGGCCTCGCCGAGCACGTCGCCCACCCGGCGGAAGAGCGGCAGGGCCTCCTCGTAGCGCGACCGCGCGCCGTCGTGGTCGGAGCGCTCGAGGGCGATGTCGCCGAGGCTCTGGATGCAGTTGGCCTCGCCGAGCACGGAGCCCACCCGGCGGTAGAGCGGCAGGGCCTCCTCGTAGCGCGACCGCGCGCCGTCGTGGTCGGAGCGCCGCAGGGCGATGTCGCCGAGGCTCTGGATGCAGTTGGCCTCGCCGAGCACGTCGCCCACCCGGCGGAAGAGCGGCAGGGCCTCCTCGTAGCGCGACCGCGCGCCGTCGTGGTCGGAGCGCCGCTGGGCGATGTCGCCGAGGCTCTTGATGCAGTTGGCCTCGCCGAGCACGTCGCCCACCCGGCGGTAGAGCGGCAGGGCCTCCTCGTAGCGCGACTGCGCGCCATCGTGGTCGGAGCGCCGCAGGGCGATGTCGCCGAGTCTCTGGATGCAGTTGGCCTCGCCGAGCACGTCGCCCACCCGGCGGTAGAGCGGCAGGGCCTCCTCGTAGCGCGACTGCGCGCCATCGTGGTCGGAGCGCCGCAGGGCGATGTCGCCGAGGCTCTGGATGCAGTTGGCCTCGCCGAGCACGGAGCCCACCCGGCGGTAGAGCGGCAGGGCCTCCTCGTAGCGCGACCGCGCGCCGTCGTGGTCGGAGCGCCGCTGGGCGATGTCGCCGAGGCTCTGGATGCAGTTGGCCTCGCCGAGCACGTCGCCCACCCGGCGGAAGAGCGGCAGGGCCTCCTCGTAGCGCGACCGCGCGCCGTCGTGGTCGGAGCGGGCAAGGGCTAGATCT
This sequence comes from uncultured Acidobacteriota bacterium, assembly GCA_963770895.1. GTDB lineage: Bacteria > Acidobacteriota > Thermoanaerobaculia > Multivoradales > UBA5704 > JASLEW01. The sequence continues at coordinate 2,956,503 of CAVYRF010000002.1, read as the reverse complement.
GCCCGTGCACGGAGGCACTGAGCCTGGAGAAGGACCGATCCGGCTGCCGATGCGGCCTGATCCAGCAGAGCCGAGCCTCCCAGTCCGGTGAAGCGCTGGAACCTGCCGAGATCCAGCGCGGCGGCTATGGCGGGCTCGGGATCGGGGGCCTCCAGGGCGCTCGCAAGGATTGCCTCCAGGTTGCCCAGCTCGGTCTCCAGCCTCCGCGCAACCCCTGCGCCCCCCTCGGCCCCCACTCGCTTTCCGAGCCGGGCGAGCTCGAGGAAGTGGGCGACCAGCCGCAGATGATCCTCGGGCTGTGGCGGGCGCAGGCGGCGAAGCACCTCGCGGATGGGAGCCAGCAGGCGCAACCGGGCTACGTCCGGGGCCGCGAGGCCGGTCCTGCGTAGCTCGGCTGCTGCGGTGGCACCCTCCCCGCCCAACAACGCGCCCAGATCCTCAGGGGCAATGCCGCCGGGCAGCTGGGCGAGCAGGCTTGCCAGCCGCTCGCCGCACTGGGTCATCCGTGGGCTCTGGAGCGAAAGCTCGACCGAGGCATCAAGGCTGACCTCGCGGGTGCGGCCGCCGGCGCGGCGCAGCACGGCGCTACGCTCACTCTGCCAGCGCTGCCATAGCTCGGCGAGACCCGGCAGCGGTTCGGCTTGATGGGCGAGCAGGTCGATGGCGATCGGCAGCCTCTCGACGGCTTCGAGCAGCGGGTCGAGATGGGGGTCGGAGCGGTGTCGCTCGCCCGCGACCGCGAGAAACGCGCTGCGCGCCGGCGCAGGGTCGAGCGGGCGTAGCCGGATCGGCTCGGTCCATCGCGGTCCCGCGGGGCGCTCGTCGCCGCGGACGGTGGCGACCAGGGCGAGGCCAGGCACCGCCGCGAGCTGTGCGAGCAGCTCTTCGACCGCCTGCGGATCGGCATCCCAGGGGGTCTCGGCGTTGTCGATCACCAGCAGCGCCGCGCCGCGGTCCAGCGCGCTCCAGGTCCGCTGCTCAAGGCCCGCCCCGGGTTCGAGCCCCATCGCCGAGGCGACCGCCGCCACCAGGGCGTCGCGCCCGCTGACCCCATCGGCACGCACGAAGAACCGCCGCGAGCGGTAGCGCTTGACCACCCGTGGACCGTGCAGTGCGGTGACCGCGACGGTCGTCTTGCCTACCCCCGGAGGTCCCAGGATCGCTAGCGGCGCCGCCGGCTTGGCGAGGACCGCGGCCACGGCCTGCGCAACCGCGTCCTCGCGACCGAAGCAGTAGCGCGGCGGCGGCAGCCGCGGCACCACCGGATCGGCGCCCGCGGAGGAGGCCGCAGTCGCCGGCCGGGACGGTGCCGCCACCGGCGACCGCGGAGCCCGCAGGCTCCGCAAGAACGGCGCCAGATCGCTGTGCTCTCGGCCGTAGGGAACCGGGAACAGACGCTCCTCCGGACCATGGAGGGCACGGAGGGCCGCCACCTCGCTGTCCCGGCACAGCCGGAAGTGGCGGTATTCGGAGCCGGCGAAGACGCCGCGGCTCCAGGCCAGCAGCGCCGCGAAGTTCGGGTCCTCCAGGGTGGCGCCGCAGCCGATGAAAAGCAGCGTCTGCAGCGACCGCACCGCCTTCAGCATCGCCTGGGTGGGCGCATCGCCAAGGATCTTCTCGTAGCTGCGGATGCCCAGCACCACCGACTCTGGGTCCTGCCAATGACCGTGGAGATGCAGGATGCCCACCTCATCGCCGCGCACCACCCGTTCCATCCGCGTACCGTCCCGCCAGGTCACCGGCGGCCGGCCCGTGACTTCCTCCAGCAGCCCGTCGTAGTTGGTGGTGGCGATCGTCATCCCCAGCCCGGCCAGCGCCTCCGGCACCGATCGGTCGATGGCTCGCAAGGAGCCGACCGTCTCGCGCAGCCAGCGGCGGTACTCGCCCCCCTTCGGCGCTCCCAGGCGGCTGGCCACTCGCTCAGGCACCGACAGGAGGTCGTCAAGATCCTTCGATTCGAGGTCGGCCCGGAGCCGCTCCGCCCAGCCCGCCGCAGGCGGAGGCGATCCCACCTGCGTAGAGCGCTCGATGCCATCCACCAGCAGGCCCTTCCACGAAGCGACGGGGCTACCGCCTGGCGCCGTGCCCTCGGCGGTCGCCGCCACCGAGACGCCGGCGCCGGCGATGACCAGCACCTCGCCGGCCTCGATCTGGGCTCGCAGATCGGCGACCAGTGCTTCTGTGGGGTTCGCTGGCACCTGGATGTCATCCCCCTTACCCGGCGGACGGAGCGACCAGAATGGCCTGGATCAGCAACGACAAGGGCTCGCCGCGAAGGCTACCTGCTCTGCATCGCCCAGGTCAAAGACATCGAAATATCGGCAACTCTTCATTCTGTCGCATCGGGCAGAGGCCAAGCCTCGCGGCCACCCTGGGGTGGTGTACCGAGTCGGTGAGGCCCAGGGAGGAATGCCGGGTCTGGTAAGGGTGGGGGTGGCGTTACCTTCGCGGGACGGGAGAGCCGGTTGTCGGTCCCGACCCAGCCACGACGAGCACACGGACGGTTCGCATGCCCGCCGGGAACACTCTCAGATACCGGGCAGATGGAAGCAGCGAGGCCGAGGGCGGGGGCGTGGAGGAGAAGGAGCGCGGATCGTTCGGCGGCAGTTCAGCGGATTTCGACCCCCCTACCAGCCCGGACGGTTGGGCGGAAACCTTGGCAGGCCACGGTGGTGCCGATCGCGAGCGTAGTGCCACCAGAGAGTGCCGGCACCCTTTGCGGCACCGACCAGAAGGCCAACCCGCTCGCTGGCCTGGGCGGCGGAGGCGCCCTGATTCCGACCGACATGCTTGCCGGCACGTGCCGGGACACTGCCGGCTGGCAGAGCCGGCATGTTTTTTACAACTCCTGGCTCGCAACGGTGTCAGCTTTGAGACGCACGGCCTGGCCGCGTCGAAAGGAAAAGCTCTCCTTCCGCGCTCGCCGGCCGGCCCCACGGGCAGGCGGTCGCCGGCGAGCAGGGCGAGGACGAGACGGGGAGCCTGCACCAGGATCGCGGCAAGGGCGATCACGAGGCCGGCGCGGCGAGAGGTCGTGCGGATCTCCTGCCAGGCCCGACCAGGTTGAGCGGTGGCACCGCTCCATAGATGCCCAAGGGCTCCATAGATGCCCAAGCGCCCATCTATGCCGGCCCCCCAAGCAAGGCCGCCAGAGAGGAACAAGTACTCCGACGCCGGAGCTGCCGCGTGTGCGCCAGCGTACGAAGCAATGCGCCACCGTGCCGCGATTTCTGCGGGCTTCCGGCCGAGGAATCTCCTCCGCGCCGTGGTTCAAGCCTCCATAGATGCCCAATGGGTATGTATGCAGAGTTTGGGCATCTATGAGCGCTTTCGGCCGTGGCCCGGCGGTTGGATGTGGCATTTCGAAGGCCAGATGTTTGCAGCTGGTGCCGGGAAGGAAGTGGCATCAGGTCGTCTCGGCCGGTTTCTCGTAGGTCCAGTGCCAGGTGCCGCCTTCCCCATAGCCCCTGCGCACGGCGACGATGCCTTCTCGCTGCTTGGCGCGGCGTATGGTGTTGTGGGCTAGACCCGCTTCGCGGGCCGCCTCCCAGATCCTCTGGGTCGGCACCGACTTGTCGGCAAGCTGGCGGCGTAGGAAGTCGCAGGCTTCGTCCAGTGACGAGATTTCATCGGCAGTCGCCTCTGGTGCGAGCAGATCGCTGGCCCGCAGCGCGCTCTCGCCAGCCCAGCGGAATCCGTGCTCATCGATCACATACGCCTGGGCCGCACCCGGCTCAGTGAGGTTGTGCTTGATATGAACCATGGCGTGTTCGGCCGCGTCGTCGCGGGCACAGCCGGCGAGGAGCACCGAGCGGGCGGCAGCGGTGAAGTCGATGCTGCCTTGCCCGGCGTAGATGCTGCGAGTCCCCTTGGCCTTGTTGAGGTGGCGCACGGCGAGGACCGCACATCCGTAGCGATCCGCCAAACGAGCGAGCGGTGCGAGGACGGACCGCACTTCGTTGGCCCGGTAGAAATCGGTCTTGGCGCCGAGGTAGGCGACGATTGGGTCGAAGATGACGAGCCGGGGCCGGTGGCTGGACAGCGCTTCCTCCACCTCGGCGAGGTCGTCCTCGCGCGCCAGGTCGAGCGCCTGGTCATGGACCAGGATGCGCTGGCAGTCGGCCCCCAGGGCGTCGAGGCGAGGCCGCAGCGTATCCGCCACGCCATCCTCGCCGGTGAAGATGATCGTCTGGAACGGGGCAAACGGCGACGACCCTGGGAGCCCAGCGCCGCGCGAGCCGGCAGCTGCGATTGCCGCGGTGATCCAGCTCTTGCCCTGCCCCGGGTCACCCTCCAGGATCGTGACCTTGCCCAACGGGATGTAGGGATACCAGAGAAAGGCAACCTTCTGCGGCGGGATCTCGGACAAGCGGCGTAGGCGGGACGGACGAACGGAACGAGGCTTAGCGACCGTCTCGGCGGGCGGCGCCGCGGCAGCCAGATCTTCGAGCTCGCGGCGCAGCTCGTCGGCTGCACGCCCGGCGGCCATGCGGCCGGCAATCCAATCCGATACGTCGCCCTTCTCAGGAAGACCCGGCAAGGACAGGATGCGAACGTCGGCAGCCACGTTTGCGAGGCTGACCGCGACGATCCTGGCGTGGTGGCGGCCAGCGGCATCGTGGTCAGGCAGGATCACGACGCGGGCGCCGCGCAGCGAGTCGCTCATCGAGCGGCTCCACTTGCCGGCGCCGCCGGGATTGGTGGTGGCGGCAAGACCCAGCACCGCCAAGCGGTCTGCGTCTTTCTCACCCTCGACGAGATAAATCGTCGCACCGCCGCGGATGGCGACGAGCGTCTCCGGCAGGCGATAGAGGAGCCGCTCGACGCCTGCAAGGTTCCAGGCCCAGCTGCCACCGGGAAGCGGCCGGCGGCAGGCGAAGGTCTTGCCCCGCTTGCGCAGGACCTGAAAGCACAGGCGGCCGTCACCGTCCCTGTAGTCGTAGACCGCTTCGATCTCAGCGTCCGGCGGAAGGGCGTCCTGCGGCTCGATACCGAGGCGGCCGGCAAGGTCCCGCCAGCCGCCTCCATTCCTGCAAGCGTCGCAGTACCAGGTGTGCTTGTCGCCATGCCAGCGAGCCGAGGGGTGGCGGTCGTCGTGCGCAGGGCAGAGGAACCGCACCTCGCGGCCCTCTCGCCGGCTCTGCCGGGCGGCAAGAGCGCGCTCGATGGCCGCCAGGCTGGCGCGATCGGGGACCATGGCAAGGTGCGCGACTGTCAATGTCCAATTGGCTTATCCGAGGTGGTCCGCCGACGGCCCGCTGCAATCCAATGGTCGAGGTCTGCGAGCTGGTAGCGGACCGCCCTTCCCAGGCGGATGAAGTGCGGCCCACCGCCCACGACGCGGTACTTCTCCAGGGTGCGTGCGGAAAGGTTGCAACGTTCGGCAGCCTGTCGGGTGTTGAGCAAGTCGGACATTGTGCACCTCGGAGTCGAGACGATCGCGCCGGTCCTGGGTGCCCGAGCCTTCGAGGAAGACCGCATCAGCGGCGTTCGCGCTCGCCTGACCTTGCGCAACGACGCTGGCACACCCGGCAGCGATACGCCACAACTCTACCGACCACTCATTGAATGTCAAATCAGCTTTGAGTCATTGGCAAAAGGCGGCAAGTGATCTATTTGTCGCTGGCCGTCGCTGGCTGCATATAGCTGCCTTTTCTATGTCCTCTCCGGGCTCTTAACGAAATTCGCCCACGAGGGCACTGGCGTAGGCTGGAGTGGTTGTTGGAAGGTCGCCGGCTCCTGTCGAGTGCCTTGCGCATGCAGTAGGGTGCGGCGGTTCGTTCGCGCTGGTGGCCCGGAATGGCAAGCCTTGCAATACCATCAATGCAGGGAATTACAGCCTTTCTTTAGGTTGCCAGTACCACTATGCTCCTCTCCGGCCCGTAAGAGAAAACGGGGATGGCGGCAAGGATCAAGCTTCTGGGCGTCAGATTCTCTGTTGGGGAATTCGTCCGCATTGCTACCGCGGCAGAGTCTCTCGAAATGACACCTACTGCGTGGGTGCGCCACCAGGTGCTCCGCAGTCTGGAAAGCCAGCCGGAGCCGGCAGCGTGGGCTCCTCCTCCCGCTGTCACAGGCCCTGCGGTAAAGCTCACTCGTACTGCCGGTACCCGCTTCACCGAGATGCAAATGGAGGCGCTTCGCGCCCACTCCAGAGCTTGTGGGCTCACGCCGACGGCGTTCATTCGCAAGTTGGTGCTTGGCGTCAAACCGATCGCTCGAATTCCTGCCACGCGGTTGGCGCTCGCGGCCCTCAATCGGGTAGGCAACAACCTGAATCAGCTCGTCAAACTCGCGAACAGCGGCGTCATCATGGCACCCGATCTCATCGGGGTCTTGCATCAGGTTTTCGCTGAGTTCCTGGCAATGCAAAAGGTGTTCTTTGACCTCGATCGGTGATGTGCCCGGCGCCGGAGAGGCGCGCCTTCACAGGATGTGAGTTGGAGGGGTCGCGGTCGTGCATTTGAGCCGGAGGCGAGAATGCCTGGGATGTTAGCGAAGCGAACATCCCTATCTCTTGCTCCGAACCCTCACCATGTCAGCCGAGGGAAAATGGGGACTCGGAACGCTCTTCAACCGTGCCGATTCCTGGAGCCTAAATGCAGCCACAACTGGCGCCGGAATCGTCAATGCGGCGGGGATGCGCGCCAGCCATAAAATGCGCGGACTCCAAGCGACTCCGCAGCCGCAAGAACTGCTGGCAATGTGACTACATTTTGGGTCCCTGAAGCGATGCTGCGGGCACATCCTGGTGCACTCTGCTGAACTTCACGAGAGGGACATGCTCAACCGCGCACGTTGCTGCTCGTGGAGACACGGGACGAAGCGCTTTGCGGCTCCGTCATCGCGGTGCGAGACGGTCAGGGCGGCGCCGCCAACTGGCATCGGAGGCAGGATTGCCACGCGCCCTGCTTCAAGGTCGGGCCACGGGGCATATCTGCCAGCCTGAGCGGCATCATGTTGCCCCCCGCTCCAGTGGACCGGAGAAAGCCGAAGAGGATCGCAGGATGCCGATCGCCGGGGTGAAGCACAGAAACTTGTGATCTGGTAAGCCACGACTCGACAATCTCGCATGCCGCGGAGACTGGAAGAGGGTTCGCGGCAATCTGGCGGTGAGTTACCAGGCGCAGAAACCCTAGAAGGACCACCCAGGGCAGATGGACGGGAGAGCCTTCCGTCAGCCGATCTTCCCACCATCGGCGTGCAGCGCCATGCACGGGGGAATCGGAGTTGTAGGCGTGGAGCAGAAGATTGATATCGGGGAGGATCACTCCCTGACCTTCTGCGCGGCTGCCGCAGCCTCCAAGTCGTCTGCCAGATGGTTCATCTTGTTGAGGTCGAGCCCGGCTGTGAACCTGAAGTTGTGGGGCTCGACGTGGAACGGTTCTTGGACGTTCCTATCCCCCTTCAGTCCGAGGCGGATGCGTAAAGCGTCGTTGACCACAGCCTGAGCCGGCTTGCCCGCCCGACGGACCTCCTGCTCGATTCGCTCGGCGACATCCGGGTCAAGCGTCACAGTCTTCAACATACGCCGATGATGTTGTCGCATCCTGCCAGTTGTCAAGGACCTGGCCAGCCGAGGCGCAGCCAGTCCACCGCGGCGGCTTGCCGCCGAGTCCGCGGTGCCTATTTAGCATTATCCTGTCCACTCTCCGCGCCTGTTCCTCTGCCATCGCTTCCGACCAGGCCGAGACGGAACGGCATCCGAGGTGGCGCGCCACCCGCGCCCACCGCCGGGCCTGCTCCTGACTGGCCCGGACGGTGAACGTGGTGACCTTGAGGCGGCGGGGCTTCACTGCTGCCCGTGGAAGGGGGCCATCATGGCTTCGAGCTGCAGGCGGAACGGGCTGTGCTCCTTGGGCTCTCGAAAGGTGAGCTTGAAGAACTCCAAGGGCGCCATCTCCAACACCTCCAGGATGGCAACAAGTTGCCACAGCTTCAGGTCCAGCTCGCCGCGCAGGACACGGGTGGCGTCGATGCGGTGGCCCTGCTCCTGGAGACGCCGCTGGATCTCCTTTCGGGTGATTCCCTTGAGCCCGACAAGGCGAACCAAGGTGATGCGCGCCTTCTCGACCTCGCGCTGGCGAACGGGCGCGATCACAGCCGGACCTCGATCGCCTCAACGATGGCGCCGACCTGGCGGGCCAAGCGGCCGGCGAAGATGGCCAGGTCTTCCTCCTCCGGCGGCAGGTCCGAGTCATCGGCCGAGCGGCGTACCGAGTCCAGGAAGCCTTCGATATAGCGCAGCTCGGTCAAGCGCCGCGCGTAGCCATCCGCTCACGAGGTCGGCCGCCGCGACCAGGGATTGGCTCCGATGGGTGTAGCGGTCGTGGGCATCCGTCCCGGGCGCGTGCCCCATCAGAAGCTTGCGGACTTCGCGGTCTACGCCCAGCTCGGCCGCCGCCGTGCCGAAGGCATGCCGCGTGGCGTCTACAGCCGGACACCGGCAGGAACCTCGGCGCGGGCCGTGACGGCCTCCCAAAGAGGACGCAGGCTAGGGATGTGGTTGGCGCTGGCCGCCGGGCGCACGAACACCCACGGGCCGCTCGGGCAGCGCCGCGAGCACTTCTGCCGCCACCGCTCCCAGGATCACCACGCGCGGGCCGGTCTTCGCGGCCTTGAGCCTCCAGGTGCGGTCCACCACATCGATTTGCTCCCACCGCGCGGCGACCACCTCCGCCGGTCGCGCACCGGTCAACAGGCAGAACTTGAAGGCCGCCACGGCTGCCGCGTCGTCTTCCTGTTCGAGCGCAGCGCCGATGCGGCCCAGCTCTTCGCGGCTGAGACCGCGCCCCCGTGCGGGTTCCGCATACCGATCGTGGCGAGCAGCAGGTTGCTGCGGTCGTGCGGGAACCACTGCCAGCGCTGCGCCAGCGACCAGACTTTCGAGGCCAGGGACAGCAGCCGGTTCGCCATGTAGGGGTGAGCCGCACCCACTTCCCGGCGGCGAGCTCGCGCCGCATCTCGCCGGCGGTGCACCCCTCGCCCTCCCGGGCCGCGATCCAGTCCGAGGCATCACCCTTCTCAGGCAGGCCCGGAGCCGGCGCCGCGGTCCCTCTCCGACCGGGACCGCGAAATCTTCAGGCGGTCCGCCGGTCCGCCCATGCCTCGTCGCGGGTACGGTGACTCCCGGCACCTAACTTCTGGGCCTCATTCTTGAAAGGAAGAATCCATGAGACGACTGTCAGCCGCCACCCTCAAGCTCGCCTTCGTGCTCCTGACGGTGGGCACCACCCTTTTGATGACCGGCCAGAAGGCACATGCCGCCGTAAGTTGCAATACCAAGGAGTGCGCGCCCAACGACGTGGCGTGCCAGGCGAACTGCAAGACGCTCCCGGCTGGGCAACAGGCCGCGTGCAGTAAGACCTGCCTCGCAGTCTATATAGAGTGCCTCGACGCCTGCGAGTGACCGGCAGCCCGGCCGCCCTCGGCGCGCTGTATGCCGAGGCGGCCTCGCTCCGACACTGTCCTGAGCAGGAGGCGGTTGCGGGCCGGTTGGGTCTCAGCGTTGGGGCGGCGCCGGCATTGCGAGGGGGCGGCCGGAGGCCAGCTCGATGCGGTCGCGGCCGGCGGCTTTGGCGCGGTAGTGCGCCTGATCGGCGGCGGCGATCAAGGTGGCGGTGCTGGCGGGGGCGGTGGGGTAGTGCGGCGGGCCCCGCGGCAACCGAGGTTGCGGCGACGCCGAAGCTGAGGGTCACGGCCAGTTGGAGGTGGGCCGCGGTCACCGGTTCGGCGGCCACTCGGGCGCGCAGGTCTTCGGCGATGCGGCCGCGTGGGCTTCGTCGCAGGCGGCGAGGACGATGAGGAACTCTTCGCCGCCGTAGCGGCCGCCGGCGTCGCGGGCGCGCACGCCGGCGCGCAGGCGGCGGCTGACCTCGGCCAGCGCGGCGTCGCCGGCACGGTAGCCGTGCCGGCGGTCCCGCGAGGCCCCTGCTTGCCAGGGTTGATCGGCGACGGCCGGCCAGTCGCTGAGCAGGAGCCTGCGGGTGTCAGGAGTGGGTGTCGTCGTCATCGGCAGAATTCTCTCGATTGGTCCACAACGCCTACCAGCTCAGACTCAAAGGCGAGTCGCGGTATAAGACCAATGCGCTCGTCCCGCCGGCGCCGGGGAGCAGCCCATCATGAAGCGACCATCGGTCGCCGCGCGAGTGGCCGATCCGGGCTCGGCCGCTACCAGTCGCGCCGCTCGACGGTCCAGTCGGTCGGGCCGGGCTGGCGGATGGAGACGTGGCACATGGATTGGCCTGGCGCCGCGCCGTGCCAATGCCACCGGTTGGCCGGCAGCAGCACGTATTCGCCCGGCCCCGCCTGGCGGCGGCCCGATTCGTCGGCCACGACGCAGGTACCCGACACCACGTACAGCACCTGGTCGGTCGAATGCGTATGCGGGATGGTGCGGGCTCCGTCCTCGAAGTACACGGCGCGGATGTCGAGCTCCTGCGAGCTTTCGCCGACCACTAATCCCTGCATCGAGACCTGCCCTTCGAAGTACTGCGGCGTATCCGTCGGCTGCGCCAGCGAACGGTCGGTGCGAAACAGTTGCATGTCCATGCTTGAAGCATACAGCCTGGCGGTCCAGGAGCACGCAGGGGCGCCGCCCACAGACCGCCCCGCGCGTGTAAGCTTCGTCCCGCGCTCGCCGCTCGCCGCTCGCGCCCAGCCCCGGCGCGCCGCGCCGCTGCTACCGGACGTCATCAGGAGGACCATGTCGGACCCAGCTATCGTCTGCGCACAACTGACCAAACGGTATGGCGCTCCCGCCGGCAATGGCGCGCCGCCGCAACGCGCACCGCAGGCCGCCGCGGCGCCGGCCACCAGCAGTCCCGGCGCCGGCAGTCCTGGCAACGGCGACCGCTCGATGCCCGGTGCGGCGCGCGGCGGGGTGCTGGCGGTGGACCGGCTCGACCTCACCGTGCAGGCGGGCGAGTTCTTTGGCCTGCTGGGTCCCAATGGGGCCGGCAAGACGACCACGATCGGCATGCTCACGACGCGCGTCATCCCGACTTCGGGGCGGGCCAGCGTGGCGGGGATCGACGTGGTGGCGCAGCCCGCGCTGGCGCGCGAAAAGCTGGCCGCGGTGACGCAAACCAACACGCTCGACCGGAGCCTCTCGGTCTTCGACAACCTGTACTTCCACGGACGCTACTTCCGGCTGCCGCGCGCCGAGTGCCGGCGCCGCGCGGGCGAGCTGCTGGAGCGGTTCATGCTGGCGGACAAGGCGCGCGTGCCGGTGGCGCAGCTGTCCGGCGGCCTGGCGCAGCGGGTGCTGATCGCGCGCGCCCTGCTGCACCGGCCGGAAGTGCTCTTCCTGGACGAGCCCACCGCCGGCCTCGACCCGCAGACGCGGCTGCGCCTGTGGGAAGACCTGGAAGCGCTCAACCGCGGCGGCCAGACCATCGTCCTGACCACCCACTACATGGAAGAAGCCGAGCGGCTCTGCGCGCGCATCGCCATCGTCGACCGCGGCCACCTGCTGGCGCTTGACACCGCGCAGGGATTGAAAGACGCGGTGCAGGCCGAGCGCCTGATCAAGGTCACCCTGGCCGCCGCCGACCAGGGCGGCGGCGTCGCCCGCGAGCTGTCCGGGCTGGCGGGGGTGATCGCCGCCGAAACCGACCCGACGGGCATGACCATCCGCGTCCAGGCGCATGCGCATCCGCAGCTGGTGGGCGGCGTCGTGGCCGCCGTGGGCCGCGCCGGCGGCGAGCTGCGCGACCTCTCGATCGCCCAACCCAGCCTGGAAGCCGTGTTCCTGAAGCTCACCGGAAAGGAGTACCGCGCTTGAGCACCTCCCTGGCCTCCGCCACGCCCGCGGCCACGCCATCCAACCCGGCGAGCGCCCGCGCCGGGGTGCCGTTCACCGCCGGCCTGGCCACGGCGCTGGCCTTGATCGAGCGCGATCTGCGGGTCCTGTTTCAGGACGGCGCCGCCTTCGTGCTGCGCACCTCCGTCCAGCCCGCGCTGTTCGCCTTCGTCTTTGCCTATGTCTTTCCGCGCGTCGGCCAGGACATCGGCGGCCACGGCGCCGCCGCCTTTGCCAGCATGCTGCTGCCGGGCCTGATGGCGAACACCCTCATGTTCCAGGGGTTCACCGCGGTGGCGCTGCCGCTGGTGACCGAGTTCTACGGCACCAAGGAGATCGAAGACCGGGTGATGGCCCCCGTCCCGGTGCGGGTGGTCGGCCTGTGCAAGGTGATCAGCGGCGCCATTCAGGCCCTGTTTGCCGGCCTGCTGGTGCTGCCGGCGGTGTGGGTCGCCTCGGGCTTCGCGGCGAGCGTCGACTGGTCCCACCCCCTGCTGTTCGCGACCGTCCTGCCCCTGGGCGCCCTGGTCGGCGCCGCGCTGGGCCTGGTCCTGGGCACGATCGTGTCGCCCCGCCGCATCAACTTCCTGTTCGCCCTCCTGCTGGTGCCGCTCACCCTCCTGGGTTGCGTCTACTACCCCTGGGTCGCGCTCCACACCATCCCCATCCTGCAGGTGCTGGTGCTGATCAACCCCGTCGTCTACATGAGCGAAGGGCTGCGCGCGGCCCTGGCGCCGCAAGTGCCGCACATGCCGGTGATCGCGGTCTTCGGCCTGCTCACCGCCGGCCTGGCCGCGCTGCTCGCGGTCGGCCTGCGCTTTTTCGAAAAGCGCGTCCTGACCTGACCGACCCGGCCGCCAGCTCACCCGCCGTTGCCGCGCCCGATCCACCGCCGCGCGGCGGCGGCGCGCCGCGGCGGGTCAGGGGGTTGCGGACAGCAGCGGCGAAACCGCTGCGGCCAGGTCGTCCGCGGTGAGCGGCGCGGACTTGGGCCGCAGCTCGGCGCGCACGGCGCCGGTGCGGTCGATGAGGTAGGTGACCGGGAGCGCGCTCGGCGCGCCGAAGCTGTTCTTGGTCGCTTCGCTGGCCATGGCCACCGGGTAACCGACCCCCGCCGCCACCTTGCGCACCTCGGCGGCATCCCGCTTCTTGTCGGCGCTGACGCCGATCAGCTCGACGCCCCGCGCGTGATAGCTCTTGTAAAAGGCGTCGAGTGCCGGCATCTCCTGGCGGCAGGGCGCGCACCATGTGGCCCAGAAGTTGACCAGCACCACCCGGCCGCGCAGCGCCGCCAGATCGAAGGTGTCACCATGCACGGTCGCCACGACAAGCTCGGGGGGCTGGGGGCCGGCAGCCGCCCGCGCTGCAACGGGACCGAATGCCGGCGCCGTCAGCAACGCGGCGGCCGCCATCGCGGCAGCGACGACGAAGACGCGAACAGGTGTACGCATGAGGTTCTCCAAGGTCGTGATCCGCGGCGCGGCCGGATGCGTTCAAAAATCGTAGGCAACCTGGAGCTTGAACGCCACCGAGGTTTCCAGCTGGCCTGAGTTGCCGGTGATCGCAAAGTCGGCGGCGTTGACGTTCTGATAGATCGGCAGCTCCACGTCGCCGTAGATCCTGATCTTGTTGACGCGCAGGTCGATGCCGGGCGCGATCAGCAGGCGGCCGTAGCCGGAGTTGGGCGGATCGGCATTCAGGCCGCTGTCGTGCGCCCGCTGGCTGCCCAGCAGGCTGAGCACCGGCGCCAGCTTGGTGAGGGGTCCCACCTTGCCAAAGTTGTAGGTAAGCCCCAGCGCGCCGTCAAACTCGTTGCCCGGACGGTAGTCGTTGCGCGTGGCCACGGCGAATTCGTAGCGGCCCTGTACGTACCAGGCCAGGCTGTTGTCGGCGCTCAGGCCGCCGACGTGGTAGAAGCCCAGGAGCGGTTCGGTGGCACCCGATCCGGGCAGCGAATCGCGGTCGATCTCCTGGCCGCCGAGCGGCCCGGTGGGACCGGTGTAGTTGCCGGTGGGCAGCTGCACGCCGAACAGCAACACCGTCGACAGGTCGGCTGAAAGGCCCGAATACAGGCCCATGATCTGCAGGTCGCCCAGGTCCGTGATGCGGCCGGTATAGATGCTGCCGGCGGGCCCGAACACGGTGCCGTCGTCCGTCGTGGTGAGCGACCGGTTGACGACCGGCAGCTCCAGCATCATGCTCCAGCTGCGATTGAACATGTATTGCACGCCGAGAAAGTAAAAGCTGCTCTTGAGGTCCTTGTCCTGGTTGTCCGCCGCGGCACCGCGCGACGCACCCTCGCCGTTGTGGTTCTGGTTCATGTAGCTGTACTGCAGCGAAATCGACCAGCCGCTGTCGGAGTCGGACGCCATGTAGGTGCTGGCGCCGACGTCGAAGATGCCGCAGCCGCAGGCACAGCCCCAGGCCGCGCCCGGCGCCGCCAGAAGCGCCGCGGCACATGCCGCCACGGCCAGGCGGGCCAGGCCTGCCGCGCCGGCCGCGCCGGCCGTAGCCAGCGTTCGGCGGCGGCGAACAAACGAACGCAAGCGTGCAACGCACACGATGGAAAACATGATCGATCCCCCGCCTCCCCCAGGGAGGCCGCCAGACAGTTGAGCAGGCACCCGCATGGCATGGACACGATGGACGTCGCGCCTGGCAGGGACGCGATGGAGATCGCGCCGGCCGGCCACCGGGCAGCAGGAACGCTTCGGTCTGTGGGAGCTGGCGGTCAGCCGCGAGGCGGCTGGTCGGGGGGACCGGCAAAGGCGGGCAGCGGGCAGCCCACGGTGCCGCGGTCGAGGGTGCCGCTGGCGGCCGGCGCAACCAGCCGCGTTGCGGCGGGCGCCACCAACGGCGGCAAAGCCGACAGGGACGCCGCCGCCGGGCGCGGCAGGCAGCTGGCATGCCGGACCGCGCACGCCGACGCCGCCGGCATGTGCGCGCCGGCGCGGCAGCAGCTCATGGTGCAGCCGTCGCCGGTGTCGCCGGAGGTCCGTCCGCCAAACGCGTTGCCCCGCGCCAGCGGCAGCACCAGCAGCGAAAGCAGCAGGACAGCGCGCAGTCGGGACATTACAAGCGGATGCTAACACAAGGGCGCGGGCGCCGGTCGGTGACGAGCGTGCGCTGCGCGCTGCGCGAGGTGGTCTTCATGTCACTGTGTCAGACTGCGAAGCGAGTGGTTTATTCCCGGGCCTGATGCCTGATCGAGAGCGAGAGGGATGATGCCAACCGACGCGATCGCCTCCTGGAGAGATGAGTTCCCGGTCACCCGCCAGTGGTTCTACCTGAACCACGCCGGCATCGGTCCGCTCGCCGGGCGCGCCGCCCAAAGGATGGGCGCCCTGGCGGCGTCGGTCGCGGCGTCCGGCGATCGCCAGTGGCCGCAGCGCAACGACGAGGCGGAGCGCGTGCGGGCGCTCGGGGCGCGCCTGCTGGGCGCGCGGCGGCCGCAGGAGGTGGCGTTCGTAGAAAACACCTCCACCGCGCTGTCGGCGGTGGCCGAGGGGCTGGATTGGCGGCCGGGCGACAACGTGGTCGGCGCCGCCGGCGACTTTCCATCCAACGTCTATCCGTGGATGCACCTGGCCGACCGCGGCGTGGAATACCGCGTCGTGGCGGAGCGGGAGGGGCGCATCGACCCGGCGGAGGTCGTCGCCGCCATCGACGGACGCACCCGCGCGGTGGCCCTGTCGTGGGTGCAGTACGCGACCGGCTTCCGCCACGACCTGGCGCGCATCGGCGCCGCCTGCCGCGCGGCGGATGCGCTGTTCGTGGTGGACGCCATCCAGGGGCTGGGCGCCCTGGCCTTCGACGTGGAGCGCGACCTGGTGGACGTCGCCGCGGCCTCCGCCCACAAATGGCTGCTCGGCCCCGAGGGCATCGCCCTGCTCTATGTGTCCGACCGCGTGATCGAGCGCTTGCGCCCGACCCGCAGCGGCTGGCGCTCGATGCGCGACATGCTGGCGTGGACCGAATTCGACGTCGATTGGGCGGACGGCGCCAAGCGGCTGGAAAGCGGCACCCTCAACACCTACGGCGTGCACGGCCTGGGCGGCTCGCTCGACCTGCTGCTGGCCGCCGGCGCCGCCGCCATCGAAGCACGCGTGCTGGCCCTGGCCGAGCGCGCCGCCGCCGGCTTGACCGCCTGCGGCCTGCGGCTGGCCGCCCCGCGCCGTGCCGGCGAAACGTCGGGCATCGTCACCGCCACCCATCCCACGATCGCCGCCCAGACCCTGGTCGACCGGCTCCTGGAGCAGCGCATCGTCACCGCCGCGCGCGCCGGCCGCCTGCGCATCGCACCGCATTTCTACAACACCGAAGACGAGATCGACCGCTGCCTGGCCGCCATCAACCAGGCGATCACCCAGCCGGCCCGCGTCGCCGTGCCGGCCGGCACCGCCGCACCCGGCGCAACCGTCGCTGCCGACGGCGCGGCGTCCGGCGCGGCTGGGCCGCCCGCCTCGTCGGCGCGGGCGTCGGCGTCGGCGGTCCTGGCTCCCGCCCGCGGCCTGTTTGAGATCCCCGACGGCGTGACGTTCCTCAACTGCGCCAACATGGCGCCGCAGCTGCGGGCGGTGACCGCCGCGGGCCTGGATGCGGTCAGGGCCAAGGCGGCGCCCTGGCGCCTGTCGTCGGCGGAGTGGTTCACCGGCGCCGAAGAGCTGCGCGGCCTGGCGGCGCAGGTCATGGGGGCAGACGCCGACGGCGTGGCACTGGTGCCCGCCGCCAGCTACGGCATCGCGGTCGCCGCCGCCAACCTGCCTTGCGCCGCCGGCCAGACCATCGTCGTGCTGGATCAACAGTTCCCGTCCAACGTGTACGCGTGGCGCGAGCTGGCCCAGAAGCGCCAGGGGCAGGTGGTGACGGCGCTCCGCCAGGACGGCGAGAGCTGGACCGCCGCCCTGCTGCGCGCCATCGACGACAGGACGGCGATCGTCGCCGTGCCTCCCTGCCACTGGACCGACGGCAGCAGGGTCGATCTCGCCGCGGTCGGCGCCCGCGCCCGCGCCGTCGGCGCCGCCTTGGTGGTCGACGCCAGCCAGTTTCTCGGCGCCGGCGTCCTGGACCTGGCCGCCGTGCAACCCGACTTCCTGGTCGCCGTCGGCTACAAATGGCTGCTCGGCCCCTACGGCCTGGGCTACCTGTACGCCGCCCCCAGGTGGCGCAACGCCGGCGTGCCGCTGGAGCATTCGTGGCTGGCGCGCGCCGGCAGCGAAGACTTCTCCAGCCTCACGCTGTACACCGACGCCTACCGCCCCGGCGCCCGCCGCTTCGACATGGGCGAGTTCCCCCAGTTCGTCCTGGCGCCGATGGCGATCGCCGCCCTGCGCCAGCTGCTCGCCTGGGGCGTGCCCGCCATCGAAGCGGCGCTCAAGCCGCTCACCGACCGCGCCGCGCAGCACGCCGCCGACCTGGGCTACGGCATCCTGCCGGCGGCGGAGCGCTCCGCCCACATGATCGGCGTCCGCCCGCGCGGCGGCCTTGCCGCCGCCCTGCCCCAGGCGCTGCGCGACGCCAGGGTCCACGTCAGCATCCGCGGCGACTCCATCCGCATCGCGCCGCACCTGTACAACGACCAGCAGGACATCGACCGCCTGTTCGACGTCCTGCGCCGCACCGCCGCCTGAGCGGCGCCGGCGACGATCAGCAATCCGTCGGGCACGGGACTCCGCGCGATCCGGGCGCCGGTCAATCAGCAGCCGGCGAACAGTCACTCAAGGCAAGGCCACACCACAACGCTTGGCGATACTATGGGCGAGGTCGCTGAAGTCGCGATAGCAATCCTGTACGGCTTTGGCATGTCCACCGATGGCACCATCGGCTGAAGTGAGAAAAAACATCGGCTTACGAGCCTCCTGGGCCAGAGGCATCAGGCTCCGATAGTGCTTGAGCGCAGCGAGGCGATGTGGATCGTCCTGCACGCGCAGATCGGAAGGCGTGTCCATCTGGTCGAGCACAGCCCGATGATAGATACCCGGGATTCGCCCCATCCAGCGGAGATAGGCCTTCACTGGCCGATCCAACCGCACGGCATGCTGCAGTACTATGTATCCGGCAGGTGTCATCTCACCCGGCGGGATAGATAAAGCCGGCAGAGGATTACGGTCGCGCCTCTCCCGCCACTGCTCTCGCCAGCGCCGCAGCGCCGGCCCAAGGTTCTTCAAGCCCTGCAGAGAGAAGATATCCGGGGCCAAGGGGATCACGACATGCCGCGCGCAAATCAGCGCGGCGCGATTGATAGCTCCCAGGTTGGGGCCGACGTCGATAAGCACCAGATTCGCCTGGCGAGCTACGGCAGCCGCCTCGATAGCGCGCCAGAACGTCGAAAGAACTCGAAAGGCCCGCGGCTTCCGGTCCAGGCATTCCGGCCATTGGCTTCCCAACTCATCTTCCGAGTCCGCCAGATCGAGATCACCAACGAGGAGGTACAGCTTGTCGGAAATCGATTCGACATGCGGCGAAGCCACGTCGCCGGTCCCGTCGAACAGTGGCCGGATCGCGCCATACACCGTATTGGGGTGTTCGCCCTCAGGCCACAATGCCTCGATTTTCTCGTCGGGCAGGAACATGCCACTCAGGTTAGCCTGCGGATCAAGATCGACCGCCAACACCTTGATTCCCAAATCAGCAAACATCCATGACAGATGATAAACAAGAGTGGTTTTGCCGACACCACCCTTATTATTGAAGAATGCTATCGTATTCATCATGACATCCTTAGAATGACGCCCACATGCGACTGCTCCACTACAAATTCCGGAAGTGGATTGCTGTTTTCTACCAGCGCTCTTCTTGCGATCGCAATACCGACACCGAATCGCTGCACATACCCTAGGACTCGCAAAGCTTCCGCCAGATTGGGGTTTCGATAGTCGGCGATACCGGGCTGCCCAAAGTTCTTGACTGTAACAGAGCCGAAAGGCCCCCCAGGGCTCAGGATCTCGATTCGATCGTCATACCAATGGACTCGGATCGGGGCATTGGTCGCCTCGTAGGTCCGATGCATAACAGCGTTGCGCACAAGCTGCTGAATCGCAGCAAGCGGATATAGCGATCGCCTGCGCTCTTGCGAATCGGGGTTGATCTCCACACTCGTTCGATTGTGCGCCAAGAGCTTGGTATCGATGAGCCGCAACAGGTCCGTCAGCGCGCCGTCGATCTGCTGAGCGTCGACGATAGGGTCGGCAAGATCGCGACCTGCTATCCGCAAGAACTGGATATAGGCACCTGGCAGGAAGTCCCGCGTGCGGGTGCCCAGGACCAGGATGCCGAGCACCGTCGGTATCGGCTCGTCCGCCGAAACCACCATCTTGGCGGCGGCAAGGCGCTGCTCAAGAGTCCGCTCGTTGGCAGCCAAGACATCGCGGGCGACGGCCGACGGAAGATATTCCTCCTCGAATCTCCGGTGATCAAGGTCAGTCAAGATGGCTGCTGGAACACCATGTACGTCGAAGGGCCGGTCGCCATAGCGGCGCTTCTCATTCAAGATCCTTTCATCTTGCAGGGATGCAATGCCTCGCCGCGAGCTGATGCGAATGAAGACACGACCTTTGAATCGAACCGGCGGAGAGTCCGCTGGCTGCACTGTCACAACGGCGACGTCGCTGCCCCTTAAGACCTTCTTGGCAACGGTGAGCGAGGGCGGCGGCAATATGTTGCCATCTGTTTTCATGTCCGCCAACTGCAACAGCAGCTCATCCGTGATGGGCAGCCCTGACGGCGAACCGTCATCGCGAACACCGATTATTATGACGCCAGGGCGCCGATGATCAGGGAGATCATTTGAAAATGCACAGACGGCCTCGCGAACTTTTCCCGGGATGTCACCCTTGAAAGATTCCTTGCGCTCGACCAGGTCGGACTCAAGGTCAGCCAGCATCCGCTCCAGCTCTTCATTGGTGTAGACGGGTGGCGCTGTCATCGATCTAGCATGATAGCGCACGCCTCCCTGGCGCCGCTCCGCCGCCGCGGCCTGAGCGGCTCAGTCGGGGTCGAGGACGGGGCCGCCGGCGTCGATGTAGCCGAGGCTGGCCAGCTCGGCGCTGGCGCGGGCGCTCAGGTGCGCGACGGGGCCGCGCGCGGGCGGCGCGCCGGCCAGCAGGGCGTCCCGGCGCGCCGCCAGGAAGGCGGCGATGTCGGGGTAGCGCGCCGAGACGTCGAGCGTCTCGCCGGGGTCGTGGACCAGGTCGAACAGGTGATTGGCGATCAGCTTCCAACCCTGGGTGCGGATGGCGGGCACGCCGCCGCCGTCCAGGTTGCCCACCGCCAGTCGCGCCGGCTCCACGTGGCCTTGCACCAGCGGCGTCAGGTCGCGGCCCTGAAAGGCCGCGGCCGCCGGCAGCTCCATCAGGCGCAGGACGGTCGGCGCCAGGTCGATGCTGCGCACCTGGCGCGTCACCGAGCCGCCGGCGTGCGCCGAACCCGGATACTTGATCAACAGCGGCACCCGCAGCAGCTCGTCGTACAGAGTGTGGGAGTGCCACCCGACCTTGCCGTGCTCGCCAAACTCTTCGCCATGGTCGGAGGTGAAGAGGATCGCCGTCTGGTCGTACAGGCCGCTGGCGACGAGAAACTCGATCAGGGTGCCGAAGGCGTCGTCCATCTCGCGGATCTCGCCGTCGTAGGTGTCCGTGACGTGGCGCAGGTCGCCTGCGCCCAGGCGCAGGAACCCGTCGTTGATCCGCGCCAGCGTCTCAAAGGACGTCTCCGTCGCCGGCAGCGGGCCGCGGTAGGGTCCCGGCTCGAACAGCGCCAGGTGCGCGGCGTCCGGCGTGTAGGGGTGGTGCACCTCGTAGGTGTGCAGGAAGAGGAAGAACGGCCGCGCCGGGTGCTGCCGCAGCCAGGCGATCGTCTGGGCGACCTGTGTGGCAAGGTGCGCGGTGCGCGGCCCGACCTGCTGCGAGCGGTAGCGGTCGAAGCCGCGCCCCAGGCCGAACTCGGGGGAGATCTGGCCGCCGTCGTTGAAGGAGGCGGTGGCGATGCCGCGGCGCCGCAGCAGCTCGGCCAGCGTCAGCACGCCGGGGGCGAGCGCCGTGCCGTTCTTGAACGATGCGCCGTGCTGCGGCGGCAGCAGCGACGTCAGCATCGAAGCGTGCGAGGCGAGCGTCGACGGCGCCTGGGCGATGGCGGCGAGGAACAGCACGGCGTCCTGGCGGAAGCGGTCGATCCGCGGGCTGGTGGGGAGGGCGTACCCGTCACAGCCCAGGTGGTCGTAGCGCAGCGTGTCGATCGAGATCAGGATGCAGCCGCGCGGCGCCGGCCCCTCACCGGCCGATGTCGCCGACATCGCCGACAGCACCGACGTCGCCGGCAGCGCCGCCACCCTGGCGCACCAACCGCCGCCGGTCAGCGCGGCCACCGCGGCCACCACCAGCAGCTTCGGCCAGGGACCGCTCTCCCACCCCCGCCAGCGCTCCAGGTGATCGCCGCGCCTTGCCATGGCAACCCTCCAGGTTTGCAGTGCCGCGATGCCGCGATGTTCGGTGTCAGGGCTCCGCCGGGTCGGTGAGCGCGCTCGGCACCAGCCACACCCGGCTGTCGCGGGCGATCAGGTTGGACGCCGATTCGGGGCCCCAGGTGCCGGCGGGATAGCCGTCCAGGTCGCTGGGGTCGCCCTCGCTCCAGGCCTCCAGGACCGGCATCACCAGCTTCCAGGCTTCGTCCACCTGGTCGCCGCGCATGAACGGCGTCGCGTCGCCGCGGATGACGTCCAGCAGCAGCGTTTCGTAGGCCTCGGGCTCCGGCGTCTGAAAGGCCTCCTTGTAGCTGAAGCGCGTCTCGACGGTGCTCAGGCGCATGCCGGTGCCGGGGCGCTTGGCCTGGAAGCGCAGGACGATGCCCTCGTCGGGTTGGATGCGCAGCAGCAGGCGGTTGGGCTGCATCTCACCGATCGACGCGGAAGGAAACGCCTGGTGCGGCACCGGCCGGTATTGAATGCAGATTTCGGACGCCGCTCCCGGCAGCCGCTTGCCGGTGCGCAGATAGAACGGCACGTCCTGCCAGCGCCAGTTGTCGACAAAGAGCTTGAGGGCGACGAAGGTCTCCGTCAGCGAGCGCGGCTGGACGCCTTCTTCGGCGCGGTAGCCGGGCACCTTCTGGCCGTCCACGAAGCCCGCCGTGTACTGGCCGCGCACCGCCACCCGCGGCACGTCTTCGACGCGGATGGGCCGCACCGCCCGCAGCACGTCCATCTTCTTGCTGCGCAGCTCGTCCGAGCCGAAGGTCACCGGCGGTTCCATCGCCACCAGGCAGAGCAGCTGCAGGATGTGGTTCTGCACCATGTCGCGCAGCGCGCCGGCGTGCTCGTAGTAGCCGCCGCGGTTTTCCACCCCCACGGTTTCGGCGACGGTGATCTGCACCGAGTCGATGTAGCGCCGGTTCCACAGCGGCTCCTGCACCGAGTTGGCGAAGCGGAAGGCCAGGATGTTCTGCACCGGCTCCTTGCCCAGGTAGTGGTCGATGCGGTAGATCTGCGACTCGTCGAAGGAGTGGGTCAGGAAGGCGTTCAAGGCACGCGCGCTGTCCAGGTCGTGGCCGAACGGCTTTTCGCAGATCAGGCGGGCACGCGCGCTGTCGGCGGCCAGGCCGGCCCCTTCCAGCCCCTGCGCCACCATCTGCACCACCGAAGGCGGCGTCGCCAGGTAGAAGACGTGCACCGCCGGCGTCCCCCAGCTCTTGTCCAGGTCGCCCAGCCGCTGGGCCAGCGCGCCGAAGGCGGCGGCATCGCCGAAGTCGGCCCGCTGGTAGGACAGGTGCGAGCTGAAGTCCTGCCATTTGGCGTCTTCGGCCTTGCCCTGGCGGCTGAACTGATCGATGCCTTCGCGCAGGTGCTTGAGGTAGTCGGCCGCTTCGATCTGCCGCCCGTCGATGGCGATCATCTCGAACTGCACCGGCAGGGCGCCGTCGAGCCACAGGTTGTAGAGCGCCGGCACGAGCTTGCGCCAGGTGAGATCGCCGGCGCCGCCGAAGATCACGAATGCAGTGGGTGCCAGGCGGTTGGCCATTGCTAGCTCTCCTGATCGCCCAGGCCCAGCTCGGCCAGGCGTTGGCGTGTGGATTCACAATCCTGGTGCCGGATGGCGTGCAGCCCCAGACCCGCCGCCACGTCCACGAAGAGCGGCCGGTCTTCCAGGTAGACGACCCGCCGCGGCGAAACCTGGGCGATGTCCAGGGCCAGGCGGAAGATGTCCTGGTCGGGCTTGCGCAGGTGCACGAAGCCCGAGACGATGAAGAAATCCGCGATCCTGTCGAGCCCGAAGCGGGCGATACGGTCGACGGTCAGCTCGCGCCCTTCGTTGCTCACCACCGCCACCTTGAGGCCGTGGCGGCGCTTGACCCGCCCCACCAGGTCGAGCATGTCGGGGAAGGCACGCCCCTGGCCGAGGATGTAGGCGATCACGTCGTCGCGGCTGAAGGAGCGCGGCTTGTAGAAGATGATGCTGTCCAGGTAGGCCGCCAGCGACATCTTGCCCGACTCGTAGACGTCGTAGGTGAGGTGGTGCCGGTCATCCATCTCGGCGCGGTCGACGGCGAAGTGGTCGGCGGTGCGGTAGCGCAGCTCGTGGTCCCAGCCGTTGGTCGCCAGGACCCCTCCCACGTCGGTGAACAGGTGCGTGATCGGTTCTGTGCTCGCGCTCATGACCTCCCTTTTGGCCGCCGCCCGGTGCGGGGCTGCGCGCGCGCCGGCCTGACTCCGGTCGGCGCAGCCGCGACGGCCGCAGCCCATCTCAGCAGAAAGCGCCGTCCGGTGGCAACCACCGCCAGCGTTTCAGTTCGGGCGCAGGTAGAACACGATGCCCGAGCGGTGACGCAGGGTCACCCGGTCGGGCTCGATGCGGTCCACCGTCACGTCGTCGACGCTCTGGCCGGGCCCCAGCACCTTGCCGTTGATCACCGCCGCCGGGCTGGCCTCGGTATAGGCGATGCCCGACAGCTTGACGGTGCTGCCGTCGTCCAGCTTCACCTCGCCGGCGTAGCTGCCGCCGTCCTCCACCATGTGCACGGCGGCCTTGGGGGCGGCCGGAGCAGGCGGCGCGGCGGCCAGGGGGACCGCCGCCACGGCCGCGGCCCGCGGTGGGGCGGGCAACCTGGGGATCACGGTGGTGGCAGCCGGCTCCTGCGCCGCCCCCTGCGCCGGCGTTGCGCCGCCGGCCGCGCCCCCCGCGCCGGCCGCCAGGCCGGGCGCAGCGCTGGTGATGCCGACGCCGGGGACGGCGGCGGCAGGGGCGGCGGCAGGGGCGGCGGCGTACGCGGATGCCGGCACGCCGCCGGAAGGCGCGGCGTCCGCAGCCGCGGCACCGGCACCGGCGGCACCGCCCCGGAGGCCAGCCCGCCGCTCGGTCGGCTCGGCCCTGCCGGCGGCTGGCTCATCCCGTTCGCCGCCGGCGCTGTTGACGCCACTGGCGATGCCGGTGCGGCCGGCCGCGGCGCGCGCCGCGGCGCGAGCGGCGCGATCCAGGCGCCCGGCACCGGCTCCGGTGGTGGTGGCAACGGCGTCCGTACCGCCGTCGCCGACGCTGCCGGCCTGGCCACCGGCGGCCACCGCGCCGGCCGCGTCCGGCGCCGCCGCGGCGGCGAGGTTGCCGGCGGCGGGGCCGGCGGCACGCGAGGAGCGGATGAACAGCATGACGCCGACGGCGCCGATCAGCACCGACAGGGCCATGCCGGCGATCAGCGCCAGGTGAGGGGGAGCGGCGGCACGGCGGCGCCCCTGCGGCATGTGCGTCCAGGGGGTGGCGAAACCGCCGCCCTGGGCGCCGCCCTGGCGCGCCGCATCCTGGCGTGCCGCGTCCAGCCGCGCCCGCTTGAGCGCCTCGTCGATCAGGCTCATGATGCCTTCCCCTCCAGCTCGCGCACGGCGCGGCGCACGTGGCGCACCAGCAGCTCGTCGGTGCCGGCCACGTAACCGCACAGCAAGGTCTTGTCGCACACCGCGTTGATCAGGCGCGGCACGCCGCGCGAATAGCGGTGCACGGCGCGGATCGCCCAGCGGCTGAAGCTCGGCCGGCCGTTGCCGCCGGCGACGTGCAGCCGGTGCTGGATGTAGAACTCCGTCTCCTCGCGGGTGAGCGGCGCCAGGTGGTAGCGGATGGTGATGCGCTGGCGCAGCTGGCGCAGCCGCTTCTCCTCCAGCATGTCGCGCAGCTCGGGCTGGCCGATGAGCACGATCTGCAGCAGCTTGCGCTGGTCGGTTTCGAGGTTGGACAGCAGCCGCACCTGCTCGAGCAGCTCGCTGTCCAGGTCCTGCGCTTCGTCGATCAGCAGCACCACGTCGTTGCCGGCCGCCACCTGGTCGAGCAGGAACTGGTTGAGGGTGCCGAGCAGCGTGACGCGATCGGCCTTGGACGGCGCCCGGAGACCGTATTCGATGAGGATGGCGCGCAGCAGCTGGGTGCTGGTCAGGCAGGGATTCAGGATCAGCGCCGTGCGCACGCCCGGCCCCAGCTCCTCAAGGATGGCGCGGCACACCGTGGTCTTGCCGGCGCCCACCTCGCCGGTCAGCTGGATGAACCCCTTGCGCTCGCGGATGCCGAACAGGACGTGGTTGAACGCTTCCCGGTGCCGGTCGCTGAAGAAGAGGAAGCGCGGATCGGGCGTGATGTTGAAGGGCGGTTCCTGAAAGCCGTAGAAGGCGTCGTACATCGTGGGGATGACCCTCTCCCAGACGAGGACGGGCGGTGGGAGGCGGCTTCAGATCTAGTACGCGCCGCGCTCCCCACTCGTCTATCCGGAGCCGCCAGGAGCCGCTCGGAGCAGCCAGGAGCCGCCCGGTGCGGCCGGCTGGGCCGACACCGGCCAGCCATCACACGCGAACAGCCTTCTCCTTTTCGGCCAGCGCCGCCAGCAAGGTGTCGTACGACTCGCCGAACTTGCGGATGCCTTCGTCCTCCAGCTCCTTGTAGACCTGCTGCTCGTCGATGCCCAGCTTGGCCAGGCCGGCGAACGTCGCCTCGGCGCCCGCCAGGTCGTCGTGGATGCGCACCTGCGGCTTGCCGTGATCGCGATAGGCGTCAAAGGTTTCGCGCGGCACCGTGTCAACGCTGTCGGGGGCGATCAGCTCCTCGACGTAATACAGGTCGGGATAGGCCTTGTCCTTGGTCGAGGTGGATGCCCACAGCGGCCGCTGGCGGTTGGCGCCGTGCTCCTTGAGCCGCGCAAAGCGCTCGCCGCCGAACACCTCTTCGAAGGCGCGATAGGCCAGCCGTGCGTTGGCGATGGCGGTCTTGCCGCGCAGCTGGCGCGCCAGCTGGCGATCGGCGTCGGGGCGGCCGGCGTCGCCGGCGATCGCGTCCAGCTTCTTGTCGACGTTGGTGTCCACCCTGCTGACAAAGAAGCTGGCCACCGAATGGATGCGGTCGATCGGCTGCCCGGCGGCGACGCGCGCTTCCAGCGCCGCCAGGTAGGCCTCCATGACCTGGCGGTGCCGCTCGACCGAAAACAGCAGCGTGATGTTGATGTTGATCCCTTGCGCCAGGCAGTCCTGGATGGCGGCCAGCCCCGGCACCGTGCCCGGGATCTTGACCATCACGTTGGGCCGCCCGCACTCCCGCCACAACCGCCGCGCTTCCGCGATGGAGCCTGGGCCGTCGAGCGCCAGATGGGGGGCCACCTCGATCGAAACGTAGCCGTCCGCGCCATTGGACGCGTCGTAGACGCCGCGGAACGCATCGGCGGCGGCGCTCACGTCTTCCACCTCCAGGCGCTCGAAGATCTCCGCCGCCGGCAGCCCCTGTTCGCCCAGCCGGCGGATGTCTTCGTCGTACAGCTGGGTGGCGGCGATCGCCTGCTGGAAGATGGTCGGATTGGAGGTCATGCCGCGCAAGCTGTCGCCGGCGATCAGCTGGCGCAGCTCCGGCCCCTGGTAGAGGTCGCGGCGAATGTAGTCGTACCAGACGCTCTGGCCCAGCGCGGTCAGCTGCTGCAACGGATTCGGGCTCATCCAGATCCTCCTTGACGCCCTGCCGGGCTCGATCATCCTAGCAGGAAGCCGTGGCAGCCAGGGACCAGGCCGCTACGCGGCGGCCAGGAAGGCCACCGCCTGGGCGACCGCGGAGCCGTCGCGCAGGATGCGCAAGTGGCCCAGCCCCTCCCGCCGCACCAGCACGGCGCCCGGCCAGCGGCTGGCCAGCTCGGCGCCCTCGGCGATCGGCACCTCGCGGTCGCCCTGGTCGTGCAGGATGAGCAGCGGCGTGGTCATCGCCGGCGCCAGGTCGACCGGCGCGATGTCGGCGAAGCTCACCGCGAGCCACCGCTCGACGTCGGCGACCATGCGCCGCCACACCTCGTCGCCGACGCCGAAGGACTCGCGGAAGCGCGACCAGACGCCGTCGAAGCGCGCCGGCGGGGCGACGAACACGGCGCGCCCCACCGCCAGGCCGCGCGACATCTGGTAGGTGCTGCCGGCGGCGCCGAAGGAGTGCGCCACCAGGCCGTGCACCGGCCCGAACAGCGCCGCCGCCCGCGCCAGGGCGGCGCCGAAATGCACCAGCGACGACAGCCGCCCCGCCGACTCGCCGTGCGCCGGCAGGTCGAGCGCGACGGCGCGGAATCCGGCGGCGAGCAGCGGATCGACCAGCGCCGTCATGTGCCCGGCATGGCCGCCCCAGCCATGGACCAGCAGCACCGTCGGCCCTTCGCCCCAGCTGTGGCCGACCACCTGGCCGCCCGCCGCCACCAGCGAAAAGCGCTCGCCGCGCGCCAGCACCGCGCTCTCGGCCACGCGCAGCGGCGTCCGCGGCGGGGTGAAAAAGACCTGCCGCGCGAGCAGGGCCGCGGCGCCCGGCGCCACCGCCCCGGTGACGCGGAAGCCGGTCCGCATCCAGCCGGGCACCAGAAGCGCCTTAGGACGATCGGTCGTGCTTTTTTGTGGCGGAACGAAGGAGCTGCCTGACGTCGCGTCCAGCATTGGCGTTCCTCCCGGCCTCTACTGCACGCCCTGGCTGCTTCGCGCCAGGAGCGCCGCAAAGGCGGCGTGGGCCTTGGTTTCGGCTTTGGGATCGGCGAGGAGCTTGTGGGCCTGCTGATAGGCCATGCCGATCCCCTCGACTTCGTAGGCGAACTGCTCGGCGTCCAGCCCGGCGCGAAAGTGCCCTTCCTCGACGGCGATCTGCGCCGCGCGCGCCAGCGTGCGCTGCCACTCGCGCTGCGATTCGACCAGCAGGTCGCGCACCGCGCCCGGCCGGTCGTCGTATTCGTGATTGAGCGCCATGAAGATGCAGCTGCCGCGCCGGCCGCCGCCGATGATCCAGGTCAGGAACCGGTCGAACAGCATGAGCACCCGCGGCTCGCCGCGCGGCAGGCCCAGGGCCGGCTGCACCACCTCGCGCACGAAACTGTCGATCGCCTGCTGCAGCACCGCCAGCTGCAGCGCTTCCTTGGACTTGAAGTGGGCGAACAGGCCGCTCTTGGAAAGCTGCACGTCGGCCGCCAGGTTGCCCAGCGACAGCCGTTCCAGGCCGACTTCGCCGGCCATCACCAGCGCCCGGTCGACGATCTCGCGCCGCGTCTGTTCGCCCTTGGTCACGGCCCTAGAATAGCACGGTCGGTCGGATTTAACGCGCCCGCTCACTCCAGCCAGTGGTGGACGCTTTCCTGCAGGTCGGGCGCCAGGGTCGGATGGGCGCGCAGGGTGCGGACGCAGGTGTTCCAGCGCAGGATGGAATCGTCGTTGCCGTGCGGGCGCAGGGCGATCGCCTTCTCGAAGTGGTCCATCGCTTCGCGCAGCCATTCGTAGGCGATGTGACCGGCGCGCGGGCCGCCGCGCTTGATGTGAGCCTTGGCGCGCCGCTCGCACAGGATGCCGGCGTGGTAGACGCGGCTGTATTCGTCGCGGATGCGCGACAGCACCGCCTTGGCCTCCGCCGATGCCAGCCCCAGGTGGTCCTCGAACTGGTCGGACAGCGCCAGGACCAGGGTGACCAGCGCCTCCTGGTTGTCGGGGTCGATCTCCAGGATGTCGCGGCAGATGCTCTCCGCCTCGACCGGCTCGCTCAGCAGACGGTAGCGATGCGCCTTGTCCAGGGCGCCGGCGACGGCTTCGCGGGAGAGCGGCTTGAGCTCGAACATGGTTGGCCTCCTGCCGGACCCCGGTGGGTCAGCGGCGGAAGACGCGCAGCAGCTTGCCCAGGGGATCGAAGAACTCGTCCACCACCCGCTCCTTGAGCGGAATGATGGCGTTGTCCGTGATGGTAATCCCTTCGGGGCACACCTTGGTACAGCACTTGGTGATGTTGCAGTAGCCGATCCCCTGTTCGTGGCGCAGGTCGGCCAGACGGTCTTCCACGTCCAGCGGGTGCATTTCGAGCGCCGCCGTGTACACCAGCAGGCGCGGCCCGATGAAGCGGTCGTGCAGGTGATGCTCGCGCAGCACGTGGCAGACGTCCTGGCAGAGGAAGCATTCGATGCACTTGCGGAACTCCTGCACCCGCTCCACGTCGTCCTGCGCGATGCGCCAGGTGCCGTCGGGGGCGTCCGCCGGCCGCGGCTTGAACTGCTTGATCTTGCGCTTGGCGGCAAAGTTGAACGACACGTCGGTCACCAGGTCGCGCAGCGGCGGAAAGCTGCGCATCGGCTCGATCGTCACCGGCTGGTCCAGCGGCAGGTCGGACAGCCGCGTCATGCACATCAGGCGCGGGTTGCCGTTCACCTCGGCCGAGCAGGAGCCGCACTTGCCGGCCTTGCAGTTCCAGCGCACCGCCAGGTCGCCGGCCGACTCGGCCTGGATCTGGTGCACGGCGTCGAGCACCACCATGCCCTCGGTCACCTCGGTCGCGTAGTCGCGCAGCTCGCCGCCCGCCGCGTCGCCGCGCCAGATCTTGAAGGTCGCTCGCGCCATCACTTCATCTCCTCGACGATCGCACGTTGCTCGTCGCTCATCGGCACCACCGGTTCGGGCGTCACCGTCATGGCGCCGCCGGCGCCCTTGCGCACCACCAGGTTGACCTTGCCGAACTCGTCGTCCTTGGCCGGATGGTCGTCGCGGAACTGCGCGCCGCGGCTCTCCTGGCGCTCGATCGCGGCGCGCGTCACCGCTTCGGAGACGATCAGCATGCTCTGCAGGTCCAGCACCGTGTGCCAGCCGGGGTTGTACTGGCGGTTGCCGGTGGCGCCGACCGCCGCCGCTTCGGCGCGCAGCGCGGCGATGCCGGCCAGGGCGTTGGCCATGTCGTCGTGGCGGCGCACGATGCCGACCTGGGCCTGCATCATGGTCTGCAGCTTGCGCTGGATCTGGTAGGGCCCGTCGCCGGCCACCGCCGGCGGGCGGTCGAACGGCGCGTAGAGCGCCGCGACCGCCGCCTCGACCTGCGCACTGTCAGAGGGAGAGGGAGCGGGAACGGGGGCGGCGCCGGCCGCGGTGTCGGTGGGGGCGGCGGCCTTGCGGCGGCGGGCGAACGCCGCGGCGTGCTCGCCCGCCAGCTTGCCGAACACCAGCAGGTCCGACAGCGAGTTGCCGCCCAGGCGGTTGGCGCCGTGCAGCCCCGCCGCGCACTCGCCGGCGGCGAACAGCCCCGGCACGGTCGACATCTGGGTTTCGGCGTCGACGCGCACGCCGCCCATCATGTAGTGGGTGGTGGGGCCGATCTCCATCGGCTCCTTGGTGATGTCGATGCCCGCCAGCTCCTTGAACTGGTGGTACATGCTGGGGAGCTTTTTCTTGATGTGGGCCGGAGCGTCGGCGATGCGGCTCGCGATCCACGAGATGTCGAGGAACACCCCGCCGTGCGGGCTCCCCCGCCCCTCGCGGATCTCGCGCACGATGCAGCGCGCCACGTGGTCGCGGGTCAGCAGCTCGGGGGGGCGGCGCGCCGTCTTGTCGCCCTGGCAGTAGCGCCACCCTTCGTCTTCGTTGTCGGCGGTCTGGTTGCGGTAGTTCTCGGGGATGTCGTCGAACATGAAGCGGCGCCCTTCGCGGTTGCGCAGCACGCCCCCTTCGCCGCGCACCCCTTCGGTCACCAGGATGCCGCGCACGCTGGGCGGCCACACCATGCCGGTGGGGTGGAACTGCACGAACTCCATGTCGATCAGGTCGGCGCCCGCCTCGTAGGCCAGCGCCAGGCCGTCGCCGGTGTACTCCCAGCTGTTGCTGGTGATCTCAAAGGCGCGGCCGATGCCGCCGGTCGCCAGCACCACCGCGCCGGCGGTGAACACCATCGCCCCGCCGCGCTCGCGGTCGTAGGCGACCACCCCCACCACGCCGCCCTCGCCGTTGCGGCCGCCGCGCAGCAGGGTGGCGACCGTCGTCTCCATGTGGAAGTCGATCCCCTGGTGGATGCCGTGGTCCTGCAGGGTGCGGATCATCTCCAGGCCGGTGCGGTCGCCGACGTGCGCCAGGCGCGGATAGCGATGGCCGCCGAAGTTGCGCTGCAGGATGCGGCCGTCGGCGGTGCGGTCGAACAGCGCCCCCCACGCCTCCAGCTCGCGCACCCGCGCCGGCGCCTCGCGGGCATGGATCTCCGCCATGCGCGGGTTGTTCAGATACTGGCCGCCGCGCATGGTGTCGGCAAAATGCACCTTCCAGTTGTCGCGGTCGTCGACGTTGCCCATCGCCGCCGCCACGCCGCCCTCCGCCATCACCGTGTGCGCCTTGCCCAGCAGCGACTTGGACAGCACCGCCACCTTCGCCCCGGCGGCCGATGCCTCGATCGCCGCGCGCAGCCCGGCGCCGCCGGCCCCGATCACCAGCACGTCGTACTCGAACCTGCGGTGCTCAGCCGTCAAAAGATCCTCCAGTCGGTCCAGATCCCCATCGAGCAGAGCCGGATGTACAGGTCGGAGAAGCCCACCGTGCACAGGCTCATCCACGCCCACAGCATGTGGCGGCGGTTGAAGCACCCGGCGCAGCGATACGCGGCCAGCGTCACCTTCCTGCCCGCCAGCAGGTCGCGGCCGCCGCCGATCAGGTGACGCAGCGAGTGGCAGCCGAAGCTGTAGCCCGAAAGCATCACCAGGTTGGTCGCCAGTACCAGCGTGCCGACGCCGATGCCGAAGTGCGTCTGGCCGGTCGCCGGATCGGCAAACCACATCGCTTCCCACAGGTCGTGCGCCAAAACCACCAGGAACAGCAGCGCCAGGTACAGGAAGTAGCGGTGGGCGTTCTGCAGGATCAGCGGGAACGACTTTTCGCCCAGGTACGATTTGCGCGGCTCGCCCACCGTGCACGCCGGCGGGTCGGCCCAAAACGCCTTGTAGTAGGCGCCCCGGTAGTAGTAGCAGGTCAGCCGGAAGCCGCCCGGCATCCACAGGATCAACAGCGCCGGCGAAAACGGCAGCCAACCCGGAAACCACCCCGGCTTGGGGCCGAACCACGCATGCGGCGAGCTGCCGAACAGCTCCGGCGAATAGAACGGCGACAGATACGGCCCCCACGTGTAGTGAGCGCCCTGGAACGCCGCCCAGGTCGAATACACGATGAACGTTCCCAGCCCCAGCAGCACGGCCAGGGGCTGCAGCCACCACGCGTCCCGCCGCGCCGTGGCGCCAAACCCCCGCCGTCCCAGAGCCACTACCTGGCCCATGACCTCAGCCCTCCCCTGGCCGGCGCCCAGCCATCGCCGCTCGCCCCCAGCCCCAGCGTGCCAGCCATCGGCGGAGCGCGCCGTACCGCCGTGTCCGCAAGTGCGCCCCGTATTCAAGCCGAACCCGCCGCCGCTGTCAAACGGCAGCTCGCCGTCCGCACTCGGCAAGACGCTCCGCCATCGCCCCCCGGCCCGATCGCGACGCGCCGCAGGCGCGCCGAGGTCGGGGCAACCGCTGAGACACTGCACCCACCGGGTCGTCGCGAGACGAGATAGGCTAGAGGGCAATGGCTGACTCGCAACAGGTGCCGCGTATCGAATCATTGCGCGTCGAGCGGTACCGAGCCCTCCGGGACCTGACGCTGAAGGACCTGACGCCCCTCACGGTATTTCTGGGCCCTAACGGCAGCGGAAAGTCCACGCTGTTCGATGTGTTTGCATTTCTCTCCGAATGCTTCACCCAAGGATTGAGGAAAGCCTGGGACCGGCGCGGGAGATTTAAGGAATTGCGCACGCGCGGAACTGACGGCCCCATCATCATCGAGCTCGGATACCGCGAACCGGGCAGGCCCAAAATCACCTACCACCTTGCCATTGACGAGAGCTCCAAAGGCCCGGTTGTGGCCGAGGAATGGCTGCGATGGAAGCGGGGCAGCTTCGGCGCCCCCTTCAAGTTCCTGGATTTTCACCTGGGCGCTGGCCGGGTGATATCCGGGGAGGAGCCGGACCAGGAGGCAGAGCGTGTCGACGAACGCCTGGTCTCGCCTGAAGCGATTGCCGTCAGCACCTTGGGCCAATTTGCCAAACATCCGCGGGTCAGCGCCTTGCGGAAGTTCGTCACCGGTTGGTATCTCTCCTACCTGAGTGCCGATAGCGCTCGTGGGCTGGCCGAAGCGGGCCCGCAGGAGCGCCTCTCTGCAAGTGGCGACAACCTCCCGAACGTGGTGCAGCACCTGAAGGAACAGTACCCGGACCGGCTGAGTCAGATCCTCAGGACGCTCGCCCAGCGGGTCCCTCGGCTTGAGTCGGTGAATGCCGACGTGATGGACGACGGGCGTCTCCTGCTACAGATCAAGGATACCCCGTTCGAGCGGCCGATTCTTGCGCGCTACGTCTCGGACGGCACGCTCAAGATGCTGGCCTACCTGACCATTCTCAACGACCCCGACCCGCCGCAGCTGATTGGGCTGGAAGAGCCGGAGAACTATCTACACCCTCGACTCCTGCCCGCGTTGGCTGAGGAGTGCCGTAAGGCAACGAGTCGCTCGCAGCTCCTGGTCAGCTCTCACTCGCCGTTTTTCGTGAACGCGCTGAAATCGTCCGAGGTGTGGATGCTGTTCCGCGACGAAGCTGGCTTCACGCAGGCCAGGCGTGCGGCGGACATGAAGGGCATCGAAGCGTTCATGAGTCAGGGCGCCGCGCTGGGCGACTTATGGCTGGAGGGTCATTTTGAAGTCGGCGATCCTCTCCGCGCCAGCGGAGGCCAGACTCTGCCTGGCCACTGATGCCGTCCCTCTCCCACCTCGAGGTCCTGGTCGAGGAACCTTCCGCCGAGACAGCTTTGGACCAGCTCCTGCCTCGCATCCTGGGTGCTGAAGTCACCTTCAAGATTTACCAGCACGCCGGCAAGAGCAACCTTCTGCGAAATCTCGGCGCGAGGTTGCGTGGATATCGGCGCTGGCTCCCCGAGGGCTGGGGCGTCGTGGTGCTCGTCGATCGCGACCAGGCGGACTGTCGACGCTTGAAGAGCGATCTGGAAGCGGCAGCCGGCCAGGCCGGCCTCCTGACGGTCTCCCAAGCCGGGAAAATGAACTTGCCACAGGTCCTCAATCGACTGGCGATCGAAGAGTTGGAAGCCTGGTTCTTCGGCGACAACGCCGCGCTCTGCACTGCCTATCCTGGAGTTCCGGCG
Organism: uncultured Acidobacteriota bacterium; assembly: GCA_963770895.1. Lineage (GTDB taxonomy): Bacteria > Acidobacteriota > Thermoanaerobaculia > Multivoradales > UBA5704 > JASLEW01. Next base: position 2,922,272 of record CAVYRF010000002.1, on the reverse strand, counting down.
AGTCTATGCCAGCGGGCACCTTACAGAGACCCAGACGCCATCGCCGGTGGCACAGCCGAGGCGTTGGAACGGGTTCTGAACAAGGCGGGCTATCACCCCGGAGGCCTCGCCAAGATCCAGGCTGCCCACGATATTTCCGTCCATATGGACCCGGAAAGAAACCGGTCAGGCAGCTTCCAGGCTTTTAGACAAGGGCTTCTTGCTTTCGTGCGACGGGAAGCCAGCGCGCTCTAGCTATAGCTAGGCCGCCAACCGGGCGCAAAATGGAAAACGGCGGCGCAGAGGCGCCGCCGTCGTACCTGCACCCGGCAGTGCCGGGCTGGTACCGTACTACCCGATCAGTCTACGTAGCAGGGGTTGTTCGGGCCGCAGGACGTGCCACCCGCGGTGAAGATGCCACCCGCGACCTCGCGCAGCTGGCCCTCTGCCATCCGGCGCAGAGTCTCCTTGGCAATCGTGATCTTCCGGGCCTGCGGACGCAGTTCCTTCTTCATGGAAATCCCCCTTAAAGAAAGTGAACGGAAGATCGCAGTATAGCAACCGAGGACGGCTGCGCTTGAGAAAACTGCGGCGGCGCTAGGGGAAAAACCGGCTCGGCCCGCGCACGAGTTGCCCCGACCGCGGCGCGCCTGCGGCGCGACCGCGATCGGGCCGGGGGGCCCACGGCGAAGCGTCTTGCCAAAACCTGGCCGAGCCGGGCTAGCGCCGACTGGCGGCGCTCATCGCCGCTTCCAGGGCGTCGACGCCGACGGGCTTTACCAGGTGGTGATCAAAGCCGGCCGCCTGCGACTTGCGACGATCCGACTCCTGGCTATAGCCGGTGAGCGCGATCAGGTGGAGGTCCGCGAGGCCCGGCATCTCCCGCAAATGGGCGGCCAGCTCGTAGCCGTCCATCACCGGCAAACCGATGTCGACCACGGCGACATCCGGCAGAAAATCCGCGGCGATTCGCAGGGCGGCAGGCGCGTCGTGCGCCACCCGCGTGTCGTGGCCCAGGTGGGCGAGCAGCTGGGCGAGCGTCGTCGCGGCGTCCTCGTTGTCGTCGACGACCAGGACGCGCGGCGCCCCCGCGCGCAAGACCGCGTCTGGCGGACCCGTCGGCGCCTGGAGCGCACCGGCTGGATCGGCGGTCGCGACGGACGCCGGCAGGCGCACGACGAACTCGCTGCCTAGCCCCGGCCCGGCGCTATGCGCAGACACCGAGCCACCGTGCCGCTCGACGAGATTGCGCACGATCGTCAACCCAATGCCCAGCCCGCCCTGCGCACGCTCGACGGTCTGGCGATCCTGCACGAAGAGATCGAAGATGTGCGGCAAAATCTCCGGCGCGATGCCGATGCCCGTGTCGCGAACGCGCAGCACGACTTCGTCGCCGAGCCGCGCCGCCGCGACCGCGATCTCGCCTCCCGGCGGGGTGTACTTCGCCGCATTCGTCAGCAGGTTCGAGATCACCTGGCTCAACCGCGTCGTGTCGGCGTTGACGCTCAGGCCGCTCGCCGCCACCTCGACGCGCAAAGTGTGAGCGCGCTGCTCGACCAGCGGGCTCGCGGTCTCGATGGCCTCCGCCAGCACCTCAGCGATCTCCACCGTTTCCGTCTTCAGCTCCACCTTGCCGCGGGCGATCCGCGACACGTCGAGAAGGTCGTCCACCAGGCGGATGAGGTTGTGCACCTGGCGCTCGATGATGGTCCGCGCCCGCTCCGACCCGTGCGGATCTTGCAGTTTCATCAGCTCCAACGCCGTCACCACCGGCGACAACGGATTGCGCAGCTCGTGACCGAGCATCGCCAGGAACTCGTCCTTGGCGCGGCTGGCGGCTTCCGCGGCCTGGCGCAGGCCGTCGACCTGCTGGCGCGCCACCACCTGCTCCGTAACGTCGGACGCGATGACAAAGATGCCGTCGATCTGGCCGCCCGCGTTGCGCAACGGGGAATAGACGAAGTTCAAGAATAGCGTCTCGGTGCCGGCCTCGCCGCGGTCGAAGGTAACGCGGGTCTCCTTGCCGACATACGGGGTGCCCTCGCGGTACACCTTGTCGAGCAGGGATGGGAACTCCAGGTCGCCCAGCTCGGCCATCACCTCGAAAAACGGCCGCCCCATTACCTCGCGCTCGGTGTGGCCCCAAACCTGGCAGATCGGCGGATTGGCCAGCTCGATCCGGTGCTGCGGGCCACGCAGCACCGCGATCAGCGCCGGCGCCTGCATGAAAAGCGAATGCAGCAGCCGCTTTTGCAGCTCAGTTTCGCTCCGCGCTTGCTGGGCCAGGACAAGGTTGCGAACGCGCACCGCCAGATCCCTTTCGGAAAACGGCTTCACAATGAAGTCCTGGGCGCCGCTGTCAAGCAGCTTCACCATCAAAGCCTCGTCGGCCTTGGCGGAGAGCAGCAGGATCGGCGTCTGCCGCAGCTCCGGCTGCTGGCGCATCCTGGCGACCATCTCGTCGCCGCTAACCTTCGGCATCATGATGTCGGAGACGACGAGCGCAGGGAGGAAGCGCAGCGCCATCTCCAGCCCCTCGCCGCCGTCGAAGGCGGAGATCACCTCGTAGTCGGCGGCCAGGCACTGGGTGACGAAGCGGTTCATATCCGCGTTGTCTTCCACCACCAGGATGCGCGGCCGGACGCCCGCGCCCGGTGTCGCGCTCGCGGCCGCGGCCGCGAGCGCGGTCACGCGAGGCGGATCGCTCGGCTGCAGCTCGGCAATCAAGCCGTCGAGCACATCGCGAGCGACACCGGCTTCAGGCCCGGCCGCGCCTGCCAGCGCACCGGCAGTCGTGCGGTGCAGCGGCAACATGACCTCAAAGCGAGCGCCGCCCAGGTCCGAGTCCGTCACCTCGATCCGGCCCTGGTGCATCTCGACGAACTCCTTCGCGATCGCCAGACCGAGCCCGGTGCCGCCCACTTTGCGATTGCTGCCGCCGTCGCCCTGGCGGAAGCGCTCGAAAATGGCCTTGCGGAGACTTGGCTCGACCCCGGGACCGGAATCGTCGACCGTGACGCGCAGCTCGTGCGCGGAGCGTTGCAGCGCGCAGCGCACGCTGCCCCCCGCAGGGGTGAACTTGAACGCGTTCGCCAGCAGGTTCATGAACACCCGCTGCAGCTTGTCGGGATCGACGGCCGCCGGGCAGGGTTCGCCGGCGTCGACCGTGAGAGCGATGCCGCGCTCGTCGGCCAGGACGGCGAAATGCGACGCCAGGAAGCGCGTCAGCGCGGCGACGTCGACGTCTTGCAGCTCGATCTTCAGCTTGCCGGCCTCGAGCTTCGACATGTCGAGCAGATCGTTGACGTGCTTGAGCAGCATCCGCGCGTTGCGCGTCACGACCTGCGCCGACTCGCGCCGCTGCGCGCGATCCATCGTGCCGTCGTCGTCACTCAGCCGCTGCGCGGGGCCGAGGATGAGCGCCAGCGGCGTGCGCAGCTCGTGGCTCACGTTGGCAAAGAACTGCGTCTTGATCTCGTCGAGCTCGCGAATGCGCTCGAGCAGCCCCTGCAGCTCGACGTTTTTCGCGGCGATCTCCCGCTCCTGCGCCTTTTTCGCCGTGATGTCGCGGCCCTCGGCACAGATGAACACGACATTGCCATCGTCATCCGCCACCGGGCAAAGCGAGGCGTCGATGACGATCGTCTCCTTGCCGCCAGCGCGCCCGTAGATCTCCGTATCCCAGCGCACGAACTCGCCCTGCGCCGCGCGCGCGATCGACTCCCGCAGGATCGCCCGGATCTCATCCGACACCTGCCACCAGAAGGTGGTCCAAAACGGCTTCCCCTCGACCTCGGCGAGTTCGACCCCCACGGCGTCGAGCGCCACCTTGTTGATCTCCAGCACCGTACCCTGCGCATCCAACAGCCCGACGAATTGAACCATCGAATCCAAGGTGATCCGCGCCAGCTTCTGCCGGGCAAGCCGAGGCGGGTCGGTGCCCACGATCTCGGTCCCCCGCACAACGATCGCGAGCCTCCCGCCGTGGTCTGGCATGCGGCTATTTTACCGCACGGCAGGAATGCAGATATTGCAGACGACGGCCAGGCCATCGCCGAGGCTGAACGGCTTCATGGCCCGCTCGTGCGGCGGCCAACGCCGGTCTGCGGGTCGCCGGCGACCCTGGCCGACGGGGGGAGGGTGTGACCCGCTCCAGCGCCTGCGAACACCTGCCCAAAGGTGTTAGCATTCCGTCAAATGGGCGCGCATCGCGACACTGTGCCAGACAATCCGCTGATCCGGGCGCTCTCGTTGCCGCGGGCGGCGACGCTCAGCGAGCGATACCATCCCCTTCTCTAGGCCCCGTCCATGGAAACCTCTGCCGCCCGAATGCGTTCGCTGCCTGGCTGGGTGTTGGGGTGTGCTGGGCTGGGCGGCATGCTGGCGGTGTGGTGGCTGGCGGTGCGGGCGGCGCCCGGGGGGCTGCTGCCGGGGCCGCTGGAGGTGGGGCGGGCGATCGTGCAGCTGGCGCGGTCGGGGGCGCTGGTGCGGCACCTGGTGGCGTCGCTGTTCCGGGTGACGTGGGGGTATGTGCCGGCGGTGGCGCTGGCGGTGCCGGTCGGAATCTGGCTGGGGCGGCACAGATATGGGGAGATGGCTGCCACACCTCTTCTGGAGCTGCTGCGGCCGGTGTCGCCGCTGGCGTGGATCCCGTTTTCGATCCTGTGGCTGGGGGTGGGCGACCTGGCGGCGATCGCGATCATCTTTGTCGCGTCGTTCCTGCCGCTGACGCTGGCGGTGCGCAACGGCGTGCGGCGGATTCCGCCGGTCTATCTCCAGGCGGGGCGCAACTTCGGGTTGCAGGGGGGGCGGCTGGTGCGGGCGGTGATCCTGCCGGCACTGATGCCCGACCTGGTGCTGGGCATGCGGCTGACGCTCGGCATCGCCTGGCTGGTGGTGGTGGCGGCGGAGATGATCGCGGTCAGCTCGGGGCTGGGGTTCCTGATCGTGGATGCCCGCAACGCCGGCAATCGCTACGACCTGGTGGTGGCGGGCATGGTGCTGATCGGTGCGGCGGGGCTGCTGCTCGACCTGGGGGTCCGCCGCCTGGAACGCCTGCCGGCGCTGCAGTGGGGCCATTCGGGCTGGCAAGGGGGGACGCGATGAGCGGCGCCGCCGGTCCCGGGGCGCAGGGCCTGCCGGACGCGCCGGGCGTTGCGGACGCGCCGGGCGTTGCGGGCGCGGCGGACGCGGCGCGGGTCAAGCTGGAGGTCGCCGGGGTGCGCGTCTCCTTCGGCACGCGGGGGGCGGTGACGCCGGTGCTCGACGGCGTCGACTTGGCCGTGGCCGCGGGCCAGCTGGTCTGCCTGGTGGGGGCGTCGGGGTGCGGCAAGACGACGTTGCTCAACGTGATCGGCGGCTTCTTGCGGCCCGACGCCGGCAGCGTGCGGATCGACGGCGAGCAGGTGCGCGGGCCGGACCCGCGACGCATCCGGGTGTTCCAGGAGCAGGGGATCTTTCCCTGGCTGACGGTCGCCGGCAACATCGCGTTCGGCCTGGCGGGGCGGCCGGTGGCGGAGCGGGAAGAGACGGTGGGGCGCCTGGTGCGCCTGGTCGGCCTGGAAGGGTTCCAGGAGGCCTATCCGCACGAGCTGTCGGGCGGCATGAAGCAGCGCGTCGAAGTGGCGCGGGCGCTGGCGGTGGACCCCGACATGCTGTTCATGGACGAGCCTTTCGGCGCCCTGGACTCGATCACGCGCCTGACGATGCGGCGGGAGCTGCTGCGGATCTGGCAGGAGGCCGCGCGCAAGACGATTCTGTTTGTCACCCACGACATCGAAGAGGCGGTGCAGCTGGCCGACCGGGTGGTGGTGTTGTCGCAGCGGCCGTCGCGCGTGCGGCGGATCGTCGAGATCGACATCCCCCACCCGCGCGACCTGAGCTCGCGCCGCTACCTGGAGCTGCGCGACGGCATCTTCGCCGAAATCGGCTTGTCGCACCGGGTCTGACGCGGCAGCCAGGACCGACCGGACATGACCGACCCCGACCGCACGCCCTGGCAGGATCGCCTGTTGGCCGTGGCGCTGCCGGTCGCGGCGGCGGCGGCGGTGGTGGCGCTCTGGCAGCTGGCCGCGGAGCACGCGCAGCACAAGGTGTTCCCGCCGCCGCTCGCGGTGGTGCGCGCCTTCGGCGAGCTGCGCCGCCGCGGCGTGCTGGGCAGGTACGTGCTGGACTCGCTGCTGCGGGTCGCCGGCGGCTACGGCGCGGCGCTCGCGGTCGGCCTGCCGGCGGGCCTCGCCATGGGTTGGTGGGCGCGGCTGGAAAAGGTTTGCAATCCGCTGGTACAGCTGCTGCGGCCGATCAGCCCGCTGGCCTGGATCCCGGTCGCCATCGTGCTGTTCGGCATCAGCAACGTTGCCGCGGTGTTCCTGATCTTTCTGGCCGCCGTCTTCCCGATCGTGGTCGCGGCGATGGCCGGCGTGCAGAGCGTGCCGCGGGTGTACGTGCAGGCGGCGCGCAATTTCGGCCTGTCGCCCGCCGCCGTGCTGGCGCGCGTGGTGCTGCCGGCGGCGCTGCCGCGGGTGCTGGTGGGGCTGCGCGTGGCGCTCGGCGTGGCATGGCTGGTGGTGGTGGCGGCGGAGATGATCGCCATCGACTCCGGCCTGGGCTACCTGATCATCGACGCGCGCAACGCCGGCAAGCGCTACGACCTGGTCCTGGCGGCGATCCTGCTGATCGGCGCCATCGGCCTGCTGCTGGACCTGGCGGCGCGCCGCGTCGAGCGCCTGCGGCCGGTGCGCTGGGGTTTCCTGGCGGAGGGGCGGCGGTGAGCGCGCGCCGGCCGCGGCGGGTGGTGTTCGCCCTGATTGCCGTGTGGCTGGTGGCCGTCACCGCGGCGCACCTGTGGCTGAACGTCAACTGGTCGGCACTGCTCAACGAATGGCGGCCGGCCGGGCAGCGCAAGCTCAACGTCGCCTACATCCCGGTCACCTGCCACCTCACCTGTCCGGTGACCGATTACATTTCGCACTATTCGCTGGATGGGAACCTTTTCATCCCGAAGAAGTTTCAGGGCTTCCCCGAAATCAAGGAGGCGCTGATCGCCGATCGCATCCAGGCCGGCTTCCTGGTGGCGCCGCTCGCCATCGCGCTGCGCGCCCAGGGGGTGCCGATCAAGGTGGTCTACCTGGGCCACCGCTACGGCAGCGCGGTGGTGGTGCGCAAGGACGGCCCGGTGCATGCGGTCGCCGACCTGGCCGGCAAGACCATCGCCATCCCCAGCCGCTTCTCGGACGAATACCTCATCCTGCTGCGCGCCCTGGCGCAGCACGGCCTGAGCCGCAAGGACGTGCACATCGTCGAGATGGCGCCGCCCGACGTGGTGGGCGCGCTCGCCGTGGCGGCCATCGACGCCTTCTCGATGGGCGAGCCATTCCCCTCGCAAGCCGAGATCGCGGGCTTCGGCCGCACGCTGTTCAAGGCCCAGGAGTACTGGCCCGACTACATGTCGTGCGTGCTGGTGGTGCGCGACGACCTGATCGATCGCCGCCCGCAGGCCGTGCAGGTGCTGGTGGACGGTATCGCCCGCTCCGGCCTGTGGCTGGACCAGGGGCGCCCCCACCGCGACGACGCCGCCGATTTTGTCGGCCGCTACTACTACAGCCAGCCGCCGGACCTGCTGCGCTGGGCCCTCACCCGCGACCTGCAACGCGTCGTCTACACCCGCCTGGCACCGCGTAAGGGCGACTTCGACCTGGTGCGCGACCTCATGATCCAGGCCGGCGTCCTGGACCGCCGCATCGACTTTGCCGATTACGTCGACACCCGCTTCGCCGACGGCGCCAGCACCCTGACCGCCTGGAAGTACGAGCCCGGCCAGACCACCGCCCGCTAGACCACCGGGTGGCCGGCGGCGACCAGCCGTTCCTTGGCGGGGCGTTGCAGGCGCTTGATGCGCCGCTCCAGGCGCAGCGCGGCGCCCCAGCTGTCGACCTCCTGGCACCAGGCCAGCTCGACCGGGAGCCGGCCGCGCGTGTAGCGCGAGGCCCGCCCCGCGAGGTGCGCTGCCAGCCGCCGCGCCACGTCGACGGCAGCACCGGCATAGAAGGTGCCGTCGCTGCAACGCAGCAGGTAGACGAAAGGCACGGCGGATCAGCCCGGCGAGGCGGCGGCCAGCTCCACGGTTGCCACAGGGGCGGCGGCGAGCAGCGTTTGCAGGCAGGTGAGGGCCGCCTCAGGCGGGATGAGGGCGGCCGGCAGGTAGGCGATCAGCCAGGCGTGCCGGGTTGCGGCGCGGATCTGGCCGCGCTCGCCGTCGGTGATCGGCGTGCCGAGCGGGCCTCCGGCGTCCGCCAGCAGCGGCTTGCCGGCCAGGTTGAAGGGGCCGCGCAGCGACGCGAATTCCTCCCCCGGCGTGCCGGCGCGCAGCTCGACCGGGGGGGCCAGGATGTCGCCGGCCACCATGCCGCACGGCACGGCCAGCTGCACCGACAGGCAGTTGTTCAGGTCCACCAGGGGTTGGATGACCGGCAGCTCCTCGCCCTTCAGCAGCCGCCGCAGCAGCGCCTCGGACGATGGGCGGTAGCGCGTCGGATCGCATCCGGCAGCCCGGAACAGCGCCCGCACCGCCGCCGGCACGGGCTCCTGCGCCAGGCGTCCTGCGTCGCCACCCAACCGCTGGCGCGCCCGCGCCGCCACCTGCGCCCGCACCGACACCAAGCCGTCGGCCAGCCGATCGGCGCCGCTCGCTCCGCCTGCCGCCGGCGCCTCTACGCCGTCGGCCGCCGGCGCCAGGCGGAGCCGCACCCAAAGAAGACTCCAGCCGGCCAGAGACAGGCGGACCTCAAAAGGCGGGTTCTGCATCGGCGTAATTCTCTCACGCGCTGCCGGCGCCCGCCGCAGCCGGTCCGCATCCGGCAAACAGGCAAGCCATGCCAGGCTCCACGCTGAAGCGCGGCGTTGCCAACCGGCAGATCGGCCGGGGCTGTCGCCTGGCCCGGCACTCCCGGCAGGGAGCACCGCCGCCTCAGCCGTCGAGGGCAGGCATCCAGGCATCCCGCGCGCCGCCGTCCGCAGCGGCGCTGGCGCCGGCGCACAGGCGGCGCAGATCGGCCGGCAGGGGGGCCTCGAAAGCGAGCGTCTGACCGCCGACGGGGTGGCGCAGGGTGAGCCGCCAGGCGTGCAGGGCCTGGCGCGGAAAGTCGCGGCAGAGGGCGGCGAGCGCCGGATCGCCGATACCGCGGTGGCGCGGCTCGCCGTAGATGCGGTCGCCGACGATCGGCAGGCCGCTGGCCGCCAGGTGCACGCGGATCTGGTGGGTGCGGCCGGTCACCAGCCGGCACGCGAGCAGCGACAGCCAGCCGCCGTCGCCCGGCGAACCCGCTTCGGCCAGCAGCTCGTAGAGGGTGACCGCGGTCAGCCCCTCGCCGCGCGTCGCCACCATGCGGCGGCGGTCGCCGGGATCGCGCTGCAACCGCAGCTCGATGCGGCCCTTGCTGAGCGGCGCCCGGCCGTAGACCACGGCCAGGTAGTCCTTGCGCAGCGTGCGCACCGCCACCGCCCGCGCCAGGCCGGCGTGGGCGGCTCGGGTCTTGGCCACCAGCAGGACTCCCGAGGTGTCGCGGTCCAGGCGGCTGACCAGGCCCGGCCGCATCTCGGCCGCCGACGCGCCCTCTTCCGGGTCGCTGGCGCTGCCGCCGCCGGCGTCGCCATTGCTGCCGTCACCATTGCTGCCGTCACCATTGCTGCCGTCGCCAGCGCCGGCGAGCAGATGCCAGGCGACGGCGTTGACCAGCGTGCCGTCGCGATGGCCGCAGGCGGGATGCACGACCAGGCCCGCCGGCTTGTCCAACACCAAAAGGTGCTGGTCTTCGTAGAGGATGGCGAGCGGCAGCGGCTGCGCCACCGGCGGCTGGCGCGCCGGCGGCGGCGCCGGCAGCACCACCTCCACCTGGTCCCCCACCGCCAGCCTCTCGGCCGCCCGCCGCGCGACCCGACCGTTGACCCGCACCTGCCCGGCGCCGATCCAACCTTGCAGCCGGCTGCGGGAGGCCTCCTCCACGCCAGCCAGGTGGCGCACCAGGGCCAGGTCGAGCCGCTGCCGGGCGTCGCCGCGGTCGGCCCGCCAGACCCGCAGGCACGCGCCCTCTGCAGCGGTCAGAGCCAGCCCCGGTCGCGGGCGATGCGCGCGGCGTCGACGCGGTTGGTGGCGTGCAGCTTGCCGATGGCTTCGGACAGGTAGTTGCGCACGGTCCCTTCGGACAGGTGGAGCTGGCCCGCCACGGCGGCGGTGGAGAGCCCGACGCCCGCCAGGCGGAGGACCTGGCGCTCGCGCTCGGTGAGCGGGTCGGGCTCCTCCCAGGCCGAGGTGGCAAGCTCCGGGTCGATGGCCCGCAAACCGGCGTGCACGCGCCGCACCGCGTCGGCCAGACGCTCGGCGGGCGAATCCTTGAGCAGGTAGCCGGCGACGCCGGCGGCCAGCGCGCGCTGCAGGTAGCCGCTGCGCGCGAAGGTGGTGACGATCACGACGCGCGCCGGGTTGCCGCGGCGCCGCAGCTCGGCGGCCAGGTCCAGGCCGCTCATCTCGGGCATCTCGATGTCGGTGAGCACCACGTCGGGCGCCGACTCCTCGGCCAGGCGCAGCGCCTCGCGGCCGTCGCGCGCCCGCGCCACCACTTCGATGTCCGCTTCCAGGTCGAGGAGCGCCGCCAGGGCGCCGAGGACCAGCGACTGATCCTCGGCGAGCAGCACCCGGATCACCGGGCGCGCTCCGGCGCCAGGCGAGGCGCCACCGCTCCCGCCTCCGCCAGGCGCACCGCGGCCTCGGCCGCCGCCGCCTTTACGCCCACCCCCGCCGCCGGGTCGCGGTATGGCAAGGTGATAACCAGACGGGTGCCGCCGGCCTCGCCGACCGCGCTGATCTCAAACTGGCCGCCGAGCCCCGCCAGGCGCTCGCGCATGGCGCGCAGACCCATCCCCGCGCCGGCCGCACCGGCCACCGCGGCGGCGGCGCCGCCGCGGCCGTCGTCGGCGATCTCCAGCCGCACGGCGCCCTCGCGGCGCTCGAGCGTAATGCTGCACACCGCGGCGCCGGCGTGGCGGACGACGTTGGTCACCGCTTCCTGCACCGCCAGGGCCAGCGCGGCTTCAGCCGCGGCCGGAAGGGCGAGCGGCATGATGAAATATTCGGGCCGCACCCCGGCCGCTTCCAGGACCAGGCGCGCCCGCGCGAGCTCGGCCGGCAGCCCCTCGGAGCGGTAACCGCCGATGGCGGCGCGCACCTCGCGCAGGGCGTCGCGGGTGACGGTTTCGACGTCGCGGATCTCCGCCGCGGCACGCTCCGGCGAGATCGCCAGCAGCTTGCCCGCCAGCTCGGCCTTGAGCGCGATCAGCGACAGGGTGTGGCCCAGCAGATCGTGCAGGTCGCGGGCGATGCGTTCGCGCTCGGCGATGCGCACCAGCTGCTGCACCTCGGCCTGCGACTCGGCAAGCCGCTGGGCCGCCCGCCGCAGCTCGGCCTGGTGCATGCACAGGCCGCCGATCAGCATGGTGAAGGCCATTGCGGACACCCAGAAGTCGGCCGGCAGGTGCAGCGCCAGGCTTTCGATCGCCTCCAGCGCCACCAGCACCCCGATGGCCTGGAGCGCGCGGCGCGCCGGCGCGAACCGGCCGGCAAAGGCGGCGGCGTAGACGCAAAACACCGAGGCGTTGGCATTGCTGGGAGCGAACGCGGCGCCGATCGCGAAGATCGCCGCCGCGATCAGCACCAGCCGCCCCCCCGACACCCAGTAGCCGGTGAAGTACAGCACCAGAAACACCGCCACCGCGATCAGGTCCAGCGTCCATTCCAGCGGGCCGGCGTGGCGCATCGCCGGCACCAGCAGGAAGAGACCCAGGTAGGCCAGCCAGACGTAGGGCGTCCAGGCGATGTGCGGGTCGCAAGGCAGCAGTCGTCGCATGGCTTCTCCATGGTACCGCGGTACCGCGCCGCTCAGCCGAACGTGCGCCCTTCGTCGCGCTGATAGCCCAGCCGCGCCAGGAGCAGCATCCCGACGGTGAAGCCGCCCAGGTAGAGCAGGCTCCACGCGATGGGCTGGCTGTTGGCGGCGCCCACCACCCCCAGCGCCAGCTGCGCGAAGTGATAGGCCGGCAGGGCGTGCGCCACGCTCTGCATGGCCCGCGGCAGCATGCGGAACGGAATCCACAGGCCCGAGGCGAAGGAGATCGGCAGTGCCAGCAGGTTGCACACCATCGACGCCGAGTTGGGCCCCGCCCAATAGCCCACCGCCAGACCGAAGGCGGCAAACGGCAGCGTGCCGCTCACCAGCACCGCGCCCAGCGCCAGCATCGTCGGCGCCGGCAGCCGCACGTGCCCTACCGTCACGCCGACCGCGAACAGCACCGCCACCACCGCGGCACAGAACACGGCGCAGCTTGCCAAGCGTCCTACCAGGTTGGCCAGCGGCGGCATGGGGGTCGAGCGCTTGAGCAGCAGCCACCCCTGCCCGCGCTCGGCCGCGACGCCGACGCCGAACCCGAACAGCGACACGTTCAGCACGCCCCACACCCCATAGGTCGCCAGCAGGTACACGGCGATGGGCACGCCACCGACCCCGGCGCCGGGGTTCATCGCCACGCCGAACAGCAGGTAGAACATGATCGGAAAGGCGAACATCGGCGCCAGGTACGCCGGCAGGCGCAACGTCTTGAGCGCCTCCGACTTCGCCTCCAGCCAGTAGATCCGGGCCAGCCGCCGGCTCGCCGGGGCCGGCCCCGGGGCAACGCCGCCGGCGTTCATCACCACCGTCTGAGAGCTCATGCCGCCACCTCCTTGTCGCGCCGCGCTTCATCCCCCGCGGCCAGGCCGCAGGTCAGGGCCAGAAAGGCTTCCTCCAGGCCGACACCGCGCACTTCCAGCTCGCTCAGCGCCGGATCGGCGGCGAGCAGCGCCGCCACCAGCCGCTCCGGTTCGGCGGCCAGCAGCTCGACGTGTTCCTCCGCCTCGTGACGCACCGCCAGCAGGCCGGGCAGCCGTTCCAGGTCGGCCCTGCCGAGCGTCGTACGCGCCCGCACCGTGCGGCCGGCCACCCGCGCCTTGATCTGCGCCGGCGTCCCCTCGGCCAGCACGCGGCCGCGGTCGAGCAGCACGATGCGGTCCGCCAGGCGGTCCGCCTCTTCCAGGTTGTGGGTGGTCAGCAGCACCGAACCGCCGGCCCGCCGCCGCGCCTCGATGCGGTCCCAGAGCGAACGCCGCGCTTCGACGTCGAGCGCCGCGCTCGGCTCGTCCAGGAACAGCAGCTGCGGATCGCCGCAGATCGCCAGCGCGAACAGCACCCGCTGGCGCTGGCCGCCGGACAGCTTGCCAAAGTAGCGCTCTTCGAGACCGCCCAGGCCGGCCGCCGCCACCACCTCGGCAAACGGCAGCGGCCGCGGGTAGTAGCTGGAAAACAGCTCGATGTGCTCGCGCACCTTGAGCGTTTCGGGCACCTTGGATACCTGCAGCATGGCGCCCATCCGCATCCGCGCCGCCGGCTTTGACGGGTCCAGCCCGAACGCCCGCGCCGCACCGGCGCTCGGCCGCACCAGGCCCATCAACAGCCGCACCGTCGTCGTCTTGCCGGCGCCGTTCGGTCCCAGCAGCGCCACCACCTCGCCCGCCCGCACTTCGAAGTCGAGCTCCGCAACCGCCTTGACCGCGCCGAACCCCTTGCTCGCCCACTCCAGCTCGGCCACCACGTCGTGTCGTCTGTCCATCGTCTGCCTCCCCCGACCGTCGCCGGTCATCGTGCAGGCAGTCTCGCACCGGGCCCCCGCCGCCACAGGTACCCCGCGTCACCACTTTGCGCTGACAGATGTCACCGCCGGCGGACCATGGGTCCGGCAGGAGGAGGGGGAAGGGGGGGCCGGAGCCGCCAGCCGGCGGAGCGCCGGCGGCGGGCTAGGCGGAGTCTTCGGACAGGCTGGCCATCTCGGTTTCGATCTCTTCCCAGGTGGCCATCAGCTCCACGACCTTGGCGTTGAGCCGCTTCTGCTCGTCTTCCAGCTTGCGCACCTGGTCGCGCGAGGTGCGGTCGAAGAAGGTGGGATCGCAGAACATCTCGTTGATGGTGTGGACGCGCGCTTCGGCCTGCTCGACGGCGGTGGTGATGTCGTCGCGGCGGCGGCCCAGGTCGCGCCGGCGCTGGCGCCGCTCGCGGTCGTCGAGCGCCGGGGCCGCGGCGCGCGCCGCCGACTTCTTTTTCTGCTCGCGGCGCATGCGCAGCACCGCTTCGGCGTCCAGGTGGTCGTCGCCCAGCCGCTCCAGGTACTCCTCGTAGGTGCCGGGGAAGTCCTGGATGCCGCGCGGCGAGATCTCCAGCACGCGGTTGGCCAGCTGCGACACGAACCAGCGGTCGTGGGAGACGAAGATGAGCGTGCCGTCGTAGGCCTTCAGCCCTTCGACCAGCGCCTCGATGGCCTCCAGGTCCAGGTGGTTGGTGGGTTCGTCCAGGATCAGCACGTTGGGCTTGGTCACCGACAGGCGGCAGAACACCAGGCGCGCCGCCTCGCCGCCCGACAGGCTGCCCACCTGCTTCTTGACGTCGTCGCCCGAAAACAGCACCTGCCCCAGGTTGCCGCGCACGAACCCGATCGGCTCGGTGGGCACCGACTCCCACAGCCACGCCTCGACGCTCTGCTTGCCGCCGGCCTTGATCTCGGTGTGCTCCTGCGAGAAGTAGCCGCGGTGGGTCTCGTAGCCCCAGTCGATCTTGCCGGCGTCGGCTTCGACTTCGCCCATGGCGATCTTGAGCAGGGTGGACTTGCCGATGCCGTTGGGGCCGATGATCGCCAGGCGGTCGCCGCGCTGCACGGTGAGCGACACGTCCGACAGCACCGGCTTGCCGGCGTAGGCCTTGGATACGCCGGTGATCTCCAGCGTCTGGCGGCCGCTCGGCCGCACCTGCTGGAACTTGAACGTCGGATAGCGGCGCGAGCTCTGCGGCAGGCGATCGATGACGATCTTTTCGATCATCTTGATCTTGCTCTGCGCCTGGCGCGCCTTGGTGGCCTTGGCGCGGAAACGGTCGACGAACGCCTGGTGGTCGGCGATCTGCTTTTCGCGCTTGCCGATCTCTGCTTCCTTGCGGTCGCGCTCGGCGACCTTGGCGGCGGCGAAGGCCGTGTAGTTGCCCGGATAGAGCAGGATCGTTTCGTAGTCGACGTCCACGATGTGGGTGCAGATGTTGTCCAGGAAGCGGTGATCGTGCGAGATCACGATCGCCGTCCCCTTGTAGCTCTCCAGGAACTTTTCCAGCCAGCGGATCGACAGGATGTCCAGATGGTTGGTGGGCTCGTCGAGCAGCAGGGCGTCGGGGTCGGCGGCCAGCACCTGCCCGAGCAGCACGCGCAGCTTGAAGCCGCCCGACAGCGTCGACAGCGCCTGGCGGTGCACCGCCGTGGGGATGCCGAGCCCCTCCAGCACTTCGCCGGCGCGCGATTCCAGCGTGTAGCCGTCGTGATGCAGGATCAGCTCTTCGAGCTCGGCGTAGCGATCGGCGTCGAATTCGGCCTGGGGGTCCCCCTCAGGATGCTGCGGATCGTGCGCCAGCATCCGCTCCTTTTCCACCATGGCTTCCCACACGTCGTGATTGCCCATCATCGCCACTTCCAGGATGGGCATCGATTCGTAGCGATAGTGGTCCTGCTTGAGGACGCCCAGCTTCAGCCGCTTGGGGATGGCGAGCGTGCCGGCGCTCAACTGCTCTTCGCCGGTGAGGATTTTGAGGAACGTGGATTTGCCCGAGCCGTTCGCCCCCACCAGGCCGTACCGGTTGCCGGGGTTGAACTGCATCGAGACCCCCTCGAACAGCGTCTGGGGGCCGAAAGATTTGGCGAGGTCGGATACCGCGATCATGGGCCGTGGATCATAACACCCTCGCCCGCCTCCGCCTTCCCGGCCCCCCGCCACCCCCGCCACCCGGTCTCGCCCCCATGGCCACTCAGAGCACCCGGCGCGGCGGCGGGGTGCTCGTCCCCGGCGACGGCGGCCGGCACGCTGCCGCGCCCGGCACACGGGTACGGGCACCGCGGCTGGAGGCAGGGGGCCTGCGTGTTACCCTTGTCCGGCTGGAGGCGGATGACGATGGCGAACGTGACCCTTGGATTCGGGCTGGCGCTCACCGCGCTGGGGTTCGGCGGCTACTTTGCGACCGGCCGCACCAGCCCTACCGCCCTGATCCCGGCGGCCATCGGCCTGCTCCTGCTGGTCTGCGGCTGGCTGGCGCGCCGCGAAGCGTTGCGCAGGCACGCCATGCACGCCGCGGCGGTGCTCGCGCTGATCGGCTTTCTGGGGCCGATGCGGGCGCTGCCCCAGCTGCCGGCGCTGCTCGCCGGCCAGCCGCTGGCGCACCGCGCCGCGGTGATCGACCAGATGGCGATGTTGGTGCTGTGCGGCGTCTTCCTGGTCCTGTGCATCCGCTCGTTCGTCGCGGCGCGCCGCGCCAGGATCGCCTGACGCCCGTCGAGAGCAACCCCTGATGACGTCAGCAAACGGTAGCGCCCGCGGCGCAGGCGGCCCGCCGGTCTGGCGGCGCCATCCCTGGTGGTTCGTCGCCGCCGGCGCCATCCTGCTGGTCGGCGGCGCCGTCGGGTTTTTTGTGCTGCGGCCGTTCTGGCGGCTGTCCAGCCGCTTCGAGCAGATCACCTTCCGCCAGCCGTCGCGCCTGTACGCCCGGCCGACCCAGCTGGAAGAGGGGCGCGCCGTGCCGGTCGAGCGCCTGGTCAAGGACCTGACGGGCGAGGGCTACCGCGAGGAGCCCGGCGCCGCGGTCCTGCCGCCGGGCCGCTATCGCACCGCTCCCGACAGCCTGTCGGTGCACCTGCGCAGCTTCTTTCTGCCGGACGGGCGCCAGGGCGGCGGCCTGCTGGAGGTAGCCTGGCACGGCGCCCGCGTGGCGGCCATGACGCTCAACGGCCAGCCGGTGGCCAAGGCGGAGCTGGAGCCGCCGCTGCTCGCCTCCTACTACGGCCCCGACCAGCTGGAGCGCCGGCCGGTCACCGTCGACGAAGTGGCCGAAAACCTGATCAACGCCGTCATCGCCGCCGAAGACGACAGCTTCTTCAGCCATTCCGGAGTGGCGCCCAGCAGCATTCTGCGCGCCCTGTGGGTGAACGTGCGCGGCGGCCAGCTGCGCCAGGGCGGCAGCACCCTGACCCAGCAGGTGGTCAAGAACATCTATCTCAGCCAGGAACGCAAGCTGACCCGCAAGATCCAGGAGGCGGTCCTGGCGGTGATGCTGGAGATGCGCTACAGCAAGCGCGAGATCCTGACCGCCTACCTCAACGAGATCTACCTGGGGCGCAGCGGCGGCGTCAACGTCATGGGCATGGGGGCCGCCTCCCGCGCCTACTTCGGCAAGGACGCCAGCCAGCTCAACCTGGCCGAGGCGGCGACGCTGGCCGGCATCATCCCGGCGCCGGCGGCGTATTCGCCGCTGTTCCACCCCGATCGCGCCAGGGAGCGCCGCGACTGGGTGCTCCACCGCATGCAGGCGCTCGGCCTCGCCGACAAGGAACACGTCGCGGCGGCGCTGGCCACGCCGGTCGCCGTGGCGCCGGAACCGCTGGTGCGGCGGCGCGCCCCCTACTTCGCCGACGCCGTCACCGCCGAGGCCGCCAGGCGCTTCGACGTCGACGACCTGGAAGACGGCGGCTACTCGCTGTACTCGACCCTCAGCTGGGATGACGAACAGGCGGCGCAGGCGGCGATCGACGCCGGCCTGGCCACCGCCGAAAAAGGCTACGAAAAGGGCAAGGCGTCGGCGCTGCAGGTGGCGCTCGTCTCCATCCAGCCGGCCACCGGCGAAATCCTGGCCTACATCGGCGGCCGGCGTTACGACCAGAGCCAGTTCGATCGCGTCAGCCAGGCCAACCGCCAGACCGGCAGCGCCTTCAAGCCCATCGTCTACGCCGCAGCCTTCGAAGAGCACCGCGCCACCCCCGCCACCTTTCTCGAAGACGAGCCGCTGGAGATCGAATCCGGCGGCCGCACCTGGAGCCCCAAGAACGACGACGGCGAATTTCACGGCTGGGTGACCGTCCGCACCGCGCTCGAGCACAGCTACAACCCCGCCACCGCCCGCCTGGCGATGGAAGTCGGCATTCCGCGCATCGTCTCGCTGGCCCACGCGCTCGGCATCACCACGCGCATGGAGCCCTTCCCCGCCGTCGCCCTGGGTGCCACCGCCGTGGCGCCGATCGAGCTGGCGACCGTCTATGCCAGCCTGGCCGCCGGCGGCATCCGCCCGCCGGTGCACGGCCTGGAGGCGGTCGTCGACAGCCACGGCAAGCGCATCGAAGGCAAGCCGCTGCCCGTCAGGGTGCGCGTGCTCACACCCCAGGCCAACTACCTGGTCACCTCGCTGATGATCGGAGTCCTGGAGCGCGGCACCGGCGCCGGCTCCGACTGGCACCTGCACGGCAAGCTGGCCGGCAAGACCGGCACCACCAACGACCGCCGCGACAGCTGGTTCGGCGGCTTCGCGCCCGAGCGCTCCACCGTCGTCTGGGTGGGCTACGACGACAACGCCGTGACCCGCCTGTCGGGCGCACGCGCGGCGCTGCCCATCTGGAGCCGCTTCACCGTCGCCGTCACTCCGCCCGGCGGCTACTCCACCTTCCCGCAGCCCAGCGGCATCGACTCCGCCCTCATCGACCCCGAAAGCGGCCTGCTCGCCACCGAAAGCTGCCCGGAGACCCTGACCGAGGTCTTCTGGAACGGCGAAGTCCCCTCCGAACAGTGCAGCCTCCACCCCGACCTGGCCGCCGACGCCGCCATCGGTCCCCAGCCGCCCGGCACTCCAGGCGCTCCCGGAGGTCAGCACCCGGAAGGCGAGCCCGGCGCCGCCCCAGGCCAATCCGCCAACGGCCGTCCCGACGACAAGCAGCCCGTCAGCCACCCCTTCCGCCGCTGGCTCCACCGCATCTTCGGCGGCCACGACGAAGAGCAAGACGGCAAATCCGACGGCAAGCCCAAAGACGACCCCAACGCCCACCCCGCAACGCCCCCGCCCCACCCCCGCTCCAGCGCCGCCGACCGCACCGACCGCGACGACCGCGACGATCGAGGCGGCGACCAGGACACCCCGCCGCCCCCGCGCAGCAACCAGCCCCACGTGCCGCGCTAGCCGCAGCAGCCGAGCGCCCTGCCCTACAGTTCGAAGGGGGCCAGTCCGGCGAACGTCCGCCGCTGGCGGACCGCGCCACCCGGCGGCGCCTGCGGCACCTGTGCCGCCAGAGACGTAAGCTGAGCGAGCCAGTCGCCGCCTGCCGCCGGGTGCAACCTGCGCAGCGCCAGGACGTCTTCCTCCGTGGTCGGCAGATCGCCAACACCCAGCAAATCAGAGGAACCGTTCGATCTCATCAAAGCGCTCCACCAGGCCGTGCTTCTCGAAATAGGCCCGCACCTCCCCACGATCGACCTGCGGCAGTTGGAGGAGAAAGCGGATGTCGGCCATGTCTTGCAAGGTACGACCGGGATCGTTTTTCATCGCCAGCACTTTCAGCGCAGCCAGGTGCTCGGGCTTCGGCAAGGGGAGCTGCAAGCCGCCGGGCACCGCGGCGGTGCGGCAGGCGGCAAACAGCTGATCGCTGGTTGCTCCGCGAACATACACGCAGTCGAGTCGCCCCCATGCTGGATCAGGATGAAGGTGGTTCGAGTAACCCGTCGATCGGTAGAGCGTCGCAAAACCCAGCGATTCCAGGAAGGAAATCAGGCCATCCTGAGCATCCGCCTCGACGAGCAGATCCAGGTCGAGGGTCGTGCGCGCCAGGCCATAGGCTGCGAGCGCCACGCCTCCGATGAGAGCAAAACGGCAATTCCTGCTGGTCAGAAACACCGCAACGGTGCCCAGCACTGCGCCGAAATCCAACCGTGTGCCCTCCTCGCACCAAGCATAGCAGCCGGCCGCGGCGCGATCGGGGGAATGGTACGGGATGCGGATGGGCTTTTCGTCACTGGCCCGTTACGCGGGGAACCGGTTGCGAAGTCGGAGTATCATGAGCGCTTCGCCTGCGACGGGGGCGCTGGGGCGCCGGCTCTTGCGCGGGCTGGCGCCGGGCGGGGCGGTGGGGTTGGGGCGGTGAGCGGGCGGGGGCGCTGCGGGATGTCGATGGACGAGCGAGCCGCGATCAGGGTCGAACGGGCCCGGACACACAATTTAAAGGCAATCAGCTGCCGGGTGCCGCATCGCGCGGTGACGGTGGTGACGGGGCCTTCGGGCGCCGGCAAGTCGTCGCTGGCGTTCGATACGGTGTTTGCCGAAGGGCAGCGGCGTTTTGTCGAATCGATGTCGACGTATGCGCGGCAGTTCCTGGACCAGATGGAGCGGCCGCCGGTGGACGCGATCCACAACATTTTGCCGGCGGTGGCGCTGGAGGCCCGCAACGGCGTCCGCAACGCGCGCTCGACGGTGGGCACGATCACCGAGATCCACGACGTGATGCGGCTGCTGTTCACCCACCTGGGTGAGGTGGGGTGCCCGCACGGGCATGGGCAGGCGCGCGCGTTCACACCCGAGGAGGCGGCGCTGGACCTGGCCGCCGGGTCGGTGGGCGACCCCTTTGTGCTGGTGGCCAAGGTGCGGCGGCCGCAGCGCGGCGCCGACGAGGCGCTGGCGGAGCTGATCCGCCAGGGTTTCAACCGGCGGCTGCACGGCGACGACGCCGGCTCTGGTGGCGGCGCCGATGCCCTGGCGCGGGCGGCGATCGTGCGCATGGAGCCCGGCGAGCGGTGGCCGGCGGCGCTCGACCCGCTGCCGCTGGCGCTGGGGCGCTTCCCGGCGCACGCCGAAGCGGCGGCGCGGGTGGTGTCGACGATCGAAGAGGGCTACCGGCTGGGCGGCGGGCGCATCGAAGCGCTGGGGTCCGCGGGGGTGCGGTATTTCGCGCGCGAGCTGGGGTGCCCGGTGTGCGGCGAAACGGTGCGGCGGCCGACGCCGCCGCTCTTTTCGTTCAATTCGCCGCTGGGCGCCTGCCCCACCTGCCAGGGGTTCGGCCGGGTGATCGGCATCGACCGCGAGCGGGTGATCCCCGACCCGCGGCGGTCGCTGGCCGAACGGCCGATCGCGCCCTGGAACACGCCGGCCTACGAGGAGCTGTACGACGGGCTGCTGCGGGCGGCGCGGCGGCGCCGCATCGCGGTCGACCTGCCCTGGGCGGAGCTGCCGGAAGCCGAGCGCGAATGGGTGTGGAGCGGGCAGGGCAGCTTCGTCAACCTGACCGACTTTTTCGCCTGGCTCGAGCAGCGCACCTACAAGGTGCACGTGCGCGTGCTGCTGGCC
Organism: uncultured Acidobacteriota bacterium; assembly: GCA_963770895.1. GTDB lineage: Bacteria > Acidobacteriota > Thermoanaerobaculia > Multivoradales > UBA5704 > JASLEW01. Next base: position 2,901,036 of record CAVYRF010000002.1, on the reverse strand, counting down.
CGCTACCGCTCCTACACGCCGTGCACCGCCTGCGGCGGCCGGCGGCTGCGCCCCGAGGCGGTGGCGGTGCGCCTGCACGGCCAGACGCTGCCCGGCCTGAGCGACATGAGCGTCGAGCAGCTGCGCGCCTGGCTGGCGGCGGAGCGCTTCACGCCGCGCGAGCGCGAGATCGCCGGGCACCTGCTCGACGAGCTGGGCGAGCGCATCGAGGTGCTGCACCGGGTGGGGCTCGACTACCTGACCCTGAGCCGCCAGGCGCGCACGGTTTCGGGCGGCGAGACGCAGCGCATCCACCTGTCGGCGGCGCTCGGCTCGGGGCTGACCAGCACGCTCTACGTCCTGGACGAACCGACCATCGGGCTGCATCCTCAGGACAGCGGCCGCCTGCTGGAGCTGTTGCGCGACCTGGCGAAGCGCGGCAACACCGTGCTGGTGGTGGAGCACGACCGCACGCTGATCCGCGGCGCCGACCACGTGATCGACCTGGGGCCGGCGGCCGGCGAGCGCGGCGGCCAGGTGGTGGTGGAGGGCCCGCTGGCCGACATCCTGGCCTGCGAGGAATCGCTCACCGGCCGCTACCTGCGCCAGCGCCCGCGCACCCCCGCCCGCCAGCACGTCGCCCGCTTCCGCCGCGAACAGGGCTGGGATTCGCTCGGCGAGGAGCTGTCGGCGATGCCGCGCGTCGCGATCCGCGGCGCCCGCGCCCACAACCTGCGCGGCATCGACGTCGAGGTGCCGCTGGGCGCCCTGGTGGCGGTCACCGGCGTGTCGGGCTCGGGCAAGTCGACGCTGGTCGAAAACGTGCTGTACGGCACCTACCAGCGGGCGCGCGGCGTGGTGGACGTCGAACCGGGAGAGTGCGACCAGCTGGCCGGCCTGGAGGGCCTGGCCGACGTGACGCTGGTCGACCAGCGGCCGCTCGGCCGCTCGGCGCGCTCCAACCCGATCACCTACATCAAGGCCTACGACGAGATCCGCAAGCTGTACGCCGCGACGCCCGAAGCGCGCGCCCGCGGCATCAGCGCCGCCCACTTCTCCTTCAACGTCGAAAGCGGTCGCTGTCCCGCCTGCGAGGGCACCGGCGTGACCGAGGTGGACATGCAGTTCATGGCGCCGGTGACGGTGGCGTGCGAAACCTGCCAGGGGCGCCGCTTCCGCCCCGAGGTGCTGGCCGTCCGCTACCTGCGGCGCAACATCGCGGAGACGCTGGAGCTGACCGTCGACCAGGCGATCGAAGCCTTTGCCGAGCAGAAGCGGCTGTGCCGCCGCCTGCGCCTGCTGGCCGACGCCGGGCTGGGCTACCTGCGGCTCGGCCAGCCGACGTCGACCCTGTCGGGCGGCGAAGCGCAGCGGCTCAAGCTGGCCAGCTTTCTGGACCGCCCGGCGGCCGAAGGCAAGCGCCTGTTCCTGTTCGACGAGCCGACGACCGGGCTGCACCTGGCCGACATCGACCTGCTCTGCCACACCCTGCGCCGCCTGGTGCAGCGCGGCGACGGGGTGATCGTGGTCGAGCACAGCCCCGACCTGCTGGCCCGCTGCGACTGGATCGTCGACCTGGGACCCGGCGGCGGCGTCCACGGCGGCGCGCTGCTTTTCTGCGGCCCGCTGGAAACGTTTCTGGACCGCGTGGTGAGCCCCACCGCCGACGAGCTGCGGCGTCACCTGGGCTGGGCGGCACCCGAAAGCCCGATCGTGATGGCGGCGGCTGTAGAATGAGCCGCCAGATGCCGCGCATGGACTCCATGAACCCACCGGACGCCACCTCCCCAGCCACCGCCCAGCGCCCGCAGTCCGTCACCCGGCGCGCCGAGCGCGATTGGGCGCTGCGCCCGCTGGCGGCGCCGGCCGGTGCCGGCGCGGGGCGGCTCTGGCGATGGCTCGGCACGGCCGGCGGCTGCCTGCTGGGCGCCGTGCTGCTGGTGGCGGTCTGGGGCAAGGCGCTGGATCCGCATGCGTTTGCCCAGCTGCTGCAGGACGAAGGGCTGCTGTCGTGGGCGATGCCCGCAACCGTTGCGGGCGGCGCGGGGACCGGCGGCGCTGGCGGCGTTGGCGCAGCGCCGGGCGGACAGGCCCCGGCGATCCCCGAAACCTTTGAGATCTTTGCACTTGCCGCCCTGGCGGTGGAAGCGGCGCTGGGCATGGCGCTGCTGCTGGGACTGCGGCGGCTGTGGGTGCTGGTGCCGGTGACGCTGCTGGTGGCGCTCTTCGTGGCGCTCAACGGCCGCAGCTGGTGGCTGGCGGCGCACGGCCAGACCGCGGCCGGCGCCTCGTGCGGCTGCTTTGGCAATCTGGTCCAGCGCACACCGGCGGCGGCCTTCTGGCAGGACCTGCTGCTGCTGGTGCCGGCGCTGCTCCTGGCCTGGCGAGGCCGCGCCCCGGCGCCGCGCCGGACGGCGCCCACCGCGCGCACCCTGGTCGTCGCGGTGTTCACGGCGGCGGTCGTGGTGTTCGCCTGGCGGGCGCCGGCGCTGCCGCTCGACGACCTTGCCACCCGCCTCAAGCCGGGCGCGTCGGTCGACCAGCTCTGCGCCGGCGATCCGCGCGGCGGCGGCGCCTGCCTCAACACCATCGTGCCCGACCTGGACCACGGCAATCACATGGTGGTGCTCGACGACATCGACGACGACGCGCTCGCCAAGGCGGTGCCGGCGCTCAACGCCTATGCGGGCTCGCCCGGCGCCGCGGCGGTGTGGGTGCTGACCGCCTCGGATGAGGCGCGCCAGCGCACGTTCTTCTGGAAATGGGGTCCCGCCTTCCGCGTCGCCGAAGCACCCGCCGAGCTGCTGCGCCCTTTGTATCGCCGGCTTCCCCGCTCGTTCGCCGTGCAGGACGGGCGCGTGACGGCCACTTTCTCCGGCCTGCCGCCGCTGCCGACCGCAAGCGCCGCCGCCGCCGATCACCACCGTTCATGAGGCCCAATCGATGACCCACCGCCAGCTCTCGACCGTCGCAGCGATCTTGGCCATCTGCTTGCTTGCCGCCGGCGGCCCTGCCACCTTGGCCGCGGCTCAGGCCGCTTCCCCCGGTCCCGGAGACGGCGCCATGCGGGACTTTACCCGCACCAGCGACTACGTGGTGGTGCTCGCGGGCAAGCAGGTGCCGGCCGAGATCTACATGAGCCAGCGGGTGGGCGGCATGCTCATCATCTCGTCGTCGCTGACCTCGCCGGTGTTGCTGCTGCCCTCTTCCAACTCCGCCCAGACGGTGAACCTGATGAAGGTGGACAAGAAACCGGACGGCTCGATCGACCTGCTTCCCGGCGCCGTGCTGGCGCAGCAGGGCGGGATCGATTTCATCGAAGAGGTGGTCCACTTCAAGGTGGACGGCAAGCCCGTCGAGCTGCGGCCGACGCCGCCGCTGGTCGGTCTGCACCGCGCCGAAGAAGTCGTCGAGCACAACCCCGAATACGGAACGCGCGCCGCCGCCTACCAGACCAACGCCGCGGCGGTCGCCGCGCTGCGCAAGGAGCCGCGCGCGGTGCGCCTGCGCATCTATTTCGGCAGCTGGTGCCCGCACTGCCGGGAAATGGTGCCGCACGCCATCAAGGTCGAACAGCAGCTGAAGGGTTCCAACATCCACATCGAATACTTCGGCCTGCCGCCGCACTTCGGCACCGAACCGATCGCCAAGGAAAACGCCATTTCGGGCGTGCCCACCGGCATCGTCTACCTGGGCGACAAAGAGATCGGCCGCATCACCGGCCTGTCCTGGAACTCCCCCGAAACCATGCTGGTCCAGATCCTCAAGGGCACGCACAGCTAGAGGACGCTGCCGGGGCTGTCCGCCCTTCCTGGCAGTCCCGGCAAGCCGGCCGGGGCTGTCGCCTGGGCCGGCACTCCCGGCCGGGTGCAACGCGGCATGATCCAAAGCCGGTCGGCCGGGCTTGCGGTCAGGGCTGCGGGGCGGCCAGCGCGGCGAGCAGGTCGACACCGCCGTTCTGCCATGAAGCGTCGGCGGCCTGCAGGTCGCCGGGCGCGGCAAACCGCGACAGGCCCAGCTCAGTCAGGCGGGGCACCAGGTCCCAGGCGGCGGCGCCGGCCAGCGCGGCGCCCTGCAGCCGGCCGGTCCACGGCGCCAGGATGCCAGGCAGGTGGTTCAGGTCCGCCAGCGGATGGACGCGCACGGTCCGCAAGCCGGGGGACGGTCGCAACCGCGGGTCCGGCTCCACCAGGACAGTGCCGGCCGCCGGCGCCGCTAGCGGTGACCCTGCCGGCGGGACGCTCCACGCGCCCTCCATCTCACCGCTAAGGCGAGCGTGCTGCACCGCCGCCAGCGCGCCGACCGGCGCCGCCCCCGGCGGCCAGAGCTCCGCCAGATCGGCCAGCGCCGCATGCAGCGCCGCGGCAAGCCGGAGCGCAGCTTCGCCAGCGCGATCACGATCGGAGGCGGCGGCATGGGAGCTGCCTGCGGCGGCCACACCGGTTGCAGATGCCGCACCTGCGCCTCCACTCACGTAGACGGCGACGACCGAAAGGCAGCCGCGCTGGTCCAGCAGGGCCACGTCACGTGCCAGACCCGCCGCCACCGCGGCCAGGTCGACGTCGCCGCCGGGCGCCACCACCGCCAGGCTCATCTTGGGGCCATAGGCGACCACCGGTGCCGCCGCGCGCCGCCGCAGGTCCGCCACGGTCGCGGCTTCGCCGTAGGCGACAACCGTACCCACCGCGGCCAGCAGCGGCGCTTCCAGGTCCGCGTCGCCGCCGCGCCAGGTCACCGCCGCGATGGCTTCGCCCAGGCAGGGCTCACGCCGCGCCAGGGCGGCGACAAATGCCGGCGCGAACAGCGGTTCCGCCGAAGACGACTTGAGCAGCACCGGCCGCCGCAGCGCCAGCGCCGCCAGCAGCGGCTGCACCGCCAGGCCCGGCAGGTTGGAAGCCAGGATCACCAGAACGGGAGCGTCGGCGTCAGCGCCCGCCCTTGGACCGTCGAGCGCCGGCGCTCCGCCGGCAAAGCCCGGCCGCGCCGCGGCCGCCGCTCGGGGCGGCGCCTGGCGCAAGGCCGCGCCGCGGCGCAGCACGGCACCGGCGGCTTCGCGGCGCACGCCTCCCACCACCGCCGCGAGGGCCGCCGCCAGACCCGCCGGCGACAGGTTGCTGGTCGCCGCCAGCGCCGGCGCCAGGTCGCGCCGCTCGGGCGAACGCGGGTCCAGGAACGCCTCCACGGTATCCGCCCACGCATCCAGCAGTTCCTGATCCGACACCGATTGCAGGGCGCCGGCACCCCTGGCGAGCACCGCCGCCACATTCGCCAGCGCAGCCGCGTTCCAACGCGCGGCGACGTAGGAGGCGCCGCCGCCGGCCGCGGCCTGGTACAGCACAGGCCGGCGGACCGCCGCCGGCAGCTGGTAGTCGCGCAGGGCGCTTCCCAAGGCTCGCTCCATGCGACCGCGATTATGCCCTCAGAATAAAACTGCCCGCCATCCAGAGGGGCAGACGGTCGCGGCCGATCGCGGATGGCGGCGACGATCGCCGACGGCGCGCGGGAGTAGACTGATCGCAGCGGACGAGCGACAGCGCGGGTGGGTGGAGGCGGGGCATCCGGCATCCGGCCGGTGGACGGCGCGGCACGGCGCGGGGGGAGCATGTCTTCAGACCAGGCGGCAGGGGCGGCGGCGCGGCCCGAGGGGGTGATACGGGTGGACGTGGCGGCGCTGCGCGAGCGGCTGGATGCGCCCTACGGGGCGGTGCGGGCGCGGATGCGGGCGACGCTGGCCGAGCCGGGGTTCCGCCACGTGGACGAAGGCGTGCTCGCCGACCGCGAGCGCTATCGGGAGCAGGTGCTGGCTTGGTGCAGGGAGCTGGCGCGGCGCGGCTTCGGGGCGCTGTCGCTGCCGCGCCAGGCGGGCGGCGAGGACGACCTGGGGTCGTTCATCGCCGCGTTCGAGACGCTGGCGCTGCACGACGGCAGCCTGCTGGTGAAGTTCGGCGTGCAGTTCGGCCTGTTCGCCGGCAGCATTTTGCAGCTGGGAACCGAGCGCCACCACCGGGCCTACCTGCCCGCGGCGGGGACGCTCGAGCTGCCGGGCTGCTTTGCCATGTCGGAGACGCTGCACGGCTCGAACGTGGCGGACATCGGCACCGTCGCGCGCTACGACGCCGCGGCGGGCGAGTTCGAGATCGACACCCCGCGGCCGCTGGACCGCAAGGACTGGATCGGCAACGCGGCGCGCCACGGCCGCCTGGCGACGGTCTTCGCGCAGCTCGAGACCGGCGGCGCGTCGCACGGCGTGCACGCCTTCGTGGTGCCGATCCGCGACGACGCCGGCACCCCGGCGCCCGGCGTCACCCTGGCCGACTGCGGCGACAAGGGGGGTCTCAACGGCGTCGACAACGGCCGCATCAGCTTTGCGCGGGTGCGGGTGCCGCGCGACAACCTGCTTGACCGCTTTGCCGCGGTGGCGCCGGACGGCACCTACACCAGCCCCATCGCCAGCCCGGCCCGGCGCTTCTTCACCATGCTGGGGACGCTGATCGGCGGCCGCATCAGCGTCGCCGCCGCCGCGGTCTCGGCGGCCAAGTCGGGGCTGGCCATCGCCCTGCGCTACGGCAGCAGCCGCCACCAGTTCGGGCCGCCGGGCGAGGCGGAGCTGGCGCTGCTCGACTACCCGTCCCACCAGCGCCGCCTGCTGCCGCCGCTCGCCGTCACCTACGCGCTCGACTTCGCCCACAAGCGGCTGGTCGCCCGCTTCCTCGCCCGCAGCGAGGCCGGCGAGACGGAGACGCGCGAGGTCGAGGGGCTGGCCGCGGCGCTCAAGGCGTACGCTTCGTGGCATGCGGTCGCCACCCTGCAGACCTGCCGCGAGTGCTGCGGCGGCCAGGGGTACCTGACCGCCAACCGGTTGCCGCTGCTGCGGGGCGACGCCGACATCTACACCACCTTCGAGGGCGACAACACGGTGCTGCTGCAACAGGTGGCCAAGGGCCTGCTCAGCTCCCACCGCGAGCACCTGGGCCACATGAATTTCATCTCGCTCGGCCTTTACGCCGCCGAGCGCGCCGCCGCCGCGCTCGCCGAGCGCAACCCGATCGCCAACCGCCGCACCGATCCCGAGCACCTGTGCGACCCGCAGTTCCAGGCGGGCCTGCTGCGGCTGCGCGAGGAGCACCTGCTGGCGAGCGTGGCGCGGCGGCTGCAGCACGCCATCGCCCAGGGCGCCACCCCGCTGGCCGCCTTCAACCAGTGCCAGACCCATCTGCTGGCCCTGGGCCATGCCTACGCCGAGCGGATCGTCGCCGAAGGCATCGCCGATGCCGCCGACGCCACCGCTGCCGATGCCGCGAACGGGGCGCCGGCCGACGGCGGGCAGCCGCCCGCGGCGGACGGCTGCGGGCCGGCGCTGACCGCGCTGCGCGACCTCTTTGCCCTGTCGCGCATCGAAGCCGACGCCGCCTGGTTTCTGGAGAGCGGCCACATGGAGCCGGTGCAGGCCAAGGCGGTGCGCCGCCAGGTGGATCGCCTGTGCGGCCAGCTAAGGACGCTGGCGTTGCCTCTGGTGGACGCCTGGGGCATCCCCGAGGCCTGTCTGGCCGCCCCGATCGCGTCGGGTCCGGCGGCTTGAGCGGCCGCCGGCGGGCTTCAGCCGGCGGCGGCGCCGGGGTCGCCGGCGGCAAACAGCTCTTCGGCGGTGAGCGAGCAGCCGCGCAGCTCGGCGCCGGCGGCGCGGCCGAGCAGCCGGAAGCCCTCCCCCTCCGCCTCGCCCATGTCGGCGGTCAGCAGGTGCGCCGCCGAACCCAGGTTGGCCAGGTCGAAGATCGCGAGGAGGCCCGGCGCGCCGTGCTTTGCTTCGGTCAGCGTGGCGGGGTCGAGGACCCGCACGCGCACCCAGTGCGGCGCCACGAAGTGGTCGGGATCGCTCCCCTGCAGGACGCGCGTGTAGCACTGGCTGGTCAGCTCGGTCATGCCGTATTCGCGCACCACGGCGTGCGACGGCACCCCCAGCCGCTGCGCCAGGCGCACCCGCTCGCGCGCCACCGAGACCTCCCCGGCACGACCTTTGAAACCGCCGGTCTCGAACACCGCGCTGCCGGCTGGCAGGCGGAAGCGCAAATCCTGCCGTTCGAGTGCGTCGAGCCACTGCGACAGCGCCAGGGAGGTGGTCAGCACCACCGCCGGGGCGCCGGCCCGCTGCTGCACCGCGGCCCACGAACGGGCCGGCACGGCTTCGACGCCGCGCTTGCCGCAGGCCACGACGCTGCCGGAGGCACCGAATCGGGTCAGCACATGATCGATCATGAACGACAGGCTGGAGTCCGGCAGCTGCGCGCGCGACGGCACCAGCGACAGCATCGGGAAGCGCAGGTCGCCGCCCGTGCGGGGGAGGCAGTACATCGGAAAACTGGCGTCGATGGTGCGCCGGTAGAGGTCGGGGAACGGATGGTAGTGGACGCTGCGGCCGCCGTCCGGCGGCGCATCGGCGGACGGCGCGCTGGCGGCACCCGAGCCGTCACCAGCCTCTGCCGCGCCGTCGCCGGGGGCGCCGGTAGCGACCGGCGCGGCGCCAGCCGCAAGGCTGCCGGCCGTGCCGCTGCTGCGGAAGATCTCCTGCGGCGGCGCGGCAGCCAGCCGCACCCGCTTGAACGCTTCCGCCGGCACCAGCGGCACCTGGCGCCAGTCGGCGATCGTGCCGGGGGTGGCGCCGCGGCTGTCGCACATGCGCCGGTAGGGTTCGACGTTGGCGTACTGGTAGGCGAAGACTGCGAGCGCCAGCTCCTCGAACGAGGCGCTGGCCGGATCGGTGAGGTAGCGTTGGATGCGTTCGATCACAGGCGGGATTCTGCCATCAACCGCCCGCCGATGGGATGGGCCGCGCTGACATGGTGAGCGACCTGCGACCGGAACCGGTGGCCGATCCGGGCTGGGAGGCCCTGGCCCGCGTCGCGGCCGGCGACACCGAGGCATTCACCTCGCTGGTCGAAACCCACCAGGAACGGCTGCTGCGGCTGTGCGAGCGCCTGCTGGGCGATGCCGAGGAGGCCCGCGACGCCGCGCAGGAGGTGTTCCTGAAGGCCTATCGCAAGGCCGCCGACTTCCGCCCGCAGGGGCAGGTCTACACCTGGCTCTACCGCATCGCCACCAACCACTGCCTCAACAAGCTGCGCCGCCGGCGCCTGGTGCGTTTCGTCCCCTGGGAGACGGCGGACGAGCGCGACGCGGCGCCGTTCGATCCGCCCGACGGCAGCCCCGACGCCGCCGCCGTGCTCGCCGCGCGCCAGCGCTGGCAGGACACCCGGCGCGCCATCGCCAAGCTGCCACCCAACCAGCGCGCGGTGCTGGTCCTGGCACGCTTCGAAGGGATGTCCTACCGGCAGATCGCCGAAGTCCTGGGGATCTCCGAGGGGGCGGTGGAGAGCCGCCTGTTCCGCGCCATGCGCCGCGTCGAGGCGGCGCAGGAATCCGCCGCCCCGCGGGTTTCATGATCGGGAGAGAAGGCTGGCATGACGCACGACCCGGATTTGGACCTGATGCGGCTGCTCCACGGCGAACTGCCGGCGGAGCGGGAGCGCGCGTTGCGCGACCGCCTCGGGCGCGATCCTGGCCTGGCGGTCCGCTACCGGCGGCTTGAGGCGACCTGGACGCGGTTGACGGAGCCGCCGGCGGCACCGGTGCCGCTGGGCTTCGGCGGCCGGCTGATGGCCCACGTCCGCGCCACCGTGCCCTCGCCCCTGCCCCCCGCCAACATCCGGGCGGCAAACGCGGCTGCCGCGGCGTCCCGCACCGCGCCGATCAGCTGGGCGGCCATCCCCAAGTGGGTGCGCGCCACCGGCGCCGCGGCGCTCGTCGCCGGCCTGCTGCTGGGCGCCGGCCTGGGAGTGCGGCCGCCGCTAGACGACCGCGGCCAGGCGGCAGGGTTGCCGGCGCTGGCCGAAAGCTACTGGGCGCTGCTCGACACGGCCCCTGGCGATCCGCCGCCAGCGCCGCCCGCCGAGGCGACTAGTGTCCCGCACGGTTAATCCGCTTGTCAGTCGCGCCGCCATCCCCGTTCCTGGCGAGGCGCCGCCGACGCAGGCATAGTCGAAACGTATGTCGAGGAGGCGCAACGAAGCCAGGGGCGTGGAGGGCAAGCGAATGGCAAACGAAGTAACCGTGCGGGGCACTAGGTGAGGCGCTGGTGGCCGCTGCTTGCGCTCCTGCTGTCGGTCGGCCTCAACCTGGGGCTGCTGATCGACCTCGCGCTGAGCAGCCCGGCGGTCGCCCGCACCCAGCAGGAAGCGCTGCGCCCCGCGGCCGCCGGACGGCTGCAGCAGCTGGCTGATCGCCTGGGGCTTGAAGGGCCCGCGCGGCGGCGCTTCATCGAGCGCCAGCGCCAGTTCTTCAGCGAAACCGCCGCGCCGCGCGTCCGCCTGCCCGAGATCCGCAAAGAGGTGCGCGCCGAGCTGATCCGCCCGCACCCCGACCAGGCGCGCCTCGACGAGTTGCTGCGCGAGGGCGCCGGCATCTACCTCGGCCTCGAACAGTCCGTGGTGTCCAACGTGCTGGACAGCCGGGCGCTGCTGACTCCCGACCAGGATCAGCGCTACGTCGACCTGGTGTCCCGGCTGGCCCTGGAAGGTCCGGGGCAGATGGGCAGGCTCAAGCCCGCGCAGTGGCCCTGGTGGTGGCGCCTCCACCCGCCGCAGCCGCCCGCCGTCGCGCCGCTCTCGCCGCTCGACAACGACCGCTCGACACCGCCGGCCGCGCCCTCCACCAACCCGCAATCTCACTAGACCCGCTCAACCGGCACGACCTCCTCGGGGAACCCCTGCGGGCTGCCGAGCCACGCTCCGGCTGCCGCGGTGGACCGCGGCGAGCAAAAAAAGGCCCCGCGTCGGGCGGGGCTTGGAGGAGGGAGGTGGAGAGGAGATTGTCTTTTTCGCCTGCTCCATATTGGTATACGCAGCAAGCGAATCAAGTGTTTGGATCGGCATCCAGGCGGCTGGAGCGGGGCGGCCGGAGCCGACCGGCCGGCGACGGCGGGGGGCGGCGGGCGGCGGGCGGCCGCCGGGCGCTACTCGTAGCGCAGGGCTGCCGAGGGGTCCACCCGCGCCGCGCGCCAGGCCGGCACGCAGCAGGCGAGCAGGGTGACGGCGAGCGCGAAACCCACCACGGCGGCCAGGTCGCCGCCGGAGACGCGGAACGGCACGAAGCTGATGAAGTAGATTGCCGCGACGTCCGAATCGAAGTGGATGAGGTGGAACGTCGTCAGCACCCAGGCCGCCGCCGAGCCCACGGCGACGCCGAGCAGGGTGCCGGCGCTCCCCAGGATGCCGCCGTACGCCAGAAAGACCAGGCGCAGGCGTCCCGGCGCCAGGCCCAGCGCCCCCAGCACGCCGATGTCGCGCATCCGCTCGCGCACCAGCACCACCAGGGTCGAGGCGACGTTGAAGGTCGACACCAGCACGATCAGGCCGAGCACCACGAAGAGCGCCGCCTGCTGCACGCGCAAGGCGGTGAACAGCTCGCGGTTGAGCTGCTGCCAGTCGGTGACCGCGTAGCCCGAATCGAGCACGCGCGAGACCTTTTCGGCAATCGCCGGCGCCGTCGCCGGGTCGGCGACGGTGAACTCCAGCAGGTCGGACGATTCCCGCAGCCCCATGGCGTGCTCCACCCGCGAGCGATCGAGCAGCACCCAGCTGCGGTCGAACTCGGCAAAGCCGGTGCTGAACGTGCGGCGCAGCTCGACGCTCAGGAAGCGGAAGCGCGGGCGCCCCTCCTCGAAGCCGAGCGCCACCAGGCGCATCACTTCCCCGGGATGCACGTCCAGACGGCTTGCCAGGTCGGCGCCGATGACCACCCCCGGCAGGCCCTGCGCCGACGGCGCCAGGTCCGCCGCGCCGGCGCCCAGCTGGCCGCCTTCCGGTTCGACGCCGCGCAGCACCACGTCGACGCCGTCGCCGCGCCGGGCGCTGGCCAGCGACCCCTGCCCGTAGGCCACCCGCCCGACCTTGCGCACGCCGGGGATGCGCTGCAGGCGGTTCCAATGCGCCGCGTCCAGCCTGCCGGCGGCACCGGACTCCAGCGGATAGGCCACGACGGCGGCGTTGCCGCGGATCAGCTTGCTCTGCAGGTCCTCGCGATAGCCGGTCATCAGCGCCATGGCGATCACCATCGCCGTCACCCCCAGCGCCGTGGCGGCCAGCGCGGCGCGCGCCGTGCCGCCGAGCAGCCGGCTGCGGCCGGCGCCGCGACCGCGCAGGAAGCGCCAGGCGACCGTCCAGACCAGCGACCTGGCGAGCGGCACGCCGCGGTCCGGCGCGCCGGCGCTCATGAAGGGTGCGGCGACGGGTCGCCGGGCGAGCCGGCGGTATCTGGCGCGTGGGGCGCGGTCGTGGCGCCGCCGGCGCCGGGAGTGACCGCGTGCAAGAAGCGGTCGAACAGACTGGCCGCGTCGTGCGGCCCGGGCGCCGCTTCGGGGTGGTACTGCACCGAGTAGACCGGGAAGCCGGCCACGTCGAAGCCTTCGACGGTGCCGTCGTTGAGGTTCAGCTGGGTCACCTGGCAGCTGGCCGGCAGCGTTTCGGCGCGCACCGCGAAGCCGTGGTTCTGGCTGGTGATCGCCACCTGCCCCGTGCGCACGTCGCGCACCGGCTGGTTGCCGCCGTGGTGGCCGAACTTGAGCTTGAACGTCGTCCCCCCCAGCGCCAGCCCCAGCAGCTGGTGGCCCAGGCAGATGCCGAGCACCGGCGTGCGCGCCGCCAGCAGCTCCTGCACCGCGGCGACGATGTCGACCAGCGGCTCGGGGTCGCCGGGGCCGTTGGACAGCACCACCCCGTCGACGCCGAGCGCCAGGCAGTCGCGCGCCGGGGTGTGGGCCGGCAGCACCGTCAGGCGCGCGCCGCGCCGCGCCAGCGCCCGCAGGATGTTGGACTTGACGCCGAAGTCGTAGACCGCCAGATGGCAGCGGGCCGCCGCCGCGCCGCTCGCCAGGTCCGCCCCGGCGATCGCGTCGGCCGGCACCTGGTAGGGGCGCGCCGTGGTCACTTCGTCCACCAGGGCGCGGCCGGCCATCAGGGGAAAGTCGGCCAGCTCGGCCAGCAAGGGCTGGACGGTCGAGCGCTCCGAGGTGATCACGCCGCGCAGCGCCCCGCGATCGCGCAGCCGCCGCACCAGGGCGCGGGTGTCGATGCCGTGCAGCGCCGGCACCTGCCAGCGGCCCAGGTACGGCAGCAGGCCTTCGTCGCTGGCAAAGTTGGAGGGGCGGCCGGTGAACTGGCGGGCGACGAAGCCCTCCACCCAGGGCCGCGCCGATTCGGCGACGGCGGCCGCGGTGCCGTAGTTGCCGATGTGGGGCTGCGTCATGACGACGATCTGGCCGCGGTAGGAGGGGTCGGTCAGCACCTCCTGATAGCCGGTCATCGAGGTGTTGAAGACGACCTCGCCGAAGCGCGTGCCGGCGACCGCGGCCGCGCCTTCGAAGACGCTGCCGTCTTCGAGGACCAGCAGCCCGGAACGCTCGCGCTCAGCGGGCAGCATAGGTCGGGACGCTGCGGTCCACCGCCGGCGCCAGCAGGCGCACCGCGGCCATCAGGCGCTCGAACTCTTCGGGGAGCAGGGCCTGGTCGCCGTCGGAGAGCGCCTGGTCGGGATGATCGTGGACCTCGATCATCACCCCGTCCGCCCCCACCGCCACCGAAGCGCGGGCGAGCGGCAGCACCCGCGCGCGGTCGCCGCTGGCGTGGCTGGGATCGGTGATGATCGGCAGGTGGCTGATGCGCTTGACCACCGGCACCGCCGTCAGGTCCAGGGTGTTGCGGCTGTGGTCGGCGAAGGTGCGGATGCCGCGTTCGCACAGCACCACGTTGGGGTTGCCCTGGTCCAGGATGTATTCGGCGGCCAGCAGCAGCTCGGTCACCGTCGCCGTCATGCCGCGTTTGAGCAGCACCGGCCGGGCGCAGCGCCCGACGCGTTTGAGCAGGGTGTAGTTCTGCATGTTGCGGGCGCCGATCTGCACCGCGTCGGCGTATTCGACCACCTGGTCCAGCACGTCGATGTCGGTCGCTTCCGTCACCACCGGCAGGCCGGTTTCAGCGCGCACGCGCGCCAGGATGCGCAAGCCCTCTTCACCCAGCCCCTGAAAGCTGTAGGGGCTGGTGCGCGGCTTGTAGGCGCCGCCGCGCAGCAGGCGCGCACCCGCCGCCTTGACGCTCTGGGCGATGCGCAGGGTCTGCTCGTAGCTTTCCACCGAGCAGGGGCCGCCGATGACGACAAATTCCGGACCGCCGATCCGCACGCCGCCGATCTCCACCACCGTGTCCTGCGGCCGGAATTCGCGCGACACCAGCTTGTAGGGGTGGCTGACCCGGATGACTTCGAGCACCCCCGGCAGGGAAGCGAACAGCGCGCGGTCCACGACGCCGATGTTGCCGGTGATGCCGATGGCGGTGCGCTGGGCGCCGGCGATGGGGTGGGCCTTGAGGCCGTGCGACTCGATCTTGCGCACCACGCCGGTGACCTGCTCCGGCGCTGCATCCATCTTCATCACGATCAACATGGCGTCGACTCTCCGGGTCTGCCGCCCGCCGGCGGCTTGAGGCGGGACGCTATGATACCAGAGCCCCATCGGGCGTCCGCCGGCCTGGCGGCGGCGGGGGAACGGGGGAGGCAAGCGTCGATGAAGAGCCGCGATCTGGGAGCGCTGGTGTTCGGCCTGGCCGGCCTGTATTCGTTGCTCCTGGCGCTGATCGGTCTGTCGCAGCTGCTGCCGGCGCTGCCGCGCAGCGGCCAGATGATCGGCGGCCAGCTGCAGATCCAGGCGGCGCTGGTCGGCGGCGTGGTCAGCCTGCTGCTGCACGCCACCTTCGGCCTGGCCCTGCTCGCCGGGCGGCGGGCGCTGGCGGGCTGGCTGGTCGCCCCCGCGGAAGAGGCGGCCGGCGCCCCCACGACGGCAACGGCGGAGGGGGCCGCGGCGACGGGGCCGGCGTTGGGCGTGGCCGTGGCCGGCGTCTGCGCCCTTGCCATCCTGCTGCTGTCGCGCATCGTGACCGCCGCCAGCTACTCCACCTGGCTGCTGTTCACCCGCAACAGCCAGGGCGACCTGTTCGGCTACACCGCCGCCGGCGTCGCGGTCGACCTGCTGCTGGTGGTCGCCGGCCTGTGGCTGCTGTCGCGGCGCCTGCCGGTCGCCGCGGCCCTGCTCGGCCCGTCGCCGGCCGCGGCGGCCGCCGGCCGCGGCGACCGCCGCGACCCGGGCGACCGCGACGAACCCGGCGAACCCCGCGACCGGAGCCTTGCCTGGCAGCTTCCCGCCTTGCGCTTCCTGGGGCTCGCCATCCTGGTCTGGTACCTGCCGGCGCTGGCGTCGGCGCTGGGCGTGCTGGTCAAGTGGCAGGCCCGCCCGATGGGTTTCAACCTGCGCCAGCAGGCCTTCGACCAGATCCCGGGAGCGGCGACCGGCATCCTCGCCGGTCTCTACTTCCTGCTGCTGTTCCCCCGCGGCCTGGGCCCGGCGTGGCGGCGGCTGCGTCCTGCGGCGCCGCCCGCTATCGATTTCCCCGACTCAGATCACTAGTCTAGAATCGGCGCAGCCCAAAGGAGATCGCAATGCGCTCGTCCCGACTTTCCATGCCGGTTCTCTGCTGCGCCCTGGCGCTGCTGACGCTGGTCGGCGTCACACCGCTCGCCGCCTACGTCATCTGGCTCAAGGACGGCTCCCGGATCGCGGCAAAGGACAAGTATGAGGTCAAGGACGGGCACGCCATCATCACCCTGCCCAACGGCATCCAGACCTTCATCGACGCCAAGCAGATCGACGTGCCGCGCACCGAAGCCGCCAATCGCACCAAGGATTACGGCACGACCGACCTGGGGACCACCAAGGTCGTTCCCGGCCACGAGCTGCCGGCGGCGCAGGACAAGAACCTGAGCGACCTCATCGCCACCCACCGGCCGTCCTCCCGCGAGCTGCCGACCGCCAAGCGGACCACCGACACCAAGCCGGGAGCGGCGGCGCGAACCTATGCCGGCAACGTCGACTTCGCGGCGCTGCCGCACGCCCCCTATGCCCACGCCGACGTCACCGCCGACCTGCGCGACTTCTTCCACTCCCAGGGGATGGACGACGTCGAGATGTTCACCGGTTCGCAGCCCGACCGGCTGCTGCTGGAATTCACCACCGGATCGGAAGGGTCGGTCTTCCAGACCCTCAACGCCAGCGCCAACGCCCTGCTGCGCGCGCGCGAGCGGTTCCCCCAGCAGGTGCAGCTGGTCGAGCTGCTGATGAAAACGCCGACTCACGAAAAGGCGGGACAGTTCGTACTGACGGCCGAGAACGCCGCCGACCTGGTGGCAAAGAAGGTCGACCCCGCGACATTTTTTATCTCCAATGTGCAGTTCTAGCAAAGCACGGCTCAAAAAGTAATCATCTCGCCGCGCCGCGCCGCCACAATCAACGATTTGCCGCCGGCCGGCGTGACAGGTTTGCCACGCTCACTTAAGATCTCTACCGGGAAATAACAGATCGGCAGGCGCTCCGCGGATCGCACACAGGGCTGGAGCGCACCGTGTTTCTTAAATGGCGACTCTGTCTCGGGAGGATCACCGATGGCTTCCACCGTGCGCGTCCGGTCTCAATGGGGACCTCCGCGAACCACCCTCGCCGGTACCCTGATGGTTCTGCGCGTGCTGCGCGGCGTCTCGCAACAGCGCCTTGACGAAGCAGCCGGGCTCAAACCTGGCAGCGTCTCCGACTACGAGCGAGCCGTCCGCGCCCCCTCCGCCAAGACCCAGCGCCAGCTGCTCGCCGCCCTCGGCTACTCCGCCACCTTCTTCGACCGGGTGCAGTCGGTGGTCAAGGCCTCCCAGGGAACCGAAGCCGTCGCCACCGACACCGAAAAGCTCCCCATCGACGCCATCGCCGACCAGATCGCCGCCCGCGTCCGCGACTTCGCCCGCGAAACCCTGGACCGCGTCCTGTCCGACGCCCGCGTCCTCGAAGAGCGCCGCGCCGCCCACGGCCTCTGGGCACGCCTGCAGCGCCGCTCGCCCCAGGAGCGCCGCGTCCTGATCGAAGACGCCCCCGAATTCCAGACCTGGGGCCTCTGCGAGCTGCTCTGCGAGCGCAGCCTGGAAGCCGCGCCCCGCAAGCCCAAGGAAGCCGTCGAGCTGGCTCACATGGCCCTTGAGATCGCCGCTCAGGTCCCCGGCGCCGATCCCTGGCCTCGCCGTGTCCAGGGCTACGCCTGGGCCCATCTCGGCAACGCCCTGCGCGTCTCCTCCGACCTTCCCGCAGCCGAAGATGCCTTCCGCCAGGCCAAAAAGCTCTGGCACTCCGGCGACGAATCCGGCCTGCTCGATGGCAGCCGTCTGCTCGACCTGGAGGCGTCCTTGCGACTGCACCAAGGGCAACCCTGGCAAGCGCTGGCCGTGCTGGACCAAGCCCTGGTGAGCAGCAATGCGCCGCCCAGACTGCTGCTCAACAAGGCCAAGGCCCTGATCGACGTCGCCGAGTACGAGCGCGCGATCGACCTGCTACAAGATACTGCGCCCTTGATCAATGCGGAGCGTGAGCCAAGGCTGTTTCTCATCCAGCTGCAGTACCTCGCTCACGCTTGGTGCTACGCCGAAAACTATCCTGCGGCCCAGGGGATCATCGGCCAGGTGCGGATGCTGGCGGAACGACTCGGCAATGAGATCGACCTCGTCCGCATTCTCTGGTTGGAGGGCAAGCTGGCCGCGGGCCTCGGCCGTAGCGAAGAAGCCATTGCGACCTTCCACCAGGTGCGCAGCGACTTCATCGTTCGCGACAACGCATGGGACGCCGCCCTGGTGTCTCTTGAGCTGGCCACCATCCTAGCCTCCGAAAACCGCACCGGCGCAGTCAAAACCTTGGCTCGGCAGAGCGCCGCGATCTTTCGCGCCCAGCAGGTCCACCGCGAAGCGCAGGCGGCGTTGGAGCTGTTCCGGCAAGCGGCCGAGAAGGAGACCGCGACGGCCGAGCTCTGCCGCCAGCTGGTGACCTATCTTTGCAGCGCCCATCACAATCCGGGGCTGTGCTTCAGGAGCACGTCGTGATCGCTGGGCAATCCTGACGGCGTGAGATCCCTGCGGCCACCACATCCCATGACCACTCCGCCTCCTCCAGAGCTCGGCCTGGCAGTACGGCTTTTGCGTCAGAGTCGCGGATGGCAACAGCAGGATCTCGCACGCGCATTAGGCTGGACAGGGACCAGTTACCTGGCATCGATCGAAGCCGGACGTAAGACGCCCAGCTCCGAAACCCTGGAGCGCATCAGCTCGGTGCTTGGCTTTACCCCTGCCGCGCTGCGCGTTGCCCTGGCGGGCATTCGCGAGCTGCGCAAGGAGACGTTGGGCTCGCCAGCCAAGAAACCCGATTCCAGCCACGGCCGCACCGACACCTCGGACTGGATGCATGATCTGCAGCAGTTGTTGCGCGCCCACCTGCGTCCGGCGCTCCAGCCGCCGGAGCCGTCGAAGCCAAATTCCGCAGGCGATCGGGCTGCCCTGCTGCTCGCCAAGCTGCTCCAGAGATCCGCTCAGGAACGCCGCGCCCTGGTCGAAGAAGCCACGGACTTCCAGAGCGAAGCGCTGGCGGTGCTGCTCTGTGCCAAGAGCCTTGAATTGACGCCGCGGGCGCCTGGCGAAGCGATCGAGCTGGCGCAGTTGGCCGTGGACATTGCCGAAGCTGTACCTGGGGATCGGCGCCGTCGTGAATGCCTCCAGGGCTACACCTGGGCTCACCTCGGCAACGCCTTGCGGGTGTCGTCGGACTTGCCGGGCGCTGATCAGTCGTTCAACCGCGCGGCAGAGCTATGGCAGGGGAGCACTGGCATCGGCTCGCTTCACGGCAGCCTGCTGCTGGAGCTGGAAGCCTCTCTCCGCATCGACCAGGGCCGCCCCAACCAGGCGCTGGCCCTGCTTGACCGGGCATTGGAGAGCGGCGCCGATCCGGTGCGGATCCTGCTCAACAAGGCGCGCGCCCTATTGGACTTCGGCCACTGCGACGACGGCCACTGCGAGCGTGCAATGGCCGCCGTCGAAGAGGCGGCGACGCTGATCGACGGCACTGCGCAACCTCGTCTCCTGTTCATCCACCGGTTGCTGGTCGCGCATTGCCTTTGCGAGCTACGACGCTACGCTGAGGCGGACACGGTAGCGAACGAGGCCCGCCGCCTGGTCGAACCCTTGGGCTGCGATTTGGACCTGGTCCGAGTCCAGTGGCTGAAAGGACGAGTGGCAGCCAGCCTGGGACGTGTCGACGAAGCCATCGCGAGCTTGTCCGAAGTGCGCAATCGGTTTGTCGCTTGCGACGTGAACTACGACGCGGCTCTGGCGTCCTTGGAGCTTGCGACGCTTCTTGCTCCCGCCGGCCGGGTGGCAGAGGCTCAAGCCTTGGCGCGCGAGAGCGCCGCGGTGTTTTGTGCTCAGCGCACACACCGCGAAGCTCTCGCCGCCTTCGAGCTGCTGCGGCAAGCCGCCGGATAACAGCCCGCTCGCCAGCTTCGCCTCGGCACCCGACCGAGCGATCGTCTGTAACCTGCAAGGAGATAGCTCAGCCCCCGCAGTGGCCGTTGGGATCCAACATCGATCCGCCGTCGCAGTTGTTATCCACCAGATGGGCTCCGCCGGTAAGCGGAGGTGTGGACCGCGTGGTCACCGTGGAGTGACGCACTCGGCTGCCGGTCTGCTGAGCGCCGGCACCTCGCGCCGGTTGCCAGAACGGGCTAAATGTTGTGGCATTGTGCCAAACCTGCTCAAGCATCGCCCACCAGAAGGCGGTCACACCGCTGCCATGCGATGTGACGGTTGTCCGGCCCGCCTGAGCGGCGGACGCGGTCATCGGGACAGCCAGAATCAGAACGCACAGAACCAGAAAGCAGAGGATGCGGGGCATAACACTCCTTCCTCGGACCACGAGATCCTGCCATCAGCGGCAGGCTCGGGAGACCCTCCCCAGGGACACTGCAGGCACGGTCGCGCACGATTGACGCAATTGCGGAGTCGCGAGTTCGTGAATCCCGACTCTTTGGTCGTGCTTTTTGACCTCAATAGTGCCAATACAGCGGATATTGACACACCTGAGGCTGTTCCATGCCACCAAAATGGCGAGATCGTGACAACTGCCGCGAGGCGGCGCGGCGTTACCGGAGGCGGCAATCTCCGGGAAACTGGCGAAGAAGCCTCACCAAGGTTCTGGATTTGCGGCAAACGCTTGGCAGACAGAAGGTTACCCCGTACGCTGAGTTTGATGGACTACTCCGAGCTTGGCGAGGGAGGCGATGGCGACATCCGGTTGTCACCGGCTCGACTGCCGGATGCGGGTGGACTTCGGGCACGGCGGCACCCCGCCGGACCCGAGGGTTATGAGCTGCGGTCGTTGGTGGCGATGGTGAGGGCGTGCGGGCTTGACCGGGAGTTGGGAGAAGAACTGATGCGGCTGCCGCGCGGGCTGCGCCAGCAGGCGGTGCGGCGGGACCCGGTCTTCCAGCGCGAAACACTGGCCCGGCTGTTTGCCTACCGGGCGGAGAGCGCGCTGTTGGAAGGCGTGCCGGACTTGGAGGCGGCCGAGATGGCGGCGGCGGTGGCGCTGGCGCTGGATGCGGAACCGGGGACGGCGGCCGGGCGCACCGCGGCGTTGGCCTGCTGGCTGCTCGGCAAGTGCCACCTGCACGACGAGCGCTGGCTGGCGGCGGAGGAGTCCTTCGCGGCCATGGCGGCGTTCGTGCCGCCGGGGGCCAGCGGCGAACGCGGCCTGGCGGCGGCGGGGCTGGCGCAGGTGCGGGTGGACCAGGGGGCGCGCGACGAGGCCGTGGCACTGTTCACCCAGGCCGTGCAGCAGTTCTGCCAGCTGGAGGATGCCGAGCCGGCGGCCGCCTGCCGCGCACAGGCCGGCATCCTGCTGCAGGAGAACGCCGACTATGCGCAGGCGCGCCCGCAGCTGCGGGCTGCCCTGGAGGCGATCGACCTGGCGGCATGGCCGTCGCTGGCCGCGCGGCTGCTGCTCAGTCTGGCGATCTGCGAAGCGGCGCTGGGCAGCCGGGATGCGGCGCGCGAGCGGCTGTACGAAGCGCGGCTGCTCTACGACCTGCCAGCCGCTCCCGGCGAAGACCTGGAGCGCGCCTGGCTGGAGGCCGGACTGGCGCTGGCCAGCGGCCAGGCGCTGGAAGCGCTGGGGTGTCTGACGGGGGTGCGGGGCCTGGGCCTGGCGCAGGACGGCTCCCTGGCGGATGCCGCCCAGCCGGCGACGCCCGAGCTGCCACCGCGACCGCTGCCGCTACGCCGCCTGACGGACCGCCTGCTACGGCGGATCGGCGAGCACGAAGACCCCCTGGGAAGGGCGCCGGCACACTGACGCCGGAGGTCTGGTCGGGGCCGCGGGGGTTACGAGGGGATCTCCGGCGGCGAGCCGGCCTTTTCGCCTTCGTCGTCGCCGGCCGGATCGGCCAGGTCCAGGTAGCGCTCGACCGCCACCCCGACGCGGCGGGAGAAGCGCTGGCGGTAGCTCTCGACCTCTCCCACCGGCTCGTCCAGGAAGATCCGCTCGACGCGAAACAGCGGCACGAACATGGAGCAGAGGCCGAGCGTCTGGTCCTTGCCGCGCACCGCCTGCGCCATCCAGTCGTCGAAGCTGTCGACGCTGATGCCGCGCAGGTAGACGCCGGCCATCGCCACCTCCTGCAGCACCCCCCAGAACTTCTCGGTCGGGTTGTTGAGGTGCACGACAATGATCGAACCGGCGCGGATTCTCATGGCCGGGGCGGCGGGGGCTGGGGCTGCGATGGCTCGAGCGCGGGCTCGCCGTCGCTGTCGTCGCCCGGCTGCGACAGCTCGACCAGGACGCCGCCGGTGCTCTGCGGGTGCACGAACTGGATCCAGCAGCCGCCGGCGCCGCGCGTCGGCTCCGGGCGCAGCACCCGATAGCCGCTCTGGCGCAGCTGCGCGTCGTCGGCGATCAGGCCGTCGCTGGCCAGGCAGATGTGGTGCAGGCCGGGCCCCCGGCGATCGAGGAAGCGGGCCACCGGCGAGTCGGGCGAGGTGGGCTCCAGCAGCTCGATGTGGGTGCCGCCGCACGGGATCATCGCCACCCGCACCTGGTCGCCGGGAACCTCTTCGATGGCTTCGACGTGCAGCCCCAGCGCTTCGTAGAACAGCCGGCCTTCGGCGATCGAACGCACCGCGATGCCGATGTGATCGACGCCGCGGATCACAGCGTTCGCTCCGCGGCGACGGTGGCGGCGGCAGCGGCGCCGCCGTCGACGACGCCCGCAAACAGCCGATCCGCCACCTGGTAGGGATCGAGCATGGCGGCGAAACCGCGCTCGACTTCGCGTTCGAGGCCGAGCAGGCGGTCGGCCGCCGCCACGACGCGCTCCTTGAGCAGGGTTTCGACGCGCAGCCGCAGGTGCGACCGGCGGCGGGCCGCGAGCTCGCCGCTCTCTTCCAGGTGGCGGCGATGGCGGTCGATCTCGGCCAGCAGCCGATCGACGCCTTCGTCGCGCGTGGCGATCACCTTGAGCACCGGCGGCAGCCAGGCACCGTGGTCGCCGATCGACAGCATCATGTGAAGGTCCTTCCAGGCACGATCCACTCCTTCGCGGTCCGCCTTGTTGATCACGAACACGTCGGCGATCTCCAGAATGCCCGCCTTGATCGCCTGGATCTCGTCGCCCAGGCCGGGCAGGGTGACCACCACGACGGAATCCACCGAACGCACCACGTCCACTTCGTCCTGGCCCACCCCCACCGTCTCGACCAACACCCAGTCGAATCCGGCGGCGTCGAGCAGATCCACCCCGTCGCGGGTGGCGCGCGCCAGACCGCCCATCGCACCGCGCGTGGCCATCGAACGGATGAACACGCCGCCGTCGGTGTAGTGGCTCTGCATGCGGATGCGGTCGCCCAGCAGGGCGCCGCCGGTGAAGGGGCTGGTGGGGTCGACCGCCAGGATGCCCACCGTTTCGCCGCGCCCGCGACAGTGGCGAGCCAGGCGATCCACCAGCGTGCTCTTGCCGGCGCCGGGCGGACCGGTCACCCCCACCACCCGCGCCCGGCCGGTGTGCCCATAGACGCGCGCGACGAGCTGCCGCGCCGCGTCACCGCCGTCTTCCACCAGCGACACAGCGCGTCCCAGCGCGCGCGGCTGGCGCTCCATCAGACGCGCCACCAGCTCGTCGAGCGGCCAATCCTGCCGGCTGCGCCCGAGCGCCGCCACTAGCGCTCCTTGAGGAGCTGGCGCGCGATCACCAGGCGCTGGATCTCGCTGGTGCCTTCACCGATGGTGCAGATCTTGGCGTCGCGGTAGAACTTCTCGGCCCGGTAGTCCTTGATGAACCCGTAGCCACCGTGGATCTGCACGCCGCGCTCGCTGCAGAAGACGGCGGCTTCACCGGCGTACAGCTTGGCTTCGGACGCCAGCCGCGACACGTCGGCGCCGCGGTCCATGGCTTCGGCGGCGGCCAGGGTGAGGCATTCCGCGGCGGCAACCGTGGTCGCCATTTCGGCCAGCATGAACTGGATGGCCTGAAAGGCGGCGATCGGCTTGCCGAACTGGTGGCGCTCCTTGGCATAGGCGCGCGCGGTGTCGTACGCCCCCTTGGCGGTGCCGAGCCCCAGGGCGGCGATCGAGATGCGCCCGCCGTCCAGGATCTTGAGCGCCTGGATGAAGCCTTCGCCGGCGTCGCCCAGCAGGCGGTCCTCGGACACGAAGCAGTCCTGCATGATCACCTCGGAGGTGTCCGAGGCGCGGATGCCCAGCTTGTTTTCCTTCTTGCCGGCGCGGAAGCCGTCCATCCCCTTGTCCAGCACGAAGGCGGAGATGTTGTGGTGGCGCGGACCCGCCGGGTCGGTGACGGCAAAGACGACGCAGATGTCGCCCTCGCGGCCGTGGGTGGTAAACGTCTTGGCGCCGTTGAGCACCCAGCCGCCCGCCACCCGGTCCGCCCGCGTCCGCGTCCCCGCGGCATCGGAGCCGGCACCGGGCTCGGTCAGACTCCAGGCGCCGATCTTTTCCCCGGCCGCCAGGGGGCGCAGCCACCGGCGCCGTTGATCGTCGCTGCCGAACTTGTAGATGTGATTGCTGCACAAGGAGTTGTGGGCGGCAACGCTGATCCCGACCGAGGGGTCGACGCGCGACAGCTCGGTGACGACCAGCACGTATTCGACATAGCCGAGGCCGGCGCCGCCGTACTCTTCGGGAAAGATGATGCCGAGAAAGCCCAGCTCCCCCGCCTTCATCATCACTTCGCGCGGGAAGCGCTGGCTTTCGTCGATCTCGTCGACGATCGGATGGATCTCTTGGCGCGCGAAGTCGCGGGCGGTCGCTTGAATGGCGCGCTGTTCGTCGGTCAGGGCAAAGTCCAACGGAAGCCTCCTCTATCTGAAAGCGCGGGCGCGCTGCGCAGGCTGCGAAGCCAACGGATGCTATCCCGCGGCGAGGCGACGCGGCAACGGTGGGCCGGGATGGCTGGTGTAGACTCGCGCCGTGGTCGACGACGACATCCGCCGCATGGCGAGAGTCCTCGAGGCCCTGGTGCGGCTGTCCGACTTCTCGGTGCGCGAGGTCGAGCGCCGGCTCGATCTGGGAGCGGGAACCCTCAACCGCATCTTCAACGGCCGCATCGACCTCAAGCTCCGCCACATCCTGCGCGTCCTGGAAGTGATCGGGATGAGACCCGAGCGCTTCTTTCAGCTGGCGTGTGCCAAGCCGCGCGTCGAAGACGGCGGCGACTCGGCCGCCACCAGCGTCCTGGAAAGCTTTCAGCGCCTGGGCTACGGCCGCGTCGCGCCGCCGCCGGCGCCGTCGCGCCGGTGGACCAACGAAGAGCTGGACCGCCGCATCGAAGCCGTTCTGGACCGCGTCCTGGATCGCGGCGGGCCGCCGGCATTGAGCGACGGATTCAAGGCGGCAACGCGAGAAACCTTGATCGGAGCCACGACACCCGCCGGCACATCCGGCGCTGCCGGCGTCGGGCCGCCGCTGCCGCTGGGCGGCGGCAAGATCCCGCCGCAAGACTCCTGGCCCGACGACTGACCCGACCGGTCTGCACTACCCGTTCGGCCGCCGCCCTCCAGACGGCGGGCGACTCAATCGGCGACCGGCGTTTCGGAGTGACGGCGCGGCTGCTGATGCTCCAGCTCGGTGAGCAGCGCGGCCACCGCCTGCACGCGGTCCAGGGTCGCTTCGTCGCGATCGCACGCTTCGCGCAGGATGAGCAGCGCCGCCACCGCTTCGCGCGCCAGGCGCAGGGCGCGAAAGGTCGCTATCATCTCTTCGACCAGCTGGCGCACGGCCATGGTCTTGCCCTGGCGCAGCCACACCGCGGCCAGGTCGAGCGATGACAGGGCGGCGTTGAAGATGTAGCCGGCGTCCGCAAACCCCTGGCGCGTCGCCGCCAGCTCGCGCTCGGCGCGGTCCAGCTCGCCCAGGCCGGCGTCGATCCGCCCTTCCAGCCAGCGCAGCAGCAGCGGGTAGATTTCCCCGCCGTGCTCCAGCAGGAGCGCGCGCGTCCGCCACAGGTGGATGCGCGCCTGCCGGTAGCGCTCGCATTCCACCAGGTTCCACAGGATGGAGTGCACGGCCTGCACCGCCAGGCGCCGGTCCTGCTGCACGTCGATCAGCTCCAACCCTTCCGTCAGGTAGCGGAGCGCGCGGCGCGGCGCGCCGTCGTAGCCGGCGAAGATACCGCGCTTGATCAGCGTCCGGCCGGCCAGGTGGGGGTCGTTTTCCTTCTGGTAGTAGCTCTGCACCTGGTCGAGCAGCTCATCGGCTTCGGGGAATCGCCGCTGATCGACCAGCAGCGATGCCAGCAGGTCGCCGATGCGGACCACCAGCGTCAGGTCGCCGCTGCCCCGCCGCTGCCAGCGCACCGCTTCGGCCATCATCCGCTCGGCCTGCAGGAAGTCGTCGCAGACGCGGTAGGCGTTGCCCAGCTCGGCAGCGGCGCGGGCGCGCAGATCGGCCACCGCCGCCTCGCCGTGGCGGGAGCCATCCAGGCGCTCCGCCGCGGAGAGCGCCAGCTCGGCGATCTGGAGCATCTTTTGCGGGTCGGTGTGGCGCAGATCCCAGGCCGTGGTGAGCAGCATTTCCACCTTGAGCAGGGCGACCGGGTGCCGGCGCTCGCCCTCCTTGGAGCCATCCTTGCGCCGGCTTCGCGCCGCGGCGGCGGCGACCGGCGGCCGCGCCTGCGGCGCGATCTCACCGGGGGAAGCGAGCGCGGCAAGCGGCGCCGCGTCAGCCTGTCCGGCCGGCGTCGCCGTCGCCTTGGCGGTCGCCGCCCTCGTCGCAGGAGTCGTGGCCAGCGTTGCGGCCAGGTCAGTCAGGGCCGGAATCGCAGTCAGGCCAGTCAGGGCCGGCGTCGCCATCGGCGCAGTTGGGGCCGGCGTCGCCGCCAGGGCCAGCGGCGCGGTGGTCGCCTTCGCGGCCGGCGTCCGCGCCGTTGCCGCCAGTGACGATGCCGGAGGCGCCGCGTCAGGCTCCCCCGCGCGCACCTGACGGCGGTCGTGCTCAAGCTGGCGCAAGTGGCGTAGCGCCGTGGCGCAGGCGCGGGCGATCGGCGGATCGTAGGCGGCCTGGTCATAGGCTTGAGGAGCCGCCGACTGAGCCAGCGAACGCCTTTGCGATGAGGACCGGCGCGCAGGGCCGGCACCGCTGCAGGCGGCGCCGGTACTGGCGGCAGCCTGCGCCGGCGTCGTCAGCTCGATTGCCGAAGCGAGCTGCCGGGCGCAGCGCTGGCAGCCTTCGAGCAGGTGCGCCACCATCCGCTGGAGGCCATTGCGTGAAATGGTGCCGCGGGCCATGCCGGCGATCTCGGCGGCGGTGGGGTGGTCGTTCACGGAACCTCCTCGGGACCTCGGGTTCGCATCGCGAGACATTATTACAGAATTATCTCACATCGCGTAGTCAGACCATCGCGACGGGTGGCAGCCGGCCTGAAGGACGACCCTGCCGCCACCGCGCCCGGCGGTCAGGTGCAAGGGCCTCCGTCCGGGTTTGGGCAACCGCCTCCCAGAGTCCGCACCGGAGCGCCGTGGCCGGGTTGGGCCTTGGGCGCCAGGCCGGCAAGGTCCGCCAGCCAGTGCCATAACGCCGCCGCGGTCGAGGTGGTGCCCGCCGGCGCCGGCGTCCTTGCCACCCGCGCTCCGGCATGTGCCGGGGCGCCGGTCAATCTATTGGAGCCGGTGGAGCCGGTGGAGACGGTGGAGCCGGTGGAGCGGGTGGAGCCGGTGGAGACGGAAGCGCCACGGGAGCCAGGGGAACCGGTGACGCTGGTGGCGCCGGAAGCGCCGGTGACACCAGGAGCGCCGGTAGCGCGGGCGTGAATGCCGCCAGGAAACAGTAGAGCGACCGCCACCACGGCCAGGAAGTGAAGTACGCCACGACGACGCAACATGAGTCCCTCTCTTTTCTCCGCAGTGGCCGGGGTCTTCTTCGGTCGGGTGGTCCGGACGGTCTCGGAGCTCCTGCCGGCCCGCAGCAAAACCGCAGTTTTATAACTTAGTGCGTCGCGCCCTGCCGAGTGCACCCCTCCAGCGGAGCCTTGTTCATAGTCGCGGGTATGCATGATCATTAATTACAGACTTTAATCATATCACATTGATCTGCAGACAGACACTTCCTGCGATCCGAGATGGCATTTCTGTCGCCCAAACGGCCCGCCGCCTCACCCTTTCTAGCGGGAGGATGCTATGTCAGAGCAAGCAACACTCGTTTTAGACGGACCCTACGACGCCGAGCTCGAGCAGGACAACACCCCCAGGGTGGCGGGCGACGGCCCCGACAAGGTGCGCAGCTACAACCGGCTGCGGCGCATCGAAGGCCAGGTGCGCGGGCTGCAGCGGATGATCGAGGAAGACCGCGTATGCGGCGACATCCTGACCCAGATCGCTTCGGTGCAGGAAGCGCTGCGCGCCGTCGGCCGCGAGCTGCTGCGCGACCACCTCAAGCAGGCGACGCGGGCGGCAATGCGCCAGGGCGAGACGGTGGCGGAAGCCACCTGCGACCAGATCGTGGAGTTGGTCTTCCGCCATGGGCGTTAGGGATGCTGGCTGCTAGAATCGCTCAATGAGCGGTTCAAGCCATGGGCTTGAAAGCGACGGACCCGGCGACGGACCAGACGACCGATCCGGCGATCGACCAGACGACCGATCTGGAGACAGTGGCGGGCACGGCGCTGCCGGTGGCAGCGGTTTGCGCACCCTGCGCGTCCTGATCATCGAAGACAACCACGACGCCGCCGAAACGCTTGGCGACCTCCTGGCGCTGTTCGGTCACACGGTCCAAATCGCGCACTCTGGACCGACCGGGGTGGACCTTGCCAGGCGTTCGCGCCCGGACGTGGTGCTGTGCGACATCGGGCTGCCCGACATGGACGGCTACGCCGTGGCGCGCATGCTGCGCGCCGACCCGATCCACGCGCCCACCCACCTGGTGGCGCTCACCGGGTACGGCCGCGACACCGACCGGCAGCGGGCGGAGGAAGCCGGATTCGACCTCCACCTGGTCAAGCCGGTAGGACCTGATCTGCTCAAGCGCCTGCTCGACGACTTCGCCGCCGCGGCATCCTCCCCTTGACCGCGTGCTCGTTCTGGCGATCTACAACCTGAAGGGCAACCACGCGCTGCTGGCGCGCGAGCTGGCGGCGGTCCTGGGCAAGACGATCTACGAAGCCAGCTCGCGCGTGCGTGCTCCGGGCGGCGGCCCCTCGGTCATCGCCAGCTTCTCCTCGCCCCAGCCGGCGCACCAGACGGCCGCCATCCTGCAACAGCGCGGGTTCGACACGCTGCTGCTGGACCAGCCGGCGATCGAAACCGACGACCGCCGCTTCGTCGTGCGCGGCTTTGAGTTCGGCGCCGACGCCGTGCAGGTCCAAGCGCGTGCCGCCGCCCCGCTGACGGTGCGCTACGCCGACATCGACCTGGTCTTGCGCGGCTTCGAGGTGGTGCGCCACAGGACCCACCAGCCGCGGCCCACCCGCAAGCTGAGCCTGGTGCGCGCCGCCCTGTCCGGCGGCCTGATCATGACCAAGGCGGTGACCCCGCCGCGGCGGCCCGACGCCCTGGAGCGGCGCGGCTTCCTGCACCTCTACGGCCGCGGCCTGCCGCCGCTGGTCTGGCGCGAAGGCGAGCTGCTCTACCGCTCGCTGGGCACGGCGCTCCACCCGTCGCGGCAGGCCAACTTCGCCCAGGTGGCCGCCCTTCTGCGGCACCACGTACCGGGCGCCGTCTGGGACGAGCGGCTGGCCACCCCCGCCGGCCAGGCCCAGCTGCTGGGCCCGGCGCTCGCACCCGACCAGCACCTCGACGTCGCCATCTCGCTGCTCGCCCAGGTGCTCCGTCCGGCCGCCTCCCCCTGAAGCCGCGCGGTTCCTGCTTAGTGGCGGGCGCCGGTGGCGGCTGTCGGCGTCGGCGGCGACGGGCTCAGGCGCACCCGCGACAGCTCGACGCCCGAATAGTAGTGGGTGAGGATCTCGCGATAGGTGTGGCCGCGCTGCGCCATGCCGTACGCTCCCACCTGGCAGAGACCGACGCCGTGCCCCCAGCCGCGGCCGGTGAACAGCCACCCCGCCTCGCGCTTGGGCGGCGTCAGCCGCTTGACGGTGAACAGGGTGTCCGGCACGTCCAGCGTCCAGCGCACCGCCAGCCCTTCCACTTCGGCCGTCCGTCCGCCGTCGCCCTCGATGCGGATCTTGCCGACCCGCCCCGACACGCCGCGTTCGAGGATCTCGAAGTTGTGAAAGCCCAATCCGGGGAAGCGCGTGGCGATCGTCGCCGCCAGCTGCGCATCGGTGTGGAAGCGGGTCCACGAGCTGTACGGGCTGGTGCGGTCGAACGCCACCCCTTCCAGGTTCACCTCCTGCACCGCCGCCACCAGGTGGGTGTCCTGCCAGAACAGGGTCAGGTTGTCGCCCGGCACCATCCCCAGGCTGTCGGCGGTCAGGTCGCTGCCGCTGCGGCGGAAGGTCGCCAGCCGCTCGGGCATGGCGACCGTCTTGTCCTCCTTGCCGTCGCGCACCGTCAGCTTGCCGTCGGCCAGCGACAGGAACGACACCTGCTCGCGCCGCACCACCTGCAGCATCTCGGAGAGGGCGAGCAGCATGCGCTCGATGTCATCGTCGCGCAGCGGCTGATCGGGCGGGCCGGTGAGCAGGCCGCTCCTGGCCAGGTACGCGGCGCGGCGGCGGTCTTCGTCGCTCCAGTCGGCGGGCGGGTCCTTCACCAGGTAGGAGACGTCCTGCGGCGCCAGCAGCACCTTCGAGTCCAGCGCCATGTCGAACGTCGAAGCGACGAAGCGCTGCACCTGCCGGCGGTCGATCGAGGTGAGGCGATCGGTGTCCGGCGCCGGCAGCCCGGCGAGCAGCGCCAGGTGCTCCAGCCGCGCCGCCAGCTGCTGCGCCGGCGGGGCGCCGGCGGCAAAGACCGGCAGCAGGCGCCGCGTCAGACCGGCGGGGAACGCGGTGCCGGCGGGCAGGTCGCCCTGCAGCCGCACCGTCCCTTCTTCCATGCAGGGCACCGCCTTCAGGTACGGCTCGTCCTTGAACGGGAACATGACCTTCACGTCCTCGGTGTGGCCGCCGCAGGTCGAGCTGTACAGGGCGTCCACCAGCTCGCCGTGGTAGAGCAGCACCTGGCCGGCGGTTTCGCTGACCGCGCGGTCGGTCAGCGGATGCTCGGCATCCATGCCGCCATAGACCTGGCAGCGCGGCGTGGCGCAGATGTCGTACCCCTCGCGCGCAAACTCGCCCAGGTTGCGCAGCGCATAGGTGCGGGCGGCCACCGCCTGCGCCTTGAGCGCCTCCACCTGGCGATACTGCTCGGGCCCCATTTCGCTCGGCACCACGCCACGCAGGTAGTCCTCGAGCGGCAGCTCGTTGATCAGGTTGAGCGTGCCGCGGTCGTTGAGGTACACCAGGATGCGGCCGCGGTAGCGATGGCCCTGGACGCGGATGCCGGTGCCGCCGCCGGTCGGATCGACGGCCACCCACCTGCCGGGCAGCACGGTGGCGATGTCGCCTTGCGTCACCCGCAGCGCCGGTTCGGACACGCTGCCGCCTTCGTACACCACGAACGCGCCGGTCACGCCCATGGTGGACAGGCGCCGCATGTCGCTGTCCGCCGCTTCGCGGCTGGCGTAGCGGCCGATGCGCACGCGGTACAGGTCGATGCCGGCGTCGAAGTGCGCGTCGCCCGGCTGGCCGGTTTCGCGCTCCAGGCGGTTGGCCAGGTCCTGCGCCTGCCGCTCGTCGCGCAGCGCCGCCACCTGCAGGCGGTAGATCCCTTCCCGTGTGGCACCCGCCGCCGGCTCGATGCGCACCGGCGCCAGCGCCGCGACGACCTTTTGCGCCGAAGCGATCGTCATGCCGGCCTCGCAGCACGGCAGCGCCACGCCCGGCAGGTCGCTGGCCAGGCCGACCTTCAGCAGGATGGGCGCCACCTGGGCGGCGTCGCCGATCGCTTCGATGCGCGGCGCCTGCGCCATCTCCCCGCCGGGAGCGAGCGGTGCCGCCGGCGCCGCGGGCGTCTTGCCGGCACCCGCTGCCGCCGCCCCGGCGCCAGCGCCGGCGGGCGCCGTGGGTGCCGGGGCCGCGGCGCCGCCGTTGGGGCTGGAGCCGACGGAAGCTCCGCCAGGCGGACGCGTCACCGGCCGCGGACCGGCCGGGGAGCACGCCGCGGCGGCGGCCGCGAGCATGAGCAGCAGAGCCGGCGCCCGCCACGCGTACGGCGCACGCAACGCCCACAGCGCCCGCCACGACCTCAGTGCCCGGCACGAGCGCAGGAAGTGCCGGCCGGCACGGCCCGGCATCATCGACGGCGGGCCTTGTGCACGCTCTGCTCGCGCCGGTAGTCGGGAACTCCGGTCATCACCACCGGCTGGGCCATTTCATAGAGGCGGCTGACCAGCATCGCCGGCAACCGGCTGCCGAGCGCCGCCGCGTCGTCCCAGGTGGGATCGGGATCGCGGCCGCGATCCAGGCTCTGCATCGCCACCGGCACTTCGCCACCGGTCGCGGGCAGACGGTAGTTGGTGGTGAAGAGGGTGGGCAGGCGGCGGCTGTAGCGGGTGTTGATGACCAGGTACAGCACGTCGCGGATCCACGGCGTCGGCTGCTGCGCCCCCAGCTCGTCGATGACCAGCAGCGGGCTGTCGAGCAGCGGCGCCAGCACCTCTTGCTTCGGCTCGCCGGCAACCGCGCCGAACGTCGCCTGCAGCTGGTTGAAAAAGGTGTTCAGCTCGACGAAGCGGCCGCGCACCTGGTAGCGCTCGATCAGCTCCACCAGCACGCCGGCCGCCAGGTGGGTCTTGCCCGCGCCGGGCGGGCCGATGAACAGCAGCCCCGACGAGGCGAAGCCGGATTCGGTCAGAAACTCGTTGGTATACCGCTGCGCCGCGGCGCGCGCCGCCAGCAGCTGGTTGCGCACCGGCGTGGCGCCGCCGGTGACCTTGAAGTTGTCCAGGCGGCACTCCCGGTAGCGGTCCGGGATGCCGGCGGTGGCGAGCAGGCGCGGCAGCACTTCGTACTGCCGGCAGAAACAGGGGCGCGCCGTACCGGACCCGCCGCCGTCGAGCTGCACCACCCACCCGCGCCCGCCGCAGCCCGGGCACACCGCTCGCTCGACATCATGCACCGCCATGCGCAAAATCGTAGCACGGCGCGGGCGCTTCCCAACCTTGATTTACGTGCGTTTGGTGAGGGGGCCGCCGCGCACGCGCACCAGGGCTCCCTGGCGCTCCATGGCCTGGCGGCGTTCCTGGGCTTCGCTGCGCACGAACTCCAGCAGGCGGTCGACTTCGCCCTGCATCTGCTCCATGCGCTCCTTCATGTTGAGGATGACTTCGACGCCCGCGAGGTTGACGCCCAGGTCGCGGGTCAGGGTGAGGATGATCTCCAGGCGGCGCATCGCCTCTTCGTCGTAAAGGCGGGTGTTGCCGGAGCTGCGCGCCGGCTTGATCAGCCCTTCGCGCTCGTAGAGGCGCAGGGTCTGCGGGTGGATGCCGTAGCGCTCCGACACCACGCTGATCATCACGTACTTGGGCTGGCTGCCGCGGCGCCGGGACTGCATCAGCGGTTCTCCTCGACCGGAACGTTCACCCTGCGACCGGCGCCGTCACGGCGCTTCGGTACGCGTACCCGCAGGATACCCTGCGACAGCTCGGCCGTGATGGCGTCCGCGTCGATCGGCGCCGCCAGCTCGAAGCTGCGGCGAAAAGGACCGTAGCTACGCTCCATGCGCAGAAAGGTCCGATGCTCGCTGGGCGGCTGGCGGCGGCCGGAAAGCTCCAGCCGCCGCTCCCGCACCTGCAGCTGCACCTCTTCGCGGCGAACTCCCGGCAGCTCCACGAAGAGCAGGTAGGCGTCCTCCGCCTCGATGAGATCGACCGCCGGCGCCCAGCTGCCAGGGGCGCCGGCGTCGCGGTCCTCGAAGTTGGCAGCAACCAGCGTCTGCTCGAACAGACCGTTGACGCGCTCCTGAATGCGCGTCAACTCATCGAGGTACGTCTTGCGCAGCGGTGCCATTCCAACTCCGTTCAGCGCTTCTCGTCGACGTCCACGTACTCGGCGTCGATCACCTCGTCGGCGCCCGCGCCGCCGCCGGACCGCTGGCCGGCCGCGCCCTGAGAGCCGGCGGCGCCGCCACCGGCAGGGCCTGATCCGGGACCACCCGCCGCACCCGCCGCCTGCTCCTTGTACAGGCGCTCGGCCATCTTGTGCGACGCCTGCTCGAGGTTGGCGGTCGCCTTCTCCATGTTGCCGGTGTCTTCGGATTCGAGCGCCTTCTTGGCGTCGGCGATCGCCTGCTCCAGCTGCCCCTTGTCGTCCGCGGCGAGCTTTTCCTTATGCTCGTTGTAGGTCTTCTCGGTGTTGTAGGCCAGGGCGTCCAGGCGGTTGCGGATCTCCACCTGGCGCAGCCGCTCCTTGTCCTCGTCGCTATGCGATTCGGCCTCCTTGACCATGCGGTCGATCTCGCTGTCGCTCAGGCCCGAGGAGGAGGTGATGGTGATCTTCTGCTCCTTGCCGGTGCCAAGGTCCTTGGCCGAAACGTGGACGATGCCGTTGGCGTCGATGTCGAACGACACTTCGATCTGCGGCCGGCCGCGCGGCGCCGCCGGGATGCCGTCGAGGTGGAACTTGCCGAGCGTGCGGTTGTAGCGCGCCATCTCGCGCTCGCCCTGCAGCACGTGCACCTCGACCGAGGTCTGGTTGTCGGCGGCAGTCGAAAAGGTCTCGCCCTTGCGCGCCGGGATCGTGGTGTTGCGGTCGATCAGCTTGGTGAACACGCCGCCCAGGGTTTCGATGCCGAGCGACAGCGGGGTCACGTCGAGCAGCAGCATGTCCTTGACGTCGCCGCGCAGCACGCCGCCCTGAATCGCGGCGCCGACCGCCACCACCTCGTCGGGGTTGACGCCCTTGTGCGGCTCCTTGCCGAAGAAGTCCTTGACCAGCTTCTGGATCGCCGGCATGCGCGTCTGGCCGCCCACCAGGACCACTTCGTCGATGTCCTTGGGGGTCAGGTGCGCGTCGTCGAGCGCCCGCTGACAGGGACCCATGGAGCGCTGGATCAGGTCCGCCACCAGCTGCTCGAGCTTGCTGCGCGTCAGCCGCAGGTTGAGATGCTTGGGGCCGGCGGCGTCGGCGGTGATGAACGGCAGGTTGACGTCCGTCTCGAGAGCCGACGACAGCTCGATCTTGGCCTTTTCGGCCGCTTCCTTGAGGCGCTGGATCGCCATCGGGTCGTTGCCCAGGTCGATGCCCTGGTCCTTCTTGAACTCCTCGAGCAGCCAGTCGATGATGCGCTGGTCGACGTTGTCGCCGCCCAGGTGGGTGTCGCCGTTGGTGGCCTTGACTTCGACCACGCCCTCGCCCACCTCCAGGATCGAGATGTCGAAGGTGCCGCCGCCGAAGTCGTAGACGGCGATCGTCTGGTCCTTCTGCTTGTCCAGGCCATAGGCCAGCGCCGCCGCCGTGGGCTCGTTGACCAGCCGCTCGACGGTGAGGCCGGCGATGCGGCCGGCGTCCTTGGTCGCCTGGCGCTGCGAGTCGTTGAAGTAGGCCGGCACGGTGATCACCGCCTGGTCCACCTTCTCGCCCAGGTAGTCTTCGGCGGCCTGCTTCAGCTTGCCCAGGATCATCGCCGAGATCTCGGGCGGCGAGTACTTCTTGCCCTCCACCGCCACTCGCACGTCGCCGTTGTCGGCGCGCTCGACGACGTAGGGCACCATCTTCATCTCTTCGTTGACCTCGCTGTACTTGCGCCCCATGAAGCGCTTGATCGAGAAGACGGTGTTGCGGGGGTTGGTCACCGACTGCCGCTTGGCCACCTGCCCGACCAGGCGCTCGCCGCCCTTGGTGAAGGCGACGACCGACGGCGTGGTGCGGTTGCCTTCGGCGTTCGGGATCACCTTGGCTTCGGTGCCTTCCATGACGGCCACGACGCTGTTGGTCGTGCCCAGGTCGATTCCGATGATTTTGCTCACGTGCTCTCTCCTCCTGATTTTGGTTCAGTCGGCCTGGCGCGCTGATCTCCTCTGCCCACGCCGCGCTGGAAATTTTAAAACCTTAGTGGCCCCCTGTCAAAGATCGGCCACACCCATGTTGACAATATCGGACGCACATTTATTCCGGCGCGCAGTCCGCTCCCCGCGGAGAGGCGGACCGGTCGCCCGGCGGCCCGGCGGCGACGGCTTGCGGGAGACGGGACGCGGTGGCGCGGCGGCGTTGCCGGCTAGTCCAGCAACACCACGGGCGGACCGGTGGGGTCGTGGTTCTGCAGCAGGTTGGGGTCGAGCAGGAAGTTGCCCGCGATCGATTCGCTCACCTCGCTGTCGGCGACCGGCTGGCCGGCGGCCACGGCCTGCAGCAGATAGCTGTCCTCGCGGGCGGTGTAGCGCAGCGGCTCGCCGTCCGGGTCCACCAGGTCCGCCGGCGAAAGCAGGCCCGATTCGGCCAGCTGGCTCAACCGGTCCGGGAAGCGGCCGTCGCGCAGGAAGGCCGTCTTGGCGGCCCGATCGATCTTGTTGTAGAGCGACTCGCGCTGGTTGCGCACCAGCGTGCCGCGCTCCGCCTGCTGCCAGGGAAACGGCAGCGGCACCGCCTGCGGCAGGCGGCGCACGACGCCGACGACCAGGCCGACCAGCGCCAGCGCCAACAGCCCGACGACCAGCCGTTCGCTCCCAGGCACCATGCCGGTGCGCTCGATCCGCATCTGCCGGAACTTGGCCGGCAGCGGCGGCGTGTCGACATAAGCGGGGGCACCGGGGCTGGGAGGGACCGCGATCGTCGCCGCGGCCGCGGCGACGGCCGGCATCGCCCCAGGGGCGGCGGCGCCGGCGCCGGCCGGCCCCCGCGCACCGTCCGGACGCTGCCGCACCGGCTCGACGCGCGGCCGGGCGGCGGCGGCGGCGGCGGACGCCGGCGGGATCATCACCGCCGCCGGCCAGGGCAGCGGGGCCGCCGGCTGGCGCGATGATCCGAGGGAGCCGGGGGAGCCGAGGGAGCCGGACGAACCGGGGGAGCCGAGGGAGCCGGACGAACCGGGGGAGCCGGGGAGGCCGGGGGAGCCGGCTGGGCCGGCGGCACCGGCGGGCGGCACCGGGTTCACGGCGGGGGCGCGAGGCGGCGCCGCGGCGCCGGCGCCAGCCGCTGGTGCGGCGGCCCGCGACGCCCCGGCGGCGGCCGGCGGCACGGCCACGGCAAACGGCGGCGCCGCCCCGGCGCCGCCGGCCCCATGGGGCAGCAGCGAGACCTCGGGCAGCTCAGGCACTTCCGGCAGCCACAGCTCACCGCTGTCGGGCCGCTGCCGTCCGGCCGGCCGGCGCCCGCGCGGGTCGGTGCCGCCGCCGGCTGCCGCCGGCTGCGGCGCGGCCGGCGCCGGGAAGGGTGGTCCACCGGCCAGGGGACCCGCCTGGGCGGAGGTGACCGCGTCCAGGCTGCCGGCGGCGGTCGCCGCAACCGGCCTGGACGCTGGCGCCGGTGGTGCGGCGACCGGTTGCGACCATGGCAGCGCGGGCGCCGCGGGCGCCGCGGCCATCCCGGCGGCAGCTCCCGCCGCCGCCATCCCCGGCGCGGCAGATCCCGCTCCGCCCGGCTGCGGCTGCACGGCGGGCGCGGCCGGCGCCGAAAATTCCGCCAGCGACCGCAGCAACAGGTCCTCCACCGAGATGGGCTCGAAACCATCTTCGTAGGAAACCTCGTCGCCGCTGTAGAACTTGAAGTCGCCCTGCTGCCAGTGCAGCAACGTGCCCAGCTGCCGCATGGTCTGCAACCGCAGGGCGGCCATCAGGTCCTGGCGAGCCAGAATGCCGCGATCGACCAGGAAGTCGAGCAGGCGGCCGCCCGTGGCATGGTTTTCGGCGTTGGCGCGCGCAAAGTCGGCGGCGCCGAGCAGCCCTTCGCCAACCAGGACCTGTCCCAGCCCCTCTTCGATCGTATGGGCCAACGAATCGGCGGCGACGATCTTGCCGCTCAGGAACGACACCGCCACGATGTCCTGCTGCCCCTGGATGGTGAGAATCCCGGTCTTGCCCTGCTGGGAGATCATCTGCAGGATCTCCGGCAGGCCGAACAGGTCAAGGCTGCCCTCAATCGCCATCGACGACGACCTCACGAGAATCAGGGGTGCACGGCATGGGCGGCGATGTCACACCGCGTTGTGCAGCTCCCAGCGCAGCCGCACGACCAGGTAGATCATCAGTCCGGAGATCGACACGATCCATGGCAAGGTGCTGCCCGCATCATAACCCCAGGGGATGCGGTACCCCATGCGCTCGAACAGCGGCAGCATCAGCAAGCCGGCCGGGGTGAGCAGCGCCAGGTAGGCGCGGGCGCCCTCTCCCGCCTCGACCGCCGACAGGCCCGGCACCAGCGCCCGCCGCCAGCGGTCCAGGGCGCGGCCGCCCAGCCGCCACTGCAGATTGCTCTCGGTGTAGCCGAAGGGCCGCCGGGCAAGGTGCAGCGCCACGGCCACCAGGATCAGCCCGAGCGCCGCCATCAGCGAAGAGCCGTGGCGGGCCAGGTCCGGCCGCAGGGCGACACCCGCCAGGCTGGCTTCGATCTGGGGGATGAGCGCCAGACCGCCGGCGGCGACCACCACCTTTTCCTGATCCACGTTGGCCAGCCAGCGGTCCACCGCCTCGGCATCGATCGACTTGGCCTGGGCCAGGGCGCGGTGGGCCTCGTCGAACAGGTAGGCCTCGTTGTAGGCCTGGCTGAGATTGAACTGCGCGGCGGCGGCATTGTGCGGATCGGCCGCCGAGGCCTGCTGGAAGAACTGGATGGCGGAGTTGGTGTCGCCGCGGTTGTAGGCATAGACGCCCAGATCCAGCAGCGCCGATGCGTTCTGCGGCTCGGCGACCAGCACCTCGCGATAGAAACCGCGCGCCAGGTCCCACTGGTTGAACACCCGATGCACGTCGGCCACCAGGTGCGTGACCGCCGTGCTGTCGGGCAGGCTGGTGCGCAGAGTTCCCAGGTCGGTGAACAGCCCGCCATACAGCCGGCGCTCGCGCAGGCTGTCCAGCGCCTTGACCGGCGGCGACAGCCGCACCGCCACCGCCCGTTCCTGCGCCGCGATCAGCACCGGCGCCGCGCCGAGCAGCAGCCACAGGGCGATCAACACCGTTCGCTCGCTCCCCGAGCCGTACCCCCACAGCAGCAGCGACCACAGGAGCGGCGCCCACAGCAGGCCGCCGGGCAGCGCCAGGGGCCACAGCAGCACCGCGGCCGCCAGCAGGATTGCCAGGGCGCGCGGCAGGCGCGCCGGAAACAGCCGCACGCAGTCGTGGAACAGGCCGGCGCCGCGCGTCGCCAGCAGTGCGGCGACAAACAGCCCGCCGGTCACCAGCAGCAGGCACCCACCCCACATCAGCAGGTCCTGCAGCCATAGGAAGCGCGGCAGCGGCAGCAGAAGGAGCCGCGAATAGGCGCTGCCCAGGGCGGTGGCGGCGCGCAGCCACGAACGGCTCTGCCAGGCGACGGCCGCCACCGCGAAGGCCGGTTCGGGGCGGCCCGGGTCCAGCCGCTCGGCCGCCGCCAGCGCCCACTCGGCGCGCGCGAAATCGTGGTGGCGCGCCGACTCCATCGCCCACGCCAGGGCGCCCAGCGACAGGTCCGGCAGGCGCGTCATGCCCATCTGGCCGGCGGTCGCCAGCATTTCGCCCACCGCGCTTTCGGAATGCTCGCGGTCGGCGGCGCCCGTCCAGCGCAGCCACTCCACCTGCAGCTGTTGCAGCTGGCCGCGCACCGCCGGCGTCACCTCGAAACCGGTGCCGCGCGCCGCCGCCGGCACGTCGCCCGCCGTGTTGACCGCGATCCCCGCGGCGGGCTGCCCCGGATCGCCGTCCGCCGGCGCCGCCGCAGCCGGCGCCGGGAGGGCCGCCAGCAGGCCGGCCAGCGCCCACGCCGCCGCCAGCAGCGGGCCTGCGCCTGGGCGCACGCTCACGCTCCGCCGGCCGCGCCGATGGGCGGCCTATCCACGCTTCTGGACATAGCGGACCCGCGAGCGGTACAACAGGTCCTCCAGGAAGGCGCTTTCCTGGCCGGTCAGGTTGCCCGCGGTCTTCTGCCGCAGGACATCCAGCAGGTCGATGTAGAGACGCGCCGCCTCGATGTTTTCGGCCGATTGGCCGTCCGGCAGTTCCACGTCCCCCAGGTAGACCGGGATCGGTTCCGCCAGCACCGACGCCAGGTCGTAAAACGTCGGCCCCAGGCCCGGCGGCGCGCCGGGCAGCTCCAGGCGCGCGCTGGCGCCGTAGTCGGCAGGCTCGCCGCGATCGCTGCGGTCATCGCGGTCATTGCGATCGCCGCGGTCCGCCGGCCGCACCGGTTGCGGCGCGGCATCGTCGCGCATGGCGACACCACCGGACGACCAGTCCGGCGACGGCGCGGCGACGGGTCCGGTCATCCCCGGCCCGGCGCCCGGCCCGCCGGCTCTGCCTGCCGGGGTCGCGCCGCGTGCCGCATCCACCGCGCCACCTGCCGCCGCGGGCTCGGCGGCGGCGTCCGTCTTCTGGTCGAGGAATCGGTACTCTTCGCGCAGCTCACCGTCCGCGGTGAACATCCGCTTATCGGTGATCTTCAGCGCCTTGCCTTCGTCACTCACCAGCACCTCCACCCGCCAACAGACAGCATTGTTTTCGGCTGAGCTTGAAAAATCGTAGCAAGCGGCCCGCCGGTGGGCAAGTGTACCCCGGCAAGCGGGATGGGCGTCCGTCGGCGGCCCGGCGGGGATGAGGAGCCGCCCCCTGGCTGGCAGGCTCACGCCGGGGGGACGTGGTTTGGCTGGCACCGTTGGGCGGCACCCCGTGGAGGGCCTTGGCCGAGTCGTGACACAGTGGTGGCAACGTTCCGTGCCGCGCGACGCAAAACCCCCACCGCGGCCGGGCTGAACTTCGAGGAACACCAAACGTCATGTCCCCAACCACCGAGCCGCCACACTCCGCCGGTTCGCCTGGCGCTGCCGACGCGGCGCGCGGCGCCGACCTGCAGCCGCTGCTCGACCTGGTGGAGCGCTTGCGGGCGCCCGACGGCTGTCCGTGGGACCGCGAGCAGCATCTGGCCGACCTGCGCGCCTACCTGCTGGAGGAGGCCCACGAGCTGGCCGCGGCCATCGACGGCGCGGACTGGACGGAGATCGCCGGCGAGCTGGGCGACGTGCTGTTTCAGACAGCCTTCATCGGCCGCCTGGCCGCCGAAGCCGGCGCCTTCCAGCTGGCCGACGTGATCGAGCAGGTGCGCACCAAGATGGTGTCCCGCCACCCTCATGTCTTCGGCGGCGCGGAGCTTGCCGACGCCGCCGCCGTCGCCGCGGCCTGGGAGCGCCGCAAGCTCGCCGAAGAGCCGGCGCGCGCGGGGCTGCTCGCCGGCGTGCCCGCCTCCCTGCCGGCGCTGCTGGCCGCCTATCGCATCAGCCAGAAAGCCGCCGGCGTCGGATTCGACTGGCCGCGCGCCGACGATGTTCTGACCAAGGCCGAAGAGGAAATCCGCGAGCTCCGCGCCGCCCTGGCAGGCGACACGCCCGGCGCGGTGCGCGAAGAGCTGGGCGACCTGCTGTTCGCCGTCGCCAACCTGGCCCGCAAGCTCGACGTCGATCCCGAGGCCGCCCTGGCCGCCGCCAACGCCAAGTTCCGCCGCCGCTTCCAGCACGTCGAGCAGGCCCTTGCCGCGCGCGACCGCCCCCTCGCCCAGGCCACCCTGGCCGAAATGGACGCCCTGTGGGATGAAGCCAAGGAGCAGGAGCGCGCCGGCTAGTGGCCTGCCGCGGCGGCGGCGGGGCGGTGGCGCAGCAGGTCTTCCAGGTAGGGTTTGACGTTGGCGGCGACGATCTGATGACCGGCGGCGGTGGGATGGATGCCGTCGGCCTGGTTGAGGTTGGGGATGCCGCCGACGCCGGCCAGCAGGAAGGGGACCAGCGCCACGTGCAGATCGCGCGCGATGCGCGGGTAGACGGCGGCAAAGGCACCGGCGTAGTCGGGGCCGTAGTTGGGCGGGATCTGCATGCCCAGCAGCAGCACCGCGGCGCCGGTTTTGCGGGCGTTGGCGACGATGTCGCGCAGATTGCGTTCGACGTCGGCGACGGCGGCGCCGCGCAGGCCGTCGTTGGCGCCCAGGCCGACGACCAGGATGGCGGGGTGCTGGGCGAGCAGCCAGGTTTCACGGCGCAGGCCGCCGGCGGTGGTGTCGCCCGACACGCCGGCGTTGATGACGCGCGCCGCCACGCCGTCGGCGCGCAGCTGGCGCTCCAGCACCGCCGGATAGGCCTGGTCGGCGGCCAGGCCCAGGCCCGCCGTCAGGCTGTCACCCAAAAACACCACCAGCGGTGACCCCGCGCCCGCGGCAGGCCCCGGCGGCGGGGCCAAGGAAGAGGAAGAGGATGTCGGTGCACCAGCCCGAGCTGGCACCAAGGACGTCACCGCGGCCGGCGCGACCGACGCAGGGTGGGCCAGCAAGGGTACGGCGGGAGCGGCGAGGGTGAGCGCCAGCACGCACGCAGCGGGCAGGGCGGCGGGAATAAGCGGCAGGAGGATGCGAGTTGCGAGTTTCCGCGGCATGTAAGGATTCTATGTCTGCCGCGTCTCCTGGTTGAGGCTCCCAAGCGTCCAAGTCCCCGTCCAGCGGCCCGCTCCCCTTCACGCCTCTTCGCTGCCATCGATGCCTCCCCAACCCGCGCCCCGTATCGAGCTGTCCGGCCTGACGCGGCGATTGCCATCCGGCGATCGCCAGCTGACGATCCTGGACGACGTGGACCTGCGCATCGCGGCGGGCGAATTCGTCGCCGTGGTGGGGCCTTCGGGCAGCGGCAAGTCGACGCTCCTGGCGCTGATGGCGGGGCTGGACCGGCCCACGTCGGGCGAAGTGCGGATCGATGGCCGGCCGATCTCGGGGCTCTCGGAAGATGCCCTGGCGCTCCTGCGGCGACACCAGGTCGGCTTTGTCTTCCAGAGCTTCCAGCTGCTGGGCAACCTCACGGCGCGCGAAAACGTGCTGCTGCCGGCCGAGCTGGCCGGGCTGGCCGATCCGCCGGCGCGGGCGGACCAGCTGCTGGCGGCGGTCGGCCTGGCGGACCGCGGCCATCACTATCCGTCCCAGCTGTCGGGCGGCGAGCAGCAGCGGGTTGCCCTGGCGCGCGCCTTCGCGGCGCGCCCCGCGATCCTGCTGGCGGACGAGCCGACCGGCAACCTGGACGGGGCGACCGGCCGCAAGGTGCTGCAGCTGCTGACCGAGCTGCGGCGGCTGGAGGGAACGACGCTGGTGCTGGTGACCCACGACCTGGCGGTGGCGGCGCTGGCGGATCGCCAGATCCATCTGCGCGACGGCCGCATCGATGTCGCCGCGACGGCCGCGGCCGCCGCCCAGGCCGGGCCAGGCGCCGCAGCCAATCCGGCGTCGGCGTCGCGCCCGCGGGACCTTGCCGACCAACGCCCTCATGACGTTGCACCAAGAATCGACCATGGTCGCACCGGCGATGGGCCGCCGGACCTGGCTCCGCCGGGGACCCCGGCCGCCGGCGGGCCGCCGGCTCTCGACGCCGAGGGAGCTGAAGCTGCGGACGTGCCGCTGGTGGCGCGGTGA
Organism: uncultured Acidobacteriota bacterium; assembly: GCA_963770895.1. Taxonomy (GTDB): domain Bacteria; phylum Acidobacteriota; class Thermoanaerobaculia; order Multivoradales; family UBA5704; genus JASLEW01. Next base: position 2,858,044 of record CAVYRF010000002.1, on the reverse strand, counting down.
CCCTGTCGCTGTATCTGCGTTCGGCGGTGCGCGAATCGCGCGGCGCGCGCGGGCGGCTTCTCTTCTTCGTCGCCTGTCTGGCGGTCGGGGTGTCGGCGGTGGTGGCAGTCGCCGGCTTGTCGTCCAGCCTGGACGACGGCATCCGCGTCGAGGCCCGCCAGCTGCTCGCCGCCGACCTGGCGATCGCCGGCAGCCGGCCGCTGCCAGCGGGGTTCGACCCCACCGCCGGCACTCCCGGCCTGGCGCTGACGCGGATCGAGGAGACGCCCACGGTGGTCGCCGCGCCCGCCGACGCCGCCGGCCGCCCCGGCCCCAGCCAGCTGGTCGAGCTCAAGGCGGTGACCGGCGAGTTTCCGTTCTACGGCAAGCTGGTGCTGGATCCGCCGCGGCCGCTCGACACGCTGCTGGCGCCGGACGCCGTGGTGGTAGCCGGCGACCTGCTGGCGCGCCTGCACCTGGCGCGCGGCGCCTGGCTGCGCATCGGCGGGGTGCCGTTCCGCATCGCCGGCGTGGTGCTGGCGGAGCCCGACCGGGTGGGGCTGTCGCTCACCGTCGGTCCGCGCGTGTTCATTTCAGGCGCCGGCCTGGCGCGCACGCCGCTGTCCGGCAAGGGCAGCCGCATCTCCTACCGGCTGCTGCTCAAGTTCCCCGCCGGCACGCCCGGCGCGCAGGTGCAGGCGGTCGCCAACCGGCTCAAGCGCACCATCCCCAACCCCGCGTTCTACCGCGTCGAAACCTACCGCGACGCGCAGCCGGCGTTGCGCGACAACCTGGCGCGCGTCGAGCGGTTCCTGGGCCTGGTGGCGCTGCTGTCGCTGTTCGTCGGCGGCATCGGCGTGGCGGAAAGCGTGCGCGCCTGGCTGGCCGGGCGGCTGGACGCCATCGCGGTGCTCAAGTGCCTGGGGATGCGGCCACGCGAAATCTTCCTGCTCTACCTGGGGCAGACGGCGCTGCTCGGCCTCGCCGGCAGCCTGGTGGGCATCGTCGCCGGGGTGGCGGTGCAGCAGCTGCTTCCCGGCCTTTTCCCGGACCTGATTCCGCCCAACCTGGTGCACCCCTGGCAGCCGCTGGCGCTGGCGCGCGGCCTGGGGCTGGGCCTGGGCGTGGCGCTGCTATTCAGCCTGGCGCCGCTGTCGGCGGTGCTGCGGGTGGCGCCGGTGCGGGTGCTGCGCCGCGAGGCCGAGCCGCTGCCTCGCCACCCGCTGGCGTCGGCGGTGACCGCGGCCGCCCTGGTCGGCGGCATCCTGGCACTGGCGGCGGTGCAGGCCAGCTCGTGGCTGCTCGGCGTTGAATTCACCGGCGGCATCCTGCTGGTCACCGCCGTTCTGGCCGGCGCGGCAATGCTGGTGGTGAGCCTGGCGCGCCGCCTGCCGCGCGACTTTGCGCGCCCCTGGCTGCGCCAGGGCCTGGCCGCTCTGGCGCGGCCGGGAGCCGCCACGTTCGGCGCCATCGTCGCGCTGGGCCTGGGCGTCCTGGTGGTGCTCGCCATGTCGCTCACCGAGCGCCGCCTGGCTGCCGAGTTCACGCGCCAGCTGCCGACCGACGCCCCCAGCGCCTTCCTGATCGACATCCAGCCCGATCAATGGGCGGGCGTGCGCGCGCTGCTGGAGCGCGCCGGCGCCACCAGGATCGAATCGGTGCCGGTGATCACGTCGCGCCTGGCGGCGATCGACGGGGTGAGCGTCGACGACCTGGCCACGCGCCGCACCAAGGACGGGACGGGCCGCAACCGCAACCGCGACCGCCGCTGGATGCTGACGCGCGAGCAGCGCCTCACCTACCTGCGCCAGCTCCCCGCCGACAACAAGATCATCGCCGGGGCGCTGTGGAGCGACCCGCTGCGCCCCGAGGTGAGCGTCGAAAAGTCGTTCGCCGAAGAGCTGGGCCTGCACCTGGGGTCGGTCCTGCGCTTCGACGTCGAGGGGGTGCCGATCGACCTCACCGTCACCAGCGTCCGCGAGGTGAACTGGCGCACCTTCGGCATCAACTTCTCGCTGGTGGTCGAACCTGGCGTGCTGGACCAGGCGCCGCAGCAACGCTTCGCCTCCGTCCGCCTGCCGCCGGGCGGCGAGCAGCGCGTCCAGGACCTGCTGGCGGCCAACTATCCCAACGTCACGTTGCTGCGCCTGCGCGAGCTGCTCGACAAGGTCGCCAAGGTGCTCAACCGGATCGCGCTCGGCGTGCGCTTCCTGGGCGGCTTCACGGTGCTCGCCGGCATCGCCATCCTGGCGGGCGCGATCAGCGCCGGCTCGGCGCGGCGCGGCCGCGAGGTCGCCCTGCTCAAGACCCTGGGCATGACCCGCCCCGGCGTCGCCTCCCACTTCGCCGTCGAATACGCGCTGATCGGCCTGGTCGCCGGCGCCATCGGCGCCTGCGGCGCCGCCGCCCTCACCTGGGCGGTGATCACCCGCGGCTTCAACCTGAGCGGCCAGCTCGAATGGATGCCGCTCGCGATCGGCATCCTGGGCAGCGTCCTGCTCACCGTCGCCGCCGGCCTGGGCGCCAGCGGCCGCGCCCTCAAGCGCCGCCCGATCGAAGTCTTGCGCAGCGAGTAGCCGCGCCGCGGCCCGCCTGGGCCGGTGCTAGTGCGGGGCACTAACGCGCCGCGGCCGGCGAGGGCGCGGCAGGCGGCCGATCCAGCAGGGCGGAGACCAGGACGAAGCGGTAGCCGAGGGCGCGGGCGCGCGGCACCTCGGCGGCCAGGGTCGCCAGGGTCGCCGGGTGGGGGTGGCCGATGGCGATGGCCTCGCCGCGGGCGAGCGCCACGTCGAGCAGGTGCTGAAACTGGTCGGCGACGGCCGCGGCGCGCAGGTCGTCGTCCAGGAACACCTGGCGCTCGGCGGCCGGCACTCCCAGGGACGTCGCGACGCGGTAGCCGACGGTCTGGGCGCTGGTGCGCGAATCGAGAAAGAAGAGGCCGCGCGCGGCCAGAACGCCCAGCACCGCGGTCATCGCCGGCTCGTCGGTCGACAGACCCGACCCCATGTGATTGTTGACCCCCACCGCGCCCGGCACCGCGGCCAGGGCGGCGGCGGTCGATTGGCGCAGCTGCTCGCTCGACATGCCGAGCCGCAGCGCCCCCGGTCCCGGATTGCCGCCGCTCCGAGGCTCCATCGGCAGGTGGCAGAGGATCTCCTGGTGGTGGCGGCGCAAGGCGGCGACCACCGTCGCGGTCTGGCTTTCGAACGGCAGCACGGCGTAGGTGAGCGGCACTCCCAGGCGCTCCAGGCTGTCCACTTCGTCCAGGCTGCGCCCGAGGTCGTCGATGACCAGGGCGATGCGCGGCGGACCGCCGGCATGGACGCCAGCGGCGACACCACCGGCGGCGGCCTGGGCGCCGCTCCGGCCGGCGGCTTCCCCACCCCCGCCCTCGGACCGGCCGGCAGCTTCGTCGCGAGCGGCACCCGCCGGCTCTTCGCCGCCATCGGCTGCCGGCGTGACCTGTAGGGCAGCGGCGGCGTGACCCGGTGCGGCGGCCGACCGGCCGGCGTGCGGCCCCCTGGCGGTCGCCGACCGGCGCCGCGCCGCAGCGCCGCCGTCGGTGCCTGCGGCCGACGGGCCGGTATCCGCGGTCCGGGTGCCGCTCCACCAGGAAGCGACGTCAGCGATCGAACCGATGCCGGCAAGCCCGCGGCCCGCGCCGTGCGGCCCGTTGCGGCAGGCGACGTAGGTCGACACGGCGCCGACCAGCAGGCCCAATGTGAACAGCCATACCCCGCGCCAGGCGCGGCCGCGCGCCGGGCCGGGAGAAGAACGGGGAACCGTGCGTTTGCGAATTGGCAACGGCGGAAACGGTCAGCAACCGTCAGGCCGCTTTTTTGGCGGTCGCCGGCGACTCTTCCAGCAGGTGGTGCAGGCCGCGCCGCAGGATCAACTCGCTGGTCGGGATGTCCTTTTCGAGGAACGTGCGGCTGCGCTCGGTCACCTGCACGTCGGGCTTCAGCGATTCGTTGATCGGCTTCTTGTCGGGGCCGGTGTAGAACGCGTCGGTGAAAAACAGCCGGCTGCCGGTCGACAGGTCGGCGCTGGCGCGCCGTCCCGCGTAGCCCAGGGTGCGCTCCCCCACCAGCTCCGCCCCGGAGCGCTGGCGCAATACGGTCGCGAACACTTCGGCGGCGCCGCCGGTGCCGCGATCCACCAGCACCAGCAGGCGGCCGTGCCACACCGGAGGCGTCGACGAGGCGAAGCTCTGCACCGCGCTGTCACGCCGGATCAGCGCCCCCAGCGCGCCGGTGGCGAAGAGCCGCGCCACGTCGTAGGCCACCGCCGGATCGCCCGACGAAACGCCGCGCAGGTCGACCACCAGCTTGCCGTGCAGATCCGCGCTCAACATGGTGCGCACGTGGTCAGCGGTCTCCGCATCGAAGCCGGGGATGCGCACCACCGTGGCGAGACCGCCAGGCGTCGCGTGGGCGCCGGCCGCGGCGGGAGCCGGCGCACCGTTTTCATCCAGCACGGCGGCCGTCACCGCCGGCGGCGGGAACGCCTTGAGCGTGAAGGTGAGCGACACCGGCACTCCCAGCCGGATCACTTCCGTGCTGACCGCGGTGCCCGGCGCCGCGGCGATCGCTTCCTGCATCTGCCACAGCGGCATGGTGCGGGTGGAAGCGCCGTTGAGCTTGGCGACCAGGTCGCCCACCTTGAGGCCGGCGGTGTCCGCCGGGCTGCCCTTTTCCACCGACATCACGATGGTGGCTCCGCGCTCCTTGAGGAAACCCAGGCCGCTGAGGCTTTTGCCGGTTGCCAGCGCGTGCGTGTAGCCGGGCACCGCCGACGCCGGCACGTAGACCGAGAAGGGGTCCATGGCGTCGGTCACGCCTTCGAGCGCGCCCGCCATCAGGGCGTCGGTGTGCGGCTGGTCGACGTAGGCGTCGCGCACCAGCTTGAACACTTCGCTGAACACCTTGAGGTACTTGAGGTACGAGTCGTAGCTATCCTCTTCTTTGTCCTGTGCTTCGCGGGCGGAGTGTCCGCCGCGGGCCGGATCGGCCGCCACCACCAGGGCGAGCAGCATGGGCAGGACGAGGAGAGCGGAGCAGACCAGGAAGAGCAGGCGGCTTCGATTCATGAGGGGCTCGGCAGCTTTCAGCGCACCCAATTGTGCAGCCAGGTGAGCGGGTCTTCGGGGTGGTTTTCGACGCGGATCTCGAAGTAGAGCCGGTCCGCGGCGAGCCCCACCGGGTCGCCTAAAGATACCATATCGTCCTTCGCTTTCCTCAGCTCCGACAGCCCCGCGTACAGGGTCAACACCCGCCCCGGATGGTGCGCCACGACGGTCAGGCCGTAGCCTTCGAACGCCGCGGCGTACAGGATCTTGCCGGGATAGACCACCTTCACCTCGCTGCCGGCGGAGGTCGCCAGATCGATGCCGTTGTGCGGCACCTTGGTGCGATAGCGCGGATCGAGCTGCGGACCGAACCGCTCGACCACCGGCCCCGCCGCCGGCCAGTCGAGCACGCCGCGGAACTGCTGCATGGGGGTTCCCGCCAGGGCCGCCGAGCTCTGCCCGTACAGCAGGTTGAGGAAGGCGGCCAGCTTCTGCTCGCGCTCCGTCAGGTCGGCGGTGCGCACCGCCAGGGCGCTCTGCTCGTTGCGCAGCCGGGTGAGCAGCGCCGCCTTGCGCTCGCGCGCGCCGACCAGGGCGTGGCGGCGCTCCTGCTCGCGGCTCACCCAGGTTTCGCGCTCCAGCCGCTCGGCCGCCAGCTCGCCGCTGCGCCGCGCCAGGCGGTCGTGCGTCTCCTGATAGCGGTCGATCACCTCGCGATCGTGCAGCACCAGGTACCGCACCAGCCGGATCGACGGCAGCAGGCGCGCGTCCGGCTTCAGCGCCGAGAACAGCCGCAGGTAGCCCTGGCGCCCCAGCCTGTAAAGGCCGACGATCTGGCGCCGGAAGTCCTCGCGACGCTCGGCCAGTGCCGCCGTCAGCGCGTTCACCTCAGCGGCGCTGGCCGCCTCGCGGTCGGCCGCCGCGTCGCGCGCCGCCGTCGCCTCCGCCAGGCGCTTCTCCTCCAAACTGAGCGCCAGGTCCGCCGCCGCCAGCTCGCCCTCGATGCCGCTCTGCTGCTGGCGCGCCGCCTCCAGCCGCGCCGTCAGCTGGGCAATCTCAGCCCGCAGCGCCGCCAGCTCCGCCTCCCGTCGCCGCGCCTGCGGCGTGGCCGGCGGCGGCGGCGCGCCGTCCGCAGCGCGCGGCAAGCCGGACAGGTTCGCCGTGCCGTCGCTACCGGCCGTTCCCCCACCCACTTGCGCCCGCGCGGCAGCGGCTGCCGCCCAGGCAGGGGCGCCAAGCCAGCCCATGCCACCGGCGACCGCCGCCGCCAGCAACAACGCCGGCAGCACCGCCGCCCCACACCATGCGACCGCTCTCCGCCGCACCACGGGCACCGCCGGCGCCCTGCGCGCCTCGGACTCAGCAGGCGGCGATGTCCCTTTCCGACCGCTCGCGCGCCGTCGCGCCATCAGAGATAACCCAGGGAGCGAAGATTTTGCAGGTACTCGGCGCCGTCGGCCGCCGCGTCAGGGGATGCTTGCGGCTGGCGTACGCCGTAGCCGGCGACCGTCGCCGGCGGTTCGGGCCAGCGGCACTGCGGCGGCGGCGGCGGCAGCTCGGCGCTCTGCGGCAGGCCGAGCGTGCGCAGCAGGCCCGCGGCGACCGCTTCGGGCGTCGTGTCGGGCTCGCCTGCGGCGCAGGTGGCGCCGTCTTCCCAGAGCAGCACGCGGCCATCCGCCGGCTGGCCCTGCCGGCCACGACGGCCGGGATCGAACACCACCGCGACGCTCCCCCAGCCTGGCTGGGCCAGCGCCTGCGCCAACAGGCGGTCTGCCGCTACGAGCTGGGCTCGCACCAGATCCGCAAGCGCCAGCGAGCTGCCCTGCCAGCCCGCGGCGGCGATGTCGAGCGCCGGCAGATACAGCGCCGCCACCCGCGGCGGCGGCGCCAGGCGCCCCAGCTGATCGGCGAACACCTGGCGGTAGAACTGGTCCGGCATCACCGAGTGCCGCGCCACCTCCGCGGCGACCGCGGCGGGCAGCGCCGCCGCCAAAAGACGATCGGCGGCAGGAGGCGCGGCGGCCGCGCCAGGGGCACCGGCAGTGCCAGGGGCAGCGGCAGCGCCAAACGCAGCGGCGGCCCCAGGGGAGGTGGCAGCGCCAGGAGCAGGGGCGCCGCCAAGGGAGGTGGCAGCGCCAGAAGCAGCTGCGCCGCCAGGGACAGCGCCAGGGGTAGCGGCGGCGCCAGACGCACCGGCAGCGGCATCGCCGGTGCCCAGGGAAGCCGGCGCCGATCCATCGCGCGGCAGGCCTGTGCCGGCGTCGAGCGCTCGTATCTGGCGCAGCAGGTCCGGCGCCGCCGCCGGCGCCGACACCGCCCACGCCGCACCCTGCTGGAGCAGCTGGTAGGCGTCGTGCGACAGCACCATGCCGGGCAGCGGCGGAGCTGGGAAGGTCGCCCACCAGTTGACCGCCAGGACCGGCGCGCCGCCGCGCGCCGCCAGCTCCCAGACCGTGAAGGCGCCGCGGCGGTCGGCCAGGACGGGACGGTACACCGCCAGGTGCAGCGGCACTTCGACACCGCTCCAGTAGCCGCGCAGCAGGCCGCTGCGCGCCAGCGGCGTGCGCACCCCCAGCGGCAGGAAACTGTCGAGCGCCGCGACGCCGTGACGGGGCGCCGCCACTCCGGTCGCCAGGCTGGTCCAGAAGGCCGCCGGCGGCTCGTCCGCACGCGCGTAGCGCAGGAGCCTGCCGCCGCGCCGCGCCAGCGCCGCAAAGGCCGGCAGATCGCCGCGCCGCAACAGGTATTCGACCTCGTCGGGGAGCACCCCGTCCAGCCCGATCAGCAGCACCCGCTGGCCGGGCGCCATCGGCAGCACCGGCGGCGGCGCCGCCGCCGGCTCGCGCGCCGCCAGCAGCAGCGGCACCGCCAGCAGCGCCGCGCCGGCCAGCAGCGCGCCGCTCGCCCAACGCCGCCAGCGCCAGGCCTGCAGCCCCGCGGCGCCGCCGCCGCGGGTGAAGCGGATCACCAACGCGAACAGCCCCTGATAGACCAGCCGCGCCAGGGCGTACGCCGCCGCTGCCGCCGCCAGACCGAGCAGCACGCGCTGCGCCGCGCCGCGCTGCGCCAGGCTCAGCCGCGCCTCCCACAGCGCCACGGCCAGCGTCGCGGCGCCGGCGGCGAACGCCGCCGCCAGCGCCACCCCTTCGATGCGGCGCATAGGATAGATCCGCAGCACCACCAGCACCGCCGAGGAGACCAGCAGGAACGCCACCCCCACCGCCGCCGAAACCGGCGGGAACAGGTGCACGAACAGCACCGGCAGGTCGAGCGGCGACGACGCCAGGCTGCCGTTGGCCGTCACCAGCGCCACCGCCAGCGCCACCGCCAGCACCCCGCCGCCCAAAAGCCCCACCTTCGCCGTCAGCAGCGCCAGCGTGCGCAGCGGCCGCCGCGGCCGCAGCGCGTCCTGCAGCAGGAACCGCTCCAGCCCGTGGTCCAGGTACCCGAGCCGCCGCAGCTCCAGCCGCGCCCGCTCAAGCTCCGCCTCACCGCCGATGGCCATGACTCGTTAGTGTAGCGGACTCCCCGCTGCCGACCGGCCAGGGAGCCGCGCTCCACGCTCGGGGTCGTTCATGGTCGCTCGGAGGTCGACGCCGCCCGGGTTGTAGACCGACGCCGCCGGAGCGGCCGGGCGTGGCCCCAGGTGGCGCCAGGTGCCTACCAGGTGCGCCAGGTGTCTACCAGGTGTCTCCGGGTGTCTCCGGGTGTCTCCGGGTGAAGCACGTGTGCGCATCGGCTGTGTTACCTTGACGAATGGTGCGTGTCCGCCCCCAGCGTAGCTGGTGACCTCAATGGCATACCTTGTGAGGGCGTGAGCCGATGAACCCACAATCCGAATTTCTTACGCGCGGCGGCCGTCCCTGGGCGGCTCCTCTCATTCTTATTGCGGCGCTGGCCCTGGGCGGCGCCGGGGCGGCGCTGGCGGCGGCGCCGACCATTCAGGAGTTCCCGGTGTCGCCGGCCGGGGCGGCGCCCGGTGGGATCACCAGCGGGCCCAATGGCGAGCTCTGGTTTACCGAGCTGATTGCCGGCCACGTCGACTCGATGACCACGGCCGGCACCGTCACCAATCAGTTCACGGCCCCCGGCAACCTGGAAAGCGAGTACCCGGCCCGCGTCGTCCAGGGACCGGACGGCAACCTGTGGTTCGCCGAAGCCCAAAGCAGCGCGATCGGGCGCATGACGCCGGCGGGGGTGTTTACCACCTACCCGCTGCCGACCGCCAGCGCCGAACCCATCGATATCACGGTCGGACCGGACAAGAACCTTTGGTTCACCGAGTATTCCGGCGGCAAGGTTGGCAGGATTACAACCAGCGGCGCGATCACGGAGTACACGACCCCCACCGCGAACAGCGGCCCCCTCGGCATCACCGCCGGACCGGACGGCAACGTGTGGTTTGTCGAGTCGAATCCCGGCCAGATCGGCCGCATCACCCCCGCCACCGCGAGCATCAAGGAGTTCCCGATTCCGGGCAGCCCGCAATCGCTGGCGATCACCGCCGGACCGGACGGCAACCTGTGGTTTACCGCCCCGGGGACCAACCAGGTCGGCCGCATGACCACGTCCGGCGTGACAACCGTATTCCCGGTGCCGACGGGGAACGCGGTGCCGTTCTTCATCACTCCGGGACCGGACGGCAACCTGTGGTTCACCGAGCTGGAAGGCAACCAGGTGGCTGCGATCACCACCGCGGGCCTGATCACGGAATATGCAGTGCCGACCGCCAAGGCCAACCCGTCGGGCATCACCGCCGGACCCGACGGCAACATCTGGTTCACCGAGGTCAAGGGCAACAACGTCGGCAAGCTCATCCTGGCGCCCTCCGGCCCCTGCGTCGCCGGCGCCAACACGCTGTGCATCGACGACCAGCCGGGCGACAAGCGCTGGAAGATCACTTCCAGCTACCACACCTCGCAGAGCGGCGGCCTGTCGGGCAGCGGCAATGCCATCCCGCTGACCTCGGTCCACGTGACCCAGGGCGGCCTGTTCTGGTTCTTCGGCGCCGACAATCCCGAAATGCTGATCAAGGTGCTCAACGGCTGCGGCGTCAACCAGAGCTTCTGGGTGTTCTACGCCGCCACCACCAACGTCGGCTTCACCGTCACGGTGACCGATACCAAGCTGGAGCGCTCCAGGCAGTACACCAACGCCGACCTGACCGCGGCGCCGCCGGTGCAGGACACCGCGGCCTTCAGCTGCACCACCGGCAGCGACGTCGCTCCCGCCGGCGCAAGCGCCGATGCCGACGACGCCACTGCCACGGTGACCGGGGCCGCCGCGGCCGCAGCCATCTTGCCGGCCGCCATGGCGCCGCCGCAGTCCGCCGCAAGCGCCGCTACCACCGCGGACGCCGCCGGCACTCCCGGCGAGCGCGCCGGCTGCGCCACCACCAGCACCGCGCTCTGCATCAATGGCCGCTTCCTGCTCAAATCGACCTACAAGACCGCCCAGGGCGGCGGCCTGTCGGGGTCGGGGCAGGCCATCGCATTGCAGAACCTGGGCGTCTCGCAAGGCGGCCTGTTCTGGTTCTTCGGCGCCACCAACCCCGAAATGCTGATCAAGGTGATCGACGGCTGCGCGGTCGACAACAAATATTGGGTGTTCTACGCCGCGACCACCAACGTCGGCTTCACGGTCACGGTCACCGACACTTCGGACAACAAGACCGTCACCTACAAGAACACCGACGGCGTGGCGGCGGCGCCCATTCAGGACACCAGCGCCCTGCCCTGTTCCTGAACAGCTGAGCGGACCGGCAGGGCGCCAGGGCGACAGCGCGCCGCCTGGCGGCTCAGGCGCTCTTGCGGATGGACAGCAGCACCGCTTCGCCGGCGATTTTGGCCGCCGCCCCACCCTCCAGGGTGGCGACGGCTTCGATGCGGTCGGCCAGCAGCTCGTCGCGCAGATAGGCTTCGTGCTCGGCGACGGCGGTGCGCACCCGGTCGCTGGCGGCAAAGCGCACCACCACCCGGTCGGCGACGTCCAGGTCGAGCGCCTTGCGCTGCTCCTGGCCGTGGCGGTTGAAGTCGCGCGCGATCCCCTCGCGCTCCAGCTCGGGGGTCACGGTGACGTCCAGGGCGGCAAAGGTCCCCTGGTCGAAGGCGAAGACCAGGTGCGCGGGGCCGGACCGCACCAGCTCGACGTCCTCGGGCAGCACCTCGACGGCTGGCGCCGCCCCCCCCGCGACGTCGCCTTCGGCTGCGCCGCCGTCCCCCGCACCCTCCAGGCTGAAGCGATAGCGCCCCTCCCGCGCGAACGCCTCTTCCAGCGTGCGCGCGTCGACCTTCAACAATGCCTCCGCGATCTTCTTCATCTGGCGGCCGTAGCGCGGACCCAGCGCCTTGAAGTTGGGCCGCACGCTGCTGCTCACCAGCGTCGCCTCGTCGTCGATCAGCTGCAGCCCCTTGATGTTGCATTCGTCCAGGATCTGCTGCACCAGGCCGGCCTCGCCCAGCGCCGCGCGGTCGGCGGCGTCGCGCGGCCGCACGATGAGCTGGCCGAGCGGCTGGCGCACCTTGACCTTGGCTTCGCCGCGCAACGCCAGGGCCAGGTCGCGCACGCGGATCACGCAGTCGAACTTGCGCTCCAGCTCCTGGTCGATGCGCGCCGCGTCCACCTGCGGATAGGCGGTCAGGTGCACCGATTCGGCAGTCTCCGCGCCGGGCGCGGCCACCGCCACCACCAGGTTGCGATAGATCTCCTCGCTCAGGAAGGGCACGATCGGCGCCAGCAACCGCACCAGCGTGACCAGCACTTCGTACAGGGTCTGGTAGGCGGCCTGCTTGTCGGCGTCGACGCCCGCCCCCCAGAAGCGGCGGCGCGACCGCCGCAGGTACCAGTTGGACAGCTCGTCGCCGAACTGCTCGACCTGCGCCATGAAGCGATACAGCGCCAGCTCGCCGAACGCCTGGTGCGCCGCGGCGGTCAGCCGCTGCAGGCGGCTCAGGATCCAGCGGTCCAGCTCGGCGGGCGGAGCCGCGGCGGCGGTCGCCGGCGTCCATCCGTCCACCATGGCGTAGGTGACAAAGAAGCTGTAGCAGTTCCACAGCGTCAGCAGTCGCCGCCGCACTTCGACCAGCGTCCGCGAGCCGGCGTCGCCGCGGTCTTCCAGGTCGGGGAAGAACAGGTTCTGCACCGGGTTTTTGGCGGCATACATATAGCGCAGCGGCTCGGCGCCGATCACCTCGGCGGCGTCGTCGAACAGGATCGCGTTGCCAGCCGACTTGTGCATCTCCTGGCCGCGCGCGTCCAGCACCGAGGCATAGCCCAGCATGGCCTTGAACGGCGACCGGCCGTCCATCATCGTGCTCATCGCGAGCAGCGCGTAGAACCAGTTGCGGAACTGGCCGGGGAAGCTTTCGACGATGAAATCCGCCGGGAACCACTGCGCCCAATACTCGCGGTCCGAGTCGTAGCGCAGGGTGCTGAACGGCACGATGCCGGCGTCCAGCCAGGGATTGCCGACGTCCTCGACGCGGCTGGCGACGCCGCCACAGGCGCTGCAGCGGATCTTGACGCGATCGACGAAGGGGCGGTGCGGGGTGTGGCCGTCGAACTCCTCCCAACCCTCGACCGCCAGGCTGCGCAGCTCTTCGCGGCTGCCGACGACGGCGAAGCCCTGGCAGTCGCCGCACACCCAGATCGGCAGGGCGAGCCCCCAGAAGCGCTTCTTGGAGATCATCCAATCGCCCATGTTGCGCAGCCAGTCCTGCTCGCGCGCCTCGCCCTCGGCCGGGATCCAGGTCACGCCGGCGACCACCTTCTGGATGCGGTCGCGCCACGACATGTCGATGAACCACTCGTCCACCAGGCGGAACACCAGCTCCTGCTTGCAGCGCCAGCAGTGCGGGTAGACGTGCGGGTAGCTTTCGCGGGCGAGCAGCAGGCCGCGCCCCTTGAGGTCCTTGAGGATGTCGGGGGCGACCTCGGCCACCGGCCGCCCCGACAGGTCGCCGAACCCTTCCAGGTAGGTGCCGTCGGCGGCAAGCGGCGCGATCACCGGCAGATCGTGCTCGCGGCCGAGCCCCGCGTCCTCGGCGCCGCAGCCGGGCGCGATGTGCACCAGGCCGGTGCCTTCGGCGCCGCTCACCTCGCCCCAGGGGATCACCCGATGGCTGGCGGCGGCGGTCGCTTCGGCGGGACCGGCACCGTAGGCGTTGAGGCCACCCGGCTGCTGCTGCGCCGGCAGCGCGTCAAAAGGTCCGTCGTAGGTCAGCCCCACCAGGTCCGCGCCCAGCAGCTCGCCCAGCACCTCGACGGTGCCGGAGCCTTCGAGCAGCGTCTTGAGCGAATGCAGCTTGTGCGATTCGCGCAGGCCGCCGGCCTCCAGCTGCTGCAGGCGCTCGCGCCCCAGGTTGTCCTTGCCCAGGTAGAGCACCCAGTCGCCGTGCCGCACCTTGAGGTAGGTCATTTCTGGGTTCACCGCCACCGCCACGTTGGCGGGCAGCGTCCAGGGGGTGGTGGTCCACACCAGCAGCGCCTCGCGCTCGCGGCCGCGCAGCGGGAAGCGCACGAACGCCGAGGCATGGCTGGTGATCCGCCGCCCCTCGGCCACCTCCATCTGCGACAGGCCGGTGCCGCAGCGCGCGCACCAGGGCATCACGTCGGTGCCGCGATACAGGAAACCCTCCTGGTGGCAGCGCTTGAGGAACGACCAGATGGTGTAGTTGTTGTCGTCGGACAGCGTGAAGTAGCTGCCCCCCCATTCGGGCGACCCCAGCCGCGCCACGATCTGCTCGGGGGAACCGGTGACCTGCTCGCCCGAGGGCACCGTCACGGTCACCTCTTCGCGGCCGTCGGCAAGCGCTTCGGACAGCGCGCGCAGCGTCCGCGGATCGTCCCAATCGCACCAGTGGCCCAGACGGATCGACTGCTCGGTCTGGCGCGCCGCATAGGTCAGCACGCGCTCCTTGCAACGGCGCACAAAGTGATCGATCCCGTACTGCAGGATCTGGCGCCGGTCGCTGATGGCCAGCGCCTTTTCCACTTCCACTTCGACCCACAGCCCCTGGCAATCGAAACCATTCTGGTACCGCTGATCGCAGCCCATCATCGCGTGGTAGCGCTGGAACATGTCCTTGTAGGCGCGCCCCCAGGCGTGGTGGACCCCCATCGGGTTGTTGGCGGTGATCGGCCCGTCCAGGAACGACCAGCGCCGGCCGCCGGCGTTGCGCGCGCGCAGCTGGCGCCAGATCTGGCGCTCTTCCCAGAAGCGCAGCACCGACCGCTCGATGGCCGGAAAGTCAGGGATCTTGGGGATCGGACTATACATAGGCGCCACGCCCTCGCAAGGGCGGTAAACATACCCGAAATCGCCGCCCCTCAGAAAGCGGCCCGGCGCAGAGGGTTGCCCACGCTCCTTTCGGGTCTTTCAAAGCGCGTCGAGGAACCGGCCCTGATCATCGGCACACAGGCCCCGCGATACCAGCGCGACCTATAGCAAGGGCTGCATTGAACAAGCATACTCGCGGCAACGCGGGCAATGCCCGCTCCGCGAGAAAGGTGGACCCATGCGTACGAACCGCAATTGCAAGCGCCTTACGGTTGGCCGGGAAACGCTGCTTCTGCTGAGCGCCGAGCTGCGCCATGCTGCCGGTGGCCTCACCGGATCCACGCTCCCCGACTGCAAGAAGTCGGGCGAGCCCTGCGGCAGAGATGTGATGCCCTAGCTGTAGGCGCAAACGCTGACGTCAACCGCCGCGCCCGCCACCCTTGAGGGCGGGCGGGCCGGCGGTTACTACGGTGCGGGGGCGGTGCGGTCCAGGCGGCGCAGGGCTTCGCGGGCGGCGCCCTGGCCGGGGTCCAGGCGCAGCGTGGCCTGCAGCTGCTCGCGGGCGCGGCCGACCTCGCCCTTGCGGCGCAGCAGGTTGGCCAGCTCGAAGTGGGCGTCGGCCTCATCGGCGCAGTCGCCGGCCGGCAGGTGCGCCAGGTAGGCGCCCAGCAGCTCCTGGGCGCGGTCCAGACGCTGCCCCGAGGCAGTGGCCAGGCGGGCGAAGGCAAAGTGGGCGTCGGCGTTCATCGGCTCGATGCGTAGCGCCGCCTCCAGGGCGTCGAACGCCTGGTCGGCGCGGCCGGTCTTGGCGTACAGGTCGGCCAGGGTCAGCCGCGGCCGCGCGTCGCCGGGAAAGTCCGCCGCCATCGCCTGCACCTCGCGCTCCGCCGCCGGCGGCGGCAGCTGGCGCATGGCGATCTCGGCGCGGGCCAGGCGCCCGCGCAGCGGGTCGCGGCGCGCCAGCTCCGCGGCCTGGGCGCGCGCCTGCTCGAAGCTGCCGCCGATGAACGTCGGCGCCTGGATGAGGAACTGAATCAGGTCTTCACGGGCGTCCAGGTTTTCGGGATCCAGCGCCACCGCGCGCTCGAACTCCCGCCGCACCTTGACCGCCAGGCCGAACTGCCGCACGACCGGTCCGCGCTCGGCCGCAATGCCGTAGGCCTGGCCCAGCCAGTCGTGATAGTCCGAGCGCTGCGGGTCCAGCGCCACCGCCTTTTTCAGCCAGTCGAGCGCCAGCGGCACCTGGCGCTGCGCCAGGTAGGTGCGCCCCAGATTGGCCGCCGCCGCCGCGTCGCTGGGATGCGCGGCGATGTAGCCCGTAAAACACAGCCGCGCATCGTCGTAGGTCCGTCCTTCGTACAGCCGCGCGCAGTCGCGGATCTCTCCCGTCTGCGCCGCTTCCAACCTGGTCGCCGAGCTGCTCAACCCCACCAGCACCAGCAACCCGACCACTCCAACCAGCCAACCGCACACACCTCGCACAAGCAGGCAAGCCCTGCGCACGTTCGTGTCTCCCATTCTGGTCTACAGCGGCGCCCGGGCGGTTACCGCCCGTAACTACCTACTCAACTGTTGGCACAATCCGGGAAATTCCCGGCTCCGACCAAATCCCACAAGCCGCCGCCCACCCCTTCCCCGACAGAGGTTTAGACCCGGCGGCGGCCAAAAGAGGGGAGACCGGGAAGCGGGGATGCGGACCGAAGCGGGCGGGGACGAAGGCTAGGGAAAGAGGCGCGAGGACTCAGGGGTAAGGGAGAACAGGAGTGGCCGCCTGGGACCAGCCGAATGTCCAGATCAAAGCCCGGGTCAAGGTCGGGCCGCGGGCACCGCCTTAGCGCGTGCGGTGCTGGACGAAGTGGGCGAGGGCGCGCAGCGGGTCGCCCTTGCGGCCCAGCGGGTCGAGCGACTGGACGGCGAAGCCCAGCAGCTCGGCGGCCAGGGCCTGGGCGCCGTCCAGGCCCAGGAGCTTGACGAAGGTGACCTTGGCGGCGTCGCGGTGGACGTCCTTGCCGGTGGATTCCGTGGACCCCAGCACGTCCAGCAGGTCGTCGGAGATCTGGAAGGCCAGTCCCAGATTCTTGGCGAAGCGGGCGACCAGGGCCAGGTCGCGGCGGCGCGCGTCGGCAGCCATGGCGCCGAGCTCCCCCGCGGCCATGAAGAGCGCCCCTGTCTTGTGGCTGTGGATGAACTCCAGCACCTCCAGGTCGAGGTCGCCGGGGGAGGACAGCAGGTCCAGGGCCTGGCCGCCGATCAGCCCTTCGCTGCCGATGGCCGCCGCCAGGTGGTGCACCATGTCTTCGCTCGCATAGCGCTTGAGAGACAGGTGGTGCGCGCTTTCGGCCACCAGCGCGTAGGCGCGGTTGAGCAGGGCCAGCGCCGCGAGCAGCGCGACGTTTTCGCCGAACGCCCGGTGCACGGTGGGACGGCCGCGACGCAGCGCCGCATCGTCCATCGAAGGCAGGTCGTCCAGGACCAGCGAGCAGGCGTGGACCATCTCGACCGCGCAGGCCAGGTCGAGCACGGCGTCCGGACGGGCACCGAACAGCTCCGCCACCACCAGGGTGAGGACCGGGCGCACGCGCTTGCCGGCGCCGGTCAAGGCGTAGTGCATTGCCCGGTGCACCGGTTCGGGGCGCTGCTCCGGCGGCGGCAGCAGCTGCGGCAGCCGCCGGTCGACCCGCTCGGCGAGCGCCGCCAGGCCGCCGGCGAGCGCCGCCTGCGCGGCGGCGGGCGCGGCGCCCGGCGGCGCGGCCGCGGTCCGCCCCGCTGCATCGGTCCCGTGGCCTTGGCCTGACGCCGCTCTCGCCACGCGGATCAGAAAGGGGTGCTGGAGGACGCCACCCTAGAACGAGGCCAGGGCTTCTTCTTCGGTGTCGTAGATGTCGAAGACGGTGATCAGCTGGGTGATGTGCAGGATGTCGGAGACCTTGGCGGGAAGGTTTTCCAGCCGCAGCTTGGCGCCGCGGTTGATGGCGGTGGTGTAGGAGCTGACCAGCTCGCCGACCCCCGAGGAATCGATGGTGGTGACGTCCTTCATGTTGATGATGAGATTGGAGGCGCCGGCGCCCAACGCTTCCTGCACCGCGTTGCGCACGGCGACGTCACCGACGCCGATGGTGATCTTGCCCTGCAGGTCCAGGATCGTGACGTCGTTCCGCTTACGCACGTTGATTTTCATCTCTTGCCTCTCCTATTCACGCTCCACGTTCACGTTCACGTTCGGACCTGGTGAGCCGCTTGCGCAGCGTCACCAGCGTGCCGCCTCCCGGGCGGACGCCGTATTGGATGTCGTCCATGAAGCTTTTCATGTAGAAGATCCCGCGGCCGTTCGGCTTGAGCAGGTTTTCCGGTGCCAGCGGATCGTCCAGACGGGAGGGGTCGAACCCGATGCCCTCGTCTTCGACCCGGATCACCATGGTGTCGTTTTCGATCGTCATGTCGATCACGACCTGCTTGGCGGGGTCTTCCTGATTGCCGTGCTTGATCGCGTTGGCCACCGCTTCGCGGACGGCAACGTCGATCCAGTGGCGGTTGTCGTCGTCCAGACCGAGCTGATCGAGAGAGCCCTTCAAAATGAGCTGAACCAGCTCGATGTTTTCAAAGCGGCTCCCGATCGTCAGATGGAAACTCTGTTCGTCTGACATTGCGGGGAGCCCTCTGAGGCGGGAGTCTACCAGATAGGCGCAGCTGCCGGTGACCCTGCTGCCGACCGCGCCAACCGTCAGCTGGGGATCACCCGGCGCAAGGCGGGGATGATCAGCAGCAGCTGCACGCCGTCGAACAGGGCGTGCGCCGCGATGGCGGGCCAGATGGTCTGCCGCCAGCGCACCAGGAAGGCGAAGATCAGCGACAGCAGGGTGATGCCCAGCAGCATGAACGGCTGCCCGTAGGACACGTGCGCCAGCACGAAGAAGGCCGTCGAAAGGGTGATGCCGACGCGGGGCTGCAGGAAGCCGCGAAAGAAGATCTCCTCGACGAAACCCGCCGACAGGCTGACCAGGATGCGCACCACGATCGGCAGCGCCGCGATCCAGGGCAGGATCGCCGACGGCTTGGGCAGGGCCCCCTCGCCGCCCAGCGCCGACAGCACCACGGCGACCACCAGCAGGGTGAGCAGCACCGCCGCCCAGGCCCCCAGGCCCAGCAGCATGCCGATGCCGACTTCGCGCCGGATGCTGGCCGCCAGCAGCCCCAGCTGCGCCGCCACCTGGCGCAAAAACCGCGGCCGCGGCGCGGGCGCCGGCACCACTACCGGCGGCGCCGACGGCGCCGGCGGCAATAGCGGCAATGGCGACGATACCGGCAGGGCAAACGGCGGCGGCTCCGGCGCCTCCGCCCGCTGCAAGGCAAGGTCGTCCTGATCGGCGCCCGCCACGGAGGGGACCGATTCCAGCGCGTCCATCCGCGCGGTCGAGGTGGCGACCGGCTCGGCCAGGAGCGCGATCGGGGCGACTGCCGGCACGGTCAGAGCCGCATCCGACGCGATCTGGGGCGCAGCGGGCGACGGCACGACGAGCGATTCGGGCTCGCCCCATCCGCCGGTGGCCGGCAGGCCGCCCGGCGCCGGTTGGCCGGGGTCGGGCGGCGGCGCGGCCGGGGCGGGACGCACGAAGGCGAAGCCGAGCAGGAACCAGGCGACGACGGCAATCGACATCAGGATGTGCAGCAGGAACAGCTGCGCCGTGTGGATGGTGGACAGGTCCATCTTCACTTCCAGCCCGACGCTGCCCAGGGGCTCGAAGATGGCGATCCACAGGATGCACGTCACCACCAGCGACGCGGCGAGGCGCCGCCACGGGTGGCGGAAGCCGGGCGGCATCAGGCCCCGCTGCCGGCACATGTGGTCGAGCGTCCAGGCCGCCGCCACCGCCCCGGCGAGCGGTCCGAACGTGCGCAGGACCAGGACGGCGCCCGTCATGCCCAGGACGGCCAGCATGGCCAGCGACCCCAGCGCGGCCAGGGCGATCAAGACGAGGGCGCCGCCGCGGACGCCTTGGGAACCGGCGGGAACCTCCATCGGCAGGCGGGCCTTCAGACCTTCTGCCGCTGGCGGAAGCTGCGCAGCACCACCATCGCCTGGTTGAGACGCTGGATGCGGCGATTGCGCTGCTGGATGGCGGGGATGTCTTCGGTTGCGGCCTGTTCGCCGCGCAGCTCACGCATGTGGCGGTCCATTTCGAAGGTCAGCTTGTCCAGGTCAGCCGGAGTCAGGGCGCGGAACGAGCGCTCCGTCACCAGGGTGAAGCCTCCAGCGATGTCGCGGCTCATGGCGTAGGCGCTGCCGCCGGGAATGCCCATCACCGGCCATCATACCCTGCCTGGCGCTCCTACCGCGGCGCGGCGGGACGCCTTCCCCTGCGTGCTATGATGGCGATGTGCTTTTTGCAAAGCCGCGGCGATAGCCCTGGCATCCCGCCCGCAAAGCTCGTTGCATCTATATGATGCGCCCGGTGTGATCCATGCGACCGATGCGAGTCAAAACACAGCCGCGCTGCCTCGGCTTGCCGCGCTGCCACCGCTGGCCGCCACCCGGCCCCCGCTCCCGGCGTGGGCCGGAAGCGGCCCGCGCGCTGCGCCTGCCACGCGCCGCCCGGCTTGGCGACTGAAAAAGGAGTCTCCCCTTGAGCCGCTTCCCTGGCATCGACTTTCTGGAGCTTGACGCTCTGCTCGGCGACGAAGAGCGCCTGGTGCGCGATACCGTGCGCGCCTTCGTGGACGACAAGGTGAAACCGATCATCGAAGAGTGCCATCGCGAGGGCCGCACGCCGCTCGAGCTGGTGCCTCAGATGGGGGCGCTCAACCTGTTCGGCGCCAGCATCCCCGATTACGGGCTGCCCGGCCTGGGCGGCGTCGCCTACGGCCTCATCATGCAGGAGCTGGAGCGCGGCGATTCGGGCCTGCGCAGCTTCGTGTCGGTGCAGAGCGGCCTGGTGATGTACCCGATCTACACCTTCGGCTCGCAGGAGCAGAAGGACCGCTGGATCCCGCGGCTCGCCACCGGCGAAGCGATCGGCTGCTTCGGGCTGACCGAACCCGACTTCGGCTCCAATCCCGGCGGCATGCGCACCACCGCCCGCCGCCAGGGCAGCGATTGGGTGATCAACGGCAGCAAACAGTGGATCACCAACGGCACCCTGGCCGACGTCGCGGTGGTCTGGGCGCGCACCGACGAAGGCATCCGCGGCTTCCTGGTCGAGAAGGGGACGCCCGGCTTCACCGCCGCCGACCAGCACGGCAAGTTCTCGCTGCGCGCCTCCACCACGTCGGAGCTGGGCTTTCACGACTGCCGCGTGCCCGGCGACGCCATCCTGCCCGGCTCGACCGGCTTGAAGAGCCCGCTGATGTGTCTCAACCAGGCGCGCTACGGCATCGCCTGGGGCGGCATCGGCGCCGCCATGGAGTGCTGCCACACCGCGATCGAATACGCCAAACAGCGGGTGCAGTGGAACGGCCAGCCGATCGCCAGCCACCAGCTGGTGCAGGAAAAGCTGGTGTGGATGGTGAGCGAGATCACCAAGGGCCAGATGCTCTGCCTGCAGCTCGGCCATCTCAAGGATGCCGGCCGCCTCAAACCGCACCACGTGTCGCTCGGCAAGCGCAACAACGTGTGGGTGGCGCGCGAATGCGCCAAGCTGGCGCGCGAAGTGCTGGGTGCCAACGGCATCGTCGACGACTACCCGGTGATCCGGCACATGCTGAACATCGAGTCCGTGTACACCTACGAAGGGACGCACGACATCCACACCCTCATCCTGGGCGAAGCGATCACCGGCGTCGCGGCCTTCAACGCGCCGATCCCCGCCGCCACCGCCGCCGCCGCTCGCCAGGCCACGCCGGCGGCTCCAGCGGCGCCGGCCACCACAACCACCAGTTCCACCACCGTCGCCGCGGCAGAAAGGCGCTGACCATGGTCCTCGACCAGCTGCTGGAGCAGGACTTCATCCGAGTGACGGAGCAGGCGGCCATCGCCGCCGCCAAGACCATGGGCTACGGCGACCGCCGGCATTCCGACCAGGTCGCGGTCGAAGCGATGCGGCAGGAGATGGACTCGCTGGCGATGGCCGGGCGGGTGGTGATCGGCGAGGGCGAGCGCGACAAGGCGCCGATGCTGTACGTCGGCGAAGAGCTGGGCGCCGGCCGGCCGGGCGCCCCGGCGCGCGGCGCCGCCGCCGCGCGGCACGGCGACGGCCCGTATCCGGAAGTCGACATCGCCGTCGATCCGCTGGAAGGGACCAACCTGTGCGCCACCGGCTCGCCGGATTCGATCGCCGTGCTGGCGGCGGCCGAGCGCGGCGGTTTGCTGCACGCGCCCGACATCTACATGGACAAGATCGTCGTCGGACCGACGGCGCGCGGCCACATCGACATCGATGCGCCGGTGGCGGAAAACCTGCGCAAGATCGCCGCCGCGTTTGGCCGCCGCATCTCCGACCTGACCATCGTGGTGCTCGACCGCGAGCGCCACGAGCAGCTGATCAGCGACATCCGCCAGGCCGGCGCGCGCATCCGCCTGATCCCCGACGGCGACCTGTCGGCGGGCATCTCGGCGGCGGTGCGCGGCACCGGCGTGCACGCCGTGATCGGCACCGGCGGCGCACCCGAAGGCGTCATCACCGCCGCGGCCATGCGCTGCCTGGGC
Organism: uncultured Acidobacteriota bacterium; assembly: GCA_963770895.1. GTDB lineage: Bacteria > Acidobacteriota > Thermoanaerobaculia > Multivoradales > UBA5704 > JASLEW01. The sequence continues at coordinate 2,836,081 of CAVYRF010000002.1, read as the reverse complement.
GGCGAGATCCAGGCCCGCTTGAAGGCGGTCAACGAAGAGCAGCTGGCGCGCGTGCGCGCCATCGGCACCGGCGATATCCATCGCATCTATCACACCGAAGACCTGGCGCCCGGCAGCGAGATCCTGTTCAGCTCGACCGGCGTCACCGACGGCGAGCTGCTCAAGGGCGTGCGCTTCTTCGGCGGCGGCAGCCGCACGTCGACCCTGTTCATGTCCCTGTCGCGCAAGATCATCCGCTTTGTCGACACCATCCACCGCGACGAAGTGACGACGCCGGTCCGGTTCATCTAGTGGCGGCACCAGCTCGCGGCGCATGCGATTCCGCGGTCACGCCCGTCCAGCAAGGGGAGGAGAGAGCGTCTTGATCAAGCCGGATCACTGGATTCGCAACTGGGGGCGGGAGGGCGGCGTGACGCCGTTCGAACCCGGCCAGATCAATTCCGCCAGCTACGACGTGCGGGTGAGCGATCACTGGATCTGCCCCACCCGCGAACCGCAGGAGTTCTGGGCGCCGCAGGTCAAGCTGTTTCCCGGCGAAGTGGTGCTGGCGTCGACGATGGAGATCGTGCGCATCCCGCGCCAGGTGGCGTGCGATCTGAAGCTCAAGTCGACGCTCGGGCGGCTGTGGATCAATCATTCCATGGCCGGCTGGTGCGACCCCGGCTTCGAAGGCAACATCACGCTCGAATTGCAGAACCTGGGGCCCGAGCCGTTCGTGCTCGACGCCGGGCGGCGCATCGCGCAGCTGATCTTCATCTCGATGGAATCGGAGCCCGAGGTAGCCTACGGCGAGCCCGGCTCCAGCAGCCACTACCAGGGGCAGACCGGGACGACGCGCGCGCGCGGTTGACGACCGACCTCATGGGCATTGTTGGCAATCTCCGCACGATGCAGCTCGAAGAGCTGCTGCAGTGGCTGTCGCAAAGCAAGAAAAGCGGCACGCTGGAGATCAACAGCGGCAAGGTCGAAAAACGGATCTACTTCAAGGACGGGCGCATCCTGTCGTCGTCCTCGTCCAAGCCCGAAGAGTACCTGGGGCACTTTCTGGTCAGCCACGGATTGATCAGCGAGATCGAGCTGTCCAAGGCGATCGAGCTGCAGGAAAAGACCCGCACCCTGCTCGGCAAGATCCTGGTCACCACCGGCGCGCTGCGCGAGAACGACCTGCACCGCATGCTGCGGCTGAAGGCCGAAGAGAGCATCTACGACGTCTTCGCGTGGACCGAAGCCGACTTCCGCTTTCTGGACGACGTGCTGCCCGAAAGCGCCATGGTGCCGATGAGCCTGGACGTGACCGCCATCGTCATGGAAGGCGTGCAGCGCGTCGACGAATGGCGGCGCATCCGCGCCCTCATCCCGACGCAGGAGGCGATCCCGGTCAGCCTGCGCGAGCTGGACCTGGAAAATGCCCGGCCCGGCGAGCGCCGCATCCTGGAGCTGGTGGACGACGAGCGCACGGTCGAAGAGATCCGCCTGCAGACGCACTCCTCCGAGTTCCACGTCTGCCGCGTGCTGTTCGAGCAGTACCAGCAAGGCTTCGTCAAGATCATCAAGCCGCGGTGGAGCTTCCCGACCGGCGACAACGGCGGCGGCTCCGTAGGTCCGCTGAGCAGCGGCGCCCCCGGCACCCTGACCAGCGGCATGGCGGTGCTGTCCGCCGCCGCGCTGCTGGACGCGGCGCGGGTCTACATGGAGCAGAAGAACTTCGAGATCGCCCTGCGCCACCTGCGCGCCGCGCGCAGCCTGGAACCCGACAACCGCGAAGTGCAGGACGCCATGACCGAGGGCGAAAAGCAGATCCGCGAGCAGATCGAGCGCGACGGCATCCGCCTGACCTCGGTGCCGCAGCTGGGCGCGCCCATGGAGCAGCTGACCTCGGCCAAGATCTCGCCGCAGGAAGGCTTCATGCTGACGCGCATCAACGGCACCTACGACATCCAGTCCATCATCAAGATCACCCCCATGCCGCAGATCGACGCCCTCATGGTCTTCTGGAAGCTGGCCAAGGCCGGCCACATCCGCTTCACCAACAAAGCCGGCAAGTAGCGCGGCGGCCTGGGCCTGGGAGCCGCGACACACAGGCCGACCTGCAACACCTCCGATTTGACGCACGGCTCTAGCCGCGCAGCGTCGGAATTACGCCGCGGGAGGGGCGGCCGGGCGAGGGCGCGAAACGTGGAGGTTACCGGCTACGGAAAAGCGCAGCGGCCAGGCCGCGGCTTCGCCGGCATAGGCGACGCCGATGCGGGGGCCGGCAGCGGCCAGGCCGGGGGCAACCGGTTCGCCGCCGGTGATGCGCAGCGGCCCGGCGTCCAGGGCAACGCCGTCAAAGGAACGGTCCACGGCAAGCGCCTGGCAGAGCTTGCCCGGGCCGCCGGCCAGGTCGCCGGGGCGCGGCGGCCGGGTCCAGCCGCGATTGCGGCACATCGCCTCGGCCCCCTCCACGGGCTCGCCGGCGCGCAGCAGGACGGCGCCGCCGGTGCCGCCCTGGTTGGTGACGGCGTTCAGGCACCAGTGCATGCCGTAGATGAAATAGACGTAGGCGTGGCCGCCCGGCAGGTAGAGGCTGGCGTTGCGCCGCGTTCGGCGGCCGGCCCAGGCGTGGCTGGCGCGGTCGGGAGCCCCCAGGTAGGCCTCCACTTCGACCAGGCGCAGCACCAGCAGGTCGCCCGCGATCTCGCGCACCAGGTAGCGGCCCAGCAGATCGATGGCAACCTGCTCGGCCGGGCGGTGGTAGAACGACAGCGGCAGGGGGGCGAACGGCGCCGGCGGATGCGCCGGCGATGACGGCGGAGGCGGCGTGGGCGGATCTGGTGGAGATCGGCGTGGCGGCCGCCGCGGGGGTGTCAGGCGGTTGGCCACGGCGCGCCCAGGGTATCATTCGGCGCGTGCAGATCCCCCAGCTCTTTGCCGCCTTGCCGGCGCCCTTCCTGCCGTACTTCGACCCCCAGGCGCCGTGGGCGCTGCTCGGCGCGGCGCTCGACCAGGTGCTCGACGGCCTGGCATCGTCGGCCATCGAGGTGGGCCTGCTGCCGGAGGTGCACCTGGCCGGCGACCGCATCGCCATCGGCCGCGGCACCCGCATCCACCCTGGCGTGGTGCTGGAGGGGCCGCTGTACATCGGCCGCGACGTCGAGATCCGGCCCGGCGCCTACGTGCGCGGCGGCGCCTGGATCGGCGACGGCTGCGTGGTCGGGGCCAGCACCGAGATCAAGCGTGGCATCCTGCTGCCCGGGGCGCGGGCGCCGCACCTCAACTACGTCGGCGATTCGATCCTGGGCGCCGACGTCAACCTGGGGGCCGGCACCATCCTTTCGAACTTCCGCCACGACGGCCGCGAAGTCCGCATCGGCACGGCGGGGGGCGCGGCCGGCGCTGACGCCGCTGGCGGCTCGATCGGCAGCGGCCGGCGCAAGCTGGGAGCGGTGCTGGGCGACGGCGTGCTGACCGGTTGCAACTGCGTGCTCCATCCGGGCGCGGTGGTCGGCCGCGGCACCCAGATCTACCCCGGCGTCCAGCTGCGGTCCGGGATCTATCCGGCGTCGAGCATCGTCAAGCTGCGCCAGCAGCTGGAAGTCGTGCCGCTGGCAGACCCGCCTGCAGAGCCGAAGCCCTAGCCGCCCGACCCTGGCGGATCAGATCAGGCCCAGCGGGCGGGGGAAGGCGGCGGTCGCGGTCTTTTCCGCGGACGGCAGGCAGACGACCATCAGGGTGCGGTCGTCTTCGGTCGGCGCCTGCATGCTGAACTTTTCGACGTCGGCAAAGACCGCTTCGACCACGGCCTGGGCGGGCTTGCCGGCGTGGGCCCGCACCACGTGCATCAGGCGATCCAGGCCGTATTCGTCGAGCGGCGCGCCGGGGCGGTCGTCGTGGGAACCGCGCGCTTCGATGATGCCGTCGGTATAGAACACCATCATGTCGCCCGGCTTCATGATGACGAAACCGCGCTCGTAGCTGGCTTCGGAGAGCGGCCCCAGCACCGGGCCGCCCGCCTCCATCTGGCTGATGGTGCCGTCCGCCGCCAGGTGGAAGGGCGGCGGGTGGCCGGCGTTGACGTAGATGAAGACCCCGTTGAGCTCCAGCTCGCCGTAGAACAGCGACACGAAGCGGCTGGTCAGCGTGCTGCGATGGATGATGCGGTTCATGCGCTCGACGGTGCGCACGATCTTGAAGTCCCGCGCCAGCCCCATGCGCAGCCCCATGTAGATGTCGCGCACCTGCAGCGCCGCCGGCAGGCCGTGCCCCGACACGTCGGCGATCGCCAGGCCCAGGATCTTGTCGGTCAGCGGGATGTAGTCGAAAAAGTCGCCGCCGACGCTCTCCATCGGCACCGAACGGCCGTACATGTCGAAGTCCCCGTACGACGGCGCGCGGCGCGGCAGGATCGACGACTGGATCTTGCGCGCCTCTTCGAAGATGCCTTCCATCCGCTCGCGGCGCAGCTTCTCGTTGATGCTGTGGCGCACGATGCCCAGCGAGAACAGGATGTCTTCGCGGTTGTTGCCGGGGGCGACGTTGAACGCCAGGATGTACTCTTCGCTGCCCACCTCGATGGCGGCGAAGCGCTGTACTCCCAGCAGGTCTTCCAGGCTCTTGTCGATGCGCGGATCGTCGCCGTCCATGTACACGGCGCCCGCCTCGATCAGCAGCTCGATCGGCGGATAGGTGACCGGCACCTTGAGCCCCCGCGGCACCTCCTTGGCGTCGCCGAACGTCGCCTGCAGGACGTAGAACGCCCCGCGCCGGCGGTACAGCCGGCCGCCGAAGATACCCAGCTCGTCGCGGAACTTGACGATGATGCTTTCGACCAGGGACTGAATGGTCGAGCCCTCGTCCTCCGCCTGGCTCAAGGTCGCCACCAGCTGCTCGACCTTCTTCATGAGCGCCCGGTAGTTGACCGGACGCGCTTCCGTGACCGTCGCCACAACCCTCCCTGATCAGGGGAGCGCCGGCCCGTGACGGCCAGCCCTGCCCCTGGGTCCGGCCCCTCCCGGCAGGCCGTCGTGGATCAGCCGTAAGCATACCAGCACGGACGAAAACCCGCCGGGCGGGTCCGCCGGGAGGGGTCCGCCGGCCGAGGCCCGCCGGGCGGGGTCTGCCGGCTGGGCCCGCCGGGCGGGGTGATAGATTGCCGGGCGATGCTGCGGGCACGATCACTGGCCCGGCTGGCCGCCGGCGCGGGCGATGGCGAACCGTGGGACGTGCTGGTGATCGGCGGCGGCGCGACCGGCCTGGGGACGGCGGTCGACGCGGCGGCACGCGGCTACCATACGGTGCTGGTGGAGGCCCACGACTTTGCCAAGGGGACCTCCAGCCGCAGCACCAAGCTGGTGCACGGCGGGCTGCGCTACCTGCGGCAGGGCGACATCGGCCTGGTCATCGAAGCTCTGCACGAGCGCGGGCTGCTGCTGCGCAACGCCCCCCACCTGGTGCACAACCTGCGCTTCGTGGTGCCCAACTACGAGTGGTGGGAAGGGCCGTTCTACGGCGTCGGCCTCAAGGTCTACGACCTGCTGGCGGGACGCCTGGGCATCGGCGCCTCGCGCTGGCTGTCGCGCGACGAAACGCTCGCCATGCTGCCCACCGTCGAGCCCGCCGGCCTGCGCGGCGGCGTCGTCTACCACGACGGCCAGTTCGACGACGCCCGCCTTGCCGTCACCCTGGCCCGTACCCTGGACGACCTGGGCGGCGCGGCGCTCAATCGCATGCGCGTCATCGCCCTGCGCAAAGGAGACGGCGGCCATCGCGCGGCCGGCGACGCCGGGCATCCCGCAGCGGGCGATGGCGGCCGCGGCAGCCATACGGGCCGCACTGGCGACAGCGGCGACGGCACCACCGGCGACAGCCACCGTAGCGGTCTGATCACCGGCGCGGCGGTGCGCGACGAGGAAACCGGCGAAGTCTTCGAGGTCCGCGCCCGCGTGGTGGTGAACGCGACCGGTGTCTTTGCCGACGCGGTGCGCCGCCTGGACGATCCGGCGGCGACGCCGCTGATCGCTCCCAGCCAAGGCGTACACCTGGTTTTGGACCGGCGCTTCCTGCCCGGCGACAGCGCCATCCTGGTGCCGCACACCGACGACGGCCGGGTGCTGTTCGCGGTGCCCTGGCTGGGGCGGGTGGTGGTCGGCACCACCGACACGCCGCTGACCACGGCCGCGGGCGACGAGCCGCGGCCGCTGCCCGAAGAGATCCAATTCCTGCTGGCGCATGCCGGCCGCTACCTGACCGGCCATCCCCGCCGCCAGGACGTCCTGTCGTGCTTTGCCGGCCTGCGGCCGCTGGTCGCGGCGGGGGCGGGGCATGACCAGGTCCACGATGCGGCGGCGCACGGCACCGCGGCGCTCAGCCGCGACCACGTGCTGCGCGTCTCGCCGTCCGGCCTGGTGACCATCACCGGCGGCAAATGGACCACCTACCGCCGCATGGGCGAAGACGCGGTCAACGCTGCCGCCGCCATCGCCGGCCTGCCCGAGCGGCCCTCACCGACCGCCCAGCTGCGCCTCCACGGTGCCCCCGCCGGCGATGCAGCCGACGTCGATGCGGGTAGCGGTTCCGGCGGGACCGGCGCAGCAGCAGCCCCTTCGCCCTACGGCACCGACGCGCCCGCGCTGGAGCGCCTGGCCGCGGAGCGCCCCGCATGGGCAGCCCTCCTGCATCCCCGCCTCCCCTACCGCGCCGCCGAAGTCATCTGGGCCGCCCGCCATGAAATGGCCCTGTCCGTCGAAGACGTCCTGTCCCGCCGCACCCGCGCCCTCCTCCTGGACGCGCGCGCCAGCGCCGAAGCCGCCCCGCAAGTCGCCGCCCTGCTGGCCGCCGAGCTGGGCCGCGACCCCGCCTGGGCAGGCAGCCAGGTCGCCGCCTACCGGGACCTCGCCCGCGGCTACTGGCTGGACTAGCGGCTCGACGAGCGGCGGTTCAGTTGGTGTATCATGCAATAAAAGGCAACATCATCGAAGGGACGTGAGGCGCCGGCGGGTCGGCTGTCCACAGGCTGACGGCTCTCGACAGGCTGACGGCTCGGAGGTTGCGGATATGGTTTATATCGGCACGGAACAGTTCACCGACGAAGACCGCGCGTATCGAGGATCGCGTTTCTCGGCAGTGCGGGAAGCCCTGTTTGCCAATCCTTACCAGACGGTCTGGGGAGGGGCCGGCGAGCGACCGTTGCCCATCTACGAGGCCACCCTGGCAAGCGTCCTGGACGGAGCCCTGCCCTTCGGTCGCCCGTATACCTTTCATCAGGCCACCGAGCGCACCGTCGATTCCCAGGCGGATCTGCGCTGGGGGACCGATGGCAAGGGTTTCCGGCGCCTGCTCCATCCCAACGGCGTGTGTCTCACCGGCCGCTGGGAGATCACGGAAGACCTGGGCTACTCGGGCTATTTCCGCATGGGCAGCCAAGCTCTGGCCGTGGGGCGTTATTCCACCTGCTGCACCGAGACCCGGCGCGGCCACACCCGCTCCCTGGCATTGGTCGGCAAGCTGTTTCCCACCACCGATCCCGACCATCCCGAGCCGCTGCGCACCGCCAACTTCTTCACCCAGCAGGACCTCGGCGGCGAGCGCACCGAGTACGTCAACGACGCGGAGCTGCGCAATGCACCCGACACGCGCCTGTGGCGCCGCTCCACGGGCGCGCCGACCCTGGTCGTCGAAGGCGCCGTCTTCAACGCGGTCGACAAGCAGCCGTCCATCCGCCAGCTCTATCAGGTCGCCGAGCTCGGCAAGCCCGCCGACCAGGCCACGCGGACGCCGGACTACATGCGGCTGCTGGTCGCTCCCGAGCAGCCGCGCATTCCCGGGGACGCCCTGGACTTCCGCGACGAGATCATGGCGCAGATCTTCAATCCGGGAGATCCGGCACCCCGCCGCACCCTCACCTTCCACATCGAAGTCACCGACCAGGGCTCGACCCGCGGCACGCCCGCCTTTCAAAGGCGCACCTTCAGCGATTGGCGCCCCATCGGCAAGCTGACCTTTGACGCCGCCGTCGCCTCCTACAACGGCGACTTCGTGATCCATTTCAATCACCCCACCTGGCGCAACGACCGCAACGACCCCGCCACCGCCACCCGCGTGGACGGCTGCAAGAGACGCTGAGCTGGCAGGCCAGGCTGCGCCACATCGATCGCTACGATGCGAGGGTGCCGAGGTCGAGGTCGCGCAGCAGCAGCGGGCGGGTTTCGGCCGTGAGCCGGGTTAGATCGCGGCGGATCGCCGCCTCGTCGCGCGCGCCCAGCTGGTCCCCCGAAGGCCCTGGGAGCGCAGGCGCGAGCCCCTGCGTGAGCGCCGGCGTTGGCGCCGCAGTGGGCGACGGGTTGCCCAGGACTTCCAGGCGCAGCACCCAGCGGCCGGGGCCGTGGCGGCCGACCCAATGGAAGGAATCGCGGTTGCCGATCGCGAGCATCTCGCCGCGCTGCAGGCAGAAGGACCGGTATAGCTGGCGGTTGAGGAGTTGTCGGAGGAGTGCGAACCGAGCCGCTTCCGCTTCGTCGTCGACACCGCGCGTGGCGCGGTTGACCAGCTCGAAGACAAGCGTCGCGTTGGCGTGCAGGCGCGGGCGCCCGTTTTCGATGACGAGGAGGGGAAACGGCTCGGTGGCGTCCCTTCCGGCCAAAGCCAGGAGCCGGTGGGAGAAGAAATCCGACCAGACCACGTGATACCGGTGTGAGGTGAGCACCTGAAGGTGCCGCTCCTCAAGAGCCGCGACGACGTCCGCCACCGCGGCCACCCAGGTCACGGCCTCCGGCAGCCCATGGAGCGGCGCCAGCCAGACGGTGTCGCAGGCGTCGGTGTGAGGATCGATGGCGTTGTCGTCGCGCTTTGCTCCGGCGGGGCGTGAGCAGTGATCGAAGAAGTTCCAGAAGAGCGACCGGCCTGACGTCACCCCGAAAGCCACCGCGGCGAAGAGGTAATCGAGGCCCATCCCGTCGCGCACCACCTCGCGGTACCTGGGGCGGGCTGGAAGAGGCTCGGACAGCGGCGCAAGTCCACGGACCAGGAGCCAGGGCGGGCATTCGCGGCCGAACCGCTCGACCTCGTCGCCCAGGACGGGGTGGAGCCGCAGGCGCTCCCAGCATGCAGCCTGCACCTCCCGGATCGTGCGCGCCAACACCTCCGGGCTCGGACCCTCCCGCAAGCGCGCCCGCTGATTGAAGGCGACCAGGAGCTGGCCCACCGCCCCGTCGCGCGCCCACCCGGCATAGGTATCGGCCAGGTCCCGCGCCTCGTCGGCTGGAATCTCGATCTCGTGGCTCGCGGGCGAGTCCATCCGCGTCATGGCTCCAGGTTGTGGCAACCGCGGCGTCCTGCGGGGCAGGCGGCGCGGGGGCCGGACAGGCAGCGGTACAGAGAATTATACAAGACGTAGTCGGCGGCAGGGGATGTGAGGACCGCCTTGGCCACGGGTTCGGCCACGTCGTCGGTCCACCCCTCTTGACTCTCCCGTTACGGGAGGGTTTAGCCTCAGCTTCGTCGGTCGCAGGTCGCGCTGGCAAAGCCGGGCAAGGAGGGAGCGGTTCGATGCGGCAGCCACCCTGGAAGATCGGCGAGCTGGCCGGGTTCACCCGGCTCTCGGTGCGCGCGCTCCGTTACTACGACGAGATCGGGCTGCTGTCGCCGTCCCTGCGCTCCGCGGCCGGCTACCGGATGTATGGCGCCGGCGACGTCGTGCGCCTGCAACAGATCGTCTCGCTGCGCCAGCTCGGGCTGCCGCTCGCCCAGGTGGGGGAGTTCCTGCGCCGTCCCGACCTGTCGCCGCTTGCGATCGTCGAAGCCCAGCTGGCCCGCCTGCGCCAGCAGATCGACCTCCAGCAAAAGCTCCATGGCCGCCTCGCCGCCCTCGCAGCGCGCCTGCGCGCGGCCGAAACGATCAGCGTCGCGGAATTGACCCAAACCATCCAGGAGATGAACATGCTCGACAAGTACTTCACCCCCGACCAGCAGACCGCCCTCGCCGAACGCAAGCGCCAGCTGGGCGACGCTCACATCCAGCAGGTGGAGGCCGAATGGCCGCGCCTCATCGCCCAGGTCCGCGCCGCCCTGGACAACAACGCCGACCCCGCCAGCGAGCCGGTGCAGCAGCTCGCCCGCCGCTGGATGGAGCTGGTCCGCGAATTCACCGGCGGCGACCCCGCCCTGGCCGCCTCGGTGCGCACCCTCTACACCGCGGAGCCCGCCGTCGCCACCCAACAAGGCCTGGACCCCGCCCTCTTCGCCTACATCCAGAAAGCCCTCGCCGCCAAGCCGGCCGGCAATGCCTAGCGGGAACTAGCCCGGCTTGCCAATGGTACGATCTGCGCCGTGGATCACGACGACATCAGGGCCTTTGCCGGCCGAGATTGGTCACGGGTCGAGGCAGCCAAGGAGCGCTACTGGGCTGATCGCAAGCAGGCGCTTTCACCCGCAGAAGCACTGGCGGTTGCCGAGGGCCTGCGCCTCCACGTGCGAGCGCTCAAGCCCGATTGGCCGTCACCGGCCGAGCGCGCTGAGGACCTGGAAATGCACGCCAGGGTTGGCGCTTGCTTGCGCAGTGTCCGTTGACTCGGCGGTCCGGCAGGTGCTGGGCGCCGCTGCTCCCGTCCTACGGCGCGGCGGAAGTCGCTGGTATCTTTTTGGCGCGCAGGCAGTCGCGGTCTGGGGCCGTCCGCGGCTTAGCGCCGATGTCGATATCACCGCGGCGATCGTCACTCCCCACGACAGGTTTGTCGCGGCAATGGAAGCGGCAGGTTTCGATCTCAGGGTGAGCGATTGGCAGCCCTTCCTCGCCAGCACTCGTGTCCTGCCGCTCGTTCATCGCGCTACCGAGCTACCGCTGGATGTTGTGTTTGCGGGTCCAGGTCTCGAACACGAGTTCCTGGATCGCGCCCGGACCGTCGACCTCGCGGGAATGATGGTGCCGGTGATCAGTCCAGAGGATCTGGTCGCGACCAAGCTGCTCGCCGGCAGGGCAAAGGACGTCGAGGACGTTCGCACCATTCTCAAAGAGCGGCACGCCAGCCTCGACCTGGCACGCGTCAGAGACCTCCTGGGCCTGCTGCAGCAGGCACTCTCCCGCAGCGATCTCACGCCCGAATTCGAGCGCCTGCTGGCGGCCGCCCGACGATAGAAGTTGGGTGGTGGCAGCAGGTGGCGGCGCGGGCAGCTGCAGGGTTAGAGCGCGGCTGCGGCGGGGTGTGCGACGCGGTACAGGCGTCGCAGCAGCAGGGCGAAGAGGGGGAGGTTGAGGGCTGCCAGGGCGTATTCGGTGCGCGAGACGCCGACGCCGAAGGGGAACCAGATCCCCTTGACGTGGACGACGCTCAGCTCCTGCGCGAACAGGGCAACCGCAATCATCAGGATGGCGGACAGGGCCAGCCACCGGTCGGGCGCGGCCTGGCGGAGGCCCTGGACGGTAATGAGGGCCAGGACCAGCACGAAGGCCAGCCGGACGTAGGTGGCGGCCAGCGCGGCCCCGGCAACCAGTGGATGTGGGAAATGCGCCGACAGATACGGCCGGGTGCAGAGCTGCGCCGCCAGGTAGAGCAGGGTCAGGGAGAGCACCAGGGCCGGTAGCCAGGCCGGCCGGCGCGGCCGGAACCAGGTGTGCCAGACCATCATCCAGGCGCCCATCACCAGCGGCGTGAGCAGGAGGTTTCTCACTACGTCGAAAACCTGCAGGGTCTCGATGTGGGTCCAGAAGTAGAACGGCTGATTGGCGCGCACGGCGGCGGTCAGCAGCAGGGCCAGGATCAACCAGCGATAGGCAGCGGCAGCGGCGCGGTCGAAAGGCATCAGGGTCCAGGCCATGAGGGCCAGGAGCAGGAACGCCAGCGGCTCGAGGGCATCGACGATGTAGCCCTCGAAGATCTGCAGCCATTGGTGCTCGTGGTGCGCCGCGACCGCTTCCGCCTCGCCGACGGCGGGCGCGATGTGGATGCCGCCGGCGTCCGGCGCGCCGCCGGCGGTGCCGCGCCCCATCCAGGCGCGGACGGCGACGACGCCGGAAAGTTGCGTGGCGCTGGCGCTTCCCTGCCGGGGCAGGAGGAACCTCAGCGGCCGGCGGCTGAAGACCCGCGGTTGTGCGCCTGCGAAATCGCCGATGCCGCCCAGCAGCTGGCCGTCGAAGAAGAGCTGGTACACGTGGTCGACGTAGAGCGGCCCGGCGATGGCCAAGCGACCGTCTGGCGGCGCCGTGACCGACACTCGCAGGCGATACCACGCGTAGCCAAAGTAGCCGGCATGGCCCCTGGCCATCCAGCCCGGCACGTAGCCGGTCAACCCCACGTCGTCGTCGTGGGCGCCCGGCTGCGGCGTCAAGTCGACGCTCTCCCAGCCGGAGTCGTCGAATCCCGCTTCGGCCCAGCGCGGATCGTCGCCGACGTGGAACTTCCACGGACCGTTGAGCGCCACGATCGAGCGGCCCAGGGCGATGGGCGCGCCCGGCGCGGCGGCATTCGCCCCACCGGTTGGCTCTCCGGCAGCGCCGGCACGGCCGGCGGCAGGCGCGGGGGCTGAGGCGGCCGCCACCGGATCGGTGGCGGTGCCGGGCCGCGGAGCCGTGGCAGCCGTGGCTGCAGTGGCCGCGGTGGCCGCCGCCGGGCGGCCGGCGAGCAGCGCCGGCGCGGCAAGCAGCGCCACCAGGCACCAGAACAGGAGGCGCCACCCGCCCCGGCCGGCGGCAAGACTGCGGCCCGGTCGGACCGCCGGGCTGGCCGGCGCGACGGCCGCGATGCCGGAGCTGCAGATCGCTGGCGAGGCGCACATGGGGGATTCTTTGCCTGGAGCGTGACTCGATCACCACCGGACCAGGCGCCTGGGCGAGCCGGGCCGGCGGTTGGTGGCGACGACGATTTTCGCCTGGTGCGCCGCGCGCTGTACAGATCCAGTTCGGCAACGCGAGATAGGGCCACTCGCGCGCCGGGACTCAGCCAGGCGGGGTGGTTGGCCGCCCTGCGCGGCAGGCCGGCTGCCGCGTCCGGCGGCTTGGCGCGGACGATCCGGTGACGGCGGCGGACGGGCTGGCGGCGCTCAACCGGCGGCGGCCAACACGGGTTGCCGGAGCGACGGTTGGACCTTGGCACCCCAGATCGCGAGCCAGACGATGTTCGGCAATTCTCCCAGGATCAGGATCATCGCCACCTGGCTGACCGCATGCGCGTATTGCGGCAGCAGGATGGAGGTGAAGGACATCAGGGGATAGGCGCAGCCGGCAAACAGCACCAGGACGCCCAGGACGCGAGGGATGAAACCCGATCGCATGACCAGCATCCCGAGCGGAAACAGCCAGAGCCCCCAGAAGATCTGCGTGATCAGAAGTCCATTGCCGTGCAAACGCAGGAACAGCAAGACCAGGGCATCCAGCTGAGCTTTGGTGAACGCCGACAGGAAGTCGCCACCCTTGGCCAGGATCAGGGCGGCGAGGTCGTTGAGCACGTTGAGAAACGATATGGGAACAGAGACCACGAACAGGGTTGCCATGAGCGAAGCCAGACGCTGGTCGACGGCCTTGAACAGACGGTATAGCGCGAAAACCACGAAAATGAAGGCGGCGGCGTTGACCAGCTCGCCCGCCATGCCGAGGCGCAGAAGGGTTTCGGACGCCCGCACGCGATCGGCCGTCGCCGTTGCGTCGCCGGACACCATCAGGGCGCCGGGGACGTAGATGAGGGCAAAGGGAGCGGGAATGCAGGCCAGCAGATACAGCAGCCCCGCGATTCTTGCCTGCCGTCTGGTTGCGCTGAGATCCATCTGCGGCTCCCTCCTCAAGATCTGCGTGATGCCGCCGCCGGCACGGCGCACCTTGGCGCCGCCCACAAGCGGCCCGCCTGCCCTGCGGCTGGACGCCAACGTCCGCCTACTGTAATTCCACGCTCCCGCCCGCAATTTGTTACATCGGTGCACGCGCGCGGTGCGGGCCAGGCGAGGGCGGGGCGCCTGGCGGCGATCAGCTGGCGGCGGCGGGGCCTTCTCTGTAAACGCGCAGCGAGCGGGCGGGGACGTTGAGGGCGTCACCGGCCTTGACGGCTTCGCCGTCGCCGGTGGCGTGGACTTCGCCGCGATCGGTGTCCAGGACCAGCACCCATTGGTGGCCCCAGGTCTCGCCGTGGGGAAGGGTGCCGGGGTGATCTTCGGCGGAGGCGTTGAACAGCAGGTAGAAGCTGGCGTCGGCGATGGGATTGCCCTCGCCGTCGGTGCCGGCGATGGCGCGGCCGTTCAGAAAGAGGCCCAGGGTCTTGGCGCGGCCCTCTTCCTGCCAGTCGTGCTCCTCCATCTCGGCGCCGTCGAGCCTGTACCAGGCGATGTCCTTGGCTTCCTGGCCTTCCAGGGGCTGGCCGGTGAACCAGTGCTGGCGCCGGAAGACCGGATGGCTGCGGCGCAGGGCGATCAGCTCGGCGGCAAAGGCAAGCAGCGAACGGTCGGCGGCCTGCCAGTCGAACCAGGAGACCTCGTTGTCCTGGCAGTAGGCGTTGTTGTTGCCACGCTGGGTGCGGCCCAGCTCGTCGCCGCCCAGGAGCATCGGCACGCCTTGCGACAGCATCAGGGTGGCCAGGAAGTTGCGCTGCTGGCGATGGCGCAGGGCGAGCACGGCCGGGTCGTCGGTGGGGCCTTCGACGCCGAAGTTGCAGGAGCGGTTGTTGCTCTCGCCGTCGTGATTGTCCTCGCCGTTGTCCTGGTTGTGCTTCTCGTTGTAGGACACCAGGTCGGCCAGGGTGAAGCCGTCGTGCACGGTGACGAAGTTGATGCTCGCGGCGGGCGGGCGGCCGCCGGCGGCGTACAGGTCGGAGCTGCCGGTGAAGCGGCCGGCGAAATGGCCCAGGGGAAACTCGGCGCCCTGCCAGAAGTCGCGCACGGTGTCGCGATAGGAACCGTTCCATTCCGACCAGAGCGGCGGGAAGTTGCCCAGCTGGTACCCGTTGTTGCCCAGGTCCCAGGGCTCCGCGATCAGCTTGGCGCGGCGCAGGATCGGGTCCTGCTGCACGATGTCGAAAAACGGCGACCGCCGGTCCATGTCGTGTTCGCCGCGCCCCAGCGTCACCGCCAGGTCGAAGCGGAAGCCATCGACGTGCATCTCCTGCACCCAATAGCGCAACGAATCGCAAACCAGCTGCTGGGTGTGCGGATGTTGCAGGTTCAAGCTGTTGCCGGTGCCGGTGAAGTCTTGGTAATACTGCCGCTCGTCGGGCATCAGGCGGTAGTAGGCGGCGTTATCAAAACCTTTCAGACTGAGCATCGGTCCCAGGTGGTTGCCCTCGGCGGTGTGGTTGTACACCACGTCCAGGAACACCTCGATGCCCGCCGCATGCAGCGCCCGCACCATCTCCTTGAACTCGCGCACCTGGTGGCCGCGTGCCGCGTCCACGCCGCCGCCCGCCTTGCCGGCGGTCGCATATTCGTTATGCGGCGCAAAGAAGCTGAGCGTGCTGTAACCCCAATAGTTGCGATGCACCGCGGCGCCCGAGCGATGGGCCTGGGCGAACTGGTGCACCGGCAGCAGCTCGACGGCGGTGACGCCCAGGCGCCGCAGGTGCTCGATCGCCGCGGGATGGCCCAGACCGGCGTAGGTGCCGCGCAGCTCCTGCGGGACGTCGGGATTGCGGAAGGTGAATCCCTTGACGTGGACCTCGTAGATCACCGCATCGCGCAGCGGCGTTGCCGGCGGACGGTCGTCGCCCCAATCGAACGTGGTGTCCACCACCACCGACTTGGGGCAGAAGGGCGCGCTGTCGTCGCGATTCGGCTCGCCCTCGGGAGCGTCGGGCAGGCGCGCCAGGAACGCATCGTGCCAGTCCAGGGCGCCGGCGACGGCCTTGGCGTAGGGGTCGAGCAGCAGCTTTTCGGGCAGGCACAGGTGCCCCTGGTCGGGCGCCCAGGGGCCGTGCACGCGAAACCCATACCGCTGGCCGGGCCCGACACCGGGCAGGTAGCCGTGCCAGCAGAAGTCGGTCTTCACGGGGAGCGGGACGCGGGTCTCGCGGCCATCGTCGTCGAACAGGCTCAGCTCGACCCGCTCGGCAACCTCCGAGAGGATCGCAAAGTTCGTTCCTGTGCCATCGTAAGTGGCACCCAACGGGTAGTTGGCGCCGGGTTGGATCTTCATGCGGGTCTCCTGGACCTTGGAGGGTGGTCCGGTCGGCAAGGCAGCGGCGCTGCTCCGGAATGCAACTCGCGCACCACGGCGCGCCACGCCGCGGTCGGGCGTCGCGTTACAGCTGGTCGAGGACGGCGGCGATGGTGTCGAAGGCGGCGGCCGCCTCGTCATCGGAGATGACGTAGGGCGGCAGCAGGTACAGGACGTTGCCCAGCGGGCGCAGCAACAGGCCGCGTTCCACGAAGCGGCGCGCCAGCTCGGGGCCCAGCCGGTCCAGGTAGCCGCCGCCGCCCGCCGGCGCCAGCTCCAGCGCCGCCATGCCGCCAAGGTTGCGCACCACGGTCACCGCCGGGTGGCCTTCAAGAGCTGCCAGCCGGCGGCCGAACAGCGCCTCCAGGCGGGCGATGCGCTCCAGCCTGTCCTCCTCCTCGAAGAGCGCCAGGCTTTCCAGGGCGACCGCGCACGCCAGGGCGTTGCCGGTGAACGAATGGCCGTGAAAGAACGTGCGCGAGCGATCGGCGGACAGAAAGGACCGATAGATCGGGTCGCTGGCCAGCGTCGCCGCCAGCGGCAGGTAGCCGCCGGTGAGCGCCTTCGACACACAGAGCAGGTCCGGCTCGATCGGCCCATGCTCGCAGGCGAACAGCCGGCCGGTGCGGCCAAACCCGGTGAAGATCTCGTCGGCGATCAGCGGCACGTCGTGCTGCCGGGTCAGCTGGCGCACCTGGCGCAGGAAGGCGGGGGTCTGCAGCAGCATGCCGCCGGCGGCCTGGATCATCGGTTCCAGGATCACCGCCGCCACCCGCTGCCCTTCGCTCGCCAGCAGGTCGGCCAGCGGCGGCGAGGTCGAGCCGTGCGCCGCCGAGTACGGCGTCTGCGCCCGCCGCACGGTGAAGAACAGATCGCGGAAGGTCTCATGGAACGCCGCCACGCCGCCGGCCGCCATCGCCCCGAAGGTGTCGCCGTGGTAGGCGTCGTCGAAGGCCACAAACAGCGTGCGCGCCGCCTCGCCGCGGTGGCGCCAGTGCTGATAGGTCATCTTGAGCGCCACTTCGACCGCGGTCGAGCCGTCGTCGGAGTAGAACACCCACGGCAGCCGGCCGGGGACCCGCGCCGCCAGCGCCGCCGCAAGCCGTGCCGCCGGCTCGTGGGTGAGCCCGGCAAAGATCACCTGCTGCAGGCGTTCCACCTGCTCCGCCAAGGCGCGGTTCAGCCGCGGATGATTGTGGCCGTGGATGTTCACCCACCACGACGAGATGCCGTCCAGCAACCTCCGGCCGTCCGCCGTGTACAGGTACACCCCCTGTGCCCGCACCACCGGCAGCGGCGCCGGCGCCGCCAGCATCTGCGTGTACGGATGCCAGACGTGCAGGCGATCGTCGTCCACCCAGGAGGGCGCGCGGTCGCCAGCCTCGCCAAGGTCGGCCCCGTCCGGCGCTGGCAGCGGCGGCGCCGGCTGCAACCAGGGCGCGAGCAGGCCGTCCGGATCGAAGGCCGTTGCCGCGGCAGCCAACGTTGGCCGGTCGAGAGGGCTGATGGGCGGCAGGTCCAGCACGGCGTCGATGCCGCCCCAGCGTTGGATGGCAAGGCGGTTCTCGGGGTTGCGCGGGCCGCGCAGCACCACGCCGGCGACGGTGAGGCCGCGCGCCCGCAGCGCCGCGAGGGTGAGCAGGGTGTGATTGATCGTGCCCAGGCCGGAATGCGCGACGACCAGGCACGCCAGGGACGCCCGGCGCGCCATGGCTGCCACCAGGTCGATCTGCAGCAAGCCCGCACCACCACCCGCGCCGTCGGTCAGCGGCACCAGCACACCACCCGCGGTTTCGACGATCAGGCCGCGGCCCGCGCCAAGGTGACGCGCAAAATCTTCGAGCAGCACCGCCGGCTCGATCCGCCCGCCGGCAAGGCGGGCCGCCAGGTGCGGCGACAGCGGCTCCGGGAAGAGATAGGTCTCGGGAAGGATCACCGCACGGCCGCCGGCCAGCGCCGCCACCGTCGCCGTATCGCGTAGCGGGTCCTCTCCGGCGGCAGCGGCCGGCGCATCGGAAGCCAGGCTGCCGGGCGCGGCGGGAGATGCGCCGCCGCCGGTCGCCACCGGCTTCCAGTAGGCGAGCGGCAGATCCGCGCCGTACCGCGCGACGATCACCGCCGACGTGATCGTTTTACCCACATCGGTGCCCGTACCGACGACGATCAGAGTCATGGCGTTGTCGAATCCGTCGAATCCGAAGCCAGGCCGATCGCGGCGGCGGCGGTGACGGCGGGAGGCCCGGCAAGGGCGAGGGCGGCGGCCAGGGCAGCGACCAGGGAGTCGATTTGGGCTTCGCTATGGTTGGCGTGGACGGAGATGCGCAGGCGGGCGGTGCCGGGCGGCACGGTGGGCGGGCGCACGGCCCGCACGTCGAAGCCCAGCTCGGCAAGGTGCGCGGCGACCGCCAGGGCGCGGTGGTTGTCGCCCAGCATCACCGGCACGATCGGGCCGTCGCCGCCGGGGCGCTGCTGGCCGCGCGCGGCGAGCCCGCCGCGCAGGCGCTCCGCCAGGTCGAAGACGCGGCGGCGCCGCGCCGGCTCGGCGGCGATGCGGTCGAGCGCCAGGTCGATCGCGTGCAGGACCAGCGGCGGCGCGGCGGTGGTGAACACGAAGGCGCGGCAGCGGTTTGCCAGGTAGTCGATCAGCACGCGCGAACCGGCGACGAAGGCGCCGGCGAAGCCCACCGCCTTGCCCAGGGTCGAAACGATGGCGGCGGGCTGGCGCTCGATCCCGTACAGCTCGCACAGCCCCGAGCCCCGGACGTCGCCGTAGAGGCCGGCGGCGTGGGCGTCGTCGACGATCAGCTCGGCGCCGTGCCGGGCGGCCAGGGCGGCGTAGGCGCCGAGCGGTGCGACGTCGCCGTCCATGCTGAACAGCGACTCGGTCACCAGCCAGGTGCGGCCGCCGGCGTGCGGCCGGGCCAGCTCGCGCTCGACGGCGGCGACGTCCAGGTGCGGATAGACCACGCGCTGGCAGCCGGTCAGGCGCAGGCCGTCGATGAGGCTGGCGTGGTTGAGCTGGTCGGACAGCACTCGGTCGCCGGCGCCGATCAGCGTCGACAGCAGGCCGACGTTGGCCTGGTAGCCGCTGGCGAAGAGCAGCGCCGCCTCGGTGCCCTTCCAGGCGGCAAGCCGGATCTCCAGCGCCGCGTGCAGCTCGGTATGACCGCGCAGCAGGCGCGACGCCGGCGCGCCCAGAGCCGTCCCGTCCGGCAGGGCGGCCAGGCGCGCCAGCAGGGCGGCGCGCAGCGGCGCATCGCCGGACAGGCC
Source organism: uncultured Acidobacteriota bacterium (assembly GCA_963770895.1). GTDB lineage: Bacteria > Acidobacteriota > Thermoanaerobaculia > Multivoradales > UBA5704 > JASLEW01. The sequence continues at coordinate 2,816,712 of CAVYRF010000002.1, read as the reverse complement.
CAGGTAGTCGTTGGAGCAGAAATCGATCCCGACGCCGGAGCGCAGCGAGCGCGCCAACCCCTGCTGGGCACCGCCGGCAAGCCGCGTCGCCAGCTCGCCCGCCAGCGTCGCCGGCGAGGGCGGCGAGGGCGGCGGCGCGGCGCTCGCCGTTGCTCCAGCCGGGCGGTCGCCGATTGGAGACGGAGCCCGACCGACGCTGGCGCTGCTGGCCGATGGGGCCGGTTCCTGCGCGTTCGGCGAGAGCCGCGGCGCAGGGCGATTCTCCGGTGCAACCGGGCGGTCGCCGATTGCAAGGGGAGGCCAACCGGCGCTGGAATCGTCTGGGGCCGGCTCCTTCAGGGTCGGCGTAGGCCGCGGCGCGCCGGCCCCGGCTTCAGACCGCGACGTTTCGGCCATGGTCCCGCCGCTACAGCGGCGACAGGCCCAGGCGGCCGAGCAGCGCCTGGTCGTGGTCCTGGCCGGGATTGGGGGTGGTCAGCAGCTTCTCGCCGGTGAAGATGGAGTTGGCGCCGGCCAGAAAGCACAGCGCTTGGGTTTCCGCCGACATTTCGGTGCGGCCGGCGGAAAGGCGCACGCGGCTGGCGGGCATGAGGATGCGGGCGGTCGCGATCATCCGCACCATGTCCAGCGGATCGAGCGGCGGCGCATCGGCGAGCGGCGTGCCGGCGACGCGCACCAGGGCGTTGATCGGCACGCTTTCGGGATGGGGCGTCAGGCGCGCCAGGACCCCCAGCATCGCGATGCGGTCGCGGCAGCTCTCCCCCATGCCGAGGATGCCGCCCGAGCAGACGGTGATACCCGCCTGCCGCACCGCCTGCAGCGTGCGCAGGCGCTCGTCGTAGATGCGCGTGCTGATGATGGACGGGTAGAAGTCGGGGCCGGTGTCCAGGTTGTGGTTGTAGGCCGTCAAGCCGGCCTCGGCCAGACGCTCGGCCTGTTGGGGGGTGAGCATCCCCAGGGTGCAGCAGGCCTCCATCCCCAGGTCGCGCACCCCGCGCACCATCGCCAGCACGCGGTCGAACTCGGCACCGTCGCGCACCTGGCGCCAGGCGGCGCCCATGCAGAAGCGGGTCGAGCCGTTGGCGCGCGCCTCGCTTGCCTTGGCGAGCACCTCGGGCAGCGGCAGCAGCCCCTGGCGTTCGACCCCGGTGTCGTAGTGCGCGCTTTGCGGGCAGTAGGCGCAGTCTTCGGGACAGCCGCCGGTCTTGATCGACAGCAGGGTGCACAGCTGCACCCGCGTCGGGTCGTGATGCCGCCGGTGCACCACCTGGGCGCGGAAGATCAGCTCCGTCAGCGGCAGGTCGTGAATCGCCGCGATCTGGTCGTCATCCCAGTCGTGGCGCAGCTCCGGGGCGGCCGCCGCATCCGCGGCGCTGGCTGCTGCCAGCAAGGTGTCGGGTGTGCTCATCCTGGCGAGAAGGATAGGCACAACCGGCCAGCGGAGCAAGCCACGGACGGGATCTCAGGCGCCGGCGCAAGGTCCGGAGCGCGCCGGCCGCCTGAAAGCTCCCATCATGGGTGGCCTGGGCCGTCTACTGCATCTGCACCGTCGATTCGACCACGTACATCAAGTAGTAGTAGCTGAACAGCAGGTTGGTGCAGACGTTGTTGTCGGCGGTGGCCGAGAACAGGTAGCGGGTGCCGCTCGACGAATTCCAGCGGAAGGGATACTCGCGGGCGCCGAGATACCCGGAAGGCATGTATCGGGTTTCGCTGTACATGGTGTTGGTCGCGCCGATCGAGAAGCGGGTTACGGCCCACCAGTTGAAGCCTTCGCCGCAAGGACTGGGGATGCTGGGACCGATGGTGTTGTCCTGGAATGCGTTGGCCATTGCATTGTCAGCGACCAGGGTGCCGCCCGCCGTAGGACACCCGCCAGACTGGTTGCAGGTCACCTGCGTTGCCGTGTTGCAGTCGACGGTGCTCGCCGAGTAGGGATAGTTGCAGGTTCCCGAGGCGGTGTAGTTCACGCCTCCCCAGAGCTGCGTCACGCCGGAGGCGGCGTCGATGATGAGCGACTTCACACCCGCCCTGGGGATGAGGTAGTAGGGGTAGGGCGAGCTGGTGATGACGCCGTTGGTCAGGTAGCCGGAAAAGTCGAAGCTGCCATCGGTCAGGTACTGGATTCGCGGTGACCCGGTGGACCAGTCGACCAGGATCTCCGTCACTTCAAAGATCCCGTCATTCAGATTGAGATAGCCCCACCACGACGCGTTGCTGGTGAGCGGACGCGTGCTCAGCATCACCGGACCCAGGATGTAGAAGGGGTAGGAACCATTGTTCGCCTGGACCTGCAGGAAAGGCCCGGCGGTCGTCGACGTCACGGTGTGCTGGACCGGGTCGGCGAAGCTTTCAGGATTGGTGATCGGGGACACGTAGTGGGCGTTGCCGATCTCCCACGTCCAGTTCTCTCCGTCGGTCGTCCAACCGTGCCAGATCTTATGGAACGTGTTCACCGCATTCGAGACGTCGGCCAGCACGTGATAGGCCGTGACGCCGTTGACGGTCGCCTGGAAGATCTGGCCGGGGGCGAAGGATGCCGGGGTGGTCATGCCGTTTCCGGACTCCGGATCGTAAACGCACGGGGTGATCCGCCCGATCCGGCTGAACGAGAGGGGATTGCCGTTGGCGTCCAGGGCGGCTCGATAGGCGATGATCTTGTCCCCCTGCAACGGACAGTTGGTGTCCTGTCCCGGCAAGCCGCCGCCTTGGGTGTATAGGTACATGTAGTTGGTGCCGCTGGTGTTGATCACGATGCCTGTGGGGTTGTAGGCGGCGAATGCCCCGACCGTGGTGACCTGGACCGGAGTGGAAACCTCGACCTCGGTCGCATGTGCCATGAGGGATGTGAGGAGCAAGAGGGCCGTGCTGACTGCAACTGTCATCGTTTTCATTGCTGGATTCCTATTGAGTATGTGATTCAGAGGGGCAGGATGCCCACTCAAGTAGGTCCAGGTGCAATAATTGTTCCAAATCTTGATCAATAGATGGTTTTATCCGCGCCTGACAAAGAACGTCAGAGCCACGATTCCGCAAATCACGCCCCAGGCACAGGCAAGGCGGCAGCAGGTCTGGGGAGAGAGTGGGATACTGGAAAGGCTCGGGCTCCCGGCTACGCCGGGGGCGTTTTCCACCGGGGATGGGGAGGTGCTGCATGGAAGGCTCAAGCGGCCACGACAATTCGGGCAAAGAACAGCCTGGCGCTCCCGCGGAGGGACCCGCGACGCCGGCGGCGCCTGCCGTGCCGGCGCGACCTGGCAACGGCGACCGGGGCGACCCGAGCGGCAGGGACCAGGTGGACGAAGCGTCCATCGAGTCGTTCCCGGCGAGCGACCCGCCGGCGTTCACGCCGTTGCATATCGGATCTTGACTTACGCTCCATTACCGCTTATGCTGAGCGGTAATGGAGCCTCCACCCCATCCGCCTGCCGCCCCGGCTTCGCCATCCCCGTCGCCGCGGTCCCCGCGACCGACGCGACCGACGCGATCGACGCGGGCTTCACGCCCTGCGCGTTCTCCCGGATCCCCCTACGTTGAGCTGCATTGCGCTTCGGCCTTCTCCTTCCTGCGCGGGGCCTCGCTGCCCGAAGACCTGATGGCGCGGGCGGCGGAGCTGGAACTGCCGGCGGTGGCGCTGCTGGACGTCAACGGGGTGTATGGGGCGCCCCGCTTCCACCAGGCGGCGCGGCAGACCGGGGTGCGGGCGCTGGTGGGGGCTGAAGTCGTGCTGGAAGAGCCGACGCCCAACCTGCGGGAATCCCTGCGGCGGGTGGGCAAGATCGGCCCGCTGGGGCTGGCGCCTCCACCGCCCTCCTCGGCGGGAGCGAAGCGGGCGCCAGACAACGACGCCGCCGCGGACCCTGCGGCGGACCAGCTGGTGCCGCGGGTGACCCTGCTGGTTGAGAGCAAGACCGGATATCGCAACCTGTGCAAGCTGCTGACCGCCGCGGCGGCGGGCAGACCCAAGGGCAGCGCGCGCGCCACCTGGCAGCTGATCGCGGAGCACTCGGCGGGGCTGCACTGCTTGACCGGCGGCGCCGAAGGCCCGCTGGCGCAGAGTCTGTGCACCACGCAGGCGATGCAAACCGCCGCGGCGCCATGGGCGCCATCGGCGATATCGGCGACAAAGGGTGTGGATGGCGCCCGCAAGCTGCTGGAACGGATGGCGGCGATCTTCCCCGAGCGGCTGCACGTGGAGCTGCAGCGCCACCGGCTGCGCGACGAAGAGCACCGCAACCGGGCGCTTCTGGACCTGGCGCGGCAGCTGCGGCTGCCGGTCATGGCGACCAATGGAGTGCGCTATGCGCGGGCGGCGGACAAGGCGCTCCAGGACGTGCTGGCGTCCATCCGGGCCCACACCAGCCTGGACCGCGCCGGCCGGCTGTTGGAGTGCCATCGAGAAAGCCACCTGAAGGGGGCGGCAGAGATGGCGCGGCTGTTCTCCGACCTGCCGCAGGCGATCGCCGCCAGCGGCGAGCTGGCGGCGCGGCTGGACTTCACCCTCGCCGACCTGGGATACCGCTTCCCCGCCTATCCGCTGCCGCCTGGCGAAACCGCGGCCTCGTACTTGCGTCACCTCACCTGGAACGGCGCCCGCGCCCGCTTCCGTCCCTTGACCGGCAAGGCCCAGGCGCAGATCCAGAAAGAGCTGAGCCTGATCGAAAAGCTCGATCTCGCGGGATACTTCCTGATCGTCTGGGACATCGTTCGCTTCTGTCTCGAAAACCGCATCCTGGCGCAAGGGCGCGGCTCCGCGGCCAACAGCGCGGTCTGCTATGCGCTGTCCATCACCGCCGTGGACCCGGTGAAGATGGATCTGCTGTTCGAACGCTTCCTCTCCGAAGAGCGCGGCGAATGGCCGGACATCGACCTCGACCTGCCTTCGGGCGACCAGCGGGAACGGGTCATCCAGTACGTGTACCGCCGCTACGGCAGCGGTGGAACCGACAGCGCGGCGATGACGGCCAACGTCATCACCTATCGCGACCGTTCGGCCACGCGGGAAGTCGCCAAGGCGTTCGGCTACTCCGCCGAGCAGATCGATGCGCTCGCCCGCCAGCTCGGCAGCTGGAGCTACGACCTCGACCGCGGCGACAGCAGGTCCTTCGCCGCCGACGTCGCCACCGCCGGCTTCGACCCTGAAGAGCCGCGCATGCTGCGCTTTGCCGACATGTGGCACCGCATCCACGACCTGCCCCGCCACCTCGGCCAGCACTCTGGCGGCATGGTGATCGCCGCCGGACGCCTCGATGAGATCGTCCCCCTGGAACCGGCGGCCATGCCCGGACGCGTCGTGGTGCAGTGGGACAAGGACGACTGCGCCAACCTCGGCATCATCAAGGTGGACCTTCTGGGGCTCGGGATGCTCAGTGCCATCGAAGAGATGGTCCCCACGATCCGCACCTACGAAGGGGTGCAGGTGGACCTCGCCCACCTGCCCGCGGACGATCCCAAGGTCTACAAGATGCTGCGCGAAGCCGATACCGTCGGGGTCTTCCAGGTGGAGAGCCGGGCGCAGATGGCCAGCCTCCCCCGCAACAACCCCCACCACTTCTACGACCTGGTGATCCAGGTGGCGATCATCCGCCCCGGGCCGATCGCCGGCAACATGACCAATCCCTACTTCGAGCGCCGCGCCGGCCGCCAGGCGGTGACCTACCCCCATCCCAGCTTGCAGCCGATCCTGGAGCGGACCATGGGGGTGCCGATCTTTCAGGAGCAGCTGCTGCGCATCGCCATGGTGGCAGCCGGCTTCACCGGGGGCGAAGCCGAAGAGCTGCGGCGGGCGATGGGGTTCAAGCGCTCCGTCGAACGCATGCAGGCGATCGAAGCGCGGCTGCGCTCCGGCATGACCGCGCGGGGCATCACCGGCCAGGCACAGGACGGGATCGTCCAGGGGATCACCTCCTTCGCCCTCTACGGCTTTCCCGAATCCCACGCCGCCAGCTTCGCCCTGATCGCCTACGCCAGCGCCTATCTCAAGGCCTACCACCCCACCGCCTTCTATCTAGGCATCCTCAACGCCTGGCCGATGGGCTTCTACCACCCCGCAACCCTGGTGCGCGACGCCCAGCGCCACGGCGTCCAGATCCTCCCCATCGACGTCCAAACCTCCACCTGGCGCTCCCGCTGGCAATCCCCCTCCCCCGCGCCCCGTCCCGCTGGGGCCAAGCCGGCGGCAGGCTGGCGATCGCACCAGAAATCGCTCGACCTCTCGCCCGGTCAAACTGCCGTCCAACCGGCAGGGGGATGGCGATCGCATGGGGAATCCCCCTCCCCTGGTGCCGGTACCGCCGGGGTTGAGCCGGCGGCGGGGGCGATCCGATTGGGGCTGCGGTTTGTGCGCGGGCTGCGCTCGCAATCCGGCTTGACGATCGAAAGCGAGCAGCAACGACGGCCGTTTGCCGATCTTGCCGATTTTGTCGAGCGCTGCGGCCTGCAGGCTGGCGAGATCGAAACCCTGGCCAGTGTCGGCGCCCTCTCCGGGTTTGGGCTCAGCCGCCGGGCGGCGCTGTGGCAGGTGGCGCGGCTGGGCCGACCGGCCGGCCCGCTGCTTGCCGGGCTGTCCGAGCCCGAACCGTCTCCCCTGCCCGAAATGACCATGCCCGAGCAGACGCAGGCCGACTACGGCGGCACGCAGCTGACCCTTGGCCCCCATCCCCTCTCCTATCGCCGGGAGCAGCTGCGCAGAAAGGGCATCGTCACCGCCGCCGACCTGATCCGCTACCGCAACGGCGACCTGGTGCGCACCGCGGGAGCCGTCATCGTCCGCCAGCGCCCCAGTACCGCCAAGGGACTTCTCTTTCTCACCCTCGAAGATGAGACCGGGATGTCCCAGGCAGTCATATCCCCCAACCTCCTGCAGCAGCACCGCCGCCTGATCGTCGGCTCGCCGGGCCTGGTCGTCGAAGGCGTGTTGCAAAAACGCGACGGCAGCATTTCCGTCCGCGGCGAAAGGTTCTGGGCCCTGGAGGAGATGCTCGCCACCCCCAGCCACGACTTCCACTGAACCGTCCACCCCGTCCAGGGTTGCTGTAGCATGCGCCGATGACCGCGGGCCAGATTGCGATGATGATGGGGGCGGCCGCCGGCGGCGGCCTGATGAATGCCATGGCGGGGGGCGGCACGATCGTGACGTTCCCGATCCTGGTGTTTTTGGGCGAGCCGTCGATCATTGCCAATGCGACCTCGACCGTCGCCCTGCTGCCAGGCGCGGCGGCGAGCATGGCCGGGTATCGCGACGAGGTGCTCACCCACAAGGAGTGGCTGAAAACCCTCCTGCTGCCCAGCTTGCTGGGTGGCGGCCTGGGATCCCTGCTGCTGCTGCGGACGCCCGAATCGACCTTTGCCGCGCTGGCACCGCTGCTCGTGCTGTTCGCCACCCTGCTCTTCATGTTGCAAGGCTTTCTCGCGCGCCGCCGCACCCAGCGCGCCCCGCTGACCGGCGACGGCTCAGGCGGCACGCGTCCCATCGGACTGGCGGGTGGCGACGGGCAAGCTGCCGGGACGCCGGTGGCCAGGCGGCAGGCCGCGGCGGGGACTTCTGTCCAGCTGTCTTCGCGGCGGTGGGCGGCGGCGATCTTTTTTCAGTTCCTGATCTCGGTGTATGGAGGGTACTTTGGCGCGGCGATCGGGATCCTGATGCTGGCGGTGCTGGGGTTCCTCGGCTTGAGCAACATCTTTGCGATGAACGGCCTCAAGAACTTCTTCGGCTTCTGCATCAACGGCGTCGCCGCGGCCTACTTCATCCTGCGCGGCGCCGTGGTGTGGCCGGTGGCGCTGCTGATGATGGCCGGTTCGATCGCCGGCGGCTACGGGGGCGCGCGCCTGGCCCGCCGCATCGGCCAGGAAAAGGCGCGCGCCGCGGTGGTCGTGATCGGCCTGGTGGTGACCGCCATCCTCTTCTGGCAGCACACGCAAGCCGCCAAATGACACCGCAGGACGGCCGGCTGGGCTCACCAGCAGAATCCGTCGTGGCTGGCGCCGCCCATCGGCGCCGGGAGCCATGCGCGCCGATGCAGGCAAGGTTCCAAACCAAGTCGGCCAACCGGCCAGTGCTGACGCCGCGTCCACACGACGCGGCGGGGCGGATGGGCGACGACTCGACCTTGGCGGGTGGGTACGGGAGGGGCAATGAGCGCTAAGTCGCGGGTGTTGGTGGGGGCGCTGGCGGCGCTGGGGGTGGCGGCGGCGCTGACGGTGGCGGCGGTAAGCGGGGTGGTGGCGGTGCCGGGAGCGGTGCTGGTGGCGGTGCGGTGGGCGGCGATCGGGATGCTTTGCGTGTATGGAGGGATGCGGCGCTCGCTCACCGTGTGGATGGTGATCAGCATGGTGGTGGGCGCCGAGCTGGGCCACGACGCGCCGGGGTTCGCCGGCAATTTGCAGATGCTCGGCCAGATCTTTTTGCGGCTGATCAAGACGGTGATCGGGCCGCTGCTGTTTGCGACGCTGGTGGTCGGCATCGCCGGGCACGCGGATTTGCGCCAGGTCGGGCGGATGGGTGTCAAGGCGCTGATCTATTTCGAGGTCGTCACCACGGTGGCGTTGGTGATCGGCTTGGTGGCGATCAATGTGAGCCGCGCCGGAGTGGGGGTGCACGTGCCGCCGCCGGGACCCGGCGAGGAGCTGAACGCGCCGCGCCTGTCCCCGTCGGACATGGTGCTGCACGCCTTCCCCGAAAACATTGCCAAGGCGGTGGCCGACGGCCAGGTGTTGCAAATCGTGGTGTTCAGCGTGCTGTTCGGCATCGCCCTGGCGCTGCTGCCCGAGGATCGCCGGCGGCCGATGTTGCAGTTCACCCAAAGTCTGAGCGACGTGATGTTCAAGCTGACCAACATCGTGATGCTGTTCGCGCCGGTGGGGGTGGGCGCCGCGATCGCCTATACGGTCAGCCACAGCGGCCTGGGCGTGTTGGTGAACCTGTCGGCGCTGCTCGCCACCCTGTACGCGGCGATCGTCGCCTTCATCCTGGTCGGCCTGCTGCCGGTGGCGCTGCTGGCGCGCATCCCGCTGCGGCCTTTCTTGCGCGCGGTCGCCGAACCGGTGTCGATCGGCTTTGCCACCACCAGCTCCGAGGCCGCTCTGCCGAGCGCCATGGAGGCCATGGAGTCGATCGGCGTGCCGCTCCCCATCGTGGCCTTCGTCATGCCGACCGGCTACAGCTTCAACCTGGCGGGTTCCGCGATCTACGTGTCGCTGGCCGCGATCTTTGTCGCCCAGGCTGCCGGCATGCACCTGGCCTGGGGCGAGCAGCTGCTGATGCTGTTCACCCTGATGCTGACCAGCAAGGGGGTCGCCGGCGTGCCGCGCGCCGGCCTGGTGGTGCTGCTCGCCACCGCCGCGGCGTTCCACCTGCCCGCGGCGCCCATCTTCCTGCTCCTCGGCGTCGACGCCCTGCTCGACATGGGCCGCACCGCCCTGAACGTCCTGGGCAACTGCCTGGCCACCGCCGTCATCGCCCGCTGGGAGGGCGAGCTGAACACCCCACCCGCGGCGGCCGTCCCACCGCTGGCCGCAACCTCCGAGCCCTGACCGCGGCGGCCGGCAAAGGACCGGCGCGCGCCCGCCTTTATACCGCCGGCTTGACCCCCAGGGAGCGGTAGATGTTGGCGGGGTCGTAGACGATGCCGCCTTTGACGGTGAGGGTGACGCGGCGGATGTCGGCGATGTTGGCCGCGGGATCGCCGTCCACCAGGATGAAGTCGGCCAGCTTGCCGGGGGCGATCGAGCCCAGGTCCTTGTCGCGCGAGGTGATGCGCGCGGCGCCCAGGGTGGCGATGCGCAGGACTTCGGGCGCCGGGATGCCGGCTTCGACGTACAGCTCCAGCTCGCGGTGGAGATTGAAACCCGGCAGGCTGTCGGTGCCGGCTTCGATCTGGATGCCGTTGTCGTAGAGGGCCTTGACCATCGCCAGGCAGGCCTTGAAGGACTTGCGGTATTGGGCGTCCTTGCCTTCGGGCACCGGCAGACCCTCGCCCCGCACCAGCGTCCTGCGCAGCGAGAGCGGCATGCGGTCGAGGATCTCGGTCAGGCGTGGGCCGACCGTGCCGGGCCGGTCGGTGAACAGGCTCTCGAAGACGTTGACCGTCGGATCGATCGCGACGTGCCGCTGCTTGAGCAGGGAGAGGAAGTTGCGGACCTCGGGCGAGCTCAGGTCGAGGTCCGCCGCATGCTCGGCGACGGCGATGAAACGCTGCGGCGTGCGCGTGTCGACGCCGGTCTGGAAGTTGAGGAACAGGAAGTTGACGTGCTGGATCTCGTTGTAGCCCTGCTCCACCGCCTGCTCGGCGATGAGGCCGTTGGGGATGTGCCCCGACACCCGCATGCCGAGCTGGTGGGCGCGCTGCGCGATCACCGGCACCAGCTTGGGATCGAGCGAGCTGTACATCTTCATCTGGATGTAACCCAGGTCGTGATAGCGATCGACCGCCTTGAGCGCTTCGGCCTCGGTCGAAACCAGCACCTTGGAGGGCCCGGCGTAGGGGCCGGGGCCGTCCACGAAGCCGGCCATGAGCACCCGCGGGCCCAACGCGTCGCCGCTGTCGAAGCGGCGTCGCATGTCCTGCAGATTGTCGATATCGTTGGCCATGTCCCGCACGCTGGTGACTCCGGCGGCCAGGTGCAGCCGGCCGTCGACCGGCGACAGATGGACGTGCATGTCCCACAGCCCCGGCAGCAGCGCCTTGCCGCCGGCACGGATCACCTCGGCGCCCGCCGGGGCGTCGACGTCACGGTCCGGCCCCACCTTTTCGATGCGGTCCGCGGCCACCAGCACGCTCATGCCCGGCCGGCTGGTGAGCGTTTCCGGATCGAACAGGCGCGCATTGCGGATCACCAGGTGCTCGTCGGGCCGGCGCGCCAGCCGGGCGGCCAGCTGCTTGTCACGCCCCGCCGCAAATTGCTCCTGGGCCTGGATCAGGGCATCCTTGGCGGCTTCCCATCCCTCCAGGATGACGTCCGACCAGCCGTCGTGCATCGCGAACAGTCCCTGGTGGTCGTCCAACCAGATGTAGCTCGGTTCGAGACCGAGGCCGGTGATCTCGTACAGGTGGACGGTGCGGGCAAAACCCGGCCCCTGCGCCAGCTGCGACTTCACCTCTTCGATGCGGGCGTTGCCATCCGGCAACAGCGCCATGCGGTCGCCGGACGCCAGCATCGCCCGCGCCAGCAGCCAGATCTCCAGCGGCGACCCCTCCATGTCCATGTAGAAGGCGCGCCCGAAGGCCTCGCGCTGGCCCGTCTCGGCGGAGTTCTTCCAGCTGGCCTTGCCGTCCGTCTCCTCGTAGTGCTCGCTGACCGGCTTCTTGTAGTAATCGAAGCCGTTGACGTCGAGCCGCAGCGGCACGCCGTGGCGGTCGAGCACCGCCTGCACGTTCACCTTGGGGCCGCGCCCGCGATCGTTGAATTCGAAGGTGAAGTTCCACACGTCGCCGGCCGAGCGGGCGGTGGCGCTGCCGGCGCGATTGCCGGCCAGGAGGACGACGTAGCGCAGCTCGCCGGGGGCGGCCGCGGGCCGTGCGCCGGCGGGGACGGCGGCGGGCGCGGCCGGCGCAGGCGCGGGCGTTGCCGGCGCGATCGAGGTCGCGGCCGCGGGATGAGCCGCGGCCGGAGCCGCCGCGGCCTGCGCCGCCGCGGCCTGCGCCGCGGCGCCCTCGACCGGGCGCGCGGCTTGCGACAGGGCGAGCAGGCCGAGCGCCAGCGAGAAGAGGCACAGGAGGGTCGTGGGCAGCAGCTTACGTCGCATGAGATCTCCTTGCGCGTTTGCGTGCGACGGCGAATGGGTCATTGCGGAATCGCCAGAAAGGTTTTCACACCGCCGCCAGCTCCTCCTCCAGCAGCTGTCGCTGGTGGAGGTCGGCGTAGATGCCGCCCGCGGCAAGCAGCTGCCCATGGGTGCCGCGTTCCAGCACCTCGCCGCCGTCGAGCACCAGGATCTGGTCGGCGTCCTTGACGGTCGAGATGCGGTGCGACACCAGCAGCACCGTGCGGCCGGCGAAGACCGCCCGCAGGTTGCGCAGGATCAGCTCTTCGGTCTGGGTATCGACCGCCGAAAGGCAGTCGTCGAGCAGCAGGATGCGCGGCTGGCGCAGCAACGCCCGCGCCAGCGCCACCCGCTGCTTCTGACCGCCGGACAGGGTGAGGCCGCGTTCGCCCACCAGGGTGTCGAGCCCCTTGGGGAAGCCCGCCAGGTCGCTTTGCAGTCCTGCCGTCCGCGCCGCCTCCAGGATCTGGGCGTCGGCGGCGTCGGGCACCCCGAGCGCGATGTTGGCGCGCAGCGTGGCGGAAAACAGAAAGGTTTCTTGCGGCACCATCGCGATCGCCGCCCGCAAGTGCGCCAGCGGCAGGCGCCGGACGTCGATGCCGTCGATCAGCAGGCTGCCGGGAGGCGGATCGAGCAGCCGCGGGATCAGCGACAAAAGCGTGCTCTTGCCGGCGCCGGTGCGGCCGACCAGCGCCAGCGTCTGCCCCGCCGCCACGTCCAGCTCGACGTTGCCGAGCACCGGCGACTTGCCGCCGGGATAGAAGAAAGTGAGACCGCGCATGGTCACCGCGCCGCGCAGGTCCGCATCTTCGACCAGCGGCGGCTCGTCGCGGATCGCCGGCACCGTCCGTAGCACCGCCTGGATCCGCCCCAGCGAGGCCGCGCCCCGCTGCGCCAGGTTGACCACCCAGCCGAGCGCGATCATCGGCCAGACCAGCTTGGCAAGGAAGAAGTTGAAGCTCACCAGCTGGCCGATGCTGATGCGCTGGGCGAGCACCAGCGACCCGCCGTACCACAGCACGGCCGCCATCGCCACGCCGATGATCGCCTGCAACAGCGGGTGAAAGCTCACCGACCAGCCGATCAGCCGCTTGTTGGCGGTGACGTAGGCGCGGTTCAGGCGGCCGAAAGCCTCCTGCTCGTGCTCTTCCTGCGCGTAGGCGCGCACCACCCGCACGCCGGAAAGGCTTTCTTGCGCCCGCGCCGTCACTTCCGAATACCGTTCCTGCACGCGCTGAAAGAAGACGTGGATGCGCTGGCCGTAGAACTGCGTCACCAGCGCCACCACCGGCGTGGCGGCGAGCGCCATCAGGGCAAGCCCCCAGTGGATCCGCAACATAAAGAACATTGCGCCGGTGCCGGTGAGCACCGTGTTGGCCAGGTACATGATCGCCGGCCCGCAGATCATGCGCACCGCCTGCAGGTCGTTGGTGGCGCGCGCCATCAGGTCGCCGGTGGGATGGTCGTGAAAGAAGGCCGGCGGCTGCCGCTCCAGGGCGGCAAAGTAGTCGTTGCGCAGGTCGAACTCAATGTCGCGGCTCATCCCCACCAGGATCATCCGCTGCGCGAAGCTGAAGATTCCCTGCGCCATGCTGGCGGCCACGATCAGCCCGGCATATGCGAGCAGCCGCGTAGGGCGAATCTGCGTATGCAAGGCATCGATCGCCCTGCCGACCACCACGGGATTGATCAGTCCAAAGGCGACAGACGCGGCGGTGGTCAGCAGTCCGCAGACCACTTTCCAACGGTACCGCGACAGGTAGGGCCAGAGGGCGGCAAGACGTTTGAGCAAGGGCAGGCTCCCGGTCGGGACAATATCATTGCCGACCGCGCCGGAGACGCGCCAAAACGGCTGCCGGCCGCGTCGGCGGAGCGCGCCGAGCGGCCGGCAGGTGTTGCGAAGCGAGGTACCGCGGGGGGGTTAAGGCTGGGCGTCAGCGGCGCCAGTAGCCGCGGTAGAACATGCGGCCGTGGGGGCCATAGACGTAGCGGGGACCGACCCACGCCGCGTGCGGGTAGGGCGGCCGCAGCCAGGCGCCGCGCTCCCAGCGATAGCCGACGCCGGGGTACCAGCCGTAGTGGCCGGCGACCCAGACGTAGCCGGGACCGGGAGCGGCCACCGCGACTTCGACGGGCGCCACCGGCGGCGCGAAGCCGACGTTGAAGCCGACGACGACGCCGGCGTGGGAAGGAGTGGCGGTGGCGACGAACAGTGCACAGCTAGCGATCAACGTGAGAATCGTGAGCTTGGTTTTGAGTTGGCGAGTAGCCATTGTTGTTACCTCCTCAATCCATAGAACCCGCGGCCCGGATGTTTCCTGCGGCCTCCGGCGTGCCGGTCCGCGACGCCGCCGCGGCGTCTCCCACCGCCGTCGCGGCATCACCCGCCGCCGGCGCCGCGTCGTCCGCCGCCTCCTGCCAGGTGGCGGCAAGCACCGCCCGGCGTCCTTGCGGGTGCAGTGCCGCCGTCCCGTTCAGAACCGCCTCCAGGCGCAGGATCGGCCTTCCCTCGGCAATGTATTTGGCTTCGTAGTTGGTGCGCGCGCCGTCGTCCCACCCGCCGTCGCGGCGCGCCACCGCCAGCGCCGGATAGCCGGCCAGCAGCTCCTGGACCAGGGCGCCGTAGTCCAGGAAATCGGTGGCGAAATACAGCCGCCCCCCCGGCGCCAGCAGCCCGGCCACCAGGTCCACCGTCACCGGGTCGAACAGCCGCCGCTTGTGATGGCGGACCTTGGGCCACGGATCGGGGAAATACACGTGCACCGCCGCGGCAAAGCCGCGGGGCAACACCGCGCAGAGCAGGTAGAGCGCCTCGCCGTGCAGCGCCATCCAGTTGCCCACCCCCTTGCGGCGCGCCCGCCCGACGAACATCCGGTGGTACTCGGCCACCTGCTCGATGCCGAGAAAGCGGCGCTCCGGCGACTCGCGGCAGCGGCGCAGCAGGTACCGCCCCTTGCCGAAGCCGATTTCGACCTCCCAGGGCGCCTGCTCGGGGGGAACCAGACCGGAAAGCGGCAGCGGCGTGCCAAGCTCCGCCAGGCCGTGCTCACCGCCGGCCGTGGCCACCTGCAGAGGTTGGATCAGAGCAGCTCCTCACGCCCCTGGTCGGCCAGCTCCTGCACCAGCCGGCGCACCTCCTGCGCGCGCTCCTTGGGCATCACCAGCACGGCGTCGCCGGTGCGCACCACCACCAGGTCGTGAACGCCCAGCACGGCGATGGTGCCGGCGTCGGAGAACAGCAGGTTGCCGCTGGCGTCGACCGCCACGCGGTCGCCGCGGCCGGTGTTGCCGCCGGCGTCGGCCGGCAGCACTTCCTGCAGCGCCGCCCAGCCGCCCAGGTCGCTCCAGCCGCAGTCGAGCGGCAGCGTGGAAAGCGAATCGAGCTTCTCCATCACCGCGTAGTCGATCGAGCGCGCCGGCAGGGTCGCGTACAGCTCCGCCAGGCGCTCCGGCGCCGCGGCGATCGCCGCCAGGCCGCGCCCCAGCTCGGGATCGTGGTGGGCGATCAGCTCCAGCAGGCGGTTGCCGCGAAAGACGAAGATTCCGGCGTTCCACAGGTGGCAGCCCGAGGCGGCATAGCGCGCCGCGTCGGCGGCGTTGGGCTTTTCGATGAAGCGCACCACCCGCCGCACACCGGCGGCGGCCGCCGCGCCGGTCTCATCCATTGCTGGGGTTGCCGGGGTCGCCGGGATTGCCGGGGCCGACGAAGCCGCCGGGGCCGCCACCTCAAGATAGCCGTACCCGGTTTCCGCCCAGCGCGGCGTCACCCCGAGCGTCATCACCCGGTCCTCCGCGCGCACCACCTGGGCCGCCTGGCCGAGCAGCTGGCGGAAGCTTTCCGGCTGGCCGATGCGATGGTCGGCCGGCAGCACCGCCACCACGCCGTCGCGCACCGCCTGTGGCATCGACAGCAACGACCAGGCGATCGCCGGCGCCGTGTTGCGCCCCTGCGGCTCGACCAGCACCTGCTCGGGCGGCACCTCGGGCAGATCGCGGCGCACCGCCGGGGCCAGCTCGGCCGTGGTGCACACCCAGATCGCCTCCGGGGGCACCAGCGGCGCCAGGCGCAGGGCGGTCGCCCGCAGCAAGCTGTCGGCGCCCTCGAGGCTGAGCAGCTGCTTGGGCCGCCGCCGCCGCGACAGCGGCCAGAACCGCGTGCCGCTGCCTCCGGCCAGGATCAGCGCCTGCATCGTCGTCCCTCGCTCTGCCGCGGTCGCCGCGTTCCCCGCGGCCGGAGCCGCCTCACGACGCCCCGGCGGGCGCGCCGCCGGCGGGAGGCGCCGGGTCCTCCCCCAGCTCCATGCCCATCACGTGGAAGCCGGCGTCCACGTACACCGTTTCACCGGTGATGCCGCCGGCGAGCGGCGAGAGCAGGAACAGACCCAGGTTGCCGATCTCTTCGTGGGTGACGTTGCGCCCCAGCGGCGCGATGGCGCCGACCTTGTTGAACATCTTCATGAAGCCGGGGATGCTGCGCGCGGCGACGGTGCGCGCCGGGCCCGCCGACACCGCGTTGACCCGCACGTCGCGCTTGCCCAGGTCGTAGGCCAGATATCGTACGCTGGCTTCCAGCGCGCTCTTGGCGATGCCCATGACGTTGTAGCGCGGCACCACCTTTTCGGCGGCGTAGTAGCTGAGGGTGATGATGCCGCCGCCGGGCGCCAGGAGCGGTTCCGCGCCGCGCGCCACCGCCACCAGCGAATAGGCCGACACCTCCAGCGCCGTCGCCCAATCCTCGCGCGTCGTGTCCACGTAGCGGCCGTCCATGGCGGGCCGCGGCGCGAAGGCGATGGAATGGACCAGGTAGTCCAGGCCGCCCCACTCCGCCTGGAGGGAGGCAAAGAGCGCCGCGATGTCCGCGTCGCGCCGCACGTCACAGTCGTACAGCAGGGCGTCCGGCTGGTCGCGGGTGAGCTTCACCAGGTCGTCGCGCAGCCGCTCGCCCTGGTAGCTGAAGGCCAGCCGCGCGCCGGCGGCGTGCAGCCGCTCGGCGATCGCCCAGCCCAGGCTGCGAGCGTTGGCGACGCCCATGACCAGCGCCCGCTTACCGGTAAGGTCGATGGCAATCATGGCCGGGTATCTTAGCCCAAGCTCTGGCGGGCACAATTTGACGGCGGCGGCGGCGCGCCTTACGCTCTGCTCCCCAATGACCCCGGCCGAGATCTTCCGCCTCACCCGCGAGCTGGTGGACGTCGAGTCGATCACCGGCAACGAAGGCCGCCTGGGCGAGCTGCTGGCGGCGCGCCTGGGCGAGCTGGCGGCGCGCGGCGGCGGCACCGTCGAGCGCCTGCCGGTCGCGCCCGGCCGCTTCAACCTGTTTGCCGCCTGGGGGGAGCCGGCGGTGGTGCTGTCCACCCACATGGACACCGTGCCGCCGTTCCTGCCGGCGCGCGAAGACGCGGACCACATCCACGGCCGCGGCGCGTGCGACGCCAAGGGGGCGATCGCGGCGATGCTCGGCGCCGTTTCGCACCTGCTCGAGGAGCGCCGGCGCGGCTTCGGCGTCCTGCTGGTGGTGGGCGAAGAGACCGACAGCGCCGGCGCCACCGCCGCCAACCTGACACCGCGCGGGGCGCGCTTCCTGATCGACGGCGAGCCCACCGACAACCGCCTGGCCGTGGGATCGAAGGGCTCGCTCTACCTGGCGATCGAAGCCGACGGGCGCGCCGCCCACTCCGCCTATCCCGAGCTGGGCGACTCGGCCATCGACCAGCTGCTGGCCGCCCTGGGGCGCCTGCGCCAGGTGCCGCTGCCGACGTCCGAGGTGCTGGGCGAAACGACGCTCAACATCGGCACCCTGACCGGCGGCCGGGCCCCCAACGTGATCGCCGACCGGGCGCGCGCCGAAGTGATGGTGCGCACGGTCGGCGACACCACGGCGCTGCGCCGCGACCTGATCGCCGCCGTCGCTCCGGCGCGGGTCGCCGAAGTGCGCGAGACGCCCGCGGTGGCGCTGCGCGCCCTGCCCGGCTTCGCCACCGCCGTGGTCAAATTCACCACCGACATCCCGCGCCTGACCGCCTGGGGCCAACCCCTGCTGCTGGGGCCGGGAAGCATCCACGACGCCCACACCGCCGCCGAGCGCGTTGCCAAGAGCCAGCTGGTCGAGGCGGCCGGCCTGTATGCCGAGCTGGTGCGCCAGCTGCTCGCCGACGCCGCCTGAGGAGCCGCCACACCGCCATGGACACCTCCACCGCCGCCCCGCCGCCCACCCCCGCCAGGATCGAGGTCGGCATCCTGGGCGCCACCGGCACCGTCGGCCAGCGCTTCGTGCAGCTGCTGGCCGATCACCCCTGGTTCCAGCTCACCTGGCTTGGCGCCAGCGACCGCAGCGCCGGCAAGCGCTACGCCGACGCCACCCAGTGGCAGCTGGAAGGCGCGCCACCCGCGCGCCTAGGCGAGCTGCGCGTCGACGAGTGCGAGCCGGGGCGCGGCCCGCGCGTCGTGTTCTCTTCGATGGCCGGCGCCCAGGCCGGCGAGATCGAGGCCGCCTTTGCCGCCGCCGGCCACCTGGTCATCTCCAACTCCAGCCACTTCCGCATGGCCGCCGACGTGCCGCTGCTGGTGCCGGAAATCAACCCCGCGCACCTGGGGCTGCTGCCCGTCCAGCGCCAGCGCCGCGGCTGGCAGGGGGCGATCGTCACCAATCCCAACTGCGCCGCCGTGGTGCTGGTGATGGCGCTTGCCCCCCTGCGCCAGTTCGGGCTGCGGCGCGTCCTGGTGACCACCCTGCAGGCCGTCTCCGGCGCCGGCTATCCGGGGGTGCCGTCGCTCGACATCCTGGGCAGCGTCGTCCCCCACATCGGCGGCGAGGAGCCCAAGATCGAAAGCGAGCCGCAGAAGATCCTGGGCGACCTGGACGGCGACCAGGTGCGGCCGCTCCCCTTCACGGTGAGCGCCGCCTGCCACCGCGTGGCGGCGGTGGACGGCCACCTGGTGGCGGCCAGCGTCGAATTCGCCGCCAGTCCGACGCGCGAGCAGCTGGTCGCCGCGCTCACCTCCTGGCGCGGCCTGCCGCAGGAGCGGCGCCTGCCGACCGCGCCGCTCGCCCCCATCCACCTGATGGAAGCGCCCGACCGGCCGCAGACCCGCAAGGACGCCGGGCTGGAGCGCGGCATGGCGACCTCCGTCGGCCGCCTGCGCCCATGCCCGGTCCTGCACTGGAAATTTGTCGCCCTGGCCCACAACGTCATGCGCGGCGCCGCCGGCGCCGCCCTGCTCAACGCCGAGCTGATGGCCAGCGATGGCCTGCTGGCCGGCTAGCCGCCGCCGATCGCCCCAGGCACCGGCGGCGGCGCCGCCGCTAGTGCACCCGCTTGCCGCGCAGCTTTTCGCCGCCGAAGTTGGCGACCATCTCGGTGGGAGCGCCCGCGGCGCCGGGGACAAAGGCGATGTCCACGTCGTCGAACTTGGCGAAGAAGTGATCCTTGGCTTCGGCAAAGAACTCGGTGGCAGTGCCGTCGTCACCGGTTACCACCAGGTGCGAGCCGCTGCGCACCACCTTCAGCCGGGCGCCCGGCAGGTCGTAGACGCCATCGTAGCTGTCCAGCACGGCGGCGGGGACCTGCACTTCGGCCGGCATTTTGGTGACGAAGACCGTGGCCGGCACCTGTTGGATGCAGGAGGTGTCCAAGCCCTTGACCGTGGCGCTGGCGACGAAGCGCGCGACGATGCCGTCAGCGCACGGACCGCGGGCGCCGTGGCTGCCGTGCGGGACGATGAGCAGCAGCCCGTTGGGCAGCCCCTTGGCAACGCGCTCGCCAAACTCGGGCGGCGTCACCGGGTCGCGCTCGCCCGAAAACAGCAGTGCCGGTACCGTCGAGCGCACCGGCGTATGGGCGTCGGCAGGGATGCTGCCGCGCGGCCAGTCCTGGCACACCCGCTTCTGCTCGCGGATGCGGTAGTCGCCGAGCAGCGTGCCGGCGGTCAGCCGCGCCGCCGTCGCGGCGTCGATGAAGGGCAGGTCCTCGGCGCAGGTCACCGAAAAGTTCATCCCCATCGCCAGCTCGCTGTTGAGGGTGGCGCGGCGGTCGCTGGCGATCCGCACCAGCTGCGCCATGTCGCCCTGGTAAGCGGTGTGGATGGCGAGCGGCACCAGCCGCGCGGTCGAGCCGTACATCGTGAAGCGCAGCCCTTCGGCGATCAGCGCGCGGCTGGGCGTCACCTCGAACGTACCGCCGGTCCGGGAGTCGAGGACGCGTACCGTGACGCCGCGATCGACGCGCGCAAAGACTTCCTGCAGCTCGCTGGCGAGCCGCGGGAACGCCGCATGGCAGGCAGCGTCGCGGGCGCATTCGACCAGCAGCAGGTCGATCGCCCGCTTGCCGGCGTAGGCGTGGTGCAGCGGGATGAGCTCGTCGACCGGCAGCACGCCGTCGAGGATCACGGTGCGCACCGCGGCCGGGTGGCGGCGCAGATAGACCTGGGCGGCGCGGGTGCCGTAGGAGCCGCCAAAGACGTCGAGCCGTGGATAGCCGAGCCAGGCACGCACCTCGTCGAGGTCGTCCATCCCCAGCGCCGTGGTGTACAGCTTGAGGTCGGCGACGCGCGACAGCTGATCGCGGCACTGGCGCACCTTGTCAGGCGGGAACAGGTCGCCGGCCAGCAGCTTCGGGTCGGCGCCGTGGGCGTGCGAGCCGGGGCCGTAAAAGTCGCAGTTGAGCGGGTTGGACTTGCCGGTGCCGCGCTGGTCCATCAGCAGGATGTCGTGCGCGCTGCGCAGCGCGCTGTTACGGCTGACGTCGCCGGCAAAATCGGTCGCTGCCTCCCCCGGCCCGCCGCCCAGCATGGTGACCGCGTCCGCGGCCCGCGCTGCGGCCGGACCCGTCGCCGGCAGGACCACGACGTTGAGATCGATGCGCCGCCCGCGCCGGGCGTCGCGATCTTCCCAGACGGAGTAGGTGCCGCACAGCGCCCCTCCTGCGACTCCCGGAATCTGGCAGGGCTTGAGCCGATCGGCCGCCCTGACCTTGGCCGGGGCGGCGCCCGCCACCGCGGCGGGCGGCGGCGCCGACGCCGACACCGCGTGCAGCGGCACCAGCGCCAGCAGGGTCAGCGAGGCAAGCAACAGGAGACGGGGCGAAGCGGGTGCGGGCATCAGGAGGTCCTCCAGGACGCGATGGGGTGACCGAGCCTTCATGACTACGGCACCGCCGGCAAAAAAGTTCCGCCGGTGCGCGCGGCTCAGGGAATGCGCGAAAACTCCACGTGCGAGACCTGCCGCATGTCGCGATGGATGGTCAGTCCGGTGCCGTCCTCGTTGGCGCCGGTGAAGTCGCCGACCGCCGCGATCACGTTGGCGCGCGCCAGGGGCGGCAGGCCGCCGGCGACCGGCACCGTCGCCGAGCCCGTCACCGTCATCGTCGCCAGCGTTCCCAGCAACCCGCCCGGCAGGCCGCCGGCCTTGAACGAGCCGTGGTGCGCTTCGACCTTCCACTGCACCTCCAGGCAGAGCTGCCCCTGCACCGGCTTGACCGCGGTAAGGGTCACCGTGCCGGCGACCTGCTTGGGGTCGAACTGCACGTGCTGGGCGCCGGCGCTGGCGAACAGGGCGCCCGGCACCGGCCAGCTGTCGCCGACCCGGTGCGGCGTGGCCGTGCCGTACAGGTCGTCGTCGGTCGGCTCGTCGTCGGAGCGCAGCGGCACCGCCGCCGCCAGCGCCTGTTGCAGGTCGGTTGCCACCGGCGTCCCCTGCTGCTCGACGACGCGGTCGTGTCCCACCATGCGCGCGGTGAACAGCTCGCCGGGCTTGGCCAGCTCGACGCTGACGCCGCCGCTCTCCTTGTCGAGCCGGCGCACCGTCAGCACCGCGCGGCGGGCGTTGCCGCTCGGGCTCACTTCCAGGATCTCGCTGGCGACGACAAAGCGGATCGTCGCCTTGTCCAGCCGCTTGACCGGCTGGGCGCCGTCCAGGCCGCCCGACGAGGTGTCGTCGTTTTCCAGCGCGCCGATCGCCAGCTGCTTCTGGCCCACCACCGAGGGCCGCGCCAGCTGCACCGCGTAGGTGCGCGCCTGGGCGCCGGGCACGGCTGCGGCCGGCGGGGCGCTGACCGGTGGGGCGGCGGCGCGGGAAGGGAGGGCGACGCTGGCCATGCCTGCGGCCAGCGCCGCGGCGGCCGCGAAGCCGAGGACGGCGCCGCCGCGAGATCGTGCGGCGGCAGGCGTGAAGGGGACGTTGGGCGCGGTCATCAAAGGTCCTTTCGCGGCGCGAGGCGCGCCCTGAAGTCGGCCGACGCGCTCGCGAACCAGTGGGCGCACAGGCGATCGTAGAGCTGCGCCAGGTCCAGGCGGCCTGCCGCCAGGTTGGTCTGCTCGTCGGGGTCCGCCGGCAGGTCGTACAGCTCGACGCGCTGGTCGCTGCCGGTGCGGGCAATGAACTTGAGGCGGCCGTCGCGCAGGCCCCACTGCGCGGGCTGGGTGCTCTTGCTGAAGTAGACGATGCGCGGGCTGTAGGCGTCCGGCCACAGGCTCTGGCCGGGGACGCCGGCAAGCCGCCGGCCGAGCGCGGCCAGCACCGTCGGCAGCACGTCTCCCATCGTCGCCACCCGCTGCGAAACGACGGCGTCGCCCGCGCTGGAGGAATCCGGCGGCGGCAGCACCATCAGGAAGCTGCGCACGTTCTCTTCGTACAGGTAGTTGCGGTGGGTGAAGTTGAGCATGTGCCAGCGGGCGAACGCTTCGCCGTGATCGCCGCACACCACCACGACGGTCCTTGCCAGCTGGCCGCTGCGCTCCAGGTCCTGCAGCAGCTCGGCGAGCACCGTGTCGGTGTAGCCCAGGGTGGCTTCGTAGCGCCGCTGGTCCCCCAACTGCGCCGGCACGCCCGGGGCGGCGTACGGATGATGGGTGGACACGGTGAGCAGCTGGGCGAACCAGGGTTGCGCACCGGCGGCGGCGGTCCAGGCGAGCAGCCGCTGGCAGACCACGCGTTCGTCGACTCCCCAGGACGAAACTTCGTGCGCCGTGCGCCACGGCCGGGCCTGCTGCTCGGGGTCGAACAGCAGCGGATAGCCCTGGTGCTGCAGCATTTCGCCCAGCTTCTGCGGACCCAGGTAGCCGGCCGAAAACACTGCCGCACGATACCCCATCCCGGCAAAGGCGCGGGCCGCGTCGGGAGCCGCGAAATCCGCCTGCACCGCGGCGTCGAAGTCGCTCCCGGCGATGTCCGCGCCGCCCGTTTCCAGCGCCACGTGCGAGCGCGTGGTGCCGGGGAAGGGCGCGTAGACGGCGGTGAACGCGACGCCGCCGCGGGCGCGCGCCGCGAGACCCGGCGTCAGCTTGGCGGAGAGCGCGCCAAACGGCAGCATCTGCTTGGCGCCCACCGATTCCAGCACCACCAGGAGCACGTTGGGCCGGCTCAGGCGCCGCAGCCGCGCCAGCACCCGCAGCAGCGCCGCGTCCTCGCCGGCGGGCGCTGGCACGGCGCCGGAGCGCGGCAGGTAGAGGTCCGCCAGCGGCACCTGCGGCGCGGCGCCGGCGCCGGCGGCATCAGGGACCGCGTCGCGCAGGCTTGCCACCAGGCTGAACAGCGGATGGGCCTGCAGCTGGTGCGCCTCGGCGACGACCGAAACCACCGCCGCGCAGACCGCCCACGCCGCCGCCCACCAGGCGCGCCGCGAGCGCAGCCACGCGGGCAGCCCGGCCGCGCCGCGCGCCGCCCACGCCGACAGCGCGACGAGCGCCGCGACGTTGGCCGCCGCGGTCCACCCGGCCGCCGCCCAGGCCGAGCTGCGCAGGGCGGCGAGCGAGCTCCAGGGGGCGTCGCCGGGCGTCAGGTCGACGTGGGTCAGGAACACCTTGAACGACAGCTGGTCGGCCACCAGCAGGCAGTTCGCCATCGCGAGCAGCAGGTGCGGCAGCGGCCGCAGCCAGCGCCGGCCGCCGCACAGCCAGGCGACCAGCGCCAGGCCGCCGGCGACGGCGAGGTTCTGCAACTGCAGGAAGGGAAGCTCGGCGGCCAGCTTCCAGGCGCTCGGGACGGCGCCGCCGCCTGCCGCCGCCAGGTGGGCGGCGTCCTCCAGCTGGAGCAGCACCGCCAGCGCCAGGTGCGCCGCCCCGATCCGCCACGCCAGGCCCGATCGATCCATCAGAGCGGCGCGATCCGGTCGATCTCCGCCAGCTCCTGGGCGCTCAGCCGCCAGCCCGCCGCGCCGGCGTTGGCGCGCACCTGCTCGGGCTTGGTGGCGCCGGCGATCACCGAGGCCACCACCGGCCGGTGGAGCAGCCACGAAAAGGCCAGCTCCAGCAGCGAGTGGCCGCGCTCGGCGGCGAAGCGGCCCAAACCTTCGGCCAGCTGGCGATTGCGGTCGTTCAGGAAGCGATCGCCGAACGGATTGCCGGCGGCGAGCCGGGTCTGGCCCGGCGGCGGCGCGGCGGCGGCGTACTTGCCGGTCAGCAGCCCGCTGGCCAGCGGAAAGAACGGCACGAAGGCCATCCCCTGGCGCTCCGCTTCCGGCAGCACCTCGCTCTCGGGTTCGCGCACCACCAGGCTGTATTCGTTCTGTACGCTCTCGAACCGCGCCGCGCCGGGGCCGGCCGCATCGCGCGCTGCGCGCAGCTGCTCGGCGGAAAAGTTGGAGCAGCCGATGTGGCGCACCTTGCCGGCGCGCACCAGCTCGTCGAGCACCGCCAGGGTATCGCCGATCGGCGTGTCGGGGTCCGGGCAGTGCAGCTGATAGAGGTCGATGCGATCGGTCGCCAGCCGCCGCAGGCTGTCCTCGACCGCCTGGCGCAGATAGGCGGGCTTGGCGCCGCCGGGGCGCTGGTCGTCGATGCGCCAGCCGAACTTGGTCGCCAGCACCACCCGCTCGCGGCGGCCGGCCAGCACCCGCCCCAGGAACTCTTCGCTCCTGGTGCCGCCGTACATGTCCGCGGTGTCCAGAAAGTTGATTCCGCAGTCGAGCGCGGCGTCCACCACCCGCTGGGTGCCGTCTACGTCGAGGCGGCCGCCGAAGTTGTTGCACCCCAAGCCGATCACCGAGACGTCCAACGAGCCGATACGGCGATGCTCCATGTGTCACCTCCTGGTGGGAATCATGGCACGCCGCCGCCATCGGGCGGTGCAGTAGACTTGCGGGGTGATCGTGTGCAAGTTCGGCGGCAGCTCGATCGACGGCGCGGGCGGCATTGCGCGCGTCGCCGGGCTGGTGCGTGCGCGCCTGGGCGCCCGGCCGATCGTGGTGGTTTCGGCCATGGGCAAGACCACCCGCCAGCTGCTGCAAGCCGCCGAAGGGGCCGCCGCCGGCGACCTCAGCCAGGCCCAGGCCGACGTCGCCGCGCTGCGCCAGATGCATTGGAGCGAGGCCGCGGCGGCGGTGCCGCCGGCGGCCCGGCCGGCGCTGGCCGCGGCGCTCGACCCCACCTTCGCCGCGCTCGACCGCCTGCTCGAGCGCGTGGCGCGCGAGCGCCGGCTGGACCCGCGCGACGCCGACGCCGCCGCCGCCTGCGGCGAGGTGCTGGCGAGCCAGATCCTGGCGCTCGCCCTGCCGGCCTGGGGCGTCGCGGCGGCGTGGATCGACTCCCGCCAGGTGATGGTGACCGACGACACCTTCACCCGTGCGCGGCCGCTCTACGACGAAACCGGCGCACGCCTGCGGGCCGCCCTGCTGCCGGCGGTCGAGCGCGGCGCCGTGCCGGTCCTCGGTGGTTACATCGGCGCCACCCGCGACGGCGTCGTCACCACCCTGGGCAAGGAGGGCTCCGACTTCACCGCCGCGATCGTCGGCGCCGCGGTGGGCGCCGACGAAATCCAGATCTGGACCGACGTGGACGGCATCCTGACCGCCGATCCGCGCCTGGTGCCGGCGGCGCGGCCGGTCGCCGCGCTGTCGTTCGGCGAATCGCTGGAGCTGGCCTGCTCGGGAGCCAAGAAGCCCCATCCGGGAACTCTCGGTCCGGCCAGCCGCGCCGGGGTGCCCATCCGCATCCTCAACACACTGGCGCCGCACGTCGCCGGCACGCTCATCGGGCCGCGCGGCGCCGGCCCGGCGGCCCAGCGGCCCGCGGTGCGATCGCTCGCCTGCCGCACCAACGATTTCCTGCTGTTTGTCGCGGCGCCGCCCGCCACCGCCGCCGGCGAGGACGGCGGCGCCTTTGCCGCCGGCATCGCCGCCGCGGTCGAGCGCCTGCGGCCGGCGCTGCTGGTGGTGCGCCTGGACGCCGCGGGCGCGCAGCTGGCGCTGGCCGGCGGCGACCGCCTGGACCAGGCGCGGCAGGCGCTCGCCGCCGCCACCGGCCGCGGCGTCGACAGCGTCGGCGTCGCCAGCGGGCGGGCCGTGCTGTCGCTGGTCTCGGACGACTTCGCGACCGATGCCGCGCTGGCCGCGCGCACCCTGGAGGCCGCCGCCGCCCTCCAGCCGCACCTGGTCTTTGCCGGCACCGCGGCGCCGGCGGTGCGCTGCCTGATCGAGGAGGAAGACATGCCTGCCGTCGCCGCCGCCCTGCACCATCGGCTGTTCGCGGCCGGCCCCGCCGCCGACGCCGCCGACGCCGCCGACTCCGCCGCATCGACCGCCGCGCCGGCGGCTGCGGCCGCCGCCGCACCGCGCCCCGGCCGCGAGCAGGTGCCGGCATGACCGGGCTGGCGCTCCTGGGGTACGGCGCCATGGGGCGCCTGGTCGAGCAGCTGGCGCCGCGATACGGCTTCACCGTGGAGCTGCGCTACACCGGCGCCGACCAGCGCGCCGGCGTGGTCCTGGACGCCGAGCGCCTGCGCGGCGCCCAGGTGGCGATCGACTTTTCGACCGCGGCGGCGGTGGCCGACAACGTGGAGCGCCTGGCGCCGCTCGGCGTCGCCGTGGTGATCGGCACGACCGGCTGGGCCGACCAGCTGCCGCGCGTGCGCCAGGCGGCCCTCGCGCACGGCATCGGCCTGGTGCACGGCGCCAACTTCTCGATCGGCGTGCAGGTCTTCTACAGCATCGTCGCCGCGGCGGCGCAGGCGCTCGCCGGCGACGCCGAATACGACCCCTGGCTGTACGAGATCCATCACCGCCGCAAGCGCGACGCCCCCTCGGGAACGCTGCGCGAGCTGCGCCAGGTGATGGAGCGCGCCGGCTACGACCGCCCCCTCGACGTCGCCAGCAGCCGCGCCGGCGCCATCCCCGGCACCCACGTCGTCGGATTCGATTCCGAGGCTGATACCATCCGCCTGGAACACCAGGCCCGCAACCGCTCGGGCTTCGCCCAGGGCGCGCTGCGCGCCGCGCGATGGGTGCTCGGCCACCGCGGGGTGTACGCCTGGACCGACGTCTGGCAGGACGTCGCCCGCACCGCACCACCCATGGAGACCTGACGTCATGTTCAAAGGATGCGGCACCGCCCTCGTCACCCCCTTCCGGCCCGACCGCTCGCTCGACGAAGAGGCGCTGCGCCGGCTGGTGCGCCGCCAGATCGATCAGGGCATTCACTTCCTGGTGCCCTGCGGCACCACCGGCGAAAACCCCACGCTCAGCCGCGAGGAGCACCTGCGGGTGGTGGAGATCACCGTCCAGGAAGCCAAGGGGCGCGTGCCGGTGGTCGCCGGCGCCGGCGGCAGCGACACGCGCGCCGTGGCCGAGCTGGCGCGCCAGGTCGCGGCGGTCGGCGCCGACGCCCTGCTGAGCGTCACGCCGCCCTACAACAAGCCGACGCCCGAAGGGCTGGTCGCCCATTTCAGCGAGATCGCCGCCGCCACCCGGCTGCCGATCATGGTCTACAACGTGCCCGGCCGCACCGGCTCCAACGTCGAACCGGTGACCATGGCGCGGCTGGCGCAGATCGAGCACGTCGCCGCGGTCAAGGAGGCGTCCGGCAACGCCTCGCAGATCGCGACGCTGCTCAACCTGGTGCCCGCAAGCTTCGCCGTGGTCAGCGGCGACGACTCGATGACCCTGCCGGTGGTCGCCCTGGGCGGCACCGGCGTCGTCTCGGTCGTCTCCAACGTCGTGCCGGGTGAGATGGCGCGGCTGACCGCGCTCGCCCTGGAAGGGGACTTCGCCGGCGCCCGCGTCCTGCAGCGGCGCCTGCAACGCCTGATGGAGGTCGCCTTCATCGAGTCCAACCCCGGACCGGTCAAGGCGGCGCTCGGCCTGCTCGGCCTCATCGACCCGATCTTCCGTCTGCCCTCGGTGCCGCCGCGGCCCGACAGCATGAGCCGCATCGAAGCCGTGCTGGCCGACCTGGGAATGCTGCCGGTGGCGGCACAGGGCGCGCGCCAGACGGCGGTCGCCAGCTGATGGCGGCGCCGCCCGCCGCCACGCCGGACGGGGACGGCGAAGACATCGGGGCGCTGCGCCAGGATATCGAGGCGCTCTACGCGGCGCCCCCGGCGACGGCCGGCCCGGCGGAGCGGCAGCTGCTGGCGCGCTTTCGCCAGGCGCTCGACCGCGGCCTGGTGCGCGCCGCCCAGCCCGACGCGGCGGAGCCCTGCGGCTGGCGGGTCAACGCCTGGGTCAAGCAGGGGCTGCTGGCCAGCATCCGCCTGGGCCAGCTGGCCGACTTCAGCGTGGGCGCGCCCGACGGCGCGCACTTCCCGTTTTTCGACAAGGACACCATGCCGCTGCGCCGGCTGGGCGTCGACGCCGGCGTGCGCCTGGTGCCGGGCGGATCGGCGGTGCGCGGCGGCGCCTACCTGGGCCGCGGCGTCATCTGCATGCCGCCCATGTACATCAACACCGGCGCCTACGTGGACCAAGGCGCGCTGATCGATTCGCACGCCCTGGTCGGCACCTGCGCCCAGGTCGGCAAGCGCGTCCACCTGTCGGCGGCGGCGCAGCTCGGCGGCGTCGTCGAACCGGTCGGCGCCCTGCCGGTGATCGTCGAAGACGACGCCCTGATCGGCGGCAACTGCGGCGTCTACGAAGGCACCGTGATCCAGCGCGGCGCCATCCTGGGCGCCGGCACCATCCTCACCCGCTCGACGCCGGTCTACGACCTGGTGCGCGAGTGCATCCACCGCCCGCTCGAAGGCGGCCCGCTGGTCATCCCCGCCGGCGCCGTGGTGGTCGCCGGCGCGCGCGCCGTCACCCGCGGCATGGGCAAGGACTGGGGCCTGTCGCTCTACACGCCGGTCATCGTCAAGTACCGCGACGCCGCCACCGACACCCGCGTCCAGCTGGAAGATTGGGTGCGTTGAGCGCCGCGGCGCTCGCGCTCGCCGTCCTCCACGCGCTCGCCGGCGCGCCGGCGCCGGTGCCTGCTCCAACTGGCACACCCGCCGCGGCGGCGCCAGCGCCGGTGCGCGCGCCCGCCGATCCGCGCGCGGAGCTGCGACGGATCGCCCCCGAGCTGCTGCGGCGCTACCACGTGCCGGGTCTGGCGGTGGCGCTGGTGCGGGGGCGGCGCCTGGCATGGGTCGAGGGCTTCGGCGTGCAGCGCGCCGGCAGCCCGCGGCCGGTCGCCGCGGACACGGTGTTCGAGGCCGCCTCGCTGTCGAAACCGCTGTTCGCCTGGGCGGTCCTGCGCCAGGTGGTGGCCGGCCGGCTGGCGCTCGACAAGCCGCTCGACAGCTACCTGGCCACACCGTACCTGCCCGGCGATCCGCGCGCCGCCCGCATCACCGCGCTGCAGGTGCTCGACCATACGACCGGGCTGCCCAACTGGCCGGCCGGCGGCAAGCCGCTGGCGACGGAGTTCGAGCCCGGCTCGCGGTGGCAGTATTCCGGCGCCGGCTACAACTACCTGCAGCACGTCGTGGAGCGGCAGACCGGCCTGCCGCTGGACCAGCTGATGCGCCAGGCGGCGCTCGACCCGCTCGGCATGACCGCCAGCAGCTACGTCTGGCGCGCCGCCTACGAGACGGCGGCCGCCGCGCCGCACGACCGCCAGGGCCGGCCGCTGCCCAAGGACCGGCCGGGCCAGGCGAGCGCCGCGTCGTCGCTGCACGCGACCGCCGCCGACTACGGCCGCTTTCTGGCCGCCATGCTCGACCCCGCCGCCCATGCCGCGCTGCTGCCGCCCGCCGCCGCCGGCAGCATGCTGGTGCAGCGCGTCGCCGTCGACCCCCGGCTCGGCCTGGGCTGGGGTCTGGGCTGGGCGCTCGAAACCTGGCAGGGCAGCCGCTGCTTCTTCCATTGGGGCGTCAACGACGGCTTTCGCGCCTTCGTGCTCGGCAACCCCATGACCGGCGACGGCTTCGTCGCCTTCACCAACGGCGCCGCGGGGCTCGACATGATGGACCAGCTGACCCGGACGCTGGACGGCAACGCGCACCCCCTGTTCGGCTTCCGCCTGCTCCACCCCGACGATTGACCCGCCAGCCGGCCGGCCGCCGGCCTGCCGCCGGCGCGAGGCGAGTCCCGGCATTGATCGGCCGCGCCGGATGGCATAGATTGGGCCGAACATGCCGATGTGCATCCTGCCTGTTTGCGGTCCGGCCCGCTGATCCTGCCGGCCGCCGCACAGCCCGTTCCAACCTAGCCCACGATGCCCAGCGCCCTCATCGCGAGGTCACCGCGAGCCTTGCAGGCGGCGGTCGCCATGGTGGCCGCCGCCATGCTGCTGGTCGAGCTGGTGACCACCCGCCTGTTCTCGGTGCTCTTCTACTACCACTTCTCGTTTTTTGCCGTGTCGCTGGTGATGAGCGGCCTGGCGTTGGGCGGCCTGCTGGTGTCGCGCTGGAACGTGCGCGGCCTGCCGCTCGGGCGGCTGTACGACGCCCTGGCGTGGCTGGCGCTGGCGCTCTGCGGCTGCGTGCTGGTCGCCCTGCACCAGACCGTCTACGGCGCCCCCGCGGGCGACAAGCTCAGCATGGCCGGCGTCGCCCTGCACGCGCTGGTGTTCCTGCCCGGCCTGGTGGCCGCCGGGGCCTTTCTGGCCGCCGCCTTCGCCTATCGCCAGGAGTGGATCGGCAAGCTGTACGCCGCCGACCTGACCGCGGCGGCGCTGGCGTGCCTGTCGGCGATCGCCCTGCTGCGCAAGGTGCAGGGGCCGGCGGTGCTGCTCTGCCCGGCGCTGCTCGCGGCGCTCGCCGCCGCGGCGCTGCCCACGGCGCGCCGGCTGCGCATCGTCGCGGTGACGATGGCGCTGGCCTGCGGCGTCGGCATCTGGATCAGCGTGGCGGCCAACGGCCGCTTCCTCACCCTGCCCCTGACACTGCAACCGGCCTTCCAACGCTGGAACGAGTACAGCAGGATCGTCGCCTACCCGACCGGCACCATCGGGCAGGAACCCTCGCGCGTGCTGATCATCGACCGCTCGGCCGCCACCACGATGCGGCGCCTGCCGGCCAGCGCGCTCGCCGGGCGCTTCGCCATCCCGGCGGAGTGGGACGATTCCAGCCGCTACCTGGCCTACCGCCTGGGCCGCCCGGTGGACCGGGTGGCGATCATCGGCGTCGGCGGCGGCGAGGACCTGGGGCCGCCCCTGGCGCACGGCGCCTCGCGCATCGACGGCTACGAGATCAACGACATCCTCATCGACCTGTTGCGGCGCCACTGGACCAGCTTCAACGCCATCGCCACGCGCCCCGAGATCCACCTGATCCACAGCGAGGCGCGCGTCGGCATCGCCCGGTCGGGCGCGCACTACGACCTGATCCAGGCTTCGCTCATCGACACCTGGGCGGCGACCGCCAGCGGCGGCTTCGTGCTCTCCGAAAACGGCCTGTACACCCAGGAAGGCTGGCACACCTTCCTGGGCGCGCTGACCGACCGCGGCCTGCTCACCATGACCCGCTGGTACGTGCCGGACGCGCCGGCCGAAGTCGAGCGGCTGGTGGGCCTGGCCAGCGCCGCCCTGTCCGACGCCGGCATTGCCGATCCCGCCGCCCACATCATCCTGTTCGGCGAGAGCCTGGCCCGCACGCGGACGATGAACATGGGCACCATCGTGGTGTCCAAGCTCCCCTTCTCGCCCGCCGAGATCGCCCAGGCGCACGCGCTCGCCGCGGCCGACCACCTCAAGCTCCTGGCGGTGCCGGATGCGCTGCCCGCCGACCCGGCGCTCGCCGGCCTGCTCGACCCGCGCCGCCGCGCCGCGACCGTCGAAGCCAGCCCCTTCGACATCTCGCCGCCGTCGGACGACCGGCCCTACTTCTTCCTGCAGATGCGGGCGCGCGACCTGCCCGGCCTGTTCGGCGAACGGTTCGGCTCGATCACCGAGATCACCTTCAACAGCGTCCGCGTCATGACCCTGCTGACCGGCATCGCGCTGCTGATGATGCTGGCGGTGGCCCTCTTCGCCGGCGCCGGCGCCCCCGGACGCGCGCCGCTGCCCACACCGGCGGCCACTGCCCATCGTTGGATGGTCCTCTACTTTGCCGCCATCGGCCTGGGCTACCTGCTGATCCAGCTGGGCCTGCACCAGCGCCTGATCCTGCTGCTCGGCCATCCCACCTACGTGCTGTCGGTGGTGCTGTTCAGCATGCTGCTGGGCACCGGCGCCGGCGCCGCGCTGTCGGGGCGCATCGCCGGACCGCGGGCGACGCGGCGCACCTGGGTCGCCATCGTCGCGGCGCTCGCGGTGCTCAACCTGGCATGGCCGCTGGTCCTGGCCGCCCTGGGCGCCACCACCTCGGCCACGGCGCGCGCCGTCGGCGCCGGCGCGCTCATCTTCGCCATCGGCTTCGTGCTCGGCTTCCCGTTCCCCTGCGGCGTGCGGCTGGTGGCGCCGCTCGGCGAGTGGGCCGTGCAGCGCATGTGGGCGGTCAACGGCGCCGCCTCCATCGCCGGCTCCGCCCTCGCCGCCGTCATCGGCCTCAGCCTGGGCAGCCACGCCAACCTGGTGGCCGGCCTGGGCTGCTACGCCGTCATGGCGGTCACCGGCACCGCCGCCCTGGCGCGTCTGGACCGCGCCCCGATGCCTGCTCCGGCGCCTGTCCCGGCGGCGCTCGCCACCGCCCCCCAGCCGCCGCCGGGGTAACCGGCGCCGCGTCCACCGCTGGGCAACCGGCCCGCGTCCGCCACCGGGATCACCGCTCCCCGTCCGTACCGGCGCCCGGCGCCCGTCTCGGTTATCAACCGCCGTGCTTGGCGGCGGCGGTGCCCTTCCGCGTCAGCAGCAGCTCCATCATCAGCCGCTCCTTGCCATCGGCCTGGATCAGGTAGTGGCGGTGCACCAGGATGCGGCCGTTGTCTTCCAGGTGGGTGCGGGTGATCGAGCGCCGCTCCGGCTTGGCCGCGTCCAGCGAGGCGCTGTACAGCAGGATCTCCTTGCCGTCGAAGGTCCCTTCGCTCTGCCGCATCGACATCGTGGTGCCGCGCGAGTCGTACCAGACGGTGGTGAACCTGCCGCTCTTGGGATCGAAACCCGAGATGCCGGTGCCGGTCGTCTGGCCGCCATCCTTGTCGAAGAACACGAACTCGGATTCCAGGAAGTGGCCCTCGTGCACCATCTTTTGATGGCACTCGCCGGTCGTGCGCACCGGATCGCCGTGCTGCGGGTAGAACGTCTTGACCACGTCCCAATCCCCCGCGAACGTCGCCAGAAAAGCCTGGCCGGCGCCGGTCGTCGTCCGCGGCTCGTAGGCGTTCTGCGCGTCCTTGCGCGGCGCCTCCGGCGGCGCCCCGCTCGGCACCGGCGGCGGCTGTTGCGCGGCCGCCGCCGTGGCGGCGTGGAGCGGCGCCCGCACGGCGGCGCCGCCGGCCAGCAGCGCCAGCGCCGCCAGGGCAACCAAGCTGAAACGAAGGGCGAGAACGCGCCGGCCAGGCAGCGGCGGCGTCCGGCGGGAGGCAAGGCTTGACGGGACAAAGCGCACGTTGGGCTCCTTTCACGAGCGGGTGGGCGCCATCCTAACCGACAAGCCCGCGGCGCCGCTCATGCATGAAATCGCATATCCTCAGGAAAGACGCGGGAACTCGCCCGGAGGACAGACCATGGCCCTGCTGCGCTCGACCCTGCTTGCCGCGCTCGCCCTGCTGGTCGCCACGCTCGCCCTGGGAAGCGGCGGCGGCGGCCCCTTCGCCATGTTCGCCAACAGCACCGACCCCAGCGTCTTCCCGGCGCTCGCGCAGACCCTGCAAAAGGGTGACTACATCAGCGCCCGCATCGCCCAGGCCGACCCGCGCCTGGGCCGGCGCATCGGCCGCGACCACCTGTTCGTCCTGCCCGGCAGCCTGTCCGGAGTCCGCAAGCACCTGGGCTGCGGCCCCGACTCCCCCGGCCTGGTGATGTACGACATCGAGCATTGGACCGACACCCCCGACGCCGAGCAGCAGCATCCAGGAGAAAGCATCGCCGCCGCCGCCCGCCTGGTGCACGCCGCCGGCTGCCAGCGCTTCGGCCTGGCCCCCGACGGCGAATTCATGGGCATGAAGGACTGCAAGCAGAACTTCGCCGCCGGCCTCTACCAGCAAGTCGACTGGCGCCAGGTCGACCTGCTCAGCATCCAAGCCCAGCGCATCCTCTCCGACACCTGCAACCTCTCCGTCGACGACTACGCCGCCTACGTCACCCGGGTCACCACCTTCGTCAAGGCCAAAAACCCCACCCTCCGCGTCGTCACCCAGATCTCCCTCCGCTACACCCCAACCGACAAGCTGCAAGCCGCCCTCCGCAAGCTGGGCCGCGCCGTCGACGGCTACTACCTCATCTACCCCGCCCACTCCACCAAGCCCTGCACCTTCTGCTCCCCCCAAAACGCCGCGACAGTCCTGCGCGCCATTCACAGCCTGTAACACCGCACGCGGACCGCGACGAGTGCATTGTGCGAAGCCCAGATCGCCGAATTGCCAGCGGCCCCCGCGACTGGACCTGGGCTGCGTTCAAGGTTCTGGGCGCAGCTCTATAGGTGCAGTACAATGACAGTCACTGACTGTCAGGAGTGAACATGTCGCAAATCTCCGCCCGACTTCCCGAACCGCTGGTCAAAGAAATGGACCTCGCTGCCAAGCGGCTGCGCCGTACGCGCGCCGACCTGATCCGTCAGGCCATCGAGTACTACCTCGACGACTTGGAGGACCTCAAGCTGGGCCTCGAGCGGCTGGAGGACCCTGCCGACCCAGTCCTGGATTGGAAAGATGTCCGGCGTGAGCTTCTCGGTCAAGATTAAGGCCAGCGCGGCAAAGTCACTCCAAGCCCTGCCTCGCGCCGAGCGCGAACGCCTCGTGGCGGCAATCGACCGCCTCTCGAACCAGCCTCATGCCGGTGGCGCGCTCAAAGGCGAGTTCTCCGGGCTACGCCGGCTCCGCGTCGGCAGCTATCGCATCGTGTACGAAGTCCAGGAACGCGAGCTCACCGTGCTGGTGGTGCGGATCGGACACCGGCGAGAGATTTACCGCTGACAGTGTCGCGGGTGGGTACGCCGGTCCCGACCCTGGCGCCTGACGGCCGCCGGGGTTGCCGTACGGGCGGGCGTGGTAGGATGGAGGTATTCGACAACCGCCGGCACCAAGGCTCCCGTGGGTCAGCTTGACGCTGGCGGGGGGCGGGTGCCAGGCGCCGGACGCCCTGTTGAGGGGCTCCCCGAGGTTCCAAACCATCATGAGCGACAAAAAGGGTTGGGGTTCCAGCGTTCTGGGCCTGTTCGTGGAGCGCGACGACAAACCTGCGGCTGCCGACGATGCGGCCGGGGCCGGCACGGCCGGCAACTCCGGCGACGCGGCTCCGTACAGTAGTACAGCGACGGACGGCACACCGGCAACATCGGCAGCAGTGGCGGACGGCAGCGCGGCGTTCGTGACGGATCCGCCGGCGGCGCCGGGGGGGCAGGTGGACTTTGCCGCGGTGTATGCCGCGGCGGGGATCGACGCGGAGGAACAGGCGCAGGTGACCAAGGCGGCGGAGCTGCTGCAGGCTCTGCCGGCGGGCAGCGACCCGGCGCGGCAGATCGTCGAGGCGTCGCTCAAGGCGTTCGGCGTGCCGGTCGATCGCATCATCGGCGCCGGCGACAAGGAGATCCGTGCCTTGGACGCCTACGTGGCGGCCGGCGCCGGCGATACGCGCAAGGTGCTCGCCGATTCGCAGCAGCGGATCGCGCAGTTCGAGCAGGAGATCCAGAGGATCAAGCAGGTGATGGATCAACGGGTGGCGGAGCAGCAGGCAGTGGAACGGGCTTGCACCGACGGCAAGCTCGCGGTGGCGCGCGTGCTCGAATTCTTCGGGCATGCCCCGGCGGCGGCGGCCAAGGCGGCGCCGGCAACGCCTGACAAGTCGTCCGAAAGGAGCGCCTGATGGCTGGCAGCGGTTTCTTCGCACGGGTGGGAAACCTTTGGCGCGGTTTCCTCTCGCTGTGGATTTCCGATATTGAGAAGGATCATCCCGAGATCGCCTACGAAAACGCGATCAATTCGATGATCGAGAAGTATTCCAAGCTCAAGAGCGCGACCGCCGCGATCCTGCGGCGCCGCGAAGACCTGGGCGAAAAGACCAAGCAGACGACCCAGGAGCTGGCGCAGACCGAGGCCGAGCTGGCCGTCGCGGTCGAGAACAACCAGGACGATCTCGCGATCATCCTGATTCAAAAGAAAAACCAGCTGACAAGCGACTTGAGCGAGCTGCAGGGCGACCTGACCACGGCGCAGCACGACGCCGACTCCGCCAAGCAGTCGCTGCTGTCGGTGCAGTCCGACATCAAGAAGCTGAAGGCCGAGCGCGACACCATGCTCGCCCGCATGCAGTCGGCGCAGGCGCGCATGCGCATCCAGTCGCAGCTCGACGGACTGTCCGTCGATGCCGAAGTCAAGGCGCTGGACAACGTGCGGGATCACATCAAAAACATCATCGCCGAGGCCAACCTGGGCACCGAGCTGGCGGAGTCGTCGCTCGACTCGCGCCTGGCTCAGCTCAAGTCCCAGGCCGGCGACGTGCAGGCCAAGCAGCAGCTTGCGGAGCTGAAAGCCAAGCGCGCCGCCGCCCAGGCAGCGCAGGGCCAGAAGACGATGTAGGGCTGGCCCCCCGCGCCGCTCGACGATCGAGGAGACCTTATGCGACTTACGCCGTTCGCGAAGCTGTTCATAGCCGTGGTGATCCTGGCCGTGCTGGGATACGCCGCATGGCATTACGAGGGCAACACCATCCGCCGCTGGGCCGGCGCGGAACGCAATCCGGCCGATGCCGCGGCAGGCAGCGCCGATTCGTCCAAGGACTTTGCGGCGCTCAAGGACGCCCCGGCCGACCCGAAGCGTGACACCGGCGCCGCCGGCGTCACCCCCGCCGCGCTCAGCGGCGGCGGCAAGCTGACGCGGCCGCTGGTGGTGGGAATCAACACCTGGGCCGGCCACTCGCCGGGCATCGTGCTCAACAACGGCATGGATCCCAATCCCGGATCGGGCTACAGCCGCCGCTTCGGCCTGGACGTCAAGTTCGTGCTGCTGGAAGATCCGGCCACCAAGCTGGCCGCCTTCCGCAAGGGCGACATCGACGTCATGTGGGACACCGTGGACACCTGGGCGCGCGAAGCTTCGATCCTGGCCGAGCAGGGACAGAAGGGCAAGTCGATCGTGATGCAGGACTGGTCGCGCGGCGGCGACGGCATCGTGTCGCTCGCTTCGATCAATTCGATCGAACAGCTCAAGGGGCACAAGATCTCCTGCACCCAGTTCACGCCGTCGCACTTCCTGCTGCTCTACCTGCTGGCGCAGTCCGGGCTCACCCCCGACGAGCGCGCCGAGGTGGAAAAGAACATCATCTTCACCCAGGACGCGCCGGCCGCGGCGGCGATGTTCAAGGCCCGCCAGGTGGACGCCGCGGTGACCTGGGAGCCCGACCTGTCGGGGGCGGTGGCGTCGCGCGGCAGCGAGGCGCACGTACTGGTTTCGACCACCGCCGCCACCCACATCATCGCCGACACCCTGGTGGCGCGGCAGGACGTGATCGACAGCGCACCCGACAGCATCCGCGACTTCGTGCACGGCTGGCTGTTGGGCATCGAGGCGATCAAAAAAGATCCGACGACCGCCGATGCCCTGGTCGGCAAGGCGCTCAAGCTGGACTCCGACACGGTGTCGGGCATGCTGTCCGGCCTCAAGCTGACCGGCTACGCCGACAACGCGCAGTTCTACGGCCTGGCGGGCGGCCACTCTCACTATGAAACCCTGTTCAACACCGCCTTCGTGATCTGGCGCAAAAAGGGCCTGGTGACCCGCTCCGTCGACGCCAAGGATTGGGCCGACACGCGCTTCCTGGCCGCGCTGGCCTCCGACTTCCCCGGCGAAAAGGTGGAAGAGCCGACGCTCGCCGCCAAGGCGCCGTCGGCCAACGACCGGGCGATCATCAACAAGCAGATCCAGATCCACTTCACCCCGGGTTCCGACGAGATCATGGAAGGGTCCTACATCGTGCTCGATTCGCTGGGCGAAACGATGACCTCGTTCGGCAACACCTACCTGCGCATCGAAGGCAATACCGACACGACTGGCAGCGCCAAGACCAACATGACGCTGTCCGAAAGGCGGGCGCTGGCGGTCAAGAACTACGTCGTCAAGAACTTCCCCGGCGTCGACCCCAACCGCTTCCAGACCATCGGTCGCGGTTCGACCAATCCGGTGGCGTCCAACTCCACCGAAGGGGGCAGGGAGCTCAACCGCCGCACCGAGATCAAGGTCATCCTGTCGGTGAACTGATGGCGCGACGGCGGGACCTCTTCGCGCTGCGCCAGCCTCTGCCGCGGACGATTTCGTTCGCGCTGGGGTTTGTCGCCCCGTGCCTGGTCATCCTGGTGTGGTGCGTGCTGACCTACGGGCGGTTCGCACCACCCGATTTCCTGCCGTCGCCCACCGAAGTGGTGCGCGGCACGATTCAGCTGTTCGTGCAGTACGATCTGGGCGTGGCGATCCTCGTCTCGACGCGACGGATCGCCCTGGCCTTCCTGCTGGCCTCGGCGCTGGCACTGCCCATCGGCGTCGCGATGGGCGCCTTCGAGCCGATCAATCGCTTTTTTGAACCGATCATGGCGCCGCTGCGCTACATGCCGATCTCGGCGTTCATCTCACTGCTCATCCTGTGGTTCGGGATCTACGAGAAGGAAAAGATCGCCTTTCTCTTCCTGGGCGTCTTCGTCTACCTGCTGCCGGTGGTCGTCTCCTCGATTCGCGCCGTGCCCGAAGAGCTGGTGCAGACCGCGCTGACGCTGGGAGCCAGCAAGGCGCAGGTGGTGCGCACCGTGCTGGTGCCGGCGGCGCTGCCCGAGATCTTCGATTCGTTCCGGGTGATGAACTCCATTTCGTGGACGTACGTGATCCTTGCCGAACTGGTCAATCCCGAGCGCGGCCTGGGGTACATGGTGGAGCTGGCGCGCACCCACTTCAAGGCTTCGTGGTCGTTTGCCGGCCTGCTGGTGATCGGCGGCATCGGCTTGCTGACCGATTACCTCATCCGGTCGCTCTCCGACTACCTGTTCCGCTGGCGCGAGTCGACGGTCGAATGAGCAGCCCATGATCGATTCCGAAACTCCCAGCACGGCTCCGGCGCCCGCCCCGCAGGCGGGCGAGCCCGGCACCGTCGCCATCACGCCGCCCGCCGACACGCGAGACCGGCCGACCTACCACGCCGAGCCCACGGACCAGGTTCCCAAGCTGCGCGTCAGCAACCTGTCGGTGAGCTACCTGGACCACCACGGCGTCGGGCTGGAGGCGGTGCGCGACCTGTCCTTCGACATCCTGGACAAGCCGGGAGTGGGAGAGCTGGTGGTGTTTCTGGGGCCGTCGGGCTGCGGCAAGTCGACGCTGCTCAAGACCATCGCCGGCCTGATCGTGCCCA
This sequence comes from uncultured Acidobacteriota bacterium, assembly GCA_963770895.1. Lineage (GTDB taxonomy): Bacteria > Acidobacteriota > Thermoanaerobaculia > Multivoradales > UBA5704 > JASLEW01. The sequence continues at coordinate 2,777,339 of CAVYRF010000002.1, read as the reverse complement.
CTGCGGGCGAGGTGCTGGTGCACGGCGAACCGGTCACCGGAGTGGGACGCGACCGCGGCATGGTGTTTCAGGCCTACACCTCGTTTGCCTGGCTGACCGTGCGCGCCAACGTGGAATACGGGCTCAAGCTGCAGGGGGTGCCGGCCGACTCGCGCCGCGCGCAGGCCGACAAGTACCTGCACTCGGTCGGCCTGGCGGAGTTTGGCGACCGCTACCCGCGCGAGCTGTCGGGCGGCATGAAGCAGCGCGTCGCCATCGCGCGCACCTTGATCAACCGGCCGCACGTGGTGCTGATGGACGAGCCGTTCGGCGCCCTCGATCCGCAGACCCGCTGGGGGATGCAGGGACTGCTGCTCGACGTGTCCCAGACCGAGGACAACACCATCGTCTTTGTCACCCACGACGTGTCCGAGGCGGTCTACCTGGCGGACACCGTCTACATCGTGTCGTCGCGGCCGGCGCGCATCCTCCATCGCGTCGACGTGCCGTACTTCGCCCACCGCGACATCAACCTCAAGTCCTCGGCGGAGTTCCGGGCGGTGGAGAAAAAGCTGCTGGATCTGCTTTACACTCCGCCTGCCAAGGTTTAGCCGGCAGGCGGGTGCCGTTACGGACCCGGCCAGCGCGGGCGGTGGAACCCTTGCCGTGGATAGCAGCCAAAAGGAACAGCCCCATGCCGTGCCGCAGCAGCGGCAGGCGCCCGCGACGGCGGCGCCGCGTCCGGCCGGCACGGCCGGCACGCCCATGGCACCGGCGGTGGGACGCGCTCCGTTCGCGCCGGCGCCGCCCCAGCCTCAGCAGCAGCAGCCTGGGCGGGCACCGATGACGGCGGCGCAGCCGCTGGCGCAGCGCCGGCAGCCCGCCGCCGCGGCCGAGATCCGCGACGACTATCGCCCCCCGGCCGGCGCCGAGCGCGGGGCGGTCTACGGCGACCGCGACCGCGGCGCAACGCCGTCGTATTTCAAGATGGCCTTTGCCAACCCCTTCAACCTGTCGCTGGTCGGCGGCGGGCTGGCGGCGGCGCTGCTGACGGCCAACCCGCTGCTGGCGCTGGGGACGTTGGGGTTCGAGGCGCTGTGGCTGCTGTTCGCTCCCGACAGCAAGCGCCTGCGCCACATCCTGTGGGACCCGCGCTTCGCGCGGCTCAAGGAGATGCTGGACGCGCAGGACCGCGCGCGCCGGCTGGCGGGCCTGCCCGACGAAGCGCTCGACCGGGTCAACGCGCTCGCCGCCCGCCAGGCCGAGATCCGCCGCCTGGCGGCGGAAAACCCCACCTTCGCCGGCGACCTCATGCAGAGCGAGCTGGTCAAGACCGACCGCCTGGTGGACGCATTCGTCGAGATGGCCAGGACGTGCGCCCGCTACGAAGCGTACCTCCAGAGCGCCGACCCGGCGGGGCTGGAACGCGAGCGGCGCCGCTACCAGCAGGCGGCGGAAGATGCCGGCGACGACACCGCCGCCGCCGGCATCGCCAAGCGCAACCTGGCGGTGGTCACCAAGCGGGTGGAAAAGCAGCAGGAGATCCGCCGCTACCTGACGGTCGCCAAAGGCCAGCTCGACCTGATCGAAAACTCCTTCCAGCTGATCGCCGACCAGATCGTCACCATGCAGTCGCCGCAAGAGCTGTCGGGCCAGCTCGACGACCTGCTCGACGGCGTCGAAGCGGTGCGCGAAACCAGCCGCGAAACCGAGCAGCTGCTGGGCGGGCTCGAGCGCACGCTATGAGCTTCCTTCCCGCCTGGGCCGACGACCTGCGCGCGCGCTATCTGCGCGGTGAGGCCTCGATGTTCGTGCTGCACGGCAACGTCTTCGACCTGGTGGTGCACCGCAAGACCATGCTGCCGCTCGCCGACTTCCTGGCCGGGCCGCTTCTGGGCGACAACAAGGAGACGATCGTCCTTTACAACCTGGCGACCGGCGTCCGCTTCCGCAAGCGCGCGCCGGGCCTGGACGTTCCGGCCGAGCTGGCGCAGCGCGGCGCCAAGGAAGAGACCCTGGCGGGCCTCGAAAAGCTGCTCACCGGCGGCACCCGCATCGCCGTCGTCCTGGAATACGCCGAAAACCTGGCGCCGGCGGGCGACCCGGCATTCCAGACCGATGCCGATCGCGCCGCGGTGGTGACCCTGCACCGCTGGAGCTTCCTGCCCGAGATCGAGAAGGGCGACAACGTGGTGCTGCTGGTGGCGGAGAACCTGACCGACCTGGCCCCCAAGCTGGTCGCCAACCCCAAGGTCGCGGTGGTAGAGATCCCGATGCCCGATCAGGCCACCCGGATGGCGGTCGCCCAGCTCGCCGACCCCGCCCTGGACGAAGCCGAAGCCGCGCGCTACGCCGCCCTGACCGGCGGCCTCAAAGCCCTGCAGCTGGCTTCGATCCTGGCGCCCCCCTCCCCCGCCGTCGCCGACGACGACGAGCGCCGCGCCTTCATCACCGGTCTGCTCGGCGGCGGCGCCGACGCCGCGGCGCGGGCCGCCAAGCTCGCCGCGCTGACCGCCGGCCTGGACCGCGACGAAATCCGCGCCCTGCTCGCGCCGAAGGGCGCGGCGGCCACGGCGGCCGGCGCCGGGGCGGCGACGGGGGCCGCGGGAGCGTCCACCGCCGACGCGGGCGAGCGCATGCACGCCGAAGCGGCGCGGCTCATCGTCGCCCGCAAGCGCGAGATCCTGGCGCGGGAGTGCTACGGCCTGGTCGAGCTGGTGCGGCCCGAGCACGGATTCGAAGCGGTCGGCGGCATGGACGAGGTCAAGCGCGAGCTGGCCCTGGTCGCGCGCAACATGCGCGAAGGGCGCCTCAGCCGCGTGCCCATGGGCATGCTCTTCACCGGCCCCATGGGCACCGGCAAGACCTTCGTCGCCGAAGCCTTCGCCAAGGAGTGCGGGCTGGCCGCCATCAAGCTGAAAAACTTCCGCTCCAAGTGGGTCGGCGCGACCGAAGGCAACCTGGAAAAGATTCTCACCGTCATCCAGGCCATCGGCCAGGTCATCGTCATCATCGACGAAGGCGACCGCGCCTTCGGTTCCTCCGACGGCGACGGCGACGGCGGCACCTCCTCGCGCGTCATCGCGCGCATCAAGGAGTTCATGTCCGACACCACCAATCGCGGGCGCATCCTCTTCCTGGTGATGACCAACCGCCCCGACAAGCTGGACGTCGACCTGAAGCGCGCCGGCCGCCTCGACCGCAAGATCCCCTTCCTCTATTCGCAGACCCCCGAGGAAGTCGAAGCCGTCGCCCGCGCCGTCGTGCGCAAGAATCACATCCACACCGACGTCGACTTCGCCACCATCCGCGAAGCCTTCTCCCGCCGCATGGTCGGCTGGAGCAACGCCGACGTCGAAGCCGTCATCCTCCTGGCCAACGACAACGCCGCCCGCGCCGCCAGTGACGCCAACGACGCCAACGACGCCAACGACGCAGGCAACGCAAGCGGCGCCGGCGAAGCCGGTCCCACCGCGCCGGATTGCCCCGTCCCATCCGGCCGCCCCGCCCCGCCGCCCCCGCCAGAAGCCGATCCGCCGGTCACCGCCGACCACTTCACAGCCGCCGCCGCCGACTACTTCCCCAGCCGCGACACCGAGCTCCTGGACTACATGGAGCTGCTGGCCGTCTTCGAATCCAGCAGCCGCCGCCTGTTACCCCCCAAATACGCCAACCTCACCCCCGACCAGCTGGATACCCGCCTCCGCCTCCTCCGCGCCACCATCGGCAACCGCCGCTAGTGATGGGTTAGACGACGACGCCTTGCCAGCGGAGCTTGTGGCGGGTGGGGGTGAAGGGGGGATGGGGCGCGGGTCGAAGAGGGGCTGGTTGTCGCGCCAGAAGTCCAGCGGGGAATGGCGTTCGCCGGTCTGATAGAAGTGCTTCAGGTAGGCGAAGTCGCAGGCGGCGAAGTCGGTCAGCCACTGGTCCAGGTCGTGGACGCCGGCTTCGTGCAGGAGCTGAAGACCGTAGCGGGAGGCGTCGCGCTCGTAGTCTTCGACCTCCTGCATCTCGGCGGCGGTGTACTCGGTGTCCTTGCGGCCGCCCAGGGTGCGGAGGCGCTCGCTGGTGTTCCATTGCACGGTGTGGCCGAAGAGGTGGGCCAGGGTGAAGAGCAGGGCTTCGCCCGGTTCGTCGCGTTGGATGTAGATTTCGGCGCCGTCCAGATCGCCTAGAAACGGCGGCGGCACGTCGACCAGGTTTACCGCCACGCCGAAGCGCTGCGGTATGAGGTCGCGCAGCCGGGCGATGACCTCTGCGACGCGGTCGGGCGGCAACGACATGTCGGGCTTGGTGGGAACGGTTCGCCTGCCGGAGCTTGAACTGCGAGAGCGTAGCACGGAGCAGGCGGCTTCGCCCAAGGCGCGCTGGGCCGGGTAGTCCCACTTAGTTCTTCTTGGGTCGGCCGCCGACGTGCGGGACGGCCGGAAGCAACCCCACCAAATCCTCGATCGACCACAGCCGCGGAGTCACCCCAGCCGCCATGGCAGGGGTGCAGCGCAGCGTCCTGTGGATGCGGCAGAAGTTGTAGTGGGCGCTAAAGAGCCCGAAGGCCGCCGTATGGTTCCGCAGCTTCTTTGAAAAGGCGTTGGTCAGGCGCGTGAAGCGCCGGACGCTCATGCGGATAGTCAGGTTGGCCCGCTCCACGTAGGACGTCGAGATCAGCTTAGGGTCCGGGTTGCCGGTGACGCCGATGCGCTCGCACCCGATGCACTCGGCCGGGCTATAGCGCTTCTCGCCCTCGGGAGCGGCGCCGTAGATCTTGACCAGCTGCGCAAAGTCCACCTGGCCCTGAAAGCCTTCCTCGACGGCCGAGAGGTACATTTTATGGCCGTCCGTCGTGAGCTGGACCCGGTTGACCAGGCGCGAGGCCAGGTCTTGCATGAACTCGGTCGCACAGCCAGCGTCCCGAGTCCCGACCAGGAAGGACGGCATCAGCTTCGTATCGGCATCAATGGCGGTGAACGTCCACACGTCGCCGCAGCCAAACTCGCCCGCCCGTTCGGCCGGCACGTTCTTGGCCTTGGCGTACACGAACGCCCACAGCTCGTCTACCTCCAGGCGCTTGCAGATCAGGTTCCGCAGCGTCTCGTCCTGGTAGCGGGCGCACGCCTCGCCCAGGTCTACACCGAGCTTCATCACGGTGTCTTTGGACACGTCGAACATGCGGGCTGTGGCCCGAACGCTGACTCCCTCCACAAGGGCGGAGATGATGGCGACCCGCTTCGCGGTGCTGAGCACGTTTGCCATACTAGACATTATGCTTGCCATGTGGTGTAAAGTCAATGGTTACAAGTTAGAATTGACAGGCTATGCCGATCTGTGCAAGAAACAAAAAGCCCGGCCGCCTTCTCGCGAAAGGCAGCCAGGCGATGCACCTCAGTCCACCCCCCGCCCCAGGTCGGCCCTAGCCAGGAAGAAACTGGGCAGGATTTACCTGCTCCCCCGGATCACTTGGACGGCGTGCGCGGGGACATGGCGACTAAGGGCGTCAGTCACCACCTCCTTTGGCACTATTGCGTGCCGATAGAACCAGAGGTTGCCTCGCTTTTCGACCCTTTCGACGAGGCCAGCTCTCATCAGATCGCGAAGCGCGTAACCGACCGCTCCGGGGCCGTACGGAGTGCCATTGGCTGCCAGGATCATCTCTAGGTCATGTGAACTTAGCGGCGCGTTTCTCAACAGTTCCGCTTCGACCTCCTCGACACAGGTGCGCCGACGGCGCGCGGTTTCTGGCGGTGTTGCGGGCGCTGTTGCCGGCGGTTCGGCTGCGGTAGTTTCTGTCGGTGACGGCATAGCCGGCTGCGCTGGCTCTGTGAGCTGGTCCCCTGTAGGCGGGTGACCATTCAGCTTCGCGAGGGACTCCAGCAAGCCCGGCACGATGCTCTCGCCGGCCGTCAGGGTCTCTCGGGCCTTCGCCATTGCGTCCTGCCAGAATGCCAGGTCAGCCTTGATCTTCTCTACGACCTCAGACATTGCCCGACCTCCTATCTGTGCTCAGAGAGCCAGCACAGGAGAGTCTACCTGGCCGCGAGTGACGTGTCAATGACTGAGGCGACGAATGCGTCGTCAGTGACACTGATGCAACTCTTGCGTCAGACGCGGCTATTGGCGTACTATCTGAGGCGCCCAAGGGGGCGCGCCTCTTTCAGCTTGGCCTAAACCTCCGGCTCGACGGGGAGCCTGTATGGAGTTTGACGAAGGAGCTAAAGCCGTGGCAAACTACGAAGGAATTGCTCCCCGCCCGACACGCCGCAAGGCCTCGGACGGGGTTTTGTGTTTTGGGGACGTTGTCTAATGCCTACCGAGCCCCTGACCAAGCGGACTGTTGCCTTCTTCGACGGTCAAAACCTCTTTAACGCAGCGAAAGAGGCTTTCGAGTACAGGTTCCCGAACTACGACCCTATTTGCCTCGCCGCAGCTCTTTGTAGGCAGCGCTCCTGGACCCTTCAGCAGGTACGGTTTTACACAGGCATCCCGGCCCCAGATGCGGGTGACCCCCGCACCCAGTTTTGGAACGCGAAGCTAGCGCAGCTCGGCCGGCGCGGCGCCTACACCTTCACGCGGCCTCTCCGCCACGGCAAGGAGAAGGGGATAGACGTCCGCATCGCTCTCGATGTCGTCAGCTCCGTCCTTGAGCGGCGCTGCGACGTGACGTTGGTGTTTAGTCAGGATCAGGATTTGGGGGAGGTTGCTGAAGAGGTACGAAAGATCTCCAGGCAGCAGGGGAGATGGGTGAAGATGGCGTCGGCCTTTCCCGTTAGCTCTATCGCCACTAACACGCGCGGCATCAATGGCACCGACTGGCTGCGAATTGACCGCGCGCTGTACGACGGCTGCATAGATCCGCGTGACTACCGGCCGCGACCGCAGGGCTCCCGAAGGTAAAGCACCCCGGCGGCGCGCCATTCCCCGCGCCGTACCATCACCCGGGACGCCTGTTCCATCGACTCGCGGCTGCCTTCTGGGCGATCTCTCGGCGGCGCTCGGGCGTGAGTCGCTTCGCCCTCTTCTCACCGCCCTGGCTCGCTCCCTTGCGCTTGGCGACCCCGGCCGGACTGTCGTCGGGAGTAGGCGGGACCTGCCGGGGTGCCTCTCCGATGACCTCCCGGACCATCTGGTGCGCCAATTGGAACGGATCTCGCGGTCTGCGCGGGCGCTTAGGCATGCTCAGGAACTCTCGTCCTCGGTGTCGAACCACTCGCCGACATTCAGAGCAGCTGCGCGCTCTTCGAGGCCCTCAAGTGCCGAGACACTGGCCCCCTTTGTCAGTGCCCGCGTGTGGAGGCTGCCGGGACTAGCAAAGCTTGTATCGCCTGGGATATCGAGCCTAGAGATTCGATACTCCGGATAGGCAGAGCCGTGAGGATTCGGCATGCGCAGTATTCGCGACGGCATGCTCATATCCTACCATCCCTCCGGGCAGCGTCGGCCGCCGTCCCTTCGAGCCGCCTGCACTGCTCGTCGGCCATCTCTTCCAACCACGCGGACACGGAGCGGCACTTCAGCCACTTCGCGACGAGCGCCCACCGCCGGGCCTGCTCCTGGCTGGCCCGGACGGTGAACGTGGTGACCTTCAGGCGGGGAGGATGCCCCATGGTCCCAGGTGGCAGCCGTACTCATCTGCGGTGCAACCGAGAGCCGTCAGGAGCGCCGCCAGGGCGGCGGCGCTGAGCTGCTCCTGGCCCCGCTCGTAGCGGGCGAGCTGGGAGCGGCTGACGCCGGCCGCCGCGGCGAGCTGGCCCTGACGGCAGCTCCGCTTGTGGCGGACCCGTCGGAGGGCGCGCCCGACCTGGCGGGCGATCCGCTCGGAGCCGGTCATGACCGAACCCTCGGGGTGACGGCTGCCCGCCCAGGGAAACCCATCTCCACGAAGGCCAGGCAGCAGCCGGCCACCGCCCTGCCCACATCTTGGGCGAGCTTCAGGGCTGCCTGGCGGCCGGCCTCGGGTTCGAATACTGCGCCGGCAATCCCCTCCAGCTCATCGCACTGCGGGCTCAGTACAAACGCCTGCGCCCGGTAGAGAGCGTCGAAACCCAGGTCCATCGCGTCCAGAATCCGCTTCAGGGTCCAGGGATGGGGGAAGTGCTTCCCTCGCTCGATGAGGCCAATCTTCGTCCACTGCCGTATGCCCGCCGCCTCTGCGAGCTGACGCTGTGTCAACGACTGCGAGATGCGCAGGGCGAGGAGCGCCTTACCCAGCCGCCGGGCTTCCTCCAGGTCGGCGGTGGTCCTTGGGGCACGGCTCATCGGCGGTCCCCTTTCAGCTTGTCCTCGATCGCCTGGCCGAGGGCCTGGACGTCCTCGGCCAAGTCGCCGGCAAAGTAGGCCAGCTCGGTGTCGGATCGGGTCAGGACCGATGCCTCCGGCTCCTCAGCGATCGACACCAGGTAGCCCTGGATGTGCCGCAGCTCCTTGGCCGCGGCGCGCAGCTCCCTCCGGGTCGAGGACTCGGGGTCCGGCAACCCGGTCGCCTCGACGGCCCAGTCGTAGATGAGGCTGCCCACTCTGCGGAGCGCCTTGCGGGCCGCAGGGTCATCTACGTAGAGCAGCATCGTTTCTCGGATACAGCGAGATTCCTTCCAGCGTGGCGGATTAAGATGGGCGTAGCTCGGCATGAGGCTAGACCTCCTGCTGGGTCAGGTCCCGGTGTCGGTTCTCGGCCTTCACCGGGGCCGTTTGGTGTGTGCCGGGAAGGAGCGGCCCTCCCCTCTAAGGGGGGAACCTACAGCAGATCTGCGGCGGCCTGGCGATCCGCCGGGTGCGGAAAACAAATAGGGACACTACCCTGGGCCGGCCGCTGGGGGGCGGGGGAGCTTCCCCGACCGCGGCGATGGCGGGCGGCGGCGGGCGGCCGGCGGCCCGCTGCGAGGCGGGCCACCGCGGTGCCGCCAGGGCGGAGGCTAGTGCGGCTGGCGGAGGTCGGTCTGGAAGCGGGGGTCGATTTCCGGGGTGTCGAAGGCGCTGCTGAAGCCGGTGACCGACAGGATCTGGCCGGGGGCCAGGCCGGTGAGGTCGATGTTGGCGGAGGTGTTGATGAAGATGCGGATCGGGCCGGAGCCGTCGGAGACGAAGATCTTGTTGCCGTAGGGCGGATCGGGCTCGATCGGCTGGGTGATGATGCCGACGACGTTGACCAGCAGGCCCTGGTTGGCGGGGCCGACGTTGCCGGTGCGCAGCCAGCGCGGACGCACCCGGAAGCCGCGGCCTTCGACGGTCACGTCGCTGTCGGCGGCGGGCACCAGGGTCAGCAGACCCGAGCTTTCGGTGAGCGTGCCGGTGACCTCGACGCGCTGCTGCAGCTTGATGTTCAGGTTGTCGGCGATGCTGACATAGATGCCGCCGGTGGCGTCCTGGATCGCGAAGCCTTCGTCGCCAAAGCTGGAAGAGAAGATTCCCGACGGGACGGTCGCCGAACCCACGACCGTGACGATGGTACCGGGCTTGAACGTACGGGCGACGCCGATCGGCACGATCGACAGGTGCGCATCGGTCGCAACCGGAGCCGCGGGCGACGCCGCGGCGGCAGGGACGGCCGCGGACAGCAGACTGAGAACCAGCAGACAGCAGCACCAAACGGGCTTTGCAGCACGCTTCATCGTTTCGCTCCTATGAATGAGAAAAGCCCCGCAAAAAAAGTATAGGCGAAATCGCCGATTTATAGCGAACGCGCGGCGCCTGCCTCCGGCGGCGCCAAGGGGCGCAGGAGGTTCCTGCCTCCGCATCTGCGGCCGGCACTCCGGCAGGTCCATGGGACCGCCGCGCCAGGGACGCGGCGACGGCGGGGCGGGCTCAGTCCTGGCGCGCGGCTTCCAGGGTGCGCGAGTTCTGGTGCACGGTCTTGAGCACCGCGCGCAGGTCCAGGACGACGCCGAAGGTGCGCTGGCCGGGGCGGCGCAGCAGGGTCGCCAGCTGGGCGGCGCTGGTGGCGACTTCGACCTTGCGGCCGACCAGGACGAAGGGCGCCTTGGCGAGATCGCCGGTGACGCCGGTGAGCTTGTGCATCACACTGCGCAGGGTTTCGAGCGAGATCTTCTGGTCGCGCAGCTCGCGGGCGATGCGCAGCCGGATGATGTCGCCGTAGGAGTACATCCGCTGGCGCCCCTTGCCGCGCCCGGAGCCCTTGGACACGCTGGGCACGACGAACTTGATGCGCCCCCAGTAGTCGACGGTGAAGAATGGGACACCGCTCACCTCGGCGGCTTCGCGCGAGGTGTAGGCACGGTGAGCGCGGTGGTTTGCCGGTTTGCGACTTTGCGAACCGCTGCCGTTTGAGCTGCGAATGCTCATCTGGTCCTGCCCCCATGTGACGCCGGGACCCAGTCATGCAGGATGACGCGCGAGCGCTGCCGTTCCAGCGTTCGCGGCACCCAGCAAGCCCCTTGAATAGGGGTTATGCCCGGACGTGCTACCGCAGTGTAACGCGCTTTGGGCCGCCCGCCCACCCCATCCGGGGTATCTCAGCCAGCGTGGAGGTCCACCCGCAGAACGGCGCGGCCGAGGAACACCTCGTCGCCGTCCTGCAGGCGGACGCCGCGGCGGTCGTGGCGGCTGACTTCGATCGAGCGGCCGGAGCGGAAGATGAGGGTGCCGGCGGCGCTGCCTTCGTCGCGCAACCAGTAGCCGCGGCTGTCGGGGTCCCAGGCGATGCGGGCGTGCTCGCGCGAGACGGTCTGGTTGAGGTCGCCCTCCTCGGCAAAGGCGACGTCGTTGCGGCGCACGACCCTGCCCGCGGCGTCGACGACCTCCGCCAGGCGGCCCAGGTAGATCCGCTCCGCCCGCAGGTCGAAACGGTCGCGAGACGCGTTGCCCTTGAGCACGGCCAGACCGATCGCCGGCGGCGCCTGCGGACCGCCGCGCGCGGCACGCGGCGCGGGCGACGGAGCAGGTGCCGCCGCCGCGGGCGACGCTGTCGCGGCGAGCATCGCCCCGCCAGCCTCCGGCGCCGGCATCACTTCGGTGACCGCCGTCGCATACGCCACATCGCCCTCGGGTGCCGCAGCCACCGCATCCTGGCGCACCGCGCCCCCTGCCGCCTGCGGTGCCGGACCCGTCGCCACGGGCGGCGCCGGCGAGGCGGCCGGCGGGCGGGCATCTTGTGCCGGCGCCGGTTCGCCGCGCGTGCCGGTGCTGCGGAAGGCAAGGGCGTAGCGCCGGCCGCCGAACTCAGGGGCGGGGTCGGCGGTGACCTCGACCTTGACGGCGAAGCCCGCGGGAACCCGCACCGACTGCGCGCGCAGGCGCTCGACCGCTTCGCGCTCGAGGTCCCAGCCTTCCTGTACGACCGCCTGCATGCGCTCTTTTTCGCCCGGAGCCGGCGCCAGCAGCCGCACCTCGACGCGATCGAAGGGGAAGATGCGCCGGCCGCCGCCCACGGCCACCACCTGGGCTTCGATGTCTTCGAGCACCGCGCGATGGATCTCGACCGGCTCGCTGCCGGCCGCCCAGGGGCGCTTCCACTGTTTGAGCTTGTCGAGGATGTGGTCGAGGGTCATTCGGCGGTCCTCCTTGGCACGTCCTGGTCGAACAGGCCCATCGCCGCCGCGCGGCGCACGATCTCCCCCGCCGCCGGTGCCGCCAGCCTGCCGCCATAGCCGCCGTGCTCGACGATGACCGCGAAGGCGAGGCGGCGGCGCGCGTTGTCGCCGTAGGGAGCGAAGCCGATGAACCAGGAGTGCGATTTCTTGTCCTGCACCTCGGCGGTGCCGGTCTTGCCGGCGATGGGCGGCTGGACGCCGGACAGAAACGCCGCCGCGGTGCCTTCGGTGACCACCCCGCGCATCGCCCGCGCGACGATCGTCGCCGCCGCGGAATCGGCCACCTGCGCCGGCGCTCCTGAACGCGGGTTGTCGGCGCCCAGCAGCCAGTGCCCTTCGGGCATCTGCCCCTGGGCGGCGATGGCCGCCGCGACGCGCGCCATTTGGAAGGGCGTGGCGATCACCTGGCCCTGACCGTAGGCCGCCTGCGGCAGGGCCTTGGCGAGCATGGCGGCGGTGTTCGGGCGCGCCATCGGGATGCCGAACAGCTGGGCGGTGGCGAGCAGCGGCGCCGCCCCCACGCCGGACACCGCGAGCTGCGCGAAGTAGGCGTTGCAGGAGTGGCGGATGCCGCGGTCCAGGTCGACGGTGCCGTGCGGCACCGTCGCCGTGGGGTCGTCGCGCACCAGCCGCCCTTCCACCCGGTTGCCGACGCGGCCGTCCGGCAGCCGCTTGCATTCGAAGGTGCGGGTGGCGAGCGCCGGATCCTTGCGCAGCGCCGCCAGGGCGGTGACGATCTTGAACGTCGATCCCGGCGGGTAGATGCCGTAGCGGGCGCGGTCGAGCAGCGCGCCGCTCGCGTCGCCGCCCAGATCGGCCGGCAGGTGCGCCGGGAAGGGGACCGACGCGGCCGCCAGCAGGTCGCCGGTGGCGGCGTCGAGCACCACCGCGGCGGCGCCGAAACCGGCCTGTGCCGCCGCCTTCTGCAGCACGTCTTCGGCAGCCAGCTGGAGCCGCACGTCGATCGCCAGGCGCACCGTCCTGTCGCGCTGCAGAATCGCCTTGACCCGCGGATCGTCCGGCTGGTAGCGGTGGCGCAGCAGCGGCACCAGCTCGCGATAGTCGACGATCACCTGCGGCGATTCGCTGCCGTTGGTCTGGCGAACCGGCACCACGCCGGCGTAATCGTCGTAGCCCTGCAGGCGGACGCGGGCGTCGCGCTCGACGAAGGAGTTGTTGCGGGCGCGCCAGTTCACCCGATTGCGCACGTCGCCCAGGAGGTGGAAGGTGCGCCCGCCGAAGGGGTAGATGCGCGCGTGCGGCTCGACGCCGGCGGCCCCCACCGCTGCGATCGCCGGGGCTCCCGGCGTCGCCGGCGTCGCCGGGATCGCCGCCGTCGCCGCTGCCGGCGCCGGCGCCGCGGTTGCCGCGTCGCCCAGGTCGGTCGCTCCCAGCTGCGCCAGCTGCTGGCGATGGCTGGCGATCTCGGCCGGGTCGCTGGTCGCCAGCGGCACGCCGGAGCGGTCGACGATCGAGCCGCGCGGAATGGTGGCGGCGATCGCCGCCAGGCGCGGGTTGAAGACAAACCGGCGCACGTTGTCGCCCTGCAGCACCACGGCGCCGCGCGTCAGGTAGCTGTCGGAGCGCAGCAGCTGCAGGTCGGCCAGGCGCACCACGGCGACGGCGGCGAACAGGCCAAGGCCGGCGGCGATCCAGCGCACGCCGCCCGCGAAAGGCCGCGCCGCGTCGGGCCGCGCGGCGCGCGACGAGATCCCGGCGAGCAGCCCGGCCATCAGGAAGTTGGCCAGCATCGCCGACCGGCCCGACGACAGGAACGGCGAGGTGACCCCGGAGAGCGGCAGCAGCCCCAGGACGCCGCCGGCGATCAGCGCGGTTTCCAGCGCCAGCAGCAAGGTCAGGCCCAAGGCCAGAAAGAAGCCGCAGGCGGTGGCCGCCTGGCGCGCGGCGCGCAGGCCGCGCTGCACCAGGACCGCGTAGAGGACGCCGACCAGGGCCAGGCCGGCAAAGCCCAGCTCCTCGCCGATCGCCGACAGCACCATGTCGGTATGCGCCTCGGGCACCAGGCCCGGCTCGCCGAGCCCCAGACCGGTGCCGGTCGCTCCCCCCGCCGCCATCGACCAGATGGCCTGCGCCAGGTGGTCGCCGCCGCGAAACCAGGTGTCCCACGGCGCCAGCCACATGCCGATGCGCTGCCCCACGGTGCGCGGATAGCCCAGCTTGTAGCCGACGTAGAAGGCGCCGGCGACCAGGACCAGCCCGAAAATCGCCATGCCGGGGCGCCCGCGCGCCACCGAAAACAGGATCAGGAACAGGCAGGCCAGGACCAGCGCCGGCCCCAGGTCCTTCTGCAGGAAGAAGAAGAACAGGATGAGGCCGATCGCCACCAGCGGCGGCAGCACGTATTCGAGCCGCGGCAGCGGGAAGATCCGGCGGATCGGCCCGAGCGGCACCCGGCGCTCGGGCACCTCGCGCAGCAGCTCCCAGCGATCGGCAAAGTAGCCGGCCAGGAAGATCGCGATCAGCAGCTTGATCAGCTCGACCGGCTGAAAGCCCAGAAAGTTGACCTTGGCGTCGCTCACCCCCGGCCCGACGCCGAAGACGATCAGCAGCGCCGACAGCAGCGCCGCGGCGCTCAACGCCCAGATCCCGCGCCGCGGCAGGATGGAGCGCTCCAGGTCGACCAGGGCGCCCAACAGGAAGCAGCCGCACCCGGCGAACACCCCCTGCGCGAAGCGCAGGTGCAGCGGCAGGTCGCGCAGCGGATCGCGCAGGCTGGCCATGACGGCGAAGCCCAGACCGCAGAACAGCAGCAGCGCCGGCAGCAGCAGCTGGTCGCCGCCAAAGCGCTTGAAACGCAGCACGGCGTGGGCGGCGGCGAACCCGGCAAGCAGCAGCACCGCGCCGACGATAAAGGACGTGCGGTACTCGGCCGGCGTGCGCACCACGACCAGCGGCTTGAGCTGCCGCACCTCTGCCGTCGACAGCAGCGCCACCCGATCGCGCCCCGAGGCGGCCAGGCGGGCGGCCAGACCGGGCATACGGCGGGCGTCCACTTCGGCCGCCGGCACCATCACCCGCCCCAGCTCGCCGACGTTGCCGATCGATGCCGCCGCCAGCCGGCCGCGGATGCGATCGGCGATGAAGGATCGCTCCTGCGGGCTCGGCACGAAAGAGAGCAGCGGCAGGATGCCGCCGCCCGTCGCCGGCATGTCGTTGAGGTTGATCAGGGTGCCGCCGGCCAGGCGGGCCTTCTGGTCGGCGAGCGGCCGCGACACGGCGAGCCAGGTGAGCACGATCGCCACCACCGCCGCTGCCGCCGCGAGCGCCAGCAGCGCCGCCTCGCGGCCGCGCCGCGGCGGCACATCGAGGCCGAGCCGGCCACCGCCGCCGCCAGCCGGCCGCTGCCCGCGCTCCGCCGCGCGGCTGATGGTGACGCCCATGGCTTAATGGCCTGTACCAGTGAGATCCGCAGTGGATGGCGCCGCAATCGGCGGCGGGGGCAAGGCGTCGCCGACGCAGGCATAGTCGAAACTATGTCGAGGAGGCGCAACGCAGCCCCAGCCGTCGAGGGCAAGCCAGACACTGCGGATCTTGCTGGTACAGGACATTAGTGGCCCGCCCGGTCAGCCGCCGCCACCGCCGCCCGGCTTGGCGAATTCGTGCACCAGGGCGCGGCCCACCCGCTCCCAGAAGCCGCCGACGCCGGGCGGCCGCGGCGGCCGCATGGCCGCCAGGCGCGCCGCGACCGCTTCGAGATGCTCTTCGCAGTCCTGGCGGTTGCTGGCGGCGGCAGCGTAGCCGCTGATGTCGCCGTAGAAGCGCACGGCCTGTTGCAGATCGTCCTGCGCCTGCTTGAGCAGCTGCGCTTCGGCGTCGCGACCGCCGGCGCGGTCGGCGCGCGCTTCGGCCCCCAGGCCGCGCATGCGAAAGCCGTCGGCGAGCATCGCGGTTTCGCGCCGGCCGACGCGATAGCCGCGGCGACCCAGCTCGCCCAGCGTCTTCTGCAAGGCGTCGAGATCGAATTGGTCATAGGCATAGATACGAGCAAGACCGAGGAAAGGGTCTGGCCAGGTGGGGTCCGCCTGCGCCGCCTCCTGGAACTCGGCAGCGGCCTGGCGGCTGGTGTCGAGGGCCTGGTTGCGGTTGCCCTGGGTGCGTAGCGCGATCGACTGGATGCGATCCAGGTGGCCGTGCGCGTACAGCATCCGCGCGCGGATGGCGCGATCGCGCGGGGCGATCTGCGCCGCGGTGTGCAGCAGGCGGTAGGCGGTCTGCCACCCTCGCTGGGTGGTCGTGGGGTCGTCGCCGTGGTAGCTGTCGAAGATGCGGCTGGCGCCGCCGGTCAGCGACCGCACCAGTTCGTCCCCCACGCCGAACAGGTCCGCGGAGACCCAGCACCACGGCACCACCTGCTGGTAGCGGGCGGCCACCGCGTCCAGGTCGGGCTGGGCGTCGGCCAGGTCGCGGCGCAGCTGCTGCGCCTGGTTCCAGGCCCACAGCTGGGCACCGCCAAAGGCAAGCAGCGCCGCGACGGCAAGGACCAGCAGAACCCGGCGCAGGCGATGCCGCGGGCGCGGCAACCCCGCCGGCACCGCCGGCACAGCGGACGCCGCGGACGCCGCCAGCGGCGATGCCGGTGCCGCCGCCGCGGCAGCCGGGGCCGCTGCCAGCGGCAGCGCCGCGGCCGGCGAATCGGCCGCGACCCCGCCCGGCGGCCTGGGGACCACCGCCAGCGGCGCCGTCGGCCACGACGCCGGCCCGCCGGCGGCAGTGCCGGCGCCGCCGCCAGCGACCCCCGCTCCCGCACCACCGCCCGCAAGCATTCCCGCAGCCATACCCCCACCGGCGCCCAAGCCGGCCGCGGCAACCACGCCGACCCCCGCCGCCGCGGCGGCGCCACCCACCGCTGCCGCGGCAGCGGCGGCGCCGGTACGGCGGGTGTCACCGCCGGCGGCGCCGCCGGCCGGCGTCCCTGTGGGGCGCTCGGTGCGGCGCGTGGCCTCGGCGGCCGCAACCTCCTGCGCGGAGAGCGGCCGGGCGGTGCGCCGCGTGGCGTGGACGTCGCCGCCGGCGCCGGCGGCATCGGGCGCCGCCGCGGCCGGCGCCGCCACCGGCCGGCCGTCGCGCAACGCGGCCAGATCGGCCTTCATTTCTGCAGCGGTCTGGTAGCGGCGGCCGACCTCGAAGGAGAGCGAACGGTCGACGACGTGGGCCAGCCCCGGCGAGCAGGTCGCCGGCAGCGGCAGGCGGCGGCCGCCGCGGCGCAGGACCTGTTCCAGCTCCTCGGGGGTGTTGCCGGGGAAAGGGCGGCGCCCCAGGACCATCGCCGCCAGGACGACGCCCACCGCCCACAGGTCGGAGTGGCGGTCCACCACCCCGCGCTCCAGGCGCTCGGGCGGGGTGTAGGGGAGGCTGCCGAACAGGTTGACGGTGAAGCGGCGGGTCTGCGTGAGGTGCTTGGCGATGCCGAAGTCGAGCACCCGCACCCGGTCCGCCTCCTGCAGGCGGATGTTTTCCGGCTTGATGTCGCCGTGCACGATGCCGTAGATGCGGCGGCCCGACACTTCGGCCGAAAAGTCGTGGCAGACCTCCAGCATCGACACCAGCTCCAGGGCGATGGCGACGGCGCGCGCTTCGGCCAGCGGTCCGCCGGCCATCACCGCCGCCAGGTCGACGCCGGCGATGTATTCCATGGCGACCCAATAGAGATCGCCCTCCTGCCCCGTCTCGTAGACCGCCGCCACCTGCGGCGCGGCGGTGGCCAGCTGCGCCTGCAGCGACACGCCGTTGCGCTCCGCCTCCAGCATGTCGGGGTCGGTCTTGCCGACCCGCATCACCTTGAGGGCGACGTCCCGCTCGTGCACCGGGTCCCAGGCGAGCAGCACGTCGCCGATGGCGCCGCGGCCCAGGAAGTCCTTGATCGCGAACCGCCCGACCGACTGGTTCGGATTGCCGGCCAGCGGGATCACGGACGCCTCCGCGCCGCCGTCGCCGCGGGAGTGGCCGGCGAGGCGCTCGTCGCCGCGCGCACCGCCTGGTCGCGCGGCAGGCCGCCGTAGGCGTTCCAGCGCCAGAGCTCGTCCAGACGCTCGGCCGAAGGCAGGAAGACGCCGGGACCGCCGTTGCCTTCGATACGGTTGTCGGCGACCAGCGGCATTGCCGTCCCCTCGACCAGGACGCCGGGCGCCGGCGCGCCGGCGCGCAGACCGTTGCCGGAGATCAGGTTGGCCAGGATGCGCGGCCCCGCCGCACCCATGATGGCAAGGCCAGGACCTTCGTTTTGATGCACGTAGCAGTAGCGCACCGTGGAGCGGCCGGCACCGCGAATCTCGATGCCGGCACCGGCGGCGCCGGTGACCTCGATCCCGTCCAGGATCACGTAGGAGGCGGTCAGCCGCACCCCGACGCTGCCGGCGACGCGCGCGTCCGGTTTCACCAGGAAGCCGTACAGCATCGCGCCCTGGATGCCGTCGGCCGTGACCAGCGGCTCGCCGGCCGCCGCCGTGGCGCCGCCGGCTGAGCCGGCCGCGGGCGGCAGCAGCACCGCCCGCCGCGGCACCTGGCAGACCACGGCGATGCTGTCACGCAGGACGATGCGCTCGTGGTACTCCCCCGGCGCCACTTCGATCGTCTGGCCGGGGCGCGCCCGCGCCAGCGCCTCGCCGATCGTCGCCAGGCCGCCGTCGCCCGCCCCCACCCGCAGCGCCGGCTCCGTGGCGCCGCCGGCGAAGCCGGAAACGCCCGCGCCGCCGGCACCGGCAACACCCCCGCTGCCGGCGCCGCTCAGCCCTTTCACCCAGCGCCCGAGCGCGGCGCCGTAGCCGAAGTAGAAGAGGACAGCCAGCGCCGCCGCCACCAACAACGCCGCCACCGACAACCGGCCGGGCCAGCGCGACAGCCACTCCCGCAGCCGCTCGCCCGGCGAAGCAGGGGCCGCCCATGCCGCGCCGGCGACGCCGCCACCCGGCCGCGCCGCACCGCGCCCCTCGACGCCAGGGCCGGCCCCGGCAGGGCCAAGGACCGGTGCCAGGCCCCGGCGGCCGGCCGCCGGCGCCGCCGGCGCCCCGGCGGCGCGGCGCGAGGGTCCGCGCGCCCCCGTCGCTCCCTCGCCGGCAGCCACGGCAGCGGCGGCAGCCAGCCCCCCGGAGCGCGACGCCAGGCGCCTGGCGGGAGGCAGCGGCCCCACCGGCTCCAGCTGCCCGCCGGCGCCCGCTTCGGCGACGCCCGCCGCCGCTCCGGCCGGCCGGCGGCGCACCGCTTCGGCGAAGCGCTCGCCGGTCACCAGGACCGCCGACACGTTGTCCTTGCCGCCGGCGGCGTTGGCGCGATCGATCAGGACGCGCACCGCGGCGCGCGGCGTCGCGGCGTTGGCTTCGACCACCTCCAGGATCTCGCGCGCCGGGATCATGTCCGACAGGCCGTCGCTGCACAGCAGCAACGCGCCGTCGGCGGCGAACGGCACCTCCAGCACGTCGATCCAGGATGGGTCGTCGGGTTCGTGCGGCGCCGAGCCGACGTCGCGGAAGATCTCGTTGCGCCGCGGGTGACGCATGGCTTCGATCTCGGACAGGTCGCCGGCGTCTTCGCGCGCTCCCACCGGCGAATGATCGGGCGTCACCTTGCGGATCTGGCCCGCGCCCAGCGCGTACAGCCGGCTGTCGCCGACGTGGCCGACGGTGGCGTTGCCGCGGTCGAGCACCGCCACGGTGAGCACGCACGACATGCCGGCCAGCCGCGAGTCCGCCTGGGCGCGCTCGTAGATCTGGCGGTTGGCGAGCGCGATCGCTTCGCGCACCAGCCGCCCGGAGTCGGTGGTGCGGCGCGACAGGCGGGCGCGCAGCACCTCCAGCGCCGTCTCGGCGGCGACTTCGCCGGCCGATTCGCCGCCGACGCCGTCGATGACGCCGAAAATGCCCAGCTCGGGCTCACACAGCACCCGATCTTCGTTGTTGCTGCGTTCGCGGCCCGGGTCGGTCGCCGCCGCCGCGTGCAACAGGCGAGCCCTCACCACCGCCGGCTATCCCTTGTGCCGTCTTTCGCCCAGGGCAGCCCAGGCAAGCACCGCCACCGCCAGGCCGAAGACCACCAGCACGGCGAGGCGGGCGTAGAACAGGGCGGTCATGGCCGGCTCACCCGCTCGAAGTCGAGGAACACGATGCCCGCCAGGCCGATCCGCGCCTGGTCCGGCAGGTCGCTCCAGCGGTCCAGGTCGCGTTCGGTGTCGCCGGCCGCTTCCAGGCTGGACGGCACCGGCTGGCCGTTGACGGTGGTGCCCAGCTTGGACAGGTCCTTGATGCGGAACGCGCCGCTGTCCGGGCTGCGCCGCAGCCGCGCGTGCTCGCGCGACACGTCGAGCGAGGTTTCCAGCCGCAGGTCCACCCAGACGTCCGGCGCGTCGCGCCCGATGACGATCTCATCCTTGGCGACCCAGAATTCCTTGGCTCCCGAGTCGTCCTTGTAGCGGATGTGGGCGTAGGCGGCCGCCGGGTCGGCGCCCTGGCGCTGGCTGGTCACCCGCTGCCCCCCCAGCCGCCGGGTGGTGGAGATGCGGTGGGTGGGGTTGCCGGCGCCGTAGCCGGTGGCCTGGCGCTGCGCGAATTCGGAGACCACCTGCACGTCGCCCGGCTCCAGCGCGGAGTTGGGGTCTTCCTGGAAGCGAATGAACCAGCGCCCTTCGGCCGAGTAAAAGCGCGGCGGCTCGGCCGGCTCCGCCGCCGGTTCTTCCTTGCGGCGCGGCCGCAGCACCTTGACCAGGCGGCCGACGCCGCTGGCCGGCGGGCGATTGAGCTGCGCCAGCTCGCGGTCGAGCAGCTCCCGCGCCTCGGTTTCGATGTCGCCGAACAGGGTGTGCAGGCGGTCGTAATCGCCGGCGTGCAGGTACACCTGGTACAGGCTGGGAGCGACCGTCCTGGTGATCAACGGTTCGAGGCTGGCCCGCATGTTCTCGGCGATCGCCAGGATCACGTCCCGGCCGGTGGCGCGCTCGTCGGCCACGATTTCCTCCCGGACCCTTGTTGCGGATCCTCAGCCGTCCAGTATATCCGTCCGCCGGGCCACGGTGCCCGCTCGCCACCCGCCCTGTCACCCACCCGCGACACTACGAGGCGGCCGCCAATCGGGTTGCGCCTGTCCCTCATCCGACCATTGAGCGCACGACTGTCAGATATGAGGCTACCAGGGGCTTGCATACCTGCGCGCCTTCGACTAACATTCACTCGCTGAATGCCGCGGGCCGTCTGGCGGCGCGGCAGCGGCAGCCGCCGCCCGCTCCCCCGGGGAAGTTTCCACCCTGCTCTTCCGGTTTCCCCAGGCGCCGATCTGCAAGGAATCGAACAGGAGACGCTATGACCACCACCACCAGCCCCGTCGAGACGCTGCCATTCCAGGCAGAGACCAAGCAGCTGCTGGATCTGATGATCCACTCGCTCTATTCCAACAAAGAGATCTTCCTGCGTGAGCTGATCTCCAACGGCTCGGACGCCCTCGACCGCCTGCGCTTCGAGGCGCTCACCAACCCCGACCTGCTGGCCGCCGGGCCGGACGGCAAGGAGGACGCGCTGGAGATCCGGCTGGCCGCCGACCGCGAAAAGCGGACCCTGACGGTCACCGACAACGGTATCGGCATGAGCCGCGAAGAAGTGATCGCCAACATCGGCACCATCGCCAAGTCGGGCACGCGGGAACTGGTCAATCGCCTCAAGCAGGGCGAATCCAAGCAGACCATCGCCGAGCTGATCGGCCAGTTCGGCGTCGGCTTCTACTCGTCGTTCATGGCGGCGGAGCGCGTCGTGCTGGAAACCCGGCGTGCCGGCGAAACCGGCGGCACGCGCTGGGAATCGACCGGCGACGGCACCTACCAGATCGCCGACGCCGAGCGCGCCGGCCGCGGCACCACGATCACCCTCCACCTCAAGCCCGAAGACCGCGACAACGGCATCGAAGACTGGAGCGATCGCTGGGTGATCAGCCGCATCGTCCGCCGTTATTCCGACTTCGTCTCCTACCCGATCATCCTCACCGCCGAAAAGGACCCCGAGATCGAGGACCTGGCCAAGGAGAAGGAGACCGGCGAAAAGCCGAAGATGCCGCTCGAGGAAAAGACCCTCAACTCGATGAAGCCGATCTGGACCCGGCCGCAGTCGGAAGTCACCGCCGAGGCCTACAACGAGTTCTACCGCCACATCTCGCACGACTGGACCGAGCCGCTCAAGGTGATCTCCTTCAAGGCCGAAGGGCGCATCGAATACCAGGCGTTGCTGTTCGTGCCCTCGCAGGCGCCCTACGACCTGTACTACGTGGCGTCCAAGGTCGGCCTGCAGCTCTACGTCAAGCGCATCCAGATCCTGGAGAAGTGCGAAGACCTGCTGCCCCACTACCTGCGTTTCGTGCGCGGCGTCGTCGATTCGCCCGACCTGGCGCTCAACGTGTCGCGCGAAATGCTCCAGCAGGACCGCCACATCACCCTGATCCGCAAGGGCCTGACCAAGAAGGTGCTCGACACCTTCGAGCAGATGCGGGAAAAGGAAGCGGACACCTACCTCAAGTTCTGGGGTGAGTTCGGCCGCGCCATCAAGGAAGGCGTCAGCGCCGACTATGAGAACAAGGACGCGCTCTTGGAGCTGCTGCTGTTCCAGTCCTCGCACGATCCGGAAAAGCTCACCACCCTCAAGGACTACGTGTCGCGTCTCAAGGAGGGCCAGGAGGAGATCTACTATCTGACCGGCGAATCGCGCGCCCAGGTGGAGAGCTCGCCGCACCTCGAAGCGTTCAAGGACAAGGGCTACGAAGTCCTCTACCTGGTCGACCCGGTGGACGAGCTGCTCACCCAGTCGCTCAACGAGTACGCCGGCAAGCGGCTCAAGTCGGTCGGCAAGGGCACCGTCTCGCTGGGCAGCGACGAAGAGAAAAAGCAGGCCGAAGAGACGCTCAAGGCCAAGGAAGAGGAGCTCAAGCCGCTGCTGGAGCTGATGCAGCAAAAGCTCGACGAGCAGGTCAAGCAGGTGCGCCTGACCAGCCGGCTGACCACCTCGCCGGTCTGCCTGGTCGGCGCCGAGCACGACTACAGCCCGCAACTCGAAAAGCTGCTGCAAAAGGGCAAGGGCGGCGGTCCCAAGCAGCGCCGCATCATGGAGCTCAACCCCAACCACCCGATCGTCACCGGCCTCAAGGCGCGCTTCGACAAGGACAAGAACGATCCGGCCATCCCGGAATACGCCAACATCCTGCTCGGCTACGGCCTGCTCGCCGAGGGCACCGAGCTTCCCGACGTGGCGCGCTTCAACCGCGCCGTCGCCGACCTGATGTCGCGCGGCATGTAGCCGCGGCCACCGCCGCGCCGGACGCCCGGCGCCCGGCATGGCACAACGCCAAAGCGCGCCGCCCCCTGACGGAGGTGGCGCGCTTTTGTTTTGTCAGGCGCGGCCGAAGGGGGTGGCGGCTTGCAGGTCGGCCAGCGGGGCGGCGGCGCGGGAGCGCCGCGGCAGATGCGACGCCGCGGCCGCCGGGACGGTGCCGAAGCGGCGTTCCCGGCTGTGGAATTCGCCCACCGCGGCTTCCAGGTCCGCGGTGCCGAAGTCGGGCCACATGCGCTCGGTGAAGATCAGCTCGGCGTAGGCGCACTCCCACAACAGGAAATCCGACAGGCGCTGCTCGCCGCCGGTGCGGATGAGCAGATCGACGTCGCGGGCGATGATCCCCGGGTGCTCCGGGTGCGCCGGGCTACCCGGCGCGGCCGGGCCGCCGGCCAGCAGCAGCGAAAGCTGCTCGCGGCTCAGCTCGGCCGCGGGGCAGCCGGCGTGCGCGGCGCCCGCGGTGTAGAACTGGTGCGCCGCGCGCAGGATGGCGTCGCGGGCCGAATAGTCCACGGCGATGCGCAGCAGCAACCGGGCGCCGCCCGCGGTCGAGCTTTCGGCGGCTTCGATGCCGCGCACCAGCGACGGCGCCAGCCGGTCGCGGCGGCCGATGACCTGGATGCGCACGCCGTTTGCCACGCAGCGGCCCGTCTCAGCCATCAGGTAGCGGCGCAACAGGCGCATCAGCGCCCCGACCTCGTCGGGGGGCCGCCGCCAGTTGTCCGAGGAAAAGGCGTACAGCGTCAGGGTGCTGATGCCGCAGCCGGGCGCCGCCTCGACGGTGCGCCGCACCGCGTCGGCGCCCGCCAGATGGCCAGCGGTCCGCGACCTGCCGCGCGCCTGCGCCCAGCGGCCGTTGCCGTCCATGATGATGGCGGCGTGCAATCCGCAGCGGGACGCCGCATCGTGTCCAGACCGTTGGGCCATCGCCCATCCTCCTCCCAGCTCAAACAGAACGTCGACAGGTTAAGGGTTGATCGCGGGTGCGCTCGGGGTACGTCGTGGACAGCGGGCGGGACACTAGGGAGCCCGCGTCGCGTGGATGATCGCTTCCATGTGATTCAGGTAGCGCTCCAGCGCCCGCCGGCCGGACGTGGTCAGCCGGTACTCGGTCTTGGGCAGCCGGCCGACGAACGACTTTTGACAGGCGACGTAGCCCGCTTCTTCCAGCTTGCGGGCATGCACGCTCAGGTTGCCGTCGGTCGAGTGCAGCAGGCTCTTGAGGTCGTTGAAGGTCAGGCTGGGGTTGACCGCCAGCGCCGCGACGATCCCCAGCCGCAGGCGCTCGTGGATCAGCCGGTCCAGGTCGAGCGCCCCGCCGTCGTGCGCGTCGGCGGCGGCGCCGGCGCCGGCGGCGCCGTCGCCAGGCAGCGGCGGAACGACCGGGAGATGCGTCGCCTCCGCGGCGTCCCGCAGCGCCGCCTTGTCGGCCGCGTCGTGGCGCAGGGTCGAGGTGCGCTTAGCCACCGTGGCGCCTCGCGATCACCAGGCCGAACATCAGGTTGAGGCCGCCGAAGCCGGCCGCCAGCAGCCAGTTGCCCCAGGCCGCCGGCGCGAACAGCGCCGCGCCGCCCAGGGCCATGAAGCCCAGCCCCATCACCGGCACGATGCGCACCGAAAAGGCGCCGCCGGTGACCACCGCCGTGCCGTACAGCAGCAGCCACAGGCCCGGCAGCAGGCGCTCCGCCCCCGCCGCGAACACCGCGTAGGTGAGCAGCGCGCCGGCCCCCAGGGGGGGCAGCAGGCCGAGCACGAAGCGGCGGCCCGGGCGCGACGTGAGGCTGAGCCGCGCCTGCCGCGCCTTCCACACCACGGCGCCGCCGGTCACGCAGGCGGCGATCAGGGCTTCCCCCAGCCACACCAGCAGCCACCCCAGCGGCGTCGCCTGGTGCGCCGCCAGCCACGCCGCCGCCAGCGCCGTCACCCCCACCGCCACTTCGCCGATGCCCGAGACGGCGGTGAAGCAGAGCGCATCTTCCATGGTGCGGCGGATGAAGCGCAGGTTGTCCATCGCCCGCAGGTGCAGCGCGGGCGGATGGGACACTACGGGGGATGGGCGCGGGCCGCGGATCGGGGTGGGCAGCGTCACACAGGAAAGTCTAGGACTTCCCCAACGGCCGCGTCAAGTACTTTGCGTTACGAAGTTCTTTGCGCGGCGAGGCGACGCTGCGCGAACCCCGCCACCATGCTGACGATGCCCATCAGCCCCATCGACTTGCCCATGGACAGCTCGCGGCCGAAGATGCGGTAGACCAGGTCCGGCGACACCGCGGCCACCTGCTCCAGCGGCTCCCCCGACAGCCCCTCGCCAAGGATCACCGACAGCGCCTTGGCCGAGATGCCCTGCGGGTTTTCGACGGCAAAATACAGCCCCAGCGTGCCGTCGGGCCGGTCCTGCCCCCACACGAAGGCCTGCGATTCGCAAGCCTGCACCCGGTGCGCTTCGGCGAAGGGGCGGCGGGCAATGCCCTGCGGCACCTCCTGGAAGCGGCCGGCG
Organism: uncultured Acidobacteriota bacterium; assembly: GCA_963770895.1. GTDB lineage: Bacteria > Acidobacteriota > Thermoanaerobaculia > Multivoradales > UBA5704 > JASLEW01. The sequence continues at coordinate 2,752,014 of CAVYRF010000002.1, read as the reverse complement.
ATATCGATCAGCATCTGGATGCGCTCGGACCGGTCGGCAACCATGTCCAGCACCTCCAGCGTCTCTTCCAGCTTTGCGGGAACTTCAGCCATCAGCGTTCAGACTCCCTGATCGCACCGGCGGCACGCCCGGCGTTGGACCGCGGGCGCCGCCGGCCGCGACCGGACCTGTTGCTCCTGGGTCGGGCCGCGGCCGTCGCGGGCGGATCAGCGCTCGATCGGAACTCCGACCAGGTTGCCCCACTCGGTCCAGCTGCCATCATAGTTGCGGACCTTGGGATAGCCCAAGAGGTGGGTCAGCACAAACCAGGTGTGGCTGCTGCGCTCGCCGATGCGGCAGTAGACGATGACGTCGTCGCCCTGCTGCAGGTGGGCCTCGCCTTCGTAGATGGCGCGCAGCTCTGCGGCGGTCTTGAAGGTGCCGTCGTCGGGATTGACCGCCCGCGCCCAGGGGACGTTGGCGGCGTTCGGGATGTGGCCGCCGCGCAGGGCGCCCTCGTTGGGATATTCGGGCATGTGCAGCCTTTCGCCGGTGTACTCGGCGGGGCTGCGCACGTCGATCAGCCGGCCCTTGGACTGGAGGTGCTCCAGCACCTGCTGGCGGAAGGCGCGGATGGTCTGGTCGTCGCGCTCGAACACCTGGTAGTCGGCGGGCGGGTAGTGCGGCACGTCCTTGCTGAGCGGGCGGTTTTCCTTGACCCACTTGATGCGCCCGCCGTCGACGATCCTGGCCTGCGCGTGCCCGAACAGCTGGAACACCCAGAAAGCGTAGGTCGCCCACCAGTTGTTGCGGTCGCCATAGAACACCACGGTGGTGTCCTTGGCGATCCCCAGGCGGTGCATCAGCGCGCTGAACCCCTGGTGATCCAGGTAGTCGCGCCGCAGCGGGTCGTTCAGGTCGCGCGTCCAGTCCACCTCGACGGCACCCGGAATGTGCCCTGAGCTGTACAGCAGCGGGTCTTCATTGGATTCCACGATCCGCACCTTGGGATCGTTCAAGTGCTCGGCGACCCAATCGGTCGACACCAGCACGTCCTGGTTCACATAGCCTCGCGTTCCTATATCGCTCACGTCGGCTCTCCTTCGGCCGCAGCCGCATGTAATTGTGACATTTCATATCACCTTTCCCCGGACAGGCCAACCGCACCCGGCGCCGGCGGGGGATCGCCGGGGCCGGCCGCGCGCCGTGCTGCCCTCTATGCAGCCAGACCATGAAATGCTATTATCGCATAGGTTCGGGTTCGCTCCGGAGCGACCACCCACGTTGGCATTCTGACGCGCCGCCCGCTGCGTGCAGCCACGGCGGCCATTCCGGAAGGAGTGTGTGCGATGAGGAGGAGCGATTTCCCCAGGAGCCTGCCGGCGTTGCTGGTGCTGACGCTGCTGGCTTCCCCGGCGGCCCACGCCGCCATTTGCGGCATCGAAACCGCCCCCGCCGCAACCCTGCTGCTGCCCTATTTTGAGGTGGCGCTGGCCAACAACGGCGGTGCATCCACCTCGGTGACGATCAACAACGCCAGCGCCGCCGCCACCCTGGTGCACGTCGTGCTCTGGTCCGACCTGGCGGTGCCGGTGCTGGACTTCAACCTCTACCTGACCGGCTTCGACCAGCAGCAATTCAGCCTCAACGACATCATCGACAACGGCAACCTGCCGCAGACCGCCTCGACCGGCCAGGATCCGAACGACACCATCAGCCCCAAGGGGGTCTATTCGCAGGACATCAACTACGCCAGCTGCAACGGCGTCCTGCCCCCACCCGCCCTGCCGCAGACCTACATCACCCACCTGCAATCGTCGCTCACCGGCAAGCCCTCGGCAATCCTGGGAGGTCTCTGTGCCGGCCGCAGCCTGGGCGACAACGTCGCCCGCGGCTACGTGACCATGGATACGGTCAACAACTGCACGCTCCGGTTCCCCGGCGACGTCGGCTATTTCGGCGCCGGCGGCACCGGCGACGCGACCGACAGCAACGTCCTGTTCGGCGACGTCGTCCTGTTCAACGCCGGCGCGGGAACGATGCTCACCCTGCCGCTGGTCCATATCCAGGCCAGCAGCACCGACGCGCGCGTCATCACACCCGGCTCCTACACCTTCTACGGCGGCAGCGACGGGTTCAGCGGGGCGGACAACCGCACGCCGCTGTCGACGACGTTCGGCGTGCGCTACTACAGCCTGAGCGGCAGCACCACCCAGCTGGACGTGTGGCGCGACCCCAAGCTGTCGCAACATCCGTTCACCTGCCCCGCCGCCCGCCAGGCGCGGCCCGCCTGGTTCCCGCTCGGTCAGGAATCGATCGTCGCCTTCGACAGCCAGGAACACGCCTTCGTCCCCGCGACCGACATCAACTCGCCGGAACAGACGGGCAGCGGACCGCTGCCGGCCGCGGTGCAGCGCATCCAGATCGGCGGCCCGCTGCTGCCGGTGCCCTACAGCTTTGGATGGCTCTATCTCAACCTGAACACTTCGATCGCCGCCGCCGGCGCGGTGCCGCCCGCCGACGCAACGGCGGCGCAAGCGTGGGTCTCCGCCATCTACAACACCCCCGGCACCACCTCGTACTCGTCGGCGGCCGACGCCGCCCATTTCGACAGCGCCTGCAGCGCCAACCACACCGACCCCACCAGCAATTGACCGAACGTTCGCGCGCCATCTTTTGAAGCGCGACCTGGAGAGGCGCCGGCCGGCCTCTCCAGGTCGGCTCGGCCCGCCTCCAGCCGTATCCTCTCCCGCTGGCTCGGCGCGGTTACCAGCTCGCCGAAGGCCACCCCCCCACGCCGATACCACCGGCAGTCGCCCGCACGACCGGCCCAGGGCGGCACGGCGGAGACCACCCCTATGCAGCCTTACCATGAAATGCTAATATCACATACATAGAGGTCAGCTCCGGAGCGACCATCCGCGTTGCACCCTGACGCGCCGCCAGCTGCCCGCGCAGCCACGGCGGCCATACGGAAGGAGTGTGTGCGATGAAGAGGATGAGCGCTTTCCGCAGGACCCTGCCAGCGTTGCTCGCGCTGGCGCTAATGACCGCGCCGGCCGCCCATGCTGCCATCTGCACCATCGAGAACGCGCCCGCCGCCACCCTGCTGTTGCCCTATTTTGAAGTGGGCCTGGCCAACAACGGCGGCCCGATCACGCTGGTAGCGGTCACCAACTCCAGCGCGACCGCCACCCTGGTGAAGGTCATGTTCTGGTCCGACATGGCGGTGCCGGTGCTCGGCTTCAATATGTATCTCACCGGCTTCGATGAGCAGTCCTTCAATATGAGCGACATCATCATCAACGGCAACCTGCCGCAGACCGCCTCGACCGGTCAGGACCCGACCGACACCATCAGCCCCAAGGGTATCTATTCGCAGGATACAAACTTTCCCAGCTGCAACGGTTACCTGCCGCTGCCAATGCTGCCGACGGCCTATACCGCTCACCTGCAGGAATCGCTCACCGGCCAGCCATCCAGACTGCTGGGAGGTCTCTGTGCCGGCCGCAGCCTGGGCGACAACGTCGCCCGCGGCTACGTGACGATCGATACGGTCAACAACTGCTCGACCCGGTTCCCCGGCGATCCCGGCTACTTCGGCAGCGGCGGCACCGGCGACGCGAGCAACAGCAACGTCTTGTTCGGCAACGCCTTCCTGCTCAACACCGGCGCCGGAACGCTGCTCACCCTGCCGCTGGTCCCCATCCAGGCGAGCAGCACCGACGCCCGCGTCACCACCTCCGGCTCCTACACCTTCTACGGGGGCAGCGACGGATTCAACGCGGCGGACAACCGCGAGCCGCTGCCGACGACGTTCGGGGTGCGCTACCTCAACGGCAACGGCGACACCACCCAGCTGGACGTCTGGCGCGACCCCAAGCTGTCGCAACAGCCCTTCACCTGTCCTGCCGCCCGTCACGCGCGGCCGCCGTGGTTCCCGCTCGGGCAGGAATCGATCGTCGTCTTCGACGAACAGGAGCACGCCTTTGTCCCCGCGACGGACATCGACTCACCGGGAGCGGTGGGCAACGGGCCGCTGCCGGCGGTGGTGCAGCGCATCCAGATCGGCGGCCCGCTGCTGCCGGTGCCCTACCAGTATGGATGGGTCTATCTCAACCTGAACACCTCGATCGCGGCCGCCGGCGCGGTGCCGCCCGCCGACGCGACCGCCGCGCAGGCGTGGGTATCCGCCATCTACAACGCCCCCGGCGTCCCGTATTACTCGTCGGCGGTGGACGCCACCCACTTCGACAGCGCCTGCGCCCCCAACCACACCGATCCCACCAGCAACTGATCGATACCCCTGCGCGCATGGATCGACCCCGCGCGCGGGGTCTTTGCAGCGCGACCGGCTGGCGATCCAGGCCGGCTCGGCGCGGGCGGGCGGGCCAGCGCAAGGCCCTTGGTCCGTGTCGCGACGGCACCACGCGTGCCTCGCGAGTGAGGCGCGTGTTGCACCCCGGCCTTCACGGTATGATTCCCCTTCTTCGCCGCATGCCGTACTCCGATCGACAATCCGGCGGCCGAGACGGCCGCAGATGGCCTTGCTGAAGTGCTGGAGACATGATGACCGCTGGCATCGACAATGACGTGGTTACCAAGCTGCGGGAGCTGTCGCGCAACCTGTTCTGGGCGTGGCAGCCGGAGGTCCGCGCCCTCTTCCACGAGCTGTCGCCCGAGCTCTGGAGCACCCTCCATCACAATCCCGTCGCGCTGCTCCAGCGCATGGGGCCCGACGAAATCGCCCGCCGGGTGTCCGAGCTGGAGAGCCAGGCCCGCATCAACCAGGCCCATCGCCGCCTGGCCGACGACCTGGGCAGCGACACCGGCGGCTGGGGGTTCGTGCACGCCGGACCGCTCCTGGCGCGTCCGGTCGCCTACTTTTCGGCCGAATTCGGCCTGCATCACTCGCTGCCCATCTATTCGGGCGGCCTGGGAGTGCTCGCCGGCGACCACCTCAAGAGCATGAGCGATCTGCGGGTGCCGGTGGTCGGCGTCGGCCTGCTCTATCACGAAGGCTACGTCCACCAGGAGATCGACGCCCAGGGGTGGCAGCAGGACCTGTACGAGCCCATCGCGGTCGAAGAGCTGCCGGTCGATCCCTGGCCCGGCGCCGACGGCACGCAGCTGCGCTTCGCCGTCGAGCTGCCCGGCCGCGAGGTCTACCTGCGCGTCTGGCACGTCAAGGTGGGGCGCAGCGACCTGCTGCTGCTGGACGCCCGCGACGACGCCAACTCGGAGGCCGATCGCAAACTGACCTCGCGCCTCTACGGCGGCGACAAGGAGACCCGCATCCAGCAGGAGATCCTGCTGGGCGTGGGCGGTTTCCGCGCCCTGGGTCTGCTGGGCATCCAGCCCGCGGTCCTGCACCTCAACGAGGGCCACTCCGCCTTCGCCCTGCTGGAGTGGGCGCGCCAGCTGGTCGAGCGCGAGCAGATGACCGCCGAAGATGCCCTGCGGGAAGTCCGCGCGGCCAGCGTCTTCACCACCCACACCCCGGTTCCCGCCGGCCACGACCACTTCAACGCCGACCTGGCGACGCGCCACCTGGCGCCGCTGGCGGCAGGGCTCGGCATGGCGGTGCACGACGTGCTGGCGCTGGGCCTGGAATCGCCGTTCGATGGCGATGCGCCGTTCGGCCCCACCGCCCTGGCGCTGCGGCTGTGCCGCCGCGCCAACGGCGTGTCGGCGCTGCACGGCCGCGTCTCTCGCCGGATGTGGGAGCGGCTCTATCCGGGGCTGGCCGAGGAAGCGGTGCCGATCGGCCACATCACCAACGGCGTGCACGCCCGCACCTGGATGGCTAGCGACATGCACGAGCTGATCGCCCACTACCTGGGCAATCGCTGGCTGCAAACCATCTCGCGCGCCGACGTGTGGGGCCAGATCGACGCCATCCCCGACGCCGAGCTGTGGGAGGTGCACCAGGTCCTGAAAACGCAGCTGCTGGCCTTCGTGCGCGCGCGCCGGGCCAGCCGCCGCGAGCGGCTGCAGGTGCCCGACGCCGCGGCGCCGCCGCCGCCGCCGCTCAACCCCGCCGCCTTGACGATCGGATTTGCCCGGCGCTTTGCCACCTACAAGCGGGCCGATCTGCTGCTCAGCGACCCGGAGCGGCTGGAGCGGCTGCTGAACGCCCCCGGCCGCCCGGTGCAGATCATCTATGCCGGCAAGGCGCACCCGCAGGACAACGGCGGCAAGGAGCTGGCGCAGCGCGTCGCGCGGCTGGACGAAGACCCGCGCTTCGCCGGCCGCATCGTCTTCGTCGAGGACTACTCGATGCACGTCAGCCGGCAGCTGGTGCAGGGCGTGGACGCCTGGCTCAACACCCCGCGGCGCCCGCTCGAAGCCTGCGGCACCAGCGGCCAGAAGTGCATCCTCAACGGCGTCCTCAACATCTCCATCCTGGACGGCTGGTGGGCCGAAGCCTATGACGGCGGCAACGGCTTCGCCATCGGCGGCACGACCTCGCACCGCGATCCCCAGGTGCAGGACGCCCGCGACGCCGAAGCGCTGTTCCAGGTGCTGGAACGACAGGTGGTGCCACTCTATTTCGAGCGCGACGACCAGGGCATCCCGCAAGGCTGGATCGCCCGCGTCAAGCGCGCCATCCGCACCCTGGGGTGGCGTTACAGCGCCGATCGCATGGTCATCGACTACGTCTGCCAGTGCTACCTGCCCGCCGCCGGCGGTGAAACCAGCCACGCCGCCGTCCCCTGAGACGGCGGCGGCGCCTTACCCGGCTGCAGCCAGCGCCTGGTCGGCTTTGGCGGCCAGGATGAAGTCGTTTTCCGACAGGCCGCCGATCGAGTGCGTCCACAGGATCACCTTGACGCGGCCCCAGCCCAGCTCGAGATCGGGGTGGTGGCCTTCCTCTTCGGCGACCTCGCCGACGCGGTTGACGAAGGCGAGCGCGCTGCGGAAGTCGGGGAACTTGAACTGCCGTTCGAGGCGCCTGGCGCCGCCGCCGGAGCCCTCGCCGCCGGTCACCGTCCAATCGGGCACCTGCGCCGCCAGGCGCCGCAGCTCTTCGCCCTCGATCGGCGCGGTTTCGCCTTCGCATGGCTTGCATCGTTTGGCGCTCAACGTGTCGTCCTGGTCCGGCATGGCATGTCCTTCCCGTACCGAGCCGGCCCGGCGCGGTCTCGGCCGAGGTGGTCTCGCGCAGCGAACCGCGAGGCGGGCCGAGCCTGGCGGCTCCATTCACCGCGATGCTACACCACCACCGCGGCCTCATTCTTCTGGCATGCCTCTTGCGGTTAACCCGAGCCAGAGGCAGGGTCGGTAGCGCGAAACTCGCAGCCCCGGTAGCCCATTGGTCGTTGGCGGCCCGCCTCTTTCAATTCCCTCCCCCAAATAAGCCACACAACGGCGGACTCCTGAAGAGGGGTCGCCTCGGTGGCCTGTACCAGTGAAATTCGTAGTGGATGGCGCCGCCAATCGGCGGCGGGGGCCAGGCGCGCCGACGCAGGCATAGTCGAAGCTATGTCGAGGAGGCGTAACGCCGCCCCAGCCGTCGAGGGCAAGCCAGGCACTACGGATTTTGCTGGTACAGGCCACTGGGGCCTCTGTGCAGTGCCAATCGCTATCCGCACGGCGGTCGGAACGCAAAAACGGCGGGCTTTGGAAGCCCGCCGTCGGAGGTGGTGAAGCTGGCGTCCGCTCGATTACTGCGCGGGGGCCGGCGCCAGATTGACCGTCAGGTTGACGTCGTTGCCCACGGCGGCGTCGAAGTCGCGCACCTTGGCCTGGCGGCCAGGGCGAGCGACGGAGAGCTTGTGGTGGCCGGGGGCGATGACCAGACCGGTGGAATCGGCGGCCAGATCACCGCCGGTGCCGACGAGGCGGCCGTCCAGGTACACCCAGGCGTCCGCCGGGTCGACCTTCAGGTGAAGGTGGCCGTAGCGGGCATTGGCGCCGCTGGCCGGCGGTTCGGTATCCGAGTCGGCGGCAACCATCGACGGAGCGGCCGCCGGCGCGGGCTGGGTGTTGCGCTGCGGCTGGGCCGGATTGGCCGAGCCGTTGGCGCGGTCCTGGTCGACGCGATCACGCCAGCTGTCGCCACCGGCGTAGGGGGGCGGCTCGTCGGTCTGCGGGGTCGCCGAGCCCTGCGGGGCCGCGTTGTAGGTGCCCTGGTCGATCTGCGCCGCGCGATCGCGCTCGAACTGAATGCGCGCGTCGCGCCGAGCGTGGGACTTGCTGGGCAGATCTTCGGGCCGCACGGCCTGGCCGGGCTCCATCTTGTCGTCCCAGGTGATGATGAGGCCCGGATAGATGGTCACCTGGCGGGCCAGGGTCTTGAAGCCCTCCTTGTAGAAGGCGATGTCGTAGGTGCCTTCCTTCAACCAGAGGTAGCCGTGCTGCCAGCCGCCGAAGTCGCGGACGCGGCCGATGTACTGGCCGTTGAGATAGACCTGGGCGTCGCTGGGCGACAGGTCGATGTTGATGGCGCCCATGGCGCCGCGGCCGTCGCGGCTGGCCGGCGGCATGGCACGCGGAGCGGGATTGGTGCCGGCGCCGTTCCCACCATTGCCACCGTTGCCGCCGTCGTCGTTGCCACCCGGGTTGTACCCGCCGTCGTCGTCAGCCGCCGGAGGTGCGGCCGGAGTCTGGTAGCCGTAGTAGTAGGGGCTGGTGTAGTAGTACGGGTAGCCGTAGCCGTAGTAGCCGGGGCCCCACCAGGGGTAGTCCCAGGCGAAGCCGAGGCCAAGGCCCAGACCGAGGCCGAAGCCCCAGCCGCCGAAACCGTAGCCGTAGAAGCCGCGGCCGCCGTAGAAGCCGCGTCCACCGAAGCCGCGACCACCGAAGCCGCCGCGATAGGGGCCGTAGTAGTGGCCGCCGCCGACCGGGTGCGCGGAGGACTTTGCACCACCCCCGTGACCCCCGCCGGCGTGACCGCCGCCGCCGCCACCGCCATGCGTGCTTGCAAGAGCCGGTTGGACGGCGATGAGCAGCAGCCCCGCGCAGAGGAGCGCCGCGAGTGCCTGGATGGACGCACCCTTGAAGGGACTCTTGAGTGCCCGCCGCAGGGTTGTCATGGGTTCATCTCCTTTTTGGTCTCCAGGCTGGCTGCCGGATGAAGTTCCGGGTTGTTCCAAGCGCGATGAAGACCTTTGACGTAGTGAAATCTCAGCACATCCTCCCACATGTGGGGTAGTGCTATTGGCCATTTTTGCAAGGCCCGCACCAGCTTTTCGCGCCGCCTCTGGACGGCGGCGTCGGGGAGCGGCGGCGGGCCGTCCGGGCCGATGCCCAGGAAGCCGCCGAGCTCGGGGTGCAGGCGCTCGAAGACGGCGGCGCAGTAGCCCGCCCGCTCCTGGCGCGCGGCGAAGCGCGCAAGGTCGGTGGGGTGATCGTGGGCGACCTGTGCAGCCGGTTGGTACATCATCCTGAGCCCTCTCTTCTTCAAACGGTACGCCACCTCGATATCTTCCCATGCCGCATAGGGAAATCGCAGGTCGAAGGGCTCCGCCAACAGCAGCTCGCGCGCCAGGGAGATGTTGGAGGTGTAGAAGAAATTGAACGGCACGTCCTGGGGATCCTTGATCAGCGCATAGCCGAACTGCAGGCCGTATTCGTTGATGTAGCGCAGGAAGGGGGTCAGCCGCATGCGCGGGTGCCAGCCGGTGTAGCCCAACACCGCCAGGTGGGGGTCGTCGCCATGGCTGCGATGGGCGGCGTGATGGGCCGCCAGCCATCCAATCGCGGGGACGGTATCGTCCCCCAGAAAGGCCACCCAGCGCCCCGCCGCCACGGCCACGCCGGTATTGCGCGCCGCCGCCGGACCGCGGTTCTCCTGGCTGAGCACGCGCAGCGCCAGATCGAAGCTGCGGCCGCGCAGCCACTCGCCGGTGCCGTCGGTCGAGCCGTCGTCCACCACCACCACCTCGAACGCCGGCGCGCCCTCCTGCCGCGCCAGGGCCGACAGCACCTCCGCCAGCACCTCCAGCCGGTTGTGCGTCGGCACCACCACCGAGAATTCGGGGCTGCTCATGGGTGAGACCGCCGGCGACCGCTGCTCATGGGTCCCAAGCTTACCCCGCGCCGCCGCGGCCGGGGGCGGCCATGGCCGGCGCCACCACCTGGCCGGCGATGACAAACCACAGTTCGAAGCGGGGTGGCGCCGGCAGCGCGAGCGCCGCCTGGATCGCGGTCACGTACGCCGCCCCCTGGCTGGCGTAGATCGCCGCCCGGCTCGCCAGGGCGGCGCCAGCCACGTCGTCCGTCTTGTAGTCCGCGATCACCAGGGCGCCGCTCGCGGGGTCGCGGTACAGCAGGTCGATCGTGCCCGACACGAAACCCGCCGGCACCCCGTGCGCCGACCCCGCCGACCCCGCCGACGCGGGAAACGCCGCCGGCGGCGCCAGCAGCACCGGCAGCTCGCGGGCGATCACCTGCGGCGCCAGCTGACACAGCCGCTCCGCCAGGCCGCCGGCGACAAACCGGTCGAGCATCGCGCTGGCGCGCGCCAGGCCCCGCTCGCGATCGCGGTCCGCCGTCACCGCCGCCAGGTAGGAGGCCAGCATCGCGCGCTGGCGCTCGGTCTCTGCGCCCACGTCGGCGCCCAGGTCCCAAAGCTCCACCGCCCGGTGAAACGCCGCGCCCGCCGCCATCGCCGCCGCGCGCGCCGCCGCCGCTTCCTCGACGTTTGCGTCGGGCGCCGCCGAAGCCGCGTCGACGGGAGGTGGGGCCGGTTCCACGGCAGGCGATGGGGTGGACGGCTCCACGGCGGCGGTGCGGGTGGCGATCTCTTCGCGCAGCTCGGCGTGGGCTTCTTCCGAAGCGGCGGCGCCGAAGGGGCTTGCCATGCGCGCCGCCGCCACCGCGCGGTTGCGGTCCTGGTCGGCGGCCTGCGCCGCGACCGCGGCGGGCGCGGCGAGCGCTCCTACGGCGGGCACCCCTCCGGCCAGCGCGGTCACGGCGGGCGCGGCGACGGCGGGCGCGGCCCACGCGGCAAACGCCGGAAAACGCCAGGCCACGCCCGCGGAGTCGACAAAATCCACCGCGGCAACCGGAGAATCGGTCTGGGCGGCCGGGACCGATCGGCCTGCGGCCTCCCAGAGCCATTGCAGATCGGGGCTGCCGGGGCGCCAGGCGAGCAGGTGCAGGTGGCTGCGGGCCTGCTCGGGGGCGGGCGGCGCGGCGGCGCGGCGCGGCCAGCAGGCGGCAAGGACCAGGCGGTCCTTGGCGCGGGTCATGGCGACGTAGAGGGTGCGGACCCGCTCGGCGGATTCGACCTCCAGGCGCCGCTCCTCCACCCGATCGAAGTCCGGCGTGGCGTTGCCGAACAGGCAGTACTCCCAGCCGTCCAGGTCGGGATCGCCGGGCGGGCGGCGGCCGGACTGCGGGGGGTCCCAGCCCACCGCGGTGGGCGGCGCCTGGTCCTTTTTGCCCGGTTTGTGCAGCTGCGGCAGGTAGACGTGGGTGAAGTCCAGGCCCTTGGCGCCATGGATGGTGAGCACTGAAACGGCGTCTTCGGCGCCGGCCAGCGGCCGCCCCTCCTCGGCCTCGCGGCCGGTTGCGATCTTGACGCGCAGGGCGCGCAGGACCGCGGTCGCGTCGCCGCCGCCGCGCTCGATCTCGACCAGCAGCAGGCGGAAGAAGCGGTCCAGGTTGGCCAGCCGGTAGGCGCCCAGGTGCCGGGCGGCGGCGATGGCGTCGAGCAGGAACAGCCGCCGCAGCCGCTCGACGAACAGGTCGATGGGCTGCACGGCGAACGACTGGCGCAACACCGCCAGGTGCTCGATGGCCGAGATCAGGTTGAGGTCCCAGCCTGCCACCCGCGCCAGGCCGGGCACGCCGGGCGGCATGTCGCGCACCGCCGCCGCGACCGCCGCGCACACCGCCGCCAGCGGCTCCGCGGCGGGTGCGTCCAGGTCGGTGACCAGGCGCGGCAGCTGGTGGCGCCACAGGGGGATGAGCGCGGCATCCGGCACGCCGACCATCGGCGAGCGCAGCAGCGTGACCAGCGCCAGGTGGTCGCCCGGATCGAGCACCGCCCGCACCAGCGCCGCGGCATCGATGATCTCGCGCCGGCGGAAATACTGCGTGTCGCGGCCAACCGCGAACGGGATCCCCCGGCGGCGCAGCGCATCCAGATAGACGTCCAGGTCGCCGGTGCTGCGCAGCAGGATGGCCGCCTCGCGCCAGGCCATGCCGCGGTCCGCATGCAAGGCGGCCAGGTCGCCGGCGATGGCCTCGGCTTCGAGCGCCGTCGCGGCGGCGAGATCGGCCTCCTGCCCGGCGTCCGGCGGCCAGGAGATCCAGTGCTCGACCGCCGCCCGGCCGCCGCCCGCCGGCGGCGCATCGGCGACGCGGCGCTCGCAGGGCACGAGCGGCGCGTGCGGCGGCTGCACGCCGGCGCGCTCGCGCATGACGGGCGCCATCACCCGCGTCACCTCGTCCAGGATCGCCGGCAGGGAGCGGAAGTTTTCGACCAGCGGCAGCACCACGCCACCGGCCGCGACCACCGCCGCCACGAAGCCGGCGTAGGCGCGCAGGTCGGCGCTGCGCCAACCGTAGATCGACTGCTTGGGATCGCCCACCAGGAACAGCCCCGGCCGCTCGCCGGGCGGTCCGTCCAGGGCCAGCCAGCGCAGCACTTCGCACTGCGTCGCGTCGGTGTCCTGAAACTCGTCCACCAGGAGCTGATCGATGCCGCGCCGCAGCCGCGTGCGCACCTCCGGGTGCGCCGCGAGCAGGCGCCGCGCGCCGCGCAGCAGGTCGTCGAACGAAACGATGCCGCGGCGGGTGAGCTGCTCGCGCACCTGGCCGAGCAGCGGCGCCAGCGCCAGCCGCGCCGTGCGCAGCCGCGCCGGATCGATACGCTCCAACTGGTCGAGCAGCCGCGCCATGGCCGCCGCCAGCGCCTCCAGCTCCTGGCGTACCTCGCCCAGCCGCTCCTGCTCCTGCTTGACCAGCCGCCCCTTGCCCCAATCCGCCAGACGCTGGCGGAGGTTGGCGGGAAACCATTGCAGCGCCGCCTGCCGCAGCTCCTCCGCCAGCCGCTCCAGGGGCGCGCCGCCGCCGGCACCGCCCCCATCGTTCGGGTCGGTCGCATCGGCCGCATCGCGATCGCCGCCGGTACCACCCGCATCGCCCCCATCGCCATGGCCCCCGGCATCTCCGACATCGCCGGCACCACCGGCGCCAAGCGCCGGCCCCGCCGATCGTGCCGACCGCGTCGACAGGGCCAACAGCGCCAGCCGTGCCCGCGGCGCCAGGTGCGCCAGCGCCGCTTCGACCGCCGCGGCGAGCGGCAGGCGGCTGCCGGCAAGGCGGGGGGTCAGGATCTGGTGCAGTCCCGACGCGGCCTCGACCAGGCGCTCGACCAGCCGCGCCCAGCCGTCACCGGCAAACGGATCGCGCTCCAGGACCGCCGCCGGCAACCCCGCCGCCACCAGCACGGCGAGCGCCTCGGCCACCTCGCGCGGACCGCACCCTGCCGCCGCCAGCGCCAGCAGGTGCGGATCGCCGGGCGACCCATAGCCGGACCGCAGGGCGCCTTCCACCGTTTCGGCGATCGCCTGCTCGACCAGGCTGCCGTCCACGTCCACCTGCAGGACGGGGTGCACCCGCGCCTCCAGCGGATAGCTGGCCAGCAGCCGCAGGCAATAGGCGTGGATGGTTTCGACCGACAGGTGATCCAGCGTCGCCACCAGCGCCCGCGCCCGCCGCACCAAGTCAGGCCCCGCCGGCAGCGCCGCGGCGCCCATCCAGTCCGCCACCCGGCCGCCGCGCGCCAGCGCCGCCAGCTCGCGCGCGGCGCGCTCCGCCATCTCCGCCGCCGCCGCCTCGGTGAAGGTGAGCGCCACCACCCGGCGCAGCACCCGCGCCGCCACCACCTCGTCCGCCGCCACCGCCGGCCCCGTGAGCAACGTCGGGGCTGCAGGCGTCGCCGCGCCTGCCAGCGTCGCCACACCTGCCAGCGCCTGCGAGCCTGTCGGCGAGGTTGAGCTTGTCAGCGTCTCCGGGCCTGCCAGAATCTCCGAGACTGGCGGCGCCGCCGTCGCGGCGCCGGGTTCGCCGGCCGCCCTGTCCCAGCCAGGTCCCAGGCACCACGCCAGCAGTCGGGCGATCAGCGTCGTCGTCTTGCCGGTGCCCGCGCCCGCCTCCAGGACCAGCGGCCGGTCGAAGCGGGTCTGCGCCGCGGCGCGCGCCTGCCGGTCGCGCGCCAGGGCAGCCGCCGCGTCGTCCGGCGGCGTCACGCGGGGTCCTCCTCTTGCACTGCCCGCGGCAGCTCCCACAGGGCGAGCAGCGCCGCTTCGGCGCCGGCGGCGGCATGCGCCTGGCTGGTCCAGCGCCACAGGCGCCCGCGCGCCGCGGGATCGGAGCGCACGCAGGCTTCGGCGACGGCGCAGAACTGGCAGCGGGGCGGCTCCTTGCGGCCGGCCGGATCGAGCAGGCGGGGGAAGAAGGCGCCGGCGTCCCAGGCCTCCAGCAAGATCTCGATGGCGCCATCGAAGGCGGCGAGCGCTTCCGCGTCGCCGGTCTCCACCGCGACTTCGCGCGCCTCGGCGACGGGCAGATCCGGGCGCAGGAAGAGATAGCGCCCTTCGGCAGCCTGGCCGGCGGCGAGCAGGTAGGCGACGGCCTGTAGCCGGGACCCGGCGCGGATGTCGGCCAGCAGCTTCTGGCGCCGCCTGCCCGCGTCGCGCGCCTCCGACATCGGCTTGCCGGTCTTGTAGTCGGTGAAACGGCGGCGTCCGTCGACGCGATCCTCGCGGTCGGCGCGGCAGCGGATGCGCAACGCCGGCCCGCCGCCCGGCCGCTCCACCACCAGCTCGCCCGCCACCTCGCTCGCCACCACCGCCACCGTCGCGCCCTCATCCGGCCAATCGACCTGCCGCGCCGCCTCGACGAAGGGCAGCGCATGCGCGGCCAGCGCCGCCGCCCATCCCGGCAGCGCCAGCCCATCTTCCGCCAGCAGCTCGGCCGCCGCCGCCGTCAGCGCCGCCTCCACGTCGCGCGCCGGCGGCCATCGCACCAGGACCGCCGTCGCACCGCCGTCCATCGCGGCTCCCCGGCCGCCGTGCGCCGGGCCGCGAGTCGCCGCCCCATCCGCCACTCCAACCGCGCCGGAGATCGTCTGTCGCTCGCCGGTCCCAAGCCGCCGGCCAGCCAGCTCAGCCTGCCCCAGGCCCTGTCCCACCTCGGCCACCCGCCGGTCGCCGTCCGAGGGTGAGCCAACGCCCGCGGTTGCGGCCGCGCCGATGGCCCGCTGGATCAGGCGATCGAGGGCGCGGTGCACCAGGTTGCCGAGCCGCAGCGGATCGGCGCCGGGCAGCGCGCCCAGCGGGTCGGGGGGCCTTTCCAAGCGGAGCACGCGGCCCAGGAACAGCTGCCAGGGGCAGGCGGCCAGGGCTTCCAGGTGGGTGATGTGCAGGCCGTGGCCGGGACGGTGAGCGCGCGCTCCGACGAAACCGAAATAGGGTCCCAGGCTGGCCGCGGCGGCCTGGCCCGCCGGCGTGCGCGGATCGGGGTCCTGCTCCTCCAGGACGCGCAGGCGCCCGGCGGCCACCGCCTCCATGTCCAGGTCGACCAGCGGCCGGCCCAACTGCTGCCGCACCTGGGCCACCGCCAGCGGCAGCACCAGGCCCAGGTCGCGCCGGCTGCCGTAGAGCCCCGCCAGGATGGCGTGCTCGTCCGCCGGCCGCGGCACGTCCGCGCGCCCCGGAACGTCCGGTCCAGCCGCCGGCGGGGGCGGTGCATAGACCGCGGGCGCCAGCCGCGGCGCCAGGGCCGGCAGCAGCCGCTCGACCAGCGGCGACGCCGGCAGAGGTTTGCCGTCGTCGTCGCCGATCCGCCACGACAGGCAGACCGCCGGCGCGGCCGACAGCAGCTGGGCAAAGGCGTGGCGCTCGTCGTCGAAGGCGTCGCGCCGCAGCGGCAGGTCGGGCAGCACGCGGCGCAGGACCAGGCGCAGGTCGTCGGCCAGCAGCGGGTCTTCGCGCACCGGGCGGGGGAACTGGTCGCGGTTGAGGCCCACCAGGAAAAGCTGGTCGAAGGTGCGGCCCCGCGCTTCCGCCACGCTCAGCACCTGCACCCCGCCGCCGGCGCCGCCCAGGGGGCTCTGGCCGCGGTCGCCCAGCGCCCGCGCCATCAGCAGGCGCAGCTCTTCGGCGTCCAGAGACATGCCGGCCGGCACCTCTTCTTCCAGCTGGGCCAGCGCCGCGGCCAGCGGCTGGTCCGCCTCCCCCAGCCCCAGCTCCTCCAGCAACCGGCGCAAGCGCGCGAACTGCTCGCTCGCCGCCGCCTGCCGCGGCTGGGACGCCAGCCGATCGTGGACCCGCGCCGCCGCCTGCACCCCCCAGCGCAGCCGCTCCCCCGAGATCCGCCGCGCCCGCGCCACCGCCCGCCCCTCGCCATCTTCGTCCAGCGGCGCCTCGCGCCCCGTCCCCGTCCCGCCGTCCCCGGCGTGGTCACCAGGCTCCATCCCGGCCTGGTTGCCAGACTCCGTCCCAGTCTGGCCGCCAGGCTCCATCCCGGCGTGGTTGCCGGGCTCCGTACAAGCCTGGTTGCCGGGCTCCGTACCAGCCTGGTTGCCGGGCTCCGTACCAGCCTGGTTGCCGGGCTCCGTACCAGCCTGGCCGCCAGGCTCCGTATCAGCCTGGCCGCCGGGCTCCGCTCTCCAGCCCGCGCCCGCCATGCCCGCGGCATCGCCCGCCGCGCCGTACCGGTCGGCATCGAAACCGGCCGGGGTTCCCGTCCCGTCGGCACCCGCGGCCCCCGGCGCAGCCGGCGCCGCGTTCGCTGCGTCGCCTGCCGCCACGGATTGCAGGCCGTGCCGGATGGGCAGCGCCAGGCCACCGCTGAAGGGCTGGTGGCGCAGGCCCGCCACGTCGCGCAGGCGCGCAGCGCCCAGGGCGCGCAGCGCCAGGCTGAGGTCGACGCGCAGCCCGGCCGACAGGTTGGCGCAGGCGTCCAGCCAGCGATCGGCCGGCGCTTCCGGCCCCAGGCGCAGCAGGTCGAGCGCCGCCGCCGCGCGGCGGCCCGCCGCCACCAGGCCGCCGGGTTCGCCGATCCCCGAAAACGGCACGTTCAGCCGCGACAGGTGGCGCCGCAACGCCGCCCGGTAGGGCGCCAGGTCCCGCGCCACCACCGCCAGCCCCTCCGGCCACACGGCTGCCGCGCCGCCGCCAGCTCCCTGCCGGCCATCCGCGCCATCCAGCAGCAGGCGCAGGCGGCGCGCCACCTCGCGCGCCTCGGCTTCGGCGCCCACGGCGGTGAAGGCGGCCAGGCGCGCCGGCGGCACCGCGGCTGCCGCGGGCTCGGCATGTGGCACCGCGGCTTTCGCGGTCGCAGCCGCGGGCTCGGCATGTGGCACCGCGGCTTTCGCGACGGCGTCCGCGGACTCGGCATGGTGTCCCAGGCGCAGCACGGGCAGCAGGCCGGCGGCGCGCTCCACCAGGCGGGCCGTGGCCGCGGTCTCGACCGCATCCGGCTCATGGCCGCCGCCGCCAGCGCCGCCGTAAGCGCCGCCGCCGCCGGCGCCGGCACTGGGCCGCGGCGGCTGGTCCACGACCAGCAGGGCGCCCGGACGCCGGCAGAGGATCGCCAGCAGGTCGACGGCGACGCCGCTGGGGGCGATGAAGCCGTGCAACACGATGGACCTGGCGGGCAGCGCCTGGTCGGGCGCCGCCGCCAGCGCCTCGGCCGCCTCGCGCAGCAGGGTCGAACGCCGCCCCAGACCGGCCGCGCGCAGGCCCATCTCAGTCCGTGCCGCGACGCGCACCAGCGCCCGCGCGCGCTCGACCTGGGCGCGGCCGCAGAAGCGCGGGCCGTCGCTCGCCAGCGCCTCGTCCAGAGCCTCGGCATGGGCCGGCTCGAAGGCCGCGTCCAGCAGGTCCGCGACCACCACCGCCACGCTCAGGAAGCCGTCGACCAGGTCGCCCAGGCCGCGGCGCAGGATGGGCTCGCGCCGCGCCGCGCGCTCGACCAGCGTCTCGAACAGGTGGACGCCGCGGCGCGCCGGGCGGCCGCCGCGCTCCAACACCTCGCAGGCGACGCCATACAGGGTCTGCACCACCACGCCGGCCACCGCCCGCCGCGGCCCGCCGCCCGCCGGATGGCCGGAGCTGGCGCCGCCTGCCGCTGCCGCCCGCGGCCGCACCAGCTGCGCCGCGACGTGCCGCCGCAGGCTGCGCGACGGCACGATCACCCGCACCGGCAGCCCGAGCAGCGCCGGCTCCCGGCGCGCCTCCGCCGCCAGCTGGTCCAGCCGCGCCAGCACCGCCGCCTGGGCGGCGCGGGCGCCGCGCACCAGCAGCAGACCGCCCGCCGGCAGCAGACCATCCGCCGGCAGCAGACTGTCCGCCAGCAGAAGACCGCCAGCAGGCAAGGACTGCTCACCCGGCAACGGGAGGGCGGGGGCGACCTGGCCGCCACCGCCGGCCGCGGCGGCCGCCTGGCTCGCACCGGTCGGCCGCTCAGAGGCGGCGCCGCCCGCGCGATCGCCGGCGGCTGGATCGTCAGGACCCGAGTCGAAGAGGCTGAGCTGCTTCACCGGCTTCTAAGGATAACGCGCCGGCAGCCGCCTGGCGGTGCTCCTGCTGGGCGTGGATCGCCAGCTCCTGCTCCTGGTATTGCAGGAGGTAGAGGCGGTAGTAGATGCCGCGCAGGGCGAGCAGCTCCTGGTGGGTTCCCAGCTCGCGCACCTCGCCTTTGTGCATGACCAGGATGCGGTCGGCGCGCTGGATGGTGGACAGCCGGTGGGCGATGACCACGCTGGTGCGGCCGCGTAGCAGGCGATCGAGCGCCTGCTGGATCGCCCGCTCGGTCTCGGTGTCGATCGACGAGGTCGCTTCGTCCAGGATCAGCACCGCCGGATCGAAGGCCAGGGCGCGGGCAAAGGCGATCAGCTGCTTCTGCCCCACCGACAGACCGGCACCGCGCTCGCGCACGGCGGTGGCGAGCCCGTCCGGCAGGCGTTCGATGAAGGGCAGCGCGTGCACTTCGCCGGCGGCCCAGCGCAGCCGCCCTTCGTCGATCGCCGGTTCGCCCAGGCGGATGTTGCCGGCGACGGTGCCCGAGAACAGGAACACGTCCTGCAACACCAGGCCGATCGAGCGGCGCAGCAGCGGCAGCGACCACTGCCGCACGTCCACGCCGTCCACCCGTACCGCACCCGAATCGACGTCGTAGAAGCGCAACAGGAGGTTGGCCAGCGTGCTCTTGCCCGCGCCGGTGTGACCGACGACCGCCAGCGTTTCCCCCGGCCGCACGCGGAAGGACACCTGCTTGAGCACCGGTTCTCCCGGCAGGTAGCTGAACGTCACCCGGTCCAGCTCGAGGTCGCCGCGCACCGGCTGCACCGCGTGCGCGGCGGGCGGCGAGGCGATCGCCACCGGCGTGTCGAGCAGCCGGAAGATGCGCTCGGAGCTGGCCATCGCCCCCTGCAGGATGTTGTACTTTTCCGACAGGTCCGAAAGCGGCAGGTAGAAGCGCTGGGCGTACTGCAGAAAAGCGATCAATGCGCCCACCGACACGGTGCGGGACAGCACCTGGCTGCCGCCGGCCCAGATCAGCGCGCCCAGCCCCGCCGCGGTGATCAGCTCCACCCCGGGGTAGTACATGGCGTAGTAGAAGATCGAGCGCACGTTGGCGATGCGGTGATTGTCGTTGATGTCGGCAAACTCGTCGTAGGCCCGCTGCTCGCGGCCGAACAGCTGCACCACCGGCATGCCGGTGATGTGCTCCTGTAGAAAGGTATTGATGCTGGCGATCTTCACCCGCACGCTGCGGAACGCCTGCCGCACTCCGACGCGGAACCACAGCGTGAACAGCGCCAAAAGCGGCACGATCGCGAAGGCGACCAGCGCCAGGCGCCAATCCAGCCAGAACAGCACCACCACGATGCCGCCGAGCAGCAGCACGTCGCCGATCAGCTCGACCAGCCCGGAGGTGAACATTTCGTTGAGCGCGTCGACGTCGGTGGTGACGCGCGTCACCAGGCGGCCGATCGGATTGCGATCGAAAAATGCAATCGGCAGCTCCTGCAGGCGGCGGAAGATCTGGCGGCGCAGGTCGTACATGATGTACTGACCCATCAGCTGCATCACGTAGCCTTCGGCATAGACGGTGACGAAGGTGAGCGCCACGGCGGCCAGGTAGACGATCGCCGCCACCGCCAGCCCCTGCGGCTGCACCAGCCGCGGGTCGATGCCGTGCGCGATCATCACGTCGCGCACGGCGCGGCCGGCGTTGGACAGCACGGCGCCGCGCGGCGCGTCCGGCCGCATGAACAGGTCGAGCGCCACCGCCGTGACCAGCGGCCCGACCAGCTGCAGCACCGACGACACCAGGATCAGCGCCACCGATGCGAGGGTCATCCCGCGGTAAGGCTTGACATAGCTCAATAGACGCCGCATCAACCGGGCGTCGTATGCCTTGCCGAGGATCTCTTCCTCTTCGTGCGGCGACTCGGCTTCGCTCATCGGCCAAAGATACCAGGCGCCACCGTCCATGACACCTTGCGGGCCTTCCTGTAGTCTTCCGGCCATGCTTGCAGTGCGCGATCTCGCCAAGACGTTTGGCGACGGCACGGTGGCGCTTCAGGGCATCGACCTGGCGCTCGACGGAGGGCTGTTCGGCCTGCTGGGGCCCAACGGCGCCGGCAAGACCACGCTGCTGTCGATCCTGGTGTTGGCGCTGGAGCCCAGCCGCGGCAGCCGGCTCTACGACGGTCAGGACGTGAGCTCGCCGCGCCACCGCCGCGCCCTGCGCCGCCAGATCGGTTTTCTGCCGCAGGATTTTGCACCGCTCGCCGGCCTGACCGGCGGCGAATACCTCGCCCATTGCGGGCGCCTGCGGTTTCCCGGCCTGCCCGCCGCCCTTCTGCGGCAGCGGGTGCGCCAGGTGTTGGACGCGGTGGACCTGACGGCCGCGGCCAACCGCCCGGCCACCACCTTTTCGGGCGGCATGCGCCGTCGCCTCGGCCTGGCCCAGGCCCTCATCCACCGGCCGCGCCTGCTGGTCATCGACGAGCCCACCGCCGGCCTCGACCCCGAAGAGCGCATCCGCTTTCGCAACCTGATCGCCGACGTCGCGGCCGCGGCGACGGTGATCCTGTCGACCCACATCGTCGAAGACGTCGAGGCGACCTGCGCCCGCATCGGCGTCATCGCGGCGGGCCGCATGCTGTTCGACGGCACGCCGGCGGAGCTGATGCGGCGCCTCGCGGGCCGCCTGTACCTGGTGAGCCCCGGCACGCCGCTGCCGCCCGGCAGCCTGGACCTGGGACTGCGCGCCGATGGGCAGGCCGGCACCGCGACGGTGGTGGCGACGCGCCAGCCCATCGCCGGCGCGCAGCCGCGCGAACCCGACCTGGAATCCGCCTACCGCGCCTTTCTCGGCTGGCAGCCGGCGGCCGCGGGCGGGGCACCGCAGTGCGCCTGACCCTGTACTTCCTGGCGCACGAAGCGCGGACCGCGCTGCGTTCGGCGCGCTTCCGCATCGCTGCCGGTGTCTACCTGGCGCTGTGCTCGGCGCCCGCGGTGGTGGTCTACCTGGTTCGCCTGCAAACGGCGACGCAGCTGGGCGCCGCCACCTACGCCGCGGAAGTGCTGACGGTGCTGCCGCCGGCCACCGCCCTGTTTGCGCTGCTCGCCAGCAGCGACGGCATCCTGCGCGAGCGCGGCCAGGGCATGTGGATCGCCTTGACCACCAGCGCGACCGGCAACGCCGGGTACCTGCTGCGGCGCTGGCTGGCGCTCGCCGTGATCGTCGTCGGCCTGTCGCTGCTGCCTCTGGGCGTCGCCTGCGCCCTGGCGTTCGCGGCGCGGGCGCCGGCGCCGGAGTGGACCAACGTCGTCGCGCCCTGGGCGCTGCGGGTGATGCCGGTAGCGATCGCCGGGTCGGCGCTCGGCCTCGGCATGTGCACCATCGCCGACGGCGTGCTGGCGGGCGGCGTCCAGGGCCTGCTGGCGCTGCTGCTCATCCCCGGCGGCCTCAACCTGCTGCTCGCCGCGGGCGGCCGCCACGTCGACTCGGCCGCTGCCTGGATCGGCGGCGACCGCCTGGCGGAGCGCCTCCAGCTCTACCTGAACGGCCGCCACTACGGCGCACGCCCGGCCATCGTCGCCAGCGAAGGCGGCTACGACGCCCTGGCTGCCGCCGGCCAGTGGCTGGGCGCCGCGGCGATCGCCCTGGCGATCGGCCTGGCCGCTCTGGGCGTGGCAGCCAGCTTTCTGCGCCGCGGCCAGCGCGATGCCAGACCCTGGCGGATCGCTCCCACCCACCCGCTGCGGGACTTCCTGCGCCTGCTCCATCGCCTGCGCCAGCGCTACTCCCCCGA
The DNA here is from genome assembly GCA_963770895.1 of uncultured Acidobacteriota bacterium. Classification (GTDB taxonomy): domain Bacteria; phylum Acidobacteriota; class Thermoanaerobaculia; order Multivoradales; family UBA5704; genus JASLEW01. Next base: position 2,729,741 of record CAVYRF010000002.1, on the reverse strand, counting down.
CCCCGTGCCCGACGCCGCCGACCGCCTGGCGCTGGTGGCGGCGGTCGCCGTGCTGGCGCTGGCGGCGGCGGCCTTCGCCTGGCGGGACGGCCGCTATCGCGACCTGGCGGCGGCGCGCTACGCGGCCGAGGTGAGCGGCTGGCCGGCGCCGACCCCGCCGGCGATCGTGCCGGTCCGCTGCACGCTGCGCGGCGCCATCGCGGCCGGCGGCCAGGTCGCCACGCGGGCGACGCTGGACGTGCGCAACACCGGCGGCGTGGCGGTATCCCGGCTGGCCTTCCTGCTCAACCCGGCGCTCGCCGTCACGCGCCTGCAGGCGGACCGCGGCAGCGCCACCGCCGAGCGCCGCTGGGACCGCATCCAGGTCGTGGTGGCGCCGCCGCTGGCAGACGGCGACCAGCGCCGCCTCACCTTTGACGTCGCCGGCCGGCCGGCCCAGGTCCACTTCAACCTGCCCGCGCCCGGCCTGGCGTTCTTTGCCCGCTGGCGCCAGATGCAGGCGGACCGCATCGCGCACGACCTCACCGACCTGTCGGCCTCCTACGAAGTGCGCGCGGTGTCGCCGCGGCGGATCGAGCTGGCGGCGTCCGACCTGGCGCCGGTACCGCGCTTCAGCAGCCTGGAGCTGGCGCCCCGCGGCAGCCAGACCGCCCAGGTGCTGCGCGAAAAGCTGCGGCGCGAAGTCGACCTGGACATCGACGTCGCCGTACCGCCGCGGCTGTTCCTGGCCGACTCCTGCGGCCACCACTCGGACGCCGCCGGCCTGCTGCGCGGCCGCTGCCGCACCGCGCTCGACGACCTGGCGCTGCGCGGCGCCCGCGCCGCGACGGCGGCCACCGCCGATCCGCGCAGCCCGGTCTTCGCCCTGCTGCCGCAGCACCGGGCGCTCGGCCCCGCCTACGACGAATCGTTGCGCACCCTGGCGGCGGGCCTGCCGCACGCGTGGCCGGGAGCCGCCCCGCCGGCGCTGCCGGTGCTGCTCGAATGGAGCCCGCCCTTCGACGCCGACGCGCTGGACGGTCCGGCCAGCCTCGAACCCTCGCCGCTCTGGGGAGACGGGCCGCAGCTGGAGATCCACGGCGCCCTGGTCCTGGTGCCCGAAGGCTGGGTGGCGCGCAGCGCGCCGCTGCCCGCCGAGCAGGTGGTCGCGGAGCTGGTCGGCGCCACCCTGCTCGCCCGGCGGGAGGTGGTGGAACGGCAGCAGTTCCTGTTTCGCGAGCTGGTGCGCGCGCTGGTCGCCCAGCGCCTGGGCATCGGCCCGTCGACCGGTGCGGTGCTGGCGGTGCAGCGCTGGGAGGTGCCGCTGCTACAGATCGCTCTGCTCGACGCGCGCTATTGGGGCTGGACGACCTGGCAGCAGCGGCTCGCCGCCGTCGCCGCCGACCTGACGGCGCGCGTCGGCGACGCAGCCATGGTGCGCGGCCTCGACGCGTTCCTGGCACGGCCGGGCACCGGCACGATCGAAGAGCTGCTGGCCGACCTGGAGCGCGCCGGCGGCACCTCCCTGGCCGGCCTGTACCGCGACTACTTCGTCGGCACCGCGCTGCCGGAGCTGACGCTGGCCGCGGTCGAAGAGCACCGGCGCGGCGCCGGTTGGGTGGTGACGGGTCGGATCACCAACCGCACCTCGGGACAGGCGGTCTGCCCCCTGCTGCTCAATACCGACCTGGGCACGATCGACACCGTGGTCAGGGTCGACGGCGGCGGCGACACCCCGTTCCGCCTGCTGACCGCCGACCGGCCGCAGTCCCTGGAGCTCGACCCGCAGCAGTCCTGCCACCGCCTGCGCCCCAAGGTGCCGGGGGGAATCGCCGAGTACGTCGGCTTCCAGGAGGAGACGCGTTGAACCGGCGCGCCCGCCTGGCCAGCCAGCTGGCGCTGCCGTTCGCCGGCCGGACCGCGCTCTTCGTCGCCGCGGACGCCCTGCTCCTGGGCGGCGGTCTGCTCGCGGCGCTGTTCGGCGGCGACCAGCCGCGCACGTTCTATGCCGTGCTGGTCCTGCTGCCGCTGCTGCTCCTGGGGGTGCTGCCCATGTCCGAGGTGGTGGCGATCGAGCGCCGCGCCGGCAGCCTTGAGATGGCGCTGGCGCTGCCGCGCGGCGGGCGCTATTTCGAACGCCGGCTGGCCCTGCTGGTCGCGCTGGCCACGGCCCAGAGCTGGCTGGTCGTCGCCCTGCTGTGGCTGCACGCGTCCCGCTCCTTCCCGCTGCTGCCGGCCCTGGTCCAGCCGGCGATGGCCGCCGCCTTCCTGGGCGCCGCCGCGCTGTTCTGGGGGGCGCGCTTCGCCTCCGCGGGGGGCACCTGGGCCGCGACCCTGCTGAGCGCCGCGGCGGCCTGGCCCTGGCTCGGCCACAATCCGGTGCCGCCGCCCGAAGCGGCGCCGCATGCGGTGTTTGGCAGCGCCGCCGAGATCGGCACGGCGCTCGCCAGCTGGCTTGTGCTGGGAGCGGCGGCGGCGGCCCTGCTGCTGTTCGCGCGCCGCCGCCTGGCCGGCGCCGCGCCGCTCGCCGCGACGGTCCTGGTCCTGGCCGGCGTGCTGCTCAGCCTCCTGGGTTGCGGCCCCGAACCGGTCGATCCGCCGGCGGACCGGATGTGGACGGTGCAGACCGAGACCGTCCAGCGCGCCCCCTTCCAGCCGACCGTCCTGCTGCTCGGCGTGCTGCGGCCGGCGCGCTCGATGCTGGTCAAGGCACCGGCCGAGGGCGTCGTGCACTACCCCGCCCGCTTTCCGGGGCGGCTGCCGACCGGCGCCCAGGTGGCGGCGGGCGAGGTGCTGCTGACCATCGCCAACCCCACCCTGGACCTGGGCCTGGAGGAGGCGCGGCTGGCCCTCGAGTCGGCAAAGGCCGACCTCGATCGCAGCCAGCGCTCCTTCGCGCAGGGGCTGATCCCGCGCGTCGAGCTGGAACACACCAAGGTGCAGGAATCGCTCGCCGAAGCGCGCTACCGGCACGCCCAGGTGCTCGCCGCTCACCTGCTGGTGCGGGCGCCGATGGCCGGCCGCCTGGCGATCGCCAACACCCTGCCCGACGGCTCGCAGGTACTGCACGACACCGAGCTGGCGGAGATCGTCGGACCGGGCAACCTGCAGGTCGCCGCGCGCGCCACGCCCGCCGAGATCGCGCTGCTGCACGCCGGCCTGGCCGGCAGCATGCGCACCGCCGAAGGCGACGACCAGGGGACGGTCACGATCTCCGAGGTGCCGCCGGCCGTCGATGCCACCGGCGCCGCCCTCATCCTCGCCAGGGTGGACCAGGTCCGCCGGCAGCCGATCGCCGGCGAAGGCGTGCAGCTGGAGGTGGCGCTCGACCCGCGCCAGGCGATCACCGTGCCGGAAGAAGCGCTGGTCATGACCGCCGCGGGGCAGGCGGCGTTCGTGGTCTCCGGCAGCCAGCCGCCACGCGCCCGCCTGCAGCCGGTGACGACCGGCGGGCGCGCCGGCGGGCGGGTGGAGGTGATCGGCGGCCTGCGGCCCGGCAACAAGGTGGTGGTGCACGGCACCGCCGCGCTGAGCAACGGTGCCGCCGTTCGCGAGGAGCCGCCGGGCGCCGATTCGACCGGCCCGGCAGAGGCGGCGGGAGCACCGCTGCCTTGACCGCCCGCGGCGGACCGCCGCGGCGGCGGGCCGCCCTGGCGGCGGCCTGGTTGGTGATCGCCCTGCTCGGCGCCCTCGGCCTGGCGCGCTGGGGAGAAGGGCTGCTGCCCTACCGGCAGGCGCCGGTCCTGGTCGTCGAAGCGCCGGCGCCGGGGCGGCCGGGGCACGATCTGCTGAAGCGCGTCACCCCCATCCTGGAGCAACGCCTGCGGGCGCTCGACGGCGTCGCCGCGGTGGTGAGCAGGACGCAGGACGGCGGTGTCCGAATGGAGATCGCCAGCGAGCCGGGCGGCGATCTGGACCGCCTGCGGCTGGCGGCGCGCGAGGTTCTGGACGGCGCCGGCGACCTCGGCCTGGAAAACCTGGTGCTGCGGGTCACCGCCGGCGAATCGCTGCCGAGCCTCGAAGTGGCCGTGGTCGATGCCGGGGGTGATCGAGCGGCGGATGGAGCCGGCGCGAAAGCCGTGGCCGGCGAGCGGGCGGCCTTCGTGTCGCAAGTCCTGGTGCCCGAGCTTGCGGCGCTCCCCGGCGTCGAACGCATCCAGGTCTACGGCCTGGCCACACCGCGCGCCGTCGTCACCCCGCTGGCGGCGGCTCTGGCGGGGCGCGGCCTGGCAGCCGCCGACGTCGCCGCGCGCCTGCGCCAGATGGGCCTTGCGACCCTGGCCGGTCAGGCACGCGACGGCGCCGGAACCCACCCCCTGGTGGTGCGGGAAACGGTGTCCAGCCTGGCGCAGCTGGCGGCGATTTCCCTGGATGCACCGGGCGGCCCGGTCGCCCTGCGCGACGTGGCGCGCGTCGAGGCGAGCGCGATCGGCGACGGCACCTGGTTCCGCCGCGACGGGCACGAAGGGACGCTGCTGCGGATCTTTCGTGCCCCCGGCGCCGACGACGCGGCGCTGTCGCGCGCCGCGCATCGGCGATTGGCCGACGTCACCGGCCGCACTCCCGACGGCTTGCGCCTGTGCTGGGTCACCGATGGCGGGCAGCAGGCCTGGCAGGGCTTGCTCCTGCTCTGTGCGGTCGCCGCCGCCGGCTTGCTGGCCGCCGTCGCGCCGCTGCGTTGGGTTCTGGGCCGTTGGCGGCACGCCGCCGCGCTCGCCGCCGGCGTTCCCGCCGTACTGCTGACGACCAGCGGCCTGCTGCTGGCGGCCGGCGCCACCCCCGACCTGCTGGCGCTGATCGCACTTTGCGGCACCGCCGGCTTGCTGCTGCTCGGTCCCGTGACGGCGACGGCAGCGCCCCTGCCGGCGCAGGCGGCGGCGCCGCCGGTGAGCGGCGGCGGCGAGCTTGCGCGCCACCGCATCCTGCCGCCGGCGGCGGGGGACCTGGCGATCGCCAACGTGGCGGCGGCGGTGGTTCTGGCGGCCGGTGCGCTGGCCGCGGGTCGGTTGGGGATCGTCGCCTGCGCCTTGACGGCGGCGACGGCATGGGTTCTTTCGACCGCCTCGACCTCTTCGACCTCCGCCAGGCTCGCGTGGCGCGCCGGCGGCGCCGGCACGGCTCCCGGCGACCGTGGCGGCCGGCGCCTGGATCTGGCTGCGGCTCCGGTGCCGTATCTGCGCCTGCTGAGCCGCTGCCTTGCCCGGCCGCGCCTGGCGCTGGCCGGCGTCGCGGCAGCCGCGACCCTGCTGGCCGCGGGCGGTGTGCTGCTCGCCCATGGCAGGCCTGGGGGTGCGGCCGACAGCGCCGCGGGGTTGGATCTGTCCTTCACGCTGCCGGCAAACCTGCCGGCGGATGCCGCGGCGGCGCACGGCAGGGCGCTCGACGACGCGGTTCGCGCCGCGGTGGCGGACCTGGGCGGCGCGGTGACTTCGCGTTCGGCGCCTGTCGCCCGACAACTGCGGCGGACCGGCGACGCCGTTGGCGCGATCGACGGCGACGCGACCGGCGGCGGCCTCGGCGACGCCAACGACGACGCCGACGGTGACGGCGATGACAGCGGCCCCGGCGGGGACGACGGCGGTGCCGGCGGCGGCGCGATCCGCATCGATCTGCCGACCGGCGCCGCGGCGCGCCAGGCCCGCGACCGGCTGCAACAGCTGCTGGCCCGGCGCTCCGACCTGAGCGACGCCCACCTGGCGCCGGCGCCCTCGGACCTGGACCGGCGGGACGGTCCCCTGGCGGTCTACGCCGGCGGCGCGGCGCCAGCCGCGCGCGACCGGCTGGCGCAACAGGTTGCCGGGCTTTGCGGCAACCCGGCGCCGGCGGCCGTGCTCGCGACGCAGATGCAGCTCACCTGGCGGCCGGCCCCACTGGCCGCCATCGCCGGCACCGCGGCCGACCTGGACCGGCAGGTGGCGGCAGCGCTCGGCGGCAGCGACCTTGGGCACCTGGACATTCCCGGACTGGCGCCCCAGGTCCACCTTGCCGCCGAGACTCCGGCCGACCTGGCGGCCCTCCCCATCCGGCTGGCTGCCGCACCGAACGGCGAACCGGCCGCCGGCCAGGCCTCCGACGACACGGCGAGCCAACCGCGCCCGCCCCTGACCGAGGACGCGGCGAGCCCGGCCCGCCCTCCCATGGCCGCGGGCATCGTCCCCCTGGAAGCCCTCGCCGTCCTCAGCCTGCAACCGGCGCCGCGGCCGGTGTGGCGCCTGGACGGCAACGCCGCGGTGCGGTTGCCATGCGCCGGGACGATCGCCGCGACCCTCGGCCGGTTGCAGGTGCCGCCCGGCGCCCAGCTCTACGTCCCGGGCACCGCGCTGCCGCCGGCCGCCGTCGCCGGCCGCTTCGTGGTGGCGCTGGGCGCCGGCCTGCTGGCAGCCGCGGCCGGCCTTTTCCTGCGCCGCGGCGCGACGCCGGCGGCGGCCGCAACCCTGGCGGCGCTGGCGGCAACGATCGCGCCGCTCGCCTGCGCCACGGCGGCGGCGCTCGCCTGGCCGGGCCCCTCGCGGCTGCCAGCCGCGGTCGGCTGGGTGGTGATCGGCGCCCTCGGCCTGCGCCCAGCCCTGCTGTTCGTGCGGCGAGCCGAGCGCGAACTGCGGCACCCCGCCGCCAGCAACTCCAGCGATGCCAGCAACCCCAGCGACGCCAGGTACGCCGGCGACACGTCCGCTGTGATGACCACGGCGACCGCAGCAACCCCGGCGACTGCGGCGGCCACTCCGGCCACGGCAACCGCGGTAACCGCAGCAACCGCGGCAACAGCAGCGACCACCGCGGCGACTACGGCGACCGCGGCAAACACGGCGATCGCACCGACCGCCGCGGCCACGGCAAGCCCGGCGACCGCAGCTGCCACGGCGGCCGGGGAGCTGTTCCGGCCGCTGATTGCCAGCTGCCTGCTGGCGTTGCCGGCGCTTGCCGGCTTGCTGGTTTTGCGCAGCCCGGTGGGCGACCTGGCCAGGCCCTTCGCCGGCGTCGTGCTGTGCGGCGGCGCCGGCATGCTGCTGGGCGGGCTGTTCGCAGCGCCGGTGCTGTGGACGCTCCTCAGGGCGGAGCCGCCGGCACAATGAATCCCCGGCGCGGCTGGCGCATGGCACTGTCGGTGGCCCTGATTGCCGCAGGAACCTGGTCGCCGCGGACGATCGAATACCGCCTGGTGCCGATCCAGGGCGGCGCAGATGCGGCGGCGGGCGCCGCCACGGTCGACGTCGAAGCCGAGATCCAGCTGGCTGCCGCGGCGGACCCCGGCCAGGTGGCCGGGGAGTGGATGGTGCCGCTGGAAGGCGCGGCGCGCGGCCTGCCGGGGTTTGATGCCGCGGCCGGCGAGGTGAGCGCCGACGGCGGCTGGTTGCGCATCCGGCTGGCACGGGGGAGCGGCGAGGCCGCGGCCCACCTGCTGCGTGGCGACCTACGCCCGCTGGCCGCACGCTTGCGCGGTCGCGGCTCGCTGACCGTGACCGACGTCACCGGCTCGCAGGGCGCCCTGCAATCGCTTGTCGCTCTGTCCGGCAAGGTGAGCGGCGGCGCCGTCGCGGCGCTGGCACGGTCGCTGCGATCGCTGCCGGCGGTGCAGAGCGTCGAGATCCACGGCGGCTGGCGCGACGACCTGGTGGTGCGAGCGCGGGGTTTGCCGGGTGCCGCGGCACCACGGTGGTTGTCCAGCCTGGCGGCCTGGCAGGAGCGATCGCCGCTCGGCATCGCACGGTCCGGCAGCTCCGCCCTGGCGCTCCTGGACCGCGGTCCGGACGGACCGTTGCCGGCCATCGTGGTGCCCGGCCCGGCCGGGCCGCGGCGGCTGGCCTCGCTGGCCGACGTGCGCTGGCAACGCGAGGCGCTGCCGCGCCAGTTCCACTTGCAGGGGCAGCCGGCGACGGCGCTGCTGGTCACCTACAGGCGCGATCCGGGCCGCGGCCAGGGGGCAGCGAGCTTGCGGCGCGCCCTGGCGCGGCTGCCGGCTGGAGTGACCGCCGAAGTGCTGCGCGACGACGCCGCGGACCTCCACCAGCTGCTGCTGCATCTGGCGGCCGCGGCGCTCGCCGCGGCGCTGCTCTTCGGCGCGGCGGCCTGGCGGATCGGCGGCGCCGCGGCCGGCCTGGACGGCCTGCTGGCGGTGGCGGCCGCCGCCGCCGCGGCGCTGGCGGCCTGCCGCGCCGCGCACCTGGCGCTGGATCCGCCGGCCCTGGCGGCGCTCGCCGCGGGCGTTGCGGCGGCGCTGCCCGCGGCGCTGCTCAGCCAGGTCGCGGGCACGCCGCGGCGCCTGCTGCTGGGCGCCGGAATCGCCGCCGCCTGCGCCGTGCCGCTGGCGGTGCGCCTTGGCGCCGCCGCCGCCGGCGCCATGACCGCCGCGGGCGCCGCCGACAGCGGTATCCACATCGCGGCGCTGGCGGCACCGGCCCACGCCTTTGTGGTCGCGGCGCTGGCAGCGCTGGCGGCCCTTGCGGCGCTGGCGGCGCTCGCGCCACTGCCGCGACTCCCGGCACCGCCGCCACTCCCGGCGCTGCCGGCGGTCCCGGAGATCATCGAACCCGCGGGGCTGCCCCCCACGGCCCGCCCCCTCAAGACAAACCGCGATCCGCACGCGCCCCGCCTCTTGCGGCGCGCCCTGCGCGCGCCCGAAGCGGTGCTGGTCGCGGGCCTGGCGGCCATCGTCCTGGTGCTGATCCTGGCCGGAGACCAGCTGCGGCCGGCGCCGCCCGCGGCCCGCGAGACCGACCTGTCCCTGGCGCTCGCGCTGGCGCCGGGGGCCAGCCTGGCAGAGGTGGACGACCAGGTCGCCGCGGTCGAGCGGGGACTGGGACATCTCGATCCGGTGCGGCGGTTCTGGAGCCTGTTCGACGCGCGGCACGCCACCATCGCGGTGCGCGTCGCCCCGGAGTGGCGCGATCCCGGACATCTCAACCTGCTGTACAACCGGCTGCGGCTGCACCTGCCGGCGGCAACCGCCACCTTGCTGCAACGCCGCGCCGGCGAGGCGCAGGCCCATGTCGTGCCGGATTTGCCGGGGCTCGAAGACCTGCCGGAGACGGCCGCGGATGCCAGGTCCTATACGTGCATCCTGCGCAGCGCCGATCCGGGCCGATTACAGCAGGGCTACCAGGTCCTGGCGCAGGCCCTGCGCAAGATGCGGATCAAGCGCGAGCGAGTGCAGCCGCCCGGCTGGCCGCAGCAACCGCGGGCCGAGCTGGCGCCGCGCCCGGGCGTCCCGCCCGGCCAGGCGCTCCAGGTGGCGGCGGCGCTTGCCGCCGGCACGCAGCCGCTGGCGGTGCTGCCGCTGCCGGACCGGCCCGATCAGGCACTGGTCCTGGCGCTGCCGGGCGCGCCGCTCGACCCGTCCCGCGCGCCGCTGCGCAATGCCGTGCTGTCCACGCCGCTGGCCATCGCGGCGGGGCCGGTTCTGCCCGCCGCCCTGCTGGCGCCGGTCGAGCGCTTGGACGCGGCGCCGCTGGCTCGCCAATCCGGCCGCTTCGTCCTGCCGGTCAGGATCGCTTTCGAGTCGCTGACCGATGCCGCCCGCTATAGCCAGCTGGAGGAATTCGACCACCAGCTGGCGCGCCTGGCGATGCCGGCCGGAGTGCAGCTGCTGCGGCCCGCGCTCGGCGGCCTGGCCCACCTCGGCACCAACCTGGCGGAGGCGTGGCCGGCGGCGCTGCTGCTCGCGCTGTGGCTTTGCGTGGCGGCACTCTGGCTGCCGCTGCCGGCGGCGGCAACGGCGACGCTGCTGCCGGCGGCGGCGGGGCTTGCCGGCGGCGCCATCGCCGTCACCCTCGCCGCCGACCGCCCCGACCCCGCGTGCATGGTGCCGCTGGCCGCCGGCATCCTGGCCGCGCTGCCGCTCGCCTGCGACATGGCCCACCTGGCAACCGGCGCGGCCAGGGCCGGCGCCGGCGACCGCGCCGCCGCCTTCCGCGCCTTCGCCCGGCGCGAGCCGTGGGCCGCCTGGGCCGCGCTCGCGACCGTCGCGCTGCTCGCCGTCCCCGCGGTCGCCAATCCGCGCGCCGGCACCGCCGTCACGTTCCCCCTGCTGCTGGCCGCGGCAGCCACCGCCGGCAGCACCCTGGCGGCGATCTACCTGGTGCCCTGCCTGGTCCTCGCCGCCGGGCAGTGGCGCGGCGCCGGCAGCGCCGTGGCACACATCGACGTGGCGCAACCGGCCGCATGGGGAACCGCGGCTCCTGCCAGCCTGGCGGTGCGCAACCTCACCAAGACTTTTCCCGGCGGGGTGGCCGCGCTTGCCGGCGTGAGCTTCCAACTGCAACCGGGCATCATCGGCCTGCTGGGGCCGAACGGCGCCGGCAAGACCACCCTGCTGCGCCTGCTCGTCGGCCTGCTGGAGCCCACCCGCGGCAGCGTCTATTACGGCGGCTGCCGCGTCGTGCCGGCGGCGCGCGACGCCTATCGCGGCCTGGTCGGCTACCTGCCACAGGGGCTGCACGCCTACCCCGGCATGACCACCCGCGCCTGGCTCGAGCATTGGGCGGCGGCGCGCGGCCTGCTTCCGGGTGCCAGCCTCGACGGCGAGATCACCCAGCTGCTGACCGCGGTGGGGCTGCTCGAGCAGCAGCGGCATCCCGCGCACGCCCTGTCGGGCGGCATGATGCGCCGGCTGGGAATCGCCACGGTGCTGCTGGGTTCGCCGCCGATCCTGATCGCCGACGAACCCACCGCCGGGCTCGACCTGGCGGCGCGCGCCCAGTTCCGCGAGCTCTTGCTGCACACCGCCGGCGACCAGCGGCGCATCGTCGTGGTTTCCACCCACATCGCCAGCGACATCGAGGCGCTGGCCAGCCGGCTCCTGGTGCTGCAGGCCGGCCGCCTGCGCTACGACGGCAGCGTCAGCGGCCTGATCGACCGTGCCCGCGGCCGGGTGTTTCAGGCGCTGATCGAGGATGCGAGCCTGGCCGCCTGGAGCGCGCGCTATCGCCTGACCAGCCGCATCCGCCGGCAGGAAGGCATCGAGGTGCGCGCGCTCACCCCGCAAAGAGACCCGCCGCCGCCGGCAGGCATCCTGGTCGAGCCGAGCCTGGAAGAGGCCTACCTGGCGCTCCTCAACCCCTGATCGTCGGCAACCTGGTCTTCAGCGGCCGGCGCTTCGCCGCCACACCGTGTCCCCTACCACCACGGATCTGCGCATCGTTAGGCAGGCACACAACACACTGCGCCAGTTTCGCGGTTCCAATCCGGGAACCGCGAGGCGGCCAGAACCGAGGAGACAACGTGAAGAAGAAGATTTCGCTGCAGCTCAACCGGGAAGTCCTGCGCCAGCTCACCCCCGCCCAGACCCGCGAGGCAGCCGGCGGCTCGGCGCGCCCGAGCTGCTACGTGGCGACCGGCGCGTCCTGCGACTGCACCCAGATCTGCGTCGGCTAGACGCAACACCCGGACGGCGCCGGCTGCTGCCGGCGCCGTCGTTCTCAACCGGCAGCGCAGGCCGCTATTCAGAGATGCAATGTCCGCCGCACCTCAGCACGACATGGTCACAAAACATGCTGCAATTGTCGATGACCGAGCAGGGAGGAGTGGTGCAGGTGAGCGTCCCGCCATTGCCGGGGCAGTGCACGGACGGACAGGTGGTCAGCAGCTGAGCGCCCTGCGGTCCATGTCCTGGGGCGGGCGGCGCGTAGGCCGCAGCCACCAGCAGGAAGCCGGCGACGAGCAGAAGGATCCCCCGCTTCGATGACAAGCTCATAGGTATCTCCCATTTGAGTTAGCCGCCGGAGGATGCCCACCGGGGCTATACGATGATTGTTTAATATAATCAAATATCGATCGCTTGTCAATCCTGTGCGGGAGCGGCGCCCCGGGCGCCGTCCAGTCCAGCGCGCCGCGGCGCTCCCGCGCGGCTTTCTAGCCGCCGGGCGATGGTGTAAGATCCAGCGCAAGACTCGGCCGGGCCAGTACTTGAGGGGCCATCGACTCCACGGGGCCTGGGCGGCCCGGGGTGGCTTGGGGTTGGCCGCAGAGGCCGGCGAGAGGTGTTCTGAATGCTTCCGACGCTTAATCAAATGTTGAAGGATATGGTGGCGCAGGGGGGGTCGGACCTGCACATCACGACCAACTCGCCGCCGCAGATCCGCGTCGACGGGGTGCTGCGGCCGCAAAACCTGCCGCCGCTGACGCCCAGTGAAACCAAGCAGCTGGCCTACTCCATCCTCACCGACAACCAGAAGCACCGGCTGGAGGAGAACCTGGAGATCGACCTCTCCTTCGGCCTCAAGGGGCTGGCCCGCTTTCGCGCCAACATCTTTCATCAGCGCGGCGCCATCGCCGCCGTGTTCCGGCAGATCCCGTTCGAGATCCGCGGTTTTCGCGACCTGGGGCTGCCGCCGGTCATCGAGCGCATGTGCGAAAAGCCGCGCGGCCTGGTGCTGGTCACCGGGCCGACCGGCTCGGGCAAGTCGACCACCCTGGCGGCCATGCTGGACAAGGTGAACCGCGAGCGCCACGAACACATCGTCACGGTCGAAGACCCGGTCGAATACCTCCATTCCCACAAGAGCTGCATCGTCAACCAGCGCGAGATCCACGCCGATACCCACAGCTTCGCCAACTCGCTGCGGTCGGCGCTGCGCCAGGACCCCGACGTGGTGCTGATCGGCGAGATGCGCGACCTCGAAACCGTGGAATCGGCCCTGCGCATCGCCGAAACCGGCCACCTGACCTTCGCCACCCTGCACACCAACTCGGCGGCGCAATCGATCAACCGCATCATCGACGTGTTCCCCGCCCACCAGCAGACGCAGATCCGCGCCCAGCTGTCGTTGGTGCTGGAGGGGATCCTCTGCCAGGCGCTGCTGCCGCGCGCCGGCGGCAAGGGCAGGGCGCTGGCCATGGAGATCCTGGTGCCCAGCGCCGCCATACGCAACCTCATCCGCGAAGACAAGGTGCACCAGATCTACGGCATGATGCAGGCCGGCCAGGCCAAGCACGGAATGCAGACCTTCAACCAGTCGCTGGCCGCGCTCTACTTCCGCCGCCTGATCTCGCTGGAGACCGCCATGTCCCGCTCTTCGTATCCCGACGAACTGCAAGAGATCATCGCCCGCGGCCCCGCCAGCCTGGGTCCGGCGATGCAGGCTTGAGGTCAGGCTGCAGGTAAGGAGCGCCACGATGCCCAGCTTCGTTTGGAAAGGTCGTACACGCGGCGGTCAGGTCCAGGAAGGCCAGCTGCTCGCGGACTCGCAGGCGGCGGCCATCGCCGTGCTGCGACGCCAGCAGATCCAGGTCACCACCATCCGCGAGAAGGGGCGCCAGATCAAGCTGATCCCACGCCTCCCCTTCCCGCGCGGCATCAGCAGCAAGCGGATCGCCATCTTCACCCGCCAGTTCTCGGTCATGCTCGACGCCGGCCTGCCGCTCGTGCAGTGCCTGGAAATCCTCGGCGAGCAGGAAGAGAACCGCGTCTTCCAGGCGGTGATCCAGGGCGTCCGCACCGACGTCGAATCCGGCTCGTCGCTGGCGGACGCGATGCGCAAGCACCCCAAGGCGTTCGACAACCTGTACACCAACATGGTGTCGGCCGGCGAAGCCGGCGGTATCCTGGACGTGATCCTGCAACGCCTGTCGACCTACATCGAAAAGGCGGTCAAGCTCAAGAGCCAGGTCAAGTCGGCCTTGATCTATCCGGTGGCGGTCATCGTCATCGCCGCCTTCGTGGTGTTCATCATCCTGTGGAAGGTCATCCCGGTGTTCGCCCAGCTGTTTGCCGGCCTGGGCGGCGAGCTGCCCTTCATCACCCGCGTGGTGGTCGGCTCCAGCAACTTCATCGGCCGCTACTTCATCTTCATCGCCATCGTCATCGTCGCCGGCAGCGTCGCCATCAGCCGCTGGCACAACACCTACCGCGGCCGGCGCGTCCTCGACGGCTTCCTGCTCAAGATCCCGGTGATCGGCATGCTGTTGCGCAAGATCGCCGTGGCACGGTTCTGCCGCACCCTGGCGACCCTCACCTCCTCGGGCGTGCCGATCCTGGACGGCCTGGAGATCACCGCCAAGACCGCCGGCAACGCCATCATCGAAGACGCCGTCATGGTGGTGCGCAAGAGCGTCGAAGAGGGCAAGACGATCAGCGAACCGCTCGCCGAAACCAAAGTGTTCCCGGCGATGGTGATCCAGATGATCAACGTCGGCGAGCAGACCGGCGCCCTGGACCAGATGCTTTCCAAGATCGCCGACTTCTACGAAGATGAGGTCGACACCGCGGTGGCCGGCCTGATGAAGCTGATCGAGCCGCTGATGATCAGCGTCCTGGGCGTCATCATCGGCACGATCGTGACGGCGATGTATCTGCCGCTTTACGACGTCCTGTCGAAGATCGGATAAAAAACGCGGGACCGCACCGGCGCCGGACGTCACCCGGCGCCGGACACCGGCCCCGCCGCTCATCGATGGTCGCCCTGGCACGCCATATCCGCTGGTACATCGCCATCCGCGTGGTGGCGGTGACCAGCGTATTGCTGCCCTTCTTCCTGCTCCAGCTGGCGCGCCCCGGCGCCTTTGCCGCCGAGCCGACGCGCTGGATCATGCTGCTCGCCGCCGCCACCTTCGGCGCCACCCTGGTCTACATCGCCCTGCTGCGCCTGCTGCGGCACCACCTTGCCGCCCATGCCTACGTGCAGTTCGGCGGCGACCTGCTGCTGATCACCGTCATGGTGTTCCACCTGGGCGGCGGTTCCAGCCCCTTCACCCTGCTGTACCTGGTCATCATCGCCGTGGCGTCCACCCTGCTGCGGCGCCGCGCCGGCGTCACCATCGCCACCTGCGCCTTCGTGCTGTACGCCGGCATGACGCTGTCGGTCGCCGCCGGCTGGCTGCAGCAGCCGCAGGACCTGACGGCGCCGACGGCGGACACGGGGGAAGCGGTGGGGCCCACCGTGGTGGACGCGACGCCAGGGCCGCCGCCTTCATCGGTTCGGGGACAGGCAGCCTCGCCGCTGCCCCCGGCCGCCGGCGAGCGCGGCAACCGGCCGCGGGCGGCCGCGGCGCCCCAGCGGCTGAGCGCGGTCGACGCCATCGCCCGCTGGAACGTGATCTACAACCTGGCGGTGCACTTTTTCGGCTTCTACGCCATGGCGCTGCTCACCTCGTTTCTGGCCCACGACGCCACCCGCGCCGAGCGCGAGCTGGAAGTCAAAAGCGAGCACCTCGCCTACCTGCAGGTGGTGCACCGCGACGTCATCCAATCGATCAGCAGCGGCCTGATGACCACCGACCTGGAAGGCGTCATCACCAGCGTCAACCAGGCCGGCGTCGCCATCCTGCGGCAGAGCGAAGAACAGCTCCTGGCCTCGCCCATCCACCGTTCCGGCCTGGTTTCGACCGGCGCCTGGGAGGAGATGACCGCGGCCAGCTCGACGCCGGGCAAGCTCCGCCTGGAGGTGCAGGTGCCGGTGGGCACCGACCTGGTGTTCATCGGCTTTTCGGTGTCGCGCCTGAGCGACGCCATGGGCGCGCATCGCGGCTATATCGTGATCTTCCAGGACCTGACGGCGTGGCGCCGCATGCAGGAGGAGCTGCGCATGAAGGACCGCATGGCGGCGGTCGGCGAGCTGGCCGCCGGCCTGGCGCATGAAATCGGCAACCCGCTGGCGGCGATCTCGGGGTCGGTGCAGCTGCTCTCCAGCACCAAACCCGACGAGGTGGCGCAGCGCCGCCTGATCGAGATCCTGCGCAAGGAGAGCCAGCGGCTCGACCGCACGATCAAGGGCTTTTTGCGCTTCGCCCGGCCGCGCGAGCGCACCATCGCGCCGTTCGACATCGGCCGGCTGCTGGCCGAAAACATGGAGCTGCTCGGCAACAGCGAAGAGGTCTCCAGCAATCACCGCCTGGAGCTCGACCTGGAACCGCGCTCCGCACGCCTGATCGCCGACCCCGACCAGGTCAGCCAGATCTTCTGGAACCTGGCGCGCAACGCCCTGCGGGCGATGCCGGAGGGCGGCACCTTCCGCCTGGTCGGGCGCCTGGACGGCGACACCTACCGGCTGCAGGTGATCGACACCGGCCGCGGCATGTCGGAAACGGAGCGGGCCAACCTCTTCCATCCCTTTCATTCGTTCTTCGACGGCGGCACCGGCATCGGCATGGCGATCGTCTACCGCATCGTCGAAGACCACCGCGGCCGGCTGCGCGTCGAAAGCTCTCCCGGCGGCGGCACCACCATCACCGTGGAGCTGCCCGCCACCGGCGCGGGCGCCGGTGCGCCGCCGCCCGGCGCCGCCCGCACCCGGGCCGCCGCCGTCACCGCCGAAACGCTCAGCTGACCATGGCCGCCAAGCTCCTCATCGTCGACGACGAAGACAGCATCCTGGAATTTCTGTCGCTGCTCTTCGAGTCCGAAGGGTTCGCGGTCGACACCGCCCACTCGACGGCCGAAGCGCAGCGCTCGCTCGCCGCCAACAGCTACGCGCTGGTGCTGTGCGACATCCTGATGCCCGACGGCAACGGTCTGGATCTGCTGCGCGAGATCAAGGCCGGCAGCCCATCGACGGCGGTGGTGATGATGACCGCCTTCACCTCGACCAAGACGGCGATCGAAGCGATGCGGCTGGGCGCCTACGACTACGTGTCCAAGCCGTTCGACGTCGAAGAGCTGAAGATCATCACCCAGAAGGCGATCGAACGGGCGCAGCTCGCCGACGAGAACGTCTACCTGCGGCGCGAGCTGGAGCAGAAGTACACGTTCAACAACATCATCGGCAAGAGCTCCAGCATGCAGAGCATCTTCGCCCTGGTCGAACGCATCGCCCGCACCACCTCGACGGTTCTGGTCCACGGCGAAAGCGGCACCGGCAAGGAGCTGATCGCGCGCGCCATCCACTTCTCGTCGCCGCGCGCCGGCCGCCGGTTCCTCTCCATCAACTGCGGCGCCCTGCCCGAAAACCTTTTGGAAAGCGAGCTGTTCGGCCACGAGCGCGGCGCCTTCACCGGCGCCGTGCGCGAAAAGAAGGGGCTGTTCCAGGAGGCCGACCACGGCACCCTGTTCCTGGACGAGATCGGCGAGATGACGCCCTCGATGCAGGTCAAGCTGCTGCGGGCGCTGCAGCAGAAGGTGGTGCGCAAGGTGGGCGGCAACCAGGAAGAGCTGGTGGACGTGCGCGTCATCACCGCCACCAACCAGGACCTGGAAAGCCGCCTGGCTTCCGGCGAGTTTCGCGAGGACCTCTACTACCGCATCAACGTCCTGCCGATCCACCTGCCGCCGCTGCGCCAGCGGCGCGAAGACATCCCGCTGCTGGTGGATTTCTTCCTGCAGAAGTACTGCCGCCAGATGGACCTGCCGCCGCGCCAGATCTCGACCGAGGCCATGCGCCTGCTCGAAGCGCACGACTGGCCCGGCAACGTACGCGAGCTGGAAAACGTGATCGAACGGTCGCTGGCACTGTCGCACGCCGACACCATCTCGACCCGCGACCTGCCGGCGCAGCTGCTGGGAAACCGCCGCTCGCAGCAGGAGATGGTCAATCTGCCCGAAGACGGTCTGGACCTGGAAGCCCACCTCGAAGAGATCCGCAGTCAGCTGATGGCCCAGGCCCTGGAGCGCACCGGCGGCGTCCAGACCCAGGCCGCCGAGCTGCTGCACATGAGCTTCCGCAGCTTCCGCTACTACGCCAAGAAGGCCGGCCTCAAATCCAACGACAACGAAGGCTGACCAGCCCGCCCCGCCGCACTCCGCCCGGACAGGGCAGGCGGGGCAGGCGCGCTTCGCCACCCACGCTTGCCGCTCAGTGCTTGGCCGGCGTCACCAGGGTCAGGTCGTTGCTCACGCGGGCGCCCGCCTGGAGCGGCCGGGCTCCCTGCGGGCCGCCGGGGAGGTTGGCGCCCAACTGGTTCGTTCCGACCGTGAAATTGCAGCCCAGCCGGAAGCTCCAGGCTGCCGCGGTGGGTTTGCAGTCGGTGGGCCGCACCTTGTCGGTACCGGTGTTCGAACCCGACCATTCGACGTATTGGTGCGCCGGCGGAGTGAGGATCGGCTGGCTGCCGCCCGGCATCGCGCTGACCTTGGCGCTGAAACCGAGAACCAGGACCGTGCCATCGCAGCAGTTGAGGCTCTCGGGGTCGGGACAGGGGACGGGGGGTTTTACGGACGAGTAGGCGGTGTGGACCTCGATCCACTGGTCGGGCGAAGGCACCCAGGGCGCCGCTGACGCAGGCAGCGAGGTCACGTCGGCCTCGCCACGGCAGCCCTGCACGTCCTCGACCGGCACGTGGTAGTGCTGGCCGCAGCGGTACAGGGTCAGGTCCGGTGCGCCCGGCTGGCGCGCCCTGTAGTGCAGCTCGTCCTGTGTGGGGCTGATGCCCGTCACGATCGATTGGGTGGAGGCGCCGTCGTAGGGGCCTTGCATGTTGCGGGGAGACTGCGGCACGGGGCAGGCGGTCTGCTGCACCGCGGCGCCCCCCGCGGCAACCGACGCCAGCAACAGCACTCCCCCCAGCAATGCACTCTTCATGGGATTCATCCGAGATTCCTCCTTGGAAAGGACAGCAGTGACCCTGCATGACGCTGGCGGCAAGCCACGGCAGGCAGGATGCTGCCCACCCGCCCACCATGCCGTCCGGACGCTCTGCACCGCCAGCACGGGACTGCTGCCGCAATTGACGTGTTTGCCACTTTATCTTACTCGCAAGTTCCCGACAACCGGGTCGCGGCTCGCGAGGGCGCCGCCGGCTGAGCGGTGGCAAACGAGAGCGGAGAGCCGGCCCTATGGCTTGGCCGGCGCGGCGGCGAGCAGGCCGGCGGCGCCGGCGTCACCCACGAAGCGGCGCACGATCTCCGCCAGGCGGCCGTTCTTGCGCAGCTGGTCCAGGTAGCGGTCCAGGGCGGCGCGCAGGTCGCCGCCGGGGGCGACGGCATAGGCGTAGGTGTCGATGCCGGGCAGCTGGAACGCCACCGTGAGCGCCGGGTAGAAGCGCAGCAGGCGCCAGGTCGAAGTTTCGTCCAGGACGGTGAAATCGGCCTCTTTGTCGTCCAGGGCGTCGTAGTTCCAGCGGGTGAAGTCGACGTAGTCGATCTTGCCCGGCTTGAGCGCGCGCGTGCGCTCTTCGAGGCTCGATCCCCGCACCGTCGCCGCGGTCTTGCCGGCCAGGTCGGCGGGCGTCCGCGCGGCGCTGTCGGCCCGCACCACCACCACCGGATGCACGGCAAAGTACGGCGTCGAAAACTCCACCTTGGCGCGACGCTCGGGCGTGATGCTGAAGGAGCTGGCGATCACGTCGCCCTTGCCGGCGAGCAGCTCCGGCACCAGGGCGGCGAACGACGGCTTCACCGGGCGCACCTCCAGCGGCACACCCAGCGAGCGCGCAAAGCCTGCCATGACCTCGTAATCGATGCCTTCATAATGCTGCAGGTCGATCTCGGTCTTGACGCGAATGAACGGATTCTCCTGGTGCGGAAAGCACAGCATCACCAGCTTGCCGCGCGCCTTCACCTCCGCCACCGAGGCCGCCTGCGCGCGCCCCGCCCACACCAACGCGCAGGCCAGCATCAGCCACACCAGACCGTGCTTGTTCATCCCTCACTCCTTGCGGTGTTTCAGCGCCTCAAGCATACCAGCTATGCGTCCCTCAGGTACCGAAACCTCGCCGTAGAATTCAGGCGGGAGGTGCAACTCGGCAGCCCTACCGGGCACCCAGTCAGCGTTTCCTGGAGCGAACCGTGCGTTGAGCGCCTGATCGGCGAGCGCCCTTAAGAAAGCAGAACAAGCAGTCCAGAGAGTTCTGCTTGGCAGCGATCGCCTGGTACTCGTGACCCAGGGCCGCGTGACCGCGGGCCAGCTCGAGGTGCACCGGCAAAGCAGATGGCGCCGTCGACCCCGAACTGCTCGATCTGTGCGCGTTGGCTTTCGCCGCGGATGAGGTGATGACGTTATACGCCGAGGCTCTTATGCTATGCGCTGATGTTCTGACGGGAGACCAGATCTTGCCCACAACCGAGTTCAAATCGGGATTCTCGTTCAGCGCCTTCATGCACACCGCTGAGGCAAACCATATCCTGGACCGCTGTCGTCCGATACTGTAGCAGCGCGCACGAAATCGTCCTTTTCCATCTGAAATGATCGGCATGGAAGGCTTCGGCGCCTCGGCGCCGGCCAAGGACCTGTATCTGCGCTTCGGCTTCACCGTCGACAAGATCGTGGAGCGCGCCCTGCACATCATGAAACGCTGAACATGGTGGCATCTTGCAGCATCCGGCCGGCCGCGCGCTCGGCCGCCGCGACGTCCCGCGGCAGGCAAAAGTGAGCAGTGCTGGCCGTCAAGTCACCGCTCAAGGGGCCGGAGTCGTTCGTATCGCAGGAGCAGCTGCGTGAGCCGCCAGGCTCACGCAGCCTTTAAGGTCGGGAGCAGGGGCTTCAGCCATGTATGGGCGAGAGGCCGCCTGGCATTGGTACTCACGGCGCGGCGAAGACCTTGGGCCGCCACATCGACAGCGCTCGATCGCGCCGCGAGTACCTGGCGAAAAGGCATCCTAGTCGTGGATGACGCGTGAGTTGTTGAGGTGTACCATTGTGCCGGCACCCGCCCCCGCTTTAACGTTATGGATCTGGCGTGATGCCAGAGGGAGCAGGGTTTCGCTGTTGATCCTCAGCTTCTTCAGGATGGTGCTCTGCTTCTTCATCTTGGTGTCCTTTCTCGGTCCGGCCCTGGTCGACTTCTGCCAGGGATTGAGTCTTCACATCTATAGCAGTGCGCGAAACTTCGGAAATGGAGCCGGGGCTATCGCGGAGTGCGTTTTTAGCGCGGTTCCAGGCGGAGAGGAGAGAGTAGAAGAAGCCGGTCCCACAGCGGATCGACGGCAGTCGCGACGCCCAGCAGTACAAGGCCGATGCCGCTGGTGCCGCGAAGGAAGCTGACGTCCGCCTGGTGCGGTCGACCCGCTTCGTCTTGCGACAAGAAACCGCCAGCTCCCATTCCGGGCGCTTGCATTTCCAAGAGGCGAACGACCTCCCTGCGAGCGGCGCGCCGGAACGTCGGCCGACCCGTCTGCCGGTAGAGGCGCGTGAAGATCTGCGCAAAGCCCGCCGGTCCGTAGCCGATGCTGGGCTGGCGCACCGGCAGCTCGTCCATGCCTGCGGCCTCCCGTTCGGCTACCAGGAGGGCTTCCTCCAGAAGGTCCGCGTCGCCGAGCACCCGCGCCGCGTGGCCGAGCGCCGCAGCAATGCCCGAATCCGCGTAGGCCCACCCCGGATCGAGGCCCTGCGTCAACGGCGGCCGTCCAGGGGTTACAACCCAGGGAAAAGCGCGCGCCTCGCCGTCCGGCAGGCGCTGGCGGCGGACCCAGTGGACCGTGTCAAGCAGCAGCGGACGAGCCGTGTCTGGTTCGATGTCCTCGGCCATGGCGCCGGCCAGAAAGGCGACGACGCCCGCGACGCCGTGCGCGAGTCCCAGGTTGGAGTGGCCCTCTGCGAACCAGTCTCCCTCGCCGTCCTCCGGAGGGATATGCCAGGCAAGACCTTCGGCGGCAGCCTGCTTGCGTGCCGCCAGGCGACGGATGACTCTCTCCACCAGCGGGCGGTTTCCGGACTCGAAGCCGTAGACCCCCAGCCCGACGAGTCCGTCGAGCAGATCGTACGGCTCGCCGATGTCCGCGGGGCCATGCAGACGTCCAAGCAGCTCTTCGTCGAGGGAGCTCGTGGCTACCGCGGCGCCCTCGAGCTCGAGTACCTTCGCGATGTGGTGGAGGACCCAGGCGAGCCCCGTGGCGCCGCTTTGGAGGGACATCGGTAGCTGCTCGGCGACGCCTGCGCGGTCGGTGGCAGCTTCAAGCAGCGTCTGCGCCGCCACGGCATCGCCGGTGCGGCCCGTTGCCTGCGCCAGATAGGTAAGGAACAGAGCTGCGCACGCCAGGTCGCAGACCGACTCGGAGGTTTGCCGCGGCAAGGGGAGCGTTCGGAGATCGTCGGCAATCGCATGCACCGCCGTCAGAGCCCGCTGGCGATCCTGCCCGGCAAGAAGGGGACCCCAGGCGGACGGCCCGCGCGCCGGCCGGATTGGCTTAGCCATTGCCCCACTTTGGGTTCTCATAGGTGAGTTCCTCGTAGTATTCGCTCGGTTGGAGCTCCGCCGTGGCCCGCGGAGCATCTTCCTTCGCATCGTAGTAGAAACTGAGCCCTCGCGTCATTTGGGCAGCGCCATGAACCTTACGCCGGTCAGCCAGGCGGCACAGCCACCTTGGTTGAGGTCATCCGTAATGAGCTCAGCCGAGTAGTTGCAGGCCGCGGGCTGCGGCGAAATGGCGAAAGTCGCCATCCCTGGTGACGAGAGCTACATCGTGGTCCAGGCAGCTCTGAGCGATGAGGGTATACAGGGCAACCTGTCCATGAATCCTGGGGCTGCGTGCACAGGTGCTTATTTCGTCGGCCGCTCGCACTCAAAGTTCGCGGCGTCATTCGGATCGCCGCGGCCTTTGTACTTCGCTACCTGCGGATATGGGCATAGAGGCCGCGTCATCTTCGCGTGCGTGCGGTCCTGGCCCTCGAACTTCGACGCAATGATTTTTGACGGCGCCGCGGCCTTTTCCACCCACTGCTCCAAAGACGCGTGGACGCTATGCTGCGGGTCGTCGAACTTCGGATCATGGACGGCGACGTCCGACAGCGGCGTCAGCACCGCTCCGAAGGAATCCGGTCCCGGGCCTCCGGCGCAGTGTTGCAGGCCCGGCGCCATGTAGAGGCGGACAAAAGAGTCGACGTCTTTTTGCCCCATCTTCTTGATGACGCTCTCGTAATAGTCGATCGTGTTCAACGCCGTGATCGCCGGATCGTTCCAGCCGTGATAGAGAACCAACTTTCCTCCGCGGGCTTTGAACGGCTTGAGGTCGGGATCCATAGCGTTCAGGGCCTGCGCGGTTCTCTCATTGGCGGCTTTCAGGTCCGCATCAACCTTGAACGTCTTGTAGTCCCAAGCGGAGTTCCCGAAGACAAAGGCGGAGAAGAATCCATTGGCGAAAGCCGCCATGAAACTCTTCGCGGGCGCCGGGCCGGTGATCCAGAGTCCCCAGCCGCCTTGGCCCTCTTCGGCGCCGGGCAGATAGCCGGGGTACACCACGTGCCCTTCGGAATCAAGCGTTCCCGCGTAGAGTTTCTTCAACGCAGCGACCTGCGCAGCCGTCAGGCATTTGTCGGAATCCTCTCCCTTGCACTGGATCGTCGCGGGATCGAAGTGACACTGCCGCGGATCGTTCAGAATCCCATCGTGCACGCCATCCACCTCGTCGCACGCGGCGTTCACCGCCGCTCCAATCGTGGGAATCTTTGCCAGAGGAATGAAGCTGGCCGAATCCGTCGTCAGGACCTGGATGTCATACGCTGCAGTCGCGAGCAGAGCAGTCCAGTTGTTCGCGGGAGCGCCGGCCAGGATTCCGTCATAGTCCTCGGGATAACGTTGGGCTTCCATCAACGCCTCACGCCCGCCGTCGGAACAT
This sequence comes from uncultured Acidobacteriota bacterium, assembly GCA_963770895.1. Classification (GTDB taxonomy): domain Bacteria; phylum Acidobacteriota; class Thermoanaerobaculia; order Multivoradales; family UBA5704; genus JASLEW01. Next base: position 2,706,346 of record CAVYRF010000002.1, on the reverse strand, counting down.
CCGGCGAAGTATGAGCGCTGCGGCGGCTTGGAGTAATAAGCCGCGATGACCGTCTTGGCGACGCGCGTCATCTCATGAATTCCGCGATGACCGAAATCGATAATCTTTTCCGGGTGCCCCATCGCCCAACCCGCATCGCCCGGAGATCCCGTATGGCCCGTGTCCGTCGCCGTCGCGGTGTACCCCGCCTTCACCGACAATGCGAGCTGCATATCGTCAATCAGTCCGGCGAATCCGCCACTGCCGATCCCTTGCAGCTTGCCATTCCATCCCAAGACCGGAAGCCAGACTTCGAGCTTGATGTCGGAGTCCGCGGTCGGCTTCGCCTCGGCAACGACGCGGCAGAATGCCGGGAGACTCTTATATAAAGGCGAGAGATCGGTGCCGCTAAGCGCGGGAGGGCCGTTGAACGTGCCCGCCGCAACCGTCTGCGCGAGCGTAATCGCGGCGTTGGGAATCTTTGCCGCAGTGAGGCGTTCGCACGCGTCCTGGGCGTAGGCTGACGCGCTGGAGAACAGCAGGATGAACGCGACAGCCCATCGGGAAGGTCTTTCTTTCATCTGTGCTCTCCTCAGTCTCAGTGACTGCGGTTCAGGTTCTCCATAAAGCCGCCTGATCCGCACCTGCTCGAGCCGAGCTCGATGGGTGTGGCTCATAACGCATTGGTGACCTGAACGGTAGAAAGGGTTGCCTCGCACGGTGAACCTTCGCCGCCACACGCTCGCGGAAGGCGTCGTCGCACCTACGGCTGATTGCCCCGACCGCGGCGCGCCTGACGGCGCGACCGCGCTCGGGCCGGGGGCGAGGGGGGGAGGTCTTGCCGCGGCGAAGGGCGCTTCGGCTAGGCCGGGGCGCCGGCCACCTGGCGCGCCCGCTCCGCCATCATCGTGGCCAGCTGGCGCTCGGTCCACAGGTCGATGCGGAACAGGAGGCTGTCGCTGACGTCGGGAGCCACGTCGGCGTCGCGCACGTCCAGCCGGTCGTCGCTGCCGCAGGCCTCCAGCTGGAAGGCGAAGGGATTGGCATCGTCCAGTGCCACGTTCACCCGCAAGGAGATCATGCGCGTGAACGCCACCGGGGCCGGCGCTCGCAGCGCCAGCGTCAGGACGGGAAAACGCGGGCTGTCGATGCGGCGATAGCCCGCGGGCGGCCGCCAATCGCCAGGCCCGCGCTCGATCGCGGCGCCGGCCAGAAGCGGCGCGATGGCGCGCACCCAGCGGTCCTGCAACCCCACCAGCAGGTGCAGCGCCAGGTTGTCCCACTCGGCATCGGTACGGCCCCGCGCTCCATCGTCCGCGGCCATCGGCTCGGCGATTTCGTCCGGGCGCGGCGCGGCTGCCGCCTGCAGGCTTTCGAGGACGAGCTGCATCGTGTCGATACCGCGGTCGGCGACAAAGGAGAGCCATGGGTCGGCATCGCCGCGGTCCAGGTGCTCCAGGGCGTCAAAGTATGGCGATCGCTGGTGCGCGAAGACCACGAACGGAATGCCAAGGCTGCGGTACAGGTAGACCGATGCCAGCGCCCTGGCCACCCGGCCATTGCCGTCGGCGAAGGGGTGCACGGCGGTGAACGCATGATGGGCGTAGGCAGCCTGCTCGACCGGATGGGCGTTTTCGAATGCCGGGGAGCGGAGCTGCTCCACCAGGCGGTGCATCTCCGCCGCCACGTCCGCAACCGGCGCGTAGGCGTGTACGGTGCCGTCCGCCAGCCGCACCTGGTTGGCCACCGCCTTGTAGAGGCCCAGCGGCAGCGTCTGCTGCTGCCACCCCTGGGCGGTCAGCACACGGTACGTCGCTTGCGGCGCGCAGATCCGCTCGTGCAGGGAGCGCAACCACGCCTCGCCCAGCGGCGCCCGTCCGCCCACCAGGCCGATCACCAGCTCGTAGCCCGCCAGCTGGGCGGCGAACAGCTGCGGCACGCTGTCGCCCCGCTCCGCCAGAGCCAGCTCCCAGGCGAAGCTTTGCACCGCGACGCTCCAGGTGAAGCCGCGATCGACCTGGTACAAACCTTCGATGGCACCGGTATCCAGGGCGGCCGAGCGCAGCGCAACCGCCACCGCCCGCTCCAGCAGGTCGGGGCGGGCCAGCTGCCGGCGTTGGGCGAGCGCGGCGGCGAACCGCGCCCACAGATCCCGGCGCACGCCGCCGAGCCTGCCCCAATCCGCGAACGGCACGAAGGGCCGATACAGCCCATCGACTCGCGCAGCCTCGGCAGGTCCTCCGGCGGCGGTCCGCTTCCGGGTAGCCATGTGGCGATTCTACGCCCTGCCGCATGGCGTCGTGTACCACGCGCAAACAACGGCGGTGGGGCGAAGCGGCGGGCCGCCAGCGGCGAGGCCGGCGGTCAGCACTTCGCCCCACCGAGGGGATCAGTACTCGGTGAGGTAGCGGTCCTGCTCCCAGGGGTGGACGTGGGAGATGTAGGCGGCCCACTCCTGGCGCTTGGCGCGCAGGTAGTGCTCGAAGATGTGGGTGCCCAGGGCGTCGCGCACGACGTCGTCCTTTTCCATCTTGTCCAGGGCGTCCTGCAGGTTGGCGGGGAGCTGCGCGATGCGCAGGCGGGCCTTTTCGCGGGCGCTCATGGTGAAGATGTTCTTGTTGACCGGCGCGCCGGCGTCCAGCTTGCGCTCCAGGCCGTCCATGCCGGAGGCCAGCATGACGGCCAGGGCCAGGTAGGGGTTGCAGGAGGGGTCGGGCATGCGCACTTCGCAGCGGGTGGACATGCCGCGCTTGGCGGGGACGCGCACCAGCGGGCTGCGGTTCTTTTCCGACCAGGCGACGTTGATCGGCGCTTCGTAGCCGGGGACCAGCCGCTTGTAGGAGTTGACCAGCGGGTTGGTGACCGCGGAGAAGCCCGTGGCGTGCTCCAGGATGCCGCCGATGTAGGACAGCGCCACCTTGGACAGCTGCCAGGGCGCGTCGGGATCGTAGAAGGCGTTTTCGCCGGCGCTGTTGAGGAGGCTCTGGTGCACGTGCATGCCGGAGCCGTTGACGCCGAAGATGGGCTTGGGCATGAAGGTGGCGTGCAGGTTGTGGTCCTGGGCCACCTTCTTGACCACGAAGCGGAAGGTGGTGACGTTGTCGGCGGTGGACAGGGCATCGGCGTACTTGAAGTCGATTTCGTGCTGACCGGGGGCGACCTCGTGGTGCGCCGCCTCGACTTCGAAGCCCATCGCCTCCAGCACGATGACGATGTCGCGCCGGCACTCTTCGCCGCGATCGACCGGCGTCAGGTCGAAGTAGCCGCCGACGTCGTGGGTTTCGATGCGCACGCCGCCCTTTTCGTCGCGCTGGAACAGGAAGAATTCGGCCTCGGGGCCGGCGACCATGGTGAAGCCGTGCTTCTTGGCCCGCTCGACCTGGCGCTTGAGGGTCATGCGCGGACAGCCGACGAACGGGTCGCCGTCCGGCATGTAGACGTCGCAGATCATGCGCGCCACCTTGGAGCCGTCGGGATTGGACCAGGGATTGACCCGGAACGTGGCCAGGTCGGGCACCAGCAGCATGTCGGACTCTTCGATGCGGGTGAAGCCTTCGATCGACGAGCCGTCGAACAGGATCTGTCCGTCCAGCGCCTTCTCAAATTGGCTGCGCGGGATCTCGACGTTCTTGATGATCCCGAGGATGTCGGTGAACTGGAGGCGCATGAAGCGCACTCCCTGCTCGTCAGAAGCCTTCAAAATCTCCTGTCTATTCAACATTCCGCCTCCGTTTTTGGGTCGAATGTGCAGACTATACGAATCACTGCCGCCAAACGCAACCCCTCCTCCGCGTCGCTGACGCCGACAAACTGCAAAAAATGCACAGACTGCGGTGCAGCCGGAGAGTCGCTGAGAGGAGCTACGCGCTGGCTAAGTCGCCCAGCCAGACCAGGTTGCGGGCGTGCCCGGCGGCGCAGGCGGTTTCGTACAGCTGGCGGTCGGCGGTGACCAGCGAACAGGAGTCGCGGATGGCCAGCGCCAGGTAGAGGCTGCTCGCCAGGCTGAGATCGGCGCGCAGCGCCAGGTCCAGGGCGGCGGGGACCAGGGTGGCGACCGGCGCCCACTCGAAGGGGACCTGGCGCAGCTCGGCCAGCACGGCGCGCCCGCCCTCTTCGTCGATCTCGCCGCGGCGCACCCGGCGCGCCACCAGGGCGGCGATCTCGAGGTGCAGCAGGTCGGGCGCCAGCAGCTCGCACCTGCCGGCCAGCAGGGCGTCGGCGTGGGGCGTGGCCGGCTGCGGGAAGTACCACAGCGCCACGACCGAGGCGTCCACCACGCAGCGCTGCATCAGCCGCCTCCCCGGGCGGGCGCCGGGTCGTCGCCGGCGTCGCCGCTCAGGCGGTCGCGGTCCGCCCGCAACAGCTCGTCGCTGCCCGCCAGCGGCCGGCCCGCCCACTGCGCCCGCAGGCGGCGCGCGCCCTCCAGCGCCCGCGCCCGCGACAGGCCGAGCGCGCCTTCCAGCACGGCCCGCGCCTCGGCCTCGATGGAGGTGCCGTGCCGCGTGGCGCGCTCCGCCAGGGCTTCGACCACCCGCGGGTCCAGGTCCTGCATCACCAGGTGGGCCATGGCTTGCTCACTCCTTGCCGCTGGCGCGCCGCCCGGCCGGCCAGCGCTCCTCAGGATGCGCCGCCGGCGCCGCCCTGCGGCCCGCGCGGCGGCGCTGCGGCCCGGGCGCGCAGAAAGTCGCGGTTGAGCCGGGCGATGCAGTCGATCGAGATGCGCTTGGGGCAGACGGCTTCGCACTCGGCGTGGTTGCTGCAGTAGCCAAATCCCTCACGCTCCATCGCTTCGACCATGGCCAGCGCCCGCGGCGAGCGCTCCGGCTGCCCCTGCGGCAGCAAGGCGAGGTGGGAGATCTTGGCGGCGGTGAACAGCTGCGCCGCGCCGTTCGGGCACTGCGCCACGCAGGCGCCGCAGCCGATGCACTCGGCGGCTTCGAAAGCGCGGTCGGCGATCCCCTTGGGGATCGGCATCAGGTTGGCTTCGGGGGCGCTGCCGGTCGCGACCGAGATGAAGCCGCCGGCCTGGATGATGCGGTCGAAGGCGCCGCGGTTGACCATCAGGTCCTTGACCACCGGAAAGCCGCGCGACCGCCAGGGCTCCAGGTGCAGCACGTCGCCGTCCTTGAAATGCCGCATGTGCAGCTGGCACACGGTGGTGCCGCGGCGCGGCCCATGCGCTTCGCCGTTGATCATGAAGCCGCACATGCCGCAGATCCCTTCGCGGCAGTCGTGGTCGAAGGCGATGCGATCCTGGCCGCTTTCGGCCAGCCGCTCGTTGACGACGTCGAGCATCTCCAAAAAGGAGCTGTCCGGGTTGATGTCGCGCGCCTCGTAGCGCGCCATGCGCCCGGCCGCTGCCGGCCCCGCCTGGCGCCAGACGAAGAGAGTCAGGTTCATTATTTGTAGCTCCTGCGGGACAGTTCCACCGACTCGAAGTGAAGAGGTTCGGTCTGGCGCACCTCGGCCTGGCCGGCGCCCTGCCACTGCCAGGCGGAGACGAAGGTGTACCGCTCGTCGTCGCGCAGCGCTTCGCCCTCGGCGGTCTGGTGCTCTTCGCGGAAGTGGCCGCCGCACGATTCGTCGCGGTCCAGGGCGTCGCGGCACATCAGCTCCGCCAGCTCGAAGTAGTCGGCGACGCGCCCCGCCTTTTCCAGGTCCTGGTTCATCTCCAGCGGCGCGCCGCTGACCCGCAGGGTGGCCCAGAACTCTTCGCGCAACGCGGCGATCTGGCCGATCGCCTGGGTCAGGCCGGCGGCGGTGCGCGAGATGCCGCAGGCGTGCCACACCAGGTGGCCCAGCTGGCGGTGGAACGATTCGGCGCTGCGGCCCCCGCCGCCGGCAGCGCCGGCGTTGCTCCCGGAGCCGGACTGCAAGCGCTCCAGCCGCTCCCGCACCTGGGCTTCGACGCCGGCGAAGGCGTCGCCGTCGGCCGACAGCGCTTCGCCCAGGTGGCCCGCCAGGTAGTTGCCCAGGGTGTAGGGGAGGATGAAATAGCCGTCGGCCAGCCCCTGCATCAGGGCGCTCGCTCCCAGGCGGTTGGCGCCGTGGTCGGAGAAGTTGGCTTCGCCGGCGACGAACAGGCCGTCGATCGTGCTCATCAGGTTGTAGTCCACCCACAGGCCGCCCATGGTGTAGTGGGGGGCCGGGTAGATGCGCATCGGCGTCACCCAGGGGTCTTCGCCGGTGATCTTTTCGTACATCTCGAACAGGTTGCCGTAGCGGTCCTCGACGATGGCGCGGCCCAGGCGCCGCACGGCGTCGCCGAAGTCCAGGTAGACGCCGTTTTTCTGCGCCCCGACGCCGCGGCCGCCGTCCACCACCTGTTTGGCGTTCCTGGCCGCCACGTCGCGCGGCACCAGGTTGCCGAAGGCCGGGTACTTGACCTCCAGGTAATAGTCGCGGTCGGCGTCGGGGATGCGGTCCGGCGAGCGCGTGTCGGCGGGGTCCTTGGGCACCCAGATCCGGCCGTCGTTGCGCAGCGATTCGCTCATCAGCGTCAGCTTGGACTGGTAGTCGCCCGAGGCCGGGATGCAGGTGGGATGGATCTGGGTGAAGCAGGGGTTGGCGAACAGGGCGCCGCGCCGGTGGGCGCGCCAGATGGCGGTGGCGTTGGAGCCCTTGGCGTTGGTCGACAGGTAGTAGACGTTGCTGTAGCCGCCGGTCGCCAGCACCACCGCGTGCCCGGCGTGGCGCTCCAGCCGCCCGGTCACCAGGTCGCGCGCGATCAGCCCGCGGGTCCGGCCGTCGTCGCCCACCACCAGGTCGAGCATCTCGGTGCGCGGGTACATCTGCACGCTGCCGCGCGGCGATCTGCCGGCTGAGCGCCTGGTAGGCGCCCAGCAGCAGCTGCTGGCCGGTCTGGCCGCGGGCGTAGAAGGTGCGCGACACCTGGGCGCCGCCGAACGAACGGTTGTCGAGCAGGCCGCCGTACTCACGCGCGAACGGCACCCCCTGCGCCACGCACTGGTCGATGATGTTGACCGACAGCTCGGCCAGCCGATGGACGTTGGCTTCGCGCGAGCGGAAGTCGCCCCCCTTGATGGTGTCGTAGAACAGGCGGAACACGCTGTCGCCGTCGTTGTGGTAGTTCTTCGCGGCGTTGATGCCGCCCTGCGCGGCGATCGAATGAGCGCGGCGCGGCGTGTCCTGGAAGCAGAAGCACTTCACCTGGTAGCCCAGCTCGCCCAGGCTGGCGGCGGCGGCCGAGCCGGCCAGCCCCGAGCCCACCACCAGCACGGTGAACTTGCGCTTGTTGCTGGGATTGACCAGCCGCAGGTGGTTGCGGTGCGCCAGCCACTTGCTGGCCAGGCTGCCGGCGGGGGCCTTGCCGTCCAGCTGCATCAGCGCACCAGCCCGCTGAGCACGGCGAGGGGAAGCGACGACGTTGCCCAGGGTGACGATCCAGGCAAAGGCGTGGGCGAAGCCGTTGCGCCACAGGTTGAAGCGCGGATGGTTCAAGCCCAGCGACTGGAACAGGCTCCACAGGCCGTGGTACAGGTGGAAGCCCAGCGCCACCTGGGCGGCGACGTAGAACACCGCCACCCACCACACCTGAAAGCCGGCCACCACGTTGTGGTAGACGTCGCCGGGCACGAAGCTGGGGTGCACCGTCCCCCAGGTGAGATGCAGCAGGTGGTAGACGACGAACAGCGCGATGATGACGCCGCCCCAGCGCATGGTGCGCGAAGCGTAGGTGGTGTGGATGCGCGTGCCGCCGGCGTAGGCGACCGGCCGCGCCGCGCGGCTGACCAGGTTGAGCTGCCACGCGGCCCAGATGTGCAGCACGACGGCGACCAGCAGCACCACGCGGGCGCTCCACAGCAGGGCCCCCCGCGGCAGCTCGGGCTGGCCGGCGCTGCGCAGGAATTCCGCGTAGGCGTTGAGCACCCGCGGACCCTCGTAGAGCTTGAGGTTGCCCGCCATGTGCCCGAGCACGAACCCGAACAGGATCAAGCCGGTGGCGGCCATCACCGCCTTTTTGCCCACCGCCGAGCGATAGATGTCAGGGAACCAGGCCATGCGCGTCCTCTCCGGGCGATCCGCCCTCAGGCGCCCTGCCCGCGGCGGCGCCGGCGGCGGCGCACCCGCGGCCGCGGCGGCACCGCCGCTTCGGTCGCCTGCGGCGTGCGGCGGCGCGCCGCTTCGCGCCATTCCGCGTAGGCCTCGCCGCCTTCGCCCGTCGCCAGCACCAGCAGCTCGAACAGCAGCAGCGCGTCGTCAAAGTAGGGCTTGCGGGTGAACCGCACCCGCTCCGGCAGGCTCCAGCGCGGCTCGCACAGGCGGAAAAACCCCACCAGCGCCTGGCGGATCTGCTGCGCCTTCAGGTTGGACAGGGTGAAGCGGGTGAGGAAGGGCGTCGTCTGGTCGTCGACCAGCTGCTCGACCGCGGCGCGGCTCATCGGCCGCCGTTTGGCGGCTTCCAGGTCGTCGCGCCGCAGCATGACGCTGGGCAGCAGCAGGGCGGCGAGCAGCGCGGTGTCCGCCAGCTCGCGGCCGCCGACGACCAGGCGGTCGATCACCGGCAGCACCTGGCCGAAGTCGCCCAGGCCGCGCTGGCCGGCGGCCACCATGGCGTAGACCTCGGGCAGCAGCGCCTCCAGCAAGCCCAGCTCCAGCATCCATTGCATGGCGGCGCCGGCATGGCCGCAGCGCAGCAGCTGCACGATCTCCTCGGTGACGCGTGCCGGGGAGGCCTTTTCGAGGTCCTTGCGGTGGCGGTGGATCGCCTCCTGGGTGCGCACCTCGATGCCGAAGCCGAGCCGGCCGGCGAACTCGCAGGCGCGCAGCATGCGCACCGGGTCCTCGCGGAAGCGCACGTCGGGATCGCCGATGGCGCGCACCAGCTGGTTGCGCAGATCTTCGATGCCGCCGGTGTAGTCGATCACCGTGTAGTCGGCGATGCTGTAAAACAGGGCGTTGATGGTGAAGTCGCGGCGGAAGGCGTCCTGGCGCGGCGTGCCGTAGGAGTTGTCGCTGGTGATCAGCAGCTCGCCCGGCGCCGCCGCCTGCTCCTCGGGCTGCGGATCGCGGCGGAAGGTCGACACGTCCACCACGTCGCCGTCCTGAAAGTAGACGTGCACCAGGCGGAAGCGGCGGCCGATGATGCGGCTGTTGCCGAACAGGCGGCGCAGCTCGTTGGGGCGGGCGTCGGTGCCGACGTCGAAGTCCTTCGGCTTGCGGCCCAGCATCAGGTCGCGCACGCCGCCGCCGACCAGGTATGCAAGGTAGCCCGCGCGGTGGAGACGATAGAGAACCTTGACCGCGTTCTTGTCGATGTCACCGCGCGAGATCGGATGTTCGGACCGCGGCACGATCCGTGGCGGTAGCTCGGCCTCTTCACTCACGGCGACAATTATACGGGGAGAAAAAAGAGGCCGAGGCAGGCGGAGGGTTGAGACCTGCCTCGGCGCTTGGGAGAGGAGCCTTGTCCGTTCCTTCGTCGACGGAAGCCGCTCGACCACTTCCGCCGTCGACAAGAGTAGATTCCAAGAACCGTGCCAATGACCCGATCATGACGTAAGTATCTGAATCAAAATACATAGTCACCCAAGCCAGGGGGCCTGGCGGCAGCTGGGGACGGTGGCGTGTCCTGCCTCGTGGACGGCGTTGCAGCCTGCGGAGGTCTGATCGATCCTGCAGGTTGTCGTCTGCCCTCCCCGGCCGGCGACGGGTGTTACGATGCATTGGTGATCCGTGAGCACGTCAGCTTTGCGGGCTCGCAAGGGGCGACCCTGGTGGGCCGCCTGGAAAGCCCCGAGGACAGGCCGGCCGCGTGCGCCCTGCTGGCCCACTGCTTCACCTGCTCGAAGGATCTGCGCGCCGCGGGCCTGATCTGCCACGAGCTGACTTCGCGCGGCATCGCGGTGCTGCGCTTCGACTTCACCGGCATCGGCGAAAGCGGCGGCGACTTTTCGGCGTCCAATTTTTCGTCCAACGTGCAGGACATCGTCGCCGCGGCGGAATTTCTGCGCCGGCGCGGGCTGCCGCCGGCGCTGCTGGTCGGCCACAGCCTGGGAGGCACGGCGGTGCTGGCCGCCGCCCGTCACGTGCCCGAGGCCGTGGCGGTCGCCACCATCGCCGCCCCCAGCGACACCGCCCACCTGCACCACAAGCTGGCGGCGCGCCTGGGAGCGGCGCCGGACCCGGCCGACCCGGCAAACCTGGCCGATCCGGCAAACCTGGCCGATCCGTCGCAGCCACGGGCTCCCGGCTCTGGCGCGGCCGAGGGCGTCGAGCTGGACCTGGGCGGCGAGCGGCCGGTGCGCATCCGCCGCCAGCTGCTCGACGACCTGGCGGCGGACCACCTGCACGGCGCCGCGGCACAGCTGGGCAGGCCGCTGCTGATCTTCCATTCGCCGCTCGACCGGGTGGTGGGGATCGAGCATGCCGAGCGCCTGTTCCTGGCGGCGCGCCACCCCAAGAGCTTCGTTTCGCTCGGCGCCGCCGACCACCTGCTGAGCGACCCCCGCGACGCCGCCCAGGCCGGCGCCGTCCTGGCAACCTGGGCCGAGCGCTACCTGCCGGCCCGCCCGCAGCAGGCGGCGGCGCGGCCGCCGGAGGCCGCGGCAGGCCAACCCGAGCACCCGCCGCTGCCGCCCGGCGAGGTCGAGGTGACCGGTGAGCCCGGCGCGTTGCGCCAGGACGTCACGGCCGGCACCCACACCCTGGTCGCCGACGAGCCGGTCGCCCAGGGCGGCAACGACGCCGGGCCGACGCCCTACGGCCTGCTGCTGGCCGCGCTCGGGGCCTGCACCTCGATGACCCTGCGGCTGTACGCCGATCGCAAGAAGATCCCGCTCGCCGGCGTCCGGGTGCGGCTGCGCCACAGCCGCGTGCACGCCGCCGACTGCGAGCGGTGCGAAGCGGCGACCGGCGCGGACGCCAGGCTGGAGCGCATCGAGCGCGACCTGGAGCTGCGCGGCCCGCTGACCGAACAGCAGCGCATCCGCCTGCACGAGATCGCCGACCGCTGCCCGGTGCACCGCACCCTGACCTCCCACGTGGACATCGTCACCCGCCTGCTCTAGTCTCCCGCCGGCCTCCCCCGTAACGGCAGCCCCCCACCGTGCCATCCCCTGCCGTGGTCGCCGCGCTGGAAGCCGTCGCCGTCACCAAGACCTGGCGCGACGGCACGCGCGCGCTGACGCCGGTGAGCCTGTCCGTCGCCGCGGGCGAGACGCTGGCGCTGGTGGGCGAAAGCGGCAGCGGCAAGACCACTCTGCTGCGCATGTGGAACCGCATGGTGGAGCCGACGACCGGCGAGGCGCGCCTGGACGGACGGCCGGTCGGCGCCCTCGACCCGATCGCGCTGCGCCGGAGCATCGGCTACGTGCCGCAGGACGGGGGCCTGCTGCCGCACTGGCGGGTGGGGCGCAACGTCGAGCTGGTGCCGCGCCTGCTCGGCTGGGAGCCGGCGCGCCGCGCGGCGCGGGCGCGGGCGATGCTGGAGCTGGTGGGCCTGGATCCGGAGCGCCATGCCCGGCGCTACCCGGCCGAGCTGTCGGGCGGCCAGCGCCAGCGCGTCGCCTTTGCGCGCGCCCTGGCCGCGGACCCGCCCGTCGTGCTGCTCGACGAGCCGTTCGGCGCGCTGGACGCGCTCACCCGCCTGGAGCTGCACCGCCAGTTCCTCGACCTCAAGCGCCGCCTGGGCAAGACGACGGTGCTGGTCACCCACGACCTGGGCGAAGCGTTCCGCCTGGCCGACCGCATCGGCGTCATGCGGCAGGGGACGCTCTTGCAGCTCGGCCGCCCCGCGGACCTGGTGGCGGCGCCCGCGACCGACTACGTGCGCGAGCTGCTGGCCCTGCGCACCGGCGCGCCGCCCGTCGCCTGATCGCCACCGCGCCGGCCACCGCCCCCGTCACGCCGCCCCTGCCCGCCGCCGCCACCCATGCCCAGGCGCTCGCCATCGTCGCTCCGCCGCCGGCCGTGGGTCGCGCTGGCGCTGGCCCTGGCGGCCGCGGCGCCGTCGCCGGCGCACCCGGCGACGACCCCGGCAACGGCGCAGACCGCCACGCGCCTGGGCGGCGGCCGCCACGGCACCGTGGTGGTCGGTTCCAAGAATTTCGAAGAAAGCCGCCTGCTGGGCGAGATGTTCGCGCAGCTGATCGAGGCGCGCACCGGCCTGTCCGTGGAGCGCCGGCTGGGGTTGGCCGGGACTCAGGTCTGCTTCGAGGCGATCAAGCGCGGCGCCATCGACGTCTATCCCGAATATACCGGCACCGGCCTGGTCTCCATCCTGGGCGAAGCGCCGCCCGCCGGCGCCCCCAGCGCCACGCTCGATCGCGTGCGGGCGGAGTTCCTGGCGCGCTGGGACCTCTGGTGGGGAGCGCCGCTGGGCTTTCAGAACGCCTACCAGATCGCGGTGCCGGACGAGCTCGCGGCGCGCGACCACCTGGCGACGCTGTCCGACCTGGCGCGCGTCGCGCCGCGCCTGCCGGCCAGCTTCGGCCACGAGTTCCTGGCGCGCCCCGACGGCCTGCCGGGGCTGGCGCGCGCCTACGGCATGCACTTCCAATCGGTGCAGGCGATGCAGGAGACGCTCAAGTACCAGGCGGTGGGGCGGCGTGCCATCCAGGTGCTCGACGTCTACACGACCGACGCGCGCCTGGACCTGTACCACCTGACCGTGCTGCGCGACGACCGCGGCTTCTTCCCGCCCTACGAGGCGGCGCCGCTGGTACGCGGCGCGGCTCTGGCCGCCCACCCCGAGCTGGGTGCCGCCCTGTCGCTTCTGGGCGGCGCCTTGGACGAAGCGGCGATGCGCCGCCTCAACCTGCGCCTGCAGGAGGGCAATGAGGACGAGGCGGTGGTGGCGCGCGACGCCCTGGCGACACTCGGCCTGGTGCCGCGCCCCGCCGGCGAAGGGTCCGGCGACGACGGCCGGCCGGCGACGGGCGCCCCGCGCCGCCCCGGCAATCCCACCGCCGCCACCGGCAGCCCCGGCGCCGCCGCGGCGGGCGGGCGCGGCGGCGAGCTGGCCGCCGGCCTGCGCCGGCTGTGGCGCGAGCGCGGCGTCTTCGGGCGGCGGGTGCTGACCCACCTGGCGCTCTGCGGCATCGCGTTGCTCCTCGGCACGCTGCTGGCGGTGCCGCTGGGCCTCTACCTGGAGCGGCACCGGCACGCCGCCGAACCGGTCATCGGCCTGCTCGGGCTGCTGCAGACCGTGCCGTCGCTGGCGCTGCTGGCCTTCATGATCCCGCTGCTGGGGATCGGCGCGCCGCCGGCGGTGGCGGCGCTCTGGCTGTACTCGCTGTTCCCGATCGTGCGCAATACCTACACGGGAGTCCGCGACGCCGACCCCAAGGCGGTCGAAGCGGCGACCGCCCTGGGCATGACGCCGGGGCAGGTGCTGCGCCTGGTGCGCCTGCCGCTCGCCGCGCCGGTGCTGATGGCCGGCGTGCGCACCGCCGCGGTGATCACCGTCGGGACGGCGACCCTGGCCGCCTTCATCGGCGCCGGCGGCCTGGGCGAGCCGATCGTCACCGGGCTGCAGCTGGCCGACACCGGCATGATCCTTTCAGGGGCGATCCCGGCGGCGCTATTGGCTTTGCTGGTGGACCTGGGGCTGGCCGCCGTCGAACGCGCGGTGCGGCCCGCCGGCCTGGCGCCGCCGACCGGCCCCGGCACCGACGCTGGCGTTGGCGCCAACGGCGACGCCGTCAGCGGCCGGGGCGACGCGACACCGGCCTGATCGTGGGAGGTTTGTGGCGCGGCGCGGCGGACCAGATCGCGGTGGCACGCCGGTTGCGAGCGGCATGCAGCGGCGGCACTGCAACACGACGGTGACAAAGAATCCGAACCGGGAAGTCTGGGCGTAAAAGAGGCGTTGTAACCGTGTACTCCGGCCGGGCCATGGCTCGCCGGCAACCACAGCGCGCAAGGGAGGGTCGGAAGCCATGGCGATCGCGACATCCGAACGGATCCTGGTCACCGTCCACAATCGCGACGAACAGGCGGCGGGCGACCGCGAAGATCTGCGCGCCGCGCTGGAAAGATCGCCGCGCGAGATTCCGTCGCGCTTCTTCTACGACGATCGCGGCTCGCACCTGTTCGAAACGATCTGCGAGCAGCCCGAGTACTACCAGACGCGCACCGAGCATGCCCTGCTGCGCCAGATCGCCCCCCTGGTGGCCGACCTGTCGCGCGCCGAGCAGCTGGTGGAGATCGGCTCGGGCGCCGCCACCAAGACGCGCGTGCTGCTCGACGCCATGCAGCACGCCGGCACCCTGCGCCTGTACGTGCCGATCGATTTCGCCGCCGGCACCGTGCACCGCATCGCCGAAGAGCTGGTGGGCGAATATCCCGACCTTGCCGTGCACGCCCTGGTCGCCGATTTCAATACCGACCTGTCGCCGCTGCCCGCCACCAGCGGCCTCGGCGGGCGCCTGGTCATCTTCCTGGGCGGCACCATCGGCAACCTGCAGCCGGCCGACGCGCAGGCCTTCTTGCGCCGCCGCCACCACGAGATGGCGCCCGGCGATCACTTCCTGCTGGGCGTCGACCTGATCAAGCCGGTGGCGCGCCTGGAGGCGGCGTACAACGACGCCGCCGGCATCACCGCCGAGTTCAACCGCAACATCCTGCGCGTCGTCAACCGCCTGGCCGGCGGCGACTTCGACCCGTCCGCCTTCGCCCACGACGCCTTCTTCGACACCCGGCACCGCTGGATCGAAATGCGCCTGCGCTCGCTGTGCGCGCAAAAGGTCTACCTGCCGGGCCTCAGCCTGGAATTCACCCTCGCCCCCGGCGAAGAGATCCGCACCGAGATCAGCGCCAAGTACGACCGCGCCAGCGCCGAAGCGCTGCTCACCGCCGCCGGCTTCGAGCCGGCCGGCTGGTTCACCGACCCCGAAGGCCTGTTCGGCCTGGCCCTGGCCCGCCGCCCCTGAAGATTAAGGAAAGGTCTGGCGCCAGCCGCGCGTCGCGGCCAGGGCGGCCAGGGCAAGGTCCAGGCGAGCCTGATTTTCGGGCTGCACCAGCCAGGTGCTGCGTCCCGAAGGGTGCGGCAGCGGCACCAGGTCGAAGCGCACCCCGGCGTGGGTGACGGCAAAGACGCGGCCGATGCGCTCGGCAAGCGGCGCCGGCGCCGGCAGGAAGCGGCTGATCGCCAGCTGGCCGACGGCGATGACCGTCCACGGCCGGATCAGCCGCAGCTCGGCTTCCAGGTGCGGCGCGCAGTGGGCGATCTCGTCGGGAGCGGGCACCCGGTCGCCGCCGGCCGGCGCGCGGCCGGGAAAGCAGCGCAGGACCGCCGCCATGTAGACGCGGCGGCGAAACTCCGCTTCCGGGGCACCCAACCGGGCGAACCACGAAAACAGCCGCGTGCCGGCGGTGTGGGCAAAAGGGCGGCCGCGCCCCGCCTCGCGCGGACCGGGGGCCTGGCCCAGCAGCAGCATGCGCGGCGCCACCTCGGGCCGCCAGGCGACCGGCGAAGGCTCGACGCGCGGGCAGAGGCGGCAGGCGCGCACCACCGCCAGGTGCCCGTCGAGCGCCTCCCAGGTGAAACCGGGTGCGCGGCGCGGCGGCAGGGGCGGCTACCCCTTGGCCGCGCCGCCGCCCGCCGCCGGGGGCGGCGCGCCCAGCTTCGGCGCCGGTGCCGCGCCGGCGGGAGCCGTCGGGCCGGCCGGCCCCGGAGCGCCGACCAGCGGGGCCGGCGGGGTGGCGTCCTTGGGCGGCGCGGGGGGCGCCGGCAGCACCTCCACCGCCGGCTCCCACCAGCTGGCGCCGGGGGTGAAGGTGTCGCCTTCGTGGGCGCACGGCGAGGCGATATGGTCGCGGCCGTAGACCGGCTGGCCCGCGTGGACGGCGCGGTGCAGCGGGTACACCGCGGCGCAGATCAGGCAGAAACGCCCCATCACCGCGCCTCGCCGCTCGGGCGGGATCTGGCTGGCGGGGCCGGCCGGTGGCAGTCGGTAGACCATGACTCCTCCTGCGGTCAGCGCGCCGCGAGCAGCTCGGCGCGCGAGAAAAAGAAGGCCAGCTCGGCGGCGGCGTTGGCCGCCGAATCGCTGCCGTGGATGGCGTTGCGCTCGATCGAGGTGCCGAACAGCGCCCGCACCGTGCCGGGGGCGGCCTTGGCCACGTCGGTCGCCCCCATCACTTCGCGCAGGTGCGCCACCGCGTTGTCGCGCTCCAGCGCCAGCGGCATCACCGGGCCGCTGGTCATGAATTCCACCAGGCTGCCGTAGAACGGCCGCTCCTTGTGCACCTCGTAGAACGCCTGCGCCTGCTCCTGGCTCAGCCGCAGCATGCGCACGCCGCGCACGGTGAAGCCGGCTTCCTGCAAATGGGCAACGATCCTGCCCGCATGGCCGGCAGCGACGCTGTCCGGCTTGAGAATCGCCAATGTCGTTTCCATCGCATGCTCCCCTGCTTCAAGAGTTGATCTCATCCCCGCCCGCGCCTTCCAGCACTTGCAGGTCTCCCTCCGGCTCGTCGAGCCGGAACACCGTTCCCACCACCTGGACCGTATCCGGCCCCAGCAGCACCGCCGAGCCGGCCGGCAGACCCAGGCCCCAGCGCACGCCGGGCTGCGCCAGCAGGCGGCGCAGGCGGCGGTCGTGGCCCGGATCGAAATTGGGCTCGACCGCTCCCGCCGGCAGCCAGCCGAAGCCCGGCAAGGTGCGGCCGGGCGCGATGCTGCGCGCCACCGCCCCCGCCGCCTGGGCGGCCGCCGCGATCGCCACCACCATGCCGCCGCCGGCCAGCCGCTCGCCCAGCGCATCCAGCGCCGGCGACCCGGCCAGCGCTTCCATCAGGTGATCGGTCACACCGCCGCCCAGGTACACCGCCGCGCAGTCGCGGATGCGTTCGGCGTTCCTGCCGCGCCGCCCGTCGCGCCCGCGGTAGATCGGCAGCGTCTCGACTTCGCGTCCGAAGCTCTGCCGCAGATAGGCGGCGAAGTGGCGCGGATAGTCGTTGGAGCCGCTCGCCGCCGGCACGAAGCCGACCGGCCCCTGCGGCACCCTGGCGAGCCAGGCCCGGTCCGCTTCCAGCGTCTCGCCGAAGCTGAATTCGCCGCCGCCCAGAAGCGCCAGCCACCCCTTGCCGGGGAGGCGCTCGAAGACCGCCACCCCGGGCGGCCCCTAGTGTCCCAGCGCCCACGCCATCGTCTCACCCAGCTGCGCCGGCGATTCGACGACGTGCAGCCCCGCGGCGCGCATGGCTTCCATCTTTTCGGCAGCCGTGCCCTTGCCGCCGGCGACGATGGCGCCGGCGTGGCCCATGCGGCGGCCGGGCGGCGCGGTGCGGCCGGCGATGAAGCCGACCACCGGCCGCTTGTAGTTGTCGGCGATCCAGGCCGCCGCTTCTTCTTCGGCGCTGCCGCCGATCTCGCCGATCATCACGATCCCTTCCGTATCGGGGTCGGCGGCGAAGCGCTCCAGCACGTCGATGAAGTTGGTGCCGTTGATGGGGTCGCCGCCGATGCCGACGCAGGTGGACTGCCCCAGCCCCAGGTTGGTCAGCTGCCAGACCGCTTCATACGTCAGGGTGCCGGAGCGGCTGATGACGCCGACGCCGCCCTGGCGGTGGATGTGGCCCGGCATGATGCCGATCTTGGCCATGCCCGGCGAGATCAGGCCGGGGCAGTTGGGGCCGATCAGGCGCGTCGGGTGGTCCGCCAGGAACGCCTTGACCCGCAGCATGTCGGCCACCGGAATGCCTTCGGTGATGCACACCGTCAGTTCAACCCCCGCCGCCGCCGACTCCATGATGGCGTCGGCCGCGAACGGCGGCGGCACGAAGATCATCGAGGCGTTGCAGCCGCTGGCCTGGCGCGCTTCCGCCATCGAGTCGTAGACCGCGATGCCTTCGACCGTGGTGCCGCCCTTGCCCGGCGTCACCCCGGCCACCACCTGCGTGCCGTAGTCGCGGCAGGCCAGGGCGTGGAACAGCCCTTCCTTGCCGGTGATGCCCTGCACCACCAGGCGCGTGTCGCGGTTCACCCAGATCGCCATCTAGTGCCTCCCCTTCGCTGCCGCCACCACCTTTTCGGCGGCATCCGCCATCTGGTCCGCGACGATGAACTTGAATGCCGCCTGGCGCAGCACCTCGCGCCCCTGGTCGACGTTGGTCCCTTCCAGCCGCACCACCACCGGCACTTCGACGTTGCCCAGCTCCTCGATGGCGCCGACGACGCCGCGGGCGATGCGGTCGGTGCGGGCGATGCCGCCGAAGATGTTGATCAGCACGGCGCGCACCGCCGGGTCGGAGACCAGCAGCTGAAAGGCGTTCTTGACCGCCTCCTGCGAAGCGCCGCCGCCGACGTCGAGGAAGTTGGCCGGCTCGCCGCCGTACAGCTTGATGATGTCCATGGTGGCCATCGCCAGGCCGGCGCCGTTGACCATGCAGGCGATGTTGCCGTCCAGCTTGATGTAGTTCAAGTTGAACTTGCCGGCTTCCACTTCCATCGGGTTCTCTTCCGTCAGGTCGCGCATCGCCACCACGTCCGGCCGGCGGAACAGCGCGTTGTCGTCGAACGTCATCTTGGCGTCCAGGGCCAGCACGTCGCCGCCGCCGGTCACCAGCAGCGGGTTGATCTCGACCAGCGACGCGTCGGTGCCCAGGTAGGCGGCGACCAGCGCGGTCAGGAGCTTCCCCGCCTTGCCGGCGGTCGCGCCGGTCAGTCCCAGGCCGCGCGCGAGCGACCGCGCCTCAAACGGCAGCAGCCCCAAAAGCGGGTCGACCTCCTGCCGCAGGATCGCCTGGGGGTCGCGCGCCGCGACCTCTTCGATGTCCATGCCGCCCGACTTCGAGGCCATGACGATCGGCTTGCCGGCGTGGCGGTCCAAGGTGACCGAGACGTACAGCTCGCGCGCGATGTCGAGCGCCTCTTCGATCAGCACGCGGCGCACCTTCTGCCCTTCGGGGCCGGTCTGCGGCGTCACCAGCTGCATCCCCAGGATGCGCCCGGCCAGCTCGCGCGCTTCGGCCGGCGACTTGGCCAGCTTCACGCCGCCGCCCTTGCCGCGGCCGCCGGCGTGGATCTGCGCCTTGACCACGCACCGCCCGCCCAGCTGTTCACAGATGCGCTCCGCTGCCTCCGGATCGTCGGTGACCTGGCCGCGCGGCGTGGCGACGCCGAACCCGCGCAGGATCTCTTTGGCCTGGAACTCGTGGATCTTCAAAAAGCCCCCTCTTCCTTGGTCTGGCGGTCCCACGGACCCGCCGGCGCGAACCGCCGGAGTCTATCCCACCCGGCTCCCCCGGCGGCGCCGGCGCACGCGGCGCGCGCCCGCCCTACGCCGGCAGCCGCACCACCACCACGGTCATGTCGTCTTCGCGCGGCGCGTGGCGGGCGAAGTCGGCGACGTCGGCCAGCACCTGATCGCGCAGAGCCTCGACGCCGCCGGCGGCGTGCCGCCCCAGGCTCTGCTCCAGGCGGTCGAAGCCGAACACTTCGTCGCTGCCCTCGGCGCGCGCTTCGACCAGGCCGTCGCTGAACAGGAACAGCAGGTCGCCGGGGTCGAGCTGCGTCCGCCGCGGTTCGATCTCGATGGTGCGCCGCACCCCCAGCGGGTAGCCGTTGGCGCGCAGTTCCTCGACCTTGCCGCCGGCGCTGATGCGGTAGGGATAGAGGTGGCCGGCGCTGGCGTACAGCAGCTCGCGCCGCACCGGGTCGAGCAGGGCGTAGCAAAACGTCGCCAGCAGGCGTTTGCGGGCGGTCTGGTAGACCGTGCGGTTGAGGGTGACGAACACCGGCGCCACCTCCGGATCGAAGGTCACCTGCACCGCCAGCGCCGACTTGGCCATCGCCATCACCAGGCCGCTGGACACGCCGTGGCCGGCGACGTCGCCGACCGCCAGCGCCAGGCGCCCGTCGTCGAGCGCCAGCACGTCGTAGAAGTCGCCCCCCACCTCGGAGGCGGGCAGGTAGGCGTGCGCCAGCTCGACGCCGGCAAGCCGCGGCGGCAGCTCGGGCAGGATCGAGCTCTGGATGCGCCGCGCCGTTTCCAGCTCGACGCGCTGCCGCTCGCGGTCGGCGATGCGCCGCACGTGCGGCGGGATGTCTTCGTAGCGGTAGGAAATCTCACGCCGGCTGCCCAGAAACCGCACCGACAGCCACAGCGGCGTCGCCAGCAGGGCAAGCCCGGCCCAGCCGAGCAGGCGCAGCATGGGATCGGCGGCTTCGAGCATCGGCACGATGATCAGCAGATAGACGGCGGTCGAGCCGGCGAGCAGGAAGGCGAGCAGGTCGACGCTCACGAACACCCACAGCAGGGCGGCGGCGGCGGCGAACGACAGCAGGACCGCCCAACCGAGCGGCAGCACCAGCAGCGGTATCGAGGTACAGGCCACCGACAGCAGGGCGGTGGTCAGCAGCCCGCCGGTGCGCCCCAGCCAGCGCGCCAGGATCGGCAGTGCGCACAGCGCCACCGTCATCTGGACCGGCAGCTGAAAGGCGATCAGGCTGATCGCCGCTTCGAGCCCCGCCCAGCCGCTGTCGACACCGTGCGTCACCGTCATCACCGGCCAGACGCCCAGCCGCTCGAGCGGCAGCAGCACCGCCACCGCCACCCCGGCCAGGGCGATCCCGGCCAGGATGCCGGCGAGCGCGGACGAGGCGACCGTGGCGTTGGCCCACTGCCGCCGGAACAGGGCGTCGAAGGAAGACAGCTTTTGGCCCCAGCGCTCGCGGCAGAGCGCTTCGCCCACCGACCAGGCGAGAAACGCCAGCAGGGCGCGCGGCACCACGTTGAACAGCGTGCCGAACAGCACGGCGAAGCCGACCGCCTGGCGCGGCGTCGCGAAGGCAAAGCCGAAGTCGTCGGACGACGCGCGCGCCACCATCAGCATGAACACCAGGCCGGCCGCGCCGCACAGCGCGAACAGCTGGACGCCGCGCCGCACGCCGATCTCCCCTTCGTGGTAGCGCCTGAGGAACGGCACCGCCAGCGCCACCAGCAGAAAGTACGCCACCGCGAAGTGTCCGAAGACGAAGGCCTGCACCCCTTGCAGGTTGCGCTGCGCCGTCTTGGTCGTCGACCCGTCGTCCATCCAGTGCCCGAAGTCCGACACCTGGTTGCCGGCCAGCTTCACCTCGACGCCGAAGCCGGCGCCGTCCGGCGGCCGCTCGCGGTCGCGGTAGCGCACCGTGGTGTCGGTGCGCGCCGCCAGCTGCTGGGTGCGGATCTCCGGCTCACCGTAGCGGTCCAGGGCGATCCCTTCGCCGCGCAGGAAGCGCTCGGCCAGCGCCCGCGCCGCGGCCGGCGAGGGGGACTCTCCCTTGGCGTACGCGTCGACGTGCAGATGCAGCGAGATCAGCGCACCGTCCGGCGACAGCTCGCCCCTGGCCGCATAGTCGCCCCGCACCGCGTCCGGCCGGTAGAATTCCGCGACCCACACCGACACCTGGTCCGGCAGGCCCGTGGCACGCAGGCGAGCCATCGGCATGGTGTCCAGCATGAGCTGCAGGCGGCGCTCCAAAACCTGGTTGCCGGAAAGCCGGGCGACCACGAAGGTGTCGCGCAGCGGCTCGCCCAGCGCGCCCACGCGGTGGCGCAGCTCGGCGATCGCCCGCGCCTCGGAGAAGCGCCAGCTGCGCGGCCCGAGCGGCACCGCGCGCTGGTAGGCCGAGACCAGCAGCAGGGCGCCGGCCGCGCCGGCCAGCGCCCAGAAGATGAGATGTCGCGACGTGCGCATTTGTCCGGTGCCGCCCGGCGCCCGCGAGGCCGCGGGCGCCGGCGCGGCTCATGCGGCGGCGGGCCGCCGCCCCTTCACGATCGCCGGAACCGCCAGCGGCTTACGACAGCTCCGCGACCAGGCCGCGGACCGCGGCCACCGACTGGTCGAACAGCGCCTGCTCTTCGCCGGTCAGCGCCAGCTCGACCACCTTTTCGGCGCCGCCCCGGCCCAGCTTCACCGGCACGCCGACGAACAGGTCGTGAACGCCGTATTCGCCTTTGAGCTGCACGGCGCAGGGCAGGATCTTCTTTTTGTCCTGGAGGATCGCCGCCACCATTTCATAGCTGGCCGCGGCCGGCGCGTAGTAGGCGGAGCCGGTCTTGTAGTAGTTGACGATTTCAGCGCCGCCGTTCTTGGTGCGCAGGTTGATCGCTTCGATGCGGTCGGCGGCCAGCAGCTGCGGCAGCGGGATGCCGTTGACCGTGGCATAGCGCGGCAGCGGCACCATGGTGTCGCCGTGGCCGCCCAGGACGAAGGCGTCGACGTCCTGCACCGACACCTTGAGCTCGTCGGCGATGAACCAGCGCATGCGCCCGCCGTCGAGCACCCCCGCCATGCCCAGCACGCGCTCGCGCGGGAAACCGGAGGCGCGCCGCGCCACCTCGCACATGGCGTCGAGCGGGTTGGTGACCACGATCAGGATGGTGTCGGGCGAATGCTCGACCAGGTTCTTGACCACCTCGTGCACGATTTCAGTGTTCTTGTTGCGCAGGTCGTCGCGGCTCATCCCCGGCTTGCGCGCCAGGCCCGCGGTGACCACGCAGACGTGCGAGCCGGCGGTCAGGGCGTAGTCGCCGCCGCCGCTGACGCGGGCGTTGAACCCCATGATGGGCGCGGCCTCCATCATGTCGAGCGCCTTGCCGGTGGCGAGGTCGGCGGCCACGTCCACCATCACGACGTCGGCCAGGTCGGCCTCGGCGATCCGCTGCGCGGTCGTGGCGCCGACGTTGCCGGCGCCCACCACGGTGACTTTGTAGTGCATCAGGAGCTCCGTTGTCTTTGGATTTAAAGGTTTTCCAGGATCGCGGCGGCGAACCCCGAGGTGGAGACCAGGGTGGCGCCCTGCATCTGGCGCTCCAGGTCGTAGGTGACGCGCTTTTGCGCGAT
Organism: uncultured Acidobacteriota bacterium; assembly: GCA_963770895.1. Taxonomy (GTDB): domain Bacteria; phylum Acidobacteriota; class Thermoanaerobaculia; order Multivoradales; family UBA5704; genus JASLEW01. The sequence goes on along the minus strand of CAVYRF010000002.1, from coordinate 2,683,570 downwards.
GGTGCGGGCCAGCCCCTGCTCCACCGCGTCCGCCGCCTCTCCCCAGCCCAGCCAGCGCAGCAACATCACGCCCGAAAGCATCAGCGAGCCCGGATTCACCATGTCCTTGCCGGCATATTTGGGCGCGGTGCCGTGGGTGGCTTCGAAGACCGCCGTGCCGTCGCCCTCGTTGCTGCCCGGCGCCATGCCCAGGCCGCCGACCTGCGCCGCCAGGGCGTCCGACATGTAGTCGCCGTTCAGGTTGGTGGTGGCGATCACGTCGTATTCGTCGGGGCGCAGCAGCACCTGCTGGAACATCGAGTCGGCGATGCGGTCGCGGATCAGCACCCGCTGGCCGGAACCGGGCGCGGCGGCGGCTTCACTGCCTTCGACCACCGTCTGGGCGCCGAATTCGTCGCGCGCCAGCTCGTAGCCCCACTCCTTGAAGGCGCCTTCGGTGAACTTCATGATGTTGCCCTTGTGCATCAGGGTGACGCTCTTGCGGCCCTGCGCCAGGGCGTAGTTGAGCGCCTTGCGCACCAGCCGCTTGCTGCCGAAGGCGGAGACCGGCTTGATGCCGATGCCGCTGCCCGGGCGCACGGTCTTGCCCAGGCTGGCGATGAAGTCGATCAGCTTGTCCGCTTCCGCCGACCCCGCCGGCCATTCGATGCCGGCGTAGACGTCTTCGGTGTTCTCGCGAAAGATCACCATGTCCACCGCTTCGGGCTTGCGCACCGGCGAGGGGGTGCCCGCGTAATAGCGCACCGGCCGCACGCAGGCGTACAGGTCGAGCAGCTGGCGCAGGGCGACGTTCAAGCTGCGGATGCCGCCGCCGACCGGCGTCGTGAGCGGCCCCTTGATCGCGATGCGATAGGCGCGGATCGCCGCCAGCGTGTCTTCGGGCAGCCACTCGCCGGTCTGGTCGCGCGCCTTTTCGCCGGCCAGCACTTCGAACCAGGCGATCGCCCGGCGGCCGTCGTACATCTTGTGCACCGCGCCGTCGAGCACCGTGCGGGTCGCCCGCCAGATGTCGGGACCGATGCCGTCCCCTTCGATGAACGGGACGATGGGGCGCTCCGGCACCTCGAGCCGCGCTTCGGCGGCGTGCCACGTGATCGCGGAACCCTCTGCTGGCGGCGTCAAGCCGTTGTATGTGCTGGCCAAGCGCTGTCCTCCTGGGGGATGGTAAGCCGCGGCCGGACAGACCGGTGCGCGAAAAATATCACAAGCCCTCGCGCGCGCGGCACGGCGGACGCTCGCCGCGTCGCGGGCGCCGGGACGGCGCTAGTCGTCGTCGGGGCGGCCGAAGGCGGCTTGCAGGTCGGCGGGGTGGGCGAAGCACCAGGCCGGCTTGAGGCCGCCGGTGACCAGCGCGTCCACGTCGCCGGTCGCATCGACGGCGGTGGGGGCGTCCGGTCCGGACGCCCCGCCGTCCTGCCCCGCCTGGCCCGATTGCCCCCAGATGGTGAGGGCGAAAGGACAGCCGGCGGCCTGCGCGGTGCGCGCGTCGACGTCGCTGTCGCCCACCAGCAGCAGCGTTTCCGCCGCCATGCCGAAGCGGTCGGCGAGCAGGAACAGGCCGCCGGGATTGGGCTTGCGGGTGGGCAGGGTGTCGCCGCCGACGACTTCGCGCAGGTGGCGGGCCAGGCCCAGGGCGTCCAGGATGCGGCGGCACAGGGCTTCGCCCTTGTTGCTGAGCACGCCCAGGGCAAAGCCCTCCACCAGCGACGAGAGCATCGCCGGCACACCCGCAAAGGCGACCGTGGTATCCAGGCACACCGCTTCGTAGTGCGCCAGGTAGCTGGTGACGGCCTGGCGCAGCTCGTCCTTGCCCAGGCCGGGCGGCAGCGCCCGGCGCACCAGGACGCGCGCCCCCTCGCCCATCATGCGGTCGACGGCGGCGACGGACAGCGGCGGCAGGTCGCGTTCGGACCGCATGCGATTGACCGCGGTCGCGATGTCGCGCCGCGAATCGATCAGGGTGCCGTCGAGGTCGAAGATGATGCCGCGCGGCACGGGCGCTCCTTTCCGCCGGGCGAGCCGCCGCCAGCGTCCCCTGCGGTTGCCGCAGGGGACACCGCGCGCTCAGGCGGTGACGAACTCGGCAGTGACGTGGGCCGGCAGCAGGCCGGCGGCGAAACCGCGGTCGAGCAGCAGCTGCACGGCGCGGCGTCCGGCCTCGCCGTAGTCGCGGGTCCACTCGTTGACGTACATGCTGACGAAGTGGTCGGAACGCTCGGGATCGTCCTCCAGGCCGCGCGCGTACTGCACCGCGTAGGACAGCGCTTCCTGCCGGTGGTCCAGCCCGTAGGCGATGCTGGCCGTGAGCAGCTGCGACAGGCGCTCCTTGAGCGCCGGGTCGAGGTCGCGCCGGATGCCGTTGCCGCCCAGCGGCAGCGGCAGGCCGGTCGTGTCCTTCCACCAGGCGCCCAGGTCGACGACCGCGGCAAGCCCCTGCTCGCCATAGGTCAGCTGGCCTTCGTGGATCACCACGCCGGCGTCGGCTTCGCCGTCTGCCACGACGTCCAGGATGCGGTCGAAGGGGACGATGTGGGTCGCGACGTCCGGCTGCCACAGGCGCAAGGCCAGGTTTGCCGTGGTCAGCTGGCCGGGGATCGCCACCTTGCGGCCGGCCAGGCTTTCGCGGGTGAGGCGGCCGCCGGCGGCGGCGTCACGGCACACCACGATCGGGCCGTAGCCGTCGCCGAAGCTGGCGCCGGACGGCATCAGCTGATACCGGTCCGCCAGGTGGGCATAGGCGTGGAACGACAGCGCGGTGATCTCGTAGGTGCCGGCGAAGGCCGCCTGGTTGAGGGTTTCGATGTCGCGCAGCACGTGCTCGACACGCAGCCCGGCGATGTCCAGGCGGCCCTGGGTGAGGGCGTAGAACATGAACGCATCGTCCGAGTCGGGACTGTGGGCGATGCGGATGGTCGTAACATCGGCGCGCGGCTGCGGCGCCGCCGTAGAGGTCGCTTGCGTCATGACGCGAGTACGGTATCAGAAGTCGGCGGCCGCGCTGCGCGTCAATGCAACAGGTTGGGGCGGTTGCGTGCCAGCCAGTTGTCGAAGGTGCCGTCGCGCAGCTGGTCGTAATAGGTCGACTTGTGGCGGTCGTCGGCCCAGATGGTCTGCACCAGCGAGATGTCGAAGCCGCCCTGGCCGCCGCAGCGGTTGTCGGCCACCATGCGCCCTTCCATCCGCACGTGATCGTTGTTCAGCAGGCCGCGGCGCCGCCCGTCCAGGGTGAGCAGCGACCCGTCGTGCTGGCGCAGCGCCATGCAGCGGCCGTCGGGGCTGACGCTGATGTAGCCGTCGACGTGCGCCACGGAGGGGTCGGCGGCGGCGTGGGCGGCGACCGGCGCCAGCGGCGCCACCACCGCGAACAGGGTCAGGGCCAGGAAGAGGGCGGTCGCGGCCGGGCTGAAACGCGTGTGCTGGTGCATGGGGGAGCCTCCTCGGCCGGCGTTGCAGATCGCCGGCAAGTCTCAGATACAAAAGAAGGTAGAGCCGCTGCCGCGGGGCGTCACCGCCCCTTGAGCAGCTGGCGCAGGACGTAGTGCAGGATGCCGCCGTGCCGGTAGTACTGCACCTCCTGCGGCGTATCCAGGCGCACACGCACTTTGAATTCAAAGGTCTTGCCATCTTCGGCGCGGGCGCGCACGGTCGCCTGACGGCCGCCCTTGAACCCGTCGGCCACGCCGGCGGCCAGCCCTTCGACGTCGATCACTTCGTGGCCGGTGATGCCCAGGCTCTGCACCGTGTCGCCGCCGATGAATTCCAGCGGCGCCACGCCCATGCCGACCAGGTTGCTGCGGTGGATGCGCTCGAAGCTCTCGGCGATCACCGCGCGCACCCCCAGCAGCCGCGAGCCCTTGGCGGCCCAGTCGCGCGACGAGCCGGTGCCGTACTCCTTGCCGGCGAACACCACCGTCGGCACCCCCTCCTGCTGGTAGCGCATCGCCGCGTCGTAGATCGCCAGCCGCTCGCCGCCGGGCAGGTGCAGGGTGAAGCCGCCTTCGACGTCCGGCACCATGCGGTTGCGGATGCGCACGTTGGCGAAGGTGCCGCGCATCATCACTTCGTGGTTGCCGCGGCGGGCGCCGTAGCTGTTGAAGTCCTTGGGCGCCACGCCGTGTTCGACCAGGTACTTGCCGGCCGGGCTGGCCGCCTTGATCGATCCGGCCGGCGAGATGTGATCGGTGGTGATGCCGTCGCCGAACACCCCCAGCACGCGCGCCCCGGCGACGTCCTGCACGGCGGCGGGTTCGGGCGGCATGTCGTCGAAGTACGGCGGCAGCCGCACGTAGGTCGAGTCCGGTTCCCACACGTAGGTGTCGCCGGCCGGCACCGCCAGGCTGTTCCACCGTTCGTCGCCGGCGTAGACGTCGGCGTACTCCTTGTGGAACATGTCGGCCCGCAGCGCCGACCGCACCGTGCCGTCGATCTCCTGCCGGCTCGGCCAGAGGTCGCGCAGCAGGACCGGCTGGCCGTCGCTGCCGGTGCCCAGCGGCTCGGTCGCCAGGTCGATGTCGATGCGCCCGGCCAGGGCGTAGGCCACGACCAGCGGCGGCGAGGCCAGGTAGTTGGCGCGCACGTCCGAATTGATGCGCCCTTCGAAGTTGCGGTTGCCCGACAGCACGGCGACGGCCACCAGGCCGCCGCTGTCCACCGCTTCGGAGATCGCCGCCGGCAGCGGGCCGCTGTTGCCGATGCAGGTGGTGCAGCCGTAGCCCACCAGGTTGAAGCCCAGGGCGTCCAGGGCGGGCGTCAGGCCGGCTTCGCGCAGGTATTCGGTGACCACCTTGGAGCCGGGCGCCAGGCTGGTCTTGACCCAGGGCGGCACGGTCAGGCCGCGTTCGACCGCCTTTTTGGCCAGCAACCCCGCCGCCACCATGACCGACGGGTTGGAGGTGTTGGTGCAGCTGGTGATGGCGGCGATGACGACGGCGCCGTGGTCCAGGCTGTAGCTTTCGCCCCGCACCGGCGTCGGCGCGGCCGGCTGCGCGCCAGCGCCCGCGGCACCGGCATCAGCGCCGCTGCCGGCGCCGTTGCCCTTGGCCTTGCCCTTGGCGGCCTGCGCCAGCATGGCGGCCAGCTCGCGCTGGAACGAGGATTTGACTTCGGGCAGCGGCACGCGGTCCTGCGGCCGCCGCGGGCCGGCAAGGCTGGGATGGACGGTCGCAAGGTCGAGGTGCAAGGTATCCGAGTAGATGGGTTCGCCGCTGTCGGCGGTATGGAACAGCCCCTGCTCCTTCAAGTAGGCCTCGACCAGCGCCACGTGCTGGGCCGGCCGGCCGGTAAAGCGCAGGTAGTCGAGCGCCACGGCGTCCACCGGGAAGAAGCCGCAGGTGGCGCCGTATTCGGGCGCCATGTTGGCGATGGTGGCGCGGTCGGCGAGCGCCAGCGCGGCCAGCCCCGGCCCGAAGAATTCGACGAACTTGCCCACCACCCCCTTGCGGCGCAGCATTTCGGTGACCACCAGCACCAGGTCGGTGGCGGTCGCCCCTTCGGGCAGCCGGCCGGCGAGGCGGAAGCCGACCACCTGCGGGATCAGCATCGACACCGGCTGGCCCAGCATCGCCGCTTCGGCTTCGATGCCGCCGACGCCCCAGCCCAGGACGCCCAGGCCGTTGATCATGGTGGTGTGCGAATCGGTGCCGACCAGGGTGTCGGGGAACAGGTAGGTCTCCCCGTCCTGCTCGCCCGTCATCACCACGCGCGCCAGGTATTCCAGGTTGACCTGGTGGCAGATGCCGGTGTCGGGCGGCACCACCTTGAAGTTGGCAAAGGCGCTCTGGCCCCAGCGCAAAAAGGCGTAGCGCTCGCGGTTGCGCTCGAACTCCAGCTGGGCATTGGCCAGGAAGGCGCCGCTGGTGCCGAACTGGTCCACCTGCACCGAGTGATCGATGACCAGCTCGACCGGCTGAATGGGATTGATGCGTTTGGGATCGCCGCCCTGCCCGGCCATGCGCGCCATGGCGTCACGCATCGCCGCCAGGTCGACCACCGCCGGCACGCCGGTGAAGTCCTGCAGCAGCACGCGCGCCGGCATGAAGGCGATTTCGCGCTCGTCGTCGGCGGGGGCGGCTGCGACCTGCCCCGCGGGCAGCACCGCGGGCGGCCGTGGGTTCCAGCGCGCCAGCGCCTCGATCTCGGCCGCCGACACCACGGTGCCGTCTTCGCGCCGCAGCAGGTTTTCCAAGAGGATGCGCAGCGCATACGGCAGACGCGACACGTTGTAGTCGCGTTCCAGTGCGTCCAGGCGCGCCAAGCGCAATGGCCGCCCGCCCGCAAGGCCTTCTGCCTTGAAGGTGGCGCGGCTGGCAAAGCTGTCTTTCATCGGATCTCTCCCAGGGGGCTCTACGGCGGCGGCGGCACAACGGCGTCCGCGCCGCGCTTGCCGCGACAATACCAGCTTCCCCGGCAAGCCGACAGCGGTCCGGGGTAAGATGCCGCCATGCCAGGCGCCTCCGCGACCTTGCAGACTCCCGTCCTGTTGGTCGCCATGCCGCAGGTGCTTGACCCGTTCTTCCATCGCAGCGTGGTGCTCTTGGTACACCACGAAGACGACGGCAGCACCGGGTTCATCGTCAACCGGCCGACTGGCATCAAGATGGCCGAGATCCTCAAGGGTATGGACATCGATTGGCACGGCCGCGACGACGCCGTGGCCCACTTCGGCGGTCCGGTCCAGCCGCAGCTGGGCACCGTGCTGTTCGGCGCCCCGTCCGCAGACGCTCCCTCCGCAGATGCCCCATCCGCGGACGCCCCGCCCGCGGGCGCCGCGACCGAGGTGTTCGCCGGCGTCTCCCTCACCCAGCACGTCGGCGACCTGGCGCGGCTGGCCCAGGGGCCGCCGGAGCGGTTCCGGCTGTTTCTCGGCTACGCGGGGTGGGGCGCCGGCCAGCTGATCGAAGAGATCCTGCGCAACGATTGGCTGACCGCGCCGGCGCTGGGCGACCTGATCTTCGCCCCGGACCCCGACCGGGTGTGGGCGGCGGCGCTCGAATCGGTGGGGGTCAACCCCGCCACCCTGCCTTCGTGGACCCCCAGCGGCAATGGCGAAGAGACGGCCAACTGAGGGCGGCGGCGGCGGTGGCCCCGCCCCCGCCGACCCCCGCGGACCGGCCGGCCCCGGCGGCCGCGCGCTCAAGACCGAGCATCACCGCTCCGCCGGCGGCCTGATCGTGCGCGGCGATCCGCCGGAGATCCTGCTCATCTCGACCCACAACGGCCGCCGCTGGCAGCTGGCCAAAGGCCATATCGAAGCCGGTGAAACCGCGGCCCAGGCGGCGGTGCGCGAAGTGCGCGAAGAGACGGGCGTCACCGGCCGCGTGCTGGCGCCGCTGTCCGAGATCGAATACTGGTACGTGGAGAAGGGGGCGCTGCGCGTCCACAAGCACGTCGACTACTTCCTGCTGGCCTACGTCAGCGGCGACGCCGCCGACTTCGACCCGCGGGAAGTGTCCGGCGCCGGCTGGTTCGGCTGGGACGAGGGCCTGGCAAAGCTCAGCTTCGAAAACGAACGCCGGGTCGCGGCGCAAGCGCGGGCGATCGCCGGCGACTTCATCCTGGCTTCCCGTTAGCGTCTCTGTCTCTGTAGGAGGACGTGGCCCATCATGCGTGCCCTGTTGCAGGTCGTGCTCAACGCCGTGGCGCTGTGGCTGGCGGCCACCCTGGTCCCCGGCATCCATTACAGCGGCGGCATCGAATGGCTGCTGCTGGCCGGCCTGGTGCTCGGCCTGCTCAACCTGCTGGTCAAGCCGATCCTGACCTTCCTGTCGCTGCCGTTGATCGTGCTGTCGCTGGGTCTGTTCTACCTGCTGATCAACGGCTTCGTGCTGTACCTGGCGGCGATGCTCCTGCCGCACCACCTCAAGGTCGCCGGCTGCGGCACCGCCATCGTCGGCGGCCTGGTCATCGGGCTGTTCAACTGGGCAGTGCGGGCGTTCGCCGATTGAGCCCGGCGATGCCGCGCACCCCCCAGTCACGCCCCGCCCGTCCTGCCCGTGCCGCCGCCGCCCCGGCCGCCGACAACGCCGCCGCCGCTCCGGACGGCGCGCCACCGCGGCCGCACCTCACCCCCGGCCAGGCGCGGCGCGAATCGGGCGCGGCGCGCCGGCGCCGCACGGCGCAGATCCTGGACCGCCTGCACCGCGCCTACCCCCACGCGCAAACCGCCCTGCACCACGACAACCCCTACCAGCTGCTGGTGGCCACGATCCTGTCGGCGCAGTGCACCGACCAGCGGGTCAACATGGTCACGCCGGCGCTGTTCCGCCGTTTCCCGTCGCCGCGCGAGCTGGCCAAGGCCACCATCCCCGAGCTCGAAGAGCTGGTGCGCACCACCGGCTTCTTCCACAACAAGGCGCGGTCGCTGCTGGGGCTCGGGCAGGCGCTGGTGGCGGAGCACGGCGGCAAGGTGCCGGACACCATGGAAGAGCTGCGCGGCCTGCCCGGCGTCGGCCGCAAGACCGCCAACGTCGTCCTGGGGAGCGGCTTCGGCCAGAACGTCGGGGTGGTCGTCGACACCCACGTGCAGCGCTTGAGCCACCGCCTGGGCTTGACCGAACAGACCGATCCCGAAAAGATCGAGCGCGACCTGATGGCCCTGGTGCCGCAGCCGTCGTGGACCCTGTGGTCGCACCTGCTGATCTTTCATGGGCGCGAAGTCTGCATTGCCCGGCGCCCCGCGTGCGCGCGCTGCGTCCTGGCAGACATCTGCCCCTCGGCCGAAGTCTGAGGCCTCAGGTCTGCGGTACAACCAGGTTCGTGTGGAGCGGAGGAACGGCATGAGCAGCGGAGCGGCAAAGACGGCAGTGGTCACCGGCGCCAGCGCCGGCATCGGCGAAGCGACCGCGCGCGCCCTGGCGGCGGCGGGGTTTCAGGTGATCCTGGGAGCGCGCCGCCTGCAGCGGGTGAGCCAGATCGCGGACGACATCAACCGCGGCGCAGCGCCGGGCGCCGGCGCCGGAGCGCAGGGGCTGGCGCTCGACGTCGCCGACGCCGCCAGCGTCGAGGCGTTCGTGGCCCAGGTGCCGCGGCTCGACCTGCTGGTCAACAACGCCGGCATGGCCTTCGGCCTGGACCCCGTCGGCAAGGCGAGCGACGACGACTGGCGCATCATGTGGGAGACCAACGTCCTGGGCGTGATGCGCATGACGCGCGGCCTGCTGCCGGCGCTGCTGGCCTCGGGCGCCGGCCACGTCATCAACATCGGCTCGGTCTCCGGCTTCGAAACCTACGTCGGCGGCGCCGGCTACACCAGCACCAAGCACGCCCTGCGCGCCCTGACGCGCACCCTGCGCATGGAGCTGCTGGGCCAGCCGGTGCGCATCACCGAGATCGATCCCGGCCTGGTCGACAGCGAGTTCACCCGCGTCCGCTTCCATGGCGACGAGGAGCGCGCCAGGTCGGTCTACAAAGGCATGCAGCCGCTGGTCGGCCAGGACATCGCCGAATGCGTCGTCTGGGCCGCCACCCGCCCGGCGCACGTCAACATCGATGAGATGGTGGTGCGGCCGCTCGACCAAGCCACCGCCCAGATGGTGCACCGCCGCGGCTGACCGACCTTCAGGCCCTGGTCGTGGTGAGGTTGCGGTGACACGGACGGCAGCACTCCTGGCCCTGGCGGCGCTGGCACTGGCCGGCTGCGGCGGCGGCCAGCAGGTGCCGGCCGCCGATCTGTACCGCGCGCGCTGCGCCCGCTGCCACGGCGACGACGGCCGGGGGGACAGCCGCTCGATCGGCCTCTACCCCCGCCTGGCGCTCACCAACTCGCCCCTGGCGCGCGCCGGCATCCGCGGCCGCTTCTACCTCTACCAGCGCATCGCCGACGGCTACGGCGCCATGCCAGGTTTTGCCGACACCCTGGACGAACAGCAGCTGTCGGCGCTCACCGATTACGTCCTGCACCTGCCGCAGGAGAAGGCGAGGCGATAGATGGACGCGCAACGACTGAAGGACGCCTACCAGAAGCTGCAAAGCCTCGACGACCGCCTCACCTACAAAGTCCGCCCGCGCTCCGGCGGCGCGCTCACCCGCCCCTCCCCCGAGCACCTCGAGCTGGCCCTCCGCGAGCTCGCCACCTACACCGTCGAGCTCAAGGAAGTCGTCGAAGAGCTCTTCCTCTCCATCGCCGGCCGCCCCCAACCCCCCACGCCCGGCTCGTGAGCGGGGAAAATCGCCGGCTGCGCTATGCTCGAAACGTTATTGATGGTGAGCGATGGCATCCGCGGGGAGCACGACGATGGAACAAGACCCACTCGACAGGGTTGAAATCGATCCCAAGATCATGCTTGGCAAGCCTGTCATTCGAGGCACGCGGATCACCATCGAAATCATCCTGGAGAAGATGGCGGCCGGCCGTTCGGTCGAGGAGATACGGTCCGACTACCCCCGCCTGACACGCGAAGACATCCTGGCCGCCCTGGCCTTTGCCCGACAAACCGTCGGCACCGACGAATTCATCCCGCACGTACGCGGACAAGGGTGAGATTTCTAGCTGACGAAAACGTCGAAGGCCTGCTGATCAACACGCTGCGGACAGAGGGCCACGACGTGGCGCAGATAGGCCGTGACAGCGCCGGCCTGGGCGACCACGACGTGCTGGCCAGGGCCACCCAAGAGCAACGAATTCTCCTGACCAACGACAAGGACTTCGCCGAGCTGGCATTCCTCCAGCGCTCGGCAGCCACAGGAATCATTCTGATCCGGTTGCCGCGGTCCACCTCCCTCGAGAAGACATCGCGGGTTCTGGGTGTGATCGCCGATCACGCCGACAGGCTCCCGGGCGCCATGACGGTCGTGGACGAACGCGGCATCCGGCGCCGTTCGCTGTCTTTGTTGACGTTCAAGAAGGGCTCGCCGCCCACGGATGGATGAGGCGCTTGTAGGTCAGCGGCAGGCCATGTCCCGCCGGCCGGGATCAGGTTGAGGGGTTGGCGGGCGGGGAGTCGGGTTCCATGATTTCGGCCAGGGTGTGGCGGGCGATGGGCAGGTCGGCGGGAAACCAGGCGGCAAAGGCGGGGCTGGCGAAGAGGGCGTGGTCGCCGGGGTAGGTGGGGACCAGGTAGAGGGGGAAGCGGGCGAAGATCTCGCTGTCGGGGCGGCGGCGGCGGGCTTGTACCTGCCGGCGGGCGGCGGCGGCGGGTTCCAGGTGCGACAGCAGGTAGGACAGGGCGCGCAGCTGGGCGACGCTGCGCTCGTCGGTGAGCACCGGCACGCTGGCGGCGGCGTCCGCAACCGCACCGGCCGCTGCCCCGCCGCGCGCCGCGGGGAGGGCGGCCAGGCGGCGGCCGGCGCGGCGCCAGACTTCGCGGGCGCCGTGCTGGCGCCAGGTGCGGACCAGGCGCTTGAGGACGGGCGGGCGGGCGGCGGCGGGCGCGGCTGTCAGGCTGGGTGCGGCGGCCGGGTGCTCGTCGGACGGCGACGCGGCGGCGGAATCTAGCGCCGCGGGCGGCGGGGCTGGCGCGGCGGCGGTGTTGGCGATCCAGCCGGCGTAGGGGTCGATGCGCAGGGAGCCGCCGCCGGGGTTGTTGTCGGCGAGCATGGTATGGGTGCGCGACAGGAAGGTCAGCAGCAGCGCCGGCATGACGCGCTCCCACAGGCCCGGCTCGTAGTTCTTGTAGGCGGTCAGGAAGGCGTTGCGCTCGAACAGGAAGCCGCGGTTGTAGAGGCCCAGCAGGTCCGAGGTGGCGCTGGACCGGTGGTGGACGACGGCGTCGGGCACGAAGGTCACGCGCTCGCCTCCCGACCACAGGCGCCAGCCCAGGTCGACGTCTTCCAGGTAGGCAAAGTAGCTGGCATCGAAGCCGCCGGCGGCCAGGAACGAGGCGCGCCGGACGAGCATGTTGCCGCCGCAGGCAAAGAGCAGCTCTTCGCCCGCGGCGGGGATGCGGGCGGCGGCCAGGGGGCGGCGGAAGTCCAGCTGGAAGGCGTGGCCGTCGAAGGCCATGACGCCGCGCCCGAAGTCCAGCCGCTCGCCCGCCCAATCGACGATCTTGCCCGACACCGCGGCGACGTCGGCAGGCGCCGCGCCGTAGGCGTCGACCAGCGCCGCCAGCCAGTCGGGGCGGGGCCTGGTGTCGTTGTTCAGGAAGGCCACCGCGTCGCCGGCGGCGTCGGCGACCAGGCGGTTGTTGCCGGCGCAGAAGCCCAGGTTGACCGCGCTTTCGATCAGCCGCACGCGCGGGTGGCGCTGCCGGGCCAACCAGGCGGCGGTGCCGTCGGTCGAGCCGTTGTCGAGGACCAGGATCTCCCAGGGGACGCCGGGGTCCTGCTGCTCGGCGAGCGCCTGCAGGCAGACTTCCAGGTGGCGGCGGCCGTTCCACGACAGGATGGCGACCGAAACCAGGCGCGGCGCCGTCATCGCTGCGGCGCCTCGCCTGCGCGCCCGCTGCCGCTGCCGGCCCCGCCGCTGCGCTGCGCGAGGCGCGCCCGCGCCAGGCGCAGACGGCGGCGGATGCGGAAGGCCAGGGAGTCGGCGGGCGCCGCGGTCGCCAGGGTGTGCACGAAGCGGGACTTGGTGGCGTCGCGCCAGGGGGCGCCGCAGAAGCGCGCCAGCGGGTCCAGCGCCTGGTCCCAGCGAAAGGCAGCCAGAAGCGCCGCGGCGCCCTGGCGCCAGGCGGCGCCGGCGACCGATCCGGGCCCGGCGGCCAGCGCGGCGGCCAGCGCCTGGGCGAGCGCCGCCGCGTCGCCCGGCGGCACGGCCCAGCCGGCGCCGTGCTCGCGCAGCATGCGGCTCATGGCGCCGCCTTCCGTCGTCACCACCGGACAGCCGGCGGCCAGCGCGTCCAGGAAGCGGGTGCGCAGCGACAGCCGGGTTTCCAGGCTGGGGCGGTGCGGCGCCACCAGCAGGTCGACGTCGCGCAGCAGGTCGTAGCGCCGCTCGACCGGCACCCAGTCGATCGCCTGCACGCGGCTCCCCCACCAGCCCAGGCGGCGGCAGCGCTCGGCGACCTCTTCGAACAGGCGCTGCGGCGTGCCCGGGTTGGGATTGTGGATCAACAGCAGCACCTGGCCCGGCCGCTCGGCCAGCGCCAGGGCGTCGAGAAGGGTCCAGGGGTCGTACCAGTCGTACAGGCCGCCGAACAGCAGCCGCGTCTCGCCGGGCTGGCGCGGCGGCAGGTACGGGCGGTGCGGCGGCAGCGCGTCCGGCACGCCGAAAGGCACCACCTCGATCAGCGTGCGCAGGTCGGGATCGCGCGCCGCCAGCTCGGGGTTGACGCGGCCGAGGGCAGCCAGGAAGCCCAGGTAGAAGGCGCGCTGCTCTTCCGACGAACAGAGGAAGAAATCGCCGCGCGACAGCTGCAGCAGCCAGGTGGCGTGGTCGTTGCGGTAGGGATCCAGGCCCAGGGTGCCAAGGTAGGAAAAATGCTCGACCAGCCAGGGGTCGTACAGGTCCAGCGCCACCGGCAGGTCGGGCGCCGCCAACACCAGGTCGTTGGCCAGCTGCCCCTGGGCCACCGCGGCGGTGCAGCCGGCCAGCTGGCCGGCCAGGCGCTGCGGCTCCCAGCGTTGCAGCTCGACGCCTGCCAGGTCCAGCCCCTCGCTCTCCGCGGCGGTTGCCGGCGACAGCAGGACGGTCGCCAGGCCGCGCGCCGCCAGGCGGCGGGCGAATTCCAGATAGCGGATGCCGATGCCCGCCATGCGCGGCCGGATCGGCTCGCTCGAGACGAAGGCGATGCGGCTCATCGGCGGCGCCACCCCTCGAGCCACCGGCGCAGGCGCCAGGCGCGCGTCGCCTCCATGGCGCGGATCTGCCGGGTGAGGCGGTCGATCTCGCCGTAGGTGCGGCCCAGGTGCGCCGTCTGCTCGTCGACGGCGGCGCGCAGGCGGCACTCTTCGTCGTACAGGCGCCGCAGCTCGGCGGCGTTGGCGGCGGCGGCGGCGGCGTGGTCCGCCAGCTCGCGGGCCAGGCGCGTCACCTCGCCGTGCGCCGCGTGCAGATCCCCGCGCACCGCATGCAGCTCGCCGTTGACGGCGTGATAGCGGTCCTCGAAATGAAAGCGTTCCGCCGCCACGGCACGGTGGGCGCGCGCCAGGCCGGCCATTTCGTCGCGCGCTGCCGCGAGCTGGCGCTCGCCCACCGCGACCGCCTCGCGCGCCGCGACCAGGTCGCCACGCAAGGTGTCCACCACCCGCGCCAGCGCCGCCGGGGGGAGGCGCGCGGCGTGCTTGGCCAGCACCTGCGCCTTGACGGCGAGGAAGTCGGCGCGCTCGCGCGGGCGCTCGCCGAAGACGTGCGACATCGGACCGCGGAAGTGGCGGTATTCGCAGGTGACCCGCGCCAGGTGGTGGAAGGGCGCCAGCGCCGCCAGGCGGATGAGCAGGTCCCAATCCTCGAAAAACGGCAGCGCGGCGTCGGGCGGTCCCGCCTCCTGCAGCAGCCGGCGCTCGATCAGCAGGGTGTTGAACGGGATGTAGTTGTCCACCAGCAGCAGGTCGGGATCGAAGTCGCGGCTGTACGGCAGCCGGCGCTCGCGGCAGACCCAGCCCGATTGGCCGTCCAGCTCGTACACGCCGACCGCGGCGTCGGTGTAGGCGATGCGCACCGCGGCGCCGCCGACCATGGCGGCCAGGGTCGCCAGGTGCTCGGGCGCCGCCAGGTCGTCGTCGTCGAGGAACGCCACGTAGTCGCCGGTGGCGGCGGCGATGCCGGCCGCCGCCGCCGCGGCGCGGCCATGCTCCCCGCCACCCGGCGGCAGCTCGACGCGGGTGACCGGCAGCGGGAAGCCGTCCGGCACCACCGGCGGCTGCCCGCCGTCGTTGACCAGCACGACGCTGGCCCGCCGATAGGTGCCGCCCGCCAGGCTGCCCAGGGCTTCGGCCAGCAGCTGGGGGCGGTCGCGGGTGCGCACCACGACGGAGATCCGCGGCCCCTCGTGCACGGCGAGCAGCTCCGGCTCGCCGCCCAGGTGGCGCACCAGCTGGGCCGCGCTGCGGGTGGTGAAATCGGCGACGGTCAGCCGCCGGTAGGCCTCCGCCATGGTCACCTGCGGCGACAGGCTGAGGGTGCGATAGCGGCGCAGGCCGAGCGCCGCCGCCAGGTAGGGGTGGCGCTCCTCCTGGCTGACATAGCAGGCCATGGCCGCGCGCAGCAGCGGCTCGGCGCCGCTCACGTCCACCAGCAGGTCGGGGTAGGCGGGGTGGTTGACCTCGTAGAGCAGGATGCGCAGGCCGCCAAGCTCCTCCACCTCGGCGGCGGAGCGTAGCGGCGCCAGCACCCGGTGGAGGGCGGCGAACGCGGCGCGGTGGTCGGCGGAGACCTCCAGCGGCGACGGGCACAGCAGCAGCTCGGGGCGCTGGCTGGTCAGCGCGCGGCGGATGCCGGCTGCCGCCGCCTCCAGGTGCTGGTCGAGCGCGCCGTCGGGCAGCTCCAGACGGTCGCTGCCGGCCACTCCCAGCAGGCCCAGGGCCGCCACCGCTTCGTGGCGGCGGCGCAAGCGGTAGGTTTCGCGGTCGGGGACGCGCTCGGTGCCGCCGCCGCCGTCGCTCAGAAACAGCACCCGCACCACGGCGCCCGCCGCGGCCAGCGCGGCCACCAGGCCGCCGCACCCCACCACCTCGTCGTCCTGATGGGGTGCCACGACCAGGACGCTTGCGGCGCGCACCTCTTCGGTGGCGCCGGGAGGCTGCGGCGGAGGCGGTGTGCTCATTCGATGTACCCCAGGGCGCGCAGGCGCCGTTCGGTTTCGGGGTCGTGGGCGGTCGGCCGCTGCAGCTCGCCCGTGGTGTCGTGCAGCCACAGCCCCACGACGGGGCCGATTTTACCGGCGGCGCCGGCGGCGCCGGCGCCGCCGAAGGGCGCCGCCGTGGCGTCGTCGAGCACCGCCGGCCAGTCGCGGGTCCGCAGCGCGGCCGGGTTCAGCGCACCGCCGGCATAGGGCGCGCCGGCGCCGACGCGCACCTGCCCCGGCGGCAGCGGCCGGCCGTCCAGGGTGGCGGCAAGCGCCACCACCCCCGCCGCATCGTCGTCGATCCGCACCCCGCGCACCAGCCAGTCGCCGCCCGCAAGGTCCAGGACCAGGTGCCCTCCCGCCACGACGGCGTGGTCGGCGGCGCCCAGCAGGTAGGGGGTCCAGCCGTGCGGCGGCCGCGCCAGGGTGAGGTCGAGGCGGAGCGTCGACCCGGCCGGAATGCCGGCGGCGTACAGGCGCAGACCGGACAGGCAGCGGTCCAGGCGGCGCTCGATGACCGCGGCGAGCAGCGGCAGGCGGCTGCCGGCCGGCGCCGCGGCTGGGCTACCGGCCGGGCCGGTGGCCGGACCGGCGCCGGGGTTCGGGGTCGAGGCGGCCGCCAGGTCGTGGCGCTCGCGCGGGTCCGCGGCCAGGTCGTAGTGCTCGACCCGCCGCAGGCGGGCAAGGTCCTGGCGCCACAGGTGGTCCTGCAGCGCGTCGCCGGGTTGGAAGGGCTCTTCGTGGTTGAACACGATCAGCTTTTCATGGCCGAGCACCGCGGCGGCGCGCAGGGGTCCGCCGGACAGGCCCTGGGAGAAAGCCGGCCGCTCGGCGAGCGGTGCGGCGCCGGTCAGTGCCGGCAGCAGGTTGGCGCCTTCCCAACCCGGATCCGGCGGCGCGCCGGCGGCGGCGGCCAGGGTGGGCGCCACGTCGAGCAGCCGCACGGTGCCCGCCAGCCGCCGGCCGGCCGCGATGTGGCCGTCCCACCGCCAGAGCAGCGGCACGTGGATCTGCTCGTCATAGAGCGTCTGCCCATGCTTCCAGCCGCCGTGGTCGAACAGCTCCTCGCCGTGATCGGCGGTGAGCACCACCAGGGTGTTGGCCAGCACCGCCGGCCGCAGGCTGGCCAGCACCTGGCCGACGTAGCGGTCGACGTAGTGCACCTCGGCGTCGTACAGGGCGGAGAGGTGGGCGATGTCGCGCGGCGGATCGGGCAGGACGATCTTGCCGCTGTAGACGCCGTGCACCCAGTCGCCCGCCACCGGGCCGGTGTAGTTGCCGTCATCGAACGGCGAATGGTTGCCGACGACGTCCGGATTGTCGTAGGGATCGTGGGGATCGATGTAGTGCAGGTACAGGAAGAACGGCCGCCCGCCGTCCTGGTGCGCGGCAATCCAAGGCAGGGCATGGCGATTGACGTCCTCGGCGTGGCGCCGCAGCCACTCCACGTCGGCCGGCGGGGCATAGAACGTCTGAAAGCCGCGCTCGAAGCCGGCGCCGACGTGCAGGGTCGGATTGGCAAGAAATCCCGCGGTCACGAACCCGGCCGCCGCCAGCCGCTCGGCCAGCGGCTGGAGCCGCGGCGGCACGCCGTACGAAGCGAGGTCGGAGCCCAGCAGCTCCCCCGGATACCGGCCGGTGAACAGCGACACCACCGACGGCAGCGTCCAGGGCGCCTGGCTGTAGGCATCCTCGGCCACGGTGCCGCGCTCGGCCAGCCAGCGCGCCATTTCGGGCGTGGTGTCCTTGCCGTAGCCGTAAGGCGTCAGGCGGTCGCGGCGCAGCGTGTCCACCAGGATCATCAGGATGTTGGGCCGCGCCGTGCCGCCTGCCGGGCCGGCGCCGGCGGTTCCGGCTCTGCCGGCGGCGCCGCCAGCGGCAGACGTGGCGGACGTGGGCGCGATCGAGCCCGGACCCGTGGCGGCGGCGGTGAGGGCCACCGGCCCCCAGGCCACCAGGTTGGCGCCGGCGGAGGCCCGCGGCAGGTCGGCAAGGGTCACCGCGAACTGCAGCGTCACCCGGCGGCCCGCATAGCGCTCCAGGTCGGCCGACAGGTCGAGCCACAGCGGATCGACCCGCTCTCCCGACCGCGCCGCCTGCAAAACCTCCGTCTCGTGCCCGCTCCGCAGGGTCACCACCGCCTGCAGGCGGCGCACCAGCGGCCGCGCCGCCGGCACCAGCTGCACGCCCGCGTGCAGCTCCGCGTGCGGCGGCACCTGACCGGTCCAGCTCCAGGGCGCGGCGCTGGTGAGGACCACCGGCCGCCGCTCGTGGTCCACCTCGACGTCCGCGAGCTGCGGGCGAGCCGCGAACACCAGGCTCGGCGAGGCGCCGTTTGGCGCCGTTTCTTCCGGCGCCGTGCCCCCGGCGGCTGTGGCGTTGGCAGCCGAGCCGTTTGCCGGCGTGCCGTTGGCCGCGGTGCCGCCGGCGACGGTAAACCGCCCCGCCGCGACCAGCGACCGCAGATCGAAGCCAGCAGGCGCATGCCGGCACCCCGCCGCCAGGACAAGGCAGAGCGCCGCGCCGAGCAGACGCGCCGGCACGGCGACGGACGCGGGAGCGCCCGCGCGATGGCCGAGGTCAGGCGAGGTCATAGTCACCCATGGCGAAGTAGAAGCCGCTCGCCGCCGGCGCCGGGTCCGCCGCGCCCACGGCGCCGCGGCAGCCGACGAACCGCCGCTCGCTTTCAGGGAGCAGGCCCAGACGGCGCAGCAGCCCGGCGTCCGTGCCTGCCCCACCTGCGCCGCCGCTGGCGGCGATGGCGGCGATGGCGGCATCGCCGGTCACCGCGCCCGCGGCTGCCGCCGCGTCGTGTGCGCCGCCCGGCTGCGGCAGGGGCCAGAAGCGCCAGCTGCGCAGGCCGGCGGCCCGCAGATCGGCGGCGACGGCAAGCATCGGAGAGTACCAGTCGCTCCCGCCCGGAAGCCAGAGCTCCGCCGCCCAGGCCTGGTCGCCGACAAAGGCAAACACCGCCAGGCCCTGGTCAGACCCGTTGCGCAGGCGGTAGAAGCGGTAATACCGGTCGGGCCGCGCCCAATAGCGCCAATTGAGGAACTCCCTGGTGCGCCGGATCCCCAGGACCCCGCAGCGCTCCCAGATCGCCGCCGCCCATGCGCCGCACGAATCGCCGCTCGCCAGGCGCCAGTCGCCCGACTGCCATCGCAGCGACGCTTCGTCAGCCGGCGCCGCTCTCTCCAGGTCCGTTTCCCCCAGGGCCGTTTCCCCCAGCGCCGCCAGCGCCACCGGCGCCACCACCGCAGCCGCCGGCACCTGAGGCAGCGGCCCCGCCAGCGGGGTCAGGTGCACCAGCGGCCGATAGCCGAAGACCCGCTCCCCCAGGCGGAAGTGACGCTCGCTGGGGAAGCCGAAGATCCAGGGCGCCTCGCCCGCGGCGGGGAGGTCGGCCAGCAGCTGCCTCCCCAGCTCGACCAGCGGCGGCCGCAGGCCCGCGCCGCTCGACCGCCCGGCAAAATCGACCAGCTGCCAGATGCCCCCCTGGCCCCCAAGCCACCGCGCCTCCAGACGCAGCGCCCCAGCGTGCGCCAACACGGTGCCGTCGGCGTCCACCGCCACCATGCTGCGCGCCACCCCCGGCAACTGCCGGTACTTCCAGCTCCACGCCGCCAGGCTCAACCCATGCCCGAACCGCGCCTCGAACAGCGCCGAAAGCCCCTCCACGTCGGCCTCCGTCGTCGCCCGCACCGCGATCATCGGACCCCCGCCTCCAAGGTCGCACTGTCGCCGCCGCCCGTCGCGGCGGGACCATCCCCGACCCGCGACAGCCAGGCCGCGAGGCCTGCCAGCAGGATCACGGTGGCGAGCGACAGAGCCGCTCCGGCGCGCAGCCCCGGCGGCCGATAGCGCAGCTCCAGCCGGCCGACGCCTGGACCCACGGCCACCCCCAGCAGCAGGCCGCCTGCCGGCTGGACCGGCACCTGCCGGCCGTCCAGGTACGCACGCCAGCCGCGGTCCCACGTCTCCGCCACCACCAGCGTCCGCCGGATCGCGCTGCGCCAGGCAATCCGCCACAGCCCCGGCGCACGTCCCAGCGTCGCCAATGCATCCGGGTCTCCGCCACCCGCCGCATCCCACCGTACCAGCGGCAGCGCCGTCGGGCGCTCGTAGACCCGCGCATCGGCGCCGGCGTAGGCCAGACGCCACCTGCCTGCGGCGCCCGCGGCGCCGATCGCGGGAGGCTGATCGGGGCCGGCGAGTACCCAGCGCACGCCGAGGCGGTCGAGCCAGGGCGAATCCCAATGGGTGACCGGCTGGAAGTAGACGGCGTCGGTGGGGGCGAGCTGCCCGTAGACAGCTTCGAAGCGCCCAAGCTTCACCGGATCGTCGCCGCGCAGGTCGTAGAGGCGGAACACCGTGGCGGTGTCGGGCCGCAGCGCCTCGCCCATCCCGACCACCCTTGCGGCCGGCTCCGGTCCTCCTGGCCTATCCTGGCCGTCCCGTCCGTGCCGCCCGGCTCGCCATTCTTGGCTGCCGCGGCCGATGCCCTGGCTGCCCTCCCCAGACTGCTGCTGGAGGAAGGCGACGGCGCCGGTTTGCGGGTAGAGGCGCTCCAGCGGCAGGGGCGGGTTGATGGCGCCGTGGGCGAGCAGCAGGTCGCAGAGCGCAAGCGCCGGCAGCGCCCCCGCCAGGTGGTGCCGCCAGGGCGCGGTCAGACGCAACGACAGGGCGCAGAGGACTGCCGCGGCGGCCACGCCCAGCGTCCATGCCGTCTCGACCGCGGTCAGACCGTGGGCGGCCCAGGCATCGCGGTACAGCAGCCAGGCTACGGCCAGCAGCGCCACGGCGGCGGCGCTGCCGGCGAGGATGCCGCGCCCGCGCCCGGCCAGCCATTCGTCGCAGCCGGCGCCGGCGAGCAGCGCCACGGTCAGCTCGATGCCGAAGATCAGGCGGTGGTGGGCGGCGCGGCCGACGATCGGAAGAACCGCCAGCAGATCGCGCAGCCCAGGCCAGTGGTAGGCGGCGGCAAAGGCGAAGGCGCCTGCAACAGCGAGCGCCAGCCAGCGACGGTCGCGGCGGCAGCGGGCGAGGCCGGCGGCGGCAAGGGGCAGGGCCAGGGCGCCGGCGTAGACGGCGGTGGCGGAGTAGTTGAACGGCCCCCACCAGGTGCCGTGCGCCGGATGGCCGAAGAGTTCGGGCAGCACCAGCCGCAACGGCTGTTGCAGGAGCAGACCGAAAGGCGGCTCCGTGCCGCCGCCGGCCGCCTGCCAGCGCGTCGTCGCGGGCAGCAGGGCGGCAAGCGGCACCAGCTGCACCGCCGCCAGACCGGCGCCGGCCAGCCAGCCGCCACACCAACCGGCCCAGGCGGCGACGGGGTGCGCGCCGCCGCGCACCGCCAGGTACAGCAGCGACAGCAGCGCCGTATGGGCGGCGGTTTCCGGATGGCCGGCCAGCAGCTGCAGGCCGGTCGCGGCCGCCAGGGCCAGGACAGCCCGCAGGCGGGCGGCAGGCGCCTCGCCGGCGGTGGCGGCGACGCGCTCCACCGCCCACAGCACCCAGGGCACCAGCGCCAGCGCGTTGCCCATGGGGAACAGCGCGAAGCTGACCAGCATGCCGGACAGCGCAAAGCTGACCGCGGCAAGGGCCGCCGCCTGTATCCCCAGGCCCAGCTCGCGGCCCAGCGCCCAGACCCCGCAGCCGCCGATCACCAGGCGCAGCCACGGCAGCAGGTTGAAGCCGAGCGACAGCGGCAGCGCCACGAACAGCAGGTGGAGGGGAAACAGCACCGCCGATTGGCCGTTGGCCCAGAACGGCGCGCCGGCAAACTGAAACGGGTTCCAGCCCGGCAACCGCCCCGCCCGCAGCTCCCGCCGCATGAACAGCAGCCACGGCTGAATCTGGTAGGTCACGTCCCGCAGCAGCGGATTGCCGGGGTAGCCGCCCGCACCGCGCTCCGTTGCCGCGGGCGTCGTCGCCGCGGCCGGGGCGGGCGGGCGCCCGATGTCGTGCGCCGTCGCCGCGGGCGTCGCCACCGCGGTTGGGTCGGGCTGGCGCCCGGTGTCGGCGACGCCGGTCGGCCTCGCCGGCGCGCCGGACCAGGGCGGCAGCAGCGAAAGGGTGCCGGCCGGGCTGGGGATGCCGGTGGGCAGGGCGAGGGCCGGCGCGAGCAGCGCCAGGCCGGCGACGCCCAGGATCGCCCAGGGGGTGCCAAGCTCGCGCCACAGGCGCCGGGGCTCGCCGGGGAACGGCGCGGTGTTCTGAGGGGGTCGCGGCCGGTGCATGCCCTGCGTGCCGGACGCACCAGATGCCCCCGGCGCACCAGATGCCCCCGGTGCACGAGATGACCCCGGTGCCTCCGGCGCGCCCGGAGATCGCCGCGCGCGGTCGCCGCCGCGGTCCAGCCAGCGGCCGGCGCGCGCCAGGGCGGCGGCCAGGGCCGGGCCGGCCGCCGCGGCCAGGGCCAGCAGAGGCAGGGCCGGATTCAGCGCCAGCCCCAGCGTCAACGGCCGCCCCGGTGGCGCCAGCGGAGTTGCAGCACGTCCCGGAGCATGCTCAGCGAAGAGCGGACGGGGTCGACGCGGGAATCGGGCGAGTTGGCCCAGACGACCCCCACTTCGACCACCCGGCAGCCTCGTTGCAACGCCAGCCAGATCAGCTCGACGTCGTAGGCGAACCCGTCGACGGTCAGCTGCGAGCACAGGGAGCGCGCCACGTCGCCGCGTGCCAGCTTGAAGCCGCACTGGGTGTCGCGGATGCCGCGCACACCCACGGCGCGAATCACGCGGTTGAAGGTCTTGCCCATCAGCTCGCGATAGAAAGGCTGGTGCACGGTGATCAGCGATCCGGCCAGCGCCCTGCTCCCCAGTACCAGATCGGCGTCGTCCAGGCGGCCGGTCAGCTTTTCGAGCTCTTCGATCGGCGTCGAAAAGTCGGCGTCCGAGATCAGCACGCTGGCGCCGGTGCTGGCCAGCACGCCGGTCTTGACCGCCGCCCCCTTGCCGCGGTTCCGGGCATGCCGCAGCACCCTGGCCCCCGCCGCAGCCGCCACCTCGGCGGTGGCATCGCTGCTGCCGTCGTCCACCACCAGCACTTCGTACGTCAGACCGCGCGCCGCCAGGTATTCCTGCGCACGCCGCAACCCCGGCGCCACCCGCGCCGCCTCGTTGTAGGCGGGGATGACCAATGACAGCTCGACGCTCATCGTGGCGATTCTATCCCCCCGCTCCTGGCGGCCCTTCCCCGGCAGCGCCCGAGCGTCGTCGTGGATGGTGCACCGGATGGCGCATCTGCAATGCACTGCTTACGCAGCAGGTGAGGTTCCCGTCGCCGGCCCGCAGCGCCCACGGCGCCCGCGGCCAGGACGAGCGTCTGCCTCCCCAACCCCCGTTGCCCAGCGGCAGGCCGCGCTTCAATCGCCGCCCGCGCCCGCCACCGGGTCGATGCGGAAACGCCCGAGGTCGCGCCTGTGCTGGTCGCTCAGCCCGACGTACCAGACGGCGTCGTCCAGACGCTCCCGCACTTCGGCAGGCAGCCGCCAGGGTCCTGCCGCCGCACCCGGCGCCAGCAGCTCGGCGGCGGCGGGGAATCCTGCCGCCAGCGGCGAGACCTCCACCCACAACGGCCGCGGATAGGCATCCAGGTCGATGCCGGCGGCGGGCAGCGGCGGCACCACGACGGCAGGCACCTCGCGCGGCAGGCTGTCCAGGCGCTCCAGCGCCGCGGCAAACCAGGCCCCGTAGTGGCGCCGGCGGAAACGCCGCGCCGAGGCCTCGAACCACTGTTGCGCCCGCGGCTCGCGCGCGGCGCTGCGGCCGAACAGGTGCACTGCCTGAGCCGCCGGCACGAAGCGGGCCGGCAGCCCGGCGCGCCGCAGGCGCAGCAGCCAGTCCGTCTCCTCGAAATACAGCTGAAAGCCTTCGTCGAAGGCGCCGATCCGGTTCCACGCCTGGCGGGTCACCGCCAGCAGGCTGCCCGACAAGGCGTAGCTCGCCAGCGGCTCGCGCGCCAGCCAATGCCGCCGGCAGTGGCGGCGGCTGGTGCGCCGCGCCGCCGCCGCCCAGCTGCCGCCGCGCGTCGCCGCCAGCCACGCCGCCAGCTCGCCGCGACGGCTGCGCGGTTCGCCGGGAGGCAGCGCCAGCCGGCGCCCGGCATCCCAGAAGAAGCGCGGTCCAGCCGCCGCGGCACCGCGCCGTAAGCATTCCACCAGCGCGGCGATGCAGCCGGGCAGCACCAACACGTCCGGATTCATCAGCACGATGTGCTCGGCGCGCGAAGCCGCCACGCCCAGGTTGACCCCGCCGGCATACCCCACGTTGCGGCCAGGATCGAGCAGCCGCACCGGCAGCCGTTCCAGCAGCGCCCGCCCCGCCGCGTCGCTGCCGTTGTCCACCAGGATCCACTCCACGTCCCACCCGCCACCGCTCGCCGCCAGGTCGCGTTGCACCGCCGCGACCGCCTCCGCCGCCAGCTCCGGCGTGTGGTAGTGCACCAGCACCACCGCCAGGCTGTCGCGCGCCCGCGTCGCCGGCGGGGCAAAGCCGGGGCGGTCGTGCACTAGCTGCGCCGCCCGGTCAAGGCCGGAGCAGCCGGGTTTTCCCGCGCTGCCGCGGAACCCGCGGGGACTGCAACGATCGCGGCGGCCGGGGCAGCTACCGAGGCGTCGGCGGCCGCGGCAGACATCGATCCATGGGCTGTCGGGGGCGGCGCGGCGGTCGCAGCAACGCCGGCGCCCACGCCCGGCGCTGGCGCCGGTTCGACCCAGGTGTGATCGGCGGTGATCAGCCCGAAGGCGTAGCCGGGCGCCTGCACGGTGAAGGCGCGCCGGTGGATGCGCTGGTCGTAGATGTGCAGGCCCGATTCGTCGAGCAGGAACAGGTACAGCGTGAACTCCCCCTTGACCAGCGGTAGCCGCGGCATCACGACGCGGACCTGGTAGTGGGTGCTGCCGGACATCGGTGGCCTGCCGTCCAGGTGGGTCGCCAGCGTCAAGACTTCCAGGTCGTCGCTGCGATTGATCCCGACGCCGACATGGAACGCGACGTCGGGGCTGCTCGCCTCCCATTCGATCTCCAGCTCCCAGCGATCGCCAGGCGCGAAGCGCGGCGGCCCATCGCCCGCAGCCGCAAGTCCCGGTTCCGCGTGCTGGTCCTGGCCCAGCGTGGCCACACCGCCAGACGGGGTGGTGGCGCCACCAGCCGCAGCGACCGCACCACCTGCCGCTGGCGCCGGGCCAGCTCCGCCAGACACGGCGGCCTCACCGGCCTCCTGGCCCGAGGCGGCCACGCCGCCCACGACCCGCGCCCCCAGCAGACGCGCCGGGCGCCGGACCGCTTCCAGCGCCGGTTCCTCCGCCTCTCCACCGGCTTCCGTTCCCCCACCTCCGGCCGCCGCGGAGTCCCCTTCACCAGGCGCCTTGCCCGCTCCGCCGGCCCTTGGCTTGCCAGCCGCGGCACCGGCGCGGCCCTGGTCGCGGCCGGCGGCATTGCCAGCGCCCGCTGCATCGCCAGCGGCCGCGCCGCGAGCGCTCTTGTGCAGCAGGAAGGTTTCGTAGTCGCGGACGACGTCCGCCACCGGTCCCAGGGCTTCGACGCGCCCGTTGCGCAGCCACAGGGCCTGCTGGCAGAACGCCGAGGCGTAATACATGGCGTGCGAACAGAACAGCAGGGTGCCGCCCCCGCCGACGAACTGCAGCAGGCGGTCCATGCACTTTTTTTGGAAGTAGCCGTCGCCCACCGACAGCGCCTCGTCGATGATCAGGACGTCCGGTTCCACCTGGGTGGCGATCGAGAACCCCAACCGCATCGCCATGCCCGTCGAGTACACCTTGACCGGCTGATCGATGAAGTCGCCCAGCTCGCTCCACTCGATGATGGTGGGGAGCTTCTGCTGCAGCTCGCGCTCGCCAAGGCCCAGCATGGCGGCGTTGAGGACGATGTTCTGGCGGCCGGTGAACTCAGGGTGGAAACCGGAGCCCAGCTCCAGGATGGAGGCGATCTTGCCGCGCACGCTCAGGCGTCCTGAAGTGGGGGTGCTGATGCCGGCCAGGATCTTGAGCAGCGTGCTTTTCCCAGCGCCGTTCTCGCCCAGGATTGCCAGCCCCTGACCCTCCGGCAGGCTGAAATTGACGTCCTGCAGGGCGCTGAAGGCGCGATGCCGCGGGCGCCGCAGCAGCGCCTCGCGCAGGCGGTCCCACGGCGACCGGTAGACCCGGTACACCTTGCTCAGGCGCTCGACTTCGACGGTGGGCTCTTGCATCCGGCGGGGATTCTACCGCGTTCAAAAAAGAAGAGGCCGCCGGTCTGCTGCCCGGCGGCCAAGAGGAAAACGGACGCTTGGAAGGCCTTGGAACGGCCCCCTCGGCGCTAGGAAGAACCGCGTTTCAACGCGGCGCTCCCTGAACGTACGCCGGGGCACCGGACGAAACAGTGAGTACCTGCGCGGCGGAGATGGCCTGACCGTTCTTCACCTGGATCTGCACGGTGAAGCCGTCGGTGACTCCACCCGCCGGCAGCGGGTGCTGGGTCGGCAGGAATTCGCGCACCTTGCCCGGAGGCAGGGCCACGTCGGACACCGTGCCAAGCAGCGCACCGTCGAGCGTGCGGTAAGTGACGTCATAGATGCCAGCATCGGTCGTGCTGGGATTGAAGATCCAGAACGAGGTGAGGTACGTGTTGTCCTGACGCAGGCCGACCAGGTACTGGCTCTGGCCCACCGACGCCGCGTCGGAGCTGGAGAACGCCCGCATCGATTGGCCATACCGGTTGGCAGCCGGCACGTTGTTGTAGCTCTCCGCCTGGACCAGCGGATAGGGCCCGCTGGCTTCGCTGGAGGTGACGGTGATGACGCCGACCGTGTTGTTCAGATTCCACTGGCCGGCGATGGCGTTGGCAAGCCGCTGCGTCTCACCCGGCTGCAGGGTGAGCTTGACCGGCGCGGTGGTCGGTGCGGTGACACCGGTACGGGTGAAGGTCAGCGTCACGGCCATCGGCGCCGTGCTGGGGTTGGCCAGAACCACGTCCGTCTGCCAGGCGCCGGCCGTGCTGAAGGCACCGATCACGTACTGCGTTGCGGCACTGGTCGAGCCCGGCGTGATGAAGGTCGGAGCCTGCGAACCGGTGCGCACGTTTTCGCCGTACGGGAACAGCGGCGAGCTGCTGGTGTTCTCGATCGAAACCCGGTAGTCGCTGGCGTTGGTGACGCCGAACAGGGTCTCGATGTCCTCTTCCTGGAACTGGCGCTGGCCGTACGGCGACAGCGTCAGGCCGCCGTTGGACTGTCCGATCAGCGTACCGGTGTTGTCGAGCAGCTGCAGGGTGTAGGTGGCGACCGACGACGAGGGATTGCTGACGCCGAAGTACGCCAGCTCCGTGCCGTTGTTGTTGAGACCGATCAGGTACTGGAAGGTATCGGTCGTGCCGGTCGAGCTGTTGGTCTGCGTCGCCTGCGGCAGCGGCAGCCCGGGCACCGTCTGGCCGAACTGGTTGCCGTTGGTCTGCACGACCGTGTTGAAGGACGTGATGATCGGCAGCGGATCGCTGGCCGGCACCGTCACCGTCAGGAAGCCGGCGATGTTGTTCTGCTGGAACATGTTTTCCAGCACGTCCGGGGCATACAGCGTCGCACCGGGCTGGATGTCGACGGTGGCCTGCGGCGGCGGCACCTGCGGCGTGCCGCGCTTGAGGAACTGCAGCGTCACCGGCAGCGCCGTCGTGCCGGGGTTGAACAGATAGAGGTCGCTCGACTGCACCAGGGCGCCGCGGGTTTCGGCGATCCACGGCAGCACCAGCGTCTGGAACGTCGGCGCCGGCGCGGCGGCAACCTGGAACGTCCGCGTTTCGGCCTGGCTGGCGAAGCCCGCCGCGCTGACCGTCAGCGTGACGGCGAAATCGCCCGAGTTCTGCCAGGTGTGGGTGACCGTGGCGCCGGTGGCGGACAAGCCGTCGCCGAAGCCCCACGAGTAGGTGGTGCCCCGCGTCTCGGTGGCGGTCAGGGTGACGGACTGGCTGGCGGTCGCCGGGCAGGTGAAGAAACCGGCGAGGTTGGTGCACCCGCCGCTGGAGGTGAAGTCCGCCGAAAGCGGCGTGGGCGGCGGCGCGCCGCCGGCCGAGTTGACCGTGACCGTCGCCGTCGCTTCGTTGACGCAGGTGCCCAGGATGCAGCCCGAGCCGGTGCCCGGCACCGACACGTCCAGCTTGACGGTGTAGTTGCCGGCCGCGGCGTAGACGTGGGTCGCCTGCGCCGTGGTGGCGCCGACGGCATTGCTGTCGCCGAAGTACCACGCATAGGACTGCGGGCTGCCGGTCGAAGCCGAGCCGTTGAAGCTGACCGTCGCACCCGCGTTGGGCGAGGTCGGCGAATAGCTGAACACGGCCTTCAGACCGCCGGTGGGAGGAGGCGTGCCGCTGCCCGAGGTGCTGATGACGATCGAACGGCTGCCGAAAGCGCCGGCGCAACCGGCATTGGTGGCGGAGACCGACCAGCTGCCGGCCGTCGCCCAGGTCACGACGATCGAGGAGCTGGTGCTGCTGCCGGCGACCGTGCCGCCACCGGTGATGTTCCAAGCCCAGGTGGCGGAGGGGGTGCAGTTGGAGCCCGCGGCGCTGAAGTTGTACGCCGTGCCGGTCGTGCCGCTGGTGGCGCCGCCCACCGAGATCGTCGGCGTGCCCACCGGCTGCCCCGCGTACACCACGAGCGCCGGGCTGATGGTGTAGGTGGCGATCTGCGAGCCGTTATGCACCCGCAGCGTCGGTGAGTAGCTGCCCGCGGTCGCATAGGTGTGCTGCGTCACCGGCGCCGCATGGCCGGCGTCGGCGAAGGTGCCGGTACCGTTCCAGTCGTAGTCCCAGGTGGTGGCACCGGTCGAACTGTCGGTGAAGGTGATCGGCGAGCCGGCGGTGAAGGCGCACGGCGCGAAGGCGCAGATCGCCGCGAAGCCGGCGGTCAGCTTCGTTACGCTGGTGATGTTCACCGAGATGGAGCTGCTGGTCACCACGGCTTCGCTCAGGCAGTTGCGTACCTGGACGGTCACCGTGTAGTTGCCGGTCGCAGCGTAGGTATGGGGCGGATTGGGTCCGTTCACCGGGTCGTTGGTCCAGCCCTGGTAGCCGGTGCCGTCGCCGAAGTTCCAGTTCCACTGCGTGGCGCCCGCGACGCCGGCGCCAAAGATCACCTTGCCGCCGCTGTCTGGCGTTCCGGCGGTCGGCGTGAACGTCAGCGGCAGCGACGGCAGCGACCCCAGGGTAAAGGAGGCCGAGGCGCTGCCAGTGCCGACGCCCGAGATCCCCAGCTGCGCCGTGTAGGTGCCGGGAGAGGCGGCATTGGCAGCGGTATCCCAGGTGAAACTGGTCGCCGACGACGTGCCGCCCGGAGCAGGGGCCGTATTTTCGGTGATCGCCCACGCATAGGTCAGCGGTGGCTCACCTGTGACACCGGTTCCGGTCAGCGTGACCGGCTGGCACTGCAGCGGCGACGGCGGCGATACCGAAATGCTGCCGATCGCCGGTTGCGCGCTGAGCACGGTGAGCGGCAGGGTGGCGGTGGAGCGCCCCTGGCCGTTGATGGCGGTCAGCGACACGCTCTTCGGCCCGGCCGACGCAAAGGTCGCCGTCGGGTTTTGCGCCGTCGCATTGGCGCTGGTGCCGTCCGGCGAGAACGTCCAGCTCCACGAGGTCGGCGTGCCGCCCGACTCGTCGGAGAACGTGACCGGCGTGCCGGGATAGATCTGCGACGGATTCCAGGTGAAGTTGGCGTTCGGGGCAGTGGCACCGACGTGCTGGTGAATGTCGAAGATCGACTGCGCGACGCGGTAGAAGTTGTTGCCGAAGAACTTGCCCCGGCGCGGCATGACGTAGTTGAAGCCGGTCGCGACGTTCTCGCGGTAGTACCAGCCCCAATAGCCGCCCGACGCGGTGGCCGGCGGCGTGATGTCCGTCGGCGCCGACGGATTGCTCACGTTGAGCAGGTATTCGCGCTGCGGCGTCGGCGAGCCGCAGTCCTCGTCGCTGCCCATGTAAAGGAACGGCGTGCCGTCGCCCTGACGCGAGAAGGTGAGGAAGAACGACTGGGTCCCCGTATCGCCGGTGTCCACGAAGGTGGAGAGCATCGTCGGCGCCGTGCCGACGCAGTGGTTGCTGATGCAGTTGGCGTTGGTGATGTTCAACTCGAAGGGGAGCGAAGGATTGGCGAAGTTGGGAGCGGCCCGGCCGGCAACGTAATAATTACCAGCGGTATCCTTCCACATGGCGACACCGTAGATGGCGCGATCGCTGAGACCGCTGGCCGCGTGTACCGGCGACGCCGGTGACGATACGTCCCAGACCTGATAGCCGACGCTGGACCCCGAGCTGACCACGATGTAGTGGTCGACGCCCGAGATATAGGCGTCGCCACCGGTGCCGATCTGTCCGACGTAGACGCCGGGGCAGGACGTGCCCACCGCCGCCTCTGCGCAATAGTGGCCGGTCGAGTTGTACAGGGCGCGGGCGGCGTCCATGTTGAAGACGTGCACCGCGCCCGGCCCGGAAAGATTGACCGTAAAAGCGTAGTTGGTGCCGTTGATCTGCGCCGCATACGCCGCGGTCGCATCCGTGCCGTTGCCGCCGTTCTGATACAGCAGGCGGGGCATGGACTTGTTGGTGGTGTCGATGATCGCGGTGCCGGGGCCCTGCATGCCGACCACCACGCCCAGCGTGTCGTTGCCGGCGGGGAAGGCGATGTCCTGCAGCGGCGTCTTATTGGCTTCGCCCGTCGCCCAAAACGGGAAACTGGTATAGCTGAGATAGGCCGTCGGGCCGTTCTGGATGTTTGGATCGGTATTCAGGTTGAAGATCTGAACGCCGAAGGTCATCAGCGCGAAGGCATAGCCGTTTTGGATATCGATCGAATAGAAGTAAGGGTTGTTGGTGTAGGCAGCCAGGTACTCGCTGAACGCGGTCACGTCGCGGCTTGCCGGCAGGCGCTGGCCGGGGGTGTCCACCGGCTTGAGCGTTCCCCAGTTGGAGGTCGGCACCGGCATTGCAGGTGTAGCGCACGAGTCGTAGCCGCAGCCCGCCGCGGGAATACAAGATTGCGGGTGCTGCGCGAGAGCGGCTTGCGGCGCCAAAACAATCGCCGACAACGCCATGAGCGACAGCGTCAGGACGAGCATTCGCCATGAGAGCGGTTGGAGAGTTCGAGAACGACGGACCAGGATGCTCGGACTTTTCATGGCGCAGCTCCTATCAAGACCCCATCCGGTGGCTCGCACCCCAGCGAGAACCCACCGGCCGGCGAAACGCGGTTGACAGCTTCCAGCATGCCCGCGCGCACGCCTGAACCAAGTAATACAGCTTGCGAATCGCTTGCTCACCAGACGGCTGACGCGAACACAGCACAACCTGCCGCCATTCGACCGCCTGAGAGGTGACCCTTCCAATCTGGCACCCACCCATGGGTTCCCGGGGCCGGGGGGTGAGGACCAGGTTGCAAGAGCCGATTTGGTATCGGCCCGTGAGAGACAGCGGGCCCGGCCTCTCCCTTGCGGGAGAGGCCGGTACCCACCGAAGGGTGTTTAGGGGACGAAGTGGTTGGCGGCGCAAGCGCTGTCAAGCCGGATCGCGTCGATACCGACCGCGTACTGGCCGTTCTGCGACAACGTTGCAACCACCCACGCCTGCGCCGCGGCCGGGTCGACCGGCGGCAAACCAGGCGCCGCAACCGGCTCGGTCACGTTCAGGTCGAGGTACAACCAACCGAACGAGAACGGCACCGCCAGGTTCGGACCACCGACAACCGTCCGCTGCGTTTCCGCCGGGAACGGCGTCTGCGTCGTGGTAGGCGGCGGCGGCGAGATCGGGATCGTGGTCGGCGTGACCGGATGCTCCTGCTCGTCGAAGATCACCAGGCCTTCTTCAGCCAACGGATACCAGATCGGACGGACCCCCGGGTCGACCGGGCAGGTGAACGCACCCTGGGCAACCTTCGAGTCACGCCACACCAGCAGCGAGGTGCCACCGTTGAAGCCGCCACCGTTGAGGAAACGGGTGGCAAACGTAGTGGCCAGCGGCTCACGGTTATCGATCGCGGTGAAGGCGTCGTACCGGCCGTAGAACGTGTACCGGCCCGAGGTCGAGGTCGCCGGGTTGGTGGCATCCGCTTCGATGTGCACCAGGTCGCCGCCCTCGGCAAAGTTCTCGGTCGAGTTGACGATGAACCAGTCGCCCCACAGCACGTTCTGGTTGGTCACGTCGCCCGTGCCGCCGGCCACGAAGTAGCCGGTGTCGCCGGGGAACCGCAGGGTGCAGTTGTTGACCGTGTCCATCGTGATGTAGCCGCGAGCGATGTTGTCACCCAGCGCCTGGGCGGAGCAGTTGCCGCCCAGAATCGCCGACGGCAGACCGGTCAGCGACTCCTGAAGGTGGGTGGTGTAGGCCGCCGGCAGCTGGGGCGGAGGCAGTACGCCGTTGCAGCTGGCGAAGTTGATGTCCTGCGAGAAGCTGCCCTTGGGGCTGATGGTATCGGTCGGGTCCTGCCCCGCCGAGGCGGTCTGCGGCAGGTTGCCGTTGATGATGATGTCGCGCAGGTTGACCGACTGAACGTCATAGCCGGTCAGATAGATGTTGAAGTCGAGGACGGGCACCGACAGGTCGGTCCAGATGACGGCATGGACCAGGACCGCGGTCGCCGAGGCGTTGTTGACCGAGAACAGCGTGGTCAACCCGTTCGGGTTGTTCAGATCCACCTCGAAGTAGGGCAGCAGCAGCGTGGCTGCTGGCACTGCATCGATGGTGCAGATCGTCGCAACTGCCTGGCCGCCCAGGGCCAGCAGGCCCATGAGAGCAAGACTCAGTGCGGTTTTCTTCATGACAGACAATCTCCTAGCTAGGGTAGGTGTTGCTGACGCTGTTGCAGTACTTCCATCCAAGTCGTCCGACGTCTCCACTCTCCTCGGGAAGAAACATCACCTCCTGTTTAAAGTTTAGAGCCATGTAACTCTAACTACAGTCAACATTTATGGCGCCTGGTCGCGATTGCGTCAGCCGATCCGGCGCCTTCTTCGCGACCGGGAGTCGGCGTCTCGCTTGAGGCGCCAGCCTCGTCAGCCGGTTTTATGCTTTCGCACTATAGGGATGCCGTCCCAGCCTGTCAAGGCCCGGAAGTGATTTTCTTTGTGGGCGCCCGCCACGACGCGGTGCCGCAGAGGCTGCGAAATGCCGGAAGGACATTTATCGATTCCCCTTCCCCTGAGACGTCCCGGTCACAACGGCGGCGCTGCTGTTCGGTACCAGGTGCCAGGCCGTGATACCGCCCTCGGTCTTGCACTTGTCAGGAGTGTACATGGGAGAGTACTCGCTTGCCCAGGACGACACGATCTCGTCACGCCCGTCGCCGTCGAGATCCCCCAACCGCACCCGGCTGCCGTCGCAGCCGCCGAAGTTGGGGATGGCCCCCACCTCGCGGGTGAAGCCGCCCTTGCCGTCGCCCAGGAAGATCCAGGTGTCGCCGTCGCCGGTCAAGGCAACCAGGTCCAGCTTGCCATCGCCGTCGACGTCGCCCACTCCCAGGGCGTTGATGCCGTCCCGCCCCTCCTTGAATGCCAGGGCGCGCCGCTCCCATTTGCCACCGGGCCGGGCGAAGAAGATGTCTACGCCGTAGCGCCAGACGTTACCCTCGTAAGCAAGGTAGCCGACCGCCAGGTCGGACAGGCCGTCGTGGTCGAAATCGCCGGCGGCGACGGCGCGGATGTACGCGTTGGGCCTGACGTCGATCTCCGCCTTGTCCCAGCCGCCGTCGGCGCGGCCGAGATAGACCAGGTCGCGCCGGCCCTGAACGTTGCTGCCCACCGCGAAGTCCGGCAGGCCGTCGCCGTTGAAGTCGCCGACGGTGACGGAGTCGCCGAACACCTGCTCGCGACCGGTGCCCGAGTCCTTGCGTTTCCAGGTGCCGTCGCCCTGGTTGAGGTAGAGGAGCGGCCCGTAGCTGCGCGAGGCGGCCAGCACCGAGCCGCCGCCGGCGTGCATCGCCGAGAGGTTGAGACGCGGTCCCTCGCCCAGGGTCAGGATGTCGGGCAGCTTGTCCTTGTTCCAATGGATCGTGGTGACCGTCTTGGACGAAAAGACGTTGGTTTCGTCGGCGCCCTTGCCCGGCTGCAGGAAGTCCAGCCCCTTGTCCCAGCGGCGGGTGAAATTGCCCTTGCCGTCGCCCAGGAGCGCGGTGAAGCCCTTGAGGTGCATGGCGAGGACCAGGTCAGGATGGCCGTCGCCGTCGAGGTCCGCCACCGCGATATCGCCGTAGTCGTACGGGAACGGCGCGAACTTGGCTTCGTTCCAGCGCCGCCAGCCGCCCTTGCCGTCGTTGAGGAAGATCACCGGCGGGCTGAAGCCCTTGCGCGGCGGCCCATGCACGATGTCGAGGCGGCCGTCGCCGTTCATGTCTGCCAGGACGAAGCCTTCGCGCCACTGCCCCGAGATGGGCAGCCCCTTGCTGATCGACTCGAAATGCAGGCGATGGCTTTCGGGAACGTCCACCACTTTGTAGCTGTCCACCACCTTCTGCAGCTGGTCGGCCGTCGGCGGCTTGTTCACGTTCACCGACTGGACCGCGGGATCGATCTTGTACACCTTGAAGTAGAAGTACTTGTCGTCTTCCTTGGCAACGTCGATCGGGATGCCCCAGACCGTCCGCACGGTGTGGTCGTCCAGGCGGCGATATTGGCCCTCCGCCTTGCGCAGCTTGTCGAGGTAGTAAAACCTGCCCTGCGCATCCTTCAGCCATTTGCCGTCCGGCGGCTGCGGCACCAGATTCAGCGGATGCGCCGGTGGCGCCGTGCCCGAGCCCAGAGGCTGGGTCCGCCAGTTGGCGCCGGAGCCCGCGGGGGCCGCCGGAGCGGCCGGCGGTGCCGCGGCCGAACCGCTGCCCGAACCGTCGGCCGGCGCGGCGGCGCCGGCAGGCGGCGCCGCGGGCTGGGGTTGAGCGCCCTGGGCGCCGGCTGGAGCGGGCGACGCCAGCGCCAGGCACAGCGCGGCGAGCAGGAACAGCTGCGTGATGCGTTTCATCGAGAACAAATTGACACCTCCGTGGCGGGTCCGGCGTGGCGAGCCCTCTTCCTTACGTATGTCCCCCTGACAGCGTCTATGGAAGGATGCGCTTGGTGCCGGCGCCGGGTGTCGCCTGAGGCGCATCCGGCCGAGCGGCTGGTGGTGGTGGGAGAAGCCGAGGAACTCGTCGTTTTTTCCTTCGTTGGCTTGTGTGGCGCCCGTCAGATTTCATCGACAAAGGCGATCTTGAGCCGCCGGAACAGCCAAAAGCCGCCGGATAGTAGCACAACGGCCGAAACCGCCAGGCCCGCCGTGCCCGGCACCAGGGTCACGCTGCCGCGCAGGAACGCCTGGCGGTAGAGCTCCACCAGGGGGGTCAGCGGGTTGAGCTCGATCCACGGCCGCAGCCGCGCCGGCACCGCCGCCAGCGAGTACACGATCGGCGTCAGGTAGAACCATCCGGTGAGCAACATGCCCAGGATCTGCGCCACGTCGCGGAAGAACACCTGCACGGCGCTCAGCAGCAGTCCGAGGCCGAGGGTGAAGAGCGCCTGCAGCGGCAGCGCGACGAGCAGCGTCGGCAGCCCCCCCCACGCCAGGTCGCCGAGCACCGCCAGGACCAGCAGGAAGACCACGGCGGCGATGGCTTCGTGGAGCAGGGCGGCCAGCACCACCGCCATCACCAGGATCTCTGCCGGAAAGCGCAGTTTCTTGACCAGGACCGCGTTGTCGGTGATCGCGGTCGAAGAGCGCAGGACCCCTTCCTGCAGGGCGATCCATGGCAGCAGACCGGCAAACAGGAAAGTCGCGAAGTGGCCGCCCGGATTGGCCGGGTCGACGACGCGCACCTTGAGCACGGTGGAGAACACGAAGGTGAACAGCAGGAGCAGCCACAGCGGCTGTACGAACGACCAGACAAAGCCCAGGAGCGACCCGGCGTAGCGCCCTTGAAAGTCGCGCTTGACCAGCTCCCGCAGCAGGAAAAGGTGGTGCCGCAAGGTGTGTTCTAGCCTCCTGTCGCGCCGGCCAGGCCCGATGCCGCGGCGGACCGACACTATATAGGGAACACCCTGTGCGCCCTCTGTTCAACGCGATTGACAGTCGGGGGCGGGGGGATTAGTATCCTGAGAAAGCATTGGCTCATGCCAGCGCGACATAGCGACTCGGTTCCAGTACTCGACCAGGCTCTCGAAAAGACACGGCCATGGCAACTATCGAAAAGATCCGTCAGGTGCAGCTGGTAGGACGCAAGATCCGGCAGTTGCGCAAGGAACACAAGCTGACGCAGGTGGAGCTCTCCGCCCGCCTGGGCATCCAGCAGTCCGATCTCTCCCGCATGGAACAAGGGGAGTATCGGGTCAGCCTGGACACCCTGTTCCGCATCCTCACCGAATTCAAGATGAGCATCGGTGAGTTCTTCGAAGGCGTGGCGCAAGAATCGATCACCCCGCGCGACGTCCAGCTGGTGCAGGATTTCAATGCCCTGCCGCGCGACGCCCAGCGTGAGGTGGAAGACTTCATCGCCTTCAAGCGGGTGCAGACCCGCAGCGAAGAATCCTCGCTGGCAGCCGCCCACGCACCGGCAAACGGCATCACCGCCGCGCTCGGCGCCGGTCCCGGTGGCGCCGCCGGCCACACCAGCCCGTCCAGTCCCCCCCGCCTTGGCGCCGGCGCCGTCGTACCGCGCGCCACCGTCCGGCCGGCTCAATAGCACCTCCCAGCTGGTAGCGCCCGGCGCATCCAGCGCCCGGCGCTCCGCCGCGCCACCGCCTCCTCGTCTAGTGGCCCGGATCGCCGGGTAGCAGGACCAGCGGCGTGGCGACCGGGCGCGCGGCCAGGATCTGGCCGCCGGCGTCGGTCAGGGCGGCGGCGAGCTGCGGCTTGCGGTCGGGGGGGCACAGCAGCGCCAGGCAGCCGCCGCCGCCGGCGCCGCAGGTCTTGCCGCCCCAGGCTCCCAGGTCCGCTGCCAGGTCCAGCAGGCGCTCGATGGTCGGGGTCGAGATCCCGCCGGCGAGCTGCCGCCGCAGGCGCCACTCTTCGTCCATCAGCGAGCCCACGGCAGGCAGGTCGCCCGCGGCGAGGGCCGCCTCGACCTGGCCGGCCACCTTGGCGATGCCGCCGAACAGGGTGGCGACCTGGGCGTCGCCGTCCAGGCGGCCGCGCACCACCTGCCAGTTCTGGCCAGCCGAAAAGTGGCTCTGTCCGGTGTAGACGACGACCAGGCTGTCGCCCAGGGCCGCCAGGTCGACGTCCAGGCGGCGCACCTGCTCGCCGCCGGCGCGATGGTGGATCGCCAGGGCGCCGCCGAGCAGCGCGGCGTAGTGATCCTGGATGCCGGTGGGCAACGCCATCAGGCGCGCTTCCAGGTCGCGCGCCAGGCGCACGCACTGGGCGGTGGTGCGGTGCGGCAGGGCAAAGGCTCGGTCCGCCGCGGCGATGAGCGCCACCGTCATCGCCGACGAGGCCCCCAGGCCGCCGCCGCGCGGCGAGCCGCTGGTCAGTGTCGCCAGCAGCGGCGGCAGGTCCAGCGCCGCCGCCACCAACCCCACCAGCGCCCCGTCCGGTTGCGCGGCCAGGTCGGCCGGCGAATCGGCGGCAACGAACGCGTCCCCCTGGCGCACGCTGTAGCGCTCGGCCGCGGGCTCGACGCGCACCT
The DNA here is from genome assembly GCA_963770895.1 of uncultured Acidobacteriota bacterium. GTDB lineage: Bacteria > Acidobacteriota > Thermoanaerobaculia > Multivoradales > UBA5704 > JASLEW01. The sequence continues at coordinate 2,646,284 of CAVYRF010000002.1, read as the reverse complement.
CGACCGCGACGTCGATCGCGACGTTCACCGTCGCGGCGGCACCGTGCAGCAGGCCCAGCGGCCAGATGTCCAGGGTGCCGCCGGCCAGGTCGACGCGACACCAGGCGCGAGCGGTGGTCACGGACGACGGCTCAACGCGCGATGGCGCCGGCGGATGCGGCGGCGTTGTGGCCGCCGGCGGCCGCGGCGAGCCGCGTTTCGGGCTGGCGCGGCGCCGGCAGCTTGAGGCCGGCGGGGACCACGCCGCTGTCCAGGCCCGTTCGCAGCCTGGTGCGCCACGATTGGAAGGACGCCAGCGCGGCTCGCGAGATGGGCTCGTCGCGCACCCCCTTGAGGGTCAGCGGGTCGATCCAGTTGCCGCGGTACTTCACGCGATAGTCCAGGTGGGGTCCGGTGGCCAGGCCGGTCATGCCCGTGTAGGCGATGACGTCACCCTGACGCACGTGCGCTCCGGGGTGGACACCGGGGGCAAAACGCGACAGGTGGAGATAGGCGGTCACGTAGTCGGGGCCGTTCTGCACCTTGACCACGTTGCCGCCGCCGCCGTCCCAGCCGGCGGCAATCACCACGCCGCTGGCGGTGACTTCGACCGGCGTCCCCACCGGCGCACTGTAGTCGACGCCGTAGTGAGGCCGATATTCGTTGAGCACCGGGTGGAAGCGGCTCTGCGAGAACGCGGACGTGACGTGGGTGAAGCGCAGCGGCGAACGCAGGAACATCTTGCGGAGCGGGCGCCCTTCGCCGTCGTAGAAGGTGCCGCTGTCGCCATAGCCGTAGACTTCGTGGCGCCGTTCGCGGTTCTCATAGACCAGGGCGACGATGCGGCCGACCCCTTCCTGTTTGCCGTCCACCTGCATCGCTTCGTACAGCACCTGGAAGCGGTCGCCGCGCCGCAGGTCGCGGTGGAAGTCCAGGTCCCATTGCAGGGCGTCGGCCATGCGATAGGCCAGGCCCGGAGCGCCGCCGGCGCGGCGAATTGCCGATTCGATCGAGCCGTCGGCCGCGGCAAGCTCGCCGCGGACCACCCGCAGGTCGCTGCTCCGCTGGCAGGGATCCCAGGCAAACTGCCAGGCCTGGCCGGCGCCGCGGCGCATCGCCAACCGGCCGTCCCCCGCCACGTCGAATTGCAGCGAAGCCAGGGTGGAATCAGGATTGAAGAGCGCCACATAGCGATTGCCCATGCGCAACGAGCGCGGCGACACGTGGGCCGCCAGCTCCGCCACCGCGGCGTGCGCATCCTGGGCGCTGACGCCGAACCGGCTCAGCACCTGACCGAACGTTTCGCCACGGCGCAGGACGCTTTCGACCGGCACCCGCACCAACGCCAGCCGCGCGCTGGCTTCGGTCGGCAGCACTGCGCGGGGGTTGTAGCGCGGCACCGGGCCGACCGCGTGGGCCAGCCCGCCAGCGGTACCGGAGGCACCGGCGCTCGCGGCACTCAGGATGCCGGCGGCGCCGGCATCGCCGGCAGTGTCCGACGAAATGGCGGTGAGATGGCGGGTGGCCAGCAGGAGGCCTGCTGCCAGCAGGGCAAGAACGAGGGGCGCCGCGAGGCGAACGAGACGAGGGCCGAGCGGAACGCTCTCTTGCTCCATGCGGGCGGATCTCCTCCTACAGCCCAAAAGGACTGCGCCCTGCCGAAAAGCGTCATTCTGCCATCCGGCTTGCAAATTGGCGCGGATCGTAACACAGGAATCGCACACACGGAACCATCCACCCGGCGCGCAGCAGCGTGCTTGCTTCGATTCAGGATAGGAGGATGAGGGCTGGCGCGGCCTGTTGCCAGGCAGGCACCCCTGCTTTTGGTGCCCCGGCATGATCCGCAGGCGCCGCACAAGGAGTCACCCGATGAAACGCCAGATCGAGAAGGACAAACGGCAGAGCTTCGAACTGCACCGTGAGACCCTGCGAGCGCTCAGCAAGCAGGAGGCGGGCGCCGTCGTGGGCGGCATCACCACCACCGTGATGAAGTCGTTCTGCGGCGTCAGCCAGTGCTATTGCTAGGGCTGACTCACCTCGGCAGACCCCGCAGCACCTGACATCCAGATGGCGGGGCCGCTCCCGGTCCCGCCATCTGCGGTCAGGCGGCGGCGACGGAGGGCAGGGGCGCGGCCGCCCGCGCGCCAGACGTCGAGGACCGGGGGCTGGTCTCTACCAACGGAGCCGAGCGGCTCTATCTATCTAATGGAGTGCTTGGGTGATGATCGGATCGGGGTCGTCGGGGAGCTTGCCGCGATAGGCGACCTTGCCGTCCTTGACGACCAGCAGACCGGGCAGCGTCGCAATCGCGTACTTCTTCGAGAACAGGCCGTCCGCGTCGAGAAAGACGGGGACTCCCAGGTCCTTGCCGGCGAGGAAGGCGACCACCGCCGGGCGCTCCTCTTCGAAATCCAGGGTCACCACCCGCGCGCGTCCGCTCCAGTGGCTGGCGAGCGGCTTGACCTTGGCGACCATGTCGCGCGAACGGGGCGACCACGAGGCCCAGGCGACGATGATGAAGGTGCCATGCGCCAGGTCGCTGTCGTCCAGGGTTTCGCCGGCAAGGCCGCTCAGGTGGAGCTCCTGCGCCGCCAGACGACCACCGCCCAGGACCGGGGCGAGCGGCACGGCCATCAGACCGGCGAGAGCTGCCGGGACGATCAGAGCCAGGGCGAGGCGGGTGAGCGGGCGGCGCGCGGTCATTGGCGATGGACGCGAGCAGGACGTGAAAGGCGGCGTGGCGGCGAGGAGTACCTACAGCGGGCCGGCGTCGTCGGCACGGCGATGCGGCAGGCTGGTCAGGATGCGACGGCGCAGGGTGTGCGGCGCGGCGCAACGGACGCAACGCTCGCGGACGACCAGCAGGAGCTTGCGCGTATAGACGATCCTGTCAGCGCACCCGGAGCAGCGCTCCATGTGCGCGCGAAACAGGATCAGCAGATCCTCTTCCATTTCGTTGTCGACAAAAAGGAACAAGACTTTGCTGACCTCTTCGCAATCCATCTCCTTCCTCCCGGGCCGACGGGCCTCTGCTCCTGGGCTTGTCAACCCGCGCGCGCGGGCCCTTATTCCGCTCCACCCCTGCCCTGCACTACGCGCGCGGGCTGCCTGGCCCGGCACCCGTTCATTTTGATCCCGCGGGGCCGGCGCCGCTCCTGCTGCGCATCTTGAGCGGCTCGCGCTCACGCAAATAGCCGTGCTCGCGGGCGAACTCCAGCATCGAGGCCTCCATCAGCCGGCGGCCACGATAGAGACGGCTCATCACGGTGCCGACCGGCACTTCGAGGATCTCGGCGATCTCCTTGTAGGAGAAGCCTTCCAGGTCGGCCAGCAGGACCACCATCCGATAATCGGGAGGCAGCTTGTCCATCGCCTGCTGGACGTCCTGGTCGAGCACGTTTTCCAGCAGCTCCTGCTCGGGATTCTTGATCTGCCGCACCGCGTCTTCGGCCACCTGCGTCTCGAACGACTCTTCGATGTCGGCAAAGTCGCTGTGCACCGGCATCTGCTGCTTCTTGCGGTAGTTGTTGATGAAGGTGTTCTTCATGATCTTGAACAGCCAGGCCTTGAAGTTGGTCCCTTCCTCAAACTTGTCGTAATAGCGATACGCCTTCAGATAGGTTTCCTGCACCAGGTCCTGGGCGTCTTCAGCGTTGCGGGTCATGCGGTACGCAGTATTGTAGAGCGCGTCCACGAACGGCATCGCCGCCGCTTCGAAGTCCCACCCTTTCTGGTGGTCAGCGCCTTGTTTGGCCATGCTCACCTCTTTCGCCTTGGATCCCATCGGTACCCGCTTGGTCGTCCTACGCGCCGGAGCCGGGATCAGATCTCCCGACACCAGCCCCCCTACGGGAGAGCGTCCCGTCCTCTACCAATACGTCACGAGTCGCCGTCCCGTTGCATTGTACACCGGTGACCTTACACTGTAAAGTAACAGCAACCCGCTCAATACGGCATGTCGTCTTCTTCCAGGCCGAAATAGTGGCCCAGCTCGTGGACCACGGTGTCGCGGACTTCGCGGATGACTTCGCGGCGGTCGCGGCAGGAGCGCAGGATGGGGCCGCGGTAGATGGCGATGCGGTCGGGAAGCACGGAGTAGCCGGCGCTGCGCTCGGGCAGCGGCACCCCCTGATAGAGGCCGAACAGCTCTTCGTCCGGCTCCATGTCGAGCGCTTCCAGGTCCTCGGGGTCGGGTTCCTCTTCGACCACCACGGCGACGTTTTCCAGCATCGCCGCAAACTCCTCCGGCAGACCGTCCAGCGCACGCGCCACCAGCTGCTCGAACTCCTCGGGCGGGACTCGCATGGGATGAGCTTAACCCCAGGCAGCACGCCAGCGGCACCACCTGCAGGCGGTCGACCAGCTTCCTGAGCTTTTCAGCGTGGGCCGCGCCAGATGCCGTAGAGGCCTGAGGCCGGCGGCTATACTGCCTCGCGCATGCGGCTCTCCTTGCCTCGAGCGTGGCGGTGGGTGGGCCTGGTCCTGGCCCTGGCGGCGGCCCACATGGCGGTGTTCGACCGCGGGCTGGGGGGCGACGGGTGGGCGACGTTCGCCGAGCTGGGCGCGCTCTGCGACCACGGCGCCATCTGGCTCGAACGCCAGCCCCCCGGCGTCCCCAACGGCCTGGTGCGGACGCCTGCCGGGCACCTGGTGGCGCAGTACCCGCCCGGAATCCTGGCGCTGGATGCCCTGCCTTATCTTTGCGGCCGCCTGGCCGACGCGCTGCTGCCGGCGTCCCTGGCCGCGCGGGGCGTCGTGCTGCCGCCGGTGGGGCGGGTGCCGCGCGGCGTGTTCCTGAGCGCCGCCGCCATCGTCCTGGCGCGCAACCTGGCGGTGCTCCTGGGGTTGCTCTGGATTGCAGCGGCCCTGCGGCGGCTGGGCTGCGCCGGGCCGCGGACGGCGGCCGCGCTGGCAGCGACCTTCTTTGGCGGCCCCCTGGTCTTCTACTCCCTGGTCGGCATGACCCACGCGCCCGCCTTCGCGCTGGCGTCGCTGCTGCTGCTCCTGCTGGTGCGCCTGCGCGACGGCGCGGTGGCGGAACGCGCGCGCGGCACACCGGCGGCGCGACGGGCAGGTTTGGCGCTCGATGCCGGGCGAGCGGCGGCGGCAGGGTTGGCGCTGGGCGTCGCAATCCTGGTGCGCTACGACGCGGTGGCGCTGTTTCCGGCGGCGCTCGTGGCAGTGCCCGCGGGCGGCCGGCGGCGCGCGGTGTTCATGGCCGCAGCCGCCACGCTGCCCTGCGCCGTCCTGCCGCTGTGGAACCGGGCGATCTTCGGCAGCTGGCTGGCGCCGCCGTACGGCGGGACCTTTCACTTCACCTGGGCGTCGCCCTGGAACGTCCTGGCCGCGCCGGTCCACGGCCTGTTCCTGTTCCACCCGGCGCTGCTGCTGGCGGTCGCGGGCCTGGTGGCGGCCACGCTGCGCAAGCGGAATCAGGCCAGCGCTATGGCGGCCGGATCGACCGGCGTCGACCAAACCAACACCACCCTGGCAGCGGCACCTCTCCCACGCGAATGCAGGACTCCAGCTGACCCGGAGGCCACCGCGACCGCCGACTGGCGCCGCTGGGGCCTGATCGGGTTGACCTGGTTTGTGGCGGTGGCGGCGCTCCATGGCTGCTGGTCGGAGTGGGCGAATACCGGCGGCTACGGCCAGCGGTTCATGACCGACGCGTTGCCCGCCTGCGCCCTGGGGTTTGCCCAGGTCCTGCGGCCGGGCCGGCGGCTGGCCATGTGGGCCGTGGGGCTGGCCGGCGCCGCCGGCTATGCGCTGTTCTTTGCCGCGATCGGCGTCCTGGCCCCGCCGCCGGCCCCGTACCCCTGGCCGCAGAGGCTCTCCGATTATGGGGTGGCATTGCGGACCTCCCCCACCGCCTGGCCGGCTGCCTTGCGCCGCGCGTCGTTTGTCGTCCGCGCCGCCTGGCCTGCCGCGCCGGCGCCCGGCGAGCACGACGACCCTTGAACCGGCCCGCGGCTCCCCCGCCGCGATAGACTCGCGGCCATGCCGGTGCGCCTGGATAAGTGGCTGCAGGTGGCGCGGATGTTCAAGACGCGTACGCAGGCGACGCATGCCTGCGAGCTGGGGCGGGTCAAGGTCAACGGCCAGGCGGCAAAGGCGCACCGCCAGCTGGCGCCCGGCGACCGCGTCGAGCTGACGCAGGGGGATTGGGAGCGCGTCCTGACGGTGCGCGAGCTGCGCGACCGGCCGGTGGCCAAGGCCGAAGCGGCGGGGCTGTACGAGGACCTGAGCGGGCCGCGGCCGGCGCCCGATCCGCTGCAGCGGCTGCTGCGGCGCCCACCGTCGCGGCGCGAAACCGGCGCCGGACGCCCGACCAAGAAGGACCGCCGCGACATCGAGCGCTGGGAATCCGACGAGAGCTAGCGCCCCGCACTTATCTCTGCCGCGCGCGCCCGCCTACCAGCCCAGGAACTCGCCGAGCGGCGCCAGCGGCTCGATGTGGTCGCAGAAGATCTTGATGACGGCCATGATGGGGACGGCCAGGATGGCTCCCACGATCCCCCACATTCCAGCCCCAGAAGGTGAGGCCGACGAAGAGGACGACCGGATTGAGGGTCAGCCGCCGGCCCAGGATCATCGGCGTGAAGAGGTAGGCCTCCAGCACGTTGAGCACCAGGAACAGGCCGACCGGCGCCAGCATCCGCGGCACGGTGGCGAAGGTGAGCACCCCCACCATGGTGAAGATCGCGTAGTCGAGCGCCGGTCCCAGGTAGGGCACGTAGTTGAACAGCGCCACCATGGCGCCCCAGAGCAGCGGGTTCGGCACACGCAGCAGGGTGAAGCCGAGCGCGACGCCGGCGCCCAGCCCCAGGTTGATCAGCGTCACGGTGCTCAGGTAGGCGGAGATGTCGCGCTCCACCTGGCGGGCGATCTCGACCGCCCGCCGCTTGTCCGCCAGACGCGGCAACATGCGGATCAGCTTGCGCAGGAACAGGTCGCCCGAAGCCAGCAGGAAGTACAGCAGGATGACCATCACGACGCCGTCGGTCACCAGGTCGGTAGCGCGGTCGAACAGGCGCTCGCGCAAGCTGGGCGTCGCCTGCACGACCGCCGGCGGCCGCGGCTCGACGGTGCCGCTGACGTCGGCGATCTTTTCCATCTGTTCGGTGGCCCGCCCCAGGCGCTGCACCGAGCGCTGCAGATCGTGCAGCTTGACCTGCAGGCTGCGCATGCTCTGCGGCGCGCGCTGGATCCAATCGGAAGCCGGGCCCGACAGGCCATAGATGCCAAAACCCAGGGCGGCGAGCAGCGCCAGGATCACCAGGCCGGCGCTCACCGGTTCGGGGATCTTCAGCCGCTTGAGCGTGCGCACCAGCGGCGACAGCAGCAGCGAAAACAGCCCCGCCATCACCAGCGGCAACAGCAGCGAGCGGCAGAAATAGAGGGTGTAGAACGACGCCAGCACGAACAGGCCGGTGACCGCCATCGATTGCAGCGGCTGCTGGATCGCCTGGTTCAGCTTGTCCAGGTTGGGCCGGGGCAGGCCGTTTTCGCCTTCCGGCTCGCGGTCCTCCACCGGGGGAGACGGCGGCGGAGGCACGGCGGGCTCGAGGCGCATGTGGGTTTCTCAGGCAAGCAAGAGCTGTGCCGGCGGTGCCCACTGCCGCTGCCACCGCCGCCGCTGCCACCGCCGCCGCTGCCACCGCCGCGCCACGCTCAGCCGCAGCGCTCAGCCGAAGAGCAGAAGCTGGGCCGCCGAGCCCAGCACCAGGTTGGAAGCGGTGACGCCCAGCAGGCGCACCGGACGGCGCGGCGCGTCGGTGCGCCCCAGCAGCTCCAGGGCGCAGCCGGCGATGACGGCGGCGTCCGCGACCGGCGCGGCGTGGGTGCGGGAGCGGGTGAGGGTGGTGAAGTCGCCGTAGCGCACCTTGATCGTCACCGTGCGGCAGGCCATGTCGCGGCGCGCCAGCGAGGCGGCCACTTCGCCGGCCATGCGCTGCAGCTCGGCGACCATCGCTTCGCGGCCGGCCAGGTCGCGGCTGTAGGTGTTTTCGACGCCCAGGCTCTTGCGTTCGCCGTGGGTTTCGACCGGCCGGGCGTCGATGCCGCGCGCGAATTCGTAGAGGGTGCGCCCATGGCGCCCGAAGCGCGCCAAAAGCGCATCCAGGCTGTGCAGGCGCAGGTCGCCGACGGTCTCCACGCCCAGCTCGGCAAGCGCCTTTTCGGTGGCGGGGCCGACGCCGTGCAGGCGCCGCACCGGCAGCGGCTCGAGAAAGCCCAGGACGCGCCGCGGCGGCACCACGGTCAGGCCGTCCGGCTTCTTGAAGTCCGAGGCGATCTTGGCGATCAGGCGGTTGGGTCCGACGCCGACGCTGACCGTCAGCCGGCGCTCCTGGCGCACCCGGCGGCGGATCTCCTGCGCCAGGGCGGTGGCGGTGCCGAACGGCTCCAGCCGGCCGGTCACGTCCAGATACGCCTCGTCGATCGACACCGCCTGGACGACCGTCGTGAACTCCCGGTAGATGGCGAAGATCTGCTCCGACTCGCGGTGGTAGCGACGAAAGTCGGGCGGCACGAAGATCACGTCGGCGCACAGGCGGCGCGCCTGCGACGAGGGCATGGCCGAATGAATGCCGAAGCGGCGGGCCTCGTAGCTGGCGGCGGCGACCACCCCGCGCGATTCGGGCAGGCCGCCGATCACCACCGGCAGGCCGGCCAGCGCGGGGTCGTCGCGCATGTGCACCGCGGCATAGAAACAGTCCATGTCGCAGTGCAGCACCCGGCGGCCGGCGTCTTGCGGCTCCGTGGCTCTACCCTCCTCCGCCTCCTCCGGCATGGATGCCACCTTCGGTCATCGACCAGGGGTCCAGCGCCTCCGCCAGCTCGGCCTCGGGCAGCACGCCCTTGTCGCGGCAGAGCTCGCGCACCGTGCGGCCGCTGCGCACCGACTCCTTGGCGATCTCGGCGGCGGCGTCGTAGCCGATCTTCGGCACCAGCGAGGTGACCATGGCGAGCGACCGCTCCACCAGCTCGGCGCAGCGCTCGCGGTTGGCCGCGATGCCGTCGACGCAGCGCTCCGCCAGCAGGCTCGAAGCGGTGGCCAGGATCTCGATCGACTGCAGCAGATTGTAGGCGATGACCGGCATCATGACGTTGAGCTCGAAGTTGCCGCCCATGCCGGCGATGGTGATGGTGGCGTCGTTGCCGACCACCTGCGCCGCCACCATCAGCACCGATTCGGGGATCACCGGGTTCACCTTGCCCGGCATGATGGAGCTGCCCGGCTGCAGGCTGGGGATGGTGATCTCGCCGATGCCGCAGCGCGGGCCGGAGGCCAGCCAGCGGATGTCGTTGGCGATCTTGGTGAGCGACGCGGCGATCGTCTTGAGCGCGCCCGACAGCTCGACCGCCGCGTCCTTGGCGGCCATGGCTTCGAAACGGTTGGCCGCCGGCACGAAAGGGCAGCCCAGCGCCGCGGCCAGCCTGGCGATCACCCGCGGCCCGAACTCCGCCGGGGCGTTCAAGCCGGTGCCGACGGCGGTACCGCCCAGCGGCAGCTCGGCCAGACGCGGCAGCGCCGCGGCCAGCCGGGCCAGCCCGTAGCGCGCCTGCTGCGCGTAGCCGCCGAACTCCTGGCCCAAACGCACCGGCACCGCGTCCTGCAGGTGGGTGCGGCCGATCTTGACCACGTCGTCCAGCTCCCGCGCCTGGCGCTCCAGCGCCTGCGCCAGCCGATCGAGCGCCGGCTGCAGGCTGTCGTGCACCGCCATATAGGCGGCCACGTGGAGCGCCGTGGGAATGACGTCGTTGCTCGACTGGCTGGCGTTGACGTGATCGTTCGGATGCACCCGCTTGCTGCCGCGCGCGCCGCCCAGCAGCTCGATCGCGCGGTTGGCGATCACCTCGTTGGCGTTCATGTTGGTCGACGTCGCCGAGCCGGTCTGGAAGATGTCGAGCGGGAAGTGGTCGTCCAGGCCGCCCGCCACCACCTCGCCGGCGGCGCTGCCGATGGCCGCCGCCAGGTCCGCCGGCACCAGCCCCAGCTCGGCGTTGACCGCCGCCGCGTCGCGCTTGATGGCGCCCAGCGCGGCGATGAAACGCCGCGGGAAGCGCAGCCCCGAAACCGGGAAGTTGCGCCGCGCCCGCTCGGTCTGCGCTCCGTAATAGGCGCCGCCCGGCACCTCCACCTCTCCCAGACTGTCCTTCTCGATGCGGGTGTCCGCCATGGTCTCCTCTCTGGTCCTTTCCGGTCCTCGACAAGGCGCGGCGATGCGGGCAGCCGCGGCCGGGTGCTCCCAACCCGCCAATGGTAGCGGAGTCGGACCGGTCCCCCAACGGCCGGACGGCGCAGGCGGCGCAGGGGCGGCGCAGGGGTGAGTGGCACGCGCCTTGCGTTTGCTCGGGGCTTGGGCTGGCCTGGGGCGACCAGGACGACAAGGAGGTACCTGTGACCGTAGCGACTCCTACCTTTCCTTCTGCTGCACTGCCTGCTCTGCCCGGCGAGCTGGGAGGACGGAGCCGGCGGCGCCAGCGCGCCACGGATCGCGCGGCGCGCGCCGCCGAGCGGGTGGCGGCAACCGTCGGCGGCGCGGCGCTGCTGGGCCTTGCGGGCCGCCGCCGGCCGCTGCTCGGCCTGGGGCTGGCGCTCGCCGGCGCGCCGCTGGTCTACCGCGGGCTGACCGGCCACTGGCCGGTGACCAAGGGAATGGCGGCGCTGGCCGCGGCGCCGATCGAGGTGGAGGCGGGGGTCACGATCGAGCGCCCGGCCGCCGACCTGTATGCCTTCTGGCGCAAGCTCGACAACCTGCCTCGCTTCATGCACGGGCTGCAATCGGTCAGCGAGGACGGCGACGGCCATTCGCATTGGGTGGGACACCTGCATTTCGGCCTGCACCCGCAGTGGGACGCCGAGATCGTCGAAGACCTGCCCGGCAGGCTCCTGTCGTGGCGCTCGATGCCCGGCGCCCAGGTCCACAACGCCGGCGTGGTGCTCTTCGAAGACATCGCGGGCGCAGCGGGGGAGGCGCCCGCCGGGCGGCGCGGCGCGGTGGTGCGGGTGATCATGGAGGTGATGCCGTTCGGCGCCGGCTTCGGCCGCGCCCTGGGCCGGGCGTTGCGCGCCGCCACCGAGCAGCAGGTGCGCGAAGACCTGCGCCGCTTCAAGTGCCTGATGGAGGCCGGCGAGGTGCCGACCACGGAGGGCCAGGCGGTCGGCGAGCGGGCCTCCCTGGACCTGCACAACCCCTTCTGAGCGACCCGGAGGTACGCGATGCGAGCCCTGTGCTGGAACGGTAAGCACGACATCCGCCTGGAAACGGTGCCCGATCCGGGCATCCTCAACCCGCAGGATGCCGTGATCCGGATCACCCTGACCGCCATCTGCGGTTCCGATCTGCACCTGTACGACGGCGCCATCCCGAGCATGAAGAAGGGCGACATCCTGGGCCACGAGTTCATGGGCGAAGTGGTCGACGTCGGCCCGGCAGTGGCCAACCTGGCGGTCGGCGACCGCGTCGTGGTGCCTTTCACCATCGCCTGCGGGCGCTGCGGCTGCTGCCGCCGGGGGCTGTCGTCGCTGTGCGACAACTCCAACCCCAACGCCTGGATGGCCGAAAAGCTGTACGGCTACTCGCCGTCCGGCCTGTTCGGCTATTCGCACCTGCTGGGCGGCTACGCGGGAGGACAGGCCGAGTACGTGCGGGTGCCGTTCGCCGACGTCGGGCCGCTGCGCGTGCCGGACGACGTGAGCGACGAGCAGGCGCTGTTCCTGTCGGACATCTTCCCCACCGGCTACATGGCGGCGGAGAACTGCGCCATCCAACCCGGCGACACGGTGGCGGTGTGGGGGTGCGGGCCGGTGGGCCAGTTCGCCATCCAGAGCGCCTGGCTGCTGGGTGCCGGGCGAGTGATCGCCATCGACCGCTTCGCCGACCGCCTGCAGCTGGCGCACGGCTGGGGCCGCGCCGAAACCCTCGACTACGAGCAGGTGGACGTGCTTGCCGCGTTGCGCGAACTGACCGATGGCAGGGGCCCCGACTCCTGCATCGACGCGGTCGGCATGGAGGCGCACGGCGCCACCCTGGATGCGCGGTACGACTCGGCCAAGCAGATGCTGCATCTGGACACCGACCGCATCCACGCCCTGCGGCAGGCCATCCAGGCGTGCGGCAAGGGCGGCACGGTGTCGATCCCCGGCGTCTACGGCGGCGTCGCCGACAAGGTGCCGCTGGGCGCCGCCTTCGCCAAGGGGTTGACCCTCAAGATGGGGCAGACGCACGTCCACCGCTACATGAAGCCGCTGCTCGAGCTGGTGCGCGCCGGCCGCATCGACCCGTCCCAGATCGTCACCCACCGGCTGACCTTGGACCAGGGCGCCGAAGCCTACGCCACCTTCCAGCGCAAACAGGACCACTGCATCAAGGTGGTGATGCGGCCGAACTAGTGCCGCCAGATGGCATGAGAGGGGGCGTGCGGTATCCTGCCGCCGTGCTGCTGCGCTTCTACCTGCTCGCAAGCACCCTCTACCTCATGCTCGCCGGCGCTCGCCGCCGGGTGTTGGACGACGGCGAGGTGTCGGCGATCTATTACCGCATCGATCGCGGCGGGCCGGACGGCGAACCGTGGCTGCTGCTGCATGGGCTGGGGTCGGTGGCGGCCAGCTGGGGGCGCGTGCTGCCGGGCCTGGGGAACCACTGCCGGGTGATCGTGCCGGAGCTGTCGGCGCTGGGCGGCACCCGTGCGCCCAAGGCCGGGCTGGACGTCGCGCAAGGCGCCCGGCTGGCGGCACAGCTGATCGAGCAGGAGCTGGACGGCGGTCCGGTCAGCGTCGCCGGTCTGAGCATGGGCGGCTGGATGGCGATGCGCCTGGCCCAGGAGCGCCCCGACCTGGTGGCGCGGCTGGTGCTGATCGACGCCGCCGGGTACCGCTGGCAGGATTGGGACCGCATCGGCGGCCTGGTGCGGGTCCAGGACCTGGGCGGCGTGCGGCGGCTCTACCGTGCGCTGTACCACCGCGCACCCTGGATCATGCGGCGCTCGCAGCCCGCCTTCCTGCGCGCCTACACCTCGCCCAGCGTGCGCAACCTGCTGTCCATGCTCAACGAGCGCGACACCTACCGGCGGCGCCACCTGGCGCAGCTGGGCATGCCGGTGGCGATGATCTGGGGCGAGCACGACGGCCTGTTCACCCTCAAGACCGCCCGCGCCATGGCGGCGGCGGCACACCATGCGCCGCTCTACGTCCTGCCGGGCTGCGGCCACGCCGTCCATCAGGAATGCCCGCGGCAGCTCGCGGCGACCTTGCGGCAGGTCCGCCGCGACCTGCCGCTCGCCTGACCGGCCCCGCCCGGTTCAGTAGCCCTCGATGTCTTCGGGCATCGCGAACTGCTCGGGGTCCTCGTTGCCGCAGCTCACGCAGAGCACGTTGCTGATCTTGCCGTCCTTCCATTCGAACTCGTAGCAGGGGGTCTCGCACTCGAGGCAGACCAGGTACTCGGGGGTGGCCATCGGGGGGTCTCCTTGGGTTCTCGCGAATAAATCTACGCCAAGGCTGGTTCTAATGTCTGACTGAGAAACACTAAGATCCACGACAAGGGCTGTTGACAAGATCTTAGTGGCAATCTATCATGATCATCAAGATTGAGTCAGATAAGCTGAGATCTGACCCCTAACGACAAAGCCAAGGAGGATCACCATGCTTTCCACCATGACCCGTTGGACCCCGTCGCAGCAGGCCGCCTTCCGCGAGCCGTTCTTCCGCCTCTTCGACACCTACCTGTCCGACGCCCACCACGGCGAGGACGTTGCCGGCCGCACCTGGACGCCGCCGGTGGACATCCAGGAAACCGACGAGGCGTATCGCATCCATGCCGAGCTGCCCGGCCTCAAGAAGGACGACGTCCAGATCACGCTGGAGAACAACGTGCTGCGCGTATCGGGCGAGCGCAAGTTCGAAAAGGACGTCAAGCAGGACAGCTACCATCGCATCGAGCGCGTCTACGGCACCTTCGCCCGCTCCTTCGCCCTGCCGCACCAGGTGAGCTCGGACAAGGTGGAAGCCAAGTTCGACAACGGCGTGCTGTCGATCGTCGTCCCCAAGGCGGAGCAGGCGAAGCCGCGCCACATCGCCATCGCCTGAGCGACGACGCAGTCGCCCTCTCCCCCAAGGTAGCCACAGGCCCTGGGGAGCCGGCCCCGCCGCATCCTGCCCCGTCCACGGGCAGGGTGCGGCGGGGTTTCCTCTTTTCAGGGAGACAGACGCAGGATCAGACCGGCGACGGCTTGAGCGACGGGCGGGTGGCGCTCTCGAGCGGAGTCGCCACGGCCGGCAGCTCCAGGCTCATCGCCGTACCGAGCCCGGGCGAGCTTTTGACGCGCACCGTGCCGCCGTGGGCGCGGGCGATGCGCTGCACGATGGCCAGCCCCAGACCGGTGCCACCGCGGCGAGTCGAATAGAAGAGGTCGAAGATCTTGGCTTCCTGGTCCGCCGGGATGCCGATGCCGTTGTCGAGCAGTTCCAGCACCGCCGTGCCGCCGCGCCGGTAGGCGGTCAGCGTCAGCACCGGCGACCGCCCCGCCTCCTCGGCGGCGGCCAGGGCGTTCTGCGCCAGGTTCATCAGCAGCTGGTCGATCTGCGCCGGGTCGATCCGTATCCGCGTGCCGTTGCTGCGGTCCTCGACCGCGATGCGCGCGCCGCGCTTTTCGATCTCGCCCGCCAGCACGTCGCGCAGGCGTTCCAGCGGCAGCACCGCCGCGACCTCCGCGATCTCCAGCGGCCGCGGCTTGGCGTAGGCCAGAAAGTCCGTCGCCAGGCGCTCCAGCCGGTTGATCTCCGAATGGGTGATCGACAGCAGGCGGCGGCCGGTCGGCATCACCCCCGGCCCCTGCTCGGCGATCTCCTCTTCCAGCATCTGCATGTTCAGATTGAGCGAGTTGAGGGGGCTGCGGATCTCGTGCGCCAACCCCGAGGCCAGCGTGCCGATGTAGGCCATCCGCTCCGCCTCGGCGGCCTGCAGCTCCAGCCGGCGGGTGCGCCGCAGCAACATCCAGACGGCGCTGAAGGCCCCCAGCAGCAGCACCAGCGAGGCGACGCCGATCAGCGTCGTCTGGCGGATCAGCTCGCCGCGCAGCACGCCCACCCGCTTGGACAGCTCGCCGGGGCTGATGCCGATCTGCAGCGACCCCAGGTCGCCGATCGGCACGTCGATGCGCGGCACGGGGACGACCGACGACTGCTCGTAGGACTTGCGCTCGACGCGCTGCGGCAGCTCGGGCGTATGGGGGGCGAGCGCCGCCGCCGGCGGCACCACCGGCACCACGCCGTGGCTGCGGCTCTCGTAGACCAGGACGTTGTTGCGGTCGCGGATCTCGACGGTGCGGATGAAGTCGCGCTGGCGCAGGATCGAGTCGATGTAGGTCTGGGTTTCCTGCTCGTAGGCCACCGCGGTATACAGGTCCTTGCCCTGGCGGTCGGCCTGGCGCTCGATCTGCGAGGCCAGCCGCTGCGCTTCGACGCGCGTCTCCAGGATCGCGCGCTCGACTTCGCGCTGCGACAGCGAGCGGAAGATCAGCCAGCCGAACAGCGCCAGGTCCAGCACGAACACCAGGAACAGCAGCGAGCCGGCGATCAGCCACCGCGACATGTCGGGCTTGACGCCGTCGCGCCTTGTGCCGCCACCCCTCATGGCTTTGAGGATACCACCCGCGGTTTGACCCCCGGCCCGGTGAACGCGTAGCATGCAGGCGGATTTACGACCCCGTCATGCATCCGCTTCTCGTCCGTTCACGCCGGCCTCCCGCAAGGCGCTCGGTGCCGGTGCCGCCGATCCTGGCCCTGGCGGTGCTGGGCATGGCCTTGGTCCTGGCGCTCGCGGCGAGCGGCTGCGGCCGCGGCGGCCACGGCGCGCCGCAGCAGGGGGGCGCGCCGCGGCGCGGCGGCACCCTGGTCACCGCCTGGACGGCGGAGCCCCCCGGCGTCAATGATCTGATCGGGCCCCAGACGGCGGTGATGGGCGAGCTCATGGTGCAGCTCCAGCTGCGCCTGGTCGAAGAGCAGTCCGACTACACCGAGCATCCGGCGACCATGCTGCCGCTGCTTGCCCGCTCGTTCGAATGGTCGCCGGACCACAAGGCGCTCACCTTCCATCTGCGGGACAACGCGGTCTGGAGCGACGGCGTGCCGGTCACCGCCGACGACGTGCGCTGGACCTGGCAGGCGCAGACCAGCCCGGAGGTCGCCTGGCAGTTCGCCTTCATGAAGGCCGACATCGCCGACGTCGAAGTGGTCGACCCCAAGACCGCCCGCTTCCGCTTCAAGCGCGTCTACGCCAAGCAGCTGCTGGACGCCAACGAGGGAGCGATCCTGCCGCGCCACGCCTGGGGACAGCTCCCGTTCTCGCGCTGGCGGCAGAGCGGCGACTGGTTCCGCCAGCACCTGGTCGGCGACGGCCCGTTCGTGCTCGAATCGTGGAAGCACCAGCAGGAGATCGTGCTGCGGCGCAACGAGCGCTTCTTCGACCCCAGCCGGCCCTACCTGGACCGGATGGTGATGCGCATCATCCCCGACCAGGCCAGCCTGATCACCCAGCTCGACAGCGGCGACATCGACTACACCCCCCAGATCGCGCCCGGCGACGTGCCGCACGTCACCGCCAACCCGCACCTCACGGTGCTGCCGTACTGGTTTCGCACCTGGGTCAGCGTGGCCTGGAACAACCAGCACGCGCCGTTCTCGGACCCCGAAGTGCGGCGGGCGTTGACCATGGGCATCGATCGCCGGGCGATCGTCGACACCCTCTGGGGGAAGTTCGCGCGCCTGTGCGACTCGCCCATCCTGACCACGGTGTGGGCGCACAACCGGTCGCTGGTGCCGTTCCCGTACGATCCCGCGGCGGCGCGGCGCCTGCTCGCCGCCAGGGGATTCAAACCCGGCCCCGACGGCGTCCTGCAGCGCGACGGCAAGCCGCTGGCGTTCGACCTGCTGACCAACTCCGGCAATCAGCAGCGCGTCGACGCCACGGTGATGGTCCAGGCGCAGCTCGCCAGGATCGGCGTGCGCGCCCAGCCGCGGCAGGAAGAGTTCAACGCCTTGACGCGGCAGACCGAAGCCGGCAACTACGACGCCTGCCTGACCGGCAGCGGCATGGACACCAGCCTCGATCTCTGGGCCTATTTCGCCACCAGCGCCATCGGCGAGTCCAACTTCACCCGCTATTCCAACCCCGAGGTCGACCGCCTCATCGCACGCTCGATGAGCGTGCCCGACATCACGCTTGCCCGCCAGGACCTGGACCGCATCCAACTGCTGGTGCAGCACGACCAGCCCTGCACCTTTCTGTGGGAGTCGCAGCGCCTGAGCGCCTTCGACCGGCGGCTGCACGGAGTGCAACCCAGCCTGCTGTACAGCATGATGCGGCTGCGGGACTGGTGGCTCGAAGCTCCGCCGCAACACTGAGGCGCCGCCGGCCGACGGGTCCCAGGTGCCTGCCTATCTTTTGCGGCGGTTCGCCGCGTCCTTGCTGCTCCTCTACCTGGTGCTGACGCTCACCTTCGTGCTGCTGCGATTGGTGCCGGGGGACCCGCTCGCCAATTTGTCCGAGATCCCCGTGCCGCAGCACCAGAAGGACCTGCTCATCCACTCCTATGGGCTCGACCGCCCGCTGGCGGAGCAGTACGTGCGCTGGCTCGCCGCGGTGACGCTGCACGGTGACTGGGGGATCTCCTACGGACAGCAGCGTCCGGCAGCCGACGTGGTGAAGGAGGCGCTGCCGGCCACCCTGCTGCTCGCCGTCGCCGCCCTGTGCGTCGAATTCAGCGTCGGCGTAACCCTGGGCGTGGTCGCGGCGCGGCACCATGGCACCCGCCTGGACGGCGCCATCCGCCTGGTCACCCAGGTGATGTATTCGCAGCCGACGTTCTGGGTGGCGCTGCTCGCGGTCATCATCTTCTCCTACTACCTGCGCTGGCTGCCGGCGTCGCACATGCAATCGGTGGGCGCCGACCAGCTGGGGAGCGCCGCGCGGCTGGTCGACCTGCTGCGCCACCTGACGTTGCCGGCGCTGACGCTCGGCCTGATCGAAGCGGCGGCGACCGCCCGCTACGTGCGCGCCAGCCTGCTCGACGTCCTGGCCTGCGATTACGTCCGCACCGCCCGCGCCGCCGGCTTGAGCGAGCGGCGCGTCCTGTGGGTGCACGCCCTGCGCGCCACCCTGGTGCCGCTGATCCAGCGGCTGGGGGTCTCGGTGCCGGAGCTGCTGTCCGGCATCCTGATCATCGAGGTGGTGTTCGCGTGGCCGGGAATCGGCAGGGTCACCTACGACGCCACCTCCAGTCGCGACTACCCGGTGATCATCGCCACCACCGCCGTGGCGGCCGCCCTGGCCATCGGCGGCAATCTGGTCGCCGATCTGCTGCACGCGGCGGTCGACCCGCGCTTGCGCAAGGCGGAGCGTGGCTAGGCGCGCAGTGGCGGCGGCGGGCCGGCCGTGGCGCTGGCTGCGGGCTCACTCGCTGGGAGCGGGCACGGTGCTGGTCGCGGCCCTGGTGGCGCTGGCGGCGGCAGCGCCGCTGCTGGCCCCCTACGATCCCAACGAGCAGCTCGACCCGCGCGCCGCCAGCCTGCGGCCGCCCGGCACGGCGCTCGCCGCCCTCCACCTGGCCGGCGGCGATTGGCAGCTGGCGGAGCGGGTGCGGCGCGTGCCGCAAGGCCTGGAGGTCGAGCGCCTGGGCAGGCGGACGGTGGTCCCCGCGGCGCAGGTTCTCAATCTGACGGCGACGGGAGTCGCGGACAGGCGCGTCTTCGCGCTCGGCAGCGACCAGTTCGGCCGCGACGTCGCCAGCCGCCTGCTGTACGCCGCCCGCCTCTCGCTCGCGGTGGCCGTCCTGTCGGTGCTGCTGGCGCTGACCCTGGGCATCGCCCTGGGCGCCCTGGCCGCCCTGGGCACACCGCTGTGGGACGCGGTGACCATGCGCCTGGTCGACGCCCTGTTCGCCTTTCCATGGCTGTTCCTGATGATCGCGCTGTCGGCGCTGCTGCGGCCGAGCACTGCCGTCATGGTGCTGATGCTCGGCGGCACCAACTGGATGATCATCAGCCGGCTCACTCGCGCCGAGCTGCGCGGCCTGCAGCAGCGCGACTTCGTGCTGGCCGCCCGCGCGCTGGGAGAGCACCCGCTGGTGGTCCTGGTGCGGCACATGCTGCCCAACGCCATGACCCCGCTGCTGGTGCGCTCGACGCAGCTGGTCGGCAGGATCATCCTGCTCGAATCGGCGCTCTCCTTCCTGGGCCTGGGGCTGCAACCCCCCACGCCCAGCCTGGGCGGCATGATCGCGGACGCCTACCACGCGCCCGACAGCGCCTGGTGGCTGGCGGTCGTTCCCGGCGCCCTGCTGGCGCTCATCGCGGTCTCCGTCAGCTTCCTGGGCGACGACCTGCGCGACCTGCTGGACCCCCACCGGCAGCGCCTGCCGCGCCTGCCCCAGGCGGCCGAAACCGCCGCCGCCGCGGCCGGCAGCGGTGCGCCGGGCTGACGATAGACCTGCACCCTACCCGCCCGCGGGCGCCGGATGCAGGCGGCCGGTTGTGGGCTAGACTCCTCCTCCCGTGAACGTCAGCGCGAGCGCCAATCCTCCTGCCGATCTGCCGCCGGCGGCGACGCCGGCCAGGGGTGCCCGGCTGACGGTGTTCCTGGCCATCGCGCTCGACCTGATCGGCTTCGGCATGATCCTGCCGATCCTGCCCTACTACGCCGAAGCGTTCCACGCCAGCAAGCTCACCATCGGCTTCCTGTTCGCCTCCTACAGCCTGGCGCAGCTGCTGTGCGCGCCCTGGCTGGGGAGGCTCTCCGACCGCTTCGGCCGCCGGCCGCTGATGCTGGTGTCGATCGCCGGCAGCGCCGCCGCGCACCTGCTGTTTGCCACCGCCGGCGGCCTCCCCATGCTGTTCGTGGCGCGCAGCCTGGCCGGCATCGCCGCCGCCAACTACGGCATCGCCCAGGCCTACCTGGCGGACATCACCCCGCCTGCCGACCGCTCCCGCGCCATGGGGCTGGTCGGCGCCGCCTTCGGGCTCGGCTTCGTCATCGGGCCGGCGCTCGGCGGCCTGCTGCTGCGTTTCGGCGTCACCGCCGTGCCCTACGCCGCCGCCGCGCTGTCCACCCTCAACCTGGTCGTCGCGGTCGCCGCCCTGCCCGAGTCGCTGCCGCCGGCGGCGCGCGGCGCGGCAATGGCCAAACCGCTGTTCGGCCTGGACGACCTGCGGCGCCTGTGGCACGACGTGCGGCTGCGCAACCTGATGCTGCTCTTTTTCTTGGTGATGTTCTGTTTCTCGATCATGGAAGCCACCCTGGCGCTCTTCTGCCAGGCCAGCTTCGGCTTCGGCCCGCGCGCCACCTCGGGCCTGTTCGCCTACGTCGGCGTGCTGCTCGTCGTGGTGCAGGGCGGCCTGCTGGGACGGCTCGCCCGCCGCTTCGGCGACCGCCGCCTCATCCTCGCCGGCATCGCCGCCATGGCGCTCGGCCTGCTGCTCCTGCCGGTGCCCGCCCGCGCCGCCTGGCTGGCGCTCACCCTGGCCCTGCTGGCGATCGGCTCGGCCCTCCACAATCCCTCCCTGCTGGCCCTGCTGTCGCGCCTCAGCAGCCAGGCGTCGCAAGGCGAAACCATCGGCGTCTCGCGCTCCTGCGGCGCCCTGGCCCGCATCGCCGGCCCGCTCGCCGGCACCTGGATCTTCACCACCGCCGGCGCCGCCTGGCCCTTCTGGAGCGCCGGCGGCCTGATGCTGGTCGCCCTGCTCCTCGCCCACGACCTGCTGCGGCGCGTCCCAGGCATCGCCGCCGCCTGACGCCCGTGCTCACCAGCGACTTCGACTACCCGCTGCCGGCCGAAGCCATCGCCCAGACCCCAGCCCCGCGCGGCGCCAGCCGCCTGCTGGTCGTCGACCGCGAAGGCGACGCCCGCCACCGCCGCATCAGCGACCTGCCAACCCTGCTGCGCCCCGGCGACCTGCTGGTCGTCAACGACACCCGCGTCATCCCCGCGCGCCTCTACGGCCGCCCCGCCGGCAGGCCAGGCGGCAGCGACGTGGAAGGCGGCGAACGGCCCGGCGGCAGCGGCACCATCGAACTCTTGCTGGTCGAGCGGCTGGCCGAGCGCGAATGGGAAGTATTGGTGCGCCCCGGCCGCCGCGCCCGGCCCGGCGCCGTCGTCGACCTGCTGACCGCCGGCGGCGCTCCCTCCGGGGTTGCGGCCGAGGTGCTGGAGGTGACCGCGAGCGGCCGGCGGCGCGTGCGCTTCTCGGTGCCCATCGAGCCCCACCTGGAGCGACTGGGCCACGTCCCGCTGCCGCCCTACATCCGGCGGCCCGACGACCAGGCCGACCGCGAGCGCTACCAGACCGTCTACGCCCGCCATCCCGGCGCCATCGCCGCACCGACCGCCGGCCTGCACCTGTCGGAACAGCTCCTGGCGGACCTTGCCGCCGCCGGCGTCGAGCGCACGGCGGTGACCCTGCACGTCGGCATCGGCACCTTCAAGCCGGTGACCGCGCCCCTGGTGTCCGATCACCGCATGGACCGCGAGCGCTACTCCATCTCCCCCACCGCCGCCGAAGCCCTGGCCCGCGCCCGCGCCGGCGGCCGGCGCATCGTCGCCGTCGGCACCACCGTCGTGCGCACCCTGGAAGCCGCCGCCGCGGCCCACGGCAGCCAGCCGGCGGCCGGCGACGGCTCGACCGACCTCTTCATCACCCCCGGCTTCCGCTTCCAGGTCGTCGACGCCCTGCTCACCAACTTCCACCTGCCCCGCTCCACTCTCCTCATGCTGGTCGCCGCCTTCGCCGGCCGCGACCGCACCTTCGCCGCCTACCAGGAAGCCCTCGCCCAAGGCTACCGCTTCTTCTCCTACGGCGACGCCATGCTCGCCGAGCGCCACCCCACATCCCAGCGCTGATCTCCGTCAGCCAATGAGGCTTCGCAAATCGGGGTCGGTCCTGACGCCAACCGTTGCGACGTCTGGTGGGTTCAGCGGTAAGATGGAGGAGCTAAGCCGCAACGGCTGCCTGCTCGCAAACCCAGGCCAGCCGTGGTTGGCTGCGGGATGAATCGGATGAAAACTGTATCCATTGCCGAGCTCCTGGAGCTGCCCGTTGCGGAGCGCATCCGGCTTGCCGAGATTTTGTGGGACAGTATCGCCGCCCTGCCCGAAGACGTTTCGATTCCTGACGACCTGAAAGCCGAGTTGAACCGGCGGCTGGCTGAATTCGAGGCAGATCCGGAAGCCGGATCTCCGTGGGCTGAAGTGCGCAGCCGGGTCCTGACAGGGGCATGGCGCACCGGCTGATCGTCGCTCGCAAAGCGGAACGCCAGATCGGCGAGGCCTACGATTGGTACGAAGAGCAGTTAGCCGGTCTTGGCCTCGATTTCATGGCTGCTCTTGATGACGTCCTCGCGTCGATCGAGGCAGGTCCTTTCCGCTACGCCGAGATCCTGCCGAATATTCGCCGCGCGCTCCTGGCGCGCTTTCCGTATGGCGTCTTCTATGCGATACGCGGCGACATCCTCGCAATCCTGGCGGTCGTACACACTTCGCGCAGCCCGCGACGCTGGCCCAGGGGCTGAGCGCTTCGGCTAGGGTTGGTGGCGGGCGATGCGGCTGGCCAGGACGGCGGCGCCGTAGCCGTTGTCGATGTTGACGACGCCGACGCCGGGGGCGCAGCCGTTGAGCATGGTGAGCAGGGGGGCCAGGCCGCCGAAGCTGGTGCCGTAGCCGACGCTGGTGGGGACGGCGACGACGGGGGCGCGCACCAGGCTGGCGACCACGGTGGGCAGGGCGCCGTCCATGCCGGCGACGGCGATGACGACGCCGGCGCGGCGGATCTCAGGGAGGCTCCCCAGCAGGCGGTGCAGGCCGGCGACGCCGACGTCGTAGGCCCTTTCCACCGGGTGGCCGAACCATTCGGCGCAGACCGCGGCCTCTTCCGCCACCGGCAGATCCGAGGTGCCGGCGGCAAGGACCGCAATCGGCGGCCCGGTCGGCGGTGTCGGCGCTCCCCAGGTGAACACCCGCGCCCGCTCGTGGTAGACCGCGCCGCCGGCCGCCGGCGGCGGTTGCTCTGGCTGCGATAGCTCCGCTGGCTCCGGCTGCCGCGATGACGACTCCAGCTGCGGCGACAGCGCCGGCCGCGGCGTGTCCGACTGCGTTGGCGCCGCCAGGTCAGTGGCTGCGGGGAAGGAAGCCGCGGGGCCGAGCGCCGCCATCAGCTGGGCGGCGGCGGCGGGCGCCAGGCGGGTGACCAGGGCGCGGCCGTGGGCGGCGATCAGCCTTTGCACGATGCGCAACAGGTCCAGGCTCTGCTTGCCCTCGGCGTAGACGGCTTCCGCCAGACCGACGCGCAGCTCGCGGTGAAGATCCAGCTTGGCAAAGCCCAGGTCGGCGTAGGGGAGCTCCGCCAGCTGCTCGACGGCCGCCGCCGGCGCCACGGAACCCGCCGCGACAGCCTCCAACAGACGTTGCAGGTCGCCAGGATTCATCGCCGGAGCTCGCGCACACGGGTTTTGCTGGACATGACTTCGCCGGCGGCGCCAGCGCAAAGAAGGCGTTGCAGGCCGTCGGGATTCATTGCCGGGGATCGCTCGCGGAGACGGGTGCGGGGACCGCTACCTTGCCGCCGGCCGGAAGGGCGTGCGCCCCGGCGGAGGCGTCGCCGGCTGGCTGCGCGCCGGTTGCCACGGCGCCCGCGGCGCCTGCCGGGCGCGGCAGGTCGGCGCCGCCGCGGCGGTAGCCTTGGGGGTCGAAGGCGGCGGCGGCGAAGCCCAGGTCGCGCAGGCGGGGGGCCAGGGTGTCCCACGTGGCGGCCAGGCGGGGGACCGCGGGGGGGTCGACTTCGACGCGCGCGGCGCCGGCGTCGTCGCGGACGCGGACGACGTGGAAGCCGGCGGCGGCGATCAGCTCTTCGGCGGCTTCGATGCGGCGCAGCTTGCCCAGGGTGACCAGCTGGCCGTGGGGGATGCGGGAGGACAGGCAGGCGTTGGCCGGCCGGTCCCAGACCGAGAGGCCCAGGGCTTGCGCCATGGCGCGGGCGGTGGGCTTGTCGATGCCGTGGGCGAGCAGCGGCGAGTAGACCGGGCGCTCCTGGATGGCGCGCAGGCCGGGGCGGTCGGGGCCGGGGTCGGAGGCGTTGGTGCCGTCGCAGACGACCGCCAGACCGCGCCGCCGCGCCTGTTCGAGCATGGCGTCCATGCGCATGCCCTGGCAGACGTAGCAGCGGTGGGCGGGGTTGGCGACGAACTCGGGATCGTCCAGCTCGCTGTAGGTGACGATCTGGTGGCGGATGCCGATCTCCGCTGCCAGCCGCCGCGCGTGATCCAGCTCGGCGCCGGCCAGGGTTTCGGCGGCGGCGGTGAGCGCCAGGGCCCGTTCGCCCACGGCGCGCACGGCCAGGGCGGCCACCAGCGCCGAGTCGACGCCGCCCGAATAGGCGACCAGCACCGAACCGCGCGCGGCAAGATCCGCCACCACCCGCGCGATGCGCTGGTCGACGTCCGTCTTCGGGTCAGGCGTTGCCATCGATCGCCCCAGCTTCGGTCACGTGCGCGGGCCGCGTCCAACTGAACGGAAGGACACTGGCACCAGGTAGAAAATGGCGAAGACGCCGAGCGCCCAGAGCAGGACGAGCGGCGCCTGGTGCTGCAGCCGGGCCATGGCGGCGAGCAGGAAGACGACGCTCGGCGGGCCCCAGAAGGAGAGCAGGAAGAGCGGCCGCCGCGAGCTGCCGGCCAGGTGGCGGGTGCGCTGCACGTAGGTGGCGCCGGCCAGCCAGCCCAGGGCGGAGGCGCCGCTGTACAGCTCGCTGAGCGTCAGGCGCGGCAGCAGCGGCAGGCGGATGAAGCCCAAAACCTGGAGAAAGAACATCGCCCAGCAGGCGAGAAAGAGGCCGATCGCCGCGGAGCCGAGGATTTTCACCATCCGATCCGCGGCGCCGGCGGCGGTGCGCCCTGGAGCCCTGCCCTGCCGTTACTCATAGCTCTCGGTCGGCGGACAGGTGCAGACCAGGTTGCGGTCGCCCCAGACGTTGTCGATGCGGCCGACCGCCGGCCAGAACTTGTGCTCGCGCACCCAGGCGGCGGGGAAGGCCGCCTGCTCGCGGCTGTAGGGGTGCCGCCATTCGGCCGCGGTGACTTCGACCGCGGTGTGGGGAGCGCCCTTGAGGGGGTTGTCGTGACGATCCGCGCGGCCTTCTTCGATCTGCCGCAGCTCTTCGCGAATGGCGATCATGGCGTCGCAGAAGCGGTCCAGCTCGGCCTTCGATTCGCTCTCGGTGGGCTCGATCATCAGCGTGCCGGGCACCGGGAACGACTGCGTCGGGGCGTGGAAGCCGAAGTCCATCAGCCGCTTGGCGACGTCTTCGGCCTCGATCCCGGCGCTCGCCTTGAAAGGCCGCAGGTCGACGATGAACTCATGCGCCACGCGGCCGTGCTCGCCGGTGTAGAGCACCGGGTAGTGGGGACGCAGGCGGGCCGCCATGTAGTTGGCGTTCAAGATGGCGATGGCGGTGGCGCGGGTCAGGCCCAGCGCTCCCATCATGGCGATATAGACCCACGAGATGGGCAGGATGCCGGCGCTGCCCCACGGCGCCGCCGCCACCGGACCGATGGCCTGGCCGTCCTGCCGTCCGGGGATCGCCACCAGCGGATGGGCGGGCAGGAAGGGCGCCAGGTGCGGAGCGACGCAGATGGGCCCCATGCCGGGGCCGCCGCCGCCGTGCGGGATGCAGAAGGTCTTGTGCAGGTTGAGGTGGCAGACATCGGCGCCGATGTCGCCGGGCCGGCAGAGCCCGACCTGGGCGTTCATGTTGGCGCCATCCATGTAGACCTGGCCGCCGTGGCGGTGGACGATGGCGCACAGCTCCCGGATGCCTTCTTCGAAGACGCCGTGGGTGGAAGGGTAGGTCACCATGATCGCCGCCAGGCGCTCCTGGTGCGCCGCCGCCTTGGCGGCAAGATCGGCCAGATCGACGTTGCCGCCGGCATCGCAGGCGACCACGACGACCTTCATGCCGGCCATCACCGCCGACGCCGGGTTGGTGCCGTGCGCCGACACCGGAATCAGGCAGACGTCGCGCTGCGCCTGGCCCGCGGCGGTGCGCGACGCGTGGTAGGCGTGGATCGTCATCAGGCCCGACAGCTCGCCCTGCGAGCCGGCGTTGGGTTGCAGCGACGCGGCGGCAAAGCCGGTGATCTCGCAAAGCCACTCTTCGAGGGTGGTGAACAGCGCCTGGTAGCCGCGCGCCTGCTCGCGCGGCGCGAAGGGGTGCAGGGCCGCCAGCTCCGGCCACGAGATCGGGAACATCTCGCTGGACGCGTTGAGCTTCATGGTGCACGAGCCGAGCGGAATCATCGACGTGGTGAGCGACAGGTCGCGCGATTCCAGCCGCTTGATGTAGCGCAGCATTTCATGCTCGGTGTGATAGCGGTTGAACACCGGGTGTGCCAGCAGGGCCGCCGTGCGAGCGTGCGGCGCCGGGTAGGCGGGAACGGCGTCGAGCACCGCCGCCATCGCCGTCGGACGGTCGGCGGCGAAGATCGCCAGCAACTCTTCGACGTCGCCGCTGGTCACGGTTTCGTCCAGCGCCACCGCAACCGCGGTGTCGCTCAGGTGCCGCAGGTTGATGTGCCGCGCCGCCGCGGCGGCCAGCAGGTCGACCGCGCTGCCGACCGGCCCGCCGGCCAGGTCGACCCGCAGGGTGTCGAAGAAGGGCTCGGCAGGGAGCTCATAGCCGAGCTGGCGCAAGCCGGCGGCAAGCACCGACGCCAGGGCGTGCACCCTGCCGGCGATCGCCCGCAGGCCGTCCGGTCCGTGATAGACGCCGTACATGCTGGCCATGATGGCGAGCAGGGCCTGGGCGGTGCAGATGTTGCTGGTCGCCTTTTCGCGCCGGATGTGCTGCTCGCGCGTCTGCATCGCCATGCGATAGGCGACCTTGCCGTGGACGTCGCGCGAGGCGCCGATGATGCGCCCGGGGATCTGCCGCTTGTAGCGTTCGTGGGTTGCCAGGTAGGCCGCGTGGGGGCCGCCGTAGCCGAGCGGCACGCCGAACCGCTGCGCCGAGCCGACCGCGATGTCGGCGCCGAATTCGCCGGGCGGCCGCAGCAGCACCAGCGCCAGCGGATCGGCCGCCACCACCAGCAGGGCGCCGCCGGCGTGGACCCGTTCGGCAAGCGGCGCAAAGTCGAGCACCCGGCCATCGGAGGTCGGATACTGCACCAGCACGCCCGCGACGTCGCCCGCCGCCAGCTCCGCCCACGGTCCCTCCGGAGCGTCGTCGCCGTCGCCGGCGGAAGGCGGCGGGGGCAGCGGCAGCTCGCGCACCGTGACGCCCACCGCTGCGGCGCGCGTGCGCACCACGGCCAGGGTCTGCGGATGGCAGTCGGCGGCAACCCAGAAGATCCGGCGGTCGCCGGGAGCGATCGCGAAGCACATGTGCATCGCTTCGGCGGCCGCGGTGGCTTCGTCGAGCAGCGACGCGTTGGCGACCGGCAGCCCGGTCAGGTCCGCCACCATGGTCTGGAAGTTGAGCAGCGCTTCCAGGCGGCCCTGCGAAATCTCGGGCTGGTAGGGGGTGTACTGGGTGTACCAGCCCGGGTTCTCCAGGATGTTGCGCTGGATCACCCCGGGCACGATGCAGTCGTGGTACCCCATGCCCAGGTACGACCGGAAGACCTGGTTGCGCGCCACCAGGCCGCGCAGGGCGTGCAGGACTTCGCGCTCGCCCAGCTCGCGGTCGTCCGGCAGGCCGGCCAGCGTCAGCCGGCGGCCGAGCCGGATCGATTCGGGGATCGTCTGGCGCACCAGGTCCTCGAGCGAGTCGAGCCCCAGCGTCGCCAGCATCTGGCGCACCTCCGCCTGCTGTGGACCGAGGTGGCGGCGCACGAAGGTGTCGACAGGTTGCAGGGTCGGCCAGGGCTGCTCGAAGGCGAGAAGCTGCCGTGACCCATCCAGGCGCGGCAGCTGGCTGGCGGCTTCCACGGCAGCGACGGCCGCCTCGACGCCTTTAGGCTTCGCCACTCTTGACGTACTCCTCGTACTGTTCGGCGGTCATCAGGGCCTTGAGGTCGTCGGCCGACGAGAAGCGGATCTTGACCAGCCAGCCTTCGATGTGCGGGTCGTCGTTGAGCATCTCGGGATCGTCGACCACCGCGTCGTTGATCTCCACGATCTCCCCCGCCACCGGCGAAAAGACTTCCGCCACCGCCTTGACCGATTCGATGGTGCCCAGCTCGTCGTTGGCGTTGAACACCTGGCCGACTTCAGGCAGCTCGACGAACACCACTTCACCGAGCTCATGCTGCGCGAACTCGGTCACCCCCAGGGTGCAGACGTCGTTGTCCACGCGCACCCACTCATGCTCTCTCGAATATAGATACTCGCTGGGATACATCTGTCGCGTACCCTCCTTTGTGAACGAAAATCAAAGCTCCCGCCAGCAGCCCGCGGCGTCCTGCGCCATCAGAATCCCTTTAGGTACCCGCGGCCGGCCGGCGATAAAACGGCAGGGCGCTCGCCACCGCCTCGACCACCCGGCCGCGCACGTCGATGCCGAGCGGGGTGCCGGGCGTCGCCAGGGCCGCGGGCACGTAGGCCATGCCGATCGCCCGGTCGAGCGTCGGGCTCCAGGTGCCGCTGGTGACCGCTCCCACCGCGCTCCCGTCGGATAGAACCGAGTGTCCCTGGCGCGCGATTCCACGCCCCAGCACGGTGAATCCTGCCAGCTTGCGGTGCGCCCCCGCTTCGCGCTGCTCGGCCAGCGCCTGGCGGCCGATGAAGTCGCCTTTGTCCAGCTTGACCACCCAGGCCAGGCCGGCTTCGAAGGGCGTCGTATCGCTGTCCAGCTCATGGCCGTAGAGCGCCATGGCCGCCTCCAGCCGCAGGGTGTCGCGCGCTCCCAGCCCGGCCGGTTGCAGGCCGTGCGGCGCGCCGGCGGCGAGCAGCTGCTGCCACAGGTCGGGTGCGTGCTCGGGCGCCACGTAGAGCTCGAAGCCGTCTTCGCCGGTGTAGCCGGTGCGCGAGATGAGCGCCGGCGCTCCCCCGACCTGGCCTTGCAGGAAGCCGTAGTAGCGCAGCCCCCCCACGTCGCCGGCGGCGAGCGGCGCCAGGATCTGCAGCGCGCGCGGGCCCTGCAGCGACAGCAGCGCATAGCTGTCGCTCTGGTCGCTGATCTGGACGTCCTCGGCCGCCGTGTTGTCCGAGCCAGCGGAGCCAGCTGAGTCAGCCGGGGCAGCCGCGGCGGCCTGCCGCTGGATCCAGGCCAGGTCGGCCTGGGCGTTGCTGGCATTGACCACCAGCAGGAAATCGTCCGCGGCCAAGCGGTAGACCAGCAGGTCGTCGATATAGGTGCCGCGTTCGGTGAGCAGGCCGCTGTAGTGCGCCCGCCCGACGGCCAGGCGGGCCACGTCGTTGGGGGTGAGGCGCTGCAGAAAGGCCAGGGCGCCGGCGCCGTGGACGCGGATCTCACCCATGTGCGAGACGTCGAAAAGTCCGGCCGCCTGGCGCACCGCGCGGTGCTCTTCGATGACGCCGGCGTACTGGACCGGCATGTCCCAGCCGGCGAAGCCCACCATGCGGGCGCCGGCGGCGACGTGACAGGGATACAAAGGCGTGCGCCGCAGAGTCTGAGGAGCGGTGGTCGCGGCGGTGGGCGCTGCAGGGCTGGACATGCGGCAGTGCCTCCGGGGAAGCAGGTGTCGGCACGCAACGCTATCACGAGCCAGAGCGTCCCGCGGCGCCATCCGACGATCGCCGGCAGGGGCGGCATGAGCGCCGGCGCGACGGAAGCGTCACCGGATCGCTACCCATGCGCCACCCCATCGGGGACGGCGCTGCCGTAGTCTTTCCGCGGTCGCCGTCGGGGGCTCTTCCCCAACCACGGCGGCCACCCTTGGACCTCCGCACAGCCCGGGGATGCGTTCGCAGGCGTCCCGCTCGCGCTCGCACTCCGGCTCTTTTTTCAGTCCGGCCTTTGCAAATTGGCGCCAGACCGGGTAAAGCTATGCGCGTGCGAGCCGAGGTGCCACCATGAAGCTGCTGATCCTGCGGCATGCCATCGCCGAAGAGCGGGAGGACTTTGCCCGCACCGGCAAGGACGACCGGCTGCGGCCCCTCACCGACGAAGGGCGTAAGAAGATGAAGCAGGCGGCGCGCGGCCTCAAGGGGCTGGTGCCCGAGATCGACCTGCTTGCCACCAGCCCGCTGACCCGCGCCGCCCAGACCGGCGCCGTGCTCGATTCCGTCTACGGCGGCCTGCGTGAAGTCGAGATCGGCGAGCTGGCGCCCGACGCGTCGCCGGTGGAATTCCTGGCCTGGCTGCGCCTGCAACGCCAGCAAGGGGTCGAAACGGTGGCCGTGGTCGGCCACGAGCCGAGCATCAGCCTGATCGTCTCGTGGCTGCTGACCGGCACCGAAAAGCGGCTCTTTTCCTTCCGCAAGGGGGGTGCCTGCCTGGTGGAGTTCGCCGGCGAAGTGGGCGCCGGCACCGCCTCGCTGCTGTGGGCGCTGACGCCCGCCCTGCTGCGCGAGCTGGCCGGCTGAGCCGGCGCCGCCGGCTGCCCCTGCGATGACCGCCGCGAGGAGGCGCAACGCCGCCAGGGGGCCGGAGGGCAAGCGAATACCATGCGAATTAACCGGGCGGGACACTAGGATCGTGCGAACGGCCGGCGATGCCTGAGGCCGGCACGGACGCGGCCGAGCTGCTCCTGCGCTCGCCCGAAGAAGCCGCCCGGCGCCTGGCGCTGATCTACCTGGAGGAAGCCGCCGCGGCCCTGCCCAGGCTCGCCGCGGGAGACGACGACGAGGCGCTGCACGACGTTCGGGTGGCCCTGCGGCGCCTGCGCAGCTGCCTGCGCTCGTACGCTCCCCAGCTTGGCGACAGCGTGCCGCCGAAGCTGGCGCGGCGCCTGGAGCGTCTGGCCCGGTCGACCGGGCCGGGACGCGACGTCGAGGTGCAGATCGAGTGGCTGCGCCAGGCCGGGCGCGACCTTTCCCGCCATCACCGGATCGGCCTCGCCTGGCTGCTCGCCCAGCTGGAGAAGCGGCACAAGGACGCCTATCGCGGGCTGCGCGCGCACCTTGAGGAGCGCTTCCCGCCGTTCGCCACCAAGCTGCGGGCCGACCTGTCGGTCTACCGCGCCGAGGTGCGCCTGGACGGCGACCCGCCCTCTTTCGGCGCCGCCGCCGCCGCCATCCTGCGCCAGCATGCCGCCGACCTGGCGCGGCGGCTGGCGCGCATCGAGGGCCCCGGCGACGTCAGGCCGGCGCACCGCGCCAGGATCAGCGCCAAGCGCCTGCGCTACCTGGCCGAGCCGCTGGCGGACGTGGCCCAGGCGTCGCCGCTGGTGCAGCGGCTGAAGTCCATGCAGGACGTGCTGGGCGAGCTGCACGACGCGCACGTCATGGCGGACCAGCTGGCCGCCGCCCTGGGCGAGGCCGCCGCCGAACGCGCCCGGCGGCTGCTGGATGCGACCCTGACGGAGGACGGCGTGCCGGATGAACGCCGCCTGCGCGGCGAGCGGCGCCGGCCGCTGGAAAGCGGCCTGCTCGCCCTGGCGCGCCTCAACCGCGCCCGGCGCGATCGCCTGTTCGCCCAGTTCACCGGCCGCTTTGGCTTGCAGGGCGACGCGCCGCTGGCAGCCGCCGTCGAGCAGCTGGCGCAGGCGCTGATCCAGAGGGGGCACGCCGGCGCGACGGCGCCTGGGGAGGAGGCGGGCGCTCCGACCGCGGCGCCCGGCCAGCCAGTCCGGCCGCAGCCGGATCAGTAGGCGCCGCCGACCGTCTGGCCGCCGTCCACCACCAGCACGGCGCCGGTGGTGAACCGCGCCGCATCGCTCGCCAGGTAGAGAGCGGCTCCCACCAGGTCTTCGGGCTGGCCCATCCGCCCCTGCGGAATGGCGGCCAGCGCCTGCCGGCGCATCGGCTCGCTCTGCCAGAGCGCTTCGCTGAAACGGGTCTGGATGAGGCCGGGGGCGATCGCGTTGACCCGGATCGCTTCGCCGGCGAGCTCCAGCGCCAGGGTGCGGGTGAGCATCAGCACCGCCGCCTTGGTGACGCCGTAGACGCCCAGACCGGTGTGCGGCGTCATGCCGGCGACCGACGCCAGGTTGACGATCGCACCGCCGCCGCGCCGGCGCATCGACGGCACGCAGGCGCGGATCACCATCGCGTAGCCCTTGACGTTGACCGCGAACGTCTTGTCCCAATGCCCCTCGTCCGCCTCCAGCAGCGGGCCGAAGTGGGGATTGGTGGCGGCGTTGTTGACCAGCACGTCGACACCGCCGAACGCCGCGTCGGCGGCGGCGGCCAGCGCCTCCACGTCGGCAGCGCGCGCGGTGTGGCAGGCGACCGGCAGCGCCTCGCCGCCCGCGGCGCGGATGGCGTCGGCGACCGCTTCCAGATCCGCGAGCTTGCGGCTGGCGAGCACCACCCGCGCGCCGGCGGCGGCGAAGGCGGTGGCGATGGCGGCGCCGATGCCGCGCGAGGCGCCGGTGACCAGCGCCACCTTGCCGGCGAGGTTGCACCCGGTCGCGGCTACGGCTGGGGGCGTGGCGGTCATGGCGGCGCCCCCGTTCAGCCCGTCACGTCGTAGAGGAAGCGGACGTCCTTTTCGACCTCCGGCGCCAGGCTGCGGTGCACCGGGCAGGTGTGCGCGGCGCGCTCCAGCTTGGTCCGCTCGGCGGGCGCCAGGGCGGCCGGCAGGTGGATCTCGACCGGCAGGCGGGCGATCCGCCGCGGCTCGCTCGCCATCTCCTTTTCCACCCGGAAGGTGACGCCGGACAGGTCGATGCCGTCGCGCTCCGCCACGATCGCCAGGGTGGTGACCATGCACGAGGCCAGCGCCGCCGCCACCAGGTCGGTGGGCGAAAAGGAGCTGCCGTCGCCCTGGTTGTCGAGCGGCGCCGCGGTGCGCAGCAGGACGCCCGACGGGCCGTGGGTCATTTCCGTGTTGAGGTGGCCGAAATACCGGCCCTTGATCTCTACCGCCATCGCGAGCTCCTCCGTGTCGCCATCCTTGGGCTGGAATCGCCGGGGGCGGCGGCCGTCGCGGTTGCCGCGACCGTAACCCCCGGCGCCCGTCACTTGCCGAGCAGCAGGAAAATGCCGGCGGCCAGGGCGAACAGCCCCGCCAGCATTCCCATCCCGGCGAACATCACGCCGACTGCGATCAGGCCGACCAGAATCAGGTGGATCGCCAGCAGGATCATGCCGATGTTGCGTCCCTTCATGCGCCTCCCTCCTTTCACGTCGTGACCTCGTGAGCGTGTGACCGTGTGAGGCGGTGGCCTACGCCTTGGCCGCGTACCAGCTGCCGCCGGCGCCGGCGTCGACCCGCAGCGGCACCGCCAGCTGCGCCACCCCTTCCATCTCATGCCGCACCAGGCTGGTCACCGCCGCGACCTCGCCTTCGGGAACTTCGAACAGCAGCTCGTCGTGGACCGTCAGCAGCAGGCGCACCGCCGGGTGCTCGCGGCACAGCCGCCGGTCGACGGCGATCATCGCCATCTTGAGCAGGTCGGCGGCGGTTCCCTGGATGCGGGCGTTGATCGCCATGCGGCGGGCGTTCTCGCGCAGGTTGTGGTTCTTGCTCTGGATGTCGGGCAGCCAGCGCACCCGCCCGTACAGCGTCTCCACGCGGCCGTCGCGCTCCGCGTTGCGCACCGTCTCCTCGACGTAGCGCCGCACTCCGGGGTAGCGGTCCATGTAGGCGGTGATGAAGCGGTCCGCCTCCGCCTTGGTGATGCCGAGGTTCTGCGCCAGACCGAAGGCGCTCATGCCGTAGAGGATGCCGAAGTTGATCGTCTTGGCGGCGCGGCGCTGGTCGGCGCTGACCAGGTCGGGCGAGGTGCCGAACACCAGGGCGGCGGTGGCGCGGTGGATGTCCTCGCCGGCGGCGAAGGCGCGGATCAGCTCGGGCTCGCCGGCGATGTGCGCCAGGATGCGCAGCTCGACCTGGCTGTAGTCGACGGCCAGCAGCTGGTGGCCGGAGGCGGCGACGAAGGCGCGGCGGATGCGCAGGCCCAGCTCGGTGCGCACCGGGATGTTCTGCAGGTTGGGGTTGGCGGACGACAGCCGGCCGGTGGCGGCGACCGCCTGCTGGAAGCGGGTGTGCAGGCGTCCGTTGCCGTCGACCAGCGCCGGCAGGGCGTCCACGTAGGTGCTTTTGAGCTTGGTCAGCTCGCGGTGGCGCAGCAGCAGCTGGGCGATCGGAAAGCCGCGCGTGGCCAGCTCCTCCAGCGTTTCGGCGCCGGTCGCATAGCTCTTGGTCTTCTGCGTGCGCTTGAGCACCGGCAGCCCCATGCGTTCGAACAGCACCACCCCCAGCTGCTGCGGCGAGC
The DNA here is from genome assembly GCA_963770895.1 of uncultured Acidobacteriota bacterium. Taxonomy (GTDB): domain Bacteria; phylum Acidobacteriota; class Thermoanaerobaculia; order Multivoradales; family UBA5704; genus JASLEW01. The sequence goes on along the minus strand of CAVYRF010000002.1, from coordinate 2,611,974 downwards.
TGAGGTTGAAGCGCTCGCCGGCCTGGCGCCAGATGTCTTCTTCAAGCTGCGCGATTTCGCTCCCCAGCTCCGCCGACATGTCCTTGAGGTAGGCCGAGTCGAGCAGGATGCCGGTCTCTTCCATGCCGACCAGGACGGGCAGCAGCGGCATCTCGATGTCGTCGTAGATGCGCGCCAGGTCGCCCACCAGCTCGCGCCGCATGCCGGCCGCCATCTGGCGCGCCAGCGCCACCCGCTCGGCGGCGTAGGCGAGCAGCCGGGTGTCTCCGGGCAGCGGCACCTGGCCCTTGTCCCACCCCGCTTCCCGCGCCGACAGCGGCCGCACGTTCAGGCGCTCCAGCGCCAGCTCGTCGAAGCTGTGGCCGTGCGCCGAAGGCTTGAGCAGGTACGACACCAGCATGAGGTCGAACAGCCGCACGCCGCAGCGGGCGCCGCCGGGGCAGAGCCGCAGCACTTCCTTGAGGTTGTGGCCCGCCAGCTGGACCGCGGGCGCGGCTCCGGGGGCGATCCACCGCTCCAGCGTGGCGACCACCGCGGCGCGCAGCGCGGGATGGCGAAAATCCGCCACCAGCACCTCGCTGCCCGCGGCCGCCTGGGGGCTCGCGGCCGCTGCCGCCGCCTCCCCGTCGCCGTCCGGCGACGCCCCGCTGCCGTCCGGCGACGCTGGCGCCGCCGGCGCTGCGGCCGCGCCGCCGGCGGCGAGCGCGAGCCCCAGCGGCTCGGCGTCGCCCAGAATCGCGACGAAGATTTCGGGCACCGGCGCGGCATCGGCGGCCGGCACAGCGGCAGCGCCGGCGTCGAGGCGGGCCGGGCCGGCGGCGGCCGCGGCGCCTTCCAGGGCGGCAACGGCCGCAGCCCATTCGTCGGCCGTGGTCAGCTGGCGCACGTCGCCGGGCGCCAGCAGCGCCGGGGCGCCCGCCGCCGGCGCCAGCTCTTCGGCCAGCGAGTGGAACTCCAGCTCGCCGAACAGGCGGCGCAGCGCCACCGGGTCGGGCGCGTCGTGGCGCAGGGCGGCCGGATCGAAGGCGATCGGCAGGTCGGTGTGGATGGTGGACAGCTCCTTGGACATCCGCGCCTGCTCGGCGTGCTGCTGCAGCCCTTCGCGGTAGCTCTTGCGCGTCACCTCGCCGGCGCGCGCCAGCAGCTCTTCGAGCGAGCCGTATTCGGCGATGAGCGCCTTTGCCCCCTTGTCGCCGATGCCCGGCACGCCGGGGATGTTGTCGATCGAATCGCCGGCCAGCGCCAGCACGTCGGCGACCTTGGCCGGCGGCACACCGAAGTCTTCCGCCACCTCGGCCGGCCCGTACATTTTGGAGCGGCCGGTGTGGTAGAGCGACACGCGCGGCTCGACCAGCTGCATCAGGTCCTTGTCGGCCGACACCAGCACCACGTCGTAGCCGGCGGCGGCGGCGTTGCAAGCCAGGCTGCCCAGCACGTCGTCGGCCTCGTAGCCGGCCAGCTCCAGGATCGGGATGCGGTACGCCTCCAGCACGCGGCGCACCCAGGGCAGCTGGCTCGCCAGGTCCTCGGGCATCGGCGTGCGGTTGGCCTTGTATTGTTCGAAGCGTTCGCTGCGGAAGGTGCGGCCGACGTCCAGGGCGACGCCGATCAGGTCGGGCTGCTCTTCGCGCAGCAGCTTGCGCAGCATGGTGACAAAGCCGTACACGGCATTGGTAGGCTCGCCCTTGGAGTTGGAGAGGTTGCGGATGGCGTAGAACGCCCGGAAGATGGTGTTATAGCCGTCGATCAGGAAGAGGCGGGGGCGGGCGGCATCCATGCCGCGCCATTCTAGTCCGACTAGTGTCCCGCCCGGTTAACTTGGTATACCGCCCTGCGCGCGGCCCCTGCCGGCCCCCGGCGGCGTTCGCAGCAAGAAAGGAGCTGCTGGAACCATGCCACTTGCAGCCTGGATCGTCATCGGCCTGATCGCCGGACTGCTCGCCAGGGCGATCGCCGGAGCGCGGCCTGCGGGCTGCATCGCGACCGTCCTGGTCGGCGTCGCCGGCGCCCTGCTGGGCGGCGCCCTGTCGACGCTTCTGGGCTTCGGCGGGCTGTTGGGCGGCCTGGACCTGCGCAACCTGGCGATCGCCACCCTGGGCGCCGTCGTGCTGCTGGTCGGCCTGCGGCTGCTGCGCGGGCGGTAGCGTCCCGGCCAGCGGTCGTGCCAGCCCGGCGACCCTGCGCCCCGGCGACCGCCGCGCCGCGGTGCCGGGCTCAGTCCTCTGCCTTGATAGCGCGCCGCGCCTGCCCGAGCAGGTGCCCGGCTTCGGGGAGGATGAGCGCTTCCAGGGCCAGGGATGCGGCGCGCGGCGAACCGGGCAGCAGAAACACGGCGCGATCGCCCACCAGGCCGGCGGCGGCGCGGCTCAACATGGCGGCCGCCCCCACCTGCTGGTAGGAGAGCATGCGGAACAGCTCGCCAAACCCTTCGACCGTGCGGTCGAACAGCGGCGCCACCGCCTCGACCGTCAGGTCGCGCGGCGAAAAGCCGGTGCCGCCGGTCAGCACCACCACGTCGGCGCCGGGCAGCGCCAGCATCCGCCGCACTTCGGCACGGATCGCCGCCACGTCGTCCGCCACCAGGGCGGTCGCCATCACGGTGTGTCCGGCGGCCTGGACGCCTTCGCGCAGCACCCGGCCGCTGACGTCGTCGGCGTGGGCGCGGGTGTCGCTCACCGTGATCAGCGCGAAGCCCAGAACGGCGGCCGCGTGGGCGCGGTGCTCCTCGACGCTCATCTCGTCGTTAAAGCTAACACAGGAGGGCGTCCGATTTTGGGACGCGGCTTCCCGAAAACGAACACCGCAAGCCCTCCTCCAGGTCTCGATAAACTAGCCTAAACGACTGATTCTGCAGTATCATAGGGGAAGCCTGAAACCGTGGCACGCGAGATGCGTAATGCGGTAGGTGAGAGGGGAATTACCATGGACATCGCACGCACCGGACAAGCTCAAAAACGCCGCCGCCGCAACATCATCATCGGCGCCGTCGGCTTGCTCTTTATCGCCCTCATCTCCCTCGGTCTGTCGCACCTCAAGCCGGCTGCCCCGACCGTTGAACGCCAGACCGTCTGGATCGATGTCGTCAAGCGGGGTGAAATGCTGCGCGAGGTGCGCGGTTCCGGCACCCTGGTGCCGATCAGCCCGCGCTTCGTGTCGTCCCTGGTAGATGCGCGCATCGAGCGGATTCCCAACCTGCCCGGCGTCACCGTGACCGCGGACACCGTGCTGATGGAGATGAGCAATCCCGAAGTCGAACAGAACGCGGCCGAAGCCCTGGCCCAGCTCAAGGCGGCACAGGCCGACGCCGACAACCTGCGCGCCCAGCTGGCGACCTCGCTGCTCAACCAGCAGTCGGTGGTGACCGGCGCGCTGTCCAACAGCGCCCAGGCCGATCTGCAGGCGGAAGCCAACAAGAAGCTGTCGTCCGACGGGCTGATCCCCGAGATCACCCTCAAGCTGTCGGTGCTCAAGGCCGAAGAGCTGCACAAGGAAGTCGGCATCGAGCAGGACAAGTTCGTCAAGGCACAGGCCTCCGCCGATGCGCAGGTCCACGCGCAGGAATCGCGCGTCGCCAACCTGGCCGCGGTCTACGAGCTGCGCCAGCATCAGGTCGAATCGCTCAAGGTGAAGGCCGGCATCGCCGGCGTGCTGCAGGAAGTGCCGGTGCAGGTCGGCCAGCAGGTCACCGCCGGCACCACCCTGGCGCGCGTCGCGCCGCCCGATGAGCTGAAGGCGCAGCTCAAGATTCCTGAAACGCAGGCCAAGGACGTGCGGGTCGGGCAGAGGGCGTCCATCGACACCCGCAACGGCCTGATCGCCGGCGCCGTGCTGCGCGTCGCGCCTTCCGTGCAGGATGGCACCGTGCTGGTGGACGTCTCGCTCAACCCGCCGCTGCCGCAGGGGGCCCGTACCGACCTCTCCGTGGACGGCACGATCGAGATCGAAAAGCTGGAAAACGTGCTGTTCGTTGGCCGTCCGGCCTACGGCCAGGCGCAGAGCAAGGTAGAGATGTTCAAGCTCACCGACGGCGGCAAGGAAGCAGCACGCGTGCCGGTCATGCTGGGCCGCAGCTCCGTCAACACGATCGAGATTCTCAACGGCCTCAAGCAGGGTGACCAGGTGATCCTGTCGGACACCTCGGCTCAGGACGGATTCGACCGGATTCGGTTGAACTGACCGCGGCACAACCAGCGCCGCGCGTTTAGGAGACGATGAATGAACGCATCCATGGAGTCTTTGATCCAGCTCGAAGGGGTGACCAAGGTCTTCCTGACCGATGAGGTCGAAACGCACGCCCTGTCAGGCATCCACCTGGAGATCCGCAACGGCGAATACGTCTCGATCGCCGGCCCGTCGGGCTGCGGCAAGACCACCCTGCTTTCGATCCTGGGTCTGCTCGACACTCCGTCGGACGGCCGGTATCGGCTCAACCAGAAGCAGGTGGCCGACCTTTCGTTCTCCGACCGGGCGCGCATCAGGAACCAGGAGATCGGCTTCATCTTCCAGGCGTTCAACCTGATCGGCGATCTCACGGTGTATGAAAACGTGGAACTGCCGCTGACCTACCGCGGCATGGCCGCCAAAGAGCGCAAGGAGCGGGTGCAGGAAGCGCTGGAGCGGGTCGGCATGTCGCACCGCATGAAGCACTACCCGTCGCAGCTGTCCGGCGGTCAGCAGCAGCGCGTCGCAGTGGCGCGCGCGGTGGTTGGCAAGCCCTCCATCCTGCTCGCTGACGAACCCACCGGCAACCTCGATTCACGCAACAGCGAGGCGGTCATGGACCTTCTCGCTGAGCTGCATAAGGAAGGCGCAACGATCTGCATGGTCACCCATGACCCGCGCTTCGCGCGTTACGCAGACCGCACGATTCACCTCTTCGACGGCCGCGTGGTCGAAGAGGAGCAGGGCCCGCAGCGCCAGGTCGAAGAGAAAGAACTGGCCGAGCGGGGTTTCGTGGTTTAAAAGGTTTCCTCAACCAGGGGGGAGGGTCTGGGGGGCGCCTGGACCTTCCCCTCCTCCCCATCACTTCACTCCTCCTCTTCCCACCTTTCTCCAACACACATCCCCCCTGTCGCAGTGTTTCGGCGCAGTCTGGCGCGAACGCCCGCGGACCTTCCGGCTTCGCCATTGAACTCAGGCGTTTGCGCGGTACAGTGTTGACATGAGTGGGCGGCCGCGGGTGCTGGTGGCGGACGATCAGCGGCAGGTGCGCGAAGCGCTGGGGTTGCTGCTGAAGGCCGAGGGCTTCGAGGCGGTGATGGCCGCGTCGGCGGCGGAGGTCGTGGCGACCGCCGTCGGGCGCGAGCTGGACGTGGCGCTCATCGATCTCAACTATTCGCGCGACACCACGTCGGGCCAGGAAGGGCTCAACCTGCTGTCGCGCCTGCGCGAGATCGACGAAACCCTGCCGGTGGTGGTGATGACCGCCTGGGCGACCGTCGACCTGGCGGTCGCGGCGATGCGCCACGGCGCGCGCGATTTTGTCGAAAAACCCTGGGAGAACCAGCGCCTGCTGGCGGTGCTGCGCACTCAGATCGAGCTGGCGCGGGCGCTGCGGCGGGGCAACCGGCTGGCGGCGGAAAATCAGCTGCTGCGCGATAGCGACGCCGCCACCGGCGGGGTGCAGGCGGCGCTGCCGATCGCCGAATCGCCCGAAATGCGCAAGGTGATCGAGATCGTCCAGCGGGTGGGACCTTCCGAAGCCAACGTCCTGATCACCGGCGAGAACGGCACCGGCAAGGGGTTGGTGGCCAGGGCGCTGCACACCGTGTCGGCGCGGGCCGCCAACGCGCTGGTCACGGTCAACACCGGCGGTCTCTCCGAGACGGTCTTCGAAAGCGAGCTGTTCGGCCACGTCCGCGGCGCCTTCACCGACGCCAAGGAGGACCGCGTGGGGCGCTTCGAGCTCGCCGCGGGCGGCACCCTGTTCCTGGACGAAATCGCCAACATCACGCTGGCGCAGCAGGCGCGCCTGCTACGGGTGCTGGAAGCCGGCGAGTTCGAGCGCCTGGGTTCGTCGCGCACCCGTTCGGCCGACGTGCGGCTGCTCTCGGCAACCAACGCCGACCTGCGTCAGGAGGTCGCGGCGGGCCGCTTCCGGCAGGACCTGCTGTTCCGCCTCAACACCGTCGAGATCCCGCTGCCGCCGCTGCGCGCGCGCCGCGCCGACGTGCTGCCGCTCGCCCAACACTTCCTTGCCCAGCATGTCAGCCGCTACCGCCGCGGCCCGCTGCTCCTCGGGTTCGCCGACGACGCGGTGAAGGTGCTGCTGGCCCACGATTGGCCGGGCAACGTGCGCGAGCTGGATCACGCGGTCGAGCGCGGCGTGCTGATGGCGTCGGGCGACCGCATCCGCGCCGCCGATCTCGGGCTGGACGCCGCTGCCGCCGGCAGCCCGATGCGGATCGAGGACATGCCGCTCGAGACCGTCGAAAAGCTGCTGATCGAAAAGGCGCTGGCCCGCTACGACGGCAGCGTCAGCCAGGCTGCCCAGGCGCTCGGGCTGTCGCGCAGCGCGCTCTACCGCCGAATCGAGAAGTATGGGCTCTGAGCCTGTCCGCCAGCGGGAGGTGGAAGCCGCGGCGCCGGCGATCCAGACCCTGGCACCGCGCACCTTCGAGGGCCGCATCCTGCTGCTGGCGCTGGCGATCGGCCTGCCGGGCGCCCTGCTCTCGCTGTGGCTGCTGTGGACCAGCTCCTACGGCGGCGCCACCCGCTGGACGTTCACCCTGGCGCTGCTGTCGCTCTGGTGGGGGCTTGCGTCCACCTTGCAGGGGCGGGTGGTGCGGCCGCTGCGCACCCTCGCCAACCTGTTGTCGGCGCTGCGCGAAGGCGATTTCTCGCTGCGCGCCCACACCGCGCCGCAGCCGCCGCTCGACGCCCTGGACCAGGTGTTCGACGAGGTGAACGCCATCGGTGGCACTCTGCGCGAGCAGCGGCTGGGCGCCGTCGAGGCGACGGCGCTGCTGCATCGCGTCATCGAAGAGGTCGAGGTGGCGATCTTCGCCTTCGACAACCGCGATCGCCTGCAGCTGGTCAATCGCGCCGGCGAGCGCCTGCTGGCGGCTCCCAGCGAACGCCTGGTGGGGCGGTCGGCGGCAGCCCTGCACCTGGCGGCCTTCCTGGAAGGGGACGAAGGGCGCAGCCTGGACCACACGTTCCCCGGCGGGCCCGGCCGCTGGGACGTGCGCCGCAGCAGCTTCCGCGAGCGCGGCCTGCCCCACCGGCTGCTGGTCATCTCCGACGTCTCGCGCACCCTGCGCGAGGAGGAGCGCCAGGCATGGAAGCGGCTGATCCGCGTGCTCGGCCACGAGCTGAACAACTCGCTGGCGCCGATCCGCTCGATGGCCGCGACGCTGCTGTCGCTGGTCGACCGGCAGCCGCCGCCGGAGGATTGGCGCGAAGACATGCAGCGCGGGCTGGCGATCATCGGCGACCGCTCCGACGCCTTGATCCGCTTTCTGGCGGCCTATGCGCGGCTGGCGCGCCTGCCGCCGCCGCGCTTCGCTTCGCTGGAGATCGCGCCGCTCATCCGCCGCATCGCCGCGCTGGAGCACCGGCTGCCCGTCTTCGTCGAAAAAGGCGTGGAGATCACGGTCGAAGGTGACGCCGACCAGCTGGAGCAGCTCATGATCAACCTGATCCGCAACGCCGTCGACGCCGCGCTGCTCACCCACGGCGGCGTCGGCGTCGGCTGGCGCCTGGAAGGCGCCTTCGTCGAGGTGCGGGTGGAAGACGAAGGTCCCGGCATCGCCAGCCGCGAGAACCTCTTCGTGCCGTTCTACACCACCAAGCCCAACGGCACCGGCATCGGCCTGGCCCTGTCGCGGCAGATCGCCGAAGCCCACGGCGGCACCCTGACCCTGGACAACCGGCGTCCGCCGCCCGGCTGCCAGGCGCTGCTGCGCCTGCCGCTGTCCGCCACCTCGGCCTGAGCGGCGCCGCGGGCGCGCCCGCTCCCACCCCGCTCAGGCGGGCGCGCTACAGGTCCTTGAGCATCTGCCGCGCCGAGGCGGCTTCGGGATCGTCGGGCGCCAGCTTGAGAAAGGTTTCCAGCTGCTCCCTGGCGTGCACCAGGTCGCCGCTGCTGGTGTAGCAAAGACCCAGCATGTAGTGGCCGCGCGCGCTGTTGGCGTCGGCGGCGACGACCTGCTCGAACAGCTTGGTGGCTTCGGGAATGTGGTTGGAGTTGTACAGCTCGATGCCCTGGTTGAGCGGGTTGGAGGAGGTGCCCTTGGCGCTGTCCATCGCCGCCTTGGCTTCGGCGGCGCGCGGGTCCTTCTGCGCCGCGAGCAGCTGGTAGCGCAGCTGCAGCGCCGCCTTGCTCTGCGGCGCCGCGGCGACCCAGCGGTCGGCAACACCCAGCGCGGCGCGGTGGTCCTGCCGCGCCGTGTAGAGCTCCGCCAGGGCCTGGTAGGCCGGCTCCAGGGTCTTGTCCACGTCCAGGGCGCGCTGCAGGTTGGCGATCGCCACGTCGGCCTTCTGCTCGCGCGAGGCGTCGGCCGCGTCGTTGTACAGGTAGACGGCGACGTCGTGCGCCACGTCCGGCGCCGGGTGGCTGTTGGCGAGCACGTCCAGGGCTTCGGCGGCGTGCGGTTTGTCGCCCAGCGCCTTGTAGGCCTGGTAGCGGTCCATCAGCAGGCGCGACTTGCCGGGGGTCAGCGCCAGAGCGCGGTCGGCGGCCTGCAACGACTCGGTGGGTTTGTGGGCCTCCAGGTACAGGTCCGCCAGCACCGCCGGCGCCGCGGGCAGCTTGGGGTCGAGCTTTTCGGCCGCCTCGAACTTGGCGATGGCACCGTCCAGATCCTTTGCCTTGAGCGCCGCCACGCCGTCGTTGTAGGCGGCGACGGCATCGTTGCGGGTCTTGGCTTCGGCGGCGCTGGCCGGCGCCGGCTCGCCCAGGTCGCCGGCGGCGGCGGCGGACGCCGGCGGCAGGGTCTTCAGGGTGAAGGTCAAGCGCAGCGTGTCCTGCACCCGCGGCTGCAGCGGCTGGTCGAGCGGCGCGTAGCCTGTCTTTTCCAGGTGGAGGGCGAATGCGCGCGTCGCGTCCAGCAGGATGACGTTGAACTCGCCCTTGGCGTCGGTCGTCTTTTCGACCCGCAGCGTGGCCATCTCGGGACTGGTGATGACGACCTTGACGCCGGCGAGCGGCGCACCGCTGGTATCCACGACGGTGCCGACGACCCGCCCCTGGCCGACCGCATGCAGGGTGCCGGCTGAGGCAACACAGAGGAGCAGCGCGAAGCACAGCGCGTGGCGGAAAGGTCGGCTCATGGCAGGGATCTCCTGTGGTGTTCGCAGATAGGGGAAGGCGCCGCGGTGCCGCCGGCAGCGGGCCATTCTATCGCGCCCGCCACCCGGTCGAACCTGTTACACGGTTGCCATGACCGCGCCGCACCTCCTGCCTACCATGAACCGCATTCAATGACAATGAGACGGCGGACGACCCCATGAAACTTGCTGGTGACCTTGCAGAGTTCTCGCTTGCCGACCTGGTCCAGGTGGCCGGTCTGGCGCGCCGCACCTGCTGCGTGAAAGTGATGACCGCCGAAGGCAACGGCGCCCTCTACCTGGATGGCGGCGAGGTGGTCAGCGCCGCCTGCGAAGACCTGACGGGCTTCGACGCCTTCGTGGCGCTGATCGCCGCCCGCGCCGGACACTTCCAGGTGGAAAACGACGCTCACCCAACCCAGCGCGACCTGCAGGGCAACGTGCAGAAGCTGCTGCTGGAAGCCAATACCCGCATCGAAGCGGGCGACGTGCCGCGGCCGCGCCGGCGGCCGCCCGCGGTGCCGGCGGCGGCGACGCCCACGGCCGCGGCCGCCGCGCGCCAAGGTGGGCGCAGCTGGCTGATCGCCGCCGCCGCCGCCGCGCTGGTGCTGGTGTGCGCCATCAGCTGGCTCGCCTTCGCCCGCCACGAAGTTTCGACGGCGCCCGGCGGCGCGGCCGGCGAGGCGGCCATCCCGGCCGCGGCCCCGGCGGCGACGGCGGTGGAGGCGTCGCGGCTGACCGGGCCGCAGGACGCCATGCCCACCCTGGTCGCGGGCCAGCCGCCGGCGGCGCCCGATGCCGGCGCGGCGCTCAAACCGACCGTCGTCTGCCGCCTGCTGCTGGATGCCGAAGGGCGGGTGACGGACGCCAAGATCTATCGCTCGCGCATGGACCTGGCAGCCTTCGAGGATGCCGCCCTGGACGCGGCGCGCAAGTATCGGTTCACACCCGGCCGTCTCGCCGGCAAGCCGGTGCCGGTCTGGATCAACTGGTCCGTCACCTTCCGGTAAGTTGCCCGGCAGGCCGGCGGCTCTGTCCTTGTCAAGGAGGGATGTCATCGTGCGCTCGCACAAGGGATTTGTCTGTCCGCCGCGCCTCGTCTCCGCCGTCGGCGTCGCCGTCGCCGTCGCCATCACGGCGATCGGGCAGCCCAGCGCCGCCGCGGCCACCGCGGCCCCGACCGGCGCTGGCAACGCGATTCAGGTGAAGGGCTCCGACACCATCGGCGGCAAGCTCGGCCAGGAGCTGGCGCGCGCGTTCATGGAGCACCATCCTGGCGTCACCATCAAGTGGGAAGCGCTCGGCTCGGGCACCGCTTTCGTCGGCCTGCTGGACGGTTCGGCGGATCTCGGCGCCTCGTCGCGCGCGGTCAAGCAGAGCGAGATCGCCGAAGCGCGCCAGCGCGGCGTCGAGCTGCGCGAGTTCGTCATCGGCTACGACGGCATCGCGGTGATCGTCGGACCTGACAACCCGTTGACGGAGCTCACCGTGGCGCAGCTGTCCGACCTGTTCACCGGCAAGATCCGCAACTGGAGCGAGGTGGGCGGCCCCGACCTGGCCGTGCACGTCCTCACCCGGCCGAGCTACTCGGGCACCTCGTCGTTCTTCCGCGACAAGGTGGTGCGCCGCGGCAACGACAAGGGCAGCGAAGACTACGTCGCCGGCGCCGAGGTCATCGAAGAAAACGGCGCCCTGGTCAAGCGCGTGGCGGCCGAGCGCGGCGCCGTCTCCTACGTCGGCATCGGCTGGGTGACGTCCGAAGTCAAGGCGCTCGGCGTGGCGCCCCGCGCCGGCCAGCCGGCGGTGCACGCCAGCGTCGAAACGGTGCGCACCGGCACCTACCCGATCTACCGGCCGCTGCTGATGTACAGCCGCGGCGAACCGCACGGCGCGGCGCGCGACCTGCTGGCGTTCATCCTCTCCGGCGAGGGCCGGGCGATGGTCGCCAGGAACGACTTCGTGGCGCCGGACGTGGCGACCACCCTGGCTCCGGAGGGGGCGGCGACGGCGCCGTCACCGGCGGCGGCCGGCGGCGGCGCCGCGGCGCAGGGGAAGGCCGCGGCCGGCACCGGGCCGGCGGCGCCGCGCACGGTGCGGGTGCTCTTCCCGCGCGCCACGACCCTGACCGCCAGCGCCAGGGCGGCGCTCGACGGCCTCGCCGGCGACGTCAAGGCGAGCGCCGGCGCCCACCTGCTGGTCGTGGGGCATGCCGACGCCCATGGCAGCAAGGCCGCCAACCAGGCCATGTCGCTGGCGCGCGCCAACGCCGTCGCGCACTACCTGGAGGAGCAGGGGGTGCCCGCGAGCGCCATCCGTGTCGAAGGGCACGGCGCCGACGAACCGGTGGCGACCAACCAGAGCGGCGCCGGCCGCGGCGGCAACCGGCGGGTGGACGTCACGGTCCTGCCGGCGGCGGGGGCGGCTCACTGATCGTCGACACACCCTGGGGCGGCGGCGGGCGGGCCACCAGCCCACCGCCCCGGGGGGCCTCTGATAGCATCCGGGTCAAGGGGGATTGCGCATGCTGGCCGACCGGATGACGGAGATCGCGACGGCGCTGGACGAAGCGGACCTGGACGGTTGGTTCTTTGCCTGCTTCCAGCAGAACGATCCGGTGGGCCTGGATCTGCTGGGGTTGACCGCGGCCGGCAAGCTCCTCACCCGCCGCTGCTACTACCTGATCACGCGCCACGGCCAGGCGCACAAGCTGGTGCATGCGCTGGAACCGGCGATGCTGGACCAGCTGCCGGGCGACACCGCGGTCTATCTGACCTGGCAGGAGCATCGCGAGCGGCTGCGGCAGCTGGTCGCGGGGCACCGCCGGCTGGCGGCGCAATACAGCCCCGACAACGAGCTGCCGTCGATCTCGCGCCTGGACGCGGGGACCGCCGACCTGCTGCGCGCGGCGGGCGTCGAGCTGCGTTCGGCAGCAGACCTGGCGCAGCGCTTCGCCGCCATCTGGACCCCCGAGCAGCTCGCCGGCCACCGCCGCGCCGCCACCCACCTGCACGCCATCGTGCACGCCGCGTTCGGCCGCGTCGCCGCGGCCCTGGCGCGCGGCGACGAGCTGGACGAATACACCGTGCAGCGCGGCATCCTGGACGCCTTCGAACAGGCCGGGCTGTGGAGCGAAAGCCCGCCCATCGTCGGCGTCAACGCCCACAGCGCCGATCCCCACTACCAGCCGAGCGCCGGCACCTCGGCGCCCATCCGGCGCGGCGACTTCCTGCTCATCGACCTGTGGGCCAAGGAGCGTCCGGCGCACAGCGTGTACGCCGACATCACCTGGTGCGGGGTCTGCGCGCCGTCGCCGAGCGATGCGCACGCCCAGGTCTTCGGCCACGTCGCCGCGGCGCGCGACGCGGCGCTCGCGCTGGTGCGCAGCCGCTTCCCGCGGCAGCCCGTGCACGGCTGGGAGGTGGACGACGCGGCGCGCCAGGTCATCCAGAGCGCCGGCTACGGCGAGCGCTTCATCCACCGCACCGGCCACTCCATCGGCATCTCGGACCACGGTCCGGGCGCCAACATGGACAACCTGGAAACCCACGACACCCGCCGGCTGCTGCCGATGACCGGCTTCTCGATCGAGCCCGGCATCTACCTCACCGGCGATTTCGGCGTGCGCAGCGAGATCAACGTCGCCCTGGCTCCCGCGGAGGATGCCGCGCATGGCGGCAGCGCGGCCGGCACCGGCGCGACGGCCGGCGCGGCGGCGGCGACTTCGGCGCGGGTCGAGGTGACCGGCGGCCCGCCGCAGCGCGAGCTGCTGCGCTTGCTGTGATGGCGGACCCCGCGCGGCCCCCGGCCGCGGCGGAGCCGCCGCCCCTCACCCTGGCGATCCGCGAGCACCATCCCACCGACCCGCGCTGGCGCGGCGACCTGCTGGAGCAGAGCACCCACGGGCGCCTGCTGCCGCTCGCGGCCGAGCCGCCGGCGCAACCGCAGACCGCAGCGGACCAGGGCGACGGCGACGCCCTCTGCGCCGAAAGCACCCGCGAGCTGCTGGGCGACTTCGCGCCCGGCCTGCTGCTGCTGCCGGCGACGGAGCGCGCGCGGGTGCGGACTCTTGTGGTCTATGCCAGGTCGCTGCTCGACTGCGCGCACCAGGCTGGGCCGGACGGCGACCGTCTGGCGGCGGTCGACCGCTGGGAGGCGGCGCTTGAGCGGTCGCTGGCCGCCGGCGAGGGCCCCGCGGACGTGCCGCTGATCTGTCTGCGCATGGCAGGTGAGAACGCCCGCCGCCGCTGGCCGGCCGGCACTCTGGACGAGCTGGCCGCGTGCGCCCGGCGCCGGGTGCTGCGGCCGCGGGCGGCGACCGCCGCGGAGGCGGAAAGCGAGGCGCGCGGCCTGGCGCACGCGGTGGCGGGCGCCCTGCTGGAGAACCGCCTGAACGCGGAGGTCAACAGCTTCGTCGGCGCGCTGATCCGGCTGCGCGCCCTGCAGGGTCTGGCCAGGGCGACGGCCAGCGGCCGCTCGCCGCTGCCCAGCGACCAGGAGGCCGTGCCGGCCGCGATCGAACGCGAGTGCGCCCGGCTGCGGCCGCGCCTGCTGCGCGCGCCGCGCGGCCTGGTCGAGCTGCCGGCCGCCTACCGCCGCGCCGGAGTCTACGCGCTGCTCGCCGCGCTCCGCCTGCTGTCGGAGATCGAGGAGGCCGGCCCCAGGCTGCTGCACGCGCCGCCCCACCTGGGCACCGCCACCCGCGTCGGCCTGCTGCTGCGCGCCCGCTGGTTCGGCCTGCGCGCCGGGCTGGGCTAGTGGGGCACCAGTACCTTTCGCCTAGTACTTTTCGCCCGGACGCAGGGCGATCACTTCGCAGGTGACGCCCAGGTCGTCGAGCGCCTTGACCAGCTGGTCCGGCGTGCCGGTGAGGGCGGGGAAGGTGCCGTAGTGGATCGGCACCACCTTGCGGACGTTCAGGTAGCGGCAGGCGCGGGCCGCCTGCGGCGGGTCCATGGTGTACAGGTCGCCGATGGGCAGAAAGGCCAGTTCGGGCCGGTAGATCTCGGCGATCAGCTGCATGTCCGAAAAGAGGGCGGTGTCGCCCGCGTGGTAGAAGGTGAAGCCACCGGGCAGCTTGACCACGAAGCCGCCCGCCGAGCCGCCGTAGATGATCTGACCGTCGTCGACGATGGCGCTGGAATGGTCGGCGCGCACCATCGTCACCGTCAGGCCGAGCACATCCGTGCAGCCGCCAAGATTGAGCCCGATGGTATTTTCGACGCCCTTGCCCTGGAGCCAGACGGCCAGCTCGAACATGGTCGCCACGTGGCGCGGCCGATGGCGCTTGGCAAGCTCCACGGCGTCCGCCATGTGGTCCGAATGGGCATGGGTGATGAGCATCGCGTCGATGCGCTCGAAGTCGGCGTGCTCCTTGGGGCACGCCGGGTTGCCCATCACCCAGGGATCGATCAACACCACTTCGCCGCCGGGCAGGTCGCAACGCACGGTCGCATGGCCCAGGTAGGTGAAGGTCGGACGCGGGTGATGGTTCATGGATTTGATTCCCCCTTGTGGCGCCGCATTGTAGCCGATGCGCAGCCATCGCCGGGGGTGGGGCCGGGGTTTTCAGCCCCCTGAATACACGAAAGGCGGCCAGAACAACTGACCGCCTTGTTCGCCAACCGCTGCGAACGACGCCGGGGGGCGCGGCCCGACGCTCGTGGCCCTACACGTGGCCTTAAACCTGGAACTGACGGAAGAAGTTGTCCCGCAGCTTGGCGTTGAAGGCGTGATCGGTAAGGCGGTAGTAAATGGTCTGCGCGTCGCGGCGCGGCGCGACCAGGCCATAGGCCTTCAGCTTGGCAAGGTGCTGCGAAACCGCGGAGACCGAAACGCCGAGCATCTCGGCGAGGTCGCACACGCACAGCTCCTTCATGTTCTCAAGCAGGTACAGCAGCTTGAGGCGGGTCGAGTTGCCGGCGAGGTTCATCAACTCGGCCGCTTCCTCGATGTCCGGGGTGCCTTCGAGATTCTGTCGGATCTGGGCCATTTCCTTCTGAGACATGCTGGGCGCTTCGCCTTTCATTTTGGTTTCCTCCAACCAGTTATTTACTTCCCCATCCTAAACTGGCCCAAGGCGCATCGTTCGGTGCGTTACCTGGGCCAACTTTGGCCTTTTTTGTGCCCTACTTGGGACGTTACCAGAGCCTTCCTGGTCAGCGGCCCGCTCTTGAACAATCTCGATTGTACTCCATTCGCTGGCAGTTGCAAGACTTTTTTCGAAGAACTTGTCCCGCTTGGGTCGCCGCGAGCACTAAAAAGGAAACACGCGGCAGCCATGCAATAATTTCACGCATGTTGAAGGATGCATCCGGCTGCCGCAAAACACCGTAGAATCAGGCGCATGGCAAATCTACCCAAGGTCACGATCGAGTACTGCGTCGTTTGAAACTACCTTCCGCGAGCCGCCGGTCTGGCGGACCAGCTGGAAAAAAACTTCGGCCTTCGTCCACAGCTCGTGAAGGGCAGCGGCGGCGTCTTCGAGGTGACCGTCGACGGCGATCTGGTGTTCTCGAAGAAGCGGGCCGGCCGCTTTCCGGCCGCCGGCGAAGTCGAAAACGCCATCGCCGCTCACCTGCCCGGCGCCCCCCAGGCGCCGCCATGAGAGCACCCGTCCCGTCCGCGGCGTCCGCGGCGCCGGCTCCGCCGTCCACCCGCCGCGGGGCCGGCGCCCCTTGAGCTTGTGGATCGCGGCCGCCCTGCTGGGCGGCGGCGCCTTGCTGGGGATCGGCCTCGGCATCGAGGAGCGCCGCCGGTCCGCGCCAGCGCTGCCGGACGGCGCGCCCACCGGTGCCGGAGATCCGGCCACGCCAGACGACGCGGGCGACCAGGCCGCCACCCGCGAGCTCTACGCCCCCACCGCGGTCACCGTGCTGCTGCCGGTGCGCAACGAGGCGATCAACGTGCGCGCCTGTGCCGAAGCGCTGCTGGGGCTGGCCGGACAGCCGCCGGTGCGGATCGTGGACGACAGCTCGAACGACGGCACGGCGGAGATTGCCGCCGCCCTGGCCGCCGCCGAACCGCGCCTCTCGGTGATCGCGGCCGGGCCGCTGCCGGACGGCTGGCTGGGCAAGGTACACGCCATGCGGGTCGGCGCCCAGGGGGTTGCCTCGCCGTGGCTGCTGCTCACCGATGCCGACGTCCGCCAGCGGCCGCCGGCGCTGGTGCGGGCGCTCGCCGCCGCGGCCCAGGGGCGCCTGGACGTCGTATCGCTGACCGGATGGCAAGAGGCCCGCGGCCTGGCGGAGAACCTGCTGGTGCCGCCGGTCTTCGCCCTGCTCGACGCGCTGCTCGGCGACTGGCGGGCGGTGGCGGCCAACGGCGGCGCGCCCGTCGCCACCGGGCAGTTCCTGCTGCTGCGGCGCACCGCCTGGGAGGAGTGCGGCGGCTTCGCGGCGGTGCGCACCGAACCGCTCGACGACGTGGCGATCGCCGTGGAGATGCGGCGCCGCGGCTACCGCACCGGGTTTTTTCGCGCCCCGCAGCTGCTCTCCGTGCGCATGTACCGCGGCTGGCGCGAAACCACCCGCGGCTGGCGGCGCAACCTGGGCGGCCTCTTTGGGCGGCGCCGCGGCGCCGCGCTGGCCGCGCTGGCGATCCTGGCGCTGCCGCCCCTGGCGATCGCCGCCCTGGCCGTCGCCGGCTGCGCCGCCGGCGCCGCGCTGCTGTGGGCCGCCGGCGCCGCCACCTCGGGGTTGCTGCGCGCCGGCAGCGGCCACCGGCCGGCGTACGCCCTGCTCTATCCGCTGGATGCCGTGCTGCTCGCCGCCGTGCTGGCGATCGGCGTACGCGACAGCCGGCGCGGCTACCTGGTCAACTGGCGGGGGCGGGGGGTGCGCCTGTAAGGTGGTCCTCATACCAGCAGCGCTGGCCGGCCGACTCTTCGACCGCCACCCCCAGGGTCTCCACCAGCGAGCCGCGCAGCTCGGGCGCCAGCTGGTGCCACAGCATGTGCGCCAAAAGCTCGACCGAGGTGTTGGCGATCGGCAGCAGCAGCACGTCGGCGGCCGGGAAGGTGTAGCTGCGCTCGTCCAGCCGCACGTCGACGTTCTGGCCGCGCCGGGTGCACTGCACCCGGTCGCTTTCGGCCGGCAGCAGCGTGCGCGAATCGAGCCGCGCGCACAGCGCCCGCAGCGAGCGTTTGCTGCGTTCCAGATCGGCCAGCAGCCCGGCGCCGTCCAGCCGCGTGCCGGCGAGCTCGGCCCGCACCAGATAGTTATGGCCGTGCAGCAGCTCGGCGCGGCCGTCGGCGAAAAGGGTGAAGTGAGCCACGGAGAACTTGAAGTCCTCTTTGGCAAGGACGATGCGGTAGCGGGGAAGGCCAGGCATGCTGAAATTCTACCCCGCCGCCGGCATAGGATACCGCGATGAATCGGCTCCCAGGCAGCGACCCGGCCGGCGCCCCAGGCTCGCGGTGGGCAGCGCGGATGCGGCCGGCATGGCAACGCCGGCCAACCTGGCAGGCGGCGGCGATGCTCGCCCTGGCCGTCGTCGCCCTCGCCGCCGCCACCGCTGCCGGCGGGCCGGCGCCGGCGCCGCCACCACCGCCGCCGCGCGGCCTCTTCGCGCCTGCCGACCAGCCGCCGCACTACCTGTCCGACCGCCTGTATCACCTGCGGCACGTGCGCATCGACCTGGCTTTCGACCTGCCGCGGCGGCACATCCAGGGCACCACCACCAACACGCTTTCGCCGCTGCTGCCCGGCCTCGACCACCTGGTGTTCCACGCCGCCCAGCTCGACGTCGCGCGCGTGCGGCTGGCCGGCGTGGCGGCGGACCTGCCGTTCCAGATGGATCCGGCGGCGCAGACGCTCACCGTCCAGCTGCCGCGCGCCTACGGCCCGCAGGACGTGCTGGAAGTGGCGATCGACTACGCGGCGACGCCGCGCGCCGGACTGTTCGTGACCGGCCCCGACCACGCCTATCCCGACCAGCCCTGGGAGCTGTTCTCGGACGGCGAGCCGCAGCTCAACCGCTACTGGTTCCCCAGCTGGGACGAACCCGACGATCGCGCCACCAGCGAGCTGCTGGCCACCGTGGAGCGGCCGCTCGAAGCGATCGGCAACGGCCGCCTGGTGGAAGTGATCGACCGCCCCGACGGCCGCCGCACCTTCCACTGGAGCATGGAACAGCCGCACCTCACCTACCTGGTCTCGGTCGTCATCGGCGAATGGAGCCGCACAGAGGACAGCTGGCACGGAGTGCCGCTCGCAGCCTACGTGCCGCGCGCGCTGGCCGAGCGCGCGCCGCGCAGCTTCGCCCACACCGTCGACATGATGGACTTCCTGTCGCGCTCGACCGGCGTGCCATATCCCTATCCCAAGTACTCCCAGGCGGCGGTCTACGGCTTCATGTGGGACGGCATGGAAAACATCTCCGCCACCACCGTCTCGGCCGACACCCTGCGCGACGGGCCGGCAACCCTGGACTCGACCAGCGACGAGCTGGTCCTCCACGAGCTGGCGCACCAGTGGTTCGGCGACTACGTCTCCTGCCGCGGCTGGGAGCACGCCTGGCTCAACGAAGGGATGGCGACGTACTTCGAGGCGCTGTACCACAAGTACCAGGGCGACGCCGCGGCCCAGGGAGCCACCGTGGCCCACGGCGGCGCAGGAGCCGCACCCGGCGCGGCGCCGGCGCCGGGAACGACCGCGGGCGACGACGAGATGGCCTGGAAGCTCGACCTGTCGCGCGCCAGCTACCTGCAGGAGGACGCCGAAAAATACCGCCGGCCGCTGGTCACCAGGTACTTTGTCGATCCCGGCCGGATGTTCGACGTCCATACCTACGACAAGGGAGCCCTGGTCCTGCACATGCTGCACGACATGGTGGGTGACGACGCCTGGCGGCGCGGCATCCACCTGTACCTGACCCGCTACGCGCTCGGCACCGTGACCTCGGCGGACCTGGAAGCGGTTTTCGAGGAGGTGTCGGGTGTCAACCTGCGGCCGCTCTTCGATCAGTTCGTCTACGGCGCCGGCTACCCCGAGCTCAAGGCAAGCTGGGACTACCAGCAGGATCGCGGCCTGGTCCGCCTCGAGCTGCGCCAGACGCAGCAGCTGGACGGCGCGACCGGCCTGTTTTCCTTCCCCGTGGAACTGGCGCTGATCGGCGAAGACGGCAGGGTGGAGATGCGCCGCGTCAACATGCGGGCCGCGCCCCAGCAGCAGCTCTACGTCGCCGCCGCCAGGCGCCCGCTCACCGTGGTCTTCGACCCGCGCGGCGTCCTGCTCAAGACGCTCGACTTCGACAAGCCGACCGCGGAATGGATCGCCCAGCTGCAGGCCCCGCTACCGCTGGCGGCCCACCTGGCGGCGGCGCGGACGCTCGCCGGCCATGGCAGCGATCCGGCGACCATCCAGGCGCTGGGCCAGGCGCTCCTGCACCACCGCCACCGCGGGGCGCGGGAGGTCGCCGCCGCCGCGCTCGCCGCCATCGGCACCGATCCGGCGCTGGCCGCCCTGCGCCGCGGCGCCGCCGATGCCGACGCGCGGGTGCGCGGCGCGGTCTTTGCCTCGCTGGCCGCCTTCGCCGCCCACGTGGAGCTGATCGAGCCGCTGCACCATGCCCTGGAGAGCGATCCCAGCTACACCGTCCGCGCTCGCGCCGCCACGGCGCTGGGACATTTCGACAGCCGCAGCGCGCAGGTGGCGCCGATGCTGGTGCAGGCGTTGCGGCAGACCAGCTACCTCCAGCAGGTGTCGAGCGCCGCCCTGTTGGCGCTCGCCGACCTGGACGCTCCCCAGACCATGGTCCAGGCCGAAAAGCTGGCCCGCTACGGCAGCCCCCGCCTGGGCCGCGGCGAAGCGATGCTGGCCCTGGCGCGCTATGCCGCGCACGCCACCCCCGAAAAGCGCAGCCAGGCGCGGCAGATCCTTGAGGGCTACCTGGAAGACCCCGACTTCTATATCCGTGAGCAGGTGCCGCAGGCCCTAGGCGAGCTGGGCGACCCCGCGGCCATCCCCGCCCTGGAGCGCAGCCTGAAGGCGCAGATCCAGGACGAGCAGCGCCATCCCCGCGAGGACGCCCTGCGCGCGCTGCGGCAGGAAACCGCCGCCGACAGCGCCACCGCCCAGAGCCTGGAGGAGCGCCTGCGCCAGCTGCAGCGCGCCAACGACATCCTCGAAGAGCGCCTGCGCCAGGTCGAAGCCGACCATTCGGCATCGCCACCGCCACCGGACCCGACCGCCGGCGGCACCGCACCACCCGCACCACCCCACCAGCCTTGACCGGCAGGCACCACTCACCGCTCCCTGCCGGCGGCCGGGACCGGGCGCCCGGCGCGGGTGCGACCGAACGGGATCAAGGCCGCGGCGGGGCGGCGATCTCGGCGGCGCGGGCGATCAGGTCGCGCAGCTCGCCGGCGCGGGGGTCGGCGGTCAGCTCCGCGGCCAGCGCCTGCGCTTCGGCCCGCAGCTGTTGCAGGCGCTCCGGCGACACGCCGGCCGGCGCGGCGAGCGCTTCGCCGAACCGCGCGGCAAGGCCCTGCACCCGCAGCGCCGGTGATGCCACGGCCAGGGACGGGCGCAGGTCGGACAGGCGCACCACGCGCACCTGCCCGGCGCCGTCGCCCGCCGCGGCGCCGGCGCGCACCGTCAGGGTGGCGACCGCGGGGTCCGCCGCCGTGTCGGCGCCGACTGCCTGTTTCACCTGGTCGCGGCGCAGGTCGATCTCGTAGAGCGCCGCGGCGCTGCCGTTGTCGGCCGTGGCGCCCAGGCGGCGGGCGCGCGCCACCAGGGCCGGCTCGAATTCCACCACCACCGCCCCCTGGCCCGGCGGCACGGCCAGGCCGTGGCCGGCGAAGCGCAGCAGGTAGGCGCCGGCCCTCTCGGGCAGCGGCGCGCCTTCGGCGGACAGCCCCGGCGAGGAAGCCAGCATGGCTCGCGGCTGAAAGGCGTTGACCAGCTCTTCGAGCTGCGAGGTGCCGACGTGCGGCAGGCGGCCGGCGTCCAGCAGCTCTCGCCGCAGCCGGCGATACGCCGCGGTGCCGCTCTCGTCGCCGAAGCTGGAGCGCAGCGAGCCGTCGGGCATGCCAACCCGCAAAGCGCTGGCTTGCCGCGGCGGCGCTCCCGCCAGGTTTCCACCGACGTGCTGCAGCTGCGCGGCCGTGTCGACCTCCGAAGCGCCGGCAGGCGCCGCGGGCGTATAGAGGCCGGCGGCCCCCGACTCATTGCCACCGACGTTAATCCTGTTCTCTTTTTCGGCGGCAGCGGGCGCGGCGCGCGGCAAAGGAGCCACCAGCGGCGGCGGGGCCTGCGACGCCGCCCTGGGGGCCTGTGCCTGGGTCGGGATCCCGGCCGAGCCCGCACCCGCGCCCGCGGCCTGGTCCCGAGCCGGCGGCGCAACCCGGCCGAGGACCGCCGGAGGCGCAGCCGCGACCGGTGGCGGCGGCACCGACGTCGCCTTGGCGGCCGGCGCCGGCGCAAGCGCGGCGTGCTTCGCTTCCAACTCCGCCGGCGGCGGCTGCAGCGGGGCGGCTTGCTTTCTTGCCACCGCGGGCGGCAGCCCGGCGAGATCCCTCCGATCGGCCTCTGCCGGTGTCGCGGCTGCCGGCGCCGGCGGCGCGGCGGCGCGGCGCACCGACCCTGCGTGCGGCGACCCGCCGGCCTTGCCTGCCGCGGCGGCGGCGATCACGGCCGGCACAGGACCCGCCGCCGGCGCGTGGAAGCCGCGGCTTTCGGGTTGGCCCAAGGTCTGCTCCAGCACCCGCAGCCCCAGGGCGCCGGCGGCGATCGCGGCAGCCAGGGAAGCGGCCACCATCCAGCGCGTGCGGGCCGCGCCACCGGGCGCGCCGGAGCGGCGATCCGGCGCTGCCTCGGGCGGCAGGGTCGCGCCCGGCACCGGCCAGCGGTCGGGGATGTCGTCCGCCAGCCGCCGCAGCAGCCCGGCCGGCGGTTCGCGATCCTCGGGACGCGCCACCGCGGCCAGGCGGCGCGCCAGGCGGCGATCGCGCCGGTTTGGCCAGCTCGGCCAGCCCGGCCAGCCCGGCGACCGCGGCGGTCGCGAGCCCTGCCGCCGGGTCACGGCGCCTCCTCCGTCGCCAGGACGCGGGCCAGGGCTTCGGTCGCCCGCTTGAGCCGCTTGCGGATCGCCACCCCGCTCACCCCTTCGGCGAGCGCGACTTCACGCACCGAACGGTCGCCCCAGAACAGGGCGATGACGGTGAAGCGCTGCTCTTCGGGCAGCAGGAGGACGGCGCGGCGCAGCCGCTGCCCCTCGGCCGCCTGGTCGAACGTACTGTCGACACCCGGCGCGGGGTCGCGCACCGCCGCCGCCGTCTGGTCGTCCATCGGCACCAGCCGCCGCGGCCGGCGCAGGTGGTTGAGGAACACGTTGTAGGCGATGCGACAGAGCCAGGTCGAAAACTGCGCCTTGCCGTGGAAACTGTCCAAGGCGCTCCAGGCACGGCGGTAGGTTTCCTGCGTCAGGTCGGCAGCCAGGTCGGATTCGCCGCACAGACGGCGCAGCAGGGCGAAGACCCCCTGGTAGGTGTACTCCACCAGGCGCTCGGCCGCGCCGCGATCCCCCGCCGCCACCGCCGCCAGCAGCTCCGATTCCCGACCTTCGTCCCGGCTTGCCAAACCCAGCACGTCGTCTCCCTGCTGCTGCATGCCGCCCATCGGCGTTGCCGCGCCCCCCATCGTATCTGTTCAGACACGCGACGGCTGTCAACGGCAACCGATCTAGTGCCTCGGACGGGACAACTCCTCAGGCAGGGTCCAAGCCTGCCAGCTGCACGATCGTCTCCATGTGGCCGGTCTGCGGGAACAGGTCGATCAGATGGATGCTCTGGATGGTGTAGGCGGCGGCCAGCTGTCGCAGGTCGCGCGCCAGCGTCGCCGCATCGCATGAAACGTAGGTCAGCTGCCGGGCGCGCCGCGCCACCAGCACCTGCCGCACGCGCGCCGACAACCCGCCGCGCGGCGGATCGACCACCACCCGATCCGGCCGCTCGGGCAGGGTCTCGATCCAGCTCTCGATCACCTGGGCGACGCATTGCAGCTGCGGCAACCGGTGCGTCCGCGCGTTGTTGCGCGCATAGCGCGATGCCACGCGGTCGGCTTCGACGCTCACCACCCTGCCGTAGCGCCGCGCGAGCGGCAGGCTGAACAGACCCACCCCGCCGTACAGGTCGAAGGCCTCCTCCCCCTCCCCCGTCCCCACGGCCAGCTCCACGAACCGCGCCAGCAGCTGCCGGTGGCCCTGGAAGAAGCATCGCGCATCGTAGGCATACGAGAACTCGCCAACGGTCATCGACACTTCGCCGTGCGGCAACCCCTCCACCAGCGGCGCCGCCGTCACCGCCCCGCCGTCGCCGGCCGCCAGGTCGAGCCGCCGCCCGGGCACGCCGGCGAGCAGCACCGGCAGCTCTCCCAGCAGCTCCTCCAGCTCCGGCACCAGCAAAGGACATCGCGCCACCGCGATCAGCTCGTGGGTACCGCGCGCGCGGTACCCGACGCGGGCAGGCCCTCCCGCCGGGTCGGGTGCGGTATGCAGCTGCGTGCGCAGCCGGTAGCCCCAAGGCTGCCCCGCCGACACCTCGATGTGGGCCGGCAGCGCGAAGCGCCCCAGCCGCTCCAGGGTTTCGCGCACCGCCGCCGCCTTCAGCAGCGGCTGGAGCCCATCGTCGATGTGCTGCAGGTCGCAGATCCCGGTGCGCGCCAGCTCCGGATACGGATCGGGGCGCCGCCCAGGCCCTCCCTGCAGAACCTCGACGATCGCCGCCCGCCCATAGTCCGTATGGCGCTCCACCACCCGCACCCGCAGCCGGTCGCCGGGCGCCGCACGCGGGATGAACAGCGGCACGCCATCCACCCGCGCCAGCCCCTCGCCCCCCGCCACCAGCTTCTCGACCACCACCTCCAGCTCATCCACCGCCGCAAACCGCATCACCGGCGCCGGAGCCGGCACCCGCTCCGCCGGTGGCGTCCGGCGCACCCGCCGGTCTCCCCCCGCCGATCCAGGATGGGGAGCCCTCCCGCGCGGTCCCGCGGCAGGCCCCTCGCGCCGCCGCCCCTCCCCCCGATCGCTGGCCGGCGTCCCTTTGCGCCACGGTGGGCCCGCGGAGCGGCCGCCGGCGGGGCCGCGCTCGCCACCCGGCCGACCGCGGCCAATGGAGCCGCCACGGCCGCCGTGGCCCGCACCGCCGCCGGCGCGACCGCGGTCGTAGCCACGGCCAGGCGAGCTGTCGCGGCGATCCGGGCTTGCCGTCGCCTCCCCCCTGTCCCGGTCGCTCGGGCTTGGCGGCGCCTCCGCTCTGTCCCGGTCGCCCGGCCGATCACGGTCGCGAGGTCCACTCCGACCACCGGGGCGACCTTGGCCGCCCGGCCCGGTCCGGCCGCCCGGACGACTGCGGTCGCCAGACCCGCCACGGTCGCCCGGACCACCGCGGGAGCCAGGAGCGCCCTGGTAGCCAGGACCACCGCGGGGGGGTGGGCCGCCGGGACCGCGGGGGCCGCCGGTGCCAACACCGCCGTGGGTGCCAGGGCCACCGCGGGGGCCAGACGAGCCCTGGTAGCCGGAGCCGCCGCGGGGGGGTGGGCCGCCGGGACCGCGCGGGCCGCCGCGGCTTGGCCGATCTCTTTCACTGGTCCGCCCGCGCTCGCGGGCGCGATCGGCCGGACGTTCGGCGGAGCCTCCGCCGGCACCGCTACGGTCGCCGCCGGAGGCGGCGCCACGGCCACGGCCATAGGCGCCGCCACCGCGGGTGGATGGATTTCCGGGTCCGGGACCTGTATCGCCGCGGTCACGCTCCCGGCTGCGCTCACCGGGAACCGCGGGACCCGGGGGGCCAGCGCCGGCCCTTGAGCGGCCGCGGCTTTCCGGGTCTGCGGGGGCACCCGGCCGGCCCGGGCCGCCGGGGCGAGTCGAGCCCGGCCGGCCGCCCCGATCGCCGGGTCCGCCGCGGGCATTGGGGTCGCGTGGGCCGCGCGGGCCGCCGCGGGAACCTCGGTTGGGCGGTCGCGGACCGCCGGCAGGAGTCATGGTGCCGAGCCCTCTGTCATCAGGTGAACGCGCGGTGCCAGGTCCGGCAGACGAGCGGCGAGCGCGGCGCGCAGATCCGCGACCCTGTAACGGCGCGACAGGTGGTGCAGCACGATGTGCTGATTGCGGAACCGCCCGGCAACCCGTTCGATGTCGGAAAAGTACAGGTGCTTGTACAGCTCGCCCTTGTCGCGCGCGCCGCCTCCTGGCAGCTCGGTCGGGGCTGGCAGGTCGGTCGGGGCTGTCGCCTGGCCCGACATTCCCGGCAGGTCAGTCGCGGCTGTCGCCTGTCGCGACATTCCTTGCAAGTCAGTCGCGGCTGCCGCCGGTCGCGACATTCCCGGCAGGTCAGCATCCAGGAAGGTGCATTCGAGCAGGAGGATGCGGCTGTCGAACAGGGCTGGGCTGAGGTCGAAGACGGCGGGGCCGGTGTCGCCGCAGTAGGTCAGCCACTGCTCTTCGACAGTTTCGGCGATCTGGACGCCGCGCTGGCGGAGGGCGGCGAGCTCGTTGCCGGCCAGGCCGACGAAGGCGGCGGCGAGGTGCTGCTTGCGGCGATGCAGGTGGTAGCCCAGGCTGGGGACGACGTGATCGGTGGCGAAGGCCTCGATGGTGAGGTCGCGGGCCACCGGGACGCGATCGCCCACGGCGAGCGGCACGATCTCGCAGGCGTAGTGGACGCGCTCCAGCTGGGCGGCGGCTTCGATCAGCATGGTCAGCGGCTTGGCGATCGGCGCCGGGCAGAAGACGCGGGTGGCGGCATGTTGGTGCAGAGACCGTTGCGACAGGACGTAGGGCAGGCCCAGGGCGTGGTCGAGGTGTCCGTGGGACAGGAAGATGTCGTGCGCGCCGGCGAGCTGCGCCGCGCCCCTGCCGACGTCGAAGGCCAGGCCGGGCGGGCGGACGCGGAACCAGGTCTGGTCGCCGGCCAGCGACAGCCCCTCGATGGTCAGGTCGCCCAGGCACAGCTCGGCTGGGCGCAGCGCGGCATCGTCGTCGCCGCGCGGGCGTGCCGGACGCGGGTTCAGATCTCGCGGTACAGCCAGCGGTTCACCGCATGCAGCCGGCTCGCCACGCTGCTCCAGTCGGGTTCGATCAGCCACAGGGCGGCGGCGATCGACGAGAGCAGGGAGTTGCCGTCCTGGGGAGTGAAGCAGAAGCCGTATACCTCGCGTTTGCGGTGCACCGTGAGCGTCGGCAGCACCACCACCGTCTGCGACAGGATACGGCCATAGTAGCCGTGGTCGCGGCCAAAGCTGAAGATGAGGTTGGCGTAGCGCTTGTCGGTCACCGCCACGCGCGGGTTCTCCTGCAGGCGGTGCCGCACCTCTTCGACCGTGGTGTCGCGGTTCAGCTCCAGGTTGAACCAGATCGAATGCATGTATTGGGTGTTGAGCTTGACCGCGCTCGAGAACAGGTCCAGATCCTTGCCCAGGGTCTCGAACACGTGCCAGGCGTCGCGGGCATGGTGGGTGCCGAACTCGGCGTCGTCGTGCCTGCCGACGTTGGGTGCCGGCACGTAGGCATCGGCTTGCGACACGTCGTTGGCGCGCCGCATACAGACAAAGCGCCCGCGCCCCAGGTTGTAGCCGGCCTCGCCGTCGTCGCACAGCGTCTTGATCAAGGTGGCGATGTTATGGGTGTTGCAAGAGACGATTTCCACGAAGCGGTCCTGCCCCGGCACCAGCACTTCGTCGTTGATGCCGTAGGCGTAGGGCTTGCCGAAACCGAACTCGCTGCCCTGCGCCAGGAACCCCTTGGGGCCGGCGAGGCCGCGGTAGAACTTTTCCTTGTTCTCGTTGCCGGCCGGCGTGCAGTCGACCACCACGGTGGCGCGCGCCAGGGCTTCTTCGGCGGTCAAGGTCACCTTGTGGCCGAGCCGCTCGAACTCGCCGATCACGTCGGATTCGACGGCCAGGTGGGCGCCGCGCGCGATCAGGTGGTTGAGCCGCGCCCGGTCGGAGGGCAGCGGCGTGCGCTTGTGGAACGTCACTTCATCGATCTTCATCCGCTCGCGAAAGTCGGTGAAGAGACCCAGCAGCGGCTCGCCGATCGTGCCGGTGCCGACGATGTGAACGATCGTCTTCATTGGGAATCCCTTGCGTGATCCGTACAGCCGTGCAGACCGCGGCGCGGCGGTGGATGGAGTGCCGGCGGACCCGGCCCGGCGGCGCAGCGTAGCACACCGGATTCAGCATGTGCCAGAACGGCACGACCGCGCGCACGAACAGCGCCGGGAGCCGCCGCAACCGCCTCAGTCGGTCGGATTGCCGTCACCTTCGGCGCCGGGAGCCGCCGCAACCGCCTCAATCGGTCGGATTGCCGTCACCCTCGGCGCCGTGCTTGCCGCCTCCGCGCCAGCCGGGATCGCGGCGCGCGAAGGAATCCATCTCGCGCGGCACCTCGATCAGGGTGCGCGTCACCGCGGGGTCGCAGCGGTCGTTCTCGCACTCATATACATAGACGTTCCAGCCTTCGCGGCGCGAAAACGAGGTCAGCGTCTGGTAGGTGTGGCAGTTGCCGCAAACTACTGAGATATTGCGGATATTGATCTCGTCGCTCATGGTCTCTCCGGCGGTGCGGCGGCACGGCGGCCGCGGATCTCAGGGGTGCTGACTTTGGCCTGCCTCTTGCACATGCGATTTTTGCTATGAATCCGGTGCGCTGGACGCTCCCTCTGTTGCTATTGGCCGCGCCCCCTCCCCCGGCGGCGCTCGCACCCGCCCCGTCGACGCCGGCGTTCGAGGATACCCTGTCCGTGACGCAGGTGCTGGTGCCGGTGCTCGTCCGGACCCGATCGGGGTACGCCCAAAACTTGGAGGGCAAGGACTTCCGCCTCTATGTCGACGACCGGCCGGTGCCCATTCAAAGCTTCGACAAGAACACCGAAGCGCCCACCAGCCTGGTCTTCCTGCAAGACCTGTCGGGCAGCATGGGAACCGGCGGCAAGATCGAAGAGAGCCGCGCCGTGGTGCGCTACTTTCTGAGCAAGGCCGGCGCCGGCGACGAGTTCGCGATCGCCTCCTTTGCCGGCGGCCGCGGTCAGGTCGAAGTGCCCTTCACCACCGACTTAGGCGCCCTGGGCGACGCGGTCAGCCTGTGGCAGGGCTACGGCACGACGGCGCTGCACGATGCCGTCGCCTGGATCCCCGACATCTCCGCGGAAGGGCACAACAGCCGGCGCTTCGCCGTCGTGGTGACCGACGGGTTGGACAACGCCAGCACCCTGCAGCCCGACCAGGCGCGCCAGATCGTCCGCGCGGCGGAGGTGCCGGTCTACGTGCTCGGCCTGGGCTCCGGCAGCCCGTACGCGCTTTCGGCGGACGGCAAAAAGGAGTACCGCTATGCCGACGTGCTCAACCTGCTCGCCCTGACCACCGGCGGCCGCTATTATCCGATCGGCGGCCCGCAGGATCTCCCGAAGGCTCTGCAGGCCATCGAAGCAGACCTTCGGCACCAGTACGTCCTGGGATTTACGACCCGCCAGGGGGCGCGCGCCTATCGCCACCTGCGGATCGAGCTTCGCGCCAAAGGGCTGGGAGACCGGGCGACCGTGATCTTCCGCCAGGGCTATCAAGGACCGCCGCCTGCCGGCGGCTGAACCGGAGGCGGCAACGCGCTCAAAAGGGGCTCGTTCTCCTCTTCACGCTTCATGTCCAAGGAGGTACATCTCATGCAGACCAAATCGTGGGCTCTCCTCGCCGCTGCGCTGTTGGTGGTGCCGGCAACTGGTTGCGCCACCAAGAAATATGTGCAGGAGCAGACCGGCACCGTCAACACCCGGGTGGACCAGGTGCAGGGCCAGGTCGAGCAGACCCAGACCAAGTTGGGCGACCATGAGCAGCGCCTGAACGGCGAAGACCAGAAGATCGCCGCCACCGACCAGAAGGTGGGTGAGCTGTCCAAGACCGCGCAGGAAGCCTTGCAGCGCGCGCAGGAAGCCGGCAAGCTGGCCGAGGGCAAGTTTCTCTACGAAACCGTCCTGACCGACCAGAACGTCAAGTTCGGCTTCAACCGCAGCCAGCTGTCGCCCGGCGCCCAGCAGGCCTTGGACGACTTCGCCAAGAAGGTCAAGGACGACAACAAGCCGGTCTACGTCGAAGTCCAGGGCCACACCGACAACGTCGGCTCCGACAAGTACAACGAAGCGCTCGGCCTGGCCCGCGCCCAGGCGGTCTATCGCTACCTCAACCAGAAGGAAGGCTTCCCCCTGCACCGCATGAACGTCATCTCCTACGGCAAGACCGCGCCCGTCGCCGACAACAAAACCCGCGACGGCCGCGCCCAAAACCGCCGCGTGGCGCTCGTCGTGCTCGACTGACCCAAGGTCGGTCCGAAGCCCATTCTGCAACCGGGACACCCGCCGCTGCCGGCCAGACACACCGGCAGCGGCCGACGCACCTGAACGCCACACCCTCCAGGCCGCCCGCTCAAGTGGCCGCCGCTACGGCTTGTCGAGATTCCTGTTGGAACAGGCTGCCGGTCCCGCGCATCGGCGCGCGGCGCAGATTGCGACCGGCCGACCGGCGCTATCGGCCAGCTACCGCCAGGATCTTTGCGGGGCGCGTCTGGTCAGTCACCCGCAGCCGCGCTCAGCGGATCAGGTGCCGATGGCGATCTGGGGGAAAGGTCTGATCAGCCGCCGGCCTGGCGGATGATGCGCTTGATGGTGTCGCCGTCCGCCAGCCCCGGCTGGAGGTAGCGCACGCCGCCCTTTTTGTCGATGACCATCAGGGTGGGCAGGGCGGTGATGTTGAGGCTGTCGGAGATGCGGCTGTCCTGGTCGAGCAGCACCGGGTAGGGCATCGGATTGAGGTGCAGGAAACCGCGCACGGTCTCTTCCGGCTCCCCCATGTCGGCGGCCAGGAACTGCACGCCGTGCCCCTTCACCTCCCGCCACAGCGGCTCCAGGATCTGGGCCTGCATCCGGCACGGTCCGCACCAGGTCGCCCAGAAGTCCACCACCACCACCTGCCCCGCAAAATCACGCGGCCCAAGAGTGCGGCCGTCGGTGGTCTTCAACCTGAAATCGACCTTGGGGTCGGCGGCGCTGGAGCCGTCGCTGCAAGCAAGCAAAAGCAGCACGGCAACGATCGAAACCAGAAAAGCGGCAGGGCGGCGGGCTGTCATCCCCTAAGCATAAGGCAAACCCCCCGCCCGCGAAAGCGGACCGATACCCCCGGCTTGCCACCCGTCACTGCCCTTGCTAGTCTGCAAACAATAACTGAGGAGCGCAACATGAAGAAATTGCAAGTCACTGTCCAAGCGATGCGCCTGAACCGCGAAACCCTTCGCCAGCTCTCGCCGGACCGCCTGGGGGGTGTCGCTGCCGGTGAGGGGACAGGGCGCACCTGTGGTGGTTCCTGTAACCTGTTTGTTGCCAGCAATTGCGGCTCAGCGTGTTGATCACCAAAGCGACCTGCCGGGCCTAGCCCACCACTGTCCACTAGCCCGCCTGGCCGTCCCCTCCCTTGGCGGGAGGGGACGGGGACCGGGGCGCCCGCCCGCTCAGCTACAGCCGCTGGTCGAGCCGCAGTTGACGCATTTGTAGCAGCTGCCGTTGCGGACCATGATGGCGCCGCATTCGTGGCAGCTGGGGGCGTCTTGCTGGTAGAGGAAGACGGGGCGGACCTGCTGCACTGCCGCGGAGGCGATGGACGGACGGGGCGCTTCGGTGGCGGCGTGGCCCACCGGTTCCAGGCGGCCGCCGCCGCGCAGGGGCACCTGGGAGGGCAGCGCCGCACCTTCTGCGTGCTCGGCGGGCTCGCGCAGGATGACGCCGGCGGCTTCCTTGCCTTCGCGCGACATGAACTTGGAGGCCAGCCAGCGGAAGATGTAGTCGATGATCGACTTGGCGATCGGGATCTCCGGGTTCTTGGTGAAGCCGCTGGGCTCGAAGCGAGTGTGGCTGAACTTGTCGACCAGGGTTTGCAGCGGCACGCCGTATTGCAGGGCGATCGAGATCGAGGTGGCGAGCGAATCCATCAGGCCCGAGATCGTCGAGCCTTCCTTGGCCATGACCAGGAAGATTTCGCCCGGCTAGCCGTCTTCGTAGAGACCGACGGTGATGTAGCCTTCGTGCTCGTTGATCGAGAACTTGTGGGTGATGGCGCGGCGCTCGTCCGGCAGCTTGCGCCGCACGGCCCGCCGCTCGGCGATCGGCGGGGGGGTGGGCGCCGCGATGATGGCGGGGGCGGGGGCGGGCGCGGCGACGGCGGGCGCGGCGGCCGGCTTGGCGTCGTCCGCGGTGTCCTTGCGGGTGGAGAGCGGCTGGCTGCGCTTGCAGCCGTCGCGATAGATCGCCACCGCCTTCAAGCCCAGCTGCCAGCCTTCCAGGTAGGCCTGCAGGATGTCGTCGACGGTCGAATCTTCCGGCATGTTGATGGTCTTGCTGATCGCCCCCGAGATGAACGGCTGCACCGCCGCCAGCATCCGGAGATGGCCGGAATAGTGGATCGAGCGCGAGCCCTTGGCCGGCTTGAAGGCGCAGTCGAACACCGGCAGGTGCTCCGCCTTGAGATGGGGCGCGCCTTCGATGGTGTCGTTTTCGTCGATGAATTCCACGATCTCGCGCACCTGCTCGCGGTCGTAGCCCAGCCGCTTGAGGGCGCGCGGCACCGTGTTGTTGACGATCTTGATCATGCCGCCGCCGACCAGCTTCTTGTACTTGACCAGGGCGATGTCGGGTTCGACGCCGGTGGTGTCGCAATCCATCATGAAGGCGATGGTGCCGGTCGGCGCCAGCACCGAGATCTGGCTGTTGCGCAGCCCGTGGCGCTCGCCCAGGTCGACCACCTCATCCCACGACCGCTTGGCGGCCTGCAGCAGGTCGAGCGGTGCGTGCGCCGCGTCGATCTGCTTGATGGCGTCGCGATGCTTGCGCATCACCCGCGACATCGGCGCGGCGTTTTCGTCGTAGCCGGCGAACGGCCCCAGCGCCGCCGCCATGCGGGCTGACTGGGCGTAGGCGGCGCCGGTCATCAGCGAGGTGATGGCGGCGGCGTAGTCGCGGCCGACTTCGGAGTCGTAGGGGAGCCCGCGCGCCATCAGCAGCGCGCCCAGGTTGGCGTAGCCCAGCCCCAGCGGCCGGAAGCGATGCGAGTTCTCGTCGATCCTGGGCGTCGGGTAGCTGGCCGAATCGACCAGCATTTCCTGCGCCGCGATCACCACTTCGCAGGTGTGGCGGAAGCTGGCCACGTCGAAGCCGCTATCGGGCTCGTAGAAGCGCATCAGGTTGATCGACGCCAGGTTGCACGCCGTGTCGTCCAGGAACATGTATTCGCTGCAGGGGTTGCTGGCGTTGATGCGGTCCGTCACGGCGCAGGTGTGCCAGTCGTTGATCGTGGTGTCGTACTGCATGCCCGGATCGCCGCAGACCCAGGTGGAGGAGGCGATCTTGCGCATCAGCTCGCGCGCGTTGTAGGTGTCCATCGGCTCGCCGGTGGTGCGGGCGGTGGTCGTCCACTCGGTGTCGGCGATGACGGCGCGCATGAAGTCGTCGCTGACGCGCACCGAATGGTTGGCGTTCTGGTAGGCGATCGAGTCGTAGGCGCCGCCGACGACGTTGAAGCCGCCGTTGAAGCCGGCTTCGATCAGCGCCCAGGCCTTGCGCTCTTCGGTTTCCTTGCAGCGGATGAAATCCAGGATGTCGGGATGGTCGACGTCCAGGATCACCATCTTGGCCGCGCGCCGCGTCTTGCCGCCGCTCTTGATGACGCCGGCGAAGGCGTCAAACCCCTTCATGAACGACACCGGCCCGGACGCCGTGCCGCCGCCGGCCAGCAGCTCGCGCGAGGAGCGGATCCGCGACAGGTTGCTGCCGGTGCCGGAACCGTACTTGAACAGCATGCCCTCGGTCTTGGCGAGGGTCAGGATCGACTGCATGGTGTCTTCGACCGCGTTGATGAAGCATGCCGAGC
The DNA here is from genome assembly GCA_963770895.1 of uncultured Acidobacteriota bacterium. Taxonomy (GTDB): domain Bacteria; phylum Acidobacteriota; class Thermoanaerobaculia; order Multivoradales; family UBA5704; genus JASLEW01. The sequence goes on along the minus strand of CAVYRF010000002.1, from coordinate 2,578,801 downwards.
ACTGCGGCTTCTCTTCGATGCCGACGTTGAACCACACCGGCGAGTTGAAGCAGGCGTGCTGGTTGAGCAGGATGTGGGCCAGCTCGGCGCGGAAGGTCGCGGCGTCCGCATCGGCCGCGAAGTAGCCGCCGTTGCGCCCCCAGCGGGTGATCGTCTCCACCACCCGGCCGATCAGCTGGCGCACGCTGCGCTCGCGCTGCGGCGAGCCGATCTGGCCGCGGAAGTACTTGGACACCACGACGTTGGTGGCGGTCTGCGACCAGGTCTTGGGCACTTCGACGCCGCGCTGCTCGAATACCGTTTCGCCCTTCTCGTTGCCGATGATCGCGTCGCGGACCTCCCAATCGACAGCGTCGAAGGGGTCCACCTCCGGAGTGGTGAAGAAGCGCGCGAACTTGAGCCCCTGCCGGGCCGGCGGCGTCACCGCCCGCGTGGCGCCACCCGGATTTGCCGGTTGCCCGGCAGGATGAGGAGCTGGTTCCTGGGACAGTGCGCGGCCTCTCGCATCTTCCGGAAGGGGGGTCTGCGGCTCCATGCGATCTCTCCTCGAAGTTCGAATGTCAGAGTGACGAAACCAGTCGAAATTACTACAAGGGGCCACACATGTCAACGGACAAACCACAATATCTAGTGGCCAGGCCCTCCACCACCCCAAATGGAAGGGACCCGCCGCTCTCGCTCGAGGCCTCCCCTCCACGTCCATATAATGCCGTCATGTCCGACCGACAACGCCCCGAGCCGCCCACCACCGCCCCCACCGAGCGCGCCTCCGGCGCCGCTCCCGCATTCTCTCCAGAAGGCGGCCCGGAGCTGGAAACCTCCTCGGGCATCCCCATCGCCGCCGCCTACGGCCCGGCCGATCAAAACGCCGCCGACTACCCGCTCCACGTCGGCGACCCCGGCCGCTTCCCCTACACGCGCGGCATCTACGCCGACATGTACCGGCGCCGCCAGTGGACGATGCGGCAGTACGCCGGCTATGCCACCGCCGAGGAGTCCAACCAGCGCTATCGCTACCTGCTGGCGCAGGGCACGACCGGCCTGTCGGTGGCCTTCGACCTGCCGACGCAGATCGGCTACGACTCCGACCACGCCCTGGCCCGCGGCGAAGTCGGCAGGGTGGGCGTCGCCATCGACTCCATCGAGGACATGCGGCGGCTGTTCGAGGGCATCCCGCTCGACCGCGTGACGACCTCGATGACCATCAATTCCACCGCCGCCATCCTGCTGGCGCTGTACCTGGCGGTTGCCGAAGAGCAGGGCGTGGCCTGGGAAAAGGTGGGCGGCACCGTCCAGAACGACATCCTGAAGGAATATGCGGCCCGCGGCACCTACATCTACCCGCCGCGCCACTCGCTCAAGCTGGTCACCGACGTCATCGCCTTTTGCGCCGAGCGCGTGCCGCGCTTCAACCCCATTTCGATCTCGGGCTACCACATGCGGGAGGCGGGATCCACGGCGGTGCAGGAGGTCGCCTTCACCCTGGCCAACGCCCTGGCCTACGTCGAGGCGGCCCTGGGCCGCGGCCTGGCGATCGACGACTTCGCCCCCCGCCTGTCGTTTTTCTTCAACGCTCACAACAACTTCCTCGAAGAGGTGGCGAAGTTCCGCGCCGCCCGCAGGCTGTGGGCCGAGCTGCTGCAGGAACGTTACCAGCCGCGCGATCCCCGCTCCCTGTGGCTGCGCTTCCACACCCAGACCGCCGGCTCGACGCTCACCGCCCAGCAACCGAACAACAACGTGGTGCGGGTCGCCATCCAGGCGTTGGCGGCGGTCTGCGGCGGCACGCAGTCGCTGCACACCAATGCCCTGGACGAAGCGCTCGGCCTGCCGACCGAGGCCGCCGCCCGCCTCGCCCTGCGCACGCAGCAGGTCATCGCCAGCGAAAGCGGCGTCGCCAGCGTCGCCGACCCCCTGGGCGGCAGCTACGTGATCGAAGCCTGGACCGAAGACATCGCCCGCCGCGCCCGCGCCTACATCCAGCGCATCGACGAGATGGGGGGCGCCCTGGCCGGCCTGGAGTCCGGCTTTCAGCAGCGCGAGATCGCCGACGCCGCCTACACCTACCAGCTCGCCGTCGAGGAGGGGCGCGAAAAGGTGGTGGGGGTCAACGTCTTCGCCAGCGCCGAAGGGGCGCCGACCGAGGTGCTCACCATCGACCCCGCCGGCGAGCGCGCCCAGGTCGAGCGCCTGCGCGCCCTGCGCCAGCGCCGCGACGCCGCCCGCGCCGCGGCGGCGCGCCGCCAGCTGGGCGACGACGCCGCCCAGGACCGCAACGTCATGCCCGCCATCCTCGACGCGGTGCGCGCCGAATGCAGCCTGGGCGAGATCGCCGACACCCTGCGCGAGGTCTACGGCGAATACCACGAAGCCGCCCTGGACTGAGCCGCGGACGCCGCCCCGCGCCTGCCGCCATCACGGGCGGCGCCGTCACACCGCGGGTATCACGACTGGCACAGTCCAGACCCTTTGACAGGGCGGTTTGCGAGCGTACAATGAAATCCTCTCGCGAGCGGTGAGGAGCCGCACCGGGCGCGGAACCTGCCGGTGCGCCCATTCAGGGGCGCGCCTGCACGGCGATGCACAGCCGAACTGTCCAGCTGCCCGTTGGACCCTGTCCCGCGGAATTTCTGCGCCAAGCGGGCGAACTGCCCCCCACCAGCGCGCTGCGCGGTCACCAGCCCGACCTGGCGCTCGCCTTCCTGCCTGCCAACGAGCACCTGCCGGCGACGCTCGCCACCATGGCCGCCCTGTGGCCGGGCAGCCTGCGCTTCGGCTGCGAGGCGGTGACGCAGTTCGCGGACCAGGCGCTGACCTGCTCGGGCAGCGTGCAGCTGTTCTGGTTCGCGGTGCCCGGCCACAGCACCGCGGTGGACGTCATCGAAGGCAGCCACCAATCGCCGCCGCCGGCCGAGCGCTCGGCCGCCCTCGCCCGGCGGCTGGCGGCGGCCGACGGCGCCCTGCTGCTGGTGGACGGCCTGCGCTTCCCCATCGAGCGGTTCCTGACCGACCTGCGGCATCACCTTGCCGCCTGCGGCGAAGCGCCCGGCGGCGCGGGCCGAACGGGGGGGACCGTCAAGCCGCTGGTCGCCGGCGGCCTGGCCTCGCAACGGGAACCGGTGTCGGAGCCCGGCGCGCGCGTCTTCTTCCAGGAGCGGGTGCTGGCCTCGGCCTGCCTGGCGGTGCTGTTCCACGGCGTCCAGATGCGCATCGAAGTGGTGCGCGGCTGGGACCCGGCGTCGCCCGTCTATACCGTCGACCGCGCCGCCGGCAACGTCGCGTTCCAGATCGACGGCGTCGCCGCGACCGACTGGTACCGGCGCTTCTTCACGGTGGACGGCCAGCTGGCGCCGATGCCCGAATCCGCCTACCGCTTTCCGCTGATCCTGGAAGGGCCGGGCGCCGACCGCCAGGGGGTCTATCGCAGCATGCGCTTCTTCGACCAGCCGCCGGGCGCCGTCACCTTCTGGGGCAGCATCGAAACCGGCGACCGGGTGCGGCTCGGCATGGGCAACGACCTGTCGCTGGCGCGCACCGCCGCCGCCGCCGGCGCCTCCGCCGCCCCCGCGGCCGCCGCGAGCGCCGGTCGGCCGGAAGCGGCGATCCTCTATTCCTGCGTCGGCCGCGAGGTGGTTCTGGGAGATAGCGCCGGCGTCGAGCCGGCGTCGATCGCCGCCGCCCTGGGCGGCGCCGCCCTGTCCGGCTTCTTCACCTTCGCCGAGATCGGTCCTACCGACCGGGGCGACCTGGCCTTCTACAACCAGACGGCGATCCTGGTGCTGCTGTCGGAGCGCGCGGCCGCATGAGCCAGCCCGACCACCTGGAGCTGGCGATCGTGCGCCGCCTGCTCGCCGAAACCACCCGCGCCTACGAAGAGCAGATGGCCGAGCTCTACGCCGAAAAGGAGCTGGCCCAGGTGACCCTGGCTTCGATCGGCGACGGCGTGCTGACCACCGCGCCGTCCGGCGTGGTCAAGTACCTCAACCCGGTGGCGGAAAGGATCACCGGCTGGACGCGCGAAGAGGCCGCCGGCCGCCCGCTGCACGAAGTCTTCCGCCTGGCGGAAGGGGCCGAAGGCGAAGCGGACGGCGGCGCCGCCCAGGGCACCAGCGCCGCCGACGCGGTGCGCCGCGCCGTCGCGCAGGGGGTGAGCGTCCGCCTGGCGGAGCGGCTGACGCTCGAACGGCGCGACGGGCGGCGCTACGCCATCGAAAGCGTCTGCTCGCCGATCCGCGACCACGACGCGTGCATCATCGGCGCCGTGCTGGTGTTTCAGGACGTGTCGGACAAGCGCCTGCTGGCGCTGCAGCTGGCCCACCAGGCCAGCCACGACGAAACCACCGGGCTGTTCAACCGCCAGGCCTTCGACAGCCACCTCCAGCGCTGCCTGGAGGAGACCACCCGCGAGGGCACCACCCACGCCCTCTGCTATATGGACCTGGACCAGTTCAAGCTGGTCAACGACACCTGCGGCCACCTGGCCGGCGACGAGCTGCTGCGCCGCGTCGGCGCCCTGCTGCAGGACGTGATCCGCGACAGCGGCCCGGTGGCCCGCCTGGGCGGCGACGAATTCGGCATGCTGCTGCCGCGCACCTCGCTGCTGGCCGCCGAAGGGCAGGTGCGCAAGCTCCAGCGCGCCCTGCGCCAGCTGCGCTTCAACTGGCAGGACAAATCCTTTGCCGTCGCGGCGAGCATCGGCCTGGTGCCGATCACCCGCGATTTCAAGTCGATCGCCCACCTGCTGTCCGCCGCCGACCATGCCTGCTACGTGGCCAAGGAGAAGGGGCGCGACCGCATCCAGGTCTACCAGGAAGACGACGCCACCTTCATCCGCCGCCACGGCGAAATGAACTGGGTGCTGCGCATCCGCCAGACCCTGGAGCAGGACCGCTTCCGGCTCTTCTGCCAGCGCATCCACCCGCTGGGCGCCGGCGCCGGGCGCGGCATCTTCTTCGAGGTGCTGCTGCGCATGATCGAAGAGGACGGCAGGGTCCACCTGCCGAGCGAGCTGATCCGCGCCGCCGAACGCTACGGCCTGATGCGCAGCGTTCGATCGCTGGGTGATCCACACCTGCGCCAGCAACCTGTCAGCCCAGCCGCCGCAGTTCCTGCAGGCGCTCGACACCTGCTCGATCAACCTGTCCGCGGTGTCGCTGTCGGACGAAAGCCTGCTCGGCTACATCGAAGACGAGCTGGCCGCCGCCTGCGTGCCGCCCGAAAAGATCTGCTTCGAGATCACCGAAACGGCCGCCATCGAAAACCTGCAGCAGGCCGAGCGCCTGATCAGCGGCCTGTCGGCGATCGGCGTGCGCTTCGCGCTGGACGACTTCGGCACCGGCATGTCGTCGTACTCCTACCTGCGCGACATCCCGGTCAGCTTCCTCAAGATCGACGGCAAGTTCGTCAAGGACATCGTCAACGACCCGCTCGACCGCGCCATGGTGGAATCGATCAACCAGGTCAGCCACGTCATGGGCATCCAGACCGTCGCCGAGATGGTGCCCGGCAGCGCCGCGGTCGATCGCCTGCGCGCCCTGGGGGTCGACTACGCCCAGGGCAACTGGCTGTCCGTCCCCAGCCCCCTCGACGAGGTCTGCGCCGCCGAAACCGCGCAGTGGAGCGCCGGCCGCAGCTAGCGGCCTGTCACCAACTCCGGGAACGCCAAGCGGCGTGAAGCGATCGCCGGCCGGGTCCAGCAGATCCGCGCCCAGATCGAAAACACCACTCCCGACCACGAACGCGAGAAGCTTCAGGAGCGCCAGGCCAGCGGCGGCCGTTTTTTGTTATCGGGCTCCGCGAGCCCGCCAAGGGGCCGCGGCTACCCATCGTTGCAAGAAATTCGTGTAACCTTATTTACTCACCGCCCGTATACATGCCTGAAGCGGAATCGGGCAGTCGGAGCCGATGGGAGCGGGGCCTTTTTGCGCCGCTCCCACAAAGAGTTTGTGATCGCATTCGAAGGGAGCATGGCATGAATCTGCGTCTCGGCGTGATGCTGATGTTGGTCGGTCCGGCAACTCTCCTGGCGGGCGCGGCGGGGGCGATGCCCGCGGCGTCCGGCGATACGATGGTCTTGGCGGCACCGGGCGGTGCTCCTCCTGCGCTGGATCGCCCGGAAGAGGGGCGGACCTTCGCGGAGCCGCTGGTGGCGGTGGGGGCGCCCGCGGCAGACGAGACGCGCGAGCTGGCCGCGGCGATCCGCGCCTACCGGGCGGCGGCCGACGTCGAAGCGGTCGAACCGCTGACCGGTTTCCTGGAACGGCACCCGGGCTCGGCCTGGGCGCCGTCTCTCGAGGCCGACCTGGCGGTGCTCTACCGCCACACCGGCTACCTGGACCGGGCGCTGGCGGCGGCCAGCGCGGCGTGGCGGCGCGCGGCGGCGTCCACCGACCCTGCGGCGCGCAAGATCGCCGACGCGGCTCTGGCGGTCGAGATCGAGATCGATGCTTCGTTGGGGCGCACCGATGCGCTGGCGGCGCTGCTGGATGTGGCGGCGACCAGGCCGCTTTCCGGTCACGTCGCCGAGATGGTGTTGGGGGCGCGCTCCAGCCTGTGGGAGATGCGACACGACCCGGGCAGCTCGTTCCGCTGCGGGCCGCTGGCAGTGGAGCGCGTGGCGGAAGTGCTGCATCCCGGTGCGGCGCCCGATCCGCGGGTGCTGCGGTACCGATCGACGAAGCGCGGCACCTCGCTGGGCGAGCTGGTGAAGCTCGCGCGGCAGACCGGACTGGGCCTGTACGCGGTCAAGCGCGAGCCGGGGTCGCCAATTCCGGTGCCCGCGGTGCTGCACTGGAAGGCCGACCACTTCGCGGCGGTGGTGGCGCAGCAGGGCGACCGGTTCCTGGTCAAGGATCTGACCTTTGGCGACGATCACTGGCTGAGCCGCGCAGCGGTCGAAGAGGAGTCGTCGGGCTACCTGCTGGCCGCGGTGCCGGGGGGCGTGCCGCGCCAGGGGTGGAGGGAGGTGGCGGAGGCCGAAGCGGCAGGGGTGCACGGCCAGGGAGCCGCAGCCAATCCCAATCCGGGGGCGACCACGCCGGCCGACCCCAAGAAGCCGGGGCAGTGCGGCGGCGCGAACACCGGCATGCCGGTGTACAACTTCCACACCGCGCCGGTGAGCTTGAACGTCACCGACGAGCCGGTGGGCTACACGCCGCCGGTCGGTCCGGCGATGCGGTTCGGCATCACCTACAACAGCCGCGAAGACTTCCAGCCGCAGACGTTCCTCTTCACCAACCTGGGTTCGCGCTGGAACTTCGATTGGCTGTCCTACGTCGAAGACGACAATCCCTTGCAGACCGGCGGCACGATCCGCGTGGCGGAGCGCGGCGGCGGCTCTTACATCCTGAGCCAGGTGTCGACCACTTTATGGTGGGAGTACGGTCCCAACATCGGCGGTTCGCACGAGACCGCGATGCGCCTTGTGCAGGATACCCTCAATGGTCCGAACACGACGGGGTTCCAGCGCGTCTACCCGGACGGTGCAGTCGAAACCTACGGCCAGTCGGACGGCGCGACCACGATGCGCAAATACTTCCTGACCCAGGCGACCGATCCGTATGGCAACTCGGTCAACCTAACCTATGACGCATCGATGCGCCTGGTAACGATCACCGATCCGGTGGGGCAGCAGACGACGCTCAGCTATGGGTTGTCCGGCGATCCATACAAATTGACAGCGGTGACCGATCCGTTTGGCCGGCAGGCGGTGTTCCAGTATGCGAACGGCGAGCTGCAGAGCATCACGGATGCGGTGGGGATGACCTCGTCGTTCACTTACGGACCGCTGGCGACCGAGCCGCCGGGTCCGCTCTGCACGGGAGCGTTCGGCGTTCCGACCGACTTCATGAACGCGATGACGACGCCCTACGGCACCACGAGCTTCGGCATGGGTGAGGCGCCTCCGTGCGTCAATACGGATCTGGGCGACAGCCGCTGGCTGGTGGCGACGGATCCGCTGGGCAGTACGGAGCGGATCGAGTTCACGCACGAGGCGCAGAACATCCCCGAAACCACCACCGAGCCGATTCCCGCCGGCTTCGGCAACGAGAACCTGGCGTACCGCAATACCTACTATTGGAACCAGACGGCGATGCAGAGCTACAACCCGTCGGATCCCAACCGGTATCTGAACGCCACCTACACGATCCACTGGGTGCGTGACGCGACGGAGAGCGAAACGGCGGTGTCGTCGATTCCCGGCTTCATGCAGCCGCAGGGGGAGCGGCGGCTGTGGTTTTCCTATCCTGGGGAGACGGCCGACAGCTACCAGGGGACGCTGTCGACGCCAAGCACAGTGGCGCGGGTGCTGGACAATGGCCAGCAACAGGTCTACAGCGCCACGCTGGACGGTGCCGGCAGACCGCAGTGGACCTACGATCCGGCCGGGCGCAAGACCACATTTATCTACGCGCCGCCAAGCTACGCCGACGTGTCGACGGTGATCAACGCTGTGCACGAGACGGTGGCGAGCTATACCTACAACGGCAACCACCGGCCGCTGACCTACACGGACGATGCGGGGCAGACCTACACGATGACCTACAACGCCTTTGGCGAGCTCACTTCGGCGAAGCGGCCGGACGGCGTGACGACCAACTACACCTATGACGGCCGGGGCTTTCTGACCAATGTGGCGGTCGCCGGCACTCAGTATCAGGAGAGCTATACCTACGACGGCGCCAACCGGCTCGCCACCTGGACCTCGACGGACGGCTACACGCTGAGCTTCCGCTACGACAACCTGGACCGTCTGATCGAGATCACCTACCCGGACGGTTCCGCCGACCAGGTGGTGTTCAACCGTCTGGACGTGGTAGCGGCGCAGGACCGCCTGGGGCGAGTGACGGCCTACGCCTACGATGCGGCGGACCGTCTGATGTCGATCACCGATCCGCTGGGGCGTACGACGACCTATTCGTGGTGCGGATGCGGAGCGCTGTCGCAGGTGGCCGATCCGCGCGGCAACCTGACGACCTGGATGCTGGACGGATTGAACAGGGTGGTGGGCAAGCAGGTCAACGGCCAGACGGTGGCACAGTACAGCTTCGACAGCGCCGGCCGCCTGGTGCGCCGCACCGACGGACTCAACCAGGTGACCAACTATGCATACACCATCGACAATCTGCTTGCGGCGACCAGCTATCAGAACACAGTGCATCCGACGCCGGGCGTGCAGTACGAATACGACCTGAACCTGCCGCGGCTTCTGTCGATGACCGACGGGATCGGCACGACAACCTACACCTACAATCCCGGGGGTGTCCTGGGGGCTGGGCAAGTTGCGAGCGTAACGGCGCCGGCGCCCAACCATGCGATCACCTATCAGTACGACGTGCTGGGGCGGCAGGTCGGGCAGACGCTCGACGGGATCGCTCAGACGCGCACTTTCGACAGCCAGGACCGGTTGGCGACGATGACCAGCCCGCTCGGCCGGTTCACCGCGTCGTACGCCGGATCGTCCAACCGCATGACGGCGCTTTCGTACCCCAACGGACAGGGGCCCACCTACAGCTACCTGGATGTGGCGCACGACTTCCGGCTGTCGCAGCTCACCTGGGGATCGACGACGAACGGCTACAACCTGTCGCAGTTCAACTACTCGTACGACCCGGCGCACCAGCAGATCGTGGGGTTGACCTGGCACGACCTCAACAACCCCGGCGGGCGCTTCTTCGACTTCACCTACGACGGAGCGCAGCAGCTGCTGGCACGGCAGCAGACGACCGATCCGGTGCAGTCGCCGGTGACAACGCTGCACAACAACGCCTTCACCTACGACGCCACGGGTAACCGCACCAGCGAGATCATCGACGGCGCGCTGTCGACGGCGACCTTCGACGGAGCCAACCAGCTGATCACGCTGCAGAGCGGCCTGGCCTGGCAGGCGCAGAATGCGGTGCAGATGGAGCGCGTGCGCTCCGCGAAGCCGGGCCCTCCGCAGGATGGAACCGTTGCCAAGACCCCCTCGGGCGCGGTCAAGGAGGGCGGCCATGAAAACTGAGATCTTGGCGGCAGCCGGCGCCGGCGACCGAAACGGGCGGAGTGGGCGGTGGCCGCGGATGCGTCGTGTGCTGATGGCGCTGGCGGCGGCTGGAGCGGTTTGGGCAGCTGGGCCGCGTCTGGCGGCGCAGCCGCCCAGCATCACCATCAGCGGTCCATCAATCCTCGATCAGACCGAATCGCAGGTGTATACCGCGAACGTGTACGACATCTTCGACCCCATCACCTGGTCGGTCGTCCCGCCGACCGGTCTGACGCTGGCACCCAATGGCAACAAGGTTACGGTCACCGCGGGTACGACCCAGGGATATTTCGTCTTGTACGCTGGTGCCGACTCGGTCACCGCTTCCTTTCCGATCACGGTCCCGGCGCCGCCGACGACCTCCATTTCGCCCACCAGTGCGACGGTCGCCGGCATCCAGCCTGTGACCTTCACCGCCAGCGTGGTCAATTCGACCAACCCTTCTTACATCTGGTTCACCGACGATCCCAACGGGCAAGCCGTCGGAAGCGGAGGCTTCGGAGACGGTCCGACAGGCGTATACGAACACTTTGTCAACCAGCCAGGCGGCGTGTTCCATGTCTATGTAACCAATGACGACGATGTCAACGAAGGCCTGAATCCGGCGGTCGCAACGGTGAACGTGGTCGTGATGATGGTCACGCCGAACATGGTCGTGGCCACGCCCGGCTCCGCGGTCGAGTTTGCGGCCGACGTCACCGGCAGCCAGCAGGCGGTGGAGTGGTCTACCAATATGCCCGGCGGTACCGTCTCTTCCGCCGGAGCGTTGCAGATCCCGGCGGGGATTGCGCCCGGCACCTATACAGTCACCGCCCAGACCGCCGGTGGGCCGGTGGCGGCTACCGGCACCGCACAGGTCGCGGTCGACAGCGCCATGCCGGTCGCCGGCGTCGCCGTATCGCCGGCGCGGTCGGTGATCGACTCCGGTCAGCAGGAGCCATTCACAGCGGTGGTCGAAGATGTCAACGCCGCGCCGCACCCCAATCAGGCCGTCACCTGGTCGGTGGCCGGGCCGGCGCCGGCGGCGATCGCCGCCAACGGTCTGTTCACCGCTCCGGCAACGCCAGGTGTCTACACTGTCACCGCCACCTCGGCCGCCGATCCGACCAAGTCCGGCAATGGCACCGTCACGGTGGGCGAAGACCTGATCCTGCTGCCCTCGTCGGCCAGCCTGGCGCCGGGCGCCAGCCAGACGTTTACCGCCCGGGTCAGCGGTGTGATCAATCCGGCCGTCGCCTGGAGCGTCGAAGAGGGCGCCGGCGGAGGCATCGTTTCCAGCTCCGGCGTCTACACCGCCCCGGCGACGCCGGGCGTCTACCACGTCGTGGCCCAGGCGACCGACGCCGGAGGTCCGGTGCAGGGGGTGGTCACGATCACGGTAAGCACCGCTCCAGCTGTATCGGTGAGCATCACGCCGGCCGAGGTACCCATGGCCGCCGGCGCGATGCAGCAGTACACTGCCACCGTGACCGGCGCCGCCGACACCACGGTCGCCTGGTCGGCCTCGGCCGGCACGATCGACCCGACCGGTCTGTTCACCGCGCCTTCGACCGACGGCGCGGTGACCATCACGGCCGCGAGCCACGCCGACCCGCAGGTGCAGGCACTGGCCACCGCCGTGGTGACCACCGCCGGCGGTGCGGCGTTTCAGTACGACGCCAACGGCAACGTCCTGTCGGACGGCACCCGCACCTACGAATGGGATGCCGAAAACCGGTTGACCGCGATCAACATCGGCACCCAGCGCAGCGAGTTCACCTACGACGGCCTGGGCCGGCGGGTGCAGATCACCGAAAAGCTGAACGGCGTGGCGCAGACCAGTCGCCACTACATCTGGATCGGCGATCAGATCGCCGAAGAGACCGACGCCACGACCGCGCCCGGCCTCGGACCGGTGCCCCTGGGCGGGGTCAACTACATCCACTGCGACCAGCTGGTCGGCTGGGCCTGGAACCCTGCCACCCCCAACGCGCCGATCGACGTCGACATCTACGACGGCTCGACCAAGACCGCCACCACCCTGGCCAGCGCCTTCCGCGCCGACGTGCGCGCCGCCGGCGCCGGCAACGGCAACCACGGCTTCTTTTTCAACACCCCGGCATCGCTCAAGACCGGCGCCGCGCACACCGTCACCGTAACTCCCAGCGGCAGCACCTTTGTGCTCGGCACCCAGACCCTGACCTGCGCCCAGGCCAGCTTCTCCGGCTCCTTTGGCGCCGCCAACTGCAACCAGATCGCCGGCTGGGCCTGGGACGCCAACCAGCCCGATGCGCCGATCAATGTCGACATTTACGACGGCACCACGCCGGTCGCCGCCGTGCAGGCCAACACCTTCCGCCAGGATCTGCTCAACGCCGGCATCGGCAACGGCAACCACGGATTCTTCTTCAACACCCCGGTCGCCTTCAAGACCAACACTCAGCACACCGTTTCGCTCAAGATCGGTGGCACCAGCATCCCCATCGGCGGCACCATCGATCTCACCTGCCCGGCCCCCAGCTTCGGTGGCAACCTGGACGCCGCCGACTGCACCCAGATCGCCGGCTGGGCCTGGGATGCCAATGAACCAAACGATGCCATCGATGTCGACATCTACGATGGCACTACCCTGCTTGCCACCATCGCCGCCGGCACCTTCCGCCAGGACCTGCTCAACGCCGGCATCGGCAACGGCGATCACGGCTTCACCTACTCGACACTCTCGATCTATACCGGCTCCGCCCATTCGATCAGCGTGCACTACGGCGGCACCGCCACCGCCATCCCCGGCGTCGACACCATCACCTGTCCCAACGAAAACATCCTGACCCGCTTCTTCCCCAACGGCATGCAGTCCGGCCCCAGCTACTACTACTTCTCCTACGACCACCTGGGCAGCGTCCGCGAAGTCACCAACACCAGCGGCACCGTCGTCAGCCGCTACGACTACGACCCCTGGGGCCGCCTCACCATCAACCAGGGCACCCCGCCCCGCTTCGGCTTCGCCGGCCAGTACTACCACTCGCCCTCCGGCCTCAACCTGACCAAATATCGCGCCTACGACCCCAATCTGGGCCGCTGGGAAAGCCGCGATGGCGCAGCAACGGCTGGCTCCGATCTGTATGCGTATTCTTTAAACGACCCACTCAACCTATTCGATCCGGACGGATGGACACCGCATCCGCCTGGTCCACCGTCACCGCTGCCCCCCGGTTATGGACCAACAACACCTGAAGGCCAGCCGCAGGGGGTGCCGCAGATGCCCAATGGGACTTGGCGTTGGATCAACAATCCTCAAGACAAGCGTGGCGGAAAGTGGAAAATCCCAGGTACTCAGCTCGAGTGCAGCTGGCACAAGGAGCCTAAGGGGCCATTCAATCCTGGTGGCAGACGTGCAATCGGCAAAGATCACTGGGACCTGAACGATGGCAATAGATCCTGGAAGTTGGATGAAGTTGGCAATGAAGTCCCAGATTCGGAGGCACACCCAGCGCCAACTCCGCAAGACGCGCCCCTCGGCATCGAACCTCCAGATCCTTTTGCTCCAATGCTATTTCCGATTATTAGCCCTTGCATACTACTGCCGTTCTTACCCGGCTGTCCGCTGGCACCTTCGACGGATGGCTCAAGTGGCTAACTTGCGCCCACTTTCCGAACCTGCCTTGGCGACAGGGTTGATTTTTCTCGCGCTCTTGGCGCGCTAGGAAGCGAGACTAGGCATGTTAATAGATAACGAAGTTTTGCTGATGCTCGGTGCCAGCTCGCAGAGGACCTGGGCCAGGCGTTCTCGCCATTGCACCAGGCCTTTTCGAATCTGACCAGGATGAGACCACGATGATATGCCTTACTGCTGCTGAGGGCTCCGCCTACTTGCTAGCGCGAGGGATCAAGATGGATGAGGAGGATCTCTATGCGGGTTTTATTTTGTCCCAGCAGTCGACTGACGGCGCGGCGTTGCCTGCGCAAGTTCAGTCGGAAGCGCTTCAGCTGAAATTGCCGGATTCCTCAGTCCTGCAAGCGAGGCTGGTTGACACACTGTTTCAAGCGGCTCCAAGTGCCAGGTCATGGGCGATCTGGCTTTTGGATTGGGATGTCAGGGGGGGCGGCTTCGCTGATTTGTGGAGAGCAGTCCGCGCCGGATACGGAGAACGGCGCTGGATCAAGGAAGCGCCTTGCCACCTGTTTGACGAGACGGAATATGCATTGGCACTTGGCATGGCACGCCTGGCAATCGCATTCGGCTTCGACGCACATGTGATCTCAATCCCGGCGGCCTTGGTCGTCTACACAAGCCACGACAACTACATGGAGGTGTATACCCCGCGCGAGCAGGAGATTCATGCACTCGCGGGCGAGCTCGGTAGCCTTGGGATCGAGCGCTGGGTTTAGGATCGGTCACCGCTGGTACCCATGGCCGCCGGCGTGATCCAGCCGTCTACCCTGGGACCACGGGAAAAGGACGTAGAAACCTCCGATGGTGCGAGTTGTTGATGACTTTGGGACGTTCAACCTACCAATCGACTTCCATGGGACGGTTGAGTGTCTGGTGCAAGCCGTGCCTTCAGCTCGTCTCCAGGGGCTGCGAGGGCAGCGGCTATAGACCTCTACATTGACGCCATTGCTCATGGCTGGCCCGTATGGCTTCTGCGGCGCAGTGCAGTTCGGGAAGCCCTTGTGTCGCGAACCCTCTATCACGAGATCGGTCATCACATCGACCGAGCGCTATCAAAAGACTACAACGTGCGCGAAGCCGCAGCCAATCGCTGGCGCGACACTCTGATGAGGTCCTACATGTCGCGGCGCTTCTGGTATTTGCGCCCATTCCAGGTTCCAATAAAATGGCTCCTTATAAGCCTTCGCAGGTTGCTTGCGGCCCGCACGGGCCGGTGATGAGTCGCATCTTGAGCGACCACAGGGTTTCCGGCTCTGCCTGATAATTCTGCGGTTGCGCGAACGCTACGGCTGGGAGCTCCCGGTAGCGGCCTGTCAGGGTGCCCTGCAGCAGCTGCCAGGCTCGCCCGGCGGCGTGCTGTGGGCGCCGACCGGCGTGGGGGGCGGCACGGCAGCCTGCTCTACATCGGCAGCAGCGGCCCGCCGGCAGGCAGCAAGCGGATTGGGGGTCGGAGCCCGCGGCGCGGCTGAAATGCCGCGCCGTCGTGACATTTGGCGCTTCCTGCCTGTAGGATGACGGCACTTTTTGCGCGCCACGCCAAGGAGAGCGTACCCGATGCCGACAGAGTCAGAAGCGGAAGGCACCGGCTTCGTCCGCGAGCTGGGACCTTTGGACTCGACGATGATGGTGGCGGGGTCGATGATCGGCTCCGGGATCTTCATCGTCCCCGCCGACATCACCCGCCAGGTGGGGGCCAGCGGATGGCTGCTGGCGGTGTGGGTGGTGACCGGGCTGCTGACCGTCGCCGCCGCCCTCTCCTATGGCGAGCTGGCGGCGATGATGCCGCGGGCCGGCGGCCAATACGTCTACCTGCGGGAGGCCTACTCGCCGCTGTGGGGTTTTCTGTACGGGTGGACGCTGTTCCTGGTGATCCAGACCGGCACCATCGCCGCGGTCGCCGTCGGTTTCGCCCGGTTTCTGGGCGTGCTGGTGCCGGCGATCTCGCCCGACGCCTGGATCGTGCCGCCGATCGACCTGTCGTCCGGGTACGCGGTGTCGCTGTCGTTGCAGCAGCTGGTCGGCATCCTGCTGATCGTCTTTCTCAGCATCCTCAATACCCGCGGCATCAAGCTGGGCAAGCTGGTGCAGAACACCTTCACCGCCGCCAAGACCCTGTCGCTGGCCGCGCTGGTGCTGCTCGGCATCCTGGTGGGCCGCAACCACGCCGCCATCGCCGCCAACTTCCACGACATGTGGACGCCGCGCGGCGTGACGCCGATCCGGCCCGATCTGCCGTTCGTGCCGCAGATCGCGGCCAGCGCCGGCGCGGTCGGGCTGCTGGTGGCGATCTGCGTGTCGCAGGTCGGGTCGCTGTTTTCGTCCGACGCCTGGAACAACATCACCTTCGCCTCCGCCGAGGTCAAGAACCCGCGCCGCACGCTGCCGCTCGCCCTGGCCAGCGGCACCATCCTGGTGATCGGGCTCTACGTGCTGGCCAACGTCAGCTACCTGGTGACGCTGCCCCTGACCGCCATCCAGCACGCCCCCGACGACCGCGTGGCGACCGCCGCCCTGCAGGCGATCTTCGGGCCCGTCGGCGCGACGATCATGGCGGTGGCGATCATCATCTCGACGTTCGGCTGCGACAACGGCCTGATCCTCTCCGGGCCGCGGGTCTACTACGCGATGGCCTGCGACAACCTGTTCTTCCGCGCCACCGGGCGGCTCAACCGGCGTCACGTGCCGGCCTTCGGCCTGGCCTTGCAGTGCGTGTGGGCGTCGCTGCTGGTGCTGCCGCGCACCCGCCTGCGCGACGCCGCGGGGGCGCCGCTGCTCGACGCCGGCGGCCACGCGCAGTACGGCAACCTGTACAGCAACCTGCTCGACTACGTGGTGTTCTCGGTGGTGATCTTCTACATCCTGACCATCGCCGGCATCTTCCGGCTGCGGCGCACCAGGCCCGATGCCCCGCGCCCCTACCGCGCCCTCGGCTACCCATTGGTCCCCGCGCTGTACCTGGTGGCCGCCGTGGCGATCGAAGTGGTGCTGCTGCTGTACCGCACTCAAACCACCTGGCCCGGCCTGCTGATCGTGCTGACAGGCATTCCGGTCTACCTGCTGTGGCGTCGCTCCGGCCCGCCGCCGGCTACCGCCGCCGGCCTGTCGGACGCCGCCGGCGCTACCGGCGCCATGGAGCCCTGAAAGATCAACCCCCTCGGAGGTCACCCAGTATGGCCAACCCGCTGTTAGCGACCAAGCCGATCGAGCAGCTCAAGCAGGAGGCCGCGGCCAGCGGCGAGCACAGTCTGAAGCGCGTGCTGACCGCGCTCGACCTGACAACCCTGGGCATCGGCGCCATCATCGGCACCGGCATCTTCGTTCTCACCGGCCAGGCCGCGGCGGCGTACGCCGGCCCGGCCATCGTCCTGTCGATGGTGCTGGCAGGATTCGCCAGCGCCCTGGCCGGCCTGTGCTACGCCGAGTTCGCCTCCTCCGTGCCCATCGCCGGCTCCGCCTACACCTACGGCTACGCCACGCTGGGTGAGTTCGTGGCCTGGATCATCGGCTGGGACCTGATCCTGGAATACGCCCTCGGCGCCGCCACCGTGGCGGTGGGCTGGTCGGGCTACGTGGTCAGCTTCCTCAAGGATTTTGGCATCCAGTTTCCCGCCGCGCTCAGCGCCGCGCCGGGAACCCGCGTGGCGGTGGGCGAGGGTGCCATGGCGATGGCCGCCAGCGGCCCGCACGTCACCGCGGTGTTCAACCTGCCGGCGGTGATCATCGTCGGCCTGGTGACCGCTCTGCTGGTGGTCGGCATCCAGGAGTCGGCGCGGGTCAACGCGGTGATCGTCATCCTCAAGCTGGCGGTGGTGCTGATGGTGATCGCCGCCGGCAGCATGTACCTGCATACCGGCAACTGGCACCCCTTCATCCCGGCCAACACCGGCGAGTTCGGCAAGTACGGCTGGAGCGGCATCCTGCGCGGCGCCGGCGTCATCTTCTTCGCCTACATCGGCTTCGACGCCGTGTCGACGGCGGCGCAGGAGGCGCGCAACCCGCAGCGCGACATGCCGATCGGCATCCTGGGGTCGCTGGTGCTGTGCACCATCCTGTACGTGCTGGTCTCGGGCGTGATGGTCGGCCTGGTCCCCTATACCGAGCTGGGCGTGCCGGCCCCGATGGCGGTGGCGATCGACGCCGCCAAGTCGCAGGTGGGCGGCGGCTTCATGGCGTCGCTGATGCACGTGATGCCGTTCCTGGTCAAGCTGGGCGCCATCGCCGGCCTGTCGTCGGTGATGGTGGTCATGATGCTCGGCCAGCCGCGCATTTTCATGTCGATGGCCAACGACGGGCTGCTGCCAGGCTGGGCCAAGAAGGTCCACCCGCGCTTCCGCACCCCCTACGTCACGACGATCATCACCGGCGTGGTGGTCGCCCTGGCCGCGGGCTTCACCCCCATCACCACCCTCGGCGAGCTGGTCAGCATCGGCACCCTGCTGGCCTTCGTCATCGTCTCGCTCGGCATCATCGTGATGCGCCGCACGCAGCCCAACCTGCAGCGCGCCTTCCGCGTGCCGTTCGTTCCCGTGGTGCCGGCGCTTTCGGCCCTGGTGGCGCTCGGCCTGATGGCCGGCCTCCCCGGCGCCACCTGGCTGCGCCTGGTCGTCTGGATGGTGATCGGCGTCGTCATCTACTTTGTCTACGGCGCCAAGCACAGCGAGCTGCGCAAGCAGGGGCGGTAGCGTCAGGCAGCGCTGCCGGCCACTCCACCGTAGGAAGCCCGCCCGCGGCGCCACCCGCCCGCCGCGGGCGTCCGCAGACGACCGAGACGCCGGGGCCACGGAGGCCCCGGCGTTTTTATTTCTTGGCTGGTTTGGCGGCGGCCATGGCCGGTTCGGCGCGCACCGCCTGCAGGCGCTGCTGGATGTCCGCCAGCTTGGCGGCCGGCAGCAGCAGCACGACGTCGCGGCCGCTGGCCCGCGCCGGCACGCCCTGGATGGCGCCGGTCAGGGCCGGGTAGATCGTCAGGGTCTCGCTGCCCGCCTGCCCGGCTTTCAATTCGAACGCCAGCATGGGCTGCCCCTGGGCGATGCCCTGGGCTTGCGCTTCGGCGGCGGTCAGCAGCTTGTCGGCCTTGGCTTCCGTGACCGCGAACAGCAGGTCGGAGACCGGCAGGTAGGAGATGGGCACCGCGCCGCGCTTCCAGTCGGTGCCGCTGCGGGTGAGCACCAGCGGCGCCGCGCCGGGCTGATCGGCGCGCACCACGGCGGAGTCCACCTGGTGGACCTCCAGTCCCGAAAGCTGGGTCGAGCGCCAGTCGGCGGCCGGCTTGGCGAGCGTCTGCGCGAGCTGCGAGCGGGTGTCGACCAGGGTGCCGCCGACGCGCGCGTAGGTCAGCGAGGCGGTCGAATCGGGAGCGCCGGCCTCCACCGGGGGCGCGGCCACGGTGTGGCTGCTCCCCAGCTGCACGACGAAGGGCGCCGGCTGGCCGTTCACCACCGCCTCCAGCGCGGTCTGCGGCGGCTCCAGACCGAGCTGGGCGGCGGGCGGCGCCGGCGGATCGAGGAAATGTTCGGCGGCGAGCCCGGTCAGGTCGGTCAACAGCTTTTCGACCTGGTCGCGGTCGGCGCGGTCGACCAGCGGGCTTTCCAGCCAGAAGCCGTCTCCCCGCTTCGCCAGCGCCACCCGCGGGCCGCCGGCGGTCGTCCAGGACAGCCGCTCGACGCGGTCGCGGTCGCCGTGGAAGAGCTGGTGGTCGCGCCAGTCGCCGGGCTTTTTGCGCAGGTCGCCGAGCAGCGCATCGCCGACCACGTAGGCCTGCGGCCGGCCGCTGACGCCGACGATCATCTCGCCGCCGGTGGGGACCGCGGCACCCACCCGCAGCACCGTCGCGGCCGGCTTGCCGGCGACGGTCAGGGCGACCACGGCACGCGGCCTGTCCAGCCCGACCTGGCCCGGCACCACCGCGTCGAGGATGCGCGTGTGGTCGAGGCTGGCCAGGCTGTCGAGCAGCGCCTCCACCGCCCCGGCGTCGGCGCGGGCGGCCAGCGGCCGCACGATGCGCCAATCGGCGGCAGCGGCGCCGGCGCCGGGCGGCGTGGCGGCAGCCGCGGCGCTGCCGGCGGCAGCGTCCTTGCCATCGGCGGCGGTGGCGGCAGGCGCGGCGGCCTGCTTCTCCAGCACCACCGTCCGCCCGTCGGTATCGATGGCGATCCGCGTCACCTGGTCCTTCTTGAAGTCGAGCACGTGCTTGGCGCGCTGGGCGAGCTCGTCGCTGGACGGCAGGTCGCGCCCGTAGAAATAGAGGAAGGCGGCGAGCGCCGCCACCACCACGGCCAGGATGAGAAGGGTACGCGGACGCATCGCGGAGGCACCTACCGCCGGCGGCGGAAGCGGACGAAGATGCCGGCGGCGGCGGCCAGGCCAGGCAGCAGCAGCATCGACAGGAAATACACCGTGCGCAGCTCGCCTTGCGTCAGGCTGAGCCGCACCTGCTCGGTGCGACGCGGCGGAATGCCCAGCAGGCTGACGCGCTCGACCAGCCAGTTGAGCGAGTTGGCAAGCAGCATGGCGTTGGGAGCGGCCTGCTGCACCAGCTGGTTGGAGGCAAAGTCGGAATCGCCGAAGACCACCAGGCGGGAGGGGCGCGCCCCGCCCTGACCCGCGATCTCCGCCGCCACGCCGAGCGACACCGGACCCTGCACGTCGTTGGCGTCCTTGGCGACGGCATCCAGGTGGGCCAGGTCGGTTTCGCCCCAACCCTGACTGGAGGTGTGCATCAGCTCGGTCACCTGGGCGCCGGCCGCGGGCGGCGCCTCACCCTTGCGCACCGAACGGGCAAGGCTGACCAGCACCGGGAGGTTCCCCGAGCGCAGCGCCTTGGTGATCGGATGATCGGCGTAGTCCTTGGCGAACAGCGTTTCGGAGCCGAAGAACGGCAGGGCGCTGGCCGGGTCGACGACGATGTCGTTGTCCACCTTGATGCCGTAGCCGGCCAGCCACCCTTCCAGGCCGGTGTCGACGACCTTCCCGCCCGCGAGCGTCGGATCGAGCAGCACCAGGATGCGCCCGCCGCCGTGCAGGTAGGCCGCAAGCGCGTTCAGCTCGGGGGTGACGAACGAGCTGGTGGGGCCGGCGATCACCACCAGGTCGGTCTTGTCCGGCACCGCCGGCTTGCCGAGCGACGCCCACTCCTCCATCTGGAAATTGTCGGCGCCCAGCAGCTGGCGGGCGTTGGACAGGCCGCGCCCCTGGGTGTCGTCGAGCGCCCGTTCGCCGTGGCCGGTGGTGAACAGGATCTTCGGCTTGCGGCCTTCGCTCAGCTGCAGCAGGGCGCTGGTGAAGAGCTGCTCGCCCTTGTAGCCGGTCATTTCGGGCTGCTGGCCCAGCTGCATGCCGGAGTAATCCATGTCGGCCATGTCGGCGGTGTCCACCACCCGCCGGTCGGCGCCCGAGGCGAACACCACGCTGGGGGCGGTGAGGCCGTAGCTCTGCTGCAGCTGCGCGGCGCGCGCCGGGTTCTTTTCGGGATCCACCACCTGCAGGTGGACGTGCGGCGAGGCGGAGGCGAAGCGCTGCAGCAGCTCGCGGCTCTGCTCGTAGACGTTGGAGCCGATCGGGATCAGCATCACCACGTCGACGTCGTGGTTGAGGTGTTTGAGCACCTCCTGGCTCTTGGGCGACAGCGAGTAGATCCGGCTGCCGGTCCAGTCGAAACGCTTGTAGTACTTCCAGCCAAAGTAGTTGAGCATGACGAGCAGCGCCAGGATCAGCAGCGCGCCCGCCGACAGGGTACCCGTCTTGACCAGCCGCCGGCGCCTCAAGGTTTCCATCCGGTCACCTCCACTTGCGGTCTTCGAGCGCCCGGCTGGCGAGGAAGAGGAAAAAGAAGATCGCCGATCCGTAATAGATCAGGTGGCGGGTATCGATGATGCCCTTGTGCATCTCCTCCATGTGGCCGTACAGGTCGACATAGCTGAGCGCCTGGCGGGCGGCGTCGCCGTTGAAAAGATTTTCCAGCAGGCCGACCACGAACAGGATGGTGAGCACCGCGAAGGTCATGATGGCGGCCAGCAGCTGGCTGCGGGTGAGCGCCGAAAACAGCAGGCCGATCGCAAGGAACAGCGCCCCCAGCCAGAAGATGCCGAAGTAGCCGCCGGCGATCGGCCCCCAATCGACGCGCGCGTAGTGGCCGACGATCAGCGCATAGCTCACGGTCGGCGCCCACAGGGCGCAGTAGAACGTCAGCGCCGCCAGGTACTTGCCGAGCACCACCTGGACCTCCGTGACCGGCGCGGTCATCAGCACTTCGATCGATCCCGAGCGCAGCTCCTCGGAGATCAGCCGCATGGTCAGCACGGTGCAGAGGAACAGCAGCAGGATCCAGAAGAAGAACCCCTGGAACATGCTGTCGAGCGGCCGCTCGATGCTGGGGGCCTGCGGATTGTTCAGGTAGCTGACCACGGTCGAGAAGACGAAGCCGTTGTACAGCAGGAAGAAAAACAGCACCAGGTAGGCGAGCGGCGACACGAAATAGGCGCGCAGCTCGCGCAGGAAGACGGCCCACAATGCCTTCACGACGGCACCTCGCTGTTCTCGCCGGAGGCGTCGGGCGGCGTACCGTGGTGGTCGCCGGGGACGGTCGCGTTGTCCGGGTCGTGGGAATCATGGGAATCGTGCGAGTCGTGGTGCGCTTCGCTCGCCAGGTCGCGCGTGGTGAGGCGGACGAAGACGTCTTCGAGCGAGGCGCGCTCCTGCGCCAGCTCGAGCAGCACCCAGCGGCGCTCGACCGCGGCGTGGAACACCTGCTCGCGCGGGTCGGCGCCGCGTTCGCACTCCAGAACGAAGCTGCCGTCGCCGGCGGCGCCGGGATGCACCGCCAGCACGCCCGCCAGGCTCTCCAGGGCGGCGCGGGCGTCGACGGGAGCGTCCTTGAGCAGCACCCGGACGCCGGTGTTGCCGACAAAGGACTGGCGCAGCGCTTCGGGCGTGCCTTCGGCGGCGATGCGGCCGCGATCGATGATCAGCACCCGGTCGCAGAGCAGCTCGACCTCGGGCAGGATGTGGGTGGACAGCAGCAGCGTCCGCTCGCGCCCCAGCTCGCGGATCAGCTCGCGGATGGCGATGATCTGCTTGGGATCCAGGCCGACGGTGGGTTCGTCCAGCACCAGCACGCGCGGATGGTGGAGGATCGCCGTGGCCAGTCCGACCCGCTGGCGGTAGCCCTTGGACAGCGTGCCGATGATCTGGTGACGCACGTCGCCCAGCAGGCAGCGGTCGATCGATTCCGCGATCGAGCTGCGCGCTTCGGCGGCGACCAGCCCCTCCAGCCGGGCGCGGTAGCCCAGGTATTCGTCGACCCGCATCTCGGGGTAGAGGGCGACGTTCTCGGGCAGGTATCCGAGCTCGCGGCGGACCTGGGTCGGCGCCTCGAACAGGTCGTGCCCGGCGACCGTCACCCGGCCCCCGGTGGGCGGCAGGAACCCCGTGATCATGCGGATGGTAGTCGTCTTGCCGGCACCGTTCGGACCCAGGATCCCCAGGATCTCGTGATCCGCGGCGGCAAACGACACGCCGTCCACGGCGGTGAAGTCGCCAAACTTGCGGCTCAAGCTCTGTGCTTCGATCATCCCCCTGACGCCTCCACCTGGTGAGCGCTTTGCCGTTGATGGCGAACCGCGGCGCGCGGACCGGTCCGTTGTCCCGGTTGGTCCACGAGCGGGCAGCGGCCGTCAGGCCGCTCGTCCGCAGCCGCCGTCTCGCGCATCAGCAAGATGAATGCCTTGTCGGCCAGCCACCCACCGCGGGCGGCAGCGCCCGCCCATGCCCCCGGTTCGGCAAGGATACGACGGCCGCGGCGCGCCAAAGCCCGCGGATCGAGCGCCAAAATGGCACGTCCCGTGGGCGATGACCTCAGCGATCCACTTCGCCGAGCGCCAGGTCCAACGACCCCAGCAGCACCACCAGCTCACCGACCTCGTGGCCGCGGGCCATCTCGGGCAGCGCCTGCAAACAGAAGAGCGACGGCGAGCGCACATGACACCGGCGCGGCGCCTCATCCAGGCTGGGAGCCGCCGCACCCGCCGCCCGGCCGGCCACGGCAACGTAGAAACCGAGCTCCCCACGCGGCCCTTCCACGGCAAAGTAGACCTCGTCTTGCCACGCGCCGGCTGGCGCCGTCTCATCCGGCGGCGCCTCATCCGGCGGCGCCGCGGCCGGCCCGACCGGCCCGGCGGGCATGCGCTCGACCGCCTGGGTGACCAGCAGCGCCGCCTGCCGCATGTCGGCCAGCCGGACCAGGCAGCGATCGTAGGCATCGCCGTTCTGTCGCAGCGGCACCTCGACGTCGAGGGCGTCGTAAGCGTCGTACGGCAGCGCCCGCCGCAGGTCGAAATCGACGCCGCTGGCGCGCAGGCAGGGGCCGGTCACGCCCAGCGCGATCGCCGTTTCGGGCGCCAGCAGGCCCAACCCGACGGTGCGGTTGCGGAAGATGCGATCCGCCGCCAGCGCCGCCTCCCAACCGTCCACCCAGGCCGGCGCCGCCGCCGCCAGCTGGCCGCAGGCGGCAAGCCAGCCGTCGGGCGCGTCGCGCGGCATGCCGCCGGGCAGCGCGCAGCGCAGCGTCAGCCGGGCGCCGCAGTATGCCGCCAGCAGGTCCAGCACCTGCTCGCGCCGGTGCAGGCAGGGCGCCAGCAGCGCCGGCACGCCGGCGTCCTCGGCGAAGGTGCCCAGCCACAGCAGGTGCGACGCCAGGCGCTGCAGCTCCGCCAGGACCACGCGCAGATAGCGCGCCCGCGGCGGCGCGTCCAGCCCCAGCAGCCGCTCCACCGCGCCGGCGTAGGCGATGTTGGCGGCGGCCGCGGCGACGAAGTCGAGCCGGTCGGTGAGCGCCACGTTGTCGCGCAGCGAGTAGCCTTCGAACAGCTTTTCCAGGCCGCGATGCCCGTAGCCGATCAGCGGCCGGCAATCGACGACGGTGTCGCCGTCGAGAGTCAGGCGCAGCCGCAGCATCCCCTGCATCGCCGGATGCCGCGGCCCGAACGCCAGCTCGGCCGTGGCGGCGGTCGCCAGGTCGCTCAAGCGGGGCCACCGTCCGCCGGGGGCTGGGGCAGTTCCGGCGCCAGCGCCGGCGCGGCGCCGGTCGCCAGGCCCGCCAGCGGGAAGTCCTTGCGCAGCGGATGGCCGGCGAAGCCCTCCCACAGCAGCAGCGGCGCCAGGTCGGGGTGGCCGCCGAAGGTCACCCCCAGCATCTCGTGGGCTTCGCGCTCGGGCCAATCCGCGGCGCGCCACACGCCGCGGACGCTCGGCACCGGTTCGCCCTGGGCGGCGCGCACCCGCAAGCGCAGGCGGCGGTTCTCGCGAAAGCTATACAGGTGATACACCACCTGGAAGCGCTGCGGCAGACCGGGATCGTCGGCGGCGCACAGGTCCGCCAGGAAGGTGAAGCGAAAGCGCCCGTAGAGCAGCCCCGCGACCCGTCCCAGCTCCGCGCACCGCACCTCGATGGTGAGCAGCGACGACGGATGCCTGCCAGCGCTCACGGCGCCTTCGGAGTTGGCGGCGCCGGCCGCGGCGCTTGCAGAGTTGGCGGCGCCGGGCGCGGCGCCTTCCGACGTCGCGACGATGGCGTCGCCGAGCTCCTGGCGCAGCTCGCCCAACAGCGGATCGACGCTCAGCGCCGCCTCCGTTCGCGCTCGATCTTCTTGGCCAGGTGCATGAGACCGAGCAGCAGCGCCTCGGGCGCCGGCGGACAGCCCGGCACGTAGACGGAAACTGGCAGCACGCGGTCGATCCCCTGGGTGACGGCGTAGGTGGCAAACGGCCCGCCGCAGCTGGCGCAGGCCCCCACCGCCACCGCCCACTTGGGCGCCGGCATCTGCTCCCACAGGTCGCGCAGCCACGGCACCAGCTTTTCGCTCACCGTCCCGGCGACGATCAGCACGTCGCTCGCCGCCGGCGCGGTGACCGGCGGCGGCGCCGCCGCCGCGCTCCCGTCCGCGTCGCCGAGCCCGACCGCCGCCGTCATTTCGACCGCGCAGCAGGCCAGGCCGAGCCGCACCGGCCGCATCCCGGCGGCTCGCGCCCAGGCGAAGATCCCCTGGTGCGTGGTGGTCAGCGCGGCCCCGCTCGCAAGCCCGCCCGCAGCTGACGCCGGCATCGGTTCACCCATGCCGGTTAGCTTACCAGCCGCTCCCCCTCCTGCTACAATCCGGCTGCGCAAATGACTGATAGAGAAATAGTTCCGACGACTGAGCGGCTGCTGGCGCTGGTGGATGGGATGGCGGGCCAGCGGATCCTGATGCTGGTGGACATGGTGGCGGACGTGTTCGTCACCGGCGAGCCCAAAAGGATCAGCCGCGAAGCGCCGGTGCTGATCCTGCGCTTCCAGGAAGAGCTGCTGCTCCCCGGCGGCGGCGCCAACGCGGTGGCCAACGTGGCGGCGCTCGGCGGCACGCCGCTGCCGCTGGGCGTGGTGGGCGACGACGCCAACGGCGAACGGCTGTGCGAGCGGCTGGCGGCGCTCGGCGTGGCGACCGACGGCGTGGCGGTGCGGCGGGGCTTCCGCACCCCCACCAAGGTGCGCATCCTGGGCGGCGGCCCCAGCCAGGTCAAGCAGCAGATCGTGCGCTACGACATCGAAGACTCGCTGGCGCTGGCGGCGGCCGAGCGGCAGCGCTTCGCCGCGGCGCTCGCCGGCTGGCGCGGCCTGGCGCGCGCCGGCATCGTCTCCGACTACGGCTACGGCACGGTGGATCCGGCGCTGGTGGCGCCCCTCAAGGAGGCGCTGGCGCCGGGGGCGCCGCTGGTGGGCGACAGCCGTTACCGGCTGGCCGCCTTCGCCGGCCTCGACGGCGCCACCCCCAACCAGGAAGAGGCCGAAGCGCTGCTCGGCCAGCGCATCCACGACGACGATCCGGGCTCGGTCGAGCGCGCCGGCCGCCTGGGACTGGACCGCCTGGGGGTCGGATTCCTGCTGGTGACCCGCGGCAGCCGCGGCATGAGCCTGTTCCGGACAGGCGGCGGCGCCGCCCACCTGCCGGTTTCCGGCGGCGACCAGGTGGCCGACGTCACCGGCGCCGGCGACACCGTGATCGGCGCCTGCGCGCTGGCCCTGGCAGCCGGCGCCACGCCGCTGGAGGCAGCGATCCTGGCCAACTATGCCGGCGGCGTGGTGGTGATGAAGGCGCGCACCGCCACCCTGGGCCCGGACGAGCTGCGGCGGGTGATCCGTGCCGACCCCCGGCCGCTGGAGGAGCTGCGATGGGCGTCGTCCTGAGCGAGCAGGACCTTGCGGCGCGGCTGGCGGAGCTGCGCCTGGCGGGCCGCCGGATCGCCTTCGCCAATGGCCACTTCGACCTGCTGCACGTCGGTCACCTGCGCTACCTGCAGGCGGCCCGCGCGCAGGCGGATGCGCTGGTGGTGGCGATCAACGGCGACGCCTCGGTGGCCCGCCTGAAGGGCCGCGGCAGGCCGCTGGTGCCCGCCGGCGAGCGCGCCGAGCTGCTGGCGGCGCTGGCGCCGGTCGACTTCGTGGTGGTCTTCGACCAGGACTCCCCCGCCGCTCTGCTGGCCAGCCTGCGCCCCGACGTGCACTGCAAGGGCACCGACTACGGCGTGCCGGAGCGCGTGCCCGAGTACGACGTGGTGCGCGCCTACGGCGGCCGCACGGCGCTGGTCGGCGACCCCAAGGACCATGCCACCAGCGACCTCATCACCCGCGTCCAGCAGCTCGCCGGCACCCCCGCCACCGCCACGCCGCCGGCGTCGTCGGCGTCGGCGCCGGCGGCCGGCAAGCCGTGAACCGCGGCGAGCCGCTGCCACCGCGCCCGCGCATCCTGCTGGTGCGCACCAGCAGCCTGGGCGACGTGGTGCACGCGCTGCCGGTGCTCACCGCCCTGCGCCGCCACCTGCCGCAGGCGGTGCTCGGCTGGGTGGTGGAGGAAGCCTTTGCGCCGCTGCTCGCCGGCCATCCCGACCTCGACCAGCTGCTCGTGGTGCGGCTGCGCCGCTGGGGGCGGCGGCCCCTGGCGGGCCGGACGCTCGCCCAGGCGGCGGAGCTGCTTGCCGACCTGGATCGCTTTGCGCCGCAGGTGGTGCTCGACCTGATGGGCAACCACAAAGCCGCCGTCCTCGCCCTGCTGTCGCTGTGCGGCCGCCGCATCGGCCACGCCCGCGCCAGCCGCCGCGAGCCGTCGAGCGCGCTGTGGCTCTCCGAGACGGTGGCGGCGCACGGCACCCACGCCGTGGACCGCACCCTGTCGTTGCTCGACGCATTGGGCCTGCCGCGCGAGCCGGCCGACTTCGGCGGCGACCGCCTGCTGCGCGGCGCCACGGCGGCAGGTGCCGCCGAGGTACCCTCCGGCAACGGCGCCTTCGCCCTGGTCCACCCCGGCGCCGGCTGGGGCAACAAGGCCTATCCCGCCGCCTGGTGGGGCGCCGCGGCGCGCCGCCTGCTGGATACGACGGGAGTGCCCACCCGCGTCGCCGCCGGGCCCGGTGAAGAGCACCTGGCCGGGGCGGTGGTGGCGGCCAGCGCCGGCGCCGCCCAGGCCGTGGCGGCGCCCGACCTGCCGTCGCTCGCGGCGCTGCTGCGCCGCGCCACCCTGGCGCTGGGCGGCGATACCGGCCCCATCCATCTCGCCCACGCCCTGGGGACTCCGGTGCTGATGGTGATGGGGCCGACCGATCCGGCGCGCCACGGCCCCTACGGCGCGCCCGAGCGGGCGCTGGTGCACCGGCTGCCCTGCAGCTTCTGCTACCGGCGCTTTGCCGAGCCCAAGGCCTGCTTGCTGCAAATCCCGCCCGAGCGGCTGGCAGAGCACGCTGCGGCGCTGCTAAACTCCGTGGCAGCTACAGTCTAGCTACGGGGCAGTGCCGGCCTCTCCCGGGCCGGCAAGGGGGTCCGTATCGCCCCACCAGGAGAGCGCATGGCACCACCGGAATTCGCCGCACGCAAACCGACTTCTTCGCCGGACAAGATCGGCGAACTGTTGATACGCACCGGCAGGATCGATACGCAGCAGCTTCAGGAAGCGCTGGCCTATCAGAAGGAGCAGGGCGGCAGGCTGGGCGCGGCGCTCATCAAGCTGGGCCACCTCAACGAGCGGCAGCTGGTGGAGGCGTTGAGCCAGCACTTCGGCGTGCCGGCCGTGGACCTCCAGGCGACCGAGATCGACGAAGCGGTGGTCAAGATCATCCCGCCGGAGCTGGCGCGCAAATACATCATCGTGCCGGTCGGCAAGGCCGGCGCCACCGTCACCGTGGCGATGCTCGACCCCACCAACGTCTTCGCCATGGACGACGTCAAGTTCATGACCGGCTACAAGGTCGAGCCGGTGCTGGCGGCCGAATCCGACCTCCGCGCCGCCATCGACCGCTACTACGGCTCGACCCACGCGATCGAGCTCAAGAAGGTCATGGAGGACCTGACGGAAGAGGCCGGCACGCCGACCGACCTGGAGGTCCTCGCCGAAGACTCCGACTTCGACCTGGCGGCCCTGGAAGAAGAGGCGGAGCAGGCGCCGGTCGTCAAGCTGGTCAACATCGTGCTGACCGATGCCATCAAGCGCGGCGCCTCCGACATCCACATCGAGCCCTACGAAAAGGAATACCGCGTCCGCTACCGCATCGACGGCATCCTCTACGAGATGATGCACCCGCCGCTCAAGCTCAAGGAGGCGATCACCAGCCGCGTCAAGATCATGGCGCGCCTCGACATCGCCGAAAAGCGCCTGCCGCAGGACGGCCGCATCAAGATCAAGACCAAGATCGGCGGCAAGGCCAAGGACCTGGACTACCGCGTGTCGGTCCTGCCGACGCTGTTCGGCGAAAAGATCGTCATGCGGCTGCTCGACAAAGACAAGCTCATGCTCGACATGGCGAAGCTCGGCTTCGAGGCCGAATCGCTGCGCCGTTTCGAAAACGCCATCCTCAAGCCCTACGGCATGGTGCTGGTCACCGGGCCCACCGGCTCCGGCAAGACCAACACCCTGTATTCGGCGCTGCAACGCATCAACACCCCCGAAGTCAACATCATCACCGCCGAAGACCCGGTCGAGTTCAACCTGATGGGCATCAACCAGGTGCAGATGCGCGAGCAGATCGGCCTCAACTTCGCCGCCTCGCTGCGCTCGTTCCTGCGCCAGGACCCCAACATCATCCTGGTCGGCGAGATCCGCGACTTCGAAACCGCCGAAGTGGCGATCAAGGCCGCCATGACCGGCCACCTGGTGCTTTCGACGCTCCACACCAACGACGCCCCGTCGTCGATCAACCGCTTGATGAACATGGGCATCGAGCCGTTCCTGGTGGCCACCTCGGTGCACATGATCGCCGCCCAGCGGCTGGTGCGGCGCATCTGCTCCTTCTGCCGCGAACCGGCGCCCGAGGTGCCGCCCAACGCCCTGATCGAAGCCGGCTTCGCCGAGGCCGAGTCGCGCAACCTGAAGCTCTTCCGCGGCCGCGGCTGCGAGCGGTGCAGCAACACCGGCTACAAGGGGCGCATCGCGCTGTACGAAGCGATGGAAGTGGACGACGAGGTGCGCGAGATGATCCTGTCGGGCGCCAGCTCCTACGAGCTGCGCGTCAAGGCGATCCAGAACGGCATGATCACGCTGCGCGGCAGCGGCCTGCAAAAGGTCCGCGACGGCGTGACGACGATCGAAGAAGTGTTGCGGGAAACCGTCCTCTAGCCAGGCGCCGGCCGGGTGCCGGACCGAGGTGACGCCGGCCCCGGCGAGCCGGTCAGCGCGCCAGCTGCTCGCGCACCGCGGCGGCGACGGCGGCGAGCGCCTGCGGCAGCTTGTCGGGTTCGCGGCCGCCGGCCTGGGCAAAATCGGCGCGCCCGCCGCCGCCGCCGCCCACCACCGCTGACAGCTTCTTGACCAGCTCGCCGGCCTTGATGCGCGGCGTCAGGTCCTTGCTCACCGCCGCCACCAGCGACACCGTGTCTTCGCCGCGGGTGCCGATCACCACCACCCCCGAGCCCAGCTTGGAGCGCAAGGCGTCGGCCATGTCGCGCAGCTCGGACGCCGGCGCCGGCGGCACCTCCCGCGCCACCACCCGGATGCCGTCGACCAGCAGCTCTTCGTCCGGCGTCGCGGCGCTGCCCGAAACCAGCTGCATGCGCAGGCGCCGCATCTCGCCTTCCAGCTGGTCCTGGCGCTGGCGCAGCTGTTCCGCCCGCTGCAGCTGCTGCTCGTAATCGCCCGAACGGATGCCGAGCCGCGACACCAGCTCGGCGTAGGCGGTGCGCTGGCGGCGTGCCTCTTCGAGCGCCCGGCTGCCGGTCAGCGCTTCGATGCGGCGCACGCCCGAGGCGACGCCGCGCTCCGAATCGATCAGGAACAGGCCGATCTCGCCGGTGTTGTGAACGTGGCAACCGCCGCACAGCTCCAGGCTGAAGCCGGGCACGTTGACGGTGCGCACGCGGTCGCCGTACTTCTCGCCGAAGAGGGCCATGGCGCCCGCGGCGATTGCCTCCTGGTAGCTGCGCCAGACGAAGTCGGTGACCACCGCCCGCCGCACCCATTCGTTGACCAGGTCTTCGATCTCCTCCTGCTCCTTGCGGAAGACGCCGCGGTGGTAGGTGAAATCGAAGCGCAACCGGTCGGGTGCCACCAGCGACCCCGCCTGGCGGACGCTCTTGCCGAGCACCTGGCGCAGCGCCGCGTGCAGCAGGTGGGTCGCGGTGTGATTGCGCTGGACGGCCAAGCGCACGTCGTGGTCCACGCGCAGGTCGACGCGGGAATGGCGCGACAGCGCCCCCCGCTCCACCTCGACAAAATGGAAGATCACGCCGGCGGCATCCTTTTGCGTGTCGACGACGCGCGCGCGCCCGGCGCCGCCGTCCCATTCAAGCTGGCCGACGTCGCCGACCTGGCCGCCCGACTCGGCGTAGAACACCGTCTGATCCAGCACCACGACGCCGAGCTGGCCTTCTTCCAGCGTCGCCACCCGCATCGGCGATCCGTCCTTCCAGGTGGCGATGCGCACCACCTCGGCCGTGCCGCCCAGCAGCTCCGTGCGGTCGTAGCCTTCGAAGCGCGTTTCGGCGATTTCCGCATGGCCGCTGACCACCTCGCGCAGCGCGGCAAGGCGGCTCTGCACCTCCTGGGTGGCGCGGCGCGACTGCTCGCGCTGTGCTTCCAGCGCCGCGCTGAAGCCCTCTTCGTCGACGCGGAAGCGCTCTTCTTCGGCGATCTGGCGGATCACGTCGATCGGCAGACCGTAGGTGTCGTACAGGCGAAAGACCATCGCGCCCGGCAGCACCGAGCCGCCCGTCCCGCGCAGGCGCTCGATCTCCTCCAGGACCTGGAACTGGCCGTTGGCGACGGTCGAACGGAACTTTTCCTCTTCCGCCCGCACCGTCGGCACCGAAGACTGGCGGGTGGCCGCCAGCTCCAGGTAGGCGTCGCCCATCACCTCGCCCAAAACCGGCACCAGCCGGTACAGGAACGGCTCTTCGAAGCCCAGGCGCATGCCGTGGCGCACCGCCCGCCGCAGGATGCGCCGCAGCACGTAGCCGCGCCCCTCGTTGCCGGGGATGACGCCGTCGGCGAGCAGGAACGACACGGCGCGCACGTGGTCGGCGATGACGCGCAGCGACACGTCGCGATCGGGCTCGGCCGGGTCGCCGTAGCGCACGCCGGCCAGTTCGGCGGCCGCCTCGATCAGCGGCTTGAACAGGTCGGTGTCGTAGTTGGAGTCCACCCCCTGCAGCACCGAGGCGACCCGCTCCAGGCCGGCGCCGGTGTCGATCGACGGGCGCGGCAGCGGCCGCAGCTGGCCGTCTTCGTCGCGCTCGTACTGCATGAACACCAGGTTCCAGATTTCGAGGTAGCGCCCGGCGGCGGTGCCCTGGTCCCAATCGACGGCGGGGCGTTCGGGATGGAGATCGACGAAGATCTCGCTGCACGGCCCGCAGGGGCCGGTATCGCCCATCGCCCAGAAGTTGTCTTCCTTGCCGCAGCGGCGGACGCGCTCGGGGGGCAGCTGGGAGATCGCCAGCCACAGGTCGTGCGCCTCGTCGTCGTCTTCGTAGACCGTGGCGGTCAGGCGCGACGGGGAAATCTTCCACACCTTGGTCACCAGCTCCCAGGCGCCGCGGATCGCCTCCTCCTTGAAGTAGTCGCCAAAGGAGAAGTTGCCCAACATCTCGAAGAAGGTGTGATGGCGGGCGCTGGGGCCGACATTTTCCAGGTCGTTATGCTTACCCGACACGCGCATGCATTTCTGTACCGATACGGCGCGCGGCGACGGCGGCTTTTCCTGGCCCAGAAAATAGTTCTTGAACGGCACCATGCCGGCGTTGGTGAACAGCAGCGTGGGGTCACGGTGCGGCACGAGCGGCGCGCTGGCCTGCACGCGGTGACCGCGCGCCCGCCAGAACTCGGTAAAACTGGTGCGGATGTCAGAGCTTTTCATCATCGGTCACACGCGCTGTCGGGGTGGTCATGATCCCCGGTTTCCGCCGATTTCCGGGATGCCTGCCGCGGTGCGGCCGGGCTACGAGGAACCGTCTTCAGGGTCGCCGGAGTCGTCGTCCCAGGCGCCGGCCGCCTTGTCGGACAGCCCGGCCGCCACGGGGTGATCTTTCAGGACGGCAAAGATAGCACGGCGGGAGAAGCCCTTTCGCGCCAGGTGCCGCGCCAGCGCATCCGGCGTGCGGCCGTGCCAGCGCCGGGCCGCTTCGCGCGCCGCCGCCAGGTCGTCCTGCGGCAGGTCGGCCAGGGCCGCCGCGGCCGCCTCGGGCGCCGCGCCGCGCCTGGCCAGCTCGGCGCGCAGGCGGCTCTGCCCCAGGCCGCCGCGCGCCAGGCGCGAGGCGACCCACGCCTGGGACGTCGCCGCGTCGTCCAGGTAGCCCTGGCCTTGCAGGCGATCGAGCGCGGCGTCGATATCGGGTGCAGGGTAGCCGCGCCGCGCCAGCTTGACCGCCAGCTCGCGGCGGAAGTGGGGCCGTAAGGCCAGCAGCTGGCACGCCCGGTCGTAGCAGGAGACGGCAGGGCGCGGCGGATCAGTGCTGTTCGAGCTCGAACGCATCGGCGCCGCCCAGGAGGTCGCCGTCTCCCGGCATGGCGAGAGCCTCTTCCATCTGCTCGCGCGAGATGTCGGCGGTGAACTGGACACCCTGGATCTTGAGCTTGAATTCGTCCGGGTTGGTGGCGCGCTTGAGGGCTTCGTCCAGCGTGATCAGGCCGCTCTTGTAAAGCTGGAAGAGCGACTGGTCGAACGTCTGCATGTTGTATTGGCTGGTGCCCAGGGCGATCTGCTCGCGGATGTACTTGGTCTTTTCCTTGTTTTCGATGCACTCGCGGATATAGGCGGTCGAGATCAGCACTTCGGCCGCCGGCACGCGGCCGATGCCGTCGGCGCGCGGCACCAGGCGCAGCGAGACGATGGAGCGCAGCACCTGCGACAGCTGGATGCGGATCTGCTTCTGGTGGTGCGGCGGGAACACCGAGATGATGCGGTTGACGGTTTCGGTGGCGTCCAGCGTGTGCAGGGTCGAAAACACCAGGTGGCCGGTTTCGGCCGCCAGCAGCGCCGTTTCGATCGTCTCGAAGTCGCGCATTTCGCCCACCAGCAGGACATCGGGGTCCTGGCGCAGGGCGGCGCGCAGCGCCGGCGAGAAGCCGCGCGTGTCCACGTCCACTTCGCGCTGGTTGACGATCGATTTCTTGTCGCGGTGGAGGAACTCGATCGGGTCCTCGATGGTCATGATGTGCTCGCCGCGGCTGTTGTTGATGTAGTCGATCATCGCGGCCAGCGTCGTCGACTTGCCGGAACCGGTGGTGCCGGTGCACAGCACCAGGCCGCGCCGCTCCTCGCAAATCCTTTCCAGCACCGGCGGCAGCATCAGTTCGCGCACGCTCTGGATGCGCGCCGGGATGACGCGCATGACCAGGCCAACCGCGCCGCGCTGCTGGAAGACGTTGCAGCGGAAGCGGCCCAGGCCGGGCACCGAATAGGCGATGTCCAGCTCGAACTCTTCCTTGAACCGCTGCTTCTGGCGCGCGTTCATGATCGAGAACGCCATGGCGATGGTGTCCTCTTGCATCAGGCGCTTGAGCTCGCCGAGCGGCGCCAGGTCGCCGTCCACACGCAGCACCGGATGGCTCCCCACCTTGAGGTGAAGGTCCGAAGCCTTGCGCTCGACGGCGATTTTCAGCAGGTCGTTGATATTCATCGGGGTATTTCGCGGGGCAGCGGGGTACTAGCCGCCGGTAGCGGAACCGCCGACCCCGGCGAGGACTTCCGCGGGCGCTTCGGCCTGTGCTTTTGCCTGCTTGTCCGGCTTGCCTTCGGTATAGACCGGCGACAGCCACCCATGGCGATCCTTGATGTCGCCACCGATGATCCCCAGGAATTCGGCGGCCAGCTGGCGGGTGATCGGACCCGGCCGGCCGGCGCCGACCTGAATCCGATCGACGCTGCGGATGGGCGTGATTTCAGCCGCGGTGCCGGTCAGGAACAGCTCCTGGCAGGTGTACAGCAGGCCGCGCGGGATGACCTGTTCGCGCACCGGGAGGCCCATGTCCGTGGCGAGCGTGATCACGGCGTCGCGCGTGATGCCCGGCAGCAGCGACGCCGACACCGGCGGCGTCAGCAGCACGCCGTGATCCACCAGGAAGAGGTTTTCACCGGAGCCTTCGCTGACGTAGCCGCCCGAGTCCAGCGCGATCCCCTCGGTGAAGCCGTTGGTGATCGCCTCCATCTTGATCAGCGCCGAGTTGAGGTAGTTGCCCGTCGCCTTGGCCATCGCCGGCAGCGTGCTGGAGGAAGGGCGACGCCACGACGAGACGCACACGTCCACGCCCGACGTCAGGCCGTCTTCGCCCAGGTACTTGCCCCACGGCCAGACGCCGATCACCACTTCGACCGGCGAGTTGAGCGGATTGACCCCCATGGTGCCGAAGCCGCGGTAGACCAGCGGCCGGATGTAGCACTCTTCAAACCCGTTGGCCCGGATCGTCGCGCAGATGGCTTCGTCCAGCTGCGCCGCCGAGTACCCGACGTCCATGCGGTATACCTTGGCCGAATACTCCAGGCGGCTGAGATGCTCCGGCAGCCGAAAGATGGCCGACCCGCCGGGCGCGGTGTGCGTCCTGTAGCAGCGGATGCCTTCGAACACTCCCGAGCCGTAGTGCAGCGCATGCGTCATGACATGGATGGTGGCGCGCTCGAACTCGATGAGCTGGCCGTTCATCCAGATCCAGCGGACGTTGGTGAAAGGGCTTTGCGAGTTGGCGGCGTCCACTGGTTGGTCTCCTTATCCGGGTTCGTCGACTCTAACGTGTGACCCCGGCAAGTGTCTACTGCGCCACAGCCCCCGCGACCATCGCCGGCACCGGGGTCAGGAGCAGCAGCGCGGCGCCCGCCACCGCCGCGGTCTCGATGCGCAGCACGCGCTCCCCCAGCGTCACCCCGTGCCATCCGTCCGCCCGCAACGCCGCACTTTCGCCAGGCGCCCACCCTCCCTCCGGCCCCACCAGGAGCGCCGCAACGCCCTCCGGGCCGGCCGGCAACGGCGCGCCCCCATCCGGGCCGACCAGCAGCCCCCCGCCGTCCTTGGAGTCGTCCAGCGGCGCCGCGCCGCCGTCGGCGCCGGCCTGACCAGCCGAGGCCGCGGCGGCAGGATCGAGCCACCAGCGCCGCCCCACGCCGTCCGCCAGGCCGCCGCCCCTGAGCACCGCGGCAAAAGGGTGCGGTCCGGTGACCTCGGGGCAGCGCGAGCGGTGGCACTGCTCGACAGCGGCCGCCACCACCCGCCGCAGCCGCGCCACGGCACCTTCGCCCAGATCGCGCGGCGCCCGCTCCGTCTGCAGGAACCGGATGGCCACCACCCCCACCTCCGTCGCTTTTTCCACCAGCCAGGCAGCCCGCTCGGGCCGCGGCGTCGCCACCAGCAGCACCACCGTCAGCCGCGGCTCGTTGTCCGCGGCCGGCCCTTCCAGGGTGACGATTGCCGCGCTGCGCCCCACCCGCGCCACCGTCCCCCAGCGCGCCCGCCCCGCACCGTCCACCACCCGCAAGCGCTCACCCACCGCCACCCGCCGGGCGCGAAACAGGTGGCGGTACACGTCGCCCTCGATCACCAGCTCGGAGGTGGCAGACGCACCGGCGTCGCCGGCGTCGAAGCGGTGCGGCTCGACCAGCAGGGTGATCATCGGCTCGCCGGTGCGCCGCCTGGCGGCGCCTGGCCGCGGACTTCCTGTTGCTGGTGGTGCGGCGACGGCCGGGCTTGATCGCCGCGGGCCAGGCGCAGGGCCACCCAATCGCCGGCCTGGCGGCGGGCGGTTTCGCCCAGGCCCAGGGCGGCGCAATGCGCCAGCACGTCTGGGGCGCGCTCGGCCAGCAGGCCGGAAAGGATCAGCGCGCCGGAGCTGGCGACCGCCGGCACCATGTCCGCCAGGTCGGGCAGTGCCTGTTCAGGCACCACGTTGACCACCGCCACGTCGAATCGCCGCCCTTGGAGGGCCGCCCTGAGGGCCGCGGCGCGGCCGGTGAACAGCAGCGGAAAGAGGCTGTTGAGGCGGCTGTTGAGGCGCGCCTGGAAGACCGCGACCGGATCGACGTCGAACGCCACGGCGCCGGCAGCGCCCCAGGCAAGCGCCGCAAAGGCGAGGATGCCGGTGCCGGTGCCCACGTCCAGCACCGTGCGGCCGGCCAGATCCTCCGCTTCCAGCAAATCGATCGCCAGCGACGTCGATTCGTGGCTGCCGGTGCCGAACGCGGTGCGCGCCGGCAGGCGCAGCAGCCGGCGCCCGGACGCGCCGCCGTCGCCCGCTTCCCCCAGCGGCGCGGCCGGCGCGGCGGCGGCGCCCTCTTCGGGCTCACCGGGATCGACGACCAGGCTGCGGCCTAGCAGGAAGGGCTGCGACCGGCGGCGATACTCCGCCATCCAGTCCGTATCCTGCAGGACAGCCTCCAGCTCGCACACCGCGGCCCCGGAGGCCACCAACGGCGAGATCGGCTGCGGCAAACCGGCCACAGGCAAGGCAAAATAAGCGGTCAACCGCACCCACCCGGGAGCCTGGTCGCCCTTCCCGCCCCCGGCGACTCTGTCGCGTCCCTCGGCCCCGGCGTCCTTGTCGCGCCCCTCCTCGGCGGCGTCCATCCCGCTTTTGTCGGCGGCAACCTGGCCCACCCAAGCGCTGTCACCGCGGCCGGCGTCCGCGGC
Organism: uncultured Acidobacteriota bacterium; assembly: GCA_963770895.1. Classification (GTDB taxonomy): domain Bacteria; phylum Acidobacteriota; class Thermoanaerobaculia; order Multivoradales; family UBA5704; genus JASLEW01. The sequence goes on along the minus strand of CAVYRF010000002.1, from coordinate 2,541,004 downwards.
GGCGGCGCGGCTATCGACGGTGGCCGGGCTGGCCTGCTCCGCGGTTTCACTGCCGAACGGCGCTCCGGCGTCGGTTTCGACGCCCAGGGTGCCGGCCTGCCAGAGGTCGGCGACCAGGGCGTCTTCATGGTCGGGGTGGACGCGGTAGACCCGCCGCAGATAGGGCATGTTGGGGAACTGGCTGGCCGCCTGGCGTCGCCGGACGCCCGCCGCACCGGGCTAGCCTGCGCGCCGCGGGGCGACGCGCGAGCGGGTTGGCGGCGGGGTCAGGCGAAGAGGTTCTTCACCCGGTCGAGGACGGTTTTTTCCTCTCGCAAGGGGAGGCCGCGCAGCTCGGCCAGGCGGCGGAGCAAGGCGACCTCGTCGTCGGACAGGTCGCGCGGGTTGGGGACTTCGATGGTGACGGTCACCACCTGGTCACCGCGGCCACTGCCGTCGAGGCGTTCGATGCCTTCGCCGCGCAGGCGGAAGTCGCGGCCGTAGGAGGTGCCGGGGGGGACGTCCAGCGATGCCTTGCCGCGCAAGGTGTCCACCTCCACCGTGGTGCCGAGGACCGCCTGGGCGTAGGCGATCGACAGGCGCGAGTGCACGTTGGCGCCGTCGCGGCGGAAGGTCTTGTGGGGCTTGACCGAGAGCACGACGTAGAGGTCGCCCTCGGGGCCGCCCTGGCGGCCGTGCTCGCCTTCGCCGGTGAGGCGCAGGCGGGCGCCGGTGTCGACCCCGGCGGGAATCTTGACCGAGATCGAGCGTTCGCGTTCGACGCGGCCTTCGCCGCGGCACTCGGAACAGGGGTTGGTGACTCTGCGGCCTTCTCCCTGGCACTGCGGGCAGGTGCGGGCGACGGTGAAGAACCCCTGGCTGTAGCGCACCTGGCCGCGCCCGCCGCACATCGAGCAGGGGGCCGGCGCCGCCTTGTCGGCGCTGCCGGTGCCTTCGCACCTGGGACAGCCTTCCAGGCGCGGGATGCGCAGGGTCATCTCGGTGCCGAAGGCGGCCTCTTCGAAGGTGAGCGACAGGTCGTAGCGCAGGTCGGCGCCGCGCGTCATGCCCGAGGCGCCGCCGCGGCGGCCGCCGCCGCCGAAGCCGAACAGGTCGCCAAGGATGTCGGAAAAGTCGGCGAAGATCGCCGGATCGAAGCCGGCGCTGCCGGCGCCGGCGACGCCTTGATGGCCGAAACGATCGTAGCGGGCGCGTTTATCGGCGTCCGACAGCACTTCGTAGGCTTCCGACGCTTCCTTGAAACGGTCTTCGGCTTCGCTGTCGCCGGGATTGCGGTCGGGATGATATTTGACCGCGAGCTTGCGGTAGGACGTCTTGATCTCGGCCGTGCCGGCGGTGCGCTCGACGCCGAGAACTTCGTAATAGTCACGCTTTGCCATCGAACGTCAACCTTTGCTAACTGCTGGGGCGCATGGACGTCGAGCCCCGAGCGTTGGACAGCATCACTTCCGAAAGAATCTGCGCCACCGAGTTGAGGTCGAACATCGCCGCCTCCAGCTCGGCCTGCGTTTCGCTGTTGAGGGCGTTGCGGGCCTGCGTCAGGACGTCGTGCACGCGCCGGGCCGACCCTTCGGGCAGGATGCTGCGAAACTGGTTGTAAACCCGCTCGTTGCTGTAGATCAGCCCTTCGACGCGGTTCTTCAACTGCCGCAGCTCACGCCGGCGCGAGTCGGCTTCGGCATATTCGCTGGCTTCTTCCACCAGCCGGCGCACCTCGGCTTCCGAAAGGCCGCCGGAGGGATTGATCTGCATGCTTTGCGACAGGTTGGTGGCCAGGTCGCGAGCCGACACGTTGACGATGCCGTTCGAGTCGATGGCGAACGTCACTTCGATCTGCGGAATGCCGCGCGGCGCCGGGGGGATGCCGACCAGCTCGAAGCGGCCCAGCGACTTGTTTTGATTGGACAGCTGCCGCTCGCCCTGCAGCACGTGGACGCGCACCGTGTCCTGGTTGTCCACCACGGTGGTGAAGATCTGCGTGTTCTTGGTCGGGATCGTGGAATTGCGCTCGATCAGGCGGGTGAACAGGCCGCCCTGCGTTTCGACGCCGAGCGACAGCGGGGTGACGTCGAGCAGCACCAGGTCCTTGATGTCGCCGCGCAGGATGCCGCCCTGGATGGCGGCGCCGACCGCCACCACTTCGTCGGGATTGATGTCGCGATTGGGGCGGCGGCCGAAGATGCGCTCGACGGTGGCCGCCACCAGCGGCGTGCGCGTCTGGCCTCCAACCAGCAGCACCTCGTCGATCTGGTCGGGCCGCAGGTTGGCCTGGCGCAGGGCGTCGGAGCAGGGCCCCTCGGTGCGCTCGACCAGGTCGCGCACCAGCTCTTCGAAATGGTCGCGCGTCAGGACCCTGGCCAGGTGGCGGGGACCCGACAGGTCGGCCGAGATGAAGGGCAGGTTGATCGCCGCGTCGTCGGAGGTCGAAAGCTCGCACTTGGCGCGCTCGGCCGCCTCCTTGAGGCGCTGCAACGCCATGCGGTCGCCGCGCAGCTCGATGCCGGTTTCGTCGCGGAAGTCGGAGATCAGCCAGTCCATGATCCGGGAATCGAAGTCCTCGCCGCCCAGAAACGTGTCGCCGGCCGTGGCGCGGACTTCGAAGATGCCCTGGGAAAGCTCCAGGATCGAGACGTCGAAGGTGCCGCCGCCCAGGTCGTAGACGGCGATGACCTGGTTGTCTTCGCGGTCGAGCCCGTAGGCGAGGGCGGCGGCGGTCGGCTCGTTGAGGATGCGCAGCACGTCCAGCCCGGCGATCTTGCCGGCGTCCTTGGTCGCCTGACGCTGCGAGTCGTCGAAGTAGGCCGGGACGGTGATCACCACTTCCGTGATCTCCTCCTGCAGGCTCTCTTCGACGAACTCCTTGATCTCGCGCAGGATCAGGGCCGAGATCTCTTCGGGGCTGTACTGGCGATCGCGGATCTCGATCTTGACGTCGCCGTTGGGGGCGCGCACCACCGAGTAGGACAGGATCTCCCGCGCCTTGGAAACCTCGGAGTCGCCGTATTTGCGGCCGATCAGGCGCTTGACCGCAAACACCGTGTTGAGCGGGTTGGTGATCGCCTGACGCTTGGCGATCGGACCGACCAGGCGGTCCCCTTCTTCGGCGAAGGCGACGATCGAGGCAGTGGTGCGGCTGCCTTCACGATTGGTCAGCACGCGCGGTTCGGTGCCTTCGATGATCGCGACGCAGCTGTTCGTCGTCCCCAGATCGATGCCCAGGATCCTGCTCAAGCGACCTGCCTCATGGTGCCAGTGAGGCCCCCCCCGGCGCCGGCGGCGCCGCAACGTGAAGAGTTCACCTATTGTATGTGGTACGTCGGCGCGGCACGAATGGCCTCAATGGCCTCGGGGTTCGGCGTCGTCCGCCGGCGGCGCGGCGGCGCCCGCATCAGCCGGGTCCGCCGGGTTGGCGGCGCCGGTGGCGCCGCTTGCAGCCGGGCTCTTTTCGGCCGGCACCGCCACCTTGACCATGGCCGGCCGCAGCAGCCGGTCGTGCAGCATGTAGCCGCGCACCAGCGCTTCGGTGACCGTGGGGACGCCGACCGCGTCGCTTTCGGCGCGCGCCACCGCTTCGTGCACGGCGGGATTGAACACTTCGCCCGCGGCGGTGATCTCACGCACCCCGAAGCGGCGCAGCAGGTCCTGCATCTGGCGCAGGATCATTTCGACGCCGCGCTTGAGGTCGTCGGCCGAGCCGCCCGCCGACAGCGCCCGCTCCAGGTTGTCGGCGATCGGCAGGAAGTCACGCAAGGGCTCCAGCAAGGCGTACCGCCGGACCTCCTGCCGCTCGCGCTCGGCGCGCTTGCGGAAGTTGTCGAAATCCGCCAGCGTCCGCATCGAGCGGTCGCGCAGGTCGGCAATTTCCTGGCGCAGCGCACCGACGTCGTTGCCGGGGTCGGGGGGAGCGGCGGCGCGCTCGCCCTCTGCCGCTTCGACGGCAGCCAGCGCTTCGCGCATCGTCGCCTCCAGGTCGTCCGCCGGCTCTTCCAACTCGATCTTGTCGCCCTCAGTCGGCTGCTCAGACATCTCCCTCTCTCCTGCCGCGGATGCCCGCCCCGACCCCCGCCCCGGAAGCCGGCGCACCCGCGAATGCATCGGACAGCGCCCGTGACAGCGCGTGTCCCAGATAGTGAACCAGGGGAATGACCTTTTGATAGTCCATGCGCGAAGGACCGAAGATGCCGAGCGTGCCGAGCGGCTGTCCGCCGACGTGGTACGAGGACGCCACCAGGCTGAAATCGAGCTCCGAGGTCAGATCGCTGTCGGCGCCGATCAGCACCCGCACGCCGCCGCCCTGGATGCAGCCGTTGAGCATGCGCACCAGGCGGGCCTTGTCGGCGAACGCCTCGAACATGCGGCGCACCCGCTGGATGTCCGCCAGCTCGGGACGCACCAGCAGCGCCGAGGCGCCATCCACCAACACTTCAGGCTGCCGCTCGCGCGGGCCCGGCGCCAGACCTTCGCACGCCAGCTCGATGGTCAGCGCCAGCAGCCGGTCGACCTGCACCCGCTCCTCCGCCATCTGCCGCAGCAGCCGGTCGCGGATCGCGTTCAGGCTTTGACCGGCGAAATTCTCAGTCAGGTAGTTGGAGATCCTGATCAGCTCGTGGCGGGGGATCTCCTCTTCCGTCTCGATCAGCCGATTGTCGACGAACCCCGCGTCCGAAACCACCACGCACAGCACCTTGCGCTCCGCCACCGGCACAAAATCCACCGCCTTGAGCACCGTTTCACCGATTCCCGGCGCCACCACGATGCTGACCTGCTGCGACAGCTCGGACAGCAGGTGGGAGGTGGTGCCGATCAGGTCGTCGGCATCGGCCTGCGGGCTGCCCAGGTGCTCTTCGATGTAACGCCGCTCGCGCGCCGGGAGCTTCCGCGTATGCATCATCGATTCGATGAACATGTGATACGCCGCCGGCGTCGGCACCCGCCCGGCCGAAGTGTGCGGCTGCACCAGGAAGCCCCACTCTTCAAGGTCCGCCATGACGTTGCGGATCGTCGCCGCGGACAGCCCCAGCCGCCCATGCTTGGCCACCGACCGGGAGCTGACCGGCTCGGCGCTCAAGATATAGGTCGCAATGATGTCTTTCAGGATCTCGCGGTCGCGCGGCGAAAGCCTGTCCGCATCCCATGTTTCCATCGCCATCGGCCCGGCCTCCGCGCCTCTTCTCGCGTTGGCACTCTCCACGCGAGAGTGCTAATGCATGGTACCCGCAACCGCTCGTTCTGTCAAGCGCACACCAGACCCAAACTACTGAACCAACGCATTTTGTCGCCAGCAGCCTGACCCTGCGCAAAGACTGCCGCACCGCCGCGCAACAGCCCCCCGTCCACCGCCGCCAGCCCCCGGCCGGTATCGCGGCAAGGGTGCGGCCCTCCCCCTTGCTTCAGCGGAAGCGGGCCACTACTGTTGCGCCGTGACCGAGCGAATGGATGGCGCGGCGCCCCTGGGCGGATTGCGATTCTCCCTGGTGGGGGCGGGACGTGTCGGGCGGAGCCTGGCGGCATGGGCGGTGGGCGCGGGCGCCCAACTGGTGGCGTCCGTGGGCCGGGCGCAGGTCGCCGGCGCCTCCAGCCGGGGGCAGGACCTGCTGCTGATCGCCGTGCCCGACGGCGCCCTGGATCAGGTGGCGGCGGACCTGGCCGGCCGGCCGCAGGCGGCGGTTGCCCTGCACACCTCGGGAAGCCGCGACGCCGGCACCTTGGCACCGCTCGCCGCCCACGGCACGGCGATCGGCGCGCTGCATCCGCTCAAGGCGTTCCCCTTCCCGCTGCCGGACCCGGCACAGGCGCACGGCGTCTTCTTTGGTCTGGACGGCGACCCGGCGGCCCTGCGGCTCGCCCGGCGGCTGGTCACCGCCTGGGGCGGCATCGCCGGCGAGGTGGCGCCGGCCGCCCGGCCGCTCTACCACTTCGCGGCCACGTTCGCCGCCGGAGGCGTCGCCACCCTGCTGGCGGCGGCGGCGGACCTGGCAGCCCGCGCCGGCCTGCCGCCGGCGGTGGCGGCGGGATACGTCGAGCTGGCGCGGGGCACCGTCGCCGCCATCGCCACCGCCGGCGCCGCGGAGGCAGCGCTGACCGGTCCGATAGCCCGCGGCGACCTGGCAACCTTCGCGCGACATCTGCAGGCCCTCCGCCAAGCGTCGCCCGAACGGATACCCCTGGCCTTGGAAATCGCCCGCGAAACACTGCGCGCCAGGGAAGCCGCGGCGACCAGACCAGCCATCCAGACCACGGCAGATAGAGGCGGCAAGGGGGCGCTGGCGGGCGGGCGAGCCGTCGTCGCCACAGGGATGGGAGAGATGGGTGCCGGCGAGCCCGGACTGCCGTCCACGGACTATGCGGCGCTGCGCTCGCGCCTGGAGGAACTGGCCGCGGCGGCAGCCGCCGGGGTCGCGGGAGATGCCAACGGGGCGTCGCCGCAGACCCGGCGGGGTGAGATTTGATTCCCCTGGGGGCGGATGCTATGCTGCGAAGCCCATTTTCGGTTCGATCCGGCTATGGTCTTTTTTAACTACAGCACAATGCAGATGGCGGCCAAAGTGGTGTACTACGGCCCCGGTCTGTGCGGAAAAACGACAAATCTGCACTTCATCTATGGCCATACGACCACCGATTCCCGCGGCGAGATGGTGTCGCTGGAAACGGAGACGGACCGCACCCTCTTCTTCGATCTCTTGCCGCTCGACGTGGGCTCGATTGCCGGTTTCAATACTCGCATCCAGCTTTACACCGTCCCCGGCCAGGTTTTTTACAATACGACGCGCAAGCTTGTGCTGAAGGGCGTCGACGGCGTCGTCTTCGTCGTCGATTCGCAGCGCGCCATGCTGCAGGCCAACCTGGACTCCTTCCGCAATCTGGAGGAGAACCTGGGCGAGATGGGCCTGTCCATCGACAGCCTCCCCCTGGTGCTGCAATACAACAAGCGCGACCTCGCCGAGATCTACTCGGTCGACGAGCTCAACCAGGCGATCAACCGCCAGGGCTGGCCCTGGTACGAAGCGTCCGCGGTATCCGGCCACGGCGTCTTCGAAACCCTCAAGGGCATCTCAAAGTTCACTCTGCTGGCGCTCAAAAAGCGCCTTGGGCGCAGCGGCAACGAAGGCTCCGGCAATCGCCTGTCGCCCGCGGCGTCGCCGGGCGCCAGCTCCGTCCGTCCCACCGGCGCCGCGGCAGCCGGCGGTGCCCCGGCCCCGCCCAGCCACCTGGCTGCCAGCGCCGGCACCGCCGCGGCAGCGCCGCAGCTGACGGCTACCGCCACACCCTACCCGCCGACCGCGGCAGCCGCCGCGTCCCTGGCCGCCGGCGGCTCCGGAGCGCTCGTGGTGCCGGCGGAGGCCCTGGCGCCCTTGCCGCCCCTGGCGCCGGCGCCGACAACGCCGGCGACGCCGGCGATCGCCAACCTCGCGCCGCAAAGCGGGCCGCACTTCGCGGTTACGCCGTCGCCAGCACCGGTGTCGACACCGGCCCTGGTCACCGCGCAGGCTGCATCAGCCGCCACCGCGGTCAGGCCGCCTGTCGCGGCGCGGCCACCCGGCAAGACGGCCACCGGCAAGAGCAGGTCGGTAGACGTCCTGAGCGAGCTCGAAAAGTTGCGGCGCGAAGCCATGCAGCCCGCCGGCGGCGTCAATTCGCCGGCGGCCGTGGCGGCGCGCGCCGCCGCGTCTCTTGCCGCCGCCAACGCTGCAACCGCCGCCGCCACCGCCGCCACCGCCTCCCCATCGTCGGCAGGGCTCGCGTCGCTGGCTTCCCTGTCCGGCTCGGCGGCGCACAAGGCGGCGGCCGGCAACGGCCGCACCGAGCTGTCGCGCAACATCGAGATGAGCCTGAAACGCGCCGACTTTGCGCGCGCTCGCCGCTTTCTGGTCAGCTTCCAGGTGGAAGACGACCAGCATCACGTCGTGGACGCCGTGCGCGATCTGCAGGTCGAGATCAAGGGCACCGGCGACGCCAGCATCGAAAAGCTGCTGCTCCGCCTCAACATCGCCCTGCACGCCAAGGAGTGACCGGCCCCGGCCGGTCCACAACGTTCGGTACAAACCATTGCCGCGACCAGCGCTCAAATCGTCATGAGGTGCCCTTTCTGCTCCGACAACCGCGACCGCGTGGTGGACTCGCGCGAAAGCCGCGACGGCGCCACCATCCGCCGCCGGCGCGAATGCCTGAGCTGCGGGCGGCGCTTCACCTCCTACGAGCAGATCGAAGACATCCCCTATATGGTCGTCAAGCACGACGGCTCGCGCGAGGAGTTCAGCCGCAAAAAGCTCCTGTCGGGATTGCTCAAGGCCTGCGAAAAGCGCCCCGTGGCGATGCGCAGCCTGGAGGCGATCGTCGGCGAAGCCGAAGCCATGCTGCACGACCGCGAAGACCGCGAGATTTCGACGCACCAGATCGGCGCCTTCGTCATGGAGCGGCTCCGGGAGCAGGACCAGGTCGCCTACGTGCGCTTCGCCTCGGTGTACCGGCGTTTCGAAGACCTGGATGCTTTCATGGACGTGCTCAAGAGCCTGATTCAACCCACCGCCATCCCGGCGGCGGCGCCCGCCGCCGGCGCCGCCGGAGATGCGGGCTCCAGCAACGCCGCCGCCGACAAATCCACCGTCTCGCCGCCAGCCGAATCCGCATGACCGGCCGGTACGCCTCCGTCAATTTCCTGTCGCGCTTCCAGGCCGAGCTCGATCGCCTGCTGCAGGAGGTCATGGGGCTTCCCGACGGCGAAATCGCCGCCGGGGAGTGGCAGCCGCCGCTGGACATTGTCGATACCGGCTCCTCCGTCCTGATCCTGGTCGAGCTGCCGGGATTCGCCGCCAGCGACCTGGTGGTCGAAGTGCAGGGCTCGCGCCTGGTGCTGTCCGGTGTCAAGCAGGCCCCGGCCACGGCCGGCGCCAACGCCCACTTCCATTGCATGGAACGCAGCCAGGGGCGCTTCGGCCGTGAGATTCAGCTGTTCTGGCCGGTGAACAGCCATCTCGGCACGGCACAGCTCGCGGACGGCCTGCTCAAAATCGAGTTCCCGAAAATCGAAAACAAGCGCCAGGAAGCTCGTCGCCTGCCGATCACGGAGCCGGCCGCAGGGGGACCGCAATGAGCCGACCGCCCACCGAAGCGCAGGACGAGGCGATCAAGATCCCCGACGTCCTGCCGGTGCTGCCGCTCAAGGATGCGGTGGTGTTTCCCTACATCATCCTGCCGCTGTCGGTGGGGCGCGACAAGAGCGTTCTGGCGGTGGACCGCGCGCTGGCCGAAAGCCGCGTCATCATGCTGGTGGCGCAACGTGACGGCGCGCTGGAAAACCCGCGCGAAAACGACCTGTACCCGGTCGGCACCGCCGCCGTCATCATGCGCATGCTCAAGCTGCCGGACGGCCGCATCCGCATCCTGGTGCAGGGGCTGGCGCGCGCGCGGGTGAAGCACATCAGCCAGGTCGACCCCTATCTACAGGCCAAGATCGAACGCATCGAAGACCTGCCGGTGGAAGCGCCGCGGCTCGAAATCGAAGCGCTCATCCGCAGCGTCAAGGAAAGCCTCGACCGCGCCGTCACCCTGGGCAAGGGCATCTCCCCCGAAGTGATGGTGATCTCCGCCAATCTCGAAGAGCCGGGGCGCCTGGCCGACCTCGCGGCCAGCAACCTGGATCTCAAGCTGGCCGAGGCGCAGGACATCCTGGAAACGATCGATCCGATCGCCCGCCTGCGCAAGGTGAGCGATCTGCTGGCGCATGAAATCCAGGTGCTCACCATGCAGCAGGAGATCTCCTCCCAGGCGCGCGGCGAAATCGATCGCAGCCAGCGGGAGTACTTCCTGCGTCAGCAGCTCAAGGCCATCCAGCAGGAGCTGGGCGAAGGCGAAGAGCTGGGCGAAGAGATCGCCGGCTACCGCCAGCTCGCCGATGAGCGGAAGCTGAGCAAGGAAGGGCGCGAAGAGATGGAGCGCCAGATCCGGCGGCTGGAGCGCAGCCACCCCGAAAGCGCCGAAACCCAGATCATCCGCACCTATCTCGATTGGTTGACCGCCCTGCCGTGGGAAACGCTCTCCGAAGACGACCTGGACCTGGAGCATGCGCAGCAGGTCCTGGACGAAGATCACTACGACCTGGAAAAGGTCAAAGAGCGCATCCTGGAATACCTTGCGGTGCGCAAGCTGAAGTCCGACACGCGCGGCCCGATCCTCTGTTTCGTCGGGCCGCCCGGAGTCGGCAAGACCTCGCTGGGACGCTCGATCGCGCGCTCGCTCGGCAGGCGCTTCGTGCGCCTCTCGCTGGGCGGCGTGCGCGACGAAGCCGAGATCCGCGGCCACCGGCGCACCTATGTCGGAGCGCTGCCGGGACGCATCCTGCAGGGCATCCGCCAGGCCGGCACCAGCAATCCGGTGTTCGTGCTCGACGAGATCGACAAGATCGGCGCCGACTTCCGCGGCGACCCTTCGTCGGCGCTGCTGGAGGTGCTCGATCCCGAGCAGAACTGGAGCTTCGTCGATCACTACCTGGGCCTGGCCTACGACCTGTCGCGGGTGCTCTTCATCGCCACCGCCAACATGTTGGAGCCGATCCAGCCCGCCTTTCTCGACCGCATGGAAGTGATCCGGTTGACCGGCTATACGGAAGAAGAAAAACTGCAAATCGCCGAGCGCCACCTGGTGCCGAAACAGATGCGCGAAAACGGCGTGACCGCCGATCACGTCACCTTCACCCCCGAGGGAATCCGCCAGGTGATCGCCGGGTACACCAAGGAAGCGGGGCTGCGCAACCTCGAACGCGAGCTGGCCGCGATCTGCCGCAAGGTGGCGGTGCGCGTGGCGCGCGGCGAAAGCGTCCAGGTGACGGTCGGGGGCGACCAGGTCGAAAAGCTTCTCGGCGTGCGCAAGCACTTTGCCGAAGAGCTGCTGGAACGCGATCGCGTCGGGGTCGCCACCGGCTTGGCGTGGACCGCGGTGGGCGGCGACCTCTTGTTCATCGAAGTGGTGGCGGTGCCGGGCAAGGGCCTGCTCCTGCTCACCGGACAGCTGGGCGACGTGATGAAGGAGTCCGCCCAGGCGGCCCTCAGCCACGCCCGCTCCTGGGCGGGCGAGCACGACACGCCGCCCGATTTCTTTGCCAAACACGACATCCACATCCACGTGCCGGCCGGTTCCATTCCCAAGGACGGCCCCTCCGCGGGAATCACCATCGGCACCGCGATCCTGTCGGTCCTGACCGGCAAGCCGGTCAACCGGCGCGTGGCGATGACCGGCGAGATCACCCTGCGCGGCGACATCCTGCCGATCGGCGGGCTGAAAGAAAAGGTCCTCGCCGCGAAGCTCGCCGGCATCCACACCGTGATCGTCCCCAAGCTCAACCAGCGCGACCTCGCAGAAATACCGGAGCCGATCAAAAAAGGCCTGGTCTTTCACTTCGTCGAATACATGGACGAAGTCCTCCGCCTGGCCTTGCGGTCGCCCCACGATCCCAAGCCGGCGCGCAAAAAACCCGACCGCTCCGTCGCCGTCCCGGCGAGCGTCTAGTTAAAGAGGCCGCCCGGATGCCGGGAGGCGAAGATCGGCTGCTGCGCTGGCTTGCCGGCCGGATGGCGCGGCCGTTGATCGGCGACGATGCAGCCGTGCTGCCGGGCGGCGGCGGCTTCGCGGTGACGGTCGACAGCCAGATCGCCGGGGTCCATTTTGTTGCGGATCTGAACGCCGGCTCGATTGCCGAGCGGCTGCTGGCGGTCAATGTGTCGGACCTGGCGGCGATGGGCGCCTCGCCGGCATATGCCTTTCTTGCGCTCACCGCGCCGCCGGACTTTGCGCACCGCCGGTTCTTCCGCGCTCTGCTTGCGGCTTGCGAGCGATACCACGTGCGGCTCGCGGGGGGCGACCTGTCGCGCGGCGCCGAACCTTCTGCGCTGGTCGCAACCTTGACATTGCTCGGCCGCAAGCCGCGCGGCGCGCGCTGGCTGCGCCGCTCCGGCGCCCGGCCCGGTGAGCGGCTGTGGCTGGGCGGCGCGGTGGGCCAGTCCGCCGCCGGCCGGTTGCTGGTCGCCGCCGGTGCGCGCCCGCGCGGCAGCGGCGTGCGCCTGCCCCCTGGTTGGTTGGAAGCGCCCGGCCGCCGCGGCCTGGCCGCCGCGGCGCGCGCCGCGGTGACACGCCACCTGCAGCCACAGCCGCAGCTGGCGCTCGGCCGCTGGCTGGGAGCTCAGCAGGCAGGGGCCGCCATGGATGTTTCAGACGGCCTGGCGCTGGATCTATCCAGGCTGTGCGCGGCTAGCGGCGTCGGCGCCCGCGTCGAATCCGAGCAATTGCCCCAGGCAGAGGGCTTTGTCCGCCTGTGTGACGCCCTGGGGGCGAGCGCGCAGGATCTGGCGCTCACCGGCGGTGAGGATTACGTCTTGCTGTTCACCCTGCCCGCCGCAACCAGGCCACCGGCCCGCTTCGGCTGCCGCTGCATCGGCACGATCGAAACCCGGCGCCGGCTGCTGATCGCAACGGCAGGCGTGACCCGGGAGCTGCGGCCCGGTGGCTGGGACCACCTGGTGGTCTGAGAGGTACGACGAACGGCAGCAGGCCCCGCGCACCGCAACCTGTTTCATGGCGCCAACCGGCGCACAGGCGGCTGGGGCGCGGGGACGTCGTAACCGCTAGCGCAGTCTTTGCAGGCCCTTGACCAGGTCGCCGAAGCGCTTTTCGATCGCCTGTTGAAACTTCTCAAGGTCGCGAATACGCGCCTGAAGAATCCCTTCCAACCGGCCCGAGGCTGCCGCCTTGGGCGGCCGGCCGCGGCGCGCCGCGACCGATCCGGCGCGACGCCCGCCGCGCCCGCTGGCTTCGCGCAGGCTGCGGAAGACGGCCACCGCTTCGGGATAGAAACGCCGCGAGCGGCCCTCCCCTTCGTGCGGCAGGCGATCGGCGTAAAGGCGCACGTAGCGCACCAGCGTCGGATAGGAGATGCCGGTGGTCTTGCTGATCTGCGTCAGGGTGAGCAGGCCGCCCTTGCCGCGACCGGCAGAGGTCCGCGCGCCGGCGCGGGCGCCACGGGCGGCGGCGGCGGGACGGCCGACAGCGCGACGGCCCTTGGCGGCACCGCGGCGGGTGGCGGCAGCGGCGGGCGCGCGGCGGGCGGCGGCGGCAGCCTTGCTAGCACTGGCGGCGCCACGACGACCGGCGGCGGCGCGGCGCCCCTTTGCGGCACCCCGCTTGGGCGCGGCGCCCGAGTCGGCGGCGGCGTTCTTACGCGGCCGGCCGCGCTTGCTTGCGTTTTCGCTGCGCAGCTCTTCGAACACCGCAAGAGAGTGCTCGGGATACCGCTGCTTGCGGCCGCTCCCCACCGACGGGATGCGATCCTGATACGTCTTCTTGTAGCGCTGCAGCGTCGGCATCGAGATGTTGGTCTTGTGCGAGACTTCCGACAGCGTGAGCAGCTTTGATTCGGCCGCCGCAGCGTCGCGTCGCTCCGTCCCCTGAGATTCAGCCATGTTTTTCTTGGTGCCTCCTATGTCGACTGCGGGTGCGAGGGTTCGAGAAAGCGTCGGGAAATGGTCGGGGAATCGGTATCTGAGCCTTAATAACCCCGGAGCATTATCAAAAACCTGCCGTTACAAGTCAATAGCAGGGAGCAAGATAACCTCGACGGCACCGGGCGATTGATTCATGCCCCGGCGATCGCAACCACGCGCCGCCACTGATCGAAGCCACCGCGCGAGGCGGCGCCGGGCAGCGCGGCAGCCCGCGGCAGAGGCGGATTTGTGGCGTACAATCAGGCCATGGAGACACCAGAGAAACTCGACAAGCGCGCCCTCTATGCGGAGGCCGTACGCGATCTGGACGCAGTGCTGGAAGGGATCGCCGATGACGTCGCGGCGATGGCTACCTGCGCCTGCCTGCTGCACCAGCGTCTGCCCTATAGCAGCTGGACCGGTTTCTATCGCCGCGTGGCGCCGCAGCTGCTGCGCATCGGACCCTACCAGGGACCGATCGGTTGCCTGGAGATCCCTTTCCACCGCGGCGTATGCGGCGCCGCCGCCACCGCGCGGTCGACCCAGGTCGTACCCGACGTGCACCAGTTTCCCGGACACATGGCTTGCGACCAGGCGGCGCGTTCCGAAATCGTGGTGCCCGTTTTCGATCGCGACGGCGAGCTGATCGCGGTGCTCGACGTCGATTCGCACGCGCTTGCAGCCTTTGACGACGAGGATCGCGCCGGGCTGGAGCAGGTGGTAGAGCACCTGCGTGCCTATCTCGACGTCCGCGTCGCCACGACGTCGCGCACCTGACCGGCGCCGGCCCGCGCCTTGCCGGCGCCGACGATCAACGCAAACCGAGCTCGCGCACCAGATACGAAAGCGCCTGACGCGAAAGCCCAAGCCGCCGCGCCGCTTCGGCGTGACGGCCGCCGGCCGCCGCGATCGCCTCTCCCACCAACCGGCGGCGCAGCTGCTCGACCTGCCGATGATACGAACCCGCCGCCGTGGTCGGAGCCGGCGCCAGCTCCAGGTGGTGAGATTGGATCTCGCCGCCGCCGGCCAGCGCCGTCGCCAGGCGCAGCACGTTTTCAAGCTCGCGCACGTTTCCCGGCCAGGGATGACGGCGCAGCTTCAGACGGGCGGCGGCCGCAACGGCGGCCGGCGGCGCCGGCCGCGCGGCACGCCGCAATAGAAAATCGGCGATTTCCAACACGTCGTCGCCGCGCTCCCGCAGCGGCGGCAGCAGCACCGCGCCCACCTTAAGACGATAGAAAAGGTCTCGCCGGAAGGTTGCCGCCGCCACCGCGCCATCCAGATCGCAATGCGTCGCAGCCAGCACCCGCACGTCGATTCGGCGTGCGACGCTTTCGCCGAGCCGGCGAACCTCTCGCTCCTGCAGCACGCGCAATAGCAAACCCTGCGCCGCCAGCGGCAGATCGCCGATCTCGTCGAGCAGCACCGTGCCGCCTTGCGCCGCTTCGAACACACCTGCCCGGTCGCGGTCGGCGCCGGTGAACGCGCCGCGCACGTGGCCGAATAGATCCGACAGCAGCAGCGACTCCGCCAGGGCGGCGCAGTTGACCGCCAGAAACGGCCCGCTCGCCCGCGAGCTGGCGCGGTGGATCGCGCGCGCCGCCAGCTCCTTGCCGGTGCCGCTTTCACCTTGAATCAAAACCGGCAGGTCGACCGCCGTCGCCACTCTCCCCAGCCGCTCCATCGCCGTGCGCCAAACCGGATGTGATCCAATCAAACCCGCGGCAATCGCCACGGCATGCGCACCCCCGCCGACGTCGTCGGCACGCCGCCGGCCGGGAGGCGCCACACCGTCCGGCGTATCCGGCCCGCCCGCCGCGCCCACAGCCCGCGCCCCGGCCGCCACCGGTCCGGCATCCAGATCGCGAATCGCAAGTGCAAAGCAGGCGCTCACCGCCGCGCCGGGCGCACAACCGCGCAGCTCCCACCTGCCGCCCGCAACCTGTTTTACAAGTCCAGCCGGTTGATCGAAACCAGGCTGGCAGACCTGGTCGATCGCCCGCGGCGTCGCGCGGCCATCGCCCGCCGGCAGCGCACCGCGGGCTCTGTCCACCTGCGGCGCAGCACCGCCGTCGCGCGCAAGTGGCGCACCGAAACCGTCGCCCACAAGTAGCGCCCCATAGCCGTCGCCCACAAGCGTCGCACCGCGACCGTCACCCACAAGCGGCACCACGCCACCTTCGCCCACCTGCGACGCCGCGCCACCGCCACCCGCGAGAAGCGCACCGCGGCCGTCGCCCGCCGGCGCCGCCTCACAGCCGTCGTCTGGCGCGCTGGGGATCCATGTCAGGCGAGCGGTGGCGCCGCCGGCTCGCCGCAGGAGCTCGGCGAGGGCTTTCGAATCGCCGGCCGGAGCCGCCGCATACCGGCCGAGCGCCTCCCAGGGTTCGGCCGCTCGCGACGCCAGCCAGTCGGCCAGAA
The DNA here is from genome assembly GCA_963770895.1 of uncultured Acidobacteriota bacterium. Lineage (GTDB taxonomy): Bacteria > Acidobacteriota > Thermoanaerobaculia > Multivoradales > UBA5704 > JASLEW01. Next base: position 2,525,114 of record CAVYRF010000002.1, on the reverse strand, counting down.
TGCCGGCACCCACCTCGCGCAGGGTGGCAGCGGCTGCAGCGCATCGCTCGGAGGAAGCAAGACAGGGGCCGCCGGCGGCAGCGGCGGCCCGTTCCAGGTCGAACAGCAGCCGCGCCGCACGAAAGCACTCGATCCCGTCGAGCGCCGCCCAGGCGTCGGGGGGCGCCGGCTGGCCCGCCAGCGCCGCCCGCCATAGCGCCGCGATGCCGGGCGGCAGCACCGCCGCCGCGCTGATCGCCGCCGCGCGGTCGCCGGCGTGCGCCCACAGCGCCGGCCGCTCTTCCGGTTCGAGCTCGGCCACCGCCGGGGTGGAAGTTCCGGTCAGCTCCGTCGCCGCCTCCGCCGCGCGCTCCAACCAGCCGAGAGCGCGCGCCATCAGGATCGCCAGCACGTCCCGGCGCCAGGACAGGCGCCGGCGGCCCAGGCGCTCCAACGCCGCCCGGCCCAGCTGGACGGCCTGGTCGCACCGGCCTTGCACCAATGCCAGCCGCATCCACAGCTCGGCGTCCTGGGTGTCGCCACGGACGTTCCCGGCGCGCCGGTTTTCCGCCGACGACTGCGCCAGGATCTCGGCCACGCCCAGGGTGCGCCCGCGCCGCAGCCGCACCTCCGCCAGGTTGAGCAGTGCGAGCGTCGTCCGCCGCGGCCCGTCGCAGCGTGCGAACAGGCGCTGCGCGTGCAGGAAGGCCCGCTCCGCCCGCGCCAGGTCGCCGATCTGCACGCGACCGATCCCCAGGTCGTTCCACAACCCCGCCGCCTCGTGCAGGGCCAGGCCGCGGCGGCTGTCGCCCAGCGCGCGCTCCAGGTGGAGCACCACCGCCTTGCCATCCGCCGCGGCCATCGCCCGCAACCCGCAGGCGTGGTGCCACCGCCACCCCACGTCGCGCAGACCGACCGGCAACCCTTCACCGCAGGCGCGCGCCGCCGCAAGATGCTCATCCATCGCCGCGATTTGCTGGCGGTCCCACGCCGCAAGCGCCGCGACCAGGTGCCCGCGAGCCTGCTCCGCCCGGCTGCCGCGATCGCCGATCGCCAGCACCCGCGCCACCCAGCGATCCACCGGCGCCGGCTCGCCACGATTGGCAAGGACCCGCACCGCCGTCTCCGCCGCTTCGATCGTTTCCGCCTTCGACAGCACCGCTGTTTCCAGCCGTCGCAAACCCAACATTGCGGCGCCGAGCCTGCCCAGCTGAACCTGACAGCGCACCCGCAGCAGCCGCGCACCCCCCGACCGGGCGCCATCGAGCACCGCCAACGCCGCCAGGAACCTCCCCCGACCGAACAGCGCCGCGGCCACCTGCAAACGCTCCGCTTCGCCGACCGGCTGCGCCCGGCGCGGCGCCGGAGCCTGACGCGGCAGCGCGGTAACCTGCCCGATGGTAAGGTCGCTGCCGCCCCCGATAGCGGGCGCCGGACCGCCCCACCAGCCGCGCGCGTCGCCGCCGGCCAGCCGGTCGCTCACCTCCGATAGGCGGTTACAACCTGCCAGCAGGCGCGCCCGACCGGCACTGGGACCGGCCACCCAGAGGGCGGTCGCCCCCGCCGCATCGCCCAGCTCCCCCGCCAGTCCACGCCGCGCGGCCGCATGTGCCGGCTCCCACAAAAACGGCGCTGCTTCCAGAATCGCGACTACTGCCACGTCGGCGGACACCGGCACGATCACCTGCCGCCACGCGCCGTACAAACCGCGCGCCGCGCGCCGGGCACCGCCCCGTCCCGCCAACATCCCGCCAGTCGCTTCCATCGCGGCATCCGCGACCGCGATCCCAGCCACACCGCCGCCGCCAAACAGACACAGCAGCAGATCGCGCAACAGGGTCTGCACCATGCGATCCGGCCGTCGCACCCCCACCGCGTCCCGCGGCACGCTCAGCACACCGCCAGCCGCCACCGTCGCGCCAGCCCATCCATCGACCAGTCCCCACCCAGCCCGCTCCAGCAACGACAGCAAACCGGCGCCTTGCAGCACGACCGCCAGCCGCTGCCGATCGGTGAGCCGATCACCACCCGCGATCCCCACCGCTCTCCGCTCAGCCGGCACGCCGTGCGACCCCGGCGCCGCCGCCAGCGCCGGATGGACGATCCACACCTGTGGCATCCTTGCCGCTCCCACCCTTCAGAACTGTCAGATCAGACGTTGCGCATTACGCCCCGCAGGGCGACCTAGATTATTCCAAAATCAATCTATTTTCGAATGATTGCCGATGTTTGAATAAAGTTGCCGCCGACTGGAACAAGGCGCCGCCGACCACCCGAACGCCGCGGCGCCAGCCAAGCCGCGGTGGGTGGCGGCAACCTGGCGGCGCGCGATGCGGAAACAGCGAGGGAGGCGACGGCGCCGCGGGACCTACGGCGGTCGAAGGCTGTTGGTGCCCCGCCCGGCTAATTCGCATGGTATTCGCTTGCCCTCCGGCCCCCTGGCGGCTTGTGACCTGCCGGGAATGCCGGGACAGGCGACAGCCCCGGCCGACCTGCCGGGAATGCCGGGACAGGCGACAGCCCCGGCCGACCTGCCGGGAATGCCGGGACAGGCGACAGCCCCGGCCGACTCCTCGGCTAGCCGCCGAGCAGGTGGGAAAAGTCTTGCCAAAAGGCGGGGTAGGACTTGGATACGACTTCGGGCGTGGCCACGGATACGCCGGGGCGGCGCAGACCCACCAGGGCCAGGCTCATGGCGATGCGGTGATCGCCGTAGGTTTGCACGGCTACCGGGTCGGCGGGCGGCGGCGCATCGCTCCAGCACCCTTCGATCGCCAACCGGTCAGCGCCTTCTTCGACGGCGACGCCCAGGCGGCGCAGCTCGGTCGCCATGGCGGCGAGGCGATCGCTTTCCTTGAGACGGAGGTGGGCGACGCCGCGGATGTGGGTGGTGCCGCGAGCGAAGGGGGCGAGGGCGGCCAGGGTGGGGACCTGGTCGGGCATGGCGGACAGGTCGACGTCCACGGCCTGCAAACGATCACCGTGCACTTCGACCGCATCCTGCCGCCAGGTCACCTTTGCGCCCATGCTGGCAAGCAGATCCAGAAAGCGGCGGTCGCCCTGCGGCGAGTCGGCGGGCAGCCCTTCCAACAGCACGCTGCCGCCGGTGAGCGCCGCGGCGGCGGCCGGATAGCAGGCGGCCGAGGCGTCGCCTTCGACGCGCAGGCGCGGCGGCAACGCCAGCCCCGGCCGCACGCGATAGCACACCGGCTGGTCGCCGCCGCCCTGGACCGCGATGGTGCCGCCGCACCTTTCGATCGCGGCCAGGGTGACGTGCACGTAGGGCTCCGAGGTGAGGGCGTCCACCTGGATCTCGATCGGCGCCGGCGCCGCCAGGGCCGCCATCAACAAGGCCGAAAGGTATTGGCTCGACTCGCCCGCATCCAGGCGGGTCGTCCCCCCCTGCATGCTGCCGCCGGCGACGTCGATCGGCACGCAGCCGGCACGGCCGGTGTGGTGGATGACCGCGCCCAGGCGCCGCAGCGCCGCGACCAACGGTCCGATCGGCCGCTCCCGCAGACGCGCCGTTCCGTCCAGGGTCCAATGGCCGGGCGTCACCGCCAGCGCCGCGGTCAGAAAGCGCAGCAGGGTTCCGGCGTTGCCGCAATCGATCAGCGCTCCGCCGGCGAGCGCCGTGCCCGGCGTCAGCTGAAACTCTTCGCCGGGCCGCTCCGTCACCGTCCAGCCGCAGCGGGCGAGCGCGGCAAGGAAGAGCCGGGTGTCGTCGGCCAGCAGGGGGCGCTCGACCACCACCGGGCGCCTGGCCAGCAGGGCGAGGTTGAGGTAGCGGTGGGTGACGCTCTTCGAGGCCGGCACCCGCAGGCGGCCGGCGGCGCGACGGCCGCTGGGGATGAGCAGCGGTTCAGTCGCTGGAAAAGACCAGCCCGTCATAGCCGAATTCCACCCCCGGCGGCAGGGCCACCGCCGGCGCATCGTGATCGATCTCGTGCGCGAGGTGGGTGAAGATGGTGCGCGCGGCGCCGACGCGCGCCGCCGCCGCCAGCGCCTCCTCCACCGAGAAATGGGTTGAATGGGGATGGTAGCGCAAGGCGTCCAGGATCAGCACCTCGACGCCCTGCAGCAGCTCGTAGCTGCTTTCAGGGATGGTCTTGCAGTCAGTGACATAGGCGAATTTTCCGAAACGATAACCATACACTTCGATCTCGCCGTGCCACACCGGAATCGGCACCACCCGCTGGCCGGCGACGGTGAACGGACCTGACACTTCGATCAGGTCCAGCTGCGGCTTGCCACCGCCCTCCTGGCCGTCTTCGAAAACATAGGCAAAAACCCGGCGCAAGGCGCCCAGGGTCTCGGCGGACGCATAGCAGGGAATCGGGGCGCGTTGCCTAAAGTTAAAAATGCGCACATCGTCAAGTCCAAATATGTGATCGGCATGGGGGTGCGTGAACAGCACGGCGTCCACCCGCGGCAGGCCGAAACGCAGCGCCTGGGCGCGCAGGTCGGGAGGGGTGTCGACCAGCACCACCCGATCGCCGATCTCAAGCTTCAGGCAGGGGCGCCAGCGTTTGTTGCGCGGATTGGTCGAGGTGCAGACCGGACAGGTGCAGCCGATCACCGGCACGCCGGTGGAGGTGCCGCTGCCCAACATGGTGACCCGGACCGCCATCGCGGCCGGCAGTTTAACAGCGGTCCGCCGCCCGGCCCTCGGCCGCCGCCGGCCTTTCAAAAAGTTGAATTCAGACCGCCTGTCCTCTGACCAAGCAACTCTGTTATCGTTCTATCAGATCGCAACTCGCAGGGCGAAACCTGCAAACAAATGGCACAAATCGGGATGATCGACCCGCTTTAGCCCGGACGGTGCCACTCTTTAATAGGCGCGTTCCCCGCCACCGACCATAAAGGCCGCGCGAGCGGGTCGCTGAAGGAGTGATTTGTCATGCCCCGCAAGAACCATCTCATCGCCCGTGTCGTCCTCGTTGCGCTCGTCGTGGGTCTTCTGGGGGGCCTTCTCGCTCAGGCCACCCCGCTCACCGCCCGGCCCGTGGTCAGCGGACCTGCCACGGCGGACTCCTTCGTCGCTTCCGTGTGGACCTGGCTGAACCACCAATTGGTGACGATCCTGCACGCGGGCGCCCCGCAGCACACCGTGAGCATTCAAAAGGACGGCGGTTCGCCGGACAACAACGTCGCCCCGGCCGGCACCAAATTCGGGCTCGGCGTGACGCTCAACCCGTAACTGTTGCACTTGCTACACTTGGGAGTACTGTCGGCTTGGGAGATTCACTTGGCGGAGGGCGCCGGTTCGGCCGAACCGGCGCCTCCTGGCAAATTGTTGTCCCGATTTATTGCTCAGAGACAACTTTTACTGATAGGAGTGGTACTCTAGAGTTATCGTCATGCGATGGTTTGGGCTGTCAGGGAGGGTAGCATCCGGTGAAAATTCACCCCAGCGATCTGCTGCTTGAGGAAATGCTGCTTTGCATGGGCGGCGGCCGTTCAGCCCTGCGGCAGCATCTCGCGAGTTGTCCCGCATGCAGGTTCCGGTTGTCGTCGCTTGGCGGCGGCTCACCGCGCCAGGCCCCATCTCTGACATCTCTGCCGTTCCCGGCGACAAGTGCCCGGCCGCTGCAGGCGGCCCAGCTGGTTCCGACGCCGCACGTCGCGCCGTCCGCCGACTACGGTTCGCTGATCGAACGCAGCGAACGCACGTACCTCGAGCGGCTGCGCGACGTGGAGCGCGAGCGCGCCGAAGCGGTGGCGCTGGTCGACGAGCTGAGCGTGCAGCGCGCTGAGAGCAGGCGGCTGCTGCTGCTCGCAAACTCTTCGCGCTTCCAGACCTGGGGTGTGTACGAACGGCTGCTGCACCGCAGCTGGGAAGTTCGCGACAGCTCTCCGCAAGAATCCGAGGACCTGGCGCGGATGGCGCTGGAAGTTTCCGACCACCTGGATACCGCGTACTACACGCGCGAGCTGATCGAAGATCTGCGCTCGCGCGCCTGGTCGTACATCGCCAACCTGCGGCGCCGTGCCTCCGACCTGGAGGGCGCCGAAAAGGCCTTTCAGACCGCGTACGCCCACCTCAAGCTGGGCACCCGCGAGCCGTTCGAGCGCGCCGTCTACCTGGATCTGCGCGCTTCGCTGCTGCGCGCCCAGCGGCGCTTCACCGAGGCGGCGACGCTGCTCACCCGCGCCATCACCATCTTCCGCCAGCAGGGCAACCACCACCGGGCGGTCAAGTGCGTCGTCAACCTGTCCATCCTGCATGAGCGCGCCGGTCAGACCGCGCAGGCGATCGCCGTGCTGCAGGAAGCCATGCCGCAGGTCGAAGCCGCCGGTGACGAGCGCTCGCGCATGGTCGCCACCCACCACCTGATCCATTGCCACGTGCTGCTCGGCCGCTTCATCGAAGCGCAGGGCCTGTACCGCACCGCGCGGCCGCTCTATCGGAAGTACGAGCTGAGCGGTTTCGGCAATCACCGCCTATGGATCAAGGGCATGATCGAACACGGCCTGGGCCAGGACGCCTCCGCGGAGGCGCTCTTTCTCAAGGCCCGCCAGGGATTCCTGCACAAGGACATCCCTTACGAAGCAGCCCTGGTGTCGATGGAGCTGGCCGGTCTGTACGCCAACCAACACCGGCATGCCGAGCTCAAGCAGCTGGCGGCTGAGATGGTGGCGATCTTCGCCGCGCGCAACGTCGATCGTGAAGCGCTGGCGGCGGCAAGCTTCTTCCAGCAAGCCACCGCCGCGGAGCACATCACCGGCCAGATCGCACAGCTGGCTCAGGTGGTCGCCAGCGTTGCCACCTTCCTCAAGCGCTCCCTGGGTGACCCGACCGCCAGGTTCGAAGCGCCCCCCCTGCCTCACCGCCAGTAATCGCTAGCTCACCCGGTTGACGTCCACGGTCGCTTCGACCGCGGACGTTGCGGACGATGCGGACACCGCGGGCCTCGCCGCCGGCAGCCATTCCAAAGTCCGCGTCCGGAACCAGGCCGCCAGCAGCCGCACCTCTCCCCCCGCCACCTGCCAGCTGTGGGCCTCGTGAAAGTGGCCCAGGAGCAGGACGTCGTGGCCCTCGGCCAGGCGCCGCTCGGCGTAGCGGTGGATGGCGGCACGGGGAAGCTCGTGGCGATGCTTGAAGTTGGTGTGCGACAGGCGTTGCTCGGTCGAAGCGACCAGCCGGCGCGCCACCCCGCCGGGCACGCAGCCGGCAAAAACGCGGCTCACCGGGCTCTTCGACAGGCTGCGCCAGAAGCGATACCGCCAGTCGTCGTCGTTCAAGCCGTCGCCGTGCACTGCCAGGTAGCGCACCCCGTCCACCTGGAAGCTGACCTCGGTCGCCACGCGGTCGAAGGCGTCGGCATAGGGGCCGCCGGCCAGAAAGAAATCCCGGTTCCCCTCGACGTAGTCGATCGCCACGCCGCGGCGCCGCAGTTGGCGCAACGCGCCGACGGTCGCCGCGATGTCGGGGGTTTCGAAGCGCCGCAGCCCCACCCAGGCCTGAAACAGGTCGCCCATCAGCACCAGCCGGCGGCAACCCAGGTCGGGCAGCATCCCGAGCTGCGCCACGAGCGGCCCGGCAGGACCTCCCGGCCCGCTCAGGTGGGCGTCCGCCAGCAGCGCTGTCTTCATCGTCAGACGATCGAGAGCTTGGGACGGGCGGCGCTCTGCCGCGAGACTTCGGCGATCACCGCTTCGGCGATGCGACGGAACGCCGCGGCATGCGCCCCCTGCGGCTCGGCGACCACGATCGGCACACCGGCGTCGCCGCCCAGGACGATCTTGGCATCGAGCGGCACGGCACCCAGAAAGGCGGTGCCGAGCAGGTCGGCGGTCTTTTCACCGCCGCCCCGCTTGAAGATGTCGGTGACCTGGCCGCAGTGCGGGCAGACGAACGACGACATGTTTTCGACGATGCCGATCACCGGCACGTTGACCTTCTTGAACATCGCCAGGCCCTTGCGGGCGTCGATCAGCGCCACGTCCTGTGGCGTGGTGACGATCACCGCCCCCGCCAGCGACACCTTTTGCGTCACCGTCAGCTGCGCGTCGCCGGTGCCCGGCGGCAGGTCGAGGACCATGTAGTCCAGGGTGCCCCACTCCACGTCGGCCAGCATCTGTTCGATCGCCCGCATCACCATCGGGCCGCGCCAGATCACCGGCGTGTCGGTTTCCAGGATGAAGCCGAGCGACATCAGGCGGATGCCGTACTTGGTGAACGGCAGGATGCGGTTGCCGTCCAGCCGCGGCTTCTCCTGGATGCCGAACATCGTCGGCACCGAAGGCCCGTAGATGTCGACGTCCAGCAATCCGACCGCGAATCCCAGCTGTGCCAGGCTCACCGCCAGGTTGGCCGCGACGGTCGATTTGCCGACGCCGCCCTTGCCGCTCGCCACCGCCACCAGGTGGCGCACCCCCGGCACCAGGTTGGCGTCGTGCGCCACCGCCTTTTGCGTCGCATCTTCGCGCGCCGCCACGGGCTTCTGCACCTGGATCGTCACCTGCACGGTCGCGACGCCGGGCAGGGCGCGCACCATCCGATCGGCCTGTTCGCGCACCTTTTCGGCCGCCGCCGGGTTGTGCGTCGCCATCAGCAGGCCCACCTCCACGTCCCCCCCGTCGACCCGCACCTGCTGCACGAACCCGAACGACACGATGTCCCTGCTCATGCCGGGGAACCGCACCCCCTTGAGGGCCTCCCAAACCTGACCTTCCAAGTCACCGCTGGCCAAATTGCTCACCTCCGCAAACCCACGAAGCCTACCACCTCCTCCTCCGCCCACCCTGGCACGGACCCCCGCCGGCCCCGCCGGCAGCCGCTGCTACCGGTCTTCGCCCGCCGCCTCTGCGGCCGCTCCCACCGGCACCCCCGCCAGCTGCGCCATCGTCTCCCGCACCAGCGCCAGCAGCTCGCGCTTGCGCCGCATGCCGAAGGCCTCGACCGCGATCGGCGACCCGAATCGCACCTGCACCACCCCCGGCCGGATGGATCGCTCTCCCCGCCCCTGCACCGCCCGTGTGCCGCGGATCCCCACCGGCACGATCGGCAGACCGGTGCGCAGCGCCAGCAGGATGCCGCCGCGCTTGAACGGCAGCAGCACCTCGCCGGTGCCCCGCGTCCCCTCGGGAAAGAGCAGGATCGAACCGCCCGACCGCAGCCGCCGCTCGGCCGCCGCAAACGACTGGCGCGCCGCCGAGCTGTCGCCCCGGTCGACCGATACGAAGCCGGTCGCCGACAGCGCCCAGCCGAAAAAGGGGATGCGGAACAGGCTCTGCTTGGCGACCATCCTGAGCGGCCCCCGCACGGCCAGCAGCAGCACCGGGATGTCGAACAGGCTCTGATGGTTGGCCAGGTAGACATAGCGCGCCGCGGGGTCCAGGTCGGCGGGGCGCTCGAACTGGAGCCGCACGCCGCTCGCGTGCAGCAACGTCGTCGACCACGCGCGCATCACCGCCAGCCCCCAACGATGACGCGGCGGCAGCCAGCCCACGACGGTTGCGGCCAGACCCAGCGCCAGGCTGCCGAACGCCAGGAAGATGTTGCCCGCAACGGTGGCAAGCACCTTGCTGTACAGCGGCGCTGGACCGCGGCCTTCGGGATCTTCTGCGTGCAAGCGGCCCCCCTTTGGCGAGACTCGCATTATTCACGATCGGCTCGCCCGCGGGCGAGCGCGGCGACGGCCACCCTGGTAGACTGCGCTTCGGCTTCCCCCTGATGACCCCCTCCTGGGCCCGCCGTACCCGCCGATCCGATCCTGGCTGGGCGCCCCTGCGCACCAGCCTGGTCTGCGGTGCGCTCTACGACGCGGCGTTCGCCGTGCTGATGGTGGCCGCGCCGCGCCTGCCCGCCCGGCTGCTGCGCCTGCCGCTGCCACCGCTGCCGGACGGCGCCTTCTACCTGTGGACCCTGGCGGTGCTGCTGCTCATGCTTGCCGCCGTGTACCTGCTGGCGGCGCGCGACCCGGCGCAGCTCCAGGGCGTGGTCGCGGTGGCAGCCGCCGGGCGCATCCTGGGCGGCCTCGGCTTTATCGCCCTCGCCCTGCGCCGGCCGGGCCTGGGCGGCCTCTATCCCCTGGCCGCCGCCGACCTGGGGCTGGGAATCGCACACGCCGCCCTGTGGCGCCTCGGGCGCGGGAGCACCCGGTGAGAGGCCGCGGCCGCGAGCTGGCCGAAAGGACCGGCGGCATCGCCCTGCTGACCTGGCGGGCGCTGGCCAGCATGCCCACGCGGCCGCTCGAAATCGACCAGTTCTTCCTCCAGCTGGAACAGCTGGGAGTCGGTTCCCTGGGAGTCGCCGGAGTCGCCACCCTGTTCACCGGCATGGTGCTGGCGTTGCAGACCGCGTACAGCCTGCCCGAGCTGGGGGTCAAGTACTACATCGGGTCGGTGGTCGCCAAGTCGCTGGTGCGCGAGCTGGGACCGGTGCTGACCGCTCTCATCGTCGGCGGCCGCATCGGCGCCGGCATGACCGCCGAAATCGGCACCATGACGGTGAGCGAGCAGATCGACGCCATGCGCTCGATGGCCGTCGATCCGGTCAAAAAGCTGGTGGCTCCCAAACTGGCGGCGGTGCTGGTCATGGTGCCGGCGCTGACCGTGCTGGGGGATGCGCTGGGCATCCTGGGCGGGCTGGTGGTGGCGGTGTTCCAGCTGCAGCTGGCCCCCGCCATCTACTTCAACAACATCACCGAAAGCCTGCGCATCTCCGACATCGTGAGCGGCGTCGGCAAGTCGTTCTTCTTCGCCTACATCATCGCCATCATCGGCTGCTACAACGGCCTGCACACCAAGGGCGGCGCCGACGGCGTCGGGCGCGCCACGACCGATACCGTGGTCACCGTGGCGCTGGCCATCATGATCTCCGACTACTTCCTGACCAGGATCTTCCTGCTTGCCATCGGCTGAACCCGCCGCTCCCGCTGCCTTCGTCGTGCGCGGCTTGACCAAGAGCTTCGCCGGCCGCAAGGTGCTGGATGCGATCGATTTCGACATCCTGCGCGGCGAATGCTTCGTCATCCTGGGCCGTTCGGGCAGCGGCAAGAGCGTGACCCTGCGCCAGCTCAACGGCCTGGACCGCCCCGACGCCGGCACCGTGACGTTCGACGGCATCCCGGTCAGCACCCTGACGGAGCGCGAGCTGTTCCCGGTGCGCCGCCGCATCGCCATGCTGTTTCAGGGTGGCGCGCTGTTCGATTCGATGACGGTCGCCGACAACGTCGCCTTCCCGCTGCGTGCGCACACGCAGCTGTCCGAGCGCGACATCGCGGCGCGGGTGCGCGAGCTGCTCGGCCTGGTCAACCTGCCCGAGATCGGGCCGCAGATGCCGTCGGACCTTTCGGGCGGCATGCGCAAGCGCGCCGCCCTGGCGCGCTCCCTGGCGCTGGAGCCGGAAGTGGTGCTCTACGACGAGCCGACCACCGGCCTGGACCCGATGACCTCGGCCGCCATCGGCCATCTCATTCGCAACATCCATCGCCGCCTGGACGTCACCCAGGTGGTCATCACCCATGACCTGCCGCTGGCGCGGCGGGTGGGCGACCGCGTCGCCTACCTGTCCGCGGGGCGCTTTCGCTTCCTGGGCGACTGGGCCGCGGCGGACGCCTCGACCGACCCCGAGCTGGCCGATTTCCTGGCGGGCCGGGAGCTTGAGGAGAACGACGAACATGGCACCCCCCCTCGCGCGTGAGCTGAAAGTCGGCCTGGTGGTCCTGTCTGCCCTGGCGGTGCTCGGCGCCGGGCTGCTGATCCTGGGCGACAAAAACAACCTGTTCACGCGCAAGAACCACTACTACATCCGCTTCGGCCAGGTCGGCGGCCTGGCGGCGGGCAGCCCGGTGACCCTCGACGGCGTCAACGTCGGCAGCGTCAACAAGGTGGTGCTGGCGGAAGACCCCAAGGAGTCGGAGATCCAGGTCTGGCTGAGCGTCGACAGCCGCTACGCCCGCCGGTTGCGGACGCCCGATGCGCTCCCCGGCGGGGCGCCGCCGCCGCCCGCGGGGACGGCGCCGCCGACGCGGGCGCGGATCAAGACCCAGGGCCTGCTCGGGGACAAATACATCGAGCTGAATTCAGGCGCGCTTGCTTACCCGATCATCCCGGACGGCACCGAGATCGAGGCCGCCGCCACCGGCAACCTGGAGCACCTCATGGCCTCGGGCGAAGACGTGATGGCCAACGTCACCCAGATCTCGCACTCGCTGCTCAACATCCTGGGCCGCATCGACCGCGGCGAAGGGCTGCTCGGCGACATGACGACCGAATCGCCGACCGGCAAGCAGCTGCGCGCCTCGACGCTGGCCGCGATGCAGACCGTGCAGCGGGTCGCGGCGCAGATGGAAACCGGCCCCGGCGTGCTGCCGCGGCTGCTCAACGACCGCGCCCTGGCCAACCGCCTGAGCAGCTCGGTGGACCGCCTGAATGCCGTGCTGGCCAGCGCCCAGAGCGGTCCGGGGGTGCTGCCGGGGCTGCTCAACGACCCGCGGGAGCGGCAGCGGCTGGACGACGTGCTGGCCAACCTGGACGCGGCAAGCCGCGACCTGCAGGCATTCAGCAACCGCCTGGACACCGGCCAGGGGCTGCTGCCCAAGCTCCTGTCGGACGAAGCGTACGGGCGCGAGGTGAGCGGGCACCTGCGTTCGGCCGTCGAGCACCTGGACACGCTGAGCGACCGCCTGGTCGAGGGCAACGGCACCGCCGCCCGGCTGCTCAACGATCCCCGGATCTACGACGCGATCAACGATATTATCGTCGGCGTGAATCGGTCCTGGATGCTGCGCTGGCTGATCCAGAACCGTCAAAAGGCGGGGATCAAGCAGCGGTACCAAGACGCCACCGGCGGCTCCACCGGCCAGCCCGGCGGCCCGACCGATCCGCCGCCCGGCGCCGCCGCGCCCTCGCCCCCGCCACCCGGCCCACCGTCGGGGTATTAGGCGACCCTGCCCCGGCAGAGAGAGACCCGACCGAGCGACATGCCCGCCCATATCCTGGTTACCGGCGGCGCCGGCTTCATCGGCTCCCACCTGACGCGACGCCTGCTGGGGCGCGGCGAGCGCGTGACCGTGCTCGACGATTTCAACGATTTCTACGACCCGGCGCGCAAACGCCGGAACGTCGCGGCGCTGGCGGCCGAGCCCGCGGCTGGCGAGCGCTTCGCGCTGGTCGAAGGCGACATCCGCGACGGCGGCCTGCTCGACCGCATCTTTGCCGCCGGCCGCTTTGACGCGGTGATCCACCTGGCGGCGCGCGCCGGCGTGCGGCCAAGCCTGCGCGAACCGATCCTCTACGAAGACGTCAACTGCATCGGCACCCTGCGCCTGCTCGAGGCGGCGCGGCATCATGGGCCGCCCCGGTTCGTGTTCGGCTCGTCCTCTTCGGTCTACGGCATCAACACCAAGGTGCCGTTCGCCGAAGACGACGAAGTGAACCAGCCGATCAGCCCCTACGCCACCACCAAGCGGACGGGCGAGCTGCTCTGTTACAACTACCATCACCTGTACGGCTTCCGCGTCTCCTGCCTGCGCTTCTTCACGGTCTACGGGCCGGCGCAGCGGCCCGAGATGGCGATCGCCAAGTTCACCGACCTGCTGGCCCGCGGTGAAGCGATCCCCATGTTCGGCGACGGCGGCAGCCGGCGGGATTACACCTTCGTCGACGACATCGTGGACGGCCTGCTGGCGGCCCTCGACCTGTCTCCCGGTTTCGAAATCTTCAACCTTGGTGGCGCCGACACCACGACGCTGGCGGATCTGGTGCAGTGGATTGCGGCGGAGCTTGCCGTCGAGCCGCGCATCGAGTATCTTGCCGCCCAGCCCGGTGACGTCCCGATCACCTACGCCGATGTCTCCAAGGCAGCACGCTTGCTGGGCTATTCTCCGAAGGTTCCGATCCGGGAGGGACTGCGGCGTTTCGTCCGCTGGTACCGCCAACAGCAGGCAGCTCCAACCGGTCATCCCGGCGGCGTGCCCTCCAACTCCCTGACCGATCCGGCCCGCGGCGGATCTCACTTATGAAGGTTGACCCAAAGCCATGAACATCTGTGTTGTCGGTAGCGGCTACGTCGGACTGGTCACCGGCGCCTGCCTGGCGGACTTTGGCATGCACGTCGTCGGCGTGGACAAGGATGCGGCCAAGGTCGAAGCGCTGTGCGAAGGCAAGGTGCCGATCTACGAGCCCGGCCTGGACACGCTGGTGCAAAAGAACATGGACGAAGGCCGCCTGCGCTTTTCGACCGATCTGCCGTCGGCCATCGAAGAGGCGCAGGCAATCTTCATCGCCGTCGGCACGCCGCCCAAGAGCGACGGCTCCGCCGACCTCAAGTTCATCCGCGAGGTCGCCGCATCGATCGCTCAGCACCTGAACGGTTACAAGGTCATCGTCACCAAGAGCACGGTGCCGATCGGCACCGGCAAGATGATCGAATCGATCGTGCGCGAAGGCACCGGCGGGCGCCATCCTTTCGCCGTGGTGTCCAACCCCGAGTTTCTGCGCGAGGGTTCGGCGATCGAGGACTTCATGCATCCCGACCGCGTGGTCATCGGCTCGCGCGATCCCCGCGCGATCGAAATGATGCTCGACGTCTACTCGCCGCTCGCCGCCGCCGACGTGCCCTTCGTCACCACCGACATCGAAAGCGCCGAGCTGATCAAGTACGCGTCCAACGGCTTCCTGGCCACCAAGATCTCGTTCATCAACGAAGTCGCCGAGCTGTGCGAAGCCATCGGCGCCAACGTCGAAGTGGTGTCGCGCGGCATGGGGCTCGACAGCCGCATCGGGCCCAAGTTCCTCGATCCGGGACCGGGCTTCGGCGGCTCCTGCTTCCCCAAGGACACCATGGCGGTGGCACAGATCGCTCGCGACCAGGGCTTGCAGTTTCGCATCATCGAGGCGGTGCTCGACGTCAACGAAGCGGTCAAGGCGCGCATGGTCAAAAAGGTGGAAGCGGCGCTGGGCGCCGTCGCCGGCAAGACCGTGGCGCTGCTCGGCCTGTCGTTCAAGCCCAACACCGACGACATCCGCGAATCGCCGGCGCTGGCGGTGCTCAAGGGCCTGCTCGACGGCGGCGCCAGCGTGCGCGCCTTCGATCCCGAGGCGATGCCCGCCTGCAAGCCGCTCTATCCCACGGTCGCGTTCTGCGACAACGCCTACGAAGCGGCGCGCGGCGCCGAAGCGCTGGTTTTGTGCACCGAATGGAACCAGTTTCGCAAGCTTGAGCTGGATCGGCTGCACGAGCTGCTGGCACGGCCGCTGGTGATCGACCTGCGCAACCTCTACGAGCCCGAAAAGATGGCCGCGGCAAATTTCGAATACATCTCGATCGGACGGCCGGTCGCCCGCCCGGCGGCGGTGCTGGCCCACGCCCACCAAGGGAGCCCGGCTTGACGCGCGCGGTCATCACCGGCGGCGCCGGCTTTCTGGGATCGCACCTCTGCGAGCGGCTGTTGCGCGAGGGGCACGAGGTCATCTGCATCGACAACCTGCTGACCGGCAGCATGGACAACATTGCCCACCTGCAGCAGCGGCCGGATTTCACCTTCCTGCGCCACGACGTGACGGTGCCGTTCGAGATTTCGGGCGCGATCGATTACGTGCTCCATTTCGCCTCGCCGGCGTCGCCGATCGACTACCTGGAGCTGCCGATTCAAACCCTCAAGGTGGGCTCGCTCGGCACCCACAACGCGCTCGGACTGGCGCGGGCAAAGGGCGCGCGGCTGCTGCTGGCCTCCACCTCGGAAGTGTACGGCGACCCCAAGGAGCATCCGCAAAAAGAGAGCTATTGGGGCAACGTCAACCCCGTCGGACCGCGCGGCGTCTACGACGAAGCCAAGCGCTTCGCCGAAGCCATGGCCATGGCCTACCACCGCGTCCACGGCCTTTCGGTGCGCATCGTGCGCATCTTCAACACCTACGGCCCGCGCATGCGGTTGCGCGACGGCCGCGTCGTGCCGGCCTTCATCCAGCAGGCGCTGCGCGGCGAACCGATGACGGTCTTCGGCAGCGGCAGCCAGACGCGCTCCTTCTGTTACGTGGACGACCTGGTCGAAGGGATCTACCGCCTGCTGCTGTCGGACCTGAAGCTGCCGGTCAACATCGGCAATCCGCATGAAATGACCATCCTGCAGTTCGCCGAAACCATCCGCCGCATCACCGGCAGCGCCAGCCCGATCGCCTTCAAGCCGCTGCCGGTGGACGACCCGCAGACCCGCCAGCCCGACATCACCCAGGCTCGCCAGGCGCTGGGCTGGGAACCGCGCATCGCGCTCGACGAGGGCATCGCGCGCACCATCCAGTTCTTCCGCCAGGCGCTGCCCGTCGCCGACAAGGCGGCGGCGCATGCCGAACCGCTTTCGACCTGATGAACGTCCCCCGCTGGCCGCGATCCGGCCGGCGAGTACAATGAGCCCATGGACGATCCTCTGAAGGCCCTCACCTTCGCCCTTGAAAAGTACCCCGAAAGGGTGGAGCTGACCGCGATGCGCGAACTGGTTGTAGAAAGCGCCAGACAGAACGCCAAGCGGCCCGCCTACGTCAAGCTGGCGCTGCCCGACCAGCTGGTCAAGAACCTGCGCGGCACGCAGGACGGCGACGACCTGCTGCTGGTGGTGCGCCTGCCGCGCGAAGTCCTGCAGCGTTCCGAAAGCCTCATCGTGCTGCCGGGAGAGGTGCGATGAGCGCCCCCGATTTACCCAATGGCCCCGGCGGCCCCAGCGGCCCCGGCGGCCCCGGCACCCCCGGCGCGACCGTCGCCCTGTGCTGCCGCTGCCAGCGCACCGACGCGCCGGCGATGAAGCGGGCGCCGCTGCCGGGCGCCGCGGGGCGGCAGATCGTGGCCACCGTCTGCGCCGACTGCTGGGCCGAGTGGGCGGCCGCGGAAGTGATGCTCATCAACGAGCTGCGGCTCAACTTCATGGACCCGGCGGCGCAGGAGCGGCTGAACGCCGAAATGCGCACGTTCCTGCACCTGCCGGCCGCCGGCTAGGCTCGGCGCCGCGCCCTCCCCCGCTGTCCGCCGTCCGTCCGCCGCCCGCGCCGCTCGCCGATGTCCGCCGAAGCCAGCCAGACCGCCGGCCGCGGCCGCATTCCGCGGCGCGTGCTGCTGCGGTTCCTGCTGCTGCCGGCGCTGGTCCTGGCCGGCCTGGCGGCGCTGCGCTGGACGCCGCTCGCCGGTTACCTGTCGGGGCCGGCGCTGGTCGCCGCGATCGCCAGGCTGCAACGCGCATGGTGGGCGCCGGCGGTGCTGATCGGCGGCTATGTCGTGCTGTCACCGCTGGGAGTGCCGGCGACGCCGCTGATGGTCGCCGGCGGCGTGGTGTTCGGCGGCCTGGCCGGCGCGATCTACAACGTGATCGGCGTGTTCCTGGGCGGCGCGACGACCTACCTGCTCGGACTGGCGCTGGGCCGAGACCTGGTCAGCCACCTTGCCGGGAACCGGCTGCGCAAGGTCGAGCGAGCCCTGGCGCGCCGCGGTTTCTGGGGGCTGGTGGCGCTGCGCTTCCTGCCGCTGCCGTTCCCGCTGGTCAACTATGCCGCCGCCCTGACGGGAGTCCGCCCGGCGCTCTTCCTGTCGACCACCGCGCTGGGCGTCGCCCCCACGGTGATCATCTACAGCTTCTTCTTTGGCGCCCTGGCCCACGCCGCGCAAGGCCGCCGCACCGGGCTGTACGTCCAGCTGGGGATTTCGATGGCGCTCCTGGTGACCCTGACGCTGGTGCCGCAGGTGCTGACGGGCCGCCGCCGGCGCCGCCGGCTTGCCGATCTTCTCCGCCAGCGCCGCGTGCGCTCGCTGCGCCCCGCCGCGGGCACCGCCGGCGCCGCCGGCGCCCCTGGCGTCACCGGTTGAGCGCGGCTTCGACTTCGGGCAGGTCGAGCAGCAGGACGCCGCCGGGCGCCGCGGCGGTGGGGGCAAATTCGTAGTCCCGGATCACCCGCCGAAACGCCTCCTTGAGCGCGCGGGCGCCCAGCCGGGGCTGGCGCGAGGCTTCCAGGGCGATCCGCCGCACCGCCGCCGGCGACAGGGCCATGTGGATGCCGCGGCTCTCGAAGTATTCGCGGGTCTGGTGGTACGCGGAGTCGGGAGTCTCCAGGAAGATCCGCACCAGCTCGTCCAGGGTGAGGTCGTTGAGCAGCACCACGGCGTCGAAGCGCGACAGGAACTGCGGGCTCATGCCGTATTCGAACAGGTCTTCGTTGCGCAGCCAGCGGCGCAGGTGAAAGATCACCTGCTCGCGCACCACACCGCCTTCGACCACCGTCACCGGCTGCAGCGCCCCGCGATCCTTGCCGATCGTGACGCGGTCGTACACCGCGTCGTACAGCCCTTCGAACGCCCCGGCGCAGACGAACAGCAGACCCGACGAATCGACGGTCACCCGCGCGCCGCCGGCCCAGGCGGGCAGATCGAGCTCGATCGCTTCGTTTTCGATCAGCGTCAGCAGCGCCTCCTGGGCGCGGATGCCGGACACGTTGGGCACCCCGCCCACCGCCGAGCGGATCTTGTCCACTTCGTCGACGAAGACCAGGCCCGACGAGGCGCGCCGCAGCAGCTCGCCGAGCGGCGCGTGGAGGCCGAGCTGCTCGCGGGCGCGGCTCAGCAGGCGGCCCAGCACGGCCTCGCCGGGACGGCCGCGCTCCGCTTCCTCCCCCAGGACGTTGGCGTGGATGCGCACCACGGCCGAGCGGCCGGCCAGCTGGGGGGTGCCGGCCAGGTAGCCTTCAACGGCGCGCATCAACGTCGTCTTGCCGGTGCCCGACGAGCCGATCATGAGGATGTTGCCGACCCGCAGCCCCGCCAGCTGCTTGGCGAGCGCGATCGCCATCTCGCGCACCGCCTGTTCCTGGCCCATGACGCGCTGCGCGATCGCCGCCGAGATGGCGGCCGGATCGAGCGGCGCGGGCGAGGCGGCGGCGGGGGGCGATGGCACCGGCATGGCGACGGGCTCTTTACAGGCTGGCAGGCGCGATCAGATACGCACCAGGACCGACCCCCAATGCAGGCCGGCGCCCAGCGCGGTGAATGCCACGAGCGACCCCGGCTGTCCCTTGCCCGCCTGCTGCGCTTCGTGGAAGGCGATGGGCAGGGTCGCCGAGGTGGTGTTGCCGTACTTCTGGATGTTGTTGTGCACCTTTTGTTCGGGCAGGCCCAGGACCTTCTGCGACGCCTCGTTGATACGCAGGTTGGCCTGGTGCATGATCAAAAGGTCCAGATCGGCGATGCCGTACCCCCCGGCGCGCAGCACCTGCAGCGTCACTTCAGGCATGCGCGTGACCGCCAGTTTGAACACCGCCCGGCCGTCCATCACCGGCACCGTTTCAGCCGCCCGCACCATGTCGCAGCTCACGAACGGCCGCCGCTGCGACCCGCCGCCCGGCACGTACAGGATATCGCGGTGGTTGCCGTCGCCATACAGCGCGGTGCCCAGGATGCCGCGGTCGCCGTCCGCCGCGGTGGCGGGCCGGAACACCATCGCCCCGGCGCCGTCGCCGAACAGCACCAGCAGGTGGCGAAAGCGTGAGTTCCAGGCGAAGTCCTCCGCCGGCAACGGCCCCGGATCGCGGCCGTGCAGCACCTCGAAGGTGCGGTCCGAAAAGGGCATCAGGGAGGTGTGGACGTCGGTCCCCACCAGCAGCACCGTGCGCGCGCTGCCGCTGCGGATGAGCGCATCCACCACCTGCAGGCCGTAGGCAAAGCCGGCGCACTGCTGGCGGATGTCGAGCACCGGCAGCGGCGCGATGCCCAGCTTCTGCTGGATCAGCGTGCCGCTGCCCGGAAAGTAGTGGTCGGGGGTCATCGTGGCGCAGACGATGTAGTCGACCTGCGCGGCTTCGATGCCGGCGGCGGCCAAGGCGGCGCGGGCGGCTTCGGCGCCCAGGTCCGAGGAGGCGACGCCGCGCTCGACGTAGTGGCGCGTCACGATGCCGCTGCGCTCGCGGATCCAGTCGTCGGTGGTATCGACGATCCGCGACAGCATGTGGTTGTCGACCGCGAGCGGCGGAATGGCCACTCCGGTCCCGGCGAGGACGGCACGCGGCTCGGTCATGAGTTCCCTCGGTCGGCGGCGACGGCAGCGGGGCGGTGACGGGCTAGGCCGGCGGGCGGGGCGGCTACCCCGGCGGCACGGCAGGCCCGGGCGTCAGCGTCGGCGCCAGCGGCGCCAGGTAGCGCACCGTCAGCTCGCCGCGCTTGATGAAGCGGTAGGCGCGGTCCGGCCGCTTGCCGTCCAGGCCGGCGGGCGCGCCGGCGGCGTAGTCCCAGACTTCGATGCCGGACATGTTGGGACGCGGCGGCACCTCGAAGCCGGTCTTTGCCGGCGGGCCGTACAGCACCAGGATCGTGCCGCGATCGGTGCGGCGCCCCAGCACGCCGCCTTCGGTGAACTTGTGATCGGCCACGTCGCAACGCTCTTCAAAGGCGGCGCGCACCGGATTGCCGGGGCCCTTGGTCGGATTGCGGCGGTCCCAGAACTGCTGGATGAAGTCGTTGGCCCGGGCGTCGTCGCGCAAGGCGAGGTACTGCTGCACTTCCTCGGGCGTCGCCAGGTGCGCCACCGGACCGATCAGCCAGATCGAGAGGTCGGGTCCCAGAAGCGGGTTGGTCAGGTCGCCGGCGGACGCGTTGCCGGCGCCGCCGGAGGCGCATCCCGCGAGCAGGGCGCACAGCAGGCAGACGGCGCAGGCAAGGGCGGCGGCGGGCGAGGGCGTGCCGCGGCGGCGGCGGGCAGACGGCGGCGGCAGGTGCGGGACGAGGTTCATGGGATCCACGGTCATGGCTCCAGGCGGCGCAGCAGATCGAGGAACTCTTCGCGCACCTGCCGCTGGTGGAAGATGCCGCGCAGGGCGGAGGTGACGGTCACCGCGCCGGGCTTTTTGACGCCGCGCATTTCCACGCACAGGTGGCGCGCTTCGATCACCACCATGGCGCCCTGCGGCTGCAGCTGCTCGTCCAGGTAGGTCACCACCTGCTCGGTGATGCGTTCCTGCAGCTGCGGCCGCTTGGCGTAGAACTCCAGGATACGGGAAAACTTGGACAGCCCCAGGATGCGGTCGCGCGGGATGTAGGCGATGTGGGCGTGGCCGTAGAAGGGCACCAGGTGGTGGGCGCACATCGAGTAGAACGGGATCTGCGTCTCCATCACCATGTGGCTGTAGCCTTCCTGGTTGGGGAAGGTGGTGACCTTCGGTTCGGCGCCCTCCGCCAGGCCGCTGAACATTTCAAGGTACATCCTGGCCACCCTGCCGTCGGTTTCCGCCAGGTTGGGGTCGGTCAGGTCCAGGCCCAGCGCCAGCAGGATGCCGCGCACGTGCTGGGCGATCCGCGCTTCGACTTCGGGTGACACCGCCGGTGAAGAGGTCGAGGTGGGTGCCGGAAGGTGGTCCGTGAGGCTCAAGCCACCTCTTTTATCGTTTTCGCCCATGCATCTCCTGACAGCCCCGCCCACGCCGAGCCTATCCTACACCAGTGCCACCGCCGGCCCGGCCGCGGTCCGCGGCGACCCAGGGAGTATGATCCGGACATCCGAAGGGGGGCGGCGCCATGCTCTATGACATTACGCCCACGATCCGCACCGGAACCCCGGTCTGGCCTGGAGACACCGCCTTCGCGGCGAACCTGACCTGGTCGATCGCGGCCGGCGCCAGCGTCAACGTCACCGCCATCACCACCACGGCGCACCTGGGCGCGCACGCCGACGCGCCCTTTCACACCGAGCCGCGCGGGGCCGGCATCGCCGACATGCCGCTCGACAGCTACCTGGGACCGTGCCGGCTGGTCAAGGTGCCGGCGACGCCGCTGATCGAACCGCGCCACGTCGAGGGCATCGATCTGACCAGCCCGCGCCGCCTGCTGTTCCGCAGCGACAGCGTGCGCGACCGCCGCGGCTTCCCCGAGCGGTTCACCGCTCTTTCGCCCGAGCTGGCGGCGCAGCTTGCCGGCAAGGGGGTGCTGCTGGTGGGCATGGACACGCCCTCGGTCGATCCCTTCGACAGCAAGGATCTGCTCGCCCACCACGCCCTGGCGCAGGGCGGCGTCGCCATCCTGGAAGGGCTGCTGCTGGACGGCGTGCCCGAGGGGATCTACGAGCTGATCGCGCTGCCGCTCAAGCTGGAGGGGCTGGACGCCTCGCCGGTGCGCGCCGTGCTGCGCAGCTTGGACAGCTGATCGCCCAACGTGGATACAATCGCTCGCCGCGGGGGGCTGGCTGGCAAGCCTGGAGCGGCGTAAGGAGGACAGCGGTGAACAGCGTAGAGTTCGTCGAGCTCATGATGGCGGAGATGGACCGCATCTTCGGCCAATTGGGAGAAACCGACACCCTGGAGTCGGAAGCGGAGGGGCAGGTGGACGTCGTCACCCTCCTGCGGCTGGCCCTCAAGAGCGAGCTGGAGGCCTCGGAGCTGGCCGCCCTGTGGATGCCCACCACCCCCGAAGTGGACGCCAAGATGTGCCTGGCCCTGCAGTGCGGCGACGAGATGAAGCATTACGGGCTGATCAGCGAGCGCCTGACGCAGCTGGGCTGCGATCTCAGCGCGTTCGACCCGCTGAGCGACGGGCACAGCCCGCTCTACCAGTACCTGCGCGGGCTGCGCACCACGGTCGAGCGGATCGCCGGCGGCCCGTTCGCCAGCGAGGCCATCGCCCAGGTGCGCAACCGCCAGTTCGTGGCCTTCTGCCGCTCGCTCGGCGACCACCAGACGGCCGACCTGTACGACACCATCATTCAACCCGAAGAAGCGCACCACCATCACCTGGGACGCAAGGTGCTCGAAAAGCTGATCGTCACGCCCGAGCTGCAGGAGCTGGCGATGGCCGCGACGCGCAACACCCTGGCGATCGCCGACGAGCTGCGCAACCTGGCCGCCAAGAGCACCGGCGTGCACAGCATCCCGGTATCCTGAGGACATCTGAGGACATCTAGCATCCATGACCACGACCACCAGCTCTTCCATCCAGACGATCGCCGTGCTGGGTGCCGGCACGATGGGGCGCGGCATCGCCCACGTGGCGGCGCTCGCCGGATACACCACCTATCTGTTCGACGTCGACGCGGCGGCGCTCGACAAGGCCGAGGCCGCCATCCACCGCAACCTGGCCAAGGGCGTCGAGCTCAAGAAGGTGGCGGCCGACGCGGCGGCGCGGGCGCGGGAGGCGCTGCGGCTGGCGCCGGAGCTGGCGGCGGCGGTCGGCGGCGCCGACCTGGTGATCGAATCGGCACCGGAGAACATCGCGCTCAAAACGCAGCTGCTGGCCGAAGTCGGCCGCCTCGCTCCGGCGTCCGCCCTGCTGGCCAGCAATACCTCCGCCCTTTCGATCACCGAGATGGCGGCCGCCACCGGGCGAGCCCCCCTCTTTGCGGGGATGCATTTCTTCAATCCGGTGCACGTCATGAAGCTGATCGAGCTGGTGCGCGGCCTGGAGACGTCCGACGCGACGCTCGCGGCGCTGCGCGCGGTGGGCGAGCGCATGGGCAAGGAGATCGTGCTGGTCAACGAGGCGCCGGGGTTCGTCACCTCCCGGATCAACGCCCTGATCGGCAACGAGGCGTTCCGCATGCTGCAGGAGGGGGTGGCGAGCGCCGGCGACATCGACAAGGCGCTGAAGCTCGGCCTGAACCACCCCATGGGCCCCTTCGAGATGGTGGACCTGGTGGGGCTGGACGTGCGGCTCTCCATCCTTGAATTCCTGCATCGCACGCTGGGGGAAGCCTACCGCCCCAACCAGCTGCTGGTGCAGCACGTCCGCGCCGGCCGCCTGGGCCGCAAGGTGGGCCGGGGCGTCTACAACTACGACGAAAACGGCCAGAAAGTCGCCGCGGGATAGCCGGCGGCGCGGCGGCCCCGGCGGGCGCCCTGGCCTCGCGCCGGCGCGCCAACGCCCCGGCCCGCCCCGGCGATCATTGCGTCGCGCCGTACCCCGATCCCCACCTCGGTGCACAGCACTCTAGTGGCCTGTCCCCAGATCCGGCTTGGCGGGTCGACACCAGATCCGGTAAGGTGCGCCCGATGACCGAACCCATCCTGTACACGCTGCGGGTGCCGCGGCCTCAGTGGCATGAGGTCGAAGTCGAGGCGCGTGTGCCGACGGGCGGCCAGCCGGCGGTCGAGCTGATGATGGCCGTCTGGACGCCCGGCTCCTACCTGGTGCGCGAGTTCGCGCGCCACGTCGAGCAGATTGCCGCCAGCGCCGAGGACGGCGCGCCGCTGCCGATCGAGAAGGTGGCCAAGAACCGCTGGCGGGTGCGTGCCGGCGAGGGGTGCCGGCGGGTCGTGGTCACCTATCGGCTGTACGCCCGCGAGCTGACCGTCCGCACCAACTTCGTCGACACCGACTTTGCGCTGATCAACGGCGCCGCCACCTTCGTGACGCTGGCCGGCGACTATCACCGCCCGCACGAGGTGCGCATGGAGCCGCCCGACCACTGGCAGGTGGTGGTCACCACCCTGCCCGAGATCGAGCCGGGGAAGCTGGCCTGGCGCGCCGCCGATTTTGCCCAGCTGGTGGACTCGCCGATCTATGCCGGCAACGCTCCCGTGCATCGTTTCGAGGTGGCGGGGCGCCCCCACCTGCTGGTCAACGAGGGCGACGACGGCACCGGGTGGGACGGCGCGCGGTCGGCGGCGGAGGCGGAGCTGGTGGTGCGGCGGCAGGTCGATTTCTGGGGGTGCGTGCCGTATTCGCAGTACGTCTTCTTCAACCTGATCGCCGAGGGTGGCACGTCCGGCCTGGAGCATGGCCAGTCGAGCGTGCTGATGACCAGCCGCTGGCGCACCCGCAGCCGCGAAGGGTGGCTCGAATGGCTGAGCCTGGTGGGCCACGAGCTGTTCCATGCCTGGAACGTCAAGCAGCTGAGGCCGGCGGAGCTCGACGACGTCAATTACGAGCACGAGGTCTACACCCGCAGCCTATGGCAGGTCGAAGGCGTCACTTCGTATTACGACGACCTGCTGGTGCACCGCGCCGGGCTGTCGACGCGCGCCGAGTACCTGGGCGCGCTCGGCAAGCAGATCGCGACGCTGGAAACCACCCCCGGCCGGCGCGTACAGCCGCTCTCCGAAGCGTCGTTCGATGCCTGGATCAAGTACTACCGGCGCGACGAAAACTTTACCAATTCGAGCGTCAGCTACTACACCAAGGGCGCCGTCGTCTCCTTCCTGCTGGACGTGCGGGTGCGCCGCCTGACCGGCGGCAAACGCAGCCTCGACGACGTGATGCGGCTGGCCTACCGGCAATTCTCGGGCAGCCGCGGCTACCGGCCGGAAGAGATCCAGGCCGCCGCTTCGGAGGTGGCGGCGGTCGACCTGGGGCCGTGGTTCGCGGCGGCGCTCGATTCGACCGCCGACCTCGACTACCAGGAGGCGATCGACTGGCTCGGCCTGCGCCTGGGCGGTGGCGCGCACGGCGGCGGCGCCGGTGCGGGCAACGGCCAGGGCGGCGGCAAGGAGGCGGCCGGCGACGAGAGCCCGGCCTGGTTGGGGATCGACACCGAGATGCAGGGCGGGCGGCTGCTGGTCAGCCAGATCCAGCGGGGGGCGCCGGCCCACCAGGCGGGGCTCAACGTGGGCGACGAGATCCTGGCCTTCGGCGACTACCGGGTTCCCGCCGACGGGCTGCGCGAGCGGTTGAAATGCTTCCGGCCCGGCGCGGCCGAGACGCTGCTGGTGGCGCGGCGGGAGCGGCTGGTGCGGCTGCCGGTGGTCTTCGGCAGCACCCCCAACGGCGACTACCGGTTGAGCCTGGACCCGCGGGCGACACCCGAGCAGCGGTGCCACCTGGACGCCTGGCTGGGGACGCAGCAGGTCAAGCAGGATCCGACGCCGCAAAGCTGAAGCGGTAGGTGCGCACCGGCAGGTCCCGCCCCTCGACGGTGAGCGCCCCGACGTAACCGGCGGCCGGATCGAAGGTGTGAAAGCGCCAGCGCGCCGCCTGGCCGGCATCGCCGCGCAGGGTCAGCATGCGCGGCGCCTCCCCCGGCGCCAGGGTGACGTCAAAGGAATCGAGCGGCGCCGCCAGCCCCTCGCCGACGGCCTTCAGGTAGGCCTCCTTGCGGGTCCAGCAGTTGAAAAAGCCCCGCTGGCGCTGCTCCGCGGGCAGCCGCGCCAGCGTTTCGCGCTCGCTCGCCGAAAAGAACCGCTCGGAGATCTGCAGCAGGTCGGGCATCGGCTTTTCGTGCTCGACGTCGACGCCGATCTCCACCCCGCGCACGAAGCCGACCAGGGCCAGCTCGTGCGAATTGGAAAGATTGAAGAACAGGCCGCTGTCGGTGGCGGCGCCGGCGGGGGCGGGGGCGGCGGGGACCGGCGCAGCGGCGGGCGCCGCCGCGGCCGCCGGGTCGGCCAGAAACGGTTTGCCGCGCGGCCCGTAGGCAAAGCGCACCGCCGCGGCGGTGGTGCCGCCGGCGTAGGCGGCCAGCAGCGCGCGCAGGGCTCCCCTGCCGACGACGTATTGGCGGCGATGCTGGTCGAAGCGGAAGCGCCGCGCGCGCTCCCATTCGTCCGCCGACAGGCAGGCACCCAGACGGTCCACTTCGGCGGGCGCGGGATCGAGCGCCACCGCCCACAGGTGGATTTGCCCCGGCGGCAGGCTCAGGCCGTGGGGAGAGCGGGCCGCAAAGCTGCTGTCCGGCATCAGAAAATCAGGATCAGGGGGTGATGGCGCCGGCCGGCCGCGGGTCCGCGGGCAGGCGCAGCTCGGCCAGGTCGCGGGCCACGCATTCGGTCACCAGGTCGCGCGCGCTGTGCAGGAAGAAGTGATCGCCCGGCAGCATGCGCAGCCGGAACTGCCCCTGCAGGTGCCGGCTCCAACGCGCCACGTCGTCGCGGGTGACCTCTTCGTCGCCCAGGCCGCCGAAGGCCGAGATGCCGACATCGAGCGGCGCTTCCGGCGTGAACTCATACCTTTCGTTGACCGCGAAGTCGGCGCGCAGCACCGGCACCAGCAACCGCATCAGCTCCGCGTGCTGCAACACCTCTTCGGGCGTGCCGTTGAGCTCGCGCAGCTTGGCGATGAACTCGGGTTCGGGCAGGTCGTGGATGTTCTCTTCGCGCGGCGCCACGTCGGGCGCGCGGCGCCCCGAAACGAACAGGTGCAACGGCGCCGGAGCGCCGCGCCGCCGCAGCTCGCGCGCCAGCTCGAAGGAGAGCATCGCACCCATGCTGTGGCCGAAGAACGCGTACGGCAGGTCGGAATACGGGCGCAACATGTCGGCCAGCGCCTGGATCAGCGGTACGGGCCAGTCGAAGGCGGGCTCGCGCAGGCGGCTTTCGCGGCCCGGCAGCTGCACCGGACAGACTTCGACGTCGGCGGGCAGCGCCGCGGCCCACCCCCGGTAGGCGGAGGCGCCGCCGCCCGCATAGGGGAAGCAGAAAAGGCGGAGCCTGGCGCGCGGATTGACCTCGCGGTAGGCAAGCCACCGATCGACAGGGGCAGTGCTGGGTTTCACGACGGGCTCAGGGGCGGCAAACTGGAGCCGGGGGCGCTGCGAACGCCCACAGCCGCAGCGTGCGCGCGGTTGCTAGTTGGCCTCTTGACCGGACTGCCGCTGCTTTTCCATCTCTTCCATCTTCTTGCGCAGCGACAGCGGCCGCATGTCGGTCCACACCTCTTTGATGTAGGCCAGACATTCGTCCTTGGGGCCCGACTTGCCTACGTCGTTCCAACCCAAGGGGTTTTCGCGGTGCGCCGGCCAGATCGAATACTGCTCTTCGTGGTTCACCACCACCTTGTAAATCGTATTGTCTTCGCGGTCTTCCCAGCTCATGACGGTCTCCTCACGCGCTACAGGGTGCGGCATCCGGACGAAAGGGCGCGCGGCCTTCGGTCCCTCCCTTCTCTAGTGCAGCGCGGTCGCCAAGCGGGACAAGGGAGCTCTCAAAGCCCCCCTATGGTATGACCTCCGCCACACTTGCGCCAGCCTTGGCGGAGGCGCCCGAGGCGCGGCGCTCCCAGGCCCGGCCGACCGCGGCGACCAGCGCGTCCAGATCGTCGCTCGCGGTGCGGTAGTTGGTGATGCAGGCGCGCAGGGCAGGGCCGCCGTCGAACTGCACCGTGCTGAGCCAGGCCGCGCCCGATGCCACGACGTCGCCCGCCACCGCCTCCAGGTCGACCGGCGGGCCGCCGCGGCGCCGGAAGCAGACGATCGGCAGCGGCGTGTCGTTGATCACCGCCCAGCCCTCCTCCCGCAATCGGCGACGCAGCAGGTCGCCCATGGCGACCTGGTGACGGATGGTCGCTTCGTAGCCGCTCCAGCCCGCCACCGCCAGCGACAGGAAGAGCTTGAGGCCGATGAACCGGCGCGACCACTGCATGGAATGCGCGTAGGGGTCGGCGGCGGCGGTCTGGCCGGCCGGCATGTAGCCGGCCGCCACCCGGAACGTGCGCTCCAGGGCACCGGCGTGGCGGGTCAGGAAAAGGCCCGCCCCCATCGGCACCGACAGCCACTTGTGGGCGTCGAAGGTGATCGAACCGGCGCGCTCGATGCCGTCGAGGGCCGGCCGCAGCTCGGGGAGAAACGCCGCGGCGCCGCCCCAGGCGGCATCCACGTGCAGCATCAGGCCTTCGCTCTCGACGACTTCCGCCACCGCGGCGATGGGATCGATCACCCCGGCGGCGGTGCTGCCGGCGGTGGCGATCACCAGGAAGGGCGTATAGCCGTCCTCGCGATCCGCCGCCACCCGCGCCGCCAGGTCGGCCGGGCGCATGCGCTGCGCCGCATCCACCGCCACTTCGCGCACCGCGTCGCTGCCCAGGCCGCACAGGCGCGCCGCCTTGAGGAACGAATGGTGTGCCTGCGGCGACAGGTAGATGAGCGGCTGGCTGCGCAGGGCGAGCAAGCCGCGGCGGCTCACCTCCGGGAAGGCGCGTTGCAGGGCGACCGCCACCGCCATGTGGTTTGCCTCGGCGCCGCCGGAGGTGAAGCTGCCTTCGGTGCGCGTCAGGTCGTAGCCGAAGCGCCCGGCCAGGGCGCGCACCAGGTGCTGCTCCACCTCGGCGGCAAAGGGGCTGTGGCTCCATGCGGCCAGCTGCGGATTGAAGGCGGCAACCAGGGCATCGGCGGCGATCCCCAGCGTCGTGGGGGCGGGGTTGAACAGCCCGAAATAGCGCGGATGGGGGGTGTGCACCTGGTAGCGCCACAAGCCCTGCACGGCAAAGTCGAGGGCCGCCGACGGCGGCACCGGGGCGGCGAAGTCCCAGGAGGACAGCAGGTCGCGCAGCCTGCCGGGATCGACGTCGGCGGGGGCGGGCGCCACCGGCGCGGTGTGCACGTCGCGCGCGTACGTTTCGACCGCATCGGCCAGGTGCTGCCACAGCGCCTGGCGCTCCTCCTCGGGTAGCCGCAACGAATCGACCATCTCCAGGTCTCCATGGGAGGCGCAGACTTTGCCTGCCCGGCGACTCATGATAGAGCAGTGGCCACACAGATGAGCGAGCCCGACGACAGCAACCCCCTATACGCCGCGCACCGCGCCGCGGGCGGCTTTTTCAACCCCTGGGAAGAGACCCAGCGGGGACTGCGCGACGCTCTGCGCTGGAAGCTGGCGCGCAATCCCTATGACAAGACCGTGCCGCCGCGCGTGCCCCGCGTCGCCAACGACGGGGCCTACCTGGGCGACCCCGGCGCGGCCGACTCGGTCACCTGGGTGGGCCACTCCTCCTTCGCGATCCAGGACGCGGGCGAGGTCCTGCTGACCGACCCGCATTGGGGGGCGCGGGCGCTGCTGCCGCGCCGCCACGCGCCGCCGGGCATCCCGCTGTCGGCGGTCCCGGACACCGCCCTGGCGATCGTCTCGCACAACCACTACGACCACCTGGACGCCTGGACCGTCGCCCGCCTGCCGGCCGGTGTCAGCTGGTTCGCGCCGCTCGGTCTCGGCGACTGGCTGCGGCGGCGGCGGCGCAGCGGCGGCGGCCGGCCGGAGGGCGCGGCGACGGCGGCGGGGGTGGCTGGGTCGGGGGTGGTGCGGGAGCTCGACTGGTGGCAGTCGGCCCGCCTGGGGCGGTGGACCTTGACGTGCCTGCCGGCCCAGCACTGGTCGAACCGCTTCGGGGTCAGGCGCAACTCCAGCCTGTGGTGTTCGTGGCTGGTCGACTCGGGTCGCCGCCGCTACTACTTTGCCGGCGACAGCGGGTACTTTGGCGGCTTCGCGGAGATCGGCCGGCGGTTTGCGCCGATCGACGTCGCGCTGCTGCCGATCGGGGCCTACGAACCGCGCTGGTTCATGCGGTACGCCCACATGAACCCCGCCGAGGCATACCAGGCCTGCCGCGAGCTCGGCGCGGCGGCGATGATCCCCATGCATTGGGGGACGTTCGACCTCACGGACGAGCCGTTGGACCTGCCGCCGCAGGCCCTGGCCGACGCCGTGGCGGCGGCGCATGGGAACCCCGGCCAGGTACATACCCTGGCCGTCGGCGAGCGGTGGCTGCTGCCGTAACAAAGCCCTGACACCCTTGGCATAGGTGGCAGCAAAAGCCCGCCACGCCTGTGCTAGAGTGTGTTCCGCCCGCGAGAGCAAACCGTCCGCAGAGTCGCGGGACAGTCGCACGGCGCCTCGATGGATGGAGGTGGATGTGGGTGGAAAGAGCATGAGATCGCAGCCGGCGCCGGCGCACTCCACCCGGCAGCTGCTGAGGCCGCTGCACCACGTCCAGCCAGGCCCGGGCCTGCAACCTTTGCAGATGGAGCTGTTCGGCGGGCGGGGTGCAGCAGGCCCGGCGCGCCAGCCGCATACCCCCCGCGCCCCCCGCGAATTACCGCGGTCCGGCGCCCAGTCCCAGGTGGAGCGCAGCTTCCCGCGGCAGGCGCCACGCTTTCCCAGGCTCGCACCGGCGGCGGCGGCAATGCCGCTCCTGCCGGGGCTCGCCGGCCCGGAAGCCGACGACTTCCAGACCACCGCATCGCCGGCGGCGCTCTACGCCGGCCTCCACCGGCGCCTCGGCAAATTGACCGGCGGGCGGCTGCGCACGCTGGTCCTCACCGACAACCGCCGCACCATCCTGTCGGTGCGCCCGATCGCGGCGTCCCGGCGCGCTGGCGGCGCTGGGCGCGCTGGCCGCGCTGGCAGCGCTGGCAGCGCTGGCAGCGATAGCCGCGCCGCAGCGGCGGGCCGCCAGGCTCAGGATGCGCCGATCGATCTGCGCATCCATCGCTGCTTCACCATCGCGCCCGAAGCGGTGCTGCGGGCGGTGGCGGTGTTTCTCAGCGAGCCCAGGGGCGGCGCGCCCGCCCGCCAGGCCCTGGGGACCATCCGCGAGCACTTCCAGCGCTACCGCCGTTGGGCGGGGCGCACCCCGCAGACGGCCGATGCCGCGCGCCGCATCCGGCTGCAACCGGTCGGCGCCACCCTCGATCTGCGGGAATTGGCCGAAGCGCTCAACCGCGACTACTTTGACGGACGGCTCAAGGTGCGCATCACCTGGGGCAAGTCGGCAGGCGAAGCCAGCACTCCCGCCCACAACTGCCGCCGCACCCGGACCGCCAGCCTGCAGCTCGGCAGCTATGCGTACGAAGACCGCCTGGTGCGCATCCACCGCGTGCTCGACCGCACGGAAGTGCCGCGCTACGTGGTCGAATCGATCGTCTACCATGAGCTGCTGCACGCCGATCTGCCGCCGGTGACCCGCAACGGCCGGCGCTACTTCCACACCCCGGAATTTCGCCGCCGCGAGCGCCAGTTCCGCCACTTCGACCGCGCCGACCGCTGGGTCCGCCAAAACCTCCAGCGCCTGCTGCGCGCCCGTCAGACCCTGCGCTCCGCCGCCCGTTAAGCCAACCCCGAATCGGGGTCCGAGCCGACCCCGGCACTCCCCTGTCAGGAGCGCCGGCATTGCGTCAGCGCCCGCCGCCTAGCGGTGGCCGGGCCGGCGGTGGCGCGCGGCGCGGGCGGCGGCTGGCGATTGGGTGGGCGGGGCCGACGCGGAGGCTGCGGCGGCCGGCGCCGGCGTGGTGCCGCTGCCCGGCAGGCCGAAGGCGGGGCCGAGCTTGCGGGTGATGCGGTCCTGGATCCAATGCGGGTCCCACCACTCCACCGGGTTGACCGGCAGGCCGCGCAGCAACATGGTGAAGTGAAGGTGGTCGCCGCCCGCCAGGCCCGTCTTGCCGGAGCGCCCGACCTCCTGGCTGCGCTGCACCTGCTGCCCCTCGTGGACGGTGATCGAGGACAGGTGGCCGTACAGGCTCATCAGGCCGTAACCGTGGTCGATGACCACTGCGTTGCCATAAATGCCAAAATAGTGGGCCAGCAGCACCACCCCGCTGTTGGACGCCGGCACCGAGTCGTGCTCGACGCTCGCCATGTCGAATCCCAGGTGGTCCTGCTGATCGATATGACGCCCCTTGTACTGATAGTCGCGGCGCTGCGCGAACGCGGCGGTGATCTTGGCATTGCGCATCGGCAGAAAGGGCTCCTTCCACAGGAAGTGGTCCGCCGAATGCGCCGCCAGGGCCTCCAGCTGCTTGCCTTCCTTGCGCCGCAGGTCGCCGTTGATCTGCAGGTAGTTCTGCAGCAGGTCGCCGCGGTCGGCCAGGTCTGGCGTCTCGCGCATGATCTCGGGCACCGCGCGGCCCAGAAACGCGTCGTCCACCTGGATGATGTCGTGCTTGAGCGGCTTGATGAAGAATTGGTCCACGAACGACGCCTGCGCCTGGTTGCCCACGTCGTCCACCGCCACCAGGTGCACGGCCGAGGCGTCGCCGGTGTCGTAGGGGACGGCGAACAGGGCGAAGCGGGTGTGGGGGTCGCCGCCGGGCATCGGGTAGCCGGGGAACCACCAGCTGCCCGACTGCACGCCGTCGCGCACCGCACCGTCGCCGACGCGGTAGACCACCGCTTCGCAGCCCCCCTGTGCCACGTAGTGGAAGCCCGACAGCACGGTGAGCGCGGGCGGCGCCAGACGCACCGGCAGCTTCAATTCGGCCACCACGGGGTCCGGCTGGCGCAGCAGCGACCCGGCACGGTCGGCAGTGACGCGGAGGGTCGCCTCGCCGCCGCGCAGACCGGCCACCGTGTCCTTGCCGACGTCCACGCTGATCGTCGCCGGCGCCGCGGAGCGCCAGAACATCCAGGCCGGGTGGGTGACAAAGGTGCGGTCCGCCACCGGCTTGACGTCCATACCCTGCACCACCGCGACGGAAAGCTTGGCAACGTGACCGGTATCGTCAAGCTTGACCGCCACCGGCGTACGGCGGCCGATGCCGGGCAGTCCCGGTTGAATCTCGACATGCGGCGGACGCCCCGTCCAGAAGATCGCCGCGCTCAGCCCGCCCAGCAACAGCACCACCAAAGCGATGAGCGTGCGCAAGAGAACGCCCCCAGAGGACTGCTGACCTGCCATCGAAATGCCCCTTTTCGTCGTTGTTGTGTCGCCGGTCGGATGCGGGAATGTCATCCTAGCATGAGGTCCTCGCCGGCCAGCCCCCAAAAACCGGCACGAAACCTGCTTATTGACCCGACCAGAGAGTTCCGGCTTGCGTATACAGACCAGAGACCTCTACCAATCAGCTGGAAACGCCGCCGCGCAGGCGGAACTTACAAATTCGCATCCTGTCCCGGGGTGCGAAACGACAGCACCGCATGCAGCGCGGTGAGCCCTGTCAAGGAGAGACCATGACGAACCTGTATGTGGGAAACCTGCCGTACCGCTTGACGGAGGATCAGCTGAAAGAAGCCTTCGAGGAGTACGGCCAGGTGGCCAGCTGCACCATCATCAAGGACAAGGTCACCGGCTCGTCCAAGGGCTTCGGCTTCCTCGAGATGCCCGAGCGCCACGAAGCCGAGGCGGCAATCACCGGTCTCAACGGCCGCGAGCTGATGGGTAGAAAGCTCAACGTCAACGAAGCCCGCCCACGCACCGAAGGCGGCGGTGGTGGTGGCGGCGGCTCGCGCAGCGGCGGCGGCGGTGGTGGCGGCTGGGGCGGTGGCGGCGGCGGCGGCCGTGCCCAGGGAGGCGGACGCGATCGCTGGTAGCAGCGGCGGCCCCGCCGCCGACGAGATCATCGCCGCCCTGGGCCTCGCGCCCCACCCCGAAGGGGGCTGGTACCGCGAAACCTTCCGCGATGTGCCTCCCGCCGGCGGACGGGGCGCTTGGAGCGCCATCCAGTTCCTGCTGCGGCGCGGCGAACGCTCCGCCTGGCATCGCCTTCTGGACGCCGACGAAGTCTGGTACCACCACGCGGGAGCCCCGCTCGTCCTCCAGGTCGCGCAGGGCGGCTCGACTCACACCTTCACCCTGGGTTCCGACCCCGTACGCGGCGACCTCCCGCAAGCCCTGGTCCCCGCCGGCGCCTGGCAAACCGCCCAGTCCCAAGGCCCCTGGACCCTGGCCGGCTGCCACGTCACCCCCGCCTTCGACTTCGCCACCTTCGAGCTGGCCCCAGCCGGCTGGCAACCCCGCTAACTAAAGATCCGCGCGCCCTGGCCATCGTGGCCTCTACAGTGAAATTCGCAGTGGATGGCGTCGAAATCGGCGGCAGTGCCGATCCGATCGATCAGCGGGGTGGCGACCCGTCCAGCAGGCGTGTCATCACATCGCGCAGCTGCTGCTCGGTGCGGGCGCGGGAGTAGTCGGCGGCAAGGCGGCGCCTGCCGTGGTCCGTCAGCCGCCGGCCGGCGGCCGGGTCGTTCAGCAGGCGGGACAGGATCTCCACCCACTGCCCAGGCGTGTCCGCGACCTCCAGATCCTGGCCGGGCACCGCGGTCGTGCCGGCGGCGGCCCAGGGCGACGCCACCACCGGCACCCCGGCCGCCCACGCCTCCAGCACCTTGATCGGCACCCCCGACCCGCAGCGCATCGGCGCCAGCGCGGCAGCCGCGCCGGCCAGCACCCTTCCCAGGTCGGGTGCCGACTCCACAAGGGAAACCCCCGCCGCCGCGCCCCCGGCAACGGCGATCGCCGCGCGCACCGCCGCCGTCGGACGATCGCCGGCCACCTCCAGCCGCACCGCGGGATGGCGAGCCACCAGCAGCGGCCACACCTCCCGCAGCCACCAGCGGATGGCGTCGGCGTTCACGAAGTAGCCCAGGTTGCCGGTAAACACCAGCCGCCGCAGCTCGCCCCGCGGCCCCCCCTCATGCAGCGGAAGGGCCGGAGCCTCGACAGCCAAGGCGACCGTGGCCAGGCGGGCACCTTGAGCGGGGGACAGGTGACGCGCCAGGTGTTGACGATCGCGGTCGCAGACCAGCAGGACGGCAGCGGCGCGTTGCGCCAGGCGGCGCTCGGCGCGCAGCAGCAGGCCGGCCTCCAGCTGCCAGACCGGGCGCAGCCAGGGGCGGTCGATCGCCGCCCGGCGGCTGAAGTTGAGCGCCAGGTCGTCGATCAGGTCGACGATCACCGGCGTATCGCCCAGATCGTCCAGGTGGGCGGCGAGGCGCACCAGCTGCAGCACCGCCACGTCGCACCGCGGCGCCAGCCGGCGCAGCTGCCGCCGCAGGTCGGGCGCAAAGAAGAGGCCGCTTTGCAGCGGCTGGCCGGTCGCCGCCGCACGCACCACGCCCAGGCCGCCGCCTGGCCGGTAGGTGATCACCTCCACGTCCAGCCCCGGCGGCGACGCCGGCGCGTCCGGCGCCGGCCGCGGCGTCAACAGCGTCACGCGATGCGCCGGCGCCAGCAGCCCCAGCATCTGGCACGTCCGCAGCTGATCGCCCCGGCGCGGCGGCCAGGGATACCGTGAAGTGATGAGGAGAATCCGCACCCTGGGAGCCCCGCCGCCAGCCAAGACCGGAACGCGCCGCCAGCGGCCCGCCCCGCCAGAGCCTACCAGCCCCCGCCCAGGCCAAACCACAAGCCGGCCAGGCACTGCTCCGTGCCTGGCGCCGGCGTGTGGGGGACGGACGGGGATCAGACCAGCTTGAGGAGGTGGCCCAGCTTTTCGCGTTTGGTGCGGAGGTAGGCGCGGCTGGAATCGGTCGGGGGCATCTCCAGCGGCAGGCGCTCGACGATTTCCAGGCCGTAACCGTTGAGGGCGATGTATTTGCTGGGGTTGTTGGTCATCAGGCGCATCTTGCGGACGCCCAGGTCGCGCAGGATCTGGGCGCCGACGCCGTAGTCGCGCTGGTCGGGACGGAAGCCCAGGCGCTCGTTGGCTTCGACGGTGTCGTGGCCCTGTTCCTGGAGCTCGTAGGCGCGCAGCTTGTTCATCAGGCCGATGCCGCGGCCCTCTTGCAGGAGGTAGAGCAGGACGCCGCGGCCCTCCTGGGCGATCTTGTCCAGGGCGGTCTGGAGCTGCATGCCGCAGTCGCAGCGCGCCGAGCCGAAGATGTCGCCGGTGAGGCACTGGCTGTGGACGCGCACCAGGACCGGCTCTTCGGGGTCGATGTCGCCCATGACCAGCGCGACGTTCTCATCGCCGGTGACGTCCGAGACGTAGGCGTGGATGCGGAAGTCGCCGTAGGCGGTGGGCAGGCGCGGCGCCGCCAGCTTGCGCACCAGGGTTTCATGGCGCAGGCGGTAGCGGATGAGGTCCGAGACGGTGATCATCACCAGGCCCGGATGCTCCTGGCAGTAGCGGATCAGGTCCGGCACCCGCGCCATGGTGCCGTCGTCGTTCATGATCTCGCAGATCACCGCGGCGGACTGCAGGCCGGCAAGCGAGGCCAGGTCGACCGAAGCTTCGGTCTGGCCGGCGCGCTTGAGCACGCCGCCCTTGCGCGCCCGCAGCGGGAAGATATGGCCGGGACGCAGCAGGTCGTCGGGACCGGTCGCGGGGTCGATCGCGGTCAGCACGGTGGCGGCGCGGTCGGCCGCCGAGATGCCGGTGGTGATCTTGCCCCGCGCCTCGATCGAGACGGTGAAGGCGGTGCCGAACGGCGAGGTGTTGGTCTCAACCATCAGCGGCAGGTCGAGACGGCGGCAGTGCTCTTCGGACAGGGCAAGACAGATCAGGCCGCGGCCGAAGCGGGCCATGAAGTTGATCGAGTCGGCGCTGACCTTTTCGGCGGCGATCGCCAGATCGCCTTCGTTTTCGCGGTCTTCGTCGTCCACGATGATGGCCATGCCACCGGCGCGGAAGTGCGCCATCGCATCTTCGATGGAAGCAAAGGGAGAGGGTTCGGTGATTGTCATAACACCTCCCATTATAGGAGCGCCGTCCAGAAGGAGCCCGCCTCGGATAGCCCACTCTAACATCCTTAAGGTCGCAAGACACCCCCTGGCAGGATTCGAGGCATGGAAAGATCGCTGCTTCGGGCGACCCAGAGGTGATCCAGGCTTCTCCCGTAAGGGGCGGACGCGCGAACGGGGATTGCCCGCCACCCAACCGTCCCCGAGCGTTCACCCGTCTCACCGCCCTGGAACGAAGTCGACACGATCGGCGAACCACATGACGTGCCCCCAATGACTGATCAGGTGGAAAGGTGAGTCCTCGGCGGCGGGTTAGACGTCCCAGCCAAAGGGGCGGGGGGAGCTGCGAGAGACGAAGGCTCTCGCAGCTCTTGGGTCAAAACGGCAAAGACTCTGGGCGCGCGATCACCTAGCAGCCCGTGGTGCAAGCCGGATTCTGACGGTGGGCAAGATCGCGGGGGGCCATGGCAAAGTAGGTGATGAGATCGATCCGAGACATCCAGGTTTGAAGCGACCTGGCCCAGGAGTCGAGGCGTAGGGCTTCGAGGAGGCCAAAACCAAGAGAAAGCCAGCGGCGGAGGCGTCCCTGAAGGCCGCGCGGGGTGCCATGGCCGATTCGCTGGCGCATCACGAGGCCCAAGTTGAAGCCTGCCTCGTGAATCAAGAGGCGCTTGAGGATGTTGGCGTGACCGCGCAGAAAAAGGCGCCGCAGACCGCCGGTTTCGTAGCTGTGGGCCATGCTGCGCTCCACCTTCTCGCAGCGCCAGCGGGCCAGCCTCTTGCCGCGATCCCCGCGCATCCGACGATGGTTGGCGTAGGTGGCTTTTTGTTCGCCGATCCGACCCCGCCACTTCCGGCGCGGCCGTTTGGGCTCCGCGATGTAGCTGCGCACGCCGAGCTCCTGCATCCGCACCAGCACCGCGCCGCTGTGATAGCCCCGGTCGGCCACGACATCCCGCAGTGCCTGCGTCGACAACGGGGTGGAATCGGGCAGGGCCGCCAGGTTCTCCAGCGTTTCGCTCAGGGTCTGCTCGTAGCTCTGCGTGTCACCTCGATCCGCCGGCTGGATGGTCACCGCGACGACCGCTCCGGTCTCCAGATCCACGGCGTGCTCCGCTTTGTGCGCCAGATGAGTTCGGCCATCTTTCATCTTGGTGATCTTGGCGTCAGGATCGTGCGGGTTCGTCCAGTCGTCGTTCGACCCTTTCCCTTTTCGTTTCTTGTCTTTACGTGCCAGTTCTGCACGTGTCGGCGTCGCCTTGCCGCTCTCTTGAGCAAGACGCTGGAGAAACTCCTTGTAGCCCTCGCCGGTGTCCCGCCGCACGATGCTTTTCATCGCCGCGTTGGCTTCCAGAGTCGTGGCGTCGACCCCAATCGTCTGCCCGCGCAAAAGGCCTTCCTGCCCCAAAATCACCAGGACCCAGGCAAAGACCTCCTGGTGCGTCTCCACGTCGAGCAGACGCCGGTTGCGCGAAATCGTTGAGTGATCCGGTGGGGCTTCCGACAGGCGCAAACCCAAGAAATCTCGTAGCGTCAGCGAATCCGACACCCGCCAGGCGATCCCTCGTTCCGAGTTGAGCCCTTCGAAATAGCCGATCAGAAGCAAGCGGAAGTAGGTGCCCGGCGGCAGCGACGGCCGGCCCATCCGCTCCGCATAGAAGCTCTGGCACTGCGCCTCCGCGAAACCGTCGAAACCGTGCTGTTCCAGCACCCGGTTCAAGCGTTCGTAGAACGGATGGCCAGGACCGCGGGCCAGGTCGCCCGTCGCGATCCACATGTCCCCTTGCAGGCCCTTCTTCTTGCCCATCGCCATTCGCCAAACCTCCGCAAGTGCGACAAGTCTCGCAGGTGCCAGGCCCCTCGACAACTACTTGCACCACGGGCTGCTAGCGCGCTATGGGGACGTCGAGCGTTGTAGTCGTCGCGCCAAGCCTTAATTTTGGTCCGAGCATCGGCGAGGCTGGTGAACCAGTGCTGGTTGAGGCACTCGTCCCGAAAACGACTGTTGAAGCTCTCCACAAAGGCGTTCTCGATCGGCCGGCCAGGCCGGATGAAATGGAGATGCACCTTGTTCTGGTGAGCCCAGAGGTCGAGGACCTTTCCAGCGAACTCCGGACCGTTATCCACGACAAGGGTCTGCGGCAGGCCCCGCTGGCCGGCAAGACGGTCCAGTACCCGCATCACCCGAAGGCCCGGCTACGAGCTGTCGACCTCCAAAGCAAGGGCGATTATGCCTCTGTTGACACCGGCAGCCTGAAAAATCACCCGGCGGCGGCCCGGTGCTCGCCGGCCGGGTCGGCAGCCAGCAGCCTACAAACGCTCTTCGATCGAAGCCGCCAAGGCGCCCACCTGCGGCGCCACGTGGCCGGCGAAGATGGCAAGGTTCTCGTCCGCGGGTTCCAGAAGCGACTCGTCGGCACCCTTGCGAAGAGAGCCCAGGAACCCTTCGATGAAACGCAGCTCGGCGGCGGCGGCCCGCAGCTCGGCATGGGAGGTGGTCTCCCCGCCGGAGCACTCGAACCGGCCCAGCTCAACAGCCATGTGGTAGATGAGGCGGCCCACCTGGCGAAGCGCCTTCCGGTACTTCGGCCGATCGATCAGAATCAGGGTTGTCTCGCGGAACGACTCGGACAGCTTCCAGCGCGGCGGCTTTGGGCTTGGCATGGTGTTCGTGCCTCCGCGCTGTCGCTAGTCGCCCTGGTGCTGCTGGCTGTCGCCCCGATCGGCTCGCGGCTTGCGCTGGCGGATACCCTTGAGCTTCGGAATCAGGGCCAGGACCACGCGGCCGGGCTCCGCGACGATGGCGAAGAAGAAGCGGCCAGGAGTGAAGCCGGCGTTTGCCAGCCACTTGCCCGACATTCTGAGCAGCGGTGTCGGGGCGGCTGGAGTGCGTGCGGTGAGCGGGGCTATCGGCATGTCGCCGAATACGATCCGGCGGGGTTTGGCGGAGTTGCAGGACCGGCAGTCTCATCCGGATGTGCCAGTAGACTTGCGAGTTCGCCGACCTGGTGGCGGGCGCAAGGCGCTGAGCGAGAATGACCCTGACCTGCTGGATGCGTTGGAGCATTTGGTTGATCCCGTGACGCGCGGCGACCCGGAATCCCCATTGCGCTGGACTTGCAAGAGCACGACCCAGTTGGCGGCAGCGTTGACGGGGCAGGGACACGCCTTGAGCCCGCGGAGCGTAGGGCGGCTGCTGAATGCGGCAGGCTACAGCCTGCAGAGCAACCGCAAGACCTTGGAGGGCGCCGCGCATCCGGACCGCAACACCCAGTTCGAGCACATCAGCCGCACGGTCCAGGCGTTTCAGAAGCGGGGCCAGCCGGTCATCTCGGTGGACACGAAGAAAAAGGAACTGGTCGGCGCGTTCAAGAATGCCGGACGTGAGTGGCGACCGAAGGGAAATCCAGAGTCGGTCAAAATCTACGACTTCGTGGACTCCGAGTTGGGTAAAGCCATTCCCTATGGCGTGTATGACCTGAGCTCGAATGAGGGGTGGGTGAGCGTTGGCGTGGACCACGACACAGCCCGGTTCGCCGTCGAAGCGATCCGTCGCTGGTGGCGCAAGATGGGTTCCCCTCGCTACCCCAACGCCCGTGAGCTGCTGATCACCGCCGATGGTGGTGGCAGCAACGGCAGCCGCTGCCGGCTCTGGAAGGTTGCGCTGCAAGACTTGGCGAGCCAGCTGGGCCTGACCATAAACGTCTGCCACTTCCCGCCGGGCACCAGCAAGTGGAACAAAATCGAGCATCGGATGTTCTGCCACATCACCGAAAACTGGCGGGGCAAACCGTTGATCAGTCACGACGTCATCATCAATCTCATCGCTACCACCGTGACCAAGGCAGGACTGGAGATCCGTGCCGAACTCGACCGGGGTAGCTATCCGACCGGGGTTACTGTCGCAGACGAAGAACTCGCGACCGTCAATCTGAAGCGCGCCAGCTTTCATGGCGATTGGAACTACGCCATTCGCCCCAAGCGTCGCAAAAGATAGTCAGGTTAATCTGGCGCGACTCCTAAGCCCCGCATCTCTACTTCAGCGTAGTGTACTCGCCCACCCTCCGCCAACCGCCTTCGCCATCGGGTTTCCAACAGGCGGTTGTCAGCCATTTCTTCTCGAAGCAATCTGTATATTCAACAAAGCAGTAGATCTTAGCTTGACCAATATCTTCCCAGGTAGCAGCATGGTTGGCCAGATCGTAAGTCGGTGGCGGTACCGCTGGGAGATTGAGGTGCACAATGTTGCCGCCAACGATGATCTCTGTTGCGTTGCTGCGCTGCCCCTTCTCAAGATCCAACATCTGAGGCTCTCCCTCAATGCGACCGCTGCCGAAACAGCCAATTATAGCGGGTATCTCCGCGACATTCGCGATGGTGACGTCGCTGAAGACCCAGCCACCGCTCCCCTTGAATATCGGCGTCCCCTGAATGACGAGCCACGCTCGGCGCCCGAGTACCAGCGCTCGCTCGGCTATCTCATTGCTCGCCCGAGTCTCGGCAAGAGCGCGCTTCATTGTTGTGAGCTGGTTGCGGTAAACGATCCAGATCCGCACCGAAAAGAAAGCAATGATCGCGTCGCATGCAGCGCTCAGGAGAGAAGAGTCAAAAGCATAACTCACCACATGGTGTCGAATCATGGTCAAGATCCCTTAGTCAAGGCGCTCATGTTTCGTGGCCGTCGCCCAAGCATTCTGATCAAACCTGTAATACGAGCAGGCGATCGTTCTCCTGGGCTTCTTGAACCAATCTGTGTAGCTGATGTCACAATACACAAAGAGGGTCATAGTTCCATCGTGCGCTGCCACCAAGTTCTCCTCAGTGAGGTCATGCAGTGGAGCCGCAGAAGTGAGCGCATAGTTGGTGCCAGGCGCGAGAGTACAGACACCTGGATCGTGCTCCTCGACCAGCACAATGTTGCTTGGCACGTCCGGGCCGGGTGAGATCGCGCCGAATGCGCGCACGATGACGGATGTCGCGGGGATGTGGCCCACGTTCATAACTCTGATGTTAGCTGTGGTGGTATGAGTGGTAATTTGGGGGAGAGGCATGGGCACGGCAACGAGCCACGCGCGATTCTCAAGCTCCGCGCTCTCAGCGGCGATCCGGTTACTCTCCTTTGTGGCGTCATTGCTGATGCGGGTTTGCTTCAGCGCCGTACGCATGGCCAGCCACTGGCAGAACGCGACGATGATATATACGAAAGTGAGAGCGGCTATCGCGCCGGTGGCGAACGCTTCGAGTTGCGGATACGAGAGACCGAAAATGGTCGACGGCGGCGCGGCCGGCACCGTCAGTTGATGGTGGATCGGCAGGGGAGGCATAGCGTTGGGCATGAGATCAGCTCCGTCATAGGGGGAGTAGCGCTGATTATCACTGGACTTTTCCTGAGGGTTGCTTGGCTTCTACTCGTAGCGCGTTTTAACCTAGCAATCCTCTTCTTGCCGATTTCCTGGATCTTCGGCGTCCTGGGAACTCTCCTGCTGCACAGATCGTGGCTTGGGCTTAACCGCTAGCAATGCTC
Organism: uncultured Acidobacteriota bacterium; assembly: GCA_963770895.1. Classification (GTDB taxonomy): domain Bacteria; phylum Acidobacteriota; class Thermoanaerobaculia; order Multivoradales; family UBA5704; genus JASLEW01. Next base: position 2,482,608 of record CAVYRF010000002.1, on the reverse strand, counting down.
GCATCGCCTCATCAAAGCTCAGCGGATGCAGGCTCACCGGGCCTGCTCTTTTCTTCCTCTTGCGAGGAGCGGCCGGCTTCTTCGGGGAACCGGCGCCCGTCACGATCCCGCCACCACGGCCGAGAAGATGTCGTCGTTCTTCCGGTTGTTGTGCCGGAACGAAAACTCGTTGAGATAGAGCGGCAGATAGGTCTTGGAGACGTGGTGGCAGCTCCCCATGATGCCGCGCTTGATCAGGGACCAGAAGCTATCGATATTGGCGGTGTGGACCTCGCCGCGCACATACTCGCCGGCCGAGTGGTTGACCGACTCGTGGCGGCGCTTCTTGCTGACTCCCCGGTAGCCCTGGTGCTCATCGGTCGCGACCATGGAGACGCGATCGGCAACGGTCTTGTCTACGAAGCCCTCCAGGGTCTTGGCGTCGGTAGCCTCGATCATGTGGCACACGACGTTGCCCTTGCGGGAGATGGCGCCGATCACGCCCACCTTGCCGGCGGCACCACGCCCGCCCTGGCCCTTCTTGCTCCCGCCGCCAACGCCCCCGCCGTGCCGGTTCTTGGCCTTGCCGCCGATGTAGGTTTCATCGACCTCGACAACGCCGGTGAGCAACTGAAAGTCCGGGTCCTGCATAGCAGCTCGGATGCGATGGCACATGTACCAGGCCGTCCGGTACGCGCCCATGCCGATGTGCCGTTGCACCTGCAAGGCGCTCATGCCCTTCTTCGCTTGGCACATGATCAAGATCACCTGGAACCACTCCCGAAGCGGGTACTTGGTGTTCTCGAAGATGGTCCCGGTCAGCGGGGAGAAGCGATAGCCGTTCTTCGCGCACGCCTTGCACTGCCACTTGAAGGGCTGCTTCAGGGCATAGACGCGATCGTTGCCGCACCGGGGGCAGGTGACACCACCCGACCACCGCATTTCAACGATGTAGGCCAGGCAATCTTCCTGCGTTCTGAAGCGCTCTTGAATCTGCCGGATGGTGAACATGAAGAGACTCTATCCATTCTCGTGATCGGTGTCAACAGGTTCATTAATAGTCAGATGCTGAGGCACCTCAGCGACCAGCCGGCCGCCTCCGCGGATCACAAAAGGGCTTGCTTTAACGGCCGTCGGCAGGCTTGGGCATCTCGTAGCTCTTCAGGTGTGAATCTCGCCACATCTTTCGCAATGCCATCTCGATTGCAGCCGTTTTCGAGACACCTAAGTACTGTGCCAATCGTTCAAGTAGCTCCATGGCTTCTCCGGTTAGTCGAAAGCTGGTCGCCTTTTTTGGAAGCCGCTGACGGCCAGTCGGTAGCTGGTTGTCGGGCACGTTCAATTACCTCCCAGGTGAAATGTACCGCATTTAGCGGTACGCCGTCAAAAGAGTACTCCGCGGGAATCGCTCTGGCGTGGTGTCAACAGAGTCATAATCGCCAAAGCAAGGCATTCCCGGCTGCACTGGTCGACGATGTTGAGGCTGCGGAAGGTTCTGCCGTTGGCCAAAGTGTCGCCGATGAAATCCATCGACCAAAACTGGTTCAGCCGCTCCGCCCGTGCCAGCGGCCGGCGCTGCTCACGGCAAACCCGCTTGCGCAGGCGCCGGCGCACCGTCAAGCCTTCCTCGCGATAGAGCCGATGCACGCGCTTGTGATTCACCTCATGGCCTTCTCGGACCAGAAGCACCTGGAGGCGTCGGTACCCATACCTCGGCCGCGCTGCGGCGAGCTCGCGCAGCCGCCGGCGCAAGACCTCAGCTTCTGGCGTCATCTGGATCCGATAGGCATAGGTCGAACGATGATGGCTCGCCATAGCGCAGGCACGCACCTGGCTGGTTCCATACTCCTCCCGGAAGAACGTGGCTGCCTCGCGCCGGGCCGCGGGCTTCACCATTTTTTTGCCAGCGCCGCCTTCAGCGCCTGCGCCTCCAAGGTCAGATCGGCCACCGCATGTTTCAGACGCCGGTTCTCGTCCTCCAGCTGCTTGAGGCGCCGCGCCTCGCTGACGTCCATGCCGCCAAATTTGGCCTTCCGACGGTAGAACGTCTGCTCGCTGATACCGTACTTCCGGCACAGGTCCGTGGCCTTTTCCCCAGCTTCAGCCGCCTTCAACACCCCAATGATCTGCTCTTCCGTGAACTGACTCTTTCTCATCGCTTCCTCCAGGCACTGCCTTTGCCGGAGGACTCACTCTATCGCCAGGCCAGTTCCAGGGGGGCACGTCAGCAAGGCGTGAACCCTGGCCGACCTGCGCGGCCGCATAGAATCGAGGCGAACAGTTGGAGGTAGGAGATTCGCAGGATGGACAGGACGCCGGCCAAACCGTCTGCGGACTGCACTTGATAAGCTGGAGATTCCTGGTCAGAGGGGCCTAGATTGACCAGGCCAAGAGCAAAGGGGGATATCGAATGTCTCCAAGCGAAGACCTAATCGCCATTGCGAACGCTTCTGGATTCCTTTATCAGGAAAGGGTATGCCATGAGGTAAAGAGCTCAAGCAACACCCACTGCTGGAGAGTTGTCGTGACAGAACATCGCTGGATAGATGGTGGACGCGAGCGCTTCATTGATGCCGTAGTCACAAAACACAATATGAGACTGGTAATTGAGGCGAAACGGAACAAAGGAGAGGCGAATTGGATCTTCCTCCCTTATCCTGGGACCTCTTGGCAAGACGACCGCGTGCATCGCCTCTGGACTCGGGTGGAAGGAGACGGGACGCGCACCCTACAGTGGGATGAAGGCGTTAGCGTGCGCCCCTACTCGGCCAGCGCGAGATTCTGCATGGTCAAGGGTAGTGGTGATGATGACTCGCCCATGCTGGAAAGGACCGCAGGCGTCCTGCTGCGATCGACAGAAGCGATTGCGAATGAAGAGCTTGCTGTAAGCAGCAGAGCTCAATCCCCTCTCGTTCGGTGGTTCTACTTTCCCGTAGTGGTCACGAACGCAAGGTTACATGTGTGCAATTTCAACCCAGCAAGAGTGGACCTCGATACGGGCAATCTTCCCCTCGACACAGAGGTCAAGGAGGTAGGTTTCGTCAGATTTACCAAGAGCCTTTCCACGGGAGTCAGCAACGGGAGACAACCAGTCACTCTTGACGCATCCAATCTTGCGAGCGAACGCACAATATTTGTCGTTAACGGATCAAAGCTAACAGAGTTTCTTGAACACTTCGAGATGCGTTAGTTTGATTGACGCATCGCGGGTAGATCCGGCGGCAGGTCAGTCTGGGGTGAACCAGCGGTGTTTTTGCGTCAAGGCGGCATTGCATCGGTCCAGCAATGTCTACCGTAGGCAGACGGATGGCGAAGCCGCGATGCTACGCCACCGCTTTTGTGAGCTTGCCGGCGCTCAGAAGGGGTTGCCGAAGCTGAGGAAGAAGACCAGGGGGCCTTCGGCGGGGGGGGCGGTTTCGCGGTGGAGCTTCCAGCCGACTTCGGCGCGCAGGGGGCCGATGGGGGACATGTAGCGGAAACCGAAGCCGGTGCCGGACTTGAAGCCGTCGGCGCCGGTCAGCCGGATGTCGCGCCAGTCGGCCCAGACGTTGCCGCTGTCGAAAAAGAAGGTTCCGCCCAGGTTGCCGGCGATGGGGAAGCGGTAGTCGAGGTTGGCCAGCGCCAGGCCGTTGCCGCCGATGGGCATGTAGTGGGCGCCGGGCTGGATGAGAGTCTGGCCGCGGATGCCGAGCATGTCCAGCTCGTAGCCGCGATTGGTGGTGCTGCCGCCGCCGAAGAAGCGCTCGTCGATGAAGACGTTGGCGCTGGGCAGCCCCTTGGGCACGTCGGGGTCGCCCGAGCCCAGGGTGCTGAACGCCTCGATGGCGCCGAAGCGCAGGCTGGCGGCCAGGACGCCCGGCGGCCCCAGGTTGACGTATTGGGTCTGCTGCAGGAAGAGCTTGAGGAAGTTGGCGGGCGAGCCGAAGTCCGGGAAGGAGTATTGCACCTGCGCCAGCGAGCTCCAGCCGCGCGTCGGCGTCAGCGGGTCGTCGCGGTGATCGACCAGGATCGCCGGAATGACGCTGGCGATCTGCACCGGCCGATCCTGGCGCTCGATGGAGTTGAGCGCCACGCCGGGGGCCACGTTCAGCCGCACCACCCGGTAGTCGAGCGCCAGCGAGAACCGCCGGTGACCGACGATCTTGACCGCCTCGGAGCGGCCGCCCCAGCGGCGGACGCGGAAGGTCACTTCCTTGGTGTCGAAGTCGAACAGGGTGGAGTTGAGCGGCACCTGGTGGGAAAAGAGAAACGGCTGGTTGAAAAACAGGCTGAACCGCTTGTCGAGCGACGAGGCGCGCAGGTCCAGACGCAGGCTGTCCGCCTCGCCGCCGATGTCGTTGTCGGAAAAGCTGAGCAGGCCGCGGAACTTCTCCTCCGAGTCGTAGCCGGCGCCGTAGCCCAGGCTCATGAACTTCCCTTCGTCGACCGACACCACCACGTCGCGGTCGGGAGTGTCGAAGCTGGACCCCGCCAGGCTGACGTCGACGCGCGAGAAGATCCCCAGGCGATACAGGTTGCTTTCCAGCTGGTAGGGGCGCGATTCGCCCAACGGGTCGCCCGGCTTGACGTTGAGGGAGCGCAGGATGGCGTCGGTGTGGGTGACCTGGTTGCCGCGCACGATCACCTGGTCGACCATCCGGCGCGGCCCTTCCAGCACCTTGATCGTGAGATCGACCAGGGTGTGCTCGCGGTTCCAGTCGGTGGCGGCCGAGACCTGCGCCTGGGTGTAACCGACCTCGGCGTAATCGTTGCGGATGGCGGTCAGGGTCTGCTCGAGCAGCACCGGGTGGAACGGCCCGCCCGCTTGCAGCGGCAGCGACTTGCGCACCTTGGCGGCATCCAGCTTTGCAATGCCCTGCAGGTCCAGGTTGACCAGGCGCTGCTGCTGGCCTTCGACGATCGGCACCACCAGGCGCAGGATGCTGCCCTGCTCGGTGATGCGCGCCGGACCCACCTTCGCTGCGGCAAAGCCTTGCAAGGCGTAGAAGGAGCGGATGTTTTCCAGGTCTTCGTCGAGCGTGTCCTGGACCAGGCGGCCGCTGCCCGGCCGCAGCAGGTTGCGCGGCGAGGTGGTCATCAGCGGCACCAGGCGAGCCGCGGTGAGGCTCTGGTTGCCCTGAAACGTCACCGATTCCAGGCTGAAGACCGGTCCGGGCTTGACGGTGATCTGGATGTCCAGGCCGGCGGCGCCGTCGCGCTGCTCGCTCGACTCGACCTGCGCGTGGTAGTGCCCCTGCGCCTGGTAGTAGGCACGGATGCGCGCCGCCGACTGCTGCACCAGCGCCGCGTCGTAGCCGGCGATGCCCAGGAACGGCAGCAGGCCTTTCTTGCGCAGCTTTTTCAAGTCGGCGCCGGCCACCGTGACGCGGATCTGCGGGCCGACCTGCAGCGGGAACGTCAGGTGCACGGTGTTGGCCGCCGCGTCGTAGTCCTGACGCGGCCGATCGACCTGGGCCATCCCGTGCTGGTGATCGATCAGCCACTCCTGCAGGCGCTCGGCGTCGTCTTCGGCAAGCCGCTGGTCGAACGGACGCCCCGGCCGCGACCGCAGGCGCGCCACCAGCTCCGCGGCGGTGAAGGGCGCCGTCGCGCCGGTGAATTCGACCGCGCCCACCCGCGCCCGCGCGCCGCTTTCGACCTGGTAGGTCACCACCGCCTGGCGCGCCGTGTTCTGCTGCACCTGCACGTGGACGCTGGCGTTGAAATAGCCGTTGTGATGGTACAGGTCCAGCAGGTTGTAGACGCCCTGCACGACGCTGTCCTCGGCCAGCGGCTGCGCCGTCCGTTGCGGCACCGCCTGGCGGAGGTCGGAGGCGTGCAGGCCCAGGTGGCCGCGCACCCGCACCTCCGTCACCTGCACCAGCGGGTGCAGGACCAGCGCCACGACCACGCCGCCCGGCTCGGCGCGGGTGTACACCTCGACGTCCGCCGCCGCGCCGGTCGCCACCAGGTTGCGCAGGGTGCGGCGCACCGCCGTGCCGTCCAGCGGCTGGCCGGGCTTGATTTCGATCAGCTCGTAGACCTGCGACCGCGCCGCGATCGGTACGTCGCTGCGCACCTCGATCGCCAGCACCTCCGGCTCCGCGGCGGCGGCCGCATCGGGTGCCGCCGGCGTCGCCGCCCCGGCCGGCTCGGCCGGCTCGGCCGGTGTCCGCGCCGCCGCCGGCGCTACCCAGGCCGCGGCCAGCCACCCCGCCAGGATGGCTGCCGTGGTGCCGCCGCCGCGTTGCCGGACGCGGCGGCTCAAAAGCGGGTCTCCCGCTGGATGTCCACCGCGAAGCTGTCGCCGCTCTGGGTCAGCAGCACCGTGACGTTCTTGGCGACGGTCCATTCCACCTGGCGCACGTCCAGGCGCGGCGACGAGGGGTTGCTGACGTAGGTGACGAAGATGTTCTTCGACAGCCGCTTGCCGGCGGTGATCACCACGCCCGACGTCGGTTCGCCGGCGGCCGTCAGCGTCTGGGTGTCGACGCGGAAGCGGTCCAGCCCGAACAGCTTCCCCACCCGCGATCCCAGCGCCGCCGAAGCCTGGCCGGCCAGGAACTGCGACGCCGCGGCCTGCCCCGCCTGGTCGCTCTGCGGGCCGGGCGGCGGCGGCGCGCCGATTTCCGGCCGCTGGCCGGCGGCGAGCAGGCCGAGGATGTCGATGTCCGCCAGGTCGGCGTTGGACGAGAACTTGGCGTTGAACTTCTCCAGCGTCCCCGAGAGGTTGAGCGTGATCTCGTAGCTCTGCACCTCGATCTTGAGCGCCACGTCGATCAGCGGGTCGATGCGATTGGGATTGGCGAACGTCAGGCCGCCGTGGTCGACCTGGTACTTGTTGTCGCCGTATTCCAGGGTGCCGCCCGGCTCCAGCAGCACGGTGCCGAAGACCACCGGCGTGGCCATGGTGCCGGCGACGGTCAGCTGCACGTCGCCGCGCAGGTCGGCGACGTTGTTGGTGACCCGCAGCGCGTTGGCGCCCTGGATCTTCAGGCTGAGCTGGGTGCCGGCAAGCAGCGGGTTGGCGGCGCTCACCTGCACCCGCTGCCGTGCCAGCCCGCGCACCAGCAGCTGGATCAGATCGACCTGCAGGTCCTCGACGTAGACCGCGCGATCGAGGCGGACCGTCCCCTGCACCTGGCGCGTGGTGTCGCCGCCGGTGAGCGACAGCGTGGCGTCACCGCGGCTGACCCAGCCTTCGGGGTAGCGCACGCTGACCCCTTGCGCCGCCATCTCGAACCGGTAGCCCAGGGTGCGCCCCGCCCCCGGCAGCGCCACCTGGCCGCTCATTCTGACCGTGCCGCCCCCCAGGCGGCCGGTCAGCTCGTCGAGCACCAGGCGGTCGCGATAGAAGCGCAGGGTCCCCTCCATCCCGTCCAGCGTGCCCAGGTTGGGAATCACCACCCGCGCTTCGTGCAGCACCGCCTGGCCCGACAGGTCGGGATCGCCGACGCGGCCGCGCACCGCCGCCAGGACGTCCACCGACCCCGCCGCGTCCAGGCCGGGCAGCGCCAGCTTGAGCCAGGTCGCCGCGATCGTGCTTTGCAGGCGCAGGTTGAGCGGCATCGGCGCCGCCAGCCCGACGGTGCCCGCGAGGTACAGCTCCAGGTCGGTGCCGGGCTCGCCCAGGTAGACCGAGCGCAGGTCCAGCTGCTGCGGCGAGATGTCCACCACCACCGGCTCGCGGTTGGTGATCACCCGCCCGGCATAGGCCAGCCGCAGGTCGTCCAGGCGCAGCTCGCCGCGCTGGCGGCCGGCCGCGAAGTCGGCGTCGTAGGTGAGCGACCCGGCCAGCGACCCGCCGACGTCGGCCGGCACCGCCAGGTGCAGCAGGCCGGTCAGGTTGGCGGAGCGCAGATCCAGGCGCAGGGCCGCCCGTTCGCGGTCCAGCCGCCCGCCGCCGTCAAAGGTGAGGACATTGCCCACCGCGCCGCTGGCGCGCACCAGCTCGCCGTCCCAGGTCACCGACGCCTGGGCCTCGCCCCCCGCGTCGCCGGCGAGCGGCTGGCCGCCGTAACCGAGCCCCAGGGCGTGCACGCTGGCCGTCGCCCGCGGCTTGTCGAAGGTGCCGCCGACCACCGCCATGACGGTGACGTGTCCGCCCAGACCCGGCACGTGCAGCAGCCCCGCCACCGGCGGCGCCGCCAGGTCCAGGCTGGGCGCGTCGACGGTCAGGTCCAGAGCCTCGCTCGCCCGCTCGAAGCTGCCGTGGGCAAGGAGCTTGCCGGCCGCGTTTTCGATCACGCCGTCGGCGATGGCGATGCGCGCCGGGTCCCAGGACAGCTCGCCGCGCGCGTGTCCCACCGCGATCCCGGCCAGCGCCAGCCCCTCGATCTCGGCATCGGCGCGGCCGGTCAGGTGGTCGAAGTCGCCGCCCAGGTCCACCCGCCCCGAAACCGCGCCGGCCAGGCCGCGGATCGGGAACCAGGCCGGCAGGTAGGGGATCAGGCCGGCCGCCGGCCATTCGGCGGCGTCCACCGCCAGGTCGAGCGGCGTCGCCGGCGCGACGCCCGGCCTGGGCGCGAAGGGGATGCGCCCGGAGAGCATCAGGGCGGCCTCCCCGGCGGTCGCTTCCAGGCGCAGGTTTTCGACCGCCTGCGGCTCCAGGGTGAGCGTGCCGGTGAGCCGGTCGGCGGCGCCGAGGCTCTGGCTGACCACGCCGTGCAGGTCGAGGTCGAAGCCCGCCGAGTAGCCGGTGGGCGTGATCGTGACGGCGCCGGTGGCGGTGCCGTGGCCGACTTCCGGCAGCCAGATGGGCGTCCGCAACGGTGGCCCCGTCCAGTGCGCGGTCGGCAGGCGCGGCGGCGCCGGCGGGAACAGCGCGGCGAGCGCCCCGGTGTCGTGCGACACCAGGCGGTAGTCCAGGCGCCCGGCGCCGCTTTGCAGGTTGTAGGTGAAGCCGCTGACCGTCCCTTCCTGGCCGGGGGCGGTGACCTGGATCGCGCCGCCGGTGAGCACGCCGGCCGCCATCTGCAGCGGCACCGACCCCGCCACCCGCAGGCCCTCGCTGCCCGCCATGCCGGCCTGGGCCGCCTCCACCTGCAGGTCCGCCTGGCCGCTGCCGGTGCGCCAGCGCGAGCTCTGGAAGCGGAAACGCAGGCGGCCGTTGGCCCGGCCCGCCAGCTCGACGTCCGGCGCCGGACCCGCGAACTGGTCCGGGAACAGGTCGACCAGGAACGGTTGCAGGGCCATGCCGCGAATGGCCAGGTCGAGCACCACCGGGCGGCCGCCCAGCGGGCTTGACGGGGCGCCGGTTTCGATCACCACCGGCCCGCTCACCTCGCCCTGGGCGTAGATGGAGCGGCGCACGTCCACCGCCAGGCGGTCGGTGTCGCCGCGGAAGTCGGCGACCAGGTCGCGGAACTCGCGGTGCAGGATGCCGATGCGCGGCGCCGTGAGCCTGCCCCAGTATCCCCACACGGTGTGCTGGAGGGCGAAATGGCCGGCGACCGCGGCCGTGCCGTCGATCGGCTCGTCCAGGTAGTGCACCCGGTTGAGCCAGTGGGTGGCCAACCGTCCGTCGGCGGCCAGGTCGATCGCGTTCTCCCCCCGCCAGGAGATGGTGCCGTCGACCCGCAGCCGCAGATCGGGACCCGACAGGCGGACCGCGGCCAGGCGCAGGTCGCCGCCGCTGATCTTGCCGCGCGCCGCGACCGTCAGCGGCCAGGGCGCCGCGTCGGGCAGCGCCAGAACCACGTCCTGCGCGGTCAGCTGGAACGCCAGGGCAGGGTTTTCGCGGGCCGCCGGCGGCGCGGGCTTTGCCGCCGGGAGGGCGGCGGTCGCCGGACCGTCTTCGCCCTCGCCCAGGCGCGCCCAGATGGCGCGCGCGGTCAGGTCCAGGCGGCCGCGCCGCTCGTTGTATTGAAACGTGCCGTTCTCCACCAGCAGGCGATCGATCGCGATGGCCACGCGTTGCGGTTGGTTGCCCTGGCCGCGGCGCAGGTGCGGCAGGTTGGTGCTGCCGTCGGGATTGAAACGCAGATAGATCTGCGGCCGTTCCACGTCCACCTGTTCGAGATCGAGGCGGCGTTTCGCCAGCGCCCGCCACGAAATGCGCGCGCGCAGCAGCGCCAGGCGCAGCACCGCGGGATCGGTCGGGGTGGGACCGGGGATGACGAGGCCGCGCGCTTCGAACACCGGGTGCCAGCTCCACAGGTCGAAGTCGACCGAGCGCACCGCCACTTCGCGCCCCAGGGCGTCCGACAGCTCGCCGCGCAGCAGGTCGGCAGCGCTGCCGCGGGCGTAGCGGCTGCCGAAAAACAGGATGACCGCCGCCACCAGGGAGATCGCAGCGAGCAGCAGCCAGACGACCGGACGCACGACCCAGCGGCGCAGGCGCCCTGGCACACGCCGCGCCGTGCTCAGGGCGCGCCCCCGTCGCCGGACCGGTCGAGCCCTCCCCAACGCAGTTTTTCGCGCAGGTTGTCGTAGAAGCTGCGGTCGTCGACCTTGACCAGGCGCACCGACGCCGCGCTCTGGGTGACCGCCACCACGTCGCGGTAGGCCAGCTCCGTCCCCTCCTGGCCGTCGAGGGTGAGGAAGACCTCTTCCGGCTGGGTGGCCAGGGTCACCTCGATGCGGCTGCTGCCGGGCACCACGATCGGGCGCAGCGACAGCTCGTGCGGACAGATCGGCGTCAGCACCGCCACCGGCAGCAGCGGGTGCACGATGGTGCCGCCGGCGGACAGGTTGTACGCCGTCGAGCCGGTGGGGGTCGAGATGATCAGGCCGTCGGAGCGGTAGCGGGCGATCAGGTGGCCGTCCACTTCGATCGTCAGGTCGATGATCCGCGACAGCGCGCTCTTGGTGATCACCGCATCGTTGAGCACCCGGAAACGCTGCGTCACCGCGTCGCCGGCGGCCGGCGGCGCGCTGCGGCGCTCGACGTCGAACAGCGACCGCTCCTCGGTGACGAAGTCGCCCGCCAGGACCTGCTCGAGCGCCGGGTACAGGGCGGCGCGGCTGATCTCGGTGAGGAAGCCGAGGTTGCCCAGGTTGACCCCCAGGATCGGCACGCCGGGGTCGAGCGTGCGGGCCACCGCCAGCAGGGTGCCATCGCCGCCCAGCACCACCACCAGGTCGCAGCCGGCGGCGGGGATGAAGTCGGCGCCGTGGCGGTTGAGCGCCGCGTGGGTGCCGGCTTCCAGGAACACCGCCAGACCGCGGCGCTCCAGCCAATCCACCAGGGCGCCGGCGGTCGCCACCGCCGGCTGGCTGCCTCGCTTGGCCACGATGCCGACGCGGCGGATGGGTGGGTTCACGCCGCCCTCCGCCGCAGCAGCGCAAAGGCCTCGCGGTTGCCGCCGCCGCCCGCCACCGGCGAGTCGTAGACCCCCAGCGGCGACAGGTCCAGATCCGCCACGGTTTCCAGCTGGCGGGCGCAACTCTCGATCACCTGGCGGCGCAGCACCTCATCGCGCAGGATGCCGCCCTTGCCGACGGCACCGCGGCCGGCCTCGAACTGCGGCTTGATCAGCGGCAGCAGCTGGCCGTGCGGCGCGAGGTGCGGCGCGAGCGCCGGCACCACCTTGGCGAGCGAGATGAAGGAGACGTCGACGGTGATCAGGTCGCAGGGCTGCGGCAGCAGTCCGGCCGGCAGGTGGCGGGCGTTGACGCGCTCCATCACCACCACCCGCGGGTCGCCGCGCAGGCCGGCGTCCAGCTGGCCGTAGCCGACGTCCAGCGCGTAGACGCGCGCCGCGCCGCGCTGCAGCAGGCAGTCGGTGAAGCCGCCGGTCGAGGCGCCGACGTCCAGGCAGATCCAGCCTTGGGGGTCCAGGGCAAAATGGTCGAGCGCCGCGGCCAGCTTGCGGCCGGCGCGCGACACGAACGGTTCGCGCGCGGCCACCTGCAGATCGGCGGCGGCGGCGACGGCGGCACCCGGCTTGTCCATGCGGCGCCCGTCGACGCTCACCACCCCTGCCATCACGGCGCGCCGAGCCTGCTCGCGGCTGGGAAACAGTCCGCGCTCAACCAACAGCTGATCGAGGCGCGCGGCCACCGGCTTTACCAGACCGAGGTTACGGAAAGGGCGCCACTGCGCCGCGGCGCCGGAGCATCTATCTCCCGACGGCGGAGGCGGGGAGGGCCTCTTCGACCAGCATGATCGGTATGTCCGAGACGATCGGGTAGACCAACCCGGAGACGGCACAGAACAGCCCCTGCTCGACGACCGGCGCCTCGTCGGGGAAGTGCTCGCGGTATTTTTCCGCCAGCGAACCGCGGACGTCCAGCGGCAGCTCGATCAGCTCCAGGTCCCCTTTCGACTTGGGACAGACGAGAATCTCGAGCAGCTCGGGGTCTACGGCCATGCAAGGCTCTCCTGATCGAGGGCGGAGCATAGCACAGGGCCCGCAAAGCGGCCGGGCGCGCGGGTTAAGATACCTTCATGCCCGACCGGGACCGCGCCCCAGGCGCCACCGACGCCGCAGCAGCCCTGCGCCCCGACATCTCACTGGTGATCCCGGTGTACAACGAGGAACGCAACCTGCCTGTCCTGGCGGGTGAGATCCGCGCCGCCATGGAACCGCTCGGGCGCCCCTACGAAGTGCTGTTCGTCGACGACGGCTCGACCGACACCAGCCTGGCGGTGCTGACCGGCCTGGCCAGCCAGGACCGCCACCTGCGCGTCGTCCGCCAGCCCCGCAACGCCGGCCAGTCGGCGGCCATGGACGCCGGCTTCCGGCACGCCCGCGGCGGCATCGTGGTCACCCTGGACGCCGACCTGCAGAACGACCCGGCCGACATCCCGCTGCTGCTCACCCGCCTGGAGGACTGCGACGTGGTGTGCGGGGTGCGGGCGCACCGCCGCGACAGCTGGGTGCGGCGGATCTCCTCGGGCATCGCCAACGCCGTGCGCAATCGGCTGACCGCGGAATCGGTCACCGACGTGGGCTGCACGCTCAAGGCGTTTCGCGCCGACTACCTGCGGCGGATCCCCGCCTGGAACGGCATGCACCGCTTCCTGCCCACCCTGCTGCGCATGGAGGGCGCCCGCATCGCCGAGGTCGACGTACGCCACCGGCCGCGCGCGTTCGGCACGCCCAAATACAACATCCGCAACCGCATCTTTCGCGCCACGGCCGACCTGTTCGGGGTGCGCTGGATGCAAAGCCGCTGGATCGACCGCCGCCAGGCGGAGGAGGTCGAAGTTTGGCACCGGACCGAATTTGGCTCGTCCTCGGATTCGCCGGCCAGCTCCTCTTTGCCGGTCGCTTCGTCGTCCAGTGGATCGCGTCCGAGAAGGTGAAGCAGAGCGTCGTCCCGCGCGCCTTCTGGTACCTGAGCCTGGGCGGCGGCATCGTGCTGACCGTCTACGCGGTGCACCGGCACGACCCGGTGTTCCTGCTCGGCCAGGCGGGCGGTCTGCTGATCTACGCCCGCAACCTGTGGTTTGCGCACGGCGGCAAGCCCGCCGCCGCGGCGTGAGGCCGGGAGGCGACAGGCGCGCCCGGCTTCAACTCGCGGCGGGGTCGGGGATCAGCAGGCGTTCGATCGCCAGCGCCTTGCCGGTCGCCTCGTCGATCTCGATCAACACGGCGGCCAGCCGCACGTCGCGCTTGGCCACTTCGAAGGGCGCCGGGGTCTGTAGCAGGAAGCGCTTCAGTACCTTGTCGACGCGCATGCCGATGATCGATTCATAAGGACCGGTCATACCGACGTCGGTGAGCAGGGCGGTGCCGGCCGGCAGCACCCGCTCGTCGGCGGTGGGCACATGGGTGTGGGTGCCGACGACGGCGCTGACCCTGCCGTCGAGGTAGAACGCCATCGCCTGCTTTTCGCTGGTCGCCTCGGCGTGAAAATCGACAAAGATCACCTTGACGTCCGGCCGGCGCTGTTTCAAATCGGCAAGCAGCCGGTCGGCGACCCGGAACGGCGAATCCAGGTCGCTCATGAACACCCGCCCCTCCAGGTTGATCGTCGCCACCGGGATGCCGGCGGCCGTTTCGCCGACGTGGAGCCCGACGCCGGGGTTGCCCTCGGGGTAGTTGGCGGGGCGCAGCAGGCGCGGCTCGCGGCTGAGGATTTCGACGCCTTCCTTCTTGTCCCAGATGTGATTGCCGGACGTGTAGCAGTCGATCGGCAGCTCCGCCAGCTCGCCCATGATGTCCGGGGTGACGCCGAAGCCGCCCGCCGAGTTTTCGACGTTGACCACCACATAGTCGGTGCGATGGCGGTCGACCAGGCGCAGCAGCAGGTTTTTGACCGCCGTGCGGCCGGGGCGGCCGATCACGTCGCCGACAAAGAGCAGCTTCACTTGGCGTACTCGATGGCGCGGGTCTCGCGAATCACCGTGACCTTGATCTGTCCCGGATAGGTCAGCTCCGCTTCGATCTTGCGCGCGATGTCCTTGGACAGCCACAGCGACGCTTCATCGCTGATCTTGCCGCTGTCGACGATGATCCGCACCTCACGGCCGGCCTGGATGGCAAACGTCTTTTGCACCCCCTTGAAGGCGGAGGCGATCTCTTCGAGCTTTTCGAGCCGCTTGACGTAGGTTTCCAGGATCTCGCGGCGGGCGCCGGGGCGCGCCGCCGAGAGCGCGTCGGCGGCGGTCACCAGCACCGCTTCGACGGTCTGCGGATCGTAGTCGCCGTGGTGGCAGGCCATGGCGTGCACCACGTCTTCGCTCTCGCCGAACTTGCGCAGCAGGTCGATGCCGATCTGCAGGTGGGTGCCGTCCATCTCGCGGTCGATCGCCTTGCCGATGTCGTGCACCAATCCGGCGCGCCGGGCCACCGGCACGTTGGCCTTCAGCTCGGCGGCCATGGTGCCGGCCAGGAAGGCCACTTCCTTGCTGTGCTGCAGCACGTTCTGGCCGTAGGAGGTGCGGTAGCGCAGGCGCCCCAGGAGCTTGACCAGTTCAGGGTGCATGCCGGGGATGGCCAGCTCCAGCAGCGCCGATTCGCCTTCGTGCAGGATCTTCTGGTCGAACTCCGCCTTGACCTTTTCGACCACCTCTTCGATGCGCGCCGGATGGATGCGGCCGTCGCCGATGAGCCGTTCGAGCGCCACCCGCGCCACCTCGCGCCGGAAGGGGTCGAAGCCCGACAGGATGACCGCTTCGGGGGTGTCGTCGACGATCAGGTCGACGCCCGTCGCCATCTCCAGGGCGCGGATGTTGCGCCCTTCGCGGCCGATGATGCGACCCTTCATCTCGTCGTTGGGCAGCATCACCACCGACACGGTGGTTTCCGAAACGTAGTCCGAAGCCGAGCGCTGCACCGCCATGCCGATGATGCGCTGCGCCTGCTTGTTGGCCTGTTCGCGCGCTTCGTCTTCGATGCGCTTGACGATGTGCGCGGCTTCGATGCGCGCGTCGTCTTCGAGCGCCCGGATCAGCTCCTCGCGCGCCTGCTGGGCGGTCAGGCCGGCGATCTGTTCGAGCCGCGACCGCTCGGCCTCGAACATCGCCGCCAGCTCGCCTTCCTTGCGCTCCAGCGCCTTGTCGCGCTGCGCCAGGGCGCGCTCGGTCTGGTTGAGGTCGCGCTCGCGGCGGCTGGCCTCGTCGGAGCGCTTGTCGACGTTGTCTTCTTTCTGGGTGAGGCGCCGTTCGAGCGCTTCGAGTTCGGCGCGGCGCTTGCGCGACGCCTGCTCATGCTCGGTGCGGGCCAGCAGCAGCTTTTCCCGCGCCGCCACCTCCGCTTCGCGGCGGATGGTTTCGCCCTGGCGCTCGGCGTCTTCGACCGTCTTGACGGCCTGGCGCATGGCCTGCGCGGTGACGCGCCGGGCGGCACGCCGCAGCGCCATCCACCACGCAAGAAGTGCCAACGCGGCCACCACAAAGGCCGCGATCAGCAGGATCTGATTGCTCACCAAGATACCCCCACCTTAACGAACGGGTGGGCAGGGCGGGACAGGGCGGAATCGGAGAGAATCGCCTGCCGCTGCGAGAGGGTCAAAAACAACATCCCCAGCGCGGCCCGTGGGGGCCTGCGTTAGAACCTGAAACGCACCAGGTGGGTGTCCGCTCCACGAGCCGTCAGCGTCCTCGTCATCCTCATCGGAGCGAGGCTGGCACGGGCCACGCGGGTAAAAGACTCCCGCAGCTTGAATGTTGGTTCTACAATCGTGGTACCCACCACGAACCGCGCAGGGGATGTAACTCTGGTTTCCATTGGTCTCGCGTTGGCGACTGCTGCCGTCGCAATCCTAACCGCGCAAGGCGGCGGTCAATTCCTCGGTCAGCGCCGCCAGCTTCTCCCTGATCTCCAGCTCTTCCCGTGCCTGCCGCTTCTCCATTCGGGACAGTTCATCCGCCAGATTGAGCGCCGCCAGGATGGCAATGCGGGCCGTGTCGGCCGCCTGCACATGGCCGGCGATCTCGCGCATCTTGCGGTCTACGAGATCTGCAAGCCCCTGGAGGTACCCGCCGTCTTCGCCTGCGCGGACGTGATACACCGCGCCGTAAATCTCAACCGCAATGCTGGTTGAAGGCAGGGCTTTCACGTCCGCGTTCCTCCGACCAACCCGGCAGCAAGTTCCGTCCTGCCAGGGGTTTGGCCAAACGCGGACTATAGCACAAGCGCGCCCGGCCAAAGCCTCGCCAGCCGAGGGCGGCCAGGGGCGCCACAGGGCAGGCTGCGGGTCGCAGACGGAGGCGAGTGGCTACGACCACGACCTGGCCAGACGGGGGTCAACTCCGCGCAGCGCGGCGGCCGGATGCATACAGATAAAATATGTATCATAGATCATGCGGGTCGAGTTCGATCCCAAGAAGGCCGCTTCGAACCTGAAGAAGCACGGAGTCTCGCTCGGCGAGGCAGAAGCGTGCCTTCTCGATCCAATGGTGCTGGTGCGCGAGGATGGAGGCTCCCAGGGGGAACCGCGGTACGTGCTGGTGGGCATGACCGAAAGAGCGAGGCTGCCGACTGTTTGCTACACCTCCGTGAGGAAGAGACGATCCGGCTGATTTCGGCCCGTAAAGCCACGGCAAGAGAGGAGCACCAGTATGCGCAAGGATTATGATTTTCAGGGCGCCAAGCGTGCCAAGGACGTGCCTCACCTGGCCAAGCTGCAGGCGGAGGTCAGCGGCAAGACCCGGATCACGATCTTGATCGACAAAGACTTGCTGGTAGCCTTCCGCGCTCGTGCGGAACGGGAAGGGAAGGGCTATCAGACGCTCATCAACTCGGCGTTGCGGGCGGCGATCGCGCCTGATGCGGCGCCGGTCACGGTCGAGTCGCTGCGTCAGGTGCTGCGCGAGGAACTGCTGTCCCGGTAGCTTGCCCGCGGCCGGGGCTCAGCCTGGTTGTAGAATCGCGGGGCCGCACCTGGCGGACCGACATTGGCCTTGTATCCCCTTCTACGTCCCTTGCTATTCCGGTGCGATCCCGAGCGGGCGCATCATTTTGCCTTGGCGGCGCTGCGGGCGGGCCAGGCGGTGCCGGGGGCGGCGGGGATGTTGTCGCGTTGGTACCAGGTGCGCGACGCGGCTTTGGCGCAGACCTTGTTGGGTTGCAGGTTTGCCAGTCCGGTGGGCCTGGCGGCAGGGTTCGACAAGAACGGCGTGGCGATCCAGGGGTGGGCGGCGCTGGGGTTTGGGTTTGTCGAGGTGGGCACGGTGACGGCTTTGGCGCAGGCAGGCAATCCGCGACCGCGGCTGTTCCGCTATCCGGCCCAGCGCAGCTTGCAGAACGCGCTGGGGTTCAACAATCAGGGGATGGAGGCGGTGGGGCGCCGCATCGCCGCGTGGCGGCAAGGCCGTGGTGGCGGTGGCGCGCCGCTGGGGATCAACGTCGGCAAGGGGCGGGACACGGCGCCGGCGGATGCGATCGACGACTACCGGCGGCTGATCGGGCGGCTGGGCGATCTGGCCGACTACCTGGTGGTGAACATCTCGTCGCCCAATACGCCGGGGCTGCGCGACCTGCAAAACGAGGGCTTCGTGCGCCAGGTGCTGGAGGCGGCGCGGACGCTGACGCGGACGCCGGTGCTGGTCAAGCTGGCTCCCGACCTTGGCCCGGAGGGGGCTGCCGACCTGGCGGCGGCGGCGGTGGCGGCGGGGGCCGCCGGCATCATCGCCACCAACACCACGATCGACTATGCGGTGCTGCCGGGGGCGCGCGACCGCGGCGGCATCTCCGGCCGGGTGCTGCGCGACAAGAGCCGGGAGGTGACGGCAGCCGTCGCGCGCCGCTTGCAGGGAAAGGCCATCCTGATGAGCGTCGGCGGCATCGATTCGGGGGCGGAGGCGTACCGCCGCCTGCGTGCCGGCGCGTCGCTGGTCCAGGTATATACGGGGATGATCTACGAAGGCCCGTCGCTGGCCCGCCGCATCAACCGCGAGCTGCTGGCTCTGCTGCGCCGCGACGGGTTCGCCCACGTCGGCGAGGCGATCGGCGCCGACCTGTAAGCGCCGCCTAGACCGCAGCCTCAGCTGGCGTCACGGCCGCGGCGTTTTGCCCCGTCGAATCCGTACCGGCCTCAGGCGATGTTCAAGCGTGCCGAGCGAAGCGGTCGGCCAGGGCGGCGGCTTTCACAGCCAAGGTTCTCCGTACACGTCGCCAACTGCGGGGCCTTTGGGGGGGGCGCTACCGTCGGCATGCCAGGCAAAGCGGGCCGCCAGGGCGGCGGCCAGGGTTTGCTGGCGGTCGTTGACTTCGGCCTGGGTGAGGGAGCGGTCGGCGGCGTTGTAGTAGAAGGCGATGGTGGTGTTGACGGCGCCTGGGGGGACGCCTTCGCCTTCGTAGCGGGCTTTGAGGGTGACGTCGACCAGGTCGGCCGGGCGCAGGGATTCGATGACCGCGGCCAGGTCGGTCCAGGAGACCTCGCGCGCATGGGTGAGGGTCAGGTCGGCGCCGATGCCGGGGACGCGCGGCGGCAGCTGGACGGCGGCGCGCGGGGCGCCCTGCAGGGCCGCCAGGGCGATTTCGCAGGCGAAGAGGGGGTAGCCGTCGGTGGCTTCCAGGCGGCCCAGGATGCCGACGACGGCGCCGGCCGTGTCGAGCAGCTCCGCGGTGCTGCCGGCGAGCATGCCGGGGAGGGTGGCGCGGCGGGCGGTCAGGTGCACACCCAGGGCGGCCGCCAGGGCTTCGACGACACCCTTCAGGTCGAAGAGATCCAGCGCCACTTCGCGGTCCCAGGGCAGGCCGACCTTGCCGCCGCAGACCAGGGCGACGTGCTCCTGCTCGTCCGGCTGCTGCGGCGCCTGGCCGGCGGGCTGCGGGCGGGCAAAAAAGACCGACGCGACTTCGAACAGGCGCACGGCGGCGGCGCCGCGGCGCTGGTTGAAGCGGGCGTTGTCGACCAGGTTGCCCAGCAGCGACACCCGCATCGCGGCGTAGCGCTCCGACAGCGGGTTGGCGAGCAGCAGCGGGGCGACGCCGGGCCGCAGGGTGGGCAGAGTGGCGGCGACCGCCGGGTCTTCGAAGCCGAAGTTGATCGCCTCGGCAAAACCGGCTCCGGCCAGGCAGCGGCGCACCCGGTCGCGCGCGCGCTGGCGCTCGGTGCGCGGGCCGTCGGAGCCGGGCAGCGCCGGCAGCTGTGCCGGGATGGCGTCGAAGCCCAGGATGCGGATCGGCTCTTCGAACAGGTCCGCTTCGTAGAGCCTGCCGTCGGGCCGCGGCTCGAAATCGAACCACCGCCACGAAGGCACGGTGACCTCCCATGCCGGGGGGCCGCTCGCCGGCGCCGGCGCCAGGCCGAAGCCCAGGCCGGTCAGCCAGCGCACGACGTCGGCGGCGGCGAAGCGCACGCCGGTGAAGGCGTCCAGGCGCGCCAGATCGAGGCGGCCGCGGCGCGGCGCGGGCGGCGGCACGCGGCAGTCGAGCGCTCCGGGGACGGCGCGGCCGCCGGCGACTTCGACCAGCAGGGCCGCGACGCGATCGGCGGCGGCGCGGCAGGCTTCCAGGTCGGCGCCGCGCTCGAAGCGGTGGCTGGCGTCGGTGTGCATGCCCAGGCGCTTGGCGCCTTTGCGTACCACGGTGCGATCGAAGTGGGCGCTTTCGATGAGCACCGAGCGCGTCGCCGGGCTGACTTCGCTGTTGCGGCCGCCCATGATGCCGGCCAGGGCGACGGGGCGCTCGACGTCGGCGATCACCAGGATGTCGGGGGCCAGGTCGCGTGCCGTGCCGTCCAGGGTGGTGAGCGTTTCGCCGGCAACCGCGCGGCGCACGGTCAGGCGGCCCCCCGCCAGCCGGTCGAGGTCGAAGGCGTGGATCGGCTGGCCCATTTCCCACAGGACGAAGTTGGTGACGTCCACGACGTTGTTGACGCTGCGCTGGCCGATGGCGGCGAGCTGCGCCACCAGCCATTCAGGGCTGGGCGCCACCTGCAGGCCGTCGACGACCCGCGCCACGTAGCGCGGGCAGCCCAGAGGGTCGGCGACCTGGACGGCGATGCGCGCCTCCAGCGGGTCCGGGCGCCGCTCGCCGGCGCCGCCGGCGGCGTCAGAGCCGTGGGAGCCGGCGCCGCCGCTCGTCGCGGCGGGCACTCCCCCCGGCACCGCCAGCGGCCTGTCCAGCAGCACCGCCAGCTCGCGCGCCAGGCCCAGGTGGCACATGCAATCGGGGCGGTTGGTGGTGACGTCGACGTCCAGCACTTCGTCATCGATCGGCGGCGGCAGGCGCGTCACCCCTTCCACCGTGAAGCCGGCGAAGGTCAGGCGCTCCGCGACGGCGGCGGTGTCGGGCGGCAGGTCGACGTAGCGGCGCAGCCAGCGCAGCGAGAAGAGCATCAGCCCGGCACCTGGCGCAGCAGGCGCTCGTCGCCTTCGAACAGCACGCGGATGTTGGGCAGGTCGTAGCGGATCATCGCCACGCGGTCGGGCCCCATGCCGAAGGCGAAGCCGCTGTAGACCTGAGGATCGATGCCGCAGGCGGCAAGGACGCGCGGGTCGACCATGCCGCAGCCGAGGATCTCCATCCAGCCGCTGCGCGAGCAGGTCTCACAGCCGCTGCCGGCGCAGAAGGGACAGGTGACGTCCACCTCGGCCGACGGCTCGGTGAAGGGGAAGTAGCTGGGCCGCAGGCGCACCCGCGTCGAGGGCGAAAACAGCCGGCGCAGAAAGGCCTGCAGCGTCCCCTTGAGGTGCGCCACCGTGATGCCCTCCGCCACCACCAGGCCTTCGATCTGGTGGAACATCGGCGAATGGCGCAGGTCGTTGTCCTGCCGGTAGACGCGGCCGGGACAGATGACGCGGATGGGCGGCCGCCGCGCCAGCATGGTGCGGATCTGGACCGGCGAGGTGTGGGTGCGCAGCAGCAGGCCGTTTTCCAGGAAGAAGGTGTCCTGGGTGTCGCGCGCCGGGTGGTCGGGCGGGAAGTTGAGCGCCGCGAAGTTGTGGTAGTCGTCTTCGACTTCAGGGCCTTCGGCGACGCTGAAGCCCAGCTCGGCGAAGATCTCCTCCATTTCGCGGATCACCACGGTGACCGGGTGCAGGCTCCCCGTCGCCGGCCGCCGCCCCGGCAGCGTCACGTCGACGGCGGCGCCCGCCGCCGCGGCACGGCGTTCCGCTTCGGCCAGCGCCGCGTCGAGCGCGCCCAGGCGCTGCTCGACTTCCTGCCTGAGCAGGTTCACCGCCTCGCCGAGCGCCCGGCGATCGGCAGGCGGCGCCGACTTGATGCCGTCGAGCAGGCCGCGCACGATCCCCTGCTTGCGGCCGACCCAGCGCAGGCGCAGCTCTTCCCAACTCTGGCGGTCCGCCGCCAGAGCGGCTTCGCCGGCGAACCGGCGCCCCAACTCCTGGACGTGGGAGACGGTCGCCCCGACGTCCGCCAAGGTCAGGCCTCCGCGGGTGCGTGAGACGCCGCGCCGGCGGCGGGAGGGGCCTTGCCCAGCGCTTCGCGCGCCGCGGCCGCCAGACCGGCGAAGGCGGCTTCGTCGCGCACCGCGATGTCGGCCAGCACCTTGCGGTCGAGCAGCGACCCCGCGGCCTTCAGCCCCGAGATGAACCGGCTGTAAGACAGGCCGTGCAGCCGCGCCGCGGCGTTGATGCGCAGGATCCACAGGGAACGCAGCTGGCGCTTCTTTTGCCGCCGGTCGCGGTAGGCATACAGCAGCGCCTTGTCGACCGCCTGCTTGGCGATGCGGTGGCTTTTGGAGTGAGTGCCGTAAAAGCCCTTGGCACGATCGAGAATCTTCTTGCGGCGGTCCGTCCGCTTGGTACCGCGCTTGACACGAGCCATCTTCGAACCTCGTTTCTGCCTGCCGCGCTGGCGCGGCGGCGGTTGGGTGGGCCCACACGCCGTCCGATGCGAGCGGCGGGGGCCAGGGGCTTCCGGGGGGCAGGTCCGTCCCTCCGGCGCCGCCTTGGGTTATCGCTTAGTCGTGAAGAAGGGTCTTGATGATGCCCGCGAACGACGTGGGCACTTCGACCGACTGGCGCAGGTTGCGCTTCCGCTTCGTCGTCTTCGAGGTCAGCATGTGGCTGTGCATCGCCTGGTGGCGGACGACCTTGCCGGTGCCGGTGACCTTGAAGCGCTTGGCGGCCCCCTTGTGCGTCTTCTGCTTGGGCACGCTTGCCTCCTTTGCGGGAAAGCCGCAAAAAACCAAAGCCGGACCCGGACGAGCTCCGCCGCTCGGCATCGCCTGGAGCCAGCTGAGCCAGCCTGGAGAGCGGTGCGGCGTGCGGGGATCGGCGGGAACGGCAGCTACGCGGTGGGTTTCTTCACCGCTTGACGGGGCGGGCCAAAGATGACGTGCATCCGGTTCCCCGCCATTTCGGGGTTGGATTCTAGCATCCCTCGCTCCCCTACGTCTTCAGCCACCCGGCGCAGCAGTTTATGGCCAAGGTCGGTGCGGGCCATCTCGCGGCCGCGGAACTGCACGGTCGCCTTCACCTTGTCGCCGTCTTCGAGGAAGCGGACCACGTTCTTGAGCTTGAAATCGTAGTCGTGCTCGTCGATGTTGGGCCTGAACTTGACCTCTTTGATGTGGATGATCTTCTGCTTGCGCTTCGATTCATGCGCCTTCTTCTTCTGCTGGTAGAGGAACTTGCCGAAGTCCATGATGCGGCAGACCGGCGGCTTGGCGGTCGGCGCCACCTCCACCAGGTCCAGCGTTTGCTCCTGGGCGCGGCGCAGCGCCTCCTCGACGGGCACAATCCCCGCCTGCGAGCCGTCGGCTTCCACCAGTCTCACTTCGCGCACCCGGATCCTTTCGTTGATCCGCGTCGTCTTGTCTATGCTCAACTCACCCCCTTGTGAGTGCTGGGCGATACCGCCCGTTCAAAGTTCGAGGCTGCGGCGATCCACGAGATCGCGGACCCGCGCCAGAAATTCCTGCGTCGGCATGGCGCCCAGGTCTTCGCCCGCGCGACGGCGCACGGCAACCGCGCCCGCCTGCTCTTCGCGTCCGCCCAGGACCAGCATGAATGGGATCTTCTGCACCTGCGCTTCGCGGATCTTGTAGCCCAGCTTTTCGTTGCGCTGATCGAGCTCCACGCGCATGCCGGCGGCGGCGAGCTGGGCGCGCACCTGCTCGCCGTAGGCGGTGAACTTTTCGGACAGCGGCAGGATCGCGGCCTGCACCGGTGCCAGCCACAGCGGCAGGGCGCCTGCCGTCTGCTCCAGCAGGATGGCCATGAAGCGCTCGACCGACCCCAGCATGGCACGGTGGATCATCACCGGCTGGTGCTCCGCGCCGTCGGCGCCGACGTAGCGCAGCCCGAAGCGCTCGGGCATCTGGTAGTCCAGCTGGATCGTTCCCAGCTGCCAGGTGCGGCCCAGCGCGTCGCCGACGTGGAAATCGATCTTGGGGCCGTAGAAGGCGCCGTCGCCGGGGTTCACCTTGTATTGGACGCCACCTTTGGCCAGCGCCGCTGCCAGCGCCGCTTCGGCGTGCTGCCAGGTTTCGGCGCTGCCGATCGACTTGGCCGGGCGGGTGGAAAGCTCCACCGCCACCTGCTCGAAGCCGAACGTCCGATACACCTCCATGATCATGTTGACCACGGCCAGCACTTCTTCCTCGATCTGTTCCTCCATCAAAAAGATGTGTGCGTCGTCCTGCGAGAAGGAGCGCACCCTGAACAGACCGTTGGTCACACCGCTGCGTTCGTAGCGGTGGAGGCGGCCGAAGTCCGCGTAGCGGATCGGCAGATCGCGGTAGGAACGCAAGCGCGTGGCGAAGATCAGGCAGTGCGACGGGCAGTTCATCGGCTTGACCGCGAACTTCCGCTCGTCCACCTCGGTGTAGAACATCGCGTCGGAGTAGTTGGCGAGATGGCCGGACGTCCGCCACAGCTCCAGGTCCAGGATCTGCGGCGTGATCACTTCGCCGTAGCCGTAGCGTGCGTAGAGGTCCCGCACGTAATCGACCAGGCCGTTGTAGATCACCGCGCCGCGCGGGTGCAGAAAGGGCGACGCCGGCGCCGACGGGCTGAAGCTGAAAAGGTCCAGGTCCTGTCCCAGGCGGCGATGGTCGCGCGCCCGCGCCTCTTCCTGCCGCGCCAGGTAGGCGTCCAGGTCGGCCTGGGTGGCGAAGGCCGTGCCGTAGATCCGCTGCAGCCGCTCGCCCGCTTCGTCGCCCTTGTAGAACGACGCCGACGATTCCAGCAGCTTGACGGCGCCGATCTGCGACGTGCGCTGGGCGTGCGGACCGCGGCAGAGGTCGGTGAAACCACCATGGCGATACAGGGTGATCGTTTCGCCCGCCGGGATCTCCTTGAGCCGCTCGACCTTCAGCCGCTCGCCCAGGCGCCCGAACAGCTCCGCCGCTTCGTCGCGGCTCACTTCGATGCGCTCGAAGGCGTTGCCTTCGGCAAGGATCTCGCGCATCTTGGCTTCGATCGCTTCGAGGTCTTCAGGCGTGAAGGCGCGCGGGAAGCGGAAGTCGTACTGGAACTTCTCGCTGTGGTCCTTGCGGCCGACGTCGATCTCCACGTCCGGCCACAACCGCTTGACCGCATCCGCCAGCACGTGCTCGGCACTATGGCGCAGCAGCTCGCCCGATTCGGGGCTCTTGGCGGTGAAGATGCGGAAGTTGCCGCCGCCGGGCAGCGGCTGGCGCAGGTCGATCCGCCGGCCGTCCAGCTCGGCGCCGATGGCATCCGCCGCCAGACGGCGGCCGATCGACGCCGCCACCGTGAGCGGCGTGGCGCCGGCGGCCACTTCGCGTACGGAGCCGTCCGGGAGGGTGAGGCGCAGGACCTCGGTCGCCGTCGCCATCAGACGGCGTCCGGGCGCGCCAGGGGCGCTCCGGTCGCGACGAGCGTGGGGACGATCACGAGGCGGACAGGAGCAAAGTGTGCAGGGGTTGGTAGGCGCTAGCGGATTCGAACCGCTGACCTCTACCGTGTGAAGGTAGCGCTCTAACCAGCTGAGCTAAGCGCCTGCTGAGATGGAAGCCAGGACCGGCGGCGGCGACACGAGCCATGCGCGCAACCTCTGTCAGCGCCGGCAAGCCGGACACGTGCGCGCCGCAGATCATCGAGGCCGCCTGACGGGGCAGCGATTGCGGTGCGGAAGAGGATCGGTTGGCGTGCAGAGCTTCTCGTATCTCGTGCTTCTTTGTTGATGGTAGGCCCGAGCGGACTTGAACCGCTGACCTCTACGATGTCAACGTAGCGCTCTAACCAGCTGAGCTACGGGCCTGCGTCTCCCGAAACAGCACCTGCCGTCAAGGGACAGAAAGGCTACCAAGCCCAAAGCAACGTGTCAACGACTGTCTTACGCGACGGCGGGCAGCCCCGTCAATGCAGCGCCGGCACGGCGAAGCTGCCGGCGCTGGTCGGCGCGAAGGTGCCGGCCGCGGCGGCCGGGTCGAGGGCGAGGACCAGTTGGTACTCGCCGGGCGGCAGCGACGCCGGCAGCCGGAAGGACGCCTTGTACTGGTCGGGCTTGCCGTCCTGGCCGGCGGCGCGGCCGGCGACGATCAGCGCCGCCGCCCCCAGGTCGCGGCCGTCCGCGGCGACGACGTGCGCCGACGGCTTCATCGCGGCGTCGCCCAGGTTGTAGCCGATGAGCGCCACCGGCACCTCCTGGCCCGGCGCGAACCCCGGCCGCGAGGCGGGGATGAAGGGCTGCTGGGCGACCATGAAGGGATAGGACGCGTTGCGCAGGGCGCCGCGCGGCTGCTCGCGCACGATCAGCCAGTGTCCGGGCGCCTCGGGGAAGAACGGCGGCAGCAGCACCGGCTTGGCGGCGTCGAATTCCGGCACCACCAGCTGCGTTGCGCGCATGCCGAAGGCGCCGGTCGCGCCGTTGCGCACCAGCACGCGCAGCCAGTAGGTCCCCGGCGGCAGCTCCAGGTGGCCGAAGAACTTGAGCCCTCCCTGGCGCAGCGCCGGCGGCGCCTTGGCAAGATCGAAGCGCAGCGCCTGGTCGAGGTAGTCCTGGATCTGGCCCTGCGCGTCCACGGCGTAGATGTAGATCTCGGCCGGCAGCTGGTCCGCCGCCACCGCGGCCTCCGATCGGCTGGCTGCCGCCCCCCCGGCCCCTGCCGCCCCCGCGGCCCCGGCGGCCGGCAGCGCCATGCCGGCGATGAGCGTCGGACCGTCGGTTTCGATCACCACCGGCACGTAGGCCTTGGCGCCGGCGGCGCGGAAGGGCGCCGAGAGCACCGCCATGTCCACCGTGCCCGAGCGCGGCCCGCTCATCAGCGTGTTGGCGGCCGACAGGTTCCGCGCCAGCGGCGACTCCTTGGAGTACGCCACCGGGGCGTAGAAGCCCGAACGGAAGGAGACCTGCACCTCGCGCGAGGCGTTCTTGAGCTGCACCTTGAGCTTGTGGAAGCTGCCGTCGGCCGCCAGGCCCGTCGGCTGGATGGTCAGCAGGTAGGTGACGCTGGTCTCCGCCAGCAGGCGGTGCATCGCTTCCCCCAGGTCGTTGAAGCTGCGGAACAGCTCGCCGCCGGTGTCGTGCGCCATCTGGAACAGCGTCGCCTCGCCCGAGGAGCGCACCGCGCCCTGGTCGCCCATGCCGCGCAGGCCGCCGATGTCGATCGACTGGATGACGCAGTCGCTGCGGCGGAACGCCTCCATCATCTTTTCCATCAGGTTGTTCTGGTGGGTGTTGCCGAAGCGCGCGTCGGAGTCGACGTCGTAGCTCTGGCCGTAGATCACCGAATCGGCCATGTTGTCCTGCTCCTTCTTCGACCCGGTGCCCTGCAGCAGGTTGCTGGCAAAGCCTTCCGACAGGTAGATCACCTGCTTGCGGCCGCCGACGCTCGCCATCAGCCTGGCCAGATCGGTGAACGATTGCGCCAGGGCAGCGACGTTGGCCAGCTGGTCGGCGCGGTTCGCCTTCTCGCTCGCCCGCGCGATCTCTTCGAGGAACTGCGCCTGCATCTGCTGCATGTTGGCCTTGCCGACCAGGCCGCCGTTCTGGCTGCCGATGGTGTTGCTGGGGGTCTGCAGGTCCTGTTTGAACTCGTCGGCCATCAGGCGCAGGGGGTCGGCGGAGCGGTCCACCAGCTCGGGCAGGCCGAGGTGGTCGATCGCCGCCGCGATCTGGCGCTGGTCCGAGGTGAAGCCGAGGACCAGCCGCGGACCGGTGCTGTGGGCGTAGGTTGCCACGGCCACCAGGTCGGACGGCACCAGCTGCTTGATCAGCACCCCGCGCGCCGCCTCGCGCGCCTTGACGATCGACTTCGGCTCCGAGTAGGCGAGGTCGAACAGCAGCAGGAAGTGGCGCCGCGCCGCCGCCGGGATGGGCGCCGACAGGCGCTGCGCGCCCGGCATCGCCAGGTCGATGACGTCGAAGCCGGTGATGGGCGCGAGCGTCTTGCCGTTCCACACTTCAAAGTCGGCGGCGGTCAGGCCGCGCACCGCCTGGCCGTCGCGCGACACCTGCACCGGGATCTCCACCGCGGTGACCTGGGTGGACTCGGAAAAGCCGCGCAAGGCGGGCGGCGCTTGCGCGGCGGCGGCATTGGCGGTGGCGATGCTGATCGCCAGGACGACGATCGCCCGCAGCCTCCCGGACAGCTTGGAGGAGCTGAAACCGCGACGCGGAGCACGGTAGCAAACAGGCATTAGCGCTCTCCCTTTTGTCGGCTAGCGCATTATACCTGCCTGCAGAACACTGCGATAGGCAGATAGTGCTAGTGCCGATGCTGCGAGCTCGCGGCAACCGCCGCAAGCTTCAGGGCCGGCCCTGCACCACGGCCAGCCACCCCTTCAGGTACTCCCCCTGGGGGTGGGTGATGGCGATCGGGTGGTCCGGCGCGGCGCCCAGCTGTTCGAGCAGGGCGACCCGCACGCCGGCTTCGACCGCCGCGGCAAACAGGACCTGGCGGAACAGCTTGGCATCCACCGCGCCGCTGCAGCTGAAGGTGAACAGCAGGCCGCCCGCCGCCAGCCGGGCGAAGGCCAGGCGGTTGACGTCCTTGTAGGCGCGCGCCGCGGCGTCCAGGCTGCCGCGCTGGCGGGCCAGCGGCGGCGGGTCGCAGACCACCATGTCGTATAGATCTTCGCGCTGGCGCAGATCTTCCCAGACGTTGGCCCTGACCCATTCGACCGGGGCGTCCGCCAGGCCGTTGTCGGCGTAGTGCCGGCGGCCATGCTCGATCGCCCGTGCCGCCGACTCGACGTGCGTCACCCGCCGCGCGCCGCCGCGCAACGCGTACAGGCCGAACGCCCCGGAGTGGGCGAACAGGTCGAGCACCGACCGCCCCGCGGCCAGCCGCTCGACGCGCCGGCGGTTGTCGCGCTGGTCGCAGTAAAAGCCGGTCTTCTGCCCCGCCGTCAGGTCGGCGACGAAGCGCAGCCCCGATTCCTGGAAGGCCGCTTCGTCGGGCGCCGCGCCGCGCACCTCCCGGCGTCCCTTGGCCACCGGCAACCCCTCGGCGCGGCGCGCCGGCAGATCGTCGAGCTGCACGATCGCGCAGTCGGGCGCCAGTGCGGCGAGCGCCGCGTAGGCGTCGTCGCGCATCGCTTCCAAGCCGGCGACCGTGATCTGGCTGACCAGGGTGGCGCCGAAGCGGTCGACGGTCCATCCCGGCAGCCCGTCGCCCTCGGCGTTGAGCAGGCGGTAGCCGGAGGTGTCGCCGGGCACCACCGTCCGCCGCAGGCGCGCCGCCTCGTCCAGGCGGGCGGCGAACAGCGCCTGGTCCGGCAGCGCAACGCCTGCTGCCGCCTGCAGCAGCCGCACGCGGATCTGCGACCGCGGGCTGAACCAGCCAACCCCCAGCGGCCGCCCCCCGGCGTCGAAGACGCGCGCCACCGCGGCATCGCGCGGCCCCACGACCCGCGCCACGGCGCCGGAAAACACCCAGGGATGCCCTTCGCGCACCGCCTTGTCGCGGCCGGGCAGGAGGTGGACGTCGATCGCCGGCAGCGCCGGGACCGCCGGGAGCGCCGCGGACGTTGCAACCGTCGCCGGCGCGCCGGCCGTGGCGGGCGCGGCAGGCCGCTCGCCGGCCGCCATCAGGGACGCGTTGTCCGCCGGGGCGGCCTCAATGGACCACCTGGAACGGCACCGAGCTCATCTCCTTGTGACCTGTCCGCGGGTCGGTGACCGCGACCTGCAGGGTGTACCGCCCGGCGTCCAGACCGGTCGGCTGGAAGGTGGCGAGCAGCTTGTCAAAACCCGACACGCCGGTCGCGGTGCGCGCCACCAGGCGCAGGCTGCCGCCGGCATGCGGTGCGCCATCCGCGCCCACGACGTTGCCCTGCAGCGCGAGATCGCCGGCACCCAGGTTATAGGCCACCAGGCAGAGCTTGGCCGCCTGGTCGCCGGCCAGCTCCGGGAGCGCCGCCGGCACGTAGGGTTCGCCGTTGACGGTGAAGGGGTAGAGCACCGCCCCCTTCTTTGCCGCATCGGCCGAGCGCTCGCGCACCATCAGCCAGCCACTGCGCGAGTCGATGAAGAAGGGGGGCAGCAGGACCGGCTGGCCGGCATCCCAGGCGGGTATGGACAGCCGCTCGGTCTGCACCGCGGTGGCGCCGCTGTCGGAGTCGCGCACCAGGATGCGCACCCGGTAGTTGCCGGGGCGCAGATCGACGTGACCGTAGTACTTGAGGCCCTCCGCCAGGGCGTCCTTGCCCTTCTTGAGGTCCACCGCCACCTTCTGGGTGAAGAAGTCCTGCATCTCGCCGTGCTGGTCGCTCACGTAGGCGTAGATTTCGATGTTGACGTGATCGCCGCGGCTGGCGGCGATCAGGCGCTGGCCCGGCACCTCGACGATGACCGGCACGTAGGCTTTGCCGGCGCTTTCGCGGAACGAGCTGATCAGCACGTTCATGTCCAGGTCGGCGCGCGGCGACGCGCTGGCGACGCTCTCGGAAGCCAGCAGCACCTTTTCTAGCGGATCGAGCTCGCGGAAAGGGCGCGGTCCGTAGTAGCCGGTGCGATACGAGATGCGTGCCCCCGGCGGGATCCTGGCCTTCACCTCCAGGCGGTGGAAAGCGCCGTCGTCCTTGAGGTCGGAGCGCTCGAAGCTGAGCAGGTAGGTGACCGTCGTGCGGTCCAGCACCTGGTCGAGCTGCGCCTTGAAATTGTTGGCGTCCTTGAACAGCGCGCCGCCGGTGCCGTCCGCCATCTCGAACAGCCCTTCGTCGCCGTTGACGTGCGTACCGACCCCGGCTTCGCTGGCGTCACCGCCGGCGCGCAGGCCGGCGATGTCCACCGCTTCGATGACCGCGTCGGCGCGCTTGAATTCGCGCAGCATCCGCGCCAGCTCCCCTTGCAGCTGGGTGTTGCCGTAGCGGGTGTCGTTGTCGACCTTCCACAGCTCGCCGAAGGCGGCGTTGAAGTTGTCGGTGGCGGCTTCCTGGCTGTCGGTGTCGTGGCCGACCAGCAGGCGGCTGTCGAAGCCCTCCGAGAACAGGATCACGTGCTTGCGCCCCTTGAGCTGACCCAGCACCTTGGCCAGGTCGGCAAGCGACTGCATGAAGCTCTTGACCGTGTCGCGGCCGATCGAGCGGTCCACCCTTTCGTTGGCGCGCCGCATCTCGTCGAGGCTCTCGGCAACCACCGAATCGTTGGCATTGCGGCTTTGGGAACGCTGCGGCGTGCCGCCGCCGGCGAGGTCGGCGATGGTGGGCGGCGCGATGACAAACCGCAGCGGATCGCTCTTGTTGGTGTCGAAAACCTTGTCGAGGCCGAGCGATTGGATGCCGCGCGCCAGCTGGGCGCGATCGGAGGTGAAGGTCACCACCAACCGCGCCCCGTTCTGCAGCGAGTAGGTGGCGACGGCGGCCAGGTCGGTCGGACGCAGCGAGTGCAGCACCAGGTCGAGCGCCGCCTGGCGGGCGCGCAGCACCGCGGCGGGGCGTGCGAACGACAGGTCGAACAGCAGCATGAAATGGCGGCGGGCGCCGGCATCCAGCTCCTGCGCTTCGGCGGCGATCGGTTTGCCGCGCGGCTCCAGGCGGTCCAGGTCGACGACGCGGAAGCTTTTCAGCGGCTGGCGCGCGCCGTCGTCGAGGACGGTGAAGTCGTCCGCCTTGAGACCGCGCACCGGCAGGCCGTCGCGGCCGATGACTTCGACCGGGACTTCGATCGAAACCACCTGGGTGGTGTCCTGAAAGCTGGGCACGTCGGGTTTGGCGCCGGCGGGCACGGCGATCAGGGCCAGCAGCGCCAGAACCAGCAGCGCCGGCCGGATGCGGGGATCAGGATTTGCCGAGCATTTGCGCATACCTCTGCACCTCCTTGTCGCTCGGGTCCAGTTGCATCGCGCGTTCCACGAAATGGCGTGCGCGATCGAGGTCGCCCTGCGCCAGATAAACCTTGGCCAGACCGAGCTGCACTTCGGGCAGCTCGCTTTCGAGGCGCAGTGCGTGGACCATGTAGTCCAGGGCCTTGGTGGTGTCGCCCGCGGCCAGCGCCATCTCTCCCAGGTAGACGAAGAAGAAGGGATTGCCGGTATTGGAATCCTTCACCTTGGTCTCCAGCTCTTCCGCTTCGGCGACGCGCCCCTGCTGCTGGTAGATGCGCAGCATGTTGGTCATCACCATGGTGTTGGTGGGATCGACCTGCAGCGCCTTTTCATACTGGGCCAGGGCGCCCTGGCGGTCGCCGGAGTGCTCCAGGCAGACGCCCAGGTTGTTGAGCGCGTTGGGGAAACGCGGTGCCAGGCGGGCGGCGATGCCGACCAGGCGGCGCGCTTCGCCGATGTTGCCGGCCATCAGGGCTTCGGCCCCCAGGTTGTTGTAGTAGTGGGCCACCGCGGTCAGGTCGTCGATCGGCTTGAGCTGGCGGTAGGCCTTGTCCCGATAGGGCACGAAGTCGTAGGTCTTGAGCGTGCCGGTCAGGTAGAGACCGGCGACGATGTGCCCCTGGCTGATCACCAGGCCGGCGCGATGGTTCCAGCGTTGGTAGTCGGCCACCTCGACGTAGAACGGCGCGAATCCGACGTCGCGCGCCACGCCCACGAACAGGTTGACGAAGGACAGGCAGTTGCCCTTGCGGTCCCGGAAGGTGGCGATCGCGTCGCGGGTAGGCAGCATCTCGTAGGTGAGCCCCACCTGTTGGAAAATGAAGTCCAGCACCTGTCTGACCCTGGTTTCCTCGGTCGCGCCAAGCCGGTTGTGCAGCTTGAAGGCGTCCCGCACCTCGCCGTTGATGGTGAAGGGGACTTCGACCTGCCCGGCGAGATCCGTTCCGGCCTGTTGTGCGATCTGCGTGTGCACGAACCCTGCCGAGTCGAAGGCTTTATACGGAGCGCAGCTGCCCGCGAGGGCCGCAAGAACGCCCGAAACCAATAGCGCCGGGACGCTCCCGCGCGATACCCACTTCATGGTTCGCGACGTCTGTGGCATGGATCGAGTGTAGCGCAGGGCCGCTCCAAGGGCTGCTATTCAAGATTTTGGACCCTCCCGCGTCCAAAGAACTGGAGCGGCGGCCGCGAGGCTCCCGCCAAAGACTGCCACCCGCCAGCTAAACCAATGGCTGTCAGTTGCTTACGGCGGCAGGCAGAGCGCCGGCCGGATGGGCATTGCCTTTGCTATGTACCAGCCATTGACGTGACCAAGCGGGATCAGTAAAGTTTCAAGGCCCAATCGGCACAAATGGGTGTTTGAACGCCTGCGAAAGGAGGTATGCTCGGCAATCGACCGCCTGACGCATAGCGCAACTTCCTTACTCTTGTCCGGAGCCTTACGCCTGAGCTTCAGGTAGATCAGGCCCGTTTTCACAACTACCTTCGAAGGGAGGTCCATTCGTATGAAGAGTTATCAACGCTTGGGACGTGTCGCGATGGTTGCGATGGCCCTGCTGCTGGTGATCGGCGGTACCGCCATCGCCCAGCTGCAGACCGGCAACCTGTACGGCAAAGTCCAGGACCAGCAGGGAGCCGTCCTGCCCGGCGTCACCGTGACGCTCGACACCGGCGCGGCGCAGGAGGTGCAGGTCACCAACGCGCAGGGCGAGTTCCGCTTCCTCAGCCTGCCGCCGGCAACCATGAAGCTCAAGAGCGAGCTGCAGGGTTTCTCGACGGTCGAATACCCGAACATCGTCATCACCGTCGGCCACAACACCACGGTCGAGGTGACGATGAACTCGGCGGTTGAGGACGTCATCACGGTCACCACGGAAAGCCCGCTGCTCGACGAGCGCAAGGTCTCGACCGGCGCCACCGTCAACGCGGCGGAACTGGCGGAGATCCCGACCTCCCGCGACCCGTGGTCCATCCTTTCGACCACCCCCGGCGTGCTCGTCGACCGCGTCAACGTGGGCGGCAACGAGAGCGGCCAGCAGTCGGTGTACGTCGGCCCCGGCTCGATGGGCACCAACTCGGTGTGGGCGGTGGACGGCGTGGTCGTCACCGACATGGCGGCCCTCGGGTCGTCCCCCAGCTACTACGACTTCGACGCGTTCCAGGAGATGCAGGTCACGACCGGCGGCACGGACACCACCATCGCCACCGGCGGCGTCGTCGTCAACATGGTGACCAAGCGCGGCACCAACCAGTGGCGCGGCAGCGGCCGCTTCTTCTACACCCCCGGCTCGCTGGAATCCAACAGCAGCTTCAAGGTGCCCGCCAACCAGGTCGGCGCCGGCCTGAGCGGCGACCTCATCAACCGGATCCAGGACTTCGGCGCTGAAGTTGGCGGCCCGATCATCAAGGACCGGTTGTGGATCTGGGGTTCCTACGGCGACCAGAAGGTCAACGTCTCGACCATCGGCGGCGCCACCAACAAGGCCGACCTGCCGACCTACAACGGCAAGTTGAACGCCCAGCTCACGGGCAGCAACTCCTTGACCCTCTTCGTGTTGCAGAACAACAAGACGGTCGCCGGCCGCGATGCCGGTCCGACCCGTCCGCAGCCGACGACCTGGAACCAGGGCCACAACGGCTCCAACCCGACCGCCGGCAAGGTCGAGGACACCCAGATCTTCGGACCCAACTTCTACCTGACCGGCCTGTTCTCGGACGTCAACGGCGGCTTCGGGCTGGTGCCCGAGGGCGGCATCGGACCGGTTGCGTTCCTCAACACGTCGGGCGTCTGGGGCAACACCTTCGTCGACTACCAGGTCACCCGTCCGCAGAAGCAGGGCAAGCTGGACGCCTCCAGCTTCTTCAACTTCGGCAGCGTCAGCAACGAGCTGAAGTACGGCGCCGGCTACCGCCGCGTCACCAGCACCTCGCTGTCCACCTGGGGCCCTGGCTACCTGGTGGCCGGTCCCCTGTTCGGTGAGCCGGCCAGCATCAACGTGTTCGAGGCCGCTCGCGAAGAGAACCTCAACATCACCAACACCTACAGCAGCGGCTACGCGCAGGACACCCTGACGGCCGGCAACCTGACCGCCAACATCGGCGTGCGCTACGACCTGCAGGCTGGTCACAACAACGCATCGTCCGAAGCGGCCAACCCGGATTCGCCGGGCATCCTGCCGGCGTTCAACTACGCCGGCGGCCCGACGGGCTTCAGCTGGGGCAACGTCACCCCGCGCGTCGGCCTGACCTACGCCCTGGGTGCGGATCGCAAGACCCTGCTGCGGGTCAGCTACTCACGTTACGCCGACCAGCTGGGCGACGGCTTCGCCGGCGTCCGCAACCCGACGGCGGCGCAGACCTACTACCTGTTCTCGGTGCCGGCTTCGAACGTCGGCCCCGGCCTGCCGACGGGCCTTTCGCCCCTCAGCCCGGGCGGCCCGCTGGCCAACTATGCCGGCCCGGTCAATCCGGCGACCGGCCTGCCGTTCCAGCTCAACAACGTCAACTCCAACTTCTCGGCGCCGTTGACCGACGAGTTCCTGGCGAGCGTCGAGCACGCCATCCTTCCCGAGCTGGTGGTCGGCCTTAACTTCACCTTCCGCCATCTCAGCAACCAGGTCCCGGGTGACGTCGGCCCGACCGGCGCGTCCAGCGGTACCCCGGCTGGCGCTGGCATCCCGCTCGTTTTCGATGCCACGACTCCGTTCGACCCGTCCACCCTGAGCACCACTGGCCGGCCGGCGACCCCTGCCGACTACGTGCAGCAGACGTACACGACGACCGCCACCAACGGCAAGCAATACACCGTCACCTACTACACCCTGAAGCCCGGCGTCAGCACCCGCGGCGGTTCGCTGCTCGAGAACAGCGACCTGACCTCGAACTACAAGGGCGCCGCCCTTACCCTCAACAAGCGCCTGTCCAACCACTGGATGATGCGCGGTAACTTCACCTACTCCGACTGGACCTACGGCAACCCCGGCGTGCTGCCCGACCCGTCCGACTTCCTGCCGGGCGGCAACCGCGATGGCGACGCCGTGCTGGTCAACAGCGCCGGTTCCGGTCCCAAGCAGTACGTGTTCCTCAACAGCAAGTGGTCGGCCAACCTGAACGGCATGTACCAGGTGGCTCCGGACAAGGGTTACGGCTTCAACGTCGCCGGCAACCTGACGGCGCGCCAGGGCTATGCGTTCCCCAACTACGTGCAGGTTCCGATCAGCGTCGACCAGAACGGCAACCCGCGGCAGAACTACGAGGGTGGCTTGAGCGAAGACATCCTGGTCGGACGCCCGGACGCCAACCGGCTGCCGTCCCTCATCGACTTCGACGCCCGGATCGAGAAGGAGTTCACCTTCCAGGACTTCGGCCTGACCCTGAGCTTCGACTGCTTCAACCTGTTCAACTCCTCCACCACGACCCAGAAGGTCGGCGCGATCAGCCTCCCGACGTACGGTTTCATCTACGAGACGTTGGCGCCCCGGGTCTACCGCTTCGGAGCTCGTATCAGCTTCCGCTGATCCCGCTCCGCTTTTACTAGGCTGGACCTCTGCCGCCGGGGGCAACCCCGGCGGTTTTCTTTTTGGCTCTCGGGAGATTAGACTTCCCAACGCTCGCGGGGTCATCCGTGGGCGCTCAAATCACCGCCTGGTAAGGAGGTCATCATGTCGCGTATGCAGAAATCGGCGGCCGTGGCGCCCAGGACCGCCGTCGGCGCCTTCGCCGCCCTGGCGGTCCTCGCCACCATGCTGCTCGCTGTGGCCCAGCCCGCCGCGGCGCAAGACTGGAAGGGTCGCGGCCGTCTCCAGGGTCTGGTCAAGGACGAGCAGGGCAAGCCCGTCGTCGGCGCCAAGGTGACGCTGCGCAAGGGTTCGGGCAACGTGGACGAAAACGCCTCGGGTCCGGCTGCCCTCACCACCGACAAGAGCGGCCACTGGGGCATCCTGGGCCTCTCCGGGGGGGCCTGGGGCGTGTTGATCGAAGCACCGGGATTCATCGTCTCCCAGGGGCAGGTCAACGTCGAAGAGGAAGGGCCGCCGTCGCCGCCGATCACCGTGACGCTCAAGGTGACGCCCAAGGAGCAGCCCAAGCAGCCGTCCAAGACGTCGCAGGCCAACGAATCGATCACCAAGGGCAACGATCTGCTGAAGGAGCAGAAGTATGCCGACGCCCGCGCCGAGTATCAGAAGGCGCTCGACCTGCTGACCGATCCCGCGACCAAGGTGCCGATCATGCGCGGTATCGCCTCCACCTACTATCGCGAATCGGTCGACGCCAAGACCAAGGAAGAAAAGCAGCAGAAGCTGGACCAGGCGATCGATACGCTCAAGCAGACGCTCACCCTGGCGCCGACCGACACCGACACGCTGCAGCTGATGGTCAACCTGCTGGTGGGTGAAGGCAAGGAAGCCGAAGCGCGCACCTACATGGCGCAGATGCCGGCGGGAGCCAAGATCGATCCCGAGATGATGATCAACATCGGGATCAAGTACTACAACGCCAAGCAGCTGGACAAGGCGCTGGAAGAGTTCAACAAGGTGGTCGAAGAGAACCCCAACCTGCCGGACGCCTATTACTACCGGGGGTTGGTCAACCTCAACCTGAACAAGTCCGCCGCCGCCAAGGCAGACTTCACCAAGCTGCTGGAGCTCGACCCCAACAGCAAGTGGGCCGCCGAGGCCAAGGAATACATCAAGGCCTTGTGAGGCGGGCCTGCGCGATCTCCCCGCGGCCGGCGCCCGCCGGCCAGAAGTCCCGGTGGGCGGCACGCGCCGCGGGGATCGCCTGGCTCCTGGCGATCTGGTCTTTCAGCTGTCGCGACGCGGCTCCGGCCGGCCTTCTGTCCCGGGCCTCAGCCTCTGCCGCGGCTCCAACCGGTAAACCCGCGGCGACGGCGCCGCCGTCCCTGCCAGCAGCGGCGGCACCGGCCGCCGGCGGCGCACCGTCGCTGCCCGGCGCCGACGTGGTGCTGATCACCATCGACACCTTGCGCGCCGACGCCGTGGGGTTCGCCGGCAACCGGCGGGCCGCGACGCCGGTGCTCGACCGGCTGGCGGCGGCCGGGCGGGTGTTTCCAAACGCCCACGCCCAGAACGTCGTGACCCTGCCCAGCCACACCAATATCCTGACCGGCCTCTATCCGTTCCAGCACGGCGTGCGGGACAACAGCGGGTTCAAGCTGGCCGCCACGGTGCCGACGCTCGCCACGCTGCTGCACGGCGCGGGGTATGCGACAGGGGCCTTCGTCGCCGCCTTCCCGCTGGATTCCCGGTTCGGTCTGGCGCACGGCTTCGACGTCTACGACGATCACTTCCCGCGCGGCGCCCACCTGGACGAGTTCCTGATGGCGGAGCGGCGCGGCGATCAGGTGGTGCGGCTGGCCCGCGCCTGGTGGCAAAAGCAGCGCGGCCACCGCCGCTTCCTGTGGGTGCACCTGTACGATGCCCACGCCCCCTATCAGTCGCCGGAGCCCTTTGCCAGCCGCTTCAAGAGCGATCCGTACCTGGGCGCCGTGGCGGCCGTCGACTCGTACCTGGCGCCGCTGGTCGGCCCCTTCCTGACCGGCAAGGAGCCGCCGGCGCTGGTGATCGTCACCGCCGACCACGGCGAGGGCCTGGGCGACCACGGCGAGCTGACGCACGGCCTGCTGGCGTACGAGGCGACCCTCAAGGTGCCGCTGGTACTGTGGTGGCCGGGGGCGGTGCCGGGTCGCGACCCGGCGAGCGCACGCCACGTCGACATCCTGCCCACGGTGCTGGCGGCGCTCCACCTGGCGGCGCCCGGCGGCCTGCCGGGGAGGTCGCTGCTGCAACCGACGGCGGCGCCCCCTGCGGCGAGGCCGGCGGTGGACGCTGGTGCCGGCGGGATCAGCTATTTCGAGGCGCTGTCCGCCAGCCTGAACCGCGGCTGGGCGCCGCTGCGCGGCGTGGTGCGCGGCCGCTACAAGCTGATCGACCTGCCGCTGCCCGAGCTGTACGACCTGGCCGCCGACCCGCGCGAGGAGCACAACCTGATCTCGACCCAGCGGCCGCTCGCCCGCGAGCTGGCGGCGGCCATCCCGGCCGCGGCGCGCAGCCAACCGCAACAGGGGGCGGTCACCGCCGAAGAGGCGGCGCGCCTGCGCAGCCTGGGGTATAGCGCTGGCGGCGGGCACGGCGCCGCGCCGGGCCGGGCGATGACCGCCGACGACGACCCCAAACGGCTCATCCAGCTGGACTACCAGCTGCACCAGGTGATCGACCTCTATTCCCGCGGACAGTACGCCCAGGCCGCGGCGCTGGCGCGGCAGGCCATCGCCGCGCGGCCGGCGATGGGCGACGCATACGAGCTGCTGGCCATCTCGCTGCGTCAGCAGGAGCGCGGCGACCAGGCGATCGCGGTGCTGCAGGAGGCGCGCGCCAAGGGGGTGCGCAGCGATTCGTTGGATCGCCAGCTGGGCGAAGCGCTGGCCGAAGCCGGGCGGTCGCAGGAGGCGGTGGCGGTGCTGCGGCCGCTGGCCGCGGGCGGCGACGATCCGGCGGCGCTCCAGGACCTGGGGATGGCGCTCTCCGACGCCGGCCACCAGGACGAGGCGGCCGCCACGCTCGAAAAGGCGACCCGGCTGTTCCCCGAGGATCCACGCGGTTTCGAGGACCTGGGGGTGATCGCCCTGCGGCGCGGCCAGGCGGCGGCGGCCCGCGATCACCTGCGCCACGCCCTGGCGATGAACGCCGGCCTGGCCAGCTGCTGGAACACCCTGGGCGTGGCGCTTTACCAGCTGCACCAGCCGGCCGACGCGCTGGACGCCTGGCACCGCGCCGCCGGCCTGGACGCCACCCAGTACGACGCGCTGTACAACCTGGGACTGGTGGCGGCCGAGCTGGGACGCTCCGGCGAGGCGCGCGAGGCGCTGTCGCGCTTCATCGCCACCGCACCGCGGGAGCGCTTCGCCGACGAGATCGCCAAGGCCCAGGCGCGCCTGCAAGGGCTGGGCGGATGAGCCGGCGGCGGCGGCTGCTGGCCGGCCTGGCCGTCGTCGCGCTGGTCGCCGGCTGGGCGGCCGTGGCCGCGATCAGGGGGTGGCCGCCGTTCGCGCCGCGCCGGCCCGGTCCGTTTGCCGGGGCGCCGATCATTCTCATCTCGATCGACACCCTGCGCTCCGACCACCTGCCGGCGTACGGCTATGGGGGCGTCGCGACGCCGGCGATCGACGCTCTGGCGCACGACGCCGTGCTGTTCGAGCGCGCCTACAGCCACGTGCCGCTGACCCTGCCCTCGCACGCCTCGATCCTGTCGGGGCGGTTGCCGGGCGACACCGGGGTGCGCGACAACATCGGCTATCACTTCGACGCCGCGCGCTACGACGACCTGCCGGTGGCGCTGGCGCGCGCCGGCTATGCCACCGGCGGCGCCGTTTCGGCGTTCGTCCTGCGCGCCGAAACCGGCATCGGCGAAGGCTTCGACTTCTACGACTCGCAGGTGGACGTGCAGATCGGCCGCGGCTTCGGCCAGAGCCAGCGCTCGGGCTTTGGCACCGAAGCCTTGCTGGCAGGCTGGCTGCGGCGCGCGGCGCCCGGCCCCAAGCCGGTGTTCGCCTTCCTCCACCTGTACGAGCCGCACTCGCCATACACCCCGCCGGAGCCCTTCGCGTCGCGCTACCGCGCGGTGCCCTACGACGGCGAGATCGCCACCGCCGACTCGATCGTCGGCACCTTCGTGGCGGAGCTCAAGCGGCTGGGCCTGTACGACCGCGCCATCCTGGTGTTGTTGTCGGATCACGGCGAAGGGCTGGGCGACCACGGCGAGCGCGAGCACGGCCTGCTGCTGTATCGCGAGGCGCTGCAGGTGCCGCTGCTGCTCAAGCTGCCGGGATCGCTGCGCCACGGCACGCGGGTGAGCGCGCCGGCGCAGCTGGTGGACGTCTACCCGACGCTGCTGCAGCTGGCCGGCCTGCCGGTGCCGGCATCGCTGCCGGGCCGGTCGCTGGTCGATGTGGCGGATGCCGCAGGGAGCGGCGGCGCGGCGCGCGACATCTTCTCTGAAACCGCCTACCCGCGGCTGCATTTCGGCTGGAGCGAGCTGGCGTCGCTGGTGCGCGACGACTTCCACTACATCCACGGTCCCGACCCCGAGCTGTACGACCTGGGAGCGGACCCGCACGAAAAGGACAACGCCCTGCTGCGGCACCGGCCCGTCTTTGTTTCCATGCGCGCCGCGACCGAGGCCCGCCGGCGCGAGCTGGCGGCGCCGGCGGCGGCCGACGAGGAGACGCGCCGTCGCCTTGCCTCGCTGGGTTACGCCGCTTCGACGGTGGCGCTCACTCCGGCAGAGCGGCTGCCGGACCCCAAGGCGGAGCTGGCCCACATGCAGGACCTCACCCGCGCCATGGACCTGTTCGCCGCCCAGCGGTATGCCGAAGCGGTTCCCGCCTTCCGCGCCGCGCTGCAGCAGAACCCGCGCACCATCGACGCGTGGGAAAACCTGGCGCTGTGCCTGGACAAGCTTGGGCAGCTGGCCGAATCGCTGGCCGCGTATCAGAAGGCGCTGGAGCTTTCGGGCGGCGCCGGCTACATCGCCGTCGCGGCCGGCTACGTGCTGCTGGAGATGGGGCGCTTCGACGAGGCGCAGGCCCACGCCGAGCTGGCGCGCCACAGCGACCCCGCCCTGGCCGCCACGCTCACCGGCGCCATCGCGCTGGCCCGCCAGCGGCCCGAAGCGGCGGCGGCGGCGGCGCGCGAGGCGATCGCCCACGGCGGCGCCGGCGGCCTCGACGTCGGGCCGCTGCTCACCCTCGCCGAGGCGCGGGCCAAGCAGGGCCAGCTGGACCAGGCGCTCGAGCTGCTCGACCAGGCCGGCCGCGAGGTGGCGCGGCGGGCGCCCGGCCAGAGCTTTCCCGGCCTGGCCTTCGCGCGCGGCGACATCCTCGCCCGCATGGGCCGCAACGCCCTCGCCGAACAGGCGTTCCGCACCGAGATCCAGACCAATCCCACGGAGGTGCGCGCCTTCGCCAGCCTCGCCATGCTGTACGCCTCCGAGGACCGCTCGCGCGATGCCCTGGCGATCCTGCAGAACCTGGTCGCCACCAACCCCTCCCCCGCCGCCTACGGCATGGCGATCCGCACCCTGCGCGTGCTGGGAGACGCCGGCGACGCCGCCGCGCTGCTGGAGGAAGGGCGCCGGCGCTTCCCCGGCAGCCCCGAGCTGGCGGCGCTCTAGGCCAAATCGGCTAGAATAGGGACCTTCCCATGGGAGCGCGTCGCTCTCGTCACCCGTCCGCCGGCGCACGCCGGCCCACCGGAGCTTCCCATCCATGCGCAGAACGCCCCGTCTCCCGCTTCTCACCCTCCTGCTGACCGCGGTGGCGCTGGTTGCCGGCGTCCTGACCGGTTCGCCGGTCCTGGCGGCCCCGGCCGCGGCCGCCCCGGCCCCCGCGGCCGTCCCCGCAGCGGCAGCGCCGCCGGCGGCGACGGCCGCCGCAAGCGCCGCCGACCAGGCCGTCAGTCAGCAGATGCAGCAGGCCACGGCGCTCGCCAAGGCGGGCAAGTACGACGCGGCAATCGCCCAGCTCGAACCGCTGCGCAAGGCGGGCAAGGCGACGCCGCGGGTGCTGTCGCTGCTGGGCACCCTCTACCTGCAGGTCGGCAAGCCGCGCGAAGCGGCGGCGGTGCTCAAGCCGCTCGCCGACGCCCCTGACGCCGAAGCCGCGGTGCTGTTCAACGCCGGGCGGGCGGCGCAGATGCTCAACGAGGAAGCCGCGGCGCAGGCCTATTTTGAACGCTCGCTCGCCCTCGAACCGGCCTCGCCCGCGGCGCGCGACCTGGGCCTGCTGCTGGCGCACCGCGGGCGCGTCGTCGAGGCCTATTCCATGCTGCGCCCCTGGGCCATCCGCAACCCGCGCGACAACGAAGCGGTGCTCACCGCCATCGCCCTGGCGCTCGACCTGGAGCGCACGGCGGAAGCGGAGCAGCTGATCATCGCGCTCAAGCCGACCGATCCGACGACGGTGCTGATCAACGCCAAGATCTTCATCCAGAAGCGCGACGGACAGCACGCCGTGGACCTGCTGACGCCGCTGCTCGCCCAGCATCCCAAGGGGATGGACGGCGAGATCCGTCGTTGCCTGGCCGAAGCCGATCTGCTGATCGGCCAGCCCAAGCAGGCGGTGGCGCTGCTCGCCGGCGCCGACGTCCGGCACCCTTCGATCGCGCTGCTGCTGGCCAAGGCGCAGCACCAGTCAGGCAACCCCGCCGCTGCCCTGGCTACTCTCAAGCCGCTGGCCGACGTCCTGCCCAACGATCCCAAGGGCGCCCCCGACCCGCGCGTCGCCGGCGGCGTCGCCATCGAATACGGCCGTTTGCTGGCCGAAACCGGCCATGCCCCGGAAGGCATCGCGTTCGTCGAGCGCGCCACCCGCATCGAGCCCGCACAGCAGGAAGCGTGGCAGGCCCTGCAGCAGCTGCTCATCGCCGCGGGCCGCCTGGACGACGCCAAAAAAGCCGGCGAAAAGGCCGCCGCCCTGGCCCCTGCCCTGACCGGCACCCCGCCCGCCGCGGACGGCAAACCGCCGCACTCCTGACCGGCGGCAACCGGCCAGGTGGATCGCGCCGACGGATTGGCAGTCCGAGCCCACTGCGGCAGGCGTCCGGCGTGCCTGGCCGGCGGGCTCGTGATGGCCGCCGCCTTGCTGGCCGGCGGCGGCCGCGGCGCGCAGGGAGCGAGCACGTTTCCGGCACGCGAACCCGCCAGCACGGCTACCGATCCGCTTGGCGCGGTTGACGGGATTGCCGGCGGCGCGGCCGGGCAGGGCGGTCCGTCCGCCACGGCGATCGGCAGCCTGGCCGGAATCGACTTTGCGGACGCGGAGCGGCTGGCAGTGGTCTGGGGGGCGGCGCGGCGCACCAGCGCGGGGCGCCGCTTCGACTACGGACCGGCGGCGCAGCTCCGGTTCAGCGCCGACGACGACCCGATCGCCGCGTCGCTCTACTCGCTGCCGGCCAGCATGTTCTCGCCGGCCGACGCGTTGGGGCTGCTGGCCGCGGTGCACGCCGCGGCGCCCGCCCGGACGCTCCTGGCGATGGTCGACCTGCCGATGCGGCAGGCGCTGGCGCCGCGGGCGGCGGCGCTCGGCGTCCAGCTGCTGGACACCTGGGGGCGCCCGCTGTCGCCCTGGCCGCGCGACCCGATGTCGCTGACCCACCTGGCGGACGGCGGGCTGGCGGTGGTGGTGCGGCCCAACGTCCAGGCCGGCCGCGAAGAGGACCTGCATTTCGGCCCGCAGCTGGTCGACGACCTGCCGGACGCCCTGGACCACGCCTGGGGCGGCGCCGCCGGCGGCGTGCGCTGGACTGCGGCCCCCGTGCCGTTCCACAACGGCCAGGTGCTGCTGACTCGCGACGCGGCGTGGATCACCCTGCACACCCTGGAGCCGCGCATCCTCGCCCTGCTGGGCGTCGACCGCGTGCCGGTCCCGAGCTTCGCCACCGCCGCCGGCATCTCCAGCTACGTCGCCGCCGCCCGGCGCGCCGCGGCGGAGCTGGCGGCGATGTATGGGCGGCCGGTGCGGTTCGTCCATCCACTGCCCGAACCGCCGGTGGCAGCCGCGACTACGATCCCCTTGCCGGACACGCCCTCAAACCTGTCGCCGGCCTCCTCCAACAGGCCGCAATCGATCACCGGCGGTCCCGGCGGCGATCCTGGCGCTGCCGCGGCGCCGGACGCTCCGGCCCGGCCGGGCGACCTGGCGCTGATGCACGCCTTGGGTGGCGGCGCCGGCTACGACCTCGATTCGGTGCTGACGCTGCTGCCCGCGACGGCGCAGGCACCGGGCGGCAGCACCCCGGTCACTCAGCCGGTGGCGCTGGTCGGCAGCATCGACGCCGGGCGGCGCCTGCTGGCCGGCGCGGCCGTGGACGACGTGGCGGCGATGGGCCGGGCCTACGGTCTCGCCGCCCCGGCCGGCCAGGCGCTGGAGGCGG
This sequence comes from uncultured Acidobacteriota bacterium, assembly GCA_963770895.1. GTDB lineage: Bacteria > Acidobacteriota > Thermoanaerobaculia > Multivoradales > UBA5704 > JASLEW01. The sequence goes on along the minus strand of CAVYRF010000002.1, from coordinate 2,438,155 downwards.
CACTCGCCGCGGCGCAGCGGGAGGAGCGGCCGCAGGCGCTCGATCGGTTCCTGGACCTCCTGGCGCAGCACCTTGCGGCGCAAGGGTTCGCAGTGCGCCGGCTGCCGTTGATCGCCGTGCCGACGGTTCTTCTGGCAGGCCGTCACCTGGGCTTTGCCGAGTTCCTGATCACCTGGAACAACGTCGTCGTCGAGGCGCGTCGCGGGGAGGCGCGGGCGGAAGGGTTCGCCTCGCTGCTGGCCGCCGGCGACGCCCTGGCGCGGCGTGAGTTTGGCGCCGCCGGATGCCGGCTCGACCTGCTGCCGCCGCTGGTCGAAAGCGTGATCTTCAACGGCGGCTACCGGTGCGCCTCCAACCAGCTGCGCGCCGCGCCGGCGCCGCCGTCCTCACCTACCAGGGACGCGACACGACGCAGGCATTGATGCCGCCGATCCCCATCGACAGCTTGCCGGCGGCCCCCGCGGGCAGGTCGCAGGGGCGGTCGAAGACGAAGAGGTTGTGGCGGGCGGCGATCTCGTGGTTCAGCTCGCTCTCCGCAAGGCCCGTCGGATAGAGGTGCCCGCGCTGGTAGCCCAGGTACTGCGCGGTCAGCTCCCAGCCGCTGCCGGCGCTCATGCCGTGGCCGAAGGTGCCCTTGCGGGCGGTCACCAGCACCGACGCCGGCAGCAGCGAGCGCAGCGTCGCCACCTCCAGGTCGTCGCCGGGCGTGGCGGTGGCGTGCAGATCCCAGCTGCCGATCTCCTGCGGTCCGACGCCCGATTCGTCCAGGGCCTGCCGGATGGCCGCGGTGGGCCCTTCGGGCGACGGCGTGATGATGTGGTCGGCGTCGGCACTGACGCCCACCGCCAGCGGTTCCATGCCCAGCGGCTTGAAGCCCCGCTCCAGCATGTGCTCCAGGTCGCCCAGAACCCACACCACCGACCCGCCGGCCACGTGGGTGCCGCGCAGGCCGGTCAGCGGCTTCGAAACCTGGTTGTCGGCGGCGATGACGCGCGCGTTGTAAAAGGCGCCGACGCTGAGCGCCAGCGGCGGCGGATCGGTGGCGCCCACCACCACCGCCGTGGCGCGGCCGCTCAGGATGGCGTCCATGCCCAGCTTGAGGGACACGCCGAAGGTGGAGCAGGCGGCGACCGGAGCGAACGCCATGCCGGTGATGTGGCCGAGCATCGAGATCTGCGACGCCGGGGTGTTCTGGATGTTCCACACCAGGTTGGCCGAAACCGACTGCCACGGCGGCACCGGCGCTCCCCACTGCTTTTGCAGCTGCGCCTGGCGGCGCTGCTTTTCCTTGAGCACGCTCATCTTGCCGCGCTCGACGTCGCCCGAAACCGACACCCCGTCGATGGCCGCCAGCTCGGCCAGGTAGGTGTGCAGGTCGGGGCAACGGCCGGCCCAGAAGTGCCACCAGGCGCCTTGCGCCCGTGCCAGCTCGTCCATGCCGTCGAGCGTGTCGGCGAGCGTCCGCGGGTCCACCGGCATGCCGTCGGGTCCGTCGGGCGGCGCGCCAGGCTGCGCGGCGTCCACCGGGTGCTCCCCATGCCGGTCCAGCCAGTCCCGCAGCTCGGGGTTGCGCTCGGCCCAGAAACGGTCCCACCGCCGCTGCGCCCGGTCCAGGGCAAGAGCGTTGTCGGCGGTCGTCTGCAGGCTGCCCAGGCCGGTGCCGACGTAGATGTGCGCGCGCGTCCCCAGCCGCGTCAGCTCCTGCTCCAGGCCGGGGTTCTGCCGCAACGACTGGATGAACGAGCCCACGGCGTAGAGCGCCGGCAGGTCCATCTTCTCCTCCAGCTGGCGAAAGCGGCTGGGGGGGAAGCGCTCGGCGATCCACCCGCGGTAGGCGGCAAAGTCGAACTGCGGCGTCCCGACCAGAAAGTTGTTGGGACCGAAGCCGCGAAACGGCGTCAGCCACGATTCGGTGCACTCCAGGTTGCGGGTGAAGGCATCGATGTCCGGCGAACGCGGCGCCACGATCCCCCAACCAAAGATGCCAACCCTCCGTTTCTGCACCGATCCTCCCCTATGAAGCCTGGGATTGTGCCATAACCGGCAGCGGATGCGCCCGCGGCCCGGCGCATTACAATCCACGGTGGTGGACGCGCCCAGGGAAGACAAGCCGGTCGTCGACGACCTGGACCTGCTGCTGGCGGTCATGCCGCCGCGCATCCGCCAGGCGATCCAGGCGGTGCCTGCCAGCGAAAACCTGGTCGAGATCGTCCTGGACCTGGGCCGCCAGCCCGAGGCGCGCTTTGCCGAGCTGGGCGTCGAGCTGTCGGCCCAGCCGGTGACTCACGACGACATCGCCCACGTCGTCGGCCGCGTCGGCGACTTCGCCAAGGACAACCGCGCCGGCATCGAACGCACGCTGCATCGCATCTCGGCGCTGCGCAACCGGCGCGGCCAGGTCGTCGGCCTGACCTGCCGCATCGGCCGGGCGGTGTACGGCACCGTCGACATCCTGCGCGACGTGATCGAAGCCGGCGCCTCGATCCTGCTGCTGGGCCGCCCCGGCGTCGGCAAGACGACGCTGCTGCGGGAAGCGGCGCGCGTGCTGGCGGACGACCTCGCCCGGCGGGTGGTGGTGGTCGACACCTCCAACGAGATCGCCGGCGACGGCGACATCCCGCACCCCGGCATCGGGCGCGCCCGCCGCATCCAGGTGCCTTCGCCCGAGCAGCAGCACGCGGTGATGATCGAGGCGGTGGAAAACCACATGCCGCAGGTCATCGTCATCGACGAGATCGGCACCGCCGCCGAAGCCATGGCGGCGCGCACCATCGCCGAGCGCGGCGTGCAGCTGATCGCCACCGCGCACGGCAACACGCTGGACAACCTGCTGCAAAACCCCACCCTGTCCGACCTGGTGGGGGGCATCCACCCGGTCACCCTTTCCGACGAAGAGGCGCGGCGGCGCGGCACCCAGAAGACGGTGCTGGAGCGCAAGGCGCCGCCCACCTTCGGGGTGCTGATCGAGATCCAGGAGCGGGCGCGCCTGGCCGTCCACCACGACGTGGCGGAAGTGGTCGATCGCCTGCTGCGCGAAGCCCCCGCCCGCCCCGAGCTGCGCACGCGGTCGGCCGGCGGGCAGGTCGAGATCCAGCCGGCGCCGGATGCGGGCCCGGCGCGGCGACGGCCGGAGGCCCTGGCGGCGGCGATGGCGGCGGGGGCGGGGGCGACGACGGCGGGCGACGGCGACGACTCCTCCCCTCGCGCCCGCGTGCCGGGGCGCCTGGTGCGCATCCACCCGTATGCGATCTCCAAGGCCAAGCTGGAGCACGCGATCCGCAAGTTCCGGGTCAACGCCCTGGTGGTCGAAGACCTGGACGGCGCCGACCTGGTGGTCACCCTCAAAGCCCAGGAGCGCCGCGCGCCCCGCCGCCTGCGCGACGCCCACGCGCGCGGCGTGAAGGTGGCGGTGGCCAAGAGCAACACCATCGTGCAGATCGAAAACACCCTGCGCTCCGCGCTCGGGCTTGCCGCCGCCAGCGACGTCGCGGCCGGCGACCAGGCGGCGCTCGCGGAAGCCGAGGCGGGCATCGACCAGGTGCTCGATCGCGGCAAGCCGGTCGAGCTGCCGCCGCGCAACACCTACCTGCGGCGCCTGCAACACGAAGCGGCCGAGCGCAGCGGCCTGCAGTCCGAAAGCAAGGGGCTGGGAGGCTATCGCCGGGTGGTCATCTACCCCGCCGATTGAGCGCCGCCGGTTGAGAACTGGCGTTCGTCTTGCAAATACCTGGGAGCGACCATGCCCATCCTGCGCCCATCCGCCCGGCCGGGCGTTGCGCTGCCGCGGCCGCTGATCCTGCCGGTGCTTCTGACACTGCTGGCGCTGCCGGCGATGGTGCCGATCGCCGCGCCGGCATTCCAGGCGGCGCCGGCCGCGTCCGCCACGCCTGCGATACCGCCGGCTTCGGCGCAATCGCCCGCCGACGCGCAGGCGCTGCTCGACCAGGTGAACATTTCGCCGGGAGTCGTGGACGGCAGCCGCGGCGACAACCTGCGCAAGGCGGTCGCGGCATTCCAGGAGGCGCACGACCTGCCGGTCACCGGCGAGATCGACAAGCTCACCTGGCAGAACCTGATGGCGGCCAGCGGCGGCCAGGCCTGGGAGCTGGCGACGATCAGCGCCAACGACGCCCGCGGACCGTTCCGGCCGGTGCCCGCCGATGTGATGGACCAGGCGAAGCTGCCGGCGCTCGGCTATGCGTCGCTGGTCCAGATGCTGGCGGCGCGCCATCACACCTCCGAAAAGCTGCTGCGCGAACGCAATCCCGACGCCCGCTTCGTGGCGGGCGAAAGCCTGCTGGCACCCAGGGTGCGCCCGGCGCCGGCGGGACCGGCGGCCGCCTCGGCCGACGTGCGCGTGGTGGTGTCCAGGTCGCGGCAGACGCTGATCGTCGACAACGGCGACGACCTGCTGTTCTTCGCCCCGGCGTCGGTGGGCAGCGAGCGCGAGCTGCCGGTTGGCAGCGTCCGGGTGCAGAGCGTCGAGCCCAACCCGGCCGCCTGGTACGACGGAATGGCGTTCTGGAGCGCCAGCCCCAGGCGCGCGCGGGCCAAGCTGGCGCCGGGGCCGAACAATCCGCTGGGGCTGGTCTGGATCGACCTGGGCAAGGACCGCTGCGGCATTCAGGGCACCGCGGAGCCCGACAAGATCGGCACCGGCCTGGCGCGCGGCTGCGTTCGCCTCACCAACTGGGACGCCCTGACGGTCGCCAGCCTGGTCAAGCCCGGAACGCCGGTGGTGTTCGAACCGTGAGCGACCCCAAACGGACCGGCCGGCCGGTGATGACGGCCGGCCTCACCGGTTTCGTGCTGGGCGCGGCGACCGTTCTGCTGGTCGTATGGGGGTCCGGCGCCGGGCGCCAGGCGATGACCAGTCCGGCGGCCGCCCCCGCCGTCACCACCGTGCCCGGCGCCGCCGTGCCCGGCGCGGCGCCGCGGCCGGCGCCGGATGCCTCGCGCCCGCCGGCGCCCGACACCGGTCCGCGCGGTGAAGCGGGGCCGGACGGCGGGCCGCAGGCGCCGCCTGGACCGGGGCCGCAGGCAGGCCCGATCCCGGCGCCGGCGCCGGAAGCGCCTGCCGCGCCGCCCGGCGCGCCAGCCGGCCCGCAGACCGGCGCGCCGCCGGCAGCTTCACCGCCGGCGGTGCCGCCCCAGGCGCCGGCCTCGCCAGCGGACGTCGACGCCTTGCGCCAGCGCCGCCTGCTGCTGCCGGTGCAGGGGGTGCGCCCCGAGCAGCTGAACGACACCTTCGGCGACCCTCGCACCGGCCACCAGCACGAGGCGTTGGACATCATGGCGGCGCGCAATACGCCGGTCCTGGCGGTCGAAGACGGCCGCCTGGCCAAGATCTTTTTCAGCCGCTTCGGCGGCAACACCCTGTACCAGTACGATCCGTCGGCCACCTACGCCTACTACTACGCCCACCTGGAACGCTACGCCGACAGCCTGCACGAGGGCGACCTGCTGCGGCGCGGGCAGGTCATCGGCTACGTCGGCACCTCGGGCAACGCGCCGCCCAACGCCCCCCACCTGCACTTCGCCATCTTCCGCCTGGGCGTCGAAAAGCACTGGTGGCAGGGCGTCGCGATCAACCCCTACCCGGTCCTCAGCCAGCGCTGAAGCAGCAGCGGCGCCCAGGCCCGAACCGGGGCGCCTGGCCGTGGTCGCAGCCCGGCGGGTGGCGCCGCCGGGCTACCGGCCCGACGGGGCGTGCTCGCCCTCGCCGTACTTCTTTTCGCCGGCGTCGATCGCGACCGCCAGGTGGTTTTGCGACGGCGGCAGCGGGCAGGTGGCAAAGGAGGTGAACGCGCAGGGCGGGTTGTACGCCTTGTTGAAGTCGATCACCACCTTGCCGTCGCGCGGCGCGTCGGTATCCAGGAAGCGGCCGGCGCCGTAGGTTTCGCGGCCGCTGGTGCGGTCGGCGAAGAGCAGGAACAGCGACCCGTCCGACGCCTGCAGCGCATCCAGCCGGTAGCTATGGCCGTCGCGCTCGAACACCACGGCGCCCGGCGAAGGTTGATTGGCGGTCATCCCCAGGATATTGGTGATGGGGATCTGCTTGGGGGTGGCGTAGGGCTCGAAGCGGGCGACCACCCGCCACGAGGGATCGACGGCGAAGCTGTCCACGCCGTGGAACGCGGCCAGCGCCGGGCTCTGGCTGTCCCGCATCCGCACCCCCAGCTTGTCGCCGCGCTGAATCAGGAAGAAGCTCACCGAGCCCAAGCGCACGATCACCGGCTCTTTTTTGGGCTCGAAATGCAAGGTCCGCTCGCTCACCGGCGCGCCGTCGATCTGGACGCCCACGCCGGGCGCGGCCTTGAGCGTCACCGTGTCGCCGTGCCGCTCCAGGGTCCCGGCCACCGCCGGCCCCCTGCCGGCCGGCAGCACCACCCGGTTGGCGGGGTCGGTGCCGAAGCGGTTCTGGCCCTCGTCCAGCCAGAACAGCCCCACCAGGGTCAGCCAGCCTTCGGGATTCCGCAGACCAGCCAGCCGCTCTGCCCGCCAGGCTTCGATCTCCTTGCGGTAAGCCTCGGGGGAAACGGGCGCGCTCGCGTCCATCGCCGACGTCGCCGATGCCGCCGATGACGCCGACACCGCCGTCGCTTCCGCCGTCGCACCCGCCGCCGCCGCACCCGCCGCGCCGCCCGCCACCAGCAATCCGCCAGCCGCGATCACCATCGCCGGCATCCAAGCCAACCTCATGACAACCTCCTTGCCGCGCTCGCCAGCGGCGGCTCCACGTCGGATTCTACTCTTCGCCACGCCCCCAAGGATTCGTGCGCCGAAGCGCACCACCCGCGACGACGGCCAGGCATCGCTGGCCCGCGTGGGCGGCGCTGCGCTATCGTTGGCACCTTCTGGGCCGTCGACCGGGAGTGACCGCCATGCGTCTGACCACCGTCGTCTTTGTGGGGCTGGCCGCAATCGCCTGCCAGCCCGTCACGCCGCCGCCCGCAGCGCCGCCGATGCCGCGGCCGATCGCCCACGACGCTGCCGACGCGATGGTGGCATCGAGCGACGGGGTGCCGATCCGCTATCACGCCGAAGGGCGCGGCGAGCCGGCGCTGGTCTTCATCCACGGCTGGTCGTGCGACCGCCACCACTGGGACGAGCAGGTGCAGCGCTTCAGCACCCAGCGCGAAGTCATCACCCTCGACCTCGCCGGCCACGGCGATTCGGGCAAGGAGCGCAAGGACTGGACGCTGGCCTCGCTGGGTGAAGACGTGCGCGCCGTGCTGGTCGCCCTGGACGTGCGGCGCGCGGTGCTGATCGGGCATTCGATGGGCGGTCCGGTGGCGCTGGAAGCGGCCAGCACGATGCCGGACCGGGTCATCGCCGTGATCGGCGTCGACACCTTCCACAACGTCGAGCGCCACGCGACCACCGCGCAGACCGACGCCCTGATCGCGCGCTGGCAGAACGACTACGCCGCCACCAGCAAGCTGTTCGTCGATTCGCTGCTGCCCAGCCAGTGCGACGCCGCGATCCGCGACCGCCTGCAGGCGCAGTTTGCGGCGGCCGACCGCGACATAGCCCTGGCGCTTCTGCGCACCATGTTCGACTACGACACCGCCGCCGCCTTCGCACGCGTGCACGTGCCCATCCGTGCGATCAACACCTCCCTCACCAGCGACGCCGCCGCCGGCCAGCGCCACCACGCCGACTTCGCCATCCTCGACCTGGCGCCCCTCCAGCTGGGCCACTTCCCCATGCTCACCGCACCCGCCCTCTTCGACGCCAAGCTAGCCGACACCCTCACCGCCCTGGGCGTCCCCACCACCGCCCCGACACCGCAGCCGGGACATTCGTAGCCCGCCCGCGCCTGCTCTTGCAGGTGCTCGGATGGCGGTCAGGAACGGTTGCACGTCATAGCGCGGAGACAATGTCGGTCTTACTGAAGTCGTTCCCCTTGAACAGGAGCGGCTCGCCAGTGTGCCTGGCGAGCGCATAGGCGAAGCAGTCGCCAAAATTCAGTCCCGCCGGGTGGCGGCCTTTGCCAAAGTCGTGGAAGGCTTGGCGCGCGAGCTGCGCGTGCTCGACGGTCACCGGTTCGATCACGATGCCCACCCGGCGAAACAGCGCGTCGCATTGCCGCAGTACTTCAATGGGGAATTGGCTCTCGACGACAATCGAGAGCTCGATGAAGTTTCCCGCGGAAATGCGGCACCGCGGGGCGCGGCTGATGGCCTGGATGTACAGTTCCGCATCCGGCTCCCCCGCAAGGATGGCCACGAGCGGCGAACAATCCAGGATCATTTGGGAAGCCCGCGTTCGTCGTAGAGCAGTTCGGCGTGGTCGAGGTAAGAACCCTTCACATGAGCGGCGGCGCGCTTGGCGATTGCCCGGAGGTCGGCGGCGAGCGCCTCTGGATCGCGCTTCTGGATCCGTTCGTAGCGCTCCCTCAGGGCTTCCTTGACGGCGGTGGTCATGGTCTCTCCGGTGGCCTGAGCGATGGCTTGGGCAAGCCGGTGGACCTCGGGGTCCTTGACGTTGAGGCTCATCGCGGTTCTTTCTTTCTGTACCATTTGTCTACCCTTCTTTACCTTAGCCCGCTTGAGGACTCCCTGCAAGGTGCAAGGGAATGGACAGTCTAGGCCGAGCGCAGGCGGGATGGCCTGGTGCGGGGGGTGGCGCGGTCGCTGGCTGGGGGGCGCCGGGTGAGGGCGGTGACGGCTTGCCAGCGCTCGGCGGGACCCAGGTCGATCAGCATGCGGGCCTGGCGGCCTTCCCAGACGGCGATGGGTTCGCCGTCGCGATAGAGCAGGCGGTTGCCGGCTTGCGCCGGCACGCGGTCGCCGGGGGTGACGATGCCGGCCAGGTTGAGGGGATCGGCGGCGCTGACCGACACCAGAGCGCCGCGCTTGGGTTCGCGCCGCACGGCGCGCAGGCGCCCGATGGCATCCGGCAGGGCGAACTGCTCGCCTGAAAAGCCGTCGACGAAGCGGCCGCCGCGGATCTCGCCGCGCGCTTCGAGGCGGCGATACACCCCCAGCAGGTCGCGCCAGGCGGGCGCCAGCGATTCGCGCTCCAGGAGGCGGCGGAAGACCACGCCGTAGCGGCGCAGGAGCGCCCAGGCGGCGGCTTCGATGGCTTCTCCCCGGGCGGCATCGTCCTCGCCGCGGCCAGGGGCGACTGCGGGCGGCTGCCCGTCGCGCTCCGCGGACACCCCGGCCGTGCCGCCGGGAGTGGCGCGCAGCAGCGCCCAGCGACCGGCGTTCTGCACGCCGAATGGCGACAGGCCCACGCCCGACCCGCGGCCGGCGCGGTCGACGCGCGGCCGCTTGTGCGCCGGTACCAGCAGGGCGCGCAAGCCGGTGAAGCTGTCGGCGGTGATCAGGCCGGCCGCCACCAGCTCGCCCAGCGCCGCTTCGACCTGGGTGTGCAGCAGGCGGGCGCCGGCGGCCAGCTCGTCGAAGAACGATGCGCCCCCCGCCACCAGCCGCCGGTGGACCGCCGCGGCGTCCGACGACAGGTCGGGCAGCTCGTCGTGTGCCGCCGCCAGGCGCGCCCAGGGCGCCAGACCGGTGCGCGGCAGCAGCGCGATCGGCGTCGCGCGCACCGGGCCTGGCCGCCGCGAGCGCGCCGCTTCGCCGTTTGCGGCGTCGACCGGCGGCGCCGCGGGCGGCGTCAGGCGCCCCCAGACGTAGCGCCCGGCAAGGCAGAGCGCGTCGAGCCACTGCGGGTCGTAATCCGCCAGGCGGGCCGGCAGGATCTCGCCCTCCCAGGCGGCGGCCGGCGCCTCGAAGCCCTCCAGCAGCGCCAGCAGCGCCGGCAGGCTCTGCGCTCCGCGCGCCCCAGCCGCGCCGCCCACCCCGCCTACCGGCGGCGCGGCACCGGCAGGGGCCGCCGGCGGCGGCGCCTCGGCGCCGGCGACGCGCTGCCAGGCCAGCAGGAAGCGCATGAAATCGGCCTGCGACACCGGCTCGATCTCGCGCCGCAGGCGATCCAGGGTGTAGCGATGAATGCGCGCCAGCAGGCGGCGCTCACACCATTCGATTTCGCCGGCCGCGACGGGCGCGACGGCGGCGATCGGCGCACTGCCGCCGGCAGCGCCAGCCGTGGCGTTCAGATGGATTGCGGCGACGGTGTCGCCGACGGCCCCAACCGCACCGGTCGCGCCCGCCGCGCCCGACGTGCCGGCGGCGCCGCGCGGGGTGAAGCGGCCGCGCAGCACGAAGCCCTCGGTTTCGAGCGCCGCCAGCGCTGCTTCGACGGCGGTCGGGCGCAGGCCGGCGCTGGCGGCGAGCTGCGCGGCGGTGGTCGGGCCGACCGCGTGCAGGCGGCCGCGCACCACCTCGACCGCCGCTTCTTCGGGCGCCCAGACGCGGTCGTGGCGGGCCGGGACCGCGATCGGCGGCGCCGCCACCGCCGCCGGCAGCAGCGCCGTCAGCAGAGGCAGGCGCTCGGCCGCCACCCAGCGGCCGGCGGGCGGGCCCTGTCCGGCGGCCGGACCGCCCCCGGCCCATAGGCAGGTCGCCCGGCCGGCCGCGGCCAGGGCGGCGCACAGCGGCTCCCAGCCCGAGGCGTGCGCTTCCTGGGCGGTGACGAAGGTCAGGGTCAGCAGCGCGTCGTGCAGCTCGTCGGGCGTTTCGGCTTCGGGCCAGCTCTCTTCGCGCACGCGCGCGATGGCGGCGGCGTCCAGGGCGCCCAGGTCGGCGGCGGTTTCGGGGTCGAGCCAGCGGCGCACCCGCACCGCCTGGGTGCGGCGCTCTTCGAGGGGGGCGTCGTCCAGGAAGGCGTAGGGCCGCGCGGCGAGGATTTCATGCGCCAGGGGCGACGGCTCGGTCAGGTCGCGCGCCAGCAGGCGCAGCTCGCCGCGCTCCAGGCGACCCAGCAGGCGCTCCAGCCCGGCGGTGTCCATGGCCTCTTCCAGGGAGTCGCGCAGCGCCTCGGCGACCAGCGGGTGATCGGGCACCTCGCGCTCGCCGACGATGTTTTCGAAGCAGGCAAGCTGGTCGGGAAACACCACCGCCACCAGGTCTTCGGACTGCTGGCGCAGCAGCGTCGCCGGCACCCGCCGGCCGCCGCGCCAGCGCGGCAGCGCCAGGGCGCGGCTGGCGGCCCAGCGCCAGCGCACCGGGAACAGCGGCGAATCGAGCACCGCCTGCGTCACCACGTGGCGCACGCTGGACGAGTGCAGGAAGTGGAACGCGTCCTCCAGCGGGAAGCTGTGCGTCGGCCCGAGCGACAGGATGATGGCGTCTTCCGAGGCCGCCGCCTGCAGCTCGAAGTTGAAGGTCTGGCAGAAGCGCTTGCGCAGCGCCAGGCCCCAGGCGCGGTTCAGCCGGCTGCCGAACGGCGCGTGCACCACCAGGTGCATGTCGCCCGCCTCGTCGAAAAAGCGTTCCGCGACCAGCGTTTCCCGCGACGGCATGGCGCCCAGCGCCGCGGCCGCCGCCGCCAGGTAGGAGGCGAGCTGCGTCGCGGCAGGCTGGCTCAGCCCGACCTGGTCGCACAGCCAGGCGACCGCCGCGCCGATGCCCGATTCGCACCGCTGCGCCACCTCCTCGCGCAGGCGGGCGACGGCGACCGACAGCGCCTCGGTGCGCGCCGGCGCTTCGCCCAGCCAGAAGGGGATGTTGGGCGGCTGGCCCTTGGCATCTTCGACCAGCAGCCGCCCCGGCTCGATCTTGTTGATGCGCCATGCCGTATTGCCGAGCTGAAAGACGTCGCCGGCCAGGCTTTCGACCGCGAAGTCTTCGTGTACGGTGCCCACCAGGCTGTTGGTCGGCTCCATCACCACCTGGTAATCGGCGGTGTCGGGGATGGCCCCCCCTGAGGTCATCGCCACCAGGCGGGCGCCCTTGCGGGCGCGCAGGCGGCCGTGCACGGCGTCCTGGTGCAGGTAGGCGCCGCGCCGGCCGCGGCGGGTGGCGAAGCCGTTGGCGAGCATCTCGACGACGCCGTCGAAGTCGGCCCGCGCCAGGTCGCGATAGGGCCAGGCCCGCCGCACCAGCGCGAACAGGTCGTCTTCGCGCCACTCCTCGGCGGCGACCGCGGCGACGACCTGCTGCGCCAGGATGTCGATCGGCGCCGGCGGCATGATCAGCCGGTCGAGCTCGCCGCGCCGCACCGCGTCGAGCAGCGCCGCCGTCTCCACCAGCTCGTCGCGGCTGGTGGGGAAGATCCTGCCCTTCGGCAGGGCGCCCAGGCGATGGCCGGCGCGGCCGACGCGCTGCAGGAAGGCGGCGATCGAGCGCGTCGAGCCGAGCTGGCAGACCAGGTCGACGGTGCCGATGTCGATGCCCAGCTCCAGCGAAGACGTCGCCACCAGCGCCGACAGCTCCCCGGCCTTCAGCCGCTGCTCGCACAGCAGGCGCTTTTCGCGCGCCAGGCTGCCATGGTGGGCGGCGACGCGCGTTTCCCCCAGCCGGTCGGCCAGGTGGCGCGTGGCGCGTTCGGCCAGACGGCGGGTGTTGACGAAGATGAGAGTCGTGCGGTGGGCGGCGACCAGCTCCGCCAGGCGGTCGTAGATCTCCGACCACACCTCGGCCGCCATCACCGCCTCCAGGGGCGACCCCGGCACCTCGACGCCCAGGTCCAGCGCGCGCCGGTGCCCGGCATCCACGATGTGGCATTGCGGCGCCGGCTGGCCGGGGGCGGCCGCCCCCACCAGCAGGTGCGCCACCTCTTCGATCGGGTTCTGGGTGGCGGACAGGCCGATCCGCACCAGGCCGGCGCCGCACAGCGCCTCCAGCCTGGCCAGGGAGAGCGCCAGGTGCGAGCCGCGCTTGCTGCCGGCCACGGCGTGGATCTCGTCGACGATCACCGTGCGCGCGGTCGCGAGCATGCGCCGCCCGCTCTCGCTGGTGAGCAGGATGAAGAGCGATTCGGGAGTGGTCACCAGGATGTGCGGCGGCTGGCGCGCCATCGCGGCGCGCACGTGGGCGGGCGTGTCGCCGGTGCGCACCTGGGTGCGGATCGGCGCGTCGGGCAGGCCGCGCGCCGCCAGCTCGGCGCGGATGCCGGCCAGCGGCTCTTCCAGGTTGCGCTGCACGTCGTTGGACAGCGCCTTGAGCGGCGACACGTAGACCACCCGCGTCTGGTCGCCCAGCTCGCCAGCCAGGGCGTCGCGCACCAGCCCGTCGATGGCGCTCAGAAAGGCGGCCAGCGTCTTGCCCGAGCCGGTGGGCGCGGCGATCAGGGTGTTGCGGCCGGCAAAGATCGACGGCCACGCCCGCTCCTGTGGCTCGGTAGGAGCCGCGAACCGGTCCGCGAACCAGGCGGCCACCGCGGGATGAAAACGGCTCAGCGGCATGTCGATCCCAACACCTTTCCGCGGCGCGCCATTCCGCCGCCGGAGCCGGGTCGGCCGTGCATACCGGCGCCGCGTTGCCCGGCCTTCGCCGGCCCGGCCGGGCTCGGCCACTCCGAGGCGCCGGTTACAGCCGGCGGTGCTGGCGCACCGGGATGGCGCGGCGGACGCGCTCGACCCGCGCCAGGTCGATTTCGGCGATCGCCAGGCCCGGCCCATCGGAGGCGACGGCGACCGGCAGCCCCCATGGGTCGACGATCATCGCGTGGCCGTAGCTGTCGCGCAGGCCGCCGTCGTCGTGGTGACCGAATTGGGCCGGCGCCACCACGTAGCACTGGGTTTCAATGGCGCGGGCGCGCAGCAGCGGCTCCCAATGGTCCTTGCCGGTCGCCAGGGTGAAGGCCGACGGCACGGCGATCACTTCCGCCCCCAGGTCGGCCAGCCGGCGGTACATCTCGCCGAACCGCAGGTCGTAGCAGATCGTCAGCCCCAGGCGGGCGAGCGGCGTCGCCGCCACCACCAGGCCGGGGCGGGCTGGGTCGGCCGGCGGCTGCGCGGCGTCGCCGGGCTTGCACGTCGTCGACTCCAGGAAGCGCACGCCGCCGGGGATGTCGACGTCGAACATGTGCAGCTTGCGGTAGGCCGCCAGCACCTGGCCGTCGGGGCCGAGCAGGACGCTGGTATTGTGGCAGCGCTGCGGCTCGTCGCTGCGCTCGTTGAACGAGCCGAGCAGCAGGTGGATGCCCAGGCGGCGGGCCAGGTCGGCGAAGCGGCCGACCGTCGGTCCGTCCAGCGGCTCGGCCCGCCGCACCTTCTCATCGTGGGGGCCCAGGAAGTTGGTGTTTTCGGGCGTGGCGACCAGTGCGGCCCCCCGCCCGGCGGCCTGTTCGATCAGGTCGCGGGCGGCGCTCCAGTTGGCCTCTTCGTCCGAGGTGGAGGTCAGCTGGACCGCCGCGGCGACGAATCTGGTGGACATGCGGTACTCTTGTAGCACACTCCTGACCGGCACGTGACCGCGATGCCACGAGCCCGTAACCCCACAATGGGATCTTGCCGGTAGAGGAAAGTACGACTTTGAACACCCTCGCCACGTTGCTCGACTTGCTGGCGCTCGCCGCGGCGGTGTCCTTGCTGGCGACCGTCAGCAGCGTCGCACGCGCCCTGAGCACCCTGACCCGCGATGCCGGCCGCCAGTCCGGGCCGCTCCCCTTTGCCTGGTTCAACCTGCTGCTGCGCCGCGTGCTGCGCTGGACGGTGGGCCAGGCGCCGCCGCCGGGAGCCGTGGCGCCGCCCGGCGCTCTGGCGGGAGACCGCGACAGGGCCGCCGGCCGCTCGGCATCCGGCGCAGCGGACGCCGCCGCCGTCCTCGCCGCCGCCACCGACCTGCCGGCCATCTCGGTGCTCAAGCCGCTCAAGGGGCTGGAGGAGGGCCTGTTCGCCAACCTTGCTTCGCTGGCGGCGCAGGACTACCCCAGCTTCCAGCTGGTCCTGGGGACCGAGGACCCTGACGACCCGGCCCTGGCGGTGGCGGCGCGGCTGCGCGACCAGTATCCCGACGTGGCGATCACCGTCGTCGCCGGCGCCGCGCCCCTGGGCTACAACCCGAAGGTCACCAACCTGGCCTCGCTGGCCGGCCACGCCCGGCACGAGCTGCTGCTGATCTCCGACTCGAACGTCCGCGCCCACCCCGGCTACCTGCGCGCCCTTGCCGCCCACACGCGGCGCGGCGCCCGCCTGGTCTCCTCGGTCCTGGCCGGCACCGGCGAGGCCAGCCTGGGCGCCCGGCTGGAAAATCTGCACCTCAACTCCTTCGTCGCCGGATCGGTATGCGGCGCGCAGACCCTGGGCTTTCCGTGCGTCGTCGGCAAGTCGATGCTGTTCCGGCGCGGCGACCTGGAGGCGGTGGGCGGATTCGAAGGGGTACGGGATGTGCTTGCAGAAGACTACGTGCTCGGATGCCGCTTCGCCGCCGCCGGCCTCACCGTGGCCCTTTCCTCGCATATCCTGCCGGTCATGCATCAGCACCGTTCGGTGCGCGAGTTCCTCGGCCGCCACCTGCGCTGGGCGCAAATGCGGCGGCGCCTGTCGCCGGCCTTCTTTGCCGAGCCGCTGCTCAACCCGCTGCCCTGGCTGCTTGCCCTGCTGGCTGTCGCGGCGCGGCGCGGGTCGGGCACGCTCACCGTCGCGGCGATCGCCGCCGGCGTCGGGCTCACCGTCAAGGTGACGGCGGACGCCGTGCTCGCCCGCCAGCTGCGCGGCAGCCGCCTGCCGCTGCGCTCGCTCGCCCTCATCCCCTGCAAGGACCTGCTGATCGCCGCGGTCTGGCTGGCGGGCGCCTTCCGCACCACCATCTATTGGCGAGAGAACCGCTTGCGCATCGGCGCGGGAAGCGTCCTCACCGCCGTCGACGCCGAAGCGGTCTCCAGCCTGGAGGCCCTGGCGTGAGCTACCTGCGCACCGCCAGCCAGGCGACGTGGAAGCGCGTCGTCTCGGTCGATCTGGCGATCCTCCTTGCCGTTCGCCGATGGGAATCGGCGATGATGACGCGGCTCATGCGCATGCTGACGCGCATGGGCGATCCCGCGGCCTGGGTGGTGGTGGGACTGACCGTGGGAGCGGTGTCGGGCCCTCACCTCGCCTGGCTGCTGGGCACCGGTGCGGGCCTGGCGGTGGCCGGCTCGCAGGTGCTCAAGCGCACGATCTGCCGGCCGCGGCCGGCGACCGGCATCGGCGGCTTCGCCGCCCTGGTCAAGGTGCCGGACTGCTTCTCCTTCCCCTCCGGCCACACGGCGGCGGCCTTCGGCGTCGCCGCGGCGCTCGCCGGCCAGGGCAGCGGTATCGCGCTGCTCACCCTCACCCTGGCGTTCGGCATCGCCATCTCGCGCGTCTACCTGGGCGCCCACTACCCGCTGGACGTGGCGGCGGGCGTGCTGGTCGGCGCCGCTTCGGGCTTCACCGCCCGCCTGCTGGTCGAAGGCTGCTACCATCTGCTCGCCTTCCTGGGTTACGCTGGTCTGACGCTGATTCCATTGCGTTTCGGCGGTTGAACCGGCGCTTCGGCGCCCGGAGCCCCGGAGCCCCCGGAGATCACCCCCCGCGCTGCTGTGCGGCCGGCCTCGCCGGGCACGCCTGCGGAACCCGGAAGCGGACCAAGCCCCCTCGACCACCACACCCCCACCCTGTGTCCGCTCCCGCCATCGCGATCGCTCCCGGCCTGGTGCCCGTCGGCGCTGCCACCGCGCCCGCGGGCTCGCCGGCGGTAACGACGGCATCGGACCCGGCCTTGACGGGTGCCGCCCCGGCGAGCGCGCCGGCGGCGCCGCCGATCGTCGCCGCGGCCGAGATGGGCTACGGCCATCTGCGAGCCGCTGCGGCGCTGGCGACCGCCCTCGGGGTCGAGCTGCTGCAGGTGGAAAGCCCGCTCCTGGCCGGCGCCGAAGAGCAGCGCCTGTGGCGCTCGGCGCGCCGGCTGTACGAAGCCACGGCGCGCGCCTCGCAGCTGCCGGTCATCGGCGGCCCGCTGCGCGCGCTGCTCGACAGCCTGACGTCGATCCCCCACCTCTACCCCAAGCGCGACCTGTCGCGGCCCACGCTCCAGGCGCGCTCGCTCTTTCGCCTGGTGGAAAAGGGGTTGGGCGCCGGGCTGGTCGAGCGGCTGCGCGCCACCGGCTCGCCGCTGGTCACCACCTATTTCGCGCCGGCGATCGTCGCCCAGCATCACGGCTGCGCGCCAATCTACTGCGTGGTGACCGACGTGGATCTGAACCGCGTCTGGGTGCCCATCGATCCGCACGGCAACAGCATCGTCTACCTCACGCCCAGCCGGCGGGCGCTGGAGCGGCTGCGCGCCTACGGCGTGCCGCCCGGCCAGATCGAGTTCACCGGCTTTCCGCTGCCGCCCGAGCTGCTGGGCGGCCCCGAGCTGCCGGTCCTGCGGCACAACCTCGCCGGGCGGCTGGTGCGGCTCGATCCCGAGGGGGCGTTCCGGCAGCAGGCCGAGCGCGAGATCCGCCATTTTCTGGACGTCGAGCTGCCCGAATCGGAGGAGCGCCAGCCGCCGCGCCTCACCTTCACCGTCGGCGGCGCCGGCGCCCAGGCCGAGCTGGCGCAGCCGCTCGTGCACAGCCTGGCGCCGCTGATCCAGGACGGCCGGCTGCGCCTCACCCTGGCGGCCGGCACCCGGCCTGAAGTCGCCGCGCGGTTCGAGCGCTGGGTGCGCGATGCCGGCCTGGGCGGCAGCCTGGGGGCCGGCGTGCAGATCTTCCTGGCCGGCGACCTGGCCGGCTACTTCGCCGGTTTCAACCAGCTGCTCGCCCAGACCGACATCCTGTGGACCAAACCCAGCGAAATGACCTTCTTCGCGGCGCTCGGCATTCCGCTGGTGTTCTCGCAGCCGGTGGGCATCCACGAGCGCTACAACCGCCGCTGGGCGATCGAAAACGGCGCCGGCCTCAAGCAGCGCGAGCCGCAGCACGCCGGCGACTGGCTGGCGGAATGGATGGCCGAAGGCACCCTGGCCGCCGCGGCCTGGTCAGGCTTCATGCGGCTGCCCAAGTTCGGCCTCTACCAGATCGTCGAGCGCGTCACCGGCGTCGCGCGCCCTACCCGGCGGGGATCAGGCGACCGGTGACGCCGCCGTCGGTCACCGCCAGCAGCTCGACCTCGGTCATCTGGTTCCACCGGTGCTCGGCCTGGGGGCTGAACACCCGCACGTAGTTGTCGGTCAGGCCCTGGCCGCGGCCCGCCTGCGGCCCCTCCCACAGCACCGTCGCACGGCGGCCCAGCTGCGCCTCCTGGAAGGCCCGCGCCGCACGTTCCGCCACCACCTGCATCCGGCCCATGCGCTGCCGCAGAAGGGCAGGCGCCACCACCCCCGGCAGCGCTGCCGCCGCCGTGCCCGGACGCGACGAAAACGGAAACACGTGCACCTTGGCAAACCCGAGCCGCGCCACCGTCGCCAGGCTCTCGTCGAACTCGGCGTCCGACTCGCCGGGGAAGCCGACGATCACGTCGGTGGTGACGGCGACTCCGGGGATCGCGGAGCGCACCGCCTCGACCTTGCGGACGTACGATTCCGCCGAGTAGGGGCGCCGCATCCGCCGCAGCGTGGCGGTGGCGCCGCTCTGCAGCGACAGGTGGAGGTGCCGGCAGAGGCGAGGATCGGCCCACAGCTCAAGCAGCTCCTCCGCGAGCTGCCAGGGAGCGATCGAGGTCAGCCGCAGACGCGCCGCCGGCGCGCCGCCCGCCGCATCCACCGAGGCCGCCGTGGCTGCCGTCGTCGCCGTCGTCGCGGTCGTTGCCGTCGTCGCCGGCAGTGTCGCCAGCAGCTGCCGCACCAGGTCCGCCAGGCGCCCCGCGTGACGGTGGTCGCGGTCCTGGGTGCCATCGAGGCGGCCGCGCCACGCCGAGATCTGCACGCCGGTCACCACGATCTCGCGGTAGCCCGCGGCCAGCAATCCGCGCACCTCTGCCACTATTTCCGCCGCCGGCCGGCTGTGCTGGCTGCCGCGCGTCCGCGGGATGATGCAGAAGGAGCACCCCATGTCGCAGCCGTCCTCCACCTTGACCAGCGCCCGCGTATTGCCCGGCGAGGGCGGCGCAAAGAGAGGGGGGAGCGGGCGACCGGGGCCGAGGCCGAGGCTGGCGCCGGTCAGGTCGCCCGCTCCAGACGGGGCCTGGGGTGCCGGCGAAAAGCTGCTGGTCACCCGCTCCATCAGGCGATCCTTGTCGGCGTTGGCGATCACCAGGTCGACGCCGGCCAGCCCGGCCGCCTCCTCCGGCGCAGCCGTGGCGTAGCACCCCGTCAGCACCGTGCGCAAAGGCGGCGCCGCGTCCCCAAGCTGCCGGCCGCCGCCCCCGCCGTCGCCGGCCGTGGCGGCAGCCCGTGCGCCGGCCCGCGCCGCCTTGCGCGACGTGCGGGCGGCGTTGGCGGTGACCGTGCACGAATTGACGACATGCAGGTCCGCTTCGGCCAGCGACCTCGCCAGCTGATGGCCGGCGGTCAGGAACTGCCCAGCCAGCCGATCGTTTTCGGCCTGGTTGAGCTTGCATCCCAGGTTGGTGAAAAAAACCCGCATGACCGCACGATTCTAGCTGCGTCCAGCCGCTTGGGACGAACGGATGCGAGCCATGCCGGGGCTGTCGGAGCACCCCCGCGGAGGACCGCCCGACCCGCGCGCTCCCCCTGCTCCGCGGAATGACCAACCGGCGGCACGTGTTTTGATCCTGGATGGGGGCTGAGACGGCGCGCGAGCACGACGATTCCGGGCGGGGAGGGCGGAGCCAGGGCCGGCGGCGGCGTGGCGCTGTCGCCCGCGCCGTGCTGGTCGCGGCGCTGTGCGGCCTGGGAGCCGCGGCGGGCCGGCCGGCGGCGGCCGCGGCATCGGATTGGGCGGTCAATCCGCAGTCGCAGGTGCGCCTGATCACCGCGTATCGGGTGGCGCCGCGGCAGGGAGAGCTGCGCCTGGGCATCCAGTTCCGGCTGCCGCCGAGCTGGCACGTGTACTGGAAAAATTCGGGCGACGCGGGCTTCGCGCCGGTCGTCGCGTTCGGCCGCGTGCCGGGGCTGTCCTATCCCGAGATGCTGTGGCCCGCACCGCATCGGTTCGAACTGGCCGGGGGGCTGGAAGCCTTCGGCTACGAGGGCGAAGCGGTCTACCCGGTGCGGGCGACCCTCAGCACCAGCGCCAGCCAGGTGCGGCTCACCGCGGACGTCGACTACCTGGTCTGCCAGGTCGACTGCGTGCCGCACCGCTATACGCTGGCGCTCGACCAGCCGCTGGGCGATACGGCCCAGCCTGACCCGGCGACCTCGCCGCTGCTCGATCGCTGGTTTGCCCAGGTGCCTCTGCCGGCCGACCGGCAGCCGGGCGTCGCCGCGACCGGGAGCATCTCCGGCCAGCAGCTCCAGATCCGCCTGGACGGGGTGAGCGCCGCCGCCGGCGGCGCCGACATCTTCTTCGAGCCGCAATCGACGTTCCAGGTCGGCCGGCCGCGGGTGCGATCCACCGCGCAGGGCTTGATCTTCGACGTGCCGCTGACGCGCACCGACAGCTCGGCGCCGCTGCCCAGGACCGCTACCCTGGCCTGGGCGGCAACCGGCCTGATGCAGGCCGGCAGGCCGCTGGCGCTCAGCGCCAGCCAGCAGCTCGCGATCCAGCCGCCAGCCTCGCCTGCGCTGGCAGCCGCGGCGCCCTCCAGTACGGCGGCAGCGCCGACCGGCGCGCCCGCGGCATCCGGCGCGGCTGCGGCGCCAGCCGACGCCACCGCGGCGCCGGGTGCAGCCACGGCGGCGCCCGGTGCGGCCACGGCATCGTCCGGTGCGACAGCGGCGCAGGCAGGTGCGGCGCTGGACGGCCCGCGCGCCACACTTGCCGCTTTCGACCCCAGGCTGGTGGCGGCAGCCGCGGCGATCGCAGCGCTGATGGCGTTGGCGTTGTGGGGCCTGTTGCGCGCGCCGACCTTGGCCGCCGGATCGCCGGCAAGCCCGCCGGCGGCACCGCACGGCGCGCCCGCGGCCGGCCGCGTGGCCCTGGGCTTTGTCGCCCTCTTGCTCGCTCTCGGCCTGCTCTATACGCTCTCCCTGGAAGTGAGCGCCGAGCGCCTGGCCGGGGTGGAGCTGGCCTTGCTCGGCATGGCGCTGCTGATCTGGCTCCGGCGGCGCGGCGCCTTCAGAATGCGGCGCTCCCAACCTTGACCGCTGCGACCGGCCCCAGGCACCGACATCACCCGCAACCCGATCGATAGGAGGTAACGCATGCGCAATCGTCTTCTCACCGCGGCCGCATCCGCCGCCGCACTCCTGCTGCTGGCCGCCACCGCGGCTTTCGCCACCGGCGAGGTGGGAACCGCGGCACCCGACTTTCACCTCAAGGGCGTGGACGGCAAGACCTACTCCCTCGACCAGTTCAAGGGCAAGGTCGTGGTGCTGGAATGGGTGAACCCCAAGTGCCCCTTCTCCGACCGCCACGCGCGCGAAAAGACCATGACCGAGCTGGCCAGGCAGCATGGCGACGCGGTGTGGCTGGGCATCAACAGCACCAACGCCAGCAGCGGCGACTTCGAGCCGGCCGCCGAATACAAGACCTACCTGCAGCAGAACGGCATCGCCTACCCCGTGCTCTATGACGAATCGGGCACGGTCGGCCACTCGTACGGCGCCAAGACCACGCCCCACATGTACATCATCGACGCCTCGGGCAAGATCGCCTACAACGGCGCGATCGACGACGACCCCAGCGGGCGCAAGGCCAAGGCCGAGCGGGTCAGCTACGTCGGCAACGGCCTGAACGCCGAAAAGAGCGGCGCCAAGCCCGACCCTGCATCCACCAAGCCCTACGGCTGCAGCGTCAAGTACTGATCGCAGCTCCCCTGCGCGGCGCCGGCCGGCGACCCCCAGCCGGCCGGCGTCCGCGGGCACTTCCTTCCCTCCCGATTGCAATTCCCGCTTGACCGCCTGCTCTGGCGGGCCTAAACTTTCACCCCTCGCAACGCGAAGTGATCCTGCAATACCTATGATGTGTAGTCTCCTCAGGGGCCCCGAGCGGGAGATCCGGCGAGGGGAACATGCCGACGGCCTTACGCATACCAGCCTGGACCCGCATCGCCCTGCTGTTCGGCTGCGTCAAGCTGGGAGCCGTCGTCGCCGCGTTCTCGCTGCTGCATAGGGCGCTGCCCGCGGATCACCCCTTCGGACCGCCGGCGCCGTTCGACTACCTGCAACTGGCCGCCTACGGCATCGCCGCCATCTTCCTGGTGGTCGCCGGCCACAGCGATGCGCGCGCCGTCTGGCTCGGCGGGTTCTTCCTGTTCATGGCCGACGGCTTCTGCGACCCTCTGACGGCGCAGCTCATCCTGCACGGCAGTGGGGCGCTGGCCGACGTCGGCTACAGCTTTGACAG
The DNA here is from genome assembly GCA_963770895.1 of uncultured Acidobacteriota bacterium. Taxonomy (GTDB): domain Bacteria; phylum Acidobacteriota; class Thermoanaerobaculia; order Multivoradales; family UBA5704; genus JASLEW01. The sequence continues at coordinate 2,416,000 of CAVYRF010000002.1, read as the reverse complement.
CATGCGGCTCGACATCTTGATGCCGCTCTTCCTGTGGAAATTCGTCCACGATTTTCCGCAGCCTCCCACCACCATGCGACTGCGGCGCCTGGTCGACCTGGGACTGCGCACGTCGGGCCTTGCCGCGCTGGCGCTGCTCACCTTCTACCTGGTCAACGCCGTGCTGCTGGCGATCGCCGGCCAGGCGTCCTCGCCGGCAGCCGGCGGCAACCCCGCGATCACCGCGAGCACTGCGAGCGCCGCGAGTGGCGCGGTCACCGCAAGCGTCGCGAACGGCGCCGCCGAAGCGTTGCGGGCCCTGCCCGAAAAGCCCCTCAACAGCCTGTTCGGCGCCATCGAATACCTGCTGATCGCGCTGGCGCTGCCGGTCCTCGCCTACAAGGCGCGCCTGGCGACGGGCGAGGGGCGGCGGCGAGCGCGGGTTTTCGTCAACTCCCTGCTGCTCGGCCTGGCGCCGGTCACCGCCTACTGGCTGTGCGCCGTGGTGATCCGCGGCTACCTGCCGTACATGCAGCAGCATCCCGAGGTCAGCCGGCCGCTGACCATCACCGCCAGCCTGTTCGCGCTGGGTATCCCGCTGTCGACCATCTACCTGGTCCTGGTGCAGCGCGTTCTCGACGTCCGCCTGACGGCGCGGCGGGCGCTGCAATATGCGCTCGCCCGCGGCTCGGTGGTGGCTTTGGCCACGGTGCCGCTCGCCGTGGTGGTGCTCTATTTCTATGAGAATCGCGGCCGGTCGCTGTCCGAGCTGTTTTCGGCCAGCCAGGCGCCGGTGGTGCTGCTGGCGGTCGCAGCGCTGGGGATGGCGGCGCTGTCCTATCGCGATGGGCTGCTCGACTGGATCGACCGGCGCTTTTTCCGCGAGCAGTACGACGCGCGCCGGATCCTGAGCATGCTGATCGAGCGGGTGCGAGCCATCCGCGAGGGGGCCGACCTGGCCAAGGTGATCAGCCGCGAGGTCGACTTCGCGCTGCACCTGGCCGGCAGCACCATGCTCATCCTCGAGCCGCGCACCGGCATGCTCAAGGACCCCAACGACCGGACGCGACGCCTGGACGGCTCGTCGCCGCTGGCGGTCCTGGTGTCGAGCGGCTCGGAGCCCTTGACCGTCGACCTGGCGGACCCGCGGTCGCCGGTCGTCCGCCTGCCCGAAAAGGACCGCCAGTGGCTGACGGAAAGCCGCTTCCGCCTGTTGGTGCCGATCCTCGCCCGCGACGGGTCGCTGCTGGGGATCATGTGCCTGGGCGACAGGAAGAGCGGCCTGCCCTTCCTGAAAGAAGACCGCCAGCTGCTGCACGCCATCGCCAGCAGCGCCGCCTGGGTGCTGGAGCTGGATCACAGCCGCACCGCGACACCGCGCACCAGCGGCACGCGCATCCCGGCGCTGGAGACCCTGCTGCCGTCCGAACCGCTGCCGGTCACCGAGGTGGCCAAGGAGTGCATGGCCTGCGGCACCCTGTACCAGCCCTACACGGTGTTTTGCGGCACCTGCAGCCGGCGGCTCGACGCCGCCCACGTGCCCTTCGTGCTGCCCGGCAGGTTCCGCTTCGAGCGGCGCATCGGCGCCGGCGGCATGGGGGTCGTCTACGGCGGCGCCGACCTCGCCCTGGGCAGGCCGGTGGCGGTCAAGACCCTGCGCCGCGTTTCACCCGACGATGCGATGCGGCTGCGGCGGGAGGCGCGCACGGCGGCGGCGGTATCCCACCCCCACCTGGCGTCGATCTACGGCATCGAGACCTGGCAGGGCACGCCCATGCTCATCCTGGAGCTGCTCGACGGCGGCACGCTGGCGGATCGCATCGAACGCCAGCGTCTGACGCCGGCGGCCACGCTGGACTTGGGCATCGCCATTGCCGAAGCACTGGCGCACCTGCATTCCGCCGACATCCTGCACCGCGACGTCAAGCCCAGCAACATCGGCTTCAACCGCGACGGCATGCCCAAGCTGATGGACTTCGGCATCGCCCGCGTCATGTTCGACCTGCGCCGCGACGGCAGGGTGGAGGACGTCGGCACGCCCGACGACGACGCTTCGTCGTTTCTGCGGCCGACTTCCATCCTGGACCAGACCGCCACTTCGCTCGACCTGTCGCGGCAGTTTGCCGGCACCCTGTCGTACCTCTCCCCCGAGGCGCTCAACGGCCAGCGCGCCGACGCTTCGTTCGACCTGTGGAGCCTGGCGATCGTCCTGTACGAATGCCTGCTGGGCCGCAAGGTGTTCACCGGCGGCGACGTCCGCCAGATCACCACCCGCATCCGCCTGGGCCGGGTGCCCGACTTCGCCCAGGTCTGCCCCGAGTACGACTCCGCTCTGGCCGATTTTTTCCGCCGCGCCCTGCACCGCACGGTAGCCCGGCGCCCCGCCAGCGCCCTGGAGCTCAAGCAGATGCTGACCGAGGCCCGCCGCAAGCTGGCGGTGTAGCGTGCCGAATCGCGGCCAGCCGGCAGAACGTTTCCGCGGAAAGGTGGGTGCCGTCCGCCAGCCAGCGATCCGGCGCTGGATTTAGAACGGCCCGTCGATCTCGCTGCGCAGGGGGCGGGTCTTGGTGGCGATGCCGACGCCGTCGCCCAGGCTCAGGACCAGCGCCTGCAGCTGCGGGTGCATCATCAGGTAGCCGTTGAAGGCGCGCAGAGCGTCAGCCTGCGCCCGCTCCTCAGGGTCATCGGGGTCGGAGTCGGAGTCGGAGGGCTCGGCGACCTCGCCCCGCCACAGCAGGTTGTCGGCGACGATCATGCCGCCGACGCGCAGGCGCGGCAGGACCAGGTCCAGGTAGCGCCGATACTCGCGCTTGACCGCATCGATGTACACCAGGTCGAAGGGGCCTTCCAGGCGCGGCAGCAAGTCCAGCGCCGCGCCCTGCAGCAGCTCCACGCGCTCGGCGACGCCGGCGCGCTCCAGGTAGGCGCGAGCCGTGGCCAGGCGCTCGGCATCCACGTCGATCGAGACGATGTGGGCGTCGGGGGCGCCGCTCGCCAGGCAGAGGACGCCGTAGCCGATGGCAGTGCCGATCTCCAGGATACGGCGGGCGCCGGTCGAGCGGGCAAGGATGGTCAGCAGGCGCCCCGTTTCAGGGTCCGAGACCGGCACGTCGCCCTGGCGCGCCCGCTCCTCCATCTCGGCCAGGATCGCCGAACGCGGCGGCAGCAGGCGTTCCAGGTATACCTCCTGGCCGGGGCGGAGGATCTTGCCGATGCCTTGTTTCATCTAAGGTTCGTTCTTGTCGCCGTCGGGGCTGGCTGAGGCGGCGCGTGAGCCGGCGGGGATCCATGCCGCGACGTCCAGGGTCAGCGAACGCAGCTCGGGGCGGTTGGTCGAAATGACGTGGAAGTTGGGCGCCAACGAGATCAGGCAGCCCTTCTGTGCCGTCGCGGCGTCGACCGGGATCTCGACCGCGTGATAACCCGGCCCCGAAAAGCTGGCTTCGACGGTGCCGCAGGTGCCGCCGACCACCACGGCGGGGCTGTTGGCGGCGGGATCGTGCAGCACCAGCTTTTCGCCGGCGGCGTTGCCGGCTGGGATGCGGAACCGCAGCCACAGGCTTCCCGCTCCGGGGATGGCATCCACGTGGACCTCCCCCGGCTGGTCCGCCAGCCAGCGGCGAGCCACCACCTGCTTGTCGGTGCCGGCTTCGATCGGCTCCCACGCCGAGGAGAAGGAAAAGCGCGGACCGGCCGCCTGGGGCGGCACGTCGATCTCGGCCGCCACGTATTCGCTGCGGCCGATCGGCTTGCCGAGGCCTTCGAGCGGATAGCGCTTGCCGTTATGGTCGTAGATGCCGACGCTCAAGCGGTACTTGCCGGGATCGAGCGGCGGCGCCAGAGCCGACTGGTAGAGCCTGACGTCTTCGCTGCGGCGCAGCGGCCGATCGAAGGTGCGCAACACCGCACCCTGGGCATCCAGCAGGTGCACAAAGAGCAACGCCCGCGAGCCGTCGGCGGGCGCCAGCGCCTCGGCGTCGGGCCCGCCGGACGGCGAAAACGTGACGTGCGCCATGGTCAGCTCGGGGTAGCCGAGCGACACGGTATGCGGCTGGATGTCGAGGCGGCCGATGGCCGGCGCCTCGTGCTTACAGCCCAGGACGCAGGCCAGGGCGGCGACGAGAGAGAGCGCAAAGGTTCTTTTCATCATGAGGGAAAGACCATAGTCAGGGGCCGAGCCTGGTGTCAAGGCGCCGGCGGACGATAGGTTGCCGAGCAATCCGGGCCCTCCCAGACGGAAACTTCCAGCAACTTGGCGGGCGCCGCCGCCAGCGGCTCCGCCAGGCTGTCAAAAAACCAGCGGGCCAGCCGTTCGGTCGTCGGGCTGAGCCGGTCGAACGGCGGAATCCCGTTGAGGTCGCGATGGTCCAGCGATGCGGCCAGGGCCGCAAGCGCCGCCCGCACCATGACAAAATCGCAGGCCATCCCCTCGGCATCCAGCTCCGCCGCCGCCAGCACCGCTTCGACCTGCCAGGAATGACCGTGCACCGGCTCGGCGGCGCCGTGGTACGAGGTCAGGTGGTGCGCCGCCTCGAAGCGGGAGCGCACGCGCACCAGGTAGGCCATGGTCAGGCCCCCTCCAGCAGCTTTTCCACCCGCGCCAGAACCATGTCCAGCGCCACCTGGTTGTCGCCGCCGGCGGGGATGATCACGTCCGCCCAGCGCTTCGACGGCTCCACGAACTCCAGGTGCATGGGCCGCACCGTCTGCAGGTACTGGCGCAGCACGTCCTGCACGCTGCGGCCCCGTTCCGCCATGTCGCGGCCCAGCCGGCGGATCAGCCGCACGTCCGCGTCGGTGTCGACAAAGATCTTCAGGTCGAGCAGCTCCCGCAGGTCCGGTTCGACGAAGATCAAGATGCCCTCCAAAATCACCACCGGCAACGGCCGCACGCGGCGGCTGCGCTGCGTCCGGCGGTGGCGCACAAAGTCATAGACCGGCACCTCGACCGGATGGCCGGCCTTGAGCGCCGCCAGGTGCGCCACCAGGAGCGACGTGTCCAGCGCCGAAGGGTGATCGAAGTTGTACAGCAGCAGGTCGCCTTCGCTGCGCCAGGCGATATCGCGGTAGTAGCTGTCGTGCTCGATGAACTCCACCCGGTCAGGCCCCGCGGCGTCCAGAATCGAGCGCACGATCGTGCTCTTCCCCGCGCCCGTCCCGCCCGCCACCCCCAGAATGCAAGGCTTCCGCCCCGAGCTGGTCCGCAGCGGATCCAGCACCGCCTCCGGCTCGATCAGAATCTGCCTGGGAGCACCCGGCACGACAGACATCCGGCGATTGTAACAGCGGATCCACCAGCCACCCCGCCAGTCCACCGCCCCGCCAGCAGGGGCAGGGGGATCTCCCACCACCCACCAGCGGCTGGCACACTGGGTGAGCGCGCTGGTGTCATTCGTTCAGGAGCCGAATCGCCGGAGGTGGGAACGGCTCGCAGCGGTGACCCGAGGCGGGGGAGGCCTCACGGCCCCAGGCGATCCATTTTATTGAATCGATCGGGTCCCCGGTAGAATGCCGGGATGCCTGAGTTGCCTGAGATCGAGGTGTTGCGGCGGAGCTTGCAGCCGCTGCTGCCGGGGGACGTGATCGCGGGGATCACGGTGCATCACACTGGCCTGCGCGAACGGGTCAAGACGCGCGATCTGGGGCGAGTGGTCGGGGAGCGCATCCAGGCGCTGCGGCGGCGGTCCAAGTACCTGCTCATCGACGTTACGGGCGGCTCGACGGTGGCGATCCACCTGGGCATGAGCGGTCGCCTCACCCTGGTGCCGGCCGGCGAGCCCCTCGAGCCGCACGAGCACGTGTCGTTCCAGCTACAGTCGGGACGCCGGCTGCGGCTGCGCGATCCGCGGCGCTTCGGCCTGGTGCTGCGCGTGCCGACGTCCGCCCTGACAATCGATCCGCACTTTGCGGACCTGGGCGTCGAGCCTCTGGATCGCGGCTTTTCGGGCGACATACTGAGACAGGCGGCAAGCGGACGGCGCGGACCGGTGAAGGCCTTTCTGATGGACGCCCGCATCGTCGTGGGCATTGGCAACATCTACGCCACCGAAACCCTGTTTGCCGCCCGAGTTCACCCCACCCGTTCCGTGGGCCGTATCGCCTCGCCCACCTGGAATCGCCTGGCCGAGTCGGCAGTCGCCGTTCTGGAGCACGCCATCACCGAGGGCGGTACCACCCTCAACGACTTCGCCGACGGCGAAGGCCGCAGCGGCTATTTTCAAGTCTCCCTTGCCGCCTACGGCCGCGAAGGCCTGCCCTGTCCCCGCTGCACGACCCCCATCCGCCGCCTCCTTCAGTCGGGCCGCAGCACCTTCTACTGTCCCCACTGCCAGCGCTGATTCGATGAAGGCGCAGCTCCTTGCTAGCGACGCGGAGTGGCCGACCGCCACACTGGCCACCCTTTATCCCCGCACGGCAGGCCGCTATCGGACAGCCAGGGATGGGGGGAAGCTATGGGGGTCTTAACCGCGGCCGGGGCCTCCTTGATTTGGGAATCCGTGCTGGAGGCGGAGGCGATCGAAGAGTGCCAGCAGGCCCTGCGATTCGGCTGGAGTGGGGGCGTCGGTCGGGTGGCGCGGGGCGGCGAGAACGTCGATGGCGCCGGCCTGGTGGGCAAAGGCGAAGAGGCGCCGCAGCGGCGCGGCCGCATTGTTCAGTCCTGCCTGGATGGGGCTGCAGATCACCCGCACGGCGATGCCCTCGGCGGACAGGGTGCGGATCAGCTCTTCCGGTGGCATCGCATCGCCAGGTGAGTGGGGCTCCAACCGCCGGCGCAACGCCGGATCCACGGCGGGAAGCAGCACGCCGACCGTGACCGCGTGGTGCTGGTCCAGCTCCATCAGGAGATCGAGATCCCGCAGCAGGAGCGGGGAGCGGGTGAAGAGCGAGATGTGCAGCCCGCGCGTGCCGGGGGCCTGAGCCAACGCCGCCAGCAGGCCGCGGGTCTTGAACGCGGTCCGCTCTTCGGCCGGGTAGGGATCCGCCATGCTGCCGATTGCGATCTGGCCCGGCAGGGCCCAACCCCCGGACGCCGCAGAGAAAGCCGTCAGGTCCGCCGCGGCGACCGGCATTCCCGCCGCGCACCACGCTCCGGCGCGCTGGCAGCCGCCGCACGGCCGATACGGCAGCCCCCCCGCCGTCCGCCTGCCGGCACCGGCCCACCACAGCGCACGCCGCGGCCGAACCACCGCCTTGCGGCGCACGATCGTGGGCGCGGATGCGGGCGCATGCAGGGGAGCACCGACGCCGACCTGCTCGGCCGCACCGATGGATTCCATCGTGCCGGGTGACAAGGCGGCGTCCGCAGAGCCAAGCGAGCCGAGGAGATCGCTGACGCGATCCAGGCGCGGGAACCGGGGAAGGGACGGCAGCGCGGAAGCAGATGCCAGAGCGTTCATTACGCCTTATTTTCGCTATCCGGCCGGAAATGTCAATAGGGAGGAGGCACAATTACGCCCGATTCGCGCCGATCTGTCAAGCCCGCCCAACCCTGGCCCTCTTCAACCGGGGAGTGAATGTGCTGCGCGTCAGCAGCACCGGCGCCTTGACGAGTGGCTCGGTCAGGCGCACTTTCCTGGACGGGCAGGCTCGGAACCGGCGGGCGGTGCTCGGGCGGATCGGCACACGGGCGAAGCCCTCTCGGACCGCGGCGCCGGCGCCTCGATAGACCGCATCATTGGCGCTTTCCTGGCCGGGCAGGGCCGCAACTGGCGGCGGCGTTCAAGCGGATCGACAGGCAGGCCGATCTCTGCCGGGCCCGCGGCGCCGGCGCCTTGACGGGCGGCTGGTCTTAGCGCCTGCCTGGCCGGGCGGGCTGGGTACTGATGGCGGTGCTCAGGCGAAGGATCAGGCGGGCGAAGGCGGTGTCGGCTTCGGCGCTGTCGCCTTTGATGCGCAGCTCGGTTTCCAGGACTTCCCAGGGCAGGCGGGCGGCGACGGCTTCGGGGATGCGGCCGGCGGCGAGGTAGGCGCGGTGGAGGGCGTAGGCGTTGACGCCGGCGAGGGGGTTCTTGCCGCCCGCGAGGTCTCCCTGGAGGGCGGGAGCCAGACGCGCGGCGAAGCGGCCGTAGTTGGCTTCGCCGGCTGGAACCCGCGCCACGCGCATCATGCCCCGGATCGCGGTCAGGCGCCGGCAGAAGGTTGCGAGCAGGGCGAACAGCGACAGCCGGGCTGCCATGGGATCGTCGGCGGAAGCCAGCAGACGCCGGAACCGATCCATCGCTTCGCCGCCGTGGCCGGCGCCGATCGCGTCCAGCAGCTTCCAGACGTCCTCTTCGCCGCGGTCTTCCACCTCTTGCTGGACCATGCCGCGCTCGATCCGTGCGCCCGGTTGGCCCCCGGCGCGGGTCAGGTTGGCGAGCTTGCGGTATTCCGCGGCAAGGCGAGCCGTGGAATCGCCGGTCGCCGAGCCCTGCGCCGCATCGCCGCCGCCGCGCCGCGGGTCTCCGGCCTTGCGCAGGGTCCGCCGGGCCAGCTCGGCCAACGCTTCGCCGGTGATGCCGACGCCGGTCTCCTCGGCCAGCTCGGTGACCAGGTGCTCGACTCCCTGCCAGGCTGCGCCGCGGGTGGATTCCACCTCACCGACCGCCGCCACCGCGCCGCGCTCTTGCAGCAGGCGCACCAGCGGATGCTCGGCAGCCACCTGGCGCTCGGCGAAGACCAGCGCGTGCCCTGCCGGAAGCCCGCCGGTGATCGCCGCGGAGAGGTCTGACAGGTCGCCTTCCACCCCCGCCTCGACGCCCTCGGCGCGCGCGCGCTCGAAGAGCGCGGTCAGGCCGGTCCGCAGGTCCTCCACCTGGCGCTTGCCGCGCCCGCGGCCACCCCTGGCGCGGCGGCTCGCGGCGCCACCTTCGAGGACCCAGGCCGGCAGCTGGTCCACGACGTCTGCCGCCGGCGCGCTGCCGATGGGAATCTCAAACAGCCGCAGCACTTGCAGCAGGCGCGACGCGGCCAGCCGCTCGCGCGCTCCCATCTTTGGACGCGCCTCGCCTTCTTCGCCGGGCGAGGCAGCCATGGCGGCGGCCGTGCCACCGCTCCGGCGCCGCCCCGCGGCCCCCGCCACCGCTCCCCCATCCCCGCCCGCGTCGCCGCGCCCGCCCGCCGCGGGGAGCGCCTCTTCCGCGTCGTCGATCAGGTCGGCGGCGGCGGCGCGATCGGCAAAGAGCGAAGTATCGACGGCAAGGATCACCTTGGCGGAGGCGAACAGCGAAAAGGTGCGCAGGTCGTGCAGAAGCGGGGCCAGCGAGGCGGGACGGCGATGCGATTCCACCTGGCCGCCGTGCTCCGCGGCCAGGGCCGTGGCGAAGCGCGCCGCGACCGGCTCGGCCACCACCAGGTCGCCACGCACCAGGAAGATCTGCGGCGCGGCGGCCTGCCGCGACGCAGCGAGCAGCTGTTGAACGGGGTCGGTCATACGCCCTGGTCGCCGTGCGGGAAAACCCGCCTTCGCACCGTGCTCATTTCATTGCTGGCGCCGCCGGTGTCGCACGGATACCGGCGGTGCCGACAAGGCAGGCGGTGGCGCCAATGCCGGCTGCCGGCGGCCGGCGCGGGCTCGCGGGCGGGCGCCGGGAGCTATCCCAGGTCCACTTCGTTGAGCATGCCCTTTTCAGCCAGCTCCTGGCAGTCGATGCAGAAACGCGCCCACGGCACCGCCTCCAGCCGTAGCGGCGCGATCGTCTGGCCGCAGTTGGCGCAGCGGCCGTACGCGCTTTCGCGCATGCGGTGCAGGGCCTCCTCGATCTGCAGCAGCATCGTCCGCTCGCTATCGGAAAGGGAGAACATCAGCTCCCGGTTGTACGCGGCGTTGGCGCGATCCACCAGGTCGTCGGTACCGTCATCGGCGGATTCCTGGCCAGCTTTCAGATCCTGGTTGTACATGTCCAGGATCTCTTGCTTCTGCTGCAAAAGGCGCTCCCGCAAGGCGTCGAAGCGCTCGTTGCCCACCTCAGGAGCCGGTTTGGCGGTCTGTTTCCTGGCCACGCTGGCTGTCTCCTTTCAGCTCGAACCTGCCCGCTTCCACAAGAACTGGCTTATGGCGGCTCGCGATGATAGCTCATTCCGGCCTCGATAGAGAGCGCGCGGTAGAGCTGCTCGTACAGCACGACCCGTGCCAACTCGTGAGACAGCGTCATCGGCCCGAACGAAAGCACCCATCGCGCCTGCGCCACCAGCTCGGGGTGCAGGCCCAGGTCGGAGCCGATCAGAAAGGCGATGGGGTGCGGCCATTCGCCACGGAGGCGGTTCAAGCGCCCGGCAAGGGCACTGGACGCCAGCGCCTCGCCGCGACTGTCGAGCGCGACGCAGTACGAGGACGGCGGCACCGCTTCGAGCAGCGCCAGCATCTCGGCGTTCCGGCGCTGGGGATCGTCAGGCGCGACGCGGGCGCGCACCGGCACGTCGCGCACCACGGCCAGGCGCTCGATCCGCTGCCGATACGATGCGCATAGCTCTTCCCAGTTGGATCGCTGGTGGCGCCCGGCCCAAACCACCGCCAGCTCGCGGCCCGAGCCTTTGAGCCCTCGCGGCACTGGCGGCGGCGCCTACGCCTAGTGGTTGACGGGATCTGGCGGCGCTTCGCGGCGCCCGGCGCCGTCGTTGCCGCCATGCCCGGCATCGCCTTGCTGGCGTGCATCGCCCGCGGCGGCAGGTGTCGCCGGTGCCGGCGACGCGCCGACCGGATCGGCCTTAGCGGACGGATCGGCTGGCTGGGATGGGTCGGCCGCTGCGGCTTGGTCGTGGCCCGCCAGATACTGCTCCCATTCGTCGAGGTAGGCGAGCGATTTGAAGTCCCGCATGCGGTCCAGAAACACGACGCCGTTGAGGTGGTCGAACTCGTGCTGCACGACCCGCGCTTCGAAGTCCGCCGCAAGATAATCGAGAGGCTGGCCGTCGCGGTCCAGGCAGCGCACGCGCACCGCCGGATGGCGCGGCACCAGGCCGCGCAGGTCGGGAATGGACAGGCACCCTTCCCAGTCGTAGATCAGCTCGCCACCCTGCGGCGTGAGCATCGGGTTGACCACGACGCGCAGCGGGATGGCCGGCTCGCGCGTGCTGTCGCCGTCGACCTGGCCGTAGACGAAGAGCTGCAGCGCGACACCCACCTGCGGCGCTGCCAGGCCGATGCCGTGGGCACTGCGCATGGTTTCCACCATGTCGTCGATCAGCTGCTGGATGTGCGGATCGCGCAGCAGGTCGGGCGCCAACGGCTGCCCGACGGTGCGCAGGGCGGGGTGACCGAGGCGGACGATGGGGAGCACGGGCATGGCGGGCAATCCTGCCAAACAACGGCAGTATAACGCGCGCTTCCCCCTCCGCGCCCGGCCCGCGCCCGGCCGCCGCGCCGCTGCTCCCCAGCCGCTCCGGCGCCCCCGGCGGTCCGATCGGTCTGGTATCGTTGGCGCCATGAAACCCACAGCCCACCCCGCACGTTCGCGCCGCTCGCGGCGCCTCGGCGGCCTTGCCCTGGCGGGAGGGCTGATCGCCGCGCCCATCGTCGCGCACATGCTGATCCGCCGCCGCCTGCGCGCTCCCGAGGCGCCGCGCTGGGGCCGCACGCATCGCTTTGCCGGCCACGTCGGCCCGCTGGTGTTCCGCGAGCTGGGCAGCGGTCCGGCGGTGGTGATGCTGCACGGCTTCGGGCCCGGCTTCGACTGCGAGCAGTGGCGCGGCGCCGCCGAAGCGCTGGCGCCACACTTCCACGTCTTCGCCCCCGATCTGCCGGGCTGGGGCCGCTCGGCTCCCGGCGAGCCCCGGCCCAGCCTCTACCTGGCGGCGCTCGCCGAGTTCCTGCAGGGGGTCGTGCGCGAACGGGCGGTGCTGATCGCGGCGGGCCTCGCCGCGGCCTATGCGGTGCGCCTCGCCGCCGAGCATCCCGGCCGCGTGCGGGCGCTGGCGCTGGTCGCGCCGCTCGGCCTGCCGCTCGCCGGCCAGGGCAGCGGCCGCACCGTCGCCCGCGCCCTGGAGCCGCTGCTGCGGGTGCCGCTGCTGCGCGATCCGGTGCTCGATGCGATGACCAGCCGCGCCGCGCTGGGCCGCTACCTGCGGCGCCGCGCCTTTGCCGCGCCGGAGCGGGTGGACGCGGCGCTGATCGAGCACCACTACCGGCTCAGCCACCTGGCAGCCCACCGCCGGGCCCTTGCCGCCTACTGGCGCGGCGATCTGCAGCCAGAAGCCGACCTCGCGGGGCTCACCGTGCCGGCGTGGATCGCCTGGGGCGGCGCGGCGCCGTCGGCACAGCGGCTTGCCGACCAGCTGGCTCTGCTGCCGGCAGGGTCGCACATCGAATACTTCGCCGGAAGTCGCGGGCTGCCGCACGCCGAGCAACCGCTGGCGTTCAGCCAAGCCCTGGGCAGCTTCCTGCTCGGGCTGCCGGCCTGAATCGCCGCGGCACGCCGAGACCCCTGTCCCGGCCGACCTGAGGGAGACAAACGCAGCCATGTCAGGTATTTACAAAGCTTACGACATCCGCGGCATCTACCCGACCGAGCTGTCGGCGCCCATCGCGCGGCAGATCGGCCTGGCTTTTCAACACGTCCTGGACGACGCAGACCGCAAGCACGGCAAGAGCGTCGTGGTCAGCCGCGACATGCGCAACAGCAGCCCGGTGCTGGCCACCGCCTTGATCGACGGCATCACCGCCGCCGGCTTCGACGTGATCGATATCGGCCTGGCCTCGACGCCGATGAACTACTTCGCCATCGGCCACACCGGCGCCGCCGGCGGCATCCAGGTCACCGCCAGCCACAACCCGGCGCAGTACAACGGCTTCAAGCTGAGCCGCCACGGCGCTCGCCCGGTGTCCGGCGATCACGGCATCGCGCTGATGGAAAGCAAGATCGCCCAAGGCGACCTGCCCATCGCCGAAACGCCCGGCACGGTCCGTCACGGCGACGTCACCGACGCCTACCGCACCCACTGCCTGTCGTTTCTGCAGGCGCCCGCGGCGGGCAGCCGCCGGTTGAAAGTCGTGGTGGACGCCGCCAACGGTATGGTCACCATCGATCGGCCGATCCTGGAAGCCATGGGCATCGAGCTCATTCCCCTGTATTTCGAGCTCGACGGCAACTTTCCCAATCACGAGCCCAACCCGCTGGAGGAAAAAAACCTGCACGACCTCATGCGGAAGGTGCGCCAGACCGGCGCCGACTTTGGCGCCGCCTTCGACGGCGACGCCGACCGGGTCGGATTCATCGACGAGCAGGGGAACGTGGTCAGCAACGACCTGATGACCGGCTTGATCGCCGGCGAGCTGCTGGCGCGCGAACCGGGCAAGGCGATCGTCTACGACCTGCGGTCGTCGCGCGCCGTCGCCGAATACATCACGGAGCACGGCGGCATACCGGTGCGCGATCGCGTCGGCCATTCGTTCATGAAGGCCACCCTGCGCCAGCGCGACGGCATCTTCGGCGGCGAGCTTGCCGGCCACTACTACTTCCGCGACCATTACTACGCCGACTGCGCGGTGCTGGCGATGGTCGAGGTGCTCAACCTGGTGCGGCAGTCCGGCGCGCCGCTGTCACACCTGGTGGCGCCGCTCAGGCGCTACAGCAAGAGCCCTGAGATCAACTTCGTCGTGGACGACAAGCAGGGCAAGATCGCGATGCTGGCGACGCGCTACGCCGACGCCCAGATCGACTACCTGGACGGCATCACGATCAGCTATACCGACTGGTGGGCCAACGTCCGCCCCTCCAACACCGAACCCTTCCTGCGGCTGGTGGTGGAGGCAAAAACCCCCGAGCAGCTGGAAAGCCGGCAAAAAGAGATCAGCGGCCTCCTCGGCACCCCGGCGTCGCATTAGGGCAGGGGGGCGGCCAGGAAGGGTACTAGGGCACTGGAAAGACGAAACCGCCGCCGGCAGGCTGCGGCAAGGCCGGCGGGGAGTGGCGCCGGCGGCGAGAGCCAGGGCGGTGCGGCGCCGGCGGCGAGAGCCAGGGCGGTGCGGCGAAAGCTGAGGCGGCGAGGCCGCAACTGGGCCGGCGAAAGCTGAGGCGGCGAGGCCGCAACTGGGCCGGCGAAAGCTGAGGCGGCGAGGCCGCAGCTGGGGCCGGCGAAAGCCGGCTCAGCCGCGCCGGCGGCCGCCCAGCAGGCCCGCTTCCAGCAGGTAGTAAACCAGGGTCAGCAGCGTCGACACCACCGCGGCGACGTAGGTGAGGGCCGCGGCGTTGAGCACGCGGTCCATCCCTTGCCGCTCCTGTGGCATCACGATGCCGTTGTCGACCGCCAAGCGCTTGGCGCGGGCGGAAGCGTCGAATTCGACCGGCAGGGTGACCACCTGGAACACCAGCACCGCCGAAAACAGGATCGCGCCCAGCAGCACCACCTGCGGCGAGTGCAACAGCAGCAGGCCGACGAGCATCACGATGTAGCCGAGCGACGAACCGATGTTGGCCGTGGGCACCAGCATCGAGCGCAGCCACAGCGGCCGGTAGGCGCGGGCGTGCTGCACCGCGTGACCCGCCTCGTGACAGGCGACGCCGACCGCGGCGATCGAAGTCGAACCGAAAACACCTTCGGAAAGCGCCAGCTGCTTGCTGGCGGGGTTGTAATGATCGGTCAGGTTGCCGCTGACCGGCACCACGGTGACGTCGGCGATGCCGGCGGCGTGCAACAGCGCCTGCGCCGCCTGCGCCCCGGTCAAGCCGCGTGCGCTGCGCACGCGCGAATATTTACTGAACGCAGAGCGCGTGCGCCACGTCGCCCACAGCGAAAGCGCCAGGCCCGGCAGAATGAAGATCAGGTAGCCGAAGTTGTAAAAGCCGAAGTACGGCATACCGCCTCCTTGCTCGCTACAACAGCACGCCGCCCTGCGGCATTTCAGCGCCAGCCTGCGCGGGAGGAGCGGGAGGAGATGCCGCGTGCGTCCCCGCGGCGGACGGCACTACACTAAGGCATGGCCAGTGACGACGCTTCGCAGCATTCAGCGGCCGCAGCAGCCGCAGCCAGCGCCCCCTCCCCAGACGCCTCACCCAAACCGGCGCCCGGCGAGCGGCCGGCCCCCCAGGTCGCCCTGGTCACCGGCGGCAGCCGCGGCATCGGCCTGGCCGTCGTCGAAGCGCTGCTGAGCGGCGGCTGGCGGGTGTTTTTCTGCAGCAGGAGCGCCGATTCCGTGAGCCGCGCCGAAACCGATCTGCGCGCCCGGTTCGGTGCCGCGAGTGTCACCGGACGGGCGGTGGACGTGCGCCGGCAGGCGCAGGTCGCGAGCTTCGTCGAAGAGTCGCTCGCCGCCGCCGGCCGCGTCGACTGCCTGGTCAACAACGCCGGTCTGGGGCGCTTCGCCGCCGTCGACGCCCTCTCCGCCGAGCAGTGGCAGGAGGTGATCGAAACCAACTTGAGCGGCCCGTTCTATTGCATCCAGGCGGTGGCGCCGGCGATGCGCCGGCAGGGCGGCGGCTGGATCTTCAACATCGGTTCGCTGGCCGGCAGGAACGCGATGGCCGGCGGGGCCGCCTACAACGCCAGCAAGTTCGGCCTCATCGGCCTGTCGGAGGCCGCCATGCTGGACCTGCGCCAGGCCGGGATCAAGGTGGCGGCGATCCTGCCCGGCAGCGTCGACACCGGCTTCGGGGACTCCGCCCGCCGCGACGACCGCTCGTGGATGTTGGCGCCGCAGGACGTGGCGGCAATGGTGCTGCACCTGCTGAGCTACCCGGAGCGGGCGCTACCCAGCCTGGTGGAGATGCGCCCGACCCGGCCACCGCGCCGCTAGGGCCGCAGGGCTGCCAGGGCCGCAGGGCTGCCAGGGCCGCCAGGGCCGCCAGGGCCGCTGAGATGCTACAGCGTGCGGAAGGGATCGGAGTTGCGCAGGACCTCGGGGCCGGCCGGGGTGGTCGCGCCGGCGCCGGCTTCCAGGGTCACGCGGACTTCCTTGGTGCCCGCCGGCATGTGCTCGGCGCCGACGTCCCACGCCGCCCCGGCGGGGGCGCCGAAGGTGCCGGCGCTGACCGGCCCCTGGTCGCCGATGAACCACAGCTGGTAGACCCTGCCGGCCCCGGCCGGCGGCAGCCCGCGCAGCGACATGTACCAGTGCTGGTGGTCGGCGGCGACGAACAGGATGCCGTGCACGTCGCCCATGCCCTGGGCGACCGGACGCATCGAGCAGACCTCCACCGCGGGCGAGGTGACCACCGAGAAGTTGGAGCGCATGTCGCTGACCTCGGTGGTCAAGCGCGACATGCGGGACTCCATCTGGTCCAGGTGCTGGAGCGCCTGATTGCGCTCGGCGTTCAGGCGCGCGATGGTCTCACCCTGGGTCTGCAGGCCGTGGTAGAGCCAGGCGCAGGCGCCCAGCAGCGCCAGGATGAGCCCCGCGGCCATTGCCAGCGGCGGGTTCCATCGGCGGGGAGAGCGCGCGGCAGCGGCGGGAAACGCGAGTGGGGCCTGGGCGGCGATGGGCGCCACGCCGATTTCCGGGGTCGCCGGGGGCGGGGTCCGCGGGGTCGTAGGGGTCGCCAGGATCGTCGCCGCGGTCGCCGCGGTCTTCTGGACCGCCGGGGGCGCCGCGGCTGCGGGGCCTGCCGGGGGCGCCAGCTGCGCCACGGGCGCCGAACCAGCCGGCCCCCCTGGCGCCACCGCCGCGGCGGCCATGTCCGGCGCCGCTGACGCGGCCTGCACCGGCAGCGCCGCGACTTCCGTCTGCGCGATGGCCGCCAGCAGGCGGCGCTTCACCTTGGGGCTGGGAGAGAGCGGCGGCAAGGCGAACGGCACCAACCCCAGCAGCTCCTGGAACAGGCGCGTCAACGTTTCGGTCGTCGCGTCGCCGGCCTGCTCGGCGGCGGCGGCGGCACCGGCCAGGCTGGCCGGCAGGGCGGCGAGCCGCACGTCGCTCCCTTCGGCTGCTTCGAGAGCGGTCAGCACCGCCAGCAGCGCCTGCTCTTCCGAGGTGGCGGAGACGTTCATAGCAGCTCGCGGATCTCGGCGCGCAGACCGTTGCGCAGCTTGCGCATGGCGAGCAGGGTGCGGGTCTTGACCGTGCCCAGCGGCAGGCCCGTCGTCGAAGCGATCTCGCTCTGCGTAAGTCCTTGATAGAATGCCATTTCCAATACCTGGCGCTGCTCTTCGGGCAACTCCTCCAGTTCACGCCGCACCCGCTCACGACGTTCCTGGATCAATACGTTCTCCACTGCCTCGGAGGATGTATACGGCCCAACGCCTGCCAGCGACCCCTGGGATTGGGCGGTGGCGTCATGCACCCGTTCGATCACCTTGCGGCTGCGCAAACGGTCGATGGCGCGGCTGCGGGCGATCAGCACCAGCCAGGTGCCGACCGAAGAGCGCGCCGGATCGTAGAGGCCGCCGCGGTTCCACACCTGGACGAACACCTCCTGCAGCACGTCCTCGGCGTCGGCGCTGCCGCGCAGGATGCGGTTGATGAGCGCCAGCAGGGTGGGCGCGAAGCGGTCGTACAGCTGGTCGAGGGCTTCCGGCTGCCGCTCGCCGATGTGCCGCAGCAGGGCCGCGTCGGACAGCTGCGCCCAGGGGGCGGTCTGAGATGAGGTAGGATCCATTCCCGCGATCTGGGGACGATTTTTCGCCACGATACCATGACGGCCGCCACCCTCGGGCCGCCGCAAATGCCTGCCGCCGAAAGGGGCGCCCATCGATGGCCGCAACCGACGTGTCCAATCCGACGCCGCACGGCAGCGGTCCGCTGCAGCCCGCCATCCGGGTGATCCTCATGCCCAAGGACACCAATGCCCTGGGCACCATCTTCGGCGGCATCATCCTGTCCTACATCGACCAGGCGGGGGCGGTGGAGGGACATCGCCATGGCGCCGGACGACTGGTGACCGTCGCCATGCGCGAAGTGGTGTTTCATGCGCCCGTCTTCGTCGGCGACCTGGTCAGCTTCTATACCGAAACCCTGCGGCTGGGCCGGACCTCGGTCACCGTCAAGGTCACGGTCGCCGCGGACCGCGGCGTCGAGGCCGCCCGCGGCAATCGCGGCAGCGGCAGGGTCAAGGTCACCGAAGCAGAAGTGGTCTACGTGCACGTCGACGCCGGCAACCAGCCCATCCCGTTTCCCGGCGCCACCGGCAAAGCGTTCTGATCGCGCGCCAAGCCCCCTGCCACCGCGCCAAAACCCGCGCCGGCGCGCTCTGATATCGTTGGCGGCGATGAGCGAACCCCGCCAGCGTCAGGGCGGTCGCGTCTTCTCCTACGACGAGGCGCTGGCCACCTTTCCCGCCGTCCGCGACCTTACGGCGTCGGCGGTGCGCCGCGTCGAAGCGGTGATGACCTCCCTGGCCAGCCGCGAAGAGATGGAATCCCGGCGGCAGGAGCTGGAAGCCGCCTGCGAAGAGATCGTGCGCGCCTGGGCGCGGGAGATCACCTCCGTCGGCTGCCACGTCAAGGGCCTGTGGCTGGTGGATTGGGACAGCGGCGACGGCTACTACTGCTGGCGCTTTCCCGAAGAGACCGTCGCCTTCTTTCACACCTACGAAGAAGGCTTCGGCGGCCGCATCCCCATCAATTGATGAGCTGCACGATGAGCTGAGGGGCGGATCAGCCGAACAGCGCCGCAAGCCCCGCCAGATCGAGCCCCTGCAGGCTCTCGACCACGGCATCGGCGCTGCTGAGCGTGGCCACCGGGTAGGTATGGGCGATGCCCAGCGTTGTCAGGCCGACCTCCGCCGCCGCCGCCAGCCCGGCGGGGCTGTCCTCGATCGCCACCACTTCGTGCGGATGCAGCAGCCGTTCCGGCAGCGGCGGCAGTCCGTTGAGCGCTTCGAGAGCCCGCCGGTACCCTTCGGGGTCGGGCTTGCCCCGCTCCACGTCGTCCGCCGTGACCAGCGCCTTGAAGAAGTCCGCCACCCCCGCCTGGCGCAGGGCCCCCTCCACCTCTTCACGCAGCGCGCCGCTCACCACCCCCAGCATCAGCCCGGCGCCGGCCGCCGCCCGCACCAGCTCGAAAGCGCCGGGAAACAGCGGGTATCCGCCGCCGCGAATGCGCTCCTGGTAGTAAGCCGCCTTGCGCGCGCTCAGCCGCATCAACCGCGGCACCGAAGGCACCTCGCCAGCACCTTCCAGCACCGCCGCAAAACAGCCCCGGTCGTCGAATCCCAGGTACCGCTCGTAATATGCCGCGGCCGTCAGCTCGATCCCCTCCTCCGCCAGCACTCGCTGAAACATCTCCAGATGGATGGGCTCGTCGTCGACCAGGATGCCGTTGAAGTCAAACAGGATCGCCCGGATCACCGGCGCATCATACCGCCAACCCCAAGCCCCCTGGCCGCCCCCAGCCCCGCCAGCGTCTCATCCGCAAGGTCCGGTCTCGGCTTGGCGGGGTCCCGCCTTCGGGTTCGGCCCACACCTTCTCTTGTAGGACAAGCCTGAAAGGGAGAACAACTCATGAAAAAGAACGCCTCGTACCTGAAGCTTTCGCTGCACGCTGAAACGATCGCCGCGCTCCAGGATGGCAGCCTGGGCAACGTCCTGGGAGGCCATTTCTCGGTGCCGGCGTTTTACACCTGCCCCGAGTGCGCGCCGCCGGTTGCACCCAAACGCTAGCAAGCGAGGCGTCCCCACGGAGGGGCGCCCTGCCGGCAGAAGGAACTGGCAAGGATGAGCGAGCAGATCGTCGATCCGTTTTTCGTGGTGCTCAACAACGGCACCCGCATCGTCCAAGGTGCCTATCCCAGCGCGGTGTTTCTGGAGGCCGACTCGCCCTGGGTGCAGGGCGCGGACACCTACGACTGGCGGCTGGTGTACGGCATCCCGGCGGACCCGCCGCGGCGGGCCGAAACCGTGTTCCTGTACAGCAAGAACTTTCAATTCACCGCTCCGCAGCTGGTGCACGACATCTTCCTGGAGTCAGATCCGATCCCGCTGCCGCTGCGTTTCGGCATCATCCGTGCGGCAGCGATCAAGAACCAGGCCGGCTACATCGGCGACATCACCGCGACGACCGTGCGCTGGCAGGTCACGCACCCTGCCACCGAGGAGCCGCAGTACATCTTCCGGGTGCCGTCGATCGGCAAGTTCGTCAAGGTTGGAATCAACAGCGAAAAGGTCACCACCACCCCAATCCCGCCGCCGCAGGCATAAATCGCAGGCCGGCAGCTGTTTGACATTGGAGGGGTGGAGGGCTATCTTGGAAACCGCGAAGGGAAGGAGAACCGCATGGAATCCCTACAGAATCAGCCGGCGCCGGAAGCGCCTGGGCCGTCCTCGGAGCTTGAGGACACGCCGGTGCTCATGACCGCCAAGGCGGTCGATATGGTGAAGATCACCCGCGATCAAGAGAGTATCGATCCCAGCCACGGTCTGCGCGTGGCGGTGCGCGGCGGTGGCTGTAGCGGCTTTGAATACGCGCTCGACTTCGAGAGCGAGCCGCGGGAAAACGACTACGTCTACCAGCAGCACGGGCTCACGCTCTTCGTGGACCCGGTGAGCGCCCGGTACCTCGAAGGCACCACCGTCGACTACGTGCTCGGCATGAGCGGCGCGGGCTTCAAGTTCAACAATCCGCGCGCCACCGGCACCTGCGGCTGCGGCTCTTCGTTCGCGGTCTGACCCGCGACCACCACGCCGCCGGGAGCAATCCGGCGCAATCTGGTGACCAACGCGGCCTCACGCACCAGGCTGACAAGCGGTCCGCTCGGCAAGCGGGCCGCTTGGTTTTTGTCCCCGTCCTCTAGAACCGTCTCAGGCAGGGCCAAACGGCAGCGCACACACCTGGGCGCTGCCGCGCCAACCGTGGCCGGCAGGTGGCTCGCCGCCGGGTGCAGTCTGGCCGCCAGCGGCGGCGGGCGCAGCTCCTTCGCCCGTCACGGCCGCCGCGGCTGCCACCTCACCGCCACCGGCGGGGACCGCCACAGCCACGTCCAGGCGAGTCCCCGGCTCGGCCGCGCGGCGGTGCAGGATGGCAAGGCCGATCGACCTGCCCGAAGCCGGCGAGCGCACCGCGGTGCCAACCCGCCCCGCCTCCCGCCCCTCGTACAGCAGCGGAGTGCCATGTTCCGGTGTCCCGCCTTCCAGGTTGGCCGATGGGCTGGCCGGCGCGCCACTGGCGTCCCCACCCCGCGGGGTCTCGTCGAAGAGCAGGCCGCATAGCATCTTTTGCACGCCGCCCCGGTAGTGGATGCGGGCCACCACCTCCTGCCCCAGGTAGCACCCCTTGGTGTAGCTCACCGCGTCTGCGGCACCGGTCTCCTGCGGGAAGTTCTGCGGCCCAAAGTCCTGACCGAACCGGGCGATCCCCGCTTCGACCCTGACCACCTCGCACGCTTCGCGGCTCACCGGCGAGACGCCCTGGCACGCCAGCAGGGCATCCCGCAGCCGCGCCGCCTCCGGGCCAGGCGTCCACAGCGTCACCGCCGGCACCCCCAGCCGCCCGGTCCGCTCCACCACCACCTGGACGTCCGCCACCGTGGCACCTACGTGATGCCACACCGCCACCGGCAGCGCCACTCCCGGCGCCAGCTCCGCCATCGCCGCGTCCGCCCGCGGTCCGGCCAGCGTCAGCGCCACCAAAGGCGCCGCCGCATCGGCCGCCGCTGCGGCGGGGTCGCGGCGGACAAACTCGACGCGATCCGCGATCACGTACCGCCGCAGGTGCTCGTTCACCGCCTGCACCTGCCCTGCCGGCAGGACGGCCCAAAGCCAATCCGCGGCAGCCAGCACCTCCAGGTCCGCGAGCACCCGACCCTGCGGATTGGTCAGGAACCCATACACCCCCTCCCCCGCCTTCAGCCCCTTGACGTCGCAGGTCACGTACGCATTCAGAAACCGCTGGCGGTCGGCGCCGCGAAGCTCCAGGCACTCGACCCAGCTCCGCTCCACCAGCCCGCACCCCTCCCTGAGCCCCCGCACCTCCGCCGCTATCACCTTGCTGCTCGTCGATCCGTCCATACCCACAGTCTACCGTGGCGGGACAAGTGGGGTGCGAGGAGGCGGGAGGGGCCGGGGGGCAGGGAGGGCGGCAGCGGGAGGAGCGGAAAGCGGGGGCGGGAAGGGTAAGAGGGGCGGATGGGCGAAAGGCGAGGGGCCGGGAGGGGGGCAGGGTCAGGGGGGCGGAGTCGGCGAGGTGCGAGGTGCGAGGCGCAGGAGGGCAAAGGGTGGAAGGGTCGAGGGGGCGGAGGAGTCGAGGCGAAAGGAGAGGCGGAGGGATGAAGGGATGAGAGGGGTGGGCGGGAGGGGCGGCAAAGGGCGCGGGCGGGCGACTCACCTTGTTTCTGAGGCGGCGGGTCTATCCCTGGCGAGGCTCCGGCTCAGTCTTGCCTGGGCGGCGCTGATTTGGCTGCAACCCGAACTTTCTCAGCCTGGCCTGGGCAGCGCAGCGCCAGTTTGGCTGGGGCTGGAAGCTTTCTGTGGAGTGGAGGGGATCTTGATGAGGATTGCGTCGATTCTTGCCTGCGTGGTGCTGATGTCGTCCGGTGCCGTGGCCGCGGAGCTCGGACCGGCAGGTGTGGCCGGCCCCGCGACCAGCCTGGGCGGTGCCCAAGCCACGGCTCCTTGCGTCGCGGATGAAACCCACCTGTGCCTGGACGGATCGCGGTTTCGGGTGAGCGCGGTTTGGACGACCACGGCGCCGAGCAGCGGCGGCGGCCAGGCGGTCGGGCTGACCGACGATACGGGGTATTTCTGGTTTTTCGATTCGACCAACGTCGAAGCCGTCGCCAAGGTCGTCGATGGATGCAGCGTCAATGGACACTATTGGGTTTTTGCCGCCGGCCTTACCAACGTGCAAGTCGTGCTCACGGTGACGGATACGGCGACTGGGGCGCTGGTCAGCTACAGGAATCGCCAGGGAAACCCCTTTGCTCCCGTCCAGGACACCACCGCCTTTGCATGCGGCGCGGCCCCGCATCGGACGGCAGCAGATGCGACGCCGGCAGGCGCGGCGCCTGCCGCCGGCGCCGGCGCCCCGCGGGAATGGAAACATGAGCGAGCCGCGGCCAGGGCCGCCGGCGCTCCTTCCGCCTGCGATCCCAGCGATGGCACGACGCTGTGCCTGAACGCCGACCGCTTCAGCGTGCGGGCGCTGTGGGAAACGCCGACCGGCAGCAGCGGCGCGGGCCAGGCGGTGTCGATCACGTCCGACACCGGCTATTTCTGGTTCTTCGACGCCAGCAGCGTCGAGGTGGTGGTAAAGGTGCTGGACGGCTGCGGCGTCAACCAGCAATTCTGGGTCTTTGCCGCGGGGTTGACCAACGTCGCGGTGAGCCTGGAGGTCACGGACGCGATCACCGGGCTCACCCGCACCTACAGGAATCCCCAGAACACGGCCTTTGCGCCGCTGCAGGATACCTCCGCCCTGGCCGCCTGCCTGCCCTCCTGTGATTCCAAGAGTCTCACGGTGCAACAGGTGAAGCAGGCGACCCAGACCAGCGCCCAGGGACTGACCGATCCTTTCGGCGCGGACTTCAACCTGCTGATGAATCGTTTCATGGCCCTGGAAGGCTGCAGCCTTGCCGGCTCTTCGGCGCCGCAGTCTGCGCCGCGGTCGGCGGGACCGGGCTGCCAGTACTGCGGCCCGGGCAATAGCTGCGACGGCCAGCATGGATACCTGTCCTTACTCATTCCAAGCGCCGAGCTCAACGCGGCCTGCGCAGCGCACGACAGCTGCTACCTGACCAACTGCGTGCCAAATGGTTGCTACTTCGATCCGAGCTCCCGGGCAACGCCCTGCGACGGGCCGCTGTTCACGACCTGTGCCCAGGTTCTTCCAGAGGCCCTGGAAGATCAATGCGAAACGACTAGCGACTGCTTCATCTGCTCCGTCGCCTCGATTCTGAACACGTTACCGACCTCGACCCCCAAGTGCCAGGTCGCACCCTGCGCGCTGGAGTCCGGGAGCACCTGCAACTCCTCCACGGGATTGTGCAGCCTTGGCTTGCCGTTCGAGATCAAAGAAATAGAAGGCCCTTTTTCCGGCACCTGGATCTTGAATGAAGGCCAGTACGAAGCCGAGTGGGACAACGGCGCCGCCGCGGAGCTGACGGTGCAGACGTTTACGCCACAGTCGGTGGTGCTGCACCGCACGGACACTTCCGACAGCACCTCGGCGGGCATGACGGCGGTCTATACAGGCCAGCTGTCCGCCGATGGTTACAGCATCGTCAACGGCAGCGTGACCTGGACGTGGCCCGGCGTCGACGGCTATCCGGCCACCGGCACGTGGATCGCCTTCTTCGCTCCCAAGCCACCGGCCGGCATCGACGCGACCCGCCGGCGCGCCGCGACGTTCGGGACGTTCGGGACGTCGCGCATGTGCGCCGCGAACGCGAAGCACTAGTCTAAAATCACCGCCGTGAGCGCGCCTCAGCCTTTCACCTTGACGCGGCCGGAAGGCGGCGTGCTGCACGGCCTGGTGGATTTGCCCGACGCGCCGGGGCAGCGGCCGGCGGTGGTGATCTGCCATGGATTCAAAGGCTTCATGGAGTGGGCGTTCTTTCCGTCGCTGGCGTCGCTGCTGGCCGAGCGCGGGTTTGTCGCGATCCGCTTCAACCTGTCGGGCACCGGCATGCAGCCGGGCGACGAGCGGGTGACCGACCCGCAGGCGTTCAGGGCCAATACCCACAGCGCCGAGCTGGGCGACCTGCTGCGCGTGCTGGCCGCCGCCGGCACCGAGGTCGCGCCCGACCGCGTGGACCGCGAGCGCCTTGCCCTGGTGGGCCACAGCCGCGGCGGCGCCGCCGCCGTCCTGGCCGCCGCCGTGGAGCCCTGGCGCAGCCGCTGCCGCGCCCTGGTCACCTGGGCCGCGATCTCGACCGTCGAGCGCTACAGCGCCGACGACAAGCGCCGCGCCCGCGACAGCGGCGAGCTGCCGGTCGTCAACACCCGCACCGGCCAGCGGCTGGCCCTGGGCCCGCAATACTTTGCCGACGTCGAGCGCAACGCCGGCACCAGCCTGAACATCCCGGCCGCCGCCGCGCGCGTCACCGCCCCCTGGCTGATCGTCCACGGCGCCGACGATGAAACCGTGCCGCCGGCCGAAGCCGCCACCCTTGCCCAACACGCCACCGGTCCCCACGACCTGCTGCTGGTCACCGGCGGTAACCACACCTTCGGCGCCCGCCACCCCTTCGCCGGCCCCACCCCCGCGCTCATCCAGGCCCTGAACGCCACTCAGACCTGGCTCCGCCGCCACGTCTGAGCGCGGCCAGCCCTAGAAATCGACGTCCCAGATGCCGGCGGCTTCTTCCAGGCCGACCAGTGCTTTGGCGCGTTCGTCGAGGGCGTCGAGGTAGGCCAGGCGGACCTGGTTTTCGGCGGTCTGGGCGTTGAGGACGTCGAGCAGGGTGGAGGCGCCGTGGGCGTAGCTGAAGAGCTTCGCCTTGAGGACGGCGGCGGCGTCGTCGATGGCGCCGCCGCGGTACTGCTCGGCGCGCGCGTTGGCCAGCTGGTAGCGGGCCAGGGCTTGCATGACGGCGACCCGGGCGCCCAGCTCGGTCGAGCGCAGGGTGGTTTCGCTCTGCTCGGCGGTCTGGCGAGCCGATTCCAGCTCGCCGCGGTAGCGGTTGAAGATCGGCAGCGGCAGCGACAGCGACAGACCGATGGAAGAAAAGGCGGGGGCCGGAGCGACGCGGTTCATCGAGGCTTCGTTGTCCTGGTAGGTGAGGTCGACGGTGACGTCGGGGATGGCCATCGCCCGCGCGACTTCGACGTTGGCACGCGCCGAGGCGAGGGCGTGGCGGGCGGCGATGACGTCGGGCCGGTGCTCCAGGGCGGCTGCCAGCAGGGCGTCCTGGTCGAAGGTGCGCGGCGGCCCGTCCAGGATGCCCGCCGGCACCAGGACGCCCAGCGGGCGCTTGCGGCCCAGCAGCTGCTCCAGGCCGATGACCGCCACCCTGGCGTCGGACTCGGCGGCGAGGTAGTCGCCGCGCGCCTGCAGGGCGTCGACGCGCGATTGGGTCAGGTCGATCTCGCCGATGTCGCCCACCTCAAGGCGCTTGCGGTTGGCCGCCACCAGCTCGTCCAGACTGCCGGCGGAGCGCTGCTTTTCTGCGGCTTCGCGGCGCTTGGTCAAGGCATCAATGTAGGCGGTCGCGGCGTTGCCGCGCAGGGTGCGGAAAAAATCTTCGGCGGTGGCGGCGGCCTGCGCCAGGTTGGCCTTGGCGACCGCCACCCGCTTGCCGCGCTTGCCGCCCAGCTCGATGGTCTGCGACAGGCTGAGATCGTTGTTGGCCGGCTCCCGCTGGTCGCCCTGGTCGGTGACGTCCTGCCCCGACCTGCCGGCGGTCACCGACGGGTTGGGCGAAACCTGCGCCGCCAGCACCTGCGCCTGGGCGATCGAAACGTTGTAGCGCGCGGCGGCGTAGTCCAGGTTGGAAGCCGCCACCTCGGCCAGGAACGCCCGGAACGTGATCGGTTCGTCGGGCCCCGCCACCGCGACCGCCGCCAGGGCCTGCTTGCCGGCCGGGGCCGCCGCCGACGCCGGCGGCGCGGTCTGCGCCACCGCGGCGACGACCGGCAGGGCGCAGCAGGCGCCGACGAGCAGCAGCCGGACCGGCGCGGAAAGCAGCTTGGCAAAATCCATGCGCGCCCCCTTCGAAGGTCCGGTCACGAGTGCTCCGGCGCCGCCGCGTGGCGGGCGGCGGCACGCGCCGCCCGGGCTTCGGTCCAGCGCTCCAGGGTGTAATAGGCGGCGGGCAGGATGAGCAGGGTCAGCACGGTGGCGCCGATCAGGCCGCCGACGATGACCGTCGCCAGGGGCCGCTGGACGTCGCTGCCGACGCCGTGCTTGGTGGCGGCCGGCAGCAGCCCCAGGATCGCCACCGTCGCCGTCATCAGCACCGGGCGCAGCCGCACGCCGGCGCCCCGCCGCAGCGACTCTTCGAGCGAGCCGCCGGTGCTCCGCCGCTGGTTGAGGTTGGCGACCATGATGACGCCGTTCTGCACCGCCACGCCGAAGAGCGCGATGAAACCCACGGCGCTGGACACGTTGAGCGTCATGCCGCGCAGCAGCAGCGCCGACAGACCGCCGAACAGCGCCAGCGGCACGACCAGCAGGATCAGCGCCGCGTGGCGCACGTCGCCGAAGCCGGCATAGAGCAGCAGGAAGATGAGCGCCAGGGCGCCGGGGACGATCACCAGCAGGCGCCCCTGGGCGCGCTGCTGGTTCTCGAACTGGCCGCCCCAGCCGATCTCGTATTTTTCGTGATCGTAGTGCACGGTCTGATCGATCTTGCGCTGCGCCTCGGCGATGAACGACGCCAGGTCGCGCCCGCGCAGGTCGACCTTGACGGTCATGTGGCGGCGCCCCATCTCGCGCGTGATGGTGCTTTCGCCGGCGCCGATCTGGATGTCGGAGACCTGCGACAGCGGGATGCGCGCGCCGGTCGACGACGGCACGGTCAGGTTGGCGATCGCCTCGGGATTGCCGCGCACCGATTCGATGAAGCGCACGCCGACGTTGTAGCTGCGCTCGCCCAGGTAGACGCTGGTCACCGCCTTGCCGCCGATCGCCGTTTCGATCAGGTTGGCGATGTCGGCGACGTTGATGCCGAAGCGCGCCGCGGCCTGGCGGTTGATCTTGATCTGCAGCTGCGGCAGCGGCGGCTCCTGGTCGATGGCGACGTCCACCGCGCCCTGGATGCCGGACACCACGCCGGCGATGGCGGTGCTGATGCGCCGCGCCTCGGCGAAGTCGTCGCCGTAGACCTTGATGACGATCTCCGAGTGGGCGCCGGCGATCTTGTCGTTGACGCCGTCGATCATCGGCTGCGAGAAGCCGAACTCCATGCCGGGCAGCACCGCGTGCAGCTTCCGGGTCATGCGGTCGATCAGCGCCTGCTTGTCGCCCCCCCACTGCTTGTAGGGTTTGAGGCCGACGGAGCTTTCGATGTGCGAAAAGGTCCACGGATCGGTCGCCTCGTCGTTGCGCCCGGTCTGGGTCACGACGTAGGACACCTCCTTGAAGCTGCCCATGACCTTGCGATAGCTGCGCGCCATCTCCGTGGCCTTGGCGATCGAGATGCCGGGCGGCAGGTCGATCTGCATCCAGATCGACCCTTCGTCCAGGTAGGGCAGAAACTCCCGCCCCACCGACAGCGCCAGCACCACCGTCAGCACGCCGACCGCCCCTGCCGCGATCAGGATGCGGCGCGGGTGGCGGACCACGTGCTGCAGATAGCTGTCGTAGTGGCGGCCCAGCCATTCGATCGCCGGGTTGCGGAAGCCCTTGCCCGGCTTGCGGTACGCCAGGTAGGCCAGCGCCGGCACCGCGGCCAGCGCGAAGAGCAGGGCGCCGATGAGCGCGTAGCCGATGGTGAACGCCATCGGCGTGAACAGCTTGCGTTCCACCCGCTCGAAGGCGAACAGCGGCAGGTAGGCGGTGATGATGATCAACGTGGCAAAGAAGATCGGCTTGGCCACCTCCAGCGCCGCATCGCGCGCCTCGGCTTCGCGCAGCGGCCGCTCGGAGTGCTTTTCGCGCCGCCGCAGGATCACCTCCATCAGCACGATCGCGCCGTCGACGATGATGCCGAAGTCGATGGCGCCCAACGACAGCAGGTTGGCCGGCACGTTGGTGAAGTGCATCAACATGAAGGCGAACAGCAGCGCGAACGGGATGGTCAGCGCCACCAGCAGCGCGCCGCGCCAGTTGCCCAAAAAGAAGATCAGCACCAGCACCACCAGGATCATGCCTTCGGCGAGCGTCCGGGAGACCGTGTTCAGCGTGGTCTGCACCAGTTGCGTGCGATCCAGGTAGGGCACCACCTTGACGTCGGACGGCAGCACCTTGGTGTTGAGCTCGCGCACCTTGCGGTGAATGCCGTCGAGCACCCGCGAGGGGTTGACGCCGCGCAGCAGCAGGACGATGCCCGACACCGCGTCGTCGTTGTCGTCCTTGCCCAGGATGCCCTGGCGCTCCAGGGCGCCCAGCTCGACGCGCCCGATGTCGCGCACGAACACCGGCGTGCCGCCCTTCTGCGCGATGACGATGGTCTCCAGGTCGCCCAGCTTGGCGATCGCACCCAGGCCCCGCACCACGATGCTCTGCTGGCCGCGCACGATCAGGCTGCCGCCGGCGTTGACGTTGTTGGCGGCGATGGCGTCGGTGACCTGAGTCAGGCTGAGGCCGTACTTGACCAGGCGCTCGGGATCGACGTAGACCTGAAACTGGTAGTTTTCGCCGCCGAACGGATTGACGTCCACCACCCCCGGCACCTGCTTGAGCTGCGGGATGATGGTCCAGTTTTCGATGTCGCGCAGCGCCCGCGCGTCGCGCAGGTGGGAGACGACCGTGTAGCGATAGATCTCGCCGGTGGGCGACGTCACGGAGTCCAGGCCGGCCTGCACGTTGGGCGGCAGGGTGACGTTGCCGATCCGTTCCAGGATGCGCTGGCGCTCAAAATAATCTTCGGTGCCGTCTTCGAACACCAGGGTGATCAACGACAGGCCGAAGGTGCTCTTGGAACGCATGACGTGCAGCCCGGGCGTGCCGTTGAGCTCGCGCTCCAGCGGGATCGTGATCTGCTGCTCGACCTCTTCGGCGGCGTGTCCGGGATATTGCGTGATCACCTGCGCGGTCACGTCGCCGATGTCGGGATAGGCGTCCACGTCCAGGCTGCGCACCGAATACAGGCCGAACGCCGCGATGGCGACCAGCACCGCCAGCACCAGCCAGCGGCGCTGCAGGCAGAAGGCGACGGCGCGGCCGATCACTGCAGCAGCACTCCGTTGGCGGCGATGATCACCGTGCCCGGCGCCAGACCGCTGTGGATCTCGGTGCGGCCGCCGCTCTGCGAGCCCGGCTCGACCGCCACCGGCTGATAGGTGTCCGGCGCGATCTGGCAAAAGACAAAGGCCGAGGCGCCGATCTGCACCAGGGCGGACGTCGGCACCGAGACGCGGGTTTCAGGAAAGCCGAAAAAGGTTACGGTGGCGTACATGCCGGGCCGGTAACGGCCGTCGGGATTGGCCAGCGCGATGCGCGCCTTGGTCGAACGGGTGTCGGGATCGAGGATCTCGCCCACCGCCATCACCCGGCCGGTGACCTCTTCACCGGGAAATGCCGCCAGCACCGCCTTGACCTCCTGGCCCTTGTTGACGAAGCGAATGTCTTTTTCCTGGACGCTGGCGGTCAGCCAGACGGTCGACAGGTCGGCGATGGTCATCAGCGGCGCCGTGGTGTCGCTGCGGAACTCGCCGACGCCCGCGGCGACGTCGATCACCCGTCCCGACACCGGCGAACGCAGCACCAGCGGGTCGCCGGGCTTGTCGCGCTGAGGGTCGATGCCGTAGGTGCGCAGCCTGCCTTCGGCGGCCACCAGCGAGCTCTTGGCCGAGTCGTAATCGTTTTGCGCCTGCTCGACTTCGCGCCGCGCCGCGATCTTGGCGTCGAGCAGCTCTTTTTCCCGCCGCAGGGCGCGTTCGGTCAGGTCGAGAGCGCTCTTGGCGCGCACGTAATCGCTCTGTGCCGACATGTAGTCGGGCGAGCTGATGGTGGCCAGCACCGTGCCGCGCTGGACGCGGTCGCCCAGCTGCGCCGACAGGTTGACCAGGTGGCCTGAAACCGGCGGGAAGATGCGCGCGGTCAGGCCGGGCACCGCCTCCACCACCGCCGGCGTGGTGAGCGTCCGCCGCGCCGTTTCCGCCCGCACCGGTTCGGTGCGCAGCTGCGCCCGCAGCGGCGACGTCGCCGGCACGAAGACGATGTTGCCTTGGCGGCGCTGGAAGGCCGGCGCCGCTTCGCCGTCCGCGTCGCTCTTGCCGGCGCCGCCGCAGCCGCCGGCGAGCGCCGCCATCAACCCGATCGCCGCGGCCAGCGCCATCATTTCAATCGGCGCAATGGCCGCCGGATGCCTGCCCGGCTTCGGTTTCCGCTGCAACATGCCGCTCCCTTTCAGCGATCGGACGATCGGCGATTGTTAAACCACCCGACCGCGCCACCTTGCTGTAACAAGTCTGCCGCCGCGGCGTCACATGCTGCCAAAGCCCGGCGCAGGGCTCTTCCGTCACGCGATGCACATAGCATCTGCGCCGGCGCAGGACTTTGCAAGCCTGATTAAGATTTGTTGATGCGGCGCGCGCGCAGCGCGGCGAACAGCTCGTCGACCGGCGCGATCCCCGAGGCGGGGAAGTTGTCGGGGTTGTCCCAGAACTCGGCCAGGTTGCCGCTGCCCCAGCTTTCGTACACCGCCACCTTGAGCATCAGCTGCAGCTTGTCGCACGCCTTGACCAGGCGCGCCTCCAGGCTTTCGCCGCGGCTGTATTCGGCGTGCAGGTCGAGCGTCCGCGCCGGCAGGGGCGCCAGCACCTCCGCCAGCACCGCCGATTCGGCGGCCTGCTTGGCGCCGGCGGGGAAATAGCGGCTGGCGGTGCGCGGCAGGTCGCCCACCCGCACCTCGGCCAGGTCGTGGACCAGGGCGATCTCCACCGCCCGCGTCACGTCCAGGCCCGGCACCTGGGCGCCCAGGGTCCACACCATGAACAGGACGTGCCAGCAGTGCTCGGTGATGCTCTCGGGATCGGCGACCCCGCGCAGCACGTAGCCGCTGCGCGGGATGCGGTCCAGGACCTGCAGTTCGAGGAAAACTTCCAGCAGGTTTTGGTTGGGGCGCAAACCGCTACCGGTTGGACGCGAAGGTATCCAGCCAGCCGCGCGTCCAATAGTCCGACATGGTGACGAAGATCATGATCGCCAGCCACACGAAACCCGAGGCGACCGTCAGCTTGGTCAGGGTTGAGCTGTGGCGGACGTGCATGAAGAAGAGGATGACCGCGGTCCCCTTGGCGACCGCGATCGCCATGGCCACGATGTCGTTGAGCGGCCCCAGCTCGAACTTGGCCACCACCACCGTGATCAGAGTCATGACGATCAGGAAGCCGAAGGTGAGGAAGTAGGGCTTCCTGGACGGAGCATGGTGCTGCTCCCCGTCTTCGTGTCCGCCGTTGTATTCGGTCTGCGACATGTCAGCTATCTCCGCCAAGGTCCGCCAGGTTCCGTCGCGGTCCCCGTCAGGCGGGACCGTGGGCCCCGATCAGGTAGAGCAACGGGAACAGAAAGATCCACACGATGTCCACGAAGTGCCAGTACAGGCCGACGCACTCCAGGGGGTTGTGCCATTCGGCGGTGAACTTCCCCTGCCACGACGGCACCAGCAGATAGGTCAACAGCCCCAGGCCGACGATCATGTGCAGCGCGTGCAACCCTGTCATGCAGAAGTACAGCGCGAAGTAGATCGACGCTTCCTGCGGGTGGCACTCTTCGCCCGCCGGGCAGACGTAGTGGAAGTTGGGACCCGGCACCAGGTGGTGGTGGAACTTTTCGGCGTACTCGAAGTACTTGATCACCAGGAACGTCGATCCCAAAAGCATCGTCAGGATCAGGAAGAACACGATCATCTTGCGCTTGTTGATGTGCGACGACCAGATCGCCATCGCCATGGTCAAGCTGCTGCAGATCAGCACCAGCGTGTTGGTCGCGCCCAGCGTCACGTTGAGGTGGTGGCTGGCCTGCGCGAAGACGCCGTGAAAGCGGGTGCGGTACACCACGTAGGTGGTGAACAACCCGCCGAAGAACAGGACCTCGGTGCACAGGAACACCCACATGCCGAGCGTCGACGCCTCGCGCTGCTGATCGAGGTCGTCGAAGTGATGCTGGAGCATCGCGTGACTGCTATGCACTCTGCGCCTCCCGCTCGCCGATGACGTGGGCGTCCGGAGCGTAATCGTACGCCGGCTCGGTGACGATGACCGGCAGATCGAAGTTGTAGGTCGGCGGCGGCGACGTGGTTTCCCACTCCAGGCCCTTGGCGCCCCACGGATTGTTGACCGACTTCTGGCCCCAGAACAGCGAGTAGGTGAAGTAGCACAGCGGCAGCAGGTAGCCGACCGCCAGGACCGACGCGCCGGCGCTCGACAGCACGTTCCACACCTGGAATTCCGGCGGGTACTCCCAGTAGCGGCGCGGCATGCCCAGGTAGCCCAGGATGAACTGCGGGAAGAACGTCAGGTTGAAGCCGACGAAGATGAACAGCGCCGACAGCTTGGACGGGCCCGCCGGGTAGGTCTTGCCGGTGATCTTCGGCCACCAATAGTGCAGGCCGCCCATGTAGGCCATGATCGTGCCGCCCACCATGACGTAGTGGAAGTGGGCGATGATGAAGTAGGTGTCGTGCAGGTGCAGGTCGATCCCCAGGGTGGCGATCATCACCCCGGTCAGGCCGCCGATGGTGAACAGGCCGATGAAGCCCAGGGCGTAGAGCATCGGCGTTTCCCACGACACCGATCCTTCGTACAGCGTCGCCGTCCAGTTGAACACCTTGATCGCCGACGGCACCGCCACCAGCATCGACAGCACCGAGAACACCGTCGCCGCGTAGACCGATTCACCGGTCAGGAACAGGTGGTGTCCCCAGACCAGGAAGCCGAGCACGGCGATGGCGACGCTCGAATAGGCGACGACCTTGTAGCCGAACACCCGCTTGCGGGAGAAGGCGGCGATCAGCTCGCTGATCACGCCCATGCCCGGCAGGACCATGATGTAGACCGCCGGGTGGGAGTAGAACCAGAACAGGTGCTGGAACAGGATCGGGTCGCCGCCCAGCCGCGGGTCGAACAGCCCCAGGTTGAGCGTGCGCTCGACGGCCACCATCATCAGGGTGACCGCGATCACCGGCGTGCCCAGGATCATGATCAGGCTGGTGGCGTAATGCGACCAGATGAACAGCGGCAGCCGGAACCAGGTCATCCCCGGCGCCCGCATGCGGTGGATGGTGACGACGAAGTTGAGGCCGGTCAGGATCGATGAGAAGCCGGCGATGAAAATGCCGATGGCGGTCGAGACGACGTAGCCGTTGGAGTAGTGGGTGCTGAACGGGGTGTAGAACGTCCAGCCGGTGTCGACGCCGCCGTGGATCAGCGCCCACAGGGTGAAGGCGCCGCCCAGCACGTAGATGTACCAGCTCAGCAGGTTGATCCGCGGGAAGGCCAGGTCCTTGGCGCCGATCATCAACGGCACCAGGAAGTTGCCCAGCGTTGCCGGGATCGACGGCACGAGGAAGAAGAACACCATGATGACGCCGTGCATGGTGAACAGCCGGTTGTAGGTGGCCGCCTGCACCAGGTCGCCTTCCGGCGTCAGCAGCTCCAGCCGGATCAGCATCGCGAAGATGCCGCCCAGGGCGAAGAAGATCGAGATCGAGATCAGGTAGAGGATCGCGATCCGCTTGTGGTCCTTGGTCAACAGCCACGACTTCCAGCCGTAGCCATCGTGCAGATAGCTGGGGCGGTCTAAGGTGAGGTCTCCGCTCGCGGTATTCATCATGCGCCTTTCACTTGGTCGATCCCGCGGTGGCAGGCATGGAGCCGGCCGGACCGCCGTTCTGCGGGCTCGACGTCCCTGGCGGGTTGACCGCGCCGGTGCCCATCGCGGGCGCGGTTCCCAGCGACTTGATGTAGGCGATCAGGTCGATGAGCTGCTCTTCACTGACCTGCCCCTGGTAGGTCGGCATGATCGGCTGCCATCCCTTGACCACCTTTGCCGCCGGCAGCAGGATCGACTCGCGCAGATAGCCTTCGTCGGCCAGCACGGTGCTGCCGCTGTCGAGCGGCACCTGGTGGCCGTAGACCCCCTGCAGGCTCGGCCCGCGCGCCATCCAACCCGGCCCCGATTCGTGGCAGGTGTAGCAGGCAAAGCTTTGGAACAGCTGCGCCCCGGCCGCCGCCGGCGACTGCCCGGGCGCCGGGCCGCCGGCCAGCCAGGCGGCGTAGTCTTCGGGCGACATGACGATGACGCTGCCCACCATGCGCGAATGCTCGACGCCGCAGTACTGGTCGCAGAACAGGTGGTAGGTGCCCACCCGGTCGGGCTTGAACCACATCGAGGTGTAAGCGCCGGGGTTGACGTCCTGCTTGAGGCGGAACGCCGGCACGCCGAAGCTGTGGATCACGTCTTCCGACGTCATGGTCAGCTTGACGGTCTGGCCGACCGGCAGGTGCAGGTGGTTGACCTCGCGGTTGCCGTTGGGATGCTGGAACTTCCACATCCACTGCTTGCCGGTCGCCCAGTACTCCACCGCGTCCTGGGGGGCGCGGTGCTGCACGAAGAAGAGGCGGGCGCCCCAGGCGAACATCCCCAGCATGATGAACAGCGGCACCGCCGACCAGATGATCTCCAGCCAGGGACCGGCGTGTTCGCTCTTGCCCACCTCGTCGGGGGAGCGGCGGCGGTAGCGCACCATGAAGACCACCACCAGGGCCGCGATCAGGACGGTGAAGAACAGGCTGATCGCCAGCCACACCCCGAACATCGCGTCCACCTCGCGGGCCGCGCGGGTGGCCTCCTCAGGGAAAAACGGGACGGTGAACGACCGCATATCAGACGGTTCCTAAGGGGTTGTGGTCTTGGTGCTCGCGCCGTTTGAACAGCACGATCATCAGGCCCAGGCCCACCACGCACAGAAGCGCGCTGAGGCGGACGATGTTGAGGGTCACGCGGCTGTAGCGACCCGCAACCGGGTCGTAGTGGAAGCAGTAGAGCAGCACCTGGTCGACCGGCGTGCCGATGCGATTGTTGGACGCTTCGACCAGGCCCAGCCGCACGTTGCGCGGCGGGAATTCGATGCCGTAGAGGTAGCGCGAGGCCGCCCCCTGCGGCGTCAGCAGCACGATGCCCGCGGCGTGCGCGAACTGGCCCGCGTGCTCGTCGTAGAAATAGCGGAACCCGACCGCCTGGGTGAGGCGGCGGATGGGCTCCTGGCCGCCGGTCAGGAAATGCCAGCCGTCGGCGGTTTCGGGACGGCCGTAGCGGGCCACGGCCTCGCGCTTGGCGGTGGCCGCCTGGGCCGCGGTGTCGTGGGGATCGAAGCTGACCACCAGCACGTCGTATTCGCGCCCGACGTCGAAGTTCATGCCCTTGAGGCTGCGGGTCAGACCGTTGAGCGTCAGCGGACAGAGCATCGGGCAGCGGAAGTACACCAGCGCCAGCACCAGCGGCCGCTTGCCGTAGTAGTCGCCGATCGCAACCTGCCGTCCGGTCTCGTCGCGGAAAGCCAGGTCTGCCGGCACCTTCTGCCCCACGCGCTGGTCGAAGCCCAGGCGTTGGAACGGCGTCGGCATGCCGCCCGGCAACGCCGCCTCGCCCGAATTGGGAGCGTACTGCAGCGGCGCCACCGATTGCGCACCGGCGCCGGCGGCGGCCGCGAGCAGCCACAGGCCGGCAAGGCCGGCGATGATCGCCGCGGTGGCGGCAGTTGCGGCAGTGGCGCCAGCGCCTGTCGAGCGACGACGCATCAGGGCATGCCTCCCGGCGGGGGCGGCGGCGGCATCACCAGCGGATGCGCCGGCGGCGTGGCCGGCGTTGTCGGAGCCGGAGCCGCCGTCGCGGGAGCCGCGGCGGGGCTGTCCGGCATGGCCGCGCCGCGCACCTGGCCGGCACCGGCCGAGGGCGGACCGATGCTGCCGATGCCCATGCCCGGCGCCGGCAGCAACGTGCCGGGGCTGGGCTGGTCGGTCGGCGGCCGGCCGTTGCTCGACATCGAGCCCTGCGCCGTCATGGTGGAGAGCGACGGCGTGGTGACGGTCGGCATCCCACCGGCGGCGATCACGTCGATCGCCACGTCGATCGGCAGGCGCACCGTGCCCTTGGCGCGGTCGATCCATGCCGCGTGCTGCAGGACCTGGTCTTCGGAGACGCGCATGGCGTCCATGTCCGCCGGCGGTGAAGGCTGCAGCCGCGGCTCCGTCGGCGGCACCTCCTGTGCCGCCGCGGGCATCGGCGGCGGCGCCGGCGCGTGCCGGTTGTCGAAGGCGTTGAAGCCGGCCAGCAGGGCCCACATCAGGACGACGGAAACCAGGGTGATGGCCGCAACTCCGCCGCTCACCCACAGGATGCGGCGGATGTCGAGCTCGCGGTCGAACTGCTCGGAGGACGTCGGGTGGTCGACGGCGGGCTCGCCCGCACTGGCGTGGACGTTGGTCATGCGACAACCACCTCCTTGCGGGCCACCTCGGACACCTGCGGGTCGTGCACCGGCAGCAGCGACCGCTGCTTGAGCTGGCGGCCGAACAGCCACAGCCAGCCGCCGAACAGCGCCGCCGGCACCGCCAGGTACGCCCAGTAGAGCGCCGCCTGCTCGACTTTGAAGCCCGGCTCCACCTGCCAGAAGATGTCCACCAGGCGCATCAGCAGCACCCAGACGGCCAGCCTGGCGAGCCAGCGCGGCTTCTCCTTGAAGTCGCGCGACAGCAGGATGGCGAACGGGAAGGCGAAGTGGAAGTAGATCACCACCGCCGCCACCAGGCCCCAGCCGCTCAGGATGCGATGCCGGTACCAGGCGATCTCTTCGGGCAGGTTGCCGGCCCAGATGATCAGGAACTGCGAGAAGCACAGGTACGTCCACAACATGGTCAGCGCCAGGAACAGCTTGCCGTAGTCGTGGAAGTGCTTCTTGCGCATCAGCGGCGCCATCGGCTCGGTGCGCGCCAGCAGGAAGAAGGCGATGACGATGGTGAAGGTGAGCGCCGCCAGCGCCTGGCTGACGATCAGGTAGAAACCGTACATCGTCGACGACCAGTGGGTTTCGATCGACATCAGCCAGTCGACGGAGGCGAAGGTCGCCACCAGGCAGTACAGGATGATGCCCGGACCCGACACCATGCGCATGCGGCGCGCCAGATCGGGATTGCCGGTGCGGTCCTGCTCGAGC
This sequence comes from uncultured Acidobacteriota bacterium, assembly GCA_963770895.1. GTDB lineage: Bacteria > Acidobacteriota > Thermoanaerobaculia > Multivoradales > UBA5704 > JASLEW01. The sequence goes on along the minus strand of CAVYRF010000002.1, from coordinate 2,378,420 downwards.
GACATGCGGTTGAGCACGAACGCCAGCGTGCCGACGATGGCGAAGTAGACGACCATGCGGCCGAAGAAGAAGCCGCTGTTCAGGTACGGCGCCTTCCAGCGCAGCACCGCGTCGACCTTCACCTTGGCCGGGTCGGCCCAGGGGTAGATGCGCTCCAGGTTGAACAGCAGCGGCACCGCCGCCAGCGCCAGGACCGGGATGGTGCGGGTGCCGGCTTCAAGCACCCGTCGCACCACCAGCAGGAAGCCGCCGCCGACCAGGTGGTTGAGCATGGTCAGCGCGGTGCAGCCGAAGGCGATGCCGACGCAGAACACCCAGCCCACCAGGTAGGCGCGGAAGAAGTATTCGGGGCTCACCAGGATGGCGGCCACGCTGCCGGCGACGCCCAGCGCGCACAGGATGACGCCGAGCCGTTGCAGCGCCGCCACCGCCTGGGGCGCGGGCGTGAACGCCTGCACGTCCAGACGGGCGACGATCGGGATGCCGTGGGATGAACTGCCGCTCATGGGACCTCGCTCGGCTTCTGCGCCGGTGGCTGCGATGACGGCAGCGGTTGCGATGGTTGCGCCGGCGGGGGCGACGGCGACGACGGCGGCTGCGCCAGGTCGTTTGCCACCGTCTTCTGCACTGCCTCGGGCAGATCCGCCAGGTGGGCGTTCTGGCTGAGCTGCAGGGCGCGGATGTAGGACGCGATCGCCCAGCGGTCGGCCGCCGGGATCTGGCTGGCATAGCTCGGCATGATGCCGAACCCCTGCGTCATGACGTTGAAGAAGTATCCCACCTGGGCGTTGCGCAGGCGGTCGTCGTGGAACGAGGTCGGCTGCTTGTAGCCGCGCGTCACGATCATGCCGTTGCCGTCGCCCAGCCGGCCGTGGCAGGGCGAGCAGAAGATGTTGAAGCGCTGCTCGCCGCGCAGCAGCACGTCGCGGGTCACCGGGAAGGGCACCGCCGCCACCGGCTGGCGATCCTGCACGCCGCTCGAAAAGACGTCGTCCTGGCCCGGACCGCCGGCGGTCACGGTGTGCGCCGGCAGCGGCCGCGCCGAAGCGCCGTCGGCAAAGAAGGTGCTTTCGCGCAGCGGGCGCACCTTGTTCTGGTTGTGCATGTTGTTGCGGCAGGCGCCGAGCGGCAGCAGCGCCAGCGCCAAGCCCAGCACCAACGGCGAGCGCGGGAGAAGCGAGCGGTCAGGGCGCAACGGCGGTCACCTCGCTGGGATTCAAGCCGGTGAGGAAGCGCCGCGCCTCGTCCTGGTCGAACTTGGGGTCGGTCGCCTCGATCACCAGGAAGAAGCGGTCGTCCGAAGCGCGATCGAATGCCGGCACGTTCCACACCGGATGGTACGGCTGCGGCAGACCGTTGAGCAGGATCATGCCGACCACCGCCGACAGGGCGGCAAACAGGATGGTGCATTCAAACGTCGGCACGATGAAGGCCGGCCAGCTGTTGTAGGGGCGGCCGCCGATGTTCCACGGGTAGATGAACACCTGCGTGGTGTACTGCAGGAAAAAGCCGGTCAGACCGCCGATGATGCCGCCGATCAGCACGATGAGCGGCATCTTGGAGCGCGGCAGCTCCAGCGCTTCCATCACCGCTTCCATCGGATAGGGCGTGTAGGCGTCCACCTTGCGGTAACCGGCATGGTGCACGGCGTGCGCCGCCGCCACCAGCTCGTCGGCGGTGGCGAACTCAGCCATCATGCCGTACACCCCGTCCGGAGCGTTGGCGCTTGCTTGCGAGCTCACGATGCCTCCTCCGGTTTGCCGGTGCCGCTGGCGCCCGGCGTCATCGTCCGCATCTCCGACATGGCGATCATCGGCAGGTAGCGGATGAACAGCATCATCAGGGTCATGAACAGGCCGAGGGTGCCGATGAAGGTCGCCCAGTCCCACACCGTGCCGCGATACATGCCCCACGAAGAGGGCAGGAAGTCGCGATGCAGGCTGGTGATGACGATGACGAAGCGCTCCAGCCACATGCCGGCGTTGATGACCATCGAGATGCACCACAGCATGACCGGCGACGAGCGCACGCTCTTTTTCCACAGCAGCTGCGGCACCAGGCCGTTGCAGAAGATGAGCGCCATCCAGAAGAACCGGTAGGGCCCGAACATGCGGTTCTTCATCATGAACCACTCGGAATCGTTGGCGCTGTACCAGGCGTAGAAGATTTCGATCATGTAGCCGTAGAACACGATCCAGCCGGTGGCCAGCATGACCTTGCCCATCGCATGCAGGTGGCGCTCGGTGATCAGGCCGTGCAGGCCGAAGGCGGCGCGCAGCGGCAGCACCAGCGTCAACACCATGGCGAAGCCGTCGAAGATCGCGCCGGCGACGAAGTAGGGCGGGAAGATCGTCGAGTGCCAGCCGGGGATGATGCCGATCGCGAAGTCGAAGCTGACCACCGTGTGCACCGACAGCACCAGCGGCGTCGCCAGGCCGGCCAGCAGCAGGTAGGCGCTCTCATAGTTGTTCCAGTGCCGGACCGAGCCGCGCCAGCCCAGCGACAGGGCGCCGTAGACGACGCGCGACACCCTGGTCTTGGCGCGGTCGCGCATGGTCCCCAGGTCGGGGACCAGGCCGGTGTACCAGAACAGCAGCGACACCGTGGCGTAGGTCGACACCGCGAACACGTCCCAGATGAGCGGGCTGCGGAACTGCGGCCACAGCCCCATGGTGTTGGGGTAGGGCATCAGCCAATAGGCGAGCCACGGCCGCCCCAGGTGAAGGATCGGGAACATGCCGGCGCAGGCCACGGCGCCCAGGGTCATCGCTTCGGCAAAGCGGTTGATCGAGGTGCGCCAGTCCTGGCGCAGCAGCAGCAGGATCGCCGAGATCAGCGTGCCGGCGTGGCCGATGCCGATCCACCAGACGAAGTTGATGATGGCGAAGCCCCAGCCGTTGGGGATGTTGATGCCCCAGATGCCGACGCCCTTCCAGAACAGCCAGGTGACGGCGCCCATGAACATCATCAAAACCAGGAACGACAGGCCGAAGGCGGCATACCACCAGCGCGGCGTGGCGCCGGTGATGATCGAGGTGATCTTGTCGGTGATCTTGCCGGCGGTGTAGTCCGGATCGATCACCACCTCCTTTTGCGGTGGCAGCGCGAGCCCGGTGCGCCGGTCTACGTCAAGGGTGGCCATGCTAGGTCCTCTTCTCGCCAGGCGCTGCTGCCAGCTGCGGGTTCGGATTGGTGACGCGCGCCAGGTAGGTGGTGCGCGGCCGGGTATTGAGGTCCTCCAGCAGGCCGTAGTTGAGCGGGCTGGCCTTGACGCTCGACACCTGCCAGGCCGGGCCGCCCGACTTTTCGGCGTTCAGGTCGCCGAAGACGATCGCCTGCGTCGGGCACGCCTGCTGGCAGGCGGTCTTGAGCCGCTCCTCGGCGATCGGCTGGCCGCTCACCTTGGAGTCGATCTTGGCGTGCTCGATGCGCTGCACGCAGTAGGTGCACTTTTCCATGACGCCGCGCATGCGCACCGTCACGTCGGGGTTGTACAGCATCGCCGCCAGCGGGCTCTTGTTGTCGCTGTAGCGCAGGAAGTTGAAGCGGCGGACCTTGTAGGGGCAGTTGTTGGAGCAGTAGCGGGTGCCGACGCAGCGGTTGTACACCATGTCGTTGAGCCCTTCGTCGCTGTGGCTGGTGGCGCCGACCGGGCAGACCACCTCGCAAGGGGCGTTTTCGCACTGCTGGCAAGGCACCGGCTGGTTGTGCAGCTGCGGATCGTCCATGTCGCCGGTGAAGTAGCGGTCGATGCGGATCCAGTGCATTTCGCGGCGCCGCGTCACCTGGTCCTTGCCGACGGTGGGGATGTTGTTCTCCGCCTGGCACGCGATGACGCACGAGCTGCAGCCGGTGCAGACGTTGAGATCGATCGCCATGCCCCAGGCGTGCCCTTCGTAATTCTTGTTGGGGTACAAGGTGTTGCCGCGCTCCGGCGCTTCGGCGTCGCGGTGCACGTAGTCGGGATCGGCCTGGAACACCGCGACGGTGCCGGTGCGGATGGCGTGCCGCACCACCGCCTTTTCGCCCGCCAGCTGGTCTTCGTCGATGCCCTGCTCCTGGTCCATGGCGTGGTGGTTCTGGGTGCAGGCAAAGGTGTAGCGCTCGCCCAGCCCCTTGATCGTCGCCCCGGCGCCGCCCCACAGGCCGGCCGCGGTGCGCAGCGGGTAGGCGTTGAAGCCCAGCCCGGTGCCGACTTCGCCGGCGCGCCGCCGGCCGTAGCCCAGCGACAGGGTCAGCGTGTCGTCCGCCTGCCCCGGCAGCACCCACACCGCGGCGTCCACCGTGCGGCCGCCGAAGCTGACGCGCACCCGCTCTTCCCAATCGAGCTTGAGGCGCTGGTGGGTGGCGGGCGACATCAGCACGGCGTTGTCCCAGGTCAGCTTGGTCACCGGCTTGGGCAGCTCCTGGAGCCACGCGTTGGGCGCCCAGCTGCCGTCGCCGATCGTCGAGTCGGGCACCAGGACCAGGGCGAGCTGGCCGGCGGCGGCGGCGGCGCGTGCCGCGGTGATCTGGGCGGCGGCTTCGGAGACGGCCGCCGCGGCCACCGTGACGCCGCCCAGCGGCGGCTGCTCGGTGCCGGGGATGACGCCGTCGTGCAGCGCCTTGCGCCAGGCCACTTCGGGGTCGCCGCCGCCGGGAAGCTTGCCGTTCCAGGTGGCGCGCACCAGGTCGTAGCCGGTCGCCTCGCCGTGGCCGAGCAGGATCGCCATCACTTCGATCGCGCTCTTGCCGCCGTACAGCGGCTCGATCAGCGGCTGGGTCAGGCTGGCGGTGCCGTCGAAGGCGCGCGCGTCGCCCCACGCTTCCAGCGCGTGGGTGCCCGGCAGGTGCCAGTGGCAGTACTCGGCGGTTTCGTCCAGATACAGGCCGTGATGGATCGTCGTCTTGACCTGCTTGAGGGCGGCGGCGAAGTCGAGATCCACCGGCGCCGTGTACACCGGGTTGACGCCGTCCAGGATGATCAGCACGTCGACCTGTCCGGCGCGCATGTCGCCGACCAGGTCCTTGATCGACTGCAGGTTGTCCACCGCGTCGAGCTCCACCGGCTCGGTATAGATCACCGTCTTGCCGGCGTTGCCCAGCTTTTCGTTGATGGCGGCGGCCAGCACCTGCGCCGCGGGCGAGGTGGTTTCGCCGGCCACCACCAGCGATGCGCCGGGGTGGGCCTTGAGGTCGGCGGCCAGCACCGGCAGCCAGGCGCTCGCCTTGGCCCCCAGGCCGTTGGGCGCGGCGGTGACCGCCACGCCAAGCTCGGCCGCCAGGGCCAGCAGCAGCGCTTCCAGCTCCGCCGGCGCGAGCGGCAGGCGGTGGTCGGCGATGCTGCCGGTGCTCGACGGCGAGGTTTCGATCGCATACAGCCGGTTCATCGTCTGCGCCAGGTCGGGGCGCGATTCGCGCAGCCGGCGGCGGTCGGCGAACTGGCGGGCGCAGGGCACCGCGCCCGGACCGGCGGCCAGCAGGTCGCAGTCGAAGGTGACGATGACGTCGGCGTGGGTCAGGTCGTAGCGCGCGTCGACCGGCCGGCCGAAGCTCTTCTGCGCCGCGGCGCGCGCCTGCAGCGGCCCGGCCGCCTCCCAGCGGTGCCAGCGGGCGTTGGGGTAGCGGGAGCTGAACTCCTTGATCTGCGCCGCGAAGGTGGGCGAGGTGACCGCCCCCGACAGCAGCCGCACGCCGGCGCCGCCGGAGGCCTGCTTGGCGCGCAGCAGCTGGGCGACTTCCACCAGGAACGTGCTGATCATCGCCGCGCCGCCGTTGCGCAGCGCCGCCTGCGAGCGCGCCGGGTCGTACAGGGTGAGCACCGAGGCCTGGGTGAAGGTGTCGGTGGCGCCGAGGCTGGCCGGATGGGCGACGTTGCCCTCCAGCTTGGTGGGCCGCCCTTCGTGGCTCTCCGCCAGCACGCCCATGCCGTAGCCGCCGTGGGTCAGGGTGGTGGCGAAAAACAGCGGCCGGCCCGGAATCACCTGTTCTGGCTGCTCGACGTAGGGCACGATGCGCTCGACCGGCTGGCGCGTGCAGGCGGTCAGCCCGGCGAGCGCCAGCGAGGCGCCGGAAAGCTGCAGGAAGGCGCGCCGCGACACCGACGGATCGACGCCGGGGGTGTTCACCCACTCCGACGCCTGGCGCGGGAACTCGCGGTGCAACACCTCCTGGAACTCCGGCGTGCCGGCGAGCTCGTCAAGGCTCCGCCAGAACTGCGGCCCGCGCGCCTCCTGCAGCCGGCTTCGCACCGCCGCGAGATCGAGGCTGGCAGCCTCGACGCGGCGGGAGGGCTCGGCGCCGCATTTCGCTTCAGGACCTTTGGCGCTGTCCATCGTTCTCGCTTTCTGGAAAGCCCGTGCTGTCGGCCGGCCGTGCTAGCGGTGGCAGGTCGAGCAGCTGGTGAGAGATTGGATCTTGTACTCCTTGACCAACGCGGCACGCAGCGCCGCGGCACGTTGTCCGTCTGCCGGCGGCTGCCAGTGCAGATTGAAGACCTCGGAGCGAGGACGCACGTTCTTGGCCGGATTGCGGTGGCAGTCCAGGCACCACTCCATGGTCAGCGGCGCGTTGGCGTACATCAACGGCATCTTGTCCACCTCGCCGTGGCAGGAAACGCAGCCCATGCCCTTGGCGATGTGAATGCTGTGATTGAAGTAGACGTAATCGGGCAGGTCGTTGAGGCGCGCCCAGCGCAGCGGCTTGTTGGTGGCGTAGCTCTCGCGCACCGGCGCCAGCAGATCGGCGTTGGTCCAGATCTGGCGGTGGCAGTTCATGCAGGTGGCCGACGGCGGCAGCCCGGCGAAGTTGGATTTTTCGACCGAGGTGTGGCAGTAGCGGCAGTCGATGCCCAGCCCGGCGACGTGGTGCTCGTGGCTGAACACCACCGGCTGCTCCTGAACCTCGCCCTCACGCGTGGTGTAGGGCGCGCGGAACAGCTCCAGGCCGAGCCAGCCCAGGACGGCCACCACGGCGGCCACGACGACGATGCTGAGCTTGGCGATCGAGTTGGCGCTATGGTGGAAGGTCTGCATGGCTCCGATGACCCTGTGGACCTGACCGTAAAGGCGGTTAACGGCCGAACTGGCCGGTCGGGCGCTGCGGCGCACACGCGCCCGCTCCGCCCGCGGGTAAGCCCCGCCGCCGGGAGTTTGTGAAACTCGTCACAAGCGCCGGATGCTAACAGGCGTCGCGAGCCGGCGCAAGCGGTCGACAACTCCTCTTTTGTACCGGCCCCGCCGCCCCGCGCCGGGCTGGTGTTAGACTCGCGGACGTCATGGTGGAGCCACAAGCAACTCGTGCGCCAGGCGCCCATTCGCCGGCGGCGGGCGCGGCAGCCCAGGCGACGCCGGTGATGCCGGCCATGACCTCGCCGGGCCTGGCCCTGGCGGCGACCGGCCGCCCGCTGGCGCTCGCCGACCTGGTGGAGATGGCCAAGCCGGAGATCACCCTGATGGTGGCGCTGACCGGCGCGCTGGGCTTCCTGCTGGCCGGCGGCAAGCTGCTGTCCTGGCAGCTGGTCGCCACCCTGGTCGGCATCAGCCTGGTGGCCTCGGGCGCTTCCATGCTCAACCAGTATTGGGAGCGCGAATCGGACGCGCGCATGCGCCGCACCGCGGCGCGGCCGCTGCCGGCGGGGCGCATCGACGCCGACCTGGCGCTGCTCGCGGGCGTCGTGGTGGCGGTCGCCGGCCTGGTCGAGCTGAGCCTGGCGGTCAACGCGCTCACCGCGGCGCTGGGCGCCGTGGCGCTCGCCGGCTACGTCTTCGTGTACACGCCGCTCAAAAAGATCAGCTCGCTGGCGACCGTGGTGGGCGCGGTGCCGGGCGCGCTGCCGCCGATGATGGGCTGGTGCGCGGTGCGCGGGCAGGTGGACCTGGGTGCCTGGGCGCTTTTCGGCATCCTGTTCTTCTGGCAGATGCCGCACTTCCTGGCGATCGCCTGGCTGTGCCGGGAAGACTACGCGCGCGGCGGCTTCCCCATGCTGCCGGTGGTCGATCCGGACGGCACCTGGACCGGGCGGCAGAGCGTGCTCTACGGCGCCGCCCTGGTGCCGGTGAGCCTGCTGCCGTCGCTGCTCAACCTGACCGGGCGCATCTATTTCGCCGGCGCCCTGGCGCTCGGGGTGGCCTACCTGGGCTTTGCCCTGGCCTTCGCCCGCCAGCGCTCGACGGTGCGCGCCCGGCGCCTGATGCTCGCCTCGCTGCTCTACCTGCCGGCGCTGCTGGGCGTCATGCTGGTCGAGCGCCTGGTGGGATAAGCCGGTGTCGCGCGGCTGGCTGCGGCTTGCGCTGTGGGGCCTGCTGCTGGCGGTGCTCGCCGGCGTGGGCGTCGCCGCGGTCTACCAACAGCGCGCGCGCGACGCGGGCGCTGCGGCGGCGGCGCTGCCCCGGCTGGGGCGCGTGCCGGATTTCGCGCTGACCAACCGCGACGGCACCACGGTTCGCTTGGCCGACCTGGCCGGGGCGCCCTGGATCGCCGATTTTGTCTTCACCCGCTGCGGCTCGTCGTGCCCGCTGCTCAGCGCCCAGATGGCGCGCCTGGACCGCGCGCTGCCGGCGGCGGCGGCCGGCACGGCGCAACCGGCAAGCCAGGCAAAGCCAGGCATCCGCCTGGTGTCGTTCAGCGTCGATCCGGCCTACGACACGGCGCCGGTGCTGGCCGCCTATGCGCGGTCCTTTGGCGCCAGCCCGCGCTGGCTCTTTCTGACCGGACCGCCGCGGACGATGCAGAGCCTGTCGCGCGATGGATTCAAGCTGGCCCTGGAGCCCGGCGGTGGCGGCGGCATGGCGGCGCCCGCGGAAGCCGTCCTGCACAGCACCCGCTTCGTGCTGGTGGATGCCGGGGGCATCGTCCGCGGCTACTATCAAGGGCTCGATGCGCCATCGCTCGCCCGCCTGACCGCCGACGCGCAGGCGCTCGCCGCCACAGCGCCGCCGCCGGCCTGAGCAAGGCGCCGGCCCCGACGCCACCGATCCCAGACCAGCGAAAAGGCACCCGCCGAAACCAGCCATGCTCCACCTGCACGATCTGCCGGCGCTCAACGCCACGCTCAACGCCATCGCCGCCGTCCTGCTCGCCACCGGCTTCCTGCTGATCCGCAACCGTCGCCGGATCGCCCACCGCAACGTGATGATCGCGGCGCTGGTCTGTTCGACGATCTTTCTGACCTCGTACCTGATCTACCACGCACAGGTGGGGTCGGTGCACTTTCCCGGCACCGGCGGCTGGCGCACCCTGTACTTCACGGTGCTGATCAGCCACACGCTGCTGGCCGCGACGGTGCCGGTGCTGGCGCTGATCACCCTCAGCCGCGCGCTGCGCCAGCGCTTCGACCAGCACCGGCGGATCGCCCGCTGGACGCTGCCGATCTGGATGTACGTGTCAGTGACGGGTGTGGTCGTTTACTGGATGCTGTACCAGGTCCGCTGGTAACGGCGACGGCGCCGCGGCGGCGCCCTCGCTGAACAGCGCGGTCTGGGTCGGCGCCGGGGCGCCATCGGCGGCGGCGTCGCCCGGATCGGGAGGCGGCGGGCTCTCGCGGTCGGGCGAAGGCAGGTAGACGAAGCGCGCCAGACCTCGGTGGTACAGCATTCCCGGCGAGCTTTCGCGGGCGATGCGCAGCTGGTTGAGCTTGGCGTCCAGGTCGTCGATGAAGTGCAGCGTCACCGCTTCCAGCGTCATCGGTTCCACCGGCGAGCTGAATTCCTTCTTGCCCTGGTGCGACAGCACCAGGTGCTCCAGCAGCAGGCGCAGGTCGTCGGGGAAGTCGGCGATCGCGGCGCAGCGCTCGCGCAGCAGATCGCGCCCCAGGACCACGTGGCCGATCAGGCGCCCCTCCAGGGTGTAGTCGTTGACCGGCATGGCGCCCAGCTCGCGCAGCTTGCCCAGGTCGTGGAACAGCACGCCCAGCAGAATCAGGTCGCGGTCCAGGTCGCGATAATGGCGGCACACCGCGACCGCCAGCTCCGCCATCGACACCACGTGCTCGAGCAGGCCGCCGCGGTAGGCGTGATGCATCGACTTGGCGGCGGGATGCTCGCGCAGCTCGGGGCCGAACAGCGCCAGCGTTTCCGCCGCCAGACGCCGCAGCACCGGGCGGTCCACCTCCACCTCCAGCAGCGTCGTCAAGCGCAGCCACAGGTCGTCGATGTTTTCGCGCGTCGAAGGCACCAGCAGCGCTTCGTCGAAGCCCAGCCGCCGGTCGTCTTCGACCGCTTCGCGGCAGTCGTCGATGGTCAGCTGCAGCTGCTCGCGGTAACTCTTGACCGTGCCCTTGAAGGCGATGAACCGGTGCAGCTCGAACTGGCCGTGCAGCGCCGGGCTGTCCGCCCACACCTTGGCGACGATCGAACCGCTGGAGTCGGCCAGCTCCATGTCCAGATAGCTCTTGCCGTTGCGGTCCTGGCGCAGCTCCTTCTTGGTGAGCAGCGCGTAGCCCTGCACCGCGTCCCCAGCTTCCCAGTCGTGTATCGGCGTATTGCGCAGATGTCGCGGCATAATGCGAGCCCACAGTCTAATCGCTCGCCGCTCCGCCGCCAAATACCGGCGCCGATTCGCGGCAAGCCGGATGAAACCTGATGACAAGGATCGAAGATCGCCAGCCGCCCGCCTTCCACGGCGAGCGCCTGCTGGCGGCGGTGCGCGCGGGCGATCGGCGCCTGGCGGAGCGCATCGTCCAGCGCTGGCCGGCCGCCGCGGAGGTCGACGTGTGGAGCGTTTGCGCCGCCGGACGCCCGCGGCGCCTGGGCGAGATCCTGGCCGCGGACCCGGCCGCGGCCACGGCGGCGCATGCCGACGACGGCTGGCAACCGATCCTCTACGCCTGCGCTTCGCCGCTGCATCGCCTGGGCGCCGCGGCAGCGCGCGACATCCGCCGCTGCGTCGACATGCTGCTCGCGGCCGGAGCGGATGCCAATACCCACACGTTTGAGGACGACGGCGGCACGCCGTGCAAGCTGCCGGCGCTGTTTCGCGCCTGCTGGGCGGGCAACGCCGCCGTGGTGCGCACGCTGCTCGAACATGGCGCGCAACCCGACGACTGCGAATCGGTCTACCACGCGGCCCAGCTCGATCATCGGGACTGCCTGCAGGCCCTGCTCGATCACGGCGCCGACGTCAGCAGCCGGCAGGCGCCGTACGACAACACGCCGCTGTATTTCCTGGCCGGCTACAAGGAGCCCCATGCCGGCTGCGCCGCGGCGACGCGCGGCATGCGGTGGCTGCTGACGCACGGCGCCGACCCCAACGTCGCGAGCGGCGCCGGCGACGAGACGCCGCTGCACGCCTTCGCCAGGGGCGGCCGCTCGCGGCAGGCGGCCAGGATGCTGCTCGATTACGGCGCCAGGATCGACCAGCCGCGTGCCGACGGCCGCACCGCCTACGTCCTGGCCGTGCGCTGCGGCAGCTTCGCGATCGCCGACGTGCTGGCCGCGCGCGGCGCCGACACCACCCGGCTGACCCCGCGCGACCAGCTGCTGGGCGCCTGCCTGCGCGCCGACGAAGCCGCGGCGCGCGCGCTCCTGGAGCGCGATCCCGCGCTGCTCGCCGAGCTCGATGCCGAGGATCGATCGGTCGTGACGCTGGCCGCCGAGCAGGGGCGCGCCGACGCCGTGCGCCTGATGGCGGCGCTGCGCTTCGACCTGGCGACGGAGCGGCGGGGCAGCGGCACGCCGCTGCACGCCGCCGCCTGGATGGGCAGGCCGGACACGGTGCGGGTCCTGGTGGAGCTGGGCGCCCCGCTCGATCCGCGCGACAGCGCCTTCGGCAGCTCGCCGCTGGCCTGGGCGGTGCACGGGTCCAGGCACTGCCGCAAGGCGGACGACGACTACTGCACGGTGGTCGAGCTGCTGCTCGACGCCGGCGCACGGCGGGCAGAGTCGATCAACCGCTGGGGGGAAGCGCCCGAGACGATCGGCTCGCCGCGCGTCGTCGCCCTGCTGCGCCGGCGCGGCTTCGCGACGCCGGCGAGCCCCGACCCCCGCTAGTGCTACCCGCGGCGAGACAATCCGCAGCCTCCCGCAGCGTCGCTTCCCTGTCATTGCGCACAGACTCATTGCGCATACAATGCGCCGCGCAGGTTTCATAAGACTGGAGGAGTGATGAGGAAACTTCGTAGGCTGCTTCTGGGTTTGATGGTGGTGCTGATCGCACTGGCAGGCCGCAGCCAGGCCAAGGCGGCAACCATGTGCATCGACAACTGCTGGTTTCAGGCGGGCACCTGCATAACCGCGTGCAAGGGCAACCAGACCTGCATCCAGAACTGCGACGCCATCGAGACCAACTGCCTCAAAGCCTGCGCAGGCTGACCAGCCTGGCCAGAGCCTGACGCTGTTTTGGCAGGGGCGCCGCCCGGCGGCGCCCCCCTGGCGTCCAGAGGCGGCAATTCTGACGCGGCAGAGGATCGGCCTACCCTCTACCGTGCAGCCGGGCAGGCGTGCGATACTGGCTGACGTGAAAAATTCCGCAATCTGTTTGCCGCTCCTCGCATCCCTGATCTTCTGTCTGCCTGCCAGCCCTGCCGTCCGGTCGGCCCGCTCCGCCGCCCTGGCGGAGGCCGCGGTGCCGCCGGCACCGGCGGCGCAGGACGACCCGGTGCAGTGGCCCGAGCCGCAACGCGCCTTCTTTCAGGATGGGCCGCAGCTGCTGCTCGGCGACGAGCAGCGCACGGCGCTCTCCCACATGGACGTCGGCGCGCGGCAGCGCTGGATCGACGAATTTCTGGCGCGCGCGCCCAACGGCGACAGCACGGCGAACCTCAAGGAGGGCATCGCACGGCGCCTGCGGCTGGCAAACCAGCAGTTCGTGTCGCCCGAGGACGTGCGGGCGCAGCTGCTGTTCCTCAACGGGGCGCCGGTCAAGCGCACCATCCTCGACTGCGGCACGACGTTCAAACCGCTGGAGGTGTGGAGCTACGGCGCCGGCGCCGCGGCCGATGAGCGGCGCGGCAGCCTGGTGCTGTATCGGCCCAGCGAGGGCGAGCCGTACCGCGCCTGGACCGAGTCCGACGACAAGCGCGACCTGTACAGCTCCGAGATGCAGTACTGGCTCGAGCAGTTGGACGGCGGGCGCCTGGACCTGCGGCTGTGCAAGGAGGCGCGGCTGGTGGACCAGGTCACCGGCATCAGCGGGCTGAGCGGCAAGCGGCGCAAAGAGAAGGAAGCGATGCAGACGGCGCACCGCGACTATGGCATGCGCCCCGACGGCCAGGGCGAGGGGCTGTTGGATCCGCCTGCCGACCTCGCGCAGTGGGCCCGCAAGGCGGCGGCGACGACGCTGCCGGCAGGGCCGCCGGCGCTCGCCGAGCCGCGCGTCGAGCTGGCGTTTCCCGAACGGTCCGGGCTGCGCCTGGTGGCCCGCGCCATCGTGCTGGTCGTGCCCACCGGCAGGGTCGATGCCGACCAGGATGCCGGCGCCAGCGACTCCCCCGGCGCCGCCGCCGCGCCGGCGGCCGCGGGCAGCCACACCGCGCCGGCGGCCAATCCGGCGGCCGCGGCGGGCAGTGCCGGCAAGCCGCAGGTGGTCAGCCTCACGGTCGAAGGTGCGATCGAAAACAGCGGCCAGATTTTCGAGAGCTTCCGGTTGCGCTTCCGGCTGCCGGCTCCCGCGGCGGGGCAGCCGGTGGCGCTCGACATCGACCGCGAGCTGCGCCCGCACCGCCCCTTCGTCATGCGCTTGAAGATCCACGACGAAGGCAGCGGCGCCGAAGTACTGGTGGCGCGCGGCTTCATCGTGCCGGGAGAGCCGACCTCGCTGGGCCTGTCGCAGCTGGCGCAGAGCCTGGCGCCGGCGCTGCCCACCGGGGCGGCGGCGAAGCGTCAGCCCCTGCCGGCGCCCGAAGCGGTGGACAAGGATTCGATCAAGATCCTGCCTCCCGACGACGTGGTGTTCGGCCTGTGGCGCGCCGAGGCGCTGATCACCGGCAAGCGCATCGTCCGAGTGGCGTTTCTGGTCGACGGCAAGGTCCAGTACTCGCGCGCCAGCCCGCCCTACTCCGTCGAGCTGCGGCTCAACCGGCTGCCGGCCGAGCAGGTGGTGCGCGTGGACGGCTTCGACGCCGGCGGCAAGCTGGTGCAGTCGGACGAGATCGTCGTCAACCAGCCGCACGGCAGCCTGGCGGTGGCGATCACCTCCCCGGCGCGCGGCACGCGGCCGGCCCCCGGCCGCGTGCGGGCGGTGGCCGACGTCACCGTGCCATCCGAAAAGCGCGTCGAGCAGGTGGAATTCCGGCTCAACGACACGGTGGTGGCAAAGCTCACCCAGCCGCCCTGGGAAACGAACGTCGAGCTGCCGAAGGAGGGCGACACCCTGTACCTCACGGTGTCGGCGCAGCTGGACGACGGCAGCCGGGCGGAAGACGTGCGCTTCCTGCGTTCGCCGCAGTTCGTCGAAGAGATGGCGGTCAGCCTGGTGGAGCTCTACACCACCGTCACGGACGGCGCGGGCAAGCTGGTCTACGGCCTCACCGCCGACGATTTCCAGGTGCTCGAAGGCGGCCAGCCGCAGAAGCTGCAAAAGTTCCAGCTGGTCGAGAACCTGCCGCTGACCCTGGGCATCCTGATCGATACCTCGGGCTCGATGGCGTCGTCGCTGGGCGAGGCGCAGCGCGCCGCCGGCAGCTTCCTGGAGCGCATGGTGCGGCGGGGCGACCGGTGCTTTACGCTCACGTTTTCCGACACGCCGATCCTGCGCATGCCGCTCACCGACGATCCCCGCGCCGCGGCCGAGTCGATCTCCCGCCTGCAGGCCGACGGCGCCACCTCGATCCACGACGCGCTGGTGCACAGCCTGTTCTACTACCGCGGCACCCACGGCCAGCGCGCCCTGGTGCTGCTCTCCGACGGCGACGACACCAGCAGCCAGCTGAGCTTCGAAGAGGCCTTCGAGTTCGCCGAACGCAGCGGCGTCGCGATCTACGTCATCGGCCTCAACATCCCGGTGCGCTACGTCGGCATCCGCGGCAAGCTCAAGCGCCTCACCGACTCGACCGGCGGCCGCGTCTTCTTCGTCAGCAAGGCGGAGGAGCTGGCGGGCATCTACGGCGAGATCGAACGCGAGCTGCGCAGCCGCTACCTGCTGGCGTTCCAATCCAACGTGACGGCGGGCAGCTCCGGTTTCCGGCAGATCGACGTCAAGATGCTCAAGCCGGGCCTCAAGGCCCGCACGGCGCGCGGATATTACCCCTAGCCCTCAGTCTTAGTTAGATCGAGGGCAACGCGTATCCGAGGCCGAACGGCGCCGGCACAGCGCCGATACCTTGCGCGGCGCAGTCACGATCGCCTGGGTCGGGCGCCAGCCGCCACGGATGCTATGGCGTCGAGCTTGTCGCGTATTTCAGCGTCGATCGACTCAAGGGGCACGTATGACACCAACAAATGGTAGTCGGACTTCTGTTTGACGTTCGGTAGACGAAGATTGGCGTAAAAGCGAGCAAATAGCCGGTCGAGGAAGTCCTCGCTCGCCTTGATGTCAGGGCCCCAGGGAGAGGGCAAGTCGAGCGTCGCAAGGGCAGCCTCAATGTCCCTGATCGCCTCCTCCATTGCGCCGCGCCAGGGAACGGCGAACAGCTCGCCTCCCGTCTGTGCCCGACCCTCCGATTCAGCGAAGGCGATCAGCGTTTCGCGCTGGCAAAGGTAATTCTCGATCTCGCGCCGGCTCCACATCAGCTGTTGCAGATGTGAATCCCTCGGGAGGCCCTGGCTCAGGCGATCATATAAAGCCACGCCCACCAGGTCGTGCTTGGCCTCTCGCAGGCCGTGGAAATGCTCCTGCGCTTTCCGCGGCTGGTTTGCCACGTACTGCACGAAAGGGCGCTGCAGCCAGTGCTTCGCCGAGTGGTCCAGCCGGTGGGCGAAGGCATTCAGGATCGCCAGGTCCGAGGAGCCTTCCAAGTAGAGCACCCAACCTGTTTCCTCGGCCTGGTAGTAGTGGTCAAAGCCAATATCCTTGAGGGCCTTTAACAGCTGGCTGCCGCGATCATCGATCCGGTGCGGCTTCCCCACGAACGCAATGACGACGTCGAGGCCCGCCGCTTCGTTGAGCAGCACTTCGGAATGACTCGCGGCAAGAATCTGACTGCCGGTAGCGACGGCAGCCCTTGTCAGGATCTGGTAAATTTGCCGTTGACGCAGGATTTCCAGGTGTGCGTCCGGTTCATCAAGCATCAGAACGGCGCCCGGGTTGACGATCATGTGGGCGAGCAGCAGCAGGGTTTGCTGCTGGCCCCGGCCGCTGGCCGAGATGTCAAGGCGAACCCCCTGGCGAGCGCGGTAAGCCATGACGATCTCGCCGCGCTCAGGAATGTACATGGGCTTTTCCAGGGTGATTCCAAAAAGCGAACCCATGCTGTCAACGAGTTGCTGCCATTGGCTTTCGCCGTTCGGCCCTTGCAATACGCGGTAGCAGAGGTTGCGCAGGACTTCGGCCGTGCGACCTTCGCCTAGGGCCACATTCACCGCGCCTTCGTCCAGCCGGTTCTCGCTGGTTGCGAGCCCCGACATCGGCGGCAGGTAGGCCACCCGAACTTCGGTGGCGGCCCTTGACAAATCCATACGTTCGCCGCTCCCCGTTCGCAAGGGGCGGCAGTAGAAGGATTCTTCGTTGGCGTAATAGAACTCAAGGCCGAAGCTCCAGGTTGCGCCGTCAGCTATACCTTCGACGGTGACCTCGATGTTCACCTTGCGCGTGCCGCCATTTTCGTGGCTCGCTTCCTGGGTGTGCAGATCCTTCCACAGCAGATTGGCGGCCGGCACGGGCACGGTAATAAGGTCGCGCCGATTGATGGTGACCCCGGGCCGTTTTTCCGGGACGCTACCCGCGCCCCGTTTCTCGCTCCAACGTTTGACCCCGATGTCCCAGAGGGCCAAGGCTTGGAGAGCCGAGGTCTTGCCGGAGTTGTTGGGACCAATCAGAACGACGCGATCGCCCAGCTCAAGCTCGACCTCATCGAATAGCTTGAAGTTGCGGATCTTCAATTTGGTGAGCATGGCTCATGGGGCCGGCGGGAGTTGGAAGAGTATCACGCGCAACGCGCCTCGCCCACGCAGCAGCCCCTGGGGTGGCGTTCCCGCCTTGTGGCTGCCTCCCCCCGAGGCGGGAGTGGACGGCGATGGCGCAAATAAGGCGTGAGTGATTGCGCGGTCATCGCGCACCGCCGCTTGCGCGGTCTCTGCGGCACCGCAGTACTGCCATGCTACCGAACCGCTTGGCGGGCGGCGCCTGGGGCTCGGGCGGCTGGCGGCCGTGTGCTAGACTGGCGCATTCGGAGTGGCGCGAAAGCGCCAACTTCAGCCAGTGGGGGAGCGGAGTTTATGGCAGCGCGACGCTTGATGAACCGGCTGTACTACTTCACCATCGAAGATGAGAGCATCCTGGCCGAGGCCTTCTCGCAGCTTGAAAAGGACGTGTACGCCATCACCTACAAGGTGACCGGCACCGACGACGTGTTCGTCACCACCGGTGAGACCAAGGATGCGATGGACCGCAACGACATTCCTTACAACCTGCTGGCGGAAGAAGACTGCACCCGCATCTCGCTCTATCACTCGCCGCTGTCGCGCGAAGAGCTGAGCGACTACGAAGACGCCATCAAGGCCCTGGCCCTGGCCTGCCGCGCCATCGCCCTTGCCTGCGTCGGCGTCAACGGCGAAACCAACCTCGGCTTCGACCTTTCCAACGGCGCCAAGCACTACACCTACTTCACCGCCCCCGCCGGCCACACCTTTATATGGCGGCTGTTCCACGAGCGGGACGAAGCGGTCGATTTCCTTGGCAAGCTGACCGCGGGCGACAAGAAAGCCATCGAATGGGCCGAAGCCATTCCGCTCACGTCGTCCAAGGAGCTCAAGTCCTATCATTGACCGGGCCGCCACGCCGGCGCCCCCTGTCTCGTCCCGCGCCACAGCTGCTCCCGTCTGACGGAGATTCGCTTTTGAGCCTGCCCCTGCTGGAACCCACCTACAGCGTCTCGCAGCTGTGCGGCGAGATCCGGGAGCTGCTCAGCGAAGCGTTCTCCGGCGTCTGGGTGATCGGCGAAGTGCAGCGCGTCAAGCAGTCGCCGCGCGGCCACGTCTATTTCGAGCTGATCGAAAAAGGCGACGACGACGGCGTCGTCGGCAAGCTGGATGCGGTGATGTGGGCGACCGATCACCAGCGGGTCAAACGCGTGCTCGCCGCGACCGACCAGCGCCTGACCGACGGCGTGCAGATCCGCTGCCGCGGCAGCCTCGACTTCTACGGCCCCAGCGGCCGCGTGCAGCTGACCGTGCGCGAGATCGACCCGACGTTCACCCTGGGCCTGCTGGAGCTGCGGCGCCGCGAAACGCTGGCGGCGCTGACGGCGGCCGGCCTGATGGAGCGCAACCGCGCCCTGGCGCTGGCCGACCTGCCGCTGACCGTGGCACTGATCACTTCCGAGGGGAGCGCCGCCTACCACGATTTCCTGTCGGGCTTGCGGGCCAGCGGCTACGGGTTTCGCGTCCTGTTCGTGCACGCCGCGGTGCAGGGGCGCGACGCCGAGCGGCAGGTGGCGTCGGCGCTCGCCCTGCTGGCGGCGCCCGGCGCCCGCGCGATCGATTGCGCGGTGCTCATCCGCGGCGGCGGCGCGCGCACCGACCTGGCGGCGTTCGACAGCCGGGTGATCGCCGAAGCGATCGCCCGCGCGCCGTTCCCGGTGATCACCGGCCTGGGGCATGAGATCGACCGCTCGATCGCCGACCTGGTCGCGCACACCTCCTTGAAGACGCCGACGATGGCGGCGGAGTTCCTGATCGAACGGATCGCCCGCGTCGATCTCGCCGTCCTGGAACTGCAGCGGGCGCTGCTGCGCCAGGCGCCGCGGCCGGCGGCGCGGGCGCGCGAAGCGCTGGGCCGGGCGCAGCGCGGCGTCAGCCTGGCGCGCGTGCGGCTGGCCGGCGCCAGCGCCCACCTGGCCGAGCACACCCGCAGCCTCGCCCGGTTGGGCGGCAGCGCCCTGCGTGCCGCCGGCCGGCGCGGCGACAGCGCAAAGCTGCGCCTGATCGCCGCCGCGCCGCGCCTGGTCGAGCGCAGCGAGCGCGAGCGCCGGCGCCACGGCGAGCGCGCCGCCGCGACCGCCCGCGGCCACCTGCGCACCGCTCGCGCCACCCTGCAGGGGCTGGAGCGCCTGGCGCTCCAGCTCGATCCCCAGCGCACCCTGGAGCGCGGCTTCAGCATCACCCGCGACGCCGCCGGCCAGCTGCTGCGCGAACCTGGCCGGGTGCCTGAAGGCGCCCTGCTCACCAGCCAGCTCGCCGGCGGCATGCTGCGCAGCCGCGTGGTGGCGGCGGCGGCACGGCCGGCGGCGGCCACGCCAGCGGCGGCGGCGAACACCAGGGCGCCGGCCGCCGGCGCACAGATCGCTTTGGACTTCCATGCGGCTCCTCCCGACGAGGCAGCCCGATGAGCCGGCACCTGCCGCACGCCGACAAGGGGACCCGATGAGCCAGGCTGACGATCACCACGACCCGGCGCCGGCGGCGGACGCACCGCCTGCCGCAGGCGCCGACGCAGCCGCGACGGCGGCGCCCGCCGAAACGGCGCACCTGGGCTTTCGCCAGGCCATGGAAGAGCTGGAAGGCATCCTCGAACGAATCGAGGGCGACCAGATCGACATCGACCAGCTGGCCCGCGAGCTGCGCCGCGCCGCCCAGCTGCTCGACCTCTGCCGTGGCAAGATCCGCAAAGCGGAAGTCGAAGTCACCCAAATCGTCCAGGCCCTCGAAGAGGGCGACCGCGACACCACTTCGCAGTGACTCATCACGAGTGACCCGCACCCGGCGCGCCGCGGCAGCGCCCTCGCCGGCCGCCGAAGGCGGCGACGACGGCGGCGCAGCGGTGCCTGGCCGGCGCCGCTGGGTGGCCTGGCTCTGGTGCCTGGCCGCGGCGCTGGTCATCGTCGCGGCGGGGTTCGGCGTGGTGTTCAACGGCGACCTCTGGTTCCACCTGGCGGCCGGGCGGTGGATGCTGGAGCACGAAGCGTTGCCGGCGGTGGATACGTGGTCCTATACCGCCGCGGGGCAACCGTGGCACGACCATGAGTGGCTGGCGCAGGTCATTTTCCAAGGCTGGGCGGAGAGCTTCGGACTGGCGTCGCTGATGGTGTGGAAGTGGCTGCTGCTGCTGGCCACGTTCCTGCTGCTGTTCCGTCTGCTGCGCCGGCTCGGCGCGCCCTGGCCGGGCGCCTTCGCGGTGCTGCTGTTCACCCTGCACGTGGCGATGGTGTTTTTCGAGATCCGTCCCCACCTGTATTCGTTGCTGTTCACCGTCGTCGTGTTGCAGGTCACCGTGCTGCGCCAGGGGTCGCTCCGGCTGCTGCCGGTCCTCTTCGCGCTGTGGGCCAATCTGCACGCGGGCGTCGTCTTCGGCCTGGCCCTGCTGTGGGCGCTGCTGGCGGTGGACGGCTGCTTCCCGGCCGGCGAGCCGGGGTCTGCCGCCCGCCACCGCCAGCTCCGCGACCTGGCCGCCACGGCGCTGGCCTGCCTGTTCGCGACGCTCGCCAACCCCTACGGCACCGCCGCGCTGACCTACCCGCTGGGGCTGCTGGCGGCCGGCAGCGCCTCGCGTCAGCTGCTGGTCGAATGGCTGTCGCCTTTCGTGCCGCGCGGCCAGAGCGCGCCGCTCTTCCCCTGGGCGATCGGAGTCCTGGCGATCGCGGCGCTGATCCTCTTCGCCGCCGGCGGCTGGCGCCGGCGCCGGCGCGAAAGCTGCGCGGCGGCCGTCGCCGCGGCGGTGACCCTGGCCATGGCGTGCGCCAGCCGCCGTTTCATCCCACTCTTCGCCCTTGCGGCGAGCCTGGTCCTGGCGCTGGCGATCGGCGAGGTGGCGCGCCGCATGGCGGCCGCACGCGGCACGGCAGGCGCCCACGGCGCGGCCCCGCGGCGCGACGGCGACGGCGCGGGGCGGTGGTGGCTTGCCGCCGTGCCGCCCGCCGCGGGCATCGCGGTGGGATGCATCCTGCTGCTCGCGGCGCGGCCGGCGTCCGGCGCCTTTGCCGCCACCACGCGCAGCGACCTGCTGCCCGCCGCGGCGCTCGATTTCGCCGCGGCGCACCACTTGCGGGGCAAGCTGTTCGCCTTCTATCCGTGGGGCGGCTACGTGGACTGGCGCACCGACGGCCGCCTGCAGGTCTACATCGATCCGCGCGCCGAAACGCTGTTCGACGCCGCCACCGAGCGCGCCTACAGCCAGGTGCAGAATCTGGAGCCCGGCTGGCAGCAGGTGCTGGAAGGCTCCGGCGCCGACTGGGTGCTGTGGCCGCGCGCCGCGGCCGACAACGGCGCGCTGGCGCTGCAGCTGCAAGCCACCGGCAACTGGACCCGCGTCCACCAGGACGACGTCGCCGTCCTGCTCGGTCACCGCGGCGCGCCCTGAAGACAAAATCTCCGGCCGCGCCCTCGACCGCGACACACGCCCACGGAACGCCGCGCGGCTGGGGCAGCTTGCGCTCGCCACGCTCGCCCTGCTCGCAACGCCGGACACGCCGGGATAAGATCCTGCCGCCGGGCAGCGGCGAGCGACCGGCCGGCGGCCGCCGCTCCCGACTGTCCTGCCTTGCCCTGCCTATGACGACGACACCATGCTGCTGAGCGTCGTGCTCTTCCTGCTGTTCGCCGTGCTTGCCTCGCTGGGCGCCTATTTCATCACCGCCCACCAACGCAGCCGGCGCGCGGGGCTGGTCGCGGCACTGGTGACGGCGATCTTTTTCGTCGCCCTGGCCGTGGGCGTGATGGCGCTGCTGCGCAGCGGCGGGGTGCTCCGGTGAGCGGCGGCGATCTCGATCCGCACTACGAGCTGCAACGGCTGGTCACGGTCGCCACCTTCAGCACCCCCTGGGAGGCGCAGGTCGCGCAGGCGCGGCTGGGCGCCGAAGGGATCGTGGCAATGATTGCCGACGAGCACGTCATCCGCATGGTGGCGCTGTCCAACGCCATCGGCGGCATCCAGCTGAAGGTGCGCGAGCAGGACGCCGCGGCAGCGGCCGAAGCGCTGCGGCGCCTGGCGCCGCTGCCAGAAATCTACCTGCTGGCCCAGGAGCCCGCCGCCGATGCCGATGCGCCCGGTGCCACCGACGCGGTCGCTGCCATCGATGGCCCCGGCGCTGTCCATCAGGCACCCGCCGAACCGCGCTGTCCCGCCTGCGGCAGCGCCGACCTCCAGCTGGAGCGCTCGTCGCGCATGATGCTGGGCGTCCTGCCGGTGGGGCGCAAGGGCTACCGCTGCGGCGACTGCGGCGTGCTGTGGAAGACCGAAGAGGTCGCCGCCGCCGCCCGCACCCCCGACCGCGCCGGCGATGCCGGCGCAATCCGGGGACGCGCCGTCCCGCCGCGGTTCCCGGCCGGCAGCCCCGACCCCGCGGCGCCCATCCCGGCCACACCCGAAGACGCGCCCCTGACCACGGTCGCCCGCTTCCACACCCCCTGGGAGGCCCACCTGGCCAGCACCCTGCTGGAATCGGAAGGCGTGCGCTCGTGCGTGCTGGAAGAGCGCCTGCCGGCCGTCAACCTGCTGTCCACCAACGTGGTCGCCTGGAACCGGCTGGAGGTCCGCCAGTCCGACGCACCGCGCGCCGCCCAGATCCTGGCGCGCGCCTGGTCGCAACCGCCCCTGGCCGCCGTCCCCGATCTGGACGCCGACGAACCCTGAACCGGCGCCCGCGGCCGAGCGGCGGCCGCCGGTTTGGCGGCGGGAGGATGCGCCGCCTCGCCCGCACCTCCAGGAGACGATAGAGTACGCGCCATGTTTGGGCGTCAGCGCACCGGATCGGTCCTTTGCCCCAGCTGCGGGCGCCTGGTGGGAGTCAGCCAGCAGGAGTGCCTCTATTGCGGGCGGCGCAATCCGGGGATGTGGGGGCTGACGCCCTGGCTGGCGCGCCTGGGCCGCGACCTGGGTTTTGTCGACGCGATCCTGGCCGGGTGCATCCTTCTGTACCTGCTGATGCTGGTGGTCGATCCGAGCGGCATCCAGGCCCAGGGCCTGTTCAACTTCCTGGGGCCCAGCAACCTGAGCCTGCTGCGATTTGGCGCCAGCGGCGCGCTGCCGCTCTACGGGTTGCACCGCTGGTGGACACCGCTTTCGGCCGGCTGGCTGCACGCGGGGCTGCTGCACATCGGCTTCAATCTCTACTGGGTGCGGCTGCTGGCGCCGGCGGTCGCGGAATACTACGGCCCCAGCCGCCTGGTCATCCTCTACACGGCGTCGTCGGTGACGGGTTTCCTGCTCAGCAGCTCGATGGCGCTGCTGCAGCACATGCAGACCGGTTGCCTGCTCGGCCCCGTCATCGCCCTGATCGGCCGCGGCGGGGCGGTGGTGACGGTCGGCGCCTCGGCGCCCATCCTGGGCCTGATCGGCGCCCTGGTGTATTACGGCCGGCGCAGCGGCAGCAGCGCCATCCGCCAGCAGGCATGGAGCTTCGCCATCAGCGTGGCGATCTTCGGGTTCCTCATGCGCGGCGTGGACAATTTCGCCCACATCGGCGGCTTCATCGGCGGCTACCTGGTGGCGCGGCTGCTCGATCCGCTGCGGCCGGAGCGCGGCAACCACCAGGCCGCGGCGCTGCTCTGCCTGGTGCTGACCGCGGCGTCGATCGCCGCTTCGCTGGTGGTGCCGCTGCCGCCCGAGATCCTGCAAGCGCTCCAGCCGCGGTAGAGCGGCCGCCGCGGCCGCCGGCCCCCGCCGGCGCGTCGTTCGCCGGCGGACCACGACATCCCCAGGCGCCTGCCGGCACCGCCACCTCGCGGCCAGGCCCGGCCGCCGCCTGGCGCCCCGGCCGGAATTCGTGACCGCACCAGTGATATTTATGGGTTCCAGGGGGGACCACCGCTCGATCGGTTTGCAAAGGATGCCGGACACCACCTCGCTATCCCGCGCCGGGCTCCAGCCTGCCGCCGGCACCGGCGCCGGCACCGGTATCGCCGCCGCCGGGGGGCCTCGGCGCGTGCTGGAGCTGATCGGCAATACGCCGCTGATCGACCTGTCCGAGCTGACCGGCCGGCCCCAGGTGCGCCTGTTCGCCAAGGCCGAGCTGGCCAACCCCGGCGGCTCGGTCAAGGACCGCCCGGCGCTGGCGATGGTGCTGGACGCGGAGCGCCGCGGGCTGCTGGCGGCGGGAGCGGGGGCGGCCGGCCGGCGCCTGCTCGACGCCACCTCCGGCAACACCGGCATCGCGTTTGCCATGATCGGCGCGGCGCGGCGCATCCCGGTGACCCTCTGCATGCCCGAAAACGCCAGCCGCGAGCGGCGCCAGATCCTGGCCGCCTACGGCGCCGAGGTGGTGCTGACCGATCCGCTCGCGGGCAGCGACGGCGCCATCCTGGAGGCGCGCCGCCTGGCCGCCGCCCATGCGGACCGCTACGCGTACCTGGACCAGTACGGCAACCCCGAAAACTGGCAGGCGCACTACCGCACCACCGGCCCCGAGATCGTCGCCCAATGCGCCGGCCAGATTACCCATTTCGTCACCGGCCTGGGCACCAGCGGCACCTTCATGGGGGTCGGGCGCTACCTGCGCGCGCAGCTGCCGCGGGTGCGCTTGATCTCGGTCGAGCCCGACTCGCCCTTCCACGGCCTGGAGGGGATGAAGCACATGGAGTCGGCGCTGGTGCCCCCCATCTACGATCCGGCCCTGGCCGACGCGGCGCGCGAGATTGCGACCGAGAGCGCCTATGCCATGGTGCGCCGGCTGGCGCGCCAGCTGGGGCTGCGGGTGGGCATCTCGTCGGGCGCCAACGTCGCGGCGGCGCTCGAAGTCGCCGCCGAAGTGCCGCCGGGCGCCGCCGCCAACGTCGTCACCGTGCTGTGCGACGGCGCCGACAAGTACCTGTCGGACCCGTTTTGGGAGGAAGTCTCCGCATGACTCAGGACCCGACCGCCGGCGGCGCTGCCGCCACCGCCGCCACTTCCGCCGGGCGCCCGCCGTCGCTCACCCTGGCCGGCACGGACCTGGCGGCCATCGCCCGCCACGGCGAGCGCACCTACCCCGAGGAGTGCTGCGGCTTCCTGCTCGGCACCGCCGCCGGCGGCGCCACCCGCGTGGAGCGCCTGGTGCCGGCCAGCAACGAGCGCCAGGACAGCCGCCACAACCGCTTCGTGATCAGCCCTGAAACCGTGCTCGCGGCGCACAAGGAGGCGCGCGCCGCGGGCCTGTCGGTCGTCGGCTACTACCACTCCCATCCCGACCACCCGGCCGAACCCAGCGAGTTCGATCGCGAGCACGCCTGGCCGGGCCTGTCGTACCTGATCGTGGCGGTGCGCCAGGGCCAAGCCGGCACGGCCCGCAGCTGGCGCTTGCGCGACGACCGGGAGCGCTTCGAAGAAGAAGAGATCTTGGCCGGCGCCGGCTGACGGCCGGCGACACAAGGAGACGGTCCCATGGCTGTGACGATTCAGATTCCGACCCCCCTGCGACGGTTCACCGGCGAAACCGCCGACGTGGACGTCGCCGGCACCACGGTGGATCAGGCGCTGGCCGACCTGGTGCGCCAGCATCCCGGGCTCAAGCCCCACCTGTACACCGCCGACGGCACGCTGCGCAGCTTCGTCAACATCTTTCTCAACGAAGACGACGTGCGCCACCTCGAGCGCGGCGCCACGCCCATCGCCGCCGGCGACACGCTGACCATCATCCCGTCGATCGCCGGCGGCACCGGCGACGCCGGCGATCCCGGCGCGGCCACGGCCGGCGGCGCGGCAGCGGCGCTGCCGTCGCTCGACGCCGCGGAGATCCGCCAGTACAGCCGCCACCTGATCATGCCGGAGGTGGGGATGGAGGGGCAGCGCCTGCTCAAGGCCGCCCGCGTGCTCGCCATCGGCACCGGCGGCCTGGGATCGCCGCTCGGGCTCTACCTGGCGGCGGCCGGGGTCGGCACCTTGGGGCTGGTGGAATTCGACGTGGTGGACGAAAGCAATCTGCACCGCCAGGTGCTGTTCAGCCACGCCGACGTCGGCCGGCCGAAGCTGGACGCGGCGATCGCCCGGCTGCGCGGCATCAATCCCCACATCGACCTGGTGCCGCACGCCCTGCGCCTCGATGCCAGCAACGCCCTGGAGCTGTTTGCCGGCTACGACATCGTCGTCGACGGCACCGACAACTTCCAGACCCGCTACCTGGTCAACGACGCCTGCGTGTTGACCGGCAAGCCCAACGTCTACGGCTCGATCTTCCGCTTCGAGGGTCAGGTCTCGATCTTCTGGGGCGCGCGCGGCCCCTGCTACCGCTGCCTCTTCCCCGAGCCGCCGCCGCCCGGCCTGGTGCCATCGTGCGCCGAAGGCGGCGTTTTGGGCGTGCTGCCCGGCATCATCGGCGCGCTGCAGGCCAACGAGGTCATCAAGCTCATCGTCGGCGCCGGCGAACCGATGATCGGCCGCCTGCTGCTGTTCGACGCGCTCAAGATGAAGTTCCGCGAGCTCAAGCTGCGCAAGGACCCCAACTGTCCGATCTGCTCCGCCCACCCGACGCAGCACGGGCTGATCGACTACGACCAGTTCTGCGGCATCGCGCCGCCGGCCCGCGCCGCGGCCGCAGCCGCCACGGCATCCGGCCACGCCGCCGGCGACGACCACGCGGCGGACGCCGCGGCGGAGGGCGACGACTTCGACATCTCCGTCCAGGAGCTCAGCCGCTGGCGCACCGAGGGGCGCGACTTCACCCTGCTCGACGTGCGCTCGCCCCAGGAATACGCGATCTGTCGCATCGAAGGCTCGCGCCTGCTGCCGCTCCAGGAGCTGCCGGGCGAGATCGGCCAGCTCGACCCGGCGGCGCGCTACGTGGTGCACTGCCACAGCGGCATGCGCTCCGCCCAGGCCGTCGAGTTCATGCGCGGCCACGGCATTGCCGCGGCCCGCAACCTCGCCGGCGGCATCGAAGCCTGGAGCGTCCAGGTGGACCCCACGGTGCCGCGCTACTGACCGCTGCGTCGCACGGCTGGGAACCCGCACTTCCCCGAGGCGTACTGAACAGGTTGAACTGCAATTGCTTTCGAGGGGGGTCCGTCGATGTCACAGCGCATTTGCACCACCTGGATCGTCGCGTCCGCCGCCGCGGCCCTGCTGGCGGCGGCCGCTCCCGCCGTCGCTCAACGTCCGCCGGACGCTCCCGCGCCGCGCGAGGAGGCGTCCCGACCGGAAGGGCGGACGCCCGACGGCGCCGCGGCGCGGCACGAAGACGCCGCCGGGCGCTCCGAGCACGGCCGGACGCCGGAAGAGAAGCTGATCACCACCCATCACCGGGCGCGCATCGGCGGCCACGACGTCGCCTACACCGCCACCACCGGCACCATGCTGCTCAAGAACGACGACGGCAAGGTGCGGGCGACGATCTATTTCACCGCCTACACCCGCGACGGTTTCCTGGAGATGGGGCGGCGCCCGATCACCTTCGCCTACAACGGCGGACCGGGATCCGCCTCGGCCTGGCTGCACATGGGCGCCTTCGGTCCGCGCCGGGTGGTGCTCGACGACGAAGGCTGGGCGCCGCCGCCGCCCTACCAGATCGCCGACAACAACGAGTCGCTGCTGGACGTCACCGACCTGGTCTTCATCGACCCGGTGAGCACCGGCTTCAGCCGGCCGGCGCCGGGCGAAGACGCCGCCAGCTTCCACGGCGTGCGCGAGGACATCGAGTCGGTGGGCGACTTCATCCGTGAGTACATCGCGCGCTACGAGCGCTGGTCCAGCCCCAAGTTCCTGGCCGGCGAGAGCTACGGCACCACCCGTTCGGCCGGCCTGTCGCGCTATCTGCAGGAAAAGCTCAACATCTACCTCAACGGCATCGTGCTGGTGTCGTCGATCCTCAACTTCGGCACGGCGCGCTTCGACGTCGGCAACGACCTGCCCTACCCGCTCTTCCTGCCCACCTACACCGCCACCGCCTGGTACCACAAGAAGCTCCCCGCCGACCTGCAGCAGGGCGACCTGCAAAAGGCGCTGGCCGAAGCGGAGCGCTTTGCGGCGGGCGAATACACCCTGGCCCTGATGCGCGGCAACACCCTCTCGGCCGACGAGCGCCACCAGGTCGCCCAGAAGCTGGCGCGCTACACCGGCCTGTCCCAGGGCTTCCTGGAGTCCGAAAACCTGCGGCCGCCCATCTTCGAGTTCGTCAAGGAGCTGCTGCGCTCCGAGCGCCTGACCGTCGGCCGCCTGGACACCCGCTTCAAGGGCGTCGACCGCACCGCCTCGGCCGACCGCTTTGAATTCGACCCGGCGAACGCCGCATTTTCGGGACCCTTCGCGGCGGTGTTCAACGACTACATCGAGCGCGAGCTGGGCTTCAAGAGCGAGCTCAACTACGAGCTGCTCACCGACAAGGTGCGCCCCTGGAACTACCGGCCCTACGACAACCAGTACGTCAACGTCGCCGAAGACCTGCGCTTCGCCATGGCCATCAACCCCAACCTGAAGGTCCTGGTCAACAACGGCTACTACGACCTGGCGACGCCGTTCTTCGCCACCCAGTACACCTTCAACCACATCGGCTTCGACGCCACCTACGCGGACCGCATATCGATGATGTACTACAATGCTGGTCACATGATGTACATCCGCCGCGCCGACCGCGAAGCCCTGAAGGACAACATCGCCCGCTTCATCACCACCAACTCCAACGTCACCAACCCCGCCAACCATTGAAACCGGCGGCGACAGCGGCGACCCCAAGACCCCGGCTGGCAGCGCTGGCGGCGGCGGTGACGCTGGCGCTCGCCACGTCCGGCCCCGTCGCCGGCGCCGCCAGCGCGCCCGCGGCGGCTGCGGCGCCCCAGCAGCTGGGCGGCACGCTGCCGCCGCCGCTGCCGCTGTTTCCGCCCGACAACTGGTGGAACGAAGACATCAGCGCCGTGCCGGTCGACCCCTCCAGCGCCTCGCTCATCGACTTCATCGGCGGCACCGGCACGCCTCTGCACCCGGATTTTGGCGGCGACGACCCCAGCACCTCCTACTCCATCTACGGGTTTCCCTACATCGTGGTGCCCGGCAGCCAGCCGCTCGAACAGGTCAAGTTCGTCCTCTACGGCGATGAAAGCGATGCCGGCGCTCCCGGCCGGCCGCCCGGCTACCCCATCCCGGTGGCAGCGCGCACCCAGCCCAAGTGGATCGAGGGCGGCTATCCGGGCGGCTGTACCACCGACGACTGCCACATGCTGCTGGTCGACCGCGATCACCGGGTGCTCTTCGAGCTCTACCAGGCGCACTGGAACAGCGACCATTGGGAAGCGGGCTCCGGCGCCGTCTTCCCGCTCGACTCCGACGCCCGGCGCCCCGAGGGCTGGACCAGCGCCGACGCCGCCGGCCTGGCCATCCTGCCCGGCCTGATCCGCTACGACGAAGTGTTCGGCCCCAACCCCATCGGCCACGCCTTCCGCTTCACCGTGCACGACAGTAACGGCCACGTCTGGCCCGCCTCGCACGACGCCGGCTCCAACCCCGCCGCGCCGCCGATGGGCGCCCGCCTGCGCCTCAAGGCCGCCAAGGACATCTCGGGCTACCCCGCCTACGTGCAGAAGATCTTCCAGGCGATGAAGACCTACGGCCTGATCCTGGCCGACAACGGCAGCGACATGTACATCCAGGGCACCTACGACACCCGCTGGGATAACGACGTGCTCAACCCCGCCTTTGGCAACCTGTCCGCCGCCGACTTCGACGTCGTGCAGCTGGGCTGGAAGGGCCCCACCCCGCCGCCCGCCTGCTCGCCGGCCGCCAACCGCATGTGCCTGGACAACGCCCGCTTCATCGTCCAGACCGAATGGCTCCTGCCCGACACCACCGCCGGCGCCGGCACCACCCTGCCCATCACCGCCGACACCGGCGCCTTCTGGTTTTTCGCCGCCACCAACATCGAGCTGCTGGTCAAGGTCCTCAACGCCTGCACCATCGGCGGCCACTTCTGGGTCTTCGCCGGCGGCCTGACCGACGTCCAGGTCGTCATCACCGTCACCGACACCGCCACCGGCGCCGCCCGCCGCTACGTCAACCCGCCCAACGCCGCCTTCCTCCCCATCCAGGACACCAGCGCCTTCGCCTGCAACTGAGGGGCATGGGGACGCTACAATGGAGTTGGTAAATGGGGAATATGCGATGCAAGTGGCGACTCGTTGGGTTGTGGTTCGTCGTTTGGGGTTGGGGGTGTTGGCTGGGCTGATGGTTTTGGGCGGCGGGCGACCGGCGGCGGCGGGGATCAACGTGTGGACGCCGCTGGGGCCGAACGGTGGGCCGATCAATGCGCTGGCGGCGTCGCCGGCGCAGGCGGGGCTGCTGTGGGCGGGCAGCGACGGCGCCGGGGTGTACCGCAGCCAGGACGGCGGCACCAGCTGGGTGCGGACCAGCCGGGGTCTGCCGGGTGCGGCGGTGACGTCGATCGTCGCCGACCCCCAGGACCCGGCCACGGTGTACGTGATGGGCGAGGCGCAGGCGGCCGTCAGCACCAACTCCGGCGCCAGCTGGCAATCGCTGGCGTCACCGAGCCAATTTGCCGTTTTCTATGCGCTGGCGGTCGATCCGTCGGACCCCGCGACCCTGTACGCCGGTTCCCAGCCGGGCATCTACAAGAGCGGCGACCGGGGCGCCACCTGGACGGAGCTGCCGGCGGCGGCGCACGGCCGCGTCACGGCGCTCGCCATCGACCCCGGCGCTGCCGCGACGGTCTACGGATACGACCAGCTCAACAAGCAGCTGCTGCGCACGTCCGATGGCGGCGCCAGCTGGTCGGTCGCGGACCAGGGGCTGCCGATCGGCAGCGCCGACGCTTCGACGCCGCTCCTGATCGCCATCGATCCGCGCACCAAGCCGGGGATCGTCTACGTCGCCTACACATCCGACAGCCAGCCGCAGACCTATCGCAGCGCCGACGCCGGCGCCAGCTGGCAGGCTGTCGCACCCGGCGGCTATCCGCTGGCGGTGGGTCTGGGGGTGGTCTACGCCGGAGCGACCCGCAGCACCGACGGCGGCAACAGCTGGACCGCGACCAATGTCGCGCCGGGCCAGCCGCTGGTGCTGGCGGCGCCGCCCGGTTCGGCGACCGCGGTGTACGCCGGCACGACGCTGCGCGGCGTCTGGTCCAGCCAGGACGCGGCGGCGACGTGGCAGCAGGCCAGCAGCGGCATCAACGCCACCAATACGCTGGCGCTGGTCATCGACCCGGTGCACCCGCGCAACTTGTACGCGGTGGTGGGTGACGCCGCCGCCGGCCCCGGCCTGCTCAAGAGCGGCAGCTCCGGCCAGCAGTGGCACCTGGTGGGACCGGCCTTCGTGGCGGACTACCTGGGGACCCTGGCGATCGATCCGGTGACGCCGACGACGCTCTACGCCGGATCGCCGCAAGGGCTGATCAAGACGACCGACGGCGGCAACACCTGGAGCGTGCTGGCGGGGAGCGGCCACGGCGCCTGCATCGGCGTGAGCCAGCTGGGGATCGACCCCAGCCATACGGACGACGTCTACGTGGTGGCCTCGGCCGGGTTCCTTTCCGGATGCTTCGCCGGCTGCCCGGCGTTCAAGAGCGCCGACGGCGGCAACACCTGGAGCTGTCTCACGCTCGGCAACACGTCGATCGAGGCACTGTTTGTCGGTCCCGGCGTGTTGTACGCGTTCGCCACCTTCTCCAGCCCGCACGGCAGGCAGCTGGGCGACCTCTTCCGGAGCACCGACGGCGGCGCCAGCTGGCAGCAGATCGACGCCGGGCTGCACACCACCGGCGGCCGCAGCATGGGTTTCGTCACCCTGGCGATCGACCCGGCGGACGGCAACCGGGTGCTGCTGAGCGAGCAGCAGGGCGTCTTCCTCACCACCAACGGCGGCGCGACCTGGACCGAGGCGGACGGCAAGCTGCCGATCAAGGGCACGATCTTCCTGAGCTCGCCGACCCTCCTGGCGATCGATCCGCAGGCGCCGGCGACGATGTACGCCGGCGGCGGCTTCGGCGTCTATCGCACCACCAACGGCGGCAAATCCTGGTACCCGATCGTCGGCGGTCTGCCGCAGTTCGCCCTGTCGTCGTTCGGCAACCTGACCGGCACGCTGACGCTCAGCCCGCGCCAGCCCGCCGCGATCTACGCCGGCACGATCGAAAACGGCATCTACACCTACACGGTGCAGTGACCGGCGGCCGCGGCGCGGTGGCGGCGTCGCGGCGGCTTCAGCTGGGCGCCGCAACCTGCTTTTCGGGCAGCTTGAAGCCGATGTAGGTGCCGTTGCTGATCCCCATCAGGGCCAGCAGCTGGGTGTCGAAGTCCGGCATGTCCAGGTGGGTGTAGACGCTCACCACGAAGATCAGCGTCATCACCAGGGTCCAGATCACCACCTGCAGGCGGTGGAAGCTGACGCCGTTCTCGTCGGACAGGATGTCGAGCAGCAGGCTCTGGCTCACCTTGGCGACGGGGAGGCGCTCCATCTGGGCGGCGAGCTCCCCGGCGAGCGGGGCGGCGGCCATGGTTGCAAGGCTGGGCGCCGCCGCTGCCGCGACCGCCGGGGAAGCCGGGCCCCCGGCTGCGCCCGCGGCCGGCGGGACCGCGCCCGGTGCGGCGGCCGCGGCCTTCTGCGCCGCCGCTTGCAGCGCCTGGCGCTGCTTGACCTGCGCCTGCTTGTTGTCGTCGATGACGGCGCCGGCCAGGCCGGTGGCCGAGCTGATGCCGATCAGCGCCAGAACCGAGTTGGTCAGGCTGCCGTAGCCGCCGGTCACCATCCAGATGAAGACGAAGCTGGCCACCACGATCAGCGTCCACCACGCCATCTGGATGCGGCCCAGGCTCCAGGGCGAGCCCATGTTGCCGTCGCGCAGCATGGGGGTGCGCCGTGCCAGCTGCCACATCGTCCATAGGACGGCGCCCAGCCCCAGCAGGAAGCTGGCCAGCCAGACGGGGCGCATGACCACCAGGGGCAGCGGCACGGCGTCGGTGATGTCGGAGCAGCCGTCGGCGCAGCCGCCGACGCCGACGCTGACCGCGACGTCGCGGCGTTCGGCGCGCGGCTTGCCGAGCAGGGCTTCCCAGGTCTGCTTGGATTCATCCGTGCGGCGCAGCGCGAAGCGGACGTCGGCGATCTGGCCCTGACTCATCAGGTAGACCGGCGGCACGCCGGTGAGCGGCATGCCGTTGATGTACAGCACCAGATCCTTCTTTTGCGCCCGCGCCCTGTCGACCAGCGCGTCCAGGCCTGAAACCTCGAGGGTGAGCCACGACCCCAGGTGCGCCGGCTGCTGATCCGATTCCACCCCGAGGTCCGTGGCAGTGCCGACCAGGATGCGGCGGATGGCCGGCATCGCGGCGCTGGAAGACGCGGCGCCGGAGGCACTGGCGGGCGCGCCACCGCCGCCGGCCGGCGAGGACGACGGTGCGGCGCCGGCCGCCGGCACGACGTTGGAGGCCGCGGCCGGCTCGCCGGCCGCGGGCGCAGCGGTTGACGGTCCAGGCGAAGCGGTCCGCACCGCCGGCGGCGCGCCCGCCGAGCCAGGCGACGCCGCCGAGCCGGGCGCCGTCGTTGCCGGCGGCGCGGGGGAAAACGTGGCGGCCACCGGTGCGGCCAGGGCGGCGGCCGCGCCGCCGGCCATGAGGGCACCGGCTGCCAGCAGCACGGTCAGTTGGAAACTGCCGCTTCCTCGCGTGACGCTCCACGGCTGGTGCGAACGCATCGCCTTCCCCCTTTTTGCCGGCCGCCGCGCCGGCGCGCCAGGTGTTGGTACGGCTGCGCCACAAATTTATCGTAATGGCTAATCATACTGAAGCGCCGTGGCGATCACCAGGCGGGAGGCCCGCCAGGCAGGGAGGAAGCTCGCCGCCGCCGCGGTGACGGCAACCAGCGCCAGCCAGCCGGCCATGGCTGCCGGCGCGGCGGCGGGGGTCAGGGGAACGGCGAAGAAGATCCGCCCCATGGTGCTGTCGATCCACATCGTCAGCGGCAGCGCGCCAGCGAGCGCCGCCACCCAGCTGGCAAGGCCGATCGCCACCCCCTCGCCGACGACGATCCACAGGATGACGCGCGGCGTGGCGCCGATGGCCTGCAGGATGCCCAGCTCGCGGGTGCGCTCCAGGACGTTGACGCTCATCGCGGCGGCCAGCCCCAGCGCGCCGACCACTCCCATCAACCCCGCGACCCAGGCGAGCGCCTGGATGAGGATGAGGATGTGATCGCCGAGCGCGGCGCTATAGGCCGGGACCGGAGTCACGGAATAGGGAGCCGCGCCCGCGCCGGCGAGCGCCGACTCGACCGCGGCGGCGACCGCCTGGCGCGACGCCGGATCGTGATCGCGCAGGACCAGCCGCAGAGTGCGCGCGGTGCCCGGCCGGCCGATGGCGCCGGCCAGGGCGGCGTCGGTCATGTAGACGGCGCCCGCCGCCCCCACCTCGCGGACCAGGCCGACGACGCGATAGCGGCCGGCGGCGCGCGGCGTGCCCGGCCCGGCGCCGATGCCCACGTCGAGCCAGTCGCCGACCCGGACGCCGGCCGGCGCCGCCAACCGCGCGTTGGGATTGAGGACCACCGCGGCGGTGTCGCCGGCGCGCAGCCAGCGGCCGGCGAGCAGCGGGAACCGCACCATCCGGGTCGCCGCCGGCGGCGCGACGATGCTGAGGCTGCCGTGTCCGCCGTCGGGGTAGACGTGCGCGACCTCGAAGCGCCCCGGCTTGCCGAAGGAGGCGGGCGCCACTCCCCACGCTTCCGCCGCCGCCACGCCGGGGACCGCCCGCACCGCCTGCAGGATGGGCGCCGCGGGCACGGTGCGCGTCAGGCGCACCTCCAGGTCGTAACGGCGCGCGCCGAAGCCGTCGGTCAGGGTGCGCTTCCACGCCTCGCGCACGTTCCAGCTGGTGATGAACAGGGCGCCCGCGGCGGCCAGCAGGCTGAGCGTCAAAAGCATCCGCGCGCGCCGCCGATAGGAATTGCGCAGCGCCAGCAGCAGCGTGCGGTTCCACGCCGCCAGCGGGCCGCTGCCGCCGCGCCGGCCCAGCCAGGCATCCAGGCGCGACGGCGCAAACCGCTCGCGGCGCACACCGTGGTCGGCCAGCGCCTTGCGCACGGTGATGCGGCAGCCGCGGGCGATGGGCACCGCCGCCAGGACGAGCGGCACGCCGATGCCGGCGGCGGCCTGGACCGCGAAGACCCACCACGGCACCGCCGTCGTCGCCAGGTCGAAGTTCAACATGCCCGCCGCCTTCGCCGCATAGGCGCGCCCGGCGGCAAGCGCCGGCGCGACCCCCAGCACGAACGCCGCGGC
Source organism: uncultured Acidobacteriota bacterium (assembly GCA_963770895.1). GTDB lineage: Bacteria > Acidobacteriota > Thermoanaerobaculia > Multivoradales > UBA5704 > JASLEW01. Next base: position 2,343,229 of record CAVYRF010000002.1, on the reverse strand, counting down.
GCCCAACGCCGCGACCAGCACGACGTACAGCCGCGCCAGCTGGCCGGTCGTCGCCCCCACCGCCTTCATCACCCCGATCTGGCGGATCTCCCGCGCCAGCAGGGCCGCCATCATCGTGGCGACCAGCAGGCCGCTCAACACCAACCCCATCAGGCTGAAACCCATCAGGATGCTGAGCAGCGCCACCATCTGGCCCTGGTGGGGGTGGCGGCCGGGCGGCGGCACCTCGATCCGCCGCACCGGGTGGCCGCCGCGCCCCAGCCATGCCGCCAGCTCTTCGGCGGTCGCCGTGATCCCGGCGGTGTCGGCCGAGCTGTCCGCCACCACGACGCGCAGCTCGTCGAGCGGCGGCGTGCGGCCGTCGAGCCAGTTGCGGGTGGCGGCGGTGATGTAGCCGTAGCCGCCTCCCTCCTGCCAGGCCGGCGCCAGGCCGGGATCGTGGACCACGCCGCTCACCGCGAGGGTGCGCTGCCGCCCATCGGGCAGGCGGACCAGCAGCGGTGCGCCGACGTCCGTGTGCAGCACCTGAAGGGCGGCCCGTTCGATCAGCAGGGTGGCGGCGGGCGGCGGCCAGGCGCCGCGCTCGCGGCGGAAGGTGCCGACGCGCAGGCGGTCGAAGTCGTCGACGACGAACAGCAGCAGCGGCTTCCAGCGACCCGCGCCGACCTGCACGCGCGCGACCAGCGTGGCGCGCGCCTCGGCGGCCGCAATGCCCGGACGCCGCGCCGCCTGCTCGGCAAGGCGGCCGTCGGCGCCGTCCAGCAGCAGCGTCGCCGACGCCGGCCGGGTATCCAGGTAGCTGCGGCGCAGCTCGCGCGCCAGGATGCTGTAGGCGGTCAGCGCCGTGCCGACGCCGAAGAGGCTGATCGCGATCCCGGCGACCATCATCGCCGTGCGCCCGCGCAGGGCCGTCGCGTCCCGCAGGAGCTTGCGCCAGCGCGGCCTCAGCATGACGCCCCCGCGGCGACCGCGGCCGGCGCACCCGCCGCCCTCAGTGCACCTGCACCCGCCGCGCTCACCGCGCTCACCGCGCTCGCCGGATCGATGGCGCCGTCCGCGATCAACACGGTGCGCTGCGCCCAGCGCGCCACGTCGCGATCGTGGGTCACCACCACCACCGTCTTGCCGCTCGCCGCCAGGTCGGCAAACAAGGCGAACACCGTTTCGGCGGCGTTCGAATCGAGGTTGCCGGTCGGCTCGTCGGCGGCGATCACCTGCGGATCGTTGGCCAGCGCGCGCGCCACCGCGGCGCGCTGCTGCTGGCCGCCCGACAGCGCCGCCGGCAGCTTGTCGGCCTGGTCGGCGATGCCCACCCGGTCGAGCAGCGAAAGCGACCGGGCGCGGCGCTGGCGCGGCGGGAAGGTGTTGCAGAAATCCATCGGCAGCATGACGTTTTCCGCCACGGTGAGCGTCGGCAGCAGCTGGAAAAACTGAAAGATGATGCCGACCGTGCGGCCGCGCCACGCCGCCAGCGCGCCGCCGGACAGCGCGTGGACCGGCGTTCCCGCCACCACGACCTGGCCCGCCGAGGGGCGGTCGATGCCGGTCATGACGTTGAGCAGCGTCGACTTGCCGCTGCCCGATCTGCCGACGATGGCGACGATCTCGCCCGCGCCGACGTGCAGGTCGACCCCGGCGAGCGCGGTGAAGGCGCCGGCAGGGCTGGTGAAGGTCTTGGTTACGCCGCGCAGCTCGATCATGCTCTCTTCTCTCCCTTGGCAGCGGGCGGCCGGGGTCGGATTGACAAGGTTCAGCGGCCGCTCGCACAATAGTTCGTTATCGAACATCGTGTTCGGTTTCGATTTTTGGCGCGGCCCGGCGGTGAGGTCAACAACCAATGCGCGCCGGATGTGCGCTAACGAACAAAGGCAGCATTTTGTCCGCCGCCGCGCCCTGTCGTGCCGTGCCGCGGGCGGTGCGACGGATCTCCGCCGGGAGGCATCGGGAGCGATCATGAAACCAGGCGCCGTCGACCGGCGGGTCCAACGCACACGGCAATTGCTGCGCGAAGCTTTGACCGCGCTCACCCTGGAACGCGGCTACGAATCGATCACCGTGCAGGACATCCTGGACCGCGCCAACCTGGGCCGCTCCACCTTTTACGCCCACTTCCGCAACAAGGACGAGCTGATGCTCTCCGGCTTCCACAGCTTCCTGGCCATCTTCGAGCAACACGCCCAGGCCCTGCCGGCCGGCGCCTGGAGCGATGGCGGCCTGCGGGCTTTCAGCCTGGCCCTCTTCCGTCACGTCGCGCAAGCCCGCCCGCTGCTCAAGGCGCTGCTCGGCCGCCAGGGCGGCCACGCGATCGTGCGGCGCGCCCACGTGACGCTGACCGCCATCCTGCGCCAGCAGCTGGGCGAGCTGGCCCTCGCGGCGCAACCGGCGGCGGTGCCGCTCGACATCGCGGCGCACTACCTGACAAGCTCGCTGCTGACGCTGATGACACAGTGGCTCGATCACGATCTGCCCTACACGGCCGAGGAGATCGCCGCGATGTGGCGGCGCCTGGCCCTGCCCGGCCTGGCCGATGCGTTGGGGCTGGACGCGGCGGCGGCCCGGTCGCTGTGCGGCGTCTGATGCGGGTCGCTCCCGGTGCGGATATGATCGGACCGGCAAGGGGGGCGGCGCGGCCCCTTCTCCCCGCGGCACGGAACGCCTCTTCGGGGGGAGTCCAATGAAGTCGCAGCTACCCAGAAAACCCCGCCAGCTGATCCAGGTGGGCAATCACCAGATCGCTCTCCCTGAAGGGGTTACGGCGCCGGACTGGGCGCTGGAACGGGTGCATTGGCAAAACCCGCGCATCCGCGCCTTCCTGGGTTGCATCCGCCTGCTGGAAGGGGTGCTGGAAAGCAACTACTCGCTTCTCCACTGCTCGCCCGAACGGCTGCTCGACATCTGGAGCAAGGTGCGCCAGGTGGCCGACCTCATCCGCAACCGCATCGCGCCGCTGCTGCGCGGCCGCTCGCGCATCCCCTCGCTGGAAGAGGCGCGGCAGAGCGCCGAGATTTCGCTGCGGCTGCTCAGCGGTCAGGTCCTCGACCCGCTGGCGCGCTTCCCCGCCAACATCGCGCCCGACCACCTGGGCGAAGTGCGCAAGCTGCTGTGCGTCTCGATCGGCCAGCTGCACGCCTTCCTGCAGGACACCTTCGGCGAGTTCATGGCCAAGGACCCGCGCAGCGTGCACGACTCCGACTATTTCCTGTCCCGCCGCTTCCCGCAGGACATCGAGGAGGCGGAGTGGCTGCACTCCACGGTCAGCCGCCTGCGCGACTACCTGGAGCGGCTGGAGCAGCTGCGCCCCACCCACCTGGCCGCCACCGCCGAGCAGATGCGCGGCGACGAGCAGCTCCCCAGCCGCCAGGCCTGGGAAAACACCGCGCTGCTGCTGGAAGTGTTGATCAACGGCCTGACGCCCAAGCTCAAAGAGGTGCTGGCGCTGCGCGGCGTGCGCTTTTACGAAATGGAGAGCCTGGACCGCTACGCCGGCGAGATCCCGGTCTACTGCCGCCTGCTGCTGGAGCTGCACGACGCCGGCACCTCGGCGGTCGCCGCGATGCAGGCGACGCGGCCCGAAAGCGACTCCGACCGCACCCAAAACGTGCGCGACCTGCTGGCCTGCCACGCCGCGATCAGCCACCGCATCGTCGGCCTGCTGGCCAAGGTGGACAAGAGCCTGCAGGACCTGAGCGCCTTCCTGCCCCTGTGGCTGCAGGCCATCGAGCGGCGCCGCGCCCTGCTGCTGCGCCGCGCCTCCGAAGAACCCATCGGCGACGCCGAAGGCTGAAGCGCTTGCCGTTCCCCACCGTCGCCCGCGCCACCGCCGACCAGGCGCCCACCCTGACCGCCATCGCGCTGGCCGCCAAGCGCCACTGGGGCTATCCCGAGCGCTGGCTGGAGGCGTGGACGGCTGATCTGACGATCACCGCCGAGTACCTGGCGACCCAGCCCTGTTACACCGCGCTCCACGACGGTGAGCCTGTGGCCTTCTACGCCCTGGTGATGGCTGCCAGCGAGCCGCGCGCCCGGCTCGATCACCTGTGGGTGCGGCCCGATTGGATCGGCCGCGGCCTTGGCCGTGTCCTGTTCGAGCACGCCATGGCAACCGCCGCGGCGGCCGGCGCCGGCCATCTTGCGTTCGACGCGGAGCCGCACGCCGAGCCCTTCTACCTCCACATGGGGGCGCGGCGCATCGGCGAGCGGCGCGGCCAGGTCGAAGGCCAGCCGCGCTTGCTGCCTATCATGGAGATCCAGGTGCGGCACTCCCCCGCCGGCCACGGCGATGGGGGCGACGGGGGCCACTGCGACGCGCAGGCCGGTGGCGATGCGGACCATGGCGCCGCGCGGGCCAGCGGCGCCATGAGCGGGGCGGTGGCCGGCAGCCTTCTCGGCGGCGCGGCCGAGCGTGACGGGCGCGGCGCGTGACGCGACCGTGGCAGACCCTGGCTTCGGCCGAGCGAGCCGAAGGGCGGCTGGAGCTGCGGCGGCGCGGCGACGACGAGGTGGTGATCACCCTGGGAGGGCGGGTGCTGATGAACGGCGCCGCCCACCTGACCGAGGCGGCGCTGGCCGAGCTGGCCTGCCGCGCCGTCGCCAGGTTGCCGCGCCCGCGCGTGCTGATCGGCGGCCTGGGCCTGGGCTACACGCTGCGCGCGGCGCTCCAGGCGCTGCCGGCGCGGGCCAGCGTGCTGGTGGCCGAAATCGATCCGGCGATCGTCGAGTGGTGCCGTGGCCCGCTCGCCGCCCTGACGCAGGGCGCCCTGGCGGACCGGCGGGTGCGGGTCGAGATCGCCGACGTGGCGGCGGTCATCGCCGGCGCCGCCACCGATCCCGCCGGCGGCTTCGACGCGATCCTGCTGGACCTGTACGAGGGGCCGCACGCGGCGACCCAGCGGCGCGACGATCCGCTCTACGGGCTGGCGGCGCTGACCGCGGCCGGCGCGGCGCTGCAACCCGCCGGGGTCTTCGCGGTCTGGTCCGAAGACCCCGACGCCGCCTTCGAAAAGCGCCTGGGCCAGGCCGGCTTCGCCTGGGAGCGACACCGCCCCGGCCGCGGCGGCCCCCGCCACACCCTCTACCTGGCCCGCCGGCGCCACCGCCGCGCCTGAGCCGCCCCGATCAAGGCCAAGCCGCGACGGTCAGGGCGTAGCGGGTTGAGGACCGACGGCCATGGCGACCAGGCTGACCTTTCCTCCCTTGTCGAGGTCCAAGTCCTGGATGACGCAGGATGAGATGCGCGCCAAGTCGTCCCGGACAACGAAAGCGAGGCGCTGGTGGCCGGGCGCGAGAAGCAGTTTTGCGTCATAGCCAAGGTGGCTGCCAAGGATCCTGATGGCGTCAGCTTCCGGGATCCGCAGCGGCAGCTGCATGCGCTGGAGGGGTGCCATTCCACCCTGCGCATCGACATTTCCGAACACGATGTTGACCCGACCATGGCGGCCGTCTTCACGAGGCAGAAAGGCCAGCTTTGCGAACGGCACACGGATCTGCACCGGGAGCATGATGTGGCCATGCTCGGCAGGCACCGCCGCGCCGATGGTCAGTGAAGCGGAGAGAGGGTTGTCGGCCTGGCCGTGGAGCAGCGCCCCTTCGACCAGGCTTTCCAGTCGCTCCTGCATGGTGCGATCTCGGTAGCTGGTGCGGTAGCTGGCGTGGGCGCCGGATTGGTTGACTTCGATATGAACTTGGTGCGTCTTGCCCTCGCCGGCATGGGCGGGGGTGAAACCGAGCGAGTAGGAGCCGCTCAACTCGGTGGCGATCTCCTCCAGATCGTGGCTGAAGTCGTTGCCATTGATCGCTGACCGCCCACCTGTCTCGCGGGCGAGGTTGATCAACGAATCCTGACGGTCGAGCGCGACTTGTCGTGCCGTCTCGAAGGAGAGCAACGGCTTGCCGGGATGCTCCGCCGAGACATAGGCGTCGAGGCCCCGCGCCTCCAGCGTGTACAGGGTAATCAGGCTGGCGTTGGCATCCGCGATGACTTGACCCATTGGCGCCGTCGCGTCGAGCGGCTCAAAAGCCAGGTGCGCGGCAGGGCAGCGATCTTGGAGCATTCCGAAGACGTCTGTGCCTGCGTGAGTGGCCATGCCATCGCCGACGTAGAGCACAGCTTTGTGCCCATCGAGTCCCCCGAGCGATCTCAGGAGGTGATGGAGACTCGCATATGTCTCCCGTTCGTCGGCGAAAGCAGATTCCGCCTGCGTTCGCGCCAGACCCGTCGCCTCGCTGAGCGCCCCGCCGCAGCCGCTGCTCTTGAGGACATCCTGCATCATGTCCAGTTGCTGGCGCGCAGCGATGTCGCGGTTAAGACCGACGGCGGATTCTTTTTCCAGCTGAGCGAGGGTGGGGGCAAGAGAGGCAAGGTTTTCCTTGAATTGATGGCGGACGTGAAGCCCGGGGTCGTGGGTAACAAGAAGTACTTGGTCTTCAGACCGCAAGGTCTTCTGGAGGAACGAGCGAAGTTGCTTGAGGAGCCGGTTGCGGTCGACGGGCAGCATATTCGCATTGTCGACGAAGACCACGAGTTTGAGGCGTTGCGGCGGAGATACGCCCTCGCCTGGAGCCACAGAGGCAGTCCCGGACGACGGCTGAGGTGCAGGTCGAGTCACCTGGCCAAGCTGGGGGGCCGAGAAATTCGTGGCCTCGACCTGCTGGCCGTCCACGAAAAGCTTGAAGTCCGTCCGCGTTAGCCCAGGCACTATTGAGTGTCGCATAATATAGTGACAACTAGAAGAGTTCAGCTTGATTCCAGAAAGCGGTGATCAACCGTGGTTGGCGCCGGATTCGCCCAAGAGCGCGGCGGGCGAGCGAACTGAGCTCGCCGAGGTTTTTCGGACACAGATTCGGAATCGCGTGATGTTTGAGGTAACCCCACAGGTACTCGACCGGATTGAGCTCTGGAGCGTAAGCCGGAAGGCGTTCGACCTGGAGCCGGTCACGGTGCCGGCTGATGAAGTCGGCGACCTTCCGGCTCCGATGAACTGGCAAGCCATCCCAAACGACCAGCAGCGGCCCCGGCAGCTGTCGCAAGAGGCGACCCAGAAAGTCGATCACCTGGGGGCCACGGATCGAGCCTGGATAGAGCCGAAAGTAGAAGTTCCACCAGGTTATCCCCGCGATCGCCGAGAGGGTTTTCCAGTTGAAGTGGAACTGGAGGACCGGGGTGTGGCCGCGGGGCGCCCAGGTTCGACACCGGTGGGGTCGTTCGCTGAGTCCGCTTTCGTCGATGAAAACGATGGTTTGGCCAAGCCGGGCAGCGTTTTTTTTACCTTGGGCCAGCGGCGGCGCTTCCAGTGCTCGATGTTCTCTTCGTTGCGTTCCACCGCTCGCCCCACCGGGCGTTGGACGCTCCACTTGAGACGTCGCAGGATCCTCCAGACATGGCCTGGATGGTAGACAACTCCGCATTCGCGCTCGATCAACTCGGCGACCCGCGGCAGGGTCCACAGGCCCGTCTCGTAGCCGAGAGCCTCGGGACCGCGCACCAAAGCCTGCTCGATCTTGCTCAGATCGGCGGCCGTCAAGCGGGCTCGCCGGCCACGCCCGCCGGTAGCCTTCAGGCCTTCCGACCCCGCGTCCGCTAGTGCGGCGGCCCAGCGGCTGACCGACTGGCGATGAACTCCGACCTCCCGCGCCACGTCAGCCTGACTCCAGCCCGCCTTGAGCAGCTTCGCCGCCTTCAATCGCCGGTCTTCCAGGGCTTCAAAGTCGCGTTTGACTCCTCTGGGGTTTCCCATGAAGAGACTCTACACGAAAAGTGCCAAAATGTCACTATGTTATGCGATTCTCAGTAAGTTGCCCGACCGATCGCGCACTACGACATCAAGATTGACCACGTTGACCTCGATCGACTCCTCGAAGGGTTCAACGTCCTTTGGCACGATGCCATTCGATGCGGTCGACGCTGGCGGGACCGATCCCGGCGACACGGGGGCCGCCGGCGCTTCCATGTTGCCGGCTGCGGGCAGGCAGACGGCCGTCAGGGCCAGCGCCGTCAGCAAGCCGATGGTCGAAAGCTTGAAGCGGTGCGGCACCGTTTATTTGACCGCCGGAGGCGCTACCTGCAGGCTACGAACAGTCGTACGTACGGAGCCGTCCTTCGCGGTAGTCGTGTAAAAGAATTTGCGCGCAGCGCTGCGGATGTTGAAGACATCGGCATCCTTGAAGCTGGGGGAGAGATCTACCTGTTCGACGGTGTACTCAACGGACAGAGTCGGCGTCAGGCTCTCGACCAGCCTCATCGGAAACAGGGCCGCGCTTCCTTTGATGGGCTGATAGTTGTCGAGCGTGATATCGAGCCGGTGTTGTTTCTCGTCAGCAGGCCAGACCATACGCATCAGTCTGCCGCTGGAATCGGCTTCCGCGAGCCGCCCGAAGCCGGCATCAAAGGTTCCTTGGTGGATCACGCTCTCTGCAGACGCCAGCTTCAACGAAGCAGTCTGCCGCCACGCAACGGCCTTCTTGAGATCGGCCAGGCGAAGCTGACACAACCGGCAGAACGTCGGGTCATTGACCCGGAGAGGAGCAAGAGCCAGGGCGAGCGGACCGTCTGGCAATGGGGTGCTACGATCGTCTCCCCGCTTGATTTCCACTGCGTCCGGGGCGGGTTTTCCTTGCGTGAAAGTGCCGTCGAAGGCCAGGTCCGACCAAGGGTAGTCGCTTCCGGGGCTCAGCTTGATACGGTAGCGCCCGCCTTGCTCCCAGTATTCATAGGTGGCGCTTGACTTGGTTGCCCCGGTCGCCGCGTTGAGGAACCGGACCTTGGCTTCGAGATAGATGCCGTTTGCCTGCGCGAGCTGCTGAAGCAGAATGCTCACGGAGCCGGGCAGCGGGACAATCTGAGCGGCCCGCTGCAACACGCCGCCCACCCCACCGTCGGCACAGTGATGGTCATCACCGCAACCATCATCCCCGCCGCCACCTCCTCCATCGCCGTCGCCGCCGGTCTCGGGAAGATTGCAGGTGGGATCCCCCGGCGCACATTGGCAGTTTGGATCGAGGCTTGTGATGCATTGGTCGGGAGCACTTTCGCTGCACGTATTGGTCGTGGTCCTGACCCCGCAAGTCGCGCCATTGTCCTCAACCCCGCAAAAGGTGCCGGCAGCGTTATAGACGTATCCCTCAGAAGTTGAGCCCGAAATAAGCTCGCCTTGCAAGTAAACGTGGTTGACAAATGCGCAAGACGGGTTTTGGACGTACTCTGTACCGTTCCACCACGGCTCGCAAATGTTCGCTGGGTAAACACACTGCTGAGCATGACTTGCAGGAACAAGCATGGACGCCACACCGGCTAGAAATGCAGCCCTCCACAACTGAAGCGACCTCATTCTGCTCTCCTCTTTAGATATTTTACCCTGCTCCCGATAAACACAATACACCGGCAATACGAATCTACGTCAATGCTATATCATATTGCACTGGAAGGGGGCTGCGGGACTGCCGCGCGGGCACCGGGCTGGGCGCTCCCAGACCGATCCAGGGCAGGTATCTCGTCTGTGACCTGGCAACACCGACCAGGCCGGCGCCGGGGTTGAGATGCCCGCCGTCGAGCGCGGCACGTGCGGCTATCGCCGCTGAACTCGGCCGGCGGGGGCGCTATTCGACGACGTCGCCGTCGGCGAAGGAGCCGTGCGGGTCGAAGTCGACCGGCACGTCGTGCGCGGCGGCGAGCACGGTTTGCAGCTCGCGCGGCACGTCGGAATGCTTGGCGAACCAGGCTTCGGCGCGTGCGCGGTCGCCGGTGGCCTCGATCTGGAGCAGCTCGGCGGCCAAGCTGTTCAGCGCCGCCGGGATCCTGGCCAGATCGACGGCGTAGCGATGGGCGGCGGGGTCGAGCACCAGCGCGTGGTCGGCGACCAGGACGTTCCATTCCATCAGCTCGGCCCGCGAGTGCGCCTCGGCGGCGCCGAAGCGCACGCTGCGGAAGATGCCCGCCACGTAGGACGCGTAGTACTCGGGCAGGCGCGCCTTGGGCAGCGCGCCGTGCGCCGCCAGCCAGGCCAGGCCCACCATCCCGACCACGTCGGCCTTGGCTTCCTCCAACCCGGAGAAGACCGGCCCCAGGGCCTCCCGGATGTCGACCTGCTGGCCGCCGCGCCGCGAGTATGCCGGCCCCAGCCCGTGGGCGATCTCGTGCATCATGACCGTCGCCAGGTAGCCGTCGCCGGTCACCTGGGCCGCCTGGTCCTGGCGCATCACGCGCTGCGCCACCGGCAGGATGATCGCGGCCACGCGCACGTCCAGGAAGTCCTTGAAGAAGATGTGCTTGCTGCCCTTCTGCTGGTGCACCCGCGGATCGTTCGGCAGGTTGTCGGCCACAGTCTGGTAGCCGTGGCGCAGATCGCCGGCGCGGAATGGGCTGTTGACCACCTCCATCGGCGCGACGTGGCCGCGCTTGGACGGCAGATCGGCCGGCGGCAACGGCAGCGATTCCTGGATCTGCGGCACGAACTGCTGGAACGCCTCCAGCCTGGCGCTCGCCGCGTCGTCACGGATCATCACCGCGGCGCCGTACGAGGTCTTCACCCCCAGCAGCCCGTCCAGGAAGACCTCGTAGGGCGCAAAGACCAGGTCGAACCTGGGATGCTCCAGCTCCACCCAGGCCAGGTCGCTCGGGTAGTAGTCGTCGGTCAGCAGCGCATCGGCGCGCAGCCGCAGAAAGCGGGCAAAGGCCGCGTCGTCCGACAGGTCCGCCGCGGCGCGCAGCGCCCGCGCCGCCGGCTCCAGAAAGCGGCGATAGGCGATGTGATACGGCACCGCCACCAGCCGCTCGCCCTGCTGCTGGACCACCGTGTGCTCGTCGTAGATGCCGCGCCGGGCGGCGGGATGCGCCGCGACATACGCATCGATCTGCTGCCGCGTCGCCCCCGGCGGATAGAGCGCCAGCCCCGGCGGCATCGCCTGGTGGCCGATGAAGGGGCGGTTGTCGTCCAGCAGATCCCAGCGGCCGCCGTTGATCCACAGCATGCGGCGGACATGCGCCGCCATCGGCGGCACACCCAGCGTCACCGATCCGTCGCGCAGGCCGTGGTACAGGGCCAGCCCCTGCGGATCGGCCTGGCGCCAGTAGATGCTTTCCAACATCCGGCAGGCCTCGACCAGCTTGTCGACCAGCTGGCGCTCGCGATCGCTCAGCCCGGCATCGTGCCAGGGCATCTCCACCGGCTTCCACTTTGCCAGCCGCTGATCCAGGTCGGTCGCGACGTCGTGCTCGCTCAGTCCCGGCACGGACGCCGGGCCGCTCGCCGCCGGCGCCGCGTTTTGCGCCACCGCCCCGCGTGCGTGCAGCGCCGGCACGCCAACCGCCACCACCCCAACCAGCGCCACCACCACCGCCACCACGACCGTCAGACAGGCAACCTGGGGCGGCTGCCGCAACGGAGATTCGGAATGGGTACCCAACGAGTTGGAAATCATGCCCCGCAGTCTATAAGACCGCGGCGCGGCCCGCCGGTGGCCGCTCAGGACCACGACCAGCCCACTCCTGGCACGTAGCGCGCGCCGTGCCGGTGCCCGCCGGTGGCGGCCCTGGCGGCCCGCTCAGTCCAGCCACCAGGCGTAGGTGCGCGGCGCTTGGGCGTTCAGCGCGGCGGTTCTGCAACCAGGCGCAGCAGCTCGGCGCCGTATTTCTGCACGATGGTGGGGCCGATGCCGGGGATGGCTAGCAGGTCGCTTTCGTCGCGGGGGCGGTCCGCGGCGACGGCGATGAGCGCGCGGTCGGTGAGGATGCGGAAGGCCGGCACGCGGCGGCGCTTGGCTTCGCTGGTGCGCCAGGCGCGCAGCGCTGCCCACAGGTGGGCGGGCACGGCGTCGGCAGATGCCGGACCCGGACGCGCACCGGTACGGGTGCCGCCGGCGGCGGTCGCCGCGCCATCGGCGCCATCGGCACGCGAGCCGGCAGCCTGGCCGGCGCGGCGGGTGTCGGTTCCAGCACCGGCTTCGGCGGCGGCGCCCGGTCCTGACCGGCTGCCGCGGCGGGCGGCACGGCCGCGGCCGCCAGCCGCTCCCGACCTGTCGGCCGCGGTCTTGCGGCTGGCGCGATCGCGCCGGCGCGGCGCTTCGGCGGCGGCTTCGGCGATTTCGACGCCGGCCGCCAGGGTGGCGGGGTCGCCGCGGAAGCCTTCCGGAGTGAGGCCGACGCGCAGAAAGTGAATGGTCTTGCCGTCCTTGGCAAAGGAGTCTTCCTGCACCTGCACCAGGCCGGCGCGGCTCAGCCCCTCCAGCAGGTGCTCGAAGACCTTGCGGTCCAGCGCGGCGGCGCTCGCGCAGTCGCGGAACAGCTGGCCGGCGCTCTGGCCGCCGCGCCCGCGCAGCGCCTGGAGGGCGTGCTGCATCACCTCCAGCTCGACGTCGCTGGGCTGGCGGAAGCGCCGCACCACGCAGGCGGCCGGCGCGCAGATGTCGCACATGCCGCACACCCGGCCGTCGTCCTCCTGGTCGCCGAAGTGGCGGACCAGGTGCAGCATGCGGCAGGAGTGCGATTCGGGCAGGCGGGCCATCTGCGCCAGCTGCGCCAGCTTGTGCTCGCGTTGCGCCAGGTAGGGCGGCAGCCAGCCGGCGTCGCCCAGCGTCACCACTTCGTCCAGATCCACCCGCGCGCCGCCGTGGACCCACAGCTTTTCGAGCGCCTTGTCGAATACGTCGTCGTCCAGGCGCAGCCGCCGCCGCAGCTCGTCGGTCGACCGTGGTCCGGTCGCGAGCGCCTGGCGGATCTCTTCGAGGACGTGCGGCTCGGGGTAGTCGCGGCCGTGGAAAAACTCGTGGGTGCGGCGGTCGGCAAAGGAGTACAGCAGGATGGCGCGCGAGGGCAGGCCGTCGCGGCCGGCGCGGCCGATCTCCTGGTAGTAGCCTTCCAGGCTGCCGGGCAGACCGGTGTGGATGACCGTGCGGACGTCCGCCTTGTCGACGCCCATGCCGAAGGCGATCGTGGCGACGATCACCTCCAGGCGGCCGGCCAGAAAGTCCGACTGCACCTTGTCGCGCGCCGCGGCGGTCATGCCGGCGTGATACGCGGCGGCCGGCAGCTCGGCGCGCAGCTCGACGCCCAACGCTTCCGCCTCCTTGCGCGTCGGGGCATAGACGATCGCCGGCCGGCGCGCGGCGTCGGCCAGCACGCGGCGCACCGCCAGGCGGCGCCCCGACGGCTTGATCTCCGCCACCTCGACGGCGATGTTGGTGCGGCGGAAACCGTGGATGAAGCTGGCCGCGCCCTGCAGCCCCAGCTGCCGCACGATGTCCTCCTGCACCAGCGGCGTCGCCGTGGCGGTCAACGCGATCACCGGCGCCGGCCGCAGCAGCGGCAGCCGCTGGCCCAGCATCCGGTAGTCCGGGCGGAAGTCGTGCCCCCAATGCGAGATGCAGTGCGCCTCGTCGACCGCCACCAGCACCGGCCGCCGCCGCGCCAGCATTTCGGGGAAGCCCGGCACGCTCAAACGCTCGGGGGCGATGAACAGGTAGTCCAGCTGCCCCTCCAGGTACATGGCACAGGCGCGCCGCGAATCCGCTCGATCGCGCCCCGAATGCACCCGCTCGGCCCGCAAGCCCACCGCCGTCAGCTTGGCCACCTGGTCCTCCATCAGCGCGATCAGCGGCGAGATCACCAGCGTCGTGCCGCCCCGTGCGATGCCCGGCAGCTGGTAGCACAGCGACTTGCCCGCCCCCGTCGGCATCACCAGCAGCGCATCCCGCCCATCCACCACCGACCTGCACACCGCCTCCTGGAAGGGCCGGAACGAACCCAACCGAAACACCGACCGCAGCAGTTCATCGATCCCCCGGCCGCCCACCGGTGCGACGGCAGTGCCTGGCCCGCCAACGGCTGCCGTGGCCGGATGCAACGCCGGCGCTCCTCCAGAAGCGGACCACCGCCCGGCCGCCGGCCATTGCGGGGACACCGATGACTGCGAGGAAAGGGGGGGCGGCGGCGGTGGCAGCGACGGCGACGACCAAGCCGATGGCGCCGAACCCGAACCCTGGGCGTCCGCCCGGGCACCTGACGGCGGCCCGGCTACCACCTGCCGCTGCCATCGTTCGGGCTGAGGCAACGCTGTACCATCCGCATCCGGCCGGGCAGCCGGCGCCCGTGGCACCGCCGCACTCGGCGAGGGCGCGGCTCCTGACGGTCGCGGCGATCGTTCAGCCTGCGGCCAGGCCGGACTACCGGCATCCGACCGGGCAGCGGGCGGCGCGGCTACCGGCTGCCGCTGCCATCGTTCAGGCTGAGGCAACGCCGGACCATCCACATCCGACCGGGCAGCGGGCACCTGCGGCACCGCCGCACCTGGCGGCGGCGCGGCGGGCGACTGCGGCGCAAGGGGCATCCGCGGCGCCGATGGCGACGGCGTGGCGGGTTTGGCGGGCGGCGCGGCGGGTGCCGGACGGGGCGGCGATGAATCGAAGCTAAGCCACGCCTGGCCGGAGGATGTCCGCGGGGCCTGGCCGGGCGGCCTGGCCGCCGCCGCGGCCGGCGGCGCGCCGGGCCTGGAACCAACCGGCGTGGAGCGGCCCGGCGGCACCGCGACATCCCGCGGCGACCGCGCGGGCAGGGTCGGAGCATCGCTTGCCTGGCGGTCCCGCTGCGGCGCCATGGCAGGCGGCGCCGCACCGGCGAGCGGCGGCACGGTTGCCGGCGGCACGCTGGCGCGCGGCGGCGCGACCGTCGGCGGCCCACCGGCGCGCGGGGCGAAGACGCCGGCGACCGCATCCTGTACGTAGGCTTCGATGCCGGCCATGAAGGTGCCCAGGTCGCCCTTGCCGCGCTCGATGCTTTTGAGCTGGGCTTCCCACTGGCCGGTCATGGCGGGACTTTTCACCTGCGGGTGGACCAGATCGATCAGGCGCTCGCCCTTGGGGGTGGCGTGCAGGACCTTGCCGCGGCGCTCCATGTAGGCACGGCGCAGCAGGTTTTCGATGATCTCGGCGCGGGTGGCGGGGGTGCCCAGGCCGGAGTCCTTCATGGCATCGGACAGCTCCTTGTCGTCGAGCGTCCGGCCGGCCGTCTCCATGGCGGTGAGCAGCGTCGCTTCGGTGAAGCGGCGGGGCGGCCGGGTCCTGCCGGGGACCGGCTCGGCACCGGTGACCGCCGGCCGCTGTCCCGGCGCCAGGCCGGCGGGGAGCACCTGGGACGCCGTGTCCCTGCCGGTGCCTGCACCAGCGCCACCGTCCGGCGCGTCGTCAGACGGGTCGCCTCGCTCGCTGGCGCTGCGTGCCGCCGAGGGCGCACTGTCACCTACGCCGCGCTCGCCGGCGGTGCGTGCTGTGCCGGCCGCGCCGCCGGCGGACACCTCCCCTTCGGCCCGGCTGCCGCCCGCCGGCAGGCGGCCCGAGGCCGTCGCGGCGGCCTTGGAAGGCGCCGGCGGATCCAGCACCTTCCAGCCCTGCTGCTCGACGACGGTGCCGCTGCTGCCGTAACGGTCGACGACCGGGGCCGCCCCCGGCGTCGGCGCCGGCGCCGCATCACCCGCGGGGACGATGGCCGCAGCCTCCACAGTTCCCGCCGCAGATCCCGCCGGCCGGCCGGCCGAGGTGACCGCGGTGATGACGGTGGTGGTCGAGGTCACGTGGTCGTCGTGCCAGGCGGCGAGCAGGCGGCGGCAGATCAGGTCGTACAGCCGCCGCTCGTCGGCGTCCAGGGAGAGGCCGGCCGCCGGGGTGGTGGTGGGCAGAATGGCGTGGTGATCGGTGACCCGCTGGTCGTCCACGAAGCGCTTGCCCAGCTGCCGCTCACCGGTGCCGGGGGCGAGCAGGCCGGCGTAGGGGGCGGCGATGGCGTTCACCACGTCGCCCAGGGTCGCCGCGACGTCGCGCGGCAGGTGGCGGCTGTCGGTGCGCGGATAGCTGATCAGCTTGTGACGCTCGTACAGGGCCTGGGCGACGCCCAGGGTGTGCTGGGCGCTCCAGCCGAACAGCCGATTGGCGTGGCGCTGCAGCTCGGTCAGGTCGTACAGCAGCGGCGGCGGCTGGCGCCGGGTTTCGGCCCGCACAGACTGAATCTCGGCAGTGCCGGCCAGCGTGCGGGCGGCAATCTGCCGCGCCTGCTCGCCGTCGGCGGGCAGACGGCGGTCTTCGACGCGCGCGAAGTCGCCGGCAAACCAGGTGCCGGTGTAGGCCCCGGCCGCCGGCGGCGCCAGGGCGAAGCTGGCCAGCACCTCGAAATAGTCCTGCGGCACGAAGGCGCGGATGTCCTGCTCGCGCTCGGCCACCATGGCGAGCGTCGGCGTCTGCACCCGCCCCACCGTCAGGTCTTCGCCGAAGGCCAGCGTGCAGGCGCGCGACAGGTTCATGCCGACCAGCCAGTCGGCGCGGCTGCGGCCGCGCGCCGCCGCCGCCAGCGGGTCCAGGTCGCGGCCCTGGCGCAGCTGGGCGAAGCCGCGCCGGATGGCTTCGCCGGTCAGCGACGAGATCCACAGGCGGGACACCGGCTTGGAGCACCCCGCCGCTTCATAGATGTAGCGGAAGATCAGCTCGCCTTCACGCCCCGCGTCGGTGGCGCACACCACCCGCTCCACGGCGTCGTCGAGCAGGATCTTGCGCACCGCCTCGAACTGCTCGCGGCGGTCTTCGGCCACTACCAGCGGCCATTGCCGCGGCAGCATCGGCAGCCCTTCGCGCAGCCAGCGCCGCCATTCGGGGCGGATCTCATGCGGCTGCGCCAGCGCCACCAGGTGGCCGATCGCCCAGGTCACCACCCAGCCGTTGCCGGCCAGACAGCCTTCACCCCGGCGATCCGCCCCCAGGATCCGCGCGATGTCGCGGCCCACCGCCGGCTTTTCGGCCACCACCGCGACCAGGCCGGACCGCTGGTTTGTCGTCGCTTCCGTCACGGCTCGCTCATCCGCCGCTGATTGTCTCACCTTGCCGGCCGCCACCCTGCCTGCATTCCGGCGCGCCGCCATCTCCGATCACCGCGCCGGCCATTCCGATTCGCGCGCCGGCCCCTCTGACTGGATAGACGGAATCGCCCCCTCGCAGGGTGAAGATGCCGGCGAATGATAGCCTGCGCTCTTTCGCGTCGCCCACGCCCGTCCGAACCGCGCCCAGGCCGCATCCGCCGCCATGCCACCGATCCTGCCGCTGCTGCTGTTCCTGTTCACCTACGCCGGGCTGGCGCTCGGCCGGGTGCGCCGCCTGGCGACCGACCGCACCGGCTGGGCGATGCTCGGCGCCACCGGTTTCCTGCTCGCCCGCCGGGTGAGCTTCGCCGAAGCGATGGCGGCGATTGACGCCCCGACCCTGGCCGTGCTGTTCGGGATGATGCTGCTGTCGGCGCAGTTTCACCAGTCGGGCGCCTATGGCGCGCTGGCCGAGCGCCTGGCCAGGATCGAAAACCCGCGCCACCTGCTGTTGGGCACCATCGTGGCCTGTGCCGTGCTGTCGGCCGTGCTGACCAACGACGTGGTGTGCTTCGCCCTGACGCCGCTGGTCATCGTGGTGGTGGTGCGGCGCGGCCAAAATCCCCTGCCCTTCCTCGCCGCGGTGGCCTGCGCCAGCAACCTGGGCGGCGCCCTGACGCCGATCGGCAATCCGCAGAACATCCTGATCGCGCAGCACCTGCACCTGCACTTCCTGCCGTTCGTCCTGACCTGCGCGACGCCGGTCGTGCTGTCGCTGGCATTCCTCTACTTCCTGGTGGCCCGCCGCGTCGAGCCCGCCGGCGCGGCGGCGCGGGGCCTGCCGCTGCCCGTCGCCGCCCTGCCGCCGGCGGTGGCCGCGGCGGCCGTCGATCGCGGCGGCGCGATCAAGGCCGTGGTGCTCACCGCTTGCGCCATCGCGCTGTTCCTGTCGCCGCTGCCCGCCGCGCTTGCCGCCCTGGCGATCGCCGCGGCGGTGCTGATCAGCCGGCGCTTTTCGACCCGCGACGCGCTGGACCAGGTGGACTGGGGGCTGCTTGCCCTCTTCGTCAGCCTGTTCGTGGTGCAGCGGGGCATCGCCCTTTCGGGCTGGACGCTCGCGGCGAGCAACGCCTTGCTGCACAGCGGCGTGCAGCTGTCGCGGCTGGTCGTCCTGATGCCGGTGACGGCGGTGCTCAGCAACATGGTGAGCAACGTCCCCGCCGTCATGCTGCTGCTCCCTTTCGTGGAACCGCGCGCGGAGACCGGATATGCCCTGGCTCTTGCCGGCACCTTCGCCGGCAACGCGGTGCTGGTGGGGAGCATCGCCAACCTCATCGTCGCCGAGCAGGCCGAGCGCATGGGCATCCGCTTCGGGTTCGCCGAGCACCTGCGCGTCGGCCTGCCGGTCACCCTGGTGTCGCTGGCGCTGGCCGCCGGCAGCCTGGCGCTCATCGGCACGTTCTAGCCCACGCAACCTGGCAGCCCCGCGCGACCCCGGCACCGAGCCGGCGGAAGAACCCTGAAGCTGGCGCTGGCCCCGATTTCCGGCGTCCTGCGCTTCCTTATTCAGGACCCGGGCACCTGTGTCCTGCGCCGGCGCGCAGCGGCCCGTGCGTTCCCATAGAATACGGGCATCAGTCGGGAGCTCCATCATGAAAAAGTGCGCGGCGACGATCGCGGGCGGGCACCGCTCCAGCAAGATCTCACCCTCTTCGCGCGAGCGGCCGGTCCGCCGCCGCGCGACAGCCTGGCTGGCCGCGCTGTGCGGGCTGGCGGCCGCCGCCGCGACGGTTGGCGGCCCGGCCGCGGCAGCGCTGGCAGGCATCCAGGCTGCCGCTGCCACGCCGGCCGCCGCCTCCCCGGCCGCCGCGCCCGCAGCATCCGCCGCATCCGCAGCATCGGCCACGCCAGTGGCCATCCCCGCCGGCGCACCGGCAAGGCTGTCGCGCGCCGAGGTGCCCGCCACCGGCCGGCAGGAAGCGATCGTGTCGATCGCCGCCTTTGGCCGCTATTCGGTACGCGCCGCGAGCGCCCAGGGCACCGAGGTGCGGGTGGTCGACCGCATGGCGGGTGAGATCGGCGCCGCCGGCGAAGCGGGCAGCGAAAACGGGCGCCTCGACCTGTTCCTCGACCGCGGCGACTACAAGCTGGTGGTGGAAAGCCACGAACACGGCGAGGGCACGGCCAAGCTGTCGGTCGAGCCCTTCGCCGACAGGCAGGGCGGCGCCGCGCCGCTCGCCCTGGTCGAGCGCAAGCTGCTCGCGGCGTCGCTGGAAGATCTGCGGCAGGTCTCCTACTGGATACCGCTGGCCGCCCGGCGCGAGGTGCGGCTGGAGGCGGCGGGACGCAACCTGGCCGACCTGCGTCTGTGGCGGGACGGCAGCTGGCTTGAAGACGTGACGCCCAGCTGCGCGCCGATTCAGCCGGTGACCGGCAAACCGCTGCTGCGCTGCGAGATCGCAACCGTCCTGCCGGCCGGCCTGTACCTGGTGGCGGCCTACGGCGGCGCCGGGCAGGCGTGGGCCGAAGAGGGGGCGGAGCACCCGTTCTACCTGCGCTGGGGCTACCCCAGCCTGCCCGACGCCGGGCGCCGGCGCTACGTGGTCAGCCCGTTCGGCGAAGACTGGTTCGCGGTGCCGGCCAACGTCAACTACGCGCGCGTCGAGCTGCCGCAGGCCCAGCCCATGCGGCTTGCCGCCGGCTGGGCGGCCGCCGGCGATCTGCTGTCCGGCATCGCCGCCAAGGGCGACACCGCCGAGGTGCTGAAGAATTCCTCGCCGCCGGTCGCCGACCTGCACGTGTCGACCAAGCCCGACGCCAGTGCGGCATCGACCGCGGACACCGCCAACACCGCCGCCGGCGAGCGCGGCGCCCTGCCGTCGGTCGCCGAGCCGGAGGCGGCGGACACCGCCGGCAAGGGTGGCGAAGCCGGCGACCAGGAGGGCGACGGGGAGGCCGCGCCGGAGCAGCCCGGCACTGGCGCCAACGGCGCCAACGGCGCCAACGACTCGAACGCGGCAAACGGCGACGCCGACAGCGCCGGAGCGCCGATGCAAGGCGATGCCGCGGCGCAGGAAGACGCCGCTGGCGCGGGCGCCAACACGCCTGCCGCATCCGGCCAGGAGAGCGCCAACGTCGGCACCGGCGAGCCAGCCGATCAGCCGATGGCTCCGGACGCCGCCAACGCTTCCGACGCCGCCAACGCTCCCAACGCTCCCGACACCGCTGCAGACCAGGAGGGCGACGCCGCGCCAAGGGGAGAGCGCGGCGCCACGCCCGCCGAAGGAGAGGCCGCCGCCGCGGAGCCGGAAGCAGCAGAAGGCGCGGACGCCGGCGCGGCGACGGAAGGCCAGTCCGGCGGCGCCGCCGCGGCGCCCGGCGGCCCGCAGCTGTGGCTGGCGGTGCGCGGCACGCCGGGGCAGGCCTACGTGCTGCAGCACTTCGAGCAGCGATCGGTCTACAACATCGATCTTTCGGGCCGTTACTGGATCTCGACGATCCACTCGGGCGACCCCGCCGATTCGGTGGACGCCGCTGCCGTGCTCACCTCCGGTCGCGGCTCCGGCGCCCAGCGGTTGGAAGCGACCTATGCACCGCAGATCGACGGCACCCACGCCTGGGCGCGCCGCTTCAACATGCAGAACGGCCTGACCCTCTACCTCGACGTCAAGGAGAAGGGGCGCTACGAGGTGGTGGCGACCCCAGGGGGCCGTTATCGCATCGAGCCGTTCCTGACCACGCGGCCTCCCAACTACAAGGCGCCGGCCTTCGGCGGCAGCGGCTCACATTGGGACCTGGATCCCGGCATCTACGTGCTGAGCGCCGAGCCGCGCGGCGGCAAGGCCGGCATCTTCACCATCGGCGTCCGGCCGGCCGGCAAGTTCCCGCGGCTGCTGGCTGAAGCGGCGGCCGGCGGGGCGGCCTTCGCGGTGCGCGGCGCCGTGCGCTTCGCGCCGCAGACGCTCGATCCAAACACCTCCTACCGGCTGTACACCAACCTCCAGCCGGGGGTGGAGACGGGGGTGGTGTTGCGCCCGTGGCCGGTCGACCTGGGGCAGCCGCTGCCGGTCAGCCAGCGCCCCGGCGAACCGCTGGCGATCGACTTCACGGTCGCCGGGCCCGGCACCCTGCGCGCCGAAACCGAAGACGGCCGGCTGCTCGCCGTGTCGGTGGACGGCGGCCCCTGGACGACCGCCGCACCGGTCGCGGCCGGCGGCGGCCATCACCTCCAGGTGCAGCACCCGGCGCCGGCTGCCACCGGCGCGAGCCCCGCGGGCAATTCGGGAGACCCCGGCGACGACCGCACCGTCTCCTATTCCCTGACCGTCGAGCCGGCCGCGCTGGCGGCCGCGGCGCCGCTGCCGCCGCTGCCGGCCGGCGCCATCGCCGCCGCCCTGCCGAACTTCCCGCAGCTCCAGCCCGGCGGCGCGCCGCGGTTCCTGGACCTGACGCGCGGCGCCGGAGCGACCTTCCGCATCGACAGCGAAACGCCGGGCCTGTACGAGCTGCGGACGACCGGCATGCTGGCGACCGCCGCCGCCCTGCGCACCCGCACCGTGACCGAGCTTGCCACCGGCAGCCGCAACGGCGTCGGGCGCAACGCCCTGGTGCACCAATACCTGCGCCAGGGAGACCTGCAGGCGACGGTGACGGCGCTGGGGCGCTCGCAGGGGCACCTGGGGGTCGAGCTGGCGGCCACCCACCTGATCGACGGCGGCGAGCTGCGCCTGGACGCTCCGGCGCGCATCACCCTGCCGGCCGGCCAGGCGGTGGTCTACCGCTTCGCCGTCGCCCAGGCCGGCGACTACCGCCTGCTCGCCATGGGGCTCGGCTTCGTCTACCAATGCCGTATCGAAGACGCCGACGGCTGGCCGATCGCGCCGCCCAACGCCAAGGCCGACGTCAGCCGCCACTTCGATGCGGGCACCTATCGCCTGGTGCTGCTGCCGCAGCCGCTGACCGGCCGCGCCGTGACCCGCCTCAGCCGCGTGCGCCAGCCGCTGCGCTTCACCGCCCGCGAGGTCCGCCCGCTGCCGCTCGACCGCACCGCCGAAGCGGTCTGGCGCGAGCCGGAAGCGCCATCGAGCCGGCCGCCGGCTGGGAGCACCGCCACCACCGCAAACAACACCAACGCCGCCAGCGTCGCCAGCGTCGCCAGCGCCGTGAACGCCGAAGACACCGCAAGCGCCGCGAGCGAACCCGCGCGCACACCCGACCGCTGGCGCTTCAGCATCCCGGCCGCCTCGACGACCACCATCGCGCTGGACGCCGAGATGGAAGGGACCGTCACCCGCGTCGCCGGCGCGGAAGCCGCGGCGGCCACGGCCGCCCAATCACCGGCAGCATCGCCAGCCTCGCCGATGGGCGCGTCGGCCTCTGGCAATGCTCAAGGCGACGCAGCGCCCGCACCCGCCGAGCCCACGCGGGTGCCGCCGGGGCGGTCGGTGACCGTCGATCTGCCGCCCGGAACCTACGAGCTGGCGGTCGTCTGCTCGCGGCACAACAGCCTGGTGCGCTACCACGTGCGGGTGACGACGGCCGAGCTGGTGGACGGCCAGGATCGGCTGCTCCAGGCGCCCGTCCGGGTGCCGGTTTCGGTCGCCGGGGGCGGCCTGGTCGAGATCGCCTCGTATGCGGCCAGCGACGTGCGGGCGCGGCTGTATGCCGCGGACGGCACGCTGGTGGCCGACCAGGACGACCGCCCCGACGATTGGAACTTCCTGATCTCGGAGCACCTGGCGGCCGGCCGCTACCAGCTGGAGATCGAACCGGTGGGGCGCTCCAGGGCGCAGCTGCGCGTCGCCATGCGCACGGTGGCCGAGGTCGAGGACCCGCCGCTGGTCCTGCCCTTCCACGGCGACGTGGCGGTGGGCGAGCAGGTGCACCTGCTGCCGCTGCCTGCCGCCGGCGAGGCCGACCTGCTGTTGGCGGCAGCCCGCTCCGACGACAACCTCGGCCTGGCGTTGGAGGTGCGCGACGGCACCGGCTGGCGCCGCGTCGCTGGCGACACCGGGCACACACCGCGGGTCGAGCTGGCGCTGGCCGCGGGAGCCACGGCGGCGGGCGCGGGCAACTACCGCCTGCGGCTGTGGTCGCTGGACCGGCGCGGCGCCAGCATCGAGCTGGCGGCGGCGGCCGTCGCCGTGCCGCACGTCGGCGAAGGGCGGCTGACCAAGGGCACGACCGTGCCGCTGCTGCGCGGCCTGCGGCCGCCGCTTGGGCCGCTGGCCGCCGCGGTGGTCGACATGGCGGCGCCCGGGCTGGCGCGCCTGCGCCTGCAAGGCGGCGTGGACGGCGGTGCCACGGGCGCCGCGGCCGGCGGGGCAACCGAACCCGGTGACGCCGCGGAGCGCTGGCGCGCCGGCAGCATCGCCGGTCAGGCCCTGGCCCCGCTTGCTAGCGGCGGAGGCGATCTGCTGGTCGCCCTGGCCGCGGAGAAAGACCGGCTCTGGCTGGTCGCCGCGGCGCCGCAGGGTGCGCCGCGCTTGCGCGGCGAGCGCTTGCCGGTGCCGGCGGGCCTGGGCGCCGGCGTTTCCGTACGCCTGCCTGCCGCCGGCGTGCAGGTCGAAGCCGACGCCGCCCGGCGCGACGGCGGGGGGAGCGGGCCGCTGCTGGCGATGGCGACGGCTCCCGCCGGCCAGCCGGCGCTGGTCGTCGGCGAAAGCGGCGCCAATGCCGACAGCGCGGCATGGCCGGCGCCGGCCGCCGCCATGGGCGTCGGCGCTCACAGCGCGGTCGCCGTGGCGCTCGATCCGCACCGGCCGCTGATCCGCGCCTGGAATGGCGACCAGGCGGCCGTGGCCGGCGACCGCTCGCCGGCGGGTCAGGCGGCTGGCGAGCTGCGCCTGACGCAGATCAGCTTCGCGGCGCCCGCCGCTGAAGCCGGCGGTTGGGGGGTCACCGGCGGCAACCTGGCCGGCCTGGCGGCCCGCCGCTTCGACCTGCCGCCTGGACGCAAGGTGGTCCACCTGAACCTGGGCGGCTCGCTGGTCGCCGTGCTGTCGACGGCCGGCAGCGTCGCCAGCACCCACTGGCAGGGCGGCCAGCCTTTCGCCGAAGTCCTGGACACCAGCGCCACGCGGCTGACCGTGCTGCACACCCGCGAAGACTCCGATCCCTTCACCTTCGAGGTGCTCGCGCGCCATGTCAGCGGCGGTGGCGGCAGTGCCACAGCCGGCGCGGACTCCGCCGCGGACGGCGATGGCGACCTGGCGCTCGCCTCCGGCGAGCCGTTCACCCGCTCCTTCGACCAGACCGGCATTCTGCGCCTGCGCCTGGCCGGGACCGCGCCGGGGGACAGGCAGCCGCGCCGCTACCGCGTCTTCTGTGGCACCGGCCTGCCCGGCGAGTCGGGCGGCGTCCAGGTCACGCTGCTGGACGGCGCGGGCGGCGTGCGCCAGGTGGCAAGCCGCACCGGCGTCGCCGAGATCGCCGGCGCGCCCGGCGGCGACCTGTTGATCCAGCACGGACCCGGCACGGTCGTGGTCTGGGACGCGGCGCTCCTGGCCGCCGCCACCGCGGCGACGGCAGCGGCACCGGCGCCGGCTGGCGCCGCGGCGGCCGCGAATGCCGCCACCGCCGCGGCTCCGTGGCAGGCGCCCCTGGCGGCGCCCGCGCAGGCTGTGACCCCGCCGGCGACGGCGCCGCTCGCCGGCCGCTTCGCCCATTACACGCTCGACCTGCCGGCCGCCGCCGTGCTGAGCGTCCGCGCCGACGCGCCGGCCTTGACGCTGCTGCGCCGCGCCGGCGACCCCGCGGCCGCGGCCGGCGCCCCCGCCGCAACCGACGACGCGGTGGCGATCCACCCTGCCGGCGTGCGCCTGGACGCCTGGCTGCCCGCCGGGGTTTCCCACCTGGGCTTCGCGGCGCTCGGCGGCGGCGTGCTGACCGGACCGGCGGAGATCACCACCACGCCGGTCGTCACCACCGGCGAGGGGCTCGGCCCCGAGATCCTGCTGCCGCCCGGCGACAGCCGCTACTTCTCGTTCCACGTCGCCACCCGCCGGCCCATCGGCTGGGGGGCGGCCGCCGCCGCCGATCGCGTCTCCTGCCGGCTGCTGCGCGGCAACGGCCAGCCTGTGTCGCCGGCGCCCGCCACCGCCGCCCCAGGTGCCGCGGGCGCCGCCATGCTCGACAGCGCCGAGCTGGACGCCGGCGACTATCTGCTGGTGCTGAGCGCGCCCGCCGACGCGGCGCCGGTGCGGGTGCGGCCGGTAGTCGTCGGGTTGCAGCTGCCCGACACCGGCCCGCCGCCCGATGTCATCCGCAAATACATGCAGGACGCCGGGGCCGTCGCCGCGGTCCCCTCCGGGAGCCATCCATGATCCGCTCGGTCCCTCGATCCCTGGCCCTGGGCGCCGCCGCCCTGACCCTGGCGCTGGCCGCCAGGATGCCGCTGGCCGGCAGCGCCCGCGACGCCGGCAGCGCCACCAACGCCGGCACCGCCGCCAAAGCCGGCAACGCCGCCAACGATCTGCGTCCGGCGGGCCGCCGCGCCGGCACCATCATGGTGCCGGACCACTTCCTGCGGCGCTGGGACCCGGTGACGATCTTCTTCGACCGCGACCTGGGTCCCGCCAAGGGCGGCCCCGAAGACAATCCCGCGCGCTGGGTGAAAATGGCGCCGCTCCATCCGGGAGCCTTCCGCTGGCTCAATGCGCGCACCCTGCAGTTCACCCCGGCCGAGCCGTGGCCGCCGCTCGCCCGCTTCACCTGGACCGCCGGCGCGGCCACCGCCAGACTCGACACGCTGATGTCGCCGCCGGTTTCCACCCTGCCGGCCGCCGGCGCCGAAGGGCTCGACCCGGTGCGCACCATCACCCTGGTGTTCGCCGAGCCGCTGGACGCGCAGACCCTGGCGCGCATGCTGACCATCGAGCTGCGCCCGCTGCCGGGAGCGAGCGACGAGGCCGCCACCACCGAGCCAGGCAGCGGCGCGGCCGGCGACGCCGGCGGCTCGCCCCACACCCTGACCGCGCAGGACTTCCAGATCAAGGCCCAGGAGCGCGGCGCCCGCTCCGATCCCGCCGCCTACGTCGTCACCCTGGCGCGCCCGGTGCCGCTCGGGGTGCGCGCCGTGCTGCACTTCCGGCTGTCGCTGTCCGAGGAGACGCCCGAATCGGCGCTGGACCTGGCCTTTTCCACCGCCGAGCGCTTTCGCGTCGTCGCCGTGGGCTGCGCCGGAGCGCAGGCGCCGGTCGCTTCCGCCGGCACGCGCTACAGCCGCGAGCAGGCGCTGCGCTGCACGCGCGAAGGCCGGCAGCTGAGCGTCGAGCTGTCGGCGCCGCTCGCCGCCGGACTGTCGCCGATCGCCGCCCGCAACCTGGTGCGCCTGGAGCCGGCGGTGCCGGGGCTGCAGTTCAGCGCCGCCGGCCGCGAGCTGCTGCTGAGCGGCGACTTCCGCCGCGACACCCTCTACCGCGTGCGGCTGGCGCCGGCCCCCGACATCACCGACAGCAAGGGGCGCCACCTGGAGGTGCGCGGCACGACCGAGGTGTTCGTGACCTTCCCGCAGCTCGCCGGTTTCCTGCGCTGGACCGCGAGCCAGGGCATCGTCGAGCGCTACGGGCCGCGCATGCTGCCGCTCGAAGGGCGCGGCTTCGAGCGCGTCGACCTGCGCGTCTACCCGGTCGATCCGCTCGACCGCTCCCTCTGGCCCTTCCCGGATGCCCCGGTCGGGATCGACGAAGCGCAGCGCCCGCCGGGCCCCGGCGAAGAGCCGGACCCCTGGCAGACCGCCGACCAGACGGTGACCGCGGCGCACATCGCGCGCCACCTCAAGGCGCTCGGCTCGCCGCCGGTGTCCGACCTGGTGGCGCTGCCGCTGCGCCGCGCCGGCGGCACCGCCCGCTTCGGCCTGGACCTGGCGCCGCACCTGGCGCACATCTCCGGCCGCGACGCGCCGGGCACCTACGTCGTCGGCATCCGGCGCCTGGACTCCAGCCGCCGCCTGTACATGCGCCTGCAGGTCACCGACCTGGCGCTGACCGCGGTCGAAGAGCCCGAAGCCGTGGTGTTCGCGGTCACCTCGCTGGCCACCGCGGCGCCGGTCGCCGGGGCCACGGTGCGCATCGAAGGCTCCGTCGCGGCCCGCGGCAGCGCCGCCGCGGACAAGGCCACCTGGAGCACCCTGTTCGAAGGCACCACCGACGCCGCCGGCCGGGTGCGCTGGGCGGCGCCGGGCAGAGCGGAAAATCACCGCGAGGTGACCGTCCAGCGCATCGTCGCCCGCCTGGGCGCCGACGTGCTGGTGCTCGATCCCAGCCATCCGCCCGACGGCTGGAGCGACGACCGCTGGCGTCCGCGCCACGAAATCTGGCTCGATTGGACGCAGGGCATCCTGGAAGGGCGCGGGCCCGCGGCCCTGGACCTGTGCCACATCTTCACCGAGCGCCCGGTCTACCGGCCCGAAGAGACGGTCTACATCAAGGGCTACCTGCGCCGGCGCGAGCGCGGCCACCTCACGCCGCTGACCGATCCCGGCACCGTCGAGGTGAGCGGCCCCGGCGACCTGGTGTGGAAGCTGCCGGTCACCGTCACCCGCCACGGCTCCTTCTACCAGGCGTTCAAGCAGGACAAGCTCCCCACCGGCGTCTACTCCGCCACGTTCAAGGACAGCGACGACCACGCCCTGGGCAAGGTGTCGTTCCGCATGGAGGCCTACCGGCTGCCGAAGTTCGAGGTGCAGCTGCACTCCGCCGACACCGTGCCGCTCGACCGCGAATTCAAGGTCGACCTGACCGCCGCCTACTACGCCGGCGGCCGGGTGGCGGCGCGGCCGCTCGCCTGGCGGGTGACGCAGTTCCCCTACGCCTGGACGCCGGCGCCGCACCTGTCGGGCTTCCTCTATTCGTCCGACGGGCGCTTTTCGAGCGCCGGCCGCTTCGAGTCCTCGCCGCGCCTGAGCCGGCAGGACACGACCGACGCCACCGGCGCCGCCTCCCTGGTGCTCAACCCGGCGATCGAGCCGACGGCGCAGCCGCGCACCTACGTGGTCGAGGCGACCATCACCGGCGCCGACGACCAGACGGTCACCGCCACCCGCGCCGTCGTCGCCCTGCCGCCCTTCGTGCTCGGCCTCAAGGTGCCGCGCTACGTCGAGCGGGCCAGCCAGATCACGCCGGCGCTGGTGGTGGTCGGCCCCGACAACAAGCCGCTCGCCGGCCAGGTGGTGACGGTGCGGCTGCTGCAGCGGCAGTGGCACTCGCACCTGCAGGCCAGCGACTTCTCCGACGGCGTGGCGCGCTACCGCACCGACGTCGTGGATGAGAAGGTGAGCGAAACCAAAGTCACCAGCGGCGCCGCGCCGACCACGGTGCCGCTGGTGCTGCCGCGCTCCGGCGTCTACGTGGTCGAGCTTTCGGCGCGCGACCGCCTGGGCCGCACACAGGTGGTGGCGGTCGACCTGTACGCCGGCGGCGAGCAGGCGGTGACCTGGGCAAAGCCGCCGGCAGGGGTCTTCCAGGTCATCCCCGACAAGACCGAGTACCGTCCGGGAGAGACCGCCGATCTGGTCCTGGAAAGCCCGTTCCAGCACGGCCGGGCGCTGGCGGTGATCGAGGCGCCCGAGGGCAACGTCTACAGCTGGGTCGCCGTCGAAGGCGGCGCCGCGACCTTCAAGGTGCCGATCCTGGGCAGCTATACGCCGCGCGTGCCGGTGCACTTCATGCTGGAGCGCGGCCGGGTGGCGGGCACCGCGCCGCAGCCCGGCAGCGCCGCCGACCTGGGGCGGCCGGCGACCGTCGCCGCCACCACCTGGCTCAAGGTGGCGCCGCTCGACAACCGGCTTGACGTCAAGCTCGCCTATCCCGAAAAGGCCCGGCCGGGCCAGACGATCGAGGTCAAGATCGCCATCGCCGACCCGCAGGGACGGCCGCAGCCGGGCGAGGCGACGCTGTGGCTGGTCGATCAAGCGGTGCTGGCGCTCGGCCGCGAACAGCGCCTGGACCCGCTGCCCGACTTCATCACCGCCGTCGCCTCGCACCTGACGATCGGCGACAGCCGCAACCTGGCCTTCGGGTTCCTGCCCTACGCCGAAAACCCCGGCGGCGAAGTCGGCGGTGGCGCGTCCACCGGTCTGCTCGACCGTGTGACCGTGCGGCGCAATTTCAAGCCGGTGCCCTACTTCAACCCCAGCATCGAGATCGGCCCCGACGGGACGGCCAAGGTCGCGGTCGAGCTGCCCGACGACCTGACCAACTTCAAGATCCGCGCGAAGGTGGCGAGCGGCGCCGAGCGCTTCGGCTTCGGCACCGGCGAAATTTCGGTGCGCCTGCCGGTCCTGGTGCAGCCGGCCCTGCCGCGCTTCGTCAGGCCGGGCGACCGCTTCAAGGCGGCGGCCATCGGCCGCGTCGTCGAAGGGGAGGGCGGCGCCGGCGTGGCCGAGGTGCGCGCCACCGGCGTCACCGTCGGCGGGGCGCGGCGCCAGGACATCCAGTGGAGCGCCAAGGAGGCGTCGCGCATCGAATTCCCGGTCACCGTCGAAACGCCGGGCTTCCGGCCCGACGGCACCCCGGCAAGCGCCGAGGTGACGCTGCGCTTCGCCGCCGAGCGGACGGGCGATCACGCCGCCGACGCCGCCGAGGTCAAGCTGCCGGTGCGCGACGACCGGCGGCGCGTCGCGGTGCGCCTGCAGCAGGACCTGCTCGGCGGCGGCACCCTGCAGGTGCCGGCGCTGCCCGAGCCGGCGCGGCCGGGGACGGTGCGGCGATCGATCCTGGCGTCGGGCGAGCCGGCGCTGGTGCGCATGGCAGCCGGGCTCGACTTCCTGCTCGACTACCCCTATGGCTGCACCGAGCAGCGGCTGTCGCGCGCCCGCGCGGAGCTGGCCCTGGCCCGCCTGCGCGACCTGCTGCACGAAAGCGGCGACGACCAGCGCCTGCGGCGCGACGTCACCGAGACGCTCGACTGGATCGGCCGCGCCGTCGACGCCGACGGCCTGGTCGCCTACTGGCCGGGCAGCAGGGGCTACGTGTCGCTCACCGCCTGGTCGCTGCAATTCATGGTGGAGGCCAAGGCCGGCGGCTACACCATCAACGCCAAGTTGTGGGCCACCGTCACCCGGTCGCTCGAGCAGTCGCTGCGCACCGATTACGGCCACTTCATCGACGGCGAGGCGTTTGCCGAGCGCAGCTGGGCGCTCGCCGCGCTGACCGCGGCCGGCGAGGCGCAACCCGCCTACGCCGCCGAGCTGGCGCGCAAGACGCAGTTCCTCGACCTGGAAGGGGTGTCCCAGGTGCTGCTGGCGTTCGCCGGCCCCGCCGCCGCCAAGCCGGCGCACCCGGCCGCGGCAGCCGCCGCCGGCGGCGACGCCGGCCCCACCGCCGACGCCCTTGCCCGCCGCCTGTGGGGCGGCATCGTGTTCAAGCTGTACGGCGGCCACCAGATCTACGGCGGCCTGCAGGGAGCCGGCGGCCCGGTCTTCGCCGGCAACGGCCTGATCCTGCCCGGCGAAACGCGCACCCTGTCGGAGGCGACCCGCGCGCTGGTGCGCCACGACGGCGCCGATCCGCGCCTGCCGGTGCTGGTGACGGCGTTGACGACGCTCGGCGGCGGCGACGGCTGGGGTTCCACCAACGCCAACGCCGAAGCGCTGCTCGCCCTGGGAGAGCTGCTGCGGCCGCCGTTCGCCGGCGCCGGCGCCCACACGCTCGACGTCAAGCTGGGCAAGACCAGCTCTACGCTCGCGCTCGGGCCACAGGCGCCGGTCGCGACGCTGGTTGCCACCGCCGAGGACGCGGGGGCGGCGGGCACCATCTCGCTGGCGGCGGCCGGGCAGCAGGGCGCCGACGCGCGGCCGGTCGCGGTGCGGGTCGAAACCAGCTACATGCCGGCGACCGAAGGCGACCGCGTGGAACCGGCCGCCGCCGGCCTGGTGGTCAGCCGCGAGCTGCTCAAGGTCCACCCCGCCGGCGGGCCGCCGGATCAGCTGGCGATCGCCCACGGCGGCACCACCCTGCACTTCGCGGTGGGCGACGTGGTCGAGGAGCACGTGCGCGTGGTCAACCCCAAGGAGCGGCACTACGTGGCGGTGGCGGTGCCGCTCGCCGCGGGCCTGGAGCCGCTCAACCCCAACCTGGCGACCGCGCCGCCGGAAGCCCGGCCGCGCGGCAGCCTGTCGCTCGGGCCCAGCTACGCCGCCTATCTGGACGACGAGGTGACGTTCTATTACGACACCCTGCCCAGCGGGACGTTCGACTTCTACTTCCGCACCCGCGCCACCACCGAAGGCAGCTTCCTGCAGCCGGCGGCGCGCGCCGAGGCGATGTACGACGCCACGGTGCACGGCAACTCCGCCGGCGCGCGCGTCGACGTGGTGCGCCCGCCGGCGCCGGCGCCGGCGGCGGGCCACTAGGCGGGCGGGCGGGAAGGGCAGGAGAAGGGGCAGGGCGATGGCGATGCCGGCGGCGGCAAGAGCATGGCTGCGGCTGGGGCGGCGGCGCCTGGGTGCCGCCGCTCGCGGGCTGCGCCGA
Source organism: uncultured Acidobacteriota bacterium (assembly GCA_963770895.1). Taxonomy (GTDB): domain Bacteria; phylum Acidobacteriota; class Thermoanaerobaculia; order Multivoradales; family UBA5704; genus JASLEW01. The sequence continues at coordinate 2,311,932 of CAVYRF010000002.1, read as the reverse complement.
ATGCGCCGGGTGCGCGAGACGTCCGGAGCGCGGCAGCTGCTGCCGCGGCTCGCCCTGTGGGGCCTGGCCGCCGGCGGCGTCGCGGCGGCGCTGGTCGTTGTCGGAGCCGCCGGCATGGCGACGTGGCGTGCCCGCCTGATCGCGCCGCCGCCGACGGTGCTGCTCCTGGACCGCGCCGGCCGCTTCCTGGGCGAGCTGCCCGGCGGCGCGGGGGCCGCCGCCGCCGGCCTGAACGAGGCCGCCGAGCTGGGCTACTGGCCGGTGGCGGAGCCGCCGCCGCGCGTCGTGGCGGCGACCCTGGCCCTGGAAGACCGGCGCTTCGCCACTCATCCCGGTGTCGACCTGCTGGCGGTGGCGCGGGCCGTGGCGCAGAACCTGCGCACCGGCGGCCGGGTGTCGGGCGCCTCGACCCTGGCCATGCAGGTCGCCCGCATGCAGAACCCCGGCGCGCGCGGCTACCTGCGCAAGCTGAGCGAAGCGATCACCGCCGTGCTGCTCACCGACCGCTACGGCCAGCGCGAGATCCTCCGCCAGTACCTGCGCCTGGTCCCCTTCGGCAACCGCATCCACGGCATCGCCTACGCCGCGCGCAGCTACTTCGACAAGCCGGTCGAAGACCTGTCCTGGGCCGAGATCGCCTTCCTGTCGGCACTGCCGCAGGCGCCGGCGCGCATGAACCCGTTCCTGCCCGCCGGCCGCGAGCGCGCCGTGCGCCGCGGCACGCGCGTGCTGGCGGCGCTGGCCGGCCGCGGCGTCCTGTCGCCGGCCGAGTACGCCCTGGCGCGGGTGCAGCTGGCCCAGCTGCGCATCCCCTATCGCGAGCACCGCCCCCCTGAAGCGCTGCACGCCATCCTCCACCTGCAGTCGCTGCTCGCCCTGGGCCAGCTCGCGGTCGCGCCGGCGCCGGCGGCGGCAGGAGCGGCCCCGCCCCCGGTGCTGCGCACCACCCTGGACCTGGACCTGCAGCGCACCGCCACCGACATGACCTGGCGGGCGCTCGCCGACTGGCGCGACCGCGGCGCCGGCAACGCTTCGCTCCTGGTCCTGGACCTGGCCCGCCAGGAGGTGCTCGCCTGGGTGGGCTCGGCCGACTACTTCGACCAGGAGGACCACGGCGCGATCGACTACACGCGGGTGCGGCGCTCGGCCGGCAGCACCCTCAAGCCGTTCCTGTACGCCCAGGCGCTCGACCGCGGCGTCCTCGCCCCGACCACCATGATGGACGACCTGGAGCGCGGTCCCGGCGGCATCGCCAACGCCGACGACGCGTTCCTGGGTCCGCTGCTGCCGCGCGTGGCGCTCGCCAACTCGCGCAACGTGCCGGCCGTCGAGCTGCTGGCGCGGCTCGGCCTCGACCAGGGCTACGGTCTGCTGCGCGAGCTGGGCCTGACCGACGGCGCCCTGCCGGCGCGCCACTATGGCCTCGGCATGGCGATCGGCGGCCTGCCGGTGACCTTGGAAGAGCTGGCGCACGCCTACCTCACCCTGGCCGGCGACGGCCGGCTCCCCATGCCGGGACTGCGCTGGGTGCGCGACCAGCGCCAGGCGCCGCCGCGGCGGATCTTCAGCGAGGACGCGGCACGCCAGATCACCCTGTTCCTGTCCGACCCGCAGGCGCGGCTGCCCACCTTCCCGCGCATGGGAGCCACCGAGTACCGCTTCCCGGTGGCGGTCAAGACCGGCACCTCGACCAACTACCACGACGCCTGGGCCGTCGCCTGGTCCACCCGCTACCTGGTCGCCTCGTGGGTCGGCCACCCCGGCTTCCGCGCCATGAACCAGCTGTCCGGGTACCTGTCCGCCGCCGACCTGGTGCGCCGCGTGCTCCTGCTGCTGCACGGCGACCAGCAGGACGGCCTGGAGGACCACTCCTTCCCGCCGCCGCGCGGCTACCGCCCGGTGCGCGTCTGCGCCCTGTCGGGCCAGCGCGCCACCGCCGCCTGCGACCGCGTGTTCCTGGAATGGTTCCGGCCCGGTGACGAACCCGCCGACGACTGCCAGGTCCACCAGCAGCGCGCCATCGACCGGCGCACCGGCCTGCTCGCCACCGCCGCGACGCCCCCCGCGGCAACCGAGCTGCGCGCCTTCGTCGACCTGCCGCCGCGCTACGCCGCCTGGCAGGCCGCCGCCGGCCTGCCGCGCCCGCCCCTCGACACCAGCCGCGTCGACCTCTGGGCGATCAGCCGCCAAGGCGCCGGCGGAACAGCGGGAGACGGCCGCGGCGCCACCGCCGTGCCCGCGCTCTCCGGCACCGCCGTCCGCGCCGACGTCGCCAGCCCCTGGCCGGCGGGCGGTCCCGCCGGCGTCGCCCTGGCCGGAGGCGCCGTGCACCTGCGCATCACCTCACCCGAAGGCGGCGCCAGGCTCCTCCGCGACCCCGAGACGCCGCCCGGCCTCGACACCCTGGCGCTCTCGGTCGTGGTCGATCCGCCGATCAGCGAAGTCGTCTGGTACGTCGACGGCCAGCCCTTCGCCACCGCCCCCTACCCCTACACCGCCCGCTGGCGCCTGCAGCCGGGGCACCACACCTTCGTCGTCAAGCCCCCCTTCCCCGGCGCCACCTCCCGCCAGGTCGAGATCACCGTCGACTGAGGCGCCGCCGATCCCGGCAGCCGGCGCCAGCCAGCCCCGCCGACACCGCGCCAGGGCTCCCGCCGGCGGCTAAGCCCGCTGATGATCCGCCTGCCACGACCGGATCTGGCCCTTGATCTCGGCCTGCCCGCGCAGCCGCCCCTCCAGCACGGCGCGCACCAGCTCCGGCAGCTCCGCGTCGCTGGCAAACCGCAACGCGACCAGCTGCGGCACCGTCAGCTCAGCCACCCGCGAGCGCAGCTCAGCCGGCAGCACCTCCGCCAGCCGCAGCCGCATCTCCAGGCGAATCACCCGATCCTGCACCGCCAGCGGAAAGATGCGCACATAAGCCCAGATGATCACCAGCGCCACCGCCACCAACAGCTCGACCCCCGCGTTGGCCAGCGCAAAGCGCCCCGCATCGCGCAAGTGATAGATCCGCACGCACCCCCACACAAAATTCACCAGCAGCAAAAGGCTGGCGACGAAGTGATACAGCGGCACAAACCGAACGTGATTCGATACATCCTGCGCCTCACCCTGGGACATGCACTCTCCTTGTCTATGATCTGGCGCCGCGATCGTATCCCACAGCTCCGAGCGCCTCCCGGATCAGCGGCAGTGCCTGGAGTTCCCCCGGTGGGCGACTCGCACTAGACTGCGGGGGTGACGGCGAATGCTTCAGGGGGGGCTGACCAGGCTGCGGCGGCGGGTGCGGCGGCGGATTGGGATCGGTTTGCGGCGGAGTTTGTCGATGGGTACTGTGCGGCGCATCCGACGTGGGCGGCGGCGGCGGGGCGTCATGAGTTTGATGGGCAGCTGCCGGACTTCAGCCGGGAGGGGCTGGAGGGCGAGGCGCGGCGGCTTTCCGGTTTGCGCCGGCGGGCCTTGGAGATTGGCTGCGAGGGGGGCGCGGGGCTGGATGCGGTGCGGCGACGCGATCGCGAGCTGGTGCTGACGCAGATCGATGGCGATCTGTTCTGGATGGAAGATGCCGAGTGGCCGGCGCGCAACCCGCTGTTCTATGCGGCGGCGCTGGATCCCAGCCTGTACGTCAACCGCGAATATGCGCCGGCGAGCGAGCGCGCCCGCGCTTTTGCCCGGTTTGCGCGGCAGGTGCCGGCGGCGGTGTCCCAGGTCCGCGGCAACCTGCGCCGCGAGCTGCCGGCGACGGTGCTGGAGCTGGGGGTGAACACCTTTGGCGGCCTGGTCGATTTCTGCCGTAGCCAGGTGCCGACGCTGTTCGCCGCCAGCGTCGACGACGGCGCGCTGCTGGCGGAAGTGGCGGCCAGCGGCGCCGCGGCGGCCGACGCGCTGGGGCAGCTGGCGCAGGAGTTTGCGACGGCGCGCGCCGTGCCGCCCGACAGCGGCCGCGACGCGGGCGGCTTTCAGCTGGGCGAAGCCCGCTTCGCGCGGATGCTGCACGCCACCGAGCGCATCGACGTGCCGCTCGGCGACATTGCCGCGGCCGGCAGGCGCGACCTGGCGCGCAACCTTGCGGCGCTGACCGAAGCCTGCGCGCGGCTGGAACACGGCCGGACCTCCCCCGGCGCAATGACCGGCGGGGCTGCCGCGGCGGCCTGGGACCGGGACGACCCCCTGGGGCGTGGGGTGGCGGAATGCGTGGCGCGGGTGCAGGCCGTCAAGCCGGACGGCGGCCCGGTGGCGGCGGCGCGGCGCCAGCTCGAGCTGCTGCGCCGGTTCGTGGCCGAGCGCGAGCTGGTCAGCATCCCCGGCGACGAAGAAGCGCGGGTCGAAGAGGCGCCGCCGCACCTGCGCTGGAACTCGGCGTTTATCGAGATCCCCGGCCCCTACGACCGCCACCTGCCGTCGATCTATTTCATCGCGCCGCCGGATGCCAGCTGGTCGGCGGCCGAGCGCGAAGCCTACCTGCCGAGCGAAGCCGACCTGCTGTTCATCAGCGCTCACGAAGTCTGGCCCGGCCATTTCCTGCAGTTCCTGCATTCCAACCGGGCCGCCACGGAGCTGTCCCGGCTGTACGTCGGCTACGCCTTCGCCGAAGGTTGGGCGCACTACTCGGAAGAGATGATGTGGGAGGCCGGCTTCGGCGGCGGCGACCCGGCCATCCACGTCGGCCAGCTGCAAAACGCGCTGCTGCGCAACGTCCGCCTGCTGGTGGCGATCGGCCTGCACACCGGCGAGATGACCTTGCAGCAGGCGGAGGCGATGTTTCGCCGCCAGGGGCTGCAGGACACGGCAAACGCCCGCCAGCAGGCGGCCCGCGCCACCTTCGATCCCGCCTACCTCAACTACACCCTGGGCAAGCTGGTGATCCAGCGCCTGCGCCAGGACTGGCTGGCCGCCGCGCCGGGCCGCTCGCTGCGGCAGTTCCACGACAGCCTGCTGTCGTTCGGCGGCCCGCCGTTGCCGCTGGTGCGCGCCGCCATGCTCCCGGAAGGCGGCGCACTGCGGCTCTGACGGAGACGGCGAATGGAAACCCTTCTCGACCGCCGTGACACGCCGGCCGCCGCGGCGGAAGCGAGCGCCCAACGGTCCGCGCTGCCGCTGCTGGCGCGCGGGCCAGGCGAGCGCGAGCCGGTCTCCGGCCACCTGGTCGCGGCGGTCCTGGGCACCACCAGCATTTGCGTCGGCCTGCTGTGGGACATCTCGTGGCACGCCAGCATCGGACGCGACACGTTCTGGACGCCGGCGCACCTGGCGCTCTACCTGGGCGGCCTGCTCTGCGGCCTGTCGGCCGGCTGGGAGGCCCTTGCCGCCACCTTCACCGGCACCGCCCGGCGGCGCGCCGCGACCGTCGGATTCTGGGGCTTCCGCGCCTCGCTCGGCGCCTGGGTTGCCATCTGGGGCACCTTCGCGATGCTCACCTCGGCGCCGTTCGACGACTGGTGGCATAACGCCTACGGCCTGGACGTCCGAATCATTTCGCCGCCGCACATCCTGCTTGCCGCCGGCATCCTCGCGGTGCAGCTCGGCGCCATGCTGCAGGCCCTGGCGGTGCAGAACCGCACGACACAACCGACGCCGACGGTGCCGACGACGCCGGCCGGCACCCTCGCACCAGGGACCGCGGGCATCGCCGGGATAGCCGGGGCCACCCGCCTGCCGGCGCTGGTCTACGCCTGGGCGGCGGGGTCGCTGGTGGCGATCGTGATGACCCTGTTCCTGGAATACAGCGCGCCCAACCTGCAGCACGGGGCGCTGTTCTACAAGATCAGCTGCGCCGTGCTGCCGGTGCTGCTGGTGGCCGCCGCCTGCGCCGCGCGCCTGCGCTGGCCGGCCACCACGGTCGCCGGCATCGCCATGGCGGTGCGGCTGATCATGACGTGGGTGCTGCCGCTGTTCCCGGCGACCCCGCGCCTGGCGCCGATCTACAACCCCATCCACCACATGTGGCCGCTGTTTTTCCCGCCGCTGGTGATCGTGCCGGCGATCGCCATCGACCTGCTGCTGCAGCGGCGCCCGCGATTGCCGGCCAACCGCACGCTGCTCGCCCTGCTGCTGGGCGTCGCGTTCTTCGCCTGCTACGTCGCGGCGCAGTGGCAGTTCGCCGGCTTCCTGCTGGGGCCGCACGCGCGCAACTGGTTCTTTGCCGGGGACGAGTGGACCTATCACACCCGACTCGGACCCTGGCGGCACCAGTTCCGCGGCCTGGGCGACCCGCTTTCACCCGCCGCCGCGGCGGTCTGCGTGCTGCTCGCCGCCATCTCGGCCCGCGTCGGTCTGGCCTGGGGCGGTTGGATGGCGCGGGTCCGGCGGTGACGGGGCACCGATTGAGCGCCCAAACGGCGCGGCGCTGGCGGGCCGCGGCGACGGCCGCGGCGGCCTGCGCCGTCGCCCTGGCGACCTGCGCCCACCTGGGCAGCCCCAACGTCTTCCTGGACGGCCGCGCCGGCCCCTACGCCGTGCACATCGTGGTGCGCCCGCCGGGGGTGATTCCGGGTCTGGCCGAAATCGCCGTGAAGGTGGACCCGCCGGGGCCGGCGCCCGGCCGGCCGGGCGCGCTCAAGGGCGTCACCGTCAACGCGCAACCGGTCGAATGGGACGCCGGCCCCGAGGGCGCTCCCCCGCCGGACGTCGCCCAGCCGGTGCGCGGCCAACCGGACCTGTTCTCGACCCAGCTGTGGCTGATGACCGCCAACTCCTACGACATCCGCGTCACCGTCGCCGGGCCCGCCGGACAGGGCACCGTGGTGGTGCCGGTCTCGACCGCCGCCAGCCGGCGCCTGCCGCTGCCGCGCGGCCTGAGCGTCGTGCTGCTGGCGCTGGGAGGGGTGCTGTTCGCCGGCATGGTGTCCCTGGTGGGAGCGGGAGTGCGCGAAAGCACGCTGGCGCCGGGCGACCTGCCGCAAGCGCGCGACCGGCGTCGCGCCCGCATCGCCGCGGCCGGCGCCGCCCTCATCCTGGCGGCGCTGGCGCTGGGCGGGCGGCAGTGGTGGGATGCCGTGGACCGCTCCTACCGCCAGAACCTCTACAAGCCCTACCACGCCGTCGCCAAGGTGCGCACCGACGGTCCGCAGCACGTCCTTGAGCTGACCTTTGCCGACCCGCGCTGGGGCGGCCGCGACTGGACCCCGCTGGTGCCCGATCACGGCAAGCTGATGCATCTGTTCCTGATCCGCACACCGGGCTTCGACGCCTTCGCCCACCTGCATCCGCAGCCCGCGGCAAGCGCCGGCGCGCCCGGCGCCAGCGAGGAGACCGCCACCTACCGCGTCGCGCTCCCCAGGCTCCCTGCCGGCGTCTATCGCCTGTTCGCCGACATCACGCAGGAAAGCGGCTTTGCCGAAACCATCCCGGCCACCATCTCGTTGCCGCCGCCGCCGCCGCTGCCGGCTCCCTTCGACACCCAGCGTCCCGTCCTGCAGTCCGACCCGGACGACTCCATGCGCCTGGCGCCGGCCGTCGCCTGGCGGCCGCCCACCGAAGCCATCGTCAGCACCCTCGACGGCGGCCTGACCATGGCCTGGTTGCGCCCGCCATCGCGCCCGCCCGTTGCCGGCCGCGACGCCCACCTGCACTTCGCCGTGCGCACGCCCGACGGCCAGCCGGTCGCGCTGCAGCCCTACATGGGCATGCTCGGCCACGCCATCGTCTGCCGCGACGACGGCCAGGTCTTCGTCCACCTCCACCCCCAGGGCTCGATCTCGATGACCGCGCAAAGCCTGCTCGCCCGGCGCGGCGCGGTGCCGGGGCAAGGCCATGCAACCGGTCCGGCCGCCGGCGCGTCCTCGGCGCCCGCGCCGGCGGCCATGGCCATGCCCATCCCACACGGCATGGCCCCCATGGCAGGCATGGACGGAATGGCAGCAATGGAGGGCATGGAAAGCATGGCAGGCGCCGGCGCCAACGGCCAGGTGTCGTTCCCCTACGAGTTCCCCGACCCCGGCCGCTACCGCCTGTGGATCCAGGTCCAAAGCGGCGGCCAGATCCTCACCGGCGTCTTCGACGTCGAGGTCGGCGCCGCCCCGTAGATCAGCGCCGCACCGCCTGCCCCGCCGCCGGCCGGAAGCGCTCGGCATGCCAACCCGCCCGCCGACCGACCGTCCGCCATGGATCGGCGGATGGGCAGGTTGGCGGCGGCGGGCGGCGGGTCGCCGGTCGCGGCAGCGCCGGGCGGGCTTAGGGCGCCGGGGTCGCGGATGCGCCGGCGGCGGGGGCGGCGGCGGACTTGAGGATTGCCGTGGCGTTGTCGACGTCGGCGGCCAGGGCGTCGAGCGCCTTGGCGGTGGCGTTCACCTGCTCGTCGACCTCCTGCCAGTGGCGCTCTTCGATGCCTTCGCGGACGCCGGGCAGGGTCTTGACGCCGTAGCCGGTGTAAAAGCCCGGCGCGTAGATCTGGTGCATGTACCACGGGCGGCGCGGCAGCCCGCCGCCCAGCAGGGCCCGCTCGCTCTTGAGCAGCACCTGGTCGAGCTGGCCATGGGCGTCGCTGGAAAGTCCCGCGGCCCCCGGACCGGCCTGCTCCAGCGCCGCCTGGTAGGCCTGCGCGCTCTGCTGCAGGCGGTCGCGGGCGTTTTCGAGCGGCGCAAAGTTGAAGTGCGGCACCGGGTCCTGCGGCTTGGGCGTCACCCACTTCTCGGTCGGATCGACGCTCGCCTCGTAGTACTTCTTTTCGATGGCCTGGTTGCGGTCGGCCGTCTCTTCACGCTGCGTGTCCGCCAGCTCCGAAACTTCCTTGATGTAGCGGCCGACGGTGTCGGAGAGGTGCTGGAAATCGTACGGCAGCACGTCGGCGCCGGCCATCCGCAGCACCACCCTGCCCGCCGTCGAAGCGAGCGCCACGCCGTATTGCAGGGTGGGATCCATGAAGCGCATGAAGTGATCGTAGGAGTCGTAAATCGAGTGGTATTGCCCGTACTGGCCCTCGCCGCCGAAGCCCAGGTTGAGCGATGCGATGCCCAGGTGCTGCAGGAACGGGCTGTAGTCGGAGCCCGAGCCCAGGGCTGAGATGCGCATCTCGCCGCTCTTGGCCAATTTGTGTTCGGGAGCGCCGCCGGTCACCCATTCGGCCGCCCGCCGCCGCTCGGCCAGGCTGAGGTGCGTCTCCGGGTCGATCACGTCGCGGGCCACCTGACCCATCAGCTTTTCCAGCGAGTGCGAGCCGCCGGCCTCCAGGTAGCCGCGCTCGTTGGTGTCGGAATTGATATAGATCACCGCCTTCCGTTGCAGCTCGTCGGCGTGCGTCTCCGCCCATTCGGTCGAGCCCAGCAGCCCTTCTTCTTCGCCGTCCCAGGCGCAATAGATCAGGGTGCGGCGCGGGTGCCAGCCGCCCTTGACCAGGTCCGCGACGGCCCGCGCTTCTTCCAGCTCCGAAACCAGGCCGGACAGCGGGTCGGTGGCGCCGTTGACCCAACCGTCCTGGTGGTTGCCGCGGATGACCCACTCGTTCGGGTAGTCGCTGCCGGCCATGCGGGCGATCACGTCGTACGCCGGCACCAGGCGCCAGTCGAACACCAGCTTGAGATGCACCCGCGTCGGGCCGGGTCCCAGGTGATACGGGAACGGCAGCGCGCCGCGCCACGCGGCGGGAGCCATCGGGCCGGCCAGCGCGCGCAGCAGCGGCTGGGCGTCGCCGTAGGAGATCGGCAGCACCGGGATCTTGGTGATGGTCTTGGCGTCCTTGATGTCCAGCCGCTTGGCATCGGCGGTGGCGCCGACGCCGGGAGTCAGCGGATCGCCCGGATAGACCGGCATGTCGGCGACCGAGCCGCGCTGCACGCTGTTTTCGTTGCGCAGCCCGCCCTTGGGATAGACGTCGCCCTGGAAGTAGCCGTCTTCGTGCGGATCGGAATAGATGATGCAACCGATGGCGCCGTGCTCGGCCGCCACCTTCGGTTTGATGCCGCGCCACGAACCGTAATACCGCGCGATGACGATCTTGCCCTTGACGTCGATGCCGCGCCGCTCGAGCTCTTCGTAGTCCTTGGGCACGCCGAAGTTGACGTACACCAGGTCGGCGGTGACGTCGCCGTCGATCGAGTACGCATTGAACGGCGGCAGCTGCTCGGCGGTCTGGCCGGACGTCGAATCGGCGGCCAGCGGCGGCTCGCGCAGCGCGGCGACGAACCGGGTGGGCTGGACCATCTCCAGCACCCGCTCCTTGGGAGTCGGGAACAGCACCCGGAACTCCTCGATGTGCGTGTCGTAGCCCCACGAACGGAACATGCCGGCCAGCCACTCCGCGTTGTCCTTGTCGTACGGCGATCCGAGGTGATGCGGCCGCGCCGACAGCCGCTTGAGCCAGGGCCCCATGTCTTCCTTGCGCAGCGAAGCGTCGAAGCGCGCTTCCAGGGAACGCTCCGCCACGGCATGGGCCGCGGTGAAGCCGAGCAGGGGTGCGGACGCCGGCGGCGGCGCCTGGGCGGCGGCGCCGGCGAGCGAAGCGCCCAGCACGACGGCCAGGGCGAGCGGCGCGAGCCGTGCGGTAGCCCCCGGCGCGCCCGGTGCGCCCGGCGAGCCCGGCGAACGACGGCGGCGATCAGAGCGGCGGTTCAAGGGTGCGGGCATGGGTCTCTCCTTGCCGGTCCCGGCCGAGTCGGCCTCACGGCCGGGGACGCGTGGTGGACACAACGGTTCTGAAGGGGTCGTTCCTCTGGGTCAATATAACGCGGCCGGCCGCTCCAGGTTGCATATCCGGTATTCTTATCTGGGGAGCGGCTGCACCGGGAGCGCGGTCCGCTGCCTTGCGCGTACCATGCACGCCTTGCAACCCTCACAGCAGCAGCGACTCCGTGACGGCAACGGCGGCCCGCTGGCGCTCTCGGGCACCAGCTTGCGCTGGGCCGTAGCGCTCTACTGCGCCTTCATCGGCGCCTTCATGCTGGTGGCGCCGGACCAGTTCTCCGGGCCGACCTTCGCGCCGGTGCGCGGGTATATGACCGCCTGGGCGATCGTGGCGCTGGCCGCCGGGGTCGCCCTGCTGTTCGTGGCGGTGCTGCGCGTGCGGCGCGCCCTGCACCTGGCGGCACACGGCCTGGCCGGCCTGGTGCTGCTCACCCTTTCGCTCGGCCTGTCGCGCAGCGGCGGCTGGAACGGCACGATCTCCTACGCGGCGCTGGGCGTCGGCATCCTGATGGCGGCCGGGGCGCGGGCGCACCGCGGCGGCGACCTGCTGGCGCTGGTGATGGGCGCCATCGCCACCCTGCTCGGCGCCGTGCAGCTGCTGGTTCCGGGCCGGTTGCGCTACCAGCTGTTCGGCGGTACCCATCCCGGCTTTGTCGAGCTGGCCGGCCTGGCCCTGCTGCTGAGCGGGCCGGCCCTCTGCTACGTCCAGCTGCGACCCGCCTCGTGGCGCCTCACCCGCGCCGTGCACCTGGCCGCCGGCGCCGCCCTGATCGTGCGCGGCGTCGCCGCGGTCAACCCGCGCGTGAGCTGGACCGGCATCGCCTTCTATTGGGGTATCGGCACCGCCGTCGCCATGCTCCCCTGGCTGCGCGAATGGTCCACCGGCATCGACCTGTCGGCGCTGCGCGCCCGGCTGGCGCTGGCCCTGGCGGTCGCCACGTCGCTGGCGCTGGTGGCCGCCGTCGCGGTGTCGACCGCCCAGGAAGCCAGCCTGGCCAGCGACCAGGCGACGGACACGCTCAAGGTCGAGGCCCGGTCGGTGGCGCAAAACGTGCGCGACTATCTGGATCTGAACGGCACCCGCGCCTTTGCCGTCGCCGCCCTGGCCAGCCGCCTGCCGCTGACCGCCCAGGCGCAAGGCCCGCTTCTGGCGACCAGCAGCGGCTCCTATCGCGAAGTCAGCGGCCTGCTGCTGCTCGACCTGTCCGGGCAGCCCATCGCCACGGACGGCGGCGCCACGCTGGGCAGCAATACCCTGCGCTCGCTGGCCGCCCTGGCCAACCCGCAAAAGATCGCCGTCCAGCTGGCGATCGATCGGGTCAGCAACCGGCTGCTGCTGCTGGAGGTGGCGCCGGTGCTGGCGGACGGCGGGCGCCTGGCCGCCGCCCTGGTGATGGCGTTCGACGCGCGCCTGCTCGAAGGGCGCATCCTGCGGGAAGGCTCCACCGTCTCGTTGACCGACGGCAGCGGCATCCACATCGCCATGCGCAGCGACGGGGGGGCGCCGGCGGGGGATCCCTGGTCCGGCGACGGGTCGGCGCCGGCGGGCCGGCCGCCGGGGCGGCAGGTGGGCGCGCCGCCCAGCCGTGACGACCGGTTGCTGGCGGTCGAGCGGGTCCCCGGCCTGCCCTGGATGGTGGCGGTCGAGCGCGCCAGCGATTCGGCCCTGGCCGGCGTCAACCGCGGGCGCGACCTGGCGTTCGCCCTGCTGCTGCTGGTGCTGCCGCTGGCGATCGCCGGCGGCATCCTGAGCGCCCGCCGCATCACCAGGCCGCTCGACACGCTGGCCGATGCGGTGGACGAGCTGACCGCCGGCAATCCCTGGGCGCCGCTCGAACGCAGCGACATCGGCGAGGTGAAGCGGCTGTCGGCGGCCTTCCACGAGCTGCGCGACCGCCTGGCGACCCGCACCGCCGAAAGCGAACGCCTGGCCGCCGAGCTGCTCACCCGTGCCCGCACGCTGGCGGAAACCGACCGGCGCAAGGACGAGTTTCTAGCCATGCTGGCGCACGAGCTGCGCAACCCGCTCGGCGCCATCTCGACCGCGGCGTACATCCTCGCCACCGGCAGGTCGAGCGAAGCGGCGGCCGGGCGATCGGTGGCGACGATTCAGCGCCAGACCCGTCACCTGGGGCGGCTGGTGGACGACCTGCTCGACGTCTCGCGCATCACCCTGGGCAAGGTGGAGCTGAAGACCGCGCCGCTCGACCTGGGCGACGTCATCGCGCAGGTGGCGGAAACGACGCGCCCGTTGGCCGACACCCGCCACATCGAGCTGGGCGTCTCGGTGCCCGGCCCGGCGCCGGTGGTGGCGGACTCCACCCGCATCGAGCAGGTCCTGGCCAACCTGGTGCACAACGCCATCAAGTTCACCGAGCCGGGAGGCCGGGTCGACCTGACGGCCGAGGTGCAGGCCGACCGCGCCGTGGTGCGCGTGCGCGACAGCGGCGTGGGGATCTCGGGCGAGCTGCTGCCGCGGGTGTTCGACCTCTTCGCCCAGGGCCAGCAGGGCCTCGACCGCTCGGTCGGCGGTCTGGGCATCGGCCTCACCCTGGTGCGCAGCCTGGTCGAGCTGCACGGCGGCGGCGTCGCCGTGCACAGCGACGGCCCGGGGAGCGGCAGCGAGTTCGTGATCTGGCTGCCCCTGGCGCCCGAAGGCCTCCCCCCGGCCGCCGCCGGCGTCAGCGCAACGTCCAGCACCGCCGCCGCGGCCACATCCAGCGCCACCACCGGCTAGCTGGAACACAAGGCACCACCAGGTCACCGCCGGACCCGCCGCCGCAAGCCGACGCGGCGCCCACTGCCGGGGCGGGGCGGTTCAGGGCTGGGTCTGCTGACTAGTAGTGGCCTGTATCAGAGGAATCGCTAGCGCCTGGCTTGCCCTCGACGGCGGGGGCTGCGTTGCGCCTCCTCGACATAGGTTCGACTATGCCTGCGTCGGCGCGCCTGGCCCGCGCCGCCGAATGGCGGCGCCAGCCACTACCGATTCCTCTGATACAGGCCACTCGCCGCCAGGGCGTCGCCGTCCAGGCGATGGGCGCGCACGATGAAGCGCTGCGGCGCCGAGCCGATGTAATGGAAGGGATAGCAGGTGACCAGCGTCAGCTCGGCATGGCCGGGATCGGGCGCCAGCACGGCCACTTCCTGAGGCTGCACGATGCGGGTCCAGTCCACCGCGTAGCGGGACGTGCCATACATCGTCTCCAGGCTGATCACGTCGTCCTTGCGGATGCCCTTGAGCTGCGTGAACACGGTATCGCGGTGTCCCGCCAGACCGACGTTGCCGCTCTGGCCGCCGGGCAGCGCGGTTTCGGGGATGTGCCCCACGCCGCGGCGCAGGGTGGTCGTCGAAACGCCCTGCAGCACCAGCTCCGACAGACCCAGGCGCGGCACCTGGATGCGGCCGATGAGAGAGCCTTCGTCCGGCTCCTGCGGCGCCAGGGGCGGCGGCGTGGTGGGCAGGAAGCCGCTCAGGTTGTCGGCGCCGCTGGCTGGCGCCGCCTCACCGTTGGTAGCCGGCCCTGCCGCGGCCGCAGCGCTGCCGGCGCCGGCGGATGCCCCATCGGCTCCAGGCGCGCCATCGGCCCCCGGTCCGGCGGCCTGCCGCGCCGCCAGCGCCTGGTCCAGGCGCCGGCTCTGCACGTACGAAAACCAGCGCGCGTCGATCATCGCGTAGGCGACCACGCCCAGGCAGAGCGCGCCGATCGCCCACAGCGACCGCTCCGCCCAGCGCAGGGCGTTCGCCTGGCGATCCCCTGCCGCCGCGCCTTGGACCCGTTGGACCCGCGCGAGAAGCCATGTCTTCAGGGCTTGTAGCTGCACCAGAGCGCTCTCCACGTACCGGGCCATGCCGGAGCCGGCCGGCGGGCGCGGCCCATCGCCGCCGTCCGGCCGCTCAAACGCAAACTGGCGCCGGATCGTCCGGCGCCAGCTCGCGATTTTCGCCGAGAGCTGCAAGGGCGTCAGGCCTCAGGCCCTGACGGCATCGCGCCGCGCATAGACGCGCAGCAGGAAGGCAGCGCTCACCGCCAGCAGGCCCAACAGGCCAAGCAGCGGCATATTGCTCGCCGTGCGCGGCAGCGCGCCGGGGTCGGTGCCGTTGACGCTGCCGGTGTTGCCGGTCGTGCTGGTGTCGATCGAGCCGCCGCCGCCCGCCGGGTTGTTCACCGTGCCGTCGGTGGTGCCGGTGCCCGCGGCGACGCCGCTGTTGGTGCCGGTCGTGCCGGTGGCGCCATAGGTGCCGGTGTTGGCGTTGTAGTTGGTCGTCCCGGCCGCGCCACCGTCGGTGGTGGTGCCGGTACCGCCGCCGCCGGCGGGGTTGGTGTTCATGGAGCCGCTGCCGATGTTGCCGCCGGTGTTATTGGTGCCGTAGGTACCGGTGGTCGTGCCGGTGCCGGTCGCCGTACCGTCCGTCGTGCCGTTGGTGGCGCCGCTGCCGGCCAGGCCGCCGCCGGTCGTGGTGGCGGTACCGTTGACGGTCGAGCCGGTGCTGTAGGTGCCGGTCGTGCCGGTGCCGGTGGCCGTGCCATCGGTCGCCGTGGTGCCCATGGTGCCGTTGACGGTGCCGCTGCCGGCAGCGCCGCCGCCCGCGGGATTGGGGTTGGTCATGGTGCCGTTGTTGGTGGGCGCCGTGCCGTCGTTGGAGTAGGTCATGGTGCCATTGGCGTTGGCCGAACCGACCGAACCCGTACCGTTGGTGGGCGTCGTGCCGTCGTTCGAGTAGGTCGAGGTGCCGTTGCCGTTGGCCGTGCCGGTAGCGTTGTTGGTCGGGGTCGTGCCGGTGGTGGAGCTGCCGGTCGCCACGCCGTTGGCATCGGTCGAGCCGGTCCCGGTCTGCGTCGTGGCGCTACCGGTGCTGTCGTTCATGCCGGTCCCGGTCGCCGTCCCATCGGTCGTGCCGGTGCCGTTTGTCGTGCTTGTCGTGCCGGATGTGCTGCCGTTCGTGATTCCTGTGGTACCGGTGGCCGTGGTTCCCGCTGTCCCGGTGCCCGTCGCGCCGGCGCCGGCGCTCGATCCGGCCGATCCAGCCGCTCCGGCCCCGCCAGCACCGCCGGCGCCTTGGGCCAGCGCCGCGATCCCCGCGACGACCAGCAGGCTGAGGAAAAGAAGACGGATTTTTTTCTGCATGATGCACTCCTCTCGTGGGACGATTCCCGTTGCACTTTCGCCGCTTCGGGCCGCTCTCTCACCACCTCTCATCGCCCGCCGCGCGCACCATTCCCTTTGTGCAACCTCGGTGCCAGCGACAGGGCAGGCCACGCGTGCGCGCGCTGTCCCAGGACGGGGCGCAGGAGTAAAACCGATGGAATCTGCAGCGGGAAACGGCGCGCCGTGCCGACCACACGGCGCCAGGCGGGCAGTCTCTCAGGCCTTGGTCAGCGGCCGGTAGTGGATGCGGTGGGGCTGGTCGGCGTCGGCGCCCAGGCGGCGGTGGCGGTCGGCCTCGTAGGCTTCGTAGTTGCCTTCGAACCACACCGCCTGGGAGTCGCCCTCGAAGGCCAGGATGTGGGTGGCGATCCGGTCCAGGAACCAGCGGTCGTGGCTGATCACCACCGCGCAGCCGGCGAACGCCAGCAGCGCTTCTTCGAGCGCCCGCAGGGTATCGACGTCGAGGTCGTTGGTCGGCTCGTCGAGCAGCAGCAGATTGCCGCCGGCGCGCAGGGTGCGCGCCAGGTGCATGCGGTTGCGTTCGCCGCCCGACATGTCCTTGACCCGCTTCTGCTGATCGGAGCCCTTGAAGTTGAAGGCGGCGGCGTACGAGCGCGCCGGCACCTCGCGGCCGCCCAGATCCACCACGTCCCTGCTGTCGGAGATCGCCTCCCACACCAGCAGGTCGGGGGCCAGGTCGTCGCGCGTCTGGTCGGCGTAGGCGATCTTGACCGTATCGCCCAGCCGCAGCGATCCGGCGTCGGGCTGCTCCTGGCCGACGATCATGCGGAACAGGGTGGTCTTGCCGGCGCCGTTGGGGCCGATCACGCCGACGATGCCGCCGCGCGGCAGCGAAAACGACAGGCCGTCGACCAGCAGCAGGTCGCCGTACCCCTTGCGCAGGTCCTTTGCCTCCACCACCAGGTCGCCCAGGCGCGGGCCGGCGGGGATGTGGATCTCGTTCTGATCGACCCGTTTGGCGGCCTCGCGGTCTTCGGCCAGGAGCTGTTCGTACTGATTGAGGCGCGCCTTGCCCTTGGCCTGGCGGGCGCGCGGGCTCATGCGCACCCATTCGAGCTCGCGCTGCAGGGTGCGCCGCCGCGCCGATTCCTGCTTCTCCTCGAGCCCCAGGCGCTGCTCCTTCTGCTCCAGCCACGAGGAGTAGTTGCCCTCCCAGGGAATGCCGCTGCCGCGGTCCAGCTCCAGAATCCAGCCGGCCACGTTGTCCAGGAAGTACCGGTCGTGGGTGATCGCCACCACCGTCCCCGGATAGTCGGCCAGGAAGTGCTCCAGCCAGGCCACCGACTCGGCATCCAGGTGGTTGGTCGGTTCGTCCAGCAGCAGCAGGTCGGGGCGCTGCAACAGCAGGCGGCACAGCGCCACGCGCCGGCGCTCGCCGCCGGACAGGTGGGTCACCGCGGCGTCGCCGGGCGGCAGCCGCAGCGCATCCATCGCCACCTCCAGCGTGCGGTCCAGCTCCCACGCGCCCGCGGCATCGATGGCGTCCTGGACCTTTGCCTGCTCTTCCATCAGCTTTTCCATCGCCTCGGGGGACATGTCCTCGCCGAAGCGGGCGTTGATCTCGTCGAAACGGGTGAGCAGCGCGCGCGTCGGCGCCACCCCTTCTTCGACGTTGCCCAACACGTCCTTGGCGGCGTCCAGCTGCGGCTCCTGCGGCAGGTAGCCGACCTTGGCGCCCTTGGCGGGCCAGGCCTCACCGCCAAAATCGGTGATCGCGCCGGCCATGATCTTGAGCAGCGTGCTCTTGCCCGCGCCGTTCAAGCCCAGCACGCCGATCTTGGCGCCGGGCAGAAAAGACAGCCAGATTCCCTTCAGGACCTCGCGGTTGGGCGGGTAAGCCTTGCGCAGATCCTTCATTACATAGATGTACTGCTCAGCCATGCGGACTCCTGGGTCAAGACGTGCGACCCGCGCGACGGCGCGGGCGGAGGGCGGGATTATAGAGGAAGCACGCGACCGGCGGCGCCGGGAGAAAAGGAGGAGGCGAGCGGCGCGGGGAGAATCGCTGGCCTGCGCCGCCGCGGGGGATTCTGCGCCGGCGCCTGGCCGGGGTCGCAAGGACAAGGACCCCGGCCGGGGCCGCCGGGCCGGACGATCGCTACTTGAACAAGTCGAGCGCCTTGACGAACACGTTCCAGACGCCCCAGGCGAGCGGGATGCCGACGAACAGCCAGGCGCCGGCCAGCAGGGCCGGTTCAGCCGGATTGGCCGGCGAGGGGTTGTCGGTCATCGCGCGTCTCCTTTGTACTGGTGCTTTGCATCCACCTTGGTCACCAACATGTTGGCGATAAAGCCGATCGCCAGCAGGCCGGCCATGATGTACATGGTCGTGCTGTAGGCGTCGGCCTTGGGCACGCCGTGCTTGATGCGTTCGTCGCGGATGCGGCTGAGGAGCGTCGGTCCCAGCACGCCCGCCACCGACCAGGCGGTCAGCAGGCGGCCGTGGATGGCGCCGACCTGCATGGTGCCGAACTTGTCGCGCAGATAGGCCGGGATGGTGGCGAAGCCGCCGCCGTACATGCTCAGGATGATGGCGTAGGCCAGCACGAACAGCGCCACGTTGCCGCTGCGGCCCAGCGTCGGCGTCAGCACGTAGAGCGCGATGCCGAGCAGGAAGAAGATGGCGTAGGTTGCCTTCCTGCCGATGTAGTCGGAAGTCGACGACCAGAAGAAGCGGCCGATCATGTTGGTCAGGCTGAGCAGGCCGACGAAGCCGCCGGCAGCCGCGGCGCTCACTCCCACGGTTTCCTGGATCATCGGCGAAGCCTGGCTGAGCACGCCGATGCCGGCGCTCACGTTCATGCACAGCACCAGCCACAGCAGGTAGAACTGCGGCGTGCGCATCGCTTCGTTGACTTCGACGTTGGCACCGGCCGCGACCTGGCGGGCGGGCGGCGCGCCGGAGGGCTTCCAGTCCGGCGACGGCAGCCGCACCGTCAGCACGCCGAACATCATGAACACGAAGTAGAGCACCCCGAGCGTCAGGAAGGTTTCCCACACGCCCATCGAGGTGGCGGTCTTGAAGTGTGCCATCAGGTCGGTGGACAGCGGCGAGGCGATCATCGCGCCGCCGCCGAAGCCCATGATCGCCAGGCCCGTGGCCATGCCCGGCCGGTCGGGGAACCATTTGATCAGGGTCGACACCGGCGAGATGTAGCCCAGCCCCAGCCCGATGCCGCCGAGCACCCCGTAGCCGCCCATCACGATCCAGAACTGGTGCAGGTAGACCCCCAGCGCCGCGACCATGAAGCCGCCGCCGAAGCAGGCCGCGGCGACGAACATCGCCAGGCGCGGCCCCACCCGCTCCAGCCACTTGCCGAAGACGGCGGCGGACAGGCCGAGGATCGCGATGGCCAGGCTGAAAATGTAGGCGGTCATGGTCAGAGACCAGTCGCCGGGTGCCGAGTCCTTGATGCCGATCAGCTTGGACAGCGGCAGGTTGAAAACGCTGAGCGCGTAGACCTGTCCGATCGACAGGTGGATCGCCAGCGCGGCCGGGGGCACCAGCCAACGGTTGTAATGGGACGGAGCGACAGTCCTCTGGCGGTCGAAGAAAGAGGCATCGGCCATACGTTCTCCACTCGGTAGAGGTCAACTGGCTGCGGCGAGTCGCGCCGAGTGTATTACAAAACTCGCGCAGCTTCACCTGGGGACGCCCACCTTTTTTCACCTCCCGGCAATCGTTCCTGGCGCTCGTGCTAGATTGCGAGCATGGAGGTCGCGCCGGCCACCGATCTGTTCCTGACGTTGACGCCCGAGCGGGTGCTCGCCGCCGTCGAAGCGGCCGGCCTGCACTGCAACCCGGTCTGCTACCCGCTCAACTCCTTCGAGAACCGGGTCTACGAAGTCGAGCTGGAAGACCGCTCGCGCATCGTCGCCAAGTTCTACCGGCCCGGCCGCTGGAGCCAGCAGCAGATCCTCGAAGAGCACCAGTTTCTGCACCAGCTGGAAGCCGAAGAAGTGCCCGTCTGCCCGGTGCGGCCGTTCCCCGACGGCAGCACCCTGCACAGCATCGACGACATCTATTACAGCCTCGCCGACCGCAGCGGCGGCCGGGCTCCCGACGAGCTGACCGCCGCGACCGCCCACCGCCTGGGCATGCTGGTCGGCAGGCTGCACAACGTCGCCGCGCGCCAACCGGCGCCCCACCGCCTGCGCCTGACTGCCGATACCTTCATCCGCGACGACGTGGCGTGGCTCGCCGACCACGGCACCCTGCCGGCGCACCTCCGCAACCGCTATTGCGACGCCGCCCTGGGGATCGCCACCGCCCTGGACGGCGCGCTGGCGGAGCTCGACCCGGCGCAGATCCACCGCCTGCACGGCGACCTGCACCTGGGCAACATCCTGCTGCGCGACGGCGTGCTGCGCGTGCTCGACTTCGACGACATGACGGTGGGGCCCGCGGTGCAGGACGTCTGGCTGGCGCTGCCGGGGCGCGACGCGTTCGCCCGTTCGCTGTGCGACCGCTTCCTCGAAGGGTACGAGCAGTTCCGTCTGTTCGACCGCTCGACGCTGCGGCTGATCGAGCCGTTGCGCGGCCTGCGGGTCATCCACTACGCCGCCTGGCTGGCGCGGCGCTGGCACGACCCGGCGTTTCCGGCGGCCTGGCCGCAGTTCGGCGCTCCGGAATACTGGCAGCGCGAGACCGACGACCTCGAAGAGCAGCTGGCGCTGGTGCGCGGCGAGCTGGCGGCGCCGGCGGCGGACGGCGACCCGGGTGACGGCGGCGGCGCCGTCGAAGAAGAAGCCGCGCTCACCAACAAAGACTATTTCTGGGACTGGGAAGGCTGAAGCTCGGGCGCCGCGGCCCGGCGGCACCAGGCCAGCGTCGCGGCGCCGGCGACCAGCGCCAGCAAGCTGACGGCGGCCCCCGCCGGCAGCAGCGGTTCGCGATAGGCAAGCTCCAGCCGGTGGTCGCCCGCCGGCACCGCCACGGCCAGCTGGCAGAGGGCCGTCGGCACCGGCGGCAGGGCCCTGCCGCCGGCCTGCCCACCGTCTGGGGCACCGCGGCCGTCGTCCCGCCCGTCCACGATTGCGTGCCACCCCGGATCGAAGGTGGTTGCGACGACCAGAAAGCCCGCCCCCCCGGCCCGGTAGCGTAGCCGCAGCCGGCCGCCGGTATCGGCCTGGGCGACCAGCGTCGCGTCCGCGGCGTAATCCTCCACGCGCGCCGCGCCGCCAGCCTGCCAGCGGTGCTCGGACCGGCCCACGTCGTAGCCCTCGGCGCGCGCCGCCGCCAACGCTTCGCGATAGCTGCCGTGCACCGTCACCCGCGGCACGAAGCGCAGCCGCGGCAGGCGGAAGGGAT
The DNA here is from genome assembly GCA_963770895.1 of uncultured Acidobacteriota bacterium. Lineage (GTDB taxonomy): Bacteria > Acidobacteriota > Thermoanaerobaculia > Multivoradales > UBA5704 > JASLEW01. The sequence goes on along the minus strand of CAVYRF010000002.1, from coordinate 2,290,835 downwards.
CGGCCAGCGCCACGAGCGGCGGGGCGCCGCCGTCGACCGCCAGCTCGCGCAGCCACGCGGCGTCGGGCTTGCGCACCAGGACGGTGGCGGCGCCCCACGCCCCCGCCTGGCGCAGCACCAGCTGCGGCGCGGTGCGGCGGTCGCCCTCCATGGCGCCGATCGCCAGCTGCGACCAGCGCGTCGCGGTGACGTCGTAGTCGGGGTTGAGGGCGTAGGGGATGCCCCACAGCACCGGCGTGTAGGGCAGCAACGACGACAGCTGAGAGCGCAGCGCCGCCACCTCGGGCGGCACGCCGGCCTGCATCGCCCGCGGCCCGCGGCTGGCGGCGGGATCGACAAAGATCGGCTCGCCGGCCGGCAGGCGGGCGGCCAGGACCGGCGCGGCGGCGTACTCGGCGGCCGGCACGACGGCGGCCAGGCCGTGGCAGTACATCCACAGGTCCGCCGCCAGCAGCGCCACGGCCAGCCGCGACAGCGCCGGCGGCGCCAGCCAGCCGCGGCGCAGGGCGGTCAGCAGCGCGGCGACGCTCAGCGCCAGCGCCAGCGCCGTGCGCGCCTCCCGCCGCAGGGCCGCCAGCGCCAGGTCCGGCGGCGCCGACAGACCGGACCGCCGCAGCAGCTCGAGCACCGCGCCGGGACGCGCGCCCAGCAGGGCGAGCGCCAGGGCCGCGACGGCGCACACCGCCAGGGCCAGCGCCCAGGGCAGGGCGCTCGCCCGGCGGCGCGCCGGGCCGGCGGCGGCGAGCAGGCGCTGCCAGCCCAGGGCGCCGGCGAACACCAGGCAGGCGACGCCCAGAACCGCGTACTTTTCCGCGAAACGCTGCACCGCGAACGCCGGCAGCAGCGCCAGCAGCGGCGCGTTCAGCGGATTGTGACGCCCCAGCGCCAGCCCGAACCCGACCGCCGCGCCGCCCGCCCACACGGCGCGCAGCGGCAGGCGCGGAACGGGGGCGGACAAGGGGGCGGAGGCGGAGCCAGGAGCGCCGCCGGCGCCGCTCAGAAGCGCACCCAGCCCGACGACCGCCAGCAGCAGGCCCGGATAGAGCGAGGCCACGTAGGGCTCGCCGCGCGGATCCAGGCCGCCGCCAAAATACAGCCCCTCCTTGGACCGCGCCGGGTCGCCGAACAGCCTGGGGAACACCACCTCGCCCAGACGCGCCGGCGGCAGCGACCAGTCGGCGGCGCGCGCGGCGGCCAGGCCGCGCGCGCGCGTGGAGCCGGCGAGCCGCTGCGCGGCCGGCAGCAGCTGCACGGCGGACACCGCCAGTGCGAACCCCAGGACCACCAGCAGGCGCGCCGCCCGCCGCACCCCCAGGGGTCCTGGCGGCCGCCGCACCGCCGTCGCCAGCCCCAGCAGCAGCACCGCGATGCCGGTCATCAGCTCGCACACCGGATCGCCGCCCAGCACCTGCAACCCCCAGGCGCCGCCGCCCAGGAGCGCCGCGGGCAGCCACGCCCGGCGCTCGGCGCGCTCGACCGCCGCCGCGGCGCCCGCCAGCACCCACGGGAACCAGGCCATGCTGGTGAACATGGTGAAGGCGTTGAGCAGCGAAACGTAGGCGCCGCAGCCGCTGTACCCGATCGCCGCCAGCGCCGCCGCGGCGCGCCCGCCACCCAGGCGCCGCGCCAGCGTCCAGGCGCCGGCAAACGCGATGCCGCCGTGGATCAGCACCAGCCAATTGAGCGAATAGAGCGGCCCCAGCGCCCAGGCCAGCCAGGTGGGCGGATAGAGCGCCGCGTAGTTGGGATTGGACAGCACCGGCTGGCCGCCGGTCAGCCAGGGGTTCCACAGCGGCCAGCCGAGTGCCGCCAGCCGCACCAGGCAGGTGCGCAGCGGCAGGTGGAACCCCGCGATGTCGCGATTGGCCAGCGCCACGCCGGGCAGCGCCAGCTCGCCCCACAGCGCCGCGACCCACGCCGCGCCAAGCAGCGCCGGAGCGGCCGGCGCGGCAACGAGCCTGCTTGCCCTTGCGGTTCCCACTCGCTAGTTGACACCCGCATGGGCGCCGGCGGCGGCGGCCGGCTGCAGCAGGGTGGCGTCGGCGCCCTGACGGCGGGCGGCCTTCAGGGCGGCCTCCAGCTCCTGGTGGTGGCCGGTGGCCTGGGCGGCGATGGCCAGCAGCAACGTCGCTTCGGCAGAGTCGATCTGGCTGTCACGCAGGCGGCGAAAGGCGCTGTCGAAGCGGCCGAGGTGGAGATCGAGCCACGCCAGCAGCAGGTCGCGGTCGTCGCCCAGCTGGTAGGCGCCCGCCTCGCCGGCGCCGTCCAGCGCCGCCTTGGCGTCGGCGTCGCGCCCCTGCTGCAGGAAGAGACGGGCGCGGGAAAGCTGGATCTCCACCGTCAGCAGGCGCTGGGTCTGGCCGTGGTCGCGGAACAGCGCGCCGTGCTCGTACCAGCGGTTGGATTCGTCCTTGTCGTCGGTCGCCAGTGCCTTGGCGAGCAGCGACTCGGCATCGGCCGCCTGGTCCTGGTCGGCGGCGATGCGCGCCGCAACCAGCAGGGACAGCCGCGGATGGCGCTCCTCGTCGTAGAAGCGGGCGAAGACGTCGGCTTGGCGATCCAGGTAGAAGGCCTTGGGCTCGCCGTGCACCTCGATGGCGAAATCGCTCGCCTGGCCGCGCACCCAGAAGCGGCCGTGCACGGTGGCGTTGGCGGCGCCCTTTTTGGCCGGCGGCAGGGACGGATCGACGACTTCGATGTCGGCCGGCACCGCCAGCGGCGGGGCGGCGGCCGCCCGCTCGCGGATCGGTTCGCGCTGCACGTCCAGGGCGCCGGCGGCGGATCTCACCACGCGATAGCGATAGTGGCGCGGCGTCTCCTGCCGCGTCGTGCCCGCGACCTGGAAGGTGCCCGCGCCGAGCGGCTTGAAATGGTACGAATAGAGGATCGTGCGCAGCCCGGTGCCGTAGATGAACTGGTCGGCAAAGGCCGACAGGTCGGTGCTCGCGGCGGCGCCCAGCTGGCTCACCAGGTCCTGGGTGGACAGGGTCTGGTTGAGATTCTGCCGATAGACCTTGACCAGGGCGCGCAACATGGCGTCCGGCCCCAGCGTCGCTTCCAGCGTCTTCAGCACCACCGTGCCCTTGTCATAGACGATCGCCTCGTAGGCGCTGCTCGACAGGCTGGACGACAGGCGCGCGCCGAGCACCACCGGCCCGATCGACTCGACGTCGCGGCCCTGGGCGATGGTATCGGTCAGCGTCTGTTGCCACTGCGCGGTCAATCCGATCACCTCATGGTCGAGCCCGGCATGAGCGATATAGCGCAAGGCGCAGTAGGACGCCAGGGCCTCGCTGATCCACTGGTCGCGGTAGCTGGCCCAGCCCACCCCGTCGCCCCACCATTGATGGGCCAGCTCGTGCGCGATGACGGCGCGGCGGTCCGGCAGGCCGTACAGGTTCGAGTAGAAGCCGAAGTCCAGGAGCATCTCGTCGGACAGCGTCACCAGGCCCTGCGTGCCCTGCGAGAAATCACGCAGCGAGGTGGCCACCGCCAGCTCGTCGAAGGGGTAGGGCCCGAAGACGGTCTCGTAATAGCTCAGCGCGTCGGCCGCCGTGTGCTGGATCTGTTCGCGCACGTCGGCGGTCAGCAGCCGTGCCACCGCCTGGTCCAGACCGATGGTGATGCGCACGTGGCCGGCCTGCACCGTCTGCAACCTGAACTTGCCGATCTCGAAGGAGAAGGCGACCGTCGGCTGTTCGATGGCGCGCTTTTCCCACTGCTGCCCGCCGCTGGCGTCGCCGCCCGCCAGGCGATGCCCGGACGCCAGCAGGCTGTAGCTGCGCGGCCAGTGGAAGGTCGCCGTATAGCGCGCCCGATCGATCTCGCCAGCGTGCGGGTACCAGGCCGTGGTGTTGAGCAGCGTCGAGGCGCCGTCGTCGGTCTGGATCACCGAACCGGCGTACTCGACCGTCAGGCCCACCACCTCGCCCTTGCCGAAGGCCCGCGGCAGCACCACGGTGAGGTCGCCGCCGGTGCAGCGGAACGGCAGGTTGGAGCTTGCCGCACCCGCGGCGCCGATCGCATTCGTCGCGTTCGCCGCATTCGTCGCATTCGTCGCGCTCGTCGCGCTCGTCGCATTCGTCGCGCCAGGCGCGTCGAGGCTGACGCGGCTGACCGTCAGGTTGCGGTCCAGCCGCAGGTCCACCGTGCGCGCTCCCTCCACCACCGGCACCAGCTCGATGCGCGCCTTGCCGCTCAAGCGCAGGTCCTTGGCCAGCGTGGTATCCAGCTCGTAGAGCCGCGGCTCGAACGCCGCCGCGCCCGGCAGCTGCCGCCCCTGCGCGTCGCGCGGCGAGGCGCCGACCCAGGTGTCCCAGGTGCCCAGCTCGTCCAGGTCCATGCCCATCAGGCGGCCCTTGCGCTGCTCGCGCGCCAGCTCCTTGAGCAGCTCCTTTTTCTGCTTCGCCGTCGGGTCGAGCGGCACGAAGCGGCCGAGCGTCACCTGTTCCTGCGCCTGGGGGTCGAACACGTACAGGAACTCGCCCAGCCGCGCGCCGCGGCACAGGGCGGCAAAGTACCCGGCCAGCGCGGGGTCGCCGGCGGCGCGGGACAGAATGCGCCCTTCGACGCCCATCACCCGGCGCTCGCGCTTCTTCCATGCCGCAAACAGGTCCTGGGCCGTGGCCAGGTCCGCGGCGCCCGGCGCCGACGGCGGCCGGCGCAGCAGCGAGGCGGCGGCGCTGTCCAAGCCGAGCACCAGCACCGCGGCGGTGACGTTTTCATCGAGCCGCGGCCGCGCCGTGAACAGGTCCAGCTGGTTGGCCTCGATGGCGTCGGGTGGGTCGAGGGTGACGCGGCCGGCGCCGACGAAGACCAGCTCGATCGTCCGCCCACCCAGCCGCGCCGCCGGGATCAGCACGCCGCTCGTCAGCTCCACCCTGGCAGGTCCGGCGCTCAGCGCCAGGTGGTTGACCGCCACCGCCCCGGCCGGATCGAGCGCCGCGGCGTCGATCGCCTTGCCCAGGCTCGCCACGTCGAGAGGAGCGGCGGCTGTCGGGGTCGCGGAGGCCGCGGCGGAGGTTGCGCCGGGCGGCGCGGCGCTTGCCGTTGCGTCCGCGGCCGGCGCCGCCTCTGCCGGACGAGTGGCGGCCAGGGCGAGCAGCCAGATTGCCACGAACAGACAGCTGCGCATTGGACCTCCGCGAAAGTTGCGCGATTGCGAGAACAATTCTGTCATAGGGGCGGCGCCGAGCTCTTCGCAAGACGCAGAGCAATTAGGGTCGTTCCTGTCCTATTGACCCCCTAGAGTGCTCCGCAGACAGCCGCTGAAGAAGGCGGACGAAACCGCCGGGAACCATGCGGCCCTCATTGGGAGAACCGGCAATGCAAATCGCAAAGCGTCTTCAAATCTCGTTGGCGTGGGGAGCTGTGATCGTGGCGGCCTGCACGGCGCCGGCGCTGGCGCAGGCCAGCCCGGGCGGAGCGCCGGCCGGTGCGCCGACGGTGGCCGAGGAGCGCGACGGCCAGCACGACTTCGACTTCGAGTTCGGCCGCTGGAAGGGCCACAACCGGCGGCTGCTCAAGCCGCTCACCGGTTCCAACACCTGGGTGGAGTTCGACAGCACCGTCATCGCCAAGCCGATCTGGGACGGCCGCGCCAACATGGACGAGCTGGAAGCCGACACGCCGTCAGGCCACATGGAGGGCTTGACCGTGCGCACCTACAACACCAAGACCCACCAGTGGAGCATCTATTGGGCCAACCAGTCCAGCGGCGTCATGGCCCTGCCCGCCACCGTCGGCAAGTTCAAGGCGGACGGCCGCGGCGACTTCTTCGATCAGGAAGAGATCAACGGCCAGAGCGTCATCGTGCGCTTCCGCTGGACCGTCAAAAACCGCGACACCGCACGCTGGGAGCAGGCCTTTTCAGCCGACGGCGGCACCACCTGGGAAACCAATTGGATCGCCGACTTCACCCGCGAAAAGCCCTGACGGCCCGGCGGCAGAAAACATGGCGGAGGGGGTGGGATTCGAACCCACGGGCCACTTGCGCGGCCGGCGGTTTTCAAGACCGCTGCTTTAGACCACTCAGCCACCCCTCCGAGGGTGCGACGGCGGCGGCTCGATGCGGGTCAGGCCGCCGGTGTAGGGATGCAGGGCAGGCGGGATGAGCACGGAGCCGTCTTGCTGTTGGCCGTTCTCCAGGATCGCGATCAGCGTGCGGCCGACGGCAAGACCGGAACCGTTCAGGGTGTGCAGCAGGCGCGGGCGGCCGCCGCCGGCGGGGCGGTAGCGGAGGTTGGCGCGCCGCGCCTGGAAGTCCTCGCAGTTGCTGCACGAGGAGATCTCGCGGTAGGCGCCCTGGCCGGGGAGCCACACCTCCAGGTCGTAGGTCTTGGCGGCGGAAAAGCCGGTGTCGCCGCTCGCCAGGCACAGCACGCGATAGGGCAGGTCCAGCTTGCGCAACACCGTCTCGGCATGCGCGGTCAGCTCTTCCAGCGCCTGGTAGCTGGTCTCCGGAGTGGTCAGCTGGACCAGCTCCACCTTGTTGAACTGATGCTGGCGGATCAGGCCGCGCACGTCCTTGCCATAGGAACCGGCCTCGCTGCGGAAGCACGGCGTGTAGGCGGTGTAGCGCATGGGGAGCTGCGCTTCCTCCAGCGTCTCCTCGCGGTGGAGGTTGGTCAGCGGCACCTCGGCGGTCGGCACCAGAAAGTAGTCGTGGCCGGCCAGCTTGAACAGGTCCTGCTCGAACTTGGGCAGCTGGCCGGTGCCGACCAACGCTTCGCGGTTGACGATGAACGGCGGCAGCACCTCGGTATAGCCATGGGAGCGCGTGTGCAGATCCAGCATGAACGAGATCAGCGCCCGCTCCAGCAGGGCCGCCCCCCCGAACGACACCGTGAAGCGCGCACCGGCCAGCTTGGCGCCGCGCTCGAAGTCCAAAATGCCCAGCGCGGTGCCGATCTCCCAATGCGGGCGCGGCGCGAAATCGAACCGCGGCAGCTCGCCCACCACCCGTTCCACGCGGTTGGCGCTCTCATCCCGACCCACCGGAATGCTGGCATGCGGCAGATTGGGCAGCGACAGCTCCACCGCCGTCAGCTCCGGCTCCAGCGCCGCCAGGCGCTCTTCCAGGACCGCGGTGCGCTCCTTGAGCGAGCCCACCGCGGCAATCTCCGCCGCGGCGTCCCCGCCCTGCTGCTTGACCGCGCCGATCGCCCGGCTGGCCTCATTCCGCCGCCGCTTGAGCTCCTCCACCTCCACCAGCGCCGCCCGGCGCTCCGCATCCAGCCGCAGCCAAGCCTCCGGCAACGCCGGATCCACCCCGCGGCTCGCCAACCTGGCCCGCACCCCCTCAAAGTCTTCGCGCAGCAGCTCCCTTGCCAACATGGCCGGGAAGTCTACCCCGCCCAAAGCCCCGGCGCGAAACCCGGCCGGCCGCGGCAACCCGGCCCCCCCGGCCGCCCGAGCCGCCCCAGCCGCCCCAGCCGCCTGAGCCCGGCGCAGTTGCGGCCCATGGGAGCGGGCGTCTACACTCTCAGCACCTCGACGTCGTCCAACCAGGCTGGCGCTGCGCCGCGTGCGATCCCCTTCCATTCAACGCTGGCTGTCCAGGGCGGCGGTCGCCGCCGCCGCGCCGGCCGCCATCGCTGCCTTCGCTGTCCACGAAACCGATCCCGCCGCTGCCGCCGAGGGTCTGTACCTGGCGCGCCTGACGGCCGGGATCCTGCTGGCTGTCGCGGTCCTGGCGCCGGCGGGCACCGGCGGTGGGCGCAGACCTGGGGGCGCGCTGGCGGCTTCTGCGGATGCCGAGCTGGGGCTGGGGGCGACGCTCGCCGTCACCGCTGCCTGGGCTCTGCCGGCTGGTCCGCTGCGCGGCGCGGCCGTGGTCCTGGTGCTGACCGCCTGCCTGGCCCTGACCGCCGCGCGACGCCTGATCGCGGCCACGGATCGCCGGCGGCGGTGGGAAGAGCGGGGGACGGACTCGGCCGTGGTGCCGGTCGTGCCGGAAAGGGCAGGCGCGGCGCGCGGGTGGCAAGGCCACCTGGTTGCGGCATGCGCGCTGTGTCTGGGCTGCCAGGTTTTGTTGCGCGGCGAGCTGCTGCTCGCGATCGGCGCGGCGGGCGCAACGGGCGTGGCCGGTGCGCGGCCCTGGGCGGCGCTGGTTGCCTTGCCGCTCGCCGCCGGCGCGGCGCTGGCCCTGTTGTGGCGGCGTTACGGCGCGCTGCCCGCCCTGGCTGCCGGCGCCGCGGCCGCCGCGCTCGCCCCCGGCTGGACGGTGGCGACCACCCTTGCCCTGATCGCGCTCGCCGGCGGCAGCCAGCTGGCCGCTCCTGCTGGCGGCAGTGAGCTGGCGGCACCTGGCCCCGGCGGCCAGCTGGCCGCATCCGGCAGCCGCAGCGAGCGAACCGCATCCGGTGGCGGCGGCAGGCTGACCGGGTTCGGCGACCGTGGGCGGCCCGGTGGCGCGATCTTGCGCTCCGGCGCCGCGGTCGCCGCCCTGCTGCTGCCGGTGGTCTGGCAGCCGCGCTCGGGGTGGGCGGCGGCGCTCGCCGCCCTGGCGCTGGCGCGCCCTGCGATCGCGCTCGGCGCCGCGGTGCCGCTTGCCCTCCTCAGCCGCTTCGGTCCGCTGCCGGGAGCGCTGGCGGCCCATGCCTCCTGGCGCGAAGGCGCGTCGAGCGCGGCGTGGCTGCTGCTCCTGGTGCCCGCGGCGGCAATCGTCGCCTGCGGATGGGGCACCGGCGAACATCCGGATCCCGCCGGCGGCGGCGACGGCGCTCGCGGGTCGGCCCAGAGGGCGGCCGCCAGCGCCGGGGCCTGGCGGCGATGGCGCCTGGCCGCCGCCCTGCTGGTCGCATTCGCGACCCCCTGGCTACCCGACCGGTCCGTGCTGGCGGCGCCGATCGCGCTGGCGGCGCTGGCGCTGCCCGCGACCGGCGTCGCGGCGGGAATCGCCGCGGCGTGGAGCGCAGCCCTGCTGGGCGCCACCGCGCTGCTCGCCGCATATCCCTGGCTGCGCCGCGATCCGCTGGCGGACGCTCTGGGCCTCTTCGGCGCCACCGCCGGCCCGCGCTCGGCGATTGCCCTTGCCGGCGCCGCACTGCTGCTGGGCGGAGCCCTGGCGCTGGGACGGCGGCGGCCCGCGGCGCGGCAGGCACGCATGGCCGCCACGGCGACCGCGGCAACCCTGCTGGCGGCGCTCCTGCTGCCGAGCCTGACCCACCCCAGGCTGAGCCTGCTTGCCGCCGGCGAGACGGTGCTGCTCGATCGCGCCCATCCCTCGTGGATCGCGGAGATCAGCCCGCGGCGCACGGCCATCCTGGCGGTGCAGAGCGACCTGATCAACGCCGCCGGCCTGGCCGACGGCACGCTCGTGGCGCACGTTCAGCTGCTCGCCACCGGCGCCACGCAGGACCTGGAGCTGCGCGCCGGCCGCGACACCGGCGAATGGTCGGCGCGGCGCCCCGACGTCGCGGCCGCCGCCCGCCTGCACTCGCCGGCGCCCTGGGTGTCGTGGGTCGCCGGCCCCTTCCTGGGCCAACGCTACCGCTGCCGCCTGCTCCTGCCGCACCCCGACAGCTTCGCCCGCATCCGCATCGACCTGGCCGCGGGCCTCCCCGCCGGCACCGCCCTGGCGCTGCACCAGGTGGAGGTGGCGCCGTGAACGCCGGACCAGGCAGGACCGCGACCGCGCCGCGGCCCTGGCGCTGCTTGCCATGGCGAGCGCGGGCGGCGCGGCCGGGGCGCACACCGCGCAGGGGCCAGGCGGTGAGCACCCGCCGGGAGGCATGGCCCTGACCGCGCGCGGCAATGGCGGTCATGCCGCCGTGGGCGGCGCCGGCGCGAACGGCGCCGGGCTCGCCTGGCTTGGCGCGTTGGTCGGCCTGGCGAGCGCGGCGGTGGCGCACGGCCTGCAACGGGGCGACGCGCTGGCCGCCACGCTGCGCCTGCTCCCCCTGCTGCTGGCGGCGTTCTACGCCCTGCACCGCCTGGCGGTGCGGCAGGGGGGGCGCCGGCTGGCGGTCGGCGGCAGCGCGGCCGAGCTGATCGCCCTGGGGGTGCTGCTGGCGGCGGCGGCGGCGCGGCCGGCGCTGGGCCTGGCGCACGCCGACGACGTGCTGGCGGCCTGCCTGCTGCTGGTGCTGGTGCATCGATTGGCGCGGCAGGTCGCGGCGCTGCGGCCGCTGCTCGGCTGGCGCCTGGGCGCGCGGCCTTCCGCCATCTTTTTCTGGCTGCCGCTGGTCGCCTACGTCGCCATCCTGCCCTGGTCAGCCGGGCATCGCCAGCCGGACGGCGACGAGCCCTACAACCTGCTGCTGACCCACAGCCTGGCCTACGACGGCGACACCGATCTCAGGAACAACTATGCGGCCGGCGATTGGCGGTTTTTCATCAACCGCCCCATCGCGCCCCAGCCGGGAGACCCGGTCGGGCCGCACGGCGAGCTGTATTCGCGCCACGACGCCCTGCTGCCGCTGGCGCTGGTGCCCGCCTATCGGCTGGCCGGCAGGACCGGCGCCCAACTCATGATGGCGTTGCTGACCGCCGCGCTCGCCTGGTGGACCCTGCGGCTCGCCCGCCACTACGTCGCCGAGCGCCCCGGCGAGACCCTGGTGACCTGGGCATGGCTGGCGCTGGCGCCGCCGATGCTCTTCTACTCGTACCAGATCTGGGTGGAAGTGCCGGCGGCGCTGCTGGTCGTGATCGCCCTCGACGCCATCCTGGCCGGCGGCGCCGCGGCCGCGGAGCCGGCAACAGCTCCATCGTCGCCGGAGAATCCATCCAGCTGGCACCGTGCGCCGGCCTTTCTGGCCGTGTGGGCTCCGGTGCTGCTGCTGCCCCTGCTCAAGATCCGGTTCATCCTGATCGCCGCGCCGCTGGTGGCACTGGCGGGCTGGCTGGCGCTGCGGCAGGGCGGCGGGCGGCGGCGGGCGCTGGCGCTCGGAGCGCTGCTGCTGGCGCTTTCGGGCGGCATTCTGCTGTACAACCAGCACGCCTACGCGAATCCGCTCAAGATCCACAGCTGGCAGGAGATCGACCCGCAGGACCATTCCCTCCTGGACTACCTGGAGGGCGGCGGCGGCCTGTTCTGGGACGGCGCCTTCGGCCTGTTCGGCGTGGCGCCGATCTGGCTCCTGGTGCTGCCGGCGATGGCGCTGCTCATCGCTCGCCGGGCGGCGCTGCCCGCCCACCTGGCCGTCCTGATGGCGCCCTACCTGCTGATCGTCACCCCGCGCGGCGAGTGGTACGGCGGCTGGTCGCCGCCGTTTCGCTATGCGCTGATCGCCCTGCCGCTGCTGGCGCTCTCGCTGCCGCCCCTGCTGGCCGCGCGGCGCCGGCCGGGAGCCCGCGCGCTGCTCGCCGGGCTGGGAGCGCTGACCCTTGCCCTGGCGGTGATCTGGCTGGTGGTGCCCGGCTGGACCTACAACTTCGCCGACGGCCGCACCTACGTGATGGACCAGTTGACCAGCCGCCTGGGCGCCGACGTGGCCCGCCTGTTCCCCAGCGCCGTGCGCCCGCGCCTGGCCACTGCCCTGTGGCCGCCGCTGTCGCTCGCCGTCGTGCTGGGCGCCTGGTGGCTGCCGACGCCACGGCGATGGCGCCCCTGGCTGCTGGCCGCGGCCGGCCTCGCCGGCATCGCCGTGGCGGCGGCGGCGGCGGCGGCGGTGCCCATCGCCGCCACCCACCTGCCGACGCGGGTGATCGAGATGGAAGACCCCCAGGTGGTCAAGCTCGGCGGCCATCTCCATCCCGATCGCTGGGTCATCGAACGCACGCTCTACCGCGGCGGCTGGGTGCTGCGGGTGGCAGACCAGGTGCGGGCGCCGGTCGTGCCCGGCGGCCGCCAGGTGCGGCTGACCCTCACGGCCGAGCTGATCCGCAACCAGCCGGCGCCCTTCGCCGTCGACATCGCCGCCGGCGACCGCCTCCTGGCCGTGTGGACCCCCGCCCGCGAGCGCGCCTGGCAGGCCGTCGACCTCGGTCCTTTCGACTGGCCCCCCGGAGACCCGCCCCTGGTCCTCACCGCCCACGGCCCGTCGCCGCCGGGACCGCTCAACGGCGCCGTGCTGGACCGCATCGATCTGACCTGGCAATGAGCCCGCCGCTGGTCACCGCCGTCGTCCCCACCTTGGGCCGCAGCCCCTGGCTCGCCGACTGCCTGACCGCCTTGCGCCACCAGCAGGGCCTGCAATCGCTGGAGATCATCGTGGTGGATCAGTCGCCCACCCCCATCGACCTCCCCGCCGGCCTCGCCGATCGCATCCTGCGCCCCGGCCGCAACCTGGGCTTCGCCGCAGGCACCAACCTGGGCCTGGCCGCCGCCCGCGGCACCCTGCTCGCCACCGTCAACGACGACGCCATCGTCGCGCCAGACTGGCTGTCCACCCTGGCCGCAACGCTCGCAGCCGATCCCGCCACCGCCGCCGCGCAAGGCACCAACCTCCTCATGCCCGTGCCGGCCGGCCACACGGACAGCGCAACGTCCGCCGCGCGCGTCGACGGCTGCGGCCTGGGCTGGAACCCATGGTGGCAGGCAATCCAGCTGCGCCACGGCGAAGCCGCCGGCCCGCTGCGGCCAGCGCCGACGCCGGCCGCCATCGAGATCTTCGGCGTTTCGGCCACCGCCGCACTGTTTCGCCGCACCGCCCTGGAGCGGGTGGCGCCGGACGGCAGGTTTTTCGAGCCGCGCCTGGTCTCCTACTACGAGGACGCCGAGCTTGCCGGCCGCCTGCGCGCCGCCGGCTTTCGCGCCCAGCTGGCGCCGGCGGCCCTGGCGTTGCACGCCGGTTCGACGTCCGGCCGCACCATCGGCCGCGAGCGCTGGCGCCTCATCTATGGCAACCGCTACCTGGCCGCCGCCCGCCTGCTGGGCCGCGGCTTCTGGCTCCGCCTGCCCATCCTGGTCGCACGCGACCTGCTCGACCTCCGCGGCCTCCTGTGGCCCAAGCGCACCGTTACCCGTCACGACCCGCGGCACCCCGAACTTGACGCCGGCGTCGACTGGGAGCGGCTTGCCGGGATGACGGCGGGCTGGCGGCGGGCGCTGTGGCTGCTGCCTGGCTTTACTCACCTCGGGCGCGCGGCGCTTCCCGCCGCCGAAATTGCCCGCCTCAGCCGGTGGCGCGGCCAATCGGGATAACCTTGGCCCGCCCATGCCCGCACCACCCACCCCAGCCGATTCGCCGCCGCCGGCTGCCGGCGCCGTCGACGCCGGCACTCCCGGCGAAGGCATCCCGCTGGACGACGGCACGCAGCCGGTTCAGCCGGCGCTGACCGGCGTCGTGGTGCATTGGCGCAACGAGCCGCAGCTGGCCGAGCTGATCGCCGCCTGGCCGGCCGACGACCCCCGTTTCGAGCTGATCGTGGTGGACAACAGCGGCCCCGCCGGCACCGCACCCCTCGGGGCCAGTTCCCGCGTGCGCTGGCTGCGGCCCGGCCGCAATCTGGGCTTTGCGGGCGGCGTGAACGCCGGCGCGACGGCGGCGCGGGCGCCGCTGGTGCTGCTGCTCAATCCCGACGTGCTGCCCGAACCGGCGGCGCTCGATCACCTGATCGAAGGATTTGCCGCCCATCCGGAAGCGGCCGGCCTGGCGCCCGGCCTGTGCGGACCACACGGCGAAGCGCAATTCCGCTGGCAGCTGCGCCGCATCCCCACCGCGTTCGGCTGCCTGATGCAGACCTTGCCCTGGCTCGGCCCGACCGCCGGCCTCGCCGCCGAGCCCCCGGCCGGCGCGCCGGTCGAGCAGCCGGCGGCGGCGGCGCTCGGCCTGCGCCGCGCCGAGCTGCTCGCGGCCGGCGGCATGGACCAACGCTTCCATCCCGCGTGGTTCGAAGACGTGGACCTGGCGCGGCGCCTGCGCCAGCGCGGCGCGACCCTGCTCTACTGGCCGGCGGCGCGCTTTCGCCACGGCTTGGGCGGCACCGTCGCCAGGCTGGGCTACGGTCCCTTCCTGTGGATCTACTACCGCAACCTCGATCGCTACCTGCGCAAGCATCACGGCGCCGCCTGGGCCCTGGCCGCGCGCGGCACGCTCGCCGCCGGCCTGACCCTGCGCCTGCCGCTCGTCGCGGTACGCTGCCCGCGCCGCGCCACTTCGCGGCGCGACGCCGTAGCCGGCCTCTTGCTGGCCCTCGCCGGAGCGCTCACCGCCTGGCGGCGCCCTCGCCACCTGGCCGCGCTGGTCAGCCCGACGCTCCCGACCAGCCCCTCTCTTCCAGCAAGCCCCTCTGCCATACCAACCGCTCAGCCAGAACCTGTCCGGCCGGCAGCGTCAAGGAGAAATCGGTGAGCGCGCCGGTGCCGGAGCGCGCGGTGGCGGTGTGCCTGGTGACGCACAACGCCGCGGCCGACCTGCCCGGCTGCATGGAGGCGATCGCCGCTCTCAACCACCGGCCCAGCGAGATCGCGGTGATCGATTCGGCCAGCGCCGACGACAGCCTGGCGGTGGCGCGGCGCGCGGCGCCCGCCGGTATTCCTTTGGTCGCGCAGGGCCACGCGACCAACATCGGCTTTGCCGCCGGCATGAATGCCGCCATCGCCGCCACCCGCGCGCCGTTCCTCCTCAGCCTGAACGCCGATGCCCGGCCGCACCCCGACTACCTGGATCGGCTGCTCGCCCGCATGGAGGCCCACCCGGCGCTGCGCGTCGCGGCGGTCACCGGCAGGCTGCTCCGCCCGGCTGCCGGCGGCCAGGCGCCGCGCCTGGACGCATGCGGCATGCGGCTGACCGCGACCTGGCGCCACCTGGACCGCGGTTCCGGCGAAGTGGACACCGGCCAGTGGGCGCTTGCCGACCGGGTGTTCGGGGCGACCGGCGCCGCGTCGCTGTTCCGGCGCGCGGCGCTGGACGACGCGGCCATCGACGGCGAGGTGTTCGACCCCCGCTTCCACTCCTTCCGCGAGGACGCCGAGCTCTGCTTCCGCCTGCGCGAACGCGCCTGGGACATCCTCTACGAGCCCGCGGCGCTCGCCGAGCACCGGCGCTTCAACCTGCCGGAGCGGCGCGCCGCGATGCCGCCGGCGGTCAATCTCCATTCGCTGAAAAACCGCTACCTGCTGCGCATCTACCACCAGACCGGCCGCAACCTGGCGCGCACCCTGGTGCCGACGCTCGCCCGCGACGTGGCGGCGCTGCTGTACGTGCTGCTGCGCGAACGCACCTCGCTGCCCGCCTACGGCTGGCTGCTGCGCCATCGCCGTGAGCTGCTGGCCCGCCGCCGCTCCATCCAGGGCCGCCGCACCCTTCCCGCGGCCGAACTGGACGCCTGGTTCGGCCGCCCCGGAGCTCCCCTGTGAGCGGCAGCACGCCAGGCAGGCTCGGCGAAGCCCTCACCGACGGCGCCGCCCACGCCGCCGTGGCCGTCGCAAGCCCGCCGCACCGGCCGCGCGTCGCGCTGCTGGGCAGCCGCGGCATTCCGGGCCGCTACGGCGGTTACGAAACCCTGATGGAGGAACTGTCGGTGCGGCTCCTGGAACGCGGTTTCCAGGTGACGGTGTACTGCCGGTCGCACTCGACGCCCTGGCACCTGAAAAGCTACCGCGGCGTCGACCTGGTGGTGCTGCCGACGCTGCGCACCAAGCACCTGGACACTCCCGTCCACACCTTGCTGTCCTGCCTGCACGCCGGCGCCCGCGGCTTCGACGCCGCGCTGGTGGTCAACTCCGCCAATGCGCTGTTCCTGCCGCTGCTGTCCGCCGCCGGCATCCCGACCGCGCTGCACGTCGACGGCATCGAGCGCCGCCGCCGCAAGTGGGGGCGCTTCGGCCGCGCCGTCTACGCGCTGTCCGAACGGCTGGCCTGCGTCTGGCCGGACGCCCTGGTCACCGACGCCCAGGTCATCCGCGAGCACTACCTGGCGCGCTACGGCGCCGAATCCTGGGTGATCACCTACGGCGTCGACCCGCGGCCCCCGGCGACCGAAGGGGTCCTTGCCCGCCTGGGGCTCACGCCGCGGCGCTACTTCCTCTACGTCAGCCGCTTCGAGCCCGAAAACAACCCCCACCAGGTGGCGGCCGCCTACCGCGCCGTGCGCGGCGACCTGCCCCTGGTGATGGTCGGCAGCGCACCCTACGCCGGCGACTTCATCGCCGGCTTCACCCGCGGCGCCGACCCGCGCATCCTCTTCCCCGGCGCCATCTACGGCGAGGAGTACCGCGAGCTGCTGTCCAACGCCCTGGCGTACATCCATGCCACCGAGGTTGGCGGCACCCACCCGGCGCTGGTGGAAGCGATGGGTTACGGTAACTGCGTGGTGGTCAACGACACCCCCGAAAACCGCGAAGTCGCCGGCACCGCGGGCCTCTACTTCCGCGCCGCCGAGCCCGCCAGCCTGGCCAGGCGCCTGGAGGCCATCCGCAGCCGCCCCACCCGCGCCTGGCGCGCCGGCCGCGTCGCGGCCCGCCGCGCCGCCCGCCGCTACTCCTGGGGCCAGGTCGCCGATCACTATGCCGCGCTGCTGGCATCGCTGATCGCCCGCCGCTAGCCGCCAGCAGCCAGCCACAGCAGCCCCGCCAGCTGCCCGTTTCCAACCAACCGCCCGCCGGGCGCGAGCACAGGAATTGCAGTCCTTGCTGAGCGGCAAGCCCTGGAAGTCCTCCCTCCAAGAAGCCGCTAGACGTGAGGCGCCCGGCGCGCGTTACAATACGTAGCCTCTTTCAAGGACGATCCACAAAGGACTTGATGCCGAATCCATGCTGAAGGAACGCGCCCGAATCCTGGCGGCTTCGATCTTTCTGCTGGATCTTTCGCTCGTCGCAATCGCCTTCCTGCTGGCGTTTTCGCTGCGCAGCGCCATCCTGCCGCGGGTGGCGCCGCAGGCCTTCGGCGCGCCTTTCTACGCGCTGTCCGTCTACCTGCCGCTGCTGCCCCTGGCGCTCGCGATCTGGGGCGCCCTGCTGCTGGCGTCGGGACGCTACCGCTCGCACCGCACGGTGCCGCTGCTCGACGAAGCCTGGGCGATCGTGCGCGTCTGCACCGCCGGCTCGATCGTCTTCACCCTGGCCTTGTACATTTTTCGCCTCGACGTGCGGCTGCTGGGCAAGGACCAGATCAGCCGTTCGTGGGTGCTGCTGTTCGGGATCTTTTCGGCGCTCCTGCTGCTGTGCGAAAAGCTCTTCCTGCGCATCAGCTCGCGCTACCTGCGCTCGCGCGGCTTCAACTACCGCACCGTGCTCATCGTCGGCACCAACCCGGCGGCGCTGCGCATCGCCGAATCGATCCACGGCCACCGCTTCTGGGGATACCGGATCCTGGGGTTCGTCATCAACGACCATCCCCCCGACCAGCCGTGGCCCGGCCGCTATCCGATCCTGGGCGAGCTGGCCGAGATGCCGGCCATCATCGAACGCAACGTCATCGACGACGTGATCTTCGCCGTCAGCCGCCGCGACCTCGATCGCCTGGAAGATCTCTACCTCAGCCTGCAGGAGCAGGGCATTCGCACGCGCTTCGCGGTCAATCTCTTTCCGCACACCCAGGCGCGCGCCCAGCTCGAAGAGCTGGACGGCATGCCGCTGCTGTCGTTCGCCACCGGCCCGACCAGCCCGCTGCCGCTCATGGCCAAACGCTTGCTGGACGTGGCGCTGTCGCTGCTGCTGCTGATGCTCGGGCTGCCGGTGGTGGCGACGATCGCCCTGCTGATCAAGATCACGTCCCACGGCGACGTGTTCTTCCGCCAGACGCGCTGCGGCCTGAACGGCCGGATCTTCACCCTTTACAAGTTCCGCACCATGGTCGAAGACGCCGAGCAGCGCCGCCGCGAGCTGGAGCACCTCAACGAGATGAACGGTCCGGTGTTCAAGCTGCGCAGCGACCCGCGCGTCACCTCCCTGGGGCGCTTCCTGCGCCGCTTCAGCCTCGACGAGCTGCCGCAGTTCTGGAACGTCCTGCGCGGCGACATGAGCCTGGTCGGCCCGCGCCCGCCCATCCCCGAAGAGGTCGCCCGCTACCAGCGCTGGCAGCGGCGCCGGCTGTCGATGAAGCCCGGCCTCACCTGCCTCTGGCAGGTCAGCGGCCGCAACCAGATCGACTTCGACCAATGGATGCAGCTGGACCTGGAATACATCGATTCGTGGTCGCCCATGCTCGACCTGAAGATCCTGCTGCGCACCATCCCCGCCGTGCTATCCGGCCGCGGCGCCTCGTAGCGGCCCAAACCCCAAAATCCGCTGGACCCGACGCGGCACACCTGGCTGCCGGCGCCGATCGGCGCTGCGCCCATGCGGCTCAGCCGCGCCTTGGTGGTCTAGTGGCCTGAGGCTGGCGCCGCGGACCGCCGCGGCAGCTCGCCCGCCGCCAGGCGCAGGGTGGTTTCGACCACCGCGGCCAGCGGCGCGGCATCCGCCAGGCCGCGGCCCGCCAGGTGGAAGGCGGTGCCGTGATCGACCGAGGTGCGCAGGAAGGGCAGCCCCAGCGTCCAGTTGGTGGCCTGGCCGAAGGCGGCGGTCTTGACCGCGATCAGCCCCTGGTCGTGATACAGCGCCAGCACCCAGTCGAATTCGCCGCGGCGGGCGCGCGCAAACAGCGAGTCGGCGCTTTCGGGCCCGCGCACGTCGGCGCCCCGCCGCCGCGCGCGATCGACCGCCGGCGCCAGCAGCCGCAGGTCCTCATGGCCGAGCAGGCCCCCTTCCCCGGCGTGCGGATTGAGCCCCGCCAGCGCGATGCGGCCGCCGGCGTGGCGGTCCAGGCAGGCCAGCGCGTCGTCGAGCGCCCGCGGTTCGATCGCCGCCAGGGCGCGCGTCATCGGCAGGTGGACGGTGAGCAGCGCGACCTGCAGGTCAGGGGCCAGGAACGCCATCAGGTAGTCCCGGCCGTAGCGCTCCAAGCCGCAGGTTTCGGCCAGGTAGTCGGTATGCCCGCGGAAGTCCGGCAGCAGGTGGCGGGCGATCGATTCCTTGCTCACCGGCGCGGTGACCAGCGCGTCGGCCACCCCGGCGCGCACCGCCGCGATGCCGGCATCGAGCGCCGCCATGGCACCCGCCGCATCGGCCGGCCCCGAGGTGCCGAGCCCCACCTGACGGCTGTCCCCCACCGGATCCAGCACCGGGATCACCCCGGCCGGCAGGTCGTCCAGGTCCGCCGCTGCCGGCATCCCGGCAAGGTAGTGCAGCCGCTCCCAGGGAGCCTGCGGCAGCGACCCGCGCAGCGCCTCGAGCGCCGCCCGCTCGGCAACCACCAGCGGCAGCCAGGCGGCCTGCCCCGCGCCACCGGCAGCGCCATTCCTTGCAACGTCGCCGCCGGCAGCGCCAGCCCGCGCGACGTCACCGCCGGCGCCGCCTGGCCCAGCGCCGGCGCCATCCACGCCTGCCACCGCGCCGCCCCCCGCGACCACCGCAGGGGGCGACGACAGCAGCTTGAGGAGGATTTCCGGCCCGATCCCGGCGGGGTCACCCTGAGTCAGCGCCAGTCGGTGCGGCCGGCGGGGAGCCCCGTTCAAGATTCGGAGGGCTCGCCGGCGCGGCGCGCCCGGCGCCGGAGCTCCTCCTCCTTGAACAGGTAGCGGATGCTGTGCTTCTGGATCAGCAGGTTGGGACCCTCACTCCGGTTCAGCTTCAGCGATCCCTTGTCGTACCACTCGATCCAGCCGCGCAGCTCTTCGCCGTCGGTCAACACCAGCACCATCGGCGTCTTGGCCGCCATCTGCTTGAGGTAGTAGAACTCCTCGGCATTGGTCTGCTCCGGCGGCGTCTGCTTGCGGCGGAGGCTGCGCGAAGGGAAGTCTTTCTTGAGCTCGTTCATGTCTGGACGAATCAGTTTGCGGTTGGGCATGTCAGCTTTCAATCTTTATCCAACCTCTGGCGGAATCGTTGGCAGTTGCCGCGCCGGTCCCGAGCGGGCCGGTGAATCCGGCGCGCTGCCTTCGGGGTCTCTGGTCTTGTACTGATCGTCTTCGTAGGCCAGGCAGCACAGCAGGCGCCCGCACTGGCCCGAGATCTTGGAGGGGTTGAGCGACAGGTTCTGCCGCTTCGCCATCTGGATGGAGATCGGGCGGAAGTCCTTGAGCCACGTCGAGCAGCACAGGGTGCGGCCGCACACCCCGACCCCCCCCACCAGCCCCGCTTCGTCGCGCGCGCCGACCTGCACCATCTTGATGCGCACCGCGAAACGGCTGGAGAGGTCGCGCACCAGCTGGCGGAAATCCACCCTGCCGTCCGAGGTGAAGTAGATCGTCGCCTTCTTGCCGCTCAGCGAAAACTCCACCAGCGACACCTTCATGTCGAGCGCCAGGCCCCGCGCGCGCTCCTGCGCGAACAGCTTGGCCGACATCTCGTTCTGCCGCTGGCGGTCGTGAGCTGCCGTATCGGCATCATCCGCCAACCGCAGGATCGGCCGCGCGCTCGACTTCTGGCACGGCTTGAAGACCGGCATCGGCGATCGCTCCACCCGCCCCAGCGTCGGCCCCGATTCCAGCTCGACCACCACCTGATCGCCAAAACCGTAGATCTGGCCGGCAGTAGCGCACAGCGTGACGTTGGTTTCCTCGCGAAAGCGGACCCCGACGTAGGTGTCCTCCACCGCCGTCGACATCCCCTTGAACGCGCAACCTGTGCATCCACCCATAGTTGGCTAGTCCATTCCATCCATAACGGCAAAAGCTGCCTATGCAGGATGAGTACCAAGCCAAACGTTATCACGCCCCCACCCCCGCACCTGCCGGCCCCGACCCGCCCACCGCGGGGCACAAGACACAACCGCCCACAGCACCCCCCAGGTGTTTCTTTTTTTCCCACGACCGACCTTGCCAGGCGCGCCGCCCTTGCTTCGCGGAACCCGTCGAACCGGATTGCCACAGGTAGCGGCGGCTCCGCCGGCTCCAGCCGGCCAGGCGGCTGAGCGATTCGCCCGGACGGCTGACTCGGGCTACGAGGCCGCAGGCAGGTCGAGGACGCGGCGGCCGATGTCGCGGCGGAAGACTTTGGCCGGCCAGTGGATTTCCGCGGCCGCGGTGTAGGCCCGGCGCAGGGCGTCCAGCAGGTCGGGCGCCAGGGCGCAGACCGACAGCACCCTGCCGCCGGCGCTCAGCAGCTCGCCGCGCGGGCCGCTGCGGGTGGCGCCGTGGAAGACTTCGGCTCCCAGCTCCGCGGCGCGCTCCAGGCCGAGCAGCGGTTCGCCGCTCACCGGGCGGCCGGGGTAGCCCTGGCTGGCCAGGACGATGCAGGCCGCGGCCTCCTTGCGGAAATGCAGGCGGCGAAACTGGTCGAAGTCGCCGGCGGCGGCCGCGGCGAGGATCGGCAGCAGGTCGTCCTCCAGCCGCAGCAGCAGCACCTGCGCCTCGGGATCGCCAAACCGGGCGTTGAACTCCAGCACCTTGGGGCCGTCGTCGGTGAGGATCATGCCGGCGTACAGCACGCCGACAAAGGGGCGCCCTTCGTCGGCCAGGCTGCTGATCGTGGTGCGCATGACGGTTTCGACGATGTCCGCCGCGGCCTCTCCCGACGGCAGGCCGCCGGGACTGTGGCTCCCCATGCCGCCGGTGTTGGGGCCGCTGTCGCCGTCCCCCAGGCGCTTGTAATCCTTGGCAACAGCGAGCGGCAGCAGGCGGGTGCCGTCGCACAGCGCCATGAACGAGACCTCTTCGCCGATCAGGAACTGCTCGACCACCACGCGATCGCCGCCGGCGCCAAAACGGCGCTCCTCGAAGATCGCTCGCAGCGCCGCATCCAGCTCCGCCTGGTCGGCGGCGATCGTCACCCCTTTGCCGCCGGCCAGCCCATCGGCTTTCAGCACCACCGGCCAGCCGAAGTCGGCCGCCGCGGTGCGGGCCGCCACCGCGGTGTGCGCCACCTGGAAGGCCGCGGTGGGCAGGCCGTGGCGCTCCATGAACTGTTTGGCGAACACCTTGCTGCCCTCGATCTCAGCCGCCCGCTGGGTCGGCGCGAAGATCGGCAGCCCGCGGCCGGAAAACTCGTCGGCGATGCCGAGCGTCAGCGGCAGCTCGGGCCCGACGACGGTCAGGTCGATGCGCAGCTCCGATGCAAAATCGGCCAGGCGGTGCACCTCCTCCGCCGCCACCGGCACCAGGTCCGCCAGCTGCGCGATGCCGGGGTTGCCCGGAGCACAGTACAGGTCCTTGAGCAGCGGGCTCTGCCGCAGCTTCCAGCACAGTGCGTGCTCGCGGGCGCCCGCCCCCACCACCAGCACCTTCATCCCGGCCTCCGTCCTGCCGGCAGCACCGTCATTCCGCCTGCCGCTCTTTCGACAGCACCGTCATTCCGCCTTCCGGTCTTGCGCCATGATCGCCGCCACCGCCATCACGTCCACGATGTCCTCCACCGAAGCGCCTCGCGACAGGTCGTGAATGGGCCGGTCGAGGCCCTGCAGCAAGGGCCCCACCGCCCGCGCCCCGGCCAGCCGCTCGGTCAGCTTATAAGAGATGTTGCCCGAGTCGAGGTCCGGGAAGACAAGGACGTTGGCGTTGCCCGCCACGGCGCTGCCCGGCGCCTTGCGGGCGGCAACCTCCGGCACCAGGGCGGCGTCCGCCTGCAGCTCGCCGTCCACCGCGAAGTCGACCTGGCGCTCGGCCAGCACCGCCAGCGCCCGCCGCACCTTTTCGACCCGCGGGTGGTGGGCGCTGCCGTGCGTCGAAAACGACAGCAGCGCCACCCGCGGCGGCACCCCGAGCAGCGCGCGGCAGCTGGCCGCGGCAGCTTGGGCGATGTCCGCCAGCTGCTCGGGCGTCGGGTCCGGCACCACCGCGCAGTCGCTGTACACCAGGGAGCGGCCGTCCGGCAGCGCCATCAGGAAGCATGACGACACCAGCCGCAAACCCGGCCGCGGCCCCACCACCCGCAGCGCCGCGCGCAGCGTTTCCGCGGTGGTCACTTCGGCGCCCATCACCGCCCCGTCCAGCTTCCCCATGGCGACCAGCATGGCGGCATAGTACAAGGGGTCGGCCCCCAGGCGCGCATACGACGCCGGGTCGACCGAGAAGCGGGCCAGCCGCCGATTGAGGAACTCCAGCTCGGCAGCGTCCGGCACGGGCGCCACGACCGGCACCGTCAGGGCGACCCCGGCCGCCGCCGCGGCGCGCGCCGCCACCTCCCGCGTGCCGATCAGGCAGGGACGGCACACGCCAAGCGCCGCCGCGCGCTCAGCCGCCGCGACAACCCGAGGATCGCCACCCTCCGCCAGGGCGATGGTTGCCAGCGAACCCTGCGCGCGCGCCCGCAACCCCGCAATCAGAGGCGGCAGGGACGGCGGCGCCGACGGCCAGGCCTGTAAAGGCGACGAAGAAGGGGTCTCCGGTGGGATCCAGGCGCTCCCCGGATGCGGAGGGTCCGGCGGCCGCGCCCCGGAGGTCACTGGTGGTCCGGTCGATGAATTCGCATGGTCGTCGCGCTGCAATCCAGTCCTCTGGCAAGGCGCGCCAACGCAGGCATCCTCGCAACCTATGCCGAGGAGGCGGCCGGGGCTATCGCCTGTCCCGGCTCTTCCGGCAGGTCGTTACACAGCCAGGGACCGGAAGACAGCCGAATAGTATGCGAATGAACCGACCGGGACACAGTGGCCTGTCCTGTTCGCATCGAAAGCGCCTGGCTTGCCCTCGACGGCGGGGGCGACGTTGCACCGTGAGGTTAGCCTGCCAGGGCGATGGGGCCGGTGGGTTGCGGCACGCCGCCGCGCGGCTCGACGGTCACCACCCACCCCTGGATGTTGTCGACGGGCAGCAGCTTGTCGACCACGACGCTGCCCTCGCCGCGGGGATCGACCTGCATGACGCCGACGGAGATTTTCCGTTCGTCGTTGTCGATCACCCACAGCTGGTACGACTTGTTGGCTGCCAGGGGAGGCAGGTGGTAGGCATAGAAGACCGCCTTGTGTTCGGCTTCGCTGACAAAGGTGCGGCCGGTGGCTTTTTGCGCCGTCCCCATGCCGGACAGGCTGACCTGCTGCACGCCCGGCGCGGTGACGATCGAGATGCTGCTGGCCAGGCGCTCGGATTCCGCCTGCACCTGGGCCATCCGCTGCTGCAGGGCCGAGGCGCGCACGGCCAGCTGATCGCGCTCGCCGCGCAGGCGCTCGATCTCGGAACCCATGTTGGCCTGGCGCACGATGCCCCAGGTGCCGACCACCAACAGCACGCCGGCGGCAACCTGCAGGAAGCGCATCGCGCCGGAACGGCCCGCCGGCCGCGCCGCCGCGGCTGCGGGCTGCTGCCGCCGACCCGCGGCCGAAGCAAAGGAGAGCGGCCGCGGCTCGGCGGCAACCTGGGCCAGGAGCCGGCTGCGCAGATCGCCCAGCGAAGCGGCCAGATCGCCGGCGGACGGCACCGGACCCATGGTGGTATTGGCGGGAGTGGCGGGAGTGGCGGGAGTGGCGGGAGTGGAGGGAGTGGAGGGAGTGGCGGGAGTGGCGGCAAGGTCGGAAGCCAGCGGGACCGCCGGAGCTGGCACCGCCGAAGCCGCCGGAGCCGTCGCGGTCACCGCCGCTGCCGGCGTCACTTGCGTCGTTGGCGCGACCGGCGCAGCTGGCGCCGCCAGCGCCGCACCCGGTTGCCGCGTGTCCGCCGGCGTCGAGCCGGCAAGCGGCCACGCGGCCAACAGAGCAAGCCCCTCCAGGTCGCTGGCAAGCTGCCGCAGCTCAGCGCGGCAAACAGGACAGGCGATGACCGCTGTTGCCGCCGTCGCCGCAGACGCCGAGCCACCAGCAAACAGGTGAGCTTCGAGCTCGCGCAGATCGTCCCCATCCAGAGCGCCCAGCGCGTACGCCGGCAGCAGCTCATCGTGGCGGGGAGTGTGGTTGGCGGCCATTGGTTTCTAAGTGCTCAGCGCTTGTCTCAGTTTATTCATGCCCAACAAAATTCGGGACTTCACCGTACCTAACGGCGCTTCCAATCGCGCGGCGATCTGTATGTGGGTCAGACCTTCGAAGAACGCCAGCTCAATACATTTACGTTGCTCGGGCGACAACAGATTAAGTGCCGAGCTGATTTGATGACTGCGTTCGACTGATTCGAGACGATCCGTGCCGGTCGGCGTCACCACGCGCGGGAACGACGCTTCGGCGGCCGCTTCCTGTTCGCGCCGCGAGCGCGCTTCCCGCCGGCGCAGACGGTCGAGCGCCCGCGAGCGCGCCAACATCAGCACCCATCCACGTGGAGTCGAGCGGTCCGGTTGATAGCGGTCGGCCTGTCGCCAGACTTGCAGGAAAACTTCCTGCAATACCTCTTCGGCTTCGCCGCGAGCGCCGAGAACGCGGAAGAGCAGACCGAGCACAGCCTGCGAATGGCGATCGAAAAACCGCGCAAAGGCGTCCGGATCGCCGGCGCTGATCCTACCGATCAGGTAGGATTCTTCGCGCTCCTGCGCCTCGACCTCGGCCGCGTCGCCTTTCACCGGTTCTTTCGGAAGCTTCAAATCTCACGCCTCCATCACTGCAAGCTTGGCTGCACCTGAAACAAAATGCAACTGCCGCATCCCAAAGCCTGGCGTCTTGCCGAGCGCTGCCGCCGCACCACGCGCGCCGGTGCGCAGCCCACAGGCATCACGCCGGCATGGGCCGCGCCGGCAGCGCGAAGGTGATCGACGCCCAGAAACTTTCCCAATCGGCGCCGGAAGCTGCGGGCGCCGCGATCATGTGCACCGCCTTCACCATCCACACACCGGGCCGATCGAGCGTCAGGCGGACGCGCCCCTGCTTGTCGGTTCGCGCCGACACCTGCCGCGAGGGGTCGTCCTTCGACAGCGCCACGACCTTCGCCATGGCAAGCGGCGCACCTTCGTACAGCAGGCGAACCGGCAGCTGCTGGCCGGCGGCGAGAGCGTAGGGATTGCGCTCGGGAACCACCTCGAGCTTCAGTCCCAGCACCCGGTCGTAGCCGGTGCCGGCGTTGCCGCCCACCACGATCAACGACTTTGCCCACCGGGAGTATATCTCTTTAGCGATTGAGCGAGTCTGGCCGCGCCGCGCGCGCTCCGCACTGATCGGTTCCAGGCCCTCTTCGGCCAGGTACTTTTCGAATTTTTCGCCCTCCAGCTGCACCGATCCGTGGCGGCTGGTATAGACCAATTCGTACAGACCCGGCTTGCCGGCGATCAGGAAGCCGGCCGGATCGGTATCGGGAACGCCCGGAATCGCCGTTTCGCCGCCGCCGCCGATCACCGCAAAACGCAGCATGTATTGGGGGTCGCGCGGAAAGGTGTCGCCGCGAAAAAGCTGGCCGATGAACAGGCGCACCCCGACGCGTGTGGCAGGAGCGGGCTGAAAGGAAGAAGGCTCGATCCACAGGTCGTGGGCCGCGGCGCCGGCGGTGGACAGCAGGGCCAGCCCCAGAGCCAGGCGGGTCACGGTTCGTTTCATCTCATCTCCCGAAGCGGCCGGGGAGCGCGCTCATCGCAAGCGCGCCCCCGGCAATCTGCAACCTTGCGCGTACACACTTGGAGCATACGCGCAAGGCGATGGACCGGCGCTTTAGTTGGGGTTCTGCAGCCCGTTGCCGTTGGGCCCCAAAGGACCGTTCGGAGAGCCCGGGAACGGGTCGGTCAAGTACGGGAACGTGGTGTCGAACTGGCTCACGTCGTTGAGCGTCCCGTCGGTGAACGGCAGGGCTCCCGAGGGAGCGTCGGCAGGCTTGCAATAGACGCCGGGGAAGGCGACGCACAGAGCGCCCATGGCGACCCGCAGCTCGCTGTCGACCACGTCGTCACCGGGGCGACGGCCGTTGGGGAAGCCGGCGTTGTCGCCGCCCAAGGCGCCCAGGTTGTTCTGCGACGCGGCGGCGGTGGCGGGGATCGAGGTGTTGAGCCGCATCTCCTCGCTCGGTCCGCCGAGCTGGTTGAGGCCGGTGATGCCGGTCAGGAACGCCGCCACCAGGTCGGTGCGCGGGAAGTTGGTGGGCGCCTGCACGCCGGCCGCGCCGAACAGCAGCTGCAAGACCGCGGGCAGCGTCGGATTGGTGACGTAGGTGGCAAACTGCGCGTCGTTGTTGGGCGAGCTGCCGTTGAACTTGTTCTTGTCGGCCAGGCCGATGACCAGCTCGTTGACCAGCGGCGCGCTCAAGCGCGACACCTGAATGTAAGGACCGGTCTGGTTGGCATCGCGGAAATCAGGGGCTTCCACCAGCACGCGGTCGCGCGGCAGCCAGGCCGTGGTCCAGGCGCCGATGATCGCGCTGGACTTGCTGACCAGGCAGCTCGCCGGCACCTCCAACGCAAAGGTGGTGACGTTCTTGTCGACCAGGCTATTGGGCTCGGCATCGCGGGCGCCCAGGGGATTGGCGATGTTGACCAGGTCGAACACTTCGCCCAGGTTGACGGCGAAGCCGTCGTGACGCTGGCCGACAAAGACGCGGCCGGCGCTGGAGCAGCCCGGGATGTTGATCGTGCGGATGAAGCTGGCGGCGTAATCGTGGTAGTTGGGGACCGACTTGTTGCCAATGTTGTCGATCGGCTTGACGAAGCGCGTCGAGCCGGTGGCGCCATCGGTCGCATACTTGATCGATGTCGGGGCGGAGATCGGGCCGGTGATCACCTTGACCGTATAGGTTTCCTGAACGTTTTGCGCGGCGGTGCCGCCGGGCCCGGCGCTGATCTGGCCGACGTTGACGAACGGCACCGAAACCGTCTGGCCGCCGACCGGCAGTGAAATGTTGTTGAACGCCTGGTTGACGCGGAATTCGAACGTGAGCGATTCGACGCCGGTGCCGGTGTTGTCGATGTGAATGCGATACAGCGCGTCAGGGTCCAGGGTGAAGAAGTTGGGGCCGCCGTACGAATCCTGCAGCGGCACGTAGTTGGCAAGGAACGTGACATAGCCTTGCCGGCCCGCCTCGTAGCTGTTGAACATGTAAAAGTCGGTGCCATCCACCTTGGGCATCTTGGTAATACCCGGCGCTTCGCGGTGGCTGGATGCCTGGGCCGGCACCCCCACCAGGATGGTGGCGGCGGCCGTAACGGCCAGCAGGGTTGCTCGCATCGTGCGCTGCATGTTTTAGGTCTCCTCTCTCATCTGTCCATCCACTGTACGTGGGTCGCCGCGGATTCGGATGAGTCGTGCGGTGCGACGGACAGGTGGCAGCCGGTCCGCTACAATGCGCCCATGACTTCGCCGACAACGCCACTTCGCCGCGGCAACGGCCGCGCCTTCGACGCCCTGCGCCCATGCAGCATCACCATCGACGTGCTCCAGTTTGCCGAAGGATCGGCGCTGATCGAGCTCGGCCAGACCCGCGTGCTGGTCGCGGCCAGCGTCGACAACCGCGTGCCCGCGTTTCTCAAGGAATCCGGCCGCGGCTGGGTCACCGCCGAATACTCGATGCTGCCGCGCGCCACCCACACCAGGACGGCGCGCGAGGTCACCCAGGGACGTCCCTCCGGCCGCACCGCCGAGATCCAGCGCCTGATCGGGCGCAGCTTGCGCTCGGTGGTCGACGGCGCCGCCATCGCCGACCGCACCATCACCCTGGACTGCGACGTGCTGCAAGCCGACGGCGGCACCCGCACCGCGGCGATCACCGGCGCCTATGTCGCCCTGGCGATCGCCTGCGGCCGCATGCTGCTGGCGGACGACATCAAGAGCTGGCCGCTGACCGACGAGCTGGCGGCGGTTTCGGTCGGCATCGTGGGCGGCGCCGCGGCGCTCGACCTGGAATACGAAGAGGACCGCGAAGCCGAAGTCGACATGAACGTCGTGGCGACCGCCGGCGGCGCGCTGGTGGAGGTGCAGGGAACCGGCGAGCGGCGCAGCTTCCAGCGCCAGGAGATGGACTCCCTGCTCGACCTGGCGTTCGGCGGCATCGCGCAGCTGGTGGCGGTGCAGCGCGCCGCGCTGCAACCGACCATGGCGGCGGTGGCGGAGGTGCGCGCCCGCGGCCAGCGGCGGCAGGCGCCGCCCAAGCGGGAAAGCGAGCTGTGGGGCCCGCCGTAGTCCGTCGACGGCGCAGCGGCGCCGGCGCGCGGTAAAAGGCACCGGCGCCGGCGGGCAGTCTGCTCTCAGGGTGGAAAAGGGCGCTGCTACAGGACGGTGCCGGACAGCTCCACTTCGACCACCGGCGACTTGGCGCTGTCGGTGTGGATGGTGAGCTTGTCGTGGAACGGCCCCTTGGGCATGTCGGGGTTGAGGGTCAGCCGCACTTCGTAGCGCCGGCCTTCTTCCACCGGTTCCAGCTTGGCTTCGATTCCCTTGCCGATCGGGTCGATGCCCAGCAGCTTGATCGGTTCGGTCGAGAAGGTCTTCACCTCGAGCACCCGGCGCAGCGGCTCCTTGACCTCGATCTGGCCGAAGTCGCCCTTGGGCGGGGTCACCGCGATGATCGGCCGCACGAAGCCGGTGATCGGGATGTCCACCTCTTTCTGCTTGGGATGGGTGGTATGGACCACCACCATGCCGGCCAGCGGGCCGACCGGCGCTTCGTTGGACAGCAGGGATTCGACGCGCCACTGCTTGACCTTCACGTCCTTGACCCGCTCGCCCTCCTGCGCCTCGCGGAAGCTCACCGTCAGGTAGGGGAACGGCGAGTCCACCTTGACCACGTCCATCGGCAGCCCGTCGGGGGCCCACAGCGTCTGGACGATGGTGCCTTCCTTGGATTCGCCGCGCACCGTGACGTAGCGGGCGTAGCCCGGCTGCACCACGATGAAGGGCTCCACCTTGACCCTCACGGTGAGATCGATCTCGGCATTGGTGGGGTCGTCGGTGTAGACGGTGACCCCCTTGGAGATGGGGCCGTTGAAGCTCACCGTGTCGACCACCACGTGCACCTTGCCGGTCTTGCCGGGCGCGATCGTCTTGTCGAAGCTGGCGACCGTGCAGCCGCAGGCGGGCTTGACGTCGACGATCTTGAGCGGCACCGTGCCGTCATTGCGGATCTCGAAGTCCTGCGTCACCTTGTCGCCCTTGGCGACGGACCCGACGTCCTTGATCGGTTCGATCGCGACGGCCTTGCCGTGCAGACCGCCGGCATTGCCGGGGGCTGCCACGGCGGCGGCCGGTGTCGCCTGGGAGGGGACCGCGACGGTGACGAACGCCGCGGCGGCGACGAGCCCCACCGGCAACAGGGCGACGAGTGCCAAAATGACAGGCTTGGGATGACGCTTCATGACAGGCCAGCTCCTTGCTCGAAAGCGATCTGCGGTCCACATCGGTACACCAAGCACCGATGCTACACTCGGCGCCCGCCAGCGGAAAGTCCCCCGGCGCAAGCGACTGCCGCCTGCGCAGCCAGCCGCCGCCAAGCGATCCGCCCCTGGACCCGGAGGCCAAAGGCCGATGCAGACGGACCGGCTGGACATCTACATGATCGCGATTGGCGGCACGGGCATGGCGCCCCTGGCCTGCCTGCTGCAAGAGCAAGGCCATCGGGTCTCAGGTTCGGATGGGCCGTTGTACCCGCCGATGAGCGCGCTGCTCGATCGCGCCGGCATCCGCCCCCACGTCGGCTTTGACGCTGCCCACCTGGACCCGCCGCCCGACCTGGTGGTGGTGGGCAACGCGGTGCGCCGCGACAACCCCGAAGCCGTGGCGGCGGAGGGGCTGGGCCTGCCGCTGGTTTCGATGCCCCAGGCGCTCGCCCGCTTCTTCCTGACCGGGCGCCGCTCCCTGGTGGTCGCCGGCACCCACGGCAAGACCACCACCACGGCGCTCGCGGCATGGGTGTACAGCCGGTGCGGCGCGGCGCCGGGCTATCTGATCGGCGGCGCCCCTCACGACCTGGACGGGAGCTTCGCGGCCGGCAGCGGCGACCGCTTCATCGTCGAAGGGGACGAGTACAACGCCGCCTATTTCGACCGCGGCGCCAAGTTCCTGCACTACCAGGCCGAAACCCTGATCGTCACCAGCGTCGAATACGACCACGCCGACCTCTACCCCAGCCCGGCGGCGCTGCGCGATGCCTACGCGCGCGCCATCGCGCAGCTGCCGCCGAGCGGCCTGCTGGTGGCGTGTGGCGACAGCGACGACGTGCGCCATTTGGCGCGGCAGGCGCCCTGCCCGGTGCTGCTCTACGGCCTCGAGCCGGGCAACGATCTGCGGCCTCTCGACGGTTTTGCCGCGCTGCCCGGCGGCTGCCGCTTCGCCCTGGGGGACGGCGCAGGGGGAGAGGTCCAGGTCGAGCTGCCGCTGGCCGGCGGCCACAACGTCGCCAACGCCCTGGCGGTGTGGGCGGCGGCGCGGCGCGACGGGCTGCCCGCCGCGGCGGTGGCGGCGGCGATGGGGACGTTCCACGGCGTCAAGCGGCGGCTCGAAGAGCTCGGCACCGCTCGCGGCGTCACCGTGGTCGACGACTTTGCCCACCACCCGACCGCGGTCGGCAAGACCCTGGCGGCGCTCGCCCAGCGCTACCCCGGCCGCCGGCTGGTGGCGATCTTCGAGCCGCGCAGCCTGACCGCCGGCCGCGCCATGTTTTTCGACGCCTACCGGCAGGCCTTTGCCGGCGCCGGGCTGGTGCTGTTCGCGCCCGCCTACTACAGCAGCCGCCTGCGCCCGGAAGAGCAGCTCGACCTGGCCGCGCTCACCGCGGCGCTCACCGCGGACGCCGTGCCGGCGCACGCCGCCGCCGACACCGGTGCCCTGCTCGCCGCGGCGGTGGCCGCCAGCCGTCCCGGCGACGTGCTGGTCACCATGTCGTCCGGAGCCTTCGACGGCATGCCGCGGCGGCTCCTCGCGGCGCTGGCGGCCGAGCCCGCCGGCGATCGCCCCGCCGCCGCGCCGCCCCAGCAGGCCTCAGGCGCCGGCGGCAGCTAGCAGGCGCTCTTCGAGCAGGCGGTCGGGCGCCAGGTCCGGCAGCTGCAGGGCGTCGCGCACCACGTCGAGCGCCGCCTGCCGCGGCAGCAGACCCACCAGCTCGCCGGCGGTGACTCGCGCGCCGCGCGCCGCCGCCTCCTGGCGGACGCGCGCCAGCAGCACGGCCAGGGAGGTGCGGCGGAAGTCGACCAGGTTCATGCTCACCTGGGCGCAGCCGCGGCTGGGCAGGTAGAACCCCAGCGCCCGCACCGCCGGCAGGCCGCCGCCCGATTCGCGGACGGCCGCCGCGACGGCGCGCGCCACCGCCACGTCGGCAGTATCCAGCAGCGCGTTGCAGGCGATCAGGAAGAAGCGGGCGCCGACCACCGTGGCGCCGGCGCTGGGGTGCAGCCGCGCCGGGCCGTAGTCGGGGGACCACTGGGGGTCGCTCAGCCTGGCGGCCAGGCCCTGGGGGCCGCCGCGCCGGATCGTTGCCAGGGCCCGGCGGTGCGGCAGCGCGGCCGCCTCCTCGTACAGGAAGACCGGCAGGTCGAAGCGGCGCGCCACCTCCCGCCCCAGGCGATGGGCGGCGTTGACCGCCACCGCCATCGGCGTGCCGTCGAGCGGCACGAACGGCACCACGTCCACGGCGCCGACGCGCGGATGCACCCCCTGGTGTTGGCGCAGGTCGATGTCGCGCAACGCCGCCTCGTAGAGGGCGAGGACGCCGGCGATGAGCGCGTCGGGCTCGCCGGCCAGGGTCAGCACCGTGCGGTTGTGGTCGGGATCGGAGTTGACGTCGAGCAGCCGGACGCCGGGGCCGGCGGCCGCCGCGGCCAGCCGCGCCACGACCTCCGTCCGCCGACCTTCGCTCAGGTTGGGGACACATTCGAGCGGCGCCACGGTGGCAGGAGTTTATCCCGCGTTGTGCGGGCATAGCCGTCCTGGTACCATACGCCCGGTCCGTGCCGCCTTTGCCAAGAAGATGACTTATCCAGGGAACTCCTCGCTGCCCTCAGACGTCCAGACGCGCATCCGTAGTACTTTCGAACATACGCTCGGGCTGGCAGAAAAGGGCAGCCGGCAGGAAGCGCTGCTGGGCTGCGATTTCGTGCTCCGCATGGACCCGCTCTTCGAGCCGGCGCGCCGGCTGCAGGAGCGGCTGGAGGGCGCCATCGGCCCTGTCGCCGTCGAAGACCTGCGCAACTTCGAGAGCGGCGCCGCCCCGGCGCCGGTACCCCAGGGCCGCCTGCTGGAACCGCTGGAAGTGGCGCCGGGAGCCGCTCCCTGGGCTGACTTCGAAGGGCTGTCGCTCGATCTCCCCGACCTGCCTGAACACCCGACCGGCGTCAGCGCCGGCCTGTACGATGACCTGGAAACCCTGCTCGCCGAGCGCAAGTTCCAGGAGGTCCAGATGCGCGCCGCCCAGGCCGGGCCCGAGGCCGCGCACGACCAGGCGTTGCAGCGGCTCGTAGCGCTGGCGCATGAGCGGCAGGAGGCGGCGCCTTACGTCAACCGCTTCCTGACCTCGGCGCGCGACGCGATGCGCAGCGGCAACGCCGCCGAAGCGGGCCGTCTGATCGAAAAGGCGCGGTCGCTCGACCCCACCCACCCCGGCATTGCCGAGCTGTCGGGCGGGGGCAGAGCCGCCGCCAAACCGGCAGGCGCCACCACCGGCCGGCCGACGATCGCCGCACCGCCTGCCGCAGCCACCGCCACCGCGGCGCCGGCGTTCCAGCCGGCGGCGAGCGCCGGCTTCAACCTGGACGCACCGCCCGCGGCGCCGTCAGGCGCGACGGCGTTCCCGCCGGCGGCTTCAACTCTGTTCGCGCCACAGCGCACCGGCGACTCCGAGAGCGAGCGCCGCATCCAGCAGCTGCTCGACGAAGGTCAGGCCGCGCTCGACGGCGGCGACCCGCAGGCGGCCGTGGACGCCTGGTCGCGGATCTTCCTGATCGACATCGACCACCAGGAGGCAGCCCACCGCATCGAAGCCGCGCGACGCATCAAGGCCGAGCGCGACCGCCAGGTGGAAGAATCCTTCCACGACGGCCTGGCCCACCTCGAAGCCGGCGACGCCGCAGCGGCGCAGCGCTCCTTTCAGCGCGTGGTCGAGCTCAATCCCGGCCACGTGCAGGCGCGCGAATACCTCCAGCAGCTGGCCGACGGCAACCTCAACTTCCGCGCCACGCCGCCCCCCGGCCGGCCGGCGCCCGCGGGGCGCGCCGGCGGCGCAATGCCTGGCGTGCCGCCCGCGGTCGCCTCCGGCGCAGCGTCGCGGCAGGCTGGAGTGGGCATGCCGGGGATGAGCCCGCTCGGCGCCTCGCCGGCGCCGCCGCCCGGCCTCTACGCGCCACCATCCACGGGCCCGGCGCCCGGCGCCGTGGACGGCAGCTTCGGCCATCCGGCGGATGCCATGGCGGGCGATGCGTCCCTCGCCGGCGCTGCCGGCGCAGGTCAGGATCTCAAGGAAGAGATCCTGGTCCCACCCGAAGTCGGCCCGCACGGCAGCTCCGAGTCGCGCCGCGAGGTGCGCTCGATGAGCGCCGCGCCGGGGCAGGAACATCACGCGCGGCTGCGGTTTATCGGCTTCGGCGGCGCCGTGCTGTTGCTGGTCCTGGCGGTGGGTTGGTTTATCTACCAGAAGCGTGAACAGTGGTTCCCCAACTCCCGCCCCGACGAGCCGGCAGCGGTTGCCGCCGCGCCCAACCCGGTGCCGCGCGCCACCAAGCTTCATGCGGCGGGCAAGACCTCCATGGCCCTGGCGCAGCTGCGCCGCGTGCCGGCGGGCGACCCGCACTACAAAGAGGCGCAGGCGCTGATCGCCAAGTGGCTGCAGGAAGAATCCCAGCCGGCGGGAGCCGCGCCCGGCGCGGACCAGGCAGCAGGAGCGCCCGGCGCCCCCGGTACCGTCACCGCCGGCGCCCCTGGCGCCCTTGGCACCGACGTCGACCGCCGCCAACAGCTCATCGCCGAAGGCCGAAGGGCCTACCAGAACGGCACTTTCCTGCTCGCCGCCGAGCGTTTCGAAGCCGCCGACCGCCTGGCCAAGCTGGACGCCACCGACGCCTTCCAGCTGGCCGACGCCAAGGCCAAGCTGCAGCCGATCGAGCGACCGCTGGCGCTCTTCCGCGGCCACGACTGGGAGTTCGCCCTGCCGCAGCTATGGCAGCTCCACGAAGCCAATCCGGCCAACAAAGACGTCACCCGCATGATCGTCGACAGCTACTACGACCTGGGCGTCCGCGACCTCCAGCACAACGACGCCGCCGACGCGGTCAAGAAGTTCGGCGAAGCCAAAACCCTGGCGCCCGACGACCCGGATCTCAATCGCCAGCTGCTGTTCGCCCAGACCTATCTGGAGCACAGCACCGATATGCTCTATCGTATCTACGTGAAGTACCTCCCGATTCGCTGATGCGCCGCTCCGACCAGGAACCCCTGCTCTTCGACCTGCCGCTCGACCGGCCGGCCCGCGACGACCAGGCCGAAGACGACCCCCAGGACCCCCGGCAAGCCCGCGACACCCAGCGCAAGCGCGAGCCGCGCGGCGACCGAGCCGCCGCTCGCGGCCAGCGCGACACCGCCGACCTGTCCGATCCCGCCGACCACATGGATCGCGCCGGCCGTGCCGACCGCACCTACGCCAGCGATCGTGCCTCTGGTGCCAAGGGCCGCGCCGGCAGCACTCAGACCGCGCCCGCCCGTAACCAGACCCAGCAAGCGGCCGGCCGCGCCCTGACCACCGCCGCGGCACCCGCACCCGCCGACCCCCGCGCCGGCGTCGGCCGCCGCCTGGCCGCCGGAGCCGCCGACCTGCTGGTTCACGCCGCCGTCGGCATCCTGACCTTTGTCGCCTGCCGCTACCTGGGCGTCTTCCCCATCGCCCACGACTGGCCCGCCGGAGTCGTCTTCCTGGTGGCCTTCTCCTTCCTCTACACCGTCATACCCCTGGCCTTCTGGGGCCACACCCTGGGCATGACCTGGGCCGGCCTCACCTCCCAAAGCACCGACGGCGAGCCCCTCAGCTTC
Source organism: uncultured Acidobacteriota bacterium (assembly GCA_963770895.1). Lineage (GTDB taxonomy): Bacteria > Acidobacteriota > Thermoanaerobaculia > Multivoradales > UBA5704 > JASLEW01. Next base: position 2,255,199 of record CAVYRF010000002.1, on the reverse strand, counting down.
GACCAGACCGCCCGCCGCTGGCTGGGCGCCCTCCTCACCCTCGCCACCCTGGGCCTCCCCACCCTCCTAGCCCTCACCGGCCGCTCCCTGGCCGACCGCCTCAGCGGCTCCCACACCTCCCTCACCGCTCCCGCCGCCCGCTGATCCCGCGGCCAGCCCGCGCACCCTCCGTGCACGAACGCACTGCCTGCCATTGCGACAGGTCGGCAGGGCAGCTCGCAGGGCCGCAAGTCATGGCTCTGCCGCGGCAACGGCTTGCCGGACGACCGCCACGGCTTCGCCAAACGTAGTCACCTCGAGCGGCGCACCCGGGCGCCGCAAAGCGGCCGGCACGTAGAGACCGCTCTTGGTTTCCATGAGCAGCTGGTTCTCGGCAGAAGGCAGGATGAACCCCCTGTCAGGTTGAACCGACTCGTCGGCAAAGATGAGAATTCGATTGCCGGCCACCGGCTCTCCCCATCGATCGCTCCATTGGCCGCAGAAGCTGTAGGCCCCGATCCGGAAATGAGCGACCCCGTAGAGGAGGTAGAGCTGCGGCGGCGCCTGCGGATGAGCTGACGCGGCGTGCAGAACCTCGTCAACGCTGACCGTAAGAAGCTCGGCAGGCGCCTGCAGATAGAAACCCGGCGTCACGGCGATGACGGTGCCGGCGTAGATCCCGCCGGTTGACCTGGCGATCAGTCGCGGAAGGGTCAAAGAGGGATCGGGAGCCTCACTGAAGTCTGAGCAGATTGTGTGGGTCGAGCAGTCCTTCTCCGGGATTTCCACGGCCTCGGTGCTCCCGCGCTTCTTCGGACGCTCACCAGGTTCATCCTGGGCTCGAACGTCGGCCTGCAGCGCCTCAGCATGCTCGCCGAAAAGGCTCCACTTGATCACCGTGTCAGGATCGGCCGCCGCCTTCGCCGAAACCCAGAGAGCCATCCCAGAACCCGGAACTACATCAGGTGCGTCCACTGGAACCGCAGAGGAGCGCCCTTGGCCAGCTGCTGGCTGCGCCGGGGTAAGAAGTAGCAAGGGGAAGAGAACAGTCGCGGCTGCGACGGAGACGTATCTCATCAGGTCGAGCCCTCCCTCCATACAAGGTTGCCCGCGTAGGTAGTATGCGCTCGGGGCCGTCTTTCGCCGAGGGGACGGATGCGTTATCGACCACCGTCCGCGGCGTGGGCTTCGCGCCAGACGGCCCAGCCCATCCAGAGGTTGGCGGCGGCGGTGGTTAGGGCGAAGGCGGTGAGGGGTGTGCCGTTGGGCCAGAGGGCGGCGATGCCGCCCAGCTGGTAGGCGAGGCCGTAGCGTTTGAAGGGGGGGAAGGCGATGCCTCCCAGCATGAAGAAGGAGTGGCCCAGGAGCAGCAGCCATAGGCCGGGGAGGGCCCAGGCCAGGTCTTGCCAGATGAGCAGGACCGAAAGGGCCAGGGCTACCAGGGAGAGGTTGCCCTGGGTGCGCAGGGCCCAGGCGGCCAGCAGGGACCGGCCGGCCGCCGGCCCGGCGCCTTCGCCGGCGGCTTGGGCGTCGCGCCGGCGGCCGCGGCGGATGGCGGCGATTTCGATGGCGCCGGCGAAGAGGATGGCCAGGGACCAGGTGAAGAGCACTCCGGACGGGCCGGAGCGGGCCATCGCCGGGCCGGTTGCCAGCGCCGCCGCCGGCAGCACGCAGGCCCAGACCACCCACGACCACCAGGAGCGCAGGTAGGGGCCTCCCGCGGCGCGAAAGAGGTCCTGGACGGCGGCCAGGTCGTCGAGCGCCGGGCGCTGGTCGGCGAACAGCGGCTCGTATTCGGAGTGTGCGGGCACCCGTGCACTGTATTGCACCGGCGCCCCGCGTGGGAGCTGCCGCCAGGCCCTTGCCGAGCCTGGCGGATCTGGATCAGGGGCGCTGGATCAGATGTGCTGGGCCAGGCGCAGCTGGGCGCGGGCGCTGGCGAGCATGCGCTGGCGGGTGTTGAATTCGGATTCGGTGACGCCCTTCAAGGCTTCGGCGTCGGCCAGGGCGCGCTCCGCCGAGGCGCGGTCGATCTTGCTCATCTCCTTGGCGGTTTCGGTGAGGACGGTGAGCCGGTTGTCCACCATCTGGACGAAGCCGCCGGCGACGAAGAGGGCGGTTTTGCCCTCGGCGGTGTCGGCGCGCAGCAGGCCGGCGCCCAGGCGGTAGAGCATCGGCGCACGGTTGACCAGGATGCCGATCTCGCCGTCGTGGGCGGGGACGGCGGCAAAGGTGGCCTCGGTGTCCAGAACGGCCCGCTCCGGCGTGATGACGCTCAGGTGGAAGGTGTTTGCCATGGTTCAGGTCCCGCGCCCGGCCTACTTGAGCGTCTCCGCCTTGGCCGCCGCCTCTTCGATCGCGCCGACGTACATGAAGGCCTGGTCCGGCAGGTGGTCCCACTTGCCGTCGCACAGCTCGTCGAAGGAACGGATGGTGTCTTCGCGCGAGGTGTAGTTGCCGGGGAAGCCGGTGAACTGCTCGGCGACGTAGAAGGGCTGCGACAGGAAGCGCTCGATCTTGCGGGCGCGGCGCACGATCACCTTGTCGTCCTCGGACAGCTCTTCGATGCCCAGGATGGCGATGATGTCCTGCAGGTCCTTGTACCGCTGCAGGTTCTGCTGCACCCTGCGGGCCACGCGGTAGTGGCGCTCGCCGATGTATTCGGGCGAGATGATGCGGCTGCTGGACGCCAGCGGGTCGACGGCGGGATAGATGCCCTTTTCCGAGATGCTGCGTTCCAGGTTGACCGTGCTGTCCAGGTGGGTGAACGCCGTCGCCGGCGCCGGGTCGGTGTAGTCGTCGGCCGGCACGTAGATGGCCTGGATGCTGGTGACGGCGCCGCGCGTCGTCGAGGTGATGCGCTCCTGCAGCTCGCCCATTTCCGTCCCCAGGGTGGGCTGGTAGCCGACGGCCGAGGGCATGCGGCCGAGCAGCGCCGACACCTCCGAGCCCGCCTGCGAGAAACGGAAGATGTTGTCGATGAACAGCAGCGTGTCGGCGCCGGTCTGATCGCGGAAGTACTCGGCCATGGTCAGCGCCGACAGCGCGACGCGCAGGCGCGCGCCAGGCGGCTCGTTCATCTGGCCGAACACCATGACGGTCTGGTCGATGACGCGCTTGCCGGTGTCGCCGATCTTGGCTTCCTGCATTTCCAGCCACAGGTCGTTGCCCTCGCGGGTGCGCTCGCCGACGCCGGCGAAGCAGGAGTAGCCGCTGTGGAAACGGGCCAGGCGCGCGATCAGCTCCTGGATGATGACCGTCTTGCCGACGCCGGCGCCGCCGAACAGGCCGGCCTTGCCGCCGCGCACCAGCGGGCAGAGCAGGTCGACGACCTTGATGCCGGTTTCGAACAGCTCGGTTTTGGAAGACAGGTCCTTGAGCTCCGGCGGCTCGTGGTGGATGGGGCGCCGCGCCTCGGCCTTGACTTCGCCCAGGCCGTCGATCGGCTCGCCGACCAGGTTGAACACCCGGCCCAGCGTCTGCTCGCCCACCGGCACGGTCACCGGCGCGCCGGTGTCCATGATGTCGGCGCCGCGGGTCAGACCGTCGGTGGAACCGAGCGCCACGGCGCGCACCTTGCCGCCGCCCAGGTGCTGCGCCACTTCGCACCACAGGGTCTGCGAGATGTCCTCGCCGAGCACCGTCCGCTTGAGATCCACGCGCAGCGCGTTGTAGATCCCCGGCAGCTTGTCCTGCGCGAAGCTGGCGTCGAGAGTCGAGCCGATGACCTGCGTCACTTTGCCGTAATTGCCGTTTTCCATCGCTATGTCCGATCCGGTTCGATGTCCAGAAGGTAAAGGGCTTGGCCGGTCAGGAGGCGCCGCACGCTCACGACAGCGCGTTGGCGCCGCCGACGATGTCCAGCAGCTCCATGGTGATCTGGGTCTGGCGCGCGCGGTTGTACTGCCGCGACAGCGCCTTGATCATGTCGCCGGCCGCGTCCGTCGCGGCCTTCATGGCAACCATGCGCGCCACCTGTTCGGAGACCACGGCGTCGTTCCACGCCTGGAAAAGCCGCACGCGGATGATCGCCGGCAGCAGCTCGTCGAGCAGCTCGCGCGGACTGGGCGAAAATTCGTATTCGACCCGGTGCGGCCGCGCGCCGGCATCGCCGCTGTTATCGGCGTCGCGGGCATGGCCGCCGGCCGCCGCCGGCTTGTCCGCCGCCGGCTTGCCCGCGTCTGCCGCATCCGGCGCCTTGGGCTCCAGCGGCAGCAGCTGCACCACTTCGGGCCGCTGCTGTCCGGCCGACACGAACCGCATGTAGGCGACGTGGACCGAGGCGATCTCCTTGTTGAGGAAGCGCTCGATCAGGGCGTTGGCGATCGGCTCGACCTGCTCGAACGAAGGCCGGTCCCCGGTAGTGGGCGTCTGCTCGGCCATCGGCCGGCGCAGGAAGCGGAAATAGCCGATCCCCTTTTTGCCCACCATGTGCACCTGCGTTTCCATGCCCTGCGCCGCCTGCTCGTCCAGGTGGTTGAGCGCGGCGCGCAGCACGTGGGCGTTGTAGCCGCCCGCCAGGCCGCGCGAGCTGGTCAACACCACCAGCGCCCCGCGCTTCACCTCCGGATGCGTGGCGAGCAGCGGATGATCGATGTTGCCGGCGGCGCGCGACAGGTCGTCCACCAGCTCGGCCAGCTTCTCGGTGTATGGCTTGGTCGCCATCGCCCGGTTGAAGGCCGCCTGGAAGCGCGCCGTCGCGATCAGCTGCATGGTGCGCGTGATCTTGCGGATATTGCGCACCGCCTTGCGCCGCTTTACCAACTCTCGTCGATTCGCCATCCGTTCCGTCCCCGCAAAACGAGCCGCGCCCAGCTCACTTGAACTGCGTCTTGAAGTCGCCGACCACCTTCTTGATCGTGTCGGCCAGCTCGTTGTTCATCTCACCGGTCTTGGTCAGCCCGTCCAGGATGTCGCCGTGCTGATCGCGGATGTGCTGCAGCAGCTCGGCTTCGAAACGCGCCACGTTCTTGACCGGCACGTCGTCGAGCAGCCCCTGGGTGCCGGCGAAGATGCTGATCACCTGCTCCGCCACCGGGAACGGCTGGTACTGCGGCTGCTTGAGCAGCTCCACCATGCGCTGGCCGCGGTCCAGCTGGCGCTGGGTCGCCGCATCCAGCTCGGTGCCCAGCTGGGCGAAGGCTTCCAGGTCGCGGAAGGCCGCCAGGTCGAGACGCAGCGAGCCCGCGACGCGCTTCATCGCCTTGCGCTGCGCGTTGCCGCCGACGCGCGACACGCTGATGCCGACGTTGATCGCCGGCCGCACGCCGGCGAAGAACAGGTCCTGCTCGAGGTAGATCTGGCCGTCGGTGATCGAGATCACGTTGGTCGGGATGTAGGCCGAGACTTCGCCCTCCAGCGTTTCGATGATCGGCAGCGCGGTCATCGAGCCGCCGCTGTCGGGGAAGCGGTGCACCTTGTACTTGTCGGCATCCGGCAGGCTCTTCAAGAAGGCTTCCGCCTTCTTGCGGCCATGGGAGCGGTGGTACAGACCGTGGGCGTCGTCGGGGCGCACGTCTTCGGGCGCCGCGAGGCCCTGCGGATGCGTCGTGATGGCGGCGCGGTCACGGCTGTCGTCGGCGGTGTCCTTGGCCACCACCGCGTATTCGTCGCGCATCTTGACGCTGCGCTCCAGCAGGCGGGAGTGGAGATAGAACACGTCGCCCGGATACGCTTCGCGGCCCGGCGGCCGGCGCAGCAGCAGCGACAGCTGGCGGTAGGACTGCGCCTGTTTCGAAAGGTCGTCGTACACGACCAGGGTGGCGCGCCCTTCCTGATACATGAAGTATTCCGCCATCGCGGCGCCGGCATAGGGAGCGATGTATTGCAGCGGCGAGGGGTCGGCGGCCGAGGCGACGACCACGATCGTGTAGTCCATCGCGCCCAGCTCGCGCAGCTTTTCGATCAGGCCGGCCACCGTCGATTCCTTGAGGCCGATCGCGACGTAGACGCACACCACGTCGCCGCCCTTCTGGTTGACGATGGTGTCGACCGCCACCGCGGTCTTGCCGGTCTTGCGGTCGCCGATGATCAGCTCGCGCTGGCCGCGCCCGATCGGGATCATGCTGTCGATCGCCTTGATGCCGGTCTGCAGCGGCTCGTTGACCGGCTGGCGCTCGGCGATGCCGGGCGCGCTCCATTCGAGCGGCCGGCGGGCATCGGTGTCGATGTCGCCCTTGCCGTCGAGCGGCCTGCCCAGCGGGTCCACGACGCGGCCGATCAGCGCCGGACCGACCGGCACCGACAGCAGCTCGCCGGTGCGGCGCACCTCGTCGCCTTCGCGGATGCCCAGGTAGTCGCCCAGGATGACCACGCCGACCGAGCTCTCTTCGAGGTTGAACACCTGCCCCGAAGCGCCGTTCTGGAACTCCAGGCGCTCGCCGGCCATGGCAGAGGTCACACCGTACACGCGGGCGATGCCGTCGCCAACCTCCAGCACGCGGCCCACCTCGGTCAGATCGACCTTGCTGCGGTATTGCCGGATCTCTTCGGTAATCACCGAGGTGATCTCGTCTACCTTGAATCTCATGCCTGCTCCTCGCTCGCCTGATGGTCAGACGCCGCGCCAGCTGTCGCGGCCGTCGCGTTTCCGTTTAGATAGAGCGTCACCCGCCCGTACCCGTCCCCTCGACCATGGAAGCGCCGCCGTGAATCTCCTTGGCGGCGCGCGCCGCCAGCAGCGCTCCGACGTCCTGCAGACGGGTGGCCAGGCTGCTGTCGATCTTTTCGCCGGCGACCTCGATCACGATGCCGCCCAGGATCGCCGGATCCACCCGCTCGATCAGGTCGGGCCGCTTGCCGGTGAACCCGGCGATCGCCGCCACCAGGTCCTGGCGCTGGGCCGCCGCCAGCGGCACGGCGGTGGTCACCCGCGCGTCGACCAGGCCGCGCAGCTCGCGGTACTCGCGACGGTAGGCTTCGGCGATCTCCACCAGCAGGGCCAGGCGGCCCTTCTGATTGATCACCTCCAGCGAATCCACCAGCAGGTCGCTGCCGCGACCGCGAAAAACCTTTTCCAGTACCTGGCCGCGCTGCCGCTGGGTGACCAGCGGGCTGGCCAGAAACGTCGCCAGGCCAGGGTCGCCGGCGACCGTGCGCGCCAGGTCGCTCAGCTCGCCCAGCAGGTCGTCCGCCTGGTTCTGCGCCACCGCAAGGTCGAGCATCGCCTTGGCGTAGACCCGCGGCAGCCTGAGGTCGCGCAGATCTTCGCCATCGGCGCGCCCGCCGGCTGGGGTGGCGGCGGCTTCATTCGCCATGGGTCGCGTTCTCCATCTGATTACGCACGGTTGCGGCTCCGCCCCAACGCGATCAATTGTGCCGCGCCGACAGGTCGCTGATCGATTCGGCGATCAACCGCTCGTGATCCTGCGCGTTCAGCTCGCGGCCCAGGATGCGCGACGCCAGCTCGGTCGCCAGGCTTGCCGACAGCGAGTACAGCTGCCGCGTCGCCTCGACGGTCGCCGACTGGATCTCGCGCTGCGCGCGCTCGATCATCTTGTCGGTTTCGTGCTTGGCCTGCTCCTCGATCCTGCGCTTGGCGGCTTCGGCGTCGCGGCGCCCCTGCTCGATGATCGCCGTCGCTTCCGAGCGCGCCGCCGCCAGCTTTTCCTGGTATTCGCGCAGCCGGGCTTCGGCGTCCGTGCGATCGCGGCGGGCGGTTTCCAGGGATTCCCGGATGTAGGCTTCGCGCGCCTGCAGGCCCTTGAGCAGCGGCCCCCAGGCGAACTTGCCGAGCACCACCAGCACCAGCAGGAAGATGACCACCGTCCATACCGCGTTGCCGACGTCACCGGCGAACACGTCGCCGCCTTCGGCCGGCGCGGCGTAGGCAGCCGGGGCGGCCGCCAACGCCGCCGCCAACATGAAAAGAAAAGCTTTCGTTTTCCGCGTCATGGTGAAAGCACTCGCCGAGTCAACGGCCCCGCCCACCGGCGGTGAGAAGGGGCTTGGGTTCGTGGGGCGGCGGCAGGCACCAACCTGCCGGCAAGCCGGCGCCGCACAGGGCGCCGGCCGGTCGCGCGGCACCAGGAGGCGTGCCCCGGCCACGCTGACAAGCGGGCGGGGGACGCGGCCAGGCACCGCCGCCGCTCTACTGCTGCACCAGAAAGTCGATGACCAGTCCGAACAGCGCGACGCCTTCGATCAGCGCCGCGGTGATGATCATCGCGTTGCTGATCTGACCCGCGGATTCCGGCTGCCGGGCGATGGCTTCGGTGGCGCTGCCGCCGATGCGACCGATACCGATGCCGGTGCCGATGGCGACCAGGCCGACGCCCAACCCGGCGCCGAGCTTACGCGCGCCGTCGGTGGTCATACCGCTGCCACGCTCTCCTGCCGCGCTGGCGCCAGCCTGGGCGTGCGCGGGGGTGGTGGTGGCGAACATCAGGACGATACCGCCCACGATCGACATCAGAGCGAACTTTGCGGCTCTCTTGCTCATCGGATGAAGTCCTTTCGTCGTTTCCTGTGCGGCCGTGCGGGGCCGGCCATCTCTCCTCGAAAACGCCATCGCAGTACGCCTCACGGCCCGCGGTGCCCCGCGACTATCCGGGCATGGCGAAATTGACATTGCGGATCAGATCGTCGCTTCTTCGTGGTGCCCGTCCCCATGGTCCTGGTGGAACACCACCGCCTGGCCGATGAACAGCGCGGTCAGGAAGGCGAAGATGTACGCCTGCAGAAAGGCGACAAACAGCTCCAACAGCGTGATGGCGATGGATCCCGCGATGACCGGCACCGCCACCGCCAGGCCGACGCCGGTGCCCATCGCGGTGCCCGCCCCCAGGATGAAGCTGACCAGCACGGCGAGCATGATGTGCCCGGCGAGCATGTTGGCGAACAGACGGATGGCCAGCGCGAACGTCTTGGCGAACTGGCCGAGGATTTCGATCGGCACCAAAAGCGGCGCCAGCCACAGAGGGCCGGGGCAGAAGTGGGCGAAGTAGTGGCGGCCGCCCAGGCGCACGCCGTTGAACACCATCATGACGAAGGTCATCGCCGCCAGCGTGCCGGTGACCCAGACGTTGCCGGTGGCCGTGCCGCCCAGGTGGATGCCCATGAGCGGCGTCACGGTCGAAAACGGGATGAGGCCCAGGAGGTTGTTGACCAGGACGAAGAAGAACAGCGTCCAGATGTACTTGATGAAGCGGTCGGTGTGCTGTTCGAGCGCCGGCTCGGCAACCTCTTTGCGCAGGTATTCGCAGATCGCTTCGAGGAAGTTGCCGGGACCGCCGGGCACCAGGTGCCCCACCTCGTCGCGCGACGCCGACGCGGCGCGGCGCTGGCGCAGGAACATCGGCAGCAGCAGCATGAGCAGCACGCCGGTCGTGATCATCATCACGATGTGGTTGCTCAGGATGGTGATGTGCTGGTGCGGCGTCAAAAACCCCAGATCCGCCGGACGCGTGATCAGCGGATGCTGGACGATGTGCTCCAGAAAGTTGGTGGGCGGTGCCGGCGCCGATGTCGTCATCAACGTTTCGAATCTCCGTCGTCGCTCGTGTTGCTCATGCCGCTCCGCGGCGACTGCATGGCGTAGCGGCTGTCGACCACCAGCTGCGCCGCGTACGCGATCGCCGTCCAGACCACCAGCTGCCGGCTGGCGAAGCGCCCGGTTTCGACCGCCGCCACTCCCAGGGCCAGCACCGCCGCCAGGCGTAACGCCAGGGACAGCAGCACCGACTGCGGGCGCCGCACCGGGTCAGCGCCGGCCAGCGCGATCGGCACGCCGCCGAGCGCCGAAGCGACCGCCGCGATGCCGCAGCCCGCAAGGAGCGCCGGCACCGCGACCATGCCGCCGAAGTGGACCGCCGGCACGTAGCCGACGACCGCTACAGCGGCGGCCACCGCAACCGCCCACCCGACGAACCGCGCATAGCCTGCCGCGGCGCTCGGCGAATCGACGATCATTCGCGATCGGTGTGACGCGTGCGCAACGTTCCGCGGAACAAGTTGTAGAAGCCGCCAACGGCCCCAAGCAAGAGGCCGATCAGGGTGCCCCACGGCCCACAGCTGAAGTGCCTATCGATCCAAATGCCGACCAGCGTGAAGCCTGCTACGGCGCAGACCAGCTCGAAGCCAAGGCTGTATGCACGGGCTGCTTCTCCGCGCTGCGTCTGCTTGCCAGGCATCCCAGACTCCCGCCCTCCCCCCGCCTCGCGGCGCGGAGTGTAGCAACTTCATTGCGCCCGTTCAAGAGCGGGCGCGGGCGCCGTGGGAACGATTGGCGTCGAGTGCGCTGCTGGCCGCGGTCGCCGCCGCGGCCGCGGTCGCCGCTGCCAGCTCCGCGGCGTCGGACAGGATCGGCAGCAGGGCCGAGGCGCTCGACGGCAGGGCGTGCGGCACCGAGATGCCCTGCGACAGAATCTGCCGCTGGCGCGCCACCATCTGTTCGAGCGTGGTGGAAGAGAGGATCCGCTCGACCGCCGCCTTGACCTCCAGGAAGACTTCCCGGATGACGCAGAACTGCGAGCCGATCTCGATGTGGCACGGCAGCGCCAGGATCTGGTCGACCGAGGTGGTCTGGCCTTCGAGCGTCATCAGGATGTGCTGGAAGGTGATCCTCGCCGCGGGCCGCCCCAGCACGTGCCCACCCTGCGGGCCGCGGTTGGAGTGGATCAGGCCGTCGCGCGACAGCTGGGCCAGGATCTGGCGCAGGTACGGTTCCGGGATGCCCTGGTGACGAGCGATTTCATGGCTGGTGACCGGCCCGTGCTCACCGTGCATGGCGATGTGGAGCATCGCCCGCATGCCGTATTCGCCTTTGGTCGAAATCTTCATCTCTTCGGTTACTTTATCACAGGAGATGACCCCCAGGGGTTCCGCCACCGAGCAGCGCAGGGAGCCGCGCCAGGTCGGCCAGGTCCGGCAGCGCGGCGGCATTGGCGGCAGGCGCCTTCTGCAGCGACTGCAGCCGGGGCAGGCTGGACCGCATCGCGGCCTGGCGGCCGGCGCTCGCGGGCGCCCGGCGGGCAGGCGGCTGCCGCAGCTCGGCCGCCGGCTCCGCGCCGTGGCGCGCCAGCAGCAGCGACTGCATGCCGGACGCGGCGGCGCCTTCGACGTCTTCCAGCCGCGAATCGCCGATGTGCAGCGCCATCTGCGGCTCCACCCCCAGCTCGCGCAGGGCGCGGCGGAAGATGCGCGGATCGGGCTTTTCGACGCCGACCGCCGAAGAGTAGACCACGGCGTCGAAGCGCCGGGCCAGATCCAGCTGGCGCAGCACTTCGGGGAGGCGGGTATCCCAGTTGCTGATGACCCCCAGCCGCAGCCGCCGGGCGCGCAGCGCGTCCAGCACCTCGAAGACCTCGGGGTAGACCTCCCACGTTTCGCCGCTGCCGAAGCGGTGGAACAGCTCGGCGGCGGCGAAGCGCGACGGCGGCGCCGAATCGAGGTGCTCGCAGAAGCGCTCCAGAAAGCGCTGCCACCAGCCGCGCGCCCCCTCGGGGTGGGCGGTCCAGCGATCGCGCGCCGGGTCGGCCGAGCAGGCCAGCTCGCGCCACACCACGTCGATCAGCCGCACCGCCTCGGCAGGCGCCACCTGAATACCGTGGCGGCCCAGGACCTCGGCATAGATCTCCCCCATCCGTGGGCAGTGGATCAGGGTGCGGGTGACGTCGAAGGTGATCGCCTGGATCATGCAGCCCAGGATACTCCCGCCGGGCCCCGAAGCGGCGGCAAAGCCGCAACGCCGCCCCTGTGATACGGTGCCGGACAGTGTCCGCCACGAGCCCCGGCGTGCGCGCCGCCTGCGCGCTCCTGCTGTTTTCGAGCTGGATGGGATTGCTCTTCGCCGGCGTCCTGCTGGGCGGCGCCCTGCACCTGCTGCTGCTGGGCGCCCTGGTGCTGTTCCCCTGGCGGGCCCTGCCGCCGCCCGCCTGGCAGGAGCAGCCGGAAGCAGAGCGGGACGCGGGGATGGACGGCGGAAGCTAGCCTGCCTTCACTAGCCGCGCAGGATCTCCACCGGGTTGGAGAGCACGCCGGCGCCCGAAACTTCCACTTCGACGCGATCGCCGCTGGTCAGCGGGCCGACGCCGCCGGGAGTGCCGGTCAACACGACGTCGCGCGGCTCGAGCGTCATCATGCGCGAGATGTAGACCAGCAGGTCGACGATACCGAACACCATTTCGCGGGTGTGGCCGCGCTGGACTTCGGCGCCGTTGAGCCGCGTCACCACCGACAGGTCGTCGAGCGGCGCGCCGACCCAGATCGCCGGGCCCAGGGGGCAGAAGGTGTCGAACGACTTGGCGCGGGCGAAGGTGGCGTCCTTGCGCTGCAGGTCGCGGGCGGTGACGTCGCAGGCGCAGGTCACGCCCAGGACGGCCTGCGCTGCCTCATCGGCGCTCGCCCGCCGCAGGCGGCGGCGCAGCACGACGGCGATCTCGCCTTCGTACTCCACCCGCTGGCTTTCCAGCGGCAGCACCACCGGCGCCTGCGGCCCGATCAGCGCCGACGGGGCCTTGAGGAACAGCAGCGGTTCGCTGGGCACCGGGTTGTCCATCTCGCGCGCGTGCTCGGCGTAGTTGCGGCCGATGCCGACGATCTTGCCCGGCAGGACCGGCGCCAGCAGACCGCTCGGCTCTTCGTCCAGGGTTCGTCCCAGCTGCCAGCCGCCGGGCAGCGTTTCGAAAGGGTCCGAGTGCAGGACGCGCAGCGGCCGGCGGGAAGCGCCGTCGCCGGCGTCGAGGTCGTCGCCCACCGCATACAGCCCGTCGGGTCCGATTCTGTAGAGGAGCATGCGCTGTATCTTAGTACCAGTCCCCCGGTCGCACGCACCAGCCCGCCGCGGTCGCCACGCACTAGCGTGCCGCGGCGGTCACGCACTAGCCTGCAGCGGCCGTCAGCTCGCAGTAGCTGAAGCGCCCGCGGGTCTCGCGGCGGCCGGCGACGACGGGCAGCGGCCCCGACAGGAGCGGTCCGCCGTGGACGAAGGTGTGAAACTCGCCGTTTTCGCCGCAGGCGTCGACGCCCGGCGGCAGGTCGGCGAGCAGCGCCGCATCGTAGGCGCGGCCGGCAAAGTCCGCCGGCAGCACGGCGGTATCGACACAGACCAGGGTGGCGGCAAACCCGGCGGCGACAAAACCGCGGGCCAGCTGGGCGGTGTCACGGCCCCACAGGGGGAAGACCGGCGACAGGCCCAGGGCCGCCATCTGGCGCTCGCGCCAGGCGCGCAGGTCGGCCAGGAACAGGTCCCCGAACGCGATGCGCCGCAGCCCCCGCGCGGCGAGCGGCGCCAGCGCCGCCGCCAGCCGCTCCTCGTAGACGCGGTTGGGCGGATCGGCCGGCAGCAGCACCGGATGGAGCGGCAGCCCGAGCGCGGCGGCCTGGGCCTCCAGCAGGTCGCGGCGCACCTGGTGCGTCGCCACCCGGTCGCCGGGTTCGGTAAAGGTGGTGAGCAGGCCGGCCGGCTCGCAGGCCGCGTCGCCGGCCAGGACCTGCAGCGTCAACATGCTGTCCTTGCCGCCGCTCCAGGAGATCAGCACTGGCTCGCGCCGCCGCGGCTGCGCCCTGCCGCGGCGGCGCGAGGACGTCACAACTGGACCGCCACGCCGCCGATCAGGGTGCGCCCCTGGCTGGGGTAGCCCAGCACGTCGTCGTAGATGTGATTGGTGGCGTTCTCAAGGCGCACGAACGGTGCCAGCCACGAGAGCGCCTGCCAGGCCGCCGCCAGGTCGAGCCGGAAGTAGCTGGGGTTGCCGACCGTGGCGTCGGTCACCGGATCGATGTCGGCGCGGTCGCCGACGTAGCGCGCCGCGGCGTTGAAAGTCCAGTCGCCGGGGTGGGCGGTGAGCACCAGGTTGCCGCTCCACCTGGGGCGCCGCAGCAGCTCGGCGTCGGTGTCCAGGTCCACCGCCTCCAGGTAGGTACCGTTGAGGTCGGCGCGGAAGATGCCGTGACGGTAGCCGACCTCGCCTTCGACGCCGCGGCTGCGCGCCCGCCCGACGTTGTTGTTCTGGCCGGTAAAGTTGTCGTAGACGATGAGGTTGCGCTGGCGGTTTTCGAACGCCGTCGCCACCAGGCGCCAGGGGCCGATGCCCTGCTCGATGCCGGCTTCGTAGCTGGTGCTGGTTTCGGGGCGCAGGGCGGGGTTGCCGCTGAAGGGGAAGTACAGCTCGCCCAGCGTCGGGGCGCGGAACGCCTGGCCGTAGCTGGCGCGCAGCAGGGTGTGGTCGGCCAGGCGCACGACGCCGCCGGCGCGCAGGCTGGTCTGGCCGCCGTACACGTCGTTGCTGTCGCGCCGCAACCCGGCGTCGAGGTGCACCGGGCCGGTGCCGTAGCTCAGCTGCCCGAAGCCCGCCCAGGTGAGCTGGTGGGCGCGGTCGAGGTTGCTGCCGAAGCTGTCCACGTCGCTGACCTGGAAGTGCTCGGCTTCGGTGCCCAAAGACAGCTGCAGGTCCTGGTCCGGCTGCTGCAGCAGGTGATACGAACCGACCGCGCGGCCGTCGAAGGTCTGCGAATGGCTGTCTTCGTCGTAGGCGCCGAACGGGTCGTCAGGGCTGCGGAAGTCGTTGGCAAAGTGGGTATCGGAGAGCTGCGCATCCACCGCCCAGCGGCCGCCGGTGGCGTTGAACGGCACCGCCACCTCCCGCTCCTGCCACGAGATGGTGGTTTCTGGCGTCAGGACGCCGGACGAAAACGGCACGCCGGTGTCGGAATCGTTGGCGCGCAGCAGCGCTCCCACCGTGGCGCCGGGCTGGAAACCCCACAGGGCGCGCAGCACACCCTCTTCGCCGTCGAAGTAGTCGTTGACTCCCGGCTGGGTGTCGTCGCTGCGCTGGGCGTGGCCGGTGGCGTCCAGGCGCAGCGGTCCCAGGTTGACGCCGCCGGCGAGCTGCCCCTGCACGTAGCCGTGCTGGCCGCCCTCCAGGTCGACCATCAGACCCTGGTGGGCGCCGGTGATCACCTGCACCACGCCCGCCATCGCCTCGCTGCCGTACAGCGAGCTGAAGGGGCCGCGCACCACCTCCACGCGTTCGACGCCTTCGGTGGGGACGAACTGCCAGTTGATGTCGCCAAATTCGGGATCGTTGAGCGGAATGCCGTTCCACAGCAGCAGGGTCTGGTTGGAATTGGCGCCGCGGGTGAAGACCGAGGTCTGCTGGCCGGGAGGCCCCGCTACGGCGACGCTCAGGCCGGGCACGCTCCACAGCAGGTCGGCCAGAGTGCGCGCCTGGCGCGCGGCGATGTCCTGGCTGTCCAGCACGGTGACCGTGGCAGGGGTCTGGTCGCGGGATTCAGGCTCCCGGTCGGGGGACGTGGTGACCACGACGCTGTCGGAAAAACTGGGACTCGGCGCGTTGGCGACAGCCGACAGGCCGGGATTGGGGGTGGGTGCCGTGGCGCTGGGGGGTGCTTGCCCCCACAGTGCCGGCATCACCCCCCCGAGGAGACCGGCGGCGAGAAGGATTTGACGCATGCGTGCTCCTTCGCAAATGCGACGCCTCGCGACTAGCCGAGAGAGGAGGCGCGCGCACACCGGAGCACGCAACCCATCCCCGCGCCCCGCGGGTGGCGTCGGACGGTGAGGCAGGTCTCCTGGCTCCCGGATCTTCCTACTCCCGGACCTTCCCGCGTGAGCAACCCCCCTGGGGGGATCCGCCGCACGCAGTGGCATCTCCGGTTTCGTACCCGGTTACAGTGGCGGGGGCCGCGCCGGTTTTGCACCGGCTTCCCTCTTGCCCGCGGTTTTGCCCGCAGGCGTTGGCGGCACGGCTGCTTGCACACAGCCGTGCCGTCACCTCACCGTCGATTTTTCAAATAGAACCCTCCACGGCGGAGGGCCGGCGACGTTCAGAACGACGGAACGATCGCCGGCGATGATAGCAGGAGCCGGAACCGGCGGGCAGGAAGCGGAGGGGGGCCGCTAGCTGGGAGGCGCGGCCCCACCGCTGGGACCGGCACCACCCGCAGGAGCGGCCTGCAACACCACCGGCGGCGGTGCCGGCGGCGGCGTCACCTGCGGCACGCGGCCGCCGCCGATGAAGGCCGACGGGATGCCCGACGTCGAGGTGGTCTGCTCGGCGTTGACGAACTGCTGCACCGAGTAGTGCGCCTGCTCCTGCTGCTGGCTGTAGATGTTTTGCAGCGCCTGCATGGTTGCCGCGTTGGGGTCGGTCTTGGCCGTCGCCGGGTCGATGGCGTCGTTGGGCGCCCAGCCGATCGCCACGGTGTTGAAGTTGAGGGAGACGCCGAAGCCGCGCAGCTGCGATTCGGACTGTACCGTTTCGATGTCCTTCTGCGGCAGGCCGATCCAGTTGCCGGATTCGTCCAGGAACACCACCAGGCTGGCATCCCAGGGCGCCTGCTGCGGCTGGTAGGCGGTGTCGACCACGGTGCCGTTGCGCAGCTTCACGTGGAAGACCTCGGCCTGCGCCGGGACGGCGACGGCGAACGCCAGGACAGCCAGCATGCTTAACGAGCCAAGCGTCGCCAGCGCCGCGCGCGGCGAACGCCGGAGAGGAGCCGCGACCGCGGGGGCGGCGGCCGGCAGGTGCGTGGATTGCGTCGTCTTGCGCAGCATCTAGGACCTCCTACAGGAACCCGGCGCTACTCAAGTTGGCATGATAACACGCTTTGCAGGCCGGGGTGGGGACGGCGGGGGCAGGACAGGGGCCGCCGCCGCCCGACACACAACCGTGCGGTCGTAGCGGCGTCCTGACGGCCCCCCACCCACAGCCCCCCGCACCCCCCCACGACCGTCTACGGCCCCCTACTGGTGCGTGGTGGCGTCGTAGAAGCCGGCGATGTCGCTCTTGAACTGCTTGAGCGCCGGCTCGTTGACGTACATCATGTGCCCCGCCTCGTAGTACTTCATCTGCACGTGATCGCGCAGCTCCTTTTCCAGGCCGAGGTGGTCGAACGTCGATTCGGTGCCCAGGAACGGCGTCGCCAGGTCGTAGTAGCCGTTGAGCACCAGCACCCGCAGGCCCGGGTTGTAACCCAGGGCGTGGGCCAGGTCGAGAGCGGTGTCGGCCACCGGCAGCGGGAAGGGGAAGCCGGGCGGCTTGTGCTCAAACTTCCAGAACGGGAACACTTCGGCGCTGGTGTTATAGGTCTTGCCCTGGCCGAACTTCAGCTCGCCGTGCAGATAGTTGAGGAACGCGGCGGTGAACGGCGCGCTGATGGCGGCAGACTGCGGGTCGTAGTCCGCGTCCTCCGAGAGGTGATCGAACGACACGCCCAGGAAGCGCGCGTCCAGCCGTCCCACCGTCTCGCGATGTCCGCGCAGCAGCTCCTGGGTGAACTGCGACTCCCGCACCCGCAGGTTGGCCAGCTTCAGGTACTCGATCGACAGGCCGGTGTATTCGTGCATCTTGGCGGCGACGGCGTCGCGCTCCTGCTCGCTCAGCGAGTCGCCCTTGAGCAGGGCCGAGGCGTATTCGCCGAGAGCAAACTTGCGCACTTCGTCCAGGAACGGCACCAGCGCCGGCGGCTGGTGCGGCAAGGCGTGGTGGTAGTACGACACGGCGGCATACGTCGGCAGGTAGAGCACGAAGGGCCGCTCGTTGCCCGGCCACTCGAAGATCGATTCGATATCCATCGCCACCGACACCAGGATGACGCCGTTGAACGCCATGTTTTCACGCGACTGCAGGTACTCCACCACCCCTGCCGAACGGGTCGTGCCGTAGCTCTCGCCGAGCAGGTACTTGGGCGAGTTCCAGCGCAGGTTGTCGGACACGTATTGGGTGATGAAGCGGCTCACCGATTCGATGTCGGGGTCGGTGCCCCAGAACTCCCTGTCCTTGTGATCGCCGACCGCACGGCTCAGGCCGGTGCCGACGGGATCGATCATCACCAGGTCGGTCTTGTCGATGATGCTGTACGCGTTGTCCACCACCCGGTAGGGCGGCGGCGGCGTGGGAGAGGCATCGCTGGTGACGATGCGGCGCGGCCCCAGGGCGCCCATGTGCAGCCACAGCGACGCCGAACCGGGGCCGCCGTTGTAGGCAAAGGTGATCGGGCGGTGCGACAGGTCGGATACGTCGCGCTGGGTGTAGGCCACGTAGCCGACGGCGGCCGTGGGCTCGTCCTTGTCGTTGCGCAGGATCAGCGTGCCGGCGGTGGCGGTGTAGTTGACGGTCTTGCCGCCGACGACGATGCTGTGCTGCGTTGCGGACTGTTCGGGCTTCGGCGCCTCATGCGGCGCCTTTTTGGCGTCAGCGCCGGCGCCGGCACCGTCCGGCCGTTCCTGGGCGCGGGCTGCGACGCCGCCCGCAACCGTCGCGGCGGCCAGCAGCCATACAAGAGCTCTGTTCACTATGGGTCTCCTCATCGCACATCGCACGGTTTGTGCTGCGGAAATGGGTACGGGTCTCCGTGATCAATACGCCGGCGCAGCCGGCAAGTTGCATCTGCCGGAGGCGGGGTGTACTGGCGCCGGCACCAGCGCCGGCGCGGCGAGCGCCAGGGTAAGATGACGCTGAAGGCTGAAAAGAAGGAGCCAGACATGGTGCGCCTGATCTTGTTCGTCGCCGTCGCCCTGATCGTGGGACCGCTCGCCGTGACCGCGCCGCCGGCGCGCGGCGCGTCGCCCTCGCAAGCCGCGCCGGTGTGGCGCTTCACCATGCCCAGCCTCACCGGCCAGGCGGTCGATCTGGCGCGCTATCAGGGCCAGGTGGCGATGATCGTCAACACCGCCAGCCGCTGCGGCTTCACACCGCAATACAAGGCGCTGGAAGAGCTCTACCAGAAATACCATCCGCAGGGATTTGTCATCCTGGGCTTCCCGGCCAACAACTTCCTGTGGCAGGAGCCAGGCACCAACGCCGAGATCGGCACCTTCTGCCAGAAGAACTACGGCGTCACCTTCGACATGTTCGCCAAGATCTCGGTGCGGGGCAGCGACAAGGCGCCGCTGTACCAGTTCCTCACCGACGACAGGACCGACCCCAAGTTTGGCGGCCAGATCTTCTGGAACTTCACCAAGTTCCTGGTCGGGCGCGACGGCCAGATCACGGCCCGCTTCGGACCGCCGGTCTCCCCCGACGCACCCGAGGTGGTCGCCGCCATCGAGGCCGCGCTGGCCCGGCATTGACGACGACGGCAGGCTTGCGGGGGTTGCGCGGTCAGCTGGCGACGCCCAAGTGGGCGACGAAGAAGCTCATGATGCGATCCTGCAGGGCGCGCTGCACCGCGGCGTCCGGGACCATGTGGGTGAAGCCCGGCAGCACCAGAAAGTCGTAGGGCCGGCCGGCGCGAAACAGGCCGTCGGTCAGCTTGAGGCTGTGCATGAAATACACGTTGTCGTCGGCGGTGCCATGCACCACCAGCAGCGGCACCCGCAGGTTGGGACAATAGGTCAGCACCGAGCTGTCGCGGTACCCTGTCGGGTTGGTCTGCGGCAGGCCCAGGTAGCGCTCCGTGTAGTGGGTGTCGTAGTCGTGCCAGTCGCAGACCGGAGCGCCGGCGACCGCCGCCCGGTACACGTCGGGGCGCCGCATCGCCGCCATGGCGGAAAAATAGCCGCCGAACGACCAGCCGACGATCCCCACCCGCGACAGGTCCATCTCGGGATATTTCGCCCCCGCCGCCTGCAGACCGGCCACCTGGTCGGCCAGCTGCACCTCGATCAAGCTGCCCTTGATCACGCGCTCCCAATCCCGGCCGCGCCCGGGCGTGCCGCGCCCGTCCATGCTGAACACGATGAAGCCGTGGTCGGCCATCCACTGATCCAGCAGGTAGGTGCGCGGCGCGGCCTCGGTCAGACGCACGCCGGGGCCGGCGTAGACGCGCACCAGCACCGGATACTTGTGCCCCGCCGTGAACGTGCGCGGGCGCACCAGGGCGGCGTGAAAACCCAGCGGACCGAGCGTCGTCAGCTCCAGCCGCGGCGAAAAGGGCGCCGCTTCCAGGACCGAGCGCAGCCGCCCCGCCTCGCTGCCGTCGCGCCGCCGCACGCTCCAGGTGCGCTCACCCGAAAGCAGCGCCTCCGACCAGACCGAGGCGCCCCCGTCGCGCGCGACGACCGCCCCGTAGACCCCCGGCGCGGGAGTGAGCAGGACCGGCGCCGCGGCGGCACCGGCGCCGGCGCCGACTCCGCCGACTCCGCCGACTCCGACATCGAGCGGCAGGCGCCACAGCCGCGGCTGCGTGGGGTCGGTGCTCGCCACCACCACCAGCGAGCCGCCGCCCGCGGCGGCAGGGTCCAGGCCGGCCAGCGTCTGCAAGCCGAACCCAGGCGGCGTCAACAGCCGGCGCGGCGTGCCGTCGGCCGCGCGCAGCTCCAGGCGCGCTTCGCCGGTGCGCTCGCTCAGCCACAGGAAGCCGCTGCCGTCGGGGAGCCACCGCGGCACCGAATGGTTGATGTCGAGCCACGCCGCATCGCTTTCGGCAAGCAGCGTGCGGGTGCCGCCGCCGGGAGCCACCGCCAGCAGGCGCTCTTCGGTCTGCTCGCGGTTCTGCACCAGCAGCGTCAGCGGGCCGCCCTGCGTCCAGGTGGCGGCGGCCAGGTACGGGAACGTCTGGCGGTCCCAATCGACCCACGTCACCGCGCCGCCGGCGGCGCTCACCAGGCCGAGGCGCACCACCGCGTTGTTGCGGCCGGGCCGCGGGTAGGACGACGCCTCGGCGGGCCGATCGGGGTGCATCGGGTCGGCGATGTGGAACACCTCGACCTGGCTGGTGTCCGACTCCTCGAAGGCGATCGTGCCGCCGTCCGGCGACCACCAGTAGCCTTCGCGGCGCCCCATCTCCTCCTGCGCCACGAACTCGGCAAGGCCGTGGCTGAGCGTGGCGCCGGCGCCGGTGGTCAGCCGGCGGTCCGTTCCCGTCGCGACGTCCATGACGTGCAGATCGCCGTCGCGCACGCAGGCGACGCGGGAACCGTCCGGCGACAGGCGGGGGTCGAGCGGAAAGCCGCCCGCGGACGGCAGCTCACGCACCACCCCGGAGCGCCGCTCGACGACGAACAGACGACCCGACAGCGGCACCAGCACGCGGGTGCCGTCCTGCGACAGATCGTAGGACGTGATGCCGCGCGTCGCCGTCCGCGAGCGCTCGCGCCGCGCCCTCTCCTCGGCCGACAGGTGCTCTTCACCGCCGCCCAGCAGCCGCTCGGCGCTCGCCAGCAGGCGCTCCTGGCCCGTCGCCGGGTCGAGTTCGTACAGGTCGGTCACCGGCGAGCGCGGCGCCGAGCGCAGGAAGACCACCGCCGCGCCGCCGGGCGCGATCTGGATCGACTGCGGCGCCCCGAGCGTGAAGCGCTGGGAGGCGGAGTACTGGTCCAAAAAGCCGGGGGCAGGGTCGGGCGGTGAAGCGGACGGCAGGGCCGCCTGCGATGCCGAGGACGCCGGCAGCGGCGGCTCGGTCGACGCCGGCGACGGCCGTGGATCGCGAGCCGATCGCGGCTGCGACAACATGGGCGCAGTCGAGACCAGCCACAGCGCCGCCGCGAGCCCGGCGGTGCAGCCGGCGGCGACCAGCAGGCGACGAGGCTTCCCAGGCCGGTTCATGGACCGATCGACCGAGGCCGGGGCGGCGCTACTTGGAGTCCTGCGCGTGGCGCTGGCGATCGATCTCGGCCCGCACCTCGTCGCGCGACGGCACCGCGGCGACCGAAGGCCACAGCGCCGGCCAGGCCACGCAACGGTCCTTGTCCTTGCGCGCCGCACCGCGCAAGGGCTGGTCGGCCGGCATGCTGGCCGTGACGTCTTCGCACAGCGCCTGCCAGGTCTCCTCGTTGCCCGCCGCCGGCTCCGAGTTGACGATTTCCCGCCCGCCCTGCTCGATGCGCACGGACACCGGGCCCGGATGGCGGAAGCTCTTTTCGCCGAAGTGGATGCGGATCTGCGCCGGCGTCCCCGCCACCAGCTCGAAGGCGAAGTCGTTCGGGTCGACGCGCGAGGGGGTGAGATAGCCGACGATCCGGTTGTAGCGGCGGTGGCGCTCCTGCGTCACGCGCAGCACGTGCTTGCCGGGCTCCAGCAGCCGCTCGAACTTCTTGGCGGGCAGCGGCAGCATCGCAGGCCCCGGATCGACCACCGTGAGCAGCCGGCCGTCCACGTACACGTACAGCGACCAGGGCTCCTCGTATTCGGCAAACACCGGCCGGTAGGTGACCGCAACCTGCACGTTCACCGGTCCGCCCGCCGCCGCGGCGGCGGCGCCAACCGGGGGCGCGGCAGGCGCCGGCGGCGGCGAGGACGGCGGCGCGGCGATCGCGGCGGCCGACGGGGGTGCCGGAGGCGCCACCGGGATGGCCGCCGGCGAAGGGGGCGGCGGCGCCACCGGAGGCGCCGGGATCGCGGCCGGCCGCGCCGCCGCCGCCGAGGCTGGCGCGGACCGCGGTGCGGCGGCGGCCGGCGGGGCCGGAGGAGGAGCGGCGGCAGCGGCGGAGCCGGCGTCTGGCGAAGTCGGCCCCCCCGACGCCGGCGGCTGCGCCAGGTCGATCAGCTTGGCCAGCAGCTGGTCGCTGCCGCCCGCCTTGTGCAGCGCTACCAGGTCGGCGCTTTCGATCGCCGCCGGCCGCTTGCCCGTCTTTTGCAGCCAGGCCAGGATGACCGGCGAGGTCACGCCGCCCTGCAGCATCTGCAGGACCTGGCCGACCACCGCGTCGGACGCGGCTGCGGACGCGGAGCCATCGGCCAGCGCCGGCGACGGCGCCGCCACGGCGAGCGCCAGCGCGCCGCATGCAAGGACCGCGATCAGGCCCAGGCCAGACAGGCCCGCGGCCAACCGCTGGCGGCGCTGCCCGCCCCGAAGTGCGTGCGTGCACTGCCGAGGGACGGTGGTAGGGGTGGCTGGCACGGCGTCGGCACGAAGCGGGCTGCCTGGCATGTTCGTCCCTTCCTGGGAATGCGCTGCGGGTCCGGGGTCCCCATCATCATCCGTCACGACATCAAGAGGATCGGCGCTGGGATGCTAGCAGACAGGTGTGTCGTCTACCAGGCCGGGGCGGGAACGCCGGGAACCCCGTTGAGCCCGGGAACCGCGGGAGCCGGGCATGACCGCGGCAGGAGCTTGGGCACGACGGCAAGGCCGCAGGGCGGCAGGGCGGTGGACGGGGCGCGGCTGGTAATCGAGATCGGCGCCAGGCCGGCAATCATCGTCTTATTACAATGTGTTCACGAGCTTGTGCTTCAACTTCTTTCATCGTAACGATGGCCCGATCGAATCACGACCGGAAAGGAGAAAGTGGCTATGAATTCCTGTCTTTCAAGGGAGGGTCACGTCACCGCGGTCACCCTGGGCATTGCGACCTGTCTGTTCATGCTCGGCATGATGCTGTCGCCCTCGCCGGCTGCCGCATGTTGCACCTCGACGCTTTGTGAATTCTGCATTAGCGGCAGCAGCAATTGCGTATGCGGCGCGCAGGAGCCGGTATGCAATGTCTTTGCCTGCAACTGCAACCTGCCATGCGGCATGAACACCTACAATACGAACAACAAGTGTTACTTCTCGACGCCTTGCGAAAGTGACGCGGCCAAGCAGGTGGCCAAGGCGAGGTTCGACGAGATCGACACCAATCATGACGGCAAGATCTCTCACGAGGAGATGTCGGCCTGGGCGCACAAGCAGAAGAAGCCCTGGCTGAGCCACGTGGACAAGACCTCGCTGCCGGCCGGCATGAAGGCCACCAAGGCCAACGAAGCAGCCGTCTTGAAATATGAGTTCGATCAGATGGACACCGACCACAACGGGTTCATCACCCCGGACGAGTTCGACAGGAGCCTCGCCGCGTCGAAACCGTAAGGCTGAGGTCTGATCCCTCGCAGCGCATCCTCCCCGCAATGGAGATGTGCCGAGACAGCGGTCGGTCGTGTTTGGGCTGAGGGCGTTCCGCCCTCAGCCCCCGCCCCCCTCCAGGGATGAGGCCATCGCGCCGTTTTCATGGGCTCCGATGCTTTTCTGCAACGGCAGGCTCCCGGCCATGCGACGGCGGCAAGGCGGCACACGTGGTGATAGGCTCCCTGGCGCTTCGCGCACCCGGCGGGCCGGGATGCGCCGGCACTGCGCAGACCTTGCCGATCTCGACCGCCCCTCACCGCATGAGTGCCCTGCCCCTGCCGCTCCCCAACCCGGCGGCCGGACAGCCGGGCCGGGCCTGAACCGGACCCATGGGCGAAGCCCCCTCCTCGTCGCGCCGCACGCGCCCGAGGCCGGCACCGCGGGCCGCTGCAGCCTGCCTCCTGGGGGCTCTCCTGCTGGTCTTCGCCGGCCACCATCCCGGCCGCACTCTCTGGCAGAGCACCACCCGCGGCGGCGTACGGGGGCCGGTGGGCGCCGCTTTCGACGACTACCTGCGCCGGCTGGAAGCCTTCGGTTTTTCGGGATCGGTCCTGGTCGCCAGCCACGGCCAGGTCCTGCTCAACAAGGGCTACGGCTGGGCCGACCAGGACGCGGGCACCCCCTACACCGCTGGGACTCTGTTCGATATCGCCTCCGTCTCCAAGCAGTTCACCGCCGCCGCCCTCCTCAAGCTCGAACAGCAAGGCAAGCTCCACGTCGAAGACCCGCTGTCGCGCTTCTTTCCCGCGGCGCCGCCCGACAAGGCCGCGATCACCCTCCACCAGGTCCTGACCCACACCGCCGGCTTCGTCGACGTCCTGGGCGCCGAATACGAGCCGCTGGGGCGCGACGAAATGGTGCGCCGCCTGTTCGCGACCCGCCTGCTGGGCGCGCCGGGCAAGCGTTTCCGCTACTCGAACGCCGGCTACAGCCTGCTCGCCGCCGTGGTCGAAATCGCCTCCGGCCAGCCCCTGGGCGACTTCATGCGGCAGCAGCTCTTCCTGCCCGCCGGCATGCGCCACACCGGCTTTCGCCTCCCCGCCCGCGACCGCTGGACCCTCGCCCACGGCTATGGTCTGGACGGCCCCTGGGGTACCCCGCTCGACCACCGCTGGGCCCCCGACGGCCCCTACTGGAACCTGCGCGGCAACGGCGGCGTGCTCTCCACCACCGGAGATCTCTACCTTTGGCACCTGGCCCTGGCCGGCAACACCGTCCTGCCGGCCGACGAGCGGCGCAAGATCCTCACCCCCTACGTCCGCGAAGGCCCCAACACCCCCTCCCGCTACGGCTACGGCTGGTCGATGATTCACGGCCCCACCGGCTCGCGGCTGGCTTCGCACACCGGCGGCAACGGCGTCTTCGAAACCGACGTCCGCCGCTATATCGACGACCAGGTCGTCCTCGTCGCCAGCTCCAACAAAGCCGACTTCTCCGCCGTCTCCATGGGCCCGCACCTGGAAAGCCGCTACTTCCACGAACCCGACCCGCAGCCCCCGCAGGCGATCCGCCTGGACGCCGCCCAGCTCCGCCGCTGCGCCGGCCGCTTCGCCCTCCCCTCGGGCGAGCAGCTGCGCCTGACCCTGGCAGGCCTTGGCCTGCAAGTCTGGGCCGAAGGCCAGGAAGGCCTGACCCTCCTCCTCGAAGGCCAGGACGAAGAAGAGCAGGACCTGATGAAGATGCGCTCGCAAAAGGTCCAGGACGCCATCGAAGGAGCCCAGCACGCCGACTACGAGCCGCTGGCGACGCTCTTCGGACTCCCCGCCCCCCAGGTCGCAAAGCCTTTCCAGGCCACCATCCGCCTGTTCGAGCACCTCCTGGGCCCCTGGACCGGCGGCAAGATCCTGGGCTCCACCTCGATCGGCGGCTACCCCTACACCTACGCCCGCCTCACCTTCCAGCACGGCGACCGGCTGGCCCAATACCGCTGGACCGGCCCCACCGCCGAAACCGTCCGTTTCCCCGACCACCCCGTCGGCTATCTCTACCTGCCCGAGCACATCACCGGTCCCGCCACCGCCCCCCAATCCATCCGCTTCGGCACCTTCGACGTGCGCACCAGCGCCATCCAGCACCTCCACGTCAACCTCCCCGCCAGCGGCGCCCCCCTCTCCATCGCCATCGAAACCCGCCACGGCGACGTCCCCGCCCTCTGGGCCGGCGAGTAGCGCAGCCACCCGGCGGCGGGCCGGCCAGCGACAACCCCGCCCGACCCCGCCGGACCCGCCAGACACCGCCCGCCGGACCCGCCCGGAGGCGCCACCGCAGGTGTATGAATCTTCATACAGGTGTCTGCGTATACTTGCGCATGCGAAGGCGCACGCAATCCCCGCCGTGTCTCGGTGCGGGAGGGGTAAGCAGCTGAAGATCGAAGGGTTTGAACCTGGAGCCATGGACCGTGCCGGGAGCCTGACCGGACTGGCAGCCGCCTTGCCCTGGACCACCACGTCGTAGTGAACACGGGCCTTGGCCCGAGCAAGGAGACTCGACGATGTGGCGCTCCGCTTCTTTGGCTTCACCCAGGTTCAAGCTGCCGCGGCTCGCGGCGGTCGTGGCAATGGCGCTCGCATCCTGGCTTGCCGCGGCGGCAACCCGGCCGGCGGCGGCGCAGGCGCCGCGATTCCTCATCGAATCGATCAAGGTCGAGGGCGTCAACAGCAGCAGCGCCCAGGCCATCGTCATCTCGCAGTCCTACCTCAAGACCGGGCAAAGCTACACCGAGCGCGAGCTGCAGGAGGCCGTCTACCGCGTCAAACGGCTGCCCTTTGTCGTCGAAGCCGACCTCACGCTGCGCAAGGGATCGGTGCGCGGCAGCTACGAGCTGGTGGTGATCGTCGAGGAGACGCGGCCGCTGTTCGTCGAGGCCACGCCGACCGCCACCTACCAGCAACCGCCTTACTATCCGACCAACATCTCCGGCCTCCACTGGGCGAGCCAGGAGACCGTGTCGCTGCGCCAGTTCGTCGGCGCCGGCGGCTTCGCCTTCGAATCGGTCGGCTACGGCGCCGGCGATGCCAAGACCGTGTCGGTGGGGTACACGCAGTACAACCTGTTCGGCAACGGCAGCTATGCGACGCTGGAAGCCGCCGAGTCCTGGGACCCGCACCTTTCGTCGGTGCCCAACCTGTCCGGCACTGTCGGCATCCCGCTCAGCGCCAACCTCACCCTGGTCATTTCGCCGCAATGGACCAAGGTCACGATCGACGGCCTCGCCGCGGTCAGCAACGACTACGCGACAAGCGTCGGCGTGATCTACCGCACCACCGACGATCCCATCATCCCCACCCGCGGCGCCGACATCGAGGCCACCGCGCTCGGCTCGTACACCAATTTCGACGAGATCTTCGGCTACGGCAACTTCAAAGGCTACGCACAGGTCGAGCAGCTGAACCTGAGCGCCACCAACTACTGGCCGCTCACCTCTCGCCAATCCGTGGGTGTCAATCTCCAGGGGTTTGGCCTGCGCGAGCAGGGGACCTACCTGTTCTACTTCAACCCTGGCTCGGGCGAAGGCGGCAGCGCCGCCCTGCTCTACTCGGCAAGCCTGTGGGACGACGCCACCAGCCGCCGGCTGGGCGACCTGCGCTTCGAAGCGAGTCTCGGCAAGAGCCTGCTGCACGGCTTTCCGGTGGTTGCCAACGGCCCCAGGCTGTATTTCACGCAGGTCGCGGCCAGCATCGGCGCCGTGTACCGCAACCAGTGGGGCCTGGTGCGTCTGACCTTCACCTATGCGGGTCAGGTGGCGCCTTGACCGCCGCGCGAGCGGCGGGCCCGTCCCATTGGAAAGGAGCCGTGACCGTGGCGGCGCTGGCGCTGACGCTGGCGGCGCGGGGCGCCCGCGGGGCGGCCGCACCGGGACCTCAGACCGCCCCACCGGCGGCCGGGCCGGCCGGCGCGCCTGCCACGGCTGCCGCGCCTGCGGCGCGGCCGGCTTTCGAGGTCGGCGCCGATCGCGTGCTGTTCGCGGCGCTGCCGGCGTACGTCCTGTCCCACTCCGAGGTCAAGCCCCGCTTGACCTCGGGGCTCACCACCAGCCTGGCGCTCTCGGTCACCGCCACCGACGCCCAGGGGAAGAAGGCGCGCGGCGGCGGCCTGGTCGAGGTGCGATACGAGCTCTGGGACGAAGTCTTCCTGGCCACCGCCGTGGGCAGCGACGGGCGCCGGATGCAGGCCAGCCTGCCGACGCTCGACCGCCTGATCGCCTGGTGGCAGGCGCTGCGGCTCCCCGTGCTGGCGGCCGGGCGAGCGTTCGCGCCGGGACCCTGGCACATCGTCGCCCACCTCGCCGTGAGCCCTTTCTCGCGCGGTGAGCAGGCGCAGACCCAGGACTGGGTGTCGCGTTCGGTCGCCGGCGCGCCGGCGGCGGACACGCGGAGCGAGGAGACCGTGACGACCGGCCCGGTCGGCGGTGTGCTCGACATGCTGGTCGCCACCTCGATCAAGCGGCGAAGCGTGGTCAGCTTCGACTGGCACGCCGACGTCGCCGCCGGGGCCGCTCCGGCGCCGGCGCCGGCCGGAGGTGCGCCGCCGTGAGCCTCGGGCGCGCGATGGCCGTGGTCGGCGTGCTCCTGTGCGGCGCCGTGCTGCTCTTCGAGATGGCGGTGCGCCAGCTCACCGGGGGCTGGCTCGCGTTCGGCACCCACCCCGAAGTCATGACCCAGCTGGAGCTCGCCCTGGGCGATCAGAAGCGGCTCGCGGCAGCCGATCCGGCGCACGCCGCCGCCTACCGCCGGCACTTCGATCGCATCGAGGCGCTGGTCGGCCGGCTGCATATCCTGCAGTACAACCGCGAGGAGATCGCCGGACGGTACCGGACGGCGCTGCTGGTCGTCTTCGCCGCCCTGGCGGGGGCGGGGGTCGCGGCCTACCTGATCGCCAAGGCGCGCGAGCAGGCGCGGCTCGCCCGGCTGCGCGCCGCCCTCGCGCGCCTGGCCGCGGGGGACACCGACATCGGCGTGGGAGAGCCGCGGCGGCGCGACCTCCTGGGGCGCCTGGCCGACATGATCGAAGAAGCCTCGCACACCATGGCGCGCGACCGGCGGCGCCTGGCGTCGCTGGAAAACCTGGCCGCCTGGCAGGAAGCGGCGCGCCGGCACGCCCACGAGATGCGCACGCCGCTCACCGCGGCGCGCCTCGAGCTCGACCGGCTCGACCGCCTCCTGGAAGCCGCGGGGAGCCACCAGGAGCGGCAGCTCGCCGCGAGCGTCGTGCAGGAGGTCGACCGCCTGGCGCGCTTCACCAAGCAGTTTGCATCCTTCGGCCGGTTGCCGCGACCGCGCCTCGAAGACAGCGACCTGGGCGACTTCGTGCGCGACTTCGCCCTGTGCTTCGCCGGCGCCTGGCCCGGCCTGGTCCTGCGGATCGACGGCGCCGCGGCGAGCGAGGCGGCGGGGGTGCCGCCCTCCGCGCCGGCCGTGACCAGGGCGGCGTTCGACCGCGACCTGCTCCGCCAGGTGCTGGTCAACCTCTGTGACAACAGCGCCAGCGCCGGCGGCAACACCGTGCGGTTCAGCTGGGCCGCCGGCGCGGAATGGGTCGTGCTCAACGTCGCCGACGACGGCCCGGGCGTCGCCCCCCAGGTGCGGGGGCGGCTCTTCGAGCCCTATGCCACCACCCGGCGCGTCGGCGAAGGCATGGGCCTGGGTCTGGCCATCTCGCGCAAGATCCTGCTCGACCATGGCGGCGACCTCGAGCTCGCCGCCACCTCCGCGGCGGGAACTGTCTTCCGCCTGCTGCTGCCGCCGGGCGCGGGCGAAGGGAGGCCGCTGCCGTGACCGCCATCCTGCTGGTCGAAGACGACGACAAGATCCGCGCCAGCCTCTTTGCCCAGCTGCGCGAAGAAGGCTTCGCCGTACGCGCCATGACCTGCGCCGAAGAAGCCCTGGCGGCGCTCGAAAGCAGCGCCGAGCCGCACCCCGACCTGTTGCTCCTCGACGTGCGCCTGCGCCGGATGAGCGGCGTCGACCTGCTGCGCCAGCTGGCCCCGCGCCAGCGCCTGCCGCCGACCGTGATCATCTCGGGAGAAGCCTCGATCAGCGAGACCGTCGAAGCCCTCAAGCTCGGCGTCCACGACGTCATCGAGAAACCGTTCAGCCGCGAAAGACTGCTGCGCGCCATCGCCAACACCCTGGAGAACGCCGCCCTGCGCCGCAAGGTCTCGGTCCTGGAGTCGAAGCTCCTCCAGGAACCCGACATCCTGGGCGCCTCCCCCGCCGCCGACCGCCTCCGCCAGGTCATCGCGCGCGTCGCCGCCACCGACGGCCGCGTCCTCATCAGTGGCGCCACGGGCACCGGCAAAGAGCTGGTCGCCGGCACCCTCCACCGCCAGAGCTCCCGCCGCGACGGCCCCTTCGTCAAGATCAACTGCGCCGCCATCCCCGCCCACCTCGTCGAGGACGAGCTCTTCGGCCACGCCCGCGGCGCCTTCACCGACGCCCGCACCGCCAAACCCGGCCTGTTCGAAGAAGCCGACCGCGGCACCCTCTTCCTCGACGAGATCGGCGACATGGACCTGGGCCTCCAGGCCCGCCTCCTCCGCGTCCTCGAAGACGGCCACATCCGCCGCATCGGCGAGACTCGCGACCGCCAGGTCGACGTCCGCGTCATCGCCGCCACCCACCGCGACCTCGACCGCGCCATCGCCGCCGGCCGCTTCCGCCAGGACCTCTACTTCCGCCTCGCCCACCTCCCCATCGAGGTCCCGCCGCTGCGCGACCGCACCCAGGACATCCCCCTCCTGGTCGCCCACTTCCTGGATCACTTCGCCCGCCTCCATCGCGTTCGCCGCCAGACCGTCGACCCTGCCGTCCCCGCCGCCCTCAAACGCTACCCCTGGCCCGGCAACGTCCGCGAGCTGCGCAACCTCTGCGAGCGCCTCGCCGTCTTCGGCACCGACCCCCTGACCGTCGACCAGCTCCCCATCAGCCTGCTCGACACCGCCGTCGCCCCCGAAACCGGCCTGGTCCGCCTGGTCGAAAACCGCCCCGTTCTCCCCCTCCGCGACTTCAAGACCGCCTGCGAGCGCGAATACCTCGAAGCCGTCCTCCGCCGCACCAACTGGAACTTCTCCGCCGCCGCCCGCCTCCTCGGCATCCAGCGCACCTACCTCCACCAAAAAGCCGCCACCCTCCGCATCGAGCGCCCCGACCCCGCCGCCAACGCCACCGCAGCCGGAACCGCCGAAGCCGCCGACGGCTGACCGCCGCCACCAGCCGCCCTTTGGCTGTCGACCGCTGCCGCCACCACCGGCTGCCGACCGCGCCGGCGCACCACCGGCGGGGTCCTGCCCTTGAGGACCGCCGGCGGCCGCGTTTGACACCTTTCCGCGCGCTAGCTTAGACTCACCAAGCGTTTCCGTCGGGGCGTAGCGCAGCCTGGTAGCGCACCTGCCTTGGGCGCAGGGGGTCCCCAGTTCAAATCTGGGCGCCCCGATACCGACGGCTGACCCGAGGTAGCTCCCTGGCCAAGCGGAAGACGGGCCGCAACCGCTGCCTGTAGCTCAGTGGATAGAGCGGCGGCCTTCTAAGCCGCGGGTCGGGGGTTCGAATCCCTCCAGGCAGGCCACCTCCCTTGAAAACCCACCCCCCGCGCCCATAGCTCAGCTGGATAGAGCGACAGCCTCCGGAGCTGTAGGTCAGAGGTTCGAATCCTCTTGGGCGCACCATCTAAACACCACAGATTACGTAGTTTATACAGACGGGCCAAGCACAGCCCGTGAGCCGCGCTTTACTTTGGGGCCGTTGGAGCATGAAGCGCCTTCAAGGGAGGAACCAGAGGCGCAGCTCGGCCGGATCCCCGCCACGCAGAATCAGCTGTTTTAATTTATTGCGGTATTTACAGAAATAGCCTGATTACTCGTGCAGGAGTAGCTCCTGCTGGTGCGGTTGTCCAAAGTTCCTGCCGCCCTCACGTACGACAGACATGAGCCTGGAGAGGTTAGGCTCGCCATTCGGCGCGCGCCTCAGACTGAAGGCTCCATGTTTCAAGAAGTACGGATTACCTGCCGCTTCTGGAGGTGTCTCGGCATATTCGATACAGAACAGAGGCTCACCGAGTTTAAGTGCGGCTTTGCCTGCTTCGAATGTGCCTCCATCCGGACCTGATTCTATTACGACCAACGCGTGTGAAAGGCCACAGATCGTACGATTGCGTGCCATTGCATTGTGAGCCCGCCACGGCAAGCCAGGAGGGAACTCGGACACAACGGCGATGCGCGAAAAGTCTCCTGCGCTCAGCAAGTCGCGAATTTCGCTCTTGACCCGGAAGTGAAGAATACCCTCGGGCAACACGACGGTCGTAGTACCTCCCGCCTCCAAAGCTGCGCGATGCGCGGCGAGATCAACGCCATGAGCGTAACCACTGACGACATTGATTTGTTGTTTCGCCAGCAGATGCGCACAATCGCGCGCTACTCGCAACCCCTTTTCAGACGCCCTCCTGGAGCCGCAGAAGCCCACTGCTGGACGTCCGAAACTGTCTAGCCCGCCGACGAGAAAAAGCAAGGGAGGGGCAGTGTCGCGAAGGAGGGTATAGAGCCGCGTTGGGTAGGCAGCCTGGCCCCAAACAAGGATCTTCACAGATTCCGCTTTGAGGCGTTGCCAGGTTTCCAGCGTTTCGTCGCAAGGCTCTCGGAGCGCAGCGACAGCGGAGGGCTTGAGCCCGAAGCGCAACAGCAAGTCGTGGTCGTCGAGTTGGAAGAGGGCTTCTGGTGCGAGCCGTTCTTGAGCGAGGCGTTTCAGAACCATGCGAAGCGTGGATGCGCCTACTCCAGGCGCAGCCTGAAGACAGAAAGCTACGAACTCAATGGACTGAGTTTGCTGCATCATTGGTTGTCGGTATCACTCCACGACTTGACGCATGCCAGTCCATAGACTAGTCGGGCTCCGCGGGACTTCAAAAACCTGGCGAGCGACCAAAGACTTGCGCCAGACTGGTAAAGGTCGTCAACGATTAGAATGGCTTTACCTTCAACCGAGCCTCCAATCGAGAAGGCTTCCTCAAGCGCGGAGACCTTCTGCCTAATGGGAAGCGTTCGAAGTTTCGGATGCTCCGCCTTGGTGAGACTCAGGTCGACTGGGCACCCCAAGATCGCACCTATGCCCTTAGCCATTTCAACAGGGAGATGAAAATTCTTTGAGGGGCGCGGCGGCATTGGCGCAACGAACTCAACGCGGGAAAGTGAGGGGTGGCGGCGGATGACTTCGGCAAGCCGGATGTTGAGTTGAGCTATGGCGGCGCGATTCTGTTGCTCCTTCGCAATGTGTTCGAGACTGCCCATTTCCGTGTAGGCAAGAGGGAAGAGATCTGTCTGAAAATTGAAGTCTAGCGCATATGCTTCGTCCAGTTCGGCTTGAAAGTGCGGAGCGAGGTGATCGGTCAGCGTTAGACAGCGAATCTCGCCGAGAAGCTGGAGGAAGTCGTTGAGGGAGTCAAAGTCTTCGGAGGTTATATGCTTGAGATAGGTGAAGCAGGTGCCTTGCGTGCCCTGCCTCCACTCGATGTGCGTCACTTCAGGAAAAGCCCGATCGATTATCGGAGCATAAACGTTGCAAATTGGGATCTTCAGACATAGGTCCTGCCCATCGCGCTGAGTGAGATTGAACCATCGGAGAGTGAGTCGACTCATTTCTGACTCTGAAAGGCGTTGGTCATGGCCGGAAGCTAGCTGGGGCTTCCTTCCTCTTCAAGTATACACTGGCAAGGCGGGAAAACCGGGGCGACGGCAGGTCGCGCCGGCGCGCCCGACGGTGGGCCATGGACGGCGATTGACGGGCCTCGGTGTGGCGCCGATACTAGGGAGCATGGGAGAGACGGTGGAGCGGGGCGCCGCGGTCGATTGGCAGATGCGGCTGCGGCTGGCCGCAGGTGTCGAGCTCAGCGAGGTGACCGACGGGTTCGTCGCCTATCACCCGGAGCGGGACCGCGTGCATTACTTGAACCGGACCGCGGCTCTTTTGCTCACGCTGTGCGATGGCGCAACGCCCGCTGCCGCCCTGCCGTCCTTCCTGGCGCGGAGCTTCCATCTTCCCGAGCCGCCGCGCGACGAGGTGGCGGAATGTCTGGCGCAGTTCCTCGCGGAAGGATTGATCGAAGGAGTCGACGAGGCGGCGCCGCCATCCGCCGACGGCGCCGGCGGCTCTGGCATCGCGCCTCAGGCTTGACAGCGGTCTGCACCGCACTCCGCGCGGGACGGGCGGCGGCCTCGCCAGCGGTGGGAGTGTGGCAGGCGGTGAAGGCTAGTCCGATCGTTGCCGCGGCGGGCGGCCGGCCGCGATCCAGTCCTGGACGTGCTCGGCCAGCCGGGCAAAGGGCGGCCGTTCGAGGCGGCGGAGGTGCTGGAGAAAAGCTTCCGAGAAGCCTCCATGGCGCCAGGCGTGATGGGCGGCATAGGCGGCGTCGTCGCGGTCTAGGCGGTCGAGGTGCGCGGCGAGCTCGCTTGGCGAGGCGAAGTCGGCCGCATCGATGTAGCAGCCGGGCGCGGGCGCGAGATCGGCCACCTCGCGGGTGCCGCGGTAGACGGGCACCGAGCCTGCCGCCAACGCGTCGAAGAACTTGTCGGTCACATAGTCGTGCGCGATGGAGTTCTCGAGCGCCAGGGTGAACTTGTAGCGGGCCATGACCGCGGTGCGACCCGCATAGCTGGGCGCCACGACCTCGGTCCGGTTGCGCAGGACGGTGCCGTAGGAGTCCACCTTGATGCGCCGCATCAGCCCGGCGGCGAAGCGGTTGCGCCCGCTGCGATCGAAGGGGTTGGATTGCAGGTGCACGACCGGCGCGCCAGGACCCTTGACGCCCGGCGGCGCCAGCAGGTGCGGCACCGTGCCGGGCCCGAAGTAAGGCCACCAGACATCGCTCGATCGTTGGTAGGTCATGGTCAGATCGAAACGCCCCATCGCCCGCGGGTCGGCGAGCCGCGGACAGACGACGGCGCTTTCCAGACACCAGGCCACCCAGAGCTGCGGCGGGGCGCCGGCGCCCGCCGCAGCTCTGGGGCGCTCGGGAAGCACACCCAGCGTCGGCAGATGGAAGACCACGGCGTCGGCGCCGGCAAGAGTCTCGGCGCCAAACCGGAAAGCGATCTCGGCGCCGATCTCGGCGGCGACCGGCCAGCGCTCGAAGAAGCGGTTGTAGAGGCAGATGACGGGCGTGCTCATTGCGGGTGGCGGGCAGCGGGTGGCGGGCGGCGCGCCGGTCAGGCCCGCCAGGCATTGAACAGCCGCAGCGGCCCGGCACCGGTCATCGCCACCGTGAAGCCGGCGCCGCCGAGGACTGCGGCAAGGCCGCTCGCATCGCAGGATACGCCCGCGACCTGCGCGTCGGGCGCCAGACGGCCCTGCTGCCCGACGCTCAGGTCGTGTGCCTCGCCGGTGATCTGCACCACCCTGGCGAGCTGGCGCGAGGTGGCCAGGATCGGCACCTCGGAACCTTCGACGTCGAGCTTGAGCAGGCGCACCGCGCCGAGCTCGCACAGGATGTCGTCGAGCGGCACCGCCGGCACCGCGTGCGCCCGCGGCGCCACCTCAACTTCGGCATCTCGGCCAGTGCCGGCGCCCCACGGGTCGACGCCGGCATCGGCGCTCACCGCCATGGCACCGGCGAAGAGCACCGAGCCGCCGCCGGTGTTGGCGGCGTTGGGCGCCGGCGTGTACCAGCGGGGCGCCGGCGGCAGGTCGGAGCGCCAGACCGCGCCCCACCGCACTTCAACCCCTGCCAGCGAGGCGGTGTTGAGACGCGCCAGCGCCAGGTTGTGCCAGCTGGCTTCGTAGGCCACCACGCGTGCGCCGCGGGCGGCGGCGAGAGCGGCGAAGGCGCCGATGTGCGCGCCCAGGTCGAGCACCACGTCGCCGGCCGCGAAGCGGGCAGGCACCGCCGGATAATCGTCCGCCACCGAGCGCCAGATGGCGTCATCCCAGCTGCCCGCTCTAAGGTACGGCAAAAGCTTGACACCCCATTGCCCGCATATTTACCATGCACAAGTTCCATGCACAAAGTTCGGCGCACTGTGCCAAAGGCACTGCGGAAGCGAAGAAAACAAGGGATTTCTGGACCTTTCGCGACACGCAGATCATGAAATAAAGGATCGATCCATGGCGCCAGACGCAAAACCGCAACGGTTCGATGGGCTCGCTCCGGACCGCCGTCAGTTCCTCTCCAGGCTGCTCCTGGGTGCCGCCTACGCGGCGCCGATCGTCGCCTCGTTCTCGCTCGACGGGCTGCTGGTCGAACCGGCGCGGGCGCAGGCATCCAACCTGTGCGCCAACACCGGCGCTATCTGCGGCAATCCGGCCATGGCCGACGTCGCGGTGGGAGTGGCGGCGTCGCCGCAGACCGCGTCGCCGGGCGACACCATCACCTACACTCTGACGGTGACCAACTGCGGACCCTGCACGGCCACCAACGTGAATTTCGACCAGAAGGTGCCCGTGGGCGCCGCCTTCGTTTCCGCCACGCAGCTCACCGGGCCCCCCGTCACCGACCTGTCCACGCCTCCCGTGGGTTTCGCCGGTACCGTGGCGGGCGTCTTCGACAGCCTGGCGAAGGGCGCCAGCGCGACCTTCGCGATCAAGGCGACGGTGCTCTGATGGCGGACCCGCAAGGCGCCGGTTTGCCGCTTCGCCGCCTGCTGCCGCGCTCGGCGGCAGCGCTCTGCCTGGCGGTGCTGTGGACCCTGGGCGCACCCAGCGCCAGGGCCGCGGTCGAGATCACCAACACGGTGACGCTCGACTACCTGATCGATGCCGCGGCGGGCGTCACCGCCTCGGAGAGCGACCCGCAGACCGGCAACAACCAGGCGCAGGCGACCGTCACCGTGCACCGCACGGCGACCGCGACCACCCAGGTCGATCGCGGTCCGATCGCCCAGGTGCCGGCGCTGTCGCCGGCGGGGCTCGTCATCTCCTGCCTGCTGCTGGCCGCGACGGCGCTGGCGTACCTGCGCCGCCCGCCGCACGCCACTCGACTCTCTGGAGGCAGACGCCCATGGCGCCCGAAGAGCTGACCCAGATCCTCCCGCACGTCGACCCCGATCGGCGGCAGTTCATCCTGCGCATGCTGGCAGGGGCCTGGGCGACGCCGCTCGTCGCCTCCTTCACGCTCGGCGGCCTGCTCGCCGAGCAGGCCCTCGGCCAGGGATCGAACCTCTGCGCCGCCAACATCGGCCCGCTGGTGGACGTCCAGAAGACCGTCTCCGCCGCCGAGGTGACCGCCGGCAACAACCTCACCTACACCATCACGGTGCAGAACTGCACCGGCAGCTTGGCGCCGGCGGTCTCGCTCGTCGATCCCCTGCCGGCCGGGACCACCTTTGTCTCGGCGTCCAAGCTGAGCGGCGATCCGGCATGGTCGCTGGTGACGCCGCCGGTGGGCAGCGGCGGCACGGTGCAGGCCAGCATCGCCAACCTGCTGGGCGGTGACAGCGCGGTCTTCCAGATCGTCGTCTACGTCGTGCCGTACTAGTGGCAGGCACGCTGCCCCCGAAACGCCGGTGAGCTCGCTGCTGCTCAGCGCCGCGATGATCGTGCGCGACGAGGAGCGCTTCCTGGACGGCTGCCTGGAGTCGCTCCATGGCGTCGCCGATGAGGTGGTGATCGCCGACACCGGCTCCGTCGACCGCAGCCGCGAGATCGCCCATCGCCATGGCGCCCGCGTCGTCGACTTCCCGTGGCGGCAGGATTTTGCCGCGGCACGCAACGCAGCGCTGGACGCGGTGCGCGGCAGGTGGGTCCTCTACATCGATGCCGACGAGCGGGTGTGCGAGGCCGGCCGCTCCCGCCTCGCCGAGCAGCTCGCCGATCCTCGCCTGCTGGCCTGCACGGTGCGCTTCCGGCCGGCGCGCGGCTTCACCCGCTACCGCGAGCACCGTCTGTTCCGCAACGACCCGCGCCTGCGCTTCCGCGGCGTCATCCACGAGAGCCACCTGCCGGCGCTCGGCGAGCTGCTGCGCCAGGGCGGCGGCACCATCGGCGAGAGCGACCTGGCGATCGACCACCTGGGCTACGACGGCGACATGGCGGCCAAGCACCGGCGCAACCGGCCGCTGCTCGAGGCGCGGCTGCGCGCCGAGCCCGAGCACGTCTATGCCTGGTGGCACCTCGGCAGCACGCTGCATGGCATCGGCGATCTGGAGGCGGCGCGTACCGCCTACCAGAGCGGCCTCGCCGTGGTGCGCGCCGCCCGGGCGCCGGCGGCGACCGACAGTCTGGTCTACGTCGGCATGCTGCAGGTGCTGATGGAGCTGGGCGAGCCGGTGGACGGCCTGCTGGCCGAAGCCGCGGCGGCGTTTCCCGACCAGTGGACGCTGGTCTGGTTGCGGGCGCGCCACCTGCTCGCCGGCGGCTGCCCGGAGGCGGCGCTGCCGCTGCTGTCCCGCCTCACCGCCGTCGATCCGGCGGCGCTCTGCGCCGGGCAGCTGGCGCACGACGAGCGGATCTTCGGCGTGCTCGCCTGGGACGCCGCCGGGCTGTGCAACTTCCGCCTGGGGCGCTTCGCCGAGAGCGCCGCATGCTACGGGCGCGCCGAGGCGTGCGGCGGCGGCCGCGAGCTGGAGTTCCGCACCAAGCGCCAGCTGGCCGAGGCGCAGGCCGGGGGTGCGCC
The DNA here is from genome assembly GCA_963770895.1 of uncultured Acidobacteriota bacterium. Classification (GTDB taxonomy): domain Bacteria; phylum Acidobacteriota; class Thermoanaerobaculia; order Multivoradales; family UBA5704; genus JASLEW01. The sequence continues at coordinate 2,216,904 of CAVYRF010000002.1, read as the reverse complement.
GGCCGCCAGCCGCTTTCTCACCGGCCGCCCGCCTGCCGCGACGGCCTGACCTGCCGCCGCAGCAGCCTGCCCAGGAGCCAGCGCGCCTCACGGCGCATGAAGTCGTCCCGCCCGGCGGCGGCGACCGCCAGCGCCGGGATGGCCGGGGCGCCGAGATCGTCGACGCTCACCCAGGCACGCGCGGCGATCGCCACGTGCGCGGTGAGCACGTCACGATAGCGTTCGCCAAGCTCCGGCGCGCAGTCGAACCCGCTTGCCAGGAGCCCTTCCGCCGCCGCTCCCCGCACCTCGGGGTCCGCTGCGCCCAGCGCCGCCAGCAGCGTCCGGCGGATGCCCTCGTGCTGCGGCAGCCTGCCCAGGGCGGCGAGCGCCGCGGCTCGCACATCCTCGTCGGCGCTGCCGGCGGCCCGCAGCAGCAGCGGCTCCACCGCGGCTCCCCCCGCGGCGCCCAGCCCGGCGAGGGCGGCGACCAGCAGCTGCTTGCGGTCGCGGCCGGGAAGCGGCGGCCGGTCGCCGTCGCCAAGCAAATCGGGCGCCCGCCCTCGGCCGCGCTGCGGCGGGCAGCTTGCAATCCGGTCCACGATCCGCTGCGCGCGGTCGCGCGCCGGCGGGTACCACGCCTCGTCGTACGACTGCGCCGCCAGCACCACTCGCAGCGGCCGACCGAGCTGCCAGCCGAGGTGGGACAGCCAGCCCTCGACGCTCACCACCAGGTCGGCACGCGCGGCGAAGTACTTGAACCAACGCATGACGCGGTCGGCCGGCCGCCGCAGGTCGGGCCGCTCGCCGTCCACGCCGGGTAACGGTGCCCGAAGCGGGCCTGCCGGATCGGGAGCCACCGCCAGGTGGCGGCGCTCGGCGACCGGCAGCCGCGTCACCAGGGCGGCCATGACGTCGGGCGTCACCCAGGGCTGGCCGTTGGGCAGCACCACCACGCGATAGCCCTGACGCACCAGCTGGCGCAGCTCACCCGCCAGGATGTCCAGTCTGTCGGTGGCGTATCCCTTGATCTCTCGGGTGCCGCCGAATGGGCTGACGAGCGCCACCGGACGGCCCGCCGGAGCCAAGGCGCGCCAGGCCGCCTCCGCCTCGGGCGACGGAATGCCGACCAGCAGCGAGCGCGCCGGCGGCGCGTGTTCGCGGCGCAAAGGCAGGCCCAGCTCGACGAGCAAGCGGCGGACCGGATCGTAGACCTGCCGTGCCGTCCGGCGGTCCAGCCCCAGGCGGGCGGCGATGTCGACGCCGTCGAGGGCGACCTTCTGGAAGGCGAAGTGATTGACGCCGAGGTTGCAGGCGATCTCCAGGCGGAGCGGCCGTCGCGCCGCCAGCAGCCGGGCCCGCTCGTGCAGCGCCGGTACGACGTTCAGCTCGGCGACCTCGGGCTCCCAGAGCTCGATCAGCCCGTCGAAGTCGCCGTCCAGCGCCGCGGCGCCGGCCGAGTCGCCGATCGGCAGCACCCGCACGCGCGGGTGGTCGTACAGGTAGGGGCGCGGCGTCAGCAGGGTGATGGCGAGCCGCGGCAGGCCGTCGAGCAACGCCTGCAGCAGCGGCGCCAGGCGGATCAGCTCGTCGCCCTGGCCGAAGACGACGTTCTGCACCACCGCCAAGCGCATCGGCCCGCCGCGCAGCCGCCTCGCCTCGCCGCACCGTGGCAGCTGCCCGGCAAGCGCCGCCGCGGCGCGGTGCCGGGTGGCGGACGGCGCCGCCGGCTCCGTGGCAAGAAAGGCCGCGAAGTAGCGCCAGCGCTCGGTCGCACCGAACGCCGCGCGCAGCGCGTCCAGGCGCGCCGGCGTGAAGGATTCGGGCGCATGGTGGAGAAGCGGTTCGACCAGCTCTCCCAGCACCCGTTCGCTGTCGACCATGCCGGCGGCGACGCCGCAGCAGCGGATGAGCGCATCGAGGTCGATCCAGTCGGGATACCGCGTCACCAAGAAGCGCAGCCAGTCCAGCCGCTCGCCGGCGAGCGGCGCCGCCGCGCCACCAGGGGCGCCGGAGGCACCCGGGCCAGGCGCGGGCAACAGCAGGCGGGCGGCCAGCGCCGGGCCGAGGGCGGTCTGTGCCACCGCCCGCACGGCGGCGCCCAGCGGTGCCGCGAGGTCGGTTGTCAGGGCTTCGTGCCACAGCGCCTGCAGGCGGTCGAGCAGCGCGGTGTCGCCGGCGCGCAGCAGACCGGGCCGGGCATAGACCAATGCAGCCAGCAGCACCAGGGCGAGCCGCGGATCGGCGCCGCCCGGCGCCAGCTCGCGCACCAGCCGCGCCACCACCCGCCGGTCGATCCGGCGCGGCGCTTCCAGGCAGGTCGCCAGCAGCTCGGCGAGCGGCCTGCCGCGCGCTGTCCGCGAAGAACGAGGGCGCACAGAGCGCGGCGCCGGCGTAGCGCTCATGCCCTCGACCGTATCACGCGATGGGGCGCCGAGCCGCCGCGCACAGGGAAGCGGCCGTCCGCCTCCGGCCCGAGGTCAGCCGCTGAAGAGGCCGGCGAAGAGCTGTTGCAGGGCGCGCTCGTCGACGTTGCCTGCGAGTTGGAGGCGGCCTTGCTTGATGGCGGTGATGGGGTTGAGGGCGCCGGTCAGGACGGCGGCGAAGTCGGCGGCCGGGAGGGTCAGCTGGACGTCGGAGGGGGCGGGGCCGGTGTGGACGGCGCCGGGCGCGGCGGTGAGGTCGAGGACCCAGACGCCGCCGCCGGGGCCGGTGAGGTCGAATTGAAAGGATTGGCCGACCTTGGGGGCGAAGGTGGGGTCGAGACGGAGGCGCTCGGTGAGGCCGGTGAAGACGTCGGCGAGGGAGAGGGAGGGAGCGGCGGCGGCGGCGGGCGCGGTGTCACCGGCCTGGGCCGGAGGCTGGCGGCGGGCGAGATGGGTGTCGAAGCCTTCGGCGGTGCGGTCGACCGCGAGGTAGCCGAGGCGGACGAGGAGGTCGTTCATGCGCTGGAAGAGATCGCGCGGGACGCGGCCGAGGGCCGGGGCGAGATCGGCGCCGCTGCCGACGCTCGTGTCGACGATGGCTTGCGAGTAGCGCACGGCGGCGTCGCCGCAGCCCTGGCGCTGGAAGCGCGGGGAGGCGAAGACGCCGGCGAGGATGGCAGGCGTGAAGGGCACCTGCAGAAAGCCAAAGAGGCTCTCCACGGCGGCGTCGGGGGAGCCGACCAGGTCTTCGTAGCGCAGGCGGTGGCAGAGGCCCGCGTGATCGGCTTCGAAGCGCAGGAGCTCCTCGGTCTGCTCGACCCAGGCAAGGATGGTGGCGGTGAGGAAATCGCGGTGATTCTTGCGCACGTAGTCCTCGACGATGGCGAGGTAGAAGCCGAAGGTCGAGCGCTTGAGGCACGACTGGGTCATGTCGAGGCAGTGGCGGTGCAGGAGGATGTTGCGGGCCGCGGGCAAAACCCTTGCGATCAATCTCATGCTGCCGAGATTGCTGGGCGACTTGTCGCACCAGCGGCTCTTGCCCTTGCGCGCCGCGGCCTGGCCCATGAGGTCGCAGACGATGCGCCGGGTCTCGACGACGGCGGCGCTTTCGGGGGCGCCGCCGGCGGCAGCGGGGCCGCCCGCCGGCGCGGCGACGACCTCGTAAAGACCTTCGGTCGTGTGGTGGAGCGCGCGCACGACGTTGCCCAGCCGCACCTCGTCCGGGCAGTAGATCTCGGGGTGGGTATCGAGGATCAGGCGCAGGAGGGTGGAGCCGGTGCAGGGCAGCGAGAAGACGAAGCTGCCCGGAAACGCCGGGACGGCGGAGCTGTAATCGGCAGTCATGGTCACGTTTTTCCCCCTTGCGAAAGAGTTTTGTCGGCGGCGCAGTCCTGGCGCAGACGATCGAGCAGGTCGAGGCCGCCGAGAATGGCGTCTTCGTCGCCGAGGAAGTCGATGAGGCAGGCCGCTTCGTCGACGCCCGCCCGCGCCACCTCGCCGACGAACTGGCGGCAGGAGGCCGGCGTGCCCATGAGGGCCGCGGTGTGGAAGTAGCGCTCGAAGGTCAGCTCGAGCAGCTCGTCGAAGACTTCGCTCGGCACGCCGCTGGGGTCCATGAGGCGGCCGCCGCTCATCACGCCGCCGGCGCTCGCGGCCTTTTCTTCCAGCCGGATGGCGGAGGCGATGTAGGCGGTGAACGGCTTGCGCACCGTCTCCTTGACGGCGTCGATGTCGTTGCCGAGGAAGGTGTGGAGCATGAGGGCCACGCGCCCGGCGGCCGGGTCGTGCCCCGCCTCGCGCCGCGCCGCGCGGTAGCTGGCGATTTTGGTCGCCAGGGTCGGCAGGTCCTGGCCGATCAGATGGGTGAGCAGATTGGCGCCGGCGCGGCCGGCGCTGACGAAGGTGTCGACGTTGCCGGAGGAGGTGATCCACACCGGCAGCTCGGCCTGGATCGGCCGCGGATAGATCGCAATTTCGACCGGCTCGCCGCGGCTGTTGGTGCGCTTCGCCACACCCGTTTTCCAGATTTCCTTGACTTCGCGAATCTGCTCGTGCATCACCGCTTGGCGAGTGTTATAGCGCTCGGGAAAGAAAATGAAATCGTTAATGTTCCATCCCGAGCCGAAGGAGATCGCGACGCGGCCGTTGGACAGGTTGTCGACCACCGCCCACTCCTCGGCGATGCGGATCGGATCGTGCAGCGGCGAGATCAGGCTACCCGCCCGGATCTCCAGCCGCTCGGTCGTCACCGCGAGCGCGGCGCTGGTGACCGCCGGATTCGGGAAGATGCCGCCGAAGGAATGGAAGTGACGCTCGGGGGTCCAGATGGCGCTGAAGCCGTGCTGGTCGGCAAAGCGCGACGCCGCAAGCAGCAGCGCATAGCGCTCGGCGCCTTTGCCGCTCTGGCCGATCTTGTCGCTGGCGAAAAACATCAGGCCGAAATCCATGGCGGAAACCTTTCCTCTACGCGCCGGGGGACGCCCGGCTCTGCAGAGACAGCTCAACAATGAATGTATTTTAAAGTTAAGGTCGCGGCGAGGGAACTATTGACTTTCACTTAAAGCTAGTAAAGCACGAGCTTCGCACAGTGTCCAGCGCAGCAACCGCGCCGCCAAACTCCCCCCACCTATGCGCATCATCGTCTTCTACCGGAGAAATAACAGGTCGTGGTCTTGAGGTATGCGATTGCGTATAATCGATGCATCAAGGTACCCAAGGGCCGTACTGTTGCGCCCCTTCTCATAAGGAGGTCGGCATGTTCGAGTTGAGGAGAGCTGCGGTTGGAGCCGGGTTGTGCGCGCTGGCTCTGGCCACGGGATTCACCGCTCCGGCGTACGCCGCCGGCAACGAGGTTGAAGTGGGGAGAAACGTCCAGGTCGACGCCCCACAACAGCCGTTCCCCGATAACTTCACCGGCCGCAGCTCGCCCACCATCGCGCCCAGCGCCTCTGGCCGCAATCTGCTCATCGGCTTCGACAGCTTGCAGGGGCTCTGCGGCCCACCCTCCGGCAAGGCATGTACGCCGACCGATCCCTCGGGGGTCGGCAGCTTCGCCTTCTCGACCGACGGCGGGCACAGCTGGACCGACGGCGGCGCGCTCGCTCCGATCGGCAACGAGTCGACCGCCGGCCACTCCTGGGTCGACGTGATGCCGCCCGCCAAGTCCTCCGATCACAACCCCAGCGACGAGACCTACTTCGAGGTCTCCCGCCTGTGGGACTCGACCAAGGGCACGCCGCGCGGCCTCGCCGTCTACCGCGGCCACTTCAGCGGTCACTCGTTCAGCTGGGACGACGCGACCAACCTGGCCCCGCCGAGCGTCAACGCCTCCTTCACCCGCATGTCGATCGCCACGGCCAAGGACGGCAGCCGCACCGCCTACGTCGTCGAGGACGACGCCATCGGCATCTGCGACGTGCCGAACGCCGGCGCCGGACAGATCGAGGTCTGGCGCACCCACGACGGCGGCGACACCTGGCTCGGGCCGGCGATCGTGAGCCCGGAGGGCGCCGACAACCAGAATCCGAACAATCCCAACTGCGGCGCCTCCGGCAACCTCCAGGTCGCCTCCACGGTCACCGTCGGCCCGCGCGGCGAGGTCTACGTCGCCTGGCAGTACGGCCCGCACATCAATCTCGACGGCACGTTCAACACCAACGCGGCCATCTACTTCTCGCGCTCCGTCGACGGCGGCGAGACCTTCTCTTCGCCGGCGCCGGCGGCGCTGATCAACTCCAACTATCAGGATCCGCCGGTGGGCTACGGCAAGAACCGGTTGAACGACCAGCCGCGCCTCGCGGTCCTCACCTCCGGCCGCCACTGGGGCCGCGTCTATCTCTCCTACTACCAGCCCGTGCAGCCGGTGATGAGCCCGGTGACGAAGCAGTCGCTGGTCTCGATCGAAAGCTTCATCATCTTCTCGGACAACGGCGGCGTGACCTGGAGCGCGCCGGTGCCGATCGGGCCGCCGGTGCCGCCCACCGGCCTCAAGCGCTTCTGGCCGACGATCGCGATCGGCGACAACAACGAGGTCGACGTCGAATATCTCGAAAGCCAGGAGGTCCAGCTGAACCCCGATCCGACGGTGGTCGAGTGCAACGTCGGCATCGGTCCGGCGGCCACCCGCAGCGGCCCGGCGGTGTCGCTGGTCAACACCTACATGGTGCAGTCGACCAACGGCGGCGAGAGCTTCGGCAAGCCGATCAAGATTTCGTCGGCGACCAGCAACTGGTGCAAGGCCACCTACACGTTCGGCAACGGCCTGCTCTCCAACTTCGGCGACTACATCGGCTTCAATACGCTGGGCACCAGCATCTTCTCCGCCTGGACCGACAGCCGCACCGGCTATCCCGACATCTTCTTTGCCGCGTCGGAGTCGAACTAGCCCGCGTGAGCCGCAAGAGCATCCCCTCGCCGCCGTCGCCCGCGCCGCTGCTGCTCGCGGCGCTGGCGGCGGCGGCCCTGGCCTTCATGGCCGTCAGCGGACCGCATCCGGTCTCTTCGGGTGCGGTCCCGCTCGACTCCCTGGCCGCCCTCGATCTGGTCCGCGTCAAGGGCGAGGTGGTCGACTACCGCGGCCGGCGGGCCATCCATCTGGTCGACGAGCCGCACGGCGGCAGCGGCGGCCGCACCCTCGCCATCCTCAAGGGCACCGACTTCGCGAACGGCACCGTCACCCTCGACGTCGCCGCCGCGCCGGTCCCCGGCGCGCCCGACGATGCGCGCGGCTTCATCGGCCTCGCCTTCCACGTGCAGCAGGACCCTCTGCGCTTCGAATGCATCTATCTGCGCATGACCAACGGGCACGCCGACGACCCGGTGCGCCGCAGCCACGTGGTGCAGTACATCTCCTATCCGGCTTTCTATTTCGATCGCCTGCGCAAGGAGAGCCCCGGCGTCTATGAGAAGCCGGGCGACGTCGAGCCCGGTGTCTGGACCCACGTGCGGATCGTCGTCGCCGGCAGCCAGGCACGCTTCTATCTGCGCGACGCCGCCCGGCCGGCGCTCACCGTCGATGGCCTCAAGCTAGGCCCCGTGCACGGCCCGCTCGGGCTCTTCGTCGACGCCGACAGCGACGGCTACTTCACAAACCTCCGCGTCACCCCCGCCGACCGCTAGGGGACGCGCCGCTCCGTCATCCGCCGCCAGGTCGGCGAGCGGGCGCTCGGGGTCGGCGACGACGGCGGCGAGGATGCGCAGCAGCCGGTCGCGCATGCCGGCGATCCGCGCCTCGTCGAAGACGTCGCGGTTGAAGCGGAAGCGTCCGGAGAGCCGCCCGGTCTGGGAGAAGAAGAGGCTGAGGTCGAGGCGCATCCTGCCGGTGTCGACCGGCAGATGAGAGATGCGCAGGCCAGAGGCGGGCTCCTCCTCCGCCGGCGCCGCCACCTTGACCACCTGGAACAGGATCCGGAAGGTGGTGATGCCGCCCTGATCCCCCTCTTCCAGGAAGCTCGCGCCCTCCATGACCGGCTTCCAGAAGATATCGGGGTGCTCGTGCGCCTGGAGCGTCACGTCCCGCACCCGACCCAGCAGATCGAGGAAGGTGCTCGCCCCCGACAGCCGCGTGCGCAGCGGCAACGCGGTGGCGAAGTTGCCGATCAGCGCCTCGGTCTCGATCTGGTTGCGGTTGGCGAAGCTGCACGGCACCACCAGATCGTCGCTCCCCGTCTCGTGGTGCAGCAGCACCTCGAAGGCGGCGAGGAGGGTCATGAACAGGGTGACGCCGTGCCGCGCCGAGAAGGCGTCGAGCTCCCGTTCGAGATCGTCCGGCACCCGGATCGGCTCGACGCCGGCGGCAAAGGTGCGCGCGGCGGGCCGCGGCCTGCCGGCGGCGAGGTCGACCGGCACCGCCCCGGTCAGGTGCTCGCGCCAGAAGGTCACCTGGCTCGCCTGCGCCTCCTCGGCGGAGAGCCGCCGCTGCCAGCGGGCGAAATCCTGGAACTGCGCGGCGAGCGGCGGCAGCGGCGAGGGCTGGCCGGTATGGAGGGCGAGGTAGAGCGCCGCGACCTCCGCCTGCAGCACCGACCCCGACCACCAGTCCGACGCCACGTGATGGATGGTGAAGAGCAGGATGTGCTCGTCCGCCGCCCAGCGGAAGAGCGTCGAGCGGAAGAGCGGCGGGCGCTCGTAGTCGAAATGCAGCCGGCCGTCGAGGATGCTCAGCCGCCGCACCTCCGCCATGCGCTCGGCGGCGCCGAGCCGCTCGAGGTCGATCTCGGGGAGGGCCAGCGGCACCGCCGCGTGGACGATCTGGATCGGCCCCCGCGGGCTGTCCGCGAAGCTGGTGCGCAGCAGCTCGTGGCGATCGACCACCGCCGCGATCGCCCGCCGCAGGCAGGCGTGGTCGAGCGGGCCGGTCAGATGCATCAGCATCGGAATGGTCGAGGCCACCGTGCGCGCCTCGAAGTGGCGCCCGCCCCAGTAGCGCTCCTGCGCGAACGACAGCGGCGCCGGTGTCGCGCGGTCGGCGTGGAAGGAGGAGATCGTCGGCACCTCCTCGCCGCCCGCGTCGCGCCGCAGGCGCTCGATCTCGACCGCCAGGGCCGCTACCGTCGGCATCTCGAAGAAGACGCGCAGCGGCAGATCGACCCCCAGCGCCTGGCGCAGGCGGGCGATCACCTGCGTCGCGAGCAGCGAGTGGCCGCCCAGCTCGAAGAAGCTCTCCTCGATGCCTACCCGCTCGACCTTGAGCACCTCGGCGAACAGCGCCGCCAGCACCCGCTCGACGTCCGTCCGCGCCATCGCGGCTGCCGTCGCCGGCTCCTTGCGCGCCGGCGCCGGCAGGGCCTGGCGGTCGAGCTTGCCGTTGGCGGTCACCGGCAGCTCGGCGAGGCTGACGAAGGCGGCGGGGATCATGTACTCCGGCAGCACCCGGCGCAGCGCCTCGCGCAGCTCCGTGGGCGTCGGGTCCGCTGCCGCCGCCGGCACCACATAGGCCACCAGGCGCTGGTCGCCGGGCTCGTCCTGGCGCACCAGCACCACCGCCTCGCGCACGCCGGGGTGGCGGCCTAGCGCCACCTCGATCTCGCCCAGCTCGATGCGGTAGCCGCGCACCTTGACCTGGAGGTCGAGGCGGCCGAGGAACTCCAGGTTGCCGTCGACGCCGTAGCGCGCGCGGTCGCCGGTGCGGTAGATGCGCGCCCCCGGCGCCTCGCCGAAGGGGTCCGGCAGGAAGGCCGCGGCGGTCAGCTCCGGCCGCCGCGCATAGCCCGCGCACAGGCAGTCGCCGCCGATGTAGAGGTCGCCCTGGATGCCGATCGGACACGGGGCGAAGGCGGCGTCGAGCACGTGGTAGCGCGCGTTGGCGATCGGCCGCCCGTAGGGGATGCTCGGCCAGGCGGGGTCGACCACGCCGACCGGGAACCAGTTCGACCACACCGTCGCCTCGGTGGCGCCGCCCAGGGCCATCACCTGCGCCGCGGGGAAGGACTGCCGCACCCGGTCGGGGAGCGTCACCGGAATCCAGTCGCCCGACAGCAGGACGCGCCGCAGCCGGCTCGCGTGGTCCGGGGCTGCGGGGAAGAGCGGCGCCAGCTGGACGAGAGCCGCGGGCGCCGAATCCCAGAGCGTGATACCGCCCGTCGACAACAGCTCCACCAGGCGGGCCGGATCGCCCAGCTCCTGCCCGGTCGCCACGTGGACGGTGCCGCCGGCGGCGAGCACGCCGAAGATGTCGTAGACCGAAAGGTCGAAGCAGAGCGAGGTGACGAAGAGGCCGCGATCGGCCGCCCTCACCTCGAAGGTGCGGTTGATCCAGTCGACGAGGTTGGCCGCCGGCCGGTGCTGGACGACGATCCCCTTGGGCTCCCCCGTCGAGCCCGAGGTGTGGATGACGTAGGCGACGTCGTCCGGCGCCGCCACCGCCGCCAGGCGTCCGGCCGCGCCGCGGTCGACGTGCCAGCCGGTCCACAGGCGCTTGCGCCGGCGCCCGGCCGCGGCCGCGGGGTCGGCGGCATCGGCGACCTCGGCGGTGGGGCCGCGGGTCAGGAGGACGTCGTAGCGGTAGCCCAGCTCGTTGGGGAAGCCCTCGGTGCGGTGATGGACGGCGACCGCGGCGACCCCGGGCAGGGCGGCGCCGAAGTCGGCGAAGAGGTCCTCGTCGAGGTAGAGCTCCTGCCGCCCCACCGCTCCAGGCGTTCCCGGCGCGGCGCCGTCGGCCTCCGCCCAGCCGCGCCGCTCGGCGATGGCCTGCCGCAGCTCGTCCCGCCGCCGCGCGTCGAGCACGTCGGCGACGAGGATGGCGCCGCCGGGCGCGAGGCGGCCGAGCGCCCAGCGCACCACCCGTTCGAGGTAGCGCACGCCGGGGAAGAACTGGACGGTGCTGGCGAGCAGCACGAGGTCGAAGCGCGCGTCGCCGATCTGGCTGGCGAGGTCGTGGGCGAAGCCGGTCAGCAGCTCGACGTTGGCGACGCCCTCGTGCGCCGCGGTCTCGCGGTTGCGCTCCTGGGTGAGCGGCGAGGGGTCGATGCCGGTGACCCGCGCCACCCGCGCCGCCAGCTCCCAGAGCAGCAGCCCGGAGCCGTTGCCGATCTCCAGCACGCGGGCGTCCGGCCGCAGCCACGGCGCGGCCAGCGCCAGCACGCGGTCGCGGTACTCGTCGACCTCCGCCTCGCTGAACGGCTGGCCGGTGAAGGCGCTCCAGAAGCCGCCCGCCGTCACCCGGTCGACCGCCCGCTCGGCGACGAGGTCCCACAGCTCGCGCACACCGCCGGCATCGATCGCCTCGGGCGGCGGCTCCGCCTCGGCGATGGCGAGGCACACGGCGTCGCCGAGCCGCGGCAGGCGCCAGCTCATCTCCTCGACGCGGGCGAGCTGGCCGGCGCCGGCGATGACCGCCGGGGCGCCGGTGGCGGCAAGGATCGACTCGACCCGGTCGGCCGGCCACGCCTCGTCGAGGGCGACGTAGTGGCCGCCCGCCTTGAGCACGCCGAGGACGGCGGTGAGCATGTCGAGGGAGCGCTCGACCCAGACCCCCACCGGCGCGCCCCGCCGCACCCCCAGGCCGCGCAGCAGCCGCGCCAGGCGGTTCGACCGCGCCTCCAGCTCGGCGTAGGTCAGCTCGCGCCCGGCGCAGACCGCGGCGATCGCCGCCGGCGTCCGCTCGACCGCGGCCTCGAAGAACTGGTGCAGCAGCACGGTCTCGGGGAATGGGGCGCGCGTGTCGTTCCACTCGCGCAGCAGCTGGTGGCTCTCCGCCGCCCCCAGCAGCGGCACCTCCGCGAGCGCCCCTTCGGGCGCGGCGACGGCGCCGGCGATCAGGATCGCCAGGCGCGCCGACAGGCGCTCGACCGTCACCCGGTCGTAGAGGTCGGTCATGTACTCGAAGACCCCGGTGAGGCCCTCCGGCGCCTCCCGCAGGTGGACGGTGAGATCGAACAGCGCCGACTCGGTGTGGTGCCCGGTGTCGATCTGCAGCGCTTCGAGACCGGGCAGCGAGAGCGCCTTGCGCGGCGTGTTCTGGAGGTCGAACATGACCTGGAACAGCGGCGTGTAGTTGGCGGCGCGGGCCGGCTGCAGCGCCTCGACCAGCTGCTCGAACGGCAGATCCTGGTGGGCGTAGGCGCCCAGGGCGCTCTCGCGCGTCGCGAGCAGCAGCCGGCGCAGGCTCGACCGGCCGGACAGGTCGGCGCGCATGACCAGGGTGTTGGCAAAGAAGCCGAGGAGCGGCTCGAGCTCCGACCGCCGCCGGTTGGCGACGACCGTGCCGACCGCGAGGTCGCGGTCGCCCGACAGCCGCGACAGGAACGACTGGAAGAGCGCCAGCAGCACCATGAAATCGGTGCAGCCGGAGCGCCGGCCCAGCGCCTGCAGCTCGCGCCACGCCGCGAGCGGCAGGGCGAAGCCGACGCGCGAGCCGCGGTGCGAGCGCAGCGCCGGGCGCGGGCGGTCGACCGGCAGATCGAGGAGCGGCGGCAGGCCGGCCAGGCGCTCCCGCCAGTAGGCCACCTCCCCTTCGAGGGCCTCGCCGGTGAGCCAGGCGCGCTGCCAGACCGCGTGGTCGGCGCACTGGATGGCCAGCTCCGGCAGCGGCGACGGCCGGCCGGCGGAGAAGGCACCGTAGAGCATCATGACGTCGCGCACCAGGATGCCCGTCGACCAGCCGTCCGAGACGATGTGGTGCTGGTTGAACAGCACCGCGTGCTCGGCGGCGGCGAGGCGCGCCAGGCTGGCGCGCAGCAAGGCGCCGTGGTGGAGGTCGAACGGCCGCGCCGCCTGGTCCTTGACCAGCCGGACCAGCTCGGTCTCGCGTGCCGGCAGGGCGAGACCGGCCAGGTCGATCACCGCCACCGGGAAGGCGGCCGGCGGCAGGATGCGCTGCAACGGCTGGCCGTCGGCGACGACGAAGGTGGTGCGCAGCGACTCGTGGCGCCGCGCGAGCTCGGTGAGGCTGGCGCGCAGCGCCGCGACCTGGAATTCGCCCACCAGACGCAGCGCCACCGGCATGTTGTAGCGCGACGTGCCGGGCTCCAGCTCTTCGAGGAACCAGAGCCGCTGCTGCGCGAACGACAGCGGCAGGTCGCGGCCGCGCTCCACCCGCACCAGCGGCGGCGGCCCGGCCTCGTCCGCGGCGCGCTCGATCTCCGCCGCCAGGCCCGCCACCGTCGGCGCCGCGAACAGCCGCCGCAGCGGCAGGTCGACGCCGAAGACGTCCTTGACGCGCGAGATCACCTGCGTCGCGAGCAGCGAGTGGCCGCCGAGGTCGAAGAAGTTCTCCTCCACGCCGACGCGGTCGCGGTCCAGCACCTGCGCCCAGATGCCCGCCATCAGCTCCTCGGCCGGCGTGCGCGGCCCGACCGCCGCCGCCGACGCGAGGCGCGGCGCGATGGCGAGGAGGGCCCGCCGGTCGACCTTGCCGCTCGTCGTGTGCGGCATCGCCGCCAGCTGGACGAAGGCCGCCGGGACCATGTGGGCGGGCAGCTGCGCTTCGAGCCAGGCGCGCAATTCCCGGCTCGCGTCCTCGGCCGGCGCGTCGCCCTCTGCCGATCCCGCCGATCCGGCCATCGCCTCTGTCTCAGCCAGAACGACGTAGGCGACCAGGCCGCCGCCGCCGGGCAGATCGCCGCGCAGGAGCACCGCCGCCTCGCGCACCGCGGCGTGGCGCGCCAGCACCGCCTCGATCTCGCCCAGCTCGATGCGGAAGCCGCGGAGCTTCACCTGATGGTCGATGCGGCCGAGGAACTCGACCCGGCCGTCGGCGCCGCAACGCGCCAGGTCCCCGGTCCGGTACAGGCGGGCGCCGTGCGGCGCCAGCGGGTCCGGCACGAAGCGCTCGGCGGTCAGCTCCGGCCGGCCGAGGTAGCCGCGCGCGAGTCCCACGCCGCCGATGTGCAGCTCGCCCGCCACCCCCGGCGGCACGGCCCGGCCGGCGGCGTCCAGCACCTGGATGCGCAGGTTGGCGATCGGCCGGCCGATCGGCACCACGCCCGACGCCGCCTCCGCCGCGCCGCACCGCCAGTACGTCACGTCCACCGCCGCCTCGGTCGGGCCGTAGAGGTTGGCCAGCTCGACCCCCTGATCGCCCAGGCGGCTGCCGAAGCGCGCGACCTGGTCGCTGGTCAGCGCCTCGCCGGAGGCCATCACCCGCCGCAGGCTACGGCCGCACGCGGCGACCTCCCGCTCCTCCAGGAACACCGAGAGCATCGACGGCACGAAGTGCACCGTCGTCACCCCGGCGGTGACGATCCGCTCGATAAGATACGCGCCGTCGCGATGCCCGCCCGGCTGCGCCAGCACCAGGCGCGCCCCGGCCAAAAGCGGCCAGAAGAATTCCCACACCGAAACGTCGAAGCTCGCCGGCGTCTTCTGCAGCACCGCGTCCGACCCGTCGAGCGGCCACTGCCGCTGCATCCAGAGCAGACGGTTGACGATGCCGCGGTGGCTGTTGACCACCCCCTTCGGCTTGCCCGTCGAACCCGACGTGTAGATGACGTAGGCGGCGTTGCCGGCGACCGCGCCGCTCGCCACGCTCACCATGGCCCGCGCCGGCTCGTCCAAGGGTGCCGCGGCCTCGTCCTCGAGGCTCAGGCGCGCGATCCCCGTGCCGGCGCCGAAATCGGCGAGCGCCGGCAGGTCGCGGCTCAGCAGCAGCACCGCCGCCCCGGAGTCGGCGAGCATCCCGCTCAGGCGCTCGCGCGGATAGTCCGGATCGAGCGGCAGGTAGGCGCCGCCCGCCTTGAGCACCGCGAGGAGCCCGACGATCAGCGCCGGCGAGCGCTCGGCGCAGAGCGCCACCACCGACTCGGGGCCGACGCCCGCGCGCCGCAGACGCCGCGCCAGCCGCTCGGCCCGCCGGTCGAGGTCGCCGTAGGTGAGCACGTGCGGCGGAAGCTCCACCGCCGCCGCCTCCGGCGTCCGCGCCGCCTGCGCCGCGATCAGTGCGTGCAGGCAGCCGTGATCGAGCCAGCCGGCCACCTCGGTGTCGTTCCACTCGCGGCTGACCTGGTGGCTCTCCGCCGCCGACAGCAGCGGCAGGTCGATCACCCGCTCGCCCGGCGACGCCGCGGCGGCCGCGAGCAGCCGCTCGTAGTGCACCAGGAGCCGCTCCATCGTCGTGCCGTCGAACAGATCGGAGTTGTACTCGAGCCGCGCCCACAGCTCGCCCTCTTCATCCGGCGCGAGCTGCACCGTCAGGTCGAACTTGGCGGCGCGATCGCCCACCGGGATCGGCGACAGCACCAGGTCGACCACCACCCGCTCGCGCGGCGGCACGTTCTGCAGCACGAAGAGCACCTGGAAGAGCGGCGAATGGGCAAGGCTGCGCTCGGGGGCCAGCTCTTCGACCAGCTTTTCGAACGGCAGGTGCTGGTAGAGGTGGGCGTCGAGGCTGCGCTGCCGCGCCTGGCCGAGCAGCGCCGCGAAGGTCGGATCGCCCGCCAGATCGCTGCGCAGGACCAGGGTGTTGACGAAGAACCCGATGAGGTCCTCGACCTCCACCTGGGTGCGGCCGGCGATCGGCGTCCCCACCACCACGTCGCGCTCGCCGGTGGCGCGCGACAGGAGGCCGGCAAAGGCCGCGAGGAGGGCCATGAACGGCGTCGCCCCCGCGCTCCGCGCCAGCTGTTCGACGCTCCGCCCCAGCCCCGCGGCGAGGCGCCGCGCGCGCGTGCCGCCGCGGAAGGTCTGCACCGGCGGCCGCGGCCGGTCGGTCGGCAGCTCCAGCAGCGCCGGCGCGCCGGCGAGCGCCTCGCGCCAGTAGGCGAGATAGGCCGCGAGCACCGGCCCGCGCAGCCATTCGCGCTGCCAGACCGCGTAGTCGGCGTACTGCACCGGCAGCTCCGGCAGCGGCGACGGACGCCCTTCGGCGTGGGCGGCGTAGAGCACCCCCACCTCGCGCACCAGCAGCTCCATCGACCAGGCGTCGCTGACGATGTGGTGCATCACCGCCGTCACCACGTGCACCGGCGGCGCCGCCGGGTCGCCCGCGCTCAGCCGGAAGAGGCGCAGCCGCAGGAGCGGCCCGTGCGCGAGATCGAACGGCCGCGCCAGCTCGGCCGCCACCAGCCGCGACAGCTCCGCTTCGCGCCGCGCCGTGGGCAGCGCCGAAAGATCGAGCCGTGGCAGCAGGCCGCCCGCCGCCCCGGAGGCCCCCCAGGGCGCCGGCCCGACGCGCTGCACCGGCTCGCCGTCGACCTCCGGGAACGTCGTGCGCAGCGCCTCGTGGCGGCGGATGACCGCGGCCAGGCTGGCCGCGAACGCCGCGGCGTCGAGCCGCCCTTCGACGCGCAGGGCGAGCGGCAGGTTGTAGGCCGAGCCGCCCGGCTCCATGCGGTCGAGGAACCACAGCCGCTGCTGCGCAAACGACAGCGGCGGCGGCGCCACCGCGTGTGGCCGCGGCGTGACCGGCGGCACCGCCACACCCCGGTTCGAGCGCACCGCCGCCTCGACCTCGGCCGCGAGACCCGCGACCGTCGGGCGCTCGAACATCTTGCGCAGCGGCAGCTCGACGCCGAAGGCGCGGCGCAGGCGCGCCACCACCTGGGCCGCGAGCAGCGAGTGGCCGCCCAGCTCGAAGAAGCTCTCCTCGACCCCCACCCGCTCGACCCGCAGGACCTCGGCGAAGACCGCCGCCATGACCTGCTCGATCGCCGTCCGCGGCGCCCGCGACACCGTCGCCTCGCGCCCCGGCGCCGGCAGCGCCCGCCGGTCGAGCTTGCCGCTGGGGGTGAGCGGCAGCGCGTCGAGGACGACGAAGGCCTGCGGCACCATCGCCTCGGGCAGCTCCAGCCGCAGGTTCCGCCGCAGCTCCTCGGGGTCGAACGCGGCGTCCGGCCGCAGCACCAGGTAGGCGACCAGGCGTTGGTCGCCGGGGCGGTCCTCGCGCACCACCACGGCGCACTCCGACACCGCGGCGTACCGCCCCAGCGCCGCCCGGATCTCGGCCGGCTCGACGCGCACGCCGCGGATCTTCACCTGCTCGTCGACGCGGCCGAGGATCTCCAGCGTGCCGTCGAGGCGGTAGCGGCCGCGGTCGCCGGTGTAGTAGAGGAGATCGCCGCCGTCGCCGATGTTCGCCGGGCTCCCCGGGGCCGCGGCGCGGAAGGGATTGGGGCGGAAGCGCAGCCGCGTCTCGTCCGGGTTGTTGAGGTAGCCCAAGGTGCGGAACGGCGTCCGCAGCACGATCTCGCCGACCTCGCCGATGGCGCACCGGCGGCCGCCGGCGAGCACCAGCGCCTGCGTCTGCGGCATCGCCGTGCCGGCCGGCTGGGTGCGCTCGACCGCCGGCACGGGGACGCGGTAGAAGCACTTGACGAGCGTCGTCTCGGTGGGGCCGTAGAGGTTGATCACCGCCGTGCCCGCGAAGGCGGCGCGCCAGCGCTCGACGATCTGGTCGAGCAGCGGCTCGCCGGCGATGAAGGTCCAGCGCAGCGCGCCGGCCCGGAACCCGGTCGCGGCGGCGCCCAGCCAGGCACTGGCGAGCGAGGGCACGGTATGGAGCACGGTGACCGCGCGGTCGCGCAGCCAGGGCAGGACGTTTTCCGGATTGCGCTCGTCGTCGTCCGGCATGCAGAGCGCGGCGCCCGAGGTGAGCGGCAGGAAGACGTCGCGCAGCATCGCGTCGAAGGAGAGGCCGGTCATCTGGGCGACGCGGTCGCCCGGTCCGACGCCGAAGGCCGCCGCCTGCCAGAGCACGAAGTGGCTGATCCCCTTCTGCTGCCCGAGGACCGCCTTCGGCCTGCCGGTGGTGCCGGAGGTGAAGAAGATGTAGGCAGGGTCGCCGGGAGCGGGCCGCGGCAGGTCCGCCGCCGCCACCAGCGGGTACGGCGGCGCGCTGTCGGCGGCGTCGGCGGTGTCGGCGGCAACCGCAGCGGCCTCGCCGCCCACCGCGACCGGCACCACGGCGAGCCCGTCGAGCTCGCGCAGCCACGCCTCCTCGGGGTGCGCCGTGCCGAGGTCGACCAGGCAGAAGGGCCGCGCCTCCTCCACCATGAGGCGCAGCCGGCCGGCGGGGAGCCTGCGGTCGAGGATGAGCAGCACGCCGCCGGCGAGGAACACGCCCAGCACCGAGGCGATCAGCTCGGGGCAGCGCGGTCCGCTCACCGCGACCACCCGGCCCGGCCCGCCGCCCGCGGCGAGGATGGCGGCGGCGATCTGGCGCGCCTCGCCGCCCAGGCGGGCGTAGCTCCACACCTCGTCGCGCCACAGCAGCGCCGGCGCCTCCGGCTGCTGCCGCTCGCGGTCGAGGAACAGGTGGCCGACGGGCGGCAGCACCGGTTCGTCGATCGCCGCGGCCGGATCGGGCAGCAGCGCCGCGGTGGCGGCGGTGATCAGGGAGAAGCCGTCGAGCGGCGCCTCCGGCCGCTCGACCGCCTGGGCGAGGAGCGCCGCGAGCTGCGCCAGGAGGTCGGCGACGCGCGCCTCGTCGAACAGGTCGGCGTTGTAGACCAGGCGCAGCGACACCCCCGCCTCGTCCTCGCCGACGTAGAACGTCATGTCGAGCTTCGAAGGCACCGTGTCCGCCGTCAGCACGCGCAGGGTCAGGTCCGGCAGGGCGAGCGCCACCGTCGGCAGGTTGAGCATGTTGAACAGCACCTGGAACAGCGGCGTGCGGCCCAGGTCGCGGTCGAAGCGCAGGCGGGCGAGGACGGATTCGAACGGTACGTCCTGGTGCGCATAGGCTTCGAGCGTCACCTGGCGCACCCGCGCCACCAGCTCGCGCAGGCTCGGCCCCCCCGCAAGGTCGGTGCGCAGCACCAGCGTGTTGATGAAGTAGCCGACCAGCCCCTCCGTCTCGCCCCACTGGCGGCCGGCGACCGGGGCGCCGACGCGCATGTCGGTCTCGCCGCTCTGCCGCGCCAGGAGCGCCTGGATCGCGGCGAGGAGAGTCATGAAGAGCGTCACGCTCTCGCCGCGGCCGAACTGCCGCAGCCGCGCCGCCAGGTCCGGCGCCAGCACCAGCTCCTGCTGGCCGCCGCGGAAGCGGTTGGCCGCCGCGCGCGGCCGGTCGGTCGGCAGCTCGATCGGCGCCAGGTCGCCGCCGAGGTGCGCTTCCCAGTAGTCGAGCTGCGCCGTCTCCACCTTGGCCAGCCACTGCCGCTGCCAGTACGCGAAGTCGGAGAACTGGATCGCCAGCTCGGGCAGCGGCGACGGCCGCCCCGCGAGGTGGGCGGTGTAGATCTCCCCCAGCTCGCGCACCAGGACGCCGATCGACCAGCCGTCGGTGATGATGTGGTGGAAGGTCAGCCAGAAGTGATGGGTATGGGCGTCGAGGCGCAGCAGGCACGCCCTCACCAGCGGCCCGCGCTCCAGATCGAACCCCTCGCCGCGCTGCCGCTCCTCCAGCCGCTCCGCCTCGGCCGCGATCCGCGCCGCGGGCAGGGTCGAAAGGTCGACCACAGGCAGCGCCGCCTGCGGCGCCGGCGACAGGCGTGCCAGGGGGGCGCCGTCGACCACCGTTACGGTCGTGTGCAGCGACTCGTGGCGGCGCACGATCTCGGCCAGGGCCGCCGCCAGGGCGCCCACCCGCAGCGCTCCCGCCAGCTCGACGACGACCGGGATGGTGAAGGCCGCCGAGCCGGGCTCCAGCTGCTGCAGGAACCAGAGGCGCTCCTGCGCGGTCGACAGCGGCAGCAGGCCGAGCCGCTCGACGCTGGTGGCCGCCGGTCCGTGGCGCGCCACCCGCACGATCGGCGGCGGCGTCTCGGCCGCGCCGGCGTCCGTGCCGGCGGCGAGCGCCAGCTCGATGCGCGCCGCCAGGGACTCGACCGTCGGCGCCTCGAACAGGGCGCGGATCTCCAGGGCGACGCCGAAGAGCGCGCGCACCCGCGACACCACCTGGGTGGCGAGCAGCGAATGCCCGCCGAGGGCGAAGAAGTCGTCCTCGGCGCCCACCTTGGGCAGGTGCAGCAGCTCGGCGAAGACCCCCGCCACCAGCTCCTCGGCCGGCGTGCGCGGCGCCCGGCCGCCCTCGCTTTCGATGCGCTCCTCGGCGGCGTGCCGCGCCAGCGCCTTGCGGTCGACCTTGCCGCCCGGCGCGAGCGGCAGCGCCGCCACCGCGGCGAACGACGACGGCACCATGAAGGCCGGCAGCCGCTCCTGGGCGAAGCGCCGCAGGTCGGCCGGCGACGGCACGGGCGCGGCGGCTTCGCCCACCTCGCCGATCTCGCCGCCCTCGCCGATCTCCACGTAGGCGGCGAGACGCCGGTCGCCGAGGCCGCCGGCCGCGGCGCCGCCCTCGACCACGACCACCGCCGCCTCGCGCACCGCCGGGTGGAGGCGCAGCACCGCCTCGATCTCGCCGGGCTCGATGCGGAAGCCGCGGATCTTGACCTGCTGGTCGATGCGGCCCAAGAACTCGACGGCCCCGCCGGCCCCCTGGCGCACCAGGTCGCCGGTGCGGTAGAGGCGCTCGCCGTCGGCCCACGGGTGCGGCACGAAGCGCTCCGCGGTCAGCTCCGGACGGTTCCAGTAGCCCCACGCCAGGCCGTCGCCGCCGATCGCCAGCTCGCCCGAAGCCCCCAGCGGCACCGGCCGCCGCAGGCGGTCGAGCACGTAGAGCGAGGTGTTCGACAGCGGCAGGCCGATCGGCACCCCGGAGGCCCCCGGCGGCACCTCCTGGAACGGGTGCCAGGAGGCATAGGTGGTGCTCTCGGTCGGACCGTAGACGTGCATCAGGCGACGCGGCGGCGCCGGCCCGGCGAGCACCGCGCGCGCCGCTGCCGGGTCGAGCGCCTCGCCGCCGAAGAGCAGGTCCGAGAGGCCGGCGAAGGCGTCCGGCACCTCCCGCGCCAGCTTGGTGAAGAGCGCCGTCGTCAGGAAGAGCGCGGTGACGCGCTCGGCGCGCAGCAGGGCCGCGAGATCCGCCGGCGCCAGCGCCGCCTCGCGCGGGATGACCACCACGGCGGCGCCGTTGAGCAGCGGCCCCCAGATCTCGTAGGTCGCCGCGTCGAAGCTGATGTTGGCCGCCTGCCCAAGCCGGTCGCCCGGCCCCAGCCGCAGATAGTTGGCGTCGCGCACCAGCCGCACGACGGCGCGGTGCGCCACCGCCACGCCCTTCGGCTGCCCCGTCGAGCCCGAGGTGTAGATCACATAGGCGAGCGACTCGGCCGGCACCCGCAGCTCGATGGGGCCGCCGTCCTGCTCCATCCAGACGCCGTCGCCGGCGGCGCCCGGCTCCGGCGCCTCGACGTCCACCAGCCAGGCGCGGCCCGCCAGGCGCTCGCGGGTGCGGGCGTGCACCAGGACGATGCGCGCGCCGGAATCGGCGAGCATGAAGTTGAGCCGCTCGTCGGGGTAGCTGGCGTCGAGCGGCACGTACACCGCGCCCGCCTTGACGATCGCCAGGATGCCGACGATCAGCTCGGCCGAGCGCTCCATCGACACGCCCACCGGGGCGTGCGCCACGACACCCAGCGCCTGAAGGTGCCGCGCCAGGCGGTTCGACGCCTCGTCGAGCCGCCGGTAGCTCCACACCGCGGCGCCGGCGACGATCGCCGGCGCCTGCGGCTGCGCCGCGGCGGCGACGGCGAACAGCTCCTGCAGGCACTTCTCCCGCGGGTAGGCGGTGACGGCGTCGTTCCACTCGATGAGCGCTTGGTGGCGCTCGGAAGCGGCGAGCAGCGGCAGCTCCGACAGGCGAGCGCGCGGCGCCGCCACCGCCGCGGCGAGCAGCCGCTCGAAGCTCGCCGCCAGGCGCACGATCGTCGCCGGATCGAACAGGTGGCGGCTGTACTCGATCTCGCCCGAGAGGCCGTGCGGCGTCTCCGCGACGGCCACCGTCAGCTCGAACTTCGCCGTCCGCGTCGGCTCGGCCGAGACGGTGAGGGCGAGCCCGGGGAGCGCGAGGGTGCCGGCCGGAGCGTTCTGCACGCCGAGCATCGCCTGCACCAGCGGCGGCCGGGCCAGATCGCGTTCCGGAGCGATCTCCTCGATCAGGCGCTCGAACGGCAGGTCCTGATGGGCGTAGGCGGCAAGCGTCCGCTCGCGCACCCGCTGCACCAGCTCGACGAAGGCGGGGTCGCCGGCGAGCTCCACGCGCAACGCCAGGGTGTTGACGAAGAGGCCGATGAGCGGCTCGGTCTCGACCCGCGTGCGCCCGGCGATCGGCATGCCGACCGCCATGTCGTCCTGGCCGCAGAGGCGCTGCATCAGCGCGCCGAAGCCGGCGAGGAGGGTCATGAAGAGCGTCGCTCCCTGCTGCCGCGACAGCCGCGCCAGGCCAGCCGCGCCGTCGCCGCCGATGGCGAACTCGTGGATCGCCCCGTGCAGGCTGCGCACCGCCGGCCGCGGGTGATCGACCGGCAGCTCGACCACCGGCGGCACCCCCGCGAGCTGGTCCCGCCACCAGGCGAGCTCGGCGCTCAGGACCTCGCCGGACAGGCGGCGGCGCTGCCAGGCGGCGAAGTCGGCGTACTGGATCGGCAGCGGCGGCAGCGGCCTGGGGCGGCCGTCGACGAAGGCGGCGTAGGCGATTCCCAACTCTTCGACCAGGACGCCCATCGACCAGCCGTCGGCGACGATGTGGTGCAGGGTGAGGAGCAGTGCGTGCCGGTCGGCCTCCAGCCGCAGGAGGGTGGCGCGCAAGAGCGGCCCGCGGGCGAGATCGAAGGGGCGCAGCGCCTCGGCGGCCGCGAGGCTCTTCGCCTCCCGATCCAGCCCCTGCAGCCCTTCCAGGCCGACCAGCGGCAGGGTGAAGCCGCCCGCGGCCGCCACCACCTGCACCGGCTCGCTCGCCGTGGCCTGGAACGTGGTGCGCAGCGCCTCGTGCCGCCGCACCACCTCGCCCAGCGCCCAGGTCAGCGCCGCGCGGTCGAGCCGCCCGCGCAGCTCGACCGTGACCGCCACGTTGTAGGCCGGGCTCCCCGGCTCCATGAGGTCGATGAACCAGAGCCGCTGCTGCGCAAACGACAGCGCCAACGGCTCCTGCCGCGACACCGGCGCGAGCGCGGTCTGGCCGGCGTGCTCGGCGGGCGCGGTCGAGCTTTCGATGTGCGCCGCGAGCAGAGCGACCGTGGGCGCGTCGAACAGCGCCCGCACCGGCAGGTCGACGCCGAAGATCGAGCGCACCCGCGCCGTCACCTGGGCGGCGAGGAGCGAATGGCCGCCGAGGGCGAAAAAGTCGTCCTCGATCCCCACCCGTTCCACCCGCAGCACCTCGGCGAAGATTCCCGCCACCAGCTCTTCGTTGGGCCGCCGCGGCGCCACGCCGGCGCTCGCCGCCTGGCGCTCCGGGGCGAGCTGGGCGAGCGCCCGCCGGTTCACCTTGCCGCTCGTGGTCGACGGCAGCGACACCAGGAAGGTGAAGGTCGACGGCACCATGAAGTCCGGCAGCCGCTGCTTGAGGTGCTCGCGCAGCGCGGTCGTCAGCGTCGTCGTGGCCGCGCCCTCCGCCGCCACCACGTAGGCCGCGAGGCCTTCCGGCCGCGCCAGCACGGCGGCGGCGCGGACGTTGCCGTGGGCGAGGAGGGCCGCCTCGATCTCGCCCAGCTCGATGCGGAAGCCCCGCACCTTGACCTGGTGGTCGATGCGGCCGAGGAACTCGATGCGGCCGTCGGCGGCGAAGCGGGCCAGATCCCCGGTGCGATACAGGCGGGCGCCGTGCGGCACCAGCGGGTCCGGCACGAAGCGCTCGGCGGTCAGCTCCGGCCGGCCGAGGTAGCCGCGCGCGAGTCCCACGCCGCCGATGTGCAGCTCGCCCGCCACCCCCAGCGGCACCGGCCCGCCGGCGGCGTCCAGCACGTGGATGCGCAGGTTGGCGATCGGCCGGCCGATCGGCGCGACGCCCGACGCCGCCTCCGCCGCGCCGCACCGCCAGTACGTCACGTCCACCGCCGCCTCGGTCGGGCCGTAGAGGTTGGCCAGCTCGACGCCCTGATCGCCCAGGCGGCTGCCGAAGCGCTGGACCAGGTCGCTGGTCAGCGCCTCGCCGGAGGCCATCACCCGCCGCAGGCTGCGGCCGCACGCGGCGACCGCCAGCTCCTCCAGGAACACCGAGAGCATCGACGGCACGAAGTGCACCGTCGTCACCCCGGCGGTGACGATCCGCTCGACGAGGTAGGCGCCGTCGCGATGACCGCCCGGCTGCGCCAGCACCAGGCGCGCTCCGGCCAAAAGCGGCCAGAAGAATTCCCACACCGAAACGTCGAAGCTCGCCGGCGTCTTCTGCAGCACCGCGTCCGACCCGTCGAGCGGCCACTGCCGCTGCATCCAGAGCAGACGGTTGACGATGCCGCGGTGGCTGTTGACCACCCCATTCGGCTTGCCCGTCGACCCCGACGTGTAGATGACGTAGGCGGCGTTGTCGGCGACCGCGCCGCTCGCCACCCTCGCCATGGCCCGCGCCGGCTCGTCGAGGGGTGCCGCGGCCGCGTCCTCCAGGCTCAGGCGCGCGATCCCCGTGCCGGCGCCGAGATCGGCGAGCGCCGGCAGGTCGCGGCTCAGCAGCAGCACCGCCGCCCCGGAGTCGGCGAGCATCCCGCTCAGGCGCTCGCGCGGATAGTCCGGGTCGAGCGGCAGGTAGGCGCCGCCCGCCTTGAGCACCGCGAGGAGCCCGACGATCAGCGCCGGCGACCGCTCGGCGCAGAGCGCCACCACCGACTCGGCGCCGACGCCCGCGCGCCGCAGGCGCCGCGCCAGCCGCTCGGCCCGCCGGTCGAGGTCGCCGTAGGTGAGCACGTGCGACCCGAGCTCCACCGCCGCCGCCTCCGGCGTCCGCGCCGCCTGCGCCGCGATCAGTGCGTGCAGGCAGCCGTGATCGAGCCAGCCGGCCACCTCGGTGTCGTTCCACTCGCGGCTGACCTGGTGGCTCTCCGCCGCCGACAGCAGCGGCAGATCGGTCACCCGCTCGCCCGGCGACGCCGCGGCTGCCGCGAGCAGCCGCTCGAAGCCCGCCGACAGCCGCGCCATCGTCGCCGCGTCGAACAGCTCGCGGCTGTATTCGATCTCGCCCTCGAGACCGCGCGCCGTCTCGCCGAGAGCCAGGGTCAGCTCGAACTTCGCCGCCCCGGTGCGCAGGGGAACGGCGGCAAAGGTCAGGCCCGGCACCGAGAGCGTCCCCGACGGGGCGTTTTGCAGCAGCAGCATCACCTGCACCAGCGGCGAGCGGCCGCGGTCGCGCTCCGGCGCCAGCTCCTCGACCAGGCGCTCGAACGGCAGCTCCTGGTGGGCGAAGGCCGCGAGCGTCGTCTCCCGCACCTGCCCCAGCAGGTCGAGGAAGCTCGGACCGCCGGCGAGGTCGACGCGCAGGGGCAGGGTGTTGACGAAGAAGCCGATGAGCGGCTCGGTCTCGGCGCGCGTGCGCCCGGCCACCACCGTCCCCACGGTCAGGTCGTCCTGGCCGGCGTGGCGCGAAAGCAGCGCCGCGAAGGCGGCGAGCACGGTCATGAAGAGCGTCGCCCCGTGGCGGCGGGAGAGGTCGCCAAGACGTGCCAGGTCGTCGCTCCCGCCCAGCGCCAGGCGGCACTCCGCTGCCCGCTGATTCGCCGTCGACGACCGCGGCCGGTCGGTCGCCAGCTCGAGCGCCGGCGGCACGCCGGCCAGCCGCCGGCGCCAGAACGACAGCTCCGCCTCCAGCCGGTCGCCGGTCAGCACCCGGCGCTGCCAGGCGGCGAAGTCCGCGTACTGGATCGGCAGCTCCGGCAGCGGGCTCGGCAGGCGCTGCCGGAAGGCGGCGTAGAGCGCCCCCAGCTCGTGCGTCATCACCCCCAGCGACCAGCCGTCGCTGGCGATGTGATGCATCGTCACCAACGCCACGTGCTCGTCGGCGGCGAGCGCCACCAGCGACACCCGCAGCAGAGCATCCGCCGTGAGATCGAAGGGTCGGCGCGCCTCCTCGCGGGTCAGCCGCTCTTCCTCCCGGCGCCGCGCCGCGGCCGGCAGGCGCGCCAGATCGATCGCCGGCACGGCGATCGCGTGCGGCGCCGCGATCACCTGCAGCGGCTCCCCGGCGTCGGCCAGGAACCGCGTGCGCAGCACCTCGTGGCGGCGCACGATCTCGGTCCACGCCGCCGCCAGCGCCGCGCGGTCCAGCTCGCCCACCAGGCGCACCGCCGCCGGCAGGTTGTAGAGGCTCCCCGGCTCGAGCTGGTCGAGGAACCAGAGGCGCTGCTGCGCAAACGACAGCGCCAGGCGCTCCTCGCGCGACACCCGGGCGATCGGCGGCGGCGGCCCCGCCGCCCCCTGCTCGTCCCCCTCCAGGGTGCCGCCGGCAAGGAGGTGCTCGATGCGCGCCGCGAGGGCCGCGACCGTCGGCGCCTCGAACAGGGTGCGGATCGCCACCTCGACGCCGAAGAGGCCGCGCACCCGCGACACCACCTGGGTGGCGAGGAGCGAATGGCCGCCGAGGGCGAAGAAGTCGTCGTCCGCGCTCACCGCGGGCCGCTTCAACAGCTCGCCGAAGATCCCGGCCACCAGCTCCTCGACCGGCGTCCGCGGCGCCCGGCTGCCCACCGTTGCGGGCAGCTCCGCACCGGCGCGGGCCCGGAGCGCCTTCCTGTCCACCTTGCCGCCCGGCGCGAGAGGCAGCGCCGCCACCACCGCGAACGACGACGGCACCATGAACGAGGGCAGCCGCTCCTGCACGAAGCGGCGCAGCTCCGCCGCCGACGGCGCGTTGTCACCGGGTCCGCCGACCTCGCCAACCTCCACGAAGGCCGCGAGGCGGCGCTCGCCGCCGCCGGGGGCGCCCTCGACGACGACCACCGCCGCTTCGCGCGCGGCCGGGTGCTGGCGCAGCACGGCTTCGATTTCACCGGGCTCGATGCGGAAGCCGCGGATCTTGACCTGCTGGTCGATGCGGCCGCGGAAGTCGACCGCCCCGTCCGTCCCCTGGCGCACCAGGTCGCCGGTGCGGTAGAGGCGCTCGCCGTCGGCCCACGGGTGCGGCACGAAGCGCTCCGCGGTCAGCTCCGGACGGTTCCAGTACCCCCACGCCAGGCCGTCGCCGCCGATCGCCAGCTCCCCCGGCGCGCCCAGCGGCGCCAGCGCCCCGGCGCGGTCCAGCACGTAGAGCGTGGTGTTGGCGAGCGGCAGCCCGATCGGCACCCCGGCAGCCCCCGGCGGCACCTCCCGGATGCGGTGCCACGACGCGAACGTCGTGCTCTCCGTCGGGCCGTAGACGTGCAGCAGCCGGCGCGGCGGCGAGTCCGCGAGCACCGCCCGCGCCGCCGCCGGATCGAGCAGCTCGCCGCCGAACAGCAGCTCCGAAAGACCCGCGAACGCCCCCGGCACTTCCCGCGCCAGCTTGGTGAAGAGCGCCGTCGTGAGAAACAGCGACGTGACGCGCTGCTCGCGCAGCAGCGCCGCCAGATCCTGCGGCACGAGCACCGCATCGCGCGGCACGACCACCACCGCCGCGCCGTTGAGCAGCGCCCCCCAGATCTCGTAGGTCGCCGCGTCGAAGCTGATGTTCGCCGCCTGCCCCACCCGGTCGCCGGGACCCAGCCGCAGGTAGTTGGTGTCGCGCACCAGCCGCACGACCGCCCGGTGCGCCACCGCGACGCCCTTCGGCCGCCCCGTGGATCCCGACGTGTAGGTCACGTACGCCAGCGCCGCGGCCGGCACTCGCACCGCCAGGGCGCCACTTCCATCCACCGCGTCCGCCGCGGCGCCGTCTTCGTCGACCTCGACGAGCGCAGCGAGACCGGCGAAGCGCGCGCGGGTCATGGCGTGCACCAGGACCAAGCGGGCGCCGGAGTCGGCGAGCATGAAGGCGAGGCGCTCGTCGGGGTAGCTGGCGTCGAGCGGCACGTAGATGCCGCCCGCCTTGACGATGGCCAGGATGGCGACGATCAGCTCGGGCGAACGCTCCAGCGAGACGCAGACCGGCGCCTGCGGTACGACGCCCAGGGCCTGCAGGTGGCGGGCGAGCCGGTTCGACGCCTGGTCCAGGCGCCGATAGCTCCACGCCAGGGAGCCGGCGACGATCGCCGGCGCCTGCGGGTGCGCCGCGGCGACGGCGGCGAACAGCTCCTGCAGGCATGTTTGGCGCGGATAGGCGGTCGCCGCGTCGTTCCATTCGACCAGGGCCTGGTGGCGCTCGGCGGCGGCGAGGAGAGGCAGTTGCGAAACCCTGCCGTGCGGCGCCTCGACCGCCCCGGCGAGGAGCCGCGCGAAGCCGGCGCCCAGACGCGCGATGGTCGGCGCGTCGAACAGGTCGCGGCTGAATTCGATCTCGCCGGCGAGACCCTGCGCCGTCTCGACCAGCGCCACGGTCAGCTCGAACTTCGCCGTGCCCGTGCCCAGGGGGAGCGCCGAGAGCGCCAGACCCGGCAGCGCCAGTGCTCCGGTCGGGGCGTTCTGCAAGGCGAAGATCACCTGCACCAGCGGCGAGCGGCCGCGGTCGCGCTCCGGCGCCAGCTCTTCGACCAGGCGCTCGAACGGCAGCTCCTGATGGGCGAAGGCCGCCAGCGTCGTCTCTCGCACCCGCGCCAGCAGGTCCAGGAACGTCGGATCGCCGGCCAGGTCGACGCGCATGGCCAGCGTATTGACGAAGAAGCCGATGAGCGGCTCGGTCTCGGCCTGCGTGCGCCCGGCGACGGCGGTGCCCAGCATCATGTCCTGCTGCGCGCCGTGGCGCCACAGCAGGGCCGCGAAGGCGGCGAGGGCGGTCATGTAGAGCGTCGCTCCGTGGCGGCGCGAAAGATCGCCCAACCGCGCCAGGACCGCGCTGTCGCCGAGCGCCAGCTCGCACTCTCCGCCGCGCTGGCTCGCCACCGGCGGATGCGGCCGATCGATCGGCAGGTCGATCGCCGGCGGCGCGCCGGCCAGGCGCTGCCGCCAGAACGCCAGCTCCGCCTCCAGCCGCTCGCCCGACAGCACCCGGCGCTGCCAGGCGGCAAAATCCGCGTACTGGATCGGCAGTTCCGGCAGCGGGCTCGGCAGGCGCTGGCGGAACGCGGCATAGAGCGCCCCCAGCTCGTGCGTCAGCACCGAGAGCGACCAGCCGTCGCTCGCGATGTGATGCATCGTCACCAGCGCCACGTGCTCGTCGTCCGCGAGCGCCAGGAGCGACACCCTGAGCAGCACGTCGGCCATCAGGTCGAACGGCCGGCGCGCCTCCTGCCGCGTCAGCCGCGCCTCCTCGCGGCGCCGGCAAGCCTCCGGCAGCCGCGCCAGATCGATCACCGGCAGAGCGACCGCGCGCGGCGCCGCGATCGCCTGCACCGGCGCTCCCGCGCTCGCCGGGAACGTCGTCCGCAGCACCTCGTGGCGGCGCACGATCTCCGTCCATGCCGCACCCAGCGCCGCGCGGTCGAGGTCGCCCGTCAGGCGCACCGCCGCCGGCACGTTGTAGAGCGCGCTCCCCGGGTCCAGACGGTCGAGGAACCACAGCCGCTGCTGTGCAAACGACAGCTCCAGGGGTTCCGTGCGCGACACCCGCACGATCGGCGGCGCCGCGGCCGCCGCGCCGCCGGCCAGCCCGGCCTCGATCCGCTCCGCCAGGCCCGCGACCGTCGGCGCCTCGAACAGAGCGCGCAGCGGCAGCTCGACGCCGAACAGCTGGCGCACCCGCGACGTCACCTGGGTGGCCAAGAGCGAGTGGCCGCCGAGCACGAAGAAGTCGTCCTCCGCTCCCACCCGCGGCAGCTTCAGCAGCTCGCCGAAGATCCCCGCCACCAGCTCTTCGACCGGCGTCCGCGGCGCCCGGCCGTTCGCCGTCTCGGGACGGTCCGTCGCGGCGCGAGCCACCAGCGCCTTCCTGTCCACCTTGCCGCCCGGCGCGAGAGGCAGCGCCGCCACCACCGCGAACGACGACGGCACCATGAACGAGGGCAGCCGCTCCTGCACGAACCGGCGCAGCTCCGCCGCTGACGGAGTAGCCGCGGCACCGGCGCCGCCGATCTCGCCAACCTCCACGAAGGCCGCGAGGCGGCGTTCGCCGCCGCCGGGGGCGCCCTCGACCACGACGACGGCCGCCTCGCGCGCGGCCGGGTGCTGGCGCAGCACGGCTTCGATCTCGCCGGGCTCGATGCGGAAGCCGCGGATCTTGACCTGCTGGTCGATGCGGCCGCGGAAGTCGACCGCCCCGTCCGTCCCCTGGCGCACCAGGTCGCCGGTGCGGTAGAGGCGCTCGCCGTCGGCCCACGGGT
Organism: uncultured Acidobacteriota bacterium; assembly: GCA_963770895.1. Taxonomy (GTDB): domain Bacteria; phylum Acidobacteriota; class Thermoanaerobaculia; order Multivoradales; family UBA5704; genus JASLEW01. Next base: position 2,186,975 of record CAVYRF010000002.1, on the reverse strand, counting down.
GCGGCACGAAGCGCTCCGCGGTCAGCTCCGGACGGTTCCAGTACCCCCACGCCAGGCCGTCGCCGCCGATCGCCAGCTCCCCCGGCGCGCCCAGCGGCGCGAGCGCCCCGGCGCGGTCCAGCACGTAGAGCGTGGTGTTGGCGAGCGGCAGCCCGATCGGCACCCCGGCGGCGCCCGGCGGCACCTCCCGGATGCGGTGCCACGACGCGAACGTCGTGCTCTCCGTCGGGCCGTAGACGTGCAGCAGCCGGCGCGGCGGCGAGTCCGCCAGCACCGCCCGCGCCGCCGCCGGATCGAGCAGCTCACCGCCGAACAGCAGCTCCGAGAGGCCCGCGAACGCCCCCGGCACCTCCCGCGCCAGCTTGGTGAAGAGCGCCGTCGTGAGGAAGAGTGAGGTGACGCGCTGCTCGCGCAACAGCGCCGCCAATTCCACCGGCGCGAGCGCCGCATCGCGCGGCACGACCACCACCGCCGCGCCGTTGAGCAGCGCCCCCCAGATCTCGTAGGTCGCCGCGTCGAAGCTGATGTTCGCCGCCTGCCCCACCCGGTCGCCCGGCCCCAGCCGCAGATAGTTGGTGTCGCGCACCAGCCGCACCACCGCCCGGTGCGCCACCGCCACACCCTTCGGCCGCCCCGTCGATCCCGACGTGTAGGTCACGTACGCCAGCGCCGCGGCCGGCACCCGCACCGCCAGGGCGCCATTCCCATCCGCCGCGTCCGCCGCGGCGCCGTCTTCGTCGACCTCGACCAGCGCGGCGAGACCGGCGAAGCGGGCGCGCGTCCTGGCGTGCACCAGGACGAGGCGCGCGCCGGAGTCGGCGAGCATGAAGGCCAGCCGCTCGTCGGGGTAGCTGGCGTCGAGCGGCACGTAGATGCCGCCCGCCTTGACGATGGCCAGGATGGCGACGATCAGCTCGGGCGAACGCTCCAGCGAGACGCAGACCGGCGCCTGCGGTACGACGCCCAGGGCCTGCAGGTGGCGGGCGAGCCGGTTCGACGCCTGGTCCAGGCGCCGATAGCTCCACGCCAGGGAGCCGGCGACGATCGCCGGCGCCTGCGGGTGCGCCGCGGCGACGGCGGCGAACAGCTCCTGCAGGCATGTTTGGCGCGGATAGGCGGTCGCCGCGTCGTTCCATTCGACCAGGGCCTGGTGGCGCTCGGCGGCGGCGAGGAGAGGCAGTTGCGAGAGCCTGCCGTGCGGCGCCTCGACCGCCCCGGCGAGGAGCCGCGCGAAGCCGGCGCCCAGACGCGCGATGGTCGGCGCGTCGAACAGGTCGCGGCTGAATTCGATCTCGCCGGCGAGACCCTGCGCCGTCTCGACCAGCGCCACGGTCAGCTCGAACTTCGCCGTGCCCGTGCCCAGGGGGAGCGCCGAGAGCGCCAGACCCGGCAGCGCCAGTGCTCCGGTCGGGGCGTTCTGCAAGGCGAAGATCACCTGCACCAGCGGCGAGCGGCCGCGGTCGCGCTCCGGCGCCAGCTCTTCGACCAGGCGCTCGAACGGCAGCTCCTGATGGGCGAAGGCCGCCAGCGTCGTCTCTCGCACCCGCGCCAGCAGGTCCAGGAACGTCGGATCGCCGGTGAGGTCGACGCGCAGCGCCAGGGTGTTGACGAAAAAGCCGATGAGCGGCTCGGTCTCGGCCCGCGTGCGCCCGGCGACGGCGGTGCCGACGGTCATGTCCTGCTGCGCGCCGTGGCGCGACAGCAGGGCCGCGAAGGCGGCGAGGGCGGTCATGAAGAGCGTCGCCCCGTGGCGGCGCGAAAGATCTCCCAACCGCGCCAGGTCCGCGCTGTCGCCAAACGTCAGGTGGCGCTCCGCGCCGCGCTGGCTCGCCACCGGCGGATGCGGCCGATCGATCGGCAGGTCGATCGCCGGCGGCGCGCCGGCCAGGCGCTGCCGCCAGAACGCCAGCTCCGCCTCCAGCCGCTCGCCCGACAGCACCCGGCGCTGCCAGGCGGCGAAGTCCGCGTACTGGATCGGCAGCTCCGGCAGCGGGCTCGGCAGGCGCTGCCGGAACGCAGCGTAGAGCGCCCCCAGCTCGTGCGTCAGCACCCCGAGCGACCAGCCGTCGCTGGCGATGTGATGCATCGTCACCAGCGCCACGTGCTCGTCGGCGGCGAGCGCCACGAGCGACACCCGCAGCAGAGCGTCCGCCAGCAGATCGAACGGCCGGCGCGCCTCCTCCCGCGCCACCCGCTGCTCTTCCCGATCCCGCGCCGCGGCCGGCAGCCGCGTCAGGTCGATGACCGGCAGCGCGATCGGGCGTGGCGCCGCAATCGCCTGGCGCGGCTCGCCCGCGCCGGCCGGGAACGTCGTCCGCAGCACCTCGTGGCGGCGCGCGATCTCGGTCCAGGCCGCGGCCAGCGCCGCGCGGTCGAGGTCGCCCGTCAGGCGCACCGCCGCCGGCACGTTGTAGAGCGCGCTCCCCCGGTCCAGGCGATCGAAGAACCACAGCCGCTGCTGCGCAAAGGAAAGCGCCAGGGGCTCCACGCGCGACACCCGCTCGATCGGCCCCGCCGGCGCCAGCGGCGCCCCGGCCGCCGCGCCACCGGCCAGCCCGGCCTCGATCCGCTCCGCCAGGCCCGCGACCGTCGGCGCCTCGAAGAGCGCGCGCAGCGGCAGCTCGACGCCGAACAGTTGGCGCACCCGCGACGTCACCTGGGTGGCCAAGAGCGAGTGGCCGCCGAGCACGAAGAAGTCGTCATCGGCTCCCACCCGCGGCAGCTTCAGCAGCTCGCCGAAGATCCCCGCCACCAGCTCTTCGATCGGCGTCCGCGGCGCCCGGCCGCCCTCTGTCTCGGGACGATCCCCGGCGGCGCGGGCGACCAGCGCCTTCCTGTCCACCTTGCCGCCCGGCGCGAGAGGCAGCGCCGCCACCACCGCGAACGACGACGGCACCATGAACGAGGGCAGCCGCTCCTGCACGAACCGGCGCAGCTCCGCCGCTGACGGAGTACCCGCGGCACCGGCGCCGCCGACCTCGCCAACCTCCACGAAGGCGGCGAGGCGGCGTTCGCCGCCGCCGGGGGCGCCCTCGACCACGACCACGGCCGCCTCGCGCGCGGCCGGGTGCTGGCGCAGCACGGCTGCGATCTCACCGGGCTCGATGCGGAAGCCGCGGATCTTCACCTGCTGGTCGATGCGGCCGAGGAAGTCGACGGCTCCGTCCGCCAGCTGGCGCACCAGGTCGCCGGTGCGGTAGAGGCGCTCGCCGTCCGCCCACGGGTGCGGCACGAAGCGCTCCGCGGTCAGCTCCGGACGGTTCCAGTAGCCCCACGCCAGGCCGTCGCCGCCGATCGTCAGCTCCCCCGGCGCGCCCAGCGGTGCGAGCGCCCCGGAGCGGTCCAGCACGTAGAGCGTGGTGTTGGCGAGCGGCAGACCGATCGGCACCCCGGCGGCGCCCGGCGGCACCTCCCGGATGCGGTGCCACGACGCGAACGTCGTGCTCTCCGTCGGGCCGTAGACGTGCAGCAGCCGGCGCGGCGGCGAGGCCGCGAGCACCGCCCGCGCCGCCGCCGGATCGAGCAGCTCGCCGCCGAACAGCAGCTCCGAGAGGCCCGCGAACGCCCCCGGCACCTCCCGCGCCAGCTTGGTGAAGAGCGCCGTCGTCAGGAACAGCGACGTGACGCGCTGCTCGCGCAGCAGCGCCGCCAATTCCACCGGCGCGAGCGCCGCATCGCGCGGCACCACCACCACCGCCGCGCCGTTGAGCAGCGCCCCCCAGATCTCGTAAGTCGCGGCATCGAAGCTGATGTTCGCCGCCTGCCCCACCCGGTCGCCCGGCCCCAGCCGCAGATAGTTGGTGTCGCGCACCAGCCGCACCACCGCCCGGTGCGCCACCGCTACACCCTTCGGCCGCCCCGTCGATCCCGACGTGTACGTCACGTACGCCAGCGCCGCGGCCGGCAGCCGCACCGCCAGGGCGCCATTTCCATCCACCGCGTCCGCCGCCGCGCCGTCTTCGTCGACCTCGACGAGTGTCGCGAGGTTCGCGAAGCGCTCGCGCGTCTTGGCGTGCACCAGGACCAGGCGCGCGCCGGAGTCGGCGAGCATGAAGGCCAGCCGCTCGTCGGGGTAGCTGGCGTCGAGCGGCACGTAGATGCCGCCCGCCTTGACGATGGCCAGGATGGCGACGATCAGCTCGGGCGAACGCTCCAGCGAGACGCAGACCGGCGCCTGGGGCACGACGCCCTGCGCCCGGAGGTGGCGGGCCAGCCGGTTCGACGCCTGGTCCAGCCGCCGGTAGCTCCACGTCACGGCGCCGGCGACGATCGCCGGCGCCTCGGGGTGCGCCGCGGCGACGGCGGCGAACAGCTCCTGCAGGCACGCCTCGCGCGGATAGGCGGTCGCCGCGTCGTTCCATTCGACCAGGGCCTGGTGGCGCTCGGCGGCGGCGTGGAGGGGCAGCTCCGGCAAGCGAGCGTGCGGCGCCGCCGCCGCGCCCGCCAGGAGGCGCGCGAAGCCCGCGGCCAGGCGGGTGATGGTGACCGGGTCGAAGAGGTCGCGGCTGTACTCGATCTCGCCCTCCAGGCCCTGGGCGGTCTCGGTCAGCGACACCGTCAGCTCGAACTTGGCGGTGCCCGTCGGCTCGGCCGAGACGGCGAGGGCGAGGCCGGACAGTTCAAGGGTGCCCGAGGGGGCGTTCTGGACGCCGAGCATGACCTGCACCAGCGGCGGCCGGGCGAGGTCGCGCTGCGGCGCGAGCTCCTCGACCAGGCGCTCGAAGGGCAGCTCCTGGTGGGCATAGGCCGCGAGGGTGGTGTCCCGCACCCGGCGCAGCAGGTGGGCGAACGCGGGCTCCCCCGCCAGATCGACCCGCAGCGCCAGGGTGTTGACGAAGAGGCCGATCAGCGGCTCCGTCTCCACGCGGGTGCGCCCGGCGATCGGCATGCCGACCGCCATGTCGTCCTGGCCGGAGAGGCGTTGCAACAGCGCCGCGAAGCCGGAAAGGAGGGTCATGAAGAGCGTCGCACCCTGCTGCCGCGCCAGGCGCGCCAGGTCGGCCGCGCCCGCCGCGTCGATGGCGAAGGCGTGGGACGCTCCGCGCAGACCGCGCACCGCGGGCCGCGGATGGTCGGTCGGCAGCTCCAGGACCGGCGGCATCCCCGCCAGCTGCCGGCGCCACCATGCGACCTCGGCGCGCAGGTGCTCGCCGGACAGGCGGCGGCGCTGCCAGGCGGCAAAGTCCGCGTACTGGATGGCCAGCTCCGGCAGCGGGCTCGGCCGGCGGTCGAGGCGGGCGGCGTACCCCTCGCGCAGCTCCTCGACCAGCACGCCCATTGCCCAGCCGTCGGCGACGATGTGGTGCAGGGTGAGGAGCAGCGTGTGCCGGTCGGCTGCCAGGCGCACCAGGGTCGCGCGCAGCAAGCCGGCCGGCTGCGATGGCCAGCCGGCACTCGCCTCAGCTCGTGGGCCGCGCGCCAGATCGAACGGCGCCCGCGCCTCGGCGATCGCCAGGCGCTTTGCCTCCCGCGCGGCGAGCCCGGCAAGGCCATCCGGCCCGGTGAGGCCGGCGAGGCAGACCAGCGGCAGGTCGAACCGGCCGGGGTCCGCCACCACCTGCTCCGGCTCGCCCGCCACGGCGCGGAAGGTGGTGCGCAGCGCCTCGTGCCGGTGCACCACGTCGCCGAGCGCCGCGGCGAGCGCCGCGACGTCGAGCCAGCCGCCCAGGTCGACCGCGGCCGCCACGTTGTAGGCGGCGCTCGCCGGCTCCATGAGGTCGAGGAACCAGAGGCGCTGCTGCGCAAACGACAGCGCCAGGGGCTCCTGCCGCGACACCCGGGTGATCGGCTCCGCGGCGGCGCGCCCGGCGCTCCCGGCGAGACCCGCGACGCGGCCGGCGAGGCTTGCGACCGTGGGGGCCTCGAACACCGCCCGCACCGGCAGTTCGACGCCGAAGGTCGAGCGCACCCGCGCCGTCACCTGGGTGGCGAGGAGCGAATGGCCGCCCAGGGCGAAGAAGTCGTCCTCGATTCCCACCCGCTCCGCCCGCAGCACCTCGGCGAAGATCCCCGCCATCAGCTCCTCGGCGGGCGTCCTGGGCAGCTGGCCGGCGCCCGCCGGCAGCCGCTCCGGCGCCAGCAGCGCCAGCGCCTGGCGGTCCACCTTGCCGCCGACGGTCAGCGGCAGCGCGGCCAGCACGCTGAACGTCGACGGCACCATGAACTCCGGCAGCCGCCGCTTGAGATGGTCGCGCAGCGCGGCACCCGACGCCGCGCCCGCCACCACCACGTAGGCCGCCAGGCCCGCGAGATCGGGGCGCACCAGGACCGCGGCGGCGCGGACCTCGGGGTGGGCGAGGAGCGCGGCCTCGATCTCTCCCAGCTCGATGCGGAAGCCGCGCACCTTGACCTGCTGGTCGATGCGGCCCAGGTAGTCGAGGCGCCCGTCGGGGAGCAAGCGCGCCAGGTCGCCGGTGCGGTAGAGGCGCCCACCCACCGCCGCGTCGTCCCCGTCGCCCCCTGACGTGGCGAAGCCGTCGGGGACGAAGCGCTCGGCCGAGAGGTCCGGGCGGTGGAGATAGCCGCGCGCCAGGCCCACGCCGCCCAGGACCAGCTCTCCCGGTACGCCGATCGGCACCGGCCGGCCGTGGCGGTCGAGGACGTGGGCGGCGCGGCCGGCCAGGGGGCGCCCCAGGGCCACGAAAGCGGCAGGGGCCTGAGGGTCCGGCGGGGCGTCGACCGGGCAGAAGGTGGCGCTGATCACCGCCTCGGTCGGGCCGTAGGCGTTGAGCAGGCGCACGCCGGCGAGCGGCGAGCGCCACCAGAGGTCGGCCGCCGCGGCCGGCATCCCCTCGCCGCCCACCACCACCAGGCGCAGCGGCAGGCCGGCGATCGGCTCGCCCGCGGCGTGCTCCACCCACTGCTGCCAGAACGCCGTCGTGAGGTCGACCACGGTGAGGGCCAGCTCGCGGACCCGGGCCAGGAACCGCGCCGGCTCCCAGATCTCGCTGCCGCGCAGCACGAGAGTCGCCCCGGCGAGGAGCGCCGGCACGGTCTCTTCGAGCCAGACGTCGAAGCTCGGCGAGGCGAACTGGAGCATCCGGTCGCCGGCACCGAGCTCCCACGCCGCCGCCACGGTCTGCATGTGGTCGGCCGCCACGCCCTGCTCGACCGCCACGCCCTTCGGCCGGCCGGTCGACCCCGAGGTGTAGATCACGTAGGCGAGGTTCTCCGGCCGTTCCGGCGCCGCGGCAGGGGCGTCGACGCGGCTGCCCGCGAAGGCGTCCACGGCCAGCGGCAGGTCGTCGAGGCGCAGCACCCGCACGCCCTCGGCCGCGACCTCCGCGACGCCGCGGCGGGTGAGCAGCAGCGCCGATCCGGAATCCTCCAGCATGAAGGCCAGGCGCACCGCCGGGTAGGCCGGATCGAGCGGCAGGAAGGCGCCGCCGGCCTTCCACACCGCAAAGAGCGCGATCACCAGCTCCGGCGAGGGCGGCAGGCAGACGCCGACGATCGCTTCCGGCGCGGCGCCGGCGCGCCGCAGGTGGCGCGCCAGCAGGGTGCTCCGCCGGTCGACCTCGCCGTAGGTGAGCTGCTCGCCGCCGAAGACCAGGGCCACGGCCGCCGGGGCGCGGCGGGCGCGCTCGGCAAAGAGCGCCGCGAGGCCGCTCGGGCGGCGGTACGCGCGCGGCGCCCTTCCCCACTCCAGGAGCAGGGCGTGGCGCTCGGCCGCGCTCAGCAGCACGAGGTCGGACAGACGCTTGCCGGGCGCCGCGACGGCGTCGGCGAGGAGCTCGCCGAAGTGGCCGGCGAGGCGGTCGATGGTCGGCACGTCGAACAGATCGGGGCTGTACTCGACGGTATCCGCGAGGTCGCCGCCGGGCTCGGCGAAGGCAAACGTCAGCTCGAGCTTCGCCGTGCCGGTGTCGAGCGGCAGCACGCGTAGCGCCAGATCCGCCAGCGCCGGCAGGGCGGTCGGGCCGGCCGGCGCGACCAGCATCGCCTGGACGAGCGGCGGGCGGCTCAGGTCGCGCTCCGGCGCCAGCTCCTCCACCAGCCGATCGAACGGCAGCTCCTGATGCGCGAAGGCCGCGAGCAGGGTCTCGCGCACGCGCGCCAGCAGCTCGCTCACCTCGGGGTTGCCGCGCAGGTCGACGCGCACCGCGAGCGTATTGACGAACAGACCGATGAGCGGCTCGGTTTCGACGCGGGTGCGGCCGGCGACGGGCGTGCCCACCGCCAGGTCGTCCTGGCCGGAGTGGCGCGACAGCAGGGCGCCGAAGATGGCGAGCAGCGACATGAAGCGGGTCGCCCCGAAGCGGCGCGACAGGTCGTCGAGGCCGTGGCGCGCCGCCGCCGGCAGAGCGAAGGGACGCGTCGCGCCGCGCGAGCTGAAGAGCGCCGGGCGCGGCCGGTCGGCCGGCAGAGCGAGGACCGGCGGCACGTCCGCGAGCTGCCGGCGCCAGAAGGCGAGCTCCGCCGCCAGGCGCTCGCCCGACAGCACCCGGCGCTGCCAGGCCGCATAGTCCGCGTATTGCAGCGCCAGCTCCGGCAGCGGGCTCGGCAGACCCTGGCGGAAGGCGGCGTAGAGCGCTCCCAGCTCGCGCCCCAGGACCTCGATCGAGAAGGCGTCGCCGGCGATGTGGTGGAGCGTCACCAGCACCAGCTGCTCGCCTTGCGACAGCACCACGAGCGCCACCCGCAGCAGCGGGTCCGCGGCGAAATCGAAGCCGCGCCGCGCCTCCTCGCGGGCGAGGCGCGCCTCCTCCCGCTGCCGCGCCGCGGCCGGCAGCGCCGTCAGGTCGCGGACCGGCAGGGCGATCGGCGCCGGCGGCGCGACCGCGAGCCGCGGCCGGCCCGCGGCGTCGGCGCGAAAGGTCGTGCGCAGCGCTTCGTGGCGGCGCACGATCTCGCTCCAGGCCGCGGCGAGCGCCGCCCGGTCGAGCCGGCCGCGCAGCTCGACCGCCGCCGCGATGTTGTAGAGCGCGCTGCCCGGCTCGAGCTGATCGAGAAACCACAGCCGCTGCTGGGCGAACGACAGCTCGTGCCGTGCCGCCTCGGGCGCGCGGCCGATCGCCTCCGCCGCGGCCGGATCGAGCGCCGCCCCGGCCCCGCCGCCGCTCCCGGCGCCGGCGGCCCGCCGCGCCTCGACCCAGCCGGCGAGGGCGGCCACGGTCTGCAGCTCGAACACCACCCGCACCGGCAGCTCGACCCCAAAGACGGCGCGCACCCGCGAGGTGAGCTGGATCGCCAGCAGCGAGTGGCCGCCGAGGGCGAAGAAGTCCGCCTCCGTGCCCACCCGCTCCTCGCCCAGGAGCTCGGCGAAGATGCCGGCCATCAGCCCCTCGGCCGGAGTGCGCGGCGCGCCGCCGCCGCCGCGCTCGCCGCGCTCCATCGCCGCGAGCGGCAGGGCGGCGAGCGCTCGGCGGTCGAGCTTGCCGTGGGCGGTCTGCGGCATCGCGTCGAGGAACTGATAGGCCGCCGGCACCATGTAGTCCGGAAGCCGCGCCGCGGCGAGCGCCCGCAGCTCGGCCGCCGCGACAGAGCCGCGCGCCGCCGCCACGTAGGCGACGAGGGCCACGCCGCCGGGCAGGCCCTGGCGCGGCAGGACGACCGCCGCCCGCACCGCGGGGTGGGAAAGCAGCACCGCCTCGACCTCGCCGGGCTCGATGCGGAAGCCGCGCACCTTCACCTGCTGGTCGATGCGCCCGAGGTATTCGAGCTCGCCGTGGGCGCCGTAGCGTCCGCGGTCGCCGGAGCGGTAGAGGCGCTCGCCGGGCCGCGCCGCGTAGGGGTCGGGCACGAAGCGCTCGGCGGTCAGGTCGGGCCGCCCCTGGTAGCCGCGCGCCACCCCGGCGCCGCCGACGCAGAGCTCGCCCGCGACGCCGACCGGCACCAGCTCGAGGCCCGGACCGAGCAGACGCAGGACAAGGTCGGGGATCGCCTCGCCGATCGGGCTGCGCTGCGGCTCCGCCAGGTCGCCCGCGGTGAGCGGCCGCCAGGTGACGTGCACCGTGGTCTCGGTGATGCCGTACATGTTGACCAGCCGCGGCGCGCCGGCGGCGTGGTGCTCGTACCAGGGGCGCAGGCTCGCGAGGTCGAGCGCCTCGCCGCCGAAGATCACCTCGCGCAGCGCCAGGCGTGCCCGCTCGGCCGCCGGCGCCGCCGCGTCGATCGCGATGAGCTGGCGGAAGGCCGACGGGGTCTGGTTGAGCACCGTCACCCGCTCGTCGAGCAGCAGGCGATAGAACGCCTCCGGCGAGCGGCTCAACCAGTAGGGCGCGACGACCAGGCGGCCGCCGTAGGCGAGCGCCCCCCACAGCTCCCAGACCGAGAAGTCGAAGGCGTAGGAGTGGAAGAGCGTCCAGACGTCGTCCGGGCCGAAGCCGAACCAGCGCTCGGTCGCCGAGAGCAGGCGCGCGACGCTGCCGTGACGCACCAGGACCCCCTTCGGCCGGCCGGTCGAGCCAGAGGTGAAGATGACGTAGCAGAGGTTGTCGGGGCCGGCGACCGGCGGCAGGTCGCCGTCGTCCTCCCCCGCAGCGAGCATCGCGTCCGCCGGGGGCGCCGCGCCGAGGTCGACCACCGTGGCGACCGGCGGCAGGTCGCGGCCGCCGTCCGTCACCAGCACTTCGACGCCCGAGTCGCGGCAGTACAGCTCCAGCCGCTCGCGCGGCGCCGCGGGGTCGAGCGGCACGTAGGCGCCGCCCGCCTTGAGGATCGCGAGCAGCGCCACCACCAGGTCGCGCGACCGCTCGAAGAGCGCGCCCACCCGCGCTTCCGGCCCCACCCCGAGGCGGCGCAGGCGGCGCGCCAGCCGGTTGGCGCGGCGGTTGAGCTCGCCGTAGGTCGTGGTCTCGTCGCCGACGGTCAGAGCCGGCGCCCCGGGGCGCGCGCCGCCTGCGCCTCGAAGAGTCCCGTGAGCGTCGCCTCGGCGCGCGTCGCCGCCGTGCCGGCGTTCCAGGCGAGGAGCTGGCGCCGCTCCTCGGCGCTCACCAGCGGCAGCTCCGAGAGGCGGAGGTGAGGGTCCGCCGCCGCGCCGGCGAGAAGGAGCACCAGGCCGCCGGCGAAGCGCTCGACCGAGGCGGCATCGAACAGGTCGCCGCGGTAGCCGAAGGTGCCGGCAAGCCCCTCGCCGTCCAGCTCCAGGGCGAGGCTGAGATCGAACTTCTCGGTGGCCGACTCGGGCGCCCGCAGCGTCGCCTCGACCTCGGCCAGGCGCAGCGCCGGCGGCGGCTCGCCGTCGAGGGTGAACGAGACCTGGAAGAGCGGCGAGTAGCTCAACGCGCGCTGCGGCTGCAGCTCCTCAACCAGCTTTTCAAACGGCAGGTCCTGGTGCGCGTAGGCGGCGAGCGCGACCTCCCGCGCCCGCGCCAGCAGGGTCGCGAACGACGGCTCGCCGGACAGGTCGGTGCGCATCACCAAGGTGTTGACGAAGAAGCCGATCAGCCCCTCGGTGCGCAGGTGGCCGCGGCCGGCGACCGGCGTGCCGAGGCTGACGTCGGCGGTGCCGGAGAGGCGGGCGAGGAGCGCCTGAAAACCCGCCATCAGCGCCATGAAAAGCGTCACCCCCTGGCCGCGGGCGAGCGCCCGCAGCGCCTCCGCCAGGGCGGGCGGCACGGCCAGGGCGCGGCTGCCGCCGCGATGGCTGATCTGCGCCGGCCGGGGGCGATCGAGCGGCAGGTCGAGCACCGGTGGCGCATCCGCGAGGCGCGCCCGCCAGTGGGCGAGCTCGGCCGCCAGCCGTTCGCCCTGCAGCCAGCGCCGCTGCCAGACCGCGTAGTCGCCGTACTGGATCGGCAGCTCCGGCAGCGGCGAGGGACGGCCGGCGAGCGCGGCGCCGTAGATCTCCCCCAGCTCGCCCGCCAGCAGGCGCAGCGACCAGGCGTCGCTCACCACGTGGTGCAGGGTGAGGAGCAGCAGGTGCTCGCCGGCGGAGAGGCGCAGCAGCGCCGCCCTCAGCAGCGGCCCCGCGGCGAGGTCGAACGGCCGCAGCGCGTCCTCGCGCGTCAGGCGGCGCGCCTCCTCCTCCCGCGCGGCGCCGGGCAGGGCCGCGAGGTCGACGGCGGGCAGCGGCACCGGCGCCGGCGGATCGACGACCTGCACCGCCCCGCCGGGCACGGCGAGGAGGCGGGTGCGCAGCACCTCGTGGCGGCGCGCCACCTCGCCCAGGGCGGCGGCGAGCGCGGCGTGGTCCAGCCGGCCGCGCAGGCCGACGGCGGCGGGCACGTTGTAGACCGTGCTCGCCGGGTCGAGCTGATGGAGAAACCAGAGACGCTGCTGGGCAAAGGAGAGCGGCAGCGGCTGGTCGCGCGGCACCGGAGCGAGCGGCGGGACGCCGCTACTGGTCTCGCCCTCGATCGCCTGGACGAGCGCGGTGACGGTCGGCAGGTCGAAGATCCGATGCACCGACAGCTCGACGCCCAGGGTCTCGCGCACGCGCGCCGACAGCCGCATCGCCGCGAGCGAGTGGCCGCCGTGCTCGAAGAAGCTGTCGTTCACCCCGATCCGTTCGACGCCGAGGACATCGGCGAAGAGGCCGGCGAGCACCTCGGCGAGCGGCGTGAGCGCGGCTCGGGTGGCGGCGGCGCGCTCGGGCGCGGCGGCGGGCGTCCACCGTGCGAGCGCCCGCCGATCGAGCTTGCCGTTGGGCAGGCGGTCGAGCGCCTGGCCGAAGGCGAAGGCCGGCACCATGTAGGGCGGCAGCCGGGCGGCGAGGAATTCGCTCAGCTGCAAGGCGCCGGCGGCCGCCGCCTCGCCCTCCCAGGTCACCACGCAGGCGAGGAGCGACCGCTCGCCGCTGCCATCCTGGCGCGCCACCACCGCCGCCTCGCGCACCGCCGGATGGGCGGCGAGCGCCAGCTCGATCTCGCGCGGCTCGATGCGGAAGCCGCGGATCTTGACCTGGTCGTCGAGCCGCCCGAGGTACTCGATCTCGCCGCCCGGCAGGTGCCGGCAGAGGTCGCCGGTGCGATAGAGGCGCCCGCCCGGAGTGCCGCCGTGAGGGTCGGGGACGAAGCGCTCGGCCGTCAGGTCGGGGCGGCCGACATAGCCGCGGGCGACCTGCACGCCGCCGATCGCCAGCTCCCCTGCCGCCCCGAGCGGCATCGCCTCGAGGCGCGGGCCGACCAGATGGATGCGCGTATTGCGGATCGGCCGGCCGATCGGCACGGCGCGCGGCTGGGCTGCGGGCTCGCAGGCCCAGGCGGTCACCTCGACGGCGGCCTCGGTCGGTCCATAGAGGTTGTAGAGCGGCGCCGGGAGGAGGGCGAGGGCGCGCTGCTCCACCTCCCACGGCAGCGCCTCGCCGCTGACGACGACGCGGCGCAGCGCGCGGCAGCCAGCCAGGTCCTCGGCGAGGAAGAACGGCAGCATCGAGGGCACGAAGTGAAGCGTGGTGATGGCCTCGCGCTCGACCAGGGCGGCGAGATAGGCGCCGTCGCGGTGGCCGTCCGGACGGGCGACGACCAGGCAGCCGCCGGTCACCAGCGGGGCGAACAGCTCCCAGACCGAGACGTCGAAGCCGAATGGCGTCTTTTGCAGCACCCGGTCGCCGGGGCCTAAGGCAAACGCCTCCTGCATCCAGAGCAGCCGGTTGACGATGCCGCGATGGCTGTTCACCACCCCCTTCGGCCGCCCGGTCGAGCCCGAGGTGAAGATCACGTAGGCGGCGTTGTCGGCCGTCGCCGCCCGGACGGGCGCGATGCCGGCGGCAGCGGCGGGTGCGGCGGCAGCGGCGGAATCGGTGGGCGCAGTGGGGCCGGCGGGAGCGGCGGGCTCGTCGAGCCAGGCGAGGCGGGCGCCGGGGGAGGCGTCGAGCGGCAGCGCGCCCGCCTCGGCCTGGCGGGCGAGGACGACGGCGGGGCGCGCGTCGGCGAGGATCGCCGCCAGGCGCTGGCTCGGCAGGCCCGGCTCCAGCGGCACGTAGGCGCCGCCGGCCGCGAGGACGCCGAGCAGACCGACGACCAGCTCGACCGAGCGCTCGGCCGCGACCCCCACCAGCACTTCCGGCCCCACTCCCAGGGCGGCCAAGCGGCCGGCGAGGGCCGCGACGCGTGCCGCGAGCTCGGCATAGCTGAGGCGCTCGCCTTCGAACACCAATGCCTCGGCCGCAGGCGTCCGCGCCGCCTGGGCGGCGAACAGGTCGAACAGGGTCTGCTCGCCGCCGGCACCCGCGGTGTCGTTCCATTCGGCGAGCAGCTGCTGGCGCTCCGCCGGCGCCAGCAGCGGCAGGGCCGAGAGCGCCAGGTCGGGGCTCGCGACGGCCGAGCGCAGGAGATGGGTGAAGTGGGCCAGGAGGCGCACCGCCGTCGCGCCGTCGAAGAGGTCGGCGTTGAATTGCAGGGAAAGGTGGAGCTCTCCCTGGCGCTCGACCGCGTGCAACAGCAGGTCGAAGGGGGCGGGCGCCGGATCGAGGGAGAGCGAGTCGAGCCGCAGCGTGCCCAGGTCGATCTCCACGCCCTTTTCGCCCAAGGAAAAGGCGGTGAGCCCCGCGACACCCCGCGACTCCTTTTGCAGCACCAGCGACGTCTGGAAAAACGGCGTGCGGCTCGAGTCGCGCTCGGGCAACAGGTGCTCGGCCAGCAGCGGCAGCGGGTACTCCTGGTCGAACGCCGCGAGCACCGTGGCGCGGGCGCGCTCGAAGAGGTCACCGAAGCCCGGGTCGCCGGCGAGGTCGCCGCGCAGCACCACCGAGTTGACGAAGTAGCCGACCGTGCCGGCGAACTGCGACTGCGCGCGCCCGGCGCGCTGAGTGCCGATGGCCAGGTCTTCCTGGCCGGTGTGGCGGCCGAGAAGCGCCTGCCAGCCGGCCACCAGGGTCATGAACAGCGTCCCGTGCCGCCGGCGGCTGTCGGCGCGCAGGTCGGCGGCGAGCGAAGCCGGCAGCCGCAGCCGGCGGGCGTCGCCGCGATAGGTCTGCACCGCGGGGCGCGGCCGGTCGGTGGCAAGCTCGAGCGTCGGCAGACCCGCGAGCCGCTGCCGCCAGTAGGAGAGCCGATCGTCGCCGTCGCGGCCGGCGAGAAACTCGCGCTCCTGGCGCACGTGCAGAGCGTAGTCGGCCCCCGGGGGAGCGAGCCCCGCGGGCGTGCCGCCCGCCGCCTCGCGGTAGAGCGCCGGCAGCTCGCGCATCAGGATGGCGAGCGACCAGAAGTCCGCCACGATGTGGTGGATGACCAGCAGCAGCACCGGGTCCGGCGCGTCGCCCGCAAGCAGCGTGAGGCGCAGCAGCGGCCCGCGCTCGAGGTCGAACGGGGCCCAGGCTTCCGCCGCCAGACGCGCGGCGAGGCGCGCCGCGCTCCAGCCGGTCGTGTCCTCGCGGCCGAGGGTGAAGGTCAGCCGCTCGGCCGTGCGCTGCCGCGGCTCGCCGTCGACGGCCGGAAAGGTGGTGCGCAGCGCCGCATGGCGGTCGACCAGCGCCTGCGCCGCGCGCGCCAGCGCCGCGCCGTCGATCGGCGTGCGCACGCGCGCCGCC
This sequence comes from uncultured Acidobacteriota bacterium, assembly GCA_963770895.1. Classification (GTDB taxonomy): domain Bacteria; phylum Acidobacteriota; class Thermoanaerobaculia; order Multivoradales; family UBA5704; genus JASLEW01. The sequence goes on along the minus strand of CAVYRF010000002.1, from coordinate 2,171,563 downwards.
GCCGCGATGTTGTAGGCGCCGCCTTCGGGTGCGAGATGGTGCAGAAACCAGAGTGAGCGCTGGCCCTGGGAGAGCGGCTCCGCCGCGTCGCGCGCAGATCCCGCGGGGAATTGATCATTTATCATGATATTCTAAAATCACGGCCCCTACCTGCGCGCATTTGAACTTCAGTTAAAGCTGGCTCTTCACGGCGTACACTGAGCGTCCTGTATAGGACGGAGTGCGTCCCGGCGCCGCCTGGGAGACGCCGCAAGAGAGTAGTGTCGCCAAACGCCGCGGCGGGCCAAAAGTCCACCAGTTCGACCAGGGCCTGTCCATGGGCCCGCCCGCCCGCGGATATACTCCAGCCGCTCCTGACGGGGTGGCATTGGCACGGCACCGGGACCTGTTCGAAAGCATCATCCGCGGCGGCGACCGGCGCGGCACGGCCGACGATCTGGCGGCAAGCCGGCTGCGCTTTGCGTTGTCGCGCTACGACGAAGGAGAGCGCAGCGTGGCGCTCCTGGGGCGCGAGTTTCCGCGGCTGATGGCGCGGCCCCACCTGACCGTCCTGGACCTGGGGAGCGGCAACGGCGGCATGCTGTTTCCGTTCGGCGAGCGCGCCGGCGCGCGGCTCGTGGCGCTCGATGTCTACCTCGACCGCGACTTGGTGGCATTCCGGCGTGCGGCGGGCCTTTCGGTGCTGCATCTGCTGGGCGATGGGGCGGCACTGCCGCTCGCACCACGCAGCGTGGACGTGGTGATCATGGCGGAGGTCATCGAGCATCTGGCAGAGCCCCGGCAGACGGGAAGCGAGATCGCTCGGGTGCTGCGGCCGGGCGGCGTCTGCCTGGTCTCGACGCCGCCGCGCCTCAAGTTCGCCCGGCAGCGCGATCCGCACTACGGAATCCCAGGGCTCGCCCTCCTGCCCGACCCGCTGCAGCGCTTCGTCGCCCAACGTGTCTACGGCCATGCAGACTACAACGTGGCCCACCTCTACGCGACCAGTTGGGGCGTCGCACGCCAATTTCCGGCCGGCGCCTTCCGCCTGCGCGTCCTCTGCCCGCACCGCCAGAACTGGACGCGGCACCTCGCCTGGGCATACCTGGCATTCGAACGGACCTGAGCGCATTCCTTCGACTGCCTGGAAGATCAGTCCCGCCAGGATCGCTCATCGAGGACGCGCTCGACCGCTGCCTCCAAGACCTGAAAAGCGGCCAAGCTGCGCAGCGGCGTGAAATCGTCAATCAACCCTGCCAGTCGCTGGAACGCGGTAGCCACCTTGAAACCGCGCCGGGGCGGCAACCCGCTTGCGCTGCGCAGGCAACCATGGATGACCCCCTTAGGGTCGGGATGCGACTCGATTTCATCCAGCCTGGGCAAGTCGAGGGGCACCCTTCCGCGGGGATTGCCCGCAGCCTCACGAATCGCATTTTCATTAAAAAGAAACCATGCCTCCTGCATGCGAACGGGGATGACGCAAATCACGGGCGGCCCCGTCCGCTCATCCAACTGTCCGCGTATTTCAGCCCTGCGCGAATCAAGGGACATGCTCTCTGCATCTCGGTGAATGAACAGAAGGTCGCACGGATACAATTGAACCGCGGTCTGCACCCTGTCTCGCAGGCTCCTTGGCGGTGACCGAAGGGCGCGCAGATCAGCCCATTGCGACTTCTCCCATTGCAATCGGTGCCAGCCCGGAAGCTTCTCGCGCCCGCCAGGTGCCGGGCAACGAATGAAAGGCGACGGTGTTGGCGCGGCGGCCCTCCTTCTCGACGGCATGCTGGACGCCGACGAGCAGGCAATCCTCGGGAACTTGTGCCGCCACAGCCGGCGAATGGGTATTGACGATGACTTGGCGCAGTGGATTTTCCATGCTTACCGGCACTTGGGGATCGACGGCCAAGTCCTGTAGCAAGCGCAGCATTGCCGGTACCCGGCGAGGATGAATCCCATTTTCTGGCTCTTCCAGGCACAAAACACCTTTCGCATCAGAGTCGGTCTCAAGAATTGCCAATGCCAGAAAGCGGAGCGTACCGTCGGAGAGAGATTGCGCCTCGTGCTCGGTCCCGTTACGCTCAGTCAGCAATAGGCTTAATAGCTCACGTCGGTCGTCAACTACGACCCGCACCGATCGGGCGTCCTCGATGAGCTCAGAAAGCCGATTGGCAACTCGCGCATAGACAGTTGCCGCGTGGTCCGGCAAGTCGCCGTGAGAGCTGGCAGGCGAAGCTATGCCGGGAACAATGTTGAGGTGAGCAAGACGAGCTAGCGTCGCCGGCAGGTGGGCGCCGTTGCGGGCGATCGACCGCGGTGCGATGAAGCGGTCAGGCTGACGTAGCCCAGAAGGCTCGAGCTGCAACAGTCTCCACGATTGCATCTCGCGGCGAGCGAGGACTGCAGTCGCGCTATCCGAGGAATTCGCCTCAGATAATACTGTACGAGGCAGGCGTCCAGCTACATAGGTGTGAGGACGTCCTCCTCCTTTGTAATTCTTGCCCACGTCTTGGTGAAGCTTGATGATCGTCGAGCTTCCTGAGCGCTCCGTCGAGATGAATGGGCTTGCGCGGCGCCCCGTGACAACCGACTTCCGCCAGCTTTGGGTATGGGGGAATAGCAGGTTCTTTTTGGCTTCGCCGACGGTGATGTGCTTAAGCTCCTCCCTGCGAATTGCCAAGCCGGAGCCTTCAAGGCCGATTGTCAAGCCGTAGCTCAGGAAGGTGATTGCGGCTCTGGCCTCCTGCCCAAGGTCGTCAACGCCTGAATCTGATACAAGCATCTCCGCATCCAGGGAGATCTCGTCGGAATAGCGATCGCCCACCCGATTAAAAATGCCACGCAGGTCCGAAGTCTTACTCCCCTCACTGCGAACGGACAGTGCCGCATCGAGCAAGGTCTTCTCAGATAGTGCTGCCAGGAAGCCGATCACGTCGAAGAGATTGGACTTTCCAACGCCGTTTACGCCGGCGATGCAAGTGAAGGGACCAAACCGCAGATCCACCTCGACGAGGTTCTTGAAGCCGTTGACTCTCAGTCGCGTAAGCATCGCTCTCAAGCCTCTTCCCCGGAAATGGGCCAGGCCTTCCCGGCACCCCTGCTGGCCACCATGGAAGCGGCGCCAGGGACTTCAAGCTTTCCGGTTCACAATTCTATAGCCTAACAGCAGGGTCGAGGAGCGCGGTGGAGAGGAGTTCGCTGCGGCGGCACAGCAGACCCTTTGCGAGTGCTCACCTGGACCGTGTTGCGGGTGCGGCAACGCCCACCGCAGCAGCCGACCGAGCGGAAGATGATGCTGGCTGCTGTGCGACGCTCCGGGCGATTACGGGGTCCGGCGCGCGTAAGTGCCTTTGGTTTCATGAGATGAGGCTGATGCGCTGCGCGAGCGCGCCTCCACGGCGAACAGGCCGGCCCGGATCTCTGCGCCGGCGGGCCGCTCGGCCGACGGCTACTTCAACAGGCGTCCGCGGAAAACGCCGCCGCGGGTGTACGCCACGCCGGCCGAGCGGAGGCGGCAATTGGCCCAGCGGCAGAAGGGCGCCTGGACCGACTGGTGATCACGGCGTCCGCAGCGGCGGGCATCAGTCGTCCAATCGCCTTGCTAGACGACGACGCCACCACCCCGAGGCGACCGGCGTCTCCGCGGCCCTGCCGCCGCACCGCGCCCACCGCGCTCCTCCTCGCCGCCTTTCGCGGCCGCACCTTTCGGCTACTCCCAGAATTCTGGACCTTCAAACGATAGCGGGTGCGGGTGTGAGGGGCAGCAAATCCGCGGACGCAGCCCCTGCGCAACCATCGTTGCAGTCATCCGGCGCCGGAGACCGAACGCAAGCGCCGCTTCGCTGTCGTTAGGGTGGAAGAGCCTACCATGGTCGGGAGCTTTGGTGTTGGGGCAGGTCATGACGCTTGAGTACGGGGTCGAAGTGCGCTGGCGCATACAGCTTTGTCAGCGAGGGGCCTCGCGCATCCCGACTCTGACCGATGCCCAGCTCCTCGCCCTCCTCCTGCGACGCGGCCAGCACACTGCCTCGCGGACCCGCTCAAGGTTGCCCATCCTCTCCCGCTGCCGCGGCCTGGGCGACGGGCGGCGTGCTCTCTCCGCGAGCCGAGCCTCCCGGCTGGCCGCCATCCGCAGAACCACGCCACGGAGCGGGCGGTGTTGGCCGACTACCTGCTGGCGGTGGACCAGATTGGTGCTCGTCTCGGAGAGCCGTCGCGGGCGTGGCCGCGCGTCCGGCCGTCTCCGACGTGATCCCAAACGATCTCGACGATCGAGCCCGCCGCCGGGCTGCTCCCCGAGGAGGAGAGAGGATTCCGCTCCTCGCGTCGTTCTCTTGTGCATGAGGTGATGGCGCTCCGTGGCTGACATGGAGTGAACAGTCCCCGGGGGAGGAACGATCATGGCCGGAATCGAGCTCGTCGAATGGACATCGCAACCCTTTACAGGGTCGTGGACGCAGGCAGCCTTGCGGCCCTATCTTGACTCGGATCTGGACACCGCAGGTCTCGACGACCTTCTCTTGTACGACAGCCAAAACCTTACGGCTTCTCTGTTCAAGATCAGGCTGAACACCGCGAACGCCAATATTCCGGTGGCGAACCCCGCGGTACTCTTCACCAGCCGGTTCTATCAGAAGGTGTGGAATCAGTTCGCCGCTCTGCCCGCCGGGCCGCTTGGCTACAATGCCGCCGCAGGCGCTGGCGAGCTCGACGTGATCGATGCGGCAACCGGCGCCTTTCAACCGGCGGAGCAGTTCACCGATTGGGCTCCGAAATGGACGCTCATGGTGGCGGGCGAGTTCGGGCTTGCGAACGTGCTCTTCTATGACGCGTCTGCCGGAGTGGTCGAATTCCATCGCGTCTACGCCGGGGGCATGGATCTGATCCAGTCGAACTCGGGCTTGCCCAACACCTGGACGGCGATCGTCCCGGGCATGTTCCACTCGCAGGGAAACGACGACCTGTTTTGCTACGATCAACAGGCCGGCACCGGGGATTTCTATCAATGCGACGCCAACGGGGTCCTGACGCCGCTCCGGCGCCAGGAAGGCTTGAGGACAACCTGGCAGCAGATCGTGGCGGGAAATTTCCTCGTCGACAACATCACCGAGAACCTGCTTTTCTACGAGGCGGACACGGGGTACACGGAGCTCTACGCGACCGACGGCGCCGGCGGCATGAGCCTGTTGGAGGCCAGCCTCGGGACCGCCTGGAGCACCTCATGGCAGTTCATCACGGCCGGCGACTGCACGCCGCTCGTGCTGGGAGAAGTCACCGTCGAAAGTATCTGCGCCTACGACGCCAAGAACGGCGTCCTCACCTGTTTCCGTCCGCGGCCGTTCATCGCAACGGTCATCATCCTCGCTGGACAATGGCAGGGTGGGGGTGTCGTCGGCCCCGTCATCACGGTGGCCGGCGTCAACCTCTCGATCGACATGTCCGCCTACAACCGTCCGACCGCCATCGGTACCATTCTCGACAGCTCCACCATCACCGTGGCGTTTCCCGACGACGCCACCTACACGGGCACGCTGGCGAGACCGGCGGGGTCCACAGGCATCCACCGCATCGAATCTATCGGCGAGGTCGGCACCATCAACTGGTCGAACGGCTCCAGCTGGACCCGCCCCGAATCCCAGTTCGTCGTGAAGGGCTTCAGGGCGACGGCGCCTTAGACCTAGGCCACGAAAGGAAGCTCGCCCGGCTGTGCGCCACGGTGGCGCACCGCATGCTGCGCGAGCGCGGCTTCCGGGGCGGCGTGTCGCAGCTGCGACGGGTGGTGCGCGAGCTGCGCCCGGCGCCGCCCCGGCGGGTTTTTACCCGGTTGTCGAGCCTGCCGGGCGAGGCGGCGCAGGTCGATTGGGCCGACTTCGGCGGCGTCCTGGTAGGTCGGGCGCGGCGGCGACTGTCGGCCTTCCTCCTGACGCTCGTCTATTCGCGGGCGCTCTATGTCGAGTTTTTCTTCGACCCGGCGCTCGCCCAATTCCTCTGCGGCCATATCGCCGCCTTCGAGCACTTCGGCGGGGTGCCGCGTGCCGTCGCCAGCGACAATCTCCGCTCGGTCGTGCTCGAACGCCATGGCGACCAGATCCGCTTTCATCCGCGCTACCTGGAGCTCGCCGGCACGTATGGTTTCGAAGCCCGCCCCTGCCACATCCGAGCCAGCAACGAAAAGGGGCGAGTCGAACGGTCCGTCCGCTTCCTCAGGCGTTCGACTCCAGGCTGCGGAGTCCTCGACATGGCTAGAGCCCATGAACAAGCGACCATGCCTTTGCCCGCAGGGCGTCTCATGGCCGAGGAACAGTTTCTCGCAGCTGCGTTAGGGTTTCAGTGCCCACGGCTACGGCGCATCGCGCTTGGCAAGACGCTCCCGCGCACCCCCCGGGCCCGGTCGCGCACGCGCCGACAGGCGCGTCGCGGTCGGGGCAACCCACCCGGCGCGCACTGCTTGACCAGCTCGACCACGGCCCGCGCAGCGACCGCCAGCGTCGCCCTCTCGATCGCAATGGTAGCTACCGCGCGAGCGACAAGGTTTCGGCCCGCCGTCTCGGCCTGCGCTGCCGCGGCCACGCCTGTGCGCACCGCCTGCACTGCATTTGCGCGCTCCGGCCGCTGCAGCTCCGCCGCTGGCTCGACGCTTGACGCGAGTCAAGCGATATAGCGCAGCCGCATGTAATTTAAAACGACCTGGTGATGGAATACCAGGTCGGTTACGATGAGCAGCTTCCGCGGCAGCGTCGTGTTCGGCTTCCAACGCGCAAGAACCAGGAGAACCAGATGGCCCATGCGGTGGTGCATTTTGAGATCGGTTGCAAGGATTTGGCGAAGACGCAGGAATTCTACCAGCAGCTCTTCGACTGGAAGATCGACGCCATGGGTCCGGCGGCGATGATCGCGGCAGAAGCCGGCGGCATCACGGGGCACATCACCGCGCTCGGCCACGAACCGCATCACTACACGATTTTCTATGTCGGCGTCGACGACGTCGCCGCCGCGCTGCAAAAGGCCAATGCGCTCGGCGCGAAGACCCTTGTCCCGCCGGTGGATATTCCGACGGGCACTTTCGCCTGGTTCCAGGACCTCGAAGGCAACACCGTTGGCTTGTGGAAGCCGAAGCAGTGACAAGCGAAAGGTTGCAGTGACCTGATCAGGTTTCGGTGCCCGCGGCTACGGCGCATCGCGTTTGGCAAGACGCTCCCCCGCGCCCCCGCGGCCCGATCGCGCACGCGCCGACAGGCGCGTCGCGGTCGGGGCAACCCATCCGCCGCGAACTGCTTGACCAGCTCGACCACGACCCGCGCGTCGATCGCCAGCTTCGACCCCCGATCGCAATGATGGCTGCCGTGCCCCTCGCGCACGCATCTCGCACCGATCGGGCTCGTTGGGTTGCCCCAATCGCGGCGCGCCTGGCGGCGCGACCGCGATTGGGCCCCGGGGGGCGGACCGAAACGTCGTGCCGGGCTGAGGAGCGCCATGGGCAGGCGCGAGTACCCACGCGGAAGCGCAGGTGCTGTCGTACCAGGGTGTGATGGCGCCGCCCTACTCCCGCCCCTGGTGGCCAGTTGGCACTCCTTTTCTCGATCGAGTTGACCATGAGATACGATATAAGTTGATAAGTTTCTGCCGCGCATGTGGAAGTAAACATATGTCCCGGCTCTCGGTGCCGGAGATCGGAGGCCCAATGTCTAAGCTTCGCCTGCTGCTGCCGCTCGCCGCCATCATCGGTTTGGCTCCCATCTTCACCGCTTCGGCCGAGCCGGTTCGAGCCTGCTTCCAGCAAGACTCGCTAAAGGAGTTCTTCCTTGCTGCGTCCCTCGCCGCGACGGTGGCGCCCAAGTGCGGTGCCTATTGCGACATGGCAGGCGGCGGAACGACGCCGACGGTGCCCGCCGCCGGAGACACCTGCGCGACCGCCAGCACTGACCTGAGCCAGCAGCTCCACTCCTTTGCTTCGTCGGACTGCGGCAACTTGGCGTGCCACGTCACCATCTTCACGACCGTCGCCTGCCACCCATTGTCGACTGGTGGTTACGAGGTCTCGGGCTACGCCACCTTCGGCTGCCCCGACAGCACCTGCTGAAGCGACGCGCCCCTCCGCTTAGCGCGCGGAATTCGACCAGCCGTGGGGCTGGCTGCCGCTATGCCATGATGGGCTGGCGGTCTGTCCTGGGGCGCGGGTTCGCTGGTGCGCCCGCCGCCGGGACCGCTTTGACCTCTGAAGGAGCTGACGATGAAGATTGGCGTCCTGGGTTCGGGCAATGTCGGGCAGACGCTCGCCGGCGGGTTCCTCGCCGCCGGGCACGAGGTGAAACTTGGTACGCGCGAGCCGCAGAAGCCTGAAGTGCAGGAGTGGGTCAAAAAGGGCGGCGCCCGGGCGTCGGCCGGCACGTTCGCGGCGGCCGCGGAGTTCGCCGATTTGGCGCTTCTCGCGGCCTCCTGGAACGGCGCGCAGAGCGCTATCGACCTCGCCGGGGTCGAGAACCTCGACGGCAAGGTGGTGATCGACGTGATGAACCCGCTGGTCTTCGCGCCCGGCAAGCCACCGGGCCTGGCGCTCGGTCACACCGATTCGGCCGGCGAACAGGTGCAGCGCTGGCTGCCGGGATCGCACGTCGTCAAGGCGTTCAATGCCGTCGGCGTCGACCATATGGTCAACCCCGATTTCCCCGGCGGCCCGCCGGACATGTTCCTCTGCGGCAACGACGCAGGGGCGAAGCGCACCGTCACCGAGATCTGCGGCCAGCTCGGCTGGCCGAGCGTGGTCGATCTCGGCGGTATCGAGAGCGCCCGCCTGCTCGAGCCGATGTGCGTCGTCTGGGTGCTCGAGAGCATCCTCACCGGCTCCCGCAACCACGCCTTCAAACTGCTGCGCAAGTAGGCGAAGCGCCATAGACTGCCGGGCACGCCAGGGCCGATTGGGAGCCTACCGGGGCAGGATGTGGAGCAGGTAGGGGATGCCGATGGCGACTCCCAGGCCGTAGGCCAGGTCGAGCCAGAAGATCGAGGCGAACGCGCCCAGGTAGATCAGGCCGACAAGCGGGGTGCCGAAAAGCCGGGCGGTCAGCGGCGCATCCCTGGCCCAGAGGGCGCTCCAGATGGCCCTGGCGTCGCCGGTGCTGGGGAAGGAGTGCATGGCCACCGCGATGGCCAGCCAGATCAGGGCGGCGAAGAGCCACGGATTGGGGTGCCGGGAGCGGTGCAGGGCGATGGCCACGAGCGCGATGGCGAGGCCGCCCGCGGTGTTGATAAAGAGCGGACCGACGCCGATCAGGATGCTTTTCCAGACGCTTGTCGGGCGCTCGTGGATGACGTAGCCGGCGGGGTTGCCAAGGCGGAAATAGCAGACGCGCAGGACGCGGGTGCCGGTCCAGCGGCAGAACAGCTGGTGGGCCAGCTCGTGGACCACGACACCCGGCAAGGTGAGCAGGGTGATCAGAAAACCGGGGAGGATCATGGGGGCAAGAGGCCCCGACCGCGACGCGCCTGGCGGCGCGCTCGCGATCGGGGCCCGGGGGGCGCCCGGCAATCCTATCGGAGGGGCGGTGGTGCCGGCGGCGGCGCCGCCGTCGCGGTGGTGGTCGCGGCCGCCGGCGCTGACGCGGTCTGCACGCACGCTTGAGCCGCCGCGTCGGAGGGCTTGAGCGAGCCGGCCTGCGCACAGTAGGTGGCGGCCGACGACCGGTCGTCGAGCGCCAGGCTTACCTGGCCGAGCGCCAGCAGCGCATCGTAGGTCTGCTGATAGCCGACCGACTTGGTGAGCTCGTCCTTCGCCTTCTGGTAGAGCTTCGCCTTGTCCTTGGCGTCCTTCTCCTTTTCCGCCTTGCGCATGTACTTGGCGCCGCGCGAGTAGGCGTCGGCCGCCTGCTGCGCCGGGTCCTTGATCTGGTTCATGCTGCGGCCTGAGTCGAGGCCGCCGTGCGACATGCCGCCGACGCCGCCGACCTGCGCCGCGGCTCCGGGGGATAGAGAGAGCGCGCCGGCGAGAGCCGCCGCCGCAACCGTAATTGCTCCGTTCCAGGTACGATGCATAGCGATCTCCTCATAATCGTAACGGTGATGAAACGCTGCGACACTGGATCAAGAATACCCAACACATCTATCGTCAGGCAAATATCGGGAGGCACGCGGCCGCGCCGCCGGGCTCCCGGCCAAGCCGGTCGCCAGAACGGCTGTCGCGGGGTCGCCGAAGTCCTGCGCTTCAGCCGGGTCCCAAGATTGCAAGAGCTCCGATATCGACAGGGGCTTAAAAACGAGCGGTCAAGGAGAGAGCCATGAGTTGGATCGTCATTCTCGGATTCGTCGTCGTGGCCATCGGCCTGGTGGCCCTATCCGGCGTCAAGGTCAAAGGCGGCCGCCCGGCTGGCCGCACCCACCTCATGACCGCCGCCCGCATCTGCCTCGGCATTCTGGTGCTGGTCCTGCTGCTCGTCTTCGCCGGCGTGTTCAAATAGCATCGCCGCGGCGGATCAACGACAACGTCGCCGCCTACGCCTCCGCCATCCGCGAAGGTCTGGCCGGAAACCCAGACTAGCGCGACCTCAACGAGAACCGGCGGGTTAGGAGATCCAGTTGATCTCGCCGGCCTGGTCCTGCAGCAGGCGGTCGGCGGCCAGGCCTTGCGCCCGATACCAGGCGTGGAGGCGGTCGAGTCCCTCCTCCATGGTCACTGCAGGCTGGTAGCCGAGCAGGCTGGCTGCGAGGCCGATGCCGGCGCATTGGCGCTGCACGTCGCCGGGGCGGGTGAGGTCGTGGCGCACCACTGCTGCCGGGGTGCCGGGAGGGGCGTAGCGCGCGGCGATGCGGCGGGCCAGATCGCCGATGGCGGTTTCGCGGCCGCTGCCCAGGTTGATCGTGCGCCCGACCGCGGCGGCGGCGCTTCCCGCCAGGCGGATGCCGCGCGCCGTGTCGGTGACGTAGGTGAAGTCGCGGGTCTGGGTGCCGTCGCCGAAGACCGTCAGCGGGCGCCCCGCCATCGCGCGCAGAAGGAAGCGCGGAATGGCCTCGCCGCTGTCGCCCTCGTGATGGCCGTGCACCCCGAAGCTGTTGAACGGGCGCACCACGACGACCGGCAGGCCGTGCGTCGCGCCGCAGGCGCGGGCGTAGCTCTCGCCGGCCAGCTTGGCGGCGCCGTAGACGGTGGTGGGCCGCGTCGGGTGGTCCTCGGACATCGGCACGTCGCGGGCCGATCCGTAGACCTCGGAGCTGGACACGTGCACGAACCGCGCGACGCCTGCCCGCCGCGCCAGCTCCAGCAGGGCGAGCGTCGCGGTGGCGTTGACCTCGTGGTTCTCCTGCGGCGAATGGAGGGAGTGGCGCAACCCAAGGCAGGCCAGGTGATAGACGGTGCCGGCCTCGGCCAGGAGCGCGGCGACACTCTGCGTGTCGCGCACGTCGCCCACCACCAGGCGGACGCGCTCGGCGGGCAGGCCCTCCAGGCGGCTGGCGCTGCCGTTGCTCAGGTTGTCGAGCACGATGACGCTGTCACCGGCGGCCGCCAGCTGGCGCACCAGCTCGGAGCCGATGAAGCCGGCGCCGCCGGTCACCAGGATGGGCCGTGCGATCGTGCCGTGCACCACAGTCCCTCCAGCCCGTTCCGCGCCTAGCGGATGCTCGCGCCACACGGGAACGAGGCAAGATTCCGGACGGTAGCATGCATTTCGGCGGCGTATCCTGCGCTCCGGCGCCGACCGCGCGAAGGGAACCAAGCAATCCGCCGCTGCGCGATCCGCCGGCCGCCTGCCTCTGGGGCGAGCCCTGGCAGTGGCGGCGATGCTGGCGCTCGCGGCCGGCGGCACCCTGGCGCGCGCCCAGACCTGTACGCCCACCACCAACCCTTGCCAGGTGTACACGCCGCCACCGTGCGTGCCGAGCGGCCAATCGTGCAGCCAGGGGCCGGCGAACATCCAGCTCGAAACCACAGTGACCTGCACCGGGCCAACGGCGCAGACGACCGTCTCCGTGCAGACGATCATCGGCCCCGCCCCCATCTGCTACGGCGCGCAAAAGGCGCTATCGTGCACCGTCCCGAATGGCGACGAGGTGACCCTGACCGAGGTCGACACGATCACGCCCGCCGCGGTGCTGGTCCCGACCCTGTCGCTGTGGGGCCTGGGTGCGCTGGCGGTGCTGCTCGGCGCCCTGGCGTTGCGGCGGCTGGCCGCCGGCGCGCCGGCGGTCGCCCGCCAGCCCTGACACCCGGCGCGCGACGCGCGACGCGCACGCCTTGTCGATCGAGGACCCCCCGCCGCAGCTCGCCAAGCCGCAGCCGGCCGCCAACCTCCAACGGCTGAGCGGGCGGCTCATCGGCGGCCGCGCTCCGCTGCCGCTGTTGCTGGTGACGGCGGCGCTGGCGGGGTGCCTGGCGGCGGTGGTCGTGGTGCGCTACGCCGGCCCGGTTCTCGACGGGGACCTGTTCTTCCACCTGGCCTACGCGCAGCAGATCCGGGATACCGGGTCGTTGGTGCCCGATCCGACGATCTACTCGTGGACGCCGACCTCGCGGACGGCGATCTACTGCTCCTGGGCGAGCGAGCTGGCTCTCGATGCCGTGTGGCGTGCGTGGTTCCAGGACCAGGCCCGTTTCACCTACGGCGGCATCTTCGACGACTTCCAGACCCGCTATCCGGCGCGGCTGGCGGTGATCGAGCACCGCCAGGCCGCCTGCGAGCGCAATTTCCTGGATTCGCCCGACTGGCGCGCGATCTTCTACGGCCCGACCGCGGCGGTGTTCGTGCGGCGCGGCGACGAGCGGCCCGGGGAAGCGGCCGATCCGCCGCCGCACGGCGGGCTGGCGCACCTGCACAACGGCGTCACCGCGCTGCGGGTCTTCGATTTCGCCACCGCCGCGGGCGACCTGGCGGCGGCATGGCCGGTCCTGGAGCAGGCCGAGGGGCCGCTGCGGCGGCAGATCGCGCCGGCCGCCCTCCAGATCCGGGAAGCGTATCGCGACGCCTGGAGCGCCATCGCGCGGCGCGACTATGCACGCGCCGGATCGCTGCTGCAACAGGGTCTTACGGGACGTGCGGCGAGCCAGCGCGATCGCCAGGCGCAGGCGCTGCTCGCCGACCGTGCCGCCGGCCGCCGGGGCGACGCGGCGCGCATCGAGGCGGCGCTCGCCGCGCTGGCCGCGCACTGACCACACCCATCGGTCAGTCCGCGGCGGCCTGCCGGGCGGTGCGCGCGCCGCGGCGCCGGAGCGGGCGCGCCGGAACGCCGGCGACGACGGCGAGCGGCGGGACGTCGCGGGTGACGACGGCACCGGCGCCGACGACGGCACCGCGGCCGATGGTCACGCCGGGCAGGACGACGGCGCCGGCGCCGAGGTCGGCGCCGCTTTCGATGCGCACCGGCAGGATTTCCAAGTCGGTTGCGATGACCGCCTGGGCGGCGGGCTCGCCGCTGTGACGCGAGCCGACGATGCGCACGCCGGGGCCGATGCCCACCAGGTCGCCGATCTCGAGGTCGCGCGCGTCCAGGAAGGCCTGCGGGCCGATCCACGTGCGGTCGCCGATCACGCAGCGGCCGTCGTGCCGCCCCTGGAGGACGGCGCGATCGCCGACGAAGACGCCGGCGCCGACGGTGAACGTTTCGGGGTGCCGGACGGTGACGCCGAGCCCGACCTGGGCGCCGTCGCCGAGGCGGCCCAGCAGGGCGCGCAGGGCCGTCCGCCGCAGGCGCGCAGCCAGGTCGCCGTGCGCGGCGGTGAACTGGTCGAAGAAGGCCTCGATCTCGGCGGCGGTGCTGCTGCTGCGCAGATGGGCGGCAAGCGCCGTCTCGAAGGGCGCGTCGGGTTCGATGGCGCGGTGGGCGAAAAACGCCGGCACGACGCGGCCGGAGGAGCTGGGATCGGAGGGCGACATGAAGACCAGGATAGCCCGATGTCCGGCGAGCCGCGACCGCCGGCCACCGGCTGGCCGCCGTCGATTTTTCCGCCCTGGACCCATAGGATAGGTCCAATGGCGACCGAGCCGGACATCGCGCGACGGCTGCCCCTCGCGCGGCCGGTCCTGGGCGCCGCCGAGGAGGCGGCGGTGAGCCGCGTGCTGCGCTCCGGCTGGGTGAGCCAGGGCGCCGAGGTGGCGGCATTCGAGCGCGAGATGGCTGCCGCGGTGGGCGCGCCGCACGCCTGCGCGGTTGCGAGCGGCACGGCGGCGCTGCACCTGGCGCTGCGTGCGGTCGGCGTAAAGCCGGGCGACCAGGTGGTCACGGTCAGCTCGTCGTTCGTCGCCAGCGCGGCATCCATCCGCTATTGCGGCGCCGTGCCGGTGTTCGTCGACGTCGAGCCGCGGACCGGCAATATCGACGCGGGTCAGGCGGCGGCGGCGATCGGCGCGGCGACGCGCGCCATCCTGTGCGTGCACCAGCTGGGCATGCCCTGCGACGTGGCGGCGCTGCGCCGGCTCGCCGACCGGCACGGACTGGCCCTGGTCGAGGATGCGGCCTGCGCCATCGGCAGTGCCATCCGCGGCTCAGGCGCGGACTCGGATGCCGGCCAGGATTGGCAGCCGATCGGGCGCCCGCACGGCGACGTGGCGTGCTTTTCGTTCCACGGACGCAAGGTGTTGACCACCGGCGAGGGCGGCATGTTGACCACCGCCGACGCCGCGCTCGACCGGCAGGTGCGGCGCTGGCGCCAGCACGGCATGAGCCTGCCGGCCGAAGCGCGGCACGCCTCGGCGCGGGTCGAGATCGAGTCGTACCTCGACCTCGGCTACAACTACCGGATGAGCGACCTCCAGGCGGCGGTGGGGCGCGCCCAGCTGCAACGGCTGCCGGCGCTGGTCGCGCGCCGGCGCCACCTGGCGGCGCGATACCACCAGCTGCTCGCCGGGAGGAACGACGTCGCGCCGCCGCATGAACCCGCCTGGGCGCGCAGCAACTGGCAGAGCTACGCGGTGAGGCTTGCCCCGCACCTCGATCCGCGGCGCGTGATGCAGCGTCTCCTCGACGCCGGGATCGCCACCCGGCGCGGCGTGATGTGCGCCCACCGCGAGCCGGCGTTCCCCCCCGGCACCTGGCGCTGCGGCGCCGGCGACGCTGGCGGCCCTGGCGGCGCCGGCGGCGACGATTGCGCGGCGGGCGGGTGCCCGCACCTGCGGGTCAGCGAGGAGCTGCAGGACCATTCGATCCTGCTGCCGCTCTACCCCGAGATGGATGACGGTGATCCGGCGCGCGTCGTCGCGGCGCTCGAGGAGGCCTGCCGGTGACGCCACCGCCGCTGCCGCCGCCGGCCGGCGCCGCCGTCCCGGCTCTGTCGATCGTCACCCCGGCATTCCAGGAGGAGGCGAATCTTCCCCTTCTGCATGAGCGGTTGGCGGCGGCGCTGGCCCAGGCGGTTGCGACCTGGGAGTGGATCGTGGTGGACGACGGATCGACGGACGGCACGAGCGCCGCGGTGGCGCGGCTGGCGGCGCTGGACGGCCGCGTGCGCGGCCTGCGCCTGGCGCGCAACGGCGGCTCGCATGCGGCGATCCTGCGCGGTTTCGCCGCGGCGCGCGGCACGGCCGTGCTGCTGCTGGCGGCCGACCTGCAGGATCCGCCCGAGAGCTGTCCCGCGATGGTGGACGCCTGGCGCCGCGGCGCGCGCATCGTCTGGGCGGTACGGCGGCGCGGCGGGCTCGGTTCGCCGGCGGCGCGGCGGGCGGCGCTGACCGCCGCGCCGGGGCGGCTGTATCACGGCCTTCTGCGGCGGTGGCGCGGCGCCGCGGGCCTGCCGCCCGGGGGCGCCGGGTTCGTCCTGGTCGACCGGTCGGTGGCGGCTGCCCTGGCGGCGCGCCAGCCGGCTCCGGTGGACGTCTTTGCGGCCCTCGGCCGCCTGGATCGGGAGCTGACTGAGCCCTGTGCCACCGTGGTCTATGAGCGCGCGCCGCGACGGCATGGCCGCTCGGGTTGGACCCTGGGCAAGAAGGTCCGGTTCGCCGTGCGCTCGCTGGCCGCGCGCGGGTGAGGCCGGCTGCAACGCGACGGATGCGCCACGGGCGCAGGAGAGGGGAGGAGCCAGGTGCCGATTGCCGCCGACGTGGTCCTGGGCGAGGGGGTGGACATCCCCCAGCCCGGCCTGGTGAATCTGTATGGTTGCACGATCGGCGACGGCAGCCGGATCGGCGCCTTCGTCGAGATCCAGCGCGGCGCGCGCGTCGGCCGGCGCTGCAAGGTCTCCTCGCACAGCTTCCTATGCTCCGGCGTGACGCTCGAGGACGAGGTGTTCGTCGGCCACGGCGTCCTGTTCATCAACGACCGGTATCCGCGCGCCACGGCCGCCGGGCGCCTGCAGACCGCTGACGACTGGAAGCTCACGCCCACCCGGGTGGGCCGCGGCGCCTCGCTGGGCAGCGGCGCGGTGGTGCTGTGCGGAGTCGAGATCGGCGCCGGAGCGCTGGTGGGCGCCGGCGCCGTGGTGACCCGCGACGTGCCGCCCGGCGCCGTCGTGGCAGGAGTGCCGGCGCGGCTGCACCCGCCCGGCGACGCGCGATGATCCGCGTCGGCCTGCTGGGCTTCGGCCTTTGGGGGAGCCTCATCGCCCGCAATCTCCGGGCGCACCCGGCCGTGACCCTGGCGGTCGTGGGGGACCCGGATGCCGCCCGGCGCGCGCTGGCCGCACGCGACCATCCAGAAACGCGCGTGGTGGCGCGCGACGTGGACCTCCTGACCGATGGCACCCTGGATGCCGTCGTCGTCGCGACGCCGGCCGGCTCCCATTTCCCGCTGGCGCGGAGGGCGCTGGCCGCGGGCCTCCACGTGTGGGTCGAAAAGCCCCTGGCGACGCGGGTCGAAGACGCCGAGCGCCTGGTCGCGGAAGCCGCCCGGCGCGGCCGGGTCCTGCTGGTGGACCATACCTACCTCTTCGCGCCGGCGTTTTCCCGCCTCGCCGACCTGGTGGACCGCGGCGACCTCGGCGCGCTGACCTACTACGATTCGACGCGCATCGCGCAGGGGCGGGTGCGCAGCGACGTCAACGTGGCCTGGGACCTCGCGGTGCACGACCTGGCGCTGCTCGACCGCCTGCTGCGGCAGGAGTCGCCCGAGGCGATCTCGGCACATGCCGCCGGCCACCTGGCGGACGGCAGCGCCGCCCTGGCCTTCATCACCCTGCGCTACCCCTCGGGCTTGCTGGCCCACCTCCACGTCAGCTGGGTCGCCCCCTTCAAACAGCGGCGCATCCTCCTGGGAGGCGACCGCCGCACCGTTCTCTGGGACGACCTCGCGTCCCAGGAAAAGCTGCGCATCTTCGACGCCCCGCCCTGGAGAGCCGGCGTCTTCGACGCCGGCCGTGACCTCCCCTGCAACGACGCGTGCGAGCCCCTGGCCCTGGCCGTCGCCGACCTGGTGCGCGCCATCAAGACCGGCAACCGCCCCATCTCGGACGGCGCATCCGGCCTGCGCGTCGTGCGCCTGCTGGACGCCATCGACCGATCGCTCCGCCAGGGCGGCGCCCCCGGTCGAGCCGGCAACCATCGGCGCCGCCCTTGCCGTGCCGGCGACCAAGGAGTGACCATGAACGCAGAGTTTCCGAGCGCCGTTCCCGAGATACCGGTCAAAGACATGAAGCGAGCGGCGGCTTACTACCAAACCAACCTGGGCTTCACGCTCGATTGGGGCGGCGAGGAGCTCGGACTGGCAGGTGTTTCAAGGGGCAGCTGCCGGATCTTTCTGGCGAGTCAGGAATACCGCAAGGGATATGGCAACGCCGGGCCGGCACTGGTCTGGCTGAATCTGGAGAGCAACGCTGACGTGGATGAGCTGTATCGCGCGTGGAGCGCCAGCGGCGTCAAATTGATATCCGCACCGGAGCCGAAGCAGTGGGGCTTGTTCGAGTTTACCGCGGCAGATCTGGACGGCAATCTGTTCCGCGTGTTCCATGACTTCGGGACTGCGCAGCGCGCCGCGGAACCCTGAGACGGGCGCTCGTTGCAGGGCAACGGCGGTGGGACCTCGGGGCGCGGCGGCGGCGGCTTTCACCGCCGTCGCCGTGGTTCACCCGACATCCTCTGCTAGTTGCAATCGGCTCCTGTGCAATGGGCTCCTGTGCAAACGCCGCCGCCGCCGTCGGTGACGCCGCAAATCCTGGAGCAGACCGTCGCGGTGGCGCCGCCGGTCACGTCCGTGAACCTGAGGAAGTGCAGGGTCTCGCGATTGAGCTGGAGCTTCCTGACGTTCTTTTTCATCTCACGTCTCCATGGTCGAGGCCGTTTTCAGGGCGCCCGCCGCCGCGCGGATCTGCGCGGCACAGCGGCAGTCCATCCTCTATACCTGTGCCTCGCGGCTCCATCAACGCGCCAGAAGCGCGCCGTCCAGAGCGGCCGCGAATATACTCCCCTGGCGATTCGCGCGGACCTGGACTGAGGAGAACCCTGGATGGCGAAGCGTCGGTCGGAACAGGGCCGCGGCGGCCAGTGTCTTCGCGGCGAGCGCGGCGGCCGGGAGTGGTCCACCGGCGGCTTCTACGCCGCGGCAGTGGTTGTCAGCCTGGTGGCAAGCGGCCTCTGTTTTGGCGAGTTCATCGTCTCCCGCGGCGAGCTCATCGCCGGCGACTTCGGCGATGCCCGGTTGACCCTGGCGCTATTGGAACACTGGCACAACGTCTATCGCGGCCTGGACGACTGGCTGTCGCCGCCCTTCTTCTTTCCTGTCCAGCACGTCCTGGCATACTCCGCCACTTTTTTCCTGCAATCGCTGCCGTACTCGGCGCTCCGCTTCACTGGCTGCGATCCGTACGTCGCGTTCGAGCTGACGCTCTGGCTGCTGACGCAAGTCGGCTATGCCTCGACGATCGGGCTGCTCCGCAATTTCGGCTTTGGCCGCGGCTTCGCCATCCTCGGCGCCCTGCTCTGCGTTTTTTCCAACCTGCTGCATTCGCGGGTGCTGCCGCAGGCCTACACCATCATGCTGGTGCCCCTGTTCTTATTGTGCCTGGTCAAGGGCGCCAAGGCCGGAGCGGGCCGCGCCGCAAGCGCGCCTGCCTGGTTGAGCGCGGCCGGCGCCCTCTTTTCATTGATTCTCTTTTCCGACTTCTACACCGGCTGGTTCTTGCTCTTCTTCACCGCCATCGCGGCAGCCATCGCCGTGTCGATCCAATGGCGGATGGCCTCACGCTACCTGGCCTTGGTCGCCAGCAGCTGGCGATCGATTCTCTACCTGGGAGCCGCGGCCGCGCTGGCGCTGGCGCCCTTCATCGTCACCTACGGGCCGGCCATCGCCGCCGGCCAGGCGCGATCGTACGCCGAGGTGACACGCAACGCCATGACCTTCGGCGACCTTTTCAACGTCAGCACTCGCAACGTCGCCTGGGGTTGGCTGATGCGCCGCCTGGACCCAAGGTATGCCAACGTGGGCTGGGATTACGGCCTGCCGCCCGGCCTGCTCATCGCCTTCGCCGCCAGCTGCGTGCTGCTCTGTTCCGGCGCTCAGCGGCTGGCGCGCCGGCGCGGCGAGCTGCGCGCGGTGCTGCTGGCCTCGACCGCGGCGTCGATCTTCGCGGCCTGGGCTCTGCTCTGCCGAACCCAGAGCGGTTCGCTCTGGTACCTGGTCTGGCGCATCGTGCCCGGCGCCGTCGCAATCCGTCAGACCTTCCGCTTTCAATATCAGCTGAGCCTGGCCATGGTGGTGGTCGTGATCGCCGCGCTCTCCACGGCCTGGGAAACAATCACCGCGCGCGCAGCCTGGAGCAGCGAGCCGCGCCGGCGCCTGGCCCTTGCCGCGATCGTCGCGGTCAGCGCCTGGCTGGCCTTCGAGGAGGTCAACCTGACCCGGACCCATGGCGTCCATCGCCAGCAGGAGCTGGCACGCCTGGCGTCGATTCCCAGCCCGGGCCCGCGCTGCCAGAGCTTTGCGATTCGCCAGTCTTCGCCGCTCCGGCCGACCAGCCCCATCGCGCTGCAGATTGACGCCATGCTGATCGCCGAGCGCCTGACGCTGCCCACGGTCAACGGCTACAGCGGCTTCACCCCTCCCGGCTGGCACCTGGAAAACCCCCAGGCCCCCCAATATCCCGATCTGGTGGACCGCTGGACCGCCGCCCACGGACTGTCCCACGTCTGCACCTTGAATCTGCCTGCCGGGCAGTGGCTCGACCCTCCAGCCAGCAGGTGAACATAGGACCCGGCGCCTTATCCCGAGTGCCCCAGGATCATCCTGGCGGCCCGGTGGCCGATCATGAACGCCGGCCCCTGGGTGTGGCCGGAGGTGATGCGGGGCATGATCGAAACGTCGGCGACCCGCAAACCAGATAGACCGTGCACGGTGAGGGTCGCCGGATCGACGACCGCCGCCGGCCCCGACCCCATGGCGCAGGTCCCCACCGGATGGCTGTAGCTGTAGATGTTGCTCAGCAACCAATCGGCGGGCTTGGTCCCCGGCGCGGGATTGACCTGCCCGGCGCGCCAGTCCGCGAGGCCGGGAGCGTTGCCGACCTTGAGCATGAGGGAGTACGCGGCCAGGCACTGATCGTAGTCTTCCTGCACCGAGAGGAGACGGGGATCGATGATCGGCGCCACGGCAGGGTCGTTCGAAGCCAAGGTGACAGAACCCTTGCTGAGAAGGCGCATGGCGCCGCCGCTGACGCTATAGAAACCTTCGAGCTCGGCGGGCGACTGATCGCAGGTATATTGGCCGCACATCATTTCGAGGCAGGTCATGGGCTGATCGTCGTCGATCATGTTGTCCCACACGATCGCGCATCCCTCGTTGACCGGCTGGCCCTTGATCGGCTGAGCGGACTTCCAGTTGGCCAGGAAGATGATCGCGTTCTGCATGTTGGTCCCGACGGCCGGGATCTCGGCAACGACGGGGATCCCTGTCCGAGCCAGCTCCTTGGGATCGCCGACGCCGGACAGCATCAGGATCTTGGGGCTGTTGATCGCCCCAGCGCACAGCACGACCTCGCCGGCCGAGGCAATCTCGGAGCGCCCATCGACCACGTACTCGACGCCGGTCGCGCGGCCTTTCGCGTCGATGATCACTCGGGTCACCAGCGCCCCGCCGACGACCGTGACGTTCGGCGCGTCCATCACCGGCTTGACGTAGCGATCGAAGCTGGTCACCCGGCGCGGGGCTTGATAGCCCTCTTTGTATTCGATCGTCGATTGGAGCAGGCTCACTCCGCGCATGCTGCCGCCGGAGTTGTAGTCGGGGTTGAACGGAATCCCCAGGTCGACGCAGGTGTCGATGAACGCTTTGCCAAAGCCGTTGATCTGCGTCGTCCTGGGCCTGAGCCGCTTTTCGACGGCGTCGAAGGAAGGCGCCACGGAATCGTAGTCCCAGCCTGGGCATCCGTAGGTGTTTGCCCAGGCGTCGAAGTCGCCGCGGGCGCCCCGCGTATAGACCATGTCGTTGTGGGAGCTGCAGCCGCCCATCACCTTGGCCCGCCACTCGTCGAGCACACGCTGGTCCAGGTTGACCTGGGGAGTGGTCTTGTATCCCCAGTGAATCGCCGAGATGTCGTAGAGGCAGTTGATCTGATTGGGGTCCCAGATCTGCGGGTACGCCTCGATCGGGCCGCCGGCCTCCAACAACAGGACGCTGGCCCTGGCCGCCGCCAACTCTCCCACCAGCACACTGCCGGCCGAGCCGGCGCCAATGACAATCACCCCATATCCCTTTGTCGTCATGTTCCCTCCTTCAAGGAAGGTGACGGCGCTTGCGTTTCCTTGTTGCTTCGGCTGCCTTTAGGAGAAACCTCGGCCATCATCCAAAGCTTGCGCCTAAGCCACAAGTCTATCTTATAGCAATTGCTGTCTAGATTATATAGATCTTGAGAGTTAGCACGCCGGAGGCTGCCCCGGCCGGTCCGCGGCGAACGCGGGCCGGCCGGGCGCGGACTCTGCCGCTGCTGCGGCTGCCGCTTCAGGGACAGCTGGCGAAGGCGGCGGTGTCCTGGATAGGCTGAAATACCGTGCCTTGAGGGTTGGAGTAAGTCCTCATGGCGCCTGTCTGGGTGTCGGTGACGGTGATCACGACATTGACGTTGGTGAGCCCGCCGGCGAAGACCCAGTAGTGGCCGCCGGTGCCGCAGCCGTCGATGAGCTTGATCACGGTTTCGACGTTGTTCGACGCGAAGAACCAGAGGTAGCCGGTGTCATCGGTCATCGACACGGCATGCGCCTGGCCCGAGCCGCTCGCGCCGGCGTTGTAGGTGGCGGTCACCTTGAAGCGGTTGGAGTTGAGGCAGAGGGTGTTGCCGTCCGCCGAGCAGGCGCCGGCGCCTCCGCCGCTCGAGCACTGCAACGACAGGGTGTAGTTGCCCGTCTGCAGAAACTCGTTGAAGTTGGTCACGCCGAGCACCCACTGGCCAGTGGCGTAGAGGGTTCCGCTCACCGTTGCCACGACGGGTTCGCCATCGTCGCCCGCGCTGTTGTCCGACGGATCGAGCAGATCAAGGAAAGGTGGGAAATCGGCGCTGGTGAGCGTGGCGGTCACCGTGGTGCCGGTGATGCCATTGAAGGCATAGAGGTCCGACAGCTGGCCGTCGCTGAGAGCGCAGCCGGACGAGCCAAGCGCCGCGTTGACTGTTTGATTGCAGCCGATCGACAGAAAGCTGCAAGCCTCCGGCTTGGCGCCGTCGCGCTTGAGATGCGCTGCGGCCACCGCCTGGCGGATGGCTTCGGCTGGAGATGCCGCCGCGCGATCGGCGGCAATCGCTGCACACAGACACACTCCGGACAGGAAAACAATAATTTTTCGCACGCGTGATCCTCCTTTTGCATCCACCATAGAGGTTCACCACGAAGGTCACAAGCTTATCGACCTATGGCATTCGTGCGATGCGCTTCCTGAGCGCCGGGCGCACCGAGCAGATCGGCGAGGCCGCGACGGCGCGGATTTGCCGAGAAAATCGTTTTGCATCGCTACATTCGAAGTAACCACTGGCATGAAGAAACAGATGCACACTGGCAACGGAGGTCTGCCCGAAGAGCAACGTCACCGCCGTCCGACAGGTTCTCCGAGGCGACACTCGCCACCGTTTCCGCGGGCAGGAAATCGCTCGTCAGGTTGGCAGTCCCCGTGAACGCCGTACCAAAGAGCTGGAGCTCGATCTGCAGTTGGGCCGGTGCCTGACCGCCGTTAGAATCAGGGGATGAGCTTGAATGTGACGATGAGCGCGGACGCCGGTCAGGTGCTGGCCGCGGCGGACGGCTACCTGACCTCCGAGCCGGTGCTGCACAACCTGGTGCTGAGCCTGCTGCAGGAGCGCGCGGCAGGCAGCGAGCCGGGGCGCTATTGGGTGGTGCGCAACGGCGCCATGGTGACCGGCGTGGCCTTTCAGTCGCCGCTCGACTTTCCGCTGCTGCTCACCCCGATGGATGACGAATCGGTGGAGGCGCTGGCCGACGCAGTCGCTGAGGCGAAGATCGCCGTGCCCGGAGTCAATGCCGATGCGGCGACGTCGGCCCGCTTCGCCGGCCAGTGGGCGGAGCGCCGCAAGGTGCCGGCGCGGCCGGTGAGCGGCCTGCGCCTCTATCACTGCCCCACGGTGCGTCTGCGCGACGGCGTGGCCGGATGCCTGCGGCGGGCAGGCCTGGACGACCGCGACCGGTTGGTTGCCTGGACCCAGGCCTTCGCCCTCGAGGTCGACGAGTTGGGCGATGCGCCGGCAGTGGTGGTCGATCGCAGGCTTTCGGACGGCCGCTTCTGGATGTGGGACGTCGACGGCACCCCGGTTTCGATGGCCACCCATTCCACGCCGGTCGCCGGGACGGTGCGCATTCAGTTCGTCTACACGCCGCCTGGCGCACGCGGCCAGGGCTATGCGGGCGCCTGCGTCGGGCACCTGTCGCAGGCCCTCAGAGCGCAGGGTGTTCGCTGCATCCTCTACACCGAGCTGATCAACCCGACGTCGAACTCGGTCTACCGTCGGATCGGCTATCGCGCGGTCGCCGACGTGCTGCGCTACAGCTTCGGCTGGCCGGGAGAGGAGGCTCGATGAAGCGGCGCCGGTGGCACTCAGCCAGGGAAGCGGCGTAGCAAGATGAGGGTGCGGTCGTCGGCGAAAGGGGTGCCGCGGACGAAGGCTTCCAGGTCGGCTTCCAGAGCGTCGGCGAGGGCGGGGCAGGCGTCGGCGCGGTGGCGGCGGACCAGGTCGGTGAGACGCTGGTCGCCGTACTCCTGGTCGTCGGGGTCGGTGGCCTCGACGATGCCGTCGGTGTAGAGGACGAGCGTGTCGCCGGGGGCGAGGGTGACGGTGGCGGCGGTGTAGTCGGCCGTGGCGAGCAGAGCGATGGGGACGCCGGTGGCGGCCAGGGGCTCGACGTCGCCGCCGGCGCGGACCAGCAGCGGCGGGTTGTGGCCGGCGTTGGCGTAGCGGCAGGCACCGGTCGCCAGGTCCAGGACGCCGACAAAGGCGGTGGCGTATTTGGCGGGCGGCGTGCGGCGGAAGAGCAGCCGCGAAAGGCGGGCGCAGATCTCCTCGGCCCCCAGGCCGTCCTCGATGGGGCCGGCGGCGAACGCTTCCAGGCTGGCGGTGAGCAGGGAGGCGGCCATGCCCTTGCCCGAGACGTCGGCGATGACGACGACGCACTCGGCGCCGTCGCGGCGCGGCGTGACGGCGTAGAAGTCGCCCGAGACGCCGCGCGAGGGCTGATTGCCGGCGTGCAGGTCGTAGCCGGGCAGGGTGGGGAGCTGCGTCGGCAGCAGGGCCAGCTGGATCTGGCGCGCCAGCTCGAGCTCGTCGGCCAGACGGCGGCGCTCGGCGGCCTCCTCGGCCAAGGCGAGGTTGCGCAGGTAGAGGGCGGCGACCGAGGCGAGCGAAACGAGCAGCTCCATGTCGGCCTCGGTGAACTGGCGCACGGTGATCTTGGAGCCCAGGACGATCATGCCGAGGGTGCCGCCGGCGCCGCTTTCGAGCAGCGGCGCGGCGAGCAGGCTGCGCACGCCGGAGAGGGTGATGCTCTGGGCGCCGGCGAAGCGGGCGTCGGTCTGGGCGTCGAGCACCAGCGCCGCCAGGCCGCGGCCGGCGACCTCGCGCGCCAGGCTGCGCGAGGCCAGCAGCTGGTCCTGGGCGTCGTCGACCGAGCGGCTGGCCTGCGGGTGGAGGCCGCCGTCGGCGCCCTTCAGGTAGATCACCCCCTGTTCCGGGCGCAGGTGATCGAACACCCGGTCCAGGATCAGGTCGAGCAGCGCCCGCTGATGGATGGGCCGGCTCAGGGCGTGATGGACCTCGTTGAGGATCTTGAGCTGCTCGGCGTAGTGCACCGCCGTCGGGGCGCTGTCGAGGAGCTGGGCCGCCGGGCGGAAGATCGCCGCCGCGTCGCGTCCCATCATCACCGTGCCGTCGCCCTCGGGAAAGTCGCCGCCGAGGTCGCTTCCCGCGAAGCCTCCGGCGGCGCCGGAGGCAGGCAGCGGACGCGCCACGGTGAGGACGCTGCCGGAGATCTGCACCGCGTCGCCGGGCCGCACCTCGGTAGGCTCGGCGATGGCGCGGCCGTTGACCAGGGTACCGTTGCGCGAGCCCAGGTCCTCGACGAACAGCCGGTCGCCGCGGCGGAAGAAGCGCGAGTGGTGGCGCGAGAGGAACAGGTCCTCGATCACCAGGTCGGCGGAGGCGGCGCGCCCGACGACCAGCGATTCGCCGTCGAGCGCCCGCTCGAACGGAGCGCCGGCCGCGGGGACGACGTACAGGCGGTACAGGGACTGCTCAGGGACCACGCGACTCTCCGCTTGTGGGGTACGACTTGACAATCCTATCGCCTCCCGGCACGAAGGCAACGCACGACGCAGGACGGGCGCGGGCGGTGTCATCCATGCTAGCGTCACAAAAACCTGTATCGGAGGCGAAGTGGGGCCGGGGCGCGCGATCCCCGCGCGGTACCGACCGCCTCGCTCTCCAGAGGGGAGGATGACGATGCGACAGGGAAGTATGTTGGCGTTGCTGATCGGATGCCTGGTGGCCGCACCGGCGCTGGCGGCGGACAGGCCGGTGGACCGGCCGCAGTGCAACGCGAGCATGGGAGCCAGTGACGCTCAATTCTGCCAGGGGTACTACGCGCTCTGCATCAAGGCGCTCTGCCGTCCGACGTCGGACCCGACGCGGGTCGAATGCGCCTGCAACGTGGAGAACGGCTGGTCCATGGGGCCGGCGGCGTGCACGGTGAAGGGCCGCAGCCAGACGACGCCGCCCAAGCCCGGCATGGCGATCATGTCGACGTATTCGAACGCCTTCGACGTCAAGGACAGCACGCTCACCTGCGCCAGCGATTCCACCAAGTGGGCCTGGTGCTACGGCGCGCCATGCAAGGTCGACGGACCCAAGGGGGACAGGGCGACCTGCACCTGCCCGGTCTGCACCGGCGCCGCGAGCACCCTGGGCGGCAAGTGCGACCAGGCCGCCTGCTCCCAGGTCTGGTCCGCGGCCACCCCGGCCAACGACAAGTTCGCCGCCGGCTACTTCTACGAGCACCTCAAGAAGCAGGGCGTCGACGTACCGCCACCGGCCGCCGCCTGCCCAGCCGGCTCACCCACGCCGGGCCACTGATCAAAGCCAGCCGGCCTTGCGCGGCGCCCGCCCTCGCGGGCGCCGCCGGCCGCGCTCGGAGCCGCGATTACGCTGACCAGGGATCCAGGATTTCCAAGCCTAGGCCTTCGAAGTGGCGCACATTGCGAGTGGCGACGGCAGAGCTTCGCGCACTGGCGATACCGGCGATCTGGACGTCACGGATTTCCACCGTGCGGCCGGGGCGTCGTCGTTCTGCGGCGATGCGGCCAGCCGCATGCGCTGCAGCTTGGTCGAAGGGGAGCACTCGCCCTCCGAAGTCCTCTTCGAGGGTCGCGGCGAAGGCATCCTCCAGCAGTCGTCGCCGGCGCCCCGACGCCAGAACCTCCAGTCCCAGGCGGACCTCAAAGACCGTGATGGCCGTCGTCCATAGGGACGCCGGAGGTCGCGCATCGATCCACCTGACGACGACCGGATCCGGTGCGCTCTGCATCAGCACCGAGATCACGTTGGTGTCCAGGATGATCACGGCTCGAAGACAACGGGTTGCGCGGGTTGGCCGCGTAGCTCGGGAATCACTTCCCTGAGCCCCAGGCGTGCGAAGCGGGCGGCAACCCGGGAGCCGAGCGGCACGTCCATGCCACTTTCATCCCTCACCGCAGCACGGAGGATCTCACGCACCTCTTCTTCGGTGCTGCGGCCGTTGAGGCGCGCGCGCTTCTGAAGCTTGAGCTTCACGTCCTCATCGAGTCGGCGCACCACCATCTGGCTCATGGCCGATTGATATCATGATATCAATTCGCCTTCGCCCGTCTTCCACGCCGACTCAGAGCCAGACGCCGTGGTGGAGGAAGTAGCCGTAGCCGACGCGCATGCCGCCGGTGATCGCCGGGCTGAGAGCGAGGGCGACAGCCAGGCTGGCGCAGGCGTGCGAGAGCGCGATAGGGATGAGGTTGGGGTGGCGCTCGTAGAGGCGGCACCAGCCCAGGCCGGCGACAAAGGTGACCAGGGTGAGGAAGGGATTGGGAAGGTGAAGCAGGGCGAAGAGCGCCGCCGCCACCACCGGCGCCGTGCGCTCTCCCCAGGCGCTGCGCACCTCCCGCAGGACCGTGGTCTGCAGGATGAACTGCTGCACCAACGCCCAGACCAGCAGGAGCAGGAACCGCGCGGCCAGCTGGTCTCTGGCATGCAGGGTGCCCAGCTGGTGCCCGAGCAGCAGCGCCGCCGCCACGACTGGCGCCGTGAACACCGCGACCCAGACCAGCGCCGGCATCAACGCTTCGCGGCGGAACCCCCATCCGCCCCCTGCCCGGCGGTTGCCCCAGGCGCAGAGCCCGAGCGCCACGCCGATGGCGGCACCAGAGATCCAGTGCACCGGACCGAAGAACGGTGCTACCAGCCACATCGGCAGCAGGAGCAGCAGCAGCACCCAGCGCGTGACAGTCACATGGCGATTGTGCCAGATCGGTGACGCAACGCAAGGTTGATCCACCGCAGGTCCGGGCGCTCAATGCCGGAAGTGAAGGTGCTGGCAGAGAATGGTCGATGCACTCCGATGCTACGGAAGCGGCATTACTTGGCAATCACATTGTCATATGCGCGACATCGTTGTAGAATCGTGTCGATGGTGCGGCCGCGGGCGGCAGCCGTTGCCGTCCCTGACGGAGCACTTGAAAGGAGAAGTGAATGAAGGTTCACAAGCAGAACAGGAAATTCTCCCTCCATCGCGAAACCGTCCGCTCGCTCGACGTGCAGGACCAGTTGAGCAAGGTTGCCGCCGGCGCCGCCAGCAGCCTCTGCACCAAGACCCATCCCCACTGCGACACCGTCACCCCCTGCATCCGCGACTAGGAGGTCCCGGCCCCCGCTCGCTTTTGCCTGCCCGCGGACGACTCCGCGGGCAGGCCCGGCGGCCGAGCGGCCAGGGCCGAGGGAGGCTGGAAAGAGCGCGCGCGAGACTAGGTACAGGGGAGCGCGGAGGTGTCCTGGACCGGCGCGGCAGCGGCGATCGCCTGCAGCGCCTGGCCCAGCGGCACCGGACTGATGCCGTGTTCCAGGTCGATATCCACGCCGTCGAAGCCGTACTGGTTCATCGATGCGACGACGCTGGTGGCGAACGCGCTGGCCGCCGCCGAGTCGCCGACCGCGATCGTGCCGTTGGCGCCGCCGACGGAAAGAAGCGCCGGGACATGGCGGTGCGGTGTATTGGCCTTGGCAAATCGATGCTGCATGAGGATGCTCCTTGCGTCAGAACCTGACGGCGCTCCGGGGCTTTCCATTCCGGCCCCCGGCGCCAAGCCTGAACTCACTTATCGTAACATCGTCATTTCTTGATATCCACCTCCTCCCGGCGGGCCGCTCATCGCGCAGCTCGCTTACAACCATGGTCAGCGACCAGCACTGTGAGCTATTGCGGGACGGGTTGACGCACCGCGGCGAGCAGCGGGCGGAGGGCCGCGGCGATGGCATCGGCGGCGGGGTGGCGGACCAGGGCGTAGTGGTCGCCGGCGATGGGTTGGACGGTCAGCTGGCGGATCAGGGGCTGCCAGCCGCGGTCGGGCGATGCGGCGCTGGAATCGGCGGCGGCGAAGAGCAGAGCTTCGCCGCCGTAGGGCCGGGGGCGGTAGGCGGCGAGCGCCGCGGTGCTGGTGCGAAACAGCGCGAACAGCTGCGCGATCGAGCCGCGGTCCAGGTCCGGCGGCAGCAGGCCCTGGGCGCGGCCGTAGGCATCGAGCGCGGCCAGGGCTTCGGCCTCGGTGTCGGGCAGGTCGAAGGGAGCCTGGCTCGGGCGGCCCTGACCGAGCAGGCCGGCCAGGTCGGCGCCGAAGCGGCGCACCAGGTCGGCGCCGGCAGGCGGCGGTGTCGCAGCCGATGGGGCGAAGCTGTCGAGCAGCGCCAGCAGGCCGACCTGGCGGCCGGCCAGGTCCAGCTGGCGCGCCATCTCGAAGGCGATCGCACCGCCGAGCGACCAGCCGGCCAGATGGCAGGGGCCTTCCGGTTGCACGGTCCTGATCGTTTCCAGGTAGCGGGCCGCCAGCGCCTCGACGGTCGGCGCCGGGGCCGCGGCGTCCACGGCATCGGGGAGCTGCAGCCCGTAGACCGGGGTGTCGTCGCCCAGGGCGCGCGCCAGCTGCCAATAGCAAAGTACGTTGCCACCCGCGGGGTGGACCAGGAACAGCGGCAGGTTCTGCCCGTCGCCATGCAGATGCACCAGGGGCTCGCGGCGCGCCGGCGGCGCCCCCCGCCGCAGGCGCACGGCCAGGGCTTCCAGGGTCGGGCTCTCGAACAGGGCCGCCAGCGGCAGGCGCTGGCCGAACGCCGCTTCGATGCGGTTCATCAGGCGCACCGCCAGCAGCGAGTGCCCGCCCAGCCCGAAGAAGCTGTCGGCGGGACCGATCGGCCCGGCGCCCAGCAGGTCTTGCCACACCCCGGCCAGCCGCAGCTCGACCAGGTCGCGCGGCGCGGCGGCGGGCGGTCCCTCCTGCGCGCGCCCTGCCGCTTCCGGCCGCGGCAGCGCCTGGCGATCCACCTTGCCGTTGGGCGACAGCGGCATCGTGTCGAGCCAGACGAATGCCGCCGGCAACATGTAGTGCGGCAGCCGCTCGCCCAGCCAGGCGCGCAGCGCCGCGGCCGCGGGCCGGTCGCCGCCAGGCGGGCCGACCAGGTAGGCGACCAGCCGCTTGCCGCCCTCGGGCGCGTCCATCGCCACCACCACGGTTTCGACCAGCGCCGGGTGCGCGCCGAGCGCCGACTCCACCTCCGCGGGCTCGACGCGGAAGCCGCGGATCTTGACCTGGTGGTCCAGGCGCCCCAGGTATTCGATGTCGCCGCCGGGCCGGTACCGCGACAGGTCGCCGGTCTTGTAGAGACGCTCTCCGGGCAGACAGCTCCAGGGATCGGGCACGAAGCGCTCGGCGGTGAGGTCGGGCCGGCCGAGGTATCCGCGTGCCAGACAGACGCCGCCGATGTACAGCTCGCCGGGCGCGCCCTGCGGCACCCGGTCCAGGCCGGGACCCAGCAGCTCGATGCGGCTGTTGGCCAGGGGCTTGCCGATCGGCGGGTGGAAGGCCCATTCGCGCGGCTCCCGCCCCAGGGTGTGGGTGGTGACCACGTGGCTTTCGGAGGGACCGTAGTGGTTGTGCAGCCGGCAGCCGGGCAGCCGCTCGAACAGCTCGACGACCGCCGGGGTGATCTGCATCTGCTCGCCGGTCGTGGTCATCTCCTTCCACACCGGCAGCGGCGCGCCCGGCTCGGCGTAGATCTCGGCCAGCTGCTGCAGCACCAGGACCGGCAGAATGGCCTTTTCGATCGTCTCGACGACGCAGAGCCGGGCGAGCTCGCGCGCGTCGCGCCGCAAGGTTTCGGGAATCAGCACCAGGGTGCCGCCCGACGACCAGCAGGCGAACATCTCGTGGCAGCTGGCGTCGAAGCTCAGGGAGGCGAACTGCAGCGTGCGCGCGCCGCAGAGCAGGGTGTCGAGGTGCCACTGGATCAGATTGACCAGGGCGCCTTGCGGCAGACCGATCGCCTTCGGCCGCCCGGTCGAGCCTGAGGTGAAGATCACGTAGCCCAAGCCGGCCGCCGTCGCCAGCGCCCGGGCCGGTCCGTGGCCGCCGGCAGCCGCGGCTGCCGCCGCCGGCGATCGCACGATGTCCTGCCAAGGCAGCTCGGGCGGCCGCTGCGCCGGCAGCCGCTCGAGCAGATCCGGCGCGGCCAGCAGCACGGCCGGCCGCCCGTCTTCGAGCATCGCCGCCAGCCGCTCGCGCGGGTAGGCCGGATCGAGCGGCAGGTAGGCGCCGCCCGCGGCGAGCACCGCGAGCACAGCGACCGCCATGTCGAGCGACGGGGCGATGCACAGCGCGACCGCCACGTCCGGCCCGACGCCGCGCGCCGCCAGCGCCGCCGCGAGCGCCGCCGCCCGGCGGTCGAGCTCGCCGTAGGTGAGGGCCTGGTCGCCGAAAACCGCCGCCACCGCTTCGGGTGTACGCGCCGCCTGGGCGGCGACCAGTCCGGCCAGGCCCACCGAGGCGCGCGGCGCCGACGCCGTGGCGTTCCACTCTTCCACCTGCTGCCGTTCCGCCGCGCCCAGCAGCGGCAGCTCCGCGAACCAGCGGTCGGGCGCAGCGGCGCCGGCGGCGACAAAGGCGGTGAGATGGCCGGCCAGGCGCGTGATCGTCGCGGCGTCGAACAGGTCGGCGTTCCACTGCGCCGCACCGGTCAGCTGCTCGCCCGCCTGGTCGAAGGCGAAGGTGAGGTCGAACTTGGCGACCGTGGTCTCCGCCTCCCGCGAGCGCAGCGTCAGGCCGGGAAGGTCGATCGCCTGGCGCGGGGTGTTTTGCAGCACGAGCAGCACCTGGAACAGCGGCGAGTGCGCCAGACTGCGCTCCGGCGCCAGCTCTTCGACCAGCTTTTCGAACGGCAGATCCTGGTGCGAATAGGCGCCCAGACAGGTGTCGCGGGCGCGATCGAGCAGCTCGGCGAAGGTCGGCCGGCCGGACAGGTCAGCGGGCAGCACCAGGGTGTTGACGAAGAAGCCGATCAGCGGCTCCAGCTCGACGTGCCGGCGGCCGGCGATCGGGCTGCCGATGGCGAACCGCTGCTGCGCCCCATGGCGGCCGAGCAGGCCGGCGAGGCCGGCGAAGAGCACCATGAAGGGCGTCACGCCGCGCTCGCGGGCAAGCTGCCCCAGCCACTCCGACCAGCCGGCGGGCAGCGCCAGCAGCCGGCTGCTGCCGCGCGCGCCGGCCACCGCCGGCCGCGCCCGGTCGAGCGGCAGGTCGACGACCGGCGGCACGCCGCGCAGGCGCTCGCGCCACCAGACGAGCTCGCGCTCGAACGTCGCGCCGCTCAGCCAGACGCGCTGCCAGAGCGTGTAGTCGCCGTATTGCAGCGCCAGCTCGGGGAGCGGCGACGGCGCACCGGCCGCGAAGGCGCCGTAGAGCGCCGCGATCTCGCCGACCAGCACGCCGCGCGACCAGCCGTCGCTGACGATGTGGTGGAGGGTCGCCAGCAGCAGGTGGTCGCGCGGGCCGCGGCGCAGCAGCGTCACGCGCAGCAGGCCGGCCGGCCACGATGGCCAGCCGGCACTCGCCGGAGCCCGCGTTCCGCGCGCCAGGTCGAAGCAGCGCCCGGCCTCGGCGGCAAGCAGCGCCGCCGCGGCGCGCTCCCGCAGGTCTGCCGGCAACGCCGCCAGGTCCACCACCGGCAGCGCGCCACCGTCCGACGGGGGCGCCGGCAGGACGACCTGCCGCGGCCCGTCGGGTGCGGCGGCAAAAACCGTGCGCAGCGTCTCGTGGCGGCGGCGCAGCTCCGCAAAGCAGCGCGCCAGAACCGCCGGCTTGAGGTCGCCGGTCAGCTCGATCGCATAGGGCATGTTGTAGACCGCGCTGCCCGGTTGCAGCTGGTCGAGAAACCACAGCCGCTGCTGGGCAAAGGACAGCGGCAGCTCGGTGCCGCGGCCGGCGACGGGCGCGAGCGGCGGCAGCTGGGCGCCCGTCCCGGCGGCCGCCACCTGACGCAGCCGCTCGGCGACGGCGCCGAACGCCGGGGCCTCGAAGAGCGCCCGCAGCGGCAGCTCGACGCCCAGGCTGCGCCGCAGGTGCGCCGCGAGCTGCATCGCCAGCAGCGAGTGGCCGCCGGCGTCGAAGAAGCTCTGCTCGCGGCTGGCCGGCGCCTGGCCGAGCAGCAGGCTCCAGGCGTCCGCCAGCGCCAGCTCCACGGCGTCGCCGAGCGCCACCCCGATCCCTACGGTCGCCACGGTCGCCCCAAGCCGCCCGCCGGCCGCCGCGGCAAAGTCGGTTGCCGGCTCGGCCGCCGGTTCCGGCAGGGCCTTGCGGTCGAGCTTGCCGTGGCCGGTGCGCGGCAGGTCGGCGAGCAGCACCACGTCGCGCGGCACCATCGGCGCGGGCAGCCGCCCGGCCAGAGCCTGCCGCAGCGCCAGGGCTGTCGGCGCCGTCCCCGGGCGCGGTACCACGTAGGCCGCCAGGCGCGGCTCGCCGCCGGCCGCGCCCCGCGCCACAACCGCCGCCGCCGCCACCTCCGGCAGCGCCTGCAGCGCCGCCTCGATCTCTCCCAGCTCGATGCGGAAGCCGCGGATCTTGACCTGGAAGTCGGTGCGGCCCAGAAACGTCACGACGCCGTCGCGGCCGGCGCGCACCTGGTCGCCGGTGCCATACATGCGGCCGCCGGGCTCCGGCGCCCACGGATCGGGGCGGAAGCGCTCCGCCGTGAGGTCGCCGCGGCCCAGGTAGCCGCGCGTCACCTGCGGCCCGCCGATGAAGAGCTCGCCGGCGAGCCCTGCCGCGACCGGCAGCAGCTGGGCGTCCAGCACGTAGGCGCGGACGCTGGCGAGCGGCCGCCCGATGGGGACGCTGCCCACGCCCGGCCGCGCGCCCTCCGGCACCTCCACCCAGTGCGTGAGCACCCCCACCGTGGCCTCGGTCGGACCGTAGTGATTGAGCAGCCGGCCGCCGCCTGCGAGCGCCGCGATCTGCTCGGCCAGCGGCCAGAAGATCGCCTCGCCGCCCACCATGGTCAGCCGCCGCGGCAGGATGTCCCGCGGCCGCGTTCCCAGCAGCAGGGCACCCAGGTGGCTGGGAGCGATCTTCAGGAAATCGACCGGCTGTGCGGCAAAGTAGTCGGCGGCCCGCTCGGGGTCCAGCGCGCGCTCGCGCACCACCAGCTGCAACGCCGCGCCGTAGCACAGCGCCGCGAAAAGCTGCGTCGCCGGCGCGTCCACGGCCAGCGTCTGGTGGAGCGACAGCAGCGCCTGCCGCGGCAGCCCCAGGCGCGCCAGGACCGCCGGCAGGTAGGCGGTGACCTGCCGGTGCTCGATGCCGACGCGCTTCGGGGTGCCGGTCGAACCCGAGGTGTAGATCACGTAGGCCAGGTTGGCCGGATCGACCGCCGGCAGACGGGCGCCGGCGGCATCGCCGTCACCGTCGCCGTCGCTGCCGGCGGCCGGGCCGGGATCGACGGCGGCCGGATCGATCACCGGGACGGCGCACCCCGCGGGCGCCGCTCCGCGGCAGAGCAGCGCGCGCGGGCGGGCGTCGGCGAGGATCGCCGCGCAGCGCTGCGCCGGCAGATCGGCGTCGAGCGCCAGGTAGGCGCCGCCGCTCTTGAGCGTCGCCAGGACGGCGACGATCGCATCCAGCCCCAGGTCCAGCCGGATGGCCACCACCTCTTCCGGGCCGACGCCCACCGCGCGCAGCCGGCGCGCCAGCCGCCCGGCGCGGCGGTCCAGCTCGCCGCGGCTGAGCGCCTCGCGCTCGCAGACCACCGCCACCGCGTCCGGCTCCGCCGCCGCCCACGACGCCGCCAACTCGTGCAGGCAGCCCGCCGCCATGGCCGGTTGCGCGGTCGGGGTGTCGTTCCACTCGGCCAGCAGCTGGTGGCGCTCCGCGGCAGACAGCAGTGGCAGCTCGCCCAGCGGTGCCGCCGGCGCCGCCGCCGCCGCCGCCAGCAGCGCCGCCAGGTGCGCGGCGAGCCGCACCGCCGTGGCGCCGTCGAACAGGTCGGTGCTGTAGGTGAGCAGGCCGCTCACCCCTCCCGCGGCCGTCTCGCCCAGGTTCAAGCTGAGATCGAACTTGGCGGCGGTGACCGCGGGGGAGGCCAGCGGCGTCGCCGTCAGACCGGGCAGAACCAGGGGCGGCAGGGGGGCGTTCTGGACGGTGAGCAGCGCCTGGAAAAGCGGCGCCGCCGCCAGGCTGCGGCCCGGCTCCAGCTCTTCGACCAGCTTTTCGAACGGCAGATCCTGGTGCAGCTGGGCGTCCAGCAGCGACTCCCGCACCTGCGCCATCAAGCCGCCGAAGGTCGCCGCCGCGGCGAGGTCGACGCGCAGCACCAGGGTGTTGACGAAGCAACCGATCAGGCCTTCGATCTCCAGCCGGTTGCGGCCCGCCACCGGCATGCCGAGCGACAGGTCGCGCTGGTTGCCGTGACGGCCCAGCAGCGCCGCGAAGCCGGCCAGGAGCCCCATGGCGAGCGTCGCCGATTGGCGCCGGCCGGCGCCGGCGAGCGCCGCGCCCACGCTCGGAGAAAGCTCGACCGGGCACGCCGCGCCACGCCCGCTCTTGACCGCCGGCCGCGGCCGATCCGCCGGCAGATCCAGCTGCGCCGGCGCGCCGGCCAGTCGCCGCCGCCACCAGGCCAGCTCGCGCTCCAGCACCGGACCGGCGAGCCAATCGCGTTGCCAGACCGCGAAGTCGGCATATTGGATGGGCAGCGCCGGCAGGCGGGCGGCGCTGACGACGGCATCCCGCTTGCCGGCCACCAGCGAGCCGTAGATAGCGGCGAGCTCGCCCACCAGGATCCCCAGCGACCAGCCGTCGCTCGCGACGTGGTGCTGGGTCACCAGCAGGTGGTGCTCCCGCGCCGTCAGGCGCAGCAGCGAGGCGCGCAGCGGCGGCTCGCTCGCCAGGTCGAAGTGGCGCCGCGCCTCGGCAGCCAGCAGCCGCGCCGCCTCGCCCTCCCTTGCCGCCGGCGCCGCCAGGGCGGCCAGGTCGACCAGCGGGATGGGCAGCGCCGCCGCCGGCGCCGGGCGCACCACCTGCAGCGGTCCGGCCGCGGTCTCGACGAACACCGTGCGCAGCACCTGGTGACGGCGGGCGATGGCGCCGAGCGTTCGCGCCATGGCCGCCGCGTCCAGGTACCCCTCCAGGCGCAGGCCCGCCGGGATGTTGTAGGAGTGGTCGGCGCCGCCGGCGAGGCGATCGAGAAACCAGATCCGCTGCTGCGCAAACGACAGCGGCGCCGGCCCCGGACCGTGCCGCGGCCCGAGCGGCGGCGCCGCCGCTGGCGCGTCCAGACCGGCGATGGCGCCGCCCAGGCCGGCGACGGTCGGATGCTGGAAGACGATCCGCACCGGCAGCTCCACGCCGAACGCCCGCCGCACCCGCGACACCAGCTGCGTCGCCAGCAGCGAGTGGCCGCCCAGGGCAAAGAAACTGTCGTGGATGCCAAAGCGCTCCGGGGCCAGCCCCAGCAGCTCCGCGAACATGCCGGCCAGCAGCTCCTGGCGCGCATCGCCCGGCGCCACGCGGCCCATCGCGCCGCCGTTCGCCATCCCACCGACGCCTTGGACGTCGTCCCAATCCGGCGCCGGCAGTGCCCGGCGGTCGACCTTGCCGCTGGGGGTGAGCGGCAGCGCCGGCACCACCACGAACGCCGACGGCACCATGACGTCCGGCAGCGCCGCCGCCAGCTGCTCGCGCAGCTCCGCGAACAGCTCGCGACGGCTCGACCAGACGCGCCCGGCGGCGCCGGACGGCGGCACCGGCACCGCCGCGGCAGCATCGGGACCGGCGTCGGGACGCCGGGCGTACAGGTTGTACAACACGGTTTCGGCCAGCGCCGTGTCCTGCTCGACGGCGACCTGGAAACCGTGGCGGCCGAGCAGGGCGACGATCTCCTGCAGCCGGCCGGCGACGTCGTGGACTTCGACGACGACCTGCCGGACCTTGGCCCAGTCCTGGTCGCGCAGACCGCGCAACACCTCCAGCTCCGCCTTTTCGACGTCCACCTTGAGCAGGTCGATGCGCTCGACCGCGTGCTCGGCGATCACCTCGGAGAGCGTGCGCAGGCGGGCCGCGACACGCTCGGACCGCAGCCGCTCGTCCAGCAGCTCCTCGACCAGGTTCGGCTCGTCGCTGCCGCCGGGCCGGCCGCGCAGGAAGCCGCGCACCACCCGCCGCTCGGCGTCGGCGTCGGCGTGGCGGCCCGAGATCAACGTGGCGTGCGGGTAGTACGTGAGCTCGGCGGTCCCCGGCGCATCCGCCAGGGCGCACTCGAACAGCCGCGCCCGCAGGCCGTACCGCTCGGCATTGACGCGCAGAGTCTGGTACACGGGCGGAATCGGCTCGAAGGCGAAGATCGTCACGTCGCGCAGCCGCTGGCCGACGAACAGGGTGAACATCCCGATGTTGGCGCCGACGTCGAAGACGCAATCGCCCTCCGCCAGGCGGATGCCGTGCCGGAGGTACCCTTGCCCGGCGAAGATCTCCTGGTAGAGAAAGTCGGTTTCGCCGCGGTTCAGGCTGGCCACCGTCAGGCCGTTGGGCAGCTCGTACAGGTCGCTCGCCACCGGCTCCGCGACGGCCGCGACCGGCGCCCGGACCGCCAGCGGCGCGGCGCACACCGGGTCGGGGACCAGGTAGGCGACCAGCCGGTGGTCGCCCGCCGCCGGATGCGGCGCCGTGACCACCACCGCCTGCCGCACCGCGGGATGGCGCGCGATCGCCGCCGCGATCTCCGCCGGCTCGATGCGCACGCCGCGAATCTTCACCTGCGCGTCGGCGCGGCCCAGGAAGTCGATCGCGCCATCTGGCAGCCAGCGGGCCACGTCGCCGGTGCGGTAGGCGCGGTCGCCGTCCGCCTCGCCGCCGCCGGCCGCGACGGCGGCGGGCACGAACCTCTCCGCGGTCAGCGCCGGCCGCCGCAGGTAGCCGCGCGCCAGCTGCACGCCGCTGATATACAGCTCCCCCGCGACGCCGATCGGCACCTCCCGGCCGGCGCGGTCGAGCAGAGCAATCGCGGTGTTGGCGACCGGCCTGCCGATGGGCACTACCCGCCGCGGGTCGTCCTGCCGGACGCAGGCCCAGAAGGTGACGTCCACGGCGGCCTCGGTCGGGCCGTACAGGTTGTGCAGCGGCGCGTCGAGCGCGGCGTGGAACGCGGCCTGCAAATCGTCGTCGAGCGCCTCGCCGCTGGCCATCACCCGCCGCAGGCTGCCACCACGCGGCACCCCGCCGGCGTCCGCCTCCTGGGATCGCCAATCGTCCAGGAAGGCGCGCAGCATCGATGGCACGAAGTGCAAGGTGGTGATGGCCTGCTCGACCAGCACGCGGCGCAGATAGGCGACGTCGCGGTGTCCGGCGGGGCGGGCCATGACCAGCCGCGCGCCGGTGGCGAGCGGCCAGAACAGCTCCCACACCGACACGTCGAAACTGACCGGCGTCTTTTGCAGCACCCGGTCGTCCGCCTGCAGCCGATACTGGTCCTGCATCCAGAGGAGCCGATTGACGATGCCGCGGTGGGTGTTCATCGTCCCCTTCGGCCGGCCGGTCGAACCCGAGGTGTAGATCACGTAGGCCAGATGATCGGGCAGCGCTCGCGCCCGGCCCGGCAACCGGCGACCGGCCTCGCGGGGTGCCGGTCCCGCGACGGCCGGCTCGTCGACGCAAAGGGTTTCGACCGCCGGCTCACCCGCGTCGCCGCCGGCCCAGGCGGGCCCCGCGGCCGGCGCCGCCGTGGTGAGCAGCAGGCGGGCGCCCGAGTCGCGCAGCATGAAGCGCAGGCGCTCGGCCGGGTAGTCCGGGTCGAGCGGCAGGTAGGCTCCTCCCGCCTTCAGGATGGCGAGCAGGCCGACGACCAGCGCCAGCGACCGCTCGACGCAGATCGCCACAACGGTGTCCGGACCCACGCCGCGGGCTGCGAGCCGCCGCGCCAGGCGGTCGGCGCGGCGATCCAGAGCCGCGTAGGTGAGGCTCTCGTGGTCGCCCGCCCCCCGGGGGCAGCGCCGCCGGCGCCGTCGGCGGCAGCGACGGCGCCGGCGGGCGGCTCGGCGGTGACCGCCACGGCCCGCGGCGTGCGGCGCGCCTGGCGCTCGACCAGGTGGTGCAGGCAGAGCTCGCGCGGCCAGTCCACCGCGGTCGAGTTCCACTCCCGGATCTGCTGGCGTTCCGCGGCGCCGAGCAGCGGCAGGTCGGCGACCGCCGGCGCGACCGCCGGGTCCTGCACGCCGGCGGCGCCATCGGCGGCGTGGGTCAGCAGGGCCGCCAGCTGGCGCGCCAGCCGCTTGACGGTGGCGCCGTCGAACAGGTCGGTGCTGTACTCGAAGGTCAGGCGCAGACCGCCGCCGCTTTCGATCGCCACCACGGTGAGGTCGAACTTGGCGATGGCGCTGCCGACCTCGGCAGGTTCCAGGGTCAGGCCCGCCGCGCCGCCCGGCGTCCAAAGCGGCGCCGAACCGATGTTCTGCAGCACCAACATCACCTGGAAGAGCGGCGTGTCGGCCTGGTCGCGCCGCGGCGCCAGCGCCTCCACCAGGCGCTCAAAGGGCAGCGCCTGATGCGCGAAGGCCGCCAGCGTCCGGCGCTTGACCTGCTCCACCAGGGAGGCGAAGGCCGGCGCGCCCGACAGGTCCGCGCGCAGCGCCAAGGTGTTGACGAAGCAGCCGATCAAGCCCTCGATCTCGCGGCGCTCGCGGTTGGCGATGGGTGTTCCGACCACCAGGTCGACTTCGCCCGTCAGGCGATGCAGCAGCACGTCGAAGGCGGCGAGCAGGACCATGAACAGCGTCGCGCCCTGCCGCCGCCCCCAGCCGCGCAGCGGCTCCAGGACCTGGCTGCCGACGGCGACCTCGGTCTGCGCGCCGCGATCGCTGCGCACCGCGGGCCGCGGCCGGTCGGCAGGCAGGTCGAGACGCGGCGGCGCGCCGGCCAGCGCCTGGCGCCAGTACGCCAGGTGACCGTCCAGGACGTCCCCCGCCAGCCAGGAGCGCTGCCAGTGGGCGTAGTCGGCGTACTGCACCGGCAGCGCCGGGAGCGGCGGCGCCGATCCCCGGCCGCCGCCGCCCGCAAAGACGCCGTACAGCTCGCGCAGCTCGCGCAGGAACACCCCCACCGACCAGCCGTCGGCGGCGATGTGGTGCAGCACCAGCAGCAGCCGGTGCTCGTCCGCGCCCAGCCGGCACAGGGCGACGACCAGCACCGGGCCGGCCGCGAGATCGAAGGGGCGGCGGCCCAGCCGCTCGCCCAGCCGCCGCGCCTCGGTTCTGGGGTCCGCCGGCGCGGCCAGACCCGAGAGATCGATGAACGGCATCGCCAACGCCAGGTCCGCCAGGTCGACCTGCGCCGGCCGCCCGCCGTCGGACGGGTAGACGCAGCGCAGCACCTGGTGGCGGCGCACGATCTCGCGCAGGCTGGCGGCCAGCGCCCGGCGATCGAGCGGGCCGCGCAGCCGCAGCATGCCCGGGATGTTGTAGGCGGCGCTGTCCACCTCCAGCTGGGTCAGGAACCACAAGCGCTCCTGGGCATACGACAGCACCAGCCCGGCGGCGGCCGGCCGGCGCTCCAGGCGCGGCGCCGGCGCGAACGCGCCGGCGCCCGGTGCCTCCCCGCCGGCGCCGTGGTCGGGGCCGCGCAGCAACGCCTCGACGTCGCGCGCCTGGGCGGCCAGGGTCGGGCTTTCGAACACCCGGCGCAGGGGCAGCTCGACCTGCAGGGCGTCGCGCACCCGCGCCACCAGGCGCGTGGCGAGCAGGGAGTGGCCGCCGAGCTCGAAAAAGCTGTCGTCCGGGCCGACTCCAGGCACCGCCAGCAGCTCGCGCCAGCACTCGGCCAGCAGCTCCTCGACGGGGGTGCGCGGGGCGCCGTGCTCCGGCTCGCCGGCCCCCGCCGCCGCCCACAGCGGCTCGGGCAGGGCGGCGCGGTCGATCTTGCCGTTGGCGGTGCGCGGCAG
This sequence comes from uncultured Acidobacteriota bacterium, assembly GCA_963770895.1. GTDB lineage: Bacteria > Acidobacteriota > Thermoanaerobaculia > Multivoradales > UBA5704 > JASLEW01. The sequence goes on along the minus strand of CAVYRF010000002.1, from coordinate 2,130,705 downwards.
CCGCGGCAGCACGACGACGGCGGCGGGGACCATGTACGGAGGCAGGGTGCCGGCCAGAAAGTCGCGCAACCGCTGGTTCCAGGCGCCGGCGACGCCCGCCGCGCCCGCGGCGTCCAGGCCGGCGACGCCGGCACTCCCGGCACCGTCGGCACCGCTGGTGCCTTCGATCACCACGTAGGCGACCAGCCGCTTGCCGCTGCCTTGCGGGTCTTCGCGGTCGACGACCGCGGCCGCCGCTACCTCCGGGTGCCGCGCCAGCGCGACCTCCACTTCCGCCAGCTCGACGCGGAAGCCGCGCAGCTTCACCTGGCGGTCGATGCGCCCCAGAAATTCAATCACGCCGTCGCCGCGCTGCCGCACCAGATCGCCGGTCCGATACAGCCGCCCCCCGGCTCCCGCGGCGCCGTCCGCGAAGGGGTCGGGGACGAAGGCGGCGGCGGTCAGATCGGGCCGCGCTAGGTAGCCGCGCGCCAGGCAGACGCCGCCCAGGCAGAGCTCGCCCGCCGCGCCCGGCGCCATCTCGCTGCCGCGCGCGTCCAGCACGTACAGGCGGGTGCCGGCGATCGGCCGGCCGAGCGGCACGGTCGCCGCTTCCGGATCGCACCCGCAGACCCACTCGGTGATCGAGACCGTGGCCTCGGTCGGGCCGTAGCGCGCGACGAGCAGCGGCGCCGGCGCCGCCATCGCCTCGTAGAAGCGCCCCGGCAGCGCTCCCGGGATGCGGTCGCCGCCGGCGACGACGCGCCGCAGCGAGCCGCCGGCGCGAAAGGCCTCCTGCGCGAGCAGCTCGGGCAGCAGCGCCGGCGGCACGTTGGCGTTGGTGATGCGGCCGCGGGCGATCGACCGCGCCAAGGCGACGGGGTCCTGCAGGCGCTGCGCGTCGGTCAGCACCAGCGTGGCGCCGGCCCACAGCGGCCCGAAGACCTCGACGACCGAGACGTCGAACGCCAGCCGGGAGCGTTGCAGCACGCGCGAGCCGGGAGTCAGGTCCGCGGCGACCTGAAAGCGCATGCGGTTGGCGATCGACCGGTGCGAGACGACGACCCCCTTGGGCCGGCCGCTCGACCCCGAGGTATAGATCACGTACGCCGCAAGGTCGGGATCCAGGCGGCGCGCCGCGGCAGCCGGCGGCGGCAGTACGGTCGCCGCCACGCCGGCGTCGACAGCCGCCAGGGAGACCCACGAGACGTCCGCGGCCGGCGCGGTGAGGCCCCCGGCGCCGTCGGCGGCGGCGTCGGTCAGCACCGCCACGGCTCCCGCGTCGGCGAGCAGCTCGGCGATCCGGGCGCGCGGCGCGGTGGCGTCCAGGGGCAGAAAGGCGCCGCCCACCTTGAGGACGGCGAGCATGCCGGCGATGAGCGCCGGCGACGGCGCGGCATACAGGCCGACGATCGTTTCGGGACCCACCCCGGCGCCGGCGAGGATCGCCGCCAGGCGGTCCGCCATGACCGCCAGCTGGCCGTAGGACAGGACGCGCTCGGCGTCCGCGTCGCCCGGCGGGCTGTCCACCACCGCCGCGGCCGCCGGCCGCAGCGCCGCCTGGCGTTCGAACGGCGTATGCAGCAGCTCGTCGCCGTCGCCCGGCCAGTCCTGCCAACCCCGCCAGTCGGCGACGTTCCACTCCACCAGCACTTGGTGGCGCTCACCGGTGCCCAGCAGCGGCAGATCGGCGAGCCGGCGGTGCCACCCGCCGGCGCCGGTGGCACCGCCGGCGTTGCCGGCGACAGCGGCCAGCAGATGTCCCAGCTGGCCACCCAGCCGCGCGACGGTCGCCGCATCGAACAGCTCGCTGCGATAGGTCCACGTCCCGGCCAGGCCGTCCCCATCGCGGCCGAAGATCGACAGCGACAGATCGAACTTGGCCGTGCCGCTGTCGAAGTCCAGCGCCTGAGCGCGCAGGCCGGGGAGAGTGAGCGCCGGCGGGCTGGTCTGCAGCGCCAGGGCGACCTGGAAGAACGGCGTGTCCGGCGCCCCGGCGCGACGCTGCGGCGCCAGCTCGCCGACCAGCTTGTCGAATGGCAGATCCTGGTGGGCATACGCATCCATGGCGGTGCGGCGGGCGCGCCCCACGAGCTCGGCGAAGCTGGGATCGCCCCCGGCGTCGACACGCAGCACCAGCGTGTTGACGAACAGGCCGACCAGGTCCTGCGTCTCCAACCGGTCGCGGTTGGCGACCGGCGTGCCGACCGCCAGGTCGCTTTCGCCGCCGTGGCGCAGCAGCAGGGTGTCGAACGCCGCCAGCAGCAGCATGAAGAGCGTGGCGCCGTGGCGGCGCGCCGCCGCCGACAGCCCGTCCAGGCAGGACTGCGGCACGGACCAGGCGCGCCGGGCGCCGCGCTCGGTCGGTCCCGCCGGGCGCGGCCGGTCGAGCGGCACCACCAGCGCCGGCGGCAGGCCGCGCTCGCCGGCGAGCTGCCGCCGCCAGAAGCGCAGCTCGACGGCCAGCGTCTCGCCGGTCAGCCAGGCGCGTTGCCAGGCCGCGAAGTCGGCATACTGAATGGGCAGCGACGGCAGCAACCCCTGGGCCGCGCCGCCGCTGACCCCTGGGGCAGCCAGGGCACCGCGGTACAGGAAGCTCAGCTCGCGGGCCAGGATGTCGACCGACCAGCCGTCGCTGACGATGTGATGCAGCGTCAGCAGCAGCCAGTGCTCCGCGTCGTCGCCGACGCCGGCCAGACGCAACAGGACGGCCCGCAGCAACGGTCCGGCGGCCAGGTCGAAGGCACGCCGGGCCTCGCCGGCGGCCAGCTCGCTCGCCACGCGGGCGCGCAGATCGGCGGGAAGCGCCCGCAGGTCGATCAAGGGCAGCGCCATGGCGCACGGCGTCGCGTCGCCGGCAACCACCGCCACGACGCCGCCGTCGCGCTCGACAAAGGTGGTGCGCAGCACCTCGTGCCGCTGGCGGATGGCGCCCAGGCTCGCCGCCAGGGCGGCGCGATGGAGGCACCCGCGCAGACCGAGCGCGGCCGGGACGTTGTAGGCCGGACTTCCGGGCGCCAGACGGTCCAGGAACCAGAGCCGCTCCTGGCCAAAGGACAGCGGCAGCGCCGCCCGCTGCCGCAGGCGGACCAGCGGGACAGCCAGCGCCTGCCGGCCCAGGGCATCGAGCTCCCGAGCCAGGTCCGCCAGCCGCGGCAGCTCGAAGTGCCGGGCCAAGGGGATCTCGACGCCCAGCACCTCGCGCAACCGGGCGACGGCGCGGACCGCCAACAGCGAGTGGCCGCCGAGAGCGAAGAAATCGTCGCCGGCGCCCACCGCAGGGACGGCCAGCAGCTCGGCCCACAGGTCGGCGACCAGCTGTTCGGTCGGAGTGCGCGGGGCGATGAAGGAGGCGGCGCCCGCCGGCGCGCCCCAGACCGGCGGCGGCAGCGCCCTGGCATCGAGCTTGCCGCTCATCGTCAGCGGCAGCGCCGCCAGAAAAACGAAGGCCGCGGGCACCATGAAGGCGGGCAGCTCATGGGCGAGGGCGGTGCGCAAGGCGCCAACGAACTCGGGCGAGGCCGCCGCACCGGCTTTGGGCACCACGTACGCCACCAGGCGCCGGTCGCCGGGCGCCGCCTCGCGGACCTGCACCACGCCGCGCTCGACATCCGGATGGCGCACCAGGCAGGCCTCGATCTCGCCGGGCTCGATGCGGAAACCGCGCAGCTTGACCTGATGGTCGATGCGGCCGAGGAATTCCAGGTTGCCGTCGGGCAACCAGCGGGCGAGATCGCCGGTGCGATAGAGCCGCCAGCCGGCGCCTGCCGCTGCCGCGGCGCCGTGGCCGCTCCAGGGGTCGGGGACAAAACGCTCAGCGGTAAGGTCCGGCCTCCCGAGATAACCGCGCGCCAGGCCGCCGCCGCCGATCAGGATCTCGCCCGCGACGCCGGCAGGGACCGGCTGGCCGGAGCGGTCGCAGACACGGATTGTCGTGTCGGCGATGGGCCTGCCGATGGGGACCGCGCCACCGCTCGCCGCCGGCGCCCGCGGGCCGTCGCCGGCCGGCAAGGCCGCACCGCGCATCGGGTAGCAGGCCGCGGCCACGGTGCCCTCGGTCGGGCCATAGGCGTTGATCAGGACGGTGGCGGGCAGCTCACGCCAGGCCCGATGCGCGAGCGGTGGCGACAGCGCTTCGCCGCCGGTCACCAGTTGGCACAGCGACCGCAAAGCGCCGAGGCCGCCCTCGGCCAGCTGGTGGAAAAGGCTGGTGGTCAGCACGATGGCGGTGACGCCCTGGCGCTCGACCACCTCGCGCAGGCCGTCGCGGTCGGGCAGCCCTGGCGGGAAGAGCACCAGACGGTTGCCGTTGAGCAGCGGCCCCCAGATCTCCAGCGTCGAGGCGTCGAAAGCGAGCGGCAACACCTGGAGGAACACCTGGCCGGGGCCGAAATCGAAAAGCCGGTTGTCCCGTACCAGGCGAACCACGCCGCGATGCACCACGCCAACGCCCTTGGGCTCGCCGCTCGAACCGGAGGTGTACATCACGTACGCCAGGTTGTCGGGTCCGGCCGCCAGACGAGCGATGTCGCGATCGGCGCCGGCGTTCCCGTCCATCTCATTGCCTGCGCTGTCCGGATCGGCGCTCGCGGCCGGGTCGGCTCCGTCGAGGCAGAGCACGCTGACACCGTACGCCGCCGGGTCGAGCGGCAGCGACTCGCGCCGACCCTCGCGGGTCAGCAGGACCGTCGCGCCGGTCTCGATCAGGATGCGTTCCCACCGCCGGCGCGGGAAGCTCGCGTCGAAAGGCACATAGGCACCGCCGCTTTTGAGCACGCCGAGCAGGGCCACCACCATCTCCGGCGAGCGATCCAGCCACACCGCCACGCACACCTCCGGCCCCACCCCCATCCGGCGCAGGCGGCGCGCCAGCCGAGTTGAGCGCCGGTCGAGCTCACCCCAGGTCAGCGAGGCACCGCCGCAGGTCAGCGCCACCGCCGCCGGCTGCCGCCGCGCCTGCATCGCGAACGCCTCGTGCAAGGTGGTCGGCGGCGACCAGGCGGCGGCGCCGCCGGCCCATTCGACCAGCAGCTGATGGCGCTCGGCCTCGGCGAGCAGGTCCAGATCGGCGCTGCCGCGCTGCACGTCGCCCGACGTCAGGACGTCGAGCATCCTGCCGAACCTCGACGCGAGGCGCAGCATCGTGGCCGGGTCGAAAAGGTCGCGACAGTACTCGAACGCCAGGGACAGGTAGCCTGGAGCTTCCTCCGCCTCCACGGTGAGGTCGAACTTGGCGACGCCGATGTCGACCGGACGCGGCTCCAGGCGCAGCCAGTGCCCGATCCCGGCAGGCGTCATGCCCTCCCAGCGGCCCTGCACCGCGAGCGCCACCTGGAACAGCGGCGTCGCGCTCGGATCGCGCCGCGGCGCCAGCGCTTCGACCAGCTGCTCGAAGGGCATCTCCTGGTGCGCGAAGGCTGCCAGGCTGGCCTGGCGCGCCCGCGCCAGGACCTCCGCCAGGGTGGGATTGCCGGCCACGTCGACGCGCAGCGCCAGGGTGTTGACGAAGCAACCGATCAGGCCTTCGATCTCCAGGCGGTCGCGGTTGGCCACCGGCACGCCCACCACCAGGTCCGCTTCGCCGGACCACCGCCAGAGGAGCAGGTCGAAGGCCGCCAGCAGCACCATGAACAGGGTGGCGCCGTCGCGGCGCGCCACGCGCCGCAGCTCCGACTCCATCGCTTCCGGGACGGGCAGCGTCAGCCGCGCGCCGCGCGAGCTCTGCGTCGCCGGCCGCGGCCGGTCGGTGGGCAGCGCCAGACGGGCCGGGGCGCCGGCCAGCGCCTGCCGCCAGAAGGCGAGCGGCGCGGCCAGCGCCGCGTCGTTCAGCCAGCGGCGCTGCCAGCGGGCGAAGTCCGCGTACTGCAGCGCCAGCTCGGGCAGCGGCGACGGCTCGCCGGCGGCGAAGGCGGCGTGCAGCTGTGCCAGCTCGCGCAGGAAGATCCCGACCGACCAGCCGTCGCCGACGATGTGGTGCAAGACGACCACCAGCAGGTGATCGTCGGCGGCCAGCCGCAGCAGGGCGGTGCGCAGCAGCGGTCCGGTCGCCAGCAAGAAGGGCTGGCGGCCAAGCGCCGCCGCCACGGCCTCGCCGGTCGCGGCGGCGGCCTGCACCAGTCCCGTCAGGTCAATCAGCGGCAGGGCGACGCCGCAGTCGGGCGACACCACCTGCAGGGGCAGCCCCGAGTCGTCGGCGCCGGCAGGGTAGGTCGAGCGCAGGACCTCGTGGCGGCGGACGATCTCCTGCAGGGCGCCGGCCAGCGCTTTGTATTCCGGCGCTGCGAGCCTGCCGCGCAGCCGCAGGGTGCCGGGCATGTTGTACCCGGCGGAGTCCGGCGCCAGCTGGGAGACGAACCAGATGCGCTCCTGGGCGAACGACAGGACGGTTGCGGCGGAACCGTCCGCCAACGCCGCCGGAAGCGAGGAATCGGCGGCGGCATCGCCGCCGCCGGACATCCGGGCCACGATCTCGCCTGCCATCGCCGCCAGCGTCGGGTTGGCGAAGGCGCTGTTGAGCGGCAGCTCGACGCCGAACGTCTGCCGTACCCGCGACACCAGGCGGTTGGCCAACAGCGAATGGCCCCCCAGGTCGAAGAAGTTGTCCTGGGCGGCGATCTCTGCGTGCTCCAGCAGCTCGGCCCAGATGCCGGCCAGGGTCGCCGCGGCCTGGGCCGGGTCGGCTCCCCGCCCGATGGCGGCGACGCGATCCTCCAGGAGCGCGGCACGCGCGGCGGCGGCACCGGTGGCGCCGGTGGCGGCATCGGCGCGCCGGGCCAGGGCGGCGCGGCGCGCCCGGCGGGCGGTGGGAGCGGCGGTGGTGGTGCCGCCGCCGGCGGAGCCGCGGGCGCCGAGCGAGTCGCCGGAGCCCGCGGCAGCGCCGTCGGCGATGCGCGCGGCGATGTCGCCGGCCAGCGCCCCCAGCGTCGGGCGGGCAAACACGCGGCCCAGCGGCAGCTCGATGCCGAACGCTCGCCGTACCCGCGACACCAGGCGGGTGGCCAGCAGCGAGTGGCCCCCCAGGTCGAAGAAGCTGTCTTCGGCGGCGACCTCCTCGCGGCCGAGCAGCTCGGCCCAGATGCCGGCCAGGATCGTTTCGGTGGGCGTGAGCGCGCCGGGACGCCGGGACGCGGCAGCCGCGGCCGTGCCCCAATCCGGCGCCGGCAGCGCCTTGCGGTCGAGCTTGCCGTTGGCCGACAACGGCAGCGCCGCCAGGACCATGAAGGCCGCCGGCACCATGGGCTCCGGCAGGCTTTCCCGCAGGCTCCGGCGCAGCTCGGCGATGAGCGCCTCGGGGCCGCTGCCGCCGCTCCCGGCAACCACCTCCGGGTCGCCCGGCGGCGCCCCGGTGAGCACCAGGTAGGCCGCAAGACGCGGACCGTCGGCGTCGCCGGCGGCGGCAACGGCGACCGCCAACGCCTCCGCCACCGCCGGATGGCGCGCCAGCGCGGCCTCGATCTCGCCGAGCTCGGTGCGGACGCCGCGGATCTTCACCTGGTTGTCGGCGCGGCCGAGGAACTCGATGGCGCCGTCGGTCCGGTGGCGCGCCACGTCGCCGCTGCGGTACAGGCGCTGTCCGCCCAGCTGGGCGTACGGGTCGGGCACGAACTTCTCGGCGGTCAGCTCGGGGCGCCCCAGGTAGCCGCGCGCCAGCTGCACGCCGCCGATGTGCAGCTCACCGGGCACGCCGGCCGGCACCTTGCCACCCCACCGGTCCAGCAGGTGGATCGAGGTGTTGGCCAACGGCCGCCCGATGGGCACCACCGGCCGTGGCGCCTCCGGGTCGGCCGGCGCACCGGTCGGCACGCACGCCCACCGTGTGACCTCGACCGCCGCTTCGGTCGGGCCGTAGAGATTGTGCAGCGGCACGCCGAGCAGCGCGTGGCACCGCTGCTGGACGTCGTAAGGCAGCGCCTCGCCGCTCGCCAGGATGCATTGGAGCCGCGGCAGCGGCCGCCGCAACCGCGAGCGGGCGGCCGTCGGGGGCGGGTCGCCTTCGAGATGGTCCAGGAACACTCGCAGCATCGCCGGCACGAAGTGGGCGTAGGTGATCTGCCGCTCGGCGAGGGTGCGCAGCAGGTAGGCACTGTCGCGATGGCCACCGGGAGCCGCCATCACCAGCCGAGCGCCGGTCAGCAGTGGCCAGAACAGTTCCCACACCGACACGTCGAAGCCCGCCGGCGTCTTCTGCAGCACCCGATCGCCGGGGCCTAGCGGGAACTGCTGGCGCATCCAGGTCAGGCGGTTGACGATCCCCCGGTGGGAGTTCATCGTCCCCTTCGGCCGCCCGCTCGAACCCGAGGTATAGATCACGTAGGCCAGGTTGTCGGGCCGGGCCGCCGGCGCGGCGCCGGGCGCCCGCGGCGGATCGCCGCCCCGGCCGGGCGCCGGCGCCGCCGGGTCGTCCAGCAGCAGGGTCACCGCCGGCCCCTCCGCCGGCGGCCGCGCCATCGCGCCCTGGACCAGCAGCACCCGCGCGCCGGAGTCGCGCAGCATGTAGTCGAGGCGGTCGCGCGGGTACTCCGGGTCGAGCGGCAGGTAGGCGCCGCCCGCCTTGAGAATGCCGAGCAGTCCCACCATCAGGCCCAGCGACCGCTCCGCCGTGATCGCCACCACCGTGTCCGGCCCCACCCCGAGGCGGCGCAGCCGGCCGGCGAGGTGCGAGGCGCGCGCCTCCAGCTCGCGGTAGGTGAGGCTCGCCCACCTGCCGTCCGCCCCTGCCGCCTCGACCGCCTTGACGCCGGGCGTCCGCGCCGCCTGCGCCGCGATCAGCTCGTGCAGGCAGGGCTCGCCGGGAAACGCCGCCGACGTGTCGTTCCACTCGCGCAGCTGTTGCGCCTCGGCGGCGCTCAGCAGCGGCAGCTGTGAGATCCGTCGATCGGCGACGCCAGCGGCGCCGGCCGCGCCGGGGATGCCGGCGCCTTCGCCGTCGCCGGCGACCGCCGTCGCCAGCACCGTCAGCTGGCCGAGCAAGCGCAACGCGGTCGCCGCATCGAACAGGTCGGCGTTGTACTCCAGAGCGCCGGCGAACGCGCCGCCGGTGTCCCCCATCGCCAGGTTGAGCTCGAACTGCGCTCCCGGCCGTGCCAGCGCCTCCGATGCGAGGTCGAGGCCGCCCAGGTCCAGGCCGATGCCGCTGGCGCCCAGCGCCAGGCCGGTGAGACCGGCATCGGCGCCGTGGCGCTCCCGGTAGAGCCCGAACATCGCCTGGAACACCGGCGGCCGGCTGGGGTCGCGCTCCGCCGCCAGCCGCTCGGCGATGAGCGGGAACGGCAACCGTTGATGCGCCAGGGCCGCCAGCACGGATTCCCGCACGCGGGCCAGCACCGTGGCAAACGCCGGGTCGCCGGACAGGTCGCCCCGCACCACCACCGGATTGACGAAGTAGCCCACGACCCCGGTGAACGCCGCCCCCGGCCGGCCCGACGTCGGCGTGCCCACCAGCACCTGCTCCTGGCCGGTCTGGCGCTCCATCAGCACCAGGAACACCGCCAGCAGCGCCATGAACGGCGTCGCGCCCAGCTCCGCGGCGAGCGACCGCAGCCGCGCCGAAACCGCGGCCGGCAGCCGCATCTCGCGCGTCGCGCCGCGGAACGTCTGCAGCGCCGGCCGCGGCCGATCGGTCGGCAGGTCCAGCGCCGGCAGCCCCGGCGGCAACGCCTGCCGCCAGTGCTCCGCAAGGCGCTCGCCTTCCGGCGATGCCAGGAGCTCCGCTTCGGCGCGCACGAAGTCCTGGTAGGTGGCGGCGAGCGGCGCCAATCGCTCGCCGCGATACAGCGCGCCCAGTTGGTCCACCAGGATGCCCATCGACGCGAAGTCGGCCACCACGTGATGCACCGCGATCGCCAGCCAGGGATCATCCGCGCCGCGGTGGCAGAGCACCACGCGCAGCAGCGGCTCCGCCGCCAGGTCGAACGGCGCGTATGCCAGGCGCGCCAGCGTCGCGGCCACGTCCTGGTCGCTGTCGCCGTCGGCATCCACCTCGCGAAAGTCGCAGGTCGGCTCGGCGCGCGTCACCAGCGCCACCGCGTCGGCGCCTTCGCCGGACTCCACAAGGTTGGCGCGCAGCGCCGCATGCCGCGCCACCAGCTGCTCGACCGCCCGGCGGAAGCGCGGCACGTCCAGCGCCCCGCGCACCCGCGCCGCACCGGCTATGACGTAGGCGGGGTTGCCCGGCGCCAGCCGGTCCACCAGCCAGAGTGCCCGCTGTCCCCACGACAGCCGCTCGGCCGCCGCCGCGGGCGACGCTTGGTGAGCCGAAGCGCCCTGCGGCGCCGCCCCAGCTGCCGCCCCGGCGCCAGACAGCGGGCCGGCCGTCCAGATGCGCTCCGCCAGCTCGTCCAGCGTCAGGCCGGCGAACAGCTCGGCAAGCTCCAGCCGCACGCCAAAGGTGGACTCGATCGCTTCCGCAAGCTCGGCCGCTGCCAGCGAATCAACCCCCAGCGCCACCAGCGGACGGTCCAGCGGAAGACCCGCGGGATCGGTGTCCAGGATCTGCGCCACCTGGCGGCGCAGCGCCCCCGACAGGGCTTCGCGCCGCCGGTCCGTACTCTGGTCGGTTGTTTCCGCCAACACAGGCTCTCCCGTGAGATGAAACGCGCCCAATACTGTAGTGCAAGGTGCCGGCGGAGGGACGGACGGATACCGCACGCAGGCGCAATCGTAGCGAATCGCGCAAAGCGCTTTCTGGAACAACGTAAGGCTCAAGATCAGGATGCGGCCGGTCGTGGCAGGAGCAGCGATTCCGCGTCAGCGAAATCGCTGCCTAACGCCCTGCGCCGCGTCGTGGACGAGGCGCAAGCGGGTCGGTTCTCTTCAGGCGAGGATCAACGTCGCCACCTTCTATATCCCCAGCCACCACCGCCCAACAGCAGTACGACGATGACCACGATCAGAATCAGCTCCATGGTTTCCCTTCTTTCCTCAAGAGCCTACTTGGCTTGCGCGGAAGCGTCGCCTGCGGGCGCAGGCCCCTACTCCGCTCCCAGCCTTAATCTGCAATGTTCGAGCCACGGGATTTCGATAGCGGCGATCGCCGGCCAAGACTGCTATCAAATCGCGCGAGGCGCGCGGCTGCCGATCACGGTCAGCAGCGGCACGCCCCATCTTTTGATCAGTTCGCTTTGTGATTGATTCTTCTAGATCTTGTGAATCGTAAACTTGCCAACGCTGACGCCGAGCTGCACGCCCGTCCCCTTGCCGGTCAGCGCCAGCGAGACCTCGCCCTTGGTGAGGGCCTGCGCTTCGGCAGATTCGCCCGCGCCCGCGGCGGCGCCGGCGCTGGCGTAGTCGCCGAACAGTTCATCGATGTCCGCGACCTGAGTGAATTTGCCCCGACCGTCGCGGACCGCGTACTTTCCGGCGGTCAGGCCGCCGCCGACCGCATGGAGCTTCACCTGTGCCGTCTGGCCGTTGTCACAGGTGATCGTGCCCGCGCCCTTGGCGGTCTTGTAACCCACCGACCAGCCTTCGAGAGTGAAGTCCATCGTACAAACTGCCGTCTTTTCGGCGGCGGGGGCGGGCGCCGCGCCCATCAGCAAGCAAGCCAGTACCACAAGGCCCAAAGCCATTTGTCGCTTCATTTCTGTCTCCGATCAGTAAGAAAGAAGGGTGAGCTTCACATCATTATCGTTGCAATAATTACGCCAATATTCAGCACGCAACCCGAGCCCGCCAGCCCGGCTGCTTCCGTCGCGGATCTATGCGGAAAGGCGCCGGAGGCGATCGACGATGCTGTGCCAAAGCGGCGCCTGGACCTGGCCTTCGCCGATTGCGAACGCCGCCACGGCATCGGCGATCTGGCTGAGAGGGCGGCTGGGACCGGCGCGCAACTCATTGACGATCTGGCTCTGCAACGCGATCTGGGAACGCGCCAGCCCGAGCTTTGCCACATCGTCCGCAATCGCGCCGAGCGCCGATCGGTCCATCGGCGGCGGCTCCGGCGGGGAGGGCTGGGGCGCCGCCGGCTCCGGCGGGACGGGTTGGGGCAGAGCCGGATCGGGCGGGGCGGGCTCGGGCGGCAGCGGATCTGGCAGTGCGGGTTGAGGTTGCAGGGGCCGCTCCGGCGGCGGCGCGGCGTCGTCGGCCGCATTCGGTGCGAGCCAGCGCGCGCCGCCCTGCGCGTCCCACAGGAAGCGGAAGAGCGCCGTGCCGCCGACCTTGGGCACGTCGAAGGACGCCTGCGGCGTGAAAACCCGGAAGCGATCGCCCAGGTCCTCCGACTGGGCGCGCGGCGCCTGCAGGCGCAAAAATGCGGCAGGAACGTAGGCCGCGTACTGCCCCTGCCGGTCGATGCTCGCCGCCGCGATCTGCGGCTTGAGCCCTGACACCGCATGGTTGAGCCGCGAGGTGCGGCCTTGTTGGGCGCCCCACACTTCGATGGCAAGCTCTCCCGCCAGGGGAAATCCGCGCAGCAGGCTGACCGCGTGGGTGAGCCCGCCCAGGTCGTTCGCATCGATCAGCCCGCGCAGCAGCGTGCGGTCCTGGTCGCTCAATCCCCAGGCGGCGGCCGGCGTCGGCATCCCATAGGGAGCGCCAAGCGACAGCTGCAGCGCTGCCAGCGGCCAGAAATTGGTGGCCGTGTCCTCGGTGATCTTCAAGCTGAGGCGGGACGCGTATCCCAGCGCCCAGGCCAGGATCGGCCCCAGCAGTCCCTGGGCGACCACCGACGGGTGAAACCGGTGACCCGGAGTGGCCACGCTCACACCGCCGGAATAGCGGCGCGCGTCGCCATCCGTCGTGGCATCCTCAGCACCTGCCATGCGCAGCAGCGTGTGCGTGCGGGGACCGGGCACCGCGGTCACCGCCAGGTAGGCGAACGTCCCGCCCAGGATCGGGGCCAGCAGATCGGCGGTCGCGCGGTCGCCGGCTGCGACCGCCTGCCGCAGGCCTTGGATCTGCGCCGCGATCACGTCCGGCCAATACAGCTCCGAGCCGAACTCGGTCGAGTAGAAGCCCTCGTCGGTGAACTTCCTTGCCAGCTCCCCAAACCGCCGCGCCGAAGCCATCGCCGCCGCCCAGGTCCAAGGCCAGTTCTTGGATCCCTTGTCCCCTTCGCAACCGGCAATCGCGGCCGCATCCACCGGCCGGTCATGCAGCCGATTGAATAGCTGCTCCGCGCAAGCGCTCCTGCATTCCGCTGCCATGCTTGTCCGCCTCCTTGCCCACCGCCAGGGGCACCGCTCCAGCCGGCGCCCGGCCAGCATATGCCAGCGGGCGGCCGCGGCGGAGCGGGAACCTGCCCATCAGGCCCGCTGCTGCAAGAGCGCCAGCACCTGGTCGGTGGTGGCGGTTTCGCCGATGCGCGGAAAGATTTTTTCGACGCTGTTGCGGTGGGCGTCGGCGTCCCGATCCGTCATGGCGTCCACCACCAGGGCGACGTGATAGCCGTGGTCGTAAGCGTTGCGCGCCGTCGCTTCGACGCCGCTGGCGGTCGCGACGCCGGCCAGAAAGACCTGGGTGACGCCGCGCCGGCGCAGGATCTGCTCCAGGGCGGTGCCGTAGAAGGCGCCGACCGTCTGCTTGGTCACCGTGTGGTCGGTCGGCTGCCGGTCCAGCTCGGGCACCAGCTCGCTCCAGTCGACCGGTGGTGAAAAGTTGAACGTGTGTTCGGTGCGTCCCGGAGCGCGGCCGGTCACGTTGACCAGCACGACCGGCAGGCCGTGGGCGCGGAAGGCGCGCGCCAGGCGGGCGACGCGATCGGTGATTTCGCTCATCGGGTGTACGGTCGGCAGGGCGACGACGCCCTTTTGCAGATCGATCACGACCAGCGCAGCGACGTCGTCAATTTGCGTGAGTGCCATGGACATTCCTTTCGATCCGGGAGATGGTGCGCGCCGGCGAACGGCGGCGCCTTGCGCATGCCTTCATCGTAGTGGCATCACCTCTTGCCGCCAAACTGGTTCTTGTCATCTCCGGGGAGCGAACTGACAATCTGGCGAGAGCGACAAGGAGGTCGGCCCGATGGACTCGATGCGGCTGGGACGCGTGGTGTTTGCGGTGAGCTTTGCGGCGATCGGTTTGCTGAGCCTGCTGTCCGGCGACTTTGCCCTGGTATGGCAGCCCGTCCCGGAGTGGGTACCCTGGCGGGCGCCGCTGGCCCATGCCTCGGGGACCCTGCTGCTCACCTGCGGCCTGGGAATGCTGATGCCGCGCGCGGCCCGGTGGGCGACGCTCGCCCTGACCGGGAACCTGGTGCTGTGGCTGCTGCTGCTCCGGCTCCCTCCCCTGCTGGCAAAGCCGGGCAGTGCCAGCCTGTGGCTGGGATTCGGCGAAACCCTCATGCTGGTGACCGGCGGCTGGATCCTGTTTGCCTCCCTCCCCACCGGCGACGGAGGGGACGTCAGGTCCGGCGCCGGCCTCGGCGCGCTGGCGACCGGTGGCCGCGCGATGCGCCTGCCGCGCCTGCTGTACGCGGCCGCGCTGCCGCTGGTCGGGCTGTCCCACTTCGTCTATCTCAATGGCACGGCGGCGATGGTTCCCGCGTGGCTGCCCTGGCACGAGGGCTTCGCCTGGCTGACCGGCGCGGGCCATGTTGCCGCCGGCCTGGCCATCCTGGTCGCGGTGCTGCCGCGCCTGGCGGCCGCCGCCGAAGCGGTGATGCTCAGCCTGTTCACCCTCCTGGTCTGGGTGCCGAGCATCGCCGACGCACCAGCAACGCGTTTGCCGTGGACGGCATTCTTTGTTTCCGCGGCGCTCACCGGAGCCGCCTGGGCCGTCGCCGGATCGCTCCAGCACTGCCCCTGGGGCTTGGCCCGCCCGGCCCCGCAAAGCGCGGCGATCACGCCGCCCGCGTAGCGCCCCGCCGGCAGGGCCGGGCGCCGCCCGCCGAGCCGGGCACGCAGGACCCGCACCAGCCGGCGAGGCACATCTCGACTCCGGCACGCACCTACGTTAAGGAGATGTCTTGACAAGGGGGCAGCCCAGCCAGTAGCATCACCCAATGCGCGAAATCTAACCATAGGGATATATGAAATGACGAAAATACTCAAGCTTGCGGTGTTCTGCCTCCTGGCCGCCGCCGCAACTTTCGCTATCGTCTCTCGTGCAGCACTTCACGCTCAGCCTCTTAATGCGCCTGGGGTACAGCACACCATCTACCCCAATGGCGGCAGTGATGGCCCATCGGACAAATAGGGTGACCCTCGGGGGCTAGGGGTAGGCGGAACCCTTCGCCAAGATATCCACAGACCGAGCAGGGCTGCCAGGTACAGCCAAACTCTAGCTATCCAAGCGTTGGTGTGTGTGCACGAAGGCAAACCTGCACCGCGTACCTGTCGTCGCTGCAATCCGCTGCGGGCACGTGATGGTTCTTGGTCGCTTAGGAGCTCTGCTCGAGGAGCTCGCTGCTGACGCGCTCAGCCTGCCGCCACCTTGAATCCCCGCTGAACGTCTGCGCGAACGTCCAGGGCAGGTCCATCTTGCAATTCACCACATTGCAGAATTGCCATGAGCATTTAAGGGCTCTTGTTGACACTATCCTCCGACAGGAGGTATGTTAGCGGAACTTTGAACCCAATTGGAGGGGAAAGCGAGATGTCCTATGGCCTGAAGGTGGCTTTTCTAGGTCTGTTTGGTATGGCAGCAGCGCTCTTTTTTGCCTCTCGTGGTGCAGCAAGCGACAGAGCACAAAGTCACGTCAGGTCACCTCAGCAACACGTGACCATCTATCCGAACGGCGGGACCAACGGGCCGTCGGGCAATCAATAAGAGCACCAGCACATCGGCAATTGGAACCTCGGGGTTGTGCCCTCTAGGCCATGATGTGGACTAGAGGTTCAGCTCTTGCCTCCAAGCCGCACCTCGGGCAATCGATTTATCTAGGGCCGAGAGTGTGCAGCTTTGCCGTCGATACAAATCTGATGCATTTTCTCCCACCGTCCTTTCGCAATAGCCACGGGCATCGAAGGAAGCTCTACTCCGCATGAGAGGACGTCGCGCGCCTGTTCAGGCGAAAATCAACGCACGCATTGCGGGATGGCGGAGCCTTGCCTCGGCGGCGGGGAGGGTGATCTGCGCGGCAGCGTCCATCGTGTGTGTCGCGACGCTGCTTTACGGTGCCGACCAAAACGCCAATGAGCTGGTAACCAAATACAAGAGTGAAGTGCTGGTGTTGCGAGGCAATGTTGAACATGAGCGTGACAAGAAAGTGGCCACTCCCGGCTGGGAATCGGACGTTCGGAATAACGCAATCAATCTTGCCAATTCGATGGGCAGAATCGATGACACCCAGCTTGAGAAGTCCAAGCTGATACTCAAGTACGAGTATGGAGGCTGGGCATTCTTGATGGCGGCCGATACATATGGCGCGAAGCCACAAACGAACACGCAGCAATCCGAATATGCCATGGCAGCCATCAACGAGTTCGACAAGGCCCTGGACTTAATGCGAGCAATAACCGACGATTACCAACACGATAAGAAAGGGGCGGCAGCGCTCTACGACTGGATAGCCAAGGCACCCTCATGGGATGTCAACCGCACTCACTATCTGAAGGCAGCCGCCATAGCCGACGTCACACTGGCGGGTGGCGCACGGACAGAGGCGGACGTCAAGGATGAACTCTCGAAGATAGACGCCATCTACTTTCAGGTCGAACAACCTGCCGAAGATCACCCTGCTCTGGCTTGGGCGCTCCAATCCAAGTCGAATAGACCCGTTAGAAGCCCCATTCCCGAAGACTTTTGGGCCTGGTTTCGAGATCATCTTTGGTGGGAGCTGGTATTGGCTATACCAACCATCGCTGGCTGGGTCTATGCACGTTACCGCAAGCTATCGGTTATTTGGCAGTGGGCCGCCTTCACCATTATGGAACTCCTGCTTGTGCTCGGCGGAGTCGCTGCTGGAGTTCACTATGGCTGGGGCGCGTTGGCGCCGCTTGTAATCCTGGTTCTAGCTCTTCAGATTCTTACTTACTGGCTAACTCGGCGGTCGTCGAAACGGCCGCCTGCTGCCGCCAGCGAGAACGAAGTGGAAGACAAACCG
Organism: uncultured Acidobacteriota bacterium; assembly: GCA_963770895.1. Lineage (GTDB taxonomy): Bacteria > Acidobacteriota > Thermoanaerobaculia > Multivoradales > UBA5704 > JASLEW01. The sequence continues at coordinate 2,113,745 of CAVYRF010000002.1, read as the reverse complement.
TAGGCCTGCCAGTTCCGCTCTCCACAGACTGAACGGTTGAGGCCGGCGGCCCGCGTCGGCGGATCACTGCAGGAGTGGAACAACGCCACGCAGCAGCGGCGCGCAGTCCTCCTCGCGGGAGGGCTGGCCTGACGAGGCCCGGCCAACACCAACGACGAGTGAGGACACCCCAGCCGGCGGGCGCGGATTGACCCTGGCTGCCTTTCTCTTTACCATACCCTTGGGTATGGACATCAATACTCCCTGGTACGGACGTGACCGAACGCAGCCTGAGTAAGGCCGACTGGCTGCGCGCCGCACGCCGCGCCCTGCTCAAGGGCGGGGTGGACGCGGTGCGCGTGACGCGCCTGGCAAGCGTGCTGCGCGTGACCAAGGGGAGCTTTTACTGGCACTTCAAGGACCGCGGCGAGCTGCTCGACGCCCTGCTGCGCGAATGGGAAGACGAGCTGCAGCAGATCCTTGCCGAGATGGAGGGCGCCGCGGGCGCCGACGCGCTGGCCAGGCTGCTGCAGGTGGTGGTCACCCACGCGGCGCAAAGCGAAACCGGTGACGTCCCCTCGGACGCGGCGATCTTCGCCTGGGCATCGACGTCGCCGCCGGTGGCGCGCCGGGTCAATCGCGCCGAGCAGGAGCGGCTTGAAGTGCTGGCGCGCCTGACCGGCGACCCGATGCGCGGCGAAGTGCTCTACCTCACCTGGCTCGGCTTCGTCGCCCGCGGCCAGCGCTTGCCCGCCTCGCGCCGGCGGTTCCCGCAGATCGCCCAGGCCCTGGTGGCGCTGCTTTCGACGATGCCAAAGAACGCCCCATGAGGCGGGCGGCGGCGACCGCGCCGGCAGACAGACGGAGCGGCCATCGCCGGCCGTGTCCGGGACGTCGCGCCGCGTGGCTGGTGGCTTTGGCGCTGCTGGCGGCCGCACCGGCGGCGGCGCAGGCGCCGGCGCCGCACGCGCTCGACGCCGCGGATCTGAACGCCTGGTTGGACGGGCTCGTGCCCTACGCGATCGAGACCGGCGATATCGCCGGCGCGGTCGTCGTGGTGGTCAAGGACGGCCAGGTGCTGGCGCAGCGCGGCTACGGCTTCGCCGACGTCGCGGCCGCCAGACCGGTCGATGCGCAGCGGACCCTCTTTCGCCAAGGGTCGATCTCGAAGCTGTTCACCTGGACGGCGGTGTTGCAGCTGGCCGAACGGGGCAGGCTGGACCTGGACCGGGACGTGAACGCCTATCTGGACTTCCGCATCCCGCCGCGCGACGGCCGGCCGGTCACGCTGCGCCAGCTGTTGACCCACACCGCCGGCTTCGAAAACATTTTCAAAGGGCTCTCGGTGCCGGACGCGGCGCCCACGCCCACCCTGGGGCAGGTGGTCAAGGCCGAAGTGCCGGAGCGCATCTTTGCGCCGGGCACGGTCGCCGCCTACTCCAACTACGGCGCGACGCTGGCCGGCTACATCGTCCAGCGCGTCGCGGGCGAACCCTTCGATAGCTATATCGCGCGCCACATCCTGCTACCGCTGGGCATGACCCGCTCGACGTTCGCTCAGCCGCCGCCCCCGGCGCTGCTGGCGGACCTGTCCAGGGGATACCTGACCGGCTCCGGCGCTCCGGGCGGTTTCGAAAGAACGGGTTTTGCGCCGGCGGGCTCGCTGTCCTCGACCGGTGCGGACATGGCGCGATTCATGATCGCGCACCTGCAGGACGGCCGCTTCGGTCAGGCGCAGATCCTGCGGCCCGCGACCGCCAGGCTGATGCATGCCACCGCCTTCCAACCCTACGCGCCGTTTCCGGGCATGGCCCTGGGGTTTTATCGCGCGGACCGCAACGGGCGCGCGATCGTCGGCCACAGCGGCGACACGGCGCTGTTCCATGCCGACCTGCATCTCTTCCTGAGCGAAGGAGCGGGCCTGTACGTCGCCATGAACAGCACCGGCCGCGACGGCGCTGCCGGCACGGTGCGCCACCTGCTGTTTGAGCGGTTCACCGACCGATACTTCCCGGCGCCCGCGGCGCCCCAGCCGGCGGCGCTGCCAGCCGCCCGCGCCGAGCGCGACGCCGCCCTGGTGGCTGGCGCCTACGTGTCCACCCGGCGGGGCGAGTCGAGCTTTCTCAGCCTGGTCGCGGCGCTGGGGGAGATCCACGTGCGGGCCGGCGCCGGCGGCATCCTGCAGATCGATCAATTCACCACCGCCGGCGGGGCCGTCAAGCGCTGGCGCGAGATCGGCCCCCTGCTCTGGCAAGAGGTCGGCGGCACCGCCCGGCTGATGGCCAAGATGGATCACAACCGGGTGACGGCGCTCAACGACGACGCGCCGGCGATCTTCGAATATCAACGTGCGACAGGGATCTACGCGCCCTTCCAGATGACCGTCCTGCTCTGCTCGATCGCCGTCCTGGCGCTGGCGGCAGCGCAGTGGCCGATCGCTGCGGCGGTGCGCCGGCACTACCGCGCGCCGTTTCCGCTGGCGGGCCGGGCGGCGCGGCGTCACCGCCTGGTGCGCGTCGCAGCCGTCGTCGCCGTGGCGGCGGTCGCCGGCTGGATTGCCTTCCTGGGCGCGCTGGCAACCGACGGCTCGCTGCTCAACGCCACCGCCGACCCCCGCCTGCGGCTGGTGCAGGCCCTGGCCCTGGCAGCCGGCCCTGGCGGCGCCGCCCTCGCCCTGCTCGACCTGGTCGAAGTCTGGCGCCACGGCACGCGCGGCTGGTGGGCCAAGGCATCCTCGCTGGCCCTCGCCCTGGCCTTCCTGGACCTCACCTGGCTCGCCTTCGCGCTCAAGCTGATCACCCTCTCACCCCGCTTCTGAGCCAACCAGCCCACCAGCCCCCCCGGCCTGGGCGCCGCTGCCGGGCGGCGGGATATCATTGACGTACCATCTGAAAGTGTCGGGGATCCCGCGGACCCCGCAGAGAGGAGCGAGATGTCCAACGGCAACGCCCAGGGTATCGACGTCAGCCACTACCAGGGGACGGTGAGCTGGCCGGAGGTCTACCAGGCCGACATCGCGTTCGCCTTTGCCAAGGCGACCGACGGCCTCACCTGGACCGACCCCCAATTTGCCACCAACTGGCCGGCGATGAAGGCCGCGGGACTGCTGCGCGGCGCGTACCACTTCTTCGAACCCGCCGACGACCCCACCGCACAGGCGGAATTCTTCCTGCAGACCGTGCAGCCGGCGGCCGGCGACCTGCCGCCCACCCTCGACGTCGAAATGCCCGGCAGCAGCTGCTCCGCTCTGTGGGAGAGCGTCGAAACCTGGCTGCAAGCGGTCGCGGCGGCCATCGGCGCGCCGCCCTTCCTGTACGTCGATCCGGTCTTCGCCGACGCCAACCAGATCCCCGCGAGCCTTGCCGCCTATCCGTTGTGGATCGCCGACTACGATGTCGCCCAACCCACCCTGCCCCAGGGATGGGACAGCTGGCTGATCTGGCAGCAATCGGAGAGCGGCGTCGTTTCCGGCATCACCGGGTCCGTCGACCTGGACCTGCTGAACGGGCCGCTCGCCAAGCTCCAGGCGCTGACTCTCGCCTGACCGGCGGCGCCGGGGATCAGTCGGCGGCGCGCGGGTCGCCGCGTTCGCTGACCGGAATGCGCCATGCGACGTGAAAGTGAGCGGCGTGGCGCTCAAAGCGGAGGTCCTGCCAGTCGCAGAGGTGGGCCAGGCGCTCCAGCAGGCGGCGGCCGCCGTAGGTTTCGCCGCGGCGTTCGGCGGTGTGGGCGCCGGCGGCGGCGGCCGGCAGGTCGTTGTCCAGGGCAAAGTGAAGCTCGCGCCGCACGGGGTCCAGCTGGATGGAAAGGTACGGGACGCTGCCAGGGCGGCCGTGACGGATGGCGTTGATCAGCACCTCGCCCAGGAAGAAGCCGAAGCCGCCGCGCACCGGGGCGGCGAACCAGTAGGCATCGGGCCAGTCGATCTGCACTCGCAGCTCCTCGGCGGCGCCGGGCGGCGCGCTGGCGAGCACGCCGTTGTCCCAATGCAGGCGCGAGCGCAGGCGCGGGTCGGCGCGGACGCGCGCGAAGATGGCGCGAAAGCTGTCGATCGTGGCGCGCGCCTGGGCAGCTTCGATGGAGCAGTCGGGCGGCAGGGGCGGCTCGGCGTCCCAATGCTCCAGCAGCCAGGAGGTGGCCAGCACGCGGCGTTCCAGGTAGGCGGCGAGCCAGCGGTTGAAAGCCGCCTGGGAGCCGTCCGGGGACGTCTCGGCGGCCAGGCAGTGGGCCAGGACGCGCGCCAGGGTGTCGACGCCGTGGGCGAGCAGGCCGGCCAGGCGCCGGCGTTCGTCGGCCCGCGTGCTCGCTTCGAGGTTGCCGCTGTAGAGCGCCAGGTCGGCTTCGGGCTCGAGCAGGAACAGCACGCCCAGGCGGTGGCGCTCGTCGGCGTGCAGCGCCTCGATCGGGGCGGTGACCGCGACGGAGCGCACGATGGCGTAGCGGGTTTCGGCGACGCCCGCCGGCCCGCGCACGGTGAGCGGCACGCCGTAGGCGCGGCGCGATCCCCGTTCGGCGGACTGCATGCGGGCGTAGTGGTCGCGCGCCCGCGGGTCGTCGCTGACCAGGTCGCCGGCGCGGGTGCCGCTGGTCAGGCCCAGGTTGGCGGCGGCCTGGTTGCCGTAGATCACCTCGTCGGTGTTGGGATCGACCACCATCAGCGGCACCTGCATGGTGTTGAGCAGGTTCTGCTTCTCCTGCAGGGCGCGCTCGGCTTCGTGCTGCGCGCGTTCGGTGCGCCGCCGGCTGGCGTCGAAGGCGGCCAGCAGCAGCACCACCAGCACGGCGAGCAGCGCCGCGGGCAGCAGCGCGAAGCCGGAGCGCGTGGCGGGAAAGAGCGTCACCAGCCAGGTGGTGGCGGTGACCTGCAGCGCCGCCACCGCGCCGCGCCCCTCGACGGTGCCGTGGTACAGGTAGAACGGATTGATCGGCCGGCCGGTGCGGGCCTCGGCGGCGGCCAGGGCGGCGACGGCGGCGCGCAGGTCGGCGGCGGCACCGGCGGGTCCGCGCGCCGCCATGGCGCTCCACGGCTGCCAGGCGGCGCCCGCCGGCTCGCCCAGCCGCACCACCTCGGCGCTCATCGGCGGCTCGATGTGGGCGGCAAGGTCCTGCCAGTCGATGTCGAAGGCCAGGTCCAGGGCGACCACCGCCTGGTAGCCGGTGGCGGCGTCGCGCACCGGCACCATCAACGTCGCCACGATCCCCTGGCCGCCCAGGTCGGGGTAGAGGCCGGAGTAGTAGACCTGCGGCCGCGCCGCGGCGGGGTCGAAGCGAAAGACAAATTCGTTGGGCACGAAGTTGGGCAGCTCGGGCAGCTTGCGGAACTCGCGCCCTTCCGCCAGCGCCGCACCCCGCCGCGCCGCGGCGTCCGCCGGATCGCCCGCCAGCGGCGCCGACACCAGGGTGCCGTCTTCGGACACGGCGTAGATCCGCACCAGCCGCGGCGGTCGGTCGCCGGGGACCGCCGGCAGCGGCCGCCGCGCCAGCGTCTCGCGCAGGGCGCCGGCTACCGCCAGCAGATGGTGGGTGGCGAACAGCAGAAAGCGGTTGGACGGGAGCGACAGGTCGCCGGGATCGGCCGCGTCCAGCGTGCGGCGGCGCGTCACCGCGAACCAGCGGTCGCGCAGCGCGACCCAGCGCTGCACCCGCATGGCGGCGCCGTCCGCCGCTGCTCCTGTCCCCGGCGCCGCCAGCTCGGCGCCGGTGAGCGGCCGCGGCACGTCGGCCGCTGCCGGCCGCGGCGGCGGCAGCAGGAGCGCCGCGCGCAGGCCGCCCAGAAACGCCGGCAGGCTCTGATCGTCGTGCCAGTCGGTCACGTCGCTGTACAGCCGCGCCTTGGCCGGATCGGCAAGATGGCTGCTGTAGCGCTTGAGCTCGACGTGCAGCCAGGCGACGACGCCGGGGGTTGCGGTCGGCCGGCTGGGCACCGTGTCCTGGACCAGCTCGAAGATCGCCTGGCCGCGGCTCTGGCCGATCTGCCGCAGCCATTCACGGCGCACCGACAGCACCGCCACGGCGGCCACCGCCACGACCAGGACGATGCCCAGGTACAGCAACCTGGGCGCGGGGCGGCCGCCGCCGCGATGCCCGCGGGGTTCGCGAGGGTGGCGCCGCGGCGCCGGATCGTCGGCGGGCGGGCCGGACAGCCGGTAAGATCGTCCCATGGCCTGGGTCCTGGAGGCAGGGTTTGCGCGGCGACCGCTCGTGGTGATGGAAGATCATTTGTACCACATGACGGAATTGCTGGAGCGGCTGGGCGGCACCCCCGACATCTACGCCCAGCTGACCGTCGTCTGCCTGGATCGCCCCGGCCCCGACACCCGCCGCACCGTGGCGGAGTGGCTGGCGGCCTGCCCCGGCCTGCAGGTGGTCGCGGCGCTCGACGACGGCCAGGACAAGGAGCGTGACGACGCGCCGGCGCGCGACGCCGGAGACGGAGCAGGCGCGGGCGCCGGCCCCCGCGTGCGGCCGCTGCCGGCAGCCGCGTTCGCCAGCGCCCACCGCCTCTGCCAGGTGGTGGCCGCGGCCCTGCGGCCGGGCGGCCTGCTTTTGCAGGACATCCAGCTGGCAACGCTGTCCTTCATTCCGGCCGACCGCTGGTGGGAATCGATCTACCTTGCCAGCACGGTGCGCGGCATGTTCGCCGAGCGGCTGCCCACCTGCCGTTTTGTCTCCAACAAGCGCGGCTATGAAGCCACCTTTGGCCGCGATCTGCTGGACGCCGGCTTCGATCCGCGCGAGGTGATCGACAAGGCGGAGATCGTGCGCGCGGCGGTGCCGCTGCTCACCAGCTTCCTGGATCGCGCCTTTCCGCTGGTCCTGCGCCTGGCAGCGCCCGGACGCGACGCGGGCGAGCTGCGGGTGGCGCGCTGCGACGGCGAGCGCGGCGAGGTCGAGGCAGAGCTGGACCTGCTGATCTGGGACCAGGGCGACGGCCTGGTCGAGCTGGGCGGCAGCGGCCTGGCGGAGCGCGAGGCGCCGCGCCGACGCGTGGCGCTGCGGGCGGGCAACCACGAAACGCTCACCTGGAGCGCCCTGGTCGCGGACCGCCTGGCGGGCGGCCCCGGCCTGGACGTGCTGGACGTCGGGGCGCGGGTGGCGCCGCCCGGCGCCGGCCGGGCCGAGGTGACCAACGCCGCCGCCCGCCACATCCACACCCTGCGCTCGCGCCTCAAGGATCCGGCCGCCATCGTCACCGCGCACCACGCCTACCGGCTGAGCGATCGCCTGTCGGTGGGACACGCGCTACCCCACCTCCGGGCACCCCGCGCGCCCAGCTGAAGGTGGCCGGAGGCCCCGGCATAGATCCTCCCCCCGCGTCCTTTCTACGCTGACGGCAGCGTACGCGGCCGCCGCCGGCGCGGCGCCGCACCGAGGAGGAGGCGCCATGGCCGGATCCCTGTTTGCCGTCAAGCCGCTGGCCCAGCTGTTGTCCGATGCGCAGCAGGAGGAGGGTCGCCTGCGCCGCGTGCTGGGACCGGTCCAGCTCACCAGCCTGGGCATCGGCGCGGTGATCGGCGCCGGCATCTTCGTCACCACCGGCGCCATCGCGCGCCAGACGACCGGCCCCGCGCTGATGCTCTCCTACGTGGTCGCCGGGCTGGCCTGCCTGTTCGCCGCCCTGTGCTACTGCGAGTTCGCCGGCATGGTGCCGGTCGCCGGATCGGCCTACACCTACGCCTACGCCACGCTGGGCGAGCTGTTCGCCTGGATCATCGGCTGGGACCTGACGCTCGAATACGCGGTCAGCGCCGCCACCGTCGCCACCGGCTGGTCGGGGTACTTTCAGAACGTGCTCGGCATCTTCGGCCTGGCGCTGCCGGCGGCGCTGCGCGGGCCGGCGATCGGCGGCGGACCGCCCGGCGCCCCCGGCGTCCCCGGCGCGATGACGCCGGCGCACGCGCTGATCAACCTCCCCGCGTTCGCCATCGTCATCGTGATCACCGCCGTCCTGGTCGCCGGCATCCGCGAGAGCGCCGGCCTGAATTCCGTCCTGGTGGCGATCAAGGTGACGGCGGTGCTGTTCGTCGTCGCCGTGGGCGCCTTCTACGTCAAGACCGCCAACTGGCATCCGTTCGCGCCGTTCGGCTTGACCGGCATCAATTTCTTCGGCCACACCCTGGCTGGACGCACCGACGCCGCCGGCCAGCCGGTCGGCATGCTGGCCGGCGCGGCGCTCGCCTTTTTTGCCTACATCGGCTTCGATTCGGTCGCGACGCAGGCCGAGGAGGCGCGGCGGCCGCAGCGCGACGTGCCGATCGCCATCCTGGCCTCGCTGCTGATCTGCACGGCGCTGTACATCGCCGTGGTGGCGGTCTTGACCGGCATGGTCCCCTACGCGCAGCTCGACGTCAGCGCGCCCGTCGCCGACGCCTTCCGCCGCGTCGGCCTGCGCTGGGCGCAGTTCGTCATCGCCCTGGCGGGCATCGCCGGCATCACCTCGGTGCTGCTGGTGACCATGCTCGGCCAGACGCGCATCCTGCTCGCCATCGCGCGCGACGGGCTGCTTCCCAGACGCTTCTTCGCCGCCGTGCATCCGCGCTTCGGCACGCCGTGGAAATCGACCCTCGCCACCGGCGCCTTCGTCGCCCTGCTGGCCGCCTTCCTGCCGATTGACATCCTGCTGCTGCTGGTCAACATGGGGACGCTGCTCGCCTTCGTGCTGGTCTGCGGCGCCGTGCTGGTCATGCGCCGCACCCACCCGCGGGCCGCCCGCCCCTTTCGCGTGCCCCTGATGCCGCTGGTGCCGCTGTGCGGCATCGGCAGCTGCCTGCTGCTGATGTTCTCGCTGCCCGCCGTCAACTGGCTGCGCCTGGTCGGCTGGCTCGCCCTCGGCCTGGCGATCTACTTCGGCTACGGCCGGCGCCACAGCCGGCTCGCCCTCACAGCACCGGCAACAGACACGGGCGCCGCACAGGACCCGCCGGCGGCGCGCTGAGCCGCGCCGGCCGCCGGCGGCGCGTCGCTCATTCCACGAACAGCGCCGCGGCGGGGTCTCCTTCGGTGGCGCGGCGCGCCGGCACGAAGCTGGCCAATCCGGCGACGGCGCACACCAGCAGCGCCGCGGTGAGGAAGGTCACCGGGTCGGTGGCGGAGATGCCGAACAGCAGCTTGGACACGAAGCGGGTCAAGGCGAACGACCCCGCCAGGCCGGCGGCGATGCCGAGCCCGGCCAGGCCGAGCCCCTGGCCCACCACCAGGCGCAGGATGTCGCCGCGCTGGGCTCCGAGCGCCATGCGGATGCCCATTTCGCGCCGCCGCAGGCTGACCCCGTACGCCATGACGCCGTAGGTGCCGACGGTGGCGAGAGCCAGGGCGATGGCGCCGAACAGGCCGAGCAGCAGGGTCGCGAAGTTGCGCCGCGCCAGCGACTCGCTCATGTATTGCGTGATCGGCTGCACGTCCTCCAGCGGCTGATCGCGATCGACCTGGGCGATGGCCGACGCGACCGCCTTGACGGCGCTCATCGGCGCCGCCGCCGTGCGCACCACGAAGCTGGCCTGCCCCTGCCAGAAACCGTGCTGGGCGATCGGCATGAACACCTCCATGGCCTGCTTGGCGTCGGGCCCGGCGCGCCGGACGTCGCCGACCACGCCGACGATCTCGCGCCAGGGGTCCGGTTCACCGGGCAGTCCCTGCTTGAGGCGCTGGCCGATCGGGTTGCCGTGAGGCCACATCCGGCGCGCCAGCGTCTGGTTGATCACCACCACCGGCGGCGACTTGAGGTCGTCCAGCCGGGTGAAGACGCGCCCGGCGATGAGTGGGATGCCCATGGTCTGGAAGTAGTCGGCGCTTACCATGTTGGAGTCGAAGTCGAGCATCTCGGCCGGCGGCGGCACCGGGCGGTCCCCCAGGGTGTAGCCCGAATCCCAGCAGTCCCCGGCCATCGGCGGACAGCGCACGGTGGCTGCCGACCGCACGCCCGGCACCGCTGCCAGGCGCTCCAGGGCCTGGGCGAAGAAGCGCGCCTGCTGCTCGGGATGCGGGTAGCGGCCGTCCGGCAGGCGGACGCCGAAGGTCAGCACGTGGTCGGGGCGGAATCCCGGCGGCTCCTGCTGTACCCGCACGATGCTGCGGATCATCAGGCCGGCGCCGGTCGCCAGGACGAGCGCCAGGGCCACTTCCGTCACCAGCACGCCGTTGCGCAACCGCGCCCCGCCGCGCCCGGCGCTGGCGCCGCGCGTCGCCTGCTTGAGGCTGGCCACCACTTCCGGCCGCGAAGCGTCGAGCGCCGGCACCAGGCCGAAGAGCAGCCCGGCGACGAGCGACACGGCGGTGACGAAGGCCAGCACGCCCAGGTTGAGCTGCGCGTCGTGCAGGCGCGGAATGTCGGCCGGCGCCAGGGCCAGCAGCGGCCGCATCGCCGCCGCGGCCACCGCCAGGCCGAGGCCGCCGCCGAGCGCCGACAGCACCGCGCTTTCGCACAGCGCCTGCTGCACCAGGCGTCGCCGGCCCGATCCCAGCGCGGCCCGCACCGCCATCTCCTTTTGCCGCTCGGCGGCGCGAGCCAGCAGCAGGTTGGCGACGTTGGCACAAGCGGTCAGCAGCACGAAGCCGACCGCCGCCAGCAGCACGTACAAGATGGGGCGCACGTCCCGCACCACCGTTTCGTGGAAAGTCCTGACGTAGGCGGTTTCGCCGCTGTTGGTGCGCGGGTATTGGCGTTCCAGGCGAGCCATGATGGCGGTGACGCTGCTCTGTGCCTGCGTCAGCGACACGCCGGGCGCCAGCCGCGCCAGGACGCGCAAGCCGTCGTGCTCGCCGCGCTTCATCCAGTCGGCGGAGCTGGCGACGACCGGGCCGAAGGGCACCACGACGTCCACCGCCTGCGGCAGCCAGAATTCCGCCGGCAGGACGCCGATCACGGTGGTGCTCACGCTGTTGAGCACCAGCGACCGGCCGAGCACCTGCGGGTCGGCGCCGAATCGCGAGCGCCAGCAGCCTCGCGTCAGCAACGCCACCGGCGCGCCGCCCGCCCGGTCCTCGGCGGCGCCGAACGTGCGCCCCAACGCCGCGCCCAGGCCGGTGGCGACAAAGAAGTCGGCCGAAACCTGCACCCCGCGCAGGCGCACCGGCGGGTCGACGCCCGTCAGGTTGTAATCGTCAAAATGGTAGGGCGCGAGCGCCGCCAGGGCCGGGCTCTGCCGCCAGTCCAGAAAGTCGGGATACGCCGCCATCATGTCGCCGTTGTTCTTGTCGTGCTCGATGATGCGCACCAGCGTTTCGGGGTGCGGATAGGGCAGATCCTGCAACAGCACCGCATGCACGACGCTGAAGATCGCGGTGTTGGCGCCGATGCCAAGCGCCAGTGTGATCACCGTCACGGCGGTGAACGCCCGGTTCTTGGCCAGCGTGCGCACGCTCCAGCGCAGGTCCTGGATCACGGACCCGCCCAGCGAGTGGAACTTGGCGGCTAGTCGATGCATGGCGCCGGTGGCCTCCCTGGAATCGCCGACTCCTACGCACCGTACTACCTCCCCGACACCCGCCAGGTTTCTGCCGCCGGGCGCGCGTCTGCCGGGCGCCGGCCGGGCGGACCAGGCGGCTCAGGGCACGGCGCCGGCGAAAATGGTGGCGAGCTTGGCGGCGTCGATGTTGCCGCCCGACACGATGCAGACGATCTTGCGCGCCGCGAGCGGCGGCGGCGCGCCGGCGTCTCCCGTCCAGGGGGCCAGGGCGGCGGCCAGCGCGCAGGCGCCCGCCCCCTCGGCGATGACGCGGTTGCGCTCGGCGAGCAGGCGCACGGCGGCGGCGACCGCGGCGATCGGCACCACCCGGGCGCCGGCCAGCAGGCCCTGCGCCAGGGCCCACATTTCGGGCAGCAGGCTCTTGCCGCCGATGCCGTCGACGAAGGTCGGCTGGTAGTCGATCACCTGCGGGCTGCCGGCGGCGAGCGCAGCGCTGAGCGGCGCGGCGGTCGTCACCTCGCAGCCGTACACCGCCGCCTGCGGCCGCAGCGCGCGCAGCCCGGCGGCGATGCCGCAGGACAGACCGCCGCCCCCGTAGGGCACCAGCACGGCATCCACGTCCGGCAGCTGCTCCAGGATCTCCAGCGCGATGGTGCCGTTGCCGGCCATCACCGCGGTGTCGCTCACCGGGTGCACGAACAGGCCGGGGATGCCGGGGTACGAATGGTCGGTGATGACCTGCCACCAGCGCTCGAACGGCACCTTGACCACGGTGCCGCCCAGGCGCTCGATCGCCGCCAGCTTGGTCGCCGGCGCGTGGTCGGGCACCACCGCCGTGGCCGGCACGCCCAGGCGCCGCGCACTCCACGCCACACCCTGCGCCATGTTGCCGGCGCTGGCGGTGTAGACGCCGGCGGCCAGCCGCTCGCGCCCCGCCAGCAGCATGGCATTGGCGGCGCCGCGCACCTTGAAAGAGCCGATCGGCTGCAGGTTTTCCAGCTTGAGATAGATCTCGGGGAAGGCCGCCGCGCCGGCAGCGCCGGCCGGGCCGGCCGGCGGCTCCCAATTGAGCCGCAGCAGCGGCGTTTCGATCGCCAGGCCGCGCAAGCGCTGGCGCGCTTCGCGAATCTGCGTCAGATCGGGCGCCGCCAGCGCCGGCTGGGTGGTCGCGGTCGGAGACATCGCGGGCTCCTCTTCCAAGGTGCGCCGATCATACCGGCAGCCCGCCACCGCCCCAAGGGCCGCGGGCGGCAGGCCGCCCACGCGCCCACGTCCGCCGCCGTTCGGCGGTACAATTCCTTAGCATGAGCGCTCTGAGGCGAAGGCTGCTGGGGATCTCGCCGCGCGAGACGTCGTTTGAGCGGCGTGGCTTTCGCTGCGATTCCGCGTCGCTGCGCGGCCACCTGGAGCAGGTCGGGCAGTGCTTCGTGCGGGGCTACATGACGGCCCTGGAGGTGGACCAGCCCGAACCCCTGGCGGCGCGGATCGGCGCCGAGGTGCCGCGCGAATGGCAGGGATTCGCCTTCGAAGGGGCGGCGATGGCGCTCACCGTGCTCGACACGCTGACGCCCTGGCGGAGCGGCCGGTTGCAGCGATTGCTGGCGTCCGCGGCGGGCGACGCCCACGTCTACATCATCCACGTCGGCGCCGGCTGGGCGCTGGCGCGGCTGCCGCTGCCGGTCGAGCGGCTGCTGGGCAGGCTGCACCCGGTCTATGGCTGGCTGGCGCTCGACGGCTACGGCTTCCACCAGGGCTTTTTCCACTGGCCGCAGGCGGTCGCCCGCCAGCAGGTGCCGCAGCGCCTGAAGGGATATGCGCGGCGGGTTTTCGACCAGGGAGTCGGCAGGAGCCTGTGGTTTGTCGAAGGCGCCGATCCGGCGCGCATCGCCGCCGACATCGCCGCCTTTCCCCAGGCCCGCCAGGCGGATCTGTGGTCGGGCGTCGGGCTGGCCTGCGCCTATGCGGGCGGCATCGAGCGCGCCGGCGTGGCAAGCCTGCGTCAGGCGGCCGGCCCCGCCGCCGCCGCCCTGGCCCAAGGTGCGGCCTTTGCCGTCAAGGCGCGCCTGCGGGCCGGCATCCCGACCGCCGGCACTGCCCTGGCCGCGTCGGTCCTGTGCGGCATGACGGCGGAACGGGCGGCGGAGGTGACCGACGAAGCGCTGCCCGCCACCGCTTCGCCGCTCGACCTGCCTAGCGCGGCGCCGCCTGCCGCAGCGGACGGCAGCGCCACGCCGCTCTTCGAGCTGTGGCGGCAGAGCATCCAGCAGCGGCTGGCTGCGAGTGGCCGGCCCCCAGGGTCGCCGGCAGCTCGCTGACGCTGGCTAGGCGGCGTCTTCCCGATAGAGCTTGCCGCCGACCCAACCGCCGGCAAGGTTCGCCACCAGCCCCCCCACCGACGACGAAACGACCAGCGCCAGCGGGTAGAGACCGTTCCAGAAGAGGCTGCCGAGCGCGAAGTGCTCGAGCAACCAGACCGCGAAGCCGGCGCACAGGGCGGTCTTCGCCCCCGCGCCGAAGCGCGGCCGGATGGCGGCGTACAGCCAGGCGGTGAAGAGGCCGGCGAACAGGTCGAGGCAGATCCAGCCCAGGGCCGACTGCATCGCCACCGACCCCTCCCTGACCCCGAGCGCCGCGGTACCGTCCTTCCACTGCTGGCCGAGGATCGGGACGTTGACCACGAAATCGACGACATCGATGACCAGACCCGCGACCAGCCCGGCAACCAGCACCCGGCCGGTGTTGACCTTGGACATTCCGCTCTCCTCAGATCTTGCGGCGTTTTGCCAGATCTTGCCACAGGTGCCGGGCGCGCCGGCACTCTTCTTCGCGGCGGAACCCTGCCGGCGGCCAAGGCGGTGGGAGCTGCCGGCGGCGCGGGCGCGCATGGTACCCTTACAACCTCTGGACAGCCGCCGTTGACGGACTCGCAAGCAAAGCCAGCTCCCGCAGGCGCCGGAGTGTCGATCCCCGCCGGCGCCCCGGAGCCGGCGCGGCGGCGCCGCGACCTGCGCATCAGCCTGCTGGTGGGGCTGCTCTGCCTGGTGGTCTACAACGCAAACCTGCGGGTCGTCGGCACCGGCGACTCGCTGCCCGCGCGCTATCAGCCGTTCGCCATGTGGCGGTACGGCACCCTCCTGCTCGACCCCATCCTGCAGGCCACGACCGAAGGCCATCCGCAGCCTTACTGGATCGTGCAGGGCCGCGACGACCATTCGATCTCCCTCTACCCGGTGGTGCTCCCGGTGCTGATTGCGCCGCTCTACCTGCCCGCGGTCGCCTATCTCAACCACCGCGGCTGGACGGCGTCGCGGTTGCTGCACACGGCGGCGGCGATGGAAAAGGGCGTCTCGTCGCTGCTTGCCGCCGCGGCGTCGGCGCTGTTCTACCTGCTGCTGCGGCGGCGCGCCGAGCCCGCGGACGCCCTGCTGTTGACGGCGGCCTTCGCCTTCGGCACCGACACCTGGATGATCGGCAGCCAGGCCCTGTGGCAGCATGGGCTTGCCGAGCTGCTGCTGGTCGGCGCGCTGCTCCTGCTCACCGGTCCGTGCACCGCCGGACGGGCGCTGGCGGTGGGCGTGCTGTGCGGATTGATCGCCGGCAACCGCCCGCCCGACGCCCTGCTGGCGGCGGCGCTCGGGCTGTACGCCCTGCGCTGGGCCGGCTACCGCCGGGCAGCCTGGCTGGCGGCCGGCGCGGCGGTGCCGATCTGCCTGGTCGTGATCTACAACCTGGCGGTGACCGGCAAGCTCATCGGCGCCTACGGCATCCCCAGGCAGAAGCAGTCGGACTTCTTCCGCAACGAGCTGCTGGCCGGCGTCGCCGGCATGCTGGTCAGCCCGACGCGAGGCCTGCTGGTCTTCTCGCCGTTCCTGCTGCTGGTCCCGGCCGGCTTCCGCCGCGCCCTGCGCGACCCGCGCACGCGCTGGCTGACCATCGCCGTCGCCATCGCCATGGCCGTCCAGATCCTCTTTTACGCCAAGGCCGATTGGCGGGGCGGCCGTTCCTGGGGACAGCGCTGGCTCACCGACCTGGTGCCGTTGCTGGTGTGGATGCTGCCGCCCGCCCTCGCCGCCCTGCGCGGCGCCGGCCGCGCCGCCTTCGCCGCGGCGATCGCCGTCTCGATCGCCATCCAGGCGGTGGGCGCTTTCTGGTACGGCGGCGCCAGCGATGCCGCGATCTTCGCCGTGCGCCCCGGAGCGCCCGGAGAGATGCGCGCCACCTGGGATCCCCACAACATCCCCTTCCTGGTCGAGCCGCGCCACAAGCCGGCCGCCTTCACCCTGCCGTTCCACGGCGGCGACCGCCCGGCCGTGCGGCCGGCGGCCCCGCCGGCTCGCAACGGCGTCACCCTGCCGCCGGCAGATCACGGCGCCACCCTGGTGCCGGCGCCGGTGGCGCGGCGCGATCCGGCTTCGCCCGCCGGACCGGGAGCACCGGTCGCGGCTCCGCAGCAGCAGCCGCCGCCGGACGCCGGTGCGGCGGGCGGAACCTTGCGCCGGAGCGACGCCGGCGGGCTCGCCGCGGCGGCGCGGCAGGCGGCGCGGCGCATCGCGGGCGACCAGCGGCCGGCAGGCTTCTGGCTCACCTGGCACACGCCGGCGCCGCGCTTCACTCAACCGCACGCCGAGATGAACACTTATCTGACGGCGATGATGCTGGACCTGCTGGCGCCGGTCGCGGCGGCGGCGGGGCTCGACGACAACCTGGCTCGCGCGCGGGCGCACCTGAGCGGCCAGATCGAGGAAAGCGGGCTGGTGCGCTATCACGGCCGGCCCGACGGCCCCACCATCCACACCCTTGGCTGCGTCATCACCCCCGACGCCGACGACACCGCGCTGACGTGGCGGCTGGCGGGAACCGGCGACCGCCAGCTGCTGGCGCGGGCGCTGGCCGTCCTGGCGCAATACCGCACCCGCGACGGCCTGTACCGCACCTGGCTCGCGCCACGCGAGCGCTACCAGTGCCTCGATCCGGGGACGGACCCGGACCCTGCCGACGTGGGCATCCAGATGCACGTGCTGCTGCTGCTCGCCCAGGCCGACCCGCCGGCCGCCGCCGCCCTGTGCGACGCCCTGCGCCGCACGATCGCGGAGCCGCGGCTGTGGGTCTACTACCAGGCCGCGCCCCTGGTGCCGCTGCTGCGGCAGGCCGACCTGCCGCTGGCGGGATGCCCGTTGCGCATCCCCGAGCAACGGTTGAACATGGCGGAGGCAGGCCAGCAGATCTGGCTGGACGCGGGGCGCCTGCTGACCGCCCTGCGCGGCACAAATTCCCCCGCCGCGGCGGCATCCAGCCAGACCCTTGCGCTGTTGCGCAACCTGGCGCAAGATGACTTCGCATCGGTGCGGCTGAACCCGCCGCTCCTCTATCACAACGATTTCACGGCGCACACACCTCGCTTCTATTGGTCGGAGGACTTCGGGTATGCGCTTTGGCTCAGGTTGTATCTAGAACATGAGCGGCGGCAAGGTGGCGATGCAGGTCTCCGATAACCGCCTGGCCGCACCGCAAGGCTTTCCGGCGCAGCCGGCGGGCGATCGCGAGCGGACCGCTCCGGGCGCTTCGATCCCTCCCACCGCCGGGCTCGTTCGCCGCTACCTCTCGTGCCTGCGTTATCGCGAGATCCTGATCTTGCAGGGGTCGCCGCTGCTCGGCGCCGCCTTCGCCATCGGCGCGCCCAGCGTCGGCAAGCTGGCCGCGCTCGGCGTCCTCCTGATCGCCAGCTGCCTGCTGGTCGCCTACGTCTTCGCCCTCAACGACTGGGCGGGACTGGAAGCCGACCTCAACGACGCCAACCGCGCGGCCAGTGTCTTCGCCGCCAAGGGCATCAGCAGCGACGCCATCCGCCTCACCTGGATCGCCCTTGCGGCCCTCAGCCTCACCCTCTTCACCGCCCTGGGCGCGCGCCCGCTGGGCATCGCCACCGCCATCGCCGCCCTCGGCTACATTTATTCGCAACCCGGATCGGCGGGCAAGGGCATCCCGGTGCTCGGTTCGCTCCTCCACCTGGCCGGCGGCACGCTCCATTTCCTGCTCGGCGTCGCCCTCTTCCGCACCTGCGGCGCCGCCGACCTCACCCTGGCTGCGTTCTTCGGCCTGACCTTTGCGGCCGGACACCTCAACCAGGAAGTCCGGGACTTCGACGGCGACGCCGGCAACCGCATCAGGACCAACGCCGTGACCTTCGGCAAGACCCCCACCTTCCTGGCCGGCCTGGCCGGCTTCACCCTGGCGTACGCCCTGCTCATCGCCCTGGCCACCCGCCACGTCCTGCCCACCTGGCTCGCCGCCGTCGCCCTGCCCCTCTACGCCCTCCACCTCTACAGCTCGCTCGCCGCCCTCCGCGACAACCTCACCTTCGCCAGCATCCGCCGCCTGCAATCCCGCTACCGCGTGCTCTACGCCCTGCTCGGCCTCGCCATCCTGGCCGCCATTCTCCTGCCCCGCTGAACGGGCAAAGCGGCGTCACGCGTGCCGCGGCAAGACGCGTCGTCACCGATTGAAATCAGCGCATTCCTGAAGGTGCCGCCGTCGCTTTGACCCTTTCAGGTGCTCAATCGGATTGCGCCGCGAAGCAGTCGCGGCCGAGTGATGCGTCTTCGGCATATCTGATCGGATATGGGACTGGACATACTCCCTTCTTTTGCAGATCCCCGTACTCCTTGCACGACAGCAGCTCGTAAAACCACATGAAATCGAAGTCGGGCTGGTCCGGCAGGGTGCGTTGCTTCGGCACGCCGGGGGCTTCAAAGTTCCAAATCGTGAGCTCTACGAGGTCTTCGTCATAGGGAGCCGGCGCCACGCGTAGAGTTTCGATGAAATATGGGCGGGGATGCTTCCCCGGCAGTGGAGTGAGCACCAGCTTGGCCCTAACGATGTCCGTAAACTCCACGATCACCTGGTGGGCGATCCGCTGCCGGACTTCTTCTGGCGCCAGGTCATTGGGAAACCTCCACATGCGCTCGTCGGCGCGGGTGTAGACCCGGCCCTTGTCGAGGAGGATCTGGGACTGAATGTCGTGGCTCGGATTGAAGGTCAGATCCTGCGGGTCGATGTCGCCGTATCCCGGCGCGACTTTTTGCAAGTTGGGGACAAAATCGAAGCTCCCCTCACCTTCCCTGGTGATGCGCAGGCAGTTGTCGGCATCAGGTGTCTCACACAGCCGCAGCTCCACCCTCCGGCGCAACAGCGGCATCGACGCCGTGAACTCGGGAACCGCACGCGCGCCAAGGATGTTCTTGATCCTGAACCGTAATTGGGCCTGGTGTGGAGTGAGCTGGGTCTTCTTGTCGGCGGCGCACCGGGGGCCCGGTGTCGCGCCCGGCATCAACACGCAGATCCCGTCCTCCAGACAATCGGCGTCCTCGGCGCGGGTGAACAGGCAGACGCCGGAGAAGATGAGGCGCAGCGTGAACGGCCTGGCATGAGGCATAGAGCTCCTTTCTCGGTTCAGGGTTGCTGATGTAAGCGGCCGACCAAAGCGAAGCCGGCCCATGTCGCAGGGTGACTGAATGAACCGTCGGGATCCGCCAGCATGGCGAGCTGCGCTTCGCGCAAGGCCTGCGCGGCATCTCCCTGGCGCCGGAAGCGGCGGTGAAAATCGGTCAGCAAGCGCTCGGCGGCGCGGTCGTCCACGTTCCAAAGAGTGCCCAGGACTGCCGCGGCACCGGCCTCGAGGAAGGGTTGCGCCCAACCTGCCGGACCACCGGCGCGGGTGTCTCTCGGCTTGATGGTGCTGCAAGCGGAGAGCACGACCAGACGCAGCCGGCCAAGGCGACGTCCCTCCAGTTCCTCGGCAAAGAGGGCGCCTGAGCCGCCGCCAGCCGCTTGGGGCGCTGTAGCGAGTGGCAGATACGACAATCCTGGCTCCTCGGCATTGGCAACCGCGTGCCCGGCGTAGTGGAGGATTTCATGCGCCGGGATTTCAGCCAGCACGGCGCTCTTGGTGGCCCGTTCTCGCATCAGGGTCGTCGACCGTGGGTAGATCGCGCCAAGCGTCCGAACCTCGGCCTCGGCTCGTGGGAGCCGGGAAAGCCAGGGGAAGTCTCGCCCGTCGAACGCAGGGTCGCCGACCAGCAGTGCCGACCAGGCGGAAGGGCCGCCCCTGTCCACAGCGCCGCTGCCGGCAGCGGCATAGGACGCGACGCTTGCCGCCAGAGCCAGGGCGTGTTCCTGGACCAGGTAGCGGCCGGTGCGCGGATTCACCAGCGCCGCGAAGGGCAGCTGGTTGAGCGACAGATCCGGCACGATCGCCAGCTCGGCGCCGCCCGCCACCGCGTCCAGACCCGCAGGCATCAGCTCGGCATAGAGCCTCTTGGCCGCTGCATCAAGCTCGCCACTGGAGCGACGCAGGAGAGTCGCGTCGAACAGGCGCACCTGCTCGGCGAGCGCCGCCGCCGGCAGTGCGCGCTCGAAGAGCTGCACGCCGCCCGAGGAGACCAACCAGATGAGCAGCCGATCGGGAAGGGCTGCATATTCGAGCACCGCCACGCCTGGAGGAAGGACGTAGACCGGCGCTGCCGCCGCAGCGGGCAGGTAGGGCAGCGCCAGGGCACGCGCCTGCTCGGAGGCGGCCAGGGCTGCCAGCGCCGGCGGCGGTGCGTGGTCTGCCCGCCAGGCGATCATCGCCTCACAGAGCTCCCGTGCCTCCGCGGCGAAGGCTCGACGCTGCGCCCGTAGGGTCGTGGAGCGGCCCTCGCGTTGATACAGCCCGACGGCGGCGGCGAAGTCGGCGTCGGCCGCGGCCTGCCGGCCCACAGCGATCTCGGCGCGGGCGCGGCTTGCATACGCGGGCATCAGCGACCAGACCAGCCCCCCGGCGGCATAAAACGCGACGGCGCGAGACAGCGGAGCAAGCACCGCGGCGGGCTGCGAGCGCCGCATCAGATCGGCCTCCGCATACTCGATGTCGATCTCGGAGCGCAGCCGCATCAGGCCTGCCGGGCCGCGAGCGACCTGCTGCCGGGCCAGAGCCAGATCCTCCCGAGCGCTCGCCGGCCTGCCCGCCCGCAGCTGGATCCGGCTACGCCAGAGCAGCACCTCAGCGAGGTTCAGCGGATCGCCCGAGCGGGCAGCCACGGCCTCGTCCTCGCTCGCCAGTTCCAACGCCGCCCGCGGCGCCCCCTCCTCGGCTGCGCTCCGTGCCGCCTCCAGCAGCGCCGAATGCAGGTGGAGTGACGACAGGTCGTCTTCGAGACGGGCCAAAGCCAGGTAGCGATGCCGCCAGGCGAGCGGGTCCTCGCCGAGCAGCTGCAGGCTTTCACCGATCAAACCTTCCACCGCACCGACGTTTTCGGTCTCGCCGGCCGCCCGATAGCTGTCTGCCGCCTGGCGGTAGAGGTCCAACGCTACGTCCAGGTGCCCCTGGCGCCCCTCCAGCCAGGCAAGGCCCCAGCGGGCGCGCCCGATCAGCGCCGGCAGCCGGTCCGGCGCAGTCTCGCGAAGGATGTCGTGGAACTCCGCGGCGGCCTCGCCAAGCCTCGCTCGGTACCCCGCGATCCCTGCCAGGGCCACAGCCGCCCAACCTGCCACCGGACTGGCGCCGCGCTCCAGCCATCGGCGGGCGTCCACCAGAAGAGGGCCGGCGTCTTCGATGGCCAGCCGTTGACTCAGCGCCATGCCTGTGCTGTAGGCTCGATGACCTCTGGCCAGGGCTTCCAGCCGGGCCTCGGCCCCTCGGCCGGTTCCTGGTGACCCGCCGGCTCCGCCGGCGCGATCGATAGCGCTCACCGCGCCGGCGGCTGTGGCGTCGCCGCCCCCGTCGGCCAGCGCCCGGCCCACGACCCGGGCGATCTGCAACGACCGCCGCTCGTCGTCACCCTCCAACCCGCTCTGCCGGTCGAGCCACGCCGCACCCCAACGCCCCAGCAGATCCTCGACCGCGTACTCTCGCGCCGCTTGGGGAGCGGCGGCAACCAGCCGGCGCACGGTCGCGGCATCGCCGGTGAGCGATGCGCGGTCCAGGTCGGCGCGTCGCTCCTGCCAAGCTCCCCGGCCGCGAAGCTGCCGCAGATCGGCGAGATGGAGCCGCGCCTCGGCCACCCAACCGGCAGCATGATCGGTATGCCGGACTTCCTCCCACGCAACGGTCGCCTGTAAGCGCAAACCGAGTCGTTCCAGCGCCAAGGCACGGTTGAAGCGCGCCTCGGGCAGTTGGGGATCCGCCGCCAGCGCCGCACCCGCGGCTTCCAGCGATCGGATGAGGTCCATCGCAGAGTCCTTGCGTCCGGCTCGCACCAGGTAGGCCGCCGCGAGGTCGCTCCACAGGCGAGCACTACGCTCTGGCCCGCCGGCGCTCGGTAAGGCCGTTGCCCGCTCCAACTCGGCCACGGCGCGATCGGCGGCATCGCTCGCTCCACCCACCACGAGATGCACGACTGCCTGCGCCTGCAGCGATTCCGCGGCAGCCGTGGGGCTCATCGCCTCCCGCTTGCGCAAGTTGGCGAGGGCGTGCGCGGCGGCCAGGCGGCCAGCGTCCGATAGCTGCGGCGGCGGTGGCGAGCAGTCGGGTGTCGGGAGGTGGTCCAAGGCTGGCGCCGGCCGGCACGGAGCAGAGGCGAATCCACCAGTCAGGCGCGGCTCGACCGCGCGGCGCGAGCCCAGGGCCGCCACCAAGTCCCCAAGCCCGGAGCGTTGCGACCTCTGGCATCCGGCGGCCGCAAGGACGGCAACTCCGAAGGCGGTGCCGAGGGATCGAATCAGACGGTCCCGCGACGGTGTTCGATGGCCGACCGGCCGCCGTGCACCACCGGTAGTGGCCGACCGGCAGTTGGCACGAGCAGCAAGCGCGCTCTCGCAAGTTGAGGCATGCATCGATAGCAGGCTCAAGAATCCTCAGGCTGCCGGCGGGAGGAGTGACCACCGTCAACCACAAATCCCCATCTTCGCCTTACTACCCCATAGACGGACGCGCTACGACCATTTCGCTGGGAAACGCAGGCGATCCCATCGTAACAATTCTTTGGCTTCTTCGCCTTCTATAAGGCATGACGGCGGATGGCGCCGTCTGCTGGTGGGGCTGAGCGCCCCGAGGAGGCGGCATCATGAGTGAAGATCTGCATCAAAACTCGCGGGGATCGAGCTTTGGCGACTTCCTGCGCGATCTGCCGGAAGGCGGCGGCACGGTGTCGGTGGTCGGCACCGTGGCGCGCGGGGGGAAGGCGGAGTCGTTTCTGTTCACTCCTGCCGGGGGCGGTCCGTCGCGCGAGATTCCGGTGGATGCGGTGAGGCACCATCACGTGCTGTACACCGTGCCGGCCCAGGCGGTGGTCAGGCTGGAGCTGGATGGCGCCCACGCGGACGTGGCGCCCGAGCTGCGGTTTGGCGGGGTTCCCAAGGTGATCTCCGACAAGTCCGCGGCCAAGGACCCGATCTCCGGCGACCCGATCCACAAGGTGCGCAAGGACGTGCCGGACGATCGGATCGGCGAGCTGGGCGTGGGCGGCGGATTTGCGCCTTTTGTGCTGGCGACGCCTCACCACGCGCCGCAGGCGCCTTTGGCGTACCAGGCGGCGGGCCTGCAACAGCAGCTCAGCCCCCACTCGCTGGTCGAAAAGGGCATTTACGAGACCCTCAAGGAGGTGTCCAAGGACGGCCCCACGGATACCTTGAAAGAACATTACAAGGACCCGATCACCGACACCCTCAAGGAACACTACAAGGATCCCATCACCGACGTCGGCGGCGCGACGCTGGTCGAGCCCGGTGGCACGCTGGCGGAAAACGTTTTCAATCCGGGCGGCGGCCCGTCCCAGACCTAGCCCCAGACCGGATCGATCCTGCGATCGCTTTGGATCAACGATCCGGTGCGCGACGGCGCCGCGGCGCACAAGCCGTGGCAGCTCAAACTGGCCAAGCAGGCGGGGCTGGTGCTGCCCGAAACCTTGATGACCAACGACCCCGACGAGGCGCGCGAGTTTTGGCGGCGCCACCCCGGCGCGGTGATCTACAAGCCGTTCCTGCAGACCTACAACGCGTGGCGCGAAACCCGCCTGCTGCGCCCGGAGGAGGAGGAGCTGGCGGCCGCGGTTCGCTTTGCGCCGGTGATCTTTCAACGCTACGTGCCCGGCGTGCTGGACCTGCGCATCACGGTGATCGGCGACCGCGTGCTGGCTGCCGAGGCCAACCTGGAGAACGGCGAATACAAGGTCGACGTGCGCTTCAACACCAACATCACCTACCGCCCGCACCAGCTGCCCGACGCGGTGTCGGCAAAGCTCCTGGCCTTCATGCGCCGGCTCGGGCTGGAGTACGGCGCCATCGACATGCGGGTCACCCCCGAGGGCGAATACGTGTTCTTCGAGGTCAACCCGGCGGGGCAGTTCCTGTATGTCGAACAGGCGGCGGGGCTGCCCATCACCGCGGCCCTGGCCGCCCACCTGGCCAGCGCGGCGCCATGATGCGCGCGGGGGCACGCCGGCGGCGCGGGCTCTCCGGCGTGCACCGGCGTTGCTCCGCGGCTGCGGTTACGACTCGCGGCGGATGATGGCGGCGGGATCGATGCCGGCGGCGCGGGCGGCGGGGAGCAGGCTGCCGGTCGCGGTCATGGCGATGCAGAGCGCCGCGGCGGCGACGTAGGTGGTGGCGTCGGCGGGCTGGATGCCGGCCAGGAGGGCTGCCATGGTGCGCGCGGAGGCATAGGCCGCCGCCAGGCCGGCCGCGGCGCCCACCGCGCCCAGCAGCAGACCTTGCCGCGCCACCATGGCGAGGATGGCACGGCGGCGGGCGCCCAGCGCCATGCGCACGCCGATCTCGCCCGCTCGCTGCGAGACGCCAAAGGCGAGCAGGCCGTGAATACCGACGCCGGCGAGCAGGAAGGCGACGGCGGCAAAGCCCACCAGGGCGCGCACCTGCACCGTGCGCGGCGCCGTCTCGTCGGCCACCACCTGGTCCATGGTCTGCACGCTGGAAATGGCCTGCTGGGGATCGGCGGCGCGGACGATGCGGCGCAGCGCGGGCAGCAGCGCCGAGGGCCCTAGCGTCGACCGTACCGCCAGGTCCCTGGGGGAGTAGGCGACCAGCCAGCCGTCGGGGACCTGGCGGTAGGGGATGTAGACCTGCGGCTCGCTGTCGCGCTCCGGGCCGCGGGTGAGCACGTCGCCCACCACGCCCACCACCGCGCGGTCGTGGAAGGCCAGATCGAAATGCCGGCCCAGCGGGTCCTGGCCCGGCCAGTACCGGTGGGCGAAGGAGGCGCTGACCACCGCCACCCAGGGCGTCGTGGTCGCATCCCCGTCGCCCACGTCGCGGCCCAGGCGCAGCGGGATGCGCATGGCGGCGAAGTAGCCGGGGGTGACGTAGCGCAGGCTCGCCTTGTCCGGGTCCGCCACGTTCTGCAGGCGGCCGGCGACGCCGACCGACCAGATGCCGCCGTGCCACACCATCGGCAGCGCGGAGGTGTAGCCGGCGGCGGAGACGCCGGGCAGCGCCCGCACGTCGGCCAGGACGCGGTTGTAAAACGCGGCGCGGCGCGCCGTCGGGTCGTATCTGGGCATCGGCAGCTCGGTGCGCACGGTCATCAGCCCGGCGGCTTGAAAGCCGGGATCGCGCGCCTGCAGGTGCAGCAGCGCGCGCAGCAGCAGGCCCGACGAAACCAGCAGCACCACCGAAACCGTGACTTCGGCCACCACCAGCGCCGAGCGCAGGCGCTGGCGGCGACCGCCGCCCGAGCGCACTCCCTGGCGCAGACCGCTCAGGTCGCCGCCGCCGCCGAAGCGCAGCACCGGCAGCATGCCGAAGCCGATGCCGGTCAGGGCGGTGAGCAGGCCGGCGAAAGCCAGCACGCGCAGGTCGATGGTGGGGGCTCCGGCGACCGGCAGCGCGGTGGGCACCAGCCGCGCGAACAGCGGCAGCGCGGCGTGGGCCACCGCGACGCCCAGCAGGCCGCCGATGCAGGCCAGGCTCAGGCTCTCGGTCGCCAGCTGGCGCGCCAGCTGCTCGCGGCCGGCGCCCAGGGCGGTGCGCACGTCCAGCTCGCGCTGCCGCGCCATGGCGCGCGCCAGCAGCAGGTTGGCCAGGTTGGCGCAGGCGATCAGCAGCACGCACAGCGCCGCGCCGCACAGCGCCCACAGCAGCATGCGCGAGCGCTCCGACAGCTCGTCGCGCAACTGCACCAGCGCGGCGCCGGTGTGCTCGTTCTCCTTGGGGAACTGGCGCTCCAGCTGCGCCGCGACCAGGCTCATCTGCGCCTGGGCCTGTTCCAGGGAGACGCCGGGCCGCAGCCGGGCAACCACCAGGAGATAGGTGTTGGTGCGGTCGTCGAACGCGTTTGCGGGGAAGCGGGCGGGCATCCACACCTGAGCTTCGCGGTCGGGGTAGTTGAAGTCGCGCGGCATGACGCCGATCACCTCGCACGGCTCGCCGTCGAGCAGCAGACGCCGACCCAGAACGTGCGGATCGCCGGCAAAGACGGTCTGCCACAGCCCCCACGAAAGCAGCACGGTGCCGCCGGCGCCGGCGCGGTCTTCCGCCGCGGTGAAGAAGCGGCCCAGCAGCGGCCGCACGCGCAGGGTCGCCGCCAGGTCCGCAGTGACCGCCGCCACCTGGACGCGCTGCGGCTCCCCCTGCCCCACCAGGTTGACCGCGACGCGGTAGGAGGCGCTCATGCCGTCGAACACCTTGGCAAGGCGGTGCCAATCGCGGTAGTTGGAGGGCGACGGTTCGAGGTGGGGATAGCCGGGTACCGTCTCCCAGATGTCCACCAGGCGGTCGGCCGCGGGATAGGGGAGCGGGCGGATCAGCACGAAGTCGGCCATCGAGAACGCCGCGGTGTTGGCACCGATGCCGAGCGCCACGACCGGGATCGCGGTGAGCACGAATCCCGGCGAGCGCCGCAGCGAACGCGCCGCAAAGCGCAGGTCGCGCAGCAGGATCTCCCAGTGCACCGCGGCGGCGCCGGCCAGCGCTTCGCAGGCGGTTGCGACCCACAGCGCCGCGATCGCCCAGGGGCTTGCGGCATCCCGCCGCCGCTGCGCGAAAATGGTTGCCATCTCGCCGCCGTATTCGGCGCGGAACGCCGCCGGATAGAGATGCAGCAAGGCGCGGTAGATTTGCATCACGCCCTCCCCGGCGCCAGCCCCTTGGCGCCCGCCAGCTCGACCAGTTGGCGCAGCCGCCCCACCTCGGCACGAGCCGCCGCCAGCCCCAGCGGGGTGATCCGGTAATACCGCCGGCGCTCGTCGTCGCCGGGGGCGGGCGGCCGCTGGCGCAGCTCGACCACCAGGCCGTCTTCCAGCATGCGATGGATGGTGCGGTAGAGCGTCGTGGCGCTCAGCCGCATCTCACCGGCGGTGCGCGCCGTGACCTCCTGCAGGATGGCGTACCCATGCCGGTCGGCATCGGCCAGCGACAGCAGTACGTGGAACGTTGCCGGCGCCAGCGGCAGCTGCTGCAGCGATTCGACGGTCTCCTTGGTCATCGGCACGGTTCTCCCGGGTGGCACCCCTGCTTGTACCGGAGTGATTATAGCCATCATGGTTATAGTTGCAACCATGTCGCCCGCATAAACCTGCGCCCAGGCCGCACCGTACCAAGGGCGTGGATCTTCCTGCCGTGGCGCCCGATAGCAACGACCTGGCGATGGACCGAACCATGGACCGAACGGTGGACCGGGCGGGCGCCGGCCGGCGCGGCTGGGCATGGCGGGTGGCGGCGACGATGGCGGCGGCAGCCTTGCTCTACTGCGCGGCGATGCTCGATCCCTGGTGGTGGGCGGCGTGGCTGGCGCCCATCCCGCTGCTGATCGCCGCCTTCCATTCCGGCGGCCGCCCGGCGCGGTGGATGGCTATGGCGGCGGGCCTGGCCGTCACCGCGGCGACGGCGTCCTATTACCTGCTGGTCACCGGCACCGTGGCGACGATCGCGATCGCCGTCCTGCGCGCCCTGGCGTGGGGCCTGGTGGTGGGCCAGACGCGCGACGCCGTGGTGCGATCGCGTCGCTGGTCGATCGTCTTTCTGTACCCGGCCCTGTGGGCCGGCCTCGACACCCTGGTCACCGAGCTGTCGCCGCACGGCTCGGCCGGCACGATGGTGTTCAGCCAGGTGGCGGCTCTGCCGGTGCTGCAGGTCGCCGCCTGGACCGGCGCGGCGGGGGTGATCTTCCTCTTCAGCCTGTTCGCCTCGACGGTGGCGATCGCCTGCTACCGGGGCCGCGACATCGACCGTCCCTGGCTGGCGTACGGCTTGCCGGCGGCGTTGATCCTGCTGGCGCTCGGCTACGGCACGGCACGCCTGGCCGCCCGCCCAGCCGCGCCGGAGCTGTCGGTGGGCCTGGCCGCGATCGACCGCGGTCCGGCGATGGAGACAGCCGAGCCGCGCGGGCGCGACGCCGACGCGATGTGGGCCGACTACGGGCGGGCCGTCGCCGGGCTTGCCGCACGCGGCGCGCGGCTGGTCGCGCTGCCCGAAAAGATCGCCGTCGTCGAGCCGGCAGCAGCCGCCCGGCTGCAGCAGGTGCTGGGCGGCGTGGCCAGGGCCAACGCGGTCTACCTGATCGCCGGCGTCGACGTCACCGCGGACCCAGCCGCCGGCCGGCGGCAGAATCGCGCCTGGCTGTTCGACCCCAACGGCCGGCTGCTCGCCGACTACGCCAAGCAGCACCCGGTCCCCGGCCTTGAGGCCGCCTACGCACCCGGCCACACCGACATGGTGCGCCAGGTCGCGGGCGGCAGCTTCGGCGTCGTCATCTGCAAGGATCTGGACTACCCCGCCCTGGCTCGCCGCTACGCCCGCGCCGGCGCCAGCGTCGTGCTGCAGCCCGCCTGGGACTTCGACGTCGACGGCTGGTCGCGCGTCGGCATCGCCGTGCTGCGCAGCGTCGAAAGCGGCTTCACCGTCGTGCACGCCACCCGCAACGGCGAGCTGGCGGTGGTCGACCGCTACGGCCGCGTCGTCGGCGCCGCCGGGAGCGCCGACGCGCCGGCCGCCACCCTGCTGGCCGCGGCCCCGCTCGGCCCTGGTCGCCCGACGCCCTATGCGCGCCTGGGCGACTGGTTCGGATGGCTCTGCGTGGCGGCATGCGCCGCCGCCGCGCTGCGCCGGCGCATCTGGCACATCTAGTAGTGGCCCTCGACCAGCGCCCCTTGTGCCACCTGACGCTCCCCTGGCGCCGCGCCGGGCGGCGGCACCGCCGGAGCGGCGGCGGGCGGCGGCGTGGATGTGGGCGGCGGCGCGGCAGCGGGCGGTGACGATGGTGCCGGCACCGCGGACGCGGCGGGGTCGGCCGGCGCCCCGGCAGTGCCGGTCGTGGCCGGCGCCACGTCGTAGGCGCGGATCGTTTTGACGAAGCGGCTGTTGGTGAACGTGAGGTAGAGGTGCTTGCCGTCGTGGGACACGGCGTACGACTCGGTGCGCTTGGATCCCTTGTCGGGTTTCACCTGCACGTCCAGGTCGTTGTCCTTGTTCCAGCCGGCCCGCAAGTCGGCGCCGCCGCCCGGACCGGACGCGTCGCGCACCTTGCTGCCATCGGTTTTCAGCACGCGGGCGTGGCCGGTGCGGTCGGTGATGGTGACCTGGCCGGGCTGCTGCGCGATGGTCAAGGTGTCGAGCGCCTCGAACAGCGCGCTCTGGCTCTTCTTTTCGTCGTCTTCGGGCTTGGCTTTCTTGCCGGTGCCGCTGCCCACGTCCATGTCGCCCTGCGGCCCCTGTCCCCCTCCCATGCCCGAATGGTGGTGCCCCTTGTCGCCCAGGGCATCGTCGGTCGTGCCGGAGTCCGCCTGCTGGTCCTTGGCCAGATTCGCCGTCAGCTGCGCATTGAACACCCACGAGCCCGCGAGGCTCGGGTGCTGCGGCTCGGCGCCGCGGCCCGGAGCGGCGCCGAGCGCCGCCAGCGTCAGGCACGTCCCCGACAGAACACAGGCCCGGACCGCCCTCCGCACCGATTGCTCTTTGCTTCGTGTCATCAGCATCTCTCCTCTGAGGTGGACGCGTCCCCGCGATCCTACCAACGGAAGGCGGAGCCGCCATGGCGGGCGCCTATCCGCCTGGGCCGCCACCGCTCGCCGCCTGCGCGGCGCGCAAGGCCGCCAGGCGCGGCTGGCGGCTGGCGGGGCTGTCCAGGCTGAAGGTGCGCAGGTCCTGCAGCTGCTCGCGGATCATCGTTTCGGTCGCGGCCACCTGCTGACGCAAGGCCGCCGCCGCGGCGGCGCCGGCAACCGTACCGGCAAAGCAGAACCACACCACCTGGCCCGCCTGTGGATCGTAGTCCCACAGGCCGATCAGCCGGCCGCGGTCGAGGATCGCATGGTGGAGGGTTTCCGTGAGACCCCCGGCCGCGACGCTGCCCTTGACGGTGGGCACCGGGCGCTCCCAATCCTGGGGCGCCAGGAGCGACCGGACGCCTTGCAGCAACAGGAGAGTATCCAGGGCGCTGACCAGCGAGTAGCGCGGCGCCTCGGGCACCGCGAGCTCCGCGATCTCCGCCGCCTGGTGCGGCAGGACCAGGCGCTCGTCGCCGGCCGCGGCCTGCGGTAACGGCGCCAGCCCCAGCGGCTCGACCGCCGCCTTGGCCGCCTTGACGGTCGCCCCGGCAAAGACGCGGAAGTCCGCCAGCCGTGCCGGGCCGATCCAGCTCCAATAGCGCTCGGCCAGCACCGCCAGCCACTGATCCGGCGACGGCACGTCCGGCGCCTCCAGAGGGTTCGGCCGCCACAGCGCGTAGCGGTAGCGCTGGTTGTCGAGCCGCCCATTGGTCGAGATGCGCCGGATCTCGCCGGCCGCCTGGAGGGACCCCAGGGCGATCGGCAGCGTCGTCGACAGCCCTTTCTTCTTGCCCTCTTCCCCCAGGCTGCGGGCGGCGCCGCCGACCGCGGCGCGCAGCTCCTCCGGCACCAGCGGCGCCGCCTCGAGCGCGGCCAGGACCGCGGCGCACAGGCGATCGATCTCGGCATCGGTGACGCCCAGCTTGCGCGCCACCTTCATTTCGGGCTCGGCGCCGAAGCTCTGTCCGGCCCGCAGCGCCAGCCCGAAGTGGGCGGCAGGCACCACGTAGGTACAGCCGCGCGCGCTCGGCAGCTCGTGGACCGCGAGCTGCGCCACGGCCTGGTCCACCGCGGCCCGCCCGGCGCCGCAGCGAGCGAACAGTCCGACGTACGGTCCGCCCCCGCCCACCGACCGTGCCCAACCCGCGGCCTCCAGCACCGCCGCCGGCGACCGTCCCGCCAGGCTCCCGTCCAACCCCTGTCGCGCCGCCCACCAGGCTCGAACCTTTGCGTCGTCCATGGAGATACCCTTCCCCTCCGCCGATTCACCCGCCGGCTCGCGAACCGGCAATGCCAGCGACCGCCTTGGGACTGGCCGCCTGCAGGCGGCGCGCCATTTCGCCGCCGCAGAAGTCCATGATGTACAGACCTTCTTCCATCGGTGCCAGGTGCTCGACCGGGATCAGCACGGCATGCGCAAACCCTGGGCGGGCGGCGATCTCCGGCATGCGGTAGGTGTATACCAGGTCGCACCCGCCGGGAGCCCGCGCCGGCGGCACCGGCTTCCAGACGTCTTCGAGCAGGCTGAGGTAGAAGGCGTTCCACTCACGGATCACGTTGCCGGCCGCCATGTCCACGTACAGCCGCGCTCCCGGCATCTGCCGGACGGCTTGCACGAACCGCTGCATCTGGCTCACGTGCACCGACTCCGCCAGGGTCCGCCAGGCATACGTCACCCGCAGGCCCAGCAGGACGGCGACGGCGCAGAGCAGCGCGGCGCGCGCCGGCGGCCAGCGCGCCAGCCGCCGGGCGAGCTCGCTCCAGCCGGCGGCCAGCAGGATGGCGATGGCGGGCATCGCGGGATAGAGATACCAGTTGAGAGTCGACACCGAAAGCGACATGCCCCCGATCACCACCAGGGGCCATACCACGACCATCAGCATGGCGCGCGCCCTGGCGCCGCCGGCGCGCCACAGTCCGGCCAGGACCAGGCCCGCGGGCAGCAACCCGATCCACCAGTGGCCGAAGGCTTCGCGCAGCACGTCCGGGTAGTACCAGGCGTCGTGCACGTGGTAGGGCGAAAGACCGACGGTCGCCCGCACCACGATGTCTTCATACGTCCGGTGGGCCAGCCCCACGTGCCGGCGCGCCATGTCGGCGCACCAGGCCAGGTAGCCGGTCATGCCCATGCAGCCCAGCGCCAGCGGCGCCGCCACCACCGCCGCCGCGCGCGCCCTTGCCGGCGGCGGGCTGGCGTCTGCCGCCACGGCGTCGCCGAGGCCGGCGACGGCGGCGGGCGGCGGCGCGACCCGGCACAGCAGCTCCCACAGCAGGGTGATGGCGAGCAGCATCGCCGGCCCCAGCGCCCCCTTGATCAGACCGGTGGCCGCCGCGCAGACCCCCGCCGCGAGCAGCCAGCGGCGCCGGCCGGTCGAACGGAATCGCAGGTAGAGCAGCAGCCCGCCGGCGACCAGCAGCGTCAGCAGCGAATCGGCCACGCCGTCGCGGGCGCCGTGCCGGAAGAGCCACGGGCGGCACGACGCCAGCAGCGCCGCCGCCAGGAAGGCCGCCCAGCGGTTCAGCAGCCAGGCGGCGAAGCCGTACACCAGGGCCGCCACCGCCACGGCGCACAGCGCCGACGGCAGGCGGTCCGCCGTCTCGTTCACGCCCAGCAGCCGGAACGAGATCGCCACCGGCCACAGGGCGAACGGCTGCTTGTTGAGGAAGTACGTGCCGTGGCGGCCGACCAGCGGATACCAGTGCCCATGCACCGCCGCCTGGCGCCCGACGTTGGCATAGATGGCCTCGTCGCCGAGCAGGGCGCGCGACCCCAGGCGGTACGTGGCGAGCATCGCGGCGAGCGCCACCACCACCGCCACCAAAACGCTGTCCAGCCACTGCCAGCGGAACGGATGCATCGGGGTGGCGCTTGCGGATGGGCCGGGTCAGGCGAAGATGCGCGGCGCGACGGCGGCCGGCGGCGTTTCTTCGACGGCATGCACGCTGCCGGCGACGTCGAGATAGCGGCCCTGGCCCAGGTCGAGCAGGCAGCGGTTGCGGCCGGTTCGCTTGGCCTCGTAGAGGGCTTCGTCGGCGAACAGCAGCAGCTCCGCGGCGGTCTTGATGTACAGCTCGGGGAAACAGGCGGCGCCGGCGGACAGCGTCAGCGGCACGGCCGTGCCGTCGACCTCGAAGCGCAGCGCCTCGACGCGGGCGCGCAGGCCCTCGGCGAAGGCCAGGGCGGCCTGGCCGTCGGCGCGCGGCATCAGCAGCACGAACTCCTCGCCGCCGTAGCGGCAGCACACGTCGCCTTCGCGGCGCTCCTGCTTGAGCAAGGCGCTGACCGCGACCAGCGCGGCGTCACCCGCGGAATGGCCATAGGTGTCGTTGATGCGCTTGAAGTGATCCAGGTCGCACAGCACCACCGCCAGGTTGCCGCCTTCGTCGATCGCCCGCGCGTGCGCTTCGTGCATGCTCTTTTCGAGCACGCGCCGCATCGCCAGCCCGGTGAGCGGGTCTTCGCGCGCTTCGCGATCCAGCAGGCAGCGGCGCACCGAAGCGGTCATCTGCGGCAGCAGCCGATCGAGCATCTGGATCGTCGGCGGCTCGACCAGCCGCGGGTCGCACCACAGCCGCAGACGGGCCAGGAGGCCGCCTTCGCCCCGCAGCTGCCGCTCCTGCACCTGCCAGTTGGACCGGCGGTGAAATCCGGGCAGGGCCGGCGGGTACAGGTCCGGCTCCGGCACGCCTTCGTGCAGCTCGCGGTCGGGCCCCGCCCACCAGCTCTTGAATTCGCTGCCCGGAGTGAGGGTCTCGAACTGGTACCACTGAAACTTCACCACCTCACATTCGGCCAGGATGCGCTCGGCAACGCCGGCCATCTCCTGTTCGGGCGTCGTCATGCGCGTGCCGGCGCGGCGCAGCCGCTCCAGGTCGCCGGCGCGCCGCCGCGCCTTGGCGAGCAGGAAGCCGTTGCGGCCGGCCTCCAGCGCCACCAGCAGAAAAGCGGTGAGGACCAGCGCGGCGATGCCCCACCCGGCGCGCACGCCGGTGAGCGCCACGCCGGCGCCGGCCAGCCAGCCGCCGACGTCGGCCACCAGGGGCAGCGCCAGCTTCGGCCGCAGCGCCTGGTCCGGACGCCGCAGCTTCTGCTCGACCGCCAGCAGGACCAGCCAGACCACCAGGTAGGCGGCGGCCGCCACGGCCACGCGCGCCGGCAGGCCGGCCGCCGGCCGCAGGCGCGCCAGCCCCGCCCAGGCCGCCCCGGCGGCGAGCGCCGCCCACACCGCTTGCCCCGCCGCTTCCAGGCTGCGCAGCAGGCGGCGCCGGTCCGGCAGCGTCACCACCCCCAGATTGCGCACCAGGCGCCAGCCGATCTCCGCGGTCAGCAGCGACATGCCGGCCAGCCCGCCGGCGCCGGCGACGCCGAAGAGCAGCACCGCCGGCGCGAGGGTTGCCGCGCCCAGCGCCAGGGTGGAGCGATTGAAGGGCCGGTGGAAGGCACCGGCGGCGCCGACCGCCAGGAGCGCCAGCGCCCACGCCGGGCCGCCGAAGCTGGCCCACGAGCCGCCCAGCCGGTCGAGGTCGGACAGGCCGCGGGCGCTCGCCGCCGCGGCGAGCGCCACCAGCGCGCCCGCCGTCGGCACGAGCGTCGCCCACAGCTCCCGCTGGGAGGCGGGGTGTCTCATGGTGCGCAATCCTTGGACGCCTGCCGCGGTGGCGGCAGCGGCAGCGCGATCAGTGTCCCGAGGCCGCCGCCGGCGCCGTGATCACGCCGCATGCCAGCCGGCCGCCGGCGTTGCCCGAGGGTTGGCTGGTGCAGTCGTCCACGCCGGCGTGCAGAATGACCGCCCTGCCGATCACCGAATTGGGACCGGTGAGCGACAGCTGGGAGGTGGTGATGTCGACATGGCCGGTGCCATCGGCCTGGATCACCACGTTGCCCAGGTCGCCGGCGTGGTGCTGGGACGCGTCGGGACAGGCGTGCGGTACGCCGCCGGGATTGAAGTGGCCGCCGGCGGTGGTGAAATGCTTGCCGGCCGGATCGCGTTCGCACTTGCCGTTTTCGTGAATATGGAAGCCGTGGTTGCCGGCCGGCGAGACTCCCGCCAGGTCCGCCACCACGTGCACCTGGTCGCCCTGCTGGGTGAAGGTGACGGTGCCCGAGAATCCGGGGGTGTCGGCGCCCGGCTGCAACACCGCGCGGGCGACCTGACCGCCGCCGCCCGCGGCCATTTTGGCGGAGCCCATCGATTTGTCGCCGCCGGCCGAGGCGCTGGACGTGCCGGTGGCGGTGGAGCCGCAACCGGCAAGCATCAGGCCGGCCGACACCACCGTGGCGAGGACAATCCAACCACGTTGCGCTTGCTTCATGGCAGCTCCTCCTTCAGTCGAAAGTGCCGGCAGTCGCCGGCGGCAGCTTCATGCGTTGGGCAGCAGCTCCAGCTTCACGTCGGCCAGGTTGCGCGAGATCTGGATTTCCACCGGCGTGGCGATCGCGTCCTTGGACAGCCAGAAATCGACCTTGGCCGTCCAGTGGCGGCGATCCGGCAGATCGCGGCCGCGGATCGCGAAGTGGCGGGTCTCGACGTTGCGATCGGAGACCTGCCGCACCTCGTCGCCCATCGGGAACACCGTCACCGGATAGATCTTGCCGTCCGACCAGATTTCCATGTCCGTGGCCTGGTGCGGCGGCGCGTGGCGGATCGAGTAGATGGCGCACGAAATGTCGAGCACCCCCTTTTGATCCACCTCGTCCGTTTTCGATTTGGATTTGCCGCGCCACTGGTAGGAGCTCCACACCCGGATCGGCTGCAGGGTGCGCGGATCGATCTCGGAACCGTAGCGCCAGTATTCGCCTTCGCGGCTCTCGGGCGAGGTGATCATCAGCTCGCCGCGCAGATGCCCGTCTTTTTGCAGCTTGAACGCCAGCTCGCCGTTGCCCTGGCGAGGAAAGAAAAAACCGAGGATGACGCCCACGACGTTGCGCAGCTGCCAGTGGTAGTGGAAGTCTTCGTCGGTGCTTTGCGCACTGGCGCGCCCGGCTGGCACGAGCACCAGCAACAGGGCGGCCAGGCCCAGCGCCGATGCGAGGTGACGCAAGGGAGATCTCATACAGGTTCCTGCTCCTCCGCCGGCCGCTCGCGCCCAAGCGCCGCGCGGCCACGACAACTATGCCACAGCCGGTTCAGAACATGCCGAGCTCGAGCCGCGCCGCCTCCGACATCATCGAGGGATTCCACACCGGGTCCCACACCAGCTCGACGTCGGCCGCGACCACTCCGGGCACCGCCTCGACCTTGGTCTTCACCTCTCCCGGCAGCGAGCCGGCGACCGGGCAGGCGGGCGAGGTCAGCGTCATCTTGATCTGCACCTGGCCGTCCGGCGCGACGTGCAGGTCATAGATCAGACCCATCTCGTAGATGTTGACCGGGATCTCGGGATCGAACACCGTCTTGAGCGCTTCGACGATGCTCAGCTCGACGGCATCTTCGCCCGCGGGAGATGCGGCGGCTGGCTTCGCCGTCGCGGCATCCAGGGCCGGCTCCGCCGCGCCCGGCGAGGGCGCCGCGATCTGCTCCGCCATCCCGGCATCGCTTGCCGGCGCCGGCACCGGTGCGCCCGGCAGTGGTGGTGCTGCTGTTGCGCTTTGCTCTTCCATCGCTGTCTCCTTGCTGGAGGCGCCGCCGCCGGCGCCAGGTGCTTCAATCGCGGCCGGATTCGCCATGGTCCGCGGCCGCTGCGGCGCCGGCGCCGCCCGCCGCCGGCGCGCCGAGGGCCGCCACCAAGGCGTGCCACGGCAGCGTCGCGCACTTGACGCGCATTGGATACTGACGAACCCCGGCGAACGCCATCAGCGATCCCAGGTCGGGGTCGGTGGCGGCCGGGTCCTGGGTGAGCAGGGCGCGGAAGCGCTCGAACAGCTGGCGCGCCTCGCCGACCGGCTTGCCGCGCAGGGCTTCGGTCATCATCGAGGCCGAGGCTGTCGAGATGGCGCAGCCCGCGCCGTCAAAAGCGATGTCCTGGATGCGGTCGCCGTCCAGCAGCAGGTAGACGGCGACACGATCGCCGCACAGCGGATTGTTGCCCTGGGCGCTGTGGCTGGCGGCATCGAGCCGGCCGAAGTTGCGCGGCCTGCGGTTGTGATCCAGGATCATCTCGCCGTACATCTCGGTCAACGCATCCTGCCGCTCCGCGGCGCCGCCGGCGCCGGCCATGCCGGCAGAGCGGCCCGCGGTCATGCGAACACCTCGCGCAGCCTGCCGACCGCCGCCGCCAGCGCTTCCACTTCGTCGCTGGTGTTGTACAGCGCGAAGGAAGCGCGCGTGGTGGCAGGCAGCTCCAGCACCTCCATCAGCGGCTGCGCACAGTGATGGCCCGCCCGCACCGCGATGCCGAGGCCGTCCAGAACGGTGGCGACGTCGTGGGGGTGCACCCCGTCGACGACGAAAGAGAGGACGCTGGCCCGCTCGCCGGGGTCGCCCACCAGGTGCACGCCGGGGATGGCGCTCAATCGCTCAGCCGCCTGGCGCAGCAGGTGCCGTTCCCACGCCGCCACCGCCGGCAGGCCCAGGGTGGTCAGGTAGTCGAGGGCCGCGGCGAAGCCGATCGCCCCTTCGATGCTGGGGGTGCCCGCCTCGAAGCGATAGGGCGGCGGAGCGTAGGTGGCGCCTTGGAAGGTGACGGTTTCGATCATGCCGCCGCCGCCCTGCCAGGGCGGCATCTCGGCCAGCAGCTCGGCGCGCCCGTAGAGCGCGCCGATGCCGCTGGGGCCGTACACCTTGTGCGCCGAGAAGGCGTAAAAGTCGCAGCCCAGCGCCGCCACGTCCACGTCCAGGTGAGGCGCCGCCTGGGCGCCGTCCACCACCACGACGGCGCCGCGGGCGTGCGCCATGGCGGTGATCTGGGCGATCGGGTTGACCGTGCCCAGGACGTTCGAGACGTGCGCCACCGCCACCAGCCGCGTGCGCGGCGACAGCAGCCGGCCGAACGCCGCCAGGTTCAGGTCGCCGCGGCGGTCGATCGGCGCCACCCGCAGCCGGGCGCCGCGTTCCCGGCAGAGCATCTGCCAGGGCACCAGGTTGGAGTGATGCTCCATGGCGGTGACGACGATCTCGTCGCCTTCCTGGAGGCCGGCGCGCCGGCTGCGCCCGTAGCTTGCGGCGACCAGGTTGATCGCCTCGGTCGTGCCGCGGACGAAGACGATTTCGTCGGCGCTCGCCGCGCCGATGAACGAGGCGACGGTGGCGCGGGCGCGCTCCCGCGCCTCGGTCGCCCGGTGCGACAGGGTGTGCACCCCGCGCGAGACGTTGGCGTAGTAGTCGCGGTAGCAGGCGCCGATCGCATCCAGCACGGCGCGCGGCTTTTGCGTCGACGCGGCGTTGTCCAGGTAAACCAGCGGCCTGCCGTGCAACGAATGGGCGAGCAGCGGGAAATCCGCCCGCACCCGCGACAGGTCGTAGCCCGACGCGGCGGAGGTTTCTGCGGCTGCGACGGTCATGGTCAAACCGCCTGGCGCACCACGTCGCCCTGGGGCAGGCGAGCGAACAGGTACTCTTCGAGGTCGCGCCGCACCGGCTCGACCTTGATGCGCGCCACGACGTCCGCCGCAAAGGCGTAGGTGAGCAGGCTGCGCGCCGCGGCGTCGCCGATGCCGCGCGAGCGCAGGTAGAACACCGCGTCTTCGTCGAGCTGGCCGACCGTCGAACCGTGGGTGCACTTCACGTCGTCGGCAAAGATTTCAAGCTGCGGATTGGAGTTGGCCACGGCGTCGGGGGACAGCAGCAGGTTGCGGTTGGACTGCTTGGCGTCGGTCTTCTGGGCGCCTTTGTGCACGTAGATGCGGCCGTTGAAGACCGACCGCGCCTTGCCGTCCAGAATGCCCTTGTACAGCTCGTGGCTGGAGCAATGGGGCTTGGCGTGTTCGACGCGCATGTGGTTGTCCACCAGCTGCCTGCCGTCGGCAAGATAGAGGCCGTTCAAGGTGCAGTCGATGCCCTCGCCGTCGAGCACGGCATTGACGTCGTTGCGCACCAGGCCGCCGCCGAGCGAGATCGAGTGCGACGAGATGGTGCTGTTGCGCTCGCCGTGGACGGAGAGCGTCGCCAGGTGGAAAGCGTCGCGGCTTTCGCGTTGCACCTTGTAGTGGTCGACCACCGCCCCCGGACCGGCGAGCAGCTCGGTCACGCCGCAGTTGAAGTAGGAGCCTTCGCCGGCGTAGGTTTCGACCACCGTCAGCTGGCTCCCCTCCTCCGCGACGATCAGGTTGCGCGGGTAGCACATGGCGACCGGGCCGGCGCCGCGCGGCGGCGTCGACAGGTAGAGCAGGTGGATCGGCTGGCGCAGCACCACGCCGCGCGGCATCACCACCAGGGCGCCTTCACGCAGGAACGCGGTGTTGAGCGCCACGAACGGCTGCTCGCCGAGCGGCGTGTGGCGGCCCAGGTAGCGTTCGACCGCCTGGCGCGCCGCCGGCGACGCCTGCGGGGAGCCTTCCGTTTCGCCGGCGGCCGCGGCGGCGGGGGCGGCGCCCGGGCCGCCGCCCAGGGCCGCGGCAAGGCTGGCGACGATCGGCGCCAGCGGCGCCAGCGGCGCCGGCGACGCGCCGGCTGCCCCCAGGCTGCCCCATTCGCACAGCTCCGGCGCCAGCCGGCC
The DNA here is from genome assembly GCA_963770895.1 of uncultured Acidobacteriota bacterium. Classification (GTDB taxonomy): domain Bacteria; phylum Acidobacteriota; class Thermoanaerobaculia; order Multivoradales; family UBA5704; genus JASLEW01. The sequence continues at coordinate 2,074,792 of CAVYRF010000002.1, read as the reverse complement.
GTTGACGAACACCAGGCGCGCCGCGGCATCGAAGGTCCACGGGGCGACCACCGCCGGCCGCGGCCGCGAGCGCCGTTCGGCGGGCACCGGGCGCCGGAAGCTGGCGCGCGCCAGCGGCGCCAGGTTGGTGAAGCGCCATTCTTCGTGGCGCAGGGTCGGGAAACCCAGGGCGCCGAAGCGTTCGATCGCCGCCCGCCGTAGCGCCACCACCGCTTCCGGCTCGCCGGGCGGCAGCTCCAGTTGAAAAGCGTTCCAATCTACCAGGAAGGGGGCTGCCGCGGCGCGATCCCAATTGCGCGTCCGCGCCGCTGCCGCGACCGTCCCAGCCGCGGCAGCGCCACGGCCGGCCGGCGACGGTGCCGGAGCGGCGGCGACGGTCTTTTCTTCCTGCTCGCTGGTCGGAGTGCGCATGGCTGTCATCCTCCGACGCTTCCGGCGCCTCCGGCGGCGCCGGGGGCGGACGCGGCCGGCGAGCCACCCGCTGTCGCCGGAACGGCGGCGACGGCGGCTTCCAGCCAGGCGTAGCCTTTCTCTTCCAGCTCCAGCGCCAGCTCCTTGCCGCCCGAGCGGACGATGCGGCCGTCCACCAGGACGTGCACGCGGTCGGGAGTGATGTAGTTGAGCAGCCGCTGGTAGTGGGTGATGAGCAGGAATGCGCGCTCGGGCTGGCGCAGGGCGTTCACGCCCTCGGCAACGACGCGCAGCGCATCGATGTCGAGGCCGGAGTCGGTTTCATCCAGCACCGCCAGGAGCGGCTCGAGCACCGCCATGTGGAAGATTTCGTTGCGCTTCTTTTCACCGCCCGAAAAACCTTCGTTGACCGGCCGGTTGAGCAGCGATTCGTCCATCTGCACCAGCTTCATCTTCCGCCGCACCAGCTTGAGGAATTCCACCGCTTCGAGCTCGGGCAGGCCGCGATGCTTGCGCACCGCGTTGAGCGCCGCCTTGAGAAAATAGGTGTTGCTCACGCCGGGAATCTCAACCGGATATTGGAACGCCATGAAGACGCCGGCCCGCGCCCGCTCTTCGGGATCCATGTCCAGCAGGTCCTGGCCCTGAAACAGCACCTGCCCGGCGGTGACCTGGTAGCTTTCCTGCCCCGCCAGGACCCGCGCCAGCGTGCTCTTGCCGGAGCCATTCGGCCCCATGATGGCGTGCACCTCACCGCTCGGCAGGTCGAGGTCGATGCCGCGCAGGATCTCCGTGCCCTCGACTGCGGCGTGCAAATTCTTGATCTGAAGCATCATCGCTCGCGTTCCACTCCTTGCTGTCAGTTCCCGGCTGTTTGTGCCCTGGACGCGGCCGGCGTCAGCCGACGCTTCCTTCGAGGTTGATCGCCAGCAGCTTCTGCGCCTCCACCGCGAACTCCATCGGCAGCTCGCGGAACACTTCCTTGCAGAAGCCGTTGACGATCATCGACACCGCATCCTCGGTCGAGATGCCGCGTTGGTTGCAATAGAAAATCTGGTCTTCGCCGATCTTCGAGGTGCTCGCCTCGTGCTCCATGCGCGCCAGGGGATTCTGCACGTCGATGTAAGGGAAGGTGTGGGCGCCGCACTGCTCGCCGATCAGCATCGAATCGCACTGCGAGAAGTTGCGCGCGTGGTCGGCGCCCTTGAGGATGCGCACAGCGCCGCGGTAGGTGTTCTGACCGTGGCCGGCCGAGATCCCCTTGGACACGATGGTGCTGGTGGTGTTCTTGCCGATATGGATCATCTTGGTGCCGGTGTCGGCCTGCTGCCAGCCCTTGGTCAGCGCCACCGAGTAGAATTCGCCCACCGAATGATCGCCCTTGAGGATCACGCTGGGATACTTCCAGGTGATCGCCGAGCCGGTTTCCACCTGCGTCCACGAAATCTTGGAGCGCTCGCCTTCGCACTTGCCGCGCTTGGTGACGAAGTTGAAAATGCCGCCCTTGCCGTTCTCGTCGCCGGGATACCAGTTCTGCACCGTCGAATACTTGATCGTCGCCCCCTTGAGCGCCACCAGCTCCACCACCGCGGCGTGCAGCTGGTTTTCGTCGCGCATCGGCGCCGTGCAGCCCTCCAGGTAGGAGACGTAGGCGCCCTCGTCGGCGATGATCAGCGTCCGTTCGAACTGGCCCGAGTTCTTGGCGTTGATGCGGAAGTAGGTGGACAGCTCCATCGGACAGCGCACCCCCTTCGGCACGTAGACGAAGGAGCCGTCCGAAAACACCGCCGAATTGAGCGTGGCAAAGAAGTTGTCGGAGTAGGGCACGACCGACCCCAGGTAGCGGCGCACCAGCTCCGGGTGCTCGCGCACCGCTTCCGAGAACGACGAGAAGATGATCCCCATCTCCGCCAGCTTGCCCTTGAAGGTGGTCGCCACCGACACGCTGTCGAACACCGCGTCCACCGCCACCCCGGCCAGCATCTCCTGTTCGCGCAGCGGGATCCCCAGCTTGGCGTAGGTCGCCAGGATCTCGGGGTCCACTTCGTCCAGGCTGCGCGGCCCGACCTTCTCCTTGGGTGCCGCGTAATACACGATCGATTGATAGTCGATCGGCGGGTAGTGCACGTTCGCCCAGGTCGGCTCCTGCATGGTGAGCCAGTGCCGGTAGCCCTTGAGCCGCCACTCCAGCATCCACTCCGGCTCCTGCTTCTTGGCCGAAATGAAACGGATCACGTCTTCGTCGAGCCCCGGCGGCACCAGGTCCTGCTCGACGTCGGTGACAAAGCCGAACTTATAGTCTTCGCGAGCCAGCTGCTCGATGGTGTCGGTAGAAGTCTGCATTGGCGTTTCGATCCTTCCTGTCGTGCTCGGCCGCGGAGTGCCGCGTGCCGTCGTCGGCTCGGTTCGGTTGTTGCCAGGGAGGGCCTATGCCTGGTGCGACTGGGGCCCGGCATTCACTGCCGCCGCCGTGGCCGCCCCGCCGCGCCCCAGGGTCACCAGCTTGGACGACCGGGCGGCCAGCGACACCAGGGGCGCCATCGGCACGGCCATCTCCGCCAGCGTGATGCCTTGCAGAGCGACCAGCACCGCTTCGTTGATCCGGTGCCAGTTGCTGCGCACCGGACAGAGCGCTTCGTGCGCGCAATCGCCCTCTTCGTCGATGCACTCCGTGATCGCGATCGGGCCTTCCAGGGCGGCCACGATCCCCGCCATCGAGATCGACGCCGGGTGCCGCGCCAGGCTGTACCCCCCCTTCACCCCGCGATGCGACGTCAGCACCCCTTCGCGCGTCAACAGCTTCAGGATCTTGCTCACCATCGGCAGCGGCAGCCGCGCCTCCGCCGCCAAATCCGGCGCATTGTAACGGCGCTCCCCACCCCCCGCCATCTGGGTCAGCAGGACGATCCCATAGTCGGTCTGCTTGGTGATTCGAATCATGCTTGCCGCCGCCTTCCCTCGTGCCACACGCCCTTCACCAGACAAAACAGTACTCAGAGAGTACTAATTCCGCATGATACCAGTGCCCCCCAGGAAGTCAACCGGCTACACAGCCGGCTACAGCAGGCCGGCCAGGGACCAGTAGAGGCCGATGACGGCGATCAGGGCGGCGGCGGGGACCACGACGCGGGAGCGATACCAGGAGTGGCGGCCCAGGGGCAGGCCGATCAGGGCGAAGGCGGCGGCGGTGACGGCCAGCTCGGCGGCCAGGGTGCCCAGGGCAAAGGCGGCGACGGCGGGAGCGAGCCAGGGCGGCGCGTGGCCGGCGAGCATCGACGCGGCCGGAGCGGCGGCGCGGGGAAAGACCGGCGCCGCGGCCAGGCCGTAGAGCAGGCCCACCGGCAGGATCAGGAGGGGCAGCCACGCCGCAATAGGGCGCCGCTCCGACCCTGGCACCAGGGCGGCAAGCGCCAGGCAGGTGACGGCGAGGGCCAGGAGGGGGGCGGTCCAGGCGGGCGAGGGGGTGAGGCCGCCGGAGACGGCCAGGGCCAGGCCGGCGAGCTGGGCGAGGGTCAGGCCGGCGAGCTGGGCGGCGGCGACAAGCGGGCGGCTGGCGAGCAGGAAGAGGGCGGCGACCAGCAGGAGGGCGGCGGGGCCGTGCGGCAGGACGCCGGCGGCGCCGCGCAGGGCGAAGATGCGGGCGACGGCGGCGGACGCGGGCGGCACGACGGCGGGGGCCAGGCGGAAGGGCTGGCTGGTGGCGCCGCTGTCGATCCACTTCCACACCGAAAGCTCGTCGCCTTCGTTGTTGAGCACCAGCGGATAGGGCTTGCCGGGCAGGCCGCTGGTCAGGGTGAAGGTATGGGCGCCGGGGGGGGTCCAGCCTTCGACCCGCATCACCACGCGCCCGGTAAGGGCGGCGTCGGCCGCGGCCTGCGGGTCCAGGGCCAGGACCGGCGCGAACGGGCGGCCGTCGAAGCGCAGGGTGAGCGCGTCGGCCAAGTCGCAGAGGAAGCGGCCGAACTGCTTTTCGGCGGCGCCGCCCATCCCCTGGATGGGGCCGTAGCGGGTGGCGCGCGCCGGGCCGCCCTGGCGGTCGCCGGGCAGGTGCTCCTGGTCCACCTTGACGTCGAAACGGAAGGTGCCGTCGCGCTGGAAGGTGCCGAAGACCTGAAACATTCCCAGCTCGTGCGCCGCCGACGGCCGCGGCAGGAGCGACGCCAGCAAGGCCGCCGACAGCACCGCCGACGCCAGCCAGCCACGGCGACCGCAACGGCCAAACCTCCCCGACCACCGCCCTGTCGCGCCCATGTCCGAAGTATCCCAGCTTTTGTGGAATAAAGCCGCCCTCAGCGCTGTCGGACAGAGGGATGGGCACCGTCGAGCTCAGCGACACCGTGCCGACACGGTACTGGCACCGGCTGGACAACGGCCGGGTGCAGTGCGACCTGTGTCCGCGGGCGTGCAAGCTGCTGGAGGGGCAGCGTGGGCTGTGCTTCGTGCGGGCGCGCGAAGGCGATCAGATCGTGCTCAAGACGTATGGGCGCTCCAGCGGCTTCTGTGTGGACCCGATCGAAAAGAAGCCGCTCAACCATTTCCTGCCCGGCACGCCGGTGCTGTCGTTCGGCACGGCCGGCTGCAACCTGGCCTGCAAGTTCTGCCAGAACTGGGACATCAGCAAGTCGCGCCAGGTCGATACGCTGGCCGACGGGGCCTCGCCGGAGCAGATCGCCGCCGCCGCCGCGCGCCTGGGGTGCGCCAGCGTCGCCTTCACCTACAACGATCCGGTGATCTTTCTGGAGTATGCGGTGGACGTGGCGGACGCCTGCCGCGCGGCGGGCATCCAGACGGTCGCCGTGACCGCCGGCGAGATCTGCGATGAGCCGCGCCGCGACCTGTTCGCCCACCTGGACGCCGCCAACGTGGATCTCAAGGGATTCACCGACAGCTTCTACCGCAAGATCTGCGGCGGCGAGCTGGCGCCGGTGCTCGACACCCTGCGCTACCTCAAGCGCGAAACCGCGGTCTGGTTCGAGATCACCACCCTGCTCATCCCCGGCGAGAACGACTCGGATGCGGAGCTGGACGCCATGACCCGCTGGGTGGCGGATCAGCTGGGGCCTGACGTGCCGATCCACTTCACCGCCTTCCACCCCGACTACAAGATGCTGACGACGCCGCCGACGCCGCCCGCGACCCTGACGCGCGCCCGCCGCATCGCGCTCGCCAACGGCCTGCGCTACGCCTATACCGGCAACGTCCACGACGCGGAAGGCGGCAGCACCTGGTGCCACGGCTGCGGCCAGCGGCTGGTCGGGCGCGACTGGTTTGAGTTGACCGACTGGCACCTGACCGCCGCCGGCGCCTGCGACCGCTGCGGCACCGCCTGCGCCGGCCGCTTTTCCGGCCCGCCCGGCCGCTGGGGCGCCCGCCGCCAGCCGGTGCGCCTGGGCGCCCGGTAGCGGCGCCGGCAGCTCGGCGGGCACCGCGCCGGCAGCCCGGCGGACGCCAGCGCCGCCTCCAGGGTGGGGGGAAGCTAGGGGAAGATCCCCAGGTCCGAATAGCAGATGGCGATCTTCTCGATCGCGTCGATGAACGCCGCCGTGCGCAGGTCGGCCTTGCCGCGGTGCTTGTTGCGGATCTCGCGCAGCCGCTGGTAGGCGTTGACGAAGGTGTCTTCCAGGCCGGAGTTGACCAGGTCTTCTTCGTCGGCGCCGTGGGTGATCTTGGCCACTTCGTCTTCGCCGAACTGCTTGTTGGTGGCGCCTTCGATGGCGGAGAGGATGCGGCGGAAGGCGCCTTCTTCGAAGCGCTTCTCCATCCGTCCCAGGCGCACGTGGCGGAGGTTCTTCAGCCATTCGAAGTACGACACCAGCACGCCGCCGGCGTTGACGAAATGGTCGGGCAGCACCAGCACGCCGCGCTCGCCCAGCATCTCACTGGCATCGCTGGTGATCGGGCCGTTGGCCCCTTCGACCACCATCTTGGCCTTGATGCGGTGGGCGTTGGCGGCGGTGATCTGATTTTCCAGCGCCGCCGGCACCAGGATGTCGCAGTCGAGCTCCAGGCCCCCCTCCCGCTCCGGCACGTTGACGGCGCCGGGGAACCTGAGGATCGAGCCGGTCTCCTGCCGGTGCGCCCACACCTTCGCCAGCTCGAATCCCTTGGGGTTGTGGATGGCGCCTTCGGATTCGACCAGGCCGACCAGCACGGCGCCGGCGTCTTCCAGCAGGCGGGCCGCGTGGTACCCCACGTTGCCCAGCCCCTGCACCACCACCCGCTTGCCGGCGAGGCCGCGCGGCAGGCCGAGCGCCTTCATGTCCTCGCCGACGTCGCACGCTTCGCGCGTGGCGATGGCGACGCCGCGGCCGGTCGCTTCGGCTCGCCCGCGGATGCCGCCCTGGGCGATCGGCTTGCCGGTCACGCAGGCGGGCCCTTCGAGCTTCTCGGGGGCGAGCGCCATGAAGGTGTCGACGATCCAGGCCATCTCCCGCGGACCGGTGCCGAAGTCGGGCGCCGGCACGTCGGTGCCCGGTCCGATGAAGTTCTTTTTGACCAGCTCGAAGGTGTAGCGCCGGGTGATCCGCTCCAGCTCTGTCGGCGTGTACTTCTTGCTGTCGATCGCGATGCCGCCCTTGGCGCCGCCGAACGGCACGTCGACGACGGCGCACTTGTAGGTCATCAGCGCCGCCAGGGCCACCACCTCATCTTCGTTGACCGCCAGGCTGTAGCGGATGCCGCCCTTGGTGGGCAGCTTGTGGTGGCTGTGCTCCGCCCGCCAGGCGTGGATCACTTCGATGGAGCCGTCCGCGCGCTGCAGCGGGAACGTGAAGTGATAGACGCTGTTGCAGTTCTTGATCAGCGCCAGGAGGTCCGGGTGGTGATCGGTGAACGCGGCGGCCTTGTCGAAGTTGCGGTTGACCTGGTCAAAAAAACTGATCGTCTCGGGCATTGGGCTCTTTGCTGGCGGTCGGAACGTTGATCGGCGGTGGTCGACAGGCGACAAATTGCGCACGGCGCCTGCGATCTGGACAAACGGTGCAGTGATAGCATTCTTGCGCCCAGCCTGCAACCCCCGGATGCATCTGCCAACCCCGACCCCAACCCCAGCCCCGGCGCTCCCAGCCACGGCCGCGGTGTCCGCCGCTTACGCGGCAAAGGCGACGCCGCCGCCGGGCGGCGTGCCGCACCCGCACCTGTCCGGCGCCGGCAGCTGGGAGCGTGCGCTGTCGGCGCACTGGCTGGGCAACCGCACCGGCGATTGGCTGGAAGCGCTCGGGGTCACCGTGCTGCTGCTGCTGCTGGCCGCGGCGACGGCGTGGGTGCTGCGGCGCCGGCTGCGCCGCATGATCGAGATCGGGTCGCGCAACGAGCAGATCCACGAGCTGTCGCTGTCACTGCTGCGGCAGACGCGCTGGGGCCTGCTGATGGTCCCGGCGGTCTACCTGGGGACGCTCGTCCTGGAACTGTCGCCCGGCGCCCGCGGCGTGCTGCGCTCGCTCGCCATCCTCGCCTCGCTGCTGCAGGCGGCGCTGTGGACGACGGCGGCGATCGACGTCTGGGTGCTGCGCGAACGCCGCCGCCGGCTGCAGGTGGACGCCGCGGGGGCGACGCTGCTGGGCTCGATCAGCTTCTTTCTCCGCCTCCTGCTGTGGGTGCTGGTCGGCGTCATCGCGCTGGAAAACATGGGGGTCAACGTGTCGGCCCTGGTGACCGGCCTGGGGGTGGGCGGCATCGCCGTCGCGCTGGCGCTGCAAAACATCCTGGGCGACATCCTGGCCTCGCTGTCGATCGCCATCGACAAGCCGTTCGTGCTGGGCGACACCATCCAGGTCGACGCGCTGGTCGGCAAGGTCGAAGACGTCGGCCTGAAGACCACCCGCCTGCGCAGCCCGACCGGCGAGCAGCTGATCTTCGCCAACGGCGACCTGCTCAAGAGCCGCATCCGCAACCTGGCGCGCCAGCAGGGCAGGCAGCTGGTGCTGGCCTTCGGGCTCGACGGCGGGACCACCCCCGACCAGCTGGAAAAGGTGCCGGCGCTGGTGCGCGACGCCATCGCGGCACAGGCGGCGCTGCGCTTCGACCGCGCCCACCTGAAGGCCCTCGGCCAGGGCACGTTCGACTTCGAAGCGGTCTATTCCATCAGCGACCCCGACTACAAGGTCTACATGGACGCCCAGCAGGCGCTGCTGCTGGCGCTGCTGCGGTCGTTCGCCGCCCAGGGCATCCACCTTGCCCAGCCGCTCAGCCCGGTGTCAGGCGCCCGCTGAACCGGCCGCTCTCCCGCCCTCGTCCGCCAGTGCCAAACATCAGACCCCAGCGCACGTACCAAGTGGCCTGCGCCGCCGCAACCGACCCAGAAAGGAGCCTCACCTTGCCCCACACCGTCAGAGCCGTCAGAGCCCTGGCTGCCCTCGTCGCCCTCCTCCTGCTGCTGCCGCCGCTCGCCGCCCACGCGCAGCAGCCGGCGCCGCCCGGCGAGGCGCGCCTGCTGCGCTTTCCCGACATTCACGGCAACCGGATCGCCTTCGTCTACGCCGGCGACATCTGGCTGGTCGACGCCGGCGGCGGCGACGCGCGGCGCCTGACCTCGGGGCCGGGGCTCGAGCTCTTTCCCAAGTTTTCGCCCGACGGCCGGTCCATCGCCTTCACCGGCGAATACGGCGGCAACCGCCAGGTCTACGTCATCAGCGTCGACGGCGGCACGCCGCGCCAGCTGACGTTCCATAACGACATCGGCACGCTGCCGCTGCGCGGCGGCTTCGACAACCAGGTCCTGGGCTGGACCCCGGACGGCAAGGACGTCGTCTTCCGCTCCAACCGCGTCGCCTGGAGCGACCGCAACGGCCGCCCCTTCCTGGTGGCGGCCACCGGCGGCATGGAGCGGGCGCTGCCCATCCCCGAAACCGGCAACGGCACCTTTTCGCCCGACGGCACGAAGTTCGTCTATACGCCGCTGCAATCGGAGTTCCGCGGCTGGAAGCGCCACCGCGGCGGGCGCATCCAGGACATCTGGATCTACGACCTCCGGGCGAACACCGCGGAGCGCATCATCAAGGACCCATCGACCGACAACCAGCCGATGTGGGTCGGCGACAAGATCTATTTCACCTCCGACCGCGAGCACACCCTCAACCTGTACGTCTACGACCTGGGCTCGAAGCAGGTCCGCAAGCTGACCAACCACGACACCTATGACGTGCTGTGGCCGAGCGCCGGCAGCGGCAAGATCGTGTACGAAAACGGCGGCTACCTGTACCTGTTCGACGACGCCAGCGGCAAGAGCGCGCGGGTGCCGATCCGCGTCGGCAGCGACCTGCCGGAGACGATCCCCTACGTCAAGAACGTCAGCACCGAGATCGAAGCCAACGGCATCTCGCCGACCGGCAAGCGGGCGCTCTTCACCGCGCGCGGCCACGTCCTGACCGTGCCGGCCGAAAAGGGCGAAATCGTCGAGCTGGCCGGCGCGCCCGGCGTGCGCGCCATGAACGCCGTCTGGTCGCCGGACGGCAAGTCGGTCGCCTACCTGAGCGACAAGAGCGGCGAATACGAATTCTACGTGCGCGACGCCACCGGCGCGGCGCCCGAGCGGCAGGTGTCGACCGGCGGCGACATCTGGCGCTTCCCGCCGGTGTGGTCGCGCGACAGCCGCAAGCTCGCCTTTGCCGACCGCAGACAGCGGCTGCGCTGGATCGACGTCGCGACCGGCAAGGTGACCGACGTCGACCATGCCGGCTACAGCGAGATCACCAACTACTCGTGGTCGCCCGACGGCCGGTACATCGTGTTCTCCAAGCTGTCCGGCGCCAACCTTTCAACGATCTGGCTGTATTCGCTCGACAGCGGCAAGGTAGCCCAACTGTCCGGCGACCTGGCCGGCGAAGCGGAGCCGGTGTTCGACCCGGACGGCCGCTACCTCTATTTCCTGTCCAACCGCGACTACAACCTCACCTTCAGCGGCTACGAAACCTCCTACCTGTACACCGACCCCACGCGCATCTACGTCGCCCTGCTGGCCAAGGACGGCCCGGCGCTGTTCGTGCCGAGCAGCGACGACGAGCCCGCGACGGGCGACAGCACGCCCGCCGCCAAGCCGGCCGAAGGTGCCGCGGCTGCTGCGCCCTCCGCCCCCCACACCCCGGCGCAGGTGCGGATCGACGTCGCCGGCTTCGAGGACCGGGTGCGGACGCTGCCCGCCGCGGCCGGCATCTACTCCAACCTGCAGGCCAGCGCCCAGGCGGTCTTCTACCTGGCGGGCACGCCGCCCGCGGCGCAGCTCAAGATGTACGACCTCAAGGATCAAAAAGAGAGCCAGGTGATGGAGGGCGTCGCCGACTACAAGCTCTCCGCCGACGGCAAGAAGCTGCTGGTCAAGCACGGCGACAGCTGGGCCATCGTCGACGCCAAGCCCGGCCAGAAGGCCGCCGACGGCCGCCTCAAGCTGGACCGCCTGCAGGTCGAAGTGCATCCGCGCGAGGAATGGCGGCAGATGTACACCGACGCCTGGCGCATCATGCGCGACTGGTTCTACGACCCGGCCATGCACGGGCTCGACTGGCCGGCGATGCGCGACCGCTACGGCGCCCTGCTGCCGTACGTCGCCTGCCGCAGCGACCTGGACTTCCTGCTCGAAGAGCTGGGCGCGGAGATCTCGGCCGGGCACGTGTACGTCACCAGCGGCGACCAAACCGCGGTGCCGCGGGTGGAGAGCGGCCTGCTCGGCGCCGAGATCGAGGCGGATTCCGGCGTCTTCCGCATCACCAGGATCTTCCCCGGCGAGAACTGGCACGACAACACGCGGTCGCCCTTGACCGAGCCGGGCGTGCACGTCAGCCAGGGCGACTACATCCTGGCGGTCGACGGCCAGCCGACGCGGGGTGTCGACAACTTCTATCGCCTGCTGCTGAACAAGGCGGACCGCGTGGTGTCGCTGCGCGTCGGTCCCGACCCCGGCGGCGCCGGCGCGCACGACGAAAAGGTGCGGCCGGTCAAAAGCGAGCAGATGCTGCGCTACATCGCCTGGGTCAAGGCCAACCGGGAGTGGGTCGACAAGGCCTCGGGCGGGCGGATCGGCTACATCCACATGCCCGACACCGCGATCGCCGGCAACCGCGAGCTGTTCAAGTACTTCTACCCGCAGGCCAGCAAGCAGGCGCTGATCGTCGACGACCGCTACAACGGCGGCGGCTTCATCCCCGAGCACATGGTGGCGCTGCTCAGCCGGCCGCTGCTCAACTACTGGGTGCGGCGCGGCATCGCGCCCGTCACCACGCCGGGCTTCGTCAACACCGGCCCCAAGGCGTGCCTCATCAACGGCACCGCCGGCTCGGGCGGCGACGCCTTCCCCTATTACTTCCGCAAGCTCGGGCTGGGTCCGCTGATCGGCACCAAGACCTGGGGCGGCCTCATCGGCCTGACGGGCAACCCCAGCCTGGTCGACGGCGGCAACCTGTCGACGCCGCAGTTCCGCTTCCTCGACACCGAGGGCCACTGGGGGATCGAAAACGTCGGCGTGCTGCCCGACATCGAAGTCGTCGATCGTCCAGACGAGATCTCCAAGGGGCACGACCCGAGCCTCGAACGGGCGGTGGCCTACCTGCTCGACCAGCTGCAAAAGCATCCGCCGGTCGCGGTGCAGGTGCCGCCCATCCCGCGGCAGAGCGACTGATCGGCGGCGCGGCGGCGGGCTCCGGCGCCCCTGTGCGGCTACCGGCCGTGCAGGGGCGCCGGCACGTATGGCAGCGGCGGCGGCCGGCTAGCGCTTCATCCGGCTACCCTGCTCTTCGCTGGTGAGCAGCCAGCTGAGCACCTGGCCGGGGAGGATGCCGGTGTCCTCGCGCCAGAAGCGGCGGTCGCGCACCCGCCGGCTGGAGGTGTCCTCCACCGGCACCGCCTCGACTTCGGCGTGGATGGCCTGAAAGCGCGCGATCCAGCGTGCGCAGTTGGCCAGGCGCAGGTCCACCCATCCGTCGCGCACCCACTGCTCCAGCTTCTCCGGCGTGACCGGCTCGTCGTCGGCGCCGGCGGGGATCAGCACCTCGACGCCGCGCACCACCTCGCCCGAATCGAGCAGGATCGGCAGGCCGATCGACACCACGCGGTTGGCGACCTCGGGGGTGGCGCGCACCAGGTGATCGAGCGCGTCGCGCACCGCCTCCGGGGTGGCCTGACGCACCTCCTGCATGGTGCTGAAGGCCAGGCGCAGCAGGTGCGCCTCGAAGAGCAGCTTCGAATTGCGCGGCGGCCCCAGCATCTCGAAGGCGACGCTGTGGACGCCGTAACGGCGCTCCAGCTCCCGCATCTGCTCGATGGCGCCGTGGCGCAGCAGGCCCGCGCGGTAGGTCGGCCCCAGCACGGCGCCGTCCAGGGCGCCGACGATGTCGTGGCCGGTGTTGCCGCCCTCGATCTCGAACACCAGGTAGCTGGCGATCTCCTCGGGGGTGACGAACTCCATCTGCTCGGCGGCGGTGACGGTGACGAACTCTTCGAGGCTGAAGACGCCGTTTTCGCCGGTGTCCATGAACACGTTGTCGTAGGTTTCGGGGCGGACGCGCGCGGCCTGCGGGTCGCGGCTCGAAAAGCGTGCCGGCATCGGCAAGGGAAGCGCCTCGACCAGCTGCAGGGGTGCGCCGCGGCGGTGGATCGGCCCGTAGCCGATGCGCTTCCAGGCGATGGCGGCGGCCGGCTTGATCTCCTTGGTGATCGGCGCGCCGGGGGTGCGGCCCATCAGGAAGAGCAGCATCGACTGGGCGCCGGCGATGGCGCTCTTGGCCAGCAGCATGCGGCTGGGACGCTCTTCGGAATGGGTGTAGGGAACGTTCAGCCCCATGCCGCCGGTGCCGCTGGTGCCGACCTTGACGTAGACGCGGACGCCGGCGTCGGTCAGACCGCGGTACATGATCTGGACGTGGCGGATGAGACGCGGCATGTAGAGCGCCTCCAGCAGGCCCTCCGCCGCCGCGGTGTCGGGGCTGCCGGCGGCGTCGAGCTGCGCCAGCAGGTCGCCCGCGGCGCTGAACAGGTCGCGATAGGCGATGCCGGTGGCGGTGTTCACGCAGTCGATCACCGCGTCGGGACGCGACTCGACCAGCAGCTGGTAGAGGCGGAACTTCGGCAGGTCGGCGTCGTCGAGCGGCAGCAGCTGGGCGCGGATCTGGTCGCGCTGCGTACCGCGTTCGATCTGGCCGAAGACGTCCCCCGCCGACACCGACAGGACGGTCGACTGCGCCTCGCCGGCCAGCTCCGCCCGCGCCCGCTCCGATTCCTCGAGACGCAGGCTGTGGATCTGCAGTTCGCGCGGCCGGCGGGCCAGCAGCTCCCGGCAGACAGCGGTGCCGACCAGGCCGTACCCACCCAGCACCAGGATCTTTTTGTTGTCGATGTTCAAAGCGGCTTCTCCTCTTCTCCGATCAGGGCCAAGGCACACACGTCCCCATGCCGGCGCCGGCGGCCGGGGAGGGGGACGACGAAGGACGGCGAATTGTAATGCCCGCCGGCGACTGGCGGGCGCGAGGGTTGCCGCCGCAACATCGTCCCACTCTTGTCACGCAGCTGTCCCGTTATACACTCTTGCCGCTGTGCGCTCGATCGGCCTCGCGGGACGGGGAGGGGAAATCCTTGGGTCCGGCGCGGTCTTTTCGTATTTCAACTCTCCGAGGTGGGCATGCAAAACGAGGGGCCTGTCATCAGTCATTTCGGAATCGACCGCCAGGGGCTGACCGGCGCGGCCACGGTGTATTGGAACCTCTCGCCGCCCCGGCTGGTCGAGATGGCGGTGCAGCGCGGCGAAGCGCGGCTGGCGAGCGACGGGCCGCTGGTCTGCACCACCGGCAGCCATACCGGCCGCTCGCCGCTGGACAAGTTCCTGGTCGCCGATCCGGCGATCGACGCCGACATCTGGTGGGAATCCAACCAACGCTTCGAGCGCGAGCGCTTTGCGGCGCTGCACCAGCGGGTGCTGGAGCACCTGGCGGGGCGCGACCTGTTCGTCTTCGACGGCTATGCCGGCGCCCACCCGGACTACCAGCTCAAGGTCCGCGTGGTGACCGAGTTCGCCTGGCATAACCTCTTTGCCCGCAATATGTTCCTGCGCGAGACCGACGCCGCCCGGCTGGCTTCTTTCGAGCCCGGCATGACGGTCGTCGACGTCGCCACCTTCGAGGCCGACCCGAAGCGGGACGGCACCCGCAGCAGCACGTTCATCCTGCTCGACCTGGCGCACCGCCTGGTGCTGATCGGCGGCACCCGCTATGCCGGCGAGATCAAAAAGAGCATCTTCAGCGTCATGAACTACCTGCTGCCCAAGCAGGACGTGCTGTCGATGCACTGCAGCGCCAACTACGGCGCTTCGCCCGACGACGTGACGCTGTTCTTCGGGCTGTCCGGCACCGGCAAGACCACCCTGTCGGCCGACCCCGCGCGGACGCTCATCGGCGACGACGAGCACGGCTGGAGCGCCGACGGCGTGTTCAACATCGAGGGCGGCTGCTACGCCAAGGTGATCCGCCTGTCGCCCAAGGGCGAACCCGAAATCTACGAAACCACGCGGCGCTTCGGCACCGTGCTCGAAAACGTGGTCTGCGACCCGGAAAGCCGCGTCCTCGACCTGAACGCCGACACGCTGACCGAAAACACCCGCAGCAGCTACCCGCTCACCCAGCTCGGCAACGTCGACCTGGGCGGCCGCGCCGGCCATCCCAAAAACGTCGTGTTCCTGACCTGCGATGCACTGGGGGTGCTGCCGCCGATCAGCCGCCTGACCGAGCAGCAGGCGATGTACCACTTCCTGTCGGGCTACACGGCGCGCGTCGCGGGCACCGAACGCGGCGTCACCGAACCCAAGGTGACGTTCAGCACCTGCTTCGGCTCGCCGTTCCTGCCGCTGCATCCGGGGGTCTACGCCCGCATGCTGGGCGAACGCCTGCGGCAGCACCGCTCGCGGGTGTGGCTGATCAACACCGGCTGGACGGGCGGCCCCGCCGGCACCGGCCACCGCATGGAGCTTGCCCACACCCGCCGCATGGTGCGCGCCGCGCTGTCGGGCGAGCTGGACGGGGTGGCGACCTGGACCGATCCGGTGTTCGGCCTGGCGGTCCCCGAAAAGATCGACGGAGTGCCCAGCACGGTGCTGCGCCCGCGCGCCAGCTGGAGCAGCGGCGCCGACTACGACGCCAAGGCGGCCCACCTGGCCGACCTCTTCGCCGCCAACTTCGAGAAGTACGAAGCCGGCGTGGACGAAGAGGTGAAGGCGGCGGGGCCGCGCCGGGTGGGGTCGGCGGCCAAGTAGCAGCTGGATTAGCGGTCGTGGATCAGGGGTTGCGGGCGGGACAGCCAGTAGCCCTGCCCGTAATCGACGCCGGCGCTCTTGAGGGCGTCGGCGATCTCCTCGCTCTCCACCCATTCGCCGATCGTGCGCAGGCCCATGACGTGGCCGATCTGGTTGATCGCCTCGACCATGGCGCGCTTCACCGGGTCTGCCACCATGTCCTGCACCAGGGCGCCGTCGATCTTGAGAAAGTCGAGCGGCAGGTTGCGCAGGTAGGTGAACGACGACAGGCCGCTGCCAAAATCGTCCAGCGCGAAGCGGCAACCCCGCTCGCGCAGCGTCGCCAGAAAGCGCACGGCGCTGTCCAGCCTGGTCATCGCCGCCGTCTCCGTGATCTCGAAGCAGACGCCGCGCGCATCGACGCCGCTGGCATCCAGGCGCGCCAGCACGAAGGGCAGGAAGCCGTCGTCGGACAGCGATTGGGCTGACAGGTTGACCGCGAACACCGCCTTGGTGCCATCGCGTTGGGCCTCGGCGACGGCGGCCAGCGCCGTCTGCACCACCCAGCGGTCGAGCGAATCGATCAGGTGATAGCGCTCGGCGGCGCTGACGAACGCCGCCGGCTCCACCAGCCGGCCGTCGCGGTCGAGCATGCGGACCAGGATCTCGCACAGCGGACCGTCGCCGGCACAGGCGTCCTGCAGCGGCTCGATCATCTGGTAGACCAGGCGGAAGCGGCGCTGCTCGAAGGCGTCGTGGATGCGATGGATCCACTGCATCTCGCCGTTGCGCTTGGCGACCGCGGTGTCGTCCGGTTCGTACATGTGCACGCGGTTGCGGCCGCGGTCCTTGGCGACGTAGCAGGCGGCATCGGCGGCGCTCATCACCTGCGACAGGTCGCCGCTGCCGTCGCGGATCGGCACCAGGCCGATGCTCGCCCCCACCTCGAACACCTGGGAGCCGCAGGTGAACCGGTAGTCGCGCACCGCGCCGCGGATGTCCTCGGCGGTCTTGCGGGCGCGCAACGTCGGGCAGTCCTCCAGCAGCAGCCCGAACTCGTCGCCGCCCAGGCGCGCCAGCGCGTCGTTGCGGCGCACGCTCGCCCGCAGCAGTCCGGCGACCTGCTTGAGCAGCTCGTCGCCCACCAAGTGGCCGCAGGTATCGTTGACCAGCTTGAATTCGTCCAGGTCGAGATAGAGCAGCGCATGCTCGCGCGCTTCGCCGCGCGCGCTGGCGATCGCACGCTCCAGGCGCAGCTCGAACTCGCGGCGGTTGACCAGACCGGTCAACGTGTCGTGGCTGGCCAGGTAGGTCATCTTGCGTTCCATGCCGCGCATCTCGGTGACGTCGCGAAAGACCAGCACCACCCCCAACGCCACCCCCATATCGTCCTGGATCGGCGCCGCCGAATCGCGCACCGCGTATTCGGCGCCGGTCGCGCTGCGCAGCATGGCGTGCTCCGGCGAGCGCGCCACGATCCCCTCGCGCAGGCAGCGCGTCACCGGGTCGGGCAGCGGCCTGCGGGTCAGCTCGTCGAACAGGCAGAACACGTCGCCCACGGCATGGCCCAGCGCCGTTTCGGCGCTCCAGCCGGTGAGCGCCTCCGCCGCCGGGTTGAGGTAATCGATAATGCCCATCAGGTCGGTGCGGATCACGCCGTCGCCGATCGCCGCCAGCGTCGCCGCCGCGCGCTCCAGCTCGCGCCGCTGCGCATCCAGGTCCAGGGTGGTGGCATCGCTGCACATGGTGACTTCAGCCAACAAGGGAACCTCCTCCGTCAATCCGAGACATCCATTCTGAAAGCAAAAACCACACCAAGGAAGATTTGATCTCCTGCCCACCCCTTCCTCTTCCCCATGCACCCTGCCCCCCTCCGGCGCCCCCGTCCCCCTCCTCCCAGCCACCCTGTCCTGGCCCCCGACCTTCGCCAGCGTTTTTTCACCATTCCAGGTCCAGGGGGGGAGGTGGAGCGGGCACATGAGCACGGGAGCAGGCAGCGGGAACGGGCTGGGGCAGGGGCAGGAGGGCGGGCGGCGGCTGGGGGCCGGGGTGGTTGGGTATAGTCGGGGGCATGAGCGACGCGCTGGATGGTTTGCAGGAGGCCCCGGAGGTGGTTGCGGAGGCGGGGTGGCGGCCGATCAATCCTTTCCGGCTGGAGGGCGGGCGGGGTTCGTTTGTCAGCGGGGAGGCCAGGGGGGCGCTGTTGCGGGTGCGGTATTTCCTGCGCGATGGGGATGGGAGGTTGGTAGGGCGGGCCTGGTTCGGGCCTGGGGCGCAGGGGCCTCCCGGCCACGCGCACGGTGGCAGCATTGCGGCGGTGCTGGACGAGGCGATGGGGGCGGCGGCCTGGGTGGCGGGTCACGTCGCCGTCGCGGCGCAGCTGGACACCAGCTTCAAGCGCATGCTGCCGCTCGGCACCGACGCCCTGCTGGAGGCGTGGGTCGAGCGGGAAGAGGGGCGCAAGATCTGGACCGCGGCGCGCCTGCTCGACGCCCAGGGAGTCGCCTTCGCCAGCGCCACCGGCCTGTTCATCGAGCTGCCGCAGGAGCGTTTCCGGGCGCTGCTGGAAAGCGCCGCGACGGCGCAGGGGGTCGATCCCGAGCAGCTGCTCAAGGCCTTACCACGGTAAGCAGCCACCAGCGCAAGCCGTCCTCCAGCGGATCGGAGAACACCCGCGCCACCCCCAGGCGCAGCTCCAGCGCCGGCAGCCGCCCCAGCGGGAGCGGCGCCAGGTCGGCGCGGTATTCAAGACCAGCCAGGGTGATCGTCTGCGGCCGCAGGAGCAGGCCGTCCCACAACCGATGGCGCTCGAAGAACAGCGGCGCCGGCAGAAACCCCAGGCTCAGCTCGGCCCGTTCCTCTTCGTGCTCAGCGCCGACCAGCGTCCCCGCCGGCAGCGCCGGCGACACGATGCGCGCGTCCTGCGCCGCCGCCGGCAGCAGGCCGGAGTCCGGTCCGCCCAGCTGATACAGATCGAAAGCATGCGCCACCTGCCGCGAGCCGTCGCGCCGCCACGCCACGCTCAACCGGTCGTGATCGCGCGCCACAGCCAACCCGGCGACGCTCCCGTAGCGCGTCCAGGAATCGCTCTCCGTATTGCTTCCGCCGAACCGCGTCCAGGAACCGCTGCCATCACGGCCGCCGGCCCATTGCGTCCCGGCATCGCCACCGGTGTGCCCCCCGTCGAAGCGCCCCCCCAGGTCGGCGGACAGCCGCCACAGCCCAAAGCGACGGCTCAGCCGGTAGTCGGCGGTGGTCGCCACCGCCTCTTCGTCGCTGGCCCCCGGCGGCGGCGTGGCCGAAGCGATCGCTCGCGCCCTGGCCAGATCCACACCGGCCACCGCGGCGGCCATCCCAAGATCGCTGGGCAGCAGCCGCTGCCACAGCAAGCTACCCCGTAGTTGCAAGCGGTCGCCGGCGCCGGCGCGCTCCCACTCCCCGGTGGCGGCGATGCCGCGGCGCTCCAGGTCCAGCGCGGCCGGGGCCGCCACCGGGCCGGCCTGCCGCGAAGGCGCATCCACGACATCAAACACCTGCAACCCGGTCGCGACCGGCCACCCCCGCCAGGCGCCAGCCAAGGTGCCGCCGCGCGCCGCGCCGGGGCTGCCGACCGCGCCCAGCGCCAGCACGTCCAGACGGCCGATCAGGTCACCGCTCCGCACCCCAACCACCAGCGCCTCCCCCGCATTGCCAACGCCGCCGGCCAGCAAAGGCAGCAGCTCCTGGCGGCCCGCGCCATAGGGCTTGTCGGCAGCCGCAGCTGGTGGAGAGGCGACCGATAAACCCGATGCGGCACCTGGCGGCGGCATTGCGGGGCCGGCTGGCGCTGCGGACGGCACCATGGGCGGTACGGGATTCGGCGGGGCCGGGCGCACGGCGGGGGCCAGGCTGGCGGGCAGATCGACTTCCGGCAGCGCGGGCCTGGCCGGCACGAGGTCCAGCCGGTGGAGGCTGAGGCCGTCCGGCTCCAGACTGAGATAGAAGAGCGCCTTGCCGTCGGGGGTGGGCGCGGGCGCCAGGGCTGCACCCTGGGTGCGGGTCAGGGCGCGCGGCGGGGGCGTCGGATTGGCGGCTGGCGCCCCGGCGGTGATGGCGGCGGCACCGGGGGCGGCGACACCGGCAGCACCGGCGGCGACGGCGCTCCCGGCGAGCGGCGGGGTCGCGAAGGCGTAGAGGTCCAGGAAGCCGTTCTTGCCGACGACGGCGTACAGGGTGGTGCCGTCGGGGCTCCAGGCGGGGGCCGAGACGCTGGCGCCGGGGGGCGGCGGCAGGTCCGTGCGCCCGGCGGGCGTGTGGTCGGGGTTGAGATTGAGCAGGCCCAGCTGCCAGCCGGCGCCGGTGTGCAGGCCGAAGGCGACGCGGCGGGCGTCGGGGGCCAGGCGCGGCCGGTCGTAGACGAGCTCGACCGAGGGCTCGGTCAGGGGGTGGACGGCGCCGCTCGCCAGGTCGACGGCGACCAGCTGCGACAGGCCGTAGCGGTCGCGCACCGCCACCGCCCAGGTGCCGTCGGGCGCGGGGTCGGCGTCGTGCAGGTCGGCCTGGCGGGTGATGCGGCGCTCGCTGCCGGCTTGCGGCCACCATTGAAAGAGGTCGGGGTGCAGAAAGCCTTCGCGGTCGGGGAGGAAGCGGGTGACCAGCAGCGACCTGCCGCCGGGCAGGAAGCGCGGCTGGTCGGGCTCGCCCCCTGCGGCGGGCGCCCAGGTGTAGAGGGGCTGGCGCGGCAGGGGCCGGATGCGCACCGCCGGCACGTCCTGGGGGTCGTGCGCCACCTGGCGGTCCTGCTCGGCCTGCCAGCGCCGCTCCGCCGCGGCATTGGGGGCGGTGGACCAGACGACCAGCTCGCCGGGCCGGTCGCGGTAGCGGCGCACCAGGGCGACCTGGCTGCCGTCGGGCGACACCGCCGGCGCGCCGGTGGTCCAGGTGAGGGCCTGCCACAGCGGGCCCTCGCGCACCGCGAGCGGCCCCACCGCCTGCACCCGCCGCTCGGCCTCCATGGCGCGCCAGGTGAGCTCGGCGCGGAAGCGGTTGTAGAGGCTGTCGGGCGCCTCGCCCCAGACGCCGACGAAGGCGTCGTCGAAGCTGCGCACGGTGCGCGCCGTCAGGCGCGCCCACAGCTTGCGCAGGCTGCCCGTCCCGCCGCGCTGCTCCAGCCATTCCAGGTAGGCCGAGCCCAGCAGGTAGGCCATCGACATGCCGCGCCAGCTGTGCGCGTCGGCGGCCAGCCGGGAGTAGGGGGGCAGCAGGCCGGCCTGCGCCCAGCGGCGCAGGATCGCCGCCCGCATGTCGCCGTTGGGGCGCCCGGAGCCGGTGAGGCGGCCTTCGATCAGCGTCGCATAGCCCTCCACCACCCAGCGCGGCGCCAGCGCGATCGACGAAACCGGCAGCAGCTTGGCGAGCAGCGGGTTGCGCGACGGCCGCAGCAGGTGGACCAGGTGGGCTTCTTCGTGCACCACCAGGTCTTCGATCCAGTCGCGGTAGTGGCCGGTTTCGGAATCGGCCGGCGGCGGGCTGGTCCACAGCACCATGCGCGGCCAGCCGCGCAGCGGCACCGCCTCGCCGTTGGCTTCCGCCAGCGGGTTGGAGATCACCACGTCGACGACGTCCGCCGGGGCAAAACCAACTTCGGCGATGTCGCGCTCGCGCACCGCTTCGAGCCAGACTGCCGCGCGCTGCGCCCAGGCGGCGTACGGCTCGGGGTAGTGCAGCCGGAAGTGCGGCGTGGTCAGGGTCCGCCAGGAGGCGTCGGGGCCCTGCGCCCAGGCGCCGCGCGGCAGGGCGGTGCCGACCAGCAGGGACAGCAGGAGGCGGAGCCAGAACCGGGCCGTCGTGCGCAAAAAAGCCACCGCCGGCGAGCATACCGCGGCATCGCGGCGCCCGGCGCGGCGCCCTGGCCTGGCCGCCGGCAGACCGGGCACTCGACCGGGACTCTCGGCCCGGTGGACGGCCGCCAGCGACCTGTGCCGGGCGCGGAGGTACAATCGGCGCGCAAAACGGCTGCTCAGCGCCGGTCGGCCGGGCCGGCCGCTCGCGCCCGTCGGGGCGCGGTCAACCACGAACGGAGGGAGGGCATCCCATGATCCCCGTCAAACCCGCGATCGCCGCCAGGGCGCACGTCAAGAGCATGGAGCAGTACCACGAGATGTACCGCCGCTCGATCGAGCAGCCGCAGGAGTTCTGGGGCGAGCAGGCGGGCATCCTGGATTGGTTCTATCCGCCGCGGCGGATCTTCGACCAGGACCCCAACGAGGTGGCGGACTTTTCGTGGTACTCGGGCGGCCGCCTGAACGCTTCCTACAACTGCGTCGACCGGCACGTGGCGACGCAGCCCGACAAGACGGCGATCCTGTGGGTGGGCGACGAGCCGGGGGAATACCGCAGCATCACCTACCGCGAGCTGCTGCACAACGTGGCGCGGGTGGCCAACGTGCTGCGTGCCCACGGGGTGAACAAGGGCGACCGGGTGTGCATCTACCTGCCCATGGTGCCCGAGCTGGCCTACACCATGCTGGCCTGCGCCCGCATCGGCGCGGTGCATTCGATCGTCTTCGCGGGGTTTTCCGCCGAATCGCTGCGCGGCCGCATCCTGGATGCCGGCTGCCGGTTGGTGGTCACCGCCAACGAAGGGCTGCGCGGCGGCAAGCGCATTCCGCTCAAGGCCACGGTCGACGCGGCGATCGAAGGGATCGACATGGTCGAGCGGGTGCTGGTGGTGCGGCGCACCGATCGCGACGTGCCGATGCAGAAGGACCGCGACCTGTGGCTGGCGGAAGAGATGGCGAAGCACCGCGGCACCTGCGCCATCGAATGGATGGCGGCCGAAGACCCGCTCTTCATCCTGTATACGTCCGGTTCGACCGGGCGCCCCAAGGGGGTGCTGCACACGACCGGCGGCTACATGGTCTACGCCGCCCTCACCCACAAGCTGGTGTTCGACGTGCAGCCCGACGACATCTACCTGTGCGCCGCCGACGTCGGCTGGGTCACCGGCCACAGCTACATCGTCTACGGGCCGCTGGCCAACGGCGTGACCACCGGGATGTTCGAATCGATCCCCACCTATCCGGACGCCGGGCGCTACTGGCAGATCGTCGACGACCTCAAGGTCACCAAGTTCTACACCGCGCCGACCGCGATCCGCGCCATCGCCCGCGCCGGCGACTCCTTTGTCAAACGCTACAAGCGCGATTCGCTCCGCATCCTGGGCACGGTCGGCGAGCCGATCAACCCGGAAGTCTGGATGTGGTACCACGACGTGGTGGGCGAAGGCCGCTGCGCCGTGGTCGACACCTGGTGGCAGACCGAAACCGGCGGCATCCTGATCACCCCGCTGCCCGGCGCCACCCCGGCCAAACCGGGCTCGGCGACGCTGCCGTTCTTTGGCGTGCGGCCGCTGCTGCTGGATGAGAACGGCAAGGTCCTGGAAGGCAACGACGTGTCGGGCAACCTGTGCATCGCCGGCAGCTGGCCGGGCCAGGCGCGCACCATCTACGGCGATCACGAGCGGTTCCGCGAAACGTACTTTTCGCGCTTCCCCGGCCTCTACTTCACCGGCGACGGCTGCCGGCGCGACCAGGACGGCTACTACTGGATCACCGGCCGCGTCGACGACGTGCTCAACGTCGCCGGCCACCGCCTGGGCACCGCCGAGATCGAAAGCGCCCTGGTGGCGCACGCCGCGGTCGCCGAAGCGGCGGTGGTGGGGTTCCCGCACGACATCAAGGGCACCGGCATCTTCGCCTACGTCAACCTGGTCCCGGCCTTCGAAGAGAACGATCCGGCGGAGGTGGTGGGGATGCTCAAGGAGCAGGTCCGCACCGCCATCGGTCCGATCGCGACGCCCGACCGCATCCAGCTGGTGGCCGGCCTGCCCAAAACGCGCTCGGGCAAGATCATGCGTCGCATCCTGCGCAAGATCGCCGCCGGCGAATACGAAGAGCTGGGAGACGTGACCACGCTCGCCGATCCCGGCGTGGTCGACAAGCTGGTGGCCGACCACCGCCAGGATGAGGGCAGGCGGAGCCAGCAGTCCTCGTGAAGCGGCTGCCGGCGGCGCGGCGCACCGCGCTGGCCTTGGCGATGACGGTGACGGCCGTCGCTGCCGCGGTTGCCCTGGCCGCGGCGCGGGCCGCCCCGCCCCCCGCCGTTGCCGCAACGGGCGCCGGTGTGCCAGCAGCGCCGGCGCCGGGCGCTCCCGCCCCTGCCACCGGCGGATCGGCGCCCGCCGCCAAGGAGCGCGCCGCCGACGGCTCCCGGCAGCAGGGGATGCCCTTCGCCCGCCAGGTGGACATCGCCGCGGCGGGGTGGGTGCGGGTGCCGCTCGACCTGGCGGCGCTGCGCCACCTGGGGCCGCCCGACAGCCTGCGCATCACCGCGCCCGACGGCGAAGACGTCGCCCGCTGGACCGTCCCCTTCATCGCCGAAAGCGAGCGCCGGCCGGTCAAGGTGCTGAGCGTGCAGCAGGACGTCCAGGGCTGGACGCTGCAGCTGGACGCCGGCCCCCAGCCGCTGGTGCACGAACGGCTGCTGCTCGACCTGGCCACGCTGGGCGCACCGCCGGCCGTCACCTTGGAGGCCAGCCACGACGGCAAGAGCTGGGAGCAGCTGGTGGCGGGCGACATCTTTGTCCTCAGCCGCGCCGACGGCCTGGTGCGGGGCGCGCTCCCCTACCCCGCTTCGACGGCGCGCTACCTGCGCCTCACCTGGCCGCGTTCGGCAGGCGAGCCACAGCTGACGAGCGCGGTGGTCGAGCCCACGGTCCCCGGCCGGTCGCTCACCGTCACCTCGCCCAACAATCCCTGCCAGCCCGGAGCGTCCACCGCCACGCTGGCGTGCCGCCTGCCGCTGCCGGCGGCCGGGCAGACGGTGCGCCGCCTGACCGTCGAGCTGGCGGCCGGCACCACCGTCGGCTACCGCCTGTTCCAACCGCGCGCCGGCACCTGGCAGCCGCTGGCCGCCGGGGTGTGGCGCGGCGGCAAGGCCGGGCGGCACGTCATCCAGCTGCCCGGCACGCCGCTCGCCGGCGACCACCTGCGGCTCGAGCTGGCCACCACCCCGTCCGACGAGGCGCCGCGCCTGCTCAGCCACAGCTTCGACCTGGCGGTCGAGACCGTCCTGTTCTATGCCGAAGCGCCGGGACGCTACACGCTGTCCTACGGCGGCATGCCGGCGCCCCCGGCCGGCGCCGGCGCCAGCGGCTCCGGGGCCAGCGGATCCGGCCAGCCGGAAGCGCGCTCGGTCGCCGCCGGCGTCGAGGCTGCCTGGGTGCCTCCGGGCCCCGAGCAACCGGGGCGTCCGCTCACCCTGCCGGCCGCCGCGGCGCTCGGTGCCAGCCTGTCCACCGGCCGCTTTCGCGCTTCGTGGGCCGTCGCCGCAACCGGCGCGGCGGCCGGCGACCTGGTGCGCCTGGTGCTGCCGGACCTGGTGTACGCCCAGGCAAGACCGGATCTTGGCGACCTGCGCCTGGCAGCCGGCGGCCGCCAGCTCCCCTACGTGCGCTGGAGCCCGCCCGACCCGGTGCGGGTCGTCGAGCGCGGCGAGCAGCGGCCGGTCGCCGAAAAGGGCCGCCGCTACAGCCACCTGGACCTGCCGCTGCCTGCCGCCGGCCTGCCGGTGACCGAGATCGACCTGGCGGCGCCCGCCGCGCCGCTGCGGCGGCCGATCGGCGTGCGCTATCCCGACCCAGGGCCGCCGGGACTCACCCCGCGCGAGGAGCGGCTGGTGGCGCGGCTGAGCTGGGACTGCCTGCCCGAGCCGCCGCTGCCCTGCCGGCTGGCCCTGCCGCTCGACGGCCCGGCACCGCGCCACGTCGCGATCCGCTTCGCCGACGGCGACAACCCGCCGCTCGCCAGCGTCGACGCCACCGTCTGGCGCCGTGGCGACGTCCTGCTGTTCGCGTGGCCCGAAAAAGGCCCCGTGCGCCTGCTCGCCGGCGCTCCCGAGGTGACCCCGCCCGCCTACGACCTGGCCGAGCTGGCCGACGTGCTCCCCGCCCTGCCGGCGCAAACGGCCGAGCTGGACCCGAGCGCCGACGCCGGCGAACCGACGTCCCCCTGGTGGAGCCGCTGGGCGCTGCCCGCAACCCTGGCAGTGGCAGTCTGCGGCTTGCTGGCCCTGTTACGGCGCATCCTGGCTGAGGCTTGAGAAGACGAAGGGAAGATGGCTCCTCGGGAGGGACTTGAACCCCCGACCAATCGGTTAACAGCCGATCGCTCTACCACTGAGCTACCGAGGAACAGAAAACCCACTGGGCATGGCCCACCGGGCATGCCCGGGATCGCGCATGTTAGGCGCCTTGCCGCGCCTTTGTCAATTCCGCGCAGGCCCTATGCGGTGTTGTCCAGGAAGGGCTTGAGCTTGGTGGCGCGGCTCGGGTGGCGCAGCTTGCGCAGGGCCTTGGATTCGATCTGGCGGATGCGCTCGCGGGTGACGTTGAAGGAGCGTCCGACCTCTTCCAGGGTGTGCTCGGAGCCGTCGCCGACGCCGAAGCGCATCTTGAGGACCAGCTCTTCGCGCGGGGTGAGGGTCTTGAGCACCTTGCGGGTCTGGTCCTTGAGATTGGCGAAGATCACCGATTCGATGGGCGAAATGGCGTTCTTGTCCTCGATGAAGTCGCCCAGATGGGAGTCTTCCTCTTCGCCGATCGGCGTTTCCAGGGAGATCGGCTCCTGCGCGATCTTCATGATCTTGCGCACCTTGGACGCCGGCAGGTCCATGCGCTCGCCGATCTCTTCGGCGGTCGGCTCGCGGCCCAGCTCCTGCACCAGCGAGCGGCTGGTGCGGGTCAGCTTGTTGATGGTCTCGATCATGTGCACCGGGATGCGGATGGTGCGCGCCTGGTCGGCGATGGCGCGGGTGATCGCCTGGCGGATCCACCAGGTGGCATAGGTCGAGAACTTGTAGCCGCGGCGGTACTCGAACTTTTCGACCGCCTTCATCAGGCCGATGTTGCCCTCCTGGATCAGGTCCAGGAACTGCAGGCCGCGGTTGGTGTACTTCTTGGCGATCGACACCACCAGGCGGAGGTTGGCGACGATCAGCTCTTCCTTGGCGCGCTCGCAGGTCCCTTCGCCCTGGCGGATCTTGTCGATGGTGGACGCGATCTCGGCGTGGGTGGTGCCGTAGCGCTCTTCCAGCTCGCGCAGGTTGACCCGGTACTTTTCGATGCGGCGGCGGTGCATCGCCTTGAGGTCGTCGTTGATCTCGCGCTTGAGCGCCGTCTGCGCCCGCTTGATGTCCTGCTCGAAGCGGGAGAACTGCTTGTCGATGTCCTTCAGGAAGTCCACCAGCCGATTGCGGGTCTGGACGCTGAAGTCGATGGTGCGGATGTCCTTGGCGATCTTGGCCACCAGCCGGTCGATCTCGCGCTCGATCTCCAGGTACTTTTCGCCGTCGGGCTTGCACCGCTTCTGCCGCTTGCGCAGCTCCTGGATGTCGTGGTCGTTGACCGCGATCTGCTCGAAGATCTTGAGGTTGCCGCGGATGCGGTCCGACGCCTTGGGGTCGAGCGGCTCGTCGGGGTCGGCCGCCACCAGCTCGCGCAGGATGCGCTTGTCGCGGGCGGCCATTTCGTTGAGCCGCAGCAGCTCGCGCAGCACCACCGGGTTTTCGCACAGGGCTTCGTAGATCATCCATTCGCCCTGCTCGATGCGCTGGGCGATCTCCACTTCACCCTCGCGGTCGAGCAGCGGCACGGTGCCCATCTCGCGCAGGTACATGCGCACCGGGTCGTTGGTCTTCTCGTGGGTGGTCAGGCCGAATTCGGTGGTTTCATCTTCCTTCTTGTCGAATTCGCTGGCGCCCGATTCGAAATCGTCGCGGTTCTGGTAGCGCTCGGGGCGATCGATGACGTCGATGCCCAGGTCGGCAAAGCGGATGTAGATCTCGTCGAGCTCGTCGGGGAGGCTGACCACCTCTTCGGGCAGGCTCTCGTAGATCTCGTCGTAGAGGAGATAGCCCTTCTCCTTACCCAGTTCGATGAGCTGCTTCACCGTGGTGTATTTCTCTTCGACAGGTGCAAGGCTGGAAATGGTCAAAGCGTTCTCCTCTCGGTTCTGGGAGGTGCCCAGGGCGACCCCGGGCGGCGACGGATGGGCGCGAGCCACGGCATGGACGGCAGGGCGTCAGCGCAGGCGGGCGGCACCCTGGTGCAGCTCGCGGCTGAGGCTCGTCTTTTCCTCCAACAGGGCGGTCAGGCGTGCCTGGTCGCCTCGGCGCTGCGCCTCCGCAATGGCGCTGAGCAGCTCGCGGAGACGTTGCTGGCGCCAGCGGCGGACCAGCTTGTCAATAGACGCCAAAAGCCCGGCTTTCGCCGGGTCAAACGACTTTTCTAGCAGAATCTGCGCCATCCGGTCAACCGCTGCCCCTTGCGAGGCCATCTCCGAGGCCACGGCCCGAGGTTCGGGCGCGGTGCCCTTGGCATATAGAGTGCCAAAGGCACGGTAAATATTCCTGCATTCGGGATCGAAGAACACCTCTTCTGCCGGCAGCTCGGACCAGGGCGGCAGCGACTCGGTTTCGCCCCCCTGCGACAGCAGGCTGGCCAGCACCTGCTCCTCGACGCTCCAACGGCGTTCGATCGGCCCGCCCTGCCACCCCGCGGCGCCGCCGCGGCCTCCGGCGCCACCGCCCGCGGGCGAAGCCGCCGATGACGACGAAGAAGAAGCAGATGCGGGGGAGGAGGAACCGGCTGCCTGCGACGCGGGGCCAAGGCCCTGCCACCCTTTCAACTCCTTGAGGCGGCCGGCAAATTCCTTTTCCGCGACGCCCAGCAGCTCGGCCGCGCGCCGCTCGTATTCGTGGCGCACCAGGGGGTCGCGGATCGGCTGCAGCAGCGCCGCCACGGCGCTCGCCGCGACCGCCTTGCGCTGCGGGCTGGAGCTGGGCGCCGGGATCGCCCGGCGCAGCGCCAGCACCACGGCATCTTCCGCTCCGTCGATCGCCGCCGCCACCGCGCCGGCCCCCTCCGCCAGGCGCAACGAGTCGGGATCGTGCCCTTCGGCGAAGCGCGCCCGCTTGACGCTCAGCCCTTCGGACAGCAGCACCGGCAGGGCGCGCTCGAAGGCTGCCTCGCCGGCGCGGTCGCCGTCGTAGGCGACGACCACTTCGTCGGCATAGCGGGACAGGAGCCGCGCCTGTTCCTGGGTGAGCGCCGTGCCCATGCCCGCGATGGCGCCCAGCCGGCCGCACGCCACCGTGCCGATGACGTCGAAATAGCCTTCGACCAGCACCGCCTGGCGGCTTTCGCGGATCTCCTGCCGCGCCTGAAAGAGGCCGTACAGCAGCTGCCCCTTGTGGAAGCGGTCGGTTTCGGCGGTGTTGATGTACTTCGCCTTGTCGTCGCCCAGGGTGCGGCCGCCGAAGCCGACCAGCCGCCCCGACGCATTGTGGATGGGAAAGATGAGGCGATGGCGGAAGCGGTCGAACAGCTGGCTGCTGCGCTCCGACCGGCCGGCCAGACCGGCAGCCTCGAGGTCCGCCGCCGGCACCCGCGACGACAGCGCTTCGGTGAGCCCCCGCCAGCCGTCCGGCGCGTAACCCAGACCGAAGCGGTCGGCCAGCTCGAGCGACACCCGCCGCTGGGCCAGGTATCCCTGCGCCAGGGTGGACTTGCGCAGCTGGGTGGCGAAGAACTTTGCCGCCGCGGTGAGCGCGCCTTCCAGGTCGCGCTCGGGCTGGCCGCCGGCGCGCACCGCGCGGGCCGGCAGCGGAATGCCGTAGCGGCCGGCCAGCGTCTCGATCGCGGCCGGGAAGTCGTCGCCGCTGGCGAGCATGTGCAGCTTGATCGCGTCGCCGCCGGCGCCGCAGCCGAAGCAGTAGAACAGCCCCTGCACCGGGTCGACGCTGAACGACGGCGACTTTTCCTTGTGCAGCGGGCAGAGGCCTTCGTGGCGGCGCCCCGCCTTGCGCAGGCGCGTGTGCTCGGAGGCGATGGCCACGATGTCCACCGCGTCGCGCACCGCCTGCACCAGCTGCGGGGTCAGATTGACGTTACCGAAGGGCATACCGATAGAACGGTAACAGGAGCGGAGTGCCGCGCATTTCGCGCCGCTGCCAATCGGCGGGGTCGGCGGGGTCGGCGGGGGCGGCGGGACCGGCGGGGTCGGCACGACCGCCGGGACCGGCGGGCTGCACGATGGGTCAGCGGTCGGCGCCGCGGCCGCGCAGGGTGACCACGGTGGCGCCGTTGCCGCCTTCGTCGGGGGCGCCGCTGCGCACTTCCGCCACGGCGGCGTGGCCGCGCAGGTGCTCGCGCACGGCCTGGCGCAGGCGGCCGGTGCCGTGGCCGTGGATCACCCGCACCTCGCGCCGCGCCGCCAGCAGGGCGCGGTCCAGGTAGCTGTCGAGCTCGGCAAGCGCCGGCTCCACCCGCACGCCGATCAGGTTGATCTCAGCGGGCACCGCCGTCGCCTCGTCCAGGTCGCCGCCACCGCCCCGCCCGCCCGCCGCCGCCGCCGACGCCGACGCCGCCGACGCAGACGCAGACGCAGACATCGCGACCACCGCGCGCACACCGGCGCGGTCGCGGTGCGCCAGGGCCGCTGCCGCGCCCGAGCGCGCCGGCGCCGGCGGCTCGCCGGCGGTGCCCGTCGCCGGCACCAGGTCGGCGGCGCCGGTGCGCACCCGCTTGCCGCGCACCAGCACTTCGGCGCGCTCGCCCTCCAGCTTGCTCAGCACGCCGCGCCAGCCCAGGCCGCGGTGCCGCACCTCGCTGCCGACCACCAGCTCGCCCGCGGTGTCGTCTTCCTGCGGCCCACCGGCCAGCTGGGGGGCCGCGGCGAACAGCCGCTCGACCGCTTCGGCGGCCAGGCCGCGCCGGCGGCCGGCGGCGAAGCTCTCCTCCAGCCGCGCGACTTCCTGGCGCAGCCGGTCCGCCGTCTCGCGACGGAACGCTTCGAGCTGAGAGCGGGTCTTGCCGGCCACCTCGCGGCGCTCCTGCTCCAGGGTGCGCAGCTCGGCCGCCAGGCGCAGGCGCAGCTTTTCGGCGTCGGCGCTCTCCTCCTGGAGGCGCCGCTGCTCGCCGGCCAGCTGCTGCCGCAGCTCCTCGACCTCGGCGATGAGGCGCCGCAGATCGCGCCGGTCGCTGCCCAGAAGCGCCTCGGCGCGATCGAGCAGCTCGGCCGGCAGGCCCAGGCGGCGCGCCAGGGCCAGCGCCTCGCTGCCGCCCGGCGGACCGGGCATCAGGCGGAACGTCGGGCGGCCGGTCTCGCGCTCGAACTCCATGGCGGCGCAGGCGGCGCCGCGCATTTCCAGCGCGGCCGCGGCGAGCTGCACCAGGTGGGTGGTGATGACCCCCAGGGCGCCGCGCTCCAGCAGGCCTTCGAGCAGCGCGATGGAGAGCGCCGCCCCCTCGTCCGGGTCGGTGCCCGAGCCCAGCTCGTCGAGCAGCACCAGCACGTCGCGGTCCGCCTGGTCCCACACCTCGCGCAGGCGCAGCAGGCGGCCGCTGAACGTGGACCGGTCGGCGAGCAGGTCCTGTTCGTCGCCCACCGTCGCCACCACGGCGCCCAACCGCGGCACCCGGCTGCCGGCGGCGGCGGGGATCGGCAGGCCGCACTGCGTCGCCAGGGCGAGCAGGCCGACGGTCTTGAGCGCCACCGTCTTGCCGCCGGCGTTGGGGCCGGTGATCACCAGGATGCGCCGATCCGGGTCCAGCTCGACGTCGAGCGGCACCACCGCGCCGCCGTGCCCGGCCTGGCCGAGCGCTTCGGCGCGCAGCGTCGCCATGCACGGGTCCAGCAGCGGGTGGCGCGCGGCGCGCAGGATCAGCTCGCCGCCGGCGGGCGCCAGGTCCGCCAGCCGCCCGTCGCACAGCGCGGCGAAGCGCACCGCCGCCTGCAGCAGGTCGAGCTCGCCGATGAAGCCGGCGTGGGCGGCGAGCTGCGGCAGCGCGGCGCGCGCTTCGCCCATCAGCTCGGCCAGGATGCGCCGCCGCTCGGCCTCCTCGTCGTCGCTCGCCTGCTGCAAGCTGTTGTTGGATTCCACCACCTGCAGCGGCTCGAAGTAGAAGCTCTTGCCGGTCGCCGACCGGCCGTGGACCAGGCCGGTGCCGCCGGGGCGGCCGCGCGAGCCGGCGGCCAGGACCAGGACCAGGCGCCCGCCGCGCATCGGAATGGTCTCTTCGGAGAGGTCGCCGCGGTGGGTGGCAACGTAGTCGCCCAGCTCCTTGTACAGCACGTCGCGCACCTGGCGGATCTGGCGGCGCAGCGCCACCAGGCGCGGGCTGGCGTCTTCCCGCACCTGGCCGCGGCGGTCGAGCGTGCGGTCGATGCGCCGCAGCAGCGGCTCGACGTCCGGCACCGCGGCGGCCAGCTCGCCCAGCAGCGGACAGGGCGGGTCCCCGGCACGCACGCGCGCGACCGCGGCGCGGCCCGCCTTGGCAAGATCGGCGAGGCGCACCAGGTCGACGCCTTCGATCGGCGGCGTGCCCGAGGCGAGCCGCCGCAGCAGGTCCCCCACCGGCACGTCGAAGTCGGGCACCAGCGCGGCGTCGGCCACCAGCCGCGACGCCTCCTGGAAGCGGCCGCGGTGCACGTCGAGCGCCGTCGCCGACGCGAACGGCCGCAAGCCCAGGACGCGCGCCCGGCCCAGGTCCGTCGCCGCCAACCGCGACAACACCGCCAGCAGGCTCGGCAGCTCCAGCGCCTGCGCGCTGGCCGGTGACAGGCGAAACTGCGGTTCGGATGCTTCAGCTGCGGCGGCGCTCACCCGCCGCAGTGTACACGTTGCGTCGAGCCGGTCAGCAGACGCCGGCGGACCAGGCGGACCCCGCGGACGCCGGGCCGGGACGCCGGTGGGCGGCGGGCGGGGACGCCAGGTAGTGCGCCAGGGCCTGCAGGGTGGCGGCATCGTCGGGGGCGGCGGCGGCCTGGCGCTGGAAGACCAGCAGCGCCGCGGTCCACCCCCAGGCGGCGTCGCCGGCAAAGAGCGGCGGCCGGGCGGCGAGGCCCAGGCGGCGCAGGTCTTCGGTCCGCCCCTGGCGGGCCAGCAGCAGCCCCAGCTGGACCTGGGCCAGGGCGGCGCCGCGCCCCATGCCGTGCCGGGCGAGCGCGTCGGCGGCGGCGGACAGGCTGTCTTCGGCGTCCGCCGGCCGTCCCAGAGCGACCTCGATCTGGCCCTGCAGGCGGCGGGCGTCCGCGGCGGCGGCAGGGAGTGCCAGCTGCTGGAACAGCACCTGGGCTCGGACCGCCGCGCCCAGCGCTTCGTCCAGCGCTGCATCCTGCGCTGCGCCCGGGGCATCGGATGCGGCCCGGTAGAGCTCGACGGCGCGGGTCAGCTGGCGATCCGCATCGTCCGCATCGCCATGGTCCGCGGCCAGATCGGCGAACAGGTCGAGCTTGGCGGCGCCGGGCGCCGGGCCGCCCTGGGTGGCGCCGCCGGGTGATGGAGCGGTGAGATTCAGAGCAGCGGCGACGGGGGGCGCGGCGGCGAGGCCGGCCGCGGCGAGGCCTGAGCGGCGGGCGCGGGCGTCCGGCTTGCCGAGCGCCCAGAGCTCCCGAGTGACGGCGACGCAGCGCGCGCAACCGGCGAGCAGGTGGCGCACGACCTGGCGCCGCTCGGTTGCCGAGACCTCGTTGCGCATGAAGCGTTCCAGCAGGTCTTGACCAGGGTGGGGGTCGGAGGGTCCGCCGGCGCCGCTCCAGGACATTGCGCGCATCTCCCAATTGGAGGTAGAGGAGGGGTGATCCCCAAGGTTCCCGGCCGTGAGCTGGGGCGCCTTTCGAATACATGTTGTCGGCCCCAACAACTGTAGATGTCGCCAATCTCGCTGTCAAGTAATAAAAAGTCTGCCGACAGGTCCTGGATATCGATCTAAGTTATTTATTTCCAATCGTTTGCGCTTGCCTCAGCAAGAGCCTTGAGGATACATTCGGGGGCATGCCAATCTTCGATGGCCTCGGCAGGGCGCTGCGCTGGCTACGCGAAAGACAGAACAGGCGGCAGTACCAGGTGGCGGCGGATGCGGGCATCACCAAGGCCATGCTGTCCGCCTACGAAACCGGCAAGCAGAAGCCTTCGCTGGACACGCTGGAAAAGATCCTGGATGCCCTGCTCTGCGACCTGAACGATCTGCACAACGCCTTGCAGATCGTCAACGGGCGCCCCGAAGCGTTGCGCGGCGCCGGCACGCCTTCCGACGACTGGCGGAGCGCCGGCCCGGCCGGCTCCGGCGCCGCCCGGACGGCACCGCCGAGCCTCTACCAGATCCTGGGCTGCGAGGAGCCGCTGCCGCCCGAAGAGGAGCAGGCGATGGCCGAGATGCTGGGCGGCTTCCACCGGTTGCTGCGCTACATGCACGACCGCATGCCTTGACAGCGACGCGAGCCCTGACGGCCCCGCCGGCCGCCGGCGGCACGGCAGGCGCGCGGCGGTCCGCTGGCCGGCCCCATCCGCTCAGGCGGGCAGCAGCGCGTAGCGCAGGATCACCAGCACGGCCAGCACCCCCATCAGCCAGTGCACCTCGCGGCCGCGCCGCGCCGCGAGCTTGACCACCACGTACACCACGATGCCTGCCGCCAGGCCGTGCGAGATGTTGAAAGTGAGCGGCATCAACAGCGCGGTGAAGAAGGCGGGGGCGGCCTCGGTCAGGTCCGCCCAGTCGATCTCGCGCACCGCCCGCAGCATCAGCAGGCCCACCAGGATGAGCGCCGGCGCGGTGATGAAGCCGGCCTGGCTCACCATCTCCACCAGCGGGATCCACAGCAGCGACGCCGCCAGCAGCACGGCGGTGACCACGCTCGCCAGGCCGGTGCGCGCCCCGACCGCGATCCCGGCGCCGCTCTCGATGTAGGCCGTCACCGGCGAGGTGCCGCACAGGGCGCCGCCCACCATCCCCACGGCATCCGCCGCCAGCGCCCGCTCGATGCGCGGCAGCTCGCCGTGGCGCAGCAGCCCCGCCTGGTGCGCCAGGCCGAGCAGCGTCCCCAGCGTGTCGAACAGCGCAAAGAACAGCACCACCAGCATCAGCGGCACGTACTGCGGCCGCAGGGCGCCGAGCAGGTCGATGGCACCGCCGGGCAGCGCCACCGCCGGCACCGCGAAGAGCCGCGCCGGCGCGTGCACCAGGCCGCCTGCCAGCGCCGCGGCCAGCGTCGCGGCCAGGCCCCAGAAGATCGCCGTGCGCACCCCGGCGGCGAGCAGCACCAGGATGAACGCGACCCCCGCCAGGGTCAGCCAGGCGCCGGGCGCCCGCAGGTCCCCGAGCGTCACCAGGGTGTTGGCGTCGGCCTTCACCAGGCCGCCGTGCTGCAGCCCGATGAAGGCGATGAACAGCCCGATGCCCGCCGCGCCTGCCAGCTGCAACACCGGCGGCATCGCCCGCACCAGCAGCCGGCGCGCGCCGGTGACCGTCAGCGCCAGAAAGGCGACGCCGCTCCAGAACACGATGCCCAGGGCGGTCTGCCAGGGCACCTTGGCGCCGACGCAGATGCCGTAGGCGAAGAAGGCGTTCATCCCCATGCCGGGAGCGAGCGCGATGGGGTAGTTGGCGGCCAGCCCCATCAGCAGCGTGGCGCCGGCGGCGGCCACCGCGGTGGCGGCGATCGCCGCCGGCAGCGGCATGCCCGCCGCGACCATGAAGACCGGATTGACCGCCAGGATGTAGGCCATGGTCAGGAAGGTCGCGACACCTCCCAGGCATTCGCGCGCCAGCGTCGACCCGCAGGCGCGCACCTTGAACAGGCGTTCGATCATGGCGCTCCATCTTATGAGACACTGGCGCCGGCGGCACGGGCGTGCTGCGCGCGCGCCGCCCCCACCTTCCAAGGGAGCCCCGCTTGAGCGATTCGACCGCCGCCGCGCCGCCTGACTCACCCACCGCGCCTGCCGCCTCCGCCACGCCCCTGCTGTCCGCCAAGCCGATCCCGCCCGAGGAGCGGCTGATCTTTGCCCTGGACGTGCCCGACGCGCAGGCCGCCCGCCAGCTGGTCGGCCAGTTGGGCGACGCGGTGCGCTTCTACAAGGTCGGCCTGGAGCTGTTCACCGCCGGCGGGTACTTCGAGCTGATCGACTGGCTGACCGAGCGCGGCAACAAGGTGTTCGCCGATTTGAAGCTGTTCGACGTCCCTGAAACGGTGCGCGCGGCGGTGCGGCGGCTGCGCAACCACCCCATCACCTTCACCACGGTGCACGGCAACGACGGCATCCTGGAAGCGGCGTGCAGCGACAAGGGCGACCTCAAGGTGCTCGCCGTCACCGTGCTCACCAGCCTGGACGCCGGCGACCTGCGCGACCTGGGGTTCGCGGTGGACGTGCCGCAGCTGGTGCTGTCGCGCGCCCGGCGCGCCCTGGAGCTGGGCTGCGACGGGGTGATCTCGTCGGGGCTGGAGGCGCGGCCGCTGCGCGAAAGCCTCGGCGACCGCATGCTGATCGTGACCCCCGGCATCCGCCCGGTTGAAAACCGGCCGGCGGACGACCAGAAGCGGGTGGCGACGGTGGAGAGCGCCTTCCTGGACGGCGCCGACTACATCGTCGTCGGCCGGCCGATCCGCCAGGCGCCCGATCCGCGCCAGGCGGCGCTGGCCATCCAGGCGACCCTGCGCCGGCTGTTCGGCTCAGAAGCCTGAAACGACGCCGGCGGCGGGCAGCGCCGGGGCCGGCACGGACGGCGTGACCGGCGCGGATGGCGTCGCCGGCGTCTCGTGCCAGCCCGAAACCTCCATCA
Source organism: uncultured Acidobacteriota bacterium (assembly GCA_963770895.1). Lineage (GTDB taxonomy): Bacteria > Acidobacteriota > Thermoanaerobaculia > Multivoradales > UBA5704 > JASLEW01. The sequence goes on along the minus strand of CAVYRF010000002.1, from coordinate 2,038,517 downwards.
GCACGCCGGCTTCCAGCGGGCTGACCAGCGACGGCGCCGGCACTTCCACCATCCGGAACGAAGCGGCGTGCGCCTCCAGGTATCGCCCCAGCTGAAAGATCCATAGCTTGATGTAGGGGAAGTCGTGCCAACCCGGCGCGCCGCCCGGCGCCGGCGGCAGCGGGTCCATCGACGTGCCCGGCGCCGGCAGCCACAGGTCGCCGACCAGCCACACCCGGTGGCCGCCGGCCAGACAGCGGCGCACGCTGTCCAGCACGTCGTCGATCGGATGCTGCGCGGCCAGCCGCGGGATCAGCAGGTCGTAGCGATGGATGCGGTAGTCGGGAATCTCGGGCAGGGTGATCCAGGCCGGCACCTGGCGCCCACCCAGCCCCAGCCCCGCCTGACGCGCGACGTTTGCCGCCTCCCCCGGCTCGGCGAGCGCCACCTGGCTGGCCGGCGGCGCCGGTTGCCGCGGGTAGTAGCGCGAAAAGCTGATGCCGTTGTACCAGGGGCTGACCACCACCAGGTCGTCGGGGGCCGCCAGCGCCGCGATGCGCTGGGCGACCAGGTCCATGTTGGTCATCCGCGTCGGCAGCCGCGGCAGCGCCCCCGGCAGCAGCAGCGCGGCGCAGACAAGGCAGATGCCGGCCCGCACGCCGCGGAGGCCGGCGCTGCGGCAGCACCCGGCGATGGCGGGTTCGAGCGCCGCGGCGCCCAGCGCCATGAGCGGCAGGTAGTACCAGGCGCGCGGCGAATAGCTGAGCACTTTCAGGAAGAGCAGCTGGGCAGCCAGGGCGAACACCGCGGTGAGGGCGCCGAAGATCTGCAGCGCGTCGCCGGCCGCCGGACGCCACGCGGGGGTGACCGCGGGCGGCGTTGCCTGGGCCGCGCGCAGCGCAAGCATGCGGCGGCGGAGCAGCAGCCAGAGAACGCCGCCCGCGCCGACCATCCCGAACGTCAGCCAGATCGCGCGCGCCGGGCCGGGGCCGGTGCTGGCGCCCAGGACCGCCGCCAGGTGGACGATCTGCTCCGGATAGACCACCACCACGTCCCACGAACGCGCCCCCGCCAGCGGCGCGGCATAGGGGAGCAGCGACACCGCCGCCGCGAAGCCGATCGCGAAAACCGCCCAGGCCAGGCGCCGCCGGCCGTACAGCAGTGCGGTCAGGATCGCCGCGCCGCACAGCGCGCCGACCAGCGCGGTGTTGGCGAGCAGCGTGTGCACCGAGCCCAGCACGGCGACCAGCGCGGCCGCCGCCGCCCACGGGCTGGGACGATCGAGCAGGCGCGCCAGGGCGGCAAAGCTGAGCACGATGAAGAGGCTTCCCAGGCCGTAGCCGCGCAGCTCGTCGCCGAAGACGACAAACGCCGCGTTGGGGACCAGCAGCGCCAGGCCGGCGAGCGGCGGCGTGCGGGCGCTCGTGTGCGCGCTCACCCACAGGGCGGCGACGATCGCCAACCCGACCCCCGAGCCGAGCAGGCGCAGGACGTGATCGCCCTGGCCGCAGGCCGCGACGAAGAGCCGCAACCCGATCGGCACCACCATGGGAAAGGCCTCGTGCGGGAAGAGGCGCCACACCTCGCCCAGCGACGGCAGGGTGGCCAGCCGCAGGGCCGCCGTTTCGTCGCGCCACAGGCCGCCCGCGAACACGACGCGCGCGGCGTGCATCCACAGCGCCAGGAGCGACAGCAGCACCGCCGCTCCCCATTCGACACCCTGCGGCCACCGGCTGCCGCCGGCCCTCCCCTGCTTCATCAGCGATGGACCAGGCGCAGCCGGAACACCGAGGCGATGTAGGTCCAGAAGTAGGCGAGGAAGCGGGTTTTCGATTCGCCGCCCAGGCGAAAGCGATACACCGTCGGGATCTCAAGCACCCGCCCGCCGCCGCGCACCACGTGCCAGAGCAGCCGGATGGCGTAGTCGCCGTAGCCGTAGAAGATGGTGGCGACCGGCAGCCGGTCGAGCAGGCCGCGGCGGAAGGCCAGGTATCCCGACAGGCTGTCGTGGATGCGCTGCGCCAGCACGATGCGGATGAAGACGTTGAATCCGTAGGAAGCCCAATAGCGAAAGGCCGAAGTGAGCATGCCGCCGCCCAGCACGTAGCGCGAGCCGATCACCACGTCGAAATCTTCGGCGCAGCGCACCATCAGCGGCACCAGCGCGGGGTCGTGGTTGCCGTCCGAGTCCATCACCACCAGGGTTTCGCCGCGCGCCTCGCGAAAGCCGCGCAGGATGGCGCTGGCCAGCCCGCGTTCGCCGCGCCGCACCACCACCCGCACCGCCGGATCGGCGGCAAAGGTCTCTTCGACGTGCGCCGCCGTGCCGTCCGGCGAATCGTCGTCGATCACCAGCACTTCCAGGTCCAGCTGAGCCCGGCGGGCGACCGTCAGGATCTCCGCCGCCAGCTCCGCGATCCCGTCACGCTCGTTGTAGGTGGGGAGGACGACCGAGATCACGCCGCGGCGTTTGCCAGCTCCCGCAAGGCGCCGCAGACCGTGGCGATCTGGTCCGCGGTGAGGGCGGTGCCTGAAGGCAGGTTGATCCCCTGTCGGGACAGCCTGGTCGCCGCCGGAAAGGCCTGGCCCGACTGGTACGGCGGCATCTCGTGGAGCGGCACGAAGAACGGCCGCGAGTCGATGCCGCGCTGCCGCAGCTGGTCGCCGACGGCGTCGCGGTCCATGCCGAAGTCCGGCCCGATCAGCACCGAGTACATCCAGCAGACGCTTTCGGCGCCGGGGACGGGCACCGCCTCGGACAGGCCGCGGATGCCGGCCAGACCGGCGGCGTAAGCGGCGGCGATGGCCTGCCGCCGCGCCAGGATCTCGCCGGCGTGCTCCAGCTGCGAGCAGCCGAGCGCGGCCTGGATGTTGGTCATGCGGTAGTTGAAGCCCACTTCGGTGTGGAAGTAGCGCCGGTGCGGGTCCATGGCGTGGTCGCGCAGGAAGGCCGCGCGGGTCGCCAGGTGCGGGTCGTTGGTGACCAGGGCGCCGCCTTCGCCGGTGGTGAAGATCTTGTTGCCGTAAAAGGAGAAGGCGCCGATGCGGCCCAGGGCGCCGACGCGTTTGCCGCGGTAGCGCGCGCCGTGCGCTTCGGCGGCGTCTTCGACCACCTGTATGTCGTGCGCCGCCGCCAGGTCGAGCAGCGGACCCAGGTCGACCGGCTGCCCGTAGACGTGTACAGGAATCATGGCGCGGGTGCGCGGCGTGATCTTGCGGCGCACGTCCTGGACGTCGATCCCCCAGTTGTTTGGGTCGACGTCCACCAGCACGGCGGTGGCGCCGGTGTAGCGCACGGCGTTGGCGGTGGCGATGAACGTGAGGTCCGGCACCAGCACCTCATCCCCCGGCCCGATCCCGAGCAGGACCAGGGCCAGGTGCAGCGCGACCGTGCCGTTGGAGGTGGCGACGGCGTGGTCCGCTTCGCAGAAGCGGGCGAACTCCTGCTCGAAGCGCGGCACGTAGTCGCCGAGAGATGAAACCCACCCGGTGTCCACGCAATCCAGCACGTAGCGGCGGGCGCTCTCGGGGAGCCAGGGGGCGAAGACCGGTATCATGGCAGTGGCCCTGACACCCGATGAGCTACCCAGGTCGTGGTGTCGGCGAACGCTGCGTATACTAGCACTGCTCCCGCCTCCGTCGACCGCTCCCCATGTCCTCCCCCGCCGCCGCCCTGGCCGTCTTTTTCGCCGGTTGCGCCCTGCTGGCGGCGGGCGTCCGCTGGTGGTGGCGGCCGGGCCTGCCGCGCCGCGCCGCGCTCGCCTACGTGGCGCTCACCACCGCCTTTTTTGCGCAACCGCTGCTGACCGGCGCGCTGCAGGTGCCGACCGACCTGGCCTACGACTGGCTGCCGTTCGCCGACGTCGCGGCGCCGGCCGGCGTCGCCGACCAACCGCACAACTACTTCCAGGCCGACACGCTGCTCGAGCAGCTGCCGTTCCACTTCCTGGTGCGGCAGCGCCTGCTGGCGGGCCAGGTGCCGCTGTGGTCGCACGAGCTGGGCACCGGCCAGCCGCTGCTCGGCAACGGCCAGTCGGCGCCGTTCGCGCCGCTGCACCTGCTGGCCCTGCCGCTGCCGACGCTGCGGGCGCTGACCGTGGCCGGCGCCTGGCAGATCCTGCTCGGGCTGCTGACCATGCACGCGCTGCTGCTGCGGCTGGGGGCGGGGCGGTGGGGGGCGGCGCTGGGCGCGGTGGCGGCCGGCCTGTCGACCTACGCGGTGGTCTGGATCTACGACACCCCCGGCATGGCCGCCGCTTTCGTGCCCGGGCTGCTGCTCGGCATCCTGCTGGTGCGCGACGCGGTACCGCGCGGCTGGAGCGGGCTGGTGGTGTGCGCCCTGGGGCTCGCGCTGTCCGGCCACCCCGAAAGCATGGCGCACGCCGGCATCGTCGCAGCGGTCGTCGCCGCGGCCGCCCTGGCGCGGCCGCGGCCGGGGCGGCTGCGCTTCGCCGGCAGCCTGCTGGCGGCCGCGGCGCTCGCCGCGGCGCTGGCGGCGCCGGCGCTGCTGCCGCTGGCGCGCACCATTCCGGCCAGCGTGCGCGGCGCGGCGCTGGCGCGCTCGCCCGAAAACTTCCAGCCGCCGCCGTTCGCGGCCAGCTTCCTGCCGCCGGTTTTGGCGCCGCTGGCCCTGGGCAGCCCGCCGGACGGCAACTACAGCCTCAAGTGGAGCTTCAACGAGATCTGCACCGGCTACGGCGGGCTGCTGGTGCTGGCGCTGGCGCTCGCCGCCGCGGTGGCGTTGCGCGGGCGCCTGCTGGTGCTGGTGCTGGGGGGGGCGGCGGCGCTGCTGGTGGCGCTGCGGGTGCCGCCGTTCTTCAACCTGATGCTGGCGCTGCCGGTGATCGGGCCGGGGGCGCACGGGCGGCTGCGCGAATTCTGGGTGCTGGCGCTGGCGCTCGCCGCCGGTCTGGCGCTGGAGCGGATCGGGCGCGACGCGGTGGCGCGCGGCGTCGCCGCGGCGGCCATCGCCGCCGCCGGCTGCGGCCTGGCGGCGCTGCCGCCGCCGGGCGGCTTCGCCTGGCCGCGCGCCTGGTGGATCGCCACCCTGGCGGGGGCGGCGGCGGCGATGGCCGCGCTGCTCGTGCCGCGCCTGCGGCCGGCGTTCGCGCCGGCGGTGGTGGTGGCGGTCACGTTGGATCTCTTCCTGCTGGGCGTGCGCTACCACCCCGCGGTGCCGGCGCGGCTGGACCTGGCGCCGCCGCCGACCGTCGCCTGGCTGATGGCGCGCGGCCGCGAGGCGGCGGCTGCCGGGGAGGGTCCGTACCGGGTGGCGTGCGAAGACTTCGATCTGCCGGCAAATCTGGGCGCGCTCTACGGCCTGTGGGACCCGCGCGGCTACGACCCCATGCGCCCCGAGGACGCCGCCCGCATGGCCGGGTGGTGGCTGGGTCACCGCCGCCGCTTCTATCAGAACATCGGCGACTCACTGGGGCAGCTCGACCAGGCGGCACACGACTTTCTGGCCGTGCGGTACCTGGAGACGTCGCACGAGCGCGCCATGCCGCCGCCCTGGCGGCTGGTCTTCGAAGGCGGCGGCGGCAGGGTATGGCAAAACCCGCAGGCGCTGCCGCTGTTCTTCATGCCGCGGGAGATCAGCCGGCAGGACGACCTGGCCAGCGAGCAGTGGCAGGCGATGCACGGCGACGACTTTCGCGCCGTCGGCTGGACCACCGCCACGGCGGCGGACATCCCCGAGCAGCAAGGCGAGGTGCGCGCCATCCGGCCGCGCGGCGACGGCTTCGACATGGACGTCGCGACGCCGACCGGCGGCGTGGTGGTGGGCAGCGTCAGCTACGCCCAGGACTGGCAGGTCGACAGCGGCGGCCGGCGCAGCGAAGCGATCGAAGTCAACGGCGGCTTCCTGGGCTTCCGCGTCCAGCCGGGCGCCAGCACGGTGCGCCTGCGCTACCGGCCGCAAGGCTACCGCCGCGGCCTGATGCTGGCGGCGACCGGCGCGCTGGCGGCGCTGGTCACCGGCGGGGTGCGCTGGACGCGGCGGCGGCGCAGCAAAGAAAACCTTTCTGAACGATTGGACAGGGACGCCGGCGCGCCGTGATCTCGTTCCGCCAGGTGGCGTTCTCCTACCGGCCGCGGGAAGCCGTGGTGGCGGCGGTCGACCTGGACCTGCAGCCGGGCTTGACGCTGCTGGTGGGGCGCAACGGCTGCGGCAAGAGCACGCTGCTCAAGCTGGCTGCGGGCATCGAGCGGCCCGACGCCGGCAGCATCGAGGTGGACGGCCACGACCTGTGGACGGCGGAAGTCGCGGCGCGGCGCCAGCTGGCCTACGTGCCCGAGCAGCCCGACCTGACGCCGTACGCCACCGTCGCGGAGATCCTGCGCCTGGTCTGCGACCTGCGTGGCGAGCCCGCCGGGAGCGCCGCCCAGGCGCTGGCCTTTGTCGGCTTGCAGGGGCAGGCGCAGCGCTCGGTGCGCGAGCTGTCGATGGGCCAGCGCCGCAAGGCCGTGCTGGCCGCGGCGCTCATCGGCACGCCGCGCCACCTGCTGCTCGACGAACCGCTGGAAGCCCTGGACCTGGGCTCGCGCGCCGATCTGCTGGCCTGGCTGGCGGAGCGCCTGGCCGCCGGCGCCGTGGCGCTGATCGCCTCGCACGACCTGGAGCCGTTCGCCGCCAGCGCCGCGCGCGTGCTGACCGTCGCCGGCGGCCGCTGCCAGCTGATCGAGCCGCTGCCGGCCAACGCCGCCGAGCGGCTGGCCGCGATCGAAGACCTCGCCAAGAAGTGACGCATCCGCCAGTGCAGGTGACGCGTGCTCCCTGATTGAGGACGCACCTGTATGGAAAACCATTCGCTATAGTTTTTTCGTTGCCCTCTGCGCCGAGGGCCACACCGCTTTGGATTCCGCACGCGACAAGCGCTTCCTCCCGTGACCGAGCAGCGAACGCAAGGCGACGACGGCGCCGCACCTGCCCATCGCAACGAACGAGAGCTGCTGCTGGCGGCACCGGCGCGACGGCGCGCCGCCCTGGCAACCGCCTGCCTGCAACGCCTCGCCGCCAGCGTCCTGGAGCTGGGCGTCGAGCAGCTGGACCAGGACCGTCCGCTCCTCGCAATGGGCCTGGATTCCCTGGCCGCGGCGGAGCTTGCCGGCGCGATCGAAGCCCAGCTGGGCGTGCGCCTGCCACTGACCGAGCTGCTGGAAGGAGCCACCCTCAAGGAGCTGGGCGCCCAGGTCGCGGCGCAGATCGCCGCGGCGCGCAAGCCGGCCGGCGCCCGCCGGCGCCCGCCCTCCGCCAAGCGCCCCAAACCGGAATCGGCGATCCAGCTGACGTCAGAGGGCGAACCGCCGGGCAGCTATCCCGCATCCTGGGGGCAGCGGGCGCTGTGGCTGCTCGACGGCCTGGTGCCCGGCGGCAATCCTGCCTATGTCATCGCCGGCGCCGTCCGCCTGCCGCGCGCCTGGGACCGCGATCGCCTGCGCCGCGCCCTGGAAGGGGTGGTCCAGCGCCACGCCGCACTGCGCACGACCTTTGAGGCCGCACCCGAAGGGTGCGTGCGCGTGGTGCACGCCGAAGCGGCGTTCGAGTGGATCGTCCAGGACGGGCCTGTCGCCGATGGCGAGGACCCCGGCCGGTCGGCACACGGCGGCGACGAGGCGCTTGTGGAGCGCGTGGCGGCGGCCGCGTTCCAGCCCTTCGACCTGGCGCACAGGACGCGAGCTCAGGCGAGTGCCGGCCAGCTACCGCGGCCGACCGGCCGCGCTCCGGCGAGTGCCGACGGGATACAGCGGCCGGCCGGCCTGCTGCGGGCGGTGGTGCTCGCGCCCGTCGACACGGAGAGCACGCAGGGGCCGGTGCTGGTCCTTTCGGTGCACCACCTGGTGGCGGACTTCGCCTCGCTGGGCGTAATCCTGCGCGACCTGGGCGCGCTGTACCGCGGCGAAGCGCCGGTTGCGCCGCCGGGCTCGTACGGCGACTTCGTGCGGGAGGAAGCGGCGCGGCTGGCGGGCGACGGGGGCCAGCGGCTGCGGCAATATTGGCACGGCACACTCGGCGGGGAGATGGCGCTTGCACTGCCTGCCGACCGCGTGCGTCCGGCGCTGCCGAGCTTCCGCGGCGGCGCGCGGCGGCTGCGCCTGCCCGGCCCGGTCGCGGCGCGGCTGCAGGAGCTTGGGACGGCGGCGGGGGCGACGCCGTTCATGGTGCTGCTGGCAGGGTTCATGGCGGTGCTGCACCGCCACGGCGGGCAGCAGCGGCTGCTGGTGGGAACGCCGGCGTCGCTGCGCGACACGCCGCGGCGCGCGGGGCTGGTGGGCTACCTGGTCAACCCGGTGGTGGTCGGCGCCGACCTGGCGGGCGAGCCCACCTTTGCGGAGCTGGTGCGGCGGGTGCGCGACTCCGCGCTGGGGGCCTTCGCCCACCAGGATTACCCCTTTGCGCTCCTGGCGGAAGAGCTGGGGGGCGAGCGCGACGCCAGCCGGTCGCCGCTGTTCCAGGCGATGTTCGTGCTGTACCGCGAACGCGGCGTTGCCGAGCGCGGCCTGGCGGCGCTGGCGCTGGGCGAAGCGGGGGCGCGCCTGGAGCTGGGCGGTCTGGAGCTGGAGTCGGTGGCGCTCCGCCAGACCACCGCCCAATTCGATCTCACCCTGTCGATGGCGGAGCGGGACGGCGAGCTGGCGGGGGCGCTGCACTACAACAGCGACCTGTTCGACGCCGCGACGGCGGACCGGCTGGCCGGCCACCTGTGCACGCTGCTGACGGCCGTGGCGGGGCAGGCGACGATGGCGGCCGGGGCCGGCCCGGCCCTCGCCGATCGCGGCACTCCCCGCCGGCCGGCGGCGGCTGGCGCCGATCTCGACCCTGCCGGCAGATCAACAGGCGTTCCCGGCGCGGACGGGACGGGCGGCGCACCGGCGCCCATCAGCCGGTTGCCGCTGCTCTCGGCTGGCGAGCGCCAGCTGCTGCTGGAGTGGAGTAGCGGCGAGGCGATGCTGGCGGCGACCGGGACCGCGGTCTGCGTGCACCAGCTGATCGCGGACCAGGCCCGGCGCACGGCGGACGCGGTGGCGGTCGAGGCGCCGCAATCCGGCGGCGCGTGGGAAAGCCTCACCTATGGCGAGCTGGATCGGCGCGCGGCGGGGCTGGCCCAGCAGCTGCGGCGATTGGGCGTGGGTGCCGAGACGGTGGTGGCGATCTGCGCCGAGCGTTCGACGGCGCTGATGGTCGGCCTGCTCGGCATCTGGCAAGCGGGTGGCGCCTACCTGCCGCTCGATCCCGTGTACCCGAGCGAACGGCTGGGCATCATGGTGCGGGATGCGGGAGCGCACGTGCTGCTGGCGCAGCGCCACCTGCGCGGGGCGATGGCGGCGCACCTGGAGGCGCTGCCAGGCGGCGTGGTGTGGCTGGACGACGCGATCGCGGCAGGGTCCGATGCGCCGCACCGGCAGCACACCGGCAGCAGCTACACCGACGCCGACCCGGACCAGCTGGCCTACGTGATCTATACGTCGGGCTCGACCGGCAGGCCGAAGGGGGTGATGAATCACCACCGCGGCGTCGTCAACCGGCTGCTATGGGGCCAGCGGCGCTTCGGTCTGACGGCCGCCGATTGCGTACTGCAAAAGACCCCGACCAGCTTCGACGTCTCGGTGTGGGAGCTGTTCTGGCCGCTGATCGTCGGCGCCCGGCTGGTCATGGCAGCGCCCGGCGGCCATCGCGACAGCGCCTATCTGTGGCGCGTGCTTGCCGAGCGCCAGGTCACCACCGCGCACTTCGTTCCGGCGATGCTGGCCGCGTTCCTCGACGGCGCCGGCGCGCTGGCGGTCGGTGCGGCCCACGCTGGCGCCAGTCCCGGCGGCGCCAGTCCTGCCGGCACCAGTTCCGCCGGCGCCAAGCCCACCGGCGCCAAGCCCGACAGCGCCAAGGCCGACAGCGCCTGGTCGGGCGCGCCCCCGGCGCGCGCCGGCGTGCTGCCCGCGCTGCCAGCGCTGCGACGCGTGCTGGCGAGCGGCGAGGCGCTGCCGCACCAGCTCCAGCAGCAGTACCACGCTCACCTGGCGGCACCGCTGTTCAACCTGTACGGTCCGACCGAAGCGGCGGTGGAGGTGACCTGCTGGGCGACCGATGCGGCGAGCCCGCGACGCCTGGTGCCGATCGGGCGGCCTGTCGCCCGGACCCGCATCCACCTGCTGGACGCGGCAGGTCAGGTGGTGCCGATCGGCGTGCCGGGCGAGCTCTACATCGGCGGCGTGCAGGTGGCGCGCGGATATCGCGGGCGTGCCGACCTCACCGCCGAACGGTTCGTGCCCGACTCCTTCGGCGACCCCGGCGCACGCCTGTACCGCACCGGCGACGTCGCCCGCTGGCTGACCGACGGCGCCATCGACTACCTGGGCCGCCTGGACGCACAGGTCAAGATCCGCGGCTTCCGCATCGAGCTGGGCGAGATCGAAGCGGCGCTGCTCCGCCATCCGGCGGTGCGCGAGGCAGTGGTGGTGGCGACGCCCGCCCGATCACCGGAACGATCCGCGACCGACCTTGCGGCGGGCGCGCCTGGCGCGACCGCGGCAACGGGAACAACCGGCGCGACAACGGAACGCCGGCTGGTGGCCTATCTGGTCGTCGGCCCGCAAAGCGGGGCCGCGCCCACCACGGCAGCCGCGGCCAGCCGCGGCGCCGGCGCGGAGGCCAGAGCCGCAGACGGCGCGGCGGCTGGAGCCGAAGACGGCGCGCGGGAAGGCGGCGCGGAGGCCGGCGCCCAGGGTGCCGACGCTGAGGCCGGCCCGCACAGCGCCGACACGCTGATCGCGGACGTGCGGCGGAGCCTGCTGGCGAGCCTGCCGGACTACATGGTCCCGGCTTCGTTCGCGATCCTGCCGGCGCTGCCGGTGGGACCGACCGGCAAGGTAGACCGCCGGGCGCTGCCGGCGCCGGGAGGCGATCGCGCTGCTGGGCGCACAGCGCCGCGCACGCCGGCCGAAGAGATCCTGGCGGACATCTGGGCCGATCTGCTGGGCCTGCGGCCCCAGTCCGGCGCTGCCGCGCCGCCGGTCGGGATCGGCGACAGCTTCTTTGAGCTGGGCGGGCACTCGCTGCTCGCGACGCGCCTGATCTCGCGCGTGCGACAGGCGTTCGGCGTCGAGATGGCGCTACGCCAGGTATTTGAGCATCCGACCCTGGCAGGGCTGGCGCACTGGATTGCCGCCAGGACCCCCGACGCCAACGCAGGAGTCGACGCCGCCGGCAGCTCCAACGAACCGGCCGCACCTGCCCGCCAGCGCGACGCATCCGGCGCGCCGGAGCGGCCGCCGCTGGTGCGCCAGGACGCGGGCGACGAGGCGCCGCTGTCGTTCGCGCAGGAGCGGATCTGGTTCATCGAGCAGCTGGCGCCCGGCACGCCGACCTACAACCTGCCGGGCGCCCTGCGCCTGCGCGGGGCGCTGGACCGTGCGGCGCTCGCGGCGAGCCTGGACCAGATCGTGCGGCGGCACGACGTGCTGCGCTCGACATTTCCCTTGGGCGCGGGCGGCGACCCAATCCAAAGAGTGGCGCCGTGCGTCCCCGGCGCCCTGCCGCTGGTGGACTTGGCGGGCCTGGGCGCCGCGGCGCCAGGCGAGGCCCAACGCCTCGCCGTCGCATTCGGCCGCCGTCCCTTCGACCTGGCGCAGCCGGCCGGCCTGCGCACCGTCCTGTTGCGCAGCGGCACGCGGGAGCACCTGCTGGTCCTGGCGCTGCACCACATCGTCGCCGACGGCTGGTCGGTGGCGGTGTTCGTGCGCGAGCTGACCGCCCTGTACGCTGCCTTCCTGCAGGGGGGCGGCGACGCCGCCCGCCAGGCGCTGCCGGCGCTGCCGGTGCGGTATTCCGACTATGCCCGGTGGCAGCGCGGCTGGCTGCACGGCGACGAGCTGGCGCGGTTGCTGGCCTATTGGCGCCAAGCTCTGGCCGGGGCGCCGGCGCGGCTGGCGCTGCCGGCGGACCGGCCGCGGCCCGCGGCGCCCAGCTTCCGCGGCACCACCACCGTGGTGATGCTGCCTGCCGCGGCCGCGGCGGCGCTCACCGCCGGCGCGCGGCGCCACGGCGCGACGCTGTTCATGGTCCTGCTGGCCGCCTTGGACGCGCTGCTCGGCCGCCTGTCGGGACAGGACGACGTCGTGGTCGGCTCGCCCATCGCCAACCGCGAACGGCTGGAGGTCGAGGGGCTGATCGGCTGCTTCGTCAACACCCTGGCGCTGCGCGTCCAGCTGGGCGGCCGGCCGTCCTTTGCGGCGGTGCTGGCGCGGGTGCGGCAGGCGACGCTGGGCGCCTATGCCCACCAGGACATGCCGTTCGAAAAGCTGGTGGAAGCGCTGGCGCCGCAGCGCGAGCTGGACGCCGCGCCGCTCTTCCAGGTGATGCTGGTGCTGCAGAACGTCTGGAGCACCGTCGAGCAGGCCGCCGCCGCCGGCAGCCTGCTCGACGCCGGCCTGCGCCTGGAGCTGGCCGAGATCGACATCGGCACCGCCAAGTTCGATCTCACCATCCAGGTGGTCGAGACGTCCGCCGGGCTGTCGCTCGCCTGTGAAACCAGCACCGACCTGTTCGACGCCGCGACCGCCAGGCGGCTGGCCGGCCGCTACCTCGATCTGCTCACCGCCCTTGCCGGGGCGGCCGCGGCGGCCGCGGCCGGCGACGACGCCCGCGGCTGGCACATTCCCGCAACGGAGCTCCCCTGGCTGAGCGCCGCGGAGCGCCAGCAGCTGCGCGAATGGAACGCGACCGAGCAGGAATGGCGACAGGACGGCTGCCTGCATGAGCTGATCGAGGCCCAGGCCCGGCGCTCGCCCGCCGCCGTGGCGGTGGTCGCCGCCGGCACCGATGGCGACGGCGGCGAAAGCTGTCTCAGCTACGGCGCCCTGAACGCCGCCGCCAACCGCCTGGCGCGCCACCTGCGCGGCCTGGGGGTCGGCCCCGAAACCGTGGTGGCGATCACCGCCGAACGCTCGCTGTCCCTGATGGTGGGGCTGCTTGCCATCCTGAAGGCGGGCGGCGCCTGGCTGCCGCTCGACCCGGACTACCCGCGCGAGCGGCTGCTCTACATGCTGCGCGACGCCGGGGCGCCGCTGCTGCTGACCTGGGGCGATCCGGCACGGCACCTGGACCGGCCGGGGGTCGCGGTCCTGCGCCTGGACGATCCCGCCGCCCCCTGGTCACGTCGCTCGCCGGCGAACCTCCCGCGCGCCGCAACCGGCGTGCGGCCCGACAACCTGGCCTACGTGATCTACACGTCGGGCTCGACCGGCCGCCCCAAGGGGACGCTCAACCGCCACCGCGGCATCGTCAACCGTCTGCTGTGGGGCCAGCAGCGCTTCCTGCTGACGCCCCAGGACCGGGTGCTGCAAAAGACGCCGGCCAGCTTCGACGTATCGGTGTGGGAGCTGTTCTGGCCCCTGATCGCCGGCGCGCGGCTGGTCCTGGCGCGCCCCGGCGGCCACCGCGACAGCGCCTACCTGCTGGCGACGCTCGACCAGCACGGCATCACCACCGTGCACTTCGTGCCGGCGATGCTGCGCGTGTTCCTGGACGATCTGAGGAGCCGCGGCGCCGCGCCATCGCTGCCATCGCTGCGCCGCGTGCTGGCGAGCGGCGAAGCCTTGCCGTTCGACCTGCAGCAGCAGTACCACGCGCTGGTGCCGGCGCCGCTGTTCAACCTGTACGGTCCGACGGAAGCCGCGGTCGAGGTGACGTGCTGGGAATGCGACCCGGCAGACCGGCGGCGACTTGTACCGATCGGCCGGCCGATCGCCAACACCCGCATCCACATCCTGGACCGCGACGGCGACCCGGTGCCCGCCGGCGTGACGGGCGAGCTGCACATCGGCGGCGTGCAGGTGGCGCGCGGCTACGGCGGGCGCCCCGAGCTGACGGCGGAGCGGTTCGTGCCCGATCCGTTCGGCGCGCCCGGCGCCCGCCTGTACCGCAGCGGCGACCTGGCGCGCCACCTGGCCGACGGAGCGATCGACTTCCTGGGCCGCGCCGACGCCCAGCTCAAGATCCGCGGCGTCCGCGTCGAGCCGGGAGAGATCGAAGCGGCGCTCCTGCGCCATCCGGACGTGCGCCAGGCGGTGGTGGTGGCGATCGCCGCCGGCGTGCCGCCTGCCGCGGAGAGCCGACTGGTGGCGTACCTGGTGCCCGACGCGCGCTGGCTGCCGGCGGCGGCGGAGCTGATCGCGGCGGTGCGCAGCGTCCTTGCCGCCTCCTTGCCGGACACCATGATGCCGTCGGGCTTTGTCGTCCTGCCGGCCCTGCCGCTCACCTCGAGCGGCAAGGTGGACCGCCGGGCGCTGCCGCCGCCGGGCGCGGCGACCGCCGGCGGCGAGGCCCGCCCCGGCGCTCGGCGCAGCGCGCCGCACACCGCGGCGGAGCGCCAGCTTGCCGACATCTGGAGCCAGCTGCTGGGATTGGGCGCACCGCGGATCTCGCGCCAGGACAGTTTTTTCGATCTGGGCGGCCATTCGCTGCTGGCGACCCGCCTGGTGTCGCGCGTGCGCCAGGCCGTCGGCGTCGAGCTGCCGCTGCGCCGGATCTTCGAAAACCCCACCCTGGAGGCGATGGCGCTGGCCGTCGACGCTCTGAGCGTCCCGCCGCCCACCGTCGGCGCCGCCCCTGCCGGGCCGGCGCGGCAGCCGCCGCCCATCACCCGCCACGCCGCGAGCCACGACGCGCCGCTGTCGTTTCCCCAGGAGCGCATCTGGTTCGTCGAGCAGCTGACGCCGGGCACCGCCGCCTACAACCTGCCCGGCTGCGTGCGCCTGCGCGGCGAGCTCGACGCGCGCGGGCGGGCGGCGCTCGCCGCCGCGCTGAGCGAGCTGGTGCGCCGGCACGCCGTGCTGCGCTCCGTGTTCCTGACGCCGGAAGCCGGCTCCCCGGTGCAACGGGTCCTGCCGCCGGCGCCCTGCCCGCTGCCGCTGATCGACCTGGCGGCGCTGGGCGACGCCGCGGCGGCCGCGGCGCAGCAGGTCGGCGCCCTGTGGGGGAGCATGCTGTTCGACCTGGCGCGCGGTCCGGTGCTGCGCGTGACGCTGTTGCGCACCGGCCAGCAGGAACACCTGCTGCTGCTCGCCCTGCACCACATCGCCGGCGACGGCTGGTCGGTGACCATCTTCCTGCGCGAGCTCGCCGCCCTCTGTGGGGGCGCAGCTCCGGCAGACCTGCCCGCGCTGCCGATGCAGTACGGCGATTATGCGCGCTGGCAGCGCGCCTGGTTGACCGACGAGGCGCTGCGGGAACACCTCGCCTACTGGCAGACGGCCCTGGCCGGCGCCCCAGCTCAGCTGGCGCTGCCGCTCGACCACCCGCGGCCGGCGGCGGTGAGCTTTCGCGGCAGGCGATTGCTGGCGGCCATCCCGGCGCCGCTCGCCGCGCGCTTGCAGCAGGCCGCGCGCGGGCGGCGCGCGACGCTCTTCATGGCGCTGCTGGCGGCATTCGGCGTGCTGCTGGCCCGCGCCGCCGGGCAGGACGACATCGTGGTCGGCACCCCCGTCGCCAACCGCGAGCGGCTGGAGCACGAGCCGCTGATCGGCTGCTTCGTCAACGCCCTGGCGCTGCGCGTCCAGCTGGCGGCGCCGCTGGCCTGCGACGCGCTCCTGGAGCGCGTGCGGCAGGTCTGCCTGGACGCGTTCGGCCACCAGGAGATGCCGTTCGAAAAGCTGGTGCAGTCGCTCGCGCCGCAGCGCGACCTGGGAGCTTCGCCGCTCTTCCAGGTGATGCTGGTGCTGCAGAACGCCTGGCAGGGCACGGGGCAGGAGGTTGCCGCCGGCAACCTGACGATGCAGGCGCTGGATCTCGACACCGCGACGGCCAAGTTCGACCTCACCCTGGGGGCGGCCGAGACGGGCGCGGGGCTGGTCCTCTGCTTCGAGTACGCCACCGACCTGTTCGACGCCGCCACGATCGTCCGTCTTGCCGGCCACTACCAGACCCTGCTGTCGGCCCTCGCCGGCGGCGATGAAACCTGGGCCGGGGACGTCGGCAGCCTCCCCTGGCTGAGCGCGGCCGAGCGCCACCAGCTGACCGAATGGAACGCCACGGCCGTCGCCTACCCCGCCGGCCGGTGCCTGCACGAGCTGATCGAGGACCAGGCGCGGCGCACCCCCGACGCGGTGGCGGTGGCGGCCGACGGCGGCAGCGGTGAGTGCCTGACCTACGCGGCTCTGAGCCGCCGCGCCGGCCGGCTGGCTCGCCACCTGCGCGGCCTGGGCGCCGGAGTCGGCGCCGAATCGGTCGTGGCCATCGCCGCCGAGCGTTCGCCGGCCCTCCTGGTCGGGCTGCTGGCGATCCTGAAAGCGGGCGGCGCCTACCTGCCGCTCGACCCCGACTATCCCCGCGAGCGACTGCTGTACATGCTGCGCGACTCCCAGGCGGCGGTGCTGCTGAGCCAGGGTTCCCTGGCGGCGCGCCTCGCCCTGCCCGGCGTGGTCGGCCTGCGGCTGGACGATCCGGCAGCCCCCTGGGCGGCGGCGGTGCCACCCGTGGGCGGCGGCGACGTGGGGGCCGCCGGGGACGCCGGCGAGGGTGGGGCCGCGCCGGACAACCTGGCCTACGTGATCTACACCTCGGGCTCGACCGGCCGCCCCAAGGGGGCGATGAACAGCCATCGCGCCATCGTCAACCGGCTTCTGTGGATGCAGGAGCAGTACGCGCTGCGGCCGGACGACAGGGTGCTGCAGAAGACCCCGGCCAGCTTCGACGTATCGGTCTGGGAGCTGTTCTGGCCTCTGCTGACCGGCGCGCGCCTGGTGTTGGCCCGCCCCGGCGGCCACCGCGAGCCCGCCTACCTGTGGCGAACGATCGCCAGGCAGGACATCACCACCCTGCACTTCGTGCCGGCGATGCTCGCCGCCTTCCTGGACGAAGGCGCTCACGCGGCGCCGGCGGCGGCGGACCTGCCCCGGCAATCGGCGGCGTCGCCGCTGCCGTCGCTGCGGCGGGTCATGGCGAGCGGCGAGGCGCTGTCGCACGACCTGCAGCAAAAGCACCACCGGCTGCTCGCGGCGCCGCTCCACAACCTGTACGGCCCGACCGAGGCGGCGGTGGACGTGACCTTCTGGGCCTGCGATCCGGCGAGCCGGCGGCGCCTGGTGCCGATCGGCCGTCCGGTGGCCAACACCCGCATCCACCTGCTCGACCGCCGCGGCGCCGCGGTGCCGATCGGCGTCGCCGGCGAGCTGTACATCGGCGGCGTGCAGCTGGCGCGCGGCTATCTCCGCCGCCCCGAGCTGACCGCCGAACGATTCCTGCCCGATCCGTGGGGCGCACCCGGATCGCGGCGCTACCGCACCGGCGACGTGGCGCGCTACCTGGCGGACGGCGCCGTCGACTACCTGGGCCGCGCCGACTTCCAGGTCAAGATCCGCGGTTTCCGCATCGAGCTGGGCGAGATCGAGGCCGCGCTGCTGCGCCACCCGGCGGTACGTCACGCGGTGGTGGCAACCAGCGCCGGAGCGACCGCGGCGGACGTGCGGCTGGTGGCCTACCTGGTGCTCGACCCGAGCCGGCCGGATGTTGCCCTGCCGCCGGGAGCTGCGGAGCCGGCGGCGCCGGCGGCACAGCTCCCCGCGCCGCTCGCCGCCGAGATCCGGCGCGGTCTCCAGGAGAGCCTGCCGGAGCACATGGTGCCGGCGGCCTTTGTCGCCCTAGCGGCGCTGCCGCTGTCACCCAGCGGCAAGGTGGACCGCAGGAGCCTGCCGGCGCCCGCTTGGGGCGGCGGCGAGCGGGCCGGGCGGATCGCGCCCCGCACGCCGGAAGAGCGGCGCCTGGCCGGCCTGTGGGCCGAGGTGCTGGACCTGGCGACGGCCGGCGACGGGCCGGCGATCGGCATCGCCGACAGTTTCTTCGACCTGGGCGGCCATTCCCTGCTCGCCACGCGCCTGATCTCGCGGGTGCGCCAGGCCTTCGCCGTCGAGCTGTCGCTGCGCCAGGTGTTCGAGCAGCCGACGCTGGCCCGCATGGCGCACCAGATCGCCTCGCTGCCGGCGCTGCCCACCGCCGGCGCCGCCACCGCCGCCGCCAGGATCGCTGCCGCCGGCATGCTCGCGACGGCCGCCGGCGGCGACCAGGCGGCGCCGCTGTCCTACGCCCAGGAGCGGCTCTGGTTCCTGGCGCAGCTCACCCCGGACAGCGCCGCCTACAACATTCCCGGCGTGCTGCGGCTGAGCGGCGAACTGGACGCGCGCGGGCGGGCGCTGCTGGGCGCCAGCCTGAACCAGGTCGTCCGCCGGCACGAGGTCCTGCGCGCCGTCTATGTGCAGCGCGGCGCCCAGCCGTTGCAGCACATCCGGCCGCACCGGGACCGCGCCCTGCCGCTGGTCGACCTGGCGGGGTTGGCGGCCGGCCGGGCGGCGGCCGCTGCCGGCGCCCTCGCCGCCCTGCTGGCCGCCCTGCCCTTCGACCTGGCGCGCGGGCCACGAGATGAGGCGAGTGCCGGCCGGCCACCATGGCCGGCTGGCCTGCTGCGCACGGTGCTGCTGCGCCTGGGACGCGACCGGCATCACCTGGTCGTGGTGCTGCATCACATCGCCGCCGACGGCTGGTCGGTGACGATCTTCCTGCGCGAGCTGGCGGCGCTCTACGCATCCGGCGCGGCCGTGGCGCTGCCCGAGCTGCCGGTGCGGTACTCCGACTACGCCCGCTGGCAGCGCGGCTGGCTGCAGGGCGAGGCGCTGGAGCACCTCCTGGCGCACTGGCGCCAAGCCCTGGCGGGAGCGCCGGCGCAGCTGGCGCTGCCGACCGACCGGCCGCGGCCCGCGGCGCAGAGCTTCCGCGGCGGCAACGTCTCCCTGGCGCTGCCGGCCGCCGCGGCGGCGGCGCTCGAGGCGGCCGCCCGCCGGCACGGCGCGACGCTCTTCATGGTCCTGCTCGCCGCCCTGGACGTCCTGCTGTCGCGGGTGTCGGGAGAGCAGGACATCCTGGTGGGGTCGCCGGTCGCCAACCGCGAGCGGCTGGAGATCGAGGGGCTCATCGGCTGCTTCGTCAACACCGTGGTGCTGCGCGTCCAGACGGGCGGCCGCCCCAGCTTCGACGAACTGCTGCAGCGCGTGCGCCAGGTGAGCCTGAGCGCCTACAGCAACCAGGACATGCCGTTCGAAAGGCTGGTGGGGGCGCTGGGGGCGCAGCGCGACCTGGGCGCCGCGCCGCTCTTCCAGGTGATGCTGGTGCTGCAGAACGCCTGGACCCCCGGCCTCCACACCGTCACGGTCGACGGCCCGCGGCAGGCGCCGCTCACCATGGAGCTGGCCGGGATCGACACCGGCACCGCCAAGTTCGATCTCACCCTGTCGGCGGTCGCCGTCCCCGGCGGGCTGTCGCTGGGTTTCGAATACGCCGCCGACCTGTTCGATCGCGCCACGGTGAAGCGGCTGGCCGGCCACTACGCGGCGCTGCTCGCGGCGCTGGCCGGCGGCGGCGCCTGGGAGAGCAGCGACGTCGCCGCGCTGCCCTGGCTGAGCGCGGCGGAGCGCCAGCAGCTCCACGAGTGGAACGCCACGGCGCGCCCGTACCCGCAGGACGCCTGCCTGCATGAGCTCATCGAACGGCAGGTGCGGCGGTCGCCCGATGCGGTGGCGGTGGTGGCGGATGCCGCCGCCGGCGCGTTCGCCCTCAGCTACGCCGCGTTGAACGAGCAGGCGAACCACCTGGCACGCCACCTGCGCGGCCGCGGCGTCGGGCCTGAAACGGTGGTGGCGGTCGCAGCCGAACGTTCGCTGGCCATGATGGTTGCCCTGGTCGCCGTGCTCAAGGCCGGCGGCGCCTACCTGCCGCTCGATCCCGACTATCCCGGCGAGCGCCTGCGGTACATGCTGAGCGACTCCGGCGCCCCGCTGCTGCTGCGCCTGGGCGCCACCGCGATCGAACACGCATCGGCCCACACCGTGCTGCTGCGCGCCGACGATGCCGTCGCGCCGCCGCCGCCGGCCGCCGCGCGGAGCGCCGTGACCGATGGGGCCGGCGTGATCGGCGAGGGCGGCGGCGCCAGCCCGGACAACCTGGCCTACGTGATCTACACGTCGGGTTCGACGGGGCGGCCGAAGGGGACGATGAACACCCATCGCGGCATCGTCAACCGCCTGCTCTGGATGCAGGAGCGCTACCAGCTGCGGGCCGACGACAGGGTGTTGCAGAAGACCCCGGCCAGCTTCGACGTCTCCGTCTGGGAGCTGTTCTGGCCGCTGCTGAGCGGCGCGCGGCTGGTCATGGCGCAGCCGGGCGGCCACCGCGACCCCGGCTACCTGCGCGCCGCGATCGCCCGCCACGACATCACCACCCTGCACTTCGTGCCGGCGATGCTCGCCGCCTTCCTGGACGGCGGCGCGGCGGCCCCGCCCGCGGCGCCGGCCGGCCTGGCCGCGATTGCTCCGCTGCGACCCCTGCGGTCGCTGCGCCGGGTGATGGCGAGCGGCGAGGCGCTTCCTTACGAGCTGCAGGAAAAGCACTACCAGGAACTGTCCGCGCCGCTGCACAACCTGTACGGCCCGACGGAAGCCGCGGTGGACGTCACCTTCTGGCCCTGCGAGCGGGAGAGCCGGCGCCGGCTGGTGCCGATCGGCCGGCCGGTGGCGAACACCCGCATCCTGCTGCTCGATGGCGAAGCGCGGCAGGTGCCGATCGGCGTCCCGGCGGAGCTCCATATCGGCGGCGTGCAGCTGGCGCGCGGCTACCTGGGCCGCGCCGACCTGACCGCCGACCGCTTCGTGCCCGATCCGGGCGGCGAACCCGGCGCGCGGTTGTACCGCACCGGCGACGTGGCGCGCCATCTGGCCGACGGGGCGATCGACTACCTGGGCCGCGCCGACGGCCAGGTCAAGATCCGCGGCGTGCGCATCGAGCTGGGCGAGATCGAAGCTGCCCTGGCCGCCCATCCGGCGGTGGCCGCGGCGGCGGTCGCCCTGCGCGACGCTGCCGCCACCGCGGCCGCGGATCGGCGCCTGGTGGCGTACGTCGTGCCGCGCGACCGCGGCGCGGACGCCGCGGCGGCAGACCTCGCCGGCGAGCTGCGCCAGGCCCTTGCCGCACGCCTGCCGGAGGCGATGGTGCCGAGCGCCTTCGCGTTCCTGCCCAGCCTGCCGCTGACGCCCAGCGGCAAGCTCGATCGCAAGGCGCTGCTGGCGGCGGCGATCGCGCCGGCGGTGACGGCGGCCGCCGCCGGCGGGCGCATCCCGCTGCGCACCGCCGCGGAGCGAAAGCTGGCCGGCCTGTGGACCGAGCTGCTGGGCGTCGCCGAGATCGGCGCCGGCGACGACTTCTTTGCCCTGGGCGGCCACTCCCTGCTGGCGACCCAGCTGGTCTCGCGGGTGCGGGAATCGTTCGGCCGCGAGGTGCCGCTGCGCCGGGTGTTCGACCGCCCGACGCTCGCCGCGCTGGCCAGCGAAATCGCCGGCCACGAGGACCCGGCGGCAAGCGGCGATCACCCCCCGGATACGGCGCCGGACCCGCTGCGGCGGCGGCCGCCGCTGGTCCACGACGCCGCCGCCGCGCTGGTGCCGTCCTACGCCCAGGAGCGCCTGTGGTTCCTGCACCAGCTGGCGCCGGCCAGCGGCGCCTACAACCTGTCCGGCGGGCTGCTGCTGACCGGGCGCCTGGACGCGGCACACCTCGGCGCCCTTGCCGGCGCCCTGGACCAGATCGTGCGCCGCCACGAGGTGCTGCGCACCGTCTATCCGACCGTCGCGGACGGCGGCGGCGGGCCGGCGCTCGCCGTGCTGCCGCACCGGCCGGCGCCCCTGCCGCTGGTCGACTTCACGGCGCTGGGAGCGCAGGCGGCAGCCGCCGGCCGCGCCCTGGGCGGCGCGCTGGCGCGCCACCCCTTCGATCTCGCCGCCGGGCCGCTGCTGCGCGCGGTGCTGCTCCGCCTGGCGCCCGAGGAGCACGTGCTGGTCCTGGTGATCCATCACATCGCGGCGGACGGCTGGTCGGTCGCCGTGTTCATCCGCGAGCTCACCACCGCCTTCGTCGCCGGCGCGGCGGGACTGCCGTCGCCGCTGCCGGCGCTGCCGCTGCAATACTCCGACTACGCCCGCTGGCAGCGCTCCTGGCTGCATGGCGCGGTGATGCAAGCCGACCTCGACCATTGGCGGCAGGTCCTCGCCGGCATCCCCGCCCACCTGGCGCTGCCCACCGACCGGCCGCGCCCGGCGGTGCAGGGATTTGCCGGCGGGCGCACCCGCGTACTGCTGCCGCCGAACCTGATGGCGGAGCTGGCCCGCGGTGCGCAGCGCAGCGGCGCGACGCCGTTCATGGTCCTGCTGGCGGCGCTGGACGTCCTGCTCCACCGGGTGAGCGGCCAGGACGACCTGGTCGTCGGCACGCCGATCGCCAACCGCGAGCGCGTCGAGATCGAGCGCCTGATCGGCTGTTTCGTCAACACCCTGGCGCTGCGCACCCGCATCTCCGGCCGGCCGTCCTTTGCCGACCTGCTGGCGCAGGTGCGCCAGGTCTGCCTGACCGCCTACGCCCACCAGGATCTGCCGTTCGAAAAGCTGGTCGAGGCTCTGGCGCCGCAGCGGGACCTGGGCACCACGGCGCTCTTCCAGGTCATGCTGGTGCTGCAGAACGCCTGGCAAAGCGTGCCCTTCGACGCGCGCAATATCCTGCCGCGGCTGACGATGGCGGGGTACGACCTGGCGGCTACCACCGCCAAGTTCGATCTGCTGGTCGATGCCTGCGAACGGGCGGAAGGGCTGACGGTGGATTTCGAATTCCGCCGCGACCTGTTCGACGGCGCCACGATCAAGCGCCTGGCGCAGCAGTACCGAGCCCTGCTCGCCGCCATCGTGCCGCGGCTCGGCGACAGCGGCTGCGACGTCACCGCCCTGCCGCTGCTCGGCCCGAGCGAGCGGCACCAGCTGCTGGAATGGAACGATACGGCCGCCACCGCGGCCGCGGCCACGGCCGATTGCGATCTCCCCGCCGGTGAGCTGGTGCACGAGCTGTTCGCGCACCAGGCGCGGCGCCGCCCTGCGGCGCCGGCGGTCGCCGGCCAGGGAGTGGAGCTGACCTACGGCGAGCTCGAGGCGAGCGCCAACCGTCTGGCCCGCCACCTGCGGCGGCTGGGGGTCGGGCCCGAGACGCGCGTCGCCGTCTGCGTCGAGCGCACGCCGCGCATGCTGGTGGCGCTGCTCGGCGTCCTCAAGGCAGGCGGCACCTACGTGCCGCTCGATGCGTCGCACCCGGCGGAGCGGCTGGCGCTGATCGCCGGCGACAGCGCCTGCGCCCTGCTGGTCGGCGAGCAGAGCTGCCTGCCGGCGTTCGGCCCGGCCAACGCCGACGACGACGCGCCCGCCCCGGCGCTTTTCGGCACCGTCGTCCTGCTGGACCGCGACCGCCTGCAGATCGAAGCCGAAGACGATGCGGCCATTGCCAGCGGTGCGCTGCCGCAAAACCTGGCCTATCTGCTCTACACCTCGGGATCGACCGGGCGACCCAAGGGCGTCGGCGTGGCGCACCGGTCGGTGGTCAACCTGCTGCGTGCCGCGGCGCGACGGCCGGGCCTGACCGCCGCCGACACCGTGGCGGCGGCGACCACCCTCACCTTCGATCTCTCCGTCCTGGAGCTGTTCCTGCCGCTCGCGACCGGCGCGCGGGTGGCGGTGATCACCCGCGCAGAGGCCGGTTCCGGCCGCCTGCTGGCGTCGCGCCTGGCGGCGTCGGGGGCGACGATGATGCAGGCGACGCCGGCGACCTGGCGGCTGCTGCTGGACACCGCCTGGGCCGGCGAGCGCGGCGTCCACGGCAGCCCGCTGACGGCGCTGTCCGGTGGCGAGGCGCTGCCGCCCGACCTGGCGGCGCGGCTGGTGGCGCGCGGTTTCCGGCTTTGGAACGGCTACGGCCCGACCGAAACGACGATCCATTCGGCGATGGCCGAGGTGGCGCCGGATCTCGCCTGCGGCGCCGGCGTGACCTTGGGCCGGCCGTACGCCAACACCCGCTTCCACATCGTGGACCGCAACCTGGAGCGGGTGCCAGCGGGCGTCGCCGGCGAGCTGTGGATCGGCGGCGCCGGCCTGGCGCGCGGCTACTGGGGCCGGCCCGACCTGACGGCCGAAAGGTTCCTGCCCGACCCGTGGAGCGGCGGCGCCGGCGAGCGGGCGTACCGCACGGGGGACCTGGTGCGTTTCCGCGCCGACGGCAAGCTCGAATACCTGGGGCGCATCGACCACCAGGTGAAGGTGCGCGGCTTCCGGATCGAGCTCGGCGAGATCGAAGCCGAGCTGCTGCGGCATCCGGCGGTAAGGCAGGCGGTGGTGGTGGCGCGCGCCGAGGGCAACGACGGGGTCGATGGCAGGGTGGGCGGCGACCAGCAGCTGGTCGCCTACGTGCGGGCGGCCGCCGCGGTCGACGCCGCGGAGCTGCGGCAGCACCTGCGGCGGCGGCTGCCCGACTACATGCTGCCGGCGGCGTTCGTGTTGCTGGAAGAGTTCCCGCTCTCCCCCAGCGGCAAGGTGGATCGCCGCCGGCTGCCGGCGCCCGATTGGGGCCGGGGCGCGGCCGTTGCCGCGGCCGCCGCGCCGGCGCAGCGCGGGGTGGCGCCGACGACGGCCGGCGAGGCGCGCATCGCGCAGCTGTGGGCCGGCGTACTGGGCGTCGAACAGGTGGGAGTGGACGACAACTTCTTCGACCTGGGCGGCCACTCGCTGCTGCTGGCGCGGGTGCACGCCCGCCTGGAGCAGCAGCTGGGCCGCGAGTTCCCCCTGCTGGACCTGTTCCAGCACCCCACCGTGCGCACGCAGGCCGAGCACCTGCGGCGGCTGGAGCAACAGGCGGTCCACGCCGCGGGCGGCGGCGAACCCGCAGCGGTCGCGGTTGCGGCCGGTGTGGCCGGCCAGCCGGTGAAGGTCGCGATCGTCGCCATGGCCGGCCGCTTTCCCGGCTGCCGCAGCGTCGAGGAGCTGTGGCAGAAGCTGGCCGCCGGCGCCGACTGCATCACGCGCTTCGGCGACCAGGAGCTGCTGGCCGCCGGCGCCGATGCGCGGGTGATCGCCAACCCGCGCTACGTCAAGGCCGGCGGCGTGATCGCCGACGAAGACCTGTTCGACGCCGCGTACTTCGACTACGCGCCGCGCGAAGCCGAGCTGGTGGACCCGCAGCAGCGCCTGTTCCTGGAATGCGCCCACGAAGCGCTGGAGCGCGCCGGCCACGACCCCGAGCGCTTCCCCGGAGCGATCGGCGTCTACGCCGGCGTCGGGCTGTCGGGCTACTTCCTGCGCAACCTGGCGTCCAACCCGGAGCTGCTGGCGACGGTCGGCGAGCGCGAGGTGAGCCTGGGCAACAGCTTCGACTACCTGACCACGCGCGTCTCCTACAAGCTCAACCTGCGCGGCCCCAGCGTCGACGTGCAGACCGCCTGCTCCACCTCGCTGGTCGCCATCCACCTGGCCTGCCAGGCGCTCGCCGCCGGCGATTGCGACATGGCGCTGGCCGGCGGCGCCGAGGTGCGCACGCCGCAGCGCCTGGGCTATCTGCACGAAGAGGGCGGCATCGAGTCCGCCACCGGCGTCTGCCGCGCCTTCGACGCCGCCGCCGACGGCACCGTCTGGGGCAGCGGCGCCGGCGTGGTGGTGCTGCGCCGGCTCGCCGACGCCCAGGCCGACGGCGACACCGTGCACGCGGTCATCCTCGGCACCGCGATCAACAACGACGGCTCGGGCAAGGTGGGCTTCACCGCCCCCAGCGTCGCCGGCCAGGCCGCGGTCATCGCCGCGGCGCAGGCGCGCGCCGGCTGCGCCCCCGAAACCATCGGCTACGTCGAGTGCCACGGCACCGGCACGCCGCTCGGCGATCCGATCGAAGTGGCGGCCCTTGCCCGCGCCTTCGGCCCGGCGCCGCGGCGCGGCTCCTGCGCCCTGGGCTCGATCAAGACCAACGTCGGCCACCTGGGCGCCGCCGCCGGCGTCACCGGCCTGATCAAGGCGGCGCTGGCGCTGGCCCAGCGCCAGATCCCGCCCAGCCTGCATTTTGCCAATCCCAATCCGCGCATCGATTTTGCCGCCAGCCCCTTCTTCGTCAACACCGCCCTGACGCCCTGGCAGGCGCCCGCGGACGCGCCGCGACGCGCCGCCGTCAGCTCCTTCGGCCTGGGCGGCACCAACGCCCACGCCATCCTGGAAGAGGCGCCGCCCCCCGTCGCCATCGCCGCCACTGCCGCCGACCGGCAGGCGCCAGTTGCGACCGCCGCGCCGCGGGCCTGGCAACTGATGGTGCTCTCGGCCCGGAGCGAGGCGGCGCTCGAGGCGGCGACGCGCAACCTGGCGGGCTGGCTGGACGCTGCCGGCGACGAGTCGCTGGCGGACGCCAGCTTCACGTTGCAGGCCGGCAGACGGCAGCTGCCGCACCGCCGGGCACTGGTCTGCCGCACCGGTGCGGAAGGCGCCGCAGCGCTAGCCAGCCAGGAGTCGCGGCGGGTGTGGAGCGCCCACCAGACGGCGGCGCGCCGGCCGGTGGTATTCCTCTTCCCCGGCCAGGGCGCCCAGCATGCGCGGATGGCCCAAGGGCTCTACCAGGACGAGCCGGTCTTCCGCCGCGAGCTGGACGCCTGCGCCGAGCTGCTGCTGCCGCACCTCGGCCTGGACCTGCGCCGGGCGCTGTACGGAGATGGCGGCCAGGGCGGCGATGCCGGCACGCACGACCTGGATGCCACGCGCCTGGCGCAACCGGCGCTCTTTGCCGTCGAGTACGCGTTGGCGCGCCTGTGGATGTCCTGGGGCGTCCAGCCCTGGGCGATGCTGGGCCACAGCGTCGGCGAGATCGTGGCCGCGTGCCTAGCCGGAGTGCTCAGCCTGGCCGACGCCCTGGCGCTGGTCGCGGCGCGCGGCGCCCTGATGCAGGCCCAGCCGGCCGGCGCCATGCTCAGCGTCGAGCTGTCCGCCGCCGAGCTGGCGCCCCACCTGGCGCCGCCGATCGAGCTGGCGGCCGTCAACGCTCCGCACCTCGCGATCGTCGCCGGGCCGCACGCGGCGCTGGCCGAGCTGGCCCAGCTGCTGCGCGCCCGCGGCGTCCAATGCAAGCCGCTGCGCACCTCGCACGCCTTTCACACCGCGGCGATGGAGCCGGCCATGGCGCCGCTCGCCGCGCTGCTCGCCGGCATGCGGCTGTCGCCGCCCGCCATTCCATACATCTCCAACTTGACCGGCACCTGGATCACCGCCGGCGAGGCGACCGACCCGTCATATTGGGCCCGCCACCTGCGCCACACCGTGCAGTTCGACACCGGCGTCGACCGGCTGCTGGACGAAGGCGATCAACCCATCTTCCTGGAGGTGGGACCGGGACGCGCCCTGAGCAGCCTGACCAGGCGGCGGCGCACCGGCAATCCGTCCGCAGCTGCCGCGGCCGGCCCCACCGCCATCGCCTCGATGCGCCACCCGCAGGACGGCGACGACGACCTGCCCGTCCTGCTGGGCGCCGCGGCCAGGCTGTGGCTGGCCGGCGGCGTCATCGACTGGCCCGGATTCCACGGCGGCGCCGCTCGCCGGCGCCTGACCCTGCCGACCTACCCCTTCCAGCGGCGGCGCCTGTGGATCGAACCCGGCGCCGGCGGCCTGGCCCTGCCGTCGGCGCAATCGTCGCCATCCTGGAGAGAAACCCTGCCGGGCACTGGCGCGGGCGGCACCGGATGGCTCCATACCCACACCTGGCGCCCCGCGCCGCTGCCCCACCACCCGCCTGCCGGCGGCGGCGCCACTCCCGGCGATTCCGGCGGACAGACCACATTGCCCTGGCTGCTGCTGCTCGATAGCGCGGGCGTTGGGGAGCGCTTGGCACACCGCCTGGAGGCTGCCGGACAGCGCGTGATCCGCGTCACCGCGACCGGCAACGTTGCCGGCGGTCCCGCCCAAGGCATGCGGATCGCGCCTGCCGCTCCCGACGACTATGGCCGCCTGGTCGCGGACCTCGCCAGGCACGGCCTGCTGCCGGGACGCGTCATCCAACTACGGAGCCTCGACAGCCGGACCGACGGGGCCGCCAATCTGATGGCGTTGGCGGCGGCCCTTGCAGAAGCCGCCGCGACCGCAGGGAACGGCGCGTCGTGCGAGATCGTCGCCGTGTCGTCGCGGCTGCACGACTTGTCGGGAGGCCGCGCCCTCTCCGCGCGGACGCCGCTGCTGGCCGCCTGCCAGGCAATCCCACCGCTGAGCGCGGCGCTGTCCTGCCGCAGCGTCGACGTGCCGGTGCCGCGCTCGCAACCGGCCAGGGACCGGCTGGCGGAGTGGTTGCTGTACGAGGTTTGGCACGGCTCGGGCCAGGCGGTCGTCGCCTATCACCCGTTCGGCCAGCGCTTCGTGCGCACGCTGGCGCCGCTGCCGGAACTGCCTGCTACGGCCAGCACGTCGGCCCCTTCGGCTGGCGGCTCCTGCCTGGTGCTGGGCGAACCGGGCCGCCTGGACGGCGCGCTTGCCGAGGTACTGGCCGCCGCCGGTCTGGAGCGAGTGCAGGCGGAGGAGCTGCGCAAGGGGGCATCCGGAAGCAAGGCGAACCGGGCGGGCGTAACGGGCAACCTCCGCGGCGCACCGGCGGCAGGGCTCTCGCCCGACGTCGTAGTCGCGTTCGTCACGACTGACAGCGCCGCGGCGGGCGGCAACCCTTGGCAACGCGTCGAGGCATTGCTCGACGACTTGCCGCGCCAGTGGGCGACGCTGGGCCGCGAGGTGCGGCGCTGCCGGCCCCGGGCATGCCTGCTGGTGATGAACGCACCGACCCAGGCCGGCGGCGAAGCCGCCGCGGCAACGACAGCGGCAACGGCGACGGCAGCGGTAGCTGCAGCGGCGAGCTTCGTGGAAGTAGCCTCGCAGGCCCTCCCGGCTGCCGGGGCGGCGCCGCCCTGGGTCGTGGTTTCGATGCCGGAAAAGGCATTGCCGCCGTCGCTCGCCGTCGCGGCGCTGCGGTACGGGCTGGGCGCAGCCGGGGGGACGCAGGTGGTGGTGGCGGCGCCGGCGGGATGGGTGCCAGGGGCGGCATCGACCGTGGGAACCGACGCTTCCTCAGGCCGACCGGCGCCCGCTTCCGGTGTCACCGACGGCGGACTGCGCGACGAGATCGAACGGCGGGTGGCGGAGCTGTTCGAGCGGCTGCTGGGCGTTGCCGGGGTGGGGATCCACGACGACTTCTTCGAGCTGGGCGGCCACTCGCTGCTGGGGACTCGATTGCTGGGCCTGGTGGCGAGCGAGCTGGCGGCGGAGCTGCCGATCCGCACGCTGTTCGAGGCGCCGACGCCCGCCGGGCTGGCGGCGGCGATCAAGCTGCTGCTGGTCGAGCGCGGCCGGACGGCGGCGACGATCGAGCGCGTGGCCCGCGACGGCGAGATCGCCGCGTCGTTTGCGCAGCAGCGGCTGTGGTTCCTGGACCAGCTGTCGCCGGGCAGCCCGCTGTACAACCTGCCGCTCGCGGTCGTGCTGCGCGGGCCGTTGGTCGCGCCGCTGCTGGCCGCGGCCGTGAGCGAAGTCGTGCGCCGCCACGAATCCCTGCGCACCGGCTTCCGCGCCGCGGCGGACGGCGGCCCGCTGCAAGTGATCGCGCCGCCGGCGGCGGTGCCGGTGCCGCTGGTGGACCTTGGCGGCCTGGCGCTGGCGCGGCCGGCGGCGGTCGCCCGCGCCGAAGCCGCGCGTCTTGCCGCGGCCGACGCCAGGCGGCCCTTCGACCTGGGGCGTCCGTGGATGCTACGTGCAGCGCTGTTGCGGCTGGCGGACGCCGAGCACGTCCTGCTGCTCGCCATCCATCACATCGCCGGCGACGGCTGGTCGCTCGGCCTGCTTCTCCATGAGCTGGGCACGCTGTACGCGGCCTTCCAGCAGGGCCGCACCACGCCGTTGCCGCCGCTTTCCATCCAGTACGCCGACTTCGCCGCCTGGCAGCGGCGACGGCTGGCCGGCGCCATGCTGGCGGACGACCTGGCGTTCTGGCGCCGGCGCCTGGCGGCGCTGCCCGCTCTCGAGCTGCCCACCGACCGGCCGCGCCCCGCGGCGGCGGCGAGCGGCGGCGCGGCGCGGCCGCTCGTCCTGCCGCCGGCGCTCGCCGCGGCGCTGGAGCGGCTGTGCCGCGAGCAGCGCATCACCCTGTTCATGGCGCTGGTGGCCGGGTTCGCCGTGCTGCTGGGCCGCCTGGCCGACCAGGAGGATTTCGCCATCGGCACGCCGGTCGCCGGACGCAGCCACAGCGCCACCGAGGGGTTGATCGGCTTCTTCGTCAACCCGCTCGCCCTGCGCCAGGACCTGGGCGGCGAGCCCGGCGTGGCCGAGATCCTGCGCCGGGTGCGCGAGACGACCCTGGACGCCTTCGCCCACCAGGAGGTGCCGTTCGAGCAGCTCGTCGGCGACCTGCAACCCGAGCGCGACCTGTCGCGGCCGCCGCTGTTCCAGGCGATGCTGTCGCTGCAGAGCGCCGCGATGGCGCCGCCGCTCCTGCCCGGCCTGACGATGGAGCTGCTGCCGGCCGAGGTGCGCACCTCCCGCTTCGACCTCACGCTGGTGCTCCAGCCGCACGACGCCGGGTTGGCCGGCAGCATCGACTTTCGCACCGACCTGTTCGACCCGGCGACGGTCGAACGCTTCGCCGGCCAGCTGCAAAACCTGCTGCACGGGCTGGCCGCGGACGACGGGCGCACCCTGCGCGAGCTGCCGCTGCTCGGGCCGGTCGAGCGGCACCAGCTGCTGGTGGAATGGAACCACGAGCCCTGGACGGCCGGCGCTCCGGACGACCACTCCCTGCACGGTCCCTTCGAGCTGCAGGCGGCGCGCCGCCCGCAGGCGATCGCGCTGGTCGATTGCGCGCCGGACGGCGGCTCCGCCCCTGGGGCTGGATGTCTCTCCTATGCCAGCCTCGACGCCTGGGCCACGCAGCTGGCGCACCGCCTGCGGCGCCTGGGGGTCGGCCCCGAGCGCGTCGTCGGCATCTGCGCCGAGCCCTCCTTCGAGATGGTGGCCGGCCTGCTCGCGATTCTGAAGGCCGGCGGCGCCTACCTGGCGCTCGACCCCGCCCACCCGGACGAGCGCCTGGCGCAGATCGTCGCCGCGTCGGGCGCGACGGTGGTCCTGGCCGGCAACGGCCTGGCCGGGCGCTTCGCCGCGCCGGCCCGCGTCGTGGCGCTCACGGCCACGCCGGACGAATGGACGGATGCCGCGGCGCAGCAGCCCGCGCCGGCCTGGCCACGGCGCCGGCAGAACGCTGCAGCCGGCCGGGTGCAACCTGACAGCGCGGCGTACGTGCTGTATACCTCCGGCTCCACCGGGATGCCCAAGGGAGTGGTGATCAGCCACCGCGCCGCCGCCAACCGCATGCGCTTTCAGGTCGCCAGCGACCTGACGCCCGACGCGCGGGTGCTGCAACGCGCGCGCCTCGGATTCGACGTCTCGGTGATAGAGGTCTTCGCGCCGCTGTGGATCGGGGCGACGGTCCTGCTGGCGCCGCCGGCCCCGCGGCAGTCGGCCGCTGCCCTGGCGCGGCTGGTCGCCGAGCAGCAGGTCACCAATATCAACGTGCCGCCGGCGCTGCTGCCGCTGCTGCTCGCCGAGGCCGACTGGCGCGCCGGTGCGGCGCTGCGCCGCGTCGTCACCGGCGGCGACCGCGTGCCCGGCGACCTGCCGGCGCGCTTCCACGCCGCCATGGGCGCGACGGAGGCGCGGCTGATCGCGCGCTACGGACCCACGGAGGCCACCGTCTCCATCTCGGAATGGCCGTGCGATCCCGGCCAACCCGCCGCGCAGACCGTGCCGCTGGGGCGGCCGATCGCCGGCGCCCGCCTGTACGCGCTCGACCGGCGCCAGCAGCCGGTGCCGGCGGGTGTCGCCGGCGAGCTGTGCGTCGCCGGCCACTGCCTGGCGCGCGGCTACCTGGCACGGCCGGACCTGACGGCGGCGGCCTTCGTCCCCGACCCCTTCGCGCCCGCCGCGCCGCCCGGCACCCGCCTGTACCGCACCGGCGACCTGGTGCACCGCCGGGTCGACGGCGCCGTGCAGTTCCTGGGCCGCATCGACGGCCAGGTCAAGGTGCGCGGCTTCCGCATCGAGCTGGGCGAGATCGAGGCCGCCTTGAGCGCGCATCCGCAGGTGCGCTCCGCCGCCGCGGCGGCGCGCCGCGCCGGCACCGCGGCCGGCGCCGACCTGCGCCTGGTCGCCTACCTGGTACCGCGCGATCCAGACGGCGATGGCAAAGACGGCGGCGCCGCCCGGCGCGCGGCGCTGCTCGCCGAGCTGCGGCAGACCCTGGCCGCCAGGCTTCCCGACTACATGGTGCCCGCCGACTTCGTCTGGCTGGACCAGCTGCCGCTGACCGCCAACGGCAAGCTCGACCGCAACGCCCTGCCGGCGCCGGTCTGGGGTGCGGGGACCGGCGACGCGGCCCACGTCGCGCCCCGCACTGCGCACGAGCGGACACTGGCGGCGCTGTTTGGCGAGCTGCTGGGCGTCCAGCGGGTCGGCGCCGGCGACAGCTTCTTTGCGCTCGGCGGCCATTCGCTGCTGGCCGTGCGCCTGGTCGCGCGCATCCGCGACACCTTCGGCCGCGATCTGCCGCTCGCCACGCTGTTTCGCGCCGCCACCGTCGAGCAGCTGGCGGCGCTGCTGCAAACCGGCGCCGCCGCCGGCGGCCGCTCGCCCCTGGTCGAGCTGACCCCGGAGCCCCCCGCACCATGGCCGACGGCGGCGACGGCGGCATCACCGGTGGCACCGGCGCGGCCTGGCCGGGCGCCACGCCGGCGGCGCGGTCAGGCTGCGGCGCGACCCTTCTTCTGCGTTCACCCGGCCGGCGGCAACGTGCTGTGCTACGCCGACCTGGCGCGCTGCCTGGGCCACGCCCAGCCGTTCTACGGTTTGCAGCTGCCCGACCCGGCGTCGCTGCCATCCGACCCCACCATCGAAGCGCTCGCCGCGTGCTACGTCGCCGCCATGGCTACCATGCCGGGCAGCGGCGCCCCGGACGGCCCCCTGGCGCTGGGAGGGTGGTCGCTGGGCGGCGCCATCGCCTTCGAGATGGCGCGCCAGCTGCGCGCCGCCGGCCGGCGGGTCGAACCGCTGGTGCTGATCGACCCGGCCCCCCTGCGCCGCGGCATCCCGCCGGTGCCGACCCCTCCGGCACGCCTGCGCCGCGAGTTCCTGCGCGACCTGGCCAGCATGGCCGGACCGCACTCCACGGCAGCGCTGGCCGCCGCCGCCGGGATCCAGCGGCTGAGCGCCGATCTGCCGCTGGCCGACCTGGCCACCGCCGCGCAAGCCGCCGGCCTGATCCCGGCGGACCTGGCGGCGGACGACCTGGAGCGCCTCTTCGCGCTGTTCCGCACCACCCGCGGCGCCCTGGACCGCTACCGTCCGGCCCCCGCCCCCGGCCCCCTCAACCTGCTGCTCGCCGCCCGGCACCAGCCGCCGAACGGCAACGGCGCCCTCCCCGCCGCCGATGCGGGCGCCAGCGCAGCCGCCAATGCCGCCGCCTGGGCGGCGCTGTGCCGCGCCGGCGCCGAGATCGAGGTGCTCCCCGGCGATCACTACGCGATCGTCCGGCAGCCAGCGGTCGCGGCGCTGGCCGCCAAGCTGCGCCGTCTGCTCGCCGCCAAGCCCGCGCCGGAGCAGGCTGCCGCGCGCCGGCGCCGCGACACCGCCGCCACCGCGGCCGGCATACCGGCGGCCCAGCCCAGCGAACCTCGCCGGTAGCCCTTCGGCCGCGGCTACACACCGGACGCCACGCCCTGATCGGCGGCGCCACCGCTTGCGCCGCTTGCCGACGGCAGGTACTGGGTGCCGGGCGTTGGCGTAAGATCCCGGTTTCATGTTGCGACAAGCGGTCAGCTCAAAACCGGCGCCGCGGGAGGCTGCCATCGCCACCCAAGCGGCCCCCGGTCGCGTTGCGCCACGCCGGCCGGTCTGGCGCGCCGTCGCCGCGGCGGTCTGGCTGGTTGTCCTGGCGGGCGCCGGCTTCGCCTGCCACGGTGCGCCGCACACTGCCCGCGCCCCCGCGCTGCTCGCCAGCCCCTGCCCCGGCTGCAACGTGCTGCTGATCTCGGTCGATACGCTGCGCGCCGACCACCTCCAGGTCTACGGCTACGATCGTGCGACCAGCCCCAACATCGACCGCTTTGCGCGCCAAGCGGTCGTCTTCGATCCGTGCATCAACACCGGCGGCGGGACGCTCCCCATCCACGCCTCCATGTTCACCTCCCTGCCGCCGACGGTCCACGGAGTCTGGGCGGACAACGGCAAGGCGCTCGACAGCCGGCGCATCACCCTGGCCGAGCAGCTTCGCGACGCCGGCTACCGGACCCACGCCCTGACCGGCGGCGGGTACGTGAGCGCCAGCTTCGGCCTGGCACGCGGCTTCGACGCCTTCGACGAAAGCGGCGGCGGCTTGCGCACCGAGCTGCCCAAGCTCTACGACTGGCTGGACTCCCGGCCGTACGGCAGGTTCTTTGTCTTCCTGCACACCTACGACGTCCACTCGGGATTCAACAAGCTGCCTTACGACCATGGCGCGGCCTGGAACCGCCGTTTTGCCGCCACCGCCGGCACGCGCTTCGACGGCTGCCGCGACGGCCTCTGCGCCAGCCGGTTGCTCGCCGCCGTCAACCGCGACGTCGAAGCCGGCAAACGGCCGGCCGGCAACGTATTCAGCCGCGCCGAGATCTCCTACATCGAGGATCTATACGACGGTGGCGTCGCATACACCGACGCGGCCCTGGGGCGCCTGTTCGACCAGCTCAAAGCCCGCGGCCTGTGGGACCGCACCGTGATCGTGTTGACCGCCGATCACGGCGAGGAGTTTGCCGAGCACGGCCTCTTCCTGCACGAGCAGAACCACGAAGAGGTCGCCCGCGTCCCCCTGCTGATCCGCTTTCCGCACGGCCGCTTCGGCGGCCGCCGCATCGCCGCCCTGGTGTCGACCCTCGAAGTCATGCCGACCATCCTGGGCGCGGTCGGCATCGCCCCCAATCGCGACACCATGGGCCAGAACCTGGTGCCGCTGCTCGCCGGCGAGCGCAACGCCAAACCCCGCCCCTGGGTCTACATCGCCGGCGCCCTGGAAAAGCTGCGCACCCCCGACCGCTCGCTGTTCGTCACCGCCGGCGGCCCGGTCCAGCTCTTCGACCTGCAGCACGATCCCGGCGAAACCACCAACATCCTGGCCGCCCACCCCGCCGCGGGCGCATCCCTCTACGCCGCCTACCAGGCCGCCCGCAACCGCGACCTGCAAGCCCGCCACAACCTGCAGCTGGCCCAGCCCGACGCCACCGCCCACCTGACCTCCGACGACCGCGAGCACCTGCGCTCCCTGGGCTACCTGCGCTAGCCGCCTGGCGACCGGCAGTGGCGGCAAACGGCCCGCGCCTTGGCAACTGGCGCGGGCCGTCGGGTTGTAGCGGGACTGCGGGGCGGCTGACTAGAACGCGCTGGTGTCGGCGACGCTGGCCAGAGTGCCCGCGGCGTTGTGGTACTTGCGGGTAGCTCCGGAGGTGTTGGTGATGGTCAGGTCGAACTCGACGTTGGTCAGCGAAGCGTAGAACACCCAGATGTGGCCGTTGACCGCGGTTCCATCCAGCATCTTGACCGCCAGCTCGGCGTCGTCCGGACCGAAGAACCAGTAGTAGCCGCCGTCGGCCGACAGCTGCACTGCCTGGCCCGTGGACGGGCTGGCGGCGGTCTCGTCAAAGGTCACGGTGACGGCGTATTGGCTCCCCAGCAGGCAGAGCTGCTGGCCGGTGCTGTTGCAGACCGGCGACGGGACAATCAGCGCGGGCGTCGCGGCCGAGCTGACCGCGCCCGGTGCAGCGGCGGGCATTGCACGCCGGGCCGCGGCCGGTTGGGCGGCGGCATGGAGGGCGGGGTTCGCAGCGGGAGCGGTGGGAAACGCGGTGTCGGCCACGCTCGCCAAGGTGCCCGCGGAATTGTGGTACACCCGCACGGCACCGGTCTGGGTGTCGGTCACCGTGAGGTCGAACTCGACGTTGGTCAGGGAGGCGAAGAACACCCAGAAGTGGCCGTTGACCGCGGTGCCGTCGATCACTTTGGCGACCAGCTCGGGCACCGCGGGATCGAAGAACCACAGCGCGCCGGTGTCCGCGGCCAGCGGTACCGGATTGCCGATGCCGGTGCCGCCGCCGCTCAGCGGATTGATGAACTGCACGTCGAAGCGGAAGCGGTTGTCGTCCAGGCAGAGGCTGGTCGCGCTCGGCGAACAGCTGGCGCTGCTCAACGTCTGCACGTAGGCGTTGACGTAGTCCGTCCACAGGACGTTCCAGCTGCCGTCGCTTTGCGCCACCACCTGCTGCACCACCTCGGAACCACTGGTACCGATCGGAACCGGTGCACCCACGATCGCTCCGGTCGCATCGACCAGCTGCGCCCTGCCGGTGGTGGTGACACCGCTCGCGCTCACGCTCCACGCCACCAGCGCCTGCCCCTGCAGATCGACGGCCAGGCCGCCGAGCACCGGGTTGCTCGCCTGGCTGCCGAGCGGGTTGGACGTAACCACCGTGACCGGCGGCCCCAGCGCGGAGCCGTCGGTTCCGAACAGCTCCACCAGGACAGAGCCGATCGGTTGCACGCTCGGATCGGTGGTCATCCAGCTCAGGGCCACCTGGCCCGCCGGATTTGCCGCCACGAAGGCCGGCCCGCCGGCATCGGTGAAAGTAACCCGGACGGGCGGCGCCAGCGCGGTGCCGGCGGCATTGAAGCGTTGCCAAAACAGACCGCCGCCGCCCACGCCGCCCCAGGCGACGACGAAGCCGCCGTCGCCCAGTCCGGTGACGCCGATCATGCGCCCGATGGAGGCGATGGGGATCTCCCCGGTCATGGGCTCTCCGGCGGCGTCGAACAGCTCCGCCGACAGGGCGACCGGAACGTCGGACCCCGAGAACCAGGTGGCCACGAAGCCGCCGGAACTGAGTGCCGCAACCTGTACCTGGTCTGCCGTCTCGCTGCCGGGGCTGACCTGGATCTCGGTGCCCACCGGCTGGCCGGTGCTGTCGAGCAGGCGTGCCGCCACCGTCTCCAGGTCGCCGGCGGTGCGGGGCTGCGCGCTCGGCTCGACCGGCTGCTTGCCGCCCAGGAGTTCGAAGAACGGCGGCGAGTTAACCCATGCGGTGACAAAACCTCCCCCCGCCAGCGCGGCGACGGCAGGGAAGGTCACGCTGGCGCCGGAGCCCAGCATCAGGTTGGGGGACACGCCGGCACTCGCCTGACCGTTGCTGCCGTAGTGGATCGTTTCGATGTTGAAGTCCAGTTGCAAGAAGATGTTCTCCGCTTGCAAGGTCGCGAGCTCGAACGATCCGTCAACCGCGGACTCCGCGATCGCCAGGGCCATGCCCCCCGTACCGCCGGTTGCGGTGTTGCCGGCCCCCGCCAGCGTCAACGGCGAACCCACCGGCTTGAGCGTCTGCGCGGCGCCGGCGTGCAGCCCGGCAAAGGACATCAGCACGGCCAGAACACACATCGTCGGCGCCAGCCGCTGCCTGCATCTCGGCATCCTCGTCATGGGGTCCTCTCCTCGTGGAAACGATCTCAGAAAGCAGTATCCGGCGACACATGACCATGCCCGGTCCCGTATCCCCGTTTCCGCCCACATCCATGTCAAAAGCGCATTTTGGGCAGCCCCGCCAGACTGCTTTCCCACTCCTGGCGGAGCTTCGAGCTATGCTTTCCAAGCATTTTAACACACCGCGAGAGATACCGATACAAGTCCCCGCTCCAGCCTGTGCAGGCCGGCTCTCCGGCGTCCATGGAACGTTGTGGATACCGACCAGGCGGCGGCGCTCGCCGGCTTCGCCGCCGCCAACTCCTCACCGTGAATACCTTGATCCAGAGCACCTGGTCGTTCGTCCTGGCCCAGGCCACCGGAAGGCCCGAGGTTCCAGACACCGTGGAACCACGCGGCGACCGCCGCGCCCAGCAGCGCCCAGAGCACTGCCAGCACCCCGACGCAGCAGTAGTCGATCAGCGCCGCCACGCCGGCCCAGGCGAGCGGAGCGCCCCACCGGCCTTGCGGACGGCGACGACCCTCCCGGCTACTACTCTTTGGAACGCGTGCGGGCCGCCTTTTTGGCCGCCGCCGAGCGCCCGGCCGCTCCCTTGGTGCGCACCGCCTTGCGCGCCGCGGCGGACCGGTCGCCGGCCGTTCGCTTGGCGGCCGCGGCGCGCGCCTGCCTGGAAAGCGCGGCCGGAGACGCCGCCGCGCTGCCCTCGCGCTTGAGCGCGGCGCTCGTGGCACGCGAGCGTTTCGGCGAAGGCTTTTCGACGGCACCCTCCTTGCCCTTCTCCAAGTCGCGCGCGGCGCTGCGACGCGTCGCCGCCGAAGCGCTCTGCTTGCCAGGCGGCGGCAGCTCGACTCCCGCACGGCGAGCCTTCGACAGCCCGATGGCGATCGCCTGCTTGGTCGAGCGCGCACCGTGCTTGCCTTCGCGGATGTGCTCCATCTCCTCGTGCACGAACTCGCCGGCCTGCGTGCTGGGCGACTTCCCCTCGCGCTTGTCGCGCTTCGCCCGTTCGATCGTTTCCTTTTCGGGCATCTCAGACTCCTCTGGCATGCGGGCGCGGCCCAGCTCCGCGCTGGCCGCCTGCCGCATGGCTCGACTCTCTCGCCAGAATGCAAAGATCCGGCCGCCACCCCAACCGCCCCAAATGGCGGCAGCAGCGCACCTTGCGACCTCATACCTTGACATCTGGGTATCGCTCCATCACACTATACCTTGTCCTCTGGGTATGGGTCACACACACACACAAGGTACCCAGGAGGCCAGGAGGCAGATCCATGATGAAGACCACCAGCGACCGGCTGCGCGGCACCCTCGACGCCCTGATCCTCAAGGCCCTGGCTGCCGCGGGTCCCCTGCACGGCTACGGCATCTCGCGCTGGCTGCGCACGCGGGGCGCCCAGGCGTTGCGGGTCGAAGAAGGCACGCTCTATCCGGCCCTCTACCGCCTGGAACGCCTCGGCTGGGTCGAAGCCGATTGGGGCCAATCGGAGCTTGGGCGGCGCGCCCGCTTCTACCGCCTGACCCCTGAGGGCGAGCGGCAGCTCCAGGTGGAGATCCGCACCTTCGCGGAATTCCTGGCCGCCGTCGCGCCCATCCTCCTGCCGGCCCCGGAGACCAGCCCCGAAGCGGTCTGATCGCCAACTGCCGCGTTGCGTTCACCGCCGGCCACTCGACCCGCACGACGCAAGGCCATGAAAAGCAAAGAACACACCTGGCAAACCTTCGAGCGTCGCCTGCGCGCCCGCCTGCTCGGCCCCAAGATCGACGACCAGGTCGCCGAAGAGATCGATTTCCACGTCGCGATGCTGGCGCGGGAGCTGGAAGAATCCGGCATGACCCAGGCGCAGGCGCGTGCCGAAGCGGCCCAGCGCTTCGACGACCGCACCCAGGTCGCCAGCGCCTGCGCCCGCATCGCCCAAGGCACCGAACGGCGCTGGCGCTGGCGCATCCTGCTCGGCGAGCTGCACGACGACGTGCGCTACGCCCTGCGGCAGCAACGCTTCACCGTCCTCAACCTGGCCGACGGAGACCGCCCGGAAAGGGTCCTGGCGGCACCGGTCACCCACGACTTCTTCGCCGTCTTTGGTGTGCCACCGCGGCTCGGCCGCACCTTCACCGCGCAAGAAGACCAGCCGGCGGCCGAACCCGTGGTCGTGATCTCCGACGCTCTGTGGCGCAACCGCCTGGGCTCCGACCCCGCCGTCCTGCAACGCACCCTGCACCTGTCGGGGCGCGCCTTCAAAGTCATCGGAGTGATGCCCGCGGGCTTCGATCCCACGCTCTCCCAGGAAGAGCTCTGGCTGCCGATCGCCTTTACCCCGGCCGAGCGCAGCCAGCACGACAACCATTTCCTCGATGTGCTGGGCCTGCTGCAACCCCATGCAAGCCCCGCCGCGGCGCAAGCCGAGCTCAGCGTCGCCATGCGCCACCTTGCGCAACGCTACCCCGATGCCAACTACGGCAGGACCGGCGTGCGCATCCAGCCCCTGGCCGAATATCTGATCGGTTCCTACCGCCGGCGCCTGCTAGTCCTGCTGGGAGCCGTCGGCCTCGTCCTGCTCATCGCCTGCGCCAACGTGGCGAGCCTCCTGCTGGCCCGCGGCTCCGGGCGCGCCCACGAGCTTGCCATCCGCGCCGCCGTGGGCGCCGGCGCCAGCCGCATCGTGCGCCAGCTCCTCGGCGAAAGCGCCGTCCTCGCCCTGGCCGGCGGCGCCCTCGGCCTGGCGTTCGCCGAAGCCGCCGTGCGCCTGCTCCTCCCGCTGGCGCCCGCCGGCATTCCGCGCCTCGGCGAAACCCGCATCGACGCCAGCGTCCTGCTCTTCACCCTCCTGGTTTCCCTTGCCGCCAGCCTCCTCTTCGGCATGGCGCCCGCCCTGCGCTCCGCACGCCAGGACCCGCAAACCCTGCTGCGTGCCGGCGCCGCCGGCACCGGCCCCGCGCGCGACCGCCTGCGCAGCCTCCTGGTCGCCGCCGAAGTCGGTCTGGCGCTCACCCTCCTGGTGGGCGCCGGCCTCCTGATCCGCAGCGACCTTCACCTGCGACGCACCGCACCTTCACCCGCGACGACCTCGCCGGCCGAGAGCGGGTCATGATCATCAGCCAGCAGCTCGCCCACCAAGCCCGCCGCACCTGGAGCCAAGCCAACCTCCTGGGCAAACAGATCCTCTGCTGCGAAAGCACCCCCACCGACACCCGCTCAAAGACCATCATCGGCATCGTCGGCGACGTCCACACCCGCGGCCCCGCGCACGACCTCGCTCCCGAGTTCTATCTCCCCATCGACCAGGCCCCCGCCGACACCTGGACCTGGACCCAGCGCACCATGACCCTGATCGCCCGCGGCCCCGATCCCCGCACCCTCGCCACCGCCACCCGCGCCACCGTCGCCGCCGTCGACCCCACCCTGCCCCTCACCCTCACCACCATGGACGACTCCCTCCGCGGCGCCACCGCCGAAGAGCGCTTCCACACCCTTCTCCTCCTAGCCCTAGGCCTCCTCGGCCTCTTCCTCGCCGCCGTCGGCATCTACGGCGACATCGCCCACTTCGCCGGCCTCCGCACCCGCGAAATCGCATCCGCATGACCCTCGGCGCCACCCGCCCCACCATCCTCCTCCTCCTCGCCCACCAAGCAGTCCCCCCCGTCGCCGCCGGCCTCCTCGCCGGCACCGCCGTCGCCCTCGCCACCACCCGAGGTCTCCAAGGCTCCCTCCACGGCGTCACCCCCACCGACCCCCTCACCTTCGCCCTCGTCATCCCCATCCTCACCGCCACCGCCGCCTTCGCCATCCTCATCCCCGCCCTCACCGCCACCCGCATCGACCCCAAGCAAGCCATCCAGCAACCCTGACCCACCCAGCACCCTTCAAGCCCAACCATCCGCCGCCACCCAGCCCCAACCCAGTCGCAGCTCCCGCCCCAGCCCAACCTGACGCCATCCCCGGCGCAGAGCGCTTCCAACCTGCACCAGCCAGCCAATCACGCCCCCCCACCTCTTGCGGCCCAACGACCCCATCCTCTACAATTCCCGCTCCGCACGAAGCCGCACTCGTGCACCCATAGCTCAACTGGATAGAGCGACAGACTACGGATCTGTAGGTTGGGGGTTCAAATCCTCCTGGGTGCACCACCTAACCCCAACGATCTAAGCGATTTGCGCTGGAGCGCCTCCGAAGGCTCGGGCAACCGTGTCTGCCAGGGGCGAATGAGGGGCGAAAACGAACGACGGTTGACGGCCGCCCCTGGCATTAGGCACGCCGTCATTCCCACCCGCTCCAAGCCGCCGGCAGGTATACATTCTGTGGTCGCCCAGCCGGTCCAGCCGCGCGGCGCGCTACCGGTGCCAGCGCTGGCAGCAAGACGATCCGGCCCGTTGGTGCGGCAGGCCACGTTCCCACCTGAACCCAGAGCACAGAGGGGCGGCACGCGCCGCCCCCGTTTCAGTCAGACGCCCCCGGCGGAAGTAACGAGCTCCCGCCGGGGACTTGCCGAGCACGGAGGCATCCCATGCCCGACCACCCGCAGTCTACCCCTCACCCCTGGAACCCCGCCGATTCGTTCCGGGAAACGACGCTGATCTGCATTGACGACCCCGTGTCCCGCGAAGCCCTCCGTCAGGTCGGGAGGCTCATCTACGACATGGCCGTCGAGACGACCGACTTCCCCGACAAAGACTCGATCACCCGCGCCGAGCTGCGGGCCGCGGCTGCCGAGCTGCGCTTCGTCGAAGGCTTCCTGCGCTCCGTGCGCAAGTCCGCCCAGGATTCTTGCCTGGAACCGGCCGACGACGACCTGGCCCACTTCGCCGGCAAGCTCGCCGCAAAGGTAGGCGACCTGGCCGGTTCAATCGAAGGAGAGCTGTCATGAAGGCCCAACCCGCAAAGGGGAGGCATCGGAAGCGGAACGCCGACGAAGCACAGCTCGTTGGGCTGGCGATCCTGAGACTTCGCCGAGATACGGGTATGACCCTGCGGCAGCTTGCCGCGCAGGTCGGGTGCACCTCGACGGCCCTGGCCCGATACGAGCAGGGCATCCGCCAGCCCTGTGCGCGCACCCTCGGGCGCATCGTGGCCGCCATGGGTTTGACCCTGACGGATCTCTACCGAGCCCAGCAAAGGCCAGCCGGCCAGGAAGGGCCGCCGGAAGACGGCACCCTGCCGCCGGACACCAGGGAGCCGGACACCCTGCCGCTGGACACTCGGGCGCTGGACATCCGGACGCCGCCGGCGAGATCCCACAAGGACATCCTGCGGCTGGCTCAGGAGTGCGGCAAGGCTGTGGCTCACTGCTGCCTGGCCTTCATGGACCTACAGACCGGCAGCTGGCGCGCCCCGTGGATCGGCGCTTCCGCCGCTGCATCCGCCGCCGCGCCGGCACTGGAGGCCGAATGATCCAAGGCCAGTTCGATACGGTGAACGTGGATTTGCTCTCCGCGGCCTTCCAGACCCAGCAACTTGGCGAAGGCCGGCTTACACCAGTTTTGCACAGGGCAGGCTGCAATTGGATGTGGCACAAGGCGAGCCTCCCATGCTTCACTTTGAGATCGAGCGAGCTGCCGGCGGCGGACCCGCTAATCCTCCATGAGCCGCCCTGGCACATTGCGTTCCTGCACGTGCATGCACGTGTTGTGAAGGACATCGATTGAATTATGAGCAAACTTGCAAAGGGGCAAGCCGACATGTTTCAATTTACGCGTGCGATTGATACCCCGAGCGTCCCAGGCAGCGCATGGCGCACTGCCTGCCAAGCAAGGAGAATCTTGATGCTACAGAGAGTTTTGCGCCCTGCCGCCGCAGCGGTCTACATCGGCCTCAGCAGGGCGTCTCTATATCGCCTCGAACGAGCGGGACAGCTCCCTCCGCGAGTCATTCTGGGCGAGCATGCATCCGGCTGGTTCCGCGAAGACCTGGACAAGTTCCTCGCCAGTCTTCCCCGCGGCCCGCGAGCGATTCCAACGACCGCCGCAGGCTGAGGACCGGCAAGGCCCCGCTGCACGACTGACGCTTTGTTGGACGGAAATTTCAGGTCCGCTGAAGACTATAGGCCCGGCCGACTGTGGAGAGTGGGCCGGGCCGCGTTGCGATGGTTACGATAGGAAAAGCCTTGTCCAAGGTGAAAGACCGAAAAGGCTCAACAGGGCTGGCAATGATCGCTGCCGGCAAAGTGGTAGGCACGGGGAAATCCGGGCAACGGCGACGAGTATTTGATCTCGTCCGAGAGTGCGCAAGCACCTCGACCCCCACGTCCCGGTCGAATGCCTGGGCGCCGGGCTAGACCCGGCAAACAAGACTAACCCGGAAAGGCGAGGGCTGCCCTGAAAGGCCCTTCCCTGCGGTTTCCCAGCCGCCCGCCTAACACCTCACCTCCCAGGCATGGGAGGGGGTGTGCCCGCCGCGACAGTCACCTGCCAGCACGCCCGCCCGTAATCCGACGAATCGGGCCAACCATTCCAGCGTTCGTCCAACCGCCCCGCCGCCATCCTTCCCTTCTCTTCCGCCGGGGCTTGCCTGGGCGCGCCGGGGCATACCTTATCGTCGGCAGTGTCGTGCCCAGGTTGATCGGGGGATTTGGCGTTGCTGGCTGTGGTGGTCGGAGTCTCTACCAACCACCACAGCCTCGCACCCAAGCCATCGCACCTAACAAGGCGTAAATCACTGTAGATAAATGAGCATGGCGTCGCGGATTGCCTACCTCAGGGAATCGATTCTGTGAACTTTGGTGGTGGTCCTGTGCAGGTCTTAGCGACAGGCGCGGAACCCTTGACGCCCACGTCTCCTCTTTCATGCGAGAATTCTGCCGCGCGGTGGTGGGGCCGATTGGCGCCTCAAGCCGCGCGGTCATCTCGTCTGATCAGGGCTTTTCGGCGAAAGGAGAAACCAAATGCAGAAGCGGTCCCCCAAACTGGCATTCAACCGTGTTGGCGGCTGCGCAGACCCGCTGCTATCCGGTGAAGAACGCAGTTCTCAGCCATCGGAGGTGGTGAAGTTCCCTCAGCATCATCCCCGCCGGGGGGGTGGACAAGGGGGACCGGCGGGCCGGCGGCTGGCGGTAGACTGGCTCTACCATGAAGGCTCAGCGTTTGTACTGCTGTCTCAGGTGTCGCGCATTGGTCGCGATCTGCTCGGGGTGCGACCGAGGCAACATCTACTGCGGCAAGGTGTGTGCGCGAGCCGCACGCAGGGAGAAGCAGCGAGCATCCAACAGGCGCCACCAGGCTACGCCACGCGGACGGCTGCTTCATGCAGAGCGCCAAGCCCGGTACCGCCAATCGGAGCGCCGACCGGTCGTGACGGAGCAGTGTCGCAATACGCCCCAGCCTGCCGGCCTCCTCTCGCCCGATACCGAACCGCGGCCGCCAGTCTGCCCAGTCTGCGGAACAGTTCGGACAGAGTTCCTACGCTTTCGACCCCTCCACCGCTGGTTCAATACCAGCCGACGCCGAGGGCGCCCTCCAGCAGCGGTATTTAAGCAGCGGCGGTGACACGCGTTCTTCACCGAATAGCAGCGGGTCTGCTCAGC
This sequence comes from uncultured Acidobacteriota bacterium, assembly GCA_963770895.1. GTDB lineage: Bacteria > Acidobacteriota > Thermoanaerobaculia > Multivoradales > UBA5704 > JASLEW01. The sequence goes on along the minus strand of CAVYRF010000002.1, from coordinate 1,993,585 downwards.
CGGCAACAAACCGCGAGACGCTAGCCACGCTCACCGCCCAGGTGCTGCGCGAAGCGCCAGGAGCTCGCCCAACTGAGGCCTGTTCGGTGTCTTGCCTCACCATCTGCGATCCCTGCATGACGACCACCACGGCAGGCTAGCGGCTAGTAGGTCCGGGAGCCGTTTCCACCCTTCGCTAGGCGAGCGTGGCGAGCATCTGACGCTTGTCGGGGGGAGTAGGGGGGTCTGAATCTCTAGCACCACTAAGCCAGTGACCGGACCGCGGCAGCGTGGGTGCGCCCGCGAATTGGAAAACAAAAAGTCCTCGGGAGCTGCACACGGGGGTTCCGCGCAGGAGATCCTCGCACTACGGCTAAACTAGGTCGAGACTGGATGTAGGGAGGAGGCGCGCGAGGCCCCCGCCCCGGACGGCGGCGTCGATGCGCAGTGCGGCGATGGCGGGGTCCTCGTGTTCCCAGACGACGACGAGATGCCATCCGGCTTGCCTCAGCCGTACCTCGGTGTCCTCGTCGCGCCTCCGTACGGCAGCGAACTTAGCCGCCCACCACTCGGTGTTCGCTCGCGGCAACGATCCGTGGACGGGGCAGCCGTGCCACCAGCAGCCGCGAACGTCCACGGCCACGCGCACCCTGGTAAACGCGATATCGACGGTCCTGCGCGTCCCATCGAGAACGGCAACGTGCGTGCGATAGCGAAGCCCGAGCCGGTGCATCTCACGACGAACGGCCATCTCGGGCGCCGTCTCGTGCCGCCGCTGAGCAACCAGCCGCGCTCGGTCGCGGGCTGATGGGGGACGCACCTTCCGCGTCTTGTGGGACAGCTCGGGATCTGGGGCGAGTGTGCCGCACGGCTCTTGCATCGTCACCTCTGAGGATGGTCAGGAGACGGTGCTTCCACCACGGCATCCTCGTCGACCAACTCAGGCTCCGGCTCCTCGGCTCGGCTCCTTGCCCGGGAAACCTCCAGCCATCCGAGGTGCATGCGCTCGGTTTCGGCGATGACGCGGTCCCACGTCCTGAAGCGAAGCTCAATCGTCGGGTTCTCCTCCAGGCTCTGCTTGACGCGGTTGCCGTTTGCCGTGTAGCCCTGGGTGATCATGAGGCCCCGCACCTTTGCTTGCGAGCCGTTGCGTTGCTCGTGCTCCCTGGCCGCAAGGACGTACGAGTGGAACTTGTTGACCTCCTCCTCGGTTGCGACGCGCTTTTTCCCCTGCAGATCGGATCCGCGCTTGATCTCCACAACGATGATCTCGTCGAGTGGGGCGGGCGATTTGGGCATGAGCGCGAACATGAAGTCGAGCCGGTGGCCGGTCTCGTCGGTCGCCGGCTGGAAGTCGATGCCCAACTTCGTCAGGTCGACCTCGTCGTCGAGGAGGTGCCAGCGAGGGTCGAGGAGCCAAGGATCCTTCTTGACGATGTCATGTAGGTCGGGCACCTCCTTGGCGCCAGCGGCAAGGGCTTCCTTCAGCTTGCTGATCGTCTTCAGCCGAGCCTGGATGATGCTGAAGGTACGCCGGGCATCGATCAGGCCGAACTGGCGGACCAGTCCCCACATGCGGGGCTGCACCGCTTCGTCGGATGCTTCGATCTCTTCGATCAGTTGGCGCACAGCGGCGTCCGATCTCGCGTCTACGACCGACTGCATGAGCTCTAGGAGGGAGTCGCCGGTCATCTCCGGCAGCTTTGAGGCGTTGACCGCGAGCCGCAGAAGTTGTGCCCGCTCTGTTCTCGTGTAGGGGTCGAACAGCTGGAGCAGCTCTTGGCTTGCCTCGAAGCCCCGCACGGCGGCGTCCTGCCGCAACCGGTTGCGCTCCTTCAGTGCCCACGCCAAGCGCCTGCGTCCCCACTCGACGAAAACCGTGAGGCGGTCGTCTTCGATCTGGAGCTGGTCTCGGTTGGATTGGATGAGGTCGTCCTCGACGTCAGTGCCGGCGTCGATCCAATCGGCCTGCACCTCGCCGACGAGGTACTCCTGTCCGAGCTGTCCCTCAGTGCCGCGCGAGCGGTCGAATAGAAACGGCCGCTGGGCCATCTTCTGATTGGCGAGGACGGAGATGCCCTGAAGCGTCTCGTCTTCCAAGGGCTTCTCGGTGAAACCGATCCACCAGCGCACCTCGTGGCCGGGCGCGATAGACTCGACCGCCCAGCCGTTGGCGATCGCCACGCCTTCGGGGATGCTGTCCGGCGGGAACCTGAATTGGACGCTCATGTCGAACCGCTGAAGCGGCGTACCGTTGATGCGCACGGCCATCTCGTCGGCCGAGATCGCGAACCGCCGAGCCATGGACCGGAAAAACTGGCCCTCGCCGAGCGCCCTCTTCTGCAGCAGCCGCGAGAGGCTGATGCGGGTGCCGTGCTCGAGCGGGCAACCGCTCTCTGGATTCGTCGGTGCCGAAAGATCCACCGCGTCTTCTACCGTGTAGTCTGCCGATGGATCGAGCTTGCGGATTTCGTCGTAGTTCAACCTGAAGGCGACGTGCTGGCCGTTCTTTAGCGTCGAGCATTCGAGGATGCCAGCCGTGCCGAATGCCGCCAGCTTGCCGATGCCCTTGCGTCCGTGAACGCGGCGCAGACCACTCGCAGACAGCGCGCCTCGGCCTTCCCCGCGCCGCTTGTGGCCCACGACGAGGTACGAGTGCTGCGCCTCGTATCGCGTCATGCCATGTCCGTCGTCCGTCACCACGATGCGGTCGTCGGCATGCCACACGCCAAACGGCATTGTGATCCAGACGTTCTTGGCCTCCGCGTCCCAGGCATTGGATAGGAGCTCTGCCACTGTGGCGGTCACGCTGGGGTATAGCTGCGCCCCGAGCTGCTCGACTAGGGAGCCGCCGAATTTGAGGACGAGCGGCGCCTCGGGCACCGTCGTGGTGGCGGACGGCCCGTTCGTAGAGTTAGGCGTCACGTCCCGAGTCGCCTTTCGCCCGCTGGCGCGAGAAGCGTCCGCACAGCCATGGCCGCAGCCTCGGCGAGGCGGACGGGAATGGCGTTGCCAATCTGCCGCTCGATCGCACCGTAGCCACCGCTGAAAAGGTAACTCGCGGGAAAAGTCTGGAGCAACGCGGCCTCGCGCAGGGTGATGCCCCGGTTCTCGGAGGGGTGCACGTACGAGCCGCACGCCGGAGTGGTGCACCTAGTCGTCAGGGTGGGAGCAACTTCGGTTGCCGCCATACGTCCATACGCCGCGGTTGCGACCCGGCCCTTAAGCTTCTGGTGGCAAGCAAGCTGAAGGTGCTCTGGAAGGTCGGTCCTTCGCCCGGCCAGCGGAAGAGCGGCCACGCGCTGCGTAACGAGGTCGGTCAAGGTTCTGCCGCGGTGCAGTTGATCGTCGCCAACGCCAGGCGTTGGCAGGTGGCCGATGGCATCGCGGACTGTCCGAGCGGTGCAGTCGAATTCGGCTGGCAGCAGGTCCAAAAGCGACTCGGGCAGTTCCACCTGCCGCCGACTGCGGATGCCGATGACAATCAGGCGGCGCCGGCGTTGCGGCACCCCAACGTCCTGCGCGTCGACGACATAGGCCCGCACTCGGAACCGCTGGCGTCCAGCCTCCGCAACGAGAGCAGCGAGCCGCGCATCGAATCGCAGACCGGGAACGTTCTCGATCACGAAGGCACGGGGGCGGATCTTCCGAACTAGCTCGGACACGACGGACACGAGCTGGTTCCGCGGGTCCTCAGCGGATGCAGAGCCAAGCGACGACCACGTCTGACACGGCGGGCAGGCCTGGAGCAGGCACGTCTCACCCTTCCGCAACCCAGCCGCGCGCAGAAGATCCGATCCGGTGACTCGCCGAACGTCGCGTTCAATCAGGACGACGCCAGGATGGTTGAGCCGGTAAGTCCTGCACGCAGTCCGGTCGTTTTCGACGGCAGCGACTACCCGAAAGCCGGCCGCCTTCAGACCCTCCGTGCCCCCCCCGGCGCCGGCGAAGAGATCGATCGCCGTCATGCTCCGCTCCATATCGCGGAGTCTACCGCGAATGACCGGGTGCCGCAGCCAGCCGTGGCAGCGCGGCTGGCTCAGGAGCGGCGGCTTCAGGTGCCGCGATCGCCGTCCAGCGGCCGGGGAGCCGCCCAGCCGGCTGGCGAAGAGCGCGGCACTGCCCGCCACCAAGCCGTCGGGGCGGGCGGCGGGAATCAATTCTGTCACCTGGGGTGGCGGACCTGTGTAGGTTCAGCCGCAGGCGCAGGCAGCTTCTGCTCCAGCAAGAGCTGAGGCGAGGACCTGCCGACGGCCGAGCCTGCAGGGCCAGTCGTCGCCGCTGGGGATTGTTGAATGGAAACGGTACCCGCGAATGCAGGGAAGTAGGGAGTCAGTATTCGGCCAACCAAGAGCAAGCCTATTCCAGCCGCGAGCAGCCAGACTCGGGCTTGGTAAAATTTTGCGGCGCGCATAGTCACCTTCGCCGTCGCCTCCGTGATGGCCCTGAGCCTTGCCCTTTCCGCATCCACTGTCTCTTGTGCTTCGACCTTCCCAATTGCTTGGCCGGTGGCATTGTCCTCCCCAGGAACCGGGCTAGTGAGGCCCGGCCGGTACTTCTCAATCCTGAATAGACATTTCCCTTGTTCCACTTCGAGGTACAGCAGGTGCGTGGCCAATTGCACGCGGAGCGCGCCTACCGTAAAAGCGGCGATGAGAAGTAGCATCGAGACCGGATCGAAGAAGTCCAGCCAAGAGTCAAGTCTACGGGGATGGTAGTCCTTGGCGATGAACGCCAAGAGGCCGGCCGCAACGGTCATATAGAAGTAGTCGAACTTGCTTATTGCCGCTAGCCAGCGGTCGAAGGATCTCTCTGTGCTAGCCCTGATCTCGTTGATGCCCATTTTATCCCTCCGGCGCCAGCAGAATTAGCTCCCCGAAACTGGTCCTGGCGCATGGCTCATGCAAGCCAGACCACGTTCGACGGCGTTTCTTCGCCCGACGCAAGCGAATCGATGAGGTCGCCGAGAATGGCAAGAGCTTGGCGCTTCTCTGCATCGTAGGTGGCTCGGTTGTAGGTGCGCGCGATCTTGGCTTGCACGTGGTTCAGGACGCGCTCAATCACGTCAGGCCGCACCCCTCGCTCGCCCATGCAGGTGGCCGCCGTGCGCCGGAGATCGTGAGGGGTGAAGTGATCGACGCCGGATTTCTGCCTCAGCCGGTTCGCCGCATGGGAAAGCCAGCGCACCGGCCCTTCCGTCCGCGGCGAGGGTGACGCGAAAACCCATGGGGTCGAGTCTGTGATTCGCCGGAGCGGTTCGAGCACGGCGATTGCCTGGCGAGAGAGCGGGACGCGATGACCGCGGCCCGCCTTTGCAACTTCATCTGAAAGCTCCCAGAAGGGACCGCCTTCGTCTCGGCCTATCTCCTCCCATCGCATGCGGAGTACTTCGCCGGGACGTTGGGCGGTCACAAGAATCATGCGGAAGGCCCCGCCGACGATGGGGCCAAGGTCGTCTACAACGGCAAGCAGAGAGCGCAGCTCGGCGCGGCTCAGGACGCGCTCGCGGGGTTTCTCTACAAAAAGATAGCGCCGCGGGATGCGCAGTGCGGGGTTGGCATCCAGTTCCTCGCGGTCCACCGCGTACTGAAAGACCGCGCGGACCAGCGCCAGGGTCCGATTGGAGCACACGCCCCCGCGCTCTCGCGAGTCCTCGACCAGGCGCAGAACATCGGCACGCCGAAGCTCCCGGACGCGCCTCGCGCCCCATCCTGGAAGCACCTCCACCCGCAGCTTGCGTTCGTCCTCCTGCACGCTGCGCTCCCGGCGGCGGCGCTTTGCGTCTCGCAGGTAGCGTTCCGCTAGCTCAGCAAACGTACCCGGAGCCGGCCGGCCATCACGCGCCGCCTTCTGCGCCTGCCTTTCATCGTGCTCCAGTTGGCGACGCTGCCGCTTGATTTCGATGGGATCGAGGCCGGCCGCGAGATCGGCGCGCGCCTTGTCCGCGGCGGCTCTCGCCTGTGCCAGTCCGAATGCCCCGGAGTAGGCGCCCAGCGTGAGGCGCCTTTCGCCGCGCGTTCCATAACGCTGGAAGAACACCTTGCGACCGTCCGCCTCCACCCGGACCCCGAAGCCCGGCCTGGAGGCGTCCCGGATCTCATAGCGCTGCGCCGTCGGCCGCAGCCTACGAATGGCGATGTCCGTAAGGATCGCAGCCGCCCGTCGTGGCATTTCGCATCTCCCTCTGCCCTGGGGCGAATCCGGGGCGAATAGAGCAGGCCGTACCTTGACTCGCCATGCATCCTCATGGTACCACTAAAGCGTGCCAAGTGAATCACTTACCACTGAAGTGAAAACAGAGCGTAGCGCCGCTAATGCAGTTCGTGGCAGACTACGGATCTGTAGGTTGGTGGTTCAAATCCTCCTGGGTGCACCAATCAAATCAACAACTTAGAGCAAATCGACTCCGTCCCCGGAAAACCACAGGCATCAGGCAGTCATCAGTTGGCGACGACCGGCGAAGCGCCTCCAGCCATCGATTGGGTGGCCGAGTTCGAGAGGTTCAAGGCGGAGGAGATCCCCGCCTGGCTGACCCTCCAAGCCTGGGCCTGGCAGTTCCTCCGCAGGAATCCGGCCTATCGGGCCGAATGGCAGGAGCGCCGGCCGCCACCGCCCGAGCCCGACCCGAACGTCCTGCGGGCGCCCCCCAAGCCCGAGACCATCCCCGATCCGACAGCGTTGGAGCGCTGGGGCCTGGTGGCCGGCTACCACGACCCGAACGAGATGTGGCCGGACGACCTGCGCTTCGTACGGTCCTTCGGGACCGTTACGACCGCCGCCGAGATCCGGGAAGGCTCGGCCCCCCCGGACGTCACCGACAGCACCTATCTGGTGAGCTTCGACGTCACCAAGGATCTCCGCGCACAGTGGACCATCGCCCGCGCCAAGCTCCGGCGGTATCAGATTGACGTGGTGCTGCGGCGGAACAAGAAGGTGGTCGGGACACCGCGACAGCAGCGGGACTTCTGGGGCCAGTACCTCTTCCTTCTCTACGCGATCCCCAAGGGGGGCACGCCCAAGGTGCTGGCTGACGCCGGTCTCTGGGACGAGAAGAAGATCCGCGATCGGTTGAGGGCAGCCCGTGCCTGCATGAAGCCTCACGGCCGCGGCGGCTACCTCGCCATCAGCGATCTCGATGACGGCGCTACGATCGAGGACACCCGCTGGCGGCAGAGCGACGACTTCGCCTAGAAGATACCCTCCCGGCACCTGTCACGGTTTTAGGTCGGCGCCTGCCAGCATCCCTTCGCCACACAGAGCTTGCCAGCTGGCCCCCCTTTCGGTTTGGCGCTCAGGGAAGCGAGGTGGCCGGCGATCTGCTCGGCAACGGCTCGCCGGGGATCGTCAGGCAGGTGCGCATACCGGGCGGGCGGGTGTGGGCGGCCGCAGCAGCTAGCAGATGGCCAAGCCCGCTCTCGCATCGAGGAATGAAGATGAGTGAGCGTCCAGGTTTCACTGACCTGCTACGCACTACCCTGCTTGCCGGAAGGCACCCTTCTGGCTTTGCTCTTGCGGCGCGCCTTGGGCGGCGCCGCCTCCATCTCGCGCCAAAGATCTCCGTGATCGACTCCTTCGCCGGCGCGGATCTGCTGCCGTGCCGCACCCAGGATCGACCGCAAGCGAGGCGAGTGCGCCAGGACCAGGTTTTCGAGCTCCTCGTCGTCCCGGATGGCCAGCAACGCAGCTACCGGCCTGCCGTTGCGGGTGACGATCACCGCTCCCTGCTCGCTCTGCTTCAGGTAGGCGCTGAACTGAGCCTTGACCTCTGCAACCGATGCAATCTTCAAAGATCTACCTCCTCTCCTCCGATGAGCAAACGATTCCGCTCCTTGACACCGAGCGCCAGGATGTAGACTTTCCGGCTCTCGTGGTCGATCTCGTAGAAGGCACGGAACCGATTGTCGGGGCCGAAGCGCAGCTCCCATTGCGCCGCGATGAGGGCAGGCTGCTGCAACGGCTTGCGGTTCGTGGTTTCGATGCCTGGCTCGAACCGCAGTTGCTCCTCGATGCTCGCGCGAATCAACGAGTAATGGTGTCGCTCGATCACCCGCAGGTGCGACTTGACCACGGGAGCGTAGACCAGGGCATAGGGCCGCCGCCTCACCATGATGACCAGAATTGTGACTATCGGGACAGGGCATGTCAACTGGCTTCCGGTGGCCTGGCACCGCATAGGCCCCTCAATGCGTCTCCCCAACCACCAGCCGCCGGCGGACGGCGGCGGAAATGGCGACACCCATGAAACGCCTGCTGGATCTGCATTCTGCGAAGAGCGGATTCCCGCCACCCAAGCAGAATGGGCGCGGCAGAAATGGGATGCTGCCGAAAGCCTGGGAAATCAGGCTTTGAGCGGAGCAGTCGTTTCCGCCGCCGTAGCTCCTGCTGCCGACGGGGCAGCCTGGGGCGAGGTCTGACACCCATGAGTCCCGAGAGCATCCTTGCCGAGCTGGATCGCCGGGGAATCGAGCTGTCGGCCTCCGGCAACCGCCTTCGCTTTCGACCGATCGAAGCCGTCCCACCAGACCTGCTGGAGGAGCTGCGCAAGCACAAGCCCAATCTCCTCCGCCTCCTGTCTCCTCCCACCCTGGCCCTGGCCGGCGTCACGGAAGCAGCGCCACCCCTCCGGGTGAACGAGGTCTGCGCCATGACCCTGGACGTTTTCGCCACCGCCGCCCTGGTCGTCGAAATGCGAAGCAGTGTCCTTGGCGAGGTCGTCATCTTCGCCAGCGACAACGCCCACGTGGACCCCGGCGAGCTGCGCCCCGTCTATCGCGCCAGCGAGCTGCGCGCACTGCTCGGCCTCACCAACCCCGACGACCTGCGCCAGGTCCACGCTTTCAAGAAGACCTTCCGCGGCACCATGACCGACTCCTCGCCCAATAGCACTCACCCAAGGTCGCCCGCCTTACCGCGACCCAGCTGAGACGGAAACCAGACCATGGCCAAGCTACGACAAGAAGTGCAACTGTTTATCGTGCAGCAACTTGCCTGCTTCCGCGAGCCATCGGAAGTTGTGGAAGCCGTCGCGGAACGCTTCAATCTCACCATCGACCGCCGGCAAGCATGGCGCTACCACCCTGATCACTCCCCCGACCTGGCCGAGAAGTGGCGCGTCCTCTTCGACGCAACCAGGGACGCATACATCCAAGAGACCGCCCAGCAAGGCATCGCGCATCAAGCCTTCCGCCTTGCTGAGCTTCAGGCCCTATACCGTCGCGCCAAGAGCCGAGGCAACGACGCTCTGGCCGCTCGCCACCTGCGCCAGGCCGCCGAGGAAGTCGGCGGCCTGCTCACCAATCGGCGCGAACTATCCGGGAAGGGAGGCGCACCGCTGCCCCCATCCATTGTCATCTACCTTCCCGAAAATGGCCGCTGACAAGGGGAAGACAATGCCCGAATCGCAGTAAGCGCGGAGCCCTGGGGGAGGGGAGGGCCGAATCTCTACCAGTGGGGTGCTGGTGACCGGCTCGCAGCGCGCCGTGTGCAGCCGCGAATTGGAAACAAAAAAGTCCCCGCGCCCTACCCAGGCGGCAAGCACCGCCTCTACGAGGCGCCTGGACCTGGCAGAAGGTTGGTGAATCCGGCCTGCTCGAAGTGGCGATCGTTGGTGAAGGCTTGCGATATCCCCATGTCCTCCATGACCACGAAGCTCGCGCAATCCACCAATCCCCAATACTTGTCGGCCCTCCGCGCGTAGAGCGCAAGGGCGCGGTCGAGAAGCGGCGGGGAGACCTGGAGCAGTTCCACCCTTGGGCTGGCGCGAAGAAGACCCACAGCGGCCACAAACTGCTCCCGTCCGCGGCTCTTAGCCAAGCCGTTCCCGGTTTCCGCGACGATCCAATCGGTAAGAACGACCCGGCGCTGTCGGGCTACCAGGCTTGCCCAAGCCTGGCGCGCAGCGGAATGGAGTAGATCGGAGGAGTTCAGCAGAGCCAGCCAGCCGTTGGTATCGAGAAACACGGCCTCAGCCGGCATCGCTCGCCTTGGGATGGCCGTAGAGGTAGTGATCGGCATTGGTGGCGAGGTCCGGGATGCCGGTCTCGACAGCCAGCTCGACCATCTTCAGGAGCGGATCGTCGCCGGCGCCGCTCGGCGAGCCCTCCGGCGGGTCAAACTCCACGCGCACTGTCGCTCCGTCTGGCAGCTTGACACCGGGATCAAGCACAATTGCGCCACCCTTTACTGTTCCGTGGTACACCATCGCATCTACACCCCCCCGTTCAGTATAGCGCTCCAGCGGGGAGCAGGTCACCGGACACAGCGACAGCGCAGAGGCGTCCGCGGTGTCAGCGGCGGGTCTTTCTGACGAACCCAAACCTCCTGGAGCCAGGAGCTGCATCTGATCGCTCCCGCCCGTCTCGCGGAATGGTTCTCGCCACTCGGGGCGCGCTTGCCGTAAAGCTGGACAATGTCGCTACGCCCCCCTCGTCGTCGTTGTGCGAAGCGGGTCCTTGGCAACGTCGTCATCTACGCAAGCAACAACGCCCAGGTGGCCCCCCCGGCGAGCTGCGCCCCGTCTAACGCGCCAGCGAGCTACCCGCGCTGCTCGGGTCCACCAACCCCACGACCGGCGCCCGCTACTCAGCCTGGCGAGGATAGGCCCATAGCTGGCGGCCTAAACCTTCCGCATCTTCAGAAGCATGCACGTCAGGGCCAGCCAATGATGGCAATGGCCGTTGTCCCGGTAGTCTGGCGGCGCACCCTCTGACGAGGACGCCGAGCGCGTTACCGTGGGCCTCTAGCAGGAGCCGACGTAAGGCGCGGCGGCGCTTGGCGGAGACCGGAAATGCGTGCTACTCTTTTTGCATACTCATGAGGTGCGATATCTGGCATACTAAAGAGGTGATCTCCGAGGGGCAGCTTCAGAGCCGTCGCTCGGGGCGGTCCGGCGCGGTCTGGCTCGCCGCACCTCCTGCTGGCAACGCTCGGAAAGTGACCCAGGGCAACGACTGGAAAGTGACCCACCCTCAGCGGGTTTGGTCCTTCAAGAAGAGTCTACATGAGCCGTCGCCGCCGGGGCTGTGGGAGGTGTGCTAACCGGCGAGGGCGGTAGGTAGAGGGCGGGTGTGGTGGGGGGCCGGGAGCCGGTTTGCAAGCGACTGTGGAAACGGCGGACCGGGGGCCGCGGGGGCGGGCGGCAGCGGAGCGCAGCGACGCGGGCGGCCCCCTGTTGGGTCCGCGGTTTCCATCAGGCGCGGCACCTTCCATAGCCCATGCTTGCGTTGGGGGGCGGGGGCGGCGGGGCGGGGGGCACGTGGTGCTGCGGCGGAACAAGAAGGTGGTCGGGACACCGCGACAGCAGCGGGACTTCTGGGGCCAGTACCTCTTCCTTCTCGACGCGATCCCCAAGGGGGGCACGCCCAGGTCGCGCAGCACCAGGACGGGGTCGCGGGAGACAAAGACGAACTCCGCGACTCCTGGTCTCTGAAGGTGGCGAAGGGCGGCATCCAGAACGCCCGCCGCCGCGAGGTCAGCGGCCGACCAGCGGCCCAGGGCGCCGTTCTCGATCTTGCACTGGTGAACCTGGCGCCGCCCGTCGGGGAAGGTGACCTCACACTCGATGCCGAATCCGATCTCGCCGGCGCGCTCCCAGTGCAACGAGGTGATTTCGCCGGCCAGCGCGCGCAAAGCCAATGACACCAGCCATAGGCGTTCGAACTCGTTACCGTCTTTGTCGGCAAGCCTGCCGATTTCCCTTGCCATGTGAGGTCCGCAGCGGGGCGTCCGCCACCGTGGTACTCATTGTAGCGACAAACTGGCCAAGTCCGGGATGTGCCGCACACCGATCTGCGGTAAATGGAACAGTACTCTTCGAGGTGGAGGAGGGCAAGGCCTAGCATGGCAGACAGCCACTTTGAGGAGGGGGCGAGACATCGCAGAGCTGGCTCGAGCACATCCGGCCGACCGCCAGGGTGAGGAAAAACCACGCCTCTGCACCTCCGATCAGCGTGCGCGGCGTGGGTGGTCGAGGACAATGAGAGAGCCCTCATTCCTACCAGTTGGGATTGACCTCGGCCTGATCGCTCGGAGGACAGCGACTCGCAAGTCGTCGCGAGCGGCATTCCCTAAGCCGCAAATACGTTCAGGGCAAGTGCTGGCATAGAGGATGAGGGGGGGACCCTAATGAGGAAGCGCCACCGTCTGTTGCGAGGATTCGATTTCCGTACAACCTTGCACCTAACAGCGCGCCATCGTCACCCAAGAGCCTTGCGATCAGGCCACTGCCTCAAGCACTTTTCTCGGTCTCTTCCATATGCGAACCGCGCTGCGCTTTCATCTGCAATATCCGGGGACTCTACTTCTCGGATAATAGTCATAGCAAGCCCGAGGTATTCATAGAAATCCCAATCAAGCCTCGGAGCCCAGTACTCACTTATGATGGCTGAAAGGGCCTCGGCATCCTCAAGATGTCTCCCTACGCCGTCAACCAGAGCTATGGGCGACTTACTTGCGCGCTCCATCAAAACCCGGTAAAAATGAAGCGGAGCGGCCGAGGAAGAGCGAGAGTTGCGCCCGTCCTCACCACTCATGAACGCGGCGCATTCTGGAAGTTCGAGACAGGCATAGTGTGCCTTGTGCCGCGAAACACATGCTGCGGGTCGCTCGCGCTCGAGGACTTCCTCAATTCGGCGCCCCAACGGAGTAGTCAGTTGGTTCCTAACGAAATGTGACACGTCAGCAATTGGCGCCACCTCCTCGCCGGGACGGCGAATAATCCGACTCACATGGAACAGAGTAGCGTGCTCTACTGTAGCCATTCCGTCCTCCTACCGCGGTCCTTGGGATGCGGTATCCTGCTTATGCCGGCCCATTATATAACCTGTGGCGGCGGCGGTTGCGGCAGCCGCGATAGCGTCGGCGGCGCCATGTCAACTGCTTCTACGATCGCCAGCACGTGCACAACAGCCTCAGGTCGGTCCTGCCGCGTAGAGTGCGGTGCACGTCGCAGGTGAGATCGCGGGCCTGGATGCGCCGGGAAACCGCTACTCGGGTTACCTCTGCCGCTTCGACAAAACGGCATGCGAATTTGGGGGTGGCGTCGCCAACGACTTGCAGACTGAGAAGGGAAGGGTTACACTCCTGAAGTGACTATCCGCAGCTTCCGGCATAAAGGCCTCGAACTCCTTTTTACTGCGGGGAAAGCCTCCAAAGTCCAAGCCGAACATGCAGACCGGCTGAGGCTCATCTTAGGCAGGCTCAACGTGGCCAGGGAGCCGAGAGACATGGGCCTACCGGGCCTTCAACTGCATCCCCTAAAGGGAGACCGTCGGGGAACTTGGTCCGTCCGCGTGAGCGGCAACTGGCGGGTCACGTTCGTATTCGTCGGAAGCGACGCGGACCAGGTGGACTACGAGGATTATCATTAAGGAGCGGCACCAATGAAGATGCACCACCCACCGCATCCCGGAGAAGTGCTCAAGTCTTTCTGCCTGGAGCCGCTCGGCCTAACTGTCACCGCCGCCGCGGATGGGTTGGGAGTGAGCCGTAGGACGCTTTCGGCGATCATCAACGGCCGGTCGGGGATCAGCCCCGAGATGGCGGTCCGGCTCTCGCTGGCGTTCAACACCACAGCCGAGAGTTGGCTTGACCAGCAGCTTCAATACGACCTCTGGCAGGCCGAGAAGAAGCGCGCCTCGCTGCGCGTCAAGCGCCTCTCGGCTGCCTAGATCCGCACCACCAGCTGGAACCCGGCTGTTCATCGCCCCCCGGGTGCAGACTGGCTGACGGGTCGTACTTGCAGGCATGACTCGCCGGGGGCGCTTCCGGCGCCTGCCAGCCGGCGAGGCGTGGGAAACGATCGCCTCGCCGGCTGGCCGGGAATTATCAGGTCACCAGGAGTGCCGCGCCCACAGGAAACCGCGGCCCAGCAACCGGTACACGTCGGAGACTTCTTCGACCAGGGGGTCGAGCGATTCCAGGCTCCCGTGCGTGAAGATGGCCATGAACTCGGCGCCGTCCTCGCCCATCAGGTGGAGCAGTCCGTGGTAGGCGACCACGACGCCGCAAGGGGCCACCAGGCGGCCGTCAGCGCGCAGGCGGTAGGTCAGCATGCCCTCGCCGAGTTGCTGGGTCTGGAAGGCCGCCGAGAGCACGTCCACGTTCACCGTGTCGAATTGGCCCATGGTCATTCGGCCTCCAGTGCCGGCGTGGCGGCGGACGCAGCGGTGGTGGCGCCGGCACCTCGGGCGCGCCAGGTCCCGGACTGTAGCTCCATGAAGGCCAGGCAGCAGTGCGCCACGGCTTTGCCGCACTCCTGAGCCAGCCGCAGGGTGTCCTTGTGGGATCTCGCCGGCGGCGTCCGGGTATCCGGCGGTAGGGTGCCATCTTCCGGCGGGCCTCCCTGGCCAGCGGTGCTTTGCTGGGCTCGGTAAAGATCCGTCAGGGTGAAGCCCATCGCTGCCACGATGCGCTGGAGGGTGGGCGCACTTGGCTGGCGGCTGCCCTGCTCGTATTGGGTCAGGGCCGTCGAGGTACACCCAGCCTGCGCGGCAAGCTGCCGCAGGGTGATGCCGGATTCTCGGCGGAGTTTCAAGATCGCTAGCCCAATGAGCTGCGCTTCGTCGGCGTCTCGGGTTCTCCCTACCCTCACCAGGGGCTGGCCGTTCATGACAGCTCTCCTTCGATCTCGCCGGCCACGTTGCCCACCTTTCCGGCGAGCTTGCCGGCGAAGTGGGCCAGGTCGTCGTCGGCCGGTTCCAGGCACGAATCCTGGGCGGACTTGCGCACGGAGCGCAGGAAGCCTTCGACGAAGCGCAGCTCGGCAGCCGCGGCCCGCAGCTCGGCGCGGGTGATCGAGTCTTCGTCGGGGAAGCTGGTCGTTTCGACGGCCATGTCGTAGATGAGCCTTCCGACCTCCTGGCGGGAAAGCTTTCCGTCGCCGCCCTGGAGGCGGCCTTCGCCGCGCTGCTGGAGCGCCACGAGGCCTTGCGCACCACCTTCCGGTCCGGCGAGGACGGCCCCGTCCAGTGGATCGCGCCGGCCGGCGAGACCGCGAACTATGTCTACCCGGAGAAGGGTCAAGCGATGGCGGAGGCGAAGGCGGCGTACCCCCTCAAACACGACTTTCGGTTATACCTCCCTAAGCCATCCGGTGATGCCAAACAAGTTGGGGACTACAAGGGACCATGCGAGCAATAGATCGTTTGGCATATTTTGCGAGAGAGCTGGCGTCTTTTGCTAGTTACACGCCGACCTTATTCAGCCAGAATGGAATTGTGGCTGGGGCCCCCTGAAGGACACGGCGACCTTGTTAACGCTGAACGTCATAAAGGTGAGACAAATGAACGGACAAGCAACCCCGACTCCAGTAAAAGCTTTTGATCGTGCCTACATCAACGGTCAATTCGTCACTCTCCATGGAACCCAGGTCGTCGATCGCGAAGGCGGGATTTTCGGGCTGCAGGAGTACCTGGAACCCAAAGCGATAATCGGCTAACCTGAGGGATGTCCTGACAGCGCGATTGCTTCCAGATGAAATACCGGCGAGAAAAAAATGACCGTCCATGTGCCAGACCTTTTCAAAGCCGCGAACGCCTTTTGGATAGGGCTCGCTAAGATCGGACTTACGCCAACAGCCGTGCTGAGCCAAGCTCGGTTGCCGCTGACTGTTTACGACGGCAAGAAGAACCTGGTCACGACGGCTCAGTTCTTCGCACTCTGGCGTGCCGTAGGCGAGCTCTCCGCCGATCCGGCCGCGGGCCTAAAAATCGCCACTCAGATCGACGTTGGCAATCGGCCACCGTCAACTATGGCGGCCTATTACGCCCGCGACTACCGAGACGCCCTCACCCGCCTTGCTCGCTTCAAGGAACTGTGCTCGCCCGAGGAACTGCAAATCAAAGTGAGCAAGGACGAGTGCGTGATCGAGCCTGTGTGGCTGCACGCGCAGGAAGAAACCCCGACTCTGTTGACAGACGCCGCCTTTGTCTCGTTCGTTGAACTTGGTCGCCGCGGCACAGGACATTTTGTGACGGCGAAAAGGGTCGAGCTGAAGCGCAGCGCGGAGGCGACCGGCTTCCACGAAGCCTATTTTAAAGGCCCAATCACGTTCGGAGCGCGACGGAATGCGCTCGTCCTGCACGCGACCGATCTCGATCGGCCATTCCTTACCTACAATGCCGAGTTGCTTTGACATGCTGAATCCGCAACTCGAACGCGCACTTGAAGAGCGCCGCGCGCAGAGCTCGATCAGTGAGCAGGTGAAATGGATTCTCAAGCGCCTGCTCGCGGGAAGCCGGCCGAAGATATTGGCCGTGGCTCGCGAACTCGGGTTGAGCGATCGGACTTTGCAGCGGCGAATCATCGATGACGGCGCAACTTTCCGGCAGTTGCTTCTTGAGGCGCGGCAGGAACTGGCGCACGAGTATCTCAATCGGCCGGAGATGGATGTCACGGAAGTGGCATTTCTGCTCGGCTACGAGGATTCGAATTCTTTCTATCGAGCCTTCCGAACGTGGGAAGGGACGACACCCTCTCAGTTGAGGGCAGTGCTCCCACGATCTGAACCCAGGCAATAGGCGCACGGAAGAAAGGTAGGAGGTGATGAATAAAGTGTGGTTAGTGACTGGGCAGTGCGAGCGGTTTGGGCCGAGACATCGCGGAAGCCGTGCTCGAATCCGGCGATCGCCTCGTCGCCACGGCACGCGACCCAAAGCGACTCGATGACTTGGTAAACAAATACGGCGATCGCGTTCGCGCGGTTCCTCTTGACGTGACAGATGAAAGCGCCGCTCAGGCCGCCGTGCAGATGGCGATGGCCACATTTGGACGTCTCGACGTCGTCGTGAACAACGCCGGGTACGGCGATATCGCGCCGTTCGAACAGCTGAGCGCGGAGAGGTTCAAGGCGGTGATGGATACCAACTTCTATGGCGTGGTTAACGTCACCCGTGCGGCCGTACCGCTCATGCGCGAGCAAAGGAGCGGCTGCATCCTCCAGATATCATCGGTCGGCGGCCGCCTGACTCGGCCCGGCAGCACGCCGTACCATGCAGCGAAATGGGCTGTCGGAGGCTTCACGGAATCTCTTGCCCAGGAGCTGTCCCCGTTCGGCGTGAAGGTGTGCGCCCTCGAACCCGGTGGCATGCGGACGAATTGGGGCGCCCGAGCCAATCAGGCCACGCCGGAACTGCTCCCGGACTATGAACCCTCCGTCGGGGCCGTTGCCAAGGCCTTGAAATCGTATTGGGGGAAAGAGATCAGTGATCCCGCCAAGGTAGCTCAGGTTGTGCTTCGTCTGGCATCCAGTGACCGTCTTCCGGCGCACCTCTTGATCGGTAGCGACGCGGTTCGCTTCGCCGCCGAAGCCGAGAAAACGCGGGCGGCCGAGGGCGCGCAGTGGTGGGACGTGAGCCTTTCGACAGACGTGGCGTCAGCCACGGCAAGACCAGCCATGCGCTTCTGAGGGCGGTGGGCGACCTGACCACGGAGGCCGGTTCCGCGGCGACGGTGGCGACCACCTCGTTCGGGTGAGCGGCTTTCCAGAGCCATCGGGCGCCGGCTGGTTCCAGTCCACCGTAAACACTCCCCGCAGCGTAGGCGATCGCCAGTGCGGCCGTTCCCGGATTTCCGACCAAGAGGCCGTCCTGCGGCGCCGCCGCCTTGGGGCGGGCGCGTCGAGTCCGCGGAACTCCCGCAGGTCCCTCCAGGCCGGAGGGATCGCCAGGCCGGCGATCCGCCGCAGGACCTTTCGTTGGTGAACCACCCGTCCCGCCGCATCCCGGTAGCTGAACCCGGCTTCCTGGCGCCGACGCCGAATCCCTGGTCCGTCGTCGGCCACCTGGCGCAAGCCCGCCATCCGCGCGCTCTCGACCGGATCGACAAGCGAACGCATGCTCCTCCATCCGTTTCGGCACCGCCCCTGAACCGCAAGCCACATGCCGCAACTTCACCCGTGCGATGGCACCGAACTTACGTCCAAATGTATCGGATCGTGGGCCTGCTCAGCGAAGCCTCTGGCGAAGCCGCCTCATCTCTGGCATTTCCACCTCAACCCCGATCCATGCCTGGAGGCCGCTCTACAACGCCAAGCTCTTGGAAACGAAAGGTTTTATACCCGGAGGCGAAAGGCGCCGGGGGATGGTACGCGCCTTGCGGTTCCGGCTCCTCGTCACCAACGGCCAGAGGCCAGAAAGACCACTCTCATGAAAACCCAGCTCCAGAAGCTTCCGCTGCATCGTGAATCCCTGCGCCGCCTCACCCCGCAAGAGCTCACGCGCGCTGCCGCCGGCGCCCCGCTCGCAACGTGGGCCTGCTATACCACCGAGCGCGTCTTCGGCTGTACCACCTGGTCTCAGGACGTCTGCTCCATCGCCAACGGCTGACCGCCGCTTTACTCCAACCATCGAGTCACCGGCTGAGACGCCCCTCTCGGCCGGTGACGAGTGCGGGCCGGGCGAGACGGCGTTTTCGGCTCGTTTCTGGCTGGTCAGCACCTCGCTGGCACCCGGTGCTAAGATCGAGTCGGAGGCTACGAATGCCCGCCAGAACCTACACTGCTATCCTCAAGCACGGCAGCGTTATCGGCCGGTTCAAACTGCCATGAGCTTCACGCGAGACCTTGCGGTGTTGTTTCGGCGCGACCTCGCCATGCTCTATGAGCAGGTCAAGGCTTTCCCTGATGACCAGGTGCTGTGGCAGAGGCTTCCCGGAATCGCCAATTCGCCGGGGAACCTTGTGCTTCACCTGGAAGGGAACCTGAGGGAGTATATCGGCCGCCAGCTGGGCAAGGTGCCGTACAGCCGGCAGCGCGAAATGGAGTTCAGCTCAACGGGTATTGGCAGGGCGGAGCTGGGGGCGCGGATTGCGGAGCTGACGACCCTCATTCCTGGTGTTCTGGAAGGGCTTTCCTCGGCCGAGATGGAGAGCGAGTACCCGCAAGTGGTGCTCGAAAGGGCCCTTTCGACGCAGGCATTTCTCGTCCACCTCTACGGACACCTGAACTGGCATCTCGGCCAGATCGACTATGCGCGTCGCATTCTCACCGGCGATGGGGCGGTTCAGCGTCCTGGCATCTAGCGACCGATGGCGGCGACCGTTGCACACGAGGTGTTCCTTGTCCCACAGCAGTTCCTGACGATTCAGGCTGCGATCGATGCGGCGAGGGGTCGCACCACCATCGTTGTGGCGCCTGAGGTGTATGCAGAGAGCCTGAGCATCCGCGATAAGCAAGACGTTGTAATTCAGAGCGCCTTGCTAACCAGGCGGGGCGTCACCATCAGTGGCGACGGTGGGTTGGCGGTACTTTGCGTGGAGCGGTCGAGCCTTCATCTGAGCGGCGTCGAAATCCGTTCGAATGCATGCAACCGGGGCCTTTGGGTGATGAACTCGTCGCTCAGCCTTCAGGACTCCATCGTGGCTGGTAACCGTATCGGCGAGGGTGCTGACGAACTCTTCGGCGCCGGCATGTATTGCCGAAATTCAAGCGTTCGAATCCAGAAGACCACCATCGTGGGAAACGTGGTGAACGGCGGCACGGCGGCGGCGGCGGTCTCTTCTTTCAGAACTGCCAGGTGGAAATTGCCGGCGGCACCGTCCAGGCCAACGAAGTTTATTCTGGGGCCGGTGCCCGTGGAGGTGGGATCTGGTGCGAGCGCAGCAAATTGCGAATGTGGCGCAGCCGCGTGACGGACAATACCCTGCGCGCTGCTTGGTGCGCAGGAGCTGGCATCTATTTCAACGCACCGATCGGCGTCCAGCTCGGTGGTAGTGTCATCGTTGGCAACGGCAGTCCGTGCGGGCGCGGCGGCGGCATCTTTGTCGAGGGTGGCGCCGCCCTCGTGTCGGTGCATCGCAATACGGTCGTGCGTCAAAATCATCCGACGGATGTTGAATTCGGGTAGTTCGCGTCGCCCCGACTGCGAGGCAGCGGTCGTTCCATCCTGGCCCGCCGCCGGGGGGCGCAGCCGGTTCACGCAAGCTCCCTCATCGCCCCACAGGCTCGCGGCTGAGGAAAAAGGCCGCTGGCGAGCCCATAAACGGGCGTCGCGCAAGTTGGATCAGAGCAGCAGCTCGAAATAGACCAGCGGCGTCTGCCGGTAGACGACCCGGCCGACCTCGCGCAGGCCGGCCTTGGCGTAGAAGCCTGCCGCGCCGGCGGCGCCGTCGTAGGTGTCCAGCCGGATGGCGCCGACCCGGCCCCTGGCCGACGCCGCGACGTCCACCGCCACAGCTTTCGCATCGGCCAAGCACAGACGGCCGAGGCCCCGGCGCTGGTGGGCAGGATCGACCGCCATGTTGACGAGGTAGAGGGCGCGGGCGCACGCGGTGAAGAAGCGGATGTCGATCGCCCACGGCTTCTTGCTGACGAGCGCGTAGGTGGCGCAGATCGCACCGCCGCGACGGGCGACGCGGACCCGCGCGGTGCGCAGCGCCAGGAGGACCCCCCTCTCGCTCGCGCGCAACGACCAGTGGCCCCTGCCACAGCGGGCGGTGAGGTCGTCGGCGATCGCCCCGTGCAAGGCGGCGAGGGCTGGCGCATCGGAGGCGGCCGCGGTGTCGAACTCGATCTCCGGAGCAGCACCCTCCATGGGCGGCAATGATATCAATCCGCCCGGCGCTCCCCGCCGTATGGCGCGCCCTGCCTGATGGGGGTGCACCAATTCAAGGCGAAAACTTGGCCCTGCCCGCCGGCCCGCTCCTCAGCTTCGGGTAAGCAGCAGGGTCGATTTCGCCCAGCAGCCGACAGCCGCCGTAAATCGCCAGTGTCCCGAGTCAGAAATTAGCGGCATAAGTCGGCGAGTCATCCGCGCTCCTGGCCAGGCGCGCCGCCGCAGGCATAGTCGAACCTATGTCGAGGAGGCGCAACGCCGCCAGGGGCGTGGGGGGCCGCCGAATTATGGTGTGAATTTCTGACTCGGGGCACTAGGGGCGGGCCGCCGGGCTAGACCGCGGTTCCTCTTCCGCTCCGCCTCCTTGCGTTTTTTAGACGCGGCCCAGGAGCAGATTGGGCAGGCGTCGAGATCGTGGCGGAGGGCGGGGCAGTATTCGCGGCCGAAGTAGATGATCTCGAGGTGCGCGCGGCCCCAGGCGTCCTCGGGGAAGAGGCGCTTCAGGTCGCGCTCGGTCTCCACCACGTTCCTGCCCGAGGACAGGCCCCAGCGCGCGGCGAGGCGATGGATGTGGGTGTCGACGGCGAAGGTGGCGAGACCGAAGGCCTGGTTCAGGACGACGGAGGCGGTCTTGTGGCCGACGCCGGGGAGCGCTTCGAGGGCGGCGAACGTCTGCGGCACCTCGCCGCCATGCTCCGCGACCAGGATCTCGGAGAGACGCTTCAAGTGCTTCGCCTTCATAGCCGTGAGCCCGATGCGGCGGATGAGCCGCGCGATCTCCTCGACCGGCAGAGCGGCCATCGCCTGCGGTGTCGCGGCGCGGGCGAAGAGCGCCGGCGTCACCTCGTTGACCAGCTTGTCGGTCGTCTGCGCCGAGAGCACGACGGCGACGAGCAGCGTGAAGGGATCGGCATGCTGTAAGGGGATCGCGACCTCGGGGTAGAGGGCGTCGAGGATCGCTAAGATGCGGCGCGCTTTCTCGGCTCGGGTCATCGGCGGGTTCGTGCGAAGGATGACCCTGAGCGCTCGCCCGCCATGGTGGCGGGCTTGCTGAGGGCGTGCAAGCCCGCTGCGCCCCGCTGGGGCAGATGGCCCCCAGCGACGACAGCCCGCCGGCAATCGCGGCCGGTGCCGCCGTTTTGAAACAGGGCTCCCGCCTGGTGCTGCCTCAGGCGCAGGCGACCGGTTTGACCGTCGGGCAGATGATGTCACTTCTTGTCGCTCAAGTGCGCATGTTAATGCGGGGGCGAGCAGGGCATGGCCCCTGGTGACGCCGGCCCGGCAGCTCTTCAGGCCGGATGCGGCGTCGCTGCCGGGCGGCGCCTCGTTTGACAACGACGTCGAACGAGGTCTAGCAAGGGAGGCGATGTGAAGAAGACCCGCAAGAAGCTGCAGCTCAATCGCGATACGGTGCGCGGTCTGGGCGCGCCGGATCTCGTCCAGGCGAACGGCGGGGCCAACACGGCCAGGTTTGAAAGGACCTGCGCCTGTACGGTCTCCTGCGTCACCTGTACCTGCCCCACGCTCTGTGGCCAGGGGTATTGCTGATAGCCGTAGCCTGAGGCCACGGCTCTGGGATGTCGATCTGGGCGGCGCGCTGGGCGCCGCCTCTTCTCGCACCAAGGCGGTCTCTTCCAGGTCTCGTTTGAGCAGCTCCGCGCAGCTCGTTCGTGCTGATGGATGCCCTGACAGACGGTCCCTGGCCGGGCGGTTACAACCTGCTCATCGGCCTCGTCGGCCTGGGCGTCTATGCACGCGAGCGGCACCTTCACCTGCACCATCGTGATCTGCTGAAAACTCTTCCTTCCGACCCCCAGCCTTCCACCGCCGCCGGTGCCCGGCACCGGCGGGTGCGGCTCGCCGAGTTGTGGTAGGCGCCACCGCCTCGGCCCATCGGCCTGCCAGCTGCCCGCGCCATTCGGCGGTGACGCATGAATACCGTCAAATGACGCCACTTCCAGGGTCGTTGCCGCCTCCCTCTTCTGCAGCCTTGGTTATAGTGGGGGACCTTCAGCAGTAGACGCCGCTGCAAGCGGGCGGCAGGCCGCAGGCCTGACATCGCTTATTCGACAATTGCGGCGGCAAACAG
The DNA here is from genome assembly GCA_963770895.1 of uncultured Acidobacteriota bacterium. Taxonomy (GTDB): domain Bacteria; phylum Acidobacteriota; class Thermoanaerobaculia; order Multivoradales; family UBA5704; genus JASLEW01. The sequence continues at coordinate 1,970,968 of CAVYRF010000002.1, read as the reverse complement.
AGAACATCGGAGTAACGCACAAGTTCATGCAGGTAGTTCCCGGTCCGGCGGCGGCCGGCGCCGCTCCCGAAGGCAACGAATTGCCGCGGCAGCAGCCTGCGGCGATTGTCGAGCAGCTGCGCCAAATCGCGGCACGAGTGCTCGACGTGGAGCCGGTGCGTCTCGACCCGGACCGTTCGCTCCTGGCGTTGGGGGTCGATTCGCTGGCGGCGGCCGAGATGGCGGGCGCGATCGAGTCGGACTTCGCGGTTCGGGTGTCGCTGGTCAGCCTGATCGAGGGAGCGAGCCTTGCCGACCTCGCCGGCGAGATCGCGAGCGCGCTGGCAGCAACCAAGGCGGCCGGCGCGACCGCCGGCGACAGCGGGGAAGCCGAGGCCGCCGCCGCCGGCGGGGAAGCGCCGGGGCGCTATGCGGTGTCGCGGGGCCAGCAGGCGCTGCTGCTGCTGGACCGCCTGGTGCCGGGAGGCAATCCGGCCTACGTGATGGCGGGGGCGGCGCGCGTTCTGAGCGGTTGGGACCAGGAGCGGTTCGCACAGGCGCTGGCCGCGGTGGTGGCGCGGCACGCCGCGTTGCGCACGACGTTCGGAGCGGCGGGTGAGTCCTTCGAGCGCGAGGTGCACGCCGCGGCCCCGTGGCAGCTGGAGGAGCGGGACGCTGCCGGGTGGAGCGAGGCGGCGCTGGCCGCGGGGATGGCGGAGGTGGCGCACCGGCCGTTCGATCTGGAGCGCGGCCCTTTGCTGCGGGTGGCGGTGTTCAAGGGCGCCGCGGGCGAGCGGCTGCTGGTGCTCGCCGTGCACCACCTGGTGGCGGACTTCGCCTCGATAGGGGTGGTGCTGGCCGAGCTGGGCGCGCTCTACAGCCGGCGGCGCGGTTCAGAAGGATGGCCGGGACCGGCACCGGCCGCCGGGTCGTACGGGGCGTACGTGCGGGCGCAGGAGGCGGCGCTGGCGGGGCCGGAAGGGGCGCGGCTGCGCTCGTATTGGCATCGCAATCTGGGCGGGCCGGACGGCAAGGGCGGCGCGTTGCCGGTGCTGTCGTTGCCCGCGGACCGGCCGCGGCCGCCGGTGCCGAGCTTCCAGGGCGGCACGCGCCGGCTGCGGTTGCCGCCAGAGGTCTGCGAGAGTTTGCAGAGCTTGGGGTCGGCGGCGGGCTCGACGCGGTTCATGACCCTGCTGGCGGGCTTCGTGGCGCTGCTCCACCGCCATGGGGGACAGCCGGAGGTGCTGGTGGGGACGCCGGCGTCGGGTCGCGGGCGTGCCGAGCGGGCGGGGCTGGTGGGGTACCTGGTGAATCCGGTGGTGGTGCGGGGGGATGCCGCGGGAGAGCCGACCTTCATGGAGCTCCTTGGGCGTGTGCGGGAGTCGGCGTTGGGGGCCTTTGCGCATCAGGAGTACCCGCTCGCGCGGCTGGCGGAAGAGCTGGCAGGAGAGCGCGACGCCGGTCGCTCGGCTCTCTTCCAAGCGATGTTCGTGCTCTATCGGGAGCGCTCGCCGGGAGAACGGGGCCTGGCAGCTCTGGCGCTCGGAGAAGCGGGGGTGCGGTTCGCGCTGGGCGGGTTGGCGCTCGAATCGGCGGCGCTGCCGCGGCGCAGCGCCCAGTTCGACCTCATGCTGCTGATGGCGGATCTCGACGCGGGGCTGGCCGGGGCGCTGCAATACAACAGCGATCTGTTCGACGGCGCGACGATCGAGCGCCTCGCCGGCCACCTCTGCACCTTGCTGGCGGCGGTGGCGCTGCCGGTGGCGCCCGGCGGGGGCGCGGTCGCCGGCGGGATGGGCGGCGCCGGGGCGCACCAACGCCTGGGCGAGCTGCCGCTGCTGACCGCCGGCGAGCGGCAGCAGCTGCTCGAATGGAACGCCACGGCGGCGGTCTATGCGGCGCCGGTCTGCCTGCACGAGCTGATCGCGGCGCAAGCCCGGCGGACGCCGCTGGCGGTGGCGGTGGAGGCGGAGGCCGGCGAGGCGGCCTGGCAGGGCGGCGGCGTCTGGGAGAGCCTGACCTACCGGGAGCTGGACGCTCGGGCCGAGCGCCTGGCGCAGCGGCTGCGGCGCCTCGGGGTGGGACCGGAGACGGTGGTGGCGATCTGCGCCGAGCGCTCGCTCGCCCTGATGGTCGGCTTGTTGGGGATCCTGAAGGCGGGCGGCGCCTATCTGCCGCTCGACCCCGGCTATCCGCCGGAGCGTCTGGACTACATGCTGCGGGACTCGGGGGCGCCGGTGCTGCTGGCGCAGGAACGCCTGCGGGCGGCGGTGGTGGCGCGGCTGCAAGCGCCGCCTGGCGGCACGGTGTGGCTGGACGCCAGCCCGGCGACGCCCGGCCATGAGACGCCCGGCGATGAACGGAAGGCGGCGAACGCCGGTGCCGGCACCGGCGCGGACACGGCGGACGGCCTGGCGTACGTCATCTACACCTCGGGCTCGACCGGGCGACCGAAGGGCACGATGAACACCCACCGCGGCATTGTCAACCGCCTGCTGTGGATGCAGAACCAGTATCGGCTGGGGGCCTCCGACCGGGTGCTGCAGAAGACGCCGGCGAGCTTCGACGTGTCGGTGTGGGAGCTGTTCTGGCCGCTGCTCGCCGGCGCGCGCCTGGTGATGGCCGCTCCCGGCGGCCACCGCGACAGCGCATATCTGCTGCGCATCCTCGGCGAGCGGCAGATCACCACCTTGCACTTCGTGCCGGCGATGCTCGCGGCCTTCCTTGAGCACGTGGCCGCCCTGTCCGGGCCGCGCCCGCCGGCCCTGCGATCCCTGCGGCGAGTCATGGCGAGCGGCGAGGCGCTGCCCTGGAGTTTGCAGCAGCGCTGCCACGCCCTGCTCGGGGCACCGCTCTACAACCTCTACGGCCCGACCGAGGCGGCGGTGGACGTGACCCATTGGGCCTGTGTCCCGGCGGACGTGCCGGCCGCGGCCGCGCCGCCGGCCGCGGCGGCGAGCGCGCAGAATCTGGCCGCGCCGCCGGCCGTATCGGTGGTGCCGATCGGGCGGCCGGTCGCCAACACCCGCATCCATCTGCTCGATCGCGCGGCGCGGGAGGCGCCGATCGGCCTGCCGGCGGAGCTGTACATCGGCGGTGTGCAGCTGGCGCGCGGCTACCTGGGACGGCCCGACCTGACCGCGGAGCGCTTCGTCGCCGATCCGCTGGCAGGCGTGGCCGGGCCGGCGGGGTCGCGCTTGTACCGCACCGGCGACGTGGCGCGCTACCGCGCGGACGGCGCGATCGAGTACCTCGGGCGGACCGACGACCAGGTGAAGATCCGCGGCTTCCGCATCGAGCTGGGAGAGATCGAAGCGGCGCTGCTGCGCCACCCGGAGGTGCGCGAGGCGGCCGTGGTCGTGCGCGGCACGGACGCCGCGCCGGGGGCGCCGCTGCCGGGACGCGGCGCGCCGGACGACCGCTGGCTGGTCGCCTACCTGGTGCTGGCTGCCGACGCGGCGAACCAGGGCACCGGCGAGCGGATCGAGCGGCTGCGCCTGAGCCTGCGGGAAAGCCTTCCCGAGCAGATGCTGCCGGCGGCTTTCGTGGTGCTGCCGGCGCTGCCGTTGACCGCCAGCGGCAAGGTGGACCGCCGGGCGCTGCCGGCGCCCGAGCGGGCGGGCGGCGGCACCGCGGGCAGCGCCCGGCGATCCGTTCCTCGCACGCCGACCGAGCGGGTTCTCGCGCGGCTGTGGGCCGACGTGCTGGCGGCGGCACCGGCGACGGGCGAGGGCGGCGGACCGCGGATCGCGGGCGAGGACAGCTTCTTCGAGCTGGGCGGCCACTCGCTGCTCGCGACCAGGTTGACGTCGCGGATCTGGCAGGCCTTCGGCGTCGAGCTGCCGCTGCATCGGCTGTTCGAGCATCCGACCCTCGCCGCCATGGCGCGCGCCATCGACGAGGGCGCGGCGATGCCGCGGGCGGCCGGCAGCGGCGGCGCCGCCGTGCCCATCGTGGCGGGCGCGCCGACGGAGCCGGCCGCCGCCCTGCCGCTCTCCTTTGCCCAGGAGCGCATCTGGTTCGTCGAGCAGCTGCATCCCGGCACCATCGCCTACAACGTCCCCGGCGCCCTGCGGCTGACCGGCGAGCTCGGCGTCCGCGGCCACGCGGCGCTCGCCGCCAGCCTCAACGAGATCGTCCGCCGCCACGACGTGCTGCGCTCGGTGTATTCGCGGGCGGCCGGGAGCGATCACCCCGGCCAGGTGATCCTGCCCTTTGCCGCGGCTCCCCTGGCGCTCGTCGATCTGTCGGGGCTGGGAGCGGCGGCGGTCGCCGCCGGTGACGGTCTCGCGGCGGCGCTCGGGCGCCGGCCGTTCGATCTGACCACCGGTCCCCTCCTGCGCACGGCACTGCTGCGCCTCGGCCCGGCGGAGCACGTATTGGTCGTGGTGCTCCATCACATCGTCGCCGACGGTTGGTCGGTGGCGATCTTCCAGCGCGAGCTGGCGGCGCTCTACGCCGCGCTGAGCAGCCATCCCGCCGCGGCGGTCCTGCCGGACCTGCCGCTGCAGTATGCCGATTACGCACGCTGGCTGCGGTCCTGGCTCGCCGGCGAGGTGCTGGCGGGGCATCTCGCCTACTGGCGCCAGGCCCTGGCCGGGGCGCCGGCCCAGCTTTCCCTGCCGGCAGACCGGCCGCGGCCCGCGGAGAGGAACGGCCGCGGGGGGCGAACCCGCGTCTGGCTGCCGGCGGCACAGGTGGTCGGGCTGCAGACCGCGGCCCGGCGGCATGGGGCGACGCTGTTCATGGTGCTGCTCGCCGCCTTCGACGTGCTGCTCGCCCGCCTGTCGCGGCAGGACGACGTCGTGGTCGGCTCGCCCGTGGCCAACCGCGGGAGGGTGGAGGTCGAGGCCCTCATCGGTTGTTTCGTCAACACCCTGGCGCTGCGCGTCGATCTCGCCGGCCGGCCGACCTTCGCCGCACTGCTCGCGCAGGTGCGGCAGAGGTGTCTCGAGGCGTATGCGCACCAGGACATGCCGTTCGAGAAGCTGGTCGAAGCCCTGGCGCCGCAGCGCGACCTCGGCGCCACCCCGATCTTCCAGGTCATGCTGGTGCTGCAGAGCGCCTGGGGCGCCGAAGGCGTCGCCGCCAGCCCCGCCGCGCCCCTCCCCGCGCCCGCCACCGCCACGCCGGCGGCCCAGTCCGGGTCGCAGCCCGGCCTGGCCATGGAGCTCGCCGAGATCGAGATCGGCGTCGCCAAGTTCGACCTCACCCTGGAGGCGGTCGAGAGCGGCGCCGGGGTCCGCCTGACGTTGGACCACAGTGCCGACCTGTTCGACGCCGCCACCGCCAAGCGCCTGGCGGGCCACTACCTGAACCTGCTCGCGGCGCTCGCCGGCGGTGCCGCCGTTGCAGCCGACGCCGCGCCGGGCGGCACTGTCGCCGCGGTTGGCGAACCCGCTGCCTGGCAGAGCAGCATCGCCGGCCTGCCTTGGCTGAGCGCCGCGGAGCGCCAGCAGCTGCGGGAATGGAACGCTACCGCCGCGGCATACGACGGCGGCGACCGCTGCCTGCACGAACTGGTCGAAGAGCAGGTGCGGCGCACGCCGCAGGCGGTGGCCGTGGTCGCCGACGCGACCGGCCCGACCGGCCACGGCGGCGGCCCGCAAAGCCTCACCTACGCCGCCCTGAGCTCCGCGGCCAGCCGCCTGGCGCGGCACCTGCGCGGCCGCGGCGTCGGGCCGGAAACGGTGGTGGCGATCTCGGCCGAGCGCTCTCTGAGCCTGGTGGTGGGCATTCTTGCCATCCTGAAGGCGGGCGGCGCCTACCTGCCGCTCGATTCCGACTATCCGCGCGAACGGCTGCTCTACATGCTCGACGACGCCGGAGCGCGGATCCTGCTCACGCACGGGGAACCGACCGCGAGGCTTGCCGCGGGCAACGGGGATGCCCGGCGGATCGAGACGCTGCGCATCGACGCTCCCGGCGCCCCCTGGAGGAGGCGCTCCGGCAAGGATCTGCCCAGGGGCGCGGGCGGCGCCGCACCCGAGAACCTGGCGTACGTGATCTACACCTCGGGTTCGACGGGACGCCCGAAGGGGGCGATGAACACCCATCGCGCGATCGTCAACCAACTGCTCTGGAGGCAGCAACGGTTTGGCCTGGCGGCGGACGACCGGATGTTGCAGAAGACGCCGGCGAGCTTCGACGTGTCGGTGTGGGAGATGTTCTCGCCGCTGCTGGTCGGCGGGCGCGTGGTGATGGCGCGGCCGGGCGGACATCGTGACGCCCCCTATCTCTGGCAGGTGCTGGCGGCGCAAGAGATCACCAAAATCCACTTCGTGCCGGCGATGCTCGCCATGTTCCTGGAGGAGGCCGCGGCCGGGCGCTCCTTGCCGCCCCTCCCGGCGCTGCGGCGGGTTCTGGTGGGCGGCGAGGCGCTGTCCCCCGAGCTGCGGCAGCGCTGTCGCGAGGTGCTCTCGGCGCCGCTTCACAACCTGTACGGGCCGACCGAGACCGCCGTGGACGTGACCTTCTGGGCGTGTGCGCCGCCGGGCGCGCCAGCGGGAGCGGCGGGAGCGGCGGCGGCCGATCCGCCAGCCTCGCGGCGCTTGACTGTGCCACCGGCCGTATCGGTGGTACCGATCGGGCGGCCGCTCGCCAACACCCGCATCCATCTGCTCGACCGCGACGGACGGGAGGCGCCGATCGGCGTGCCGGCGGACCTTTTCATCGGCGGCGTACAGGTGGGGCGCGGTTATCTCGGCCGGCCGCAGCTGACCGCGGAGCGGTTCGTGCCCGATCCCTTCGGCGAGCCGGGGTCGCGGCTCTACGCCACCGGCGACGTGGCGCGCTACCTCCTGGACGGAGCGATCGATTACCTGGGGCGGGCCGACGGCCAGGTCAAGATCCGCGGCTTCCGCATCGAGCTGGGGGAGATCGAGACCGCCTTGCGACGCCATCCCGCGGTGCGCGAGGCGATGGTGAACGTGGTCGAAGGGCCGGCGCCGGGTGCGGGTGCCGCCGTGCGGCGGCTGGTGGCGTACGTGGTTGCCGCCGACCCGAGCCAGGCCCAGCTCGGCGCGGCGCTGCGGCAGGCGCTCGCCGACCAGCTGCCGGAGCACATGGTGCCGGCGGCGTTCGTGGCGCTGCCCGGGCTGCCGCTGCTGCCCAGCGGCAAGGTGGATCGCAGGGCGCTCCCCGCGCCCGACTGGCACGGCGGCGCCGGCGGCGGTGAGCGCACCGCGCCGCGCTCCCCTCTGGAACGCGCCCTGGCGGCCTTGTGGGCCGAGGTTCTGGGCTTCGCTCCGGCGGCGGACGCCGCCAGCGACCGCGACAATGACCCGGCGACGCCGGCGATCGCGATCGAAGACAGCTTTTTCGATCTCGGCGGCCATTCCCTGCTGGCGACGCGGCTGCTCTCGCGAGTGCGGCTGACGTTCGGCGTCGAGCTGTCGCTGCGCCGGCTTTTCGAAGCGCCCAGGCTCGGCGCGATGGCGCGCGAGATCGGCGCGCTGGGTGCCGCGGTGGGACCGCCGCCGCTCTCACGCCGGCCGGCGAGCACCGAGGCGCCGCTGTCCTATGCTCAGGAGCGCCTCTGGCTCGTCGCGCAGCTCACGCCGGGGAGCACCGCCTACAACCTCTCCGGCGTCCTGCGCTTGAGCGGCCCTTTCGACGCGCGCGACCTGGCGGCGCTGGTCTGGAGTCTCAACCAGATCGTCCGCCGCCACGAGGTGCTGCGCTCGGCGTATCCGGTGACCCGCGGCGGCGTGCCCGTGCAGGTGGCGGCGCCGTTCGTCTCCTTCGACCTGCCGCTGGTGGATGTGTCGGCCGGCGTCGCGGCGGCCGCGGCGGCCGCGCGCGTGGCGGCGGCGCTCGGCAGCCGGCCCTTCGACCTCGGCCGCGGTCCGTTGCTGCGGATGGCCCTGGTGCGCCTCGGCCCTCAGGAGCACCGGCTCATTCTGGTGTTGCATCACATCGTCGCCGACGGCTGGGCGGTGGGGGTGTTCCTGCGCGAGCTGGCGGCGCTCCACCGCGCCCTGGCGGACGGCGGCGAAAGCCGCCTGCCGGAGCTGGCGGTGCAGTACGCGGACTATGCCCACTGGCAGCGTTCGTGGCTGCAGGGCGAGGCTCTGCACCGCTTGCTGGTCTACTGGCGGCAGGTGCTCGGCGGGGCGCCCGCCCAGCTGGCGCTCGCCACCGATCGTCCGCGACCGGCGGTGGCGCGCTTTCGCGGCGCGGTCGTCGCGGAGTCGCTGCAGGCCGGGCTGACGGAAGAGCTGCGGCGCGGCGCCCGGCAACGCGGGACTACCCTCTTCATGGTTCTGCTCGCCGCTTTCGACGTGCTGCTCGCCCGCCTGTCGGGACAGGAGGACATCGTCGTCGGGTCGCCTATCGCCAACCGCGAGCGGCTGGAGATCGAAGGCCTGGTGGGCTGTTTCGTCAACACCCTGGTGCTGCGCACCGATCTGGCCGGCCGGCCGAGCTTCGCCGAGCTGCTGGCGCGAGCGCGCCAGGTCTGTCTCGGTGCGTATGCACACCAGGACATGCCGTTCGAAAAGTTGGTGGAGGCCCTGGCGCCGCGGCGCGACCTCGGCTCCACGCCCCTCTTCCAGGTCATGCTGGTATTGCAGAACACCTGGACCGTCGCAGCGGCGGCTACGGCCGCCGCGACGCTCTCCGGCGGGCCGTTTCCCGTCACCGACTCGGCCCTGCCGGCCGAGCTGCGCGCCGGCCTGGCCATGGAGCTTGTCGGCATCGAGATCGGGATCGCCAAGTTCGACCTCACGCTGCAGGCGGCCGAGACGCGCGGCGGGCTCTCGCTGTCGTTCGAGTACAGCTCCGACCTCTTCGACGCCGCCACCGTCAAGCGGCTTGCCGGAAGCTTTCAGGCGCTGCTCGCCGCGCTGGCCGGCGGCGCCTGGGACGACGAGCTGCCGGCCCTTCCCTGCCTGAGCGCGGCGCAACGGCAGCAGCTGTTGCTGGAGTGGAACGCCACCGCGGCGCCCTACGGCGGCGAGGATCGCCTCCTCCATGAGCAGTTCTCGCGGCAGGCGGCGCGCACCCCGGACGCGGTGGCGGTGGCGGCGGGGTTGGGGGCGGACGCCGTGCGCCTGAGCTACGCGGAGCTCGACCGGCAGGCGTCGGGCCTGGCGCGCCGCTTGCGGGCCCAGGGGGTCGGTCCCGAAGTTCTGGTCGGCCTGTGCGCGGAGCGCACGGTGGGGCTGGTGGTGGGGATCCTGGGGATTCTCAAGGCGGGGGGCGCCTACCTGCCGCTCGATCCGGCCCACCCGGAGGCGCGCCTGCGCTACTTGCTGGCGGATGCCGGAGCGCCGGTGGTGGTGGCCGAGGAAGCGTTGCTGGATCGGCTGCCGGCGGGGAGCCACCGCGTCGTGCTGCTGGCGCCGGACGCTGGCGCGGATGGCGAGCCCCGCCCCGCGGTCCTGCCGGAGAACCCGGCGTACGTGATCTACACCTCGGGCTCGACGGGGCGGCCGAAAGGGGTGGTGGTGAGCCACCGCAACGTCAGCCGCCTGTTCGCGGTGACCGCGCCGCTCTTCGGTTTCGGGCCGAGCGACGTGTGGACGCTGTTTCATTCGTTCGCCTTCGACTTCTCGGTGTGGGAGCTGTGGGGTGCGCTGCTGCATGGCGGCCGCGTGGTGGTGGTGCCGTACTGGGTGAGCCGGTCGCCGGAGGCGTTTCGCGAGCTGCTGGTGCGGCAGGGCGTGACGCGGCTGAGCCAGACGCCGTCGGCGTTCCACCAGCTGTCGCGGGTCGCGGGGGAAGGGGAGCTGGCGGTGCGATCGGTGGTGCTCGGCGGCGAGGCCCTGGAACCGCGCAGCCTGCTGCCGTGGTTGGAGCGGGAGGGGGAGACGGCGCGCCTGGTGAACATGTACGGGATCACCGAGACGACGGTGCACGTCACCTACCGGGAGCTTTTCGCGGCGGAGGTGGATCGCCTGCCGGGGAGCGTGATCGGGCGCCCGCTCGGCGATCTCGCGACCTACGTGCTGGACTCTCGGGGCGAGCTGTCGCCGCCGGGGGTGGTGGGCGAGCTGTACGTGGGCGGAGAGGGGCTGGCGCGGGGTTATCTGGGCCGCCCGGCCCTGACGGCCGAGCGCTTCGTGCCGCACCCGTTCGCGGCGGCTGGCGGCGCGAGGCTGTACCGCACCGGGGATCTGGGACGGTTTCTGGCGAGCGGCGAGCTGGAGTACCTGGGCCGGATGGACACCCAGGTCAAGATCCGCGGCTTCCGCATCGAGCTGGGAGAGGTGGAAGCCGCGCTGGCGGCGCATCCCGACGTCCAGGCCGCGGCGGTCCTGGTGCGCGAGGACCGGCCAGGCGACCGCCGGCTGGTGGCCTACGTGGTGCCGCGCCACGGTGCGCCCGACGCGAACGGTGCGGCCGGCGCCGGCGCTGCGAGCGGCGCGGCCGCGGGGCTGGACGCGGCGACGCTGCGGCGCCACCTCACGCAACGGCTGCCCGAGCCGATGCTGCCGGCGGCGTGGGTGACCTTGGCGGCGCTGCCGCTGACCGCCAACGGCAAGGTGGACCGCTCGGCCCTGGCGCAGATCGCGCCGGAGACGCGGCGGACGGACGGCGAGCTGCTCGCGCCGCGGACGCCGGCCGAAGAGCTGCTGGCCGGGATCTGGGCGCAGGTGCTGGGGCGCGAGCGGGTCGGCGTGGGAGAGAACTTCTTCGAGCTCGGCGGCCACTCGCTGCTCGCCGTTCGCATGGTGGCGGAGCTGCGCCATCGCGCGGGGGTGGAGCTGCCGCTCGCCCGGCTGTTCGCGTTACCGCGGCTGGAGGATCTGGCGCGCGAGGTCGAGGCGCTCGCACGGGGCGCCGGCAGCCCGCTGGCACCGATCCGGCGGCTGCCGCCGGAAACCCGCGACCTGCCGCTTTCGTTTGCCCAGGAACGCCTCTGGTTCCTCGATCGGCTCGATCCTGGCAGAGCGACCTACAACCTCGCCGGCAACCTGCATTTCGCGGGGCGGCTCGATACCGGCGCGCTCGCCACCGGCCTGGCCGAGATCCGCCGCCGCCATCGGGTGCTGCGCACCCGCTTCGCCGAGCTGCCGGGCGGCGGGGTGGCGGCTCGGCTGGCGCCGGATGCCGGCGACCCCGCGGTTGCGGCGCCGGCGCTGCCGCTGATCGATCTCGGCGGCCTGCCCCGCCGGCGCCGCGCGGCGGTGGCAGCAGAGCTGGCAGCCGCCGAGGCGCGACGGCCCTTCGATCTGGCGCTCGACCCGCTCGCTCAGACGAGCGCCGGCAGGCCAGAGCCGCCGGCCGGCCTGCTGCGCGCCTTCGTGGTGCGGCTCGCCAGGGGCGGCGGCGAGGTTGGCGAGCGGGAAGAGGCCCGCGCAGGCGAGGCGGCGCACCGGCTGTCGCTGACCTTGCATCACATCGTTGCCGACGGCTGGTCGATCGAGGTGCTGGTGCGGGAGCTGGCGGTGCTGTACCACGCCGCGGTGGAGCGCCGGCCGCCGGCGCCGGGCGCGCTGCCCGAGCTGCCGATTCAGTACGCCGACTTCGCCGCCTGGCAGCGCGAGTGGCTGCGCGGCGACACGCTGGAGCGCGAGCTGGCCTATTGGCGCAGCCAGCTGGCGGGGCCGAGCGGCGCCCCGCCGCCGCTCGACCTGGCGGGCGATCGCCCGCGCCCAGCGACGGCGTCCGGGCGCGGCGGCCGCCGTTTCACCCCGGTGCCGCGGCACCTGGCCGGCGCGCTGGCGGAGCTGGCGCAACGCCAGGGCGCGACGCTGTTCATGGCTCTGCTGGCGGCGTTCGACACCCTGCTCCTGCGCCACACCGGACAGAGCGACGTGACAGTGGGGACGCCGGTAGCCAACCGCAGCCGGCCGGAGGTCCAGAATCTGGTCGGCCTGTTCGTCAACACCCTGGTGCTGCGGCTGGATCTCGCGGGCGACCCATCGTTCGCGGAGCTGCTCGGCCGCGCGCGGCAGGTCGCGCTCGCCGCCTACGACCATCAGGACGTGCCGTTCGACAAGCTGGTGAGCGAGCTGGCGCCGCGGCGCGGGACGGCGGAGACGCCCTTCTTTCAGGTCGTGCTGGCGCTGCAGGGCGCCCTGCCGGCGCTGTCGTTGCCCGGCCTCGCGGTGCGGCTGGCGGACCCCGGCAGCGACACCGCGAAATTCGACCTGTCGCTGGCCTTTTCACGCCTGGAAGGCGGCGGCCTGGAGGGGGTGTGGATCTATCGCACCGACCTGTTCGATCCGGCGACGATCGAGCGCTTGGGCGGCCAGCTGCAAACCCTCCTGGCGGAGCTGGCCGGGACGGCGGCCGGGGTGGAGCGCAGGCTCTCCGAGCTGCCGCTGCTCGACGCGGCGGCACGGCACCAGCTGCTCTACGAATGGAGCCTCTCGATTTGGGACGAGGGGGGCGAAGATCTGCTCCACGCCCCGTTCGAGCGTCAGGCGGCAGCCCGGCCGGCGGCGATAGCGCTGGTCGATTGGGACGCGGCGGGGACGGGGGAGGAGCGCACCCTGACCTACGGCGAGCTGGCGGCCTGGGTGGCGCCGCTGACCCGCAGGCTGGTGGCCCGCGGCGTCGGCCCCGAGCAGGTCGTCGGCATCTGCGCCGAACCGTCGTTCGCTCTGGTGGCCGGCCTGCTCGCCATCTTGCAAGCCGGCGGAGCCTACCTGCCCCTCGATCCGGCGCTGCCGCCGGAGCGCCTGGCGCAGCTTCTCGCCGACTCGGCGGCCGACGTGGTTCTCGCCGCGCCGGAGGTGGCGGGGCGGCTGCCGGCGACGCTGCGTCCCTTGCTCCTGGCTGCGGCACCCCTCGACCGGGACGCGGAGGCTCCGGCGAGGCTCCGGCGGGCGCCCGTCCCCGACAACGCCGCGTACGTGCTCTACACCTCCGGCTCGACGGGCCAGCCCAAGGGGGTGGTGGTGCCGCATCGCGCCGTGGTCAACCGCTTGCGCTTCCAGGCCGCGGCGGATCTGGCGGCCGGTGCCCGCGTGCTGCAACGCACGCGGTTGAGCTTCGATGTCTCGATCGTCGAGATCTTCGCACCGCTGTGGACCGGCGGCGCGGTCGTCTTGACGCGCGCGGAGCGCCAGCAGGACGTCTCCTACCTGGCGCGGCTGCTCGCCGGAGCGAGGGTCACCAATGCGAACCTGCCGCCCGCGCTGCTGCCCGCGCTGCTCGCCGAGGAGGCGTTTGTGGGCTGCCGCTCGCTGCGCCGGTTGATCACCGGCGGCGACCGCGTGCCGGGCGATCTGGGAAAGCGGTACGCGGCCGCCATGGCCGCAGCGGGAAACGACGTGGTACCGCCGCTGCTCGCTCGGTACGGCCCCACAGAGGCAACCATCTCGGTGAGCGAGTGGCCTTGCGACAGCGCGCCCGACGGGCAGATCGTGCCGCTCGGGCGCCCGATTGCCGGCGCCCGCCTGTACATCCTGGACCGCGCCCTGCGCGAGGTGCCGCCCGGAGCGCCGGGAGAGCTCTGCGTCGCCGGCATCTGCCTGGCGCGCGGCTATCTGGCCCGTCCCGACCTCACCGCCGCGGCGTTCGCGCCGCTGCCTTTCCCGCGCGGCGCGGAGGAGGCCGGCGGGCGCCTCTATCGCACCGGCGACCTGGCCCGCCAGCGCGCCGACGGCGCCGTCGAGTTCCTCGGGCGCATCGACCGGCAGGTGAAGATCCGCGGCTTCCGCCTGGAGCTGGGCGAGGTCGAGGCCGCGCTCACCCGCCACCCCGCGGTGGCGGAGGCGGTGGTGATCGGCCGCGACGATCCGGGAAGCGCCGGCAAGCGGCTGGCGGCCTACGTGGTGGCGCGCGGAGGCGCGAGCCTCGACGGGCGGCGGCTGCGGACCTTCCTGGAGGAGCGCCTGCCCGGCTACATGGTCCCCAGCGCCATCGTCGAGCTGCCGCGCCTGCCGCTCACCGCCAACGGCAAGCTCGACCGGCAGGCGCTGCCCGCACCGGCCTGGGGGCCGGCCGGTGGCTCCACCCCGCCGCGCACGCCGGTCGAGGAGCTGCTGGCCGATCTGTGGGCCGAGGTCCTGGAGATCGACCGCGCCGGTCTGGGCATCGAGGACGGCTTCTTCGATCTCGGCGGCCACTCGCTGCTGGCCACCCGGCTGGTGTCGCGGCTGCGCCAGGCATTCGGCGTGGAGGTGCCGCTGCGGCTGGTGTTCGAACAGCCGGCGTTGGGGGCGATGGCGCGCGCGATCGCCGGCGCCGGGGCAGCCGCCGCGGCGAGCCTGCCGCCGCTCTCGCGCCGGCCGGCCGGCGAGCCGGCGGTCCTCTCCTTCGCCCAGGAGCGCATCTGGTTTCTCGACCAGCTGGCGCCGGGGAGCGCCGCGTACAACATGCCCGGCGCCCTGCGGCTGCGCGGGCGGTTGGGCGCACCAGAGCGGCGGCGGCTCGCCCGCAGCCTGGGCGAGATCGTACGGCGCCACGAGGTGTTGCGCTCGTCCTACCCGCCGGCCTCGGACGCGGCGGGAACCCCGTCCGTGGTCATCGCTCCCGCGGCCGCCGTCCCCGTGCCGCTGGTCGACCTGGCGGCGCTCGCGGCGGCGGAAGCCACCGGACTGCGCCTCGGCGCGACCCTCGCCCAGCTCTCCTTCGATCTCGCCACCGGACCACTGCTGCGCGCCGCACTGCTGCGCCTGGGGCCGGAGGAGCACCTGCTCGTCCTGGTGCTGCACCACATCGTCGCCGACGGCTGGTCGGTGGCGATCGCCCTGCGGGAGCTCTCCGCCCTCTACGCGGCGCTCGTGCCGCCGGGCGGCGGCGGCCTGCCGGAGCTGCCGCTGCAGTACGCCGACTTCTCGTGGTGGCAACGCCGCTGGCTGGCGGGCGAGGGGCTGCAGGTGCAGCTCGCCTTCTGGCGCCGGGCGCTCGCGGGGGCGCCGGGCGTCCTCGCGCTGCCGGGCGATCGGTCGCGGCCGGCGGAGCCGAGCCATCGCGGTGGTCGGGTGACCGCGCTGGTGCCGGCCGCGACCGCCACGGAGCTCGGCCGCACCGCCCGGCAAGCGGGCGCTACCCTCTTCATGACCCTGCTGGCGGCGTTCGACGTGCTGCTCTACCGCGTCACCGGCCAGGAGGACCTGGTGGTCGGGTCGCCCATCGCCAACCGCGAGCACCTGGAGATCGAGCCGCTGATCGGCTGCTTCATCAACACCCTGGCGTTACGCGCCGATCTCTCCGGGCGCCCGGCCTTCGACAGCCTGCTGGCGAAAGTGCGAGAGGCGAGCCTGGCGGCCTACGCTCACCAGGATCTGCCGTTCGAGAAGCTGGTGGACGCTCTGGCGCTGCGGCGCGATCTCGGCACGACGCCGCTCTTCCAGGTGATGCTGGTGCTGCAGAACACCGCGCCCAGACTGGCGATGGAGCTGGTGGAGCTTTCCACCGCCACCGCCAAGCTCGATCTCACCGCGGCGGCGCTTCCCACCGTGTGGGGGCTGGCCCTCTCCTTCGAGTACAGCCGCGATCTGTTCGACGCCACGACCGTCGAGAGGCTGCTCGACCAGTATCTGACGTTGCTCGGCGCGGTCGCCGCCGGGGCGGCCGGGCGCCGCATCGCCGACCTGCCGCTGCTCGGCGCGGCGCAACGCCAGCAGTTGCTGGAGTGGAACGCCACCGCCGCGCCTTACGCCGAGGACGTCTGTCTGCACCAGCTGATCGAGGCGCAGGCGCGGCGCACGCCGGAAGCGGTGGCCGTCGAGGTCGACGCGGCGGCCGGCGAGAGCGGGGAGGGGCGTGAGAGCCTCACCTACGCCGCATTGGACGCGCGCGCCGGTCGGCTGGCGCGGCGGTTGCGGCGGCTGGGAGTGGGTCCCGACACGGTGGTGGCGATCTGCGCCGAGCGTTCGACCGCGCTGGTGGTGGGCCTGCTCGCCATCCTCAAGGCGGGCGGCGCCTATCTGCCGCTCGATCCCGAGTATCCCGCCGATCGACTGCGCACCATGCTGCGCGACTCCGGGGCGCAGGTGCTGCTGGCCCAGGAGCGCTTGCGGGCGACCGTGGTGTCACGGCTGGCGGAGCCGGCCTCGGGCACGATCTGGCTGGACGAGCCGGGGACGTCCTGGACCGGCGAGCCGCGACCCGATCGCGACCGCACGGCGGACCGGCAGCCCCGACCGGCCGAATTCGGCCGGGTACTGCCGGAGAACCTGGCCTACGTGATCTATACGTCGGGTTCGACGGGGCGCCCGAAGGGGGCGATGAACACCCACCGCGGCATCGTCAACCGCTTGCTGTGGATCCAGGAGAAGCACGAGTTGGCGGCGGACGACCGGGTGCTGCAGAAGACTCCGGCCAGCTTCGACGTGTCGGTGTGGGAGCTGTTCTGGCCTCTCCTCACCGGGGCGTGCCTGGTGATGGCGCGGCCCGGCGGGCACCGCGACAGCGCCTACCTGTGGCAGGTGATCGGCGAGCGGGAGATCACCGTCGTCCACTTCGTGCCGGTGATGCTGGCGGCGTTCCTCGACGACGGCGGGCCGCCGCCCGCCTCGTCCGCGCGCAGCGGGCAACGACCGTCGCCGCCGGGGCTGCGGCGCGTCCTGGCGAGCGGCGAGGCGCTTTCCTACGAATTGCAACAGAAGTACTACGGCCGGCTGGCGGCGCCGCTGCACAACCTGTATGGGCCGACCGAGGCGGCGGTGGAGGTGACTCATTGGGCGTGCCCCCGGCCCGACGTGCAGGCTGGGCCGGCGAGCGCCCGGCGGGTGGTGCCGATCGGCAGGCCGATCGCCAACACCTCGATACACCTGCTCGACCGCGAAGGTCGGCAGGTGCCGGTCGGCGTGCCGGCGGAGCTGTACATCGGCGGCGTGCAGCTGGCGCGCGGCTACCTGGGTCGCCCCGAGCTGACCGCGGAGAGATTCCTGCCCGATGCCCTGGGCGAACCGGGAGCGCGGCAGTACCGCAGCGGCGACGTGGCGCGTTGGCTGCCGGACGGCGCGATCGAATACCTGGGGCGGGCCGACTCCCAGGTCAAGATCCGCGGTTTCCGCATCGAGCCCGGCGAGATCGAGGCAGCGCTGGCCTCCCATCCGGCGGTCCGGGAAACCGTCGTCGTGGCTCGCCGCGAGCCGCCCGGCGAAGCGCGGCTGGTCGCCTACGTCGTCGCGGCCCACGCCACTGCCCAGGAGCCGACCGAACAGGGCGAAGCGAGCGAGTCGATCCAGCTGGCCGAGCTTTCCGAGCTCCTGCGCGCCTGGTTGGCGGCAAGGCTCCCTTCCCACATGGTGCCGTCGTTCTTCGTCGAGCTGCCGGCGCTGCCGCTGCTGCCCAACGGCAAGTGCGACCGCGCCGCGCTTCCCCCGCTCGGAACCCCGTCGCGGCAGCGCCCCGACGGCGCCGCGGCGGCGCCGCGGACGACGGCCGAGGCGACGCTGGCAGCGATCTGGTCGCGCGTCTTGGGGATCGAGCGGGTGGGGGTGCGCGAGAACTTCTTCGCTCTGGGCGGCGACTCCATCCTCTGTGTCCAGATCGTCGCCCGCGCCCGCGAAGCGGGACTGCGCTTTACCGTCGGCGACATGTTCCGCCGCCAGACGGTGGCGGAGCTGGCCGAGCTGGCCGAGGGTGCCGCCGCGGCGCCGCGGCCCGCTGCGGCGGTCGAGCCGGGGGACGGTGCGGTGCCGCTTCTCCCGATCCAGCGCTGGTTCTTCGCGCTGGATCTGGTGGACCCCCAGCACTTCAACCAAGCGGTCCTGCTCACCCCGCGCCGGCGGCTCGAACGCCGCATCCTGGAACGCGCCCTCCACCAGACGGTGGCGCACCACGCGGCTCTCGGCCACCGCTTCGAGCGCGACGCGGCGGGCGGCCGGTGCCGGCCCGGCACCCTCGAAGCCGGCGGCGCGGCGGCCGGCGCCCGTCTGGCCGCGATCGATCTGGCGGCGTTGCCGCCGGCGGCACGGCGGCCGGCGATGGCCGCGGCGGCCGGGCGTCTGCAGGAAAGCCTCGACCTGGCGCGCGGGCCGCTGCTGCGAGCGGCGCTGTTCGACGCCGGCGAGGAAAGCCGGCTCCTCCTCATCCTCCATCACCTGATCGTGGACGGGATCTCCTGGCGCGTCCTGCTGGGCCATCTGGAAGCCGCCTATCGCGCCGCCGCGGCGGGCGGCACGGCGGCGCTGCCGGCGGCGGCGACCTCCTGCCAGGAGTGGGCGCGGACGCTGGCGAGGGAGGCGAGCTCGGCGGCGACCGCGGCCGAGGCCGCCTACTGGCTCGACGAGGCGCGCACCGGCGTCCCGCGGCTGCCGCGCGACCGGCCCGCCGCGCCGGCGGACAACACCGTCGCCTCGGCGCGCGCGGTCGTCGCCGAGCTGGACGAGGCGGCCACAACGGCCCTTCTGCGCGAGGTGCCCGCCGCCTACCGCACGCGGATCAACGACGTGCTGCTGGCGGCGCTCCTCCAGGCATTCGGCGGCTTCACCGGCGAGCCGCGGCTGCTGTTGGACCTCGAAGGCCACGGCCGGGAAGATCAGCTCTTCGCCGGCGTCGACACGACGGTCACCGTGGGCTGGTTCACCAGCCTCTTTCCGGTCCTGCTGCGGTCGCCCGGCGCGGCGCCCGAGCCGGGCGAGCTGCTGCAGTCGGTCAAGGAGCAGCTGCGGGCGGTGCCGCGCAACGGGCTCGGCTACGGCCTGCTGCGCTATCTGAGTGGCGGCGGCGGCACTTCTGGCACCGATGGCGGCACCGGCGGTGATGGCGACGTGGCCGCGGCGCTCGCCGCGATTCCCGCCCCCGAAGTGCTGTTCAACTACCTCGGGCAGCTGGACCGCGGGCTGCGCGAGGACTCGCTGTTCGCGCCCGCCGCCGAGCCGGCGGGCAGCACGCGCAGTCCGCGGCAGCGCCGCAGCCACCTCCTGGAGATCCACGGCGGCATCCTGGGCGGCCGCCTCCAGCTCACCTGGACCTACAGCGAGGCCGTGCACCGGCGCGCCACCGTCGAGGCGCTCGCGGACGCCTTCCTCACCGCGCTGCGCGCGTTGATCGCGCACTGCCGTTCGCCCGCCGCCGGCGGTCTGACCCCGTCGGACTTCCCGACGGCGGGCGCCACCCAGAGCGATCTCGATACGCTGGCGGCGGGTCTCGGCGCCGGCGCGCTGCGCGGCATCGAGCGCGTCTGCGCGCTGTCGCCGGCCCAGCAGGTCATGCTCGGCCACAGCCTGGCCGCCCCGGCGTCGGGCGTCTACGTCGTGCAGCTCAGCCTGCGGCTGACCGGCGAGCTCGACGCCGCCGCCTTGACGCGCTCCTGGCAGCTGCTGGTCGAAAGACACGAGATCCTGCGCACCGGGTTCCATGCCCGCGGCCTCCGCCGGCCGCTGCAGGTCGTCCATCGGGCGGCCGCCTGCGAGCCGGCGCACGAATCCTGGCGCGGCCTCGCACCCGACGCGGCGCGCGCCCGTCTCGACGCCTACCAGCTGGCCGAGCGCGAGCGCGGCTTCGATTTCGCGGTACCGCCCCTGCTCCGGCTGGCGGTGATCGAGCTGCCGGACGGCGCCTGGCAGCTGGTCTCGACCCTGCACCACCTGTTGATCGACGGCTGGTCGTACGGCATTCTCATCAAAGAGCTCTTCGCCTGCTACGCGGCGTTTGCCGCCGGGCGCGCGCCCGATCTCCCGCCAGCCCGCCCCTTCCACGACCACATCGCCTGGCTGGCGCGGCACGAGGCAGCGAGCGGCGCCGTCGCCAGTGCCGGCACGCCCGGCAGGGGGCCGGCGGAAGTCTTCTGGCGCGGCCACTTGGACGGCTGTGGCGCGTCAGCGCTCGCCGCCGCGTGCCCGCAGGCGCCTGCCCCGGCGCGCTCCGCCGACTACGGCCGGCTGCAGGTGGTCCTCGAAGCGTGCGAGACGGCGGCGCTCGGCGACTTCGCCCGCCGCCACCGCCTGACCGTGAACACCCTGGTGCAGGGCGCCTGGTCGCTGGTCCTCGCCGGCGCCACCGGCCAGCGGGAGGTGCTCTTCGGCGCCACCACGGCGGGCCGGCCGCCCGATCTCCCGGGAGCGGAAGCGATCGTCGGTCCCTTCATCGCGACCCTGCCCGTGCGCGTCCACCTGCCCGGCGAGCGGCCCCTGGCGACCTGGCTCGCGGATCTGCAGCGATCCCAGGCGGAGGCCCGCGGCCACGAGCACGCGCCGCGCGATCTGGTGCTCCGGTGGAGCGGCTCGCCGGAGAGCGCGCCGCTCTTCGACAGCGTTCTGGTCTTCGAGAACTATCCGGTGGACGCCGCGATCCTCGGCCCCCTGCCGGACCTCGCGATCTCGGACATCCAGGCGCACGATCGCACCCACTACCCCATCACCCTGATGGTGATCCCCGGCGACCGCCTGCGGCTGCAGCTCTTCTACCATGCGCGCCGCTTCGACGAGGCCGCCGTCGCCAGCATGTTGCAAGGCGTCGCGGCCCAGCTGCGCGCCTTCCCCTCCGACCCGCATCGTCGCCTGGAAGAGCTGACAGCCGGCACATGGCGCCGATAACGGACCGCTCGCGTCCGCTTCGACGGTGGCCAGCAAGAGGGGGCTCATTCCCTAGGTGCCGGACTTCTCTGCGGGTGGGCTGCCGCCCGTGCGAGGACAAGCGCCCTGTCGAGGGCTGCGTCCGCGGTTGTCTTGACGTCGGGTTCTACGCCGACGCCTTCCCAGTTCGTCTTGGTGACCGGGTTGAGGGCGCGGAGAAACGGCACCATCACGACGAAGCGGCCATCCACCCGGACGGGCATCACGGGATGCGCGCCGCCGCCCGTCGTCTCGCCCACGATCGTGGCGCGCCGCAGGTTCTTGAGGTCGTAGGTGAACTCCTCGGCACACGAGAAGGTATCCGAGCTGGTGAGAACGTAGACCGGCAGATCGGCGCGGAAGCGTTTCCCGGGAACGTTGCCGGTCCAAAAATCATCGACCACGGCGCCAGTCCGGTCGACCATGCTGTTGAGGTGGGTGCGGTTGCTGAACAGGTATCCTGCGAGACGTTGGATCATGACTGGATCGCCGCCGTGGTTCCACCGCAAATCGAAGATCAGCACATCGGCGTGCTTGAGAAATGCCATCGCGGCGTCCGCAGTCTGCATCGCCTCCGGCCCGTTCATGAAGCCGTCGAAGCGCACGAGACCGATATTGCCGTCCAGCAGCTCGACCCGCCGGAATCCAAAGTTGTCACGCGCTCCGTCGTCATCAGGACCTGATCCAGGTGTCGGAGCTCCAGCCTCCGGAGGCTCGACCTGTACCGAGAGATGGAGGTCGTGGTTCACCGACCGGAGGTCCTCCGTGAGGCGTTCGGCGAGCTTGCCGTCGTCGGTGATCGCCGCATAGTCGCCGTGCACTTGGTTCCGGCGCAGCGCCTCCGCCATCGCTCGACCCTTCTCCGGGTAGACATAGTTGTCGGCGACCCCCTTGGCCACCGCGTCGACCGCACGATCGCGCGCCTCCGGGGTGATCGCACTGTGCACCAGCGCATCCCCGTGCCCGGCCGCTCGGATTGCGAGGCTGGCGGGCGAAGCGGGCCAAGTCACTGGCGGAGCCGGCGCGGCGAGTGCCGCGACGGCGAAGAGGAGCCCTGCAGCGGCCCTGGAGAGGAATCGGTTTTCACGTGTCATCGCGGATCCCCGGTCACGTGGCCAATCGTACGATTCGCATAATGCCGCGTCCAGCTTTCGTGGGCGCATATCGTCCAGATTGGCTATAATAGCCATCATGGCTAAATCAGTATTTCACGATCGTGGGGGCGAACGGGTCGCGATGCCGACGTTCACGGCGACGGAGGCCAAGAACGAGTTCGGTCGCGTCCTCGACACCGCCGTCGAGAAGGGCGCCGTCGCGATCACCCGGCGCGACACCCCGAGGGCGGTACTGCTTTCAATCAAAGAGTTCGACGCTCTGGTGGCGGCCGGTGAGCGGAAGCTCGACACACTCACCGCCGAGTTCGACGAGCTCCTGGCCCGGATGCAGACACCGGCCGCGCGCAAGGGGATGGCCGACGCCTTCAACGCTCCACCCGTCCGGCTCGGCAGGTCCGCGGTCGCGGCGGCGAAGAAACGTGGCTAGTCGGCCTCCCCGGATCTACGTCCTCGGCGGGACGAACGGCGCCGGCAAGAGCAGCCTCGGCGGCGCCATGCTCCACGAGGCCGGCGCGGACTACTTCAACCCGGACGAGGCCGCGCAGCGGATCCGATCGACCGATCCTGGCGTGACCCAAGCCGAGGCGAACAGTGCCGCGTGGCACCAAGGGCGGCGGCTCTTGGAGCGAGCGATCGCCGACCGGCTCGACTTCGCCTTCGAGTCTACGCTTGGCGCGACTACCATTCCTGGTCTCCTCGCCAGAGCTGCTGCCCTCGGGATCGAAGTTCGCGTCTGGTACGTGGGTTTGATCAGCCCGGAGCTGCACATGGCGCGCGTCCGTGCGAGGGTCGCCAAGGGCGGGCACGACATTGCCGAGGCTGACATCCGCCGGCGCTGGGAAACGGGCCGGCTGAACGTGATCCGCCTCCTACCCACGCTGACGGAGCTGCGCGTCTACGACAACAGCGGCGACGCCGACCCCCACGCCGGCGCAGCCCCCATCCTGGTGCTCCTCCTGCACGTGAGGCGCGGGAGGATCGTGGCTCCGCGCGACCTGAGCGCCACCCCCGCCTGGGCCAAGCCGCTCGTCGCCGCGGCGATGCTGCTCGACGCGGAAACGCGCCGGCGGCCCGCCTAATCCCTTCGGCTCGATCAGCCGGAGATCACGAAGTCCGATTTGCGACAACGCGCGTTCAACCGCCGCGCCGTCTGCTACGGCGGACAGTGCGGATGCGAGTCAGGGCGCCTTGAGGCGTCCGGCCTCGGCTAGCAGGTTGCGCAGTGGATCGATGGGGATGGCTTCGACGGTGTGGCCCTGGAAGCCGGTCACCGTCGTCGCCTTCAGGAGGGAATTGTAGACGGCCTCTTCGACCGCTTCGACGGTGGCCAGGAAGAGGGGGCTCATGGCGTCGTTGGGAAGATCCTCGACGGTGAGGGTCGCGGTCGTTGCCTCGTGGGGGACGAGGTTGCGGGTGGAGAAGGCGATCACGAAGTCGCCCGAGCCGTTGGCCAGGTAGGAGCCGGTGCGCGCCAGGCCCAGCGGGGCGCGGCGGGCCAGACGCTCCAGGTTGCGCGACGACAGGGGGGCGTCGGTGGCAACGATCATCATGCACGAGCCGGCGCGGTCGCCCGCCGGCGGTGCTCCTCCCTCCCCCAGCTGCTGGCGGAAATCGTAGCGGCCCAGGCGCCGGCCGACGGGCACGCCGTCGATGGTCAAGATGCCGCCGAAGTTGGATTGCACGAGCGCTCCCACCGTGTAGCCGCCGAGGCTCTTGGGAAGCGCTCGCGAGGCGGTGCCGATGCCGCCCTTCCAGCCGAGCGCCGCGGTGCCGGTGCCCGCCCCCACGCTCCCTTCTTCGACCGGGCCGGGCCGCGCGGCGGCGATGGCGGCGCGCACGTCGGCCGCGGTGACCTGGCGGCCGCGGATGTCGTTCAGGTAGCCGTCGTTGGTCTCGCCGACCAGGGCATTGACCGAGCGCACATCGGCGTTGCCGGGCTGCTCCAGGGTCCAGCCGACGACCGCCTCGACCGCGGTGCCGACAGCCAGGGTGTTGGTGAGGACGATCGGGGTTTCCAGGTTCCCCAGCTCCTGGACTTGCAGGAAGCCCGCCGCCTTGCCGAAGCCGTTGCCGACGTAGACCGCGGCCGGGGTCTTCTGCTGGAAGAGGTTGCCGCCATGCGGGAGGATGGCGGTGACGCCGGTGCGCACCCCGTCACCGCGCACCAGTGTCTGATGCCCGACCCGCACGCCGACGACATCGGTGATGGCGTCGAGCGACCCTGGAGGCAGGACGCCTGGCGCACTCCCCAGCTCGCGCAGACGCGGCCGGGCGGGCGCAGACGAAGCAGGGGCGCCGGCGCTTTCCAGGGCCGCAAGCAGCAGGAAGGCCATGCCCGCGGTGGCGAGCAGGCCCGTCGGAGCTTTCAAGGCCGCTCCTCCAACCCACCTTGCACCGACCCCCTCTCGACCGAGAGAGGGGGTCGCAAAGCCAAGCGCACATGGAGGCGGGCGCTAACCGGGAGCAACGAGCTGGCGGCGCCATGTGGACCGGTCGCGGCTCGGGTCGGTATCGGCAATCGCTACCTGACTTCCGCGGCCGGCTCGAGCTCGACGATGATGGCGTGCAGGGTGGTGGTGCCGATGTTTTCGGCGGCATGGATGACGGGATCTCGGTAGAGGGTATCGCCGGTCTTGAACTCCACTTCGTTGGACTTGCCGTCGGGGGTAGTGATGCGCAGCTTGCCGCCGGCGATCACGTAGACGATGTTGGCGGGATGGGAATGCCAGCCTTCGTGGTCGCCGGGGTGGCTGATGGTTTCGAGCACGCGGACGCGGGCGTTTGCGAACTTCACCTTGACGACGGTCGGGCTGACGGCAGCGGCGTCCTGACCGGCGGCGGCTCTTGCGGACAGCAGGCTGCCGGCGATCGCGCTTACGGCGACGACGGCGACCAGGGCGAGCGACGGGAGGATGACGCGGCGGATGCTCCGAGCGATTCTCGACACGGGTAGCTCCTTCCAAGGGATGGCTGCCGCCAGCATACCTGCTTGACGTGCCAGGCGAGAGGCGACCCCTGCCCCCGCCTGCGCATCACGATGACGGCGATCGAAGACTGACCCTGGGAGCAAACCGCGCGACGACTCGTGAAGGTGGGGCCGCTCGCGGGCCGGGTGGATCACTCGGGAGGCGCGCAGTCCAGGGCCGCGGTGCAGGCGTGCCGGAAGCGGCAGCAGACCTGGCCTTCGCGGCAGCCGCCGGGAGTTTCGTAGCAGGCACAGGCGACCTCGCCGGCGACGGTGTGGACGCACTGGCCGGAACAGGCCTCTTTGCCGTTGCAGCAGGCGACCAGGGCGAAGGGCGTCTTCTTCTCGGGGGCGCAGGTGCCGTGGCTGGGCGCGATGTCCATCTTCGGCACTTCAGGTCCCGGGCCGATGGGTCTTTCGGCGACCTGGACTGGCGGACGCCCGCCGGCTGTGGGGGCGACGCTCTGCGGTGGCGGGTTCTGCGCGCAGGCCAGGGCGAGGAGGGCGAGGGCGCCGGCCAGGATCTGGGCGAGGACGGCGGCCTGGTGGCGGCGGTGGTTGAGCCGAACGGTCGGGTTCATGACCTGGATCTCCTTGGCTTCGAGCAGATCGCGGCGTCACTGGAAGGGAGTGGCGCTGACGTGGACCTGGGAGGAGGTGTACTCCCACTGCTGGGTGCAGCCCTGCGAGGAGTCGGTGAAGGCGGCGAGGAAGGTTGGGGCGTTTTGATTGACGCCGAGCAACTCGAGACCTTCGTAGTCGCCCCAGTAGCCGCGGGTGTCGGGGCACACGGTGAGCGGGTTGATGAGCTTGAAGGGGAAGAGGATGCGCACCGGGGTGCCGGTGCCGATAACCGCGAGGTTGCCCTGCTGGACGATGACGCTGTTGCCGGTGGGGTCCTCTTGTCGCGAGAGGTAGGTGAGCTTCCACTCCGCGGGCGTGTTGGGGGAAGTGCCGGCGAAGGCGCGGAGAGAGGGGTTGAACTGGTCGCCCTGGAGGGTGGTGAAGTTGGCGTTGGTGGTGGCCCAGGGTGGGACATCGAAGCAGGTGCCGAGGGCCAGCGGGCAGCGCGACCCCATGAGGACGTAGCGGTTGCTCTTGGAGTCGAAGGCGGTATAGATCACGCGCACTTCGTCGCCGCCGAGGACGCTGGCGGACGACACGTCGAAGGTGAACTGCGGTCCGGTGCGGAGGACGCGGTCGGCAAGGTTGATCGTCGGGTACCAGGCGATCGGGTTGCTGGCAGGCACCGGGCTGTCCCAGCCTGGTCCGAGGAAGCGGGTGATGAAAACGACCTGGTTCTCGGCCTGGGCCGCGACGTAGAGCTGGGAGCCGTTCTGGTCGACGCGCAGGCGAGGATGGGTACCGATCGCGAGATTGGGGAAGGGCGGCGGCATCAGGGTGAAGACGCCGTTTTCGTTGGCAGCCTTCCAGACGTCGATCTGGCTGGTGACCGTATCGACATAGGCAGCGTAGATGGAGCCGTCCGGGCCGGCCGCCATGCTGCCTCCATCGTAGAAGTGCTGGGCGTTGTCGATGCACTGGTAGATGGCGAAGGTCTTGCCGCCGTCCTTCGACTTCGCGATGCAGGCGCCGCCGAGAGCGGTGTAGAAGCCGCTGCCGCCGTTCTGGCTCACCACGCCACCCGCCGGATAGTTGGCAGCCGGAACGGCGAGGTTTGAAATGAAGACCGCGGCCGGGTTGGTGCGCGAGGTGGTGCTTGCCGGATCGCCCCACAGGATGGGCCAGTCCTTGGGCGGGCTCACCTTGCCGCCGTAGGCCCAGGTGTTGCCGCCGTCGGTCGAATAGGACCAGCCCATCAGGCTGGCGCCGCTCTGCACGATACGGGAAGTGGGGGTGTACTGAATCGTCGACTCGGTGCCGGTCTCGTCGTTGAAGCTGACATTGACGATGCTCTGCTTGCCCGCCGACCCGACAGTAACCGACGTTTCCGATTGACCTTCCTGGGCGGTCGGCCCGCCGCCGCCGGTGACGGGGACGTTGTTCATGGTGCAGCCCGCCATCACATCGGCAGCCAGCAACAGGATCAGACCCAAAAGCTTGCCGCGGAACCGCATAGGCACCTCCTTTAGCAATAAGGCATTGCAAATAAATAAGGCGACGGCTAGGCTCCCAGCGTTACGCTGCAGGCCGGCGCTGGCGCGCCCGACGCTCGACGGGGAGGTGGCGAGGCATGGCGGACGATCCTCGGTTGCAAACGTTCCATGAGCTCTCGGTGGCCCTGACCGGCTTCTCCGCCGTCGAGCTCCAGGGCACCGGCGTGGGTCAGACCTACTTCCAGACCCTGATCGAGGTGGTGGGGGACGGCGTCACCTCCGACCTCCTGCGGACCTTCTCGGAAATCGAGCAGGCAGGGGACCTCGACATGGGCATCCGCACCCGCATCCTGGGCGATCCCCGGCTCGGACCTGTCGCCCGCAACCTGATCACGCTCTGGTATGTGGGGAGCTGGAACGAGCTCCCGCAGGCTTGGCGCGATGCCCACGGCGTGTCGCCCGGCGACGTCACCCGCGTGGTGTCCCCGCAGTCCTACCCGCAGGGTCTGATGTGGATTGCCGGCGGAACCCACGCCCAGGGTGCCAACCAGCCCGGCTATGGCACCTGGGCGCAGCCTCCGCGCAACGATTCCAACGTCTGACCCGCGGCGAGGGACCGATGGACAGCCACCGAGAGGACTACGACGTCGTCATCGTCGGCGCCGGGATCGCCGGCGCCATCCTGGCCCGGGCGCTGACCCGGGCGGGCAAAAGCGTGCTGGTGCTGGAGGCCGGCACCGGCACCGCCCGGACCTGGGGCGGCTACCAGAGCAACCTCGAGAGCTTCTATACCGCGAACGCCAAGACCCCGGAGTCGCCGTACCCCTACAACCCCGACGCGCCGCAGCCCAACGTGCTCGACATCGGCATTCCAGGGACCGGCTACTTCGTACAGCAGGGACCGGTGACCTTCGGCAGCACCTACACCCGGACCGCGGGGGGCACGACGCTCCACTGGCTGGGCACCTGCCTGCGCATGCTGCCAGAGGACTTCGCGCTGCGCAGCCGCTTCGGGGTCGGGCTGGACTGGCCGCTGGGCTACGACGAGCTGCAGGCCGACTACGCGCTGGCCGAAATGGAGATCGGCGTATCGGCCGACGTCGGCGAGCAGGAGTACCTGGGGATCCGCTTTCCGCAGGACTACGTCTTCCCCATGCGCAAGATTCCCCAGAGCTGGCTCGACCAGGTCCTCGGCCGCACGATCGACGGCCGGACGGTCGAGCTCGGCGGCGTGCGCCGAGCGCTCCAGGTGCGCAGCACCCCACAGGGGCGGAACTCGATCCCCAACCCCGACTACCGCTACCCGGAGGGCTACGGACCGCCGGACGGCGCTCGCGGCTACCGGCCGGTCGGCGCGGTCGATCCACGGCGGCGCGGTCAGGATCTGGCCAGGGACCTCGGCCAGCGCTGCGCCGGCAACAGCGCCTGCGTCCCGATCTGCCCCATCCAGGCGAAGTACAACGCCCTCAAGAGCCTGGCGCAGGCGGACGGGGACCGCCTGACGGTCGCGGTGCAGGCGGTTGCGGCGCGGGTCCTGGTGGAACCCGACGGCGGCCGGGTGACCGGGATCGAGTACCAGGCCTACGCCGATCCAAGCTCGCCCGCGCACACGACGCGGACGGCGAGGGGGCGGATCTACGTGCTCGCCGCCCACGCGGTCGAAAACGCCAAGCTGCTCCTCGCCTCGAACCTGGCACGATCCTCAGGGCTGGTCGGCCGCAACCTCATGGACCATCCGGTCGTCTTGCGCTGGGGGCTGCTGCCCGAGCCGGCGGGCGCCTACCGCGGTCCGCTCTCGACCTCCGGGATCGAGGACCTGCGGGGCGGCGACTTCCGGCGCGACCTCTCGGCGTTTCGCATCGAGATCGGCAACGACGGCTGGACCTGGCCCACCGGCGCGCCGGCAACCTGGATCGACCAGGCCGTCGATCCGGGCAACCTGTTCGGTCCCCGCCTGCGCGCCTTCCTGGCCGACACCGTGCCCCGCCAGATGCGCCTCGGGTTCCTGATCGAGCAGACCCCCGATCCCGGCAACCGGGTCACCATCGACCCGCAATACCTGGACCCGCTGGGCAACTACCGGCCGGTCATCCAATACGCCTTCTCGGACTACGTCGCGGCGGGCATGGCGGCGGGCAACGAGCTGGCGACCCGGCTTTTCCAGTGGCTGGGAGTCGACGACCGCACCAATCCGGCGGGAAGCTTCGTCAGCTCCTACACCTGGCGCAACCAGGAGCTGCTGTGGGGCGGCGCCGGCCACTTCGCCGGCACCCACATCATGGGGACCTCCCAGGGGAGCTCGGTGGTCGACTCCTGGCAGCGTACCTGGGACCACTCGAACCTGTACGCAGTCGGCTGCGGCAGCTTCCCCACGATCGGCACCTCGAACCCCACGCTCACCCTGGCCGCCCTCTCCTTCCGGACGGCGCGGTCGATCCTGCGCGACCTGGAACCGGCGCAGGCAAGGAGCAACGGGCAATGATCGAAACCCTGGAGGACCTCCGCCGGCACCTCAAAGCCGCCGTCCAGCTGGAGCTGGCGGTGCTGCCGCCTTACCTCTGCGCCTACTACACCCTGCAACCGGGGAGCAACGACGAGGTGGGGCAGATCCTCCGCTCGGTCCTGGTCGAGGAGATGCTCCACATGACCCTTGCGGCCAACGTTCTCAACGCCGTCGACGGCCGCCTGCGGATCGACGAGCCCGGCTTCGTCCCTCGCTATCCCGCCTACCTCCCGGACGGCGAGCGGCAGTTCATGGTTCATTTGCTCCCTTTTTCCGCAGCGGCGATCGAAACCTTTCTGAAGATCGAAGAGCCCTCGCGTCCGCACGTCGAGCCGGCGCTCGCCGAGCGCCACGCGGCCACCCCGCTGTGGGTCGCCGAGCTCGGACCCTACCGGACCGTGGGCGAGTTCTACCAGGCGATCGTCGACGGACTGGCAACCCTGGTGCAGCGGCTCGGCGAGCGCACAGTCTTCGCCGGCGACCCCGCGCGCCAGGTCGCTCCCGAGCACTACTACGGCGGCGGCGGCTCCGTGATCCCGGTCCACGACCTCACCGCCGCCAGGCAAGCCCTCGATCAGATCATCGACCAGGGCGAGGGCGACACCCACTCGATGTACGACGGCGACGGCGACCTCGCACACTTCTTCCGCTTCATGGAGATCAAATACCAGCGCCGCTATGCCGCGGACCAGCGGCACGCAGTCCACGACGGCCGCTTCGACGAGCCCAGGGGAGAACCCTTTCCAGTCGACTACACCGCCGTCTACCCGATGCTCCACGACCTGCGGCCGGACGACTTCCCCCCCGGCGAGCTGCGCGACGCCTCGCAGGCGTTCGACCGTATCTACTCGCATCTCCTGCGCCAGCTCCAGGGCGCCTTCGACGGCCGCCCGGACCTTCTCCTGCCGGCTGTCGGCACGATGTTCGAGCTCAAGTACAAAGCGCTGGAGCTGATCCGCAACCCCCTGTCAGGACACCCGGGAGCCAACGCGGGTCCGACCTTCTCGTACCTCCCCGCCGAAGGCTGATATAGAGGCACTTCTCGACGCTCCTGAGCAGCACAATTCCTGGCCCGCGGCGAGCCCCAGGGCGGGGGTGGGCGGCACGAGGGGGTGG
Source organism: uncultured Acidobacteriota bacterium (assembly GCA_963770895.1). Taxonomy (GTDB): domain Bacteria; phylum Acidobacteriota; class Thermoanaerobaculia; order Multivoradales; family UBA5704; genus JASLEW01. The sequence goes on along the minus strand of CAVYRF010000002.1, from coordinate 1,940,825 downwards.
GCTCAGGACTTCGAGCTGCTTGCGGCGGAGCGCGCTCCTCCCGCCGCGCCGTCATCTGGCGATAGCGGGAAGGCGCGCAGCAGCTGCAGGAGGTCGCAGGTTCCGCGGATGGCAACGGCGGCGCTCAGGATCAGCACGGCCGAGCAGAAGTCCACATGCGGTGTCCGGGCATCGAACAGGTGCAGCTGGCCGCTGAAGGCGGCCATGGCCAGGATGCCCAGGCCCAGAAGAGCCACATGGATCTGGTCGAGGCGGCGCTCCCGGCTCAGGCACCAGTCGCCCAGAAAGGCGGTAGCTCCCAGCAGATAGAAGGCTTTCGTCGCGGCCAGGACCGCGGGATCGTACCTGGGCGCCAGATCGAGGTAGAAAAACGCGAGCAAAAAGCCGAACGCCAGGATCGAGAGGCTGAATCCGCCCACCTGGATCGCCATCGCCGCAAGGGCCCCCACATCGATCTGCAGAGAGCCCGCCCCCTCGGCGCCTTGCCGGCGCGAGGGTACGCCTGCCACGGCCGCCTGCGGGATGCCGTCCAGCGGAGAGCGGTGAGGGAGCACGACGCCCAGCCGCGCAGCGTAGTACTTTGCGCCGTAACGGCTTAGCGCGAGGTAGGCGATCAGGAGAGTGGAATCAAGGAGCACTGCGGACGTTACCGGCAGGATGCGCGCATGGGGCAAGCTGATAGCCGCGAGCAAAAGCGCCTGCGGAACCGCCAATCGCAGCCCCTGCAGGTGCCGGAAGCGGCGAGTCAGGAAGGCGATCTTGCCGAGGTCCACGGGTTGCGTCGCTCGTCCGCGCATGGATGCATCATCGCAGACTACTAAGGCGATGTCAATAAGTCTGCAGAGCAGACTAGTTGTCTGCCTACGCTGACTGCGCCCCGGTCGAAAGCTGTGCTGCGGGGAACGGTGGCCCATGTCGGCGCCTGTCGCCATGCCTCCGACCAGCAGCACTTACCCAATTGAGTGGAGTCACAATCGAGGTCGAAACCAAGGCCGCCTGGACCGGGATCGCCACTGGTGCAGGGTGCGCCGATTTGAGGAGGAAATCATGAAGAGAATGGCCAAGTTCGCCCTGGTCGTCCTGATCGCCGGCGCGGCGCTTCTCGCCTCTGCACCCAAGGCGTCGGCGCTGAACTGGTGCCTGGCCTGCTACGAGACCGGGGAATGCATTGACTGCTGTATTTGCGATGGCGGTACGATCACCTCCTGCGCAACGCATTGCGAGCCCTGACCGGGGCGCTCATCAAGCGCCGCCCGCCGGTCGGGCTCATCCACCTCGCGGCGGAGGTGGATCGGTGTGTCTTCGTCATACGATAGATACCGGCCTGGCGGGCGTCGATCCGCGGTCTGCGCAGGCGTTGTCGCCGAAACGCTATCTGCCGCTGCTCGGCGCGCCGCGCCCGGCGGCCGGATTTCAGGGCAAGTCACGGAAACGGATCGTGGTGGCAACACCGGCGGTCGCCGTGGCGCTGGCCGCCCCGGCGCCCACCGCGGACACGGCAGCCAGGGCAGGCAACGGTTTGCCATCGACCTCGACGTAGGGATAGACGAAGTAGTTGAGCGGAGCGCCCGCCTGCTTGGGGCTCAGAACCAGGTCGCGGCCGGCCGAAAGCTGCACGCGGTTCTCGTCGTGGGCGCCGAAGAAGTAGTCCTTCTTTTCAAGGTGCTTTTTGGCTTCTGAGGCGTCCACCGGCACCCACCCATAGCCGCGCAGGTAGAACTCAGCCCAGCAGTGATAGCCGGCGATCTCGCCCGTGCCGCGGCCGGGCGGGAGCGGCAGGCCGATCTCGAACTTGGCCGGCAGGCCGGCGGCGCGGCAGAGGCCGATGAAGAGAGCGTGAAAGTCGGTGCAGTTGCCGCGCTTGGCGCTGCAGGCCCAATAGATGTCACCGTTGCCCCAGCCGGTGCCGCTCTTGTCGTAGGCCATGGTCGCCACCACGTAGTCGTAGATCGCGCGCGCCTTGTCGAGGTCGGTGCGAGAGCCGGCGGTGACTGAGTTGGCGAGCTGGCGAATGGTGTCGTCGAGCGGCACCAGGCGGTCGGGACGCAGCCAGCGCGCAACCTCGTCCGGCAGGACGCCCGGCGGCGGCGGCGCAGCCGCGGCGAAATCCCGGTGCACATATTCTTGGCGATCGACTTTGAAAACCATTTCAATGGCCAGCGATCGCGCCGCAGAACCGCCAGGGGCCATCAGGTGGAGCATCGAATTGCCCAGCACCGGGTCACCGGCGACGACGGTGAAAGCAACCGGGGCGTCGACGTGCACCTCGGAGATCTGCTGGTGGGCATCGGAGGTGGGATAGGGCAGCCATGCCTCGACGCTGCCGGCGCCGGCGGGGACCTGGATGCGGGCCTGGTAGTGGAGTTCGAAGCTGCGCACGAGCGGCGTATCGCCGCGGGACGGCAAGGCGATCGCCGATAGTGCGCAAAGCAGCACCCCGGCCGCAGGATGGTTTCGCACTTGACTCCTCCAGCCGAATATCGGTCGAGTTGCCACGCCGGTCGCTGTCCAGCGCGGCAGAGGTGAAACTTTGTTTGATGGTAGCGCACTTCGCATGACATCGAAGATTCTGATCGCTCGCGCCCGGCAGGCACGCCAATCCCTCGCGGCGTCCACTCTAGAGCACACTGCCGTTATCCAAACGCCTCCACAGCTCCCGGTGGCAATCACAAACCAATGTGGATCAATGCCTTAGCCATTCCCTTAGAATGGTATTGCGGTTGCAATGGGGTGGTTTCGAGCGGAGCCGCAACGGCTCCGTCCATTGGGGAAGGAGATGCAATGAATTTCTGGGCTTCACGCATTCTCGGGCTGGCCGCCGCCGCTGCAATCTATGGCTCGTTGGCCGCGACTGCCCTGCCGGCTGCCTCCACGGCTTCCACCGCCTCCATGCCCCCGGCTGCCGCCGCTGCGCCAGCTCTCCCCGCGGCACCGGAGCGTGCGACGCACTGGAGCGGCGACGTGGTGAACGTCACCAGCCGGGCGCGCGCCACGTTCACCCTGTCGGTGAATCACTTTGCCGACAACGGAGAGATGACGCAGCTGGCGGCGGCGCTGGGCCGCATCGCCAAGATCGACGATGCCGTTGTCGATGACGTCGACAGCTCAGGCGCCTATCCGCTCCGCGACGCACAGTGGAAAGCCAGCGCCGGCAGCCTGGTCATCGGCCATAGCCTGGACGACCAGATGACCTATCCACTGGCCGCCGCCGCCATCCAGGAGACGCCGAAGGGGCGGCAGCTGCTGGCGGTCCTCAACCGCCCGCCGCTGGCCATCAGCCCCTTTCTGAGCTTTTCCACCCTGACCCGCAGCTCGCGCTTTGTCATCCTGCAAATCCAACTGCCCGCCCAGGGCAGCGGCGCCGGCGAAGGCAGCCTGCTGACGATCGACAAGATGAAAGTCGATGGCAACGTGATCTCCTTCGACAACCCCTCGCCGCAGTCGGCACGATTCTTCAACGTCCATCCGGGGTGAGATCCCAGACTACGGCACTTCGTCACATCCTCCGGGGCAGGTGCGGCTGTGGATCTCCTCGGTCAGCAGGCGGATCTGGGCGGTGAGCTCCTGGGTGAGCCGCGTCAGCTCGGTGTTCTGACGCAGGAGCACCAGCAGCTGCTCACCCTGGCTGGCCGCCACCTCCTGGCGCTCCAGGCTGGCGGTTGCCAGGGCCTCGCGGTGTTGTGCGTCGGCCTCGGCCAGCGCCTTGTCGCGGTCGGCCTGACGGGTCTGGGCGAGCAGGATGAGCGGTGCGGCGTAGGCTGCCTGCAGGCTGAACGCGAGGTTCAGCAAGATGAAGGGGTAGACGTCGAACTTCGTCCAGCCGACGACGTTCACCGCGATCCAGACGCCGACGATCAGCGACTGCGCGACCAGGAAGGTCGGCGTGCCGAAGAAGCGCGCAAACGCTTCGGCCTTGGCGCCGAACCACCCCTCCCCGAACACCGGCGCCAGGTGCAGGTGCGGGACGTGGAAGCGCATATGATGGTTGGACTTGCGAGCGGCAGACGAAGGTGTCGAAGGGTCGGATACCATGGCTCACCTCATGGGCGGGTCGCGGGAGATCATCGAAGCGATTGCGTCTCCACAGTCTACGGATTTCTCGGCCGCCTCGCACGCTTGCAGCGGCCCCGAGCTGAAACCCAGGCGGCATTGGGGGGCGGCGATCAGCCCGGCCATCTCGGCACCCGTTACGCCAACCGGCTGGCGAGGCGCTCCTCGACTCGACAGGCGCCGAGAGCGACGTTGCGGTGCCCATGTGTGGTCCTAAGGAGCCTTTCTTTCTTCTACTTACGAACTGGCGCCAGCGTGTTGTCACATTGCCCGGACTCCGTAACACGGCTGTCACACATCGTCGAGGACCTGCGCGGGCGAATTGAGTATTCTCTCTGGTAGATCTTTGGAGCATTGGTATGAGCAGAGTGATCTTTGAAGCGTCTATCAAGCATGAGCTGGACCGCCTGCGCGTCTTTGGGCGCAGGGTCGAGGGTTTCGTGACCGATACCCTCATCAAGTTAAAAGAGCCCAGCTTTCCCTTGGGCAACGATCTCGATGATCGCCAGGCCGATTTGCACATGCGCAGGTTGCAGGAGGACATCTGCTACGCCTTTGCCCGGTTCACACCGGCGGCCGCTGACCTTCATCTGCTGCGAACGATGATCATCGTCGGTAGCGACATCGTGTACATCCTGGCCTGCAGCAACAGGATTCGCTTTCGCACCCAGGGCATGGGGCCTCCCTCGCCGAGTCTGCTGCAGCTGGTTCTTCTGACCCAGAGACTGCTCGCGGAGTGCTTTGGAGCTCTCGATCAGCTGGATCTGCGGTGCGCCGAGCCAAACAACGAGATCACCCTCCGACTTCAGCAGGTCCTCACCAATCGGTACGAGACCACGGCGCTGTTCCAGCGAACCGTGGTCGACCCAGAATGGATAGGCCCTCTGCTGACTCCGCTTCAGCTGGAGCTGCATGGCGCCATTACCGACGAGCTGGAGGCTATGGCCGACCTCGCGGCCAACATCGCCGAGACGCTCATCAGCTACAGGTCGCAGCCCACCCGGATCGGCTGATCGGCAGCCAGGCGTTCCCTTCCGGGCTGGCCTGGCGGCGGGCTCCTTTGTGCCAGGCCGTTCGGCCTACCTGGTACAGGCGGCGGGCGGCGGCGTCCAGGATGGACGCTGGCAGCCGAGGTCGGGGATCGGCGTTCCCGCGTATTTGTTGGCGCCGATGAAGCAGTTGATGGCGTTCGCCAGGCCCGCATCGGCAGCGCGCACGACGAAGGAGAAGGGCTCGGCGTAGGCGTTCACGCCGTTGCTCGACATGTTGCAATGCGGCCAGACGGTGGCCAGCCGCTGGGTGGACGACCACTGGCAGACCAGCGTCTGAATGCTGCCATAGCCGCCGCCGTAGGCGAAGGGAGAGTAATCGCTGCCGCTGTTGGCGACCGCCGCCGCGGCCTTGCCTTCGTCGTTGTCTTGCGGGTACTGAATGTCGACGCACGACTTGTCGGTGGTGGGTTTCAGATCGAAGCCTGGGAAGCTGCACGGCTGGTCGCCGCCGGGCTTGACGCACGGATGCAGCTTGCTGGCCGCCATGCGATAGCAGAGATCGGTATTGGCGGTCGAGCCCTTGGTGATGATGGCCTTCCTGCCGCGCAGATCTTCCACCTTGGCAAGATTGGCGAACTGCTCGGTGCGCACCAGGAAGGTCCGCACCACGCCGTAGTAGGTATTCGACCATACGGCGTCCTTGCCCGCGGCCTGGCGGCGCTCCGCGATGTCGGAGATTCCCGTGCCCGCAACGTCGCACAGCTTCTGACCGGGGGCCAGCCAGATGCCGTTGAAATCGTGCTCGACCACCACAAACTTAAGAGAATTGGCGGCCGCGAAGGCGGCGAGGTAATCCACGTCCCAGCCCTGCCACTGACCGTTCACTTTCGAGGCAAACGGCGCGAAGCCGGCGTACAGGCAGACCTTGAGCGTGCCGGGCTCCAGGGTGGTGATCGCGGCCTTGGCGGCCGCATGCGCGGTGCTCGGCGCCGCGGCACCGAGGGCCGCGGCAGAGACCAGCAGCAGAGCTACACAGGTCTGGCGGAGCATCTTGGGCCATCCTCCTGTCGGCAGAGCAGTGAAATGTTCCCTGGCTGCGGGACACAATCTGGGAGTTGGCGATTATCGCAGACCTCGACAGCTTCGTTCGCCGCGACCGCGCTCGACTCCTGGCTCGGCCTCGGCCTCGGCGGCCAGGCAGGCCGCCGCTGCTACTCGTGCCGCAGCGCGGTCATCGGGTCGGTGTCGGCGGCGCGGCGGGCGGGAAGATAGCCGGCGAAGAGGGCGACCAGGGCCATGGCGGCGGTGGCGACGGCGAAGGTGAGAGGGTCGTTGGCGGCGAGCCCGTAGAGTTGGCTGGCGGCGAGGCGGGTGGCGGCGAGTGCGGCCAGGAGCCCGGCGCCAAGACCCAAGGCGACGAGCTGACAGCTGTCGCGCAGGACCAGGGAGAGGACGTTGGCGCGCGGCGCGCCCAGGGCCATGCGGAGGCCGATTTCGTTGGTGCGGCGAGCGACCCCATAGGACAGGACGCCGTAGAGGCCGATGGCGGCCAGCAGCAGGGCGAGCACGCCGAAGAAGCCGGTGAGGCGGGCGATGGCCTGCTCCCTGGCGAGGGAGCGGGCGACCTGCTGGTCGGTGGCGGACACGTCGAACACGGCAAGGGCGGGCTCGACTTCGGCGACTGTCCGGCGCAGGCGCGACGCCACGGCGACGGCGGCCTGGGGGGTCGAGCGGACCTCGACGTACTCGAGGTTGTCGGGTGCCTGCGCGACGGGGCGGTAGACCATGAAGGGGGTGGTCTCGCGCAGGGTGTTGTACTTGGAGTCGCGGGCCAGGCCGACGATCTCGAAGTCCCGCGCGTGCGCGGCGTCGCCGAAGCCCAGGTGCTCGCCGATCACCGGGCCGTGCGGAAAGAAGCGGCGCGCCAGGGTTTCGTTGATGATCGCGACCTTGGGGGCGCCGGCGCGGTCGGCGGCGGTGAAGGCGCGCCCACGGAGGAGCGGCACGCCGACGGTGGCGAAGTAGGCCGGCGTCACCAGCCCGACATGGGTCACCTGCTCGTTGTCGTTGAGGCGATGCTGGTCGTAGCCCGGCACGGAAAAGCCCTCGGAGCGCACGTGGGTGCCCAGCTGACCGTCCAGCGACAGGCTCACCGAGCGCACGCCGGGCAGGGCGCCCATGCGGTCCTCGAGCCGGCGGTAGAGGTCGAGCAGCCGCGGTTCGCTGAGCGCCAGCAGGCGCGGGTTGATCTGCACCTGGAACAGCGCCTCGCGATCGAAGCCGGGATCGACGCTCAGCAGATTTCGCAAGCTGCGCACGAACAGGCCGGCGCCGACCAGCAGCACCAGCGACAGCCCGATCTGCAGCACCACCAGCAGGCTGCCGAGCGGCAGGTGGAACCCCCCGCCGCGGCCTCGCCTGGCGGCGCCGACGGAGCGGGCGGCATCCTTGAGGGTGGCGCTGAGATCGACCCGCGTCGCTTGCAGGGCCGGCGCCAGGCCGAAAAAGACGCCGGTCGCGAGCGCCACGGCGGCGGCGAACCCCAGACGCCGCAGGTCGAGCACCGCGTCGAGCTGCACTGGCACGTCGCCGCGCGCCAGCAGGGTGAACAGGAAGCGGCTGCCCCAGAAGGCGAACAGCAGGCCCAGGACGGCGCCCAGCCCGGAAAGCAGCAGGCTCTCGGTGAGCAGCTGGCGCACCAGCCGGCCGCGGGCGGCGCCGATCCCCAGCCGCACGGCCATCTCCTTGCGCCGCCGGTCGGCGCGCGCCAGCAGCAGGTTGGCGATGTTGGCGCAGGCGATGAGCAGCACCAGCGCGGCCACTCCCATCAGGATGAACAGCGGCTGGGTGATCCGCTCGCGGAGGTTGGACAGGCCGCGCCCACCCGGCAGGAGCACCAGCCGCCGGGCGAGCTCGTCGCGACGGTCGCTCGCGTCCTTGATGTCGGCCAGCGCCGCCACGATCTCGCGATGGAACAGCACGTCCAGCACGGCGGTGGCGCGCTGCGGCGTGACGCCGGGCCGGCGCCGCGCCATCAGCTCCAGCCATTGGGTGTGCGGCCGCTGCCAGACGGGCATCTCGAAGTGATCGGGACCGTTGGTGTCGGTGTCGCCGTTGTAGTGCACCGCCTCGCGCAGGCTGAGCGGTAGGTAGACGTCGGGCGCCACGTCGACCAGCACGCCGAAGAAGCCCTTCGGCATGACCCCGAGCACGGTGACCGGAGCGCCGTTGACGCTCACCGTGGCGCCGACGACGCGCGGGTCGCCGCCGAAACGCCGCCGCCAGTAGCCGTCGCTGAGCACCGCCACCGGGTGCATCCGCGGCGGCACGTCCTCGGTCTGGTCGAAGGTCCGCCCGCGGGCGGCGCCGGCACCCAGGACGGCGAAGAAGTTGCCGGAGACCAGCTGCGCCGTGGCCTTCTCGGTAGCTTCGGCCCCCGCCGCCGCGTCGCCCTCCGGCAGGCCGCCGCCGCCCATCGGCCGCACCACCGCGGTGAACTGGCGGGTGAGCGCGAAGATGCCGGCGACCACGTCGCTCGCCTGGCGCAGCTGCTCGAAGCCGCGGTAGGTGAAGAGCTCATGCCGCTCGGAGTCCGACGGCGCGGTGTGCTGCAGGATGACCAGCTGATCGGCGCCCGCCACCGGCAGGCTCTTGAGCAGCAGGGCGTCGACGACGCTGAAGATGGCGCTGTTGGTGCCGATGCCGAAGGCGAGCGACAGCAGCGCGACGGCGGTGAAGCCCGGGCTCTTGCCCAGCATGCGCACCGCGTACCGCAGATCCTGCGCCAGGCTTTCCAGCGCCGGCACCCCGCGCTGAGCGCCATCCGATGGGTTCATCCGCTCGATCCCTCCGCCAAAGTCGCCGCCATTGCGACGAGCGCCCGCCGCGTCGTGCGGGCCGCCCGCCGGCGGGCGCTGCGTGTCCTACTACGCGAGCGGCGCCGACAAGGTTACGCTCCGTCGCCATCGTCCCCCCGGGGGCAATTCGAATCGGAGCTCTTGTCACGACGCAACCGGCAGGTACACCAAACATGGTGGGGTTGCGCTGCCGCACCTTCTGCTGCATCGCCGAATCGGTTCTTGCCACCCGGCAGCGCCGGGTGGCCTTACGGGTTACGCTAGTCATAGAAACATGGCGATTTCGAATCCCAGGTCCCTGCCCGGCGGCCGGCTCTCCAATCCGGCTGCGCCCGCGTCCGCGCCTGCCGGCGAGGCGCCGGCGGCGGACCCCGGCGGCGCTCCGGCGGCGCTGTCCCAGGGGCAGCGGTCGCTGTGGTTCCTGCAGCACCTGGCGCCTGAAAGCGGCGCCTACAACATCGCTGCCGCGGCGCGGGTGCGCACGCCGATCGAAGCCGCGACGCTCGAGCGCGCGGCGCAGGCGCTGGTCGACCGCCATGCGGCGCTGCGGACGACGTTTCCGGCGGTCGCGGGCGAGCCGCGGCAACGGGTCGCGGAGCGGCTGACCTTCAGCCTCGGGCGCGAGGAGACGGCCGGCTGGAGCGCGGCGCGCCTGGCCGATCGCCTGGCCGAACTGGCGTGGACGCCGTTCGACCTGGCGCGGGGGCCTCTGCTGCGGCTCACCCTGCTGGCTGGCGACGCCGCCGACCCGGTGCTGCTGCTGGTCATCCACCACATCGTGGCGGATTTCTGGTCGCTCGCCATCCTGATGCGGGAGCTGCCGGTGCTCTACCGCCAGGCGGCCGGCGGCGAGCCGGCGCGGCTCGGCCCGCCGGGCATGGCCTACACGGAACACGTCCGGCTGGAGGAGGAGCTGCTGGCCGGCGGCGCGGGCGAGGAGCGGCTGGCCTACTGGCAGGGCCAGCTGGCCGGGCTGCCCACCCTGGAGCTGGCCACCGACCGGCCGCGCCCCGCCGTCCAGACCTTCCGCGGCGACACCCGCCGGCTGCGGCTGCCGGCGGCGCTGGCCGGCGACCTGCGCGGGCTGAGCCGGGCGCGGCACGGCACGCTGTTCATGGCCCTGGCCGCCGCCTGGCAAGCGCTGCTGGGCCGCCACAGCGGCCAGGAGGACATCGCCCTGGGCACGCAGCGGGCCGGGCGGGCGCAGGCGCAGTTCGCCGGCACGGTGGGCTACTTCGTCAACTCGGTGGTGCTGCGCGGCGACCTGGCCGGCGACCCCGGCTTTGGCGCGCTGTTCGCGCGCACGCGGGCGGCGGTCGCGGCCGCCTTCGCGCAGGACTATCCGCTGCCGCTCCTCGCCGAGCACCTGCAGCCGGACCGCGACGCCAGCCGGACGCCGCTGTTCCAGGTCTCGCTGGTGCTGCACAAGGAGGCGCGGGGGCTCGAGGGGCTCACCGCGTTCTCCCTGGGCGAAGAGGGAGTGGACGTGGACCTGGGCGAGCTGCGGTTGGCGTCGCTTTCCCTGGGCCATGCTCCCGCCCCTTTCGACCTGCTGCTGCACGTGGTCGACAGGCGGGAGGGCCTGGGCCTGGCCCTGCAATACAGCGCCGACCTGTGGGAGGGCGCGACGGCGGCGCGCCTGCTGGAACGCTTCGCGCTCCTCCTGGAATCGGTGGTCGCGAACCCTGATCTGGCGCTCTCCGCCGTGCCGATGCTTGCCGCGGCGGAGCGCCGGCAGCTGCTCGCCTGGAACGCCGGCCGGCCGGTCGAGCGCGCGGAGCAGACGCTGCAGGCGCTGTTCGAGGCGCAGGCGGCGCGGGCGCCGCAGGCGCAGGCGGTGACGCTCGACGGCGAGAGCTGGACCTACGGCGAGCTGAACCGGCGGGCCAACCGCCTGGCGTGGCGCCTGCGCCGGCTGGGGGTGGGGCCGGAGGTGCGGGTGGGCGCGCTGCTCGACCGCTCGCGCGAGCTGGTGGTGGCCCTGCTGGGGATCCTCAAGGCCGGCGGCGCCTACGTGCCGCTCGACCCCACCGCTCCCGCCGAGCGGCTGGAGCTGCTCTGCCGCGACGCGGCGCTGCAAGTGCTGGTGACGCACGGCGGGCGCGACCTGCCGCCGGTGTCCGCGGCGGCGGCGATCGTCGATCTGGCCGCCGGCGGCGACCTGGCGGGCGACGCGCAAGAGCTGGCGACGGCGGACGAGCGCAACCCGCCGCCGGTCGCGAGCCCCGACAACCTCTGCTACGTCATCTTCACCTCGGGCTCGACGGGCCGGCCCAAGGGCGTGCTGGTGCGCCACGGCAGCGTGGCGCGGCTGCTGTCGGCGACCGCGACCTGGTTCGGCTTCGGACCCGCCGACGTCTGGGCGCTCTTCCATTCGTACAGCTTTGACTTTTCGGTCTGGGAGCTGTGGGGGGCGCTGGCCCACGGCGGCCGCCTGGTGGTGGTGCCGCACTGGGTGAGCCGGTCGCCGGCAGCCTTCCGGCGCCTGCTGGCCGACCAGGGGGTGACGGTGCTCAACCAGACCCCCTCGGCCTTCCGCCAGCTGATCGAGGCCGACCGGGCGACGCCGGCGGCGGAGCGGGCGCCGCTCGCGCTGCGCTGGGTGATCTTCGGCGGCGAGGCCCTGGACCTGTCCAGCCTGCGCCCCTGGTACCAGGATCACGATCCCGCGGCGCCGCGGCTGGTGAACATGTACGGCATCACCGAGACCACGGTACACGTCACCTGGCGGCCGCTCGGCCTTGGCGACCTGGCGCAGCCGCAGCGCAGCCCGATCGGCGAGGCGATCCCCGATCTCACCCTGCGCCTGCTGGGTCCGCGCCTGGAGCTGGTGCCGCCGGGGGCGGCGGGCGAGCTCTGCGTCGGCGGCGCGGGGGTGGCGCGCGGCTACCAGGGGCGGCCCGACCTGACCGCGGAGCGCTTCGTGCCCGACCCGTTCGCGGCGCGCCCCGGCGAGCGCCTGTACCGTTCCGGCGACCGCGGCCGCTACCGGCCGGACGGTCAGCTGGACTACCTGGGGCGCCTGGACCAGCAGGTCAAGGTGCGCGGCTTCCGCGTCGAGCCCGCGGAGATCGAGGCGGCGCTGCTGTCGCATCCCGCGGTGCGCGCGGCGGTCGTCGTGGCGCGCCAGGACCTGCCCGGCGGGGTGGGCCTGGTCGCGTGCGTGGTGAGCGCGCCGGGCGCCGTCGCGGCGGCGGATCTGCGCCAGCTCGCCGCCGCCCGGCTGCCCGAATACATGGTGCCGGCGGTCTACCTGTTCCTCGAGGCGCTGCCGCAGACGGCCAACGGCAAGCTGGACCGCCGCGCGCTGGCCGCGCTGCCGCTCGCCGGCACGGAGCGGGGCGGCAGGGGCGGCGCCGCTGCGCCGCGCACGCCGACCGAGGAGCTGGTGGCGGGGATCTTCGCCACGGTGCTGCGGGTGGAGCGGCCGGGCATCGAAGAGGACTTCTTCGCCCTCGGCGGGCACTCCCTGCTGGCGACCCAGGTGACGGTGCGGGTGGGCGCGATCTTCGGCGTCGAGCTGCCGGTGCGGGCACTGTTCGAGGCGCCCACGGCCGCCGCCCTTGCCGGCCGGATCGACAGCATCCTGGTGGGCGGCACTAGCGACGGCGACGGCGCCCGCCTGGGGCAGGCACCGCTCGTGCGGGTGTCGCGCCAGGAACCGCTGGCGCTGTCGTTCGCCCAGCAGCGGCTGTGGTTCCTGGACCTCCTGGAGCCGGGCACCCCGCTCTACAACGTGGCGGGCGCGGTCGAGCTGTGCGGCCGGCTGGACGTCGCGGCGCTCGGCCGGGCTCTGGCGGAGGTGACGCGACGGCACGACACGCTGCGGACCACCTTCCGCAACCTGGCGGGCCAACCGGCGCAGGTCGTCGCGGCGCCCGCCGCCTTCGCCCTGCCGCTGGTCTGCCTGGCGGGGCTGCCCGCGGCACGGCGCGAGGGCGAAACCAGGCGCCTGGCGAGCGCCGAAGCGCGCACGCCCTTCGACCTGGCCGGCGGACCTATCGCTCCGGCGAGCGCCGGCTGGCCACCGCGGCCAGCCGGCCTGCTGCGCGTGGCGCTGCTGCGGTCGGCAGCCGAGCGGCACGTGCTGCTGCTCACCCTGCACCACATCGTGAGCGACGGCTGGTCGATGGGCGTGCTGGTCGAAGAGCTGGGCGCGCTGTACGCGGCGTACCTGGCCGGCCGGCCCAGCCCGCTGGTGGAGCTGCCGATCCAGTACGCGGATTTCGCCGCCTGGCAGCGGCGCCAGCTGACCGGCGAGCGCCTGGGTGCGGAGCTGGCCTGGTGGCGGCGGCAGCTGGCGGGGATGCCGCAGGTGCTGCAGCTGCCGGCGGACCACCCGCGGCCGGCGGTGCGCAGCCTGCGCGGGGCGGTCCACGGTTTCGCCGTCGCCGACCCTGACGCGTCCGCTCTGGCACGGCTGGCGCGGCAGCAGGGGGCGACGCTGTTCATGACGCTCCTCGCCGGATTCGGCGCGGTCCTGGGGCGTCACACCGGCCAGGACGACCTGGCGGTGGGGATGCCGATCGCCGGCCGCACGCGGGTGGAGACGGAGCCATTGATCGGCCTCTTCGTCAACACCCTGGCCCTGCGGCTGGACCTGGCGGGCGACCCCGAGTTCGGCGAGCTGCTGGGGCGGGTGCGCGAGACGGCGCTGGCGGCCCATGCCCACCAGGAGCTGCCCTTCGAGCGGCTGGTCGAGGAGCTGGCGGCGGAGCGCGACGGCAGCCGGCCGCCGCTGGTCCAGGTGATGCTCGGCATCCAGCAGGACCTGGCGGGCTCCCTCGATCTGCCCGGGCTGGCGCTCACCCTTTCCGCCGCGCCGACGGGGACGGCCAAGTTCGAGCTGACCTGCACCTGGACCGAGACGGCGCACGGCCTTTTGGGGGAGATCGAATACAGCCGCGACCTGTTCGACGCGGCGACGATCGCGCGCCTGGCGGCGGGCTACGCCCGGCTGCTTGCCGGGGCGGTGGCGGAGCCGCATCAGCGGCTCTCCCATCTGCCGCTGCTGAGCGCGGCCGAACGCCAGCAGGCCCTGGTGGAATGGAACGACAGCGACAGCGCCTATCCGCGCGACAGCTGCCTGCAGGAGCTGTTTGCCGCGGTGGCCGGCGCGCTGCCGGAGGCGCCGGCGATCGTCGCCGGGGACGACGTGTGGAGCTACCGGCGGTTGCACCGGGCGTCGCACCGCCTGGCGCGCCACCTCCATTCGCTGGGCGTCGCCCCCCAGACGCCGGTGTGCGTTTCGATGGAGCGCTCGCCGGAGCTCATCGTGGGCATCCTGGCGATCGTCATGGCGGGTGGCATCTACGTGCCGCTCGACGCCGGCTTTCCAGACGAACGCCTGGACTACCTGCTGGCGGATGCGGGCGCCGAGGTCGTGCTGGTGCACGGCCCGACGCGGCAGCGCCTGGCGGGGCGCGGGCGGCTGGTGGCGCTGGTGGCGGTGGACGAGGGCGGCTGGGACAGCGAGGACCCGCGGAGCCCGGAGAACCCGCCGACCCCGGAAACCTCGGAGACACCGCGGCGCGCGGGCGCCCCGCCGGTGCGGCTGCCGGCAGATGCCCTGGCGTGCCTGATCTACACCTCGGGCTCGACCGGGCTGCCCAAGGGGGTGGCCCTGGCGCACCGCGGGATCGTGCGCCTGGCGCGCGAGGCCAGCTACCTGCGCCTGGGGCCTGGGGACCGCATGGGGCAGGCGGCCAACATCAGCTTCGACGCGGCGACCTACGAGATCTGGGGGCCGCTGCTCAACGGCGCCGCGATGGTGGTGATCCCGCGCGAGGCGGTGCTGGCGCCGGAGGACCTGGCGGCGCTGCTGCGGCAGCAGCGGGTCAGCACGCAGTTCCTGACCACGGCGCTGTTCACCAAGCTGGCGCGCGAGCTGCCGGGAGCGCTCGCGGGCCTGTCGAACGTGCTGTTCGGCGGCGAGGCGGTGGACCCGGCGGCGGCGCGGACGGTGCTGGCGACCGCGCCGCCGGGGCGTCTGCTGCACTTCTACGGACCGGCGGAGAGCACGACGTTCGCGTCGTGGCAGCAGGTCCAGGCGGTGGCGCCGGACGCGGCCGGCGTGCCGATCGGCCTGCCGGTGTCCAACACGTCGATCTACGTGCTGGACCGCTTTGGGGCGGTGGTGCCGTCGGGGGCCGCCGGGGAGCTGACGATCGGCGGCGACGGCCTGGCGCGGGGGTACTGGAGCCGTCCCGACCTGACGGCGGAGCGCTTCGTGCCGCACCCGTGGGTGCCCGGAGAGCGGCTGTACCGCACCGGCGACCTGGTGCGCCGGACCGCGGCCGGACCGCTCGAGTTTCTGGGCCGCCTGGATCACCAGGTCAAGATCCGCGGCTTCCGCGTCGAGCCCGGCGAAGTCGAGGCGGTGCTGCGGCAGCATCCGGGGGTGCGGGAGGCGGCGGTGGTGGTGGTCCAGGGCACCGCTCGCCGCGGTGGCGATGACGGCGGCGGTGGCGGCAGTGTGGGCGACGCCGGCGGTGACGGCGGTGTGGGCGATCGCCGCCTGGCGGCCTACGTCGAGGCGGCGGCCGCGGCGGCGCCGGCCGCCGGGGATCTGCGCCGGTTCGTCCAGGCCAGGCTGCCGGCCTTCATGGTGCCGGCGTCGTTCACCGTCCTGCCGGCGCTGCCGCGGTCGCCGCTGGGCAAGCTCGACCGCCGGGCGCTCGCCGCCCGCGCCGTCCAGGAACAGAGCGCCACGCCGGGCGGGCAGGGGCCGCGAACGCCGGCCGAGGAGCTGGTGGCGGGGATCTTCGCCGAGGTGCTGCAGCGGCCGCAGGTGGGCGTGGAGGACGATTTCTTCGCTCTCGGCGGCCATTCGCTGCTGGCGACCCAGGTGGTGTCGCGGGTGCGCAGCGTCTTCGGCGTGACAATGGCGATCCGCACGCTGTTCGAGGCGCCGGTGGTGGCGGCGCTGGCGGCCCGCATCGAGCGCCTGCTGGCCGGCGGCACGGACAAGGAGGAGGCGGCGCCGCCGATCCAGCGGGTGTCGCGGCAGCAGCGGCTGACGCTGTCGTTTGCCCAGCAGCGCCTGTGGTTCCTCGACCGGCTGGAACCGGGCAGCGCGCAGTACAACCTCGCGGCCACCGTGCGGTTGCGGGGACAGCTGGACCGCGCGGCGCTGGCCGCGGCCTGGAGCGAGATCGTGCGCCGGCACGAGGTGCTGCGGACGCGATTCCTGATGGACGCCGGGGAGCCGCACCAGGAAGTCATGCCGCCGCGGCCGCTCGCGCTGCCGGTGATCGACCTGGCGCGGCTGCCGGCCGGGGCGCGGCTTCAGGAAGAAGAGCGGCTGACCCGCGAGGAGGCGCGCGCGCCCTTCGACCTGACGGTGGCGCCTCTGCTGCGCGTGTCGCTTCTGGCGCTGGCGGCCGGGGAGCAGGTGGCGCTGGTGACCATGCATCACATCGCCAGCGACGGCTGGTCGGTCGGGGTGCTGACGCGCGAGCTCGGGGCGCTCTACACCGCCTTCCTGCAGCGCCAGCCCAGCCCGCTGCCGGAGCTCGAGGTGCAGTACGCGGACTTCGCCGCCTGGCAGCGCCAGGTCCTGGATGGCGGGCGCCGCGACACGGAGCTGGCCTGGTGGCGGCAGCGGCTGGCGGGAGCGCCGGCGATCCTGGAGCTGCCGACCGACCGTCCACGTCCGGCGTTGGCCAGCCACCGGGGGGCGGAGCGCCAGCTGACGCTCGGCGACGGCCCGGCACTGGCGCAGCTCGGGGCGCTCTCTCGGCGGCACGGGGCGACGCTGTTCATGACCTCCCTGGCCGCCTTCGCCGTCCTGCTGGCGCGCTGGAGCGGCCAGCAGGACATGGTGGTGGGCACACCCGTCGCCGGGCGCACGCGAGCCGAAACCGAGCCGCTGATCGGCTTCTTCGTCAACACCCTGCCGTTGCGGGTCGGTCTTGCCGGCGACCCCGGCTTTCTGGACCTGCTGGAGCAGGTGCGGGAGACGACGCTCGGCGCCTATGCCCACCAGGAGCTGCCGTTCGAACGCCTGGTCGAGGAGCTGGTGCCGGACCGCGACGCCAGCCGGCCGGCGCTGGTGCAGGTGCTGCTGGTCCTGCAGAACGCCCCCGCGGACGCGCTGTCGCTGCCGGGGCTGGAGCTGAGCGTGCTCCCCCAGGGAACGGGGACGGCGAAGTTCGAGATCACCGTGGCGCTGACCGAGACCGCCCAGGGCCTCGCCTGCCAGGTCGAGTACCGCCGCGAGCTGTTCGACGCGGCGACCATCGCGCGCCTGGCGGCGGGCTACGCGCGGCTGCTTGCCGGGGTTGCGGCGGAGCCGCACCGGCGGCTCTCCGACCTGCCGCTGCTGAGCGCGGCCGAGCGCCATCAGATCCTGGTGGAATGTATTGTGCCGCATCCGTGGGCGGTCGGCGAGCAGGTGTTCCGCACCGGGGAGCTGGTGCGCCAGGGAGCGGATGGGGCGATCGAATTGCTCGCCGGCAAAATTGACAATAGAGCGGGCGTGCTCTAATGTTTTTTTGTGCATGTAAGCTGGTAACCTAGTGGTCATCACAAGTACTGCGGACGGCCCCGGCAACGCGCCGATCCCACGCCGCCCCGGCAGCTCCTGGCCGCTCTCCTTTGCCCAGCAGCGCCTCTGGCTCCTCCACCAGCTCAACCCGCTGGCCACGGCCTATGGCATCGCCGGCGGCGTCCGCCTGGCGGGCCGGCTGCAGGTGGCGGCGCTGCATCGCGGTCTGCGCGAGATCGTGTCGCGCCACCAGGTGCTGCGGGCGCGCTTCCGCAGCCAGGCGGGGGAGCCGGTGCAGCACATCGATCCCGTGCAGGCGCCGCCGCTCGCGGCAGTCGATCTTGGAGACCTGCCGTCCGGCGCGCGCCAGGCGCAGGTCCAGCGCATCTCGCGGCAGCTGGCCGCGCGGCCTTTCGACCTGGAACGCGGCCCGCTGCTGCGCGTCGCGCTGCTCCGCGCTGGCGCCGCCGATCACGTCCTGCTGCTGCACGTTCACGCCATCGCCTTCGACGGCCGCTCGCTGGGGATTTTCTTTCGCGAGCTGGCGGCGCTCTACCAGGCGTTCGCCGGCGGCGGCGCGTCACCGCTGCGCGAGCTTGCCCTGCAGTACGGCGACTTCGCCGCCTGGCAACGCGCCTGGCTGGCGGGCGAGCGGCTCGAGCGCCAGCTCGCCTACTGGCGCGAGCTGCACGCCCAGGCCGTGACCCTCGAGCTGCCCACCTGCCGCCGGCCCGAAGTGCAGACGCAGCGCGGCGAGCGCCGCCGGCTGGCGCTGGCGCGACCGGCGGTCGAGGCGCTGCACCAGCTCGGACGGCAGGAAGGCGCCACCCTGTTCATGACGCTGCTGACCGCGTGGAGCGCCCTGCTCGCACGCGTCGGCGTCGGCGCCGGCGACATCCTGGTGGTCGGCGCCGGCGTCGCCAACCGCGGCCGGGCGGAGACCAGGGACCTCATCGGCCCTTTTGCCGATACCCTGGCGGTGCGCATCGAGTGCGCCGGGGATCCCACGCTGCGGCAGCTGCTGGGGCGGGTGCGGCAGGCATCGCTCGCCGCCTTTGACCACCAGGATCTGCCGTTCGCCAAGCTGGTCCACGAGCTGCAGCACGAGCGCGACCCCAGCCGCACACCGGTGTTTCAGGTGCTGTTCAGCTTGGAGAGCGACCCCTTCTCCGGAGCCGAGGCGGCCGGCCTCGCGTGGCACCCCGTGGAGGTCGCGCCCGGCACCGCGCAGTTCGACCTGGCGCTCGAGCTGTCCGACAGCGGGCACGCGGTCGCCGGCTGGCTGGAGTACAACTCCGACCTCTTCACCGCCGCGACCTGCGGCCGGATGGCGGCGCAGTACGCGGTGCTGCTCGACGATCTTGTCGCGGCGCCCGAGCGCCGCCTTGCCGACGCCGTGCTGCTCGACCCTGTGCAGCGCCACCAGCTGCTGCGGGAGTGGGCCGACGTCACCCTGCGGCCGGACCGGCCGGCGCCGCCGGCGATCGACGTATCGCTGCTCTTCCGCGACCAGGTCGCCCTGCGGCCGGACGCGGAGGCGGTGACCTATTGGCGGCGGGGGCAGGTCGAGCGGCTGACCTACGCCCAGCTGGGCGCCCGCGCCTTCGAGCTGGCGGCCCGCCTGCGCCGGCTCGGCGTCGGTCCGGAGGTGCGCGTCGCTCTCTGCCTGGAGCGCTCGGCGGAGCTGGTCTGGTCCATCCTGGCGGTGCTCGATGCCGGCGGCACCTACGTGCCGCTCGACCCTGCCAACCCGCCGGCGCGCCTGGCCTCGCTGCTGGGGGAGTGCGGTGCACGCGTGCTGATCGCCCAGCCGGCGCTGGCGGCGCAGCTGCCGTTGCAACGCTGCGCGCTGCTGGTGGTCGACGGCGACATGCCGCCGCCCGCGAGCGGCGTGAGCGGGCACGCCCCCCCGCCCGCGGCAAGCTTCGAGGCCGAGTCCGCGGCCTACCTGATCCATACCTCGGGCTCTACCGGCCGCCCCAAGGGGGTCGAGGTGACGCGCGGCAACGTGGCGCGGCTGCTCACCGCGGACGCCGGCGAGCTGGCCATGGGCGCCGCCGACGTGTGGACCCTGTTCCATTCCTACGCCTTCGATCTTGCGGTCTGGGAGCTCTGGGGCGCCCTGGCGTTCGGCGGCCGGCTGGTGGTGGTGCCGCAGTCGATCCGCCAGTCGCCGGGCGCCCTGGCCGAGCTGCTGGTGAGCGAACGGGTGACGGTGCTCAACCAGACGCCGTCGGCCTTCGGCCAGCTGGCGCTGGCGCCCTTGCAGCGCGGTTCCCTGCGCCTGATCATCCTGGCCGGCGAAGCGGTGGACGTGGGCGGCCTGGGCTGGTGGTTCGACAGCTGCGGCGGCGAAGCGGCCGGCGAGCCGTGGCTCTACAACATGTACGGCATCACCGAGACGACGGTGCACTCCACCCTGCGGCGCATGCGGCTCGCCGACCTGACGCCGCCGCTCGGCAGCTGGATCGGCCGCCCGCTGCAGGATCTCGAGATCCACGTGCTGGACCGCCACCAGCAGCCGGTGCCCATCGGCGTGCCCGGCGAGCTGTGCGTGGCGGGCCCCGGCGTGGCGCGCGGCTACCGCGGCGTGCCCGGCACGACCGCCGCGCGCTTCGTGCCCCATCCCTACAGCGACAAGGCGGGATCGCGGCTCTATCGCAGCGGCGACCTCGGCCGCCACCTGCCGAACGGCGAGCTGGAGTACCTGGGCCGCATCGACCGCCAGATCAAGGTGCGTGGACACCGGGTGGAGCTGGGCGAGATCGAGGCGGCGCTGCTGCGCCATCCGCGGGTGCGGCAGGCGGCGGTCCTGCTCTGGAAGGCGACTCCCTCGGAGCACCGGCTGATCGCCTACGTGGCGGCGACAGACGGGCCGCTGCCGGCCTGGGAGCTGCGCGCCCACCTGAGCACCCTGCTGCCGGAGCCGATGGTGCCGGCGGACTACGCCCTGCTGCCGGTGCTGCCGCAGACCTTAGGCGGCAAGGTCGACCGCGGGGCCCTGCCCCCCTGGGAGAGCCAGCGGCCGCAGCTGGCCACCGCGTTCGAGCCGCCGCGCAGCGAGCTGGAGCAGTCCCTGGCGGCGCTCTGGTCGGAGCTGCTGCAACTGCCCAGGGTCGGCATCCACGACAGCTTCTTCGAGCTCGGCGGCCACTCCATCCTGCTGGTCAAGCTGCACGCCCGGCTGGAAGAGACGCTGCGGCAGCGGATTCCCCTGCTGACGCTGTTCCGCTATCCGACCATCGCAGGCCTGGCCGGATTTCTGCGGCAAGACCAGGGCGGGGGCGGCGAGCCGGTGGTGAAGAGGGCGGGGGAGCGGGCGCAGGTGCGCCAGAGCCGCACCCACCGCCGCCGCGCCGGCGCGGCAGCCGGCGCCGATCCGGGACGGGACACACCATGAGCGGCGAGGCGCGGCCGGCGCTGTCGTACGGCCAGCGGGCGCTGTGGTTCCTGCAGCGTCTGGCGCCGCGCAGCGCCGCCTATAACGTGATCGTGCCGGCGCGCCTGCGCTCGCCGCTCGCCGCCGACGCGATGGTGCGCGCCTGCACGGCGCTGGTGGCGCGCCACGCGGCGCTGCGCACCCTCTTCCCCGCGTCGAGCGGAGCGCCGGTACGGGCGGTGCAGCCGGCCGCCGCGCCGGACATCGAAGTGGTCGAAGCCTCCGGCTGGGACGGCGACCAGGTCGACGAATGGATGGCGGCCCGCGCCCACCGGCCTTTCGACCTGGAGCGCGGGCCGCTGGTGCGCCTGCACCTGCTCAGCCTGGGCGCCGCCGACCACCTCATGCTGCTGGTGCTGCATCACATCACGGTGGACTTCGCTTCCATGGCGCAGCTGGTGGGCGAGCTGGGCGAGCTCTACGCCGCCGAGCGCGACGGCGGCGCCGCCCGGCTGCCGGAGGCCACCGCGGGCTACGACCAGTTCGTGCGCTGGCAGGCGGAGCTGCTCGACGGACCGGAGGGAGAGCGGCTGTGGCGGCACTGGAGCCAGCGGTTGCACGGTGCACCGCCCCTGGCGCTGCCCACCGACTACCCGCGGCCCCTGGTGCAGAGTTTCCGCGGCGCCACCCACGGCGGCCAGCTGGACCCGGCCGTGCACGCCGCGCTCGCCGCCCTGGCACAGGGCGAAGGGACGCACATGGGAGCGCTGCTGCTGGCCGCCCTGTTCGTCCTCCTGCACGAGATGACCGGCCAGCAGGACATTTCGGTGGGATGGCCGGCGCCGGGGCGGGGGCTGCCGGAGCTGGACCAGGTGGTGGGCTACTTCGTCAATCCGGTCGTGGTGCGCGCGGAGGTCGCGCCGGACGCTTCCTTCCGGCAGCTGCTGGCGCGGGTGAGCGGGGCGCTGGAGGAGGCGCTGGCGCACCAGGACTACCCCTTCCCGCTGCTGGTGGAGCGGCTGCAACCGCCGCGCAACGCCGGCCAATCGCCGCTCTTCCAGGTGCTGTGCGTCCTCTACGAGGGCGGCCAGCAGAGAGTCTCGCGCCTGCTGCAAGGCGTCGCGGGCGTCGGGATCGAGGTCGGCGGCCTGCAGCTCGAAGCGTACCGCCTGCGCCAGCAGGCTGCGATGCTCGATCTCAGCCTGATCGCCGCCGCGACCGGCGACTCGCTGTCGTTCGGCTGGCAGTACGACGCCGCTCTCTTCGCCGCTGAAACGGTCGCCGCACTGTCCAGCCGCCACGTGGCGCTGCTCGCCCAGGTCGCCGGCGACCCGGAATGCCTGGTGGCCGACCTGATCGCCGGCGGCCGGCCGCGAGCCCAGGGCGGCGCGGCGCCGCTCGCCGCCGGCCGCGAACGTGCCGCGATGCGCCGCACGCTCACCCGGCGGCGGCGCGACAGCGACCTTTCGCCGCACCCGTCTGCCAAGGAGAGCGCCCCCGGATGACCGACCAGACCCTCCCCGCCGAGCTCGCCAATGCCATTGCCGTCACCGGCATGAGCGGGCGCTTCCCGCAGGCGCCGACGTTGGAGCACTTCTGGCGCAACCTGCGCGAAGGGCTGGACGCGATCACCTTTTTCAGCGACGAAGCGCTGGCGGCGTCCGGCGTCGACGCCTCTGTGCTCGCCCGGCCGGACTATGTCAAAGCGCGGGGGGCGCTGGCCGACGTGGACCGCTTCGACGCCGCCTTCTTCGGCTTCAGCGCCCGCGACGCGGCGCTGCTCGATCCGCAGCAGCGCCTCTTCCTGGAGTGCGCCTGGGAGGCGCTGGAAGACGCCGCCAGCGATCCCGCAACCTTCGCCGGACGCATCGGGGTCTTTGCCGGCGCCAGTACCAACAGCTATTTTCTGTTCCACCTCTTTTCCCGCCGCGACCTGCTGGCGGGCACCGGCGCCTTGCAGACCCTGGTCGGCCAGGAAAAAGACTTTCTGGCCAGCCGCGTCTCCTACAAGTTGAACCTGCGGGGCCCGAGCATGACCCTGCAGACCGCGTGTTCGACGTCCCTGGTGGCGGTGCACGTGGCCTGCCAGAGCCTGCTCAACGGCGAGTGCGACCTGGCGCTGGCCGGCGGCGTGGCGGTCGCGGTGCCGCAGGCGATGGGGTACGTCTACCAGCCGGGAGGGATCGCCTCCGCCGACGGCCACTGCCGCGCTTTCGACGCGGCGTCCAGCGGCGCGGTGGGCGGCAGCGGCGCCGGGGTGGTGGTCCTGCGCCGGCTCGAAGACGCCCTCGCGGCGGGCGACGCGGTGCGCGCCGTGATTCGCGGCTCGGCGGTCAACAACGACGGCGCGCAGAAGGTGGGCTTCACCGCGCCCAGCCTGGAGGGGCAGGCCGAAGTCATCGCCGAGGCGCTCGCCGTCGCCGGGCTGGAGCCGGAGGCCATCAGCTACCTCGAGGCGCACGGCAGCGGCACGGCGCTCGGCGACCCGATCGAGATCGCCGCCATGACCCTGGCCTTTGGCGAAGGCGACGCCGGCCGCGGCCGCTGCGCGGTGGGCTCGGTCAAGACCAACATCGGCCATCTCGACGCGGCGGCGGGAGTCGCGGGCCTGATCAAGACGGTGCTGGCGCTGGAGCACCGGACGCTGGTGCCCAGCCTGCATTTTCAGCGTCCCAACCCGAAGATCGATTTCGCCGGCTCGCCCTTCTACGTCAACACCGAGACGGTCGCGTGGCCGGCGCAGGGAGGGCCCCGCCGGGCCGGGGTCAGCTCGTTCGGCATGGGCGGCACCAACGCGCACGTGGTGCTCGAAGAGGCGCCGGCGGCCGGCGCGGCGGACCCGCCGGCGCGGGACCGCCAGCTGCTGGTGCTGTCGGCCCGCACCGCCGGCGCCCTGGAAGCCGCAACCGACCGCCTGGCGGCCCACCTGGCCGCCCACCCGCAGCTGTCGCTGGCCGACCTGGCCTCGACGCTGCAACGGGGGCGCCAGCGCTTCGAGCATCGCCGGATGCTGCTGTGCCAGGGGGTCGAAGAGGCGCGGCGGGCGCTCGCCGAGCGCGACCCGGCGCACCTGGTGACCACCTGGCAGGAGGCCGTCGACCGCCCGGTCGTCTTCCTGTTCTCCGGCCTGGGCGAGCAGCACGCGCAGATGGGGCGTGCCCTCTACGAAGGGGAACCGGCCTTCCGCGAGCGGGTCGACCGCTGCGCCCAGCTGCTCGCCCCGGAGCTCGGCGTGGACCTGCGCACCGTGCTCTACCCGGCCGCCCCGGCGCCGGCGGCCCCGCCGGCGGCAGGCCCGCGGCGGCTGTTCCCGGGGCGCGACCAGGCGGCCGGCGGCGACCCGGGCGGCCAGGACGGCCAGGACGAGCTGGACCGCACCGCGCTCGCCCAGCCCGCGGCGTTCGTCGTCGGCTACGCGCTGGCGGGCCTGTGGCAGCAGTGGGGGGTGCGGCCGCAGGGCGTGGTCGGCTACAGCGTCGGCGAGTTTCTGGCTGCCTGCCTGGCCGGCGTCCTGTCGCTCGAAGACGCCCTGCTGCTGGTCGCCCGGCGCGCCCGCATGATCGACGAGCTGCCGGCCGGCGCGATGCTGGCGGTGCCGCTGGGCGAAGCGGACCTGGGCGGCCGCCTGGGCGCCGAGCTGGTGGTGGCGGCCTGCAACGGGCCGCAGATCAGCGTCGTCGCAGGTCCGGCCGCGGCGGTCTCGCAGCTCGCGCAACAGCTGCATGCCGAGGGCGTGCCCAGCCGGCGGCTGCGCGCCCGCCACGCCTTCCATTCGCCGATGATGACGCCGCTCGCCGAGCGCTTCGAGCAGCTGGTGGGCGCGGTGTCGCTGCGGCCGCCGGAGATCCCCTGGATGTCGACGGTCACCGGCCGCTGGGTCACGGCCGAGGAGGTGACGGCACCGGCCTACTGGGTCCGCCACCTCCGCCAGCCCATCCAGTTCCAGCAGGCGATGACGACGCTCTGGCAGGAACCCGACCGCGTGGTGCTCGAAGTCGGCCCCGGCGCGGCGTTGACCAGCCTGGCCCTGCAGCTGGCGCCCGCCGGAGCCGAGCGGCTGGCGCTGGCGTCGCTGCCGTCGAGCGCCGGCCCGGAGGGCGACGCCGGACACCTGCTCACCACCCTGGGCAAGCTCTGGCTGGCCGGCGCGCGGGTGGATTGGGAGGGCTTTCGCGGCGGCGAGCGGCGGCACCGGCTGCGGCTGCCCACCTATCCGTTCGAGCGCCGCCGCTATTGGGTGGAGCCGGACGCAGGCCAACCCGACGCCGGACCGGCGGACAGCCCGCGGGCGACCACCACCACCTACGGACGGCCGAACCTGCTGCATCCTTACGTCGCCCCTGGCAACGCGGTGGAAGAGACGCTGGTCGGCATCTGGCAGGAGCTGCTGGGGATCGCCCAGGTGGGGGCGCAGGACGACTTCTTCGCGCTCGGCGGGCACTCGCTGCTGGCCACCCAGCTGGCCGCGCGGGTGCGGGAGATCCATGGCGTCGAGCTGCCGGTGGAAAAGCTGTTCGCCGCACCGACCGTGGCGGAGTTGGGCCGGGTCGTCCTGGAGCTCAAGCAGGCGGCGGAGCTGGCGGCGCCGACGGCGGGTGGCCCGTCGCAGCGCATCGAGCGCCGGCGGTCCGCGGGCTGGGCGCCGGCATCGTTTGCCCAGCAGCGCTTCTGGTTCGTCGACAAGCTCACGCCGGGCCTGATCGCCTACAACAACCCCGTCGCCGTCCAGCTGGACGGCCGCCTGGACGCGCGGAGCCTGGCACAGGCCCTGGAAGAGGTGGTGCGCCGCCACGAGATCCTGCGCACCTGCTTTGCCGACGGTCCCGGCGGCCTGGTGCAGGTCGTCCTGCCCGGCCACGCCACGCCGCTGCCGCTGGTCGACCTGGCGGGGCTCGCCGCGGCGCGCCGGGAGGCGGAAGCGCGGCGCCTGGCGATCGCCGTGATCCGGCAGCCGTTCGACCTGGCGCGCGGCCCCTTGCTGCACACCGCCCTGTTCCAGCTGGAGCGCCGGCGACATCTGTTCGTCGCGGTGCTGCACCACATCGCCGCCGACGAGTGGTCGCTGCGCATCTTCCTGCGCGAGGTCGCGGACCTGTATGCCGCCTTCGCCGCCGGGGCCGCTTCGCCGCTCCCCCCGCTGCCGATCCAGTTCGGCGACTTCGCGCAGTGGCAGCGTGAAACGCTGACCGGTGAGACGCTCGCCGGGCACCTGGCCTACTGGCGCGAACGCCTGCGCGACGCCCCGCCGGTCCTCACCCTCCCCACCGACCGGCCGCGGCCGCCGCAGCAGAGCTTCCGCGGCGCCCAGCTGCCGTTCGCGCTGGCGGCGGATGCCAGCGCGGCGCTCGGCGCCCTGTGCCGGGCGGAGGGCCTGACCCTGTTCATGGCGCTCCTCGCCAACCTCCAGACCGTGCTGCACCGCTACAGCGGCCAGCCCGACCTGGTCGTCTCGACCGGCATCGGCAGCCGCTCGCGGGCCGAAACCGAACCGCTCATCGGCTGCTTCATCAACATGCTGCTGCTGCGCGCGGACTTTGCCGCCAACCCCACCGTGCGCCAGCTGCTGCGCGACACCCGCCGCTCGGTGCTGGACGCCTACGCGCACCAGGATCTGCCCTTCGAGGCGCTGGTCGAGCACCTGCGCCCGGAGCGCGACGCCAGCTATAGCGCGCTGGCGCAGGTGATGCTGGTGCTGCTCAACGTGCCGGCCCAGACGGTCGACACGGGTGAGCTGCGCTTTTCGGGGGTCGCCGTGGAGCGCGGCACCACCCAGTTCGACCTCACCCTCTACCTGACCGAGGACGCGGGAGGCCTGTCCGGCTACGCGGAGTACAGCACCGACCTGTTCGACCGCGCCACCGTGGCGCGGCTGCTCGGCCACTTCGCCCTGCTGCTGGCGCGCTGCGGCGCCGACCTGGACCGGCCGGTCGCGGCGCTGCCGATGCTCGGCCCGGCGGAGCGGCAGCAGGCGGTGCTGGAGTGGAACCAGACCGCCGCGCCGCTGCCGGGCGACGACTGCCTGCACCACCTGTTCGCGGCCCAGGCGGCGCGGCAGCCCGAGGCGCCGGCGGTCGTCTTCACCGGCTCTACGCTCGCCTACGGCGAGCTTGCGCGGCGCGCCGATCGCCTGGCGCGCCACCTGGCCGGGTTGGGGGTGCGGCGCGGCGAGCTGGTCGGCGTGGCGCTCGACCGCTCGCCGCGGGTGGCGGTGGCGCTGCTCGGCATCCTCAAGGCCGGCGCCGCCTACCTGCCGCTGGACCCTGCCTACCCGGAGCAGCGCCTGGCCGGCATGCTGGCGCAGACCGCCACGCGCGTGCTGGTCACCGAAGAGAGCCTGGCGGCGCGCTTCGCCGGTCTGGGGCCGCACGCGGTGGTGCTCGGCGCGGCGGCGGACCCGACCGGCGAGATGCCGGCGGCGGCAGGGACGGCGGGCGATGCGGGCGACGTGGGCGGCGGGGTCGGACCCGCGGACCTGATCTATGCCATCTTCACCTCGGGCTCCACCGGCCAGCCCAAGGCGGTGCTGCTGGACCATCGCGGCAGGGTCAACAATTTCACCGATTTCAACCGGCGCTTCGCGGTCGGACCCGGCGACCGGCTGCTGGCCCTGTCGTCGCTGAGCTTCGACATGTCGGCCTACGACCTGCTCGGGGTGCTGGCCGCCGGCGCCACCGTGGTGCTGCCGGGGCCCGAGGAGGCGCGAGAGCCGGCGGCGTGGGCGGAGTTGATCGCGCGCCACCGGGTGACCCTGTGGCACTCGGTGCCGGCCATGCTGGAGATGCTGCTCGACCACCTGGCGGTGCACCCGGGGCAGTCGCTGGCGCCGCTGCGCCTGGTGCTGCTGGGAGGGGACTGGATCCCGGTGACGATGCCCGACCGGGTGCGCCGGCACGGCACCGGGATCGAGGTCATCAGCCTGGGGGGCGCGACCGAAGTGTCGATGGATTCGGTGATCTACCGCGTCGGCGACGTGGCGCCGGGATGGCGCAGCATTCCCTACGGCCGGCCGATGGCCAATCAAACCGCCTACGTGCTGGACCCCGAGCTGGAGCCTGTGCCGGTCGGAGTGGTCGGCGAGCTGCACCTGGGCGGCGCCGGCGTGGGCTGGGGCTACCTGAGGCAGGCCGGACTGACGGCCGCCCGCTTCGTGCCCGACGCGCTGGCGGGAACGCCCGGCGACCGGCTCTACAAGACCGGCGACCTGGCGCGCACCTTCGCCGACGGCACCGTCGAGCTGCTCGGCCGCCTCGACAACCAGATCAAGATCCGCGGCCTGCGGGTCGAAGTCGGCGAGATCGAGGCCACCCTGCGCCGGCTGCCCGGAGTGCGCGAGGCGGTGGTGACGGCGCGGCCGGACGGCCGCGGAGAGCGCCGCCTGGTCGCCTACGTGGTGCCGGCGGCGGACGCGACCTTCGCCGCCGCGGAGCTCAAGGACAGCCTGCGGCAGAGCCTGCCCGGCTACATGGTGCCCGCCGCGGTGATGGTGATCGCGGCGCTGCCGCTGACTCCCAACGGCAAGCTCGACCGCGCCGCGCTGCCCGCTCCCGCCGAGCGCGCCGGCACCGAAGAGGCCTTCGTCGCTCCCCAGGGTCCGCTGGAAAATCTGCTTGCCGGCATCTGGCTCGACGTGCTGGGCGTCGAGCAGGTCGGGGCCCACGACGACTTCTTCGACCTGGGCGGCCACTCGCTGCTCGCCACCCGCGTCGTCACCCGGCTGGCCGAGGTGCTGCCTCTGGAGGTGCCGCTGCGCACGCTGTTCGAGGCGCCCACCCTGACCCAGCAGGCGGCCCGCCTGGCCGTCCTCGCCGGACCGGCGCGCGGCGAGATCGAGCGCATCGCCCAGATCCTCCTCGAAGTCGACGAGGCAGCCGACGACGGCACCGAATAGCGGCAGCATGGACGAACGGCAACCGATGGCCAAGCAGGGCGACGGCGGCAACGCCCCGGACGCCGTGAAGGTTGCGGCTGCCGCCCCTCCGAAGGCGCGGCGGCAGAAGCCGCTGCGCCCGCTCTCCGCCGCGCAGCGCGACGTGGTGGCCGGGCGGCTGCGCGACGAAGGGCTGCGCATCGATCACCTGGAAACCATCCCGCGCCGCCGCGGCAAGGGCCCTGCCCCGCTGTCGTACGCACAGCAGCGGCTGTGGGTGATCGACCAGCTGGCCGGCGGCAGCGCCTTCTACAACGTGGTCGTGGCGCTCCAGCTGAGCGGCCGGCTGGAGGTTGCGGCGCTCGCCGGGGCGCTGGATGCGGTCGTGCGACGGCATGAGACGTTGCGCACCACCTTTCCCCAGCAGGGCGGCAAGCCGCTGCAGGTCGTCGCCGCGAGCGGCGCGGCCAGCCGGCTGCGGCTGGTCGACCTGGCGGGCCTGGCCGCCGGCCGCTCGCGGGCGGAAGCCCGGCGCCTGGCGCAAACCGAGGCCCGGCGCCCCTTCGACCTGGCGAAGGGCCCGCTGATGCGCAGCACCCTGCTGCGCCTGGGCGCCGGCGAGCACGCGTTCCTGCTCACCCTGCACCACGTCATCTTCGACGGCTGGTCGAGCGCCGTCCTGGTCCACGAGGTGACGACCCTGTACGCCGCCGGCGTCGCCGGCCGGCCTTCGCCGCTCGCCGAGCTGCCGATCCAGTACGCCGACTACGCCGAGTGGCAGCGGCAGTGGCTCGAGGACGGGCGGCTGGCCGGCCAGCTGAGCTACTGGCGGCAGCAGCTCGCCGGCAGCCCGCCGGCGCTGGAGCTGCCCGCCGACCACCCGCGGCCGCCGGTCGAAAGTCATCGCGGCCGCTTCCACCCGGTGCGGATCCCGGCCCGGACGGTCGACGGTCTGCGCGCGCTGGCCAGGGCGGAGGGGGCGACGCTCTTCATGGCGCTGGTGGCGATCTTCGGCACCGTGCTCTACCGCCACAGCGGGCAGCCCGACGTCCTGATCGGTACGCCGGTCGCCAACCGCAAGCGGTCCGAGATCGAGGGGCTGATCGGCTATTTCGCCAACACCCTGGTGCTGCGCCTGGACCTGCGCGCGGCGCCGCCGTTCCGCGTCCTGCTGGGCCAGGCGCGCGCCACGGCGCAAGCCGCCTATGCGCACCAGGACCTGCCCTTCGAGCGCCTGGTCGAGGAGCTGCAACCGGGGCGCGAGCTCAGGCGCTCGCCCCTCTTCCAGGTCATGCTGGTGCTGCAGAACGCGACCCGGTCCGCCCTGGAGGTGGCGGGCCTGAACGTCGCACGGCTGGACGTCGAACCGGGCGTCGCCAAGTTCGACCTGATGCTCGACGTCATCGAGCTGGACGGCGGCCTGGCCGGCGGGCTCGAGTTTGCCACCGACCTGTTCGAGCGGGCCACCATCGAGCGCCTGCTCGGGCATCTGACGGCGCTGCTGGCGGCCGCCGTCGCCGACCCGGAAACCAGCGTCGGCGAGCTGCCGATGCTGGGCGACGCGGAGCGGGCGCAGCTGCTGTGGGAGTGGAACGACACGCCCGACGCCAGCCCGCCGGCCGGCCGCGGGCAGGGCCAGGACGTGCTGGCGCGCTTCCGGCAGCAGGTGCGGATGCACCCGCAGGCGCCGGCGCTGACCGTGCTGACCGTGCTGGACGGTGGCGGCCGCGACGGCTGGACCTATGGCGACCTCGCCACCTGCGCCGGCCTGCTCGCCCGGCGCCTGCGCCGGCTCGGGGTGGGGCCGGACGTGCGCGTCGGGGTGCTGGCGGAGCGCGCGCCGGAGAGGGTCGCCGCCCTGCTCGCGGTGCTGGCGGCCGGGGGCGTCTACGTGCCGCTGGACCCGCTGCACCCCCGCCAGCGCCTGCTGCTCATCCTGGCGGACGCCGGCGTCTCGGTGCTGGTCGGCCGCCAGGCGGCGATGGCGGAGCTGGACTGGCAGCAGGGGCCGCAGGTGGATTGGGAGACCTGGCGCCAGGAGGCGGCGTCCGACCCGCCGGGCGATCAGCCCACGGAGGAGGAGGCCGCGGCGGAGCAGGAGGAGGGCGCGGCGGCGGCCGTGGCGGAGAGCCTGGCCTACGTCATCTACACCTCGGGCTCGACCGGCGCTCCCAAGGGGGTGGCGCTGCCTCGGCGCACGCTCGACTGCCTGCTGCGGTGGCATCCGGGCCAGCTGCCCGGCGCCGCCAGGACGCTGCAGTTTGCCGCCCCCGGCTTCGACGTCTCGCTGCAGGAAGACCTGTCGACCCTGTGCTCCGGCGGCGAGCTGGTGGTGATTCCCGAGGAGGTGCGGCGCGACCCCGAGCGGCTGCTGCGCCTGATCGACGAAGAGCAGGTGGCGCGCATCTTCCTGCCGATGGTGGCGCTGCAATCCCTGGCGGCGGCCGCCAGGCGCGTCACGCCGGCGGCCGGCGCGCTGCGCGACGTGGTCGCCGCCGGCGAGACGCTGCGCATCACGCCGCCGGTGGCCGAGTGGCTGGCGCGCATGCCCGGCTGCACGCTGCACAACCACTACGGTCCCAGCGAAAGCCACGTGGTGACGGCGCTGCGCCTGGCAGGCGCCAGCCGCGACTGGCCGCAGCTGCCCGCCATCGGCCGGCCGGTGCCCGGCGCGCGCATCCAGGTCCTGGACGCCCGCCGCGAGCCGGTGCCCATCGGGGTGGCGGGCGAGCTCGCGATCGGCGGCCCGCCGCTGGCCCGCGGCTATCTGCGGCAGCCCAGGCTCACCGCCGAGCGGTTCGTCCCGGACCCCCACGCCGCGGCGCCGGGCGAGCGGCTGTACCGCTCCGGCGACCTGGCGCGCTGGCGGCCGGACGGCAGCCTGGAGCTGCTGGGCCGCAGCGACCGCCAGATCAAGGTGCGCGGCATGCGCGTCGAGCCGGCGGAGATCGAAGCGGTGCTCGAACAGCTGCCTGGGGTGAGCCAGGCGGTGGTGGAGGCGCGCGAGGACCCGAGCGGCAACCGCCGCCTGGTGGCGTACCTGGCCGGCGAACAGGACGCCGAGCTCGACGCCGCCCACATCACCCGCACCCTGCGCGCCCGGCTCCCCGAGCCGATGGTGCCGGTGGTCCGGGTGTTGCCGGGGGGGGTGCCGCTGACCGCGAACGGCAAGATCGACCGCCAGGCGCTGGCGGACCTGGCGGCGGTCGGCGCCGGCGATGCGACGGACGCGGCCGGCGGCGAGCTGACGCCGCCGCGCGATGCCGTGGAGGAGATGCTGGCGGCGATCTGGTGCAGCCTGCTCGAGCTGCCCGCGGTCTCGATCGACGACGATTTCTTCGCGCTGGGCGGCCACTCGCTGCTCGCCACCCAGCTGGTGTCGCGGGTCCGCGACGCCTGCGGCAGCGAGCTGCCGCTGCAGCGGGTGTTCGAGGCGCCTACCCTGGCGGCGATGGCGGAGGCGATCCGCGGCAGCGGCGGGGTCGGCGCGGTGCCGCCCCTGGTACCGCTCGCGGAACCCGGCGATCGGGTGCTGTCGTTCGCCCAGCAGCGCCTCTGGTTCCTGGATCGCCTGGTGCCGGACAACCCCTTCTACAACATGTTTCACGCCTTCGACCTGGCCGGAGCCATCTCCCTGTCCGCCTTCGCCGCCGCGCTGCGCGAGATCGTGCGCCGCCACCAGGCGCTGCGCACCGTCTTCCGGGAAGCGCAGGGGGCGCCGCTCCAGGTCGTGCTGGCCGCGGGCCTCGACGTCCCGCGGGTCGACCTGGAAGCGTTGCCGGCCGCGGCGGCCGCGGCCGAGGTGGCGCGGCTGGCGCGGCAGGAGGCGGCGCGGCCGTTCGATCTCGCTTGCGGACCGATGGTGCGCGCCCAGTTTCTGCGCCTGGCGGCGGAGCGGCACGTGCTGCTGCTCAACGTGCATCACGTCGCCTGCGACGGCTGGTCGATCGGCGTCTTCGAGCGCGAGCTGGTCGCGCTGTACCAGGCGTTTGCCCAGGGGGCGCCCTCGCCGCTGCCCGAGCTGCCGATCCAGTACGGCGACTTCGCCGTCTGGCAGCGCGGCTGGTTGCAGGGGGAAGCGCTCGCTTACCGGCTCGGCTACTGGCTGCACCACCTGGCCGGGGCCCCGGCCGATCTCGAGCTGCCGCACGACCGCCCGCGGCCGGCCGTGGAGAGGTTTCGCGGCAGGGGGACCCGGCTGACGATCCCGGCATCCCTGGTCGCCAGCCTCAGGGAGCTGGCGCGGGCACAGGGGGCGACCCTGTACATGGTGCTGCTCGCCGGCTGGAAGGCGCTGCTGTCCCGCTACAGCGGCCAGACGCGGATCGTCGTCGGTTCGGCGGTCGCCAACCGCCGGCGCAGCGAAACCGAAGCGCTGATCGGCTTTTTCGTCAACGTGGTGGTGATGCACACCGACCTGGCCGGCGACCCCGGTTTCGGCGAGCTGGTGGGCCGGGTGCGGGACGTGGCGCTGGGCGCCTTCGCGCACCAGGACCTGCCGTTCGAGATGCTGGTCGAAAAACTCCAGGTGGAACGCGACCTCGGCCGCAACCCGCTATGCCAGGTGATGTTCACGTTCCAGAACTTTCCGCGCCCGGGCACCGGGATTCCCGGCCTGGCCATCACCACCAGGAACGCCGCGGTGCCGGACACCGGGTCCGCCAAGTTCGACCTGGCGCTGTTCGCCTCCGAGGCCGGCGCCGGCGTCGACTTCTACCTGGAGTACAGCACGGACCTGTTCGACGCCGCGACCATGGCACGCCTGCTGGCGCATCTCGAAAGCCTGCTGCGGGCCGGCGCCGCCGCGCCGGGCCGGCCGCTGGCGGAGCTGCCGCTGCTGGCGCCGGCGGAGCGCCACCAGCTGCTGGTCGAATGGAACGACGCGCCGCGAGGCTTGCACCGGCTGACGGCGGTCCGGGCAGCGCGCCCGCCGGCCGCGACCCCGCCGCCGCGCTCCTGACCAAATTGCGCACACGTGTCATCTGGCCATCTCGCCCGCGCCTTGCGCCGGCGCCTGCTGTGCGTCGCACGGCGGTACATCCGATGGCCGGCAAGGTTGAGCAGCCACAGCAGGACGACACCGAAGAGTCGCTGCAAACGTGGCGACGGCTGCGCGCATGGTGGCAACCAATTGCCGATCGAACGCAGCAGCCACCTCACCAGCTTGCTGCGCCAGCAACCAGGGTCTGTGCAAACAGGCCCTCCTGGCACACACAACGCGGACCATCGGCAGCAGCACACCCTCCAACAGCGGGAGTGAGATACCAGCAGCAGAGGCAAGGCGCCCGAGATGCACCCGCGAGGGAATCATGTCGCCCGTCTCGTAGCGGCTGATCGTAGTGCGGTCGATCGACGCTGCGGTGCCCATCCCCTCCTGGCTCATTCCAGGGATTGCGCGCACCAAGCGCACCAGGACGCTCATTTCGTCGGGAATCGAAACCGTATCGGCCTGTTCCAGAAGGGGGATGTGCGCCATGCGCTGGCTACCGCCCGCCGTCAAGGGCTCGAAGACCCAATTTTCCACCCTCAGAAGCTCCACGGCTTCGTGAAGCTGACGTAGCTTCCCAGCTGACTGACTTAAGTCGCCAAGGCTGGTGGTCAGGCCTCGCGAGCTCCATCGAGATTGGACGATTTCCAAGGCATCTTGAACCAAGCGATGAATCTTTTCCGAGTCCCCCACCCTTTCGTCAAGATAGAGAATCGCCAGCTCGATCGACACCAGGACCAACTCATAGCGACCGGCGAACTGCATGCGCTCCGTATGCGCCCATTCCAGATCGGCGATCGCTTGTCGCGGATCGCCCTGACCTGCGGTCACACGTGCCGTGAGCCACATTCGCCGGAGGATGTCCAAAGTCGACTCACCGACAAGCGCACCACCCACGTTCTCCAGGCACTCGTCGGCCTCTCGGTAGCGCCCGATCTGGCACAAACACGCTACCTGGTGATACTGCACCATCCACTGCACGTCTGGCCGCAACTTGACCAGGGGCGCCGCCGCGTCCAATGCAACGAGCGCAGCGTCGACCTGGCCGGCGAGCCGTAAGGCCGTCGCTTTCTTGACCAGCAACCGGCCAGTTTGCCCTGCGGGAGCAAGGGCGATGGCTCGGTCGAGCAGGGTCACTGTGGCAGGCCCATTTCTTTGCGCAAGGCGGAGGGACGATTCCAGGTCGAGGAATCGCCATTCCGGCAGCGCGAATTCCGCGGGCTGATGCCCGTCCTCCCACTGGCGCGTTGCCGCAGCGAACTCTGCATCGGCCGCCGCAAGATCCCCTCTCAACCGAAACGCATTGGCAAGGAATCCGCGCGCGTAGCCGTGCAAGCGCAACAGCCAGCCAGCGTCACCCCGCGCCAGTTGCGCTGCGCGCACGGCCAGCTCAGCAAGCTGCATGGCTTCTGCGGCGCCGTGCGCGCCGGCGGCAACGCTCGCGTCGCACAGGCGTAGGCACATGGCCCAGGTTTGTAGATGCAAACCGGTTTCCAATCGTTGGCGCCGCTGCTGATGGGAGAGCGTCGCCAGCGCGTGCCAATGTGCTTCAGCTTCCTGCTGCGCTACGTCGACGCGCCGCATCATGATCGTTGCGGTGGCGTGCTCCTGAACAAGTTCCGCCAACGCAGGCAACATGTTTAATACGAACGCGTCGACTTGCTGCCGCTCGTCATGGGTCAGATCGCCTGGCGGCACTGAGCCCGCCGGGGCAGCTACGGCAGCCAACAGCGCGCAGGTCGCGACTGCGCACTCGCCAAGTCCCTCCCTGGCACCCATGACCGCGCCGAATTCGTTGAAGCGAGCGCGAGTCAAGCGTATTGCGCCACTTTCGTATTGCGAGATCTGGCTGGTGGCGACGCCGCTGGCCTTGGAAAGAGCCGTTTGCGACCATCCCATAATGGCCCGCAAGGTCGAAAGCGCAAGGCCCAACGGTGGGCGATGGCGGCGCGTCAGTGCCTGCGCCACTAAGCCCTGGGCAGCACCGGGCCGCTCGCGATGACGTCCCTTGCCTGCGTGGTTGGGCGTGGGCGTAGCGCCGTTGGCGGGACAGGCGTCGCCTGATACGGATTCAGGAGCGCCCATCGCTCAGCACCATCTGGCCGCGGCGGAAGTGCAGCTCCTCGCTCATGCGCGTGCGGCACCGATCGGGTCTTCGAACTCGCCGTGGTGCTTCAGCAGACGGTCGGTCAGGGCGCGCTGGGGCGGCAGCATGCAGGCGGTCCACCCGCGGCATGGCCCTCAGCTCCTTGGCCAGCTCCGCGGTCTCCTGCGCCTTGGCCAGGTGCTCGGAGATCACCAAGGCCAGCTGGGCAAGCCGGCCGGCCGCCGCCGGATGCTCGCGCGCCTCGCCGCCGCTCTTGACCTGGAGCAGGCGGCAGAGCCCCCAGGTGTGAAGGGTTTCGTCCGCAGCGGCTGCCCGCAGCTGTTCCTCGAAGGGGAGCGGCGCCAGCCGCCCCCACAGGCCGGGTGCCGCCGGCCACTCGGTCGCGGCAATCAGGGCATCCGGCGCCGCCGCTTCACGGCGCAGCTCTTCCAACTCGACAAGGAGCTGCCTGCACTCGGGACACTGGCCGACCATGTGCGGCAGCAAGCGTTGGTAGACGTCCTCGTCCTGCGCGTGAGCGGTCAGCAGCCGCGCCATGAGGTCGATTTCGACGTGGCCGGCGCATTCGTTTCGTGGATCATGGTCGCGCATCTCAGGGCATCCTTATGGCAGACGAGAGTCGCGGCCCCGATAACCGCCACCGATGTCTACCCGCCACGGAGAATAGTGAGGCGACGACCTGGCGCGCTCGCAAAGCCTAAAAAAGTTTGCAATACACATATTCACGCAAATTGACGCCCCAGCGGTAGGCGCCCGCCGGTGAGGTATCGAGGTTTCCACCCGCGACGCTCTACCCCAGATGAAGAAGCCTCTACGTCCCGCACGCCCCACTCAGTACTGCGCAAGGTTTGCCATACACGCAAGAGGAGAATTTTTGACCTTGATGACCAGGAGATGTATCTGTTTGCAACGAAAAAGCATTTGGTTGCTCTTGCGCAACGAGAGCATTCGCGTAAAATCCTCTGCATCGCCATGGAGGATCTTTGTTCTGGTCGCGCAGGTTCGCAAATGAGGACTTCCCAAGTGGAGCTGGCGCCCGGGGGGCACTCCTGCTGGCCGTGGTGACTGATGACTAGGACTCCCCCGCAGTCCCGTTGCATCGTCCTGACCTGGCTACGCGAGCACGCCGGATGGACGCAGCGGCAGCTGGCAAAGGCCGCTGGCATTTCCAAGGCCCACTCCTCGGCCTACGAGCGGGGCACCCGTCAGCTCAGTTGCCGGCGCCTCCGGCAGCTCGCCGAGATCATGGGCTACACTCCCTCCGAAGTCGACCTCGTACACATGGTCGTGGTCGCGGTCGGCCGTGAAGCCGAAGCCTGCGAACCGTCCCATCCAGCCGCCGCGCCGCCGCTGGAAGTCCGCTACCTCCGCCAGACCGCGGCGCATCTCGCGGTTGAGGTCGCCGGCTTGGCCCAACCCTTGTTCCAGGCCCGCCGCGCGCCCGGCCAGGACGCGCTGGCCCGCCCGTCGCAGGCGCTAGGGATCGCCCTCAGCTGGTTACGCCAGCGCTTGGCCTGGACCCAACAGGACCTGGCAGAGGCGGCCGGTGTGCCAAACTCCCAAATCTCGGGTTATGAGCGCGGCAGTCGCAAGCTGAAGCGCGCGCGGTTCGAGGGCCTGGTGGGTGCAATGGACTACACCCCGGCCGAAGCCGATCTTGCGCTCGCCGCCATCGCGGCCCTCGGCCTTGCTCGTCCAGGTGTGAACGGCAGTGCCGTCGCCGGAGCCACCGCACCGCTGCAAGCCTGCCGTGGGCGGGAGGCTGCGGCCCACTTGGCGACCGAGGTCGCCATCCTCACGCAGTCCTGCATCCGCGCCCAGGCCGCCACCCACCGTATTGCCCGCGCTCGCGCCGAGGCCGGCAGGTTGTGGCAGCGGCTGGAGCGGAGCACATCCCAGGAGCGCCGGCTGCTTGTCGGGCACAGCCTGGAGTATCGAACCTGGGCACTCGCCGAGCGGCTGGCCGAAAAGAGCGCGCGTTGCGCGCGCAGAAGCGCTGCCATGGCGCTGGAGCTGGCGCGGCTTGCAAGCGCCGCGGCGCGGATAATCACCGGCTCGGACGCATGGCGCAGCCGGCTGGAAGGCTTTACCCGAGCATTTCTGGCCAATGCACTACGCGTCGAGGGCCACCTGGCACAGGCCGGCGCCGAGTGGCAGTCTGTCTGGCGGCTCTGGAGCGAAGGTGCCACCGGAGACCCGACCGCCATCCTTCCCGAATGGCGCCTGCTCGATCTGGAGGCATCCTTGCGCCGCGATACGCGGAGCTTCGCAGCAGCTCTCGACCTCCTCGACCGGGCCATGGCCGGGGCTCCGCCGATCGCCGCTGGGCGCATACTGCTCAAGCGCGCCGTCACTTTGGAGCAGGCAGGTGAGGCGACTGCCGCATTGGTCACGCTGCAAAAGGCCGCACCCCTGGTGCGCGCACTCGGCGAGCCAGCGTTGGAATGGTCGCTGGCATTCAATTGGAGCGTCAATCTCTGCCACCTCGGTCAATTCGCCGAGGCGGCGGCTCAGCTGCCGGGCCTGAAGCGGCTAACGCTCGATCTCGGCAACGAGTTGGATCTTGTGCGTATCGGCTGGCTGAGCGGCCGTGTCGCGGGGGGCATGGGTGACAGGCAGGAGGCACGTGCCGCCTTCGAGCGAGTGCGGGAGCAGCTTGCGACCCATCGCAACGGTTTTGCCTCTGCGATCGTGTCGCTTGAGCTCGCCGTCCTCTGCTTGGAGGACGGGCAGCTCGCCGAGGTTCGCCGCCTGGCGAAGGAGATGAGCTGGATCGTCGCCGCCGAGGGCGTCGAGCGCGAAGTCCTGGCGAGCCTGCGGCTCTTTTGCGAGGCTGCGCGCCGCGAGGTGGCGACGATCGACCAGGCACGCGCGGCGCTGCGTCTCCTCGGTCGATCACCGCGCCTTTGGGGGCGCGTACCGTGAGAGACCAGCCGAGGCGCCGGAGCCGCAACCGGGCTCCGGCTGGTGCGGCGAGGAATCGAGGATGGCTGCCACAAGGGACGCGTTCACCGTCAGGGCGCTGCGTCAGACCCTATGCGCCGCACTCGCATGCTGCTTCAGCTAATCCGGGCACCGCTGACTGCCGCTCGGGTCCGAGCCTCAAGAATGATGTGGCCTGACAGCATTGCTGCATTGCAGGCCGTCCGGGTCGGACGCGCAGGAGTTCTGCGGGATGAGGGCGTTGGTGCAATGCTGGCCGCTCGGATCCGACGCGCAGGCGTTCTGCGGGATGACGGCATTGGTGCAATGCTGGCCGTTCGGGTCAGACGAGCAAGAATTCTGCGGCTTCACGCTAGCGGCATGTCGCGATGCAGCACCATCGGCGCTGGACCCCGTCCAAGGCCATCTGGTGCTCAGCCAGAGGCGCACCTGGTTCAGAACGTCGAGACCTTGAGCGCTCTGGGCCGCCGGGAGGCCGAAGGCGGAAGCTGGGGCAGCTGTCAGCAAGGTGGGCGCGCCCGCCCACACAGCCAGGGCAAGTACGACCGCGGAGGCGAGAATGCGACGGGAGTTCCTGTAGCACATGAGAAGTCCTTTCCTGTGGCACCGCCGCTCGCGGCCGGAAGTGGCGCGAGCGGGGCCTGCTCCATGACGATCCCGGTCGATGATAGAGGTTAAAAATACACTTTTTCCGTGAATAGGACCCTATACCGCCGAGGAGGCGACGCCATGCCCCCCTATCGAGACGAGGAAGGACGGCTGCTGGTGCAGGTGCTGCGCGCCTTGCGCGGCTGGGATCAGACAAACCTTGCAAGGGCGGCCGGCCTTTCGCAGAACTCGGTGTCACGATACGAGGCGGGCGACACCCTGACCCCGGACGCCCTGGAGCGGATCACGGCTGC
The DNA here is from genome assembly GCA_963770895.1 of uncultured Acidobacteriota bacterium. Lineage (GTDB taxonomy): Bacteria > Acidobacteriota > Thermoanaerobaculia > Multivoradales > UBA5704 > JASLEW01. The sequence goes on along the minus strand of CAVYRF010000002.1, from coordinate 1,901,253 downwards.
CGTGGGCCTACCCATCCCATGGGTCGAGCGCCGACTGCTGCCCATCCTGCGCGCCGCCCGCGAGAAAGCCACCGCCGCGCCGGATGGCCGCCCGCCGCTGGACCACCTTCAACCCGGCGATGACCTTGAACCGGAAGACCAGCCAGCTCTGGAGGCCGCCGTCCGCGGCGCCATCGCTACGGCCTTTGCCCGCTTCGAGGCGCTCACCGGCTCCGCAGAGGCTGCACAGGTCGCGGCGATGCACCGCAAGGAGCCGTCGCCACGCGACCGCGAGGACGCGGCGCGCGCCTGGGACAGGCTCGCCCCTTGCGCTGCCGCCGAGCGCCGCTGGCTGGTCGAGCAGGGGAGCGAGTTCCAGACCTGGGCGCTGGCAGAGCGGCTGTGCGATGAGAGCGCGCGGGCAGCCCTGAAGACGCCAGCGGCAGCCCTCGACCTGGCCCACCTCGCCCTTTTGGTGGCAGAGCTCGCTCCGGTTGACGAGCATTGGCGTCGAAGGCTGCTGGCCTACGCGCGGGCGTTTGTCGGCAATGCGCGGCGCGTGGCAGGCGACCTTGCGGGAGCAGGGGCGGAGTTTGCAGCCGTCTGGCGGTTGTGGCGCGAGGGCGCGAAGGAAAGCAGCGGTCTTCTCGAAGAGTGGCGCCTGCTCGATCTGGAAGCCTCGCTGCGGCGCGACGCGCGCCAGTTCGAGGCGGCCTTCGACCTGCTGGACCGCGCCGCAACGTTGGCGCCGCCCATTGCGGTAGGCCGGATCCTCCTTAGCCGCGCCGTTATGCTGGAGCAGACCGGAGACGCGGCCGCCGCCGTCGAGGTCCTGCGCGAAGCTGCGCCGCTGATCGCGAACGGCGGCGAGCCTCATCTTGCCTGGTCGCTGGACTTCAACCTTTGCGTCAACCTGTGCCACCTGGGCCTACATGCCGAGGTCGAGGCCAAGCTGTCTCGCCTCCACCAGGTGGCTCTCGACCACGGGAACGACCTCGATCTGGTTCGCGTCAGGTGGCTGAGCGGACGCGTGGCTGCAGGCTGCGGACGCCGCGAGGAAGCATGCGCTGCCTTCGAGGAGGTGCGCAACCAGCTTGCGGCGCACCGGAATAGCCTTGCCAGGGCGATCGTGTCGCTTGAGCTGGCCATCCTCAACCTGGAGGAAGGGCGCCTCAACGAAGTGCGCCGCTTGGCAGCGGAAATGAGCTGGGTCCTAGCCGCTGCGGGGATCGAGCGCGAAACCCTGGTGAGCTTGCGGCTCTTCCTGGACGCGGCCCGTAAGGAGGCGGCCACGGTCGAGCAAGCGCGCGCAGCGCTGCGACTCCTCGGTCGCTCACCCCATCTTGGGGTCCCTGCACCCTGAGTGCGATCCAGCCGTCGAGTCAGCAGCCGGATCAGCAGGTGGCGGCGGGCCAAACAAGCGCTCGATGAGCACGTCGACGGCGGCCTCCTTCGCCCGGCGGCCGTTCGGCCAGATTCCCTACGCCCTCATCGCCGCAAACCCTCTTGCGTGGCAAGACGCCTCGTCCGCCCCCCCGGCCCGATTGCGCACGCGCCGTCAGGCGCGTCGCGATCGGGGCAACTTCAGCAGCGGCGGTGCTCGGCGATGTGCCCGCCGTGCGCGCGGCTGACGGGCTTCCTGAAACCGGGGACGCTGACCTTGTACGCGGATGCGGTCCCGGCAAAGCTGCTGATCCACCAGCGCCTCAAAGGAGCGGAGGACGGCCAGGTCGAGGTGCTGAAGAAGCTCTGGCACTTCGCCGACGCCGGGGAGGAGCGCGGCGTGATGCCGGCCGTCCTCGCCTACGCCGATCTGCTGGCTGTCGGCGACAGCCGCACCGTGGAGGCCGCGAACCGCTACCGAGCGCCGGACCCCCGACGTCGATTTTGCCGTCGACCCTTGCGCGCTGCCGGGTCGCGGCTTCTCAGATCGCCACGCGCCGGCCGTCGAATTGCCGCAGGGTGAACCCGGCGAAGACCTCGTGTCCGGTGAGCTTCATCTCACGCAATACCGCGACCGCGGCCCGTTCGCCAAACTCGATCCCGGCCGCCACGTCGGAGCGCCAGTGGATGCCGGCGAAATCGCGTCCCATGCCAACGTTCCAGGCGAGCTTGTCGAGCTCGCCGCCGACGGTAAGAGGTGGCCCGGCGTAGGGCGTGAGGCTGAGGCCATCGGGGGCGGCGACCACGGAATTCGGCAACTCGTGCGAATCGTCGAAGAGAGCCTTCAGCACGGTGACGCCGGCGCCGGCGATCACCGCATGCGCGGCCGGGTAGGAGGGGTGCGTGGGCGCGCCCTCCGGGTACGCCTGCGGCAGGAGCGCCGCGCCGTGGCGCCGGAGCGTTTCGGCCAGCGCTTCGCTGTCCAAAACCGCCGGCGCGATCGGGTAGGCGGCGCGGCCGGCGCGGACCATCTCCACCCTGCCGGCGAACTCCTCCGGGCGCAGCCTGCGGTGCACGCACCACTTCTGATACCAGGAGGCGGTGAGCGCCACCTGCGTGACCACGGCGAGCAGGTAGAAGAGGTAGGGCGCGCCGAAGGTGGCAAAGCCGGTCTGGGTGCGCGAGTGCTTGTAGGGGTTGGCGCCGCTCGGGGGCGCGCCGAGCTTCTGGAGCACCAGGCAGGCGTCGAGCGCCGCCTGGTAGGTGAAGTCGCGGTGCACCCATTCGCCGAGATCGCGGCCGTTGCGGACGAAGCGCGGGTGCGGGTCGAAGCGGTTCACCCCGGTCAGGGCGCCGTTCTGGCAATCGAGCCACGTGTCGTGCCGGGTCATGAAGTCGATGCCGGCGGCGGCCGTGCGCTCCTGTTGCTTCACCCACACCGGTGGCAGGAAGACGTCGCGGTAGAGGAACTGCGAGAGGTAGGGGCCGGTCAAAGAACCCGCACCGGCGCCGCGGAAGAGCGTGCGCGGCGTGACCGCGCCGCCCGCCGCCCGCGGTCCCTTGAAATCGGCCAGGCGCGACAGGTCCGCCGCCGCCCGCTGAGCCAAGGGGTGGGTTTCGTAGTCCTCGAAGGCCACGTCGCGCAGGAGCGCCTGCCAGTAAAGCTCGATGAGCTCGGATGCTTGCTCGGCGCTCGCAAAGCGCGGCGGAGGGACGAGATCGAGGCGGCCCGGATCGGGGCCGATGAGGTTCTCGGCCAGGGCGGCCTGGGGGTTCGCGAGCTTCACGAAGCCACCGAGCGGGATGGACTCGAAGTCGGCCGGGTCGCGGCTTGCGATCGCCCGCAGGAGCAGCCGATAGGCCGCTGGGTCCACCTCGCCTTCCGCATTGTGAGGCAGTCCCTTGGAATAGCAGGCGATCCAGCCTGGCAGCGCGGTTTCGTCGCCGTTTGTGGCGTGGGTGGGCTCTGGCAGCTCCGCCTCGAGCCGTGCTGCGGCGGCGCGCGCCGATTCCCTGGCGCCGCCGCCGGGCGCTCGATCGACCGGGCTCGCACCAGCCCCGTGCGCCACGATGAGGCCCGTGAGCGCGGCGGTGCCTTCGAGCAAGCGCCGCCGGCTGATGCCCATAGGTAAGCTCGGCGGCGGCCCTCCATCCCCGGAGGTCAACGCAGGAACTCCGCCGCGCTCGTGAGCGTCGCAAGCCATCCGTCGGCGGCGCTCGGAGCGGCTACGCACCGCTCCCCCTCCCCGGGCCACCCTTCGACCGGCGCCATCGCGAAGATGATCGGCGGCGGCGGCCCTGGGTCGGGCACGAGCTGCGGGAGACCCGCGGCGGTCTGGCCGCCGGCCACAAGCTCGCTCACCGTCATGGGGCCGGCAACCAGGAGCACGTTGCACGGCAGGTGGAGCGAGGCGGTGATCTTCAGCGCGCCTTGCAGGGTGGGCACGCCGGAAACGGCGAAGCTTCCGTCGGAGGCGGAGATCGCGACGATCTGGCCGTCACCTACGTCGATCACCACCTGGGCGCCGGCGGCCGGTGAGCCGTCGAGGTTCGTGGCCTGGCCGGTGACCGTCGTCAAGGGATCGGGACCGGTGAAGGGATAGGGGCTCAAGGTCAGGGTGCCAAGGTCCGTCGTGCCGCCCGCGACCGCGTGCGGGCCATGCAGGCCGCTTGCGGCGGAGAGCAGAACACCGCCGCTCACGGCCGTCGCTTCGGCCTGGAGGGTCCAGGCCCGCGCGGGGAAGGCCGGCACCAGGAAGGCGCCGCCGGGACCGCTCAGGACGGTGGCGGTGTCCGCCAGGTCGACGCTCGATACCGTCACCGTGACGCCGGAGAGCCCCTGGCCGTCGGCGCCGACAACGACGCCGGTCACGGCCGTGGGCTCCGGTGCCGGAGGCCGGACGAGCGTCAGGTTGCCGAGCGATTCATTGCGGCCCGGCGGGGGCGGCGGCACTTCGGCATCGGCCTCCGCCTGGCAGCCGCCCACCGTGGCGACCGCGCTCACCTCGAAGGTGCCGCTCCCGGTCGGCAGGCCGCTCACTGTAAACGACCCGTCCGCAGCGGAGGTGGCGTTCGCCGAGGAAGCGCCCGCGACCACGACGATGCTCGCTCCCGAGACCGGGGCGCCGGTCGGATCGAGCACCGTGCCGCTCACGGCCGTTCCCGGATCGACCACGCTCGTGATGGTGGCCGGTGCTGACTGCGCCGCCAGGTTCACGGCATCGGTCGCGACGACATCGAGCACCATGGTCTGGCCCGCCGGCGGCGCCACGACCTGGGCAACGTAGGGTGCGGTGGCGGTGCCCTGGAACTCGACGCCGTTGAGGTCAAAGAGCACGCTTGCGATTCCGGTCAGGTCGCTCGCGCCTGCGACGATCGAGACCACGCTTCCCTCGGTCACCTGCGCGCCGTCGGCCGGCGAGAAGATCGCAACCGTGGGCGGCACGTCCGGCTGGACCGTCACCGCGACCGGCGCCGACATCGCGCCCGGCCCCAGAGCGTTGTATGCGAACGCCGTCGCCGCGAGCGTCGCCGAGCCGCGCGGCAGCGTGACCTGAAAGAGGTACGGCGGCGTCAAGGCCGTGCCGACGAGAGCGCCGTTCACATAGACCTCGACCCGCGTGACCGCCACGGCGTCGCTCGCCGCAACCGCGATCGTGAGCGGCGTGCCGTCGATTAAAACCTGGCCGGGCACGGGCGCAAGGAGCGTCGCGACGGGCAAGGGATACGGCTGGACGGTGAGCGTCTCCGTGGTCGTCGCCTGGACGCCGCTGATGTTTGTCGCCACCGCTCCAAGCGTCATGGTCGGCTGCCCGGCCGGCACGTGGACGGTCCCCTGGTACGGCGGCTTGTAGAGGGTTTCGACCAGGGCGCCATTCACCAGGATGCCGACGGAGGTGACCGAGACCTCATCCTGTGCCGCCATGGTCACCGTCACGGGCAGCCGCTCCATCACCGAGGACCCGGCCGTCGGCGCGGAGAGGGCCACGGTCGGAGGAGTCGTGTCACCGTCGTTCGGCAGCTCGAAGAGGCCCGTGTAGAGACCGCCCTGCTCGATCGCATAGCTCGCGAACTCGCCGAGCTGCTCGCCGTTGGCCGCCAGGAAGACCGCGCCGTTGCGCACCGCGATGTCATTGGCACGCGGCGCGACGACCGCCTCGCCGCCGGGCAAGGTCGTGAGGTCGAGCACGGCCGTATAGGCCGGAGGCACGGCGCTAACATCGAAGATCGCCACCTGCGCGGCGAGAAAGAACTGCGCGCCCAAGGCAAACCCGTCTTGGAGCACCGCACGGGTCACCCCGAGGTCGTCCTCGCTCGCCCCCACTTCCACGGGGTTCGTCGGGTCGGCAAGCTCCACGACGTGCAGGCCGCCGTAGACCGCCTCCTCGCCGGCGGCCACGTAGGCGTAGTGGCCGCGCACCGTGACGCTGCCGGCGCGCGGTGCATCGTCCGGCGTGGCGCCCACGAGGGCCGGCGCCGTCGGATCGCTCACGTCCACCACCGCCACGCCCCCATCGCCGCAAGCGACCACCGCATACGATCCGGTGAGAGCGAACCCGCCGAGCCCGGTGCCGCCAAGACCGACCGACCGCGGCGTGCCTCCGAGCGCGAGCGAGCCGACCTCGACCGGTTGCATGGGGTTCGTCACATCCACCACGCGGAGGCCGAAGTTCATGTCGGCGAGGTAGACCAGGTTGCCGGCTACCGCCAGACGCACTTGGTCGCCGTCGGGGAGGCTCAGGCTGCCGAGCCGCGCCGGGTGGGCCGGATCGCTCACGTCCATGAGTTGCAGGCCGACATCCTCGGCCACATACGCCACCGTGCCAGAAACCCGCACGTCGTTCGCACTCCCCGGAGTGGGCGCCTGAGCGACGAGCACCGGCGCTCGCAGGTTCGTCACATCCACAACCGACAGTCCGAAGCCGCCGGAGGCCACGAACACGAAGTCGCCTGCCGCCTCCACCGCATTCTGAAATCCAGGAAGCGGCAGGAAAGCCAGGGCCGTGGGCGAGAACGTCGTCACCGTCACGGTGGACGCGGCCGACCAGCCGCCGTTGCTCACCGTGACCGTCGCCGTGCCGCTCTGCCCAGCGAACACCTGCCCTGCTTGCACTCCGAAGCTCGCGACCGCGAGGTTGCTCGATGCGACCTGGGTCTGGTAGAGCGGATTGAAGAGGTCGATGGTGCGGCCGTCGACGACGTTGCCTGTGGCGACGAGCTGCCGCGACGCCTGGCCGCTCACCGTATTGAAAACCAAGGTGAACGCGGCCGGAGAGACCGTGATCGAAGAGAGCGCCGCCGCCAGGTTGAAGCTGTGCATGTCGAGCGGATCGCTGCCTGTCCGCACCTCGACCCCGTCCGAGATCCCGTCCCCGTCCGTGTCCCATAGGAGCGGGTTCGTGTGATAGAGGTGCACCTCGTCGCCGTCCGACAGCCCGTCGCCATCCGTGTCGGGATTGTTCGGATCGGTGCCGTTCTGGTACTCCTCCAGATTGGTCAGTCCGTCGTTGTCGGGGTCCTCGTAGGCGACCAGAGGATCATTGGGGTTAAGGCCATGGGCGATTTTCCAGTCGTCCGGGATGCCGTCTCCCACCGTGCTGCCGGAGAGGACCACCTGAAGCTGGAGGACCGCCAGCGACCCTTCGTTGGTAGCGCTGATGATGATGTTGCCGCTGGCCAGCGCTGTGACCACACCGTCGGAGTCGACGGTGGCGATGGCCGGATTGCTCGTTCGGTAGTCGGTACCGAGCCCTGCGGCAGAAACATCGGTTGTGGTGCCATCTGGATTGCTCGCGATCACCGTGAGCTGCGCCGTCTGCCCCCGAGATGCGAAGCTGCTCACTGGCGATGAGAGCCCAAGAGACTCGGGCACCGCCGGCGGACTTGCAAATAAGATGTCCTTGACGCTCACGGTACCGTTCGCCGACAGCGTGTAGAGACTCACAGAGGCGCCAGAGCGCACGGTGCCATCGGGAGCTACGCAGGTGGCGCGAATGCGCAAGGGTCCCAGGTCGGCAGGGACGTTTGCAAGCAGCCAGGTGCCGCTATCATCCACCAGGGCTGTGCGGTTGAGAGCGCTCACCATGCAGGTGTTGTCGAGCTGCGCGTTTGCTGGCACAGCCGCGAAAGAGCTAGTCAATGCCGCGAGGATGATCCACCGTCGCGAGCGCCCTTTCATTGCGCCACCTTGAACTCATGGTTCAAAATGTTGGTGACACGCTTCTGCAGGTCTGCGTCCAGTCCTATAGGATGCATCTTGAACAGTGCGTTGCGGACCTCGATGGCTAAGAAGGTGTCTCGGTCGAACGCATCGACCAGGACCCGCACCGCCTCCGGAGTTCGTATACGGCTGAGCCCCTGCACGGCGAGGTGCTCGGCCGTCCTACCCTTCAACATGACCTCTTGAAGATACGGCACGGCAAGCGGGTGATTGATCCAAGAAAGCCCCTCGGCAGCCTGGAGCCTGGCACTTTCGGCGGCGGCAGGATTGAGAGCTTGGCTCGTCAAATCCTTGCATGCTTTTTCGAGACGCTTTTCGTCGAGAGGGCCGACTGTGACCGTGACCTCGTCACTCAGGTCCTGCCCTCCCTTCGCGTCAATCGTATAGGCCCCAGCGCAGCTGACCAGCCGGGTCCGGTACATTCCCGCTTGCAACCTGCCGGTCCAACGGTTCAGCAGCACGCGCACGGCAGCGTGATCGCCGGGCGCAAGCGCCACCCGATTGGGCGGCACATTTTGCGCATCATCTTTGGTGAAGCACCCGATCGTGCCGTCGTTCGGAACAACCCGCCAGCCAACGCCGCTACCAGTGAAAAAATCCAAGGAGGCTTCGGTCGTGCCGCGGTTTTCGCATTCCAAGCGCATCCAGATCGGCTCATTCACCGTCACCGCCGTCTGCTCGGCCGCGGCCGTGCACCAAACCTGCCTTGCAGGATCGCCTAACGGCGCTGCTGAAGGGGTTGTCGCCAGAGCTATGATCGAGAAGGTCAAGGCAAACATGTGCTGGGTCCTCGTCAGTTGGGCGGCAATGTGACGCACGAGGTCAGGCCCGACTTCTGAATGCAGCCGTTCCAGGAACCATCGGCGTTCGGTGCCACGCTGCGAACGATCGCTATAGGGCCGAAAAGCCTGGGCAGCCCTGACGATGTATAGCACGGGCACTTGAATGTGAAGTATTGGGTCACGCTAATCTGACCCGGAACGATCGGCCTGCCGATCGGCAACAGCGGTCCGGTCAGCGTATTGGTATCGTTGAGGACGCCATTTGAGCCCGGCACGATCGCTGTAGTGTAAGGCGAGCCCGACTTTCCCACCCAGGGCTTCGGGAATGTGTAGGGGTCACTCGGCAGGAAGATGAGTTCGGCAACTTGGCAGCCCGCAAGATCTTCCATATGTCCTGTACTGGAGCCCCATTGGTAAATGAAATTCAATTGGGCTATCAGGGCGTGCCCCAAGGTCTGTTGGAAGTTCGTGGGGATTGCACACACGCAATCACCGCCGCGACAGATGTTCGGTGGCACGTCAGGGCAAGCTTTGCCTTCGAACGTCGGGTCGGGAACGCAGAGAATTCCCAGCCCGCCGTCGCAGGTCTTGCACTGCGGGCAATCGAACGGCACTCCTGACGTCGCTGGATTTCCGCAACAGTGCCAGCCCGCCTTGATCACGCCTACGCCGGGGTTGGCGGTCACCGTGGCACCGTCGTCGCTGACCGTCGCCGGACCAATGCTGACGAAGTGTCCAAGATCGTGATCGAACGAGTACATCTCGGTCGTCGATCCCGGCACAAGACCTTCGACATTGGGAAAGGTGAGGCGCGCAGGCGGATCGAAGCGCGCACCGGCCGGTTGGATGGTGACGATGAGGCGCGGCTGCTGGCCGAAATTTGGCACCATCGGAACCTTGTCGCCATGAACGACGGTCACGCTAACCAAGCCGCTGCGTGCACCATTGGGAAAGGTGACGGAGCCCGGCGTAATAGTCAGTGCGAAACCGGGGACCTGCGGCAGCGTCAGGGTGCCACCAACAGTCTCGCTTACCTGGATGCCATGGGTCTGATCGAGCGGCAACATGTAGATCGGCATATTGACGGTGTTGTCGCGGCCGGCAATTACCGTGACCAAGTATTCAAGGTCAGGCCATGCGCCGGGAAGTTGCGCAGTGCTGCCGTCAATAATCAGCGTAGGAGTGCCCGGCGCAACGCCGGTCAGCTGAAAGTGTCCGGCGGCATCGGTCTGTGCCGTGATCGCAGTGCCGCGGATGCTGGCGGTGACGCCGGGCACTGGATGGTTGGCGTTATCCAACACGACGCCGCTCACCGTAGTGGCCGCCGGGTTTCCTGCGGCGCGCCCCGAAAGCACAAAGTTAGCGGCGGAGCCGCCGGAAAGACCGGCGATTATCGCGCGCACGGCGTTGTTGGAAATGCCCTCGCTCGGGTCCAACGTGAAGTTTACGATCGCGCGTCCATCGGAGTCGGTGATGGCGGTCGTGACCTGGTCGCCATTCGGAAAGCTCCCTTGGCCTTTGACGGTGCCGAACTGCACTGCAACTCCTGGCAGGCGGTTGAAGCCGCTGTCGGTCACTACGACAACCAGAGGACGCGGCGCCAATTGCCCCGGGATTCCCACCTGCTGGTCTCCTGAGTCGACAACGATTAGCGACGGACTGCCGGGCACGGCGGTCTCCTGAAAAACGGCTGGACCTTGGAAACCGGGGGCAAACGCCTCGACCACCTGGTTGCCGGTGCCGGCGTGCCTGCCGAGCGTGAAGTTAACGGTCGCCTGCCCTGATGCATTCGTGGTCATGGTCACGCCGCGCTGTCCGCCGTTGAGCGTGCCATCGTTGCCGCGCACTCGGAAATAGAGGCTCTGTCCCGCCACCGGCTGCCCGTTCCCATCCAGCAGCGCCGCCACGAGAGGAGAGCCGAGAAGCGTACCGATTGGTGCCGACTGGCCGGCGCCGGCGACGAGCGTCACCCGCGGCACCGTTGCAGGCTTTAACTGCACGGTGACCGTGGCCTGCGAAGTGTTGCCGCTCACATCCGTCGCCCGTACCGTAAGCAGGTTCTCACCGGCGATCAGGGAGAGTGTGGCGGAGAAGGAACGGTTCGCCACCGCCGCAGGCTGGCCGTTGACAGTCACCGTGACCTGGGAGGCATTCACCGTCCCCGCGACGATGTCGTTTACGAGCCCGGAAACCGTGAGTGTCGGGCTGAACACCGTGGCACCGTCTTGCGGATAGGCGATCGACAGGACGGGTGCCGTCAGGTCGCGAACCACATTGATGGTGGCAGTGTTCACATGGCCGTTGGAATCGGTGGTAGTGGCGGTGAGCACGTTGCCGCCTTCGAGAAGCGGCACACCCGGTGCCATGAACGAGCCGCCGCTCACCTGGGCTGGCTGGCCGTTGACGGAGACGGTTGCTGCCGGATCACTGACCGTGCCTGAAACGGCGACGGTGGTGGCGGCAATATAACTGAGATCGGGCGGCGAGGTGATCGCGACCTGCGGCAGCGAGAAGCGGATGACATTGAGGGCCTGGTCCGTCTTGTTGCCCGCAACGTCGGTGGCCTCGAACGGAATCAAATTGTTGCCTTCGTTCAGTGCAACCTGCGCCTGGAAGCTACCTTCGCTGTTGACCGTGACCGGTGTGCCGGCGACGCTAAGGCTGGCGACTCCGGTGTCGTCGCTCACCTGCCCTTGGACCAATGCGCTCGCGGAATTGATTAGCGCCCCCGCCAGCGGCTGGAGAATCGTGACGATCGGAGGAGTGGTATCGAGTGTTACCCCAGCGGAGGCAGTCCCTACATTGCCGTCGACATCGGTAGCCAGCACCAGGACCACGTTCGGGCCGGCGCCCAAGCTTACCGGCACGGAGAAAGCGTTGCCCGCCAAACTCACCGGCTGACCGTTGACGGTTACGCTGGCAAGAGGCTTGGTGCAGACTACCGTGCCAGTAGCGGTTATTGTTGGCTGACTGACCACCGCGCCATCGACAGGAAGGGTGAGCACAACGGAGGGCAAGGGCACCGGCGGTGTGGTACCGCCCGACGGAACCTGCACCTCGACGATAAGCTGCGCCGCCTGGCCTGAGCTCGCCTCCCGCGAGGTGAAGTCGATCCGCCCCGCAAGCCCTTCGCCGGTCTTGGCAATCAGCCAACCGTCGGTCGCAGTTCCGGCGAAGAAGGCAGTCACGTCAGCGGTCACATCGAAGCTTACGCTGCCCGTCGTCTGCCGCGTGATGAGCGCCGTTGCAGTCGGTGCGGCCACGAAGGAGCCGCCGCTCCACGGAGCCGCACAGTCGGGCACGGCATTGTCCAAGTTGGTGTCGGCGGGGCAGTCCCAGGTCGCCGCCGCCTCGGACCATGCGGTGGTCAACCGGTAGGCGCCGATGGTGCGCCCGGCCGCTCCCCAATTCTTGGCATTCGCGGCGACTCCGAGCTGAAGCTGGGCCGCAAGCACCTGGTTGCCGGCTACCGCGGCCGCGAGGCTTCCCGGGGCGAACCCGACCAGTGCCCGGCTCGGGCCGCTCTTTTCGACCCGCAGCACTGCGGCGCGCCCGTGCTCACGGTCGGGGCTCGTGGCGGTGATGAAGGTGTCGGCACTCACTGGGAGAGTGAGGCTTGAGATGCCGGGACCGAGGAGTAGCTGGAAGTTCGTCGTGGCCGTGGCAACGTTGCCCGCATGATCGCTCACGCTCGCCATGATGGTGTGCACGCCGGCGGCCAGCACTGGTGCCTGACAACTCGCCGCCTGCGCTCCGATGCTGCATCCCGAGGTGAAATCCTGACCGTCGATTGCGACTCGAAGTGTCGAGGTGTCGACGCCCGAGCCGGGGTCCTGATAGGCGAGGCCGACCGCTGGTGCGGGCACGTTCACTAAGACCGGCTCTGACGGCGACACGATGGCGAGGGACGGCGGCACCGTATCGGAGGTGGCGCTTTGGCTGACCAGGACAAGCCTCGGGCCGAGGCCCGCCGTTCCCTCCCGCGAGACGAGATCGATCTGGCCCGCCTGGCCCTCGTCCGTCTTCTGGAGAAGCCATCCGTTATTGGCCGTGCCGGTGAGAAACGCCGCGACATCCGAGGTCACGTCGAACGTTACCCAGCCGCTTGTGCCGTTCGTGATGAGCGCCGTGTCGGTCGCCTCGCCGTCTCCGCTCGCGCCGTTGGCGCCCTGTGCGGGGGTGCCGCCGGACCAGGGACTCGTACAGCCGACACCGGCATGCCCAGGGTTCGGATCGGCGGCGCAGTTCCAGGTCGCTCCGGCTTCCGTCCACGCGGTTGTGAGCTGATAGATGTCCACGGTGCGGCCGGTGGTACCCCAATTCCCCGCGTTGGCGCCCACGTAGACTTGAAGTGCTGCCGAGGCCAGGCTGCCGCCGCCCACCGCCGCAGCGATGGCGCCTCCGTCGAACTGGAGGGGAACGCGGCTGCCGCCTTCCTTGATAGTCAGGGTCGTCTCACTGCCAAAGCTCTTGTCAGGACTGCCCTGCTTAAGAGTGGTGTCCGCGCTCGCCTGAAGCGTCACGGCCTGGGCGGCCAGCATGGTGGTGGCCAGAGCTGCGAGGAAGCATGCTGCGAAAACGAGCCTTATGCCGGCTCGGGCCGCACTCGATGTACCGAAACGGAACCGCACGGGCGCTCGAACCACGTGCCGCATTGCCACCTCCGGCAAGTCAGTGAGAAACCTGCGGACGGTCAGGCGCCGGCCGCCGAGTACATTCTCGACAGCGGTCGAGCGCCATGCCCGCGCGTTTGCTAATTCCGGCGTCTGAAGCTCTGAAGCGGAATACAGCCTACCGGTATCAGCTCAGATGTGTCAATCTATATTTTGAGCAGGTACGGATTGGTCCGCGATCTTTCTTCTGACGGACATTCGCATTTGAGAGCGAGCAGGAATTACGTTCATTTCTCCGAGGCGGAACTTCTGCGCACAGCCGGGCGGGAGTCGCTGAGGTGAAAGGGGTGGCGCACACCTCGGAATCTGCCCAGGCAGCCGGGCGCTTCGAGAATCGAGACCGCTAGAGATTCGCCCGTTAATCCGGCTACTTCTCCCTCAGCCGCGCGCTCGGACGACCGCTTAGCGGCCTCGCTGGTGAGGCAATCCAGCGCTCGAAGATCTGGCAGAACGGCAAGGGGTTAATGGGCACAGCGACCGACTCGATGGGAGTCCGTGGATGGAAGTAACCAGAAGAATGATGTGGCGCCTGCAACCAGGAGTGCGCTGGCGATAGGACCTGGTAGCTCCCACCATACGGCGCCTTTCCCTCGCTGATTTTTGAGGAAGGTCTCGTAAAGGAGCACGTCGGCCTGCATCGCACCTGGGAGGAGGGCGGCGATCCTCTCTCTCAGTTCATGTTCGAGGTATTGGGGGAACGGCTTGGTCCTGCCACTCGAGTTGCTCGATCGCGCCGCCGCAATGGCCCCGCCTCGCGCCAGGGACCGCATTCTCCTCAACCGCGCTTACACCCAGGAGCTACCGCTCGCCAGAAGCTCCCCGGCCTCGCCGTCACCGCCGGTCATGGTCAGGCGTTCAGTGAGCTTGCCGGGTCGATGCGGGCGGCGCGCCACGCCGGCAGCAGGCAGGCGGCCAGGGCGACGCCGACCAGGATGGACGGCCCGGCGCAGAAGGTGAATGGATCGGTGGCGCCGACGCCGAACAGCAGGCTCGACAGGTAGCGGGTCAGGCCGGCCGCCACGGCGACGCCGAGCAGCAGGCCGGCGAGCACCGGGGCCATGCCCTGGCCGACCACCAGCGCCAGCACCTGGCGGCGGCCGGCCCCCAGGGCCATGCGCAAGCCGATCTCCCTGGCGCGCCGGCCGGTGGCGAACGCCAGCACGCCGTAGATCCCCACCGCCGCCAGGACCAGGGCGAGCAGCGCGAAGCCGCCCAGGATGACGGCGGCAAAACGTTGCTGGGCAACCGATTGCCGCAGGATGTCCGGCATCGGGCTCAGCTCCTGGATGGTGGCGTCCCGGTCGAGCCCCGCCAGCAGGCGGCGCACGGGGCCGGCCAGGGCAGCCGGATCGCCCGCCGTCCGCACGCCCAGCGACACGGAGGGGGCCCAGTAGTTTTGCGTGTACATGGTGGGCGCCGCGGCGCTCCCCAGGTCCTGGTTGCGCACGTCGCCCACCACCCCGATCACCGTGAGCCAGGGCCGGTCGCTGCCGTTGACCACTTGCTTCAGGCGCTTGCCCAGAGGGTTGTCGCGCGGCCAGAAACGCCGCGCCAGGGCCTGGTTGACGACCACCACCGGAGCGCCGGTGCGCAGCTCGGTCTGGGTGAACGAGCGGCCTCGCAGCAGCGGCACGCCCAGGGTGCGAAAGTAACCCGGGGTCACGCTGCGCCAATCGGCGGTGGGAGCGTTGGCAGCCGTCAGGTCGGAGCGGCCTTCGACCAGGAAAGAGGTGTCGGTGTTCCAGTTCCGCAACGGGAAGAGGTTGGCGGCCGCCGCGGCGCGGACGCCCGGCTGCGACTCGAGAGCTTCCGTGCAGCGCAGGACGAAGGCAAGGCGATTGGCGGTGACCGGAAAGCTCCCTTCCGGCATGGAGATGCGCAGCACCAGCAGGTGCCCGGGATCGAAGCCGGTGTCGACGGCGAGCAGCTGCCCGAAGCTCCTGGTGAGCAGGCCCGCGGCGATCAGCAGCACGACCGCCAGGGCCGCCTCGGCCACCACCAGCGTCGAGCCCAGGCGGCGGGCCTGGCGGCTCGCCGTGGAGCGCCGGTCGCCGCTGCCCTTGAGGGTCGCCAGAAGCTCGGAGCGGGAGCTGTGGAGGGCCGGCGCCAGCCCGGAGAGCACCGCGGTCAGCAGCGACAAGGCGCAGGCGAAGGCGAGGACGTGGGAATCGACCCGGATCTGGTGCAGCCGCGGGAGATCCGCCGGGCCGAGCGCCAGCAGGAGCTGCAGAGACCCCTGGCAGAGCAGCAGGCCGATCAGGCCGCCGAGCAGGCCCAGCAAGGCGCTCTCGATCAACAGCCGGCGGAGGATCTGCCCGCGGCCGGCGCCCAGGGCGACGCGGATCGCCATCTCGGAGTGCCGCGAGGAGCCCTGGGCCAGGATGAGGCTGGCGACGTTGCTGCACGCGATCAGCAGGACGAACCCGACGGCGAACAGCAGCACCAGCAGGACGGGGCGCAGGCCGCCGACCAGAAATTCGCGCAGCGGCACAAGGTTGCAGCGGAAGTGATCCTGGTGCACCAGCCCCAAGGCGGCAAAGTGCAGCGCCTGGGCATCCACCTGCGATTGGGCCCTGGCCAGCGACGTGCCGCCGCGCAGCCGTCCCAGCGCCTCCAGATAGTGGGAGCTCCCGCCCGCGCCGGGCGCCAGGGCGATCGGCGCCCATAGATCCACGTCCATGTCGGGGGTGGGCGGCTCGAAGTCCGCCGGCAGGACGCCGACCACGGTGAAGGTCGCGGGCCGCTGGCGCTGCGGCCCGATCTCGCGCACCAGCTGCAGGTCGAGCTTCTCCCCCACGACGCGGGGGTCGCCGCCGAACCGGCGCTGCCAGAGACGATGGCTGAGCACGACTTCCTGGCCCCGGCCCGGACTGTCCTCCTGGGGCAGGAAGGTCCTGCCGATGGCGGCCCTGGCTCCCAGAAGCGGGAAGAAGTCGCTGGACACCAGGGCGATGGTCGCGGGCGCGGGCTGATCCCGGCCGACGATGCTGCAGCGCTGCAGGTCGACCGCGGAAAGCTGATCCAGGGACCTGGCTTCGCGTTTGAGAGCGGCGAACTCGGCAGGGGCGATCAGGCGATTCTGTTCGTGGGTGACGTAGTCCTCCCAAACCATCACCAGGCGATCCGGCTGCGGATACGGTTGCGGCCGCAACAGCACCGTGCTGACCACGGTGTAGACCTCGGTCGTGGCGCCGATCCCGAGGCCCAAGGTGAGCACGGCGACGGCGGTGAAGCCCGGCCGCTGGCGGAGGAACCGCAGGCCGCCGAGCACGTCCTGGATCAGGCCTGGCATCAGCCCTGGCAAACGTAGCCGGGGAGCGGGAACCTCCTGCACAGCGCCCTGACCTGTTCGGCGACGGAGTCCCGGACCGCCGCGTCCAGGACATAGGCCTTGTCGCCCGTCGGTGTGATCGCGCCGAGCACCCGATCGACCAGGTCCGAGCACTCCGCCATCTCGGAACCTGCCATGCCCCTTCCCGCCAGGGAGTTCATGCCCAGCCGGATGCCGCTGGCGATGGTCGCCGGGCGATGGTCGCCGGGCACCAGGTTCTTGTTGACGATGATGCCGCTCTGTTCCAGGGCGCGTTCGGCCATCAGGCCGCTGATACCCCTGGAGGTAAGGTCGACCAGGAGCATGTGGTTGTCCGACCCGCCGCCGACCAGGGAGTATCCCGCCGCGGTGAGCGCCTGAGCCATGCCGCGGGAGCACGACAGGATGCGCTCCGCCAGGGCGCGGAAGTCCGCGCTGCCCAGGCGAGCCAGCGCAAACGCCTTGGCCGCGATGGAGCTCGGCGAGATGGCGCCCTGCACCAGCGGGAAGACGCCGCGATCCATGGCAGCGGCCAGGGACGGCAGAGAGCGCGGACCTGGACAGTCGTAGTCGCGTCCCATCAGGATCAGCCCGCCGCGGGGTCCGCACAGCTGCTTGTACATGCAGGTGGTGGTGAAATGTGCCTGGTCGATCGGGCTCGGATGCAGGCCGGTCGCCACCAGGCCCGCGATGTGGGTCATGTCGGCCAGCAGATAGGCGCCCGCCTCATCGGCGATCTGGCGGAAGCGGCCGAAATCCAGCGTCCTGGCATAGGCGGTCGTGCCGCAGATGATCAGCTTTGGCCGGTGCTCCAGGGCCAGCCGCCGAACCGCGGCGTAGTCGATGTGACCCTCGCCGTCCAGACCGTAGGCCAGGGAGTGGAAGTACTTGCCCGAGACGGAAGCCTTGGCACCGTGAGACAGGTGGCCGCCGCACTTGAGGTCGAGGCCCAGGATGACATCGCCGGGCTCGAGCAGGCTGAACATGACGACCTGGTTGGCCACCGTCGCAGAATGCGGCTGGACGTTGGCATAGCGCGCGCCGAACGCCGCCTTGGCACGGTCCACGGCAAGCTGCTCGATCGCATCGATATATTGGCAGCCGGCCTGGAAGCGCTGCCCTGGGTACCCCTCGGCGGTAACGTTGATCGCCGTGCTTGCCATGCAGACCAGCGCGCCCGCTTCGGCAACGCTGCTGGAAGCAACCATCATCAGCACTTCGGCCTGGCGCCGGTGCTCGTTTTCCAAAAGGTCGTACAGCGTGCGATCCGAGCCCGCAACCTGCGCCCAGCCCGCCGCCGAAAAGCTTTCCAGAATGCCTGTCATACGATGGTTCCCGTTCGGCCGCGCGCAGTTTAGCAGCTTGGCCGGGTCTGATGACTGCTGGCCGTTAAACATTCGCCGCACCAGCGGGTCGATACCGGAGATGGACCTTGCCGCGGCTCTGAAAAGCATTAGTGCCTTGAGACAGGGCGAGCTCCCCGCATGAGCAAACCTCCGCTACGCGATCGCTTGCAAGCGGCAATCGAGCGGTTCTCCGCCTTGGCCATGGCGTCTTCGGTCGGACGCGCCACGGCCGCAGATCTTCCGCTGCTCGATCAGGCGATCCGCGAGGCGCGCGACATCCTGGCGGCGGCGGCGCCCGCAGAGCTGACCGCCAGCCAGACGACGGGCTTGCGCAACGGCATCGCCGAAACCGTGGAGCGGCGGGCATTCGTCCTGCTGACGTTCGGGCGCTTCGCAGAGGCGAAGGAATCCTACCGGGAGGCGGCGGCGCTCTTTGCCGAGCTCGACAGCGCGTCCAGGATGGAGAGCTGCAGGCAGCAACTTGACAGCCTGGAACGACTGGCGGCGATGGACCTCGACCAAGACGTGGAGCAGGCGGAAGCCGAGCTCGCCAGCACACCGGCAGGCAGCTTCGCCCATTGCGAGGTCCTGGCGCGCTCCGCCAACCTCTATCTCGGTGTCGGCGACAGTCTCGAAGCCCGCAGGCGGCTGGAAGCGACGCTCGCGGAGCTCGCCTCCCTGGGGATCGAACCGCCTACCGCGCAGGAGCACCGCGAGGCCTTCGCTCGCAGCATCGCCCCTCTCCATCCTGGCGCGCCAACGCAGACCGCCGCCAAGCTCTGGCAGGAGGCCAGGCAGGTCGACGCCACGCTTTCGCTGTTCGCCGGGATCTATACATCGCTGGCGTTCGCGGCTCCTCCCCTGAGCGGCGCCGAGGCGTCGCGCTTCGCCGATCAGGCAGACGACATGCTCGACCGGGCCATCGACTGGGGGACGGCGAGCCGGATTCTGCGCGAAGGGTGGGAGCGGGAGCGCGAGGCCGAGGCGGACGACCTGTCCCACCTGCCACCGCTGCTGCGGCCTGGAGGCATGCGGGAGCTGATCGACTTCGACCAGGGGTTGGAGGATGGTCCCCTCAAGCAGCTGCTGCTGCAAACCGACCGCGAGCTCGAGCGGCAGAACCACGATTCGCGGCAACGCTTCCTCGCCGCGAAGCGGCGGAATGACGAGGCGTACGAAAAGAGCCTGGCTCAGGCCCCGATCGACACCGGCGCTCCGCGGCTGCGGCTGGCTCTGCTGATGGTGCGCAGGGCGAACGGCGGCGCCGCGGCCGCGGCGAAGCTGCTGCCGCGCGCCGAGCAGCTCGAGCAGGAAGCGCGGCGGTCGGAGCACCCCCCGCTGGTAGCGATGGCGCTCCGGCGTCACGCCGAGCTGCTGGTGGATCTGGACCGCGATGAACAGGCGGTCGAGCTCCTGGAAGAGGGAGTCGCGCTGCTGACTCGCGTGGAGCCCCACCAGCACGCCGTGCAGCTGCTGCGCATACTCGCCGAGATCCGCGCGCGCCGTGCCGATTGGCCTGCGGTTGCCGCGGATTGCGAGCGCGGAGTGGCGATCGTCGAAAAGTACCGTTACAAGGTGACGCCGCCCTACCTGCAGCTGGGTTACCTCGGCACCTCCCTGGCGCTCTATGTCCTGGGATCCCGCGCCGCGTACCAACGAGGCGAGTCCGCGTCCGCATTGACCTTCGCCGACCTTTCGAAGGGTCGCTCGGTGCTCACCTACGCGCCGACATCGCTCGGCAATGGGTCTGGAGAAGCGACGGCCGAGCGCGAGTTCGCGGTGCTATCGCGCGAGATCGACGCGCGGATCGCGGCCGGCGTCTCGGCTTCACCGCTGCTCGCCAAGCGCCGGCCGGTCTGGGAGCGCCTGTTCATCGAGCGGGCGCATCGGGAGCGCAATGCCGGCCGGGGGGTGCCGGCAACGGTTCGCGACCTCCTGCCGCACGTGCAACGCCGCCTGGCGGCCGACGAAGCGGTGCTCTACTACTACTGGTTGGATCGCGAGACATTGCTGGTGGCGGCGATCGATCGGAGCCGGCTGCACCTCGCGGCGCGTACGCTTTCGCCCCAGCTCCTGCAGGACCTGGCGGCCTGCACCTTCCCGCGCCACGCCCACGCGACGGCCGATCGCCGGATGGGCTTCATCGATGCGGCGGAGCGGGACGAGGTGGAGCGCGGTGTCGCGACGACCGACGCGGCTGGGCCCCAGCTTGCAGCGGCGCTGGCGCGCCTTTCGGGCGTCCTGCTTCCGGATCTCCCCTGGCTGGAGGAAAAGCAGCGTCTCGTCCTTTCGCCGCACCGGATGCTGCATGCGGTTCCGTTCCCCGCGCTCACCTGGCGAGGCGCGCGACTGGTGCGGCGATTCGCGACCTCGCACGTGCCGAACCTGGGCAGTCTGCTGCTCGAGCGCGAGCCAGCTCCAGCGCCACGGATCCTGGCGATCGGCTCGGCGACATCGCGATTGCTGGCGCCGCCTCTTGGGCTGGTGGAGCGGGAGGTCGACGAGATTGCCGCCATCTACCGGGGCGCGGGCGTGGCCTGCACCGCACTCTGCGGCGCCGAGGCAACCAAGGCGCGCTGGCTGGCGACCGCGGCGGACCCTGGGTTGGCCAGCTTCAGCTGCTTGCACTTCGCCACCCACGGCTCCGACGTCGCCGAGGACGCACCGATGGAGTCGCGACTCTACCTGCGCGATGCGGCGATCGACGGCGTGGAGATCTCGACCTGGCGGTTGCAGGCGGAGCTCGTGGTGCTGAGCGCCTGCTGGTCAGCCAAGAGGCCGCGCGCCGCCCGCGGCTTCAGCGACGTGCCGGGCGACGATGTGCTCGGCCTGCAGGGCGCCTTCTTCGCCGCGGGTGCCCGCCGCGTCCTGGGAACCCTGTGGCCTGTCTTCGACAAGGTCGCGTACGAGGTGATGGTGGGCTTTCACCGCGAGTGCGGCATGCATCCTGACCGGCCGCCCGAAATCGCCTTGCAGCGATGCCTGATCGCCTATCTGGACGCCCACCCTGAGCGTGCCGACCGCTGCGACTGGGCTCCATTCATCCTGGCCGTGCTCGGACGTGCGGCCGCCGACAGGCCGTAGCCGTATTGGCGGCCCACAGATCGTGGCGAGATCGAACAGGCCGCGATCAGGAGCAGGTGCCGGTGAACTTCTGCGGGTTGGTGACCAGGTGATTGAAGATGGAGGGCATGCCCTCGGCTTCGACGTAGATGGTGGCGCCGCTCGGGATGTTGGGATCGAGGGTGCAGAGGTTGGTGGTGTGGGTGCCGCTCTTGACCGTGCCGGCCTGGGTCAGGTTGGTGCCACTGGTGTTGGCCGGCGCCGGCTCATATACCACCGGGGGGCTGAAGTCGGTATCCGTCTGGCCGGCAAAACCCTGATAGCAATAACTCTGGTGCGTGCCGCTGTCAGTGCAGGCGGAGGTATTGTTGCTTTGCAAACTGGTCAGGGTGACCGCCCCCATGGCCAGTGGACACAGCACGAGCAGAGACGCCGAACCCACCAAGGCGAATCGATTCATCGCGGACCTCGCTTTCGTTGGGAACTTTCGCTGGCAACCGGCGACACCGTCTGCGTGAAACGGCATCTTCCCAACCGCGCAGCAAAAAATATGCCGCGGCCCTTTGGAGCGGGCTCCAAGTGGACCAGCAGAAATTCCATAAATGGATCTTTCTGGGTTGTCCACCTTCGACTAGGCTTCACCGGTGGGCTTCGACGACCAGGCCCAGGAGGTTACAACCATGAGCACAGATCCCTCGACCTCGTCATCCGCCGCTCCCCAGGCGCGCGCCGCCGCGCCTTTTTCCTGGCCGCGGGCCGGCCTTGTCTACGCCAGGATCGCCCTGGCTGCGGCGTTTCTGTCCGCCGTGGCCAGCCGCTTCGGGATCTGGAAGGAGCATCCCGGCCTCGCCTACTTCCCAGACTTCGAGCGCTACACCGCCCAGGTCAACTCGTTCATGCCCGCGGCCAGCATCCCCTACCTTGCCTGGGCGGCCACCGCGGCCGAGCTCACCTGCGGCGTGGCCCTGGTGCTGGGGCTGTGGCCCCGCTTGACCGGCATCGCCGCTTCCGTGCTGCTCGCCGTCTTCGCCACCGCCATGGCGATCTCCTTCGGTCTCAAGTCGCCTCTGGACTATTCGGTCTACTCGGCCTCCGCGGCCGCGCTGCTGATCGCCCTCAGCTCGCCGCCCGCGGGCCGCAAGGACCCCTACCGCGAACCGCCCAGCGCTCCGGCCTCGATCGTCCGCATCGCAGACCTGCCCTTCGTCGGCATGTCGCACCAGTTTGCCGGCGCCCGCCACGGCGTCGCCTCCTCGCTCTATCTGCTCACGGCGCCGCCGGGGCGGGGCCCCAAGCTGCACCGGCACGAATACGACGAGGTGATCGTCGTGCTCGAGGGCACGGGCACCGTCTACATCGGCGACCAGCAGCACAGCATCGCCGCCGGCGACATCGTCGCCGTCCCCGCCCGCACCCCGCACCGCTTCGTCAACACCGGCGACACCCCGCTGCGCCAGGTCGACGTCCACGCCAGCCCCGAGTTCCGCCAGGAAAACCTCGAGCCCGCAACCCCCTGATCCCGCGGCGTCGGGCAGCACCGCGGCTGCTGCAGCTGGCGCCGGGCTAGGCGGCGGGGCCGGGGGGGCGCAGCAGGTCCAGAAGCTGGTCGCGGGTGAAGAGCTTGGCCAGACCGGGGTCGTCCTCGGCGACGACCTGGTCGAGGACGTGGCGCTTGCTGGCGATGATCGCGGCGATCTTCTCTTCGAGCGTGCCCTCGGTGATGAGCTTGACGACCTGCACCGCGCGCTGCTGTCCGATGCGATGGACGCGATCGGTCGCCTGGTCTTCGCGTGCCGCGTTCCACCAGCGGTCGTAGTGCACGACCACCGAGCCGCCCACCAGGTCGATGCCGGTGCCGCCGGCCTTGAGGCTGCCCAGGAACACACGGCAGTCTGGATCACGGTTGAAGCGGTCGACGATTTCGCCGCGGCGGACGCTGCCGCCGCTGGACCCGGTAAGGGTGGCGAAGCCGACTCCCAGGCCGGTGAGGTGCCGTTGCATGAGCTCGATCATGCCCAGGAACTGACTGAAGACGACGACCTTGAGGCCGCTGCCCAGGGTCTCGTCCAGAATCTCGCGGAAAAGGTCCCACTTGCCCGAACGCCACTGCTCGACGTCGTCGAGGCGGCCCAGGGCGAGGCAGGGATGGTCGCAGATCCGCTTGAGCAGGTTGAGGAGGGCGAAGACGTGGATGTAGGGCACCGGGCCGGCCGCCGCCACCAGCTCGCGGGCGAGAGCGTCCCCGCGCCCGGCGATCGCGTCGCGGTAGAGCTTCACCTGGTCGTCGGACAGGGCGCAGGTGCGAAGGTCTTCGATCTTGTCCGGCAGCTCGGCGAGCACCGTCGACTTGAGGCGGCGCAACACGAAAGGCGAGATGGCGCGGCGCAGCTCGGCAAGCCGCAGGTCGTCGCTCCAGGCCAACCCCAGTCCCTGCTGCGCGGCGGCGCCCTGCGCCGGACGGGCGTCGCGGCCGTAACGCCGCGTGAAGTCGGCGTCGCTGCCGAAATAGCCGGGCAGCACCAGGTCGAACAGCGCCTTGAGATCGCCGGTGGCGTTCTCGATCGGCGTCCCGGTGAGCCCCAGCCGCATCTCGGCGCGCAGGCCGCCGGCGGCGCGAAAGGCTTGCGTGCCGGGGTTCTTGAGATGATGCGCCTCGTCGAACACCGCGACCGTGAAAGCGACGCGAGAAAGCTCCTCCGCCTCGCGCCGCAGCACGCCATACGAGGTCACCAGGACGTCTCCGGGCCGCAGCAGCGCCAGGCTGTCCTCACTCCGGTCGCTGCCGTGGTGGATCACCGCACGCAGTCCCGGCGCGTGCTCGCGCAGCTTGTTGCGCCAGTGGCTGATCACGCTCGTGGGGCAGACGACCAGGAACGGCGCGGTGGCGCGCCCGTCTTCCAGCAAGCTCGCCAGCAGCGCCATCACCTGGTGGGTCTTGCCCAGTCCCATGTCGTCGCAGAGCAGGCCGGAGAGCCCGTTGTCGGCAAGAAAGCGCAGCCACTCGACCCCCAGCCGCTGGTAGGGCCGCAGGGGCGACGCCAGGGCGCCGAGCGGCCCGAGCGGATCGCGGGGGCGCTGGCCCAAAAGCGTCCCGAGCGGCGCGGCGGCGCCGCGCGCCGCGTCGCCGGCGATCGCCAGCGGCCGGCCCAGGAGCGCCTGCAGACGCAGCAGCTCCAGGGCCGGGATCGCCAGACGATCGGAATCGGGCGGTGTCGCGGGCAGGCCGGCACCGCCGGCCCCCGCCTCCGTCACCTCGACCAGGCGGTCGAGATGGTCGAAGGCAGGAGCGTGAAGATCGATCCAGCCGTCCGGGGTCTCCAGGAACGGCAGGCCGCCGCGCCGTGCGGCCAGGAGGTCGGCGAGCGAGAGGGAATGGTTGCCGAAGCCGTATTCCATCGCCAGCCAATACCAGCTCCGCGCCGCCGCTTCGCCGCTCGCCTGGATCCAGTCGATCTCCTTCCAGATCCTGCGATTGCGCAACGGAGCGTCGAGCACCACCCGCCCCTGGACGACCTCCTCCCGGTGCTCGGCCAGGAAGCCCGGGATCTGGCAGCGACTGAGCTTCAGGTGCGCTGGGGCGCGGAACTTGCGCTCCTTGCCCGGCCGCTCGAGCTCGGCGAGCACGCCCAGCTCGCGCAGGTAGACCAGGCTGCCGTAGCGGAACTTGTCGACCTCGGCCTGGAAGAGGTAGCGCTCGCCGCCCGCTGCCTGGATCGCCCGGATCGCCGGCCGCACCACGACTTCGTCCAGGTCGAAGCGCGTCTCGGCGCCGACGTGCAGGATCGACTGCAGAGGCAGCGGCGAGATCGCCAGGTCCTCCTGCTCCGGGAACGCTTGGGCCAGCAGCCGCAGCGCCGGCTGGACGGAACCGCGCGGCACGCCCACTCGCACGACCGGCTCGCCCTGCCAGCGGTAAGTGAGGGTGAAACGCCCGGAGCCGGTGTCGATCGCCGGGTGGAAGCTCCCCTCGCGGTCCTCGAATTCGCGCACGCAGTGGTAGGCAAGCCGGTGCCAGAAGCTCTCCTCCCACGCCTGACCTTGCGTCTTGGCGCCGCGCTCCGCCAACTCGCGCTCGGCCTTGGTGCGCTGAAAGAGCGCCAGCCGGTCGAGCAGGCGGGCACGGTCGAAGGCCGCGTCCGAGGGCGCCATCTTGCCCGCACGCTCGAGGAACCGGACCTGGGCGCCGGAGCCGTCAAGGTAGCTCGCCAGCTCCTCGCCGCCGCCCCCGGTGATGCGGATCGCCGCCCGTCCGTCCACTTCGACACGGCTGACCAGCACGGCCGCGCAGCCGATGCCGCTCTCCGCGAAGAGGATCTTTGCCAGCCGGTACCAGACGGTGGCGGCAAACATCTCCTGCCAGGCCGCGCCGCCAAGGTGCCGCTTGAGCTCGCCCAGGGCGCGCCCCAGGTCGCGCAGGTGATCGCAGGTCCGCTTCTGGCTGTCGGCGCACGTGCACGAACGCAGCGGCAACCGGCTTCCCGGCACTTCGCCGATATGCACGGCGGAGGCCGATCCCCGCGCCCCCTCGGCCGGCACCAGTCCGACGCCGCTACGCCAGAGCTCAAGATGGCTGAATCGTTGCGCCGGAGGAAGAGAGCCGCTCATCGGCCAGGCATTCTACCCAAACCGATCGGCCCAAGGCGTTTTGGGCCGCCAGCTTCCGTTCCCTCAGGGATCAATGGAGGCAGACCTCCATCTCAGCCGCTCCTCTCCGGCGAGAGTGTAGGAGCCAAGCGCCTGCGGCAGGGGTGATGCGGACAGATCAGGTTGGACGCGCTGGAGGGTGCGAGCCCCGACAGGTCCGGTGGCCGTCGCCGCTTCGCTCTGCCGGGGCGGGCGCGCCGGCAGGCGACGCCTTGCGATCCAGCCGGCAAACCTCGGGACCGGCATCCGGCAGCGCCCTGGCCGCCGGCGCAGCGGGCCTGCCGGGCAGCACGGTTGCCGGCGCGGCCGCTGGCGTTGCGGCGGCACCTGCCGACGGCGCCGCAACGACCGCGGTCCAGCCCGGCTCGTGCGCGAGCTGGACCAGCGCGGCGGCCGTCATGCCGAGGGTCGCCAGGGACATGATGAGAACCACCACCGATTCCGCCTTTGGCATCTGGGGCACTGCGGCATCTCCTGAAAGATCGCGATCAGCCACTCGGCCTCTCTCCCTGTATACGGAACCCAGCCACAGAAGTTCCCAGTCCCCGCCGCCAGACCGCGGCGCCCAGGGCGGGGATCGAGCTGGACGAGGCCGTGGCAAGAGGCCTTACACTTCGGTCCGGTGCTCGAGAACACCCCTTCGACCCTGATCGGCGTGCCGGCGGCAACTGCAAAGGACCTGCTGGCCTGGCTGCGGGACCGCCAGGACCAGATGCTCGACTTTCTGTGCCGGCTGGCGCTGATCGAGACGCCCTCGCTCTGCCCCGAGGCGCAGGGACCGGCCTTCGACCTGCTGGCGGCGGCCCTGGCGGACTGCGGCTACAAAGTCCGGCGGCGGCGCGGCGTCAGCAGCGGCGGCCAGCTCCTGGCGGTGCCGGCGCGGCGGAGGCACGGACGCCGGGCGCAGCTGCTGCTCGGGCACGTCGACACCGTGTGGCCCCTGGGAACCCTGGAGCAGATGCCGGTCGTCCTGCGGGACGGCCGTCTGTACGGCCCCGGCGTCTTCGACATGAAAGCCGGCCTGACCCAGGCGCTCTTCGCCCTGCGCGCCCTGCGCGAGCTGGGGCTGGAACCGCCCGCCACGCCGGTGGTCTTCATCAACTCCGACGAAGAGATCTTCAGCTGCGATTCGCGGCCCGCGGTCGCGCACCTGGCGCGGCGCATGGCCCGCGTCTACGTGCTGGAGCCGGCGCTGGGACCGGAAGGGCGGCTGAAGACCCGCCGCAAGGGTTTCGGCCAATTCACCGTCACCGTCCACGGCAGGGCCGCGCACTCCGGCCTGGAGCCGGAGAAGGGAGCCAGCGCCATCCTGGAGCTGGCCCACGTCATCCAGGCCCTGCACCAGCTCGCCGACCCGGCGCAAGGCACCCTGATCAACGTCGCCACCATCGCCGGAGGCGAAAGGATCAACGTCATCCCACCCCTGGCCACCGCCCAGGTCGGCGTCCGCACCCTGACCATGGCCGCCCGCACGCAGCTGGAAGACCGCATCGCGGCCCTGCGTCCAATCGTGCCCGGCACCCGCATCGAGATCACCGACCGCGTCGACCTGCCGCCCCTGGAGCGCACCCCGCGCAACCAGACCCTCATCGCCGCCGCCCAGCGCGCCGCCGCGCAGCTCGGTTTCCAGCTCGACGAAAGCACCGCCGGAGGAGGCTCCGACGGCAACACCACCAGCCTGTACACCGCCACCCTGGACGGCCTGGGAGCCGTCGGCGACGGCGCCCACGCCGCCCACGAACACATCGTCGTCGATCGCCTGCCCGAGCGCGCCGCGCTCCTGGCCCTGCTGCTGCTGGCGCCGCTGTAGCGCGCGGATCGCGACATCGGCTCACCACCGCAACGGCGCGTCCGTTGATCATGATATAGACATGTGCGCAGTATGCTAAACATTGCATAACCCAGGGGCCGGTGATAGCTTTGCCATAGAAATTTCGCAGCGATTTGTTCCGTGTGACCATGTAGTGATTGTGGCCTGCACTCACCTGTCCAATTCAGAATGAACCGCACGCCCGCTGAAGGGTTCCCATCGAAGTACCCCAACGTCTCCGGCCGCCACGAGGTGCTCGGCAAATTCACGCTTGCCTACGAGACCCGATCGCTGAAACTGATCGATCGCTATAGCCTGAAAGAGGACAACGGCCTCCTCTGCGGCGACAAGAGCGGACAGATCCTGCGGCTTGGCCTTGATTTGCAGGTTGTCTGGACCTCGCCGGGGGACACCAGCCAAGGCGGCACCGCAGGCCCGATCTACGATCTCACACTGATCTATTGCCATGAGGAGCAGGCCGAGCGCTGCGATCCGTGCAGCGAGAGAACGCTGGTCGCCGCCGGCGCCGGCGGCGGCGGATTGCAGTTCCTTGACTACGAGACCGGCAAGCCGGCTTGGGTGGACGACAGCGAGCTCGGGCGCGTCCATCGCATCGACCTGGGGGCGCGCATCCTGTCGCTGCTCTACCTGGAAGGGCGGCGGGAGCTCTGGGTGAGCCTGGCCGATGGCGGCATCGTCCGTGCAGCCATCGGCTTCCCTGCCGCCAAGCCGGAACCGCCGTCCAAGCCGGAACCGCCGTCGGTCCATCGCCAGCGTCTGGCCTCGCCGCGGGAGCCCGTGGCCGTGCTCTATGCCGCCGGGGAGCCGCGGCCAGGCAGTCCCGCGCCACGGATCTATGCCGGGACCATGCTTGGCGGGCTGTATCAAGTCGACTTCGCGCCCGCGGAAGCGTTCGCGTCACATCCGGACCGGCTGTCGGGAGAGCCGGGACCGATCCGCGCCTTGGCCGCGATGCCACAGCCGGCATGCGTGCCCTTGCCCTGCGACGTTCTGGCCGTGGCGCAGGGCGGCAATGTCAAATACATCGTCCATTGGCACGCGGACGCCGGCGGCGAGGGGACGTCGAAGTCGCGCCTGGTGACCGATCGCCCGATCGCCGACCGCGTATCGTCACTCGCCTGGATCGATTTCGGCGACGCGTTGTGGCTGGCGGCGGGCGCCAACGACTCTTTCCTGCACTTCTACCATGCCCCGGAAATCGTGATGGACGGCCGGTCTGCCATGCCCAGCTGGCTGTTCACCGGCCGGCAGTTCACCGTGCCGCTGGGCGAGCGTGTCCTGGCCCTCGCCGTCCGTGACCGCGGCGCAGCGAGGTCGGTGCCAGCGACGACGATCTTTGTGGCGCTCGGCAATCACCAGCTGCAAGAAATTTGCATCCTCACCAAGCAGGAGTTCGACCGGCGCGTTCAGGATTGGTCGCGGGCGGCCGGGATCGACGACCTCGCAACGGTGCTGAAGCATCTTCAGGCCCAACCTGACGATCGCGAGCTGCGGCGTAATGTGCTGGCCCTCCTGTTCAGAACCAGCGACTGGCTTTTGCGGCAGGTCGAGCGCGCGCCCTGGGGACCCGCCGACCATCGCCGGCTGCTGCTGATCGTCTACCACCTGCTGATCGACGCAGGCTCCGGCTGGTGCCGGGAAGTCCAGTCGCGGGTCGCCGAAGTGGCGCAGCACCATGAGCCCTTTTGCGCCACTGCGCTGGATCTGCTGCATCACATCGGCAAGTACAACCTGGACGGCCTGTCCTTTTTCGACAAGCGCCAGAACTTGCACAAATTGGCCCGCTTCAACGAGCAGAACGGCCGCGATCACATCTACGACGCGGCGATCTACCGCTCCTTGCTGGCTGAGCGGCTGTACACGGAGCGGACTTCGATCAAGCTGCCGCAGGTTGTCACGACCCTGCAGAAGATCGAGGCCGGCAGGGACGGCGATGACTTCCTGCTGCTTGCCACTTCGTACGACGAAGGATTTGCCTATCTGCTGGATAATTTTGGACAGCGACTGATCTCCACCCGGGCCAAGGATGAAAAAGGCCCGATAACGCGGTTGCAACAGGCTGTCGTATGGCGCGACCCCGCCACCGCCCGACAGCACCTGATCCTTTTCCATCGCGACCGCGGATGGACCTCGTTGCCGCTTGCCGACGTCATGGTCGGCGCCTCCGAGAGCCTGCGCTGGCCGCCGCCGCAGCCAGTCGAAGGCGCCGCTGGAACCTTCTTCATCTATGGCTTCAAGCTCCTGCCGGGAGGCGCCATCGCGGTCGGAGGGCGGCGGGAAGACGTCGGACTGCTGCGGGTGACGGCCGGCAACGGCGCTCTGCAGGTGCGCTACGAGAGCCCACCCGAGGTTCCCGCCGTCGGCGACGGATACACGCCCGTCCGCGTGCTGGAATGGTGCCCGGATGCCGACGGCACCGGCGAGCTGATCGCCGGCTGTGACAACGGTCGCTGCTTGCGGCTGCTGTTTGACGGTCGCAACCTGCGAGCCCCGCGCCGCAAGGTGGTCTACGAAGCGGCCGCCGCCGTACGCATGATCGCCGCCTGCGGCCCCGGCCTGCTGATGATCGGCAATGCCAGCGGCACCCTGGTGCTCTTGCGGCGGCTGCCGGCCGCAGTGCCGGATGGCGAAACCGAGCTGGTCGTCGACTGGGCTGCCGAGGTGGGGGGCACGGCATCCATCACCGGCGGCGGGCTCACCCGGCTGCTGCTGCCAGGCGTACCGGTTGACCCCGGCCTTCCGGAGCCGCCGCCACGGCTGCGCCAGGTTCTCCTGGCATCGGACTCGGCGGGTCTGCTGCACGTCGTGCGTCTGGACGACCCGATCGAGCACAGCTACGCGATCCGGCTGGCCGACTCCGACGCCCTGGCCATCGAGCACCTGGTGCTGCTCGCGGCGCCTGACTCCCCACTCAGTGCCAGCGAAGACGAGGAGCGCGGCCACACCCTGGTGGCGCTGGCCTGTTTCGACAAGAGCATCCGCATCGTGGCGCTTTGCCATCGCGCCGAAAGCGTGCGGCGGCTGAACCACGACATCGCCATCGCGGCGGCCGGCGCCCTCGCTCACGCCGGAGCACGTCTGCCGGCAACGCTGGAGCGGTCGCTCACCGCCAGCATCGAGAGCTCTCTGCACAGCGGCAGACTGATCCCTGAGCTGCTGGCAGCGATCGCCCACAAGGCTTCCTCGGACGCCGGCGCCGGAGCCGGCCTGGACGCGTCCATGCTGCGCCAGGCCCTCGAAGAGGTGGCGTGGCTGCTGGCCAGCGTCGGCATGCCCACCGAGGCCCCGTCGGCGCTGGCTTTTCGGTTGCGCTACGACGACGAGGAGGGCTTTTCGTCTCTGCTTCCTGAGTTGATCACGCTGGCGGCGGGCCACATCAGGACACCCGGCGGCCGGCACCCCAACCTGCGATTGCGCTACGCCCTGCGCTGCGCCTTCCGGCTGGCCGCATTCAGCTGCGGCGATTTGTCGCCGGACCTACGCCCTCAGCTTGCCCGCCTGGTACACCTGTGCCACGACCTGTGCAGGAATTGGGGGCCCGAGTCCTCCGAAGACAACCTGCGGTGCCGGCTCGTGGTGGCGCACATGTTCTTCCGATACTCGAACGGCTCCGCGCTCGAGGTCTTTCTGGGCGACGAGCTGAACGGCGAGCTGGCAAGCTTCGGCGGCCGCTCGATGAAAAGCCTCCTGGTCGAGCGGGTGCTCAACGACCCACGGCTGGCGCTGCCGTTTCGCACCTCGCAGGCGATCCGTCGCATGATGGCGTACGACGTCCGCCGCAGCGCCCGCCAACCGGTGATCGCGTATCTCCTCCCCATGCTGCTGCAGCGGCTCCGCGACTGCCACTTCGATCAACACGACACCTGGCTGGCAATCGAGCTGTACCGCTGCGTACAGGCAGTGCAACAGGCTTACGGCTATTCGGATTGGGACCTGCTGGCATCGCTGGTGGACGGCACCTGCCGGCTGGCGGTGCTCGAGTTCGTCGCCAGGCGCCACCGAGTGCACCCGCCCGCGGAGAGGCGCTGTACCGAGATCCTCGTCGCCCTGTGCCAGGCCGGCTCCTCGCCACCCGGTGACGCACGGGGAGGCGAGGCCAGACGCACGCTGTTCAGGCTGCTGCACAAGGCGCCGGCGCAAACCGCCAGCCAGAGAGCCTTCCGCGACGTCTACAACCTCTGCGGCATCGCCATCGCATTCGACGGCGGGGTCGATCCGCACCTGCGGGAGAGCGCCCGAGCCCACGTCGGGACACTGGCCTGGGAAGGCTCGCACCTGCCGGCAGACCACAGCCTGGCGCTGGCGCAGTGCGCACAGAGCCTGATCGAGATCTCGCAGCTGCCGCCCAGCGCCGCCTTCGCCGCGGCGCGGACGCTGTACAGCGCGCTGCGGCGCTCGGCGGACCGGCTGCTGGTCGTGCGCCAGGCGAACGTGACCGAAAAGATGCGCGGAGTGATCGCGGCGGTCTTTGCGACGGCCTGCGACGCCGTGCTACGGCAGGTCGAAATCGAATTCGACTTCGTCGCGCCGCTGCGTTTCCTGCAACAGGAGGCTCCCGAAGAGCCCGAGGACTCCTTCGATGAAGGCATCCTGCGGCGCCGCCTGCTCGACTATGCCTCGCTCCATGGCGAGCTTGCCCGCGCCCAGCACGTGCTGCTGTTGACCAAGGACCCCTCGGCAAAGGGGGTGATCCTCAATTCCGACGCCGCAGCGACGATGACCCATTCGAGCGTGATCCGGCGGCAGCTCAAGCGCCTGCTGCCCGATATCGAAATCGGCCGGCTGAAGCGCGAAGCCGACGACCTGCTGGCGGCGGCGCCGCTGCTCGGCGATCCGCCAACCCCGGAGCTCTTCAAGCTCGACAGCGGTGGCATCCTGCTGGGTGAGGTGGTGCCGGTGCTGCGCAACGGGCAACGCTACGCCCTGCTCTTCTTTGCCTATGAACGCGAAGCGGCTCCCGACCCTTCGACCCGCGCGCTGTGCCGCATGGTGCCGCAATTCCTGGTCCACGAGTTCATCCGCTCCGTGCAGACGCACCGCCTTCTAGCCCTCCAGTTCCATCACATCGGCAGCCCGATCAACGCCATGCGCAACGTGCTGAAGCGCCTGGAGCGGCGGCCCGCGTCGTTGATCGCGGGCGACCTGTCCTATCTCAAAGACCTCGCCGAGGACTGCGCGCTGATGATCTCCAACCACCAGAACTACATGCGCATGGTACGGGGCATGTCGCCACCGACCCTGCTCAAGCGGTTCGATCTTGTCGCGGAGATGGAATTTCGCCGCCGGATCGTGCAATCCCTTTACAAGGACACGCACGTCGTCCACTGGCAGGCGCGGCGCGAGCCGGTGGAGGTGATGCTCGACCAGATGATGGTCGGCGACATCGTGCAGAACCTGCTCGACAATGCCTGCAAGTACTCGCCCGCGGACTCGGAGGTCGTGCTGGACGTTCGGCGTCACCGTCGCGAGGTGTTCATCGAGGTGCGCGACGAGGGCGACGGCCTGCCGGCGACGATCGCCGCATCGCTCTATGGCGAAGGCGTTCGCGGCGACTCGGAGTCCGAGGAGACCCACCACCCCGGACTCGGCCTCGGCCTTTTCATGGTCTATCGATACGTCCAATGGCTCGGCGGTGATGTGCGGTTCGCTTGCCGGCCAGCGGCCGGCACCACCTTCACCGTCACGCTCCCCAAGGAGGCGACACCCCTGTGACCCTGGCTCCCGTCACGCAGCCCCCGGTAGGTTGGTACCTTGCGCACGTCGATGAAAGCGATGCGTATGAGCCCGCCGATGGGCGGAGCGTCGGCTATTGGCCCGAGGTGGGTACCATCCGGTACCAGAGGGCGGCGCGGTTGAGCACCGCTGCAGAATGGATCGCGGACTCGACATTGGTTGCCTTCGTCCTGGATTGGCGCCTGCCCGAAGAAAGGCCGGGCGCCTTCATGAACTGGGGCACACATCCCAGAACGACGACCGGCCTGATCGAACGGATTCGTAGCGAGCGGCCCGACCTGCCAGTGCTGGTGCTGACCAACTTCTCCGATGACAAACCGCTGAAAGACCTGATCAATCGGCGAGAGCTGGAGATCGAGGACGTATTCGACAAGGGCGACTTCGCCGATGATTGGCCGAAGCTGCTCGAACGGGCGCGACGCTCCAGGGTGGTCCTTGAGCCGCGGCTCCGCTGGCAGCTCCAGTCGGCGCAGCGGCTCGCAGCAACCGGAGGAACCATCCCGGTGACGGCACGGGTGTCCGACCTCCCGTCCTGGGAGAAGGTGACCGGCATCGCGCACGGCATCGCCGTGCCGCGGCGCGCCGGAAGCGAATGGATCGTGACCGCACGCGTGCCGCCCCACCGGGTCGAAGAGATCGGCCGGCTGCCGTTCCTGCAGGGTTTGGCCGCCGCCCGACCGGTCCGCCCGGACCTGCACCGGACCGTCGAGGAGACCGCGGCGGCCCCACTGCAGCTGCCGGCGCTGACCTCGGGAGAGCCTGGTCGCGGCGCGATCGTCGGCATCGTCGATTTCGGTTGCGACTTCGCGCACCCCAACTTTCGCCAGCAGGATGGCAAGACCCGCCTGCTGGCGCTTTGGGATCAGGCACAGGGTGACACCGGCGTCCACACCAGGGAGCAGATCGACGCCGCTCTGCAAACCGCCGCTCCCTACAAGGCCCTCGGCTATCGTCCGGAATTGAGCGCCCACGGCACGCACGTCATGGATATCGCCGCCGGCGGCGGACGCGGCACCGGAGTCGCGGGCATCGCGCCGGGCGCGGAGCTGATCTTCGTGTGCCTTGCCGGCGAAGCGTCGCCGGCAGACGGCCGCCGCCGGAGCTCCCTCAGCGATTCGACGCAGCTGATGAACGCCGTCGAGTTCATCTTCCGCCAGGCAGGGGACCGGCCCTGCGTGGTGAACCTCAGCCTGGCGACCGACGCCGGTCCCCACGACGGCTCCTCCATCGTCGAGGTCTTCCTGGACGAAATGCTGGGCGGCGCGCCCGACCGCGCCATCGTGATCGCCGCGGGAAATACCTTTGATGCCGGCATCCACGTGACAGGGCATGTCGGCCAGGACGGCAGCCACGAGATCTCCTGGCAGGTGCGGCGTTCGCGCCAGCGGCAGATCGAAATCGAAGGCTGGTATTCGCCGGACGACGACCTCACCGTCGAGCTGATCGATCCTCGCGGCAAGCTGGTATCCCCGCCGCTGGCCGCGGGCGATCCGGATGTCGAGCTGACGGGCAGGGCGGGCGCTGTGGGCGGCTTGCTCAGCCACGTGGGCGGAGGTCTGGCAGGTGAGCCGGCCCAGGTTTTGATCGCGATGGGACCGGCGCTTCCCGCGGGCGAATGGCGGCTGCGGCTGCGCGGGCGCCGCGTCATCGACGGCACGTTTCACGCCTGGATGGAGAGGTATCGGGACCGTACGGCGCGGTTCCTGGAGCCTGTCGATCGCAGCTTTACGCTGGGGTCCATCGCGTGCGGCCGCGAACCGATCGTCGTCGGTTCCTATGACGCGACCAGCACCGGCACGCCGCTGTCCGCGTTCACCAGTGCCGGTCCAACTCGTGACGGGCGGCAGAAACCGGAGCTGAGCGCACCGGGCCAGGCGGTCCAGGCGGCCTGCTCCCGCCGCGGCACGCAGAGGATTCCGCTCAGCGGCACGAGCATGGCGGCTCCCGCCGTCACCGGAGTCGTCGCGCTGATGCTTGCCGAGGCAAAGGCACGCGGTTTGCACCTGTCCATGACGCGCATTCGCGAGATCCTGCGCGCCGCGGCGCGGGTCTCGCCGCCCGATCACGTGTGGCACGAACGCTACGGCTGGGGGCGGATCGAAGCGCGCGCCGCGATCCAGGCGATCCACCGGTTACCATCCTGATTGCGGTGGAACCGGCAGCGAATGCGGGCGGTTATGATATACATGAAGCCAGCGCCAAACTCGGATTTTTGCCTTGCAGTGCGAGAGCAGGCCAGGCAAAAAGAAAAAGGACAACATGGCTGACTCGACGCTCATCGAGCCCATGTCCAGGAAGATCGAGCCTCGCTTGCGGTGGCTTGCCCGCACGGCCCGCGCCGGTCCTCTGCTGGCCGTCGTCCGGGTGGCGTCGGACGGTTATGTGCCTTCCTGTATCGCGCTCCGTACGCGATTGACGCCCCAGATCTTCACTGCCTTCGTGCAGCCGGACGCCCTGGCGCGTCTCGAAGAGGATGCGCGTGTCCTCTCCGTGTCGTCGGGCAGGCCGCTCCGCAACGGCTAGCCAGCCATCACGATCCGCCGCCGGCGAGCCCTCCCGGCCGGCCCTCCGTGCACCGCGCCGGCGCCGCTGCCCGGACCAGGCCGGGCTGGCGCTCGCTCCGCGCCAGGTCGGCACCTCCGGCGCAGGGACCCGGCGATAGAAGCCGCAATTTGCGGGCTTCGCTATACTCCTTAACCAACCATGCCGGTATCGGTGGCGAATTCGCGGCGGTTGTACCAGGCCCTGAAGGATTGCGGGGTGCGGCTGCTGTCGGTGTTGCCGGAGACGTGGCTGGTGCAGCTGGTGAGCCTGGCGGAAGAGGATCCTGAGATGACGCTGGTGCGCCTGGCCAAGGAGGAGGAGGGGGTGGGGGTGTCGGTGGGCGCGCACCTGGCTGGAGTGCGGTCGGCGATGCTGATGCAGAACCATGGGCTGCTGGCGAGCGTCAATGCCATCGTGTCGTTGGCCCAGCTGTATCGGGTGCCGCTGCTGATGCTGGTGAGCTACCGCGGTGGTTTTGGCGAAGAACACCCCTGGCAGACCGAGGGGGGCGGGGTCACGGAAGATCTGCTGCGCGCTCTGCGCATCCCCTGGCTGTTGCTCGAGCGGCAGGAAGAGGTGGCGGCCAGGATGCGCCAGGCGCAGAGCCTGGCCGAGGCGAGCTTGCGGCCGGTGGCGCTGCTGCTGGGCCGGGAGCTGATGTGGGAAGAGGAGCGGCCCGCGTGATGCTGCGCATCGATGCGCTGCGGGCGATCTATCCGCTGCTCGCCGACCGGGTGGTGGTCACCAACATGGGCGCGGCGCCGGCCGAGCTGTTTTCGCTCGGACATCAGCCGGGGTTCTTCTACGTCTGGCATTCGATGGGGCTGGCGTCTTCGGTGGGGCTGGGGATCGCGCTGGCGCGGCCGCAGCTGCAGGTGGTGGTGCTGGATGGCGACGGGTCGGTCTTGATGAACCTGGGGACCTTCACCACCCTGGCGCGGCACCGGCCGCGCAACCTGCTGCACGTGGTCTTCGACAACGAGGCGCTGCTTTCGGTCGGACGCAGCTTTTCGACCGCCACCGCGACCGGCAGCGACCTGGCCGCGATCGCCGCCGCCGCGGGAGTGCCGCGCAGCGGCACCTACCGCACCACGGACAGCCTGGCGCTGGCCTGCCAGGAGGCGCTAGACGCGGGGGATCTGGCGGTGCTGGTCGCCAAGGTCGAGCCGCAAGGGCCGGCAAGCTACTTCATCGACCTGCACCTGCTGGAGAACCGCTTCCAGTTCGAGCGCCATCTGCGCGGCCTGGCCGGCGGCGCAAACGACGCGAACAATGCCAGCAACCTCAGCAACGCGAGCACGAGGAGCAGCCCATGACGGACGTCCTGGTACAGCTGGTGGCAGCGCTCGCCGGCGGCACGGTGCGGGTGGTCGATCTGACGCAGCCGCTCGGGCCGGATACGCCGGTGATCGATCTGCCGCCGCAGTTCGCCGCTTCTCCCGGTCTCTCGGTCGAGGTGCTGTCGCGCTACGACGAGAAGGGCCCGGCGTGGTACTGGAACAGCCTGCGCCTAGGCGAGCACACCGGCACGCATTTCGACGCCCCCATCCACTGGATCACCGGCAGGGACCTGCCGGGCAACGCCTGCGACACCATCCCCGCCGGCCGTTTCGTCGGCCCCGCCTGCGTCGTCGACGTCACCGCGGAGGTGGCGGCGAACGCCGATTTCCTGCTCGGCCGCGACCGCCTGCTCGCTTGGGAGAAGGCGCACGGCGCCATCCCGGCGGGGTCGTGGGTGCTGCTGCGCACCGGCTGGAGCCGGCGCAGCGGCGCGCGCGACTTTCTCAACGCCGCCGACGACGGCCCGCACAGTCCGGGCTTCGACCGCGAGGCGATCGAGCTGCTGGCGCACCATCGCGACATCCTTGGCGTCGGGGTCGAGACCGTCGGCACCGACGCCGGCCAGGCCGGCCGCTTCGATCCGCCGTTCCCCTGCCACACCCTGATGCACGGCGCCGGCCGCTTCGGCTTGACCAGCCTGCGCAACCTCGACCAGCTGCCGCCGACCGGTGCCGTGGTGATCGCCGCGCCGCTCAAGATCGTCCAGGGCAGCGGCAGCCCTCTGCGCGTGCTGGCCCTGGCGCCGGG
Organism: uncultured Acidobacteriota bacterium; assembly: GCA_963770895.1. Classification (GTDB taxonomy): domain Bacteria; phylum Acidobacteriota; class Thermoanaerobaculia; order Multivoradales; family UBA5704; genus JASLEW01. Next base: position 1,863,657 of record CAVYRF010000002.1, on the reverse strand, counting down.
CTGACGCGGAGCCCCCGGCGCCGGCCGGCGCGGCCGGCGCCCAGCGGCCGCAGTATTCTTGGCGCATGCTCCGGCAGCCAGGCGAAAAGCGGTTCCGCATCGCCGACCTGACGGTCGACCTGGAAGAATTCACCGTTGTCCACCAGGACGGCCGCAAGGTGGAGCTGCCGCGCCTGTCGTTCGACCTGCTCGTCGCGCTGGCGCGCCGCGCCCCCGCCGTGGTGTCGCCGGAGGAGCTCATCGCCACCGTCTGGGCGGGGGTGGCAGTCGCCGACGAAACGCTCACCCAGCGCGTCGCGCTGCTGCGCCGGGCGCTGGGCGACGAGGCCAGGAGCCCGCGCTACCTGCGAGCGGTGCGCGGGCGCGGCTACCAGCTGGTCCCCGCGGTGCTGGTGGAAGGCCACCAGGAGTCCGGCCAGCAGCCCGGTCTGGAGCTCGACCAGGAACACCGCCAGACGCCTGCCCAGGAACCTGGCCGGGAGCGCCACCAGCAGCCCGACCGAAAGCCAGGCGAGGGCCAGGGCACCCGCCGCCGCACCGGCACCCTTGCCGCCCTGAGCGTCGCGGCCGTCGTGCTGCTGGTCGCCGGCCTGGCGCTTGTCGCCGCCTACCGGCAGCACCGTGACCGCCAGGGCCAGCTCGACCCGCGACTCGCACCGCCGGCCGCAGCGGCCGCCACGGCCGATCCGGCCGCCCCGGTGGCAACCCGCTCACCCACCGGTGCCGAGCTGGTGCGGCGCGCCGACGCCTACCTGGGGCAGCACCAGGAGGCCAACAACGAGCTGGCGATCGAGCTCTATCAGCGGGCGCTGCAGCTCGAGCCGCGGAACCCGCAGGCGCTGGCGGGCTTGAGCATGGCGCTGTCCCAGCGCGGCACCAAGTTCAACCAGCACGGCGGCGACGACCAGGCGCTGGCGCTGGCGCAGCGAGCCCTGGCCCTGGACCCGCGGCTGGGCAGGGCGCACCATGCTCTTGGGTTGGCCCGCGACAGCCGCGGCCAGGTGCATGCGGCGCTCGCCGCCTACCAGCTCGCCGCCGGCCTGGAGGCGCAGCCGGCGGCCGCCCTGGCCAGCGCGGCCAACCTGCTGCAGGTCCAAGGTCACCTGGCGGCGGCGCTGGAAGCCGACGTGCGCGCCGCCCGCCTGGGAGCGGGCGACCCGCCCATCTACCTGGAGGTGCAGGTGGGAGGAACCCTGGCCGCGCTCGGCTTCGAACCCGCGGCGACGGTCTGGTTCGAGCGCGCCCTGGAGCTTCGCCCGGACAACGTCTTTGCCGCCGCCGCCTTCGCCGCCGCCCGCCTGTCGCAGGGGCGGGTGCGGGAGGCGGACGCGATCGCCGAGGGCGCCATCGCGCGCGGCATCCGGCGCCCCGAGCTGGCCGACGTCCGCGGCGCGGTCGCCCTCCTGGCCGGCGACACGGCGCGGGCCAGGGCGTTCTTCGCCCAGGCGCTCGCCGTGGCTCCCCACGACCTGCGCGCGCGGACCCGGCTGCTGGTGCTGGCGCTCCAGGAGGCGGGCGCCCACCTCCCGGCAGGCCAGCCGGTGGCCGCCGGCACCACCCTGGAGAGCCGGCGCCGCGACCTGCGCGACCTCGCGGAGGCGCTGCGGCGCGGCCGGGCCGAGGGCGACGAGTGGCCCGACTCGGGGCTCGACCTGGCACTGCTCGAAACCGCCGCCGGCGACGACGGCGCGGCGCTCCAGGCGCTGGACGCCGCCATCGACCTGGGCTACCGCGACGCCGGCTGGCTGGAGCTGGAGCCGATGCTGGTGGCGCTGCGGCGCGACGCGCGGTTCGGCGAGCGCCTGGCGCGCATGCGCCGGCTGGTCGACCGCGAGCGTCAGGGCGTCGTCGGCGCCCCCTGGCTGCCGCCCGCGCTGCTCGCGGGCAGCGCCGCCAGGATGTAGTCGGTGAGCAGCTTCGCGGTCTGCTCGTGCATCCCTCGGCTGTTGTAGTTGGTGCTGGTGATGACCGCCACCAGCTTCGCCGACGGCACCACCACCACCTTGTTGCCACCGTTGCCCGACATGTAGAAGGCAGGGAAGGCGCGCCCGCCGGCGACGAAGTCGCGCCGCCACCACAGGTAGCCGTAGGTGTCGGTGTCGCTCGCCTTGGCGTGTGCGGCGGTGGAAACCTCCACCCAGCCGCGCGGGATGAGCTGCCGCCCCTGCCAGCGCCCGCCGTCCAGGTAGAGCTGGCCCAGCTTGGCCAGGTCGCGGCTGCGCAGGCCGGTGCCGCCGCCGGTCTGCGCCTCGCCCAGCGGAGAGTACTTCCAGTCGACCTTGCCGATGCCGAGCGGCGCCAGAATTCCTTCCCGCGCCAGGTCGGGGACGCTCTGCCCCGTTGCCTTTTCCAGCACCCTGCCGAGCGCAAAGACCCCCGCCGTGCAGTAGGAGAAGGAGCGGCCATAGGGTGAGTCCTTGGGCTTCGGCACCCATGAAGGGAAGCCCTTGATCGGCAGGTCCAGGAAGAAGCCCAGCCAGTCCTCGGTGACGTACATGCGCTCTTCGTTGCCGGACGAGGCGTCGTTGTTGTCGTCGCATTCGAGCAGCGAGCTCATGGTCAGCAAATCCTCGACGGTGATCTGCATCTTGCGCGGGTCCGGGTTCTTCCACGGCAAGCCGTCAGCGCTCCCCGCACCGCCAGGCGGGTTCTTCCGATCGGTGAAGTAGCTGAAAACCTTGGTATCGACACCAGGGATGGCGCCGCGAGCGATCGCCTGCCCCACCATCATGCTGGTCAACGTCTTGCTGGCCGAGCGGATGTCGTGCAACGTGTCGCGGTCGGCGCCACCCCAATAGCCTTCATAGGTCAGCTTGCCGTCCAGCAACACCACCACGCTGGTGATGCGCTGAAAGCCGCCGTCGCGAATGCGCTCGCCGATCGTCGCGAGCCGCCGCGCATCCAGGCCGCCCACTGCCGCCGGCCCCACCGCGGCAACCGCCAAACCGTCGCCCAGATCCGGCGGCCGCAGCTCCTGCGGCAAGGGCGCCGCCGCAGCGGAAGGCAGTGCCGTTTCCGGCGCCGGCTCACCGGCCATCGCCGCCTGGCCGTGGATCGCCGCAAGGAGCTGGACGGTGAGAGCGGTGAGGACGACCACGAGCCCAGGGCCGCAACAAACACTGGCGCGTCCGCCCCCGCGGTGCTCGGGTTGGCAACCGCCGCGGGGCGATGTCCATGGGTAGTCAAAGGTCAAGCGGTTCGCCTGCTTCACTTGCTGCATGGGTGGCGCCTCCTGGTTGGTCCGTCACCCCACGCTTATGCACCAGTCATCCCGCACCGACGATGAAGGATGGCTGAATCTTTCCTGAAGGTTCGGTGAAGGCGCGGGGAAGCAGCGCCCAACGAGCCTTGACGGCGAGGGTTCCGGCCTGATCACCGCTGTCGTGCGCAGAGATCAGTCGCTGGATCGCCGTTACCCCGCTGCGCACCGGCCTGCGAATCTCGATTCGCCGCCGCTGGCCTGAGAAAACCGCAGCTGGGTCCGTCTACCTCTCTGTCAGGAGTACGTGCCAGCAACTGGCGCGCAACTCTCGCAGAAAGAGGTGCGCAATGCGCTACGTCGGAACGCTGCTGGAAGGCGAGGATACCTACTACTACTTGGACAGCACCCTGCTGGTGCGCCCCGATCCTCCTGGGGCCGAGGACTACATGAATACGGTGGGCCTTTCGCCCAACAGCACGATTGCCGTGGACGGTCATCCGGTAGTGTTCAGCGGCACGAACGCCATCTATGTCGACGACGCCTATGCCACGTTCCAAGGCACCCTGGTCAACGGTTCCGACCCGGATCATCGGGTCGAAACGCTCCTGATTCACCACAGCGCTCCGTCACCCGTGGGTGGCGTCGCCCCGCGCAAGAGCCAGCCGGGACCCCACGCATCGCGAGGGTCCAGCGGCAAGAATTCGAGTGGCAAGAAGTAAACCTGGGGGTGGAACGTCCATGCTTCGACGGGAAAGAGCTCTGCTGCGTCTTGCCGTGGTCGTCCTTTGGATCGGGGGCTCGTCGCGCCTGATCGCTGCAGTGACCGACTGCAGGGGAAGCGACCTCACCCGCGACTGTGCGTTCAATGGCATCGAGGTTGATGACCCCAAGATCTATGACGATGCGTTCCTGACCCAGATGCTGCAGCTGGAGAGCGCCCAACTGGCTCAGCTCAACGCCTTCGACAACCCCAGCCTTATCAGCCGCATCGGCGGGTTGCAGGGAGCGCAGTCAAGGCAGAGCTCCTTCGCCGCGCAGGGCAGCGTCAGTTCCCGCGCCGCCACCAAGGCCACCCCGCTGACGCCGGGGACGCCCGCCATCACCGACACCGGCGCGGCGGCCCTGCCAAGCTCCCTCACCACCTCTGCCGGTGATGCTCTTGCCGAGCAGGCGCGGTTGGCCGCCGATATCGCCGACCTGCGGTTGCTGCTCACCGAATCCTATTCAGACCTCTACACCAAGACCAGCCCAGGGCTGCCCAAGCGCACCCTGACGGTCGGCATCCCCATCAGCATCGAGGCGCCGCCCGGAGCGGCTGGCGCCGTCGCGGAGGTCGAGCTCTCCCTTGAAGCAGTGCAAGATGGCTCCAGGTCGCCTGAGCGACCCGGCGTCGTGGCACTGCTGCCGCGAGAAGAGAGCTACAACGTGGCGGCTATCAAGGACAGCAGCACCTCGTTGGGCGCGGGAGCGGTGATCTCCAACGTCGTCAATGTCGGCGCCAGCTGGTTTGGAAGGACGCAGTCCGCCTACATCGTACAAGCCCTGGATACCGTGGCCTTGCAGCGGCCGACGACCCTGCCGGCAACAACGGTGCTGGCGTGGCAGTTTCGGCCGGTGCTCGGACAAAAGGCGGTGAAGGCCGGCATGCGCGAGGTCTTTGCGCGTCTCTCGTTCGACATGAACGGGACCAGCATGAGTCCCGCGACCATCTCCATACGCACCTCCTGGCGGCGCTACGATGCGGCAACAGGCATCGTGGGCAGGCCGATCAGCGGCCCCAACCTGATCCTGGAGAGGTCGATCCAGCTGAAAGATATAGAAGCCAAGGAGGTGGGCGCCATCACCTGGGCCGACCTCGGCAACGGCCAGGTGACGGTGTTCGACCAAGGCCCCTTCGCGCCTCGCACAACGGTGCTGGTTCCCGAAGGGCCGATCGGCGACGGATCGCCGGGCTTCAGCCTTGCTTCGAAGCGAATGATCTTCAACCTCGAGGCCGCCCAGTTGGTGCGCCCTCAAGTCGGCTGGGTGCTTTCGGCTGCTGGAGACAAGGCAGAGCTCCTTCGCCAGGATTGCGCGCCGAATACCGATCCACCTTCGAAGACCACGATCGGCGAAGCCGAGGCAATGCCTTTCGATGCGGTCCAATCCAAGGTTACCGTATCTCTGACGGGTGACTGCGTCGGTGCGGATTCGCCGCCCCTGATCCTGCTGGGACAGGCGGTGTACGGCTTGAGCAACGCCCCGCTCCACGAAGACGAGGTTACAACCTGCGGTCTTCATGGCGAACTCAAGGACTGGCAAAAAGTCAGCTTCCTGGCTCCCACCGCCGACGTCAGGCAGTATCGGAGGCTCTCGATTGCGCATCTTTTTTGCGGTGCCAGGTTTTACGCCACCCACCAGATCGAGTTTAAGACTGACTTCGTGGCGACCAGCGCGACGACTCTGTCTGCCAGCAGCGAAACGACGGTGATCGGCATTTCTGGAGACCAGCTATCCAATGACGTTGCCGTGCTTGTGAACGGTGTCCCGGCGACGCCAGGCAAGGTTCCCAGGCCGAAAATGGCGGCCGCTCCCCAGGCTTCCACGCCGCTGGCCAAGCAGAAGTCCAAGCCATGTGTCGGCGATGCCATCGTTGATGACACGTACCGACCTACGCTGCTGCTGGTCGCAATCCCGACCTGCCAGCTGGCAGGTGTGAAAAGCCTCGTGCTGGCGCGCACGGACGGGCCTGCCGTCCAGCTCGCGCTGGCTGCGGCGCCGGGAGATCCCAAGCCGCAGATCACGGCACCGGCGCCGCTACCGCAATTGGCCGCCGGCACGAAAAGGGTTCTGGTGCTGACCGGCACCAATCTGGGTTTGCTCAAGGATGTGCTTTTGAACGGCACGACGCTGCAGCCGCGCATCTCGCCTGACCAGAGCTCCATCTCGGTGCCGCTCCCGGACGCGATCAACACCGTGGTGGGCCTTCACCTGCTGACGGCCGTGCAGAACGATAAGGACCAGACTCAGATCCCGGTCGTCGTCCAGATCATTGCCCCGCCGAGTTCGGCGACCGCTGCGGCGACCGTGTCCGCCGTGGGGACGGCGACGACAGCCGCGGGAGGGATGACCAGCTCAGGTGGGGCCGCCGCGGCAGCTTCCGCGGCGCCAGCGGCACCACCTGCTCCGCCGTCGTGAGGGGACGAGCCGGCGTTGCGGATCGGCACGTTCGCGCACGAAAGCGTTGCCGGCGCCGGCCACGGCGGGGGGACGGCGGCCCGGGCGGGGACTCACCTTTCGGACTGACCAGTCATTGGGGACAGGTCAGCACGGAGAAATGAAGGAGGAGAAATGTCACTAGCTCGGATATCCGACATGGTTGCGAGACGCGCACTGCCGCGACCGGTCACTTCTAAGGCGTTGGCTAATTCCGGGAGAATGCCGGCTGCTCAGCAACTCCTGGCCAACATTGGCGCATACATACCTACGGAAGTCACTACCGCATATGTCGCCGCCGCAGGGGGCATCGCTACCATACCTGGCGGAATAGGTAGACGGAAGTTGGTTCTCCTCGCTTTCGCGGTCGCCGTCATCGCGTCCTTCACAACTTGGGTCATTAGCCACAAAAAGGTCCGCACCGAGGCGGCAAAACAACCAGTCTCAGCGCCTACGGCGCTCAGCACCCTGGCCGCGGCTTGGTTTGAAGTGCTAGCAGCCGGGTTTGCCTTTTTCTCGTGGGCTACAGCAATGCCTGGCAGTTGGTTCAAGTGGGGCGCTAATATCGTCTGGGCTCCGACTCTCCTGGTCTTCGTAGTATCAGTCATGATCGGCGGAGCGGCTACACTCCTCAATCGTGGAGCATGACCCAGCAAAGAGCCGCGTAACATAATGGAACTAAAATAATGTGGTGGAAGCCTACTACGCGTAACGACGACCGACTGTCCTCGGCCGTGTCACGCATCGCCGGACTAATGCGTGAAGGTGCAAGTGCACTACCTTGGCTTCCCCGGGCATCGCTACACGGCGTTGGCACCATACTCCTCGCTCCAGAGTTTCGCGTCCTCCTGCTGGCCGTCGACGCACCACTAATTATGGACTGCCTCCCTTGGAGGTATCGTCACTACGAGCGCCCTGGTCGCTGGCTCGGGCGCCATGCGCAAGGCCGGATTCGCGGTCGCGGATTTGCTCTCGTTTCACTGATGGATTTAGCGATACCTTTTGGCGCGCTGTTAGACCAGGGTCCAAGGCATCTTGGCGTGGCTGATTTTGGACGTGACACGATGGTGCTTGTTACGGAGCCACCAACACCGATGCTCTTTCGCGAGGGCGCTATTCGCTCTGGAAGCTCACGCGGCAGTATAGGACTCTCGGTCGAACTTCAAATTGCAGGAAGTAGCCCAACCCGCGGATACACGACCGCGGGTCATGTGATTGGAGATGCGTTCGTGCGGCGCACACCGAAAATGATTTCGTGGCAGGGAAGGGAGCACCATCCCGACATGGTGGTTGTAGCGGCAAACTCTGCGAGCGATCCCAAGGCTGAGGGATACGACATTGCGGTCGTGGAGTCGCGTGCTTCCCTGTCGCGTTCAGCATCGCTGGCGAACCATGGAGTCAGTCAACCAAGCGACTGCGATGCGAGCGTATTCCCCCGATGCACTATGCTGGGCGGGGCCAGCGGTTCTCGTTATGGTTTCGTTTACGGCGCGATGACACTGCAACAGGGTCGGCATGGGGAAGTGTGGGAAAACTGCTGGACCGTATGTGGTGACCCCCGATGGCTTGCAAGGCAGGGAGACTCTGGAGCCGCAGTCACCTTGCACGGAAGCGGCAAGGTCTTGGGCCATCTGGTGGCGGGTGTCGGCAGCGGGTATGGTGGTCGATTCCAATTAGGTTGGGTGCAGGACATCGGGAGCCAACTCGCCTTCCTACATCGCAGGTTCTCCATGAGTCTCTCGTAGACTGCCACCGGCGGCGGTGCACAAAGAGATCTTGGCTGGACATGCCCAATGACAGGTCAGTCTCAAAGGTGAGTCCAGAACTGGTTCAGCCGCTCAGCTCGTGCCTTCGCCGAGCTGAGCCCGCAGCTGGCGCAGATCCGCAGGTTCGGCGAGACGCCGGGCATCGGAGGCTGTCTCCGGCGCCGCTGTCCTGTTGCCCCGACCGCGGCACGCCTTGCGGCGCGTCCGCGATCGGGCCGGGGGAGGGGAGCCGACTTGGGACCTACCGCGGACGACGCAATGGCACGAGCGCGCGCAGGCGGTTGTCGCGCAGATAGATACCGCCCCAGATAAGTAGCCCGAAGACCACCGGGACGACGATGCGGCCGGCCGGATCGCCGGCGCGAACGTGAGTGGAGACCGCGCCACCGAGGTAGCCGGTCAGCACGATCGCGCCCAGCACCGACATGCGGGGAACGACGTAGAGCACCACGCCGATCAGCAGGGCGATGCCAATGCCAACCATTGAGCTCTCGGGATACCCGTACTTGACCATGCCCTGCACGGCAGAGGGCGGCTTGACGAGGTCCATGACCACGGCCGACAACAGGAACAGCGCCACGACGCCGCTGATGATGCGCCCCACCCAGAGCGCCTTCTTCGAGACCGGTACTTCAGACGGATCGGATAGCATCGCTCACTCCTCCCTTGTGATTGCCGTTGCCGGCCGCTGCGCGGGCCGAGGCATCGACAATCCAGGCTAACATCTTCGACGTGTCGACGCCTGGAACCGCGGCAACAGCGGTAGGCCCGGTGCTATGCTGCCACGCATCCACAAGCTTCCCGGCGCGCGAAGCGGTAGGCAGCACCGGTGCTCGCGGCCGGCCTGATCGGAGAACGGACGATGGCCCAGAGACTGTCTGGTTCGGTGCTGGTCTGCGGCTGGGTGCTGCTTGCGTTCGCTGCGCTCCACGCCGGCGCCTCCGTTGAGCCCAGGGCGGCGGCGGCCCAGACTGCTGCCGTCGCGGAAGATCCTGCCGTGGCGGCGGAGCGGGCGATCTGGGCGGCCAAGAGCAAGACCGATCAGAGCATCTCGCTCGACGTTACCGTCGAGGCGACCCCGGCGGAGGTGTATCGGCTGTGGACCACGGCGGAAGGCGTGATGCATTTCATGGCGCCGGCGGCAACGATCGATTCCCGGCTGGGCGGCCGTTACCAGGTGATGTTCGATCCTCAGAACGATCCTGACGGCAGGGCGTACGGCACCTGGGGGTGCAGGGTCCTGCGTCTCGAACCGAACCATTCGGTGGCGTTCGAATGGACGTTCCCGCCGCTGGGCGCGGAGCTCAATACGCAACCGTTCCCGACCTGGGTCGAGATCCAGATCGATCCGGTGATCGGTCAGCCCGGCCAGACGGTGGTGCGCCTGCAGCACTTCGGCTTCCCGCACAGCGAGAAGTGGGACAAATGCTTCGCGCTCTTCCGCGACAAGAACTGGCCCCACGTGCTCGCCACGCTCAAGACCTATTGCCAAAAGCAGGCGCACCGGCCGGCCCCGTAGGCCGCCGGGAGTGGGCGCCGCGCGCCATGCGGGCCGGCGCCCGCGGAGAATCGCCGGCGGGGCGATGGCTTGCCGGACTGCCGCTGCCGCGGGATCGGTGCGGGCGACGGCCCGCAATCGCCTCCACGTCAGGTGGTGACGTAAAAGGTGACGGTTGCCGTGCCGGTGTTGCCGGTGCTCTTCTGGACCGCGGTGATCGCCGCCTGGTAAAAGCCGCGCCCCGTGACGCTGCGGCTGCCACTAAAGGTGCTGGTGGTGCCGCCGTCGTAGCCCAAGATGAGGTCCGGCAGCGGCCCGGCGCCGCCGCTCAGCGGCGTGAACACGACCTTGACGTCAAAGTCGCTGAAGATCCACGGCCAGGGGTTGGGCGGCGCGGTGGGCTCCGCGATCTGGCAGCCGCACATCATCATGACCTTCACTTTGAAATCGACGTTCCTGGTGTTCGGGTTGGGCGGGAGCGGCTCGTGCACCGCGGGTTGCATCACATTTACCAGCAGCCCCGGCAGCTCGATCACCATGCCGACCGGCACCGGAGGGAGATTGTTGTTCACCCCCGGCACCGCCCACAGGTGGGTCGTCACCCGCTGCGCCGACTGCAGGCCGCCAACCGGCCCCAGGACGCTGATGCGCAGCAGGGTGGGACGCTGCAGCGACAGATTGAACAGGTGTCCCGAGGAGCCGGCATCCGCCACCAGCCACTGCACGATCGGTTGCGGGTTGACCGGTGACGCGGGGACGATCATCGTGTTGCGCGAGGCCGCGGCCTGATAGGTGCTGCTCAGCGTGCCGGAGTCTCCTTGGACCACCGCACTGCCCAGCATGTCACCGCTGTGATCGTCGCGCACGATCACTTCGGCGCCGCCGATGTCGTCCGCCAGAAACTTGCCTCCACGCGCCTGCACTCTCACCAGCAGCAATGTTCCACTCATCCATGGGCTCCTTTTTTTCGCATCATAGCCTCAGGCGACGGGCCTGAGGGGGCTCAGCCGTGCGTCGGCGATCGCCGGCGCAGCGCCTTGCGGCAGCCCGGTGCGCAGCGGGCGCCGCACCGGATCCTGTTGTTGGGTATCATGAGGCAGTGACCCAGGTCCCAGCGGCTCGTATCCTGATGAGCGCCGGCGAGGTCTCGGGCGACGCGGCGGGGGCGCGCGTGGCGGCCGAGATCCTGCGCCGCGCGCCGGACACCCGGCTGGCCGGCGTCGGCGGCAAGCGGATGCGCGCGGCCGGGGTGGCGATCGACGTCGATTCCAGCCGCCTGGCTTCGGTGGGCGTCTCCGAGCCGTTCAGCACCCTGCCGGCGCTCGCCGCGATGGTGCGCGCGCTGCGACGCCGGGTGCGCGACGAGCGCCCCCATGCGGCACTGCTGATCGGTTACGACCTGTTCCACGTCGCGCTGGCCCGCTGGCTGCGGCGCCAGGGAGTGCCGGCAATCTCGTACTTTCCGCCCCAGGTGTGGCTGTGGCGGGTCTTTGCCGGCCCGATGGCTCGCAGCTTCGACTCCGTGCTGACCTGCTTCGGCGAAGAACAGGAAGTCTACGCGGGGCGCGGCGTGGAGACGACGTTTGTCGGCCACTACCTGTGTGACGAATTGAGCCCGGTGGAGGCCGCGGACCGCGCCGCCGCCAGGGCCGCGCTGGGGCTTGGCGCCGGCAGCGCCGGCAGCGCCGGTGCTGCCGGGGACGTTGCCGGCCAGGGCGGAGCCGGCGAGGTGGGCGGAGCTGCAGGCGCCGGCGACAGCGCCCCGGCGATCGTCGGGCTGCTGCCGGGAAGCCGGACGCAAGAGGTGCGCGCGCTGCTGCCGGCGCTGCTCGACGCCGCGGCGCGGTTGCTGCGCGACGACCCGCGGCGCGCGTTCGTGCTCCCCGTCGCCGAGCCTCACCTTGCCGCAGAGATCGGCAGCCGCATCGCGGCGCACGGACTGCGGCAACACGTCACGCTCACCAGCGACAGCCACCTGGCCATGCGGGCCAGCGACCTGCTGGTCATCGCCTCGGGCACAGCCTGCCTGGAGGCGACTTTGCTGAGGGTGCCGATGGTCATCGTGTGCAACATCGGAATGCTCTCCCTGGCGACGGTGCGGCTCAGCCAGGCGCTGCGGCTGCTGGCCACCGAGAGAGTGGGGATCCCCAACCTGCTGCTGCGCCGCGCCGCGGTGCCGGAGCTGCTGCAAGGGGCGGTCACCGGCGAGCGGGTGGCGAGCGCCGCGGGCGCGCTGCTGGCCAGCCGCGAGCGGCGCGAAACCCAGCGCGCGGCGCTTGCCGAGGCGGCGGCCCAGGTGTCGGGTGAAGGCTCCGCCGGCCGCGTCGCCGAGTGGGTGCTGCACCGCGCCTCCCAGCGCGCCGCCGCCGGCGCCGCGTGGCCGGTGGGGCGCGCCCGCTTCGAGGCGGGGGCGCCGTGACCGAACCGGGCCTGTCGCTGCGCGAGATCGCCGACCACTTGGCGGGGCGCCTCGAAGGCGACCCCGACCTGCGCATCGTGCGCGTGCAGCCGCCGGAGACTGCCGCGGCGCACGACATCGCGGTGGTCTTCCATCCGCGCGTGCTGCGCCACCTGGCGAGCTCGGCCGCGGCGCTGGTGTTGGCCGACGATGTCGACACGCCGGTGCAAGCGGCGGCGGTGATCCGGCTGGCCGACCCGCAGCGGGCGTTCGTCAGCCTCCTCCACCTGCTCCACCCGGAGAGGCGCCGCAGCGGCGTCGCGGCGGCGGCCCATGTCGATCCGGCGGCGACCCTGGCGCCCGGCGTCCACGTCGCCGCCGGAGCCGTCGTCGGTGCCGGCGCGCGGTTGGCCGCCGGCGTCGAGATCCACGCCAACGCGGTTGTCGGCGAGGACGTCGTGATCGGCGAAGACAGCGTCATCTTTCCCCACGTCACGCTCTACCCCGGCACCAGGGTGGGGCGGCGGGTGCGCATCCACGCCGGCGCGGTGGTGGGCAGCGACGGCTTCGGCTACCAGCCGCAGGCCGACGGCAGCCTGCTCAAGGTGCCGCAGATCGGCGGCGTCGAAATCGGCGACGACGTGGAGATCGGCGCCAACTGCACCATCGACCGCGGCACGCTCGCCGCGACCGTGCTGGCGGCCGGCGTCAAGTTGGACAACCTGGTGCACGTCGGCCACAACAGCAGCGTCGGCGAGCACAGCTGCCTGGTGGCTCAGGTCGGCATTTCGGGCAGTGTCCAGATCGGCGCGCGCTCCAAGCTCCTGGGGCAGGCCGGCGTGGTTCCTCACGTCCAGCTGGCCCCCGACACGGTGGTCGGCGCGCAGGCCGGCGTCACCCGCGACCTGGCCAGCGGCGAATGGTTCGGGGCGCCGGCCATCGCCGCCAGCGAGGCGCGGCGCGCCTACCCGCTGATCGGGCGGCTGCCGGAGCAGCGCCGGCGGATCGCGGCGCTGGAGCGGCGCTGCGCCGCCCTGGAGGGAGCCCTGGAGCGCGGCACGGCGCCCGCCGCCGGCCCCGCCGGCCCGGATGGGAGCGGATCATCTGGCGATGCGTGACGTGGCGGGCGGCACGGCGCCGGCGGGCCGCCGGGTGGTGGTGACCGGCGTCGGCGCCGTGACGGCGCTCGGCGTCGACCTGGCGTCGACGCTCAGGGCCCTGGCGCGCGGCGAGACCGCCGCCGGCGTTGCATCCTCGCCGGCGGCGATTCCAGGGATCGCAGGGATGGCAGGGACAGCAGGGATGGCCGCGGCGGGAGACGGCGCGGCGCCGGCGACGACGGTGCCGGAGCTCGACGTGCGCCGCTATTTCCGCACGCCGAAGGCGATCAAGGTTTGCGACCGCCGCACCCGGCTGGCGGTCGCCGCGGCGGCGATGGCGCTGGCGGACGCCGGGTTGGGCGACGGCGCCGAGCAGCCGGACTTTGGCGTCGTGCTGGGAACCTCCGGCTCCGATCCCTGCCCGCAGGACCTCGCGGACGCGCTTGCCGGCGATGCCGCGGAACGATCGGCCGGCGACATCCCGTTTTTCGCCGAGCGCATCCTGACGCGCCTGCACCCGCTCTGGCTGGTGGTGCAACTGCCCAACATGACCAGCGCCCACGTCGCGATCCAGTTCGGGCTGCAGGGACCCAACTCGACGGTGATGACCGACTGGGTGGCGGGCATCCAGGCCATCGGCGAAGGCTGCCTGTGGATCCAGCAGGGCGAAGCCGACGTGGTTCTCGCCGGCGGCGCCGACGTCGGCACCACCGCGCTCAACCAGGCCAGCTACCGCCAGCGCGGTCTGTTCGCCGGCCCCGCCGGCGCGGCGCCGCCGCTCGCCGAGGGCGCCGCCGTGCTGGTGCTCGAAGAGCGCGAGCGCGCCCTGCGGCGCGGCGCCCCGGTCCTCGGCGAGATTCTGGGATATTCCTCGCTGGCCGAGATGGCTGAGATCACCGAGATGGCTGAGATCGCCGCGCCGGACACGCCGCCGCCAGCGCGGTCCGCCCTGGCGCGCGCCGCTTGCCGGGCGCTGGCGGCGGCCGGTTGGGACAGCGGCTCGGTGGCCTGGCTGATCAGCGGCGGCGCGGCGTCTGCCGCGCGGCACGGCTTGGAGCGGCGAGCCCTGGCGTCGATCGGGTGCGCGCTCGACGGCTGGTTCGATCCCGCGGCGCGCCTGGGCCACGCGCTGGCGGCGCAAGGCCCCATCGCGATCGCCCTGGCCCTGTACCGAGGCGACCGCGACGACGCCGGCGACATCGCGGCCCGACGTGGCGCGGCACCCGGCGCGCGCATGCTGTGCAGCGGGCGCGGCCTGATGGGCCAGGCGGCCGGTTTGGCGATCGTCGCGGGCGGCTGCGGCGAGCCGCCCTGGTGGGGAGGCGCCGGCGACGCGGCACTCCAGGCCGGCAGGGCAGAGCCCGCATGACCGCCGAAGGCTCCACGCCGGCAGCCGCGCCGCGCCAGATCGAGGCGCGTGTCGCGACCATCCTGGCCGCGGCCCTGGACCGGCCCACCGGCGAGATCCACCTGTATTCGTCGCTGGTGGACGACCTGGGCGCCGAATCGATCGACTTCATGGACATCGCCTTCCGGCTCGAAGACGAGTTCGGCATCGAGATCCCGGACGAAGAGATCTGGCGCGGCGGCTTCGGTCCCGGCGAGGTGACCGCCGAGCGCCTGGAAGCCGGGGTCGCCGCGCTGCGCGAGCGCCTGCCGGAGTTCCGCTGGGATCGCTTTGCCGACGGCGTGCGCCAGCAGGACCTGCCGCGCCTGGTGACCGTGAGCACGATCGTCGCCTACCTCGAAACAAGGCTGCCGGAGACGCCGTGAGCGCCGCCGCGGAGCCCTTGCGGCCGGGCGCGGCGCGGCGCCGCGTCGTCATCACCGGCCTGGGCGTCGTCACGCCGCACGGCTGCGACGTCGAGCGGTTCTGGCAGAGCCTTGTCGCGGGCCGCTCGGCGGTCACCGCGATCCGCCGCTTCGACGCCGCGGCCTTTCCGTCGCGCATCGCCGCCGTGGTGCCGGACGGCGAGGTCGAGCCTCCCGCCGGCACCGTCGCCGCGCGGCTCTGGCACGACCTGGAGCGCATCGCCCGCTTCGGCCTGATGGCGGCGGCCCAGGCCGGCCGCGACGCGCGGGCGGCGGAGGTCCCGGCCGACCGGGTGGGGGTGGTGTTCGCGTCCGGGCTGGGCACCTACGGCCACCGCGAGCTGTTCGCCGCCTGCGCCGCCGCCGGCGCGCAGGGCGCCTTCGCGCCGCGGGCCTTTGCCGACCGGCTCGCCGCAACCATGGAGCCGCGCGCCGCCGAGCGCCGCTCGCCGGGCGCGCTCGCCGCCCTGGTGGCGCGCCAGCAGTGCGCCGGCGGGCCGGTGCAGGCGGTGATGACGGCCTGCGCCGCCGGCACCCAGGCGATCGGCGATGCGGCTCGCTGGATACGCAGCGGCGCCGCCGACCTGGTGTTCGCCGGCGCGGCCGACTCGGAGATCTACCCCATGGGCCTGGCCAGCTTCTGCCTGCTGCGGGCGCTGTCGCGCCGCAACGAGGACCCCGCCGGCGCCAGCCGGCCGTTCGACGCCTGCCGCGACGGCTTCGTGCTCGGCGAGGGCGCCGCGGTCCTGGTCCTGGAGGAGCTGGCGCACGCCCGCCGGCGCGGCGCCGCGATCCTGGCCGAGGTGGCGGGCTTCGGCTCGGCCTGCGACGCCTACCGCGTCACCGACCCTCACCCCGGCGGGCGGGGCGCCGAGCTCGCCATGCGCCGCGCCCTGGCCGACGCCGGCGTCGGGCCGGAAGCGATCGGCTACGTCAACGCCCACGGCACCTCCACGCCCGCCAACGACCGCATCGAGAGCCTGGCGTTGCGGCACGTGCTGGGCGCGCGGCTGGCGGCGGTGGGGGTGTCCTCCACCAAGTCGATGATCGGCCACCTGACGGTCGCCGCGGGCGCCGTGGAGGCCGCCGTGACCGCCCTGACCCTCCGCCGCGGCACGCTCCATCCGACCATCAACCAGGAGCGCCCCGACCCCGAATGCGGCCTGGACACCGTGCCGAACCAGGCGCGGCCGGCGCCGGCCGACCTGGAGTACGCGCTGTCCAATTCGTTTGCGTTCGGCGGCCAGTGCGCATCCCTGCTGCTGCGGCGCGCGGAGCCATGAGAAAAGGCGGCGGCTGGCGCCTGGTCGTGCCGCTGGTGCCGGCGCTGGCGCGTCTCTACCGCGCCTACTACCGGACGCTGCGCCTGCGCGGCCTGAGCGACAGCGGCGCCAGCTTCGACCCGCGGTCGTTTGCGTTTGCCGGCGAGATCTTCGCGCTCTGTGAACGCGATGCGCTGGCGCTGGCCGGCCTGGCCGCGGCGCGCGGCTTCACCGCCCTGGTGGCGCTGGGGCGCGACGGCGACTGGGCCGCCGCGGCGCTGGGCGCTCTCGGCTGCGAGGTGGTGCGCGGCTCGAGCCGGCGGGGCGGCTGGGCGGCGTTGCGCCAGCTGCTGGCTCAGCTTCGCATCACGCCCGGGCCGCTGGCGGTGGTCGTCGACGGACCGCTCGGCCCCAGCGGCAGCGTGCGGCCGGGCGCGCTGGTGTGCAGCCGCGAAAGCGGCCGGCCGATCCGCCCGGTGGCGGCGGCGGCACGCCACCGGCTGCGCTTCCCCGGCACCTGGTCGGGGATCTACCTGCCCCTGCCCTTCGCCGAGGTGCGGATCGCCCTGGCGCCGCCGCTGGCGGTGCCGCCCACCGCCGGCTTCGGCGAGCTGGACGCCCTGGCCGCGGAGGTGGAGCGGCGGCTGGCCGGCGCTCTGGCCGGCGCCCTGGCCGGAGCCGCGGAGGTCCGGCGGTGAAGCGCTTCCTGGCCTTGTGGCTGGTCCTGGTGGCGGCCTTCGCGGTGACCCGCACCGTCGTCTCCCTGGCGCTGTCGTCCGGGCTCGACCTGCGCTTTGCGGCGTTCGTGGAGCTGATCGTCGTGCCGGGCCTGCAGGCCGCCGCGGTGTCCTGGGCGCTGCGCGCCCGCGGCGGTCCCTCGCCGCTCGCCCCCTGGCGGGCGGTGCTGGCGGTGTCCGGACTGCGCCTGGTGATCCTGGCGCAGGTGCTGGTGTTGGCGACGGCCTGGGTGACGGCGCTGGCGGTGCCGCGCATGCTCGCGGCGCGGTCGGCGATGGCGGCGCTGCCGGCACTGGCGGCGCTGCGCTTCGACGCTCCCATGGGGGTGCCGCGCCTGTTCCTGGCGGCCACCCTGGCCGCCGCCGCCGTGCTGTGGGCCGGCGCCGCGGTGCGCGAGCGCGGGGGCGCGACCAGGGCCGCCCTGCTGGCGGCGGCCGGCGCGCTCGCGGTGCTGGCCGTCGAGCCGGTCACCGGCTGGTTGGAAGACGGCCCGGCCCGGCTCTTCTCGGCGCAGTCCGTGCTGGTCCGCTGGCTGCGCTTCGACCCTCCGGTGCTGCTGGGGCTGGTGCTGATCCTGCTGGCCGCGCAGGCGGTGGTGTCGCGCAGCCGACCGCTGGCGGCGCGCGCCGTCGACTGGACGCTGGCGGCGCTGCTGGTGGTCGCCGCCACCCTGGTGGGCGGCTTCTTCCTCCATCCCTACCTGCGCGAGCCATGGCGCACCTTCGCCTGGACCGTCGGCGCGGTGGGCGCCACGGCGGCGGCGATGGCCGGTTATCTGGCCGGCCGGCGCCAGAGCGCAGCCTTGCCGGATGTGCCGGATGTACCGGATGCGCCGGATGCGCCGGATGTGCCTGCCGTGCCGGGGGCACCGTGAGCGCCGCCCCGCCGCCGCCCGGCGGTGTTACTCCCGAGTCAATGCCGCCGCCCGGCGGCGGTGCTCCCCGATCGGCGCCGCCGGTGGGCGACGGTCTTCCCCGATCGCGGCCGCCGGCGCCAGCCTTGCTGCGCGGGCTGCTGGCGGCGCGCGACCTGGCGGCCACGGCGCTGGTGCTGCTGCTGGCGCTGCCGCTTTGGCTGCTGTCGTGGCGCGCGGCGGGCGCGCTGGGCGATTTCTACGGCCGCCTGATCTGCGTCGGCTGGGGGCACGCGCGGCGCACCGGCATGATCAACCTGCGCCGTGCCTACGGCGCGGCCATCGACCGGAGCACCGCCCGCCGCTTCGCGGTGCGCGCCTACGGCTCGTTGGGGCGCAGCCTGGCCGAGGCCATCCAGTTTGCGCGCCGGCACCGGCGCGGCGGCGGCAGGTGGCGCCGGTTGTACCGCGCCGAGGACCCCGCCCTGGCCGAGCGGCTGCTGGCCGACCCGCGGCCGAAGGTCTTCGTCACCGGCCACTTAGGCTCGTGGGAAGTCCTGGGTCTGCTCCTCGACCTGGCAACCGGCGGCCGCGGCGCGGCGCTGGCCCGCAGCATCGACAACCCCTACCTGGAAGCGCTGGCGCGCCGCGTGCGCGGCGGCCGCCCCGAGCAGTGGATCGAGAAGCGCGGCGGCGCCGCCCCGGCCCTGCAACGCCTGCGCGCCGGCCATAGCGTGCTGCTGCTGCTGGACGAAAACGGCGGTCCGCGCGGGGTGTACGTCGACTTCTTCGGCCGCCCGGCTTCGACCCACAAGACGGCGGCCCTGCTGGCCCTGGCGAGCGGCGCGCCGCTGGTCGTCGGCGCCGCGGTGCGCCGGCCGGGGCCGGTGCCGTTCCTGATCCGCCTGCACCAGGTCGAAACTGCGGGCCGCGGCCCCGAAGCGATCGTGGAGCTGACGCGGCAGCTGGTCGCGATCTACGAGGGGTGGGTGCGCGACGATCCGCTGCAGTGGCGCTGGGTCCACTGGCGCTGGAAGCATCGGCCGGACGGCACGGTCGAGCGCTACGGCCGGCGCGAGCTGGCCGCGGCCTTCGCGCCGCCCGCCGGCGGCGCCGCGGCCGCGGCATCCGCGATCCCCGGTCCGCCGGCCAGCAGCGCGCGGGCATAGCGCGCCGCGATGTCGCGGCCGTCGCGGGTCGCGGTCAGCAGCGCGCTGCGCATGCGGCGCCGGCGGGGCAGGTCGGCCAGCAGCGACTGCCATGCGGCCGCCAGCTGGCGGGCGTTGCCCACGGTCTGTAGGCCGCCGGCCAGGTCGAGCCGTGCGGCGACGGCCGCAACCCCACCAGGAGCGGCACGCCGCATGCCGCGGCCTCCAGTGGCGAATGGCCGCCGCGCCGGGCCAGCGTGCCGCCGACGAACGCCAGCGCGGCGCCGGGATAGAGGGCCGCCAGGGGGCCAAGCTGATCGAGCACCAACACGTCCCAATCGTCGCCGCCGGGCTGCTCGCTCCACATCTGGCAGCGCAATCCGTGGCGGCGCGTCAGGCGCGCCACCGCCGCCGCCCGGCCGATCGAGCGCGGCGCCAGGACAAGCCGCGGCTGGTACCGCGGCGCGAGATCAAACCGCGGCTGGTACCGCGCCCGCGGCTCGTCGGCACAGCGCGGCAGCGAGATCGCCGTCGTCTGGCGGGGCCGCTGCTCCGGCCGGACGAGCCGCGCCATGGCCGTAATGAGCCAGCGTTCCTCGGGAGCGTGGGTGCTGCCGGCGACCAGCAGCGGCCGGGGCGCCGCGATCGAGCTGGCAATCCAAGACCCGCCGGAGGCGGCTGGCGACCCTCGATCAGGCGCGGCGGGTGCTGGGCCAGGTGGAGCGCACCGCCGTCCTGCCGCGTCCCGCCGCTCTCTGAAGGCCGCCGCCGCGGGAGGGTTGTGTAGCGCGGCGCCGGCCGCCAAATCAGTCCGCAAGACGAGCGGCGGGGTTGTGCAGCGCGGCGCGCCGGCCTGGTGATACCGAAGAGCTACAGCGGTGCTGCGGTGGCCGGAAAGGGCCATTGTGTCGCCCAAGCTCACGCCCTGGCGGCCAGCGGTGGTGACGAAGCCTGCGCGCAGGCTGTGGCCGCCAAACTCCCGCGGATCGTAGCCGGCGAGGGCAGCGTGAGCTTTGACGATGCCGGCGACGCTGCGGTCCGAAATACCGGCATCGCCGCGGCGATGCCATGAGAGCGGGCGAAAGAGCGGGCCGGCGGTCAGACCTGCGCTGGCGATCCAAAGGGCGCGCGCGCGGCCGGCGCGGCCGACGACGGGTAGCTCGACGCCGGCGCCGGCCTGGTCGGTCTTGCTGCGTCGCAGGCGGAAGAGATACCCACCCTCGACCGGCACCAGGTCCTCGACGCGCGCCGCGGCGACCTCGGAGCGACGGCGGCCGCCGGAACCGAAGGCGAAGAGCAACAGCGCCCGATCGCGGACGCCGGCGAGGCGTTCATCGCAGGTGGCGAGCATGGCGTCGAGCACGTCGCGGGTGGCGGCACGCTTGCGCCGCGGCAGGATCTCGCGGCGGACCTGCCGCCGGCGGGCGCGCGCCAGCAGCTCGCGTAGCTCGGGACGCTGGCAGGGGTTGGCGACGCCGGCGAGCTGATGGGCCTTCGAGAGCGATGCGAGCCGGCGGGTGACCGTGGAGAGGGTGTGCGGTCCCGGCCTGGCCTTGCCGCCCGGCAGGTGGCGCGCCGCTCGGTCGAGCAAGGCTTGCTCGGTCGCGGAGGGGAGGCCCTCCAGGTGGTCGGTGACGAACTGCACCACCGCGGCCAGCGGCACCGGGTAGTGCGCAGGCAGCGCGCAAAAATAGGCGATGTCGCCGGCGTGTGCGCGGGCGGTCGCCGCGGCCGTCCCCTCGACGAGAATTACGCGGACCTTCTCGGCCGTCGCCGACGAGAGCACGACCGCCGCGGCGCCAACCGGTCCCGAAGCTGCTATCTCCGCCGCGCCAGTGGCTCTACTGACATGGCCGACGGCCAACCAGGCCCGCCGGCGGCCCTAGACGGGCCGCTCGTTGCTACCCAGGCCGCGCAAATGCCGGCCCCGGAGAGGAGGCGCGGGACTCCGGCGGAAGAGCGAAGCCCATGGATCTCGCAGAGGTCGACTCCCGCTACCAGGGCGCCCTCGCCGGCCCCACGCGATGACAGCCGGCCACGCCCCCCTAAAGGCCGTCCCGGTAAGCGATCGGGACGCTGCGGGCTCGCTAATTCGTCCATCGGTTGGTTGGCAGTGGTCGATGCCACCACTCGGGGGGCTCGACCCAAGAAATTTCGCATGCGAAATTTCCGCCGCACTTCGGTAGTATCATTCAGGTCGAATAGAGGGACCCTGGCCCCCCTCGCCTCTCTCAGGAGTAAGGCAACCTCCCTTGATCAGGGAGGATGGCTGCCGCGGAAGAACCGCCCATGTCTCAGCGCGCTACCCTTCATCGCCTCGTCGATTCGCTTCCAGAAGAGGATCTAGCAACTGTCGGCCGGTTGCTCGTTGGCCTGACCATGACTGCTGACCCCATCGCTCGTGCCCTGCTCCTGGCGCCAGTCGACGACGAGCCCGACACAGATGACGACGATGGCGGCCTGACCGAGGCGCGCCAAGAACTCGCGCGCGGCGAGGGCATCTCCACGGAGGCACTCAAGCGAGAGTTCGAGCTAGACACCTGATCTCACCTAGCGGTACGCCTTCCCGCGATGCAGCACGCGAAGCACCTGCAAGCGGTGCTCGTCGTCGCGAGCGAAACGAAGGCGCCAGTCGCCTATCCTCAGGCGGTACTCGGGAGGATCGACACCAACGAGACGCACTACGTCGCCCTCTCCAGTTTGCGCGAATTGCTCTACTGCTTCAACCACACGGCGTCGCACGAGTCGGTCGAGTCGCTTCAGATCTCGCCGAGCTTGCGGTTGCCAGTGAACCTCTCCGCCGACTCCTAGTTTCGTCGCCGCCACCGCCCGCGCCGCGGTCGCGGCGCAAAGGGCGCTGCCGCTATGGCTGCTGTCGTGGCGCGCGGCGGGCGCGCTGGGCGATTTCTACGGCCGCCTGGTCTGCGTCGGTTGGGGGCACGCGCGGCGCACCGGCATGATCAACCTGCGCCGTGCCTACGGCGCGGCCCTGGACCGGAGCACCGCCCGCCGCTTCGCGGTGCCGGCGGCCTTGCTGGCCTTGGCCAGCGGCGCGCCGCTGGTCGTCGGCGCCGCGGTGCGCCGGCCGGGGCCGGTGCCATTCCTGATCCGCCTGCACCAGGTCGAAACCGCGGGCCGCGCCCCTGAAGCCATCGTGGAACTGACGCGGCAGCTGGTCGCGGTCTACGAGGGGTGGGTGCGCGACGATCCCCTGCAATGGCGCTGGGTCCACTGGCGCTGGAAGCATCGGCCGGACGGCACGGTCGAGCGCTACGGACGGCGCGAGCTGGCCGCGGCGTTCGCGGCGCCGGCCGGTGGCGCCGCGGCCGCGGTATCCGCGATCCCCGGACCGCCGGCCAGCAGCGCGCGGGCATAGCGCGCCGCGACGTCGCAGCCGTCGCGGGTCGCGGTCAGCAGCGCGCTGCGCATGCGGCGCCGGCGGGGCAGGTCGGCCAGCAGCGACTGCCATGCGGCCGCCAGCTGGCGGGCGTTTCCGACGGTCTGCAAGCCGCCGGCCCGTTCGAGCCGCGCGGCGACGGCCGCAATGTGCTGGCGGTGCGGCCCCGCCAGCAGCGGCACGCCGCACGCCGCGGCCTCCAGTGGCGTGTGGCCGCCGCGGCGGGCCAGCGTGCCGCCGACGAACGCCAGCGCGGCTCCGGGATAGAGGGCCGCCAAGGGGCCAAGCCGATCGAGCACCAGCACGTCCCAATCGTCGCCGCCGGGCTGCTCGCTCCACATCTGGCAGCGCAAGCCGCGGCGGCGCGCCAGGCGCGCCACCGCCGCGGCACGGCCGATCGAGCGCGGCGCCAGGACAAGCCGAGGCCGGTCCCGTAGCGCCCGCAACGCCTGCGGCTCGTCGGCGCAGCGCGGCGCCAGATCAAGCCGCAGCTGGTCCTGCAACGCCCGCGGCTCGTCGGCACAACGCGGCAGCGAGATCGCCGCCGCCTGGCGGGGCCGCTGCTCCGGCCGGACGAGCCGCTCCAGGGCCGCAATGAGCCAGCGTTCCTCGGGAGCGTGCGTGCTGCCGGCGACCAGCAGCGGCCGGGGCGCCGCGATCGAGCCGGCAATCCAAGGTCCGCCGAAGGCGGCTGGCGCGGCCAGGCTCGCGGGCGCCGCGGGCGCGCCGGCCTTGAGGTCGCCGAGCACGTACACGGCGCCCGGCGGCGCGCCGATCGCCAGGAAGCGCTGACGGTCCAGGGGCTCCTGCACGCCGATCCACGCCGCGCCGGCAAGGACGCGCGCAAAGATGGGGCGCGCCAGCCGGTAGCCGCGCACGTTGGCGCCGGTCAGGCGCCCGCTCACCACCGCGAGCGGGATGCCCAGCTGACGGCAGGCACCGAAGAGGCCCGGCCAGATCTCGGCTTCCACCACCGCGGCGGCGTCCGGGCGCAGCCGCGCCAGCCATGCGCGCATCGCCGCCGGCCGGTCCCAGGGGAGGAGCTGCACGGCCCGCGCCGCGGGGCAGCCGCTCAGCAACCGCTCCGCCGCGGCGCGGCCGTCGCGATTGCCGGCGGTGACGATCAGCTCGACGCCGGGCTGCACGCTCTCAAGGGCGTGCGCCAGCGCCGCCGCGGCGCGCATCTCGCCCACCGAAACCGCGTGCAGCAGGATGCGCCGCCCGCCCCCCGTCGCCGCGGGAGCGCTGGCGCGGCCCTGGCGCTCGGCCAGGTCGTCCGGCCGCGCGCGCCGCCGCCACCGCGCCAGCCTCTCCAGCGGGTCGAGCACGGCACCCACCGCGACGCCCATCAGCGCGCCGTAGAGCCCCAGCGCCGCCGCGACCCACCAGCCGGGCGAGGCGGCCACGCGACCCGGCTCGGCCGGCTCCGCTATCATCGAGCTCTCACGGATGTCACAAGAAACCATGGTACACGCCTTGCCCCCGGTCGCCGTGGATACGCCGCCCGTCTCTGGTGACGTGGCGGCGGCGGTGCAGGCGGCGCCGGCGGTCGCCGCGCCCAAGCCGCCGGCGCCGCCAGTCTTCGGCCGCCTGCTGCGCGACGCGGCGCGGTCGCCCGGGCTCCTGATCACCGGTCTGGCGGCGACCGCGGTGGCCGGCGGGGCACAGCTGGCGCTGACCTGGCTGGTCAAGCAGTGGGTGGAAGGGCCGCTGCTGCGCGCGGCGCCGCCCCAGGCCCGGCGCCTGCTGCTGCTGGGCGGCCTGGAGCTGGCGCTGATGGTCGGCGCCCTGGCGGTCAGCCGCGCCCTGCTCAGCGCCGCCGATCAGCGCCTGCTCGCCCGTTTGCGCGAGCGAGCGGTGGCCCGGCTGCTGGCCGTGGAGACCGGGACGGTGCGCGCGTTTCACAGCGGCGAGCTGCTGTCGCGCGTGCTGCAGGATGCCGCGCAGCTCGCCGGCTTCGTGGTCAACGTCGTCAAGCGGCTGTTGGGCGAAAGCCTGGTCGCGGTGGGCGCGCTGGTGCTGATGCTGAGGCTGGACTGGCGGCTGGCGCTGCTGGCCGCGGCGGCGGTCCCGCCGGTGGCGTGGCTGGTGGATCGCATGGGCCGCACGCTGCGCCGCCGGGGCGAGCGGGCGCGGCGCGAAGCGGCGCTGCTGACCGCGGTCCTGTCCGAGCAGCTGCACGGCTGGACCACCATCAAGGGCTATCGCAACGAGAACGCGGAGCGCCGCCGCTTCGGCGCCGCGAGCGAACGCTGCCGGCGCACCGCCGTGGCGGTCGAAACCAGCTCGGGGCTGCTGATCGCGGCGGTTTGGTTGGTGACCGGCGGCCTGCTGCTGGCGAGCATCGCCTATGGCAGCCTGCAGGTGCAGTCGGGGCGGGCGACGCCGGGAGCGCTCCTCGCCTTCTGCCTGTACGCGGCCCAGGTCGCCGAGCCGCTGCGGCGGATCGCCGAGCTGCAGGGATTGGCGCAGCCGGCGCTGGCGGCGGCGGCGCGGGTGTACCAGATCGTCGATCTGCCACAGGCGGAGCGGGAGGGGACGGAGATCCTGCCGCGCCCGTGCCGCGGCCAGGTGCGCATCGAGCACGTCCATTTCCGCCACGACCGGCAGCGCCCGCTGCTCGAGGGGCTGGACCTGGTCCTGGAACCTGGAGCGGCGGCGGCCCTGGTGGCCGAGAGCGGCGGCGGCAAGAGCACGCTCGCCGGCCTCGTGGCACGCTTCGGCGATCCGCAGGCCGGCTGCATCCGGCTCGACGGGACGGACCTGCGCGAGCTGCGTCTGGACGAGCTGCGGCGCGCCGTCTGCGTCGTCGAGCAGGACCCGGCGGTGTGGAGCGGCAGCCTGGGCGAAAACCTCCGCTACGGCAGCGAGGGGGTCGCGGACGCGGCGCTGCTGGCGGCGGCCCGGCTGGTCCAGCTGGACCGCGTGAGCCGCTTTGCGGACGGCCTCGCCACTCCCATCGCGGAGGGCGGGCGGGGGCTCTCGGGCGGCGAGCGCCAGCGCATCGCCTTGGCCCGCGCCATCGTCCGCGAGCCGGCGGTGCTGATTCTGGACGAGGCGACCAGCGCCCTGGACAGCGACGCCGAGGCGGAGATCCTGGCCGCCCTGGCGCCCTGGCTGGCGCGGCGCACGGTGCTGGTGCTGGCCCACCGTCTGTCGTCGGTGGCGCGCTGGCCGCGGATCGTCATGCTGCACGGCGGACGGATCGCCGGCGACGGCACCCTGCCCGAGCTGCTCGCCGCATGCCCGCCGTTTCGGGCCCTGTTTTCCGACCAGCTGGCGGCCGGCGCTTGACGCCGCGCCCGGCGGCGGATAGCATCTATTCTGGGAAACGTCACAATCAAAACAGTTTAGGCACTCCTGCTTCAACCCGCGGGCGGCCGTGAGCCACCGCGGAGACCGCAGGCAGAGCCCAGGCAAGCCGGCTGCGATCGCGGTCCGGACCTGACGGCGAGGAGGAGCTCTTCGATGAGAACCATGTCTTCGCGTATCCGGCTGGTCCTGCTGCTCGGCGGACTGAGCCTGTTGGTCTTGCCTGTCACGGCGGCGGCGGTGATACAGATCAATCCCGGCCCCTTCGTCGGCCCCGACCATCCGCCGCTGGTGGACAGCGCCGGTCTGGGGTATCCCAGCCCTTCCGATTCCCCGATCTCGCTGACGCGCGTCAACGACACGGTGACCATCGGATCGCCGTGGAACTGCAGCAATCAGAAGAACACCTTTTCGCTGGGCGCCAAAAACGGCAACGGCGTCTTCACGCAGGTCACGCGCAGCACCGGCGGCACTCCCGTACGGTCCCAGGTGGTGACGATCACCGGCTTCAATACCCAGGGCGAGCCGACCAGCTTCCTGTTTCAGGACTACATCGGCGCTGCGCTCAACCAGAGCGGCACCGCCACCCTGGTTTCGTCACACAACAACGGGGTCTACGACACGCTCGAGCTGTCGGGCGGCAGCTTGAATATGAACGTCACCTTCATCTACTTCCCCAATGGTGAGGGGATCCCGAATTTCATCAGCATCCCCTGGAGCCAGGCCGAGATGCTGGGCGCCAAGTCGGCGTGCGACGGCAGCGGCGACCCGCAGGTGTTCGTGCCGCTCACCGCGGGCGGGCGCATCGCCTTCGATCTGGACGGCAACGGAGTTCCCGACCCGGACCTTTTCCAGAGCCCAGTCATCGCGCCGGCGCAGGCTCCCATCGCCCAGGTTCCGGCGCTCGGCGCCTTCGGGGTGGCGCTGCTCGCGGGCGGGCTGCTGCTGGCGGCGCTGCGCCTGCTGCGCCGCTCGTCGTCTCTGCAAGGCGTCTGAAACCGGCCGCCCACGACCGGCGGCGCAATGACCAGGTTGCCCGGCGGCGGGGCCGCGCGGGCGCAAGGTGCCGTCGCTCAGGGCCGGGCGCCGGCGCAGCTGCGCACCAGGCGGCGGCAGGCGAAGACGTAGAAGCGGCTGACCGGCTGGCCTCGCCAGCGGGTATAGAACGGCGGCAGCGGCTCGACGGCCGCAAACTGCCGCGCCAGGGCCGGCGGCACGGCGCTTGCGGCGCTGACGTAGAGCGCATCCCGTCCCAGCAGCGTTTCCCCGTAGCCTCCCCACAGGTCGATCTGGTTGGCGGGCCGCTCGGCACAGGGCGTGTACACCTCCGGATGACCGGGCAGATAGAACGACAGCAAGCTCGCCACCTGGTAGTGATCGCCGATCACAAAAGCCGCGCCGGTGCGCCGCGCGGCTGCCGCGACCTGGCCGGCGAGATCGCGGCTGCCGCGCAACCGGGCCAGCGGGTTGTGGTCGCCTGGCAGGGCAACGCTCAACAGCGCCAGGTGCAGGCCGGCGGTGAGCAGCATCGCCAGGATCAGCGTCGCCCAGGCCAGGCGCCGGATCGCCGGCGAGCCGCCGGAGGGTGACGCAAAGGCCGCCACGACGACCAGTGCGACCGCGACGTAGGCCGGTCCCGTCCAGTTTGGCTGCCCTGGGCGGTTCACGGCGAGCAGGGCGTAAAAGCCGAGCAGCGGCAGGGAGAGCGCGCAGAGGTAGCGGTAGGCGTCGTCGCCGAGCGCCTGCCTTGCCCGCCGTCCCCAGGCCGCCAGCGCCGCGACGCCATACGGCAGCACCACCGCAAACTGCAGGGCGGCAAACTCGGCGAAAGCCAGCGGATGGAAGCCCCAGGGGCGGTCGAAGCCGCCGCGCGCCCACAGATGCGCCCAGGTGATCCCGCCGTGCCGCTGCTGCCAGACGGCCATCGGCACCAGGGTGGCGCACAGCGCCGCCATCATCAACGCAAAGCCTGGCTCGCGCAGCCGCCGGCGCAAAGTGCGATCGCCTGCCAGATAGAGGGCGAAGGCGAGCGGCTCGACGGCGACGACGAAGCGGATCAGGGTGCCCAGGCCGAGCAGCAGCCCCAGGCCGGCCCACGGCAGCGGCCTGGAGCTGCCGCGGATGCGCCAGAACACCAGCGCCGCCGCGGTCCAGGCGAAAATCGACGGCATGTCCGCGGTGGCCAGCAGGCTGCCGGCGCTCCACAGCGGCGTGGTGTTGGCCACGACCACCGTCAGAAAGCCGATGCGCGGCGAGCCGAGCGCCCGCCCGAGCTGGAACAGCGCCAGGCTTGCACCCGCCGAGGCCAGCACGGCCACAACCCGGACGCCGAGCTCGCTGGCGCCGAACAGGCTGGTGCCGAGCCGGATGAGGACGGCGATTCCCGGTCCCTTGCTGTAGTAGCACCAGTCCAGGTGGCGCGACCAGCGCCAGAAGTACGCTTCGTCACCCTGCAGCTCAAAGGCGCCGCACAGGCACAGGCGCACCGCGGTGAGGATGCCGATGAGCACCCAGGCGCGCCGGCAGAACGCGCGGTCGGACCCGGCCGCCGGTGCCGCCAGCGCCGACGACGCCGGCTCCGGCGGCGGCGCCGCCAGCGCGGTGCTCAAGGCGGCCCTGCCGGCGCCGCGGACGGCGGCGCCAGGCGCTCGACGGCCACCAGGTCGAGCCAGCGACCGTGCGTCACGTCAAGGCCGGAGGAGGCGGCGAGCACGCGAACCGGCAGGGCGCCGTGGGCGGCGGCGCGCACCCGGTCGAGCGCCTGGCGGGGCAGGACCAGCACGCCGGCGCCGGCGCGGCGCATCCACCGGCGGACCGCCGCCGCGGGATCGTCGCCCGCCAGCTCCTCGATCGGCCAGCGGCCCAGCTCGAACACCAGGCTCGGCTCCTGGAAGCCCCAGGCGGCGACCGGCGTGCCTGGCGGCGTCGCGGCGCGGATGGCGCGGGCCAGGCGCGGCACCGGCTTGAGACTCTCAGCTGCCGGGGCCAGCAGCGCGCCTGCCACCGCCGCGGCGAGCGCCGACCCCGCCACGCAAAAGCCGGCGGCCCGTCGCACGCGGCCCCGCCACTGGGAGCGCAGGGCGGCTGCCGAGGTCAGACCGACCACCGCGGCCAGGCCGGCGCAAACCCCTGCGACGTCGGGCGCGGCGGCCAGGGCGGCGAGCGCCGGCGGCAGCGGCCGGGTCCGCGCCAGCCAGGGGAGCGCCGCCCCCGCCAGCAGCGCGGCCAGGACCAGCGCCAGTGGGGGCGCGGCAAGCCAGACGCCGCGCCGCAACCAGGCGCGCTCGCGCGCCGTCCAGGCGCGGCGGGGTTCCGCGGCCAGGACTCCCGCCACCGCCAGGGAGAGCGGCGGCCAGGCCGGCAGCACGTAGTGGGGGAGCTTGGTCGCGACCAGGGTGAAGAGGACCAGGAGCGGCACCACGCCGGCGCCGAGCAGCGCGCCACCGCGCACCCCGCCCAGGCGGCCGCCGGCAAGCAGGCAGCCGGCCGCCGGCAGCAATGGAGTCCAGGGAAAGAAACCCACCCACAGCACCGGCACGTAGTAGACCATCGCGAGCAGGGCGTTGCGGCCGTGCCCTCCGGTCGCGGCCAGCGACCGCGCCACCACATGGGTGCCCAGGCCGATGCGCGCCAGCGCCCCGCCGGTCGCCGCGTTGGCGGGAATCGCCCAGACACAGAACCCGCCCACGGCGACCAGCGCGGCCAGCGCGGCGCCCACGGCATAGCGGCGCAGGACGCAGGGCGCCGGCACACCGCCGACGCCGCCCATGCCGTCAAAATCGCCGACAGCGCTGAAGCCACCGATGCCACCGACGCCGCCGTCAGCGCTCTCCGCCGAGCCTGGCGCCGCGGGCCACCGGCAGGCGCGCGCCAGGATCGCCAGCGTGCCGCCGATCGCAAGGAGCGGCACGGCCAAGCCCACCGGTCCCTTGGCCAGCAGCGCCGCGGTGACCGCCCCGGCGAGCGCCAGCAGCTGCCAGAGGCTGGCGCCGCCGGCCGGCAACCGGAAAGCGGCCGGCGACCGGGCAGCGGCCGGCAGCTGGACCGCGGCCGGCGGCTGGACCGGCGGCGCCATCGGCACCAGCCAGGCGGCGAAGGCGGCAAGGGCCGCGGTGACCGCCGCCAGCAGCAGGGCGTCGGCGGTCGCGGCGGTGCCTTCGGCCAGGCTGAGCGGCGCCGTCGCCAGGATCGCCATCGCCCACAGACCGCCGGCCCGCCCGAACAGACGGCGCCCGATCGCAAACGTGGCCAGCGCCGCGGCCGCCAGCGCGATCGGCGACCATAGCCGCGCCGCCACCGCGCCGCGGCCGAACCACCGCATCGAGCTGCCCATCAACCAGTAGGCCAGGATCGGCTTGTCGGCGCGCAGGCTGCCGTTGAACGTCGGCACCAGCCACTGTCCGCTGGACTCCATTTCGCCGGCCGCCTGCGCAAAGCGCGCCTCGTCGCGGTCCCAGACGGTCGTCCACGGCGTCAGCGCCAGGTAGAACGCGGCGATCCCGAGCGCCAGGACCACGGCAGCGCCCCACCCGGCGTGAGACCCGGACCGCGCGGCCCGCGACGTGGTCGGCATGTCGCTCGGGACGATAGCGCACTCCGCGAAGCGTCGCCGGCGCACCCCGGCCACGGCCCCGCACCGTCTCGTTGTGGTAAGGTAAATTGCTATCACAAAGGGATTTAGGAATGAGTGTGGGACCCGAGACGACCGAGCCCAGCTTTCTGAGCGGCGGCGGCGAGATGGGGGCGTTGATGCGCGCGCACGACTGGACCGCGTCGTCGCTCGGCCCGCCCGCCGGCTGGCCGCAATCGCTGCGCACGGTGGTGCGCCTCATGCTCAATACCGGGCACCCGATGTACATCTGGTGGGGGCCTGACCTGGCCTGCCTGTACAACGACGCCTACCGGGAATCGATCGGACCGGAGCGCCACCCCGGCTCGCTGGGCCGGCCGGCGCGCGAAGTCTGGGCCGAGATCTGGGACATCATCGGCCCGCAGATCGAGCAGGTCGCCAGCGGCGGCGGCGCCACCTGGCAGGTCAATCACCTGGTGCCGATCACCCGCCATGGGCGGCGCGAAGACGTCTACTGGACGTACAGCTACAGCCCGATCGACGAGCTGACCGCACCCGGCGGCATCGGCGGCATCCTGGTCGTCTGCACCGAGACGACCGAGCAGATCCTCATGGCTCGCCGGCTGGCCCTGGAACGCGACCAGCTGTCCCAGCTGTTCGAACAGGCGCCGACCTTCATGGCGATGCTGCGCGGCGCCGAACACAGGATCGAGCTGGCCAATCCCAGCTACCTGCAGCTGATCGGGCATCGGCCCGTTCTGGGCCGGACGGTCGCCGAAGCCCTGCCGGACGCGGTGGAGCAGGGCTACCTGACCCTGCTCGACGAGGTTTTCACCAGCGGCACGGCCTACGTGGCCAGGGGCGCCAAGTACGCCGTCCAGACGACGCCGGGCGGCGCGGTCAGCGAGCGGTACGTGGACTTCGTCTACCAGCCGATCAAGGACAGCGACGGCAGGGTGGCGGGCATCTTCGTCGAAGGCGCCGACGTCACCGAGCGCATGCGCGGCGACGTCGCCCTCCAGGCCAGCGAAGCCCGCTTTCGCCAGATCGCGGCGCAGCTGAGCGACGCGAGCCGCCTCAAGGACGAGTTTCTGGCCACCCTGGCGCACGAGCTGCGCAACCCCCTGGCTCCCATCCGCAACGCCCTGGAACTGCTCAAGATGGCTCCCGGCGACGGCAACGTCGCGGTGATGGCGCGGGAAACGATGGAGCGGCAGCTGGCTCAGATGGTGCGGCTGATCGACGACCTGCTGGACCTGTCGCGGGTGAACCGCGGCATCGTCGACCTGCGGCGCACCCGGCTGCCGCTCGCCGGCGCCTTGCGCGACGCGCTCGAAACCAGCCGGCCGCTGATCGAACAGTGCGGCCACACCCTGGCGGTCACGCTCCCCGGCGAAGAGCTGGTGCTGGAAGCCGATCCGACGCGCATCGTGCAGGTGTTCGCCAACCTGCTCAACAACGCCGCCAAGTTCACGCCGCACGGCGGCCGCATCGAGCTCACCCTGGCGCGCCAGGACGGCGCAACGGCGGTGGTCACCGTGCGCGACAACGGCATCGGCATCCCCGCCGCCAAGCTCAGCGGCATCTTCGACATGTTCGCGCAGGTCGACCGCTCGCACGCCCAGGTCGGCGGCGGCCTGGGCATCGGCCTGACCATCGTGCGGCGGCTGGTGGAGATGCACGGCGGCACCATCGAGGCGCACAGCGACGGACCCGGCGCCGGCAGCGAATTTCGCGTCCACCTGCCGCTGGCGCCCACGGCAGCGGCGCGGCCGGCCACCTCCCCGGCGCCGGCGCTCGCCCCCACCGCGCCGCCAAGCCCCGGCCGCCGCATCCTGGTGGCGGACGACAACGTCGACGCAGCGGAGAGCCTGTCGCTGGTGCTCAGCCTGCTGGGACACCAGACGCGCACCGCTCACGACGGCGAGCAGGCCCTGGCCATCGCGCGCGACTTTCGCCCCGACGTGATGGTGCTCGACGTCGCCATGCCCAAGCTCAACGGCCACGACCTGGCGCGCCGCATCCGCGCCGAAGACTGGGGCAGCCACATCCTGCTCATCGCCGCCAGCGGCTGGGGTCACGACGAAGACAAGCAGCGCTCCCAGGAAGCCGGCTTCGACGTCCACCTGGTAAAGCCGGTGGAATCCGCCACCCTCGATCGGCTGCTCCGCGCCGCCGAGCATTGAGCCACCAGACCGTGGTGGGGCGCAGCCTGGAATCAACGCCGGCCACGTCACCGGCCTGAGAACCATCGCGGCATTCAGGGCATTCCACACATTGCGGCTCACGTCGATTGCGACACCACCTGCGGGTCCCGAGCTGTTGCTGGACTGGCCCTTGAATGAGAACCACCGCTGGCCGAAACCAAGCCAGACCCGCACGATCCTCTTCCTGCGCCCGAACGACGATGCCACATCTGGCGCCAGATTCCAGGACGTCGTCGTCAACGCCTTGGGTACGACGTTTCAGGTCGTCGCACTGGCCGACGCCGCCTCGACCCCCATCTCGATCATCGAACTTGTAGCCCCGTTCTTGGGCCTGACTACCTTGTCAACGCTCATTTTCTTGAGCGTTGAATTCTTGTGGCACCCTCGCTGGCTGCGGGCAGAAATCGCCTCGACCGTGGTCGGAGGCTGCGCCCTGTTCTTCACCGACACCTGGCGACGATTCCTCGCCTCTCGGAGCGTTCTTGCCGTGACTTCGAAGAGCCCCGCTACCAAGGCGTGGCTCAGCGTGCAGCAGGTCGTGCGCCTCAAGGTGCAGAGTGACGATGATTGGCAACCTCTCATTTTATCCATTGCACCGCACTGCCACGCCGCCGTGATCGACATATCGCGCCCTGGCGGCAAAGGCCTGCTCTGGGAATTGCAGACTCTCCCAGAACTCCTCCCCGCCCGACTCCTCCTCATCGCGGACGAAGCGTCTCTCCGCGAATGGTTCGAAGGTCCGTTCCCTTCCTGCGCGTCCGATCTCGATCAGAAATCTGCTCTGCGGCACACCCTTGCAAATCGCAAGATCCTCGTCCTGCACGGCCGGAGTGGAAAGGCACATAGGCGCTTTCGCCGGGCTGTCAGGAATGCCCTGCTGGATCTCACTAGAACGGATCTGTCGTAGGCGACTACCAGCTCAGCTCCATGCGCTCAAGGCGATCGATCCGGTCGCCTACACCTCCAGCAAGTACGAGGTCGCCAGCTCCCAGCCGGGCGCTCGATCAGCCGGCGGCGAGGGTGCGCTGGCGCAGGCTCGCGAGGAGGGCGATCTGGCCGGTGTGCTGGGCGAAGTGTTCGACGATGTGAAAGAGGATCCAGCCGCGGGTGAGCTGGTTGCCATCGACGGTCACGATGCGCTCCAGGTCTGCATCGTCCCAGGCGCGCAGGGTGGCGTGGGTTGCCCGGCGCGCTCGGTGCAGCAGGTCAAGGTAGTCGGCCGCGGTCTTGCCGGCGAGGGTTGGCGGATGGGATGCGTGCGGCGCCAGCGGGAGGCCGTCGTCGTCGATGTGGATGCCGAGCGTCGCGTGGACGATCGTGTCGACTTCCTGGTGGGAGTCGATGCCTTGGGCGCCGGCCTGCATCCAGAAGGTTTCGGTCACGGCCATGTGGGCCAGGAGCATGCCGATGGTGTTGGTGCCGGGCCGCGGCTGCCACTCCAGATCGGGCGTGGTCGCGTCCTTGATCCGCGCCGCGAGCGATCTGAGGAGAGGGTCCAGCTGGGCGGCCAGGGCGCGGACGGCGACGGCGCGGGGGTTGTACCCTTCCGGCGAGATCAGGCTTCGCGGCTGCATGCCCAATCCTACCAGGGCGGAGCGGGCGCAGTCCGCCCGCGGTCAGCTCCGTCGCCGGGACCGCCAAAATGGCCAGCGGGCGACCGAGCGGCGAGATCAAAATATACCTGGCCTGCATACGATATTCAGGGGGACAAAAAGTGGCACCACGGACGGGCGCGGACCGCTGAGCCTTCGACGCGACAGGGCGGCTCGAGATCAAAAATGCACTCCGCCTGCATACGCTATTCAGGCGGCACCGGTGACGGGCATGGACCGCGCTTGGCCGCCAGGTGCTTGCATGACCCTCATGCCCTCGCGGCGAAGCTCAGCTGCGGATCGTGCCGTGCACGGTGGAGGTAGACGATGAGCTGGCGGAGCAGCTCGCCGCTGGCCCTCTCCTCCTCGGCTGCCTGGCGGAACAGCGCCAGCGCCCGCTGCGCCTCGCGATGCACCTGCTGGTTCTCGAACACCGGCGCCGACTCGCGGGCCAACGCCTTGACCTCGGCTGTGTGGCCCAGGCCGGCGTGTACTTCCGCCAGCTCCAGAGTCACCAGCGCTGCAACGTAGAAGTTGTCCGTGGCGATGAAGTCGGCGCGCACCTGCAGCAGGACGGCAAGCGCCTGGTCGGTGCGCCCCAGACCGGCCGCAACGGTGCCGGTTTGCCAGGCCACCCGCAGCAGATCGAGCCGGTTGGGCAGCGCCAGCTGCCGCAACGCGGGCAACCGCCGCTCGGCGGCGCCGAACTGCCCCAGGCGGCACAGGTTGGACACCAGCAGGTTCTCGATCAGGTAAGGCTTGCGCGGCTCGCGCTCGCCTTCCACGCTCGCCGCCGCCGCCCGCAACTGCTCGATCGAAGCTTCGTAGTCGCCCAGCTCGACGAGGGCGCGGGCCTTTCCGAGCAGCAGGGTGGGAGTTTCGCCCCAGCGGTCGATCTTCAGCGCTTCGTCGAGCGCCGCCAAAGCCTCCGGCAAGCGCCGCTGCGCCCGCCGCAGCGAGGCGGTGAGGCCGCACACCCGCGCCGCGTTGAGCAGCCCGGAGTCGGCGCCGGCACCGGCGTCCCAGGCTGCCAGGGCGCGCTCCAGCGTCTCCCCTGCAGCCGGCAGGTCGCGGCCAGCCACCCGCTCGGCGTTGGCCAGGTGGACACCGGCATAGCCGCGCAGGCGTGAGCGGAAGGCGTCGCCACCTTCGGCCAGCTCAGCTGTGATCCCGGCCAGCTCGGCCAGCTGCCGCGCCCGGCTCGCGCTGTCGCCCGCCGCGGCAAGACTCTCCTCGCACAGCAGCTGACACGCTTCCGGCGTGCGCAGATCTGCCACCAAGCGGGCCAGGGCCCGCTGCGCTTCCGGCGGACACTCGGCAAGGACTGGCAAGAGCGCGACCACACGCCGGCGCCTCTCGCCCTGATCCGGCGGCACCGCGCTAGCGGCCTGGACCCCGGCGTGCAGCAATCCGGCGAGATCCGGGCGCAGGGCGGGAGCCCAGCCGTGAGGCGGTGGGGCCCATGGCAGCGTCGAGGGCAGCTGCGCCGTCCCCTGATGGCGGCGCACCTGGCGCACCAGGGCCGCTACCTTCGCCAGGGCGCTCATATCCATGCCGAGCGCGGCCAGGATGGCCGGCAGCTCCGACGCCAGCCGGCGCCGCCGGCCTTGCTCGATCGCCTGGATCACCTCCAATGAGATGCCGGAGGCGGCAACCAGGTCTTTTTGCCTCCACCCCCGCACCTGGCGCAAAAGAGTGAGCGACAGGCCCAGCTCCTCGGCGCTGCCGACCTCCGTCAGCCGTGGCCGGCTCGGCTGGTGAGCGCATCCGGAACCATCCAGCGCGTGGGAAGTCGTTGCGATCACCGCTTCCCTCACCCTCTGGCGAAAGGCAGCTTCGGCGCCCAAGACCGCATCGCAGCTTGCGCCGCCCCGCGCCGCCTTCGGCGTCTCACCGCGGCGCAGTTCCCTGATCAGAGCCACCATCTCGTCCACGAGCGCCAGGTCTACTCCGAGGGCAGCCGCGACCGGACCGAGGGTCCTCAACGTAGGTTGTCGCCGTTTGCCCTGTTCGAGGGCAGAGAGGCCGCTCGGGCTGACGCCGGCCGCCGCCGCCACCTGGCCCTGCCGCCAGCCCTTGAGCTGGCGCAGGAAGCTCAGCGCCAGGCCCAGCTCGTCACCGCGTCCCAACTTCGCTGGCATAAGATGCTCCTCCAAGGACTGCCGGCAGAGCGGCGTCAAAAAGATCCATAGCGACGGGTGCTTTCAGCCGCATCCTTGACAGCACGGGCACCCTGGCTTTCGGGGGCGCCGTGCCGGCTATTCCGGCCGGCATCGCCGTCGCCTCCGCGGAAGGAGCCCCGCATGCGTATCCCTCGCAGCATCGCCCTCGCCCTGCTCCTTGCCCTGACGGTGACTGCCACTGCATCCTTCGCCGCATCGCTCCAGGCACAGAGCAAGCGGCCAGCCGCGGTCTGGGAGCCGTTGACCAGGCTCTGGGGATGGCTCTCCGGCGAATTGGCGCCGCTGCATGCGACCGCGGCACAACCTGCCAAGGGAGCGATCCAGCGGCCGGCCAGCACCTCTTCCAACCCGCAAACCGACGAGGGATCAGCACCTGACCCCTATGGCGGCTGAATCCGCTTGCGAGCGCCAGCTGCCCCGCCGGCTGAGCCTTCCACGCGACAGGGCGCCGGCCGCCGTCGCCACCTGCCCCTGGCTCCAGCCCTTGAGCTGGCGCAGAAAGCTCGGTGCCAGGCCGAGCCCGTCGCTGCGCCCCCGCTTCGCTGGCATAGCATAAGATGCTCCTCCAAGGACTGCCGGCAGAGCGGCGTCAAAAAGATCCACAGAAACGGGTGCTTTCAGCCGCATCCTTGACAGCACGGGCACCCTAGCTTTCGGGGGGCGCCGCGCCGGCCATTCCGGCTGGCGTCGCCGTCGCCTTTGCAGAAGGAGTCCCGCATGCGTGTTCCTCGCAGCATCGCCCTCGCCCTGCTCCTTGCCCTGACGGTGGCCTCCACCGCATCCTTCGCCGCACCGCTCCAGGCGCAGGGCAAGCCGCCCGCCGCGGTCTGGGAGCCGTTGATCCGGCTCTGGGGATGGCTCTCCGGCGAACTGGCGCCGCTGGAGCCGACCGCGGCACCGCCTGCCAAGGTGACGATCCGGCGACCGGCCAGCACCTCTTCCAACGCGCAAACCGACGACGGATCAGCAGCCGATCCCTACGGCGGTTGAATCCGCCCACGAGCGGCAGCCGCCCACGCGACAGGGCGGCTCTCGGCAGCGCGGGTGCCGAGGCAGCGAGGGATCGGACTCTTTCTGTTCGGTCCCTCCTCGTCATGCGGCGGTGGCGAAGCACAGCTGCGGATTGTGCCGGGCACGATGGAGGTAGACGATGAGCTGGCGAAGCAGCCCGCCGGTGACCTTCTCCTCCTCGGCCGCTTGGCGGAACAGCGCCAGCGCCCGCTGCGCCTCGCAATGCACCTGCTGGTTCTCGAACACCGGCGCCGACTTGCGAGCCAACTCCTTGACCTCGGCCGTGTGGCCCAGGCCGGCGTGTACCTCCGCCAGCTCCAGAGTGACCAGCGCTGCAACGTAGAAGTTCTCTGTAGCGATGAAATCGGTGCGCACCTGCTCCAGGATGGCAAGCGCCTCGTCAGCCCGCCCCAGACCGGCCGCGACGATGCCGGTTTGCCAGGCTGCCCGCAGCAGGTCGAGCCGGTTGGGCAGCGCCAGCTGCCGCAGTCCGGGCAACCGCCGCTCGGCGGCGGCGAACTGCCCCAGGCGGCACAGGTTGGACACCAGCAGATTCTCGATCACAAAGAGCTTGCGCGGCTCGCGCTCGCCGTGGACCCACGGCGCCGCGGCCCGCAACTGCTCGATCGAAGCCCCGTACTCGCCCAACTCGACGAGGGCGCGCGCCTTGGCGAGCAGCAGGGTGGGGGTTTCTCCCCAGCGGTCGATCTTGAGCCCTTCATCGAGCGCCGCCAGAGCCTCGGGCAAGCGCCGTTGTGCCCGCCGCAGCGAGGCGGTGAGGCCGCACACCCGCGCCGCGTTGAGCAGGCCGGAATCGGCGCCGTCACCGGCGTCCCAGGCCGCCAAGGCGCGCTCCAGCGTCTCCTCGGCAGCCGGCAGATCGCGGCCAGCCACCCGCTCGGCATTGGCGAGGTGGGCGCCGGCATAGCCGCGCAGGCGTGAGCGGAAGGCCTGTCCCCCCTCGGCCAGCTCGGCCGTGGCCTCGGCCAGCTGGGCCAGCTGCCGCGCCCGGCTCGCGCTGTCGCTCGCCGCGGCGAGACTTTCTTCGCACAGCAACTCACAGAACCCAGCCGTCTGAAACTCGGCCACCTGGCGCACCAGCTCCAGCCGGCTGACTTCGGGGCAGGCCGAGAACGCCTTCCACGCCACCGGTGCCGCTTCGCGCGAGGCCAGAACCTGCGCCGCCACCGTCAGGGCGCTGAGCTCGGTGCGGGTGAACTCCTCGATGCGGC
The DNA here is from genome assembly GCA_963770895.1 of uncultured Acidobacteriota bacterium. Lineage (GTDB taxonomy): Bacteria > Acidobacteriota > Thermoanaerobaculia > Multivoradales > UBA5704 > JASLEW01. Next base: position 1,825,181 of record CAVYRF010000002.1, on the reverse strand, counting down.
GGGCTTTCTGGGCGGCGACCTCTTCCACCTGCCAGGACAGTACCCGCCCACCGCCGGCAAGGGTTCTGCGCGACTCCTGCGCTGTGCGTACGAAGTCCAGCGCACACTCGAAGACGGCCAACGAGAAGCCCATCGCTGAAAGCAGCTCCTGGAGGACCAGCAGTTTGGGCTTCGTCTTGCCGTACTCGTAGTTGGCGACGGTTTCCTCCGGCCTGGCAACGGCATCCGCCAGGTCCTTGCGCTCCCAGCCGCGGATCGCGCGGAGGATCGCCAGCGCCTCGCCGATCGGCGGCGTCCTGAGCCGTGGCCGCGCGCCCGTCCCACCAAGGGCGTCGAACGCCCCGGTCAGGGCCTCGCGCACCACCTCGTTCACCCAGCGGCCGGCGTCACCCACCAGCGCGTCGATGCGGGGCGAGGGCGCTGTTTCACCCGGCGCCGTCTGGTTCGGATGCTCGCCTTCCGTAGAGGCTACGAACGCCAGGGTACGCTCCCAAAGCAGGGGCGGGTAGCCCATGACAGATACCAGGCTGCGCACCTCTTCCGGCCGGCGGTTCCCTTTCTCATAGCGCGTGATCGCGCTCGCCGAAAGGCCCGCGGCCCGCCCCAGCTGTGCCCGGTTCCAGCGTCGGATCAGCCGTAAGACCTTCAGCGCCTTAGCCCAGGGTGGCCTGTCTCCTCCCACCATGCGACCTCCACGTCATCGAAGTGCATCCTCAACAAACACGTGCTCACCGCTTCCGGTGCGGGACACCAGGGCCGTTGGTTGTCCGTGTTGCGACCATCCGTCAAGGAATACCCATCTTAAGCGATTTCTGGAGTCCTTTGCATGCTGCCGGCTAGCCGACCCGCTCGCGCCCAGCCCAGGCGGCGGCACATGCTCGTTTGCGCAGGCAGCCGTCGAGGTGAATACCGCCATGCTGGAAAGCCGATGCTATGAGGGCGAGTAGATCGAAAATGCTATCCCCCGCCTTGAGCACTGTCCTGGGGCGTCACCGCAACCGGCCCGATGCTGCCCCGCGCGCAGTGGTGCAGGGGCTGACACGCCGCAATCGTCCAACGTTGGGCCTTGCTCTTTCGACCTTGCGGATCGTCATGGGATGGTCGCAAATCGAGCTTTCCAAGGCCAGCGGCTTCGCCACCAGCCAGCTCTCGCAATACGAAAATGGCAAGATACGCTTGACGCGGGCTCGCTTCGATGACTTCGCCGCGGTCATGGGCGCCGGGGAGGGACTTGGCGAGTGCGCGGTCGCGACTTGCGCGCTGTTGTCTACCGTAGCCGCCCCGGCGGACTCCGTACCGCCAGATGGGCTGACCCACGACGAGCGGCAGCAGGTCAATACGTTCACATTAAAAATGTTGCCTGCGTTGGCGGAGCTTGTGCAGGAGCACGCCGCCGCTACGATCCTGATGCGGCGCGCCGAAGTGGCGCATCAGGATGCAGATGCACACTGGCGAGTGCTGGCGACGCTCACCCATCGGGAGCGGCGCCAACGATTGGAAACCGGTCTGCACCTGCAAACCTGGGCGATGTGCCTGCGCCTGTGCGACGCGAGCGTTGCCGCCGGCGCTCACAGCGTCACGGAATCCATGCAGCTCGCTGAGCTGTCCGTGCGGGCAGCCCAGCTGGCGCGGGGTGACGCTGGCGGGTTGCGGCGCCTGCAGGGCTACGCGCGCGGATTCCTTGCAAATGCGTATCGGTCAAAAGGGGATCTCACCGCGGCTGACGCGGAATTGGCTGCTGCGACGCGGCAGTGGGGCGAAGGTCATCAAGCCGCGGAATTCACGCTGCCAGAATGGCGGCTCCTCGACCTGGAATCATCGCTCCGCCTGGCGCAAAAAGCCTGGCCTGCCGCCGTGTGCCTGCTCGACCGGGCCATTGCCCTTGCTCCCGCGGAGGATTCTGGCCGGCTGCTGGTCAAGAAGGCGACGGCTTTACGGCTCGCCGGCCGGGTCGACGATGCGCTCGCCGCGCTGGACGCGGCGGCGCCCCTGGTCGAGTTGCTGCCAGAAATGCAGTGGCTGGTGCAGTATCACCAGGTTGCGTGTCTGTGCCAGATCGGGCGCTGTCGAGAGGCCGACGAGTGCCTTCAGAGCGTGGGTGGTGCGCTTGCCGGTGAGTCTACGTTGGACATCCTCCGGCAATTGTGGCTCAAGGCACGCGTGGCCGCAGGTCAGGGCGATCGCCGACAAGCGATCGCCGATTTGGAATGGGTGCATACGGAAATCCAGCATTTCACCAGTCACTACGAGTCGGTGCTGGTGTCGATCGATCTGGCGGTTCTCTACTTCGACGGCAGGGAGTGGAGCGCGAAGATCGGTGCCTTGGTGCAAACAATCTTCGCAACCGTCAAATCGAGATGGGGCTCGCGAGCCCTGACGGCCAGCCTTGACGAGCTATGCCAGTCGGCTGAGAAGCTATGGCAGCTGCACGAAGACCTGGAGCTTTTGCGGGCGGGGAACTGGGTCTTCCAGCCCCTGACGCCGGACGGTAGCGCGCGCATGGCGCACGTCCCCCGTTTGGAACGGACCGATACGGTCTCGCGCGACGAAACGAGCGTCCTGGTGCGGGTGTTGCGCGCAATCCCCGGATTCAGCCAGGAGGCGATGAGCGCTGCTGTGTCGATCGACCGTACTACGATCAGCCGCTACGAGACAGGCAGCCTGGTTCCCTCGCGGGCGTACCTCGCGCGCCTGGGCGAAGCTGCCGGTATCGCACTGCCGCTTCTGGAGGGCGTGTTGCTGCCGGTAGTCCGCCTGGTGTGCGCGAAGAGGTCCCGCTCGCACAGGTCCTGGTTGCTGACGCAGCAAGCCGGCGACATGGCTGCTGCGTTCGATCGCCAAATGGTGGCCACCATGCGCGCAAGCGTCGCCACCTTTGCCGCGGCTCTTCGGTGCCGTCCCGCAGTTGCTGGTCAACCTGCGCGGCCAGAGGTCGTCTAGAGGTCGTCGGCGGCGAACGCGGCGGCGGCGGCGGTCAGGGCGGGTCGGGGGGCGGGGGCGGGGGTGGAGAGGTTGAATTGGTCGACCAGGAGGCCGCAGGTGAGGACGATCATCAGGAGATCGGTTTCGAGGTGTGGGTTGAGGGTGAAGCTGGGCTGGCGGTAGCGGTGCTTGAGGTTTTCCACGGTGGCGGGGTTGAAGAGGCCCTGGGCGCGGATGCGGTCGGCGGACAGGAGGTCTTCGATCCATTCGATGCGCTGCTGCAGCAGGTAGGGGGTGCCTGGGGCGCGGAAGCCGAACTTTTCGCGCTGGATGATTTCGCGCGGCACCAGGCCTTGGGCGGCCTGCTTGACGATGTATTTTTCCTGCATGCCGTTGAGCTTGAGGGTGGGGGGGATGGTGGTGGCGAAGCGCACGACTTCACGGTCCAGGAAGGGATAGCGGCCCTCGACCGAGTTGGCGAGCACCATGCGGTCGCCGTGCTCGGATAGCAGGTGCTCGGCCAGGCGCAGCTTGAAGTCCAGGTAGGAGCGCTGGTGGACGTAGTGGCGCCCGCGCAGCTTGCTGCCGTCGAGCAGGGGTTGGTTGGTGCAGTCGAAATCGGCCAGGTTGGCGCCCAGATCGGCGGCGTACAGGGCGGCCTTGAGGTCTCGCAGGGGCAGGAAATCCGTTTCATAGAACAGGCCGGCTTCACCCCAGAGGCGTTCGCGGATCTCGTCTTCGAGCGCGCCTTCGAGGGTCTGGGCGCGGGCGGCGCGCAGGCCGGCCTGGTCGAAGCGATAGCCCATGTAGCCGGCAAAGAGCTCGTCGGCGCCCTGGCCGGCGAGCACCACCGGCACGCCGGCCTGGCGCGCGGCCGCGGAGAGGGCCAGGGCGCAGGTGTCGAAGGCTTCCTTGACCGGGCATTCGCAGTGGTGGACCATGCGCGTCAGGCGGTTGGCGATCTCGCTCCAATCGAACCAGATCTCGTGGTGCGTCGTGCCCAGCGCCTGGGCCATAAGGCGTTGGTGGCGGGCCTCGGAGATCTCCTGGTCGGGGAAGGCGATCGAAAAGGAGTGCCGCGGCGTGGCGGAGATCTCATGGATCAGGGCGCCGATGAGCGAAGAGTCGAGGCCGCCGCTCAGGTACAGGCCCACCGGCACGTCGGCCTGCAGGCGGTAGCGCACGGCCTGGCGCAGCCGCTCGCGCAGGCCGTCGACGTAGTCTCGTTCGTGCGCCGCGGAAACGGCGGGCTCATGGTCCGCTGCCTCGGGATAGGTGAGATCCCAATATTCGCGCTCTTCCACCCCGTCCGCGCCGGCGCGCAGCAGGTGGCCCGCCGGCAGGCAGCGGATGCCTTTGAAGAAGGTGCGGGGCGCCACCAGGCCCGGAAAGGTGAGGACCTGGTCCAGGCCGGTGAGATCGACCTGGCGCGGCGCCAGCGGGTGCTCCAGGATCGCCTTGATCTCGGAGGCGAAGATCAGCTGGCCGTCGACGACGGTATAGAAGAGCGGATTGATGCCGCAGGGGTCGCGCGCCAAAAGCAGGCTGCGCGCGCGCCGGTCGTAGAGCGCGAAGGCGAACTGGCCGTTGATGCGGTGAAGCAGGTCGGCGCCGTGCTCTTCGTACAGGTGGAGCAGCACTTCGACGTCGCTGTGGGTGCGAAAGACGTGGCCCTTGGCGGTGAGCTCGGCCGTCAGCTCGCGGTAGTCGTAGATCTCACCGTTGCAGACCAGGACCAGGTTGCCGTCTTCGCTGAACAGCGGCTGGTCGCCGCCCGCCAGGTCGATGATGCTCAAGCGGCGGAAACCGAGCATCACTCCGTCGGCTTGAAACGCGCCGGCGGAATCGGGGCCGCGGTGCGCCAGCGCGCCGGCCATCCGCTCGACCGCCGCCGCATCGGCGCGCCGGCCGCGCGGATCGTAGGTGCCGGCGATGCCGCACATCAGGTTGGCCGCTCGGCGGCTCCCCGCCGCCTCATGCGAGGGTTTCCAGAAAGGCCGCCAGCGGATCGGCGGCGGCCGGCGCGGCGGGCGCCGCACAGGCGGCGCGCAGGGCGTCCAGGTGCTCCAGGCCTGCCAGCACCGCATCCGGGTCGTCGATGAAATCGATCAGGCAGGCGATCTCGTCGACGCCGATGTCCGCCAGCCGCGCGATCAGCGGTTTGCAGCTGGCGACGGTGCCCAGAAGCGCGTTGTGATCGGCATAGCGCTCGTAGGTCATGTCGAGCAGCTCCTCCATGACCGCGGGCGGAATGCTGTGCTGCTCGATCTTGTGGCCGCCGCTGACGGCGCCGCCGCCCGCCGCGGCGAGCTGTTCGAGGCTCACCGCGGAGCGCAGGTACTCGCGAAACGGCCCGCGGACCCGCGCCCGCACGGCGGCCAGGTCGGCGCCTAAAAAGGTGTGCAGCATGAGCGAGACGGTGCCCGGCCCGCCGGCGCCGTGGCGGTCCGCCGCCGCGGCGTGCGCGGCGCGGTAGCGCTCGATCTTTGCCGCCAGCGTCGCCACGTCCTGGCCGATCAGGTGGGTGAGCACGTTGGCGCCCAGAGTGCCGGCGCTGGCAAAGGTTTCCGCGTTGCCCGAGGAGGTGATCCAGATCGGCAGCTCGCGCCGCACCGGGCGGGGGCGCAGGGTGATCTGGACCGGCTTGCCGAAGGTGTTGTCCCGCACCAGGGTGTCGCCGCGCCACAGCCGGCGGACCGCTTCGATCTGCTCGTACATCACCGCCTGGCGGCGCGGGTAGCGGTCGGGGTGGAAGATGAAGTCGTCGACGTTCCAGCCCGAGCCGAAGGAGATGGCCGCCCGGCCGCCCGAGAGGTTGTCGACGATCGACCACTCTTCGGCGATGCGCACCTCGTGGTGCAGCGGCGAGATCAGGCTGCCGGCGCGGATCTGGACGCGCTCGGTGGTCACCGCCAGCGCCGCGCTGACCACCGCGGGACTGGGGTAGAGACCGCCGAAATCGTGGAAGTGGCGTTCGGGCGTCCATACCGCGGAGAAGCCGCGCCGATCGGCGAAGCGCGCCGCGTCGAGCAGCAGCCGGTACTTGCCGGGCCCGTCGGCAGGCGCCGGACTGGAAAAGAAAAGAATGCCGAAGTCCATGGGCTGCCTTACCTGGTTTCGCCGCCGCGGTCGATCACTTACGCGTCACCGGCTCCGCCATGCCGACCAGGACCTTGCGCTCGCCGGCGAAAGGCGCCCTTCCATGCGCCGTCATCATGTTGTCGAGCAGCAGCACGTCGCCCCGCCGCCAGGGGAATTGCAAGGTTTCCTGGTGGTAGAGCGAGCGCAGGTGGTCGAGCGTCGCGGGTTCGATCGGACTGCCGTCGCCGTAATAGGTGTTGGTCGGCAGCTCGTCCTGATCATATTGGTCGAGCAGCACCTGCCGCACGTCGGGTTCCAGCGTCGAAACGTGGAAGAAGGTGGCGTGATTGAACCACAGCAGCTCGCCGGTGCGGGGATGCGGCGTGACCGCCGGCCGCACCGAACGCGTGCGCAGGCGCCCGTCCGGGCGCCATTCGACGGTGATGCCGCTCTTGTTGCAATACTCTTCGACCACGCTGCGATCCTGAGTCTGAAAGACGGTTTTCCAATCCAGACCCAGGCCGTCGCCGAAGTTCCGCACGTACATCCAGCCCTTGTCGACGAAGCGGTCGCGCACCGCCGGGTCCATGCGCGCAAACACGCGGCGGCAGTCGGCGATGGGCGTGGCGCCCCCCTGCGCCGCGGGGATCTGGCAGAAAAAGGCGATCTTGAGCGGCCACACGTTTTGATAGGAGTTTTCGTTGTGCAGGAAGATGGAATGGGTTGGTGGGTAGTCGGTCGAGGTGTAGATCTTGCCTTCGACCTGGCTGCGCGGCGACGAGCGCTCGCGATATTCGAGCGCCCCGCCCGCCAGCGCTTGCAGGAACGCCTCCAGCTGCGCCGGCGAATCGACCGCGAAACCGCGGAACAGGATGCCGCCGTGGCGCAGCAGGTGCTCTTCGACCAGCGTCCGGTTGGCGAGCGTCCACGCCGCCAGCTCCAGCCCCGGCACGCGCGGCTCGACGAACAGCGGCAGCGCCCCGTTCGCGTACAGCGGGCGTATCTCGACCAGGTCGTCGAGCGTGATCGCCGCCGCCCGCCGCTTTATGGTGCCCGGAAACCGCGGTGCCGCGGGGGCGTTGCCTTCGTTGTCAGCCATCGGAACCACCTTTCACCTTTCGTTCGCACGCTCCACTGCCGGTTATTCGTAGCGCGTGGACAGCGCCGGCGACACCTTGCCTGCCTGGCGCGCCGGCAGATAGATCGCGAGCGCCGCCACGACGGCCAGGAAGAGCGCCGCCCCGGCGTAGGTCGACAGGTCGCCGGCGCTGACCCCGTACAGCAGGCCGCCCATCGCGCTGGCGGCGCCGAAGGCAGCGATCGCGCCGATCGCGAGGCCGATCGCGACCAGCCGCAGACCGCCCGACAGGACCAGTTGAATCACGTTGCCGCGCGAAGCGCCCAGCGCCATGCGGACGCCGAACTCATGAGTGCGCTGCAGTGTCAGGTAGTAGACAACGCTGAAGATGCCGATCGCGCCGACGACCAGGGCGATGGTGCCGAAAAAGCCGATGAGGATGACGCTCATCGCCTGCAGCAGCAGGGAATTGCTCACCAGCTGCCGCATCGTCTTGAACTCTCCCAGGGGCTCCTGCGGATCGACCGCCAGCACTTCGCGGCGCACGCTCTGCGCCACCGCCGCGGGGCGGTCGGAGACGGTGCGGACCACGATCGCCGCCGACCGCGGCGTCCACTGCGGCATCGGCTGGTAGATCTGCGCCGTGCTGTTGTCGTTGAGCGCCCACTGCTTGACGTTGCCGACGACGCCGACGACTTCCATCCACGGATTGTCGCTGTCGAGCCGGCCGCGCTTGAGGCGCTTGCCAAGGGCGCTGCCGTTGGGCCAGAAGTGCCTGGCCACCGCTTCGTTGACGATCACCACGCGGCGCGAGGCGGCGGTGTCCTGGGGGGTGAAGGCGCGCCCCTGATCGACCGGGATGCGCAGCACCCGGAAGTAGTCGGGCGAGCAGCTGCGCACCATGCTGAACTGCCAGTCGCCCTTTTCCGGAGAGCCTTCGACGGTGACCGTGCCGCTGTAGTTGCTGCCGCCCATCGGCACGTGGTTGACCACCGCCGCGCTGTCGACGCCCGGCAGGTGCTCGACGCGCTCCAGCGCGCGCTGGTAGAACTGGGCTTCGAGCGCCGGCGTACCGTAGGTCGCCTGCGGCAGCTCGAGCTCGGTGGTCAGCACGCGATCGGCCTGAAAGCCTGGATCGACCCGTTGCAGGCGGCCGAAGCTCTTGAGCATGAGGGCGGAGGTCACCAGCAGGGTGAGCGCCAGGGCGACCTCGCTCACCATCAGCAGCGACCGCCCGCGCCGGGCGTGGCGGCCGGCCGAGGCGCGGCCGGCGCCCTTGAGCAGCGCGCCGACCTGCGGCCGCGACGCCCGCACCGCGGGCACCAGGCCGAAGAGGACCGCCGTCGCCAGCGCGGCGGCGAGGCTGAACAGCAGCACGCTGCCGTCGATCGGCACGCGGCCGTAGTGCGGCACGTACACCAGCACGTCCGGCGGCAGCTTGTAGGTCATGAGCGCGATCGAGGCGCGCGCCACGACGAGCGCCAGCACGCCGCCGAGCAGCGCCACCAGCACGCTTTCCAGGAACAGCTGGCGGATCAGCTGCGGGCGCGTCACGCCGAGCGCGACGCGCACCGAGATTTCATGCACCCGCGTCGAGGTGCGCGCCAGCTGGAGGTTGGCGACGTTGGCGCAGGCGAGCAGCAGCAGGCACCCGGCGGCGATCAGCAGGATGAGCAGCGACGGGCGGTAGGACTGCGCCACCTCCACCTCCAGCGGGATCACCAGCACGCCGATCGGCCCGTCCGGCCGCGGATGCTGCTGCGCCAGGCGCGCCGCGAGCGACGACATGTCCGCCTGGGCGCCCTGCGCGGTGACTCCCGGCCGCAGGTGCCCCAGCACGTACAGGCCGCGCCCGACGCGATCGTTGGCATTGCCGGCATCGAAGGCGAACGGCACCCAGATGTCGGCATGGCCCAGGTGCGGCAGGTGGAAGGAGGGCGGCAGCACGCCCACCACCACGCAGCTCTGGCCGTTGACCATGAAGCTCTTGCCGAGCATCGCCGGATCGGCGCCGAAGTGGCGGCGCCACAGGTTGTCGCTGATCACCGCCACCCGCGGCGCGCCGGCGGCGTCCTCGTTGGGCAGGAAGTCGCGGCCGCTGGCGGGCGTCAGGCCCAGGACGCGAAAGAAATCGGCCGAGACGTTGGCCCCGGCCAGGCGCTCCGGCTCGCCGCGGCTCGCCAGGTTGAAGCTGGTGGGCTGGTACGACGCCAGGTGGTCGAAGACGTGATTCTGCGATTTCCAGTCGAGGAAGTTGCCGGGCGCGACCTCGCGTTTGGCCCAGCCCTCCTCCTTGGAGGCTTCCCACAGCTGCACCATGCGGTCGGCCCCGGCCAGGTCCAGGGGGTGGAGCACGAAGGCGTGGATGAAGCTGAAGATCGCCACCGTCGCGCCGATCCCCGACGCCAGGACCAGGACCGCGGCGATGAGGAAGCTGGGCTTGTGGAGAAGCGTGCGAAAACTGATTCGCAGGTCGCGCAAAATGCCATCCATGACTGTCTCTCCCGAGCGGCGCGCAATTGCGTCACGCCGCAGTGATCATGACTCCATCCGCGGGCCGTTCCCGCCGACCGTGGAACCGATTGCCAGGTGCTCCGCCAGACGGCCGGCCAGCTGCCGCACGCTCGGCGCGTCCAGGAAGATGCGCATCGGCAGGCTGCTGCCGAGGCTCTGTTCGACGCTGGCGCGCAACTCGACCGCCATGATCGAGTCGAAACCGAGATCGCGCAACGGTGAGAGCGGATTGAGCCGCTCGATCGGCAGCTGCAGCACGCCGGCGGTCAGCTCCCGCAGCCGTTGCTCGAAGGCCGCGTCATCGACGCAGTCCAGCGCCGCCGGCGCAACCTTGGGCGCGGTGGGCGGCAGATCGTCCGGCGCCGGCAGCAGGTCGGCCAGCAGCGCCGGCGCCGCGCCGCGCGGGAAAAATCCCGCTTGCAGCCGCTGCCACGCCACGTCTCCCGCCGCCACGGCCTGCGCCGCGCCACCCGCGAGCGCCACCTCCAGCGCCGCCAGCGCGGCGGCGGGGTCGAGCAGCGCGATCCCGCCGCCGTCGCCGGCCGCGTGCGGCAGCGGCCGGCCGGCCGCCATGCCGGTCTCTGCCCAGGGTCCCCAATCGATGCTGAGACCGGGCAGGCCGAGCGCTCGCCGGTGGTGCGCCAGGGCGTCCAGGAAGGCATTGGCGGCGGCGTAGGCACCCTGGCCCGGCGGCGGCAGCAGCGCCGACAGCGACGAGAAGAGCACGAAGAAGTCGAGCTGGCGGCCGGCGAAGGCCGCGTGCAGGGCGAGCGCCCCTTGCACCTTGGGGCGCAGCACGGCATCCAGGCTGGCGCCGTCCATGCGCAGCAGCAGCCGGTCGTCGACCACGCCGGCGGCGTGGACGACGCCGCGCACCGGCGGCCAGGCCTCGCGCTCGAAGGTGTCCACCAGGCCCGCCACCGCCGCCGCGTCGGCGACGTCGGCCGCCGCCAGGTGGACGCTGGCGCCGGCCGACTCCAGCGCCCGCACGGCATCGATGCGCTGCCGGTAAGGGTCGGCGGCGGGGACGTCGCTCCAGGTGCGCCGCGGCGGCAGGCCGTGGCGGCCGAGCAGCAGCAGGCGGCGCGCACCCCGCGCGACCAGCCAGCGCGCCACCCGCAGGCCGAGCGCGCCGAACCCGCCGGTGACCAGGTACGTCGCGTCGGCGCGCGGACGCGCCGGCCCCGCCGCCGGTGGGTTGGCGCCGCCGCCGGTGCCGGCGGCGGGCCGGCGGCGCAGCCGCGGCGCGTAGCGCTCCCCCTGGCGCAGCGATACCTGATCCTCGCCGCCCGGCGCCAGGACGTGGCCGCGCAGCCGCCGCGCCTCGTCGAGCGAGCCCGGTTCCGCCGCCGGGTCCAGGTCGACGACGCCGCCCCACAGCTCGGGGTGCTCCTGCTGGCCGAACGCCCGCGCCAGGCCCCACAGCAGCGCCTGGTCCGGAGCGGCGACCGCTCCGGGCGGCTGGGCGCCGCGCGTCACCACCCAGAGCTGCGGCGGCGCCGCCAGCTGCGCCGCGGCTTGCACGGCGTACAGCAGGGCGGCGGTGGCCGCCCTGGCGGCGCCGGCATCCGCCGTCTCAGGCACCGCGGCCGGCGCGCCAATCGGCCCCCGCTCTCCCGCCGCTCCCGCCACGCCAACCGTTCCCACCGCTCCTGCCTCTCCCACCGCTGCTGCCCGAATGTCGTCACCGAACAGCAGCACCAGCCGGGTGCGGCCTTCCCCGGCGCCCTGGCCGGCTGGCGCCGGCAGGTCGGCGAGCAGGCGGCGCCAGTCGGCCGGCGCGGCCATGTCGATGGTGAACTGCCGGCCGCCCGCCGCCGGCGCCGCGTACCGCTCCCCCGCCGCCACCCGCCACACCGCGGCCCCCGCCGCCGCAAGTGCCCCCGCCAGCGCGTCGCCCGACAGGCCGCCGCAGACCAGCACCCAGGCACCGCGATGGCCAGCCGCCGCTGCCGCCGGTGGCGTGGTCACCGGCGCCGCGGCAATCGGCACCCATTCCACGTCGAAGAGCGCCGCCGCCTGATCCGCGTCCGGCCCCGGCGCCACCGCCGCGCCGCGGACGCCACCCGCGTCGCGCCCGTCGCTCCCGGCAGGCGATGCCGTCCGCCGCTGCTGGTACCAGTGCCGCTCGCGTTGCCACGGATAGCCGGGCAGGTCCAGCACCCGCCCCGCGGGATAGAGCCGCGGCCAGGCGACGTCGCGGCCGGCGGCGTAGGCGCGGCCCAGCGCGGCGAGCAGCTCGCCGCGCTCGTCCTCGTCGCGGCGCAGCGACGACAGCACCAGGCCCTGGCGGCCGAGCTGGCGCAGGTTGTCCTGCATCGGCGCCGCCAGCAGCGGGTGGGGGGAGACTTCGAGCAGGATGACGGGCGCGCCGCCGCCGTCCTCCGGCGCCTCCGGCGCCTCCAGCATCGCCCGCATCGCCGCCCGGAAGCGGAACGGCTGGCGCAGGTTGCGCACCCAATACCCGGCATCGAGCCGCTCCCCCGCCAGCGCGCCGCCGGTGACGGCCGAAAAGAAGGGGATGCGCGCCGGTCCCGGCCGCAGGCTGCCCAGCGCCGCGGCGAGCGGCTCCTGCAACGGGTCCATGAAGCGGCTGTGGAGCGCGATCGGTCCGACCCGCAGCACGCGGCAGCGCACCCCCCGCCCGCCGAGCTCGGCCAGCAGCTGGGCGACCGCCGTCGTGCCGCCCGAGACGACGAAGGACGACGGGCCGCTGGCGCCGGCGAGCTCCACGTCCGCGTGCCCCGCCAGCACCTCCGCGGCGCGCTCTTCCGGCAGCTGGACCTGGGCCGTGGTGCCAGGCCCCATCGCCCACTGCATGAGGCGCGAGCGGTGCTCGACCACGCGCGCCGCATCTTCGATGCACAGGGCGCCGCACGCGTAGGCGGCAGCCACCTCGCCGAGGCTGTGGCCGGCGACCGCGTCGGGGGTGAGACCCCAGGAGCGCCACAGCTCGAACAGGGCGACCTGCACGGCAAAGGTCGCCGGCTGCAGCACTTCCGGCGCGTCCAATCGCGAGTCCGCGGCGCCGGCCGCAAGCTGATCGAGCAGCGAGCGGCCGTCGCGGGCGGGGAACAGGCGGGCGACCCGCGCCAGCGCTTCGCGGAAGACCGGCTCGCGCTCGGCCAGGCCCTGGCCCATGCGCACCCACTGCGAACCTTGCCCCGAAAACACCATGATCAGCCGCGGACGGCTCATCACCGGCGCCGCGGCCATGGGTTCCGCACCGTCCTGGCCGCCATTGCCGCCAGGGCCGCCATGGCCACCCTGAGCGGTGGCGGCGAAAGCGGCCAGCGCCGCCGCCATCTCGGCGTGGGTGCGGCCGGACGCCGCCCAGCGGTGAGGGTGATGATCGCGCCGCACCGCCGCCGTGTAGCAGAGGTCGTCAAGCGGCTCGGCGGCGCCGGCGCCGCCGAGCCACTGCCCGGTCCGCCCGGCCAGTTGGGCCAGCGCCCGCGCATCGCGCGCCGACAGCGGCAGCAGGTGAGCGATGCCGCCGCCCGCCCCGGCCTGCCGCACCGCGGGCGCCGCCGCCGCGCCGGACGCCGCCGCGGCCTCCTGGGGAGCTTCCCCGAGCACCACGTGGGCGTTGGCGCCGCCGATGCCGAAGGCGCTGACGCCGGCGACCAGCGGCCGCTCCTCGGCGGGCCAGCGGCTGAGCACGTGCTGCACCCGCACCGGCAGGCGGTCCAGCTCCAGCTGCGGCGACGGTGCCTGGAAGTGCAGGCTGGGCGGCAGCAGGCGATGCCGCATCGCCAGCACCACCTTGATCACGCTCGCCACTCCCGCCGCCGCCTCGGCGTGGCCGAAGTTGCTCTTCACCGACCCCACCATCAGCGGCCGCTCCGCCGACCGGCCCTGGCCCAGCGCCGCCGCCAGGGCCGTCATCTCGACGGCGTCGCCGAGCGGCGTGCCGGTGCCGTGCGCCTCGACGTATTGCACGTCGCCCGGCGCCACGCCGGCCCGGCGGCAGGCCTGCCGCAGCAGCGCTTCCTGCGCCCGCGGCTGGGGCGCCGTCAGGCCGTTGCTCATGCCGTCCTGGTTGATCGCGCTGCCGCGGATCACCGCCAGCACCCGGTCGCCGTCGGCGCGGGCGCGGGAGAGCGGCTTGAGCACCAGCATGCCGGCCCCCTCCGCCCGGCCGATGCCGTCGGCACGCGCGTCGAACGGCTTGCAGCGGCCGTCCGGGGCCAGCGCGCCGGCGCGCGAAAAGAACAGGAAGCCGTCGGGCCGCAGGTTCACCATCACGCCGCCGGCCAGCGCCGCGCTGCTTTCGCCGCTCCACAGGCTCTGGCAGGCCAGGTGGATCGCCACCAGCGACCCCGAGCAGGCGGTGTCGACGGCCATGCTCGGCCCCCGCAGGTCGAGGCAGTAGGAGACGCGGTTGGCCACCAGGCTGTTGGCGCCGCCGGTGCCGGAATAGGCGTCGCCGCGCGCCGGATCGTCGAGCAGCAGGTGGAAGAAATCGTCGGTCATGGTGCCGATGAAGACGCCGGTGCTGCTGCCGCGCAGGCTGGCGGCCGGGATGCCGGCGTGCGCCAGCGATTCCCAGGCCAGCTCCAGCACCAGGCGCTGCCGCGGATCGAGGTGCGCCGCTTCGGCGGGGGAGATGGAGAAGAACAGCGGATCGAACCGGTCGAGGCCGGACAGAAAACCGCCCTGCCGCGTGTTCATCTTGCCGGCCGCGGCGGGATTGGGGTCGTACAGGCCGTCCACGTCCCAGCGCTCCAGCGGGATCGGCCCCACGGCGTCCACGCCGTCGCGCAGCAGCTCCCAATAGGCGCGCAGGTCGGGCGCCCCCGGCAGGCGGCAGCTCATGCCGACGATGGCGATCGGCTCGCGCCCGCCCGGCGCCGCGCCGTCCGCGCCCACCGCGCCCACCGCGTTTGCCGCGCTCGCCGACGACGCCGGCTCCGGCAGCGCCGCCGCGCCCAGACCGCCGCGCAGGCGGCCGGCCAGCGACGCCACCGTCGGGTGCTCGAACAGCAGCGTCAGCGGCAGCCGCCTGCCCAGCAGGGCTTCCAGCTCCGCCACCAGCTCGGTGATGGCGACCGAGGTGAGGCCGTAGCGGGCGAACGGCTGCGTCCGGTCGACGGCTTGCGGCGCGATCCCCGCCAGGCGGGCGACCGCGGCGGCCAGCCACGCCTCCAGCGGATCGCCGGCCGCCCCGTCCGGCGTCTCCTCCGACACCCCCTCCGGCATCGCCCCCGGCGCCGCCCGCCATTCGGCCAGCGGCGCCAGCTCGCCGGCCAGGAACGCCTCGCGGCAGGCGCGCCGTTGCAGCTTGCCGCTGGACGTCTTGGGCAGCGTCCCGGCGGCGATCAGCACGATCGCCCAGGGTGCGACCTGGTGCTCTTCGACCAGCTGCTGGCGGATGTTGCCCAACGCCTCGTCGAGCGTCGCCGCCGGCGCCGCCTCCACCTCCTGCACCACCACCAGCCCCTCGCCGCCGTCGGCCTCGCAGCCGAAGGCGATGCCGCAGCCGGGGCGCAGCGCCGCGTGGCTGCGCTCGACGCTCGACTCGATGTCCTGGGGATAGTGGTTGACGCCGTGGACGATCACCAGGTCCTTGAGCCGTCCGGTGACGAACAGCTCGCCGCCGCGCAGGAAGCCGAGATCGCCGGTGCGCAGGAAGGGGCCGTCGCCCGACCCGGCGAGCCGCGCGCCGAAGGTCTCGGCCGTCTCCGCCGGCCGCGCCCAGTAGCCCTGGGCGACGCTCGGGCCGCCCAGCCAGATCTCGCCCACCTGGTCGGCGGCGCAAGGTGCGAGCGTCGCGGGATCGACGATCGCCACGCGCTGGCCCGGCAGCACCGTGCCGCAGCCCACCACCTGGCGGGCGCCCGGTTCGCCCGGCGCCGCTGCGACGACCTGGTGGCGGTCGAGCTGGTCGCCGCGCAGGGTGCAGACCAGCGGCGGCGCGAAGCTGGCGTTGCCGGACACGTCGGAGGTGCCCTCGGACAGCCCGAAGGCGGGATAGAACGCCGCGCCGCGGAAGCCGCACGAGCCGAAGGCGGCGGCGAACCGCTCCAGGGTTTCATGGCGCACCGGCTCGGAGCCGTTGAGCACCAGGTTGAGGCACGACAGGTCGAGCCCGGCGCGCTCGGCGGGCGCGATCCGCCGCGCGCACAGGTCGTAGGCGAAGTTGGGGCCGAACGTGGCGCTCGCCCGGAAGCGCGAGATCGCCGAGAGCCACCGCAGCGGCCGGCGCACGAAGGCGTCGGGCGGCAGCAGGATCGCCGGCGCGCCCTGGTAGAGCGGGTGCAGCAGGCCGAACACCAGCCCCAGGTCGTGGAACAGCGGCAGCCACGACACGCTGGCGGTGAGCGGCCGCGCCGCGAACCCCGGAAAGGCCGCCAGGTTGTGGAGGACGTTGCCGTGACTGACCATCACGCCGCGCGGCGTGCCGGTCGAGCCGGAGGTATACATGAGAAACGCCAGGTCGTCCGCGGCGAGCGCCGGCGGCGACCACCCGCCGTCGTCGTCGTCCGCCGCCGCCGGACCGCCGTCGGGAGCCAGCCAGGGCAGCTCCGCCAGCACGCCCTCGTCGCGCACGAACGTCTGCGCGTGCGCCAGCATCCCGGCGTTGGTCAAGGCGACCGCCGGCTGCGCGTCGGCGACGATGGCGCGCAGCCGCGGCAAGAGGCGCCGGCCGCCGGACAGCGGCGGCGGATAGGCGCAGACGCCGGCCATCCCGGCATAGACGCAGCCGAAGAAGGCGCGCACGTACTCGAGCCCCGAGGGGTAGAGCAGCAGCGCCCGCCCCCCTTGCGGCGCGGCCCGCCGCAGCTGCGCGGCGATGCGGCGCGCCGCGGCGTCGAGCTCGCCGTAGGTGAGCCGCTCCTGCTCACTGTCGGCGTCGCCGTCGGCGAGGAAGATACAGGCCGTCCCCTCGGGCTGCCGCGCCGCCTGCCGGCGCAGCAGATCGCAGAGATCGGTCGCCGTTCCCACCGTTCCCGCCGCTTCGGTCATGGGGCCGCGGCCGCCTGCGCCGCGTGCTGCAGCAGCGGCTCACCCGGCGTCGCGGCGGACAGCGGCCGCGGCGGGCCGAGCTTTTCGGGCGTGGTGTCGTACTCGATCTGGCCGTTGACCAGTTTGATGACGCGGTCGCCCAGGTGGTAGTACTGGTCGTCGTGGCTGATCACCAGCACCGTCTTGCCGCGCGCCTTGAGCTCGGGGATGAGCTGGAAGTAGAAGGTGCGCTTGAACAGCGGGTCCTGGTCCGCCGCCCACTCGTCGAACAGGTAGATGTCGCGATCTTCCAGGTAGGCGGTGAGCAGCGCCAGCCGCTTGCGCTGGCCCTGCGACAGGTCGATCGTCGACAGCGCCCCGCTGCGGATCTCGACCTTGCCGTCGAGCTGCAGCTTGACCAGGTATTCGCGGGCCCGCGCGTCCAGCTCCGGCGCCTCCAGGCCCAGGATGCTGTCGAACAGGAAGAAGTCGGAGAACACCGCCGAGAAGTGCTGGCGATAGGCGTCGCGGTTGTCGTCGGTGATCGCCACGCCGTCCAGGCGCACCGTGCCGGATTCGGGGGCATAGAGCGCGGTGAGCAGCTTCGCCAGGGTGGTCTTGCCGCTGCCGTTGCCGCCGATGATGAAGACCACTTCGCCGGGGCGCAGGGTCAGGTCGATCGGGCCGACGACGAACGACTCCCGCTCCCGTTCCGACAGGAACGAATGGGTGACGCCGGCCAGCTCCAGGCTGTGCCACGAAGGGGGCGGCGCGGCGGGCGCCGGCTTTTCGCTCACCATCTGCTCGAGCGAGAGGCCGAGCGATTCGATCTTCTTGAGCGCGATGTCGGCCCGCACCACCGTGGGCAGCAGGGCGCCGAAGATCACGTCGAGCGGCACCATCATGTACATCATCGTCAGGATGTAGCCCATCCGCACCTCGGTCGACATCGGCACCAGCCGCGGCAGCACGAAGAGCAGGGCGCCGACCGCGCCGAAGAACACCAGCTGGCTCCAGCTGCCGGTCGCCGCGTCCAACATGTTGCCGATCACGCTGTAGCGCTGGGAACGGGCGGAGGCCGCGCCGAGCGAGTCGCTGACGAAGGCCTGCCGGCGGCCGCGGTGGATCTTCAGCTCCTTGTTGCCGTCGGTGATGGCGCGCAGGTGGCGGAACAGCACGTCCTGGACCTCGCGCGCCAGGCTGTGCAGCCGCCGGGCGCGCATCGCCGGCAGCTGGATGCTGGCCAGCGCCAGCACCATCAACACCAGCAGGCCGACGAACGCCGGCCGTGAGAGCCAGCACAGGTACCCCAGGCAGCCGAGCACGATGGCGATCTGGATACAGGTGCCGGGGATGGCGATGAGCGCGACCGAGATGGTGCGCACGTCGTCGGTCAGCACGCTCAGCAGGCGCGCCGGCCCCATCTCCTCCAACTTGCGCAGCGGCGCCGCCAGGATGTTCTGGCCCAGGTGCATGCGCAGGTCGTGAATTCCCTTCTGCGACAGCTTGACCAGCAGCGCCGAGGAAGCGAAGCGGGTGAGCGGCAGCAGCAGGCAGATGCCGACGAAGACCCAGATCCAGGTCGCGGTGGTGGCGCCCGGCCGCGACACCGTGCGATTGATGCAGGCGATCAGGGCGGAATTGCAAACGCCCGCGACCAGCCCCGCCAGGATCGCCAGCGAGGCGAGGCCGCGCGAGGTGCGGAGCAGAAACTTGAACAAGGTCATGCAGGATCCTCCTCAAGGGTGTGGGAGCGCAGGGAAGTGGCAAAGCCCGGTACCGCGGCGCCGTCCCGCGGCGGGATCGCGCGCTCGATCCAGGCGCGCAGAGAGCCGGCCAGCGCCGCGACGTGCGGCTCCTGGCACATGGTGGAGTGATTGCCGGCGGCCCATTCGACCGCCACCGGCGCGTCCGAATAGGCGCCCCACCCCAGCGTTTCGTCGTCGACGTCGAAGCCCAGCTCGGCTTCGACCTGGCGCACGAATTGGGCGTCCTGCTCGACGGCGCGGAACAGCGTCAGGCCGCCGCTGTGCCGCGCCGGCCGGTAGCGCATCAGGGCGGTGCGGCGCGCCCGGTAGCCTTCCAGGGTGCGCCGCAGCCAGGCGGCGTCCAGGTCGGCCGCGACCAGGCCGCCGGCGCGGCCCACCTCCAGCACGCGGGCCAGGCGCTCTTCGGGGGCGAGCTCCAGCAGGTGCTCGTAGGTGAGCGCCTGCGGGATGCCGCGCTGGAGCGCCACGTCCCTGACGATCTCGGCCAGCAGGTAGGCATCGTCGGGCACGATGCGGTGGATGTCGGGCGACCAGGAGTCGAGGATCGCCACCGGCACCGGGTGGTGACCGGCGGCGCGCAGCTGGCGCGCCATCTCGAAGGCGACGATGCCGCCCATCGACCAGCCGCCCAGGCAGCAGGCGCCGCCGCGCTCGCGCGCCAGCGGCAGCACCGCCGCCAGGTAGGAGGCCGCCATCTCCTCGATCGACGGCGCGACCGCCCCCACCTCTTCGAGACCTGGCGCCTGCAAGCCGTAGAAGGGGGCGTCGCCGCCCAGGTGCCGCGCCAGGTCGGCGTAGCACAGCACGTGGCCGCCGATCGGGTGCACGCAGAAAAAGGGCACCCCGGCGCCCGCCGGCTGCAGGGCGACCAGCGGCGCCCGGCGATCGACTGGCGCCGGCGCGCGCAGCAGGGCGGCCAGGCGCTCGACGGTGCGCGCCTCGACCAGGCGGGCGAGCGGCAGCTCGACGCCGAAGCGCTTGCGCAGCGCCCCCATCAGGCGCACGGCGAGAAGCGAGTGGCCGCCCAGGGTGAAGAAGTCGTCGCCGATGCCGATCGGCCGCACGCGCAGGATGTCCTGCCACATGCCGACCAGCTCCTCTTCCAGCGGGTCGCGCGGCGCGGCGCGCTCGCCGCCCCCGCCGGCCCCGCCCATCACCGTTTCGGGGTCGGGCGGCGGCAGGGCGCGCCGGTCCAGCTTGCCGCTCGCGGTGACCGGCAGCGCGGCGAGCGGCACCACGGCGGCGGGCACCATGGCTTCGGGCAGCTTGCGGCGCGCCCAGGCCAGCAGCTCCTCCCACGCCACAGTTGAGGGCGGCGCGGGCGGCGCGGGCAGTGCGGGTGCCGCGGTCACCGCGGGCGCCGCCGGCACGACGTAGGCGACCAGGCGCTTGCCGGCGGCGCCGTCGTCCCATGCCGCCACCGCGGCCTGGCGCACGGCGGGATGGCCGCTCAGCACGTCTTCGATCTCGCCCAGCTCGACGCGGATGCCGCGCACCTTGACCTGGAGGTCGATGCGGCCCAGGTATTCGACGCTGCCGTCGGCGCGCCGGCGCGCCAGGTCGCCGGTGCGATAGAGGCGCTGGCCGGGAGCGCCGCCGAAGGGGTCGGGGACGAAGCGGTCGGCCGTCAGGTCGGGGCGGCCCAGGTAGCCGCGCGCCAGACCGGCGCCGCCGATGTGCAGCTCCCCCGGCGCGCCGATCGCGGCCGGCTGGCCGGCGGCGTCCAGCAGGTGGATGGCGGTGTTGGCGATCGGCCGGCCGATCGGCACCACCGATACGGCCGGTGGCACAGCCAGCGACGCGCGGCTGCCGCGGTCGCAGCGCCACCAGGTGACGTCGACCGCCGCCTCGGTCGGCCCGTACAGGTTGTACAGCTCCCCCGGCAGGCTGGCGTGAAAGCGCGATTGCAGCGGCCCGCCAAGCGCTTCGCCGCTGCAGATCACGCGGCGCAGGCCGGCGGCGGCGGCGGCGACCTCCGGCGTGTCCAGGAAGAAGTGCAGCATGGAGGGGACGAAGTGGGCGACGGTGATGCGCTGGCCGGCGATCAGCTCCAGCAGCAGCGACGGATCGCGGTGCGCACCGGGCGGCGCCAGCACCAGCCGGGCGCCCGTCGCCAGCGGCCAGAAGAATTCCCAGACCGAAACGTCGAAGCTGAAAGGCGTCTTTTGCAGCACTCTATCATCGCCGCCGAGGCCGAACGCTTGCTGCATCCACTCCAGGCGGTTGACGATGGCGCGGTGGGTGATCATCGCCCCCTTCGGCCGCCCCGTCGAACCCGAGGTGTAGATCACGTAGGCCAGATTGTCCGGGCCGGCGCCGCACGGCAGCGGCGCGGCGGCCGGGTCGGCAGCCAGCTCACGCAGGTCGACCAGGATGCGTGGCGGGGCCGCGTCCCCCCCGGCGGGCGCGGCAAGCCGGCCGCCCAGCGCGGGGGTGGTGACGACCGCCGCGACGCCGCCGTCGGCGGCCTGGAACGCCAGCCGCTCCGCCGGGTGGTCGGGGTCGAGCGGCAGGTAGGCCGCGC
The DNA here is from genome assembly GCA_963770895.1 of uncultured Acidobacteriota bacterium. Classification (GTDB taxonomy): domain Bacteria; phylum Acidobacteriota; class Thermoanaerobaculia; order Multivoradales; family UBA5704; genus JASLEW01. The sequence goes on along the minus strand of CAVYRF010000002.1, from coordinate 1,804,345 downwards.
CGGCCTTGAGCACCGCAAAGAGAGCCACCACCATCTCCCGCGAACGCTCGAGCAGCACGCCGACCCGCGCCTCGACCCCCACCCCGGCGCGGCGCAGGCGGCGGGCGAGCGCCGTGGCCAGGGCGTCGAGCTCGCCGTAGGTGAGGGCGCCGGCCTGGTCGATCAGCGCCTCCTGGTGCGGCGCGGCCGCTGCCAGCGCCTCGAACCGGGAGTGCAGCAACGCGGGATCGGCGGCCCGCGCTACGCCCGTGTCGTTCCACTCGCAGACCGCCTGGTGGCGCTGGGCGGCGCCGAGCGGCGAGACGTCCGCCAGGCGGCGGCCCGCGGCGCCCGGCAGCCGCGCGAAAAGCGTCGCCGCGGCCGCCAGCAGGCGCTCCATCGCGGCGGCGCCGCAGCGCGCCGGGTCCCAGCGCAGCTGCAGCTCGACCTGGTCGCCCACCGCCACGTCCAGGGTGATCGCGACGTTGGTCTGCGCCGCGGTGTCCACCTGGCGACCGTCGCTCGCCGCCGGCTTCTGCGCCGCGCCGGTGAAGTTGAGCACGGTTTCGAACAGCGGCGTGCCGCGCGGCACCTCGCTCCACTCCTGCACCCGCAGCAGCGGGCTGTGCTCGAAGCGGCGCGAGCGCGCCCAGGCCGCCTGGATCTCCTGCAGCCAGGGGACCAGCAGGGCGTCCGGCGCCGCGTCGATCCGCACCACCAGGGTGTTGACGAAGAGCCCGACGATCGCGTCCGCGCCGTCGAGATCCGCCGGCCGGCCGAGCACCGCGGCACCGAAGGCGACGTCGCGCTGGGCGGCGTGGCGGCTGAGCAGCAGCGCCCAGATTCCCTGCGCCAGGGTGTTCACGGTGAGGCCGGCGCGGCGCCCCCAGGCCACCAGCGCGGCGGTTGCCGCCGCCGGCACCACGGCGCGACGCATGCCGTCGCCGGCGCCGCCGGCGGCAGCCGCAACGGCGCCCGCAGCTCCGGCCGCACCGCGCTCGCCGCCGTCCTCGCCGGGCAGCGGCGTCGGCGCGCGAAAGCCGCGCAGCACACCGCGCCAGTAGCTTTCGGCGAGCGCCAGGTCCTGGCGCTGCAGCCAGACGATGTAGTCGCGGAAGGGACGCGCCGGAGGCAGGCCGGGCGGCCCGGCGGCAACCGCCGCGCCGTCTCCGACCCCGCCACCGGCGCCGCCGGCCCCCCCCGCCGCCAGCCAACGATAGATCGCCTCCACGTCGCGCAGCACCAGCGGCACCGACCAGCCGTCCAGGATGATGTGGTGGAAGGTCCACACCACCGCGCTGCGCCTGGCGGGAAGCTGGATCAGGCCCAGGCGCGACAGCGGCGCCCGCGCCAGGTCGAAGCTCGTGCCGCGCTCGGCGCGCTGCCAGGCAGCCAGCCTCCGGGAAGCATCGGCGGCCCGCACCCGGCGCCAGTCCAGCCTTTCGATCGGCATGTCGACCTGCCGCTCCACCACCTGGATCGGCGTTTCGAGCCCTTCCCAGGCGAAGAACGTGCGCAGCGCGGCGTGGCGCGCCGCGACCCGCTGCCAGCTCTGCGCCAGCAGGTCCAGGTCCATGTCGTCCGCCGCGAAGCCCAGGACCACCTGGGTGACGTAGACGCCCGAATCCGGCGCCAGCAGGGTGTGGAACAGCATCCCCTCCTGCATCGGCGACAGCGGGTAGACGTCGGCGAAGCGGCTCATTGCGCTCTTCGTGCTCGTCGCGCTCGCCGCGCTCATCGTGACCCGCCCGCCTTGCCGTCCCCGGCGCCGCCGCCGCCGAGCACGGCGGCGACGCCCGCCAGCTGCTCGGCGCTCCAGTTGAACTCCGCCGCCGCCGCGGCCGGCGGGGCGACCGGCGCCGCGGCGAGGCCGCCGCGGCTGCGCGCGATCCAGCGGCGCAGTGCCCCGGTGAAGCGCCCGGCCAGGTTCTCGATCGTCTGCGCGCGGTGGAGATTGGCGCTGTACGCCCATTCGAAGCGCAGCTCGCCGCCGGCCACCAGGCCGTTGATCTCGATCGCGTGGCTGCGCCGGCCGCCGCGGCCGGCGGTGGGGCCGGCGAACTCCGCGGCCATGCGGAACGGCGAATCGGCGGCGAGCGCCTGGTCGACGCGCCCCAGGTAGTTGAAGCTGATCGCGGATTCGGGCAGCGCCGCCAGGCGGGCGGCGACCGCGGCGTCGCCCAGGTAGCGCAGCACGCCGTAGCCGATGCCGTTGCGCGGCACCGCCCGCAACCGCTCCTGCACCCGCGCCAGGCGCTGCTCGGCCGGGGTGTCGGGCGCGGCGTCGAGCAGCACCGGGAAGAGCGCGGTGAACCAGCCGACGGTGCGCGACAGGTCCAGGCCGTCGCCGACCTGCTCGCGGCCGTGCCCTTCGAGATCGACCAGCAGCACCCGGCCGGCGCTCCAGCCGGCGCACGCCTCGGCCAGGGCGGTCAGCAGCACGTCGTTGACCTGGGTGTGGTACGCCGCCGGTACGTCGCGCAGCAGGGCGGCGGTCTCGGCGGCGTCCAGGGCGACCAGCACCGAGCGCGCCGAGGCGCGGGTGTTGTCGCCCGCCGGGAAGTCGAGCGGCAGCGGCGCGACGTCCGCCCGGCCGGCGTCCAGCCAGTGGTCCAGCTCCGCCGCCAGCTCGGGCGAGCGGGCGTGCTCGGCCAGGCGTTGGGCCCAGCGCTGGAACGAGGTGGTCCTGGGGGGCAGCTCGACGCTGCCGCCGGCGGCGGCCTGGACGTAGGCGGCCTCCAGGTCCTCCAGCAGAATGCGCCAGGAAATGCCGTCCACCACCAGGTGGTGGGCGATCAGCAGCAGCCGTTGCGGCCGGCCGGCCCCCAGGTCGAAGCAGGCGGCGCGCAGCAGCGGCCCGGCGTCCAGGCGCAGGCTCCCCTGGAGCGCTGCCGCCGCCCGCTCGATGGCGCCGCCCTGCACCGCTGCCGGCAACGCCATCAGGTCGACGACGGCGAGCAGGCGCGCGGCGCGCGGTGCTGCCGCCGCCTTCGCCACCTGCTCCCAGCCGCCCGCGCGGCGGTGGAACCGGTGGCGCAGCGCGTCGTGGTGCGCCGCCACGTGGGCCAGGGCGGCGGCCAGCGGGCGCGGCGCCAGGACGGCCGCCGTTTCCAGCAGCAGGGCCTGGTTCCAGTGGTGCGGCGCCGGCACGTCCAGGGTGAAGAAGCGCCGCTGGATCGGCGTCAGCGGCACCGGGCCGGAAACCGTCGCGGCGCCCGGGTCCGCCTGGCGGGCCGGCCGCGTGGCGGCGTCCACCGCCGCCGCCAGGCGGGCGATCGTCGGGTGCTCGAACAGCTGCAGCGGCAGGATCGCCAGACCGGCGCGGCGCGCCAGCGAGGCGATCTGGATGCTGAGGATCGAATCGCCCCCCAGCTCGAAGAAGTTGTCCAGCACCCCCACCTCGGAGAGCCCGAGCACCTGGCGCCAGATGCCCGCCAGGGTCGCTTCGCGCGCCGTGCGCGGCGCGACCGCCGCCGCCGTTTCCGCCGCCGCCCGCCCCTGCTCGGGCGCCGGCAGCGCCCGGCGATCGACCTTGCCGTTGGGCGTCAACGGCAGCGCGTCGAGGATGACGAAGACCCCCGGCACCATCGCCTCCGGCAGGCGCTCGGCCAGGTAGGCGCGCAGCTCGGACGGCGGTGCCGCGGCGCCGCCGTGCGCCACCACGTAGGCAGCCAGGAAGCTGTCCCCCGGCCCGTCGCGGCGCACCATCGCCGCCGCCTCGCGCACCGCCGGATGGCCGCGCAGCACGGTTTCGATCTCGCCCAGCTCGATGCGCTGGCCGCGCACCTTGACCTGGTGGTCGATGCGGCCCAGGCATTCCAGCAGGCCGTCGGGGCGGCAGCGGCCCAGGTCGCCGGTGCGGTAGAGGCGGCCGCCCACATCGCCGGACAGGCCGTCGGGGACGAACGCGGCAGCGGTGCGCGCCGCGTCACCCAGATAGCCGCGCCCGACGCCGGTGCCGCCGACCCACAGCTCTCCCGGCACCCCGCCCGGCACCGGCAGCCAGGCGCGATCGACCGCGTACAGGCGGAGGTTGGCGATCGGCCGGCCGATCGGCACGGCGCCTTCCGGAGCGGCGCGCAGGACGTGGTGCGTCACGTCGTCGGAGCACTCGGTCGGCCCGTAGGCGTTGACCAGCGGCACGCCGGGACAGACGGCGAGCCAGCGCCGGCAGAAGTCCGCGGGCAGCGCCTCGCCGGTCACCATCAGCCAGCGCAGGGAGCGCAGGGACGGCGGCGCGGCCTCCACCTCGTCGAGCACGGCACGCAGCAGCGACGGCACCGTTTCGAGCACGGTGACGCCGTCGGCGGCGACGCGGCCAAGCAGCTGCACCGGGTCGCGCACCGTGTCCGCCGCGTAGATGCGCACCAGGCCGCCGACCACGAGCGGCGCCAGCAGCTGCCACACCGAGATGTCGAAGCACTGCGAGGCGGTCTGCGCCACCCGGTCTTCGGCGCCCAGCTCGAGGTCCGCCACCTTGGCATACAGGTGGTTCATCATCCCGGCCTGCTCGACCATGGCGCCCTTCGGCACGCCGGTCGAACCCGAGGTGTAGATGACGTAGGCCAGGCCGCGCGCCGCGTCCGGCATCGACGGCAGCGCCGCCACGGCCGCGGGTGCCGCAAGGTCGGCCAGGTCGAGCAGCGCCGGACGCTCCCCGCCGGGCCACGTCTCGACGGCGCGCTGCAGCATGGCGCGCAGCTCCGGCGCCACCAGCACCACCCTGGCGCCGCTCTGACGCAGGACCTGAGACTGCCGCTCCGCCGGGTGCTCGGGGTCGAGCGGCAGGTAGGCGGCGCCGGCGCGGAAGACCGCCAGGATCGCGGTCAGCAGGTCGCTGCCGCGCGGCGCCAGGATCGCCACCACCGTCTCCGCCGCCGCTCCCGCCGCGGCCAGCCGCGCCGCCAGGCCGCCGGCGAGCGCCGCCAGCGCGGCATAGGTCAGGGCGCCCTGGTCGTCCACCACCGCCGTGCGCCGCGGGGTTTCCGCCGCCTGCTCCGCGAAGGCCGCGGCGAAGCTCAGCCGGAAACGGGCGGGGAGCTGGCGCGCCGAATCGTTCCAGCCGGCGAGCACCTGGCGGCGCTCCTCGCCGCTCAACAGCGCGAAGGAATCGATCCGCCGGCCGGGCTCCTCCAGAAAGGCGTCCACCACCGCCAGGAAGTGCGCCGCCGCCAGGCGCCGCTGCGCCGCCGGGAACACCTCCTGGTGAAAGTCGAGCTGCACCACCAGGCTGTCGTCGCCGGCGAAGTCCACCACCTGCACCGCCATGCTTTCGGTGAGCTGGTTGGCGTGCACCCACTCGAATTCCGCCGGCGTGCCGGCAAACGTGGCCGGCGCCATCGCCGCGTAGTTGAGCTCGACGTCGTAGGCGCGGTGGTGCAGCGGGTTGCCGACGGGGAACTGGCGATAGCGGATGCTTTCCAGGCTTTCCAGGGCCAGCTTCTCGGCCAGGGAGGGGAAGCTGTCGCCCGGATCGACGGCGATCCGGACCGGCAGGATCTGCATGAACAGACCGATCGTCTGGCGGGCGGCATCGCTGGTGCGGTTGTGGAACGGCATGCCGAGCCCGAGCGACCGGTTGTCGCCGATGCGCGCCAGCCAGGCGCAGAGCAGCGACCCCAGCAGGCTGAACAGCGACAGCTCGGCGGAGGCGACGTAGAACGGCTCGCGCGCCGCCAGCGCGCGCAGCTGCGCGCTGCGCGCCGGACCGAGGTCGCAGGCCAGCCGCTCGGCTGGCCCGGGACCGCCGGCGGGCGCGGCGCCGTAGAAGGTGAGCGGATCGAGCTCCTGCGCCAGCTTGCCGCGCCAGTGCGCCTCGGCCTGCCGCGCCGCCGCCGATTGCAGCGTCTGGCGCTCCTGGCGCAGGAAGTCGGCGTAGGGCGGCCCAGCCGGCGGCGGCGCGGCGCCGGCCGCCAGCGCCTGGTAGGCGCGAGACACCGCGTCGACCGCCAGCGACGCTCCCCTGGCGTCGGCGACCAGGTGGTTGACGTTGAGGTACCACAGGAAGTCCGCCTCCCCCAGCTTGTAGAGCGCGGTATCGACCAGCGAGCGGTCGACCTGGTGCGGCCGCCGGCTGCGCGCGATCGCGTCCTGCCTGGCCGCGGCCAGCGGCTGCGGCCGCGGCGACAGGTCGAGCAGCTGGACCGGGCAGGGGAGCTGGTCGTGGACCCGTTGCGACGGCACGCCGTCGCTCACCTCGACGGTCGTGCGCAGGGCGTCGCTGCCGTCGACGACGCACTGCACGGCGCGGCCGAAGAGCGCGGCATCGATCGGCAGCGGCACCCGCAGCAGGCAGCTGTTGGCCAGCAGCGGCGCCGTCGGGGCCAGCTGCTGGCTCATCCAGAGCAGCCGCTGGTAGCGGCTGAGATTGGACTCCGGCGCCGGCGCCGGCGGGGGCGCGGCTGCCGGGCGCGGCGCCGCCGGCGGGCGCGGCAGGTCGTCGAGCTCCCGGCCGGGCGCCGCGACGACGGCGGCGAGCAGCGTCTCGTAGTGGGCGAACCAGGTGGCGACGGTCGCGGCATCGAACAGTTGGGCGTCGTAGTCGCAGCGCACCTCGATGCCGGCTGCCGTCTCGGTGACGGTGACGTAGAGATCGACCTTGGCGCCCACCGGATTGGCTTCGACGCCGACGGTCAGGCCGGCCAGCTGCGGCGTGCGGTTGGAGCGCTCCAGGTCGAACACCGCCGCGACCAGCGGGAAGCGGCCGGGATCGCGCCGCACCTTGAGGCGGCGCAGCAGGTTGCGCGGCACGAATCCCTGGTGCGAATGGCCCTCCGCCACCAGCCGCCGCAGCCGCGCCAGGTAGTCCGGCAGGGTGTCGCCCGCCCGCACCTCGCTGCGCAGCGGCAGGCCGTTGACGCGGAAGCCGACCAGGGCGCGGTCGGCGGCGGTGGGCGGCGGCGTGGCGTTGATGCCGACGATCAGGTCGCGCTGGCCGGTGACCTGGTGCAGCAGTACCTTGAAGCCGGCGAGCATGGTCATGAACAGCGTGCTGCGGTGCTGGCGGCTGAACTGCAGCAGCTCGCGGGCCAGGGCGGGGTCGAGCTGGCGCCGGTGGCGGGCGACGCCGTAGCGCTTGACGGCGCGGCGCGGGCGGTCCAGCGGCAGGGCCAGGACCGGGATCGCGTCGGCGAAGCGTCCGGCCCAGTACTCTTCGTCCTCGGCGGCGGCCGCCGCGGCCGCCGCGGCCGCCGCCGCATCGCCGTGGTGCGCCAGCTGGCGCAGGCCCGAGGCGGCGGGCAGCGCCACGGCGCGCCCCTCGCAGGCGGCCGAGTAGAGAGCGCCCAGCTCGCTGAAGATCACCCCCACGGCGTGGCCGTCGACCGCCAGGTGGTGCGTCGTCACCACCAGATGGTGGTCGGCGGGCGCCAGGCGCAGCAGCGTCGTGCGCAGCAGCGCGTCGCGCTCCAGGTCGAAGGGCTCCTGCGCCCAGGCGAGCGTGCGCCGCTCGACTTCCAGGTCGCGGCGCGGCGGCGGCAGCGCCGACAGGTCGACCATGGGGAGCGGCTGCGCCGCGGCCGGCGCCGCCCACAGGTATTCGCCGTCGCCGCTGAACCGCATGCGCAGCGCTTCGTGGCGCGCCAGCACGGTGGTCAGGCCGGCGGCCAGCGCCGCGACGTGCAGCGGCCCGGCAAGGCGCAGGGTGATCGATTCGTTGTAGGCGCGCGAGGCTTCCGGGCCCATCTGGGTGATGAACCAGAGCCCTTTTTGCGCCTCGGTGAGGGGCACCCGGTCGGCCGGCGCCGGCGTCGAGCCCAGGTGCGCCGGCACGGGCGCCGCGCCGCCGGGCGTCACCCGCTGGCGCAGGGCGTCCAGGTGGCCGAGCGCCGCGAGCACGCGGTCGGCGTCGATGCCGAAGTCGATCAGGCAGCCGATCTCGGTGACGCCGGCGCCGATCAGCCGCTGCACCACCGGCGCCGCCGAATCCACCGAACCGATGAGCGTGCTTTCGCCCGCCCAGCGTTCGTAGTGGCGGTTGAGCAGGTGATCGAGGGACGCTTCGTCCACCCGCGCCAGGTCGATCTGCCGCCCTTCGCTGGCCAGGCGGTTGCTCAGCAGGCCGAGGTTGGAGCGCAGGTAGGCGCAGAACGGGCGCCGCGCCTGCTCGTAGGCCGCCGCGGCATCGTCGCCCAGGAAGGTGTGGAGCAGCACCACCACGCGCGCCTGCGAGCGGTCGTGCCCCGCCTCGGCCAGGGCCTGGTGGTAGACGTCGACCCGCGCCGCCAGCTGGTCGACCGGCAGCACCTGCAGGTTGGTGACGACGCCGGCGCCCAGGCGGCCGGCGTTGCGGAACGTCTCGACGGAGGTGCCGGACAGCCAGATCGGCAGGTCGGGCCGGCGCGGCAGCGGGAACAGCTTCACGCTCATCGAGCGCCCGGCGCCGTTGGTCGCCTCGACCGCTTCGCCGCGCCACAGCCGGCGCACCCGGTCGATGCCCTGCCACATCACTTCGTGCCGCTTGTCGTAGGCGCCGGGAGCCAGGGCGAAGTCGTCGGGGTGCCAGCCGGAGGCGAACGAGACGCCCGCCCGCCCCTGCGACAGGTTGTCGACCAGCGACCACTCCTCGGCGACGCGGATGGGGTCGTGCAGCGGCAGCACGACGCTGCCGCCGCGCAGGTGGATCTGCCGCGTCTCGCGCGCCAGCGCCGCCGCCAAGACCGCCGGGTTGGGCGACAGGCCGCCGAAGGGGTGGAAGTGGCGCTCGGGCAGCCACACTGCGGTGAGGCCGGCGGCGTCGGCCTGGCGCGCGCCGTCGACCAGCAGACGGTACTTTTCGGGCGCGAAGGCGGCGTCGTAGCTGCCGAAGTAGTACAGGCTGAAATCGACCGCCGGCCGCTGCTCCGGCGGCACCGCGACCGCCGGCGGCTCCGTCACCGACCAGCCGCGCCCGACGGGCGCCGTGCCGGCGGCGCCCCGAGCCGCGTCAGGCAGGGCCGCCGGCACGGCGGGCTGGGTCATCGCCGGCCAACCCGCGACCGGCGTCGCGCGCGGGCGGTCACTGCCGGCGGCGCCGGCGGCGGGCAGCAGCTCGGCGCGGCGCAGCTCCAGGGCGCTGGCGCCCACCGCGGCGACGACCCGGTCCAGGTCGGCGTCCCGGTGGGCCGGGGTGAGGAAGCAGTTGCCCGACTCCTGGCTGTAGAAGATGCCGTGATCGATCAGGTGGTAGTACAGCAGGTCGGCGTAGGGCACGTTGCGCGTCGGCCGGATGCGGAACAGCGACCCGGCGTGCACCGCCTCAAACGGCGCGTCGGCATCGGCGAAGGCACCGTTCAGCTGCTCGCACAGGCGGGCCGTGCGCGCGTTGAGCTCGTCGTAGAGGGCGGCGCCGCCGCGGCGGATGCGGTCCAGCACCGCCAGCGACACGCTCATGGTCAGCGGGTGCTTGAAGAAAGCGCCGGCGAACATGGTCTTTTCCGCCCGCGGATAGGAGTCGTCGCCGTAGTCCCAATGGCCGCCGTCGAGCACGTCCATGAAGTCGGCGCCGCCGGCCACCACGCCGATCGGCAGGCCGCCGGCGATCAGCTTGCCGTAGGTGGCAAGGTCCGCCTTGACGCCGAAAAACGCCTGCGCGCCGCCGGCTTGCAGACGGAAGCCGGTGACCATCTCGTCGAAGATCAGCACCACTCCCGCCGCCGCCGTCATCCGCCGCAGCTCGTGCAGGAACTCGCGCGGCTGAAAGTCCGGCCGGCGGCTCTGCACCGGCTCGACCATCACCGCCGCCAGCTCGCCCAGCATCGGCCGCAGGGCGGCGAGCGACTCCTCGGTGCCGTAGTCCAGGACCACCACGTCCTCGGCGGCGCGGGCGGAGACGCCGGGGGCCCCCGGCAGACTGACCAGCTGCCCTTTCATCCGCTGGCTGCGCGCCAGCGTCGCGTCGGACCAGCCGTGGTAGGCGCCGTTGAAGATGGCGATCTTGTTGCGCCGGGTGCGGGTGCGCGCGGCGCGCAGCGCGCCCATCACCGCCTCGGTGCCGGAGTTGCAGAAGGCGACGCGCTCGTGGCCGGTCAGCTCGGCGATCCGCTCCGCCACGTCGCCGGCGAGCGTCGATTGCGGACCGAGCCCCAGCCCCTGGTGCAGCTGGCCTTCCATCGCCGCCACCACGAAGTCCGGCGAATGGCCGAAGAAGTGCAGCCCGAAGCCCATGCAGATGTCGACGTACTGGTTGCCGTCCACGTCCCACAGGTGCGCCCCGCGCGTGCGGTCGCCGTGCACCGGATAGACCAGGCTCTTCCACAGCCGGCGGAACCCCACCGACGCCCGGCTGTCCGCCAGCAGCCGGCGGCGCGCCTGGGTGAGCTGGCGCGACTTCGCCGTGCGGGCGCAGTAGCGCTCGACAAAGGCCGACAGGTAGGCGTGCTGGCGCGCGTTCAAGCCGTCGGCGGCGCCGGCGTCGATCGGGTGGAAGGGGCCGAACGCCGGGAACTTGGCGGCGGCGGGCGCGGCGGGCGCCCCGGCGACGGCAGGCGCGGGGAGCGGAGCGGCGGGCAACGCCGTCGCCGGCACGGCCATCGCGGCAGGCGCCACGGCGATCGGCGTGGGCGGCGCCGCGGGCGCGACGGCGGGGCGCGGCGCCGCGCCGCGCAGCAGCTCGAGCTGCTGCGCCATCAGCTGCAGCTGCTGGGCGACCAGCTGCTCGACCGCGCCTGACGGCGGCGCCAGGGCCGGGGACGCCGCGGGGGCCGGGAAGGTAGGAGCCGCGGCGACGGCGGGCCAGGCCGCGGCCGGCGCGTCAGACCAGGCGACGCTGGCAGCGGGGGGCACCGAGGGCGCCGGGGGCGCGGCGGACACCAGGGCCGCGACGGGCTCCGCCGCGGCGACCGGCGGCGCCGGGGCGGCAGTTGCCGGCGGCGGCGCGGCCACCGGGGCGGGCTCGCCCAGCTCGCGGTTGAGGTGGTCGGCGACGGCGGTGAGGGAAGTCAGGTCTTCGAGCAGCTGGACCAGCGACACGCGCAGGCCGAAACGGTCCTGCAGCTTCTGGGTCGCCTGGATCAGCAGCAGGGAGTCCACCCCCAGGTCCAGGAAGGAGGCGTTGACGTCGAGCGCCGACGGCTCGGCTCCGGTCAGCTCGTGGACCATCTCGGCAAGGCCGCCGAGGATCTGCTCACGCCGCGCCTCCAGGGCAGTTGGGCCGGCCACCGCTTCAGGCATCGGAATCTCCTCGCTCTGCGCCGCCGTCGGGGCCGGCCTGGGGCGCCGGATACGGTGCTGCCGGCGCTCGAATGGGTAGGTGGGAAGGGACACGCGCAGGCGGCTCTCGCCGGCGGTGAGCTGCTGCCAATCGACTTCGACGCCGCCGGTCCACAGGCGCCCCAGCGCCGCGAGCAGCGCGGCGAGATCGGCGCCGGCGTCGCGCGCCCCGGCCAGCGACGCCGCCACCAGGTGGTCGGGGCGCAGGTCGGGGTGGCGCTTGAGCAGCGCGCTCAGCGTCTGGCCCGCGCCCACTTCCAGCAGCGCCCAGCTGTCTTCGCGCAGCAGCTCGCCCGCCGCGGCGCCGAACAGCACCGGCTCGCGCATCTGGCGGCACCAGTACGCCGGGTCGGTCGCCTCCGCGTCGGCGATCGGCTTGCCGGTCACCGACGACAGGAAGGGGATCTCCGGCGGCCGCAGGGCGACGCGCCGCAGCCGCTCGGCGAAAGGGGCCAGGATCGGGTCGACCATGTGCGAATGGAAGGCGTGCGACACCGGCAACCGCCGGCAGGGCACGCCGCGCTCGCCCAGCAGGCGCTCCAGGTCGTCGAGCGCGCCGAGCGGCCCCGCCGCCACGCTGCGCTGCGGCCCGTTGACCGCGGCCAGGTCGAGCGCCGTGCCGCACAGCGGCGCCAGCTCCGCGGGATCGAGCGGCACCGCCAGCATGCCGCCGCGCGGCAGGCGCTGCATGAGCTGCGCGCGCAGCGCCACCAGGTCGAGCGCGTCGGGCAGCGTCATGACGCCGGCCAGGCAGGCCGCCACGTATTCGCCCAGGCTGTGGCCGAGCAGCACGCGCGGCCGCACTCCCCAGGCAAGCCACAGCTGCGCCAGCGCGTAGCCGGTGACGAACACCGCGGGCTGCGCCCAGGCGGTGTCGCCCAACTGGCGCTGGGCTTCGTCGCGCGCCGCGGCGGGCGGCAGCAGCAGCTCCCGGACGTCGCGGCCCAGGGCGGGGTGCAGCAGCTCGGCGCAGCGGTCGACGGCGGTGCGGAAGGCCGCTTCGCCGGCGTAGATCCCGGCCAGCGCGCCGGCCTGCTGGGTCCCCTGTCCGGGCAGCAGGAAGGCGACGCGGCGCGGATAGGCCGGCGCTTCGCCGCTGAGCAGGCGGCCGGGCGGCCCGTCGCGCAGGGCCGCGGCGGCGTCGGCGGCGTCGCGGCAGACCAGCGCGCCGCGGCAGGCGAAGGCGCGCCGGCCGCGCTGCAAGGTGTAGGCGGCGTCGGCCAGGTCGGGCGCGGCTTCCGCCGCGAACGCCGCCGCCAGGTTGGCCGCCGCGGCGTCGCGCGCCGGCGCCGTGCGGGCGCTCCACACCAGCAGCTGCCACGGCCGCGAAGGCCCCGACTCCTGCCGCGGCGCCTCTTCGAGCACCGCGTGGGCGTTGGTGCCGCCGATGCCGAACGAGCTGACGCCGGCGCGGCGCACGCCGCCGGGCGGCTCCCACGCCGCCGGCCGGGCGTTGACGTAGAACGGGGTGCGGGCAAAGTCGATCTCGGGGTTGGCGGCGGTGAAGTGGAGGCTGGGCGGCAGCTGCCGGTGGCGCAGCGCCAGCGTCGTCTTGAGCAGGCCGGCGATGCCCGCGGCGGCGTCCAGATGGCCGACGTTGGTCTTGATCGAACCGACGGCGCAGTAGCCGCGCTCCGCGGTGTGGGCGCGGAAGGCATCGGCCAGCGCCGCGATCTCGATCGGATCGCCCAGCCGCGTGCCGGTGCCGTGCGCTTCGACGTAGGTGACGGTGGCGGGATCGACGCCGGCGACCGCCAGCGCCTCGGCCACCACCCGCGTCTGGCCGCCCAGGCCGGGGGCGGTGTAGCCGATGCGCGCCCCGCCGTCGTTGTTGACCGCGGTGCCCTTGATCACGGCGTGGATGTGATCGCCGTCGGCCAGCGCGTCGAGCAGCCGCTTGAGCGCCACGACGCCGACGCCGTCGCCGTCGAGCGTGCCGCCCGCCGCCGCGTCGAAGGCGCGGCAGTGGCCGTCGGGCGACAGGATGCTGCCCTCTTCGTGGAGATAGCCGGCGGGGTCGCGCTGGCGCACCGAGACGCCGCCGGCGAGCGCCAGGTCGCACTCGCGGTTGAGCAGGCTCTGGCAGGCCAGGTGGACGGCCACCAGCGACGACGAGCAGGCGGTCTGCACGTTGACGCTCGGCCCCTTGAGATCCAGCTTGTAGGAGACCCAGGTGGGCAGGAACTCCTTCTCGTTGGCGATCTGCAGGCGGAACGAACCGATGCTCCGGACCAGCGCCGGGTCGGCGTAGAGGTCGAACAGGTAGGTGCAGGTGGCGGCGCTGGCAAAGACGCCGATCGCTCCCGGCGCCGCCGCCGGGTCGTAGCCGGCGTCTTCCAGCGCCTGCCAGCTGGCCTCCAGGAACAGCCGGTGCTGCGGGCTGGTGATCTCGGCTTCGCGCGCGGTGAAGCCGAAGAAGGCGGCGTCGAAGTGATCGCTGTCGGCCAGCGCGCCGCGCGCCCGCACGTAGCGCGGCAGGGCGAGCAGCTCCGGCGGCACTCCCGCCGCCGCCAGCTCCTCGCGCGAGTAGAACGTGATGCATTCCGCGCCCTGGCGCAGGTGGCGCCACAGCTCCGCCAGGTCGGCGGCGCGCGGCAGGCGGCCGGCCGCCCCCACGATGGCGACTTCAAACGCCCGCCGGTCTTCGCCTGTCTCTGCCATTGCGCCGCGTCTCCCCCGCCTACCGCCGCGCCTGGCGCGAGCGCAGGCGAGCCTGGGCCCGCGCGTCGCCTTCCTGCGCCGCGGCCGGCGTCTGCTGGCCTTCGTCGAGCAGGCGGCCGAGCGCGCCGACCGTCGGCGCGCGGAACAGTTCCACCATCGACACCTCGCGGCCGAGCTCCTGGCGCACCCGGCGCTGCAGCTCGATGAGCAGCAGCGAATGGCCGCCCAGGTCGAAGAAGCTGTCGTGGATGCCGACCTGGTCGCGGCCCAGCAGCTGCCGCCAGATGGCGGCGAGCTGCTTTTCGGTCGGCGTTCCGGCGGCGCTGTAGGGCGCCGTCGACGCCGCCAGGGCAAGGCCGCCGGCGGCTCCCAGCACCCGCCGGTCCAGCTTGCCGGTGGCGGTGCGCGGCAGCGCCGCGAGCAGCACGAACTCGGACGGCACCATGTATTCGGGCAGGCTCGCGCGCAGGTGCTCGCGCAGCGCCGCTGCATCCGGGGTATCCGGGGTAACCGGCGCGTCCGGGGCGTCCGGCGCGCCGGCGCCCGGCGGCGCCGCCGCCACGACGTAGGCGACCAGCCGCGCGCGGGCCGCGGAGGCGGCGTCCGCGAGCGCCACGGCGGCGGCCCGGACGCCGGGGCAGGCGGCCAGCGCCTGCTCGATCTCCCCCAGCTCGATGCGGAAGCCGCGCAGCTTGATCTGCTGGTCGATGCGCCCCAGGACCTCCACCTGGCCGTCGGGGCGCGCCCGTCCCAGGTCGCCGGTGCGGTAGAGCCGCTCGCCGTCGCGGCGGAACGGATCGGGCACGAATCGTTCCGCGGTCAGCTCGGGACGCCCCAGGTAGCAGCGCGCCAGCCCCTCGCCGCCCAGGTGGATCTCGCCCGGCACGCCGATCGGCACCGGCTGCCCCGAGCGCCGGTCGAGCAGGTACAGGCGCCTGCCGGCGATGGAAAGGCCGACCGCCGGCACCAGGTCGCTGTCGGCGTCCTGGACGCCGCAGGTCGAATGGGTGGTGTCCTCGGAAGCGCCGTACAGGTTGAGCACCCGCGGCACGCCGGCGGCGTGGACCCGCGCCACCAGGTCGCGCAGCGACGCCTCGCCCGCCAGGCAGACGGTGGTGAGCGTCGCCGGCGCCGCCGCCATGCGCAGCAGCTCGCCCATCGCCGAGGGCACGGTGTTGATCAGCCGGATCTGCTCGCGCTCGGCGAGCCGCGGCACCTCCAGGACGTTTTCCGCCATCACCACCCGGCCGCCCAGGGCGAGCGGCACCAGGATCTCGAAGATCGACAGGTCGAAGCAGACCGAGCTCGATGCCAGCACGCCGTCCAGCTCCAGCGGCGTGAACGCCTGGCGCGTCCAGTCGATGAGCGCGGCCAGGTTGTGGTGGGTGAGGCCCACCGCCTTGGGCCGCCCGGTCGAGCCCGAGGTGTAGATCTGGTAGGCGAGGTTGTGCGGCCACGGCCCCGCCGCCGCCGGCGCGCCGGCCGGCGGCCCGTCGTCCACCGCCGCATCGCCAGCCAGCAGCTCGTCCACCCAGAGACGGTGGCAGGGGGCGGCGCTCTCCGCCTGCCCGGCGGCGTCGTGCAGGGGACGCTCGGTGAGCAGCGCCACCGCGCGCGAGTCCTCCAGCATGAAGGCCAGCCGCTCCCGCGGGTAGGTGGGATCGAGCGGCACGTAGGAGCCGCCGGCTTTGAGCACCCCGACCATCGCCGCCACCAGCCGCGGCGAGCGGCCCAGGCAGAGCGCGACGCGCACTTCGGGACCGACGCCCAGCGCCCGCAGGCGGCGCGCCAGCCGCTCCGCCGCGGCGTCGAGCTGGCGATAGGTGAGCGTGCCGCCGCGGCCGCTGACCGCCACCGCTTCGCCGTGCCGCGCCACCTGATCGGCGAAGAGCGCCAGGAAGCCCGCCCGTTCGCGGCGCTCGCCCGTGTCGTTCCACTCGTAGAGCGCCTGGTGCCGTTCGGCCGGCGACAGCGCCGGCACCTCCGCCGCGGATGCCATGGCCGCGAGGGTGCGTTGATAGAGGCCGGAGAGCGCGGCCACCTGTGCGTCGCACAGCTGGCGGCTGTCGTATTCGAGCTCGCAGGTGGCGACGCGTCCCGCCAGGTCCTGGGCGAAGTTGACCATCAGCTTGAAGTTGGCGCCGGGGCCGCGCTTGAAATCCAGCACCTCCAGCCGGCCGCTCTGCATCAGGTCGCGCGCCACGTGGAAGTGGATGTAGTTGAAAGCCACCTCGTAGAGCGGGCGCCGGCCGCGCTCGCGCTGCAGCACGGCGAAGGGGTAGCGGCGGAAGGGGAGCATCGCCTCCTCGGCGGCGAAGGCGGTGCGCGCCAGGTCGGCCCAGGCGTCCGCCGCCGCGCCCGTCGCGACGCGCAGCGGCACGGTGTTGAGGAAGAGGCCGCGCACCTGATCGCCGCCCGGCTCTTCGCTGCGCCCGTTGGCGACCACGCCGGTGACCACCTCGTCCTGGCCGGTGACCAGGCTCAGCACCCGCAGGTGCGCCGCGAGCAGCACGCTCTTCCATGGCACCGCGGCGGCGCGCGCCAGCGCCTTGAGGCCGTGGAACACCGCGGGGGGCAGCGGTTGCAGGACGCTGCGCATGCGCGGCCGGCCGTCGTCCACCCCCGCCGCCGCCGCGGGCGGCGACACCGGCGGCCAGGCGGCCAGCTCGGTGACCGGGCAGCCGTCGAGCGCCGCGGTCCAGTAGGCCGCCGCCGCCGGCCAGGCAGCGGCGGCGCGCTCGGCGGCGACGTGGTCGCGATAGGTGAGCGGCGGCGGCGGCAAGGGCGCCGGCGCTTCGCCGCGCAGCAGGGCGAAATAGAGATCGAAGATCTCGACCAGGGTGGAGTGCAGGCTCCAGCCGTCGAAGATGGCGTGGTTTTCGGTGAGGGTGAACTGGAAGCGATCGTCCGCCCGCAGATAGATGGTGAAGCGCAGCTGCGGCGCCTGGTCCAGGGGCAGGGACTGCCGCCGTTCGTGGGCGATGAGCGCATCGACCCGCGCCTCCTGCTCGGCGGCCGGCTGCCCGCGCAGGTCTTCGACCGCGATCGGCAGCACGGCGGTCGGGTGCACCAGCTGCAACGGCTCGCTCCAGCTGGTGAGGTCGAACGAGGTGCGCAGCATCGGGTGGCGCGCCACGGTGCGCGCCACCGCGTCGCGCAGCGACGCTTCGCAAAACGGCGCCCGCACGTGCCAGCTGTCGACGTTCTGATAGAGCGGTTCGTCCGGCGTCAGAACCATGTGGTACAGCATCCCGGCCTGCAGGAAGGCCAGCGGATAGGCGTCCTCCAGCCCCTCGGGCAGCCGCTCGCGGTCCGCCTCCCGCACCAGCTCGAACGGCTGCGCCCCCGGCCGCGGCGGCGCCGCGGCGGCGGGCGACCCGGCGTCCGCGTCGCCGGCCAGGCGCGCGGCCAGCGCCGCCACCGTCTGGTCGCGGAACAGATCGGGCAGAGAAAACACCAGCCCCTCCTGGCCGGCCTGGGCGACGACGCGCAGGCTCAGGATGGAGTCGCCGCCCAAGGCGAAGAAGTTGTCGTTGACCCCCACTTCGCCGATCCCCAGCACGCGCGACCAGATGGTGCACAGCGTCGCCTCGGCGGGCGTGCGCGGCGCGACGAACTGCTCGCCCAGCTGCGGCCGCAGCTGCCCCGGCGCCGGCAGGGCGGCGCGGTCGAGCTTGCCGTTGCGTGTCAGCGGCAGCGCCGCGAGCGGCACGAAAGCCGCCGGCACCATGTGGTCGGGCAGGGTGCGGCGCAGGAACTGGCGCAGCTCCTCGACCGGCGGCAGGGCGCCGTCGGCGTCGGCGCTCACCAGGTAGGCCACCAGGCGGCGCTCCTGGCCGTCGTCGGCGCGCGCCGCGACCGCCGCGCCGGCCACCGCCGGATGGCGCAGCAGCGCGGCCTCGATCTCGCCCAGCTCGATGCGGAAACCGTGCACCTTGACCTGGTGATCGATGCGCCCCAGGTACTCCAGCTCGCCGCTGGCGCGCCACCGGCCCAAATCGCCGCTGCGGTACAGCCGGTCGCCGGGCGCCGCGCCGCCAAACGGGTCGGGCACGAAGCGGCCGGCCGTCAGGTCGGGATGGTTGAGATAGCCGGTGGCGACGCCGCCGCCGCCCACGCACAGCTCTCCCGCCACCCCGGCCGGCACCGGCCTGCCGCCGCGGTCGAGCACGTAGACGGAGAGGTCGGCGAGCGGCACGCCCAGGACGCTGCCGTGGCCCTGCTCGACGTCCTGCCGGGTGATGCGGCGGAAGGTGACGTGTACGGTCGTCTCGGTGATGCCGTACATGTTGACCAGCGCCGGCCCGCCGTCGCCGTGCAGGTTCCACCAGGGCCGCAGGGCGCGCGGATCCAGCGCTTCGCCGCCGAAGATCACCCAGCGCAGCGCGAGCTCGCCGCCGCCCCCCGCCGCCGCTGCCGCCGCCGCAAGCTGCGCAAAGGCCGAGGGCGTCTGGTTGAGCACCGTCACCCCCTGGCCGGCGAGCAGGTCGAGCACCGCCCGCGGCGTGCGGCTGGCCCAATACGGCACGATCACCAGGCGGCCGCCGTGCAGCAGTGCGCCCCAGATCTCCCACACCGAAAAGTCGAAGGCGAAGGAGTGGAACAGCGTCCAGGTGTCGTGCGGCCCGAAGCCGAAGCTGCCGGCGGTGGCGGCAAAGAGCCGCGTCGCGTTGGCGTGGCTGACCACCACGCCTTTGGGCCGGCCGGTGGAGCCCGAGGTGTAGATCACGTATGCCGCGGCGGCGCCGCCGCCGGGGCTGCAAGCATCGCCGGCATCGGTCGACGCTGCGCCGCCGGCGCCCACCGCCAGCTCGCCCAAGGTGACCTGCGGCACGGCCAGGTCCGGCAGCCGCTCCGCCACATCGTCCCCCCAGACCAGCAGCGCCAGGCCGGCGTCGCGCGCCAGAAATTCCAGGCGCTCGCGCGGCTGCGCCGGCTCGAGCGGCACGTAGGCGGCGCCGCTCTTGAGGATGGCGAGGATGCCGGCGACCATCGCCGCGCCGCGCTCGACGCACAGGCCGACCCGCCGCCCGGCGCCGGCGCCGACCGCGCGCAACCGCTGCGCCATGCCGTCCGCCCGCCGGTCGAGCTCGCCGTAGCTGAGGCTCAGCGCCCCGTCGATCACCGCCACGGCGTCCGGAGTGCGCGCCGCCTGACGGGCGAACAGCTCGTGCAGGCCGCCGGCGGCGGCGTGCCGCTCCCTGGCGCCGCCCCAGCGCACCAGGATCTGCTCGGCCTCCGCCGGCCCCAGCAGCGGCAGCTCGTCGATCGGCGCCATGGGATCGGCGACCAGGGCGCCCAGCAGCCGCGCGAAGTGGCCGAGCAGCCGCTCGACGGTTTCGCGGTCGAACAGGTCGCGGCTGTATTCGAGCGACAGCGCGATGCCGGCGCCCTCTTCCCCCTCGCTCGCGGCCAGCGTCAGGTCGAACTTGGCGGTGTCGCCGGCGAGCGGGAAGGGCGCCAGCTCCAGGCCAGGGAAGGCGTGGCCCGCCGGCCCGGCGAGCGGCGCGTTCTGCAGCACGAACATCGCCTGGAAGAGAGGCGTGCGCGCCAGGCTGCGCTCCGGCGCCAGCAGGTCGACCAGGCGCTCGAACGGCAGGTCCTGGTCTTCGTAGGCGCGCAGGGTGTCCTGGCGCACCCGCGCCAGCAGCTCGCGGCCGCTGGCGTCGCCCCCGGTGTCGGCGGCGAGCACCAGGGTGTTGACGAAGAAGCCGATCAGGCCCTCGATCTCCAGGTGGTTGCGGGCCGCGATCGGGGTGCCTACGGCGAAGTGCTCCTGCCCCGAGCGGCGGGCCAGGAGCGCCTCGAAGCCGGCCAGCAGCACCATGAAGAGCGTCGCGCCCTGCGCCCGCGCCGTCTGGCGCACGGCGGCGGCGAGCGGCGCCGGGAGGGTGGCGAACACGGTGGCGCCGGCGCTGGTGCGCACCGCCGGCCGCGGCCGGTCGGTGGCCAGCTCCAGCGTCGCCGGCAGGCCGGCCAGGCGCTGCTGCGCGGCGGCGGCCAGCGCCGCGGCCGCGGCGCCGTCCAGCCAGGCGCGCTGCCAGAGGGCGAAGTCGGCGTATTGCAGCGGCAGCGGCGGCAGCGCCGCCGGCTGGCCGGCGAGCGCCGCACCATAGAGCGCCGCCAGCTCGCGCATCAGGATCTCCATCGACCAGCCGTCGCTGACGATGTGGTGCATCGCCACGACCACCACGGCGTCGCGCGCGTCCAGCCGCAGCACCAGCGGCCGCAGCAGAGGGCCGCGGGCCAGGTCGAAGGGCTGCTGCGCATGGATCTCCGCCCAGCGGCGCGCCTGCGCCAGGGCCGCCGCGCCGCCGTCCGGCAGGCGGCTCAGCCCGGCGAGGTCGACCAGCGGCAGGCGGCCCGCCGCCGCCGGCAGCACCACCTGCGACGGCTCGCCCGCCGCCTGCGGAAAGCAGGTGCGCAGCGCTTCGTGGCGCCGCGTCAGCTCGCCCAGGCAGGCCGCCAGCAGGAGCACGTCCAGGCGGCCGGCGGCGCGCAGCGCGAAGGCCAGGTTGTAGGTGCTCGCGCGCGGGTCGTACTGGTTGAGGAACCAGAGCCGCTCCTGGGCGAAGGAGAGCGGCAGCCGCGCCGGGCGCGCCGACGCCACCAGCGGCGGCGGCGGCGGCAGCACCGCTGCAGCCGCCGGCAGGCGCCGCAGCGCCTGGATGCGCACCGCCAGCTCGGCCACCGTGGGGGCCTCGAACAGGGCGCGCAGCGGCATGTCGATGCCGAAGACCGCGCGGGTGCGCGACACCACCTGGGTGGCCAGCAGCGAGTGGCCGCCCAGGTCGAAGAAGCTGTCGTCGATCCCCACCTCGTCCCGCCGCAACACCTGACCCCAGATGCCGGCCAGCATCTCTTCCACCGGCGTGCGCGGCGCGCGGAACGCCGCCAGCCCCTGGCGCGCCGCGGCGGGCGGCGGCGGCAGCGCCGCCTGGTCGAGCTTGCCGTTGGCGTTGAGCGGCAGCGCCGCGACGGCGACGAAGGTGCGCGGCACCATGTGCTCGGGCAGCACCTGCTTGAGGTGGGCGCGCAGCTCCTCGGCCGGCGGCTCGCCGGCGACGCCGACGACGTAGGCGACCAGCTGGTGGTCGCCGGCGCCGGCGGCCGCGGCGACCGCGACCACCGCCGCGTCGCGCACCGCCGGATGGCCGGCGAGCACGGTTTCGACCTCGCCCACCTCGACGCGGAAACCGCGGATCTTCACCTGGCCGTCCAGCCGGCCCATGAACTCGATGGCGCCGGAGGCCAGGCAGCGGCCCAGGTCGCCGGTGCGGTACAGGCGCGCGCCGGCTTCCGCCGCGTACGGATCGGGGACCATCTTTTCCGCCGTCAGCACGGGATCGTTCAGATAGCCGCGCGCGACGCAGGCGCCGCCGGCGCAGATCTCGCCGCGCACGCCGATCGGCGCCGGCGCCATCCGCGGGTCGAGCACGTGGACCTGCACGTTGGCGATGGCGTGGCCGACCGGCGGGATGGCGGTCCAGCCGGCGGGATGGCCCTGGAGCGTCAGGGCGCAGATGACGTGCGTTTCGGAGGCGCCGTACTGGTTGTGCAGGCGGCAATCGGGCAGCCGCTCGAAGAGGGCGCGCACCGCCGGCGTGACGCGCAGCTGCTCGCCCGCGGTCATCACGTCGCGCAGCGTGTGGGGGAGCGACGGCGCGCTCTCCACCGCGTCGGCCAGGTGCTTCAAGGCGGCGTACGGCAGGTGCAGGCGCTCGACGCGCTCGGCGGCCAGGAACGCCGCCAGGCCGTCGATGTCGCGGCGGGTCATCTCGTCGGCCATCACCAGCGTGCCGCCCGAGCACCAGCTGGAAAAGATCTCCTGGAAGCTGACGCAGAACCCGAAGGTCGAAAACTGCACGGTGCGCGCCGGCGCCACGGCGCTGGCGCCCTCGCCCAGCTGCCAGGCCAGGAGGTTGGCGAAGTTGCGGTGGGTGACCAGGATGCCCTTGGGCTGGCCGGTCGAGCCCGAGGTATAGATGGCATACATCGGGTGGTCCAGGGTGACGCCGGCGGCCGGATCGGACGGGCTGGCCGCCGCCAGCTCCGCCGCCGCGCCGTCCAGGCAGAGGGCGATGCCGGCGTGGGCCGGAAAGTGGCGCAGCAGCGACTCCTGGGTCACCAGCACCGCCAGCCGCGCGTCGTCGATGATGGTCGCCAGCCGCTGCCACGGATAGGCGGGATCGAGCGCCACGATCGCACCGCCCGCCTTGAGCACGGCGAGCGCCGCCACCACCATCTCGACCGAGCGGTCGACGCAGATGCCCACCAGCGCCTCGGGCGCCACGCCGCGGCGGATCAGCGCCCACGCCAGGCGATTGGCCAGGGCGTTGAGCTCGCCGTAGGTCAGGCGGCGCTCGCCGTCGACCACCGCCGGGGCGTGCGGCGTGCGCGCCACCTGCTCTTCGACCAGCAGGTGCACCGGGCGGTCGGCGACCGCGGCGGCCGCGCCGTTCCATTCGCACAGCAGCTGGTGGCGCTCGCCCGCATCGAGCAGCGGCAGCACCGCGAGCGGCAGGTGGGGCGCCGCGGCGAGCGCCCGGCCCAGGCTCTCGAAGTGGCGATAGAAGCGGCGCACCGTCGTCTCGTCGAACAGGTCGGAGTTGTGCTCGACGACCCCCTGCAGCTCGCCGCCGACCTGGCGCCAGAACATCGTCAGGTCGAACTTGGCGGTGCCGGTCTGGGCGACGATCGGGCTGGCGGTGACGCCGCTCGCCGGCACCGCCGCCTGCGGCTGGTTCTGCAGCACGCACATCACTTGGAACAGGGGATTGCGGCTCATGTCGCGGTCGGGTTGCAGCTGCTCGACCAGCAGCTCGAACGGCAGCTCCTCGTGCTCGTAGGCGCCGAACGTCGCCTCCTGCACGCGCCGCAGCAGCTCACGGCCGGTGGGGCCGCCGCCCAGATCGGTGCGCAGCACCACGGTGTTGGAGAAGAAACCGATCACCCCCTCCAGCTCGCGCCGGTTGCGGTTGGCGATCGGCGAGCCGACGGCGACGTCGGTCTGGCCGGTGTAGCGGCAGAGCAGCGCCTTGAAGATCGCCAGCAGCACCATGAACAGCGTCACGCCCTGGTCCTGTGCCAGCCCCTGGATGGCGGCGAACAGCGTCGGGTCCATGGTCAGCATGCGGCTGCCGCCGCGGAAGCGCTCGACCGCCGGCCGCGGGCGATCGAGCGGCAGCTCCAGGCCGCGGCAGCCGCCCAGGCGCTGCCGCCAGTAGGCCAGGTGGCCGTCGAGCACGGCGCCGCGCAGGGTTTCGCGCTGCCAGACGGCGTAATCGACGTACTGCACCGGCAGCGCCGGCAGCGGCGACGGGAGACCGGCGGCGAAGGCCGCGTAGAGCGCCGCGATCTCGCGCGAGCAGACGACCGACGACCAGCCGTCCGAGACGATGTGGTGGAGGTTGTACAGCACCGCCTGCTCGCCGGCGCCGAGCTCGACAAACAGCAGCCGGATGAGCGGCCCGCGCGCCAGGTCGAAGGGGCGGCGCGCGTCGGCGGTCACCAGGCGCAGCAGCTCGCGCTCGCGGCCGGCCGGCGGCAGCGCCGCCAGGTCGATCAGCGGCAGCGGCAGGGGACGCGGCGGATCGACCACCTGGTGCGGCCGGCCGTCGGCGTGCTCGAAGCGCGTGCGCAGCGATTCGTGGCGCCGCACCAGTTCGTCGACGCCGGCCGCCAGCACTTCGCGGCGCAGCCCGCCGCGGAAGCGCATGGCCCAGGGCAGGTTGTAAAAGGCCGTGCCGGGCTCGAGCTGTTCCAGGAACCACAGCCGCTGCTGCGAAAAGGAGAGCGGCAGCAGGCCCGCGCGCGGCACCGGCCGCAGCTGCGGCGCCCGCGCGGCGTCCTGCTTGCGCTTGAGCTGCTCGACCAGCAGGCTCAGCTTGTCCGCCGGAATGTCCACCACCTGCCGCGTGCCTGAGGTCATGCGCTCTCTCCGCCTGCCAGGGAGGGGCCGGCGCCCGTGGCGAGCAGCTGCGACACCAGCTCCTCGCCAAGTTGCTCGACCATTTCGTCGGTCGCCACCTGGGCCAGGCCGGCCAGGGTGGGGTTCTCGAAGATGCTGCGCACGCGCAGCTCGACGCCCAGCGCGTCGCGCACGTGCGAGACCAGCCGCATGCCCTGCAGCGAGTGGCCGCCCAGGTCGAAGAAGTTGTCGTGCGCCCCGACCTGGCCGACGCCCAGCAGCCCCTCCCAGATCGTCGCCAACGCCTGCTCGACGGCGGTGCGCGGCGCCACGTACTCGGCCTGGCGCGGCGCGCCGTGGCCGGGCCGCGGCAGCGCCTGGCGGTCGACCTTGCCGCTGGGCGCGAGCGGCAGCGCCGGCAACTCGACGAACACCGCCGGCACCATCGCCTCGGGCAGCGTGCGCAGCAGGTGCTCGCGCAGCTCGCGCGGCGCCGGCGACCCCGCCGCGCCGGCCTGGAAATAGGCCACCAGCTGGCGCTCGCCGCCCGTCCCGGCGGCGTCGTCGCGCACCGTCGCCACCGCCGCGGCAACCTGCGGATGGCGGGCGAGCGCCGCCTCGATCTCGCCCAGCTCGATGCGCACGCCGCGCACCTTGACCTGGCCGTCGCCGCGGCCGAGGAATTCGAGCACGCCGCCGGCGGCGCACCGCACCTGGTCGCCGGTGCGGTACAGGCGCTCCCCCGGCGCGGCGCTCCAGGGGTGCGGCACGAAGCGCTCGGCGGTCAAGCGCGGGCGCATCAGGTAGCCGCGCGCCAGGCTGACGCCGCCGACGTAGAGCTCGCCGGGCAGGCCGGGGGGCACCGGCTGCATGCCGCGGTCGAGCACGTAGACCTGGAGGTTGTCGAGCGGCAGGCCGATCGGCACCACACCGGCCGGCGCCGCCGCCGGGCAGAGGTGGAAGGTGGCGTCGATCGCCGTCTCGGTGGGGCCGTAGAGATTGCAGACTGGGGCGTCGACGGCGGCGCGGAAACGCCGCACCGCTTCGCCGGGCAGCGCCTCGCCGCCGCAGAAAAGCCGCCGCAGCGTGGCGGCGTGGCGGCCCAGGTCCGGCGCCTCCAGCAGCATGGCGAGCTGCGACGGCACCAGCTGCAGCACGGTCACGCCGTGCTCGGCGATCGCCGCCGCCAGGTAGGCCGCGTCACGGTGGCCGCCGGGCTCGGCGATCGCCAGGCGGGCGCCGCAGATCAGGGGCAGGAAGATCTCCCAGATCGAGGCGTCGAAGCCGTAGGGAGTCTTTTGCAGCAGCACGTCGTCCGCCGCCATGGGGAACTGCCGCCGCATCCACAGCACGCGGTTGGCGATCGCGCCGTGGCTCACCATGACCCCCTTGGGGCGTCCCGTCGAGCCCGAGGTGTAGATCACGTACGCCAGGTCGGCGGGCGACGGCCAGGCCTCTGGCGGTGCCGGCGGCGCCGCGGCCGCCGCGGCGGCGGGCTCGCCGGCGGCCAGGCAGAGCACCCGCGTCGCCACCCCTGCGAAGCTGGCCAGGTGGCGCTCCTGGCTCACCAGCAGCGCGGCGCGCGAATCTTCCAGCATGAAGCGCAGGCGGTCCGGCGGGAAGTCGGGATCGAGCGGCACGTACGCCGCGCCGGCGCGCTGGATGGCGAGGATCGCCACGACCATCTCCGGCGAGCGGTCCACGGCCAGGGCGATGCGCGCGTCCGGCACCGCGTCCGCCGGCGCCAGGCAGGCGGCCAGGCGGGCGGCCAGGCGGG
This sequence comes from uncultured Acidobacteriota bacterium, assembly GCA_963770895.1. Classification (GTDB taxonomy): domain Bacteria; phylum Acidobacteriota; class Thermoanaerobaculia; order Multivoradales; family UBA5704; genus JASLEW01. Next base: position 1,778,831 of record CAVYRF010000002.1, on the reverse strand, counting down.
CGACGGCATCGTCGAGCTCGGCGTAGGTGAGGCGGCGGCCGCCGCCGGCCAGCGCCACCGCGTGCGGCGTGCGCCGCGCCTGCTCCCAGCAGAGCCGCGGCAGGGTCGCGTCCGGTCCCCAATCGCCGCGCGGGCCGGCCAGGGCGCCCAGCACCTGCCGCCGCGCCGCCGGCGTCAGCAGCGACAGCTCCGCCGCCGGCGCGTCCGGCGCCTCCAGGGCGTTGCCGAGCAGGGCGGCGAGCCAGCCGCCCAGGCGCTCGGCTTCCGCGGCAAGCACGCTCCCGGCGTCGAAGCACAGCTCCGCCGCCAGCTCGCCGCCCTGGCGGGTGGCCGCCAGCTTGAGCCGGAAGCGGTCGCTGGTGGCGCGCAGGCGGCGCAGCGAAAGCGCTGGGCTTCCGGGGCCGCCGGGGCCGCCGCCAGGGACGGCCGCCGGGAGCTGGTCGAAATCGAAGCAGAACGAAAAGGAGCCGGCGCCACCTGCCGGCGCCAGGTCCTGCTCCGCCTCGGCCCGGCGCAGGCCCGCCGCCGCCGCGGCGACCCGCTCGGTGAACGACGTGCCGCTCGCCGGCGGCGGCAGCGGCAGATAGCGCGCCAGCGGGCCGAGCGCCGCCGCCAGGCCCGGATCGCCGCGGCCGGAGACGCGCACCCCGGTCGCCACCTCGGCCGGGTCCGCCAGGCGCTGCAGGAGCGTCTGCCAGCCGGCGAGCAGCACCGCCTGGACGTCCGCGGCCGCCGGGAGGGCGAGCGGCAGCGCCACGGACCGCGGCGCGAAGGCGGCGCCCGGCGACGACGACAGCACGTGCGGCATGCCCGCCTCGGCGATCGCCACCTGCGTTGCAGCGGATGCGGGCACCGGCGCGGCGGCCAGCAGGTCGTTCTGCCACTGCGCCACGTCGGCAAACTGGATCGGCTCGTCCTCGCCGAAGCCGGCGCCGAGCGCCAGGGCCACCTGGTCCACCAGGAGCCGCAGCGTCGGCGCGTCGGCGCACAGGGCCGGCAGGCACAGGCAGAGGACCTGGCGGCCCGGCGCCAGGGTGAGGATCGCGGCGGTGAGCGCCGGCCCGCGCGCCAGGTCGAGCGGCTCGCGCTCCAGCTGGTCGAAGACCTGCGTCAGCCGCGCCTGCTGGGCCGCGGGCTCGCTCTGCGCGAGGTCCAGGTAGCGCAGGGCGCACGGGGCGCCGTCGCCGACCACCTGCAGCGCCGACCGCTGGCCGGGCAGCGCCTGGAAGGTCGTGCGCAGGATCTCGTGGCGCGCGACGACGGCGCATAGGGCGCGGCCCAGCGCCGCGGCCTCCACCTCGCCCGTCGCCTCGATGAGGCAGAGCGCGCGGCAGGCGGAATTGGCGGCCCACAGGCGCTCCTGCTGCGGCGACAGCAAGAACCCGCCTGGCGCCGTCGGAGTCGTCGCGTCCGCCGCCAGCTTGCCGCGCAGCCGCGCCAGGTCGACGTCCGGTTCGGCGACGACCGCCTCCAGGATGGCGCGGTACTGGGCGATCAGCTCATCGATCCGCGCCGCCGTGAACAGGTCGGTGCGGTACTGGATGGAGCCGAACAGGTTCTCATCGGTGAGGTTGAGGATCAGGTTGAGCTCGAACTGCGACGAGCCGGGCTCGAAATCGAAGTCCACGATACCCAGGTTGGAGGCGATCTCTCCCTGGCCGGCGAAGTCCTCCGCGTAGTTGATGCCGACCTGGAGGTAGGGGCTGTGGCTCAAGCTGCGCTGCGGCGCCAGCGCCTCGATCAGCCGTTCGAGCGGCAGGTGCTGGTGCGACAGGTCGTCCACCGTCGCGGCGTAGACGCGCGCCAGCAGGGCGCGGAAGCCGGGATTGCCGGTCAGGTCGGCGCGCAGCAGCAGGGTGTTGACGAAGAACCCGATCACCCCTTCGCTCTCCGCCGAATTGCGGTAGCTGACCGGCGCGCTGATCACCAGGTCCTCCTGCCCGGTGCGGTGGCAGAGCAGCACCTGGAAGGCGGCGAACAGCACGGTGAACGGCGTGCAGCCCTGCTGGCGGGCCAGGGCGCCGACGGCCGCCGGCAGCTCGCGGCGGAAGGCGAACAGCTGGTGGCCGCCGCGGTAGCTCTGCACCGCCGGACGCGGCCGGTCGAGCGGCAGCATCAGCTGCGTCGGGGCGCCGGCCAGGCGGGACCGCCAGTACGCCAGCTGCTCGGCCAGGACGCCGTCGCGCAGCCAGCCACGCTGCCAGACGGCGAAATCGCGGTACTGCACGGGCAGCGGCGGCAGCGGCGACGGCAGGCCGCGCGCCAGGGCGCCGTAGACGACCGCCAGGTCGCGCACCAGGACGCGCTGCGACCACCAGTCGGAGACGATGTGGTGGGTGACGCAGACCAGCACGTGCTCGGCGTCGCCCAGGCGCACCAGCAACAGGCGCAGCAGGGGTCCGCGCGCCAGGTCGAACGGCTGGCGCGCCAGCTGCGCCGCGTGGCGCCGGGCCAGGGCGTCGCGTTCGGCGGGCGCCGCGGCGCGCAGGTCGACCAGCGGCAGCCGCGTCGCGCGCGGCGGCCCGATGATCTGCACCGGCTCCGGGCCGCGCAGCGCGAACGTGGTGCGCAGCGATTCGTGGCGCACCACCACTTCGTCCAGGGCGCGGCGCAGCGTCTCGCGATCGAAGGCGCCGCTCAGGCGCACGGCGGAGGCGACGTTGTAAAAGGCGCTGCCGCTCTCCAGCTGATCGACGAACCACATGCGCAGCTGCGAGAACGACAGCACGAACTCGCCGCTGCCCAGCGGCTGCGGCACCAGGCGCAGCGCGGCGGCGGCGTCCGGCGCCGCCGCGCCGGGAGCGGCCTGCTGCCGGCGCTGCCGCAGGCGCAGCTCCAGCAGGGCGCGCTGCTCGGGGGTGAGAGCCGCCAGGTCGGCCGCGCCGCTCACGGTTGTCCCTCGCGCACGACGACCTCTTCCGCCTCGGCCTCCTGGCGCACGGCGCTCGCCAGGGCGTCGCCCGACAGGCTGGCGACCTCGCTGAGCAGGCGGGCCATCTCGCCGGCGTCCTCCTGTTCGAGCTGCAGGCGCGTCACCGCCAGGGCGATCTGCTCCACGGTCGGGGTGCGGAAGACCTGGCGCAGCGGCACCTCGACGCCCAGCCGCGAGCGGATGCGCGACAGCAGCAGGGTGGCCGACAGCGAGTGGCCGCCCAGGTCGAAGAAGCTGTCGTGGATGCCGACGCGCGGCACCGCGAGCAGCTGCGAGAAGATGTCGCACAGGTCGTGCTCCACCGGCGTCCGCGGCGCCACGTAGTCGCGGCCGAGCAGCGCTCCGGGCTCGGGCAGGGCGCGGCGGTTGACCTTGCCGCTCAAGGTGCGCGGCAGCGTTTCCAGCTCGACGAACGCCGTCGGCACCATGGCCTCGGGCAGGCGCGGGCGCAGGAACTCGGCCAGGCTGGCGGGCGCCACCTTTTCCTTGAGCACCACGTAGGCGCACAGGAACTTGCTGCCCTGCGGGTCGTCGCACGCCGCCACCACCGCGTCGGCGACCTGCGCGTGGGAGCGCAGCAGGTCTTCGATCGGCGCGAGCTCGATGCGCACGCCGCGCACCTTCACCTGGTGATCGCGGCGGCCCAGGAACTCGAAGTTGCCGTCCTCGCGCACCCGCCCCAGGTCGCCGGTCTTGTAGACGATGTCGTCGGGCCGGTCGCTCCAGGGGTTCTGGATGAACACCTCGGCGGTGAGCTGCGGATTGTTGACGTAGCCCAGGGTGCGGTAGGGGGTGCGGATATAGATCTCGCCCACCTTGCCGGGCTGGCAGACCTGGCCGTTTTCGTCGACCACCACGGCGCGCGCGCCGGGCATCGGCTGGCCGATCGGCACGAACGGCGCAGCGCCGTCTTCCGGACGCACCGGGTAGAAGAACTTGACCATCGTGGTTTCGCTCGGCCCGTAGAGGTTGATCAGCCGGATGCGCTCGCCGAACACGGCGCACCAGCGGCGCACGTCGGCGGGCAGCAGCGGTTCGCCGGCCAGCAGCACGTGGCGCAGGGCGGCGAAGCGCCCGGCGTCCAGGTCGGCGGCGAACAGCGAGCGGAACAGCGACGGCGTGCAGTGCAGGACGTTGACGCCCTGCCGATCGATCCACTCCGCCAGGCGGCGGCCGTCCAGCAGCACGTCGCGGCCGCCGGGCACGCACACCGTGCCGCCCACCGACAGCGGCAGGAAGGCGTCGCGCAAAAAGGCGTCGAAGGCCGGCGAGGTCAGCTGGCTGACGCGGATGCCGGGCCCGGCGCCCAGGGTCTCGGCCTCCCAGCGGATGAAGTGATCGATCGCCTTGAGGCGGCCGCCGATCCCCTTCGGTTGCCCGGTCGAGCCGGAGGTGAAGTAGACGTAGCAGAGCCCGTCGGGGTCCCAGGCGGCGGGGGCCGCGGCCGGTGCGGACGGCACTGTCAGAGCCACGCCGCCGCCCACCTCGTCGAGCGGCAGCACCGTGGCGGTCAAGCCGTGCGCGGCGCGCAGATCGGCCACGGCGTCGACGTGCTCGCGGCCGACCAGCCACCAGCCCGGCTGCGCCGCGGCGGTCACCGCGGGCAGGGTGGCGACGGGAAAGCCGGCGTCCAGCGGCACGAAGACACAGCCCGCTTCGAGCGCGGCCAGCATGCCGGCGATGACGTCGCCCACCCGGCCGGCCAGGATCGCCACCAGCGACCCGGGCCCCGCGCCGCTGGCGGTGAGCGCCGCGGCCAGGTCGCCGGCCCGCTGGGCGAGCTGGCGGTAGGTCAGCTGGTGATCCGCCGCGTCCACGGCAAGGTGGTCGCCGAAACGCTCCGCGGCACGCCGGACGGTCTGATGAATCGGTTCGTGCGCCATGGTCAGTCGATCTCCAGATTGAATGCACGCAGCGCCAGGGACGGCTCGGGCCGCGGGTCCTTTTGCGCCAGGCAGCAATAGATGACGGCGTGCCGCGGGTCTGCCGCCAGACGCCAGCGGTCGGCCTCCGCGAAGGGTTGATAGGTGTCGATCAGGCACCGCTCGTCGCGCACCGTGAAACCGTGGTCCGCGACCAGCTGACGGCACTCCTCCACTGTGGCGAAATCGACCAGGTGATCGAACTGCGGCATGCGGACGGCGAAGGTGAGATAGGCAAGGCCGCCATCCGCCAGCACGCGGCCGGCCCCCGCCAGGTAGGCGGCGGGATCGGCGACGTGCTCCAGCAGCTCGATCATGGTGACGAAGCCAAACGCGCCCGGCTCGTCGAAGCGATAGGGTTCGATGCGCAGGTCGACGCTGCCGCCAAGCTCGAGCACGCCCGGCCACAGGCGGCTCAGCTCGTTCATCTCGTAGGCGCTCACCCGCCCGCGTTCGCCGGCGAGCGCCGCGGCCATGCAGTTGCCGGCGCCGATCTCCAGGCTGCGCGTTCCCGCCGGCAGGTGCCGCACGACGGCCTGGCGGTAGTCGCAGAGCAGCTCGTAGCGGGAGCGGTTGAGCGCCGTGCTGAGCGTCAGGGCGTACAGGTAGTGGATGCCGAAGCGCGGATCGTCCTGCGGCGATCCCGGCGCGGGTTGGCTGGCGCGTTCCGCCAGGGCGCGCTCGATCCATTCGCCGTAGCTGGCGAGCGCCGCCGCCAGGTCCTCGCCGCACAGGCGCGCGAACGCCTCGACCTTGCGCAGGACGAAGAGCGCGTCGGCGGCCCAGGCGTCGCCGTACAGCTCGTGCAGATCCCCGGCCGAGTAGCGGAACAGCTCCATGCGGCCGCCGCCGCCGCGCAGCAGGCCCAGCACCTCCGCGAAGGGGGCGGCGGCGGCCGTCATGCCTCCAGCACCTCGTTGAAGCTGTTGGCAAGGCCGCGGTCGCCGGCGTCGGGGGCCAGGGCGAAGCCGGCCAGCGCCAGGTCGGGAGAGGCCGCGACCTGCGCCAGCAGCGCCGCGTAGTCCGCCGCCAGCCGCGTCATGGTGGCGGCGTCGAACAGGTCGCTGTCGTAGGTGAGGCGGCCGCTCAAGCCGTCGCGGTCTTCGCCCAGCGCCAGCATGAGCTCGAAGTTGGCGGCGTCGGTGGGCAGCGGCAGCGACGCCATCTCCAGCTCCGCCACCCGGCGCGGCGCCGTGGGGTAGTTCTCAAAGACCATCATCACGTGGAAGACCGGCGAGTAGCCGCCCTGCCGCCGCGGCTGCAGGTCGGCGATCACCTTTTCGAACGCCACGTCCTGGTGGGCGTAGGCGTCCAGCGCCACGTCGCGGACGCGGCGCAGCAGCTCGCGGAAGGTGGGGTTGCCGGACAGGTCGGTGCGCAGCGCCAGGTTGTTGATGAAGCAGCCGATGAGCCCCTCGACCTCGGTGCGGTTGCGGTTGGCGACGTTGGTGCCGACCACGATGTCGTCCTGGCCGGTGTAGCTGTAGAGCAGCGTCTTGAACGCCGCCAGCAGGGTCATGAACAGGGTCACGCCCTCGCGGCGGCTGAGCTCGTTGAGCGCCGCGGCTTCGCGGCGCGGCACGCGCAGGCGCTCGCTGGCGCCGACCAGGTTGGGGGTCTCGGGGCGCTGCCGGCGCATCGGCAGCTGCAGCACCGGCAGCGGCCCGGCGAGCTGGCGCCGCCAGTAGGCCAGCTGGCGGTCCTGCTCTTCGCCGGCCAGCCAGCGGCGCTGCCACACCGCGTAGTCGGCGTACTGCAGGATGAGCGCGGCCGGCGCGGCCGGCGGCGGCGCGTTGGTGGCGACGGTGGCGCGGCAGGCGAAGAGCTCGTAGAGGTCGCCCAGCTCGCGCTCCAGGATGGCCATCGACCAGCCGTCGCCGGCGATGTGGTGCAGGAAGAGCAGCGCCACGTGGTGCCGCGCCGCCAGGCGCAGCAGGTGCACGCGCAGCAGGCGCCCGCCGGACAGGTCGAACGGGCGGCGCCGCTCGGCGGCGGCCAGCCGCTCCAGCTCGCGCCGCGGCTCGGCAAGGGCGCTCAGGTCGACCAGCGGCAGGGGCTGCGGCGCCGCCGGCGCGACCACCTGCACCGGCTCGCCGTCCAGCTCGTGGAAGCTGGTGCGCAGCATCTCGTGGCGCCCGACGACGGTGTCCACGCCGGCGCGCAGCGCGCCGACGTCCAGGGCGCCGGTCAGCTCCACGGCGCCGCCGATGTTGAACGCGGTGCTCAGCGGATCGACGCGGTACAGGAACCACACCCGCTCCTGGGCGTGGGACAGCGGCAGCCGCTCGGGGCGGGGCAGCCGCTCCATCGCGCCGCCGGCCGCGCGCTGGGTGCGCAGCGCCTCGACCGCCGCCGCCATCCCGGCCAGGGTGGGAGCCTCGAACGCGGCGCGCAGCGGCAGCTCGACCGAGAAGTGGCTGCGCAGGCGCGACACCAGCCGCGTGGCGAGCAGCGAGTGGCCTCCCAGGTCGAAGAAGTCGTCGCGGCGGCCGACGCGCGACACTCCGAGCAGCTCGCACCAGATCGCCGCGACGATCTCTTCGCTGGCGCGCAGCGGTTCAAGAGCGGCGGCGGCCGTTCTTACGCCGGCCGCCGGCTCGGGCAGGGCGGCGCGGTCCACCTTGCCGTTGGCGGTGAGGGGGAGCGACGCCAGGCGGACCCACGCCGCCGGCACCATGTAGGCCGGCAGGCGCTCCTGAAGGTAACCGCGCAGGTCGTCCCCCTCCGCCCCCGCCACGTACGCCACCAGCCGCTTGTCGCCTCCGTCGCCGGCAGCGCGCACCACGACCGCCGCCTGCGTCACCCGCGGGTGCGAACGCAGCGCCGCCTCGATCTCGCCCGGCTCGATGCGATAGCCGCGGATCTTCACCTGCCGGTCCAGACGGCCGGCAAACTCCAGGCTGCCGCCGGCAAGCCAACGCACCCGGTCCCCCGTCCGGTACACCCGGCCGCCGGAAGGGCCGCCCGCGTCCGGCCGGAATCGCTCCGCTGTCAGCTCCGGACGGCCCCAGTAGCACCGCGCCAGGCCCTGCCCGCCCACCACCAGCTCGCCCAGCACACCCACCCCCGCCGGCTGGTCCTCACCCGTCACCACCGCCACCTCCGTGCCGGCGATCGGGCGCCCGATCGGCACCGTCGCTCCCACCGACTCGGCGGTGACCGTGGCGCAGCAGCTGAACGTCGTCCCTTCCGTCGGACCGTAGCCGTTGATCAGCCGCGTCCCCGGCAGGCCGGATAATGCCCGTGACACCAGCGCCGGCGACAGCGCGTCGCCGCCCGCCAGCAGCTGACGCACAGGACGCAGACCTGGCAGGTTCTGCTCCACCATCTCGTGGAACAGACCCGCCGTCAGCCACAGCGTCGTCACCCCCTGGCGCGCCAGCAGCTCCCCCAGCTCCGACGTCGAAACCGGTCCCGGCGGCGCCAGCACCAGACGGCCGCCGTTGAGCAGCGCTCCCCAGATCTCGAACGTCGCCGCGTCGAAGCCGATCGGCGCCAGCTGCAAAAACACCTGGTCCGCACCGAACCGCGCGTACGACGTCCGCCGCACCAGGCGCACCACACCGCGGTGCGTCACCGCCACGCCCTTGGGCGTACCCGTCGAACCCGACGTGAACATCACGTATGCCAGCCCGTCCGGCTCGCACCAAGCCGGCGGCGCGGCGGGGCGTGGACGCGGGGGAGCCGCCGGCGAAACCGCCAGGCCGCCGGCGTCGATCTCCACCACCATCCCCGCGGCGGCGGGCAGGCCGGCTGCCAGGTGCCGCTGGGCGACGATCACCGGCAGGCTCACTTCGGCCAGCAGCCGCGCCAGCCGCGCCGGCGGCGCCGCGGGGTCGAGCGGCACGTAGGCGCCGCCCGCCTCCAGCACCGCGAGCGTCGCCACCACCATCCCCACCGACCGTTGGGCCAGCAGACCCACCGGCACCTCCGGCCCCACCCCGGCAGCCCGCAGCCGATCCGCCAGGGCCCCCGCCCGCCGGCGCAGCTCGCCGTAGGTCACCGCCTCGCTGCGGACATCGCCAACATCGCCGACATCGCCCCCGCCCGCCGCGGTCACCGCCACCGCATCCGGCGTGCGCGCCGCCTGCGCCGCGAACAGCGACGCGATCGTCTCGCGCCCCGCCTCCGGCGCCGCCGGAAGCACGGCTTCGCCGCGCCACTCCCGCAGCTGCTGCAGCTCGGCCGCCGACAACAGCGGCAGCTCGGCGATGGGGGTTTGCGCCACCGCACCGCCGGCCAGCGCGGTGAGCAGCGTGACGAAGCTGGCGGCCAGCCGCGCCGCGGTGGTGTGGTCGAAGAGGTCGCAGGCGTATTCCAGGGCGCCGGCGAGCCCGGCGCCGTCGGGCGCCAGGGGCGCCAGGGGAGCCAGGGGAGCCAGGGGAGCCAGCATCAGGGTGAGGTCGAACTTGGCGGTGTTTCCCGGCAGCGGCAGCGGCTCCAGGCGCAGGCCGCCCAGGTCGCAGTCAGGCAGCGGGACGTCCTGCATCGCGATGACGGCCTGCACCAGCGGGTTGGCGGTCAGGCTGCGCTCGGGGGCCAGCTCGGCCACCAGCTTTTCGAACGGCAGGTCCTGGTGCGCGAAGGCCGCGAGCGCGGTGGCGCGCGTCTGCTCCAGGAGGTCGGCGAAGGGGCCGTCCGCCAACCGGGCGCGCAGCACCAGGGTGTTGGCGAAGAAGCCGATCATGCCTTCGGTTTCGCGCCGCTGGCGGTTGGCGACCGGCGAGCCGAGCAGCAAGTCGGCGGCGCCGCCGGTGCGGCCCAGGAGCAGCTGCCAGGCCGCGAGCAGCGACATGAAGAGCGTCGCGCCATGGCGGCGGCCCATCGCCTGCACTCCGGCAAGCTGCGCCGGCGCCAGGCGCAGCGCCACCCGCCGGCCGCGCTGGCTGCGCACCGCCGGCCGCGGCCGGTCGGCCGGGAGCGGCAGCAGGACCGGCGCTCCCGCCAGCTGCTGCCGCCAGAAGGCGAGCTCGGCGGCCAGGCGCTCGCCGGCCATGGCGGTCCGCTGCCACACCGCGAAGTCGGCGTACTGCACCGGCAGCTCGGCGAGCGGCGAAGGCTCGCCCGCGGCATAGGCGCGGTAGAGGGCCGCCAGCTCGCCGACCAGAACGCCCATCGACCAGCCGTCGGCGACGATGTGGTGGAGCGTCAGGAGCAGCACCCAGTCCCGCTCCGTGCGGCGCAGCACCAGCGCGCGCAGCAGGCCGGCAGGCCGCGGTAGCCCGCCGGCAGTCGCCGGATCTTGCGACCCGCGCCGCAGGTCGAACGGCCGGCGGGCCGCCGCGGCGAGCAGGCGCGCGACCTCCGCTTCGCCGGCGGCGTCGGCGGCGTCGGCAGCGGCGGCGGCGTCGGCGGCGTTGGCAGCACGGGGCGTCGCCGGCAGGTCGACCCGGGCAAACGCCACCGGCGCGGCCGGATGCACCACCTGGCAGGGCGCTTCGCCGCACAGGTCGAAGGTGGTGCGCAGCGCCTCGTGCCGCCGCACCACCTGGTCCAGGCAGCGGCGCAGCACCGCCGGGTCGAGCGCGCCGGTCAGGCGCACGGCCGCCGACACGTTGTAGCTGGCGCTCGCCGGATCGAGCCGGTCGAGGAACCACAGCCGCTCCTGCGCGAAGGAGAGCGGCGGCGGCGGCGCGTCCAGGCAGGGCCGCGGCGCCAGCGGCGGCGCCGCCGCCACGTCGACGCCGCCCAGCGCGCCCTCGACCCGCCGCGCCAGGGCCTGCAACGCCGGAGCCTCGAACACGGCGCGCACCGGCAGCTCGACGCCCAGGCCCTGGCGCAGGCGCGCCACCACCCGCACCGCCAGGAGCGAGTGCCCGCCCAGGGCGAAGAAATCGTCGTCCCGCGCCACCTGGTCGAGCCCCAGAAGCTCGCCCCAGACGTCGGCCAGCAGCTCTTCGAGCGGCCCCCGCGGCGGCTCCGGCTGGCCCGCGGCGGCGCGCCGGGGAGCCGGCAGCGCCAGGCGGTCGACCTTGGCGTTGGGGGTGAGCGGCAGGGCGTCCAGCGTCATCATCACCTGCGGCACCAGGTGCCGGGGCAGGCGCTCCGCCAGCCAGGCGCGCAGCTCGGCGGGACCCGGCGGCGACGCGGGAACCGCCGGCACCACGTAGCCGGCCAGGTACGGCTCGCCGCCGCCGCTCGGCAACCGCGGCCGGCCCGAGAGGCCTCCCTGATCGCCGCGCAGCACCACCACCGCCTGACCCACCGCCGGGTGGCTCAGCAGCACCGCCTCGATCTCGCCCAGCTCGATGCGGAAGCCGCGCAGCTTGACCTGGTGATCGACGCGCCCCAGGAACTCCAGGCGCCCGCCGGCGGTGCGGCGCACCAGGTCGCCGGTGCGGTACAGGCGCCCGCCCGGCGCGCCGGCGCCGGCGAACGGGTCGGGCGCGAAGCGCTCCGCCGTCAGCTCGGGCCGTCCCAGGTAGCCGCGCGCCAGCCCGGCGCCGCCGATCCACAGCTCGCCCGGCGCGCCGAACGGCGCCGGCCGGCGGTCGCGATCCAGCACGTGCAACGCCGTGTCGGCGATCGGCCGACCCAGGTGCACGCCGTCGCCGCCGACGCGGCACACCGCCGACCAGATGGTCGTCTCGGTGGGGCCGTAGAGGTTCCACAGCTCGCCGGCCCGCGCCAGCAGCGCCGCCGCCAGGTCGGGTGGCAGCGCCTCGCCGCCACACAGGGCGCGGAAACCACCGCCGCCCCGCCACCCGGCGGCCAGCAGCATGCGCCAGGTCGCGGGGGTCGCCTGCAGCACGTCGATGGCGCTGGCGGCGATGCGCTGGGCCAGAAGATGCCCGTCGGCGGCTTCGGCGGCGCTGGCCACGTGGACGCAGCCGCCGGCGGCGAGCGGCAGGAAGAGCTCCAGGCCGGCGATGTCGAACGACAGCGAGGTGACCGCGAGCAGGCGGTCGCGCGCGCCGAGGCCCGGCTCGCGCAGCATCGCGCGCAGAAAGTTGGCAAGCGCGCGGTGTGGCACCTGCACACCCTTCGGCATGCCGGTCGAGCCGGAGGTGTACAGCAGGTAGGCCAGGCTGTCCGGCGCCGGCGCCGGCGCCGGCAGCGCGGCCGGGCGCGCCGCCACCAGGGTTTCGTCGGCGTCCCAGGCCTGCGCCAGGTCCAGCACGCGGGCGTCGTGCGGCGGCAGCGCCGCGGCCGTCGCGTCCGCCAGCACCAGGCCGCAGCCGCTGTCGCGCAGCATGAACGCCAGCCGCGCGGCGGGATAGGCGGGGTCGAGCGGCAGGTAGGCGGCGCCGGCCTTGAGCACGCCCAGCAGCACCGTCACCATCGCGGCCGATCGCTCCATGGCGATGGCGACGATCGCCTCGGGCCCCACTCCCAGCGCGCGCAGGCGGTGCGCCAGGCGGTCGGAGCGCCGGTCGAGCTCGCCGTAGGTCAGGCGGACATGGGCGTCGGCGCAGGCCGGCGCCAGCGGCGTGCGCGCGGCGTGCTGCGCGAAGAGCTGCGGCAGGGTGGTGGGCGCGGCGGACCCGGCGGACCCGGCGGACAACGCCGCGCTGTCGTTCCACTCCGTGCACAGCGCAAAGCGCTCGGCGGCTGAGAGCAGCGGCAGGTCGCCCGCGGCGCAGCCGGGGTCGGCGGCGGCCGCTTCGACCAGCGCGGCCAGCGCCGCGAGCCAGCGTTTGGCGGTGGCGCGGTCGAACAGGTCGGCGGCGATCTCGACGCGGCCGGCCAGGCGCTCGCCGGTTTCGGCCAGGGAGAGCAGCAGATCGAAGCGCGCCGTGGCGGGGGCCAGGGCGACCGGCGTGACCGCCAGGCCCGGCAGCTCCGGCAGGCCGGCGGCGGGGTCCTGCAGCACCAGCATCGCCGAGAACAGCGGCGAGCGGCCCAGGTCGCGCTCCGGCCGCAGCTCTTCGACCAGCCTTTCGAACGGCAGGTCCTGCAGGGCATGGGCGTCCAGCACGGTGTCGCGCGCCTGTGCCAGCACCTGGCGGAAGGCCGGGCGCCCGTCAAGGCGGCTGCGCAGGGCCAAGGTGTTGGCGAAGAGGCCGATCAGCCCCTCGATCGCCACCTGGTTGCGGCCGGCGATGGGCGAGCCGACGACCAGGTCGTCCTGCCCGCTCAGCCGGTGCAGCAGCACCTGGAAGGCGGCGAGCAGCGCCATGAAGAGCGTCGTGCCGTGGCCGCGCGCCAGGGCGCGCAGGCCCCGCACGGCCGGCGGCGCCAGCTCGACCGGCAGGCTGGCGCCGCGGAAGCTCTGCACCGCCGGCCGCGGCCGGTCGGTGGGCAGCTCGAGACCGGCGGGAGCGCCGGCCAGGCGGTCGCGCCAGGCGTCGAGCAGCGCCGCCAGCCGGTCGCCTTGCAGCCAGTCGCGCTGCCACACGGAGTAGTCGGCGTACTGCACCGGCAGCGGCGGCAGCGACGGCGGCTGGCCGCCGACCAGCCCGGCATACAGCGCCGACAGCTCGCGCGCGAAGATGCCGATCGACGCGCCGTCGGCGGCGATGTGGTGCACGACGATCACCAGCACGTGATCGCCCGCGCCCAGGCGGAACAGCGTGGCGCGCAGCAGCGGACCGCGCGCCAGGTCGAATGGGCGGGCGATGCCGGCGGCGCCGCCGCGGGCAAGCTCGCGGTCGCGGCACGCCGCCGGCAGGGCGGCCAGGTCGACGACCGGCAGCGGCACGGCGTGCGGCGGCGCCACGCGCTGGAGCGGCATGCCGTCCGCGCCGTCGAAGGTGGCGCGCAGCGCCTGGTGGCGGGCGACGATCGCCTGCAGGGCCGCGGCCAGCGCCGCCGTGTGCAGGGCGCCCGTCAGGCGCAGCGCCGAGCTCATGTTGTACAGCGGGCCGGGCTCCAGGCGGTCGAGGAACCACAGCCGCTGCTGGGCGAACGACAGCGGCAGGCCCTCGCCGCGGCCGGCGTGCTGCAGGCGGCGGGTGAGCCGCGGCACGCCCGGCGCCGCCGCCAGCGCCACCGGCCGCGCGCTCGCCGCCAGGTCCGCCGCCAGCGCCGCCAGGGTGGGGTTGGCGAACAGCCGCCGCAGCGGCAGCTCGACGCCGAACACCTCCTGGACCCGCGACGTCATGCGGGTCGCGAGCAGCGAATGGCCGCCCAGGTCGAAGAAGCTGTCGGCGGCGGCGATCCGCTCGCGGCCGAGCACCTGCGCCCAGATGCCCGCCAGCAGCTCCTCGGCGGGGGTGCGCGGGCCGGCGGCGGGGGCGGCGGCGCCCTGGTCGGCGTGCGGCAAGGGGATGCGCTCCAGGGCGCGGCGGTCCACCTTGCCGTTGGCGGTGCGGGGGATGGCGGGCAGCCGCACGAAGGCCGCCGGCACCATGTAGGCGGGCAGACGGTGTGCCAGCCAGGCGCGCAGCGCCTGGGTGCTGTCGTCCGCACTCTCGGCGCTCTCAGGGGAGGCGCCGTGGACGACCACGTTGGCGGCCAGGCCGCTGCCCCCCGGCAGGTCGCCGCGCAGCACCACCACCGCTTCGCGCACCGCGGGATGGCGCAGCAGGACCGCCTCGACCTCTCCCAGCTCGATGCGGAAGCCGCGCAGCTTGACCTGGAAGTCCGAGCGGCCGGCGAACAGCACTTCGCCGTCGGGCCGGTAGCGGCCCAGGTCGCCGGTGCGGTAGACGCGGTCGCCGGGCGCGCCGGTGAATGGGTTGACCTGGAACCGCTCGGCCGACAGCGCGGGGTTGCGCAGGTAGCCGCGGGCCAGGTGCGGGCTGCGCACGGCGATCTCGCCGACCTCGCCGATACCGGCGAGCCGCCCGGCAGGGTTGACGATCAGCAGCTGCACGTCGTCGATGCCGCGGCCGAGCGGCAACACCTGTTTGTCGCGCGCCGCATCCGACTCCGCCTCCCGCGCCGTCACCCGGTGGAAGCCGACGGCGCGCTGGGTCTCGGTCGAGCCGTACAGGTTGAGGCAGGTCACCGCCGGGGCCATGGCGCGCAGGCGGGCCACGTCGCGGCAGGTGAGGGCCTCGCCGACCAGGAAGACGCGGCGCAGGCTGGGCACCTCGATCAGCTCGCCGTCCGGCGGCCGTTCGGCGAGCAGCTGGCCGAGCGCCGGCGTGAGGTGCGCCACGGTCACGCCCCGGCGGCGCATCCAGCGCGCCCAGCGGCCGGCGATGCCGCTGTCGGCGGGGTCGGGGACGACGATGGCGGCGCCCAGGAAGAGCGGCGTGAAGATGTCGCGCTGCAGCGGGTCGTGCGCCAGGCCCGACAGCAGCGAGAAGCGATCGTCCGGGCCGAGCTCGAAGACCTGGCAGTGGCGCGGCAGGAAGTGGGACAGCGGGCCGTGCAGCCCGGCGATGGCCTTGGGACCGCCGGTCGAGCCGGAGGTGAAGCCGATGCAGGCCACGTCATGGGGGCCGACCCGCGCCGGCGGGGCGGCGGCGCCGAACCCGCCGAACCCGGCCAGCGCCGGGACCGCCGCGGTGCCGCCCGCCGGGAGCTCCAGGCAGGCGCAGCCCGCCGCGCCCAGCCACGACTGCACCTCGGGCGGCAGCGGCCCGGCGGCGGCGAGCGCCAGCGCGGCGCGCGGCGCGCCCAGGTCCAGCATCTCGACCTGACGCGCCGGCGGGTACGCCGGATCGAGCACCATGAAGGCGGCGCCGGCGGTGAGGGCGCCGACGACGGCCTCCACCAGGGGCGCGCTGCGATGGGCGAAGATGGCGACCGGGTCGCCGGCGCGCACCCCCCGGCCGGCGAGCCAGCCGGCGACGCGCCGCGTCCCCGCGAGCAGCTCGCCGTAGGTCCACTCGACGTCCGGGTCGGCCACTGCCAAGCGTCCCGGCGCGCGCTCGGCCTGCGCCGCGAACAGCTCGTGCACGGCGCCGATCCAGCCCGCGTCCAGCGGCGCCGCGGGGTCGGGCAGCAGCGCCAGCGCCGCGGCGGTGGCGAGCGACGGGCGGTCGATCGGCTCGTCCGGCCGCTCGACGGCCTGGGCGAGAAACTGCGCCAGCTGCGCCAGGACGTCGGCCATGCGCGCTTCGTCGAAGAGGTCGGCGTTGTAGACCAGGTCGATCGCGACGCCGGCATCGGCCTCGGCGACGTAGAAGGTGAGGTCGAACTTGGACGGCGTGTCGGCGACGGCGAGGATGCGCAGGTCGAGCCCCGGCAGGGAGGCGTCCCACGCCGGCAGGTTCAGCATGTTGAACAGCACCTGGAACAGCGGCGCCCGCGACAGGTCGCGCGCCAGGCGCAGGCGGTTGAGCACCGCCTCGAACGGCACGTCCTGGTGGGAGTACGCCGCGAGCGTCACGGCGCGCACCCGCGCCGCCAGCTCGCGGAAGGTGGGCGGACCCGCCAGATCGGTGCGCAGGACCAGTGTGTTGAGAAAGCACCCGATCAGCGCCTCCGTCTCCTGCCAGCGGCGGCCCGCGACCGGCGCGCCCACCGGCACGTCGTGCTCGCCGCTGTGGCGGCACAGCAGCGCTTTGACGGCGGCCAGGAGCGTCATGAAGAGCGTCGTCCCCGCGGCGCGGCCGAAGCCCTTGAGGCGCGCGGTCAGCTCGGGCGTCAGCGCCAGCCGGCGGCGCCCGCCGCGGTAGGTCTGGATCGCCGGACGCGGCCGGTCGGCGGGCAGCTCGACGCTCGCCACCTCGCCGCCCAGCTGCGACTCCCAATAGGCCAGCTCGGTCGCTTCCAACGCCGCCAGCCAGCCGCGCTGCCAGAGCGCGAAGTCGGCGTATTGGATGGGCGGCGCCGGCAGCGGCGACGGCAGGCCGGCGCGGACGGCCGCGTAGAGCGCCGCCAGCTCGCGCACCAGGACGCTCACCGACCAGCCGTCGGCGATGACGTGGTGGAGCGTCGCCAGGAAGCGGTGGCGCTCCGCGCCCAGCCGCACCAGCAGCGCCGTGAACAGCGGCCCGCGGTCGAGCGCGAAGCGCACGGCGGCCTGCTCGCGGCCCAGGCGCTCCGCCTCGCGCTCGCGGCGGGCGGCAGGCAGCCCGGCCAGGTCCAGCAGCGGCAGCGGGAAGGTGCCGGCGGCGGGCGCGACGTGCTGGCGCGGCGTGCCGCCGGCGGCCGTGAAGGTGGTGCGCAGCGCCTCGTGCCGGCGCACCACCTCGGCCAGCGCCGCCGCCAGGGCCGGCGGCAGCAGCCGGCCGGTGAGCTCGACCTGGAGGGGCATGTTGTAGGCCGTCGTGCCCGGCTCCATCTGGTCGAGGAACCACAGCCGCTCCTGGGCGAACGAAAGCGGCAGGGGCGCGCCGTCGCGCGGCGCCGGCAGGAGCGGGGCGCCGGCAGGGCCGCGGCGCGCCGAGTCGACGCCGCCGGCAGGCAGGACGCGGGCTTCTTCGACCGCCGCCGCCAGCCCCGCGAGCGTCGGGTTGGCGAACACCGCGCGCAGCGGCAGCTCTACCGCGAGCGCCGCGCGCAGGCGCGACACCAGCCGGGTGGCGAGCAGCGAGTGGCCGCCCAGGGCGAAGAAGTCGTCGCCGGCGCCGACCTGCTCGATGCCCAGCAGATCGGCCCAGATCCCGGCGACCAGCTCTTCGACCGGGGTGCGCGGCGCGACGTGGAACCGCTCGCGCTCCCCGCCTCGGTCGGCGGCCGCGGGCTCGGGCAGGGCGGCGCGGTCGACCTTGCCGTTGGCGGTGAGGGGGAGCGACGCCAGGCGGACCCACGCCGCCGGCACCATGTAGCCCGGCAGGCGCTCCTGCAGATAGCCGCGCAGGTCGTCCCCTTCCGCCCCCGCCACGTATGCCACCAGCCGCTTGTCGCCTCCGCCTACGCCCCCGTCACCGGCAGCGGCAGCGGCGCCGGCAGCGTCGCCGGCAGCGCGCACCACGACCGCCGCCTGCGTCACCCGCGGGTGCGAACGCAGCGCCGCCTCGATCTCGCCCGGCTCGATGCGGTAGCCGCGGATCTTCACCTGCCGGTCCAGACGGCCGGCAAACTCCAGGCTGCCGCCGGCAAGCCAACGCACCCGGTCCCCCGTCCGGTACACCCGACCGCCGGAAGGGCCGCCCGCGTCCGGCCGGAATCGCTCCGCCGTCAGCTCCGGACGGCCCCAGTAGCACCGCGCCAGGCCCTGCCCGCCCACCACCAGCTCGCCCAGCACACCCACCCCCGCCGGCTGGTCCTCACCCGTCACCACCGCCACCTCCGTGCCGGCGATCGGGCGCCCGATCGGCACCGTCGCTCCCACCGACTCGGCGGTGACCGTGGCGCAGCAGCTGAACGTCGTCCCTTCCGTCGGACCGTAGCCGTTGATCAGCCGCGTCCCCGGCAGGCCGGATAATGCCCGTGACACCAGCGCCGGCGACAGCGCGTCGCCGCCCGCCAGCAGCTGACGCACAGGACGCAGACCTGGCAGGTTCTGCTCCACCATCTCGTGGAACAGACCCGCCGTCAGCCACAGCGTCGTCACCCCCTGGCGCGCCAGCAGCTCCCCCAGCTCCGACGTCGAAACCGGTCCCGGCGGCGCCAGCACCAGACGGCCGCCGTTGAGCAGCGCTCCCCAGATCTCGAACGTCGCCGCGTCGAAGCCGATCGGCGCCAGCTGCAAAAACACCTGGTCCGCACCGAACCGCGCGTACGACGTCCGCCGCACCAGGCGCACCACGCCGCGCTGCGTCACCGCCACGCCCTTGGGCGTGCCCGTCGAACCCGACGTGAACATCACGTATGCCAGCCCGTCCGGCTCGCACCAAGCCGGCGGCGCGGCGGGACGTGGACGCGGGGGAGCCGCCGGCGAGCTGGCGATGCCGCCGCCGTCGATCTCCACCACCATCCCTGCCAGCCCCGCGGCGGCGGGCAGGCCGGCGGCCAGGTGCCGCTGGGCGACGATCACCGGCAGGCTCACTTCGGCCAGCAGCCGCGCCAGCCGCGCCGGCGGCGCCGCGGGGTCGAGCGGCACGTAGGCGCCGCCCGCCTCCAGCACCGCGAGCGTCGCCACCACCATCCCCACCGACCGCTCGGCCAGCAGACCCACCGGCACCTCCGGCCCCACCCCGGCAGCCCGCAAGCGGTCCGCCAGGACCCCCGCCCGCCGGCGCAGCTCGCCGTAGGTCACCGCCTCGCTGCGGACATCGCGCACATCGCCGACACCGCTGACATCGCCCCCGCCGGCCGCAGCCACCGCCACCGCGTCCGGCGTGCGCGCCGCCTGCGCCGCAAACAGCGATGCGATCGTCTCGCGCCCCGCCTCCGGCGCCACCGGAAGCTCGGCTTCGCCACGCCACTCCCGCAGCTGCTGCAGCTCGGCCGCCGACAGCAGCGGCAGCTCCGCAACGCGCGCGGCCGGCGCCTCCGCGGCGCCCAGGGCAGACGCCATCGCCGCCAGCAGGGTCAGGTAGCTGGCCGCCAGCCGCCCGGCGGTGGCGCGATCGAAGAGGGCGCGCGCGTATTCGAGCGTGCCGGCCATGCCGGCAGCGCCGCCAAGACCGCTCGCGCCCGGCGCCAGCGCCAGCGTCAGGTCGAACTTGGCCGTCGTGGTGGGCAACGCGACCGGCGCCAGGCGCAGGCCGCCCAGGTCGAACGCCGGCAGGGGCGCGTTCTGCAGCGCCAGGACTACCTGGAAAAGCGGGTTGCGGCCCAGGCTGCGATCCGGCGCCAGCTCGGCCACCAGCTTTTCGAGCGGCACCTCCTGGTGGGCGTACGCTCCCAGCGTCGTGTCGCGCACCTGACCCAGGAAGTCCACCACCGACGGGCCGCCCGACAGGTCCGCCGGCAGCGGCAGCGTGTTGACGAAAAATCCGATCAACCCTTCGATCTCGCGGCGGGTGCGATTGGCGATCGGCGACCCCACGACCACCCGCTCCTGGCCCGCGAGCCGCGCCACCAACGCCTGGAACGCCGCCAGCAGCAGCATGAACACCGTCACGCCGCCGCGCGCCGCGGCGCCGCGCAATGCGGCTTCCAGGGCCACCGGCAGCGCCAGCGGCACGCTGCCGCCCGGCTCGCCGGCAGCGGCCGCCGTTGCCGCGGCCGCGATTGCCACCGGCAGCAGGCCGCGCCGCCGGTCCGCCGGCAGGTCCAGCGTCGCCGGCGCGCCGGCCAGCCGCTGCCGCCACCAGGCCACCTGGCGATCCAGCACCTGGCCGGCAAGCCGCTGCCGCTGCCAGATCGCGTAGTCCGCGTACTGGACCGGCAGCTCGGGCAGCGCCGGCCGCCGCCCGGACGCATACGCCGCGTACCCCTGCGCCACCTCGCGCAGCAGCACCCCCATGGACCAGCCGTCGCTCACCACGTGGTGCAGGTTGAGCACCAGCAGGTGCCGCTCCGCGTCCAACCGCACCAGCAACACCCGCAGCAGGCCGGCAGGCCGCGGTGGCCCGCCGGCACTCGCCGGATCTCGCGGCCCGCGCGCCAGGTCGAAAGGCCGCGCCGCCGCTGCCGCCGCCAGACGCATCGCCGCGTCCTGGCGCACCGCCGCCGGCAGCGCCTCGACGCTCGCCACCGGCAGGGCCAGCGGCGCCGGCGGCACGATCACCTGCTCGGGCGCCGCGACTCCCATTCGCAAGTACGTGCGCAACGCTTCGTGGCGGCCGACCACCGACTCCAGGGCCGCGGCCAGCGCCGGCACCCGCAGCGGCCCCGCCAGCCACGCCGCCACCGGCAGCGAGTAGGCGACGCCGCCCGGCTCCAGCTGGTCCAGGAACCACAGCCGTTCTTGCGCAAAGGACAGCGGCAGCGCCCTGCCGTCGCGCGGCACCGGCACGACCCCGGCGCCGGCCGCCTGCGCCTGCCCCGGTTCGCCCTCGCCGCCGGCGGACGCGGCGCGCGCCGCGTCGACCGCCGCCGCCAGCGCCGCCAGCGTCGGGTTGGCGAACACGGCGCGCAGCGGCAGCTCCACCGCGAACGCCGCGCGCAGACGCGACACCAGCTGGGTGGCGAGCAGCGAATGGCCGCCCAGGGCGAAGAAATCGTCGGCGGCGCCGATCTCTTCGATGCCCAGCAGGTCGGCCCAGATCCCGGCGACCAGCTCTTCGACCGGCGTGCGCGGCGGGACGTGCGCGCGCCTGCCGTCCACTTCGCCCCAGCTGCCGGTCGGCTCCGGCAGGGCGCCGCGGTCCACCTTGCCGCTGGCGGTCAGCGGCAGGGCCGCCAGGAGGACGAACGCCGCCGGCACCATGTAGCCCGGCAGGCGCTGCCGCAGGTAGTCGCGCAGGTCGTCCCCCGCCGCCCCTGCCACGTACGCCACCAGCCGCAGGTCGCCGCGCCCGTCGTCGCGGGCCACGACCGCCGCCTGCGCCACGCGCGGATGCGCCTGCAGCACCGCCTCGATCTCTCCCAGCTCGATGCGGAACCCGCGCACCTTCACCTGGTGGTCGCGGCGGCCCAGGTAGTCGAGCGCGCCGTCGTGGCGGAAGCGCGCCAGGTCGCCGGTGCGGTAGAGGCGGGCGCCGCGCTCCCCCCGCGCCGCGGCGAAGGGGTCGGGGCGGAAGCGCTCCGCCGTCAAGGCCGGCTGGGACCAATAGCCGCGGGCGAGGGACGCGCCGCCCAGCCACAGCTCGCCCATGGCCCCCAGCGGCACCGGCAGCAGGTCCGCGTCCAGCAGGTAGGCGCGCGAGCCGGCAACCGGGCGCCCGATGGGCGGCGCCTGCGCCGGCCGGGCAGGGACGCGGGCCCAGGTCGAATAGGTGGTGTCCTCGGTGGGGCCGTAGATGTTGTAGACCGCCGCCATCCCCGGCAGCGCCGTGAGCCGCGCCGCCAGCTGGCGCGGCAGCGCCTCGCCAGCCAGGTTCACCACCCGCACCGCGGGCGGCAGCGCCCCCAGACGGAGCAGCTCGGCCATGGCCGAAGGCACTGCACAGATCAGCGTCACCGCCGCCGCCGCGGCCGGGGCGAGCGACCCGTCGGCCAGCGCCAGGACGTTCTCCACCAGGATCGCCCGGCCGCCCAGGCAGAGCGTGACCCAGAGCTCGAAGACCGACACGTCGAAGCCGATCGGCGTCGCGGCCAGGACTCCCGCCAGGTCCTGGACGGAGAACGCCGCGCGCGCCCAGCCGACCAGGGCCAGCACGCCGGCCTGGCGCACCGCCACCCCTTTCGGCCGGCCGGTCGAGCCCGACGTGTAGATCACGTGCGTCAGCCGCTCCGGATGGCGGGCGGCGGCCGCGGCCCCCGGCAGGCCAGCGCGCGCCGGCGACCGGGCGGGCGCCGCGGCCGGCGGCAGGGCGTCGAGGCAGACGACCGGCATCGTCACCGGCGGCAGCCGGCCGGCCAGGGCGGTATCGCTCAGCACCAGCACGGCGCCGCTGTCGGCGAGCACGTGCGCCAGGCGCTCGCGCGGATGTGCGGGGTCGAGCGGCACGTAGGCGCCCCCCGCCGCGACCACCGCCAGCATCGCCTCGACCAGCGCCGGCGTGCGCGGCAAGAAGAGCCCGACCAGCGTCTCCGCCCCCACGCCCCGCCGCCGCAGCAGGGCGGCCAGGCCCGACGCCCGCGCCGCGAGCTCGCCATAGGTCAGGCGCTGCTCGCCCCAGACCAGCGCCTCGGCCCGCGGCGAGCGCGCGGCCTGGCGGGCGAAGACCCCGTAGAGGTCGGACGGATCGGCGGTGCCGGTGCGCTCCAAGGCGGCGGCCGGGCTCGCCGCGGCGTTCCACTCGCCGGCCAGCTGCCACGCCTCGGACGCGGACAGCATGCCGGCGCTCGCCAGGCGCTGCTCGGGGTGCGCGGCGACGCGGCCCAGCAACGTCGCCAGGCTGCCCGCCAGGCGCCGCACGGTGGCGCGGTCGAACAGGTCGCGGTTGTACTCGATGGTGCCGCGCAGCCGCGGCTCGGCCGCGAGCGTCACGGTGAGATCGAACTTGGCGGTGCCGTTGTGCAGCGGGATGCGCTCGGCCTCGACGCCGGGAAGCCGTGGCCGCGGCGCCTCCTCGGCGGTGGCCAGCAGCACCTGGAACAGCGGCGAGCGCGACAGGTCGCGCCGCGGCGCCAGCTCCTCGACCAGGCGCTCGAACGGCACCTGCTGGTGCGCATAGGCGACGAGCGCGGCGGCGCGGACGCGGGCCAGGAGCGCGGCGAAGGGTTCCGCCTCATCCACCGCCACCGGCAGCGCCAGCGTGTTGACGAACAGACCGATCAGCCGTTCCAGCTCGCGGCGCGGGCGGCCGGCGACCGGCGTGCCGATCACCACCTGAGCCTGGGCGCTGTAGCGGGAGAGCACCACGCCCAGGCCGGCCAGCAGCGTCATGAACAGCGTCGCGCCCTCCCGGCGGGCCAGCTGGCGGAGGTCGCGGCTCGGCTCCTCGGGCAGATCGATCTCGACGACGCCGCCGCGGAACGTCTGCAGCGGCGGGCGCGGCAGGTCGAGCGGCAGGTCCAGCGTGGGCGGCGCGCCGGCAAGCAGGGTGCGCCAGGCGGCGAGCGAGCGCGCCAGCGGCTCGCCCTGCATGCGCCGCCGCTGCCACACCGCGTAGTCGGCGTACTGCACCGGCAGCGGCGGCAGCGGCGCGGCGGTGAGGAGCGCCGCCAGGTCGTCGAACAGCACCCCGAGCGACCACCCGTCGGTCACGATGTGATGGAGGTTGACCAGCAGCAGGCTCTCGCGCGGCTGCCGGCGCGGCAACCGCAGCAGGAGGGCGCGGCACAGCGGCCCGCGGCTGAGATCGAAGGGACGCCCGGCCTCGGCTTCGAGCAGCCGCCGGCCTTCGCGCTCGGCAGCGGCGGGGGTGAGGGCCCCCAGGTCGATCTCGGTGACCGGCGGCGCCGCCGGCGCCGACGCCGGATCGGACGCCGGCAGCACGCACTGCACCGGCCGTGCCGCTCCCGGCGGCACGACGAACACGGTGCGCAGCGCCTCGTGCCGGACGGCAAGCTGGGCGAGCGCCGCCGCCAGCGCGCCGGCGGCCAGGTCGCCGCGCAGGCGCAGAGCGCCCGGCACGTTGTACACCGCCTCGCCGGGGGCCAGCCGATCGAGGAACCACAGGCGCTCCTGGGCGAAGGAGAGCGGCAGCGGCGCCGGCCTGGCGCCGGCCGTCAGGGGCGGCTCCGGCGCGCCCGCGCCCGCCGCTGCGCCCGTGACCGCACGCTCGATCCAGCGCGCCAGGCCAGCGGCGGTGGGCGCTTCGAAGAGCGCCCGCACCGGCAGCTCGACGCCGAAGACGGCCTGCACCCGCGAGGCGGCCTGCATGGCGAGCAGGGAATGGCCGCCCAGGCTGAAGAAGCTCTCCTCCGCCGCGACGTGCGCCAGGCCGAGGACTTCGGCGAAGATCCCCGCCACCAGCTCCGCGCCGGGAGACAGCGCCGCCGCACCGCGCGCCGCCGCGTCCGCCTCGTCCGCAGCGCGGGCCGCGGCACGCTCCGGACGCAGGCGCGCCAGCGCCTTGACGTCGAGCTTGCCGTTGGCGGTGAGCGGCAGGCTGGGCAGGATGACGAAGGCGGACGGCACCATCGCGTCCGGCAGCAGCCGGCGCAGGTGCTCGCGCAGCTCGTCGGCCATCGCCGGCGCCGACACCGGCGTCGGCGGCGCGAGCGACGACGCGACGTAGGCCACCAGGCCGGCGCCGCCGGGAAGGTCGTCGCGCAGCAGCACAGCGGCGGCGCGCACCGCGGCATGGCGGCCGAGCGCGTGCTCGATTTCGCCCGGCTCGATGCGGATGCCGCGCAGCTTGATCTGCGCGTCGATGCGCCCGAGGTAGTCGAGCCGTCCGTCGGGCAGCCAGCGCGCCAGGTCGCCGGTGCGATACAGGCGGCCGCCCGCCGCGCCGTCCGCCGCGGACGGGAACGGATCGGGCACGAAGCGCTCCGCCGTCAGGTCCGGCCGGTTGAGGTAGCCGCGCGCCAGGCCGGCGCCGCCCAGCAGCAGCTCGCCCGGCACGCCGACCGGCACCGGCTCGCCCGACCGGCCCAGGAGCACCGCGCGGCTGCCGGCGATCGGGCGGCCGATCGCCGGCTCGCGCCCTTCGTCGAAGGGCGCCGGCGCCCAGGTCGAGTAGGTCGTGGTCTCGGAGGGCCCGTACAGATTGAGCACGCGCGACGCGGCGGAAGCGTCGCGCAGCGTCTGGACCAGCGATCGCTTGAGCGGCTCGCCGGCCAGGTTGATCGTGCGCACCGACCGCGGCAGCGCCCCCTGGCGCGCCAGCTCGGCGACGATCGACGGCACCGAGTTGAGCAGCACGACCTCGCCCGCCGCGGCCAGCCGCGGCAGCGCAAACGCATCGGCGGCGAGCACCACCTTGCCGCCCCAGGCCAGGGTCACGAACAGCTCGAAGACCGACAGGTCGAAGGCGATCGAGGTGGCGGCGAGCACGCCGGCCAGCTCTGCGGGTGCGAACACCATGCGCGCCCAGCGGGCGAACGCCACGGCGCTGCGGTGCTCGATCGCCACCCCCTTGGGGCTGCCGGTCGAACCCGAGGTGTACATGACGTACGCCAGGTTGCCGGACCCGACGGCGGGCGCCCGCCGCCAGCGGCGCTGGTTGCGGCCGCGGGGCGGCGCCACCAGCAGCAGCTTGACGCGCGGCGTGGCGCCGCCGGCCGCCGCCGGGAACCTGGCGGCCAATCGCCGCTCGGTCAGCAGCACCGCGGCGCCGCTGTCGCGCAGCAGGAAGTCCAGGCGATCGGCCGGATGGTCGGGGAGCAGCGGCACGTAGGCGCCGCCGGCCTTGAGCACGGCGAGCAGCGAGGCGACCAGCAGCGGCGTGCGCGGCAGGCAGACCCCGACGCGAACCTCCGGTCCGACGCCAAGGGAGGCCAGGCGGCGCGCCAGGTGATCGGACCAGCGGTCCAGCTCGCCGTAGGTCCAGCGCGCCGCGGCCGGGCTGGAGGCATCGGCGGCGGCGTTTGCGGCGTTCGCGCTGTTTGCCACCAGGGCGACGGCGTTCGGCGTGCGCGCCGCCTGCGCCGCAAAAAGGCCGTGCAGCGTTGCCGGCGCCGCGGCCGGCAGCGGCCGAGCGCTGTCGTTCCATTCGCGCAGCAGCTGGTGCCGCTCGGCGGCGGAGAGCAGCGGCAGCGCCGAAAGCGGCCGCTCGGGATCGGCGACGACGCCCGCCACCAGCGCCGCCAGGCGCTCCAGCCAGCGCGCCGCCGTGGTGCGGTCGAACAGGTCGGCGTTGTGTTGCAGGGCGAGGCTGAGCGAGCCCTGCCGCTCGACCGCGTGGAGCTGCAGGTCGAAGGGCGCGGGCGGCCGGTCGAGCGACAGCGATGCGAGCCGCAGGTCGTCGGTGCCGACCTCGATTCCTGCTTCGCCGAGCGCGAAGGCGGTGAGACCCGCAACGCCGCGCGTCTCCTTCTGCATCACCAGGGAGACCTGAAACAGCGGCGTCCGGCTGGCGTCGCGCAGCGGCTCCAGGTGCTCGACCAGCAGCGGCAGCGGGCAGTCGCCGTGAGCGAACGCCGCCTGCACCATGGTCCTGGTGCGCTCCAGGAGCTGGGCAAACGTCGGATCGCCGGCCAGGTCGCCGCGCAACACGACGGGATTGACGAAGTAGCCCACGGTGCCGGCGAACTGCGACTGCGAGCGTCCGGCGCGCGGCGCGCCGATCGCCAGGTCGGTCTGGCCCGCATGGCGGCTCAGCAGCGTCTGGAACGCCGCGGTAAACGCCATGAACGGCGTCGCGTGACGCCGGCGGCTCCACGCCCGCAGGCCCTCGGTCAGCGGACCCGGCAACCGCAGCCGGACGCAATCGCCGCGGAACGTCTGCACGGCAGGGCGAGGACGATCGAGGGGGAGGTCGAGCGTCCGCAGGCCGGCCAGCTGCTGGCGCCAGAAGGCCAGCAGGGCCGGGCCGCGCGGCGAAGCGAGCGTCTCACGCTCCGCCCGCGCGTGCTCTTCGTAGGGCAGGCCCGGGGGCGGCAGCTCGGCGGGCCTGCCGCAGGCGGCCTGGCCGTAGAGCGCCGGCAGCTCGCGGACCAGGATCGCCAGCGACCAGAAGTCCGCCACCATGTGGTGCACCACCAGCAGGAGCACCGGACCGTGGGGATCGCCCTCGAACAGGGTCACGCGCAGCAGGGGGCCGCGCCGCAGGTCGAAGGGGCGCCAGGCCTCCTCGGCCAGCCGCTCGCGCAGCTGGTCCCGGCTCAGCGCCGCGACGTCCTGGCGCACAAAGGCCACGCGCGCCTTTGCCGCGACCTGCCGGCGCGGCGCGCCGTCCAGCTCGGGGAAGCGGGTGCGCAAGGCGGCGTGACGGTCCACCAACCCTTGAAAAGCTTGCTCCAGGGCGCCGCTGTCGACGGCGGTGCACACGCGCGCCGCGGCGGCGATGTTATATGCGCCGGTTTCGGGCGCCAGGTGGTGCACGAACCACAGCGACCGCTCGCCTTGCGAAAGATCGGCAGGCAAATCCGCCGGTCGCGGCCGCGGCTGGTTGCTCGTCGACGAAAAGGGTTCCCGCCGGATGCTCTCTGTAGAGTCCTTGCGCAAGGCGCCACCAGGTAAGTGTTTCTGCGGTGTCATGCTAGGCCAAGCTAATTCGTGAAGCAAGGGATTCCAGGAAGTATGACGCAAAGATCTCAAAATCTGGATCTTCACAATATCTGCACTAACTTTAGATTCCATAGAATGCGAATGTCGGCATAATTGTTCTAAAAGATTGCACGCAACTGGGCGCGAACGGCGCGCGCCTGCTATCCTTCTTGCGCAAGGTTGAGGAGCAGGAAATGAACCAGCTGATTTCGAATGCGCAGCAACCGCCGGCCGGGCCGTCCGCGGCTTCGCCGCCGGCGGAAGCTCTTGCCAGCGCCATGGATCTGTCAGCCGCGGCGCGCCAGTTCCTCGACTTCGCCGCCGCCCATCCGCTGGGGCTCGCGCCGATCGACTATCGCACCGCCAGCTATCCCGATTGGCTGCGGGTGCAGGCGGGCGAGTACTACCGCCTGCAGTCGTGGCCCACCTTCGTCGACGCCCGCAAGTCGGCGGAGCTGCGCCGCGCCACGGTCGGCGTAACCCGCCTGCTCAAGAGCATCCCCGAACGCATCTTCGACGGCGACCCGGTGCGGATCGCCAAGTATTACCGCCTGTCCAGCGAGCTGATGGCGACCCTGCTGCTGGCGCCGCCCAACGGCATCGACACCGCCGTCGCGCGCTGCGACCTCATCGATTCGGTCGCCGGCGTCAAGTGCATCGAAGTCAACGCCGGCCGCCTGGGAGGCTGGCAATTGCGTTACTTCGAAGAGGCATGCCGCAAGCATCCGCTGGTCGCCTCCTTTATCGCCGAGCGCGGCTTGCACCCCGTGCACGTCGACCCGCTGGAGGTTCTCCTGCGTCACGTCGTAGAGGACAACGTGGCGCGCCCGCACTGCGCGGACGGCGCCGTCAACTGCGCCGTGGTGACCTCGCCGGACCTCGCCGCGGCCCTCTCCTTCGACGAACTGAACGGCATGTATGAATCATTGCTCCGGCGTGCGGGCGCCGCCGCCGGTCACCTGATCGTCGCCCACTTCGGCCAGCTGGCGGTGCGCGGCGGCATCGTCTACCTCGGCGCGATGCCGCTGCACGCGCTGATCGAAATGAGCAGCGAAGACCGGCCGCAGGCGATCTACCGCAGTTTCAAGGCCGAGCAGCTGACGTTGTACAACGGCCCTGTCGAGCTGATCCTCAACGACAAGCGCAACCTGGCGCTGCTGTCGCAACATGCCGCGGGCGACCGTTTCACGCCCGAGGAGCGAGCGATCATCGAAGCCCACGTGCCCTGGTGCCGCGACCTGGCCGACAGCCAGGTCACCTACCGCGGCGAAACCCGAAACCTTTCGCAACTGCTGCGCGAAGAGCGCTGCAGCTTCGTCATCAAACCGATCGCCGGCTTCCAGGGAAGGGACGTTTTCGTCGGCCCCGCCATGACGCCCGAAGCCTGGCGCGCCGTCGTCGACCGCCTGGCCGGTCAACCCGGCTACCTGGCCCAGGAGCACGTCGCCTCCCGGCCGCACCTCTATCAATATGGCGACCACGGCACCGCCGTCCACGACCTGGTCTGGGGCCTCTTCGCCTTCGGCGAATCCTACGGCGGCGGCTTCATCCGCATGATGCCGCGCCACGACTCCACCGGCGTCATCAATTCCGCCCGCGGCGCCACCGAAGGCATCCTCTTCGAAGTCTGATCACCGCGGCACCCGCGGCTCCAGGCGGCCGCGTTTCGCGCTGTCTCAAAAGTTCAGTATCATTGTAGAATCAGTACAATCGACCTTCACCAGGAGACTGAACCGTGCCCTCTCCGCTTTGCTTCGTGCTGATGCCGTTCGGCGCCAAGACTGATGCTGGCGGCATGCTGATCGACTTCGACGGTGTCTATCGGGAGCTGATCGCTCCCGCGATCCGTGCCGCGGGCCTCGAGCCCTTGCGCGCCGACGAGGAGGTGGCGGGGGGAATCATCCACAAGCCGATGTTCGAGCGGCTGATCCTTTGCGAGTACGCGGTGGCCGACCTGACGACGGCCAGCGCCAACGTGTTCTACGAGCTTGGGCTGCGCCATGCGGTGCGGCCGTGGAGCACCGTGGCGCTGTTCGCCGAGGGCGGGCGGCTGCCGTTCGACGTGGCGCCGCTGCGCGCGATGCCCTACCCGCTGACGCCGGCCGGCACGCCGGCCGACCTCGACGATACGCGGTCGCATCTGGTCAAGCGGCTGCGCGAAGCGCGCGCTGCCGCGGCCGATCAGCCGCCTGCCGACAGCCCGATCTACCAGCTGGTGGACGGCTACCCCAACCAGATCGCGCACGACAGAACCGACGTGTTTCGTGAACAGGTGCGCTACTCGGCGGAGCAGAAGCAGCGCCTGGCCGACGCCCGGTCCAAGGACGAGGCGGCCGTGGCGACCGTCGAGGACGGCCTGGGACCGCTCTCCGACGTCGAGGCCGGCGTGGTGATCGATCTCTTCCTTTCGTATCGCGCGGTTTCGGCCTGGGAACGGATGGTGGCTCTGGCGCGCAAGATGCCGGGCCCCCTGGCCCAGACCGTGCTGGTGCAGGAGCAGCTCGGTCTGGCGCTCAACCGGATGGGCCGCGGCGAGGAGGCGGAGCAGATCCTGGTGGCGCTGATCGCAAAACGCGGCCCCAGCAGCGAAACCTGCGGCATCCTCGGCCGCGTCTACAAGGACCGCTGGGAACGCGCGCGCGACAAGGGCGACGTCTTCACCGCCAAGGGTTTGCTGACCAGGGCGATCGACAGCTACCGTCGCGGCTTCGAAGCGGACTGGCGGGACGCCTATCCGGGGGTGAACGCCGTGACGCTCATGGAGGTGGCGGATCCCCCCGATCCCGCGCGCCTGCAGATCCTGCCGGTCGTCGCCTACGCCGTGGAACGGCGCATCGCTGCCGGCAAGTCCGACTATTGGGACTACGCGACCAGGCTTGAGCTCGCCGTCCTGGCCAAGGATGAGGCGCGCGCCAGTGCGGCGCTGGCCGACGCCCTGGCCGTCGTCCGCGCGGCCTGGGAAGCCCAGACCACCGCCCGCAACCTCCGCATCATCCGCGAAGCCAGGCAGCGCCGCGGCGAGATCCTGGCGTGGGCGCAGGTCCTGGAAGACGCCCTTGCGGCACGCGCCGGCTGAACATCACAACTATTTTTGAGGAGGGATTCGATTTCCATGCGCAAGGCCCTTGTGATCGGTATCGATTATTACCAACACGTGCCGTCTCTGTTCGGCTGCGTCAACGATGCACATGCCGTGCAGGCGGTGCTCGAACGGCATGCCAACGGCAAGCCGAATTTCGGCGTCCAGCTGATGACCGCCACCGGCGGCGAGACGGCTCTGTCGCGGCCAGACATCAAAGATGAGGTCGCTCGGCTGTTTGCCGACAAACATGACATTGCGCTGCTCTATTTTGCCGGCCACGGCCACGTCGAATCGACCGGTGGTTACCTGTGCGCCAGCGACTGCAAAAGAGGCGACGACGGCCTGGCCCTCGGCGAGGTGCTGACGATGGCCAACGACTCGCCATCGCAAAACAAGATCATCGTGCTCGACAGCTGCCATTCGGGGGTAGCAGGAACTCCGGCCGGCAGGCAGGCGGCAGAGATCAACGAAGGAATGACCATCCTCACCGCGTCGACCAAGGATCAGTACGCCAGTGAAGAGAACGGCAGCGGCGTCTTCACCGCCCTGTTCGTGGACGCCATGCGCGGAGCCGCGGCCAACCTGGTGGGCGACGTCACACCGGGCAGCGTGTATGCGCATATCGATCAGTCCCTCGGTCCCTGGCAGCAGCGGCCGGTCTTCAAGACCAACGTCACGAGGTTTGTATCCCTGCGCGAGGTGGCGGCGCCGGTCGACCTGGCAGAGCTGCAACAGATGACGGCACTGTTCCCGTCGGTGGGATTCGACTTCAAGCTCGATCCCTCCTTCGAGCCCGAGATGCGCGGGCGGCCGGACGGCGCGCCGCCCCCCGACCCCCAAAACGTTGCCAAGTTCAAGATCCTGCAGAAATACAACCGGGTCAACCTGGTCGTTCCCGTCGACGCTCCGCATATGTGGAACGCCGCAATCGAATCGAAATCCTGCAAGCTCACCGCGCTGGGCGAGCACTATCGCCGCCTGGCCGAGCTCAAGCGGATCTGAGCGGCCGCCAACGGCCCGCGCCGCCCTGCGCCTGGAACGGAATCGTGGCCTGCCTCAGGTCAGGGGCGCCCGCGCGGGCGCCCCTGCTTTGCAGACGGGGCTTCAGGCAGGCGGCAGGGGGTTGAGCTGGACGTCGACCGTCAGGGGCGAACCGTAGCGCAGCAGGTCGATGCGGACGTTGCGGCCGGCGATCGAATCCAGGAAGGCGGGCACGGCCCGGAAGTCCAGGATCTTTTTGCCGTCGATCGCGGTGATGACGTCGCCGGGCACGATGTGGCTGGAGGCCGGGGAATTGTTGACCACCAGCTCGACGACCATGCCGTCGTTGCGCTGCAGGCGTGCCTTTTCCTGGTCGGACAGTGCCCGCGTCATGACGCCCAGCACCATCGGCGGCAGCTTCGCCCAATAGCTTGCGCTGTGCTGGGAGGGGGGGCGCGGCGGCAGCAGGCCGATCGTGGCGGCGGCGCCCGAGGTGTCGGCGACCGCCGGCGTCGCCGCGCCGCCGGCTGAGTCGGGATGGTACGGCAGCGGCTGCGGGATGGCGCCCTCCGCGGCGGTCGTCTGGCCGTAGACGACGACCAGTGCGGCGCCCAGGCGCGTCCCCTGCTCCACCGCCTGCCGCGGGTCCGCGGCGCCGCCCTCGAAGGAAGAGACTCCCAGCCGCAGGTAGCCGTTCTGCTCCAGAGCCCGCACGTCGGCCAGATCGTCGTCGCTGCCGCGATAGAGCGACGGCGCGGCCGACGACGGCAGCCGGTGGTTGGACTGGGATGCTTCCGCGACAAAGTTGTCGGCGAAGGGATTGCCGGTCTTGGCGGCGGGCGGCGGCCCGAGGTCGATCGAAACCCGGTCCGGCTGGTGCGGATCGTAGCGGACGGCGATCACCTGACCGGGCTGGTACTGCGGGATCTCCAGCCGGGAGATGAGGAGCCGCTTGATCGTCGCCTGGTACGGCGGCCCGTCGGCGGGCTGCACTTCCACGTCGATGCGGATCACCGGTTCATCGTTGATCGACATCCCGGTCTCGCCGATGGCCAGGATCTTCGCCTGGGCGGGAACCCCCACCCGTTGAAGGTCCTTGGCCTCCGAGTAACCCGCCATGCTATCCACCATGCCGCAGCCGGTCAGCCCGCCCAGCGGCAGGAGCAGCAGCAGGACCAGCTTCGCGTATCTGATTGTACGTTCCACGGTATCCTCCGTTCTACCCTCCACTACGTGAGGCGCAGATCGGGACAGAGACAGGCCACGCGGCGCTTGAGGAGCCTTTGGATCATGACAGAAAATCGGTTTCCGCACGAACGGGAAATGGCGGACGAATCGATGGTGCGCACGTTGCGAGCGCAGGCGGAAGCACTGTGGCCGCAGGAGGCGCCGCTCTTTGCGCGCTATGCGCTGCCGCCCACCGCCCAGATCCTGGATGCCGGCTGCGGCACCGGCGAAATGACGCTGCGGTTGGCCCAGATGTTCCCCGCGGCCAAGCTGCTCGGCGTCGACATTCTTGCCGGGCACCTCGAGCTGGCGCGGCAGCGCGCCGATCAGCTGGGCCTTGCAGACCGGGTGCGCTTCGAGGAGCGCAGCATCTACCAGCTGGGCCTGGCCGATGCCAGCTTCGACCTGGTGCTGTGCCGCCACGTGCTGCACTCGATTCCCAACATCGACCAGGTTCTTGCCGAGCTCAAGCGGGTGCTGCGTCCGGGAGGCACGTTGCACGTCCTGGCCGAAGATTACGGGATGATCGCGTTCGAACCCCGCGCCATGGATGCCAGCGACTTCTGGCACAACGCCCCGCCGCAGTTCGGCAAGGCGACGGACACCGACCTGCTGAGCGGCCGCAAGATGTACCGGCTCTTGCGCCAGCAGGGCCTGCGCAACGTCACCGTCGACTACCTGGTGGTGGATACGGTGCGCGTGCCGCGCCAGACGTTCGCCGCGATCTGGCAGGCCTGGAGCGACGGCTACGCGGACGCGATCGCCCTGCACACCAACATCACGCGCGACCAGTGCATCGCCCACTTCCAGGACATGCTGGCGACGATCCGCGACCCCGACGGCTATGGCGTCTGGTTCGCGCCGGTCCTCGCCGGGCAGCGGCCAGACCAGGACTGATCGGGGTCGGGCAGGGGCGCGGGCGGGGGCATCTGCGGCGCGGGCTGCCGCCGCCCGCCCGTTATGGCGGCGGCGGCGGCAACCCGGTCGGAGTGCTGCTGGCTGCTGCCGCGTTACTGCGCGGCGACGTCCGCGGCCTGGGTCAGCAGGCTCTGCGCCTGCTTGATCCAGGCGGCTGCCTGTGTCGGGTCGACAGGCTGGCGGTGGAAGGCGGCGCCGTCCAGGGCGGTGCGGATCTGGGTCGCCAGGGCGTCGCGCTGGGTGGTCAGGCTGGCGATCTGGGCTTCGGTCGCCGTATAGGTTGAGTCGTTGCCGGTGATCGCGCGCGTCGAAGCGATCAGGGTGTTCATGCCAAAGGCGCCAAACGGCGCGTTCAGCTGCTTGTAGGTGGCGCCCAGCTGTTCGACCGTCGCGCGGTTGGCGGCCAGGGCAGGGGCGTAGGCGTTCAGCGCCTCGACGATGACGCGGCCGTCCGACTCGTAGGTGTCGGCAAGCCCGACCAGCTCCAGGATCGTCGGCCGCAGATCGGTATGGTCCGTCCAGATCGCGGTTTCACCCAACCGCCGGACGCCGGGCCCGACCATGCCGAACCAGGTGTTGCCGATCTCCACCTGCACGTCGCCGTGGTTCCAGGCGTAGGCTGAATCGACGCAGGTTTCGCAGGTGCTGGACGGATAGTCGGTGATGAAGTAGGTCGGGTCGCCGAACAGCACGAACGTCGCGTTGCGCACCGGGTCGCCGGTGGTGAACATGTGGAGCGCCTTCATTTCGGTCTGATCGGCCATCTGCGCCAGCAGGTAGTCGTGCAGTCCGGTATAGGGGTTGACCACGGTCAGCCGGGCCACCGCGTGCTCGAACTGGCGCGTCAGCGGATCGGTCTGACCCAGCGGCCCGCCGCCCGTGCCGTACTTGGCCAGGTAGAACGGCGGCGCGTCGTCGCCGTGCACCGTGAACGCATACGGCGCGGTCTTGCCCAGGAACTGCGCACCGAGCGCCGGGTACTGGTTGGACAGGACGGTATCGATGTTGACGTCCACCTCGCCGACCTGGCCGTCGGGCCAGTTGCACGCCACGGTCACGCCGTCGCAGGCCGCCGAAGTGGGCGCGCCGCCGACAAAGTGATCGCCTTCGTCGACGGTGATGACGAACAGGCTGTTCGTCGGGGTGATGCCGTCGTGCGCCAGGCGCTTGAAGAAGGCGCCGAACGCCTGGTCATAGGCCTTCAGCTGCTGCACGTAGCCGGCTTCGCCCGGCCCGTACGCGGACTGCCCGGTGCCGTCGACGCCATGATCGTCGTGTGCGTCCGAGATGTAGGCGAAGCTGACCTGCACGCCGTGCTCGTGCATCGCCGCGACGTAGGCCAGCGACACCGCCGCCGTCATGCCGTCGAAACCCGGAAAGCCGGGCTGCCCGAACGAATCGGCGATCGGTTTGCCGGCCAGGTCGGTGAGCGGCGTCGCCGCCTTGCCGGTCAACATCGGGTCGATCTCCTGGGCGCCGAACAGCGCCTTGAAACCGCTGTAGCCGCCCACTTCCTGGGGCAGGACGTCGTTCTGTCCCGCGGCGCACAGCGACGAGCCGGCGGCGCAGTGGATCGCCAGGCCCTCAAAGTCGGTGGTCGCCTTTGCGGCCAACGCCGAGCCGTAGGGGGCGTTGTAGGAGGCCACCGCCTCGCTGTACTGCGGCGACGGATTGCCGAACACCTTGGTGATGTCGCCGCCGGCGTCGGTGTTGGTGTTCTCCAGCTCGATGTCGGCGGTGGCGACGCCGCCGACATTGCAGCCGGCCCGCGTGTACGGCACCCACGGCGCCGGCGCGTTGACGCCGGTCGGAGTGATCAGGTTCGGCACGTTCTCGGCAATCGTATCGGTCCAGTAGCTGAACGCGCTGGGAAACGAAAACGTCCCGGTGGGCGAGGTCCGCACGTAGCTGTTGGTCACCGTCTGACCGTGGCGGTCCGGGTAGACGCCGGTGAGCGACGACAGGATGCCGCCGGCGGTGTGCGAGATGAGGACCGTATGGTCCTCGGTGTTCAGCACGCCCTGGCTCTTGATGAAATTCATCAGGTTGGGCATTTGCTCCAGGTCGGACGGCACGTTGGCCGTGTCACGGCGGAAGTGCGTGTTGTCGAACTGGATGTAGATCACGTGTTCGATCGGCGCGCCGGCAGCGTTCCTGAGCCGGCACCCCGAGATCGCCCTCTCGCCGTCAGCGGCGCCGCCGTCCTGGGCCGCCGCGGGTACCACCGCGCCAACGCCAGCCAGCGACGTGACCGCCAGCACCGCCCATACGGACAGCGCCTGTCTGCTCCTTTTCCCTATCGATGCGTCATGGCCTGCTTGCATGATGATCTCCCTCTCAGGTTGTTCAGCGAACCTACGAGCTTGACCACCGTACCGCCCGGCCATCACGGCACTGCGAACTTGAGGTGAATTTTCGTGTCTCAGAGGTGACGATTCGCAGGCCGATCGGCAGCGCCTGGACCGCACCTCCGCTGTGTACTCAGGCGCGCGCGATTTGGGGCAGCTGGTCGAAGTGACGATCGCGTGCGAACAGCACGAGATCGTGCTGCAGCACCAGCGCGGCGATCCAAAGGTCGTTGGTCGGGATTGGAGTTCCCTGATGCCGCAGCTGGCGATAGGCGGCGACGTAGTGGGGGATCGTTTGCGCGTCCGCGAAGAGCACCTGCACTTGGGGCTTCATGAGAAACCGCTGGAGGACGCGCTCATTGTCAGAGGCACGCGTGCCCGCGGCAAAGCCGGCGCGCAACTCGGCGAGCACGACAAAGGGCAGCAGCACTGCCTCTGCGCTTTCGACCGTTGCCTGCGCCTGGTCGGTCCCGCGACACAGGTCGGTATAGCGATTGGTATCGAGAGCGAGCCTCACCGCCAAAGACCTTCGTCGATCTGGTCGTGGTCGGCGATCACCTTGTCGAACTCGGGGTCTTCCTTCCAGGTACCCGCGATATCGCTCAGATCGCGGTAGCGCCGCGGCATGTCGTTCAGGCCAACGCCACGCGCCAGGGATTCGAGGGCAACAGCGTTCAGGCTCTTGCCTTCGACCTTCGCCCGCCGGCGCAGCTCAGAATCCAGGAAGGGCGGAATATCTCTCAGCGTGTATTGCATGCATGTATTGTAGGCGATGCCTGCAATGGGCGCAAGCGGTCTCCGCTATGGCGATCCAGAGCCGATCTGCAGGCGGTAGATGCCGTGGCTGTCGGTGCCGACGTAGAGCAGGCCGGCGTGCTGTGGGTCGATGGTCAGTTGCGCCAGGAAGCTGGGATCGGGAAGGCCGCTGTCGTCGGCGACCCAGACAGGGGTCGCGGCGTTCCAGCGATAGAAGCCGGATTGATCGAGCAGGTACAGGTCGGCCGGGGATTGCGGATCGACGATCAGCTTGCGGCTGTAGGTCACCTGCGGCAGGCCGCTGGTGATGGGGGAGAAGGTGGCGCCGGCGTCGTGGCTGGCGTACACGCCGTGGATGGTGCCGGCGTACAGGTTTTGCGGTTGTTGGGGGTCCAGGGCCAGGGTGTCGGCCAGGCTGCTGGAGATGCTGGGCAGCTGGGTGCCGATCTGCCGCCAGGTGGCGCCGAGGTTGGTGCTCTTGAGGATGCCGCGGGTGAAGGTCCAGGCGTACAGGGTGCCGGCTTGCCGCGGATCGATGGCCAGCGAGGAGATCGCCAGGGGGTCGGTCAGCAACCGGCGCCAGCTGAGGCCGTCGTTGCTGCTGTGCAGCAGGACCGCGGTGTAGTTGTCGCCGGACGCCGGCTCCTGGGCCAGCACGTACAGGCTGCCGGCGGTCGACGGATCGACGCGGACGGCGCCGGCAAAGGAGTGGGCGGCGAGCGGCAGCGGCGGCCGCAGCTCCCAGCCTTGGCCGCCGGCGGCGAGGCGCGCAACCTGGTTGGTCTGGCCTTTGGCGAGCAGCAGGTAGACCCGCGCCGCATCGTGCGGATCGGCGGCCAGGTCGTTGATGCCGAACGAAGCGGTGTCGTCGACGAACGGCGGCAGCCGGTCGACGCCCAGCCCCTGGTTGAGCGGCAGCCACGACGCGCCCTGGTTGGCGGTGGTCATCACTCCCTGGGGGAAGAGCCCGGCGTAGACGTTGGAGTCGGCGGCCACCGCCAGGGCCTCGATGAACTGACCCGAAAGGCCGGTGCTGGAGTCCAGCCAGGTGTGGCCCCGGTCTTCCGAGCGCCACAGGTCCTGTCCCGACGCCAGGACGGTACGCGTCGCATCCGCGAGCACGACGATGGAATCGACGCCCGCGTGGGGCTGCGCCTTGGCAACGCGTGGCAGCCACGACCGGGCGCCGTCCAGACTGTAAAAGACCCCCACGCCGGTCGCCGCATACAGCACGTCGTCCGGCGAACGCGCCAGCTGCAAGGCCGCGTCGGGGAGCGCTGCGCCGGGCTGCCAGGCGCCGCCGGGGCGGCGCCGCATCACCTGGCCGCCGGCCAGGGCTGCCTGCCAGGCGGCGCCGGCCACCAGCTGGGTGATCACGGCGTCGGGCGCGGGATAGTGGGTGGACCGCCAGGTGGCACCGCGGTCGACGCTCTCCAGCACGTCGGCGTAGGTGCACGTCGCGGTGTCCGGGTCGCAGTTGGCGCTGCCGGGCAGAGGGAGCTCCACCGCGGCAAGCCAGTGCGACGGCGGCACCGGCGAAACCGCCAGGGCGCCGGTCGGCACGCCGGCCAACGGCGCCAGCACCTGCCAGGAGTCGCCGCCGTCCTGGCTCGCAAACAGGCCGTCGTCGGTGGCCGCCAGCAGCGAGCCGCCGGTCGGGGAGTCAAAGACCACCGCGTTGACGGTGAAAGGATCCGCGTCGCCGTCGAGGCCGGCGTCGGCGGGCTGCCACTGCAGGCCGCCGTCGACGCTCTTGCTCAGGTGCGCCTGGGAACCGTCCATGACCAGGCCGAACAGGGTGTCGGCCCGCGCCGGGTCGACGGCGAAGAGCGCCGCGAGCGCCGGTCCGGGCACCGTCTGCCAGCTGCGTCCGCCATTGCCGCTGGCGTAGAGCGCCAGCGAGGTATCGGAGGGCCTCCGGCCGAGCAGGTAGACGCGGCTCGCATCGGCGCTCGCCGCCGTCAGCTGGCCACCCACCCCGCCGGCCGGGCCGACCGAAACCCAGCGCTGCGCCGCCACCGGACCGCTCCAGGCCAGGCCCAGCAGGAGCATGCCGGTCCATCGCTTCCAGGACGTCGTCGCCGCTTGTGTCGTTGCCATCGCCCTCCCCCCCAGGATTGCCATCGCCGCTTCCCTGCTTCCCCGGCTTGCCACGTCCATCATAGCATAGACATGCTATGCCTGCATTTTGAACCACCGCCGGGACGGGCTGGCGTGAGGCGCTGCCGCTCTACTCCTGCTTGATGACGTCGACGGGGTCGATCGCCGCGGTGCGATGCGCGGCGGACAGGCTGGCGATCCAGCCGGCGGCAACCAGCACGAACACGGCGGTGGCGAGCACCGGCCCGTCGCCGCCGCTCAGCTTGAAAAGAAAGCGCGACACCGCCGGGGCGATCAGCGCCGAACCCGCCGTGCCCGCGGCGAGGCCGGCAGTGGCCGGGACGATGCCAGCCTTCAGCACGGATTTCATGATCGTCCACCTGCTGGCGCCCAGAGCCATGCGGATCCCCAGCTCCCGGCGCTGGTGGCGGACCGCCTGGGAGACCGCGCCGTAAAGCCCGATCGCCACCAGCACCAACACCAGCGCGGCGAAGCTTGCGAGCACGGCGGCACCCAGGCGGGGGGCCCACAGGCTGCGCCTGTACACCTCCCGCATGGTGAAGGCGCTGCCGAGCGCGACGTTGGGAGCCAGGCCGCGGATCGTCTTGCGCACCAGGAGCAGCAGCGCCGCCGGATCGGCGCGCGGGCGGCCGCGCACGTGCACGTAGATCGGAGTGGTGAAGATCTGCGCCAGAGGCAGGTACAGACAGGGCTGCCGCTCCTCCAGCAACGACAGGTACCTGGCATCGCGCACCACGCCCACGATCGCCACCGGCTCATCGGAGCCAAACAGGTAGATCCGCTTGCCGACGGCCGACTCCCCCGGCCAGAAGCGCTGCGCCATCGCGCTGTTGACGACCACCTCGGAGAGCTCCCCGGGACCGCCGGCATCGGTGAACAGACGCCCCTCCAGCAGCGGTATGCCCAGCGTGTCGAAGTACGTGGCGGTGACGACGGTGGAATAGACCATCGTGGCCCGCGCGAAGTCATGGTCCTTGCCGCGAAACACCGTGCGCATGACGTAGCCGAACGGGTAGAGGTTGAGGCTCTCCGCCAGCGCCACGGCGGCGACTCCGGGAAGCGCGCGGACCTGACCGGCGACACGACGATAGAGCTCTTCTCCGCGCGGCTCCGAATCGCCGGCGGTGGCCAGGTCGAAAGCCACCACGACCTCCTGGTCGAGGCGGAAACCGGGGTCCAACCGCCCGGCGTCGTCGAAGCTGCGCAGAAACAGGCCGGCGCCGAACAGCGGCAGCATCGCGAACGCCACCTGGGCCGCCACCAGCAGGCTGCCCAGGCGCGGACGGCGCGCGCCTCGACCGGCGGGGCGACCCGACGCATTCTTGAGCGCTTCGGTCAGATGGGGGCGCGACAGCTGGAGCGCCGGCGCAAGGCCGAAGAGTGCTCCCGTCGCCAGCGCCAGTGCCAGGGTGAACAGCAGCACCCGGCCGTCGATGCCGATCTGCAGCGACGGCGGAAAGGTCGGCGGCCGCAAGGACCACAGGGCGCCCCGGATCCAGAGCGCCAGCAGCAGGCCGCTCGCGCCGCCGGCCAGCGCCAGCAGCAGGCTTTCGGTCAGCAACATGCGGATCAGCCGGCCGCGGGTCGCGCCCAGGGCGAGCCGCACAGCGATTTCCCTGCGGCGCCCGGCACCGCGCGCGATCAGCAGGCCGGCGAGGTTGGCGCAGGCGACCGCCAGCGCCGCACCGGCGGCCAGCAGCGAGACCACGCCGCCGCCGACGTAGCCGTCCCGCACGTTGGGGTCGATGGCGGACGATTCGGGCCCCAGCAGGCGGAAGGTTCGCCCGCGGTTTTCGACCGGAAAGCGCGCCGCGAGATCGGCGCCCAGGCGGCGCATCTCGGCGTCCGCCGCTTCCCGGCTGACGCCCGGTCGCAGGCGCCCGACGACGTCGAACACTCCCATCCGGCGTGAGCCGGTGAAGCCGCCAAAGTTGTCGACGCCCAGCCGCCGGGCCAGCCGCACCGGCAGCCATATCTCCGCCGGCGCCAGCAGGTTGAGACCGGAGAAGCCGGGCGGCGCGACGCCGACGATCGCGAGCGCCTGGCCGTTGACCTGCAGGACGCCGCCCAAGGCTGCGTGCCCGCCACCGTGCAGCAGGCGCCTCAGGCGATCGGAGATCACCACTTCGCCGGGACCGCCCGACGGATCGACCGCCCCGGCGCTGAATCCGTGGCCCCGGAGCGGTACGCCGAGGACGGAAAAGTAGTTGTCGGAAACCAGCTGGGCGTGCTCCTGCTCGGGCCCGCCCTTGCCGCTGCGATTGACCAACAAGCCCGCGCCGGTGAAGGCGGCGATCCCTGCAAAGGCGCGGCTGCGGGCGCACAGGTCGCGATAGTTGGGCAGCGAGTTGCGCAGCAGCATCGGGCCGCCGGCCGCCTTGGTGTAGATCGCGATCAGCTGCGCCGGCTGGCGGGCGGCGACGGGGCGCAGCAGGACCGCATTGAAAAAGGTGAAGATCGCGGAGTTGGCGCCGATGCCCAGCGCCAGCGACAGCAGGGCCACGGCGGTAAAGCCGCGGTCCCGCCCGAGCGCGCGCAGGGCGTGCCGCAGATCCTGCCCGACGGTGTGGAGGGCGGCCTGGACCACCGCCACCCGGCGCACGTTCTCCTTGATCGGATCGAAGGCCCCGAATTCAAGCCGGGCCTGCCGCCTGGCGTCCGCCAGCGGCATCGATTGAGCGTACTGCCGGACCAGGATGTCAAAGGCGGCTCGCAGCTCCGCATCCAGGTCTTCTTCGCGCCGGCGCCGGCCGCCCAGCAGCTTCCTGAGCGGCGGCGTCAATCAGGTTTCCCCTTCGACAACCCGGTTCAAGGCGGCGAAGACCCTGCGGAAGGTGCGCGTTTCGATCGCCAGCTGCCGGCGGCCGGAGCTGGTCAGGACGTAGAACTTGGCGCGGTGCCCGTCTTCGGTTTCGCCCCACTCGCCTTCGATCCAGCCCTTGGCCGCCAACCGGTGCAGTGCCGGGAACAGCGAGCCGGGCTTGACGTTGAACACCCCGCGCGTCACCTGTCCGATGCGGTCGGCGATGCCCACGCCGTGCCGCCGCCCCAGAGCCAACGTCCGCAAGATCAGCAGATCCAGCGTTCCCTGTACCAGCTCGGCAGACTTCTGCATGTGCTCTCCCATGGTCCGAAATGCTTCAATATCGAAGGCCAATAGGCAGTCTAGGCAGTTTTTGCCGCCAGTCAAGCGGCGGCGGCGTGCGAGGCGTGCGGGACGCGACCAGGCTCCAACCAAGCCCGCGGCCGGCCGGCGCGCCCGTACTAGACGTCCAAGGCCATCCCCGCGTAGATCAATGTAATGGCAGTGCTTAAGAATGGGCGATAGCGCCCAACGGCGGTGGGTCCGCCGCAGGGGGAAACGTTTGTCGAACGCACGGTTGTTTCATCGTCCGATCCTCATTCCAGGTCTCTGGATTCTCCTTTCGCTGGCGGCTGGGGTGGCGGCTGAGCCTGGGCCTGGGGCTGGAGTCGCGGCCGCGGCCACGGCCAGCGCCGCCTGGGTGCCGATTCCGCCGGGCGGCAGCGACGTTCAGGTGTTGGCGGCGGTGGCCGGCTCGCCCACCGTGTTTGCCGGCACTGCCTACGGCGGGGTGTTTCGCACCTCCGATCGCGGCGCCACCTGGCAGCCGGCAAACGCCGGCCTCGCCGGCGTGAACGTCAGAGCCCTGGCGGCCAGTCCGGCCGCCGGCGCCTCCACCCTGTATGCCGGCACCGAAAGCGGCCTCTTCCGCTCGGACGATGCCGCCACCAGCTGGCACCAGACGGGCTTCGGGGGCATCCCGACCGCCTTCGCTGTCGCTCCCTCGGCACCGGACACGCTCTATGTTGCGGACGCGGACGCCGTCTATCGCAGCGACGACGGCGGCAGCACGTGGACGTTGGAAAGGGACTTCGGCGGCTTGCTCCCGCTATCCGTGCTGGCGGTGGATACCCTTTCGCCGCAGCATGTCTACCTGGGCAGCGCCGGCGTGGCGCTGATCAGCCGCAGCGGCGGCGAGAACTGGCGGGAGGTCGGGCTGCCCGGCGCCTCGCAGGTGTTCGGCCTGGCGGTGGACCCGGCGCGGCCGGGCACCGCCATCGCCGCCACCGACGTCGCCCTGTTCGTCACCCGCAACGGCGGCGGCGTCTGGTCGCGGGTCGCCGGCTTGCCGGCCGCCACCTACACTGCCGTGACCTTTGCGTTCGACGCACCGGGAGCCCTCTACGCAGCGACCGATCGCGCACGCGGCCGTCTGTGGAAGAGCACGGACGACGGCGCGACGTGGAACCTGGTGCTCAGCGGTTCGCCGTTCTCCGCCCTGCTGGGCGATCCTCTGCGCCCGCAGCGCGCCTACGCCGCCGCGGTGCCGGACGGCATCTTCCATGGGCCGCTCACCGGCGGCGGCTGGAGCCCGCAAGGCAACCGCATTGACGCCAGCTCGGTCACCGCGCTGGCCCTCGATCCGTCTACCACCGGCCTGCTGTACGCGGTCGCACTGCTCAGCCCGACGGCGGCGCGGCCCCCGATGCTGCCGACGTCGACGTTCCGGGTCAGTGCGGACGGCGGCGCCAGCTGGAAGGTCGTCGGCGGCCTGCCGCCGGTGCAGCGGCCGGTGGCCGATCCGGCCGCGGCACGGGCTGCCTATGCTCTGGCCGCACCGGTGTTTCAGGCCGCCGGCAACCTCCCGGCGTCCGGCTCGACGGCTCTCTTCCACACCAGCAACGTGGGCGCCACCTGGCAGCCCCGGACGACTCTCGGCATCGTCGCCTTCGACGTGGCGGCGGCACCCACCGCCCCGCGAACGCTCTTCGCCGCCGGCTACCTGGTCGAGCCGCGCGGCCTGCCGTGCCCCGAGGATTGCCAGGCCGCGGTGGCGATCAGCGCCGACGGCGGCGCCAGCTGGAGCGTCGCCGAAAACCTCCCGCCCATCGACATCCCGCTGACCACCACGCTGATCCCCAGCCCAGCCGGCTGGTTCGTCCGCATCGACCCCGTCGACGCGCGGACCGCCTATCTTGGCGAGGCCGGGACGCTGATCAAGACCGTGGACGGCGGCAGGACCTGGAGCCTTTTGCCCACGGCAGAGACCTTGCTGGACCTGATCGTCGACCCGGTGCAACCGCAGCGCCTCTACGGCATCCAGGTCGACGGCACGTTCGTCGCCAGCGCGGACGGCGGCCAGACCTGGCAGGCGCCGGGTTCGGGCCTGCCGGCCCGCACCGCGCGGGCGCTCACGGTGGGCGCCGGGTCGCCCGCGCCCGGACTCTACGCCGCGACCTCCCAAGGAGTCTTCGCCTCGCTCGATCGCGGTGTCACCTGGGCGCCGCTGGGCATCGGTCTGC
This sequence comes from uncultured Acidobacteriota bacterium, assembly GCA_963770895.1. Taxonomy (GTDB): domain Bacteria; phylum Acidobacteriota; class Thermoanaerobaculia; order Multivoradales; family UBA5704; genus JASLEW01. Next base: position 1,734,901 of record CAVYRF010000002.1, on the reverse strand, counting down.
CGGCCTCTTCGGTCCTCACCGTGGCCGCCAATCCGCTGACAGGAACCACCATCTATGCCGGCGTCGAAGGGAGCGGCGGGCTTTTTGCGCTGACGCCCAACTGACGGCAGCCTTGACCACTACCGCGATGCGCTGCGCCAGAAGCGCGAGCTGCCGGTCCGCGACGCTGCCGGCATCGAGATCTGGAACAGGTCCGCGGCAGGGCGTGGGCAACCCTTTCAGGATGCCGGCCCGCAGTGTCCGCGCGCTCCGCGCGCGGGTCGGCAGCCCGCGGAGCGTCGCGGCCTGGTAGCATCGCCGCGCAGTGGGTGCCAGCAGCCGCCAGCGTCGTGGTCGTCGCTCCCTGCCGCTTGCCGGCGTGCGGGTGGTGGATGCGTCGCGCGTGCTGGCCGGGCCGTACCTGGCGATGATGCTGGGCGACCTGGGCGCCGACGTGATCAAGATCGAGCGGCCGGGCGACGGCGACCAGACGCGCGCCTGGGGGCCGCCGTGGGTGGGGACCGGGGCGCACCGCACCAGCGCCTATTTTGTCTCCGCCAACCGCAACAAACGCTCGGTGGCGCTGGACCTGGCGACGGCGGCGGGGCGGACGGCGCTGCAGCGGCTGCTCGCCGGCGCCGACATCCTGATCGAGAACTTCCTGCCGTCGCAGTGGCGAAACCTGGGATTTCGCAGCGCGCGCTTCACCCGCCGCCATCCGCGGCTGGTGCAGTGCACGGTCACCAGCTACGGCTCGAGCGGCCCCGAGGCCGACCGGCCCGCTTACGACCTGGTGCTGCAGGCCGAATCGGGGTTGATGTCGCTCACCGGCTTCGCCGGCGGCGAACCGGTCCGCGTGGGCGTGGCGATCGTCGACCTCGCGTCGGCGCTGTACGGCCTCGCCGCGACGCTCGCCGCCCTGCGCCAGCGCGACGCGTCGGGACGGGGACAGCACGTCGAAGTTTCGCTGGTCGACGCCGGCGCTTCGTTTCTGTCCTATGCGGTGCAATCCTGGCTGGCCGATGGCCGCCAGCCCGGCCGGTTCGGTTCGGGACACCCCAACCTCACGCCCTACCAGGCGTTCCAGGCGGCGGACGGCTGGTTCGTGGTCGGCGTCGGCAGCCCCGACCTGTGGGGCCGCTTCTGCGCCGCGATCGGCTGCCCCGACCTGGAGCACGATCCGCGCTTCGCCACGGCGCGGGACCGCGTGACGCACCGCGTGCCGCTGGAGGCGCGGCTGGCCCCAATCTTCGCCGCCCAGCCGGTGGCGCATTGGGACGCCGCGATGCGCGCCCATCGCGTCCCCGCCGGGCCGCCGGCCACGATGGCCCAAGCCATCGCCAAGGCGCGCGACCGCGGCCAGCTCATCGACCTGCCGGACGGCATCTACGGCGCGCTCCAATCCATCGCCGCGCCCTTCCTGTTCGACGGCGCGCGGCCAGCCCCCGCGAAGCCGCCACCCGCCGTGGGCCAGCACACCGCCGAAGTGCTGCGCGAAGCCGGCATCCCGCCCACCAAGCCCCGTCGTCAGCCGGCCGCGAAACGCTAGCTCGGCCAGGCTTAGGCTAGGCCGCGGTGGGAGTCCAGATGTCGGTCAGGGCGCGCTGAAAGTTGCCGCCCAGGATGCCGGCCACGTCGGCGGCGCCAAAGCCGCGGCGCAGCAGGCCCTCGGCCAGCTCGAAGACGCGATGGACGTGGTTCAGGCCGCGCACGGCGTAGCCCGAGCGGGTGCGGTGGGTGCGAGGATCGATGGCATCGACGTCGGTGTCGCTGCCCAGACCGACGTGTTCCACGCCGACCAATCCGGCCACGTGGTCGAACTGGTCGAGAACGTCGTCCAGGGTGGCGGGGCGGCCGACCGACAGCATCATCGGCAGCACGCTGATACCGATCACGCCACCCTTGGCGGCCATGGCGCGAATCACCGCATCCGATTTGCAGCGCGGATGGTGCACCAGGGCGCGACAGTTCGAGTGGGTGATCAGCACCGGCTTGGTCGATGCCGCCAGGGCGTCCAGGGAAGTGCGCTCGCCGCAGTGGGAAATGTCGATCGCCATGCCCTGGCGGTTCATCGCCGCGACGATCGTGGCGCCAAACTCCGACAGCCCGCCCTGGTCAGGATCGGTGCAGCCGCTGCCCAACCGGTTGCGCTCGTTGTACGTCAGCTGCGACACCCGCTGTCCCAGGTTGTAGAACTCCTCCACGTCGGCGGCCGAATGGAAGTGGTTGGAGTTCTGGAAGCCGAGCAACAGGCCGATCCGGTCCTCGCTCTGCAGCCGGCCGAAATCGGCCACGCCGTCGATCCGCCGCAGGGTCAGCGGATGGCCCTCGATCAGCCGGTTCCAGCCGCTCATCCAACGCAACGCCGCTCCCCGCGCGTCCGGCGAGTTGGGGTCGACCGCCGGATGAAACACGCGGATCCCGGACGCCCGCAGACGTGCGATCTCAGGAATGCCCAGCCGGCGCGGCTCGCGCTCCCACGCATACAGCTGCGGCCAGTCGAGCGTCAGCAGGCTCAACATGTCCACCACCGTGGTCTGGTGAACGATCTCCGCGGCGCGATCGGACAGCGGCAGCTGCGGCGGGGCAGAAGCCGGTATCTGACCCGGCCCCGCAGGCAGCACCTGCGCCGAGCAAAGACGGAGCAGCGGGGCAAACGCGGCCTGCCCTCCGACCAGCAGACCAACCCTTAATACATCGCGGCGATTCACCTTCGTAGCATCGTGATGATGCCGCCATCATAACCCACCCGTCGATCCGTTGCCAAGAGGCGCCGATCGGAACATCGGAACGCTTGCCTCGGGCGTTCTGCCGTCCCGAACGACCCATCAGCCCTCCCACCACCCCTCAATCCTTCCAGGCCGCGCTGCATCCTCCGCATGCCTGTAGAGCTTGGCGATCCTTGGACCCCTGCGAAGCGCGATAAAACGGGAGATCGCGGCGTAGGTGCGGAGGAAGTTCTGGGCCAGGTCCTGGGTGCGAGCCTTTCCCTTCACCACGATCAGCCGCGCGCGGGCTTCAGCGATGATGTCTCGCGACCGCGACGTATGGCGGATGTTGGCGTCGTGGGAAACTGCAACCCAACCCCGTTCCGCTGTCATCTGAAGCCAAACGTGATCGGGTGGCTTCTCGACACCCGGGTAGTGGTCGTCGTGGATCTCTACCGAGAGACCGCCTATCTTAAGGATTGCTGGAAACCGCCGGCCAAGATCCCGATCTACAAAGAAGACAGGGTCAGGCGGCGGCTCGTTCGAAGGCAAGGGCGTCCTCGATCGCTGCCTGCGAGAGCCCATAGTCTTCCGCGAGCGCTTCGATCGAAGCGCCGGCGTCAAACTGGTCGGCCAGCACGACCGTCGTGATACCGCGAATCGTTGTTACCGGCCGGCCGAACGAGACTTTTGGATCGATGACAATACTCTTCTTGGGACCGACCTGCGGATCCGGTATCCACGGATGCAGCTTGACCGGCACACCGACGGGATCCTGCACGACAGCTTCCAGATATTGTTCAAAAGCCCGCTCGATGACGTGCTGGGTGCTTGGGGCAAGCTCGATCAGCTCGGCGTACTTCTTGAGGAAGAGGCGGCCAAGCCCGGCGCGAAGGCCAGGATGCAGGAGCAGGCGGTCGATGTTCTCCCTTTGCTCAACGTAGCGGATCGCCGTGCGCACGTTGGACATCGAGATCCCATATTTGGTCCTGAGCGCCCGGAGCACGTGCGCCTCGACGAGGTTCGAGAACGAGAGGCGGTGGTCCTCAGCAACTTCCCAACGCACGACCGCTTTGAAATGCCCTTCAATCCCGGCAAACCAAGATCGCAGCGTCGGATAGGGAATGGAAAGGTAGCGTGCCGCCTCGGCGACCGTATACGCCGGCGTCGCCCGCAGATCCTGCCCATCCTGCCTGACCCCTGTATTCACTGGAACCTCACGCGAAGCACCGCAGCTTCATGCAGCGCTTTACGGAAGTATAACGCCAATCCGAACGCAAGCGGGCCGCCGGCAAAAGCCGCCGGTCGTTTCCTCGCCGCGCCGCCGCATCCTAAGCCTCGTGGCACGCGCCGGGACGCCGAATCGGGCCGGCCAGTACGGCGGCCGGCCCGGGTTCAGTGGTTACGGTGGGCGGAGGTAGTGGCCGCGCTCCGACCCTTCAAAAGCGGCCGGCGGGCAGACAGCAGTTTTTGAAAGCGGCGGCCGGAGCCGCAGGGGCATGGGTCGTTGCGGCCGAGCTTTTCGAGCAGCTCCTTGTCCCCGTGGACCGTCCTTGGGCCGCGTTTGACGCGGGTTTCGGAGGGGAAGCCCTGACGTCGTTTGCTGCTCCGTTCAAAAGCGGGGCAGGTCGTCGAATCCGTCCTTGGTTGGCATGGTGCACCTCCTTTTTGGTCCTCAGCCTGATCTTGCGGCGGCCAAGGCGGCACATCATACGCTGATCCGCCGCGGCGCCGGCAAGGGGAAAGGGTTGCAGGCGGTCTGGCATCCATGTTGCTCCAGGCTGGGGGTGGCGACGGATGCCGGCCCGCGGGCTTGCGCAATCGTGCTTCGACGAGCGGGTACGGGGCGTCGCCGGACAGCAGCAGAAGGAGGTTTGCATGACCAGCAAGGAAGATCTCAAAGGCAAGAAGGTCGCGATCCTGGTCGCGGACGGCTTCGAAGAGGTGGAGCTGATGGAGCCGCGGCAGGCGCTGGAGGATGCGGGCGCCAAAACGGTGGTGGTTTCGCCCGCCAAGGGCAAGGTGAAAGGCTGGAAGATGACCGATTGGGGCAAGGAGGTGAAGGTCGACACGCCGCTCGCCGAAGCGCGGGCCGACCAATTCGACGCCCTGCTGCTGCCTGGCGGAGTGATGAACCCCGATCACCTGCGCCGGGAGCCGCAGGCGGTCCGCTTCGTGCGCAGCTTCTTCGACGCCGGCAAGCCGGTCGCGGCGATCTGCCACGGACCCTGGATGCTGGCCGAAGCCGACGTCGTTCGCGGCCGCGAGATCACCTCGTTCCCGTCGATCAAGACCGATCTCAAGAACGCCGGCGGCCGCTGGGTGGACAGGGAGGTGGTGGCCGACGGCAACCTGGTCACCAGCCGCAAGCCCGACGACATCCCGGCCTTCAACCGCGAGATGGTCGCCCTCTTCGCCAAGAGCGAGGTCGCGGCCCCCGTCGGCCGCTGACCGGCCGGCCTGCACCGGCTGATCCTCCAATGCCCCGCCGGCCCGGCATCCATACGCCGGGCCGGCGCTCGGCCGCTCGCCTCCAGCCCCCCGCCACCCATGGCGTTGAGATAGATGGGTGCCGACGCAGAGAGGCGTGCCGGCGCGCTACTCCTGTTTGATCACGTCGACGGGGTCGATTGCCATGGCGCGGTGCGCGGCGGACAGGCTGGCGATCCAGGCCGCGGCAATCAGCACCAGGACGGCGCCGGCGAGCACCGGCCCGTCGCCGCCGCCCAGGCGGAACAGGAACGGCGACACCGCCGGGGCGACCAGGAGCGATCCGGCAGCTCCCACGGCGAGGCCGGCGGTGGCCGGGCCCAGGCCGGCGGTGAGCACCGACCTCAGGATTGCCCACCGGCTGGCGCCCACTGCCATGCGGATCCCCAGCTCCCGGCGCTGGTGGCGGACCGCTTGGGACACCGCGCCGTAGAGCCCGATCGCCACCAGCACCAGCACCAGGATCGCGAAGCTCACCAGCACGGCGGCGCCCAGGCGGGGCGCCCAAAGGCTGCGCGCGAACAGCTCTCGCAGAGTGAGGGTATCGCCGATGGCGACGGTCGGCGCCAGGCGGCGGATCGTCTTGCGCACCGCGCCCAGGACCGCCGCCGGATCGATGTGAGGCGCCACGCGCACGTGCACGTAGATCGGGGTGGTGAACTCCCGCACCAGCGACAGGTAAAGATAGGGCCGCCGCTCCTCCATCAGCGACAGGTACTTGGCATCGCGCACGACGCCCACGACCACCATCGGCTCGTCGGAGCGGAACAGGTAGAGCCGCTTGCCGACGGCCGAATCTCCCGGCCAGAGGCGCTCCGCCAGGGCGCTGTTGACCACCGCCTCGGGAGGCGCCCCCCAACCGCCTGTATCCGTGAAGCCGCGGCCCGCGAGCAACGGGATGCCGAGCGTCTTGAAATAGGAGGGAGTCACCACGTTGGAGTTCACCAGCGTGGCGTCGGCAGCGTCGTGCTCCTTGCGGCGAAAGACGGTGCGCAAGAAGTTTTCGGGGTCGAGATTGAGGCTCTCCGCCAGCGCCGCGTCCGCCACTCCGGGCAGCGCCTGGATCTGGTCGGGGAGGTGGTGATAGAGCATCGCGCCCTGCACCAGCGAGTACCCGGCGGTGCCCAGGTCGAAGGTTGCCACGACCTCCCGATCGACCTGGTATCCGGGGTCGAACCGCCTGGCGCTGTCGAAGCTGCGCAGAAAAAGCCCGGCGCCGAACAGCGGCAGCATCGCGAACGCCACCTGCGCCGCCACCAGCAGCTGGCCCAGCCGCGGGCCGCGCCATCCTCGCCGGACGGGGTGGCCGGATGGGTTCTTGAGCGCTTCGGCCAGGTCCGGGCGCGAGATCTGCAGCGCCGGCGCCAGGCCGAAGAGCACGCCGGTCAGCAGCGCCAGCGTCAGGGTGTACAGCAGGACTCGGCCGTCGATGCCGATCGGCAGGGATTGCGGAAAGTTGGGCGGCCGCAGCGACCACAGCGCGTCCCGCAGCCAGACTGCCATCAGCAGGCCGCCCGCGCCACCGGTAAGGGCCAGCAGCAGGCTTTCGGTCAGCAGCATACGGATCAGCCGCCGGCGGCTGGCGCCGAGGGCGAGCCGCACCGCGATCTCGCGCCGGCGCCCGGCACCGCGGGTGATCAGCAGGCCGGCCAGGTTGGCGCAGGCGACCGCCAGCGCCGCGCCGGAGGCCAGCAGCGAGAGCACCCCGCCGCCGACGTAGCCGGCGCGGACGTTGGGGTCGATGGCACAGGACTCCGGCCCCAACAGCTCGAAACCGCGCCCCTGATCGTCGACCGGGTAGCGCGCGGCCAGGTCCGCGTCGATGCGGTGGATCTCGGCCTGCGCCGCCGCCAGGCTGACGCCCGGGCGCAGCCGCCCGACGACGTCGAAGACCCCCGTCCGGCGCGACGCGGTGAAACCGCCGAAGTTGTCGACGCCGAGCCATCCGGCCAGCCGCACCGGCAGCCAGACGTCGACCGGCGACAGCCGGCTAAGGCCGGAAAAGCCGGGCGGCGCCACGCCGACGATCGTCAGCGCGTGGCCGTTGATGCGCAGGATGCTGCCGACGGGAGCGCGATCCGCGCCGCGGCGCAAGCGCCACAGCCGATCGGAGATCACCACCTCGGCGGGGCCGCCCGCGGAGCCGGACGAGCCGACGCTGAAACCGTGGCCCCGGAGCTGGACGCCGAGGACCGAAAAGTAGTTGTCGGACACCAGCTGGGCGTGCTCCTGCACCGGCTCGCCCTGGACGATCCGGTTGACCGTCACGCCGGAGCCGCTGAAGGCGACCAGGCCCGTGAAGGCTCGGCTGCGGGCACTGAGATCCAGATAGTTGGGCAGCGACGTGCGCAGCAGCGTCGGGTTGCCGGCTGCCCTGGTGTAGATCGCGGCCAGCTGCTCCGGCTGGCGGGCGGCAAGCGGGCGCAGCAGGACGGCGTTAAAGAAGGTGAAGATCGCGGCGTTGGCGCCGATGCCCAGCGCCAGCGAAAGCACCGCCACGCAGGCGAAGCCGCGGTCGCGCAGCAGCCCGCGCAGAGCGTGGCGCACGTCCTGCACGACGGTGTGCAGGGCGGCCCGGAACACCGCCACACGGCGCACGTTCTCCTTGATCGGATCCAGGGCGCCGAAGGCGAGCCGGGCCTGCCGCCGCGCCTCGGTGAGGGGCAGGGTTTGCGCATACTGCCGGACCAGGATGTCGAACGCGGCTTGCAGCTCGGCATCCAAGTCCGCCTCGCGCCGCAGCCGGCCGCCCGCCATTTGCTCGAACAGCTTCACGGCCGAAGGGACACTAGGCCGGTCGGGGGGACGGGTCAGTCGAGCAGGCCGGTCAGCGGTGAGGAGGCCGAGGCGTACAGCTTGCGGGGAATGCGGCCCGCGTGGGCTGCAAGGTAGCCGGCTTCGACGGCCAGGCGCATGGCGCGGGCCATCTTGATGGGATCGGCGGCGCCGGCGATGGCGGTGTTCATCAGCACGCCCTGGGCGCCCAGCTCCATGGCGATGGCGGCGTCGCTGGCGGTGCCGACGCCGGCGTCGACCAGGATGGGAACGGTGGCCTGTTCGAGGATGATGCGCAGGTTGGCGGGGTTGCGGATGCCCATGCCCGAGCCGATGGGGGCGCCGGCGGGCATGACGGCGGCGGCGCCCAGGGCCGCCAGCTTGCGGCAGACCACCGGGTCGTCGTTGGTATAGGCGAGGACGACAAAGCCTTCCGCGACCAGGCGCTCGGTGGCTTTCAGCAGCTCGACGTTGTCGGGGAAGAGGGTTTGCGGATCGCCGATCACCTCCAGCTTCACCCAATCCCAGCCCCCCAGCTCGCGCGCCAGGCGGGCGGTGCGGATGGCCTCGTCGGCGGTGTAGCAGCCGGCGGTGTTGGGCAGCAACAGGTAGCGCTCTGGGTCGACGTAGTCCAGCAGCGACCCCTGGCCGCGCTCGTCCAGGTTGACCCGCCGCAACGCCACGGTGACCACCTCGGTGCCGGAGGCGTCGAGCGCCGCCGCCATGGTGGCAAAGTCCGGGTACTTGCCGGTGCCCAGAAACAGCCGCGACCGGAACGAGCGGCCGGCGATGACCAGCGGTTCGACGGCAGGGGCGGTGGTGGTGGAGGGGGCGGCGGGGGCGGCGAGCGTGCTGTCCATGCGAGTCTCCTGAAAGCCGGCAGCGGGGAGAGAGCCAGTTCAGGGCAACCCAGGCCGGGGCGCGCGCGGCTCCTGACGATTGTAGCCCAGCCTCCTGCCCACGCCGGCGGCGGCGCGACCCTGACGGCTCCCGCCGCCAGGCAACCAAGCAGTGGCATCGGTCTTGTACACAGGTGGTGTATGGCTGGTACGGCACGCAGGGACGATTCCGCCGCTTGGCGCTTCATTCCTGAGGCGCCGACGCTGCCGGGGCTGGCGCGGGCCGCCCAGGGGTGCACGGCTTGCGACCTGTACAAGCATGCGACGCAGGTGGTGATGGGGGCGGGGCCGGGGGCCGCGGCGTTGATGCTGGTGGGGGAGCAGCCAGGCGACAAGGAGGATCGGGCGGGGGCGCCGTTTGTCGGCCCGGCCGGGCAGCTGCTCGATCAGCTGCTGGCGGCCGCCGGCATCGCCCGCGACACGGTGTACGTGACCAACGCGGTCAAGCACTTCAAGTGGGAGCAGCGCGGCAAGACGCGGTTGCACAAGCAGCCAGGCCAGGGCGAAGTGAAGGCCTGCCGGCCGTGGCTGGAGGTGGAGATCCGGCTGGTGAAGCCGCGCGGCATCGTCTGCCTGGGCGCCACCGCCTGCCAGGCGCTGCTGGGCAACAAGGCGCGCGTCACGCGCGACCGCGGGCAGTTTTTCGACAGTCGGTGGGGCGCCTGGATCACGCCCACCGTCCACCCCTCGGCGGTGCTGCGGATGCCCGACGCCGCCCGGCGCCAGGAAGCGCGTCTCCAGCTGCAACACGACCTGGCGCAGGCCCACCGCCACCTGGCCGCCTGATCCCGCCAGTGGCCCGCCCGGTTAATTCGCATGGTAGTCGCGCTGCAATCCGGTCCTCTGGCAAGGCGCGCCGACGCAGGCATAGTCGAACGTATGTCGAGGAGGCGGAACGCCGGCAGGGGGCCGGAGGGCAAGCGACTACTATGCGAATTAACCGGGCGGGACACTCGCTAGACGGGCGGGCGCTTCAAGCCGTCGCGGCAGCGGGCGCCGCCACCTCCACCTGCGCCGGCGCCACCGCGGGCGCCACGCCGGGCGCGATGCGACGCGGCGCCTGCCGGGTTGGGTTGCAGACCGGCGTCTACATCAAGGCTCGACCGCCAGCTGGAAGTTGTCGATGAGCCGGGTCTTGCCGAGGCGCGCGGCGATCGGTAGCACGATCCGGGCGGAGGCGGCGAGGGCCGCCAGCGGCTGAAAGGTGTCTGCGTCCACCACCTCGGCGTAATCCAGGCGCGCCAGCGGCTCGCGTTCGACCACCTGGCGCATCCGCTGGCGGAGCGGGTCGGCCTGGCGCTCACCGGCGGCGATCGCCGCCGCCGCCGCGGCCAGCGCCTGGTGGAGCACCACCGCTGCGCGGCGCTCTTCGGCGGACAGCAGGGCGTTGCGCGACGACATCGCCAGGCCGTCCGCGGCGCGGATGGTCGGTCCGGCGACGATCTCGACGTCGAGATGAAGGTCGCGCACCAGCCGCCGCACCACGGCCACCTGCTGCGCGTCCTTGTCGCCGAACACCGCGGCGTCGGGCCGCACCAGGTTGAGCAGCGCGCAGACCACGGTGGCGACGCCGCGGAAGTGGCCTGGCCGCCGCTCGCCTTCCAGCCCCAGCGCGGGGCCGGCCGGCTCGACCCAGGTGGCGTGACCGGCCGGGTAGAGGGTTTCGGCGTCCGGGGCGAACAGCAGGTCGCACCCTTCCGCCTCCAACATGGCGACGTCGCTGCCCAGCTGGCGCGGATAGAGGTCGAAGCCCTCGCCCGGCCCGAACTGGGTGGGGTTGACGAAGACCGAGACCACCACCCGCCGGGCGCGGGCGCGGGCCAGGCGCAGCAGGGACAGGTGTCCCTCGTGCAGCGCCCCCATGGTGGGCACGAAGGCAACGGTGTCCCCCTGACTCCGCCAGGCGGCAAGGCTCTGCCGCAGCGATGCCGCATCTCTCGCGCGCAGCACGCCCGCGGCTACCCGTAGAGCTTCTGCAAGGAGTCGCCCGCCGCCGGCCGGGGACCGCTGCCGTAGCCCTCTTCGGGCGCCGGAAAGCGGCCGCCGCGGACGTCGGCGGCGAAGCGCTCGATGGCTTCGCGGGATTCCCGGCCCAGCTCGGCGTAGCGGCGCACGAAGCGCGGCGCGATGCGCTCTTCGAGCCCCAGCAGGTCGTGGTAGACCAGCACCTGACCGCTGCACATCGGACCGGCGCCGATGCCGATGGTGGGGATGGTCACGCGGCTGGTGATCTCCGCCGCCAGGTCGCTCGGCACGCATTCGAGGACCAGGCTGAAGGCGCCCGCCGCCTCCATGTCCAGCGCCGCGTCGACGATCGCCCGCCTCGCCGCCTCTTCGCGGCCCTGCACCTTGAAGCCGCCCAGGCGGTGGACGGATTGGGGGGTGAGGCCCAGGTGGGCCATGACCGGCACCTCGGCGGCCACCAGCGCCGCCACCACCTCGCCCCGCGCGCCCTCGATCTTGACTGCCTGGGCGCCGGCTTCCTTGACGAAGCGGACGGCGTTGGCAACCGCCTGCTCGCGCCCCAGGTGGAAGGACCCGTAGGGCATGTCGGCGACCAGCAGGGCGCGCCGCACCCCCCGGCGCACGGCGCGGGCGTGGTGCAGCATTTCGTCCATGGTGACCGAAAGGGTGTCCGGGTAGCCCAACACGACCATCGCCAGCGAGTCGCCGACCAGCACGATGTCGGCGCCCGCCGCGTCGGCCGTCCTGCCCATCGGGCAGTCGTAGGCGGTGACCATGACCAGCGGTTCGGCTCGCTCGCGGGCGGCCGCGACCCACGGTACGGTGATGCTCTTGACCTCCGCTTTCGGGCTCATCGGATGGCTCCTTTCGCCGAAAAAAACCAAAAGCCCCTCCGCCTGGAAGACGGAAGGGCTCGGTGCGGCGGTCGGGAACGGAGGCGCGCGCAACAGGTCGCGCTCCCGCTCGCTCACGGGCGCGGTCGGCGGAGGCGACCCGTCACGGTGGCGCCGGCGCGCGAGGCGCCATGCCACGGTAAGGGCCGCGAGGTGCCTGTCCCTGGTGCAACCACCGCGGGATCAAGCCCTGGTTCCGACCGGTGCCCGCGCCGCCCATGCCCCCTAAGGGTCGGGCGGCCGGCGCTGGAGGTCTCCCGTCTCGGTCCCTGGCACCTCGCCGCGCGAGGTGCTAGTGGGATCCAAGCGGCTGAAAATATTCGGTCCCCTTCATCGGCTTCGCCAGGCGATACAGCAGCTCGTCGAAGTCTTCGGGGCGCTGGGGGAAGTCCAGATGCCTGGTATCCACCACCAGCAGCGGGGACCGCGTGTAGTAATGATAGTAGTGATTGTAGGCGTCGATCAACTCCGCCAGGTATTCCTGCGAGATCATCTTCTCGACGTTGCGCGCCCGCTTGCGGATTCGGTCCATGCAGGTGCCCACGTCGGCCACCAGGTACAGCACCAGGTCGGGCACCGGCACCTGCGGTTCGAGCAGGGCGTACAGCTTGTCGAACAGCATCAGCTCGTCGTCGGAGAGGTTGAGGTAGGCGAAGATGCGATTCTTCTGGAACGTGTAGTCGGACACCAGCAGGCGGTCGAACAGGCCGCGCTGCGCGATCTCGCGCTGCTGCTTGAAGCGCGACAGCAGGAAATACAGCTCGGTCTGGAACGAGGCCCCCGGCCGGTCCTGATAGAAGTCGGAGAGGAACGGATTGTCCACGTCTTCGAGGATCTTCACCCCCTCGAAGTGGCGGGTCAGCATCTCCACCAGGGTCGTCTTGCCGACCCCGATGGGTCCGTCCACCGCCAGGTAGTGGAAGCCCAGGGTGACCGGCGCGGTAGGGCTCAAACCGCGGCAGCCACCGGCTGTACAGGGTTGTACAGCGTGTCGCGCTCGACGGGCACGAATCCCGCTTCGCGCACGATGCGTTCCAGCTCGGGCCGGCTGAGGTGCTGGGCGGTGCCGGCGCCCGCCATGTGGTAGATCTTCTCTTCGACGATCGTGCCGTCCATGTCGTCGGCGCCGAAGCGCAGCGCAACCTGCGCCAGCTTGGGCGTCACCATCACCCAATAGGCCTTGATGTGGGGGATGTTGTCCAGCACCAACCGCGCCGTGGCGATGTGGCGCAGGTCGTCGTTGCCGGTCGTGTGGTACTTAAGGCCCATGTAGTTGTTTTCGGGGTGGTAGGCCAGGGGGATGAAGGCGTTGAACCCGCCGGTCTCGTCCTGCAGGTCGCGCAGCCGCAGCAGGTGGTCCACCTTGTGGTGCGGCTGCTCCACGTGGCCGTAGAGCATGGTGCAATTGCTCTTGATGCCCATGCGGTGGGCGACGCGGTGCACCTCCAGCCATTCGCCGGCGTCCAGCTTGCCGTCGCAGATGATCTGGCGCACCTCTTCGTGGAAGATTTCGGCGCCGCCCCCCGGCAGCGATCCCAGGCCGGCGTCGCGCATGCGCCGCAGCACCTCTTCGATCGACAGCTTTTCGCGCTTGGCGAACCAACCAACCTCAATGGCGGTGAACGCCTTGAGGTGCGCCTGGGGGAAGCGCTCCTTGAGCCCGCGCAGCATCTCCAGGTACCAGTCGAGCGACAGGTCGGGGTGCAGACCGCCGACGATGTGAAATTCAGTGACCTGGTTGCCGCCCTGGTCGCGGGCATGGGCGTAGACGTCTTCGTGGCTCATCTGCCACGCGTGCGGCTCGCCCTTGAGCGCCGCGAAGCTGCAGAACTTGCAGTTGTACGTGTAGACGCAGACGTTGGTGGGGTTGATGTGCCGGTTGATGTTGAAGTAGGTGACGTTGCCGTTGAGCTGGCGCCGCACCGCATCGGCCAGACGCCCCAGGTGCAGCAGGTGCGGCGTGGTCAGGCAGGTCAAGGCCTCCGCCCCATCCAACCGCATTCCGTCCCGCACCTTGGCGGCGATCCCCTGCAGCGCCGCCGGAAAGGCGTCCGCGTCGATCGCCGGAATCGGTTGCCACACCTGCCTGGTCGCCGCCATCCGTACACCCCCTCAGCGCCACAGTATAGCAACAGCGGTCGCGGCAAAGAGCCACGCCGCCAGAGCGCCGTTGGCCTGAAAGAAGGCGGCATCCAGCCGCGACAGGTCGCGCGGCCGCACCACCCAATGCTGGTACGAAATCAGCGCCAGGCACCCCGCCCACCCGACCCAATACGCCGCCCCCAGCGCCACGTGCCCCGCCACCGCCGCCGCGGTACCGCCCGCCACCACCGCCCCACCCGTCCCCACCGCGCTTGCCGCCGCCGCCGATCCCGCCGTCGCAGCCGGCCCAACAGCCCCAGCCGCCCCAGCCAGCCCGGCCGGTCCAGCCAGGTAGAGCCGCGGCAGCACGGCGAGCAGCGCCAGCATCGCCGCGTGCAGCAGCGCCGAGATCCACAGCGCCCCCCGCACCCCGAACCGGGCGGGCACCGAAAAAAGCCCCGTCCGCCGGTCGAATTCCACGTCCTGCAGCGCATACAGGATGTCGAACCCCGCCCCCCACAGCAGCACCGCCGCCGCCAGCACGAGCGGCGGCGCCGCAACGTCGCCGCGCACCGCGATCCAGGCGCCGAGCGGCGCGCCCGCCATCGCCAGCCCCAACACCAGATGCGACGCCCACGTGAAGCGCTTGGTGTACGAATACACCAGCAGCACCGCCAGCGCCACCGGCGCCAGTGCCAGCGCCAGCGGGTTCAACTGCCACGCCGCCACCAGCAGCAGGCCGGCGCTGGCCGCCACGAACAGCGCCACGAACCGCGGCGTCACCAACCCCGCCGGCAGCGCCCGCCCCGCCGTCCGCGGGTTGGCCGCATCGATCCGCCGGTCCGCCAGCCGGTTCCACCCCATCGCCGCACTCCGCGCCCCCACCATCGCCACCACGATCCACCCCACCGTCCGCCACCGCGGCCACCCCCCCGCCGCCAGCAGCATCCCCATGAACGCAAACGGCAGCGCGAACAGCGTGTGCTCGATCTTGATCATTTCGAGCACGGTCTTACCCTGGCCTACGATGCTCTTCGTGGTCATACGCTAAGCCCTTTTATTCCAGCTTGTTGCGTCGTGATTTCGGATTGCGGTTTGCGTGTCGCCGCGCTCAGATACCGGTCAGTTTGCTGACATCCTGCTGAAATTCAAGATGACCTCCACGACCGACACCGACACCGACCTGAGCCCGCAACATGGCGCCAAGGGTACCGCCTTCCGGCTCACGCTGCGCCAGTGCAAAGCCGCCCGGCATAGCGGCACGGCCTACTACACGGGTGCGCACGGGAAGCCGGTCTTCCGGGTCGAGATCCTCTGGGACAGCGAGGTGCGGGGCTTTGGGCTGCGGCGGCTTCTGCCCAGCGGCAGGCGAACCTGGGTTCTGCGCTACCGCCACCGCGGCCGGCAGCACACGAACGAACTCGGGGACTTCGGCCCTTCACGCTCGAACAGGCCCGAGCCAGAGCGCGGCGAGCCCTGGCCGCCGTGGAGAACGGCGAGGCCCCATTCTCGAAGCAGGAGAAGGGGAAGACCCTGGAAAGCTTCGAGGTGGACTTTTCGGCATCCTGCCGGGCACGGGTCGAGGCGAAGGAGATCACCGCCAGCACTGCCGGGCAAACGGGGGATAATCAGTTTTTGGGGCTGCAGGCGACTTCAGGTTAGAGCCGGGGAGGCCGTGATGAAGAGAGGGGTCGTTGTGCTGCTCCTGGCCGCATGTCTTGGCTGCTCGACCGTGCCGGTCACGCCGGAATCGGCCGCCGAGACGACCGCCCGCCTGGCGGCCCGGGAGCCGCTCCTCACCTACTGCGACCTGGTGAGCAAGCCGGAGACCTACGGCGGCAAGCCGGTGCGCGTCGTCGGCATCTTCCGCGTCGGCTTCGAGTGGCAGGAGCTCTACTCACTGCGCTGCCCCGAAGTGGGCGACACCTGGCTCGACTGGGCCGCCAGCGACGCCTGCCCCGGCAGCCCCCAAGCGAAGCTCGAAGCCGAGGCCAAATCGGCCCCGGAAGACTCCGCGGCGACCGCCGAGGGCGAAGCCGACACCGGCGCCACCTTCGGCCTCATCGCCCGGGGCGTCCTGGTCGGCGTTCATGGCGGATTCGGCCACCTCGACGCCTACTCCAACCGGTTCGTCGTCGTCTGTATCGAGCGCTTCGAGCTCCTCTCTGACAAGACCAACCACAAGCACGCCCTCACTCCCGACATGCGCTATGCCATCGACCAATTCGAAACCGCATACACACCCAATCCCCCATAGGCTGACCTGGCTTTCGGGCGCGACCAGCATCACGGGGACTGCGCAGATCGAGAGGCTGCAAAATCGAAACCTGGTAGCGCGCGAGTCGTTTGCTGACATCCTGCGCAGCGAGCGAGGCGAGGCGGTCAGTCGAGGCACTGGTTGGGAGCGCACGGGCCAACGGTCACCTGCACAGTGGCAGAGACGACCTTGTAGCAGGCGCCCCAGGCACTCAGCATCATCTGGACGGTCCTACCGCAATCTGTCAGAAATGGGGTGTAGTTGACGGTCTGCGGACCCGACCCCGTCCCGGACAGCGAGGTGAACGTGGTGTCGGTCAGCAGCTGCCAATGGATGCCGTCGCCTTCGATGTCGAACCGGAACGTCGCCGGAGCCCCGCAGGAGATCGGTTCGTCGACCGTGAAGTACTGGATGGACGCCGGCTTGGCCACCTGCAGGTTGAGGGTCGCCGTGGCTGTGCCGCAGGCCGCGGTCTTGGCCAGCGTGTAGGTCGTCGGCGCGCTGGCCGTGACGCTGGTCGAGCCTGACGCCGCGACGGCGCCGATCGCGGGGCTGATCGACACCGCGCCCGAGCCGCCGGTCGCCCACGACAGCGTGACACTGTCGCCGGCGCAGGCTGCGCTTTCGTTCGCGGCGTAGGTGGCGGTGAAGGAACCGATGGTGGGCGGCGTGCACGTCGCGAGCACGTCGTAATCGATCGACTTGCTGTCCGACCCGCAGCGTCCGCTCACCGCCAGCGTCGCCGTGTGCGGCCCTGACACCTGCGGGCTGAAGCTGTAGGTGCGGTCGCTCCCGGCCAACGAAACGCCGGTCAGCTCGGTCCCCGAAAGCGACTGCGTAAAGGGACCGGCACCGCTCAACGACCAGGCAAAGCTCTGGGGCGATCCCAGCGACGGGCTCCCCTGCGCCACCGTGAAGGTATCGATATGCGTCGCCAGGTCGCCGTTGGAGCAGGGGTCGCTGCAATCGAATGCCGCCGTGTCCTGGATCGGCGCCGCCAGCGTCAGATCGGCATTGGTGTAGGTCTGCGTCGCGCCGGTGAACGTATCCGTCACCACCAGGCTGAACCCGACATTGGTGGTAGCCGCGGCAAACACCCAATGATGCCCGTCGACCCCGCACCCGTTCAGCACCTTGACCAGCATCTCCGGGTTGCTCGCGGCAAAGAACCAGAACGCCCCGCCGCCGCTCAACCCCACCGGCGCCAGCGAAACCGCGTGCCCGTTACCCGACAGCCCACCCCCCTGCGCCGTCTGGTACGTCGCCCGCAGCTGATACCGCTGATCCCCCGGCGCATCGTCGATGCATAGGGTCGTCCCATCCGCCACGCAAGGCGTCACCGCCGCCGCCAGCCGCACCCCGCCCAGGGCCGCCGACGCCAGCACCGCCAACATCGCAATTCGCCATTTCGCCACGCCGAATAGCCCTCGGTAACAGCCCGCCGCTACCTTACCAGAATCGACTTTGCGCTATCTGGCCACGAGCGGGCAGGGTGCGTGCGCACCGTAGTCACAGCAAGGCCTTTGTGGAGTCAGGCTGGTACAAGGACTCTCCCGCTCGCAGGGAGGTCTCGAAAGTCGTCGTTCAGTCCGAGCATCCGGAGGCAGGAGGTGGGCGGCGAATGCTGGCTCGCAGGATGCGGATCGGCGCCTGGTGGCGCGGATAGTCCGGTATCGAGCGCCCTGCCGCAGCCCAGGCATCCAGGGTCAGCGGCCACATCATGGCCAGCCGCTGCGCCGCCGTAGTGGTCGCGCTCAGATCCTCAGAAGGCTCTTCGCCCAGGCGAAAGACGCGAATTGGCCATTGGTCGGGCGCCGCCGCTCGCTCCTTGTTCGCAACCTCGCTCATGCCATGAGTATAGATCCCTCCTTGCCTCCGGGACGCCAGGTGATCAGTTGATGGTGATGTTGAACGGGTAGGAGGGGGCGCTGGTGGCGTCGCGGACAGTGACGGTCCAGGGACCGGGCGCGGCGCGGTTGTCCAGGCTGGAATTGATCTGGCCGGTCGACTGATCCCAGTAGTAGTGGCCGTCGCCCTCATACAGCCAGACGTCGGCGTAGCCGGGGCGTTGCAGTTGGACGGTGTTGCCGCCGGTGGCGGTGAAACCGCTGCCCCAGATGACGATGGTGCTGTCGGCATAGAGAGTGCTCTGGTAGTTGCTGTCGGTCACCGCGGCCACCACGGGGTTCTGGCTGACGGTGATGGTGACCTGGGCGCTGGCGGCGGGGTAGGACTGCGAAGTCGAATTGATGCCGGTGAGGGTGTAGGTGGCGGTGCCGGGCGCCGGCGGGTAGACGGTCTTGACCCCTTTGGACATGGCCTCGCAGTTGCCGCCCTGCAGGCTGGCGCACGAATCGACGTTCGCCGGGGTCAGATTGCCGACGCCGGAGAGTTGCAGCTGGCGCACCTCGCTGGCGGTCCAGGTCAGTTGCACCGGGTAGCCGGCGCCGACATAGGTGGTGCTGGCCTGCAGCTGGACCAGCGGCGGCTGCGGCGGCGAGCAGGCCAGCGCACCGCTGGTGAAGTAGTTGGACAGCACCGGCCAGGCGGGCTTGGCGGCGCCGCCACCGAGCGGGAAGAAGCCGAAATAGCCGGGCCAGGCCACGTCGGCGGGCGGCGAGCTGGAATAGAACGACGATGCGTCGTAATAGCCAAAATAGGCGGTCTTTTGCACGCCGGTGCGGGCAAAGGCGCAGAGGGTGTTGGTCAACCACTGTGCCTGGCCGTTGGTGTCGGTGGTGGGCGTGTACGAATCGCCGAACGATGCGACGCCGTTGCCGTAGGGCGCCGCGGCCATCGACGAGGACGTGGCGTATTCGACCGCCAGGATCTGGTTGGCTGGAATGACGATGCCGCCCGCGGCCGGCGACGTGCTCAGGGTGGTGAGCATCTGCGCCAGATCGTCACTGTGCGCGTTGTACAGCTGCAGCATGTAGATGTCGGGAGCGCAGACGCCCATCCCCGACATCTCGGCCGCCGCCTGCTGCGGATAGGAGGTGTTCCAGCTGTAGTTGAAACCGCCCGCGGGCACCTGCGGCGACAGGCCCAGGTTGATGCCGATGAGGCCGAGGCCGTTGCCGGAGGCCTGGCAGCTGCTGGAGCCGCGCAGCGCCTGGTAGACGCCACCGTAGGCGTGGGCGAAAAACACGTTCCACGTGCTGGACAGCGGCGGATCGGCCACCACCGGCCCCAGGGCGTAGGTCACCCCCCACAGGGCGATGTTCTGGTGCCGCGGGGTGAAGTAGCTGACGAACGTGTTGGCCCAGGTTGCAAAGTCGTCGCCCATCTGCGCCGCACCGTTCAGGTCGAGGTTGCCGTTCAACCCATTCAGCGTATCGATCGGATATTTGCTGACGAAGTGCAGGCCGACGTAGAGGCCGTGCGATTCCGCCAGGGAGAGGAAGCTGTCCAGCGCCGCCCACTGGCTGTTGGGTGAATTGTTGGGCGGGCTGTAAGTGGTGCCGAGCAGCGTTTTGGGCATCGGGTTGAAGCCGACACCGCCCCAATCGCTGTCCCACAGGTAGAGGTGCAGAAAGTTCACGCCGTTTGCCGCCATCGTCGCCATGTCGGAGTCGACGGCGCTCTGCACGCTGCTCCAGCTGTTCAGCATGTTCCAGGCGTAGTAGCCGGCGGGAAAGTAGTTGACCCCTTTCCACTGGCTTGGCGGCGACGGCAGCGCTCCGGCGCGCGGCTCGCCGCCAAGGCCGGCGAACAGCATCGCCGTCATCGCCAGCGCCAGGGTCAAAGCCAAAGACAGGGAGGCGCGCGCGGGTGCCGTAGCTCGTGCAGCGCGGGCCTTTTCAGATCTGGTCATGATCTCCTCCTTGCGCGCATCCGACCCAATCCGGCCGCCACATCGCACGCTTACTCTTATATAGCGCAATGCAAATATCTGGCCAGATCCCCTACCCGGCACGTGTGGCAGAAACCTCCGCGGGGTGTTGGCAGTACTTCCAGGTGGCAGCGCCGCCCCGGCAGGCGGAACGGCGCTAGGGCAGGCCCAGCATGGAGGCGCTACGCAATGGAAGGACTGCTGCAGGACATTCGCTATTCGCTGCGGACCTGGCGTCGCAATCCTGGGTTTGCGCTGGTCGCGGTGCTGACCTTGGCGCTGGGGATCGGCGCCAGCTCGGCGATCTTCAGCATCGTCAATGCGGTGGTCCTGCGGCCCCTGCCGTATCCGCAGCCGCGGCAGCTGGTGCAGATCTGGATGCGGTTCACCGGCATCGGCAGCCCCAACGACCAGAACTGGGTGTCGGCGCCGGAGCTGATGGACCTGCAGCGCAACCGCAGCCTGGCGGGGGTCGCCGCCATCGGCAACGTCAACTTGAACGTCAACTTTGGCGGCACTCCCGAGCGCGTGCAGGGGGCGGCCGTCTCGCCCGCGTTCTTTCCGGTGCTGGGAGTGCAGGCGCAGGTGGGACGGACGTTCCTGCCCGAAGAAGGCTTCCCCGGCCGGGACCAGGAGGCGCTGCTGGGGGATGCCGTCTGGCGGCGCCATTTTGCCGCCGATCCGCACGTCGTCGGCCGCAAGCTGGTGATGAACGGCAAGAGCTTCCTGATCGTCGGGGTGCTGCCGCGCGGCTTCCAGCATCCGCGCGACGTGGAGATCTGGACGCCGCTGTCGTTTTCCGCCGATGACCTTTCGGCGAACAGCCGCGGCGATCACGGGCTGGAGGTGATCGCGCGCATCAAACCGGACCTGTCGCTGGCCCAGGCGCGCGCCGACATGGCGACGGTGACGCGCCGAATCATCGCCGAGAACCCCGGATACCACTACCGCGACTACAACTTCGCCGTGCTGCTGGTGCCGCTGCTCGACCAGCAGGTCGGCGACATCCGGACGGCGCTCTGGGTGCTGCTGGGCGCCGTCGGCCTGGTGCTGTCGATCGCCTGTGCCAACGTGGCAAACCTGCTGCTGGTGCGGGCTTCGACGCGGGACCGCGAGATGGCGGTGCGCCAGGCGCTGGGCGTCGGGCGCTGGCGGCTGGTGCGGCAGCTGCTGACCGAAAGCGCGCTGCTCGGCCTGGCGGGCGGGGTGGCCGGGCTGGCGCTGGCGGCGTGGTCGCTGCGCGTGCTGGTGGCGACCACGGCCGGCAGCTTTCCGCGCATGGACGAGGTGCACCTGGACGGCACCGCCTTGCTGTTCACCCTGCTGGTTTCGCTCGCCACCGGGGTGGTGTTCGGCCTGGCGCCGGTCTTCGCGGCGGCGCGCGCCAGCTTTCACGGCGCCCTCAAGGAGGGCGGCCGCGGCGGCTCCGAAGGCGCCCGCTCGCAGCGCCTGCGCGCCGCCCTGGTGGTGGTCGAGATCGCCATGGCGCTGTCGCTGCTCGCCGGATCGGGGCTGCTGATCCGCAGCTTCCTGCGGCTGCAGGAGGTCGACGGCGGATTCCGCCCCGACGGCGTGGTGACGCTGCGGGTGTCGCTGCCCGACGAGCGCTACAAGGATGCGGCGGCCCAGCGGCGCTTCTACCGCAACCTGCTGGCAGGCGTCGGCAAGCTGCCGGGCGTGCTGGCGGCCGGCGCCTCTCCGGGCCTGCCGCTGAGCGGCAACGGCTGGTCGGGCACGGTCACCGTCGACACGCAGGCGGTGGCGCCCACGGAGGCCACCCCCGAAGCGGACCAGCGCCCAGTCACGCCGGGGTACTTCAAGGCGCTGCGCATCCCGCTGGTGCGCGGCCGCTACCTGGACGAGCGCGACGGCGAAACGGCGGCGCCGGTCTGCGTCATCGACGAGACGATGGCGAACACCTACTGGCCGCGCGAAGATCCGATCGGCAAGCGCATCCATCGCAGCGGCCGCGAATCGAAAAACCCCTGGATGACGGTGGTTGGCGTGGTCCACCACGTCCGCTACCGCACGCTCGAATCGCCGTCCCGCGTGGAGCTCTATTGGCCGCTCGAGCAGACGCCGTTCGGGATCTCGAACATGAGCGTCGCCATCCGCTCCGCCGGCGATCCGGCGTCGCTGATCAACGGCATCCGCCGCACCGTGCAGGAGCTCGACCCCGAAGAGGCGGTCTTCCAGCTCCGCACCATGCGGGAGGTGATGGCGCAGTCGATCGCGCGGCGGCGCCTGTCGATGCAGCTGCTGGCGCTGTTCGCCGGGGCGGCGCTGCTGCTCGCGGCGGTGGGGATCTACGGCATCATGTCGTACTCCGTGGCGCAGCGCGCGCAGGAGATCGGCATCCGCATCGCGCTGGGCGCGCGCACCGGACAGGTGGTGGAGCTGGTGCTGGGCCGCAGCGTCTGGCTGACCCTCGCCGGCATCGCGCTGGGCCTGGTCGGCTCGTTGCTGCTGACGCGCCTGATCGCGAGCCTGCTGTTCGCGGTCAAGGCGTACGACCCGCTGACCTTCACCGCGGTGGCCGCGCTGCTGATGCTGGTGGCGATGGCGGCGAGCCTGGTGCCGGCCCGCCGCGCCGCCGCCGTCGATCCGGTCAACGCCCTGCGCCAGGGGTGAACCGGTGCCGCCGCCGGCCATGCCCCGCGGCAAGGGCGGACCGGTTCAGTTGCCCAGGATGACCGCCCAGCAGGTGATGGCGCTGGGCACGGTCGTCCAATAGCCGTACCGCTCGTAGATCTGCGCCGCGACCTTGCGCGCCTCCGCGGGGGTCATGCCGGCGTCGGCGATCTGCGGGTCGGAGGCGTTGCGGATGGCCGTCCACCGCGGTTGGCTCTTGGCGCTCATCTGGCTGATCACCATGCCCAGCACCGCGTCGCCCATCTCGACCGCGGCTCCCAGCCCCTGCAGCTTGTAGGTATTGCTGGCGTCGTCAAAGGCGAAAAAGTCGGTCGTCACCACGTCGTCGATCGGCACGCCGGCCGTGGGCGCGGTGAACACGGCGGGCGGCCGGCTCGCCTTGGGCAGGCGCGCCAGGTTGGCGGCGACCAGGGGCGGCACCTGGCTCAGGGTGGCGAACGACAGCGACGAGCAGTTGTACTGGCTGTTGTGGAACGGGGCGCTCTTGAACTGGTCCTGGCAGTCGAAGCGAACCTGCGGCGCCACCACCACGTCCCCCAGCTCGACGGCGGCGCCGATGCCGCCGGCGGTGCCGGTGGTGATCACCATTTTGGCCTGCGTCTCGGCGATCATCTGCTGCCACAGCAGCGCGATCGGCAGCTTCGGCCCGTCCTGGCTCATGTGCAGCTCGGATTTCACACAAAGCACGCGTTTGCCGTCGATGGTGACCGGAAGATAGCTGCCCAGCCGGTGAGAATCGGCGACCGACGGCGCGCCGCGGCGGATGATCGGCACGAACTTGCTGGTGAAGTTGTGGGTGTAGGGGTACCAGGCCGTCTTGCTGGGAAATCCGGGGGTCAGGACATCCGCCAGCGCCTTGGCTTCTTCGACCGTCCAGGTGACGACCAGGTAGTCGCATTGCGGCAGCGGGTCGTCCGGCGACGGCGGCGACGACAAAGGCGCCGGCGTCGGCTGCTTGCCGGCCGGCCATGGAATCGCCGCCAGCTCGGTGCTGCGAGCGGCCCGCGCCTCGGGGATGGTGAACGGCGCAAACGTCGACGGATCGTCCGAGTCGAACGTCAGGATATGGCGCGCCTCCGCCCGGGCGTCCCGCGGCACCGGCACCCCACCGCGCCGTGCCCCCCGTGCCCCGGACGCGACGGCCTTGCTTCGCGGCGGCGTCACCTTCTTGCTCGGCAAGGCCGCCGGGCGTTTGGCCTGGCCCGCCGCCGCCGGCTTGGCCCTTGTCGATGCCACCTTTGAGGCGCGCCCCGGCGCTTGCTGCTTGCCGCGCCCCGCGCCGGGCTTCTTGCCGCGTGGCGTCGCGGCTCGCCTGGCTGCCGGCGCCGCGGCGGCTGCGCGCACCACCAGGGTGGCGGGGCGTCGCGCCGCGGGCCGGTCGTCCAGGCCCAGGACGCTTTCGACGATCCCCAGGAGCTCCGCCGGGATGGAGATCGCGCCCGCGGGGCCGCGGAACGAGCTACCGTCGGGCAGCGCATAGCGCCGCAGCTCGACGCTGAAAGCCCGTGCCATCTGGGCCGCGGAGCCGCCCAGGACGATCGCGCGCTGGCCGGCCCGCACGTCCAGCACGCGCAGCTTGAAGTGGCTGGCAAAGGCCTGGACGGCCGCCACGTCGCCGGCCGCCGCACCGTGTTCGGCGGCAAACTGGGCGCGCGTCAGCGGTTTTTGCGGCCCCGCCTGACGCGCCCGATCCGCGTTCAAAGGCGTGGCGCGGCGCAGCCTGATAGTCACCTCGATGGGCTCGCCGGCGGCGACCGCCGGAGCCGGTACCGCACCGGGCGGCGGCGCCTGGTTGCTGCCGGAGAGCTGCACCCAACGTGAATACCGCGGCTGCGTGGCCATGGGGAAATCTCCTCTGCCGAAGCGCCGCCGCCGCCCCCCCAGAGTCCCAGGGGCAAACGGCCGCCTCAGCTAGCATGCCGTCGTGATCTCGTAATCGTGCTATGTGCTCGCCTTATTTTAGCAGGCATGGCCCGCCCCGCCGCCACCGGGACCTGGCGAACCCACCGCACCCGCGCCGCCCACGTTCAGTCGGCGCGCAGGGCCGCCATCGGATCCATGCGGGTGGCGCGGCGGGCGGGGATCAAGACGGAGACCAGCGCGGCCACGGCGAGAAGCAGCGCGCCCAGGACGTAGGCCGCGGGATCGGCGGGGCTGACGCCGTAGAGCATCGAGGCCATGGCGCGGGTGGCGGCCAGGGCGGCGGCCAGGCCGATCGCCAGGCCGAGGGCGACCAGGGCGCCGGCCTTGGCGAGCAGCAGCCACAGGAGCTGGCGCGGCTGGGCGCCCAGCGCGATGCGCAGCCCCAGCTCGCGGGTGCGCCGCACGACCGACGCATAGGTCACGCCGTAGACGCCGACCGCGGCAAGCGCCAGCGCCGCACCGGCGAACACCCCCAGCAGCTGCAGGGCGAAGCGGCGCGGCGCCACGGAGTCGGCCACGACCTGGTCGAGGGTGCGCAGGCTGGCGATCGGCTGCGCCGGGTCGACCTGGCGCACCGCGTCGCGCGCCGCGACGGCCAGGGCGGCGGGATCGCCTCCGGCGCGCACCACGAACGTCATGTCCGCCGACACCCACGGCCCCTGGGCGGTGGGTTTGTAGAGCGCTGTCCGCGGCGGGCTGTCGAGCCCGTCGTAGCGGACGCTGCCGACGATTCCGACCACGGTCATCCAGGGGCATTCGGGGTCGTCCTGGCCCTTCGCGTACCAGGCGCGCAGGCGCCTGCCGATCGGGTCTTGCCCCGGCCACAGGGCGCGCGCCAGGGCGTTGTCGACGACCGCCACCTGCTGCCTGCCCTGCACGTCCGCGGCGGCCAGCAGGCGGCCGCGCAGCAGGGGGATGCCCATGACGGCGAAATACCGCGGCGTCACCGAGCGCGCGTCGGTCGCCACCAGCTCCTCGGGCTTGGGGCGCGGCCGCCCTTCGGCCACCCAGCCGCTCAACCAGACGCCGCCTTTCAGCGGCAGCTCGTTGATGCCGGCGGCGGCAGCGACGCCCGGCAGCGCCTGCAGCCGCTCGACGACGCGGCCGTAGAAGCGGCGGCGCGTCTCCATCGGGTCGTGCCCGCCCGGCACGTACACTTCCATGGCCACGACGTGCGCGGTGCGGAAGCCGGGATCGACCTGGAGCAGCCGGGCGAAGCTGTGCAGCAGGAGGCCGGCGCCGGTGAGCAGCAGCACCGATACCGCCAGCTCCGCGACCACCAGCGCGTCGCGGGTGCGGCGCCCCGGCGCGGCGCCGTCCGCGGTGCGCATGCCATCGCGCAAGGCCGCGGCGAGATCGGGACGGGTGACCTGTGCCGCCGGCAGCAGGCCGGTGGCGATGCAGGTGACGGCGCACAGCGACAGGGTGAACGCGAGGACGCGGGCATCCAGCGTCGTGGGCAGCGCCCGCGCCAGGTCCGCCGGCGCCAGCGCGGCCAGCAGGCGCAGCCCCAGCGCCGCCACGCCCAGGCCGGCGATGCCGCCCGCCAGCGCCAGCAGGCCGCTTTCGGCAAGCAGCTGGCGGACCAGGTGGGCGCGCCCGGCGCCGATCGCGGTGCGCACGGCGATCTCCTGCCGGCGCGAGGCGGCGCGCGCCAGCAGCAGACCGGCGACGTTGGCGCAGGCGATGAGCAGCACCAGGCCGACGGCCGCCCACAGCACCAGCAGCGCCCGCCGCGAGCCGCCCGCCAGCTGCTCGGCGATGGGCAGCAGGTCGACGCCGAAGCCCCTGTCGAGCGCCTCCTCGCGCACCTGCTGGTCCCACAGCGCCCGCAGCTCCTGCTCGGCGGCGCGGATGCCGACCCCGGCGCGCAGGCGGCCGATGACCTGGCCGGTGCTCCGGCCATGGTCCTGCCGGTCGGCGGCGCTCAGGCAGTAGGGCACCCAGGCGTCCGGCACGGCGGGGAAGCCCAGCGAAACCGGCATGTCGGTGGTGCGCGCAAAGGTGAACCGGGGCGGCATCACGCCGACGACCAGCGCCGGATCGCCGTTCAAATAGACCTTGCGGCCGATCACCCGCCGGTCGCCGCCGAAGGTGCGCCGCCAGCAGGCGTACCCGAGCAGGATCGCCGCCGGCCTGCCCGGCACGTCGTCGCCTGGCTCGAGGGCGCGCCCGAGCAGGGGCGGCGTGCCGA
The DNA here is from genome assembly GCA_963770895.1 of uncultured Acidobacteriota bacterium. GTDB lineage: Bacteria > Acidobacteriota > Thermoanaerobaculia > Multivoradales > UBA5704 > JASLEW01. The sequence continues at coordinate 1,708,252 of CAVYRF010000002.1, read as the reverse complement.
GCACCGCCGCAAATTCGCCGCTCACCCGCAGCACGTCGAGCTGCGCCGGGACGCCGGCGCCCGACAGGTTGACCGAATCGGGCTCGAACATCGCCAGGTGGGAAAACGACCGCACCCGCCGCTGCCACTCGTAGAAGTCGCCCCAGCTGATGGGGAACTTGTCGTCGGCGATCCCCGAGGCGCGGGCCTGCGCGGGCGAAGTCGTCCAGGCGATCGCCACCCGATCGGGATCGCGGAACGGCGGCGGCTTGAGCAGCATCGCATCGACGATGCTGAACATCGCGCTGTTGGCGCCGACGCCCAGCGCCAACGTGACCAGCGCCGCTGCCGCCAGCATGGGCTGCCGCCCAAACATCCGCACCGCAAACCGCAGGTCCAGAAATAGACGGTTCATGCCGCATTCTACATCGCCGTTGCTCTTCTCGGATCAGCGGTCCCGCCGCCAGACGCGGCCCAGGCGGTCGAGGGTGAGCCGCGAGACGACGGGATCGACCAGGGAGCGGAAGGTCTGCCGGCCGCGCGGGTGGCCGGTTGCGAATTGGGTCCTGACCAGGGCGAAGGCGCGCACGTCGGCTTGCGGAAAGGCTTCGGCCAGGCGGCAGGCGCCGGCCAGCAGGGTGGCGCCGCGGGTGACGACGTCGTCGACCAGCAGGATGTGGGTGACGGCAGCCGCCCGCTCGGCGGCGCGCGCCGCCACGGCCAGGGATTCGTACTGCTCGCGGACCCCCGGCCGCCTGCCCCGGCGGGCCAGGGCGGATTTGGCGACCGGCTGGCGGCGCTGCAACAGCGGCTCCATGCGGCTGCCCAGGCGCATGAGGAGCAGCTCCTGGCAGATGCGGCGCGGCACCCACACGGCGCCCGGGCGCCGCGCCGGCAGCGGCTCGCAGCCCGGCATGGGCACCAGCACCGGCCCGGCGGCGAGCAGCTCGGCCAGCGCCGGCGCCAGGCCCAGGGTGAGGCGGACGCGCCGGACCACGTAGGGAATGGCCGGCAGCCCCCTGCCCAGGAGGCCGTCGCGCTTGATCTGCCTGCACACTTCGGCCGACGCCAGCTCCGCGGGCGCCGTGCCGTGCGGTGAGTAGGTCAGATACGAGCCGAAGGCGAGGCTAGATAGGGACAGCAACCGCTGCCGGCAGGCGAGCGCCCTGACGGGGCGCCGGGATCGCCGGGGCTTCCCGGCAAGCCTGGGCGATCTCCGGGCTCGCGAGCATGGGCAGCTGGCGGGTCACCGAGCTGGTGGCCGTCAGCGCCTGCGCCCCGTGGTGCAGCATCCGTCGCGGCCAGGTCAGGCCGGCGTCTTCTAGCGTGGACTGCGGAATGAACAGCGGCCGGCCCAGGCGCAAAGCCTCCCAGCCCTGCGCCAGGGCGCCGCTGTCGTCGCCCGCCTCGATGATGACGGTGGCGTGCGCGATCAACGCCATCAGCCGGTTGCGGCAGGGGAAGTTGCTTTTCGCCACCGCCGCGCCGGGGGCGAACTGCGTCAGCGCCAGGTGGTCGGCGATGATGCGCTGCTGCAGTTGCCGGTGGCAGCGCGGGTACACGCGGTCGAGCGGCGTGCCCAGGACGGCGATGGTGCGTCCGCCGGCGGCCAGGGCGGCCTGGTGCGCCGCGGCATCGATCCCTTCGGCCAGGCCGCTGACCACGGTCACGCCCTGGCGCGCCAGCTGCGCCGCCAGCTTGCGCGCGCGGCGCAGACCGGCGGCGGACGCCCGGCGCGACCCGACGATGGCGACGCGCGCGCCCTGCCGCAACAGTGCGACGTCGCCGGCCGCGAAGAGCCGCGCCGGCGCGTGCCTGCTCTCCGCCAGGTCGAGCGGACCGAATAGTTCCTGCGGCGTGCCCTGGACCTGCGGCGGCATGCAAGCGATCGTAAGCGATGGCTCGCGAAGGGTCAAACGACGAGTGTGATGGAATGGCGGCATGAGCGATGCTCCGCGCGTGACCCGTATCCTGGTGCTCGGCGGCGGCTTCGGCGGCCTGTGGGCGACGCGCCATTTGGAAAGGTTTTTTGCGGCGCAGCTGGCGCTCCCCGCACCCGCGGTCGAAATCACCCTGGTCTGCCGCGACAATTTTTTTCTGATGACGCCGCTGCTGTTCGAGGCGTTTTCGGGGACGCTCGAGCTGCGGCACTGTTCGCTGCCGGTGCGCGACTTCGTACGCCGCTCGCGTTTCGTCGAGGCGACGGTCGAGCGCATCGACCTCGCGCGGCGCGTGGTCGTCGCCGCGCCGGCCGAGGGCGCAGCGTACGAGCTGCCCTACGATCAGCTGGTGCTGGCGCTGGGCGCCGTCACCAACCGCGCCCTGATCCCGGGCTCCGAGGCGGCGTTCACCTTCAAGACCGTGGCGGACGCCTTGCTGTTGCGAGACCACATGATCGAACGCTTCGAGCGCGCCGACGCCGAAACCGGCGCCGAGCGCCGCCAGCGCCTGCTGACGTTCGTGGTGGTGGGCGGCGGCCTGGTCGGCGTCGAGCTGTTTGGCGAGATGACCGCCTTCGCCGATCAGATCGCCCGCTACTACCCGCGCGTCGACCGCGGCGAGGCGCGCTTCTTCCTGCTGCAGGCGATCGACCGCATCCTGCCCGAGGTGCCCGAAACGCTGGCTGCCTATGCGGTCAGGACGCTGGCCGGCCGGCGCGGCGCCGTGCTGCGCACCTCCGCGCCGGTGCTGGCGATCGAGCCCGGCCTGGTGCGCATGGAAGGCGAATCGATCGCTGCCGACACCGTGGTGCTCGCCGCCGGCATCGCGCCCAACCCGCTTGCCGCGGCGCTGCCGCTGGCCCGCGACCGGGCGGGTCACCTGCTGGTGGACGCCGCCCTGCGCTCGCGCGAGCGCCCCGAGGTGTGGGTGCTGGGCGACTGCGCCACGGTGCCGGACCCGACCGGCAAGCCCTACCCCTACCTGGCGCAGCACGCCATGCGCCAGGCCAAGGTGCTGGCGCGCAACCTCCATGGCGCGCTCACCCGCGGCGCGCCGCCGCAGCCGTTCGTCTACCGGTCGCTGGGCGTCCTGGCCTCGCTCGGGCACGCCCGCGGCCTGGGCTCGGTACTGGGCTTGCCGGTGCGCGGCTTCGTGGCGTGGTGGGTGCGGCGGACGTACTACCTGCTGCAGATGCCGCGCTGGAGCCGGCGGGTGCGCATCGTCGCCGACTGGACGCTGGCGCTGTTCTTCCGCCCCGACATCACCAAGGTCGACCTGGCCAGCGAAGGCGCGCAGCTCGCCCGCCGGGACGCCGCGGGCGCCAGCTACCCGGCGTCGCCGCCCTCTTCACCGCCCCAGCGCAGGCCCGACGACCCTTCCGCCGGCAGCCGGAAGTGATCGAGCAGGCGCAGCGTGTAGTGATCCAGGAAGCGGCCGATGTCTTCGCCGCCGATATAGAACGCCGGCACCGGCGGCATCAGGACGGCGCCGGCCACCACCAGGCGCCGCATGTTCTCGATGTGCACCAGGCTGTAGGGGGTCTCGCGAAAGCCGAGCACCAGCGGCCAGCCCTCCTTGAGCGCCACCGCCCCGGCGCGGTGGACCAGGGTGCGGGCCGAGCCTGTGGCCAGGGCGCCCAGCGTCCCCGCGCTGCAGGGCAGGACCGCGGTGCCGGTCAGCCGGTAGGAACCCGAGGCGATCGCCGCGTCCAGCTCGCCGTCGCGGTGATAGCACAGCTTCGCCAGCGCCGCGCCTTCCAGGCCCGCCGCGGCGGCCAGGTCGGCGGCGCCGGTGCGTTCGGCGCCCAGCTCGTGCCGCAGCACCTGGCTGGCGCCGGCCGAGACCACCAGGTGGATGCGGGCGATGGCGGGGTGCGCGGCAAGCCGCCCCAGGACGTGCCGCGGCAGCAGCATCCCCGAAGCCCCCGACACCAGCAGCGCGACGCGGTGGCCCGCTATGGCGCTCATAGCTCGAAGTCGAGGTTGTAGACGAAGACGCCGCGTTCGACGGCGAGCAGCAGGCTGCCGCGGTCCATGCCGCGCAGCACCTCGCGGCCCAGGTCTTCCGGCGAGGTGAGGCGCTGGCCGTTGGCGCCGAGCACGACGTCGCCCTCTTCCAGCCCGCGGCGGTCGGCCGGCGTGCCGCGGACGACGCGTTGCACGACCAGCTTGCCGCGGCTGCTGCCCACCACCAGGCCGACGCTGCGCTCCAGCACGGACAGGCCGGTGCCGCGCGGCGGCGCCGCGGTGCGCAGCACCACCTTGACGGTGTGCGCGCCGCGCTTGATCTCCAGCGGAATGGGGCTGTCGGCCGGCACGGTGTAGATGGCGGTGATGACGTCTTCGCGCGTCCCCACCGCGTGCCCGGCGGCCGCCACGATGACGTCTTTTTCTTCCAGGCCGGCGCCGGCCGCGGGCGATCCGGGGTAGACCTTGAACACCAGCGCGCCGTGCTTGACCGCCAGCTGGTAGCGCCGCGCCAGCTCGCCGTCGACGGTGAGCAGGCGCGCGCCGCTCCATACCGGCCGCAGCTCGCCGTAGCGCAGCAGGTCCTCGACCACGCGGCGCGCGCGGTCGGCGGGGATGGCGAAGCCGATGCCGTTGGCGCCCGAGACGATGGCCGCGTTGATGCCGATGACCTCACCCAGGATGTTGACCAGCGGGCCGCCGGAGTTGCCGGGATTGATCGAGGCGTCGGTCTGCAGGAAGTCGGTGAACAGCCGCTCGCCGCGCTCCGAGGGGACGGTGCGCCCCACCGCCGACAGCACCCCCATGGTGACGGTGTGGGAGAGGCCGAACGGGTTGCCGATCGCCACCACCGTTTCGCCGATCATCAGGTCGGAGCTCTTGCCGAGCGAGACCGCCGGCAGGTTCTTGGCGCCCACCTTGAGCACCGCCAGGTCGGCGTCGCGGTCCGAGCCCAGCACGTCGGCCTCCAGCTCGCGGCCGTCGAGCAGGGTGACGACGATGCGCGACGCCCCCTCGATCACGTGCGCGTTGGTCAGCACGATGCCGGTGGGCGCGATGATCAGCCCCGAACCCAACGACTGCGCCCGCCGCTGCGGCGTGAAGATGCCGCCGAAGAAGGGGTCGGCTTCGCGCACGATCGATTCCGCCGCGATGTTGACCACCGCCGGCGAAACCTTCTCCGCCACGGCGACCACCGGCGTGCGCCGCGCGCCGACGCCCGCGCCGCCACCGCCGGGAACGCCCGCCGCGCGCGCCGGCGGTGCGCCGCCACCGGCAAACCCGGCGGCCGCGGCCAGCAGCGCCAGGCCCCACAGCCCCCCGACCCGCAACGCGGCGCCGGCGGCGGACCACCCGCCGCGGCGCGGCCGGCGCCGGGACTGGCGCGGGGCTCCCGGCGAGAGCGGAGGCGGAGGCGTGAGCCGGCGCATAGGGTCACTAGGATAAGATGAGCCGCCCTTTTCGGGAAACCGGCCGATCCTGAAGACTGTGCCGGAAGGAGGTTGCACGTGGTATTTCGAACCGACTTCGCGCCGCGGCTGGCCATCGCCGCGGCCTTGGCGCTGGCAGTCCCCGGCGCCTTCGCGGCAGCGGCGACCAGCCCGGACGGCGCCCTGCGCGCACCGGCCACCGCCAGCGCGCCGGCAGCGAAAGGCGTCCCCGGCGCCGGCGCGGCGGCGACGCCGCCGGCCGACGGCTTTCCTTTCAAGGTGTCGCAGACGACCCTTGCCAACGGTCTCAAGGTGGTGGTGATCCCCTACGACAGCCCGGGCACGGTCGCCTACTTCACCCTGGTGCGCGCCGGCTCGCGCGACGAGGTGGAGGCGGGGCATAGCGGGTTTGCCCACTTCTTCGAGCACATGATGTTCCGCGGCACCGAAAAGTATCCGGTGGATCGCTACAACGACCTGGTCAAGGAGATGGGCGCCGACTCCAACGCCGAGACCACCGAGGACTTCACGCTGTACCACACCATCGGGCCGGTCAGCCGCCTGGACACGATCGCCGACATGGAGGCGGACCGCTTCAAGAACCTCAAGTACTCGCAAGAGGATTTCCGCACCGAGGCGCTGGCCATCCTGGGCGAATACAACAAGGACGCTGCCTCGCCCTTCCTGCCGCTGCAAGAGAAGATGCGCGACACGGCCTTTACCCGCCACACCTATAAGCACACGGCCCTGGGCTTCCTCGCCGACATCAAGGCGATGCCCGAGTCGTACGACTACAGCCGCGGCTTCTTCGACCGCTTCTACCGCCCCGAAAACTGCATCGTCGTGGTCGTCGGCGACGTGCAGCCGGCGGCGGTGTTCGCCGTCGTCGAGCGCGAATATGGCGATTGGAAGCGGGGCTACAAGGCGGCGGCCATCGTCCCCGAGCCGCCGCAGCAGGAAACCCGGCACGCCCACGTGGACTGGCCGAGCCCCATCCAGCCGGTATGGCAGGCCGACTACCACATCCCCGCCTATAGCGACGACTCGGTGGAAGGGGCGACGCTCAACGTCATCGCGCAGCTGCTGTTCTCGCCGGCGGCGCCGCTCTACCAGGACCTGACGGTGGACAAGCAGTGGTCCGACCTGCTGGTCGGCTCCGCCGACCTGCATCGCGATCCCAATACCTTCACCATCCTGGCGCGCGCCAAATCCGCCGACCTGGTGCCGAAGATCGACGCGGCGGTCGCCGCCGCCATCGCCGACCTGCAGGGCAAGCCGGTGGCGGCGGACCGCCTGGCGCGCACCGTCGAGCACGTCCGCAACGCCTTCCTGCTGCAGCTCAAGACGCCGGGCGACGTGGCATACCAGGTCAGCACCATCCTCGCCCTGACCGGCGACGTGCGCTCGCTCGACAGCTGGCTCACCCAGTACACCCACGTCACCGCCGCCGACGTGCAGCGGGTGGCGCGCGAAATCTTCCGCCCCACCAACGAGACCATCGTCACGCTTTCGGGTCCGGCCGCCGCGGGCGCCAGCCCGCAGGGAGGCGCGCACCATGCGCACGCAAACTGAAGACTGCTCCCGCCGCCGCCCTGGCCGCGCCGGCCTGCGGTGCGCCGCGCTCCTGGCGCTGGCGGCGTTGCCGGCCGGCATGCTCACCTTCGCCGCGCCGGCCAGGGCGGCGGAAGACTTTGGCGCGCCCGAGCGCGTCGAGGTGCCGAGCCCCGCTTCGCCGCTGGTCGCCATCCGCCTGCTGTTCCGCGCCGGCTCGATGGACGACCCGCCGGGCAAGGAAGGGCTGGCCGGACTGACGGCGCTGATGGTGGCGCAGGCCGGGACCGCGCACCGCTCCTACAACCAGCTGCTGCACGACCTGTATCCGCTGGCCGCCGAGATCGACGGCTCGGTGGACCGCGAAGTGACGGTGTTTTCAGGCACCGTGACGCGCGAATCGGTCGCCACCTACACCCGCCTCCTGGAAGAGGCGCTGCTCAGCCCCGGCTTTGCGGAAGCCGACTTCAAGCGCAACAAGGCTCAGCAGCTGTCCTACCTGAACGACACGCTGCGCAGCGGCGACGACGAGCTGCTGGGCCTGGAAGCCTTGCAGGACCAGATCTTCGCCGGGCACCCCTACGGCCACTCGGCGGTCGGCACCGTCACCGGGCTCGGCAACATCACCCTGGACGACGTGCGGGAGTTCTACCGCTCGCACTACACCAAGGCGAACCTGACGATCGGCGTCGCCGGCGGCTACCCGCACGGCTTCGCCGTCCAGATCGCCCGCGACCTCAAGGGGCTGCCGGCCGGCACCCACGTGGTGCGCAAGGTGGCGGCGCCGGCGCCGGTCACCGGCAGGCATTTCACCCTGATCGACAAGGAGACGGCGTCGGTGGGCATCAACTTCGGCCTGCCGCTGCCTCTCACCCGCCGGGACGCCGACTACTACCCCCTGATGGTCGCCAACAGCTTCCTGGGCGAGCACCGCACCTTCAGCGGCTTCCTGATGGCCCAGCTGCGTGTGCTGCGCGGCCTCAACTACGGCGACTACTCCTACATCGAGTATTACGATTCGCCCCCCTTCACCTCCACCCCCACTCCCAACGTGCCGCGCCACCAGCAGTACTTTTCGGTGTGGGTGCGCCCGGTGGTGCCGGCCGACGCCCAGTTCGCCCTGCGCGCCGCCATCTACGAGGTGCGCCGCGTCCAGACGCAGGGACTGACGCAGCGGGAGTTCGACCTGACGCGCAACTTCCTGATCAACTATTCGAAGCTGTGGGTGCAGGACCTGTCGGTGCGGCTCGGCTTTGCGATGGACAGCCGCTACTACGGCACGCCCTATTTCATCGACGAGGTGGAGCGCCGCTTGAAGGAGCTCACCCTGGCGGACGTCAACCAGGCGGCGGCCAAGTACCTGACGACCGACAACTTTGACGCGGTGATCGTGACCGCCCACGCCGGCGCGCTCAAGGAGCTGTTGCAAGGCGACGCGCCCAGCCCCAAGACTTACAACAGCAAGGTCTCCGACGAAGTGCTGGCCGTCGACAAATCGATCATCGCCCTGCCGTTGAAACCGACGTCGATCGACGTCGTGCCGGTGGCGAAGATGTTCGAAAAGTAGCGCCCGCGGCCCGTCAGTCCGCGAGGTGGAAGTAGGCCGGCGACGGCCCCACTTCGACCTCGCGGCCGCCGGCCGCGGCCAGCGACTGGCCGTCGCGCCCGATCACCTGCACCGCCGGCCGCGGCAGGGTTGCCCTGCCGCCGCCGGCCAGGCTCCAGCCGGCCACCACGTCGCTGCCGTCGGGCCGGCGGAAACGGTAGAGGCGGCACGCCGCCGCCGCCGGCAGCACCTCTTCGCAGCGGCTGCCGGCCAGCTGGGCGAGCAGGGTTCGAAAGGCGATAAAGCTCGGCCGGCACCGCGGCCGCCGCGGGTCGGCGGGGTCGACCAGGCCGTAGCCGCGTGCCGCAAGCTGCCACCAGAAGACGCGCTCGACCAGACCGGTGCTCAGGGTGAGCAGGAAGTAGCGTGTCAGGTAGTCGGCCTGCGCCTCCTCGTCGACCGAAACGGCGCGGCCGGCCGGCGAGTGCGGCCCTTCCCACAGCGGCCAGTTCATCTCGGTGATCCAGCAGCGGCCGCTGGCGTTGCGCGCGGTGTCGGCGACGGCGCGCAGCAGGCGCACCTTGTCGATGGTGTCGAAGCCGGCCTGGCGCCCCTCGGGGAGGCCGCGGCGATCCACGTACAGCAGGGCCGACACCGCGTCAAAATGGAAACCGGCGCCGGCGGCGTTGAGCACCGCGACGGTGACGTGATATTCGAAGTCGATGACCGCCGGGCCGAACAGCTGGACGTCCGGCTGCAGGCGGCGCAGCACCTCCTGGGCGCCGCGCGCCAGCTCCAGGTACTCGCGCAGGTTCCACACCCCCCACTTGCTGCGGTTGATCGCCTGGCCGACCTGGAAGCGCGGCCCGTAGGGGATGAAGCGCTCGCCCAGGGCGGCGAGCGAGGCGCGCCAGCGCGCCGGGTCGCGCACCAGCTCGCGGTTCTGCGGCAGCGCGAACGTCAGCTCGTAGCCGCGCGCGTGCAGCTCGGCCGCGAGCGCCTCCTCGTCGGCGTGGTCGTCCTGCCAGGGGTGGAGGCGCAGCAGCACGTGCCGCGTCCCCAGCTGGTCGAGCAGCGCCACCAGCGCCTCGGGCGCTTCAGGCCACGGCCGCACGCAGACCCCGGCGCCGTCCCAGGCGACCGGCCCGCCGTACAAGGCCCGCGGCAGCTCGCGGTAGCGCCGCAGGACGCGCGGCAGCGAGCGCGCGACGACCGCCGCCGCCGCCGCGTGGCCGGGCACGTCGGCCAGCCGCACCCGCAGCTTGGCGAGCTTGCCGGCATGCTGGTGGGGTTGGTCGGACAGCCGGTCCCAGACGATCTTGTCGCGCGCCGTCGCGCCCGCCGGCGGGTCGGGGATGTGGGCGTGCGGCACCCGCACCAGGCCGGCCGCGGCGCCCGCCGGCCGCGTCCCGCGCAGCCACTTCTTGAGCTGGTTTTTCCACAGGAAGGCGTGGAAGGAGGCGCGATAGAGGGCCCGCCCCAGCGCCGGCGGGCCGCCCTCGCGCTGCCAGTAGCCGGCCAGGAACTGCTCCTGGTGCTCCCGCCGCAGCAGGTTCATGCGCGACAGGTCGCGTACGCGCTCGAAAAGTCCGAGCCGGCGGCCGGCGCGCGCGCGGTTGAGATCGACCAGCCACAGCTCGTGCGGCGTGCCGGCGGCGGCATCGGGCGGCCGGCGCAGCAGGATGTTGCCGCTCGACAGGTCGCGATGCCAGAAGCCCGCGTCGTGCAGCCGGCGCACGAAGCCGCCCAGCCGGGCGAGGAAGCCGGGCAGGTCGATGTCGGGGAACAGCTCCGCCTCGCGGCCGGCGTTGGCGGCGCGCAGCAGGTAGCGCGCCTCCAGGCTTCCCTCAAGAAAACTGCAGACGTAGAAGCTGGGGCCGTCCGGCCGCCGCGACTCGGCGAGCAGCAGCGGCTCGGGCGTGGCAATGCCCGCGGCGCGCAGGGCCTGGGCGATGCGCCAGCTCTTGAGCGCCTTGCTGCCGTGCCAGCGCCGCCGCAAGCGGTCGCGCAGGTGGCGGTGGCGGAACTGCTTGACCACCGCCGCGAGCGGGCCCGCCGCGGTATCGCAGCGCGTCACGTACAGGTAGTTGCGCCCCCAGTGCAGCGTCTGCTGCGCCGCGGCGGGATCCACCAGCCGCGCCAGCTCGCGCTCCAGATCGCACGGGCAGAAGCCGGCGGCGACCTGGCCGGTGTAGTCGGCGAAGGCAAAGGCAACGCCGTCGCCGCCGGGCGATACCGCCGGAATTTTAGACCTCCACCACGTCGAAGCTCTCGTGATGGAGCTCGGGATCGCTCTGCAGCAGCAGCTTCACCTCCAGCGAGCGCTCCAGCTCGTCGAGGATGGCGCGCTCTTCGCGCTGCAGGGCGCGGGCGATCTCCGGGTGCACCCGCAGCAGCAGCTCGCCGTGCCCCATGCTGCGCCCGCGCAGACGCAGCAGGTCCTTGCGCAGGTTGAGGCAGATGGTGGCGAGCGACTTGATGCGCCCGCGTCCGGCGCAGTACGGACAGGGTTGGGTCAGCAGCCGCTCCAGGTTGGCGCGGCTGCGCTTGCGGGTGATCTCCACCAGGCCGAATTCGGAGATGTTGAGGAGCTTGGTCTTGGCGCGGTCTTTCTTGATCTCGTTTTCGAGGCTGGAAAAGACCATCTCGCGGTGGGGCTGCTCCACCATGTCGATCAGGTCGATGACGATGATGCCGCCCAGGTCGCGCAGACGGATCTGGCGCACGATCTCCTGCACCGCCTCCAGGTTGGTTTGCAGCACCGTGTCTTCGAGGTTGCGCTGGCCGACGAAGCGCCCGGTGTTGACGTCGATCGCCACCAGCGCCTCGGTCGGGTTGATCACGATGTAGCCGCCCGACTTGAGCCAGACCTTGGTTTTGAGCGCCGCTTCGATCTGGTCTTCGATGCCGAACTGCTCGAAGAGGGTCGCCCCCTGGCGGAACAGCTTCACCTTGGCGACCAGCGACGGCTGCACCTGGTCGAGGAATTCCACGATCCGTTCATAGGTCTCTTCGCCGTCCACCCACAGGACGGTGAAATCCTGGCGGAGCAGGTCGCGCACCACGCGCAGCGCCAGGTCCAGGTCCTGATGCAGCAGGGTGGGCGCCGACACCTTGCCGGCGCGCTGGCGGATCTTTTCCCACAGCTTCGACAGGTACACCAGGTCGCTTTCGAACTCTTCGGGGCCGCGGCCGCCGCCGACGGTGCGCACGATCAGGCCGCCGCCGGCGAGCGGCAGCTGGTTGAGCAGCCCCAGCAGGCGCTCGCGCTCGGCGTCGTCGTCGATGCGGCGCGACACGCCGAAGTGGCGGACGGTCGGCAGCAACACCAGGTAGCGGCCGGGCAGGGTGACGTGGGTGCTGATGCGCGCGCCCTTGTTGGGCAGCGGGTCCTTGACCACCTGCACGATGATCTCCTGCCCCGGTTTGAGCAGGTCGGCGATCGAGGGCACCGCCGCCGCCGCCACGCCCGCCCCATGGCCGTGGCCGGACGTCGCGCCGGCGCCGCCGTCGGGCACCACGGCGCCGGCGGCGGCGGCGCCCGGTTCGTCGGCGCCCACCTCTTCCATCTCGATGTCTTCCATCGCTTCGACGTCGGCCGCCACGTCGCTGACGTACAGGAAGGCGTCGCGCTCCAGCCCCACGTCGACGAAGGCGGCCTGCATGCCGGGGAGCACGCGCGTCACGCGGCCCTTGTAGACGTTGCCCACCAGGCCGCGGTGGCGGCGGCGCTCGACGAAGATCTCGGTGAGGCGATCGTCTTCCAGAACCGCGATGCGGGTCTGGTGCGGATCGCTTTCGATCAGCATCTTTTCACTCATGGCTGGGCTGGCCCTTCCGGACACTATCGGTTGACGTAGCGGCGAAGATCGACTCCCAACATCAGCCCCGTGCCCATGAAGTTGACCATGGTGAACGAGCCGCCGTAGGAGAGGAAGGGCAGGGGGATGCCGGTGATCGGCACGAAGCCGACCACCATCGAGGAGTTGTACAGGACGTGAAAGCAGAGCACCGACAGGATGCCGGTGACCAGCAGGATGCCGGCGCGATCGCGGGCGCGCATGGCGATGCGCGCGGCGCTCGCGACGTACAGGCTGTACAGCAGCAGGACGGTGACGACGCCGGCGAAGCCCCATTCTTCGGCCAGCACCGACAGGATGAAATCGGTGTGGCGGGCCGGCAGGAAGCGCAGCTGGCTCTGGGTGCCCTGCATGTAGCCCTTGCCCATCGCCTCTCCCGAGCCGACGGCGATCTTGCTCTGCCGCACCTGGTAGCCGGCGCCCAGCGGGTCGCTGTCGGGGGAAAGGAAGGTGAGCACCCGCTGGCGCTGGTAGCCGCGCATGCCGAACGACCACATGCCGGCGCCCAGCAGCAGGCCCACCAACGCCGCCATGATCAACATGCGGACGCGCACCCCGGCCACCAGCAGCATGCCGACCATGATCGGAGCGAACATCATGGCGCCGCCCAGGTCCGGCTCGACCAGGACCAGCAGCATGGGCAGCGCGACGATGCCGACGCCGATGACGATCTGCGACAGGTCCAGCACGCGCTGGTTGAGGTTGGACAGGTAGCGGGCCAGCATCAGGATCGTCGCCAGCTTGGCGAACTCCGACGGCTGGAACTGCCAGGGGCCGATACGGAACCAGTTGGCGGCGCCGCCGTGGGCGACGCCGGCGGCCAGCACCAGCACCAGCAGAGCGACGCCCGCCAGGTAGAGCACCAGCGAGACGTCGAGCAGCACGTGGTAGTCGACGCTCATGGTCGCCAGCAGCACCAGGACGCCGATGCCGAACCACAGCGCCTGGCGCGGCAGGTAGTCGACCGCCATCTCGGAGCTGGCGCTGTGCACGGTGGCCAGGCCGATGGCGGACAGCAGCACCACCGCCGCCACCAGGCCGCCGTCGATCGACGACAGGTGGCGGAACGCCGGTTTTTCCTCAGCGAGCGTCGCCATAGCTGGCCTCGATGCGGCGCCACTTTTCGTACAGCGCCTTGGCGATGGGCGCGGCGGTGTGGCCCGAGCCGCCATGCTCGCAGAAGACCGACACCACCAGGCGCGGGTCGCTTTCGGGGGCGAAGGAGGTGAACCAGCCGTGGTCGCGGTACTTGAAGGGCAGGGATTCGGCCTTGGTGCGCACCTTTTGCCCGATCACCTGGACGCTGCCGGTCTTGCCGGCGATGTCGGCGCCGGGCAGATAGGCAGAGCTGTAGGCGGTGCCGCCCGGATCGTTGACCACCGCCCACAGCCCCTGGCGCACGATGGCGAGCGCCTGCGGGTCGATGTTGAGCTTTTGCGGCGGCGGCGCGCCGGCGTTGCGCACCAGGTGCGGCACCACCCGACTGCCGCCGTTGGCCACCACCGCGGTCATCGACGCCATCTGCAGCGGCGTCACCAGCATCGGCCCCTGGCCGATGGCGACGGAGATGGTTTCGCCCGGATACCAGGGGGCATGGCGCGCCTTGAGGCTCCAGGCCGCGTCGGGGACCAGCCCCTCCTTCTCGCCGGGGATGTCGATGCCGGTCAGGGCGCCGAACCCGAACAGGCGGGCGTAGCGGGCGATGCGCTCGATGCCCAGGCGCTGGCCCAGGTGGTAGAAGAAGACGTCGCACGAATGCTCCAGCGCTTCGCGCACGTTGACCGAGCCGTGCCCCTCCTTGCGCCAGCAGCGGAAGCTGTGGCCGTAGATGGTGGTCTGGCCTTCGCAGAAGAGGCGGAAATTTTCGTCGATCAGGTGCTCGGAAAGGCCGGCCGTGGCCATCACGATCTTGAAGGTCGAACCCGGCGAATAGGCGTTTTGCAGCGCGCGGTTTTGCAGCGGGTTGTTCGGCGCTTCGAGCAGCGCCTGCCAGTCGTCTTCCTGCAGCCGGTGGGTGAACAGGTTGGAGTTGTACGAGGGCGACGACACCAGGGCCAGAACCTCGCCGTTGCGCGGGTCCATGGCGACGATGGCGCCGACCTTTTCGGGGCCGTCCAGGAAGCTCGCCGCTTCCTGCTGCAGCTCCAGGTCGAGCGACAGGTTGAGGTCCTTGCCGGGCACCGAGGGGATGCGGCCGAATTCGCGCAGCAGCTGGCCGCGGCTGTCCACCACCACCACCCGCTCGCCGTCCTTGCCGCGCAGCATCGCGTCGTAGCGCTTTTCGATCCCCTTCTTGCCGGTGACGTCGCCGGGGGCCACCGCCCTGTCGCCCTTTTCGGAGCGCTCGATCTCTTCCGGCGTGGCCTCGCCGATGTAGCCGATGACGTGGGCGGTCTGCTCGCGGTGGCGGTACAGGCGGGACTGCTGGACGTCGACTTCGAATTCGGGGTATTCGAGCCCCTTGACGCCGATGCGCGCCACCTCGGCCAGGGTCAGGTTTTCGGCCACCAGGACCGGCTTGAAGACCGGCACGCCGTGGTAGCGATCGACGATCTCCGACAGGTCGCCGGGGGGGCGCCCCATCACCGAGGCGGCAAAGCCCAGGCTGTGGTCCAGGTCGCTCGCCCGGCTGCGGTCCACCATCAGGTTGTAGCTCGGCAGGTTCTCCACCAGCAGCCGGCCGCGGCGGTCGTAGATGAGGCCGCGCGGCGCGATGATCGGCAGCTTGCGCAGGCGGTTGTTTTCGGCCAGCTCGCGGTAGTAGTCGCCCTGGGCGATCTGCACGAACCAGAAGCCCGAGGCGATCAGCACCAGCACGCCCGTCACCAGGGCGGCCAGGATGCGCACGCGCCCGACGAGGTCGTCCCGATACTCGCGCACCACCTGTGTCATCGCTTCACCCCAATCGCAAACGCCCGGAGTGCCCGCGCCGGCGGGCATCGAAGGCGCGGCGCAGACGGCCTGACAGAGCGTAGACCACGAGCCCCAGGGCGCCGCACGCCACGGCCTTGATCACCGCCTGCTCCAACATCCCCAGTGGCGCCGGCAGCGTCGGATTGGGCAGCAACAAGAAGGCGAGAACGGCGAGAACCACCTGCTGCAGCAGCGACGCGAAGCTCACCACCAGGAACACCCCTGTGGTCCGCTGGATCACCAGGCGCTGCGCCAGCCTGGCGATGCCGTAGGCGACCAGGGTGTCCGCAAACCCGGACAAGCCGAAAGGACCACCGGCTAGAGTATCCTGCACCAGACCCGCCAGCAAGCCGAAGAGCAACGCCGACAGCGAGTTGCCTTCCAGGGCGTGGAGCAGCACCACGACCAGCAGCACGTCGATGCGCAGCGGAAAGGTCGCCATCACGCGGGTGCCGACCAGGTGCACCAGCACGGCCAGGCCGAGGGCGGCGAGAAGTTTAGCGATGCGCACCGGGAAGGGCCTTGGCGAGCTCCGGCGGAACCGCGACGCTCTGCAGCAGGTAGACCTGGTCGAGGGTGCCGAAATCGACGGCGGGGGCCAGGCGGATCTTGTGGAAAAGCTGGCCGCCCGCGTCGACCGCGACCACCGTCCCCACCGGGATGCCGCGGGGGAACACGCCGTCGATGCCGGCGGTCAGCACCCGGTCGCCGGGCTGCACGTCGGCGGACAGCGGCACGTATTCGAGGCTGAGGCTGCCGTCTTCCAGGCCGCTGCCGTGCACCACCCCCTGGCGGCGGGTGCGCGAGATCATGCCGCCCACCGCCGCGGCGCGGTCGGTGATCAGCTGCACCTTGGCAAACGGGCCGGCGACGACCACCACCCGGCCGACCAGACCGCCGGCGGACAGCACGGGCTGGTTGACCACCGCCGGGTGAGCGCCGGTGTAGAGCATGACGGACCGCAGCCACGAGGTGTGGTCGGCGTACACCACGTCCACGGCGCGGATCTCACCCAGCAGCGGGGCGCTGTAGCGCACCGCCGCGCCCAGCCGCGCCAGGTCCTGCTCCACGTCGGCCAGGCGCAGCAGGCGCAGGTGCAGCTCCTCGACTTCGCGGCGCAGGCGCCGGTTCTCGTCGAGCAGCTGGCCCTGCAGCCGGACGTCGCGGCCGACGCCCGCCACCGACTGCGTGGCGCTGGCGACCGAGTGGGCCACCGGCCCCAGCAGGCGCAGGCCGGCAACTTCGATATAGGTGTGCGAACGGCTGCCGCGGGCGCCCTCGATCGCCACCAGCACCAGCTGCGCCAGCAGCAGGACGATCAGCAGGTAGCCGGTGCGGCGCTCATCCACAGATCGCCCCCGGCTTCAGGTCGCAACCGCCGGCATGGTCAGCGGATCGAGACTTTGCGCAACAGGTCCATGTCGCCGAGCACGCGGCCGGTGCCGAGCACCACCGAGGCCAGCGGGTCTTCGGCGAGCACCACCGGCAGCCCCGTTTCGTCGCGCAGGCGCTGATCCAGGTTGCGCAGCAGCGCGCCGCCGCCCGACAGCACGATGCCTTTGTCCATGATGTCGGCGGACAGCTCGGGAGGGGTGCGTTCGAGCGCCATGCGCACCGCCTCGACGATGGTGGCGACCGGCTCCGCCAGCGCTTCGCGGATCTCTTCGTCCGAAATCGAGAGCGTCTTGGGCACGCCTTCGACCAGGTCGCGGCCCTTGATGTCCAGGCGGATCTCTTCCTTGAGCGGATAGGCCGAGCCCAACTGGATCTTGATGATCTCCGCCGTGCGCTCGCCGATCAGCAGGTTGTACTTGCGCTTCAGGTGCTGGATGATGGCGACGTCCATCTCGTTGCCGGCGATGCGCACCGAACGGCTGTACACGGTGCCGGCGAGCGAGATCACCGCCACGTCGGTGGTGCCGCCGCCGATGTCGACGATCATGTTGCCCGAAGGCTCGGTGATCGGCAGGCCGGCGCCGATGGCCGCCATCATCGCCTGCTCCACCAGGAACACTTCGGAGGCGCCGGCGCGCATCGCCGAGTCGCGCACGGCGCGCTTTTCGACCTGGGTGATCTCCGACGGCACGCCGATGACGATGCGCGGATGCACGTACATCTTGCGGCCGTGTGCCTTTTTGATGAAGTATTCCAACATCCGCTCGGTAACTTCGAAGTCGGCGATCACGCCGTCTTTCATCGGCCTGATCGATTCGATGTTGCCGGGAGTGCGGCCCAGCATCTCCTTGGCTTCGCTGCCGACGGCTTCGATGCGATTGGTGAGCTTGTTGATCACGACCACCGAGGGCTCGCGCACCACGATGCCCTGACCGCTGGCAAACACCAGGGTGTTGGCGGTGCCGAGATCGATGGCCAGGTCTTTCGAAAAGTAACGCAATAAGGATGCGAAGGGCATCAGCCTGTTTGTTCCTCTTGGTAGCTCCGGCGCGCGCGGCGGCGGAGGGCGGCCGGCGACTGCCGGCGCGGCGACGGATTGCGATTCCGGCTATTGACTCTCAACCAGCACGCGCCGGCGGCGAACCGTTTCGCTGCCCCACCGGTCGCGGGCGCGGACTTCGATGGCGCCCCACCCTTCCTTGTTGAACTGCACCGTTTTCTTGAACGAGCCGTCGACGCCGACGTCGGCCTGCTCGCCGTTGATTTCAAGCCGCGCGCCGGGTGTACAGCGGCCGGCGACGATAAAGATACTACCGTACGATTTGACGTCCACGAGCTCCAATTCGAGCGGCGGCCCCGGCTTGTCGCCGGCGGCCTTGAAAGTGGCGACGCGAAACTTGCGCGGCCGGCTCCACGGCCCCTCGAAACCCTCGCGGCTGAAGGCGGCGACGCGCCAGAAGAACGTCCCCTCGCCGCGCAGGCCCAGGGTGGCCTTGGGCCGGGCGCGATTTTCGACACTGATCAGGTTGTCGGCAAAGAGGTGGTTGCGCGACACCTGCAGCGCATAGCGGGGCGCGCCGGCAACCGGGTTCCAGGCGAGCACGACGCTCGCGGTATGGGTCAGGTCCAGCTCGCGGTTGTCGGCGGGCTCGACCGGCTCGGGAGGCGCCGGCAGCTTTTGCGTCTGCGACAGCAGGTCGCCGGTCTGCACCACCTGCTGCAGCTCGCCCAGCTGGCGGGTCATGCCGCCGCGGGCGGCCAGCTCCATGGTGCCGCGCACGGCGCCGAAGCGTCCGCGGTTGGCATCGCGGTCGTAGGTCACGAAGGCTTCCGAATCTTCGCGCACGCTGGCGGTGGCGCCCGGAGTCTTCACCTGGCTGGGGCGGGTCGAGGTGTTCAGGTTGACCCAGCCGTACTCCATCTGGATGGCCTGCCCGGCCGCCTCGGAACCGGCCCCCCCGGCGCCGCCGCCCGCCGCCGGGGCGCCCTGGGCGATGACGAACTGGGTGTTGGACCGCACGGTGTACAGCGTGCCGTCCAGGAAGACGATTTCGGCGGAGCCGCCGTCGCCGGTGCGCACCGTGTCGCCGGCGGCCAGGGCCAGCCGGTTGCGCGCTTCTTCCCAGGCGCCGCCCTCGGCGCGTTTGAACTCCACGTCGCCGGACAGCGAGATGAACTGCGCCTGGCCGCCCGAGTTGGTCAGCGCCAGGCTGTCGAAGATCGATTGCAGGAGCTTGCGGCTGGTGACCGCGCTGGTCAGGGCGGCGCGGAAGTCGCCCTGGGCGAGCTCGCCGCGCGCTTCCTGCCAGCGCTCCTTGCCGGCGTCGTATTCGCTCTTGAACTCACCCAGCTTGAGGTCGGCGCTGACGCGGTTGAGCAGCTGCTGGTCTTCCTCGATCACCCGGCGCGAGTCGCGCTCCATCTGGCGGCGTTCCCACGAGCGGTACGCCATGTAGCCGAGCACCAGGGCCACCGCCAGCAGGGAGAGGAAGAACCAGCCACGGAGGGTGTCTACCGAGATGCTGTACCAGTCTTTGCGCGTGCGGATCGGCTTGCGGGAGGGCAGCGCAGGCACCTGAGCATCCCTTTCTCTTCTTCTCAGTGGGCCGCCGAATATACCACAGGCGTGTGGCGCAGCAGGTCCCAGGCGCGATCGACCTCCTCCGAGGGGCGGATGCGGGCGGCCGCGGCCAGCTCCTGCGCGGCGCGGCGCGGTTCGCCGCGGTCGAGGCTGATCACCGCCGAGAAGTAGAGGGCGCGCTGGTTGGCCGGGTTGGCCGCCAGCACCTGGGCGAGCTCGGCGCGCGCCGCGGCGGCGGCGGGCGCGCCGGCGGCGGCGATCCAGGCGCTCAGGCCGGGGCTGCCGCCGAAGGGCGGCAACAGACGCAGCTCCAGCCGCGCCAGGAGCGGCGCGTAGCGCTGGTCGCGCCGCAGGTAGAGGGCGTTGAAGTCGTCCCAGTAGACCAGCCCCCAGCGGCCGGCGGCGATCTCGGGTTGAATGCCGGGCAGGTCGTGCTCGGTGATCAGCAGGTAGTCGAACTGGTGGCGGCTGGCGGTGAGGCCGAAGGGCGTCGTCGCCACCTGGCGCACCAGCTCGGCAAAGACGTCGTTGCGGCCGTCCCAGAAGACCGGCACGCCCAGGCGCCAGCCGATGAAACCGCCCAGGTTCTGGGCGTTGAAGATGCGGTCGTGCGGTCCGGCGATCCCCTGGCGGACGACAAAGCGCAGGGCCGCCTCGGGAAAGGGCTCGGCGATCAGGCCGCCGGCGGCGGGCGGCCGGCGCGCCCAGGCCGCGGCGGCGGTGAGCGGCAGGGGGGCCAGCGGCAGCAGGAAGAGGAGCGCTACGGCAGCCGCCAGCGCCGGGCGGCCCGCCAGGCCGCGCAGGCGCGCCGCACCGGACGACGGGGGCGACGGCGGCGGCAGCACCAACAGCTTGTAGAGCGTCGGCAGCGCCACCACCACCAGGTCGAAGACGAAGCGGTGGGAGCGCACGCTGGCAAGGGCGAAAAAGGCCATCGTCGCCGCCTCGGCGCCCCCCAGACGACGCACCTGTGCCAGCGGCAGGAGCGCCAGCAGCAGCAGCACCGCGAGCAGCCAGAGCGCGGCGGTCGGCCCCGCCGGCGCGGCGGCGGTGAAGTGCCCCAGCTCCCAGGGGATGCCGCTCGCGAACAGGATGCGGCTGAGCAGCAGCGGGTAGAGCGGCGCGTCCAGACCGTTGGGATTGACCAGGGTGAGCGCCGCCGCGGCCGCCAGCGTCCCCAGCCAGAGCGCCGTCGCCGCGGCCCGTCGGACCGCCGCCTCCAGGGCGTAGAGCGCCAGGATCAGCAGGCCGAACAGCACCCCGGAATGGACGTTGGCCCACACCCAGAAGAGCGCCGCCAGGGCGACCAGCCAGCGGCGCCGGCCGCTCCTGCCGTAGGCGGTGATCGCGGCCAGCGCCAGGGCCAGCAGCAGCTCGCCGGCCAGCGCCGCGCGCAGGAAGATCTCGGGCGACCCTGCCCACAGGCCGAGCGCCAGCAGGGCCAGCAGCAGCAGCCGGTGGGAAGCGGGCCGGCGGCCGGGCCCGTCCGCCGCGGGGGGCGCCAGCGCCAGGGCGCGCCAGGCCACGGCGGCGAAGGTGCCGGCGGTCAGCAGCACGGTCAGCAGCACCAGGCCGCCGGCGCCGCCGGCGCGCCAGACCAGGTGGCTGAGCAGGGAAAACCCCCATTCGTGGGTGATCCAGCGCGCGCCGAAGCGGGTGTAGGAGAACAGGTCGGTCAGCGGCACCCGGTGGTGCGCGGCGATCCATTGGCCGGTGCGCAGGTGCCAGAACAGGTCGTCGTGCACCAGCGGCTGGAGCGCAAAGGCGAGCAGCAGGACCAGCAGCGCGGCCAGGCCCGCGGCGACCGCGGCGACCGCCACGGGGGCGCCTGCCCGCGCCGCCGCGGACGGCGAGGCGACCGGCGCAGCCCCCTCCCCGGTTGTCGCGCGGGGGGCGCCGCTGGTAAAGTGCTGGTCCCTCCGGCGCCAGGCGGCCCGGAGCGAAAGGAGTCGGTGTATGCTCAAGGTGCTCCGCGAAAACGTCAAGTACTTAAGCTGGATTCTGTGGGTCATTATCGGTCTGTTCGTGCTTTTCGTCTTCGTCGATTTCGGCACCGGCATCCGCACCGGCAGAAACAACGCCTCGTGGGCGGCCAAGATCGGCGGCACGACCATCTCGCAGAATGACTTCCAGCACGTCTACCGGGCGCTGGACGAGCGCAACCGCCAGATGTACGGCGAACAGTACACGCCGGCCATGGCCAAGCAGATGAACGTCGGGTTCAAGGCGCTCAACCAGGCGGTGACCCAGGCGATCCTGCTGATGGAGGCGCGGCGGATCGGTCTCAAGGTGACCGACGACGAGCTGCGCGACGCCCTGATGGACACCTTCCACGACGACCAGGGCCAATTCATCGGCGACGCGCGCTACCAGCAGGTCCTGCAGCGGATGGGCTGGACCGTCGCCGGCTTCGAGGAGGTGGAGCGCCAGGATCTCATGCGGCAAAAGCTGCTCGAAGCGCTCGAAGCCGATCTCTACATCAGCGATTCCGAAGTCGAGCGCACCTATCGCGACCAGGTGGAGCGCGCCAAGGTGCGCTACGTCGAGCTGCCGCGGGCGCGCTTTGCCGACGTGGTGGTGCCGCCGGCCGAAGTGAGCGCTTACTTCCAGCAGCACCGCCAGGACTATCGCCTGCCCGAGCAGCGCGACGGCAGCTACCTGCTGGTCGAACCCAGCCGGCTGCTCGACCAGGTGCAGATCTCCGACGCCGACCTGCAGGCCTACTACAAGGATCACCAGGAGGAGTTCAAGCAGGACGAACAGGTGCGGGCCAGCCACATCCTGGTGATGGTCAACGACAAGCAGACCGATGCCCAGGCGCGGCAGAAGATCGACGACGCCAAGCGGCGGGTCGACAAGGGCGAAGACTTCGGCGCCGTGGCGCGGCAGGTTTCCGAGGACCCCGGCAGCAAGGCCAACGGCGGCGACCTGGGCTTCTTCGGCCGCGGCAGGATGGTCAAGGAATTCGAAGACGCGGCGTTTTCGGTCACCCCTGACAAGATCAAGGGAGCCGGACAGCTGGTCGGGCCGATCAAGTCGCCCTTCGGCTACCACCTGCTGCTGGTCACCGGCCGCCGGCCGGGCGGCGTGCAGCCGCTGGCCGAAGTGACGCCGCAGATCCGCTCGCGGCTGTCGTTCGACAAGGCCCGCCAGCTGGCGGAAAGCAAGGCCAAGGACCTGGCCGCCAAGCTCGCCGGCCAGAAGCCCAAGAACGACGACGCCTTGCAGGCGCTGGCCAAGGACAACCCCGGCGTCGTCTTCACCCCGATCAAGCGGATCGGCCAGCAGGATCCGGTGTCCGGCCTCGGGATGGCGCCGTCCTTCAACTCGGCGTTCTTCGCCGCCAAGGCGGGCGACCTGACCGGCGCCGTCGAGGTGCCGCGCGGCTGGGCGATCGCCTTCGTCAAGACGGTCTATCAGCCGCATGCGGCCGACCAATCCGAGGTGGAGGGCAAGGTGCGGCAGGCGCTCTTCACCCGCAAGCAGGAAGAGAAGGCGCTGGAGCGCCTGACCGCGGCCCGCCAGGAGATCGAGAAGGGCAAGACGTTCGACCAGGTGGCGGCCGAGCTGGCGGTGCCGGCCAAGGAGAGCCCCGAGTTCGGCGCCAGCGGCTCGATTCCGGGCCTGGGCGGCAGCCCGCAGCTGGCCAAGCTGGCGATGAGCCTGCCCGTCGGCAAGGTCGGCGGCCCGGTGACCGATGCCGCGGGCGCCGTGCTGTTCGAGGTGCTGGAGCGCAAGAGCTGGGATCCGGCCAAGTACGCGGCGGCCAAGGATCAGACGCGGCGGGGCCTGGTGCAGCAGCGCCTCAACACCATCGTCGGCGCGCTCATCGAGCGCCGTCAGCGCGAGCTGGGGCTGGAGTACAACAGCCAGCTGCTCAGCACCCTGGGCGTCGGACCGGACGGCATGCCGCTGCCGGCTGGGCAGGCCGGCTAGCGGACCGTCCGCCGGCCTGAGCCGCACCGATGATCGGCCACCTCCAGGGAACGGTGCTGCAGTTCAGCCCCGAGCGCGTGCTGGTGGACGTGCACGGCGTGGGCTACGACGTGCACATCCCGCTGTCGACGTTCTACGAGGTGGAGCGTGCCTGCGCCGGGGGCGGGGGCGCCGCGGCCGGCCAGGTGCGGCTCTTCATCCACACCCACCTGCGCGACGACGGCATCGCTCTGTTCGGTTTCTGGAGCGAGCGCGAACGAGCGCTGTTCGAAAAGCTCATCTCGGTGTCGGGCATCGGCCCGCGGCTGGCGCGGGTGGTGCTTTCGGGCATGCCCACCGACGACCTGCTGGCGGCCCTGGCCGCCGGCGACCTGGCGCGGCTGGCCACCATCCCCGGCATCGGCAAGAAGACCGCCGAGCGCATGGTGCTGGAGCTGCGCGACAAGGTGCGCGAGCTGGCCGCCGAGCTGCCGCGCGCGGCCACGGCCGCGGCGGCACCGGCCGACCACGACGTCGTGTCCGCCCTGGTCAACCTGGGCTACCGGCAGGCGCAGGCCGAACGCGCCGTGGCCGACGCCCGGCGCGACCGCCCCGAGGCCGCCTTCCAGGACCTGCTGCGCGCCAGCCTCAACCGCCTGTCGCGCGCCTGACCGCGCCGCGTTGGCAGATTGGACGGGCGGGGCGGGCCGGCGCGGTTAGAATGGCCGCATGGTTCCTGACGAGCGGCTGCTTTCCGGGGTGCCCGACCCGGAGGACCTGGGGGTCGAGCCGTCGCTGCGGCCGCGCGAGCTGACGGAATACGTCGGCCAGCGCAAGGTGGTCGACAACCTGCGGGTCTTCATCCGCGCGGCGCGCGAGCGCCGGGAAAGCCTGGATCACACGCTGCTGTTCGGCCCTCCGGGGCTGGGCAAGACGACGCTGGCGCACCTGATCGCGAGCGAGATGGGGGCGCCGCTGCGGGTCACTTCGGGTCCGGTGCTGGAGCGTGCAGGCGACCTGGCGGCGATCCTGACCAACCTGGAAGCGGGCGAGGTGCTGTTCATCGACGAGATCCATCGCCTGGGGCCGGCGGTCGAAGAGATCCTGTATCCGGCGCTGGAGGACTACCGGCTGGACCTGGTGGTCGGCCAGGGGCCGGCCGCCCGCACCGTGAAGCTGACGCTGCCCCGCTTCACCCTGGTGGGCGCCACCACGCGCGCCGGCCTGATCAGCGCGCCGTTGCGGGCGCGGTTCGGCATCGTGCACCGGCTGGACTTCTACCACCCCGAAGAGCTGACGCAGATCATCGCCCGGTCGGCGCGGCTGCTCGCCATCGCCATCGACCCCGACGGCGCCGGCGAGCTGGCGCGCCGCAGCCGCGGCACGCCGCGCGTGGCCAATCGCCTGCTGCGGCGGGTGCGCGACTTCGCCCAGGTCGAGCGGGCGGCGCGCGTCGACCTGGACGCGGCGCGCCGGGCGCTGGCGCTGCTGGAGGTGGACGAATACGGCTTCGAAGACGTCGACCGCAAGCTGCTGACCACGCTCATCGAGCACTACGACGGCGGCCCCGCGGGGCTCAAGGCGCTGGCGGCGGCGGTGGGCGAAGACGCGGGGACGCTCGAAGACCTGTACGAGCCCTTCCTGATCCAGGAGGGTTTCCTGCAGCGTACCCCCAGGGGGCGGGTCGCCACCCGGCGCGCCTACGAGCACCTCGGGATGCCGCCGCGGCACGGCACTTCCGGGCGGCTCTTCTGATCCCTCTCCTCGCGAAAGGCACACGGTGCGGCACGGCGCGTTGATCTATAACCCGGCGGCGGGGCGGGGACGGCACGAAAAAACCATCGACGCCATCGTCACCGCCTGCCGGCGGGCGGACCTCGAGCTGGCGCCGGTGCCCACCACCGGGCCGGGCCAGGCCACCGAGCTGGCCGGCGAGCTGGCGCGGGAGCACCGTATGGAGGCGGTTTTCGCGCTGGGCGGCGACGGCACCGCGCGCGAGGTCGCGGCGGGCCTGCTGGGCACCTCCACCCACCTGGGGATCCTGCCCGGCGGCACGGTGAACCTGATGGCGCTCGCGCTCGGCCTGCCGCGCGACCCGGTGGCGGCGGCCGCCCTGCTCTGCGGCCTGGCGCCGCGACCCGTCGACGTCGGCATGGCAGGCATGAGCGTGTTCCTGATGATGACCTCGGCCGGCCTGGACGCCCGCGCCCTGACGACCCTGGACCGCGACTTCAAATCGCGGCTGGGGCGCACCGCGGTGCTGCTGCAAGGGGTGCGCGAGTGGTGGCGCTACGCCTATCCCGACCTTGAGATCGAGGCCGACGGGCGGCGGCTGGCGCCGGCCACCTTTCTGACGGTGTCGAACATCCCGTATTACGGAGGCAACTTCCGCATGGCGCCGCGGGCGCGGCCCGACAGCCGCAAGTTCGAGCTGGTGGTCTTTCGCGGCCGCGGGCGCGCCGCCACCCTGGGCTTTATTTTGGACGTGGTGCGCGGCAGGCACATCGCGCGTGCCGACGTCGCGGTGCAGGAGGTGAGCGAGGTGGTGTTCAGCGTGCCTCCCGGCTCGGCCATGCAGGTCGACGGCGACCCGGTCGGGGAGGGGGAGTCGGTGCACGTGCGGCTCGCGCCGCAGCGGCTGCTGGTCCTGGCTCCCGGCGGCGAAGCGCCGGCGGCCGGAGCCGCGGGGGATGGGGCCGCGGCCGAGGAGGAAGAGGCGCTCAGGCCTGGCGCATGAAGTGCCAGCGCAGGTCGCCCTCCAGGTGCTGGAACACCTGGGCGTCGATGCGCGGCGCGAAGCGCTGCAGAATCGAGGTCAACGGCTCGCCGCGCGCGGCCAGCTCCAGCAGGTCGGCGGCGTCGCTGCCAGCCTTGCTCACGTAGGTCTGCCACACCGCCTGGCGCACCGAGATCGACCCCAGCGAGACGTTCGGCAGGTGGGACAAGCCGCGCTTGAGCAGCGTGATCTTCTCGCGCAAGCTCCTGGGATCGTCCATCGGCTGGCGCTGCCAGGGGGTGTAGGGCTTGGGCACCAGGACGTTGACGCCCAGGTGGATGTGGCCGATCACGCCGGTCGCGGTGCACTCCGCGAGCATCGCGGCGCGCACCTGCGCCGCCAGCTCGACGATGCCGTGCACGTCGTCCAGCGTTTCGTCCGGCAGGCCGACGATGAAGTAGAGCTTGAGCTGGGTGAAGCCGTGGCGGAAGATGAGCCGCACCTTTTCGAGCAGCGTCTGGTTGGAGATCGGCTTGCCCATCTTGATGCGCAGCTCGTCGGTGCCAGTTTCGGGCGCCAGGGTGATGGAGCGGTCGCCCGAGGCGTGCAACGCCGCCAGCACCGCCGGCGTCACCGCCGGAATGCGGATCGACGACACCGAGGTGCGAAACCCCATCGTGTTGGCTTCGCGCAGGATGCGCTCGATCTCGGGATGGTCCCCCACCGCGGTGGCGACAAAGCCCAGCTGGTCGGTGACCCGGCGGGCGCGCTCCAGGGATCCCAGGATGGCGTCGGCAGGATGCCAGCGGAAGCGCCCCATGCCGAACGTGGCCCAGCAGTAGCGGCACTTTTCCGGACAGCCGCGCGACATCTCGATCAGGAACTTGTCGGCAAACTCGGTGCGCGGCGTGACGATCGTGGTGGTCGGCAGATACCCCGGCTGCCGCATCTGCTCGGCGGTGAGCTCCAGCTTGTTGAGCTTCCTGACGGCGCCGATCTCACTGCCGTCGTCTTCGACCTGGTGGTAGGCGGGCACGTAGAAGCCGTCCTGGGCCGCCAGGCGTTCGATGACGGCGTCGCGGTCGTCTTCCTCTTCGAGCGCCGCAAGCAGCGGCGGCAGCACGTTTTCGGCGGCCCCCAGGGCGAAGACGTCGACAAAGTGCGCCATCGGCAGCGGGTTGATCGACGCGCAGGAGCCGCCCATGACGATGAGCGGGTGCCAGGGCCCGCGCTCGCTGCGCCGCAGCGGGATGCCGGCGCGGTCCAGCATGGCGAGCAGATTGACAAAGTCCTGCTCGAACGACACCGAAAACGCCAGGCAGGTCATCTCGCTGGCCGGGCGCCCGCTCTCCACCGAAAGCGGCATACCCACCCCGTCGGCAAAATAGCGCTCCGCCACCCACTCGGGCCGCCGGTGCACCAGCTCGTACAGCCGCTGGAACCCCAGGCTGGACATCGCGACATGGTAGGTGTTGGCGTACGCCACCCCCAGCCGAAACCGCCCATGGGCAGCAAATGGCTCCACCGGTCGCTCGGCGCGCACAAACGGCGACCAGTCCTGGCCGCGCTCGCGTTGGCGTTGGGGTCGATTCTTCATCGCAACCGCGCATTGTACGCTACTCGGCCGTCTCCCTCCCGGCTCCCCCCGCCCCCTCCCCTTCCCCCCTCCCCCCGTCCACCCTTCTTGCTTCGGGCAGGTGACCTGGGGGCGGAGGACTGTGGGCTTGGTGGCTTGGGGCCAGCGGCGGGAGGGCACTCCTCAGCGTCGCGCCAGGGGCTCGCGGAGCGGTGGCGGCTTGCGGATAGGCCGGCGGCTCGCCACCGGAGCGCCGCCGAGGGTCCCGCCCGCCGCCGGGACCGGTTTCTCCTACGAACGGGCGCGGGACAACACCGGAAGGGCGAGCCTGACGGCCTAGTTGCCTCCGCCGAGGGCAGGCAGAGCGAATTCTGGCGGCCGTGCCAGGAGTCGCTGGCGATAAAATTAGAGCGAAAGTCGGAGCGTAGCGCCCCGGCAGGATCGGAAGGCAAATGAATGGCGGAGAAACCGGTTCGCCCGTCGCGTGAAGAACTTCTTGACCACTACAAGATAGCTGTAGAGGAGTACAGGTTTCAGGTCAAGCTCAATGCGGACCGCTCCCGCGATTATGTGGTCCTGAACTCGGCCATCATTGCCGCAGGGGTCGCGCTGCTAGGCCAGTCTCAACATCCCTACTTGGCGGGTGCAGTGTTTCTGGTGGGGATGGGGGTAGCAGCGCTCTCGATTCTGGGCTCTCACACCCAGCACGGATACTACAGGGACACCAGGAACGCCAAGGACCAGCTTGCGAGACAGCTGGGAATCGCGCATATGGTCACAATGGGAACAAAGTCTACTGGGAGCCGACGCCGTCGTTTCGCCAGCGTTACCACTTTCAACCAAGTCATCCTTAGCTTACTTTTCATGGTAGACCTAGCCGGGGCGCTCTCTGGGTTCGGCGTTATTCCTCGACCTCAGACCTCGCCGCCGGGTATGGCGCACATCGCGACGCCTCAACCCGGGGCTACCGTGTCGGTTCACCCACTCCCCGCCACCCCTCGGCACCGGTGATGTTAGCCGTTCGAGAGATAAAACCGCAGCAGGAAGCGGAAGGTCTCCGTGAAGCTGTCTGGCTCCTCTTGTATCTCCCTGATCAAATCGCCAAGAGGAGCGAAACGCACCCTCTCGATATGGTCTGGCTCCGCAATGGCGACCCGCGAAGAAAACGCAGTGCCGATGTAGAGGGTAATGAACTTTCTGGCGCCTTGGTCCCGCATTACTACACTGCCGAACTTTGCCAGGTCCCCCTCGTAGTCAAGCTCCTCTTTAAGGCGGCGCTTTGCCGCCTCTAGGTAGTCCTCTCCCGCGTTCAGGTAACCAGCGACAGAAGAGCCCCACTTTAAGGGATTGCGGTCCCGAGAATGGCCGAGCTGTTGAACGAGGAGGTCCCCGGCCGGATCGAAGAGAAAGATATGAACGACCCGAAATGCAGCGTGCTTCTCAAACACCTCGCCGCGCGCGATGGTGTTGAAGGGTTCGTCGGCAGGATCAACCCAATCAATCAGCGTTGAGACTCCAGGCGCAGGCATCATCCGTCTCCATAAGCAGGGTGCACCGAACTCAGCAATGCGTCCTCGCTCACCGCCACAAACCAGATCCATGATAATCCCAAAATTACTCCGGATCAAATACCGTAAAATCAGCCAGATAGTCTAGCTTTTACCTGCTTATCCCAAAATTATGCACGCCGGACGCCCCCCAATCCAGACCGACTTCGCGGGAGAACCTTTTGTACGGGCCTACACGGCCGAGGAAACCCGCCTTCGCCTCACAGATAAGGAACTGTGGGGTGGCCAGCTGGTTCCCTGGCTCGTGGGCGAGACAGTCCAGCGGGTAGGTGTGGTCAGTCGCCGTGGCGGCATCCTGGTCTTGGATCCCGCCGAAGTCGATTCGGCCGTCCATCGACTGCGGGAGTCAGGAGATTTGAGCCTGCGTGAAGCAGGTACAAGGCGAGCGGATGCTGCGCGCTACCTCGGAACTCGTTGGTTGCTGACGTTTAAATTTGAGCTTAAGCGCTCTGGACAAGCCTCTTACACAGTCGCGTTGCCGTCTGGAGCTCGGAAGCTTGGGATCTTACCCAGCCACGGCGAGACAGGGATCGTGTTCGCGTCCGGATCTCTCTTTGAGCTATGGCATGGCGATGCCTGGACAGCGTACCTGGCATCTCTGGGCTTTTCCGTCGAGCAAATCCTTGAGACCGACGATCTAAACCAAATCTAGTGGCCTGTATCAGAGAAATCGGCAGCGCCTGGCTTGCCCTCGACGGCGGGGGCTGCGTTGCGCCTCCTCGACATAGGTTCGACTATGCCTGCGTCGGCGCGCCTGGCCCGCGCCGCCGAATGGCGGCGCCATCCGCCGCCAATTTCACTGATACAGGCCACTAGTTAGATGGTCTCGCCGGCAGCTAACGTTGCCTCAGCGCTGACCTGCCGAGCGGTGGCCTCCGGCGATCGGGGTCAGGGCTTCCAGGGCGGCGGCTTCGGCGGCGGGGCTGGGTGCCATGCCTTGGGCGGTGAGGGCGGCGGCGACGGCGGTGATGGTGCGGCGGAGCTGGTGGGGTTGGGTGAGGACGTAGCCCATGTGGCCGATGCGGAAGTAGCGGGATTTGAAGGCGGGGAGGAGGCCGGTGGCGACGGCGACGCCTTGGGTGGCGATGCTGGCGACGACGGCGGCGGTGTCGATGGCGGCGTTGGCTTCGCTCAGCATGAGGGCGGACAGGGTGTTGGCGGCCAGGTCGTCGCGGAGGGGGAGCAGGCGCAGGCCCAGGGCTCGCCAGGCGGTGCGGAGGGCGGCGGCGGTGGCGGCGTGGTGGTCGATGCGGGCGGTGATGCCTTCGTTTTCGATCTCGGCCAGGCCGGCGTTGAGGGCCAGGATGAGGTTGGTGGGCGGGGTCGAGAAGTAGGCGGGGCGGCGCTCTTCGTAGGCGCGCAGGACGGGCTGCCAGACGTGCCAGTCCAGGTACATGGGCGGCGGCGGGCCGGTGCGCTCCTGGCGCGCGGCGAGGGCGCGCGGGCTGGCGACCATGAGGGCCAGGCCGGGGGGCAGGCCCAGGGCTTTTTGCGAGCCGGTGAAGTAGACGTCGGCGTCCCATGCGGCCATTTCGAAGCGTTCGCCGGCGGCGCCGCAGACGCCGTCGAAGACGGAGAGCATGCCCTGCTGGCGGGCGAGCTGGGCGAAGGGTTGGGGGTCCAGGCGGACTCCCGTCGAGGTGTCCACGTGGGTGGCAAAGAGGGCCTTGGCGGGACGGCCGCCGGCGGTTGCCTGGGCCAGGGCTTGGCGGACCGCGTCGGGGGTGGGCGCATCGCCTGGCTGGGCTCCCACCTCGATCGTCTCGGCGCCGTAGCGGCGGAGGATTTCGGCCATGCGGTCGGAGAAGTAGCCGGTCTTGACCACCAGCACGCGGTCGCCGGGCGCCACCAGGTTGGCGGCGGCCATCTCCATGCCGACGGTGCCGCCGCCGCCCACGACGAAGGGCTGGCTGGCCGGGTCGGCCTGCCACACGCGGCGCATGCGCTCCAGCGCCTCGCCGAAGGCGGCGATCACCGGCGGCGAGGTGTGGCCCGGCGGCGGCGCCGCAAAGGCTTGCATCACGGCCGGCGACACTTCGACCGGACCGGGGATCATCAGCAGGGGCCGCTCCTGCACCTGGCTCTGACTCATTCCGCTCTCCTCTTGCTTCTGCCGGCGGTCGCCGTCGCGCCACCCGGCACTCCGCTCGGACTCGCGCCCGCACCGGTGCACGCATCTAACTGCGTGCGCCGGCGGCCTCAGGCGGTGACCAGACGATAGACCAGCCGCAGCGCGCCGTCGATGCCCAGCCGTCGCGGCGGCAGCGCACGGGCATGGATGCCCAGCAGGCGGTTGAACAGCGCCGGCTCCGCCGCCAGCGCCCGCATCGCGCGGCGGCGCAGCCGGGGGCGGCGCTCCAGCGCCAGCATCAGCGCCGTGACCGCGTTGGGCAGCCGCACGATCCGCCGATGCGCCGCCGCATACCGGCTCATGTGGTTCGTGCCGCGCGCATCGGCGCGGGCGATGGCGTCGATCAGCGCCGCCGATTGGTGGAGCGCCACCGCCAGGCCCTCGCCGGTGATGGCGTCGAAGTAGCCCGCGGCGTCGCCGATCAGCGCCACGTTGCCGCGGCACGCCGCGGCGACCCGTTGCCGCAGCGGCCCGGCGCCGCGATCGCGGGAGGCGGGCGCCGCGCCGGCAAGGCGCGCGGCCAGAGAGGGGAACCGGGCCAGCAGGCTGTCGAAGCTGGCCTTGCCATCGCCCCACAGCAGGGCGACCCCCACCAGGTCGGGGCCGACGGGAGTGACATAGGCTTCGCACCCTTCGCCCCAGTGCACCTCCACCATGTCGCTCCAGGGCGCGCAGACAAAATGCCGCCGCACCCCGAACCGCGGCCGTCGCGCCGCCGGCGCCGCCGCCAGACCCGCCCAGCCGCGCACCCGCGAGTGCAGACCGTCGGCGCCGACCACCCAGCGGGCGGGCATCAGGTGGTCGCCGTCGGCACCGGTGAGCGCGCCGCACACCCAAACGTCGCCCGCGCCCGCCGGGCCGCGACACCCCGCCCCCCCATTGCCGGCCCGCCGTCCGGCGCCAGCGGCGCCAGCCTCCGGTGTCGCCAGGGCCAGGCCGCTGACGGCACAGCCCCAGCGGAGGTCGACGCCGACCGCGGCGGCGCGGGCGGCCAGGGCGCGGTGGAGATCCAGGCGGCGGACGCCCAGGCCACCGGGCTCGGGCAGCGCTCCTTCGGCGACGATGCCGCCATCGACGTAGCGGATGCCGGCCAGACGCCGGCTTCGATCCGGCGGCAGCTCCACCCCCAGCTGGCGCAGGTGCAGCACGGCGTCGGGCATCAGGCCCTCGCCGCAGGCCTTGTCGACGGGGGGCTGGCCGCGGTCGACGACTCGCACCGAGAGGCCGGCCATACGGGCGCGAATGGCGGTGGCGAGGCCGGCGGGGCCGCCGCCCACGATCAGCACATCGGTGGCCGCCGCCACGGGATCCACGGCTTCAGCCTTTCCCGCCGCGGCGTCCATCAGCCGCCCTCGCCGCGGCGCTCCAGGCGCCAGCGGGCGTAGGCGACGCCGGAGCGCGCCGCGGCTTCGGCCAGGCGCAGGACGGAGACTCTGGCCGGCGGTGTCAGGTCGCCGGCCAGGTAGAGGCGCAGGGTTTCGGCGCGGCGCAGCTTGCCGGAGGAGGTGCGCGGCAGGGTGCCGGGCGCCAGCACCTCCAGCAGGTCCACCGCCAGACCGGTGGCCGCGGCGACCGCGGTGCGGCAGCCGGCGGGCAGCGCGGCGAGGTCTGCCTCCGTGGCGCGGCGCGCGGTCTCCACGAACAGCGCCAGGCGCTCGCCCGCCGCTCCTTCGGGCAGCCAGGAGACGGCGACGGCGCAGCCGGGGCGCACGCCGGGCACGGCATCGACCGCCTGCTCGATCTCGGCCGGCGAGTGGTTGCGGCCGCGCAGGATCACGACGTCCTTGGCGCGGCCGGCAAGATAGAGCTGACCTTCGTCCAGGAACGCCAGGTCGCCGGTGTCGAGCCAGCCGTCGCGCAGCGCCTGGGCGGTGGCCTGCGGATCGTTGAGGTAGCCGTCCATCAGCGATGGCCCCTGGATCCACAGACGCCCGACCCTGCCGGCAGGCAGCTCTTCGCCGCGCGCGCCGCGGATGGAGAGGCGGAAGCCGGGGACCGGACGGCCCACCGACACGATCTCGGTGGCGGCGGCGGTCGCGCCGGGCGGCTGCGCCAGGCGCTCGGTCGCCAGCGCCTGGCGGTCGAAGCGGCCGCTGCGATAGGGGCGGTCGAGGTCCGAAAAAGTCACCGCCAGGGCGGCTTCGGACAGTCCGTAGACCGGCGTCAGGGCGGCCGGCGAGAAACCCCACCGCGCGAAGCGTTGGGCAAAGGCGCGCAACACCCCCGGCGCCACGGGCTCGGCGCCGTTGAGCGCGGCGCGCCAGCAGGAAAGATCGACGCCCTCCATCTCCGCGTCCGCCACCCGCGCCAGGCACAGGCTGTAACCGAAATTGGGGGCCGGCGAGATGGTCGCGCGATAGCGGGCGATGGCGCGCAGCCACAGGGCGGGCCGGGTCACGAACAGCTCGGGCGGCAGCAGCGTCAGGCTGGCGTCGCGCGCCAGCGCCGGGAAGACGCAGCCGATCAGTCCCATGTCGTGGTACAGCGGCAGCCAGCTGGCGCAGCTGTGGCGCAGCCCCGGAGCGTCGGCCCAAAAGCTGTTCAGGATGCGGGTTTGCGCCACCAGCGCGCGGTGGCTGAGCGCCACCGCCTTGGGCGCCACCGTGGTGCCGGACGAAAACTGGATCAGTGCCAGGTCCTGCGGTTGCGCCGGCGGCAGGTCGGCCGGCGGCGCGGCGCGCGGCAGATCCGCGAGGGTGCGGCAGCCCCAGCGCGTCCGCGCCGCGGCGACCGGCTCGCCGAGCAGGCGCTTGACCCGCGCGTCGGCCAGGACGACCCGCGCCGCCGTGGCGGCGAGCATCCGGGTGGTGCGCGCCATGTATTCCTGCAGGCGGCCCAGCCGCACCGGCGGATAGAGCGGCACCGGCACGGCGCCTGCCAGCAGGGTGCCGAAGAAGCCGGCGAAGAAGTCGGGGCTGGTGGGAAAGATCAGGGCCACCCTGTCGCCGCGGCGGACCCCCAGCGCCAGCAGGCCGCCGCAGACGGCGTGGGCCTGCCGCCGCACCTCTTCCCAGCCGAACCACCGTGCCTGTTCGGCACGGTCGACGAAGCGCAGCCCGCCGTCCGGCTGGCGGCCAGCCTGCAGCAGGTAGTCGACGATGGTCTCGGGCTCAGGTTCTGCCAAGCTTGCTCCGCACGATATCCACCAGGTCTCCCACCGTTTCGATCGACGCTTCGTCCTGCTCGTCGAGGATGACGTGGAAGTGGTTTTCCACTTCGGCGGCCAGGGTCAGCAGGCGCACCGAATCCAGATGCATGTCCTCGACCAGCCGCAGGTCGCGGGTCACCGGGCCCTGCCAGTCGAGGTGCTGGCGCGCCACCGCGGCGACACCTTCCAGGATATTGGTCTCCATGGCCTGCCCTCCCGTTCAAAGACAGTGCAACCGGCGAGCGCCGGGCAGCAGCCGCGGCCTGCCGGCGAAGGCCGTTGCGTAGCTGGACAGGCGCGACAGCGCCGCCTCTTCGGCGCGGATGCGCACGGTGAGCACCGCGGCGTTGGCCGCCGAGAAGAGCGCGGCGCAGATCCACGCACCGTGCAGCAGCGGCAGCGCCGCCATCTCCACCACCACCGCCAGGTAGTTGGGGTGGCGCAGGTAGCGATAGGGCCCCTGGACGACCGGCGCCGCGCCCGGCAGGCAGTAGATGCGCGTCGTCCAGCGCTCGCCCAGGGTGGCGATCGCCCAGCCGCGCAGCGCCGACGCGCCCAGCAGCAGCGCCGCCATCGCCGCCGCCAGCGCCGGCACCAACGGCCGCCGCAGCCACCATACTTCCAGCGGGCAGCACACCAGCAGGCCCGTATGCACCGCGACCATGGCTCCGTAGTGGCGGGGCGCCACCTGCACCGCGCCGCGCGCCGCAAGCGCCGCGCTGTGGCGGCGCGACAGCCCCAGCTCCGCCAGGCGTTGCAGCGCCACGCCGGCCACCAGCAAGGTATATACGACGCGGCTGTCCAGG
Source organism: uncultured Acidobacteriota bacterium (assembly GCA_963770895.1). GTDB lineage: Bacteria > Acidobacteriota > Thermoanaerobaculia > Multivoradales > UBA5704 > JASLEW01. The sequence continues at coordinate 1,673,229 of CAVYRF010000002.1, read as the reverse complement.
CCCAGGATGGTCATCGGCGATTTCGGCTGGCCGAACCTTCCCCTACCAGCGCAGCAGCACCAGCTCGGAGCAGAAACCGGGGCCCATCGCGAGCAGCATGCCCCAGCTGCCGGGCGGCGGCCGGTGATGGTCGATGGTGTCGGCGAGGACCAGCAGCACCGAGGTGGAGGAGATGTTGCCCACTTCGCGCAGGCTCTTCCAGGTCACCTCCAGCGCTCCCGCGGGCAGCTCCAGCGCGTCTTCCATCGCCTCGAGCACCTTGGGGCCGCCGGGATGGCAGACCCACGAAGCGATGTCGGCGCGGGCCAGACCGTGGCTGGCAAGAAAGGCGTCCACGTCGTGCCGCAGAAACTGGCGGACCACCTGCGGCACGTCGGCGGACAGCACGATGCGAAAGCCGTCCTGCGAAATGTCCCACCCCATGACCCGCTCCGAATCGGGGTAGAACACCGACCGGGTGGCGACGACCGTCGGACCCGCGGCGCCCCCGCAGGCCGCGGCGCGACCTTCGCCGACCATCGCCACCGCCGCGGCGCCGTCGCCGAACAGGCCGCTGGCGATCAGGTTGGGGATCGACAGGTCCTGCGGCTGCAGGGTGAGCGAGCACAGCTCGACGGAGAGCAGCACCGCCACCTGGTCGGGAAAGGCGCGCACGTAATCCGCCGCGCGGGCGATGCCGGCGGCGCCGGCGACGCAGCCCAGACCGAAGATCGGCAACCGTTTGGTGTCCGCCGGCAGGCGCAGCCGGTTCATCAGCCGCGCGTCGATGGACGGCGTGGCGACGCCGGTGACGGTGACGAAGAGCAGCGCGCTGACGTCGCCGACCGCCAGGCCGGCGCGGTGGAGCGCGTCCAGGACCGCGGCGCCGCCGACCTCCTGCGCCACGCGAATCCACGCGTCGTTGGCCTTGCCCCAGGTGGTCAGGCCGGCGTACTCGTCGATGGGCAGCGCCAGGTGGCGGCCGCCGACCAGCACGTTCTGGTGCAGGCGGGTCAGTCTCTCGGGGTTGAACAGCCGCGCGGTCCAACGGTCGCGCAGCGCCGCCAGCAGGGTGTCCTGATCGTAGAAGTGAGGGGGGAGCGCGCGGCCGACGGCGGCAATCTTCACGGCGGGCTCCCGCTTGCGGCGGCGGTCAGGTCCCCGTGACGGCGGGCCGCAGGCCGGAGGCCGCGGCGACGACCCCGAGCAGCAGGCCGCACACGGAGTAGAGCACCCACCACGAAAACACCATCGACCACCACGGTCCCGCCGGCTGGCCGGCCAGGGTCACCACCGCCACCACCAGCAGCGGTCCGCGGAAGACCCACGCGATCCACCCCGTCAGCAGACCGTTGAGCAGGCGGCCGCCGCCGCTGGCCTGCACCAGCAGGTAGAGAGCGGCCAGGGCCAGCGATTCCAACAGCCAGGTTCCCACCACCACCCAGATCGGCAGCGGCGTGCCCGACGACTGCGCGAGCGACGGCGTGCGGCCGAGGGCGTCGACGCCGGCGCGGAACAGCGCCATCGCCAGAACCAGGGTGGGCATTGCGAGGATCAGGAAGCGTCTCAAGGGACTGCGATCATAGCGCATGCGCGAGGCATGGCTGAGGGCTGCCGCCGGTGGGCCGCGGCCGTCCGCGGGCGTTCCACGCTGAATCCTGGTCTAATAGACCTCCGATGGGACAGCGCTATTTCGGTCAGCCCGGATTCCAGCACGGCGAGGTGCCCGCGGTGGGGGTGGTGCTGGCCAACCTGGGCACTCCTGACGCTCCGGATTCGCCGGCGTTGCGCCGCTACCTGCGCCAGTTTCTGCTCGATCCGCGCGTCATCGAGCTGCCCAGGCCGCTGTGGTGGCTGGTGCTGCACCTGTTCGTGCTGCCGTTGCGACCGCGCAAGTCGGCGGCGCTCTACCGCAAGGTCTGGAGCGCCCAGGGCTCGCCGCTGCTGGCGATCACCCGCCGCCAGGGCGAGGGCGTGGCGGCGCTGCTGCGCAATGAGGTGGCAACCCCTCTCCACCTGCGCATCGCCATGCGCTACGGCAACCCCTCGGTGCAGAGCGCGCTACGCGAGCTGGCCGGCCTGGGATGCCGGCAGATCGCTGTCCTGCCGCTCTATCCGCAGTACGCGGCGGTCACCACCGGCTCCACGTTCGACGCGGTGGCCGCCGAATTCACCTCCTGGCGATGGGTGCCCGAGCTGCGGATGATCCATCCGTACCACGACGAGCCGGCTTACATCGAAGCTCTGGCCGCCAGCATTGGCGAAGCGTGGGCGGCGGGCGAGCCGGCGGAAAAGCTGCTGTTTTCGTTCCACGGCATCCCCAAGCGGTACTTCGAAGCCGGCGACCCTTACTACTGCCACTGCCAGAAGACCGCCCGCCTGGTGGCCGAGCGGCTGCGGCTGCCGAGCGACCGCTACGTGGTCTGCTTTCAGTCGCTGTTCGGCCGCGGCGAGTGGCTGCGGCCGTACACCGAGGACACGATGCGCGCCTTGGCCGCGGCCGGCGTGAAGAGCCTGGACGTCATCTGCCCAGGTTTTTCGGCCGACTGCCTGGAGACGCTCGAAGAGATCGACGGCCTCAACCGCGAGATCTTCCAGCACGCGGGCGGCGAGCGCTACCGCTACATCCCGGCGCTCAACGACCGGCCAGATCACCTGCGCCTGCTGGCGGACCTGGTGCTGCGCAATATCGACGGCTGGATCCAGCGCCAGCCCGCCGCGGCTCGCGTCAGCGCCGGCGGCTAGTGTCATCCAGCCAGGCGGTCAGGTCCGCCACCCGGTCGAGCAGGGTGCGCGGCGCGTGCAGCGCCAGCTCGTCGCGGTGGTGCGTGCCCGACAGCACGGCGACGGCGGCACAGCCGGCGTTGGTTGCCATCTGCAGGTCGTAGATCGAATCGCCCACCATCAGCGCCTGCCGCGGCGCCACCCCGAGCTCATCCAGGATGCCGAGCAGCATCTGCGGGTGCGGCTTGCTCAGTGCTTCGTCGGCGCTGCGCGTGGTCTGAAAGCGTGGGCGCAGCCGCGTCTCGTCAAGCGCGTAATCGAGGCCGCGCCGGCTTTTGCCGGTCGCCACCGCCAGCAGGTAGCCGCCGGCCGCCAGCTCGGCCAGCATCTCGGGCACCCCGGCGAACAGCACCGGCTGATCGCGGTACGTGTCCACCCAGTGCCGGCGGTAGCAGTCCAGGACGACGCCGTACAGGCGCTGGTCGCACCCCGGCACCAGCAGGTCCATGGTCTCGCGCAAGCCGAGCCCCACCGTGCCGCGGATCGCCGCCTCGCCAGGCTCCCCCAGCGCCAGCTCGCGCAGAACCGCCTGCGTGCAGCGGACGATCGACCCCACGGAATCCATCAGCGTCCCGTCCCAATCGAACACCACCAGCCGCAGTCCGTCGTCAGCCATCGTCAGGCCGTTGGATGCACGACCCGCAGATTTCACGGTTCGCTCACGCCCAGGTCGCGGCAGATCTTCCGCGCCAAGTAATCGTTGATCTCTCGCTGTCTTGGTACCGATGAGCTTTTCCGGGCGGCGCGGTTGACATAGATGGAGTGATTGGCCCCCTCGCGCAGCAGCTCGCAGCCGCGGGCGTGGAGGTGCCGGACGAGGTCCGTGCGCTTCACGTCCGGGTCGTGATGGTTTCGCGGATCACGTCCGCGCCGCCGATCTCCTGCTCGGCGAGAAAGCGGTTGGCTTCCAGGACAAGCATCACGGCTTCCTCGAGGTTCGCGCGCGTCTGTTCGAGGGTCTCGCCCTGGCTGTTGGCGCCGGGAAGCTCCTCAACGATGCCGATGTAGCCTTCAGGGACCTTGCGAAAGACCAGTGTCAGATCGAGATTCATGGCCCCTCAAGGATACCCTGAAGGGCCCACCAGCGGGGGCGCTTGTCGCTCGGCAGGCGGGCGGGGTTGCCCTTTGAGAGCCACCGGTCACAGCGCGATCGCGCCGTTGGCACCGGCGACCAGCAGCTGATCTTCGAGGCGGCTGCCGGCGGGCAGACGGGCGCCGGGGCCGAGGAGCGCGCCGCGCACCTGGCAGCCGGCGCCGACGCTGGCACCGGGCAGCAGCACCGAGCCTTCGACCACGGCGCCGGCCGCCACCACGCAGCCGGCGTCGACGCTTGATCCGGTCACCGTCGCACCCGCTGCGACCGCTGCCGCCGGCGAGACCCAACCGCACCGGCCGGTCCGCGCCCTTGCCGCGCCGCCCGCGCCCGCCCAGTCCAGCGCGGCGGCCAGAAAGCGCCGCGGCGTCCCCAGGTCGTGCCACCGTCCGACGGTGGCGATGGCAGCGATGCAGCCCGGCCGGCTGGCCAGCAGCGGCTCGTACAGCCGGCGCACGATGTCGGTCGGCGGCGCCCCGGCGGCCTGGAGCGCCGCCTGGACGTCGGGCAGGATGCGCCGCGACAGCACGTGAGCGCCGGCGAAAACCTGGCGGCGCCGGCTTTCGCCACCGGCGCTTCCGGCTCCCGGCCGCAGCGAGACGACCGCGCCGCCGCGCCCGACCGCCACGCCGCCGCCGAAGGCTGCCGGGTCGGGGCGGCTGGCCAGCAGCAGGGTTGCCAGGGCGCCGCTTTCACGGTGGCGGCGCAGCAGGGCGGCGAACGGCCACCGGCAGAGGCTGTCGCCGTTGACGATCAGCAGGGGGTCGGCGGCGGCGCAGAAGTCGAGCAGCGGAGCCAGGGCTCCCAGGGTGCCCAGCAGCACCGGCTCCTCGGACCAGACAAGCGGCATGCCGCCGATGCTGCCACCGTCACCGATGCCGCTGATGCCAGCGCCGCCGGCGCCGCCGCTGACGCCAACGACGCCGGAGCCCTCGCGGCCGCGGTCGCCGCCAATGGCGCGCCGGATCTGATCGCCGTGGTGGTGCAGGTTGACGGCAGCGGCCTCGCAACCGGCGGCGGCCAGCTGCAGCAGCGTGTGCGCCAGGATCGGCTTGCCCCGCACCGGCAACAGCGGCTTGGGAGTCGTGGCGGTGAGCGGCAGCAGCCGGGTGCCGAGCCCGGCTGCCAGGACCAGCGCCCGCGGGCGCGCCGGGCTCACTGCCGGAAGATCATCTCGGGCGGCGCTTCGGGGTGCTCCTTCAGGTAGTCCTCGTAGAGCCCCAGGTAGGTGCGCGGCTCGCCCTTTTCGGAGTCGAAGCCGCACCGCCGCGCCACGGTTTCTGCCCCGTCGCCCTCGAACTCGGCAAAGTCGCCGATCGGCGTGTGGTCCAGCGCGATGGTGACGCCGCCCAACTGCCACTCTTCGCGTACCTTCTGGTATCGCCGCACCACGGAGTAGCCGAGGCTTTCGAACAGGCCGCGCGCTTCGTCGGCGCTTTCGATGCCGATCTCGCGCTCCTCGCGCACCTTGAGGTTGCCTTCCATGCTCATCGGCCCCTTGAGCGTGAGGTGGGAGCGCGTGCCGTCGGTGCGCAACCGCAGCGTCCTGCCGGCCGACAGCAGCTCGCCCGATCGGTCCATGATCCAGTTGTCCTCGAAAGCGGCAGGGCCTACGCGCTCGGCTTCCAGCTCGCCCAAGCGCTCGCGCAGCTTTGATAGATCATCGGAGCGAAACTTGATCTCTCGTTCGAAGTTTTGTTTGCCTTTCATGCGCTGACTTCACCCAATCGATCCAGCAGCCGCACCACGGAGCGGATTCCATTGTAATAGTTGCTGAGGTTGAACTTCTCGTTGGGTGAGTGGAGACCGTCATCGGTCAGCCCAAACCCCAGCAGCAGCACCGGTTTGGCGAGAACCTGCGAGAAGGTGGCGACGATGGGGATGGAACCGCCCTCGCGGATGCGCACCGGCCGCGGCCCCCACACGTCGGCCATGGCCGACATGGCGGCTTCGACCAGCGGACCGGTCGCTTCGACCGCCACCGGTTCCGCGCCATGCAGGTTGGTCACTTCGACGACCACTCCGGGAGGCGCGACCTGCTGCACGTAGTCGGTAAACATGCGTGCCACCTTGTCCGGCCGCTGGTCGGGGACCAGCCGCATGGATACCTTGGCGCCGCCCCACGAAGGCAGCACCGTTTTTGCGCCGCGCCCCTGGTAGCCGCCGAAGATGCCGTTCACGTCGAGCGTCGGCCGCGCCCAGGTGCGTTCGCGGGTGGTGTATCCCTCTTCGCCGCACAGCTGCGGCACACCCAGGCCGGATCGATAGGCTTCCTCTTCGAACGGCAGCTGCGCGAACTCCTTGCGCTCCCAATCCGCGAGCGGCCGCACGTCGTCGTAGAAGCCGGGGATGAGAATCCTGCCGGTGCGGCTGTCGCGCAGGCGGGCGATGATTTCGCCCAGCGCGTTGAGCGGGTTGGTCACCGCCCCGCCGAAGGTGCCCGAATGCAGATCGCGGTTGGGGCCGGTCACCTTGAGCTCCATGTAGGCCAGCCCCTTCAGGCCGTAGATCAGCGACGGCTGGCCGGGCGCGAACATCGAGCTGTCGGAGACCATCACGCAGTCGCACGCCAGGCGCTTGCCGCCGTCCTGGCGCACGTACTTGTCGATCGCCTCGCCGCCCGATTCTTCTTCGCCCTCGATCAGGAACTTGACGTTGACCGGGAGCGTGCCGCGTTGGGCCAGCGTCGCCACCACACCCTTGACGTGGGCGAAAGACTGCCCCTTGTCGTCGGTGGCGCCGCGCGCCACCAGCTTGTCGCCTTCGACCGTGGGCTCGAACGGCGGGTGCCGCCAGAGGTCCACCGGGTCCACCGGCTGCACGTCGTAGTGGCCGTAGAACAGGATCGTCGGCTTGCCGGGGGCGCCCAGCCACTCGCCGTAGACCAGGGGATAGCCCGCGGTTTCGATCAGCTCGGTGGCGAGGCCCGCCGCCTTGAGGTGCCCCAGCACGAACTCGCCCGCCCGGCGCACCTCGACCGCGTATTCAGGATCCGTGGAGATCGAAGGAATGCGCAGGAAGTCCTTCAGCTGCTCCAGGTGAGACTCTTTTTCAGCGTCCAGGCGGGCCATCACGTCCCGCGAGTCGTTCGGCATGATTCAGATCTCCTGGTGGCTCTTAAAGAGATGGCCCCCTGTGCAGTCTACCATCGGCCCGCCGGCAGCCATGCGCTTACTCCAGCCGCCGGCTTGTGCGATGCGAATCGGCCTGCCCCACCCCCACCGGGCGCGGCGGCCCGGCGCGGGCGGAGCCCGGCACCACGGCGGCTCACCCCCAGACGTCAGTTCACCGGCGTGGTCTCTGGGTCGGCGGGCTCGGATGCGTCAGTGCCGTCGGGGTTGTCGTCCAGCTTCTCCTCTTCGGCGAGCTTGGCCACCGCCACGAGGAGGTCGCCGGCGTCGAGGTCCATCAGCTTGACCCCTTGCGTCGAGCGGCCGACCAGGCGGACGGTGGCGACGTTGATGCGGATGATCATCCCCGTCTGGGTGATCAGCATCAGGCCTTCGCCGTCGGTGACGTGCTTGGCGGTGATCACTTCCCCGGTCTTGTCGCTGACCTTGAGGTTGATGATGCCGAATCCGCCGCGCGTCTGCTTGCGGTAGTCGTCGATCGGCGTGCGCTTGCCGAAACCGTGGGCAGCCACCGTCAGCACCTCGCCGCCCGCGGACTCGAGGATCGCGGCGCCCACCACGCGGTCGCCGGCCCGCAGCGTGATGCCGCGCACGCCGTAGGTGGCGCGGCCCGTCGGACGCACGTCGCTTTCGGGGAAGCGGATGGCGATGCCGCGAGCGGTGGCGAGCAGCACGTCCTGGCCGCCGTCGGTCTGGCGCACGGCGAGCAGGCGGTCGCCGGCATCGAGGTTGATGCCGATGATGCCGCCCAGGCGCGGGTTGGCGTACGCCGAAAGCGCCGTCTTCTTGACCGTGCCGTTGGCGGTGGCAAAGAACAGGTAGCGGTCGTCGCGGAACGCGCGCACCGCCACCGTCGTCGCCAGGCGCTCGTTGGCCTCCAGGTTGAGCAGGTTGACGATCGCCTTGCCGCGCGCCGCCGGCTCGGTTTCGGGAATCTCGTGCACTTTCAGCCAGTGCATCCGGCCGCTCTCGGTGAAGACCAGGATGTAGCTGTGGGCCGAGGCTACGTAGAGGTGCTCCACGAAGTCGTCTTCCTTGGTCACCATGCCGGTGCGCCCCTTGCCGCCGCGGTTTTGCGCGCGGTAGAGGGCGAGCGGCGAGCGCTTCACGTAGCCCGAGCGGGTGACCGTGATCACCATGTCTTCGTCGGCGATCATGTCCTCGATCGAGATGTCAGCCATCTCGGGAATGATCTGGGTGCGGCGGCGATCGCCGAATTCTTCCTTGAGCTCCGCCAGCTCACGCTGGATCTCCTGCAGCACCAGCTGGTCCGACGCCAGGATCGCGCGCAGCCGCTCGATCAGCGCCATCAGCTCGCGGTACTCTTCGACAACCTTTTCGCGTTCCAGGCCGGTCAGGCGCTGCAAGCGCATTTCGAGAATGGCCTGGGCCTGCAGCTCCGACAGCTCGAAGCCGCTGATCAGGCGCGTGCGCGCTTCCCCCGGCGTCTGGCTGGCGCGGATCGTGGCAATCACTGCGTCGAGCTGGTCGAGCGCCTTGAGGATGCCTTCGAGGATGTGGGCGCGCTCTTCGGCCTTGCGCAGGTCATAGCGGCTGCGGCGCACGATGACCGTTTTGCGATGGTTCAAGAAGTGTTGCAGCAGCTCCTTGAGCCCCATCACCTTGGGCTGGTTGTCGACGATCGCCAGCAGAATGATGCCGAACGTGGTCTGCATCTGGGTCATCTTGTACAGCGAGTTCAGGATGACCTCCGGCACTTCGCCCCGCTTGACTTCGAGCACGATGCGGATGCCGTCGCGATCGGATTCGTCGCGCAGATCCGAGATGCCCTCGATCTTCTTTTCGCGGATCAGCTCGGCCATTCGCTCGATCAGGCGCGCCTTGTTGACCTGGTAGGGGATCTCGGTGACGACGATCGACTGGCGGTCGCCGCGCGCATGGGTTTCGACCTGGGCGCGCGCCCGCACCTGCATGATGCCGCGTCCGTTGTCGTAGGCCGATTGGATGCCCTGCATGCCGTGGATGAAACCGGCGGTCGGGAAGTCGGGACCGGGGAGCACGGTCATCAGCTCGCGCCACGTGACGTCGGGGTTTTCGATCAGCAGGTTGAGAGCGTCCACCACTTCGCCCAGGTTGTGGGGCGGGATGTTGGTCGCCATGCCCACCGCGATGCCCGAGGCGCCATTGACCAACAGGTTGGGCACCCGCGCCGGCAGCACCAGCGGCTCGATTTCGGAGCCGTCGTAGTTGGGACCCCAGGCGACGGTCTCCTTGTCGATGTCCTCGCGGATCATCTCTTCGGCGAGCCGCGTCAGGCGCACTTCGGTGTAGCGCATCGCCGCCGGATTGTCGCCGTCGATCGAGCCGAAGTTGCCCTGGCCGTCCACCAGCGGGTAGCGCATGGCGAAGTCCTGCGCCATGCGCACCACGGTGTCGTAGATCGCGGAGTCGCCGTGCGGGTGGTACTTGCCCATCACGTCGCCGACGATGCGCGCCGACTTTTTGTAGGGGCGATCGGAACGGTTGCCGCTTTCCCACATGCCGTAGACCACGCGGCGATGCACCGGCTTCATGCCGTCGCGCACGTCGGGGAGCGCGCGGCCGATGATCACGCTCATCGCGTAATCGAGATAGCTGCGACGCATCTCGTCTTCGATGTCCACCGGGATGGGCTGCTCGCCCGGCGGCACGAAGGGAGGCTGCTGAGTTTCGTCTTCGCTCATGGTGTCCTTATCAAGCGGTGGATCAAGCGCCGGCGGTGGGCGGCAGGGGCGACGGCAGCCCGCCTGGGGCCGCGCCGCGCCGGGCCGCCGCCCGTGCCGAGCTAGATGTCAAGGTTGCGTACGTCAAGCGCGTTGTTTTGAATGAACTCGCGGCGTGGATCGACCGCGTCTCCCATCAGCACGGTAAAGATGGAATCGGCTTCGACGTCGTCTTCGATGCGGACCTGCAGCAGGCGGCGCCGGGTGGGGTCCATGGTCGTCTCCCACAGCTGGTCCGGGTTCATCTCGCCCAGGCCCTTGTAGCGCTGGATCGAAAGACCTTTTTTGGCGCTGTCGTAGAGTTTTTCGATCGCCTCGTCGAGGGTGGCGAACGCGGCGGGTTCGGCCGCTGTTGCTCCGGCCGCAGCCGCCGGCGCCGGCGGTGCCGGCGCAACGGGAACGCCTCCGGCGGCAGAACCCGGCGGCGGCGCTGCCGGGAGGCTGGCGCCCGCGGTGCCCGCAGGGGTCGCAGGGATCGCAGGGGTCGCGTGGGTCGCCGCGGTGCCACGGCTGAGCAGGAAGCGTCCGGCGGCGATCGCTTCGAGTCCCTGGCTGTTGTTGGCAAGCGCGCGGTATTCGGCGCTGGTCACCAGACCCCAGTCGATGCGCAGCTCGCGCTCGACGCCGTCGCGGCGGAACAAGAAGCTGATGCGCCCGGTGCCGTGCTCTTCGTCGTGGCTGACCTGGACGTCGTGGAATCCCTCGTGCTCCAGGCGTTGAGCCACCCGGTTCACCTTGTCGGCGTCGCCGAGCGATGCCTTGTCGCGGATGCCGCCCAGCAGAGCGATCTTGAGCGCCGACGCGGGGTAGCCGCGCGATCCCAGGCGTTCCATCGTGGCGCGGAACCCCCCCACCTTTTCGAGGAAGGTCACCAGGCGCGCGCCGGAGAAGCGGCTGGGAAGGTCAGGCTGGGATTCGACGTCCAGCGCCCAGGTATCCTGGATCCGGTTGACCAGGAAGGCTTCATATTCGCGGTCATCCTTGAGGTAGCTTTCGGCCTTGCCATGGCTCACCTTGTAGAGCGGCGGCTGGGCGATGTAGAGATGGCCGCGGCGGATGACCTCTTCCATCTGGCGGTAGAAGAACGTCAGGATGAGGGTGCGGATGTGGCTGCCGTCGACGTCGGCGTCGCACATGATGATCAGCTTGTGGTAGCGCAGCTTGGCGACGTCAAAGTCGTCCTTGCCGATGCCGGTGCCCAGGGCGGTGATCAGGGTCTTGATTTCGTCGGACGACAGCATCTTGTCGAAGCGTGCCTTTTCGACGTTCAGGATCTTGCCCTTGAGCGGCAGGATGGCCTGGAAGCGGCGGTCGCGCCCCTGCTTGGCGGAGCCGCCGGCGGAGTCGCCTTCGACCAGGAAGATCTCTGTGTGCTCGGGATTGCGTTCGCTGCAGTCGGCCAGCTTGCCGGGGAGGTTTGAGGCATCCAGGGCGCCCTTGCGGCGGGTCAGGTCGCGCGCCTTGCGGGCGGCCTCGCGCGCATGCGCTGCTTCGACGCACTTTTCGACGATGCGGCGAGCTTCGCGCGGGTTCTCTTCGAGATAGTTCCCCAGCCGGTCGGCGACGACCTGCTCGATCCAGCCCTTGATCTCCGAAGAGACCAGCTTGTCCTTGGTCTGCGAAGAGAACTTGGGGTCCTTGATCTTCACCGAGATGACCGCGCTCAGGCCTTCCCTCACGTCTTCGCCGGTCAAGTTTTCCTTGAGCGCCTTGGACAGCCCGGAGGCGGTGGCATAGGCGTTGATGGTGCGTGTCAGGGCCGATTTGAAGCCCGCCAGGTGGGTGCCGCCGTCGCGGTTATGAATGGTGTTGGCGAAGCAATAGATCAGTTCCTGGTAGCCGTCGTTCCACTGCGCCGCGACCTCCACCATCTCTGGACCGGTGCCGTCGTCGCGCACGTCGGACAGGTAGATGGGGATGGGATGGAGCGGGGTCTTGTTGCGGTTCAGGTGCTCCACGAACGAGGCGATGCCGCCGGTATAGGAGAATTCGACGGATTTGTCGGTGCGTTCGTCGCGCAGCCGGATCAGGATGCCGCGGTTGAGGAAGGACTGCTCGCGCAGGCGTTGCGCCAGCGTGTCATAGGACAGCTCCAGGGTGGCGAAGATTTCAGGGTCGGCCCAGAAGCGCACCTTGGTGCCGGTCTTGTCGCTGGTGCCGATCGCGGCGATGGTCGCTTCGGGTTCGCCGCGATGGTAGACCTGGTACCACACCCGGCCTTCGCGGCGGATTTCCAGCTCCAGGGTTTCAGACAGGGCATTGACCACCGAGACGCCGACGCCGTGCAGACCGCCCGAAACCTTGTAGGAGTTCTTGTCGAATTTTCCGCCGGAATGCAGCTCGGTCATGATGACTTCGGCGGCCGAGCGGCCTTCCTCTTTGTGCAGGTCCACCGGGATGCCGCGGCCGTCGTCTTCGACGGTGACCGAGTTGTCGGCGTGGATGATCACGTCGATGGCCGAGCAGTAGCCGGCCAGGGCTTCGTCCACCGAGTTGTCGACCACCTCGAAGACCATGTGGTGCAGCCCCGAGCCGTCATCGGTGTCGCCGATGTACATGCCGGGGCGCTTGCGCACCGCTTCGAGGCCCTTGAGGACCTTGATGCTCTCTGCCGTATAGGCGGGCTCAGGCGGCGCCTGGGCCGTGATTTCAGTTGTCGTCGTCACTGGGTGCTCCTCGGAATGTCTGCTTGCGCCCCCGCGGTCGTCGTGGTCGTGCAAGGCGCTCCTCGATTCTTTTGGACTGGCTGGCTGAGCAGCGCCCGACGAGGTTCGCGATACCCGCGGGGGTTCTGGAACCAGGGGCTTCCTGGACGGCTGAATTATAGCATGAAACGAGCCCCTTTCGGAGGGGCTTAATCTTTGAAGGCACAGGAGTTTAGACTGGCGATCAGAGCCTGCTCAGGAGCCCGCCCGAGACCTCCCAGAGAGTGCCCACATCCAGGGTCAGCCAGACCTGCGGCCGGTTGGAGCTGGCGAACAGCTGGCCGCCGCCGGCAGCGACCTGGCGCATGTACACCGACCAGACCGCGGCGACCGACGGCGGAGCCAGCTCGGCGTCGGCGTCGTCGAGCAGGTACAGGGGACTCCGACCGCTCCGTTCGAGCACCCTGCCGTGAGCAGCAAGCAGCAGTAGAGACAGCGCTTTACGCTCTCCGGCAGAAGCTACCCGGCGGAGGTCGTGAGCACCCCAGGTGACCTCCAGCTCGTCGCGATGGGGGCCGAACAGGGGCTGCTGCCGGCGTCGTTCACGGTCGTTGGCGCGGTCCAGCACCGCGGCGATTGCCGCCGCTCCCTCCAGACCCTGCGAAGGCGACGGCAGGTACCGCAGGCCGATGTCGGGCAGGCGCAGGCCCGCGGGTGCTCCCGGCGCCCCGCGCGCCTCGTCGAGGACCGCGGCCAGTTCGCGGCGCAGCAGCTCGACGTACGCGGCGCGCAGGCGAATCACCTCGGCGGCGGCGGGGGCCAGGATCTCGTTCCAGACTTCGATGCCGGCAGCGTCGCGGACCAGCAGCTCGCGCTTCTGGCGCAGCGCTTCACGGTAGCGGCCGAGGATGTCCAGCGCCGCCGGGCGGATGCCCACGACGCCGCGATCCAGGAAGCGCCGCCGGGCGGACGGCGCCCCGGTCAGAACGGCGGCTTCCAGCGCCGCCCAGGCAACCACCGGCAGCACCGCCAGGTGGTCCGCCAGTGGGGCCGGTTTGCCGTTCACGGTGCGCTGGCGCTCGCCGTCGCGCACGGCGACCGCCAGGTCGGTCCGCCGGTCGCTGAGCACCTCTCCCCACAGCTCGAATCCGCTGCCACCGTGGGCCACGCAGTCGACGATCTGGGCGGCGCGGAAGCTGCGCGTCGTAGCCAGGGCGTAGATGGCTTCCAGGATGCTGGTCTTGCCGGCGCCGTTGCCACCCAGCAGCAGGTGCGAGCCGGCGGCCGGCGCGATATCGAGGGGCTGAAGGTTACGGAAGTCGCGCGCTGTGAAGTGCGACAGCACGGCTCAACCGCGTCAGATCCGCATCGGCATGATCACGCACAGGTAGCGACCGCCGGCGGCGGGCTGAGCGGCATGTTCCGGCGCATCCGGCGTGCCATCCGCGTCGCGCGCGTCGGGCGCGTCAGGCGCCGCCGCGGCGGGCGGTGGATCCTGCGGATAGGCGACGCACTGCGTGTTCTCATCTTTCAGTTCGAGACGGACCCGCTCGGTATCGACGGCGGCAAGAAACTGCGACAGGTAGTCGGGGTTGATGCCGACGCGGAAGTCCGGGCCGTCGTAGACGCAGCCCACTTCTTCCACCGCCTCGCCGAGGTCGGTGCTGACCGCCGAGATCACCAGCTGCCCGGCGGAGAACTGCATGCGCACGGCACGGGCGCGATCGCTGGTCATCAGCGCGGCACGCTGCACGGCTTCGGCAAGCACCTTGCGTTCGAACACCACCTTTTTGTCGTTGTCCTTGGCGATGACCCGCTCGTAGTCGGGGAACGTGCCTTCCAGGATGCGGCAGATCAGCTCCCGCTCGCCGACGCGGAACGACAGGTGGTGGTCACCGCGGCGGAATTCGAGAGTCCCGTCGCCTTCGAGCCGCTGCAGCTCCTGCAGGGCCTTGCGCGGCACCAGCACGGAGTCTTCGCCGGCAGGACTGGCGGGGGCGGAGGCGGCGTAGCGCAGCCCATCCTCACGCCGTTCCACCAGGGCCAGACGATGCCCGTCGGTGGCGGCGATTTCGAGCGCGCCGTCCTTCACCTTGAACAACGCGCCGTTGAGCTGGAAGCGTGATTCTTCGGCTGACACCGCGAACAGCACCTTGGCGATCATGCGCCGGAAGTCGGCGAAGCCGACCTCGACGGAGCGCACGCCGGTGTCGCTGGACAGAGTGGGGAGAGTCGGAAAATCGTCGGCGGCCAGGCCGTGGATCTTGAAGCGCGAGCTGCCGGCACGGATCGCCAGCACCCGCGGCTCCTCCTGCACCAGCAGCACTTCCGGCGTCGACAGCGAGCGGATGATTTCCACCAGCTTCTTGGCCTGGACGGCGATGGCGCCGCCCTCTTTCACTTCGGCGTCGCAGCGCGAAGTGAGCGACACGTCGAGGTCGGTCGCCGCCAGGTGCAGCCGGTCGTCGCGAGTGGCGAGGAGCAGGTGCGACAGCACTGGGATCGTGGTCTTACGCTCCACGATCCCTTGCATGGGGATCAGCTCGCTCAGAAGCTCGTTGCGTTTGAGGCGGATTTCCATGCGTTCTCCCGCTCTTCTCCTCTGATAAGGAGAGCTGAATATACCATAGCCGTAGCCGTAGAAGGTGCCTGGGGAAAAGAGGAAAACTCGCGTAAGCAGCCGTGGAATCTGTGCTTTATGAATACGGCGTCAACGGAGGGAGGCTGTGCGAAAGCTGTGGAGGGGCTGCTGAGCCGTTGCGCAGAACCGCGACCCCGGCAAACGTTCCGCAGTTCTTCCGCAGCCTTCCTGCGGCACTTGTCCGCAGGGCCTTCCACAGGCGGTAACAGGGCGTTGGAGCTGTTGGGCGCGTCCAGCGGAGGAGGCGGGGCTTGCGGCACCAGATCAACCGGCACTAAGTCAGCCGCTGCTCGAGGGCCTGGACGGTGCGGTCGAAGTCGGCGTCGGTGGTGCGGGTCTGCTGCACCTTGTCCACCGAATACATGACGGTCGAATGGTGCTTGTCGTTGAAGAGCTTGCCGATCTCGGGGTAGGACAGGCTGGTGAGCTTTTTACAAAGGTACATGGCCACTTGCCGCGGGATCACCACCTGGCGCGAGTTGTTCTTGCTCTTGATCTCCTGGATCTTGAGGTCGTAGTGGCGGGCTACCGCCTTGATGATGTCCTGGCTGGTCGGCTTGCGGCCGTCTTCGGGCAGGATGTCCTTGAGCGTCTCTCGCGCCAAGGCCAGGGACATGGGCTTGCCGGTCAGGGAGCAGAAGGCGATCACCCGGTTGAGCAGCCCTTCCAGCTCGCGGATGTTGGAGCGCACCTGCTGGGCGATGAATTCGGCCACCTCTTCGGGTAGCTGAATGTTTTCGGTGTACGCCTTGCGCTGCAGGATCGCCACCTTGGTTTCCAGGTCGGGTGGCTGGATGTCGGCGATCAGCCCCCATTCGAAGCGGCTCCGCAGGCGCTCTTCCAGGGTCGGGATGTTGCGCGGCGAAGAGTCGGACGACAGGATGATCTGCTTCTGGCTGGTGTACAGGGTGTTGAAGGTGTGAAAAAACTCCTCCTGCGTCCGCTCCTTGTTGGCGAGGAACTGCACGTCGTCGATCATCAAGACGTCGATCGTGCGATAGCGCTCGCGGAACGCCGGCATGCGGTCGAAGCGGATGGAGTTGATCAGCTCGTTGACGAACTGCTCGGCCGCCAGGTAGAGCACGCGCAGGTGAGACTGGTTGCGCAGGATCTCGTGGCCGATCGCATGCAGCAGGTGGGTCTTGCCCAAGCCGACGCCGCCGTACAGGAAGAGCGGGTTGTAGCTGTGCGAGGGGTTTTTTGCAACCGCTTCCGCCGCGGCATGGGCAAACTCGTTGGACTTGCCGATGACGAAGGTTTGGAACAGGTATTTTGGGTTGAAGTCCGACAGGACGACCGGCACTTCGGTCGGCTCCGCCTCGTCCTCGGCCAGGGAGAACAGGACTTCGAATGCGGGCCCGTCAAGGCCGGCCAGGGCGCGATCGACGGTCGGCCGGTAGCTCTCTTCCAGAGTGTGCAAAAAGCGCGAATTGGGCGCCAGCAGGACCAGCTTTTGATCGCCGTCGTTGCGTACCTTGAGGGGTCTGAACCAGGTGGCGAATTCCTCGGGATCGAGGTGGCGCCGAAGCTGTCTCTGCAAGAGGGTCCAGAGGGATTGAGCCATGGAGATTACGCAACCTCTCTCTAGAAACGCGGCCTGGCTTGCTACTCAAAAGGATAGCGAGAAGCGAGGGCGGAACAGATCAAAATCCACAGAAAATCCACAGTCTGTGGAAAAATCCACACACCTATCCACTAGTACTCGCTCGATTGCCTTCGGGTCTTTGCGTGCTTGGCTACAACGGCGAATCATACCACAGCACCCTGACTCCGCAAGTCCTCCATGAACGGCCCCGGTCGCAATCCTACTCTCCAAAGCAGGTATGCATATTGCAGAACGTCTTTGGCATGAGTAGCACGAACGCACGAGGGGGAGGTCCCACCAACCGCACCACACCCTTCCTTGAAGAGATCGCCTGCGGGTCTCATCCTCTAAAAGCCCAGCCAGTTCCCCTCTCGCAGGGGTAGATTCTCCAGCCCATCCACCTGGGACCTCCCCAGCGCTCTACTCCAGAGCGCTGGGATCCGTGCGTCCAGAGGTTTCCAGGATGCGGACTTCAAAAGGTAACTAGCACCCCAGGGTGCGTGGTGTGATGGGGCGGTGGCGGCGACGTGCCGGCATGGCGCGACGGCGTGGCGGTATGGCGTGGCGCGGTGGGTGCCGGGGCGGCGCTGGTCAGGTCAGACGGCGGCCGCTGCGCTCGATGTTCTTTGGCGAGTGGTGGCGGAGGCGGGAGGGCACCTCTCGGTCGTAGCGGCTGGGGCTCGCGGAGCTGTGAGGCCTGGCGGCAAAATGGTCGCTTGGCAGCCAGAGCGCCGCCGAGGGACGGAAACGCAGGGGCGTTGGGGCGCGGGGACTCCTGCGGGCGACAGATGGGCGGAGTGCCGGGCCGCGGCGGTCACGGTTGCCCGGTCGATGTCGTTGCGACGAATGTCTGCTTGGGTGCGCTTGGCTGGGAGGCGGGGCTCCCTGGCTTGTGGGGCGACGTTGGAGAGAGCGGGTGCGTAAAACCTTTTTGCAAAGAGGTAGGCCTAAAAGACAAAGTGCCCCGGCTGTTCGCCGGGGCACTTCAGGGGGGAGGTCCCTTTTTAGGAGGTGGGCTTTGAGGCTATACCCCTGTTTATAGGGGGTTTAGGAGGGCTTTGATTGAGGTTGAGATGCCTTGAGGGCTTCTCGGTTGGTGGGATTTGGTTGGTTGGTTGGGAGCCTCCCCCTCGTGGTTTCTCGATGTTGTCTCCTAACATCTGCAAGCGCCATGCCTATTCCAAACTATCGTTAGTCCAGAGTAAGGTGCCTGCCTGCCGCCAACCTTCCGACCTCTCTACAAGACCCTTGCGCCCTCCTCACAAGACACCCGGCCCGAGCGGCGCGGCGCATCGAGACTTGGCCGAGGCGTCAGCGTGCGCTCCAGCGCTGGGCCTCCGCGATCTGGGTTTCCGGCGGCGGGGCCGAGCGGGTGTCTGGGACGGATACCGGGCGGACCGGCACCCCTGGAACCAACCAGTTCATGGTTTCTCTCCAGGGTGCCGCTCGCAGGAGCCGCTTCATCGCTGGCTGGCGCCGAGCGCTCCCGCAGCAATTCGTACGCCGAACCGCCAACTGCTGACGCCAAAATGGCCTTTACGCTGTATAGATTGGCGCGGTGAGCCGATGTGGCGTGCGGCGCGTCCACCCCTCTGGCAGCTTGCTCCCTGCGGGGAGTGCCGGGCCAGGCGACAGCCCCGGCTTCCCTGCCGGGAATGCCGGGCCCGGCGGCAGCCCCGGCCGACCTGCGGGGAGTGCCGGGCCAGGCGACAGCCCCGGCTTCCCTGCCGGGAGTGCCGGGCCCGGCGGCAGCCCCGGCCGACCTGCCGGGAGTGCCGAGCCCGGCGGCAGCCCTGGCTGCCGCCACGAACAGGTGTAGTGAGTTTCTGACACGGGCTACTCCCGCACCGGGTCTAAGATCCGCTGCTGGAGGCCATAGCGGGCTCTGATCATAGCGGTACCGAGGCAACCACGCGGATGAAGGCGGGTGATCCGGCGATGACGGCGAGCGAGGACGCGGCGGAGCTGTTGGCTTGGTTTGATCGGCATCGGCGGGATCTGCCTTGGCGGCGGACGACCGACCCCTACCGGATCTGGGTGTCAGAGGTGATGCTGCAGCAGACGCGCGTGGAGGCGGTGTTGCCATTCTATGAGCGCTTCCTGGCGCGCTTTGGCAGCGTCGAGGAGCTGGCGCGGGCGCCGCTTGCCGAGGTGTTGGCGCTCTGGTCGGGCCTGGGGTACTACCGGCGGGCGCGGCAGCTGCACGCCGCGGCGGCGCAGGTGGTGGCGGCGGGCGGGTTCCCGCGCACGGTCGCGGGGTTGCTGGCTCTGCCCGGCATCGGCGCCTATACGGCGGCGGCGGTGGCGAGCATCGCCTTCGGCGTCGCGGCGCCGGTGCTCGACGGCAACGTCGAGCGCGTGATGGCGCGCCGGCTGGCGCTGGATGCGGATCCCAAGCGCCGTGACGCTCGCGCTCGGCTGCTGGCGGCGGCGGCGGCGCTGGTCGATCCGGCGCGGCCCGGCGACAGCAACCAGGCGCTGATGGAGCTGGGCGCGACCCTTTGCGTGCCGCAGCGGCCGCGCTGCCTGCTCTGCCCGGTGCGGCGCGGGTGCCTGGCGGCGGCGAGCGGCACGCAGGAGAGCTACCCGCCGCCCAGGAAGCGGCGTGCCGGCGAGATCCGGCGCCTGGTGGTGGCGGTGGCCCGGCGCCAGGGCAGCGTGCTGCTGTTTCGGCGCTCCGAACGGAGCAGCCTCCTGGCCGGCACCTGGGAGCTGCCGTGGATCGACGGGCAGGACGGCGCCGTGGAGGCCGCCGCCGCGCTGGCGGCAAAATACGGCGGCGGTTGGCGCCTGGCGGCGCCCATCGGTATGGTGCGGCACGGGATCACCTACCGGAACCTGGAAGTGACCGTCTGTCTTGCCGAACAGCTCGCATCAGGGGATGCGGCGACCGGCGACGGCCGCACGATCCCTCCTGGCGAGCAAGCCAATGCTCCCGGTTGGGAGGCAACGGCCTTCGCATCGGCTGACACGCCGGCGAGCGATGCCGAAACTGCCTCCTGGCCCGCCGGTCGCCGCGACCACGAGGCTGACGAGGTTGCCGAGGCGGTGTCAGGCGGGTGGTTTGCGGCGGACGAGCTGGCGGGGCTGGCGACTTCGTCCCTGGTGACGAAGGTGCTGGCGCTGGTGAAAGGCGCGGAAGCGGACGCGAGTGTCGCGTCGAGCGGCGGCGGGGTCAGGCGTCGCGGCCGACCGGCCAGCCGGTTGCCGAGCCGCCGGCCAGGATGAACCAGCCGATGATCTTGTCGTCCAGCTCGCGCAGCCGCCGGGCCACCAGGGTGCAGAGCAGGCGCAGCAGGCGCAGCGAAGAAACGCGCTGGATGTCGAGGATGCCGACCAGCACCTCGCGCGGAATGGCCAGCACGACGGCGCCCTGGTCGGAGGCGGTCGCGTCCGCCGAGCGCTCGCGGTTGTCGATCAGCGCCATCTCGCCGAAGTAGTCGCCGCGCTCGAGGAAGGCGAGCGCTTCTTCGCCGGCGCCGGGGATGAACTTGCTGATCATCACCCGCCCTTCCAGAAGGACGTACATTTCGTCGCCCTGCTCGCCCTCGCGGAAGATCTGCTGGTGGGGCGCGAACTTCTTTTCGCGCGACAGCGAGGCCAGGAAGTTGATCTCCAGGCTGGAGAGCTTCTGCTCCTGAAAGAGCTTGCGCTTCGAGGCCAGGTCGACGCGAAAGTCGTCGGCGACGCCTGGCGCCGCGGGCGCCTGGACGCTGGGCGGCTTGCCCGACTTGGAGAAGAACCGGGTCAGCTGGTCGTTGGTCTGGCGCAGTTTGAAGGAGAGGCTCTTCCAGAACGCCCAATGCAGCGAGACGCTGAACGCCGGATCGCTCTCCATCGCCAGGGAGATCGCCTGGGGATTGAGCGCCATCAGCTGGCACGGCTTGATCGCCATGGCGTCGCCGGAGCGGGCGTTGCCGTCGACAAAGCTGGTTTCGCCGAACAGGTCGCCGGGCTTGAGCGTGGCCAGGGTGAACAGACCGTAAGGAGTCTTGCGCTGGATGCGGACGCCGCCGGCGGCGATGAAGTAGGCCTCCAGCGAGGGTTCTCCTTCCCGCACGATCGCCGTGCCGCTCTCCGCCTGCCGCCACTGCGCGCAGCCGGCCAGCCGGTCGAGCTGTGAGTCAGCGAAGTGGGAGAAGAGCTCCCACTGCCGCAGGACGTTCTCGGTGCTCAAAGTGCGACCATTGTAGCGGAGGATCCGACGCGATCCACCTGCGATCTGCGGCCGCAGCAGCCGCGGCCGTGTTACAGGCGGCGGGCGGGCGCGGTTTCCGCCAGCGCCGATTCCAGCAGATCGAGGGCGTGCGCCAGCTGGACCTGGCTGATCGTCAGGGGGGGCACCAGCTGCAGGACCTGGCCGCCGGGGCCGCCGGCCAGCAGGAGGAGACCGCGCCGGCGGGCCGCCGCCACCACCTGGCTGGCGCGCCTGCGCGTGTGCAGCTCGACGCCCCACAGCAGGCCGCGCCCGCGACAGGCGACCAGGCCATGGCGATCCGGCCAGGCGGCCAGACGGCGGGCCACGATTGCGCCCAGACGGGCCGCTCGCTCCGGCAGGCGGTCGCGCGCCAGGATGTCGAGCACGGCGAGAGCGGCGGCGCAGGCAGGCGGGTTGGCCAGGAATGTGGAGGTGTGCAGGGCCTCGCCGGGAGTCTTCCACACGGCGAGCAGCTCGCGCCGGCCCAGAACGGCGGCGATCGGCAGGCCGCCGCCCAGTGCCTTGCCGCAGCACAGGAGATCGGGGACTACGCCTTCGGCGTCGACGGCGAAGAGCGAGCCGGTCCTGCCGAAGCCGGTAAAGATCTCGTCGGCGATCAGGATGGCGCCGGCGTCGCGGCACAGGCGCGCCACTTCGGCAAGCCAGCCTGGCGGCGGCAGCAGGACTCCTTCGCGGCCGACGATCGGTTCGACGATCACGGCGCCGGCAGCGCCGTCCGCACCGGCCGTGAGTTTGCCGGCGGTGGCGGCGGTGCGGCGCCGCGCGGGTGGCGGGGCCAGCGCCGCGGCGAGCTCCGCCGGTGGGCAGCCGAAGGGAAGGCGGCGGACGTGCGGGTGCAGATAGGGAGCGAACGGGGCGCGGAACTCGCGGCGCGAGGTGGCGGCCAGGGCTCCCAGAGTCAGCCCGTGGTAGGACGGCGAGAAGGCGATCATGGCCGGCCGGCCGGTGGCGGCGAGCGCGGTCTTGAGGGCGATCTCGACGGCCTCGGCGCCCGAGGTGGCAAAGAAGACCTGCGCCCGCGGCATCGGCGCCAGGCGGGCGAGGCGGACCGCAAGCTCGACGCGGGCGGGGTGTGCGTGCACGTCGCCCAGGCCGTGCAGCAGGCGGCCGGCCTGGCGGCGCAGCGCGGCGACCACCCGCGGGTGGCGATGGCCGACGGCGGCGACGCCGAAGCCAGACGTGAGGTCGAGATAGCGGTTGCCGTCCACGTCGACGACGGTTGCACCGCTTGCCTCCTCCCACAGGATGGGGTGGCTGCCGCTGCCGGTGGTGTTGACGCCGGGCGCTTCGCGGCGGGCGAGCTGTCGCGCCAGCTCGCGCGAGCGCGGGCCCGGCGGCGGGCAGACGATGCGCGGCAGGCGATCGCCGCCGGCGCTCACATCTCGCGCCGGCCGGCGAGGGAGCGGCCCAGCGTCACCTCATCCGTGTACTCGATGTCGCCGCCGACCGGCATGCCGAAGGCGAGACGGGTGACGCGGATGCCGCGCGGCTTGATCAGCCGCGCGAGATAGAGGGCTGTTGCCTCGCCTTCCACGTTGGGATTGGTGGCGAGCACGATCTCGGCAATGCCCTCCAGGCGGGTGAAGAGCCCCGGAATCGCCAGCCTGTCGGGTCCGATGCCGCGGTGGGGCGAGAGCGCGCCGAGCAGCACGTGGTACAGGCCGTGATATTCGCCGGTGCGTTCGATGGGGGCGATGTTGAAGGGCTCCTCGACGACGCAGATCTGGGAGCGGTCGCGCTGCTCGTCGGCGCAGAAACGGCAGGGATCGAAGGCGGTGATGGCGTTGCACAGAGAGCAGTGGAACAGCTTCTCGCGGACATCCACGATCGCCTGAGCGAGCGCCTGCGCTTCGCTGGCGGGCACTTTCAGCAGGTGGTGTGCAAGGCGGGATGCCGTCTTCGGGCCGATCCCAGGCAGACGCGACAGCTCGCCGATGACGCGCGCAAGGGGATCGCCGGCCTGGCGGGCGGCGCCGGACCCGGACGAGGCGGTGCTCAGAACAGTCCCGGAAGCCCGGCGGCGAGCGCTCCCATGCGCCCCTGCATGGTCTCCTCGACCTTGCGGCCGGCTTCGTTGACGGCGGCCACGATCAGATCTTCCAGCATCGAGGGGTCTTCCTTGTCCATCGCTTCGGGATCGATCTTGACGGAGACGAGCTGCTTGTGGCCGCTCATCTTGACCGAAACCATGCCGCCTCCGACGCTCGCCTCGACCACGGTTTCGGCCAGCTCGCGCTGCTGCCGCTCCAGCATCTGCTGCGCCTGCTTCATCAGTTTCTGCATGCTGCTCATGTCATTCCTCTCTCAAGCTGCGATGTTCCTCAACGGCCTCGACCTTGCCGCCGAAAATATCGAGCAGGGTCTGCACCGCTGGAATCAGGGCCGCGGCATCCGCAGCCAGCGGCGCCGGCGGATTGGCGGCCGCTTCGCCGCGGGGGGTGGCGACACCCGCCGCAGTGGCGGCGGAACCCTTGGCGACGGGGCTCTCGGCCAGATCCCAAGTGGCGCCTTCGCCCCAGACCTTGGCTACCGCTGCGGAGATGGTGTCGCGATTGACGGGTTGGCGCAAGCGTGAGCCGAGGTAGGCGTCGCCGGCCGGCAGCAGGATCAGCAGGCGGCCGTCTTCGCGAGCCAGGCCGGCATGTTCCAGATAGGCGGCCAGCGGCTGTTTGCGCGCGCTCACCTCGTCGAGGAACGCCTGGATCTGGGTCTGGGCTGAAGCCGAAGCGGAAGCCGAGGTCGCGGTGGCCGGCGGCGGCGGTGCCGTGGCGGCAGTGGCTGGAGCCGTGGCCGTGGCCGGAGCCGGGCCGGGGTTCGCGGGAGCTGGCGCGGCTGCGGACGCGAAAGCTGGCGCGGCTGCGGACGCGAGAGCTGGCGCGGCTGCGGGCGCGGGAGCTGGCGCGGCTGGCGCCGAGGCCAGCGAAGGTTTCTGCGGTGCCGTGGCGGCGGCGGCCGGCATCGGTGCGGGCGCCGTTGGCGCCGGAGCGGTGGACATGCCGGTTGCCGGGTCGCCGGGCGTGGCCGCCGTGGCGGGCGCCGCCGATCCGGATGGGCCGTTTGCGGGCCTGGCGGTGGTTGCGGGTGGGACGGCTGGCGGCGGGGACAGGCGCGGCGGGGCCGTTGCTTCGCGCGGCTGGACTGCCTGGACCGGCTGGGCGGGAGATGCCGCATGCCCTTGAGGGGCGGCACGGCGATCGCCCGGTGTGGCAGTGGCAGGCGCGCCGCTGCGCAGCAGGTCTTCGACGCGGGTCAGCTTGGGGAGCTCGGCGGCGCGCAGCCAGGCGATTTCGACGGCGAGCGCGCCGGATTCGGAGCGGCGCACCATGGGCTCGCTCAGCAGCAATTGGTTGAGCAGGCGCAGCAGGTTTTCGTAGCCGGCGCCGCGCGCGAGGTCGGCGAGCGCCTGCGCTTCTTCCGCGACCAGGTCCACCTGCTGCAGATCGCCGCCCAACGCGAGGTGCAGGGCATCGCGGCAATAGGTGAGGAACTGGCCGAACACGTGGCGGGCGTCCCAGCCCTCGTCCTCGACCATGCGCGCTTCGCGGGACACCGCCACGGCGTCGCCCTCGAGAACCGCGCCGAGCAGGCGGCGGAACAGGGAAAGGTCGAGGCCGCCGAGCAGATGCACCGCGGCTTCGTCGGCGATCGTGCCCGAACCGAAGGTGGCAAGCTGATCGAGCAACGCCACGGCGTCGCGAACGCTGCCTTCGCCGGCGCGCGCGATCAGGCGAAGGGCGCTGTCGCTGGCCTGGATGGATTCGCTGTCGCAGATTTCGCGCAGCAGGCCGGCGACGGCGGGCGCGGACACGCGGCGGAAGTGGTACTCCTGGCAACGCGACAGGATGGTCGCCGGTACGGCGTCGATTTCGGTCGTGGCGAAGATGAAGACCAGGTAGGGGGGCGGCTCCTCGACGATCTTGAGCAGCGCGTCAAAGGCCTGGCGCGATAGACGATGGACCTCGTCGAGCACGACCACCTTGTGGCGGTCGCGCGCCGGGCCGTAGCGCAAGCTTTCGGTCAGCTCGCGGACCTGCTCGACCTTTGAATAGGTGGCGGCGTCGACCTCAAGCACATCCAGGTCGGAACCGCGGGTGATTTCGATACACGCCGTGCATTCGTTGCATGGATCGGGAGCGGGTCCGCGCTCGCAGTTGAGCGCCTTGGCGAGGACGCGAGCAGCCGTGGTTTTGCCGACGCCCCGGATGCCCGAAAACAGGTAGGCGTGCGCAATGCGGCCCTCGGCGAGAGCATTGCGCAGCGCCGTGACGATCGCTTCCTGCCCGACCAGAGACGAGAAATTCTGCGGGCGCCACTTGCGAGCTAAGACCTGGTAGGCCATGGTGAAGGCGGCAGTGGCCTACGAAGGGTTCCGGTGGATCTGCGGCACTCGGCCGGCATACCTTATCGCTGCTCCCTTCCGGGCCTGACGAGGTTCGGAAGCCGTCGATGCACAGGACCCGAACCCTTCGCGGGCCACTGCCGAGGTCGTCATCGTATGTCCTGGGGGTGGGGATGTAAAGGCACGACGCCGCGGCCGCGAAGTCCGAAAATCGACATGCGAGCCGTGAGCATACACGAAGTAACTGTTGGCTGGGCGCCGGCACGGAGCGCAGAGCTGGGCGCGGAGCGCCAACGGCGAGCCGCGCGCGCCGCACGCGGTTGCGTTGCCGGTGTTGCCGGCTTCGAGTAGGATACCTGTCTTCCGCGCTGGGCGCGCCGCGGCCGGATCGGGTCGGCACATGGACGATCGGTATTGGATGACGCTAGCGCTGGAGGAGGCTCGGCGAGCTGCGGCGGTCGGTGAAGTGCCGATCGGCGCGGTGGTGGTGCGAGGTGAGCAGGTCGTCGGGCGGGGGCACAACCGGCGCGAGATCGACGGCGATCCGCTGGCGCACGCCGAGATGCTGGCGTTGCGTGAGGCTGCCGGAAACACGGCAGGCTGGCGGCTGCTGGGTTGCACGATGTATGCGACCCTGGAACCGTGTTCCATGTGTGCGGGGGCGCTGGTTGCCTGCCGGATCGATCGATTGGTGTACGGTGCCGTCGACCCGAAGGCGGGATACTGCGGCTCCCTCGGCAATCTGGCGCAGGATCCGCGGCTCAACCACCGATTGGCGGTAACGGGCGGAGTCCTCGCGGAAGAAAGCGCCGCGCTGTTGCGCGGTTTCTTCGCGTCGCTGCGGCGGTCTGTCTAAGAGGCTCCGTCGACGCGGCGGGCGGGTGCGGCTTACGGTTCTTTGTCAGCAGGTTCTTGGGGCAGTCCGGAGAGGTGTCCGAGTGGCTTAAGGAGCACGCTTGGAAAGCGTGTGTAGGGGAAACTCTACCGTGGGTTCGAATCCCACCCTCTCCGCCATCGTTTTGCGTAAGAACCAGATAGGAGAGGTGCCAGAGCGGTCGAATGGGGCGGTCTCGAAAACCGTTGACCGGGCAACCGGTCCGTGGGTTCGAATCCCACCCTCTCCGCCATCTTTTCATGGCGCTCGCTTGACCGTCGCGCCAGGTTTGGACTAAGTTAACGGTTTCGCTCGGAGCCGCAGGCTCCTGCAGCTGCAAGTCTGCATGCACCTCATCGTCGTTGGAGAGAAGGCGGTAATCAAGTGAAACGTACTTACCAACCGAATAATCGTCGCCGGAAGCGCACTCATGGATTCCTGGTGCGTATGCGCACTCGCCAAGGGCGGGCCGTGCTGTCCCGGCGTCGCAGGAAGGGACGCGCGCGCCTGAGCGTCTGATGGAACGCCGATCCGGCCCGCCGGAGCCTCAGGCCGAAGCGCTTTGCGGCTCGGCCCATGGCGGACGGAGCCCGGCGGACGGCGTTTCGGGGCGGGGTGCGGCGCAAGCGGCGGCGTCCGGCAGCGAGCGGCTGCTGGCCCGTAACAGGCTGCTGCGGCGCACGGACTTTCTCAGGTGTTACAGGACGGGACGCCGGCGGCAGGGTGCGCTGGTGATCCTTTACTTTGTTCCGAATTCGCACGGGTTTCCGCGGATGGGGATCACGGCCAGCCGTAAGGTTGGCAACGCCGTGATCCGTCATCGCCTGAAGCGTCGCATCCGCGAGATCTACCGGCGCTGGCCCGGCCGCGGAACGCTTGCGGCGCTCGACTTGGTGATGCATCTCAAGCCCGAGGCGCGCGGCGCCGGTTTCGCCGACATCCAGCGCGATATCGCCGGGCTGCTACAGGGTGTCGCGAACCAGCGAGCGCGAGGCGACCGGAGGCAACCGGGCGCATGACGTATGTGACCCGCCCGATCGTGGCGGTCCTGACCTCCTACAAACGATGGATCTCTCCCTTGCTGCCGCGCGCGTGCCGGTTCTCGCCCACCTGCTCGGAGTACGCCCGCCTGGCACTGCTCAAGCACGGTTTCTGGCGCGGATCGCTGCTCGGCGCCTGGCGAGTCCTGCGGTGTCACCCTCTCCACCCAGGCGGAATCGATCTGCCGTAATCGGCGTGCTCCGCGCCGCAATCCCAACCGAAAAGGATCTTCCGAGCCGTGGATAGCCGCCGCGTCATTTTGTTCATCCTGGCATCGATCGCGGTGTTCGCGGTCTGGCAGTATTTCTTCCCGCCGCAGCGGCGGCAGCTTCCCGTGGTGGCAGGTGCCGCGAGCGGCAGCGACGCGGGCGCAACGCCGGCGGGCGCACAGGGCAGCGCAGCGGCCGGTGCCGCGGGCGCGGGCGCGGCGGGCTCCGGTACGGTGGGCGGGGCGGCCGCCGGCCAGGCCAATGCGGCGGTTGGATCGGCGGCGCCGGCCGGTGGTGGCGGCGCGGTGGGAGCGGGGTCGGGCAGCGGGGCGCCGGCGCCTGCGGCGGTCAGTGCGCCGCCGATCGGAGGCGACCGCGAAGAAGAGGTCGTGCTGGTCGGCAAGGACGTGCGCGCGGTCTTCAGCAGTCGCGGTGCGCAGCTCAAATCGGTCGTCGTGGATGAGGCCGGCACCGCGGTGTCGGGCGGCGCGGCCAAGACCACGGAGCTGGTGCGCGCTCGGGGGGTGGGGCCGTATCCCTTCGCCCTGGTCGATTCACACCTGCGGCCGCTGCCCGTCGACGACGCCCTGTTCGCGGTGGAGAAATCCGCGGACGGCAAGGGCGCCACCTTCCGCTATCGCGGCTCGGCCGGCAGCGTGGAGAAGAGCTTTCAATTTGATGCGCAAGGCCTGTTGTCGGCGAAGGTGCAGGCGGCGGGAACCTGGTCGCTGGTGTTGGGGCCGGGCATCGGCAATCCGACCGCGGCGGAGCTCAGCAACCGCTACGGCCAGCGCGACGCGGTGGTCAGGGTGGGCGGCGACGTGCAGGTTCTCAATCCGAAGGGCGAGGAGGAGCCCAAGTTCTTTCCCGGCCGGACGCTCGACTGGGTTGGCCTGGAAGACACCTTCTTCGCGGTGATCGCGGTGCCGCAGGCCGGCAGCGTGGCGCGAGCGGTGCTGCAGCCGGTCCTGGTCGAATCGGGACCCGCGGGCGCCCAGTTCGCGGTGGTGCCGCCCAAGGACGAGCTGACCAAGGCGCAAAAGGATCTCGGCCGCGAGTACGAGCTGACGTTGGAGCCGGCGGCTGGCAACGTGGCGCTCGAGTGCTTTCTGGGCGAAAAGCGCTACGAGACGCTGAAGGCGCTGCCCTACTCGCTGCAAGAGAGCGTGAAGCTCGGCTACCTGGGCTGGGTGGTGCGCCCGCTGCTCGCCGGCCTGCACTGGACCTACGACCACGTGGTGCCGAACTACGGCTGGGCGATCATCCTGATGACGGTCCTGATCAAGATCGCCCTCCTGCCGTTGACCCACCAGAGCACCATGTCGATGCGCAAGATGCAGGTCCTGAACCCGCGGATGCAGGCCATCCGCGAACGGTTCCGGCCGAAGCTCAAGGACAAGCAGGGGCGGCCGAACCTGGAAATGCAGCGCAAGATGAACGAAGAGATCATGGCGCTGTACAAAGCTGAGGGGGTCAATCCCGCCGGGGGCTGTGTGCCGCTCGTGGCACAGATGCCGATCCTGTTCGCTTTCTATCGCCTGCTCTCCACCTCGGTCGAGCTGCGACATGCGCCATGGATCTTCTGGATCAAGGACCTGTCGGCCCAGGACCCATATTTCATCCTGCCGCTGATCATGGGCGTGACGCAGTTCCTGCAGGTCCTGCTCGCGCCGCAGTCCGGAGATCCTTCGCAACGCCGGCTTTTCCTGGTGATGCCGCTGTTCATGATGGTGTTCTTCTTCGCCGCGCCGAGCGGCCTGGTCCTCTACTGGCTCACCAACAACGTCTTGACCATCATCCAACAGGCGGTCTACAACCGTTTCTGGAAGCTTGAGGGCGCGCAATGAGCGGAGACATCACGGGAGGCGAAGCACAGGCGGACATGAACGACACAAAACGGCGATTCTTCTCGGGCGACACCTTGCAGCAGGCCCTGGTTCAGGCGGCCAATCACTTTCGCCTGCAGCCGGAAGAGATCGGCTACCAGCTGATCGAGAAGCGCCACGGCTTCACCAAGATGCGGCGCAAGGTCGTCATCGAGGTCGATCCGGCCGTGCCGCGTCGCGCTGCCGGCTCTGCGCCGCCGCCGGTACCGGCAGCTGCCCCCGCGCGTTCCGCGGCCGAGCCGCCTGCCGCAAAGCCGGCCCCGGCCTCCAGCGCCGAAAGCCGGGCGCTCGCCGGCACCCTCACCCCGCGAGAAGCCGCCGCACGCGAGCGCGCCCGCCAAAATCCTCCCACAGCCCCTGGAGCAGGGCGTCCTGAACGCCCAGGGCGCCCCGAGCGCTCAGACCGTCCCGAGCGCTCGCGCCGTCCGTCTGGCTCCTACCCCCGCGAACGGCAATCCAGGCACGCGCGCCCCCAGGGCGCCGGGAGGTTTGAGACCTTCGACCCTCCCGAACCCGTGGCGGCGGCCGAAGACCTGGTGACCCTTCCTGAGCGGCCCCGCAGCATCGGCGAGCGCTATCCCGCCGCCGAAGGCCCTCAGGCCGAAGCTGCCGCGAAAGGCGTTGAGCTGCTGCTGCGCATTGCCGGCCTCAACCTGACGCCGCATATCTATCGCAGTGAAGAGCGGCTGGAAATCGAGCTCATCGGAGCCGATACCGACTGGTGTTTCGCCGATGACGGCGAGCTGCTGATGGCGATCGAGCACCTCCTGCCGCGCATCATCCGCAGCCTGTCGGGTGAGGCCGTCCTCTGTCGCGTCGATTGCGACAACTTCCACGAGATCCGCGAAGAGAGGCTGCGCAGCCTCGCCCAGCGCGTCGCCGACGAAGTCCGCCAGCGCGGCCGCCCGCGCACCCTCGTCCCCATGAACCCCGCCGACCGCCGCATCGTGCACGTCACCCTGGCCGACGACTCCGGCGTCGTCACCGAAAGCGAAGGCGACGGCTACTTCAAGCGCATCACAGTCCGCCCCGCCTGAACCCGCTCCTCTTTCCAAGGCACACCTAAAGGCCCTGCCATCAGGCGGGGCCACTGTCGGATCTGGCAGCAATATCTAATTGACTGTGATAGCGCCGGGCCCGCGCGGCCCGCGGCCTCCTTCTGGCTTCCCTGCCTCCGCGGGCGGGCCGTGGTTCGCTTCCTTCCTCCCCTCCCTTGCTTGCTGGCTCTTTCGTGCAGGCTCTTTCTTGCTCCGGCAGGTGACCTGGGACCGATCGGAGGACTGCGGGCTTGGCGGCTTGGGGGCGGCGGCGGGAGGGCACCCCTCGGCGTCGCGCCAGGGCTCGTGCGTATTCCGGTCGAAGGCGACCACCGTTTCCGGTCGCAAGGCGACCACTGATTCCGACGGAAGGCGACCACCCATTCCAGTCTGAAGGCGACCACTTTTAGCCCTTGGCCCGGAAGGGTGGTCGCCATCCCCGGAAGGGTGGTCGCCTTCGATCGGAATCGAGATCGAGAAGGGCGGTGACAACAAGCGGCGGCTCCGTACCTCTGGCATGCTCGTCTCCATCGACGAAGGGAGCGAGATGCCGGCACGGAGAGTGAACGTGAGAAAGATTCGAGAGATGTTGCGATTGCTGTGGGTCTGCGGTCTGAGCCAGCGGCAGGTGGCGGACTGCTGCGGGATAGGCAAGACGACGGTTGTGGAGTGCGTGGCCCGTGCGCGCAGGAGCGGGCTGGACTGGTCCGTGGCGGCGGAGCTGGGCGAGGAGGCGCTGGAGCGTCGGCTCTACCCGGTGGTCGAGCAGGTGCCGGCGGCGCGACGGCCAGCGGTGGACTGGGCGGCCGTGCACAGCGAGCTCAAGGGCAAAGGGGTGACCCTGTCGCTGCTGTGGGAGGAGTACCGGGAGAGGGAGCCTCACGGCTACGGCTACAGCCGGTACTGCGAGCTGTACGGCCAGTGGCGGGGGCGGGTGGACCTGTCGATGCGCCAGGTGCATCGGGCTGGCGAGAAGCTGTTCGTCGACTACTGCGGCGCGACGGTGCCGGTGGTCGACGCCGGCACGGGAGAGGTGCACGCGGCGCAGATCTTCGTGGCGGTGTGGGGGGCGAGCAACTACACCTTCGCGGAGGCGACGTGGAGTCAGGGATTGGCGGACTGGATCGGCTCGCACGTGCGGGCTTTTGAGTTCGCCGGCGGCCTAACCGAAATGGTGGTTCCCGATAACTTGAAGTCGGCGGTCAGCCGGCCGTGCCGGTACGAGCCGGAGCTGAACCCTACCTATCACGATTTGGCGTTGCACTACGGCGTGGCAGTGATGCCGGCGCGCGTGCGGCGGCCCCGCGACAAGGCCAAAGTGGAGGTGGGGGTGCAGGTCGTCGAACGCTGGATCCTGGCCCGATTGCGGCACCGGAAGTTCTTTTCTCTTGCTGAGCTCAACGAGGCGATTGGAATGCTTTTGATACGCTTGAACGAGCGTCAATTCCGCAAGCTTGAGGGCTCGCGCCGGTCGCTCTTTGAGAGCATGGAGCGGCCGGCTCTGCGGGCGCTGCCGGCGTCGGGCTTCAGCTACGCCGAGTGGAAAAAGGGGCGCGTCGTGGCGGACTACCACGTCGAAGTCGACGGCCACTATTACAGCGTGCCGTACCAGCTGGTGAGCCAGCAGCTGGACGTGCGGCTGAGCGCGAGAACGGTGGAGTTCTTCGCCAAGAGCAAGCGGGTGGCGAGCCATGTGCGCTGCTTTCGCCGGGGAGCCCACACGACGCAGCACGAGCACATGCCGCGGCCGCATCGGGCGTATGCGGAGTGGACGCCCGAGCGGCTGGTGCAGTGGTCGCAGACGACGGGGCCATCGGTCGCCGGCCTGATCGAGCAGGTGATGTCGACGCGGGTGCACCCGCAGCATGGCTTCCGCTCGTGTTTGGGGATCTTGCGGCTCGGGCAGCGGTATGGCAACGAGCGGCTGGAAGCGGCGTGCCAGCTGGCGCTGGAGATCGAAGGCGCGTCGTTCCGCAGCGTGCGCTCCATCCTGCAGGGAGGGCTGGATCGGCAGATGGATCTGGCCGCCGAGTCGGCGCGGCGACCCCTCGTGCATGAGAACCTGCGCGGCGCTTCGTACTACGGCGGGGAGCAGAAGCCATGCTGACCCATCCGACGCTCGACAAGCTCCAGGCCCTGCGGCTGACCGGCATGGCCAAGGGGCTCGAGGAGCAGCTGCAGATGACCGGCATCGACGAGCTTGGCTTCACCGAGCGCCTGGGGCTGCTGGTCGATCGCGAGATGACGGAGCGCGAGAACCGCCGGCTGAAGGACCGTCTCGCCAAGGCACGGCTGCGCCAGGCCGCCGCGGTCGAAGACGTGGACCTGCGCCTGCCGCGCGGTCTCGATCGGGCGCTGTTCCTGGCACTGTGCTCATGCCAGTGGATCACCCAACACCTTAACATTTTGATTACGGGGAAAACCGGCACGGGGAAAAGCTTTCTGGCCTGTGCGCTGGCGCACAAAGCGTGCAGGGAAGGCTTCACCGCGCTGTATCACCGTGTGCCACGGCTGCTGTCCGAGCTTGCCACCGGCAAAGCGGACGGCCGGTACTCCAAGCTGCTGGCCAACCTTGCCCGGGCCGACGTCCTCGTGCTCGACGACCTCTGTCTGCATCCGTTCACCGACGCTCAGCGGCGTGATCTGCTGGAGATCCTCGAAGATCGCTACGGCAGGCGCTCGACGGTGGTGACGAGCCAGCTGCCGGTCGCCGCCTGGCACGATGCGATCGGCGACGCCACGCTGGCCGACGCCGTGCTCGACCGTCTGGTGCACAACGCCTACGAGCTGCCGCTTAAGGGCGAGTCGAAGCGCAAGGACAAGGCGCCGGCGCCGGCCCAGGGGCCGTCGTGACGCGATCGCGGCGCGCCGTGGCGGCGCCTGGTGCCCCCCGCCCCCCCGCGAGCCCCAGCGCCTCGCCTATGGCGTCCGGCGAGACCTCGACAGCGGCCGGCCGCCGCCCGGCCGCCCCACCGCCCGGCCCGTCCCCCACCCACCCCCACCACCCCCCAACGCACGCATGGGCTGTGGAAGGTGCCGCGGCTGATGGAAACCGCGGACCCAACGTGGGCCGCCCGCGTCGCTACGCTCCGCTGCCCCCGCCCGCCGCGGCCCCCGGTCCGCCGTTCCCACAGCCGCTTGGAAACCGGCTCCCGGCCCCCCACCACACCCGCCCTCCACCACCCGCCCTCGCCGGTTACCACGACCTTCCACAACCCCGGCGACGAGGTCATATACACTGAAAAAGGACCACAGGAGAAGCCCAAGCCGACCACCTCAACCAACCATGAGCCTCCGCTCACCGCCTCGCTCCGACGGGTGGTCGCCTTCCGTCGGAATGGGTGGTCGCCTTCGCCGGAATCCGCAGGCTCGCGGAGCGGTGGTGGCTTGCGCATTGGGAGGTGGCTCGCCCTAGAGCGCCGCCGAGGGGTCCCTCCCGCCGCCGCCGGGCACCGTTTTCTCCTGCAAGCCGGCCGGGCGGCTGTCCAATCGCCGGCAGGGGCCGACCCCGACGGCTGGGAGAAGGGCCTCTGCGGACGGCGCCAGCCCTGGCACCAAACCACCGACCTAAGAGCCGCGATGAGCCTGAGCATCGTGTTGTGTGTTTCACGTGAAACGTCGTTTGCTTGGGCAAACCGACGGTCAGATCCGTAAAGCCGGGACAGATCTGGCAAGCACCGCCGTCGGGCGACCAGAAGACCGGCCCGGCGGCCAGCGGTCAAGGCAGGCTGGGGCCGGCGCCCGTCTCGGCTGCGGGAGCAAGTCACCGCGTCAGGGCTTGACGTTGGAGCCGGAACGGCGCAGCTAGCAACGCCATGACTCTGATGGGGCAGCAGGACAGGAGCGATCGCGATGGTCGGTGTTGCGCCGCGCTTTCCCGTTAGGGTCGTTCTGTGCGTGGCGTGATCTTGCCGCGGGGTCGCGGCGCGGGGGGCCTTCTCCCACCGCTGGCGGCGGGCGCCGGTACAGATAGGGCTTGACCGGGGGGTCGTACCGGGCGCCCGGCAGAGCCTTGCGGCCAAGCCGAGCCGGGCCGGCGCCCGTCTCGGCCGCTGGGAGCAAGGCCCCGCCGTTCCGCGCCCGCGTCAGGCTTGACGCGGGTGCGGAACGGCACAGCCAGCAGCGCCGCGCCCCTAACACGGGCAGATGGGCAGGAGCGATTGCGATGGCCGGTGTTGCGCCGCTCTCCCGTCAAGGTCGTCCCGGTGCCTGGTCCGGGAGCACGGTACGAAGCCTTTTTCCTGCCGTTGGCGGCGGGGCGCAAGTGCCGGGTGAACTTGGCCGCAGGCCCGTGCCGGGCGCCCTGCGGTGCCTTGCGGCTAATGCGAGCCGGGCCGGCGCCCGTCTCGGCCGCTGGGAGCAAGGCCCCAGCCGATCCGGCCCGCGCCAGCTTGACGCGGGACCGGAACGGTGCTGCCAGCAGCACCACGCCTGTGAGACCGGGCA
Organism: uncultured Acidobacteriota bacterium; assembly: GCA_963770895.1. Taxonomy (GTDB): domain Bacteria; phylum Acidobacteriota; class Thermoanaerobaculia; order Multivoradales; family UBA5704; genus JASLEW01. Next base: position 1,638,597 of record CAVYRF010000002.1, on the reverse strand, counting down.
GACGGGGGTGATTCCGATCGCCAAGGTTGCGCTGCGCCTCCCGCTTGAAGGTAGCGCTAGTGTCTGGTGTGATCTTGCCGCGAAGTCACGGCGCGGGAAGCTTGCTCCCGCCGTTGGCGGCGGGCGCCGGTACAGGTGGGCTTGACCAGAGGATCGTACCGGGCGCCCTGCAGTGCCTTGCGGCCGAGCCGAGCGGGGCCGGCGCCCGTCTCGGTCGCTGGGAGCAAGGCCCCGCCGTTCCGCACCCGCGTCAGGCTTGACGCGGGTGCGGAACGGCACAGCCAGCAGCGCCACGCCCCGACATGGGCAGATGGGTAGGAGCGGTTCCGATGGCCGGTGGCGCGCGGTGCCCCCGCGTGGTTCGGTGCCTGGTGTGACCTTGCCGAGGAAGCACGGCGCGCGGGGAGCCTTCCCCCGCCGTACGCGGCGAGCACCGGTGCGGCATGGGCTCGACCGCAGGATCGTGCCGGGTGCCCCGCAGGGCCTTATGGCAAAGCAGGGCCGGGCTGGAGTCGTCCTCCCCTATAGGGAAGACCGCCCAGATGATCTAGGGCAGCGAGAGCCGGCACGACACGAATAGACCATTCTCTCCAGAGTGTTGCCACCCGCAGAGCCCTTGCCGGGGTGCTCGAACTCGAGGCCTTAGACGATATGGAACGACCGGTTCCCCGCGGTCGTAGGATCGTGACTGGCCGTTAGGAAGTCACGAGAGGTGGGAGTGGGTCCCACCGAGGAACGCGGGTTAACGCAGCCGAGGCGTCGTCAGAGCCGCAGACGACGGAGGAACCGGTCATGGAAGAGGGTACCACCACCTACGTGGGTCTGGATGTGCACAAGGCGTCGATCAGCGTGGCGCTGCTGGCAGGTTCGGTTGGCAGCAAGCCGGTGCAATGGGAGCTGCGCAATGAGCCGAGCGAGGTTCGCAAGCTGGTGCGCAAACTGAAGCGAGACGGAGGGGGGTGGTGCAGTGCGCCTACGAAGCGGGTCCATGCGGTTACGGGTTGCAGCGTCAGTTGCAGGGGCCGGGGGGTGCGTTGTCAGGTGGTGGCGCCGTCGTTGATTCCGCGCAAGTCGGGGGAGCGGATCAAGACGGACCGCCGGGATGCTCGGAAGTTGGCGGAGCTGTCGCGGGCGGGTTTGTTGACCGAGGTGCGTCCACCGAGCGAGGCCGAAGAGGCGGTGCGGGCCTCTGCCGGTGTCGCGATGATGCGCGAGTGGACCTGATGCGAGCCCGGCACCGGCTGAGCAAGCTGCTGTTACGGCGGGACCTGCGCTACTCAGGGGGCCGGCCTTGGACGCAGCAGCATCGGCAGTGGCTGTGGAGCCTGCAGTTGGCACAGGCCGCGGAGCGGGTGGTGCTGTCCGACTACCTGCTGGCCGTAGACCAGATCGGTGCTCGTCTCGGAGAGCTGGAAGCACAGCTTGTGAGCTTGGCCGAGCAGGAGCCGTACCGCGAGCGGGTGAGCTGGCTGCGGTGTTTTCGCGGGATCGACACGGTCACCTCGATGATCCTCTTGGCCGAGTTGCACGGCTTCGAGCGTTTCACCGGCGCCCGGCAGTTGATGGCGCATCTGGGGTTGGTGCCGAGCGAATCGTCGAGCGGCGGGAGCGTGCATCGTGGCGGCATCACCAAGACTGGCAACCGGCATCTGCGGCGCCTTCTGGTCGAGGCTGCCCACCACTACCGCCATCGGCCGGCAGTGGGCGTGGCGCTGCGCCGGCGGCGCACGGGTCAACCGGCAGCGGTGATCGCCCTGGCGGATCGAGCGCAGCAGCGGCTGCACCGGCGCTACAGCCGGCTGGTATTGGGACGCGGACAACCCGTGAGCAAGGCGGTGGTCGCCTGTGCCCGCGAGCTCAGCGGGTTCATCTGGGCTGTGCTGTCTGGGGCGACCCTGCGGCCAGTTGAGCCACCACCAACTGCAATCTCGAAGTCCAAGTAGAAGAACCACCGCTGGCTAAGGAGGTAGGCGCGGGGCGCGAGCCCGCCTGAGACGACGGATGAGCACGGCACCGATTGGAGGACCCGCGACGGGGGCTATGCGACAGGGCCAAAGGGCCTGGACTCGCGACCTTAGACAGCGATTCCTCCCGACGAAGAACCGTCCTGCGGCTCTGCGCCACCTCGGCGCAACCCGCGAATATCAGAGTGACTCGTCGTCGAAGCGTCCACGCTCGTCTGTCGTCTCAGGTCGGTTCGCCCTTGCCACTTCCGGCAACAGCCCCCCACCCGGGTCAGCTCTTGCCACTTGACAAGAGGTCGTTCCATATCAGCCCCCGCCCCCACAGCCGTGCGGCAGGCGGAGAGCGGCACGGCGATCGTGCGGGAAGGAGAACTCTCACTGGAGGCCTACTTCATCGCCGCCGGCGGCCTTCGTATCCAGCGCAAGACTCCGTAGGGTCTGTTCACCCTGGACAGGGATCGCATTTCGAGTGGTCCGAATCGGGAGCGGGATGATGGGACTCGCGAGGTCGGCGTGGTCGGCGCCGGCAACGTACCCGGACTACCGTGACGTTTCACGTGAAACGCAGCGATCAAGGCCGGGTCAGCTGGCGCGCTGTGGCCTCCTGCGCAGGGCCAGCGGTGAGGGCGGGTGGCGTTCGCTTGGCGGATGGAGACGAGCGGCTCGTGACGGGCGGCACCCTTCCGTGCCGGGATGGATTTGGGGCGGAGTGGCCGGTGCCAGCAAGGGGGGCCGTCCTCGGCCTCCCTGGTCCCCGCCGTCGGGGTCGGACCTCCGAGCGGTCCGGATGAGGGAGCTGGGGGAGATGGGACTCGCAAGGCCGGCGTGGTCGGCGGGCAACGTTTCCGGACTGCCGGGACGTTTCACGTGAAACGCAGCGATCAATGCCGGGTCTAGCCTCCCAAAGGAGGCCCCCCGGCTCTGCCGGGGAGGCAGTAGAAGTTTGACATTTTAGGGAGTGTCCATCGCAGAGACTTCCTTCGTGAGCCGCCAAGCGCACGAAAGGAAGACCCACGATGGACAAGTACGAGAGTTTGAGCCACACGACGTGGGAGTGCAAATACCACGTGGTGTTCATCCCGAAGTGCCGACGAAGAACGCTGTACGGTCAGCTGCGGGTACACCTTGGCGAGGTGTTCCGGAAGCTGGCCGGCCAGAAAGAGAGCCGGGTGGAGGAGGGCCACCTGATGCCCGACCATGTCCATATGCTGCTGTCTATCCCGCCGAAGTACGCGGTATCGCAGGTGGTGGGGTTCATCAAGGGCAAGAGCGCAATTCATCTGGCACGGGTGTACGGAGAGCGCAAGCGGAATTTTGTGGGGCAGCATTTCTGGGCACGAGGGTACTTCGTGTCAACGGTCGGTCGTGACGAGAGGGTAGTTCGAGAGTACATCAAGGCCCAGCAGAAAGAGGACGAGCGGGTGGACCAGCTTGACCTCTGGCGATGACCCGCCATCGTAACGGTGGCTCCAACCCTGAGGGGTCGCGTTAGCGACCCCTTCCAGCCGCTTTGAGCGGCTCACGGTTTTTCTAAAGCCCCCGGCTCTGCCGGGGGATACTTACTGGTACGTCTCGTCGGGGTCAGACTTCGAGCGGCCCGGATGAGCGAGCGGGATGATGGGACTCGCGAGGTCGGCGTGGTCGGCGCCGGCAACGTACCCGGACAACCGTGACGTTTCACGTGAAGCGCAGCGATCAAGGCCGGGCCTCAGCTGGCGCGCGGTGGCCTCCTGCGCAGGGCCAGCGGTGAGGGCGGGTGGCGTTCGCTTGGCGGATGGAGACGAGCGGCTCGTGACGGGCGGCACCCTTCCGTGCCGGGATGGATTTGGGGCGGAGTGGCCGGTGCCAGCAAGGGGGGCCGTCCTCGGCCTCCCTGGTCCCCGCCGTCGGGGTCGGACCTCCGAGCGGTCCGGATGAGGGCGCTGGGGTGATGGGACTCGCAAGGCCGGCGTGGTCGGCGGGGCAACGTTTCCGGACTGCCGCGACGTTTCACGTGAAACGCAGCGATCAATGCCGGGTCTAGCTGGTACGTCGCGTCGGGGTCAGACTTCGAGCGGCCCGGATGAGCGAGCTGGATGATGGGACTCGCGAGGTCGGCGTGGTCGGCGCCGGCAACGTTTCCAGACCGCCGTGACGTTTCACGTGAAACGCAGCGATCAAGCCGGGCCTAGGATTGCGCCGGGCGCCCGGCAGGGTTAGCGGTCAAGCCGAGCCGAGCCGGCGCCCGTCTCGGCCGTTGGGAGTAAGGCCCCGCCGTTCCGCCCCCGCGTCAGGCTTGACGCGGGGGCGGAACGGCGCAGCCAGCAACGCCATGCTTCTGACGACGCGGGGCAGATGGGGAGGAGCGATTCCGATTGGCCGGTGTTGCGCCGCGGTCCCCGCGTGAAGGTTCTTCTGGTCCTGGTTTGATCTTGCCGCGGGGGGCGCGGCGCGGGAGGCTTTCTCCCGCCATTGGCGGCGGGCGCCGGTGCAGGGTGGGCTTGGCCGCAGGATTGCGCCGGGCGCCCGGCAGGGCCTTGCGGTCACGCCGAGCCGGGCTGCGCCTCGTCTCGGCCAATAAGCAAGGCCCCCGCCGTTCTGGCCCGCGTCAAGCCTGACTCGGAGCCAGAACGGCGTACCCACCGACGCGATACCTCTGACGCAGGGCAGATGGGGCAGGAGCGATTCGCGGGCCGGTGTTGCGCCGCGCTCCCCGCGTCAAGGTCGTTCTGGTGCCTGGGGTGGTCTTGCCGCGGGGGCACGGCGCGGGGGCTTTCTCCTGCCGTTGGTGGCGGGCGCCGGTGCGGGGTGGGCTTGACCGCGGGATCGCGCCGGGCGCCCGGCAGGGCCTGCCAGTCCGGGGCCGCGAGGCGCGCCGGCGCAAAATCCCGACCAGCGACCAGCGTTGGTACCGTTGGCCGTTTGTTTTCAATGATTTGTGGGCGAGCCCGGGCCGCTCCTCAAGGGTGCTGGACGGGTCAAACGGGCACGTGGGGGTGCCAGGGGAAGAGGGCTGGACTAGCATTGGCCCATGGGAGTTGAGCTGGTGGCGATGTCGCGCGAGGAGTTTGAGCGGGGGGTGGCGCAGCGGTCGCCGGAGTCTCTGAGCGCGGAGGTGCTGCGGGCGTTGTATGCGCATTACCTGGAGCTGGTGCGGTGGAACGAGCGGCTGGGGTTGATTGGCCGGGGAACGGCTGGCGAGCTGCTGGACCGGCACTATGGCGAATCGCTTGCGGCGCTGCCGTTGATCGCGGAGTCAGCTCGGTGGGGGGTGGACGTGGGGTCGGGCGGTGGGTTTCCGGGTCTGGTGGTGGCGGCGGCGCGACCGGGTTTGCGGATGACTCTGCTGGAAGCCCGCGAGCGGAAATGGTCGTTTCTGGCGAGTGCGGCGCGCAAGGCTGCGTTGCCCTGCCAGCCCCTCAATGTTAGAGTTTCAAGTCCGTTGCCCGTCGGCCTTCCAGGATCGATCGATCTGGTAACCGTGCGAGCGCTCAAGCTCGATGTGGGCGTGTTGGGGGCCTTCGCTCGGCGCTTGAGCCCTCACGGATCGATCCTTCTTTGGGCTGGCGACGAAGTGCCGGAGCTGCCGGAAGAGCTCTTGCTGCAAGCCAGCTTTCGCCTGGCAGGGGGAGACCGCCGCCGCATCCTGCAGCTGCGACCTGTACACCCCGCAACTCGGGAGCCTGAAGCCGTATGATCCTTGCGATCGCCAATCAAAAAGGCGGGGTCGGCAAGACCACGACCGCCATCAATCTGGGGGCCGGCCTGGGCGCGCTGGAACGCCGCGTGCTCCTGGTGGATTGCGATCCGCAGGGCAATGCGACGCGCGGGCTGGGGCTGCATGCATCGTCGCCTCACCTGTACCACGCCCTATCGGGAAATGCGTCGCTGACCGAGGCGATCCGGCCTTCGGGCTTCCCCAATCTGGATCTGATCCCCACACAGCGCGACCTGGTCGGCGTCGAAGTGGAGTTCGTGGGCGAGCCGGCCTGGGAGGGCCGCCTGAAGGCAGTGTTGGCCGAAGTTGCCGGCAAATACGACACCATCTTGCTCGACTGCCCGCCGTCCCTGGGGCACCTGACGGTCAACGCCCTGGTCGCGGCCGACGGGGTGCTGGTTCCCCTGCAGTGCGAGTACTTTGCCCTTGAGGGGGTGAGCGAGCTGCTGGCGACGATCGGGCGGGTGCAGGAGCAGTTGAACACGCGGCTGGTGATTGCGGGCATCCTGCTCACCATGTACGACGACCGCACCAACCTGTCACGCGACGTGGCGGACGAAATCCGCCGCCACTTTGCCGACAAGGTGTACGACACGGTGGTGCCGCGCAATATCCGTCTTGCCGAGGCGCCCAGCCATGGGAAGCCGATCTTTCAGTACGACATCCGCTCGCGGGGGGCCGAGGCCTACCTCGCCCTGGCGCGCGAGCTGCTGCGGAGGGCGGCGTGACGGCTCCGGCCCCGCCGGCAAAAAAGCGCGGCTTGGGCCGCGGCCTGGATGCGTTGATTCAGACTCGCCAGCCGGCCGAGCCGGCCGCCGCCAGCCACCGCCCGGGCCAGGAGCTGCGCTTGCCGATCGCATCGCTCAAGCCCAATCGCCTGCAACCGCGTTCTCACTTCGACACCGCCGAGCTCGACGCCCTGGCGGCCTCGATACGGGCGCAGGGGCTGGTGCAACCCCTGGTCGTAACTGCCGAAAGCGACGGCACATACAGCATCATCGCCGGCGAACGGCGCTGGCGGGCGGCCCGCTTGGCGGGCCTGGAAGAGGTGCCGGTGGTGGTGCGCGGCGACCTCGACGACCGCGCGCGGCTGGAGCTCGCGCTGGTCGAGAACGTGCAGCGCAGCGACCTGAACGCGATCGAGGAGGCCGAAGCCTATCTTGCCCTGCAGGAAAAGTTCGGCCTTTCCCAGGACGAAGTCGCGGTGCGCGTCGGCAAGAGCCGCCCCACCGTGAGCAACGCCCTGCGCCTGCTCAAGCTGCCCCCGCCGGTTTGCGACCTGGTGCGCGAAGGCAAGCTGAGCGCCGGCCAGGCGCGCCCGTTGCTGGCCCTGGCCAGCGCCGAACAGCAGATTGCGCTGGCGGAACGGGCAGTGCGCGAAGGCCTTACGGCCCGCGAGCTGGAACGCCTGACCGCGCCAGCCCGGCAAGAGCGGCGGCCGCAGCGGCTGCCGGCGCCGCCGGTGGAGGTTCACTCCGCGGCGGCGGCGGAGACGCTGACCCGGCGCCTGCAGACAAAAGTGGAGATCCGGCGCAAGGGCAAGGGCGGCGACCTGCGCATCCACTTCTATTCCGAAGAGGAGCTGATGCGGCTCTACGACGTGCTGATGGAAAGGGAGGGTCTCGAGTGATGAAAACCACCGCCAAACAGGGCGATCTGAACGGCTTCCTCGACCGCGGCAGCCACTTGCGCGGCGAGCTCCAGTTCGACAGCCATTTCCGCGTGCACGGCAAGTTCACCGGGGAAGTGGCCTCGGAGGGCGAGCTGATCGTCGGTGAAGGCGGCGAGGTGGAAGGCGACGTGCGCGTCGGTCAGATCGTGATCTCCGGCCAGGTGCGGGGCACGATTCAGGCCGCCAAGCGCGTCCAGATCACTTCCACCGGCAAGGTCTTCGCCGACGTCGAAACCCCGTCCCTGCTGGTCGAGGACGGCGCGTTTTTCGAAGGCCGCTGCGCGATGAGCCGCGAGTCGGCAAAGCCCGCCGCAGCGCTCCCCAAGCTGGTGGCGGCAAAGGGAGCGGGACGCGAAGGTTAGCGCCGGTCCACTAAACCCAGTCTTAGCCTTAGCCTGCTGAGGCTAGTGTCCGGCTGGCCCGTCACGCCCGCGGCTGGCGGCGGCCGCGATCGCCGCATTCACCGGCAGCGCCTCGTAGGTGGGCAGGAACGACAGCGGGTGCTGCGCCAGGAAGCTCTTTTCGAAGGCGGGGGTCAATACCTGGCCGTCCAGGTCGCTCGCCACCGGCAGCTGCAGGGCATACATCAGGGTCGGGATCACGTCCACCAGCCGCGCGCCGGTCAGCAGGGCACCCGGTTGGATGCCCTTGCCGTACAGCATCAGGATTCCATCCGGCGCGCTGGCGTCGAATCCCTGCAGCGACACCTCGCGTGACAGCTCGCCCAGGACTCGCCGCCACCCGGCGGAGCCCTCGATCCCCGACGCCGACACCACGGCCAGGATGTCGTCTTCGCCGTGCCCCTTCCAGATCTCGGCTAGAAAGGAATCCAACCGCATGTAGTAATCCGCGACGCGATCGGACGCGTCGCGGAAGTCCTGCGCCTGCAAGCCGTGGAACTCCACGCCGCTGAACCCGCCGAAAAAGCGCCGCGACACCTGCCGCAGGCCGGGAAGCTCGACGAACGTGCAGCGCACGTCCGGATAGCGCTCGAAGAGCGCCTGGGCCGCCGCCTCGCGCCACAGATCGGCGCGCAGCGTTTCCATCAGGAACGCCGGCGTTCCGCCGGGGAACCGCGTCGCCAGCAGGGCGCGAACCGCGGGCGCGTCGGGGCGCAGCCGGCGGGCCCACGCGGCAAGCTCCGGCGGCGAAGCCGTCGCCGTCTCCGCGAGCGCCGAAAAGTAGCGATCCGACAAGGCGAACTCGGGCCCCGGCGAGGGTGGCGACGACGCCGGCCAACTGACCACTCCGGCGGGGATGCCCAGGCGCGGCAGGATCTCCCACAGCGTCAGTGCCTGCCGGGAGTATCGATGCAGCAGGCGGCTGCGCGCCGGCAGCAGTCCCCAGCGCTCGAACGCGATGCCGGCCGGCAGCAGGCGGAGTTCGGCACCGGGCGCGATGCGCTGCGCGCTGTACAGGCGGTTTCCGGTCACGCCGTGCTGCCACGGATATTTGCCGGTGGCCAGGGTCATCCAAAGCGCCTCGGGCCGCACCGGTGAAAAGGATTCCAATCGGCCATAGGCTCCCTGGCGCAGCAGGCCAGCCAGGAACGGCAGCTCGCCGTGGCCGGCCAGCGGCAGGACGGCGTCCAGGCTCGCCGTCTCGAGGCCGATGACCCACAGGCGAGGCCGCGCCATGTGTTCCACCACCGCGGGCCGCGCCGGCGGCGCGGGGCGGTAGTGGAAGGCGCCTCGCCGCTCCACCATGACGAAGATCGAAAGAACGCAGAGCGCGGCGAAGGTGAAACGGCTGCGCCAACCGTAGGAGCGCCGCGCCAGGGTGTGCAGCAACGCGGTGTAGAAGGCGATCAGGGCGGCGATCGAAAGCCAGATCGCGGTCTTGATCAGCCGCGCGTTGATGCCCGTCGGCAGGTAGTACGCGTAGTGGGACGCGTGGGTCCAGTCGAGCAGCGCCGCCAGCGCCAGGGCCCCGGTCAGCGTCCACGGCAACAGCCGCGCCGCGCCGCGCCGCGATGCGAGCAGAGGCAGGTGCAGGCACAGACCGAACAGGCCGATCTCGACAGCGTACCAACCGACGGTCCGCGACACCGGCAGGAGCTGCCACGGCAAGGTCGGGTTGAGAAAGAACAGCAGCCCCGCGAGGTGGGCGCCGACCAGGGCTCCGGGCAGAAAGCCGCAAACCAGCACGCTCACCCGCGTGCGCCGCAACCAATCCGGCGTTCCGCCGCCGCCGAGTCGCCGCCCCCTTCGCCGGAGTCCGGAATCGTCCTGCGGTGTGCCGGAGGCCGGCGCATCGCCGGCAGGCGGAACGGAGTCGAGATCCACTAGAAGATGAAGATCGGCCGGTTCACCTGATGGTCGAAGTGCCACATGTAGGTGTAACCGGGAAACTCGATCGGCACCGTGTACTCGGCATGCATCCTGATGTTGTCGCCGACTCTTTCGACGTGCACGTCGTCCTTGGAGACCGGCAGCTCAAGCTCCTTGGCCTTGTTGACGATGGTCTTGGCGATCTCGGCCGGCGCCGCGTTGGCGGCGAACTTGGCCTGCTCTTCCATGAAGTCGTAGAGCTGCGAAGAGGCGATTTTGACCGGGATCATCTTGACGGCCATCAGCACCGCGATGACCAGCACCGCCACCCACAGGACGCAACCAAGATTGCCTTCACCGCGTTCGCCGATCCTGCCTGGCATGGGGCACCCTCCCCTTCGGATTGGCGACGAGTCTAACGCAAAGACCGGCTGGAATGCGCGCGCCGCGGAGGGCTTCAGCGCACGATCTTGAACGTGCGATCCCAACGGGTGTGCGACAGGAATGTGGCCGCCACGCGGCCGACCTGGCGGAGCTTGCCGGCAAGGCCCGGCCAGACGGTGGACTCGATCGCGCCGCCGTCGTCGAACGACCAGTAGACGGCGAAGGCGCGGCCCTTCAGGTAGCTTTCAGGCACCATGCCCCAGAAGCGCGAATCGTGGGAGTTGTCCCGGTTGTCGCCAAGGCAGAAATAGCTGGCGGCCGGGATTCTTGTCGCGGGGAAGTTGTCGCGTTCGAGCCCGAAGCTTCCCCGTGGGCCGCGCCCGTAGATCGTCGGGTCGCTATGGTAGGTATAGGTGCCGTCCGCGACTGGCTTATCGTTGACGTACAACTGTTTGTCCACCATCTTGACCACGTCGCCGGGGATGCCGATCGCGCGCTTGATGAAGTCGCGCGCGGGGTCCTGCGGGAAGCGGAACACCACGATGTCGCCGCGTCGCACCGTGCGGTTCGGCAGCAGCGCCCTTTCGAAGTCCCACCGCACCGGGCCGTAGATGAACTTGTCGACCAGGATGTGGTCGCCGATCAACAGGTTCTTTTCCATCGATCCCGATGGGATCTTGAACGCCTGAAATACGAAGGTCCGGGCGAAGGTCGCAAAGATGACGGCGACCAGCAACGCCTCCAGATACTCACGAACGACGGGGCGCGTGCCGGAGCTCGCCATCAGCCACTGGTGCGGGACACGAAGCTGCCTACCGGACGACCCGGAATGTGCGGTTCCAGCGGGTGATGGAGTAGAAGTGCAGCACCGTCTTGGTGAGGTCCGCGATCTTGGCGCCCATCCCCTGCCAGGCACCTTCCGTCGTCTCGTCGCTCTCCTTCGACCAGTAGATGGCGAAGGCGCGACCCAGCAGATAGCGCCCCGGCAGCTCCAACCAGAACCGCGAGTCCCACGAGTTGTCGCGGTTGTCGCCCATGCAGAAGTAGCTTGCCGGCGGCACGGTGAACGGCCCGAAGTAGTCGCGTGTCTGCATCTGCGGTGCGAGCGGATACTGCGGCGGGATGTGCTTGAAATCCGTATGGATCGCGTACGCCGAGTCGGCGACCGGCCGCGAGTTGATATAGAGCTGCTTGTCGACGACTCGAATGACGTCGCCGGGCAGCCCCACGCAGCGCTTGACCACGTCGATCAGCAGGTTCTCCTTCGACCGGAAGACCACGATGTCCCCGTGCCGGACCGACCGCAGCGGCAGCAGCTGCCGCTCCATCGCCGTCGCCGCCGGACCGTAGATAAACCGGTTGACGAACAGGTGATCGCCCACCAGCAGGGTGTTCTTCATCGACCCGCTGGGGATGTAGTACGTCTGCACCACGAAGGTATTGGCGAACTGCAGGAAGATCGCCGCAATCAGCAGCGCTTCAAGGTACTCCCGTTGGATGGACCGCTTAGCCATGCGGCGTAATCTACCCGAACCCGCCGTCCAAGGCTACGCCACCCGGCGACCGGCGCAACCGCTGCGGCCGGCCAACCGCCCGGAGCAACCCCCGGGTCCGCACAGCCAAGCTGGCCCAGGCTCACCTCTGTCAAGTGATCTGGCGCCTGTCTCAATCGCTTGACACCCGTCCGTGGGTTCGTCGACCACCCCATCCCGTCGCCCCTCGCGAGGGCGCCGGCTGCGGTCGTATACCGCCGCGGCTGTGCCAGGTACAGGCCCGCGTCGTCAAGATCCTTTGACGGCAAGACTGCGGCAGGTTTTAGCCGCGGCGCGCTAAATCGTTTCCTTGCCACGCTTTAACGCTCTAGCGCGGGTTGGCAGGCGGCTTGAGGAGGCGGGGGACGTCGATGAACCGGAGAGGGGGTGGCGAGCTGCCTTAGAGAGCACGATTGCAGGGACGACAGGGAGCTTCGGCCGGCTCGGAGAGCGCTCCGGGCCGGTCGGGCATTCGTGGAGCCCCGCACCCAGGGCGGGTCCAGCGGCCAGGCGCGCCGGATCGGGGAGCCACGGGCGCCGTTTGGCGATGGAGGCCGCCCGGCGCGGAATGCTGGCGCCGATCGCTGTTGGTGGCCGCGCTTGCATTGACTCGTTTGGAGGGGTGCAGTAACGTCGCTGGCATGCGCGCGATCGTGGTGGTGACGACCGTCGGGACTGAGGAACAAGCCAATCTGATAGCGCGCGAGATCATTGCCCGGCGGGAGGCGGCGTGCGTCAACATCGTGCCCGGGATCCGTTCGATCTACCGGTGGAAGGGCAAGATCTGCAAGGACGGCGAGCTGTTGCTGCTGATCAAGACGATGCAGGAAGAGTTCGAGAGCGTCGCCGCGACGATCCGCGAGCTGCACAGCTATGAGCTGCCCGAGATCCTGTCGTTCGGGGTGGCCCAGGGCGATCAGGGGTTCCTGGATTGGATCGCGGGCTCGGTGGACAAGACGGCGTACTCGGCGACCGAGGAAGAGGACGACGAAGAGGAAGAGCTGGCCTACGCCGCCGATCCCGACGACACCGACTTTTGACGCGTGTTGCGCGCCCTCCGGCGCGGCAGGGCTCCCCCTCAATCTGCTCCCCTCAGTTTGCTCCCCCTCAATCTCAGCGGCTTTTCCGGCGGTTTCCCGGCATGAGCGAATCGGACTCGACCTCGACGCAGCTTTCAGCATCCCCCGCGGCTGCCGGCCCCGCCGCCTCGGCGCAGACGGCCGAGGAATTCTCGCCGATTGCGTGGCGGCAGGGCGCGCTGTTTCTGCTGGATCAGACGGTGCTGCCGGCGCAGGAGGTATGGTTGGAGTGCCGCACGCCCGAAGACGTCGCCGCGGCGATCCGGCGGCTGTCGGTGCGCGGTGCGCCGGCGATCGGGGTGGCGGCCGCGTATGGCCTGGCGGTTGGGATGGCGGCGGTGCGGGAAGCGTCCGACCTGCCCGCGCGCTTTGACGCGATCAGCGAACTGTTGGCGGCGACCCGGCCCACGGCGGTGAACCTGCGCTGGGCGCTGCGCCGCGGGCGGGCGGTGTTCGAAGAACACGTGGCCGAAGGGCCGCAGGCGGTGGCGTCTGCCCTGCTTGGCTGGGCCGGCCGGCTCGCTGCCGAGGACGTGGAGATCAACCGCCGTATCGGCGAGCACGGCGCCGCGCTGTTCGCTCCCGGCAGCCGGGTGCTGACGCACTGCAACGCCGGCGCGCTGGCGACGGCCGGCTACGGCACGGCACTGGGGGTCATCCGCTCGGCGTGGGCGCGGCAGGCTGTCGAAATGGTGTGGGTCGACGAGACGCGCCCGCTGTTACAGGGGGCGCGCCTGACGGCCTGGGAGCTGCGGCGCCTGGGAATCCCTTCGCGGCTGGTGACCGATTCGACCGCTGGCACGCTGATGGCGCAGGGGTTGGTGGACCGCATCGTGGTGGGCGCCGACCGGATTGCCGCCAATGGTGACACGGCGAACAAGATCGGCACCTATCCGCTGGCAGTGCTGGCGGCCTATCACCAGGTGCCGTTCTACGTCGCCGCGCCGCTGTCCACGATCGATCGCGAAACGCCGAACGGCGCGGCGATCCCGATCGAGCAGCGCCTGGCGGTCGAGGTGACCCAGGTGTTCGGAACCAGCGTTGCGCCGGCGGGCACGGAGGCGGTCAACTTCGCGTTTGACGTCACTCCCCACAGCCTGGTCACGGCCATCATCACCGAGGTGGGGGTGCTCGAGGCGCCTTACAGCGCCAGTATTGCCGCGGCCTTCGAAGCGTAGTGTGGCGGTGTCCCGGTGCGGGTGCCGATGGTGACGGCGCCGGCGGGATGGTGAGGGTCGCTGAATGGGGCGGCAAACTTCTGAATGGACGGGCCCGAAATCGGGCTACGAGGTAAGGAACACCAGGGGTCGGAGTTGGGGGTGGGGCAGAACTGAGGAGAGGGTTGGTGGAGGCGGTGGGAATCGAACCCACGTCCGGAAAACGCGGTGCAGAAGCTTCTACGTGCGTAGCCTTCTATTTGAAAATCTCGCCGGACCGCGCGTTGGAAGAAGGCACCTGGCGCGGCGGCCAGCCTTGCTTTGTATCAGGATGCGGCGCAGGGCGATCCGCACCCATTGACCCGCTTTAGCGTCGCACCGATGAGCGCCGCGGGTCGCGCTCCCATCGGTACGTCACGGCTTTTTAGGCCGCGAGTGCGAAGTTATCGTTCGCAGTTACAAGTTCCACTTTACGGGTGGAGTTCGACACGCATCCTCCGCGCCGCTCTTGTTCCCCGTCGAAACCGGTACGCCCCCAGTTACCAAAGAACGTCTGCTGCACGACTATATACCGCTTTGTGATGGCGGAAATTCCCCCGCCGGCTGGGGGGCGGCGCTGCCGGCGATGGCCTGGAGACGGGCGAAGAAGTCCTGCGGGCTCTTGCCGCGCCTTCGCGACAGGACCAGCAGCCAGCCCGAGATCGCCAGCACCGCGCCCAGCGGGGCGACCGGCAGGAGCAGGCGCGGAAACAGAGGCCAGCCCACGGCGAGGAGCCCGCCGGCGCCCGCCAGCAGCAAGACGGCGACGGCGGGGGTTTCCAGGTGGTAGTCCTCGGCGGCTGGCGCGAAGGTGACGCGCGCCAGGGGGCCTTCCGCGGTGATCCGCAAGGGTCCCTGCAGGAGACCGCGCCGCATCCCGGCGACGACCGGCAGAGTCAGGACGGTCTCGCCGTTGCCGCGTTGGATCGTCGCTCCCCATTCTTCGGCGGCCTGGTCAGCAGCGCGCATGGCGTCTTGCACCGAGCAGGGGAGCTCGATGGCGCAGGCGCCAGGCGGCGCGGGCACGGTCAGGCTGCCTGTTCTTCCTGGATGAGCTCCGCCAGGAAGGATTCGACCGCGGCCAGGAAGCTGGCGACGTCGGGCAGCTGGTTGATCTCCTGGCGCAGGCGGCGGCCGTTGGGCAGGCCGTGGGTGTACCAGCCGGTGAACTTGCGCAGCTTGTGCAGCGCGAAGGCGGAGTTTTCGCGGTGGGCGACGCGCTGAAAGTGGGACAGGATCAGGTCGCGCCGATCGGCCAGCGTGGGCGCGGTGATCCGGCCGGCTGCCGGGTCTGCGGCGGCTCCCGGCAGCTCTGCCATCTTGGCGGCGATCTGCCTGAAGATCCAGGGGTTGCGGGTTGCGCCGCGGCCCACCATGACGCCGTCGCAGCCGGTCGCCGCGAGCAGGCGCAGGGCGTCTTCGGGTTCCCGCACGTCGCCGTTGCCGATGACCGGAATGGAAAGGTGCTCCTTGAGGCGCGCCAGGTGCGACCAGTCCGCTTCCCCGGTGTACATCTGCCGCGCGGTGCGCGCGTGCATCGCTACCGCGGCGACGCCGCTGCCCTGGCAGATCTTGCCCAGCTCCAGGTAGTTGGTGCGGCACTCGTCAAGGCCGAGGCGGAACTTGACCGTCAAGGGGATCGAGATGGCGTCCCGCACGGCGAGGATGATGCGCTCCGCCAGCTTGAGATCGCCCATCAGCGCGGCGCCGGCGCAACCCTTGAGCACCTTGTTGGCCGGACAGCCCATGTTGATGTCGCAGATGTCGGGGCGCAGCTCTTCGACCACCAGCGCCGCCTCACGCATGGTGGCGACGTCCGAGCCGTAGATCTGGATGGCCAGCGGCCGCTCCTCTTCGCTGAAGCGCATCAGGTCGCGGGTCTTTTGGTTGCCCGAAACGATGGCGCGCGAGGAGATGAATTCCATCGCCACCACGCCGACGCCGCCGATGCGCCGCACGATCAGCCGAAAGTCGCAGTCGGTCACCCCGGCCATGGGGGCGAGCCACAGCGGCGGATCGATCTGGAGGGTCCCAATCTGCACCATGGCGTCGATTTTAACCCGGTCCGGCGCCAGGGCGGGGTGGGTCGCCGGCGGCCGGCGTTGGCGGCTCCACCGGCCGCCGCGCCGAGCGGCCGATCAGGAGACTGAGGCCGGCGCCGACCGCCCCCCATTGCAGGCCGCCCAGCGCCAGGCTGCAGGCGAGCATGGCGCCGCCGCGCAGCCGCAGATAGGCGAGCGACGACGGGAAATCCATCCAGGCGAGGAGTCCGCTACGACCGAAGCCGCCGCGCCACACCCAGAGCACCGCGAAGATGTGCAGCAGGAAGGTCGCCGCCAGCGCGACCACCGCGCCGCCCCAGGCCGGGTCGCGCGGTGGCTGGCTCTGCACACCGTTGGCAGGCAGCCCGCCGCTGCCGGGGAGCGCCTCGGGTGCGCCGCCGGCGCCTTCTCCGTCAGGACGCCGGCCGCTCATCCGCCTGCTTCCCGTGCCGTTGCCGCCGGCCCGCCAGCGGCACCGGTGGTCCCAGCGGCCCCGGTGGTCTCTGCAGCCGCGGCGGCCAGCCGGAAGCCGTAGTCGGCGTAGCGCAGGCTGGGTGGGATCGCCGAGCGCGCGGCGCAGCGGCTGGCCTTGACCTGGTGCCGCCACGCGCCGCCGCGCGACGCTCGCCGCGTGCCGGTCGCGGGGCCGCGCGGCTGCCGCGGCGGCGACCGCGCATAGTAGTCCGCCGCAAACCAGTCGCCGCACCATTCGTGCACGTTCTCTCCCATGCCCACCAATCCCAGCGGATGTCGCGACGGGTAGGCGTCCACCGGCTCCGGTCCGCGCAACCACCGCCGCTCGTAGTCAGGGAGCGCTTCGGGCGGCTCATCGCCCCACGGATAGACCACTTCGCGTCCCGCCTTGGCCGCACACTCCCATTCGGCTTCGCACGGCAGCCGCACGGCAAATCCCAGCCGCGGCGCGAGCCAGGCGCAGTACAGCTGTGCGTCGTCCCAGGACGGTCCCACCGCCGGCATGCCGAGGCCGGCGAACTCCTCCGCCGCCCAGAACGGCGGCGCCGTATGGCCCGTCGCGTCCAGGAACGCCTGGTACTGCTGCCGGGTCACGGCGGTCCTGGCCAGGCGAAAGGGCGGCAGCCACACCTGGTGGCGCGGGTTTTCGTTGTCGCGCAGCCCGCCGCCCATCCAGAACCAGCCTCCCGGCACCAGGATCCAATCCGGGCTCATGTCCAAGGATACCGCGAAGCCCGCGGAGAGATGGCGCGGTCGCGGCGACGGGGTGCTCTCCACCGCGGCGCGCGCCCGCCAACTCCGAGTATCATGCCGCCGGTGGTCTGCCATAAGGAGCGGCTGTGACAGCAAACCTCCCCGCGTCGCCGGCGCCACACCTGCGCGACGCCCTGCAGCTGGACCTGGCCGCTTCCGGGCAGCTGCCGCCGCTCCCCGCTTCCTTCCTGGCCGGCCGCGACCTGGACCTGCTGGCGCCGCTCGGCCTGCTCGCCGCGCCGTCCCAGCTTGACGCGCTGTGCCGCCGGCCGGCCGTGGCTCCCAAGGGGCGCGCGGCGCTGGCGACGGCGATCGCGGCGAGCAACCATTCCTTCGGTCATCCCGACGCCGACCGGCTCTGCCGCCGGCTGGCCGACCCGGCCACTCGCGTGGTGGTCACCGGCCAGCAGCCCGGTCTTTTCGGCGGCCCGCTCTACACCTTCTCCAAAATGATCGCCGCGTCCCGCTATGCGGCGGCGTTGGAGGCCGCGGGGGAACCGGCGGTGGCGGTGTTCTGGGTGGCAAACGAAGACCACGACTTTGCCGAGGTGTCGCATGCCACGGTGCTCGCCGCCGACGGCCCGCGCAGCTTCGATCTGGGGCCGGACCCCGAGCCGCTGCTGCCGGTCGGCATGCGCACCATGCCGCAGGCGATCACCGGCATCCTGCGCGCCATGGCCGAGGCGGTCCCCGGCGAGCGCTACGCCGAATGGCTCGCCCGGCTCGGCAGCTGGTACGGGCCGTTCGCCTGCGTGGGCACGGCGTTCTGCCGCTCCATGACGGCGATGTTGGGGCACCGATGTCCGCTGCTCCTGGACGCCATGCACCCCGCCCTGAAGCTCGCCCAACGCCCCTACCTGGCATCCCTGATCGAACGCCGCGCCGAGCTGGAAGCGGCGCTGGAGCGCCAGGATGCCGCCATCGCCGCGCGCGGCTACGAGCTGCGGGTCAGCCCTCAGCGCGGTGCCAGCCCGCTGTTCCTGCTGCGCGGCGCCGCGCGCCGCCGCATCGCCTGGCAGGGCGCCTCCGGCTTCACCCTGCGCGGCCACGATGCGCGCCACCCTGGCGCGGTGGCGGCGAAGTCCGCCAGGTCTCGCGACACGGTCGCCGAGCTGCTGCGCACGGTCAGCGAAAATCCATCGGTGGTCAGCCCCGGCGTGCTCGCCCGCCCCGCCATCGCCGACGCGGTGCTGGGCACGGCGCTCCAGGTGCTCGGCCCGGGCGAGCTGTCGTACATGCCGCAGGTGGCGCCGGTCTACGGCGTGCTCGACGTCGCCGCGCCGCACGTGACGCTGCGGCCGCAGGCCATGGTGCTGGACGCTCGCCAGGCTGAGCGCCTGGCGGAAAGCGGCCTGGCGCTCGCCACTCTGCTGGGCGACCGCCACCAGCTGGACCGCGCCCTGGCCGAGCGCGCCGGCGGCGACTTCGTGGCGCCGGTGGCCGCCCGCGTCCAGGCGGCGCTGGCGGAGCTGGAGGCGCCGGCGCTGGCAGCCGATGCCAACCTCGAGCGCCCCCTCGCCAAGACCCGCGAGCAGGTTGCCCGCGCGCTCAGTCTGTTCGCCGAAAAGGCGCTGCCGGCGCTGGCCCGCCGCGACGAGATGGAAAACCGGCGGGTCGATACCCTGATGCAGGTCTGCCAGCCCGGCGGCAAGTGGCAGGAACGGGTGGTGTCCGCGGCGCATTTTCAAGGCAAGTACGGCGACCGTTTCGCCGCCAGCTTCTGGGAGCAGATGGATCTCGAACCGCGCCGCCTTTCCGTCATCGTGCCCTGAGCCGACACCATGAGCAAGCTCGACATCCTGGCCATCGGCGCACATCCCGACGACGTCGAGCTGGGCTGCGGCGGCACCCTGGCACTGGCCGCCCGCCAGGGCCGCCGCGTCGGCATCCTGCACCTGACGCGCGGCGAAAGCGGCACCCGCGGCAACGCCGAGCTGCGCCTGGCCGAAGCGGAGCGCGCGGCGGCGGCACTGGGCGCCGTCGAGCTGGCATTTCTGGATTGTGGCGACGGCGCTCTGCGCCGCGGCCAGGCCGAGGAGGATGCGTTGATCGAAGTGCTCAGGACATGGCGGCCCGACCTGCTGCTCGGTCCGCCCCCGAGCGACCGCCACCCGGACCATGGGCGCGCGCACGAGCTGGTGGCCGCGGCGGCGTTTTATTCGGGGCTGGCGGCGCGCGGCTCCGCGCGGCCGGGTCCCCCTCACCGCCCGGCGGCGGTCTTTTCCTACATGCAGCACAATTCGTTCGAGCCCAGCTTCGTCGTCGACGTGACCGCGGTATGGGAAACCAAGATGGCTGCCCTGGCCGCCTATCGCAGCCAGCTCTACCAGGGCGCCGCCACGGCCCCGGCGGCCGCGGCAAGCGGCGCGCCCCCGGCGGCCGCCGCGAGCGATCCGGCCGGTCCGGCCGCCGCCGCGGCTGCTCCCGACGGCCAGCCGGCGACCAAGATCTCGTCGCGCGAATTCCGTCTGGCCATCGAAGGGCGCGCCCGCCACTTCGGACAGCTGATCGGCGTCGAGCTGGGCGAGCCCTTCGCAAGCCCCCTGCCGCTTGCCGTCTCCGACCTGGCGGCGCTCACCCCGCGGGGGCTGCGATGAGGGTCGGCATCAGCTGCTATCCGACCTACGGCGGCTCGGGGATCGTCGCCACCGAGCTGGCGATGGCGCTGGCCGACGGCGGCGACCAGGTTCACGTCATCAGCTACGCGCTGCCGTCGCGCCTGTCGCTCACCAATTCGCGGCTGTTCTTTCACGAGGTGGTCACCCCCCGTTACCCGCTGTTCGACGACTACCCGCCGTATTCGCTCGCCCTCACCACCAAGATGGTGGAGGTGGCGCGGCACAGCCACCTGGACGTGCTGCACGTGCACTACGCGATTCCCAACGCGGTTTCGGCGGTTTTGGCGCGCGAGATCGTGCAACCGCTGCCGCTGCCGGTGGTGACCACCCTGCACGGCACCGACGTCACCCTGGTGGGCAACGATCCCAACTACCTGGAAACCACCCGCTGGGGCATCTTGCAGAGCGATGCGGTGACCGCGGTGTCGGAGTCGTTGCGTCTCGCGACCGTCGAGCAGCTCGGCATCTCGAACCAGATCGACGTGATCCCCAACTTCATCGATCCGAGCCGCTACGAACGGGCGCGCGACAGCCCCGGCTGCCGCCGCTGGGCCAAGGAGGGGGAGAGCATCCTGATCCACATCTCCAACTTCCGGCCGGTCAAGCGCGTCCTGGACGTGATCCGCATCTTCGAGCGGGTGCAGCGGCGGTTGCCCTGCCGCCTGCTGATGGTCGGCGACGGCCCGGACCGCGGCAAGGTCGAGCAGTACTGCCGGGAGCACGACATCTGCCACGCCATCACGTTCATCGGCAGCCTGCCGCTGGTCGAAGAGGTGATCGTCGGGGCGGACCTGTTCCTGCTGCCGTCCGAGCGCGAGTCCTTCGGCCTGGCGGCGCTCGAAGCGCTGTCCTGCGAGGTGCCGGTCATCGCCACCGCGGTCGGCGGCGTGCCCGAGGTGGTGACCGACGGCGAAACGGGTTTCCTGTTCGGCGTCGGCGAGGTGGAGGCGATGGCCGATGCCGCCTGGCGGCTGCTGTCCGATCCGCCGCGCCGCCGCGCCATGGGCGCCGCCGGCCGGCGCGATGCCATGGAGCGCTTCAGCCAGGATTCGGTGGTCGGCCGTTACCGGTCGCTTTACGAGCGGGTGACAGGCCGCCGCTGAAACGCAGGGCGGTGCGGCATGACGACGCGCGGCAGGAGAGGGTATCCTTGTCGGCCGCCCTGGCCTTGTATAGACTGCGGTGGGTACGTCCCCCTGCTTGCGTAGAAGGTAATTTCGAAAGGAGAGCTGTGCGATGAGTGACCCTACAGTCCCGCCGCCGTCGCCATATAACGCGCCGCCGCCGCCGCCGCCGAGCGGCCCCGTGTCGGGCGCTGTCAGCCCCAACCGCGGGATCATGATCGTCCTTTCGTATCTGTGGCTTCTGGCCCTGGTGCCGCTGCTCGTCGAGAAGCAGGACGCCGAAGTGCAGTGGCACGCCAAGAACGGCCTGATGCTGCTGGCCGCCGAAGTCGTCATCTGGATCGCCTTCGGCGCGGTCCACTTCATCCTGGCAATGATCCACCTCGGCATCATCGGCTGTTTCCTGGGCTTGCTCGGTCCGCTGATCGGCCTCGGCTTCCTGGTCGTTCGCATTATCTGCATCCTCAAGGGGGTGAAGGGCGAACGCTTCATCATTCCGGTTGTCAGCCAATACGCCAGCCAGATCAACATCTGATCACAGCTCCGCAGGGGCGCCCGCGGCCGTCGCGCGCCGGTCGCGCGGCGCCCCCGGGCGGGCCCCGCGGCGTCGCCCGCCAACCATCGGAGCCATTGCATTCCAGGAGCGTCCATGAGCGAACCGGTCGGGTCCTTTCCTCCACCTCCCCCACCCCCCACGCTGCCTCCTGCATCGGCGCCGGGCCGCGCCGGCAACCAGGCCATCGCGGCGCTGGTCTGCGGCATCCTGGGCATCACCTGCTGCGGTCTGCTGGCGCCGATCGCCTGGTACCTGGGGACCAACGAAACCAAGGCGATCCGCGCCGGCGTCTCGCCGATCGAGGGCGCGACCCTGGCCAACGTCGGCAGGGTGCTGGGCATCGTCGGCAGCGTGCTGTTGCTGCTCTCCATCGTCTGGATCTTCGCCATGGGCGGCATGGCCGTGCTGCAGGGGATGATGAACCGTTGAATCCGTCGCGCGCCGGCGAGCTGCACAACCTGAAGGGGTGGGTGCTCGCCGGCGCCCTGGGGATCGCGGCGTTTGCGATCCTGCACCTGTGGGTGCCGTCGTCGGATATCCGCACCAGCGTCTGCCTGCTGCGCCGCCTGACCGGAATCCCTTGTCCGGGATGCGGCCTGACTCGCGCCTTTGCCCACCTCGCCAAGGGCGAGTGGCTGGCGGCGCTTCGCGACCACCCCCTGGCGCCGTTGATCGCCGCCGAGCTGGGGGCGGCCTGGATCGCGTGGGGCGCGGCGCTGCGCGGTTCCCGCCGTCCGGGCCAGATCCTTGCCCGGCTCGACGCGATCGCGATGGGCAACGCGGCGCTGCTGGTCACGGTCTGGCTCGGCCGCCTGGCGACGGGTACACTGCCCTGGTGACGGATCGCCTGCACCCCGTCCCAGGTCTGGCGGAGGCGTCCGCCATCTCCACCTCCGCGTCCGCCGGCTCCGCCGCCACCCCGCTCGGCCCGCGGGCGCGGGTTGCCCTGCGGGCGGTGGCCGCGGTGCTGCTGGCGCTGGTCGTGCTGGACCTGGTTCGTCCCCCCGCCCACCAGGTCACCGCCCGCCTGCTGCTCGGCGGCATCCACCTGTACCAGGCGACGCTGTCGCCGCGCATGCCGGGGCTCGGCATCCAATGCCGCTTCACGCCGACGTGCAGCCACTACGCGGAGGGGGCGATCGTCCGCTACGGCGCGCTCTTCGGCAGCCTGCGGGCGGTGTGGCGCATCGCCCGCTGCGGCCCCTGGACGCCGCGCGGCACCTTCGACCCTCCCTGACGCCGGAACGCCGCACAGTTGACAAATGCCGCGGCGCGCCGCAAGCTCGGGGGGGATTGACGTCTATCGCCTGGAGCCGCCATTGAGCAGCGACGGCATCGATTATCAGAGGTTTGTGGAGGACGCATTGCGCGACGCGGTGCGCCGGCTTCTGGCCGAGGTGGCGGAGCATGGCCTGCCGGGTGAGCACTACTTCTACATCGGCTTCCTCACCGGTCATCCGGGAGTGGCGATGCCCTCGCTGCTGCGCGATCTCTACCCGAACGAGATGACGATCAGGTTGCAATACCAGTACTGGGACCTGGACGTGCAGCCCGACTCCTTTTCGGTGGAGCTGAGCTTCAGCGGCAGCCGCCACCGCCTGTCCATCCCGTTTGCGGCGCTCACCACGTTCGCCGATCCTTCCGCCGAATTCGCCTGGCGTTTCCAGCCGCGCTCGCCTCTCCAATCCGCGCCCCCCCTTCGCCCGCAGAACCCGCAGGAGGTCGAGGACGGCCAGGGTGCCGCCGCCGCCGCCCCTCCCACCGGAGGCGGCGATGCCCAGCCAGGCAAGGCGGCAAGGCCCGGCCTGGTGGTCGCACCGCTCGCCGCCCCCGCGGCTGCCGCGCCGGCGACGACCGCCGCGGACCCGCCCAGCGATCCGCCGGGTCCGGCCGCGGCACCGCCGCCCGCCAAAGACCGGGCGCGCAACCAGCCAGGCGGAGTCATCCGCTTCGACCCTTCGCGCCGCCGCTGACGTCCTATCGGGGCGGCACGCCCGCCCCGCAAAGGGGACACTCCCACCCCGCGGGGCAGGCATCGGCCAGCGGCCTGGGGGCGGCCTGGTCCGGCACAATCCCCCCAGCCTGGCCGCGGCCACGGTTCGGCACCTCGCTTGCACCGCCTTTCCCCAGCGCGCCCGGACGCCGGAGGCATCGATCATGTTCACATCCAGACCTTCTGGTCATTGTGCGTTTGCCCTTTGCTGCGTGGCGCTGATCGCCTGCGGCCGCCAGGATCAGCCCGCAGGGGCCGGCAATTCTCACGCCGCGGCACCGGAGCAGACGGCTGGCCTGAGCGCCCCAATCAGCGTCCCCGTCGCGGGCTCGCCGGCGCCGGTGGCGGGGGCGCTGCCACCGCCCACCAGTGAGCTGCAACCGCGGCCCCAAAGCGTGACGATCGGCAACCCGCCGCCGGCGCCGGCGACCGAAACCGACCGCGAGCGCGACCTGGAAGCGCGGGAACGCCGGCTGGAGGCCCGCCAGGCGGCGCTCGAAGCGCGCGAACAGAAACTGCGGCGCCGGCCGCAGGCGGCTGGCGCGCCCGCGGGCGCCCCCTCGCCCGCCCCCGCCGCCGCCACCAGCGCGGGCGGGGGCGCTGCCCTGCCCGCCACCCCCGACCAGCAGGCCGCGGGCGGCGGTGCCGCCGCTCCGTTCGGTCCGCAGGCGGATGGCGGAACCGGTGTGCCGGGCGCTGCCGCGGCGCCCGCGCTGGTGACAGGGGCGGGCGCCGGCACTGCCGGAGCGCAGCCGGCAGATAGCCAGGAGGCCGCGCCGTCGCCCGCGTTGGCGGCGGGGGCGGGGGCGGACGACCGCGCGCAGGTGCCGGCGACCGTGCCGGCGGGCACCCGCTTTGAAGTCGAGTTCACCAAGAGCCTGGCCAGCAACACCAGCTCCAGCGGCGATACCTTCCGCACCCGCCTGCTCGCCGACGTGCGGCTGGACGACGGTGTGGCGATCCCCGCCGGCTCCGAGATCCTGGGTGTGGTCACCGATGCGGTGGGGGCCCGGCGTATCGGCGGCAAGGCGCGCCTCAGCCTCAAGTTCACCGACCTGATCCTGCCTTCCGGCGCGACGGTGCCGATTCAGGCCTCCTTTCTTGAGGAGGGCAAGGGGAAGGCCGGACGCGACGCCGCGACCATCGGCGGCGGCGCCGCCGGCGGTGCCCTGCTCGGCAGGCTCCTCGGTCAGAGCCGAGGCGGCACGATCCTCGGCGCGCTGTTCGGCGCCGCGGTGGGCACGGTGATCGCGTCCAAGACCGCCGGCGAAGAGGTCGTCATCCCCGAAGGCTCCGTCGTCAAGCTGAAGCTGGACCAGCCGCTGGAGCTCAAAACCCGCCGCTAGAAAGCCGGGTCAGACGTTCCCGGCATAGGCCGGTGAGTTATCGGGCGCTCCCGGCCAGGCCGCCAGACCCGAATATTTGCCTGGCTGGCACTGTTAGGCCATAGGGCTTCGCCTCCTGTTTCCATCCGTTCCGGCTCGACCCAGGATGCTGCCCGCTGTGTTTGCGGCGGCCGCCGCCGCTTTGAAAGGCTC
Source organism: uncultured Acidobacteriota bacterium (assembly GCA_963770895.1). GTDB lineage: Bacteria > Acidobacteriota > Thermoanaerobaculia > Multivoradales > UBA5704 > JASLEW01. Next base: position 1,613,705 of record CAVYRF010000002.1, on the reverse strand, counting down.
TATGGCGAATCTCGATACCACGTCGCCGCGTACGGCGCGCACCGGCTTGTTCGGCGGTCCGGTTTCCTCGCGGCCGCGCCCCATCCCGGCCGAGGAAGCCGATCGCGCGAAGCGTAAGGCACCCATCAAGTTACGCACCGTCATGGGCGACGCGCTGGAGCTGATCCGCGCGCGTCGCGGGCGCTTGATCGCCGGCTGCGGCCTGATGGCGGTCAACCGCGCCGCGGGACTGGTGCTGCCGGGTATCAGCAAGAACCTGATGGATTATGTCTTCCTCAAGAAGGACATCCTGCTGGCCGATCGCCTCCAACGCCTGGATCTGCTGGTGCTCATCGCCGGCGCCGCCACCGTGCTGCAGGCGATCACCGCCTTTTCGCTGTCGCAGCTGCTCGGCATCGCCGCCCAGCGTTCGATCACCGAGATGCGCCGCCGGGTGCAGCGCCACGTCGGCAAGCTTTCGGTGGCGTATTTCGAACAGACCAAGACCGGCGCCCTGCTGTCGCGGGTGATGAACGACGCCGAAGGGTTGCGCAACCTGGTGGGGACCGGCCTGGTGGATGCGGCCGGCGGCGCGATCACGGCGGTGCTGGTCCTGGTCATCCTGTTCTACTACAACGCCAAGCTGACGTGGATCGCGCTGGCCGTCCTGTCGCTGTTCGGCTTCGTCATGCTGTATGCCTTCAAGACCTTGCGGCCGCTGTTTCGCGAGCGGTCCAAGATCAACGCCGACCTGTCGGGCCGGCTGGGCGAAACCTTTTCCGGCGTGCGGGTGGTGAAGGCGTATAGCGCCGAGGGGCGCGAGGCGCTGGTCTTTACCAAGGCGGTCCATCGCCTGTTCCGCAACGTCGCCGGCACGATGACCGGCCTGTCGACGGTGGCGGCCACCTCGACGGTACTGGTGGGGGGCATGACCATCGTCCTGATGGTGGTCGGCGGCCGCGACGTCCTGCTGGGAAGGATGAGCCCCGGCACCTTCTTCTCGTTCATCCTCTACCTCGGCCTGATGGTCGGGCCGGTGGTGCAGATCGTCAACATCGGCAGCCAGATCACCGAGGCTTTCGCCGGTCTGGAGCGCATCCGCGAGATCCGCAACGAGCCCAAGGAAGACGCCGGCGACGCCGCCCGCCTGCCCGTCGATCGGGTGCTGGGAACCGTCGAGTTCCGCGACGTCCATTTCGCCTACCAGCAGGGAGTACCCGTGCTGCATGGGATCTCCTTTCGCGCCGAGCCCGGCACCTCGACCGCGCTGGTGGGGCCGTCGGGATCGGGCAAGAGCACCTTGATCGGCCTGGTGGCGGCGTTCCACCGGCCGACGCAAGGCGAGATCCTGATCGATGGGCGCGACCTATCGAACCTGCGGTTGTACGACTATCGCTCCCAGCTGGGGGTGGTGTTCCAGGACAACTTTCTGTTTGACGGCACGGTGCTGGAAAACATCGCCTATGCCTCGCCAGATGCCCGGCGCGCCGACATCGAGCGCGCCGCCGAAATCGCCCACTGCGACGAGTTCGTGCGCCGCCTGCCCAACGGCTACGACACGATCGTCGGCGAACGCGGCGTCAAGCTGTCGGGCGGTGAGCGCCAGCGGGTGGCGATCGCCAGGGCGATCCTGGCCGATCCGCGCATCCTGATCCTGGACGAAGCGACCTCGTCGCTCGACAGCGAAAGCGAGGCGCTGATCCAGGAGGGGCTGGCCAAGCTGATGCAGGGCCGCACCTCGTTCGTCATCGCCCACCGCCTGTCCACCATCCGCCGCGCCGACACGATCCTGGTGCTGGATCACGGCCAGATCGTCGAGCGCGGGCGCCACCAGGATCTGCTGGCGCTGGGCGGCATGTATCACGGCTTGTACACGCGGCAGTACGACCTGGAATCCAACCTGTTCCGCAATCCGGGCGAGCAGCAAGTCGAGGAGGCCGCGCCGCCGCCCAAGGCCCGCGGCGACGCGGCGGCGGCGCGCCTGCCGCTGTTCCCGGCGGACGGCTAGGCGCCAGGCGGGCTACCTGCCGGGCGGGACCTGGCTCCGGCGGGCAGATCGCGCTGGCCGCCGGAGCGGCCCGCGGCTACTGCAGCAAGCGCTCGAAGCCCTGGCGGCGTTTGAGCTGCAGCGGCTTTTCCTTCGAGCCCAGCATGCCCTGGTGGCCGGACAGGTCGGTCGCCACGACGTAGAACTCGACGGTGTTGTTCTCGTGGAAGCTGGGCGGGATGTCGACGCTGTAGCCCAGGCCGTCCTTTTGCAGCGGCAGCTCACGCATCGCCCCTCCCTGCGGGCGGGCGTACAGCTTGACGCTGCGCACCTCGTAGTCGTCGGTGACGCGGAAGCTGAGCGTCACCACCTGGCCGCGTGAATAGTCGAGCAGGTAGCCGTCGCGCAGCGCCACCGCCGGCGGCTGCGCGTCCAGCTGCGCGAGCTGCGCTTCCAGCTCCTGCCGGGCCTGGTTGACGCGCGCCTCGAGGTGCGGCGTCGGCTTGAGGGGGCGCAGCAGATCCAGCCCCTCGCTGGGCTTGCGGCGGCGCTCGAAGCTCGGCACGCTGTCCAGGATCGCCTGCTGCTGCTGCTCGCTGGCCCCGGCCGACTCATAGGTCTTGACCAGCTCCTTGACGCCGCCGCGCTCGGGCCAGGAGCGGCGCACCGGTTCGAGCTGTCCCACCGCCTGGTCGTACTTGCCGTCGCGGGCCAACGCGGCGGCCGCGGCCTCGACGGCCGTCGCCGCCTTGTCGCGCAATCCCAGCGGATCGTGCAGCGTGCGCGACAGGCCTTCCATGGCGTGGAAGCGATCCAGCACCTCGCCGTAGTCGCCGCGCCCGTTTGCCGCCTGGGCCGCCTCGTAGAGCTGCACCAGGTTCCTGGCCTTTTCGAAGTCGCCCGCCTGGTTCGGCGGCACGTCGTGCGGTCCGGCCACCTCCACCACCGTCTGCAGCGTGCCGAGGTCGCCGTTGTGCAGGCCGGAGGCAAGGTCCTGCGGCACCCGTTCCAGGGCGTCGGCGGCCAGGGTCTGTTCGATCGCGGCCAGCTGCCGGCAGCCCTCGCCGCCCAGCTCGCCCTGATCGGCAAACGTCAGCTCGTGCAGGCCCTGGCGCACCTTGGCGTCGTAGTCCCTGCCCATGATCTGGTAGCTGCTGGCCTCCGCCAGCTTGGCGGCCGGCGTCGGCCCCAGCCGCACCGGCGCCGCCGCGGCGCCAAGGGCGGTGCCGTCTGCGGCGGTGTCCTGCCGCGAGCCCGCGGCGGCGTGCGAGCGATGGCTGAACACCGCCCAGGCCGCGACCGCAAGGATCAGCACCACCGCGGCGGCGCCCCCCAGCTGCACCGCCTTGGGCAGCTCGCGCAGCATCGCCAGCGCCGCCGGGCCGCCCGCCGGGGGGGCGGCGGCAGCGCGGCCGCCGCGCTGTCCCGCGGCCAGCACCGGCATGGAACCGCTGATCGCCCCGGCGCTGCGAGCACCGCGTGTCGCGGCCGGAGCGGGCGCGGCAGCCGGAGGAGGCGGCGGCAGCGAATCGAGCAGATCGTCCACCGCCGACAGCGCGTCGCCGCCGGCCGGTGCCGGGGTTGCGGCCGGACCGCCGGCGGGCGCCGGTGCAGCGGCGGCGGCGGCGGTGGCGCCGGTGCCGGGGCTGCCAGCGGGCTTGGCGCTGCCGGCGGGCATGGCGGCGGGTGCCGGGTTGGCCTTGGCGCCGGCGGCTGGTGCACTGCGACCCGTCGCCGGCGGGATGGCCGCGGCGGGCATGGCGGACGGAACCGGCAGGCTGGTGCGGCCTGCTGCGCCTGCCGCGGCTGCCGCGGGCAAAGCGGCGGACGCCAAGCCTGGCAGGGCTGCATCCCAGGCCGAGGCGGCGGCGGGTGCCGCGGCCTGGCCTGGGCCGTCCTTCGCACCGCCCAAGTCGATGCCAAGCTCGGCGGCCATCTGCTGCGCCGACAGCGAGCCTCCCGAGCCGGCCGGCGGCGCCGGCGACAGCAGATCGATAGAGGCGCCGTCTGGCGAGTCAGGGATGGACGGCAGGGTCGCCGGCACATGGAAGCCGTCCAGGAACAGCGGGTCGTCGTCGCCCGCCGCCAGGCCCCAATCCGGTTGGGCCGCGGCCGGCACCGGCGGGGTGGTGTCCCGAAGGGGCGACGTTCCCGAGCCAGGGCGTGTCGCCGGCGGGGCGGCGTTGGGAATTGGCAAGGCTCCGGTCCCGGGACGCACCGCCGCCGGCGCAGGAGAGACGTCTGGGATCGGCAGGGCTCCGGTGCCAGCATGCGCGGACCGCGGCGCTGGAGCGACGTCCTGGCTCGGCAGGGCTCCCGTGCCAGGATACGTGGACCGTGGTGCCGGCAGGGTGTCCGGGATGGGCATGGCTCCGGTGCCGGAGCGCGCTACCGGTGACGCAGGGAGGGCGTCCGGGATGGGCATGGCTCCTGTGCCGGAGCGCGCGGCAGGTGGTGCGGGGGCGGCCCCCAGGGTGGGCGTGGCTGCCGTGCCGGGGCGTGGCGCCGGCGGCGGGATGGCCAGGGCGCCGGTGATCCGGCCCGGTGCCGGCGGCGGCGGCGGGGCGTCTTCCGGGAGCCACGCGGGACCCTGGGCCGCCGGCGCCTGCGAGCGGCTGAGCGCGGCGCGCCAATCCAGCGGCTCGCCTGCGGCCGCGGCGGCCGCGACAGCCGCGGCGGCGGCAAGGTTGGCGTTGGGCGCGCCGATAGCTGGTGTCGCGGCCGCAGGCATTGCGGCGGCGGCCGGCGGCGAACCCGGAGCTGCTTGCGGCGGCTGAGCCGCCGGCCGCGGCGGTGCCGGCTGGGCTGCCGGCGCTGCCGGCGGCTGGCGTGTTTGGGCGGGCGGTGGCGCGGGCGCCCGGGCAGCCTGGGTGGGCGGCGGTGCGGTGGCGCCGGTCTCTCTGCCGAGGGCCAGGCGAAACGCGTCGCGGATCGCGGCGTGCGCCGGCCGCTGGGGTGGCAGCGGGCGCAGGCAGAGCTCCAGGATGCGCCGCAGCGCTTCGTCGTTGGCGAGCTCGAAGCTGAGCGCGAGCGGCATCTGGACGATCGGGCCCGAGGGGTCGCCGAAGGCGACGGTGGCGCCCAGGGCGTTGCAGACCGTGAGAGCCAGCGAAAAACAGTCGGCGTGCCAATCCGCCAGCGCAAAGCCGGTGCCGGCCGCCGCCGGCGACAGGGCCATCGCCGCCGCCGGCTTGGCAAGCTCCGGGGCGCGGTAGCGCCCGGTTTCCGCGTCGAGCCACGCGCGGCCGAGATAGAACAGCGGCGTGCCGAGACCGAGAAGCTTGATCTGGCTCCCCTGCGGCGTCTCCGCCACGAACAGGTTGCCGGGGCTGACGTTGAAGTGGGCAAGACCGTTGCCGGCAAGCTCGGCGAGCCCGGCGGCGGCCTGGTCGAGCAGCGGCAGGGTGCGCTCGGGAGCGGCCTCGGACGAGCTGCCGGTGTCGGAAAGGTCGGGCAGCAGCGCCAGGGCGTCGTCACCGCCTCCGGCACCGCCGCCGGCATCGCCGCGGCGGGCCAGGGTGTCGAAGCTGAACCCGCTGAGCGGCTCCATGACCAGGAACGCGCCGCCGTCCGGCGTCAGCCCGGAGTCCAGGATCACCGGCAGGTTGGGGTGGCGCAGCCGCGCCAGCGCCTCGGCGTAGGCGACAAAGCGTGTGGCGGCGCTTTCGGCGGCCGCGGCGCTGGCCGCCGACGGGACGTTGATGAGCTTGATGACGACGGGGCGCCCCGTCGCCAGCTCGTGGCCGCCCAGGACGCTCGCGCACCGGCTGGAGGCGAGGATCCTTTCGAGTCGATAGCCGTCGGTCAGCTCACGCGGCAGCGGCATCCGTCCCTCCTGGGGAGACACTTCCGCACGTGGAAGACATCCCGTGCTGTTCTAGAGGACCCTTACAGACCGGCCCCATTATAGGTGAGCCGAGTCTTCTCGGAGGTGCTAATGCGCGGCGCTGGCGGCGGGGTCGGGCACCGGTGTCGCGGAGGTGATGCCGGTCTTGGCCACGTCGAGATCCTCGACCACGCAAGCCGAGGTGTGCGCCACTTCGTCGCGCAAGGCAAAGGCCAGCCGCTGCCGCCCCGGAGCCAGCAGCAGCTTCACGTCATAGCCCAGCTGGCTGGCCAGCGTCCGCCTCGCCTCCGCTTCGGGAATCCGCAGGGGCAGCAGGAAGCGCTGCAGAGCCGACACCTCGCCGTGCTCGTCGATGGCGCCGGCGACGATCCCCAGCCGGCCGTGCAGACCGCCGTCCTCCGCGGGCACCAGGGAGAGCCGGCCGAACGGTACCTTCAACTTGACCGGCAGCAGCACCCGGCCGTGCTCGGCGGGCTGGCCGGCGCCGACCTGCAAGGACGCGCCGAACGGATTGTCGGCAACCCCGGACAGCAGCGCCGATTCGACCTGGGCTTCCAGCCGCTCGGTCGGGGTGCGGTTCCAGTAGCTGGTGCGATAGGTGGCGGTCAGGCCCGGGCGGCCGAGCTGGACGCGGATGTCGTGCCGCTCGCTCCAGGCCGCCGGAGGCGGCGTGAAGCCCAGCGAATAGGCGCCGCGCAGCTCGGCGCCGACCGTTTCAAGACCGCTGGCCAGGTCGCCGCCGGCGAGCACGGCGCGGCCGCCCGTCTCACGCCCCAGGTTGAGCAACGAGTCCTGGCGGTCGGAGTCGGCCTGCTGGATCAGCGCCGCCGACTGCAGCGGCTCGCCGGTAACCTGGGCGTAGGACTGCTGCACGCCGGCGGCCTCCAGCGGAAAGAACGTCACCAGGTTGGCATTGGCGTCGGCGATCACCTGCCGCATCGGCGCCGTGGCGTTGATGGTTTCGGTGCTGGCGCGCATCCCGTCGGTCGTGGGGCACTGCTCGCCGAGCAGACCGAACAGGTCCGTGCCCACCATGGTCGGCACGCCGTCGCCGACGTAGACCAGCGCCCGCTGCCCTTCCACGCCGCCCAGCGCCTTGACCACGTGATGGAGGTCGGCATACAGCTGCCGGGCATTGCCCAGGTCGATGTCCGCCTGGGTCTTGGCCACGTTCTGGGCCTCCATGAGGCCGGCCTTGCAGCCGTCCTCCATGATGTCGTTGATCATCTCGATCACCGCCTGGCGCTTCGCCGATTCGCGCCCGAGGCCAGCCGGCGCCTGCCTTGCCAGCTGGTCGAGCGCGCCGTCGAGCGTCGCGACGCTGTCGGTGAACGCATGCCGCACGTGCAGCCCGGGATCGTGGCTGACCACCATCACCCGGTCGCCGGCCGCCAGCGTCTTCTGCAGGAACGTGCGCACCTGCCCGAGCAGCCGGTTGCGGTCGAACGGCCGCATGTTGGCGTTGTCGACAAACAGCACCAGGTTGAGCTGCGGCCGCCCCGCGGCGCCCGCCGCGCCGGCGCCGGCGTCCGCCGTTGCCGCTGAGGCCGCCGGCGCCGCCGCGCCGCCGGACGCGGGCCCCCCGCCGTCCGCGCCACCGCCGGCCGCCCAGAAGTTGGACAGCGCCACCTTCTTGCCGTCGACGAACAGGGTGAAGTCTTGCCGCCGCAGCCCCTGGACCTGCTTGCCGTCCGTGTCGCGCACCACCACGTCGACGTTGACCACCGAGACGTCGATCGCTTCGTCCGCCGTGCCGGCCGGCGCCGCCGGCGCCCCCGCGTCCCCCGGTGCCGCGGCCGGAGTCGCCCCCGCGGCCGCCGCCCCCGCCGGTGCCGCCGTCGGACCCGCCGGAGTCGCCGGTGCCGCCGCGGGGACTGCGGTCGCGCCGCCGGCCTGCGCGCCATTCAGCACCGCTGCCCCTGCCAGGGTCGCCGCCACCACCAACACCCCCGCCGCCATCGCGCCCGCCAAGCCGGCACCGGAGCCGCGCCCAGCCAAGCGCCGGACCCCACGGCCAAGTCCCCTCAGATCGCCCATGACCGCAAGTATAGAGGGTCGCCTATGGAGGGTCGCCCGGTGCGCCACCGCCTGGCCTTCCGCCCGCCCGCTGCCCGACATTTCCGCAGGGGTGCTTCAGCTCGTCACATGAGCTGTGATAGCCTTCGGCGTTCCGTAGGCTGCCCTCGCGATCTTGCGCGGCGCGGCGTCTCCGGTCTGGCTCGTGGCGGGAAGGGGGGATCCCCCCAGGATCGCGCCCGCGGGCTCCATTCAACGAGGATCATCAGCGCGGCAGGCCGCCCGGCATGCCGGTACAGGTACTGGCGGCAAACGGGCCAGCGCAGGCGCGCGCTGCGACTTTCTGGCTCCCTGGAATCTGGAGGAAAGGTTATGTTGCGAAAGCTCTGCGTCGAAGGGGCGGGTGCGGTCCGCAGAAAGGGCCTGCTGCTGGGGCTGGTGGCGCTGGTTGCGGCGTTCACCGCTTCGCCCGCGTCGGCCAGCGAGGCCGACCTGCGGCTGCCAAACCTGGCGTCGGTATCCTTCATGGGGATCGACGGTCACAACCTGCTGCTGTACGGGCTGCTGGTCTGCCTGGCCGGCCTGGCGTTCGGTCTGGTCAACTACGTCCAGCTGCGAAACCTGCCGGTGCATCGCTCGATGCGCGAGATCTCGGAGCTGATCTACGAGACCTGCAAGACCTACCTGGTCACTCAGGGCAAGTTCATCCTGCTCCTGGAGGTCTTCATCGGCGCGGTGATGGTCTTCTACTTCGGCTGTGCTGTCGCACTTCTCGGCCGCCAAGGTCGCCACCATCCTGGCTGTTCAGCCTGGTCGGCATCGGCGGCAGCTACGGCGTCGCCTGGTTCGGCATCCGCATCAACACCTTCGCCAACTCGCGCATCGGCCTTCGCCAGCCTGAAGGGCAAGCCGTTTCCGACCTACGCCATCCCGCTGAAGGCCGGCATGTCGATCGGCATGCTGCTGATCAGCGATCGAGCTGTTGCTGATGCTGATCATCCTGCTGTTCGTGCCGCGCGACTACGCCGGCCCCTGCTTCATCGGCTTCGCCATCGGCGAATCGCTGGGCGCCGCGGCGCTGCGCATCGCCGGCGGCATCTTCACCAAGATCGCCGACATCGGCTCCGACCTGATGAAGATCGTCTTCAACATCAAGGAAGACGACGCGCGCAACCCCGGCGTCATCGCCGACTGCACCGGCGACAACGCCGGCGACTCGGTCGGCCCCACCGCCGACGGCTTCGAAACCTACGGCGTCACCGGCGTCGCCCTGATCACCTTCATCCTGCTGGCGGTCAAAGAGCCGACCGTGCAGGTGCAGCTGCTGGTCTGGATCTTCGTCATGCGCGTCCTGATGGTCGTCACCAGCGGCGTCTCGTATCTGCTCAACGAAGCGGTGGCCCAGTGCCGCTACGCCAAGGCCGACACGATGAACTTCGAAGCGCCGCTCACCTCGCTGGTGTGGCTCACCTCGATCGTCTCGGTCGGCGTGACCTACGTCATCTCCTACGTGCTGATCCCCACCCTGGGCGGCGACGACCACGCTGTGGTGGAAGCTGTCGACCATCATCAGCTGCGGCACCCTGGCCGGCGCGCATCATCCCCGAGGTGGTCAAGGTCTTCACCTCGACCGAATCGGCGCACGTCAAGGAGGTGGTCACCGCCTCGCGCGAAGGCGGCGCCTCGCTCAACATCCTGTCCGGTCTGACCGCCGGCAACTTCAGCGCCTACTGGATGGGCCTGACCATCGTGGCGCTGATGGGCGTCGGCTACCTGGTCAGCACCCTGGGGCTGTCGGCGAGTGATGATCGCGCCGGCGGTCTTCGCCTTCGGCCTGGTCGCCTTCGGCTTCCTCGGCATGGGCCCGGTCACCATCGCCGTCGACTCCTACGGCCCGGTGACCGACAACGCGCAGTCGGTCTACGAGCTGTCGCCGATCGAAACGCTGCCCGGCATCGAGCAGGAGATGCAGAAGGACTTCGGCTTCACGCCCGACTTCGAGCGCGCCAAGCATCACCTGGAAGAGAACGACGGCGCCGGCAACACCTTCAAGGCCACCGCCAAGCCGGTGCTCATCGGCACCGCCGTGGTCGGCGCCACCACGCATGATCTTCTCGATCATCATGCTGCTCACCCACGGCCTCGACCCGGCGCTGGTGTCCAACCTGTCGATGCTGCACCCGCCCTTCCTGCTCGGCCTGATCACCGGCGGCGCGGTGATCTACTGGTTCACCGGCGCCTCCATGCCAGGCGGTGACGCACCGGCGCCTACCGCGCCGTCGAGTTCATCAAGCGCAACATCAAGCTCGACGAGGCGGCCCAAAAGGCCTCGATCGCCGACAGCAAGAAGGTCGTCGCGATCTGCACCCACTACGCGCAGACGGGGATGTTCAACATCTTCCTGACGGTCTTCTTCATCACCCTGGCGTTCGCCTGCCTGGAGCCCTACTTCTTCATCGGCTACCTGATCTCGATCGCCATCTTCGGCCTCTACCAGGCGATCTTCATGGCCAACGCCGGCGGCGCCTGGGACAACGCCAAGAAGATCGTCGAGGTCGAGCTGAAGGAAAAGGGCACCGCAGCTGCACGCCGCGACGGTGGTCGGCGACACCGTCGGCGACCCCTTCAAGGACACCTCGTCGGTGGCCATGAACCCGATCATCAAGTTCACCACCCTGTTCGGCCTGCTCGCCGTCGAGATGGCGATCACCCTGCCGCGGCAGGAAACCGCCATCCTGTCGGCCGTGTTCTTCGTCATCTCGGCGGTCTTCGTGTGGCGGTCGTTCTACTCCATGCGGATCGGCGCCGCCAAGGCCTGATCCGGTCGCCCGGCAGCCGCGGCTTTCGCGGCTGCCGGGTGTGCTCCTCCTGGTCCTCCCGTCTTACCCTCCCGACTTCCTGACTTGCTGCGCACGGCCGCCGCGCCGCTGGTGCGGGCGGGACACGCATCGCGGCTTTTGCCGCGGGGCCGGCTACTCTTCGCCCAGGCCCACCTGCCGCAGCAGCTCCAGGGCGTTGGTGGTCGTCGCGATGCCTGGCCGCAGGCGGTAGTCGAAGCTCATCCGCGGCCCTTCGCGGCCGCCGCTCAGCGTCTCGCGGAAGTGCACCGGGCGGGCGGCGGCGCCGATCTCCGGCTCGCCGGCCGCGAGCTCCAGGTCGTGGGTCGAAATGGCGCCCAGCGCACCGCGCGACAGCAGGTGGCGCAGCACGTGGCGCACGGCGATGCGGCGCTCGGCGCTGTTGGTGCCGCGCAGCACTTCGTCCAGCAGGTAGAGCAGCGCGCCGCCGCCGCCCTCGGCCCCGCCCCCGCCAGCAGCGCGGGCGTCGTCCGCCGCCGTCACCACCGCCTTGATGCGCAGCAGCTCCGCCAGGTAGAAGGACACGCCGGCCGCCAACGAGTCCTCCACCAGGATGCTGGTCGCCAGGGCGAGCGGCGGCAGGCTGAGCGCCGCGGCGCACGCCGGTCCCCCCGCCTGCGCCAGCACGACATTCAGGCCGATGGCGCGCAGCAGCGTGCTCTTGCCCGACATGTTGGAGCCCGTCACCAGCAGGAACGTCCCCGCCGGCCCCACCGCGACGTCGTTGGCGACGCGCCGCGCCGCCGGCAGCAGCGGGTGGCCCAGGGCCTGCGCGGCAAATTCCGCGGCGTCGTCGGCGATCCTGGGGAAGCACCAGGCGGGCTCCTCGAAGCACAGCGTTGCCAGCGCCGCCAGCGTCTCGATCTCGCCCAGCGCCCCGAGCCATGCGCGCGCCCGGCGGCCGGCGCCGCCCTGCCACGTTTCCAGCGCCGCCAGCACGTGGAAATCCCACAGGGTCAGCGCCTGCAACAGGAAGTGCAGCGGCGCCGCGTGGCGCAGGTCGGCATAGCTGAGGCGCGTCTCCAGCTTTGCCAGCGCGGCGTGCGCGCTCGGCCCGGCCGCCGGCGCCAGGGGCGCCGCCACCGCGCGCAGGCGCGGACTGGCGAAGGGGTGCGAATCCACCACCCCCAGGGCAGTGGCGTACAGCAGGATCGCTTCGCGCCGCGTGCCGGCGTCGCCCAGGCGCGGCTGCACCCACCTGGCGGTGACGAAGCTGAGCGCCAGGTTGAAGGCGGCCAGCAGCAGGAGCGGCCGCACCCCCGTCTCCCCGGCGACCGCCGCGCCAAGGCTTGCCAGCGTCGCCGCGGTGGCGATGCGCGCCAGCCAGAGCAGCGCCGGCCGCCGGCGCAGCCACGGTTCCGCTTCGGCCCAGCGCAGGAACGGCTCGCAATCGGGCGGGTGGCGTTCCAGGCCCCGCGTCGCGGCCTCCAGCCGCTGGCGCAGGTCGAGCTCGCCGGCCAGCTCGGCGACCGCCGCCTGGGCGTCGGGGATGTCCGCCGCCACTGCCGGCCGTCCCGCCAGCCGGTCGCGCAGCAGCGCCTTGGCGGCGGGAGTGTGCGCCGTGCCGAGCAGGTGGAACAGCGAGGCGCGGCCGAACAGGTCCAGGTCGCGCGCCAAAGAGGGCAGGTCGCCGCGCGGCGGTTCGGTGGGCAGGGGCAGGCGGTCCCAGTCGCGGTCCAGGCGGGCCAGGCCCTCTTCGTTGATCTGCCGCAGGACGGCGACCTGGCGCTGGCGGCGCAGCCGTAGCGCGTGCACCGCCGCCAGGACGATGAAGACCGCGAGCGCCGCGCCGGCGCCCCACTCCGCCGCCGCGGGCGGATGCCGGGCGGCGGCGAGCAGCCACGCCAGGCAGGCGGCGAAGGCCGCGAAGACGATGCCGCGCGCGATCGACAGGCGCAGCGAGATGGCGCCCAGCCGCCGCTCTTCGGCCAGCCAGCGGCCGCGGCGCTCGGCGTAGAGGTCCGCCGCCGGACGCTCTACTCGACGGTGACGCTCTTGGCCAGGTTGCGTGGCTGGTCCACGTCGGCGCCGCGGCGGACGCCGATGTAATAGGCGAGGAGCTGCAGGGGGACGACGTTGACCACCGGCTGCAGCAGCGGCGACACGGTGGGAACGGTGATGATCTCATCGGCGATGCCGTCGAGCTCTTCGGGGTCGCGGTCGGTGACCGCGATCACCACGCCGTCGCGCGCCTTCACCTCCTGCAGGTTGCCCTTCATCTTCTCGAAGACCTGGCTGCCGGTGGCGAGCGCCACCACCGGCATGCTCTGGTCGATCAGCGCGATCGGGCCGTGCTTCATCTCGCCGGCGGGATAGCCCTCGGCGTGGATGTAGGAGATCTCCTTGAGCTTGAGCGCGCCTTCGAGGGCGATCGGATAGTTGATGCCGCGGCCGAGGTAGAGAAAGCTTTCGGCGCGGAAATGGCGGCGCGCCAGCTCTTCCATCGGCGCCGCCTGGCGCCGCAGCACTTCGTCGACCGCCTGCGGCAGGTGCGCCAGGTCCTCGACGTAGCGGCGCAGCTGCACCGCGTCGTCCGTGGCGCCGCCGGCTCCGCCGCCGTTGCCGCCGGCGCCGGGAGCCCGCGTCTGGCGCAGCAGCACGGCCAGCAGGTAGAGCGCCACCAGCTGGGTGGTGAAGGCCTTGGTCGAGGCGACGCCGATCTCGGGGCCGGCATGGGTGTAGATCACGCCCTCGCTCAGCCGCGTGGCCTCGCTCCCCTGGACGTTGCAGACGCAGAGGATGCGGGCGCCGCGGTGGCGCGCGATCTCCATCGCCGAAACGGTGTCGGCGGTTTCACCGGACTGCGAGATGCCGACGGCCAGCACGCGCCGGTCCACGATCGGGTTGCGATAGCGGTATTCGGAGCCGTAGTCCACTTCGACCGGCACGCGCGCGATCTCCTCGATCATGAACTTGCCGATCAGGGCGGCATGCCACGAGGTGCCGCAGGCCAGCAGCTGCAGCCGTTCGACCTGCCGCAGCGCATCCAGCGGCAGCTCCAGCGCCTGCGCCAGCACCTCGCCGCGCGCGAAGTCGACCCTGGCCCCCAGGGTGTCCTGCACGGCCTGGCTCTGCTCGTGGATCTCCTTGAGCATGAAGTGCTTGTAGCCGCCCTTTTCAGCCTGCACGGGGTCCCAGTTGAGGTGCTGGACGGCGCGTTCGACAGGGTTGCCGGCGCGGTCCCAGATCGTCACGCCGCCCGGCTTCAGGCTGGCGAGGTCGCCGTTTTCCAGAAAGATGACGTCGCGGGTGTGCGCCAAAAGCGCCGCGGGATCGGAGGCCAGGTACTGCTCGCCGCGTCCGAGGCCGATCGCCAGCGGCGGCCCCTGGCGGGCGGCGACGATCTCCTGACGGTCGCGATCGTCGGCATGGGCACCGGCGCCGTTGCCGCTGCCGTCGTGCGCGCCCTGGCCGACCGCCACCACCGCGAAGGCGTACATCCCCTCCACCTCGGCGCAGGCGCGGGCGACCGCCCGGCGCAGGCCGCCGCCCTGGTCCAGGTAGGACGAGATGAGGTTGGCGACCACCTCGGTGTCGGTGTCCGAGCTGAAGGTCCAGCCTTCGGCCTGCAGGCGCTTCTTGAGCGGCAGGAAGTTTTCGATGATGCCGTTGTGGATGAGCGCCACGCGCCGGCGCGAATCGAGCATCGGGTGGGCGTTGCGCTCGCTGGGCGGCCCGTGCGTAGCCCAGCGCGTGTGGCCCAGCCCGTAGTGGCCGGCAAGCGGCTGGCGGGCGACCTTTTCGCGCAGGTGTTCCAGCTTGCCTTCGGCCTTGAGGGTGCACAGCTGGTCGTCGGCCACCGCCACCACCCCGGCCGAGTCGTATCCCCGGTACTCCAGCCGCTGCAAACCTTCCATCAGCAGCGGCACCACGTCCTTGTGGCCGACGTAGCCAACGATCCCGCACATCGGGTCAGTCCCCTTCCCGGCGGCGCTGTCCGCCCGCGGCCTCACCCTCGCGATCATCGCGATCGGCGCGATCGGGGTGATCGGCGTCATCGCCGCTCCGGTGCACGTCGCCCATGCGGGCACCCGGTAGCAAGGGGGATGCCGGCCCCAGGCGGGCGAACGGCCCGACGCTGCAGTCCGCGGCGACGACCGCGCCGTCCAGCACGCTGTAGGGGTGGACGATCACCGCGTCGGCCAGCTGGCTGTCGCGCACCCAGGCGCCCTGGTGCAGCACGCATCCCGCGCCCACCCGGGTGTTGCCCAGCAGCGACACCTGTGGGTGGATCACCGTATCGGCGCCGACACAGACCGTCGGCTCGACCACCGTGCGCGCCGGCTCCATCACGCCGACCCCGGCATCCATCAGGCGTTCCAGGTGGCGGTCGAGCAGCCACCGGTGCGCCGCCGCCAGCTCCCGCCGGTCGTTGACCCCTTGCGCTTCGAGCGGCTGGTCCAGGCGCACCAGGTGCACCCGCCGCCCGGCCGCCGCGGCGGCGGTGACGGCGTCGGTCAGGTAGAGCTCGCCCTGGGCATTGGCCGGCGACAGCCGGTCCAGGAAGGCGAAGATCTCCGGCGCCGGCAGGGCATACAGGCCGGCGTTGACCGTCCGCAGCGCCAGCTCCGCCGGTCCGGCATCCGCCGCTTCGACGATGCGCCGCAGGACGCCGTCGCCGCCACGGCTGCCGCCGTTGGCTCCCTTGGCTTCGGTATCGCCGCCGTCGCCGCCGTCGCCGGCGATCACCCGCCCCAGCCGGCCCGGATCGTTCAGGTCGGCGACCGCCATGGCGCCCCAGGGGCCGCCTTCCTCCGGTGCGCCGCCGGCGCCGCTCTCCTCCCGGCCGCCCCCGCCTGGCCCCGCCGCCGGCGTCGCCGCGCCGGCCGCCGCCAGCAGCCGCCGCAGGGTCGCGGCGCCGACCAGCGGCACGTCGCCCGACAGCACCAGCAGCAGGGCTTCGCCCGCGACGTGCGGCGCCACCTGGGCCAGGGCGTGACCGGTGCCGCGCTGCTCGTGCTGCGTCACCCAGGTGATGTCGTCGCCGGCGATCGCGGCGCGCACCTGCTCGCCGCCGTGCCCGACGACCACCAGAATGCGGCCGCAGCCGGCGGCGCGCGCCGCGTCCAGCACCCACGCCAGCAGCGGCCGGCCGGCGGCCTGGTGCAGCACCTTGGGCAGCCGCGAGCGCATGCGGGTGCCGCGGCCGGCGGCCAGCACGACGGCAACCGGCGGCGTCATGGCGGCCATCAGTCGGGCAAGGCGCCGCGCGGGCCGGCGGCGGCGACGGCGGCGGCCTGGCCGGCGGGCGCGCGATGGCTGCCGCGCGGCTGCGCGGCCACGGGCGCGGCCGCCGGGGCCACCAGGTCGAGCACCGCCCGCGCCACCTTGGCGGAATCGTGGCGGACCAGGTCGCCTTCGGCCAGCAGGTCGGCGGCGACCACCTCGACGCCCGAGCGCCGCAGGGCGTCCCCCTGGACGGTGACCGGCTCGGAGCCGGCCTTGGCGTAATGGGCGAGCAGCGCCTGGGGGATGGGTGTCGCGTTGTAGAGGACCGTGTGGACGAAGCCGGCCCGCACGTGGCGCTCGATCGCCCGCAGGTGCGCCGCCGCCATCATGGCGTCCGTTTCGCCGGGCTGCGTCATCAGGTTGAGCACCAGGATCACCCGCGCCGGGCTGTTGCCGAACGCCTGGCGGATGCCGGGGATGAGCAGGTTGGGCAGGATCGAGGTGTACAGCGAACCGGGGCCCAGCACGATGGCGTCGGCGCTTTCCAGCGCCGCCACCGCCGGCGGGAAGGCGGGCGGTGCCGCCGGATCCAGCTCGATCGAGTCCAGGTCGGTGCCCGCCCTGCCGATGGCAGTTTCGCCTTCGTACACCGCGCCCGAGACGCCGCGGCCGCGCAACCGCACGTCGGTCACGGTCGCGGGATAGACCTTGCCGCGCACCGAGAGGATCGATTCGGCGGTGAGGATCGCCTGGTGAAAGTCGCCGGTGATGCCGGTGAGGGCGGTCAGAAACAGATTGCCGAAGGAGTGTCCGACCAGGCCGCCGCCATTGGGGAAGCGGTACTGGAACAGGCGGGCCAGCAGGGCTTCATCGTCGGCCAGCGCGACGATGCAGTTGCGGATGTCGCCCGGCGGCAGGACGCCGAATTCCTTGCGCAGCAGCCCCGAGGAGCCGCCGTCGTCGGTGACCGTGACGACGCCGGTCAGGCTCCCCAGGCGCGCCGTGCCGGTATACGCCTTGAGGCCGCGCAGCAGCGCCGACAGGCCGGTGCCGCCGCCGATCGCGGCCAATGCGGGAGGACGGTTCGCGGGGACCTCAACCATCGTCAGCCATCTTCAACAGCTAGCCTTTACGACAGCGCCGCAGCACTACCGCTTTTTGAGCTCGATCAGGATCTGCTTGGCGACCGACTTGAGGGTGTCGAAGACGCCGACGCCGGTCGTCGCCACCGCTTCGAAGGTGGGTTCCCGCTTGTAGTTGAGCGTGCGGTACATCTCTTCGGCCGGGGCTACGTTGGACAGGTCGCGCTTGTTGAATTGCAGGGCATAGGGGATGTTCGCCAGGTCAAAACCGTGCTCTTTCAGGTTCTGTTCCAGGTTGCGGATGGATTCGATGTTGGCTTCCATCCGCTCGTCCTGGCTGTCCGCCACGAACACCACGCCGTCGACGCCCTTCAGGATGAGCTTGCGGCTGGCGTCGTAAAACACCTGCCCCGGCACCGTGTACAGGTGAAAGCGGGTGGTGAAGCCGCGGATGCTGCCCAGGTCCAGCGGCAAAAAGTCGAAAAACAGGGTGCGGTCGGCCTCGGTGGCGAGCGAGATCATTTTGCCCTTCGAGTCCGGCGACGTCTTGTTATAGATGTACTGCAAGTTGGTCGTCTTGCCACACAGGCCGGGGCCGTAGTAGACGATCTTGCAGTTGATCTCCTTGCTCGCGTAGTTGATGAAGGTCATCCGCTTGCCTCACGCCGTGACCCGCACTGCCCGCCCCATTGCGGCCGGATGGAGCCTCTGTGCCTGCTCGGAGGGTCCCACCGCGATTCCAGACAGGCCGGGATGCGGGATGTCAGAGCCACGCTTCGGGCGCTCGCGCCGCGATCACTCCCCGAAAAGCGCGTCGATATCGTCGTCGGTAATCTCGGAGAACGGGCTGGCATGGGAAGGCCCCATGGCGTCCCGCTCGCCCTTCTGCACCATCACCTCGAAGATCTTTTCGAGGTCGCCGTTGGCTCGCTTGACGCGCAGCCGCACCAGGCCGAGCGAAGAGCGGTCGTCGAAGATCACCACCAGGATCGCGCGCTTGGCGACGATCGAAATGTGGATGTGGTCCTGCTGCCCTTCGTGGAACAGCACTGAAAATTCCCGCTCGCCGATGAGTTTGGCAAGCCCGTCGGTGGCGGCGACATTGCCCGCGGTCAGCGAGGCGAGGGAGGTGACGTCAAACTGCTCGATCTCACCCGCAGCCGCGATCTGCTGGCCGTTCTTGTCGATCAAGAACACGGCCTTGCCGTTGGCCTCCTGCCGCAGACGACGCAGGGCCTCCTCCAGATGTTTGAACTCTTCTTCGTAGAGCACGAAGTCGGCTGCGGACATGGCTATCCTTTCCGGACCGCCCGACGATATACCATCCCGAGTGGCTCCGTCAAAGCTCTGATTTCACGATAGTTCCAGGTCGGGGCGGGAAGGGTGCCAGGGGCACGGGCCACTAGTGGAAGAGCCGCCAGCCGGCGAGCACGTCGGCCTGCGCGATCAGCAGTTGGCTGCCCGCCAGGCGGTGGGGCAGCGGCACCGGTTTGCAACCGCCGCCGCCCGCATTGACCTCGGACAGGCGGAAGGACTTGTCGCACTTCTTGCAGACCATCCATTCGCCATCGTGCCGGAAGCCGCGCTTGGACTTGGCGCACACTTCGTCGGCGTCGAACGCCACCTGCACCTGGCCGGTGGCATCGCGCCCGACAAAGAACCAGACCTCTTGATTGGCGGGATTGAGGAAATGGAAGAAGCGGACCTGTTGCGGTCCGAGGCCCGCCAGGTCGATCCTGACGTCCCCGTCCTGGCCGGCGACGACCCGCTCGTAGGAAGACGTCTCACCCAGGCGCCCGTCCATGGCCATGTCCGCCACGACGACGACACCCATGAACAGCACGACCGCGGCGATTCCGTGAACGGGCCTGAAGCGCATGGTCACCTATTCTCGCGCAACCACGACGAACCGGCAAGGCGGGGGCGCGGCCGGCTCAGGCCGGCGGCAGCAGACGGCGGCAGAGCCAGTCGGCGATCAGCGGCGCGGCGGCGGCGTGGCCGCTGGCGTTCCAGTGGCCGTCGCCGGGAGCGGTGTTGGCAAAGCCGTGCAGGAAAAGACGCCGGCTGGACGCCAGCTGCGCCAGCGGCGGCGCCAGGTCGAGCAGCGGGATGCCGGCGCCGGCGGCAAACGCGGCAAGCCGCCGGCCGGGATAGAAGAGATCGGCAACCCCCAGCTTGCGCATGAACTGATCGCGCACCGCGGCGTCGGGATGGACCTGCATGCCGGTCGACAGCAGCACCACGCCGAAGGGCACGCGGTGGGCGGTGGCCTGGTCGCGCATGGCGGCGATCAGCGCCTCGGTGACGCGCCAGGCGTCGCGCCAGTCCTGGTCCTTGGGCGGCGCGTAGACCGCGTTGTCCAGTCCCAGCTCCTGCAGCGCCGCGCCCTGCTCCTTGGTGCGCGCCCTGGCGGCGCCGATCCAGCCGTCGACGACGGACTTGCCCTCCTTGGCGACCTGCAGCAGCCGCACGTGGTCGTAGGCGGCGTAGGCGACGCGGCCGGCGACGCCGCGGCGGAGCCGGTAGCCCAGGGTGTCGCGGAAGGCGTCGTCGAGCGCCAGGCGGCCGCCGGCGTCGAGCGTGAAGTAGGGGCGCAGCGGGTCCTGTTCGAGCTGCCGTGCGTTGTTGCGCACGTCGTTGCCGGGGTAGAAGGCGAGCAGCACGACGTCGGGCTGGAAGGCGAAGACGTCGCGCCGCAGGGTCAGCAGCTCCTGCGCCGTGCCGTAGCCGGCGACGCCGAAATCGATGGCTTCCACGGTCCTGCCGGCGACCGCCGGGCAGCTCGCCAGCTGGCGCTCCAGCAGCTTCCAGAACGTCTGCTCGATCGGCACCTGCAGCGCTTCGGCGCAGGAATCGCCGAGCACCGCGATGCGCAGGTGGCCGGGGGGTTTGGGGCGGGCGTGCTCGACGTCGCGCAGGCCGGCGCTGCTGATCCGCACCCAGGCCAGGCCCTCCTTGCGCCACCAGCCTTCGGCGCCCGGCCGCAGGCCCCAGCCGCGGTCGGCGTCGGGGCCGTAGAAGTTGGGATAGGCGACGCCGGCGATGCGCAGCGCCGCCTCGCCGAGCAGCAGCGCGAACAGGGCGGAGGCGGCGGCAAGGGCCAGCTTGGCCGCCCGGCCGCCGCCGCGGCGGGGAGGAGGAGACGGTGCTGCGGACAGGGGCGTCAGCAGCGGCCTCAGAACAGCGTGTAGATGAACGGCGCCGCCGCCTGGCTGGTCAGCACCAGCACGATCACCAACGCCAGGATGAGGACAAACGGCACGATCCAGTACACCTTATGCTGGCGGGCGAACTGGAAGATCTCGCTGGCAATCGAGCCGACGTAGCGAAACTTGCGCATGGTTGCGGTTCCCTCAGGCTTTGCTGGCGGCGGTGGGCAACGGGCGACCGGCGCCAGTGGGAGTTGCACTCAGTCCAGCTGGTAGTCCTGACGCCAGTTGCCGCGGTCGGCGTAGGCCGGCTGGGCTTTCTTGTCGAGCAGAAACGGCCCCAGGACCAGGTAGTCCATCTCGGTGCGCATGAAGCAGCGGTAGGCGTCTTCGGGAGTGCAGACGATCGGTTCGCCGCGCACGTTGAAGCTGGTGTTGACGATCACGCCGTAGCCGGTGCGCCGCTCGAACTCGCGCAGCAATGCATGATAGCGCGGGTTCTCTTCGTGGCTGACGGTCTGGATGCGCGCCGAGTAGTCGACGTGGGTGATGGCGGGGATGTCCGAGCGCGGGCGGTTGACCCACTCGACCAGCGGCAGCGATTCTTCGTCGCCGCGCCGCGGCAGGCGCCGCCCCGCGACCACGTCGGCCACCAGCAGCATGTAGGGCGAGGGCCGGTCCAGCTCGAAGTAGTCGCCGACGCGCTCTTCGAGGACGCTGGGCGCGAACGGGCGGAAGCTCTCGCGGTACTTGATCTTCAGGTTCATGATCGACTGCATGCGGGGCGAGCGGGCGTCGCCGACGATCGAGCGGTTGCCCAGCGCCCGCGGGCCGAACTCCATGCGGCCGTGGCACAGGCCGACCACCGCGTCCGCGGCGATCACCGCGGCGATGCGCGGCGCCCAGTCGGCGTCGGCCAGCTCTTCGTAGGGCAGGCCCTGCTCGTCCAGGTAGGCGCGGATCTGCGCCGGCGTGAAGTCGGGGCCCAGCAGGGCGCCCTGCATCAGATCGCGCCGCGTGCCCGCCTGGCCGCTGACCGTGACGCGCGGCTTGCCCATGGCGTTGTGCCACAGCGCCAGCGGCGCTCCCAGCGCGCCCCCGGCGTCGCCGGCCGCCGGTTGAATCCAGACGTCGTCGAAGATGCCGGCGCGCAGCAGGATGCCGTTGGCGACGCAGTTGAGCGCCACGCCGCCGGCCATGCACAGGTGGCGCTTGCCGGTCAGCTCGCGCGCGTGGCGGGCGAGCCTCAGCACGATCTCTTCGGTGACCTCCTGGATGGAGCGCGCCAGGTCCATCTCGCGCTGGCCGATCGGCGACTCCGGTTGCCGCGGCGGGCCGCCGAACAGGGCGGCGAAGCGGTCGTTGGTCATCGCCAGGCCGTCGAGGTAGCCGAAGTACTCCATGTTCATGCGGAAGGAGCCGTCGTCCTTGAGGTCCAGGAGCTTGTTCTTGATCGTGTCGGCATAGCGCGGCGTGCCGTAGGGGGCGAGCCCCATCAGCTTGTATTCGCCGGAGTTGACCTTGAAGCCGGTGAAGTAGGTGAACGCCGAGTACAGCAGCCCCAGCGAATGCGGGAAGGTCATCTCACGGATCAGCCGCAGCTTTTCGCCTTCGCCGACGCCGATCGTGGTGGTCGCCCATTCGCCCACGCCGTCCAGGGTGAGCACCGCCGCCTCGTCGAAGGGCGAGGGGTAGAAGGCGCTCGCGGCGTGCGATTCGTGATGCTCGGTAAAGTAGATGTCCGCCGGCTCCGCGACGCCGCAGGCTTCCAGCGCCTCTTCGATGCGCGGCGGGATCCACAGCTTTTCGCGCAGCCACAGCGGCACCGCCTGCACGGCGGAGCGCAGGCCGCGCGGCGCCACCGCCAGGTAGGTTTCCAGGATGCGGTGGAACTTGAGCAGCGGCTTGTCGTAGAACACCACGCCGTCCAGGCGCTGGATCGCCGGTCCGCCGGCCGCCGCCTCGGCCAGGCAGTAGCGCACCGCGTTGGTGGGAAACGCGCTGTCGTGCTTGATGCGGGTGAAGCGCTCCTCCTGCGCGGCGGCGACGATGCGGCCGCCGTCGATCAGGCAGGCCGCCGAATCGTGGTAGTAGCAGCTGATGCCCAGGAGCTTCACGTCAGAACTGCTTGCGGTAGGAGTCGGCGGTGTGGGGCCGGTCGTCCGTCGGCGTCCAGTAGGTGGCTCGCGACGGGTCCGCGAAACGGGTCAACGAGAGCTTGCCGGCGGCCCGCAGGATGAGACCGACCGGCACGAACATCAGGTAGAAAACCAGCGTCATCGTCAGCCAGGTCACCACCGTGCCGACCCCCGACCCGAAGCGGTCGAGCGCGCGGCGCAAACCGCGATAGAGGCCGAGCGGAGACAGCAGGGCGCACAGCGCGACGGCCACGGCCACGGCCGCCACCACCATCGCCATGCCGCGGCGGTGCAGCAGCAGGGCCAGCGCCGCGGCGACGCCCAAGCCGACGGCGCCGCCGATCGCCCCCTGCACGCGGGCGGCGCGCGCCGCGGCGGCGCTGCCCGGAGTGGCGCCGCCGGCGCCGGCCGTGCGCGCCGGGCCTGCGGCCGCCCGCCAGTCCCACACCGGTGGGACGGGGGCGGCGGGCGCCGTCATCGCGACCTCGCTGACCTCGGGCATCGTTTTTTTGCTTTCCTCGACCTTTCGACGCTGGATCGGAGCTGCTTGCGCACCTGCGACGGTTCTGCAACCTGGCGCCGGGCTTGATCTGCTCTGCGCGGGCAGAGCGCGGCCCCATTGCCGGCCCAATAGGGTAGTCGTGAACGCGTCGCTCTGCAACCCGGCGGTCACGGCAACACGCCGGCCGGCGTCCCTGAAACTGACGCCGAGAACACTTATTTTTATTGATTCGCGATCGCATGTTTTCGTGGATTGCATCCGCTTCCACGATTTTTACGAGGAGACCCTGCCATGAAGAGGAAGTCTAGAGAACAGAAGCTGCAGCTCGCCACCGAGACCCTGTGCCAGCTCGATCAGCCCCTGTCGACCGTGATCGGCGGCGCCGGCACCACCTCCATCAACCCCGGCGGCACCGCGGGTTGCGGCTGCACCTGCAATTCCCGCAACACCTGCAGCAGCATCTACTGCTGACCCTGTGACCGCGAGAGGGCACCCCCTGCCCTCTCGCGGCGCAGCTCGCCCACCGCGGGCGACACACCATGACGGCAGCTGGCGCGCCGGACGCGCTGCCGGGATTGCACATTTTTGATTGCATAGAGACGCCGTGTATCTTAGAATGCGGAGCAAATTTGCGCCCCAGGCCCGCAGGCCCATCGACGGGGGACGGATGAACGTGCCGTGCCCCCAGACTCACAGGAGGATCGCAGTGAAAAAGTTGCAAGCTCCCCTGGCGCTGCTGCTCCCTATCCTCGGGGCGCTGGCGGCCCCTGCGTCGGCCGGCACGGTGTTCGTGCCGCTGGCCAGCAACACGTCCATTCAGGGCGCCAACTACGCCACCAAGGTCTGGGTCACCAACCCCGACACGGCCACCCACCACTTCACCACCACCTTCATCCAGGAAGGCACCGACGGCACGACCGCGCCACCCTCAGGCAACATCTTCGCGGCGGCGAGCGGCACCACGGTGCTGGCCGGTGTCGCGCCCCAGGGCCAGACCGGCCTGCTGGCGGTCAACAGCGCCACCACCCTGTTGCTGGTGGGCGCGCGGATGGAGGTGTCGGACGCCAACGGCAACCTGGTGGGCATCGCCAGCCTGCCGACCATCACCCAGCAGACGGCGACGGCGGCGGGCGGCATGCTGGAGGTGCAGGGGCTGCAGCGCGCCGCGACGGGGACGATCACCGACTATTCGCTGGTCAATCTCGGTTCGGCCGCGGCCCAGTGCACGGTGGCGGCGTTCGCATCGACCGGCGGGCTGCTGGCGGCGCCGGCGACGCTGTCGGTGACGACGTTTTCGCGCCGCGATTTCCCGGACGTGCTGTCGGCGGTGGGCGAATCCGCGGCGAGCGACGCCCGCATCGTGGCCACCTGCAACCAGCCGTTCTATGCCTTTGCGACGGTGTACACGCCGGGCGGACCCGCGATCACCGTGGTCGGTCCGTCCACGGACCTGTCCGGCACCATCGGTCCGCCTCTCGCGGCCGGCGGTGGCGGCAGCGGTCCCACCGGCGCCGGCGACGTGACGTTTGACGTGCCGGGGACGTTCCTGACCGCGACGCAGGCCGATTCGGAGCAGCTGTACACGCTGCCGGCGCCGGTGGGTGTCGCGTACAAGAAGGCGACGGTCGATTTCGATCTCCATATCGGCACCTTCCCGGTCGGGCTGTTCACCGGCGTCATGGCGTTCCGCCGCCCTTCCAATCAGCGCGCCCTGCGCGAGCCGTTCTGTGCCATCCAGATCGTCAATCGCAACAGCAAGACGATCCTGGACCTCGGTATCGAGAATGATTTCGCACGCACCCAAGGACCCTGGAAGTCGAACAGCTCCTATCACCTGACCCTGACCTACGACCTGACCATCCGCCAGTGCCAGCTGCAGGTTTCCTCCGGCGGTGCGGTGATCTATACCATCGCCGGCCCCGCCCAGTGGCTCGACATGAGCGCCAACAGCAACCCGCTGGAGCTCGACTTCGGCCAGACCGGAATCGGCGACGGCGCCTACTATCCGCCCGTTACATGGAGCTATGCCAACCTGAGCGTGGTGCTCGCACCGCAATAGCGCGGCCGGCGGCGCGTTGCGCGAGCGCCGTCGCGCGCTCGACCGCAACCGCGGCCGGTGCCGTACCGCAACCGATCACGTCCCGGGGGCTTGCGCCTCCGGGACGTTTTGCGTTCAGCCCACGAAAACCATGCTGCCGGCCAGGGCCAGCGTCAGGGCGGCCAGGGTGGCGACGACGAAGACCACAAGCAGGCCGCGGGGGCGCCGGTGCGCCAGGATCGCGGCGGCAAACAGGCAGGCGAAGGGCATCCAGGGGAGCCAGATCCTGCCGACTTCGCCGCGCACGCTGCCGGAGATCCAGAGCAGCGCCAGCAGGCCGCACCAGGTCCAGGCGGGCAGCAGCAGAGCCTTGCAACGGGGCGGGGGCGGATCTTCGGTGCCGGCGGCGCGGGGAGACAGCGCCATGGCGGCCAGGCCGAGGATGGCAGGCGAAAGGAGCAGGGCGAAGTCGTAGGGGTTCCACAGCAGCCAGGTGCCGTAGCTGCGCGGCTCGACGGCGATCTGGCGGTGCAGGGCGAGCGCGGCGCGCAGCGCCTGGACGGGGTTGTGGCCCAGCGCCGCCAGCGCCAGGTAGGGCAGGGCAAAGCCCAGGGCAAGCGACCACCACAGGCGCGGCTGGATCCTGCGCGCCAGGCGCGCCTGGCGGACGGCGGTCGACATCCAGCCGTCTGGACGGGCCGTGGCGGCGGCGCTTGCGCCGGCCGCGGCGATGGCGATGGCCGTGGCGAGGGCGATGGCCAGGATGAGCGGCAGCATCGGCAGGCTGCCGTAGCTGAGGAAGCAGGCGACGAACTGCAGCAGGCCCGCGGCGACGGCAGGCCAGCAGAGCGCGCGGCCCCGGCGCGCGGGCTGAACGCAGGCCGCGCCGGCGCCGGCGGCCAGGGCGGCGGCACCGATCAGCGGCAGCGGCAGGGCCTGGTCGAAGGAGGGCGTGAAGAGCGAACGGGCGGGCACCAGCAGCCAGAGCAGGGCGGCCAGCAGCGCGGTGGGCGGCGCGCAGCCCAGGGCCAGGGCCAGGCGGTAGAGCGGCCAGGCGGCCAGGGCAGACAGCAGCGGCAGCAGCAGGGCGAACGCGGTGACGCTCCAGGCGCCGGGCGGCGCCGCGGGCACCGGCCGCCGGTGGTTGCGGGCGCGTTCGACTTCCCGCGCGACCGCGGCGGCGGCCAGGGCGGGCAGGCCCGGCGTCGCCGCGTTCATGGCTGGTGCGCCCGCGTTTGCCGCGGTTTCCTCCGCGCCGCTCGCGCCGGCAGGCGCCCGCTGCGGCCCCGCAGCCGCGCCGTCGCGGGGCGGCCCCTCCGGCTGAGGCAGCAGGTGATCGATCCACGCCAAAGCGCGGACTGCCAGGATGGGGCCCGGGGGATGCGTTACGGAATGCTGGTTCAGCCCTTCACTGGCGGCGGGGTAGTCGGCAAGCAGAGCCCGGCTGGGCGGTGCGAGGGCGGCATCCCACAGGTAGCCGAAGCTGTTGCGAGAAACCAGGGCAGCGACGACGCGCGCAAACCCTCCGGGCTGCAGGGCGACAAGCGCAAAGGTGAATGTGGCGCCGCAGGCGATGGCGAGCGCCAGGGCCAGGCGTCCGGCGGCGCGGTCGCGGCGCGCGGTCAGGATGCCCAGCCCGACCAGCGCCACGGCGAGCGCACCGCCAGCCCGCCATCGATCCGCCGACGGTGCGGCCGGCGATCCGCCCCCCGTCGGCGCCTGGGGAGCCCCGGCCGCCGGCGCCGGTTGGCCGGGGGGAGCGCCAGCCGCCGCCCGAACGCCCGCAGCCGGGGCGTCTGCGGTGACGAACTGCCAGCGCCATTCGGCGGGCCCGTTGGCCCAGGGCTGGCGGGTCCAGGCGGCGGCAGCCAGCGCCAGGTTGGCGGCGGCGAGCAGCACCACCAGGACGGTCGCCGCTCGCGTCCTCAACGGCGGTCTCCTGCCGCCGGCCCGCAACCGCCGATGCGGCGGGGTACCATAGGCGCATGGAATTTCCAGCTCTGCCCAGCGCGTCTCGTGAGCTGTCGATTCGCGGCTTCACCATCGGCCACGGATCGGATCGCGTGGGGATGACGGGGGTGTCGGTGGTGCTCTGCCCGGAGGGGGCGGTGGCGGCGGCGGAGCTGCGGGGGTCGGCGACGGGGACGCGACAGTTCGATTCGCTGGTGGGCCAGCATCACCTGGCGACGCGCGCCCATGCGCTGGTCCTGGCTGGCGGCAGCGGGTTTGGGCTGGCGGCGGCGGATGCGGTGGTGGAGAGCCTGGAGCGGTCGGGGCACGGCTTCGACGCCGGAGTGGCGAGGGTGCCGCTGGTGCCGACGGCGATCCTGTTCGACCTGGGCTTTGGCGATCCGCGGGCGCGGCCCGGCAGGACGCTGGCGGAAGCGGCGCTGCGCTCGGCTGCGGCGGGGCCGGTGGCGGTGGGCAGCGTCGGGGCGGGGACGGGGGCGACGGTCGGCAAGGCGCTGGGCCGGGAGTGCGGGATGAAGGGCGGCATCGGCTTTGCCAGCCTCACCTGTCCCGGTGGCCCCACGGTGGCGGCGCTGGTGGCGGTCAATGCGTTTGGCGACGTGCGCGATCCGGCGACGGGCGACGTCGTGGCGGGTAGCCGCGCCGGCGCGGATTCGCCGCGGTTGGTGGGCGCCCAGCGAGTGCTGGCGGCGCTGCCCCCCGGCGCGCAGGGGCCGTGGGAGGGCAACACCACCCTGGCGGTGGTGCTGACCGACGCGGCGCTCAGCAAGCGGGCGGCGCTCAAGGTGTGCCAGATGGGCTTCGGCGGCCTCTATCGGGCGCTGGCGCCGGCGCTGACGCTGTACGACGGCGACCTGGTCGTCACCCTGGCCACCGGCGAGCGCCCCGCGCATGTCCATCAGATCGGCGTGCTCGCCGAGTTGGCGATCGCCGAAGCCATCCTGGTCGCGGTGCGCGAAGCGGACGGCTTCGGCCTGCTGCCTGCCGTGCGCGACTTGGCGAACCTGGGCCAGCGGACTACTGGCGACACTAGCGACACTAAGTAACCTCCACCCACTCCAGGACCAGGCCGGGGGCGGCAAGGATGCGGCGCGCCAGCTCCTGAAAACCTTCGCTGGCGTCGGTGACGCACAGGCGCAGGGTGGGTTGGTGGTCGGCGGCGGCGGCCAGTCCGGTCGCCGCAAGGCCGCTGGCGACGGCTTCGGCGACGGCTTCGGCGGAATCGACCAGGGTGACGTCGGGACCGGCGACCCGGCGCAGCACGGGCGTCAGGAGCGGATAGTGGGTGCAGCCCAGGACCAGGGTATCGATGCCGGTGGCCAGCAGCGGCTGCAGGTAGCGGTTGGCGACCTGCTCGGTGAGCGGGTCGTCGTGCCAGCCTTCTTCGACCAGCGGCACGAACAGCGGACAGGCGCGGCTGGTGATCGCCAGGTCCGGCCGGCGCCGCCGCAGCGCCTGCGCATAGGCGTCGGAGCGCACCGTCGCGGCGGTGGCGACGATGCCGACGCGGCCCCGGCTGAGGGCCGCCGCACGCTCGGCGCCGGGCTCCACCACTCCCCAGGTCGGCACGTCCAGGGTGAGCGCCGGCAGCGCCAGGGCCGAAGCCGTGTTGCACGCCACGACCACCGCCTTGACCTTGCGCTCGACCAGGAAGCCGACGTTCTTTTCGGTGTAGCGGGTCACCGTCGCCTGCGACTTGGAGCCGTACGGCAGGCGCGCCGTGTCGCCCAGGTAGAGGATGGACTCCCGCGGCAGGCGGCGGCGCAGGGCCGCCACCACGGTCAGGCCGCCCACGCCCGAATCGAATACGCCGATCGCGTCCATGGTGAGCTTCGGGAAACCGGGTGGCGGCCTGGCCGGAGTGTGGGCGCCTCAGGGCGCCAGCAGGGTGCGGTCCGCGACCAGCGGGCGGCTGGTGTCCAGGTGGCCGGAGAAGGTGACGCGCTGGGTGCCGTTCCACAGCAGCACCACGCGGACGACCTGCGGCACGTTGAGCGCCAGGGAGTTCACCAGGCTGTACACGCGCTGGAGCTCCTCCGTCGAGCCGGATTCGGGCGGATCTTCGTGATCCTGCCAGCGCAGGTCGACAAAGGCGGTGCCGTCGGCTGAAAGCTCGACGGCCCCCAGCTTCACCTCGGGTGGGAACGGGCGCACCAGGTCGGACGCGGTGGCGGCCGTCCCACCCCGCGCGTCGGGCGCCGCCGCCGGTGTGGATGCCGTGGGCGCGGCAGCTGCCGGAGCGGCCGGCGCCGGCGCGTTGACCCCCGGCGCCGCCGGCGATTTGGCCGGCGCGGTGACGGCGGGGGCGGGGGCCGCCGTGGTGGGTCCGGCGAGCAGCGCCGTCAGGATCTTGCGGATGCGGTCCTGGGGCGAGTCGGCAACCTGCAGCTCGCGGCGCTCGGCGCGCAGGCCGGCACCGCTGGGAAAGTAGAGGTCGAACGCCCGGCGCTCCAGGTTGGCGCCGCCGCTGTCGGCGTCGGCCCCGGCCGCACCGTGCCGCCCGCGGCGGCCGCCGGAGTGGCCGGCGTGCCACCACCAGGCGAGGCTGCCGGCGACCAGGAGCAAGGCAATGCCCAGCACCCACCCTGCCGCTCGCCGGCTCATGGCGGGGTGGGTGCGCTCGGGTTGGAGCGCACCGCCCCTTGCGGGGGCGGCAGCGGCGGCGCCGAGCGCGTATCGGGCTGCGGCGTCTCCAGGTAGCGGCCGATCGCCCGCACCAGCGCGTCCACCAGGTCGGCGCGGTAGGCGGGGTTTTGCAGCTTGGCCTCTTCGTCGGGATTGCTGATGAAGCCCAGTTCCACCAGCACCGCCGGCATCGCCGCGCCCATCAGCACCCGGAAGGGCGCCTGCTTGACGCCGCGGTCCTTGAGGTCGAGCGCCTGGTTGAGCTCGGCCTGCACCAGCCCGGCAAAACGCTGGCTTTCGGAAAGGTGGTGGCTCTGGGCGAGATCCCACAGGATCATCTGCAGATCCTGCGTTTCCTGCCCGTCGTCGGCGGCCTGCGGCGCCGCGGCTCCGGCGGCGCCGACGTTCTCGCTGGCGGCGGCGGTTTCGGCGCGCGTGTCGGTCGCCTGGGAGCTGAGGAAGTAGGTCTCCGCCCCATGGGCGCCGGAGCCCAGCGAGGAGTTGAGGTGCAGCGACACGAACAGGTCGGCCTTGTTCTGGTTGGCGATGGCGGTGCGGCTGTCGAGCGGCAGCTTGGAGTCGTCGGTGCGGGTCAGCACGACGCGCACCGGCAGCCGCTGGGTGAGCCGGGCCTCCAGGTCGCGGGCGAGGATCAGGGTCAGCTCTTTTTCCTGCACGCCGCCCGGTCCGATGGCGCCGGTTTCGGTGCCGCCGTGGCCGGGGTCGATGACGATGGTGCGGGTGCTGGCGGCGCGCAGGTCGGAGGCGGCGGCGCCGGGAGCGACCGGCACCGGGGCGGCCGACTTGCGGTGCACGTCGAACACCAGGCGGAAGGGGTTGTCCAGCAGGTAGTTCTCGACCACGGCGTCCGGCGCCAGCTGGATGTGCACCAGCTGCGGCGCGAAGCTCACGTCCTGCACCAACGCGTCGTCGAGGCGCTTGCGCGGCGGCGGCGCCAGGCGGTCGGCCAGCAGCTGCACGTCCACCGCTCCGGCCTGCTCGTTGATGTGGTAGCGCGGAGTTTCCGGGAACTGCAGCACCACGGTCGTCATTCCCTGGAGGTGCACGACGTCGAGCAGCACCCTGATCTCGCGCGCCTCGCGGCGGGCGATCAGCAGCCGCGAGTCCTCGGGCCGCCAGTCGAAGGTGAAGCCGGACACCGCGCCCCAGGTCTTGCGCAGAAAGTCGAGCGGCACGAGCGGCGAGGTTTCGCCGCGCACCGGCGGCTGCGACAGGGTGACGATGCTTTCGCCCACCGTGATGATGGCGTTACCGACGCCGGTCACCACTTCGGTGTTTTCGATCTTGAGATTGACGCTTTCGCCGGTGTCGTCGCTGCTCAGCGTACCGCCTAGGCTGTCGACCAGCGGCTTGAGGGCGAACAGCGGGCCGCTGGGGGTGATGGTGACCGCAACCGCCAGCTCACGGCCGTCGAGCACCACCGTGGGCCCGCGCGACGCCCCCGCCGGCGCGCCGTCCGGTCGCCCGATCTGCGCCGCCACGAGGAAGGGAAGAGCCAGGAGGAAGGTCGCCAGAACGGACAGGCGCCGAAGCTCGATCACCCCGGAAGGATACCACCGAGCCGGCGTCGCACCGGCCGCCGCGCCGCGGCCGGGCGGCGGCGGGGCTTTGAAGCCGGGCAGGATTCTGTGGTAATGCTACGGCCGCTTGCCGCGGTGGCGGGGGCCGGCGGCGTCGCGGCCGCAGCGCCCCAACAGACGACGTCCGACAGGGAGGAAGACCAATGGAGATTCGGCAGTTTCGGGCGGTGATCCGCGCCAGGAACTTCGAGCGCACTTGCCGGTTCTACGGCGATACGTTGTCCCTGCCGCGGCTGCAAAGCTGGGACCGCGACGACGGCAGGGGGGCGCTGTACCAGGCGGGATCGGCGGTGCTGGAAGTGCTCGGGCGGGCGGCCGGCGCCGCGGCAGAGGACCGCGAGCGCGACGAGAGCTTCGACTACCAGGGGCCGCACCACAAGCTGGTTCTGGTCATGATGGTGCCGTCCGCCGAAAAGGCCTACCAGGAGCTGATCGGGCGCGACCGCAACATCCCCGGCGGCCTGCGCCGGGATGGCGACGGCAGCCTGCTGTTCGACACCCACGACCCCGACGGGGTGAGGGTCGTCTTCAAGCAGATCGCCGACTGACGGCGAGCCCGGCGCCTGCGTGGCAATCGCGCGCAGACCTCGCCGGACTAGGCGCCGGCCACATTGTCGGACTGGCGCAGGGTCGGCGGCGTGCGCCAATCGATCCTGCACGCCGGGCTTGCGGGCATCGCTTCGACCGGCGGCGGGCTGGACAGCGCTTCGAGCAGCGCCTCGCTGGCCAGGATGTCTCCCGCGGTGGCGGCGGCGCGGAGCTGCGCCGCGCGCTCGACCGGTTGGCCGATGGCGGTGAAGTCGCGCCGGCGATCGCTGCCGACCTGGCCGGCGAAGACCTCCCCCAGGTCCATGCCGGCGGCCATCGCCAGGTGAGGGCGTCCCTGGCGGCTCCATTCGACGTTCAGACGCTCGACGCCGCGCTGCATCTCGACCGCGGCCTGCACCGCCAGGTCGGCGTCGTCATGGTGGCTGAGCGGCACGCCCCAGAGCGCGACCAGGCCGGCGCCGGTCGTCTTGTCGAGGGTGCCGCCGTGCTCGAACACCACGTCGATCATCTCGCTGAAGAATTCGTCCAGCAGGTGTGCCACCTCCGCCGGTGGAAGCGCCGCGGTGAGCGCCGCAAAGTCGCGGATCTCGCAGTCGAGGATCACCGCGCGCCGCCGGGAGGCACCCAGGTCGACGGCGCCGTCGTGGCCGGCGATCTGCTCGGCGACAAAGGGGGCGAAGTGCCGCTGGTGGCCGGCCTGCGCCACCGCTTCGCCGCGCGCCCGCTCGGCCAGCACGAGGTTTTCCAGGGTGACCGCGACGATGCCGGCCAGACCGGTCAGGAAGTCCAGGTCCTCGCGCCCCAGGGTGCGCGCCGCCGGCGTGCTGGCGCACAGCATGCCCAGCACCGTCGCCTGCATGCCCAGAAGCGGCGCGCAGATGACGTCTCCGAGCAAGCCGTTGGCGCCGGTGCCGCCGGCGGCGCCGGCGGCGTCGAGAGGGGCCTGCCGGTTTGGCGGCGCGCCCGCGGCGTCGGCGGCGCCTTCGGCGTGGCGCTCCCGCGCTTCGGCGACGCGGTCGGTCGAGGCGCGATCGTCGGCTGGCGGCGCCGCCACGGCAAGCCCGGCCGCGGCGCCGGCGGTTGCCAGGGGGGCTCCGGCGGCGCCTGGGTCGCCGGCGGCGGTCCCGGCCGCCCCGGCCGCGCCGCCCGCGGCGGCGCCCGGCGCTGCCTGGGTTGCCGGAGAGCCGGCGGGGGAGATGGCGTCGGTGCCCATTTCGGGGGTGCTTTCCACCAATAAGAGGGCGACGCGTTCCTCGACCGCCTTTTGCACCGCGGCGCGCGCGATCTGCCCGCCGGCGCTGGCGGCGCCGGCCCGCACCTTGCTGACCCGCGGCACCATCTCATCGTCGTCGCCGCGCATCAGGACGTCCACCCGATCGACGGCCATGACCTGCATGATCAGGCGCGCCGTTTTTTCGAGCAGCCGCGCCGGCTCGCCCTGTTGGGACAGCTCCTTGGAAACTTCGAGCAGCAAGGCCAGGGAGGCCGCCCGCCGCTCCACCGGGCCGGCGCCGCGGCCGCGCAGGCGCAGGCCGCCCGCCGCTGTCGCCTGCGAGCCGGAGTCGGGCGCCAGCAGGGTGGCAATGTCGGTGTAGCTCTGGGCGCGCGCCTGGCCCAGGATGACCAGGCCTTCGCCGTCGGGCCTGGCCGCGGCGCCGCCCACGGTCTCGTCGTCGCCGCGCTCCTCCACCACCTGGAACGCGACCTTGCCGAAGGTTACCCGCGCCCCGGGAGCCGCCAGGCCTTCGCCGATGCGCGCACCGTTGATGAAGGTGCCGTTGGTCGAGCCCAGGTCGCGGATGCGCAGGCCGGCAGGGGTGGCCTCGATCTCGCCGTGGTGGCGCGACACGGTGAGATCCCGGATCGGCATGTCGCAGCCTGGCGACCGCCCGACTTCCAGCGTGCGTCCGGCCGGCATCGCGACCGCCTGGCTGCCGTTCACGGCGACGAGCTTCAGACCCACGCGCTACCTCTCCAGTTCACGCCAGATGGCCGGCAGGGCCTCCAGCCGAAAAGAAAGTACCGGGACACGAAGAGGATGTCACCTTCGGGGGGCGCGCCGCAACAGCTGCGACAGCAGGGCTGGCCGGCACCCTCGGCCGTAGCGGCGGCGCTACCCCCCCACCCCTTTCAGCGATCGCGCATCGCTAGTTAGCCATAAAATCATACCTGGGGGGAGTTTAGTGAGCTGTTGACAACTGTTTCTGGGTTGTGTATAAGAGCGGTCACAATTCAACCGGTGGTTTCTCGACCACTCTCCACGAAAGGATGCGGCGATGAAATCAGTTCCCGCAGCACGCAGTACCCGTAGGATCCTTTGTGCAGCCACGCTTGCCCTCAGCCTGGCGGCGATCCCGGCATTTGGCCAGGGAACGTCGATGGCGACCCGGCACACGCGTGAAGCTGTCAACAACGGCCAGGCGACCTATCTCGGCCACCTGCCGGCGTCCCAGACCCTGAAGCTGAACATCGCCCTGCCCCTGCGCAACGAGGCGGAGCTCGATGCGCTGCTGCAGCGGCTCTACGATCCCAAGAGCGCCGACTATCGCCAGTGGCTGAGCGTGGAGCAGTTCACCGAGCGGTTCGGCGCCAGCCGGGAAGACTACAACGCCGTCATCAGCTACGCGCAGGCCAACGGTCTCAAGGTCACCGAAACCTTCGCCAACCGGCTGGTCGTCAACGTCACCGGCACGGTCGAGAACATCGAGAAGGCGTTCAACGTGACCATGGGCCAGTACCAGCACCCGACCGAGAACCGTACGTTCTTCGCCCCCGACCGCGAGCCGTCGGCCAACCTGTCGTTCCCGCTGTGGCACGTCAGCGGCCTCGACAACTACTCGATCCCGCATCCGGCCAGCCTGCTGCACGCCGAAGGCGCGCAGGCCGGCGGCACCCAGAGCCACACCACGGGCTCGGGTCCCAGCGGCTACTTCATCGGCAGCGACTTCCGCCATGCCTACTACGGCGGCACCGCCCTGACCGGCTCCGGCCAGTCGGTCGGCCTGCTTGAGTTCGCCGGCTACAACGAAGCCGACGTCACCAAGTACTTCTCGCAGGTCGGTCAGACGCTCAGCGTCTCCGTCGTCGGCGTGTCGACCGACGGCTCCAGCCTCAGCTGCACCGGCAGCTGCGACGACACCGAGCAGGTGCTGGACATCGAAGTCGCCATCTCGATGGCGCCCGGCATGAGCCAGGTCCGCGTCTACGTGTCGGACACCAGCGACACCAGCATCTTCGCCCGCATGGCTTCGGACAACGATGCCAAGTCGCTCAGCTGCTCGTGGGGCTGGAGCCCGGCCGATCCCAGCAGCGACGACCCGTACTTCAAGGAGTTCTCGGCGCAGGGCCAGAACCTGTTCGTGGCCTCGGGCGACAGCGGCGCCTACAGGACGCGGTCCAGCGACGTGTACCCGGCTGACGACGCCTACATCACCTCGGTCGGCGGCACGGACCTGACCACCAACGGCGCCGGCGGCTCGTGGAAGTCGGAAACCGCGTGGTCTGACAGCGGCGGCGGCATCTCCCCCAACAAGATCGCGATCCCGACCTGGCAGCAGACCTCGGGCGTCATCACCACCGCCAACAAGGGCTCCAAGACCTATCGCAACAGCCCGGACGTCGCGGCTGAGGGCAACACCGACAACTACATCTGCTACGACGGCACCTGCGCCGGCGGTTGGGGCGGCACCAGCTTCGCGGCTCCCCGCTGGGCCGGCTACCTGGCCCTGGTCAACCAGCAGGCTGTTGCCAACGGTCTGGCCACCCCCGGCTTCATCAACCCGACCCTCTACTCGATCGGTCTGGGCTCGAGCCACGCCACCAACTTCCACGACATCACCAGCGGCAGCAACGGCACCTATTCGTGCGAGACTGGTTATGACCTGGTCACCGGTTGGGGCAGCCCGAACACCACCGGCCTGATCAACTCCTTCGCTCCGTAGCAGCGTCCCGCTTCACCTCGGTGGTCCGCCCGACCTTCGAGCGCACCGCCAAGGCAGGACCGAAGAGCCCGGATCGCAAGGTCCGGGCTCTTCCTGTCTGGACCGCATCCCGATGCTATGGCGATTCCTGTCCGCAGCGGCGAAGCTATCGGCATCCGCCGTCGAGCGCGTTCAAAGGGAGGCGCCAATGTCAATCAGGTTGAACAGGTTGCAGGCAATGATGCACCGCCACAGCGCAGCGAGCCGCGCGCAAGCCATATATAGCCGGGTGCCGTACAGCTTCCGTTTCCGCGGCGCCGGGTGCCTGCTCCTGGCGCTGGTCCTGTCCGGTGCGGGCGCCGCCCGTGCCGAGTCGGCCGGAGCGGTCGTCACACCCAAGGATGCGGCGACGGGCTTCATCATCGAAGGGCCCATCAACGTCGCGTTCAGCACCTCCGCCGGCCTGACGATCGACGTCGCGGCAATCATCAACAACAGCAGCAAGACGCAGGGCCTGGGCCTGCATCTGTGGGCGACTCCCGCATCGCAAGGCGTGCCCACCTACAGCCCGGTGCTCGACTTTTCCGACCTGGGCGGCATCGACCTGGGCAACCTGGGACCCGGCAAGCAGATCACCAACATCGCGCGAGCGGGTCTGACGTACACGCCGCCGCCGGCCGGCTGCTACTACCTGACCCTGGCGCTGCTCAATTCGTCGCTCCAGACCGTCGACCTGTTCATCCTCAGCAAGGGCGGCGTTGCCACCCCGAGCGGTTACGACCTGTATGCCTTCGGCAAGAACGCCACCTGCGCGCAGACCACCAGCTGCACCCAGAATGCGATCGACGGGTGTCTGCTGAGCAACCGCTTCCTGGTGACGACCACCTACTACAACGGCATCGGCGGCAAGGCCCAGGGGCAGGTGCTGTCGTTCGGCGGCACTCGGGCGGAGAGCGACGAGTCGGTGTTCTATTACTTCACCGACCCGACCAACTTCGAGATGGCGGTCAAGGTGCTGAACGCCTGCGGGGTCAACAATTCCTTCTGGGTCTTCATCGGCGGCCTGACCAACCAGGGCTGGGAGGTGAACATCACCGACACCCAGACAGGCACCACCAAGTACTACAACAACGTCCTGAACAATCTGACCGTCACCACCGCCGACACCGCCGCGTTCGCCTGTCCGTAGCGGCCCGTTAGCGAAGGAATCAATGCCGCCCCGCCCCGCCGTCCGGGGCAGGGCGGCGATCCGACCTGCAGGGACTGCCGGCGCAGGCGGCAGCCACTATTACTCGCGACCCCAAGGTTTGCCGGAGGACCTGGTCAACCCGGTTGCTGCGGTGAGCTTGGAGGCGACCCCATAATAGTCCTCGCTCGGAGGCGTCTGCAGCGTCCGCGGGTGCCTCGACGCCGGCTTGCCTTGCTGGGCTGCGGGAGCCTGTGTTAGCTTTGCCGTGCCGCTTTTGTGGCGCATTCGTCTAGGGGTCCAGGACGCCGGCCTCTCACGCCGGTAACACGGGTTCGAATCCCGTATGCGCTACCAAGTCCCGCCCTTCCTGTTCCCCTCGTCCAGATCTATCCAGATCTATCCAGATCCATCGAGATCGTCGAGCCCTTCCGGCGCTCACTCCGCTGGTTCGCCTGTTGCTCCGTCCGCACCACCCGGATCGTGCCCCCGGACCGGCCGGAACGCCGCGGCCATGCGTTTGGGCGCGACCAGGTGCCAGGACACTTCAAGGATGCCGGCCAGCGCGTCGGGATCCAGGTTTGCCATGCGGACCAGCACCGCCGGATAGCCCAGATAGTGGTCGGTGACGTAGAACGTGGCCGGCTCGGCCCGCATGAGGATGTCGCGGGTGTCGAAGTCCACCCTCAGCACGAACGATTCGCCATCTTCCTTCAATCGGATCAATAGCTTGCCGCGCACCTTGAGCGCCGGAGTGCCATAGGACATCCCATCCTCGACACCCGGCAGCCCCAGCGCCACCTCTCGCACCTGCGCAAACGTCATCCCCACACGGCCTCGCCCGCGCCGCGCAACGGTCTTCGGGTTGGGCTTGTCGGGATGCGGGGAGCGGGGGGCTTTGCTCATTGAGGTCGCGGCTGGTTGGAGCAGCGGGAACAGTACAGAGGCGGCCGGCATCGCTGGATGGCCGTGCCATGTATACTGATCCGGTAGCGGTGCCACGGCCCGCAAGCAGGTCAGGCAGGCCGTGACGGGTCTACACAGAGGCGATGGTCCGCGGAGCCTTCCCCAAGTCTCGACCGGGCCGTCGCCTCGCGCTTTTCCTACCTGTTGCCTGGCCTTTGGTTGTAAACGATTTTGGGGTGCCGGCCGGCCGCGTCTCTATTGAGACGGCGTCTCAATAGGTTGGTGCTATTTTGGGCTGGATCGCGGCGCATTGTCAATCGGCCAGCCCTGTGCCAGCGAGCGGTCTTAGTGTCCCGTCAGAAGTTCGCACCATAATTCGGCGGCCCTCCACGCCCCTGGCGGCGTTGCGCCTCCTCGACATAGTTCGACTATGCCTGCGTCGGCGCGCCTGGCCAGGAGCGCGGATGACTCGCCGACTTATGCCGCGAACTTCTGAGACGGGACACTAGGCCGGCGGGGTGGGCGGGGTGGGGACGGGCTACTGCACCCATGGGTCGCGTGTGCCGGCGCCGCCCTTGACGACGCGCAGGTTGCGCCGGCGCTTCATGCGGTCGAGCTTTTGCTGCAGCCACCAGCGCTCGACGCGCAGGCGGGTCTGGCGCAGGCCGCGGCCGAAGTTGCCGCCGTCGCGGACGTACAGGTAAGACAGGCCGACCGCGACACAGATGCCCAGCAGGCCGCCCAGGTCGTGGTTCTGCAGGAAGCCGACGAAGGCGAAGAGGATCTCGATCCCGAGGAAGTAGCGGGCTTCGACCGGCAAGACGAAGAAGAGCAGGATGGTCGCCCGCCGGTTGGCCGTGGCGAAGGCGGCGATCAGGATCGCCATCAACACGCGCTGTCCTTGCAGCAACGGGAAGGGGCCGCCTGGCGCCATGGCACCCAGGTCTCCCTGGCGGAGCGCTTCGACCGTCAGGGCGACGATGCCGGCCGCGATTGCGGCGGTCAGCACCAGGCGCCAGAAGTGCTTTCTCCCCAGCCCGTACCAGGCGTCGCGGCCGAACCAGTAGAGCACCAGCAGTTCCAGCAGGAACCACAGGCTGGCGCCGCCGTAGCCGACGAAGGGATAGGTCGCCAGCTGCCAGACCCAGCCGCGCCAGACCAGAGGCGTGAGACGCAGCAGCGCCGGAACGAGCGCGGTCGAGGCAAAGAATTGCAGCGAGTAGGTGACGAAGAGCGTCCCGATGATGACCAGCAGGTCGACCGGCGGCGCGCCGCCCGCACCGCCCAGCCCGCCCAGGCTGACCCGCCGCAAGGTGGGGCCGCCGCCGTTCACCGGCGCCGCCTCCCGGCAGGCGACCATCCGCAGGCAGGTAGCGCGGCATTGGCGGCATTGGCGGCGTTGCGCGCTGTCATGGGCGGCGCGCCTGATGGCGGCGTCACGAGTAGCGCACCCAGCGGGCGATCTCCCGCAGCGTCGGCTTCTTGCCGTACATCAGGATACCGACGCGGTAGACGCGGGCACAGAGCCAGACCATGCCTGCGATGGTGGCCAGGCAGAGAGAATAGCCGGCGGCGATCTGCCATGCGGGCGGCATCTTGGTGGCGATGCGCAGCATCATGACCAGCGGGGTGAAAAACGGGAACAGCGACATGCCGACCGCCAGGGTCGAGTCGGGCGCATTGATGATCGGCATGATGAACAGCATCGGCGGCACGATAAACACGATGGCGATGCCGGCAAACTGCTGCGCTTCCTGAACGCTGTTGAACGAGGCGCCGATCATCGCGTACAGGGTCGAGTACAGGAAGAAGCCCAGGAGGAAGAGCACGAACAGGTGGACGACCACCGCCGGCGCAATCGCGGGAATGGATATGCCCGCCGGCAGGGAGATCCAGGCCGCGATGGCCGGGCTTCTCACCAGGGACGCGATCGCCACCCAGATCGCCAGCTGGGTGAGCGCCACCAGGCAGATCCCCACCAGCTTGCCGGCCATCAGCTCGGTTGGGCGGATGGTCGAAGCGATCACTTCGACGACGCGCGAGTTCTTCTCTTCGATGACTCCCTGCATCACCTGGCTGCCGTAGATGAGGATGGTGATGTAGAGCAGAAAGCAGAGAAAGAACGCCACCATGAAGCCGCCGACGCCTTGCTCGGCATGGCTGCCGGTGGCCGAAATGCGCACGGTCTTCAGATCCGTGGGCCGGGTCAGCGCGGCGATCTTCGCCGAGTCGAGCCCCGCCTGGCGCAGGCGCCACCGGCTGACCACCGCCGACACGCGCGACTTGAGCACTTCCAGCGTCACCAGGTTGGAGACGCTTTCCGAGTGGTATTCGAAAGCGCCCTGCTGGAGGCCCGCCGCATCCAGCCACAGCCAGCCGTCCACCGTCTTTTTCCGCACCAGGTCGTTGAGATCGCTGCGCTGCGTGCTGGCATCGGCGAGCGGCGGGACCACCATGGTCGAAAAGCCGACCTCGCCGTGGGCGGACGCCGCCCCGGTCTGCGCCAGGGCGTCGGCCAGATCTCCGGCCAGCGCGGCGCCGGTCGTGTCGACGATCGCCAGGCGTTCCTGCGCATGCGATCGGGCGGCCGCCAGGCTGGGGCCGACGACCAGCGCCACCATCATCAACGGCAGCACCGCGGTGGCGATCCAGAAGCCGCGCGTCTTGACGCGGGCCAGGTATTCGCGCTTGGCGACGATGGCCGCTTGACTAGCCCGCATCGTGCACCGCCTTGATGAAGATCTCTTCGAGGTCGGGTTCCTCGCTGCGAAACTCCCGCACCTCCAGGAATTCCACCAGCTGGCGCAGCAGCTCGGGGCCGGAGGCGCCGGGGTGCAGCATCAGCTTGACCGTGCCGGCGGCGCCCGGGCTGCCGTCGTCGCCGCGGGCGCCGTCGGTGCGCTCGACCACCTGCGCCACGGCGGGCAGCTGCTTGATTCTCGACAGGTCGCCGCTGGCCACCAGGCGGAAGGAGTTGCCGCCCATGCCGCGCCGGATCTCGCGCAGCTCGCCGGCCAGGAGCACGCGGCCGTGGGAGATGAGACCGATGTGATCGCACATCTTTTCGGCTTGCTCCATGCCGTGGGTCGAAAACAGAATGGTTTTGCCCTGGCGGCGATAGTCCACCAGGAGCTCTTTGAACAACACCTGGTTGATCGGGTCGAGGC
Source organism: uncultured Acidobacteriota bacterium (assembly GCA_963770895.1). GTDB lineage: Bacteria > Acidobacteriota > Thermoanaerobaculia > Multivoradales > UBA5704 > JASLEW01. The sequence continues at coordinate 1,573,015 of CAVYRF010000002.1, read as the reverse complement.
CCGAAAAAGGTTCGTCCAGTACCAGGATGTCGGGTTCGTGGAGCACGGTGCCGATGAGCTGAATCTTCTGCTGCATCCCCTTGGACAGCTCCTCGATCTTCTTGTGCTCCCAGTCCGTCAGCTCGACGCGGGCGAGCCACTCCTGGATGACCGGCCGCGCCCGGCGCCGCTTGAGGCCGTGAATCTCGGCCAGGAAGAGGAGCTGGTCGATGACCGTCATCTTGCGATACAGGCCGCGCTCTTCCGGTAGATAGCCGACCCGCAGCAGGTCCTGGGCGCGGCGCCGCTGGCCGAACATCAGGATCTCGCCCGAGTCCGGCGCCAGGATATCCATGATCATCCGCAGGGTTGTCGTCTTGCCGGCGCCGTTCGGCCCCAGCAGGCCGTAGATCACCCCGGCCGGCACCGCGAGCGAGATGTCGGCCACGGCGACAAAATCGCCGTAGCGTTTTTGCAGGCCGCGCAGCTCAAGGCTGGCTGTCACGCGCTAAACCTCCTTGCGGCGCCAGGCATGGCGCGATAGTCCCCGACATCGTATCCTGTTCCGCAACCTTTGCGCTGTGGCTGGCGTATGGGTCTCACCAGGAGGAGGATTGTATGCAGCGTAAGACCTGCGCAGTTGCGCTGATCGCCAGTCTGGCAGCGGTGGCCGCCGCCGCCCAGACCGCGGACCAGCTGGTCGACAAAAACATCCAGGCTCGCGGTGGGCGGGCGGCGCTGAGCGCCGTCAAGACCATCCGCATGACCGGCAAGATGAACCTCGGCCCCGGCATGGAAGCGCCGGTGGTGATGGAGATGGCGCCCCCCGATCACAAGGTGCGGATCGATTTCACCGTCCAGGGCATGACCGGCACCCAGGCGTACGATGGCGTCAACGGTTGGCAGGTGATGCCGTTCATGGGCAAGACCGAGCCCGAGGTGATGGCTGCCGATGACGTGAAGGACATCAAGGAGAACGCCGATTTTGGCGGGCCGCTGTTCGACTACAAGGACAAGGGCAACAAGGTCGAGTATCTCGGCAAGGCGGACCTCGAAGGCACGCCGGTGCAAAAGCTGAAGCTGACCGAAAAGGATGGCGACGTGACCACCATCTACCTGGACGGCGACAGCTACCTGGAGCTGAAGGAAGAGACCTCGCGCACCGTCCGCGGTCAGCCCGTGGACCTCGAAACCGTCTACGGCAACTACAAGCAGGTCAGCGGCCTCACCCTGGCGTTTTCGCTGGAGATCAAGGCCAAGGGCAAGCCCAGCTCGCAGGTGATCACGCTCGACAAGGTGGACGTCAACCCGCCCGACATCACCGCCAGCCGCTTCGACATGCCGAAGGTGGACAAGAAGCCGGCCACGCCGCCGGCAGCCGCTACGCCGCCGGCCGCCGCGCCTCCCGCAGCTGCGCCGCCGCCATCCACTCCACCTCACCGCTGAGGAGCTGCCCGCGATGCGCCACGCACCCCGCGTCTTGCTTGCTGCCGTCCTGACCGGCGGGTCCCTTGCCGCGATCGTCGCTGTAAGCCCTGCGGCCGCGGCCGCCCCTCAGCCATCGTCGGCGGCTCCGGCCGCGGCGCCCGCCGTCTCTGCGCCGCCGGCCGCGGAGAGCGTGGTTCTGGATTCCAACTCCTTCGGCGGCCTGGCCGCCAGGCCCATCGGTCCGGCGGCGACCGGGGGGCGCATTTCCGCCATCGATGCGGTGGCGGACGAGCCTCTGACCCTGTACGTCGGCGCGGCCGGCGGCGGCGTGTGGCGATCGCGCGACGGCGGCACGACCTTCCAGCCGGTCTTTGACGAGCACGCGCAGTCGATCGGCGCCATCGCCGTCGACCCGCGCAAACCCAGGACCGTCTGGGTCGGCACCGGCGAGTCGTGGACCCGCAACAGCGTTTCGGTCGGCGACGGGGTGTACCGTACGACCGACGGCGGCGACAGTTGGGAGCACCTGGGCCTGGAACGGTCCGAGCGCATCGCCCGTATCCAGGTCAGCCCGGCCGACGGCGACACCGTGTACGTCTGCGTCACGGGCCACCTGTGGGACGACAGCGAGGAGCGCGGCGTCTACCGCACGCGCGACGGTGGCAAGAGCTGGCAGCGGGTGCTGTACGTGAACGCGGCCACCGGCTGTTCGGACCTGGCGATCGATCCGCAGGAACCGCGGATCCTGTATGCCGGCATGTGGCAGTTCCGCCGCTTCCCCTGGGCCTTCCGCTCCGGTGGTGCGGGCAGCGGCCTGTTCAAGAGCACGGACGGCGGCGATACCTGGAAGCCGCTGGTCCAGGGCCTGCCGGCCGGAACCAAGGGCCGCATCGCGGTGGCCGCGGCGCCGTCGCGGCCGAGCGTCGTCTATGCCCTGATCGAAAGCCGCGACACGGCGCTCTATCGTTCCGATGACGCCGGCGCCTCGTGGACCCAGGTCAACTCGTCCTTCAACGTACAGGTGCGCCCATTCTATTTTGCGCGGGTGGTGGTCGATCCCACCGACTTCAACGTCGTCTACAAGCCCGGCCTGTTCCTGACGCTCAGCACCGACGGCGGCAAGACGTTCAGCTCGCCCTTCAGCGGCAACGGTTTTGATGCCGGCCCGCACGGCGACCACCATGCCGTATGGATCAATCCCAAAGACCCGCACCAGGTGCTGCTGGGCACCGACGGCGGGCTTTACATGTCCACCGATCGCGCGCACAGCTGGCGTTTCGTCAAGGCCCTGCCGGTGTCGCAGTTCTACGAAGTGAGCTACGACATGGCGGAGCCGTTCAACGTCTACGGCGGCCTGCAGGACAACGGCACCTGGAGCGGCCCCTCGCGCGGCACCGCCGGCGTGCTCAACAAACAGTGGCGCAACATCGGCGGCGGCGACGGTTTCTACGTCGTCAGCGACCCCGCCGACCGCGACGTGGTGTACGTCGAATACCAGGGCGGACACATCTCTCGCTATTCGCTCAGGACCGGCGAAAGCAAGGATATCCAGCCGCTGGCGGGCGCCGGCGATCCCGATCTGCGCTTCAACTGGAATACGCCGATCGCCGCCGGCGCGCAACCGGGGACCGTCTACATCGGCGCACAGTTCCTGTTCCGCTCGCGCGACCGCGGCGAATCGTGGCAGCGGATTTCGCCCGACCTTACAACCAACGACAAAGCCAAGCAGCAGCAGGAAGATTCCGGCGGCCTGACGGTCGATAACTCCAGCGCCGAAAACTACACCACCATCGTCACCGTCGCCGAATCGCCGCGCGATCCCGCCGTCCTCTGGGCCGGCACCGACGACGGCAACGTGCAGGTGACGCGCGACGGCGGTGCCACCTGGACCAATACCGTGCGGGCGATCCCCGGTCTGCCCGCCGGTACCTGGGTGGCCAGGATCGAGCCCGGCCGTTACGACGCGGCGACCGCCTTTGCGGTGTTCGACAACCATCACAACGGCGACATGAAGACGTACGTCTACAAGACGAGCGACTTCGGCAAGACCTGGCAATCGCTGGCCGGTCCCGGCGCCACCGGCTACGCCCACGTCGTGCGGCAAGACCTCGAAAACCCCGATCTGCTGTTCCTGGGCACCGAGATGGGCCTGTTCATCTCGCTCGACGGCGGCGGTCATTGGGCGCGCTTCCACGGCAACCTGCCGGCCGTGTCGGTCTTCGATCTGGCGATCCACCCGCGCGACGCCGACCTGATCATCGCCACCCACGGACGGGGCATCTACATCCTGGACGACCTCACTCCGCTGCGCCACCTGACCCGCCAGGTGCTCGCGGCGGACGTCGCGCTGCTGCCGTCCAAGGCGTCGCCGATGATGCTGCCGGTTTCGGAGCAGGACTTTCCGGGCGACGACGAGTTTGTCGGCACCAACCCGCAAGAGGCCGCCTCCATCTGCTACTACCTCAAGAAGCGGCACATCTTCGGCACCCTGAAGGTCGAGGTCTACGACGCCGACGGCAAGCTCCTGTCGAGCTTGCCGGGCGGCCAGCGACGCGGCATCAACCGCGTCGCCTGGCCGATGCGCCTGGCGCCGCCCAAGCTGCCCGGCGCCACCGCCCTGGTCGAACAGCCCTTCAGCTTCATGGGCCCGCGCGTGCCGCCAGGACGCTACACCGTGAAGTTGATCGACGGCGACAAGACCTACACCGGGCAGATCTCCCTGGTGGCGGACCCGCGGTCCAAAGCCACCGACGACGATCGCGCCCAGCAGTACGCCACGGTGACCAGGCTCTACGCCATGCTGTCCGACCTGACCTACACCACCGACGCGGTGGTGGACGCCCTGGCGCAGGCCCGCGCCCGCGCCGCCGCCATGCCCGCGCGCGGACCCGCGCGGCACCAGCTGGAACAGCTCGCCGACCAGCTCGAAGCTCTGCACAAGGCGCTGGTCGCAACCCGCGAGGGCGGCTGGATGTCCGGCGAAGAGCAGCTGCGCGAAAAGCTCGGCAGCCTCTACGGCGCCGTCAACGGCTACGAGGGCAGGCCCACCCGCTCGCAGATCGCCCAGATGGCCGTGCTGGCCGGCCGTCTGGACGCCATTGCGCAACGCCTGCGCACCCTCGGCGACCGCTCCGTGGCACAGGTCAACCGCTCTCTGGTCCAGGCGCGGCAGCAACCGATCGTCCTGCTCGACCGCCAGCAGTGGGACCACAAGCAAGACGCCGCCGGCGCCGTGCCGCCGCCCAACCTCGACCCGGCCACTCTGGCCGCGCTGCCCTGGAACCTGGGCGGCATCCTGACCGCCGCCCGCGAAGCCGACCGCAGCGACGACTGAGGGCAGGGCAAAACAGGGGACCTGGTGGTCCCCTGTCCGGCCGGAGAGGCAGCTACGGGAAGTTGGGTTTGGGGCGGAAGGGGAACGCCGGGTGGCTTACGCCAGACCTTGACGGCGCTCTTCGGCCAGCTTGCGCAGGATCTTCTTGCGCGCTTGAACAGCCTTGCGCTTGCGCTTGACCGAGGGCTTCTCGAAGTGCTGGCGCTTCCGCAGCTCGGTCAGAATCCCTGACTTCTCGACCTTGCGCTTGAAGCGGCGCAGCGCGTTTTCAAAGCTCTCTTCCTCGCGCACGTGCACAACGGGCATCTCGAACTCACCTCTCTTCTATTGCGGATTTGCGCAGGTGCCGATATCGCCGACACCAGGCCAGGCATCCTCGCTCACCCCGCGCGCAAAGTCAAGCACCGGGAAGGCCTTTGAGCGACAAGGCATCCGGCGGCGGTGGCTGCTTTTGGCCGCTGGCCGCACCTTGCCAGAGTGCGCCGCGACACTCCGCGGCGCCCTTTGCGAGGAGAAATTGCGATGAAAAAGTCAACGAAGCACCTCAAGCTGAACCGCGAAACAGTGCAGGGGCTGACCGGTGTCGTGGGCGGCGTCACCACGTCCGCCAAGGCGACCATCTGCACGGTGTGCATCACGTGCAGGCCGCAAACCTGCTACTGCTGACCGCAACCGGTGCAACGACCCTAGTGCAAGCGTAAAGGGTGGGTGGGCGGGTCACCCACGGTTGGGGATAGGCGGCGGCCCAGCAGGGTCGCCGCCTGCTGCCACCGGAGCGGGCTGGCGGGTGGGCATGGGCGGGGATGGAGAGCCGGCGCCGGGGGCGGGGTGCGGCGGGGTGGCGCCGGTGACAGGCAGAGCCGAGCCGGTACCGGTGCCGCTGGCGGTGGCTGCCGGCAGGGCGTCCCAGTCGCAGCGGTAGGCGAGCCAGCGACCCTCGCTGGTTTGGAACCAGACGGCGGCGGCGGCGCCGTTCGGGTCGCGGGGATAGAACCAGGCGACGATGCCGCCGGTCTGGCTGGCGCGCTGGGGATAGGTGCGGACGTCGTGAGCGTTGGGCGGCCCCAGCGCGTCGCGGATCTGCTCGGGGGTCATGGCGGGGGCGACGCGGGCAAAGCGCTCGCGCGTGACGTAGCGGGCGGCCTGGGCGCTGGCCAGCTGGTCGCGCAGGCGGGGGTTGAGTGGATCGATGGCGAGCGCGGCGGTGAGGATCTCGCAGGCGCGCCGATAGTCGCCGGCGCGGCTGATGAATTCCTGCGCCACGACGATCTCTTCGTCGCTCTTCATGCGGACGGCGGCCAGCTGGTGGGCGGTCAGCGGCGTGTCTTCGACCGGCGGGTTGGCATTGATGGTATCGACCAGCCGGCGCCCGAGCTCCGCCGCCAGGGTGTCGACCTCGTGTTCGAGGGCGTCGCGGGTGGGGGCGGCTGGCGCGCCGGCGGCGGGCGTGCCGCGCGCGACGCCGGCCGGACCGAATCCGGGCAGGGGGACCGCGGCTCCATCGGCGTTTGCCAGCTGGGCGCGCTTGGCGTCGAGCTGGCGTTTGGCAGCCTCCAGCCAGGCCCATTCGGCGTCGGTGGCCGGCGATGCCGGGCCGGAATCGCCGCGTCGCGAGCATCCCGCGGCCAGGAGCGCCGCCGCCCCGGCGGCGCCGATCTCGCCCAGGGCGCTGCCCACGGCGGCCAGGCCCGGCAGGTCGGCCAGGCCGCCGACGTCGCCTATGTCACCCACGCCGCCCATCCGGCCGACAGCACCAAGGCCACCTGGGCCGCCGGCGCCGTTCAGGCCGGCAAGACCGAGCGACGTGCCCAGCGCGCCGGCCAGGATTCTCAGGCGATTCCTCCTCATCATGAAGGCAGCATATCGTCGTGCGGCCTCGACCCCTCAGGGCGATGCAGGCACCGGCGCGCGGGCTCGACCGCGGCGGACTGACGCGGTTCGGCGATACAGGCAAGATGGCCCGCCACGGTGATGGCCGCTGGGAGTGATAGCGGGCATCTGCGCAAGCCCGCGCCGCGCTTTCGATCGACCGGCTCCCCGCCCTCGAATTTCGGTCAATGGCAGAGGTGCCCGCCGCCGCTAGCCAGCGGCACCCAGAAGTCGTGAAGTCATGCATTCACAGCTTCATGAATGACCTGGCTCAGAGAGGCTCGGGGCTCCTCCGCTGCCGTGGCTGGAGGGAGTACGCCGGCGCCCCTGCTGCCCGGTCGTCTACCGGGGGGATGGATGCGACGACGCCCTTCGGGCAGCGGCAGCTCGCTGGGGAGGCGTGCTCAGGAGGTTTGTGAAGGCATGGCCTCTTGGCCCGATGTCCCGCAACCCTGCCCCAGCGGAAACTATTAAAGTGTTGGAGCAGGACAGCATCAAAACAAATGTAGATGGGAAGGGCCAAAACTGCCCAGAGGGAAGAACTGTATGCGACTGGAAAAACCCCTGCTGATGGCCACAGTGGCGACCGTCGTGCTCGCCTCGATGAGCTATGGCCAGACATACGTGGGCGCGGTCAAGATCGAGCCGCCTGAGCCAGGGCGGACGTTTGCCGAACCGCTCAGGCCGGTGGGAGAGCCTGGCATGAAGGAGACCCGCGAGCTGGCAGCGGTGATCCGCTCCTATCGCGCCGCCGGGGACATCGAGGCGGTGCAGCCGGTCGTCGACTTTCTGCAACGCCACCCCGATTCGGCCTGGAAGCCGTCCTTGCTCGCCAACCTGGCGGTGCTCTACCGCCACACCGGCTACCTGGACCGCGCCCTGGCCGCGGCCGAAGACGCCTGGCGGCGGACCGCGACGTCTTCAGACCCCGAGGCGACCAGGATTGCCGATACGGCGCTGGCGACCCGCGTCGAGATCACCTCCGCCCTGGGCCGCACGGAGGAGCTGACGGCTCTGCTCGACGCGGTGCGGAGCCGTTCCCTGCGCGGTCACGCCGCGGAGATCGTCTCGGGCGCGCGGTCGAGCCTGTGGCAGATGCGCCACGATCCGGGCAGCTCCTTCCGCTGCGGCCCGTTGGCCATTGAGCGGGTCGCCGCGGTGCTGCATCCGGGCGCCGCTCCCGATCCGCGGGTGCTGCGCTACCGCTCGACGGGCCAGGGCACGTCGCTGGCCGAGATGGCGCACCTCGCCCAGGCGACCGGCCTGGATCTGCGCGCGGTCCAGCGCCAGGCCGGCTCTCCCATCCCGGTGCCGGCGGTGGTGCATTGGAAGGCCGGCCACTTCGCGGCGCTCGTCGCGCAGCAGGGAAGCCGCTACCTGGTCAAGGACATGACGTTCGGCGACAACCGCTGGCTGAGCCGCGCCGCCGTGGAAGAGGAGTCCTCTGGCTACCTGCTCGCCCGGCTTGGGGAGTCCCTGCCGGCGGGGTGGCGTGCGGTGACGCCCGCGGAGGCGGCCGCGGTGCGCGGCCGAGGCGCCAGCGCCAACCCCAATCCGGGAGCGACCACGCCGGCCGACCCCAAGAAGCCGGCGCTGTGCGGCGGCAACGGCGTCGGCATGCCGGTCTACAACTTTCACACCGCGGTGGTGAGCTTGAACATCACCGACTCTCCGGTCGGCTACCAGCCGCCGCGCGGACCGGCGATGCGGTTCGGCATCACCTACAACAGCCGCGAGGACTTTCAGCCGGCCACGTTCACGTACACCAACCTGGGCTCGCGCTGGAACTTCGACTGGCTCTCCTACGTCGAAGATGACGACCCCAACGGCAACGGCAATACCATCCGCGTCGCCGAGCGCGGCGGCGGCTCGTACATCCTGTCGCAGGTTTCGGCAGTCTATTGGTGGGCGTATGGCCCCAACGTGAGCGGCGCGCACGACACGGTGATGCGCCTGTTCCAGACGGGTGCGAACAGCACCGTCGGCTTCGTGCGGCAGTACCCCGACGGTTCGCAGGACACCTATGAGCTCTCGGACAACGCTGCCACGATGCGCAAGTACTACCTGACCGCGGTGACGGATGCGGTGGGCAATACGGTCACCCTCAACTACGACGCCGCGACGACGCGCCTGCTGTCGATCACCGATGCGCTGGGCCAGACGACGACGCTCACCTATGGGCTGGCGGGCGACATGTACAAGGTCACCGCGGTCACCGACCCGTTTGGGCGCCAGGCGCTGTTCCAGTACTCCGGCGGCGAGCTGCAAAGCGTCACCGACGCCGCCGGCATGACGTCGTCGTTCGCCTACGGTCCGACCGTGCCGCCGCCGGCGCCGCCCTATTGCCTCAACAGCGGCTACGACACGGTGTACGCGGTGCCGGCAGATTTCATGAACGCGATGACCACTCCCTACGGCACGACGACCTTCGCCATGGGGGAGGCGCCGCCGTGCGTCGAAACCGACCTGGGCAACATCCGCTGGCTTCTGGCGACCGACCCGCTCGGCCACCAGGAGCGGATCGAGTTCACCCACCAAGCGCAGAACGTTCCAGAGACCACGACCGAGCCGATCCCCGCCGGCTTCGGCAACGAGAACCTGGCGTACCGCAACACCTACTATTGGAATCCGACGGCGATGGAGCAGTACAACGCCGCCGACCCCAACCGATATCTGAACGCGACTTTCACCACCCACTGGCTGCGCGATTTTTCGGAAGGCGGGACGGCGGCCTCCTCGATCCCGGGTTTTGTCCAGCCGCAGGGGGAGCGCCGCATCTGGATGAACTATCCCAACATGCCTGGCGACAGCGACCAGGGAAGCCTTTCGGCGCCGACCGTCACGGCGACGGTGCTCGACACCGGCCAGACCCAGACAAGCACCTCCAGCTACGATTCCTCGGGTCGGCCGCTGACCTACGCCGACCCGGCGGGCCGCAGCTATAACTACCTGTATGCAGCCAACGGAATCGATCTGATCAAGGTGCTCGCCGCGCAGTTGGACGGTGGCGGCACCGGCATCACGTGGGCCGGCGAGCAGCTGGCCGCCCTGACCTACAACTCGGTACATGAACCGCTCACCTACGTCGACTACGCGGGCCAGCGGTCGACGTTCACCTATAACGGCTTGGGCGAGATGACTTCCGCGCAGCGGCCGGATGGGGTGACCACCAACTACACCTACGACAGCCGGGGTTTTCTGATCCAGAAAGCGATCGCCGGGACCACCTACCAGGAGACCTACACCTACGACTCCGCCAATCGGCTGCTGACCTGGACGTCGACCGACGGCTACACCTTGACGTTCCGCTACGACTCGCTGGATCGCCTCACGCAGATCACCTATCCGGACGGCACGGTGGATCAGGTGGTTTTCAACAAACTGGATGTCGTGGCCTACCAGGACCGGATGGGACGGGTCACCACGTACGCCTACGACGCGGCCGACCGCCTGGCTACCGTCACCGACCCGGCAGGCAGAACCACGACCTATTCCTGGTGCGGCTGTGGCACGCTGTCGCAGGTGGCGGACCCGCGAGGCTACCTGACCACCTGGATGCTCGACGGCCTCAACCGCGTCGTCGGCAAGCAGGTCAACGGCGCCACGGTGGCGCTCTTCGCCTATGACGACGCCGGCAGGTTGATCCGGCGCACCGACGGTCTCGGCCAGGTCACCAACTACAGCTATACCGTCGACAACCGGCTGGCGGCGATCACCTATCAGAACAGCGTGCACGCGACGCCCGGCGTGCAGTACTTCTACGACCAGTACTATCCGCGCTTGACGATGATGACCGATGCGTTCGGTTCGACGCTCTACGGCTACAACCCCGCGGGCAGCGTCGGCGCGGGGCAGATCGCCAGCATCACTGCGCCGGCCCCCAATCACACGATCACCTTTCAATACGACGTCAATGGTCGGCGCGTCGGTCAGACGGTCGACGGCGTGGCGCAGACGCGGGCCTACGACAGCGAGGACCGTCTGACGACCCTGGCAAGCCCGCTCGGCACGTTCACCGCGACCTACGTCGGATCGTCCAACCGCATGGCCACGCTGTCCTATCCCAATGGCCAGGGAGCGGCGTATTCCTATCTCGGTCCGACGCAAGACTTCCGATTATCGCAGGTGGTCTGGGGTTCCACCGCGAACGGCCCCAACCTGTCGCAGTTCAGCTACTCCTACGATCCTGCGCACCAGCAGATCGTCGGCCTCTCCTGGTTCGACGTCGACAACCCGGCGGGCCGCTTCTTCAACTTCACCTACGACGGCGCCCAGCAGCTGATCGCGCGCCAGCAGACTACCGACCCGGCGCAGTCGCCGGTGACGACGCTGCACACCTACGCGGCCGGCTACGACCCGTCGGGCAACCGCACCAGCGAGACCATCGACACGGCTCTTTCGACCGCGACCTACGACGGCGCCAATCAGCTGCTCACGCTCGACTCCGGCCTCAGCTTGCAGGCGCAGGCGGCGATGCAGCAGCTGCGCGCCCGCCGGCCGGCGGCGCCGCCGCGAAGTCCAGCCGGAGCCGCCCAGGCGGCTTCAGACAGCGTCAGGGAGGGCAGCCATGAGAACTGAGCGTCGGGTGGAAGCCGTGCGCGGCCGGTGGCTGCCGTTCGTCCTGGTGTGCGCCGTCATCGTTGCCGGCGGCTCGATCCGGCCGGCAGGTGCCCAGGAAACGGTCACGATCAGCGGACCGACCACTTTGAACCAGACCGAATATGCGACCTACAACGGAATCGACAATCCCGGTGCCTACGGGGTCACCTGGTCGATTTACCCATCGGCAGGAGTCACCCTGAGCAATTTCACCAATACGTCGATCCAGGTCACTGCCGGCACCACGGCCGGCGTGTACACCCTGACCGGCACTGGCGGTGACGGCACCACGGGGCATCTCAACATCACCGTTCCAGGCCCTCCGGTGACCTCGGTGAGCCCGCTGACTGCCGTGGTCGCTGCCGGCCAGACCATCGATTTCTACGCCAGCGTCGTCAACGCGAGCTCGCAGGCATACGCTTGGTGGACGGATGATCCGAGCGGTTGGGCGCTTGGGGGTGGTCAAGCGGATGCTGGCCCCGTCGGCCAGTTCTACCACAACGCAGGCCGGTCGGGAGGGACGTTCCACGTCTATGTCGAAAACTTGGAAAACAACCTCTCCGGTGTCGTGGCCGTTGCGACCGTGCAGGTGGTCGACGTCGCCGTGGCGCCGGCGGCCGTGACCGTCCTGCCAGGCACCTCGCGGCAATTCTTTGCCGACGTGACCGGCAGCCAGCAGAGCGTGCAATGGTCCTCGACGTTGCCGGGAGCTATCTTTTCGAGCACCGGTCTGCTCCAGGTGCCGGTCAGCGCGGCCGCCGGCTCCTACACCGTCACGGTGCAGACCTTGGGCAACCCGCTGGCGACCAGCACCGCGGCGCTGACGGTCGTGACCACCATGCCGGTGAGCGGAGTCGCCGTTTCGCCGTCGCGCTCGGTGCTCGATTCCGGGCAGCAGGAGCCCTTCACGGCGGTGGTGGAAGACCCCAACGGTGAGCCGCATCCCAACCAGGCGGTGACCTGGTCGGTTGCCGGTCCGGGCGCAGCGTCGATTGCAGCCAACGGCCTGTTCACCGCGCCTGCCGTGCCCGGCGTCTACACCGTCACGGCCACGGCAGCGGCGAATCCGGCGCAATCGGGCACCGCGACGGTGACGGTGGGCGAAGGCCTGATGATCCTGCCGTCGTCGCCGAGCCTGGCGCCGGGCGCCAGCCAGGCCTTCACCGCGCAGGTCAGCGGCGTCGCCAACCCGGCCGTGACCTGGAGCGTCCAGGAGGGCTCAGCGGGCGGCAGTATCACCGCGGCGGGGCTCTACACTGCTCCCGCCAGCGCTGGCGTCTATCACGTCCTGGCGGCGTCCACCGCGGTGGGAGGCGGTCCCGTGCAGGGCTTGGCGACGGTGACCGTGAGCGCCGGCCCGCTGATCGGGATCGCCGTCGCCCCGGCGGAAACCGCGGTGGCCGCGGGCGGCATGCAGCAGTTCACCGCCGCCGTCACCGGCGCCGCCGACACCGGCGTCCTGTGGTCCGCGTCGGCAGGTTCGATCGACGCGACCGGGCTCTTCACGGCCCCCACGATCGACGGCACCGTCACCATCACCGCCGCGAGCCACGCCGACCCGCAGGTGCAGGCCTCCGCAACCGCGGTCGTCACCGTTCCCGGCCAGGGGCAGGCGTTCCGATACGATGCCAACGGCAACCTGCTGTCCGACGGGACCCGCACCTACGAATGGGATGCAGAGAATCGGCTGACCGCGATCAACATCGGCGCCCAGCGCAGCCAGTTCGCGTACGACGGGCTGGGGCGGCGCGTGCTGATCACCGAATTGAGCAACGGCGCGGTGGTCACCAGCCGGCATTACATCTGGGTGGGAGACCAGATCGTCGAAGAGACGGACGCCACCGTCGATCCGACCGGAACCGTCACCGCGCCTGGCAACTTCGACAGCCTCAACTGCAACCAGGTGGCCGGCTGGGCGTGGAATCCCGCCCAGCCGAACACGCCGGTCAGCGTCAGCATCGAGTCCGGCACGACCAGCGAGGCGACGGTGCTGGCCAACACCTACCGCAGCGACCTCAAGCTCGCCGGCGCCGGCAACGGCAACCACGGCTTTACCTACCCCTTGCCCGCGCATTTCAAGACCGGCACGGCGCAGGCCGTGACGCTCTTGCTCACCGGCACGACGACGTCGCTCGGCACCCGCACCGTGACCTGTACCGCGCCCAGCTTTGCGGGCTCGTTCGCCAGCCCCAGCTGCACCCAGCTCGCCGGCTGGGCGTGGGACGCCACCGAACCCAACGACCCGATCAACGTCGACGTCTACGACGGCACGACCCTGATCGCCACCGTCCTTGCCAGCACCTTCCGCCAGGACCTGGAAAACGCCGGCATTGGCAACGGCGCCCACGGCTTCTTCCTCCCCACGCCCGCCGCCCTCAAGACCGGCACCGCCCACACCATCACCCTCAAAGCCGGCGGCACGCCGACGGTCATCGGCGCCCCGCAAACGCTCACCTGTTCCAGCGCCAACTTCGGCGGGTACTTCGACACTGCCGATTGCACCCAGCTGGTTGGTTGGGCCTGGGATGCCAATCAACCCAACGCCGCCCTCAACGTGGACCTCTACGACAACGGCGCCCTGCTCGCCACCCTCCCCGCCGCCAACTTCCGCCAGGACCTGGAAAACGCCGGCAAGGGCAACGGCGCGCACGGCTTCACCTACACCTCGCCGGCGCTCTACTCGGGCACCACGCACAGCCTGTCCGTCACCTATTCTGGCACTCTCCTCCCCCTGGGAGACACCCCAAAGACCATCACCTGTCCAACCGAGCCCATCCTCACCCGCTTCTTCCCAGGAGGCATGCAGTCCGGCGGCGGCAATTACTACTTCTCCTACGACCACCTGGTCAGCGTGCGCGAAGTCACCGATACGAGCGGCAACGTCGTCAGCCGCTACGACTACGACCCCTACGGGCGTCTGACCGTCAACCAGGGTGTTCCGCCCCGCTTCGGGTACGCCGGGATGTACTACCACCAACCGTCGGGTTTGAGCCTGACCGAATACCGCGCCTACGACCCCAACCTGGGCCGCTGGGAAAGCCGCGATCCGGTCCCGTTCCTAGGAACCAGCCTGTATGCATATGCAGACAACGATCCCCAGGACCTTTCTGATCGAGACGGCGCCATACCTTCTCGCGGGCAGCCGGACACCTGGGAGTGGTTCCCTTCCCGAGACACCCAGGGAAGGGGCGGACAGTGGCGGCTGTGGGGACCGCAGGGAGAACCGCTGCACGATCAAGACTGGGGCCATCCCGAACACCATCCCGAGCTGAATTCGCCCCATGGTCACGATTGGGATCACTCGGACCCGGACGCCCCAGCACGAGGCGACGCGCACGAACTGGACAATCCCAGGCCGCGACCGGCGGACCCGACGAAGCCGCAGGTGTGTCCGGTCAAGAAGTGGCAGATCCCCAATTTCAGCCCGTGGTGGCACCAGTTGCCGGATTTCCCCTCAGCCTCACCTGCATCGCCGTGGTTGATTCCCGCGCTAGCACTTGGCGCCGCCGGCGCCGTTGTAGGGTGCATAATCTGCCCTGAATGCTGCGCGGTCGTGGCCCTGGCAACGTTGTGAACGCCTTACAGCGAGGTTAAGCATGGCCAGCGCATTTGAACGCATCGACTTCCACGATTGGCGCCTGTTCGAATTCTCCGTGCGTACGGTTGCAGTGAGCGAAACGCGCTACGGGAATGAGGTCAGATTTCGGATCCGCACCGACGAGCGGTCGGCTCGAGTCCCACCGCGAGAGGTCGAGGTCACCTTTCAGAATGCCCGTGGGCTTCGCGCCGTCCTCGATCTAAAGTTTAAGACTGCGTGTTACGACAGCATTTTTGAGAACCTCGAGCTCTCCAAGGAGAAGAACCCGGAGCTTCCCAACCTCTTCAGTGCATCCGAGAAAGATCGCCTTTACGTTCTGGTCCTGACCCCGAAAAGTGGTGAAATCGAGGTGGTGGCCGAAGGTGTGACCGTAGAGGAGCTCACTGAAGGCCATGGTGAAACCTCTGGCCTTGCCCCGGATTAGCGGACACCTCGAAAAGCCCGCATAATGGGCGAGAGGGGTGACGCGATGGCAGAGACGAGACGGAAATTCAGTCGGGAGTTCAAGTTAGAGGCGGTTCGGTTGGTGACGTCTGGGGGGCGGGGGATGGCGGCGGCTGCTGCACCGGCGGGCGCGAGGTGTCCTCGCCTTTCCCAACCCGTTATATCAATGGATGTGGGGCTTGCAGTTGCTGGAAGGAATGTATGCCGCGCAGGCTGCCAACTCCATCAACGAGTGGTCGCAAGGTCTGGAAGGCCTGGCTGACTACCTGCAAGCGCAACGGTCGAATGCGTCGAATTCGCCGCCGCCGCTGCCGCCTTCACCTTTCCTGTGGTTGGTCTGGTGACAACGCGACACTGCTCGTGAGGGAGGTGAGGCGTCGACGAAATGAAGATCCGCAGCAGCCGCCCTGGCGCGGCAGCTGCCGTCCGGTCAGCGCAGACGCCCGCGGCGCGATGAGGTTCATTCGTCCTCAAATTTCATCGTGACAACTTCATAATCGACGCCGGGTGTTCCCCATTTGGGGGATTGATCGATCGAGGGCTCGAATCTCAATTCGGCTCCCGTTCTGAATAGAGTGCCGCCGCAGCTCGGGCATCTCTGCGTGTCATCGAAGGGGAGGAGCTTATCCACGCGCGTTGTCTCCCGAAGCTCCTGCGTATGTTGATACACGGAGTCGATAATCCACCCCCCCCAGCCGCATGCATCCTTGCTGCAGGCGCAAACTGCGTAGACGAGCCATGCGTAATCCGGTCTGTCGACGTCGGGGAGTTCGATATCAAGCAGGGGTTTAAATTTTCTTGGGAAAGGCATGAAGGTCCTCCTCAGTCAAGGATAGCAGACAGAGACCATTTCTGTCGCACCGGCTCGATTCGCACTGGATCAAATCCAGGCCTCGGCAACGCGGTCGTCGCAGCTCTCGGCCAGGGGCAGGCGTTCCAATACGATGCCAACGGCAACCTGCTGTCCGACGGCACCCGCACCTACGAATGGGATGCAGAGAATCGGCTGACCGCGATCAACATCGGCGCCCAGCGCAGCCAGTTCGCCTACGACGGGTTGGGGCGGCGCGTGCTCATCACCGAGCTGAACAACGGCGCAGTGGCGAGCAGCCGGCATTACATCTGGGTGGAAGACCAGATCGTCGAAGAGACGGACGCCACCGTCGATCCGACCGGAACCGTCACCGCGCCTGGCAACTTCGACAGCCTCAACTGCAACCAGGTGGCCGGCTGGGCGTGGAATCCCGCCCAGCCGAACACGCCGGTCAGCGTCAGCATCGAGTCCGGCACGACCAGCGAGGCAACGGTGCTGGCCAACACCTACCGCAGCGACCTCAAGCTCGCCGGCGCCGGCAACGGCAACCACGGCTTTACCTACCCCTTGCCCGCGCATTTCAAGACCGGCACGGCGCAGGCCGTGACGCTCTTGCTCACCGGCACGACGACGTCGCTCGGCACCCGCACCGTGACCTGTACCGCGCCCAGCTTTGCGGGCTCGTTCGCCAGCCCCAGCTGCACCCAGCTCGCCGGCTGGGCCTGGGACGCCACCGAACCCAACGACCCGATCAACGTCGACGTCTACGACGGCACGACCCTGATCGCCACCGTCCTTGCCAGCACCTTCCGCCAGGACCTGGAAAACGCCGGCATTGGCAACGGCGCCCACGGCTTCTTCCTCCCCACCCCCGCTGCCCTCAAGACCGGCACCGCTCAGACCATCACCCTCAAAGCCGGCGGCACGCCGACGGTCATCGGCGCCCCGCAAACGCTCACCTGTTCCAGCGCCAACTTCGGCGGGTACTTCGACACTGCCGATTGCACCCAGCTGGTTGGTTGGGCCTGGGATGCCAATCAACCCAACGCCGCCCTCAACGTGGACATCTACGACAACGGCGCCCTGCTCGCCACCATCCCCGCCGCCAACTTCCGCCAGGACCTGCAAACTGCCGGCAAGGGCAACGGCGACCACGGTTTCACCTACTCCACGCCAGCCCTCTACTCCGGCACCACCCACAGCCTGTCCATCACCTATTCCGGCACCACCATCCCCTTGGGAGACACCCCCAAGACCATCACCTGCCCAACTGAGCCGATCCTCACCCGCTTCTTCCCGGGAGGCATGCAGTCCGGCGGTGGCAATTACTACTTCTCCTACGACCATCTGGGCAGCGTGCGCGAAGTCACCGATACCAGCGGCAATGTCGTCAGCCGCTACGACTATGACCCGTACGGCCGCCTCACCATCAACGAAGGCACCCCGCCAAGGTTCGGTTTTGCAAGTTACTATTACCACTCTCCCTCGGGCCTCTCCCTCACCAAGTTCCGCGCTTATGATCCAAGCCTCGGACGGTGGGAGAGCCGCGATCCCAAACCGCAGACTGGCGAGACAGGCCTTTACCAATACGCGTCCGGTGATCCGGTGAATCTGTTCGACCCCCTCGGCGACTCTTGGAAACCCCCCGCTCGGGGGGGTCCGCCGGACACGTGGCAATGGATCCCTGATCCCGATGGGGGTGGAACTTGGAGGCACTTTGGTCCCGACGGCTGTGCCGACAAAGACATTGACTACGGCCACGATCACGGTCAGGGAGATCCACACGCTCATGACTGGAAGTGGAAGAATTGGCAGAGAGGAGGCCCCAGTCCCCGCGTACCAGGGGCGCTTCCCCCTAGCTCATTGCCGATACCTACCGATCCCTCACAACCGCAGTTGGTGCCAGACGACAGCATCCCGTCGCCCAGTAGCCTGAGCAACTTCATGAACCTCCTGGCTACGGAAGGCGTTGTGCTGCAGATGCTGTACCAGCAGGAGCTGCAGAACCTACTGAAGCTACCTCCCTTCCTGCAGTGGCTCAGCGACAACGCGCAGTCTACGTCCCGAACGGGTCCGCCGGGCTACGGGTGGGCTACACTGGTTGAAGATTGAGGTGAGGTATACCTGACTGAGGCCCCTGGTTCGTAAGCACGGCACCAGATGCCACCACATTTAGCAAGGATAATCTTGATGCCCACTCATGCATGGTCCACGGTAGCCTTGGTTCTCGACCACGAGCTTGGCGAGGGTCTCGTGGCGCTGGCCGCTCGCGCGCCGGTCTGGGTCGTGAATTCGGAGACCAATGGTCCTGTCATACGACGGCTGAGGGCTGAGGGCCGGGAGGTGACAACCTTCGACAACTCGAAGCTTCGTTCCCCTGAGGAGCTGGGTGCAGGTATGGTTGCAACGATCGACAGGCATCATGGCGGATATGACCAACATCCCGTTGCTCGTAGACTGGAGGTGTACGGGGCTGCGCTCACGGACGACTTCCGCCGTGTGCTTTGTGATTTTGACTTTCATCGGTTCGAAAGCATCCTTGGCGGTTTCGTCGCCATCGAGGATGATCCGGCTTGAAGACCTGATGATCCTGCCGTCGTCGCCGAGCCTTGCGCCGGGACGGCGGCGCGCACAGCAGCCCTTAGCTGTTGCATGGGGGGGCCGGCCCTGGTCCTGCCGGTGGCTCACCCGCGGCGTCGAAACGCGCATTGGGTCGCCGTAAATGCTGAGTGTTTCATCTGCTGCCGGAAGGTCGGAAAAGGGGGGTAGAAGGGTAAGAATCAGCTACACTGCGACGACCATGGCGAAGAAGCCTTTCTCGGCCGAGCAGGAAGTCCGTCACTATGGGGTCGTCCTGCGTCAGATCATCCGCGCTGCCGGCCTGACGGTGACCGAAGTGGAGCGGCGGCTTGGGCAGGGACCAAAATCCCTGCGGCGGGTGTTCTGCGGCGAGGTCGACCTGAAGGTCAAACACATCGTTTCCGTATTGCACGTGCTCGGCATGCCCGAGGAGAAGTTTTTCGAGATCGTGGCCGAGCGGCGAAAAAGCGCCGTGCAGCAGCGGACGAGCTGCTGGAGGCTTTTGAAGCCATGGGGTACCAGGGCGACCTGTCGTCGGTCGAAGACGATCCGCCGCCACCAGGAGGTTTCGATCGCCTCGTCGAAGAGACGGTGCGGCGAGTCGTGGATCGTCTGCAGCTGGAGCGACAGGCCCGGCGCGATCAGGACGACGGCAAGCTGGACGTTGACACTCGACGAGTGCCGCTGGAGGATTGATTCCGGACGGGCTGCTGCTCCAGCTCTTCGAGGAACCGCACCACCAGGCGGATGACATCGAGCACCCGCCGGCCACGTTCAACCGAGCAGACGTGCTTGACCATCACCAGGGCGGCGATGGCTTCCCGAGCAATGTGCAGCGCCCGGAAGGTGCCGATCATCTCCTCGGCCAGTGCGCAGACCTCCGGGGCGCGACCTTGCCGTGTCCAGAGGGCAGCCAGATCGAGGCCCGCCAGAGCCGCCGGGTAGATCTGGCCCTTGGCGGCAAAACCGCTTCGCGTCTCCTGGAAAGCAACCTCTGCACGAGCGAAATCGGATAGGCCCGCATAGATTCGTCCTTCGAGCCAGCGGAGCCGCAGCAGGTCGAGGTCGTTGCCTTCCCGGACGAACAGGACGCGGCTGCGCCAGAGGAGGCGCCGAGCACTACGGAAGTGCCCCAGGTCGCAGAGGCCCCAAATCATGCTCCGCAGGGTTTGGGTGACCAGAGCGGGCTCGCGCTCCGGCTCGATCAGCTCAAACCCGCGCCGCAGGAGGTGGATGGCCTTTCCCGGCGTGCCGTTCAGCCCCGCCAGATTCCCGGCCTTGATCAGTGCCCGCCCCGCCAAGTGCTCCTGCCCCGCCTCAAGGTAGACCTGCTCTGCCAGCGCCAGAATCTTCTGGCCCTCGCCGAGCCGCCGCTGGGCGCCAAGAAGGGACGCCGTGAGATCGGCGATACGGGCGATCAGCAACGGAGCGCAGGTGCCGCGCGGCCGTAATACGCCCCCGACCATCGTTCTGATGCGCCTGGCCAGTGTCTTCCGCGTACCCGTCGATACCGTGCCGGGGTACGCGGTGCTGAACCCCCGGCTCGTCCACTGCCTGCAGCAAATCGAACAGATGGACAGCGAGGGCCGGCAAATCGTGGTCGAAACCTTGGAGTCGATCGTAGGCACCTTCTCGACCCTGCTTCGACGCATCGAGGATGTCCGTTCGTGAGGCCACCGATGCGTCACCTGGTGCCGACGCGGTTGAATGCGCTTGGAGATGCCGAAAAGGAACTGCTGCGCCACGTGGCGACCTGCCGTTTCTGCCGCCACTTCACGGCCGGAAGCTCGCTGCATCGGCAGTTGGTGGTGGAGTGCCGGTGTGCCAGCACCCAGGGCCTGCTCGATTTGACCAATCGGCCGGCGGCGTACCAGGAGCTGCAAAGAGCGGCGGCAATTCTCACCCCGGATCTCGACTACGCACGGGCGCTCTACTGCCAGACGCTGGCGCGCTTGCGGCGCGAGCAGGGGCGTCACGAAGAGGCGCTGGCCCTGGCCAGCCGCGCCGTCAGCCTGTTCGAGGTCCTTGGTGACGCGGAATTGGGTGAGGCCAGCAATGAGCTGGGCTGGACCCTACTTTTGGTAGGGGAGCCCAGCGAGGCGCTGGAAATCTTCCTGCAAGCCCGAGACCTGACCCGATCGATACCGGCGACCAGCGTCTCAACGTGCCTTGGCTTGGCGCTGGCCTTGATCGACATCAAAAACCCGCGGGCAGTCGATTCTCTGCTTGCCGATGCCGATGTGGCCATCGACCAGGTGAGCGAGCCGGTGACCCGTCTACGGCTGCGCTGGCAGGCCGCGCAGGTGGCACACCGGCACGGTCCGCCGTTGGCAGGCCATCCGACGTCTGCTGAAAGTGCTGAGCGGGTTGTTGCGCATTTCCGAAGACCACAGCGCGGCCCTGGTATTCCTCGATCTGGTGAGCTTTTGCAGAGAGGATCAATGGCGCAGGATGCTGGCGCGCCGTGAGCTGCAGCGCGCCCAAGTCGCCTTTGCCAAGTCCTCCGTGCTGCACCGGCGGGCGCGAGGTGTCCTCGCCTTGCTCGGCTACGCGTTGCGGATGCCGAGCCCGCGCGGGCCGGTCGAGCGGTGGGGTGGCGGGGTCTAAGCTCTGATGCGACAGTGCTTTTGCGCGTGCGCTTTACCTTGACATGGGGGGACCGCTACAGAATAATCAATCTCCCTTAGAACCGCAGGAAGGTGCCTGGCGATGACCTCGGTGGCCTGTGGGCCCACGCCAGCCCGGCGGAGAACCTTAGGATGGCCCTTGTGGAAAATATCGATCAGCTGAACGCACAGATTGGCGCCACGTTCGACCAGGCGTTCTCGGCCTTGCGCCGCGAGGTCCAGGATCGGTTGCGCGAGGGGCATCAGGATCTGCAGCGCCACCTCGACCAGATCGCCGCGCCGCCGACCGGCCCCTACGTGGCGCATGAAGACCTGGCTCCGGCGGCGGCGGCGGCGCGGGCGGAGGGGAGCGCCGATGCGGCCGGCAGGTTGCGGAACGCCTTCGCGGATCTCGACCGCGCTCGCACCCAGGTGGAGGTGCTCGGCGCCCTGCTGACGGCGGCGGCGGGATTCTGCTCGCGCAGCGCGCTGCTGCTGGTGCGCGGCAACGGGCTGCAGGGCTGGGGCGCACAGGGCTTCGGTCCGGCTGCCGGCGGCGACGGCAACGCGGCGCCCGCCGTCAAGGACGTGCGCCTGTCGCCGGCCGCCGACAGCGCCTGGCAACGTGCGGTCGGCATCGCGGACGCCGTGGCGGCGGGCGCGGTCCGCCTGTCGGCGGCGGACTGCGCGGTGCTGTGCGGGCCGCTGGAAAGCCCCATGCCGGCGTCCGGAGTGCTGGTGCCGCTGGTGCTGCGCGATCGCGTCGTGGCCGTGCTGTACGGCGACGACCTGGCGTCGGCGGCGCCGGTGGACGCCGCCGCGGCGCCCGCGCATGCCGCGGCGTCCACGACCGCGGCCATGCCCGCGCTGCAAAGCCTCGCCTATGTGGCGGCGCTGGCCATTGAAACCCTTGCCTTCCGGCATCGCGCCGCGACCGCCAGCCTGATCTCGGCAGACGCGTCCGTGCAGGAAGCCGGCGCCGCGGGCTCTGGCGCCCACGTCTCCGCTGCCTCCGCTGCCTCCGACCGCGCCGGCAGCACCGACGCCGCCGACCGGCCCGCCGACACCGACACCGACGCTGCCGGCAGCGACGCCGCCGGCAGTGCGGGTGCCGCGGGCCTTGGCGCCGGCGTCGCCGGCCTTGCCTCGCTCGCATCCCCGGCCGGTTGGGTCAGCTCCGGCGCCGTGTCGGGTGCCCGGATCACCGGTGCGACGCCGGCGCTCGCCGCCACGCCGGCAGCCCCTGCGACCCCGGCAATCCCCGCCCCCGCCCCCGCCCCCGCCAACGACGCGGGTGAAGCGCCCGCCGTTGCGACCCACTCGCCGGCTGCCTCCAGCCCGGCCGCGCCGGCGGCAGCGACCGGCGATCCGGGTTCCGCCCAGCCGTCCGGCGGCGCCAGGCCGGCGGGACTTGGTCAGGCGCAGCAACCCTTCGGCATGTCTCCGACGGCGCTCTACGACTCGCCCAGGGTGCCGCTGGTGCAGCGTACGGCGGAGATCCCGCGCCCCTGGCCGGTGCGCCCGCTGGAGGGAGCCGACAGCCGCCCGGAGCCGGCGCCGCCCCTGGCGGCCTCCGAGCCCGATGCCGACGATTCGCTGGCCTCCGCGGCCGGGTCCGGCGGCGCCGCAACCTCAGGCGACGGCGGCCATGCCTTCCCTGCCCCTCAGGTCTCGGAACCCCCGGCGCCGGCCGCCGCGGACCGGGCCCCCGCGGTGGAAACGGCCGCCGCCGGCACCGGCAGCGGACCCGACAACGCGACGGTGCTGCTGCCGCCGGTCGCGCTGCGCGAGGCGGGAGTGGCGTCATGGGCTCGTAAGGGTGCGGAGGCGGGCATGGCACAGGGACCGTCGCAGGAACGCGAAAGCGCCGCACCGGCGGACACGGGCGACCGCGGCGCCGCCGCACAGGACCACGCCGCCGGAACCTTCCCGGCCGCCGTCCCGCCGGTGGCGCCCGTGCTGGCCGGACCCGGCTCGCTGCGCGCCGTGGCGCCGCTCGCGCCGGCCTCGCCGGACGCCGCCTTGCCGCTGGAGACCTCGCAGCTGCCGGCGGGCCTCGACCAGGACGCCCTGCCGGCACGGCCGCCGCTCGCGCCGGTCACTCCCCTGGTGCCCCCCGCGGCGGCGCCCGCCTTCGAGCCGCTGCGCGGCGGCGCGCTGGGTTCGGCCACCCCGGAAGTCCGTCCGCCCAGCGGCGTGCACGGTCCGGGCTGGGCGTTTGCCACCACCCGCATGGCGCCAACCAGCGGCAGCGGCGACGACACCCTCCACGAAGAGGCCCGGCGTCTGGCGCGCCTGCTGGTGAGCGAAATCAAGCTGTACAACGAAGAGCAGGTGGAAGCCGGCCGCCGCAACCGCGACATCTACGAGCGGCTGCGCGAAGACATCGACCGTTCGCGCCAGATGTACGAAGAGCGCGTCGACCCGCGCATCGTGAAGTCCACCGACTATTTCTACCAGGAGCTGGTGCGCATTCTGGCATCTGGCGATGCAAAGGCTTTGGGCATCTGAGGCCGCGCGCCCTGCAGGTGTCGTGCGCCCGGGTCTACGCGCGCCGAGGTAGCAAGCCATTGTGAGACGTGGACGTTCCAGCCAGCTGATTGCCCTGGCGCTGGTCTGCCTGCCGGTTCTGGCTGGCTTCACCCAGCAGGTCCCCCCCGCGCCGTGGACCTGTCGTCCGGCGGCGCCGAAGAGTTCCATACCGCTGGCGAAGCGATGCGCCGCCACGACTGCGCGGCGGCCCAGGCCGACCTGGCGCCGATGCTCGCGGCGCAGGGGCCGGACGTGCGCCTGGCCAGCCTGCTGTCGGGCCTCTACGCGCACTCGTGCGGCCAGGTGGCGCTGGCCGAAGAGCGATTGTTCGCGGCGCGCAACCCGGGCGGCCTGCTCGAAGACTGGCGCCTGCTGCTCCTGGCGGACGCCGCGCGCGCCCGCGGCCACGCGCTGGTGGCGCGGGCGGCCCTGGCCAAGCTGGTGGCGGACGACCCCGCTTCGCCGCTGCGGCCGCGCGCGCTGGAGCGGGCGGCCTATCTTGCCTGGGAGCAAAACGACGCCGACGCGGCGCTGGCGCTGGTCCGCCGCGCGGCGGCGGAAGGTTTGCGCGGCGAGGAACGGACCCACCTGGACAGCCTTGCCTGGCAGATCGGCACCCGGCTGGGCGACGCCAAGCTCCGCGCCCAGGAGGCGCGCCAGCTGCTGGTGTCGTCGCCCCTGGCCGCCGCCCAGCTGGATGTCGCCGAAGTGTTCCGCCGCCCCGACGGCAGCCTGGTGTGGACCGACATCCTCACCACGTCCGAGCTGCGGCAGCGGGCGCAGGCGCTGCTCGCGCTGCAACTCTTCCCCAACGCGCTGGTGACGCTCGACGCCGTGGCCCCGGCCGACCGCGACCTGTCCTGGATGCTGCTCAAGGCCGAGGTGCTGACCCGCGGCCACCGCGGCCGCGACGCGCTCGCCCTGCTGGCGCCGCTCGAAACCAGCGACCCGCGCGGCGACCACCATGCCGCCAGGGACCGCGCCCTGCGCCAGATGCAACCGCTGCTCAAGGGCCAGGACATGGCGGCTCTCGATTGGGCGCTCGCCGAAGCCAGCGACGACGTGGCCGCCAGCGAGCCGCGCAAACGCGCCAGCGCCAAGGCCGAGCGGCAGAAGATGCGGCTGGCGGCGGAGCTCTACTTGCGGGGCGCCGCCGAGATGGGCGTCGATCCGGCGCTGTCCGCCAAGGCGTGGCGCGCCCTCTTCTTGCACCTGATCGAAGAGGACCGTTACGACGAAGCGGTCGCCGCGCTGCGCCGGCTGCACGCCGTCGATCCGCGCGATACGGCGGGCGCCAGTTTCCTGTGGAACCGCGGCTGGCAGAGCTTCAATCGCGGCGACTCCGTCGGCGCGGTGCGCCTGTGGACCGAGCTGACCACGCTCTATCCTGGCGACAGCGCCAGCCGGCGCGCCCGCTATTGGATCGCGCGCTGCTTCGAGGGCCAGGGTGAGTCGGCGCGCGCCCAGGAGCTGTACAGCCAGGTCGCCGCCGCCGATACCGCCGACTTCTATCGCCGCAACGCCGTGCTGCGGCTTGCCCGCTTCAAGGCGCCACCGCCGGAGGATGGGACGGCGAACGCCGCCGAGCCGTGGCCCTACGATCCGGCCCTGGTGCGCGCGCAGCTGCTGAGCGATTTCGGCCTGGACGACCTGGCGCAGTCGGAGCTTGCGCTGGTGCAGGACCGCGCCCAGCCGCGGCCGGTGGCGGCGCTCCAGGCGGTGATCCTGGCCCGGCTGGGCGACCGCCGCAAGAGCGTCATGGCGATCCACGAGGCGTTCCCGGCGCTCGGCGGCCCGCTCCAGGCGACGGTGCCGGAGCAGGCTCTCAAGCTCTACTATCCGCTCGATTTTGCCGAAGACATCCGCGCCGCGGCGGCGGCCAACGGCCTGCCGCCATCGCTGGTGTTCGCCGTCATCCGCCAGGAAAGCGCCTTCGACACCAACGCCCTCAGCCGGTCCGGAGCGCGCGGCCTGATGCAGCTGATGCCCGGCACGGCGCGCGAGCTGGCGCGCGGGCTGGGGCTCAGCTGGGCGCGCGACCGGCTGGCCGAGCCGGCCTTCAACGTGCGGGTGGGCGCTTCCTACCTGCGTCAGGTGCTGGCCATGTTCGGCGGCAACGTCGAGCTGGCCCTGGCCGGCTACAACGGCGGCCCGTACCGCATCAAGCGCATGTGGCGCGAAGCGCGGACCACCGATCTCGACCGCTTCCTCGAAGGTCTCAGCATCGAGGAGTCGAAGATCTACGTGAAACGCATTCTGGTGCTCTCTGACAGCTATCGACGGCTCTATCCCCACGCCGCCGGGTAACCGGCGCGCTCCCAGGGCGGCGACGCCCCGGCGGGCGGCGCCGCTGCGGGCGGCAGTGGCGCTGGCGGCGCTCCTGTTGCTGGCCGCCTGCAGCTCCCAGCGCCATGCGACCCCGGGCGGGCCGGTGGTGCTGATCACCCTGGACGCGCTGCGCGCCGACGCGGTGGGCGGCCTGGGCGGCGATCCGCGGTTGACCCCTTACCTGACGCGCTTCCTGCGCCAGGCCGACTGGGTGGGGCGCGGCGTCGCCTCGTCCAGCTGGGGTGTGCCGGCCATGGCGTCGCTCTTCACCGGCCTTTCGCCGTGGCAGCACCACGCCATCCTGGACGGCGACGCCGAGCTGGCGGACGACCTGCTGACGCTGCCGCGGGCGTTCAAGGCCCTGGGCTATCGCACCGCCGGCTTCTCCGGCGGCCGCTGGTACACCGCCGAATATGGCTACGACCGCGGCTTCGACACCTTCGACGTGGCCGGCAGGAACCGCGAGGCGGCGGAGCTGCTGGAATCGCTGGAAGGGGGCAAAGTCCTGGTCTGGGTGCACATCACCCAGCCCGACACGCCCTTCGTGCGCCGCGACTGGCTGCTGCCCAGCCTGGCCGCCGGCGTTCCGGCCGCCGAACTGCGCGCCCTGCCGCGGCTGATCGAGCCGGCGGAAGTCGAAGCCCACGCCGATCCGGCGGTGCCGCTGCCCGCCGCCGAGCTGCGGCGCCTCAAGCTGATGTACCAGCTCAACGTCGCCTGGGCCGACGAAAAGGTCGGGCGCCTGCTCGACGCGCTGCAGGCCAGCGGCCAGTGGGATCGTTCGCTGGTGGTGGTGGCGGCGGACTACGGCGAGGAGATGGGAGAGCAGGGCGTCGTCGGCCACGGCGACGACCTGGCGCGCGCCAGCCTCGAGGTGCCCCTGGCCGTCAAGCTGCCCAGCTGGTGCCGGCGCCCTCTGGCGGTCGCGCGCGGAGAGCGGGCGGCGCTGACCCGCGTCTGGGCGACCCTGGTCGAGGCCGCGGGGGGGAGCCGCCGCCGGCGATGGCGCCCAGCCTGTTTCATGGCGCCTCGGACGAGGTGCTGTCGGAGCTCTATTCGAGCAACGGCGCCAACCTGTTTTCGCTGCTTGCGGGCGACGATCAGCTGCTGTGGGAGGCTCGCTTTGCCGCCGCGGACCCGCGCTGGCATCGCGCCCGCCTGGCGGAGTTCGCGGGCACCGCGACCACGCCGGGCGGCGCCGACACCTTCGGCGTGATCGCGTCCCGCCTCTACGACGCATTCGCCGTCGCGCCGCCGCTCGGCGCCGCGGCTGCCGGCGTCGCGGGCGCCGCGCCGCCGCGGTTGACCCTGTGGCGCTGGGACGCCGGCGGCGGCAGCCGCCCGGTCGACGATCCGCCCAAGGCCGCGGCGCTGGCGCGCCGGCTGGCCGCGCGCTGGGGCGACTTCGTCACCGAGCAGCGGACGCCGGCGGCCGAAGACCGCGCCTGGATCGACCAGCTGCCGGGTGAAACGACGCCCGGGAAGGCCGATTAGAAGATGACCCACCACCGTTCGAGCGCAGATCCGGCCGCCCGCGGCGGCCCATCGCGCAGTGCTATACTGGCACGCCCGCACCAGGGCTCTTCCGGGTCCATAGCTCAGCGGTTAGAGCGTCCGGCTCATAACCGGCAGGTCCCTGGTTCAAATCCAGGTGGACCCACTTCGAACGGCATGATCCCTGTTTTTTTGAGGCCGCGGTCCCGCAGCCGTCCCGGCGATGAGCGTCCGGGCGCCGGTGGCGCCGCGAATCGGAGAGAGGAGCTGTCCTGTCGATGAACCCGAATCTGCAACACGTCGTGGAGCTGCAGCAAGCCATCCTGGCCCTCCGGGAGGCTGAGCACCGACTGCACGGCATCCCCGACTGGATGCGCGAGCTGCACGATGAGCACGCCCAGCGCAAAGCCGAGATCGACGAGCTGGAACAGACCATGGAAGAGGCGTCGCGAGAGCGGCGCACCGCCGAAGCGGCGGTTGCCGACGCGCAAGACAAGCTCAAGAAGTACCAGCAGCAGATCAACCGCGTCAGCACGCAGCGGGAGTACGGCGCCCTGCTGCAGGAGATCGACACCGTCAAGTCGCAGATCGGCGGCTTCGAGGAACAGGCGCTGACGTCGCTCGATCGTCACGACGAAAAGCAGCTGGAAGTGACCGAAAAGCGCGATGCGTTCCGCGACCTGGCCGACCGCTATGCCACCGAGCTGGCGCGCTGGGACGCCGAAAAGCCGGAGATTCAGCGCCAGGCGAAGGCTCTGCGCGAGCAGATCCAACAGCTGCGCGCCAAGCTGCCGCGCGCGGTGCTGGCGCAGTTCGAGCGCATCCTGGAACGCAACCCCGCCGGCGCCCTGGCGCCCGTCCGCATCATCGAGGGGCCGCGCAAGGGTCCGCGCGAGTGGCATTGCGGCGTCTGCAACTACCGGGTGCGGCCCCAGGTGGTGGTCGAGATCACCAACGGCGAGGGGCTGGTGCAGTGCGACAGCTGCAAGCGCATCCTGCACCTGGTCGAGCAGCCGGTCTGACCGGCTGGCGCCTCGCGGTCGGCAGGAGCCAGCGGTGACCGTTCCTCCCGCCGGCTCCCCGGCCGCCCCTGCGGCCGAGCGGCTGGCGGTGATCGACGAGCGGATCGCCGCCGCCTGCCGCCGGGCCGGCCGGCCGCCCGGCTCGGTCACCCTGGTCGCCGCCAGCAAGACGCAGCCCGCCGAAGCGGTCCGCCCCTTCGTCGACGCCGGCCTGCGCCTGCTGGGGGAGAACCGGGTCCAGGAGGCGCTGGCCAAAAGCCGCCAGCTCGCGCTGCTGATGCCGCCTGCCGCCGGGCCGGCGGCGCCTGCCTCCCAGGCGGCCGCGGCGCCACCGGCTCCACTGGCCCCACCGGCCCCCAACATCGAATGGCACCTGATCGGGCCGCTGCAAAGCAACAAGATCCGCCAGGCGCTCGATCTGTTCACCTGCATCCATTCGCTGGACCGCGCCGCCATCGTCACCGCCGTGGATCGCGAGGCGGCGCGGCGCGGTCTCGCCCTGACCGGCTTCATCGAGGTGAACCTGGCCGGCGAGCCGAGCAAGCACGGCTTTGGCGCTGCCGACCTGGCGGTGGCGCTGCGCCCGCTCGCCGCCCTGCCCGCGCTGCGCATCGTCGGCCTGATGGCCATCCCGCCGCAGGAGGAATCCGACGCGGCGGCGCGCGCCTGGTTCCGCCGGCTGCGGGAGCTGCGCGACGCGCTGGGTGCGCTGCCCGAATGGGCGGGCTGGCCGGGGTACCTGTCGATGGGGATGAGCGACGATTTCGAGGCGGCGATCGCAGAGGGCGCGACCCACGTGCGGGTCGGCACCGCGCTCTTCGGTCCGCGGGTACAGCCTTTGTCCATGCTAAGATAGGCATCCTTCTCTAGACGTGGCGATGCCGCCGGGTGGATCGCCGCATAAAGGATCGCCTATGGGCCTGACTCCCCTCGAAATCCAGCGCATGCGCTTCCCGCAGAAACTGCGCGGTTGCGACACGGGCGAAGTCGAGCTGTTCCTGGCCATGGTCGCCGACGAGCTGGCGGACCGGCTGTCCCAGATCGAAAAGCTGGAACACGAAGCGCGCTACTACAAGCAGCGGCTGGAAGAGACCGAAAACCGGGAGCACCAGCTGCAGCAGACGCTGCTGCGGGCGCAAAAGGTGTCGGATGAGATCACCGCCACCGCCAAGCGCGAAGCCGAGCTGACGGTCAAGGAGGCCGAGCTGGCGGCGGATCGCATCGTCCAGCAGGCCATCGAGCAGTCCTCGCGGATCGAAAGCAAGATCGCCGAACTGCGCACGCTGCGCCGCGAGCTGCAGGTCAAGTTCAAGAACAACCTGGACCTGTTCCAGCGCGTCCTGGAAGCCGAGATGGAGGACGAGCGCAACTCGGCGACCGTCCTGACGCTGCCGCGCAAGCGACGGGAAGCCTGACCCCTGACCCGCTTGTTGCCGTCCGGCATGGAGATGCCCGCCGCGGCGCTGCGCCTGTTTGCGGAGGTGCCGGCGCCTTTCGACCCTGCCGCGCCCGACCCGCACGTGGTCGGGCGGCTGCTGGAAGACGGCGACGGCGCGGATCTCGCCTGGCTCTGCCGCCGGCTGCCGCGGGCATCCCTGGCGGCATGGGTCGAGCAGCACGGGGCCCGGCGCCTGTCGCGCCGCAGCCTCGCCTTTTGGACGCTTGTCCTGGACCTGCCGCCGGCGCCGCCAGAGCTCCAGGCGGCGCTCGGGCGGCGGCGCGAACTGTGGCCGCTCTGACGTCCCGCCCGGGCGGGGCGCTCGACCGCGGACGGGCGACGGCGTGATCCCGCCGCCGGTTTCTCTGGCACCCAGCCATCGCGAGGCGCTGTCGCCGCGCGCCCAGGCGCTGGCCGGCCGGCTGGCCGCGGCGCCGTGGGCGGAGGACTTCTACCTGGCCGGCGGCAGCGGTCTGGCGCTCTACCTGGGGCACCGCCCCGCCGGCGAGCTGGACCTGATGACCGGCACCAACCGGTTGACCGGCACCGAGCGCCGCGACCTGTTGCAGGCGCTGCTGGCGCTCGATGCCGCGACGCGCGTCGAGACGGCGCGCGATGGGTACCTCTTCGTCCGCCTGGGCGGCACCGATGCCGGCGTCGGCGTGCGTTTTTACTACTATCCGTATCCGCTGGTGGCGCCGGTCGAGGAGATCGACGGCCTGGCGCTCGCCTCGGCTTTCGACCTCGGCCTGATGAAGCTCGGAGCGCTCATCAGCCGCGGCTCGCGGCGCGACTTCGTCGACCTGTACCTGCTCTGCCGCGAGCTGCCGCTGCCCCAGCTGCTGGCGGGCGCCGCCGCCAAGTTCGGGCACGTGCGCGACTTCCAGCTGCAGGCGCTCAAAGCCCTGGCCGACCTTTCGGAGACCGCCGGCGAAGCCATGCCGCGCCTGGCCGTGCCGGTCGCCTGGGAGGACGTCGAAGCCTGGCGCCGGGCCGCGGTCCAGGAGCTGGGAGCCGCGCAGGTCGGCCTGCGGGACGGCCCCCCCTCCCTCCAGGAGTGACCCCGAGGAGCAACCGAATGACGGCGCTGCTGATCGAAAACCTGGCGGAGCTTGCCACGCCGCTCGGTACCGTGCCGCGGCGGGGCGCCGACCAGGGGCGGGTGCTGCGCTTGCGCGATGCCGAGGTGCTGTGCCGCGAAGGCCGCATCGCCTTTGTCGGCTCGCGCGCCGAGCGGCTGGAGCAGCTGGGAGAACTGCCCGACGTGGCGCGGGTGGACGGCCGCGGCAGGACGCTGGTGCCGGGCTTTGTCGACCCCCACACCCACCTGCCCTGGGCGGGCAGCCGCGAAGAGGAGTTTGCCGCGCGCCTGGCCGGCAAGACCTATCAGGAGATCGCCGCCGCCGGCGGCGGCATCCTTTCCACCGTCGCCGCCACCCGGCGCGCCAGCGAGGACGACCTGGTCGTCGCGGTGCGCCGCCGCCTCGACCAGATGCTGCGCTGGGGCACGACCACGGCGGAAGCCAAGAGCGGCTATGGGCTGTCGCTCGCCGCCGAGCTCAAGCAGCTGCGCGCCATCCAGCGCGCCGCCGCCGGCCACCCGGTGGACCTGGTGCCGACCCTGCTCGCGGCGCACGAGGTGCCGCCCGAAGCGCGCCACGATCGCACCCGCTTCCTCGACCTGATCTGCGGCGAGATCATCCCGGCCGCCGCCGAAGCGGGCCTGGCGCGCTTCTGCGACGTGTTCTGCGAACATGGGGTGTTCGACGCCGCGGAATCGCGCCGGGTGCTGCAGGCGGGCGTGCGCCACGGCCTGGCGCCGCGTCTGCACGCCGATGAGTTTGTCGACTCCGGCGGCGCCCAGCTGGCGGGCGAGCTGGGCGCGCTGTCGGCGGACCACCTGATCGCGGTCTCCCCCGCCGGCATCGACGCCCTGGCGCGCGCCGGGGTGATCGCGGTGCTGCTGCCGGGCACCAGCTTCTTCCTGATGAAGCATCGCTATGCGCCGGCCCGGCGGCTGGTCGAAGCGGGCGTGCCGATCGCGCTCGCCACCGACTGCAATCCCGGTTCGTCGCACACCGAATCGATGCCGATGGTGCTGGTCCTGGCGGTCCTCGAGCTGGGCCTGTCGATCGAGGAGAGCCTGACCGCCGCCACCCTGAACGCCGCGTGCAGCCTGGGCCTGGGCGGCGAGATCGGCTCGATCGAGGTCGGCAAGCGGGCGGACCTGGCGCTGCTCGACGCTCCCAACCTGCTGCACCTGGCCTACCACTACGGCATCAACCCGGTTGTGGCGGTGGTCAAAGGCGGCCGGCTCCTGGCGTACAATCCTCCTCGATTCGATACCGAAAAGGAGATCGGCCCATGAACCCCAAGCCCAGCGCGCGTGCTCTCCTGGCGAGAGTGGTGTCGCTCGCCGTCGCGGGCATGCTTTCGGCGGCGGTCCTCGTCGCCCAGGAACCCAAGCCCATGGAACCATCCAGTGCAGCCAACGCGCCCAAAGAGATCGTCACCGCAACCGGACTGAAGTACACCGAGCTCAAGGAAGGCACCGGCGCCGAAGCCAAGGCTGGCGACGTGGTCCAGGTGCACTACACCGGCTGGCTCGAAAACGGCACCAAGTTCGATTCCAGCCTGGACCGCAACCAACCGTTCAAGTTCAAGCTCGGCGCCGGCCAGGTCATCAAGGGCTGGGACCAGGGCGTCGCGGGCATGAAGGTCGGCGGCAAGCGCAAGCTGGTCATCCCGGCGGAGCTGGGCTATGGCCGCCAGGGAGCGGGCGGCGTCATCCCGCCGGGTGCCACGCTGGTGTTTGAAGTCGAGCTGCTGGCCGTCAGCTGACGGTGCAGGAGGGGCCGTAGCCGCCAGGCCGCGGTTCCAGGATGCAGGACCCTCCCGGCGTGTCGCGGCGCGAGCGGCGGCACGCGGGAGGGCGGCGGTCTTCAAATCTTCAGTCAGATCTTCAGTGGACGCTGCCGTCGGCGGCGGCCGGTTCGGCGGCTTCCCGCACCGGGCCGAACGTCTCTTCGTATCGCTCCAGGTTGGTGGACAGCGCCCGGATGATCCGCTTGAGGTGTCCGGGGCTGGTCAGGATGCGCGCCGACACGATGGCCTGGGGCGGCAGCGCGTTGATGAAGTCCAGGATGAATTCCTCGCGGGTGTGTGCGATGCGGAGCAGGTTCGAGTAGTGGCCCCGCAGCTCGTCGTCGCTGATCTTCACGTTCAGGTTCTGACCCTCGGCGGGCTCGGCCATCGGCAACCTCCTTGCGCGGCGTTGGACCTGCCGCGCGATCGTACAGCAAAGGGTCCGGCCGCCGGGGCGAGGGGCAGGGGGTGGGGGGCGCCGCCGGCTCAGGCGGGTGAGGCGGGTGAGGTGTCGGCGGCCGCGCCCGCGGCTTCGGGGGCCGCTTCCCAGGCGACGTCGCCGGCAAAGTCCCAGCGGTGCTCGGGGAAGTAGACGCCGATGCCGCCGGCCCTGGCGGTGACGGTGAAGCCGAGCGCCCGGCGGTGGTAGTCGTAGGGAGCGCCGTCGCGCGCGTGCACCGCCGCGTCCAGGGTGTATTCGCCGGGAGCCAGGCGCAGCGCCGGGCAGGTCACCCGCACCACCACCTCGCCGCTCAGGCGGCCGGGCAGGTAGCCCGCCAGGTCGGTGTTGGTGCCCCAGCATTCGAAGCCGCGCGGCGTGCGGATGGCGATGCCGAACACGAAGTCGTCCAGCGGCGCCAGGGCGCGGGCGCGCAGCTCGAACACCGCCGGCTCGCCGGACGCCAGCAGGTAGCGCTCGGCGCCGTCGGCTCCCAGCAGACGGATGCCGGTCAGCTCGGCGGCGCGCGAGCCCCAGCGGTCCGCTTCGGCGGCGGCATCGCCGGCGCCGGTGCGGCCGCCCCTGCCGCCGCCGGCGGTGGCGCCTGCAACGTTCGCGATGTTTGGAGGGTGCGCGGGGTGCGCAGGATTTGCGGGGTTGTCGGCGTCCGCGGCGGTGCCGCCGGCCGCGAGCGCCGCGCGCTGGCGGTTGGCCGCCGCCAGGTGCTCGGCGCCCTCCTGCTCGGCCACCGCCTGGCGGTAGGCGTCCACCACGCGCCGCGGCTCGCCGACCAGCCGCTGGTCGCCGCGGTCGAGCCACAGCACGCGATCGCACAGCTCCGCCACCAGGTCGAGCGAGTGGCTGACCAGCAGCAGCGTCCTGCCGGCCGCCAGGAACTCTTCGATGCGGCGCACGCAGCGGTGGGCGAACGCCTCGTCGCCCACCGCCAGCACCTCGTCCACCAGCAGCACGTCGGGGTCGGTGTGGATGGCGACGGCGAACCCCAGCCGCACGTACATCCCCGACGAATAGTTTTTGACCGGCTCCTCCATGAAGCCGCCCAACCCCGAGAACTCCACGATGTCGGCATAGCGGCGGTCGATCTCACGCCGCGACAGGCCGAGCACGGCGCCGTTGATGTAGACGTTTTCCCGGCCCGAGATCTCGGGATGGAACCCGGCCCCCAGCTCGATCAGGGCCGCCACCCGCCCGTCCACCACCACCTGCCCGGTGGTCGGCCGCAGCATGCCCGCCACCAGCTTGAGCAGCGTCGACTTGCCCGAGCCGTTGCCGCCGATCAACCCGAACGATTCGCCGCGCGCGACGCTGAAGGTGACGCCGGAGAGCGCCGGGATGGTGTCTTCGGGCGGCAGGTCGCGCGTCCGCAGGCCGCCGACCAGGGCGCTCTTGAGCGTGCGCAGCCGGTCGCCCGGCAGCGACCGCCGGAAGCGTTTGCCGACGTCCTGGACCTGGATGACCGGCGGCGCCGCCGTGTCGCCGCCGGGCGCCGTCGCCGGAGCGGAATCCGGGCGGCTCATGCGGTCTCGACCAGGTTCTCGCGCAGGCGTTCGAAGATCCCGGCGCCGAGCGCCCACGCGACCAGGCTGACGGCGGCCATCTGCAGCCACAGCGAGAGCGCCGGCAGCCGGCCGAAAAACAGGATCTGCTGGTAGGCCGCGGTGAACGGGGTGAACGGATTGAGGCGCACCAGCCAGTACAGCACGGGCCGCCCGGCCAGCGACTGCAGCGAATAGAGGATCGGGGTGACGAAGAACAGCAGGTTGAGCAGGTTGGCCAGCAGGTCCCGCACGTCCTTGAAGTAGACGGTCAGCGCCGACGCCCCCACCGCCAGCCCGGCGATCATCGGAATTTGCAGCAGCAGCACCGCCGGCAGCAGAAACCCCGACACGCCGCCCACCGAGTGATTGAGCAGCCGCGCCGTCACCAGCCCCGCCACCAGCACCGGCATCGCCAGCAGCAGGTGCACGGCGTTGGCGAGCACCGCCACCATCGGCAGCAGCTCCGCCGGAAAGACCGCCTTGCGGATCAGCCCCGAATTGGCGACCAGCGACATTGAGCCTTCCAGCGTCGAAGCGGAGAGCCAGATCCAGGGAAACAGCCCGCACACCACGAACAGCGCGTACGGAGAGATCCCTTCGACGCGCGGCCGGAAGATCACGTCGAACACGAAAGTGTAGATCCCCAGCAGCAGCAGCGGATTGGCCAGCGACCAGAGAAACCCCAGGACCGAACCGCGGTAGCGAGCCTTCAGCTCACGCGCCGTCAGCGTCGCCAGCAACCCCCTAAAACGAAAGATCTGGCGCGCCACCCGGAGCATCCGGCGCGACTTTGCACCACCCCCGACCGGGTGTCAAGCGCCGCTCTTGCGGGGCGGTGAAACGTGATATTTGTCCGCCATGCCGAAGTTCCCGTTCGCCTTCCGGCCGCTGCGCGAAACGCTGTATTCGCCGGAGGAGCTGGCGGCGGGGTTCGATCCGGCGCGGCCGGCCAGCTATGCCGAGATGATGGATTTCCGCATCTATCGGCAGTACATCGCGGCCGGCAGGTCGCAGCCGGACGACTACTTCACCGCGATGATGCAGGCGCTGCACGACAATTCGATCACCCTGGCGACGCACGAATACCTGGCCGAGTCGTCGGCCAAGGCGGTGGGGATCATGGGCGGGCACGAGCTGGCGCGCGGCTCGGCGGCATACCAGAAGATCGCGCGGCTGGCCTACCAGCTGGCGCGGCGCGGCTTCACCCTGCTTTCGGGTGGCGGTCCCGGGGCGATGGAGGCGACGCACCTGGGGGCGCTGCTGCGGCACGGCAGCCCGCAGGACCTGGACCAGGCCATCGCCCTTCTGGCGACGCAGCCGCTGCTGCCGGACAACCTGCAAAACGTCATCGACCCGAGCGGCGCCGTCGACGGCGCGCTGGTGGTGGCGGCGCACGCCTGGACGCTGCCGGCCGCCCGCATCATGATGCGGGTCAAGAATCCCGGCGAAAGTGTCGCGATCCCCACCTGGCTCTACGGCCACGAGCCCACCACCCTGCTGGCCACCCACATCGCCAAATACTTCCAGAACAGCATCCGCGAAGACGGCCTGCTGGCGGTCGCCACGCACGGCGTCATCTACTCCGAGGGGGGTGCCGGCACCCTGCAGGAGATCTTCCAGGACGCCAACCAGAACTTCTACCGGGTCTTCGGCAACTTCAGCCCCATGACGTTTTACGGCGTCGACTACTGGACGCGGCGGATTCCGGCGGTGGCGGTCCTGCAGGCGCTGTTCAAGCCCGACGACTTTGCACAGCGCGTGCTGGTCACCGACGATCCCGACCAGATCATCCAGTTTCTGACCCGCCACGACGAATCGCAAACCCCATCGCAACGCCTGGGCCGCTACATCGAGAAACGACAAATCGGCAGGACATGACCGCCGGCGCGCCTGACTGGAGTCCGCTGGATCTCCTGCCGGGTCTGTACGCGACGGCGCTGGCCCTGGGCTTGGCGGCGGCCCTGGGCCGGTGGTACGACCCGCTGCCCAGGCGCGTCCTGGCGGTGGCGGGCGCGGTCGTCTGCCTGCTGTTCGGCGGGGCGCTGTTCGGCGGCAAGGTGCTGCTGCCGCTCGACGACCTGCGCGGGTCGGTGCCGTTTCGCCAGCTGCCGGCGGCGGCGGTGCCGGGAAACCCCCTGCAGGGCGACCTGATCGAGCTGGTGGTGCCGTCGCTGGCCGCGGCG
Source organism: uncultured Acidobacteriota bacterium (assembly GCA_963770895.1). Classification (GTDB taxonomy): domain Bacteria; phylum Acidobacteriota; class Thermoanaerobaculia; order Multivoradales; family UBA5704; genus JASLEW01. The sequence goes on along the minus strand of CAVYRF010000002.1, from coordinate 1,535,904 downwards.
CGCCGCCGCCTCGCCGCCGGCCGCTGGCCGCTGTGGAACGCGCGGGTGGGCGCCGGCATGCCGCTGCTGGCCGATCCCCAGGCGCAGGCCCTGGCGCCGCTGGCGCTGGCGGCGTTGCCGCTGCCGCCCCTGCGCGGGGCCGCGGTGATGGCGGCGCTGCGGGTCTACCTGGCCCTGGTCTTCACCTATCTGCTGTTGCGCCGCCAGGGGCTGGCCGTCGGCCCGGCGCTGGCCGGCGCCCTCGCCTTCGGGTTGTGCGGATTCGTCGTCCTGTGGGTGGGCTGGCCGCTCGCCAGCGCCGCGGCGCTGCTGCCGGCCGTCCTCTACGCCCTGGTGCGGGTGGCGGCGCCGGAAGCCGGCGGCCGCGATGCCCTGCTGCTCGCCGGCAGCCTGGCCGCGCTGCTGCTGGCGGGGCACCCCGAAACCATCCTCTATGCCTGCCTGCTGGCCGGTGCCTTCGCGTGCGAAGCGCTGTGGCGCTGCCCGCCCGGCCTGCGGCGGCGCCTGCTGGGGCGCTATGGCGCCGCGGCGGCGGTGGCGGCGGGCCTGGCCGCGCCGGCGCTGCTGCCGGCGGTCGACTACCTGCCGCAAACCCTGCGCGCCGAGCGCCTGGCCCACCCGGCGCCGGCCGCCCGGACGCAGTCGCTGGCGAGCGCTTCCGGCGAAGGGGCCGGTGCGGGTGGTGACTGTTGTTCTGGTGGGCAGGTCGCCGCGGGTGGCGGGCTGGCGATGCGCTGGCTGCCGATCGTGGCGCCCAACGCGTACGGCAACAGCCGCTACTTTGGCTATTGGGGGCTGCGCAACACCAACGAGGACGCGGCGGGGTTCGCCGGGACGGTGATGCTGCTGGCCGCCCTGGCGGCGGCGCTGCCGGGGGCGGGACGGCGGCGATGGCTGCCCGGCGAAGCCGTGGCGACGGCGGCCGTGCCGCTGTGCCTGCTGCTGCTGGCCGACCCGGCGCCGGTGCACCGGATGCTGCTGGCGGCGGCTCCGGCGCTCGCGGGCAGCGGCCGGTGCCTGATGGTGGTGGCGTTCTGTGTGGCCTACCTGGGCGCCTGCGGGCTGGAGCGTCACCGCCGCGGGGAGCTGGACCGGCTATCGGTGCTGGTGGCGGCTGCTGCCCTGGCGGGTGTGCTGGCCTGGGGCTACCTTGCCCATCCCGCGCCGGGCGATCCGGCACGCCTGGCGGTCCTGCGCTTCGGCTGGCTGCGCTGGCAGGCGCGCTTCCTGGCCGGGGCAACATTGCTGCTGGCGCTGCCGGCCGGCCTGATCGCGCGGCGTCGCGGCTGGCGCGGGCTGGTGGCGGCAGGCCTGGCGGCGGCCGTGGCCGCCGAGCTGCTGCTCGCCCATGCTCCGGCCAACCCCGCGATGCCGCTGCGCCTGGCGTTGCCGCCGCCGCCGCTCGCCGTCCTCACCGACCTGGCCGCCAGCAGCGGCGAACGCATCGCCGCCCTGGGCCGGGCGCTGCCGCCCAACCTGGCATCGCTCTTCGAGCTGGACGACGCCCGCGTCTACAACCCGATGGCCCCCGCGCCCTATCTGGGGCTGCTGGCGCCGATCACCGCGGGTTGGTGGGGCGAGCTGCCGCAGCTGGGCTCGCCCGGCGACCCGCTGTACCGCCGTCTCGGCGTCCGCTACCTGCTGACCGCGCCGGGCATCCGCCTGCCGGCCCCCTGGCAGCTGGTCTTCGCCCGGCCAGCCGGCTGGATCTACCGCCAGCCCGAGGTCGCTCCGCGCCTGTATCTCACCGCCGCCGCCACTGCTGATGCGCGCGACGCGGGCGAGTGGCGGCAGGGCGGCCTGGACCTGAGGCACCGCGACGAGCAGGAGATCGCGGCGCGCGTGCGGCCGCGCGACCAGGCGGCAACCCTTGTCACCAGCGTTTATCAGGATGGTGGCTGGCGGCTGTTGATCGATCGCCGGGCGGCCCCGGCGCCCGCTGCCGGCCGCCTGCTGAGCGCGCCGCTGCCGCCCGGCGCCCATCGTCTGGACTTGCTCTACCGCCCGCGCGGCTTCGTTGCCGGCCTGCTGATCGCCGCCCTGGCGATCGCCGCCGGAATTGCGCTGTGGGTGCCTGCCCCGCTGTCCACCAGCCGCGGTCGCGGGCGCGGTCAGCTGGGGGCGGATCGTTCTCAAGGCTTGCCCACACCTCGTTGAGAGGGCCGCCTGATAAAGGACGGCTCCAACTCAGGCACAGGAGACCGCAATGCAAAAGAAGGGCATCAAGCGCAGCACGCCTCTGACCCTGCACCGGGAAACCCTCAAGGCGCTGGAGAGCGCAAACCTGAAGGAAGCCGCGGGCGGTGTCTCGCTGAAATGCACCCCAACCGAAACCGGCCTGGCAAGGCCGCAGTGCATCTGCTGATCGCCGGGTGAGCCTCCGGGTGCCCGCGAGCTTCGATGCCTCGACCTGCGACAGCGCCAGATCGGGCTGTGCCGGCCGGCCGGGGAGGAGCGACCGCCACGGTTGGCGGCGCCGAATCTCGCGGGCGCCCCTGGGGCGCGCCGGCCGGCGCGCAGGTACCAGGCGGCGAACCGAGCTACAATGCGGACGTGAGCGAGACGCACAAGCTGACCGCGCGCTGCCCCGAATGCGGCTCCGAGCTGGTGGTGGACGCCGCGACCGGCGAAGTGCTGTCGCATCGCCGGCCCAAGCAGCCGCCGGCGGGGGGCAAGGATCTCGACTCCCTGCTGCAGGGGCTGGACCAGGACAAGGCGCGGGCGGAAGACGTCTTTCAACGGGAGGTCGCGGCGCTGAAGGACCGCGACCGCCTGCTGGAAGAGAAGTTCCGCGAGGCCATGCGGCGGGCCGAAGAGGAACCCGACCAGGGGCCGCCACGGCGTCCGTTCGACCTCGACTAGGGGTTGGTTTCGCCCGGCCAACACCCCGCGCCGGCCCCATTTCGCGATGCCGATTCAAGAAATGGTAGAATGAGGGGCGGTTCGGCTTGCCCCCTCCGCCGCTGTGGCCTGCTCCCAACCGCCGCCCGCCGCCGCTCCCGCCGAACAAGCTTCGCACGGTCGATCACCGACGGCGAGATCCGACGAGCCCACCCCGGGCTCGAGAAAGGGAATACAACTTGAGTCCATGGTGGCTACGCCCCACATCCGAGGGCGCTGCGAACGAAGAGAACGAACCCCAGAAAGACCTCAACCCGAAGCCGCCGGCGGCAGGGAAGGAGTCAGCCGCACCGGGCGCCGAAGCGCCGGCGGCGCAGGCCCCGGCAAGCGCGGCGGCCTCCTCCACCAACCTGGCCGGCGATGCCCATGGCGCACTCGGCGCCGGGGATGCCGATAAGACCGGCGTGCGGTCGTGGTCCGACGCTCCAGCCGATTCCTCGCCGCTGCACCCGTCCTCAACCACGACCACCCAGGCGCCGCCTGAACCCTACCGCCCCTTCTGGCAGCGCCCGGCGCCGCCGGCCGCCGCAACCCCTGCAACCCTTCCAACCCCTCCGAACGAGGTGCCCGCTTCGACGTCGCACCACGGAGCGTCTCCGGCCGCCGCCTGGTCGGGCGCCGCGGACAGCGCCAGTGGGTGGACTGCCGCCGACTCGGCAACGGAACCGCCGGCCGTCAACCCGATGACGTCGCTCACTCCGCTGGCGCCGCCCATTCCGGTCGTGCCGCCGGCTGCGCTCTCCTCCCACACCCAGGACGATCACGCCACCGCCGGCGCGGACTCCTCGGCGGCACCGGCCAGCCCGGCGTTCGCGGCCAGCTCGCAGACGCTCGGCGACGCGGCCGACCTGGACGCCGAAGGCGACGAAGGTGAGGGTGAAACCGAAGAGCGCGACGAAGAGGGCAAACCCGCCGGAGCCAAGAAGAAGCGCTCGCGCCGCAGCCGCGGCGGCCGGCGCAAGAACGGCCGCACGGCGTTGGCGGGCGGCCCGGCCGACCTTGCCGACGAAGACGACGAAGACCTGGCGCCCCTGGCGCTGGAAGAGGCGCTCGCCGTGGCCGCGCCCCCTCCGCCGGCACCGGCGCAGATCTTCCCCAGCGTCCGCCCGGCCCGTTCCGGAGAAAGCTACGTGATCTCGGGCGGCGATCTGGACTCGATGACCCGCGAAATCATCATCTCCGTCCCCGATCGCCAGCGGCCGCAGCACGAAGAGCGCAAGATCGCGGTGTTCTGCGATTTTGAGAACATCGCCCTGGGCGTGCGGGACTCCGAGATCAGCAAGCTGGATATCAATCTCATCCTGGAGCGGCTGCTGGAAAAGGGCAAGATCATCGTCAAGAAGGCCTATGCCGACTGGGAGCGCTACAGCGATTACAAGCGCCCGTTCCACGAAGCGGCCATCGAGCTGATCGATATCCCGCAGAAGTACTATTCGGGCAAGAACAGCGCCGACATCAAGATGGTGGTCGACGCGATGGATCTCTCCTACGCCAAGGAGCACCTGGACACCTTCGTGATCCTTTCGGGCGACAGCGACTTTTCGCCGCTGGTGTCCAAGCTCAAGGAGAACAACAAGTACGTCATCGGCATCGGCGTCAAGAACTCTTCGTCGAACCTGCTGGTCGACAACTGCGACGAGTTCATCTATTACGAAGACATCTGGCGCGACTCGCAAAAAGGCCCCAAGCTGGACGGCTTGAGCAAGAAGACGGCCGAAGCGTTCAGCCTGATGGTCGAGTCGATCCAGGCGCTGGTGCGTGAGAACAAAGACGTGCTGTGGGGATCGATGATCAAGCAGACGATGCAGCGCAAAAAGCCTTCGTTCAACGAGGGCTACTACGGCTACAGCACCTTCTCCGAGCTGCTGGAGGACGCCGAGCGCAAGAGCATCGTCAAGCTGAAAAAGGATCAGCGCTCGGGCACCTACATCGTCACGGGCTTCGCCAAGACCAGCGATGTCGGCGCCGCCGGTTCGGGACGGCGCCAGGGATAGCGGGGCGCCCGCCCCGCCGGACGCACCGGCAACCGCCGCGCCGCACTGCGCGGTGGTCGGCGCCGGCGCCTTCGGCGGCTGGCTGGCGCTGTGGCTGGCGCGGCGCGGCGCGCGGGTGACCCTGGTGGACGCCTGGGGGCCGGGCAACTCGCGCGCCAGCTCGGGCGGCGAAACCCGCGTGCTGCGCGGCACGTACGGCCGCGACGGCCTGTACACCCAATGGGTGGCGCGCGCTCTCGGCCTGTGGCAGGAGGCCGAGGCGGCGTGGGGCCAGCGGCTCTACCGGCAGACCGGCGTGCTGTGGATGTTTGCCGGCGACGACAGCTATGCCCGCGCCTCGCTGCCGCACCTGGCCGCGGCCGGCCTGCCGGCCGCGCAGCTGGACCTGGCCGCCGCCTCCCTGCGCTTCCCCGCGGTGTCGTTCGCGGGGATCCACAGCGTCTTCTTCGAAGAGCACGCCGGCTACCTGATGGCGCGGCGCGCCTGCCGGGCGGTTGCCGGCGCTGTTGCCGCCGCCGGCGGCACGGTGCGCTGCGTCGCCGCCGCGCCCGGCGCCCTGACGCAGGCCCACGGCGCCGGCGGCAGGCAGATGGCGCCGCTGGAGCTGGCCGACGGCAGCCGCCTGGCTGCCGACCTGTACGTTTTTGCCTGCGGACCCTGGCTGGGCCAGCTGTTCCCCGACGTTCTGGGGCAGCGCCTGCTGCCCACCCGGCAAGAGGTCTTCTACTTTGGCACTCCCAGGCTGGACGGCGCGCGCCACGACGACACCTGCCTGCCGGCGTGGCTGGACATGGGCGAGCGCATCTTTTACGGCGTGCCGGGCAACGAGGGGCGCGGCTTCAAGGTCGCCGACGATACCCGCGGCGAGCGCTTCGATCCGACCGGCGGCGATCGCACGCCCTCGGCGGCCGGCCTGGAGCGCGCCCGCGCCGCGCTCGCCCGGCGCTTCCCCGGCCTGGCCGGAGCGCCGCTGCTCGAGGCCCGCGTCTGCCAATACGCAAATAGCGAGGACGGCCACCTGCTGTTCGACCGCCATCCCGAAGCCGCCAACGTCTGGCTGCTGGGCGGCGGCTCCGGCCACGGCTTCAAGCTGGGTCCGGCGCTGGGCGAATACGCCGCCGGCGTCATCCTGGCCGGCGGCGAACCCCATCCGCAGCTGTCGCTAGCCCGTCGCGCCGGCCTTGCCGGGACTCCGACCACTACCCAATTCAAGGCCGGCGCCGCTCTCCACTGACCGTGTCGCGCTGCCGGGTTGGCGCGTCGCCGCCGGGCGGTGGGAAGCGGTGGTGATCAGCACCACGCCGCCCAGGATGACCGCGGCGCCGAGCAGCGTCCCGCGCGTCACCGGCTCGCCGATCAACGCCCAACCGAGCAGCACCGCCACCACCGGGTTGACGTAGGCGTAGGTGGAAACCAGCACCGGCGACGCGACGCGCAGCAGCCAGGTGTAGCAGGAGAAGCCGACCAGCGATCCGAAGGCGACCAGGTAGAGGAGCGCCAGCACCGAACCGGTCGAAATGTGCGCCAGGGCGCGCGCAGGGGATTCGCCGGTGAGCGCCCCGGCCGCCAGCAGCAGGCCGCCGCCGCACAGCATCTGCATCGACGTCGCCAGCAGCGGCGACTCCGGCAGCGTGGCGCGCTGCACGTAGATCGAACCGGCCGCCCAGCCGATCGCCGCGATCAACAGCACCGCGACGGCCGCCGGATTGACCGCCAGGGACCCGCCGGCGGCCGGCCGCACCAGGATCACCAGCCCCGCCGAGGCGACCAGCAGGCCGCCCAGCACCCGCGCGCTCGGCCGCTGCCCGCCAGGGAGCAGCCACACCAGCAACACGATCCACATCGGTTCGGAGCAGATGAGGAGCGCCGCCATCCCCGTGCTGATCCGCATCTCCGCCCACGCCACGCCGCCGTTGCCAATCAGCAGCAGCAACGCGCCGACGATCGCCGTCGACCCCCAATGCACCGGCCGCGGCGGAGCGGCGCCGCGCGCCCGCGCAAACACGTACAGCAGGACGCCGGCGGTGGTCTGGCGCAGGCCAGCCATGGTGAAGGGCGGCAGCGTCGCCATCGCCAGCCGCATGCCTAAATAGGTCGAGCCCCAGAGCACGTACACCGCGGCCAGGGCCAGGGCGATGCTGGCGGTGCTGACCTTGATCGGTGCCGTGCCGCGCGCCGCAGCGCTCACGGCGCCACCTCTTCGCGGACATGGTTCACCTCCGCAAGGGCGCCAATTTCCACCGCGGCGATGGCTTCGGGCGTCTCCGGCGCGGCCGGGAGCGGCAGCTGGGTGTTTTCGTGCAAGGTTTCGAGCACGATCGTGGTCCGGGTCGACAGCACCCCGATCGCGGCAGTGAACCGTTCGCGCAGCAGACGGCCGAGCGATCGCGGATCGCTGACCCGCACCTTGACCAGGTAGCAGTCTTCGCCGGCGATGTGGTGGATCTCCTGCACCTCGTCGATCTCAGCCAGCACCTCGCCGGTGCGCACCTCGCCGGCGCGGTCGGTCGTGCGCACGAAGATATATGCCAGCAGGTGGAGCCCAATCGCTTCGGGGTCGATCTGAGCCTGGTAGCCCCTGATCACCCCACGCCCCTCCAGCTTGCGCACCCGCTCCAAGATGGCCGAAGGCGCCATCCCCACCTGCCGAGCGATCTCTGCGTTGGAAGTACGAGCGTTCTGCTGAAGGATATTCAGAATTTCACGGTCAATAGCGTCGATCATTCGCCACCTCGCCTCTCTCCAAGACGATATGGCGAAATCAGGCGCAACGCAAGAGATTTGTTCGGCGATAAGCCCGATCTACCGAACGATCGTCGGCGAGGGGCGCCTTTTGAGTCGTGAACGGAGGCGAGAAGGGTGGAGGCAGGCGTTTTGGCTTTTCCGGCTTGGCGTGGACGCTTTGTAGCCTTCAGATCGCGGGCGGATACGAAGAGGGGCTCGCTGCGGGCTTGCCTGGAAAAGATGGACCTTTGGTTGGTGCGGTGGATGCCAGGGCCACGACCCCTTTCGCCCGGGCCGCTAAAGTCGGACTGCGGCCCACTCTACGCCTCCGGTTTGCACTAGCGGCTGGTTGCGAAGAGGGAAGGTCTTGCCGCGACGAGGGCGCCTCGCCTTCGGCCCGGTTCCACATGCCATCATCGCCACCATGCGTGGCAAGACGCTTCGGCTGCCCTCCCACCTCGATTGCGACGCGCCGCCAGGCGCGTCGCAATCGGGGCAACTGTTGCCGGCAGTTAGAACGCAATCTTTCTCATGGCTACGTAGGCTTAGGCGCCGTCAAATCGCTGTTCATGGCGATTAATCCATGTCAGTATTGTCGCTAGCGTCAATTGGACCCAAGGTCGCCTGTGTAACCTACTGTCATGCCGGAAAAGACGAGGCTGGGTCCGATGGGGGCAAGACGACTGTCACCGTGCGGGGCTTGGCCTGCATGCACCAGGACGAGAGGAAAGCGTTCAAGACGGCGGCCGTCGAGCGGGCGGTGGCTGCCTCTGAGATCATGCGGGAAGCGCTGCGGCAGTTCCTGAAGACCGAGGACTGATGCGATGACGAGTCTAGACACCGTCGAAATCACCCAGCAGCAGCGAGACATAGTCCTGAGCTTGCCCGAAGGGCATTTCCACGACCTTAAATCCCGAGACATAGCGCCGGGCAAGCTGACAAGAACCATATCTGGTTTTGCTAATGCCGCCGGCGGTGAACTCTATATCGGTATCGATGAAACCTTAGGACCTGGTGGTGGCAAGATTAGGACCTGGCGAGGTTTCCCTGATCCAGAAGCTGCAAATGGCCATGTGCAAGTGTTCGCGAACACCCTCCCATTCGGATCATATTTCACCGCAACATTTTTGAAATGCGCTTCCGAAAATGGGCTGGTTCTGCAGGTGCAGGTATTGAAGACGAGAGACATTTACAAGGCGTCCGATGGCAGGACATACCTTCGCCGAGGCGCGCAGAATCTGCCAATTCTTACCGAGGAGGAACTTGCCCGCCTACGCCTCGACAAGGGCGTCACTTCATTTGAGAACGAAACTGTTGTAGCAGGCTTGCGGTTGGCCACGAACTCCGTTGTAATTCTTCAATTTCTTTTGTCTGTGGTCCCCACTGCTGAGCCTGAGCCTTGGTTGCGGAAGCAATTGATGATCGTCGGGGGCAAGCTTGTGGTGGCGGCAGTTCTATTGTTTACAGAGCTGCCGCAGGCGATCCTGCCAAAGCGATGCAGCATTAAACTCTATAGATATAAGACAACTGGAGGTCAAGGCAGCAGAGATACGCTGGCGGGAGATATTTTAACAATCGAGGGTCATCTCTATGACCAGATAGCCAGAGCTGTAGAAGAGACTGTTCGCCTGGTAGCGGGCGTCCAAGTAATGGGGCCGTCTGGCCTTGAGGCTATCAAATACCCCAATGAGACTTTGCATGAGATCATTACAAACGCTGCGCTGCATCGCGATTACAGCATACCCGCTGATATCCACATCAGGGTTTTCGACAACCGAGTAGAGATTGAGAGCCCGGGAACATTGCCGGGCCACGTAACTCCGAACAATATATTGCAAGAGCAGTTTGCTCGTAATGGCGCGATCGTTCGCCTCATTAACAAATTTCCCGATCCGCCCAATAAGGACGTCGGCGAGGGGTTGAATACGGCATTCCAAGCAATGCGAGCCCTTCGCCTTAAGGAACCAGTTATCGAGGAGCGACAGAATAGCGTAATAGTCTTCATACGGCACGAACGGCTCGCGGCTCCCGAAGAGGCGATCCTTGCCTACCTTGGCGATCATGACGAGATCACCAACTCAATAGCGCGTGATCTTACAGGTATTGCTTCAGAGAACAAGGTGAAGGAGGTCTTTTATCGCTTGAGAGATGCCGGAAAGTTAGAGAGAGTGCCGAACAGGAGGGGCTCCGCCTCAGCATGGAGAAAGCCCCGCGGTGGGAATGGGAACGGCCTGAGCGGCCGCTGACACCGCGGCGCAGTTCCGCCTCTGCGTCAGACCAGTGACGAATACCAGCTCAGCGCTCGCCAGGCGCGAAGGGTGTTCCAGCGGCTCGGCTGGCCCTCGGCCTCGCCGGTTTCGAGGGGCATCTTGCCCGGGTAGCGGGTGTCGAGCAGCCAGCGGCCGTCGTGGTCCTGTTTCGATACGACCAGATCGATTGCCTCGGCGACGCGTTCGTCGGGCGCGACGCCGGCGCGGCGCAGGTACTCGAGCCCCCGCAGCACGTCGTAGTGCCACCAGGTCGGGAAGGCGAAGCGCGTCCAGGCCGCGTCGATCACCTCTCCGGTCGAGCGGCGGCGGAAGAGGCGGCGCTCGAGAAGGTACTCCTGCCCGCGGAGCCGGGCCGCGGTCACCGCCGGGCCGCCGCCGCCGGCCCGTTCGTGCTCGAGCAGGGCCTCGAGCACGCAAATCGTGGTGTGGAAGGACGAGCGCGTCGAGCCGTTGGGCGCTTCGCAGTTCCAGCCGCCGTCGGCCAGCTGCTCGCCGAGCAGGCGATCGACGATGCCCTGGACGTCCTGGCCGAAATAGGCGCCGGGCGCCGCCACCTGGCCGTTGATGCAGGGTTCGACCTCGCCGGCGAAGTAGGAGTTGTTGTCCGCCTCCTGCGGGCCGCACCCGCGCCAGGTCACGCGGTCGCGAACCAGGCCCACCGCGCGCCGCGCCTTGTCGCTGGCGGGATCGAGACCCATCTCCCAGAGGAGCGACAGGACGTGCATCGTGGAGTCCCAGCCGCGGTTCCACGCCGCGCCGCCCCATCGCCCATCGGGTGCCTGGAGAGCGAGCAGCCGTGCGCCCGCACCTTCGTGCGCGACCTTTTCGCGCTCGGCCGCCACCTCGTCTGGAGCGGCGCCGGTCAGGTCGCGCATCACCTGCCAGCGGATCGCCGGATCGGAATCAAGCAGCCAGGCAAGGACCTCTGGCCCTGGCTCGGGGAGGCGGCCCTGGGAGGCAGAACTGGTCGCTCTCTGGTCAAATGGCATCGGTGCTGGGTTCTCCGGCAGGCTGGGTATCGCTGGCGCGCCTTGCCGCGGCTGCAAGCACGCGCGCCGGCATGCGGCAGCGGGGTGGTGTCATCAAGGCCGCCCCCCACGGCGGCGGCCTGGTGCACCTACGGTATCAGGAAGAACGCCCAGGCCGGCGGCTGGTTGCCCCGACCGCGGCGCGCCTGACGGCGCGACCGCGCTCGGGCCGGGGAGCGAAGAGGGAAGGTCTTGCCGCGACGAAAGGCGCTTCGTCTTTGGCCCGGCTCCACAGGCCACCGTCGCCGCACACCCTCCATGCGTGGCAAGACGCCTCGCCCCGCCCCCCCGGCCCGATTGCGCACGCGCCGCCAGGCGCGTCGCGATCGGGGCAACACGGCGATCCGACCTGGCCTGAAGGTCCGCTGCCAACATCCCTGATTTTTCAGTGTCAACACAGGCGTAGACGCCTGCTTGTCGGAGTATCAGTTGCCGATGGGGTGGGTGAAGGGGATGCGGCTTTCGGCTTCGGCGGCGAAGGGGTCGTCGGATTGGCCGCGGGATTGGCGCTGGAGGGCGGCGAAGGCGATCATGGCGGCGTTGTCGCCGGCGTAGGGGAGGGGCACCAGGCGGAGGTCGATGCCGTGATGGGCGCTCCAGGCGGGGAGCTGGCGGCGGAGGAGGCGGTTGGCGGCGGCGCCGCCGGAGACGGCCAGGGGGGGGCGGTTGGCGTGCTGTTGGCGGTGCCACCCGGCGGCGACAAGGCGGTCCAGGCGGTCGAGCACCTGGGCTACGGCGGCGTGGCGGAAGCTGGCCAGCAGGTCCAGGACGGGCTGGGGCAGGTGGCGGGCGTCGCTGCCGGGGGGTAGCTCGCCGTCCAGGGGGCCCAGGCGGGTCTCCAGGCGCTCGATTTCGGTCAGGGTGCGGCTTTTGAGGCCGGAGTATGAAAACTCGAAGGCGTCGCCGCAGGCGGGGATGGGGAGGCGAAAGGCTTGCGCGTCGCCTCGCTCGGCCAGCTCGTCGACGCGCGGGCCCTGGGGATAGGGCAGGCCCAGGCGCTTCCCCACTTTGTCGAAGACTTCGCCGAAGGCGTCGTCGCGGGTTTCTCCCAGGGTTTCGACCTGCCCCTGGAGGACCGAGAACAGGCCGCTGTGGCCGCCGGACAGGATGAGGCCGTAGAAGGCCTGGGGGACCTCCGCGGCGTCGTCGCCGGCGGCGGCAGGGGGTGCGACGCCTGGCGCCTCGCCGGCTGGCGGGCAGGATGGGCTTTTGGCCGTTGGGCTGGTGGGAGGGGCCAGGAAGGGGGAGTAGAGGTGCCCTTCCAGGTGGTGCACGGCGTGGAAGGGGCGGCCCAGGGCGTAGGCCAGGGCCTTGCCCAGGGAGAGGCCGACCAGGAGGGCGCCGACCAGGCCGGGGCCGCGGGTGGCGGCGATGAGGTCCAGGTCGGCGACGGTGACGCCGGCGGCTGCCAGGGCGGCGTCGCTGACCGGCAGCCAGTTGGCGAGGTGCTCGCGCGAGGCGATTTCGGGGACGACGCCGCCGTAGGGGCGGTGGGCGGCGACCTGGCTGCTGACGATCGACGACAGGACGCGGCCGGCGCCGTCCAGCACGGCGCAGGCGGTGTCGTCGCAGGATGTCTCGATGCCTAAGACCAGGGGCTGGCGCACCGCGACAGTGTATGCGAACGCCCGCCCCGCCGGCCCCGGCTTTGCGGCGGCTGCCGCGGGGCCTTGGCGGGACGGCAGGCGGGCTTGCGACTGAGCCCGGCCCCACGCCGGGGTGGGGCCTGTCGCCGGGTGCGCCTGGGCGCGGCCCGGCGGGTGCGGATCGCTAGCCGGCGGGAGCCGGGGCGACTGGCTGGGCTTCGGCCTCGGGGGCCTTGGGGATCTCGATCGGCTCGTAGACCGGGATCTCGAAGGCGAGGGTTTCGGTGCAGAAGTGCTTCCAGTCGTCGGTCACGTTCTCGAAGATGATGTTCTCATCTTTGAAGATGCCGTCGGTGACGATGTAGTTCTCCTGCAGGTAGAGGATCGAATCGTCGTCGAGGTCGCGGTCGACTTCGACTTCCTTGCCGTCGATCTCTTTCTTCTCTTTGCGGACGTTGGCCTTGTTCTCGGTCCAGCCGGAATACTGGCGGAATTGCTGGGCCAGGTAGGCCTTGCAGTAGTTACCCATTTCCATGGTCGTGGTCCTCCTTGTTCGCCGTGCCGGTGGTCTCGTCGGCCGGCGGCCTGGCGCCAGTCCGCCGCCACGTGGCGCGCGGTAGACCCTCAAGCCGTTCGCTAGAAGATGGTGCAGGCGCGAGCCCGCAACGGGACACCGCCTGATAGAGTACCTGGCCGCCGGCCCGCGGGCCAGGCGAGACTGATCATGGCATTGCGCTTCGGTATCAACGGTCTGGGCCGCGTCGGGCGGGCGCTGGCGCGCGTCGCCGGGCAGCGGCCGGAGCTGCAGCTGGCGGCGGTCAACGACGTGGTGGCGGCCCCCGTCCTGGCGCGGCTGCTGGCGCGCGACTCGGTGCGCGGACCCTTCGGCAGCCGGGTCGCCGAGGTTGCCGGCGGGCTGGAGATCGACGGGCGCTTCGTGCCGATATGGCACGAGCCCGACCCGGCGCGCATCGACTGGCGGTCGCAGCGGGTGGACGTGGTGGTGGAGGCCACTGGACGGTTTCTGGGCCGGGCCCAGGCCGCCGGTCACCTGGCCGCGCCGGGCGGCGCGGGGCACGTGGTGCTGAGCGCCAATCCCGACCCCGGCGACCTTGCCGACGTCACGGTGTGCCGGGGCGTCAACGATGGCGACCTGGATCCTGCCCGCCAGTTCGTGATCAGCGGCGCGTCGTGCACCACCAACTGCCTGGCCCTGGTGGCCAAGGTGCTGGACGACTCGTTCGGGCTGCGGCGCGGCGTGGCGACGGTGATCCACAGCTATACCGAAAGCCAGCGTCTGCTCGACGGCGCCCACGCCGATCCGCGCCGGGCGCGCGCCGCGGGGCTGAACATCGTGCCGGTTGCGACCACCACCCCGGCGGCGCTGGGCCTGGTGCTGCCGTCGCTCGCCGGGCGGATCGCCGGGCTCACCGTGCGGGTGCCGACACCCGTCGTGGCGATGCTCGACCTGGTCGCCGACCTGCGCGACGCGCCGGATGCCGCCGCGGTGCGGCAGGCCTTCCGGGCCGCCTCCGACGGCGCGATGGCGGAGGTCCTGGGAGCGGTCGACGACGCCCTGGTGTCGTCCGACTTCGTCGGCGAGCCGCGCTCGGGCGTCGTCGACCTGCCGCTGATCGAAGAGCGGGACGGCCTGGTGCGGGTCGTCGCCTGGTACGACAACGAGTGGGGCTATGCCAACCGCCTGGCCGACCTGCTGGTGCGGCTTGCCACTGACGCTGCCGCCGCTGCCGCTGTGCCACCACCTTCGCGCTGAGGAGAGAGCCACGCCATGATCCCCTTGCTGACCCTGTCCGATCTCGATTTCCGGCGCCTTGCCGGGCAGCGCATCTTCGTGCGCGTCGATTTCAACGTGCCGCTGTCGCCGGACGGCGAGGTGATGGACGCGACGCGCCTGCAGGAGGCCGTGCCGACCCTGCGCGAGCTGGCCGCCGCCGGTGGCCGCCTGGTCCTGGCTTCGCATTGCGGCCGCCCCAAGGGCGCCCCCGACCCGCGGTACAGCCTGCGGCCGGTGGCGCGCAAGCTGGCCGAGCTGCTGCGCTCGCCGGTCGCCTTTGCCACCGACTGCGTGGGGGCCGCTGCCCACGAGGCGGTCGAAGAGGTGATCCCGGGCGGCGTGGTGCTGCTGGAGAACCTCCGCTTCCACGCCGGCGAGACGCAGAACGACCCCGGCTTCGCGGCGGCGCTGGCCGAGCTGGCCGACGCCTACGTGGACGACGCGTTCGGCAGCGCCCATCGCGCGCACGCCTCGGTGGTGGGCATCGTCGCTCACCTGCCGCGCCGGGCCGCCGGGCGCCTGATGGAAAAAGAGGTGACGTCGCTCGGCCGGCTGCTGGGCGAGCCGGAGCGCCCCTTTACCGCGCTTCTGGGCGGCGCCAAGATCGAGGGCAAGATCGACACCCTGGCCAACCTCCTGCCGCGCCTCGACGTGGTGCTGGTGGGCGGCGGCATGGCCAACACCTTTCTGGCTGCCCAGGGTCACGACATGGCGGCGTCGCTCTTCGAAAAAGAGCGCCTGGACGTGGCGCGCGACATCCTGGCCAGCGCCGAGCGCCATGGGGTGACGGTGAAGCTGCCGTCCGATCTGGTGGTCACCGACGACCTGGACAACCCGCGCCGCGTCGAAACCGTCGCCGCCGGCGCCGTGCCGCCGGGCATGAAGGCGGTGGACGTCGGGCCGGCCACCCGGCGCGACTTCGCGGCGGCGATCGGCGCCGCCCGCACGCTCTTCTGGAACGGCCCGCTCGGTGTCTTCGAGCGCCCGCCCTTCGACGCCGGCACGCGCGAGGTGGCGCAGGCGCTGGCCGATTGCGCCGGCTTCTCGGTGATCGGCGGCGGCGAAACCGTTGCCGCGGCGCACCAGGCCGGAGTCGCCGCCCGGATCGGACACGTCTCGACCGGCGGCGGCGCCTCGCTGGAGTTTCTGGCCGGCCGCGAGCTGCCCGGCATCGCCGTGCTGGAGTACCGCTCGTGAGCGCCGGCAGCGGGGTGGGGAGCGAGGGCGGGGGCGCGCGGCGCCGCATCTACGCCGGCAACTGGAAGATGAATCTGGGGCGGGCGGATGCGGCCGCCTATTGCGCCGACCTGCTGCGCGGTCTGCCCGAAGCCGCAAGTGCGGCGCAGCCGGGAGGCACTCCGCGGGTGCTGCTGTTTCCCTCGTTTCCGCTGCTCCCGGTGGTGGCCCGCGAGCTGGCCGGCAGCGCCGTGGAGGTGGGGGGGCAGGATCTCCACCCCGCCGCCAAGGGGGCGCACACCGGTGACGTGTCGGGGCCGCAGCTGGCCGACGCCGGGTGCCGCTGGGTGCTGTGCGGCCACAGCGAGCGCCGCCGCGATCACGGCGAAAGCGACGAGCTGATCGCCCACAAGGTGGAGGCGGCGGCGAGCCACGGCCTGGTGCCGCTGCTCTGCGTCGGCGAGACGCAGCAGCAGCGCGAGGCGGGGAGCACCTTCGGGGTGCTCGAACGCCAGCTGCTGGGAGGCCTTGCCCGGCACCCCGGTCCGCCGGTGCCGCTGGTCGTCGCCTACGAGCCGGTGTGGGCGATCGGCACCGGCCTGACCGCCAGCCCGCAGATCGCCCAGGAGGTGCACGCCGTGGTGCGGCGCACCGTCTGCGCGCTGGCCCGGGTGGACGCCGACGCGGTGACGCTGCTCTACGGCGGCTCGGTCACGCCGGCCAACGCGGCGACGCTGATCGCCGAACCCGACATCGACGGCTTTCTGGTCGGCGGCGCAAGTCTTGACCCGCGGCAGTTCCTTGCTATCATAGCGGGCTCCGGTTGAAGGGCCGTCTCGCGCGAGAAGCGCTCCAGCCTGATTCCCGGTCCTTCACCTGCTTGGAGGCTTGATCCGTGATCTACCTGGTGTACACGCTGCACGTGCTGGTTTGCGTCTTCTTGATCCTGGTCGTCCTGCTGCAGCAGGGCAAGGGCGCCGATCTTTCCGTCTTCGGCGGCGGCAGCACCCAGACCGCCTTTGGCGCGCGGGGGGCCACCACCTTCCTGCACAAGCTCACGGTCGCCTCGTTCATCATCTTCGTGCTGACCACCCTGGCGATCGGCATCCACTTCGGTGGCGGCAAGTCGGTCCTGAGCGACGCGGCCGGTAAGACCACGGCGGCGGGCAAGGCCGCCGCGGCACGCAAGACGCAGGCGCCGGCCACGCCTCCCGCCGGCGCCGGCACCAGCGCGCCCCGTCCGGCGGCACCCAACCCGGCCTCTCCGGCGCCCGTCTCGCCCCCCAAGGGGTCCAGCGCGCCGGCGCCGCAGACTCCCAGCCCCGCGCCGGCCCACTAGCGACACACGCTGAACGGCGCCAGGGCCAGTAGAATGACGTTTGAGCCGAAGTGGCGGAATTGGTAGACGCGCACGTTTGAGGGGCGTGTGGGGCAACCCGTGCCGGTTCGAGTCCGGTCTTCGGCACCATCCCTCCTGACACCTGGCCAGGCACCTGGCACCCGATACCCGATGTCGTGACGCCCTGACATTCCGGCCTTGCGCCGCAGGCACCGCCTGCCTGCTGCCCGCGCGCCGCGGGCACCGCGCCGCGCGCCAGCATCAGCCGAGTTGCTTGCCGCCGCGGCAGCCCGCGAGCCGCCGGGCACAGGCGGCGCCAGGCCGCGCTGCGGCCCGGCGGCCGGCGGTCCTACGCTTTGTCAGTGGGTGAGCGTCGCCTTCTGCAGGATCACCGGCTGCACCGGCTGGTCGCCCGCTCCGGTTTGCACGGCGGCGATGGCATCCACCACGTCCATGCCGGCGACCACGTTGCCGAAGGCCGTATAGCCCCAGCGCTGCGGGGTGGCGCTGTAGTCCAGGCGGCTGTTGTCCACCACGTTGATGAAGAACTGGGCGGTGGCGCTGTGCGGGTCGCCGGTGCGCGCCATGGCGATGGTGCCGCGCACGTTGGAGACGCCGTTGTTGGATTCGTTGTGGATCGGCGCGCCGGTGGGCTTTTCGACACCCTTGGTGTCGAAGCCGCCGCCCTGGACCATGAAGCCGGCGATGATCCGGTGGAACACGGTGCCGTCGTAGTGGCCCGTCTTGACGTAGTGCAGGAAGTTTTCGACGGTTTTGGGCGCCTTGGTGGGGAACAGCTCGATGACGATCTTCCCCTTGCTGGTTTCCAGGGTGACGCGCGGGTTGGGCTTGGCCGCGGGCGCCGGCGCCGGCGTGGCCGGCGCGATGGCGGCCAGCAGCGCGGCGATCAGAGCTAAGCTGGCATGCATATGGAATCTCCTCCTTGCTTGAAGATGCAGACGGGCGGCGATGCTACCACGCTGCCTTTGGCGCCACCGGCCGCCGGCGTCGTGGGCGTCGTGCTGGCCGGCGGGCGCTCGCGGCGCATGGGACAGGACAAGGCGATGCTGACCGCCGGCGGTCCGTCGCTGACGGAGCTGGCGGCCCAACGGCTGCTGGCGGTGTGCGGCGAAGTCCTGATCGCCGACGGCCAGCGCCAGCTGGTGGCGGGTTTTCTGTCGCTGCCTGACCAGCCGGTCCAGGGGCCCGCCGGCGGCATCCTGGCCGCGGCGGCGGCGCGGCCCGGCCAGCCGTTGCTGGTTCTGGCCTGCGACCTGCCGCGGGTACCGGTGGCGCTGCTGGCGATGCTTGCCGGCCGTGCCGGCCGCGGCGGACGTCCCGGCCCCGCCGGCACCACCGGCAGCGAGGCGTCGCCGGCGGCCCCTGGGCGTGGCCGGCAGGGGTCGCCTGAAAGGCCTGCCGCGGACCTGGTGGTGCCGCGCTGGCGCCGCGGCATCGAGCCGCTGTGCGCCCTCTATCAGCCGGCGGCGCTGGCCGCGCTGGCGGCCGCGGTGCGCCGGGGGGATGCGGCGCCGCACCGCCTGCGCCACGTCCCCGGCCTGAAGGTGGGCTACCTGGAAGGCCCCCGGCTGAGGCGTTTTGGCCCGCCGGAAGAGCTGTTTCTCAATCTGAACACGCCGCTGGACCTGGACCGCTGGCTGGCGCTCAGGGTTCCAGAGTGACGCTGCCCTTGGCGCCCACCGCGCCCGCCGTGCCGGCCGCGTCCGCCGCGCCGCCCTGGCAGACGGCGCAGGGGCAGATCTGGCGCAGGAAATCGAAGCGGTAGATGCCGGTCGAGTGACCGTCCGACCAGGCGATCGAAATGGCGTAGTTGCCCACCGCCTGGATGCCGTCCGCCTTCACCGGCCCCGCCGCCGGCTGGTAGCGGATGGTCAGACCCACGTGTCCCTGGCAGCCGGCGCAGGGGCACCAGGCCCGCAGGTAGTCGCAGTCGTACGCGGCCGCGTGGCCGTCGCTCCAGGTGAGCCGCAGCCGCCGCACCTCAGGCTGCCGCAGCACTTCGATCAGGACCGGTTCCATGCCGGGGCCATGCTAGCACCTGCCGCGTTGCCCGAACCGCGCCTTGCCGCGGGCAGCCCCGGGGACGCCGGGAAGCCGGGAGGCGCTCAGGCGACCATGGGGAAGACGCGGTTGCGGCCGGCGTTCTTGGCTTCGTAGAGGGAACGGTCGGCGGCGGCGATCAGGTCGCGGCTGGTCAGGCGGTCCTGCCGTGGGTGGTCGTCGCGCAACGAAGCCAGGCCGATCGAGATGGTGACGCCGACCAGCGAGCCGTCGTCCATCGGCACTGACGTGGCCTGCACCAGGTTGCGGATCTTTTCGGCGACGCTGACGGCGCCGGCGATCTCGGTTTCGGGCAGCAGCACCAGAAATTCCTCGCCGCCGTAGCGGCCGATCAGGTCGGTGCTGCGCAGCCCCTCGGCGGCGACCGTCGAGATCGCCTTGAGCAGCGTGTCGCCGGCCAGGTGGCCGTAGCGGTCGTTGACCTCCTTGAAGTAGTCCAGGTCGGCCATCGCCAGGGTCAGCGGCCGGCCGTAGCGCTGTGCCCGCTCCAGCTCCTTGTCCAGCTGCTCCAGGATCGCCTCGCGGCGCAGCAGGCCGGTCAGGCTCTCGTAGGTGGCGGATTCGAACAGGCGGGCGTTCTCGATCACCGAGGCGGCATGGTGGGCCAGCAGGATCAGCAGGTCCTGTTCCTCGGAAAGGTAGGGCTGCCCGTCTTCGCGGGCGCCGATCAACAGCGCGCCGATCAGCCGCTGGTGGCTGAGCAGCGGCACCCACAGCCCGGCGGGGTCCAGGTCCGCCATGCGGTGCGCGAGCGCCGGGCTGCGGGCGGCAAGCTGCGCCATGGCGCACGGCCGCGAGGCGCGCCGCAGCATCTCGACGCCGGGGTCGTCGAGCGCCACCAGGAACGAGCGCTCCATCGCTCCCCAGCGGCTGCCGGTGGCGGCCAGCACCTTGAGCAGGCCGCTTTCGGGGCTGGCGATCAGCAGCATCGCGCCGCGCGAGCCGAAGATCGGTTCGAGCCGCGACACCAGGTGGCGCCCCATCAGCGGCAGCTTGCCGAGCGCCGGCAGCTCGGCGGCCAGGGTGATGAGCCGCTGCCGCATCTCGTTGCGCTCGGGGAAGAAACCGCGGTCGATGAGGCGGTGGGCGAAGCGGCGCAGCGGCGCGAACAGCAGACCCAGCAACAGCATGGCGATGGCCACCGCCCACATCGGCGGCTGGCCGCGGAACGACGAGGGCAGCAGCAGCGACAGCCCGCCCAGCGCGCCGTAGAAGACCAGCACCAGGGCGCCGCTCACGGTGGTGTAGAGCAGCCCGCGGCGCACCGCCAGCTCGATGTCGAACAGGTGATAGCGGAAGATGGCGGCGAACATCGCCACCGGGTAGCAGAGCAGGACGAAGGTCTGCAGCGGCACGATCCAGCGCGGCACCGGCGCTCCCGTCTGCAGCACCACCGAGCTGTACAGGGTGAAGAAAAACCAGGCCGCCGTCGCCGACAGCACCAGCCCCGCCTGGTGGCGCCCGCGCGGTTCGGCGTGCCGCAGCGCCTGCGCGCCGAGCAGCACCGACACCGCCAGCGCCCAGAACGGCAGGGCGATCTGATTGAGCCAGCTGTCGGCCTGCAGGCTGCTCCAGGGGAAGACCCGCTTGCCCATCACCTCGTCGGTCAGGTAGGTGGCGCACAGGGTGCAGCCGACGCCGATGCCGACGGCGTAGTAGAGGGGCACGACCCACCCGCGCCGCTGCAGCCATCGCGGGCGCTCGGGGATCAGCGACGCCAGGTGGAGCTCCAGGGCGAACTGCACGCCGGCGAGCAGGTAGAAGGCGCTGGTGGAGGCGGCGCCCAGCCAGCCGCTGCCGATGACGGAGAGGATCGCGCCCGGCAGCAGCAGCTCGAGCGCCACCGCGCCGGTGAACCCGAGCAGCAGCCGGGTGCGCAGGTCCTTGAACCCCTGCATCACGGCCAGCAGGGCTACCGCCAGGAAGCCGAAGGCGGCTACGGCATTGAACAGGACGGCGAACAGCGGGAATGCCACGCCCGGATGCGCCGTCAGCTCCAGGGTGCGGCCCTGGCGCACGACGCGGAAGACCACCGGCGCGCCGGCGCGGAAGCGCTTGGCGATGGGGCCGTAGTCCGCCTGATCGTGCACCGCCACGCCGTTGACCGCGGTCACCAGGTCGTTGTCGCGCAGGCCGGCACGGTCGGCGGGGAGGCCCGGGATGACCGGCTGGATGCGAATGCCTTCCGGCTGGTTCACCAGGTTGTAACCGAGTCGGCGCGCTTCGCTGCGTGCCGTCTCGGTAACCTGGAGGTACAGCAACGCCAAGGCGCCCAGGATCAGAGCCAGGGCGAGCGCGGCGCGGATGGGTCGATCATCGCGCAATAGAGAGTCTCGGGATCACCACAAAGTATACGCTATCGAGTCAATTGCCAGCATTCCGTCAACAGCCGGCGCCGCCGGTGGTGCCGGCGGCCGGGCGCGCGCGTAGCATGCCTCTGCGATAGCATGAGTGCCGTCGCCATGCCCGGACATCCCCACTTTTCGCCGTCGCTGGCCGATATCTCGGGTGCCGTCTACTCGACCCTGGCCCACCGCCTGGCAACCTTTGCCGGCGAGGCATACCCCCTGCACGTGGGCGATACCTGGATGGAGCCGCCGCCGGGCTGCCGGATGGAGGACCTCACCGTCGCCCAATATCCCGGCATGCATCGCTATGCCGCGCCGCAGGGCATGCCGGCGCTGCTCGACGCCGTGGCCGAGCGGGTCCGCCGGCGCACCGGCGTCCCGACCGGGCGCGAAAACATCCTGGTGGCGACCGGCGCCACGGGCGCCCTGGGCGCGGTTGCCGGCGCGATCCTCGAGCCCGGTGACGAAGTGCTGCTGCTCGCACCGCACTGGCCGCTCATTTCCGGCATCGTCAGATCCTTTCATGGACAGCCCGTCGAGGTGCCGTTCTTCGCTCGCGCCGACTCGCCCGAAACCGCGATCGAGGCGGTCGCCGCGCACCGCACCGGCCGCACGGTGGCGCTGTACCTGAACACCCCCAGCAACCCGACCGGGCTGGTCATCCCGCGCCCCGTCGTCGAAGCGCTGGTCGCCTGGGCGGTCCGCCACGACCTGTGGATCCTCGCCGACGAGGTGTACGAAGACTACGTTTACGACGGCGACCACACCTGGTGCCGGCCGCTGGCGCCGGACAGCACCTTTGCGGTCCATTCGTTTTCCAAGGCGTACGGCATGGCCGGCAACCGCTGCGGCTACGTCGTCGGCCCGGCCGCCGCCATGCCGCAGCTGGGCAAGGTCGGGCTGCACAGCTTCTACAGCACTCCCACGGCGTCGCAGATCGCCGCCGTCAAGGTGCTGAGCGGCGCCGGCGACGCCTGGATCGAGCAGGCGCGCGACCAGTACCGGCAGACCGGCGCGCGGGCCGCGGCGCGGCTGGGCCTGCCGGCTCCCGGCGGCAGCACCTTCCTGTTCCTCGACGTCGCCCACCGCCTGGACGCCCGCGGGCTGGGCGGCTTCCTGGAGGACTGCGTGGAGCGCGGCCTGTTCGTGGCGCCGGGGCCCAGCTTCGGTCCCTATCCGACGCACGTGCGGGTCTGCTTCACCGCCGCGCCGCCCGACGTGGTGGACCGCGGCGTCGCCGTGCTGGCCGAGCTGCTGGGCTCCTGAGGGTGCCATGGGAGCCGTCGCCGACCCGAACAGGCTTGGAGACCTCGAGCTGTTCCAGGGGTTGGAAGCGGATCAGCTGGTGCGGCTCAACCAGCTCCTGCACGCCAGCAGCGTGCCCGCCGGCGCCAACTTCATCACCGCCGAGCAGCCGGGCGAAGTGGTCTACGTGCTGCTGCAGGGCACGGTCAAGATCTACGTCAGCCAGTCCGACGGCCGCGAGGTCATCCTGGCCTTTCTGGGTCCCGGCGACACGGTGGGCGAAATGAGCCTGGTCGACAGCGCCGGCCGCTCCGCCAACGTGGTGACCACCGAGCCGTCCCGCCTGCTGTGGCTGGACCGCGCCTCGTTCCAGTCCTGCCTGCGCGTCATGGCGCCGCTCGCCAACAACCTGGTGCGCCTGCTGTCGCGCCGCCTGCGCTTCGCCAACGAACAGATCCAGGCGCTGTGCACGTTGGACGTGCCCGGCCGCGTGGCGCGCCAGATCCTGGCGCTGGCCGACCGTTACGGCCAGCCGCCCGCCGGGGAAGCGGCGGCCGGCGGTCCGACCAAGATCCCGCTGCGCCTGACGCAGAGCGACCTGGGGGAGGTCGTCGGCGCGTCGCGCGAGCGGGTCAACCAGGCCATCGTGGACTTCAAGCAGCGCGGCCTGATCGCCGTCGATTCCGACCACCGCATCCACGTCCTGGACCGCGCCGCCCTCACCCGCTACTGCGGCTAGCCGCCGTCGTCGGGCGCCGCCAGCGCCGCGCGGGCGGCGCCGAGCAGCGCTTCGGCCGACAGCGGGCCGCCGACGGCGCCGCGGATCCAGGCATCGGGGGTGAGGCGCCCCTGGCGGGTGGTGCGCTCGATCTCGGCGCCCCAGTCCGTGCCCTGCAGCCGCTGCAGCCGTGCCGCCAGCTGGAAGGCGACGATATGGCCGAGCGCGTAGTCCGGCAGGTAGAGGGCGTAGGCGATCATGTGCGAGTAGATCGCCAGGATCTCGCAGTCGGGACTGCCCAGGCGCGGCGCGAACCAGCGATTCCAGACGTCGCGGGCGATGCGCCGCACCGCTTCGCGCGCCGCCGCCGGCGTGGCGTCGGGGTTGGCGTACAGCCAGCGCCACACCTGCATGTCGACCAGCGACACGCCGGCGATCTCGTAGGTGTTCCACAGCATCGCCTGGGCGTGGGCGTGAAAGGCGGCGGCGTTGCTGGTCGCGCCGGCCGAGGCGCGCGGCTCGGCCAGGCCGAGCAGCTCCAGGTCGCGCTCCTGAAAGGTGAAGGCGAAGGCCTCGGTGAAGGCGTTGTTGGGCACCCCGGCCAACCACCAGTGGTCGATGCCGTTGAGCGAAAAGACCTGCTCGACGTTGTGGCCGAGCTCGTGCATCGCGACGTTGTACCCCTGGTAGTCCATGCCCCCCTGCCCCACCCGCGTGCGCAGGTGCGCGTGGTCCTGGCGCCGTATCGCGGGCATGGCGTGGCCGGCGCCGCGCGCCGGATCGACTTCGATGCGCTCGGCCAGCCACGCCGCCCGGTCGGCGGCAAAGCCAAGCCGCATCAGCAGGTCCGGCAGGCCGCTCTTGAAGGCGGCGACGGTGGGGTAGATCTGGCGCACGCGCGCGTCCAGGTCGCCCTGGGAGTGGCCGCGGCGCGCCTTGAAGCCGGAATACCAGATGTCGAACGGCTCCAGCGGGCGGCCCAGGCGCGCGGCGATGCGGCCCGCCAGGCCGTCGATCTCAGGCGCCTCCAGAACCGAGACCAGCAGGGCCTCGACTTCTTCTTCCGGGATCTGGCGCTCGGATTCGAAGCGCCGCGCCCGCAGGCTGGGCGCCGTCGGCGTATAGGGATCCAGCTCGCGATTGGCCGCAAACTGGCTGAGCAGATGGGCGTAGCGGCGGTCCTCCTCGCGCGCGGCCGGGGCCGGCGCGCCGGGAGTGCCGGCCGCGTCGCCGCCGGGCCAGGGCGTCACCAGGTTGCTGTCGGGTTCCCACAGCAGGTCGGGGTTGTCGATGACCGCCGCCGGGATCTCCTGCCGGATGATGCGCTCCATGACGCGGACGATGAGCCGTTGGGCGGACAGCGCGGCGTCGCGATCGGGGTCCGCGTAATGCCCGCGCAGCTCGTCGCGCAGCCCCCAGTGGCTGATCAGCCGCAGCCCTTCGGGGAAGGGCAGCTCGCCTTGGGCGTCCACCAGGCGGTCCATGCGGATGTAGTAGGAGTTGATGTACTCCTCGGCCGCGGTCAGCGCCCGCGTCACCGTCTGCCAGACCGCTGCCGGCACGCGCCAGGCGAAGCGGTCCATCATGCGCGAGCGCGCCCAGGTGGCGCGGTCCCAGCCGCCGGCTGCGCTGCTCAAGGCCAAGCGCTCGCGCAGCGTGTGCACCGGGAAGTTGAGCAGCGCGAAAAAGGCGACCTTGCCGCGAAACAGGTCTTCGTCCACGTGCGGCGCCAGGTCCAGGTCGACCAGCAGCCGGTCGACCGGCGAGGGCGGAGCGTGCGGCGCGCGCTCCACGTCCAGGGGCAGCAGCACCTCCCGCCGCACCTCGTGCAGGTGGCCGTCCACCTGTTCCATCACCTGCTGCAGGCGGTCGAAGGCGGCGTCGAGCGCCTGCGGGTCGGATTGAAAGGCGCCGGCGCAGAACTCCACGAACTGCTGATCGTCGCCGTCCTGGGGCCACCAGCGGTCGGCGACCTGGGTCACCCCGGTGCGGATGCGGCCGCCGTGCTGCGCGCCGTGCGCCTGCACCAAGTGGTCGATGGCGCGCTCGCGCGCGCCGGCCGCGGCGCCGCCCTGCGTGATCACGGCTTGCTCGATGTCAAGGCTTGTCATGGTGGCGATTGTAAGCGACCGCGACATCGTTGTGACGCGCGCCGCCGGTCAGCCGCCGGCGGTCAGATCGGCGGCTTGAGGGTGTTGGCGACCAGTCCGTCGTCGATGACCAGCCGGTAGCCCTCGCCGTCTTCGCCCAGCGGCTGCACCTGGGAGTGGGAAAACGGGTCGAATTCGAACGGCTTGATGATGCGGCCGTAGATCGACTTGAGGGCGCGGGCGCCGATACGGCTGCTCTTGGCGGCCTCTTCGGCGATCCGCTGCACCGCCTGGTCGGTGACCTGGAGGTCGATGTTGTAGCGGCGGAAGAAGCCCTGCGAGGTGCGCAGCACGCTGTTTTCGGGCTCGGTGAAGATGCGCGACAGCAGCGCCGGGTTGAGGTCTTCCAGGATGACGGCGTTGTCGAAGCGCGACAGGAACTGCGGCTGCATGCCGTACTCGAAGAGGTCCTCCTGGCGGAAGTGGTGGCGCAGGGTGAAGTATTCGCGGATCTGGATCTTGCCGTTGACGTAGGTGGTGACGGTGGGCAGCTTGGTGCCGCTCTTGGGCGACACGACGCGCGCGAAGACCTGGTCGTACAGGGTTTCGAACGCGCCGGCGCACAGGAACAGCATCTTGCTGGTGTCCACCCACACCGAGCGCGCCTGGGGAACGCCGTTTTCGATGCCGGTGATCTGCCGCGGCACCAGCTCGCCCTCGATCAGGGTGAGCAGCGCCTGCTGGATGTTGATGCCGGTGACGTAGGGCTTGCCGCCGACCATGCCCGACACCTTGTCGATCTCGTCGAGGCAGACGGTGGCGCGCTCCATCATGCGGCCGATCTGCTCGGCCGAGGCGCCGGGGCCCACCACCTGGCGCACCTTCTCTTCGAGGCGGACGAACAGGCGGCTGGTGTCGACCGCGCCCTCGTCGGTGGCAAAGGTGTTGGCGTTCATGATCATCACCACGCGGTACTCCGCCAGGTCGTCGTGGTTGGAGTACAGCGACTCGATGGCGCGCATGATGGTGGTCTTGCCGGTGCCGGAGTTGCCGATCAGCAGGAGGTTGCCGTACCGCTCGCCCTCCAGGTGCTTGAAGATGGCGACCGACACGAAGCGCAGCGCCTCCTGCTGGCCGATGACCTGGGTTTCCATCTCATTGTAGATATCGACGGGTTTCATATCTCCCTTCCTGCGCCGGATGCGCCGGCCGTGCCGGCGCGGCGGCCCTGACCTCGGCGGGCGCCGAGCGATGGTGAGAACCGCGCCACCGCGGCGCCGATTCCCCCATCTACGCGTGCATACGCGCCAGCGCCGCTTGCCATCCATGCGGGGGTCGGACAAACTCCGCCGGTGAGCAGCCGCGCCACAGCCGACCTTGCCCGCCACCTCAACGCCGAGCAGATCGCCGCCGTCACCCACGGCGACGGCCCGCAGCTGGTCCTGGCGGGCGCCGGGTCGGGCAAGACCCGCGTCATAACCTATCGGATCTCGTGGCTGGTGGAGGAGCGCGGCGTCGATCCCGGCCACATCACCGCCGTCACCTTCACCAACAAGGCCGCCGCCGAGATGCGCGAGCGGGTCGAAGACCTGCTCGGGCTGCACCCCCTGCCGGCGTCGGTCGGCACTTTTCACCGCTTCGCCCTGCTGCTGCTGCGGCGCTACGGCGAGCGGGCGGGCGTCAAGCGCGACTTCGCGGTGCACGACGCCGCCGACCAGCTGGCGTTGATCAAGGAGGCGCTGGCCACCGAAGGGCTGGCCGAAACGGCGTTTTCGCCGCGCGCGGTGCTGGCTCAGATCAGCGCCGCCAAGAACCGCCTGATCGAGCCCGCGGCCTACGAGTCGGCGGCGCACAACTTCTTCGAAAAGAAGGTCGCGGCGCTCTACCGCCGCTACCAGGGGCTGCTGCTGCAGGCGTCGGGAGTCGATTTCGACGACCTGATCGCGATGGCGGTCAAGCTCCTGGCGACCGACCCCGAGGTGCGGGCGCGGGTGCGGGCCCGCACCCGCCACCTGCTGGTGGACGAATACCAGGACACCAACCACGCCCAGCTGCGCCTCATCCAGGAGCTGGCGGGCGACGACGGCAACCTGACGGCGGTGGGCGACGAGGACCAGGGCATCTACCGCTGGCGCGGCGCCGACCTGGACAACATCCTGAACTTCGAAACCGTCTTCCCCGGCGCCACCATCCGCAAGCTGGAGCGGAACTACCGCTCGACGCAGACCATCCTGGACGTGTCGGGCGCCCTCATCGCCCACAACCGCAACCGCCGCGGCAAGACGCTGTGGACCGACAGCGGCAGCGGCGCCAAGGTCGAGCTCTACCGGGCGGCCGACGAGCTGGAGGAGGCGGCCTGGGTGGTGGACACCCTGCAGTCGGCCAGCCGGCAGGTGAAGCTGCGCGACATGGGGGTCCTGGTGCGCACCAACGCGCAGACCCGCGCCATTGAAGAAGAGCTGCTCAAGCGCGAGATTCCGTACGCCCTGGTCGGCGGCGTCCGCTTCTACGACCGCTCCGAGATCAAGGATCTGGTGGCCTACCTGCGCGTGCTGCGCAACCCGCGCGACAACTTCTCGCTGGCGCGGATCGTCAACCAGCCGCCGCGCGGCATCGGCAAGTCGACGCTGGAGCTGCTGCGCGACCAGGCCCTGCAGCTCGGGCAGACGCTGTGGGACGTGGTGTACCTGGAGCAGCTGGGGGGGCTGCCGGCGCGCAGCGCCGCCGCCGTGGGCCGCTTCCGCGAGCTGATCGTGGGGTTGCAGCAGGACGCCGCCGAGCTGCCGCTGCCGGCCCTGCTGGATCGCCTGCTGGCGGCGACCGGCTACGCCGATCTCTATCGCCAGGACGACCCCGACGACCAGGCGCGGCTGGAAAACATCCGCGAGTTCCTGTCGGCGGCGCAGGGCTTCACCGAGGCCAACAGCTACAACAGCAGCGACCCCGACCTGTTGACCGCCTTCCTGGACCACGTGTCGCTGGTCAGCGACCTGGATTCCTACCAGGGCGAACGCGGCATCTCGCTGATGACGCTGCACAGCGCCAAGGGGCTGGAATTCAGGGTGGTGGTGGTGACCGGGCTGGAGGACGGGCTGCTGCCGCATTTCAACTCCCAGGGGCAGCCCGAAAACATCGAAGAGGAGCGCCGCCTGCTGTACGTGGGGATGACCCGCGCGCGCGAGCGGCTGCTGCTGACGTGCTGCGGCCGGCGGCGGATCGCCGGCCGCTACCAGGACCAGATGGAGTCGCCCTTTCTGGCCGAGCTGCCCGGCGAGCTGATGGACGTGCGGCAGAGCCCGACGCTGTTCGCCGCGCCGCGCTACGACTCCCGCGCCCAGGGGATCTATTCGTTCTTCGGCGGCGGTCCGGCGGGCGGCGCGGCTCCGGGCGGCGCCGGCGCCGCCGGCGGCGGCCGCTCGACCGGCGGTGGGGCCGCGGGGGTCGGCCGGCCGGGGTCGGCCCCGGCGTGGTCCGGCGGCGGCTACCGCCAGCCGGCGCGCACCGGCCAGCCTTCGCCGGCGGGGCGCCGGGTGGTCCCCGACCCCGACGGAGACGGCGGCGATGCGGCGCCGGGCCCCCAGCGCCAGCGGCTGCGCCGCGGCAGCCGGGTGCGCCATCCGTCGCTCGGCCACGGCGTGGTGCTGGAGCTGGAAGGGCAGGGGGAAGAGGCCAAGATCACGGTCTTTTTTGACAAGACCGGCAAGCGCAAGCTGATCGCCCGCTACGCCAACCTCGAAGTGCTGTGACTAGCGGCGCGGCAGGGTGTATTCCTCGCGCAGCAGCGCGAACAGGTAGTTGTCGACGCGGCGGCCGCGCAGCTTGAAGTAGCCGCGCAGCTGGCCCTCCAGGCGGAAGCCGTTCTTTTCCAACACCCGCCTGGAGGCGTCGTTTTCGACCGCGCAGCGCGCTTCGATGCGCTCCAGGTTGGTGTTGGTGAACAGGTCGGCGAGCAGCAGGCCCAGGGCTTCGGTCATCAGGCCGCGCGCCTGAAAGGCGCTCGACAGCGCATAGCCGACTTCCGACAGGCCGTGCTCCCAATTGCTCACCACCAGCGTGATCCACCCCGCCGGCTGGCCGTCCACCTGCACGATCCATTGGAACTTGTCGCCCTGGCCGCGGTACAGCTCGGACATCCGCTGGCTGGCCACGTCGGCGCGCAGCTGCGAGGTCGGCAGGTCGTTGAGCGGCTGGAAGCGGCGCACGCTGGTTTCGGAGCGCCACAGCCGCAGCAGCTCCGCGTCGCGCGGCGCCGCCGGCCGCAGCGTCACGACCGGCGAGGAGGTGCGCTCGGCAAACATCAATTCATTCTATGCCTGCATATGCCTGGCGCGTGCCGGGTGTGGCATCCATGGGCCGATCAGCTCTGCCAGCTGGCTCCGGTGCGCGCCAGGCGCAGACCGTCGAGCGCCGGCAGGATCGAGAGCAGCGCCATGTAGCCGTAACCTTGCACGAACAGCAGCAGGAAGGGGACCGAAAGCCACATGCCGTGCAGCGCGGCGTACAGCGTGCAGAAGACGAAGTAGACGCCCAGCGCGGCTTCGGTGACGAACGAAGAGCTGACGCCGGCGCGATAGCGCTTGCGGCGCCAGTCCTGGCCGCGGCTTTCGATGCTGTACTTGGGCGTGCGCAGGAACACGCCGCCGCGCTGCACCAGGCCGGTCAGCACGGCGTGGGCGTTCACCACCGAAAGGCCGATGCCCAGGCCCATCAGCGCCGGCAGGTAACGGATCTGCTTGCGCCAGCCGGTGCCCGCCGCCACCTGGCTCATCAGGTAGAAGACCAGCACCGACAGCGTCGCCGACAGGAACAAGGGCAGGTCCACCAGCAGCAGCATGCGCGGCGTATTGCCGTGGCGCAGCAGCATGGCCGGGAAGATCAGCAGCGACAGCAGCAGCATCAGCGGATAGCTGATGTTGTTGGTGAGATGGACGAACGCCTCGAACTTGACGCGCAGCGGCAGCGGCGCCCGCAGCACCCTGCCGATCAGCTTGCGGCCGGTCTGGATGGCGCCCTTGGCCCAGCGGTACTGCTGGGTCTTGAAGCCGTTGACGTCCACCGGCAGCTCGGACGGCACGGCCAGCTCGGGCAGGTAGATGAACTTCCAGCCGATCAGCTGCGCCCGGTAGGATAGGTCGAGGTCCTCGGTCAGGGTGTCGTGCTCCCAGCCGCCGCCCTGCACGATCGCGTCGCGCCGCCAGATGCCGGCGGTGCCGTTGAAGTTGAAAAAGCAGTTGCTGCGGTTGCGGGCGATGTGCTCGATCAGGAAGTGCCCGTCGAGGAAGATCGACTGCACCCGCGTCAGCAGCGAATACCCGCGGTTGATGTGCATCCAGCGCCCCTGCACCAGGCCGATGCGCGGATCGGCAAAGTAGGGCACCGACAGGCGCAGGAACTCGGCCTGCGGCACGAAATCGGCGTCGAACACCGCCAGCAGCTCGCCGCGCGCCAGGGTGAGGCCGTGGGCCAGGGCGCCGGCCTTGAAGCCGGTGCGCTCCGCCCGCCGCACCACCTTGATGTCGATGCCCGCGGCGCGGTGCTCCTCGATCAGGCGATCGACGATGGCGATCGTCTCGTCGGTCGAGTCGTCGAGCACCTGGATCTCCAGCCGGTCGCGCGGGTAGTCCAGGCGGCAGACTGAATCAATCAGGCGCGCCGCTACGTACATCTCGTTGTAGAGTGGCAGCTGGATCGTGACCAGCGGCCACGTTTCAGGATCGGGAGGGCGTTGGGTGCCGTGGTTGCGCGTGCGCAGGTAGAGCAGCACCATCCACAGGCGATGGACGCCGAAGAAAGCCAGGATCGACAGGATCAGGTAATAGAGGCCCAGCACCGCCGGCCCCAGAGCTGCCGGGATCATCGCGCGGGCCCCGCGCTGGCGCCGGCAAAGCGGGCGGTATCGCGCCTATCGCGCGGTCGATCGCGGCGTACCTGGGTCATTGTCTCTTCCTCGCACTCGCTGTCCTCGCCGGAGCTCCGCGCTCGCGGCCTTTGCCTTGGACGCCGTCCGACGACGCGCAATAAGCGCGCGAACATCCACCCGCTCGCGATCGCGGCCAACAGTATAGCGGCTGGGCCGCGCAAGCCAAGCCTCGGACCGATCGACCGGCGCTCCATGGGCTTGCCGCCAAGCCATGCAAACTCGACGCCTGCCCGCCGGATCCCATGTCGGTTCTGCTGACCCTCTCCTATTGCGGCACCGCCTACGCCGGCTGGCAATGGCAGGCCAATGCCCTGTGCGTGCAACAGGTTGTGGAGGATGCCATGGCTGAGCTGCTGGGCGCGCCGGTGCGCCTGGTGGGCGCCAGCCGCACGGATGCCGGGGTCCACGCCCGCGGCCAGGCGGCGCACGTGCAGCCGTCCGAGCGGGTGGCGCGTCTGCCGCCGCGGAAATTGGTCCACGGCACCAACCACTGGCTGCCGGCGGACGTCCGGGTGCTGTCGGCGCAGCCGGTGGGCGCCGGGTTCCACGCTCGGCGCGCCGCCCGCGCCAAGCAGTATTGCTACCGCATGAGCCGCGCCGACGTGCTGTCGCCGCTCGACGCGCCCTTTGCGCTGCGGGTTCCGGCGCGCGTCGACGCCGCCGCCATGCAGCGCGCGGTCGGGGCGCTCGTCGGGCGGCACGACTTTTCGGCCTTTGCCCAGGCGGGCGGGTCGCACACGCAACCGTGGCGCACCGTCGAATCGGCGGTCGTGCAGGAAGACGGCGAGGAGCTGCGCTTTCGCATCGTCGCCGACGGATTTTTGCGCGGCATGGTGCGGGCGCTGGCGGGGACGCTCCTGGAGGTGGGGCTGGCGCGGCGGTCGCCGGCGGACCTGGCCGCCCTGCTGTCGGGCGGCTGCCGCAGCGCCGCCGGTCCCAAGGCGCCCGCCCACGGCCTGGTGCTGGAGCGGGTCTTCTATCCGCCATCCTGGACCGCGCCCCAGCCGCCCGAGGAGCCCCCCGAGCAGGCGGGCGGCCGGCAGGGCGGGGGATGATGCCGCGAACTTACGCAACAGGCGCCGCCTCCATGTCCGGGGCCTGCCTGTTGTGGTAACTTGTTGAATCCGCCGCCGCGCCGAACCCACCCTCATGGAACACGTCACGCACCCGTCGCCCAGCGCTCCCACGTCCTCGGTGCAGCGCGTGCTGACCGCGGTGGTCGGGACCCCGATCCTGCTGGCCGGGATCTTCCTGTTGAGCGGCGCCTGGTTTTTCGTCTTCACCGCCGTGTTCATCATCTGGGCGGCGTTCGAATACATCGCCATCGCACGCGCGCGGGCGCCGCACGCGCCGCTGGTGGTGCTGCCGGTGCTGGTGTTGATCGCGGCGGTGGCGATGACGCTGGCGCTCGACCCCGACCGCGAGCAGCAGCTGCTGATCGCCTTTGCCGCCCTGCTCTCGGTGGGTGTCGGCAGCGTCGTGCTGCTGGCCCGCACGCCGATCGCCGAAGCCATGGAGAGCATCGGCATCCTCGCCTTCGGACTGCCTTACTTCGCGGTGCCGATCGCCAGCATCTACCGTCTGCAGCACGCCGATCCCTGGCTGGTCTTCCTGCTGCTCGCGATCGTGTTTCTGGGCGACACCGCCGCCTTCTACGTCGGCAAGCGCTTCGGCCACCACAAGCTGGCGCCGACCGTCAGCCCGCAAAAAAGCTGGGAGGGCGCCGCCGCCGGGTTCCTGACCGGTGTGCTGGCGGCGGGGGTCTGGGGGGTCTTCCGGCTGGGGCGGCTGGAGCCGTGGCTGCTGCTGCTGGCGGCGGTGACGGCGGTGGCGGCGCAGGTGGGCGACCTGGTCGAATCGATGCTCAAGCGCGGGGTCGGCGTCAAGGATTCCGGCCACATCCTGCCCGGCCACGGCGGCATCCTGGACCGCTGCGACGCGCTGCTGTTCGCGGCGCCGGTGCTGCAGATCGGCACCTGGCTGCTGCTGCCGGGTCTCTCCCGGTAGGGAATCAAAGGGCGTTCCGTGATGAACAACATCCTGATCAACCTGCTGGCGGTCGGCTTTTCCCTGGGCATCATCATCGTGGTGCACGAAGCCGGTCACCTGCTCATGGCAAAGACTTTCGGCGTGCGCGTGCTGACGTTTTCCATCGGCTTCGGCAAGCGCCTGATCGGCATCCAGCGCGGCGAGACGGACTATCGCATCGCTGCCATCCCGCTCGGCGGCTACGTGCGGCTCGATGGCGAAAGCCCCGACGAGCAGTCCGGCGACCCCCGCCAGTTCCTGAGCAAGCCGCGCTGGCAGCGGGTGCTGGTGTTCCTGGCCGGGCCGGCGATGAACGTGGTGCTGTCCAGCGCCATCTTCGCCGTCCTGTTCATGATCGGCATGCCGATGCCGAGCCTGCCGAACGTGCCGCCGGTCGTCGGCGCCGTCGACGAAGGCTCGTCGGCGGCCAAGGCCGGCCTGGCGCCTGGCGACCGCATCGTCAGGGTCGGCGGCGAGCCGGCGCACAACTGGCAGGACGTGGAGATGGCGCTGGTCACCTCGCCGGACAAGCCGGTGCCGCTGCTGGTGCGGCGTGGCGAACGGTCCTTCGGCGTGACGGTGACGCCCAAGCGGGTGCCGCGTTACGAAGTCGGCGATCCCGGCATCGGTCCCGAAGTCCGCCCCGAGATCCTGGAGGTGGTGGGCAAGCCGGCCATCGCCGCCGGCATTCTCCCCGGCGACCAGATTCGCGCCGTCGACGGGCGCCCCATCACCGACTCCCAGGACTTTGTCGACGCCATCGGCAAACGGCCGGGCCAGCGGCTGGCGATCACCGTGGCGCGCCAGGGCAAGCTGGTGGTGCTGTCCGTGGTGCCGGCGCTGGAGGGCAAGGTGGGACGGATCGGCGTCAGCCTGGGCTTCCGCCTGCCGCCGGGCCAGGCGCTGGTGGCCAGCCTGCAGCTCAACGTCCAGATCGTCGCCGACACCTTCCAGGTGCTGGGCAAGATCTTCCGCCGCGAGATGTCGCCCAAGGGCGCGCTGTCCGGGCCGATCGAGATCGCCGGCGTGGCGGGAGCCGCGGCGCGCAGCGGTTTCAAGAGCCTGTTCTATGTCATGGGCTTGATCAGCATCAGCATCGCCATCCTCAACCTGATGCCGATCCCCATTCTGGACGGTGGGCAGATCTTCATCCTGCTGATCGAAGAGGTCATCCGCCACGACCTGCCGCTGCGCTTCAAGGAAGTCATGAGCCAGGTGGGGCTGGTGCTCATCCTGATGCTGATGATGGTCGTGATCTACTTCGACCTTTCGAAGAACCTGCCGGCTTCTCTGCTGCCGGGCTCATAAGGCCGCGCAGCGTCGCCAGGTCGCGGCGATGCCCGGCCATGTCGTCGCCGGGCTCGGTTTCCAGAATCATCGGCACGCCGGCCAGGGCGGGCTCGGCGAGCAGCCGGGCAAAGGCCTCCAGGCCGATCTCCCCTTCCCCGATGTGGGCATGGCGGTCGCGGCGCGAACCGAACGCGCGCAGCGAATCGTTGACGTGGATGCAGGCCAGGGTGTCGGCGGGGAAGCGGGCGGCCAGCTCGGCGACGAAATCGCGCCAGCCGGCGGGCTCGTGCAGGGCGTACCCGGCGGCGAAGGCGTGACAGGTGTCGATGCAGATGCCGACGCGATGCGGCGCCGCCAGGCGCGCGCGGATGTCCGCCAGGTGTTCCAGCCGGTGCGCCAGGCAGGTCCCCTGGCCGGCGGTGTTCTCGAGCAGGATGCGGGTGGCGACGGCCGGCAGCGCGGCAAGCGTGCGGTCCAAGGCGGCGGCGACGCGCTCGCAGCCGGCCTCGTCGCCCGTTCCCAGATGCGCGCCCGGATGCAGCACCAACCCCGCCACGCCCAGCGCCGCGCAGCGCTCCAGCTCGTCGGCCAGGGCGGCGAGCGACTGCTCCAGGATGTGCGGGTCGGTGGCGGCAAGGTTGATCAGGTATGACGCGTGCGCCATCACCGTGCCGATGCCCGATGCGGCATGCGCGGCGCGGAACGCCGCGGCGTCCTCCGCGGCCAGCGGGCGGGCGCGCCACTGGTTGGCGTTCTTGACGAAGATCTGGATGGTGTCGCAGCCCAGGTCGGCGGCGCGCGGGAACGCGGTCGCCAGGCCGCCGGCCACCGACACGTGCGCCCCCAGCGGCGGCGAGGGTGCCGGCCGCTCCCCGGGCGCCTTGGCGGGCTTCGCCCGCCGCGGGCGCACAGCCGAAGTCGCCACCGCGGGGGGTGGCGTTGGGCGGCGCGCGGTCCGCGGCGCCTTTGCCGCACCGGTGCTCCCGCCGCCCGTCGCAATCCTGCGGGGAGTTTTCATGCGGGGATTGTACAGGTGGCATCGCTGGGGCTTTGGTAGACTGGCTGCATGCTGCGGCGACTCCTGGCAGGGCTCGGACTGGTCGCCTACGCGGCGCTGGTCTTTGTCGCCTTCGTCGCCGCCAGCTATTTCGCCTTCAGCTTTTTCGTGCGCAGCGGGGTGATGGCGGTGCCCGACGTCACCGGCATGAGCCGCGCCGATGCCACCGACCTGCTGGCCGACCTGGGGTTGACGCTGCACCGTGCCGAAGGTGGCGGCCGCTATGACGACAAGGTCGCCGCGGGCCGCATCGTGCGCCAGAACCCGGATGCCCATACGCTGGTCAAGCGCGGCAGCGGCGTCGACGTGGTGCTGTCGCTGGGGCCGCGCCGGGTGCGGGTGCCCGACCTGGTGGGCAAGGCCTTGCCGGCGGCGCAGGTGACGCTGTCGGCCATCGGCCTGGAGGTGGGGAGCATCCTGGGCGCCTTCGATGCGCGGCGCCCCGCGGGCGCGGTGATGGAGCAGGAACCCGGCGCCGGCGACGAGGTGCCGCCGGCGTCGCCGGTCGACCTGCTGCTGGTGATGGCTGCTCCCGGCCGCCGGTACCTGATGCCGGACCTGGTGTACCGCCACTACGACCCGGTCAAGCAGTTCTTCGAGGCGCGGGGCTTCCGCTTCGGCAACGTCAAGTTCGAGCGTTATGAAGGCGTCGCGGCCGGGGTCATCCTGCGCCAGTTCCCGCTGCCCGGACATCCGCTGACCGCCAACGACCCGATTTCCCTGGTGGTCGCGACCGCCGATGGAGGAGGACCCAACCCATGAAGCTGGCGCCGTCGATCCTGGCCGCCGATCTTGCCGACCTGGCCGGGGCGCTTGCCGCCTGCGAGGCGGGCGGCGCCGACCTGGTGCACGTGGACGTCATGGACGGCCATTTCGTGCCCAACCTGACCTTTGGCATCCCGGTGCTGGCCGCGCTCAAGCGCCGCACCCGCCTGCCGCTGGAGGTGCACCTGATGGTGTCCAACCCCGAGCGCCTGCTGGGCGAATACCTGCGCGCCGGCGCGGCACGGGTGGCGGTGCACTGGGAAGCGACGCCGCATCTCGACAGGCTGCTGGAGCAGATCCGCGAGGGCGGCGCGGCGGCCGGCGTGGCGATCAACCCGGCGACGCCGGCCGAGGTGCTGGTGGACGCCTTGCCGCGCCTGGATTACGTGCTGCTGATGTCGGTCAACCCCGGCTTCTCGGGGCAGAAGTTTCTGCCCCGCACCCTGGACAAGGCGCGGCGGCTGCAGGCGATGATCCGCGACGGCGGCAACCTGCCGGTGCAGATCGCGATCGACGGCGGCATCGACCGCGATACCATGGGGCCGGCGATCGCCGCCGGAGTGGGGCTTTGCGTGGTAGGCTCGGCGATCTTCAACTCGGCCGACCCGGCACGGGAGATGGCCGAACTGATCGCGATCGGCCGGTCGGAGAACCTATGATTACCATCCCGAAGCATCCCGCTCGCCTGGCATGGACCACCCTCTTGTGCGGTGGCCTGCTGCTGTCCGTCGCCGCCTGTCACCGGGGCGGCAGCTCGGACCCGCTGATCAAACTGTCGGCCGAAGAATCGCTGGTGCAGGGCAAGGACTTTCTGGCCAAGAAGAACTACGGCCGCGCCCGGCCGCTGTTCACCCACGCCTTCGAGGTCGAGCCCAATTCCAAGGTCGGCCGCGAAGGGTTGCTGCTGGCCGCCGACACCTACTACCTGGAAGCCGGCAACGACAACTTCATCCAGGCGGAAGCCAAGTACCGCGACTACCTGAACCGCTTCCCCACCAGCGACCAGGCGGCCTACGTGCAGTTCCAGATCGCCAACAGCCTGGCCAAGCGGATGGAACGCGCCGACCGCGACCAGAGCGTCACCAAGAAGAGCCTTGAGGCATACCAGGAGCTGATCCGGCTCTATCCGACCAGCGAGTACGCCACCAAGGCGCAGGAGCAGATCGACGTGGTCAACTCCAACCTGGCGGAGCACGAATACGTGATCGGCCATTTCTACCTGCGCTACGGTGTCCCCACCGCCGCGATCGGCCGCTTCATCTACCTGATGCAGACCTACCCCAAGTTCACTCGTCTGGACAAGGTCTACTTCGAGCTGGGCGTCGCCTACGCGCGCATCCGCAAGCCCGAGGATGCCCGTAAGACCTTCGACATGCTCAAATCGGTCTACCCGAACAGCAAGCTGGTCAAGAAAATCCCCACGGATTTGCCGCCGCCGCTGCCGCCGCCGCCGCCCCCCGCCCAGGCCGCCGCGACTCCGACCAAGGCGCCGTCATGAGGCGCGCCGCCGCCCCGAGCGCCGCCGCTTGCGGTGCCCACGGTGCCGGCGGCGCCCACGCCGGCAGACGTCTGCGCCGAGCCGCTGCCGCCCTGCTGCCGCTGGCGCTGGTGGCCGGCATGGCGCTCGGCTGCGCTTCCGAAGGCGACGACGAAGCGGATCAGATCAAGCAGCTGCAGGAGCGGGTCCTCGACCTGCAGCGCAAGGCGGCGGTCAGCGACGTCGAGCTGGCCCGCCTGCGCCAGCGGCTGGCCGAGCTGACTGGTGAGAGCCAGGGCGCGCCGGTGGCGCCGGTCGTCAGCGGTGGTTCCAGCACCGCGCCGCCGGCGGC
This sequence comes from uncultured Acidobacteriota bacterium, assembly GCA_963770895.1. GTDB lineage: Bacteria > Acidobacteriota > Thermoanaerobaculia > Multivoradales > UBA5704 > JASLEW01. The sequence continues at coordinate 1,497,719 of CAVYRF010000002.1, read as the reverse complement.
GCGGCAGCAGCAGAGCCCGCCCAGCTACGCGGAGCCGGCCTACCCGCCGGCCGCGGCCCCGCCGCGTCGGCAGGCCGCACAGCCCCAGCCATCCCAACCGTACAGCCAGGGACCGCAGACCTACCAGCCTCCACCGGCGCAGCAGGGCCAGCAGATCGACGTCACCGATATCGTCGTTCCCGCCGCGCCCAAGCGCGCCAATGCGGCTCCCAACGCCGCGCCGGTGGAAAGCCCGGCCGGTGGCAGTCCCAAGGGCGAGCCGGTGACGCCGGCGGTGCAGGCGCTCTACGACCGCGGTTATACCCTCTACCACCAGAAGCACTACGTGGACGCCGAGACCAGCTTCCAACGCTTCCTGCAGGCGGAGCCGCATAGCGAGCTGGCCGACAACGCGCAATACTGGATCGGCGAATGCCGGTACTCCCGCGGCGACATGCGCGGCGCCCTGGCCGCCTTCCGCGAGACCGTGGCGCACTATCCCAACGGCAACAAGACGCCGGACGCCATGCTCAAGGCCGGAATGTCGCTCGAAGCGCTGGGCGACCGCGAAGGGGCGCGCACCGATTACCAGGAGATCCTGCGGCGGTTCCCCGGCACCGCGGTCGCCGCGGTCGCCGAAGAGCGGCGCGCCAAGATCCCTTAGTGGCTTATGCGGCCCACTGGAAGCTCAAGCACCACTTGAGGTTCGGGCGGGTAAAACTTGACAGAACAAGGCAACTCGCAGTACTCTCGACAGATAGAGACTTCTCTATACCCTGGAGATCCGTGCCCAGGGCCGGGATTCTGAAAGCAGCCCGCGATTCATCCCGAGGAGGCGCTGTATGACAGTGCGGCTTTCCGGTATCGTCCTTGCCGTCTTCATCCTGGGAGCCAGCGGCGCGCAAGCATCGACGCGACCGCCGCGGGGCCTCCACCAGGCCGACGACGGTCACTGGACAGCCTGGAACCCGCCGACGCCTCCGGCTGACGGCAGCGTCCAGATCTACAAGGTCGCCAAGGGCGACACGCTGTGGAACCTGGCCAAGCGCTTCTACGGCGACCCCTACCTGTGGCCGCAGCTGTGGGAAAAGAACCAGTACATCAAGGACGCCCACTGGATCTATCCCGGCGATCCGCTGGTCACCGGCCTGCAGGTCGCGCCGGTGCAAAACCTGGCGCAGGTCGACAGTGGAGCGGCCGGTGCAGAACAGACGGCCACCGGTGAGACGCCGATCCCGCCGCCGCAGGTCCCGGGAGTGGAGAGCGCCGTCAAGGCGCTGGGCGCGCCGGTGCCGCTGGGGGCGGAAAGCGACATCTATTGCAGCGGCTACGTGGGCGACGCCGGCGAGCAGTTCCCGTTCAGCATCGTCGGCTCCGAATACGACAACCTGCAAGCCAAGCTCAACCCCGGCTACAAGCAGCTGCACGAGCTGGACGCGCCGGGTACCGCCAAGGTCAACCTCACGCCCGGCGACATCGTGTACCTGACCGGCGCTTCCATGCAGGGCCTGACGCCAGGCACCCTGTTCACCGTCATCGGCCCCGACGTGCCGATCGTGCACCCGGTGACCGGCAAGGAATTTGGCCGCTTCTACCCCTATCAAGGGCGGGTGCGGGTGCTCTCGGTCCAGGAGACTTCGGCGATCGCTGAGATCGTCACCGGCTGCGACGGCATCCTGCTCGGCGCCCGGCTGCGGCCTTTCGAGCCCGAACCGGTGCCGCTCGGGCGGCCGACGGCGCAGCGGCCGGTCAACCTGCCGGTGGCGGCGACCAAGCTCGAGGACGATCCGGTCATCATCTACACCGGCGGCATCATCGCGGTCGGTCAGGATCACGTGGCATTCATGGATCGCGGCGCCGACCAGAACGTCACCCCTGGAGACGTCTTCACCATCTACCGTCCCAGCGAGCGCGGCCTGCCGCCGTTGCCCATCGGCGAAGTGGCGGTGCTCTCGGTCGCCAAGCGCTCGTCGCTGATCAAGATCACCGAGTCGCGGTACCCGGTCTACCTGGGCGACCGCCTCGATCCCAAGTAGAACCCCTCAAGGACCCTGACCGCCGCGGCCTGCGTGTGGTTCGCGGCCGACCTTCCTTGCCTGCGACGCCGCGCGCAGCGCGATAGACAGGGGCGATCTGTCACAAAGAGATCTTGGCATCGGCGTCGCTGCGCTGTGGTAGGCTACGACTTCCCTTTTTTTGAGGCCTCATGCCAGAACAGAATCTCAACGGGCGTTTGTATCAGATCGTCGACGAGCTGGTACGCCGCGGTCTGACCCTGGAGCAGGCGCGGCGGGAGTTCGAGCGCCAGTTCATCGTGGCCTCGCTCAAATCCAACCGCGGCAACTTCTGCCGCTCCGCCAAGTCGCTGGGCGTGCACCGCAACACCCTCCGCAACAAGGTTTCCGACCTTGGGATCGGCTGCGAAGACTACGACCTGCCGGGCCGCCGTCAAGCCCGCCGCAAGGGTCACCTGCCCCCGCTGTAGAAACCCTGTAAGACCACCTGACGAAGCCGATCGTCCCCTTTTGGTGACGCTCGTGGCACCGATCTAGCAAGCAAACCCACCTGGAGTTCGTGTGTCCGCCTCGCCGCCAGCCCCCTGGGGCTGTCGGGTAAGGCTTCGTTAGGAAGTTCTGCCGCGGCATCCGCCGCTGCCGCCCGGTCCGCAGGACCTGTGCGTGGCAGCGTCGTCCGTGGTGGGACCTGGAAGAGGATTGAACCTGATGACGGATCAAAGAGCCCGTACCAGACCGGCGTCGGCCCTTTTGGCGCTCCTTCTGTTTGCGGCCCTTGCTGTGAACGCCACACCTTCAAACCCCGCCAAGTCGCGCTCCTTCCATGCGACGGCGATTTCCTCCAGCTTCGTTCCCGGTGGCCTGGCCGTCCTGATGGCCGGCGGCGCGCCGCCGGACTCCTTCGAGGTGGTGAGCCCGCAGGACGTGAGCGCCGCCCTGGGCGCGCCGCCGCGCCGCTTCAGTGCCTTTCGCCCCGAAGGCGCGGTGGATTCCCGCCGCCTGCTGCTGCGGAGCCTGCCCTTCGGCCCCATCCTGGCGGCGGCCGGCGACCGCAATCACGTCGATTCGCTGCTGCTCGCAGCCATGGTGGAAGCGGAGTCGCAGTTTGCCCCGCGTGCCGTGTCGCCCTGCGGCGCCGTCGGCCTGATGCAGCTGCTGCCCGCCACCGGCAGGGAATACGGCGCACGCGATCTGCTCGATCCCTACGCCAACATCGACGCCGGCAGCCGCTACCTGCGGGCGCTGCTCGATCGCTTCAAGGAGCGGCCGATGCTGGCGATCGCCGCCTACAACACCGGCCCCGAAGTGGTGGCTCGCTACGGCTGCGTGCCCCCCTTCCGCGAGACGCAGGATTTCGTGAAACGGGTCGTCGCCAGCTACACCCAGCACTGCCGCGACCTCGGCGCCATCCCCGCCGACGCCGAGCTGCAGCTGCTGGCACCGGTCGCCCAGCTGGCAGCGACGGCGGTGGCACACGTCCACCGCAACCTGTAGGGCCGCCGCCGGCGCCTGGGGCGAGAGGCTGTAGTCGCCCCGCGCGCCCTTTCGGCGCGGCGATGCGCCGGGGTGGCAGAGATTGAGCTCCGCACCGAGGCTGATCCAGATTTCTGGATCGGCCCTCGCCCTAGCCGTACGTCGGCTTTTGCGGCCAGCCGGGCGGCGAGGATTCAAAGTCCTCCTGCCGGCCGTAGGGGGTGATGTCGAGCAGCGGGTAGGCGTCGGTCAGAGCCTCGCCGCCGCGGGCGTAGGTCGAGTAGGTGTGAAAGGCATCGCCGCCGAGGCGGAAGAAGACGCTCAAGCCGGGCATTTCGCCGGACTTGGGGCCGTCCTGCGCAGTGGCGGGCGCCGCGGTGCGGAAGTTGTATTCCACCGGCGCCACGCGCGGGTCCAGGGTGACGTGGAAGTCGTAGTTGAAGTCGCTGCCAAAGGAGGAGAACCAGGGGCGGTTCCAACCCCGCTCCGCCTTGTACTTTTCCAGCTTTGCCAGCGGCGCGCGCGACACCAGGACGAACGTGGTGTCGCGCGCCGCCAGCATCGACAGGTCGCCCAGGGCATCGACGAAGTTGGTGCAGCCGGGACAGCCCTTGTCCCACGCGGGGTCGAACATGAAGTGGTAGACGATCAGCTGCCGGCGCCCGTCGAACAGGTCCAGCAGGCTGCACCTGCCCTGCAGCCCTTCAAAGGAGTACTGCTTGTCCAGTTTCACCATCGGCAGCCGCCGCCGCTCGGCGCTGATGCTGTCGCCTTGACGGGTGTGCTCCTTTTCCCGCGCCAGCAGCTTCTTGCGCTCGGCCAGCCACTCGTCCTGCGTCACGATCGGTGGATGGGGAACGGTTGTCGTGTCTGTCGTCATGGGGACCTCCCGGTGCATGTGTCGCGGCGCCTGCCGCGCCGCCGAAAGCATACCCCGTAGCCGTCTCCGTTGCCCGGCACCCGATCTGGGCGTCGCCGCCGAACGTGCTGGGTGCTAAACTTCGCTCATGCACCCCTGGGGCTTGGGCGAAATCCTCGTCATCGTCCTGATCGTCCTGATCTTCTGGGGCCCCAAGCGTATCGGGGGCCTGGGCAAGGGATTGGGCGAAGGCATCCGCAACTTCCGGGAAGGCATGCAGCACGGCTCCCGTCCACCCGAAGCCGACAGGCGCAACGGCGAGCTCCCGCCGCCCCCGCCTCCCGCCGACCCCCCGCGCCAGACGTAACCCTCCGCCAGGTCGTGCTTCGCGGCGGTCGTCTCGATGCACGACACCCGCGACAGGCGACAGCCGCCTCGACGGTGAACGTGCGGCCAGGGCGGGCCGCCGCAGTTTGCTTGACTCAGGTGGTGGGCGGCAGGACGCCGGCCCAGGCGCGTGGCAGCTCGGCAGCCAGCCGTTCGCCTTCGGCTAGCTGGGCCAGGTGTGCCCCGAAGCGGGCCAGGGTGGGGCCGATCAACGGCAGGTGGCGGTCCGAACCGCGTTCGGCAAAAGCTGCATAGGTGCCGACCGCCTTGAGCGTGCGCTGTGCCGCCGCGCGGTGGTACTGGGTCCGGGCGGCCGATCCGGCTGGGAAAGCACTCTCCAGGAGGCGGCTTTCGACCGCCGGCGGCGGAAACAGCGTGTCGTTGAGCAGCGAAGCCATGTCGTAGGCCGGCGGCCCCAGGCGCAGGTCCTGGTGGTCGAGCACCGCGACCCGTCCCGGTGCCAGCGGCATCAGGTTGCGTGCCATGTAGTCGCGATGGCACGGCACCGGCGCGTCAGCGGCCAGCAGCTCGCAGACCGTGTGCATCGCTGCGTCCAGGCCGGCCACCGTCAGGCCGCGCGGCGCCAGGAACAGCCGCCGGGTCTGCGCCAGCTCTCGTTCCAGGAGCGCCAGGTCCAGCGGCGGGTTGAGCTCGCTGACGGCCGCGGACGGCAGCGCGGCGATGCGGCGGGCGAGCGCCGCCGCATCCTCGAACCAGGCCGCCAGCTCCTCCCAGGGCCGCTGCCGCAGGTCCGCCAGCGTCTGCTCGCCCAGGTCTTCCACCAGCATCCACCCGCGCTCGCAGTCGACACCCAACACCCGCGGCACCGGCACCCCGGCGCCGGCCAGCAGCTCCGTCGTCGCGGCAAAGCGCGCGCAGGTGCCATGCACCTCCGGCGGATAGAGCGCCAGGATCGCCGTCCGTCCGTCTGTCGCCGCCAGCCGCTCGTACCGCCGCGGCGATACGTCGCCCGCCAGCGGCCGCGCCGCGCGCAGCGCAAAACCCGCCCCCGCGAGCCACTCCCGCAGCCCCTGCCGATCCGCCTCCGCCAAGCTCTCGCCCATGGTCCTCCCGGCGCCGCAGCGGCGCGTCGAAATCTTACGGTAGACACTGCCGCGTGGGCCATCGAGCTATGGGTGAGCCGGGAGGGTGGCGGCGGTAGCTGGCGCAACTGCGCGCAGCCGGGGGCACGATATATTGCCCGGCGACTGGATGCGTAGACGGGGAGGTGGCGGCGATGCTGAGCGGCAGGGTGGCGCTGATCACCGGGGCGGCGCGGGGTTTGGGACGGGCGGCGGCGGCGGGGATGCTGGCGCGCGGCGCGGCGGTGGCGATCAATGTGCGGCGGGCCGCAAGCGCGGCGGAGCTGGCGGCGGCGCAGTGGGGATCGGAAGAGGAGCGCGGCCGGCTGCTGATCCTTACCGGCGACGTCACGGACGCGGCGGTCGTGCGGTCGATGGTGGGCGACACGGTGGCCCGCTTCGGGCGCCTCGACATCCTGGTCAACAACGCCGCCGCTGCCTACTCCACCCGCTTCGCCCAGATCACCGAGGAGGAGTGGCGGCGCGCCATGGACGTCAACCTGACGGCGGCGTTTCTGTGCATCCAGGCGGCGCTGGCGCCGATGCAGGCCAACGGCTATGGGCGGGTGATCAACCTCTCGTCGACCGCCGGCAAGAGCGTCAGCACCCTGGGCGGCGCTCACTACACGGCGTCCAAGGCCGGGCTGCTCGGCCTGACGCGGGCGGCCGCCAAGGAGCTGGGGTGCCACGGCATCACCGTCAACGCGGTCTGCCCGGGCCTGATCGACACCGAGCTCACCCGCGAGCACGCCACCGACGAGGAGCTGGCCTCCTACGCCCGCTCCTTCCCCATCCAGCGCCTGGGCACCGCCGCCGAAGTCGCCGACCTGATCTGCTGGCTGGCCTCTGAAGCGGCCGGCTACGTCACCGGTGCTTCGATCGACATCAACGGCGGCGACCTGATGATCTGACCGGGGCACGCGCATCCCGCCGGGCTGCTCGCCAGCGTCGGCGATACTGCCGCCTCCTGAGGCGCGACGAAAGTCACGCGCCCGCCTCGCTTTCGGCGAAAGTTTTGAGCGTCTTCATCATCCGCTCGTTCTCAGCCTTGAAGGAGCGAATCACGAGCGGCATGAACAGCCGCACCGGTCCGCGTGGCGACAGGTGCAAGCGGCGGACGACGTGGACCGAATCGGCTGCGGCAGCGATGGTGTGGAACAGTTCGATGCCGATGACGCCAAGGGCTGCCGGCTTCAGCGTCATCGGTTGTCGGAAATCGAGGCGCGCGGGCGGCACGTACGCGGTGACCGTGCCAAACCGGGTGCCCAACGGACCCGGCTCGACGTAGGTGGTGCCGACGCCGATCGGACCGTCGGAGATCTGCACCGTGCCTTTGAAAGCCGACGACCGCGGCAGCCAGCGGGGGTAGTCGCGCAGATCTGCGAGCAGTGCGAAGACCTGCACGGCGCCGGCTCGTACGTCGATCTCCCAATTTAACTCGATCACGAATGCCTCCCTAGAGGGGCTGGGCACTGCAGCCTCAGCGGGGACCGGAGTCTACGGCTTGTCCGTGGGTCCGGTAAGCATCGCGGAGGCGGCGCCGTGCGTCAAGGCGGCGACAGCTCCCTGCCTCGCCATGGCGGCAGGAGCTGTCGGGGGAGAACCGCAGGGGGCGGGCTGGGGACGTACCAGGTGCGGGTGCAGGGCGTGGCGCGCGGCCGGCGAGCCGGTTCGAGCCACGGTTGCTAAACCCCTTCCATGATTTTGGTTCCAACGGGTCCCGGCGGCCTCCTGGCGGAGGTCCGTCCAGAGAAAGGAGTCCTTATGCGTAGAGCTCTCGGGATACTCGGCACCATCGCATGTCTCGCCTCGGCGGTGCTGGCGCTGCCGGCACGGGCGCAGGACAGTTCCGACACTCCGGACACCACGGCCGCGCGGCGCGGCACGTTCACGATCTTGTCGTTCGACGTTATGACTGGCAATCCGGGCAGCACGGAGGCGGCCAACGTCATTCGCGGCTTCAACGGCGGCGGGTCGCCATGGGCGATCACCGGTTCGGTGCATGGGCTGCTGCGCTCCAACGGGCAGCTGATCGTGGTGGTCAAGGGGCTGGTCATCTCCGGCGGCCAGGACAAGGGGCAGAACCCGGTGCCGCAGTTCCGCGCCGCGTTGAGCTGCCAGGATCCCGCCGATGCCACGGCGGGCCAGCTCTACTTCACCGACCTGGTGCCCGCCACGACCGGGAGCGGATCACAGGCCGGGGACGCGACCATCATCGGCCGGGTCGCTCTTCCCCCCGCCTGCTTCGCTCCGCTTATTTTCATCGCCTCACCGCCGTCTTCGTCGTCGCCGGCCGGGGCATGGTTTGCCGTGACGGGCTACTAGATCCGCCCGCTCGGCCCGCTCCCTTCCGCGCCCTGCAACTCCGCACCGCCGCCGGTTCGCCTCCTTTGCGGAGGCCGGCGGCGGAGCGGTGCTCGACGAACGGCTTCGCCAGGCCTGGTTTGACACCCTCTGGGGGGCAGGGGATAATCCGGCTTCGGCTTCCTTGGATGGTTGCGCCGGGCGATTTGGTTGATGCCGGTGCCGCCTGTGAGGCCGCCGGGAGGTTGGTCCGCTGGACGATAAGCTGCATCACATGCTTCGCGACCTGCGTCGCGCACTCTCCGAAGCGATCTCAGAATCCTCGGAAGTCAGCAGAACGCTGCGCAAGATCCGCGAGGAGGGCTACTCGCTCTATCTGCTGGTGGACTGCAAGAGGGAAGCGAACGATCCCGACGTGCCCAGCCTTGCCGCGTTGCCGAAGACGGCGGCGGGCGAACCGCTGTTCCAGATCGACAGCCGTGATCTCTCGTTCCTCAAGTCGATCGGCATCGATCCGACGCGGCGACTGCGCCGGCGGCGCAGCAGTGTCTGACGTGAACCCGCCCACGCCGGCAGCGCCATCGTCTCCGTCCGCAGCGTCCATCGCGTCTTCCGCGTCCACCGCTCTGGAATTGCCGACGTCCGTCGCCGGCGGGGCGCCCGCTGCTTCGGCTGTGCTGCCCGCGGGGACGGATGCGGCCGCGGCAGAGCGGCCGGACCTGCTGGGGCTCCCGCCCGGCGCGCTGCGCGCGACGCTGGGCGAGGTGATCGACCGGCCGTTCCGCGCCGATCAGATCTTTCAGGCGTTGCACGTGCGCGGGGTGCGCGAGTTCGCGGAGATGACCGAGCTGCACCGCGACCTGCGCTCGCGTCTGGCCGAGCGCTTTCGCATCGGCTGGCCGCAGATCGCGTCGCGCGCGGAGTCCGTCGACGGGACGTGCAAGTACCTGTTCAAGCTGCACGATGGCGCCAGCATAGAGGCGGTCGACATCCCGGACCGCGATCGCCGGACGCTGTGCATCTCCAGCCAGGCGGGCTGTGCTCTGGCGTGCGCCTTTTGCGTCACCGGGTATTGGGGCGCGGGGCGCAATCTCACCGCCGGCGAAATCGTGTCGCAGGTGCTGGCCATCCGCGCCGATCGCGGGTTGCCCCCGGCCGGCCTGCGCCTGGTGTTCATGGGGATGGGCGAACCGCTGCTCAACCTGCCCAGCCTGCGCGCCGCGCTGGATATCCTCTGCCTGTCGATCTCGCTGCGGCGCATCACCATCTCGACCGCGGGCGTGATCCCCGGCATCGAAGAGCTGGCCGGCTGGCCGCGGCGGCCCAACCTGGCCGTCTCCCTGCACGCGCCCGACGACGCGCGCCGCTCGCAGATCATGCCGATCAACCGCAGCTACCCGCTGGCCGACCTGCTGGCGGTGCTGGCCCGCTATCCGCTGGAGCGGGGGCGCAAGATCACCTTTGAATACCTGCTGATCGACGGCTTCAACGACGCGCTGGCCGACGCCGACCACCTGGTCAGGGTGCTCGCGAGGGTGCGCGCCAAGGTCAACCTCATCCCCATCAACCCAGACCCGGTGCTCGGCTCCGCGATGCAGCCGCCGCCCGCCGCCCGCATCGAAGCGTTCCAGCAGCGCCTCATCCAGCGCGGCATGACCGTGACGCTGCGCCGCCGCCGCGGCGACGACGTCAGCGCCGCCTGCGGCCAGCTGCGCGCCTTCGCCCGCGATCCGCGCGGCTTCCGCCAGCGCCCCCTCTGAATCGCATGCTGTCCGGCCCCGAGACCGTGGCGGGACATGCCCTGTGGCGCGCCGACGCTCCCGGCTTGACCGTCCTGTTCGCCGGCCGCGGCCCCGCCCCAGCCGCCCGCGACGACGTGTACCGCCAGCTCACCGGGGATGCCCGCCCCGTCGCCTGGGCCACCCAGGTCCATTCCGCCCAGGTTCTGGCCGCCCACCCCGGCGCCTGCGGCGAAGGCGACGCCCTGGTCCAACCGCGCACCGCCGGCTGCGCCCTGAGCGTCGTCACCGCCGACTGCGTGCCCATCCTGCTGGCTACCGCGACGCACGTCGCCGCCGTCCATGCCGGCTGGCGAGGCATCGCCGCCAACATCCTGGCCAACGCTCTGCACACGCTGGCCGCCCCGGCCGCCCAGGTCCAGGCCTGGATCGGCCCCGCCATCGGCCGCTGCTGCTACGAAACCGGCGAAGACGTGGCCGCCCAGGTCGTCGCCGCCTCTACCTCCGCCATCGCCACGCCGGGCCCGCGCGGCCGCCCGGTGCTGGACCTGCAGGCAGCCGTCCGCCACCAGCTGCACGCCGCCGGCGTCCACGACGTCGAAACGCTGGCCGTGTGCACGCGCTGCCACCCCGACCTGCTGTACAGCTACCGCCGCGACGGCAAGTCCGCCGGCCGCAACCACGCCTTCATCGCGTCGCGGGGGGCTCCGCCGCGGTTACGATAAACTGCTCCCACCATGGCGCCGCTGGACTACGAAGCCGTCATCGGACTGGAAGTCCACGTGCAGCTGCTCACCGCGAGCAAGATGTTCTGCCGCTGCCCCAACCGGTTCGGCGCCGACCCCAACACCCTGATCTGCCCGACCTGCCTGGGCTACCCGGGCACCCTCCCGGTCCCCAACCACCTTGCCATCGACCTTGCCATCAAGCTGGCGCTGGCGCTGGGCTGTGAGGTGCGCCAGGTCTCCGTCTTCGCGCGCAAAAACTATTTCTATCCCGACCTGCCCAAGGGCTACCAGATCAGCCAGTACGACCGGCCCCTGGCCGAGCACGGCCGCCTGCCGCTCACCCATCACGCCAAGACCATCCGCATCCAGCGCCTGCACCTGGAAGAGGACGCCGGCAAGCTCCTGCACGAAGGTCCGGGCGGCCTGATGGCGCCGGGCCAGAGCCTGGTGGACTTCAACCGCTGTGGCGTGCCGCTGGTCGAGATCGTGTCGCACCCCGACATGGCGAGCGCCGCCGAGGCGCAGGACTACCTGCAGACGCTCCACCAGCTACTGCTCTACACCGGCGCCAGCGACGGCAACATGGAAGAGGGTAGCCTGCGCTGCGACGCCAACGTGTCGGTGCGCCGCCGCGGTCAAAGCCAGCTTGGCACCCGCGCCGAAGTGAAAAATCTCAATTCGTTCCGCAACATCGGCCGCGCCGTCGAGCACGAGATCGCGCGCCAGGTCGCGCTGCTGGAAAGCGGCGGCCGGGTGGTGCAGGAGACGCGCAGCTTCGACGCCGACACCGGCACCACGCGCACCTTGCGCAGCAAGGAAGAGGCGCACGACTACCGCTACTTCCCCGAACCCGACCTGCCGCCGCTGGTGCTGACCGCCGAACGCCTGGCGGCGCTGTCCTCCCAGCTGCCGGAACTGCCTTGGGAACGCCGCGCCCGTTTGCAGGCGCTCTTCCAGCTGCCGGCGGCCGACGCCCTGGTGCTCACCCAGACTCGCGACCTCGCCGACTATTACGAGGCGGCCGTGGCGCTGTCGCCGGGCACGCCGGCTGCCGGCAAGGCCGTCGCCAATTGGGTGATGACCGAGGTGCTGCGCGAACGCAAGGAGCGCCAGCCGGGGACGGCGCTGGTCGACATCCTGACGCCGGCGCGGCTGGCGGCCCTGGTGGCGATGGTGGACTCGGGCAAGATCTCCAACAGCGCCGCCAAGGAAGTCTTCGCCGCCATTGCCGGCACCGGCGAAGAGCCGGCGGCGGCGGCGGCGCGCCTCGGCCTGGGTCAGGTCAGCGACCTGCCGCAGATCGAGCATTGGGTCGCCCAGGTCATCGAGGAGCACGGCGGCCCGGTGGCTCAGTTCAGGGCGGGCAAGACCCAGACCCTGGGCTTCCTGGTGGGCCAGGCGATGAAGCGCTCCGGCGGCCGCGCCGAACCCAAGACCCTGCAGCGCCTGATGCGCCAGGCCTTGGAGACCGCGCCTGTCGCCGACGCACCTGCCGATTAGCGGCATGGACGCGCGGGCGCGGCGGCAGGCAGAGGGAAACCCCGCACCTTGATCCAGTTCTTTCACGTAGGAAAGAGCTTCCCCGGCGGCCAGACGGCGCTGGACGACGTGACGTTCGACATCCCGCGCGGGGAGTTCGTCTTCCTGACCGGCGCCAGCGGCGCCGGCAAGACCACCCTGCTGCGCCTCATCTTCCGCGAGGAGGTGCCGAGCTCCGGCCAGATCGTCGTCAACGGCCGCAACGTGGCGTCGGTGCCGGCGAGCAAGATCCCCTATCTGCGCCGCACCATCGGCGTGGTCTTCCAGGATTTCCGGCTGATCGGCCGCAAGACGGTGTTCGAAAACGTCACCTACCTGCCGCGGGTCCTGGGCATCGACACCAAGCAGCAGAAGCAGCTGGCCTATCAAGCCCTGCGGCGGGTGGGCCTGGCGCATCGCCTGAACGCCTTTCCCCTGCAGCTGTCGGGCGGCGAGCAGCAGCGGGTGGCGATCGCGCGGGCGCTGATCAACGAACCGGACATCCTGATCGCCGACGAGCCGACGGGCAACCTGGACCCGGACCTGTCGCGCGAGATCCTGCGCCTCTTCCTGGAAGTCAACCTGCGCGGCACCACGGTCATTCTGGCGACCCACGACCGCGACACCATCCAGCGTATCGGCCGGCGCGTGCTCACCCTGGACCGCGGGCGGCTGATCGGCGACGTGACGCTTGCGGGCACCGATCCCCCCGACCTTGCCGCCGCGGCTTCCTCGCTGCCGCCGGCGGAGCAGCAGCCGCCTCAAGACGGCGGCGGGGAAGCGGTGTTCCTGCCGTCTTCGCCCTCGCCTGCCTCAGCGCCTTCACCGGCTGCCGGCCTTGACCCCGCCCCAACGCCGCCAGCGCCCGCCGTGGCGGGTTCGCCGGCGCCCGCTCCCGAGTCCCAGCCGTCGTCGCCGTCGGCCCCGCCGGTGCCGGAGGACCCGGCATGAACCTGGCGCGCGCGCTGCGCTACTTCGCCCGTGAGGCGTCGTTCAACCTGGTGCGCAGCTGGCGCGTCAGCATCCTGGCGGTGCTGACGATCACCGTCAGCCTGACTCTGGGCGGCACCTTCCTGCTTGCCAGCCGCAATCTGGCCGGCTCGGTCGAGCGCTGGCAGGGGCAGCTGCGGGTGGTGATCTACGTCAAGCCCACCGCCGGCGGCGGCGACCTGTCCCGCCTGGCTGCCGAAGCGCGCGCCGCGCCCTGGGTGGCGGCGGTCGACGTCGTCTCGGCTACGGCGGCGCGGCAACGGTTCCGCGAAGCCTTTCCCAGCCTGGCGGACCTGGTGGACGCGGGCGGCGCGGGCGGCGAGCCGCTGCCGGCGTCGCTCGAGGTGACGCTGCGCCGCGAGCAGGCCGGCGCCGCCGGCCTTGCGACGTGGCTCGCCGGCTGGCGCCAGCGCCCCGAGGTGGTGCTGGTGGACGACGACCGCGATTGGGTCGGCCAGGTGCAGACGGCGGTGGCGGTGGTGCGCGCGGTGGGCCTGGTCCTGGGCGCCATCCTGCTGGGCGCCGCCATCTTCACCATCGCCAGCGTCATCCGCCTGACCGCCTACCTGCACCACGAGGAGATCGCGATCATGCGCCTGGTGGGGGCCACGGAGTTCTTCATCCGCGGCCCCTTCTACGTCGAAGGGCTGATCCAGGGACTGGTGGGCGGCAGCCTGGCTGGCGCCGGCCTGTACGCCGGCTACCGCTTGCTCCAGGCCCGCACCCATTCGCTGCTTGCCGCGGTGCTGACCGCCGACTTCCTGAGCCCCGCCCAGGTGGGCCTGCTGCTGCTGCTCGGCAGCCTTGCCGGCCTGGTCGGCGCCGTCGCTTCGCTGCGCCGCGAAAGCCTGTAGGGCGCGCGCCACCTGCCGACGTTGGAGGCGCAGCGGGCGCGCGCCGCCCCTTCCCGGCGCGCGCCTGCCGGCCAGGGACCCGGCCCGGACCCTACGCCGCCTGGCCGGTCTGCGGCAAGTTGGCGCGGGTTCTCGGTTCGATCCACAGCCGCCCCACGGCGATGAAGACGGCCATCGCGACGGCGCAGACCGCGAACACCTGGCGGACGCCGATCGCCGCGGCAAGGTAGCCGCTCAGCACCAGGCCGAGGATCTGGGCGGTGAAGATCATCGACATCATGGTGGAACCCACCCGCCCGAGGAGCGCCGGCGGCGTCTCCCGCTGCAGCATGGTCTGCGAAGGAATGACGATGCCGGCGACCGCCAGGCCGATGGTGAAGGTGCCGACAAACGCCGACCACACGTAGGTCAGGCCGATCAGCCAGGCGAGGCCGACCACGATGCCGCCCAGCCCGACGTAGACCAGGGTCGAGTCCTTCATGCTCTTGGAGCCCACGGCCAGCACGTTGGCGCCGACCAGCATGCCGACGCCGATGAGGGCGCTGGAAATGCCGAAGATCTTGGTCGCCGCATGCAGGTTGTCGCGCACGTAGACGGCGATCAGCGGGCCGAAGCAGCCGATGACGAACATGCCGACGGCCATCGACAGGACCACGAAGAACAGGCCGGCGTGATGGACGATGAAGTTGAATCCCTGCCGCATGTCGGTCCACACCCGGCCCAAGGCGGAACCTTCGGAAGGCGCCGCGGCGGCGGCCGGCGCGCCGCCGCCCGCCCTGACCAGGCCGACCGAGGCGATCAGCAGCGCCGAGCCGACGAAGCTGGCGGAGTCGAGCAGGTAACAGCTGAGCGGACCCAGCGACGCGACCAGGAAGCCCGCCGCGGCGGGGCCGAGGATGCGCATGCCGAACATCACCTGTTGCATCAGGGTGTTGGCGGCGCGCAGGCCGTGCATCGGCACGGCGGAGCGGATGGCGATCCCCTGTGCCGGAGCGAAGAAGCTGGACACCACGCTGATGGCGGCGAGCACGGCGTAGAACTGCCACGTCTGCGTGGCCAGCAGCAGCAGCAGCACCAGCCCGGCGCGGATGGCGTCGCTGGCGACCAGGGTGGGCTTGACGCTCCAGCGATCGACGAAGACGCCGGCGAAGATGCCCAGAATCGCGATCGGCAGCAGGTAGGCGATCTGCACCCCGGTGACCTGCTGCGCCGTAGCGTGCAGCCTGAAGGTGAGCACGCTGATGACCGCGTAGAGCGCCAGGAAGTCGCCGAACAGCGAGATGAGCTGCGCGTACCACAGGCGGCGCATCACCGTGACGCGCAGTACGGCGCCCATGGACAGGGGCTTGGGCAGCTCAGGGTCTAACACCGGCGCGGCCGGTGCGTCGTTGGACGGGTCGGCGGAAGCCGGCCCTTGCGGGCTGCTTTCAGACATAGTGATTCTCTCTTCGGGAAAACGGGTGGACGGGATGAGGATACCGCTGCCTGGCAATCCTAACCGATCCGCGCCGCGGACGTCCAACTCCGCACCCGCTGCCCGCCGCTGCACCCGGTGGCGGGCGTGCCAAAAAGCCAAAGGCCCCGCCGGAGCGGGGCCTTGGAGCGCCGGGCAGAACCCGGCGCGGGAAGCGCGGGCTGCGCGCTACTGGGTGGTGAGGATCACCACGGCGCGTCGATCCTGCGCCTTGTCGCCGGTGCTGTCGGCAGTGCCCTTGCCCTCGATCTTGATGCGCGAGGGGTCGATGCCGTGCCGCGTGACCAGGTAGCTCTTCACCGCCTGGGCCCGACGCTCGCTCAGCTTCTGACCGCCCTTTTCGGCGCTGTCGGAATAGCCGAGGACCTGCGCCGTCAGCGACGGATCCTGCTTCATCTTGAGCGCCACTTCGTCCAGCTTCGCCTTGGCGATGTTGGAGAGGCGAGCGCTGCCGGGCGTGAAGTTGACGGTGACCCGCTCTTCAGCCTTGGGCGCCGGTGCCGGGGGTGGCGGCGGCGGAGGCGGCGGAGCCGGTTCGGGAGCCGGCGGCGGCGGCGGCGTGGGTGCCGGCGGTGGCGGCGGAGGAGGCGGCGGCGGTGGCGGGGCAGCCTTTACCCGCGCCGGGAAGTAGCTGACGCCGACGATGCCGCGCGCCGGATGCTCGCGGAATTCGTTGAGCCGTTCCAGGTTCTGGCGCAACGCCGCGGTGAGCGCCCAGGTCTGCGGATCGCCCAGCCACACCCGGACGCCGGTCGACAGATCGGCCCAATCCTTGAACGAGACGACGTCGTTGCTGGTGTAGTGGGTGCCGGTCAGCTCGGTGATCCAGTCGACGTGGCTGGCGACGCGATGGGCGTAGCCGATGCCGCCGGAAAACTGGTTGGGGAACTCGATGCCGCCGAACGCCTGGGTGCGGGTCGCGTATTCGCCGTTGAGCACGAAATCGCCGATCCGCCAGTCCAGGCCGCCGCCGAAACCGGTGCGGTTGTTGGCGAAATCGCTCTTGCCGGTCGACGGGTCGACGAAGCCGTTGATGGCGAAGGTCGAAAGATCGCCGGGCTCGCCGAACAGGCGGACCTTGGTGCCGATGTGAAGGTTGCCCAGACCGCTGCGGTCGTTGTTCAGATAGGGGGCGGCGATGCTGGGAGTGTCCGCGTAGTTGTCATACGGCACCGAAACGGTGACTTCCCAGCGGTCCAGGATGCCGTACCCGATGCTGGCGCTGGTCTGATTCCAGAAGAAGATCTTCTGGTCCGGGTAGCCCGGCTGGCGCAGCACCGGGTTCCAGTTGTTGTAATAAATACCAAAGTCCCACCCGTTTTGCGGCAACGTATCGCCGCTCAGCAAGGTGAACAGGCCCGTCTCGCCGGTAGCGGTGGGGGCATTGGCTTGCTCTCCGGCCGATGCAAGGGCCGGCGAGAGACCCAGTGCAGCCACGAGTAACCAGGTTTTCAATCGCATTCTCTCTCCTCCGGCTATATACAAGGGCATGTCAAACCCTCGTAACGCCTCACTAAAGTATAGCGGAAGGCGCTGGCACAGCCGATCTTCCCAACCGCAACAAAGTCAGCGGTACGACCGGATCGACAGCCGCGCCTCCACGTGCTCTCCTCCTTTCAAGGGTCGTGCCACGACTCCGGACACGAAAAAGCGGTAGCGCCACAGGCGCACCGCGGCTTCGAAGCCCAAGCCGGTGTCCACGATGTAGTTGGAGAAGTTGGTATAGGTGGAGGAGTCGTCGCCGAGCGTCCCCCAGCCGGAGTAGAGGATCCAGTACCAGCTCTGCCAGTCGGTGTCGAAGATGGGGTGGTGCTCGCCGATAAACCAGGGGAAGAAGAGCTCCCACGTGTTGTGCAGCTCCTGGGTGCCAATCAAATTGCTGCTGATGCTCTTCAGATTGTCAGCTCCGCCAACGGTAAACAGCTCATTGATCGGCACAGAGAAGCGATCTTCGGGGTCGAGCGCGGCGCTGTTGACCACGTGATCGAAGACGAAGCTGCCCTGGTGGAGGCGGCCGACCAGGAAAATGCTGTCGGTCAGGTCGAAGCGCTTGAGCGCCTCCGATTCCACCTTGACGTAGTTGAAATTACCAAGCGGAAAGCCGTAGCTGACCGCGCCGGTGAACGAGAACTGGTTGGGGCCGATCTCCCGCACCGCGGTAAAGATGTTGGGGACGTAGGCGCGCGTATCGCCGACGATGGCCTGGGTGCGGTTGTCGCCGGGGGAGCCGAGCTGCCCGCCCAGGCGGACGAAGGTATTGGTCAGGTTGTTGGTTGTAAGGAATGCCTGCTGGTTGGAGCTGATGCGATCCACTTCTTCCAGCGCGAAGGTGCGAAAGCCGTAGCTGTGCGGCCACTCTTCGAAGGCGAGCAGGCCGCGCGTACGCTGGAAGTCCGCCTGCAGGCCGAGGTGGCCGAAGTTGATCTGGTCGAACACTTCGACCTGCGTCGTCCGCGTCGGTCCATAGTAGCGATAGCGCAGGAAGGCGGTGATGTCGCCGGTGACGAAGGCGTACCGCACCTCCCCTTCGAACAGGACCTTGTTGATCAGCCGGCTGACCTTTAGGTCCAAAGCGTCTTCGGGCACCAGCAGGACCAGCTCGGGCAGCAGGCGGTCGATCGGCCGCTCGCCTTCGGTGCTCTCGTCGCCGCTGTCCCCTTCGCCCGCCGCCGCCGCCGGGGTGGGAGGAGGCGGCGGCACCGGTGGCTGCGGCGGCGCGACCGGCGGCTGGTTGGCGGCCGGCGGGTTGGCTGCCGGGGGATTGGCCGCCGGCGGGTTGGCGGCGTCACCGCCCGGCGCGGTCTGGTCGGCGAAGACGCCCGGCGACGGCAGCGGCCAGGCGCCGGCGCGGCTGGGGGCCAGGGCACAAGCGCAGGCGCAGGCCACCGTCACCGCTGACGCCAGGAGCCTTGCGGGGCTCGGGTGAGGGCGAGCGCACATGCAGCGGACGCCTGCCGTCAGGCAACCGTACGTTCCAGCAGCTGTGACACGCGATCGAGGAAGGTCTTGCTCTGGTGCGGGCCGAGCGCGGTGGAGACGACTTTTTCTTCGGAGCGCACCAGGTCGAGCACCGCTTCGACGCCGCGGCCGCCGTCCATCTCCGCCTTGCTCATGCGGAAGTGGACGTCCAGCTCAGCCTGCCGGTAGTGACCCGACAGCAGCGTGCGCGCCTGCTGATCGATCGCCTCGGCAAGGGTGCCGAGCTGCTGGGGACTGAGATTGTGCAGCCGCTCGGTGCGCAGGCGGCTGAGGTCTTCGCGCAGGCCCACCAGGCCCGAGGTGATCAGCCCGTAGAGCAGCTTGCAGGCTTCGAACGCGCTCATGTCGAGACCGACCGCCACCTCTTCGATCGAGCGCCGCTCGTCGATCTTGCAGATCAGCGCCCATTCCTGCGGCGTCAGCGAGACGGAGGTGGTCGCCGCCTGGTTGGTGAACACCGGCACCAGGCGGGTCGAGGGGATGCGCTTGGACAGCACCTGCCATTCGTCGATGCGGCGGGCGGCCTCCATCAGCAGGTTGGTGTTGGACTTCTGGATGGTGGTCAGCGCGGTTTCCTGGCCGGGAGTGAAGACGAACTCCCCTTCGGGCCAGATGGCGAGCTCGTAGACCGCTTCTTCGCCGGTCAAGTCGCCGACGTGGGCGTGGACGATCTGGCCGCCGCGCAGGTAGATCTCGCCCGACGCATCAGCATTCCGTTGCAGGTTGAAGACACCGGTCTTGCCTGATACGGAAACCAGCTGAATGATGTCAGGAAGGGGTAGCTCCTTGAGAGAACCTTGGAATGCCATGAGCTTTTTCGAGCAGTGGTTGATGGTAGCACAAGTGCCGGGTCAGCCTGACGAGCGCGACGACCCGGGGGAGCG
Source organism: uncultured Acidobacteriota bacterium (assembly GCA_963770895.1). Taxonomy (GTDB): domain Bacteria; phylum Acidobacteriota; class Thermoanaerobaculia; order Multivoradales; family UBA5704; genus JASLEW01. The sequence continues at coordinate 1,478,454 of CAVYRF010000002.1, read as the reverse complement.
CGGGGATCCCGACCGGGGCGCCGCGGCGCTCAGCCGGTCGAGGCGCAGGCGCTGCGCGCAGCACAGCGCCATGGCCAGGGCGTCGGTGGCGTCCGCGGGCAGCCGCAACGCCTGGCTGCCGGTGCGGCCCAGCAGCAGGCTGACCATCCGCGCCACCTGCGTCTTGTCGGCCCGGCCGCTGCCGGTCACCGCCGATTTCACCTCGGCGGGACTGTACTGCATGATCGGCACGCCGCGGCCGGCCAGCACGGCGACGAGCGCGCCGCGCGCCTGCGCCAGGACGATGAGCGAGCGGGTGTTGATGCCGCCGAAGGGGGTTTCCAGCGCCGCCAGGTCGGGCGGGTGCCGCGCCAGCAGATCGGCGAGCGCCGCCGTCAGGAACGCCAAGCGCTCCGGCAGGGCCTGGGCGCGCGGGCACGAGAAGCGCCCGGCGTCGATCATCTGCACCGCGGAGCCGTGGCGTTCGACCACCGCGAAGCCGGTGTGGAGGCTGCCAGGATCTAAACCGAGGATGAGCAACGGCGGCTGCGGCGGGGCGGGGGCGGCGGCTCAGGATTGAGCGGTCGCCATCTTGTCGTTGTCGGAGCCGGGGGAGGGGATCGAGCTGGCGTCGAGGTTGAGCCAGACGTTTTGCACGTCGTCGTGATCTTCCAGCGCCTCCGCCAGGCGCAGCAGCTGCGCCACGCGGTCCGCCGGCAGTGCCATGTAGGTCTGCGGCACCATCGCCAGCTGCTTGGCGGCGAGCTGCACGCCGCGCTTTTCCAGCTCCTCCTGGACAGCCGCGAAATCCTCCATGGGGGTATAGATCTCGTAGACGTCCGGCTCGGTGGCGACGTCGTCGGCGCCCAGCTCCAGCGCCAGCTCCATGAATTTGTCTTCGTCCATGGCGCCGCGTTCGATGGCGAAATAGCCGCGGCGGGCGAACATCCAGGTGACGCTGCCGCTTTCTCCCAGGTTGCCGCCGTGGCGGGTGAACATGTGGCGGATCTCGGCGGCGGTGCGGTTGCGGTTGTCGGTCAAGCCTTCGACCAGGACCGCGATGCCGCCCGGCCCATACCCTTTGTAGATGACCTCTTCGTACGACGCGCCTTCGAGCTCGCCGGTGCCTTTCTTGACCGCGCGGTCGATGGTGTCGCCGGGGACGCTGTTGGAGCGCGCTTCGACCAGCGCCGTGCGCAGGCGGGCATTGCCCTTGGGGTCGCCGCCGCCGGTGCGCGCCGCCACCGTGATCTCGCGCAGCAGCTTGTTGAACAGCTTGCCGCGCTTGGCGTCGGTGGCCGCCTTGCGGTGCTTGATCGTGCTCCATTTGCTGTGGCCTGACATCGCACGGCGCTCCTTCTAAATCGTGGCGGCGAATCGTGAGGGCGGCCTCTGGCAGCCGCCCCCATCGTACAGGAGGCCGGCCCCGCCCGGCCAGGGCTCGCGACGCGTGCCCGGCGCAAGGTTAAAGCCCTCAAAAATCAGCATCTTTCGATGGCGTCGCGATTGACGAGGGCGGGACGGAATGTTAGAAAGGCTTGCTGTACCTTCTCTCTGGAGATTTCCAGTATGGCCTCGATCCTGGTCGTCGGGCAAGAGCAGCGCTCCTTGGAGCGATACCACCGGGTGTTGAGCGCGGAAGGTTGGCGCGTCCGGTTCGCCCAGGACCGTGCGCAGGCGCTCGCGGCGGTGGCGGCGGAGCGGCCCGACCTGGTGCTCACCGGCACGGAGGTGCCCGGTGCGGAAGAGGTCGCCAATGCGTTTCGGCGGGGCGCCGGCGGCCCGGGAGTGGTGGTGGTGCTGCCCGAGGGTGCCGCTGCCGGCACGGCGCTGGGTGACGATCGACTGCGCCTGCCGTTCGCGGACCAGGACCTGGTGGGTGCGGTGCGTCGCATGCTGGCGGCGCCCAGGGGTGCGGCGCCCGGCGCGCCGCCGCTGCGGCTCACCTCGCACGACATTTTTGGCGACGTGCTGGCGGAAGTCGAGCAGCAGCTGGGAGGGCGCACTCCGTTTCCTCCCGGCGCACCGCCCGCCCCGCGGTCGCCGCAGGTGCCGCCCGGCGCGCCGACCGCGGCGGCTCCCGGGGGTCCAGGCGCCGCTTCCCCCGCCGCCAACCGCGCCGCCGCGCGCGCCGACGAAGACCTCCAGCGCAAGCTGGAAAAAACCCTTTCCGGCATGCTCAGCACCGAGCCGCGGCGGCCGGCCGCGGTAGCGCCGCCGCGCCGCCCCGAGGGCGCCGGCACCGACGAGATCGAAGCGATGTTGAGCAAGACGCTGTCCGAGCTGGCGGCGCGGCCCAAGGCGCCGTCCCCGCGCCCGGCCGCCGCGGTCGCCGCCGCGGCCGCGACAGCCGCCGGCGCCGCCGGTGCCGCGGCCAGCGCTCCGCCTGCCGCCGCGCCGCCGTCCGCGGCTGGCTCGTCCGCGCCGCCTGCCGTGGCTGGACTGTCCGCGTCGCCGTCCGCGGCCATGCCTTCCGGCGTCTCTCCGTTGGCCGGCGTGGCTGCCGCGCCCGGGGCGGGTGCGGCGGCCGCCGGCCCGGCCGCTGCGGCCGCACCTCGCTCCGGCTCCCTGACCGGTTTCTTCGCCGCTCCGGCGCTGGCGCCGCCCGCTGCCGCGCCATCGTCGGCGCCGGCGTCCGGCCCGCGCCCCCCGGCGTCAGGGCTGGCGCCGACAGCCGCCGCCGGTCCGGGCGCGGCGTCGCCACCTCCCCAGCCTGCCGGCTCCGGTGCCTCGGTGACCGACGGCACCGGCAGCGGTACCGGTGCGCGCCGCCGGTTCACCGGCGAGCTCGACCTGTCGCAGCTCGAAGACCTGGCGCGCACCCGTCGCAAGCCGGATGCGGCCTCGCGGCCCGGGGTCGCCGCCGCCGGGTCGTCGCCGGGCCTGCCGGGATCGGCGGCGGGGTCGCCAGCGCCGGCCGCGCCCGCCCCGCCGGCGATCCCTTTGCGCCCGGCTCCTCCCACCGGCGGCGGCGCCGGCCCCAGTGTCATGCCGGAAAGCGCCGCGGCCACGCAGCGCATCCAGATGGTGCCGCGCGAAGGGACGCCGCCGCCGCCGGGAGAGCCGTTCGGCCAATACACGCTGATGGAGCGCATTGCCGTCGGCGGCATGGCGGAGGTGTGGAAGGCCCGCATGCGCGGCGTCGAGGGATTTCAGAAGACGGTCGCGATCAAGAAGATCCTGCCGTACATGTCGGACAACGCCGATTTTGTCGGCATGTTCATCGACGAAGCCAAGCTCGCGGCGCAGCTCAGCCATCCCAACATCATCCATATCTACGACCTGGGCAAGATCGGCTCGCATTTCTACATCGCGATGGAATACGTGGAGGGCAAGGACCTCCGCTCGCTGCTCAACGCCGGCCGCCAGCGCGGCGCGCCGCTGCCGCTCGGCCTGGCCCTGCTGATCGCGGTGCGCCTGGCGAGCGCCCTGGACTACGCCCATCGCAAGCGCGACTTCGAAGGGCGTGAGATGGACCTGGTGCATCGCGACGTGTCGCCGCAAAACGTCCTGATCTCGTTTGACGGCGACGTGAAGCTGTGCGACTTCGGCATCGCCAAGGCGGTTTCGAAGGCCGGGCAGACGCAGATGGGGGCGCTCAAGGGAAAGCTCCAGTACATGTCGCCGGAGCAGGCGCGGGGCACCCTGGTCGATGCGCGGTCCGACATCTTCTCGCTCGCCACGGTGCTGTTCGAAATGCTCACCGGCGAACGGCTGTTCGACGGCGACTCCGAAATGTCGGTGCTCGAATCGGTGCGCCAGGTGAAGGTGCGTTCGCCCCGCCAGGTCGATCCCACCATCCCGCGCGAGATCGACGAGATCGTCATGCGCGCCCTGAGCGGCCGGCCCGAAGACCGCTTCCAGTCCGCCCACGAATTCGAGCAGCGCCTGGAAACCGTCCTGCACGCGCTCAAGCCGTCGCCCAGCCACGGCGACCTGGCGGCGTACATCCGGCGGGTCTTCGCGGTGCCCGGCGCGGCGACGACCCGGCTGGAGCGGCCGGCCGGCCTGGGTGCGCCGTCGGCGCCGGACCTGGCTGCCGCGGCGGCGGGCCTTGCCGCGGCCGTTCCGGCGGCCCCGGCTTTCCCGGCAAGCACCGGAGGGACGACGCTGCCGCCGCCTCATGCCGCGGCGGCTCATCCGCCGGCACCGCCGGGTTCGCACGCCGCCCCGCTGGCCGCCGCTGCCGCGGCCGGCATCGCCGCGGCGGCGGCTGGCACGCCGTCCCCCGCGGCGTCGCCGTCGTACACCGGGGCGGCGGCCGGCGCTGTGCCGTCGATCGCGGGGGCGGCGGCTGGTGCGCCGCAATCGATCGGCGGGGCTACGGCTGGCGCGCCGCAATCGATCGGAGGGGCTACGGCTGGCGCGCCGCAATCGATCGGAGGGGCGGCGGCCGGCGCGCCGCCCCAGGCCGCCGCCGTTCTCCCTGCCGGGGCCGCCGATGGCGGCGCCGCGGCGCAGGACGTGGCGCCGCTGGCGGCGCTGGGCGAGGTGCGTAGCGAAGAGGGCGCGCCGCGCCGCAGGTTGCTGCTGGTGGTGGCGGTCGCGGCGCTGGTGATCGCGCTGGTAGCCTACCTGGTGCACCGGCACAACGCCGCGGCACCGGCGCCGGCGCCGGTGCCGCCGCCGACCCATGCGCAGACGGGGGCGCCTGGGGCGGCCGGGTCCGGCGCGGCGCCCGGCACCGCCGCGGAGGCACCCAAGGTGGACGTCGAAGGGCTGGTCGGCCAGGAGCTCGCGCGCCGCGAAGAGGCGCTCAAGCAGAAGTTCGAGGCGCAGCAAAAACTCTTGCAGCAGGAGCTGGACAAGAGCAAGGCCAAGAACGGCGGCGCCGGATCCGCCGCCGCCAAGACCGCTCCCGCCGCCAACACGGTGCCCACCGCCGCCGTCGCCGCGCCGTCGCCGCCGGCGGCCGAACCCGCGCACCAGCCGGCGGCCGATCAGCGCGCCACCCCGGTGCCGGCTCCGCCGCCCGCCTCGTCCCCGCCGGCGGCCGTCGCCGCCCCGGTGCCGCCGCCCGCGGCCGTCAAGGAAAAATCCGGCGATGCGGCCGCCGCCGGTTCCGCCTCGGCGGGATCGGCCGGTGCGGCCGGCGCCACCACCGGCGCGGATCGCGGCGCCGCCGCCGCGCACGGCGCGGCCGCGGCCGAACCTCCCAAACTTGTCAGCACGGTGAATCCGGAGTATCCTCCGCTCGCCAGGAAACTCCGCATCGAGGGAGTTGTTGTCCTGTCCGTCCTGGTCGATGAGGACGGACATGTCGAAGACGTCCAGCTGTTGGAGCCGATCAGCCAGAATGTGGGGATCAATGAGGCCGCGCTGCAAGTGGCTCGACAGGCTCGCTACAAGCCGGCGACCCGCGATGGTGTCCGGGTCAAGATGTGGACTCGCCTGCGCATTCCCTTCAAGCTTCAACACTGACGGCCGTTAGGCGGCCGCCGATGCGGTATCGGCAACTGCCGACCTGCCGCAGTCGTTACCCATTGGGAGGAGATCATGAGCCTTTCCGATCAGCAAAGACGGTTTTATGAGAACACGCTGGCGGTCACCAAGCAGGAGATGGAAGAGCTCGACCGGCTGATCGAGGAAGAGCTGGCGAAGGTCAAGGATCGGCTCGCCGAGCTGCAGAACGCCAAAAAGGCCTCCCGCCAGATGTACGATGCGGCCTGTATGCGGCTGGGGATCGCCAACGACCTGGAAGCGGAAGAAGGGCACGAAGCGGCCGGCGCGTGATCCGGGGCCGGGTCCGGTCGCGCGCCGCCCGGCGCGCGCCGAGCACGGCGCATCCGACCGTGCGGCCCCGAGGCCTGCAGAGCTTTCGTCAGGACCCAACCTCCGGGCAACTTGCCGCGCGCCGCTTTCTCCATGGTCTGGTTCAAAAAAGCAAAACAACCCAAGGCGATCCGCGCCGCGGAGCGGCGCAGCACCGTGCCCGAGGGTCTGTGGTTCAAGTGCGAAGGCTGCAAAGAGATCATCTACGGCCGTGATTTCGAGCGCAACCTGCGGGTGTGCCCAAAGTGCGGCCACCATCACCGCATCGACGCCCGCGCCTGGTTGAGCGTGCTGCTCGACGACGCGGAGCCGCGGGAGCTGTTCACCGACCTCGGTCCGACGGACCCGCTGGGATTCCGCGACACCAAGCGCTACCGCGATCGCATCAAGACCTACCAGCAGGCGGTCGGAGAGCGGGACGCGGTGATCGTGGCCGACGGCCTGCTGCACGAAATGCCGGTCGTCGTGGCGGCGATGGAGTACCGCTTCATGGGCGGCTCGATGGGCTCGGTGGTCGGTGAAAAGATCACTCTCGCCGCCGAGCGCGCGCTGGAGCGGCGCTGGCCGCTGATCGTGGTCTCGGCCTCCGGCGGGGCGCGGATGCAGGAAGGCGTGCTCTCGCTGATGCAGATGGCCAAGATCTCGGCGGCGCTGGCCCGCCTGCACGATGCCCACCTGCCGTATATCTCGGTCCTCACCGATCCGACCACCGGCGGCGTCACCGCGTCGTTCGCCATGCTGGGCGACCTCAACGTGGCCGAACCGGGCGCCCTCATCGGCTTTGCCGGGCCCCGCGTCATCGAACAGACCATTCGCCAAAGCCTGCCGGACGGATTTCAGCGCAGCGAGTTCCTGCTGGCACACGGCTTTCTGGACATGGTGGTGCCGCGCGCCGATCTGAAGGACACCCTGGCGCGCTGCCTGCGCCATCTCGTCTGAGCTCCGCCTCCCTGTCCGCCGCCGCCACAGCAGCGATCCTGGGCCGCCTGGAGACGCTGGGCATCCGGCTGGGTCTGGACAGCACGCGGCGGCTGCTGGACGCGCTCGGCGCGCCGCAGCTGCGCTACCCGACCGTGCTGGTCGCCGGCAGCAACGGCAAGGGTTCCACCTCGGCGCTGCTGGCGGCAATGGCCCAGGCCGCCGGCTACCGTACCGCCCTGTACACCTCGCCGCACCTGGAATCGGTCGAAGAGCGTCTGCGCCTGGACGGATGCGCCGTGCCCGCCGAGCGGCTGGGGGAGCTGCTGACCCAGGTGGTGGACTGCGCCGAAGGTCGCCTGGGCCACCTGCCCACCTACTTCGAGGCCCTCACCGCCGCGGCCTTCCTGTGGTTCGCGGCCGAGAAGGTCGACCTGGCGGTGGTGGAGGTCGGCCTGGGGGGCGTCTGGATGCCACCAACCTGTGCGAACCGGTGCTCTCGCTGATCACTTCGATCAGCCTGGAGCACCGCGAGCTGTTGGGCGACACCCTGGCCGCGATCGCGCGCGAAAAGGCCGGCATCCTGCGCCGCGGCCGCCCGGCGCTGTCGTGGGTGGAAGCTCCCGAGGCGGCGGCGGCGCTGGGCGAGGCGGCAGCAGCCGCCGGCGCCGCATGGGCCGCCGCCGATCACCAGGTGGTCGTGGAAGACCGCCGGCTGGCACCCTGGCAGGGGCAGGAGCTGACGCTGCGGACGCCGGCGGGCAGCGCGCAATACCAGCTGCACCTGCTGGGGCGCCACCAGGCGCGCAACCTGGGCCTCGCGGTGAGGGCGGCCGAAACCTTGGCGCAGAACGGCTTTCCGGCGCTCGACCGGGCCGCGATCGCGGCCGGAGCGGCCGCTTGCCGCTGGCCGGGACGCGCCGAGGTGGTGGCCCTGCCCGCCGGGCGCCGGGTGGTGCTGGACGCCGCCCATAATGCCGAGGGCGCCCAGGTCCTGGCCGCGCTGCTCGGCGAGCTGCCGGCGGCATGCACGCTCGATCTCATCTTCGGCGCGCTGGGCGACAAGGATGTCGCGGCGATGCTCCGCCATCTGGCCCCCTGCGCCCGCAACCTGGTCGTCACCACCGCCCCCAGTGAGCGCGCACGGCCGGCGGCGGACCTGGCGGAAATGGCGGGGACCACGCCATCGTGCCGCGTCTGGAGCGAGCCGGAGCCGGCCGCGGCGCTGTCCCGCGGCCTGGATCTTGGCGCCGACGTGCTGGTGATCTGCGGCTCGATCTTTCTCATCGGCGACCTGCGGCAGGAGCTGCGCCGGCGCCTTGGCGTGCCGCCGGCCGCGGTGGACCTCAGCCTGGGGTGAGCGGGTCCGGCCGCGGGTGCGGCCGGTTGAAGGAAGACCAGGTCCCCTTCCGTCCAGGGTCAGCCGGGCGCAGCCGGCGTCGCGCAGGCTTCAGCAGATCCCGCGCGGTGCCAGGGGGCCTGGCGGGCCGCGGAGCCCAGCGCCTTGGGGGGCTCAGCGGGCCTTGGGGCCGGCGGCTTCTTCGCCGCCGCCGGCATCGTCGCCGGCGGCCTTCTTGGCGGCGGCTGCCTTTTTGGGCGCCGGCTCGGCGGCGCCGGCGGCGGGCGCTGGCTTGCGCGGAGCTGCCGGCTTTTTGGCAGCGGCCGGGGCGGCTGCACTGGCTGCCGGGGCTGCCGGGGTTGTCGCGCCGGCGCTGCCGGTCGCCGTGGCGCTGGCGGGTTCGGCCGTCGCGCGGTGCGCCGACGCCGCGGCGGTGGCCGCCGATTCCGCGGCGGGCGGCTTCTTGACCGCGCGCTTGGAGCCCTGCGCGCGCTCGGCCTTCTGCTGCGCTTCCAGCTGGCTGCGCCGCTTCAACCGCTTGATCCGGCGCTGGCGCCGGCGTCTCAGGACTCGGTCTTTTTCTCTCATCGGTTCCCTCGATCCTCTTTGGCTACATGGACCGGCCCCGCGGCAGCTCCCCGCGTGCAAAGCAAACGGCAGCTTGCCCCAGCGGCAGCCCGGATGTCAAGCAAAACAGGGGACTTCCGGCAGCGGCCGGACGGCCTACAGCGGGATGTTGCCATGCTTCTTGGGCGGTACCGAGGCGCGCTTGGCGGAGAGCTGGCGCAGCGCCCGCACGATCTCGGGGCGGGTGCGCCGCGGCTCGATGATGGCATCCAGGAATCCGCGCTCGGCGGCGATGTAGGGGTTGGAGAACTTTGCCCGGTACTCGGCGATCTTTTCATTGCGCAGCGCCCGCGTCGCTTCGTCGCTGCCGGCTTCTTCCAGCTCGCGCCGGTAGAGGACGTTGACCGCGCCCTCGGGTCCCATGACGGCGATCTCCGCGGTCGGGTAGGCCAGGTTGACGTCGGTGCGCAGGTGTTTGCTCGCCATCACGCAGTAGGCGCCGCCGTAGGCCTTGCGGGTGATCACCGTGATCTTGGGGACGGTCGCTTCGGCGAACGCGAACAGGAGCTTGGCGCCGTGCTTGATGATGCCGCCAAATTCCTGCTGGGTGCCGGGCAGGAACCCGGGGACGTCTTCGAACGTCACCAGCGGGATGTTGAACGCGTCGCAGAAGCGCACAAACCGGGCCCCCTTGCCGGACGCGTCGATGTCGAGCACGCCGGCGAGATAGCCCGGCTGGTTGGCGACGATGCCGACGCTGGTGTTGGCGAAGCGGGCGAAGCCGACCACGATGTTGCGGGCGTACTGCGCGTGCACCTCCAGGAAGGCGCCGTCGTCGGCCACCTGCGCGATCAGCTGCTTGATGTCGTACGGCCGGTTGGGGTCGGCGGGCACCAGGGCGTCGAGCGCTTCCGCTTCGCGGTCCGGGTCGTCGTCGCTGTGCCCCGGCGGCGGATCGTCCAGGTTGTTGCTGGGCAGGTAGGACAGCAGCTGGCGCAGTCCGGCCAGGCAGGCGGCGTCGTTGGGGACGGTGAAGTGGCAGACGCCGCTCTTGGCGGCATGGGTGAGCGCGCCGCCGAGATCTTCCTTGCTCACCTCTTCGTGGGTCACCGTCTTGATGACTTCGGGGCCGGTGACGAACATGTAGCTGGTCCCCTCCACCATGAAGATGAAGTCGGTGATCGCCGGCGAATACACGGCGCCGCCGGCGCAGGGACCCATGATCGCCGACAGCTGCGGCACCACCCCCGAGGCCATCGTGTTGCGCAGGAAGATGTCGGCATAGCCGCCGAGCGACGCCACGCCCTCCTGGATGCGGGCGCCGCCCGAATCGTTGAGGCCGATGACCGGCGCGCCGTTTTCGACCGCCAGGTCCATCACCTTGCAGATTTTGCGCGCGTTGGTTTCGGACAGCGACCCGCCGAACACGGTGAAGTCCTGCGCGAACACGTACACCAGCCTGCGGTCGACGCTGCCGAAGCCGCACACCACGCCGTCGCCGGGCACGTGCTGCTGGTCCATGCCGAAGTCGCGGCAGCGGTGCGTCACCAGGGCGTCGATCTCGACGAAGGAGCCGGCGTCCAGCAGCAGCTCGATGCGTTCCCGCGCGGTCAACTTGCCCGCGGCGTGCTGGCGCGCGATGCGCTCGCTGCCGCCGCCGCGCAGGGCGGCTTCCCGCCGTCGCTCCAGCTCCGCAATTGCCGCGATCCGTCCTTGGCCGGTGGTCATATCCGGCGGATCTTATCTCAGCGGCATCTCAGCGGCGCGCCGCGGGATCGCCGATCTCTCGGCGGCGCGCCGCGGGGCGGCCGACCTCCGGTTCGCGGGGATCGCCCGCGACCTGTGCCACAATCGATCCCGATGCCTTGGTCGGAGCTTGACACGGCCGCAGTCGCCCGCGCGCTTTCCCAGATCGCCGAGCAACCCGAGGATGTGGTGGACGCCTACTTCGAGCGGCGCGAAGAGGTGGAGCTGCCTCCCGACGACGCCGGTCCGGGGCTGCGCGCCTGGCGCGAAGAGGGCTTTGCGGTGCGCCTGCTGCGCGACCGGCGCACCTGGCTGGCCAGCCGCGACCAGATCGCCGAACGGCCGTTTGCGGAAGCCCTGCGCCAGGTGGCGCGCGCCCTGCCGGCGGTGGAATATCCCGATCCGTCGTTGCGCACCCCGCCGCTCGCGCCGCTCGACGTGCACGAGCTGCTGGACTTTCCGGCCGCGGTGGCGCGGGCGGTGCGCGCCCATCACGTCGGCTTTCCGGTGCGCCTGACGGTGCGGCGCCACCGGCGCTGGCTGCAGGTGGCGGGGCCGCGGCTGGTTGCCGAGGCGCAGAGCGAAGACTTCTACAGCTGCACCGCCGAATCGGCCCTGGGGCGGCACGGGTCGCTGCTGCCGCGCCTCGACGCCGCCGCCGCCGAGCAGGTGGCGGCGGCGGCCGTGGCGCTGTTCCGCGCCCGCCACGCCGCGCCGCCGCCGCCTTTGCATGGCGTCGTCGTGCTCGGCCCGGAGGCGGTGGCGGTGCTGCTGCACGAAGCGGTGGCGCACGCCCTGGAAGCCGACACCCTGGCGCGCGGCGGCCGCCCCGAGGCGGCGCTCGGGATCGCGCTCGGCGCCGCCTGCCTGGACGTGCTCGACGATCCCGCGGCGGCGCCCCCCTCGGTGCGGCGCACCAGCGACGACGAGGGGCTGCCGGTGTGCCGTCGCTGGCTCCTGCGCGGTGGCGTGGTGGAGCAGCCCCTGGCCGACGCCGCCTGGGCGCGCGTCGCGCCGTCGCTGGTGCCCGGCGCCGGCCGCCGCGGCAGCCGCCACCTGCCGCCCGGCCCGCGGTCGAGCCACCTGGAGCTGGTGGCCGGCGACACCGCCGACGCCGACCTGCTGGCGCAAGCCGGCGACGGCCTCTACCTGGCGGCGGCGGAGCGCGGCTCCCTCGATCCGCTGTCGGGGCAATTCACCCTGCGGCTGCCCTACGGCCGCCGCATCCGGCGCGGCGCCCTGGGTGAACCGGTGGGGGCGTGCGTGCTGCGCGGCCAGGTCGCCGACCTGCTGGCGCGCGCCACCGCGGTGGGGCGCACCGCCGTCGCCGCGGGAGCGGGATGGTGCGCCAAGGGCGGTCAGAAGCTGCCGGTCTGGGCGACCGCGCCGGCCTTGCGGCTGGAGGGTGTGCGGGTGGAGCCGGCCGATGCCTGAGCGGGTTGAGCGCGCCCAGCGGACCGTGTCGCCATCGCGGCCGGCGGCAGCGGCCGCCCCGGCGGCGTCCGCGGCTCCGGCAGCGTCCGCGACCCCGACGGTTCTGCGCGAAGGGCTGAACGAAGTCCTGCGCTCCCTGGTGCGGCGCAACCTTCCCGACGCCGAGGTGCTGGTCAAGCGCGGCCGCTCGCGCCGCCTGGTGATGGAGCTGGGCGACGCCACCTCCGTCGCCAGCCAGGAGCGCGCCTGGGCGGTGCGCGCCAGCGGGCGGCGCGCGTCCTTCTTCCTCGCCGGCACCGGCGAACCGCCCGGCGGCGGCGGGCCGGACGGCGCCGGATGGCCCGAGCCGGCGGGCCGCTCCTTCCGCCTGCCGGCGCCGGAGGTGGCGCCGGCGTGGGTCGAGCCGTCGGACTTCGCGGCGCCGCTGATCGGCGAAACCGAAGGGCTGCAGCTGCTGGCGGGTCTGGGTCGCGAGCTGGCGGCGGAGCTGCCCGGCGCGCGCCTGCTGCTTGCGGCGCTCGAAGACGGTTCGAGCGAAAGCGACCTGGTCAACAGCCGCGGCCTGGCGGCGCACTGGCGCCGGCGCCTTGCCACCCTGCGCCTGGAGGCCGCCGGCCCCGGCGCCGGCCGCGGCGGCGCCGTCGCGACCGCCGCCATCTACGTGGCGGCCCGCGAAGCGCGGCACTTCCACCCGGCGGCGCTGGCGCGGCGGATCGCCGACCGGCTGGCGATCGCGGCCGCCGGCAGCGCCGCCACGCTGGCGGCAGGGGCCGGCGGCGAGATGCTGCTGGCGCCGCCGGTGGCGATCGCGCTGCTCGGCCAGCTGCTGCCGCTGTTCGTCGGTCCCGCGGCGGCGGCTCGCGTGGCGTCGCTGCGCGATCGCCGCGGCCGCATCGGCAGCGACCGCCTCACCCTGATCGACAACGGACGGCTCCCCGGCGGTGCGATGGAGTGCCCGGTCGACGGCGAAGGCGTGCCCTGCGGCGAGGCGGTGCTGGTCCAGGACGGGATCTTCCGTCAGCCGCTCCTGGCCTGGTGGCAGGCGGACGGCGCGGCGCCCGGCGCGGCCACCGGCTGCGTCCGCCGCCCGAGCTGGCGCGACCTGCCCAGTCCCGGCCCGACGCACCTGTACCTGCGCCCCGATCCGCGCGTCGCGGTCGGCGCGCTGCTGGCCGAGGTGCGCGCCGGCCACTACCTGGTCGAAACCACCGGCGCCGTCCGCTACGACGCCGCGGCGGAGCGCTTTGCGGTGCCGGTGTGCGGGTTCGTCGTCGAGGCGGGGCAGGCTGCCGCGCCGGTCGCCGCCGCCTGGCTCTGCGGCAGCACCGCGGCGCTGCTGCGCGGTATCGCCGGCGTCGGCCGCGACCTTACCTTTCTGCCCAGGGACGGCATGATCGGCGCGCCCACCCTGCTGGTCAGCGGCCTCGAGCTGCATCCCGCCGGGCCGGCCGGCCCGGCACCGCCCGCCGCCGCACCATTGACCGGCGCGCGGCCAGAGGGGTAACCTGCCGCACCCGCGTGGGCTTTCCGGCAACGGAGGAGGTTGGGACCTTGCAGCTGGGCATTCTCGGTTTGGCGAAGTCGGGCAAGACGACGCTGTTCAACACGCTGACGGCGTCGCAGCAGGCGACGGGCAAGTTCGCGGCCTCGGGGGAGACCCACCTGGGCATGGCGACGGTGCGCGACGCGCGCCTGGAGCAGCTGCGCGACCTGTTCAAACCGCGCCGCTACGTGCCGGCGACGGTCCAATACATGGACATCCCCGGCATCAAGCGCGGCGAAAGCGCCGAGAGCCTGGACCTGGCCAAGCTCAAAACCGTGGACGCCCTGGTGCACGTGGTGCGCGCCTTCGACGATCCTGAGATCGTCCATCCCGAAGGCCAGGTGGACGCCGCCCGCGACGCGGCGATGGTCGACCTGGAGCTGATCCTGGCCGACCACGACCTGGTGGAGCGGCGCATCGAACGCCTCGAAAAGGCGGTCAAGCGCGGCCTGACGCCCGAAGAGCAGCGCGAAAAGGCGCTGCTCGCCGACGTCATCCTGCCGGCGCTGGAGGCCGAGCGGCCGCTGCGCGGCATCGCTTTGGAACCGGACGACGAGCGCCGCCTGCGCGGCTTTCAGCTGCTTTCCGCCAAGCCCATGCTGCTGGTGGTCAACGCCGGCGAAGACCGCGCCGCCGCCGGAGTCGAGCAGTTCGGCATCGTGCCGGGGCCGGCGGTCCACGCCATCACGGTCAGCGCCCCGATCGAGGACGAGATCAGCCGCCTGCCGCCCGCCGAGCAGCGCGACTTCCTGGCCGACCTGGGCCTGACCGAATCCAGCCTGGACCGGGTCAATCTGGCGAGCTACGACCTGCTGGGCCTGATCGCCTTTTTTACCGTCGGCGAAGACGAGGTGCGGGCCTGGGCGCTGCGCCGCGGCAGCCGTGCCCGCGAAGCCGCCGGGGCCATCCACTCCGACATCGAGCGCGGCTTCATCCGTGCCGAAGTGGTGCGCTGGGACGACCTGCTGCGCACCCGCTCGCTGGCTGCCTGCCGCGACGCGGCCCTGCTGCGCCTGGAAGGCAAGGAATACGTCGTGCAGGACGGCGACGTGGTGCACTTCCGCTTCAACGTCTGAGCCACGCCGCCGTCCCCCCCGGCTACTGCCGCTAGCCGTTCTCTTGCGGCACCACCTGCGTTTCCAGCCGGCCGGTGCTGGGCAGGCCGGGCCGGTAGTAGAGGCCCGTCGGCGGCGGCGTCATGACGGTGCCCGGCGTGGCGTCCAGATTGGAATTGGGGACGGTCGTGATGGGATTGGGCCGCGACCACTGGCGCGCGTTGGGAACGCCGGCGCCGGCGTAGCCGCCCGGCACCCCGACGCCCGGCATGGCGGGGCGGCCTTGCGGCGCCGGCGCCGCGCCGCCTTTGGTGCCCGGCGGGGTCGCCTGTCCGACGTTGCCCGTGGGCAGGTCCTTCTGTCGCAGGACGGCAGGGTGCTGAGTGGGGTCCGCCTGGGCGTTCGCCGTATCGGCTTCCCTGGGCGCCAGCAGCAGGTCGCGAATGCGCGACGGCTCGTCATAGATCGGCTGCGCCTCGCCGGCCGCCGACTGGCGCTGGTAGGCGCGCAACAGCGATTCGGTGACCAGCCTGTTTTCCACCACCTGCGGGTTCACCTCGCGGAAGGCCAGCTGGGGATCGAGCGCGAACGCCTGCGAATACTCGCGGATGGCGCGCGACTTGGCCGAGCTGCGCTCGTAGATCGTGCCCAGCTGGTAGTGCGCCCAGGCGTGCTGCGGCTCGATCTCGACGACCTTTTCATACAGCTGCTTGGCGTCGCGCGAGTTGCCTGACTGCTGCTCCAGCAGGCCGAGGTTGAACAGCGCCGAGGTGCGGCGCGGGTCGAGTTCTACGGCGCGCCGATAGGCGGCTTCAGCATCCGTCGACTGGTGCGCCAGAACCAGCAGGTTGCCCAGGTCGTTGAACGCCGCCGCGTCGTTGGGCTGCTGCGTCGTCAGCCGCTTCTGAGCGTCGATCGCCTTGTTGAGATTGGGCGGCACCGCCGCGCGGGCGCCCATGGCGGTGATGGCGATCAGCGCGCCGGCGGCGAGCACCGCCCCCAGGACGGTGAAAAGGGGGAAGGTCGAGGGTCGGCACGAGCGGGTTCTGTTCACGAAATCTCCTTACGTCAGGGGCGCGGGTTGCCGGAGCCGCCCACCGGGCGAGCCTTGAGCTTGAGTTTGCCGTCTTCGGCGGCGAGGCGAAACAGGACGTCCTGGCAGCCGGCCTTGGCGCGGATCGCCTCCGCCTGCCGCCGCAGGTAGGTGTCGAAGGTGGCGAGGTCGAAGCGGGGACCGGCCTGCTCGCCGGCGTGGAGGCCGGCGTACAGCGCTGCGACCGCCGCCGGATCCACCGTCGTGCCGACCAGGATGCCGGCCGCCGGATCGTAGCGCGGGGCATCCATGGCACCGGCGGCCGGCGCGTGCGGCGACGGGCGCCGCCCCTCTTCGCGCTGGCGCACGCGCCGGTTGAACAGTTCGCTGTAGCTGTTGTAGCGGGCTTCGAGGTCGGCCATGCGGAAGCGCTCGACGGTGGTGCCGCCGCTCTGGTTGCGCAGGCTGCGCAGCTGCGTCTGCACCCGCCCGCGCAGCTCCTCGGGCGGAAAGGCGAGCGCGCCGGCGAAAAAGCGGTCGTAATCGACCCGCAGCTGGTTCAGGTCGGCGGCCAGCTGATCGATGGCCGCGGTGAGCGCCGGGCTGGCCGCGGCGCCCGCCGCGGACTGCGAGCCCGCGGCGCCCGAACCGGCGGCGCCGCCGCGGCCGGCGGCGCGCGCCGCCGCCATCGACGGCGCCCCGGCGGCACTGCCGCCGCCGCGACTGCCGGCCGCCTCGATGCGCGGGTTTCGCTTCGGGTCCACGGATCTCCTAGAATGCCTGATCGGCCTTTGTCGTACGCCGGATCGATCTTGCCTGCAAATGGCGCCGCCCACTCCATCCGATGCCCGCCGCGGCGTGCCGCAGCTGGACCGGCTGTTCGCCGAACCGGCGGTGGTGGCGCTCGTTTCATTATACGGACGTGAGCAGGTGAAGGTCCAAGCCCGCCGCGTCCTTGCCGCGCTGCGTCACCGCCTGGCGGCGGCTGGCGCTGCCGGGGCGCCGGCGGCGGAGCGGGAAGAAATGCTGCGGGACGAGCTCGCGCGGCTGCCGGCGCTCCTGGCAGGTGAGCTCGACCGCGCCCTGGGGCGCCCGCTGCGCCGGGTGCTCAACGCCACCGGCGTGCTGCTGCACACCAACCTGGGCCGCGCGCCGCTGCCGCCGGAGGTCGCGGCGTCGCTGCCCCAGCTGCTGAATGCCTACTGCGACCTGGAGATCGACCTGGCGACGGGGCGTCGCGGCGAGCGCAACGCGCGCGTCGAGCGCCTGCTGACCGCCGCCACCGGCGCCGGCGCGGCGCTCGCCGTCAACAACAACGCCGCCGCCCTGCTGCTGTGCCTGGCCACGCTGGCGCCCGGCCGCGAGGTCGTCGTGTCGCGCGGCGAGCTGGTCGAGATCGGCGGCTCGTTCCGCATCCCCGACATCCTCGCCGCCGCCGGCGCGCGCCTGGTCGAAGTGGGCACCACCAACCGCACCCGGCTGGCCGACTACGAATCGGCGGTGGGGCCCGACACGGCGCTGCTGCTCAAGGTGTTTCCCAGCAACTTCCGGCTGTCGGGCTTCGTCGCCGCGGTGGCGGCGGGCGACCTGTCCCGCCTGGGGCAGCGGCTGGGCATCCCGGTCCTGGTGGACGAAGGGAGCGGTCTGCTGCGCCGCCGGCCTGAACCGCAGCTGGCGGACCACCCCAGCATGGCGGAGCTGGTCGGCCTGGGCTGCGACCTGGTCTGCGGCAGCGCCGACAAGCTTCTGGGCGGCCCCCAGGCCGGCCTGCTGCTGGGGCGCCGCGAGCTGCTGGAGCGCTGCCGCCGCCACCCCCTGTACCGCGTGCTGCGCCCCGACCGCATGGCGCTGGCGGCGCTCGCGGGGGTGTTGCAGCTCCATCTTGCCGCGGCGCCCTTGCCGCTCGACGGCCTGTGGCCCGATGCGGGCCTGCATCGCGAGCGGCTGGAGCGCGCCGCCACCAGCCTGGCGACGGCGACAGCCGGCGGACTGGTGGAGATCGTCGCCGCCGACGCCTTTGTCGGCGGCGGCTCGGCTCCCGAGGCGCCGATCCGCGGCGAAGCGCTGGCGCTGCCCGGCAGCGATGCGCTGCTGGCCCGCCTGCGCCAGGGCGAGCCGCCGGTGGTCGGCTATCTGCGGCGCGGCCGCGTGATGCTCGACCTGCGCACGGTGGCGCCGGCGGACGACCAGGCGCTGGTGGCGGCGATCGCCGCGGCGTGGGCCGGTGGCGGCGAGGGCGCCTGAAGGCGCGGTCCAGTCAACCATGCCCGCCGGCCGCATCCTGCTGGTCGAAGACCGCGACTCGCTGCGACGCCTGCTGGCGCGGGCGCTGACCGACGACGGCTACCAGGTCGCCGCCGCGGCGACCGGCGGCGAAGCCATCCGGCTGCTCGGCGAGCACGCCTTTGCCCTGGTGCTCACCGACCTGCGGCTGCCCGACGTGTCCGGCCTGCACGTCCTGGCGGCCAGCCGCCAGGCGCAGCCACAGGTGCCGGTGATCGTCCTGACCGGCTACGGCACGGTCGGCGCCGCCGTGGAAGCGATGAAGCTGGGCGCCTTCGACTTCCTCGAAAAGCCGCTGGAGCTGCCCGATCTTGCCCGGCTGATCGCCGAGGCGATCGGCCGCGGCGACCAGCAGGTATTCCAGCCGCCGGGGGCGCCGCCGATCGTCGGCAGCCATCCGCGCCTGCGCGCCGCCCTGCGCCTGCTCGAAAAGGTCGCTCCCACCGAGACCACCGTGCTGTTGACCGGCGAAAGCGGCACCGGCAAGGAGCTGTTCGCCAGCGCGCTGCACGCGCTGTCGTCGCGCCGTCGCGGTCCGAAGGTCGCCGTCAACTGCGCCGCGATCCCCGAAGCGCTGCTGGAAAACGAGCTGTTCGGCCACGAAAAGGGGGCTTTCACCGGCGCCGACCGGCGGCAGCCCGGCCGCTTCGAGCTGGCGGCCGGCGGCACCCTGTTTCTCGACGAGATCGGCGAAATGGCGCCGGCGATCCAGGGGAAGGTCCTGCGCGTCCTCGAAGAGCGCACGTTCGAGCGGGTGGGCGGCGGCAGGCCGCTCCACGCCGACCTGCGCCTGGTGGCCGCCACCAACCGCGACCTGCAGCGGATGGTGGACGCCGGCCAGTTCCGCGCCGACCTCTTCTTCCGGCTGAGCGTCTTTCCGATCGAGCTGCCGCCGCTGCGCGAGCGCCCGAGCGACGTGCCGCTGCTGGCCCACCACCTGGTGGCCGAGATTTCCCGCCGCCACCAGCTGCCGGTGCCGCGCCTGGGCCGTGCCGCCGCCGAGCTGCTGAGCGGCCAAGCCTGGCCCGGCAACGTGCGGCAGCTGGCGAACGTGCTGGAGCGCGCGGTGATCCTGTCCGAGGGGCCCGAGCTGCGTCCGGCCGACCTGCAGGATCTGCTGGGCGGCGCCGCGCCGCCGGCGTCGGAAACCGCGTCGCCGGCGCCCGCGGCGACGGATGGAGAGCGCGAGCGCCTGCGCCAGGCGCTGGTCGCCTCGGGAGGCGACAAGCGGCTGGCGGCGGACCGGCTGGGTATCGGCTACCGGGCGCTGCTCAAGAAGGTGAAGGAGCACGACCTGGAGGGGGTGCCCAAATACCGTTCCTGAAGTGATTCAGCGGGTGGGCGGCGGTGTCGGCGGGGGTGTCGCGGCCGCCGGCGTCCCGGCCCCCGACGTTGCGGCTCCCGCGGCAGGCGCCGCCTTGCTCTTGACGCCTTTCCACTGCGTATCGAACTTGAGCGTCGTGAAGCTGAAAACGCCCTTGGCGACCAGGTGGAACTTGCTGGTTTCGTTGGGCGGCAGCGCCTGGTTGTCCACCGTCGCCGGGATCTTGGCGATGATGTTGCCGGTATCGTCGTACAGGCTTGCCACCACCGTCACCTCGGTCAGGATGTTCTGCGAGGTGTTGCGCAGGACGCCGGTGATCTCCGCGCCGTCGGCCTTGCTTTCGGCGGCGGGCACGCGGTCCCAGCCGACGATTTCCACCGCGTCGCGGTTGACCGGCTTGCCGGTATCCGCCACGTCCTTTACGTCCTTGGCATCCTTGCCCGCGGCCGCCGGCGGCGTGTCGGCCACCGCCGGGGTCTTTTGGAAATCCTTGTCGGTGAGGACGATCACCGACTTGCGCTTGGCTTTGCCTTCGTCCGTGGCAGGCGGCGCCGCGGCATCCTTGCTAGCCTGGTCGGTGGCCTGCTGGCTGGCGTCGAAATCGACCGCCGAAGCCCGCATCGACGACAGCGTGCCGTCCGGCAGGGTGAACACCACCAGCTTGCCCTTGACCTGATAGGCGCCCCGGATCTCGAATTTTTCACCCTTGTGGGTGACGATCCAGTCGGCGTGCAAGGCCGCGGCGGTGGCTCCAGCCAGCAGGACGGCGAGAACGCAGGTTCGACGATTCATGGTCGGCTGGTCCTCCTTCCGCCGGCGATTATACAGGCCAAACTTCTAGAACTCCTTCCAGTTCTTCTCGATGACGCAGACCGGCACCCCGGCGGCGCAGATCGATTGGCTGGTGGTGGTGGTGATGTTGATATTGACGGTGGCGTTGGTGTAGCGGCAGTTGCTCGGCAGGATCGACTCCAGCTGCTTGAGCACGGCCTGGAAGGCGGCGCCGGTCGGGTCGCAGGCGGAGCTCTGGTCGGGGGTCGATCCGGCGGTCGAGCCGCTGCCGCTGGTGGTGGTGCTGCCCGAGCCCGGCAGCCCCGGGTTGGAGCCGGTATAGATGATCGGGGTGGACTGGCTGGTGTTGATGTTGAGCGCCAGCGTCTGGCTGAGCGACTGATAACGGGTGAAGCTCACCGTGGTCGTCGCACTGGAGCCCGAACCCGAGGTCGAGGCGGCGGCGGCCAGGCCGTTGCCGTTGGTGATGTTGAGCTCGAAGACGCGGCTGGTGCCGCTGTCGGCGCAGACCCGGTTGGTGCCGGTGCCGCCGGTCGCGATCGTCGGCTGATAGCTGCTGAAGATCAGCACCCCGCCCAGTGTAAACGCCTCGTTCACCACCCGCTCGCCGGCGTTCAGCTCGAAGAAGTAGCCGCCGATGAAGCCGGTGGGCGGGCTGTCCAGGTAGTTGCCGGTCAGGGGCGCGCCGTCAGGGGTGATCTCCGTCAGGTTGGTGGCGGTGTACGGCAGACCTGTGGTGGTCGACTTGAGGCCGTTGTCCACCATGACGTAGAAGCGGCCGGTCGTAGTGTCGGACAGCCACAGGTTCTGGCGGTTGCCGGTGCCCCAGGCCAGGCCGTATTCGTTGAGGTCGGCGATGTAGAAGACCGCCGGCGGATAGTACATCTGGCGTCCCTGGGTGTTGAAGATCTGGAACGGTTGCCAATAGCTGGTCGAGACCCGGTTGCCCAGGCCGCTCATGGCGACGATCGGCGCCGGCGAGGTGAGGTCCACCTTGTATAGGTAGCCGGCGGTGGTGCCGACGTAGATGGTGTCGATATAGCCGTCCTGGCCGGTATCGATGGCCGCCACCTCGCTGGGAGCCGAGCCGTTGAGCTGCCGCTTGTAGATCACGGCGCCGGTGCCCATGTCCAGCATGTACAGGTAGTTGCCCTGGGCGTTGGTGTTGTTGGGATCCATGCCGCCGCCGAAGACGACCACCCACTTATCGTAGGACGCGGTGCAGGCCGAGGTGGTGCAGATCCGCACGCGGCCGGTGTTGGGGGTGGACCAGGTCTGGCCCAGGTCCGGTTGCCCCAGCCCCACGCCGGAAGCGTCTTCGTCGCACGGTTTGAGCTGGCAGGCGCTGCCGGTGCAGCCCGAAACCACCGTGCAGCTGTCGGTGAACTCCCACAGCGGCGTCGGGTAGGCCAGCTGGCCGCAGCTGGAACCGCCGTTGGTGCAGCTGGGCAGATAGTTGCTGGCGGTGGGACTGGGCATCTGGATGAAGGTCGACGTGCTGCCGCCTGGCGTGAGCGGCTCGCTGACCAGGACGTCGGGCTGGGTGACGTCGAGGGCGTAATAGCCGTGGCCGCCCTCGCGCAGGCCGCCGATCACCAGGCTGTGCCACACCGCACCGGTGCCTCCGACGCTGGCGTCGAAGTAGCCTTCGGCCAGGTGGGGTGGGCCGTCCACCATGTAGGTTTCGGCGCCGCCATAGGCCGGCGGCACGTACACGGTGCCCATCTGGCTGAGCGTCGGCATCACGGTGCGCGGAATGAAGGCGAACAGCTCGCTGCCGGTGCCGTTGTTGAACGTCCAGGCCGGCTGACTGTCGATCGTCCCAGAGACCACGGTGCCGGCGTCGATGGCGTGCAGCTCGCCATCGTTGCTGCCAAAGTAGACCACCTTGCGACGATAGTTTTCGTTGTTGGCAAAGGTCTGGTAGCCGTTGACGTTGCCTTCGAACAGCACCGGGTCCGACGGGTTGCCCAGCACCTGCGGGTTGGAGTGGAAGACGTCACCCAGCAGGTAGGAGACCGGCTGGTTGGTCGAGGGGTTGGTGTACTGCTTGACCTCGGTGGTGAAGTTGACCGCCTGCTGCATCGTCAGGAACTGCGTCGACGTAGCGGTCTGCGTGGTGGGGCAGGCGGTTTCGGTCGTCTGGGTTTCGGTGCTGGGCGGGTAGAAATAGAAGCCCGGACCGCAAATCCCCATCGCCTGCTCGAGATCGGTCAGGTAGTTGGTGGAGGTCACCGCCGGCGTCTGGAAGAAGAAACGGTTCTGTCCAGCAACGAACGGGATCAGCGGCGCGTAGTAGACGCGCCGCTCCGAGGCGTTGGTGCCGGCGGTGTCCATGCCCACCAGCCCCTGCGCCAGGATCTGGTCGCCGGCGTTCCACAGGTGGCACTCCTGCTGGATGCTGGCGGAGCACTGCTGCGTGGGGTCGGGCAGCGGCTGCTGGGTGACGGTGCCGTCCGGCAGCGTGACGTTGGTGGCTTTCACCGGCACCGGGTCGATGTACGCGTCGACGCGGCCGGGCCAGATCGGTTCGTTGATCGGCAGGAAGCTGGTCAGGATCGACTTGTTGGCGATGTTCGACTGGATCGAAGGCACCGCCGCCGAGGCGAACGCCGAGGTCTGCGATTCGATCAGGTTGAGCACGTTCTGGATCGCCGCCAGCAGCGCCGGCTTGTTCTGCGGAAAGATCGGTCCCGGTCCGTCGCAGGGGTTGGCGGCGGAACAGAACGTGGCGTCGGGCGGGTCGGTCTTGGGAAAGCCGGGGTAGCTGATTCCGGCATAGTCGCCGTCGGCGCTGTACTGCGTGCCGTTGAAGAAGTGCCGGTTGCCGGTGCCGCCTTCGTCGGTGACGCACTGCAGCGTGTTGTTATAGCCGCCGACCGTCGTCGCGGTCAGCCCCAGGCCGATGGCGTAGGTGCGCACGGGATAAGCCTGGGCTGGCGAGCCGAAGGTGATGGTGCGCAGCGCTTCCGCCGCGCAGCAGGCGAAGCCGGGCGCGTTGGGATTGGTGGTAGCGTCCGAGACGCCCAGGTACGTGTTTTCGTATTTGTGGTATAGCGGACACGCCGTGGGGTCAAGCCCGAAGTTGCCGTCGTCGCTGCTCGCCAGGCCGTCGGTGAGCAGCAGCACGTAGACCGGCTTGCAGGCGAAGAACGGATCGCCGGTCGTAGCCGAGGCCGCGCCGATCCAGCTGTTGGTCACCGCCTGCGGGTTGAACGAGCCGCTCGTGCCAGTCCCCAGGGCGCCGTTCTGATACCAGGTGCTGCCGTTCATCCAGTCGGCAAAGCTCATCATCACGTGCCCGGTCGGCGTGCCGCCTTCCGGCGTCAGCGGCCGCTGGGCGGCGTTGGCCAGCTGCAACCCCTCCTGTCCCGAGACCGGATGGTTCGCCATGTAGTCGGAGATGCCGAAGTCGGGCACCGTGTTGGCGGTGTTCAGCAGGTTGGGCGCCATCCGGTTCATGATCGCCGTCTGCTGGTTGGTCTTCCAGTCGAGCGGAATCACGTTGCCGAGCTGAAAGATGGACGTGGTGCCGGTTGGGCTGTTGGCGTTGGGCGCCGAGGTCGTTGCGGTGCGGCCGTAAGGGTCGGTGGTCAGCGCCTGCCCCATGTCGCAGAGGTTGGTCGACAGGGTGGTGGTGCAGCCGGTGCCGGTCGTGGCCCAGGGGTCGTTGCCGGTGTTGTTGTTTTCGTCCAGGGCGTAGTCGTAGCCCGCCAGGTTGGCGGTGCCGTTCAATTCCACCTGGTAGTCGTAGCCGTAGTAGGTGCCGCCCGCGGTGCCGGTGGAATTGAGGATGTTGGTACCGTTGAGCTCGAACGGCGGGTCCCAATACACGGTCGGATGCACCAGGGTGTAGGTGATCGTCGAGGTGCCGATGTTGGTGGCGCCGCTGGTGCCGGTGCAGGTGCTGTTCTTGCACTTGGTGAGGTTGACCGAAACGTTGATCGAAGAGGCGCCCATCGTCTGCCCGGTGACCGGGGTGAAGGTCACCTTGTACGTCGGATTGGTGGTGCTGCTGGCGCTCTTGTTCAGATAGTAGGAGTAGGCGGCGGCGGTGTTGGTGTCGCCCAGCTTGGGGTAGCGTTCGGCGCGCTCCATTTCCCAGGCGTTGTCGAGGTGGGCCGGTTGGGTCTCGATGCAGCCGACGTTGTAGTAGGGATAGCTGCCCGCATCGCCGGGGCTGGTGCACGCCCAGGCCTGGTCGCCGAACAGCTCTTGCTGGTTGGCCACCACCGGATACGAAAAACCGGTGGTCGAATCGGTGATCGGCGTCGTGCCCGTCGACGTCTCGTACCACCACCACTTCCAGTTGACGTGCAGGCCCACCTGATCGAAGTGGCCAAAGCCGAAACTGATGTTGGGGTGCGACTGCATGATGTCGTAGATCGACTGCTTGGCAGTGTAGATCTTTGAATCGGGGTCGTCACCCATCATGTGCGGCAGGCAGTCGCCGGGGTCGCACTCCTGGGTGCAATAGCCGGCCGCCACGTCCGAGGCGGAGCAGGCGATCTCCTGATGCATCGAACCCGAGGTGTCCAGGATGATGAATACGTAGGGAGTCGTCTGCGTGTTTTCGAGCAGGCTGCGGTCGTCGGCGTGCGCCGTGCCGGCGACCAGCGCGGCGGCGAGCGCCAGGGTCAGCGGTGCGCGGTGGCGGCGCCGGGACGGGCGCGGTGGGTGGTTGGCGTTCATGGATCCTCCGTGCGATGCCTGGCTCAGAACTGCAAAGGGTCCGTCGTGTTGATCAGGGTGATGTTGTTCACCTGGGCGGCCTGCTGGGGCGACGGCTGGATGCTGATCATGCAGCTGAGCGTCGTCTTGGCGATCGTCTGGTTGGTGGTCCCGTTGACTCCCACGCGGGTGCCGACCGAATTGACGACGTAGGTAATGTTCGAATAGTTCTGGGTGTTCTGGTTGACCTGACCGTAAAACGACGGCTGCCAGGACATCGCCTGCAGCGGCGTCACCGTGACCTGATCGCTGAAGGTGGTCGCCGGCGAGCTGCCGGTGTCCTGATTGGTGGTGTTGAGAAAGAACGTGAGCGCGGGGACGTTGCTGCCGCGCCAGAGATTGCGCGCGGTGGCCACATGGATCCCCGAATCGGTGGCATACAGCGAACGGTTGGTGGTGCGTTCGTTGGTGCCGATGCGCACCTCGGTCTGGGTGATCAGGGTCAGCGCCAGGCCGGCGATGGTGAGCACCAGCAGCACCAGCAGCGCGACGGTGAACGCGCTGCCCCGCTCGCCCCGCGAGGAGCGGGCCGGCGGCGCGGGATGGGCGGCGGCAGCGATCACAAGGAAGTTGGGCAGCGCTGGCATGGCAGTCCTCTAAAAAGGTTGCTAAAGGTTGCGCAGTCCCACGACCGTTTGCAGCAGGCGGCGGCGGTAGGCGCGGCCCTGCTGCGTATTCGGCCATGAGCCGGCGGTGTAGACGTGGTCTTCGATCTGGGTGAGGAGCGTGGCCTGGTAGCTGGGATCGCGGTTGCCGGTCTTGGCCAGGGTGGAGATGCGCACCTCGCGCAACGGCGTCTGCGGTGTCAGGGTGTCCCCCACCGCATTGCCCAGCCATTCGTCGGTGTTGTCCGGCGGGGTGTCCTCGGTGAGGATGCCGTCGCCGTTCAAGTCCACGCCGAGCGAAACCTGCAGATCGAGCACGTTGTCGGCGACATCCACCTGCAGGTTGGCGGCGTTGCCCTGGTACGGTGTTTCGGTGCCGGGATACATGCGCGCGCGCGACAGGTGGGGCGCCCAATCGCTGGCGGTGTTGCCTGGCACCACGTAGTCCTGGCGCGCGTAGTAGCGGTACTCCTCAAGGATACCGACCCACAGCACCGCGGACATGGTCGGCGGCAAGCCGATGGCGCTGGTGCCCGAGCCCAGGGCCTGGTAGGCGGTGGCGTTGGCGTCGCCCGTGATGTTGAATGCCAGCTTGATACCGTTGGGAGTCGCGGTCCCGGCGGGACAGGACGGCTGGTTGTCGGTGATATCCGAGCTTCCCGGGTTCAGCTCGACGACGGCGTAGGTGAAATCCGACGCCGGGCTGACCAGGATGATCGCCTCGGGGAAACCGGCGGTCACCGCGTTGGTCAGCCCGGCCAGGTTCTGGGCGATGCCGGTGGTCGAATAGCCACAGATGACCAGGGTGCCGCTGGTAGCGGTGGCGGGGGTGGATGAGCCGCCCGCCAGGGTCAGCGCCTGGGGTGTCGGGAGGGCCTGGACGACCGAGGTGCTGAACACTCCGCGCAGCGTCAGGATGTCGGAGCCGAGCACCGCCGTGGGGGCGCCTGCATAGCCGATCGCGATCTGTTGAGACACCGTGCCACCCACGTTGTTGCGCACCGAAACCGCTCCCCAGAGGGTATTGAGCTGCCCGGGATGGAGGATCGCCGGGAAGCTGCCGCGGCCGGCCATGCGCGTCAGCCGCACGATCTCGTACTGCGAGATGCGCATCGACTGCTGCATGTCGCTGATCTGGGTCTGCACCCGCGCCAGCTTGTTGTGGAAGTCGAACAGTGCGAGACCGGCCAGGATCACCTCGACGGTGACCAGGAGCGCGATCGTCATTTCGATCAAGGTGAAGCCGCCCTCGCGCCTGCTGGCGCGGCCGGGTGGCAACGTCGCGAACTGTCGAGCTGGTGCGGTCAAGGGCGGCTCCTCAAAAAGCCTTCAGGAAGCGGATGATGGTGGACCGGTGGCCGCCCTCGGGGCCGATCGGCGAGACGGCCTTGACCTGCACCTGCGCCTGGAGGATCTGGACCGCGTCGGGAGCCGTGCCGCCGGGCACCGGATAGTCGAAGGTCTGGTCGGTGTCGGTGTCGTAGATGCTGTATTGCGAGTAAGTGGTGGTGCGGGTCCAGACGATCGAAGAGTTGCCCGCCGGGGGGGTGCCGATCACCCACTGCAGGGTCGACGGGTTGAGGTATTCCAGCTTCTGCGCCGTGCTGCTGCCGACCGAAATCTCGGTGCTCATGACGCCGTAGGGCGCGCGGGCAAAGTCCTCTTCCTCCGACTTGGCGTAGTTGCTGACGCGGGTGTAGTCGGAGCCCGCCATGTTGTCGCTCATCGCGCGGGTGAACATCGGGATGAGGCCGATGGCGACCAGGCCGATGAGCGCCGCGGCGATCAGCGCCTCGATCATCGAGAAGCCGCGCTGTCCGCGGCGGCCGGCGGCGGCCGGCGAAACCTCTGCCGTAAAGACCGTTCGAGTCGTCATCCGCATGCGCTCCAGGAGTGGGCCGCAACGACGGGGCCGCGGCACGGGAAAATCGCTGGTGGGGACGTACAGCAAGGTGCGGGCCAATCGCCGCGCCCCTGCAGAAAAACGAGGAAGCTATTTGTTTTGTTAGGCTTGGCGGGTGTGGTCAGAGCGGCGGGGCAAGCTCGTCCAGGCCCATGTTGCTACCATCGGTAACGAAAGTGTCGCGCGGGAAGAAGAGGGCCGCCAGGGTGCCGCCGCCCTCGCGATCTTCCAGGCGGATGCGGCCGCCGTGCAGCGTCATGATGCGGTGGGCGAGCGCCAGGCCGAGCCCGACGCCGCCGGGCCGCCCGGTGGCGAAGGGGTGGAACAGCCGGCCGCGCAGCTCCGCCGGCACGCCCGGTCCGCGGTCGGCGACCGTGATCTCGATGCCGGCCGGGTGCTCTTCGACGATCAGCTCGACGGGGCCGTCGCGCCCGGCCTCGCGCTCGGCCTGGGCGGCGTTGTGCAGCAGGTTGCGCAGCGCCCGCTCGATCAGCTGCGGGTCGCCGCGCAGCCGCCCCGTCGCAGCCGGCCCCTCCGCCGCATCCGCGGTGCCGGCCGGGAGCAGCCGGTCCGGCGCGCCGCCGGCGCGCACCGCGACAGCGATGCCGCCCAGGGCGGGATCGCTCGCCACCCGCCGCGCCAGCGCCGCCATCGACACGCTCTGGAAGCGGGCGGTGCCCGGCCGGGCGAAGGCCAGGAAGTCCTCCAGCACGCGCTGCAGGTGGTCGGATTCGTGGCGGATCTCGGCCAGGAAGTCGGCGATCGACTCCTCGTCCGGCCGCCGCTCGATCAGGGTCAGATAGCCGCGCAGCGTGGCCAGACTGTTGCGCAGCTCGTGGGCGACGCCGGCGGCCATCTCGCCCAGCGTCGCCAGGCGGTCGGTGAGCCGGCTCTCCTGGGCGCGCTGGTGCGCTTCGGTCAGGTCGGCGAACAGCACCAGGTAGCCGCGCACCGCGCCGTCGTCGCGCCGCAGCGGGTGGACGCTCAGCCCCAGGGTCACCGGCGCGCCGCCGGGCTTCTGCAGGGTGCACTCCTGGCGCTTCACCGGCTGGGCGCGGGCGATGGCGGCGGCGACCGGCCCCAGCATGCCCGGGTGCGGTGCCAGCAGCTCCGCGAAGGGCACTCCCACGGCCGCCGGCGGCGCGCCGAGCAGCGCCGCGCCCGGCGGGTTGAGCGACAGCACGCGGCCGTCGCGCCCGAGCAGCAGCAGGCCGCTCTCCAGGCTGGCGGCAAGGGTGCGCTCGATCGCTGCCAGGTCTTCGTCGGCGCGGCTGCCGCCGCCGTCGGCGCCGCCGCCCTGGCGCTCGCCCAGCGCTTCGAGGGCGCGCTCCAGGGTGGCGATCAGGAACGAGGCTTCGTCTTCGTCCGGGCGGTCGTCGGGCGCCGCGGGCGCCAGCGCGCGGGCGCGCGCCAGCAGGGTCTCGTACGGGGTGAGCAGGTGGCGCAGGAAGAGCAGCACCAGCAGCACCAGCGCCGTGTTGACCGGCAGCACCAGCCAGCCCAGGTAGCGGATGGCGCGCAGCTGGGCGGCAAGGGTTGCCGCCGGCAGGTCGACCCGCACGTAGCGCAGAGCGGCGCCGCCGCCGGCCGCACCGGACGGCGGCGCCACCAGCGGCACCCAGGCGGCGACGACGTCCGGCAGGCTGGCGTCGGGGCCGGCGGCAAACGGGTGCGCGTGCGCCGGCGGCAGCGGCGGGATGGGGAGCGGCTGCTGCTCGCCCGCCGTCACCAGGGGGGAGCCGGTGGCGTCCAGCAGCCCCGTGCCGCGGGCGCCCGGCGCCTGGTTTGCCAGCCAGTCGGCGGCGGGCAGCGGCGCCGCCGCGACGGGGTGGGTGGCGGGCCCGCCCGGCGCGACCAGCCGGTCGGCGACGCCGCGCGCCAGCCGCGCCGCTTCGGTCTGGCGCTCTTCGGCCAGCGCCAGCAGGGCGCCGCGGTAGGAAAAGAAGGTGAAGGTCGAGACCACCACCAGCAGCAGCAGGGCGGCGGGCAGCAGGATCTGCAGCTCGCCGCGCAGGCCCAGGCGGGCGCGCCGGCGAAGGTCGTGCGGCGGCGGGACCGCGGCATCGCCGCCGCCGGCCGCGCGCCGCGGGCTCACAGGAAGTGTCCGTACCAGGCGGCGATCTGGCGGCCGGCGAACATCGCGATCACGCCGCCGAGCGCCAGAAAGCTGCCGAAGGGGAGCTTGGATCGCATGCCGGCGCCGTGCAGCGCGATCAGCGCCAGGCCGGTCGCTGCACCGGCGAACGAAGCAAAAAAGAGGGTCACCAGGACGCCGCGCCAGCCGACGAAGGCGCCGATCAGGGCGAGCATCTTGACGTCCCCCAGGCCCATCCCCTCTTCGTGCCGCACCAGGTACCATCCCGCCCAGACCGCCGCCAGCACCGCCGCGCCCAGCAGCGCGCCGATCGCGGCCTGCCGGATGCCTCCCCAGGGCAGCCAGGCCGCCATCGCCAGCCCCGCCACCAGCCCCGAAAGGGTGAGGCGATCGGGCAGGATCAGGTGGTCCAGATCGATGAGCGCCAGGGCCATCATCAGGCAGCAGAAAAACGCCGCGGCGAGAGCCGACGGAGTGGGGCCGAAGCGCTCCAGCGAGGCGACGAAGAGTGCCGCGGTCGTCGCCTCGACCAGCGGATAGCGCCACGAGATCCGCGCCCGGCAATCGCGGCAGCGGCCGCCCAGCAGCAGGAACGACAGCAGCGGCAGGTTGTCGACGGCGCGCACCGGCGCGCCGCAGGCCGGGCAGGCGGAGCGCGGCGTGACCGTCGACAGGCCGCGCGGCAGGCGGTAGATGACGACGTTCAGGTAGCTGCCGGCGATGAGTCCGAACAGGGCGGCGAACAGGTCGAGCAGCAGGCGGGGCGCGGGGAGCGGTGGCACGATGGCGGAGATTCTACCCGGCGGCAGCCCGCCGCGGGCGGGCGAGCAGCACCGCGCAGGCGGTCAGGGCGATGAGGCTGACCGCGGCGCCGGCGGGTACCCAGCGGTCGCGATAGGAGAGCGCCAGGCGATGCTCGCCCGGCGGCAGCTCGACGCCCAGCTGGCCGGCGGCGGTCGGGTAGACCGCCAGGGGAGCGCCGTCGACGGTCGCCCGCCAGCCCTCGTCGAAGGTCGTGGCGGTGACGAAAAAGCCGCCGCACGCCGAGCGGTAGCGCAGGTCGAGCCGCGCCGCCTGGGCATGAAAGTCGAGCAGCAGCGGCGCCGCCGGGTAGATGTGCATATCCCCCGCCGGCGCCCCGGCGCGCACGCAATGTTCGTGGCGATTGACGGCAAACCCTTCGCGGCGGGCGAAGTAGAGGGCGCTGCCGTGGTCGGGATAGAAGCTGACCTGGGGCACGAAGCGATAGAGCGGCAGGCGGAAGGGGTTCTGCAGAATCTGCCTGGGGGCCGCGGCGGCGGTGTTGGCCGGGCCGATCGCCACCGCGTCCTCGGGCACGCCGGCGGCGGTCGAGGCGCGCAGCAGCATGCCGCCCACGTTCCAGGCGCCGAGCAGGCGAAACGCCATCTCAGGCTGCTGGCGCAGGTCGGCGTGGAGCACGCCGAGCGCGACCGACCCCCAGTGGGTGAGCATGCGATCGAAGTCGTTGTTGAGCGCGTAGCCGACCTGCCACAGCGCCGCGGAGTAGGGCGCGGCGCGCTCCAGCAGCTCGCGCGCCAGGGCCGCGTCGTAGCCGGCGGGGGACGGCGCCAGCGGCAGCTGCTGCTCTTCGGGCAGCTCCTCGACGAAGATGCGGGCGCTGCCGCCGCGCAGCTGGCGCAGGATGGCCGGTGCGGTGGCGCGGTATTGGGAGGCCGGCACGGTGAGCAGCAGGGTGCGGCCCGAGTGCCAGAGGTCTGCCGCCAGCAGCAGCACCGCCAGGGCGCAGAGGGCGGCGGGTCGGGGCCGCCGCCAGCGGCAGAGCGCGAACAGCGCGGTCGCGGCGGCGGCGGTGGCGATCGCCCACCAACCTTCGTGGCGCAGGAACAGCAGGCCGCGAGCAAGGGTCGCCGCCGTGGCGCCGGCCTGGCCGTGCTCGCGCAGGAACACCAGCGGCAGGGCGGGGGCGCCGTACAGCAGCGCGGTCAGCAGCGCGGCGACCGCCGTCACCACCGCGGCGAGCGCGAGCGGCAGGTCGGCGGCTTGCGGTCTGCCCGCGCGCCGCTCGTCGAGCAGGCGCTGCCAGCCCAGGGCTGCGGCGAAGACCAGTGCCAGCAGGGCCAGGACGATGAACCTCTCGGGGAACCGCTGCACCCCGAGCGGCGGCAGCAGGCGGCGGGCCGGCAGGTAGAGCGGGTTGTGGCGGCCCAGGGCAAGAAAGGCGCCGCCGGCGACGCAGAGGATCCAGGACAGCCGGCGCGGAATCGGCCACAGCGCCAGCGCCGGCAGGGCGAGCAGGCTGACCAGCAGGCCGGGATACAGCGAGGGGACGTAGGGGTACTCGGCGTCGTGGATGCCGCGGCCGAAGAACAGCCCTTCCATGTTGCGCGACGGGTCGCCGAAGAAATGCGGCAGCGCCAGCTCGACGAGGCGCGCCGGCGGCAACGACCAGTGCACCGCTTCCACCGCCGGCAACCCCAGGGCGCGCGACGTGCCGGCAAGGCGCACGGCGGTGGGCAGCAGCTGCACCGTCGCCAGCGCCAGGGCCAGCAGCAGGGGCACCAGCGCGCGGCAGGCGGCGGCGGGCCGCCGCCGCAGCTCCGCGGCGGCGAGCGCCGCCAGCGCGATGCAGCAGATGGTCATCATCGAGGGCTCGCCGTTGAGCAGCACCATGGCGAGCGCCAGGCCGCACAGGGCGGCCGGGCGCAGCCAGCCGCGCCGGCCGGCGGCGGTGCCGGCGGGCGCCGCGGGATCGGCGGGGGCGTCGAGCGTGGCGGCGCCGAAGCTGAGCACCCAGGGCACCCAGCTCATGCCGCGCAACAGGCTGAAGGCGCTGGCCAGCGACAGCAGCGCGCCGCTGCCCGAATAGGCGACGGCGGCAAAGGCGGCGGCGCCGCGGCCGGCGCCCAGGCGGCGCGCCAGACGCCAGGCGCCGGCAAAGGCGATGGCCAGGTGGAGGGCGAGCGAAAGGTTGAGCGCGTCGATGGGCGGCAGCGGCAGCAGCAGCCAGGTCGGTGGATAGAAGGCCGCGTAATTCGGATTGGAAAGGATCGGCTGGCCGCCGTTCAGCCAGGGGTTCCACTGCGGCAGGTGGCCGGCGGCCGCGAGGGTGCGAAAGCAGGCGGAGAGCGGCAGGTGGAACAGCAGGATGTCGCGGTTGGCCAGCACGCGGCCGGGCGCCAGCACCGGCGCCACCAGCAAGGCGAGCCAGGCGCCGCCCAGCAGCACCGGCCAGCCACGGCGCAGTCCGGCGAATCGCCGGCTGCGCGGCGGCGGTTGTTGCATTCCCTGGGAGCGCCGAGCTTGGCAGCCTGGCGGGTAGAGGGAGCTAGTAACCCGCGCGGGTCACCAGCTACCCTCCGCCCTTGGCCGGCCAGCGCACCATGAAGCCGTCGGCCCAGACCAGGTCGCGATCGTAATCGGTCGGGTCGAACGAGGTGACGGTGTACGAGGTGGTGTCGGCGGCATCGTCGCGGCCGAGGCTGCGGATCGCCATCACCTGCTGGGCGTGCGGGTTGGTTACGTTCAAATAGTATTGGTAAGGATTTTTCCAACCGTCGAGCACCGGCACCGACTGTACGTACTGGCTGACCAGAACCGTTGCCAAACTGTCCGCCGAGATCTGCGTGCCGTATGCGGTCAGATCGACGGCGGTGGCGGTCTGGCCGGCGGATGCCGCGGCCGCCTGGTCGGTCAGCCAGGCGAACATCGCCGTGCCCAGGATCTTCATGTCGCCCATGGTGCGCTTCTGCTTCGCCTTCTGTAGCGAATCGATCAGATTGGGGATGAGCAGCGCGGCAATGATGCCGATGATCGCGATCACCACCAACAGCTCGATCAGAGTGAAACCCTTTTCCTTCATGCGCAAATGGCAATGCATAACATTAACCCCCCCCAAAGGGCACGGCTCCCTGGACAGGGGCAAGACATGTGCCAAAGCCGCCTGCGGCGCAACTGCTTGCTGTATACGGTTCCGCGCCGCGCGCCGCGTTTTGACTGTCAAAAAAAGTCCACCATTTTTGCCAACCTTTGTCAGTGGATGGTGCAACGCTGGCGCCGGCCGGCCGCGCTCAATGGCGGCCGCCGGCCGCGGCATAGGCGAAAACGATGCGGCGCATCCGCTCGACGCCGTGATCCAGCTCGGCCAGGGGCAGGTGCTCGTCGGCGCCGTGGATGCCGCCCGAATCCTGGGCGCCGAGCACGAACGGCGCCACGCCGTAGGCAGGAATCTGGCGCTGGCGAAAAAACCGCGAATCGGTCGTGCCGGCGTCCAGCATCGGCACCACCGGCGCCTGGCTGCCCAGGATCTGCCGCAACGTTTCGTAGAGCGGGCCGGAGGCTGGCGAAGCGGGCGCCGGCGGCGCGGTCACCATCACCTCGACGCCCAGCTGCGGCCCCAGCGCCTGGCGCACGGCCGCCAGGAACGCGGCGCCGTCGGTGTCGGGCAGCAGGCGGATGTCGATCTGGGCCAGGGCGTCGGCGGGGATCGAGTTGATGCGCTCGCCGCCCGCCAGCACCGTCACCTGGACGGTGTCCAGAAAGAGGCTGGCCATGCCGGGAATGATCGGTTGGCGCGGTCCCTGGTCGGCGATCACCTGGTCGATGTGAGCGAAGATCTGGCGCCAATGCGCGTTGTGCAGCGGCGCCAGGGCGGCCAGGTAGTCGCGCACCGGCGGCGTCACCCGCCAGTGCAGCGGCAGCGCCAGCAGCCGCGCCAGACCTTCGATCAGCTGGTGATTGGCGCTTTCGACGTTGAGCGCCGAGCCGTGGCCGCCGCGGCCGTGGGCGTTCACTTTCAGCCACAGCGGCCGTTTCTGCGCCACTTCGATGCCCCACCACAGCAGGCGGTCGGTGACCTGGTTGCGGCCGCCCTCGCCGATCACGCCTTCGACGCCGGCAAACAGCTCGGGGTGATTGGCGAGCAGCCAGGCGGTCCCCTGGCCGCCGCCGTTTTCCTCGTCCGCCACGGCGACGAACAGGACGTCGCGAGCGAGCGCCACGCGGCGCCGCTTGAGGTCGATCAGGGCGGCCAGGCCGCAGACGCCCAGGCCCTTGTCGTCGAGCGTGCCGCGCCCCCACATGCTGCCGTCGCGCAGCAGCGCGGCAAAGGGCGGCACCGTCCAGCCGGCGCCGGCGCCCACCACGTCCATGTGGTGCAGCAGGAGCAGGGCGCGGCCGCTGCTGCCGGGCGACGACAGCCGCGCCGACAGGTTGACGCGTCCGGAAGGGGTGGTCCACTGGCGGCTGGCGATGCCTTCGCGCGCCAGGATGCCCGCCAGGTAGTCGGCGGCGCGGCGTTCGTTGCCGGGCGGATTGGTGGTGTCGATCTGGACGTAGCCGCTCAGCCAGGCGGCCGCCTCGGACAGGTGCGGCGCGGTGCCGGCGGCACGCGCCGGGCTGGCGGCGATGCCGGCTATGCCCGCGAGCAGGGCGGCGGCGGCGAGCCGCCGGGCCTGCGCTGGTGCCGGGCGGCTCACAGGACCAGGCGGCGCACGAGCTTGCGGTAGATCTCGATGCCGCCGACGAAGCCCTCCAGGCTGAGCCGCTCGTTCTGGCGGTCCACCTGCAGGGTGTCGGAGCTCATGATCAGGAAGGGCGAGAAGCCGTAGGAAGGGACGCCGGCGGCGCGGAAGAAACGCGCGTCGGTGGCGGTGGCAACCAGGAAGAACGGGCCGGTGGTGAAGTTCGGATAGGCGGTGCGCAAGGTGGCCTGGATCTCCTGGAACGCCGGATGATCGACCGGGCTGGGCAGCGGGCTGCCGGGGTCTTCTTCGACCGTCACGTCGAGCCCTTGCAGCATCCAGGAGGGGAGCAGCGTTTCGCGCACGTCGGCGAGCCGCGTGCCGGGCAACATGTGCAGCAGGATGAGCAGCTGGTAGCCGCCGCCGGGAGCGGGCTCGACGTCGAACGGCACGACTTCGTTGCGCAGCATCGCCTGGACGTAGCTCGGGACGGCGTGGAACTGGCCCAGGTCGGTCACCAGCTGCTCGGGGTGCGCCAGGGCGTTGCGCATGTTCAGGTCGTCGCGGCTGGGGCCGTAGCGACGCAGGACGTCCGACACCTGCGGCAGCAGGTGCAGGTCGGTTTCGGTGTAGCCGCGCTCCCGCAGCGCCTGGCGCAGCACCTCCAGGCGCTCGCGGCTGGCGCTGCACACCCGCGCCTTGGCAAAATGCTTTTGCCCGATCTCGGTGCCCCAGTACTTGACGTCCGAGCGCGAGCGGGCTTCCACCGTGCCGCCTTCGGTGAGCAGCGCCCAGAAGCTGCGCACCAGGTCGGGATGCTCGCGGATCACCCAGCGGGCGCCGATGTGGCTGTCGTCTTCCTCTTCGCCGCCGGTGCCCAGAAACAGCACCGACCGGCGCAGCGGCCGGCCGCTTTTCTTGAGATCGATCATCGCCAGCAGCTGCGCGATGGCGACGCTCTTCATGTCGAACACGCCGCGGCCCCAGATGCGCGGCAGCTCGATGTGGCCGGAGAAGGGCGGCCAGATCCACTGGCTGACGTCGACGTCCGCCACGTCGATGTGGTTGTGCAGCACCAGCGGGTGCGGGTCGCTGCCTTCCAGGCGGGCGTACAGGTTGGCGTGGGTGCCGTCGATCACTTCGATCTGCGATGGAATGCCGGCGGCGGCCAGCTGGTCGGCCAGAAAGCGCGCGCCCGCCGCCTCGTTGCCGGTCTTCAAGCTGGTGTCGATCTGCACGTAGCGCTGCAGCATCAGGACGTCGGGGTTGTGCAGGTAATCGACAAAGAACCACTGTTCGCCTTCCTCGGTCGCCAGCGGGCGGTCGAGGGTGGCCACCAGGCCCCAGGCGGCCAGGAGCACCAGCGCCATGCTCAGGTAGATCGCCACCCGCGAGGCGGTTTGCAGGCGGCGATGGATCGCTCCGCGGGACATATGGGGTGGCATCTTACTCCGCGGCGCGGCGACTTCGGTATGCTTCTCCCCCTGATGACGGACACCCCCACCGTGCCGCGCACCGCGGAGGCTGCGCGCTCCGCGCGGTCCCCGCGCTCCGACCTCGCCCGCCTGGCGCTCCTCGCCTGCGGTGCCGTGGTCTGCGCGGCGTATTGGGCGTTCGAGCAGCGTGCGCTCGCGGGCGGCTTGGGGTGGCCGCTGGACGACAGCTGGATCCACCTCCAGTTCGCGCGCAACCTGGCCGCCGGCCGCGGTCTGTCCTACAACCCCGGCGACCTGGTGACCGGTTCGACCGCGCCGCTGTGGACCGCTCTGCTGGCCCTGCTGGCCTATCTGCCCGGCAGCCCGCTGGCCTGGGCGCAGCTGCTGGGAGTGGCGCTCTACCTGGCCGGCATCGACGCCGCCTGGCGGCTGGCGCGAGAGCTCGGCCTGTCGCGCGGCCTGGCGGCGCTGGCCGGCGGTCTGACGCTTGCCACCGGCTGGCTCGCCTGGTCGGCGCTGTCCGGCATGGAGGTGCCGCTGTTCATCTGGCTGTCGCTGTGGGGGATGATCCTCCACCTGCGCGAGCGCGCGGCCGAGGTGGCCCCGCGGGGGCCGGGGGAGTTGGCGGCGCCAGGGGCGGCGGCGGACATGTCGCCGCGCGCCTTGGCCGCGCCGCCGCTGGCGCCCGCCGTGCTGGCGGTGGCGGCGCTGGCGCGCCCGGAAGGCTTCCTGTTGCTGGCCCTGGCCTTCGTCGACCGGTGTCTGTGGTTCAGCCGCGACGGCGGCGCGGACGGCCGCTTGCGCTGGCATCGGCCGCGGCTGGGGCGGCTGGCGATGGCGGCGCTGCTGGCGGTCTGCGCCCTTGCCGGGCCGCTGCTGTTCTACCGGCTGGCCGGAGGGTCGTTCCTGCCCACCACCTACGCCGCCAAGGGCGGCGCGCTGCGGCGCTGGCTGCCCAACCTGCAATACATCTACAGCGTGGTGGAGATCCTGGCGCGCTCGCAGCCCTACATGACGCTGCTCTGTTGCGGCGGCGCGGTGGCGATGGTGGCGCGCCTGGGGTCGCGGCGCGACCGCGGGCTGCTGCCGGCGCTGTGGCTGGTGGGGCTGCCGCTGGCCTACTCGACGCTCAGCCCCGAAGGCCCCAAGATGCTGGCCGGCAACTTCGGCCGCTACTACTTCCCGCTGCTGCCGGTGGTGGTATTGCTGGGAGCGGTGGCGCTGGCCGGCGCCGCCGCGGCCCTGCTGGGTGCGGATGCCGGCGGCCGGGGGAGCACCGAGGGAGCCGCGGGAGCCGGCGGAGCCGGAGGGGGGCTGCGGCGGCTTGGCGGCCTGCTGGTGGCGGTGCTGCTGCTGTGGCCCACGGTGGTCGACCTGCGCGACCGCGCGCTGTTTTACGCCCGCAACCTGATCAACGTCGAAGCGAGCGACGTGCGCGCCGCGCGCTGGCTCGCACCGCGCCTGCCGGCGGCGGCGCTGCTGGCGGTCAACGACATCGGCGCCTTCAAATATCTGCTCCCCAACCGCGTCGTCGACCTGGCCGGCATCGCCAATCCCGAGCTGCGGCGTGAGGTGGCGGCGCAGGTGGCGGCCGGCGTGCCGTGGGACCACGCGATGGCCGCTGCCGTCGCCAGCCGCCGCCCCGACTACATCGCCATCTTCCCTGCCTGGATGCCGCACCTGCAGGCCCAGCTGGGGCTGCGCCCGCTGGCCAGCCTGCATATCGACGGCAACATCACCATGGGCAGCGACGACCTGACCATCTTCAGCACTCCCTGGACGCGCTACCCTCTCCGCCGCTTGCCCGGCGACCCGGAGGTTCGATGAACACGACGACGTTGCAGGTCCCCTATCTCGATCTCAGCCGCGCCCGGCGCCGCATCGCCGTGCAGCTCGCCGAGCGCTGGCAGCACATCCTTGATGACAACGCCTACGTCCTGGGGCCCGAGGTGCGCGAATTCGAGCGCCGCTTCGGCGCCTTCCTGGGCGTCGAAGGCTGCATCGGCGTCGGCAACGGCACCGACGCCCTCATCCTGGCGCTGCGCGCGCTGGACCTGGCGCCCGGCGACCAGGTGATCGTGCCGGCCTTCAGCTTCTTCGCCACCGCGGAAGCCGTGCTGATCGCCGGCGGCGAGCCGGTCTTCGCGGACATCGACCCGGCGACCTTCAACCTCGATGCGGCCGACGCGGCGGCGCGCATCACCGACCGCACCGTCGGCATCCTGGGCGTCCACCTGTACGGGCGGCCCTTCGACGTCGACGCCGTGCAGCACGTCTGCGACCGCCACGGCCTGTGGCTGGTGGAAGACGCCGCCCAGGCCCACGGCGCCCTGTACGGCGGCCGGCGCGTCGGCGGCTTCGGCAGCCTGGCGGCATGGAGCTTCTATCCCACCAAGAACCTGGGCTGCTACGGCGACGGCGGCGCCGTCACCGGCAACGACCGGCAGCTCACCGAAAAGGTCAAGCTGCTGGCCAACCACGGCCAGACCGCGCGCTACACCCACGTCGCCATCGGCGTCAACAGCCGCCTGGACAGTCTGCAGGCCGCCGTCCTCAACTGCCGTCTGGCACTCCTCGAAGCCGACAACGCCCGCCGGCGCGAGCTCGCCGCGCGCTACCACGCCGCCCTGGCCGGGATCGGCGACCTGGCGCTGCCGCCTGACGCGCCGGGCAACATCTCCGTCTACCACCAGCTGACCATCCGCACCGCCCGCCGCGACGACCTGATGCGCCACCTGGCCGAGCAGGGGATCGGCAGCTCCATTCACTACCCCTCGCCGCTCCACCTCCAGCCCGCTCTCGCCAGCCGCACGCGGGCCGCGGGCAGCGCGCGCGACGTGGGCAACGCGGGCGACCTGCCCGTCGCCACCGCCGCCGGGGCGCAGGTCCTCTGCCTGCCCATGTACCCCGAGCTGGCCGACGAAGAGGTCGACGCGGTCTGCGCCGCCGTGCGGGGATTCTTCGCCCAGGCATAACTAGTGTCCGCCAGCCCCCCAGCCGCACCCGGCCAGGCTGCCGCGCAACCGGCGGCCGGGCCGCCAAGGTACGGCGCTGGCGGCGATGGCGGTGCTGGGGGCGGCCGCGGTGCGCGCGCGCCGGCGGCGCTGATCGCGATCCTTGGGGTGGCGCTGGCCGTGCGGCTGCTGCATTGGGCGGCGGTGGGCGGCGCGCCTTTCGTCGCCCAGCTGGTGATGGATAGCGACGAATACGACCGCTGGGCGCGCCAGATCGCCGCCGGCGACTGGCTGGGCCACGGCGTCTTTTTTCAGGCGCCGCTCTACCCCTACCTGCTGGCCGTGCTCTACAAGCTGGTGGGCCCGCGCCTGGATGCGGTCTACCTGGCGCAGATCCTCTGCGGAGTGGCGGGCTGCTACGCCCTCTACCGCGCCGGCCGCGCCACCGCCGGCGAGCGCGTGGGGCTGGCCGCGGCGGCGCTGGCCGCCGTCTACGGCCCGTTCGTCTTCTACGACGTCCAGCTCCTCAAGGAATCGCTCGCCGCCACCGTCGTCTGCTTCCTGCTCTGGACCGTGGCAGCCGCCTGGAGCCGGCCGCAACCCGGCGCCGGCCCGTGGTTTGTCGTCGGTACGCTCCTGGGCATCCTGGCCCTCCTGCGCGAAAACGCCCTGCTGGTCGTGCCCTTCGTGCTGCCCCTGGCCTTCGCGGCAAGGCGCGGTGCGCCCGCCGGAGAGGAGGCGGCTGGATATAGCGCCGGAGCGGATGCGGCGTGGCGCGGAGGCAGTCGGTCGGGTTTCTTTCGTGCAGCGGTGCTGCGGTGCATCGCCCTGGTGGGCGGGGTTGTGCTGATCCTGGCGCCGGTCGCGCTGCGCAACGGCCTGTTGGGTGGTGACTACCTGCCGACGACCTTCCAGGGTGGGGTCAATTTCTACATCGGCAACAACCCGCACGCCGATGGCACGTACCGCCCGATCGTGCCCGGCAAGCAGGTGCCCGAGCTGGAGCGCCGCGAACCCGCCCGCCTTGCCGAGCAGCGCCTTGGCCGGCCGCTCACCCCCGCGCAGGTATCCAACTATTGGCTCGGCCGCGGCCTTGCCTGGGCGCGCGCGGACGTCCCGGCCTTCGTCGGGCTGCAGCTGCGCAAGCTCAAGCTGTACTGGAGCTGGTACGAGTGGCCCGACGCCGTCGACTACTACTACGTCCGCGGCTTGTCGCCTGTCTTCCGCCTGCCGCTGCTCGAATTTGGCGGCGTCACGCTGCTCGCCGCCCTGGGCCTCTACCTGGTTGTCCGCCGCGGCTTGCTGCGCAGGTTTGCGCCGCCCTTGGTGTGGACCTTCGCGTGGATGCTGTCGACGGTGGCCTTTTTTCTGTTCGCGCGCTATCGGCTGCCCGGCGTGCCGGCCCTTATGCTGCTTGCCGCGGTGCCGGTTGCGGAGCTGGTCCAGGCTGCGGCCGCCCTGCGGCGCCAGCCTGCCGAACGGCTGCCGGGAAGCCGCGCCCGCCGGTTGGTGCTGGCCTGGGGCCTGGCGCTCGCGCTCGCGGTGGCGTTGCCGCGCGTCGTCGGATTCGCCCCGCGCGCCGACCTGGTGTACTTCAACCTGGCCCGCCTGGCAGAGGCGCGCGGCGATGCCGACCTGGCGCGCCGCAACTACGAAGCGGTCCTTGCCGTGGCGCCGGGCGACTTTCTGTCCTGGCTCGACCTGGGCAACCTGTCCGCCCGCCGCCGCGATTGGGCGCGCGCCCTGGACTGCTATCGCCGCGCCGCTTTCCTGGAGCCTGCCTCCGACGACGCGCAAACCAACCTGGGCGGCGTCTACCTGGCCCTGGCCGATCCCGCCGCGGCCGCTCCCCACCTGGCCCAGGCCCTGGCCCTCAACCCGCAAAACGTCCAGGCCCTGCAAAACAGCGCCCTCCTCAACCTCCAGCAAGGCCATCTGGACCAGGCCAGACAGCTCAATCGACGCGCCCTGCAGCTGGACCCGCAAAACCCCGCCGTCCAACGTCTGCGCGCCCGCCTCGCCGCCGTCCCCCCGCCCTGAGCCCCTCCATCCGCGCAGGCAGGCCGGATGGGTGTCCGTGACGACCCAAGGCTTTTGGATGGGCGTGCTAGCATCCGCGGGTGAACGAGATGG
Source organism: uncultured Acidobacteriota bacterium (assembly GCA_963770895.1). GTDB lineage: Bacteria > Acidobacteriota > Thermoanaerobaculia > Multivoradales > UBA5704 > JASLEW01. The sequence continues at coordinate 1,437,371 of CAVYRF010000002.1, read as the reverse complement.
ACAGGCACGCGGGCGCGGCGTCGCCGCCAGATTCGGTGGCGGAGGGGCCGGGGTACTTTGAGCGCGAGTATTTTCAGCTGCATCCGGGGAAGCGGAAGTACCTGGCGTATCTGATCGGGTTGCTGCGGGCGCATGGGGTGGAGGGGGGGCGGGTACTCGATATCGGGTCGGGCTTTGGGTTCTTTTTGGAGGCCTTGGAAAAGGCGGGATACCAGCCGCATGGCATCGAGCTGTCGCCGCATGCGGTGGCGGCGGCACGCGGGCGGACGTCGGCGCCGATCGTCACTGCCAGCGCCGAGGCGCCGTTTCCCTTCCCCGACGGATACTTTGCGGCGATCACATTTTTGGACGTGATCGAGCATCTGCCGGACTATCCGGCGACGTTGGCCAGCTGCTATCGCACGCTCGCGCCGGGCGGCAAGCTCTTTGTGATCACGCTCAATGCCGGCAGCCTGGCGCGTCCGCTGCTGGGGCGCCGTTGGGCGTTTCACCTGGATCCCACGCACGTGCATATGTTTTCTGCCGCCCGTCTGCGCCAGTCGCTGCGCGACGCGCGGCTTGAGCCGGTGGCGCTTACCACCATCTCCAACTTTTACAACGTCGGTGAGGGCAATCCTCTGCTCAAGCCGCTGCGGGGCATCGGTCGGGTGGTTGCGACGCCTTATCTTGGCGACTCGCTTCTCGCGGTGGCGACCCGCACCTGACCGGCGGCCCAGCCGGTGCAGACCGCCAGCACCGCGAACAGGACCGCCGGCGGCGGCGCGATCAAAACCCAGCTCACCGCCGTGCTGGCGACCTGCAGGGCGCAGAACGCCCAGCCGAGGGCGCCGATGGCGCGGGGAATGGACCGGGCCAGGCCGCCGAGGTGCCAGGTCAGGAAGGCCGCAAAGAGCAGATAGGCGGTGATGGAGAGGCCGAAGCCGACGTAAAAGTCGCCGAAGCTGGCGCTGCCTCCCCGCACGGGGAAGCGCACGTCGCTCATCTCCTGACGCACCGCCGCGGCCCGCGGGGTGGGCGGCTTGAAGTGCAGAAAGCCGAAGGTGTGGCCGATCGCGAAGAGCACCAGCAACACGGCGGCGATGCGGTACAGCGCGGTGGCGCTCATGCCGCCGCCGCGACGCGCTCGGCATACAGGCCCAGCAGGCCGCTCCAACCTTCGGGAGAATCGACGGCGGCGCGCATCGCTTCGCCGCCCAGCCGCATGCGGTCGAGGTGGCGATGTTCCAGGTCGACGCGCGTCGAGCCGTCCGCCAGGGGCGTGAAGCGCACCTCCACTTCACTGGATTGCGCCAGATCGGATTCATATTGCCAGTCGGCGCTGATCTGCCACGCCATCACAAAACACGACGGCGGCTCCCAGACCAGGACCTGGCCCCAGTCGCATTCGCTGCCGTCGGTCTGCTCGCTGTAGCAGCGCCCCCCGGCCCACTCTTCGATGATGGTTTTTTGCATCGGCACCTTGCCGATGTGGTGGCTGCGCGGCCACCAGGTATCGACCTCGCTGGTGAAGACGCGAAACGCCTGTTCCGCGCTCGCTCTCACCGTGACGGTCTTATGAACCGCTGCCATCGTCGCGTCGACCATTGCCTTGCCCTCCTTCCACGGGGAACTGTTGTTCCACCCGGTGCTTGAACGCCGCCAGCGCCGACTGCCAGAACTGATCCAGATAGTCGCGCAGCACGACGAATCCGCGCGGATCGAGCTGGTACAGGCGGCGTGTGCCGGCGGCGCGGTCCATCACCAGGTGGGCCTGCTTGAGCACCCGCAGGTGCTGCGAGATCGCCGGCCGGCTGACCGGAAAGCCGCGCGCCAGCTCGCCCACCGCGGCGGGACCCAGGCGCAGGCGCGCCAGGATGGCGCGGCGGGTCGCATCGCCCAAGGCGTTGAGCTGCGCGTCGTAGTCCTGGGTGGTCGGCATCGGTCGTTTGCTCGTAGCGGCGCTCTGAGTCGATTGGTTCGTTTTGACTTACCGTTAGTTTAGGCTTACCGATGGGGTGAAGTCAAGGGCAGCGCCGGCGCCCGGGCGGGTGCGAGCGGGGCGGGCGGCGCTGGTCGGCGCCGCCCGCGGTGATGCAGTGTGATGTGGCGGGGTGGAAGGAAGGAGATCAGCTCCCCGCGTGGCGCACCGCGCCGGCTTCTTCTAGCAGGCCGCCGTGCAGTCGCCGGCCTGGGTGGGGCAGCCGTGGGTGACGCAGTTACAGCTGACGCCGCACGTAATGTAGACGGTTTGGATGATGCACAACTGAATCGTGTACCCCGCGCCGTTGGCTTCGGTGAGCGCCGAGCCCGACAGGGTGCGCACGGTGTCGCGATGCAGGGCCAGCTTCCTGGACTTTTTCACGTTGTTTTCCCTTCCTTGACCTCGCGGACGCCGTTGTCCGGGCGAGGCGCTTGGGGGCAGGCGGCAGGCCGCCGGAGCTCCCCTGCGTCTCGATGCGAAATTGCGCCACAGGAGGGGACATGCGATCGCGAAACAGCGATGGTGATATCGTGGTGCTATCACGACAACTTGTCTGAAAGGCAGGGCATGATGCGTAGCTTTCGTACATTCCAGCTGACAATCCTTCTCTTGGCCGCCGCTGGGGCGGCCCTTGGACAAGGCGCCGCGACTGCCGCCGGCGCCGCCGTCATCAATGACGCCGACCGCGTGACGCTGTCGGGCAACGTTCCGCCATTCGCACGGCTCCAGGTTGAGATCGGCCGCACGGCGCCGACCTTGCCGATGCAGCGGATGGTGCTGGTGCTGCAACCGCAGGCCGGCGCCCAGGACCGGCTCGAGCAGCTGCTGGCGGATCTCACCGACCCGGCTGCAACCCGCTATCACCAGTGGCTCACGCCCGAACAGTTCGGCGCGGAGTTTGGTTTGAACGACCGCGATCTCAAGGTTGTAACCGATTGGCTCGTGCAGCACGGCTTCACCATCGACGAAGTGGCAAAGGGCCGCGGCTGGATCAATTTCAGCGGCACGGCGGCGCAGGTGGAGCAGGCCTTTGCCACCGAAATGCACGACTACCAGGTCGATGGCGTGGTGCGCCATGCCAATTCCATCGACCCTTCGCTGCCGCGCGCCCTGACCGAGCTTGTCACCGGCGTCGTTTCGCTCAACAACAAGCCGCTGCAGATGCATCACGCGGCCGTGCAGCTGTCGCCTGACTTCACCGCGGGCAGTGCGCATTACATGGTGCCCGGCGACTTCGCAACGATTTACGACCTCTCGCCCACGTTCAAGAGCGGCATCAACGGCACCGGCGAGACGATCGCGATCGTGGCGCGGACCGATATCAAGACCAGCGATGTGGAAGGGTTCCGCTCCGCCTTCTGGCTGCCGGTGAGCAATCTGCCGGTGCTCGTCCACAACGGCACGGATCCTGGCGACCTGGGCGGCGACGAAGAGCTGGAGGCCGATCTGGACGCGGAGTGGTCCGGTGCGGCGGCCCCCGGCGCCACCATCGACGTGGTGGTGTCCGCTTCGACCCAATCGACCGACGGCATCATCCTCTCGGCGCAGTACATCGTCGACAACAACCTGGCGCCGGTGATGAGCACCAGCTTCGGCTCGTGCGAGGCGGACCAGGGCGCGGCGGGGCTTGCCTTCATCAACAGCATGTGGTCGCAGGCCGCCGCGCAGGGCATCTCCTCGTTCGTCTCCTCGGGCGACTCCGGCGCCTCCGGTTGCGACGTGCAGACCAGCGCGCGCGGCACCGGATTGGCGGTCAACGGCCTCTGTTCGACCCCCTACGATATCTGCGTGGGTGGCACGGAGTTCAACGAAGGCAGGAAGGGGAGCGCCTTTTGGAGTCCCGTCAATCGTCCCGACGGCGGCTCGGTGATTGCCTATATCCCCGAGGAGGGCTGGAACGAGAGCGCCAACGTGCGTGGCGATTCCGGCCTGTGGTCGTCCGGCGGCGGCGCCAGCAAGGTCTATCCGAAACCCTCCTGGCAGTCGGCGCGCGGCGTGCCCAACGACCACCACCGCGACGTTCCCGACGTGTCTCTGAGCGCGGCGTTCCACGACGCCTATGTGGTGCTGCGCGGCACCGACGTCTACGCAGTCTTCGGCACCTCGGCGTCGACGCCTTCCTTTGCCGGCCTGATGGCGCTCATCGTGCAAAAGACCGGCGACCGCCAGGGCAACGCCAATCCGGTGCTCTATCAGCTGGCCGCGCAGCAGTACAAGAGCGCCAGGAGCCCGCGGATCTTTCACGACATCACCAGCGGCAACAACAGCGTTCCCAAGCTGCGGGGCTTTTCCTGCGGCCCCGGTTACGATCAGGTGACCGGCCTGGGCTCGGTCGACGGCGGCCTGCTGCTCGCCAACTGGCCGTAGCGCGCACACTCGCGGCGACCCCCACGGGGGTCGCCGCCTTTCCACAGGCCGTAGCGAACCCATCGTGCCAATACCGCCCGCCCCGCCCCTTGCAGGGAGGAATCTGCAGGATCGACCGCCCTCCCTTTTTCCCCGCACCACCAACGACCATAGCGGTCAGCACCATGGATTGCCGCTGATGGCTCGCAATCTGCGGTAAGATGTAAGTTCGCAATCTGAACTAGCGCGTGGCGCCGTGGGACTGACGGAAGGTGCGGTGGGGCCTTCTTCGAGGAGACGGGCATGGGGATCACGCAGGCGATCGCGGTCAGCAGCGTCCAGCTGTTCAAGCTTCGCCTGCTCGGCCGCATGCAGGCCATGTCCAGGCAGACGGGCGCCGGCGCGTTCACGGTGCCGGTGGCTCTGCTGCTGCTGCACGACCAGGCCAACGGCGGCGCGGTGACGGGCCTGGAGCTGGAGCGGTGGTTCGGATTGCAGGATTTTGAGCTGCCGAACCTGATGGATCTCTACTTCCTGGGCTGGTCGCGCGGTAGCGGCAAGCCGGCGGAGGCCGGCGGCGCCGGGATGCAGTTCGACCTGGCCTCCTGTGAAGGCTTTCGCAGCGCCCTGCGCGGCGCCGCCATCAGGGACCTGGCCGGCCATGCAAGCTTGATCCTGGTGGACTGCCAGTCCCTGCGCGGCACCGTGCGGCTGAATTTCACCCGCGCGGCATGCGTCGATCTGACGGCGGTCGGGACGCGGCGCCACCTGGCCACGGTGGGCGGCTGGCTGCAATCGCTGGCCGAGCTCATCGCCGCGCTGCAGGCCGGCGGGCAGCCAGATGCGGATCGCCCGTTCCGGGTCGGCGATCCGCTGCCTCTTGCCAGCGGCAGCGGCCCCCTGGCCGGCTGGCTTCTCGAACGATGGGCGCGCCACGCCGGCGCGCCCGCCCTGACCGCCAACGCCCTGCGCGACCTGGGGCCGGACCTGCCGCTGATCGAGTTCTAGCAGCGTTCCGCCCCGACAGCCTGCCGGCAGCTTTCGTCTGTTGATCCGCCCGCACGGTGAGCGCCATACGGCGATCGGGGCGGGCGGTCGGGCCTGCTGCCTGCCGTCAGGGCAGCCGTTTCCAGTCGAGCGACCAGGCTTCGCGCCGTTCCGCGATGCCGGTGACGTGCCCGTCGCGGTTGCGCAGAACGATCATGCGGTAGCGCGGCCGGCCCGGCACAAAAAGAACGTCCGGCGCTTCGGCACGCAGCACCTCGGGCTTGTGGCCGGTCTGCTGGCCTTGCAGGGTGCCGCCGTCGCAACGGATGTCGTAGTGGGTCGCCGCGTCCAGCGCATAGCTGCCGCAGTATTCGGCCATCCGCTGCGCGGTCAGGGGGACGGCTGGCGGATCGGTGCGCACCGCCAGGACCTGGCCGCCGATCATCCGCCAGCCGGTGGCGGTCTGCAGCCAGGTTTCGGTGGTGCGATATTGGCAGTGCAGCGAAGCGCCGTGGTAGGTCTCGTACTCGTCGTCCAGGTGGCTGGTCACCGCGACCGCGCCATGCACCGTCGCCTTGAATTCGAGCACCTTGATGCGGCCGGAGACGCCGGCGGCCAGCGGCTTGATCGTGGCCAGCATGCCGCTCTTGGTGAGCACTGTGCCGTCCTCGGTGGTATAGAGCACACTGGGATCCATATAGCGATCCCACACCGCCGCCTGGGCGGGTGCGACGGCGTCCATCAGCTCCTGGGTCTGGCGTTGCAGGGTCGCGGTCACGCTTTCGGCAGCCCAGGCGGGCGCCGCTCCGAGCCCCGCGGCGCCGATCGCCGCCGCGAACAGGCAGGCAATCGTTTGCGTCCGATTCTTCATCGAGGTGGTTCCTTTCTCGCGGACTGGCACCCGCCCCTGCAATCGAAACGTTCGCAGAACCCGCGCGCAGGCTGCCCAAGCGAATGGAGCGCACGCTGCGGCAGGAGCACGCGGTCCAATGCGATGTGCTGCCCGCCGTGTCTATACGAATCTGGGGGGCTCGGGTTTGCCGCCCACGCCACGGCCAAGGCCGGCCGCGATCGATCGCGGGGCGAGGCGCCGAGGTTCCGTGCAAGTCGCATAGAATCTGGAGCAGGAGGATACGTCCCATGCCGCTCTACGAATATCGCTGCCGCGACTGCGGCCACCAGTTCGAGATCCTGCAGCGCGTCGGCGAGGGCGCCGCGGCGATGTCCTGCCCGCGCTGCGACGCCGGTGCGCTGGAAAAGCAGTTTTCCACCTTTGCCACCGCCAGCGGCGGCTCGGCCAGCTTCGAAGCCGCGGAAGGCTGCGGCGCCGGCAGCTGTTGTGGCGGCGGCGCCTGTGCGTCGGGATCGTGGAACTGAGGAGCTGAGTAGCCCGGATCGGCGGCGGTGCCAGGGCAGGCGCACCGCCAGGAGCCGCGGTGCCGGGGGCAGGCCCCCGGCTCCAAGGTCTTAGTAAACCCGCTGCTGCAGGATCTGCAGCGCCTGCTCCAGACTGAAGTTGGTCGAGAGCTGGAGCTGGTGCGCCGCGCTCCAGGTGCCGTCCGTCTGGGTGTTGGTGTAGTAGGCGGAGCTGCCATCGGCGCTCTGCCAGGTCGCCATCAGGTTGGCGCCGGTGGGCGAAACCAGGAGCTGCACACCGTTGTTGCCGCTCACCACCGGCCAGGGGCGCGTCGAAGCGACGCGGAACTGGACCAGCTGCGAGGGACCGCCGTTGGGCGGCACGATTTCCACGATTTGCGAAGCGGCGATGTTGGGGGTTCCCAGGGCCAGCTGTCCGATCTTGACGCCGCGAGCGGCGAACTTGACGCCGCTGTCGATGATCACGGCGCGGGTTTTCCACGCCAAGGTGGTCTGGTCCGGGGCGCCGCCCAGGATCTGCGTCTGCATGTCGCTGCCGATCCCCTGCAGCACTTCAGGCTGAAACGCGCTGCCGTTGGCTTGCAGCGCGGCCTGCGCCTGGGCGGCCAGCGCGGTCGGCTGACCGAAGTTGGCGCTGCCGAGCACCACCGCCTGCAGGGCGTTGGCCAGGTCGCGCAGCTCTTCGGGCACGAAGTCCAGCTCGACCGCGGTCACCAGCCCCGAAGCGTCCGAAGCGAATCCGGCGATGGCGGTGCTGATATCGCGCCCGCCTTGCACGGTCGGGGTGTAGACCAGCGGCGTCGCGAACGGTCCGCCCGTCGCCGTCTGCTCGGCGGCATCGTAGGTGTTCAGGAGCATGGGTTCGGGCACGGTGCCGATCCACACGCCGTCCTCGAAGATGACCGGAGCGTAGTAGGCCTGATACAGCCCGGACAGCGAGTTTTCGGACCAGACCACGTGCAGCACGGTGCGGCGGTGGAGGGTCACGGCGCCGGTGGCGGCGTTGGTTTCGCTGTGGGTGTCGCGGGTCAGCGTCAGCTGCGGCGGCGTCTTGGTGGCGTACGGGTTGCCGATGATTTCAATCGGCTGCGACCACTGGATGCCGTTGTAGCTGATCATCTTGAGCACCGAGCTGGTCGGATCGCTGCTCGACACCCAGACGGCGAACAGCGTCTGCGACACGTCCTCATAGACCAGGGCCGGCGAGCTGTCCACCGCCTGGTCGTCGGTGGTGGGGACCAGCTGGCGCTGGAGCGCGGCGCCAGGCAGGGTGGTGTCCAGGGCCAGCACCGGCGTGCCGGCCGCCGGCGTCGTCGCCGCGGCACCGCCGGCGAGCGCCGGCTGCGTCCCCGGTGCGCCGAACAGCGCGCCGTAGGTGCCGGCTTCGATCGCATAGAGCTGGCCGTTGCCGCCCAGGGTCACATTGAGGTGGTCGGCGCGGGCCGCTGTCGCGGACAGCAGGAGCGCCAGCGCGCTTCCCGCCGTCACCGCGACGGCGCGGGTCAGGCGTGCCGACAGCAGGGACCGGGCGCCATTGACGGTGCGGATCATGGGCGTGTCCTCAAGCATGAAGGTTGACCAGATTGCGAACGTCTACGGCGAGCAGGAATCCAGGCAGGTAGGGCGATTCCGGGAAGTAGTCGCGCTGGAGCCGGGTGAAGTATTCGCTCGCCATCTCTGTTTCGCCCATCAGGTTGGCTGTCTCTCCCAGCAGGTACAGGGAGTTTTTGACCGCTTCCGAGTCGCCCATGCGTTCCGCCAGCTGGATGGCGGCGATCCCCTGCCGCTTGGCCAGCTCGAGCTTGCCGGTTTCCAGGTGGGCGAAGCACAGGTCCAGGCGCGGCAGGATCTGGAATCGTTCGGCCGAGAAGCGCCGCAGCAGGCGCAGGCTTTCGTACAGGCAGGCGTAGCCCTCGGCGAAGCGCTTCTGCAGCACCCGGCAGTAGCCCAGGTTGTTGAGGATGCGGGCTCGCCAGACGCTCTTTTCGGTGACCAGGCCGAGCGCCGTCTCATATTCGTGGCAGGCGCGATCGACGAAGCTTTCACCGAGCAGGGCATTGCCCAGCTGGTTGCGGCTGAAGGCGATCAGGTCGGCCCGCTCCAGCTGTGCGGCGCGCTCGCAGGCGATGCGCGCATAGAACAGGCTCTTCTTGAAGTTGCGGGCAAACTGGTAATGCATCGAGATGTAGTAGGCGGCCAACCGGCAGTTGCCCGGATCGCTGCTGCGCAGCAGGATCTCGCGCAGGTTGGGCAGTTCCGCGTCGCCGCACCCCAAGTTGATGGCGACAGCGGCCAAAACGCAGACGACGCTGTCGATCCGTCGTTCGTCGCCATGCTGGCGAGCCCATTCCAGTGCGCGGTGCAGGATCTGCTCGGCCTCTTCGAGGCGGCCGATTTCGATCGACCCCTGCCACCGTTCGCGCAGCTCCTCGAAGACCTCAGGACCCCCCTCGGAGCGGGCGATATCGCTCATTCCAGCTACCCTCCACTGACTGTCGACACACTGCCAAGGTGAATCTATGCCACCTTAGCATAGGAAACGCAATAGAGCAACACTATCACCCGTCGAGCAGCTGTCAACGCTGCCGCCGAACAGTGGCCGTCGCCAAACGGCTTGGCCGCTTTCGCGCCCCGACCGGCAACCGCCGCTGGCGCGGCAGTCCTGCGACCTGGGTAGCGCTCCATTTCTGTGTCGCCGGACGCCGCCGGGGAGGCGCGGGGCACGGCGCGCGGCCGCAACCCGCGCCTGGGTTGGCCACTAGCTCACGCCGGACAGGCGACGAGAGTGGGGCAGACGGTCGCTTTGTAGCTACAGAAGCAGCTCTGCTGGGCCGTGTAGATGCCGGCGCCCTCGGCGCGGCGAAGTTCGGGGTTCTCGAGACGGCGCAGCGTGTCGCGGTTGATGCGGAGCTTGGTTTTCATCGTCGTTCTCCTGTCGCACCGACGTTACGGGTGGGCCCGGCGATCCTGCGTGCCGGCAGTGATTTTGTCTATAAGTAGGGAGTGCGCGATCCTTCGCGCCCTGGGACGGCGCCGGACGAAGGTCCGGCATGGCCGGCGCGCCGGCCATGCCGGCGATTTCCTCGCCGCTCCTTGGTGACCGTTTGTGCTGCCTCCTGAGCGGCGAGAATCGTTCTGATCGAGGTGATGACGCCCTGCTCTTGGGTGCGAAGCTGGTCGGCCTGGCCCCGTAGAATCCGCAAGCGACTCCTTGCAGGCTGCCCGTGCCAGGCTGAAACCACGGCCAGGCCCGTCGAGCCAGTCTCCCCCCGCTGGGAGCCCACCCCTCTGCCCGACGAGTCCCCGGAGGGGGTCGATCGAACGTTGATCCGCTGGATGCTGTCGCTGACACCGGACCAGCGTCTCGCGGCTCTACAGGCGTTCGTTGACAGCGTCTCGGCCCTCCGTGATGCACGGCCTGCCTGATTTCCGGGAGACCCTGGAAGTCCTCGACCGCAACCGCGTCGAATGCATTCTGGTCGGCGGCGTTGCGGCCGTCCTGCAGGGCGCCCCCATCTCGACGCTGGACACCGATATCGTCTACCGCCGCACCGCCGACAACATCGAGCGGCTGGTCGCCGCCGGAGGGGTGAACGTCCTGCTCCTTGATGTCCGGGCAATCATCGAGACGAAGCAGCAGGCCGGCCGCAACAAGGATCTGCTCGCCCTGCCGATCCTCCGCGAGACCCTCCGCCTGCGCGAGGCAGAGCGCGACTCTCCTTGAGACACCCGCTCACGCTACCTGGCGGCCGTCTTCCAGACGAACCACAACCCCGGTGCGCCGAGCGGGCGGTGGCGGGCGATCACCGAGGACGCGGTGATCGCGGCGAGGCCGAGCAGGGCAAGGCCGCATAGGCGCAGGCCCCAGACCCAGCCGGCGGGGCGGTACGCAAGGACGGCGTGATGGGTGCCGGGAGGCGTAAGGAAGCCGATAAAGGCGCCGTTGACGCGCACCAGGCCGGCAGGGCGGCCGTCCAGGGTGAGGTGCCAGCCGCGGCACAGGGCGACGCTCGACACGGCGAGGCCGCCGGTGGGGGTTGCGACGTCCAGGTCGAAGCTGTTGGGCTTCAAGCTGGCAATTTGAACGCTGCCCCGTTGGGAACGCGGTCCTGGCTCGCCGCCTGCACCGGGGGCGGCGCCGCCTGGGCCAGCGGCCGCCCCGCCGGGTGGTTCGGTCACCGCGGCGGCGGCAAAGTCGACGTTGGCCAGGGTGGCGCGCAGGGCGTCCGCCGGATCGCGCGCCGGGCGCCAGGTCGCCGGCATGAAGAACAGCGGCAGGGCGGCGCGGTTGCGCCAGACGGTGCCGCCCTGGAGGTCCCAGGCGCGCTCCCAGGGGGCGGCGAGCTCTTCGCCATGCGCCCCCAGCATGTAGCGCACGCCAAGATAGCTGAGGAAGGCAACCGGGTAGGGCGGGTGGACGGCATCCAGGATCTGGCCGGGGCGCGGGTGAAACGCCATGCCGACGACCAGGGCGGCTTGCGCCGGCTGCATCGGGTCGTTGCCGCGCGGGTCCCACAGGCCGTAGACGGATGCCAGGTTGGGCAGCAGGTCGTAGTGGCTGCCGATCACCCGGAAGGGGACGCGCTGGTCGCTCAGGATCGCCTGCAGCGCCGGCGGCGGCGACAGGTCGAGCTCCGGCGGCAGCACCGGCAGGAAGCGCCCGTTGAGCAGTCCCAGGTCCAGCGCCAGGCAGGCCACGGCCAGCCACGGCAGCCAATCGGCGGCGGTGCCGCCGCCCGTATCCAGCAGCCCGGCCGGTGCAATCGGCTGGTGGGGACGGGTTGCGGGCCGTGCGGCCCGCCAGGCGAAGGCGGCGGCGGTGGCGGCGAAGCCGGCTAGGGTTGCCAGCCACCAGGCGCGCTGCCAGGGCGAGGCGGGCGGCGCGACCAGCGCCAGGGCGACGCCCGCGGCGGCGCAGCAGGCGGCGGCGGTCCAGCGGCCGCGGCGGCTGGCGGCGAGCGGTTCCAGGCCCAGCCCGGCGCCGATCGCCAGCGCCAGCACCCACAGCAGGCGCAGGCGCCCGTTGGTGGCGCGGTCGTACAGCGGCAGCGCGGTCACCAGCTGCAGGAACGGCGGGACGGCAAAGGCCGCGGCGGCGGCGGCCGCGCCGCCGGCGAGCATCGCCAGGTAGCGGCCGCGGCAGGCCAGCGCGGCGGCCAGGGCCAGGGCCAGGGCCAGGCCGCCGGCGTAGCCGCTGCACAGTTCAATATAGTTGAGCGGGCCGTGGTAGCCGCCGTAGCGCGGGCTGCCGAAGACCAGCGGATCGACCAGCACGCGCAGCTGGCCGGCGGCGAAGTTGGGCGGCCGCAGCAGGTCGGGGTTGCGGCGCAGCATTTCGCTGCGCACGCCCTCGGGAATGGCCTCGATCACCGGCAGCAGCGCGGGCGCGGCCAGGCCCGCCGCCAGCAGCGCCGCCGCTGCAGCGCGCAGCAGGTAGCGTGGGCGCGGTGCGCCGCCGGGCAGGGCGAGCAGCGCGACGCCGACCGCGGCGATTCCCAGGGCGGAGTGGGCCAGCGTCTCGGGGTGGCCGGACAGGGCGGCGCCGGTGGCGCAGACGATCAGGCCGGCGAAGCCGCCGCGCTCGCCGCGGCGCAGCAGCGTCAGGCCGAGCAGCACGCCCGGCACCCAGGCCATGGTCATGCTCTGCGGGTGGTAGCCCCAGCCGATCGAGAACACCGAGAAGGTGTAGGCCAGCGCGCCGAAGGCCGCGCCGGCCCGGCCGGCGCCCAGCGCCGACAGCAGCGCGTCGGTCAACGCCAGCGACAGCAGCAGCCGCAAGGCGGCGGTGACCGGCAGCGACCGCACCGCCGGCAGCGGCAGGGTGAGCAGGCCGAGCGGCGAAAAGGGTGCCGAGGAGGCGTCGCCGAGCAGCGGCCCGCCGGTTCCCATCTCGTTGGCCCACAGCGGCGCTTCGCCGTGCAGCAGCCGGTTTCGCACCAGGGCGCGGAACGGGATCATCTGCGAAGGCACGTCGATCAGCTCGCGATTGGCCGGCTCGATCGGCGCCGCCAGCATCTCCTGGAAGGGGCGGACCAGGTAGACGATGTCGGTCGGCACCTGCACCGCCGGCGTGGTGAGCGGCACGGCGAAAAACGCGGCGGCCAGCAGCGCGTAGACCGCGAGCGCCCGCCAGCCGGGCTGCGGGCGCCACCAGCGCACTGCCAGACCGATCAGGACGGCGCCAATCAGATAGAGGAGCAGGGCCATAAAGCGCGCCGATTATGGCATCGCGATGCGCTAAGATGCGACGCGCGCCCCGATCGCCCGAGTCCGAGCTTCTGTCCTGCAAGGAGAGCTTCCTATGCTACGAAGGATCATGGTGTCAGCAACCGTTGTGGTTGCTCTGGCCGCCGCCGTGGTGAGCGGCCGCGCCCAGCAGCCGGCGCCGGCCGCACCGGCGGCGGTGCTGCTGAAGGCCGCCCGGCTGTTCGACGGCAAGGCTGAAAAGTGGATCTCGCCGGGCGAGGTCCTGGTGGAAAACGGCAAGATCAGCCGCGTGGGAACGGGGCTGACCGCCCCGGCCGGCGCAAAAGTGATCGATCTTGGCGATGCCACGCTGCTGCCGGGATTCATCGATGCGCACACCCACCTCAGCTTCGAAAGCTCCGACAATTTCTATCGCGACTATTTCGAAGGCGCGATGCGCTTCCCCGCCGAACAGGCGCACTACGCGGCGCTCTACGCGCGCCGCACGCTTGAGGCAGGCTTCACCACCGTGCGCGACGTGGGATCGGGCGACTACATCGACCTCGGCCTGCGCAACGCCATCGCCGCCGGCATCACCGAAGGGCCGCGGATGCTGGTGGCGGTGCATGCCATCGGCGCCACCGGCGGCCATGCCGACGGCTCGGCGGAGCCGGCGGAGCGCATCAAGCCCTCCGGGCCGATCGAAGGCATTTGCAACGGCGCCGACGAATGCCGCGCCGCCGTCCGCTACCAGATCAAGTATGGCGCCGACGTCATCAAGTTCATGCCATCGGGCGGCGTGCTTTCGCTGACCGATCCGGTGGACGCGCCCGAGCTGTCGCAAGCCGAAATGAACGCCATCGTCGAAGAGGCCCATAACTGGGGCCGCAAGGTGGCCGCCCACTGTCACGGCGACATCGCGGCGCGCATGGCGATCGCGGCGGGCGTCAATTCGATCGAGCACGGTTCTTTCCTTACTCCCGAGACGCTGGCCAAGATGAAAGAAAAGGGCGTCTTCCTGGTGCCGACGCTGCTCGCCGGTGAATGGACCGGCGGCAAGGCCGATCGCTTCCCGCCGGTGATCGCCGCCAAAGCCAAGGCCGCTCTGGCGGCGCGCAGCGACATGTTCCGCAACGCCCTGCGCCTGGGCGTCCGCATCGCCTTCGGCACCGACTCGGCCGTCTCCCCGCACGGCATGAACGCGCGCGAATTCTCGCTGATGACCGGCCTCGGCATGTCCCCCGCCGCCGCCCTGCGCGCCGCCACCTCCGCGGCCGCCGACCTCCTGGGCATCAGTCAGGAAACCGGCACCCTGGAATCCGGCAAAGCCGCCGACATCGTCGCCGTCCCCGGCGATCCCCTGGCCAACATCTCCGTCACCGAGCACCCCCTCCTGGTCATGCAAGCCGGCCGCATCGTCGTGCAGAAAGCCGCCTCTTAGACCACCATCCCGGCCGTCGCCTCGCCAACCGCTCCCGCCGGCAAGATCCCGAGCCGCCGCCCCCACACGGCCCACGATCTTGCCGGCCTTCAGCACCTCCTCCATCGATCGGAATCCAGCCATCTGGTAGAATTGTGTTGACGGATTGTCTCTCCGGAGGTTCGCCATGACTGTCAAGGTCAACCTGGTGCTCGACGACGCGGTCAAAGCGGACCTGGACTCGCTCATTCCCGCGGGCGAACGCAGCCGTTTTGCTAACGAAGCCTTGCGCGCTCAGCTGGCCAGGGTGCGGCAGCAGCGGGCAATCGACACGCTCGAGGAGCTGCGCCAGAAAGGCCCTCACGTGTCAACAAAGGACATCGTGGACACGATCCGTTCGTTTCGTGACGCTCGATGAGCGAGTCTGCGCCGACCTTCGTACCGGATGCGTCGGTCATCCTCAAATGGGTTTTGGATTCCGCGGCCGAGCCCGGTCATGCCGCGGCCGCACAGCTGCTGGGCCGCTGGCGGAAGGGCGAGATCGCGCTGGCCGTGCCGCCTCTTTGGGTCTACGAGGTCGGCAATGTGCTCTGTCTGAAGCGCCCGGACGCCGCCATGATCCTTACCGCGCTCTGTGCTCTGGGCCTGCGTGAGGTGCCCTTGGGTTTCGGGATCGTCGAGCGCAGCGTTGCACTGGCCAAGGCCAACGGCCTTACGTTTTATGACGCGTCGTATCTGGCCGTCGCGGAATCGATCGGAGCGATCCTGGTGACCGCGGACCGCAAGTTCTATCGCCGGCTGCCGGCGGGGCTGCCGGTCGAGCTGGTGACCTGATCGGCGATCGGACTGGCGCCGGCGGCCGATCGCACTAGCGGCTGGGGGTGGCGGGCAGGTATTCGTAGATCTGGCTGGTGTGGTCGTCGTAGCGGAGGGCGAAGAGGTCGGGGCGGGCGGCGGCCCAGCGGCTTTCGATGGGGTAGTCGAATTCGGGGTAGCGGTTGAGCAGGAGCCAGCGGGTGTGGGCGGCGGCGAGGTTGGCGAGCCAGGCGTCGGGGGTGGGGGTGAGGCGGGGGTTGCAGGCCGGGTAGCGGGCGGCGTTGTCGTAGTTGGCGGCGTCGACGTTGACGTAGCGGACTTGGCGCTCCAGGTAGGGTCCCATGGCGGGGTAGACAAAGTAGGTGCCGGGAGCGCCGACGACGTCGACGGCACTGTCGCCGCCAAATTGGTCGAGCCATTTCCAGCCGCCGGCAAAGACGTAGGCGGAGGTGGAGTGGGCGGTCCACTCGGTGGCCAGGGCGCGGTCGCGGTCGGCGACGCGGAAGCGCACCAGGATGGGGGCGGCGGCCAGCGCCAGGATCAGGGTGGCGGCGGCGCAGAGCGCGGCGCGGCGGCGCAGCAGGCGGCGCAGGGAGGGCGACAGGCCGAGCGCCACCGCGGCCAGGTCGCAGGCGGCCAGGGCCAGGCGGACGCCGCGCGGCATTTCGGAGTGCATCTGGAGCAGCCCCTGACAGGCCAGGGCGATGGCGATGCCGCGCAGCCAGAGGTCGCTCATGCCGCGTTGCTCGGCGACCGCGATGCCGCCGGCCAGCGCCAGGCCGATGGCCGGCGTCAGGTAGCGGATGTTGGCGAAGATGTTCAGGTTGGCGGCGAACGGCACGGCGGCCCAGAAGACCAGCTCGAAGAGGATCTGGCTGGCCGCCAGGAACGCCGCCCGCCGCCACGGCGCGGCGACGCCGAAGGGGAGCGCCAGCAGGGCCAGGGCCAGCACGGCGATCTGCGGCCCCGCCCCCAGCTCGACCGATTGCGGGCGGGTGATGCCTAAAAAGGCATCCAGCACCAGCGCCTTGCCGCCGGGTTTGGTCCACAGGTCGAACACGGAGTCCTTGCGCGGCAGCTTCGGCAGCCAGCGCCGCAGCATGGCGAGCGGACCCGGAGAGGCGCCGGCGGCGGCCGCGCTGCCCGCCGCCAGGCTGGTGTCGATCGCCCCGGTCTGGCCGGCCGGCGAGGGGCCGCGGTCCGCGGTGGCGGATGGGGGGCCGGTCGACGCGGGCGCGGTCGGTGTGACCGCCGGTGCGCCGGCGATCGGCGGCGGCGCGGCTGCCGAGGTGGGCGTCGACGCATCGCCTTCCCTGCCTTCGCACGCCAGGGCCAGGGGGCCGGCGCCGGCGGCGATGTTGCGCAGGTAGAAGAAGCTGCCGAAGATGGCGATCGCCGCGATCGCCGCCAGGGTGTGGGCCAGGCGCCGGCGCCAGGGGCCCGCCGCGGCGCCCGCCAGCAGCAGGGCGGCGGCCGCCAGGGTGCCGGCGTAGGGGACGCCGAACAGCTTGGCGCCGCAGGCCAGGCCGCAGCCGGTGCCGATCAGCACGGCGTAGGCCAGGCGCGGGCGCTCCATCCAGCGCAGGGCGAAGAAGGCGGCGGCCAGCAGGGCGGCGGACAGGAAGATGTCCACGTATTGGGTGGCGGCAAAGCGCACCACGGTGGGCGTCAGCAGCACCAGAAAGCCGGCGAGCGGCCAGCCGCGGCGCGCTCCCAGCTGACGGGCGACGCCGCCGGCCGCCAGGCCCAGCAGGGCCCATTGCGCCAGGGAGGCCAGGTTGACGTAGATCTCGCTGTGGGAGGGCGCCATCCACCACCAGAACCACAGCGAGCCGTTCGCCGGCACGAAGCCGTAGACGTTGATCGGGTAGGGACCGAAGACCGGCCGCAGGTTGCGGTGCTGCAGCCAGGTCGCGGTGAGCAGCAGGTGATACATCAGGCTGTCCCAGGCGAGCGGCGGGCGGAACAGGCCGCGCAGGGCTTCACTGCCCACCGCGTGGGCGGCGATCAGGCTGAGCGCGGGGTGCTGGCGCAGCCGCTCCCAGGTGCGCCGGGCCAGGTGGCGCGCGGCTTCGGCGGCGGCGGCCTGGGCGGCCGATCCGCGGCCGGTGCGCGCCAGGAGCGCCACCACCAGGGTCTGCGCCAGGAGCGCCAGGGGGAAGGACAGCACTCCCAGGGCGCCCAGCAGCAGGGCGATGCCGACCGCCTGGGCGGTGGCCGCCAGCAGGCTGGCGATGGCCAGGGCGAGCGGGTCGCTTGCCGCCTCGCCGGCCAGCAGGCGGTGCGCCAGGAGGAAGCCACCGGTGGCGAGCAGGGCCAGCGTGCACAGGGTGAGGGCGAGCCCCAGCACGGCTAACAGGATCATGCGGCTCGGATTGATAGCACAGCTGCGCGGCGCCGGACCACCCGCCGCTGCTATGATCGCCGCCGCGCCCGCGGGCCGGCCCGGCCGGACGGCGCGCCGGGGACCCCTGCGTGAGATTCCGTTACGATGCCCAAGCGACCTGTGGCCGCTGGCGCACGGCGCGGCAGGTGCTGGCCGAACGGGGCTGGCTCTACCTGCTGCGGATCGCGGCGCTGTGGGCGACGTCGCCGGTGTGGCGGCCGGTGGTCAGGCGGCTGGGCCGCACGTTCGAGCTCGCCCCGGAGCGCCACGCCTACTTCCTGCACAACTACAACCTGACGTGGAGCAACGAGCGGGCGGTCGAGATCCCGATCGTGTGGAGCGAAGTGTGCCGGCGCCAAGGCGGGCGGGTGCTGGAGGTCGGCAACGTCCTGTCGCACTACTTCGACGTGCGGCATCAGGTGCTCGACAAGTTCGAGCGCGGCGGATCGATCCTGAACGAAGATGCGGTCAGCTTTTGCGCCGACCGCCCGTACGACCTGATCGTCAGCATTTCGACCCTGGAGCACATCGGCTGGGACGAGGACCCGCGCGACCCCGGCAAGATCGCCCGCACCGTCGCCAACCTGAGCGCGCAGCTGGCGCCCGGCGGCTGCCTGGTGGCGACCCTGCCGCTGGGCTACAACGCCGACATGGATCGGCAGCTGGCCGCGGGCAGCCTGCCGTTCAGCCGCTGCCGCTACCTGCGGCGCTCGGGGCTGACCACCTGGTCGGAAGTCGCTTGGGAGCAGGTGGCCGGCGCGACCTACGGCGACCGCTGGCCCGGCACCCGCGGCTTGGTCATCGGCTACGTCGAGCGATGAGGTCCAGGCAGATCGCTTCGATGCGCTCGCCGATCTCGTCCCAATCGTAGTGCGCGGCGCGCCGGCGGGCGTTGGCGGCCAGGCGCCGCAGCTCGCTCTCGGCGTCGCCGTCGCCCGCGAGCAGCGCCGCGAGCGCCGCGGCCAGGGCGCCGGCGTCGGGCGCGGTGGCGACCCCTTCGACGCCGTCGCGCACCAGCTCGCCGACGGCGCTTTCGGGGGAGTCGCAGTAGACCACCGGCAGGCCGGCGGCCATCGCCTCCAGCGGAAAGATGCCGAAGCCCTCGCGCGCCGAAGGCTGCACCGCCAGGCGCGCGCCGCCCATTTCGCTCCACACCTCTTCGCTGCTCTTGACGTGGCCGCGAAACGCGACCCGGCCGGCGATCCCCATCTGGCGCGCCATCGCCTCCAGGCGTTCGCGGTCCGGCCCCTCGCCAAAGACGGTGAGCAGGAGGCCGCCGCCGGCGCCGCCGGCGGGAGCCTGCCGGGTCAGCAGCTGGACGGCGCCCAGGGCCAGGTCCAGGCGCTTGTGGGTGAGGAGCCTGCCGGCGTAGAGCAGGGGCGCGGCGCCGCGCGGCGGCGTGGCGGCGGCGGCCTGTACGCGCGCCACGGTGATGCCGTTGGCGACCAGCGGAATGTCGCCGCCGATGCGCCGGCGTGGCCACCGCGGCCGTCGCGCCGCGGCCAGCCGTTCGCGGGTCAGGTCGCTGACCGCGATGACCGCGGTGCCCAGCTGGGCGGTGAGCCATTCGATGGCGCGGTAGGCGGGCGCTGCCGCGCGGCCCACATAGCCTCGCCAGTAGGGTCCCCAGTACTCGTGCCAGGTGACGACCAGCGGCTTGCCGGCGCGGGCGCACTTCCACGCCAGCGGCAGCAGGTGGATGTAGGGCATGTTCGGCGTCTCGACGACGTCGTAGGGGGCCAGGTCCAGGCGCGCCACCGCCGCGGCGAACCGCAGC
The DNA here is from genome assembly GCA_963770895.1 of uncultured Acidobacteriota bacterium. Lineage (GTDB taxonomy): Bacteria > Acidobacteriota > Thermoanaerobaculia > Multivoradales > UBA5704 > JASLEW01. Next base: position 1,418,116 of record CAVYRF010000002.1, on the reverse strand, counting down.
GCCTGGCGGGTGCTGCGCTTGCCGGCGCGGTTGTACAGGCTACCCAGGCGGCCCAGCGAGTGAATGTGCAGATCGGGGCGGTCGCTGGCCAGGTCGCCGCAGAAGCCCGCCATCGTCACGTGGTGCCCGCGCCGGCAGAGCGCCGCCGCCACCTCGTGGTTGCGCAGCTCGACGCCGCCGATGAAATCGGGATAGACCGTCTCGTACAGAATCAGCAGCTTCACGCCGCGGGCCTCCCGGCGCCGGCCGGCGGATGGACGGTCGCCGCCGGCGGTGCGCCGCCCAGCACCTCGTAGATCCGGTTGTTGCCGTCGCCGAAGCGCAGGGCGAACAGGTCGGGGCGGGCGCGTGCCCAGCCATCTTCCATGGCGAACGGGAAGGGGGGGATGCGGCTCAGGTCCAGCCAGCGCACGCCGGCACGCCGCAGGTTGGCGATCCAGGCGTCCGGGCTGGGCGCGACCCGCGGCTGGCAGAGCGGATACGCCGCCGCCGCCGGCAGGTCGCTCGGATTGACGTTGACGTACAGCGCCTGCCGCGTCAGGTAGGGACCCATCGCCGGATAGAGAAAGAACGTGTCCGGCGCATTGATCACGTCCACCGCGCCGCGCGCGCCGTGCCGGTCCAGCCAGTCCCAGCCGCCGGCGTACAGCGCCACGTTGATGCCATGCGCGGTGTACTCGTGCAGGAAGGCGCGCGTCCGGTCGCCGGCCCGGAACCGCGCGAACCAGGGCACCGCCGCCAGCATCGCCAGCGCCGTCGCCGCCGCCACCACCGCCAGAACGGGCCGGGCCGCCGCCGCCGTCCGGCGCCAGCGCGGCGCCAGCGCCCAGGCGACCGCCGCCACGTCCGCGGCGCCGATCACCAGGCGCATGCCGTCCGAGAGCTGGGTGTGCAGCTGCAGCAGGTCCTGGATGGCAATGGCCAGCGCGATCCCCTGCAGCCACCGGTCGCGATGGCCGTCCGCGCCGGCCCGATCGCCGGCGCGGGCGTCGTCGTCGCCGCCCGCCCCGGCGCCCACTGTCTCGGCGCCGGCGACGCTGGCCGCGGTCAGGAGGCCGAGGCCTGGCAGGAGGTAGCGGATGTTGGCGAAGACCTGGTTGAAGGCGGCATAGGGGACGGTTGCCCAGAAGGCTGCCTCGAGCAGCACCTGGCCGCCGACGATCGCGGCCTCGCGGCGCCGGCCGCGCGCCGCGACCAGGCCCAGGGCGGGCAGGCCGAGCAGCAGCAGGAAGATCTGCGGTCCCACCCCCAGGTCGACAAAGGGCGGGCCGGGCTCCTCGACGGTGCCCAGGAAGGCGCGCGCCAGGCGGCCCTGGGCCAGCATCTGCTGCGGCAGCGCCGCCACCGAGTTGGGGCGCGGCACCTGCGGCAGGCCGTGCACCGGCTGGCGGTGGGGCAGCCCTTCACATTGCAGGGCCAGGGGGTCCACCCCCAGCGCCATGTTGCGCAGGTAAAAGAAGCCGCCGAGCCCGGCCGCCAGCGCCAGCCCCGCCACCGCCTGGACGGCGCGCCGGCGCCAGGCGCCGCCGCGGCAGAGCGGCAGCAGCGTCGCGGCGAGCGCCGCGGCATAGACCAGGCCCAGCACCTTGGCCCCCGCCGCGACGCCCAGCCCGGCCGCCGCCAGCAGGGCGTCGCCCCACAGCGGCCGCCGCAGCCAGCGCAGGCCGAAGTAGGCGCCGCCGACCAGGCAGGCGGCGGTGAAGATGTCCACGTATTGCGTCGCGGCAAAGCGCAGCACGGTCGGGGTCAGCGCCACCAGGAACGCCGCCAGCGGCCAGTGGCGGCGCGCCCCCAGCAGGCGCGCCACGCCGCCGGTGGCGAGCGCCAGCAGCACCCACTGCGGCAGGAAGGCCAGGTTGATGTAGAGCTCGCTGTGCGACGGCGCCATCCACCACCACACCCACACCGAACCGTTCGCCGGCGTGTAGCCGTAGTAGTTCATCGGGTAGGCGCCGAAGACCGGCGCCAGGTCGTGGCGCAGCAGCCAGGTGCCGGTCAGCTGCAGGTGGTACATCAGGCTGTCCCACGACAGCGGCGGCCGCAGCAGGCCGCGCAGCGCCTCGCTGCCGGCGGCGTGCAGGGCGACCAGCGCCAGGGCGGGGTGCCGGCGCAGCTGGTGCGCCGAGCGGCGGGCGAGCTGGCGGGCGGGAGCGGCCAGCTCGGCGCGCGACAGGCGCCGCGCCCGCGGCCACGGACAGAGCCACAGCGCCGCGGCGAGGGCGGCCTGGGCGGCGATGGCGACGCCGGCGTACAGCTTGCCGCAGGCGCCGGCGGCGAGCGCCACGCCGATGCCCTGGGCGGTGGCCGCGAGCAGCCAGGCGATGGCGAGGTCGAGCGTCTCCGCCTGCGCCCGCTCGCTGCCCAGCAGGCGCAACGCCATCAGGTAGCCGCCCGCCGCCAGCGCGCCCAGGGCGGCGAGGGTGGACAGGGCGCCCCCGATGTCAGCCAGGGCCAGGATCATGGAGAGGGTCAGGGCCGCCGGCGGTGATGGCGGTGGCGGTGGCGGCCGGCGGAGGCGCGGGGGCGCCGGAGAGCGGCGCGCGGCGCCTGGGGGCGGGTCGTCACCGCCACGGAATGAGCGCCGCGATCTCGGCCGCCCGGCGATTGATCGAGGAGAGCAGCACGCCGCAAGTCAGCGACAGGGCACTGAGGATGAACAGGCCGGCCGACAGCACGGCCAGCGGTAGCCGCGGCACCAGGCCGGTGTGCAGGAACTCGACGATCACCACGCCGCCGCCGCCGAGCGACAGGACCAGCAGCGCCAGGGCGAGCAGGCCGAAGAAGTTGAGCGGCCGGTAGTCGCGGAAGAACATCAGGATCGCCATTAGGATGCGATACCCGTCGCGATAGGTGTGCAGCTTGCTGGGGCTCTCTTCGGGGCGCGCGCGATAGCGGATCGGCACCTCGTCGGTGCGGTAGCGCTGCACCACCGCCTGCAGCGACAGCTCTGCCTCCACCTCGAAGCCGCGGGCGATCAGCGGCGTCGTTTCCAGGAAACGCCGCGACAGCACGCGGTAGCCGGAGAAAAGATCCATCGTGCGGACGCCGAACAGCACCCGCACCAGGGCGTTGAACAGCAGGTTGCCGAACGAATGGCCGGGGCGGAAGGCGCCCTGCTCGGCGTCCTGCAGGCGGGTGCCGACCACCATGTCGGCCCCCGCCTGGGCCGCTTCGAGCAGCTTGACCACGTCTTCGGCCGGGTAGGTGTCGTCGCCGTCCACCATGACGAAGAAGTCGGCGCCGCGCGCTTCGCGGAAGCCGGTGAGCAGCGCGAACCCTTTGCCGGCGCGCGGTTCGCGCACCACGCGGGCGCCGGCCTGGCGGGCGAGCACGGCGGTGCGGTCGGTCGAAGCGTTGTCCACCACCAGGATCTGCGCGCCGGGCAGGGCGTCGCGAAAATCGCGTACCACCTTGCCGACCGTCGCCGCCTCGTTGTGGCAGGGAACCACCACTGCTACGCGAAGCGGCCGGGCTTCCGCCTCGGGCGGCTGCGGCCAGACGGATGTCGGGTCCATGGCCGGTAATGTAAGCGCTCGGGCGCCGCGGTTCAACCGGCAGCCCTTGGCCGCGCGCCAAAATCGCCGGTCCGCGGCGCCAAAGCCGCCGGCAGTGGACTGATCCGGCAACCCGTATCCGGCGGCCGGCGCGCCAGGAGCGCCAGGCACAGCAGGCCCACGGCGGCCTGGGCGGCCAGGCTGAACAGGTGGTAGACCAGGGTGCAGGCCAGGACGCTGGCGCGCTGGGTCGCGACCGCGGCGGCGGGGGCGTACGGCGCCACCAGGTCCACCACCGCCAGCTCCAGGGTGCCCAGGCCGCTGGGCACCAGCGGCACCACGGTGACCAGCACGGCGACCGAGATCACCACCAGGCCGTGGAAAAACGGCAGCGGCACTCCCCACAGCCGCAGCCCCAGCCACAGGCCGACGGTCATCACCGCCACGTGCGGCAGGCGCGCCGCGACCGCGCGCACGAAGCCGCGGCCGCCGGCGGCGAAGGCGGGCGCCAGCGCGGCGTGGCGGGTGAGCCAGGCGGGCTGCCACCAGCCGATCACCGCCAGGTAGACCAGGAAGGCCGCCGCCAGCAGCGCCAGCAGCGGCAGGGACTGGTGGGCCATGGCCGCCGCGCTCGCCGCCCCGGCGCCGCTCCCGGCCGCGGCGACCGCGGAGGCCCCGACCACCGCCACCGCGCCGCCGGATCTGGTGGGGGCGCCGAAGGAGCCCGCCAGCTCGCCGGCCACCCCCGCCGCCGCCACCACGGCCAGGGCGGCGACCTGGGTGGCGAGCAGGAACAGGACGGTGCCCACCGCGCGCAGGGCTGCGACGCCGGCGCGGTGCAGATAGAGCCCCATGCCCCCCTGCCCGGCGGCGCCCCCCAGCAGGCCCAACAGGTAGCTGGCGCCGCGTGCGAGCAGCAGCTCGCGCCAGGGACAGCGGATGCCGGTGACCGCGAAGGCCGCCAGCGTCGCCCAGGAGTCGGCGGCGAGCGCCACCGCGACCACCGCCACCGAGCACAGGGCCACCGCCCACGACGGCCCGGTGGCGAAGGCGCGGCGCAGGTCGGCCGCCGGCACGCGTGCCGCCATCAGGGCGAGGATCGCGGCGGCCGCCAGCCAGGGGAGCCAGCGGCGCGCGTGGTGCCAGAGCGCGCCGCGGCTCACGGCGGAGCGGCCCCCGCCGCGTGGGGCAGGATGGCGCTCCACAGTCCGTGGCCGTAGACGATCCAGAGCACCGCCAGGCCCCACAGGGCGATGTTGATCAGGAAGGGCGCGTCGCGCAGGATGGCTTCGGTTGGATTGCGCAGATCGGTTCGCTGGTAGATCAGATAGAGGTAGCGGAAGATGCCGAAGAGCACCAGCGGGATGGTGTAGATCAAGCGCTGGGTGTGGAACTTGGCCACCGTTTCGGGGGCTACCGCGTACAGCGCGTAGGACACCACCGACGACGCGGTCACCACGTTGATCATCTGGTCGAGGAAGGCCGGGCTGTAGTTGTCCAGCACCGGCCGCTGGCCCGCAGCGCCCTGGGCCAGCAGGGTGATCTCGTGGCGGCGCTTGGAAAAGGCCAGGAACAGGGCGAGGAACGTGGTGCACAGGAAGAGCCAGCTGGACACCTGGATGTCGGTGGCGCGGGCGCCGGCCAGCACGCGCAGCACGTAGCAGAAGCTGACGCTCATCACGTCGAGGATGACCATGTGCTTCAACCAGAGCGTGTAGAGCAGGTTGAGGACGAGATAAGCTCCCACCGCCCAAGCGAAGCCGCTGCCCAGCTGCCAGCCGAACGCCGCCACCGCGCCGACCAGGACCACGACCGCCGCGACGGCGACTCCCGGCTTGAGGGTGCCGGCGGCCAGGGGGCGCAGCCGCTTGAGCGGATGGCGTCTGTCCTCCTCGCGGTCGCGCAGGTCGTTGATCAGGTAGACCGCCGAAGCGGCGCAGCAGAAGGCAGCCAGCGCCAGCAGGGCGCGGCCGACGGCCACGGCGTCGCCGAGCCGGCTGCCGAAGACCAGGGGCGCCAGGACGAAGACGTTTTTCGCCCATTGGGCGGGGCGCAACGAGCGAATCAGGGGAGCGATCACGCGCGGTATTGTACGGGGGATGCGCGCCAAGCGATGAGCGAGCCACAGTCACCATCCACCGGCGCGGCCCCGGAGCCCGCGCTCGCCGACCCGTCGCCGGCCGCGGTCCCACCGGCCGTCGCGGACGCCCCGCCGGCCGCGCCGGCGGCGGATGTCGCCGCGGTCACGGCCGTCCCGACCGCCACCGCGGCCGTCCCCGCCCCGCCGCCGGCGATGTCCAGATCGCGGTTCGCTCTGCTCTACGTGCTGCCGGTGATGCTGGCGCTGGCCTGGATCGCCCTGCCGCTGGCGCGCGGCACGACCACGCTCTACATGCGGGACGTGCTCAACGCCCACCTGGAGATGAAATGGGCCGAGGCGCGCGCCCTGCGCCAGGGGTTCTTTCCGCTGCTCGATCCCTACCGCGGCGGCGGCGAGCCGCTCGCCGGCAACCCGAACGGGGCGCCGTTCTACCCCACGACCGTCCTTCTGTTGTGGGCGTCACCGATCTGGGCGCTCAACGCGCACTTCTGGATCCACCTGCTGCTGGCCCCCTTTGCCGGCGCCTGGATGGCGCGACGATGGGGCTTGGCGCGCGAACCGGCCTGGGCGGCGGGGGTCTGCTACGCGGCGTGCGGTTTCTACCTGTCCCACCTGTCGTTCTACAACCTGATCGCGGGGGCCACCCTGGCGCCGGCGCTGGTGGCGGCGTGCCTGGGCTGCGTCCTGCCCGGCCGGGGCCGGCGCGCCGGGCTGTACGCCGCCGCCGCCGGCCTGCTGTGGGCGCTGCTGCTGGTGGGCGGCGATCCGCTGATGGTGGCGCTGGGCGGCGGTCTCGCCGCCACGGCGCTGGCCGTCACCGGCGACCGCTGGCTATGGCGGCGGGGTGCTGCCGGCGGCGGCGGCGGGCCGGCCTGGCGCCTGCTGCTGCTGGTGGGCGCCGCCTTCGTCTGCGGCACGCTGATCGCGCTGCCGCAGATCGAGGAGTTCCTGCGCATCCTGCCGCAGTCGTTCCGCGGCGTGCGCGGCTACACCGCCAGCGTCGCGACGATCGCCAGCTGGGACCCGCGGCAGGCGGCGGAGTGGCTGCTGCCCACTCTGTTCGGCCGCCTGGACATCCGCCTCGGCGGCACGTTCTGGGCCGCGCCCTACTTCACCGGTGCGCCCCCCCTCTATCCTTCTCTCTATCCGGGCTTGCTGGCGCTGGCGTTGATCGCCGCCGGCGGGCGGCCGCGCGGCCGGGCGGCCTGGTGGGCGTGGGGAGCCATCGCGGCGGGGATCTTCTTCTCGCTGGGGCGGTTCAACCCGCTGATGCAGTGGCTGTTCGCGCGCGGCGGATCGGGGGCGCTGCGCTACCCGGTGAAGTTCTGGCTGCCGGTGGCGGTGGGCGCCAGCCTGCTGTGCGGCCAGGGTTTCGCCAAGGTGATGGCGGCGGTTTCCGGGGCGGCTGCCGGGGCTGGCGCCGGCGCGGAGTCCGGCGCGGCGGCGCCTGACGCGGCGCGGCGGCGCTTCGTCTGGGCGCTCGGCGGCCTGACCTTGCTGCTGGGTGTCGCCTGGGTGTTGCTCAACGCGGCGCAGGGGCTTTCCACCCGCTTCCTGCGCGCCATCATCCCCGCCGCGCAGCCGCAGTGGTTCGTCGCCAACGAGCGCGTGCGCTGGGCCGGCCTGTGCCTGTTTTCGTTGATCATCCTGTTGCTGCTGCTGCTGCTGGCGCGGCGCATCGGGCGCTCGCCGCGCGCCGCCTGGACCGCCGGCGGACTGCTGCTCGCCGTGCATGCGATGTCGCAGGTGTTCCTGCTGCACCCGCTCTATCCCACCGACCCGGTGGCGCCCTACCGGGTGCCGCCGCCGGCGCTGGCCTGGCTGCCGGCCGGCATGACGGCGGTCAACCCCGATTTCGAGCACCTGTTCGGGATGCCCGTGCTGGCTGCCGGCAAGTTCCCTTCGGATGCGCTGCTGTGGCTGGAGCGGCGCGCCTTCTACGAGCTGTTCCCCTTTGTCGGCCCGATGTGGGACCGGCGCTTCGAGATCAACGAATCGCCCGAGGGGCTGGATTCGTACTACATCCGCCTGGTGCAGGGCGCCCTGCCGACCGCCACCGACGAGCAGCGCCTGCGGCTGCTTGCCGCCTGGGGAGTCGATCGCGTGATCATGGAGCGGCCGCTGCGGCCCACGTCGCATTCGCGACTGCTCGCCGAGTTCCCGAGCTTCGGCCAGGCGGTGCACGTCTACGAGGTGACCGGCCGCGCGCCGCAGGCGTTTCTGGCGCGCCGGGTCTGGCTGGCGGCGGACATGACCACGGCCTACAACCTGATGAAGACGGATGCCTTCAACCCGCAGACCGACGTCATGATGCCCGGCAAGGGCGGGGCGCGGCCGTCGGCGGGCGGCACCGTGCGCATCCTGAGCAAGGGCCCCGAAAGCCTGGACCTGGACCTGAACGTGGGCGCCGGCGGCTCGGTGCTCCTGGTCCAGCGCACCAACCTGATCTATCGCGCCACCGTGGACGGCAAGCGTGCGCCGTTGCTGGTCGCCAACCTGGTGCGCAACGGGTTGGTGGTGCCGGCCGGCCGGCACCGGGTGCGGCTCTGGGTCGATCGCACCAATTTCCACCTGAGCGTGGCGGCGGCGCTGCTCGGCCTGGCGGCGCTGCCCGGGCTGGTGGTGTGGGGCGGCCGGCGGCGGCGGCCGCCGGATCGCTTCGATCCGCAACCTCAGCCGCCGCTGCCAGCTGCTAACATACCGGCCCTGTCATGACCAGGACCGCCGACACTCCCCAGCCGCCGCCGGTGCCGCCGCCGGTGCGGCGCCGGCTCAAGAAGGTGCTGATCGCCAACCGCGGCGAAATCGCGGTGCGCATCGTGCGCGGCCTGCGCGAGCTCGGCATCCGCAGCGCCGTCATCTATTCGGAGCCGGATCGCGCCGGCCTGCCGGTGCTCCTCGCCGACGAGGCCTATCCGATCGGTCCGGCGGCGTCGCGGGAAAGCTATCTGCGCGCCGACGCCATCGTCCAGCTGGCGGTCCAGATCGGCGCCGACGCCATCCATCCGGGCTACGGCTTCCTGTCGGAGCGCGCCGAGTTCGCCCGCCTGTGCCGCGACGCCGGGGTGGTCTTCATCGGCCCCTCGCCCGAAGCGATCGCGGCGATGGGCAGCAAGGTCGAAAGCCGCAAGCTGATGACGGCGGCGGGGGTGCCGGTGGTGCCCGGCGGCCACGAAGCGCTGCCCGACCTGGCCGCTGCCGAGAGCGCCGCGCTCGCGATCGGCTACCCGGTGATGCTCAAGGCCGCCGCCGGCGGCGGCGGCAAGGGCATGCGCGAGGTGGCTGCCGCCGCGGACCTGGCCGCCGCCTATCGCGCCGCGCGCTCCGAGGCGGCGGCCAGCTTCGGCGACGACGCGGTCTACCTGGAAAAGCTGATCGTCAATCCGCGCCACGTCGAGATCCAGGTCATGGGCGACCTGCACGGCCGCGTCGTGTCGCTGGGCGAGCGCGAGTGCTCGCTGCAGCGGCGCCACCAGAAGGTCGTGGAAGAGGCCCCCTCCCTGGCGGTCACGCCCGATCTGCGGCGCCGCATGGGGCAGGCCGCGGTCGCCGCCGCCTCGGCGGTCGGCTACAGCAATGCCGGCACCGTCGAGTTCCTGCTGGCGGCCAACGGCGAGTTCTACTTCCTGGAGATGAACACGCGCCTCCAGGTCGAGCACCCGGTCACCGAGCTGGTCACCGGCATCGACCTGGTGGAGACCCAGATCCGGGTCGCCGAAGGCGAGCCGCTGGGCCCCGAATTCGACGACGTCACGCCGCGCGGTCATGCCATCGAGGTGCGCCTCTACGCCGAAGACCCCTTCCAGCGTTTCGCGCCCTCGCCCGGCCGCATCACCATGCTGCGTCTCCCCGAAGGCCCCGGCATCCGCAACGACTGCGGCGTCTACGAAGGCGGCGAGGTGTCCATCCACTACGACCCGATGCTCGCCAAGCTGAGCGTCTGGGCGGCCGACCGCGAGCGCGCCCTGGCGCGGCTGGAGCGCGCCCTGGCCGAGCTGCGGGTGGAGGGCATTCGCACCACGGCGCCGCTGTTCCGGGCGCTGCTGGCCGACGACGATTTTCGCGCCGGCCGCCTGGACATCGGCATGCTCGACCGCAAGCTGGCCGCCGGCGTCCTGCATCCCGTCGAGACGGAAGAGGTTGCCGACCTGCCGCTGCTGGCCGCGGCGATCCATCACTACGAGCGCAGCCGCCGCGGTGCCGGCTTGAGCAGCGGCGGCACCGATGCCGGCGGTGCCGGCGGCGGCGGTCAGGGCGGTGGCGCCGATGCCAGCGCCGCGGCACCTCGCCGGCGGCGCTGGCGGCAGGCCGGACGGGTGGAAGCGGTGCGCGGAGGAGGCCAGGGATGGACCTGATCGCCGGCAAGCAAGACCAGCGCCTGCGCATCGAGCCGGCGGCCGGCGGCTACCAGATCACCCTTGGCGACCGCCAGTACGTCGTGGACGTGGCGCGGGTGCGCGACGGGTTCTACAGCCTGCGCCTGGACGGCGCACAGCACGAAGTGGCGGTGGCCCGCCGTCCTGACGGCACCTATTGGGTGAGCGACCCCCACGGAGCGGTGGCGGTGCCGGTCGCCGATCCGCTCGCCCACCTGGCCGCCCAGGGCGGCACCGCGAAGGGCGGCCGCCGCCGCCAGCGCGTCACCGCCTACATGCCGGGACGCGTGGTGGCGCTGCTGGTCGCCGAAGGCCAGGCCGTCGAAGCCGGCCAGGGGGTGCTGGTGTTGGAAGCGATGAAGATGCAGAACGAAATTCAGGCCGAGCACGCCGGCACCGTGACCCGCATCCTGGTCCAGACCGGCCAGCCCGTCGACGGCGGCGACCCCCTCTTCGAGCTGGAGTGACCGGGCCGCCCGAGCCGCCGGCAGGCCCCGAGCCGGCGGCGGTTCCGCCCGCCGCCTCCTGGCGGTGGGGGCCGGTGCGCGTGGTGCCGGTGGCGGTGACGGCGCTGCTGGCAGTCTTCGTCGCGCTGTGCGCTCACGGGTTGCGCTGGGACAGCCCGACGGTCGACGAGTTCGCCCACCTGCCCGCCGGTTACTACTATCTGAAGACCGGCAACTTTGCGCTGTACAACCTCAATCCGCCGCTGGTGCGGCTGGTTTCGGCGCTGCCCCTGCTGGCCGTCCAGCCGGACGTCGACACCGCGCCGCGCCTGGCCGACAACGGCTGGTATCCGTGGGTTTTCGGCACCGACTTCATGCGCCGCAATCGCGCCGCCTACGACGCGATCTTCCTGCTGGGCCGGCTGCCGATCGTGGCGTTGGGAGCCCTGCTGGGTCTGCTGGTGTGGCACTGGGCGCGCCGGCTCTACGGCGAAGGCGGCGGGCTGGCGGCCCTGTACGCCTACGCCCTCTGCCCCAGCATCGTCGCCCACGCCCACCTGGCGACCACCGATATCGGCTTTGCCCTGGCAGCGACCGGCGCCCTCTACCTGTGCGCGTGCTGGCTGGAGCACCCGCGCCCGGCCACTCTCCTCGCCGCCGGGGTCGCCCTGGGCCTGGCGCAGCTGACCAAGTTCAGCGCCGTCATCCTCTACCCGGTGCTGTTGCTGCTCGCCGCCGCGGCGCTCGCCCGCGGCCGGCGCTTCCCGCTCACCGCGAGCGCAGGCCGCGGCAGGGCCGCCGCCGCGGCATCGAGCCTGGCGGCCCTGGCCGTGCTCTGGCTGGTGAGCCTGCTGGTCCTGGATGCCGGGTATCTGTTCCACGGCGTCGGCCAGCCGCTGGCCACCACCGTTTTTCGCAGCCACTGGCTGCAGCGCCTGGCCGCCCACCTGCCGGCCCGCCTGCCAGCGCCCCTGCCGGCGGCCTACCTGTCAGGTTTTGACGCCATCCAGCTGATCAACGAGCAGGGAGAGTTCCCGACCTACCTGTTCGGCCGCTGGCTTCCCCGCGGCACCTGGGCCTACTACCCGCTGACCCTCCTGTTCAAGACGCCGCTGCCGCTGCTGGCCGCCTGGCTTGTCGCCCCCTGGGCGCGGCCGGCCCGCGCCGTGCGCAACGGATCGAACGGTGATTTCGAGGCGGCCCTGACTGCCGACGACCACGCCTCAACCCAGACCTCCAGCGCCCACTGCGCGGCTGTATCCACCGGCGGGCAGGCAGATGCCGAAGCTTTTCTGTGGGTGCCGGCTCTGGCGATGCTGGCGTTTTTTTCGTTGGGGTCGACGGTCAGCTATGGCATTCGCTACCTGCTGCCGATTTTGCCCCTGGCCTGTATCTATAGCGGACGGCTGGTGCCCTGGCTTGCCGCATCCGCGTACCGCCGCCGCGGCCGGCTGGCGCGGGCCGTTGCGGTCGCCGCCCTGGTGATCTATCCGTTTTCGGTTCTGCTTGCCACTCCGGACACCATCGACTACTTCAACCTTCTGGCCGGCGGCCACGGCGATCGCATCTTCCTGGATTCCAACCTGGATTGGGGCCAGGGCCTGAAGCGCCTGCGCGCCCACCTGGACGCCACCGGCCAGCCCGGCATCGCGCTGGCCTACTTCGGCCACGTCGATCCGGCCATCTACGGCATCCGCTGGCGCTTCCCCCAACCCGACCGCCCCGGCCCGGCGGCCATCAGCGCCAACTTCCTGCACGGCTACCCGTACGTCACCAACCGCGCCGGCCACATGGTCCCCATCCCCCCCGACGCCTTCACCTGGCTGAACCGCTACCCTCGCAGCGCCGACCTGGGCGGCGGCCTCTACCTGTACGACATCCCCGCGCCGCGCCCCTGAAGCGACGCCCCCCCGATGCCCCGCCACCTGTCGCGCGGGCGGAACATGGACTCGAAGATGGGGACCAGCATGTCACCGCTATAATTCGCCGAATGTCGCGCGTGTCGGGCGGTCGTGGCACAGACGTACGCTTGTTCGGCCCTTTCCGCCTCGGCCTGGTGGCCGCCTACCTGCCGGCCCGGAGCGCAGCGCGTACGAAGGTTCGCGAGGCGCTGCAGGGCGGCGACTGACTTCGGTTATGAATCGGGGCTTTGGGCAAGGTCGGCGGCGGGGCGGCGTCGGCGGCGGGGGGTCCAGCGGCGGTGCATCCACAGCCACATGTGGGGGTGGGCGCGGATCTCGCTTTCGATGACTTCCAGGTAGCGGCGAGTCAGGGCCGCGACCGCGGCTTCCTCGGAGTCGTCCTGTGTGGAGGAAGCAGCGGCCGTTGATGCGGCGTCGGAAGTTGGATCGGTGGGGAGGATCGCGGGCAGGACGACAAGGCGGTAGCGGCCTTTGGGCTCGGGGTAGGCGAAGACGGGGACGACGGGACAGTTGGTGCGGCGGGACATGCGGGCCAGGATGGGGGTGGTCAGGGCGGGATGGTCGAAGAAGGGGACCAGGATGCCTTCGTGCTCCTGGACTCGCTGGTCGGGGAGGATGCCGATGCGGCCGCGGTCGCGCAGGACCTGGAGCATGCGGCGGGCGGCGCCGCGCTTGTGGATGACGGCGTAGCCCAGGCGCTGGCGCAGGCCGGACAGCTCGCGTTCCAGGTGGGGGTTGTCGGCGGGGCGGGCGATGGTGTGCAGCAGGCCGCGGTAGAGCGCGATGGGGCGGCCCGAGATCTCCCAGCAGCCGTGGTGGGCGCCCAGCAGGAAGACGCCGCGGCCAAGGCGCTCGGCCTGGTCCAGGTGCTCCCAGCCTTCGTAGGTGAAGCGGCTGCACAGCTCGACGGCGGACAGCCGGTCGGCGGAGATGAGATCGCACAGTGCGGCGCCGAAGTGGCGAAAGCAGGCGGCGACCAGCGCCCGGCGCTCGGCGGGGGTGAGGTCCGGGAACGCCAGGGACAGGTTGGCGTCGGCGAGGCGCCGATGGCTGCGGTCCACGAGGTGTGCCAGCCGGCCGAGGGCGGCGCCCAGCGGCCGTGCGGCATTGTGTGGCAGCGCGCGGACCAGCCCCTTGAGCGCCAGGTAGGCGCCATATTCCAGGCGGTGGCGCACCGGTGCGTGCTTCACGCCGCTCGCTCTCCCGATGGACGCATCACGCGCCGCCGCCGACCGGCGGGCGTCGCTGGGATGGTGGACCGGCGCCGGCGCCTGTCGGGAGGTTTTGCCGGGCCGGAATGCTTCCTGCCGGCGGGCTCTGCTGGGACAGCGTGGCGACGGCGCGATCGAACCAGTCCCAGAACGCCGGCTGCGGGTCGGCCTCGACGGACAGCTCGGCCAAGGGAACGGCGAGCCGCCCCATCAGCTTGACGCCATCCTTGGCGGTGACCAGCGCCGCGGCCGCGCCGCTCGCGTGGACGCGCGCCGCGATGTGGGCCAGGCTGGCCGCGGGATAGGGGTGGTGATCCGCGAAGCGCAGCTCGTCCATGACGGCAAAGTCTAGCTTGCGCACGGTGGCGGCAAACGCGTCGGGGCGCGCGACGGCGCTCACCAGCACGACCTTGCTGCCGGGGGCAAGCGGCACCGGCCCTTCCGCGGTCTGCAGCATCGGCGCCCCGGCGCGGATCGGACAGTCGAAGCCCGGACCCGCAAACCCATGAGCGCGCAGGGCCGCGGCCAGCGCACCGCCACCGGCGGGAGCGTCGCCCGCGCCGCCGTCTGTACCGCTCCGGCCCGCGCCGCCGTCACGGCCTCTCTTGCTGGCGGCAGCGGGGCCGGCGGCGACGTGCTGGGTGAGCAGCAGGGCGTCGGCTCGTGCCGCCGCCGCCAAGGGTTCGCGCAGGCGGCCTCCCGGCCAGAGGCGGCCGCCGCCGAAGGGGTCGCTGGCGGGAAAGACCAGCAGGTCCAGGTCGCGGCGCAGGGCGAGGTGGGAAAAGCCGTCGTCGAGCAGGAAGACGTCCGGGACCGGGCGCAGGCGGGCCAGCGCTTCGAGGCCGGCGCGGTGCCGGTCGGGGCCGACCACCACGGCGACTCCCGGTAGCTCGCCTGCCAGCTGCACGGGCTCGTCGCCTGCTTCTGCCGCTCCCAGCAGCGGCCCGGCGCCGCGGCTGACGATCCGTACGCCCCGGCCCTGGCCGCCGTAGCCGCGCGACAGGATGCAGACGGCAAGGCTCTGCTGCCGCAGATGGCGGGCGATGGCGGCGACGACGGGCGTCTTGCCGGTGCCCCCCCAATGGACGTTGCCGATGCTGATGACCGGTCGCGGCAGGGCCGCGGCGTGCCGCAGGTACCACGCAGCGCGTAACCGGTGCGCTCCCGCGTAGAGCCGCTGCCAGGGGGACGAGGCAAGAGGGGGAGCGGCAAGCGTCGCCGCGGTGCTTGGAGGCTCCATCTCGTTCCCGCGCTATCCGTCCGTCCTGGCGCCCACTGCCGGTGCCGGCAAAGCAGGCGCCGCAGCGTCACCGTGCGGGGTCGTTGCCGGGGTCTCGGACGTGCGAGCCGCGTCCGCTCTGTCCATTCCAGACCCAGGCGTCCAAGTCTGGTTGCCGGCAAAGGCGGCTCTCGGCGAAGCGTCAGCCGCTGCGGCAGAGCCGGACGCACCTGCGCCGACGCCGGCACTTGCGACGGACGCCGCGGTGCCGGTGGCGGCGGGCGGGTGCAGGGTGGCCAGGAGCGGCGCCAGGAGGTCGAGGGTGCGGAGGATGGCGCCGCGGTTTTCGGCCAGGAGGGCGGCGGCTTTTTCCCCTTGGGCGCGGGCGGCGGTGGGGTGGTCCAGCCAATGGCGCCAGGCGGCGGCCAGGTCGTCAGGGCCGGCGACGCGCTGCCAGGCGGCGGCGGCGTCGAAGCGGGCGGCGACGTCGCGGAAGTTGTGCATGGAGGGGCCGACGGCGATGGGCAGGCGGTAGCGGGCGGGCTCGATGGGGTTGTGGCCGCCGGTGGGCACCAGGGTGCCGCCGATGAAGGCGGCGGCGCCGGCACTGTACAGGGCGGCCAGCTCGCCCACGGTGTCCAGAAGAAGGACGTCGGTCCGGGTGGCGCGCGGCGGCAGGTCGGTGGCCGGCGCGATGGCCAGGGAGGTGCGGCGGCGGGCGGCCAGGCCGCTTTGGCGCAGCAGGCGCTCGACGTCGCCCCAGCGCTCGGGGTGGCGCGGGGCGAGCACGAGCAGGGCGCGCTGCCCGCCGCCCAGGGTCTGGAAGGCGGCCAGGACCTGCTCGTCTTCGCCGGCCATGGTCGAGCCGGCGATGAGCAGCGGCCTCCCCGCGGCCAGCTGTTCGCATGCCGCGATCAGGACCCTGAGCTCGGGGCCGATGGGCGGCTCGGGGGTGTCGAACTTGAGGTTGCCGGTGACCGTCAGGCGCGCCGGTTCGACGCCCAGCCGCTCCAGGCGGGCACGGTCTTCGGCGGTTTGCATGCCGAAGTGCTGGACGTTGCCAAAAAACAGCCGGGTCAGGGGGCGCAGGAGTCGCAGGCGGCGGAAGCCGCGATCGCCGACGCGGCCGTTGACGACCGCCACCGGCAGCCCCCGGCGGCTCGCCTGGCGCAGCAGCAGCGGCCAGTAGTCGCCTTCGACCAGGATGAGGGCCGCCGGCGTGAAACGGCGCCAGAAGCGGCCCAAGGTCGGGCGCAGGTCGAAGGGCAGGTAGGCGACCTGCGCGCGGCCGGCAAAGAGGCGCTGGGCCAGCGCCTGCCCGGTTGGGGTCACGGTGGTGACGACGAGCGGCACGGCGGCAGGCAGCGCCCGCGCCAGGGTGGCGGCGACCCCGACCTCGCCGACGGAAACCGCGTGCAGCCACAGGGGGCGCCCAGCGACATCCGCCGGCGGGGCCTCGCCGGTCCGTCCGGCCTTCCCTGCCGCGGGACCCGCCGGCGGCATGCCGCTGCCGCCGCCCAGGCGCCCGGATAGGGTGGGTAAGTAATGCTTGCCCCGGCGCACCAACAGGAACGGGCCGGCGATCAGCAGCGCCAACGCCAAGCCGGCCTGATACAGCAGCCACAGAAGAGAAGCCATCCGGCGACGAAGTATAATGGCCCACCCCGGACCCCGGACCCCGGACCCCGGACCCCGGACCCCGGACCCCGGACCCCGGACCCCGGACCCCGGACCCCGGACCCCGGAACCCGGACCCCGGACCGGCTGGATGTGGCGGCAATGCGCTTTCGACCGAACCTCTTTCGCTCCTTGAGCATGGCTCCCGGCCAGGACCGCGCGCCTGGCGAGCCCGCCGATCGCGCGGCGGCGGCGCATCCTGCCCCGGCCGGCGATCCCGGCGATCCCGGCCAGGCGGGCGATCCGGGCGATCCCGACCAGACCGGCGATCCGGGTGATCCGGGCCTGGTGGGAGATCCGGGCGATCCGGGCCTGGTGGGCGATTGCGGCGGCGGCGGGATCGCCGGCGCGGATCTGCAGGCAGAAGCGTTGTTGTCGTCCGTGCTGACCTCCCAGGATGAGCTGCTAGACGCTCCGCGAGGGCGGCCCGTATACCGTGGTGATATGCTCGAACTCGTCTACTCTCGCAGCCGATCGTCGCGACCCGCCCAGTCCGAGTGGGCTGAGCTCTCTGACCGTGATCTGTTGCTCTCCCTGCGGGAGGGCAGCGAACAGGCGCTCGACGAGCTGATCGGCCGCAAGACCAAGCCGTTGCTCCAACTGGTATCCCGCATCCTTGGCGACATGGAAGAAGCGCGCGACGTGGTGCAGGTGACCTTCTTCAAGGTGTGGGAAAACCGGCGCAAATTCGACGAGCGATGGAGCCCCAACACTTGGATCTACCGCATCGCCAGCAACCTTGCGATCGACCACCTGCGGGCGCGGCGCAGCCGCGAGCGGATTCAGGAGCCGGTGCGCCAGCACCTGCGCCAGGTGGCGGACGGCCGCGCCCATCGCGACCTGTCCCGCCTGCAGCAGGGCGAGGTGGCGACGATCTTCCGCGAGCTGGCGGCGTCGTTGTCTGAAAAGCAGCGCATGGTGTTCCTGCTGCGCGAGATCGAAGGCCTGTCGTCGCCCGAAGTGGCGGCGATCGTGGGATGCCGCGAATCGACCGTGCGCAACCACCTGTTCAACGCCCGCAAGTCTCTGCGCACCGAGCTGTTGCGGCGCTACCCCGAATACGCGGGGGCGATGACGACCCTGGGCGCCGGCGCCGAGCCGCTGCCGGGGGCCGGCCAGGAGCTGCCATGAGCTGCCCCGATTGGCGCCATCTCGACCCCGACCTGGACGCGGCGCGCTGGCAGGCGGCCCTGGGCCACCTCGACAGCGGCTGCAAGGCATGCTGGCAGCAGGCGCTGGCCGCCGACCCGACCTTGATCTTCCGGCGCCTGCCGGGGGCGGTGCTGAGCCCGGCGGCAGAGGCGGACGAAGTGGCGGCTGCCCGGCTGGCCGTGGCCGCGATGCGCACCGCGAGCCGCAACCGCCCGCACCCCGTCCGCGGCGCCCTGGCTTCGCTCGCCACCAGCGGCAGGGACCACCACGCCTTTCACGGCGCCAAGCGCTGGGCGCTGGCCGCCAGCCTGACCGCCCTGGCGCTGCTGTGCGGCTCCGACCGCACCTGGCATCCCCTGGGGAGTGGTGGCACCCTGGCACCGGCGCTGCGGGCTCTGGACTCCGGCGGCGCCACCCCCGCCAGCCTTGCGGCGCAGCCCAGGTCGTTCGGCTGGGCGCACGCCGCCGGTCCGGCCCCCAACGCGGCGATCCCGGCAATGCCGGCGATCCCGGCGGCGGATCGCTCCTCCATCGAGGGCCTCAGCCGTCCCGGCGCGCGGGTGTACCAGATCGACGGGCCGCAGATGTCTGTGGTGATGATCGTGGATGAGAAGCTCGATGTCTGAGCGGGTGCGTCAGGACCGCAGATCATCCCGCTCCAGCCGCGCGCACCGCTGCCACCGCCCGCAGGAGCCTGGGAGCTCCGGCCGCTGGTGGCGTTCGTCCTTTGAGCTGGACCCTGCAACGCGCTAAACTTCCGAGTTTTCTGATGGTACCCGTGCGCCGCCTCGCCGCGATCGTCGCGATCGTCTTCTGGACCTGCCTTCCAGCTACGGCGGTGGTGTCGGCGGACGAAGCGCTGGTGCTGCACGCCTACACCCTGCGCTACCAGCACGCGATCGAGGCCATCCCGCTGATCCAGCCGCTGCTGTCGGCGCGCGGCGCGCTGGAGCTGCAGCCCAGCGGCAACACCCTGGTGATCCGCGACACCCAGACGGCGCTCGCCCGCATCGTGCCGGTGCTGCGCGCCTTCGACCATCCCGCCCAGCCGGTGCGGGTGGAGATTCTGATCGTGCGCGCCAGCCGCGCCGCGGTGTCGCCGCCGGTCTTCCACTCGGACCTGCCCGAGGCGCTGACCCGGCGCCTGCGCCAGCTGCTGCCCTACGAGAGCTACGAAATGCAGGCCCAGGCCCAGCTCTCCTCCGAGGAGGGGCAGGCGGTCGCCTACGACCTGGGAGAGGACTACGCGGTCAGCTTCCGCATCGGCACCCTGGTCGACCCGCACCACGTCAAGCTGTCCGATTTCGAAGTCGACCATCACATCGGCAGCCGCCACGGCGCCGTGCCCCCGGTGCCCCTGGTCCATACCAACCTCAACCTGGGCCTGGACCAGACCATGAGCCTGGGCCTGGCGCGCAGCGAAGGCAGCCGCGACGCCCTGATCATCGTGGTGACGGCGCACAAGGGCGATCCGCGGCCGCACCCCGAGCCGTAGCCATCAGGAAGGCAGATCATGCAGTTCGAATGCAGAGTGGGGACCCCCGATGGCCGCGTGCTGGAGCAGAGCTTCGTGGCCAGCGACGAAACGGCGCTGATGAGCGAGCTGGCCAAGCTCGGCCTGCACGTTTTCGAGGTGCGCCGCCGCGGCCTGCCGCGCCGCCTTGGGGCGTCCGGCCCCGGGCGTCGCCGCAAGAGCATCCCGGTGCAGGCGTTCATGGTCTTCACCCAGGAGCTGGCGGCGCTGCTCAAGGCGGGCCTGCCGCTGCTGCAGGCGCTCGACCTGATGCTGGAGCGGATGCAGAACCAGCACTTCAAGGCGGTCCTGACCGACGTGCGCGACCGCGTCAAGGCCGGCGAGGACCTGTCCAGCGCCTTTGCCGCCCACGGCGAGCTGTTCCCGCGCCTCTTCCCGGCGACGCTCAAGGCGGGCGAAAAGAGCGGCGAGCTGGAAGCGGTGCTGCGCCGCTTCATCAAGTACATGAAGCTGGTGCTGGATTCGCGCCGGCGGGTGATCTCGGCGTTGATCTACCCGGTGGTCCTGGTGTGCCTGTCGATCGCCATGATCACCGTGATGATGATCTACGTGGTGCCGAAGATCACGGTCTTCTTCGAGAACCTGGAAGTCGACCTGCCGTTCATGACGCGCGCGCTGATCGCCGTTTCCACCTTCGCCCAGCGCAACGTGCTGTGGCTGGCCCTGGGCGCCGTCGCGGCCTGGTGGAGCTTCCGCACCTGGCAGCGCACCGAGGCTGGACGCCTGGGGCTCGACAAGATCAAGCTGAAGCTGCCCTTCATCGGCCCGGTGCTGCACCGCTTCGCGCTCACCGAGTTCTGCCGCTCGCTGGCCACCCTGCTGTCGGGCGGCATGCCCCTGGTGCCGGCGCTGGAGATCGCCACCGGCGCGGTGGGCAACCTGAAGGTGCGCGGCGCCATCGAGCCGCAGATCCAGATGGTGCGCGAGGGCAAGCCCTTTCACGAGGCGCTGGAGCGCAGCGGCGTCTTCATCGAGATGTCGGTGGACATGGTGAAGGTCGGCGAGGCCACCGGCGCGCTGGACGAAATGCTGACCAGCGTCGCCGACTTCCTGGACGAGCAGATCGAAACCCGCATGGCGCGCATCCTCCAGCTGATCGAGCCGCTGATGTTGGTGTTCATGGGGATCATCGTCGCCATGATCCTGATCGCCATCTATCTGCCGCTGGTCAGCGCCCTGGGGCAGAGCAAGTTCTGATGCGCGCCGCGTACGCCAGAGGGGCTGGCATGAGCAGAAGGAGCACAGACCGATGATCGCCATCAACGGCCGCCAGACCGCCGACGAAGGCGCCGCCAAGGAGAGCGGCGGCGACCTGCGGTCGCGGCAGGCAGCGGAGCGCGCCGAAGCCGAAGGCTTCGCCGCCCGCTACGGCCTCGAATTTGTCGACATGACGCGCTTCCGCATCGACAACGACCTGTTCCGGCGGGTGCCGTTCGACCTGATGCTGCGCTACGGCTTCATTCCCGAAACGCAGCTGGACGGGCGCCTCTCGGTGGTGATGGCGGAGCCTTCCAACGTCGTCAAGATCGACGAGCTGGAGCTGCTGCTAGGCCAGCCGGTCGAAGTGAAAGTCGGGGTGCGCTCGGCGATCGACGAGATCCTGCAGAAGTCGGAGAGCGCGCAGCGCGTCCTGGACGAAGCCAGCGAAGACTTCCGCATCCAGCTGGTGCAGGAGGACGAAGACGGCCAGGAAGTCCTGTCGATCGACCGCATCACCGCCGACACCAGCCCGATCATCAAGCTGGTCGATTCGACGATGTTCAACGCCATCCAGCGGCGCGCCAGCGACATCCACATCGAAACCCGCGACACCGAAGTGATCATCAAGTACCGCATCGACGGCGTGCTGTACCAGGCGATGGAGCCGATCGACAAGCGCCACCACCAGACGATCATCAGCCGTATCAAGGTCATGTCCGAGCTGGACATCTCCGAAAAGCGCGTCCCCCAGGACGGCCGTTTCAAGCTGCGGCTCAAGGGGCGCACCATCGACTTCCGCGTCTCGATCATGCCGTCGGTGCACGGCGAGGATTGCGTCATCCGTATCCTCGACAAGGAGTCGATGAACAAGGAGTTCAGCAACCTGCGGCTCGACATCCTGGGCTTCGACGACGACTCGCTGAAAAAGCTGCGCAAGTTCATCCGCGAGCCCTACGGCATGGTGCTGGTCACCGGCCCGACGGGTTCGGGCAAGACGACGACGCTGTATGCCTGCCTGTCGGAGATCGTTTCGTCCGAAGACAAGATCATCACCATCGAAGACCCGGTCGAATACCAGCTGCGCGGCATCACCCAGATCCCGGTCAACGAAAAGAAAGGGCTGACGTTCGCCCGCGGCCTGCGTTCCATCCTGCGTCACGACCCTGACAAGGTGATGGTCGGCGAGATCCGCGACGAAGAGACGGCGCAGATCGCCATCCAGTCGGCGCTGACCGGCCACCTGGTGTTCACCACCGTACACGCCAACAACGTCGTCGACGTGCTCGGCCGTTTCCTCAACATGAAGGTCGACCTGTACAACTTCGTGTCGGCGCTCAACTGCGTGCTGGCGCAGCGCCTGGTGCGCAAGATCTGCCCGCACTGCCGGCGCGAAGCGAAGGTGTCGCGGCAGGTGCTGGACGAAAGCGGTCTGGATCCCGACATCTACGCCGATTTTGTGTTCTACGAAGGGGGCGGCTGCATCGAGTGCAGCGGCACCGGCTTCCTCGGCCGGCTGGCGGTGTCCGAGCTGATGGACCTGTCCGACAACCTGCGGGAGCTGATCCTGGATCGCCGTCCGGCTTCCGAGATCCGGCGCGCCGCCAAAGAAGAAGGCATGACGTTCCTGCGCGAATCGGCGCTCGAGCAGGTGCTCAGGGGAGTGACTACGCTGCGTGAGATCAATAAAGTTACCTTTGTGGACTAAGCGGCTGCTCGGCTTCACGCCGCTGCCGTCGCCGCCGCACGTCTTCGCCCTGGGCGACGGCCGGCTGCGCTACGGGCACCTGACGCTCGATCGCCAGGGGCTCAAGGTGCGCGAGCTGCGCCAGCTGGCGCTGCCCAACGAGGCGTTCCAGCAGGGGCTGCTGGGTGGTCCGCTGCGCTCCGTGGGCGCCTTCCGCGAGCTGGTGGGGGCGCTCGTCGAGGGCGTGCCGGGCGGCGTGCGCGAGGCGTCGCTGGTGCTCCCCGACGCCTGGCTGCGGGTGGCCTACGCCGAAAGCGGCGAGCTGCCCAGGGCCGCCGCGGCGCGCGACGAGGTGTTGCGTTGGAAGCTGCGCCGCCTGGTGCCCTTTCGCGTCGACGAAGTGCGGATCGGTGCCGCGGAGGTGTCGCCGATCGCCGGCCAGACCGAGCCGCGCCGCCTGCTCATGGGGTTCGCCGTCGAGGCGCTGCTGACCCAGCTGGAGGAGGCCTTCGCCGCGCAAGGGGTGCGCCTGGGACATATCTCGAACGTCAGCCTTTCGGTGCTGGACGCCCTGGAGCCGACGCGCGGCCGCTCGTTCCTGGCGCTGATGCTGGTCGAAGAGGACGGCTACAGCCTGATCCTGGCCAACCACGGCGAGCCCGTACTGCATCGCTACAAGGGGTTGGGCGCCGCCGGCGACAGCAATCCGGGCGGCTCCGTGGTGCGTGATCTGCGCATGACGCGCAACTTCCTGGACGAAAACTTCTCCGGCGCGGCGCTCGACAGCGTCCTGCTGCTGGCGCCGCCGCCGCTCGAACGGCTGTGGCTGGACCGGCTGGAACAGGGCCTTGGGCAGCGGCCCGAAGTGGTCGACGGCCGCCTGCTGCCGCCGCTGCGCGACGGCAGCGTGCTGGTGCCGTGGCGGGACCTGGCGCCGATGGTCGGCGCCGCGCGCCGGATGGTCGCATGACGCTGCCGCCTTACGAAGGACCCCGCCCGCGCCCGGCCGGCGACGGCGTCGCGCCGCTCGCCGGCACGGCCACCGCCTGGCAGGGTGGCGAATCCGTGTCGCCGCCCGATCTGGACGCGCTCGGCCGGCAGGCGGCGCCGGCCGCGGGGCTGGGCGGCGTCTCCCTGGGCGGCCTTCCCAGCGGCGGGTCCGCGGCGGCGCCGCTGGCCGACGACGAACGGCAGTCGCTCAACCTGGCCAGCCGCCCGTTCATCAACACCCGGCCGGTGGTGCGGGTGGCGGTGATCCTGTGGGCGTTGGGCGTGCTGCTGCTGACCGCCAACGTGGTCTTGTTCGTGGGCTACCTGAACAGCTCGCGCGAGACCCGCGCCAAGCTCGCCCAGATGCGTGAGCAGGTCGAAGTGCAAAGGGGCAGCATCGCCAGGCTGGACACCCGCATCGGCACCTTGAACCTGGAGCAGCAGAACCGCATGGCGCTGTTCCTCAACCACGTCATCGCCGAGCGCACGTTCTCGTGGAGCCTGCTGTTCGATCGCCTTGCCCAAGTGCTGCCCGACGGGGTGCGGCTGCTGCACCTGACCCCCTCCAACGTGGTGCAGAAGGACTTCGACGCGGCCTTGCGCGCCGGACGCGAGCAGCGCCGCCAGCCGGTCGTGCTGGCGATGAGCTGCGAGGCAAAAAATGACGAAGCGCTGCTGCGGTTCGTAGACAACTTGTTCGCGCATCCGGCCTTCGCGGAGCCGAACTTGCTCAGTGAATCGCAGATGGACAACGGGCTGGTGAAGTTCGATCTCAACGTGCAGTACCAACCCGCCTCGCCGCTGGCGGCGGCGGCGATGCCGGGCGCGGCCGGGGCCGGCAAGGCGACAGCGAAGGCGAAGCGCGATTCCGCCGGCGCTGGCGGCGCCGATGCCGCCGATGGCGCGGCGACGCCCGACGCCGACGCGCCGCTGCCGCTCCCCCCGACGACGCGGCCGGCTTCGCCGGCCGGCGCCGGGCTGGTGCGGGTCGCCCCGCCCGGCAGCAAGAGCTTTGCGCCGACGCCCTCGACGCCAACCACGCGCCGCCCGGCCGGCCCTCCCCCGCCGGCACCTCCCGGAGGCAGGCGATGACCGGCCCGCAGCTGGAGATCTGGCGCCAGCGGGTGTGGGTGTGGGCCGTCGCCCTGGCCTTCCTGGTGCTCAACGGCTTCGGGTTCCTGATCTACAAGGTCGGCTACGCCGATCGCGTCACGACCCTGCGCGGCGAGCTGGCCGACCAGACTCGCCAGCTCGCCGACGCCCGTGCCGAGTTCGCGCAGCAGAACGACCTGCTGCGCCAGGCGAAGGTCAACCGGCAGGGCATCCTGCAGCTCTACGACGACCATTTTTCGACCCGCCGCCGGCGCCTGACCGGGGTGACGGCGGAGGTGCGGATGCTCGCCACCCGCGCCGGGCTGACGCCGCGCTCGATCAACTACCCCGAAGAGCAGATCCAGCAGTACGGGCTGATCAAGCGCTCGTTCATCTTTTCCGTCGAAGGCAGCTACGCCGACCTGCGCAAGTTCGTCAACCTGCTGGAGCTGTCGGAGTCCTTCCTGACCCTGGAAAGCGTCTCGCTCGCCGAAGAAAACCAGCGGCGCGCGACGGCGGGCGGCGCGGGCGGCCGCCCCGGCGCCTTCGGGGTTCCCGGCAGCGCCGGCGCTCCTCCGGGCGCCACCGCCTTCCACGGCGTGGGCATCCCCGGCGCCAGTCTGGCGCCGCCTGGAGTACCCGCCGGCGGCGGCGGCGGCGCCGCCGCGCCGTCAGCGCCGGGAGCGCCGCTCCACATGAACCTCACGCTGTCGACGCTGTTCGCGGCGCGGGACGAATCGCAGGACGCCTTTGCGCCGCTGCCGGGCAGCACGGTGACGCCGCGCGGGAGGCAGCAGCCGTGAACCGGCAAAAAGCGCTGGCGATCGTGCTGGGGCTCCTGGTGCTGATCCTGGCCTGGCACTACCTGGTGCCGAGCGATGAGAGCGCTCCGCCGCCGGCGGCGCGGACGGCAGGCAGCGGCGCCGGCGCCGACGGTGACGTCGGTATCGGCGGCGGCGCCGGCGGCGGTCAGGCGCAGCCGCGCGCGGTGCGGGCGGTCAACGGCCGCGCGAGCGACAAGGACGTGCGCACCATCGTCCCGCTGCGCATCGCCGATCTGAATTTCACCCCGCGCAACTTCACCGGTGGGCGCGACCCGTGGCGCTTCGTCGAACCGCCGCCGCCGCCGCCGCCCGTGCCGCACAAGCCGTCGGCGGCGGAGCTGCGGGCGATGGAAGAGGCGGAGGCGGCGCGCCAGCGCATGCTGCGTGAGATGGCGGCAAAGGTCGCCATCGAGCAGGCCAAGCCCAAGCCGCCGCCGTTCACCTGGTCCTACATGGGCCACTTCGGTCCGGCAGGCCGGCGGATCGCGGTTTTTCTCGATGGCGACAAGGTATACAACGCCCGCGAAGGCGAAGTCATCGGCGGCAAGTTCATCGTCGCCCAGATCGGCTACGAATCGGTGGACATCCGTTTTGTCGGTTTTCCTGATTGGCCGGCGCAGCGGCTGGCGGTGGTCAAGAAGTAGCGCTCGGGCCCGAAGCCAAGCGATCGTGTAGAACGGAGGAACTTGTCAAGATGCGTAAACCATATCTGCGGCTTCTCATCCTGCTGCTCATCTCGGCGTCGGTGGCGCTGGGCTGTGCCGCCAATGCCAGCTACCGCAAGGCGGAACAGCTGGAAACGGATGGGCAATGGGACGAGGCCGTGCTCAGGTATATGGACGCCTTGAGCAACGACCCCGGCAATATCAAGTATCAGGCCGCCTTGCTGCGCGCCAAGATGAAGGCCTCCGAAAGCCATTTCGAAAAAGGCAAGCAGTTCGAAAAGGCGAACGTCCTGGAGCGGGCGCTGGTCGAGTACCAGCAGGCGACGCAGCTGGACCCCACCAACCAGTACGCCGAAGCGCAGCTGGAGCACGTCCGCCGCGCCATCGCCTTGCAACGCCTGAACCGGCCCGCCGAGACGATCGAGCAGATGAAGATACGGGCGCGCGGCGCACGGCCGCAGCCGCCGATGCTCAATCCGCGATCCGATCAGCCGATCTCGCTCGAGTTCCCGCAGGCGGTGTCGATCTTCCAGATCTACCGCGCGCTGGGCCAGGCCTTCGGCATCAACGTGCTGTTCGATCCCAACCTGAAGGATCAGGACATCGCCATCGACCTCAAGGACGTGACGGCGCAGTCGGCGCTCGAAACCTTGATGCATGCCGCCGGCCACTTCTACAAGGTGATCGACGAGCACACCATCCTGATCGCCGCCGACACGCCGCAAAACCGCCGCACCTACGAAGACCTGGTCATCCAGACGTTCTATCTTTCGAACGCCGAAGTGAAGGACATGACGCAGATCCTGCGCAGCCTGATCGACGCCAAGAAGATCGCCACCAACGAGCAGCTCAACGCCATCATCCTGCGCGACACCGCCGACAAGGTGAAGGTGGCCGAAAAGATCATCGAGACCAACGACAAGGCCAAGGCCGAGGTGGTGGTGGACGTCGAGCTGCTGCAGATCGACACCACCAAGCTGAGCGACCTGGGCATCGCGCTGTCGCAATATTCGATCGGCCAGCAGCTGGACACCGGCTCGATCGGCGCCGCCACCAGCACCTCCGGCACCGCGACCGGCGCGGCCGCCACCACGTCGTCGACCAGCTCGCCGCTGCGCGTGTCCAACATCCCGTACCTCAACCAGAGCAACTGGATCCTCAACATCCCCAGCTTCGTCTACAACTTCATCAAGCAGAACAGCGAGGCGCGGCTGCTCGCCAAACCGCAGCTGCGCATCACCGAAGGGCAGAAGGCAAACCTCATCATCGGCGACAAGGTGCCGATCCCGCTGACCACCTTCAACACCTCGAACACGGTGGGCAGCTCGATCGTGCCGGTCACCTCGTTCCAATACCAGGACGTCGGCGTCAAGATCGAGATCGAGCCGCGCGTTCACCACAACCAGGAGGTGACGCTCAAGGTCAAGATCGAGGTGAGCAACCTGGGCGCCAACATCGTCTCCAACGGCACCTCGCAGCCGACGATCGGCACCCGCTCCTTCGACTCGACCATCCGTTTGAAGGACGGCGAAACCAACTTCCTGGCCGGCCTCATCCGCGACGACGATTCGACCAGCGACCAGGGCATCCCCGGGCTTTCCGACCTGCCGGTGATCGGGCGCCTGTTCTCGGACAAGAACCACCAGAACGCGCACACCGACGTGGTGCTGACGCTGACGCCGCACATCATCCGCAACGCCGAGATCACCGAAGAAGACCTGCTGCCGATCTGGGTCGGCACCGAGGCCAACGTCACCTTCCGCGGCGGCAGCCCGCGCGCCGAGTCCGAGACCGAGGGACCGTTCGAGGGCAACGAAGGCAGCGCCGCCGACGAAGGGCGCCAGCGCCTGCAGCGCCTGCCGCGGGGTCTGCAGCAGGAACCCGACGAGGGCGAGGCGGGGCCCGGGGCGCCGCCCGGACAGCCGCAGCAGCCGGTGGCGCCGCCGCCGCCGACCGGCGTCAACCTGACGCCATCGACGACGCCCTCCACCATCTTCCAGCCGTCGGTGCCGGCGACGCCCACCGCGCCGGCGACACCGCCGCCCACGCCGCCGCCCTCCGGTGTGGAAGGAGCGGGTGCCGGGCAGTCGTCGGCGCTCATCCAGCACGGGTCGCCCGCCGGAGCGTCCAAGGCGTCCGGCGCGTCCACCCTGTCCGTTCGCCAGGCCGCCTACCAGCAGCAGGACGTTGCCGGCGCACAGAGCGCGGCGGTGCGCCTGTGGCTGCTGCCGCAGCAGCTCAACGTGCGGCCGGGCGACCAGTTCAACGTGGCGGTGCAGGTGTCCGCCGACCGCGCCATCTCCCACCTGCCGCTGACGCTCAGCTTCGACCCGACGCTGCTGGCGGTCGCCAAGGTGGCGCCCGGCGAGTTCCTGGGCGCGACGGGGACGGCCGAGGTGCTGTCCGACTTCAGCCATCCGGGCGCCGTCGTCATCGGCGCCAGCCGCCTGGGCGAGCAGCCGGGAGTCACCGGCGCCGGCACCCTGGTGACGGTCACCTTCAAGGCGCTCAAGGCCGGGGCGGCCCTGGTGGGCTTCGCCGGCCACCAGGCGCTCGACAGCTCGCTGCACCAGGTGCTGCCGATCTCGGTGCAGCCGGCCCACATCAACGTCCAGCAGGGCGGCAACGGCGGCGGTGGCGGTGGCGGCGGGGGTGGGCGCGGCCCGCTGCCGCTGGATGCTCCCCCGCCAGGCAAGAAGAGCGCTCCGGCGGCCGGCGCGGGACCGAGCGATGGCTAGTTGGTGGGCCGCGGCGGCGGCGTCGGTGCGCCGGCGGCTGGCGGCGCCGGCCGGGCGCCGGCGGCAGGCGGGGTTCACCCTTGCAGAGCTGGTGATGGTCACCGCCATCCTGGCGTCGCTGTCGCTGCTCGTCATGCCGGTCGTCAAGTACACCAGCCAGCGGACCAAGGAGATGGAGCTGCGCCAGGACCTGCGCGACCTGCGAGCGGCGATCGACGAGTACAAGCGCTTCAGCGACCAGGGGCTGCTGCCTGTCGACCTGGGCACCGAAGGCTATCCGAAGGACCTGGACTCGCTGGTCAAGGGCATCGCGCTGGTGGGCCAGATCGACCGCAAGAAGAAGTTCCTGCGCCGCATCCCGACCGATCCGTTCACCGGCAAGGCGACCTGGGGACTGCTCAGCTACCAGGACGAGCCGGACGCGGCGGAGAGCGGCGGTGAAGACGTGTTCGACGTGTATTCGTTGGCGCAGGGCAGCGGCCTCAACGGCATCCCGTATCGCAAATGGTGACGGGGCAGGGAGTGGAATCGATGGCACAGCGATGCGGCGGCGACGAACCCGGGCGCAGACGGCGCGGCAGCAGGGGCGAGCAGGGCTTCACGCTGCTCGAAATGATCATCGTCGTGGCGATCATCGGCATCCTCGCCGCCATCGCCATGCCGCGCCTGAAGGACATGCCGATGCGGGCCAACGAGGTGGTGCTCAAGAACAACCTGCGGACGATGCGCGACGTGCTCGACCAGTACTACGGCGACAAGGGCCACTATCCCGCCACGCTCGACATCCTGGTCAAGGAAGGCTACCTGCGCGCCATCCCCATCGATCCGATCACCAAGCGCAGCGACACCTGGGTGCTGGTGCGCGAAGAAGAAGACCCGGATCATCCGACGCCGGTGCCCGACAATACGGACAACCCCGACAACGACAATCCGGACAACACGCCGGGAATCGTGGACATCCATTCGGGGTCCACGGCGATCTCGTTCGCCGGCACGCCCTATGCCGACTGGTGAGCCGCCGGCGGGCCGCCGGCAGGGGACGCGGGGGGGGCGGGCGCCGCGCCGCGGCAGCGCAGGCTACAGCCTGGTGGTGCTGATCATGGCGCTGTCGGTGCTCAGCATCATGCTGGCGGCGGCGCTGCCGATGTGGAGCGAGCGCATCAAGCGCGACAAGGAAGAGGAGCTGATCTCGCGCGGCTGGCAGTACGTCGAGGCGATCCGCGTCTTCCAGAAGCGCTTCCAGCGCTTTCCGGTGTCCTTTGACGAGCTGCTGAAGGCCAAGCCGCGCTGCATCCGCCAGCTGTGGAAGGACCCGATGACCGACGACGGCCCGTTCGTGCCGATCTTCCTGGGCCAGGGCTCGCAGATCCAGGTGCCCGGCATGCCGGATGCGCAGGGGCAGAACAGCGGCCTGTCCTCCAACAGCTCGCTCACCTTCAGCTCGGAGCAGCCGCCCACGGTGCCAGGCGCGCCGGGCCAGACCGGCCAGCAGGCGGCGGGCAGCGGCAGCGACGCCAACCAGCCGGTGGCAGTGGGGCCGATCGTCGGAGTGCGCAGCCGCAGCACGGCAAAATCGTTGCTGCTGTTCTACGGCCACGATCACTACAACCTGTGGGAGTTCCGCCTGGAGATGCTGACCCGCGGCGCCGGCAACACCCAGGTCGCCGGCAGCGTGGCCGGCATCGGAGTCACCAGCGGCCGCGGCGGCGGTCTGGCGCTCAGCACCCGCTGGCTGGGGCGCCCGATGCCGGGGTTCCCGACGCCCGGCAGCACGCTGATGCCCGGGTCGCTGCCCGGCAGCAGCAGCGGCTTCGGCAGCAGCGGCTTCGGCAACAGCGGCTTCGGCAACAGCGGCTTCGGCAGCGGCAGTGGGGCGACGCCGGCCCCGTCGCCGACCCCGCAGCCGGGCACCGGCGGTCCCGTCTCCTGATGAAGCTGCGGGTGCAGCGCCTGCCGGGCGCGCACGACCTGCCGCTGCCGACCCGAGCTTCGGGCGGCAGCGCCGGCTGCGACCTGCGCGCGGCGATCGAAGGCGAAAAGGTGCTGCTGCCGGGCGAGCGCATGCTGGTGCCGACCGGCCTGGCGCTGGAGATCCCGCCGGGTTGGGAAGGCCAGGTGCGTCCGCGCAGCGGCCTGGCCCTGCGTCACGGCATCGGCATGGTCAACGCCCCTGGTACCATCGACAGCGACTACCGGGGCGAGGTGGGCGTGCTGCTGGTCAACCTGGGCTCGGCGGCGTTCACCCTGCGGCGCGGCGACCGCATCGCCCAGCTGGTGATCGCCAGGGTGGAAAGCGTCGAATGGGAAGAGGCGGAAAGCCTGGCCCAGAGCGAGCGCGGGTCCGGAGGGTTCGGGTCCACGGGACTGTAGGCTGCTTGCCGGTGCGGAGGTCGTGATCGATGAGGACAGGAATGCAGCAGCTGCGCAGAGCGAGCTGGGTGGGCGTCGGTGTTGCGCTGGCGCTGGCCGCGACGGCGGCGACGGTAGCGGCGAAGCCGTTCGATCCCAACGCCCCCAAGAAGCAGCCGCCTCCCAACGGCCCCAAGCCGACCGGCGGGCCGTCGGTTCCCAGGCTGAACCGCCGCGTGGTGCTGATCAGCCTGGACGGCGCCAGCTTCGAGGCGCTGCAGCAGCTGTGGCAGGACGACCTGCTGGACGAAGGCGGTTTCGCGCGCTTCTTCCGCGAAGGCACGGTGGCGCCCCTCGTGCCGGTGAATCCGACGGTCACCGCCGTCAATCACGTCAGCCTGGCGACCGGCGGCGCCCCCGATCAGACCGGCATCGTCGGCAACCATTTCCATCCGGCGACGGCGCCGCAATTTGAAATCGCCGGCGGCTTCACCTATCCCATCGCCGGCGAGACCCTCTGGGAGGCCCTGCGGCGGCAAAAGCGGCGCACGGCCGTGGTGGCATGGCCGACTGCCGACGACACCGGGCCGCGCCGGCGCGGCGACCTGGGGGTCGCCTACGTCAGCACCCCCGAGCGCAAGGCCCAGATCGTCGAGCTGACCAGCGACGACTGGCAGGCCGCGCCGCCGCCGGCGATGCCGCCCCCGCCGCCTCCCGCCAAGCCCAAGCCGCCAGCCAAGGGCGCCAAATCGCCGGCCGCCAAGAGCGACACGCCCCCGGCGTCCGCCAAGGGCCCCGCACCGGCGCCGCCCAAGCCGCTGCCGCCGGTGCTCGCCACGCATTCACCGCTGCTGCTGGCTCACATTACGGTGCCCGCCGCCGCCCCCCCCGCGGGTGCTCCCGCCGCCGCCGGTGCAGGCGCCCCCGCCGGTGCAGCCGCCCCCGCCGGTGCAGCAGCCGCCGCCGCGCCGCCCGCCAGCTTTGACGTCTACGCGGTGGACCGCACCAACGACCAGCAGGAAAACTACGACGGCCTGGTGATCAAGCCCGCCGGTTCGGGCAGCGCGCCCGCGCCGTCCACGTTTCACGCGGTCAATGCGTCGCGGGCGGACGCCACCAGCAGCACCGACGACGAGCCGGTGCGGCAGGGCGAGTGGGCCGAGGTGGGCTTTCCCAGCGGCGGCGGCCGGTCGGTGTGCTGGATCAAGGTCCTGGCGCTCGATCCGCAGCTGGCCACGGTGCGGCTCTACGTCAGCGCCACGTACAAGCTGCACGCCTACCCCGCCGACTTTACCCGCGACCTGGTGGATGCCGACCTGGCATGGCCCGGGCCCCCCGACGATCGCCTCCTGGCCGCCACCTGGCACGAAAAGCCCGGCATCGACCTGGACACCTGGGTCGAGCAGGCGCAGAACTTCACCACCTTCTTCGGCGGCGCCATGCGGGCGGTGACGGCGCGCGAGGATTGGGACCTGCTGATGGGCTACATCCCGATGATCGACACCGCCGGCCACGTGCTGCTGCTGACCGATCCGCGGCAGGCGCTGTACACGCCAGCCCGCCGCGACGAGCTGGCCAAGGCGCGCCGCAAGGTGTGGCAGGGGGTGGACCGCGAGCTGCGCCTGCTGCTCGCCTCGGTCGACCTGGGCCGCACCACGGTGGTGGTGGTGAGCGATCACGGCATGGCGCCGGTGCACACCATGATCGACCTCAACGCCCTGCTGGCCGAACGCGGCCTGCTGGCGCAGCTCCCGCCGGACCCGGAGGCGGCTGGCGCGGGGGGGGCTGATGCGGCATCCACGCCGGCGCCGCCAGCGGGCTCAGGTCCGGCTCCGGCAGCTGGCGCGGCGCCGTCACCAGCCCCGGCCCCGCCAGCCGGGGGGATCGCCGCCTACGCCGTCGGCGACTCCGGCATGGCGCACGTCTATCTGACCCTGCCCGAAAGCTCGGGCGGCGGCGCGGCGGACGACTCCCCCGAGCGCCGCCGGGCCATCGCCGAGCTGCGCGACGCGCTGGTCAGCTGGCGGCTGGGCGACGATTCACCGATCGAGCGCGTGCTGACCCGGCAGGAAGCGAGCGAGCTGGGCCTGGCCCATCCCAGCGCCGGCGACCTGCTGGTCTTCGCCCGCGAGGGCTATGCCTTCGACACCGGCCCCGAACCGGGCAAGGACGTCACCCACCCGGCAAACCTCTACGGCACGCACGGCTACCTGTCGTCCAACTCCAACATGCTGGGGATCTACCTGGCCATCGGCAAGGACGTCAAACCCGCCACCGCCACCGGTTCGCTGGTCCCCGCCACCGACGTCGCCCGCCGCGTCGCCGGCTGGCTCGGCCTGGAAAAACCCCGCCTGGGCTCCGGCACGCCCTGACGCCCCGGCACCCGTGCGAGCGCGGCGGCGACGATGCGCGCCACCACGGCCGCGGCGTCCAGGCCGGCCTGGGCGGCGGCGGCCATGAAGCCGGCGTCGGCGGCCAGGCAGGGATTGGCGTTGACTTCGAGGATGCAGAGCCCGCCCTGGTCGTCCACGCGCAGGTCGATCCTGCCGTAGCCGGCCAGGCCGCAGGCGCGCCAGGCGGCGAGCGCCAGCCGGCGGGCGGCGGCGACCAGCGACGCCGAGGCGCGGTCGGTGGGGAAGCGGCGTACGGTGTGGGTGTAGGCGAACGACTGCGGCTCCCACTTTGCTTCGTAGCCGACGATCCGCGGCATGCCGGGCGGGTAGTCCACAAAGTCGATCTCCGCCACCGGCAGCGCCTGCACGTTCTGCACTTCCTGATCGTTGCCGCCGGCGCGCCGGGCGCGGCCGCCGGCGAGCAGCGAGACGTTGATCTCGCGGCCGGGCAGGTAGCGCTCGACCAGCAGACGCTGGCGCGGAAAGCGGGCGGCGAGCGCGGCGGCGCGGGCCAGGGCGGCGTCGCGCGTGGCGCAGACGGCATCGCCGTCGAGGCCGATCGAGGCCTCTTCGCAGCTCGGTTTGAGGATCCAGGGCGGCGCCACGCGATCGAGCACCGTGGCTCCGGCGTCCAGGCAGCCGCCGGGGGCGACGGGCAGGCCGCTTGCGGCGAGCACGGCGCGCGTCGCGAGCTTGTCGGTCGTCAGCCACAGGCAGTCGGTGCCGGCGCCGGTGAAGGGGGTGCCCAGCCGCTCGAAGGCCGAGGCGGTGGCGGGGTGGACGGCGGGCAGGCCGGGCGGCGCTTCGACCAGGTTGAACACGCAGTCGCCGCGCCGCAGCCGCGCCCGCAGGTCTTCCCAGGCTCGCCAAGCCGCGACCGGCACGCGCAGGGTGTCCAGGCCGAGGCGGACGGCGGCGGTTTCGACCAGCTCGACCTGGGCCAGGACGTCGGCCGTCGAGGGATCGTCGTCCTTGCCCACCGGGTTGTGGGCGATCAGCAGGCGCGCCGCGCCGTTCAGCTCCACAGCCCGACCCTTCGCGCCGCCGCGTCGACGATGCCGCCGATCAGGGTCGGGAAGTCGGTGCCGCCCAGCCGGCACATGATGGGCAGGTCGGAGCGCACCGGGTGCAGGCCGGGCAGCGGGTTGACTTCCAGAAAGCACGGCTCTCCCGCCGCGTCGCAGCGCAGATCGACGCGCGCCGCGTCGCGACAGTCCAGGGCGGCGTAGACGGCCAGCGCCACCTGTCTGGCGCGGTCGGCCAGGGGACCGCTTGCGAGCAGGCTGTAGGTCACCCGCTCTTCGAATTCGCCCTTGTTGAGCGCGGTGTAGAACTCGCGGTCGCTGCCGCGATCGAAGGCGACCTCCATCACTCCCACGACGCGGGCGCCGCCGCCGTTGCCGACGATGCCGACGGTGATCTCGCGGCCGGGCAGGTAGGCTTCCACCAGCACCGGCTGTGCGAACGCGGCCAGGAGCTCGTCGCAGCGCTGCCGCAGCTGTCCGCGGTCGGCGACCTTGGATCGTTCGGTGACGCCCTTGGAGCTGCCTTCGGCGACGGGTTTGACGAACAGCGGCAACGGCAGGTCCACCAGGTCGGCCTGCTGGGAGCAGCTGACCACCGCGAACGGCGCCGTCGGCAGGCCGTGGTCGCGCACCAGCCGCTTGCTCATCGCCTTGTCCAGGGTCAGGGCGGTGGTCAGCGGATCGGAGAACGTGTAGGCCTGCTCGAACAGCTCGCACAGCGCCGGCACCTGCGCTTCGCGCGAGCGGCCGGCTACGCCCTCGGCGAGATTGAACACCAGGTCCCAGCGCTCGCCCGCGGCCAGCCGGCGCGCCAGTTCGACGCCGCGGCCGACGCGGTGTACCTGGTGGCCGAGCCCGCTGATGGTGGCTGCCAGCCCGCCGACGGTCGCCTCGTCGTCGAACTCCATGACCGCCTGCGGCGAGAAACCGGCGGCCAGGTAGTCCGTTTTGAGGTCGTACGCCAAGGCCACGCGCAGGCAGCGCGGCGGCGGCTCCGCGGCAAGCGTCGCCATCACCGGCCTGTGGCCCGGGCCTGCACCAACGTCACTAGCGTGCCTCGGGATCGAAGTAGCTGTAGACCTTGCCGGCCCAGTTGCGCAGGCGCCATTCGCCGTCGTGCTGGCTGACGATGGTTTCTGGCTGCACCGGGATCTTGCCGCCGCCGCCGGGGGCGTCGACGACGTAGGTGGGCACGGCGTAGCCGGTGGTGTGGCCGCGCAGCTGCTGCATGATCTCAAGCCCCTTGGCGACCGAGGTGCGCAGGTGCGAAGTGCCGATCACCGGGTCGCACTGGTAGAGATAGTAAGGACGGATGCGCAGCTTGAGCAGGCCGTGGAACAGGTCGCGCAGCGTGTCGGCCGAATCGTTGACGCCCTTGAGCAGCACGGTCTGGCAGCCGAGCGGGATGCCGCCGTCGGCCAGCAGGTCGGCGGCCTGCGCGACTTCGGGGGTCAGCTCGCTGGCGTGACAGAAGTGCACCGAGAGCCACACCCGATGCTTGCGCAGCACCGCCACCAGCTCCGGGGTGATGCGCTGCGGCAGGAAGCAGGGGATGCGCGTGCCGATGCGCACGAATTCAATGTGCGGGATGTCCCGCAGCTGTCCCAGAAGCTTGTCGAGCGTGGCGTCGGACATCAGCAGCGGATCGCCGCCCGAGATCAACACGTCGCGCACTTCGCGGTGCGCCCGCAGGTAGGCGAGCGCGCCTTCCACCCGGCGGCCGAGCGGCTCGAGCTCGCCCTGGCTGACCAGGCGGCTGCGCGTGCAGTAGCGACAATAGGAAGCGCAGGTGTCGAGCACCAGGAAAAGAACCCGATCGGGATAGCGATGCACCAGCCCTTCGAGGACGCTGGCGTCGTCTTCGCCGCAGGGATCGCTCATGTCGTCGGCGCTGACCACCAGCTCCCCTTCGACCGGCACCACCTGCTTGCGGATCGGGCAGGCCGGGTTGTCCGGATCGATCAGCGTCGCAAAATACGGCGTCACGGCAACCGAGAACTTTTCGCTTGCCATCGCCAGCCCCCGCCGCTCCGCTTCGGTGAGCCGCAACAGGCGCTCGAACTGATCGAGGCGGGTCAGGCGGTGGCGCATCTGCCAGCGCCAGTCGCCCCAGGTCGCGGGGTCGTAGCTGTCGTTGACAATGGCGCAGACGTCGTCGCACCGGTCGGCAAGCTGTACAGCTGAGGCGAACGCCTCTTGCTTCATTGTGGATCTCCTTGGTCCTCGCGGCGAGGATGCAGGGGTCGAGCGAATGGGTGCGGCGGCGCCGCGCTGGGGTCGCTGGATGCGGGTTCTCGACCCGCTGCGATCAACGGCCGGAAGCGGCGCTGCCCCGGGGGGCTCCGAGCGCATGGCGGTCAGTGGGTGGCTTTTACAGCGCCGGCGCGAACGATCGCGGGGCCGGCGGATGCGGAGCCTTGAGCTGCGGGAGCGGCGGAAGGGAGGGACGGGTGGAAGGGTTGAGGCAGGTGGGGCGACGGAGCACGGTGGCCAGGTTTTTGGCGGCGCCCTGACAGAGGTCGCCAAACGTCCCCGAAGGCGACGATGCGCATGCTACTGGGAGGCTGATCGGTCGCCGTGCTGGTTTCCACAGACTTAAGCGTATCGGACTTATCGCCGCTGTCAAGAGGTGCGGCGCCACGGCGCGCCGCAAGCGGCCGGCGGATGCGGGATGCGGGCTAAGATAGCGGCATGAGCGAACCGCAGACCACTGTCTTCGACCAGATCCTCGCCGGCAAGATTCCTTGCCACCGCGTCTACGAGGACGACCACGTGCTGGCGTTCCTGGACATCGGGCCGCTGTCGCCGGGGCACACGCTGGTGATCCCCAAGGAGCGCAAGGCCCACCTGCACCAACTGTCCGACGCCGCCGCGGCGGCCGTGGGACGGGTGCTGCCGCGCCTCTGCCGGGCGGTGATGGCGGCGACCGGCGCGACCGATTACAACGTGCTGCAGAACAACGGCTCCGCCGCGCACCAGGTGGTGATGCACGTGCATTTCCACATCATCCCGCGCCTGCACGGCGCCGGCCTGGGCATCCTGTGGCCTGCCGGCAAGCTGGCGCCGGCGGACGCCGAAGCGTTGCTGGGCAAGCTGCGCCACGCCCTGGACCAGGAGCGCTGACCGTGCGCGCGGTGCAGATCGGCGACACCTTCGGCCTGGATCACCTGGCGCTCGTGGAGCGCCCCGAACCGTACCCCGGACCCGGCCAGGCGCTGGTGCGGGTGCGCGCGGCTTCCCTCAACTACCGCGATCTGCTCATGGTGCAGGGCAGCTACAACCGCAAGCAGAAGCTGCCGCTGATCCCCTGCTCCGACGGCGCCGGCGAAGTGGTGGCGGTGGGCGACGGCGTGACGCGGGTGCGCGCCGGCGACCGCGTGTGCGCCATCTTCGCCCAGGGTTGGCTGGCGGGCGAGCCGGGGCGCGACCTGGTGCGCACGACCTTGGGCGGCCCGCTCGACGGCATGCTGGCCGAAAGCGTGGTGCTGTCGGCCGACGGGCTGGTCAAGGTGCCCGACCATCTGAGCGACGAAGAGGCGGCGACGCTCCCCTGTGCCGCGGTCACCGCCTGGAGCGCCCTGATCGAAGGCGGCGGCCTCAAGGCCGGCGACACCGTACTGGTGCTCGGCACCGGCGGCGTGTCCATCTTCGCCCTGCAGCTGGCCGTGCTGGCCGGCGCGCGCGTCATCGTCACCTCGAGCAGCGATGACAAGCTGGAACGCGCGCGCCAGCTGGGCGCCGCCCACGTGGTCAACTATCGCCAGGTGCCCGAATGGGGGGCGCGGGTCAAGGAGCTGACCGGCGGCGAAGGCGTCGACCACGTGCTGGAGGTGGGCGGCGCCGGCACGCTCGCGCAGTCGCTGCAGGCGGTCAGAGCGGGCGGGCGGATCTACCTGATCGGCGTGCTGGCCGGCAACTCCACCGACATCTCGCTGCCCGCCATTCAGATGCGCCGGGTGCGCGTCGACGGCATCCTGGTCGGCTCGCGCGCCAGCTTCGAAGCGCTCAACCGGGCGGTGGCGCTGCACCGCCTGCGGCCGGTGATCGATCGCACCTTCCCGCTCGCCGAAGCGCGCGCCGCCTTCGATCACATGGCGGCGGGCGCGCACTTCGGCAAGATCTGCGTGCAGCTGTAAAGCCGGTTTTCAGCCGGCTGGCGGCGGTGCCACCTCCAGCGGCTTTTCCTCCGGCAGCAGATCGATGTGGGCGGTGGCCGCCTGGCGGCTGAACGCCGCCACGTCGGCGGCCAGGAAGCGGTTGAGCTCGGCCAGGGCCGCGGTCGCCACGGCGTCCGCCTGCTGCAGGCGGGTGCGCTCGCTGGCGTCGGGCGGGTCCCACGAACCGTCGAGCGCTTCGATCGTCCCTTCGACCTGGGTGAGCGGCGTGCGGTCGTCGACGATCCCCTTGTTGCCCGACGGCACGTGCAGCCGCCGCTCGGCGGCGTCCAGCTTGCGTTCCAGATCGCGGGCCGCGCGCAGCAGCTGCCCTTCGGGCGACTGTGCCGGCGGCGCCTCCGGCTCGCCGGGCGCGTGGTGCTGTGCCTGCTCGGCTTCGCGGTGGCTTTCCCGGCGGCGCTCCTCGGCGCGGCGGAGCTTGCCGATCACCACCTGGACGTCGCTTTTGGCCGCGGCGATGCGGGCGATGCCTTCGACCAGCGCGTTCTGCAGGGCGCCGGCGCGTGCGATCAGGGCTTCCCGCGCCTGCCAGTCGGCGGCGGTGTTGTGGGTGTCCGGATCGGCGTCGACGCGCACGGTGCCGTGCGCCGTGTGCCCCTTGAAGGTGATCGCCACGTCATAGGTGCCGGGCGGCACCTGCGGGCCGCCGGCGTGGCGGAAGAAGCCGCGGCCGGTGCCGTGCGGCTGGTCGAACGGGTCGCGGGTCAGGTCCCAGACGGCGCGGTTGACGCCCAGGTGCGCCGTCCCCTTGAACGTCCGCACCACCTTGCCGGCGTGGTTGCTGATGCGGATCTCGACCTGCGGCTCGCCGGGCAGCGGCCGCGGACCGTTGCTGGTGCTGCCGCCAAAGGCCGACGGCAGATCGTTTTCGGGCTCTTCCTCTTCAGGCGCGGCGGCGGCGGCGGCCTCCACTTCGGGGGACGCCGCCTCGTCGCCGGCCGGCTTGCTCGCGCCCGTCGCGGTCGCGGCTGTCGCCGGCGTCGCGGGGGGCGGGTGCGCCAACCGCTCGGCGCGCTGGCGTTCGCGGCGCTCCCGCTCGGCGTGCTGGTCGGCCAGCGGCAGGTCGGGCAGGTTGAGCGAGTAGGTGAGGATGGCGCCGTAGGGACGGTTTTCGCCGTGGAACTCGCCGCCGCCGGGCTCGTAGGCGCCGATGCCCCAGACCATCGGGTGCTCCAGCGCCGGCATCCCCACGTACAGGTGAAGCGGCTCGCTCAGGGTGGCCGCGGTCAGCTGGCGCAGCGGCGTGATGTCGTCCAGGATGTAGATCGAGCGGCCGTGGGTGCCCAGGACCAGGTCGGCGTCGCGCGGCTGGATCACCAGGTCCATCACCGAGGTGGTCGGCAGGCCGTGCTTCCACGGCAGCCAGTGGGCGCCGCCGTCGAGCGATACGTAGAGCGCGAACTCGGTGCCCAGGAACAGCAGGTCGCGGTCCACCGGGTCCTGCTCGATCGCCAGCGCGTAGCCCCACAGGTTCGGCGTCGCCAGGCTCTTCCAGGTCTTGCCGTAGTCGTCCGTGCGATAGACGTACGGCGTCCAATTGGAGCGGCGGTGGTCGTCGAAGACCACGAAGGCGCTGCCGCCGGCGTGGTGCGAGGCGCGGATTTGCGGCACCCAGGTGTGCGCCGGGACGCCGGGGATGTTGGCTTCGACGCTGGTCCAGGACTTGCCGCCGTCGCGCGTCACCTGCACCCGGCCGTCGTCGGTGCCCACCCAGAGGACGCCGCGCTCGACGGCGCTGGGCGCGATGGCGATGATGGTGCAGTAGTTCTCGGCGCCCGAAGCGTCCAGGGTCAGGCCGCCGCTCTGGTCCTGGTGCTGCCAGTCGGGATTGTTGGTGGTCAGGTCGGGGCTGGCCACCGTCCAGGTGTCGCCGCGGTCGGTGGACTTGAGCAGGTATTGGCTGCCGTAGTAGATCGTCGCGGGGTCGAAGGGGTCCTCGGCCAGGCCGGTGTTCCAGTTGAAGCGCAGGCGTTTGGCGGGATCGGTCGACAGCTCGGGCGGCCGCAGCGTCTTGCGCTCGCCGGTGCGCAGGTCGAAGCGCTGCAGGTCGCCGCCCTGCGCCTCCGAGTAGCCCTGGTGCGCGTCGTGCGGGTCGGGCAGGGTGACAAAGCCGTCGCCGCCGCCGACGATCACCCAATGGGCGTTGCGCACGCCGGCGTTTTCCCACACCGAGCTGGGGCCGCGCCAGGCGCCGTTGTCCTGCAGGCCGCCGTAGACGTTGTAGGGGACCTCGTTGTCGACGGCGACGTGGTAGAACTGGCCGAACGGCAGGTTGGCGGCGAACTGCCAGTTTTCGCCGCGGTCGCGGCTGATGCCGACGCCGCCGTCTTCGCCCACGACCATGAAGCGCGAATCGTTGGGATCGATCCACAGGGCGTGGTAGTCGCCGTGGATCTCGCGCGACTGGCCGAGCAGGTGGAAGGTCCTGCCGCCGTCCTCCGACACCCGCAGGCGCGACGTGAGGTCGTACAGCCGGTTGGGCCGCTGCGGATCGACGCGGATCTCGGCGTAGTAAAAGGGCCGCTCGGTGGTGTCGGCGTCGGTGTTGGTGGTCTGCCAGCTGGCGCCGCCGTCGTCGGAGCGCAGCACCGCGTTCTTGCCTTCCGCCTCGACCAGCGCGTAGACGACGCTCGGCTGGGAGCGCGCGAAGGCGACCCCGATGCGACCCAGCAGGCCCTTGGGCAGGCCATCGTCGGCGGTGAGCTTCTTCCAGGTGTCGCCACCGTCCAGGGTGACGTACAGCCCCGAGCCCGGACCGCCCGAGCGGAAGCCCCAGGGCCAGCGGCGGAACTGCCACATGCCGGCGAAGATCTTGTTGGGATTGCCCGGGTCCATCGCCAGCTCGGCGCCGCCGGTGCGCTCGTCCACGTACAGGATGCGCTTCCAGGACCGGCCGCCGTCGGTGGTCTTGAAGATGCCGCGCTCGGGGTTTTCTCCCCACTCCCGGCCTTCGGCGGCGACGTACGCCACGTCGGGGTCGGTGGGGTGGAGCACGATGCGGCGGATGTGTTCGGTCTTGTCCAGGCCGACGTGCTGCCAGGTGCGGCCGGCGTCGAGCGAGCGGTAGACGCCGTTGCCCACCGAAGCGCTGTTGCGGGTGTTGCCCTCGCCGGTCCCCACCCAGACGACATTGGGGTTGGCCGGGAAGATGGCGATGGCGCCGATCGAATGCACCGGCTGGTCGTCAAAGATCGGCGCCCAGGTGAGGCCGCCGTTGGCCGTCTTCCAGATGCCGCTGGTGGCGGCGCCGACGTAGACCGTCAGCGGGTCCGTTTCCACCCCCTTGATGTCGACGATGCGCCCGCTCATGGCGGCCGGGCCGATCGAGCGCGCCCGCATGCCGGCGAGCAGGCTGGGATCGATGGTTCCCGGTGCGGCGGCGCCTGCCGGGGCGGCCGGGGAGCTCGACGCGGCGGCGGGCGGCGCGGCAAGGCCGGCGCACAGGCACGCGGCCAGGCAGGCGGTCAGCACGAGGGTCAGGCTGGAGGTGAGGCGGGCGGCCGGGCAGGTGGGCGGCAACAGGGGTCGGCGCATGGTTCCCTCCGAGAAAGTCAGCTGCCGGGTCCTGGCGTGAAGACCAGGTGATCCGGGACGCATCGCAAGAGTAGTGCAGGTCCGCTGGCTGGAATCGATCTACCTGGTTGCAACGCCGGGGCGGGGCTGCAGGTTCCCGGCCGGCGCTGCCGACGACATGGTAACCGGCCGCGGTCTATAATCCGGGCGATGAGCGCAACCGAAACCCGAGGTATCCGTGTCGAAGTGGAAAGCGTCTACGACGCGGAGCGCAGCTCGCCGCAGGAAAACTACTACTTCTTCGCCTACCACGTCCGCATCTCCAACCTGGACAGCCGCACGGTGCAGCTGATGAGCCGCGAATGGATCATCACCGACGCCAACGGCGAAGTGCAACGGGTGGAAGGGCCCGGCGTGGTGGGGGAACAGCCGGTGCTCGCCCGCGGTGAAAGCTTCGAATACACCAGCTTCTGCCCGCTGCCGACGGCGGTGGGCTCCATGCACGGCTCCTACCGCATGGTCTACAAGGACGGCGGCGCCTTCGACGCCGCCATCGCGCCCTTCGGCCTGGCCGCACCGCACGCCGTCAACTGAGCGGTTCCAACCACGATGACCGAAACGACCGACGGCGCCGCGTTCGCCGGGCTCTCGCAGATCGGCCAGGTCGCCGTCAACGTGCAGGACGTGGCGCGGGCCACGGCGTTTTATCGCGACACGCTCGGCATGCGCTTTCTGTTCGCCGCCGGCCCGGCGCTGAGCTTCTTCGACTGCGGCGGCCTGCGCCTGATGCTCGCCAGGGCGGAACGCCCCGACCTCGACCACAAGGCGTCCATCCTGTACTACCGCGTCGCCGACATCGACGCCGCCCATGCCGCCCTCGCGGCGCGCGGCGTCCGCTTCGAGCAGGCCCCCCACCTGGTCGCCCGCATGCCCGACCACGAGCTGTGGCTGGCCGACTTCTACGACAGCGAAGACAACCTGCTGGCGCTGATGGCCGAAAAGCCGCTGGCGTAAGGCCGCAGATCCCCGGCCGGCCCGCCGCTAGCCGGCCGGCACCAGGCGCAGGGTGGCGACGGTCGAGCCGGGCAGCAGCGGCGTCGGCAGGCCGCGCTCCCAGGCGGCTTCGCCGTCGCGGTAGTGCGGCGACAGGAAGTGGCCGCTCTCACCGCCCGGCATCTCGAACAGGCCCTGGGCCTCACGCCCCGGCGACACCACCAGGCGTTCGGAGGCGCCGAAGCTGGGGCCCTGCACGCGCGGCATGTCGGTGTCGCCGGGCATCCAGTGGGCCGGCACGTCGAGCACTCCCGACAGGAACGGCAGGACGCGCGACAGCGGGTGGCGCACGGCCAGGGCGTTGCGCTCGCCCCAGGGATGGCCGTCCAGGCCCTTGGCTCCCGCCTGGGCGATCGTGGCGTCAGCGGCGGCCAGCAGCGCCGCATCCCAGGTGGCGTAGCGTCGCGCCAGAAGGTGCGGCGGTCGTTCGGTGACCAGCCGCCACAGCGGGCCCTCGAACT
Organism: uncultured Acidobacteriota bacterium; assembly: GCA_963770895.1. GTDB lineage: Bacteria > Acidobacteriota > Thermoanaerobaculia > Multivoradales > UBA5704 > JASLEW01. Next base: position 1,374,822 of record CAVYRF010000002.1, on the reverse strand, counting down.
GCTTGCTGAGCCGCAGGGCCTGAGCTCCCCGTTCGCCCGAGCCCAGACCGGTCAGGCTGGCGAAGGTGTGCAGCGCGACCTGGCCGCGGAAGGCGCGCACTGCGCGATAGCCGACCGACGCAATGCTGGCTCTGCCGTCCCAGTCGCCGAGGACGACGCGTCGCAGCGTGGCGCGGCGCGGATCGGCCTGGACCGCCTGGGGAGTCAGCACGGCAAGCAGCAGGGTGTGCCAGCGCGCCATCAGCACGGCGCGGTCGTCGAGCTGGATCGCCAGCAGGTCGCGCGGGGTGGCGCCCTCCAGCCGCAGCAGGTCGTCGCGGATCTGCTGGGCGCGGGCGCCCAGGTCGTAGCCGCTGTTGCCCAGCAGCGCCAGCGGCTGGCCGTCCATGGTGCGCGCGTTGGCGGTCCAGATGCGGCCCGAGGGCGGGTCCACCACCTGCGGCACCTCGGCCGAGGAGACCCAGCCGTTCCACGAGCGGCGCCCGTCCGCCCACGAGGTCGGGGTGCGGCCGTCGAAACCCACCCGGCGCGGGATCTTGCCGATGATGGTCCAGCCGATGTGGCCGTGGTCGTCGACGACGGTGAAGTTCTGCGGCGGGATGCCGGCGCCGTGCGCCGCCTCGATCGCCTGCGCGACGGTGGTCGCATCTTCCAGGGCCGCCAGGGAGAGATTGAGCGCTTCGGGGTGGTGCGCCGTCCACGCCAGCGCGCGCCGGTGGCCGACGGTGCGTTCGATCACCGGTCCCCAGATCGTTGCGAGCACGTCCAGGTCCTGGTCGGGACGGCCCTTCACCGCGATGCGCTCGTGCTGGTGGAGGAAGTGGCGCGGCCCGGCGGGCGTCATGTAGACGTCGGGGTCCTTGGGGTCCAGCTCCAGGTCGATGAGATCGGTCCAGTCGCCATAACTGTTGGTGAAGCCCCAGGCGACGTGGCCGTTGCTGCCGACCGCCACCCCCGGCGTGCCCGGCAGGGTGACGCCGGCAAGCTGCCGCTGGGCACCGCCGGCGTCGCGCCAGCGCAGCACGGCGCGGTACCAGACGTTGGGCAGCGACAGGCCCAGGTGCATGTCGTTGGCGAGCAGCGCGCCGCCGTCGGCGGTGTGCGCGCCGGACACCGCCCAGTTGTTGCTGCCGGTGGCGGCGGCGAACGGCTGCGCCGCATCCAGGTCGGCCGGGTCGGGCAGGATGCCGCCGCCGGCTGGGAGGGTGGCGAGCGTGGCGAGCGCGGCGTCGGATGCCGGTGGGCTGTTTGCCAGCAGCGGCCGCGCCGCGTCGGTGGCGGCCGCCACTCGCGGCGGTCGCCTGGGTGCCGGGGGCACCGGTCCCTGGCGCAGATCCAGGACGTCGGGGCCGGGGATGGGCGGCGTGGTGTAGGCGGCGCCGGCCAGCGGCGCGTCCCATTCGGTGCCGATCGGCTCGATGAACTCGTACAGCGGGCGCGGCAGACGGGCCTGCAGGTCGCCCAGCATCGCCTCGGTCGCGGCGTGGGAATCGTTCAAGTTGAAGAACATGGCGAGCACCGCCAGATACGAGTCGGCCTCCCGCCAGGGGGCCGGAGCGGTGCGCAGCAGCAGGTACTCGGGCGGCGGGCCGCCCAGCGCGGCCAGGCCGGCATTGACGCCGCGCGTGTAGGCCGCGACCAGCGCCCGCTCCTGGGGGCTGGCGCGCAGCAGGCAGCTCTCCGCCAGGGCGCGGCCGCGGTGCACGCGGTGATCGCGGTCGGTGGGCAGCGCGCCGGGCCCCACCAGCTCGGCCAGTTCGCCGGCGGCCAACCGGCGCAGCAGGTCCATCTGGAAGAACCGCTCCTGCGCGTGCAGGAAGCCCAGCGCCAGGGCGGCATCCAGCCGGCTTGCCGCCGCCACCGTCGGCACCCCCGACGCGTCGCGGTCGATCTGCACGGCGGCGCCCAGGCCGGCCGCCCGCACCTCGCCGGTGGTGCGCGGCAGGCTGGCCGTCAGCCGCGAGCGCAGCCAGAAGCCGCCCGCCGCCGCCAGCAGGATCGCCAGCACGACGAGCCCCGCCACGCCCCACGCCGCCATCCCCAGGCAGCTCCGCGAACCGCCGTTGCGGTCGCCGGCGGGGTACTGGTCGGGGTATGTCGGGTCTGCCGCCATCGCGCTGTCCTCTTGAGGGGGAGCTGCAGGGAGGAGGAGTCGATCGTCGTCGCATTATCGCCGATCCCGCGGCTGGATCGGTCCGGCTCCCCCAAGGGGCCTGGCGAATGGCGATAGACTGCCTGCCTCCATGCCGGCCGACCCTGGTGCCACCTTCCCGGACCTGCGCGCGTTTCTGGCGCAGCTGCGCCGCGACGGCGACCTGGCGGTGGTCGAGGCGCCGGTCGACGCGCGGCTGGAGGCGGCGGAGATCCACCGGCGGGTGATCGCGGCCGGCGGCCCGGCGCTGCTGTTTCAGAACGTGCGCGGCGCCGAGCTGCCGCTGGCCACCAACCTGTTCGGCACCGCCCGGCGGGCCGAAACGGCGTTCGGCCGGCGGCCGTTCCAGCTGGTGCGGCGCCTGGTCGAGCTGGCTGAAACCCTGCTGCCGCCGACCCCCGGCAAGCTGTGGGGGGCGCGCGACGTGGCGCGCCAGGCGCTGCGGGTCGGCATCGCGGAGCGGCCGCGCCGGCGGCGCGGCACCGTCATGGAGGTGGTGACGCGGGACGTGCGGCTGGACCGCCTGCCGGCGCTCACCACCTGGCCCGAGGACGGCGGCCCCTTTGTCACCCTGCCGCTGGTCTACACCGAGCACCCCGCCGGCAAGGGGCACAACCTCGGCATGTACCGGCTGCAGGTGCACGATCCGCACACCACCGGCATGCACTGGCAGATCGGCAAGGGCGGCGGCTTCCACTACGCCGTCGCGGAAGCGCGCGGCCAGAGCCTGCCGGTGAGCGTCTGGCTGGGCGGGCCGCCGGCGCTGATGCTCGCCGCCATCGCGCCGCTGCCCGAAAACGTCCCCGAGCTGATGCTGGCCTCGCTGGTCGCCGGCGCCCGGCTGCCGATGATGCCGGGACCCGCCGCCGGGCGCCGCGTGCCGGCGGCGGCGGAGCTGGCGCTGTTCGGCCGCGTGCCGCCGGGGGTGCGGCGGCCGGAGGGGCCGTTCGGCGATCACTACGGCTACTACTCGCTGCGGCACGACTATCCGGTCTTCGAAGTCGAATGGCTGGCGCGCCGGCGCGACGCGATCTTTCCCGCCACCGTGGTCGGCAAGCCGCGGCAGGAGGACTTCTTTCTGGGCGACCTGCTGCAGGAGCTGCTGGCGCCGCTCTTCCCGCTGGTGATGCCGGCGGTCGAGGCGCTGTGGTCGTACGGCGAAACCGGCTACCACTCGCTGGCGGCGGCGGTGGTCAAGCAGCGCTACCCGCGCGAAGCGATGGCCTCGGCGTTCCGCATCCTGGGCGAAGGGCAGCTGTCGCTCACCAAGTTCCTGCTGGTCACCGACCAGGCCGTCGATCTCAAGGATTTTCGCGCCACGCTCACCCATGTCCTGGAGCGGACGCGCCCCGAAACCGACCTGTTCGTGTTCGCCAATCTGTCGATGGACACCCTGGACTACACCGGTCCGCGGGTCAACGAAGGCTCCAAGGGCGTGTGGCTCGGCCTGGGCAGCCCGGTGCGCGAGCTGCCGCGCCAGTTTGCGCCCGGCGCGCACGGCCTGCCGCAGGGGCTGACCGAGGCGCTGGTGTTCAGCCCCGGCTGCCTGGTGTTGGGCGGACCGTCCGCCGCCGCCGACCCTGGCGCGGCGGCGCGCTTTGCCGCCCACCCGGCCTTTGCCGGCTGGCCGCTGCTGGTGCTGACCGACGAACCGCGGCGGGCCGCGGCAAGCCCGATCAACTTCCTGTGGACGACCTTCACCCGCTTCGAGCCGGCGGCCGACATCCACGCCGCCGCCACCACCGTCGAGCGCAACCACCTGGTCTACCGGCCGCCGGTGCTGATCGACGCCCGCCTCAAACCGGGGTTTCCGGCTGAGCTGCACTGCGATCCCGACACCGCGGCGCTGGTCACCCGCCGCTGGCGCGAATACTTCCCCGGCGGCGGCGTCGAAATGGGCGATGCCGAGTCGGCCCACCTGGCGGTGCCGTGAGCGTGCGGCGTGAGCCGGGAGCGGCAGCGCCAGCGGTCCGCCCCCGCAAGGTCCGTCATATGGAGCATGATGTGATGACGATGAGCAGGATGAGCACGACGAGCAGGAGGCAGCGATGAGCGATCCCACCGCCGATTGGCCGGTCGAACCGTTGCGGGCGCGCCTGGGCCGTCCCTGGCTGCTGCGCGCCCTTTTTCTGCGGCGGCTGCCGCTGGCGCTGGTCGCCGGCTTGCGCATTCCCGAAGTCGACCGCCAGCACTGCGTGGTGACGGTGCCCTACGGCTGGCGCACGACCAATCCGTTCCGCTCCACCTACTTCGCGGCGCTCAGCATGGCGGCGGAGCTTTCGACCGGCGCCCTGGCGATGCTGGCGACGACCAGCGCTCCGGCCCCGGTCGCGCTGCTGATCGTCGGCATGGAGGGGAGCTTCGAAAAGAAAGCCACGACCCCCACCACCTTCACCTGCGTCGACGGCGACGCCATCTTCGGCGCCGTCGCCGCGGCCCTCACCTCCAATGAGCCCACCCAGGTGCGCGCCGTCACCATCGGCCGCAATCCCCAGGGCGACATGGTGGCCCGCTTCGTCTTCACCTGGTCGTTCAAGGCCCGCAGGGGTGCCCCATGAACCGGCTCGCCCGCGCCCTGGTCGCCGGTGGGGTGGTCGCCGCCGCCGCGGCGCTCCCGGCGGCCGTCCCGGCGGCGGGCTGGGATCCCAACGGCCACCGCGTGGTGGCGCGCATCGCCTGGGACGCCATGCAGCCGGCGACGCGCGAGCGGGCGGTGGCGATCCTCGCCGCGGCGCCCGGCGACGCCGACCTGGCCAGCCTGCTGCCCAGCGACGGCCGGCCCGCGGCGGTGCGCCAGCGCGAGCTGTTCGAGCTGGCGGCGACCTGGGCCGACCTGGTGCGGGACGCCGGCCATCCGCAGCGCATGGCCAGGTACAACCACCCGCCCTGGCACTACGTCGACTGGTTCTGGCAGGTGGCCGCGGCCGGCCCCTGGACGGGGGTGGCGCGCGACCGCCTCGACCTGCCCGCCAGCCCCGAAAACGTCATCGAGCGGCTGCGGCTGTTCGCGGCGCACCTGGCGGACCCGCGCCAGCTGCCGGCCCAGAAGGCGCTCGACCTGGCCTGGGTGCTGCACCTGGTGGGCGACATCCACATGCCGCTCCACGCCGCGTCGCGGGTCACCGCGGAGGAGCCGCAGGGCGACCGGGGGGGCCTGCTGTTCAAGCTCGATCCCGTCCATGCGAGCCTGCACTGGTATTGGGATTCGATCCTCACCATCTCCTATCCGCGGCAGCCGCAGGAAAGCGACGCGGACTACATCGGCCGCCTGGCGGCGCGGGTGACCGCGCTCCATCCGCCGGCCGGGACGGCGGCTCGGCTGGACCTGCTGCATTTCGAGGCGTGGGCCAACGACGGCTACGACACGGTGAAGGCCAGGGTCTATTCGCCGCTCCTGGTGCGCGGCCAGGAGCCGCCGGAGACCTATCGCCAGCTGGCCGCGGACGTCGCCCAGCCGGCGATCGCGCTCGCCGGCTACCGCCTGGCGGCGCTGCTCGACGCGCTGCTCGCGCCCTGAGGCGGCCGGGCGCCGCGGCCAGGACGGGCGCCGGCGACGTTTTGCGGCAGGCGTGAATGGGCAAGCCGGCAAGGCTGTTGCGCCATTCGACAGACCACAGTAGCATCGCCAACGGTTTTCCACGGCGTTGGTCCAGCGCGCGGTTTCTTGGATGGAGGTCCCGATGGCCGAGACGAGCCCCGAGAAGTTCGAGCCTTTCATCCCCGCGTCGCAGAACATCGCGGAGTTCACGCCCAGGGCGGTCATCCTGGGCAGCCTCTTCGGCGTCCTGTTCGGCGCCGCCACGGTCTACCTGGCGCTGCGCGCCGGCCTCACCGTTTCGGCGTCGGTGCCGATCGCGGTGCTGTCGATCGCGGTGTTCAAGCGGCTCGGCAACTCCACCATTCTGGAAAACAACATCGTGCAGACGATCGGCTCGGCCGGAGAGTCGGTCGCCGCCGGCGTCGTCTTCACCGTGCCGGCGCTGCTCTTTCTCGCCAACGGCAACGAATACTTCAACTACGCCACCATCTTCGTGCTGTCGGCGGTCGGCGGCACGCTCGGCGTGCTGTTCATGATCCCGCTGCGCCGGGCGCTCATCGTCAAGGAGCACGGCAAGCTGCCGTACCCCGAGGGCACCGCCTGCGCCGACGTGCTGATCGCCGGCGAACGCGGCGGCGACCTGGCCAAGACGGTGTTTGCCGGTGTGGGCATGGCGCTGCTCTACAAGTTCCTGTACGGCATCCTGGGCCTGTGGAACGAAACCGCCACCTGGTTCCGCACCAAGACAGCGGGGGTCATCCCCGACGCCACCCTGCAGTGCGACGTCACCCCCGAGTACCTGGGCCTGGGCTACATCATCGGCCCCAAGATCGCCGGCGAGCTGGCCTCGGGTGGCGTGCTGGCCTGGCTGGCGCTGATCCCGCTGATCTCGTGGCTGGTGCCCGAAACGCGCCTGGTGCAGGACCTGCAGGCTTTGGGCTTCTCGGAAGGCTGGCGCTCCGGCCACTCGCACGCCGAATGGATCTATCGCGCCTACATCCGCTACATCGGCGCCGGGGCGGTCGCCTGTGCCGGCGTGATGACCCTGATCAAGACGCTGCCCACCATCGTCTCCGCCTTCCGCGAGTCGGTCAAGTCGCTGCGCGAAGGGTCGGGGGGCGCCAAGAAGCTGCGCACCGACGACGACCTGGGCATCGGCATCGTCATCGTCGGATCGCTGGTGCTGGCGCTGATCATCACCGTGCTGCCCCACTTCCCGCACGGCGAGTTCCCGGGGTCGCTGCTGATGGGCCTGCTGGTCGTGGTGTTCGGCCTGTTCTTCGTCACCGTGTCCAGCCGCATCGTCGGCATCATCGGCACCTCGTCCAACCCGATCTCGGGGATGACCATCGCCACCCTGATGGCGACCTGCGTCGTCTTCGTCGTCGTCGGCCGCACCGGTGACGTCTACCAGGCCGTCGCCCTGTGCGTCGGCGCCCTGGTCTGCATCGCCGCCGCCAACGCCGGCGCCACCTCGCAAGACCTGAAGACCGGCTTCCTGGTCGGCGCCACGCCGCGCCGCCAGCAGATCGGCTTCATCATCGGCGTGCTGGTGTCGACCCTGGTCATCGGCGGCACGCTCTTCCTGCTCGACCAGACCTATCGTGCCGGCGAGCTGCACGGCATCGGCGGCCCCAAGCTGGCCGCGCCGCAGGCCACCCTGATGGCCACGATCATCAAGGGCCTGCTGGCCAAGAACCTCCCCTGGGCGCCGGTCCTGGTCGGCGTCGGGCTCGCCTTCATGGCGCAGATGGCGGGCGCGCACGCCCTATCCTGGGCGGTCGGCGCCTACCTGCCGCTGTCCACCACCTTCCCCATCTGGATCGGCGGCATGGTCAAGGCCTTCGCCGACAAGATGGCGAACAGAAAGGAGGAGAGCGAGCTATCGAGCGGCATGCTCTACGCCACCGGCCTGGTCGCCGGCGGCTCGTTAGGAGGCGTGCTCATAGCCCTGGTCGCCTTCTGCGGCGACTCCCTCTTCCACATGGAAAATCCGACGCTGCTCGACCGCATCGACCTGGGCAACCTCGTGCCGGCCTTCGGCGCCTTCAAGCGCGGCGACGTGACCGGCGGCCTGCTCTGCGCCGCCGTCTTCGGCGTCCTCTGCTGGCGCCTGTACACCAACGCGCAAAAGAAGCTGGACGCCTAGCCGGCGCCGCCAAGGGCACGCAGACGCCACCCGGTCGTCCCCCAGGGGGCGGCCGGAGCGGTGACCGGTGACGTCGTGCGGTGAGCGCGGGGCGGCGGGTGTGCCGCGGTCAGTCGTCGAGCAGGCCGTGGCCGCGCAGCCAGGTCTGATTGAGCTTTGAAAGGTAGCGCTCGCCCGAGTCGGGGAAGAGCGTGACGACCAGGGCGTCGGCGGGCAGGCCGGCGGCGATCTGGCGGGCGCCGGCGGCGGCGGCGCCGCTCGACGAGCCGACAAAGATCGACTCCTTGCGGGCCAGCTCCAGGGTGGCGCGGTAGGCCGCCTTGTCGTCCACCTTGACGATCTCGTCGATATAGTCCCACCACACGCACGAAGGCAGGAAGTCTTCGCCGATGCCGTCGATCAGGTATTGGTGGATCTGGTCGGCGGGCGGCAGCTTGCCGTGCTGGCGGTAATACAGGTAGACGCTGCCGATCGGGTCCACGCCGATGACCCGGATCGCCGGGTTCTGCTCTTTGAGATATTTGGCGGTGCCGCTGATGGTGCCGCCGGTGCCCACGCCGGCAATCCAGTGGGTGATCCTGCCGTCGGTCTGGCGCCAGATCTCGGGGCCGGTGGTGCGATAGTGCGCCTCCGGGTTGGCCTGGTTGTAGTACTGGTAGGGCAGGTAGGCGCCTTCCTCGTCGCGCAGCCGCTCCGCCACCTTGTAATACGACCGGGGGTCGTCCGCCTCGACGTGGGTCGGGCAGGTGATCACCTTGGCGCCCAAGGCCTCCAACAGGGCGATCTTCTCCTGCGGGATCTTGTCGGCGGCGGTGCAGATCAGCTGGTAGCCGCGCAGGTTGGCCGCCATCGCCAGACCCACGCCGGTATTGCCCGAGGTGGGCTCGACGATGGTGCCGCCAGGCTTCAGCAGGCCGGCGCGCTCCCCGGCCTCGATCATGGCGATGCTGATCCGGTCCTTGACGCTGCCGCCAGGGTTGAACGACTCGATCTTCGCCGCCAGCGTCGCCCCTGCGGGGTGAAACCGGCGCAGGCGCACCAGCGGCGTATTGCCGAGCGTTTCCAGGATGTCGTCGTAGATTTCCATAGGTGTGCGCCGCGGCCAGGACCGACAGCCTTCCCAGCCGAGCGGGCGGGATGCTAGCACACAGAGGGCCGGAACCGGCGAGCCTGCTGGTCAGGTCCGTCAGGTCGGTCCAGCCGTGCCCGGCGCGGGCCGCGCCGGGCCGGACGACCTGGAGGTCCGGCCCCGGGGCGGCGGGCTCAGTTGGCGGGCTTTCCTGCCTCGAGAGTCGCGATGAAGTCCTTGACCGCCTGCTGGTTTGCGGCGTCGGGGGCCTGCCGCAGCGCCAGCTTGGCCTCGGCGATCGCCTGGTCCTGCTGGCCCAGCGCCGCATAACCGCGGGCCAGCCCGAAGTGCACCGGCCAGGCGTCCGGGTGGAGCTGGGCGTTGGCCGTGAAGACTTCCATCGCTTCGGCGGGGCGGTGCATCGCGAGGAGCCGGCGGCCGATGAGGTGGACGTCGATCGGGGCGGCGTCCGGGCGATGGACTGCCTTGACCAGCACGGCCTTTCCCTCGGCCGTCTGGCCGTTGTCCTCGAGCGCCATCGCCAGGGTGAAGAGGGTCGTCGCGTTCTCCTGGCCGCCGAAGTTCGGGTCGATGCCGTGCCGGGCCCAGAGGAGAGCTTCGTCGAGGTGGATCTTGTGGGTGAGGCAGAACTGGACCGCCATGGCCCAGCCGCGCCAATTGAAGCCGCCCGCCGAGCGCAGCTCCTGGCGGATCTTCTGGAAATAGAGCTCATCGATGTTCTCGACCTTGATGGCGAACGGCAGCTGCAGGTCCTCCCAGCGCAGCACGGCCGTTACGCTGTCGGGGTTCTGGTCGCGGAACTCGTAGGTGAGATCTTCGTGATACTCGCTCGGCTGGGGCTTCGCCGTGACGCGCAAGGCATCTTCCTTCGCGTCATAGGTGAAGCTGCCCCAGGAGGTGTGGTTCTTCGAGAAGATGATCGTCCATTCGGTCGCGTCGGGGATGAAAAAGAGGCCGTAGGAGCCGGCCGGCAGGCGCTGGCCCTGGATGGTGACGTCGTGAGTCGTGGTGAAGACGGTGTTCTCGTTGGCGCCGCCGCGCCACGGGCACTGACTGCCGCAGCTGCCCCAGGGAAGAGTCGCCATCCCGTATTCGACCAGGTTGCCCTTGCCCCAGATCTTGCCCCGTCGATCGACGCCGGTCGGGCTGTGCACGTGCGGACTGCTGTAGTCGATCGTCACCTGGACCAGGCCGATGCCCTGGCTGACCAAGGCGTGCTGAGCGCCGCCACGGCTATGAGTATCGATGTCGGAGTCCGACAAAGGGATCGTGACGCCGCTGAACAGCTGGGCGGCCGCGGGAGCGGCAACAAGCGCCGCCGCGGCGAGCGCGGCAAGGCTTCGGCAGGCTCTGATCATCATCTCCTCCAAGGTTGCGGTCCGCCCCTGCCCGTCTTCGCGCAGGCGCCGACCGAACCCGACTGGATCCGCTGGGCGGTGCCCTGGGAACCTGGGAGATTCTTGCAGCTCAGGCCAGCTGTTGCGAGATCCACTTCCGGCACGCCGCGTACGACCAGTTGGCGGGGCTTAGGGCTCGGTCCAGGCGGCGTGCAGGTGCAGCAGGAGGCTGGCCAGGCCGACGCTGACCACGCCGGCGAGGATCAGGAGCGGCGGGGCGGCGGCGGCTTGCAGCGACAGCACGCGGTGCCAAAGAGCGCCGGCGTGGGTCACCAGCAGGACGGCGGCAGCCAGGATGCAGCCCACGGCCACGCACAGCCCCCACAGCTTGATGGGCCGCACGGCGCGGTCGGCGGCCAGCGCGGTCTGCCGCTGCTGGGCGCGAAACAGAATCTGGGTCGCGGTGGGGAGCGCCGCCTGGCGCTCCAGGGCCGCGGCGAAATCGCTCAGCGCGCGATCGGCCACCAGCGCGGCGGCGCAGGTGGGGCACGTGGCGATGTGATCGGCCGTCGCTGTGGCGTCTGCGGCGCCGGCTGCGTGGTCGGCCGTGACGCCGGTGCCGGGGGCCCCGAGCGGCGTACGGCGCCGGGCTGCGAGCACCTGGGTGGTCCGCGGGCAATCGACTTGGGTCATGAGCGGGCTCCTTGGGACCTGGCATCTGTGCCGGTGGCGGCGCCCAGCAGGGCGGCCAGGCGTTTGCGGGCGCGGAACAGCAGCACTTTCACGCTGGTAGCCCCCACGCCGACAATGGCGGCGATCTCGCGGTGATCCCAGCCCTCGACGTGCGCCAACCAGAGCAGCCGGCGCTGCTGCGCGGGCAGCTCGGCCAGGGCGCGGCTGATCTCGACGTTGGTGTCGCCCTGGGCCGCCGGGTCGACCGCGCCCAGCATGCCCGGAGCGCTGCTCGCGTGCAGCTCACCTGAAGGGGCGCCGTCGCCGGTTGCGCCGGCGTCACGCGCGTCGCGTCCGGGAGGGGCAAGCTGCACCGAGCGCCGGCCTGCCCGCCGTTCGTCGGCGAGCAGGTTGCTGGCGATGCGGAACAGGTAGCGGCGCCGGTCTTCTTCATTGCGCGGTGCGCCACGCGCCTGCAACAGACGCAGATAGCTCTCCTGCAACAGGTCGTCGGCCAGGGCGCGGTCGCGGCCGGCGGCGACCAGGTAGGCCCACAGCGCCCGCGACGTCCGCAGGTAGAACGCCTGAAACTCCGCCGCGGCGGCTTCGGCATCGTTCGCCGCCGCCGCCGCCGCCGCGGCTGTCGCGCTCGCCGCCGCCGTCACGGTGCCCGTCGACGGCGACGCCAGCAGCCCGGACGCGGGCCGGAAGGCTGGCGGCGCCGGCGGCGAAACCGGCGGGTCCATGACGGTGAACAGCGCGCGCATCAGGGTCTGGATCTATGCAGGTCGTCAGGCCGCGTCACTGTGTGCCTGGCTGGGACGCGACACCAGTCCCCAGCGGCGGATCAGTACGTAGGCGACCGCCGCCGACACCAGGAAACCGATCCCGATCATCAAGCCCAGCATGCCCATGACGTAGAAACCATCGGCGGCGTCGCCGTCTCGGATCACCCGCTGGCTGATCAGCATGGCGATGCCCGCACCCAGCGTGATCAACCCGGCCTGGACCGAGCCCAGCACGCGGCCGAACGGATTGGCCTGCTCCACCGATGCCGCGTCCAGCACGCTCTTGCCGGCATCGCTCTGCAGATACTGGAGCGCTTCGCTCGCCGAGCCAAACTTTTCCAACAGGTGCCGGTGCAGCTCGGCATGCAGGGTCGCGATCTGGATCCGGCGCCGATTGGTCACCACCAAACGGATCGCCAACACCACGGCGATGAAGAACCCCGGCACGAGAATGATTGGAACCATGTAGGCCATGGCAGTCTCCTTGGCAGTCGTCAGGTTGTGGGCGCGTTATGCCACCCTCTAGCCAACCAACGGAGAACCCCGTCCCAAGGTTAACAGCCCGGCCGCCAGCCGTCCTCCGGTAGCCGCCAGCCGCCGCGCCGCCCACCCCCACCACCCTGCTGTACAGTATCGTCGTGACCGCGCCAACCGATTCGCCCCACCCCCAACCCGGCACCGCCGCCCATCCGGCGCCAGCCCCCGGCCAGACCTGGAACCTCCCCGCCATCCTGCGCTCGGGCGCCAGCTTCAAGACCCTCATCGGCACCTACATGGAAGGCAATGGCTCCGACCCGCTGCCCCCGGCCCTCGACACCCTGAGCGCCCACCTCTGGCACCTCAAGCCCGGCGATCACGACAACCAGCAGCCCCACAAGCAGGACGAGCTCTACTACGTCCTTGCCGGCAGCGGCGCCCTCACCGTCGCCGGCAAGCGCCACCCCCTGGTCACCGGCGACCTCATCTTCGTCCCCCGCGACACCCCCCACACCTTCCACGACTTCGACCACTCCGAAGGCCTCTCCCTCCTCATCTTCTTCGGCCCCAACTACACCGGCCGCGCCTGACGCGCGCCAGCTAGTCGCCGATGATGCCGCCGCTGTCGGGGAGGATGCGGGGCTGGAAGTCGGTGGGGGTTTTGCCGGCGAACTGGCGGAAGTCGCGGATGAAGTGGGCCTGGTCGTAGTAGCCGCAGTCCAGGGCCAGGTCGGCCCAGCGGACGGGGGTGCCGCGTTTGAGCAGTTGGATGACGCGCTGGAAGCGCAGCAGGCGGGCGTAGAGCTTGGGCGGCATGCCGACCTGGTCGCGGAAGCGCTCGATGAGGTGCTTGCGGCTCCAGCCGACGGCGGCGGCCAGATCGGCGATGCTGGCGTTGCCGGCGGTTTCCTGCAGGCGATCCCAGACCCAGCCTACGGCGGCGGACGGGGCTCGCGCGCGGTCCAGGCGGGCGCATAGGAAGGCGTCCAGGATGGCGAAGCGGGCTTCCCAGGTGGGCGCGGCTTGCAGGCGTTCGCTCAGGCGGCGGCCGTCGTGGCCGAAGATGTCGTCGAGCGTCACGACGCGATTGGTGGTGTCGCTCATCGGCAGTCCGAACAGCTGGTAGGCGCCGAGCGGCGTCAGGTCCACCTGCAAGCCCAGCGACTCCCGTTCGGTTTCAGTGATGACGTGCGAGTCGCTGATGCCGCCGACGAAGGCGCGGCACTCGACGGCAGCGGCTGGCTGCAGCGGGTCGATCAGGTAGAGCGGTGAAAAGGCGACGATCAGCACCGCGTTGGCGTTGGCCACCTCGATGCGCCGCAGGAAGCTGGTGGCGCTTTCGGAATACCCCAGGTACGGCCCGGCCAGCAGCGGGCGCAGCCGCGGCGCCGCCTCCCCGTATACAAACTGCCACCGGCCGTGCCCGGAGCTATGGCTGACCACCCGCAGATCGCGGGCGGCAGTCTCAGATGATGATATGGCAGTCGCAGGCACGGTCTCGACCCCTCGCGCGCACCCGCCTGGTTCGGCGGCGCCCAGATCGGCGTCCGCCCTCTGCCCCGGCAGGCCCCGGTGACAGTGTACCCTCCGGCTGGTGCAGCCAGGGCCGGCGCGGCGCTGGCGCCGCGCCGGCGTCGGACTACTGTTTCTAGAGCTGGTCGCCCAGGTGGGCGGCTGCTGGGGAGGCGGACGATGGTGGCGGCGGAGTGGTCGAGGGCTCGGCAGGCACCGGGGGCGGCGCCTGAGTGGCTGGTGTCGCGCCCGGCGGGGTGGCTGGCGCGGAGGGCTCTGGGACTCCTCCTGGACCCGCGGTTCCTGCGGTTCCGGTTTCGGCTCCCGATCCGGGTCCGGCCGCGGCGGGGGGCGGAGCGGCGGCGCCGGTGGCAGGGGGTGGGACTGATTTTTCTTCGACTTGCCAGCCGCCGCCCAGGGCTTTGTAGAGGTTGACCAGGGAGATGAGGCGGTCGTGCTGGGTCTGCGCCAGGCTGTTCTCCGACGTGAGCAGATTTTCCTGCGCGTCGATGACTTCGAAGTAGGCGGACAGGCCCGAGGTGTAGCGCAGGGTGGCCAGACGGACGGCTTCCTGGTAGGCGTGGACGCCGCGCTGGCGCTGGACGGTGGCGTCCGCGAGCTTGCCCAGGGCGACGATCGAGGTGGAGACTTCGCCCAGGGCGTTGTTGACCTGCTGCTCGTAGCGCAGGCGCGCCTGGTCGAACTGCGCCTTGGCGACGTTGTACTGGGCTCGCAGGCTGCCGCCCTCGAAGATGGGACCGGTGAGGCCGGCGCCGACGGACCAGGTTTCGCCCTTGGTGAACAGGTGGGTCAGGTCGGGGCTGAGGCCCCCGAACATGCCGGTGAGGCTGATGGTGGGGTAGAAGGCGGCTTCGGCGACGCCGATGTTGGCGTTGGCGGAGATCAGCTGCTGCTCGGACTGGCGCAGGTCGGGCCGCCGCAGCAGCAGGGCCGCGGGGAGACCCGGCGGGATCTCGGGCGGGAAGGGCTGCTGGAACAGCGGCGTGCCGCGCGGCATGGGGCCGGGATTGCGCCCCAGGAGCGCCGCCAGCTGGTTCTCCTTGGCGGCGATCTGGCTTTCGATCAGCGGCACCTGGGCCGCCTCGTTGGCCCATGCCGCTTCGGCGTCGGCGGTGTCGAGCGCCGAGGCGATGCCGCCCTGGAGCTGAGCGTTGAACAGGTTGTAGGTATCCTGGAACTCGGCCGTGGTGCGGCGCGCGATCTCGAGGTTTTCGTCGAGCTGGCGCAGGTCGAAATAGGCTGCCGCGACCTCGGAGACCAGGGTGAGCACGACGCCGCGCCGCGCCTCTTCGGTGGCAAAGTATTGCGCCTTGGCCGATTCATTGAGGCGTCGCACGCGGCCCCAGATGTCGATCTCCCACGAGACGTTGGGCACGGTGGCGCTCACCAGGTCGCTGACGGCGCCGTTGGACGGCACGCCCGGCTGGTAGCCGGAGAACCGCTCGCGGGCGAACTCCCCCTGGTAGGAGACCTGCGGGTAGAACGCGGCTCCCGCGATGCCCCAGCGGGCGCGGGCCTCCGCCACGCGGGCGGCGGCGATCTTGACGTCGTAGCCGTCGCGCAGCGCTTCCTGGATCAGCGACTGGAGCGCCGAATCCTGGAAGACCTGCCACCAGGGCAGGTCGGCCAGCGAGGCGGCCTGGGCGGCGGCGGCCTGGCCGTAGAACCGGTCAGGCGAGGTGATCTCCGGACGCTGGTAGGTCGGTCCGACCGTACAGCCGGCGAGAACCGCGGCGGCGAGCAGCGGCGACAGGAAGCGGGCGCGCGGGGCTCTCATCGGTGTGCGCCCGCCGGGGCGGTCGGCGCGGTCGGAGCGGGGGCGGCGTGGTCCCGCGGGTCGGCGCGTCCCTCCCTCCGGCCGCTCTGGCCGTCCTGGTAGTCCTGGTCCTGCCGTTCGTCGCGGTCCTGCCGCCCATCGCGTCCGTGCCGCTCGCCTCCCCCCTGGTCCGGCGGCTGGCCGCCTTCGCCAGGCTTGCCCTTGCCGTGCTTGCGCTCGGCGCCGGAGAGGCGCTCGACGACCACGAACAGCACCGGGATCAGGAAGATGCCGAGGCAGGTCGCCGCCATCATGCCGGTGATCACGGTGGTGCCCAGGATCTGCCGTGCCGCGGCGCCGGCGCCGGTGGCCGCCCACAGCGGCAGGCAGCCGAAAATGAAGGCGAACGAGGTCATCAGGATGGGGCGCAGGCGCAGCTTCGCCCCCTCCAGCGCGGCGTCCACCAGCGGCTTGCCGTTGTCCAGGCCGTCCTTGGCGAACTCGACGATCAGGATGGCGTTTTTGGCCGCCAGGCCGATCAGCATGACCAGCCCGATCTGGCCGTAGATGTCGAAGTCGAAATGCCGCATCAGCAGGCCCGCGAAGGCGCCGAAGACCGCGACCGGCACCGACAGCAGGACGCTGAACGGCAGCGACCAGCTTTCGTAGAGCGCCGCCAGGATCAGGAACACGAACACCAGCGACAGCATCAGGACCCTGCCCTCCGTCCCCTGGGCCTGCTGCTCCTGGTAGGACAGGTCGGACCAGGTGTAGCTCATGTCGCGCGGCAGCACCTGTTTGGCGACCTCCTCGAGCGCCGCCATCGCCTGCTGCGAGCTGTGCCCTTCGGATGCCGAGCCGGTGATCTGGGCGGAGCGGAACAGATTGAAGCGGGTGGTGTATTCGGGGCCCGCGATGCTGCGCGTGGTGACCAGTGCCGACAGCGGCACCATGTTGCCGTCGTTGTTGCGCACGTAATACTGATCGATCTGGCGCGCATCGGCGCGCGAGGCCGCCTCGCCCGCCAGGAAGACGCGCCACTGGCGGCCGAAGCGGTTGAACTGGTTGACGTAGATGCCGCCCAGGAACGCCTGCAGCGTCTGGTAGACGTCGGTGATCGGCACGCCCTGCTTGATCACCTTGTCGCGATCGACGTCGACAAAGAGCTGCGGCACGCCGGCGCGGAAGACGGCGTTGACGTTCTGCAGCTCGGGCCGCTTGCGCGCCGCGGTCAGGTAGCGCTGCAGGTTCTGATACAGAAAGTCGGGCGTGCCGCCGCTCTGGTCCTGCAACCATAACGAGAAGCCGCCGGCCTGGCCCAGGCCGGGGATCGCCGGCGGCAGGAAGCCGAAGGCGGAGGTGGCTTCGGGGATCTGCGCCTTGAGGTCGCGGTTGATGCGCGCGATCAGCTCCTGTGCCGTCTGGCCGCCGGAGCGCTGATCCCACGGCTTGAGCGACACGAAGTAGAAGCCGTAATAGCTGGCCGAGACGTAGGACAGCAGGCTGAAGCCGGCGATGGTCGTGGCGTTGCTCACCCCTGGCGTCTGCTTGAGGATGGTGTCCACCTTGCGCAAGGCCAGGTCGGTGCGTTGCAACGACGAAGCGTCGGGCAGCTGGATGTTCAGGAAGAAGTAGCCCTGGTCTTCGTCCGGCAGGAAGCTCGACGGCGTCTTTTTGGCGAAAATGAAAGCGAGCACGCCGAAGGCGACCAGGATCAACAGGCCGACCACGAACTTGCGGATGAGGAAGCCCGACGCCTTGATGTAACCGTTGGTGGTCTTCTCGAAGTAGCGGTTGAAGCCCTTGAAGAAGCGGGCCAGCAGCCCTTTCGATTCCTTGCGCGGCTTGAGCAGCATGGCGGACAGCGCCGGCGACAGGCTGAGAGCGTTGAACGCCGAGATCAACACCGAGATGGCGATGGTGACGGCGAACTGCTTGTTGAGGCGCCCCTGGATGCCGCTCATCAACGCCACCGGCAGGAACACCGAGGCGAGGATGAGCGCGATCGCGACCACCGGCCCCGAAACCTGATCCATCGCCTTGATCGTCGCGTCGCGCGGCGCCAGCCCCTCTTCGATGTTGTGCTCCACCGCTTCCACGACGACGATGGCGTCGTCGACCACCAAGCCGATGGCCAGCACCAGGCCGAACAGCGACAGGGTGTTGATCGAGAAGCCGAGCATCGGGAAGACCGCGAAGGTGCCGATCAGCGACACCGGCACGGCGATCAGCGGGATCAACGTCGCGCGCCAGTTCTGCAGGAAGATGAAGACCACCAGCACGACCAGGCCGATCGCTTCGAGCAGCGTGGTCAGGATCTCCTTGATGCCTTCGGTGACCGCCACCGTGGTGTCGAGCGAAACCGAATAGTCGAGGTCGTTGGGGAAGCGCTGCTTGAGCTGCTCCATCACCTTGCGCACGCCCTGCACGACCGCCAGGGCGTTCGAGCCGGGCAGCTGATAGATGCCGATGATGCTGGACGGCTGGCCGTTGAGGCGGGCGACCTGCTTGTAATAGAGCGCTCCCAGCTCGATGCGCGCCACGTCCTTGAGCCGCACGATCGATCCGTCGGGGTTGAGCCGCACCACCACGTTGCCGAACTGTTCGGGGGTGATCAGCGTGCCCTGGGCGCGCACCGAATAGGTGAACTCCTGCCCCGGCGGCGCCGGCTCGGCGCCGATCTGGCCTGAAGGGTTGTTGGTGTTCTGCGCCTGGATCGCCCGCATCAGGTCGGACACGGTGAGGCCCAGCTTGGCCAGCTGGTCGGGCTTGATCCAGATGCGCGTCGAATAGTCGCCGGCGCCGAAGTTGAGCACCTGGCCGACGCCGTTGACGCGATACAGCGGGTCGTCGACGTTGATCAGCGCGTAGTTGCCCAGGAACAGGCTGTCGTACGTGCCCTTCGGCGAGTAGAGGCCGATCAGGATGAGCGGCACGCCGGCGGTCTTGCGGTAGGTCAAACCGAACTGGCTCACGTCGGTGGGCAGGTTCGGCTGCGCCTGGGCGACGCGGTTGAGCGCGTTCACCTGGTCGATGTTGACGTCCGTGTCGACGTCGAAGACCACGCGCAGGGTGAGCGTGCCGTCGCTGGCGTTGACCGAATACATGTACAGCATGTTGTCGACGCCGTTCATCTGCTGCTCGATCGGCGTCGCCACCGTCTGCTCGACCGTCACCGCGTCGGCGCCCGTGTAGGTGGTCTGGATCTGGATCTGCGGCGGCACGATCAGCGGGAACTGCGCAATCGGCAGCCCGAGCATCGACACGACGCCGAGAATGACGGTCAGGATCGCGAGGACGATCGCGACGATGGGCCGGTCGATGAAGAAGCGCGACATGGCCGGCTTACCGTCCCGCCGGTGCGCTGCCGGAGCCGGAGCCCGAACCGCCGGCAGTCGAACCCGAACCGCCTGCGTCGGAGCCCGATCCCGACCCGGAGCCCGAACCGCCCGCGCCGGAACCGCCCGACCCTCCGGCGCCCGAGCCGGAGCCCTCGCCCGACACGGCGGAGGCCTGCTGCGGCGACTTGGGCGTCACCTTGGCGCCCGACTTGACGCGCGAGTAGCCGGCGACCACCACCCGGTCACCCGGCTGGAGCCCCTTGTCGATGACCCACAGGTCGCCCAGCCGCGGGCCCACCTGGACGTTGCGCACCTCCGCCACGTCGCCGGGGCCGACGACGGCGACCTGGTAGCCGCCCTGCAGTTCGTTGACGGCGCGCTGCGGCACCAGCAGCGCCCCCTGCCTCATGTCCACTTCCGCCCGCACCTTGGCGTATTGGCCGGGGCGCAGGAGGTTGCCGGGATTGGGGAAGAGGCCGATCGCGCCGATGGTGCCGGTCTTCACGTCCACCTGCCGGTCGGTGAAGATCAGCCGGCCCTGCGGCGGGAAGGTCTGGCCGTCGGCGAGGATCATCTGCAGGTTGGCAAAACGCTTGGCCGCAGCGGGGTCGGCTTCGCCCTTCTGGCGGAAGCGCAGGTATTCCTGCTCGCTCAGGTTGAAGCGCACGCGCAGCGGGTCCACCCGCGACACGGTGGCGAGCACCGTCTGCGGGTTCATCAGGTCGCCCACCTGGGCCACTGCAAGGCCGGCGATGCCGCTGATCGGCGCCGTCACCCGCGTCCACGACAGGTTGAGCTTGGCCTGGTCGACCTGCGCCTTGAGCGATTCGACGTTGGCCGCCGCCACCTCTTCGGCGGCGATCGAATTGTCCAGCTCCAGCTGGCTGACCGCGCGCTGCGCGGCGAGCGGCCGGTAGCGGGCCACGTCGCGCTGCGCCTTGGCGAGCGTCGCCTGGCCCTGCCCCAGGTTGGCCTGCGCCTGTTCGAGCGCGGCGCGCAGCTGGCGGGGGTCGATCTCGAACAGCAGGTCGCCCTGGTGGACGAAGCTGCCCTCCTGGTAGACCCGCCGCAGCAGGTAGCCGCTGATCTGCGGCCGGATGTCGGCGTTGATGTCGCCCTCGGTGGTGCCGATCCATTCGTTGTAGATCGGCACGTCGCGTTGGAGGGCCTGGACCACCACCACTTCGGGCGGCGGCGGCGGCGCGGCCTTCTGCTTGTCGGCCTGGCCGCCGCCGCAGCCGGCCAGGGCGATGGCCATCACGCCGGCGACAACGACGGTGGCGGGGATCGAGGCGTAGGGGGCTTGGCGCCGTTTCCGGGCCGGCCGAGCTGGCTGAGCTGGCCGGGCTTGCCGAGCCTGGCGGCGCAAGCCCAGCCCGCAGCGGCGCGGGCCGGCCGCATGAGGCAGAGAATTAGTCATTTCTATTTGGCTGTCAGGTGTCAGCAGGCGTTCCCAATCAACCCTCGCCGCATGGTAGCGCAGGGGGGGCGGTTACTGGAAGTACCCGGCCCCCATGTTCAGCGTTTCATGATGTGCAGGGCGCGCTCCACGATCTTGTCGACGGTGAAGCCGAAGCGCGGATACAGGTCCTTGGCCGGCGCCGAGGCGCCGAAGCCTTCCATGCCGATCATCTCGCCGTCGAGGCCAAGGTACTTGTGCCAGCCGAAGGGCGCCGCGGCTTCGATCGCCAGGCGCCGGCGCACCGCCGGCGGCAGCACCTGGTCGCGGTAGGCGGCGTCCTGGCGGTCGAACAGCTCCCAGCTGGGCATGCTCACCACCCGCGCCCGCACTCCCTGGCCTGCCAGGCGCTGGGCTGCGTCGTACGCCAGGGAAACCTCGGAACCGGTGGCCAGCAGCAGGATGTCCGGCTGGCCCGCTGCCGCGCCGGCGGCGGGAGCCGGCTCGCTCAGCACGTAGGCGCCGCGCGGCACGCCGCTGACGGCGGCGGTGGCCGTTTCGGCGAAGACGGGCAGGTTTTGCCGGGTCAGCACCAGCGCCGTCGGACCGTGGCTGTTTTCGATCGCCACCCGCCACGCCGCCGCCGTTTCGTTGGCGTCGGCCGGCCGGATCACCGTCATGTGCGGCAGCGAGCGCAACGACGCCAGCTGGCTGATCGGCTGGTGCGTCGGGCCGTCCTCGCCGAGGAAGATCGAATCGTGGGTGTACACGTAGATCACCTGCAGCCCCATCAAGCAGGCAAGGCGGACCGGCGGCCGCATGTAGTCGGAGAAGATGAGGAAGGTGCCGCCGTAGGGTATCCAGAGGCGCGACACGGCGATGCCGTTGAGCGCCGACCCCATGGCGTGCTCGCGGACGCCAAAAAAGAAGTTGCGGCCGGCGGGCTGGTCCGGCTCGAAGTTCGCCTCGTTCTTGATCATCGTCTCGTTGGAGGACGACAGGTCCGCGGCGCCGCCGATCAGCTGCGGCAGCTTGGGCGCCAGGGCGTTGAGCACCTTGCCCGAAGCGTTGCGGGTGGCGATCGGTCCGTCGCCCGGCGCGAACGTCGGCAGCGCCTCATGCCAGCCGTCGGGAAGGCGGCCGGCCAGGCGACCGGCCAGGTCGGCGCCCTCCTGCGGGAAGGCCTGCTGGTAGCGCTGCCACAGGTCCTGCCAGGCCGCCCGCAGCTGGGCGCCGCGTTCGCGGGCGGGAGCGAAGGCGTCGCGCGCCGTCTGCGGCACCAGGAAGGTGGGATCGAGCGGCCAGCCGAAGAACTTCTTGGCCCCCTCCGCCTCCGCCTTGCCCAGCGGCGAGCCGTGCGCCTTGGCGGTGTTCTGCTTCGTGGGGGCGCCGTAGCCGATGATCGAGCGCACCGCCACCATGCACGGCCGCTCGGTCTCGCTTTCGGCGGCGGCGATCGCCGCCTCGAGCGCTGCCAGGTCGTTGACGTCGTGCACCCGCTCGACGCGCCAGCCGTACGCCGCAAAGCGGCTCGGCACGTCGTCGCCGAAGGACAGGGCGCTGGGGCCGTCGAGGGTGATGTGGTTGTCGTCGTAGAAGACCTTCAGGTTGCCCAGCTGCAGGTGGCCGGCCAGCGACGCCGCCTCGGCGCCCACCCCCTCCATCATGTCGCCGTCGCTCGCGATCACCCACACCCGGTAGTCGAACAGCGAATAGCCGTCGCGGTTGAAGGCGGCGGCCGCCTTGCGCTGCGCGATCGCCATGCCGACGGCGTTGCCGAGCCCCTGGCCCAGCGGACCGGTGGTCGTCTCGACGCCCTGCGTGTGCCCGTATTCCGGGTGGCCGGGCGTGCGCGAGTCGAGCTGGCGGAAGCGCTGCAGCTCCTCCATCGGCAGGGGATACCCGGTCAGGTGCAGCATCGCGTATAGCAGCGCCGACGCATGGCCGGCGGACAGCACGAACCGATCGCGGTTCGGCCAGTCGCAATCGGTGGGATCGAAGCGCATGTGCCGCGCCCACAGC
Organism: uncultured Acidobacteriota bacterium; assembly: GCA_963770895.1. GTDB lineage: Bacteria > Acidobacteriota > Thermoanaerobaculia > Multivoradales > UBA5704 > JASLEW01. The sequence goes on along the minus strand of CAVYRF010000002.1, from coordinate 1,352,568 downwards.
AGGTACGCCAGCGGCGCCAGGCCCATCGGCGCGCCTGGGTGCCCCGAGTTCGCCTTTTCCACCATGTCCACCGCCAGAAAGCGGATGGTGTTGATGACCTGCTGATCGACGTCCATGTCCAGCGTTTCCATCGTCGCAAACCCTCCCTCGGCTTCGGCCAGCCAACAGTCTATCCTGCACGTTTGAGGCCTCGTGTATACTCGGCCCATGACCTGGAGAAACCCGCCGGGGTCCGCCGGCACACAGGCCCAACCCCGCCTCAAGAGCGAATCCGAAGAGCTTGATCGCAGGGACCACCAGGGCTCGCCCGTGGACATCCTGCGCGTCCGCCTGGCGACCAACGTCCCGTTCTCCGCGCGCACCGTGCGCCTCGAATGCGACCGGCCGATCCAGATCGACGCCTGCAAGTTCAACTTCGAGTACGAAGGCATCTTTTTCAACACTCCGGCCGGCCAACCCCAGGTCGCCGATGCCAAGACCGTCAAGGTCACCTTCGCGCCCAACGATTTCGGCAGCAACGAAACCGTCCTGGTCGCAGAACTGGCCGCCGCCGGCGGCCCCCCCAAGCTGGTCGCCGCCGCTTTCGAGTAGCTCCCGGCCCGGCCCTCCTCCAGCTGCCCTGCCACCCCCCCGCCGGGTCCCCGGTCCTTGCGACCGCCGGGTCCTGCCGGCGGGGCTGCAGGCGGAGCGTTCGTCTCTCTGCCCCCCAGCGGGAGCGCCCGCCCCAGCGTCCCGGCCGTTACCGGCGCCTGCACACTAGAGAACAGAACCGCAGTGTCAAAGCCTGGTCGAAAGGGAGACGACGATGAAAAAGAAGCTCAATCTCAGCCGTGAAACCCTCCGCTGCCTGCATGTGGCCGCCGATCTCCGCCTGCCGGCGGGCGGCGCCGTCATCACCACCACCAACCCGTCCGTCGTCGACGGCTGCCCGTCGACGCCCGCCTGGTGCCCGCAGTTCACCCAGAAGCCCTGCCCCGAGCCGGTCACCAACGCTTGAGCCGGCGGGCCGGCTGTGACCGTTGCGCCGGTGGCGCCGCACGCTGACCTGCCGCGCCGCCGGCCGCCGTAGCTGTCGCTGCTGGATGGACGCCCGGCGTTGCCGCCCCGCCCGGCGCGGCAACGCCGGCGCCCTGGCCCAGCCGCTCGCCCTGCGGCGAAGCGGCGGGCGCGCCCGCAGGGGCGTCGATCAGCAGAGGTTGTTACAGACGGAAAGGTAGTTGCGACAAAGACTGTAAGCACACCCCGATGCCGCGTCGCAGGCGGTCGGAACCCCGGTGGCCTTGATGCCGCCGACCATCTGCCCCAAGGCCGCCGGATCCAGCCGGCGCAGCGATTCACGATGCAGCCGGAACTTCCGAGCACTCTTGCGCATGTTCGCTCTCCTTTGCCGGACCTCATCCGGCATCCGCCTGCCGGATGAGGTCCGGAGGCCCGCGGCGATTCTAGGGCCGCACCGGCGACAGCTGTGCGGCGTTTTTCACACTTAGGTCTGTATTGCCTTCGCGTACGCTGTGTGCTGCGTGCGCCGGGCGCCCGGCAATTCTTCTGGGCGCGCGAACCCCTGCCGGCGCCCGTCGCGGACGCTGGGAGCAAGCACCCCGCCGGTGTCCCCCGAGGGCGGGTTTCGCCACGCCGATTCGGATCGGCACAAGGGGGACGCCGGCACCCCTTCGAGAAGACCAGGTGGGAGAGGGAGTCTCAAATCCTTTACGCCGAGGTCCCCGCGGCGGCGTTGCGGAAGGAGGCGGAGTTGCTGACTCGCGGGGACCTCGGCGGGGGGCTTCCTCCCCACGGTTGAGGCGGGCGCCGAAGCCAGGCCGGCTTGTCCGCAAGCAAGTGCGGGGCGCCCGGCTCGCGACCGCGGTGTTCGCGTTGGGCCGGCCGTAGATCGGGCGCCCGGCAATCCTTCGGGACGCGCGAACCCCTGCCGGCGCCCGTCGCGGACGCTGGGAGCAAGCGCCCCGCCGGTGTCCCCCGAGGGCGGGTTTCGCCACGCCAATTCGGATCGGCACAAGGGGGACGCCGGCACCATGCGAGAAGCCCAGGTCGGAGACGGCGTCTCATTCAGCCAGTCATTTTGACTCTCGTAGCGGGCGCCTCTAGAATGAGGCGTCCTGTCGGTCTCCGCGGAGAGGTGCTGGAGTGGTCGAACAGGGCTGCCTGCTAAGCAGTTGTCCGGGGTAAACCCGGACCGAGGGTTCGAATCCCTCCCTCTCCGCCATTCCGCAACACGAGCGCGTAAGTCTCTTGCTTGGAAGGTTTAGGCAGGGCCTTCGGCTCGCTTCTTGCCCCCGAGACACATTTCAGAGACACATCCATGGCCGGCAGGAGCGGCCCCAGGTGGGAGATGGCCGCCCGCAGGTGCTCCACCTCGACCTTGGCGTAGATTTGGGTGGTCGCCAGATCGCGGTGGCCCATCAAGTCGGCGATGTTCGCGAGCGGCACGCCGGCCATCCGCAGGTGAGCGCCGAATGAGTGGCGAAGGGCGTGCACCGTCGCCGCCCGCGGGGCGATTCCTGCCCTGCGGCAGATCGACTTGACCTTCTCCAGGAGATGCGTCTCCCGAGCGCCCGAGCGGGTACTGACGACCCACCGCTCGCTCCGGCGCTCTTCGAGAAGTGCCTCGCGGAGGGCATCCGACAGGGGGATGACCCGCTCGTCCGTCTTCGGCCTCCAGTCCGCTTTCTCCTGGATCATGATGAGCCCCAGGTCGAAGCGCACGTCCGACCATTCGAGGTTCTCCAGCTCGCCGCGGCGCATGCAGGAGAGGAAGAGGATGGTGAAGATGCGCCGCTCTTCCGGTCTGCATGCGCCGAAGAAGAGCGAAAGCTCCTCCGCCGTCATGAACTTGGGGAGGGAGCGCTTGGGCAGGTGGAGGCCCTCGACGTTCCCCATGGGACTTTGGAGGAGATAGTTTCGCTTGACGGCGAAGCGGAAGAACGTCCGCAAGGCTTCGATCTCGTAGTGGACGGTGCGTGGCGAGACCCGCTCCTTCAGGGGCCGGCTTCCCAATGCGCCCAAGGCTCCTTTCTCCGGCCGCTCGCCTGCGCCTTCGGCCATCCCCTGGCGGAGGGCGCGCTTCCGCTCTGCGATCTCCGCCAGACGCTCGGGAGACTCGGTAATACGGCTGAGCCGCCGCTTCTCCTTGTACTCCTCGATGTGCTGGGCCTTCACGTCCTTCAAGAGAGAGACTTCGGGGTGAAGCGCGCCGAGGAAGCAGCGCTCGAACGTCTGGAGGATTCGGAGGTACCGCCTTGTCGTCGCGGGCGAGCGATTGGCCGAGAGGAAATCGCGGTAGCGCTCGATCGCTGCGGCAATCGATAGCCGCTCGGGAGCCGCGCCGTGCTCCGAGAGGGTGCGTTTGAAAAGGGAGAGCGCCGCTTCCGCTTCCGTTCTTCCATCGAACAAGGGTAGCGCCGGAGACTGACTGCGGGAGAGGGGCAGACGTGCCGAGGGGGCAGATTGGGGCGTCTGCCTCTCCTTGCTCCGTCCCGCTACACTCGCCAGATGTTCGAGCAATCAAAAGAAACCGAGGCGCTCCGCGAGTTGCGACAGCGCTTGAGTCCTGTCCTGGGAGAAGACACAGACAGTGCCGTCGAAGGATTGGTGCGGTATTTGGCGATCGTCCTCACAATATATGAGGCGATTGAGGCAGATCCCGAGCGCCTTGCCGCCCTTCGCGCTTTGACAACGGACGCTTCAGAACCTACCATGGCCGCAGAAAGGTCGTTTACAAATCAATATGAAAAGCCATGAAGCATTACTTTGGCTATATACGCGTATCGACGCCCAAGCAGGGGCAGACAGGCGTCTCGCTTCAAGAGCAGCGAACCGCGATCGAGCAGTACGCTCGACGGCATAATCTCGCTGTTGACCGCTGGTACGAGGATCAGGTCACGGCCGCAAAGCGCGGCCGGCGAGTCTTCGAGCGGATGCTTCGCGAGCGCCGGAAAGCCGGCGCGGCAGGGGTGATCGTCCACAAGATAGACCGCAGTGCGCGGAACTTCTTCGATTGGGCAGACATGAACGACCTCATGGATGAGGGCGTAGAGATCCACATTGCAAGCGAGAACCGCAGGATCGAGACGCGCGACGACCGCCTGGCCGCCGACGTGCAGGCCGTTGTCGCCGTGGACTACATCCGCAATCTTCGGGAAGAGACCATCAAGGGATTCTACGGCCGCCTGAAGCAGGGGCTCTATCCGCTGAAAGCTCCGCTCGGCTATCTCGACCGCGGCAGAGGCAAGGCCAAGGAGATCGATCCGGTACATGGGCCGCTCATCAGATGGGCATTCGAAGCATACGCAACCGGTGCCTTCACCCTGGATAGCCTTTCTCTCGCGCTTGCCGAAAAGGGCTGGTCGAGAGCCGTCTCATGCGCCTCACCGATGCCTTCCTTGACGGCACGATCGAGAAAGAAATCTTCGAAGGCCGCAAGCTCGTGCGTAATCCGGTCGAAGGCGACCACCGATTCCGGGTCGAAGGCGACCACCGTTCCGGGCGGAAGGCGACCAGTGATTCCGACGGGAAGACGACCGGTTTTGGTGTGACCGCCGGAAGAGTGGTCGCCAAGCCCGGAAGGGTGGTCGCCTTCCCCGGAATGCCGGTCGCGATGCGCCGTAAGTGCATGCGCGATAAGCGTTTGGAGGGGCTCACAAACCTCTGGCATCCTGGTCGTTTGACGATCAGGAGTCGAGATGCCAGCACGGAGAGTGAGCATGAGGAAGATTCGAGAGAGTGCGCCGGGATAAACCGGTGAGGTGGAGCGGATGGAAGAGCCGTACAGCAAAGGCATAGCCAGCCATGCTGGCCCCGAGTCATGCACGGACGGTCGTGAGGCCGGGCGTGAAGCGTTGACAGGGGTATGTACAGGCCGAGTATTGAGCCTCGAAAAGCTTGTCGTCCGGGGTGCCGACGCCGTTCTCTCGGGCGGAAGGCAACATCGGGTCCTTCGGTATGGCAAGAAGGGCACGGACCCCGCGTGGTCAGAGGCCTCGAGCATGTACAGAACCATCTCACGCGAGAACCGGGAGATCCCGGGTCCACCCTGGGCAGATGGTGCCACGGGTCGTGCTGGGAAGTCTACGGACAGAAGCCAGCGATGAACAGACTCGGGAAGTCAGACGGGCGCGTACTACCTACGAAGTCCCCGAACAACGAGCGAGAGTGGAGGAAACGCGGCTATGGCCGACCCTATGCGGGCACGAAGGCGGAAACGCCGGAAACAGACAAGGGGAGGCCTACGGTGGAAGCGACCGATGCTCACCAACCGGCGGAGGGGATGGAGGAAAGGCGCCCGACCAAGGGGAACCTGATGGCGAAACCGCCGTGCCAACTCGTCCATGGTCGTCCTCCTCTCGGAGCACAACCCTGCCAGATTTGGATTTCAGCGGAAAGACGGGCTACGGCGAGGTACTACCTTGAACCCAACCTGAGCCTCTTCGTCGCTTCGCTCCGACCAGACTGGTCGCCTTGCGTCGGAACAGGTGGTCGCCTTCGCCGGAATCCGCACAAGCTCGGACTCCTCGAAGAGCAGCGCTCGCTCCTTGACCAGAAAACAGCCCAGAGGGATGACGCCGAAAGGCCGGCCCCAAAACGCCTCGGCGAGTTTTTCGAACTGGCAAAGAGCGCTCTGTTAAAGCTACGAGATGGCGCTGCCGGAGGAAAAGCGCCTTCTCGTCGCGGAAGTCGTTTCGAACTGCACCGTACTTCGGAAAAACGTTGAGGTTAAGCTGTCGAAGCGCTACCAGGTCATTGCAAATTGGCTGTCTGTTGCTTTGCGTGACCCACAACGAGAGGACTCTCGGTCAGGGGCCAATGCACAAAGAATGATCGCCAAGCTCCTGGAGCTTGAGGACAATCCGTAAAGGCGAGACAGCTGGTGCAGAATAGCCCTGCACAGAAACGTGTGGGGCTGTTCTTGCTTGCGAAACCGTGCGCAACGATTCAGGGGTTGTGTCCCGGCTTGGGCCAATTCAGAAAAAACGCTTCCATGGCTTCGCTCCCAAGAGGAATCATCCTAAAGAGGATATTCTCATCGTCGTTTGTGTTGCTAGTCAGCGCCGGCAGGTCGTCGGGATGGATTGTCGCTCTTTTGCACCTTACTTCCACGGGGCCGAGATGTATTTCTTGCCCAAAAACCGATATTACTCTGTCCTCTTGTGACATCAAAAAAGTGGCGCCCTCTTTCTCGTGGGAGACCAGAATGTTCTGTGCATCCTTGGCTGGTACCGAAAGGCCGAGTTCTGTTACGGGGCAGTGCCCCACTGTAAGCGCAATATAGGCATACTCAACTTCTAAGAGTTCATCCGCGGTGGGACTATGGTCTGGAATCTGAAAGTTAGTAGCAGTCAACTCTTGAATGGTTAGTAGTTTTCCAACGCTTGCGGCGAACTCTTCAGATGGCGCCTTAAAATCAGTTTCCGGCTGTCCACCGAGAAGGTGTCGACCGGTCTCTGCGTCGACGAAGAAGATGTCCGCGCCTGTGGCCAGGAGGGTCAGTGCTTGAATGGCTTGCCAGAGGCGATATATATTGTGCCCATCCAGGTCGAATCTGAGCGAAAAACTGCCGTTCCCGCTTTTCGGGAAGCGAAGCCTGAACCTGAAGGGCGTATATTGAGATTCATTATTTATGCTGGTCTCCAGTTCTCCGCGCTGACCTGTAGATAGGGTGATTCCTGATATTTCGAACACCTGCGCACTATCTCGCGACTGAATGACAAAATTAACGACTAGCGGTTTTGGAAGAATAAAGCGGGTAAAGAGTGTTAGAGATGTGATCGGGTGTGGGTGCAAGTGTTGGAGAAACTCAGGCGCGGTGAAGCGTTCGATCATGGAGCCGTCAAGCGTTACCTCGGAGCCAACGGCGAGATGTTCTTTGTACGCTTCTTTTGCGGCCAGACCTTCTTGCGTGTTCGGAAAGCGCGGGACTAACGACCAAGCAAGGGGTGGCGCGTCGGGGGTCTTTGGCGCCAGCTCGAGTGAGATATCTCGACCAACTATATGAACATCAATTGCCCAGTCAGGATGAGTGTCGTTAAGAAGCTTGGCCGCCGACTCAAGGTAGTGAGGCAGCAATCTGCCTGAGAGATAAGTCTCCACCAATTTCCAAAGTGATGCGCCATCGTGAAATGTTACATGCCTATGTGCGTCGCCCAGGTCTGCGCGAATGCTATCCCGGGCCTCCTTTGGAAAGCCTGCCGATGTGACCACAAAGCATGTTGTGATGGCTCTTTCCTCGCCCGAATGAGGGTCTGTGTACGGTTTGCCAAAGCTTTGGCGAATCTGAATTAGTACTGTCTGTATGGCTGATGATGTCACGCCACCTTTTATGTCACCGGCTTTGGCAACCACGCCATAATAGGAGCGGCCGATGGCTGGGTCATCCTTCCACATGACGAGGTCTTTGCCGAGTTCGGACGCTCCGCCGTGATGGTGGTAAACCCCTTGATAGCCCATTGCCTCAAACAACGGTATGAGCACCTGTGTGCGGAGATCAGCTTCACTTAAAGAGGCAAGCCAGGTCGGCGTCCAAACCACTCCCGCGTTATGAGCTGCCGGAGGTGCTGTAGATGGAGCTGTCTTTCTCTGTCGCACTTGCTGCGCCTTTCTCGGAGCATTCGGCCGCCGCTTAGAGCGATTCGAGGAGCGCTTTGACGTCATCTGCGGATCTCACATCAAAAGCCTCGATTAGATTGTCCGAGGGTAGGAGGAACTGCGGAAAGCGCCTAGTAATCCCTGCTGCAGCCCTCCGAGGGATTTGGACGCTATGGCTTCGGTCGTGAGCCGTGCCGTCTACATTCAAGGCGCAGAGTTGATTGCCATTGGCGAAGAGGTGCAGGTGCTGTTGACCCATCGGGGTGTGGGGAGGGTCCAGGCGGGCGGAGTATTTGCCTCCTAAAGGTTCACCTCGATGCCGAGCCTCGTCTAGCCTCTGGGCAACGGGATCGCTGCGCCGGAGAAGCAGATGTATGACCCGGTTACCCTCTTCAAATGTGAACCATCCCCATGGCTCGTCCCAACTCCGGCGAGCATTCTGCAATGTGTTACCCATGTCATCCATTGGTACTTCTCCAAAAGAGTCTGCTCAGATAGCTTGTAGTGTGCGCCCCCACTTTATTGGTTTCTTGTGCGCCGTTACCGCCATGTTACCACAAGACAAGCCCCTCCAGTGGAGGGGCTCTTGGGCTATGCAGCCCGGAGCAACGAACTCACCTTGCGCTCGAAGGAAACCCGCTGGTCCGCATGCGGGATCGACCGCGCGAGCGCCGTCCCGCCATTGTTTCGGTTGCCCGCTGAAGTTCGCTCTCGACTTGGGAGACCGACGCCTCGGCGTAAGCCTGAAGCATGGGGCGCGCCTCCCTCGCGAAGCGGTACGGGCCGTTCTTGGTGTGGCGGATGGAGAGCTCCTTCACCTCCCGCGCGCCGTGCACCATGCGGTTGTCGCAGACGAAATCGTAGAGGAAGGTGAGGATGCCTAAGCGGTGGTGGCCGACCTCGCTGTTCCAGACCATGAAGCCGCGGAAGAGGTGGCGCACGTCCGATCCGATGCGGACTTCAACCGGATTCTTCTCGTCCACCAGGAAGATGAAGACATCGCGGTCGGAGGCGTAGAGGGTTGTCGCACGGAGCGGATCGCGGGCCTGGTAGCTTGCCGCCGGAATGTGCCAGCGGTCGGCGGCCACTTCCTCGACCAGGGCGACAACCTCATGGTCGTAGATGCGGCCGTAGTCTCTCCCGACCAGGGCGCGAAGCTCCTTGGGCGCTTCCTCGCCGTGGTCAAGAGTGAGCATCTGATTCTCACCGCACCCCGCGAGGTAGCGGAGTCCGAGGTTCAGAGCATTGGCCGCGAGGATCGGGCCGGCCGGAACCTGGGCGACATCCCGAAGCCAGCGGGCTGGTGTGCGGGAAATGGTGGCGAGCTGGCCGAGAGACCAGTCCGTAAGGGAGAGAGTGCCAATGTCCCGATGATGGAGCCACAGGGAGCCTTCGGCCGCGCTCTCCCCCTCGGCGTAGAGGCTCGTACTCATGATGACCTTGCTTCGGGAGATCCTTGCGCGCTCGTGGGTGGCCTTCCGCAAATCGGCGAGGGACAGGTAGCGCTCATCTGCCGGACGGCGGAACCACTCTTTGGATGCGCGGGTGATGGTCGATGCGGTCATGGTCTCTTCTCCTTTGCCGGCGTGGCCGGCGGTTGTGAGTTGTTGCAGAAGAACTTCTCTGCGTCCCACAATGCGCCCGAGGAGAAGAGAGAAAAAGGATGGCAAAAGTGCCGGAGTGGCAGGATCGGCGCTACCCCCTCGCCCCCCTGCCAAGCAGTGTCTCAATGCGCGTTTGGAATCGGCTCGGCTCCGTCGGGTCGGGATATGCCATGCGCAGGAATTCCGCTACGTAGATGCCCAAGGCCCCGCAGATGGCCGCGATGTGCATCACCTTCAGATCCTGCCGTCCCCTGAGGACGTTCGACAAGTCGAAATGCCGCTCTCCTTCCGAGATGCGCCGCTGGATTTCAACCTTGGTCAATCCGGAAAGGGAGATAAGCGTTTCGAGGAGGCTTCGCGCTTCCGCCGTATCGTCATCGAATTGCGGCATGGCTCACCACTTCATAATGAGGCGAAGCGACGTCCATCGCCCGCCCGCACCCAGGATGAAATGGTCGAAGAGATCAACGCCCATCATCTCTGCCGCCCTGCGCAGGCGCACCGTAAAGGCTCTGTCGCCAGGGCTCGGGGTGGGGTCGCCCGATGGATGGTTATGGAAAAGGACGACCCGCGCCGCGCCAAGGATGAGACTCTGCCGAAGCACCTCCCGCGGCTCGGCGTCAATGCGCGAGAGGGTGCCGCGGTAGAGCTCCCGATCGGCGATGAGGCGATTGCGGCTGGTGAGAAAGAGACCGCCCAACACTTCCTGGCCGATCTGCCCGTAGCGGAGCTTCAGATAGTGGACGACATCGATCGGCTCTTTGAAGCGGACGTACTTGGCAAGCTTGGCCTTTGCCATGCGGCAGGCAACCTCCGAGAGGCAGAGGGCAACCGATGACTCCGGCTCTCCGAGTCCGGCCGCTCGCAGCATGCCGCGGGAAGCGGCCGGCACGATGCCGATGCCCCCGAGGTTGGAGAGGCACTCCTTTGAGCGGCGAAGCGTGGCCTCGTCCGGTTTGCCTGCCGAAAGAAGTACCGAGAGGAGTTCGGAATCGGAGAGGGCCACGGCCCCCGCGCGATAGAGCCGAGAGGCGATTCCGTTGTCTTTAGAAACCATGATTGTGCTCCTTCCATTTGCGGAACTCTTCCGCCAATTCTTCGTTCGTGATCTGGGCCGATCGCTCCAGCCGGCGGATCAGTGCCGGCAGGTCTTCGTCGAGCGTGCCCTCCAGGGTTCCGAGGATGTCGGTTGCAATGTCGTACGGCAACCGGTGCTCTTCGCGGTCCGCGAGGTCGGCGGGACGCGGCATGTTGCGGTAGACCGCGGAGAGTACGTCCTGAATCGTCCGAAGGAGCCAGGCCACTTCTCCAAGGGCGGCCTGCACCCGGTCGATCGGCCAGGCGCTCTGTTCGCCATTACCGGTAGAGTACATGTATAGTACCTGTATCACACCGGTACTGCCCTCGTCTACGCTTCGACCATGGCGGCGGCGAGACAGGAAGGCATGCCATCCGACCGGCGGCGCAAGCCCGGCAGCATGTTTCGGGAACAGGCGTACCTCTACGAGGACGAAGAAGCGGCCCTTGCCAAGCGGGCCGCGCGCGACCGCTGCTCCAAGGCCGAGGTCATCCGCCGGGCCTTGCGCCAGTACCTTGAGATCGGCGAGTAGCCGGCGCGAGGGTCTCCGCCGAGAAGGGCCGCGACAGCGCTCCGTCCACCATGAGCTTCACGTAGATAGAGTGATTGGGCAGGCGAAGCAAATCCTCCACGCCGAAGACCGGCGAGAACTCCCGAGCCAAGAGAGGCGCATCGGCCGCCCCGACGCGGAAGGCAATCAGGCTGCCGACGTTCCCGAGGACAGCCTCGCGAATCTCCGGCGGAAGCTGGCCCAAATATTGGTTGGCGAGCACCAGGCCGACGCCGTACTTGCGCAACTCCGATAGCATGCCGGCCAGGGAGAGCGAGGCGAAAGTCTGGAACTCATCCAGGTAGACGAAGAACGGCCGACGCTTCTCTGCCGGCAGCTCGGCGCGGGAGAGGCCGGCAAGACCGAGAGATGCGACGAGGAGTGAGCCAAGAAGGTTGGCTACTCCCTCGCCGATTTGCCCCTTGGAGAGGTTGACCAGGAGGATGCCGCCTTCGTCCATCAAGCGTCGCGGGTCGAACGAGCTCTCGGGTGACGAGAAGATGCGGTAGAGGGTGGGGTCGGCCAGGAAGGCCCCCACCTTGTTGAGGATTGGCCCGATGACCTGAGCGCGTGCCGAAGGTGAGTAGCTCGCATACTCCCCTTGGAAGAAGCCCTTGACCTGCTTGTTCGAGAGGCGGGAGACGACAGCCTGCCTGAAGCCGCCATCTTCGAGAAGGCGCGGTATGTCCGCGAAGCTCATGCCTCCCGCTTCAAGAAGGGCGAAGAGCGTATGGCGGAGGACATGCTCCATCCGCACCCCCCAGGAGTCGGCCCACTGGCGCTCGAAGGCCGAGAGAAGTCCCGCGACGGCAAGGGAGCGCTTGGCGGCGGAGACGCCCGATAGAGGATTGAAGCGGATCGGCTGCGAGGGGCTCGGCACGTCGAAGAGGACGGTCGAGCTCTGGCGTTCCTGGGGAATCGAGTGCTTGATCAACTCGTAGAGGTCGCCGTGCGGATCAAGGAGGGCGAAGCCTTCCCCATGCCGCAGGTCTTCGCCGACCAGAGTCTCGAAGAGGGTCGATTTGCCGACACCGGTCATGCCGATCATGTAGAGGTGCGACAAGCGGTCGGCGCGGCGGATGCCGAATGGGCGCCCCTGTCCCCTCCAGGTGGTTCGAGCAAAGATTGCGACATCCTGCATGCCGGCCATGATGGGCTGGAGCGGGCGCTCCGGTGAGAGGCTCTTTCCTGCCGGGGAGGCCGGATACGTTCTCCGGCCTAGCTCTTCATACCCTCGTGGTAAAATTACCCGCCATGGCTATGGATCACCAACAACTTACACTTTCTAAATTGTTACGGAGAAATTATGGACTATCTTGTAGACTGCATCATCAAACGTCCGCATCACCATGACCCGCACTATGGTATCGAGTATCTCGGTGGCCCCGACAATGGGCAAGGCATGCGCTGGAAAGACACTCGCGAGAAGGTCATCGCCTCGATCGAACAGCATGGACAGCACTACTACACTAGGCACGGGAACGGCCGGCAGTACATCCGAGTGGTGAATGGGATTCATGGGAAGTATCTGCGCACATACGCCGACGATACGCCGACCGACAACCTGCTCAATCAACTCACCTGCTCTTAGCAACGCTCGTCGTTAGCCGTGGTGATCTGCCAATAGCCAAGAAGAGAGCCGGCCCGAAGGCCGGCTCTGTCCTCCTGCACATCACGGACAATCGAAGGCCGCCGTATCGGCGAAAGTCTGGAAGAGGGCGCCCTTGGTGCTCTTGTAGGTCTTCACCGAAAGGCCAACGGTGTCGGTTACGGTAATGGAGACCCCGACGTTTGTAAGGCCCCCAGCGAAGACCCACCAGTGGTTGAAGGGTGGCGAGCAGGCATTGAGGATTTTCAAGATCATCTCGATATTCGAGGGATCGAAGAAGGTGAACTTGACTTGTACTGGTTCACCGTGAACGGGACGACTGGTTTCGATCGTAACAGAGGCATGAGCGTTCGAGGTGGTGGGGTCAAGCGGCGTGCGTCCTTGCAGCCTCGCGGTGTTCTCGGCGTGTTTGCCGCGCGGCCTCGAGTTTGCGATCGCGTTCGACCCAGATGGACGGCGCCAACCCGAGCATGAAGGCGTCCGGGGTGACGTAGCCGATGGCGCTGTGAAGCCGGACGTGGTTGTAGTGGTGGACGAAGTCAGCAACAGTGGCACGAGCGGGATCGAGGCCAGCGGGGGCCGCGGGCCGCAGAGCATCGGTCTTGAGCGTCTTGTGCCAGCGCTCGATCTTGCCGTTGGACTGCGGGTAGTAGGGAGGCGTGCGGACGTGCGTCATGCCGGCAAGGCTGCGCGGGCAGATGTTCGGCATTTGCCGAGACGGCGAGGATGAGGGTAAGGGCTAAGAACAGGGCTCCGAAACGCATGGTTCTCCTCCTCTCGCAAGGGGTAAGGCACGGATTAGCGGAAAGGCTGCGAGGAGCGAGATTACCATACTTACGGAATCCGCAATACGCAATCTGGCTTTCAGGAATCCGGCGCGCCCTATCCTCCGGACATGACCGAAGAGAAAGACCGCATCGGGCCGCGCGGCGGCGAGACGACCAGGAAGCCTGGCCAGGTGAAAAAGACCGTCTGGCTCCACGACGATGAGGAAGCCGCCCTTCGGGAGGCGGCCTACCAAAGGCGGGCGAGCGAGGCGTCTTTAATCCGTGAAGCCATCCGCCGGTACTTCAACCTGGCGGATTAGGACAGCGGCAGAGGGCGGAGAGAGCCCGCCCTAATGACGGGCGGCGAATCCCCTTGGGAGCGCCAGCGACACAATCGAAGACACAAGGGACGAAAAAGCCGGCAAAAGCCGGCTAAGAGACGAAGGAGAACGGCAAGGGAGGAAGAGAGCTAAGTTACTGTGTCAACGTTGGTTAGCTCCTAATTCATTCTCCCCGTAGAGCCTTTGGGCCGGCCCCTCCGGCGAATCCCTCCCTCTCCGCCATCTTCCCGCCTCAACTTTTAAGTCGAGACTTGCGATCCGCTGTCTGGTCGCGCCTGCCGGCGGCTGTCACTGGCTGGACAGGTCGGTTTGCGCGAAGTCATTGCCTTTGAAGAGCAGCCGCTCGCCAGAGGCGCGGGCCAGGGCGTAGCTGCAGCAATCTCCCAAGTTGAGGGCTGCCGGGTGATGGCCCCTGCCGAACTTTTCGTAGGCTGAGCGGGCAAGCAGCACCTGGTCGGCGTCCAGGCTGACCACCGTGACCCGCGCGGTGTGCATCAGGAGATCCAGCTCACGGACTCCCGCGGCGCCTTTGCGGGCGTGAATGACGATGGCTGCTTCCAGGGCGGATACGGCTCCGACCAGCCGTTTGGGATCGCCGGCGATGGCTTCGGCCAGAGCCTTCGCTTCCGGCTCGCCGAGCAGAATCGCCAGCAGGGCGGAGGCGTCGATCACCATCAGAGGAAGGCCCCCACCGCGTCGTAGCCCAGGATGTCGTCGGGGTCGCGGGAGTCCCGGTCGGGCAGGTCGCTGCAGCGCCTGCTGATTCCCATCAGCTCTTCCAGCAGGTCGGGTGCCGACCGCCTGCCCTTGAGTCGTTCCAGCCGCTCTTCCAGGGCGTGCCGCACGGCTTCGGTCAGGCTTTCGTCCGCCTGCGATGCCACCTGGCGGGCCAGCAGCTCCACTTCGGGGTTCTTGATGTTCAAGGCCATGGGGTGGCTCCTTCAAGGAAGAATCCACCAACAATTGTAGAATCATCCAGCTGTCTCTGCAAGAACGAAGGCACTATCCGGGGCGGAGCAAGTCTCCTATCATTGGCCCGTCCGGGTGGCACAAGAGGTGGCGCCGGACGCAAAAGCCGCATTGCTTAACCTGGCAACGCTCCCTGCCGGCGTCCCGGCGAAAGAACGATGAGCGAAATGATCCAAGGCCCTGTGCGGGTCCGCTTTGCCCCCTCTCCCACCGGATTCCTGCACGTCGGTGGGGCGCGTACGGCGATCTACAACGACCTGCTGCGGCAGAGCCTGGGCGGGGCGTTCGTGCTGCGCATCGAAGATACCGACCGCGAGCGCTCGGACGACGCCATGACGCGCCAGATCCAGTCGGCGCTGGCGTGGATCGGCACGGTCTGGGACGAAGGGCCGTTCCTGCAGAGCGAGCGGCTGGCGCGCCATCGCGAGCGGGGCGAGCAGCTGCTGGCGGCGGGCAGCGCCTACCGCTGCTTTTGCAGCGCCCAGGTCCTGGAGGCCGGGCGCGCCGAAGCGCAGCGGCACGGCGTCGCGTTTCGCTACCCGCGCACCTGTCTGGGCATCCCGGCGGAGCAGGCCGCCGAGCGGGCCGCCGCGGGCGAGCCGTTCGTGGTGCGCTTCCGCATGCCGGATGACAACATTCGCTTCCACGACCTGGTGCGCGGCGACATGGAGTTCCCGCCGGACGCCCTGGACGACTTCATCCTGCTGCGCTCGGACGGCTCGCCGACCTATCACATGTCCGTCGTCTGCGATGACATCGACATGGGGATCACCCACGTGGTGCGCGGCGAGGACCACCTGTCCAACACCCCCAAGCACATCCCGCTGTTCCTGGCGATGGGTGGCCAGGTGCCGGTCTTCGGCCATCTGCCCCTGATCCTGGGCAGCGACAAGAAGCGGCTGTCCAAACGCTTCGGCGCCAGCTCGGTGGAGGAGTTCCGCGCCGAGGGCATCCTGCCGCAGGCGCTGTACAACTACCTGGCGCTGCTCGGCTGGAATCCCGGCGGCGACCGCGAGATCCTGTCCCGCGCCGAAATGGTCGCGCTCTTCTCGGTCGACCGCCTGAACGCCTCGGCCGCGGTCTTCGACCAGGAGAAGCTGGCCTGGGTCAATGCGCAGTACATGTCGAGCCTGCCGCTGGCCGACCTGATGCCGCACCTGGCGCCCTTCCTGGCCCAGGCCGGCCTGGACACGGCCGACCCCGCCCGCCTCCACGCCGCGATCGACCTGCACCGCGTCCGCGTCCGCTCCCTCAAGGAGCTGGTCGCCGTGATCGCGCCCTACTTCAGCGACCGCATCGACCAGGACGCCTCAACCGTCGCCAAGTTCGCCGCCGACCCGCACCTGGCCGACCACCTGGCCGCCCTGCGCGACCGCTACGGCCGCCTCGACCCCTTCGCCAAGGACGCCCTGGAAACCGAGCTGCGGGCCGTGGCCACCGAGCGCAAGATCAAGGCCGGCGCCCTCATCCACCCCACCCGCACCGCCCTCTCCGGCACCAACGCCGGCCCCCCCCTCTTCGATCTCATCGAAGTCATGGGCCGCGACGCCACCGTCCGCCACCTCGACCACCTGGTCCAGCTCCTGCGCGCCGCGCCGGCCGCCGCCGCCGCGCCCGCCCAGCCGGCCGGCGCCACCGCCAGCCCTGGAGACGTCAACGCCCCAGCTGTCCCCCCATCGCCCCGAGCCCGCCCGAGGGTTGACCGCCTTCCCGTCGTTCGGCTACGCTTCGTCGCTGTCCTGGGAGGTCGTTCAATGGTAGGACATGCGGCTCTGGACCGCAGAATCGGGGTTCGAGTCCCTGCCTCCCAGCCAATCCAGATTCCCCGCCTCTAACTTCTTTTCTTTCAGCAGTTCCATGATGAAGCCGGCCGCGGGTGACACCTTTGGGTGACACTTCTGCTTCCAATGAGGAGGAGGAGCGTTAGGGCCTGCTGCTAAACTGGGTGTCCATGACCGTCGAGGGCTTGCAGCAGCACCGCGCCGATATTCTCAACTTGGCGAAACGCCACGGCGCGAAGAACGTCCGTATCTTTGGTTCTTTGGCCCGAGGTGAAGGCACCGAGGAAAGCGACCTCGATTTGCTGGTCACCCTCGGAGAAGGGCGCTCGCTCCTCGATCTCGTAGGGCTAAAGCAGGACTTGGAGGATCTTGTGCATCACCCGGTAGACGTCGTGTCGGAGCGAGCGCTGTCTCCGTATCTCCGGGAGCGGGTCCTTTCCGAAGCTGTTCCGCTGTGAACCGAGACCAGCTATATCTGCAGCACATGCTCGACGCCATAATGAAGGTCGAGCGCTACATCGCGGTGGGTCACGACGAATTCATCATCGTGTCCCACTGGCAAGATGCGGTGATCCGCCAGCTCGAGATCATCGGCGAAGCGGTGAAGAGACTTTCCCCCGAGGCAACTGCGCGCTGCCCCTCCATTCCCTGGCGTCGTATCGCTGGAATGCGGGACGTCCTTATCCACAACTACATGGGCGTGGACATCGAGGCCGTCTGGCAGGTCACTCAAGATGATCTTCCCGCGTCGATGTGGTGACCGAGCCAGCCCTCTCCCCGTACATACGAGAGCGTGTCCTGGCTGAAGCTATGCCGCTGTGAGCCGCGACGAACTGTACCTGCGGCACATCCTTGACGCTACCTCCCGATAGCTGGATTGTCGCCCATAAATATGGGAAAGTTGGCCTGGTGAAGACGACGATCGAAATCCCGGATGCCCTGTTCCGCCAAGCCAAGGCTGCCGCGGCTCTGCGGGCTGAAAGCCTCAAAGACTTTGTGACGGCGGCACTTTGGGCGCATGTGGAGAGTCAGGAAGCCCAAAAGCCCAAGGAGCTTGGGTGGCGCAGCGTCTTTGGCATGGCTCGGCCAGAAGAGGTGGAGGAGGTCGAACGGATCGTTGCCGAGGAGCTGGAACGTGTCGACCCGGATGCGTGGCGGTGATCCTGGACACCAATGCGGTTTCGTCTTTGTTCGCCGGCGACCCGGCGCTGGCAGACGTTCTTGCCGCGCGTTCGCGGCACCACCTGCCGGTGATCGTGATCGGCGAGTACCGGTTCGGGCTGCTGCGGTCGCGCCACCGCGAGCGGTTGGGCGTTCTGCTGGCGACGCTCATCCAGGAGAGCAGCGTTCTGGTTGTCGACCTGGTCACGGCTGAAATCTATTCCCAGGTACGAGAGGACCTCCGCGCAAGCGGCCGGCCGATCCCGGAAAACGATGTCTGGATTGCTGCACTGGCGCTGCAACATCGGCACCCTGTGGTCAGCCGTGACGACCACTTCGACTCGGTTCCAGGTCTCCTCCGGGTAGGTTGGTAGGGCCTCCTCCTCAAGGTCCTCGATCCGCCCCGTGCTACTAGCAGGAATCCCTAGCGGACGATGTTGAGCGCCGGCGTGGCGGGGTGTTGGTTTGTGGTGCGCAACCTGGGGGCGGCCGGGGTGCTGGGGGCGACGGCTTTGGCGGTGGGGCGGGCGCTGCTGGCGGTGCCGGTGGCGCGGCGGCCGGCTGCTGAGGGAGCTGGCGGGGAGTGGGAGGTGCGGCTGGCGGGGGGGTTGGAAACGGTTTCGGTGGCGGCGGCGCTGGGGCTGGTGGCGGTCGGGTACGCGGGGCTGCTGCTGGGGCTGGCGGGGTGGCTGCGGCCGGGGCCGATCGTGGGGGCGGTGGTGGCGCTCAACGCGGCGAGCCTGGCGGGGTGGCGGCGGCTGGCGGCGGACTGGCGCGCGGCCGCGGCGCGCATGGGGCGGGAGCGGTGGGGGCGGTGGGTGCCGTTTGCGGTGGGGGTGGCGGTCGCGCCGCTGTTGCTGCTGACGCTGTATCCGCCGACCGCGTTTGACGCCACGTCCTACCATCTGCCGTATGCGCGGGCGTTTGTGGCTACCGGCTCGCTGCCTTTTCTGCCGGGGTTGCGCTATCCGATCTTTCCGCAGCTGCAGGAGGTGTTGTTTGCCCTGCTGATGGCGTTTGCCGACGACGTGGCGACGCAGGCGGTGGCGTTGGGGGCGACGGCGTTGACGGTGGCGCTGGTGGTGGCGTGGGGGCGGCGGTTCTCGCGCGAGGCGTCGTGGGTCGCGGCGGCGGCGTATGCGGGGTGCCCGCTGGTGGTGTACCTGGCGACCACTTCGTATATCGAGCCGGGGCTGGTGCTGTGCTCGACGGCGGCGCTGTTTGCGGTGGCGCGCTGGCGCGACGGGGACGGCGAGGGTTGGCTGACGCTGGCGGCGGTGTTTGGCGGCGCGGCGGCGGACAGCAAGTACCTGGGTTTGTTCTCGCTGGCCCTGGTGGGCCTGGCGGCGGCGGTGCTGCGGCCGCCAGGCGAAAGCGGGTCGCGCTGGCGGATCTGGCGGGATTGGCGGCACTGGCGGCGATTGGCGCGCGTCGCCCTGGTCGGCGGCCTGGTGGTCGCGCCCTGGTACGGCCGCATCGTGGTGGCCACCGGCAATCCCGTGTTTCCGTTTCTGCCGGAGGTCTTTGGCGAGTCGCCGTGGGTGGCGCGCGAGTTCCACTCCCTGGCGGGGGCGGTGCCGCGGCTGGGCAGCCTGGCGCTCGGCCTGCTGCGCGCTCCCTGGGACGCGGTTCTGGCCCGCCAGCGCCTGGGCGGCTACCCGCCCTACTCGCCGGTGTTCTTGATCGCCCTGCCGGTGCTGCCGGCGGCGTTCGTCGCCGACGCTCGGGTGCGGGCCTTGCTGTTGACCGCGGCAGGGTATGGGTTGGTGGTGTTCGTGTTTCTTCCGGACGCGCGCTACCTGCTGCTGGCGCTGCCGCTGGTCAGCCTGGCGATGGGGGAGGGGGTGATCCGGATGCTGGCCGCGTGGGGACGCTGGCGGCGGCGCCAGGGGGGGTGGCTGGCGCCGGCGGCGGCGCTGCTGGCGCTGACGTGCTATCTGCCGGGTTGGTTGTATGCAGGGTACCGCTTGCATGTCGCCGGGCCGCTGCCGCTGACGCGGGCAGGCCGAGAAACCTTTCTGGCGCGCTCGTTCGCGGTCTATCCGGCGATTCGCTACCTGAACGGCGTTTGCGGCAGCTCGTACACCTTGTATGCCCTGCACGCCGAAAACATGCTGTATTTTGCCGCCGGGCGGTTCCTGGGTGACTGGAGCGGGCCCGCGTCGTACGGCCGCGTCGTTCCCGTCGACGGCGACGCGGGCGTGCTCTACCAGCGCCTGCGCGCTCTGGGTGTCGATCACTTTTTGGTGACGGCCGCCGATCCTCAGCCGCCGCCGGTCCACGGCGCGGCCTTTCGCGACCGCTTTCGTGCGGTCTATGCGGATGGCGGCGCGCAGCTGTATGCGTTGCGCGGCACGGAATGTCGCAAAGATCCGATCCGGCCACGGTGAGCGCAGTGATCGCCATGCTGCCGCTATGCTAGTGTCTGGCAAACTCGCCGGCTGACGCAAACTGGCCGGGCCGGGGCGCGGGAGACGACCGCCACATGCCCGAGCAGCCATCCCCAGCGGTCAGCGTCATCATGGGCAGCAAGTCCGATTGGGAGACCATGCGGCTTGCCGCCGAGATGCTGGACCGCTTCGCCGTGCCGCACGAATGCAAGGTGGTGTCGGCGCACCGCACGCCGGACTGGATGCACGACTTCGCCTCCGGCGCCGAAGCGCGCGGCATCGAGGTGATCATCGCCGGCGCCGGCGGCGCCGCGCACCTGCCCGGCATGGTGGCGGCGCAGACGCTGCTGCCGGTGCTCGGCGTGCCGGTCGAAAGCCGCGCCCTGCACGGGCTGGACTCGCTGCTGTCGATCGTGCAGATGCCTTCCGGGGTGCCGGTCGCGACGCTCGCCATCGGCCCCGCCGGCGCCGCCAACGCGGCGCTGCTGGCGATCCGCATCCTGGCCGGCACGCGGCCGGAGCTGCGGCGCAAGCTCCGGGAGTGGAGCGAAGAGCAGACCCGCCGCGTGCTCGCCGAGACCCTGCCGTGAACGGCGCCATCCTTCCCGGCGCCACGCTGGGCGTCCTGGGCGGCGGCCAGCTCGGCCGCATGTTCGCCATCGCGGCGCGCCGCATGGGGTATCGGGTGCACACCTTTTCGCCCGAGGACGACACCCCCGCCGGACAGGTTGCGGACCGCGAGGTGCGCGCCGCCTACGACGACCTCGATGCGGTGCGCGGGTTCGCGCGCGGCGTCGACGTGGTGACCTTTGAATTCGAGAACGTCCCGGCGGCGACCGCCAATGCGGCCGCCGAGCAGGCGCCGGTGCGGCCCGCCGGCGCGGTGCTGCATACGACGCAAAATCGCCTGCGCGAGAAGGGCTTCCTGGCGGCGGCCGGGTTCCCGGTGACGCCGTTCGTGGCGGTGCGCTCGGCGGCCGAGCTGGCCGCCGCCCTGGATGCCCTGGGAACGCCGGCAGTGCTCAAGACGGCGGGTTGGGGCTACGACGGCAAGGGGCAGGTGCGCATCGCCGCGGCCGAGGAGGCGGCGGCGGCCTGGGCCGAGCTGGCGACCGGCGAAGCCGTGCTGGAGGCGTTCGTCGATTTTGCGGCGGAGGTCTCGGTGGTGGCGGCGCGTGGCCTGGACGGGGCGTTTGCCTGCTTCGGCCTGATCGAAAACCGGCACCGCCGCCACATCCTGGATGTCTCGCTGGCGCCGGCGCCGGTCGCGGTCGGCTCGCCGTCCCTGCAGCGCGAGGCGGTCGAGATGGCGCGCGGCATCCTGGAGGCGCTGGCGGTGGTGGGGGTGCTGTGCGTCGAGCTGTTCGTGACCCGCTCCGGGCGGCTGCTGGTCAACGAGCTGGCGCCGCGGCCGCACAACTCGGGTCACCTCACGTTCGACGCCTGCGTCACCAGCCAGTTCGAGCAGCAGCTGCGCGCCATCTGCGGTCTGCCGCTGGGCGCGACCGACCTGCTGCGGCCCGCCGCGATGGCGAACCTGCTGGGCGACCTGTGGCACGACGGCGAACCCGACTGGGCCGCGGTCTGCGGGTTTCCGACCGTCAAGCTCCACCTGTACGGCAAGGCCGCGCCGCGCCCCGGCCGCAAGATGGGGCACCTGACCGCGATGGAGGCCGATACCGGAGCGGCGCTGGCGCGCGTCCTGGCGGCGCGCGACTCGCTGCCGCGCCGCGCCACGGCGACAACCCTGGCTGCCGGGAGCGACCGATGACCGACGCCGCTGCCACCGCCGCCGGCGCCGCCGGCAATGCGGACGCCCCCGCCGACGCCGGCGCCGCCGGCGAATGGCTGATCTACGGCGCGACCGGCTATACCGGCGAGCTGGTGGCGCGCGAGGCGGTGCGGCGCGGCGCGCGGCCGGTGCTCGCCGGCCGGCGGGCGCCAGCCGTGGAGCAGCTGGCGCACCAGCTGGGTCTGCCCTGGCGCGCCTTCGACCTGGACCAGCCGGCGGCCATCGCCGCCGCGCTCGCCGGCCCCCCGCGCATCGCCGCGGTGCTGCACTGCGCCGGCCCCTTCGCTCGCACCGGCCCACCGATGGTCGACGCGTGCCTGGCGGCGCGCGCCCACTACCTGGACATCACCGGCGAGATCGCGTTTTTCGAAGCGGTGATGGCGCGCGGCACGGCGGCGCGCGAAGCCGGAGTGGTGCTGCTGCCCGGCACCGGGTTTGACGTCGTGCCCAGCGACTGCCTGGGAGCGACCCTGGGCGACAGCCTGATCGACGCCACCGACCTGACGCTGGCGTTTGCGGCCGAGCGCGGAACCTTCAGCGGCGGCACGCTCAAGACGATGGTCGAGGCCTTTCCCAATGCCGGCGCGGTGCGGCGCGCCGGGCGCATCGTGCCGGTGCCGCTCGCCTTTGACGTGCGGCAGATCGACTTTGCCTGCGGCCGGCGTCTGGCGATGACCATCCCCTGGGGAGACGTGGCGACCGCCTACCACACGACCGGCATCCCCAACATCCGCGTCTACGCCGCGACGCCGCCCTCTGCCGTGCGGCGCGCCCGCCGCCTGGGTCCGTTGCTGCCGCTGCTCGCTCTGCCTCCCTGCAAGCGCCTGCTGCAAAAGGCCATCGGCTGGCGGGTCAGCGGCCCCTCGGCGGCGCTGCGCGACACCGCGCGCGTCTACCTGTGGGGAGAGGTGACCAATGCCGCCGGCGACCGGGTCACCGCCACCATGGAGACGCCCGAAGCGTACGGCTTGACCGCCGTGGCAGCGGTCGAATGCACCCTGCGGGTGCTCGCCGGCCAAGTGAAGCCCGGCAGCTGGACGCCGGCGCGGGCGCTCGGCCCGGGTCTGGCCGCCTCGCTGCCGGGCGTGACTGCCACCACGCCGGTGCGCATCCCGGCCCCCTCCGCCTGCTAGACCTGTCTCCCGACCGGACTCCGGCGGCGGCCTGGTCGCGGCTGTGCGCTGGCTAGTGCCCCGCACTAGATCATCGCGAGTAGGCGCAGGCCGCCCCACAAGGCGCCGCCGATCATGCCGAGCACCAGCAGCGGCAGCGCCAGGACCGCGAGCACGGCAAGCACGATGGGCCCCAACGTCACCAGCACCGCCAGCGCCGCCACGCCCAGGATGGGCAGCAGCAGGATCTTGATCAGGCCCAACGACAGGGCGACGGGCACCAGCGCCACCCGCAGGACGACTTTCACCAGCCCCGCAACCAGCAGCAGGCTGAGCATCAGGAAGAAACCGGCAACCATCAGGACCGGGATGATGAACATGGTGTGCATCCTCCTGCTCCCCACTACGGCAACCTGCGCCGCGGGTTTCGCCCTGCGGCGGCCGCTTGGGCGCTCACGCTTGCAGGGATCGACGCTGGCAGTAGCCGAGGGTCCGGTTGGCGGCGCGATAGAAATCGGCCCGCGCCTTGGTGTAGGCAGAGGAGACGAAACCCTCCTGCCGGGATACCGCCACCAGCTCCGCGGCAGTGCTCGCCAGGTCTTCCGGACCGAGCAGCAGGAGCATGTCGTGGGCGTCGTCCAGGTTTGCCCTGGTTTTCTCCAGGCCGTCACCCTGCACCAACAGATCCGCCGCACCGATCAGGCGTGCGCACTGGAGGGCTCTTTTTTCGCGAATGCTCAGCTGAGACTCGCCGAGCCGAGAGGCTTCGGCGATCCGGTCCTCTCTGCGCCGGCTCAGGACGAGGACCGCGATGGCGATCAGTCCGGTGAGCAGTGAGGAGAGCAGGGGCATGAATTGCGTAGACATTGGCGACCACTCCTTGCTTGCAAAAGCGTCCATTGTTCAATGCCTGGCGAATGCCGGAATCACGCGGCGGACCTGTGCGCGGGGTGGCTCGCCGCTGGGCTGGCGACCTTTTCGGCGGCGCCGCCGTCCGCAACCGGTTGCGTCGCAGGGCTGTGCTGGCGCGCTGCCGGCAGGAAATGGTTGCAGCTACCTCCCGCTGCCTTGCACAGGTAGAGCGCCTGGTCGGCGGCCGCCATGGCGCTTTCCCAGGGCAACTCCGCCTCGCCCGCCGCCGCCCGCCAATCGATCACCGACCAACCGACGCTGCAGGAGAGAGCCAGGCGGGCTCCGTCGGCCAACTCGACCGGCTGCGACCTGACCGCATTGACGATGCGCTCTGCCATTTCGCCGATCGCCTCCTCCGGCGTCTGCGGCACCAGGATCACGAATTCGTCGCCGCCCCAACGCACGATGCGGTCGTCGCTACGCACGCAGCTGCGCAGCACCTGGGCGAGATGCTTGAGCAGCTGATCACCTGCGGAGTGGCCATATGTGTCGTTGATCGGCTTGAAACGGTCGAGATCGAGCATGAGGATGCCGGTCGTGCGCTGGTGTTCCGCAAAGCGGCGGTCGGACGCGAAACGCGCGGCCTGGGTGGCTATGTGCTTGGTGAAGTAACGCCGGTTGTGCAGGTCCGTGAGCGGGTCCTTCTCGGTGAAGTCCTGGAGCAGGCTGCTCATTTCCTCCAGCTCGCGAGTCATGCGCGTCAGCTCCTCGACGCGCTCGACGGCCTGGCGCTTGAGCTGCCGGTTGAGCACCACGCTCCCCCGCAGCTGTCGCGTGTTGAACAGCAGGAACAGCGACGAGCCGAGCAGGAACAGCAGGTTCGAGGCGGCGTGGAACAGTCCGGCGTCCAAACCGCGGATCTGCCCCATAGCCGCGAGGGTGGCCAGGTACAGCACGCTGGTCAAGCCGGCGCCAACCATCGACACGCGCAGACTGCAGTGAGCGGCCGCCGCGCCGGCGCAGGCGAGATACCAAAGAAACCACGGGCTTGCCACGCCGCCGGTCAGCCAGATCATGGCGGTGATGAGAATCGCGTCGCAGCTGATCCACCAGACCTCCACGTCGCGTGGCCGGCCCCGTCGCCGCTGCCGCCGCTCCTCGGCCACGAACGCCAGGACGGTCAGATAGCCGAGGCCGAGGGCCGCGAGGCTCAAGACATAGTCGAACCGGCCGATCCCCATCAGCTTGTCGAGCAGGGTCACCGCGCCGGCAACGGTGTAGGCCAGGGCGCGGTTGCGTTGCACCACGAGCTTCAGCGTCTGCCCTGCCGCTTGATCGCCAGCGGCAACCTGCGACTGGGTGCCGGTGGAATCAGGCGGGCGCGGGTTTGGGGTTTGAGTGGACATGGGCGCGCTCCTCTGGTTGCAGGCATGCGGTCGGT
This sequence comes from uncultured Acidobacteriota bacterium, assembly GCA_963770895.1. Taxonomy (GTDB): domain Bacteria; phylum Acidobacteriota; class Thermoanaerobaculia; order Multivoradales; family UBA5704; genus JASLEW01. Next base: position 1,327,525 of record CAVYRF010000002.1, on the reverse strand, counting down.
CTCGGGACTGGCCGGTACCGCGGGCTCTCTGTTGCGATTCAATCTACGGCGTGTCGGTGCGGGCGCAATAGCGGCGAGTGTGCTCGGTTCCATGTAGGCCATTTACCGGCCTGCCGTCGGGAACCTTCGTTGCGACTCGGCCCTCCAATTCAAGCAGGCGGCACCGTTACCAGCGCCTCCGCCGCATCCAGGGGACGCGCCAACCGCCGCCGGGGAGGCTCCGATGTTCACCAGCTCCTATAGCGCTCCGCGCCGGCGCAACCGCAAGCAGATCTGGGTCATCCTGACGTCCTCCGTCGTCGCGCACGCGCTGGCCGTCGCCACCCTGGCGGCGATCCAGCTGTGGCACGTGGAGGCGGTGGCGGAGCCGCCGACAAACGACGTGTTCCAGGTGCAGCTGCCGCCGCCGCTGCTGCCGGCGGCGAGCCGGCCGCCGGCCGCCGCCAGGCCGAGCCCGGCGTCGCATTCCACGGTGCCCGCGGCGCCCACCACGCCTCAGCCGCCGGCGGCCCAGCTGGCCGCGATCACGCCGCACTCCGAGCTGCCGCCGGCCGACGTGCCGGCGGTGTCGCCGCTGCAACCGTCGGCAAGCGGACCCGCCGACGGCGACGGCAGCGATCCTTTCGGCATGGGTAGCGACAGTGGTTCAGGCGCCCACGGCGACCGGTCAGGCGACGCGCCGCTCGCGGTGGGTGGCCCGATCAGCCGGCCGCAGGTGATCCGGCGCGTGCAGCCGCTGTATACCGAGAGGGCGCGCAAGGTACGCCTGCAAGGAGCGGTGGTCCTGCAGGCCACCATCGACGAGCAGGGCAACGTCATCGACGTGGTGCTGATCAAGCCGCTCCGCCTGGGGCTCGACGAGGAGGCCGTGAAGGCCGTTCGCCAGTGGAAGTTCACCCCTGGAACCCTGCACGGCGTGCCGGTCAAGGTGTACTTCAACCTGACCGTGAACTTCGAGGTCGAATGACCCTCCGGCGTGCATCACAGATCCATCGTTTGTCATACCCCGGTGGCGTTGACGACAAAGCTCTGGTTTCATGCGTTCAACTACTGTAGAATGAAGACATAAAGTCTCTGCGGCTGCGCCACCGCGAAATACGCGCTCTTTGGCGGGCTTTTTTCGAGCAAAGACTGCAATGGCTTGGGCTGAAGGTTCATCTCATCGCGAGTTGTCCGTGGCCGCCGGCGGCCACCAAAGCTTGGCTCGTGCCGTCGAAGCCGTTCCAGGAGCAATTTTTCAGTTTCATCGCCTGGGACTGCGCCAGGGCCGGCTGCTGTTCATGAGCGCTGGCGCCGGCCAGATCTTCGACCGCGCCTGCGACAGCGTGCCGGCGCCGGTCACCACCGACCTTGAGGCGCTGGCCCACGGTCTGGTCGAAGCGGACCGCGCCGCTCTCACCGCGGCTCTCGACGACGCTACGACTTCCGGCAACACCTGTACCGCAGAATTCCGCGTCCGCTCGCACGGCGCCGTGCGCTGGCTGCGCCTGCACGCGGTGCCGGATCCGCCGCTGCCTGACGGAGGCCAGACCTGGAACGGCCTGATCCTCGACATCAGCGAGCTCAAGGCAACCCAGGACGACCTTGGCCGCCTGCGCGACGAATGGTGCGCCACCGTCGATTCCGTCAAGGACATGATCGTGCTGGAGGACTCCGAAGGCAGGATCGCCCGCTGCAACCTGGCCGCCTCGCGCTTTCTCGGCCTGCCCTTCCGCTCGCTGATCGGCCGTGACCTCCACAGCGCTTTTTTCGGACCGGGGGCGGACGCCGACGCCGGCAACTTCCGCAAGGAGCAGGTGACGGCGCAGTTCCCCGGCTGTGCCGACTGGTTCGAGATCTCGAATGTCCAGCTGCGCGGCCTGGCGCGGCGCGGCGCCGCCTGGGCGCACGTAATCGCCAATGTTACGCAGCGGCGGCGTTTCGAGGAAGAAGCCCGGCGCCTGTCGGCGGCGATCGAGCAGACCGGCGAAATGCTGCTCATCGTCAGCCGCAATGGCGAGCTGCTCTACGCCAACCCGGCCTACCGCAATGCCGCCGGCCTGGACGCCGAACGGCTGGTCGCACGGCGCGCCTTCAGCATGCCGCTCGCGCCGCGCCAGGAGTTGCGGCCGATCCTCGCCGCGGTGCTCGCCGGACGCGTCTGGCGCGGCACCTTCGCGGCGATCGGGCCCGACGGGTCGGTGCACCAGATCGAAGCCGACGTGGCGCCGGTGCGCACCGAAAGCGGTGCCACCACGCATTTTGTCTGCGTCGCCCGCGACGTCACCGAGCCGCGGCGGCTGGAGGCGATCGCGGATGCCGTCAACATGGTCGACCAGGTCGGCTTCGTCTTCGCCACCTTGCGCCACGAGCTCGGCAACCCGATCAATTCGGTCAAGACGGCGCTCACCGTGCTGCACCAGAACCTTGCCCACTACCCGCCCGAAATGGTGTCGTCGTACCTGGAGCGGTCGCTGGCCGAGATCGCGCGCATGGAATATCTGCTGCGCGCCTTCAAGAGCTTCGGCGCCTTCGAGCGCCCTCGCCTGGAACCGGTCGCCGCCGCCCGCTATCTGAACGATTTTGCCAACCTGGTGCGCGGCGACCTGGAGCGGCGCGGCATCGTGCTCGAAACCCAGATCGAAGCCGATCTGGGGCAGGTGCACGTCGATCCGCGCGCCTTCAGCCAGGCCCTGCTCAACCTGGTGACCAATGCCGCCGACGCCGTGGCCGGCAGCCAGGAGCCGCGGGTGCGCATCGCCGGGCGGCGGCGCGGCCGGCGGCTGGAGGTGGTGGTCCAGGACAACGGCTGTGGCGTCGCCGCCGCGGATCTGGCCAACCTGTTCAAGCCCTTCTTCACCACCAAGGCCGGCGGCACCGGTCTGGGCCTGACGATCGTCCGCAAGCTGCTCAGTCAGATGAGCAGCATCATCGACGTGGAGAGCGAGCGCGGCAGCGGCACCATGTTCACCCTGTCGCTGCCATCCTTGGAAGAGGAGACGCGATGAGGCGGCCGCGTCTCCTGGTCGTCGACGACGACGCCTTCTTCTGCGACCTGGTGTCGCAGCACCTCGACCTCGAGGTCGACGTGCAAACTGCCCACAGCCATGCCGACGCGCGGATGAGCATCGCCGCGGCGCCGCCGGACCTGCTGGTCGTCGATCAGCGGCTGCCGGATGGCCCCGGGCTGGAGCTGATCGGCGAGCTGCGCCGGGTGCACGAAAACGCCGTGGCCATCGTGGTCACCGGTTTCCCCAGCGTCGATAGCGCGGTGCGGGCGATCCGCGACGGCGTGCACGACTACCTGGAAAAACCTTTCGACCTGGCGGACCTGCGGCGATCGGTTGCCAACGCGCTGCGCCACGTCAAGCTGGAGCGGGTGGAACAGGTCGCCCACTACCGGCGCGCCGTGGACGAAGCCGACCTGGCGCTGGTCGGCGACAGCCCGGCGTGGCGTCAGGCTCTGGCGCTTGCCGAGCAGGCGGCGGCGAGCGATGCGCCGGTGCTGATCACCGGTGAAAGCGGCACCGGCAAGAACGTGCTGGCGCGCTCCATCCACTACCGCGGCAGCCGGCGCGCCGAACCTTTCCTGTCCATCAATTGCGGCGCTCTGCCCGAGAGCCTCGCCGAAGCCGAGCTGTTCGGCGTCGAGCGCGGCGCCTACACCGGTGCGAACGCGACGCGCAAGGGCCTGTTCGAGCTTGCCGACGGCGGCACGCTGCTGCTCGACGAGATCGGCGAGCTTTCGGTTGCCAGCCAGGCCAAGCTGCTGGGCGCCCTCGAAGACGGCTGCGTGCGCCGTCTTGGCAGCAGCCGGCAGCACCGCATCGACGTGCGCCTGCTGGCCGCGACCAACGTCGCGCCGGCGGCGGCGCTGGCGCAGCGCAGCCTGCGCCGCGACCTGTACTACCGGTTGGCGGTGCTCCACATCCAGGTGCCGCCGCTCGCCGCCCGGCTGGAAGACCTGCCGGCGTTGTGCCAGCACCTGCTGCAGAAGCTCGCGCCCGGCCGCGGCGCGCGGCTGGCGCCGGGCGAAATGGAGGCGCTGGCGGCGTATCCCTGGCCCGGCAACGTGCGCGAGCTGCGCAACGTGCTCGAGCGCGCCCTGCTGGTCGAACGCGGCCAGGTGCTGCACGACGTCCTGCACGATGTCTTGCGCCCTGCCGCTGCGCTGGCGCCGGTGAGCCCGGCGAACGACGATGCCGCGACCGCCGCGGGCGGGGTGCCGCCCGGCATGGCCCGGCACTGCCTGGCCGCGTCCAGCGTCGCGCCGGCGGTGCGGCCGCAGACTCTGGCGGTCGTCGAAGCCGAGCACATCCTGCGGGTGTTTGCCGCCAACGGCCACAACCTGACACGCACCGCCGGGCAGCTCGGCATCTCGCTGTCGACGCTGCGCCTGAAGCTGCGCGGTTTGGGCGTGCCGCCGGGAACCATTCGCCGGGAACCGGCGAGTTCCGATGCCCGGTCGCCGGATTCAGGCGAGTCGGTCGAGGAGGTGCGCCGCTGATGGCCTGGCAAGTCGCGCTTTCGGCCCGCTACGACAGCGAATCGGGATGGCGGCGCGCCATCGCTCTGAGCCGCCGCAGATAGGCACGATCCGTGCTTAAGATATGGTTCAATTGCGTGGAAGCTTACGATGACCGAAACAGCGAAACGAATTTTGCTGGTCGATGACGAGGCGCTGTTCCGCACCAGCGTGGCGGAAGCGTTGTCGGTCCGCGGTGGCGCCCTCAGCGTGATGACCGCGCCGGACGGCGCCCAGGCGCTGGCGCTGTTGCGGTGCCAGCAGGTCGATCTGCTGATCACGGACCTGCACATGCCGGTGCTCGGCGGTTTCGAGCTGCTCCAGGAATACATGCGCGTGCAGCCTGGCAAACCCGCGCTGGTGCTGACGGCGCACGGCTCGCCGGAGCTGGAAGCCAACCTGCGGTTGCTCGGCGACGTGTGGTACCTGGAAAAGCCGATCGACCTGCGAGCGCTGCATCTGCGCATCGACGAAGCGCTGCGCCCGCGCACCCGCGGCCATCTCGAAGGGATCACGCTGTTCGGTTTCCTGCAGCTGCTCGAAATCGAGCGCAAGACCTGCACCCTGACGCTGCGGCTGGACGAGCGCCGGGCGGTGCTCGGCATCCGTGCCGGGGAACTGGTCCACGCCGAAGCCGACGGCCTGACCGGCGATCAGGCGGTGCTGCGGCTGGGTGAATGGGAAGCGCCTGAAATCGACATCGAACACGTCTGCCATACCTCGGAGCGCACCGTGCGCGCCCGGCTGACAGAGCTGTTGATGGAAGCCGCCCGCCTGGCGGACGAGCGCCGGCGGGACGATCAGCGGCAGCCCGCGGCGCGGCACGTCCCGTCGCCGGCCAAGGCGCCGGTATCAGATAGGGCGCAGCCGCCAGATAGGGCGCAGCCGCCAGATAGGGCGCAGCCGCCAGATAGGGCGCAGCCGCTAGATAGGGCGCAGGCGCCAGATAAGGCGCAGCCGCCAGACAAGGCGCAGCCGCCCGCCAAGGCCGCGCTGCCGGCCAAGGCGTTGCCTTCCGACAAGGCGCCGATGCCAGACAGGGCGCCGCTGCCGCTGGCCATATCCGCACAGGCCGAGCGGGATCTGCCTCTGCCGTGCCGGTGGTGGAGCCAGGCCGATCCCCTGGGCGGCGTCGCTCTACCCGCCTTCGCGATGGCGTTGCGCATTTCCGACGGTGCGATCCAGGTCTTGCGCGGCGAAGGCGATCCGTCCTGGTCGCCGGTGTGCCTTGACCTGTTGACCCAGGCCATGGACTTCGCCGGCCACGTGGCGGCCGGTGCCTGCGAATACGTTGGCGAGCGGCTGTTCGTCGGCCTGCTGTGGCAGGACGACGACGCGCTGGTCGTCGCGTCGGCGCTGCCCGAGCCGGCCGCCGCGTCGTGGTTTCATCTGCAATTCGCCACCCTGGCGCGCATGGTGCGGGCGCTCAAACCCGGTGAAGAAGGGAGTTGAGCGGTGAGCAAGATCGACGACTCGTGCAGGGAGGTGGTCGCTGGCGTCGATGGCGCGGTGGCCTGCGGCGTGGTGGACCTTGCGAGCGGCGCGCTGCTTGGCATCCACAACGCGCCCGATTGCACGCAACCGATGGATCAGGCCGTGGCGGCGGCCGCAACCCGCCTGTTCCGAGGTAGCGCCATCGGCCGCTTGGCGCAGCTGGTGCAGGCTCCCTGCGCTGGCTACGATGCCCTCGCCGTCACCGGCGCGACGTCCACAAATCGCTGCCTGCACGAGGTCCACGTCACTTCGGAGCACCATTACCACTTCGCCAAGACCATCTGCGACGGCAAGGCGGCGATGATGCTGGTGACGCGCAAGACCACCTGCCTGGGCCTGGGTTGGGCGCAGCTGCGCTCGGCCATTCCGCACGTCGAACCGCTGGTGCCGTGATCGAGGGTGGTACGTCGCAGCCGGTGCTGACCATGAAGGACGGGCATGTCCAACCGTGCGGCGCAAGCCGCAAGACGAAAGGCGGGATGGCGCGATGGCGAACCTGAGGGAAACCCTGACGCACCTGTCGACGTTGGACGGGTTCATGGGTGCCTGTATCGTTGACAGCACCAGCGGCATGATGCTCGCCGCCGAAGGCGGTGGCGGCGGCCTGAATCTGGAGGTGGCGGCGGCCGGCAACACCGAGGTCGTGCGTGCCAAGCGCAAGACCATGATTTCGATGGGCCTCAAGGATTCGATCGAAGATATCCTGATCACCCTGGGCAAGCAGTACCATCTGATCCGCCCGCTCGCGGCCAAGGACGGCCTTTTCGCCTATCTTGTGCTCGACCGGGGCAAGAGCAACCTCGCCATGGCGCGCATGCGGCTCGCCGAGGCGGAAAGCTCGCTAGTCATGTGACGCACGCACCGGGCGGTGCGGTTTCCCTGCGCCACTCGGAGCGGGGCAGCGGCAAAGAGGAAGGGAGGCGCTTCGATGGCATCCGAACGAGAAGTACTCGCGATCTTCGACAAGATCCAAGCTGATATCCCTGGTTTCATCGGCTGCTCGCTGGTCGATCTGGAGTCGGGCATGACGCTCGCCGTCAAGTCGGTGCGGTCCGACTTCGACCTGGCGGCGGCCAGCGCGTTCAACAGCGAGATCGTCAAGCAGAAGTACAAGATCATCAACTCGCTCAACCTCAAATCGACGCTCGAGGAGATCCTGATGACCTTGAGCGATCAGATCCACATGATCCGCCTGGTCGGCACGGCATCGTTCCTCTATCTGGCGGCAGACCGCTCCTCGTCCAACCTCGCCATCGTGCGCGGTGCGGTCGCCCGCCACACTACCGGCCTCACCTGAGCCAAGGCCTGGGCGCGAGCAGCCCGCCCCAGGTGCCGGTTGGATCTGGGGCGCCCCCAGCTGAAACCTGGGCCGGGCGGCACCCGTATACACTTGGGTTGACATTCTACCCAAGGCTGCCGCGGCCTGTTCACGGCGAGCCACGGCGCGCGGGCGCTGGGTGCGAGGAGCCAGGCGATGATGGGAAGGCGGCGCAGCGATGAGGATTTTCAGCGCGAGATCGAGGCCCACATCGAGATCGAAGCCGACCGCCTGGTCGCCGATGGGATGAGCCGGCGGCAGGCGCTGGCCGCCGCCCGCCGCGCCTTTGGCAACGTGACGCGCAGCCGCGAGCGCTTCTACGAAGCGGGGCGCTGGATGTGGCTCGATCACCTGCGGCGGGACGTCCGGCATGCCGGCAAGCAGATCCTGGGCGCGCCCGTCGCGGCGGCGATCGTCGTGGTTTCGCTGGCGCTGGGCATCGGCTTCAACACGGCGATTTTTTCGCTTGCCGACCAGGCCCTGCTGCGCGCGCTGCCGGTCGCCAGGCCCGACCAGCTGGTGCTGCTCGATTGGCACGGCGCTTTTGTGGGCGGCGGCGTCGGCACCGACAACCTGTTCCCGCACCAGTTCTACCGCGAGCTGCGGCAGCAGAACGACGTCTTTTCGGACATGTTCGCGCACTGTCCGGCGCCGGTGCAGCTGGCGACCGGGCGCCAGGCCGAGCCGGTCGGCGCCGAGCTGGTTTCGGGCTCGTACTTCAAGACCCTGGGCGTGCGGCCGGCGCTGGGCCGCCTGCTCGACGACGGCGACGACCTGGTGCCGGACGGCCAACCCGTGGTCGTCCTGTCCTACGACTACTGGCGCAGCCGCCTGGGCGCCGATCCCCGGGTTGCCGGCCGGCGCGTGCTGGTCAACAGCCATCCCATGGTTGTCGTCGGCGTCGCCGCGCCGGGCTTCCACGGCGTCGATTGGGGTGCCGCGCCGGCGCTGTGGCTGCCGATCATGATGAAGCGTCAGGCCACTCCCAGCTGGGACGGGCTCTTCGACCGGCGCACCCGCTGGCTGCACGTCTTCGGCCGCCTGCGGCCCGGCATCGCGCCGGACCAGGCGCGGGCGCGCCTGCAGGTGTGGTTCAAGTCGTACCTGGCGGCGGACACGCGGCGCGAAGGATGGCCGCCGGTGACGCCGGCGCAGCTGAAGGCCTACATGGCGTCCACCCTGGACCTGCTGCCGGCGGCGCAAGGCCGCTCGGACCTGCGGCGCCAGATGCGCCAGCCGATCCTGATCCTGCTGGCGGCGACCGCGCTCATCCTGCTGCTGGCCTGCCTGAACGTTGCCAACCTGTCGCTCGCCAAGACGCTGGCCCGCCGCCAGGAGATCGCGACGCGCGTGGCGCTGGGAGCCTGGCGCCGCCGCATCCTTGCCGAGCAGCTGATCGAAAGTTGCGTGCTGGCCGTGCTCGGCAGCGGCGCCGGCCTGCTGCTGGCGCCGCTGGTCAGCCGCGGCATCCTCACCTTCCTGCCGGCCGCCGGCGGCGGCACCGGCACCGGGGCCGCCGTCAGCATGGCGCTGCGCCCGGACCTGGATCTGCGCGTGCTGGGGTTCGCGCTGGTGGTCACCGTGCTGACGGCGCTGTTTTCGGGTGCGGCGCCGGCCCTGTATGCCACCTCGGTCTCGCCGGCGTCGGCGCTCAGGCAGCGCTGGTCGACGGTCGCCGGCGGCTTCGGCCTGCGCCGGGCGCTGGTCGTCGGCCAGTTTGCCCTTGCCCTCATCCTGCTCGTCGGCGCCGGTCTCTTCGTGCGCACGCTGGGTGCGCTGCGCCTGCAGGGACCCGGCTACGCGACCGCCAACCTGGTGATGTTCCGCCTGGAACCGCAGAGCAGCGGCTACCAGCAAACGCGCGCCAAGCCCGTCGAAAAGCAGGTGCTGGCGGCCATCCAGGCGCTGCCCGAAGTGGAGCTGGCGGGGGCCACCCGCTGGGAGATGCTGACCGGCGGCGGCTGGAACAACCCGCTGACCGTCGCCGGCCGGCGCCGCTTCGTCACCGAGGACCTGCCGATGAACTCGGTCAGCCCAGGCTTCTTCGCCACCCTGGGTGCGCCTCTGGTGCGCGGCCGCGACTTCAAGGATCAGGATGCGCTATACGGCGCCGATGGCAAGCTGCGCTCGCCCGACGTGGCGATCGTCAACCAGGAATTTGTGCGCCAGTATTTTCAGGGGGAAGAACCGCTCGGCGCCCGGCTGGGAATCGGCGACGGCCCCGACGCGGTCCCGGATACCGAGATCGTCGGCGTGGTCAGGGACTTCCACGACAACCACCTGCGCGAAACGGAGCCCGAGGTGTTCTTCCCGCTGTGGGCGGGCAGGGCCTCCGAGGCCACCTACTACGTCCGCACCCGCAGCGCTAGGGCGGTGGTCTTTCCGTTGATCCGCGCCGCCGTGCGGCGCATCGATCCGGCGCTCGCCGTGCTGTCGCTGCGCACCTTGGACGACCAGCAGGATCGCATGCTGGCCAACGAGCGCATGCTGGCCACGCTGGCCGGCGGCTTCGCCGTGCTGGCGACCCTGCTGGCGATGATCGGCCTGTACGGCGTCCTCTCGTTTTCGGCCGCCAGCCGCACCCGCGAAATCGGCATCCGGCTGGCCCTGGGCGCGCCGCGCCGCGCCGCCCTGGGCCTCATCCTGCGCGAGGCGGCCGCGCTGGCCGTGGGCGGCATCGCCATCGCCCTCCCCGCTTCGTGGCTGCTCGGCCGGTTGGTGGAAAGTCAGCTCTTCGGCGTCCACTCCATGGACGCCCCCACCATCGCCGCCGCCACCCTGGTCCTGGTCTGTGTCGGCCTGGGCGCCAGCGCCGGCCCCGCCCAAAGGGCCGCCGCCGTCGATCCCCTCAACACCCTGCGCGGCGAATAGGCCGCGTGGGGGGCGCGGTGCCCGCCGCCCCTACGTGCCTGCGGAGTTGGCCGCGTCGGGCGCCTTGGCCGCGTCGGGCGCGCCGCCGGCGGCGTGGTCCAGGCCGATGGTGAAGGCCAGGGTCAGCAGGGTCTGCTGCTCCAGGTGGTGGGCCTTGGCGGAGCCGGTGGCGGGACTGCCGCTGGCGTGGCGCTGCACCGAGCGCAGGCGGCGGCCGGTCAGGCGTTCCAGCCGTGGGCGCACGTGGAACAGGGCGCCCATGTTGGCGGGCTCCTCCTGCACCCATACCAGGTCGTGGCAGTTGGGGTGTTGGGCCAGCGCCGCGACGACCTCAGCCTTGGGCAGCGGGTAGAGCTGCTCCAGGGTGACGATGGCGGTGGTCGTGTCCTGGCGGCGGGTGCGCTCCTGCCGCAGCTCGTGGGCGATCTTGCCGGTGCACAGCAGCACGCGCTGCGCGTCGTGCACCGTCGTGTCGGGCAGGACGTTCTGGAACCGGTCGCGGCACAGATCGTCGATCGGCGACGACGAGTCGCGATGGCGCAGCATGCTCTTGGGCGTCAGCACCACCAGCGGCTTGCGCCAGATGCGCAGCGCCTGACGGCGCAGCAGGTGGAAGTACTGGGCGGCGGTCGACGGCTGGCAGACCTGGATGTTGTCTTCGGCGGCCAGCTGCAGGTAGCGCTCGACGCGGGCGCTGGAATGTTCGGGGCCCTGGCCTTCGTAGCCGTGGGGCAGCAGCATCACCAGGCCCGACAGCAGGTCCCATTTGTCTTCGCCGGCGGCGATGAACTGGTCGATGATGATCTGGGCGCCGTTGGCGAAGTCGCCGAACTGCGCCTCCCAGGCCACCAGCGTTTCCGGGTAGTCGCGGCTGTAGCCGTACTCGAAGCCCAGCACGGCGGCCTCGGACAGCATCGAATCGTAGACTTCGAAGCGCGCCTGGGTGGGCGAGACGTGGGCCAGCGGCGTGTGCTCGGCGCCGGTTTCGACGTCGATCAGCACGGCGTGGCGCTGGGCGAAGGTGCCGCGGCGGCTGTCCTGGCCGCCCAGCCGCACCGGCGTCCCGCCGTCGACCAGCGAGGCGAACGCCAGCGCTTCGGCCATGCCGTAGTCGACCGGCCGCTTGCCCTCGCCCATCTCCGCCCGCTGCTTGAGCAGCGCTTCGATCTTCTTGTGCACGGCAAAACCAGCCGGCCAGCTGGTGAGCGGCGCCGTCAGCCGGCGCAGCCGCTCGCGGTCGAGCCCCGTCGTCACCTCGTAGGCTTCCAGGTGGCGGCCGCCCTTGTACTTGTCCCAGTAGGCGGGCAGCGTGCGCAGGGTGGGCTTCTTTGCAAGCCCCTTGGCGGCTTCCTGCGCCGCGTCCAGCTCGGCGCGCACCACCGCCATGCGCCGCTCGGCTTCGTCGTCGCTCAAGCCCATGTGCTGGGCGTAGATCTTCCACAGCGGCGGATGCGCTTCGATCAGCTTGTACAGCAGCGGCTGGGTGATCGTCGGGTCGTCGACTTCGCTGTGCCCCCAGCGGCGGTAGCCGATCAGGTCGACCACCACGTCCGACTTGAAGGCGTAGCGATAGGCGACGGCAAGGGCCGCCACGCGCACCACCGCATCGGGGTCCTCGCCGTTGACGTGAAAGATGGGGATCGGCAGCCGCCGCGCGATGTCGGACGCGAAGCGCGACGACTGGAAGCTCTTCGGCTCGGTGGTGAAGCCGATCAGGTTGTTGACGATGACGTGCACGGTGCCGCCGACGCGGTAGCCCGGCAGCTCGGCCAGGTTGAGGGTTTCGGCCAGAATCCCCTGGCCGGCGAAGGCGGCGTCGCCGTGCAGGACGATCGGCATGACCTGCGTCCAGTCGTCGTCGCCCAGGCGCACCTGCTTGGCCCGCACGCGCCCGACGGCCACAGGATCGACGGCTTCCAGGTGGCTGGGGTTGGATACCAGGTGGATGCCGATCTCGCGCCCGTTGGGGGCGCGGAAGGTGCCGGTCGCGCCCTGGTGGTACTTGACGTCGCCGCCTCCCAGGACGCTGCGCGGGTCGACGTCTTCGAAGCCGCCGAAGATCTCCGCCGCCGGCCTGCCCACGGTGTTGACCATCACGCTCAGCCGGCCGCGGTGGCTCATCGCCAGCACCACCTGACGCGCCGCGAACGCCGCCGCCTGCCGCAGCATCTCATCGAGCGCCGGAATCACCGCCGCGACGCCCTCGATCGAGAACCGCTTGCTCCCCTGGTACCGGGTCTGCACCAGCTGCTCGAACATTTCGGCGCGCATGATCAGCGCCAGCACGTGGTCGCGCTCGGACGTCCCCAGGTGGAAGCCCAGGCTGGAGTCGGCGTCCGCTTCCATCCGTTCGCCGATCCAGCGCCGGCGCGTCGGGTCCGGCACGTGCATGAATTCCGCGCCGATCGGGCCGCAGTAGCGCCGCCGCGCCCATTCCGCGGTGGCCGCATCCGCTTCTTCTTCCAGCGCCGGCTGCGGCTCGCTGCGCAGCCGCCGCAGCGGGTCCAGGTCCGCCTGCAGGAAGCCCAGGCGGCGGAAAGCGTTCAGCGTTTTGGTATCGAGTTGGGCAGGAGGTTCCAGAACGGACACAGCGGCAGCTTCAGTCGTAGCCATGGCGCCTCAAGGATAGCGCGTTAGGCCCCCGCGGTGAAAAGCGCGCCGGGTTGGTAGTGTGCCAAGACTGTGTTGTGCTGCCGCCCTATTCGCGCCTCTCCTGATCTGCTGGTAGGTTTCTCCGATAAAGGGAGGACCGCTCCTCTCCTTCACCAGACTGTCTCGCCGCCCATCCCGTGCACACTCTTTTCACTGAGGGTGGCCGACAGAGTTGGCCCGGCGGGCCGACCGCTCGACGATCCGCGGCGAAACTACAGGAGACAGGAGAAGACCATGAAGAAAGCTGCGCAGCGCACCACGACCCAGGAAGGCTCCAGGCTCACCCTCCACTGCGAGACGCTGCGCGAGCTCGAAGCCGCGGTGCTCCCCAAGATCGGCGGCGGCGCCACCTACCGCTGCCACTCGGGCACGAACGTCAGCTTCTGCTGCTGAGCCTCGGGGGGCCCCCAGGCCGTCAAGCGACCCCGGCCGCGGGTGGTGTCCTTACTTAGGAGTCGCGTCAAAATAACTTGACTAGGTTATGAGATTGTGTTTTACTGCGGGACATGCAAGATCCCGCCTCGGCGGAGCAGATTGCAATGAAGTACCTTTCGCTTGCGCCGATGATGGATGAGCGGATGCGGCGCCAGTGGGCTGCTTCGGAAGCATGGGCCTATGGCTGGGGCGGAGTGCGAGCGGTGAGCGGGGCTATTGGCATGTCGCCGAATACGATCCGGCGGGGTTTGGCGGAGTTGCAGGACCGGCAGGCTCATCCTGAGGTGCCAGTGGCCTTGCGGGTTCGCCGGCCCGGTGGCGGGCGTAAGGCGCTGAGCGAGAATGACCCTGACCTGCTGGATGCGTTGGAGCACTTGGTCGACCCGGTGGCGCGCGGCGACCCGGAATCCCCGTTGCGCTGGACCTGCAAGAGTACGACCCAATTGTCAGCAGCGTTGACGGGGCAGGGACACGCCTTGAGCCCGCGCAGCGTAGGGCGGCTGCTGAATGCGGCGGGCTACAGCCTACAGAGCAACCGCAAAACCTTGGAGGGTGCCGCGCATCCGGACCGCAACGCCCAGTTCGAGCACATCAGCCGCACGGTCCAGGCGTTTCAGAAGCGGGGCCAACCGGTCATCTCGGTGGACACGAAGAAGAAGGAACTGGTCGGAGCGTTCAAGAATGTCGGACGTGAGTGGCGACCGAAGGGAAATCCAGAGTCGGTCAAAATCTACGACTTCGTGGACCCCGAGTTGGGCAAAGCAATTCCCTATGGCGTGTATGACCTGAGCTCGAACCAGGGGTGGGTGAGCGTCGGCGTGGACCACGACACAGCCCGGTTCGCCGTCGAAGCGATCCGTCGTTGGTGGCGTAAGATGGGTTCCCCTCGCTACCCCAACGCCCGCGAGTTGCTGATCACCGCCGATGGCGGTGGCAGCAACGGCAGTCGCTGCCGGCTCTGGAAGGTTGCGCTGCAAGACTTGGCGAGCCAGCTGGGCCTGACCATCAACGTCCGCCACTTCCCGCCGGGCACCAGCAAGTGGAACAAGATCGAGCATCGCATGTTCTGCCACATCACCGAAAACTGGCGGGGCAAACCGCTGATCAGTCACGACGTCATCATCAACCTAATCGCTGCCACGGTGACCAAGGCTGGACTGGAGATCCGTGCCGAACTCGACCGCGGTAGCTATCCAACCGGGGTTGCTGTAGCTGACGAAGAACTCGCGACCGTCAATCTGAAGCGCGCCAGCTTTCACGGCGAATGGAACTACGCCATTCGCCCCAAGCGTCGCAAAAGATAGTCATGTTATTCTGGCGCGACTCCTTAGTGTTGGTAATGAGCACCAACACGATCTTGGGACGCTACCCCCGGTTTGGCGCCGTCCTGTTCGTGGGTTGGCGCTGCGAAACGCCGGCGCTCGCCAGCGAGATCGCATGGCCGTTGTTCGCGCGGCCGCCGTCCTGGGCGGTGCTGTCCCGTGTCCGCGCACCCCAGCCGCACGGCCAGTCAGGTTGGTGCGTCAAGGCGCACAACGCGCAGAGTCGCACCGGGTTTGATTCCCACCTCAGAAAGAGATCGGTAGTCTGGCAGGGGCTTCCCGGGAGGGGTCCGCGTAATCATTCGGGCGTTGCGAATGACCTCGCTAGAAGCATCGTTGCGCAGTACCCAGGTATAGCCGTACTCATATGGCTTCACCCTGGGGGACAGCTCAAAGAAGACCTTGTCCGTAAGGTTGTTGAGAGATTCAAATGCTGCAACAGGAAAAACGAAAGTTGCGGACTCGTCGTTGAGGAAGGTGCGTGCATCGACTGTAATGGTGGTCGCACGGTCGATCGCTTCCGACACCTGATCTGCCAGGTCACCGGCCTCGGGATTTTCTTTCCCTGGCAGATTCGACGTGGATAGTACTTCTCGCACGATCTCCTTGATCTGGCTCGTCTGTTCTTGTAGCTGCCGAGTTCGGGTTTCCACTGCCGCCTTCGTCGCCTCGACGAAAGCGGCGTCTGTTTGATAGTCCCCGGGGGCGTAAAGCTTTGTGGGGTGTCGGCTCACCAACCAACTGAAAGTTGCGAGAACTACCACTGGAAACGCAACGAGGAACCAGACCAGAGGAAGTCGCTCCTCAGATTGAAGTGAGGCATTGAAGCCAAGTGTGAGCGACGCAAAACCATAGATCAGAATAATGAAAAGGGCAATGATGCCCAATGGATTCCGCGCCAGACCCGTGGCTTCGCGCGAAAAAGTGCCGATGTCCATAAATCCGCTCCCTCCAATCGCATTGGCCTTTCTCTTTGCTTGATCCTTGTTCAGATCTCTTCTTGCGAGCCCAAATGCCTTTCTTCAAGTGTGGTCTCGAAGGTCACCCCGGCTGGGGGTCGCAGGTGGAGCAGGGGCGGTCGGCTTTGTGGTGGCTCGTGCCTGCCGATCAGCTCGGCAAGAATCTCCTCACGGATTTGTGATCCGGACAGTCAATCGCTGCTAATTGTGCCGTGTGGCGAGCTCTCGGTCTACATTCTACTGCTAAAATGCCCTCCAGGCACGGAGAGGCTAGTCTCTGAATTCGATCCACGCACCGGCTGCCGTGCGCGCTGTCGTCGCTGTCGCCTGGGCGGCGGGGCGGTGTCCGGTTTGGCAGGACCGACGATCGCGGGCGGCGGCTACGGCCTGGGCCGCCGGTTGCCGGCTGCGCTACAGTACCGCTCAGCCATGGGGACTGCATGAGGGCGGCGGGTCGGACAAGCGTTGTGGGGGGCGCGGCGACCGCCGGCGTGATCGTTCTGGCGATGCTGGTGGTTGGGGCGGCGGGGTGCTCGGACCACCGGACGCCGCTGACGATCTATTCGCCGCATGGGCGGGACCTGCTCAAGCTGATGGAGCGGAGCTTCGAGGCGCACCATCCTGACGTCGACGTGCGCTGGCTGGACATGGGGTCGCAGGACGTGTACGACCGCATCCGCTCCGAGGCGGTCAATCCGCAGGCGGACGTGTGGTACGGGGGACCGCGGGCGATGTTCGCGCGCGGCGTGGGGGACGGCCTGCTGGCCGCCTATCGCCCCAGCTGGGCGGCGGCGGTGCCGGCGGCGGACCGCGGCCCGGGCGACCTGTACTTCGGCGTGTATCGCACGGCGCCGGTGTTGGTGTTCAACGCCGCGGCGGTGCCGGCGGCGCAGGCGCCGCGCGATTGGGACGACCTGCTGGAGCCGCGCTGGCAGGGCAAGATCCTGATCCGCGATCCGCTGGCGTCGGGCACCATGCGGACGCTGTTCAGCATGGTGCTGGCCCGGTCGGTGGCGGCGACCGGCAGCGCCGACCTCGGTTTCGCCTGGCTGCGGCGCCTGGACGGCCAGACCAAGGAGTACCTGCAGAATCCCGCGCTGCTGATGCAGAAGCTCAACCGCCGCGAGGGGCTGCTGACCATCTGGGAGCTGACCGACATCCTGTTGCAGCAGCGGCGCGGGTCGCCGCTCGACTACCGCTTTCCGACCAGCGGCACGCCGGTGATCGACGATTCGATCGGGCTGGTCAAGGGGGCGCCGCACCCGGCCGCGGCGCGCGCCTTCATCGAGTTCGTCGGCAGCGTCGAAGGGCAGGAGCTGGCGGCCAGCCAGGCTCTGCGCCTGCCCGCCCGCACCGACGTGCCCGTCGCTCAGCTGCCGCGATGGGCGCAGACCGTGCTCGCCTCGCTGGTGCCGGCGCGCATCGATTGGCACCTGGTCGAAACCCACGAGAAAGAATGGATGATCGCCTGGGACCACGACATCCGCGGCCACGCCGCCGACGCGGCTCACCGGTGACCCGCCGCCGCGCCGCCGCCGCACCGGCCCCCATCGATCCGCCGCATCCTTTCAGCCCGCCGCGCCCGCCCAGCCATGTGCCCTGACGACGGTTACCTGGTCCTCGACCGCCTCGCCAAGAGCTTCGGCGGCGGCGGCGGTGCGCCTGGGGCGGTGATGGCGGCGGGGACGGCGCGGCGGGTGCTCGACGGGCTGAGTCTTACGGTGGGACGCGGCCAGGTGGTGGCGCTCCTGGGGCCCAGCGGCAGCGGCAAGACGACGGCGCTGCGCCTGGTGGCGGGATTCGAAGCGCCCGATCCGGGCGGCGGCCGGGTGCTGGTCGAAGGGCAGGACGTGACGGCGTTGCCGCCGGCGAAGCGGCGTTTCGGCATGGTGTTTCAGCACTACGCGCTGTTCCCGCACCTGACGGTGGGTGAAAACGTCGCCTTCGGCCTGGAAGGGCACCAGCTGGGGCGTGAGGAGGTCCGCTCGCGGGTGGCGGCGGCGCTGGCGCTGGTGGATCTGCCCGGCTTCGAGCCGCGGCGCATCGGTGAGATCTCGGGCGGCCAGCAGCAGCGCGTGGCGCTGGCCCGCGCCCTGGCGCCCGAGCCGCGCGTGCTGCTGCTGGACGAGCCGCTGTCCAACCTGGACCCGGCGCTGCGCGAGCGCACGCGCCGCGAGCTGGCGCGCGCCGTGCGCCGGGTGGGGATCACCACGCTCCTGGTCACCCACGAGCAGGAGGAGGCGTTCCACCTGGCCGACCGCGTGGCGGTGCTGCAGGGCGGCGTGCTGCACCAGGTCGGGACGCCCGAAGACCTCTACGACCGCCCGGCGACGCGCTTCGTCGCCACCTTCGTCGGCCGGGCGAGCGTCCTGCCCGGGACGTTCCAGGGCCACGGCGCCAGCGGCCTTGTGCGCCTGGCGGCCGGGGGCGCCGGCAGCGCGGAAGTCGCCTGGCCGGGCACCGCCGCCGAGCCGCTTGCCGCCGGCGAAGCGGTCGACCTGGTGGTGCGGCCCGAAGCGCTGACGCTGGTGGCCGCCGGCACGGCCGGGGCGCTCGCCGGGCGGGTCGTCGAGCGGCGCTATGCCGGCGCCGGCACCTTTTACGTGATCGAGGTCGCGGGTGGGCGCGCCAGCCCCGTCGCTGGCGCTGGCGCGGATGGCGCCGCCGCCGTCGCCGCGGGCAGCGAGGTCGAGGTGCTGGCCGGTCCGGCCGCCGCCGGCCCCGGTGATCAGGTTGCCGTGGCCCCCGCCGGCACGCGCGCGGACGGCTCGGTCTCCGGTGCCGCCGGCAGGATTTTCCGCCGCCGGCCGCCGGCTCCCGCGGTATCCGGCGATGCGTGAACCAGCCGCTCCTGGCGCGCCGGCCGCTGCGGCCAGAGGCACGGGGCCGGCGGCGTGAGAGGCCGGCGGCTGCCCTGGGGGACGTGGTTGCTGGCGGTGGTGCTGGCCTGGCTGGTGGCGTATCCGCTGGTGATCACGCTGCTGGAGGCGCTGCGCGGGCCGGGGGGGTGGACGGGCGAATACCTGGCGCGATTCTGCCGGCGGCCCGACGAATGGCTGGCGCTGTGGCGAAGCCTCTGGATTTCGGTGGCATCGGTCGTCACGGCGGCGGCGGTCGGGGTGCCGCTGGCGTTCATTTTCGAGCGCGCCGAGTTCCCCGGTCGGCGGTTCCTGGGCGCCGTGGCGGCGCTGCCGGTGGCGCTGCCGCCGCTCGTCGGGGTGATCGCGTTCCTCTTCCTGTATGGGGAGAGCGGCTTCGTGTCGCGTGCCGTGCAGACGCTGCTGCACCTGGAGAACGCTCCCTGGCGTCTGACCGGTCCGGGCGCCAT
This sequence comes from uncultured Acidobacteriota bacterium, assembly GCA_963770895.1. Taxonomy (GTDB): domain Bacteria; phylum Acidobacteriota; class Thermoanaerobaculia; order Multivoradales; family UBA5704; genus JASLEW01. The sequence continues at coordinate 1,308,642 of CAVYRF010000002.1, read as the reverse complement.
CCTGCTGGTGCACACCTATTCGTTCTACGTGTACTTCTACCTGTTCACCCGCGCCGGTTTGGCGCGCCTGGACGCGGCGCTGCTGGAAGCCGCGGCGTCGCTGGGAGCGGGCGGCTGGCGCCGCCTGTGGCGCGTCACCCTGCCGCAGCTGCGCCCGGCGCTGGCGGCGGCGGCGCTGCTCACCTTCATGACCGCGCTGGCGTCGTTTTCGGCGCCGTACCTCTTCGGCGGCTCGTTCCGCGTCATGCCGACCCAGATCCTGGCGTCGAAGCTCAACGGCGATCGCGCGATGTCGCAGGTTGAGACGGTGATGCTGGCCGCGGTGGCGCTCGTGGGGCTGTGGGCCAGCCAGCGCACCGGCGGCGCCGGCGTCCCGGCGACCGGGGTGCGGGGAGTGGCGCCGGCGCGCCGGCGGGTCCGCTCGCCGCTGGGGCGCGCCGCGGTGGCCGCCGCCGGCTACGGCCTGGCGCTGCTGCTGCTGCTGCCCCACCTGGTGATGGTGCTGATCTCGCTGGTGCCGGCCGGCACCTGGATCGACCAGACGTTCCCGCCGGTGCTCAACTTCGGCAACTACGCGCAGCTGGGCGACCGCGAGCATCTGCGGCCGCTGGTCAACTCGCTATGGATGGCGACGGTCGCGACCGCCGGCGCGGTCGCCCTGGGGCTTGGGGCGGCGCTCGCGGCGCGGCGGCGCCGGGGTCGCTTGGGCGGCCTGCTGGAGGCGCTGGTCGGCCTGCCGTGGGCGATCCCCGGCACGGTGTTCGCGATTGCGCTGGCGGCGATGTTCGGTGTCAACGCCCCCTGGGTTGGCCGCTTCGTGCTGATCGGCACGCCGGTGCTGCTGCCGCTGTGCTACCTGGTGCGCAGCCTGCCGCTCACCGGGCGGGCGGCGCTCGCCGGCCTGAGCGGCCTGGACCCGGCGCTGCCCGAGGCGGCGGCGGCGCTGGGGGCCGGCCGCGGCCGCACGCTGCGGCGTGTCATCCTGCCGCTGCTGCGTCCGGCGCTCGCCGCCGGCGCCGGGCTGGCGTTCATCACCGCCCTGGGGGACTTCGTAACTTCCATCGTGCTCTATACGTATGACACCCGGCCCATCGCGATCGAGATCCTGGCCAACGTGCAGCTGCAGGATCTCGGAATGGGCGCGGTCTATGGCGTGTTGCTGATGGCTGGCAGCGCAACGGCGTTCTTCCTGTGGAGCCCCGCCGACGGACACTGAAGCAGTCGAGGTAGCCCGATGACTTCCGCCGTGATGACCGCCCCCGCTGCACCCAGCCGAGGCGCCGCGGTGCGCCAGCTGTGGATCCTGATGGCGACGGTCTTCGTCGACATGGCCGGCGCCATGATCGTGCTGCCGCTGCTGCCGTTCTACGCCCTCCGCATGCACGCGCCGCCGGCGTTCGTCGGCGTGCTGGTGTCCACCTTCTTCCTTGCCCAGATCGTGGTGTCGCCGTTGTGGGGGCGCATGTCCGACCGCTACGGCCGGCGCCCGATGATCCTTGCCGGCCTGTTCCTGTCGGTGGTGGCCTACACCCTGTTCGGTCTGGCCACCACGCTGACCATGCTGCTGCTCACCCGCCTGGTGCAAGGTGCCGGCAGCGGCACGGTCGGCGTCGTGCAGGCCTACGTCAGCGATTCGATCGCGCCCGAGGAGCGGGCCAAGGCCTTGGGATGGGTCAGCGCCGCCACCAGCGCCGGCGTCAGCATCGGCGCGCTGATCGGCGGCGCCGCCACCTACCTCGGGCGTTCGGCGCCTGGCTACCTGGCGGCCGGTCTATGCCTGCTCAACCTGCTGTCCGCCTGGCGCTGGCTGCCCGAATCGAAGCGCCGGGACGTCGCGGCGGGGTCGGGCGGTGGTGTGGTGCCGTCCGGGACTGCCAGCGCCGTCGGCGCCGCGCCGCGCGTCTCCGTGTGGCTGCGCATGTGGCAGGTGGTGCGCGAGCCGGGGTCGCCGGTCGGGTCGCTGATCTGGATCTACGGCCTGGGCATGATGATTTTCATGGCCATGAACTCGGTGCTCGGGCTGTATCTGCAGCGCGCTTACGGCGTCACCGAGCACACCATCAACCTGTTTTACGGCTTCGTCGGGGTGATCTCGGTGGTGATGCGCGCGGTGCTGCTCGGCCCCGCGATCCGGCGCCTGGGCGAAGTCGGCGCCATGCGCCTGGGAACGCTGGCGCTGGCGCTGGGCATGGGCGCCATCCCGCTGCCGGTGTGGCTGGGTGGGCCCTACGCGATGCGCGTCGCCTGCTTCGCGCTGATCATCACCCTGGTGCCGGTGGGCACGGCGCTGCTCTTCCCGTCCACCACCGCCATGGTGACACGCCGCTGCCCGCGTGAAGAGACGGGCCAGATCATGGGGGTGCAGCAGCTGTTCGGCGGCATCGCCCGCATGGTCGGGCCGCTGTGGGCCGCCTGGCTGTTCGGCAAATACGTCAACTTCCCCTTCTGGGTGGCTGCGGTGCTCATGCTGGGCGGCGGCTTTCTCACCTGGCGCGTGCGCCCCGAGCCGCGGCAGAGCGCTGTCGTCGACGGCAACGTGATTCCGGCCGCTGCGACCGTGCCTTCGGTTGCCGCGGCAGCGGCAGTGGACGTGCAGGTGGCCGCGGCGGGCAACCAGGCGGAACCCGCGCCTGCGGTCCCGGCGGTTCCGGCAGTCGGCGCCGCCACCCGCCGCTGATCCGCTCGGCAGACCCCGGCAGACCCCGGTCGACGCCCGCCGAACTCGCAGCGCTCGCCGGCGCCAGAACCGCGCCGGCGCCGGGAGCGTGGTGGCGCCGCGTCAGACCTGCGAGCGGATCGGCAGCACCACCATCGGCACGCCCATCCACTGCAGGCGGCGCTGGATGATCCAGGACGTCTCGTTGTGCAGCAGGCGGTAGAAGAAGCGCTCCTGGCGGAACACCAGCTTGCCGGTGAAGATGGTGGCGCGCGGGTACACCTGGGCCAGGCGCTTGCAGAGCGCCAAGGCTTCGCTCACCACTTCGATCCCCATCTGGCTGATGCTGGTGGCCGGGAAGCCCAGGCGGCGCGCCAGGTCCACGTACTTGGCCAGGTCTTCCTCGCTGTGCTGGCGCAGCGCGTCCAGCTCCTCCTTGCCCTTGAACGTGCCCGAATCGACCACCGCGATCGACACGAACACGAACTGCTTGTAGAGGCCGGGGAAGAACCGCAGGATCGACAGCATCGTGTGCACGCCGAAGCCATTGAACGAGCTGACCAGCAGCACCGCCGTCGGCACCTTGGGGTCCAGCGGCGCGGTGTTCGGCTCGCCGGTCGTGGGCAGCGACCCCAGCACTTCGTCGAGCTGGCGCAGGCCGGCGCGGGTGCGCGCGTAGTGGCCGTGAATCAGGTAGCAGACGATGACAAAGGCGGAAGTGATCAGCACTGTCACCCAGCCGCCGTGGGTGAAGCGCTCGACCAGGGTGATCACGAGGATCGAGGCGCACATGACCAGCGCCACGCCGTGGATGGCCAGGTGCCGCCGCCGGCGCCGCTCGCCGCGCCGCTCCCACCAGTAGCGGCACATGCTCAGCTGCGACAGGGTGAACGTCAGAAAGACGTTGATCGAATACATGTACACCAGCGTCTGGATGTTGCCGCGGGTGTACATCAGCATGGCCAGCGCCGAAGCGCCCATCAGCAGCACGCCGTTCTGCATGGTGAGCTGCTCGGACAGGGCGGCGAAGCGGTGCGGGAAGAACGAGTCCGTCGCCATGTTCGCCATGACGCGCGGCCCGTCGATAAAGCCGGCCTGCGCCGCCACCACCAGCAGCAGCCCTTCCGAGATCAGGGTCACCAGCACCAGCCAGAACCCGAGCGGCAGGGCGCCCAGCCGCCAGTCGCCGAACACCCGCTCGGCCAGGATGGCGTTCATCGTCTTGCCGTCGACGTGGTGCGTGTTGACCAGCAGGTAGCCGATCAGGATGCCGCCGGCGGTCAGCGCCAGCGAGACGGCCATGTAGACCATCGTCCGCTTGCCGGTTTCGACCCGCGGCTCGCGCATGATCTGCAAGCCGTTGGACACCGCCTCGATGCCGGTATACGTGCCGCCGCCCAGCGCGTAGGCGCGCAGCAGCAGCGCCCCCATCCCCCACAGACCCAGGGTGCTCAGGCCGGCCGAGAAGCCGCGCGACGCCTGGTGGGCCACCACCGGGATCTCCCCCAGGTGGCCGAAGAACGACCAGGCGATGAGCAGCGCGTGCGTCGCCAGGAACACCAAAAAGATCGGCAGCAGCGCCTTGATCGACTCCTTGACGCCGCGCAGGTTGAGCGCGATCAGCGCCGCGATGACCAGGAACTCCGACGGCAGCTTGAGGTAGTGGATGTGCTGCGGCAGGAAGCTGTAAATGGCGTCGCCGCCCGAAGCGATCGACACCGTGATGGTCAGGATGTAGTCGACCACCAGCGCGCACCCCGAGATCACGCCGATGCGCGGCCCCAGCAGGTGCGACGCGACGACGTAACCGCCGCCGCCGGTCGGAAACTGCTCGATGATGCTGCTGTACGACGCCGAAATGATGAGGACCGTCAGGGCGGTGGCCAGCGCCAGGCCGATCGCCAGGTAGGTGTGCGTCCCCAGCGTAAGGAACGCCTCCTCAGGGCCGTACGCCGAAGACGACAATCCATCCGCCCCCAGCCCCACCCAGGCCAGGAACGCGATGAGCGACATCTTGTGCAGCTGCGAGGTGTCGGTGACGTCACGAGGAGCCCCCAGGACCCGTCGTCGCACCTTGCCAGCCAGCGTGGCGTCTTCGTCCGCCTCGTCCTGTTGCTTGCCTTCGCTTCCAGCGCTCATCGCACCCCAAGCGTGCCGGCCGGTCCGCCTTCTCGCCGGTTCAGCGCGCGACCGCGGCCGAACTGGCGACACCAAAGAACAAAAAAGAGGTAGGGAAGCTCACGCCGCCCTACCTCTTGAGAAGCCCTTGTAGGCAGACCTTGCGTTGGTTGCGGGGGCAGGATTTGAACCTGCGACCTTTGGGTTATGAGCCCAACGAGCTACCAGACTGCTCCACCCCGCGTCAGTTCAACCAGCCTCCGCAGCGCGAAGGCGAGGCTGCATCCTGCCACATCCCCCCAGAGCTGTCAAACCACGCGGGGCACCGGTAGTGGGGCCTTAGGAGTCGCGCCAGAATAACATGACTATCTTTTGCGACGCTTGGGGCGAATGGCGTAGTTCCATTCGCCGTGAAAGCTGGCGCGCTTCAGATTGACGGTCGCGAGTTCTTCGTCAGCTACAGCAACCCCGGTTGGATAGCTACCGCGGTCGAGTTCGGCACGGATCTCCAGTCCAGCCTTGGTCACCGTGGCAGCGATTAGGTTGATGATGACGTCGTGACTGATCAGCGGTTTGCCCCGCCAGTTTTCGGTGATGTGGCAGAACATGCGATGCTCGATCTTGTTCCACTTGCTGGTGCCCGGCGGGAAGTGGCGGACGTTGATGGTCAGGCCCAGCTGGCTCGCCAAGTCTTGCAGCGCAACCTTCCAGAGCCGGCAGCGACTGCCGTTGCTGCCACCGCCATCGGCGGTGATCAGCAACTCGCGGGCGTTGGGGTAGCGAGGGGAACCCATCTTACGCCACCAACGACGGATCGCTTCGACGGCGAACCGGGCTGTGTCGTGGTCCACGCCGACGCTCACCCACCCCTGGTTCGAGCTCAGGTCATACACGCCATAGGGAATTGCTTTGCCCAACTCGGGGTCCACGAAGTCGTAGATTTTGACCGACTCTGGATTTCCCTTCGGTCGCCACTCACGTCCGACATTCTTGAACGCTCCGACCAGTTCCTTCTTCTTCGTGTCCACCGAGATGACCGGTTGGCCCCGCTTCTGAAACGCCTGGACCGTGCGGCTGATGTGCTCGAACTGGGCGTTGCGGTCCGGATGCGCGGCACCCTCCAAGGTTTTGCGGTTGCTCTGTAGGCTGTAGCCCGCCGCATTCAGCAGCCGCCCTACGCTGCGCGGGCTCAAGGCGTGTCCCTGCCCCGTCAACGCTGCTGACAATTGGGTCGTACTCTTGCAGGTCCAGCGCAACGGGGATTCCGGGTCGCCGCGCGCCACCGGGTCGACCAAGTGCTCCAACGCATCCAGCAGGTCAGGGTCATTCTCGCTCAGCGCCTTACGCCCGCCACCGGGCCGGCGAACCCGCAAGGCCACTGGCACCTCAGGATGAGCCTGCCGGTCCTGCAACTCCGCCAAACCCCGCCGGATCGTATTCGGCGACATGCCAATAGCCCCGCTCACCGCTCGCACTCCGCCCCAGCCATAGGCCCATGCTTCCGAAGCAGCCCACTGGCGCCGCATCCGCTCATCCATCATCGGCGCAAGCGAAAGGTACTTCATTGCAATCTGCTCCGCCGAGGCGGGATCTTGCATGTCCCGCAGTAAAACACAATCTCATAACATAGTCAAGTTATTTTGACGCGACTCCTTAGTGTGTTGCCGGCTCCCGCCGGCCTAGACCTGCTGTAGGTTCCTCCCTGTAAGGGGAGGAACGCACCTCTCCGAACCAGACAGACGCCCCCGGCGGAAGTTCTGACCCTCCCGCCGAGGACTTGCCGAGCAAGGAGCCATCCCATGCCCGACCGCCCCGAGTCTACCCCGCCCCCATCCCCCTGGAACGAAGGGGACGCGATCCGAGAGAGCATCCTGCTCTACATCGATGACCCCGAGCACCGCGAAATCCTCCGCAGTTTCGGCCGGGTGATTTTCGACCTAGCCATAGAGTGCACCAGCCTGCCCTTCGAGGTGTCCATGACCCACGCCGAGCTGCGGGCGGCGATTGGCGACCTGCGGCACGTTGAAGGCTTCCTCGACTCGGTACGCCGCTCCGCGGACGAGTCGGACCTGCCGCCCGAGGAGGAGGACTTGGCGATCTTCGCCGGCCGCATGGCGCGCCAGGTCGGCGGCCTAGTCGAGGCGATCGAGGCGCGGCTGTGATCGGCCTGGTCGCGTCGGAAGCGGGCCTCTCGGCCGAGGACAAGACCCGCGAGGCCCTGCGCAGCCTGCTCGCCTTCGCGGACCTGAGCCGCCGCCATGTGCAGCGGTCCATCCAGGCGCACGGCCATCACGTGGACGTTGCCCGCGTCCTTCGCGGCGACTGCGACGTGAAGCTGCGGCCGGTGCTCGCCATTCTGGAGGTCGTCCAGCTCCACCCGATGGAGTTCTTCGCCCTGGTGTTCGGCCTGCCGAAGGAGCCGAGCCGCATGCGTCGCGAGCTTGAAGACTGGTTCCGCCACCTACAGCAGCAGTGACCGACCCCCGCCCCATTCCCCGAATCAAGATCACGACGTACACCGTCCGGGCCTCGCGCGAGCAGGCCCGGCGGTGGGCTCGGGTGGCCCGCTTCCTCAAGTGCAGGTCCGTGTCGGCCTGGTTGGAAGAGCTGGCCGAGGAGCAGGCGCAGCGGGTTGAGCCGCTGATCCCACCGCCGAAGTAGAATCCTCCCAGGCGCGGCTGGCTAGGTTTGGCCGCCGAACGCCGGGCGCCCCGTAGCCCGGCCCGCCGCGCCGCCTTTCGTCAGTCTTCCACGTACAGGGGAAGGATCGTCTCGGGAACGAGCTTAAGTTCCTGGGTCTCCTCAACGACCATGATCGACCAGCGGTGGTGCTCTTGCCCGGTGCACTCGACTACGCCGCCGCCGAGGTACCGCATCGTTCCCGTGCAGACATCCTGCCCGGCACCGTCCTGGACCCGACCTTGGCACGGCTTGCCTTCGAACTGCGCGCGCTGTATTTCGTCCATCGCCCAGCCTCTTCCTGCGGCGGCACCGTAGCGGTGTCCCGCTCCTAGCGCCCGCTCAAGTGGTGAGGGCCGCCTTGTACTGGTCGCGGTGCCGATTACACAGGTAAACCAACAGATGTAGATCGCCGGGAAGGGGAATTGGCGTGGCGTCGCCATCCGAGTCCTCTTTGCAGCCGGCTACCTGGCAGGGCGAGAGGTGCTTCCTTGTCAAAGCCATTTAAGCTCCTGTGCGTCTACGTTATGATGCTTATCCTCTCCGTTGGCCATGAACCATTCTACTGCTAAAATACCGCGTCAAGCGCGGCTAGGCTGATCCCCGAACACCGGCCCCCACACCGGCCGCCGCGCCGTTCTTCCTCCTGTGGGGCGCCTGGTGGGGGTGCGCTCTGACGCAGCGCAGGAAGGGCAGGCAGCACGACTACCGGCAGCTCGCCGCTCGGGCGCGGGAGTTGATGGACGCGCGCGGCTTGGGCGTCACCGCCGCGTCAGAAGCCATCGCTGAAAAAGTCGCTCCCGACCAGAAAGAGTCCATAGCGCGGGGCATCCGGCGGCATCTCAGCAGGAGCAGGACTGGCCCCGGCGCAATGTCGGCTCGGGCTGGGCTGGGAGTGATCCTCACCCTTCTCACGGATCGCCTGAAGCTGCTCGAAAACGAAGCCCTAGACCTGCTTCAAACCGACAGGCAATACACGGTAGCTGCCCGCAAGGCCGATCTCATCCGGGCCGTCCTGGAAGCCCGCACGCCTTCCAGAAAAATCCAAGCGCGGCATTGCCACCCCGAAAGTGGAGCTCACGTTGGTCGAACAGCGACTCAAACGGGCGTTCCAAAAGCACGAACCTGAAATCCCGGTGACGCCAGGCAGCGGCAATGTGTTCGCAGATCTTGGCTTTGCCGAGCCAGAAGCGGAGCTGACCAAGGCGCAGCTCGCCAGCCACATCCGGCAGATTATCAAACGCCGCATACGGGTCGTTGATGAGGCGCATCCCTGAGGCGGGGGGTCTCAAGTCTTCACCAGCGATCGCGAGGACGGGTTGGGTGTGCAGCCGTGAAGTTGTCGCCCCTCCCGGTTCCATCGCCGCCCAACGCACGCATGAGCTGGAAGGTGCCGGGGGGCTGCGGAAACCGCGGACCCATGCACCCCAAAGCGCTGACAGGTGAGACTGCCTAACTTGGGGGACGCACCACCGAAAATCGTCATGGCCGCGAAAGCATGCGCTTCCTCGCTGATTTCTTGACAGGCAGAGACGGCGGAGATGGCTGCTCCAATCGTGGCGCGCCTGGCGGCGCGACCACGATTGGACCCTGGGGCGAGGGCGGAGCGTTGTGCCCTGTGGGACCGGCAGTTCAGGTGGCACGGGCATGTTGCCGGTCCCTTGTGGGCTTACCGCACCGCCGGCTTGCGGTCCGGGCAGGACGCTCCGCCGGCCCCCCCGGCCCGGGCGCGGTCGCGCCGTCAGGCGCGCCGCGGTCGGGGCAACAGGACCTTAGAGTGCGGCTTCGCCAGCGCCGCCGCGGCTGCGATCTGGTGCGCACCGCCTGCGCATGGCGGTGCATGGCATCGGAAGTTCTGCACCGCAGCGCCCGGATGGTGTCCTCTCAGGGGCAGGCGAGCGCGTTGGTGTCCTGGACCGGCTGCGCCGGCGTCCGGTCGGGGTTGGTATAGATCGCCTGGTGCCCGGTGACCGTGTCGGTCACGGTGGCGGTGAAACCGACGTTCGTGGTGGCGGCCAGGAACACCCAGAAGCGGTTGTTCAACGAGCAGGCGTCGAGCACCTCGCCGTCGCCGAAGCCCAGCCCGGTGAGCGGCATGGGGATGGCGGCGCCGGCCTCGCCGTTGCCCTGCTGCGTGTTGAAGCTCACCTGCACCTGAAAGCGGCGGTCGCCGGCAAAGCGCTGCAGGCACAGCGTCGAGATGCTGTTGGTGCAGGAGCCGTTGGTGGCGGCGGCGCAAGCCACCCCGCCGAAGGAGAAGACATCCACCTTGCTTGACGGCATGCCCGAACAGGCATATTCTCGCTTAGCGAGTCTGAAGATGGCGACACGAGACCAGATTCGCCCAAAGCCCGTTCACTGGGTCGGAAGCAGCAAGGAAGATCTTAGAAGCTTCCCAGAGGAAGTACGGCGGCAAGTGGGTGGTGCGTTATGGGATGCGCAGATAGGTCTTAAGGCGCCAGTCGCTAAGCCCCTGAAGGGATTCCAGGGCGCTGGCGTGCTCGAAATCGTGGACGACTTCGATGGCGACACCTACCGAGCGGTCTACACTGTCCGCTTTGCCGGAGTTGTCTATGTGCTGCACGCCTTCCAGAAAAAATCCAAGCGCGGCATTGCCACCCCGAAAGTGGAGCTCACGTTGGTCGAACAGCGACTCAAACGGGCGAGAGAGGATTACGACCAATGGTCCAAAAGCACGAACCTGAAATCCCGGTGACGCCGGGCAGCGACAATGTGTTCGCAGATCTTGGCTTTGCCGAGCCAGAAGCTGAGCTGACCAAGGCGCAGCTCGCCAGCCACATCCGGCAGATTATCAAACGCCGCCGGCTGACCCAGGCTGCCGCGGCAGTGCTCATGGGCGTTGATCAGCCGAAAGTTTCGGCACTGCTGAACGGCCGCCTCGCGAACATCTCCAGCGAGCGCCTCATGCGTCTGTTGACCGCACTCGGCCAGGACGTTGACATCGTGGTCAAAGAAAAGCCGCGCAATCGCGAGAGGGGGCGCATACGGGTCGTTGACGAGGCGCATCCCTGAGCGCCGTCAGGCGCGCCGCGGTCGGGGCAACAGGAACTTAGACTGCGGTTTCGCCAGCGCCGCCGCGGCCGCGATCTTGTTCGCACCGCCTTCGCGTGGCCGTGCATCGCGACGACCGTTCCCAGCAGATCGATGTCCTGGGTGAGCGCCACGCTGACGTAGTAGCAGCCCGGAGGCGGCGGCACATAGGGTATGTTGCCGATGTCGATGTTGAAAATGTCGGCGCCCGGCCCGACCGTCGGCAGGCCCGAGGCCGCCATGACATGGAAGCCGTCGGTGTTCTCTCCCGTCTCGATGAGGCCGTCCTGCACCACGGTCGGCACGGTGGGAGTGGCGACCAGCTGGAGGCCGGGGTTCCCCGCATCGGTGGAGGGCGTTTCCTGGTTGCTGACCTCGCCCACCGTGATCCGAGCCCCCGAGGGCCCCCAAACGGCGGTGACCGGCCCGCGCAGGAACAGGGCGCTGCCGCCCGCCTCGTCTCGTGGGCGGGCTGCTGCCGCCGGCGAAGGGGCCGTCGCGACGGCCGGCACCGTTGTGGACGCCGCCTGGCCGGCGGATGCGGCCACTGCCTGGGCGGCGTTTGCGGCGACCGTCTGGCCGGTGTGTGCGGCCACGAACAGCAGCGCGGCGGCGAGCGCCCGGTGCGCCGAGATGGTGCCCTCGAGAACGCCGCGATCCTTGACTGCTACGGGGGCCGTAAGGGCAGTTTTCGGCGACATCGTCCTCTCCTTTCGCCACGGCGGCAAACCAGGGACAGGTGCCGGCGCTCGCCTCCTGGGCGAGGTCCATCGTGGCGCAGCAGAACGTCTTTGTCTTGTGTACGCTGCCCCTCCAATGGATGTCTAACGCGCGCTGGGCTACCAGGCCCGCCATCAACGACGAGTAAGGACACTACCGGGTCGGTCTTCGACTCGTGGGTGTCGTTGGAGCGGACGAGAACGGCCCGATCCCGTGGTGATGATGGGGCGGTCGCGGTTACGCGCCGCCCCTGGGAAGGGTCAGCAGCAGTTCGCGGCGCCGGAACAGTGGCTCAGGGTGCACGGGGTGAGCTTTGTCACCAGGGCTGCCGCCGCCTCGCGCAGCTCCCTCTTGTCGGCGGTCAGGGCGCACAGGGTCTCGCGGTTCAGGTGGATTCTGGCGTTGTTCTTTCTCATCGCGGCTTCTCCAGGAAACGCCCGGCCGTGGATCGGCGGGGCGACCTCTACCTTAAAAAGTGTGCGAAAAAGCGCGCGGAGCGGCCTTGGCGATCGGCGACGCTTCAGGCCGCCGCTTGCACGCGGGTGGCAGAGGAAGCCATGAGGATGCGGTCCCATGCTGGTTCGACCGTCGAGATGCCGGCGAGCAGGGCCAGGGCGGTTCCCGCTGCTCCGGTGAGGAGAGGGGGATCTGGCGCCCGGCAGCCGGCTCGGCAAGGCCGACGCGCGGCGCCGCTCCCGAGCCCGCGGAGCGGCTCTGCGCAGCTCCCGCCAAGCCCCCTCTGGCTAGTGGCGGGCGGCGCTGAGGAGGATGGCTGCCGCGATGCCCAGGGTGACCAGGGTGGTGAGGCTGCCGAGGATGATGCCGACCCAGGCGTGGACCTTGCCTTTGGCTTCGGGGTGGAGAGCTGCGTGGTGCAGGCCGCGGATGCCCAGGATGAGCGCTGGGATGCCCAGCAGGAAACCGCACACCAGGGAGAAGATCCCCAGGTAGTAGGCGGTGAGGGCGGCTCCGTTCTTGTAGGGAATGAGCGTTTCGAGAACGCCTTCCGGGGTGGAAGGGGTGGTTGCGGCGGCTTGGGGCGGCGCTGCCGGCGCGGCGGCGGTCAGCGCCACCCCGCATCGTGTGCAATGCAGGTTGTGATCGGCGTTTTCGGTGCCGCACGAAGGGCAATACATGAGCGGAATCCCCCTGGCGAAAATCTGTTTTGATATTTCGCAATCCACTCTATGGAGTTTGCGGCCCGACGGTCAACGGCGGTGAGGGGGCAACGGCGGGTCGTTCGTGGGCGATGGCCTCGACGATCCGGCGCCGGGCTCCGGCTCGCGCCACGAGGCGATCTCGTTCTCCGGAGCCGCGCAGCCAATCAAAAAAGCGCTGCACGCCATGCCGGGTGGCGGTTTCGTCACGGCAGTTCGCGACGAAGACCAGCTGGATCTTCTGCACGTCGTCGACCACGTAGAGGCCGAAGGGCGGCGCGACCACGGTGGCGTCGGGAAACCCCAGGATCTTCATTCCCTGCGTCTCGGTGATACCCCGGTTACACAGCACGAGGTGGACGGGGCCGTCGATCCCTTCGCTCCGCAGGAGGGGTGCCGCCTGGTGGTCGTGCAGAAAGGGCTGGCCGACCAGCTCGCGGGCGGCGGCGATCCCCATGGCGGCGGGAATGGCATGGATGGCGAACAGCACGGAGCGAGCGTCCAGCCTGAGGGCGACCTGGGCGGTGCCACAAGCGTGCGCTCCATTGCGTTCGAGCAGCGCCTGGCGGGCCGCGTTCTCCATTTCGTGCTTGCGGTGGGCGAAGTCGAGGCGGCTCCAGACGAACGCCTCCCCGGCGTAGAAGCGGCCCCGGCCGGCTTCGCGCACTCCCAGGGCGACCAGCTCGGCGACGGCCGACCGCAAGGTGGCGAACACCACTGCGTTCAACTCCGTGGCATCCCGCACCACCTGACCGTGCAGGAGATTGCGCTCCTCCACGTAGGAGCGAAAACGCCGGTCCCGCGTGCCCTCGGCAGTGTTCGCACGCGGCAGCGGCGCCAGAGTTTCGAAGGCGACGAGGCGGACCTTGCCTGGCGCCGTGTCGAGCGCTTCCCGCATCTCTTCGTGGCAGATGCCCACCTCTCCGGCCTCGACGGCCCAACCCGCCTCGCCGTTGTACAGCACGATCACGACGTCGGCATCCCGCACCTGCTGCATCGACTCTTCCCAGGCGCCGCGCGTGCCGGGCGCGGCGCGTGCCGTTTCGTGGATCCATACCTCGAAGAGCTCTTCTCCCAGGAGGGTCGCGGCCTCAAGTCTGCTCGCCAGGTCCTGGCGCAAGCCGGACAGCGTCTGGGGGCCGCCGAAGGCCTTGCTGTTGGCACGGCTCGAGATCATCACCTTGACTGCGCGGGGACGGCTCACGTCGGTATGTTCCAGCAACAGAGCGTGACAAAGCAAGGCAAGGCTGAAACCTCGCACCTGCAGGCGGTTCGCAAGCACCAGGCGTCTTGAGATCGTCCAGACGCCCCTGAGATGGTCCGCAGCGGGTCGCGGCGGGATGGTTACGGCGGGTCGCGGGGGGCGCCCAGCTGGGCGAGCAAGGTGTCCAGGTCGCGTGCGCTGATGTCGGCGTCGGGGAAGTCGTCCGGGCTGACGGTCGCCGGCTGGGCGGGCATCGAGGGCTGGCCGGCTGGGGCCAACGCCGCTTCGGTTGGCGGGGGCGGCGGCGCCGTCTCCGGCGGGCGCTGGGCCAGGGAGGCGATGGTGGGGTGGGCGAACAGCTCGCCGGGTGACAGCACGATGCCGCGCTCGCGCGCCAGCGCGGCGACGCGCAGGCCCAGGACGGAATCGCCTCCCAGCTCGAAGAAATCGTCGTCGACGCCGATCTGGTCGATCCCCAGGAGCTGCTGCCAGATCTCGGCCAGGCGCTGTTCGGCCGCGTCGCGCGGCGCGGCGTAGGGCACCCCCAGCGCCGGCCGAGGATGGCGCTCGGTGGGCGCCGGGTTTGCCGATGCCTCCAGCTGGCCGAGCTCGGCCAGCTGGGCCAGCAGGCGCTCGCCGGTGTCGGCCGCCGCGGCGGCGGCGCGGGCGCGCAGGTCGCGTGTCGACACCAGCACCTGCGGCAGGGGCATGTGGGACAAGACGCGGGCGAAGACGTCCACGCCTTCGGCGTTGCTCAGGCCGGTGCGGGCGGCCGGATCGGCTCGGTCGGTTCGATCGGCTGCATCAGCTTGATCGGCTTGAGCGGGCTTATCGGTTGTACCGGGGCGATCGGCTCGATCGGCTGGATCGGCTCGATGGGCTGCACCGGCTCGATCGATCGGATCGACCGGTGCGGCGAGAGGGGCGCCGGGTTCGACGCGACGGAAGACGTATTGGTCGATGGTGAGCAGCACCTGGCCTGTGACGTCGTACAGGGTCACCGCGTAGCTCCGTGTGGCGGGGGCGCCCGGCTTTGCGGCGCCGGTGAACGCCGGCGCCGCGTCCGCCAGGCGGCGCGCGTGGCTGTAGACGGTGGCGGGCAGCGGTCGCGCCTGGCGCAGGCCGGCGTACGAAAAGGGCAGGTAGGGTTCCGCCGCGCCGCCCGCGGCGGCGGCCACGAACCCTGTGGCCAGGTCGAGCAGCGCCGGGTGCAGCGCCAGCGCGTCCAGCTCGCCGGCAAACTGTGCCGGCAGCTCGAATCGCGCCAGCAGCTGATCGCCGTCCATGGACACCGCGCCGGCGATCCCCTGCCAATGCGGGCCGAAGGTCAGGCCGAGGCCGGCCCCGGCGGCATGTTCCGCGGAGCCGTTCGCCGTGTCCGCGGCGTGCGCCGGCGGCGCCTCCGGCGGTGGCGGCGCCGGCAGCGTGCCGGCGGCAAAGGGCTCCAGGGGCAGCGCGGCGAGCAGATCGGCCAGCGCCGGCACCGTCTCGCCGGCGGCCGGCAGCGGCGCGGCGAGCGGCGCCACCTCGCCCACGGCGTGTTCTCGCCAGCCGGCTCCCGGCTCGCGGCTGGCGATACGGACCTGCCATCCGTCGCCTGCGGGGCTGAGGCTGGTGAAGACGTCGCGGCTCTCGGCGTCGGCCACAACCAGCGGCGCCACGAAGCTCAGGCTGCGGATCTCGATGCCGGCCGCGCCGCCGGCTGCCAGAGGGCTGGTGCTGCCGTTGTCGCCGTCGCCGATACCGCCGATACCGCCGCTGCTGCCGCTATTGCCGCTATTGCCGGTGTTGCCGGCAGGGGCGCCGGCGAACATCGCGGCTGCGCGTACCAGCTCCAGCAACGCGGTCCCCGGCAGCACCGGCGTGCCGGAGAAGCGGTGCTCGTCCAGCATCCAATGGCGCGCGGCGCTCAGGCGGGTGACGAAGGTCTGGCGGCCCGCCTCTTGCGGCAGCCGGCGGTCGAGCAGCGGATGCGTCACCGCCTCGCCTGGCAGCGGCGGCAGCTCCGGCGAGCGGCGCTCGAACGGCGACAGCGCCTCGGCGGCCATCCCAGCCTGGTCCCAGCGGTCCCAGGCGATCGACACCACCCGTCCGGCCGGGCCTCCCGGCGCCGGGCGACGGAACGAGCGCGCCGCGGCAAAGGCGTCGACAAAGGCGTTGGCGGCGCAGTAGTCGGCCTGTCCGACGGCGCCCAGCACGGCGTTGAGCGATGAGCACAGAATGAAGAAGTCCAGCTCTGCGGGCGGAAAGACCTCGGCCAGGGCCAGCGTTCCCTGGACCTTGGGCGCCAGGACCGCCGCCGCCTGGTCCCGCCGCCGCAGCTGCACGATGCCGCCGCCCGGCACCCCGGCCGCGTGGACGACGCCGTGGAGAGCGCCGAAGCGGGCGTGCACCAGGTCGCGCACGCGGGTCAGGGCGGCGCGGTCGGTGACGTCGGCGGTCGCCAGCAGCAGCTGGGCGCCGGCCGCTTCCAGCTCTTCCTCCAGCTCGCGCAGGCGGTGCAGGTGGCGCCCGTGCAGCGGCGGCTGGGAGCGGCCGAGAAGCACCAGCCCGGCGGCCCCTGCCCGCGCCAGCCAGCGCGCCAGCGCCTGCCCGATGCCGCCCAGGCCGCCGGTGAGCAGGTAGACGCCCCGCGGGCGCAGCGGCGGCGCGACGCCGGCAGCGGTGCCGAGCCGCACCGGCTCGAAGTCCTGCGTCCAGCGTTGTGGGCCGCGGTAGGCGACCACCTGGTCGTGCGGCCTCGCCGCCACCTCGGCCAGCAGCAGCTCGGCGTCCGCCTGGCTCCAGGCGTCGCCGGCATCGCCGGGATCGCCGGGGTCGTGGCCGTCGCCGCCAGACAGCCCGGTCGTCCGCGGTGGCAGGTCGAGGCTGCGGCAGGCGACGTGCGGCAGCTCCAGCGGCAGCACCCGGCAGGGGCCGAGCAGGGGCGCCCGCTCCGGCGCCACCGGTTCGCCTCCCGCCACGTCGTGCAGGCGGCGCGACACCACCCATAGCGCCAGCGGTTCGCGGCTCGCCGCCCTGCCCAGCGCCTGGCCCAGCGCCATCAGGCTGTAAAACCCCCGCTCCAGCGCCTCATCCAGATTCGCGGCGAGCGTCGCGCCGGGACTTCCGGCCGGCTCGCCGCTCTCGGTGGCGTTCCACAGGTGGAGCACCGTGCCGCAGCTCCTCCCCGCCGCCGCGAGCGCCGCCCACAGGGCTGCATGGTCCTCGACGCCGGCCGGCCGCAGCGTAAAGGTGTCGTCATCCAGGCGTTCCAACGCCGGGCCCGGGAAGGCCACTGTGACCAGGCGTCCGGCGGCGCGCAGGCGCGCCGCGACGGCAGCGGTGAACGGGCCGCCGGGTCCTGCGACGCGCTCGCCGAACAGCAGGTAGGCGCCTGCCGGCAGCTCCGCGCTGCCGGCGGCAGGAGGCGGCAGGGAGCGCCGCCACGACGGCAGGTAGAACCAGTCGGCGGGGTCAAGCCGCGCCATCGGCGCGGCGCCAGGATCCCGCGTCGCTCCAGGCGCGACTTCCGGATGCCGTGCTGCTTCAGGCCAGGCTGCGGGTTGCCGCGATGCTCCTGGTGCAGTGTCCACGTGCCGCGCCGCCGCCGGTGGGGCGTTCCCCTGCCAGGCCCCCTCCTGCCAGGCCGTGTCCGCCTGCCGGGGCGGTTGGCTGCCGGCAGGGGCGGGCGCGGCCGCCGCCGGCCCTGGCGCCCACCGGTCGTGTTTGGGACGCGGCAGCCAGTAGCGTTGGCGCTCGAACGGATAGCTCGGCAGCGCCACCCGCCGCCGGCGCTCTGGGGCGGTCAGGGCGTGGGGATCGAGCGGCGCGCCGGCGAGCCAGAGCCGGGCGGCGGCGCGCAGCAGGTGCTCCTCGTCGTCCGCGCCCTGCTGCTCGGCAAGAGTCGAGACGACCGGCTGGGCGTGCTCCCGCAGCTCGCGTCGCGCCAGGCGGCTGAGCGATTCGCCCGGCCCGACCTCCAGCAGGACGTTGTCGGGGAGGCTGGCGGCCAGGGTGCGCAGCCCGGCGGCGAAGCGCACCGGCGCGAGCATCTGGCGCCCCCAGTAGGCCGGGTCGGTGGCTTCGTCGGCCAGGATCCAGGTGCCGGTCAGGTTGGACACGAACGGGATGGCGGGTTGCCGGCGCGCCACCGCGCTCACCGCCCGCGCCAGCGGCGCTGCCGCCGGCTCCAGGGCGGGCGAATGGAACGCATGCGAGGTGCGCAGGCGCTGGCCGGCGATGCCGTGCGCCGCCAGGCGCCGCTCCAGGTCGGCGATCGCCGCGGCCGGTCCCGACGCCACGCACCGGTCGGCGGCGTTCTCCGCCGCCAGCGCCAGGTCGGCCCCGAGCAGCGGCTCGAGCTCGGCGGCCGCGATCGGCACGGCGAGCATCGCGCCCTGGGGCAGCTCGTCGATCAGCCGCCCGCGCAGCGCCACCAGGGCCAGGGCGTCTTCCAGGCTGAAAACGCCTGCCAGGCAGGCCGCCACCCACTCACCGATGCTGTGGCCCAGGAAGGCGGCCGGCTGCACCCCCCAACCGATCCACAGCCGGGCCAGGGCGTATTCGACGGCGAACAACGCCGGCTGCGTATACCGCGTGCGCGCCAGCAGCTGCGCCGCCTGCTCCGGCTCTTGCGGTTGCGGCAAGAGCAGCTGGCGCAGGTCGACGTCCAGGTGCGGGGCGAGCAGGTCCGCCGCGCGGTCCAGCTCGGCGCGAAATGCCGGCCGCGTGCGGTAGAGCCCCGCCGCCATCCCCGCCCGCTGCGCCCCCTGGCCGGGCAGCAAAAACGCCACGCCCGCCTGGCCGGTGGCGCGGGCGCTCATCGTCCAGCCGGCGGCCACACCAGGCCGGCCGGCCTGGTCAGGCACGCCGCCGGGCTCGCCGCGCAACGCCGCCCGCGCCGCGGCGGCGTCGCGGCAGACCACGGCGCGGCGATGCTCGAATGCGCGGCGGCCGACGCGCAGCGTGAAGGCGATGTCGGCCAGCTCGTCGGGGCCGATCTCGGGGTGGTTTTCCAGGTGGCCGGCCAGGTTGGCGGCCGCCTGCACCAGCGCCGATTCGGTCCGCGCCGAGACCTGCAGCAGCTGCCAGGCGGCGAGACCGCCGTCCCCCGTGGCCGCCGGCGGCGCCTCCTCCAGGATCGCGTGCGCATTGGTGCCGCCGATGCCGAACGAGCTGATGCCGGCGCGCCGCGGCCGGCCGCCGCCGCCTTCCCAGGGCTGGATGGCAGTCGCGGCGACGGTGAAGCGGGCCGCGGCATCCTGGGGGATGCGCGGATTGAGGCGGGTAAAGTGGAGGCTGGGCGGGATCGCCGCGTGGCGCAGCGCCAGCACCACCTTGATCAGTCCGACGATGCCCGCGGCGGCGTCCAGGTGCCCCAGGTTGGTCTTGACCGACCCCACCGCGATCTTGCCCGTACCCCCGCGGCGACCGTCGCCGGCATCCCCGCCCTCTTCTTCCTCCCCCGCGCGACCGTCGCCGCCGTCGCCCGCCGGCCCGTAGGCCTCGGCCAGCGCCGCCATCTCGATGGGATCGCCGAGCGGTGTGCCTGTGCCGTGCGCTTCGACATACGAAACGGTTGCGGGATCGACGCCGGCGGCAGCCAGCGCATCGCGCAGGACGCGCACCTGGCCGTGCAGCCCGGGCGCCGTATAGCCGACCTTGGCGGCGCCGTCGTTGTTGATCGCAGAACCCTTGATCACCGCGGCGATGGCGTCGCCGTCCGCCAGCGCGTCGTCGAGCCGTCTGAGCGCCACCAGGCCGATGCCGTCGCCCGACACCGTCCCGGCGGCAGCGGCGTCGAAGGCGCGGCAGTGCCCGTCCGGCGACAGGATGCCGCCGGGCTCGAAGACGTAGCCTTCGCCGCGCAGGTTGCGCAGCGCGACGCCGCCGGCCAGCGCCAGGTCGCAGTCGCCGGCGAGCAGCGACTGGCAGGCCAGGTGGACCGCCACCAGCGAGGTCGAGCAGGCGGTTTGCACGGTGACGCTCGGCCCCTCCAGCCCCAGGCGATAGGAGACGCGGGTGGTGAGAAAATCCTTGTCGAGCCCGAACAGCGCGACGCCGCCCATCGCGGCGCCGGCGGCGCTCGCCTCGACGTGCTCAAAGTAGCGGTTGGTCGACGTGCCGGCGAAGAGACCGATGCGCCCCTGCCACAACGAGGGGGCGTAGCCGGCGTTTTCCAGGGCTTCCCATGTGCACTCCAGCAGCAGGCGGTGCTGCGGGTCCGTCGCTTCCGCTTCGCGCGGCGTCAGGCCGAAGAAAGCGGCATCGAACAGCTCCAAGCCTGCCAGCTGCGCCGCCGCGCGCACGTAGGTGGCCGACGACAGCAGGTCGGGCGCCACGCCGGCGCGCTCCAGATCGGCCGGGGAGAGCGGCTGGACCGCCTCCACTCCCGCCATCAGGTTGCGCCACAGCTCCTGGACGTCGGCCGCGCCGGGGAAACGTCCAGCCATGCCGACCACGGCAATGTCGCGGCGCGCATGCTCGACCGGTCCGCTACCGGCGCGGCCGGGGAGATTCGCCTGGGTGTCGCGTGCCTTCATCGTGCGGACCACTCAGTGCACACCCGGACCTGGTGCCGCGCCACGAGGCGCCAGGCGGCCGGGTGCCGCCTGGCGCTCAGGCAGGACGGGCTACCAGCTAGGGACAGGTGGCGAAGGCGGAAGTGTCCTGGATCGGCTGGAATTCCGTATTTTGCGGGTTGGTGTAGGTGACCGACTTGTTGGTCTTCGTGTCGGTCACGGTGAGCTTGACGTTGACGTTGGTGAGGCCGCCGGCGAACACCCAATAGTGGTTGTTCACGCCGCAGCCGTTGAGCACCTTGACCACCGATTCCACGTTCGAGGATTCAAAAAACCACAGGTAGGCGGTGTCGTCCGTCAGCGGCACGGTCTGGGCGTTGCCCGCCTGCCCTTCGGTGTCCGCGTAGGTGGCGGTCACCTTGAACCGCCCATTTTCCAGGCAGGCTTCGTTGGCCCCGGTGGTGCAGCCGTTGAGCCCCGAGCAGGACAGCGACAGCGTGTAGGTTGCCGGCACCGAGGTCGGAGCGAGGTTGATGGCGAGCGCCGCCGCGGCGATCGACCACGGGCCGGTGTTGGTGAGCGTGGTGCTGAACTGGCCCGGGGCCTCCTGGCCGATGGCCACGCCCGCGGGCACGTAGTTCTTGCCGAGGAACACCGCCGATTGGCCCGCGGCCAGGCCGGCCGCGGCGGCGACGTTCTGGGTCGAGGAGACGGTGACCAGGACCTTCTGGTTGTCGGTGCCGCTGAAGTTGTAGCCGTCGTACACCAGGCCGCTGGTCTCGTCGTGACAGCTGGAGGCGCCGGTGGTGGCGGTGATCGTCTGGCCGCAGGCGATCGAGGTGGTGTAACAGGTGCCCTGCGCCGCGAGGTGCCGCGCGCCGAAAGCAAGACCGAAGAGCGACGCTGCCGCCGTGCAGGCCACGAACCTGGAGATGTGTCTCATGATGTGTTCCTCCTCAAGTGATGTCTGCCCGACGTTCGCGCGGTCCCCCCGGGTTCGCCATGAGAAGACCGCGACGCAACCAGGCCATTGGAGCGCCGGTCGCAGCCTGCCCTGCCGCCGGCACGATCGTAACGATACCACCCCGGCAGGGCCGGCGCCCCGACACAGCCGGGGATAACCGGGGCGGGCGCCGCGGGTTCTGGTATCGGTCCTGATGCCTTGCGAGGTCGGTTGACCTGGGGTATAGTTCACTTGTGAACGAAGTGCACTGTCCCGAGCGGCCCGAGGTGGTGATGCTGGTGCTGCGCACCGCCGAACGGGTGGAGCGGACGCTGGAACGGTCGCTTGAGGAGATCGGGCTGTCGCCGGCCAAGCTGGCGGTGCTGGGGGGGCTGACGTGGGCGGGCGGCAGCATGTCGCTGGGGGACCTGGCGCAACGCCGGTCTTGCGTCAAGTCCAACATCACCAAGCTGGTCGATCGGCTGGAAGCGGAGGGCTTGGTGACCCGCAAGGACGACCCGGTGGACCGGCGGGGGGTGCTGGCTGAAATCACCCCCGAAGGGCGCCGGTTGCAGGAAGCGGGGGAGCGCCTGATCGGCGAGGTGGAGGCGGCGCTGACCAGCGGTTTGAGCGGCAGCGACGTCGAAGCGCTGCGCAGAATCCTGGGCGAGGTGGTGGCGCGCAGCGCCTGAAGGGCGCTTTTTTTGGGCGCAAATAGTTCACCGGGGTACATTTGTTTGGCCACGATCTGGCCACAAGCCCAGGCAAATCCTGGGAGACAAGGAACGAAGCCATGCAAGAGGATCCGAACCTTTCACTGTTCTCGCCGGTCCGCATCGGCGAATTGGAATTGCCGAACCGCCTGCTGATGGCGCCGATGACCCGCAGCCGCGCCGGCGCCGGCAACGTGCCGACGGCCCTCAACGCCACCTACTATGCGCAGCGCGCCTCGGCGGGCCTGATCATCAGCGAGGCGACGCAGGTGTCACCGCAAGGAGTGGGCTATCCGGGCACGCCCGGCATCCATGACGAAGCCCAGGTCGAGGGCTGGCGCACGGTGACCCGCGCCGTGCACGACCTCGGCGGCCGCATCTTTCTGCAGCTGTGGCACGTGGGACGCATCTCGCACCCCGATCTGCAGCCCGGCGGGGCGCTGCCGGTGGCGCCGTCGGCGATCGCCGCCGAGGGCAACGCGATGACCGCGGCGGGGTTCAAGCCGTTCGTGGCGCCGCGGGCGCTGGACATCGGCGAGATCCCCGGCATCGTGCGCCAATTCGCCGACGGCGCCAGGCATGCCCGCCAGGCCGGTTTCGACGGCGTCGAAATCCACGGCGCCAACGGCTACCTGATCGATCAGT
The DNA here is from genome assembly GCA_963770895.1 of uncultured Acidobacteriota bacterium. Taxonomy (GTDB): domain Bacteria; phylum Acidobacteriota; class Thermoanaerobaculia; order Multivoradales; family UBA5704; genus JASLEW01. The sequence goes on along the minus strand of CAVYRF010000002.1, from coordinate 1,286,253 downwards.
TCCTGCGCACCGGCACCAACCGGCGCACCGACGGATACGGCGGTTCGGTCGGCAACCGCACGCGCTTCCTGCTGGAGGTCACCGCGGCGGTGAGCGACGTCTGGGGCGCCGGCCGCGTCGGCGTGCGCCTGTCGCCCACCGGCACGTTCAACAGCATGAGCGACGCCGATCCCGAGGAAACCTTCACCCACGCCGCCAGGGCGCTCAACGATTTCGGCCTTGCCTACCTGCACGTCACCGAGACGCGGCCGGCCCCCGATGGCGTCGTGCTGCTGACGCCGGCGATCCGGCGGGCCTTCCGCGGTCCGCTGATCGTCAACGGCGGCTTCGATCTGCAAGCCGCCGCGGCGGCGCTGCGCCAGGGCGAGGGCGACGCGGTGGCGTTTGCCATCAAGTTCCTGGCCAACCCGGATCTGCCGGCGCGTTTCGCCGCCGGCGCGCCGCTCAACGCCCCGGACCCCGCCACGCTGTACGGCGGCGGCGACAAGGGCTATACCGACTACCCGGCGCTGACCGGCGTCGCGGTGGCAACGTCCGCGAACGCCGCGGCGGCCGCCCCCGCCGCGTCCTGACCGCCGGCGGTCAGGCGCCGGGCGCCCCGCGCGCTACGACACGCGGGGCGCCCGGGGCGCTGGCGCCTGCTGCCGCGTGCTAAACTCAGCCGCCGCCGGAACGGCCTGTCGCTCTTCCGGCGCGCTGCGCGCCGCACCGCCGCACGGCATCACCGCCGCGGCCGTTCGCCAAGCTCCCATGCCGCCGCCGCCATCACCCTCGCCCCAAAGACCCGCGCCGCGCCTGCACATCGGCTGCGGCAACAAGCGGCTCGAAGGCTGGGTCAATATCGATTCGCAAGCGATTCCCGGCGTCGACGTGGTGGCCGACGTCACCCGCGGCCTGCAGTTCGCGAACGCCGAAGCGGTCTTTGCCGAGCACTTCCTGGAGCACCTGCCGCTCGCTTCCGCCGTCGCCTTCCTGCGCGAATCGTGGCGGGTGCTGGCGCCCGGCGGCTGGATCCGGCTGTCGACGCCCAACCTGGATTGGGTATGGCTGACGCATTACAACCTGGAGGCGCAGGGCGAAGCCAGGCGCAACAACGCGCTGCGCCTGAACCGCGCCTTCCACGGCTGGCGCCACCAGTTTTTGTGGAACCGCGAGATGCTGGGCGAAACCCTTGCCGCCTGCGGCTTCACCCAGGTGCGCAGCTGCCGCTACGGTGAAAGCGAGCTGCCCTACTTTCGCGGCATCGAACGGCACGAAACCTACGACGACAACCCCGACCTGCCGCACGTCATCATCGTCGAAGCGTGCAAGGGCGACCTCGATCCCGAACGGCTGGCCAGCTTCCAGGCGCTGATCCGGGACGAGTTCCTGCTGCACCTCGCCGACTGAGGCCATGTCCGCCGGCGGCCACCGCGGCGTCGTGGGCGCGGCGGCGCCGTGGCGGTTGGCGCTGTTTGGGCCGCTCGCGCTGCTGGGCGCGCTCGCCGCGGCGGGCTGCCAGCGCGGCGGCGAGCGCCTGCCGTCGCCCGCGGCGCACAACGTCGTCTTCATCCTGGTCGATACGCTGCGTGCCGATCACCTGCCGCTGTACGGCTATGGCCGCGACACCACCCCCACGCTGACCGCGCTGGCGGGCGAGTCGGCGCTGTTCAAGGACGCGCGCAGCCAGGCTTCCTGCACGTTCCCGTCGGTCAACTCGCTGCTGACGTCGCGTTCGGCGTCGGCGTTTCTCGGCCAGCCGGGCGGCGCGATGGGATTGCCGCCGGGTGTTGCCGGGCTGGCGGAGATCCTGCGCCGGCGCGGCTTCCACACCGCGGCGGTGTCCGCCAGCCCGGTGGTGCGGCGCAATCCGAGCCGCTTCAATCCGGGCGGCGGCTACGATCGCGGCTTCGACAGCTTTCAGGAAGACTGCATCTGGAAGGGCGCCGACTGTGTGACCGACCAGGCGCTGCCCCACGTCGACGCCGATCCCCGCCCGCTGTTTCTGTACCTGCACTACCTGGATCCGCACGGTCCGTACGTGCCGCCGGCGGCGTGGCGCCGCCGCTTCGCCGGCGGGCACACGGACAAGGACTTCGTGCGCAACGGCGACCCCAATCCGATCGGCGCCTGGCTGTACAAGGGGGCGCCCAATCCGGGCGTGACCGCCGCCGACCTCGCCTACCTCAAGGACCTGTACGACGACAAGATCGCTTTTTTCGACGCGCAGCTGGCGCGGCTGCTGGCGCGCCTGCGGTCGAGCGGCCTGCTGGACGACGCGATCCTGGTGTTCGCCGCCGATCATGGCGAGGAGTTCCTGGAGCACGGCGACATCAAGCATTGCCGCAACCTGTTCGACACCACGATCCGCACGCCGCTGCTCTTGCGCGTGCCCGGCGCGCAGGGGCGCGTCGTCGATGCCGCGGTCGAAAACGTGGACATCGTGCCCACCGTGCTCGACCTGCTCGGCGGCGGCGGTGGCAGCGGCGGCAGCGGCGGCGGGCCGGCGGCGCGTTTCGAAGGCCGCAGCCTGCGGCCGGCGCTCGAGGGCCGCGAGCTGCCGCCGGGGTTGCAGCACGCCGCGCAGGGAACCTTGCGCAGCGTCGCGGATGGCCGTTACAAGCTGGTGCTCGACCTGGCGACGCGCCGCTTCGCGCTGTACGATCTGGCCGCCGATCCGGGCGAAACACGCAACGTGCTGGATGAACGGCGGCGCGATTTCCAGCGCCTGCGCGCGGCCCTGGACAGCTGGCTCGCTAAGACCGAAGTCCCCCAGGCGGGGGAGGCCGCGCGGCGCGCCGACGAGGCCGCGCGCCGGCTGCGATCGGTCGGATACCTGGAATGATCGGCAAAACCCTTGAGCAAGCGCGCTTTTACCGCTAACCTTTGGGGCGTAGGCGTCCCCTATACAGATCTGCGCCGGGAGGGGTATGTTCAGCATCGAAGAGATCACGGCTCGCGAGATCCTGGATTCGCGCGGCAACCCGACGATCGAAGTCGAGTGTTCGCTGCAGGGCGGCGGTGCGGGCAGGGCGGCGGTGCCGTCGGGGGCCTCGACCGGCAGCCGTGAGGCGCTGGAACTGCGCGACGGCGGCAAGCGCTACGGCGGCAAGGGCGTGCGCAAGGCCGTCGCCGCGGTGCTCGAAGAGATCTCGCCGTGCCTGTTGGGTATGGACGCCCGCGATCAGGCGCGCGTCGACCGCGCCCTGATCAACCTCGACGGCACCGCGGACAAGAGCCGGCTGGGCGCCAACTCCGTGCTCGGCGCATCGCTTGCCGTCGCCAAGGCGGCGGCGGATGCCACCGGCCTGCCGCTGTACTCCTACCTGGGCGGCCTGGTCGCCACCGTGCTGCCGGTGCCGATGCTCAACGTGCTCAACGGCGGCGCCCACGCCGACAATTCGGTGGACATTCAAGAGTTCATGGTGGTCCCCATCGGCTTTTCCACCTATGCCGAGGCGCTGCGCGCCGGTGTCGAGACCTACCACGTCCTCAAATCGGTGCTGCGCGAGCGCGGCCTGGTCACCGCGGTCGGCGACGAAGGCGGCTTCGCGCCCAACCTCAAGAACAACCGCGAAGCGCTCGACCTGCTGATGCTCGCGATCGAAAAGGCCGGGTATACGCCGGGCGACCAGATCGCCCTGGCGCTGGACGTGGCGGCAAGCGAGCTGGTTGCCGGCGACCACCAATCCGGTCGCAAGAACACTGCCGTCCGCTACGACCTGGCGGGAGAGGGCCGGCGCGACCTGACCAGCGCCGACCTCATCGCCACCTATCGCGAATGGCTGGGCGCCTACCCGCTGGTGTCGATCGAAGACGGCCTCGCCGAAGGCGACCCCGAAGGCTGGAAGGCGCTCACCGCAGAACTGGGAGCCCGCGTGCAGCTGGTCGGCGACGACCTGTTCGTCACCAACCCCGACATCCTGGCGGAAGGCATCGCCGGCGGCCTGGCCAACGCCCTGCTGGTGAAGGTCAACCAGATCGGCACCCTGACCGAGACCCTGGACGCGGTCGAGATGGCCAAGGCGCACGGTTACGCCAACGTCATGTCCCACCGCTCGGGGGAGACCGCCGACACCACCATCGCCGACCTGGCCGTCGCCTCCCGCTGCGGCCAGATCAAGACCGGCGCTCCCTGCCGCAGCGATCGCGTCACCAAGTACAACCGTCTGCTTCGCATCGAGGAGGAGCTGGAAGGCGTCGCGACCTATCCGGGCGCCGCCGCCTTCCCGCGCTGGTCCCGTTGAGCCGCTCGCGGGACGCTGCTCGCGCCGACTCCTCGCGCCCCGTGCTCGGGGCGGTGGTCCTGCTGTTCATCACCCTGTTGGGCGCCGCCGGCCTCAAAAGCTATCGCGACCTGACCGGCGAGCGCGCCCGCGAGCGCCAGCTGGAAACCCAGATCGAAACCACCCGCGCCGGCATCGACCACCTGCGCAACCGCATCGATCGCCTGCGCGGCGACCCCGCCATGCTGGAGCGCCTGGCCCGCGAAGATCTGGGCTTGGTGCGCCCGCAAGACCTGGTCATCGAGCTGCCCGCCGCCGCCCCGGCCGCCACCGCGCCACCGCCGCCCGCCGTTGCCGCGCCGGCGCCGAACGCTGCAGGAGGGGCCGCTGCCGAGCAGGTCGCGCCACCGCCTGCCGCGCCCGCATCCAAGCCACAGAGTATCGGCGCCCCTCAGAACGCTCCGGCCGGGCCGCGGGCGCCTGATGGTCCGTCATCCCCGGCATCCAGCCATTCGGCGCCCAGGGCCTTGCCCGGCACTGCCGCCGCCGGCGTCCCGTCGCCGGCCGCGAAGACCTCCGCGCCAGTGGCGGCTTTCCAACACTCTTGACGGTCGACATGCCGCCGCGGCTGGCGCGCGACGGTCGGGCCGACCGGATCGCGGCGGCTGCGGCCGTGCTGCTTTTTGTCGGTCTGGCGGTGTTTGGCGCGCGCTATCACTGGGTGGAGCAGGCGGGGACCGCCGAGCGCGACGGCTTCGTGGCCCAGGCGGAGCAGCTGCTGCACGGCAGCCTGCCGCACGATCCCTATCGACCGCTGCTGTATCCGTTGCTGGTCGCCGCGGCGAGCCCGCTCACCGGCGGCGCGTTTACCGCCGCGCGGCTGCTTTCGAATCTGTCCGCCGCGGTGCTCGCCTGGCTGGCGTATGCCTACGGCCGGCGGCTCGGGGGCGCCGCCGCGGGGGGATGGGCCATGGCGCTGGTCGCGGTCGACCCCAACCTGTGGATCCTGGGCCAGCATGTGACCACCGACATGCTGTTTGGCGCCCTGGCCGCCGGCTGCCTGCTGGCGGGCCTGTGCAATCTGCAGGCGCCGGCAATCGACGGAGGGGGCGTTGCTGGCGGGTCTGGCGGCGCGGCGCTGGCCGCCGGCATTCTGCTGGGGCTGGCCGAGTTCACCCGTTCGAATGCCGTCTTTCTGATTCCGGCGCTGCTCGCCGCGTGGTGGTTGGCGAGCCCTGCGCTGCCGGCGCCGGCGGCGGAGGAGGTACCGGCGCGCCGCCGGTTGCGCTGGCGCGACCTTGCCCTTGCGGCGGGCGCGGCGATCGTGGTCTTGCTGCCGCATTGGTGGCTGCGATACGTGGCGTTTGGCAACCCTTTCTACGACGAAAACTGGAAGAACCTGGCGTTCAAGCTGTACGGCTATCCTGATTGGTCGTACCTGGATCGGGTGCCTTTTCGATCGGCAACCGCAATTGTCGCCAACGACCCCCTGCGCGTGGCCGCCGGCGCGTTTGCGGAGCTGTGGCGCTTCCTCACCGCCGGCGCCGCACAGCTCTACGGCACCCAGATCCACGCTCTGCTGATCGTCGCAGGGGCGCTGGCGGCGGCGTCGGCCCGCCTTGCCCACGCCGCCCAGGCCGCCGATGGCGTCCACGACGCTGCCGATGGCGCTCACGCCGCCCAAACGGCGGATGCGGCGCAGCCGCCAGCACTCGATGCGTGGCAGATGGGAACGACCGGGACGCGGCCATCGACCACCCCGTCGTCATGGCGGCCCGGCCGCCGCCACTGGTTCGCGGGACAGGCGGGTGCTGCGCGGTGGTTGATTCTGGCGTTGGGCAGCTTCCTGTGCGCCACCGCCCTGACGTTCTTTACCTGGGGCCGGTTTCTGCTTCTGCTGCTGCCGGGGTCCTATGCCCTGGGCTGCGTGCCGCTGGGATACGCGACACGGCGGGCCCGGATGGGGCTGATTGCGGTCGCCGCGATCGCGGTGCTGATCCTGGGTGTCAAAACCTTCGCATACCGCCTGCCGGCCTTCGTTGCGGAACACCCCTATACGGAGGTGCGGCTGCTGCGGCAGCTGGATGCGGCAGCGCCGCCGGACGCGGTGTTCGCCGGCAGCTCGCCCTTCTTGGGTCGCTACCTGCGCCACCGCTATGTGTCATTGCCGGATGCCTTCGGCAACCAGATCACCACTCCCGACCTGTACTACGCCGCCTTGCAACAGCTGGTGCGCCAGGAGCGCATCCGTTACCTGGTCATCGGACCGCTCGACCTGCGCTCGCGGCCGGCGGGCCTGGTGGCGCCGCTGCCGCCGGTGCGCTGGTTGCAGCCGGCCGGCGCTGACCACGGCGTAAAGATATGGCAGGCGGTCCCGTGACTTTGACCTAGTGTCCCGGCAGTCGCAGCGATGGTACCCTTTCCACGTGGTCGACTTCCATTTCAAGGAGAAGCGCCGCGAAAAGCTTCGCCAGCGGCCGCTCTCCGCCGAGCAGCGCGCGACGGTTCGGCGCAATGTCCCTGGCGCCGCCTCGTTATCCGCAGAGGACCAGCGTGAGCTGGAAGGGCACGTTCAGGTTTTTCTTGCTGAAAAGACTTTCGAAGGTTGCGGCGGGCTGGTGATGACGGACGAGATCAAGCTCACCATCGCCGCGCAAGCCTGCATTCTGCTCTTGCACCGCGAGACCGACGGCTACCCCGGGCTCGATTCGATCTCGGTCTACCCGAGTGCGTACGTCGCCAAGAACAAGCGCCAGAAATTTGACGAACCTGTCGTCGCCAGCGATTCGGTGCGCCCCGGCGAGGTGTCGGCCCGCGGCGCCGTGGTGCTCACGTGGGATGCGGTCGAGCGAGGCGCGTCGAACTTCGAGGTGCTGCGCGAGCTCTACCGCCAGGATCCGTCAGCTGGAAGACGCCGCAGGCAGAAGCGTCCGCTGTCGGCTACGGATTTTGAAATCCTGATCGAGCCGCTGATCGGAATGAAAGTGTCGCGGGCATCCAAGAGCTACGGCACGATGATCCATCTGGAGCTGGGCCGCCTGCGACCGCCGAAAGGAAAGGACAGGACGTACGGCGCCGGAGAAGCGACCATCTCCATATCCTGGGACTGGCGGGTCGAAGATGCGGCAGCAGTCTTGTATGGCAGCTCCGAGCAGGGTTTTGTGATCCGAGACGGAGTCGACGGCCTGACCGGCGCGGTGATTGAGAGCATCTCGATCAGCGGCCCCATCCCTGAGCTTGTAATCCGCTTCTCCAACGGGCAGCGTCTCCTGTCCATGGTGATGGCCGCTCGCGACCCGCAATGGGATATCCGCCTCTCCAAAACAGCATGGATTCTCCCCGAGGCGGGCGGCCTCTGGCTGGGAGACGACGGGGCGCTGGGCCTGTCCGACGAGGAGGCCGCCGCTTCGGCCTTCGAGGAGGCGACTGCCTTGCGCTGGGGAAGCCCGCGCGCAGAGCCCGCGCCGGGAAGCTGTGCCGATTGCCAATCCTTCTTTGCGCTCGCTGCCGAGACGTTTATGCTGGACTTCGGTGTCTGCACGGACAGCAAGAGCCCGTTCGACGGTCGCGTCGTCCGGTGCACGAGCGGTTGCCCGATGTTCCGATAAATTGGTTCGCGTGCCGCGACACGGCAGTGTCGCCAGGGCGTCCTGGTTGAACGCTAGGAGCGCCGTGGAGGACGCAACCGCGCGCTCCGCCCTTGCAGGGCGGTGAGGGACCGCTGCGCCCGGCCGGTGGAGTGCCGGCAGGGCGCGGGATTATGGGTTGCGGAAGTGGCTCAGGAAATCTTGACGACGTTCTTCGCCTGCAAGCCCTTGGGTCCCTCGACGACCTCGAAGGAGACGCGGTCTCCTTCGTTCAGGGTGCGGAAACCCTCGGCGATGATCGAGGCGTGATGGACGAACACATCCGCGCCGCGCTCCCGCACGATGAATCCGTATCCCTTGGCGTCGTTGAACCACTTCACGGTTCCTTGCTCGGGCATACTCTTGCTCCTTGAAACAGGTTGTTGATGATCGCCGCGATGCAGAACGGCATTATCGCCCCACCCCCCTCATGCCGGGGGAGGACAGATCCAATCGATCACCCCTCGTTCGACAAGTACCCGGCTTCCCCCAGACTGACCACGTTGTAGTTTTGGTGATAGCAAACGGCGCTATGGGGTTATGGGGTATCCGGCGAGTCCGTCGGGGTTACAAAGTTCAAAAAGTCGAATTGTGGGAGCGTGCGATCACAGCGCTGGGCAAGAGATCGTCGGTAGTGGGGCACTGCACCTGCTCGGATCAACGGCTTCACCTGCAAATAGAGTGCAGAGCAAGGTCCAAAAGTGTGTCGCTAGAGTACGAATCCGTAAGGCACAGGAATTAGGCGGGAGTATGGCACTATCGCTTTGCAAGCGCAAGCCCCGATCGACAATAGATTCCGGGGTTGTCGTCAGGAGGACTTTGCAATGTCTCGCCGCATCCCTCGTCTGCTCGACCCGGTGGAGATCCGGGTGTTGGGGGCGCTGCTCGAAAAGGAGCAGACCACGCCGGAGGCCTACCCGCTCTCGCTCAATGCGCTGGTGGCCGCCTGCGACCAGAAGACCAACCGCGAGCCGGTGATGCAGCTCACCGAATCCGAGGTGGCCGCGGCGGTCGAGCGCCTGCGCCAGGACGTGCTGGTCTGGCGCACCGAGGGCGCCCGCGTGGAACGCTTCAAGCAGAGCGTCGACCGGCGCTGGGACCTGGACCCGCCGAGCAAGGCGCTGCTGACCCAGCTGCTGCTGCGCGGACCGCAGACCACCGGCCAGTTGGGCGAACGCAGCGAGCGCATGCACCGCTTCGACTCGCTCGCCCAGGTGGAGCAGCTGCTGGAGCGCCTTTCCGCGCAGGACGAGCCCCTGGTGGGCCAGCTGCCGCGCCGCGTCGGCCAGCGCGAGCTCCGCTGGTGCCACCTGCTGGGCGACCCACCGGCGGCGCCCGAATCGACCTCCGGAGCGGAATCGCCGGCCTGGCCGGCGCTCCGTACGGCGGTGAGCACGGTAAGTGGCAACGCCGCGAGCGCCCCTGCTGCCGGGAGAGCCGGTGGCGGCGGGAGCGCCGCGCGGGTCGCGACCACAGCACACTCCACGTACGCGACGCCGGCGTCCGGACCGCCGGCCGCGGCGCCTTCGGTTGCCCAGCTTCTGGCCCGCATCGAGGCCCTGGAGCGTCGGATGGAGAGGCTGGAAACACGACTCCTCGCGAGGTCGGACGCGCCGGCGCCCGAAGAATAGGAGCCCGGCCGGGTCGCTCGTCGCAGGGGTGACGCTCGGCCCGGACGCACCGACGCGCCCGCCCTTTTTCCCGCCCTTCTCTGGCAAGATCCGAGTTTGCGGTCGGTTCCGGCCTTCCTACCCGTGCAACCGCCGCGGGATGCGCGGCGGGCGACGGCTGCTGATTCCGGAGCTAGGCGATCTGGATGTGTGGGGGGCCGGGGAGCACCTGGCCGATCTGGGCGGCGCGGTGGCCGGTGGCGTGCAGGGCTTCCAGGAGGTTGGGGGCGGCTCCGGCGGGCAGGACGATCAGGAGGCCGCCGGAGGTTTGGGGATCGAAGAGCAGCTCGTGCTGGATCGAGCTGAGATCGTCGCGGGCGGTGAAGACGGCGCTGGAGTATTTGCGGTTGGCTTCGGTGCAGCCGGTGGTGACGCCGGCGGCGGCCATGCGATAGAAGTCGGCCTGCACCGGCAGGCTGGCAAAGTCGAAGCGCATGGCGACGTCCGAGGCGCGGGCCATGCCCAGGGCGTGGCCGACCAGGCCGAAGCCGGTGACGTCCACGGCGGCGTGGGCGCCGTGTTCCAGGGCCAGGCGCGAGGCCGTGGCGTTGAGCCGCTCCATCTCTACCAGGACGGGTTCGAGGCCGACGTCGTCCAGGCGGCCGATCTTGAAGGCGTTGACCAGGACGCCGGCGCCAAGGGGCTTGGTGAGGACCAGGTGGTCGCCGGCGCGGGCGCCGGCGTTGGTGAGCAGGCGGTCGGGTGCCGCCTCGCCGATCACCGCCAAGCCGAACTTGAGCTCGGGATCGCGCACCGAATGGCCGCCCAGCAGCGCTGCTCCCGCTTCGGCCAGCGCCGCGGCGCCGCCTTCCAGGATTGCCGCCAGGACGCCCTCAGGGATGCCGGTGGGGGGAAGCAGCACAGGTTGAGGGCGAACAGCGGCTTGCCACCCATGGCGTAGACATCGGACAGGGCGTTGGCGGCGGCGATGCGGCCGAAGCGGAACGGGTCGTCGCACAGCGGTGGGATGAAATCGGTGGTGGCGATCAGGGCGCGCCCGTCCAGCAGAAACACCCCGGCGTCGTCGCCCGTTTCGGGACCGACCAGGACGCGCGCGTCGCCGCCGCGCAGCCGGCCGGCCAGCGGCCCGATCAGCTGCGCCAGGTCGCCGGGGCCGACCTTGGCGGCGCAGCCCCCGGTCTTGGCGCACCCGGTCAGACGAAACGCAGGCGGCGCGGCAAGGTTCACAGTGGTCATCTCCACCTATTGTAGTGCGCCGGTGCCCGGCGCCCGGTACGCACGGCAGGCCGCGGTCGGGACAGCGCATCGCCGCGCCGTAGGCGCGGCACAGCAGCATGGGCGAGTAGCCGCGGCGGTTGGGCCGCAGGATGGCCTGCTCCCTGCTTCCAGGGTGGCGGCGATCGCGCCGCTTGGCGCCGCGGCCGGCGCCCGGCACGTAGCCGCTTGCCGGCAAGCTGGTAGACTGCGCCCCGCTATTTACTGCCTCAACGGTGGATGGTTCTGCGCGGCGGCGGCGTCGGGAAGTGCGCGTGCTGCTGCTGGTGCGCCGTTCGGCGAGACATTATGTGTTGCAACAACATATGCCATGGTATGATCGTCTCATGGGAGATGCACTTCGCAAGCGCATCCAGCAGGAGCGGTTTGAGAGCTCGGCGCAGGAAGCGTTCCTGAACGTGCTGGTGACGGCCGGCCACCTGCGCGAACAGTTCGAACGTATCTGCTCGCAATTTGGCGTTTCGGGGACGCAGTACAACGTGTTGCGCATCTTGCGCGGGGTGCACCCCGAAGGGCACTCGCGATGCGAGATCGTGCGCCGCATGCTGGAGCGGTCGCCCGACGTGACCCGCCTGATCGATCGGCTGGAAAAGCGCGGCCTGGTTGAGCGCGATCGCTCGGAGCGAGATCGACGATTGTCAATAAGTCGAATCACTCCGGCAGGGATCGAGCTGCTGGCGCGCATGACCCCGGATGCCGAGCAGGTCGAGCGCGACTTCGCCGCGAGGTTGTCACGCGGCGATTGCCACGAACTGTCGCGTCTCTGCGAGCAGATCTACGGCGAGGCTTGAGGCGTGGACGCCCTTGCGGCGCGGCGCCGCTTCGCGCTACGATGCGTGTTGCGACACATTATGTGTCAACAAAAAGGAGCTCGCGATGAGAGTCCATGCACAGTGGCTGGCCCGCGTCCTGATGGCGCTGATCTTCATCCTGTCCGGCGGCATGAAAATCGTCGGCTTTGCCAGCACCGCCCAGCTGCTCGCCGGCCTGGGCTGGCCGGCGCCGTCGCTCTGGGTGGTGGCCGCGATCGTCTTCGAGCTGGGCGGCGGCCTGGCCCTGGCCTTTGGCTTCCGCACCCGCCTGGCGGCTCTGGCGCTGATCGTCTTCCTGCTGCCCGCCACTTTCGGCATCCATGGGGCGTTCCTGGCGAATGCCAAGGACCCGGCGTCGAAGCAGGACCAGATGGCGCACATTCTGAAGAACATCGCCCTCATCGGCGGCCTCCTCAAGTTCTACGCCGACGGCGCCGGCCGCTACGCCCTCGATCCGGAAACCGCCTGATTGCGCGACCACAGGGCAGATCTGAGGGCAGACCTGGTAGCTGAGGGCGGCTCCATGCGGCCCGCCGCCCGCCGCCGGCGAGGCCGGATGGCCGCGTCGCATGCACGGCAGTCGGGGAGCGGCGCTACCCTCGTACGAGCTGTAACAAACCGAACCGTTCCGGGCGGTGGAAGTCCGGCGGGTTGGTGAAGGTGGGCGACCAACAGCTGAACTCGGCGGCGCCGCCATCGCGCGGCCGCTCAATCCGATAGAGGTTTGCCCGCCACAGGAGAGGCGGCGCCTCGACCGCGCGTCTATCGCTGGCGTCCCCCAGGGGGTGGCAAGCGGCGGCCTCCTGGCCCGGGTCGAGGTGAGCGGCGGCCTGGCGGACCGGATCGAGGTGTGCGGCGTCCTGGCGGTCCGGATCGTTGCCGGTGGCGGACAGACGGCCCGGATCGTCCCCGGCAGCCGCTGCCGCGGGCCCAGCGTCCAGCGCCGCCAGGAGGGTTGCCCATGGGATGGCCAGCGCCGCCCACCAGTCCTGGTTAGCGCCGCCGGGGCCGACCTGCGATTGCAGGCCGGCGCAGGGCCAGGTGGTGTCCGCCACCAGGTCGGCCCGCCTGCCGGTCGGATTGTCGATGACGGCGGCGAACACCGTTCCCAGGGGGCTGATTTCGATTTCCAGGTAGCGCCGCGGCGCCTCCGCCCCCGGCGCCAGGAAGATTTCCACCGCTTCCTCGCTGTACACCGGATCGTTGCGCCGGTAGAGCGTCCCCCAGGCATCGCGATCGGCGCACTCGAAGCGCACGTACAGCGCCCGCGCGTCCCAGGCGAGCAGCGCCCGGGTCGCCTGTTTGGCGGCGGCGCTGCCGTCAGCGAGCGTGAACGGAGCGACGCCCGCCGCTCCGGCCCAGGCGCTGCCGCTAAGCGACGGGTCTTCGATCCGTGGCACGCGCAGGTTCGGTGGCCTCGGGCTCGGCGCGTTCGGACCTGGCGGGTTTGGGCTCGGGTTCTGCGGGTTTGGATTTGGCGGGCTCGGTTGCGGTGGGGCGGCGGGGGCGGCGGGGGTTGGGTGCTGGGGGGCTGGTGGCTGCGGGCGGCGCACGCGGCCATTGTCTCCGGCGGGCGCTGAGTCGTCTACAATAGGCGCTGCCTCTGCCGTCAACGCCCTGATCCGTACCGTCTGTCACGCCGAGACCGCCGATTCGCGCCCCGCGCCCGAGCCGCCGACCCGCAGCCCAACGTTTCGTGCCTCTGCCGCCTGCCCACCACCTATGAAAAATCGAGACCTGCGGCTTCGATCCTGCTTCGCGGCGGCACGCCGCGTCTGGCTGGCGGTCAGCCTTGTCGCCCTTGTGCCCCTTTTGGTCCACGGCAGCGCTCAGGCGCAGCGGTTGGGTGACGCTCGGACCACGGGGGTTGGCTCCGCCGCCTGGATCCGCACCGCTGCGACCGACGGCCTCAACCCCGGCCGCGGCCTGGGGAGGTCCGGCGGGTCGGCGGGCATCCGGATGGCGGCGCTGCGGCCGGGCGGCGGGCACACGTTTTCGGGCGGTTCGCACAGCAGCGGCAGCTCGCGGAGCGGCAGCTCTTTTTCGTTCGGTAGCTCGTCTTCGCGGCCGGGGTTCATCGGCCGCGGCGGCGGCGGGTCCGGGTGCGGCGTCGGCGGCTGCTTCATGCTGCTGGTGGTCATCGTCATCGTGATCCTGGTGCTGTACGCGATCAACAAGTCCCGCGGCGGCGGCGGTCCTCCCGCGGTGCCGCCGATGTTCCCGGGCGGCGGTGGGGACGGACCGTCCGTGCCGGACGGGCCGCCACCGGCGCGCGACCTGGACGAGATCCGCAACCTGGACCCGGAGTTCTCGGTGGTGCTGTTCGAAGACTTTGCCTACGCGCTGTACGCCAAGGCGCACGAATCGCGCTCCGACCGCCATCAGCTGGACTCGCTGGCGCCGTACCTCTCGGAGGCGGCGCGCAACGAGCTGGCCAACCGCCAGCCGGTGGGAGCGCCGGTGTCGGGGGTGGTGATCGGCGCCATGCGGGCGGTGGACCTGCGGCTGCCTGGCGAGGGCGCCGACCCGGTCCAGGCGCGCATCGCGGTGGTGTTGGAATTTGAGTCGAACATGACGGTGGGCGCCGGCACCGGCGACGCGACCCATTACGTCCGCGAGCGGTGGCACCTGGTGCGTGGCGCCAGCGTGCGCACCAAGCCGCCCGAGGCGGTGCGCAGCTTCCACTGTCCCAACTGCGGCGCGCCCTTCGGCCCGTCGGGCGGCGACCGCTGCGAGTACTGCGGCGAAGTGGTTTCGGGCGGCCGCTTCGACTGGAGCGTCGAGGTCACGCAAGCGCTGGAGATCGAATCGCGCCCGCCGGCGCTGACCGGCACCACCGAAGAGGTGGGCAACGACCTGCCGACCGTGGTGCACCCCGAGGCGGCGTCGCGCATGGCGGAGCTGACGGCCGCCGATCCGGCGAGCGGCGAAGAGGCGATCATCGGCCGCCTGCAGCTGATCTACACCGAGTTGAACCCGGCGTGGACGGCGCTCGACCTGACGCCGGTGCGCGGGCTGGTATCGGACGGGCTGTTCGACTACCTGCAGTACTGGATCACCGCCTACCGCCACCAGGGATTGCGCAACCAGCTACGCGAGATGCGCCTGTCCCGCTATCAGCTGGCCAAGGTCATCCGCGACAAGCACTTCGATGCGGTGACCTTCCGCATCTGGGCGAGCGGCCGCGACTTCACCGTCCTGGACGCCACCGGCCAGGTGGTCGGCGGCAATCCCAACGCCGACCGCGACTACTCGGAGTACTGGACGTTGATCCGCGGTGCCTCGGTCAAGGGCGCGCCGCGCACCGACAAGGCATGCCCCAACTGCGGCGCGCCGCTGGAGGTCAGCATGGCGGGCCGCTGCGCCCACTGCGACGCCAAGATCACCAGCGGTGAGTTTGACTGGGTGCTGAGCAAGATCGAGCAGGACGAAACTTACAGCGGCTGATCGGCCGTCAGCGGCGCGGTGCTGGGCTGGCTGGCGTGGCGGGCCACCACCCGCCACTGGCCGCCGCGCTTGACCCATACGTCGGTGACCAGGAAGTCGCCGCTCCAATCGCTGCCGGCGAAGGTGGCGGACTGCTGGAAGCAGGCGGTGATCACCGCCGTATCGCCGTAAATGCGCACGTTCATCCGCTCGAAGCTGTAGCTTTCGCCGCGCACCAGGCGGATGACCGTGTCGATGTATTGCCGCTTGTTGGTGACCTCACCCTTGGAGAGCGCGCTGGTCAGCGTGAAATCGTCGGCGATGAGGTTTTCCAAAGCAGCCGGGTCGGGCAGCTGCCACGCTCGCGCCCATTCGTTTTCCAGCTTGACCAGCTCCTGCTCCACCAGCGGGCTTGGGAACTGCTGCGTCTGTTTCATGGCTCATTGGAAGCTTAATAGCGCCGCGCCGCGGCTGTCAAACGCCGCCGGTGCGCAGGCTTCATGGTAGAGTTCCGCGCCGGTGCGGAGTGCGCTCCGCCCTCTCCAGTCCAACCCCAAGGCCCCGACGAAGCGGACGACGCACGGTATGCAAACATCACCATGGCTCTATTGAGGGAGCGCCTGCGCGAAGCGAGATGCCTGTTACCACCGCCACCATGAACAGCCGCTGGACCGCCGCGGATTCGATGGACCTGTACAACATCCGCGGCTGGGGCAACGATTTCTTCTCGGTCAACGACCGCGGCCACATCTCCGTCCATCCCGGCGGCTCCGGGGCGCCGGCGATCGACCTCAAGGAGCTGGTGGACGAAGTGAGGCAGCGCGGCATCGGTCTGCCGCTGCTGATCCGCTTCTCCGAGATCATCAAGGCGCGCGTCGTCGAGCTCAACGAAGCGTTCGGGCGCGCCATCGCCGAGTACGGCTACCGCAACGTCTACCGCGGCGTCTACCCGATCAAGGTGAACCAGGATCGCTACCTGGTGGAGCGGCTGGTGGCCTTCGGGCGCCCCTACCACTACGGGCTGGAAGCCGGCTCGAAGCCCGAGCTGCTGGCGGTCATGGCGATGCTGGAGGATGAAGAAGCGCTGATCGTCTGCAACGGCTACAAGGACGAGGAGTACGTCGAGACGGCGCTGCTGGCCAGCCAGCCTGGGGCGCAACGTCATCCTGGTGGTCGAGAAGCCGTCCGAGCTGCCGCTGATCCGCCAGATCGCCGCCAAGACCGGCGTGCGGCCGCGTCTCGGCATCCGCTCGCGCCTGTCGGCCCGCGGCGCCGGGCACTGGGAGGCTTCGGGCGGCGACCGCTCCAAGTTCGGGCTGTCGGGCCGCGACCTGCTCAACGCCGTGGCCTACCTGCGTGAGCACGACATGCTCGACACCTTCGAGCTGCTCCACTTCCACCTGGGCAGCCAGATCTCGTCGATCCGCTCGGTCAAGGACGGTCTGCGCGAAGCGGCGCAGTTCTACGTCGAACCTGGTCAAGATGGGCGCTTCGCTGCGCTACCTGGACGTCGGCGGCGGCCTGGGCATCGACTACGACGGCTCGCAAACCAACTTCGCGTCGTCGATGAACTACACGACTGCAGGAGTACGCCAACGACATCGTGTTCGGCGTCATGGAAGTCTGCGACCACGAAGAGGTGCCGCACCCCATCCTGGTGTCCGAATCGGGGCGGGCGATGGTGGCGCACCACGCGGTGCTGGTCGTCGAAGCGCTGGGCGTGGCGGAGTTCGACGGTCGGCACGCTGCCCACCCAGATGGGCCGGACGCCGCGCTGCCGCTGCGGCACCTGTTCGAAACCTGCCGCGAGGTGTCGCGCAAGAACCTGCTCGAGTCGTATCACGACGCCATCGCCAACAACGACGAATGCCTGAGCCTGTTCAACCTGGGCCACCTATCGCTCGACGAGCGCGTCCTCGCCGAAGACCTGTTCTGGGCGATCTGCCAGAAGATCCTCAAGATCACGCGCGACGCTGCAGCAGGTGCCCGAAGAGCTGGAAGGCCTGGAGCGCACGCTTGGCCGACACCTACTTCTGCAATTTCTCGGTGTTCCAGTCGCTGCCCGACTCGTGGGCCATCGATCAGCTGTTTCCCATCGTGCCCATCCACCGCCTGCACGAAGAGCCGTCCAGCCGCGCGGTGATCGCCGACATCACCTGCGACTCCGACGGCAAGATCGATCACTTCATCGATCGCCGCGACGTCAAGAGCGTGCTGGAGCTGCACGCGTTGCAGCCCGACACCCCTTACTACCTGGGCGCTTTTCTGGTCGGCGCCTACCAGGAGATCCTCGGCGACCTGCACAACCTGTTCGGCGACACCAACACCGTGCACGTTTCGCTCGACGCCGAAGAGGGCTACAGCATCGACGGCGTGGTCACCGGCGACACGGTGACCGACGTGTTGCGCTACGTGCGCTACAACCGCGGCGACCTGGTGGCGCGGGTGCGCCAGGCAGCCGAAGCGGCGTTGCGCGCCAAGCGCATGACGCTCGAAGAGAGTCGCCACCTGGTGCGGCGCTACGAAGAAGGCCTGTCCGGGTACACCTATCTGGAGCAGGACTGATCCTTCCAGGGGAGAACCACATGAAAGCGCCAGCTCTCGACGTCGAGCCCCTGATCGCCAGCCTGCGCGCCGCCGCGCGCCTGCGCGAGCCCGAGGCTATCGTGGTGCAGATCAAGGAAGACCTGGAACACTTCATCCCGGCCCAGGGGCTGGAGCTGCCGGACCGCTTTCGCGCCGCCCACCCCGATCGCTACTGCCGCCGCCTGCTGCATCGCGACGAAGAGCTTGGCTTCACCGCCCTGATCATGACCTGGGGCCCGGGCCAGCGCACCTCGCTGCACGACCACGCCGGCATCTGGTGCGTCGAGGGGGTGGTCGAGGGGCACCTGGAGGTGACGCGCTACGAGCTGCAGGAGGAGCGCGCCGACGGGCTGTGCCGCTTCGAGCAGCGGGGATGTGTGCGGGCGACCGCGGGGTCGGCGGGCGCGCTCATCCCGCCGTTCGAGCATCACGTCCTGGCCAACGCCAGCCGCGACCAGATCGCGCTGACGCTGCACGTCTACGGCGGCGAAATGGACCACTGTTCGGTGTTCATGCCCGAGGCGGAGGGTCTCTACCGGCGTCAGCGACGGCAGCTTTCGTACGACGATGAGTGAGCAGCGCCCACCGCACCCAGGCCTGATCATCCGCCAGCAGAGCCCGCTCAACGCGGGCCCTGGCCTGGATCACCTGGGCGCCAGCTTCCTCACCCCCAACGAGCTGTTTTTCATCCGCAACCACGGCGACGTGCCGCAGGTCGACCCGGCAAGCCACCGGCTGAGCGTCAGCGGGCTGGTCGGCCGCCCGCTTTCGCTCAGCCTGGACGATCTGCGACGGCTGCCCAAGGTGGAGGTCACCGCCACCCTGGCATGCGCCGGCAACCGCCGCGCCGAGCTGGGCGCGGTGGCGCCCATTCCGGGTGAGCTCCCCTGGGGCTCCGAGGCGGTGAGCAACGCCGTCTGGGGCGGCGCGCGGCTGAGCGACGTGCTGGCGATGGCGCAGGTGGCCCCGGCGCCCGACTCCGACTCCGGCTCCGACTCCGATCCCGCCGCCGGCGGCCTGCACGCCGCGTTCGAAGCCCTGGACGACACGGAGCGGCACGGACACCGCTTCAATTTCGGCGGCTCCATCCCGCTCACCAAGGCGCTGGCGCCGGAAGTCCTGCTGGCCTACGAGATGAACGGCCAGCCGCTGCCGCCCGAGCACGGGGCGCCGTTGCGCGCCCTGGTGCCCGGCTACATCGGCGCCCGCAGCGTCAAGTGGCTGTCCAGCATCGTCATTCAGGATGCTCCGTCCACCAACTACTTTCAGGCGCGCGCCTACCGCCTGTTCCCTCCCGGCGTGCTGACCGCGCCGACCGAAGAGTCCGGCTGGGAGCGGGGCATGATGCTGGGCGAACAGTCGCTCAACTCGCTGATCACCTCGCCAGCCGAAGGCGAGGCGGTGCGCGCCGGCCAGGTCGAAGTGAGCGGCGTTGCCGTCGCCGGGGCGGGCAAGCGCCTGTCCCGTGTCGACGTCTCCGTCGACGGCGGCGCCAGCTGGAGCACGGCCGAGATCCTCAAGCAGCGGGGACTCTGGGCATGGCGGCTGTGGCGCATCGTGGTGCCGCTGGGCGCCGGCCGGCACCAGCTGATCTGCCGCGCCTGGGACAGCGCCGCGCAGACCCAGCCCGAAAGCCCCGCCCAGCTGTGGAATTTCAAGGGCTACATGAACAACGCCTGGCACCGTGTGGGGATCACCGCCGTCGCCCGCGCGTCGCGCTCCGGCGGCCATGGCGGCGCTTCCCAGGGGAAGGACGCCCTGGCCGCCAAGGGCCGTCCCGGCTGAAACGGGCGGCGCCAGCCTCCCCGGCGGCCCGGAAACCAGGAAACCCGGAAATTGACCGCGACCGCTACTTGGTGCCGCTGACCGCGTCGAGACCGGCGGCAGCGGCGACCCCGCCCGTCCCGCTCAGCGCCGCGGGCGATGCGTCCAGCAGCACCGAGAAGCCCAGCTCGGCGAAGATGCGCGTCACGTAGTCGCGCGTTTCGGCGAACGGCGGCACGCCGCCGAAGCGGTCCACGGCGCCCTCGCCGGCGTTGTAGGCGGCCAGCACGCGCGCGGGGTCGGCGCCAAAGCGGTCGATCAGCCAACGCAGGTAACGGCTGCCCACTTCCAGGTTCTTCTTGGGGTTGAACAGGTCGCGGCGACGCCACACGCCGAAGCGGCGGGCGGTCGCCGGCAGCAGCTGCATCAGCCCGCAGGCTCCCTTGCGGGACCTGGCGCGCGGATTGAAATCCGATTCCGCTTCGACCAGCGCCGCGACCAGCAGCGGGTTGAGCGCGTAGCGGCTGGCGATCTGGTAGATGAGCTTGCCGAAACGGGTGGGGGGGATGCCGAAGGAAGGATCGAAAGCCAGGGAGGGGACCGGCAGCGGCTCCGGCGGCGCGGCGGCGGCGACCGCGGTGGCCAGGTCGGGCGCTCCTGGCGGGCCGGCCGCGGCGGCGGGCGCCTGCGGGACAGGCGCGGCGGCGCGGTTGACCAGCTGCGGCGCCATGTCGGCGGCGCCCGCGGCGCTGGTTGCGCCGGCGGGCGGCGGCTCGGCGGCGGTGGGCGCCTGGTCGGCGAAGCCGGCAAAGGCCCCCGCCAGCAGCCCGGCGGTGCCGTCGACCCCCGGCGAGGTGCCGGCAGGCGCCGCCTCGGCCAGCGGGCGGCAGGCGCCATCGGCGGTGTCGGCGGTGGTTGCCGCCTGCGCCGCTGCCGGCGCCGCCGGCAGATTGCCGCGCGGATCGGGGCGAGACGGCTGGGAGGGTTCGGCCGCCTGGGCGCTGAAACCGCCGCACAGGCCGAACACCAGCAGCAGGGCGCAGCACAGCAGGAAACCGGGACCGGAAGCCGCCGGCGCAGCCAGCCGGAAGCGGTCTGGCGGACAGCGATGGCGATGTTCAGGCACAGACATTGGCACCCCTCCCGAGTTTCCTCGTTACCAGGCGTCGGCCCACGGCTGCGGACGTAAGGCGCGATTGATACTAGAATCGCCATCGGGATGTCAACTTGCCGACGCCCTGGCCGGCCAGGGAAGGGCGGCCAAACCTCCCGCGTTCGGCGGCAGCAAGCCCAGCTTCGAGCACACCGGGTGAACATGCGGACACCATCGCCAGACGGAACCGGTACGACCACGACGACGGGCGGCGCCAAGCCTGGGCGGCGCCGCCGCGCCCGCGGGCGGCGACGCCGGGGGCGCCTGCTGTGGCCGGCGGTCCTCGGGCTGGCGGTGGTGGGCGCGGCGGCGGCAGTGCTTGCTGGCGGCCGGCGCCAGGAGCGCGACGACACCGACGACGACGCCGACGACCGGCCCGGTGTGGCGGGAGCGGCGCCGCCGGCGGCTGCCGGCCGGGAAGGCGCCCGTCCGCGCCACGGCGCGGCTCGGCGGGTCGCGGGGGCGCAGGGGAGCCAGGACCAGGGCTTCGACCAGCCTCAGCCGGCCGCGGATCTCGATGGTGCGGCAGGGGCGCCGGTCGACCTGGAGCAGGCCTGGATCGCCGGTCCGGCGGGGACGCTGTTCGTGCGCGCCGGCGGCCCCGGCGGCCTCGGTGGTGCCGGCGCCGCCAGTGCCGGCGGCGTGGCCGGCGCTGTCGGCGCTGTCGGCGAGGTGGGCAGCCTGCCGGTCCTGTTCATCCACAGCCTGGCCGGCAACGGCGGCCAGTGGTCGTTGCAGCTCGACCACCTGCGGCGCTCCCGGCGCGCCCTGGCCCTGGATCTGCGCGGTCACGGCGAGTCCGATCCCGCGTCCGGCGCTCCCGACGCCTTGCCCGGCGGCCCCTACGCGCCGGCGGCGCTGGCCGGCGACGTGGCGGCGGTCGCCGATCACTTTGCGCTGCGGCGCTTTGTGCTGGTCGGCCACAGCCTGGGCGCGACGGTGGCGATGGCGTATGCCGCGGCGCACGCCCCCAGGGTGGCCGGGCTGCTGCTGGTCGATCCCAACGGCGATCAGACCCGCATCCCGCGCCAGCAGATCGAGCCCTTCCTGGAGGCGCTGCGCGCCGACCCGCTGCGCGAGCTGGAGGCGTACTTCCGCCAGCTGGCGATGGGGGGCGACCGCGACGCGGCACGGTGGGTGATGGACGACCTGCGCCTCACCCACGAAGAGGCCATCGCCGCGGCGGTGGAAGGGGGCGTCCATTTCTCGCCCATCCCCGCCCTGGCCGCCTACCGGGGACCGAAGCTGGCGGTGATCAGCGAGATGAACAGCCTGCCCTACAGTCTCCACACGCTGGTGCCGGATCTGCCTGTCCACCTGATGCGCGGCACCGGTCACTGGCTGATGATGGACCGGCCCGAGCTGTTCAACCGGGTGCTCGACGAGTTCCTGCAGCGGGTCGAAAACGCCTGATGCCACGGCCCGGTGGGATGCCGGGGCGCGTCCGGCGGCAGAGTGCATGTAAGAATTGCGCCACAGGATCGTTCCTTGTCTGAGGACATCGAGGACGCCGCGGCCGCCCAGCGGGTCGCCGACGTTCCAAGGAGGGACGAACCCGTGCCAGCCGTTGCCCGCGAAAGTATCGCCGCGCTGCCCGCCCCAAGCGGCGGCTCATCGAGCGGCCTCGAAGCAATCTTCTCCAGACATCACGCGGCGGTGCTGCGGGCGGCGTACCGCGTCACCGGCAACGCCATGGATGCCGAGGACGTGCTGCAGACCGTCTTCACCCGCCTGATTCGCCGCCGGCCTCAAGACGGCCCGATCGTGTTGGAGGAGACGGCGGCCAGCTATCTGCACCGCGCGGCGGTCAACGCCGCGCTCGACCTGCTGCGCTCGCGCCGCCGCGCCCGCACCGTGGCGCTGGACGACGTGGAAACGGATCTTGTCGACGGGGGCCAGCGCGGCCCCGAGCACGCCAGCCGCAACCGCGAGCTCAGCCGCCGCCTGCGCGCGGCGCTGTCGCAGCTGCCGCCGCGCCAGGCGGAGATCTTCGCGCTGCGTTACCTCGAAGGGATGGGCAACCTGGAGATCGCACGCCTGCTGGGCAGCACGCAGACCGCGATCGCCGTTATCTTGCACCGCGCGCGTCGCCGGCTCCAGGGTGAGCTGCAGTCGTGGCAAGGAGACAGGTCATGAGCCGCTTTACCAACGAAGACTCCAAGCAGACCCCTCTCAATCTTGCGGTGGCGGAAGTGCTCGCCGATCGGCTGGACGACCACGATGTCGAGGCGTCGGCGCAGCGGGTCTGGCAGCGGCTGACGGCCGCCGCCGCCGCCGGCCTGACCGGCTGCGGCAGCGACCTGGGGCGCGACATCCCCGTCTACCTGCAGGGCGGGTTGACCGCGGCGCGCCGGGCGCTGGTCGAAGACCATGCGCGGGAGTGCATCCCCTGCCGGCGAGCGCTCGCCACCGCTCGCCAGGGACGCATCGCGCACGATGCTTCCAGGGAGGCCGGCGCAGCGGCCAACTTTCCCGATGCCGCGCTGGGGGAGGGCGACGCCCCGGTCTGGTCGTCGCCTGCCTGGGGCGCGCCTCCGGCGCTCGGGCCGGGCGCCTCGCCGGCGCGGCGCTGGCTGCCGCTCGCGGCGCTGCTGGTGGCGGGCCTGGGATTGGCATTGACCTGGGCCTTCACCGCCGGGCCGTGGGGTGCCGCACCGGCGCGCATGGCCAGCGTCGAAGCCGTCGACGGGCGCATGTACCGGGTGCAGGGAGCGACCAGCGTGCCGGTCGTCAACGGTGACGTGGTCACCGCCGGCGAGCAGCTGCGCACCGCCAAGACGTCGCACGCGGTGCTGCGCATGACCGACGGTTCGCGCATCGAAATGGCCGAGCGCGCCGGTCTGTCGCTGTCCCAGGGCCGCGGCGGCAACACCATCGAGCTGGATCACGGCCGCATCATCGTCCAGGCCGCCCACCAACGCCCCCACCATCTGTACGTCACCACCGCCGATTGCCGCGTGGCGGTGACCGGCACCATCTTCGCCGTCAACCACGGCATCCGGGGATCGCGGGTGTCGGTCATCCAGGGGCAGGTGCGCGTCGAACGATCGGCGCCGGCCTCTCCCTCCGACCTTGGCGCCTTCGGCGCTCCCGGCGCTCCTGGAGATCACCGGGCCATCGTGCCGGCGGTCAGCGTGCTCGACCCCGGTCAGCAGGTGACCACCCGCGCCAGCGTCACCGCCGTGCCGGTTGCCCAGGAGGTGTCCTGGAGCCGCGATGCGCAGCGCTACAACGCCCTGCTGGCCGCGCTGCCCGCGATCACCGCCGCGGGCCGCCAGATCGACGGCCAGATCGCGGCGCCGGCGCTGCGCACCACCAGCCGGCTGCTGGACCTGGTGCCGGCGGGGACGCAGTTCTACATCTCGCTGCCCAACGTGAGCGCCAACCTGGTGCAGGCGCAGCAGCTGCTGGAGCAGCGGCTGGCCGACGACCCGGTTTTGGCGCAGTGGTGGAACCAGGTTCTGGGATCGCCGGCGGCCCAGGCACAGCTCAACCAGCTGGTGCAGCAGATCGGCGACGTCGGCGGCTACCTGGGCAACGAAGTGGTGATCAGCGCCGGCAGCGGCGGCAGCTCGACCCCTGCTGGCAGTGCGGGCAATTCGGGCGGCGCCGGTAGCGCCGGCAGCGCGGCGGCCGCCGCGGCTTCGTCCGTGGTGCTGCTGGCCGAAACCAGCCAGGAGGCGGCGTTGCGCGCCACCCTGACGCAACAGATCGCCGCCATCAACCAGCGCCTGGGGCGTACCGCGCTGGTGCTGCTGTCGCAGCTCCCGGCGGCCGGCCAGCCGGCCGCACCGCCGGCCGGCGGCAAGGTTTCGGCGGTTTCGGTGTGGGTCGGCCAGGGCCTGCTGGTGGCTTCGCCCAGCCCGGCGCAGATCGCGACGGTGGTCGCCAACGTGCAAAGCGGCGCCTTCAATCCGTTCGTCTCGTCGGCCTTCCATGCCCGCATGACGCAGGCGTACAGCGACGGGGCGGGCTGGCTGTTCGGCGTCGACCTGCAGCAGCTGATGGCGGCCAGCGCCTCCTCCCGGACCTCGGTGGCGGCGCAGCGCATGGCGGCGATGGGACTTGCCGATCTGCAGGACTTCATCGTCGAACGCCACAACTCCGCTGCGCCGGGCGCGGCAGCGGCGGCGGACGGCGGCAACGGCGGCGCCTCGGATCTGCGCGCCGCGCTCACCTTCAGCCAGTCGCGGCGCGGCATCGCCTCGTGGCTGGCGGCGCCGGCGCCGATGGGCAGCCTGGGCTTCTTTTCGGCCGACGCAAACCTGGTCGCCGCGTTCGTCGTAAAGAGCCCGGTGGACCTGCTCGACGAACTGCTCGCCCTGTCTCCCGAGATGGCGGCCAACCTGGCCAAGGCCGAAGCCCAGCACGGCTTCAACCTGCGTGACGACCTGGCGGCGCCGCTCGGCGGCGAGATCGCCCTGGGCATGGACGGGCCGGTCTTGCCCACGCCGTCCTGGAAGCTGGTGGTGGAGGTGTACGACCCGGTGCGCTTGCAGCAGACGGTTGCCGGCGCGGTGACGCAGCTCAACGCCGACCTGATCGCGCAGGGGCGCCCCGGCGTCACCCTGGCCCAGGACAGCTCGGGCGGTCAGACGTGGTACACCATCAGCTCCTCGCAGCCGCAGATCTCGCTGTGCTACGTCTATGCCGACGGCTACCTGGTGGCGGCTCCGACGCGCGCGCTGGTGGCGGCGGCGCTGGCGCAGCGCGCCGCCGGCACCACCCTTGCCACCGCCGCGGGGTTGAAGAACCTGCTCGGCCGCGACGGCCAGGTCAACGTGTCGGCGCTCTTCTACCAGAACCTGGCGCCGCTCATGGGTTCGCTCGGCGCCGCCATGGGCGCCGGCGCCGGGTCGGAGGGCGCCGCCGCCGGCTCCCCCGGCCAACGCGCCACCGGCGTGCCGTCGCCGCCGTCGCCGCCAGTACCGCCGTCGTTCCGCGGCTTGCTGGCCGGCATGGTCAGCGGCCCGTCGCTGCTGTACGCCTATGGCGAAACCGACCGCATCGTCATCGCCGGCCATGGGCAGGGGGGCCCCCTGGGGCGCAACCTGGCGGTGCTGGCGGGCTTCGGCGGGGTGCTCGGACGGATCGACAGCGCCCACGGCGCCGCCGCCAGCAAGGCGGGCCGGTCTCACCAGGCCGGCGCCGGTGCCGGCATCCAGCAGGTGCCCGGCAGCGTCTAGGCTGCCGCCACGTTCCCATCGGCAATCGAGACACGGGCAGCGAGCGCAACCAAACCGACGGCAACCAGGAAACGCTGACGCCATGCAACCGGTCGAGCCCCAGCAGCTGCCCCACGCGTCCCCACCGGCGGGCTCGCCGGCCTCGGCCACTCCGGCGACCCTTCCAGGGCCGCCGGTCCCGTCACCGGCGACCGCCCCGGCTTCGACGACCCCTCCCGCCCCTCCCTCCCCGCCGGTCGTCGAGCTCGACCGTCTCACCGTCGCGCTCGGCGGCCGGCCGGTGCTGCGCGGCCTTTCGGCGTCGCTCACCGGCCGGTGCATCGGCCTGCTGGGACCGAACGGCGCCGGCAAGACGACGCTGCTCCACACCCTGCTGGGCTTTCACGCGCCGGCGTCCGGCACGGCGCGCGTCCTGGGCCGCGACATCCTCAGCGAGCCGGCGGCGATCCGCGCCGAGATGGGGTACATGCCCGAGCGCGATTCGTTCATCGCCGGCCTGTCCGGTGTGCGCTTCGTCTGCCTGATGGCGGAACTGTCCGGGCTGCCGGCGCCGGCGGCGCTCGAACGGGCGCACGAAGCGCTGTTCTTCGTCGGCCTGGGGGAAGCCCGCTACCGCCCGGTCGAAAGCTATTCGCTGGGCATGAAGCAGCTGGCCAAGCTGGCCCAGGCCATCGCCCACGGTCCGCGCCTGCTGTTCCTGGACGAACCCACCAACGGCCTGGACCCGCCCGCGCGCCGGCGCATGCTGGACCTGATCCGCGGCATCCGCGACAGCGGTCAGGCGCGCCTGATCCTTTCGTCGCACCTGCTGCGCGACGTCGAGGAGTGCTGCGAAGAGGTCCTGGTGCTCAAGGACGGCCAGGTGGCGGTGTACGCCAACCTCGACGAAGAGCGGCGCGCCAACAAGCGGCTGCTGGAGCTGGAAGTGCGCACCGCGGACGGCGCCATGGCGGGGCCGGAGTTCGCCCGGATGGCGGCCGGGATCGGCTGCGAGACCGCCGCCGGGGCGCGCCATCGCCTCAAGCTGGTGCTGCCCGAAGGGGTCGAGGTGGCGGACATGTTCCGCCTGGCGGCCGGCGCGCAGCTGCAGATCCGGCGCCTCGACTACAAGCGGGATTCTCTGGAGGACATCTTCTTGAAGGCCATGGAAGGGGACGCCGATGGCCGTCCATGAGCGCACCTGGCGGCGTTACCAGGGGCCGCTCTCCGGCCCCGCGGCGCGCTTTTGGGTGGTGCCGCGCTATGCCTTGATGGACGTCTTTCGCAGCCGCATGTTTCTCAGCTTCTACCTGCTCTGCTTCCTGCCGTCGTTCGTGGGCCTGATCATGATCTACCTGCGCCACAACCTGGCGGCGCTGGCGGTGATCGGCCTGCCGCCGGAGAAGATCCAGCAGTCGCTGCCGATCGACGGCCATTTCTTTGCGCCGGTGCTGCAGATCACCGGCTTTTGCGCCTTCCTGGTGGCGGTTGCCGTGGCGCCGGCGCTGATCTCGCCCGACCTGCGCAACAACGGCCTGGCGCTCTACCTGTCGCGGCCGATCACGCGCCCCTCCTACGTGCTGGGGAAGCTGTCGGTGCTGGCGCTCCTCATGTCGGCGATCACCTGGGTGCCGGGCCTGGCGCTGTTTCTGCTGCAGGCCTACCTGGAAGGCGGCGGCTGGTTCGGCACCCACCTGCGCCTGGGAGCGGCGCTGCTGGCCGGCAGCGCGGTGTGGATCGTCTCGCTGTCGCTCCTGGCCCTGGCGGTGTCGGCGTGGGTGAAATGGAAGCCGCTGGCGCGCATCGTCCTGATCATCCTGCTGTTCGTGATGCAGGCCTTCGCCCACATCCTGGAGCTGGCCCTGGGCACCTGGTGGGGAGGGATGCTCAGCGTGTGGCAGGTGATCGAAACCATCTGGGCGGGCCTCTTCGGCCTGGACCTGCCGACGCAGCTGCCGGTCGGCGCCGCATGGGTGGCGCTGATCGCCGGGACGGGCGTCTGCATGGCGCTGCTGTGGCGGCGGCTGCGCGCCTACGAGGTGGTGCGATGAGCGCCGCTCGGGGGCATGCGGACGACGCGAAGGATCAGCGCCAGGCGAGCCAGGGGGGCCATGCGGGCTCGGTGGCCGGCCAGGACCGGATCGTCTTCGACAACGTCTCCAAATTCTACGGCGAGGTGCTGGGCGTCAACCGCGTCGACCTGTCGATCCCGCCCGGCATCACCAGCCTGGTGGGGCCCAACGGTTCGGGCAAGACCACGCTGATGAACCTGATGGCCGGCCTGCTCGCTCCCAGCCGCGGCACGGTGCGCGTGCTCGGGGTGCGCCCCGACGATCCCGAGGCGCTGCTGCGCCTGGTCGGCTACGCCACGCAGTTCGACTCGTTTCCCGCCGGGCTCACCGGCTACCAGATGATCGAGTCGCTGCTGCGGGTGCACGGCTGCGACGCGCGGCAGGCCGCCGCCCTGGCGGACCAGGCGCTGGCGCGCGTCGGCCTGAGCGAGGCCGGCGGCCGCAAGATCGCCGGCTACAGCAAGGGCATGCGGCAGCGGGTCAAGCTGGCCCAGGCGCTGGCCCACCGGCCGCAGGTGCTGATCCTGGACGAGCCGCTCAACGGCCTGGACCCGATGGCGCGCGCCGAGCTCATCGCGCTGCTGCGCGAGGTGGCGGCAAGCGGCCTGCACGTGGTCGTCTCCAGCCACATCCTGCACGAGGTCAACCTCATCTCCGACCAGGTGGTGATGCTCAACGGCGGCTACGTGGTGGCCGAAGGCGACATCGCGGAGGTGCGCGACGGCATGGACGCCGAGCATCCGGCGCAGGTGCTGATCCGCTGCGACCGGCCGCAGCTGCTGGCGGCGCGCGCCTTCGCGGAGGATCACGTGGTCGAGGCGCGGTTGATCGGCGGGGTGGGAGGGGTCGGCGGGCACGGCCTGCTGCTGCGCACCCGCGACGCCGCCAGCTTCTACCAGATGCTGAACCGCGTGGTGGTCGAGCAGCAGCTGCGGGTCGATTCGGTGACGCCGGCCGACGCCGACGTCGAGGCGGTCTACCGCTATCTCATCGATACGCCCATCCTGCCCGGAGGTGAGTCATGACGCACACGGCGCCCGCCGCGGCGGACGGCGCAACCGGCGGTCTGGCGGCCGGCACGGCCGGCGGCGCCGCGGGAGGCGCGACGCCGCGGCCCGCGGCCCAGCTCTGGCGGCTGCGGCGCCAGCAGGTCGCGGCGGTCATGCGGCTCGAGCTGCGCAAGGGCTTTCTGGGCCGGCGCGCCATCGGGTTGTGGCTGCTGGCCCTGGCGACGCCGGCGATTTTCTCGCTGCAGCTGATCCTGCCCTTTCCGATGCGCGATCCAAGCGCCCTGGGGATGGCGACACAGGTGATGGCCCACGCCTACCAGGATTTCATCCTGCGGGTGATCCTCTTTCTGGGCTGCGTCTGGATCTTCGGCAACCTGATCCGCCGCGAGGTGCTGGACCGCAGCCTCCACTTCTACTTTCTCGCCCCCCTGCGGCGCGAAGTGCTGCTGGTCGCCAAGTACCTGACCGGCCTGGTCGTGGCGCTGGTGCTGTTCGAGACGGCGACGATCGCCACCTTTTTCTTCAACTACCTGCCCTACGACGCGCGGCTGCGCGACGCCTTTTTGTTCCATGGGCCGGGGCTGGCCCACCTGGGCTCCTACATGCTGGTGACCGCCCTGGCGTGTGCCGGCTACGGCGCCTGCTTCCTGGCCCTGGGGTTCTTCTTCCGCAGTCCGGCGCTGCCGGCGCTCGCCCTCTTCGGCTGGGAGGCGATCCACTTCCTGCTGCCGCCGCTCCTCAAGCAGCTGTCGGTCATCCACTACCTGCAGGCGCTCTGCCCGGTGCCGCTCTCCGAAGGTCCCTTCGCCCTGCTCTCGGACGCGCCCGGCACCGCCGCGTCGATCCTGGGCCTGCTGCTCCTGACCGCGGTCCTGGTCGCCCTTTCCGCCTGGCGCATCCGCCACATGGAGATCGTCTACCTGGACGATTAGCCTGGCCTCTGGCTCAGGCCGGCGGCCGGTGGCCGGCGGCGGCGGCGATCAGCTGCCGCCGGTGCACAGGGTGAAGTGGTCCAGAAACGCGGCGATCGCCTTGGGATCGGCGGGTGTGCCGGCGCGGTTGAGCTGGCCGTCGGACGCATCCGGGTCCGGGTCGGGTCCCGACCAGATGCCCAGGCGCATGCGGTTGTCGGGGCAGCCGATCAGCATCGGAGTGACCAGGCCGTGGTGGTGATTGCGGTTCATGGTCACGTCGCCGCGCGTGGCGCGGTAGTACACGTGCGCGCCGCCGGCCTGCAGGTCGCCCTCGCCCAGGGTGGAGTTGGCATCGATCCTGACCGACGAGTTCCAGGGCGACTGGCCGTTCTTGTCCAGCAGGTGCCGCCTGGCGTCGTCGCCCGCGGGGATGCGGGCCAGAAGGATCTTCATGAACATGAAGCCGCGCTGGTCGAACTCCATCGGACCGCCGTGGGCGGAAGCGCCCGCCTCGGGCTGCCGGTCGGTGAGGAACGCCATGTCCGAGATGAGCGGCACCGAGATCGCGCCGCCCGCGTAGTAGCCGTCGGGCAGCGTGGTGTAGCCCAGCATCTCGCGCGTGCGCTGCTCGCGCATGCGCGGGTCTGCCATGTCCTGCGCCATGTGCTTGAAGCTTCTCATGACGCCCTTGCCGATGAAGAAGACCGCCAGGGCGCCGATCACCAGCGCGAGGGCGCAGCCGCAGCCGACGTAGACCCACGGCGACGTCCGCTTGGCGGGTGGCGGGGCGGACAGGCCCCCGCCCTGGTAGGAAGCGGTATTGGGATCCATGTCACATCCTTTCCGGGACCGGGATGCCGAGCAGCTCGGCCAGGGTCGTCAAGCCGCGGCGGAAGATCTGCACCGTGGCCAGGCGGGCCTGGCGCAGCGACGGATCGCTCTCCTTGAGGATCGGATAGCGGTGATAGAACGTGTTGAAGCGCTGCGCGATGTCGAGCGCCTGGCGGGCGGCCAGCGACAGCTCCAGCGATGCGACCGCCTTTTCCACCAGGTCGCCGATCTGGGCGACTTCCAGGATCAGGTCCCAGAGGTCCTGTTCGAAGTGGCCGGCCGGCAGCTCGCGCACCGCGGCGGCCGTGACGGTGTCCGGCAGGCCGGCGGCGGCCAGACGGCGGCGGATGTTGGCGGCGCGCACCAGCGCATATTGCAGGTAGGGGCCGGATTCGCCCTCGAAGTTGAGCGCTTCGTCCAGGTCGAAGGCGATGACGCGGTTGGTGGTCGCCTTGACCATGAAGAAGCGCAGGGCGGCGATGGCGATCTGCCGCGCCAGCTCGTCCAGGTCGGCGCCGTCGGCGTCGCGGTCCCGCTTGGCGATCTCGTCGCGGCTCTTGGCCTGCAGCTGGTCCATCAGGTCGTCGGCCTTGACGCCGATCCCCTTGCGGCCTGACATTTCCAGCGTCTTGTCGGCGCCCTCGTCGCCGGCTTCCAAAAACCCCAGCTGGCGCGCCGTCGCCGGCGACAGGGCCACCATCTCGTAGGCGAAGTGCACCGACCGTTGTGCCTCGGCGCTGTGCCCCAGGGCCTCCAGGCCGGCGCGGACGATGCGCTGCAAGTAGCTCTGACGGGCGTCGATGACGTTGATCACCTGCTCGCCGGCGCCGAACGCGGGATGCTCCGCGGCCGCGTCTTCGCCGTGCGAGGCGGTCTGCCAGACCTCTTCCTGCTGCCAATAGCTGTACAGGAAATCCTGGCCGAGCAGGCCGAACTTCCACAGCTGGTAGGCGATGTCCTTGCCGACGTAGGTCACCGTCCCGTCCGAACGGACGATCACCTTGTCGGGGTCTTCGAGGCCGGCGAACTCCTGGCTGTCGGCCAGCGGCATCACCCAGCAGCCTTGGTTCTTGCCCGCCGGCTCCAGGCGCACGGCGCCGCTCTGCTTGAGCCGCTCAAACGCGGTGGCGAAGAAGTTGCGCGCCAGGATGTCGCTCTCATGGGTCAGCAGATCGTAGGAGATCCCCAGCCGGCGCATGGTACGCAGGTGGCGATGCACCACGCGGGTCGCCACCAGCCGGCCCAGCTGGGCGCGCTCGCCGTGGCCGCTCTCCATCTGGTGCAGCGTGTCGCGCACCAGCTGCTTGCGGCGCCGCTTTTCGTCGTCCGTCGCGTCGGCCTGGTCGTACCAGCGCCGCACCTCGGCGTACAGATCCCAGCAGTAATAGTCGAACGGCTCGGGCAGCGCCGCCACCTCCGCCTGCCCCAGGCCGCGCAGGTCGAGCAGGCCGACCACCACGTCGGCCAGCTGCACGCCGGTGTCGTCGATGTAGTTCTGCACCTCGACGGTGCGCCCCAGGCTGCGCAGGCAGCGCGCCAGCACGTCGCCCAGCACGGCGTTGCGCAGGTGGCCGATGTGCGCCGCCTTGTTGGGATTGATGTTGGTGTGCTCGACGATGACCTTGCCCGGGGCCGCGGCGCCGGCCGCGCCTGCAGCACCGGCCGCGCTGGGGGGGGGCTCCAGCATGGCGGCGGCAAAGGCCGGCCGGTCCAGGAAGAAGTTCAGGTAGCCGGCGCCCAGCACCTCCACCTGGCGCACCGCCGCCGGCAGGCGTATCGCCGCCGCCAGGTCGGCGGCGATGGCCTTGGGGTTGCGCTTGAGCACCCGCGCCAGCTGCATCGGCGCCGGCGTCGCCAGGTCCCCCAGCTCGCGCCGTGGCGGCACCTCGATCATCGGCTGGTGGGTCACCGCGAAAAGCTCCGCGACGGCGCGGGCCACCTCCCGCGCCAGCTCTTGCTTGAGCTCGGTCCACATGGCGGCCAGCAGTCTACACTAGCCCCTATACGGTCGGAGCGGTGGCGGCACCCTGCGGCGGCGACGGGCGGCGCGGGCGGCCCGACCCGTGCGCCTGGGACGCCTGGAGGGCGCGGTTAGGGGCAATGGGCAGAGGCTTGATAAAATCTTGTGGGGATGGGTGCGTTGACGACGGAAAATAAGCTCATGCTCAGCATCGACAATACCCAGCTGGAACTGGTGCAAGGCGACATCACCAGTCTTGAGGTGGATGCGATCGTCAACCCCGCCAACGAGCGGCTGCAGTTGGGCGCCGGGGTGGCGGGAGCCATCCTCGACAAGGGCGGCGCCTCCATCCAGGTGGAGTGCAACCGCATCGGCAGCACGCCGGTGGGAACCGCCGTCATGACCGGTGCCGGCAACCTCAGCGCCCGCCAGGTCATCCACGCCGTCGGCCCCCAGTACGGCGAAGGCGACGAAGACAAAAAGCTGGCCTCGGCGGTGCGCGCCGCCCTGGCCCTGGCCGACCGCCGCGGCCTCAAATCGATCGCCCTGCCGGCCATCTCGACCGGCGTCTTCGGCTTCCCCATGGACCGCGCGGCGCGGGTCATGCTCACCGAGATCCACCGCTACCTGCAAGGTGGCACCAAGCTCGATCGCGTCGTCGTCTGCCTATGGGGCGAAGAAGCCTTCAACGTCTTCCGCCGCGAGCTGCGCCGCGGCTTCCGCTAGCCGAACGCCTCCGGCGCCGGTGCCCCGTCACGGGGGGCCTGGTTCAGGCGCCGTATTTGGCCAGGCGGCCGGCGTTGGCCAGCAGGAGGCCCATGAGGTGGCAGGACGGCAGGGTGCCCAGGCTGCCGCGGGCGGCGGCGCGCTCGGTGAACTCTTCGCTGCCGTCGATCGAGCAGCAGTCCGAGGCGAGGAGCAGCGGCACCGGGTGCCAGCTGTGGCCTTTGAGTGGCGCCGGGGTGGAGTGGTCGCCGGTCACCGCGACGACCGAGGGCTGCAGGTCGAGCAGCGCCGGGAGCGCCGCGTCGACTTCTTCGATCGCCTTGACCTTGGCGGCGAAGTTGCCGTCTTCACCGGCGGCGTCGGTGTTCTTGACGTGGAGGAAGAAGTAGTCGAAGTCGCGCCAGTGGTCGCGCACCGTCTGGACCGCGTCGGCCGGCTTCTTGCCGGTGGGCACCACCGTCATGCCGCAGGCGGCGGCGGCGCCGCGGTAGAGCGGATAGCCGGCGAAGGCGCCGCAGCGCAGCCGGTAGAGCTGGCGCATCGACGGCAGGTGGGGCAGCTGGGAAAAGCCGCGCAGGGTGACGCGATTGGCCTTGGGTTCCGCGGCCAGCGCCGCTTCGATCGTGGCCAGCACCCGCTGCACCACCGCGGCGGTGCGCACGGCGGCGGGAAGGCGCGGCGTCACCGGCAGCGGCGGCACGCCCAGGCGCTGCGGGTCGGTATCGTCGATGTCGGGCGACAGGCCCTGGCCCTGCAGCAGCAGCACGAAGCGGTAGCCTTCGCCGGGGGCGACCTGCACCTGGATTCCTTCGACCGGCTGCTGCGTGCGCAGCGCCGCGGTGATGGCGGTGCACAGGCGCTGGCACTCTTCGGTGGGGATGCGGCCGGCGCGGCGGTCGGTCAGGTTGCCGTCGGCGTCGGCGGTGGCGAAGTTGCCGCGCGCCGCGACGTCGCCGGGCCCCACCGGCAGGCCTTCGCCCAGGGCTTCGAGCACGCCGCGGCCGATGTCGGCCGCCGGCTGGGTGGGATCGTGGCCAAAGAGCGCCAGGTGGCCGGGGCCGCTGCCGGGGGTCACTCCCGGCGCCACCGGCACCAGGCGGCCCAGGGCGGCGCGGCGGGCCAGCGCGTCCAGATGGGGGAGCGCGGCGTGCTCGAGCGGCGTCAGAGGCTGGGCGGCGGTGCGGATGTCGCCCAGGCCGTCCATGACCAGCAGCACGATCTTGCCCTCCCCTTCGGGGAGCGGCCGCGCCAGGCGCGTCAGGAGCTCCAGGTGGTTCATGCCGGGCGCCCAGAACGTCGATATGGCGGGGTCAGGCGACGAAGTAGCCGCTGGCGCGGATCTGCAAGCGCGCCCGCGGCTCGAAGCCGCTGCCCACCAGGGTGAAGGCGGTCGAGGAGCCCAGGATCGGCAGCACGATCCAGCCGTCGAAGCTCTCGCCGCCGGCATAGGGCGGTACCACGGGTTCGATCTCGGCGATCTTGGTCCAGTGATCCTCTTCGGGATCGAAGGACGCGCGCAGCTCGACATAGGCGCGGTCGAGGTCGATCGTGCGCTGGCCCGACGGGTGCCAGATCGAGAAGACGAAGCGCACTTCGTCGTAGACGGCCGTCGCCAG
Organism: uncultured Acidobacteriota bacterium; assembly: GCA_963770895.1. Taxonomy (GTDB): domain Bacteria; phylum Acidobacteriota; class Thermoanaerobaculia; order Multivoradales; family UBA5704; genus JASLEW01. The sequence continues at coordinate 1,251,481 of CAVYRF010000002.1, read as the reverse complement.
GAAGGCCTTGGTGGCTACCAGCAGCGGATAGCTGAACGAGCCGGCCGTGTCGGTGGCGAAGATTTCAGGGGTGGGGTCGAAGACCACCTGGCGGGCGGGGGTCGCAGTGGTGCTCATGAGTTCTCCTCGCCGGTGGCCAGGCTGAGGGCGCGGGCGATTCGCCGCGCCAGGACGTCGGGGGAAGTCTGTTGGGCGCCGGCGAGGATGGGAAACCCGATGCCGAACGCGGTGGCTCCGGCCGCACGGTAGGCCGGAATGTCGTCGATGCCGAAGCCGCCGGCCGCCAGCATCGGCACGTCGCCGAGCGGCTGCCGTACGACGGACAGGTAGGCGGATCCGCCGACCGGGGGCAGGGGGTAGACCTTCACCAGGTCGGCGCCCAGAGCGTGGGCGGCGGCGATCTCGGTCGGGGTGAGGGCGCCCATCACCAGGAAGCGGCCGGTCTGGCGGCATGCCGCCGCCACCCCGGCGTCGACGTTGGGGCTGACCACGAACTCCGCGCCGGCGTCCAGCGCCTGGCGGGCGCGTTCCGCGGTGGTGATGGTGCCCATGCCGATCCAGGGGGGGCCGGCGGCGCCGCGGGCGGCGAGCAGCTGCCGCGTCAGGTCCACCGCCCCCGGCACGGTGAACGTGATCTCCACCAGGTGGATGCCGGCCGCCATCAGCGCCGACGCCTGCTCGTGGGCCAGGCGCGTGTCGTGGGTGCGCACCACGCCGATGATCGGCTTGAGGCGGAGGCTGTGGGCGACCCGCGGCGGGGCTTCGACAGAGGTCGTCATGCGGGGGGCGAGTCTATCAGGTCGCCCGGCCGGGGTGTGCAAGAGGCCCCGGCGGGTTTATCATTAGCAGCCAGAGCACCAAACAGCGCGGCCTTCTGGAGATTATGGCAGTCGCAGACCAAACGCCCATGGAACCTTTGGGGAAAGAGCCGCTGGAGGTCCTCCTCCGCCGCCTGCGGCCCAAGCTGAAGCAGATCCTGACGCGGTACCGCGTCCCTGCTCACGACGCCGAAGACCTGGTGCAGGAATCGCTGGTTGCCACCATCCAGAAGTGGCAGGAGATCCAGGAACCCGAAGCCTGGATCCTGGTCACCCTGCGCAACCGCTGCATCGTCTACTGGCGCAAGCGCCGCGCCGCCCTCTACGACTCGGTCGACACGGTGATCCTGGAGCTGCTGACCGAGCCGGTCGCCGCGCCGCAGGAGCGGGCGCAGCTGCTGTGGGACCTCAACGATCTGCTCGAAGAGCTGCCGCCGCGCTGCCGCAAGATCCTGCGCCTGCGCTACGGCCTGGGTTGCGACCCCGGCGAAGTAGCCCGCAACATGGGCTACCACCCCGGCAGCGTCCGCAAGGTGGCGCGCCGCTGCATGGCCGCCCTGACCTACCAGATGGTCGCGCGCGGCTTCCTCAAGGAAGACGCCGAAGAGCTCATCCAGGAGCAGGTCAAGCGCGAAGCCTGACCCCGGTCGCGGCCGGGGCGCCGCGGAAGTCCCCGGCGCCTCTACCATGTCGCCGCATCGTCTCCGCCTGACCGCCGTCGATCAGGGCTGCCGCGAGCCCGCCAGCGCGTGGCCGGCGCGGCGGCAGATGCCGCGCAGGATGGCGACCTCGCGGCTGGCCAGGCGGGCGCGGGCGGCGGCGGCCCGCAGGTCGCGGATCACCCCCGCAAAGCTGCTGTCGCGGTCAAACCCGATGCGGCCCAGCAGCTCGGCCACATGGTCGAACAGCCCGTCCACTTCGGCACTGGTGGCCGCGGCCGCTTCCGGCGGCTGGACGAAGCGGTGGAGCGGCGGCGCGGTGGCGGCAGCCCGATCCCGCTCGGCGCGATCCGCCAGCTCGGCGGGATCGGCTCGATCGGCGGGATCGGCCTGGCTGGCGAGATCGGCCTGATACAGCTCGTAGGCCAGGATCAGCACCGCCTGCGCCAGGTTGAGCGTCGGCTGGAGCGGCGCACAGGGGACCGAAACCACCAGGTTGGCAAAGGCCAGCTCGTCGTTGGTGAGCCCTCCCACCTCGGGACCGAACACCAGCGCGATCGCGGGGTCCGGCCGCGCGCCGGTTCCAGGGGACGGGACAGCGGCGCCCACGGCCGCCAGGGCGTCCGGCAGCTCGCGCGGGCCGATCAGCGGCACGGCCTGGCGGCGGTCGCGCGTCGAGGTGGTGCCGACCACGCAGGTGAAGGGCGCCAGCGCCTGGCGCAGGCTGGGGGCGCGGACCGCGCCCTCCAGGATGTGGCCGGCGCCGACGGCGAAGGCGCGCGCCATGACGCCCAGCTGCGCCGCCGGCTCCACCAGGATCAGGCGGTCGAGGCCCATGTTGGCCATCGCCCGCGCCGCCGCCCCCACGTTGCCCTCTTCCCGCGGGCGCACCAAAACCACAGCGATCGTCATTGCCTGTTCCTCCCCGGCATCATTCTGGCATTGGCATGCGTGTCGAACGCCCGCGGGTCGCCCCCGCCGCTGGCCGCCGTGGCCGGCGCCGGCGACCCGGGCGGACTTCCGCCGGTGGCGCCCTCGTGATGTACTGTTGCGCGATCGACCATCCGCACGACGCGACGTGGAGGACAGCGATGAACCTGACCAGGAACGCCACTCGGGCGTATCTCATCTTTACCGGCAGCGGCCCGATTCTCGTGCTGTCGACCTACCCCGAGCTTACCGACGAACGCCTGGTGGGGAAGCTCCGCTACAAGGGCATCGACAAGTTCATCGCCTACGAGGTCGATCTGGAAGCGGTCAAGGCGCGCTACTCCCACTCCTTCCCCAATATCGTCAGGGACCTGGAAGAAGAGGAAGACCTCCGCGTCCTCGACTTCAACGGCCACCAGATCATGGCCAACTTCTCGCTCGAGGAGCTGGGCGATCCGATCAAGTTCGGCGGCTAGTGCTCCGCTAGCCTGCCGCTGCCGCCGGAAGAGTCCAGCTCAGCAGATCGTAGCCCAGCGCGCTGAACAGGCGCCGCGTGGCCGGCAACGGCAGGCCGACGACGTTGGTGTAGTTGCCGTAGACCGCCTCCACGTAGAGCGCCCCCACCCCCTGCACGGCATAGGAGCCGGCTTTGTCCAGCGGCTCGCCGGTGGCGACGTAGCGTTCGATTTCGGCGCCGGCGAGCGGCGCCATGCGCACCCGCGACTCCTCGACCAGCGACTGCTGGCGGGCGGCGCTGGCATCCAGCAGCGACACGCCGGTCAGCACGGTGTGCTCGCGGCCGGCGATGGCCGCCAGCATGCGGCGGGCGTCGGCGGCGTCGCGCGGCTTGCCCAGCATCGCGCCGTCGAGCACCACCACGGTGTCGGCCGCCAGGACCAGGGCTCCAGCCTCGGCGCGGGCGGCGGCCTTGGCGGCGGCCAGGCGGCGCACGCAGTCCGCCGGGAGCTCGTCCGCGAGCGGGGTTTCGTCGATGTCGGCGCTGTGCACCGTGAACGCCAGGCCCAGGCCGGCCAGCAGGTCGCGACGCCGCGGCGAGCCCGAGGCGAGCACCAGGCGGGGCAGGGAAGAGCGCGGCGGCGGTGTCAGGGGTAGTACCCGGGAACCGTGCGGGCGGCCATGCCGGAGCGATCCAGCTTGACCTCGACGTTGCGGAACTTGCCGTCGCTGCCCTGCTTCGTGGACTGGTAGGCGATCAGGTACTGCGAGCGCAGCTCCGCTTCGATCTGGCGATAGGCCCCCGACAGCTCGACCACCCGGTCGATGAAGAACGAGCGGCCGCCCGTCTGGTCGGCGATCTCCACCAGCTTCATGCGGATGTCGGGCTCCTTGGCGGTGAGCCCCAGGCCGATGGTGTAAAAGGCGATGCCGCTGTGCTTGGCATATTCGAGCGCTTCGGCGTAGCGGAAGCGGCTGCCTTCGTCCTTGCCGTCGGTCAGCAGCACCACCGCGCGCTTGCCGCGCACGCCGCCAAAGTAGTAGAGGGTGTAGATGATGCTGTCGTACAGCGCGGTGCTGCCGTCGGCGCGCAGCCCCGCCAGGCCGCCGGCGAGCACTTCGGAGTTGTTGGTGAAGCGCACCGCCAGGTTGGGCTCGCCGTTGAACGTGATCACCGCTGCGCGGTCCTTGGGGGTGATCACGGTGTGGAAGAAGCTGAGCGCCGCCTGCACCGCGGTGTCCAGGTGATCCAGCATCGAGCCCGAGGTGTCGAGCAGCACGCCGGCGTAGATCGGCAGATCCTGGACGCGCTCGAAGCGGCGCACCGACTGCTCGGCGCCGTCTTCGTAGACCTTGAAGTCGTCGCGTTGCAGGCCGTCGACGGGCCTGCCGCGGCGATCGGTGACGGTGGTGTACAGCTCCACCATCTGCACGTCGATCCGCTCGCCCGGATTGGGCGAGTTGACCAGCACCAGGTCTTCGCAGGAATTGCCGTCCGCCAGGTAGGCGACGGCGCGCACGTAGGACACCTGCGAGCTGGCCGGCAGCAGGATCGGCTGCGTCCAGGGCGGCTGATAGAGCGTCGCCACCAGCGCGTCGTTGCGGTACAGCTCGAGCCGGTCCAGCTTTTCGCCCTCGGGCACCTCCACCTGCGCCTCCGCGCGCAGGCTGGCGCGATACATCTTGCCTGCCTGCGGCTCGATCAGGCGCACCGAAAAACGGTGCGGGCCGGCGTTGAGCACCAGCTGGTCTTCGGCCAGGACCTTGCCGTCCGCCCCCTCGGCAAAGGCCTTGACGACGTGCGCGCGAGGCTGCGAGCCCAGGTTGAGATCGACGCTGTAGGGCGAGTGCCGCTTGGTCAGCGCCGGCTTGCCGTCGAGCTGGAAGCGCACGTGGTCGATGCCGCCGCCGTCGGCGATCGCTTCGATGCGCACCGCCCCGGTCAACAGGCCGTCCTGCGGTGGCAGCAGCCGCACGGTCTGGTCGCCGGCGCGGATCGCGGCATTGGCTTCGGCCAGCTGTGCCCCCGGGGCGCTGCCCGGCCCGGCGGCGGTGCTGGCCGTGGTGGCGCCGGCGCCGCCGCCGGCCGCCGGCGCCGCTGCCGGCGTCGTCGGCGTGGCGGCGGTCCCCGGCGCGCCCGGCAAGGCCGCCGTCTGTACCGGTGCGGCCACCGCGGGGACGTTCAGATCGCGCTCGGCGCGGTAGAAGCGCTTGCCGCCGATGTCTTCGACCTTCAGCAGCAGGGTGTAGGTGCCGGGCCGGAAGTAGCGCTGAAACACCAGCGGGATCTCGCTGCCGCCGGTGCCGGGGACGCCTTCGGCACTGGTTGCGGCCGGCGCGGCAGATGTGGCAGACGTGGCCGACCCGGCCGCCGGCGCGGCGGACGCTGCCGCCTTTGCCGCCGGTGCGGCGGCCGGCGCCTCCACCGGGAAGCTGAAACGGTAGCGGAAGTGCTCGAACAGCTGGTCGTTGCGCAACACTTCGCCGTCGACCACGAAGGCGAAGAACGAGCGGTCGCCCACCTGCTCCGGCGCCGTCGCCTGGCGCGGCACGTGGACCAGCCCCTGCATCACCGTGCGGCTGCCGGCGCGGCCCGGAAACGAGATGTCCAGATCGGCCGGCAGCGGCGTCGCGCCCGCCGGCAGGTCGGTGGAGGCGGCGGCGAAGCTGGACAGCCATTCGTCGCTGGGCCGCGGCAGCACGTGGCCCTTTTCCTCCAGCTGCTTTTCGTCGATCGCTTCGGTCAGGTAGCCGGCGATGTCCGACCCCTCCAGGCAGGACGCCAGGGCGGCCGAGTCGTCCGCGTGCTCGACGTAGCGGGAGCGCGCCTGCATCGCCAGCAGCGGCAGCAGCCCTTCGCCGGGCGCCCACAGGCGATAGCGGCCGCGGACCGCCCCCATGTCCTGCACGAACACCACGGCGTATTCGCGCCGCGACCGCTTCATCTTTTCGTAGGACCAGATCTCCAGCGGCAGCACCACGTCCGAGCAGCGCGAATGGAAGACGTGGGCGGGCTCGCCGTGGATCAGCAGCACCCGCGCGCGGTCTTCGGTGACGTTGCCGTAGCGGTCGCGCGCCGCCTTGATGCGCTCCTCCCACTCGTCCCGCAGCTCGTTTTGCGGCGTCTCGGGGTAGGGGTCCCGCACGTCCCAGAATTTCTGGATGAATTCGTCGCGCTGGTAGTCCCGGTTGAGCGCCAGAAACACCTTCCGCTCGCGCTCGTTGATCAGCGGCGCCACCTCTTCCAGCCAGGCCCTGTATTTGGGATCCAGGTCCCCCGCGCCGGACCCGCCGCCGGCCAGGTCGTCGAGCGACGCCGCGACGCCTGGCGGCGCCGTCGCCGGCGTCGTGGCCGCGGTCGGAGGGGTCGGAGGAGGCGCGCCCGCCCCCGCCGCCAGCCCGCGAGCGCCGCCGCCCGCGCACACCAGCATCGCCGCGCAGCTGGCGATGATCCGCGCAACCTGCCCTAACCGCAACCGCAAACGCATTGGCATAACGACCACATACTACCCGCCCTTGCCTGTCCCCGGCAAGCGCCAAGAGCGCGCCCGGCGGTTACGGCCGGGCTGCCCACAGCTGCGTGCCGGTCGCCGCGGTGGAGTCGCTGAAGTACAGGAGCTGGCCGGCCGGGACCAGTGCCGGGGCGGCGTAGCTTCCCGGCGGGCCGCCCAGGCCCGAGGCGACGACCTGCGAAGTTCCCGCCGGTGTGCCGTCGCTCTGCCAGAGGGCGGTGCCCGCGGCGCTGACCACCGAGAACGCGACGGCCCCGTCAAATGCCACCACGGCGGTGGCCGTGTGGATCGGGTTGCCCTGCGCGTCGGTGAGCGGTACGGTGCCCGCGGCGGTCCCATCGCTCACCCAGATGCTTGCGTGCGGCGAGGCGCCGCTGGCGCCCAGGAACACGAGCTTCTGCCCCAAGGCGGCAGTCGACAAGGGATACGAAGAAGAAGAGGGGGGCTCGATCGACGGGCTTACGAGCTGCGTGCCGGCCTGGGTGCCGTCGCTGGCCCAGAGGCCTGCAGAGGTGAAGAGAAAGAGCCGGTTGCCCGCCACCGCGAACCGGGTCGGCTCCCCGAATGCGCCGTCCTGCGCGTCCAGGTTGAAGGAAGCCGCCTGCCGCGTCCCGGCCGCGGTGCCGTCGGTGGACCACAGGGCCAGCCCGAAGGTGCCGTCGGTGTCCGCCGCGAAGAAATAGAGCCTGCCGCCGAAATCCTGCAGCAGCGGCTGGTAGTCGTCGTCGACGTCGGTGTTCAGGGGGGCGACCAGCGTCGTGCCGCCGGGCGTACCGTCGGTGCGCCACAGGTCGCGGTCGTTCTCGAACTCGGGGTCGGGGAGGAAGTAAAACAGCTCGCCGTTGAATGGGGTCAGCAGCTGCGCCTCGCCGCCGCTCCAGTTCACGCCGTCCACCGGCACGGTGCCTGCCGTCGTGCCGTCGCTCTTCCAGAGAGCGGGGCCGTGCACGCCGTCGTTGGCGACAAAGAACACCGTACTGCCGAGCGCCGCGGGCGCCCCGAGCTGCGAGTCCGCGAGCACGTCCACGGTGTCGGGCGTCAGCTGAACCAGTCCGCCGGGGGTGCCGTCGCTGATCCAAAGAGAACTGTTCTGCTGGCCCTGGGTCACCAGGAAGAGGTTGTTCCCGCTGGCGACGGTGGCGACTGCGCCGTTACCCAGCCCGTCCGCCGGGCTGCTCAGCTCGACGGTCCCCGCCGCGCTGCCGTCGGTCACCCACAGCTGCGTGCCGTCGATGCCGTCGTCGGCGAAAAAGTAGAGCTTGCTGCCGGCGGCTTGCAGGTCCGCGGGATTGGCGCCGTTGGGCACCACCGCAGGATTGATGTCGACCAGCAGGTGGGTCCCGGCGCGGGTCCCGTCGCTCACCCACAGCTCGCTGCCGTGCGCGGCGTCCGTGCCCTGGAAGAGCAGCACGTCGTTGACGGCGGCGTCATCGCCGGCGAGCGAAGAGAAGTAGGTGTCGTCGAAGCCGGTGAGGCGAAAGGTGCCGGCGGCGGTGCCGGTGGTGCGCCACAGCTGGGTGACCTGGTCGGCATCGTCGGCCAGGAACAACGCGCGGCTGCCGAGCACCGCGATCACCTCTGGGGAGGAGCCGCAGGAGCCGGGGCAGACGTCGGCGACCATGTGGGTGCCGGCTTTGGTGCCGTCGGTCGTCCACAGCTCGTTGCCGTGAACCCCGTCATCCGCTGAGAACAGCAGCCCTCCGTCCAGGATCGCCTGCCCCGAGGCGTTGCTGGAGCAAGATCCGGGGCAGACGTCGCTCACCAGGTGCGTGCCGGTTTTGGTGCCGTCGGTGGCCCACAATTCGAAGCCGTGCACGCCGTCGTCGGCGCTGAAAAAGGTGGTCGGGCCCAGAGAGGCCGGCGAGAAGACCTTGCCTTGCGCGGAAAACACGGCGCGGCTGTCGAAGTTGGTGAGTTGAGCGAGCGTCGTGCCGTTGGTCGCCCAGACGTTCCGTTGCTGACCGATGTCGAGGGCAAAAAGCTGCCGCGCGCCGAGCGTCGTCCAATCGAAGATGCCCGGCGAACCGGGCCCGCGCACCAGATCGCGCAAGGGCTGCGTGCCGGCGGCGGTGCCGTTGGTGCGCCACAGCTCGAAGCCGCGCGCCGCGGTGGCGGCACCGAAGATCAGCTCTTTGCCGGCAGGCCCAAAGGGGAAGGTCGGCACGCTGACCTGCCCCGCCGGCGTCGGGAACCGCTGCACGACGCGGGTGCCAGCCACGGTGCCGTCTGTTTTCCACAGGCCGGGGCCGGTGGCGTCGACGGCGCCAAAGTACAGGTCGCCGGCGGCGAAGGCCAGTTCCTCCGGGTTCCAGGCGCCGAGCGGGAACGTGCCGCCGGGCGTTGCGTCGGAGCGCCACAATTGGGCGCCGACCGGTGGGGAGAAGGCCTCGAAATACACCAGGCCCTGCGGCCACAGGTCGTAGGTGGCGAAGCTGTTGCCGATCGGCAGGAAGTCGAAAGGAGCGACCAGCTTCCTGGTCGTGGCGGAAGTGCCGTGCGTGACCCAGAGCCCGCCGTTGCCGTTCGCGTCGGCGAGGGTGAAAAAGAGCGTGTCATCCAGGCTGGCGAACACGGTGGGCTCATACGGCGTGTACGGGACCTTCAGCCGGTAGGTCCCCGCGGCGGTGCCGTCGCTGCGCCACAGGGCCGGACCGTGCACGCCGTCGTCGGCGGTGAACACCGCAAAGTCTTCGGCCGACCAGAAGGATTGCGGCGACGAGCCTTGGGGCGTGCCGGTGGTATTGATCTGTTTGACCATGTAAGGCGTCAGCGCCGCCGCCGGCGCCACACCCAAAAGGCAACCCATCAGCACCACGGCTGCACCTGCTGCCCGCATCACAAACCTCCCCCTGGTCCGCGGCTCCCACCGGCGGCAGATCCATTCTACAGATCCGGCGCGCGCGCTCAGCGCAGGCGCGTGGCCGCTGCGACGCCGTGCGCGTTGTCGGCGCCGGCGGTGAAGGTGCCGGCCAGGTCCTGGCCGCCGGGTGCCAGGTGGAAGAAGAGGGTGCCGGCGTTGCCCTGGTCGGAGCCGCGCTCGGTGAAGTGGAGGCGGACTTCGCGGCCTTCGATGGTGCCGGCGACGTCGATGCGGTTGCGCGAGCCGGCGGCGAGCTGGCGGCCGTCCACTTCCCAGCATTCGCCGCTGCCGGTGACCTCCGTGCCCTGCTGGCGCAGCGCGACCAGGTAGGTCTGGCGCGCGCCGCGGGCGGTGCCGGAAGCGCCGTCGGCGGTCATGACGACGGTCCACCACCCCGCGAGATTGGTGGCGCTGGCCGAGATGCCGGTGGCGCCGCCGGAGACGATGACGCCGCCGCCAGCGCCGGCGCCCGCTTGCTCGGATGCCGCCGCCGCGCCGTCCCGCGGCACGGCTGCCGCGGGGGCGGTCGGCGCCGTCGCCGCATCGCCCGCCGGAGCCTCGCCGCCGGCCGCGTCGCGCGTTGCCGAAGATTCGTCGTCCTGCTGATAGGCCGCCGGCACCGTTGCCGCCGCCGGCGAGATCGTCACCAGCGCGGCATCGGCGGTGACGTCGCCGGGGCAGGCGGATTCGGGCTCGTGGCCGGCCAGGAACAGTTCCTGCCGGGCCGGGACGCCGCCGGCGGGAACGCAGCCGGCCGACAGCACCCGGCCGCTGACCGGGTCGATCGCCGCGGTTTCGACGCCGGCGGGCATGGCCGGCCAGGCGGGGGCGGGGCGCCCGGCGTAGAAGCGGGTCATCAGGCGGCGGAAGATCGGCGCGGCAAGGCGGCCGCCGGTGGCCTGGTTGGCGATGGGTCGCGGTTCGTCGAAGCCGATCCAGACGCCGGTGACCACCTCGGACGTGAAGCCGACGAACCAGACGTCGTCGCCGCCGGTGCTGGTGCCGGTCTTGCCGCCGGCGCGTCCGGCCAGGCCCGGCGGCAGGCCGGGGGCGCCGCTGCCGCGCAGCATCGCGTCGCGCAGCGCGTCGTCCAGCAGGTAGGCGACCGATGGATCGAGCACCTGCCGCCGGTTGGGCACCGGCGCCGTCCACAGCGTCGTGCCGTCGGCGCGATCGACGCGCAGGATGAGGCGCGGCGTGGCGCGCCAGCCCAGGTTGGCAAAGGCGGAATACGCGGCGGTCAATTTGAGCGGCGAGGCGGCGACGGTGCCGAGCGCCATCGACGGCACCAGGGGCCCATCCGCCGGGATGCCGTCGCTGGCCGCCAGCTCGGCGATCTGGCCGTAGCCGATCGCCTGCGACAGACGCACGGTCGGCACGTTCTTGGAGCGGACCAGGGCTTCGCGCAGGGTTACCTGGCCGTCGAAGGAACCGTCGTAGTTGCGCGGCTCCCAGCTGGCGCCGCCGCCCAGCGGCACGACCAGCGGCGTGTCGGCGATGTTCTGGCTGAGCGGCACGCCGCGCGCCAGGGCGGCGGCGTAGACAAAGGGCTTCCAGGCGCTGCCCACCTGCCGCCGGGCATTGGCCACGCGGTCGAACCGCGACGCGTCGCCGTCGCGGCCTCCCACCCAGGCCAGCACGTCGCCGCTGGCGGCGGCGAGGGTCACGACCGCCCCCTCCAGCCGCTGGTCGCCGCCGTCGTCGTCGTCCGCCTTCGCCCGCGCCGCGTGCCGCAGGCCGTGCGCCTCGATCGCTTGCAGCTGGTGCTCCAGCTCTTCCTCGGCGGCGCGTTGAGCCGTCAGGTCGAGGCTGGTCCATACCCGCACCGGCTGGTCGTACAGGCTGGCGCCGAAGCGCTCCTCCAGCTGGTGCCGCACCTCCTCGACGAAATAGGAGGCGACCACCGGCTGGCCGGGCGGGCGTTCGGGCGGCGGACGCACGCCCAAGGGTTCGTGCCTTGCCGCGGCGGCGCTGCTGGACGCAATGCGTCCCTGCGCCGCCATGCACGCCAGGACCAGGTTGCGGCGCGTCAGCGCGCGGTCCGGGTGGCGCCGCGGATCGTAGCGCGTGGGCGCCTTGGGCAGCGCGGCGAGCAGGGCCGCCTGCGCCAGGGTGAGGCGCGCCGCCGGCTCGCGGAAGTACTGCCAGGCCGCCGCCTCGATACCGCGGGCGCCGTTGCCGAAGTAGATGTGGTTGAGGTATAGCTCCAGGATCTCGGGCTTGCTGTAGCGCGCTTCCAGCTGCTGCGCGACGCGGATCTCGATCAGCTTGCGCGACGGGGTGCGTTCCCTGCCCGGGATCTCCTGCGGGAAGACGTTGCGCGCCAGCTGCATCGACAGGGTGCTGAAGCCCTGCTCGATGGCGTGCGCGCGCAGGTTGGCGGTGAAGGCGCCGACGGCGCGGCGCCAGTCCACGGCGCCGTGCTCGAAGAAGCGCCGGTCCTCGATCGCCACGAAGGCCGCCGCGACATGGGCGGGGAGCGAAGCCAGCCGCACCTGGGAACCGTCGTCCGGCGACAGCGTGGCGATGACCTGACCGTGACGGTCGAGCAGCAGCGGCGCCCCGTCCGGCCGGTAGGCGGCGAGCCGCGCGGCGTCGGGGCAGCCGGCAAAGCCGCAGGTCTGCCAGGCCGCCCCTCCCGCCACGGCCAGCGCCGCGGTCGCGGCCGCGGCGGCGATCAGGCTCAGGCGCAGCCATCGCCGCTCGCCCACGAAGCGGGACAGGTCGGCGCCGGCGCCGCGCACCCGCCGCCATGCCCGGCCGGCCAGGAGGCGAGCCCGCGCCTGCAGGTCAGGCCAGGTGCCGTGGGGTGGTTCGAAGGGGCCGCGCTCGTCCATGCCGGGGAAGCAAAGCAAGCACCCTGCCAGCGGCTGTCGCGCCGTCATCCGGGTGGCGATAAGCTGTGCCGGCCGGCAGACCGCCGATGCCTTGACCAGGAGGTGCCCGCATGCCGCACCACGACCCGCGCGATCCCCGGGCAACGCCCGCAACCCCGCCGCACGACCTGGCGGTCGCGGCTCCTGGCGCGGCGTCGGGCGCCCCGGTGGCCGGCGCCCCGGCGGCGGCGCGCGACCGCTGGCGGGCGTGGCGCTGGGCGGCCCTGGTCGCCATCGCCGGCGCGGCCCTGTGGATGGTGCTGTCGCCGGCCTGGGCGCTGCGGCCCTTCGCTCCCCAGACCTCCGCGCTGGTGACCAAGGCGTACGTGCTGCGCCGCATCTCGCCGCTCGCGACGCTCCTGGCGCTGGCGGCGGTCGCGGCGCTGGCCTGGCGGCAGTGGCGGGGCGCGCGCTGGCCGGCGCGGACGGCGCTGGCGCTGCTGGTCCTGGTCGCCGGCCTGTCCGCCGGGATCTCACGGGTGAACCATTTCGAGCTGATGTTCAAGCCGCTGCCGCATCCGGGCTACGTTCCGGCCGCGTCGGCGTCTGCCTTCGTCGATCCGCGGGACATGGTGCTGGCGGTTGCCATCGGCGGCGACGCCGCGGCGTATCCGGTGCGCCAGATCGCCTACCACCACGTGGTTCTCGACACCGTGGGAGGAACGCCCGTCGCGGTCACCTACTGAACGCTCTGCCACACCGGTCTGGTGTGGAACGCGGCGATCGACGGCGGCCGGCGGCTCACCTTTCACCTGAGCGGCATCAACAACCAGAACTTCATCATGCGGGACGAGCAGACCGGCTCGTGGTGGCAGCAGGCGGACGGCAAGGCGTTCCTGGGCCCGCTGCGCGGCACCCGCCTGCAGCCGGTCTTCGCCGACGAGGTGAGCTTCGCCACCTGGCGGTCCGAGCACCCCGGCGGCCGCGTGCTGCGCCCCGCGGCCAGCGCGGACTGGCGGGCCTTCAGCGCTGATTGGGAGGCGACGACCGACCGCCTGCCGGTGGTCAGCGCCGCGGCCGGTCCGCTGCCGCCGCGCACCCTGGTGGTCGGCCTGACGCTGGGCGGCGCCGACCGCGCCTACCCGGTCGACCTTCTGCGGCTCCAGGGCGGCCCGGTCATGGACGACCTGGGAGGCGTGCCGCTGGTGATCCTGACCGGCGACGACGGCCGCTCCATGCGCGTCTTCGCCGGCGCCGTCGACGGCCGCCGCCTGTCGCTGTTCGCCGGGCCGGCCGGCGCCGCCGCCGCGCCCTGGGTCGACGGCGCCACCGGCAGCGCCTGGAGCTTCGCCGGCGTAGCGCTGAGCGGCCCGCTGGCCGGCCGGCGCCTGCAGCCCATCCCCGCCTTCAAGGACTACTGGTTCGATTGGCGCACCTACCACCCGCGGACCACCGTCTACACCGGCGGCCGTGCGTCCCGTTGAAGGGCGCTCCCCCGGCGGCCCCCGGCCCCCGGCCTGGCTGACCCAGGACCCTACGGGTAGTAGCCGTGCAGGGTCTTGGCTTCCAGGCCGGAGCGGGTGACCTTGACGTCGACGGTGCGGAAGACGTTGTCCGGAGTGGTGTTGTTGGACTGGTAGGCGATCAGGTATTGCGAGCGCAGATCCTGCTCGATCGTGGCGTAGATGGCGGGCAGCTCGGCGGCGTTCTTGATGAAGAAGGCGCGGCCGCCGGTCTCTTCGCTGAGGCGCGACAGCTTGTGTTTCTCGATGTCCTGGCCCAGGCCGATGGTGTAGATGGTGACGCCGGCGCGGCGGACGTCTTCCAGGGCGTCTTCGAAGGTGAAGCGGCTGCCTTCGTCGCGGCCGTCGGTGAGCAGCAGGATGGCGCGCTGGCCCTTGACGCCGTTGAAGTAGAAGAGGGTGAAGATGAGGGTGTCCCACAGCGAGGTGCCGCGCTCGGCCTTGAGGCCGGCCAGGCCGCCGGCAAGGGTCGTCAGGTCGTTGGAAAACTTGACGCCGATGTTGGGATGGTCGTTGAAGGTGATGATCGCCGCGCGGTCCTTGGGCTGGATGGCGTCGCGCAGGAAGCCCAGCGCGGCGTCGCGCGCCTCCTGGATGCTCTTTTCCATCGAGGCCGAGGAATCCAGCACCACCGCGGCGTGAATGGGCAGGTCGGCGACCGGTTCGAAGCGGCTGATGGTCTGCTTGGCGCCGTCTTCGGTGACGTTGAAATCCTTTGCCGTCAGGCCCATGGCGGGGTGCCCCGCGCGATCGAGCACAGCGGTGTAGAGCTCGACGTACTGCACGTTGAGCTGCTCGATGTTGCTGTCCAAGGCATTGACGAACACCAGGTCTTCGGTCGAAGCGTCGTCGTCGGTGTAGGCGACCGCGCGCACGTAGGCGAGCGGCTGCCCCTTGGGCAGCACGATCGGCTGGGTGAACGGCGGCTGGTAGAGCGTCGCCACCAGGTCTTCGTTGAGGTAGATCTCCACCCGGTCCAGGACCTCGTCTTCGGGCACTTCGGCCTCGACGCGCGCCAGCAGGCTGCGGCTGTAACGGCGCCCCTTCTGCGGCTCGGTCAGGCGCACGCGGAAGCGGTGCGGCGCGGCGTTGATGATCAGCTCGTCGCTGGCTACCTGTTCGCCGCCCTTGTCAAAGGCGGTGGCGAGCAGGGTGCGCGGCCGCGGCAGGCTGCCCAGGTCGAGCTCGACGCTGAACGGCGGTTTCACCTTGGTGAGGATCGCCTTGCCGTCGAGCGAGAAGGTGACGCGCTCGATGTTGTGGCCGGTGGCCAGGGTGTCGAAGCGGTTCATGCCGGTCTGCAGCTCGCCGCGCGGCGCGATCAGTTTGAGCGTGGTTTCGCCGGTGCCGAGCGCGGCGTTGGCTTCGTTGAGCACCTCGCGCGTTTCGGGGTCGCTCGGCGGCGGCGCCGGCGCTTCGTTGTCCACCTGCGGCACGGTCAGCTCCTGCTGAATGCGCGCCGCCTTGTTGGAGTTGAGATCCTCCAGCTTGACGATGAGCGTGTACTGGCCGGGACGCAGCGGGCGCTGGAAGACGACCGGCAGGTTGGCGGTCTGCGGCTCGTCGCCCGGAAACTCGAATTTGTAGCGGAAGTTTTCGAACAGGTGCTTGCCCTGCAGGATCTCGCCGGTCACCAGCAGGTTGTACGACCGGCGGTCGGCGAGCTGCACGACCGCCGGGCTGCTCGCCGGCACGGTGAGCAGCGCCTGCAACAGGGTGCGCTCGCCGTGGCGTCCGGGGTAGGACGTTTCCAGCTTGGCCGGCAGCGGCGAGGTGGTCGCCGCCAGGTCGGTCGAATACGAATGGAACGAGCTGATCCATTCGGTGCCGGGCCCCTTGGCGTTCGACAGGAAGGTCGCTTCCAGGGTCATGTAGCCCAGGCCTTGGCCGTTCACCCAGCTGAGCGCTCCGGCGATGGAGTCGCCGTTGCGGCATTCGTTGACGATCTCCTGCAGGCCGTTGGAGGGGTTGTTGTTCATGAACAGGTCGGCCAATCCCTCGGTCGGCTCCCAGATCCGCCACGGCCCGGCGCCCCAGAGCTGAAAGAACACGACGACAAATTCGTTGCCGAAACGCTCGCTGCGCTGGTAGTACCAGGCTTCGATCGGCCACAGGACGGTGGCGCAGTGCTCGGCGATCACGCCGCCCGGCGGGCCGTTGAGCAGGAACACCCGCGCGCGGTCGTCCCTGACCGAGCCGTATTGCGCGATGACCTGCTCGACCCGCGCCTCCCAGCTGCGGCGGAAGTCGCCGGGGGTACCGTTGCCGTCCCGCACCTCCCAGAAGCGCTCGATGAAGGCGTCGCGCTGGTAGTCCTCGGCGAGCGCCAGGAACGACTTCTTCTCCGCCTTGGTGATCAGCAGATCGACAAACTCCAGCCACTCGCGGTATTTGGGTGGCAGCGCGGCGATCAGTTTTTTGTCGCTCTTCGAGGCGGGCTTGCTGTTGGGCAGCTGGACCGCCGGCTGGGCGACCTGTCCGGGCTGTCCGCTCTGTGCGGTCTGGCTCGGACCGCTTGGGGCGGTCTGGCCGGCCTGGCCTCCCTGGCTCGGACCGCTTTGGCCCCCCTGGCCGGCCTGTCCGCCCTGCGGGCTCTGACCGCTCTGACCGCTTTGGGCGCCCTGTCCGCCTGGGGCGTTTTGGCCGCCCTGCGGGCTCTGACCACCGGCGGCGCTCTGGCCGCCCTGGTCGTTGGCACCGCCCTGGTCGGCGGTAGCGGCGGCGAGCGCCGGCAAGGCCGGTGCCGCCAGGCTCGCGGCGAGGAGAGCTGTCAGGAGGGGAGCGCGCAGGGTCCGAGGCATGGCCATCGTCGTGACTCCAGGAGGTAACCGCCGCTCCGCGGGATGCGCATCAACCCGCAAAGAGATTGCGGCAGCGGCTCTCATTGTGGCGGCGTTTGCCTTCTGCCG
Source organism: uncultured Acidobacteriota bacterium (assembly GCA_963770895.1). Lineage (GTDB taxonomy): Bacteria > Acidobacteriota > Thermoanaerobaculia > Multivoradales > UBA5704 > JASLEW01. The sequence goes on along the minus strand of CAVYRF010000002.1, from coordinate 1,234,998 downwards.
CAAGAGCCAATTGCGGATCGTTCGCTGAGACCACGCGCTACAATGGCGCGGCCATGGTGCCGCCCGCGCAGCCGCCCCGCACCGGAGGGAGCGACCCCCAGCCCGTCCGGGCCGACGTCTATCTGGATTACAACGCCACCACGCCGCTCGACCCGCGGGTCCGCGAAGCGATGCTGCCGTGGCTCGGCGAGCGGCACGGCAACCCCTCTTCGATCCACCGCTTCGGCCAGGCGGCGCGCAACGCCGTCGAGGAGGCGCGCGAGCGGGTGGCGGCGCTGCTGGGCGCCCGGCCGCCGGAGGTGATCTTCACCGCCTCGGGGACGGAGGCCAACAATACGGTGGTTGCCAGCGTCGGCGACGCCGGCGGGGGCCACCTGGTGCTGTCGCAGCTGGAGCACTCGTCGCTGCGCCAGGCGGCGGCGCGCGCCGAGCGCCGCGGCATGGCGGTCACGCGCGTGGCGCCCGCGCCTTCGGGCGTGGTCAGCGCGGCGGCGATGATCGACGCCCTGCGCCCCGACACCCGCCTGGTCTGCCTGATGCTCGCCAACAACGAGGTGGGGACGGTGCAGCCGGTCGCCGAGGTCGCGGCGGAGTGCCAGCGGCGCGGCATACCCCTGCTCTGCGACGCGGCGCAGGCGGTGGGCCGCATTCCGGTGGACGTGACCCGCCTGGGTGCCGACCTGCTGGTCCTGGGGGCGCACAAGTTCGGCGGCCCGCTCGGCGCCGCGGCGCTGTGGATGCGCGAGGGGTGCACCGTCGAGCCGCTGCTGCTCGGCGGCAGCCAGGAGCGGCGGCGGCGCGCCGGCACCGAGAACGTGCCGGCGATCGTCGGCCTGGGGGCGGCGGCGGCCCTGGTGCAGGCCGAGCTGCCCGAGCGCGCGGCGCGGATGGCGGCGTTGCGCGACCGCTTCGAAGACGGGCTGGCGGCCATCCCCGGCGCCATCGTCCACTGCCGCGCCTGGCCGCGGGTGCCCAACACCTCGCACGTGGCGTTTCCCGGCGTCGAGGGCGAAGCGCTGCTGATCCGGCTCGACCTTGCCGGGTTTGCGGTGTCGACCGGCTCGGCCTGTTCCTCGGGCGTCGTCGAGCCCAGCAAGACGCTGCTCGCCATGGGCATTTCCGCGGACGAAGCGCTGGCGTCGCTGCGCATCAGCTTCGGCCCGCGCAACCTGCCCGGCGAGGTGGACCTGTTCCTGGATGCGCTGACGGTCGAAGTGGCGACTCTGCGCGAGTCGCTGGCGCCGACCCGGCGGGTGCGGGTTCCGGCGTGACCGGCGGCGTGCCGGTGGCGCTGCCGGGTGCGGCGGCGGGCGCCGCGACCGATCGCATCGCGGTGGCGATGAGCGGCGGCCTGGATTCGTCGGTGACCGCCTGGCTGCTCGCCCGCGCCGGGCAGCCGGTGATCGGCCTGTCGATGCTGCTGTGGGACCACTCCGCGGTGTCCAGCAACGGCCGCTGCTGCGGCGCCCTGGACCTGGGCGACGCGCGGCGGGTGGCGCAGCAGGCCGGCATCCCCCACTACACGCTGCGCCTGGACCAGGAGTTCCGCCGCCACGTGGTCGACCCGTTCGTCGCCGACTACCTGGCCGGGCGCACTCCCAGCCCCTGCGTCCGCTGCAACACCTGGATCAAGTTCGACCTGCTGCACGAGCGCGCCCGCCGCCTGGGAGCGGCGACCGTGGCGACCGGCCACTACGCCCGCATCGTGCGCGGCGCCGGCGGGTGGGAGCTGCACACCGCGGTGGACGCCGACAAGGACCAGAGCTACTACCTGTTCGAGCTGTCGCAGGAGCAGCTTGCCGCTTCGCTCTTCCCGTTGGGCGCCATGACCAAGCCGCAGGTGCGCGCGCTGGCCCGCGACGCCGGCCTGGTGGTGGCGGAGAAGGGCGAGAGCATGGAAGTGTGCTTCGTCTCCGGCGGCATCCGCGAGTTTGTGGAAGCCGAAACCGCCGCCCGCGCCGCCCGGCCGGCCGCCGACGCCCAGGCCGCCGCGGGCTCCGGCACCGCCGGCGTGGCGCTCGGCCGGCCGGCGACGCTGGTCGATTCCGGCGGCGCCGTGCTGGGCCAGGGTCAGCCGTACTACCGCTACACCGTCGGGCAGCGGCGCGGCCTGGGCGTGGCCAGCCGCCATCCGCTCTACGTCCTGGCGATCGAGCCCGGCGACAACCGCGTGGTGGTGGGGGAGGAGCGGCAGCTGATGGCGCCGGGCCTGCTCGGCGAGCGCCTGCACTGGATCGGCGATGCACCGGCGGCGTCGCCGGCCGGCGGCATCGAAGCCACAGTCCGCATCCGCTCCCGGCATCCAGGCGTCGCCGCCCGCATCCACCCGCGGCCGCCGCAGCCCGCGCCTGCCGCCGGCGGCCCCGCTGCCCCGGCCGAGGTGGAGGTGGAGGTGGAGGTGGAGTTTCTGCAGCCGCAGCGCGGCGTCACGCCGGGCCAGGCCGCCGTCTTCTACCAGGGCAGCCGCGTCCTGGGCGGCTGCTGGATCCGCGACCGGCTGGCCTGAAATGCGGGCTTTGCCCTCCCTGGCGGCCGGTCTGCCGCGCGGTTTCGCCGGACGCACCGCGCGTCTGTGGCTGGCGATGATGGCGCCGATGGCACCGCTGGCGCCGATGGCGTTGTTGGCGGCGATGGCGGCGATGGCGGCGATGGCGGCGGCCCTCTGCGTCGCCGGCTGTGGCGCCGACCGCGCCACGCCGCCGGCGGCCAAGCTGGTCCGCCTGGGCGACCTGATCAAGACCGCGGCGCCGGGAGCGCCAGGAGCGCCGGGCGGCGCCGGCGGGCTTGGCGGATCCGGCGAACCCGGAGGTCCCGGAGGACAACAGGCGCCGGGAGCTGGGGGCGAGGAGCCGGGCGCCGGCGGCGGCGCCTTGCCTGCGCTGGTTGCCGGCAGCGTGTCGCCCGAAGAACCCTACCAGGCGGCGGTGGACGTGTCGGCGTCGCGGGTGGGGCGGCTGCGGCTGACTCTGGCCGGGTCGGCGCGGCTGGCCACCCTGTCCTGGCGGCTGGCGCAGGACCGCGTGTTCACGCCCTTCCGCGCCGTCAGCTTCCCGCTGGCCGGCGACGGCAAGCCGCATCCGTACGAAGTGGACCTGGAGCGCGAAGCGCACTGGCATGGGCGCGTGGTGGGTCTGCGCCTGGAGGTGGACGCGGGCAGCGTGCGCCTGCTGGGCGGCTCCGCGGCGCCGCCCGACGACGCCTATCGTTCGATGTCGCTGGGCGGCGAAACCATGCCGGCGCTGTCCGGCGGCGGCAGGCTGACGCTGCCGTTGCCGCCTGACCTGCCGGCGGGCACCCGCCTGGAGGTCCACCTGGGCCTCATCCCCGAATACGACAAGCCGGGGGTGACCGCCACCTTCCGCGTGCGCCTGGAGGGGCCGGACGGCAAGCCGGCGGACGCCGCGCCGGGCGGCCCCCTGCTGGAAGAGACCCTGGCGGGCGGCGGCAAGGGCGGCCCGGCCTGGCGCCTGGTGCGGCGCGACCTGCCCGCCGGCGCCGACCGCACCGGCGATCGCCTGGTGCTGGAAAGCGGCGCCTTGCGCGACGGCGCCGCCCTGCCCGAGGGGGCGGCGGTGTGGGGCAACCCGATGCTGGTGCGCCCCGGCCCCCCCGCCGGCAACAACCTGGTGGTGATCCTGATCGACACGCTGCGCGCCGACGCGCTGGGCGCCTACGGCGATACCCACGGCCTGACCCCGCGCCTGGACGCCTTTGCGCGCGACGGGGTGCGCTTTGCCGAGATGCTGTCGCCCGCCCCCTGGACGCTGCCCAGCGTCTGCTCGCTGCTGACCGGCCTGCAGCCGCAGACGCACGGCGCCGGCCAGCGCTTCGGCGACTTCGACCCGGCCAGCCCGCGCCAGAACGACTTTGCCCCGACCGGCCTGCCCGGCGGCGTGCACACGCTTGCCGGGGTGCTGGCGCACCAGGGCTTCTACAGCCTGGGCATCTACCAGAACTTCTACATCCTGCCCGGCTTCGGCGTGCACCAGGGCTTCGACGATTACACCTCGATCGAAGACCGCGCCGAAGTGCTGGTGGACCGGGCGCTGGCCGAGCTGCGCCGCACCGCCGCCGACCGCCGCACCTTCCTCTACCTGCACCTGTTCGACCTGCATTCGCCCTACAGCGCGCCCGAGCCGGAGTGCACCCAGGTGGCGCACCGCCTGGCGCCCGGCTACCGCGGTCCGCTGGGCTGCGAGGCCGACCGCAATCCCGAGCGCACCACCATCCCGGCGCCGGGCGATCGCCCCTGGTTCGAGGCGCTGTACCGCGCCGAGGTCGCCTACACCGACCGGCAGGTCGGCCGCTTTCTCGACGGCCTGCGCGACCTGGGGCTTGCCGACCACACGGTGGTGGCGGTGGTGAGCGACCACGGCGAGGAGTTCTGGGGGCGGCTGGACCGCGAGGCGGCCCTGGGCTACGAACCCAACTCCGACCACGGCCACACCCTGTACCAGGAGCTGGTGCACGTGCCGGCGCTGCTGCGCATCCCAGGCCGCAAGCCCGCCGTGGTGCCCGACGCCGTGCAGATGGTCGACCTGTTTCCGACCCTGCTGCACGCCGTCGGCGCCGCGCCGTCGCCCAGCCAGGGCACCGACCTCACCCCGCTGCTCGACGGCAAACCGCTCGCAGCGCGCGAAACGCCGATGGCCGACGTCATCCTGCACGGCCGCCCGCGCTGGTCGGTGCGGCGCGGCCCCTGGAAGCTGGTGGTGGCGCGCGACCCGGCGCTGCCGGTCGAGCTCTACAACCTGGATCGCGATCCCGCCGAGCGCACCAACCTGGCCGTCGGCGAGCCGCAGACCGTCGCCGCCCTGCGCGCCATCGGCGAGCGCGAGCTGGCGGCCCGCCTGAAGGCGCGGGCGACCTACCTGCAACACGGCGACACCCTGGGGGCCACCTACCTGGAGTGGCGCTACATCACCAAGCTGCGCGCCCTGGGCTACCTCCGGTAGCCGCCGCCCGTCAGCCGGCGGCGGCGCCGCCGCCGGACCCCAGGCAACGACCGCTTCCCCGCGGTCCTGCGATCGCGGGGGGCAGGGCTGGACATCGCGGCGGCGAGCCCTTAGGCTCTCCGCGCCGGACGCGCGCCCGCGGGTGGTTCGCGTGGTGCCGGCGGGACACCCTGTCGTGCTGACACACTTCATCGATCTCTTTCTGCACCTCGACCGCACGTTGGGCGGCGTCATCGCCCAGTACGGGGCGTGGACGTACCTGCTGCTGTTCGCGATCGTGTTCTGCGAGACCGGCCTGGTGGTGGCGCCGTTCCTGCCCGGAGATTCGCTGCTGTTCGCCGCCGGCGCGTTTGCCGGCGTGGGGGCGCTTTCGGCGTGGAACCTGATCGGCCTGCTGCTGGTGGCGGCGGTGCTGGGGAATACGGTCAACTACTGGGTGGGTTACCTGATCGGACCGCGGCTGGTGGCGGGAGGGCGCGTGCGGCCCGAGCACCTGCAGCGCACCCACGAGTTCTACGAAAAATACGGCGCCAAGACGATCGTCATCACCCGCTTCGTGCCCATCGTGCGCACGATCGCGCCGTTCGTCGCCGGGCTGGGGCGGATGTCGTTCCGCAAGTTCTCCGCCTACAACGTCGCCGGCGGCCTGCTGTGGGTGGTGATCGGCATCATGGCGGGCGACCTGTTCGGCAACGTGCCGGCGGTCAAGAAGAGCTTCAGCCTGGTGCTGCTGGCGATCGTCGTGATTTCGCTGCTGCCCGCCGTCTTCGAAATCTGGCGGGCGCGCCGTACTGCCGGTCGCGCCGCGAAGGGCGCGAGCGGGGTGCCCACACCGCCCGAATCGCCGGCGTGACACCGGCGCCACTCGGTTTACAGGGTCGGTCTTCGACCACGCCCAAGGAGGCGTACACCGCTGGTCAACTTGGTGTTTTGGCCTAGATGTGAGAAGCTCACAGGGCGGGCGCGCCTGCTCAGGGCTTCCGCAATCTTTGCAATCGTTGCAGTAGCGTTTCCCGGAGCGTCATCCGGGAACCGATGAACGGCAGGCCTCCCGGCAAGGCTCCCGTTCTTTCCTGTCTTCAAGCCGGGACATTCAGGCGTTCGGCAGCTCACCCAAGGGCCGCGATCGCCGAAGAGAGATCACACAGATGAATGACTTTTCGTCCTTCGGCCTTTCCGCCGAGCTGTTGCGCGGCATCCAGGAGCTCGGCTTCGTCGAGCCCACCCCGATCCAGATCCAGGCGATCCCGCCGGCCCTCGCCGGTCGCGACCTGCTCGCCTGTGCCATGACGGGGAGCGGCAAGACGGCGGCGTTCCTGCTGCCCATCCTGCAGCGGCTGGCCGGCAAGCCGCCCGGCACCACGCGCGCGCTCATCCTGACCCCCACCCGCGAGCTCGCGGCGCAGATCGCCGAGCACCTGGACGGGCTGGCCGCGCACACCCCGATGTCCGGCGCCGCGGTGTTCGGCGGCGTGGCGATGGGGCCCCAGGAACGGGCGTTCAAGGAGGGCGTCGCCATCCTGGTGGCGACCCCGGGGCGCCTGCTCGACCACTTCCAGAACGACTACGCGCGGCTCGACGGGCTCGAGGTGCTGGTGCTCGACGAAGCCGACCGCATGCTCGACATGGGCTTCCTCCCCGACGTGCGGCGCGTGCTGGCGGCGCTGCCGGGCGAGCGCCAGACGATGCTGTTTTCGGCCACCCTGCCGCCGCCGATCGTCGAGCTGTCCCAGGACCTGCTGCACGACCCGGTGGCGATCAACGTGGATCGCCGCTCGCTTCCCGCCGACGGCGTGACCCAGGCGATCTACCCGGTGCGCGACGACCTCAAGCCGCGGCTGCTGCTCGAGCTGCTGCAGCGCGACGAAATCAAAAACGTGCTGGTGTTCACCCGCACCAAGCATCGCGCCAACCGGCTGGCCGACTTCCTGGACCGCAACGGCATGCCGTGCGATCGCATCCACGGCAACCGCAGCCAGGCGCAGCGCACCGACGCCCTGGCGCGCTTCAAGGACGGGCGCCTGCGGGTGCTGATCGCCACCGACATCGCGGCGCGCGGCATCGACGTCGAGGCGCTGTCCCACGTCATCAACTTCGACGTCCCCAACGTGCCCGAGGACTACATCCACCGCGTCGGGCGCACCGCCCGCGCCGGTGCGGTGGGCGACGCTTTCACCTTTGTCGGGCCGCAGGAGCAGGCGGACCTGCATGCCATCGAGCGCGCGGTGGGGCGGCGCATCCCCCAGCGCACGCTGACCGGCTTCGACTACCAGGCGCCGGCCGAAGAGCGGCTGGAGATCCCCATCGCCGAACGCATCGCCGCCATCCGCGCCCGCAAGGCCGAGGAGCGGGCGCGCGCCCGCGAAAAGGCGGCGCGCAAGGCGCAGGCCGGTGGCGAGGCGCCGGGAGCGCCGGCCGCGGCGCAGCGTGCGGCCGGGCGCCAGGGCGCCGGCCGTGCGGCCAATCGTCCGGGCGTGCGTCCGGGCGGCGGGCAACACCCGCGCGACAGCCGCGCGGGCGGCGCCGGCCAGCCGATGAGCAATGCCGGCAACAGCCACCACGGCGGCCAGAATCATGGCGCCCGCTCCGCCAGGCGGCCGCAACCCTCCGGCTACAGCCACTCGCAGCAAGGTGGGCAGGGGCAGCCGGGACCGTATGCCGGGCGCGGCGGTCGCGACTATCGCTCCAACGGCGGCGGCCATGCCCCCGCCTGGAGCGGCCGTGGCGGCGCCGGACGCCAGGACAACGATTCGCGCGGCAACCTGGTGCGCGAATCGCGGGATGCGCGGGAATCCAGGCTCACCGCCCTGGAGGGGCCCGACGGCGAACGCCAGCCCGTCGATCCGCGCCAGCCGCCGGTCGAAGTGGATCGCCTGGGGGATACCGAAGCCCGCGCCGCCAAGGCGGCTTCGCTGTTCCGCCCGCGCTTCAGCACCCGCTGGTCCAGCTGAGGCTGGTACAGCTCACTAAGTCAGGTTTGGTCCGGCGTGACCGGCGGTGCCGGTGACGCCGGCCCCTCCGGCCCCGCCGAGGGCTCGCCGTCGTCGCGCCTGCCGGGCCGGCGCTTGCGCAGCAGGCGCCGCGCCTCGGCGATGGTGCGGCCGTGGATGAAGTAGGCGATGGCGGCTTCGCCGATGCCCCAGGTGCCGGCGAAGGCGACGCCGCCGGAGATGACGGAGCCGCCGCCCGGGAACACCACCTTGACCAGCGCCCGCGCCGCTTCGCGCAGCACCAGGGCGGCGCCGACGTTGGCCCCCAGCGCCACCAGGAACTCGCGCGCGGCGGCGGTGGACATCTCCCGCCCGGACAGGTAGGCGACGGCCGTCACCAGGCCGATTTGCAAGCTGGTGATCGGCACGATGTCGGCGATCGGGATGGGCACGGCGGCAACCCCGGCGCTCAGAGTGGCCGCGGCGCCGGTCAGCCGGCGGGCCAGGCGCTCCTGCACGGTGCGGTGCCGCGACAGGCGGGCCAGCTGCAGCTGCGCCGTCTGCGGCAGGCCCTCGATCAGAAATTCGATCAGCGCGTCGACGTTCCAGTAGTTGTCGTAGACCCTGGCGCCGTCGCGATATTCGGCGTAGGCCGACACCGGGATCACCCGCGCCAGGGCAAAGTCGCGCGCCGCCAGCGCCGCCGTCACCGCCGCCACCGCGGTCGCGATGTTGGCCTGCTTTTCGGCGTCGGCGTACGGCGGCTCGATGCGCTTGGGGTCCAGCTCGTCCACCTGGGTCACCACCCCCACCACCGGCAGGCCGTAGCCGTGGCGGCGCTGCACGATGCGGCGGATCGCCACGATGTTGTCGACGTCCTCGCCGATCCGCGCGTCCGCCTCCTTGGCCTTGCACAGGAACAGCAGCGCATCGGGGCACTCCGCCGTCAAGACCGCTTCCAGGTCGTCGACGGCGGTGCTGCCGCCGGTCGCGCCGGCGCTGTCGCCCAGGCCGCGGGTGTCCAGGATGCGCAGCTCGCCCTGCGCCGTGTGATAGGCGTGCCACGCCGGCGTTGCGGTTTGGGCCAGGACCGCTCCCACCTCCGCCGCCTTCTCTCCCAGAATGGCGTTGATCAGCGACGACTTGCCGGCGCCGCGGCGCCCGACGACCATCAGCTTTGGCGCCCTTGCCTGCATCAGCAGCTCCTCGATCGTGCGCACGTCGGCGGCCAGCCTGGCGCCGAGCGGCGCCGGCAGCGCGGCCGACATGTTGGCCAGTACTTCCGCCAGGGCGGCCCGGATCGCGCCTGGCGTGGGGCTCTGCTCGGTCAAACCGCACCTCCGCGGGCCTGCGCCGCCCGCCGCCGCGCCGCCAACGGCCCGCGCGTGCGAGTAGGATACCGGATGCAACAGGTCCGCCCGGCGCCGCCGGGAGCTCGAGGAGATCGTTCGACACGTGATCGCGCCGCTGCGGCTGCTCTACCAGGACGACGACCTGCTGGCGGTGGACAAGCCCTCGGGCCTGGCGGTGCACCGCGGCTGGGCGCGCGACGGCGAGGTCATGCTGACCCTGATGCGCCGTCTGGCCGGCTGCCGCGTCTACCCGGTCCACCGGCTGGACCGCGGCGCCAGCGGCGTGCTGGTGATGGCCCTGGCGGTCGAGCCCGCCCGCGGCCTGGCCGCCTCGTTCGCCGCCGGCGCGGTGCGCAAGCGCTACCTGGCCCTGGTGCGCGGCATCGCCCCCGAATCCGGCGTCATCGACCATCCGATCCCGCGTTCCCCCGGCGGCCCGCGCGTGCCGGCGGTGACCGGCTACCGCCGCCTGGCCACCTTTGAGCGCTACTCCTGGCTGGAGGTGACCCCGGAAACCGGCCGCCTGCACCAGATCCGCCGCCACCTGAAGCACCTTTCGCTCCCCCTGATCGGCGACGTCCGCTACGGCAAGGGCGAGCACAACCGCCTGTTCCGCTCGCGCTTCGGCCTCTACCGCCTGGCCCTGCACGCCGCCGACCTGCACCTGACCCACCCCGCGACCGGCGCGCCGCTGGCCCTCCACGCACCCCTTCCCGCCGACCTCGCCCAGCCCCTCGCCGCCATGGGAATCCTGGACGCCACCGGCGCCCCGGCGCCGCCTCCGCCCCTGTGACCGCCGCCCCGCCGCCCCGCGCCGCGCCGTGGCCGAAGGGCCGGCGGAAAAGCCATTGCCGACGGGCGGCGGCGCTGCTGTTGGCGACCCTGGGCGCTCTGCTCGACCCCCAGCTGGGCGCCGCTGCCGCGCCGGCAGCAGCGGACGGCACGGCTGCCCAGGCCCCGCCGGTGGTTCCCCCGGACGGGGCCGATGCTGGCGCGGACGCGGGGAGCGGGGCGCCTGGCGCGACGGCTCCGGCGGTTGCGGCGCCGCCGGTGCTGCCGCCGGCGGCGGCGACGACGCTGTATCCGGCGATTGCGGGGTATGCGCCGGTGGCGGTGGGCGATGCGGCGCAGGGGGGGGCGCGGACGCCGGGGGCGTCGGGTCCGGATTTTTATAGCGATGGCTACAGCGTGCGGCCGGGGGAGCCTTTTGCGGGGCCGGTGGCGCGCGGCGACCAGGGGGCGTTCCGCATCGACGGCTTCGAGATCGGCGGCGCGGCTTCGCCGGGGGCGCCGTCGGGCACGTTGGACGCGATCGCCCAGGGGGTGGAGACGACCGCCGGCGGCGCCGACGTGGTGGCGTTGTCGCCGGGGCCGCAGGTGAACCTGGTGGAGCGGCGGGGCACCAACGAGTGGCGCGCTTCGGGGCTGGCGGCCGGCAGCGGCGGGGCGCTGGCCGCCGGCGCCCCGTCGCCCGCGGGCGGCTTGCCGCCGGGCCAGGCGGCGAGCGAGCGGGTGGCCGGCGACCGGGTGCGCACGACCGGGGCGCTGGCGGGGGAAGCGGGCGGGCCGCTGCTGCGCGGTGTGCTGTGGGGCTGGGGCGGGCTGGATCACGACCGCACCTCGCTGTCCGCGTTCGGCGGCCAGCCGTTCACCCTGGCCGACGCCAGCGGTGCGGCCAAGCTGGATGCCCACGTCACGGAGGGCAACAGCGCCGCGCTGTCGTTCACCCGCGCCAGCCAGGACGGCACGGATATCGGCGCGGGGCCGGAGCGCAGCCCCGGCACGCTGCTCGACGACCATGCCTGGACGCAGGTGCTGCGCCTGGCGGACCTGGGCGTCGTTTCGCCGCGGCTCTACTTCAGCGCCACCGCCGGCGCCGTCGGCTCGGGCTCGCGCCAGCAGCCCAACGGCGGGCTGACGTCGCCGCTCTATGTCGATGCGGCCGGGGTGGCCTACGGCAGCTGGTATGGCGACACCGATCACCGCTCGACCGGCGCCGGCACCGCCGAGGCGGCCGCCTCGGGGCGGCTGTTCGGCGGCGACAACGAAGCGAAGATCGGCGGCGAGTGGCGCCGCACGACCGAGGACGCCACCTGGCAGGCGCCGCTGTGGGCGCAGATCACCGCCGGCGAGCTGCTGGGCCTGGCGCCCGGCCTGGACGCGCTCGACATCTGGCGCGACGGCAACACCCGCGACGCCGTGACGCGGCAGGGCCTGTGGGTGGCGGACACGGTGAGCTGGAGCCGCCTGACCGCTTCGTTCGGCCTGCGCTACGACCTGCAGACGCCGCGCAACCTGGCGAGCATCGCTCCGGCGGTGCCCGGCGACCCGCTGCTGCCGGCGGTGGCCTTCGCCGGCAACGACGCCGGCGGGGTGCGCTGGCAGAGCCTGGCGCCGCGCATCGGCCTGGTCGCCGCGCCGCTGCGGTCGCTGCAGCTGCGCGCCTCGCTGGCGCGCTACGCCTCGCCGCTGACCAGCGACATCCCGCTGCGGCTCAATCCGGCGGCGCCGGCGGCGGCGGGCTACCGCTTCCCCGGCAGCGGTTACGTCGAAGGGGGCGACGCCGAAGGGGCGGCGTTCTGGTATCCGGCCGGCTTCGATCCGGCGCTGCCGTCCAACGTGCCGGCCAACGCCATCGACCCGCACCTGCGGCCCGAGATGACCGACGAGGCGATCGTGGGCGGCGCCTACGCGCTGGGGCCCGAAGGCGGCCTGGATCTGCAGCTGGTGTGGCGCCGCGTCACCGGCATCCTGGAGGACCGCCTGCTGGTGCGCGACGCCGCCACCCAGGCGGTCGGCGTCGCCACCGCTGCCGACTGGGTGCCGGCCGGCGCCGTCGCCGGCAACCTGCCCGATGGCACGCCCTACAGCGTGCCGTATTACGACCTGCGGCCGGGCCTGGCGCCGACCGGCGGCGCGCTGCTGGTCAACGGCGACCGCCAGCAGCAGCTGCTGGGCGCCGCCCTGGGCTGGCACCAGCGCGTCGCGCGCCGCTTCACCCTGCGCGGCCGCGTCACCCTGCAAAGCTGGACCTGGAAGATCGGGCCCGACTACCGCCGCCATACCGACCCCACGCCCGCCCTGGTGGACGGCAACTATGCGGGCGAGCCGGTCGGCGTCTCCGGCGCCACGCCGGGCGGGCTGCCGCTGTACGTCGTGCCGCCCTGGTCGTTCGATCTGGGCGGCGCCGTCGAGCTGCCCTGGGGGCTGGCCGCGGCCGCCCAGCTGGCCGGCCGGGCCGGCCTGCCGCTCGCCTGGTACCGCATGGTGGCGCGCGACGACGCCGGCCCGATCGACGTGCGGGTGGGCGACGTGGACTCCTACCGCACCGGCGCCCTGGTCAGCCTGGACGCCCGCCTGGAGAAGCGTCTGCGGGCGCTATCGGACCTGGACGCCTCGCTCAGTCTGGAGGCGCTCAACCTGCTCAACGCGGGCCAGGTGCTGCGGCGCGAGGCCGATCTGGGCGCCACCCGCGCCGGCTACGTCGACCAGGTGGTGGCGCCGCGCCTGCTGCGGCTGGGCCTGCGGCTGCGGTTCAGGTAGTCCCTGGCGGCAAGCTGCGGGCCAGCACCTCTTCGGAGGTGAGGCCGTAGATCGGCGGCGTGGCGATGCCGAGCTGGCCCAGCATGAGGTAGATCTGGCCGCGGTGGTGGACTTCGTGCTCGACCATGGCGCGCAGCCACTTCCACGCCGCCATCTCGACGCCGGCCGGCGTCTGGCAGCGGCGCTCCAGGTCCTCGGGGGTCAGGGCGCGGAAGATCGCCGCCGCCTCCTGGTGCATGCGGGCCAGGAACGCCATCACCGGGTCGTAGCCGTCGGCCAGCTCGCGGCCGTGGCCGGGGTAGCGGCTGGGGAGGCCCTGGACGTTTTCGGCGAACATGTAGCGTTCGATGGCGCCCAGGTGCCGCAGCAGGTCGCCGAAGGTCCACGCCCCGGCCTTGCCCGCCGGCGCCCACTCCAGGCGGTCGGGCGGGATGCAGGCGGCGACCCGCAGGGTGCGGACGCGGATGCCGTCAAAGTAGTTGGCGAACGAATCGGCGTGCCGGATCTCCACGACGGTGCACCTCTTCTCTGGATGGTGCGCTACACGGTGCACCTCCGCTCTGGATGGTACGCTAGCAGGTCATGGCGCTCGTCGTGCCTTCGGCCGCCCACCCTTCGACGCTGCAGGCGTTTCGTTCCCTGCCGCGCACCGGCGTGGTCTACGTCACCGCCGAGGCGGCGGCGCACGGCTACCGCACGGGACACTCCGAGTGGTGCAACCTGGGCCAGGGGCAGCCCGAAACCGGCCCGCTGCCGGGCGCGCCGCCGCGCGTCTCCGCGATCGCCATCGACCCCGCCGACCACGAGTACGCGCCGGTGGGGGGGCTGTGGGAGCTGCGCGAAGCGGTGGCAGCGCTCTACAACCAGCTGTACCGCCGCGGCATGCCGTCGCAGTATTCCGCCGCCAACGTCGCCATCTCGGGCGGTGGCCGCGCGGCGCTGACGCGGGCGGTGGCGGCGCTCGACCAGGTGAACCTGGGGCACTTCCTGCCCGACTACACGGCCTACGAAGAGCTGCTCGACATCTTCCGCCGGGTGTCGCCGATCCCCATCCTGCTGTCGCGCGAGCAGGGCTATCGCTTCACCGTCGACGACCTGCGGCGGGAGGTGCTGGGGCGGGGCCTGTCGGCGCTGCTGATGTCCAACCCCGGCAACCCGATGGGCAAGCTGGTTTCGGGCGACGAGCTGGCGGCGTGGGTGGCGGTGGGCCGCGAGCTGGACTGCACCCTGCTGATCGACGAGTTCTACGCCCAATACATCTGGAAGGTCGCCCCCGGCGAGGCGGGGCCGCCGGTCTCGGCCGCGCGCTACGTCGAAGACGTGGATCACGATCCGGTGGTCATCGTCGACGGCCTGACCAAGAACTGGCGCTATCCGGGCTGGCGCATCACCTGGACGGTGGGACCGCGCCCGGTCATCGAAGCGGTGGAGAGCGCCGGGTCGTTCCTGGACGGCGGCGGCTCCAAGCCGCTGCAGCGCGCCGCCGTGCAGCTGATGGAGCCGCTGCACGTGGTGGCCGAGGGGGAGGCGATCCGCCGCGCCTTCAGCCGCAAGCGGGAGCTGATGCTGCGCCGCAGCCGCGAGCTGGGCATGATCCTGGACAGCGATCCCGACGGCACGTTCTACGCCTTCGTGTCGCTGCGCGAGCTGCCCGAACCGATCGCCGAAGGGATGGCGTTCTTCCGCGCCGCCCTGGCGCACAAGGTGATCACCGTGCCGGGGGTCTTTTTCGACGTCAACCCCGGTCACCGCCGCGCCCAGCGCCTGTCGCGGTTCCACCAGTACGTGCGCCTGTCCTTCGGCCCCAGCCTCGAAGAGGTCGGCCGCGGCCTCGACCGCCTGCAGGAGATGATCCGCAGCTACTGACGGCGGCTACTGAAAGTAGCCGTTCACGTCCAGGATGAACTGCACCGGGCCGCTGGCCTGGTCGCTGTCGATGGTGATCGCGGCGTTGCCGTCCTGCGACACCGCCAGGACCACGTTGTTGGCGCGCAGCTGGGCGGCGGCAAAGTTGATGGTGCTGGTCGGCTGTTGCGCCACGTCGGCGGCGAAGGCGCGCAGATCGCCGCCGGCGGTGGAGCCGGTCACCGTGACGTTGCCGGAGATGGCGCGCGCCGTCGCCGGCACGCCGCAGCGGCCGGCCAAGCCGAAGGTGCGCGCTGCGGCCGCGGCCAGGGCGGGGCCGGCCCAGGCGCCGGTGGGGTTGCGGGTGTCGATCACCCGGCACGGGGTGATGGTGTAGAAGCGGCCCGGCCCCGGAGCGGCGGCGCTGACGGCCAGGGTGGCGGAGCGCGCCGGCAGGGTGAGGGTGACCGCCCCGGCGGTGAGCGCCGAGGTGCCGGCGGGGCCCAGCGACTGGCTGCCGGACAGCTGGTAGAGGGTGAGCGGCGCCGTCGGCCCGCCCGCCACCTGCACCGCCACCGGGTGGCTCACCGTGTCCTTGTTGAACAGCAGCAGGAACAGGCGGTTGCTGGCGCCGGCCACGGCGTAGGCGCCCACCTGGTCGACGTTGCTGCTGACCGCCTGGATGCTGTCGCCCGCCACCTTCCCACCCTTGCCGTCGTAGTTGAGGTAGAACAGGAAGGACTGCTCGACCAGGCTCCCCGCCGCCGGCGCCTCCCAGCGCGACGCCAGGTCCACCCCTTCACGGCCAAAGATGGCCAGCGCCTCGGCCTGCGCCAGGGCGCTGCTCAAGCCGTTGTCGTTGCCCCAGTTGTACTCCGAGATGGCGAGCTTGGTGCCGGGCAGGCGGTCGGCGATCCAGGCCTGCATGCGCGGGATCAGGTCGACCGGCTGCGCGATCCACGATTCGTCGGTGTAGGTGGGGTCGTACAGGCTCTTGAGGCTGCGCAGCCGCAGCGCCGAGGTGGCCGCCGATTCGTCGTCGGACAGACTCACGTCGTTGCCCTGCGGGTAGTAGTGGACGTCCAGGTAGTCGATCAGGCGCACGCGGTTGGCCGCCTGGTAGCTGGCCGCCTGCAGCAGGTACCAGTCGGTCTGCGCCAGGTTGCCGTGGCTGGCGTAGTCGCTGCCGGGCGAGCAGCCGTCGGCGGCCGAATAGAAGTAGGCGCACCAGCCCCAATCGGCGGGCCCGAGCACCTGCGCCGCGGGGTCCTGCGCCTTGATCGCGGCGGCGTACTGCTGCGTGCGCTGCCACAGCTCGTCGTAGGTCGTCGGCTGCGGGTGGACGTCGCGATGGGTGCTGTTCCACAGCGTCGGCTCGTTGTCGAGCGCGTACAGGTGCACGCCGCCGTTGGCGCCGGTGCCGGTTTCGCCGGCGATGTGCGCCATCCAGCCGGTGACGAAGCTGGGATCGATGGCGCGCGAGGTATCGGTCGGGTCGTTGCCGGTGATCGGCGTGCCGTCGGGTTTGACGCCGTTGCCGGCATCGCCGTTGCACCACGAAGCGTTGTCGGTGGCGGTGCATTCGGTCTGCTGTTGCGCGCCGTACTTGGCGACCGAGAAGCCCCAGCGGTAGTTGCGGTCGATCGGCGTCCAGCCGATGGTCGGCACGGTGATGAGCGGTTCCGTGCCGTCGCCGCGCGTAACCAGGATGAACTGGTCGGACGAAGAGCCGGCGGGCAGCGCCGCGGGATTCGCGTTGGCGTTGGGAATGTTGTAAAAGAACCAATCGCTGGCACGGTTGTTGATGTCGTCCTGCCAGGAGTAGCGGGTGGTGGCGTTGCCGCCCCAGCGGCGCACCGGCCAATGCAAGGTGGCGGCCTGAGTGTCGTCGCCGAAGTTGACCCCGTAGATCAGGGTGCTGATGGGATGCCGGTTGGCGGTGGGATCGACGTTGACGGTCACGGTCGCGCCGGCCTGGGCCAACGCCGCGGTGGCGCTGCACAGGGCGGCCGCCGCGACGGCCAGCGCCGCACGCGCGGCGAACCCGGAAGGTCCAGGCAACGACGCGGCGCGCCGGCGCGGCACCTGGCAGGCGCTGGCGGCAGCCGATGGAAGATGCTGGTTCGTGGCGTGGTTCCTATTCGGTGGCCTGCCGGCACAGGCGAAAAAGCCGCGAATGCCGGGGCACCCGCGGTGAGTCGCTCGGACGAGCAGCTTCGCTCGTTGCGCAGTCTATAAGGCAGGCCTGCGGCCGGGCTGTGGCAAATGTCACAGGCGCGGCGACGCCGGATTCAGGTCGGCTGCCGCCCTGCCGCGTAGTATCTATCGGTGGCGGCCGGCCGGCGGAGGACGGGATCATGACCCGCAACCAGAGGCAGTTCTGGCTGATGAAGTGCGAGCCAGGCGCCTACAGCATCGACGACCTGCAGAGCGACGGCAAGACGTGCTGGGAAGGGGTGCGCAACTTCCAGGCGCGCAACCTGCTGCGCGACCAGGTGCAGATCGGCGACAACGTCCTGTTCTACGCCTCCAACGCCGAACCCTCCGGCGTCACCGGCGTCGCCTCGGTGGTGCGAGACGGCTATCCCGATCCCTCCGCGTTCGACGCCTCCAGCCACTACTACGATGCGGCGAGCGACCCCGCCAACCCCACCTGGTACACCGTGGACATCCAGTTCGCGGAGCGGTTCCCGCAGATCGTGCCGCTTGCGACGCTGAAGGCGACGCCGAACCTGGCGTCCATGATGGTGGTGCAAAAGGGCTCGCGCCTGTCGGTGCAGCCGGTCAGCCGCGCCGACTTTCTGGTGGTTTTGGCCCTGGGCCGGGGGAAAGCGTGAGCGGCGACGGCTACTGGAACGTGCCGATCGAGGTGCAGTGCCCCTATTGCGGCGAGCGGGTGGAGATCGCCGTCGAGCCCGACGTGTGGGGCTCCCTGGTCCAGGACTGCGAGGTCTGCTGCAACCCCTGGCAGCTGACCATCACCCGCGACCGCGACGGCGACCCGGACGTGCGCATCGAGCGGCTCCAATAATGCCCGGCGCCGCCAAGGCCTCCCAGCTGAACCTCTTCGGCGACGACCCGGCGCCGGCGGCGCCGGCGGCAGGCAGCGCGCGTGCCGCGGTCGGCGCCGCCGAACAGCCGCCGGCGGTGGCGGAGCTGGCGGCGCAGCTGCCCCTGGACGTCCAGCTGGGCGGCTCCACCTGGTCGTTCCCCGGCTGGGCGGGGCTGGTCTACGACCGCGAGCACACCACCGCCCGCCTGGCGCGCGAGGGCCTGCACGCCTACGCCCGCCATCCGCTGCTGCGCGCGGTGGGCCTCGATCGCACCCACTACCGGCCGATCTCCGCCGCCGACTTTGCCGACTACGCGGCGGCGGTGCCCGCCGGCTTCGCCTTCCTGGTCAAGGCGCACGACGCCTGCACGCTGGCCCGCCTGCCCGATCATCCGCGGTACGGCGCCGACCGCGGCCAGGTCAACCCGCGCTTCCTCGACCCTGCCTACGCCGCCGCCGAGGTGGTGGCGCCCTATGTCGAAGGCCTTGGCGCCAAGGGCGGCGCCCTGCTGTTCCAGTTCGCGCCGCAGTCGCTC
This sequence comes from uncultured Acidobacteriota bacterium, assembly GCA_963770895.1. Lineage (GTDB taxonomy): Bacteria > Acidobacteriota > Thermoanaerobaculia > Multivoradales > UBA5704 > JASLEW01. The sequence continues at coordinate 1,216,785 of CAVYRF010000002.1, read as the reverse complement.
GGGCCGCCGCAGCGCTTCGCCGCCCGCCTGCATGCGTTCCTGGCCGCCCTGCCGCGGGGCCCGGTCTACGCGGTCGAGCTGCGCAACCGCGAGCTGCTCACCGCCGACTACGCCGCCGCCCTGGCGGCCGCCGGCGCCTGCCACTGCCTGAACGTGCACCCGCGCATGCCGCCGGTGGCGGTGCAGGCGGCGCTGACGGCGCCGGCCGCCGGGCCGGTCGTCGCCGGCCGCTGGCTGCTGGGCAGCGGCACCTACGAGGAGGCGTCGCACCGCTACGCGCCCTTCAACCGCCTGGTGGCGCCCGACCCGGAAAACCGCCGCTCCCTGGCCGCGCTGGCCGGCCAGGCGCTCGCCGCCGGCCGCCGCTTCCTGCTGACGGTCAACAACAACGCCGAGGGCGCGGCGCCGCTCTCGATCGTCGAGCTGGCGCGCGAGATCGTCGCCGGGCTCGCGCAGCCCCCCGATGCGGGGCACTAGCGCTTGAGGATCGGCTACAATCCTCGATAAATTCATGACTGATCCAACCAGCCCGCCGCGTGACACGGCAGCCAGTGCGTCCCGCGCCTCGACGATCGAGCGCGCACTGGTCCTCATCCCGCTCTGCCTGGTGCTGTGGGCGGCGGCGGTGGTGGTGACGCTGGTCGCCGCCAAGGGCTGGCTGGAGTGGATCGACGACCCGGCGCTGATGGCTCTGGTGGCGACGGCGACGGTGCTGCTCGCCGCTTCGACCTGGATCTCGCTGCGCGTCGCCGCCCTGCTGCGGCGGGAAATGGCGCGGCTGGCCAAGGGGCAGCGGCGCTACCGGCTGTTTTTCGAGCGCACCCTGGCCGGGATCTACCGCATCTCGGTGGACGGCGCCTTCCTTGAGTGCAACCCGGCGCTGGCCCATCTGCTGGGCTATGCCTCCGAAACCGAGCTGATGCGCTGCAACGCCAACGATCTCTATCTGGACGCGGCGGAACGCGAGCGCTTCATCGCCCGCCTGCGCACCGCCGGCCAGCTCAACAACGCGGAGTTCCGGCTGCGGCGCAAGGACGGCGGCGAAGTGTGGATCCTCGAAAACGTCACCTGGCGGCCGGGGCACGACGGCGAAGCCGACCTGATCGAAGGCACCCTGATCGACATCACCGACCGCAAGGCGGCCGAAGTGCAGATCGCCTACCAGGCCTACCACGACCACCTCACCGGCCTGCCCAATCGCACCCTCTTCCTGGACCGCCTGTCGCAGTCGATCGCCAAGACGCACCGCACCGACACCGGGCTGGCGGTGCTGGTGCTCGACCTGGACCGGTTCAAGGTGGTCAACGACACGCTGGGCCACAGCATCGGCGACCGGCTGTTGTGCGGTGTGTCCGGCCGGCTGCGGGCGATGGTGCGGCAGGGCGACACGGTGGCGCGCCTGGGCGGCGACGAATTCGCCCTGCTGCTGCAGTACAACGCCCGCGCCGCCGAAGGGGCCAAGGTGGCCGAAAAGATCCTGGCCCGGCTGGCCGACGAACCCTTCCACCTGGACGAGCACACCCTGCACGTGACCGCCGCGGTCGGCATCAGCCTGTTCCCCTCCGACGGCGAGGACGCCGAAACGCTCCTGCGCAGCGCCGACCTGGCCCTGTACCGGTCCAAGGAGCTGGGCGGCGGCGTCTACCAGCTGTGCACCCCGGCGATGAACGCCAAGGCCCTGGCGCGCCTGGCGCTGGAGAACGACCTGCGGCGGGCGCTGGAACGGCGCGAGCTGGAAGTCCTGTACCAGCCGGTGGTGAGCTTTGCCAGCGGTCTCACCGTGGGGATGGAGGCGCTGGTGCGCTGGCGCCATCCCGAGCGCGGCCTGGTGGCGCCGGCCCACTTCATCCCGCTGGCCGAAGAGCTGCGCCTGGTGATCCCGCTGGGCGAATGGGTGCTGGCCACCGCCTGCCGCCAGGCCCGCGACTGGCAGGACGGTCCGCTGCCCGGCCTGCGCATCGCCGTCAACCTGTCGGTGCGGCACTTCCAGGACTCGGACCTGCCGCGGGCGGTCGCGGCGCTGCTGCGCGAGATCGACCTGGCGCCGGACTGCCTGGAGCTGGAGATCACCGAAAGCGCCGCCATGCAGGACATCGAGCAGACCGTGGCGACGCTCGCGGCGTTGCGCCGGCTGGGGGTGCGCATCTCGATGGACGACTTCGGCACCGGCCAGGCGTCGCTCAACTACCTCAAGCGCCTGCCCATCGACTGCCTCAAGATCGACCGCGATTTCGTGCGCGACATCGATTCCGATCACGGCGGCGAAGCGATCGTCACCGCGATCATCGACATGGCGCACGGCCTGGGGCTGAAGGTGATCGCCGAAGGCGTCGAAACCGCCAGCCAGTTCCACTTCCTGAGCGGCCAGGGCTGCGACGAGTACCAGGGCTACCTGGTCAGCAAGCCGGTCGCCGCCGCCGAGATCGAGCGCCAGATCGGCAACGGCGTCCTGCTCGCCCGCACCAACTGACCCGTCCCGGTTACGTAGGGTCGGACGCCGCGGCCGGGCGGCGGCCGTGCCCTGCCCGCCAGGCTTCGGCGTGGATCGCCCAGCGCTCGTGGTCGCGCCAGCGGTTGCGGATCTTCAGGTAGCGCGGCGAAAACCCCTCCAGCTGGAAGCCGCAGCGCTCGACCAGCGCGATCGACGGGCGGTTGGCGGGCTGGATGTTGGCTTCCAGCCGGTGCAGGCGCAGGTTGGCGAACGAGTGGCGCAGCACCAGACGGAGCCCTTCGGTCATCAGGCCGCGGCCGGCATGGGGGGCGCCGACGTAGTAGCTCAGATAGGCGCTTTGCAGCGGGCCGCGCACGATCTCGCTCAAATTGAAGACGCCGGCGATGGCGCCGCCGTCGCGCAGGCAGACCAGGAAGGTCAGCGCGTTGGCGCGCCGCGCCCGCGCCAGGAACGCCTGAAAGGAGGCGTCGTCGAGCGGCGGCGCGACCCACGGGGCGTGCAGGCGGCGGCTGGCGCGCATCAGCGCCACCAGCTCGGGGCCGTCCTGGGCCTGCGGCTGACGCAAAAACACCCGCGGCCGCGGCTCACTGGGGCGGCGTCGGAGGCTTTGGCTGCTCGTCTTTCTTCTCCTCGGCTTCGTCCTCGTCGTGGACGTAGACCAGGCTGAGGGTGGGGAGCCTGTGGAGCTTGGCATCCGTGCTGGTGCAGTCGCCCAGCAGCTGGGTGTGCTGCTTGTCGATTTCGGCTGCGTCGGCCTCCGCATCGCCGGCCAGGACGTCCAGCACGTTGGCGTCGCAGCCGCCGCCGGCGCCGCCGCCGAAGCGCAGCTGGCTTTCCGTTTCGCTCACCGGACGCACGAACAGGCTGTCGGTGCCGGGGTAGGGGTCGGTGCCGACCACCACCACCTGGTAGCCCCAGGTCTTGGGCAGGTGCTTGCCGAGCGGCTTGCGGTCGAAGGTGGCGGAGATGACGTGGCCGGCGCCCTTGACCCGCGCCGGCACCAGGACGGCGCCGCGCAGGGGAGCGGGCACCTTGCTGTCCACCGCCGCCTGCACCTGCGCCGCCGGCAGCGGCGACAGGATGACGCAGTGGTCCCACCCGTCGGCGGGAGCGAACTCCACGTTCATCCCCGGCAGGCTCTGGGTGTGGCCGTACGGCTTCCTGACCTTGGGCGTCGGCGGTGGTATCGGGGTGCCGTTGAGCTTCTGCTTGATCTTCTCTTCCGCCAGCTTTTCGGCCGCCGCCCGCTTTTCGGCGCGGAGGGTCTTCTTGTCCTTGGGCGGCACCGACTGCTCGGGGCCGTCGGTCTGGAAGAAGAGGAACACCGTCTGGACAGAAAAGCCGCTGCCCGTGTGCCATGCGTCGGCGAGCTTGCCCGCCATCGTGACCTCGACGTCCACCGTGTCTTTGTGCACCTTCATTTCGACGTTGGTCATGTCGAAGGAGCCGGGCGTGTACACCGGGTCGGTGGGATAGACGTACGTTCCGGGACCGTTGTCGTCGCCGGTGGGGTCCTGGAACGACATCTTCTGCGCCGCGGCGGCGGCCGCGACCGCGAGCCACAGGGCGATGGCGAGCAGCCCGCGCGCGCGGCGCGGCAACCCTGGCGGGATCAGCAAACGGCACCTCCGGTTCGGCGGCGGCAGGGCCGCCGACGCTGCGATGGTGTCAAGCGGATCGGGCGTTGTCCAGAAGTCTCGCCGCCCCCGCTCGACGAGCCGGGTCCGGCGGTCCCAGGCGGTTACGATCGTGTTAAGGTCTGAAGGCGGAGGGGCGGCGCGCAGGGCGGTCCGGCGGGGGCCCAGGTCGCGACCGATCCCCCAGAGGGGGCTGCGGATGACCAGGCGCGTCACGCGTGTCGCCGTGTTGGGATTGGGACGAATCGGGCGAAATCTCTTTCGCCTGCTGCACGACCGCGACGACCTGCGGCTGGAAGCGGTCAGCGACCCGTCCGACCGGGCCGCGCTGGCCTACCTGCTGCGATTCGACACCCTCCTGGGGCGCTTCCCGGCGCCGCTCACGCTCGACGGCGACATGCTGCACGCCGGCGGCCGGCAGGTGCGCCTGCTGGCGGGGACGCCGCAGGACGCCTCGTGGGGCGACCTGGGTGTCGACACGGTGATCGAGACCTCCGGCCGGTCGCGCAGCCGCGCCGACCTGGAGCGGCACCTCGCGGCCGGCGCCAGGCGGGTGATCCTGTGCGCCCCCGCCGCGCCCGCCGCCCCGGCGACCCCCGCCAATAGCGGCCAGCAGGTCGGCGCCGCGGGCAACCAGGCTGACTTCATCGCCGACCTGGCGCCCGACGTCATGGTCGTCGCCGGCGCCAACGACGCCCAGCTGCGCGCCGAGCATCGCATTGTCTCCCACGCCTCGCCCGCGGCCCACGCCGCGGCGCCGGTGGTCAAGATCCTGCACCAGGCGTTCGGCATCGAGCGCGGGTTCCTCAACACCGTGCACGCCTACGTCGATCAACAGCACCTCGCCGACGTCCCGGCGGCCGACCCCCGCTGGGGGCGCGCGGCGGCACAAAACATCATCCCGCTGCCGGCGGCGGCGGCCGACGTGGTGATGGCGCTGTTGCCGGCTCTGCGCGGCAAGCTGAGCGGCTCGTCGATGAACGTGCCGGTCGCCAACGGCTCGGCGCTCGACCTGGTCTGCTGGCACCCCCAGCCGGTCAGCGTCGAAGACGTCAACCGCGCGGTGCGCCAGGCGGCGGCGGGGCTTGCCGGCATCCTGGCGTATGAGGAGGAGCCGATCGTCTCGGCCGACGTCCAGCATGCCACCCATTCGGGGATCTTCGACAGCCAGGCCACCATGGTACTGGGCGGGCGCGTGTCCAAGACCCTCACCTGGTTCGACAACAGCTGGGCGTACGCGCAGCGCGCGCTGGACCTGGTGGTGCGCTGCCGCCAGCTCGACGACGCCGCCGCTGCCGCCAACGCCCCCGCCCCCGCCAATCGCCATCGAGGCGAAGTCACGGAGCCCGCGCCATGAGCAGAATCGGCATCAACGGCTTCGGCCGCATCGGCCGCAGCGTGTTCCGCATCGTCGCGGCGCGCACCGACCACCAGGTCGTGGCGATCAACGACCTGTTCGAGAACCGCCAGCTGGCCTACCTGCTCAAGTACGACACGGTGATGGGGCCGTTCGAGCAGGAGGTCACCTGCGACGAGCACACCCTGTATGCCGGCGCCCAGCGGGTCGCCATGCTGGAAGAGCGGGATCCGGCGGCCATCCCCTGGGGCGACCTGGGCGTGGACGTCGTGATCGAGTCGACCGGCGTCTTCACCAGCCGCGCGCAGATCGCCAAGCATCTGCAGGGCGGCGCCGGCAAGGTCATCCTGACCGTGCCGGCCAAGGACGAGCTGGACGCGACCGTGGTCATCGGCGTCAACGACGGCATCCTGGGCCCCGCCCATCGGCTGGTTTCCAACGCCTCGTGCACCACCAACTGCCTGGCGCCGGTGGTCAAGATCCTCGACGACCGCTTCGGTCTCGAAGAGGGCTTCATGACCACCGTGCACGCCTATACCAACGACCAGCGCCTTGCCGACGCGCCGCACAAGGACTTCCGGCGCAGCCGCGCCGCGGCGCAAAACATCATCCCGACCACCACCGGAGCGGCCCGCACGGTTGGCAAGGTATTGCCACATCTCAAGGGTAAGCTTGACGGCATGGCGATGCGCGTGCCGGTGTCCGACGGTTCGATCGTCGATCTCGCGGCGCGGTTGCGGGCGCGGCCCGACGCGGCCGGCGTCAACGACGCCGTGCGGGAAGCCGCCGCCGGCCCGCTCGCCGGGGTGGTCGAATACAGTGCAGCGTCGCTGGTGTCGACCGACATCATCGGCAACCCCCACTCGTCGGTCTTCGACTCGCTTTCGACCAACGCCGCCGGCGACGGTTGGGTGCGGGTGGTAGCCTGGTACGACAACGAGTGGGGCTACTCGAACCGGGTGGTGGACCTGATCGATCGTCTCGCCGCCGCCGGCTGAGCCAGCGTCCGCCGGAACCCGCCGCCGGCTGCCCCGCGGCCCGCGGCGCCCGCCGCCGCTGGCGCCTCCGCCGCGCCGGAAGGGGCCGTCGCTGGGACCAAGAACAGAGGATATGCACGGACGAATCGGCATTCTCACCGGCGGCGGCGACGTCCCCGGCCTGAACATGGCAATCAAGGGCTTCGTCGCCCGCATGGAAGAGGCGGGCTACGAAGTGCTCGGCCTGCGGCGCGGCTTTGCCGCCCTGCTCAACATCGTTCCCTTGGCCGCCGCCGACAACTCGGAATGGCTGGTGCCGCTCACCCGCGCCAGCACGCGCACCATCGACCGCAGCGGCGGCACCATGCTGCACACCTCGCGCATCAACCCGGCGATGATGAAGCCCGAAAGCATCCCCGCCCACCTGCAGGGCCGCGCCGCCCCGGCCGACGGCGCGGGCCGCTGCGACCTCACCCAGGCGGCGTTGGAAGTGATCGAGTTTCTGCGCATCGACGCCCTGGTGGCGATCGGCGGCGACGGCACCCTGTCGTTCGCCTGCCGCCTGCACGACGAGGGCGTGCCCACCATCGGCGTGCCCAAGACCATGGACAACGACGTCTTCGGCACCGAATACTGCATCGGCTTTTCGACCGCCGTCACCCGCGCCGTCAACTTCATCCACGACCTGCGCACCGCCGCCGGCTCGCACGAGCGCTTCCTGGTGGTCGAGCTGTTCGGCCGCTATTCGGGCGAAACCTGCCTGCTCGCCTCCTACCTGGCCGGCACCGACCGCGCCCTGATCGCCGAAGTCCCCTTCGACAGCGCCGCGGTCGTGGAGCTGCTCGCCGCCGACAAGCGCCGCAACCCCAGCAGCTACGCGGTCGTCGCCATCTCCGAAGGCGCCTACCCGGTGGGCGGCCAGCCGGTCGAAAGCGGCGAAGCCGATTCGATCGGCAACCGCGAGCTGGGCGGCATCGGCCGCCTGCTCCGCCACGAGCTGCAGCGCACGACCGGCGAGCGCGTGATCTATCAGCGCCTCGGCTACCTCATGCGCTCCGGCCCCCCGGACGCCCTGGACCGCCTGGTCGCCAGCAACTTCGCCAGCCTGGCCGCCGACCTGGTGCTGGCCCACGACACCGGCCGCATGGTCGCCATCGCCGGCGGCCGCTACACCACCGTGCCGATCAACATCGTCGGCACCGGCGTCAAAAAGGTCGACGTCCAGCGCTTCTACGATCGCGCCGCCTACCGCCCCAAGATCGTCGAAGTCCTCGACCTGCCGATGTTCCTCAATTAGGGCCGCGCCCCAACCCCCGCCTGGATTCCCTGGCCGGGAGGGACCGCGCCGGCGATATGCTGGGAGTCAGTAAACCGGAAAAGCCCGACAGGAGTCCGCAATGGCGTCCACGCTGATTGACCTGCTGGTGGCACTGCAAGTCTTCGTCGTGCTGTTCATCGCCCTGCACGACTGGATCCCCCTGGGGTCGCTGAACGACGTGCGGGCGGTCCAATCGGCGGACCCGACCCGCAAGCTCGGCCTGGTGACCGTGCTCAGCACGCTGCCCTTCGCCATCGGCCTGATAGCCACTGTTCACAACGCAGGTCGCCCGGCGCTGCCCCACTGGCTGCTGTGGTTTCTATGGATCACCTACGGCAGTGCGATCTACGGCCTGCTGCGGGCGTGGTGGATTCCCTACCTGCTGCTCCCAGACCCGGTGCGCGCGGCACGCTACCAGACGATGTTCGGCCGCACCCACACCTTCCTGCCCATGCGTCACGGCATCAGCCCGAACACGCTCCACGTCACGCTGCACCTGGTGATCGTCGCCATCGTCATCCTGCTCGCCGTGATCACCTTCGGGCCTTGAGCGTTGCGGCGCCTGCGGCATTGCAGGTTCTGGCGGCGAGTTGGGTAGGACCTGCGGCGGTGGGCGACGCAATGGCGGCTGCGGCCGTACAAGGGAGCAGGTGTTCAACAGGAGGTGTCTCGATGTCTCGAATTTGCGTCCGCGCAACGATCGTGTTTCTCCTTGCCGCCGGGCGGGTCGGGGCGGCGAGCAACCCGTGGATATCCATTGGTCCTGTGGGTGGCTTCGTCACCGGCCTGGCGTTTGACGGCAGCGTGGCGAACGTTGCGTACGCCACGGCGATGGGCGGCTTCTTTCGCTCGACGGATGGGGGCGCTTCCTGGACGGCCAGCAACGACGGCTTGCTGGATGCTCAGCTGCAGAATGTCGTCACGACCGGCGCGGTCGTCTACGTCGGTGGCAGCAGGGGTGTCTACCGCAGCGACGATCACGGCCTGCAGTTTCGGCTGCTGGCGGGCTCCCCCGGCTCGGTGAGCGCGCTGGCCGGTGGTGCAGGGCCGAACCCGCCGCTCTTCGCCGCCGGGACTTTCGCCGGCGCCTGGCGGAGCGACGACGGCGGGACGACCTGGACGGAGATCAACGAAGGCCTCCTGAAGGACCAGCCCATACCCGCGACGGTGCATGCGCTTCTCGTCGATCCCCGCAAGCCGGGGCTGCTCTGGGCGGGCGCCGAAAGCGGCGTCTATCGGAGCCTGGACGGCGGCGCGCACTGGGCACGGACGAGCAGCGGTCTCGCCGGCTACATCACTTCGCTGGCGATCGACAGTGAGGGCGTTCTGTACGCCGGCGCCTTTGTCGACCCGACGTTCGTCAAGCCGCTGCCGGCGGCGCTCTTCGTGAGCTCCGACCTGGGGCTCACCTGGCATGCGGCGGTGCGCGGACTGGCTTCGCGCGGCGTGCTGGCGCTCCTTGCCGACCCCGCGGGCGCCGTCTGGGCGGGCACTCAGGATGCCGGTGTGTTCCGCACCGCCAACGGCGGGCATGGCTGGAATCCCGGCGGCACGGGAACGGCCGGGCAAGCGATCGGCGCGCTGGCCCAGGCGGGGCGCCCGCTCTCGCTCCTCCTTGCCGGCAGCGGCTTGTACCTCGATGGCGCTCTCCCGCGGGAGGGCGTGGGCATCTTCCGCAGCACTTCGAGCGGTGCGCGCTGGGCCGTCTCCGGTCCCGGGCCCAACGCCACGTCCATCGCCGCCGTGGTGGCGGACGCGGAAACCAGCGGCATGCTCACCGTCGCCGATCCCTACGCCGGCATCTTCCGCACCCGCACCGGGGGCTTCCGGTGGGCACTGCTCAACGGCGGACTGGCGCCCGGGTTGAGCATCAGCGAGCTCGCAAGCGACGCCGCGTCCGGAGAGCTCTACGCGTCGGCCGGAACGCCGAGCGGCGCGTCGGGCCTGTACCAGCGTGGTTCCGGACCCGCCGTGCCATGGCGTCAGGTGACGAGCGCACCCGCGGCGTGCGGCGGTCCGCTCGCCGTCGGTTCCCAGGGGCAGGTCTTGGTGGGAGCTTTCGGCCCCTCAGCGTTCGGCGTCTGCGTGAGCGCCGACGCCGGAGCAACCTGGACGATCAGCGGTGTCGGCTCCATCGTCGCCGTGGCGAGCATCGCGCTGGCGCCCTCGAACCCCGCGCGTGTCTACGCTTCTGGGTCCCTCCTCGCCCACGCTCCCGCCGGGCCGACCTTCTTCCGCAGCGACGACGGCGGTGTCAGCTGGACCGGGGAGAGTCTGATCTCCACCTATGCGGAGCACGGCCTGGCGGTCGACCCGCTGAACGCCGATGTGGTGTACGCCGCTAGCGTCGGGGGCCTCGAGCGCAGCAGCGACGGCGGCTCGACCTGGGAGCCGCTGCTGACCGCCGGCGGCCTCAGCATGGTGCGGGTCGATCCTCGCGCGCCGAACACCCTCTACGCAGCCGTGGGTCCGACGGCCGGGCAGCCGCAGTTGGCGGTGAGCGACGACGGCGGCGCCACCTGGAGCTCCCTGACGGAAGGCCTGCCCCCGAACGTTGTCGTGACCGATCTCGCGTTCGACGCCGCGAGCCCGTCGCTGCTCTATGCCGCTACGGCCGGCGGGGGAGTCTTTACCCTCCGGCGCCTGCCCTAAGGCTGCTTGCCAGCCGGCGGCGCCTGGTAGATGACGGTTCCGGCGCGGAGGGTGTAGCGGATGTTGGCGAAGGCGCGGGGGTCGGAGACGGGGCTGGTGGCAAGGACTGCCAGGTCGGCGTCCATGCCGGGGGCGATGCGGCCGCGGCGGGCGGAGTCGCCGAAGCGGGCGGCTGGACTGGTGGTGAGGGTGGCCAGGATCTCGCGCCAGCTGAGGCCGGCGGTGGCGAGCAGGGTGTATTCGGTCGTGGGGTCGTAGTCGGCGAGAAAGCCGACGTCGGTGCCGAAGAGGAGTTGCCCTCCCGCGCGCTGGTAGTCGCGCACTTCGTCCAGGATCTCGTAGAGATGGCTGTCTTCGGCGAAGAGCTTGAGGGTGGGGATGAGGGCCATGTCCTGGGCGCGCATGCGCTTGAGGTGGTCGGGGGTCATGCCGCGGGTGTCTTCGACGGCGTGGGCCAGGACGTCGACGTGGGCGGCCAGGGCGACCTCCAGGCCGGCCAGGTTGGGCAGGAAGGATGCGGCGTCCACGACCGTGGTGAAGCCCCAGCGGGTGAGCATGGCTTGCAGGTGCGCCGCGAGCGTCGCCGGCGGCAGCTTGTCGGCGTCCCACCAGCTTGGCTCGGTCAAATGGACATGGCTGTTCTGGAAGCCGGCAAACACCGAGAGCCCCTTGCAATCCAAAGTCTTCGCTCCGGCCGGCAGCGGCACCTGGCCGTGCTTGCCCAGCGCCACGATCTTGCCGCCGGCGATCACCAGGTCGCCGCCCAGGATCGGCGCCTGATCGGGCGCGGGAAAGATGGTGGCCTCGCTCAGGACCAGCGGCGTGGCATTGGCGCCTGGCGCGTCTGCGCTTGCCGGCGCTCCGGCAACCGGCAGCGGCGCCAGGGTGAGCGCCAGCGCCGCCAACAAGCCGAGCAGTGCGCTGCGATCGAGGCGGCGCAAGGCCGCGGCCTGCCGGGCGGACCGTTTGCCGCGAGGGTCCCCGAGGTGGCTTCCTTCAGCTTGATCCGTCGTCCTTGCGCTCATCCAGGGCCTCCCTGCAGTTTGCAGTCTGCAATAAAACGGCGGTTGCTGACATTGCGTTATGCAATGCCGGGCCGGGCGAGCGGCGCCGGCGATGCCGCCCGCCGACGCTGGCTGGTTTCCGGCAAGTACCTGATCTAAAGCGGCTTACGGGTGCATTTGGAGCGGATGTGGAGCGCTGCCCTGGCGGCCTGTCGGCGTGGCACTCCGTCTGCACCGGCAGGCGGAGCACGCTTCGATTGGGAAAGGAGCAGTTCATGTCGATCCGTTTCGTGCACCAACTCTGCCTGCGTCGCGGCGCCGGTGTTTTGCTCGCCCTTCTGCTGCCGGGCGCCGTGGCGCTTCGTGCCCAGGCGCCGCCGCCGGCAACCAACGCGCCGGCCACCGACAATCCCGCGGCCGCCGCCACCGGCGGCTCCGGCGCCACCGCTTCCAGCGGCACCGGCAGCGCCACCCCGGCGAGCGGCGGTGCCGGCGCCGGCGCCGCCAACGGCACCGCGGCCGCGGGCAGCGCCGCCGGCGCCGCCGCACCCGCGGCCGCACCCGCGACGAAGCCGGAGCCTTTTGCCTTTGGCGACTTCACGTGGTTGACGGGCAACGCCCGCAACAAAGACTCGATCCTCGATACGAAGGTATTCACCGGCGAGTTTCGCCTGGATGCCAACTACGTCTACGACTACAACCACCCCAAGGACCACACGATCGACGGTTCCGCCGAAACCGGCCGCGCGATGGAGTTGCAGGTGCAGCAGCTGGGCATCGGCGGCGATTTCCATTACGACGACGTGCGCGGCCGCCTGATGACCCAATTCGGCATGTATTCGACGCTGACGCCGCGCGATGACGCCAGCCCCGCACGCGGCCAGGGCGACCTGGCCGACGCCTACCGCTACATCTCGGAAGCCTACGGCGGCTACCACTGGCACACCTGGAACGGCATCAACCTGGATGCCGGCATCTTCATGTCGTACGTGGGTCTGTTCAGCTACTACAACTTCGACAACTGGGCCTATCAGCCTTCGTACGTCTCCGCCAACACGCCGTGGTTCTTCGAAGGTCTGCGCCTGCAGACGTTTCCCACCGACAAGCTGAAGATCGAGCTGTGGCTGATCAACGGCTGGCAGTCGTACGGCATGTTCAATTCGATGCCGGGCGTCGGCTGGCAGGTGCTGTGGCGGCCCAACGATTCGTTCGAGCTGCTGTCCAACGAGTACGAGGGGCGCGACACCCTGGGCATTGCCGACCGCACCCGTGTGCACAGCGACAACAGCATCCAGGTCAAGTACTTCGATCATCCGACGGGGCTCGTCGACAAGGCGGCGTTCTCGGTGACCTTCGACGCCGGCTGCGAGAACGGCGGCGGCGTCAGCTGCACCGGCGGCACACCCGCCAAGCCGTCGCAGTATTTCATCGGCTTCATGATCTACCACCGCCTGTGGTTCCACAACGACATCTACGCCTTCACCGTGGGCGGCGGCGAGATCAACAACCCCGGCCGCTACCTGGTGCTGCTGCCGGAGATCAACGGCGCGACCGCTGCCTCGGGCACGCCCTATTTCACCGAGAACCCCGGCCAGCAGTTCCGCGCCTGGGACGCGTCGGCGACCTTCGACTACATGCCCAAGCAGTTCATCACCTTCCGCGCCGAGTTCGATCGCCGGGTGGCCAGCGTCCCCTACTTCGTGGGGGCGGGCGGCATCACGCCGCCGGGTGGCAACCAGGGTGCTCCGGGGTCGGCCGTGGCGGGCTGGGCGCCGGACCTGCGCACTGCGGAAAGCCGGCTCAATTTCGCGGTGCTGGTGAAATTCTAAATACCGTCGTTGCGATTGCGGCGCGGCGAGAACCGCCGCGCCGCACCGGACGTATAATGCCAGCAAGGGTGGCGCTCTGACGGCCACAAATGGAGGTTCTGATGTCCCTGATGCTGGCGAAACGATTCATGATTCTCGGAATGGCAGCGACGGTCGCAGGTGTCATCGCAATTGGTGTTCCGGGCCTGGCGAAAGCGGCGCAATCCGCGGGCGCCGCCGCTCCGGCGCCTGCCGCGGCAACTCCCGCCGGCGGCGGTGGCGGGCCGATCGTCGTCGAAATGTTCACCTCGCAGGGATGCGCCAGCTGCCCGCCGGCGGACCACCTGCTGGCCAAGCTCGGCCAGGACCCGAACCTGGGCGGCGTCAAGGTCATCCCGCTCGGCTTCCACGTCGACTACTGGAACCACCAGGGCTGGTTCGACCCCTTCTCGTCGGCGGCCTGGTCGAAGCGTCAGGTGGCCTACGACAAGACGCTCTTCCGCTCCGACAACATCTACACGCCGCAGCTGGTGGTCAACGGGCGCACCGAATGCGTCGGCTCGAAGGAGCCTGAAGTCGCCAGCCTGATCAGCGCGGCGCTGGCCAACCCGCCGGCCGGCGAGGTGACCGTCTCGGCGCCCGAAAAGCCCCTGCCGGCCACCGGCGGCGGCAAGTCCCGCGTCGTGGTGTCGGCCCGCCTGCTGCGGCCGGTGTCCCACGGCTTGGAAGTGTGGGTGGCGCTGACCGAAAACAACCTGACGACCGCGGTGCGGGGCGGCGAGAACGCCTCGATGACCCTGCACGACGACCACGTGGTGCGGCAGCTGGTCAAGGCGTTCAACCTGAAGGAGACCGCCGGCTCCGAGAAATCCGACAAGGTGGAGCTGACCATCGATCCCACCTGGAAGGGCCCTTTCGAAGTGGTCGCCTTCCTGCAAGACCCCAAGACCCTCAACATCGAAGGCGCCGCGGAGCGCCCGTTGGCACGCTAGCGCCAGCGCCAGGCTTCCTGGCGGGTGTTCGGGGCGGAGAGGCGATCGGATGGAGATCCTGATCGTCGACGACGAACCGAACATCCGCCGCACCCTGTCCCTGCAGCTGACGGGGCGCGGCCATCGCGTCCGCGACGCCGGCTCCGCCGACGAAGCCAAGCGCGCAGTGGGCGCCCACCGCTTCGACCTGGCCCTGGTCGATCTGCGCCTGGGCACTTCGTCGGGCCTCGACCTGCTGAGCTGGCTGCGGGTCGAGGATCCGCAGCTCAAAACCATCGTCATCACCGCCTACGCTTCGGTCGAAACCGCGGTCGAGGCGATGAAGCGCGGCGCCTCCGACTACCTGGCCAAGCCGTTCGGTCCCGTCGAGCTGGACCTGGCGCTCGAAAAGGTGGCCGCCCTGGCCCACCTGGAACGCAAGGTGGCGGCGCTGCAAGACAACCTGGCGCAGGCCGGCCAGGCCGACCCCGACGCGGAGGTGGCGACCCGCAACCCCGCCATGCTGGCGACCCTGCAGCTGGCCCGCCAGGCCGCCGGCAGCGACGTGCGAGTCCTGCTGCGCGGCGAAAGCGGCACCGGCAAGGGGGTGGTGGCGCGCGCCATCCACCTGTGGAGCGCCCGCCGCGAGCGGGCCTTCGTGGTCGTGCCCTGTCCGGCCCTGCCTGCCGAGCTGCTGGAAAGCGAGCTTTTCGGCCACGCCCGCGGCGCCTTCACCGGCGCCCTGCGCAACAATCCGGGCCGCGTCTCCCTGGCCGAGGGCGGCACCCTGCTGCTCGACGAGATCGGCGACCTGCCGCTGCCCCTGCAGCCGAAGCTCCTGCGCTTCATCCAGGACCGCGAATACGAGCGCGTCGGCGATCCCGCCCCCCGCCAGGCCGACGTCCGCATCCTGGCCGCCACCAACCGCGACCTGGAAGCCAGCGTCGAGCGCGGCGCCTTTCGCGAAGACCTGCTGTATCGCCTGAACGTCCTGACCCTGGAGATCCCACCGCTGCGCGACCGCCGCGAGGACGTGCCGCTGCTGGTCGACCGCTTCCTTGCCAGCTTCGGCCGCCAGTACCACAAGCCCGGCCTCACCCTGACCGCCGAGGCCCTGCGCCTGCTCGCCGATCACGCCTGGCCCGGCAACGTGCGCGAGCTGCGCAACGTCCTGGAGCGCGCCACCATGCTGGCCCCCGAGGGCGCGACCGAGATCGGCCCCAACCTGCTGCTGGTCAAGCCGGCTGCCGGTGGCGCCGCAGCCTCGTCCTTCTCCGCCGCATCCTCTCCCGCCACCTCCGCCACGCCCGCCACACCCGCTGCAGGCGCCGCAGGTCCCGCCGGCGCTGCCCTGGAGATCGGCGACCTGGCGCCCCTTGCCGACATCGAACAGGAGCACATCCGCCGCGTCCTTGCGC
The DNA here is from genome assembly GCA_963770895.1 of uncultured Acidobacteriota bacterium. GTDB lineage: Bacteria > Acidobacteriota > Thermoanaerobaculia > Multivoradales > UBA5704 > JASLEW01. The sequence continues at coordinate 1,201,191 of CAVYRF010000002.1, read as the reverse complement.
GCACCGGATCGCTGCGCGAAGCCGCCGGCGTCCTGGGCATCGATCAGGCCACGCTGTGGCGCCGCCGCAAGCAGCAGAAGCTGTGAGCAGCCCCAGCTGCCGTGCAGCCTGCAACAGCGGGCGTTCCGGGGCATTGCATTTTGCAATCATCGGGCCTGTGCGCAGGCCGCCGGGGAGCGTCCGGCGGCCTTGGCGCCGCTCGCCCGCCGCCGCCGCGGCAACCTGAACTCCGGTGCTTAACCCCTTTTGCTGCCGTGTATTGGTGCCCCGCGCCTGGAACCTGAGGGGCGCCGCCCGGGGCCGCGGCGCCGTGTGGCACCTCGCCTGCAGTGAAGGGAGCTCCATGCGGACAACGGGCCATGCAGGCTAGTTTGCGGACCAAGCTGGGGCTGGGGTTCGGCGGCCTGCTGCTGCTGCTCGTCTGGGTGGGGTTGCAGAGCACGGTCTGGCTGTCGCGGCTGGGCGGCTCGATCGACGTGATCCTGCGCGAAAACTACGACAGCGTGGTGGCCTGCCAGCAGATGAAGGAGGCGCTGGAGCGGCTCGACAGCGGCGCGCTGTTCGCCCTGGCGGGCGACGCGCGGCAGGGCCAGGCGCTGGCGGCGCTGCACATGCCGCGCTTCCAGAAGGCGCTGGACGCGGAGCTGCGCAACATCACCCTGCCCGGCGAAGGCCCCGAGGCGTTCCGCATCCGCGACCTGTACGCGGGGTATCCGGCGATCCTGGCGCAGGTGCTGGACGGCGGGCGGCCGCTCGCCCTGCGGCGCGGCCTCTATTTCGACCGCCTGCTGCCGCTGTTCCAGCAGATCAAGGCGGCGGCCGACGGGGTGCAGCAGATGAACCAGGACGCGATCGTGCTGGCCAACGCCCACTCGCGGGCGCTGGCGGCGCTGGCGATCCGCCGCATGGTGCTGCTGTTGCTGCTGGGGGTGGCGCTGGCGATCGGCTGCGTGTGGTTCCTCAGCCGGGCCATCCTGCTGCCGCTGTCGCGGCTGACGGCGTACGTGCGCGAGGTGGAGCGCGGCAACCTGGACCTGGTGCTGCGGGTCGACAAGCGGGACGAAATGGGCCAGCTGGCGACCGCCTTCAACGCCATGGCCGGGCACCTGCGCGAGCTGCGCCGCAGCGACACCGACCGCCTGCGCCGGGCCGAGCAGACGTCGCAGCTGGCGATCGACAGCCTGCCGGACGCGGTGGCGGTGTTCTCGCCCGAGCTGACGGTGGAGCTGGCCAACCGCACCGCGGTGTCGATCCTTGGGCTGCGGCCGGGCGAACCGGCGCCGGCGCGCCACGACGATTGGCTGCCGCACCTGATGCAGGAGGCGGCGCGCTCGGGAGTTCTGCCCGACCGCGGCTACGAGGCGGCGCGCCAGATCTTCCACGACGGCGAAGAGCGGTTCTACCTGCCGCACGCGGTGGCGGTGCACGGCGCCGGCGGCAGCCTGGCCGGCATCACCGTCATCCTGTCCGACATCACCAACCTGCGCCGCATCGACGAGATGAAGAGCGGCCTGCTTTCGACCGTCTCGCACGAGCTGCGCACGCCGCTGACCTCGCTGCAGATGGCGCTGCACATCCTGCTCGAGGAGCGCCTGGGCGTGCTCACCGTGCAGCAGACCGAGCTGCTGGTGGCGGCGCGCGACGACGCCGAACGGCTGCGCCAGATCCTGGTGAACCTGCTGGAGATCGCGCGCTACGAGTCGGGGAGCCAGAGCCTCAGCCTGGAGCCGCTCGCGCCGCGCGACCTGATCGAGCTGTCGCTGGCGCCGCTGCGCTCGCGGTTTGCCGACCGCGGGGTGAAGGTGAGCCTGGAGCTGGCGCCGGACGTGCCGCGGGTCATGGCCGACCCGGTGCGCGCCCAGCTGGTGCTGGGCAACCTGCTCGCCAACGCCTTGCAGTACACCCCGGCCGGCGGCGCCGTGGTGGTGAAGGCGGAGCCGCGCGACGCCATGGTGCGCTTCGCCGTCACCGACAGCGGCGCCGGCATCGCCGAAGAGCACCTGGTGCGTGTGTTCGAACGCTTCTTCCAGGTCCCCGGCAGCGTCGAGGGCGCCGGCCTCGGCCTGGCGATAGCGCAGGAGGTGGTGCACGCCCACGGCGGCGTCATCGGCGTCGAAAGCGCGCCCGGCGCCGGCGCAACGTTCTGGTTCACCCTGGTCCCGGCGGCAGCCGCCACGGCCGGCGCCGCCGCCGTCGCGCAAGGAGACAAGCAGGCATGATCGATCTGATCGCCGTTGCCGCAACCGTCCTGTTTTTCGCCGTGGCCCTGGCCTACGTGCGCTTTTGCGACCGCATCTAGCCGGGCGCAACATGGAAAGGCCGCTGCCATGAATTGGGAATACCTGCTGTCCGGTCTGGTCTGTGCCGCGCTCCTGGTGTACCTCACCTATGCGCTGCTGAAACCCGAGAGGTTCTGATCGTCGCCATGAGCGCAATATCCTACGTGCAGCTCTCGATCTATGTCGTGGCGTTGATCGCCATCACGCCGCCCCTGGGGATCTACATGACGCGGGTCTTCGCCGGCGAGCGCACCTGGGCCAGCGCGGCGCTCGGCGGGTGCGAGCGCCTGCTGTACCGGATCTGCCGCATCGATACGGCCGAGCAGCGCTGGACCGACTACGGCGCCGCGATGCTGGTGTTTTCCGGCGTCAGCATGCTGGCGCTGTACGCCATGCAGCGGTTGCAGGCGTGGCTGCCCTGGAACCCGCAGCACCTGCCGGGCGTCGCTCCCGACCTGGCCTGGAACACCGCCGCGAGCTTTGTCAGCAACACCAACTGGCAGAGCTATGCGGGCGAAACGACGATGAGCTATCTGACGCAGATGGCCGGCTTGGCGTTTCACAACTTCGCTTCGGCGGCGACCGGCATCGCGCTGGCGATCGCTTTCATCCGCGGCGTCGCGCGCCGCGAGGCGCGCACGGTGGGCAACTTCTGGGTCGACCTGATCCGTTGTTGCCTTTATGTCCTGCTGCCGCTGTCGCTCGCCGGCGCCCTGCTCCTGGTGTCGCAAGGCGTGGTGCAGAACCTGCGTCCGTACACCCACGCGCAGCTGCTCGAACCGCAGCGCGTCGAATCCAAGGACGCCGCCGGCAAGGTCACGGTCGCAACGCACACCGAGCAGGTGATCGCCCAGGGGCCGGTCGCCTCGCAGGAGATCATCAAGGAGCTGGGCACCAACGGCGGCGGCTTCTTCGGCGCCAACTCGGCGCATCCGTACGAAAACCCGACGCCGCTCACCAACTTCATCGAAATGCTTGCCATCCTGGCCATCCCGGCCGGCCTCACCTTCACCCTGGGACGCATGACCGGCAGCCAGAAGCACGGCTGGGCGGTGTTCGCGGCGATGCTCGTGCTGATGCTCGCGGGGTTCGCGGTGGTGCATCACTTCGAGGCTGCCGGCAACCCGCAGTTTGCCGCCCAGGGCGTCAGCCAGGCGCCGTCCGACGCGCGCGGCGTCGAGCAGGCCGGCGGCAACATGGAGGGCAAGGAGGTGCGCTTCGGCATCTTCGGCAGCGCGCTCTTCGCCACCGTCACCACCGATGCGTCCTGCGGCGCGGTCAACGCGCAACACGATTCGTTCACGCCGCTGGGCGGCGCCCTGCCGCTGCTCAACATCATGCTGGGCGAGGTGGTGTTCGGCGGCGTCGGCTCCGGTATGTACGGGATGCTGGTGATGATCGTGCTGACGGTGTTCATCGCCGGCCTGATGGTCGGCCGCACGCCCGAATACCTGGGCAAGAAGATCGAGGGCAAGGACGTGAAGATGGCGATGCTGTACGCGCTGATCTTCGCGCTGTCGATCCTGGTCCTGGCCGCGTGGGCGAGCGTCACCCCTTACGGCACGGCGCCGCTCGGCAACGGCGGCCCGCACGGCTTGGCGGAGATCGTCTACGCCTTCACCTCGGTGACCGGCAACAACGGCTCCGCCTTCGGCGGCCTTTCCACCAATACGCTCTGGTACAACTTCACCCTGGGCGCCGCCATGCTGGTCGGGCGCTTCCTGATGATCGTGCCGATGCTGGCGATCGCCGGCAACCTGGCGACCAAGAAGGCGGTGCCGCCTTCGGCCGGGACCTTCCCGGTGCACACGCCGCTGTTCGTGACGCTGCTGCTGGGCGTCATCCTGATCGTTTCCGCCCTGACGTTCCTGCCGGTGCTGGCGCTCGCTCCGATCGTCGAGCACCTGCTGATGCACGCCGGGCGGCTGTTCGCCTGAGACGGGGAGCTGGCATGGTGGAAAGAGAGCAGAAGCGGCCGCTGTTCGAAGCGGCGATCGTGCGGCGGGCGCTGGGGGATGCGTGGCGCAAGCTGGATCCGCGCGTGGTGGCAAAGAACCCGGTGATGTTCGTGGTGGAGGTGGGGAGCGTGTTGACCACCCTGCTGATCTGCCGCGACGTCGCCACCGGGCAGACCGCCCACCTGGGCTTCACCATCCAGGTGACGATCTGGTTGTGGTTCACCGTGCTGTTCGCCAACTTCGCCGAAGCGATGGCCGAGGGGCGCGGCAAGGCGCAGGCCGACACGCTGCGGCGGGCCAAGACCGAAACCGTGGCGCAGCGCGTCGCCGGCGACTGGACGCTGCCGCTCGACCGCCTGCGCACCGAGCAGGTGGCGGCGCCGGCCCTGGTGCGCGGCGACGTCGTGGTGGTGCGCGCCGGCGAGCTGATTCCGGGCGACGGCGAGGTGGTCGAAGGCGTCGCCTCGGTGGACGAGGCCGCCATCACCGGCGAAAGCGCGCCGGTGATCCGCGAATCCGGCGGCGACCGGTCGGCGGTGACCGGCGGCACCAAGGTGATCTCGGACTGGATCAAGGTGCGCATCACCTCCAATCCGGGCGAAACCTTCCTGGACCGCATGATCGCCCTGGTCGAGGGGGCCGAGCGCCAGAAGACTCCCAACGAGATCGCGCTCAACATCCTGCTGGCCGGGCTGACCATCATCTTCCTGCTGGCGGTGGCAAGCCTGCTCCCCTTCGCGCTCTACAGCGTCGGCGCCTCGTCGCCGGCGGCGGGCTTCCGCGCCGCGGCGCCGCCGTCGGTGACCGTGCTGGTGGCGCTGCTGGTGTGCCTGATCCCGACGACCATCGGCGGCCTGCTGTCGGCGATCGGCATCGCCGGCATGGATCGCCTGATCCAGCAGAACGTGCTGGCGATGTCGGGCCGCGCGGTCGAGGCGGCGGGCGACGTGGACACCCTGCTGCTCGACAAGACCGGCACCATCACCCTGGGCAACCGGCAGGCGGTCGAGCTGATCCCGCTCGCGGGAGTGAGCGAAACCGAGCTGGCCGACGCGGCGCAGCTGGCCAGCCTGGCCGACGAGACCCCCGAGGGGCGCTCGATCGTGGTCCTGGCCAAGGACCGCTATGGCCTGCGCGGCCGCGAGCTGGCGGCGGCGGATGCCGCCTTCATCCCGTTTTCGGCGCACACCCGCATGTCGGGGGTCGACCTGGCCGGGCGGCAGATCCGCAAGGGGGCCAGCGACGCCGTGCTGCAGTTCGTCACGGCGAGCGGCGGCGTGGCGCCGCCCGACCTGACGGCGGCGGTCGAGCGGGTGGCAAAGACCGGCGGCACGCCGCTGGTGGTGGCCGACGGCGGGCGCGCCCTGGGGGTGATCTTCCTCAAGGACATCGTCAAGGGCGGCATCCGCGAGCGCTTCGAGCAGCTGCGCCGCATGGGCATCAAGACGGTGATGATCACCGGCGACAACCCGCTGACCGCCACCGCCATCGCCGCCGAGGCGGGGGTGGACGACTTTCTGGCCCAGGCGCGGCCGCAGGACAAGATGGACCTCATCCGCCGCGAGCAGGCGTTGGGGAAGCTGGTGGCGATGACCGGCGACGGCACCAACGACGCCCCCGCCCTGGCGCAGGCCGACGTCGGCGTGGCGATGAACACCGGCACCATGGCGGCCAAGGAGGCCGGCAACATGGTGGACCTGGACTCCAACCCGACCAAGCTGATCGAGATCGTCGAGATCGGCAAGCAGCTGCTGATGACGCGCGGCGCCCTGACCACCTTTTCGATCGCCAACGACGTGGCCAAGTACTTCGCCATCCTGCCGGCGATGTTTTCGGGCCTGTACGTGGCGACGTCCGCCCAGGCGGGGCCGCTCGCGGCGCTCAATCTCATGCGCCTGGCGACGCCGCAATCGGCGATCCTGTCGGCGGTCATCTTCAACGCGCTGATCATCGTCGCCCTCATCCCGCTCGCCCTGCGCGGCGTGCGCTACCGCGCCCTGGGGGCGGCGGCGCTGCTGCGCCGCAACCTGGTGATCTATGGGCTCGGCGGCATCGTCGCGCCGTTCGCCGGCATCAAGCTGATCGACATGCTGGTCGCCGCCCTGGGGCTCGCGTGAGCCGGCCGGAGGAACCATGAAACTCACCCGCCACCTGATTCCGGCCTGCCTGGTCACCGTCGCGCTCACCCTGCTGCTCGGGGTGGCCTACCCGCTGGCGGTGACCGGCCTGGCCGAGCTCCTCTTCCCCGACCAGGCGCACGGCAGCCTGGTGTCGCGCGGCGGCCGCGTGGTGGGCTCGCGCCTGCTCGGCCAGCCTTTTGCCGGCCGCGGCTACTTCCATCCGCGCCCCTCGGCGGCCGGCGCGGGCTACGACCCGCTGGCCTCGGGGGGCACCAACCTGGGGCCGACCAGCCGCAAGCTGGTGGTCGACCAGGTGGGCGCCGCGGCGGCGGCGGCGCGCGCCGAACGGCCGGGCGTGGCGGTGCCGGTCGACCTGGTCACCTCGTCGGGCTCGGGTCTGGATCCGCACCTGACGCCGGCCGCGGCCGACTTCCAGGTGCCGCGCGTCGCCGCCGAGCGCGCCATGCCCGAAGAGGTGGTGCGCCAGCTGGTGCGCCGCCACACCGAGGGGCGCCAGTGGGGGATCTTCGGCGAGCCGCGGGTGGCGGTGCTGCCGCTCAACCTGGATCTGGACGAAACCCGCCCGCTGCCGCCGCCATCGCCGCCGCCAGCCGCCACCGCCGCCGCCCACCCATGACCGCGCCGCCGCCGACGCCCGAAAGCTTCCTGCACCTCATCCACCGCTCGCGCCGCGGGCGGCTGAAGGTCTACCTGGGGTACGGGCCGGGCGTCGGCAAGACCTACCAGATGCTGCTGGAGGGCCACCGCCTCAAGTCGCAGGGCGTCGACGTGGTGGTGGGCATCGTCGAAACCCACAACCGGGTGGATACCGAATCGCTCTGCCTGGGGCTGCCCGAAGTGCCGCCGCGCACCATCCAATATCGCGGCGTCGACCTGCGCGAGCTGGATCTGGCGGCGCTGCTCGAGCGCAGCCCCGAGGTGGCGCTGATCGACGAGCTGGCGCACACCGACGTGCCGGGCAGCACCAACACCAAGCGCTACCAGGACGTCCTGGAGGTGCTGGCGGCGGGCATCCACGTCGTGACGACGCTCAACGTGCAGCACCTGGAAAGTCTGTACGACACGGTGGAGCGGCTGATCGGGGTCAAGGTCAAGGAGCGCCTGCCGGACTGGGTGATCGCCGACGCCGACCAGATCGTCAACGTCGACCTGGCGCCCGAGGACCTGCGGCGGCGGCTGGAGGAGGGGCGCGTCTATGCCGCCGAGCAGGTGCCGGCGGCGCTCGACAACTTCTTCCGCAAGGCGAACCTGGAGCAGCTGCGCGAGCTGACCTTGCGGGAGATCGCCTCGATCATCGAGCGCCGGTCGCGGCGCACGCCCGGCGAGTCGGCCGTGCAGGCCCCCGACCAGGTGGTCGTCTGCCTGTCGTCGCGCAGCCCGGATGCGCCGTCGCTGCTGCGCTACGCCTCGCGCTTTGCCGGCAAGCTGAACCGCACCTGGTACGCGCTCTACGTGCAGACCGCGAGCGAGGACCCGGCGCGCCTGGACGCCGAAACCCGCCGCCGCCTGGCCGACACGCTGGCGCTGGCGCACCAGCTGGGCGCGGTGGTGTTCACCTTCAAGGGCGAGGACATCGCCGACACCATCCTGCGCTTCGCGCGCGAGTACCACGTCGGCCACGTGGTGGTCGGCCGGCCGGGCGAGCTGCCCTGGTGGCAGCGCCTGCTCGGCCGCCGCACGCCGGTCGAGCGCCTGATCGCCGGCGGCGACAAGCTGGCCGTGGTGGTGGTGGACGAGGCCGGAGTGCGCGAGCGTCTGGATGCCGCGGGCGGCGGCGCCGGGGCGGCGGCGGCGGGCGACGGCGATGCGGCCGTGGCCGCGGCGGCGCCGGTGGTCTCCCTGCCGTCGCGCCATGCGGCGCTCGCCGGGTGGTCGGTGCTGGCGAACCCGCCGAGGGCGCCGGGCGCGGCGGGCGCGGCAGCCGCGGGGAGCGGCCGCATGCGGATGTCCGACCTGCTGCAGCCCGACGCCGTGGCGTTTTTCGACCGGCCGGTCGCCAAGCAGGACCTGCTGCGCGTGCTGGTGGACCTGCTGGGCGGCCAGCAGCAGCGTCTGACCAGCGCCGACATCCTGCGCCTGCTCGATCGCCGCGAACAGGAGGCGTCCACCTTCCTGGCCGAGGGGATCGCCATGCCGCACGTGCGCATCCCCGATCTGCACGCGCCGCGCGTCGCCCTGGGGCTGTTGCGCGGCGGGCTCGCCGGCGCCGCCGGCTCGGCGGGTTCAGCTGCCGCCGGCGCCGGCACCATGGAGCAGGTCTTTCTGTTCCTTTGCCCGGACCGGCGGCCGGAGGGCTGCCTGCAGCTGCTGGCGACGGCGGCGCGGATGTTCCGGCAGTCCGAGCTCCGCGCCCAGCTGCGGCGGGTGACCACGGCGCAGCAGGCGATCGCCGCCATGCGCACCTGGGAGGAAGCTCAGGAGACGCGGATGGAGTAGGTGGCCACCGGTTCGCGCGGCTTGCCCGGCTGGCGATCGTCGCGGCCGAACAGCTGCAGCGTGTAGTTGCCGGGAGCCAGGGTGGCGCGGTGCAGGATGACGTCAAACTGGTCAAAGGTGTCGTCGCGGTCAGCCCGCGTCACCGTGTAGGGGCCGCCCGCCAGCCGCCCCCGCGCGTCGTGGATCTCGACCTCGTAGGTGCCGTAGCGGCCGTGCTGGCGGGTGCGCAGCGCCAGCGCCGCGGCGCCTTTGGAGAGCGGGATGGCCGGCGCCGGCGGCGCAGCGCCGCGTGCGGCCTGATCGTTGGGCGACAGCTCGTCGTTCCAGGCGGCCTTTTCGACCGGCTCGCCGGCCGCGCCGGTGCCGAGCCCCGAGGTGCGTTGCTCGAGCTGCGCGGCGGTTTGGCCCAGCGCCGCGACCTTGGCCGCCAGCTGGCGGTTTTCGCCAGCCAGCTGGTCGAGCTTGGCCTGGGCGGCGTCGGCCCGGCGGCGCAGATTGGCGGCGTCGTCAGTGGCCGCGCCGCCGCTCGCCTGGAGGGTGGCGGCCCCCGCCGGTGTCTGTTGGGTGGTCGCCGGTCCGGGCGCCGCCGGTGCGGGCGGCACGGTCGTAGCGGTGGCAGTGCGGGTCGCGGCGGCCGTCTGCGCGACCTCCAGGGAGGCCAGGCGATCCTCCAGGGCGTGCACGTGGCGGCTGCTCTGGAACCAGCCGGTGAGCGCCACCACGCCGGCCAGGCCGGCGGCGATCAGGGCGTTGCGCGGCCAGGTGCGGCCGGCGGTCCTGGCTGGCGCCGTCTGTCCCTTGGGCAGCGCTGCCGGCGGCGCAGCGGGCGGCTGCAGAAAGGCCAGGCTGCCGTTGCCGGCACGGTCCGCGCCCGTGCTGTCTGCCGCATCGGGCGCGGTCTCCGCGAGCAGGCGGCTGGCGCGCACCAGCTCCAGGTCGGCGGCGCAGCGCGGGCAGGCGACGACGTGTTGCTGGATGCTGCCGGGCGCGGCCTGCGTCGGCGGCGCGGGGTCCGCCGCGTCGGCCGCGTCGGCTGCGGCGAGGGCGATCAGCTCGTCGGGGGAGGGGTGCCAGTCGAAGAGCTGCCACGCCGCGCGGGTGTCGGCGAGCGCGGTGCGGCAGGCGGCGCAGGTGCGCAGGTGCTCTTCGACCTGGCGCCGCTCGCCGGCGTCCAGAGTGCCGTTGAGCAGCCAGGGTAGGAGTTCGATTGCCGTGTCACATTCCATCGTCATCCGCTCGCTCACTAAGAGTAGGCGACTCGGCGGCGGAACTGTTACGGCCGCTGCCATCGCCCGCGGCGAGCAGTCCGCGGCGCAGGGCGGCGGCCTTCTCGCGGCAGCGCAGCACGCGCACGCGCAGGGTCCCTTCGGCGACGCTCAGCCGCTCGCTCATCTCGCGATAGGAGTAGCCCATGGCGATCAGCGACCACATTTCGCGGCAGTCGGCCGAAACCTTGCGCATCACCCGCTGCACCAGGTCGCGGTCCTCGTGATCGGCGGCCATGCGCGGGCCGGCGATCGCCGCCGCGCCGTTGTCCAGCTCTTCGAGCTCCGCCCACTGCCAGCGCGAGAGCGACCGCAGCTGGTCCAGGCAGGTGTGGCTGACCACCTGCCACAGGTAGGTGCGCAGCGACGACTCGCCGCGGAATTTGCCGGCTCCCAAAAGCCGGGTGACCTCCAGCCTGACATCCTGCAACACGTCGTCCCAGCGCCCCGACAGCCGGCGCTGGTACGGCCAGGCGGCACGCGAGATCCAGGTCTGCACCGTGGCCACGGCGTCGGCCTCTCCCCGCAGGTATCCTGACACGACTTCCTGATCGCTGGTCGCCATCCCGTCCGCCCTTTGCAGTGCCGGCCTAATCCTGGCACAAAGCGGTGACGAGACCGAACCGTTTCTTCGCCGTCCCGCGGCGGGATGCGATAATACGGCCAGCGTGCATTCGGCCATCCATGCCTGCCTGCGGCGGCGCGCGGCGCTGTGCGGCCTGGTCCCCTTTGCGCTTGCCGCGCTCGCCTGCTCGGCGCCCGCCCGCAACGGGCCGCCACGGCCTGCCGGCGCCGCGGCGCCTCAGCCGGCACCGGTGTACCCAGCCCAGGACAGGCTGTCCCTCATCCTGCCGGCGGGAACCTACGTGCGGCTGGTCGTCGTGCCGGCGCCCGACGGCAGCGTGGTGCGCCGCACCGGCCCGGACGGCACTACCGACGAGACGGTCCTGCCCCCCGCCCTGACCGATGCGCCGCAGCACCTTTCGTGGGTGAGCGAGGCGGCGGGCGAGTACCGCTGGACGGTGGTCGCCAGACACCCGCGCGCGGCGGGCGGCGCCGTCGCCCTGGGCCTTGACGAGGAGCGGCCGCAGGGCCCCTGCGACATGACGCGCACGCGGGCCGAGCGCGACCTGTGGTCGGGCCGGGTGGACCTGGAGGAAAATCCCGGCGCCGCGGCGCAGGCGCGGTTCGCCACGGCCGTGCCAGCCGCCGAGCAGGTGGGCGAGCTGCCGGCGGTCCTCGGCGCCCTGCTGGGACAGGCGGACGCGGCAAGGCAGATGGCGGAGGGCGCGGCGGGATCGGCGGCGGGGCTGGCGGCGGAGGCGGAGAAGCTGTTCGCGCGCGCCCTGGAGCTGGCGCGCGCTCTCGGCGCGGCGCGCGACGAGGCCGCCGCGCTGCAGGGTCTGGCGGTGCTGCAGCCGTCGTCGCGCATCGCCGCCGCCCTGGGCCCGGCGTTGGAGCGCGAGCGGCAGGCCGGCGACGAGAGCGCCCAGGCGGACACGCTGCAGTGGCTCGGCTACGAACTGAAGAAGGGCAGCGACCCCCGCGGCGATCTGACCGCCTACCGTGCGGCGTTGGCGCTCGAAGAGCGCCGCGGCGCCATCGGCGATCTGAGCTCGATCTACTGCGAGATCGGCGGCATCCTGGGCTTGCAGGGAGATCTGGACGCGGCGCGCCACGCGCTGGGCATCAGCAGCGAGTTGGCGCGGCAGGCCGGCGACGTCGAGGGCGAGGCGCGAGCCCTGCGCTTCAGCGCAGAGCTCGAGATCAACCTGAGCGAGCTGCAGGCTGCCAACGAAGACCTGGCGCAGGCCCGCAAGTTGTTGGCGCGGCGCAGTGCCGGCAACGACCTGGTCGGCGTTCTGAACGACTCGGGCATGGTGCTCTCCTATCTTGGCAAGTACAAGCCGGCGCAGCAGTGGTACGAGGAGGCGTTGGCGCAGTCCTCCAGGGTTGGCGACGCCGAGGGCATCGTGGCCGCGACCCTTGGCATTGGCGAGGCCCTGGAGGCCACCGGCCAGCGCGAAGCCGCTGCCGCCAGGTTCGAAACCGCCCTGGAGCTCAGCCGCGCGCACAGCCGGCGCGACCTGGACGTGCGTGCGCTGTACGATCTGGGCCGCGTCCACCGCGAGATGGGTCAACCCGCAAGGGCGGTGCAGGAGCTGCAGAGCGCCATCGCCCTGGAATCGCGCGACCACCCGCAGCGCCAGGCGCAGCTGTTGTGCGATCTCGCCAAGGCCTATGCGCAGGCCGGCCGGCCCGAGGACGCCGAGATGGACTTCGAACAGGCGCTCCACCTGGTCCGGCGCTCGCCGATCGTCGCAGCCGAGGCGTGGGCCGGCTTGGCGAAGCTGCGCCGCGACCGCGGTGAGCTGCCGGCGGCGCGGACGGCTGCCGACAATGCCCTGGACCTTGCCGAACGGGTGCGGACGGCGGTGATCCGGCCGGATGAGCGGGTCACCTTTCTGGCCAGCCTGCGCCGCTATTTTGAGCTGTCGGTCGACCTTCTGATGCGGCTCGACGCCCGCGAACCGGCTGCCGGCCATGCCGCCGAGGCGCTCGCGGTCAGCGAAAAAGCGCGCGCCCGCGGTCTTCTCGACCTGCTGGCCAAGGAGCGGGTGGACCTCCGTCGCGGCATTTCGCCTCAGCTCAAGCAGCGCGAAACCGAAACCAGCGAGCGCATCGCGAAGCTCGCCAGGCGCCTTTCGTCGACCGTCGCCTCGAGCTCGCCCGATCCGGAGGTGCAGCAGCTGGCGCACCAGCTGGACCAGGCCGAAGACGAGGAGCTGCAGGTCAATGCGACCATCGTGCAGCAGCGGCCCGCCTACGCCGCCCTGCTGCCGCAACGGACGCTTGGCCTGGAGGAGATCCAGGACAAGCTCGACGCCGACAGCGCGCTGCTGGAGTACTTCCTGGGCGACGATACGTCGTACCTGTTCGTCGTCACGCGCGAGGGCCTGACCAGCCATGCGCTGGCACCGCGGGCGACGCTGGCGGCGCTGGTCGAGGAGGTGCGAACGGGCATGGCCCGCGAACCCGGCAAGGGCGCCCACCAGCTGGCCGAAGATTCCTACAAGCTGTATGTCGCGCTGCTGCGGCCTGCCGCGGGCGAGCTGGCCGGCAAGTCCCATCTCATCGTGGCTCCCGACGGCCCGCTCTACGCGCTCAGCTTCGAGGCGCTGCTGACCCGCCCGCCGCCGGCGGCGGGCGCTCCCCGCCGCGAGCTGGCGTACCTGATCCGCGATCGCTCGGTGTCGTATGCGCCGTCGGCGAGCGTCCTTGCGGTGCTGCTGGCGACGCGCCGCGACAATTCCGGCGGTGCCGGCGGAGGCGCGGCGGGCAAGGCGTTCGTCGGTTTTGGCGATCCGCAGGTACCGCCGGCGGCCTTCGCCGCGACCCGCGGCGGCGCGGCGCCGCCACCCCAGAACAGCCCGGCCGCCATGCCGGCGCTGCCCGGTGCCCGCGACGAGGTGAACCGCATCGCCCAGCTGTTCCCCGGCGACGCCATGGTCTTTACCGGCGCGGAGGCCACCGAGCAGGAGGTCAAGACCAACCCGATGATCGGCTCGGCGCGCTACCTCCACTTTGCCGTGCACGGCAGCCTGGACGAAAACGAACCCGAAAGCTCGGGCCTGCGCCTGGCCGCCGCCCACCCCTCCGACCCCGCGGACAGCGGCCTGCTGCAGGTGCGTGAGGTCTTCGATCTCGATCTGCGCGCCAACCTGGTCGTGCTGTCAGCCTGTCAGACCGGCGTCGGCCAGCAGGTTTCGGGCGAGGGCATCATCGGCATGACGCGCGCCTTTCTGTATGCCGGCGCCCAAAGCGTCGTCGTCAGCCTCTGGCAGGTGGACGACCAGTCCACCGCCAAGCTCATGGTCAGCTTCTATCGCAATCTGCAACAGACCGGCGACCGCGCCGCTGCCCTGCAACGGGCCAAGCTCGACCTGCTCGATTCGGACTACTCTCCTCCCTACTATTGGGCTCCTTTCGTTCTTGTCGGCCTGGCGCGATGACCGGGCGTAACGCCTGCCGTCGCTGCCGCGCCTCTTCTGCAGATGTTTCATGAAAGGTCGCTTTCAAACCAAGGAGGGATCGACCCATGTCCGATGGCACGATGCCGGTCAACCCGATCAACCCGATCGACCCCGATGGCGCTCCCCATTCAGGCGGCGGCGGCAACCTGCCTCCACCGGGGGGGGTCTACGCCCTGATCATCAGCTCGCTCCTGGTCGGCTCCGCCGCCAGCATCGTGGCCTTCATGATGCACTGCTACGGGGCTAGCGCCCTTGCCTTCCTGTCGGTCCTTTTGGAGGCCATGGCGCTCTTCCGGCTTCGCCAAGGAAAGTAGCCGGCCGGCTGACGAACCGCGTCGCGGGGGCCCGTCCGGGCGCCGGGGACCGGGGGCTCCTGCCGCCGCTCCCGCCCGGCGGCGAAGCACCCGGCCCCGCGACGCATCGGCACCCCCGGCGCTTCGCACCCCTGTAGTAAACTTCCGGGTCCGGAGGGCGGAGGCGACCGAGCGGCGATGACGGGTAGCGAAGGCTTTGTGTTGGTGCGGCGCGGGTTGAATCTGTACTACCGGGTGGTGGGGGAAGGGGCGGAGACGGTGGTGGTCCCCAACGCCAGCTGGTTGGCGGATGCGTTGCTGCCGCTGGCCGAAGGGCGGCGGCTGATCCTGTACGACCCGCGCAGCCGGGGGCGGTCCAGCGCGGTCACCGACCGCCGGCACGTGGGATTGGAGCAGGACGTGCGGGACCTGGAGGCGGTGCGGCGCTACTTCGGCCTGGATCGCCTGTCGCTCCTGGGGACCTCGTACCACGCGGCGGTCACCGCCGCGTACGCCATCGAGAACCAGGAGCGCGTCGACCGCATGCTGCTGGTCTGCCCGATCACGCCGCGCCAGCCTGGCGAATGGGCGCAGGAGATGCCGTCGGCGGAGATGCTGGTCTACCCGCCGGGGGTGCCGCGGCTCGAAGAGATGCGCCGCGACGGCGTCGATCGCGAGGATCCGGTCGCCTTCTGCAAGGCCTGGTTCACCTATTTCCTGCTGCCGGCCCAGATGAGCGACCTGGAGGCGGCGGCGCGGTTCCCCCTGGACGACGTGTGCGGTTGCCCCAACGAATGGCCGCGCCACTCGATGAGCCTCTACTTCGACCACATCGTGCCCAAGATGAAGGCGTGGGACTTCCGCCCGCGCCTGGGGGCGCTGCAATTCCCACTGCTGGTGATGCAGGGAACGGACGACTACGTGCCGATCGAGGCGTCGCGGGATTGGGCAGCGCACAGCGGCAACGGGCGCTTCCTGCGCATCGACGGCGCCGGGCATCACCCCTACCTGGAGCGGCCCAAGATCTTTTTCCCGGCCGCGGGCGACTTCCTGAGCGGCAGCTGGCCGCGCCAGGCCGAAGTGGTGCGCAAGGCGGCCTGAAGCCGCGAATTCTCCAGGACAGGCCACTACCCCGCGTCTTCGCCCTGGCTGGAGGGGCGCAGCGGGCCGCGGCCGTGCTCGCGGCGGCGGCGCAGGTGCGCTTGCAGGCGTCGCCAGACCGCTGGCAGACCGCCGCGGGCGGCGCCGGCAGGCGCGGCGGCGGCAGCGGCGCCGGCGCCCAGCAGCGGCTCGAACAGGTTGGGGTCGTGCGTCTGCGCGTCGGCGGCGAGCTGATCCTGGGCTTCCTGCAGGTGGGCGGCCAGGACGGCCGTCCAGTCGCGCGCCCGCATGCCGGCGTCTTCGATCGCCAGCTCCTGGCCGAAGCCCACCAGCGCTTCTGGCAGGAGCGCGTCCCAGAAGGGAAATTCCATCGCCAGCGGCAGCAGCACGCCGCGGTGGAGCCGATGGACCAGTTGGCCGAACCATGGCCGCACTTCGACCGGCCGCTGTCGCGGGTCGGCGAGGCGCCAGCTGGGCGCGATCCACAGGGTGGCGCCCGGCTCCTCCAGGACCTGGCTGGCGGCATCCAGGTGGCGGCGAAAGCGCGCGTGCCGGCCGGGCTGGTCGTCCACGGTGTAAAAGCCGATCCCGGACAGAAAGCGGCTGCCGGCCAGGGCGCCGGCCGGGATCGGCGCGAAGTGCCGGCGCTCGGGCAGGAGCTGCGCGGCAAGCTGCAGGCAGACCAGGGGGTCCCACCACGAGGAGTGATTGCAATAGACGATCAGCGGCCGGTCGCGGGCGGCGGTGAAGTCGGGGTGGTGCGCGCGCCCCAGCCGAACGCTGTTGAAATGGCGCGCCAGGTGCCGCTCGCCATGACGCCGGAACGCCGCCAGCGCCAGCGGCGTCGCCGCCGGTCCCCCATGCTGCGGCCCGCTTCCCCGCTCAGACCCGATCGGCCGGTTGTCCATGCTGCAGCGATTCTCCAGGAAAGACTAACAATATGCAAACATTCCCAAGTTTCTCTTGACCGCTGCGTCCGCCCCGTCCGAACCCTCCCGGAGTCCTCCCCGGCTCCCGGCTGACCGTGGCATTGCATCCCGCCCGAACCCCTCCCGCCGACCTCTCCCGCTCCGGTTGACCGCTGCAGTGCATCCCGTCCGAACCCTCTGGGGTCCTCGCGGCCATCGCGTCTCCAGCCCGGCGTCCACGGATCGTCAGTGCGCCGGCAGTGCCTGAAAAACGGGCCATCACCCTGTAGAAACGTCCGATCCCGGTTTTTCCGTCGATCTTGAGGCGCCGGGCGCAGCACGAATTTGGGTTTTTGGGCAGGTGACTTCTTGTCGGATCGGGGCTTGCAAGGGTGGCGACGCTTGCCGCAAGTGGGAACAAAACGCCGCATAAGGCAATGTTTCCTGGGCGTAAACATTTGAGCTTAAAGGGGTTACGTCTTGCAACCGGACCCTTGCCGCTTGTATGTTGCGCAGGTGGACATGTTCGAGAAAGTTGGCGAGACGCTGCGCCGGCTGCGCCGCGAGCGTCATCTGACCCTTGAGAAGCTGGGTGAGCGGGCGCACCTCGGCCGCGGCCAGCTGTCGCGCATCGAGAACGGTTTTCAGGAGGCGACCCTGACGACCCTGGCCAAGATCCTGGATGCGCAAGGGGTCAGCCGGCGCGACTTCTTCCGTCGCTACGATCTGGTGGAGAACGAGGCCAAGGCGGTGGCGCGAGACGCGCCGGCGGCGGCCGACACCTACCCGGTGCCGCACGGCGGCGCCGACCTGCCGGGCGAGATCAGCGACGTGCTCGGCACGATCGAAACCTTCATCCAGACGACGCTGCAACGCTCGCGGCCGGTCGCGCAGGGCGCGGTCGAAGTGGGCGACTTCACGGTGCTCTTCCGCGTCGTGCCGCGCGCCGTCGCCGCCGGCGAGATCACCGGCCACGAGCCGGTCGAACCCACCCCGCCGCCCCCCGCGGCAGTCCGCAAACACCCCCGCCGCAAGCGGCGCTGACCCCTCGCCGCGGCGTCGCTCCGCGGCGTCTTACCGGCAACGGCAATCTTGTAGCTCAGGCGGCGCCCTCGGGCCGCCGCTTGCCCTTGCCGCGAGCGGGACAAGAGAAAAATGCGCCCAGGTCGAATAAAGACAACTTTTACTTCGATCCTGGCTACCGATTGCAAAATTCGTCGCCAGACGCCGCCATTCAATGCTCGCATGTGATTAATGCTTGCGATCTAAATATCTCATAATCAGTGACTTACGCTTGCGTGCGGTATGTTGCAGCCGCTACATTTCTCCTATGGGCATGTTTGCGAACCTGGGGAGGACCCTCAGCTTGCTGCGCGAGCTGCGGGGTAAAAGCCAGAGTCGCGTGGCGCGCGAAGCCCGCATCGGCAAGAGCCAACTCTCCAAGTATGAAAACGGCAAGGAGCTGCCCAAGCTCGATTCGTTGGAAAAGATCCTGCGGGTGCTCAAGGTCGACATGTTCGAGTTTTTCTACACCCTCTACCTGGTCGACGGTCGCGCCGCCGCGCTGGCAGCGTCCGAACAGAGCGCCGGCAAGGCCGCCGCCGCCGCAACCGCCGTCACGGCCGCCGGCGAGCTGGCGCCGGCCGCGGCGATCGCCGCCGGTGGCGCGGAACGCGCCGGCGCCCAGGTGGTCCCCTGGTCCCCTGGCGAAGCCGGCGTCTACCTGCCGCCGCTGCCGCACGAGCACCCCCTGCTGGAGGATGCGACCGACCAGGCCTTCGCGCGCGTCTTTTCCGATCTCCTGACCCTCTATCGCCGGGTCTTCGAGCAGGCCGTCCTGAGCGGCGCCGGCCGCCCCACCACCTGACGCCGCCCGGTTCCCGCCGGGCTCTGCCGGGTGCCGCTGGTAAGATGCGGGGGTGAAAAAGATCAGCGCCGAGGACGCTCTCGCCTACCACTCGCAGGGGCGCAAGGGAAAGATCCAGGTCGTCCCCACCAAGCCCACCCTCACCCAGCGCGACCTGTCGCTCGCCTACAGCCCCGGCGTCGCCTATCCCTGCAAGGAGATCCAGCGCGATCCCCTGGCCGCCTACGAGTACACCGCCAAGGGCAATCTGGTGGCGGTGATCACCAACGGCACCGCCGTCCTGGGTCTGGGCAACATCGGCGCGCTGGCCGGCAAGCCGGTCATGGAAGGCAAGGGGGTGCTGTTCAAGCGCTTCGCCGACATCGACGTGTTCGACCTTGAGATCGCCACCGAAGACCCCGAAGAGTTCATCCGCGCGGTCAAGCTGCTGGAGCCCAGCTTCGGCGGCATCAACCTGGAAGACATACGCGCTCCCGACTGCTTCGAGATCGAGCGCCGCCTGAAGGCGGAAATGCAGATTCCCGTCTTTCACGACGATCAGCACGGCACCGCCATCATCTCGGGAGCGGCGCTGCTCAATGCGCTCAAGCTGATCGACAAACCGATCGCCGACGCGCGCATCGTCTTTTCCGGCGCCGGCGCGGCGGCGCTGTCCTGCGCCAAGCTCTACCTCAAGCTGGGGGCCCGGCGCGAGAACATCGTGCTGTGCGACATCGCCGGCGTCGTCTACCGCGGCCGGCGCGAGCTGATGGACCCGCAAAAAGAGGCCTTTGCCGCCGACACCGCGGCGCGCACGCTCGCCCAGGCGATGGCCGGCTGCGACGTGTTCATCGGCCTGTCGGTTGCCGGCGTGGTGACGCCGGACATGATCCGCTCGATGGCGCGCGATCCGGTGGTCTTCGCCATGGCCAACCCCGACCCCGAGATCTCCTACGAAGAGGCGCGCGCCGCCCGCCCCGACGCCATCGTCGCCACCGGCCGCAGCGACTACCCCAACCAGGTCAACAACGTCCTGGGATTCCCCTTCATCTTCCGCGGCGCCCTGGACGTGCGGGCGACCGACATCAACGACGAGATGGAGCTGGCGGCGGTCTGGGCGCTGGCCGAGCTGGCGCGCGAAGACGTGCCCGACTCGGTGCTGCGCGCCTACGGCCTGGACGCGCTGCGCTTCGGCCGCGAATACCTCATCCCCAAGCCGGTCGATCACCGCGTCCTGCTGCGCGTGCCGCCGGCGGTCGCCCGCGCCGCCATGGCGACAGGTGTGGCCAGGGTGCCGATCGCCGACTTCGCCGCTTACCACCGGCGGCTGGAAACCCTCATCTCACGCCGCTTCGAGCTGATGCGCGGCATCATCGACCGGGCCAAGCGCAGCCCCCGCCGGGTGGTCTTCCCCGAAGGCGAGCACGACCAGATCCTGCGCGCCGCCAAGATCCTGGTCGACGAAGGCATCGCCCACCCCATCCTGCTGGCGCGCCGCGACATGATCGCCGGCAAGCTCCGTGACCTGGACCTGGCCGAGGAGCGCGTCACCATCCTGCACAATGAAACCTCGCCGTTGCTCGAGCCGTACGCCCAGCGGCTGCACGAGATGCGGCGCCGCGACGGCATGACCCTGGTGGACGCCCGCAAGCTCATGCGCCTGCGCAACTATTTCGGCAGCATGATGGTCGAGGAGGGCGACGCCGACGGCCTGATCTCGGGCCTCACCCGCAGCTACCCCGACACCATCCGCCCGGCGCTGCAGATCATCTCCACCCGCCCCGGCGTGTCGCGGGTTTCGGGCGCCTACGTCCTCATCCTGGAAGACCGCCTCTTCTTCCTGGCCGACACCACCGTCAACATCGATCCCAATCCGCAGGAGCTGGCCGAGATCACCACCCTGACGGTCGAATTCGTCCGCCGCTTCGGCATCACCCCCCGCGTCGCGATGCTGTCGTTCTCCAACTTCGGTTCCAACGCCCACCCCGCCGCCCGCAAGGTCCGCCGCGCCGTCGAGCTGGTCCGCGAGCGCGATCCCCACCTTGAAATCGACGGCGAGATGCAAGCCGACACCGCCGTCGTCGACTCGCTCCTGCGCGACACCTACGACTGGAGCCACCTGCGCGCCCCCGCCAACGTCCTCATCTTCCCCGAGCTCCAATCCGCCAACATCGCCTACAAGCTCATCTGGCGCCTGGCCAAAGCCGAAGCCATCGGCCCCATCCTCCTGGGCATGGCCAAGCCCGTCCACGTCCTGCAAGCCGGCGTCGAAGTCGCCGACATCGTCAACCTCACCGCCCTCTGCGTCGTCGACGCCCAGGAGCTCGCCGCCCTCGCCACCGCCCCGCCCTCGCCATAGGCGAAGCAGCTCCACGTGCAGGCTGATTGCGCTAGCGATGGGGTGCTGGTGCCGTCTGGGGGGTGCTGTCGGCGAGGGCGGCTTCGGCGGAGGTTTGGCCTTTGGCGAAGAGGGTGGCGAGGTCGGGGCGGTCAGTGGTTTGGGCGAGGGCGACGGCGGTGCGGTAGAGGTCGCGGCTTTCGGCCAGGAGGCGCGCGGCTGCGGCGCGATCGCCTTGGTGGCGGGCTGCCAGGCCGCGCTGGAGGCGGCATAGGGCCAGGCTGCCGCGGGGCGCGGCGAGGTTGGGCGCGACCGCGGTGGCGCGGGTGAGCAGGGCGTCGGCGTCGTCGAGCTGGCCGGTTTCGATGCGGTGGAGGCCGGCGTTGCTCAGGAGCGTGACCAGCTGGTCGTCGATCGCTTCCTTGCCTGAGGTGGCGAGGCGCTGCAGCTCGGGGTCGGCGGGTGGTGCGGCGAGCACCGCGGTCAGCCGGTCGCGGGCGGTGCCGACGTCGGCGAGCGCCTGGTCCAGGTTGCCGGCCTCGGCCAGGTAGCGGCCGCGGTCCGCCAGGGCGTTGGCCCAGGCGACCTTGGCGACGACAAAGTCGGGGCTGTCGGCGTCCGCGGCGGCCAGGTAGTCGACGGCGCGGGACGCGAGCTCCACCGCCTCGGTCAGCTTGGCGCGCGCCGCCGCCATCGTCGCTTCGGAGGTGGCCGGTTCCGTGGGTGCTGCGCCGGCTGTCGGAGCAGATGGCGCCGGGCCGGTGATGGGCTCGGAAGGCGCCGTCGCGTCAGCGGTGGCGGACGGATTGACCTTGCCGGCGAAGGCTCCGGCGGCGACCAGGCGGCGGAAGTCGGCGTGGCTGGCCGCGGCTCCCATCATGGCGGCGGTGCCCAGGTTGCACTCGATGGCGGAGTCCTGGCTGGCGATCTCGGTTGCGGAGTAGCAGGGGAGGTTGACGGCCAGGCCGACGCCGGCGAGCAGGGCGAGGTCTGCCGCGGGCCGGCGCAGGCCGATGCCGGCGGCCTGGCTGGCGCGGTGGCCGATTTCGCGCAGCTCCTGAATGCCGGCGGCGGCGAGCGGCAGGAGGAAGGGCACCACCGCCAGGCGATAGCGGCCGAAGACGAAAAACAGCACGACCGCGGCGCAGACGGTGAGGGTCAGCAAGGCGAGCAGCGCGGCCGCGTGGCGCTCGCGGGCAGTGCCGCGGGTCGCGAGGGAGAGCAGGCCGACCGCTGCCAGCGGCGCGAGCGGGCCGAAGGTCAGGGGATCCAGGCGCAGGGCGAGGGATTCACGCCGGTAGACGCGGAAGCCCTCGGCGTCCGGCAGCTCGTAGTTGTTCCAGAACAGGCGCAGCTTCCGCAGCATCAGCCGCCCCCAGGTGGCCGGGTCGGCGACGATCTGGCGCCAGGTTTCGCGCCACAGGATGCGCGAGACCTGGGCCGGCGCCAGCGACGCCGGGGCTACCGGCCGGCCGCTGTCGCGCGCCGCGAACAGCGCCGCAAGGCGCTCCGAATCCTCCTTCTGGCGCTCCGGCGTCTGGCCGCCGCCGGACAGGCCGGAGTAGGTGCCGGTGGCGCCCCGAGCGTTGCCAATATAGAAGTTCACGCCGCTCTGCGAGCTGGTCAGCAGCAGCTGGCCGCTCGCCGCCAGGTTGAGCAGCGCCGCCGGCGCAAGGGCCAGCGCCGCGCCAACCAACACGGCCGCCGCGCCCAGCCAGGGCCGCCGTGCCGCCCCGCCGGGGACTCTGTGTCCGGCAGATGTAGGAGCGGCAGGCGTTCCGCCAGGGGGCATGTTGCGGCCGGTCGTATCGCTGGTGGCCGCGTGATGGATCGTTGTGCGGCCGATGGTTGTTTCGTCGGCAGGCGGCTGGCTGGCGGCTGCCGGCCACGGCCGCGCCAGCAGGTACAGGACGGTTGCCGGCACCAGCGGGAGCAGGCTTTCCTGCAGCAGTGAGGCGGCGCCCAGGAGGGCGCCGATGCCCAGGCAGCGCGCTGGGGTGAAGCGGCGGCCGGCGGGCGGCAGCAGCGCCACCAGCGCTGCCGATTCCAGCAACAGGGCCGGGACTGTCTTGAGCAGCAGGGGTGTATAGAAGATCGCCGGCGCGTACAACGCGGCGAGCACGCCGGCGGTGGCGAGCAGTGCGAGGCGGCGTCGTTCCCCATCCCCATCGGCGTCACCGGCATCGCCGCTGGCGGTTGGCTGGGTCTGCGCCCGCGGCCGCGGGGCGCGGTTGCCGAGGCGGCCGGCGGCGACGGCGGCCAGGACTGCGGTCAGGGCGCCCAGGAGCGCCTGGCCCAGGCGCACCGCCAGGAGCGAACCGCCGCTGACGGCATAGGTTGCGGCCAGCAGGTAGGGGTAGAGCGGCGCCTGGTAGAAGGCCTCGTGCGGGCGCCAGCCGCCGGCCAGAATGCGGCGGGCCAGGGCGTCGTAGCGCTCGGCGTCCATGACCAGGTGGTGGAGCGTCGGCAGGTCCCGGACATCCCACAGGTAGACCAGGCGCACCGCCAGGGCCAGCAGAAACACAAACCACAGCCAACGTGCCTCCCGGCCGGGTGTGACCATCCTGGGGGTGCCGCCGGCGGCTGGATGGGAGCGCGGGTGGGGATGGCCGGCCGCGGGGGATGGCTGATCCTGCGGTGGCGGCATGGGCTCCCTCCAGAGGGTGCGGGTAAGTATACAGCTACGCCAAAACGACAAATGCCTTGCGATTTCTTTGTGGAGGCCGTTGGTGTCTTTGTGGCTGCTTTAGCGAGGGGCCGGTAGCCTGGCGGCGTGCTCGCCCCGGACCCAGCGCGCGTCGAACCGGACCCCGAGGAGGCGGTTTTTGTCGAGCCGCCATCGGCGGAAGCGGCCGCTGCGTTCCTGTCGCCGGCGGCCGGGGGCGCCTTCCGGGCGGTTCCTGCCGGCAGCAGCTGGCGCGCCGAGGGATTGAGCCTGGCCGGTCTGGCGGTGGTGTTTGCGGTGATGGCGGTGCGCGGCTGGCGGCGGTGGCCGGACGTGCTGGTGGACTTTGGCGCGCAGCTGTACACCCCCTGGCAGCTGGCGCAAGGGCGGCACCTGTATGCGGACATCGCGTGGAAGTTCGGGCCGCTCTCCCAATACTGGAACGCGCTGCTGTTTCACTGCTTCGGGGTGTCGTATACGACGTTGATGGTCGCCAACCTGGTGCTGCTGGCGGCGGCGACGGTCGTTCTGCACGTGTTCTTTCTGCGCGCCTGCGGCAGGTTGCCGGCGTTTCTCGCCGGTCTCACGTTTCTGGTGGCGTCGGGTTTTTCGCACCTGTCGTGGCGCGGCAACTGGAACTTTGTCTCACCCTATACGCACGAGGCGACCCATGGCGTGGCGCTGGCGATCGGCGCGATGTGTGCCATGACCGCCTATGCTTCGCGCCAGTCTCGCCGCGCGCTCGCCGTGGCCGGCCTGCTGATCGGCCTGGCGCTGCTCACCAAGGTCGAGATCGCGGTGGCGGCGCTGGGCGGCGTGGCGCTGCTGGTGCTGCTCTGTTGGGAGCGTCGCCGGCCGTCCTGGCGGCGGGCGGGCGGCGAGCTGGCGCTGTTTGGCGGTGCGGTGCTGCTGCCGGTGCTGGCGGCGTTCGCCATTCTTGGCTGGGTGATCGGCCCGGCGCGGGCGGCGGCGGGGCTGGCCACCAATGCCGGCCTGGCCTGGGACGCGATCGGCCGCGGCGATCACTTCTACCGCGAGGTGGCCGGGCTCAACGATGCTCGGGACAACCTGAAGGCGTTGCGCGACATGGCGCTGGCCTGGGCCGGCGCGCTGGTGGGCGCGCTGCTGCTCGACTTGCTGCTGTCGCGGGTGCGCCGGTGGCGCGTGGGCCTGGTCGTGCTGGTCGGCGCCGCCGCCCTGGCTGCCGGCTGCCTGCTGGACATCCCCTGGGAGGACCTGCCTCGCCCGCTGCCGCTGGTCACCGGCATCCTGCTCGTCTGGGGCGTGGTGCGGGCGGTGCGCGCGGTGGACCTGCCGGCGGCCCGCCAGGCTGCCATGGTCAGCATGTGGGCGGCGTTTTCCCTCGCCATGCTGATGAAGGTGGTGCTCGATTCGCAGCTCTCGCACTACGGGTTCGTGCATGCGGCGCCGGCGCTGATGCTGGCCGTGGCTTTCGTGCTGCGCCCCGGCGCCTGGGGGGTGCGGCTGCCAGGCGACGTCTTTCGGGCGGCGATGCTGGGCCTGGTGGTCGCGGGCCTGTGGGCCCACGCGACCGTTTCCGACAGCTACCTGGAGCGCAAGAGCTTCCAGCTGGGCACCGGCGGCGATGCGATCCTGAGCTATCCGCCGGCGCTCGATCCCACCGCCGCCACCCTGGAGGCGGCGGAAGACGAGCTGCGACCGCTGCTGCGCCCCGGCTCTTCCCTGCTGGTGATGCCCGAGGGGGCCATGCTCAACTACCAGTTGCGCTGCCCCAACCCGACTCCGTGGAGCGCCTTCACCCCTTTCGACCTGACGACCTACGGCGGCGACGCCGCGGTCCTGACCGGCCTGCAGTCGCACCCTCCCGACTACATCGCCCTGGTCCAGCGCCCCATGCACGAATACGGCGTCGGCCATTTTGGCGGACGGCGGTACGGTTGGAGCCTGCTGTCGTGGGTTGTCGCCAACTACGGCGAGGTCGTCCGGCTCAGCCCGTCGCCGCGCCGCGGCCATGCCATCCGCATCGCGCTGTTCGCCCACGGCGCGGACGACGAGGACGAAGTGGCCCCCGATGGGGCGCAATCGCGCTTCCTGAATCAGGACCGGTGACGGGCGGCCGCATACTGGGCCTGCCTGTTTTCACGGTATAATCAGCGGCTCCAGCTATCTCTCTCGTACCGCAGGCGCTCTTCGCGGAGCGGCGGTGCGCGGTCTAGCAACCCCATTGCCTTTAGGAGATCTACCATGAAGCGCGCATTGTGTTCGGTCGTCTGTGCGGTCGTGGCCCTCGCCGCGACGGCTTCTCTGGTTTCGGCTCAGCCTCCCAGCAGCAAGCCGCGCATCGCCGTCATCGAGTTCGCCAGCAAGGCGGACAACCAGTGGTGGTTCAAGAACGGCGCCGCGGCGGCGCAGGACATCTTCGTCACCGAGCTGGTGAAGAGCCGCAAGTTCGTCGTCGTCGAGCGCGAAAAGATCAACGAGATCATGAAGGAGAAGGGCCTGACGCTGGGCGGCGACATCGACCCCAAGACCGCGATGCAGATCGGCAAGGTCCTGGGCCTGAACTACATCCTGACCGGCGCGGTCACCGAGTACGGCTCGACCGACACCGGCGCCCACGGCGGCGGCATCGGCGCCCTGCCCGGCTTCGGCGTCCACAAGCGCAGCTTCGTCGCGGCGCTCAATGCCCGCCTGATCAACGTCTCGACCGGCGAGATCGTGTGGGCCGACGAAGCCCGCAAGGAAGAGACCAACTCCAACGTTTCGGTGGGCGGCTTCGGCGGCGGCGTCAGCAACGACGACCGGATGTTCGACAAGGTCCTGAAGCCCTGCATCCAGCAGCTGGTTGCCAGTCTGAAGGCGGCCGACTTCTAGAGCCGGCCTTCGCGGCGGCAGCGCGCCCCGTGCTCAACGCCCCGGCGGTCCCGGCGACGCCGGCGCTCCCGGCGATTGAACGCGAGGGCGCGCTCCGCACTCCTCCCCCCGCAGTCTTCCCTCCTGGTGCCCCCGCCGGGCGGGACGCCAGGAACACTCGCTTCAGACCGGCGGCACGAAGGTGACCTTCATCACCGTCCACATCTTGACCCGCACGCCATCCTTGGTTGCCGGCTGGTAGTTGCTGCGCCGCGCCACGTCCAGGGCGGCTTCGTCGAATCCCAGGCCGACGGGAGCGTTTTGCAGCGCGGTCTGCTGCACCCGTCCACGCTCGTCCACCAGCACCCTGACCAGCACCTCGGCCGACTTGTTCATGCGCCGGGCGGCGGTGGGGAAGCGGACCTCCGGACGGTAGGTCACCCTGGGGACCACCACCCCTGGACCCCCCTGCACCAGGTCGCCGACCTGGATCTGCGGCTGGCTGGCTGCCGCCGGCTCGGGAGCCGGCGCGGCGGCGGGAGGTGGCACCGCGGCCGCGGCGGAAGCCGGCACCGCCGATGCTTCGCGGGCCGGAGCGGGCGCGGGGACCGGCGCCGGATTGGTGCGCGCCGGTGCCGGTGCCGCGTCGCTGGTGTGGGCCGGCGCCGGCAGCTGCGCCGCTTCGGCAGCGGCGGCGGGAGCCGCCCGGTCGCCGCGCGCCTTTTCGCGATCCGATTCGGTCGCGGCGACACGGCGGCTCTCCTCAAGCTTCTGTTGCAGCTGATGGATCTGGTCGTCGTACTGCCCCTTCAGCTTGCTTTCCATGTCCTTGCTGCGGGCTTCGATCATCTGCTGGATCTGCGCCTGCAGCGCGGCGGCGGTGCGGGCTGCCTCTTCCGCGGTGGGAGCGGCGGCGGCGGCGGCCGGCGCCGGCTGCATCGCCGGCTTGGGCGCCGCATTGGAACGGCCGAAGGCAAACCAGCTGCCGGCGGCGATCACCGCCGCCGCGGCCACGGCGATGCCGATGAACAGCGGTTTGCGGTTGGCGGCGGGAGGCGGTGCGGCCGCCCGCGCGCTGCCGGCCCAGGTGGCGTCGCGCACGCCGGTGCGCTCGCGCATGTCGCCTGCCGCACCCGCGGCGGCTGCGGCGGTCGCCGCGGCGACCGCGCCGGTGGCGCTTGCCGCCGCCACGGCGCCGGCCGTCCGGCGCGGCAGCTCCAGCTTCTTTTCCGCTTCCATCTCCTGGTTCTCGCGGTCGATTTCGTCGCGGAACAGGCTGTGCATGAAGAAGGCGAGGTTGAAGGTGGTGGAGCCGTAGTGCCCCTCGATCATCAGCTTGGACACCGTTTTGTGCCAGGTGAGGGCGTCGGGGATGCGTTGCTCGCGCGGCACCAGGCTCTTTTTGAGCAGCGCCGCGATCCCCGCCGGCAGCGGCGTGCCCTCGTTGGGCAGCACCATGGCGTCGATCGCCGCCGCGTAGCCGCCGGCCGGCGGCATCACCGTCAACCGTTCGCCGGCCAGCAGCTCGAACAGCACGGCGCCCAACGAATACACGTCATCGGACTTGCCGATCGCCGCCGACGCCGTGGCTTCGGGTGCCAGATACGCGCGCAGATCGTCGTCGTGCCAGCCGCCGGACCACAGCTCGCGCAATCCGGGCGCGACTTCAAACCCCAGCAGGCGGGCTTCACCCTCGTTGGAGATCATGACCAGGTGCGGCACCACGAATCCGTGCAGCACCCGCTCGTCCCCCACCCGCGTCTCATAGGCCGCGGCCAGCGCCAGCGCCATGCGCTCGGCGATCAGCAGGGCGTGGTCCACCGGCAGCGGCTGGTGCTGGCGCATCGCCTGGGCGAACAGCGTCGCCAGGTTCTTGCCCGACACGTAGTCGTAGGCCGCGTACGGGAAGCTGCGCACCTTGCCGAGGTCGACGCCGGTGCCGATGTTGGGGCTGCGCAGCGCCTGCTGCAGCGCGGCGCGCCCGCTCGTGCGCTGCCAGAGGCGCTCGCCGTCCATCCCCTGGCCGTTGAAAACCCGTAGCAGGACTACCTGTTCGATACCCTCCTGCCCCACCTTGCCGGCGCGGAAGCTCTCGCCCAGGGCGTCCTCTCTTAATTTCTTGAGAAGCAGGTAGTTGCCGAATTCCTCTGGGATGTTCATGGTGTCCCCCCCTGGTCCAGTCCCAAATCCAACGACTGCGCTGACCGCAAGTCTGCGTGTTTCCCCCGTTGATACACCACCCCTCAGCGCCTGTCAATGAACCGTCGCAAGCGAGGTGGGGATGCGCCCGCGGCGGGCGCAATGTCTTCAGATTTCGAGCAGCATCGCCTTGATGGTGTCGGCGATGGCGGCCTGGTCGCGGCGCGTCGCGGTGGCCTGCAGGGCGCGCAGCACTTCGGGCAGCCGCTGCGGCGCCTGGGCCAGCTCGTGGCGCAGCAGCGGGCCCAGCTCGGCGCGCAGCTGGCGCAGGTCGTGGCCGGCATCGCCGTCGGCCTGACGCGGCACCGGCGGATCGGCGGGGAAGGGCACGAAGCCGGTGAAGACCGGCCTTTCGCTGGCGTCGGCGGTGAGCGAGCCGAGGTCCACGCGGCGCAGCCACCCGGTGCGGCAGAGGTCTTCTTCGGCGCGTAGCCGCAGCTGGGCGATGGCGACCAGGCCTTCTCCCAGGCGGATGTCGTCGGGCTGGGCGAACAGCTGGCCGACGCGGTCTTGCAGCGAGGGCAGCCGGCGCACCACCTGCCACAGCCGCCAGGCTTGCGGCCCGGCGGTCGGCGACGCCGGTGTCGCCGCCGCCAGCACGACGCAGCGCGGCGCCGACAGCCGCGCCCCCGCCGCGGCGTGCCAGCGCGCCCAGTGCAGCAGCGCGGCGCGGCCTTCGTCCATGTCGAAAAACAGCGCTTCGAGCGGCGACAGCAGCTTCCAGCCGGCCGAGGCGCCGGCCCAATCGCCGCGGCGGCGGCGCTCCAGCCGGGCGGGCTCCCGCGACGCTTCGTGTACCGTGATGCGGCCGTCCACCGGCGGCCACACCAACCCCGACGGCACGCTCGCGTCCGGCGCCAGGGGCGCCCCCTGCGCCGCGGGCGGCGGCGCGTCCGGCGGCGCCCCCGGCCGTCCCGGTGCGTCCGGCGTCCCCTCCGCCCCCTGCACCGCCGGCGCCCCTGGTGCCGCCGCCACCACCTCCGACGGGGCGGGGTCGGGGGTGCGGCGGTCGGCCAGCCCCATGCCGATCGCGGCCAGCGTTTCGATCTGGCCGCCTTCGGCCTGGTGCAGCGCCGCCAGCAGGTCCTGCGGCGTGTCGACCGGCGGCGGGCAGCCGGGCAGCTCGCGCCGCGCCCACAGCAGGCGCACGCGGTCGAGCGCCAGCCGCACCGCCAGCACGAAGGTCTCGCGGATGCCGTCGCCGCGCTGGGCGATCGATTCGGTCATCGCCATGGTGCCGGCGCCCAGCGCGTCGCGCAGGTCGTCGAGCGCCACGACCGGCAGCAGGTCGCGCTTGTTGGCCTGGGTGACGATGGGGATCGGCGGCAACGGCGTCGCCGCCATCTCGCGCAGCAGCGCGAACGAGCGCAGGTTCTCGCTTGCCGCGCCGAGCCGCGAATCGGCGACGAAGACCACCACGTCGGCGGTTTCCAGCACCCGCCGGCGCCGCTCGACGAGCGACTGCTGGCCGGGGACGCTGACGATCTGGCAGCGGATGGGCATGCCCTCGAAGCGGCCGGCGGTGTAGTCGACCCAATCGAAGAACATGGTGCGGCCCTCGGCGCCGTCGGTCGAGAAGATCTGCGTCCCCAGGCTGGCCGCCAGGGAGCGCAGGCTGGTGGTCTTGCCGGACCACGCGGGACCGTCGTAGACAACCCGCAGGACCAGGTTGCCGAGCTTGGGGTCGACGAGCGCCATCCTCGGGATGCTCAGGCGAAGCGCGTCGGCCGGGGTCGCGGCGTCAGAGCGTCAGCTGGCGCTCGACGTCGGCCAGCGTGTGCCGGGCGAGCGCCAGGTTGGAGCGGCCCCGGTCCAGAACGAGATAGACGAACAGGCCGTCGAGCCGCGTCACCGGCCGCACCAGGTGATACTGCCTGCCGAGGGTGATCAGCATGTCTTCGACGGTTTCCTTCAAGCTGAGGGATGCAATTGCCTTGCGCTCGGCGCGCACCACTTCGGTGTTGCCGGCGGCGGCGACCTCCAGGTCGATCGCCGTGCCGCCGCCCTCGGAGCCAAGCATCATGCCGCTGTTGGAGTCGACCACGCAGCCGCCGAGGAAGCCGTCGATCTTCGCCAGGCGCTCCAGGCTCTCCTTGAGATTTGCCAACGCGTCTGTCTCCTTTCTCGCCGATCGCGCCTACATCTTCCACAGACGGCACCACCAGTGGGCCTCCACCGGCACCGGCAGCTCCGGCAGGTCGCACCAGCGGCCGTTGGGCAGGTAGTAGATGCATTCCTGACAGCGCTGCATGTCTTCCCCGCCGCCCATGGTGTAGTTGGCAAAGCCGCCGACGTCGAGGCGGCCGAGCAGATCGTTCTGGTCCAGCTGGCGCAGCTCGCGCACGATGTCGAGGAACTCGGCCTGCGTCCTGGGGAACGGGTTCATGGTCGACTTGATGCCGTAATTGAGCAGGCCGTCGACCCAGACGCGCACGATTTCCGTTTCGGTGTTGCGCATCATGATCGAAAGCAGACCGGGGATGGCGCGCCGGTCGGCGGACAATACCAGCAGGTGCTCGGGATCGAAGCGGAGGCGCGCGAAGTGCAGGCTGCGCTGTGCCGCGGTCAGCTCGGCGCGCCGGATCTCGATCGCCCGGCCGTCGCGATGGCGCAGGCGCAGGCCGCGCACCGGGCCGCCGGCGGACAGGATGGCCTGGGCGGCGGCGATCAGGTCGCCGTCCAGCTGGAGCACCGACACTCCCTGGAAGCGCTCGTAGCGGCTGACCACGGTGCCGGTGCTCAAATCGAGCAAGGCGCCCATCAGCACCTCGTTGGTGGCTTCCAGCACCGGACCGATTTCGCCCCGCGCGCCGTTGTCGATGCGGTTGCTGGCGGCGCGCCGCAGGTTGACCGCGCTGGCCTGGTTGAGGTTGGGCGAGACGGTGGCGATGAGCGCCCGGTCGCCCTGGCCCAGGCGGCTGATCAGCAGCGTTTCCTGCGCGAAGCTCAGGTACGCCGAGTCGAAGGGGCGCGTCGCGGCCAGCGCCTCGGCGAAGCCGGCGCCGCGCTCGCCCATCTCGCCGCCGAAAAGGCCGCAGGTCAGAGCGATCGTGGCCTGCGTATCGTCGGCCTCGGCGGCGCGGCCGCCGGGCAGGCGGACGCAGCCTTCGCGGAACCGGACGTTGACCAGCCCGGCGGACAAGGTGCCGGGGATGTTGCCCAGCAGCTCGTCGAGACGGGTGCGGTAGATCTCGTCTTCAAGGTTGGTGCGGATCTGCGGTTCCCATTGCGCCACGGACGGGTCTCCTCACGCAGTCCGAAAACGGGACAGTTCCTTGCCGGTCTTGGCATCGTGGGCGTGCACCGTGCACACCAGGCACGAATCGAAGGAGCGCGCGACGTGGCCGACCTCCACGGGGTCGGACGGGTTGGCGATCGGCGTCCCCAGCAGCGCTTGCTCGATCGGGCCGCGATTGTTCTTGCCGTCGCGCGGGCCGACGTTCCAGGTGGTCGGGGCGATGATCTGGTAGTTGCGGATCTTGCCGCCCTTGACGTCGATCCAGTGGCACAGCGCGCCGCGGATCGCTTCCGTGGCGCCCCAGCCGCGGCCGTCGCGCTCTTCGGGCTTGATGTAGAAGGGTTCGTCAAGGCGGAATTCGCGCAGGCAGCGCTCGGCCTGGCGATAGAGCTTGACCAGCTCGTGCATGCGCGCGAAATGGCGCAGCAGCAGGCTGGGGCCGCCCATCGCCTTCATCATGTCGCCGACCAGCGGGTCGTGATGCTGAAAGGGGCGCTGTGGCGGCGCGCCCGCCACCAGCTGGCGGGCCAGCGGGCCGGCCTCCAGCCGCCCCTCGTCGGCGTGCGAGACGGCGGTCGACCACGAATAGCGGCCGTCAAAATCGCGCGCGTTCTTGGCCGTCGGCCGGGTCTGGCGCTCGAACGGATGGACCGGTTCGTCGCCTTCGTCGTACCAGGCGTGCGAGGTGCTCTCCCGCACCAGCCCCTGCGACGTCTCCTGGTGCTGGTCGAGGTGGAAATCGTAGATGCCGTTTTTCATCACCACGGCGTCGTTGCGGCTTTCAATGGTCGGCTTCTGGTAGCGGTCCTCGTGCGGCAGGTAGCCCCAGCTGAGGAACTTGCGGTGGCCGCCGCCGTAGCGGTCGGCGCCGACGTCGGTGCCCATGCGCCAGTAGAGGCCGAGGTCCGAGTTGGCGTGCGCCGGGCTTTCGTCGAGCCAGGCGAGAAAGTCCTGGTGGCTGCGGATCTCTTCGTAGCGTTCGAACGTGCATCCCAGCCAGACCGGCTCGACCCAGGTGCGGCGGAAATATTCCAGGATCGACCAGGAGCGGGTGATGTCGGTGAGGGTGGGCGAGCACATGACGCCGCCCGGCACCATGAAGCTTGAATGCGGCCACTGGCCGCCAAAGAGAGCATAGATTTCGACCGGCTTGCCCGAGATGCCGATGCCGATGCGGTAGTTGCTGCCGACGAAGGGCGACCACCGCCGCACCGCTTCTTCGTAGAACGGGCTGCGCCGGTAGTTGGCATTGGTGAAGTCGATCTGAAACAGGCCGTAGTGGTGCCGCGGCAGGCTCTGCAAGCTTTCGGCGATCTGCCCCAGGTTGCGCGCCAGGATGGCGTTGCGCGGCACCTGGGTGCCCCAGGCGGTGTCGAGCGCCCAGGCGGCGCAGGTCAGGTGGGACGCGCCGCAGATGCCGCAGACGCGCGGCGTCACCACCAGGCCGGCCTGCGGGTCCTTGTCGCGCAGGATCACCTCGAAGCCGCGGAACAGCTCGGCCGAGGTCCATGCTTCGACCACGATCCCGTCCTGAATATCCACCCTCACGTCCAGGTCGCCTTCGACGCGACCGACCGGGGCGATGTCGATTCTACGGCTCTGTGTCATATCAGAATCTCCGCTTGCAGTACGTCAGACAACAAAGAGATCGTCTTCAGTCCACGAAGGCGCAGCGATCTTGGCTGCCGCCGTAAGCTTGATATAGCCGCTCTTGTCGATGCCGGCCGGCATCTCCTTGGGGAAGCCCATCACCGTCTGGGTCTTGAACACCGTGCCCGGCGCCAGATCGAAAAACGGAAACTCGGGTTCAGTACAGCCCAGGCACGGCATGCCGGCGCGGGTCTTGGACGACTGGCGGTTCCACAGGATGCGGTTGCACGGGCTGTGCGTCATCGGACCGCGGCAGCCCAGGTCGTAGAACAGGCACCCCTTGCGCTGGCCGAATTCTGTCGCCGAAACCTTCCACACGAAGTGCATGTTGCGGGTGCAGCCGGTCTGGGTGAAGCTGGCAAAGAACGTGCGCGGCCGGTTGAGGTCGTCGAGCTGCAGGTCCGCGGCGCGGCCGGTGGCGAGCGCGACCAGGATCTGGGTGATCCAGTCGGGGTGGGCAGGGCAGCCGGGGACGTTGAGCACCGGCATGCCGCTCCGGGCGCGAAAGTCGGCGCCCAGGGCGCCGCCCTTGACGCGCTTGAGGAACTGCAATCCTTGCGAGTCGGTGGGGTTGGGCGCGGTGGCCGGGATGCCGCCCCAGGTCGCGCAATCGCCGATCGCGACGACGTGCCCGGCGGCGGCGGCCAGGTCCTTGACCCAGTCGCGCATCGGCCGGCCGGCAAAACGGTTCCATTCGCCGGTGCCGTTGGGCGCGTTGACCACCGTGCCTTCGAACACCAGGATGTCGAGCGGTTTTCTGCCTTTGGCGCAATCCTCCAGCAGCTGGATCAGGTTGTCCCCCAGCTCCATGCCGAGCGACGGGTGCCACAGGATGTTGATGCCAAAGTCGGTGACCAGGTCGCAGGCCGACGGCTCTTCGGCGTTGAGAAAGGACATGGTGTTGCCGGAACAGGCGCCGCCTTGCAACCAGAGCACGTTCGTCATACCGGTTACTCTCCGATCAACAGGGATTGCAGGACTTCAATGGCTGGCGAATTGCGCGGCCGGGTTTCGCTCAGGCGCTCCAGCTCGCGCAGCGCCTCGGTGACGTCGAGCTGCCCCAGCCGCTCGGCCTGCAGGAAGAACCGCAGCTCGCCGGCGAGGTCGACCAGCGCGTCGTTGCCCGACGGCGCCAGCGGCTCGCGCGGCAGGAACGCGGAATAGACGGTGAAGCCGTTTTCGCGCGCCAGGGTGTGGAAGCGGATCGGCAGCTCGACGCCTTGCAGGGCGAACTCCTGGGCTGCGTTGACGAAATCGACGGCGGTGCCGGCCATGATCTGCACCGCTTCCTTGGCCGGCAGCTCCTCTTCCAGGGTCTGGTCGATCAGCTGATCGAAGGTCAGCTCCTGGTGCACCACCTGCCATACGCAGCAGCCCTGGTCGCTGCCGGCAAGCACCAGGCAGCGCCGGCTGGACACCGAATTGCCCAGGCGCATCAGCCACGACACCAGGCGCTTGAATTCCGCGCGGCCGGCGTCGGGCCCCTCCAGCGTCCCCCAGGCGCGCGCGTGCCAGCCGCCGCCGACGCGGCCCTGCA
Organism: uncultured Acidobacteriota bacterium; assembly: GCA_963770895.1. Classification (GTDB taxonomy): domain Bacteria; phylum Acidobacteriota; class Thermoanaerobaculia; order Multivoradales; family UBA5704; genus JASLEW01. Next base: position 1,166,468 of record CAVYRF010000002.1, on the reverse strand, counting down.
GCATGGTGCCGGCGACCACCGCCGGCGCCTGGGGCTGCGGTCCGGCGGCCTGGAACGCCAGCCGCCAGATGGCGAGCGGCCAGGCATCCAGCAGGGTGGCTTCGTGGCCGGGCAGCCAGGGAACAGGCGGTCCCGCCGCGGGCGGCGCGGCGGCCGCGGGCTGTGCCGGCGACGCCGCGACCGGGTGGGTGGGGGCGGCCGCGGTGGTCGCAGGGATCGCAGGGGTCGCGGCGGCCGGCGTAGAAGGCGCCGGCTGCCGATCCGACATGGGGATTGGCGGGGAGGCGGCGGTGATTGGATGCGCGGGGGCTGCCGATCCCGATGGGATGGGCGCGGGTGCGCTCGCCTGCGGCGGCAAGCCGGTCGGCGGCAGGGCGGCGAGCGGTTGCACGGCGCGCAGGTGGGGGTGGGCCGCGGGGCCCGTGGGGAGCGTCAGCACCGGCATCGCGGCCTGCGTCGCGCGCGGCGAGTCCGCTTCCGGCGCTGCCTGGACCGCGGCCTGGGCGGCGGCGTGGGTGCCGCGCTCGGCGGCGCCGGCGCGGTTGATGTAGGTGGCCAGCCAGTCGGCCATCGGCATCACCGCCGCGCGGCCCCCGATGCGCGGCGCCATCGCGGTGACAGTGGGAGCGGCTGCGGGAGCGGGCGCGGCGGCAGGCGCCTGCTCTTCGGCGGCCGGCGGCGCGGCGGCCGTCTGCTGGCGCGCCTGCCAGTCGGCCATCGGCATGACCGCGGGACGCTCGGCTGAAGCGGCGCCCAGCGCCCGGCGCGCGGCGGCTGTGCCGGCGGTCGCCCCGGCGACGGCCGGTGCCGAAGCGGTGTGCCAGGCGGCGGTGGGGGCAGCCTGCGGCGGCAGCGCGAGCGGCGGTGCCGCCGCGGTCGGCGATGCGGCGGGCGGGGCCAGCGCAGCCGCAGCGGCTGGCGTCGAGGCGCCGAAGCGGGCGGCATGGTCGGGCCTGGTTTGGATGTCGCGTGCAGCCGGTGCGGGCGCAGGTTCGGGCAGGTTCGCGGTGTCGAGCGCAGCCGGCGCTGGCGCCGTTTGGGCCATGGGCGCGGTGTTGGTCCTGGGATCCGGCCTGGCAACAGGGTCGCGGGCGGCGGACCCTTGCCCCGCCGCGGGCTCGGTTGTGGCCTGGGGCTTGGACGGGCTGTCGTCGTCGCTGTTGGCGGGGAGGGGTTCCGGCGTGTCGGCGAGGCGTACGCGCTCCAGCAGCTGCTCACCGGTTTCGACGTCGGGCGCGCCTTCGGGCAGGCGGTTGGCGGCGCGCAGGGCTTCGGCGCGGCGGACGCAGGCGCGCACGCCGGCGACGAAGCAGATGCGCACGCCTTCGCCCTGCAGGGCGCTGGTTTCGTAGACCTCTGCCGCGGCGTCCAGCGCCAGCTGCTGGCGGATGTCGGCGACGTCCAGAGTGCCGGGCAGATCGTGCTTGTTGGCTTGGTAGACGACGCTGATCGGCGGCAGGTCGCCGCGCGTCAGCCAGGGCTGGATCTCCGCCAGGCAGCGCCGGTTGGTCTCCATCTGGTCGGGCTGCGCGTCGATGACGAACACCACCACGTCGGCGTCTTCGATCAGGACGCGCCGCCGGCGATGCAGCGATTCCTGGCCGGGGACCGAGGTGATCTGGCATTGCAGCGGCCCGTCCAGGAAGACGCCGCCCTGGTACTGCGCCCAGTCGAAATAGAGGGTGCGGCCGCGTGCCGCGAACGGCGAGAACACGGTCTCGTTGGCGCCCTTGGTCTGCAGCATCGGCAGCAGCGCTTTCAACGTTTCGGTCTTGCCGGAAAGCGGCGCGCCGGCATAGGCGATCCGCAGGAAGAGCTGTCGCTGCGTCCGGTGGAAAAACATGAATGTCGGGTATCATAGCGCAAGGCAACGAACAAGGCAGTTCGCACGGTGGTGCCGGAGAATCGCATATGACCAATCTGCTATGGCTCCAGGGCGGCGCATGCTCGGGAAATACGATGTCGTTCCTCAACGCGGAGCAGCCGTCGGCGTGCGACCTGGTGACCGATTTCGGCATCAACATCCTGTGGCACCCCTCGCTCGGCATGGAGCTGGGGGACAACCTGATTCAGCTGCTGGAAGATTGCGCCAGCGGCAGGAAGCCGCTCGACATCTTCGTCTTCGAAGGCACGGTGGTCAACGCGCCCAACGGCACCGGCGAATGGAACCGTTTTGCCGGCCGCCCGATGCGCGATTGGGTGAAGGACCTTGCCGCCGCTGCCGGATACGTGGTGGCGATGGGCGACTGCGCGACCTGGGGCGGCATCCCCGCCACCTCTCCCAATCCCACCGACTCGGTGGGTCTGCAATTCCTCAAACGCAGTCACGGCGGCTTCCTGGGCGAGGGTTTCACCGCCAGGAGCGGGCTGCCGGTGATCAACGTGCCGGGGTGTCCGGCGCATCCAGACTGGGTGACGCAGATCCTGGTGGCCGTCGCCACCGGCCGTGGGCATGAGATCACGCTCGACGAATTCCAGCGTCCCAGGACTTTCTTCACCAGCTTCACCCAGACCGGCTGCACGCGCAACATGCATTTCGCCTACAAGGTGCCGGCGACCGAATTTGGCGCTCGCAAGGGGTGCCTGTTCTACGACCTTGGCTGCCGTGGGCCGATGACGCACAGTCCGTGCAATCGCATCCTGTGGAACCGCCAGTCGTCCAAGACCCGCGCCGGCATGCCGTGCATCGGCTGCACGGAGCCCGAATTTCCGTTTTTCGACCTGGCGCCGGGCACCGTCTTCAAGACCCAGACCCTGCTCGGCGTGCCGCGCGACCTGCCGCTCGGCATTGAGAAGAGCGGCTATCTGAAGCTCACCACCGCCGCCAAGGCGGCCTCCCCAGCCTGGGCCGAAGAGGACATCTTCGTCGTGTAATCGTTGTCGTACGCCGGGGCACGGAGACGGAGGCTGCTTTGAGCCAGGCCGATCAGAACGAAGCGTTGCGCCAGGAGATCGCGCGGCTCCTGGGCGGCGACCTGCAGACCGATTGGCAGGTGCGCGCCGACGACAGCCAGCGCTTCCATGCCGTGCTGGCGGCGGTGCGGGCGAGCGATGGCGCCCTTGCCACCAAGCTGCGCATTGCCGGCTTCACCGATCACCCGGTCGAACACGAAGGCCTGGAACAGGCGTGCGAATCCTGCATGTACTACCAGGTTCACCGGCGGTGGTGCGCGCTGCCCGAGCTCGAGCTGCCGGTGCGGCCCGGCTGGTCGTGCAACGTCTGGCGCGTCTAGTGGCCTGTCGCAGCGGCGTGTCGGCAGCTGAGCTCCGATTGGATCACACGCGCCGAAAGCGGGTCCTGTCGTGTTGATGGTCATCGGCTGCGGCAACCTCAACCGGCGCGACGACGGCGCCGGCGTGGTCGTCGCCCAGCGGTTGGACGCCGCGCTGTCGCCGCGCGAGCGTCGGTGGGCGACGGTGATCGATGCGGGCACCGATGGCATGGGCGTCCTGATGCGCGCGGGCGCCGCCGGCGCGACGGGCGCGATGGTCATCGTTGACGCCAGCCGCAGCGGCAGCGAACCCGGCGCCATCCACGAAGTGCCGGGCGCCGAGCTGGAGACCGTCCCCAACCCCAGCTTCAATCTGCACGATTTTCGTTGGGACCACGCGCTGTACGCGGGACGCCGCCTGTATGGCGACGACTTTCCGCGGGACGTGCGCGTTTTTCTGATCGAAGCCGCGGACCTTTCGTTCGGCGTCGGCCTGTCGGCGGCGGTCGAAAGCGCGGTGGACCGGGTGGTGGAGCTGATCCGCCAGCGGATCGCGGCGGCAGGCGGCGATGCCGTGGATGCCTCCGCCCGCCGCGCCGATACCGGCCGCGCCGACAGCGCCGGGAGCGCCGACAGCGCCGGCGCCGCCAACCTTGCCGACGCTGCTGACACCGCCGACAGGTTGACGCTGGCGCGCGGCAGCTTGCGATTGCCGTTCGCGGTGTGGCAGCGGCATTTTGCTGGGCTCGACAGCGTGCTGATGATGCCGCGCGGCGACAGCCTGCTGATTCTTCCCGTGCAGCCCGGCGGCGGCGGACAGCTGGTAAAGGTGATCAATCTGGCCGGCGACCGCGTGGTGTCCGGAGTCGAGCTGTTCCGCTCGCTCGGCGTGGACGCGGAACGCATCGACGGCGACCGGCAGGTGAGCTATCGGGCACGGTGGAGCGACGCCGACGCCGCCCTGGTGATCGACCGGTTCTTCTGCTAACGTCTGGCTAAAGTGTTGATTCCGCGCGCAACCGAAGACCGCTTCGAAACCGAAGTGGAAGTGGCGTTGGCCACGGTCGAAAGCTCGGCCGCCACGGCGGTTGAAAAGACCGAGATGCTGGTCGAGATCGCCATGGGCGTGCAGAAGCGGCCGCGCACCGCGGCGCAGATCGAGGGGGCGGTGGCGCTGTACCGCCAGGCGCTGGCCATCTGCCCGGACACCCAGCCGTTGCTGCGCGCGCGCACGCTGGCGCGCATGGCAACCGCCCTGCGCACGCTGCCCGAGGGCGGCAGCGCGCCGCTGGAATCCGCGCTCGCGGCGCTGGTCGAAGCGTCGCCGGTGCTCGCGGCGCTGGGCGCACCCGAAGAGACCGCCGAGCTTGAAATGAACCGCGGCCTGGTGCTGCAGGCCCTGGCCGGCGTCGGCCGCGCCAGGCTGCAGGATGCGATCGCCGCCTACCAGCAGGCGCTGCGCGTGTTCGATCGCCAGCGGTTCCCGCGCGAATATGCCATCCTGCACAACAACCTCGCCACCGCGTTTCTCGCGGTCGCGCCCGGCGGCAGCGGTTCCAAGATGAGCGAGGCCCTGGCGGTCAGCTCGTTCGAGGAAGGTCTGCGCGGCATCAATCTGATCGATCATCCCGCCGAATACGCCATGTTGCAAAACAACCTGGGCAATGCCCTGCAATCGGTGGGCTCCGCCCACGCGCTGGAAAACCGTGTGCGGGCTCTTGCCGCATACGACGAAGCCCTGCGCGTGCGCACCCGCCGCGACATGCCGCTGGAGTACGCCAACACCGTCGCCAACCAGGCCAACTGCCTGTGGGGGCTGCCGGACGACCTGGAAGATCCCAATGCGGGCTGCCGCGCCAACCTGCTGCGGGCGCAGGAGCTGTTCGGCGAAGCGGTGGCCATCTTCGACCAGCACGGCGAAACGGCCAAGGCACAGTCGGTGCGCGAAGTGCTGGCCGCCGTTGCCGCGGAGCTGAGCGCCCAGCCCCCGGCTGTCACCGTTCAGGAGGCGGACGCATGACGTGGGGACAGGCGTTGCTCGCCGCCCTGTGCGCGCTGGTGGGCTCGTTTGCCGGCGGCGCGCTGGGCGGCCTGCTGGTGGGGCGCAAGGCGCTGGGCGGCGGTCTGGCGGCGACGATGGGCGCCTTTTTCGGCCCCATCGGCGGCTTCGTGGGAGCGCTGGCGGCGCTTGGCGCGCTCGCCTTGTGGGCGGTCGTGAAAGGCTAGCGATGTGGGAAATGGTGGTCGCTTCGGTCCGGCTGTTCTTCGCCGGCAAGCTGTTCCAGGACCCCGGCGCCGTGGCGCGGCAGAGCGCGCTGGGGGCGGCGGTCGCCGCCGTGATCGCGCTGGGGCTGGTATGGGCCGGGTTGCCGATCCCGCTGGCCGCCGGTCTGGCGGGCGTCGCCGGCGGTGCGCTGCAACCCTTCCTGTTCAAGGATCTGAAATACCGCTAGGTTTTTGGGTATGACCGCCGCACCGCTTCCCGCCCAACCCGCGCCGACGCTCGCCAGCCTGGTGCGCGACGTCGAGGCGCTGGAAGTGCTGTTCGCAACCTGGGATACGGATCGCCAGGGTGCCACGCGGGCCTACCGCACCGCCCTCGAAGATCTGCACCGCGAGGCCATCCGGCGGCTGATCGCGGGGCTCAAGCAGGACGCCGGCGCGGTGGCCTTGCTCAAGGACGCGCTTGGCGATGAGGTGGTCTACGGCGTGCTCCGCCACCTCGGCCTGGTCAAGCCCAGCCTGCAGGAAAAAGTCGACACGGCGCTGCAATCCGTGCGGCCGATGCTCGCGTCCCACGGCGGCGACGTCGAGCTGGTGCGCCTGGTGCCGCCCAGTACGGTGGAGGTGCGCTTCACCGGCGCCTGCGACGGCTGCGCCGCCTCGCAATTGACCTTCGTCGCCGGCGTCAAGCGCGCCATCCAGGACGCCTGTCCCGAGATCCAGCGCGTCGTCGAAGTGCGCGGCCTGGCCGCCGCGCCGGCGGCGCAACCGGACGCGGCAGCGTCGCCGGCCGCGGAGCGGGGCAAGGTGCACTTCCGCAGCCCCTTCGCTCTGGGCGCCGACGCCCCGGGCGTCCAGGCGGGCTGGCTGCCGGCCGCCAGCCTCGCGGAGATCCCGCTGGGCGGCGTGCTGCGGCGAGAGATCGGCGGGCGGGACCTGCTGCTGTCGCGCACCGCGGAGGCCATCTCCTGCTTCACCAACGCCTGCGCCCATCTCGGCCTGCCGATCGACGACGGGGAGATCGCGGACGGCGTGATCACCTGCCTCCATCATGGTTTTCAATACCTGCTGGCGTCCGGAGAGTGCCTCACCGCACCCAAGGTGCAGCTCGAGCAGCACGCCGTGCGCCTGGTCGACGACCGGGTAGAGATCCGGCTCAGCCGATGATGGCCGGCCGCCGGGGCTGTCGCCTGGCAGGTTGCAAATGAAGGTTTCGCTGCGGCAGCCGCGTGGCGCCGACCCCGGTCCGGCGCCGGCCGCGGCAGGTTTCCTGGATCCGGGGGGGCCTTTCCGGCTGGTGGGCGGCGGCTCCGATGGCTCCGCCGGCGCCGGCACCGCGGCTGGGGTCGATGCGGCGGCCGGTGGCGGCGTCGTGCCGCTGGCGGTGCGGGCCGACACGCTGTTTGGTCCGCGCGGTGTGGCCTTGGGGCCGGGGCTGGGGCCGCTCGCGGTGTGCGATACGGGCCATCACAGGCTGCTGCTGTGGCGCGCCGTGCCGGACCGCGACCAGGCGCCGGCCGACCTGGTGATCGGCCAGCCTGATTTTGCCAGCGAGGGCGCCAATGCCAAGGGGCCGCCCGGACCGGCCAGCCTGTACATGCCCACCAGCGTGGCGATCGAGCGCGACCTGCTGGTGGTGGCGGATGCGTGGAACCACCGCGTGCTCATCTGGCATGGTCTGCCGGAGCGCTCGAACACCCCGGCGGACGTGGTTCTGGGGCAGGCCGACTTCACCGGCGGCGCCGCCAATCGCGGCCGCTCCACGGCCGGCGCCGAGACGCTCAATTGGTGCTACGGCGTGACCCTTGCCGGTGGGCGGCTGGTGGTCGCAGACACCGGCAACCGGCGGCTGCTGGTGTGGGACCGCGTGCCGGTCGCCAACGGGTGCCCGGCGGACCTGGTCCTGGGGCAGCCGGACTTCCAGCGCCGGGACGAGAATGCCGGCGGCGCCGTCGGGCCGCTCGCCATGCGCTGGCCCCACGCCGCGGCCGGCGCCGGCGGCGGCCTGCAGGTCGCCGATGCCGGCAACAGCCGCATCCTGCTGTGGCACCGCTGGCCCGGTAGCAGCGCCTCGCCGCCGGACCTGATTCTGGGCCAGGCGGACTGCGCCGGGCTGGACCACAACCGCGGCCGCGTCTGGCCCGATGCGTCCACCCTCAACATGCCGTATGGGATCGCCGCCGCGGGCGACTGGCTGGTCGTCGCCGACACCGGCAACTCCCGCCTGTCCGCCTGGCGCACCGCCAGCCTGGCCGCTTCCGCGGAAGGGGGCGCCGGCGGCGGACCGGCGGTCCAAAGTGGTGTCTGCGACGGAGCGGCCGCCCAAGCGCTGGCCGGCCAGCAGGACTTTTCCGCCAAAGGGGAGAACCGCTGGGCGCCGGCGGTGCGCGACAGCCTGTGCTGGCCCTACGCGGTGGCAGCGCGCGACGGCGTTCTGGCGGTGGCCGATTCGGGCAACAACCGGGTGTCGTTGTGGCGGCTGGCGAACGCTATCGACGGTTGAAGCGCCCCGGCGGCGGTGCCGTGCTGGGGGCACCGGCTGCGCCGGCGGCTTCGCGCTGCTGCTGACGCCGCTCCCGCCAGTAGCGGCGCTGCCAGATCTCGACGTTGCGGTTCTGCTCTGCCAGCGAGGTGGCGAAGACGTGGGTGCCGTCGTTGCGGCTGACGAAGTACAGATAGGGGACGTTGGCCGGGTTTGCAGCCGCCTCCAGGCTGGGCAGGCCGGGCGAGCAGATCGGCCCCGGCGGCAGGCCGGCAAAGCGGTAGGTGTTGTAGGGCGAATCGACGCGCAGGTCGTCGTGATGGATGGTGCCGTCCCAGCGGCCGAGGCTGCGCAGGGCGTAGATCACCGTCGGATCGGCGTCCAGGCCCATGCGCCGCGTCAGGCGGTTCTGGTAGACGCCGGCGATGACCGGGCGCTCGCCGGGGGCCCGCGCTTCTTTTTCGACGATGCTGGCCAGGGTCACCACTTCACGCACCGAGGCGGTGTGGCCGGCCATCAGCGGCCGCACGTTGCGCTCGAAACGGGTGCGGAAGGTCTTGACCAGGGTGGCGACGATCTCGGATTCGTGGGCGCCCAGGTGGAAACGATAGGTTTCGGGGAACAGATAGCCTTCCAGGTCCCTGGCGGCGGGGTCCAGGTCGGCGATCGCCGCCGGCTTGCGCATCTCGGCCAGAAAGACTTCGCGCCGCCCGGCGCCGGCCCGCACCAGCTGGTCCGCGATCTCCTCCAGGCTGAAGCCCTCGACGACGGTGACCGAGAGCGAGATCACGTCGCCGCGGATCAGCTTGCGCAGCACCTCCGGGAAGGCGGCCGGCCCGGCGAAGCGGTATTCGCCGGCTTGCAGCGGCGGGTTCTTCAGCACGTAGACCAGGTAGGCGCGGGCGGCCGTGGCGTTCCACAGCACCCCCTGGTCCTGCAGCTGCGCCAGGATGCGCGCGGCGCCGGTGCCGGGCGCGATGTCGACCAGCTTTTCGGCGCCCTGGTAGCCCTGGTACGGCTGCAGCAGCCACCACCCGCCGGCGACCGCGCCGGCGGCGGCCAGCAGCAGCAGCACCGTGACGGCGCAGCCAAACCGCCGGCGGCGCGCCCCGCGGCTGCTGCCGCGCCGCCGCGGCTCGCGCCCGGGCGCCGCCGGCGGCTTCGGCGGCGGTGCGGCGCTCCCGGCTCGGCTTCCGGTACGGGCCGCGGTCTGGCGATCGCTTCGGCCGGCCATGGTCAGTCCGCCGCGCCGCCTTCGCCGTCGCCCGGCGCGGCCGGCGGCATTGCCGCGGTGCCCGGTGCGGTTCCCACGGCTGCCACAGTGTCCGGCGCGACCGCCGGCGTAGCCGCCGTGCGTGGCGCGGCCGCGGCGCGGTCGAGGTCTTCCTGCAGCAGGATTTGCGCCGCGGCGGCGTCGATGCGTTCGGGCTGGCGGCGCAGATCGACGCCGGCGGCGCGCAGGCGCGCGGCGGCTTCGACGCTGGTCAAGGTCTCATCCACGTAGGTGAGCGGCAGCCCGGCCGCGGCGGCCAGGCGGGCGCCGAAACGGCGGACGCGCTGGGCGGCGGGGCCGCGCACGCCGTCTGCCGAGAGCGGTTCGCCCAGGACCAGCCGCCGCACGCCTTCGCTGCGGGCAAGCTGAGCGATCGCCGCCGCCGCGGCGCGGTCGCTGCGCCGCGTCAGGGTCGCGAGCGGCACCGCCAGGCGCCCGTCGGGATCGGAGATGGCGAGGCCGATGCGCTTCTCGCCGAAGTCGATCCCCAACGCCCGCGCGAGCCCTTCTGCGGTCCCTTCGGCGAGCGGTTCTTCAGCGTGGCTCATCGGCCGCATTCTGCCGCACTTTCTGCCGCTCGCGCGACGTCCCCGGCGGGGGCTGAGGGCGCCCCATCGTTGTGTTAGCATGCCAGCCCGCCCGCCGGGTCCATTCTGCATGGCGGCGCGGCACACGGCTCCCCAAGGAGATGGTATGGACGATGTAGTGATCGTGAGCGCGGTGCGCACCCCGATCGGCGTGTTTCAGGGGTCGCTGGCGTCTCTCCCGGCTCATGCCCTGGGGGCGCGGGCCCTGGCCGCCGCCATCGAGCGCGCCGGGGTGGATGCCGCGGCCGTGGAGCAGGTCAACATGGGTTGCGTGCTCACCGCCGGCCAGGGCCAGGCGCCGGCGCGCCAGGCGGCGCTGGGCGCCGGCTGTCCGGTGGCGACCGGCGCCATCACGCTCAACAAGGTCTGCGGCTCGGGCATGCGGGCGGTGATGATCGCCGCCAACGATCTGCGCTGCGGCGACTTCAAGCTGGTCGCCGCCGGCGGCATGGAGAGCATGAGCCAGACGCCCTACCTGGCCGCCGGGGTGCGCGACGGCCTGCGCCTGGGGCACGGCAAGTTCCTGGATTCGATGATCCTGGACGGGCTGTGGGACCCGTACAAAGATATCCATATGGGCAGCTGCGCCGAGCTCTGCGCCGGCGAATACAAATTCTCGCGCGAGCAGCAGGATGAGTTCGCGCTGGCCAGCTACGCCCGCGCCCGCGCCGCCGTCGACGGCGGCAGCTTCGCCGCCGAGATCGTGCCGGTGCCGGTGCCGCAGAAAAAGGGCGATTCGGTGGCGGTGGCCCGCGACGAGGAGCCGTTCAAGGTGGATCTGAGCCGCATGGCGTCGCTCAAGCCGGCCTTTCAGAAAGACGGCACGGTGACCGCCGCCAACGCCAGCAAGATCAACGACGGCGCCGCGGCCCTGGTGCTGACCACCGCCTCCCACGCCGCGGCCCTGGGCCTCAAGCCGCTCGCCCGCATCGTCGCCCACGCCTCGCTGGCGCAGCAGCCCGAATGGTTCACCACCGCTCCGCTGGGCGCCGCCCGCGCGGTGCTCGGCCGGGCGGGCCTCCAGGCGGCGGACATCGACCTCTGGGAGGTCAACGAGGCCTTTGCCGTCGTCGCCATGGCCTTCATCCGCGACCTGGAGCTGGCGCCGGAGCGGGTCAACATCCATGGCGGCGCGGTGGCCCTGGGCCACCCGATCGGCGCTTCGGGCGCGCGCATTCTGGTCACCTTGCTGCACGCCTTGCGCGACACCGGCGGCCGCTACGGCTGCGCTGCCATTTGCATCGGCGGCGGCGAGGCTACCGCAATGGTGATCGAGCGCATAAACTAGGTCCCCTCATGTCCCCGTTCCGCCGCACCGTATGCAGGCTGGCCCTTGCCGTATGTGTGGCGGCGTCGCTGGCCGTGCCCGTGCTGGGCCAGCAGGCCGCCAGCCCGGACCCGACGCCTGCACCCGCCCAGGCGACCCCGCCGGCCGCCGCGACTCCCGGTACTCCGGAAGCCGCGCCGCCGGCCACCGCGACGACTCCAACCAACCCGGACGCGGCGTCTCCGACGCCCCCGGCGCCCCCGGCGACCACATCCGACCAGGCCTCGCCGGCCACCGCCGACCAGACCCCGCCGTCGACCACGGTGCAGCAGGCGCTGCCGTCGACCACCTCGCAGCCCCAGGCGCCCAACACCGGCAACGTTCCGGCTTCGGCGCCGGCGGTCAATCCGGCGTCGCCGCCGGGCACCGCGGTGGGCGCCCCGGCACAGGGGTCGCTGGGGCCGTCGCCGGTGGGAACGGTGCCGTCGGCGACGCCCACCGCGTCGCCCGGCTTTGGCGACAAGACCAACCCGGCCACCGGCGCTCCGGTGGCGCCCGGCGGCCGTCGCAACAAGAACGGGCCGCCGCCCGGTGCGGGCCCCAACCGCATGGACTTCAACGTCCGCTTCGAGGACGGCGGCGTCGCCGCCGGCAGCGCCGTGACCTTCGACTACAAGCGCGACGACTACGCGGTGCTGACCGGCGCGGTGAAGATCCACTACCAGGACATCGACCTTTCCGCCGACCACGTGGAGATCAACCTCAAGACCAAGGAGACGGTTGCCCAGGGCAACGTCATCCTGGACCAGGGGCCGCGCCGCATGACCGGCACCACCCTCAACTTCGACCTGGACACCAAGACCGGTCAGATGCTTGAGGCGACCGCCTACGTGACGCCCGACTACTACTTCAGCGGCGTGGAGATCGACAAGACCGGCGACGACACCTACTCCGTCCTGGACGGCGTGTTCACCGCCTGCGACCAGCCGACCCCCGACTGGAGCTTCCACATGGGGCGCGCCGAAATCGACGTCGGCGGCTACGCCCACATGCACAAGGTCACTTTCAAGGCGAAGAACGTGCCGCTGCTGTACACGCCGTGGCTGCTCTATCCGGCGATGCGCGACCGCGCCTCGGGGTTCATGGTGCCGTCGATCGAATCGTCGGGCAAGCGCGGCCCCGCCCTCATCCTGGGGTACTACCAGACGCTGGGCCAGAGCGAAGACGACACCTTCCACATCGTGCCGTACTTCCGCGGCTACCTGGGCCTGGGCAACGAATTCCGCTACCGGCCGAGCGAAGGCACCTGGGGCGACATCGAAGCCTTCGCGATCAAGGATCCGGCCGACATGGGCAAGCTGCGCTGGAAGGTCAACGCCAACCACGACACCGAAGATCTTCCCTTCGGCATGCGCCTGGTGGTGCAGGTCCAGAAGTATTCGGACTTCGACTACCTGCGCGACTTCGAGCGCGACTTCGACGTCAGCTCGCTGCGCTTCATCACCAGCCGCGCCTTCATCACCGGCTCGTGGGGGCCCAGCATGTTGAACATCCTGTTCAACGACCAGCAGATCCTGTTCAACAACGGCACCGACTTCGTGAGCGACAGCGATCAGAAAAAGCTGCCCGAAGTCGAGTACCAGCTGCGCTCGACCAAGATCGGCGACACGCCGTTCTACGTCCAGATGGACAACTTCCTGGATTTCCTGGACATGAACCAGCCGGGGGCGTACTCGGGCAGCTACGGGCGCGCCGACATCTTCCCGCAGGTCACCCTGCCGGTGAACGCATTCCCCTGGCTCAACGTCTCGATGACCGGCGGCGAGCGGCTGACCTGGTACAGCAAGACGCTCAATCCCAGCACCCTGCTGCCGATCTCGACCGAGCCCGTCAACCCCATCGACGACCAGTCGCCGACGTCGACCGATACGCCGCTGCCGACCACCGCGGAGACGGTGATCAACGGCCACGGCATGCGCCGCCTGCTGCCCTACGGCGAGGCGGAGGTGGTCGGCCCGTCGTTCTCCAAGATCCTGGAAAAAGAGATCGCCGACTTCACCAAGTTCAAGCACGTCATCGAGCCGCGCATCACCTACACCTATTACGGCGATTTCAACCCCCACCGTCAGGAGCTGCTGCCGCAGTTCGACGACATCGACGCGCCGCTGACCACCAACAACGTCAACGTGGCGCTCGACAACCGCCTGCTCGCCAAGGGCGACGAAGAAGACGCCAGCGCGCGCGAAATCATGCTGTTCGAAGTGTCGCGTGCGTTCAGCTTCAATCCCATGGTGCCGCTTGAATTCAACGACACCGAAACCAAGAGCTCCAGCTCGGGGCCTTACAACTTCCTGCTGCACTTCAACCCGACACAGACCACCAGCCTCCAGGCGGAGGTGCAGTACAGCGGCATGTTCCACGACGTCAGCGCCACCTCGCTGTCGAGCGACGTGACGCTCTCCGACAATCAGACCGTGGGCCTCACCTGGTATACCAACTATCTGCCCGATACCGGCGCCACGACCAGCGACCAGGTGCGCGTCAACACCTCGCTCAACGTCATTCCCAAAAAGCTTTCGATCCAGGCGCAGGTCGGCTGGGACTTTTACAACCACGTCATCGGGCAGCAGTACTACGCCCTCAACTGGGCGGAGCAGTGCTACGGCCTGCGGCTGGAGTTCCGCAAGTTCGAAGCGCTGACCGGGCCGCGGCTGAGCGACACCGACATCCGGTTCTCGATCACCTTGAAGAACATCGGGCCGATCCTCGATCTCAACAGCCGCAGCACCCAGACTGCGCCTTGACGTCCAACGCGCGGCCGGCCAGCCGCCTTTGCCGCCGCGCCGGGGCAAGGCGCTCGTCTTGCCGAGGGAAGAGCGGCGGGAGATTCCATTCATGAAAGGTCTGATCCTCTCGGGGGGCAAGGGCACGCGGTTGCGCCCGCTCACCTACACGTCGGCCAAGCAGCTGGTGCCGGTGGCCAACAAGCCGGTGCTGTTTTACGCCATCGAATCGATCGTCGCCGCCGGCATCCGCGACATCGGCATCATCGTCGGCGACACCGGCAGCGAGATCCGGGCCGCGGTCGGCGACGGCAGCCGCTTCGGCGCCACCATCGCCTACATCGAGCAGGACGCGCCGCGCGGCCTGGCGCACGCCGTGCTGATCGCCGAAGAGTTCCTGGCCGGGACGCCCTTCGTCATGTACCTGGGCGACAACCTGATCGCCGGCGGCATCACCAGCCTGGTCGAAGAGTTCCGCCGGCTGGGTTGCAACTCCGAGATCCTGCTGGCCGAGGTGTCCAATCCGCGCCAGTTCGGCGTCGCCGAGCTGACCTCCGACGGCCGCGTGCGGCGGCTGGTCGAAAAGCCGGCCGAACCGCAGAGCAACCTGGCCCTGGTCGGCGTCTACATGTTCGATTCGACGATCTTCGAGTCGGTGCGCCGCATCAAGCCCTCGGCGCGCGGCGAGCTGGAGATCACCGACGCCATTCAGGACCTGATCGACCGCGGCCTGGAAGTCCACCCGCACCTGGTGCAGGGTTGGTGGAAGGACACAGGCAAGCTCGAAGACATGCTGGAAGCCAACCGCATCGTGCTCGAAGGCATGCAGGCGCAGAGCGGCTCGCCGATCGGCGCCGGCAGCACCATCGAAGGGCGCGTCGTCCTGGGCGCCAACGTCGAGATCGTCGATTCGCTGGTGCGCGGCCCGGTGGTGATCGGCGACGGCAGCCGGCTGACCAGCGCCTTCGTCGGCCCCTACACCTCGCTGGGCGAGCGCTGCACGCTGTCGTGCTGCGAGATCGAAAACTCCATCGTGCTGGCCGACAGCACGATCCGCGACATCCCGCTGCGCATCGACGGCTCGCTCATCGGCCGCAACGTGCGCATCGTCAAGACCGACCAGAAGCCCAAGGCCTATCGCTTCATGCTCGGCGACAACTCCGAGGTCGGGATCAGCTGATGGCGGGGCGCCGGCTGAGGGATACCCCATGCGCACCCTGATCCTGGGCGGCACCGGCATGTTGGGCCGCGCCGTGCTGGCGGCGGCGCGGCGGCGCGGCTGGCCGGCCCTGGCGCTGCCGCGCCAGCAGGCCGACATCGAGGACGCGGCGAGGCTGGCCCACTGGGTGGCTTCGTTCCGCCCCGAGCTGGTTGTAAACTGTGCCGCCTTCACCAAGGTCGACGACTGCGAGGCGCAACGCCAGCGCGCCATGGCGATCAACGGCGAAGCGGTGGGCAACGTGGCCAGGGCGGCCGAGCTGGGCGGCGCGCGCCTGCTGCAGGTTTCGACCGACTACGTGTTCGCCGGCGAGGCGCGCCAGGAGCCCTACCGCGAGGATGACGCGCTCGGACCGCGCACGGCCTACGGCGCAAGCAAGCGCCTGGGGGAGGAGCGGGCGCTGGCCTGGCGCAATACCCTGGTGGTGCGCACCAGCTGGCTGTTCGGGCCCGGCGGCCCCAACTTCGTCGCCGCCATCACCAACCAGATCGACCGCGGCACGCGGCCGCTCAAGGTGGTGGCCGACCAGGTGGGCGCGCCTACCTATACGCCGTTTCTGGCCGGCGCGCTGCTCGACCTGGCGCCGCTGCCGGAGGTAGGAATTGTGCAGTATCGCAACCAGGAGCCTGTCTCCTGGTACTCTTTCGCCACGGAGATCGCTCGCTGGTGGCCGGCGCCGCAGGGTCCGGTGGAGGTCGTGCCGGTGACCACCGCGGAGTTCCCGCGGCCGGCGCCGCGGCCCGCCTACTCGGTGCTGTCGGTGGTGCGTTGCGAAGCGTTGCTGGGCAGGCCGGTGGAGAGCTGGCGGTGGGGCCTGGCCGAGTATCTGTCGTCCCTGCGGCGGCCGATGGAAGGGAGGATTCGATGAGGGCTTTGATCACCGGGATCACCGGCTTTGCCGGTTCGCATCTGGCGGAATATCTGTTGGCCGAGCACCCGGACGTCGAGGTGTACGGCACCTATCGCTGGCGCAGCCGCATGGAGAACATCGAGCACCTGGGCGCCAGGATCCGCCTGGTCGAATGCGACCTGCGCGACTTCACCTCGGTGCTCAACACCCTGGAGCGGGCGCGCCCCGACTACGTGTTTCACCTGGCGGCGCAGAGCTTCGTGCCGGCCAGCTGGACGGCCCCCAATGAAACGCTGACCACCAACATCAGCAGCCAGACCAACATCTTCGAAGCGATCCGCGCCCTGCGTCTGGACCCGGTGGTGCAGATCGCCTGCTCCAGCGAGCAGTACGGCCTGGTGCTGCCGGACGAAACGCCGATCAAGGAATCCAACCCGCTGCGGCCGCTCAGCTCGTACGCGGTCTCCAAGGTGGCGCAGGACTTCCTCGGCTACCAGTACTTCCAGAGCTACGGCCTCAAGGCCATCCGCACCCGCGGCTTCAATCACACCGGACCGCGGCGCGGCCAGGTGTTCGTCACCTCCAACTTCTGCAGCCAGGTGGCGGCGATCGAGCTGGGGTTGCAGGAGCCGGTGATCCGGGTCGGCAACCTCGAAGCGATCCGCGACTTCACCGACGTGCGCGACATGGTGCGCGCCTACTGGCTGGCGGTGACGCGGGCGCGGCCGGGCGAGGTCTACAACATCGCCACCGGCCACGGCATCCACATCCGCGAAATGCTCGACCAACTGCTGGCGCTGTCGCGCGTCAAGGTGAAGGTCGAGGTCGATCCGGAGCGGCTGCGGCCCTCGGACGTGGAGATTCTCATCGGCGACAGCTCGAAGTTCCGCGCCGATACCGGCTGGGAGCCGCGCATCCCCTTCTCCCAGACGCTGGGCGACCTGCTGGCCTACTGGCGCGCCAGGCTGGCGGCGCGCCAGGACGCGGCGGCCTCGCCGGTCGCCGCGACGGCGGCGGGGCGGCCTCGCGAGGGGGCGGGGTAGGATCGCCAGGCCGTCGGGTCTGACTCCTGGCGGCTCCCGGCCATGCACGTTTTCGTCACCGGCGTCGGCGGCTTCACCGGGCTGCGGCTTGCCCGCTGCCTGCTGGCGCTTGGCGATCGCGTGAGCGGCACCTACATCGGCCCCGCGCCGCGCCTTGCGGGCGTGACCCTCTACGAGGCGGACCTGCTCGACGCGCCGGCGATGGAGCGGGCGATCGGCGCCGCGGCGCCTCAGGCCATCGTGCACCTGGCCGGGCTGTCTCACGTCGGCGAGTCGTGGACGCGCATGGCGGACTACTTTCGCGTCAACGTCCTGGGGACCGAAAGCCTGTTGCGCGCCGCCGGCGGCCGCCGCGTCGTCGTGGCGTCCTCGGCCGAGGTCTACGGCGCGGTGCCCGCAGCCGAGCAGCCGATCGACGAGGATCGCCCGCTCGATCCCACCTCGCCGTACGCGCTGACCAAGGCGGCGGCGGAGCGGCTGGCGCTGGCCCAGGGAGCGGTGGTCGCCCGGTCGTTCAACCTGGTGGGGGCGGGGCAGTCGGCGCGCTTTGCGCTGCCGGCGTTCGCGGTGCAGCTGGCGGCGATCGAGCGCGGCCAGATCGAGCCGGTGCTACGGGTCGGCAACCTGACGGCGCGGCGGGACTTCGTGCACGTGGACGACGGCGTCGGGGCGTACCGGCTGCTGGCCGAAAGCGGGCGGCCGGGCCAGATCTACAACGTCGCCAGCGGCAAGGCGCATGCGATCAGCGAAGCGCTGGACCGCCTGATGGCGATCTCGGGAGTGCGGGCGCGCGTCGAAGTCGACCCGGCGCGCATGCGCGCCGTGGACCTGCCGCTGCTGCAGGGCGATGCGCGGCGGCTGCGGGCGCTCGGCTGGGAGCCGCGGCGCGGCCTGGATGACGCCTTGACCGATCTGTGGACGGAAGCGCGCGGAGCGGCGGCGTGAAGGTGCTGCTGACCGGCGCCACCGGCTTTCTGGGCCGGCGGCTGGCGACCGAGCTGGCGTCGCGGCACGAGCTGCGGGTGCTGGTGCGCGGCGCCGCGGCGCGCCCGGCGGCGGCGGCCGCCTTTCCCGCCGGCGTCCAGGTGGTGGACGGCGACGTGACCGACGCCGGCGCGGTGCGGCGGGCGATGGACGGGTGCGGCGCGGTGATCCATGCGGCGGCGCTGGTCAAGATCCTGGCGCCCGCCGCCGAATTCGAGCGCATCAACGTCGGCGGTCTGGATACCGTCCTGGCGGCCGCCCAGGCGGCCCAGGGGGTGGAGCGGGTCGTCTATGTGTCCAGCTTCATGGCGCTCGGCCCCACCGACGGCGCGCGGCGCGGTGTCGGCGGCGCGCCCGCCCCCGCCAACGCCCCCGCCCCCGCCCCCGCCGACGGCGACGGCGACGAGTCGGCCGCGCGCGACGGCGACGCCGCCGGAGCGCTGCCGTGGATCAACCAGTACGAGCGTACCAAGGCGCTGGCCGACCGGGCGGCGCGGCGCGCCATCGCCGCGGGGGCGCCGCTCAACGTCGTCTATCCGGCGGTGATCTACGGTCCGGGGGAGATGACCGAGGGCAACATCGTGGTGCGCCACATCCTGGACCTGCTGCACCGCCGCCTGCCGGCGCTGCTCGGCAGCCCCGAGCGGCGCTGGAGCTACGTGTTCGTGGACGACGTGGCGCGCGGCATCGCCCGCGTGCTGGACGCCGCCCCGCCCGGCGCCCGCTACGTCCTGGGCGGCGACAACGTGCGGCTGGGCGACTTCTACGGCGCGATCGAGGAGCTGTCGGGCGTGCCGGTGCCGCGCCGCCGGCTGCCGGACGGCGTGGCCAAGGCGGCCGGCGCGGTGCAGAAGGGCTGGGCGCGGCTGCGCGGCACCACCCCGGCGCTGACGCCCGACCTGGTTGCGGTGTACCAGCACGACTGGGCCTACAGCTCGGCGCGGGCGGCGGCAGACATCGGCTACACCTTCCGGCCGCTGCGCGAAGGGCTCACCACCACTTTGGAGTGGCTCCAGGAGACCGGTCAATGGCGGCGATGACGGTGCCTGGCGCCGCTCGTGGTGACAGCGGTGGCGCCGCAGGGGATGGTGGCGGAGCAGGCGGTGTCGGCGGCGCGAGCCCGGTCGCCGGCGCGGCGCCTGGGCTGGCCGGCGCCGAGATCCTGCGCAAGGCGACCCACGTGGGAATGGGGCTGATCGCCTTCGCCCTGCGCTTTCTGGGGCCGTTCTGGTCGGCGGCGCTGGCGGCGGTGGCGCTGCTCAACAACGCCTTCCTGCTGCATCGCATCGGCGGCCGCCGCATGTGGCGGGACGCCGAGCACCAGGCCGGCGGCGCGACCGGCATCGTGCTCTATCCGCTCACCGTGCTGCTGCTCATCCTGCTGTTCTACCGGCGGCTGGAGGTGGCGGCGGCGGCGTGGGGCATCCTTGCCTTCGGCGACGGCATGGCAACGGTCGCCGGCATGAGCCTGGGCCGGCGGAAGCTCCCCTGGAACCCCGCCAAGAGCTGGGCGGGCAGCGCCGCCTACGTGCTCTTCGGCACCCTGGCCGCCGCCGCGCTGCTGCGCTGGACGGCGCCGGCCGCCGACTACAGCTGGGCGTTCGCGCTGGTGGCGGGCGGCTGCGCGGCGCTGCTGGCCGCGGCGCTCGAATCGGTGCCGCAGGGGCTCGACGACAACCTGGGCGTGCCGCTGATCGCCGGTCTCTTTCTGCTCGGCTTCGTGCTCACCCATGGGCATTGGCACGCCTTCCTGGGGCTGATGCCGGCGGCGCCGGTGGCGCCTGCCGGCGCGGCGACCGCGGTGACCGCGGTCGGCGCGGTCGCCCCCGCCCCCCTGGATGCCGCGGCCGTCGCCGCTGCCGTGCAGGCGGCGGCCGCGGCGCGGTCGCTGCTGCTCCTGCGGCTGGCGCTGGGCGTGGCGGTCAACGCCGCCCTGGCCGCGGCCGCCTTCGCGGCCCGCACCGTCGACCTGTCCGGGGTGATCGGCGGGTTCCTGCTGGGGACGGCGATCTACCTGTTCCTGGACTGGCGGGGGTACCTCCTGCTGGTGGCGTTCTTCGTCATCGGCAGCGCCTGCACCAAGATCGGCTACCGGCGCAAGGCGGCCGCCAACCTGGCGCAGGAAAAGGGCGGCCGGCGCGGCGCGCGGCATGCGCTGGCCAACGCCGGAGTGGCCGCCGCCTGCGCCCTGTTCGCGGCGGTGACCGTCCACCCGGTGCTGTTCGCGGTCGGGTTCGCCGCCGCCTTCGCCACCGCCGCCGCCGACACCTCGTCGAGTGAGATCGGACAGCTCCTGGGGCGCCGCACCTTCCTGATCACCACCCTGCGGCCGGTGCCGCGCGGCACCGAAGGCGCGGTGTCGCTCGAAGGGACGCTGGCCGGCATCGCCGCTTCGGCGTTGGTCGGCGTGCTGGGCGCGGCCCTGGGGCTCTATCCGTGGGGCGCCGTGGTGCCGATCGTGGTCGCCGCCTTTGTCGGCACCACCTTGGAAAGCGTCGTCGGCGCGGCGCTCGAAAAGCGCCGGCTGCTGGACAACGAAGCGCTCAACTTTCTCAACACCCTGGTGGGGGCTCTGGTCGGCATCGCCCTGACCGCCCTCTTCCTGTCGCAGGCCGCATGATGCGTGAAGCCGGAGACAACGCGCGCGGCGCCGGAGCGGGCGCCTCCCTGCCCGCTGGCGCGGCGACGGCCGCGGGCGGGCGGACGCTGCCGCTGTACGCCGCGCTGGCGCGGCCCTTCACCCTGCTGCCGCCTCTGCTCGGCATCATCTCGGGGTCGGTCTGCGCCTTCGGCTCGGTGCACAACCCCGACCCGGCGCGCCGCCTCACCCTGGCGGTCGTGGCGACGGTGGCGCTCGGCTCGCTCTGCGCCAGCCTGATGAACGCGGCGTCGAACGCCATCAACCAGATCTACGACCTGGAGATCGACCGCCTGAACAAGCCCGGCCGCCCGCTGGTGACCGGCGCCCTGAGCATCGGCCAGGCCTGGCGCTTCAGCTGGCTGTTCTACGTCCTGGCGCTGGTCCCCACCTGGCTGGTGGTGCCGCACCCCTTCGACACCCTGGGCGCCAAGCTGAGCGCGCCGGTCGCCCTGCACGAGACATTTTTCATCTACCTGGCCGGCCTGCTCTTCACCTTCATCTATTCGGCCCCCGCGCTCGGCCGCACCAAGGTGCGCGGCATGGCCGCCAACTTCACCATCGCCATTCCGCGCGGCGTGCTGCTCAAGGTCGCCGGCTGGGCCATGGTGGCGCGCGTCGGCTTCGCCGAGCCCTGGTACCTGGGCGGCATCTTCGGCCTCTTCCTGATCGGCGCCGCCTCCACCAAGGACTTTGCCGACATCGCCGGCGACCGGGCGGGCGGCTGCAAGACCCTGCCCATCGTCTACGGCGTGCGGCGGGCGGCCTGGATCATCAGCCCGTTCTTCGTGCTGCCGTGGCTCCTGCTGCCGCTAGGCGTGCGCCTGCGCGACCCATGGGACGCCAGCCACGCCATCCTGACGGGCAATCCCGTCCTGCTCACCACGCTGGGCGCCCTGCTCACCGCCTGGGGCGCCTACACCGTCTACCTGCTGGTGCGCGACCCCGCTTCGCTCGCCGAAACGGAAAACCACCCGTCCTGGCGGCACATGTACTTGATGATGATGGCGGCGCAGGTCGGCTTCGCCCTGGCCTATCTGTTCTAGCAGGAGGGCTGCCGGCAGCGAAGCGGCCAGGCCTCGAACGATGGACGCCAAGACCCCAGGATCACCCTCCGACGGGACGCCCGGCGGCGAGATCCCGTCCCGCCTGTTGCAGGGGGTGGAAGGAGAGCCGCCGCACCCGGCCGCCTTTGACGCCGACGCCGCCGAGCGCGAAGCCGACGCGGCGCTCGCCAGCGGCGGCGAGCACCTGCCCTCTCCCGATCTGCTGCACTTCTACGATCGCCTGCGCGAGCGGGTGCTGGACACCGTGGAGCGGCGGGCCGGCAAGCTCCCCGAAGACGTCGTGATCGCCCTGCTGCTGGTCCCCGACGTCTTCATCCTGCTGGTCCGGCTGACCCTGGACAAGGAGCTGCCCGCCCGCTCGCGCCTGCTGATCGGCGGCGCCCTGGCCTACTTCATCAGCCCCTTCGACCTGCTGCCCGAAGCCCTGCTGGGTCCCATCGGCTACCTGGACGATCTGGTGGTCGCCGTCGCCGTTCTCTCCCAGGTCCTGCACGGCGACCTGGAGCCCTACGCCCGCAAACACTGGACCGGCCGCCAGGACCTGCAGCACGTCCTGCACGACGTCAGCGCCACCGCCCGCACCCTCCTGGGCCCGCGCATCCACGACCGCCTCACCCGGCTCCTGGCCCGCCACGGCGTCCCCCTGGGCCAGCCGCGCCAGCCCGACCGCTGACGTCTGGCCGCACCCCCGACATCATCGTCGCCCCGGGGTTTTCCCCGCCGCCGGGGGGACGTGTTTGCGGGGTTCAAGATCTGCGGCGCGGGGGAGCTTCCGAAAGCGTTCTTGCCGAGGGGCCGGGCGGTGAAGAGATCCTGGTTAGCCGCAGCACGTATGGATCCAGGGGGAGAGCATCACCGGAGCGCGGGAGTTGCAAACCGTATCTCCCGGCATCGGACTCCACGATCTTGATGTGATGGTACTGCCTTTCTCCGTCTCGTGTCTCACCGACATGGAAGTCCTTGAGATGGTCGCTGATCACTGCGACCGGCAGGGAAAACGCCAGGTTCAGGTCGGTGCAGCCGAGCACGAAGAACCCGTGTTTGGCCTCGGTGAGAAAGCTATGCCACGGCGGGTGATAGGCGTACCAGTATTTGACCAGACCTGAGTTCTCGTAGCGCTTGGAAAGCGTACACGCCACGCGGGTAGCTTGCGACGGATCCCAGTAGAGCACCCTGGACTTCTTGATGAGGCTGCACTTCAGCCGCTGCGCCAGCGCCGCCACAATGCCATTCCGTATTTCCTGGATAACGGCGCTCGGAGTGAAGTCCCATGTGCTCTTCGTGGGCGCCTCCACCGTGCGGCTCTCGGGGGCGAGAGGTTCCCCGCTTTCTGCGCTGATCGCGGTCTCGACGTCCTGCGCGGTTGTGAAGACCACGTCGACCAGATAGTCGAGCCGGGTGTATTCGAGAGGAGTCAGCAGGCGGCGGATCTTGGCCACCGTTTCCTGGCTGTCCGCGCTTTCCTTGATGCGAACGAGGTTCAGCAGGGACTCGACGCTGATCAGCCGGATGTCCCAGGCATGGCGGGAGCCGCGCACCTGCGCTTCCAGCTCCGGGTGGACCTCGATCCGTGCCGGGCCGGCGGCGGAAAGGCGGCGCTGATCGCCGGCAAGGTATTCGTTGGGGAACGCCTCGACCTGGGCGGCCGGATCGGTGGGTGGAAGGACGCTTACCTTGCCAGAGCGCGCCGCTCCAGCTGCACGCTGAACGCCGGCCCCCGGCAAGGGCAGACCCTGCGCACGAAGGCGCTGATGAGCGGGTTATCATGCCCATGTCATGGTTTCGACTCTTACGGATACGCCCCCGGAGGTTGAAGACATCCTTGTCGAGGGTTATCGCCGGATGTCCCCTGCCGAGCGCCTGACCCGCGCGCTCGACCTCGGCCGCGCCGTGCAGCAGCTGGCCCTTGCCCGCATCCTCGCCCGCTATGGCCCGAATCTCTCCGAGCGCGAAGCGCGCCTCCGCTTGGCCGCCCTCTGGCTGCCGCGCGAAACCCTTATCGAAGTATTCGACTGGGATCCGGAGATCGAAGGGTACTGATGGAGCTGGCGGACGCCCTTGCCGTCATCCTGACCGTGACGCGGGCTCTCGACGACCTTGCTGTCCCCTACCTGCTTGGCGGCTCTCTCGCGAGCTCCTTGCATGGCATCCCCCGTTCGACCCAAGATGCGGATCTGGTCGTGGACCTTCGCTTTGAGCACATTCCCCCCTTGGTCGCCGCACTGGCGCCAGAGTTTTACATCGATGCGGACCGTGCAGCCGACGCCGTCGAGCGCCGCGCCTCCTTCAACGTCATCCACCTGGCTACGATGACCAAGGTGGACCTGTTCATCCTCAAGAACGATCCCCTGTCCAACCTGGAGATGCAGCGCCGCCAATTTGTCGCGCTTCCGGATTCTGCAGGTGCCAGTCTTCCGGTGGCCACCGCCGAAGACATCATCCTGCAGAAACTCCTCTGGTTTCGCAGCGGCGGTGAGGTCTCCGACCGCCAATGGCTGGACCTGCTGGGTGTTATGAAAGTGAAGCGAGCCGAGCTCGATCTCTCCTACGTCGAGCGCTGGGCGACGGAGCTCGGCCTGGACGACCTGCTGCGCCGGGCTCTCGGGCCGGCGGACGGAGCTAACCGGTGATCGACGATGCCACTGCGTCTGTCGCCGGTGTCCCCACAGGGTAGAGGATCAGCGGCGGTCCTCCAGCACCATCTCGGACGCGGTCTTCCCCCGGACCTTCGGCGGATCCGCTGACCCCTCTGGCTTGCCGCCACCCCAGTTTGCTGCTCCGTTCTTCACCAACTCCCGGGCCAGCCGCTGCCGGCGAGCGTGGTCGCGCAACGCTTCGTTGATGACTTCGGTCTTGGTCTTGCCCGGTGCCATCTGCAGTGCGTCCGCCAGAGCTTCATCGTCGATGTTGAGAGTCGTTCTCACTGTCTGTCTCGGGTGTCAGGGGTTGCTGGCTTGGAAGTGGGCGGCGGCGGCGGTGAGGTCGGGGACGACCCAGGTGGCGCCGGCGGCGGCCAGGGTTTCGGCGGGGGTTTGGCCGGTGGCGACGGCGAGGACGGGGATGCCGTGGTCGCGGCCGCAGGCGACGTCGTGGATGGTGTCGCCGATGACCAGGGCCTGGGTGGGGAGGATGGTGCGGCCCAGGCGGCGCTGAGCGCGGTCCAGGGCGATGGGGGGCAGGTCGGAGCGATGCACGGCGTTGCTGCCGTAGGCGCCGATGGGGAAGAAGCGGTTGAGATCGAAGCGGGCCAGCTTGGTGCGGGCGCCGGCTTCCCAGTTGCCGGTGAGCAGGGCCAGGGAGACGTCGGCGCGCGGCGCCAGGCTTTCCAGGAGCTCGACGACGCCGGGCAGCAGGCACATGCGGCGGCGGTCCAGCACGGCTTCCAGGCGGGGCAGGTAGGCGTCGCACATGCGCGGCATGCGGGCGGCGACCTCTTCGCGCGGGAAGCCGGCGCCGGTCATCAGGTCGTAGACGATCTGCGGGTCGGTGCGGCCGGCGAAGCTGTAGGCGTCGATGTCGCCGGCGGTGCCAAAGGTGTCGCACAGGGCGACCTCGAACAGCTCGCGCGTCTGTGGGCCGCATTGCAGCAGGGTGCCGTCGATGTCGAACAGCAGCAGGCGCACCGCGGGATCCGCCGCCAAGGGGATCACTCCCGCCAGCGCGGCGGCTGTTTGGTTTCCAGGAAGGTCGCGATGCCGCGCTGGCAGTCGGCGGTGGCGCGGGCGGCGGCGTTGACCTGGGCGGCGTGGGCCATGGCTTGGGGCAGCGGCTGGCCCAAGGTGTCCAGCAGCAGGCGCTTGGTGCGGGCGATCGATTCGGAGCTGCCGGTTGCCAGCATTTCGGCGGCCAGGCTGTGGCCGGTCGCCGTCAGGTCGGCTGCCGGCACGACGCGGTTGGCCAGGCCGATGGCGAGCGCCTGGCGGGCGTCCAGGAAGCGCGGAAACAGCAGCAGCTCGCGGATGTCGGCGCCGCGCAGGCGCAGCGGCAGGAAGGTGGCGACCAGGGCGGCGACGAAACCGATCCGCACTTCGCTGTACAGGAAGCGCGCGTCGTCGGCGGCGACCACGAAGTCGTGGGCGGTGGCCAGGCCGCAGCCGCCGGCGACGCAGGCGCCGTGCACCAGGGCGATGGTGAGGGCGTCCTGGTAGAGCACCGCCGCGAACAGGTCGCGCATGGCTTCGGAGTCGCGGCGGTTGTCGTCTTCGGAGGCGGTGGCGAGCGACCGCAGGTGCTCCAGGTCGGCGCCGGCGGAGAAGTTCCTGCCCTGCCCCGCGAGCAGCACGGCGCGGATGCCTTCCTGCCGCAGCGGCCGGCGATAGAGCGCCGTCAGTTGGGCCATCATGGCGGGCGAAATCGCGTTGGCGCGCTCGGGATCGGCGAGCGTGACCCACAGCAGGTCGCCGTCGCGCCGCGTCTCCAGCCGGGACGGCGCGGCGGCTTGTGCGGCGCTCAACCGATGCTCCCCGTGGCTTGCGTGACACCGGGCGGCAGCAGGTGGTCGGGCACCTCGATCTCCATCGCCAGCAGGCCCTGGGCGTGGGTCTTGCCCTGGGCGTCGGTCTTCAGGCTTTCCGTGCCGCCGCCGCCGAGCGAGTCGTGGAGCAGGAAGTTGAGCGCGCGCAGGTTGGGGACTTCGAAGCGCTCGACCGGGCCGCGGCAGATCTGGTTGAAGTGCGCCTTCACCCGGTCGGCGGTGACCTCGCGGACGAGCACCGGGTAGAGCTCGGCGGTGTCGGCGATCAAGCCGACGTTGCTGCCGTCACCCTTGTCGCCCGAGCGGGCGTGAGCGATTCGGTCCAGCCGCACCTTCATAGGCTCCTCCGTTGTCTGCCGGCGGCGAGCGCCGCCAGGCCGGCGGCGGCAAGGGCGGCGGCGGTGACGTCGGCGCCGCGCGGGCTGGTGGCGATGGGAGTGTAGAGCGCCGGCAGGACGGCGCGAAAGCCCAGGTCCAGCACCATCTGGTGAGCGGCTTCGAGGCGCGCAAAGGCGAAGGCCCCCGCCGCCATCAGCAGGGCCAGGACGCCGACCAGGCGCGCCGCCGGCCAGCCCGCCTGCAGGCCCTGGCGCAGGGCAGTGGTGTGGAAGGCGGCGAGCGCCAGCGCCCAGCCCACGAAGACCAGGCGGTCGGCCAGGGCGCTGTACAGGAACCCCAGCAGCAGCTCCGGCACGATGCCGGCCAGCAGTCCTGTGTACCAGGGCAGCAGCGGGTGCGCCGGCGCGCCGGCCGCGACGGCGGCCGCGCGGGTCGTCATGCTTCCTCCACCGTGACGTCGATGTGGCTTTCGACCTCCTGCCGCGCCAGCAGCGCCGGCCAGTAGGCCATCACTTCCTGCGGCTTGGGCCGCCCGCCGGCAAAGCCGGTGACTCCCGGCGGGCCGGCGGTGATGAGCGGCGCCAGCTCGGCGCCGAAGCGCGCCACGCGCGCCGCGTCGGCATCGCGCACGCCCAGGCGCAGCACCACTTCGGGCGGGTCGTCGACCGGCGGCAGGATGCCCGGCAGGCAGACGCCGGTGCCGACCAGCTCGACCGAGCGGTTTTCGGGCGGGAAGGTGATCCCTGCCCGCTCCAGGCGGCGCCAGACGATGTCGGCGGCCAGCTGCGCCTTTTCGATGGCGCGCGGCCCCGAGATGGTCACCTGGCCGCTGGTCTTGTAGCCGGCCAGGTACGATGCCGAGATCTTGAACGTCGACGTCTTGGGGCCGCCGCGGATGCCCGAAACCGCCACCCGGTCGCGGCCCTCCTGGCGCAGCTGAATGGTGGTGAAGTCGGCCACGCAGTCGGGGGTGATGTAGCCGGTGGGCTTGCTCATCTCGTAGAGCAGCTGCTCGGCCACCGTGTCTTCGGTCACCATGCCGCCGGTACCCTCATGCTTGGTGATCACGAAGGTGCCGTCCTGGTGCCCCTCGACGATCGGATAGCCGGCGTTCCACAGGTCGGGCACCTCCCAGAAGCGGCTGTAGTTGCCGCCCGTGCACTGGGCGCCGCACTCCAGGACGTGGCCGGCGATGGTGCCGGCGGCCAGGCGGTCCCAGTCCTCTTCGCCCCAGCCGAATTCGTGGATCAGCGGCGCCAGGGCCAGCGCGGTGTCGGTGATGCGGCCGCACAGTACGATCTGGGCACCCTGGGCCAGCGCGGCGCAGACCGGCCGCGCCCCCAGGTAGGCGTTGGCGCTCATCAACTTGTCTACGTGCGGCGCCAGCGGTTCGCCTGTGTCCATGTTGAGCAGCGGGTGGCCGGCGGCGATCAGGGCCGGCAGGCGCGGCAGCACGTCGTCGCCTTCGACCACGCCGACGCGGAGGCCGGAGAGCCCCAGCTCGCGCGCCACCGCGAAGATCCGCTGCCGGCAGGCGCGCGGGTTGAGGCCGCCGGCGTTGGTCAGGATGCGGACGCCGCGCCGCTGCACTTCGGGCAGCACGCGGCGGATGAAATCGATGAAGTCGGTGGCGTACCCCATCTGGGGGTTCTTCAGCTTTTGGCGCATCATGATCGACAGCGTGACCTCGGCCAGGTAGTCCATGCCGATGTAGTCGATCGGTCCGCCGCGTAAAAGCTCGACCGGAGCGTCGAGGTTGTCGCCCCAAAATCCCTGGCCGTTGCCGATGCGAACGGTTTTCATCTGACCCCCGGGGCGACCGCGGTCGACAAGTGTCCCGTGCGGTTCATTCGCTTGCTAGTCGCGCCGCAATCCGCGCGCCTGGCAAGGCGTCGCCGACGAGGCATAGTCGAAACTATGTCGCAGGAGGCGCAACGATGCCAGGGGCGTGGAGGGCAAGCGAATAGCAGGTGAATGAACCGCACGGGACACTAGGTCTGCAGCACGCCGGTGCGAAAAGGTGGAATGTCCGGATTGCAGGCAGCGGCCGCCAGGGCGCGCGCCAGCACCTGCCGGGTGGCGGCGGGATCGATGATCGCGTCCAGCCACAGGCGCGCCGCGGCATAGCGCGGGTCCATGGTGGCGGCGTAGCGCGCCTTGATCTCCGCCAGGCGCTGCGCCTTCTCTTCGTCGGAAACCTGGTCGCCGCGGTTCTTGAGCTGGATGCCGAGCAGCGTCTTGCTGGCCTGGTCGCCCCCCATCACCGCGATCGAGGCCGACGGCCAGCCGAACAGGAAGCGCGCGCCGTAGGCCTTGCCGCACATGGCGTAGTTGCCGGCGCCGTAGGAGTTGCCGGCAAACAGGGTGATCTTGGGCACCGTCGAGTTGGCGACGGCATTGACCATCTTGGCGCCGTCCTTGATGATGCCGCCGCGCTCGGCGCGGCTGCCCACAATGAAGCCGGTGACGTCCTGGATGAACAGCAGCGGGATGCCTTTCTGGTTGCACAGCTCGACGAAGCGCGCCCCCTTGTCGGCCGAGTCCGAGTAGATCACGCCGCCGATCTGCAGCTCCTTGTCCTGGGCGCCGGTGCCGGTCACCCGCGGCACCACCGAGCGCTGGTTGGCGACGATGCCCACCGCCCAGCCGTCGATCCAGCCGGTGCCGCACACCAGGGTGCGGCCGTAGGTGGCTTTGAACTCGTCAAAGTCGCTGTCGTCGAGCAGGCGCGCCAGCACCTCGTAGGTGTCGTAGGGCCGGCTGCGATCGATCGGCATCAGGCCGTACAGGTCGTCGGCGGGATAGAGCGGCGGCAGCGGCGCCCGCCGGGCGAACGGCGCCGCCGGCCCCGCCGCCAGCTGGGCGAACTGGCTGCGGATCTTTGCCAGGCAGGACGCGTCGTCCGGGTGGCGATGGTCGACGACGCCCGAGATGTCACACTGCACCACGGCGCCGCCCAGCTCCTCGTTGTCGATCTGCTCGCCGATCGCCGCCTTCACCAGGTGCGATCCGGCCAGGAAGATCGAGCCGGTGCCTTCGACGATGTGCGATTCGTCGCTCATGATCGGCAGGTAGGCGCCGCCCGCGACGCACGACCCCATCACCGCCGCCATCTGCAATACCCCCTGCGCGGACAGGCGGGCGTTGTTGTAAAAGGCGCGGCCGAAGTGTTCGCGGTCGGGGAAGATCTCATCCTGGAGCGGCAGGAACACGCCGGCCGAATCCACCAGGTAGACGATCGGCAGGCGGTTTTCGAGCGCGATCTCCTGCGCTCGCAGGACCTTCTTGCAGGTCATGGGGAACCAGGCGCCGGCCTTGACCGTCGCGTCGTTGGCGACCACCACGACGTCGCGCCCGGCGACGCGGCCGACCCCCACCACCACCCCGGCCGCCGGCGCGCCGCCGTATTCGGCGTACATTTCGTGCGCCGCCCAGATCCCCAGCTCCAGCAGCTCGACGCCGGGATCGCACAGCGCGGCCACCCGCTCGCGCGCCGTCATCTTGCCCTGCGCGCGCTGCTTGTCCTGGGCCTTGGCGCCGCCGCCCAGGCGAAGCCCCACTTCCTGGCCGCGCAGGCGCTCGACCTCGCCCCGCCAGTGCGCCGCCTGGCGCTCGAACGCCTCGCCGCGATTGAGCTTGCTTTCCAGTCGTGCCAACCCCGTCCCTCCTGTGCCCGCGCATTATATGGGTGCGGGCCCGCAATCCCTGGCTTGACGCTTGCAGTGGCTGGAAATGAACGGTTGCAGCAGGGGCGACGCGAACTTTCCCGGTCACCCATCAAGAAAGGACGACCAGCCATGACCGACCACATCATCGAAGGACAATGGAAGCAGCTCAAGGGCGAAGCCAAGCGGCTGTGGGGCAAGCTGACCGACGACGACCTGGAGCGGGCCGCCGGCAATCGCGACAAGCTGGTCGGCTCCCTGCAGGAGCGCTACGGCTACCACAAAGAGCAGGCGCAGACCGAATTCGACCGCTGGGTCGAAAACGTCCGCGCCAACCAGCACAATCAGCCCGAGCCGGTGCACAACGCCAAGCTCTGACCCTCCCCGGCCGGTCCCGGAACGCGCTGGCGGCGCCGCCGCCAGCGGGCGCCACTCTTTGGGGCAGGAGGGGGTGATCACGCCATCAGTGGTTGTTGCTGCCGCTGGCGTCCCGGGGATCTCGTGGAGCCGCGGCGCGCGTGGGTATTGAGCGCGCTCAGGGCGGGATGTCGCTTCCGCCGCGCCTGCACTACGATCGCAGCATGAAAATCCGCGTCCTGGCCTTTGCGAGCGCGAGCGACGCCCTTGGCGCCGCCGAGCTGACGGTGGAGCTGGCCGACGGCGCTGGACTTGTCGACCTGCGCCGCTGGCTGGATGTCCGCTACCCCAGCCTCGCCCCGCTGTGGCCCCGGTTGGCCGTGGCGCTGGACGGCGCGATCGCGCAGGGCGACCCGCCGCTGTACGACGGCGCCGAGGTCGCCCTGCTGCCGCCGGTGTCGGGCGGCAGCGACGGCGGACCGATCCCTGCCCTGCCGGCGGTACACGCGCGGCCCCGCGTCGAGCTGGTAGAAACCCCCATTGACGTGCAGGGCGTCGTGGCGCGTGTCGCGGCGCCGGAACGGGGCGCCGTGCTCCTGTTTCTGGGCACCGTCCGCGACCACGGCAAGGCCCCAGGCGCAGAGCATCGACAGCAATCCCACGTCGATCCGCGGCCCGGCGACACCGTGCCGGCGGCGCTGCCGTCAAGCCCCCAGGCAGTACTGAAGCTCACCTATACCGCCTACCGGTCCATGGCCCTGCAAGCCCTGGATCGCATCGCAACCGAGCTGGAGGCCCAGGCGCCAGGCGTGCGCATCGCCATCGTCCACCGCCTGGGCGACGTAGCCGCCGGCGAAGCCAGCGTCGCCATCGCCGCCGCCGCCCCCCATCGCGACGCCGCCTACGAAGCCAGCCGTCAGGCCCTGGAGCGCCTGAAAGCCGAAGTCCCCATCTGGAAGCGCGAGCACTACGCCAGCGGCCACGCCATTTGGCGTGAAGAAGAGCCCCTCACCGCCTGACCCTGGGGCGGCGCCGCGCCCCGATTCGGCAAGACGCCTCCGCTCGCCCCCCCGGCCCGACCGCGGACGCGCCGCAGGCGCGCCGCGGTCGGGGCAACCAATGGGGAAGGTCCAGCGACCCCAGCCTGCTGCTGAGTGCTCGGATGCTCAGAGTGTGCGCCCGGCTACGATTTCTTACCAAAGCCCCTTCTCTTGCCAACCTTCTGTGCGGCGGCTTTCCCCGCAATCGCAACGACCGCTCTACGGGTAGAGGTGGTAACGGGCGATTTGAATCCGGTTGCCGGGCCACTAACCAGCGGCCTGTCCACATCGAATCGAAAGCGCCTGGCTTGCCCTCGGCGGCACGGGTGGCGTTGTTCTCTGCCGGGAGCGCCGGGACAGGCGACTGCCACCGGCCCTGCTCGACATCTGCTGAAAACCTTGAGGTTAGGGGAGCGGTTCCAGGGCGGTGACGGCTTGGTAGCCGCGGGGGAGGAGGGTGCCGCGGAGGGCGCGGTCGGATTGGTAGGGTTCCAGGTCGGCGGGCTTGAGGTGGAGGTATTGCTTGCCGGCGTGGACCTTGAGGTGGGCGCCCTGGGGGACGACGGCGATGTGCAGGAGGGATTCGGCGCGGGCGCGCTTGCCGGCGGGCAGGGCGATGATGCGGACGCCTTTGCCGCGGGCGAGCAGGGGCAGATCGCGCAGGGGAAAGACCAGCAAGTGGCCGGAGCTGGTGACGGCGGCGACACGATCGTGGTCGCGGTCGGTGGCGGCTTGCGGCGGCAGGACCGGGATGCCGGGGGAGACGGTGAGGGCCGCCTTGCCGGTGCGGTTGCGGGTGACCAGGTCGCTCAGGGCGGCGACGAAGCCGTAGCCGGCGGCGGTGGCGAGCAGGAAGAGGTCCTGGTCGCTGCCCATCATCAGGCCGGCGAAGGTGGCGGCGGCGGGAGGCGAGAGCTGCGAGGAGAGCGGCTCGCCGTGGCCGCGGGCAGAGGGCAGGCCGTGGGCGGGCAGGGCGTAGGTGCGGCCGGTGGAATCCAGGAAGACGGCGAGCTGGCTGGTCTTGCCGCGGGCGGCCTGCAGGAAGGCGTCGCCGGCTTTGTAGGGCAGCTCCGCGGGGTCCAGCTCGTGGCCCTTGGCGGCGCGCACCCATCCCTTGGCGGAGAGCACGACGGTGACGGGCTCGACGGGCACCAGCACGGCTTCGTCGAAGGGGCGGGCGGCGCCGCGCTCGACCAGCGGCGAGCGGCGGGCGTCGCCCAGCTCGCGGGCGTCGGCGACCAGCTCGTCGCGCACGCGGCGGCGCAGGCGGGCTTCGCTGGACAGGAGCTTTTCGAGGGCGTCGCGCTCCTGGCGCAGCTCGTCCTGTTCGCCGCGGATCTTCATCTCTTCGAGGCGCGCCAGGTGGCGGAGCTTGAGCTCCAGGATCGCTTCGGCCTGGGTGTCGGTGAGGTGGAAGCGCTCCATCAGGCGCGGTTTGGGTTGGTCCTCCGTGCGGATGATGCGGATGACCTCGTCGATGTTGAGAAAGGCGATCAGGAAGCCGTCCAGCAGGTGGAGGCGGGTGAGCACCTTCTCATAGCGGAAGCGCAGGCGGCGCCGCACCGTTTCGATGCGGAAAAGGAGCCAGTCGGCGAGCAGGCGGCGCACCCCGGTCAGGCGCGGCCTGCCGTCCAGGCCGATCACGGTCAGGTTGACGCGGTAGGAGCGTTCCAGCTCGGTGGTGGCGAACAGGTGGTCCATCAGCGCCTGCGGATCGACGCGGTTGGAGCGCGGCGTGATAACCAGCCGGGTGGGGTTTTCGTGGTCGGATTCGTCGCGCAGGTCTTCGACCATGGGCAGCTTCTTGGCCTGCATCTGCGCGGCGATCTGGGCGAGCACCTTGCTGCCGGAAACCTGGTAGGGCAGGGCGGTGACCACGATGTCGCCGTCGTCGCGCTCCCAGACGGCGCGGATGCGCAGCGAGCCGCTCCCGGTCTCGTGAATCTTGCGCAGCTCGGCCAGCGGCGTGATGATTTCGGCGTCGGTGGGAAAGTCGGGGCCGGGCAGGGCTTCCCACAGGCGGTCGTCGGCCACGTCCGGGTCGTCGAGCAGCAGCGTGCAGGCGGCGGCGACTTCGCGCGCGTTGTGCGGCGGAATGTCGGTCGCCATGCCTACGGCGATGCCCGAGGCGCCGTTGAGCAGCACGTGCGGCAGCCGCGCCGGCATCAGCTTGGGCTCTTCCAGGGTGCCGTCAAAGTTGGGTCCCCAATCGACGGTGCCCTGGCCCAGCTCGGACAGCAGCGTCTGTGCGAACGGCGTCAGCCGCGCTTCCGTGTAGCGCATGGCGGCAAACGACTTGGGGTCGTCCTGCGAGCCCCAGTTGCCCTGGCCGTCCACCAGCGGGTACCGCATGCTGAACGGCTGCGCCATCAGCACCATCGCCTCGTAGCAGGCGGCGTCGCCGTGGGGGTGATACTTGCCGATGACGTCGCCGACGGTGCGCGCCGACTTCTTGAACTTGGCGTTGGACGACAGGCTCAGCTCGGACATCGCGAAGACGATGCGACGTTGCACCGGTTTGAGCCCGTCGGCCAGGTGGGGCAGCGCGCGGTCCAGAATGACGTACATCGAATAGTCGAGGTACGCCTTTTCGGCGAAGCGCGCGAGCGCCAGACGCTCGACGTCCGGCGGCGGCAGTTGCGCCGCCAAGCCGCCGCCGGCGCCGCGGCGGCCGCCGTTGCCCCTGCCGCCGCTGCCGCTTTTGGTGCCGCCGCCGCCCTTGGCGCCACCACCGCCGCCGGCGGCGCCACCACCTCCCCTGGCGCCACGACCGTCCCTGGCGCCAGCGCCGCCGGCCGCATCCCGCGCCGCGGCGGACTTGCCGCGTTCTGCCGCGCGATCGGGTTGGCCGGCCCCGCCAGCCGCCGGCGGCGGGTCCACCGTGCCGGCGGACCCGAACGGCAGGCGCGGGGTGTCGTCCCCGTTGCTGGAGCCGCGGCGCCCGGCCACTATTGGCACCCCACCTGGTGAGCTGGCACTAGTGGCCGGGACACTAGTGGCCTGTACCAGTGAAATTTCGTAGTGGATGGCGCCGGCAGTCGGCGGCGGGGGCCAGGCGCGCCGACGCAGGCATAGTCGAAGCTATGTCGAGGAGGCGCAACGCCGCCCCAGCCGTCGAGGGCAAGCCAGGCACTACGGATTTTGCTGGTACAGGCCACTAGACGTCGACCTGGGCGCGGTCGCCCTGACGCATGAGCCATTCGCGGCGGTCGGCTGCGCGCCCCTTGGCGAGCAGCATGTCGAGGATGGCGTCGACGTTGGCCATGCCGTCCTGATCGCCGTCGTTGTTGGCGGGAGCGCCGGGCGCGCCGGGCGTGCCGGGTGCGGCGGGGAGGTCCGCAGGTTCGCCGGGCGGCGGTGTGAGCGTGAGCTGCGTTGCCGGCGGCGGGGCGGCGTCGCCCAGCGCGGCTGCGGCGGCCTGGTCGGCGGCGGTGGGCACGGCGGCGGCCGGTGGCGGGATCAGCAGCTGCACCAGGCGGCGGGTGTCGCGCGCCATGGTGGTTTCGCGCAGCTGCATCGGGTTCATTTCACCCAGCCCCTTGAAGCGCTGGACGTTGACCTTGCCGCGCAGCTTTTCGGCGGCGATGCGGTCCAGGATGCCGGTCTTTTCGCGGTCGTCGAGGGCGTAGAAAACGTCCTTGCCGATGTCGATGCGGTAGAGCGGCGGCATGGCGACGTGGATTCTGCCCGCCGCGACCAGCGGCCGGAAGTGGCGCAGGAAGAGGGCGCACAGGAGGCTGGCGATGTGGGCGCCGTCGGAGTCGGCGTCGGCCAGGATGCAGATCTTGCCGTAGCGCAGCCCGCTGACGTCCTGCGAGCCGGGATCGACGCCCAGCGCCACGGCGATGTCGTGCACCTCCTGCGATCCGAGCACCTGCGAGGGATCGACTTCCCAGGTGTTGAGGATCTTGCCGCGCAGCGGCAGGATGGCCTGGAACTCGCGGCTGCGGGCCTGCTTTGCCGAGCCGCCCGCCGAGTCGCCTTCGACCAGGAACAGTTCCGTCGATTGCAGGTCCTGGCTGGCGCAGTCGGCCAGCTTGCCGGGCAGCGCCGGGCCGCTGGTCACGGTCTTGCGCTTGACCTGCTTGCCTGCCCGCAGGCGCGCCTGGGCGCTTTCGATCGCCAGGCGGGCGATGCGCTCGGCGTCGTCGGTGTGCTGGTTGAGCCACAGGCCGCAGGCGTCCTTGGTGACGCCGGCGACAAAGGCCGCCGCTTCGCGCGACGACAGGCGCTCCTTGGTCTGGCCGGTGAACTGCGGTTCGCGCATCTTGACCGACAGCACGTGGGCGCAGCGCGCCCAGACGTCTTCGGGCGCCAGCTTCACTCCCCGCGGCAGCAGGTCGCGGAACTCGCAGAATTCGCGCAGCGCTTCGGTGAGGCCGGAGCGGAAGCCGTTGACGTGGGTGCCGCCCTGCGGCGTGGGGATGAGGTTGACGTAGCTTTCGCCCACCAGGGCGGAGTCGTCGGTGAGCCAGACGACCGCCCAATCCACTTCTTCGTCCTGGCCCTTGAAGTGGCCTACGAACGGCTCGGTGGGCACGCGATCCGCGCCGGCCAGCTCGTCGAGCAGGTAGGCGGTCAGGCCGTCTTCGTAATACCACTCTTCGTCGTCCTCGGGCGTTCCCTCGTGCGTGAAGCGCAGGTGTACGCCAGGACAGAGCACCGCCTTGGCGCGCAGCGAGTGCTTGATGCGCGGGATGGTGAACTTGGGCGAATCGAA
Source organism: uncultured Acidobacteriota bacterium (assembly GCA_963770895.1). Lineage (GTDB taxonomy): Bacteria > Acidobacteriota > Thermoanaerobaculia > Multivoradales > UBA5704 > JASLEW01. Next base: position 1,130,245 of record CAVYRF010000002.1, on the reverse strand, counting down.
AAACTTGGGGTCGGGCCAGAAGCGCACGGTGGTGCCGGTGTTGCGCTGGCCGACGGTGCCGATCACGCGCAGCTCGCTGGTCTTGTCGCCGTCGGCGAAAGTCATGTGGTGCTCACGCCCGTCGCGCTTGACCCACACTTCCAGCTGGCGCGACAGGGCGTTGACCACCGACACGCCGACGCCGTGCAGGCCGCCCGAAAAGCGGTAGTTGCCGTCGGCGAACTTGGCGCCGGAGTGCAGGCGGGTCAGAATTACCTCGACGCCGGACACCTTTTCTCCGCGATGCTTGTCCACCGGCATGCCGCGGCCGTCGTCGGCGACGGCGAGCGAGCCGTCCTGATAGAGCGTCACGTCGATGTTGGAGCAGTGGCCGGCGATCGCCTCATCGGCGGCGTTGTCGATCACTTCCTGCGCCAGGTGGTCGGGCCGGTCGGTGAACGTGTACATGCCGGGGCGCCGGCGTACCGGCTCGAGCCCGGTCAGGACTTCGATGGAGGAGGAGTCGTAGTTGTCGGTGCGCATCGACCGGCCCATTCTATGACGGGCTGCCGTGGCGGCGGCTGGATGGCCCCGGCGGCCCTGGCGGGCGGCGGCTTGACGGTGTCTCAGCACCCTGATAGGGTATGCGGTAACAAGGCGTAAGGTCAAGCGCGGCTCGATCCCGTCCAGCTCTCCGCAGACGCTCGGCCCCGACGCCTCCTCCGATCCCTGATTGTTGCAGTGCCGGCCAGGTGGGCTGCGTACGGGCGGCAGATCGCCCTGCACGCGGCTGCCGATCCGGTTTACCGTCGGTTGAAACTTGTCTGAAAGGAGAGCAGCTCATGCAGATCCGTTTCCTGTCCGGGACCTTCGCGACCGCCTTGACCGTTGCCACCCTGGCGCTCGTCGCGCCGTGCGCGCTGCAGGCCCAGGGTGCACAGGCCGGAAGTCCCGCCATGGCTCCCGCCGGTACGCCGGCCGGCGCTGGCGACTCGATGAAGCCCGGCGGTTCCGCCGACGCGATGAAGGCGATGATGGACGCGTACAGCAAGGCCGCCCAGCCGGGCGAGCAGCACAAGCGCCTGGCGGTGATGGCCGGCAAGTGGAAGGTCACCGGCAAGTCCTGGATGGGTCCCGGCGGCGCCACCGAGTTCAACTCCACCACGGAAGCCTCGATGATGATGGGTGGACGCTACCTCAATGAGACCCACAAGGGCTCGTTCATGGGCCAGCCCTTCGAAGGCCGCGGCGTGGAGGGCTACGACAACGGCGCCCACGAATACTTCACCACCTGGTTCGACAACATGGGCACCGGCGTGATGATCCTCCGCGGCACCTGCGACGATCCCTGCAAGGTGCTGACGGAGACCGGCGACGAAGTCGACCCCGCCTCGGGCAAGAAGACGACCAGCAAGCAGGTGATCACCTTCATCGACAACGACACCTACCACACGGAGATGTACATGGTCGGCGCCGGCCCCGGCGGCCAGGACCTCAAGGTCATGGACATGACCTCCAAGCGCGTCCACTGATCGCCCGCCGCGTCCCGTTCGCCGCCGGCGCCGTGCCCTGGCCGGCGCCGGCCCGCTGGTTGCCCCGACCGCGGCGCGCCTGCGGCGCGTCCGCGATCGGGCCGGGGGGGCGAGCGGAGCTGTCTTGGCGCACCGGGGCAGCGCAAGGGGATCAACCGGTGAGGGGCTCTTTCAGCCAGTGCCTCGCTACAGGCTCACTCAAGGGCTTTGCGATGTGGCGTGGCTGGGTGGGGTCAGATCGAAGGCGCGCGCCAGGTAGTCGGCTACGGCGAGGCCTTCGAGGGATGGCACCAGGTGGCCGGCTTGCTGGGTGGCAAGGCCGCGGGCGACAAGGTCGTCGAGCAGCTGGCGGTTGCCGGCTGCGAGGTCGACGCCGTGGCGGCGGTGGAAGCCGGCCAGGTCGAGCCCGGCGGCGGTGCGCAGCGCCAGCATGAGCTCTTCCAGGGCAAGGTCGGCGGGCGTCAGGGTTTCTTCGCCGGCGACCGGCCGCTGGCCCGCGATGAGCTTGGCCTGGTAGGTGGCCAGCTTGCGCTCGTTCCACCAGCGCCGCCGCCCGTCAAAGGAGTGGGCGGAGGGGCCCAGGCCCAGGTAGGGTGTGTGGTCCCAATACTTGCGGTTGTGGCGTGACTGGTGGGCTGGCGCGCTGGCAAAGTTGGAGACTTCGTAGCCGGTGTAGCCATGATCCCGCAGGAAGGTGTGCGTGAAGCGAAACAGCAGGGCCTGCTCGTCCTCGGGCAGCTCGGCCAGGTCGCCGCGCGCCGCGCGCGTGCCGAAGGCCGTCCCGGAATGGATCGTCAGCTGGTAGCAGGAGATGTGCTGGGGTGCCAGCGCCACCAGGGTTTCCAGGTCGCGACGCCAGGTCTGCAGCGCGTCACCGCGCAGCTGGCCAGCCAAGCCCGCCAGCTGCGCGGCCTCGCCTGCCAGCTGTAAGCCCCGATCCGCCGCTTGCCGGGATTCATTGGCTGATTGCTGGGCTTGGCCTTGCATCGGCGAAGGGGGGGCCTTGGCTTGGTTGGGGCTGCCGTACATCAGGTCCACGGAGACGATCGGAAAACCGGCCGCCAGGGCCAGTTCGACGGCTCGCCGCGCCTGGGCCGGATCGTGGCGCCGGCCGAGGAACCGCAGGGTGGCTGCGTCGAAGGACTGCACGCCGAGCGACAGCATGGCGATTCCCAGGCCCCGCCAGCGGCGCAGGGCTTCTTCGGTGACATCTTCCGGATTGGCTTCCAGCGCCACCCAGGCATCGTCCGCGATCGGCAGCGCCTGGCGCGCCGCCGCCAGCAGGTGCTCGATCTGGTCGCCGGCCAGCGCCGAGGGCGTGCCGCCGCCGAAGTACACGGTGTCGAACGTCCCCCACCGCTGCCTGCCACCGGCGCCGGCGTCGCTGTCAGGAGCGTTGCCGGCGTCGCTGTCAGAGTGGCTGCCAGAGTGGCTGCCGGCTTCGCCGTCGGAGTCGCCGTCGTCGTCGTCCTGCCGCCACAAGGCCATTTCCGCCGCCAGGCTATCCACGAAGCCGGCCCGCCGCTCGCGGCCGCCGGTCTGCACCGCGAAGTCGCAGTAGGGGCAGATCGCCGAGCAGAACGGCACGTGCAGGTACAGCCCGGCGCCGCTTACCGCGGCGGGCATCAGTGCACGGTGGGGGGAGTGTAGGATTCGCCGGCGCCGGCGGTGTCGATGCCCATGCCCATCAGGGTGAGGAGCATCTGTTCGCGCTGGTGGGGATCGGTCGCTTCCAGCAGGGCCTGCTTTTCGGCGGGCTGGAAGGGGAGGGCTACGGCGAGGCCGTTGAGCAGCGCGACGCCGGGCAGGGCGGCGAGCACGTCCAGATCGAAGGAGAGGCCCTGGGCCTTGCCGAAGGAGCGCACGGCGTACAGGAGGCGCGCCGGGTCGAGCTCGGCTTCGGGTTCGCCCAGGTCGGCGGCGAAGTCGCTGTAGTCGGCGGCCGCCCGCCGGTAGCCGCGATGCAGGGCCAGCTCTTCGCGCACGCGAAAGCGGCTGACGCCCTTGAGCAGGATGACGTAGCGCCCATCTGCCTGGGCTTCGGAGCGTTCGATGCGGCCGGCACAGCCGATGTCGTAGAGCTGCGGGTTGGTGGGCTCGGCTTCCAGGTTGGGCCAGTTGTCCGGGTGCGGCGTGAAGGGCTGGATCATGCCGACCCACGATTCCCCTTCCAGGGCGTCTTCGACCATGTTGCGGTAGCGCGGCTCGAAGATGTTGAGCGGCAGCCAGTTGCCGGGCAGCAGCAGGGAGCCGGTGAGCGGGAAGAGCGGCAGTACGGGCGGCAGCACGATGCCTGTCATGCAGAACGTTCCTTGGCTAGCGTCATGCTTCGGGCCATCAGTCCACGTCGGATTTGAGCACCGCCAGGAAGGCGGATTGTGGTACTTCGACGGCGCCTACCATCTTCATGCGCTTCTTGCCCTCTTTCTGCTTTTCGAGGAGCTTGCGCTTGCGGCTGATGTCGCCGCCGTAGCACTTGGCGGTGACGTCCTTGCGGTAGGCGTTGATCGTCGCGCGCGCGATGATGGTGCCGCCGATGGCGCCCTGGATGGCGATTTTGAAGTTTTGCCGCGGGATGGTGTCGGCCAGGCGCTCACAGTAGTGCAGGGCGCGCGCCCGCGCCTTTTCGCGGTGCACGAGCTGCGACAGGGCGTCCAGCTTTTCGCCGTTGACCAGGATGTCCACCTTGACCAGGTCGGTCTGGCGATAGTCGAGGATCTCGTAGTCGAACGATCCATAGCCCTGGGTGATCGTCTTGAGCCGGTCGTAGAAGTCGAACAGCACTTCGCCCAGGGGCAGCTCCGACGTCACCTGCAGGCGGCCGACCGCCAGGTATTCGAACGCGGTGTTGGCGCCCCGGCGTTCGCGGCAGAGCTCCATGACCGCGCCCAGGTAGCGCTCCGGCACCATGATCGATGCTTTGATGAACGGTTCGCGCACGTTGTCGATGGTGCCGACGTCGGGGAAGAGGCTGGGGTTGTCGATGCGCACCACATCGCCCGAAGTGAGCTTCACTTCGTATTGCACCGAGGGCGCTGACAGCAGCAGCGACAGGTTGTGCTCGCGCTCCAGCCGCTCCTGCACCACCTCCAGGTGGAGCAGGCCGAGGAAGCCGCAGCGGAAGCCGAAGCCGAGTGCGGTGGAAGAGTCTTTCTGGAACGTCAGGGCGGCGTCGTTGAGCTTCAGCTTGTCGAGCGCCTTGGCGAGGTCTTCGTATTCGTCGGTGGCGATCGGGTAGATCGACGAGAAGACCACCGGCTTGGCTTCTTTGTAGCCGGGCAGCGGCGCCGGCGCCGGTTGCGCGGCGTCGGTCATGGTGTCGCCGATGGTGATCTCGGAGACCGCCTTGATGCCGGCGATGACGTAGCCGACGTCGCCGGCGGCCAGCTCGGCGGTGCGCACCCGTTTGAGGCGCAGCAGCCCGACCTCTTCGATCTGGTACTCCTTGGCCGAATGCATGAGGAGCATGCGCTGGCCCTCGCGCAGCGTTCCCTGCTTGACGCGGCACAGCAGCACGGCGCCGCGGTAGACGTCGTACTGGGCGTCGAAGATGAGCGCCTGCAGCCGCGCCGCCGGATCGCCCGTCGGCGCCGGCAGCTTGTGGACCACGGCCTCCAGCACGTCGTCGATGCCGATGCCCTGCTTGGCCGAGCACAGCACCGCCTCGAAGGGGTCGAGCCCCAGGTCGGCGTCGATCTCTTCGCGCACCCGCTCGACGTCGGCGGAGGGGAGATCGATCTTGTTGATGACCGGGATGATGTCCAGGTCGTATTCCATCGCCAGGTAGAGGTTGGCCACCGTCTGCGCCTCCACCCCTTGCGAGGCGTCGACCAGCAGCAGCGCGCCCTCGCACGACATGAGCGACCGCCGCACCTCGTGCGAGAAGTCCACGTGCCCCGGCGTGTCGATGAGGTTGAGGTGGTATTCGACGCCGTCCTTGGCGGTGTAGAGCAGCGACACGGTGTTGCTCTTGATGGTGATGCCGCGCTCGCGCTCGATGTCCATCGAGTCGAGGATCTGATCGCGGAAATCGCGCGCCTCGACCGCGCCGCAGCGCTGGATCAGGCGGTCGGCAAGGGTCGATTTGCCGTGATCGATGTGGGCGATGATGCAGAAGTTGCGGGTGGTATCCAAATCAGGCTCCGGGTGCGGTCGCAGCAGTGCGCGCCCCCAGATCGTACACCGCCCGCCCCGCGCGCGGCGGGGTCAGAGCTTGAGCACCATCTTCACCATGTCGTGCTGGTTGCCGTCCGGGTCGGTGCCGTAGCCCTCGATGAGGTAGCTTTGAAACCCCAGGCCGGTCAGGGTTTCCACGGCGTCGGCTTCGAGGTCGGCGATGAGCATGCAGGTGAGGTGGCGCAGGCCGTCGGCGCGGGCGATGCGGATGAAATCGTTGACCAGGGCGGTGCCCAGGCCCAGGCCGCGGAACTTGGGATCGATCAGCCACTTGATGCGCCCGACCAGGCGCAGCGGGCTGCCCTTGCGGCGGTGCAGGGTGGCGTCGGCGACGATCTGGTGGCCGTCGGTGGCGATCAGCGGCAGCACCCGGTCGTAGTCCAGCTCGCGCCCCCACTGCTCGACCAGCGCGCGGCTTTCGATGCGGTCCCAGGCAAAGCGGCGCACCTGCTCGGGCAGGCGCTGGAAAAAGCTGTACAGAGCTTCGGTGTCCGTCGCGGTAAAGGGGCGCACCAGCAAGCGGCTGCCATCGCGCAACGCCGCTTCCTGTGGGAACCGGTCAAGCATGTCGAACCTCCAACCCTCTCCCAGCGCGCCGCCCGCGGCCGGCCGGGCCGATGCCATCGTTCAGGAGCCAGATCGCCCATAAAACAGCGGCGGCAGCCTAACACAGCACGGGCGCATGTCCTCAAGCTGCGGCGCTGGCGCGCCGCCCAGGGCCGGAGGTTGGTGCCGCCGACTGGGATGCCGGCGGCGGGGTCCGGGACTTCGCGGTAGACTTACGCCTGATGAGCGACCGCGTGTGGGAGGAGCTCTCCCGGACGCTGCGTAGTGGTGCGCCTTATCGCGCCCTCCTTGGCGGGCGCGGCGAGATGGTGCGCCTGCCTGTGCCGGCGGCGGCGTGGGTGGGTTCCCTGCTGGCGCGCGACCTGCGGCGGCCACTGGTGGCGGTGGTGCCGCGCGAAGCCGACGCGCTGACCTGGATGGAGGCCGCGCGCCTGTTTGGCGACCAGGTGGCGGTGTACTTTCCGGCGCCCTCGCTGACGCCTTACCACGAAACCGAAGTTTCGCTGCAGGTGCGGGCGCAGGAGGCGGTGGCGTTCGACGGCGTGCTGTCGGGCGTCGCCGCCACGGTGGTGACGACGCCGCGCGCGCTCTTCCGCCGTCTGCCGCTGGCGCGCGCCTTCGCCGCCGCGGCGCTCACCCTGCGCCCCGGCGACGAGCAGCCGCTGGAGCGCCTGACGGCCCACCTGGTGCGCTACGGCTACCGCCGCACCGACCTGGTGTACGAAGTGGGCGACTTCGCGGTGCGCGGCGGCATCCTGGACCTGTTCCCGCCGGGCGAGGAGGCGCCCATCCGGGTGGACCTGTTCGGCGACACCGTCGAATCGATCCGCTGGTTCGAGGCCCAGTCGCAGCGTTCCGAAGACACCCTGGATTCGATCCGTGTGCTGCCCCTGTGCCTGTTCCCCAGCGGCGCCGACGAGGCGCGCCGCCTGGCCGACATCCTGGCGGCGCAGCAGCCCGACCTGGGCGCCGGCGGCGCCCAACTGATCGCCGGCCTGCGCGGCGCCGGCGCCTTCCCCGGCTGGGAGAACTATCTGCCGCTGCTGGCCGACAGCGTGTCGCTGCTCGACGCCATGACCGACCCGCTGGTCCTGGCGGTCGACCCGCCGGCCCTGCTGGGCGAAGCGGAGCTGCATGCGCAGCGGCTGCAAAGCGACTTCGAAGCGCACCGCGCCGCCGGGCGGGTGGCGGCGCCGCCCGAGGCGCTGGAGCAGCCCGCCGCCGTGGTGCTGGCGGCGATCGCGGCGGCGCCGCTGGCGCTCTCGGATCTGGTTCTGGGGAGCGGCGGCGGCGGCGCGCATCCGCCGCCCGCCGGGGCCGCCGGGACCGCGCCGGCCGGGTCCGCCGCCCGGCCTTTGGTGGATTTTCACGCCGCGCTGACCGACCTGTTCCACGGCCAGCTGCCGCGCTTCCCGCAGGAGGTCGCCACCGCCCGCGCCCGCGGCGAGCGCTGCATCGTGGTGGTGGCGCCGGCCCACCGGCGGCGCACCGAAGAGCTGCTGGAAGGGCGCGAGGTGCAGCTGGGCCGCGGCGGCGTCGAGCTGGTCGGCGGCGACCTTTCGCGCGGCTTCCGCCTGCCCTCGGCCGGCGTCGCCATCTACGGCGAGCAGCAGCTGCTGCCGCAGGCAAAGCTGCAGCGCCGCCCTTCGCGCGGGCGCTACGGGCCGTTCCTGGCCAGCCTGCGGGACCTGAAGGTCGGCGACTACGTGGTGCACGGCGACCACGGCATCGGCCAGTTCGTGGCCCTGCGTTCGGTGGGTCGCGAGAGCGACGGCGGTCCGCCGCTGCCGCCGGCGTTGCAGCAGCCGGGGGTGGCGCCGGCCGAAACCGAGGTGATGGAGATCGCCTATGCCGCCGGCAAGCGGCTGCTGCTGCCGCTGAGCCGCCTCGACCTGGTGCAGAAGTACAGCGGCATCGAGGGCGTCGCGCCGCGCCTCGACCAGCTGGGCGGCACCTCCTGGAACCGCACCAAGAGCAAGGTCAAGAGCAGCATGCGCGACATGGCGGCCGAGCTGCTCAAGCTCTACGCCGAGCGCCAGCTGGCCAAGGCGCCGGCGCTGGGCGCCGACACCGACCTGCAGCACCAGTTCGAGGCCGCCTTCGCCTACGAGGAGAGCCCCGATCAGAACGAAGCGATCGCCGTGATCAAGGAGGACCTGCAGCGCGAGCGCCCGATGGACCGCCTGCTGTGCGGCGACGTCGGCTACGGCAAGACCGAGGTGGCGATGCGGGCGGCGTTCAAGGCGGTGGACGGCGGCGGCCAGGTGGCGGTGCTGGCGCCCACCACGATCCTCGCCGACCAGCACCTTGAAACCTTCCGCCGCCGCTTCGCCGGCTTCGCCGTGACCATCGAGATGGTGTCCCGCTTCCGCACGCCGCAGGAAGTGCGCGAGATGCGCCAGCGCCTGGCCGCCGGCAAGATCGACATCCTGATCGGCACCCACCGGCTGCTGTCGAAGGACATCCAGCTGCCCAAGCTGGCGCTGCTCATCGTCGACGAGGAGCAGCGCTTCGGCGTGGCGCAGAAAGAGCGCCTCAAGCAGCTCAAAAAGGACGTCCACGTGCTGGCGATGTCCGCGACGCCGGTGCCGCGCACCCTGCAGCTGTCGCTCGCCGGCGTGCGCGACCTGTCGGTGATCGAAACGCCGCCCAAGGATCGCATGGCGGTCGAAACCGCGATCCTGCCGTGGAACAAGGAGGTGCTGCGCGAAGCGATCGAATTCGAGATCGAGCGCGGCGGCCAGGTCTACTACGTCTACAACCGCGTCGAGACGATCGAAAAGATGCTGATCACGCTCAAGGAGATCGTGCCCAGCCTGCGCATCACGGTCGGCCACGGCCAGCTCGACGAGGCCGAGCTGTCGCGCCGCATGCACGCCTTCACCAGGGGCGAGTTCGACCTGCTGCTGGCCACCACCATCATCGAAAACGGCATCGACATCCCCAACGTCAACACCATGATCGTGCATCGCGCCGACCGCTTCGGCCTGGCGCAGCTCTACCAGCTGCGCGGCCGCGTCGGGCGCAGCAACCAGCTGGCCTACTGCTACCTGCTGGTGCCCGGCGACCGCGTGCTGTCCGAGCCGGCGCGCAAGCGCCTGGGCGCCATCCGCGAGTTCACCGACCTGGGAGCGGGATTCCGCATTGCGGCGCGCGACCTGGAGATTCGCGGCGCCGGCAACCTCCTGGGCGGCGAGCAGAGCGGCCACATCGCCGCCGTGGGCATCGAAACCTATCTCAAGCTGCTCGAAGAGACGGTCCGCGAGCTGCGCGGCGAAAGCGTCGCCGAGGCGCCGTCGGTGGCGATCGATCTGCCGGTGCCGATGTCCATCCCGCCGGCCTATATCGCCGACGCCAACCTGCGCATGGAGATCTACCAGAAGGTCGCCGCCAGCGACGCCGCGGAGAGCGAGCTGCTGGCGGAGCTGGCCGACCGCTTCGGGCCGCCGCCGCCGGCGGTGCGCACCCTGGTCGAGGTCGCCGCGCTCAAACGCCTGGCCGAGTCGCTGCGCGTGCAGTCGATCTCCGCCAAGGGACACGAGCTGGTCATCCGCCTGCGGCGCGATGCGCGTATCGACGTGGCGAAGCTGATCGAGCTGGTGTCGCGGACGGCGGGCGCCAGCTTCAGCCCGACCGGCGCCCTCACCCTGGTCGGGGCGGGAGGAGGAGCGATGCTTGCCACGGCCCGCGCCACGCTCACCGAGCTGGCGCAATGAGCCGCCGGCTGCGGCGGATCCTGGCGTCGCCGGCGCTGCTGCCGGCGCTGGCCGCCGCGTGCTGGCTGGGCGCCGCCGGCTGCCGCCAGCGCCCGCCGCAGCCCGCCCCCGACGTCGCGGCGCGCATCGGCGCCAGCGAAATCCGCTACTCCGAGTTCCAGGTGTACCTGTCGCAAAGCGTGGGAGACGCCGACACGGTGGTGGCCAGCGACGTGCTCAGCCAGCTGTTCGACCAGTTCCTGGACGAACGGCTGTTGCTGCGGCTGGCCCGCGACCGCGGCCTGGTGCCGGCCGGCGCCACGTCGCGACAGGCCATCGACGCGCTGCTGCATGCCGCCGGCGGCGCGCCGCCGCCCGAAGGCGAGATCGCCGCCTGGTACCAGGCCCACGCCCAAGACTACGCCCGGCCCGAGCGCGTGCGGCTGCGCCAGATCCTCACCGAGGACCGCCGCTCGGCGCAGCAGGCGCTGGCGGCGCTCCAGCGCGGCGAGGACTTCGCGGCGGTGGCCCGCCGCCTGTCGCACGATGCCGGCGCCGCCGCCGGCGGCTACCAGGGAGAGCTGGCGCGCTCCGACCTGCCGCCGGCCTTCGTGGACGCGATCTTCAGCCTGCGCCCCGGCCAGGTCAGCCAGATCCTCCCCGCCGAATACGGCTTTCATCTCTTCCAGGTCCTCGAAAAGCTGCCTGCCGAGGTGGTGCCGCTGGCCGCCGCCCACGACCAGATCGCCGACCGGTTGCGGCGCGTTCGCGCCGACCGCACGGTGGCGTCGCTGGTGCAGGATGCCCGCGGTCGGTACAATGCCAAGGTGTACGAGCGCAACCTGCCATTCGAATACGAGGGCTCTTATCGTGAAAACCGCCGATCCCAACCGACTTCCAAGGAGACCTCGGAGCACCTCTCCGCACCTCCCGCCTCACCGCCTCGACCCCCTGGATAGCGTCCGGCCGGCCGCGCGGCGCGCGGCCGGGCTGGTGCCGGCCGTCAGCCTGCTCTGCGTCGTGTCGGCGCTGCCGCTGGCTCTGCTCACCTCGCCGCCGCGGCTTGCGGCCGACCCGCTCAACCGCGTCGTGCTGCGGGTCAACGACCAGATCGCCACCCTGTACGACTACCAGCAGCGCCGCGACGACGTGGAGCGCGAAGTGCGCCATCGCGTGCAGGACGCGGCGGAGCGCCAGAAGGAACTGGCGTCCGTCCCCGACACGGTTTTCCGCGACATGTTCCAGGAGCTGCTGCTCAGCTCGCGCGCCGATCAGCTGGCGATCGAGGCCACCGAAAAAGAGATCGACGCATCGATCTCTGAAATGAAGCAGCACTTCGGCTTCAAGACCGACGAAGAGCTCAGCCAGGCGCTGCGGCAAAACGGCCTGACCATGGAAGCGCTGCGCGCCCAGACGCGCCGCAACATCCGCATCCACGACGTCGTCACCAAAGAGGTGCAGGCCAAGATCAAGGTCAAGGATGAGGATCTGCGGCGCTACTACCGCAAGAACCAGGCGGAATTCGGAGTGCCCGAGCAGGTCCAGCTGCGCGAAGTCGTCGTGCTGGAGGAAGGCGGCCTGGGGGACCCCCAGCGCAATCAGGTGGCCGGCCAGATCCGCCAGGCCGTGGCCGGTGGCAAGAGCCTGGCCGATGCCGTCGCCCCCTTTGCCGAAAAGGGCCAGACCAGCCGCGTGATCGAGCTGGGCTGGGTGACGTCCAAGGATCTCGATCCGACGCTGGAAGCCGCCGCCTGGAAGTTGAGCAAGGATGCGCTGTCCGATCCGATCACGGCGCGCGGCGGCCTGCATATCGTGCAGCTGCTCGACCGCCATCCGGCGCACGTCAAACCCTTCTCCGAGGTGCAGACGCAGATCCAGCACATGGAAGAAAACCGCCTCTACCAGGAGGAGAGCACCAAGTACATCGCCGACCTTGAAACCAGGTCGCTGGTGGTGGCCGACCCGCCGCAGGAAGCCGCCAATTTCCGCCGCAAGATCGGCGTCCAGGACGCGCAGCCCATCCAGGGGATCACCTCGGGCGGCAGCTCGCCCAGCGCGTCGTCGTCGGCTCCCACCCCGGCCAACCCCGCCGCCGCCACCAAGGCGGACGAGCCGGCGATGACCGGCACCCATCCCACCACGATCGACACTTCCGACCAGAAGTCCGGCGGCGTGCCGGCGCCAAAGCCGGTGGGCGCGCCCCCCTCGGATCCGCTCAAGATCCCGCCGCCGGCGCCGCCTGCCGCGCCGGCGATGGGTGGGCCGGCCTCGCCCACCGCCCCCGCCGCGCCGCCGATGACGCCGCCGTCCACCACGCCGCCGCCACCGCCGCCGCCAGGCATCTAACGACGACGCGGCCTTTGCCGCGGTCCGCCTGACCCCAAGCCCGCCGCCGTCCGTCCCCCGCCGCTGAGCGCGGGGCTCGGGCGGCGCGGGCTTGCTTGCGTTTCCGCAGCTCGCGCTCCCGGTTCCCAGCTCCCGGCCAGCCCCTTGTTCGCCACCGGTCCGACAGCGCCCTGGCAGTGGCCGGCGGTGGTGTGCGGACGTGTTTGCGATGGGTGCAGATGGGTTCTAGTGGGTTTTAGTGGGATAAAATGGACAAAAGTGGAGTCAACTGCTACGATCGCGCTTCAGGACGTAGCACCATTCGGAGATTGCAAGGGGCCATGTTTCGCGGAAGCGCTCCAGCCAAGATTGACGACAAGGGAAGGCTCAAGATCCCGACGGATTTCCGTCGCGTGGTCGAGGAGCGCTATGGCCCCGATCTGTTCGTCACCTCGATCGAGGGCGACTCGGCCTGGCTCTACCCGCTGCCGGTGTGGGAGGAGATCGAAGGGCGCCTGGCGGCGATGCCGGCGATCGACCGCGTGCGGGCCCGCTTCCTGGAGCGCACCAGCTATTTCGGCCAGCAATCCCGCCTGGACAACCAGGGCCGCCTGCTCATCCCGCAGATCCTGCGCGAGAGCGCCGACATGAACGGCGACGTGGTGGTCAGCGCCCACCTCGACCACCTGGTGGTGTGGAACCGCGAGCGCTTCGCCCGCCGTCTGGAGCAGCAACCCTTCACCGAAGAAGACTTCCGAGCCCTCAGCGAGCGAGGCATCTGATGCGCGCTGCTGGTGGCCGGCTGGGGACCGTTGAGCGATGACGGCCTCCCCCTCGATGCGCCGGCGCAGCCGGCGAGGACGCCGCCGGAGCACCGGCCCGTCCTGCTGCGCGAAACGCTCGACTTCCTGGCGCCCGAGCGCGGCGGCGTCTTCCTGGACGCCACGGCCGGGCTGGGCGGTCACGCCGAAGCGCTGCTGGCCCGCGCCCCGGCCGCTCGCCTGCTCGGCCTCGACCGCGATCCCGACGCTCTGCGCCTGGCGGCGGCACGGCTGGCTCCCTTCGGCGACCGCGTGCGGCTGGCCCACGGCAACTTCCACGGTCTCGGTCCGCTGCTCGCGGACCTCGGCGTACAGCGCGGCACCCTTGCCGGCGCGCTCTTCGACCTGGGCGTCTCGTCGATGCAGCTGGGCACGCCCGAGCGCGGCTTCAGCTTCCGGCTCGACGGCCCCCTGGACATGCGCATGGGCCTCTCTGCGGTGACCGCGGCGGACCTTGTCAACGACATGCGGGAGGGCGACTTGGAAAAGATCTTCAGAGACTTCGGCGAAGAGCGGCAGGCACGGCGTATCGCGCGGGCGATCGTCGCGGCACGCGAGGAAAAGCCGATCGCCACGACCGGCGAGCTCAAGAGGATCGTCGACCGCGCCAAGGTGCACGAGCGGCGCCACGGCGGCCCGGCGGCGCGCGAAGGCCGCATCGACCCGGCGACGCGGGTGTTCCAGGCGCTGCGCATCGCCGTCAACGAGGAGCTGGACGGCCTGGAGCATGCGCTCGACCAGGCGGTCAAGATGATGGCCAGCGACGGCAGGTTGGTGGTCATCTCGTATCACAGCCTGGAGGACCGCATCGCCAAGAACACCCTGCGCGACCTGGCGCGTGGCGACATCGACCCGGTGACCGGCCGGCCGCTGTCCGAAAGCCAGCTGATCGAAGTCCTGACCGGCAAGCCGGTGCGGCCCAGCGCCGGCGAGGTGGAGTGGAACCCCCGCTCGCGCTCGGCCCGGTTGCGTGCCGCCAGGAGGCTGTAGCGCCGTGCGAAGTGCCTATGCCTTCCGCCGGCCGGTGCGGAACGCCTACCTGGTGCGCGAGCGCGACCGCCGCCTGGTGCGCGAGCTGGCGGTGGTGCTGGTGGTCGTCGTGGCCTTGGGCGGCGGGCTGCTGGCCTACACCTGGATCCACCTGGAGTCGCTGCGCACCGGCTACCGCATCGACCTGCTGGAGCGGCAGCTGCGCGACTTGTCGCAGATCGAGCGCCAGCTGCAGCTGGAGGCCTCCTACCTGGCCAGCCCCCAGCGCATCGAAGAGCGGGCCGTGCACGAGCTCGGCATGCAGCCGCCGGTGCTCGACCAGGTGGTGTTCTGGGAGGAGATGCAGCATTGAGGTCACGCCTGAACGTGGTGTTCCTGGTGGGCCTCGTCTGGGTGGCCGCGATCAGCCTGCGGCTCTACCAGCTGCAGGTGCTGGAGCACCAGCGCTACGTCCACAAGGCGCACCAGCAGCAGCAGCGCGTGGTGCGCCTGGACCCGCCGCGCGGCACGATCTACGACGCCGTGGGCCGTGAGCTGGCGGTGTCGGTCGAAGTGGATTCAGCCTTCGCCGTGCCGGCGGAGATCGCCGACCGCGCCGCCGTCGCCCGCGCCGTCGCCCACACCTGTCCGGGCGTCGACGCCGCCCGCCTGGAAAGCCAGCTGGAGAGCGATCGCGAGTTCATCTGGATGGCGCGCAAGCTGGACCCGCCGGTGGCGGCGGCGCTGCGGCGGCTGCACCTGCCGGGCGTCCATTTTGTCGCCGAAAGCAAGCGCTACTACCCGATGCGCGACCTGGCCTCGCAGGTGCTGGGCTACGTCGGCACCGACAACCACGGCCTTTCCGGTCTCGAACAGCAGTACGACGCGGTGATCACCGGCAAGCCGGGCCTGCGCACGGTGCTGCGCGACGCGCGGCGCCGCACCGTGGAGTCGCCCGACCTGTTCTTCACCGAGCCGCAGCCGGGCGGCGACCTGTACCTGACCCTGGACGCGGCGGTGCAGCACATCGTGGAGCGGGAGTTGCAGCGCGTCGTGGAGCAGCGGCAGGCGCGCCGCGGCAGCGCCGTGTTCCTGGACCCCGCGACCGGCGCGGTGCTGGCGATGGCGTCGTTCCCCACCTTCGATCCCAACGAGTTCGAACGGTATCCGGCGAGCAGCTGGCGCAACCGCACCATCATGGATGCCTACGAACCCGGCTCCACCTTCAAGATCGTCACCGCGGCGGCGGCACTGGAGTCGGGCCTGGTGCATGCCGACGACCCGTTCGACTGCGGCATGGGGAGCATCGTCCTGTACGGCATCACCATCCACGATCACAAGCGCTACGGCATCCTGCCGTTCTCCGACGTGATCGCCAAGTCGAGCAACGTGGGGGTGATCCGCGCCGCGCTGATCATCGGCGGCGAGCGCCTGTATCGCACCATCGTCGGCTTCGGCTTCGGCCGTCAGACCGGCATCGACCTGCCGGGCGAAAGCGCCGGCATCCTGCATCCGATCGAGCATTGGGGGCCGCTGACCAAGGCCTACGTCGCCTTCGGGCAGGGGATCTCGGTGACGCCGCTGCAGCTGGCGACGGCGGTGACGGCGGTGGCCAACGGCGGCAGCCTGCTGCAACCCTTCGTGGTGGACACCGTGCGCCGCGGCGGGGCCGTCGAGCGCCGCCGGCCGCGGCCGCAGGTGATGGGCCATCCGGTTTCGCCCGAAACCGCCGACGCGGTGCGCCAGCTGCTGGAGCGGGTGGTGACCAGCGGCACCGGCAAGAGCGCCGCGGTGGCGGGCTACCAGGTGGCCGGCAAGACCGGCACGGCGCAGATCCCGGTCGCCGGCGGCTACGCCCGCCACGCCTACCTGCCGAGCTTCGTCGGCTTTGCCCCCGCCGAGCGGCCGATGCTGGTCGGCATCGTCGCGGTCGATACGCCGCAGGGCATGGAGTACTACGGCGCCCAGGTCGCCGGCCCGGTGTTCGGCACCCTGGTGCGCCAGGTGCTGCTCTACATGGGCGTGCGTCCGGCGCGTCCGGTGCCGGCCATGTGGCCGGGTCAGGTGACGCTGGCCGGGATGCACGGCGGCGGCGCGGTGGCCGCCGTGGCGAGCGCCGCCGGTCGTCCTCGTGGCGGGGCGGCGGCCGCCGAAGGCGATGACGACTCGGCCGGCGAAGACGTCCCCGATCTGTGGCACAACCAGCAGTCGCCGGCCGCATCCGCGCCCGCGCCTTTGGCCACGTCCGCAGCCGCGTCCACGCCGGCGCCGCCGCCGCTGGTCGAGGCGCGGCACGGCATGCGCCCGGCGGCCGCGGTGGCGCCGCCGCCGCAACCGGCGCCGGCCGCGGTGCCTGCCGGCGCGCCGCACCGTGGCGTCGGCGTCCGGGGAGGCGGTCGCGATGCGGCTCTCTGAGCTGGCGGCCCGGCTGGCCGGGGCCGTCGGGCCGTTGCATCCTCCCGCTCTGCCGGGCGCGGCCGGCGATGCGGGCGATCCGATCGTCACCGGCATCGGCCACGACTCGCGCCGCGTCGCGCCGGGCGACCTGTACGTGGCGCTGGCCGGGCAGCGGTTCGACGGCTGGGATTTTGCCGCGGCGGCGATCGCGGCCGGCGCCGTGGCGGTGGCGGGGGCGCCGCCGAGCCAGGCGCAGCGGGCCGCGGCGCCGAGCGTGCAGTGGCTGGAGCTGGCCGCGCCGCGGGCCGGCATGGCGGCGCTGGCGGCGGAGGTCTACGGGCATCCCGATCGCGACCTGGTGATGGCCGGCGTCACCGGCACCAACGGCAAGACCACCGTGGCGTTGCTGCTGGCCGCCCTGCTGGACGCCGCGGGGCTGCCGGCCGGCTTTCTGGGCACGCTGGGCCCGCACTTCGGCGAGCAGCGCTTCGGCGGCGGCCACACCACGCCCGAGGCGTCCGACTTCTACCGCATCCTGCGCGCCATGCGCGACGCCGGTGCGCGCGCGGCGGCCATGGAGGTCTCCTCGCACGCGCTGGGCATGGGGCGGGTGGCGGGCGCCCTGTTCGACGTCGCGGTGTTCACCAACCTCACCCGCGACCACCTGGACTACCACCGCGACATGGAGGACTACTTCGCGGCCAAGCGGCGCCTGTTCATGCAGCTCAAGCCGCAGGGGCGCGCGGTGGTCAACGTGGACGACCCCTACGGCCGCCGCCTGGCCGCCCAGCTGCCGGCGGCGCTCACCTTCGGCGCCGGCGGCGACGTGCAGGCGCGGGACGTGACGCTGGGCGCCCGCGGCATCACCGGCGTCTTCGCCACGCCGCGCGGGCCGCTCCCCTTCGCCTCGCCGCTGGTCGGCCGCTACAACCTGGAAAACCTGCTGGCGGCGGCGGCGGCGGCCGAAGCCCTGTCGCTGCCGCACGCGGCGATCGCCCGCGGCATCGCCGCGCGCGGCCCCATCCCCGGCCGCATGCAGCCGATCGAGCACGGCCAGCCGTTCGCGGTGTTCGTCGATTACGCGCACACCGACGCGGCGCTGGCCGCGGCCCTGGCGGCGGTGCGCGAGGTCGCCGGCGGCGGCAAGGTGGCGGTGGTGTTCGGCTGCGGCGGCGAGCGCGATCCGGGCAAGCGGGCGACCATGGGCCGCATCGCCGGCGAGCTGGCCGACCTGGCGATCGTCACCTCCGACAACCCGCGCGGCGAAGACCCCCTGGCGATCATCACCGCGGTCGAAGCCGGTGTGAAGGAGAGCGGCAACACCAGCTACCGCCTGCTGCCCGACCGCCGCGCCGCGATCCGTGCCGCGGTGGACGCCGCCGGTCCCGGCTGGATCGTGCTGGTGGCCGGCAAGGGCCACGAGCGCGAGCAGATCCTGGGCGACCGCAAGCTCCCCTTTTCCGACGCGGACGAGCTGGGCCGCGCCCTGGAGGAGCGCTTTGGCTAGCCTGGAGGCGGCCACGGCCGCGGCGGTTGCCGGCGGCAGGCTGGTGGCGGGCGATCCCGGTGCCCGCCTGGCCGGCGCCGCCATCGATTCGCGGGCGGTGCGCGGCGGCGAGCTGTTCTTCGCCTTCACCGGCGCCCACGACGACGGTCACCGCTTTGTCGGCGACGCCTTCCGCCGCGGCGCCGCCGGCGCCGTGGTGCAGGACCTGGCCGCGACGGCGGCCAGCTGGCCGCCGCTGGCGGCGATGGCGGCGATGCCGGAACTAGCCGCGCCGGCTGCGGCGACGCCGGCGGTGCCGCGGGCCGTCGCGCCGGACGAACCGGTGGTGATCCAGGTGGCCGACACCTTTGCGGCGTTGCACGCCCTGGCGCGCGACGTGCGCCGGCGGGTGCCGCGGCGGCTGATCGGCATCACCGGCTCGGCGGGCAAGACCACCACCAAGGAGCTGCTGGCGGCGATGCTGGCGCGCCGCTTCCGGGTCGCGCGCAGTCCGGGCAACTTCAACAACCTGTACGGTTTTCCGCTGGCGCTGCTGAACGTGCCCGACGACGCCGAATGGATGGTGGCCGAAATGGGGATGTCCACCGCCGGCGAGCTGCGCCAGCTGTCGCTGCTGGGGCGGCCGGACGTCGCCCTGTTCACCGTCGTGCGGCCGGCGCACCTGGCGGCGTTCGACGGTCTGCGCGGCATCGCCGAAGCCAAGGCCGAGCTGCTGGCCGGTCTGGCCCCGGACGGCCTGGTGATCGCCAACGCCGACGACCCCGAGGTGGCGCGCATCGCCCGCCGGGCGGTCGAGCCCCGCCCGGCGGCGGCGCCCGCGGCCGGCGCGCCCGCGCCCGCACGGCGGATCGTCTGGTACGGCATCGAAGCGGCCGCCAAGGGGCTGCCGGTGGACGTCGCGGCGCGCGACCTGGTCGCCGGCGCCGGCGGCCTGGGCAGCCGTTTCGTGCTGGCCGCCGGCGGCGCGGAGTGCCAGGTGCGGCTGCCGCTGCACGGGCTGTACAACGTCGAAAATTGCCTGGCCGCGGCCGCCTGCGCCCACGCCTTGGGGGTGCCGCTGGCGGAGATCGCGGCGGCGGTCGAAACCGCGGCGCCGGCCGCCGGCCGCGGCGTGGTGCACCAGGTGCGGCGGCAGGACGGCCAGCTGACGGTGATCGACGACAGCTACAACTCCAATCCCGACGCCCTGGGCAAGGCCCTGGCCGCCGCGGCGCAGCTGGCGGGCGCGCGGCGCGTGGCGGTGCTGGGCGACATGCTGGAGCTGGGCCCGGAAGGGCCGCGCTTCCACCGCGAGGGGGGGCGTGAGGCGGTGCGCCTGGGCTACGGCCTGGTGGTGGGGGTGGGCGAGCTGGCGCGGCACCTCACGGACGGCGCCCGCGAAGCGGGTGTCGCCGCGGCGTGGTACCCCGATGCCGCGGCGGCGGCCGATTGGGCGGCAACCGCCGCACGGCCCGGCGACGTGGTGCTGGTCAAGGCCTCGCGCGGCATCGGCCTGGACCGGGTGGTGCGGCGGCTGATCGAGCCGCCGGCGCCGGACCGGCCGGTGCCGGACACCCACGTCCTTGCGGGCGCGGACCTCCACGCTCCGGCTGGCCCGGCCGGCCCCTCTGGCGCGCCGCGCCGCGGTGGGGAGGCTTAGGGTGCTCTACCATCTCCTCTATCCGCTGCGCACCCGCGTGCCGGTGTTCAACGTGTTCCGCTACATCACCTTCCGCGGCGCGGGGGCGATCGTCACGGCGCTTCTGCTGTGCTGGTTCCTGGGGCCCTGGTTCATCCGCAGCCTGCGCCGCCTGGCGGTCGGCCAGAACATTCGCGACGTGGGGCCGCAGGCGCACCAGGTGAAGGCCGGCACGCCGACCATGGGCGGCCTGCTGATCTTGTTCGCGGTGCTGGTGGCGACGCTGCTGTGGGCCAACCTGACCAACTTCTACGTGTGGGTGGTGGTGCTGGTGACCACCGGTTTTGGCGCCATCGGCTTTGCCGACGATTTTCTCAAGGTGCGCCGCCATCGCAACCTGGGGCTGACCGCGCGCGCCAAGTTCTGGCTGCAGGTGGCGGCGGCTACCTGCATGGGCTGCGCGCTGCTGCTGCTGCCGCAGGAGCACGCCTTCAGCACCACGCTGTCGTTTCCGTTCTTCAAGCAGCTGCGCCCGGACCTCTGGTACTTCTACATCCCCTTCGTGGTGCTGGTTTTGGTCGGGGCGTCCAACGCCGTCAACCTGACCGACGGCCTGGACGGGCTGGCGATCGGCGCCACCACGGTGGCCGCCGCCACCTATGCCCTGTTCACCTACGTGGCCGGCAACCGGGTGATCGCCAACTACCTGCAGATCTCCTACGTGCAGGGGGTGGGCGAAGTGTCGGTCTTCTGCGGCGCGCTGGTCGGCGCCGGGCTGGGCTTCCTGTGGTTCAACTCCCATCCGGCGGAAGTCTTCATGGGCGACGTCGGATCGCTGTCGCTCGGCGCCGCCATCGGCAGCGTCGCGGTCATCGCCAAGCAGGAGCTGCTGCTGATCCTGGTCGGCGGCCTCTTCGTGCTGGAGGCGCTGTCGGTCATCGTGCAGGTGGGATCCTTCAAGCTGCGCGGCCGGCGGGTCCTGCGCATGGCGCCGCTGCACCACCACTTCGAGCTGTCCGGCTGGGCCGAGCCGAAGGTCATCGTGCGCTTCTGGATCCTCTCCATCCTGTTCGCCCTGCTGTCGCTCTCCACCCTCAAACTGCGATGAACGTCCCCTGGGGCAGCGGCCGCTTCGAGCGGGTCCTGGTGTACGGCCTGGGCCTTTCCGGCCGCGCCGCGGCGCGCCTGCTGCTGTCGCGCGGCGTGGCGGTGGTGGCGGTGGACGACCGCGCCGGCGCCGACCCCGGCGACCTGGCCGCCGACCCGCGCTTCCAGGTACTGCCCGCTCCAGGTTCCGCGCCGCTGGCGGAGGTCGACGGCGTGGTGGTGTCGCCCGGCGTGCCGCCCGACCGGCCGCTGCTGGCCGCGGCCCTGCGGCTGGGGCTGCCGGTGCTGGCCGAGGTCGAGCTGGCGTTTCCGCTGCTGGACGGGCCGGTGGTGGCGATCACCGGCACCAACGGCAAGAGCACCACCACCGCCCTGACCGGCGCCCTGCTGGCCGCCGCCGGCCGTCAGGTCGAGGTCTGCGGCAACATCGGCGAACCGCTGGCCGGCAAAGTGGACGGCCCGGCGGGGCGGACGTTCGTGGTGGAGCTGTCGAGCTTCCAGATCGACGGCCTGGACACCTTCCGCCCGCGTGCCGCGGCGTTCCTCAACTTGACCGAGGACCACCTGGACCGCTACGGCAGCCTGGCCGCCTACGCCGCCTCCAAGAGCCGGCTGTTCCGCCGCCAGGCCCGCGGCGACGTCGCGATCCTCAACGCCGACGACCCGGTCACCGCGGCGCTCGCGGCGCCGCCGCCGGCCGCGACGCCGGGCGTCGAGCTGGCGCCGGGAGTGCGGCGCCGCCTCTTCTCCCGCAGCGGCGCCGTCGCCGACGGCTGCTACCTGGCCGGCGGCGAGGTGATCGAGGTCGCTCCGGGCGCCCCGCCGACCGTGCTGTTCGCCGCTTCCGACGTGCCGCTGGCCGGGGTGCAGAACCTGGAAAACGCCATGGCCGCGGCGCTCCTGGCCCGCGCCCTGGGAGCGGACACCGCGGCGCTGCGCCGCGGGCTTGCCGGCTTCAGCGGGCTGCCGCACCGCATGCGCCAGGTGGCGGCGGCGGGCGGCGTCGCCTGGTACGACGATTCCAAGGGCACCAACCCGGCCGCCACGCAAAAGTCCCTGGAAGGCTTTGCCGACGGCACGGTGCACCTCATCCTGGGCGGCCGCAACAAGGGCGCCGACTTCGCGCCACTGGCGCCGATCGTGCACCGCAAGGCGCGCCGCGTGTACCTGATCGGCGAAGCGGCGGGCGAGATCGAGCAGGCGCTGGCCGGCGCCGCGCCGATCGAGCGCAGCGGCACGCTGGAGGAGGCGGCGGCGGCGGCGGCGGGGTATGCCACGGCGGGCGACGCTGTGGTGCTGTCGCCGGCCTGTGCCAGCTTCGACCAGTTCCGCAATTTCGCCCACCGCGGCGAGGTGTTCGCGAGCGCGGTCCACGCGCTGCTCGCCGCCGGCACCCGCCTGACCACGCACGGAGAGCCGGATGGCGAAAAAACTGGCGTTTGACCGGGTGCTCTTCACCACCGTCGTGCTGCTGATCTTCTTCGGCCTGGTGATGGTGTATTCGGCGAGCGCCGCGATCGTGCGCGAACGGTCGCCGCTGGTCAATTCGTTCCTGATCAAGCAGGCGATCTCCGCCGTGCTGGGGCTGGCGTTGATGATCTGGTTCATGCACTTCGACTACCGGCGCCTGCGCTCGCCGCAGGTGGTCTACACCTTGCTGGGCGTCGCGGTGCTGCTGCTGGTGGGGGTGCTGTTTTCGCCGCAGCTCAACGGCACGCGCCGGTGGTTCTTCCTGGCCGGCCTGTCGCTGCAGCCGTCCGAGCTGGCCAAGCTGGCGCTGATCCCCTTTCTGGCCTACCAGATCGACAAGCGGGCGGGCGAGGTCAATCACCTGTCGCTGCTGGCGCCGGTGCTGCTGGGCACGGCGCTGGTGGCGGGCCTCATCCTGCTGGAGCCCGACATGGGCACGGCGGTGCTGCTCGGGGCGACGGCGCTGCTGCTGGTCTTCCTGGCCGGCCTGTCGTGGCACTGGGTGGTGGGCGCCATCGCCCTGGTGCCGCCGCTGCTGTGGGGGCTGGTGATGGCCGAGCCGTACCGGCGCGAGCGCTTCTTCACCTTCCTGGACCCCGAGAAGGCGCCGCTCGGCAGCGGCTTTCAGGCGCTGCAGTCGCTGATCGCGGTGGGCTCGGGAGGGGTGCTCGGCCTGGGTCCCGGCAAGAGCCTGCAGAAGCTCTACTTCCTGCCCCATCCGGAATCGGACTTCATCTTCTCGATCGTCGCCGAGGAGCTGGGGATGATCGGCGCCGTGGCCCTGGTGCTCACCTTCGCGGTGTTCGCCTGGCGCGGCCTGCGCGCCGGCGCCAAGGCGCCGGACCTGTTCGGCCGCTA
Source organism: uncultured Acidobacteriota bacterium (assembly GCA_963770895.1). Taxonomy (GTDB): domain Bacteria; phylum Acidobacteriota; class Thermoanaerobaculia; order Multivoradales; family UBA5704; genus JASLEW01. Next base: position 1,107,224 of record CAVYRF010000002.1, on the reverse strand, counting down.
CCTGGGGTGGGGCTTCACCGGCGTGGTGGCGATCCAGGCGCTGCTCAACGTCAGCGTCACCGTGGCGCTGCTGCCCACCAAGGGCATCCCGCTGCCGTTCATCTCCTACGGCGGATCGTCGCTGGTGGTCACGCTGTGCGCCTGCGGCGTGCTGCTCAACGTGTCGCAGCACGGGTGATGGGAACGAGCCCCCGATGAACACGACGAGCACGACGAGCACCGCCAGCACGACGAGCAAGCCGCCGCTCCGGTCGCGGCGTCACGCGCTGCTGGCCGGCGGCGGCACCGGCGGCCACGTGTTTCCGGCGCTGGCGGTGGCCGACGAGCTGGCGGCGCGCGGCTGGCAGGTGAGCTTCGCCGGTGCGGCCGCGGGCATCGAGGCGCGCCTGGCGGGACAGCACGGCATTCCGTTCCACCCCCTGGCGGCGCGCCCGCTGCTCGGCCGCGGACCGCTGGCGCGCGCCCTGGCGCTCGCCACCCTGGCGCTGTCGGCGCTGTCGGCGGCGGCGCTGGTGCGGCGGCTGGGGGCGACCGTGGTGCTGGGCACCGGCGGCTACGTCTCGGCGCCGGCGGTGGTGGGCGGGCGCCTGGCCGGCCGGCCGGTGATGCTGCTGGAACCCAACGCCCGCGCCGGCGTCGCCAACCGCTGGCTGTCGCGCTGCGCCGCCGAAGCGGCGGTCGCCTACCAGGCGACGGAGCGCGACCTGCGCTGCCCGGCCACGGTGACCGGCGTGCCGGTGCGGCGCGCCTTCTTCGACGTGGCGCCGCCGGCGCCGCAGCCGGGGAACGCCGGCGACCGGCTGCTGCTGGTGTTGGGCGGCAGCCAGGGCGCCCGCCAGCTCAACCTGGCGCTGCCGCCGGCGGTGGCGCGCCTGCTGGAGGGGCCGCTGCCGGGTCTGCGCGTCGTCCATCAGGCAGGGGCGCGCCACCTGGACGAAACCCGCCAGGCCTACGCCGGCGCCGGCGTGCCGGCGGCACGGGCGGAGGTGGTGCCGTTCCTGGACGACGTGGCGGGATCGATGGCCGCCGCCCACCTGGTGGTGTCGCGCGCCGGCGCCATCACCATGGCCGAGATCTGCGCCGCCGGGCGCGGCGCGCTGCTGGCGCCGCTGGCGATCGCCGCCGGGCACCAGCAGGACAACGCGCAGGTGCTGGCGGCGGCCGGCGGCGCCGAGGTGCTGGCGGCGGCCGACCTGGCCGCCGAGCCGCTGGCGGCGCGGCTGGGCGCGCTGTTGGGCGACGCCGACCGGCTGGTGGCGATGGGCAAGGCGGCGCGCGCCCTGGCGCGGCCGGGCGCCGCGGCGGCGATCGCGGCGCGCCTCGAAGCGCTGGAGGGACGGCGGGCGTGATCTTCACCGAGTTCACCGACCTGTCGCGCATCCACTTCGTGGGCATCGGCGGCGCCGGCATGAGCGGCATCGCCGAGATCCTGCTGGAGTACGAGCTGGCGGTGAGCGGCTGCGACCAGGCGTCTTCCGAGGTGACCGACCGGCTGCGCCAGCTGGGCGCCTCGATCAGCCAGGGGCATTCCGCCGATCACCTGGAGAACGTCGAGCTGGTGGTGATCTCGTCGGCGGTGGCGGACGCCAACCCCGAGGTGCAGGAGGCGCGGCGGCGCGGCATCCCGGTGGTGCGGCGGGCGGAGATGCTGGGCGAGCTGATGCGCCTCAAATACGGCATCGCGGTGGCCGGCACCCACGGCAAGACCACCACCACCTCGCTGGTCGGCACCGTGCTCACCGAGGCGAAGCTGGACCCGACGGTCATCGTCGGCGGCCGCCTGCGGCTGTCCGGCACCGGCGCGCGGCTGGGCCGCAGCCAGTACCTGGTGGCGGAGGCCGACGAGTTCGACCGCAGCTTCCTGCGCCTGACGCCGGTCATCGCGGTGGTGACGACCATCGACCGCGACCACCTGGACACCTATCGCGACCTGGACGAAATCGAAGACGCGTTCGTCAGCTTCGCCAGCCGGGTGCCGTTCTTCGGCCGCGTCATCGTCTGCCTGGACGACCCCCATGTGCGCCGCATCCTGCCGCGCCTGGCCGACCGCCGCATCGTCACCTACGGGCTGTCGCCGCAGGCCGAGCTGTCGGCGGTGGACATCGTGCCGCTGGCCTGGGGCAGCCGCTTTTCGGTGCGCAGCCTGCGCGGTGGCATGTTGGGCGACATCGAGCTGCCGATGCCGGGCCGCCACAACGTGCTCAACGCCCTGGCGGCGGTGGGGGTCGCCCTCACCCTGCGCATCGGCTGGGACGACATCGCCGCCGCCCTGGCCGGCTTCCGCGGCGTGCACCGCCGCTTCGAGCCGATGGGGAGCTGGCGCGGCGCCGTGGTGGTGGACGACTACGCACACCACCCCACCGAGGTGGCGGCGACGCTCGACGCGGCGCGCCAGAGCTTCCCCAAGGCGCGCCTGCACGCGGTCTTTCAGCCGCACCTGTTTTCGCGCACCCGCGACCTTGCCGAGGAGTTCGGCAACGCCCTGCTGGGAGCGGACCGCGCGGTGGTGACCGACGTCTATCCGTCGCGGGAGGCGCCGATCGACGGCGTCACCGGCGAGCTGGTGGTCGACGCGGCGCGCCGCAGTGGCCACCGCAACGTCGTCTATTGCGCCGACTGGCGCGACGCGGCGCCGCTGCTCGCCGCCGAGCTGGCGCCGGGCGACGTGGTGCTGACCCTGGGCGCCGGCGACGTCAACCGTCTGGCCAGCCAGCTGACCGCGGAGGGCCCGCCGTCATGAGCACCGCCTGGCTGCCGCCCGGCGACGATGCCGCCGCCGACTTCGGCGACGCCGACGCCCTGGCGGCCGGGGCGATGGCCGGCGGCGGGGTGTCCGCGGCCGCCCTGGCGGCGCCGGCGGGCGGCGCCCGCGTGCTCGATTTCCGCCGCCGCGCGGTGCCGCCGCGGCGCCGCCGCCGCAGCCTGGCCCTGGTGCTGATCAAGCCGCTGGGCCTGGCGGTGCTGACGGTGGCGCTGCCGCTTTCGTTCGGCAGCTGGCTGCTGGCTTCGCGCCGCTTTCAGCTGCGCGGCATCACGGTGCGCCACCGGCCGGCGCCGGCGCCGGCGCTGATGCCGGGCAGCGGCGCGCCGCGGGTGGGCGACGCCTGGGTGACGGCGGCGCTGGCGCCGCTGTCCGGGCGGAACCTGCTGCGCCTGCCGCTCGCCGAGGTGCGGCAGCGCCTGGCCGGCAATCCCTGGATCGCCACCGCCGACCTTGCCAAGCAGCTGCCCGACCACCTGGTGGTGACGATTGCCGAGCGCCAGCCGGCGGTGCTGCTGCGCAGCGACGGCCGGCTGCTGTTCGCCGATGCCGCCGGCCATCCGATCGCGCCGGTGGCGTCGGCGGCCGAAGAAGCCGATGCGCGCCGCCGCGGGCTGCTGCTGGTGAGCTTTGCCGCCTACGCCTTCGGGGCGCGGCAGCAGACTTCCGGCGGCGGGGGCGCGGATGCCGGCAGTGGCGGCAGTAGCGCGGCCGCTGGCCTGCCGGCGTTGGGTCTGACGGCTGCCGGCGGCGCGGCGCTGGCCGACGAGCGCGGCATCGCCGGGGCGCTGCGCCTGGCCGACCAGCTGCGCCGCCTGCGTCCCGACTGGACGCCGGCCCTGTCGCAGATCGACGTCATCGACGAGGAAGACTACCGCCTGCGCATCGATGGCCTGCCCTGCCCGCTGCTGGTGCGGGGCAGCCGCCTGGCGGAGAACCTGTCGCGTTTTGAGCAGCTGCTGCCCGAGCTGACGCGCCGCTATGCCGCGCTTGCGGGGGTGGATCTGCGCTTTTCACGCCGTATCGTAGTGCAACCGGCGCCTGCGGCGATTGTGCCGCAGCAGCCGCCGCCAGCTCCGGGCGCCGGGGCCTAGAACTTGGGGAGGAGTTCGAGACATGGCCAAACCAGAACCTTACTTCGTCGGTATCGACATCGGCTCCTCGAAAGTCGGGGTGCTCATCGGGCAGCGTGACGCCAAGGGCAGCATGGAGGTGGTGGGGCGCGGGCTCGCCCCCAACCGCGGCACGCGCAAAGGCAACATCGTCAACGTCGAAGCCACCGTCGAAGCGCTCAAGCAGGCGAGCGAGGAGGCCGAGGTGATGGCGGGGGTCGAGATCTCCCGCGCCTACGTGGGGGTGGCCGGCGCCGACATCCGCAGCGTCAACTCCCGCGGCATGGTCTCGGTGTCGCGCAAGGATCGCGAGATCACCCGCCAGGACATCCAGCGGGTGCTCGACGCGGCGCAGTCGGCGGCTCTCCCCTCCGACCGCGAGATCCTGCACGCCGTGCCGCAGGAATTCATCGTCGACGAGCAGGGGGGCATCGACGATCCGCTCGGCATGCTGGGCACCCGGCTGGAAGTCATGGTGCACCTGGTGACCGGCAACATCACCCGCTCGCGCACGCTGCTGACCTGCGTCAACCGCGCCGGCATCGAAGTCGTGGAGATGGTGTTCGAGCCGCTCGCCACCGCCGAAGCGGCGCTGTCGGCCGACGAGCGCGAGCTGGGCGTGCTGCTGGTCGACATCGGCGCCGGCACCACCGAGTACGCGCTCTTCTGCGAAGGCGAGATCCAGTACAGCGCCGTGGCGCCGATCGGCGCCGGCCACTTCACCAACGACCTGGCGATGGTGCTGCGCACGCCGTTCGCCGAAGCCGAGCGCATCAAGGTCAAGCAGGGCTGCTGCCTGCCGAGCATGGTCACGGAGGAAGACGGCATCTCGGTGCCGACCGTCGCCGGCGGCGGCTCGCGCGTAGTACCCAAACGGGAGCTGTGCGAGATCCTGCAGCCGCGCGCCGAGGAGCTGTTCAACCTGCTGCGCGACGACCTGCGCAAGCACGCCTCCGACGAAGGGCTGCGCGGCGGCGTCGTGCTGACCGGCGGCGGCGCGCAGCTCGACGGCCTGCTGGAGATGGCCGAGCAGGTGTTTGACGCCGGAGTGCGGTACGGTCTACCGCGCGGTTTGGGGGGCCTGGTGGACGTCATCAGCAGCCCCACCTGGTCCACGGCCTCCGGACTCTTGCTGTACGCCTTGAGCGCCGAGGAAAGCCAGGGCAAGGTGCAAAAGAAACGGTCGGGCTTCAGCGTGCGCGGCGTGGTCGGCAGCTTGCGCGGGATGTTCTCGGACCTGCTGTAGCATCGGCCCGCTTCAACCCAAAAGGGGGTGTTTCATGATTCTATTCGACGACCAGCAACCTCGCGAGGAAAAGGAGGCGCCGATGATGGTGGCGGAAGCCGAGTCCCTGCCCGCACGCATCAAAGTGATCGGCGTCGGCGGCGGCGGCGGCAATGCGGTCAACCGCATGATTGACGCCCAGCTGCGCGGCGTCGAGTTCATCTGTGCCAACACCGACCTGCAGGCGCTGCACAAGTGCCGCGCGCCCAACAAGCTGCAGATCGGCGGCCTGCTCACCAAGGGGCTGGGGGCCGGCGCCGACCCGGAAGTCGGCCGCAAGGCGGCGCTCGAAGACACCGAGCGCATCCTGGAGATGCTGGAGGGCGCCGACATGGTGTTCCTGACCGCCGGCCTGGGCGGCGGCACCGGCACCGGCGCGGCGCCGATCATCGCCTCGCTGGCGGCGGAAATCGGCGCCTTGACCGTCGCCGTGGTCACCAAGCCCTTCGGCTTCGAAGGCCGCCGGCGGCTGCAGCTGGCCGAACGCGGCGTCGAAGAGCTGCGCGGCGCGGTCGACACGCTGATCACCATCCCCAACGAGCGGCTGCTCAACTTTGTCGAGCGCGGCACCCCGCTGGCCGAAGCCTTCCGCATCGCCGACGACGTGCTGCGCCAGGCGGTGCAGGGCATCAGCGACCTGATCACCATCCCCGGTGAAATCAACGTCGACTTTGCCGACGTGCGCACCATCATGACCGGCATGGGCATGGCCCTGATGGGCACCGGCGTCGCCAAGGGCGAGCATCGCGCCCTGGAGGCGGCGCAGCGCGCCATCTCCTCGCCGCTGCTGGAAGAAACCTCCATCCAGGGAGCCCGCGGCGTCCTGATCAACATCTCGGGCGGCCACGACCTCACCCTGCACGAAGTGGCCGAAGCGGCGCGCATCATCTCCGACGCCGTCGATCCCGACGCCAACATCATCTCGGGCATGGTCATCGATCCCGGCCTGGAAGAAGCCATGAAGGTCACCGTCATCGCCACCGGCTTCGACCGCCTGGCCGGCGAGCGTCCGCGCCAGACCTTCTCCAGCCTGTCCGCCGGCGCCGCCGGCGCCAGTCCCTCGGTCAACGGTGCCGCCGGGTCCATCCCCCTGCGCGCCCCGCTGCCGCCCGTCGCCGCGGCCCCGGCCGCCGGCCCGCGCGAAGAGCCGGAGGTTTCGGCCGCCGACGTCCCCTTCTACCGCAAGGCCATCGCCCACGCCCGCCCCGAAGACCCCAACGGCTTCGGCCCCAACTGGTCCAACGTGGACGACTACGACATTCCGACCGTGCTGAGGAAGCAGATGGACTAGCCGCGCCGTTTACTCCGCTCAGGGAAGGCGCGGCACGTAGCTGTCCGGGCCGGTGCGCTGGGTTTCGATGAGGTGCGGGTCGTAGGGCCGGCCGAGCTTGAACAGGCGGGCGGCCAGCCATGCCAGCGTCAGCGCTGGGATCATGTCGCCGATCGGGATCAGCGCCTTGACCGTGGCCACGTTGCGCAGCGCCTTGAGGCCCAGGCGATCCAGGATCAACCAGGTCAGCGGCGTCGAGAACACGTCCAGCCCCAGGTCCAGCAGGTCCAATCCGATCACCAGCGACAGCGGCACCGCCCGCACCGTGGTGAAGAAGTCCGAGTCGGCCGCGATCCGGATGTGCCGCAGCTTGCGGTATGCCAGGTATAGCACCGCCGCGGCCAGCGCCAGCGACAGGATCGTGGTCAGGGCCACGACGACGAGAATGGTGCGCAGGTTCAAGCGTGCTCCTTCGTCCGCAAGACGGCCTCGCCGCGGCGACCGCCGCGTCCATCATGCAAGAAAACGGCCGCAATCGCCATGGGGCGGACCTGCGACACCGGGGCTGTGCTTTGGGAAGGGAGAGGGGCTGCGTGAGCGGACGGCCCACGCAGCCTCGAAAGGGCGGCGGTCGATCAGAACAGCAGGCGGATGCCCAGCTGGATGAGGCGCTGTTCGCCTTGCAGGGGGTCTCCGGCGTATTCGCTGGGCTTGCCGAAGTCGGGGTTGGGGACCACCTGGCCGGCGGCGTTGTGGGTGTAGATGAGGCCGTCGTAGGCGGCGGGGTTCTGGGCGTTGAAGACGTTGAACACCTGGGCCACGACCTGGGCCTTGACGCGGCTGAACACCGGGATGTCCTTGCTGAGGCTCAGGTCGAGCTGTTCGAAGGCGGCTTCGCGGCCGGCGTTGACCGAGACGCCTGGCGGCAGGGCCAGGTTGAAGCCGTAGTTGGTGCCGACGGCGGTGCCGTTCTTGCCATCGGTATAGATCATGTAAGGCGTCCCCGAGTGATAGCGGAACATGGCGGCGGCGTTGATGCCCCAGGGGGCCAGGTAGGTGACTCCCAGGGTGACGCGGTTGCGGGCGTCGGTGTTGAGGGGGCCGCTGCAATAGGAGCAGAGCGGGTTTGCCGGATCGACCGAAACGTCGCGGGCGTCGTGCAGGCCCGGCTGGTAGTTGATGTCGGTCAGGCGGAACTCGTCGGCGCCGGCGAGCGGGATGCCGGTGGCATGGGAGTTGGTGTAGAAGCCCTGCACCGTGATGCCGGTGTCGGGAACCTTGATGTGGAAGCCGATGTTGCCGCCGTTATATTGGGCAAAGCCCTGGCCGTCCCACAGGCGGAAGTCGCCGTACTGCGGGAACAGCGGCTGGCCGGTCGTGGGATCCAGGAAGTTGGCGTGGTAGCGGAACGGCAGGTCGGTGTAGTGGATGGTCGTCAGGTCGAAGTTGAACCCGAGCCAGTTGTTGACCTGCCACGAGTAGCCCAGGTCGGCCTGGGTGGAGCGCGGCGTCTTGAACGTCGGCGAGGCCACTTCGTTGGGCGGCGGGATCGACGCGCCGGGCAGCTGGTTGGGCGGCAGCGGCTGGCCGGGTTGGAAGAAGCTGCCGTTGGGATTCTTGATGCCGTTGGGATCGGTGTAGCTGTAGACCACGCCGTAGCCGAGCGACTGCACGGCGAGCGACGGGAACAGGATGGTGGAGTTGGTGTACGGGAAGTCGTAGTAGATGCCCCAGCCGCCGTGCAGCAGCTGGCGGCCGTTGCCCGTGACGTCCCAGGTGAAGCCCAGGCGCGGCGCGATGTCCTTGTTGTCGTTCGGCAGGACGCCGCCGTTGCCGCCCATGAAGCTCTGTAAGAGCGGGTAGTCGTAAGCCGTCTGGGTGGACAGCGTCTGCCAGATGGGGTTGCTTTCCTGGTTGAGCGCGAAGCCGCGGTACAGGTCGTAGCGGACGCCGACGTTGAACGTCAGGCGGTTGCTGAACGACCAGTTGTCCTGGAGGTAGCCGCTGTACTCCTTCATCGGCGTCGCGTTGTTGGAGGTGCCGCCGTAGATGGTGATGTTGGTGATCGGCGAATTCTGTTCGTTGTCGAGCGCCGTGTACAGACCGCTGGTGCCGGTGGTGAAGGTGCCGCCCAGCGTCGGCTCGTTGATGAAGGCCAGACCCGCCTTGAAGTCGTGGCGCTGGTCGGCGATCGTGCGTGAGAAGCTGAAGTCGTCTTTATATTGATACTTGGTCTGGTTGGTGGTCTGCGGCGTGTTGATGTTCTCGCCGATGGTCACGCCGTTGGGGTAGTAGATCGACGGCGCGGTCGAATTGGCGGAGATCAGGTTGTTGAACTTGCTGTACTGGAAGATCAGCTCGTTGAGCGAATCGGAGCCGATCTGCCGCGTCCAGCCGCCCAGCAGCGAACTGTAGGTGTTGGTGATGGTGCCCAGCGACGACGGCACCGCCAGCGGGTTGGCGCCGTAGATGTCGGTGTTCTTCTGGTAGCCGTAGCGCACCTGCAGGTAGTCCTTGGGCGTCGCGTCCCAGGTCAGCTTGCCGCTGACCAGCTGGTCGCCGAACGGAATCGGGAAGGACTGGCCGTCGACCGTCGGCACGATGCCGCCGGTGTTGACGGTGTACTCGGTGTTCTGCTGGATCTTCTCGTAGCTGACGAAGAAGTGCAGCTTGTCGGGAACGATCGGACCGCCGACGGCGCCGCCGTATTGATCCCGGCTGAGCTGCTCTTTGGGCGCGTTGTCCAGGATCTCGGTTTCGGTCTTGGCGTCCAGGCCGGTGCGCCGAAAGTAGCCGAAGCCGGTGCCGCTGAATTTGTTGCCACCCGACTTGGTGACGACCGTCACGACGCCGCCGGTCGAGCGCCCGTATTCCGCCTGGTAGTCCTGGGTCTGGATCTTGAACTCCTGCACGTCTTCGACGCTGAAGTTCATCAGCGCGCCGCCGATGGTGTCGTCGGTGTTGTCGCCGCCGTCCACGGTGTAGTTGACGTTGCGGCCGATGCCGCCGTTGAGCTCGATGACCAGCTGTCCGGGCTTGGTCGGGTCGGAGTTGTAGCCCAGGGTGGTGCCCGGCGCGAGCACGCCCAGGTTGGCGAACTGGCGGCCGTTGAGCGGCAGGTTGGCCAGCTCCTGCTGGCTGACCACGGTGCCGATGGCGGGCGTGTTCTGGATCAGCGGCGCCTCGTCGACGACGGTGATCGCCTCCTGCATGGCCGATTGGGGCAGGGTCACTTCGAGGTTGCGCTTGGTCGCGACGTCGACCCGCACGTTTTCGACGGTGACGTTGCCGTAACCCGACAGGTCGGCCTTGAGGGTGTACATGCCGGCCGGCAGCGACGGCAGGGTGAACGCGCCCTCGGGGCCGGTGGTGGTGGAGCGCTCCAACCCCGTGTCGTTGTTGGTGGCGGTCACGGTGACGCCGGGCAGCGCGGCGCCGCCCTTGTCCTGCACCTTGCCGCCGACGGTGCCGCCGGTGGATTGCGCCCCCGCCTGCGGCGCCAGGATGAGCGCCGCCGCGAGAGCCACCAATAGGACCGCGGCGATGCCGGCGCTGGCGCTCAGCCGGTGCAACGCCTTCATGCGTTTGCGAGACATAACTCGGATCTCCTTTTAGATTCCGCTTGCAACGGAAATAAGAAGCGCAGCGAGCTGCGCGAAATCAAAACCCGTCCATCCTCCCGGCCGGCCGGCCGGGGTGTCACCTCCCTCCTGGCGGCTGCCGCGACGGTGGCGCGGCGCCGGCGTGGGTGAGCTGATCGAGGAAATGGCGCGCCGCCTGGCGCTGCTCCGCAAACAGGCGCGGTTGCGCGTCGGTAGCCGCAAGAAAGTCGCGATAGGCGCCCGCCGCGGCAGCGGCGTTGCCCGCCATCTGCAGGGCGATGGCGCGGTTGAGCCGCACCTCGTGGTAACCGGGGGCCAGGGCCAGCGCCCGGTCGAACAGCGGCAGCGCCGCCGCCGGCTGATCCTGCTGCACGGCGAGCGTGCCCAGGCCGTTGAGCGCTTCGGGGTAGTCGGGGGCCGCCGCCAGCGCCTGGCGATAGGCGTGGTCCGCGTCCGCCGGCCGGCCCAGCGCGCGCAGGACGTTGCCCAGGTTGTTCCAGGCGTGGGCGTTGCGCGGGTCGGCCGCGACCGCCGCCGCGAACTCGCGGCGGGCGTCCTCAGGCTTGCGCTCGCCGAGCAGCACCAGGCCCAGGGTGTTGTGCGCCTCGGGGCGGCCGGGGTCCAGGCGCAGCGCCTTTTCGATCGCGGTGCGCGCCTCGCCGAGCTGCCCCGCCTCGGACAGCGCCGCCGCCAGGTTGTACCAGGCCTCGGGGTCGGCGGGGGTGGCTGCGGCGGCGCTGCGGTAGAGCGGGATGGCGCGCGCCAGGTCGCCGCGCTCGCGCAGCACCTGGGCCAGCTTGGCGCGGAACACCGGGTTGGGCGGGTCGCTCGCCACCAGCGCCTCCAGGTCGGCCTGGGCGGCGGCCTTGTTGCCGGCCAGCTGCTCGTCGTGGGCGCGCTCGAAGCGCTGGAACAGCTCCACCTGGCGGCTGGGCTCGGGCCCGTAGGGAGCCGCCGCGCCGCGCCGCGCCGCGTTCGCCTCCGCCGCTCCGGTCGTCACCGCGGGCCCGCCGGTGACGTAGCCCAGGCTCTCCAGGCGGGCGCGCGCTTCCGCGTCGCCGCCGGCGGCGGGCTGGCCGGCGCCGCGGGAAGGCGCCGCGGTGTTGGCGTTGTTGGCGGCAACGGCGGCGAGTGCGTAGGGCGGCGGCAGGCGCAGGGCGTCGGCGGCGATGCCGGCGACGCGCGCCGCGAACCCCTGCAGCAGGCGGCGCTGCTCGTCGGCGCCACGGCCGCCGGCCGCCGCCGCCGGTGCGCCGCCGGCGGTGTGGGGCGCGGCGGCGGCGGTGGCGGCCAGGTTGGCCTGTTCGCGCGGGTCGCGCGTCAGGTCGTAGAGCTCGGGGCGCTGCGCCGCGATGTACTTGAGGTCGCGGCGGCGCAGCGCGGCGAGCGGCTGCCAGCCGAAGATCTCGGGGTAGCGCGTCTCGGCATAGAGGTCGGTGGGCGGCGGCTCGCGCCGGCCGCGCAGGCCGGCGGACAGGTCGCGGCCGTCGATGGCCGCCGCCGACCATCCCGAGCCCAGGCCGAGCAAGCCGGCGAGCGTCGGCGCCAGGTCGATCAAGCCCACCGGGGTCGCTACCACGCCGGGCGCCAGGCCGGGGCCGCGCAGCAGCAGCGGCACCGCCAGGTCGCCTTCGTACAGCAGCAGGCCGTGGGTGGCCTCGCCGTGCTCGCCCAGCGATTCGCCGTGGTCGGCGGCGACCGCGACCAGGGTGCTGGCGCGCCCGCCGCGCCGGTCGATTCCGGCCAGCAGCCGCCCCAGCTGCGCGTCGTCAAAGGCCAGGGCGCCGTCATAGGGGCGCTCCGCATGGCGTTGCCGGTACGGCGGTGGAGCATTGTAGGGTGCATGCACATCATAAAGGTGCACCCAGAGGAAGAATGGGTGCTGGTCGCCGGCCGGCTGGCTGTCCAGCCAGGCCAGCGCGCGGTCCACCGTCTGGTCGCCCGGCCGCTGCGCTTCCAGCACCCAGCCGGCGTTGGGATCGCGCCGCACCTCGTCGTCGTAGGTGGCGAAGCCCGCCTGGAGGCCGAAGCGATGGTCCAGCACGAAGGCGCTGACAAAGGCGCCGGTGCGGTAGCCGGCGGCGGCCAGGCGCGTCGCCAGGGTGGGAAAACCGGCGGCCAGGCCAGCGCCGCCGTTGTTGCGCACGCCGTGGCGCGCCGGCAGCAGGCCGGTGAGGATGCTGGTGTGCGCCGGCAGCGTCAGCGGCACCGGCGACGCCGCATGCGCAAACCGCACCCCTTCGCGCGCCAGCCCGTCCAGGGTCGGCGTCTCGGCGCTGGCGCCGCCGTAGCAGCCCAGGTGATCGGCGCGCACGGTGTCCAGGGTCACCAGCAGCAGGTTGAGCCGCGGTCCGCCGCCGCCCGCACCACCGCCACCGCCGCCGGCCGCGGCCGCTCCGGCAGCAACGGTGCCCGCGCGCTCGCCGGTGCCCGCCGGGCCTGGGGCCGCCGCCGCCGCACCCGTCGCGCCGCGGGCGGAGCTGACGCCGCCGTCGCCGTCACCGCGTGCGCAGCCGAGACCCCACGCCAAGGCAGCGGCCACTCCAACCAGCTGGAGCGGTCGCGCGCATTTGCGCAGACTCTTTACGATGTCGCGCAATACACCTCCTGTGACTTCCCTGAAGCTTTGGACAGTATGTTTCAACGGCGCTAAGACTGCACGGATGATAGCGAATACGCCTGGCAGCGGGAAGCGGCATCGCCGGTAACGGAAAAACCGCCCCGAGCGCCGGTACGTACCTGGCTTCGGACGCCGTCGCGGCGGCCGGCGCGCCGGGGGTGTCCGGCGGTGCCGGGTGCGGGGGCGCGGCGGCGGCTCTGGTACCATGGGTATCGAGGTAGAGCACGATCGGAGGCTCGAATGACCGACGGCTACGAACAAGCCAAAGGACAGCGCAATCTCCTCGAACGCCTGGGGGCGATGATCCCCGGCTATCGGGGCTTTCAGGACCGGGAGCTGCGGCGCGACGTCGACAAGGCCCAGCGCGAGCACCTGGCAGGTGACATGGGGCGGCTGAAAACGGCGCTCGCCGGCCGCGCGCGCGACTACACCGATGCCGGACAGATCGCGGCGCTGGGTCCGTTCGGCCGCCTCGACCGCCAGCTGGACGGGCTGCAGTCGGCGATCCGCTTCAGCGATTACGGCGCTTCGGGCCTCTTTGACCCGGTCAAGATCGGCGACGCCGAGCTGGAGCGCCTGTACGCCTTCGACCTGTCGATCGTCAGCGACGTCGGCGCCATCGAGCAGGCGATCGCCGCCGTGCCGGCGCCGGGTGCGGGCGACGCGGGTCCGGCGCTCGACAAGGTGCGCGACCTGGTGCACGCGCTGGACGACAAGTGGCGGCAGCGCCGCCAGGTCATCAGCCAGGTGCTGCAGCCGGCGCCGGCAGCGCCGGCGCCGGTGCCACCGCCGCCGCCGGCCAACGCCACGGGCAGCTAGCCGGGCCGCCGGCCGCCAGCCCGCAGAGCCAACTTCGCGCGCCTTCCGGCCCAGGCCGGGGCGCCACAGGAGATCAGAACGATGGACGTGATCCAATACCAGGATCCGCAGGGGCAGACGATGGTGGCCCGCTGGCCGGAGAACGGCACGGCGGATATCCGGCTGGGCAGTCAGCTCATCGTGGAAGAGAGCCAGCAGGCGGTGTTCCTGCGCGACGGCAAGGCCCTGGACACCTTCGGCCCTGGCCGGCACACGCTGGCGACGCAGAACGTGCCGGTGCTGACGCGCCTGCTGAGCATCCCCTTCGGCGGCACCTCGCCGTTCCAGGCGGCGGTGATCTTCGTGTCGACCAAGACCTTCCTGGACCTCAAGTGGGGCACCAAGGAGCCGGTCATCTTCCGCGACAAGGAGCTGGCCATGGTGCGGTTGCGCGCCTTCGGCAAGTTCGCCGTGCGGGTCTCCAACTCCCAGGTGTTCGTCAACACCATCGTCGGCACCCGCGGCACCTACTCGACCGACGGGGTGGAAAGCTACTTCCGCGACGTGATCGTGGCGCGGCTGACCGACGTGCTGGGCGAAAACATGACCTCCATCTTCGATCTGCCCCGTCTGTACGACGAGCTGTCGACGGGTCTCAAGGCGCGGGTCGCGGACGACTTCAGCAAGTACGGCATCGAGCTGGTGGACCTTTTCATGGGTGCCATCACGCCCCCCGAAGAGGTGCAGAAGATGATCGACGAGCGCAGCGGCATGGGCGCGCTCGGCGACCTCAACGCCTACCTCAAGTTCAAGACGGCGCGCGCGATCGGCGATTCGGCGCAGCAGCAGGGCGGTGGCGGCGGCCTGATGGGTGCCGGCGTCGGCCTCGGCCTGGGTGCCGGCGTCGGTGCGATGTTGCCGGGCATGATGCGGGACGCCATGCAGGGCGGCAGCCCGCCGCCGGCCGCACCGGCGCCCGCGGCACCGGCCGCCAGCGCGCCGCCGCCGGCCGCCGCGGCGCCGGGAGCTGCCGCCGCGGGAGGCGCCGCCGCCGGTGCCGGTCCAGCCTTCTGTTTCAACTGCGGCCAGAAGCTGCCGCCGGGAGCGGTGTTCTGTCCGGGGTGCGGCACGCGGATCGCCGCGGCGTGAGATCCGGCGCCGCCACCGGGAAGCAGCCGCCGTGACCGCGCGCGAGCCAGGCACCATCCTCGACGACAAGTACGAGGTCGTCCGGCGCCTGGGCAGCGGCGGGATGGGCGAGGTGTACCTGGTGCGCCACGTCCATCTGCAGGAGCTGCGGGTGGTCAAGATCCTGCGCCAGGACCTTGCCGCCGACCCGGTGGCGCAAAAGCGCTTCGTGCGCGAAGCCCGCCTGGCGACGCAGATCAAGCATCCCAACGTCGCGATCCTGTACGACTTCTCCCGGCTGCCGGACGGCAGCTTCTACATGGTGTGGGAGCACATCCAGGGTCAGGACGTGGGCGACTGGCTGCGGCAGCGCGGACCGTTCCCGGTGTCGACCGCGATCCGCCTGGCCATCCAGGCCCTGCGCGGCCTGGGGGCGATCCACGCCGCGGGCATCGTGCACCGCGACCTGTCGCCCGACAACCTGATGATCATGGAGAACAACCGCCAGCAGGCGTGGCTCAAGATCATCGACCTGGGGTTGGCAAAAAACCTGGAGCAGAGCGATGGCAACCTGGAGATCACGCAGGCCGGCACCTTCATGGGGAAGCTCCAGTATTGCTCGCCCGAGCAGGCGGGCGCCGCGACCGGCGAGGTCCTGGACGGGCGCAGCGACCTCTATTCCTTTGCCCTGGTGCTCTACGAGATGGTGACCGGGCTGCCGCCGTTCGAATCGGATTCGCCGCACGGCTTCATCTTCAAGCGGCTGTCCGAGCAGCCGCTGCCGATGGTCGGCCGCAACCCCAGGATCGAGGTGCCGGTGGAGCTGGACCGGTTGGTGCGCCAGGCGCTGGAGCGCGACCGCGACAGGCGGCTGCCGGATAGCGTGTCGTTCATCGTTGCCCTCGAAAAGGTCGAACAAGGCCTGCAGAAGGTCGAGACGCGCGAGGTGGTGATGTCGCCTGAAGCGCGCGCCGCCGTGCTCGCGGCGACCCCGGCCGCCGGCTCGCCGCGACCCACGGCGGCGACGACTCCGGCGACTGCCACCGGCGTGTCTGCCGCGGCCGCGCGCCCGCGCACCGCCAGCGAGCTGTCGCGCGCCGAAAAGCTGGACCTGCTGGCGCAGATCGAGCGCGCCGCCAAGCGGGTCAGCGAGAGCTCGATCGACCTGGCGCGCGTCGAAGGCGCGATCGCCGCCGGGCGACTCGACGACGCCCAGCGGCGGGTGGCGCAGATCGAAAGCACCCATCCGCGCTCGCCGGGTCTGGAGGCGCTCAAGGAGCGGCTTGCCCAGGCGTCGCAGGCGGCCGGCGCGCCGGTGCCCCAGCAGCAGCAGCAGCGGGCGGCAGCGCTGGCGCCGGAGCGGCCGGCACCCGCGCCGCCGCCGGCTCCGCCGCCCCCCGTGCGCGAGCCGCCGGCCCCAGCGCCTTCGGGTCCGGTGCGCGAACCGCCGCCGCCGTCGTCGCCGCCGGTCGGCGACCCGTTGCCGACGCCGCGCGCGCCGATCGAAGGGGCGCCGCCGGTCGCCGGTGTCGCCGTGCCTGGCAGCAGCGTGCCTGCCGCCGCCACCGCTGCCCCCGGCGGCACCGGCGCCGGCGCCGACGTCAAGCCGGGCGGCGATCCCGGCGTCCGGCAGCGGGTCGAAGAGGCGGAGCGGGTGCTGCGGCGCTACCTGGAGCGCAAGCAGCTGCCGCTTGCCCGCCTGGCGCTCGAAACCCTGCTGGAGCTGGCGCCGCACCACCCCAACCGCGCCGACTACGAAAGCTGGGTCAACCTCCTGGCCGAAGAGGTGGACCAGGACCGGCGGGCCGACGTGGCGCTGCAAGCCGGCCGCGCGGCCATCACCCGGCGCGACTTCGCGGCGGCGCGGCGAGAGCTGGCGACGGTGGCGCGCAACGACCTGACGGGCAAGCGGGCGGAAGAGCTGGCCAACGAGCTGGAGGCTGCCGAACAGATGGTGCGGCAGGGCGCCGAATTCGAAGCGCACAAAAAGCGCCTCACCGAGCTGCTGGCGGCCCACAAGCTGGTCGAAGCGGAAGCGGAGATCGGCCACCTGGCGGCGCTCGGTTTGAGCAACATCACGCTGGACTCCTTCCGCGAGCGCCTGGCCGAAGCGCGCCGCGCCGCCGGCCAGGAGCGCCTGACCGCGCCGATCGAGAAGCGCTACCGCGAGCGCCGCGAGGCGCGCGACTGGTTCGGCGCTCGCGAAGCCACCGCCGAGATGGAGCAGGCGCTGCCGGCGAGCCCCCGCGCCGCGGCCATGTACGCCGAGATCGAGCGGCTGGAGGCGATCCACCGCCACCAGCAGGCGGTGGAGCAGGGAGTGCAGCAGGTGGACGCCTTCCTGGCCAAGGGCGACATCAAGAACGCCGAGCTGGCCTTCCGCGTCCTGCTCAACATCGACCCGGAGAATCGCCACCGCAAGCGCATCGAGCGCCAGCTGCGCGCCGGCCGCCCTTGAGCCGGCCGCCGCGGCTGCGTACACTTCCACCCCTATGCCCAATCTGACCAGCCGGCGCCAGCGCCTGCTCCGCTACGCCTACATGAAGCTCACGCGGGATTTCGACGCCCGCTTCGAAGCCCTGCTGCTGACCGGCCGCGTGTCCAAGTGGTACAGCGAGGTCGGCAACGAGGCGACCACCATCCCGGCCGGCCTCGCGCTCGGTCCCGGCGACGCGCTGTGCACCCTGCACCGCGACCTGGGCGCCATCCTGGCCGTCTATCTCGACCCGGCGCGCACCTTTCCGGGCCTGGGCTTCACCAGTCCGGCCGGCGCCGGCGACCGCCGGCCCGATCCCGAGGCGCTGCTGGTGCGCCTCGCCTGCCAGCTGCTGGGCAAGGGCGAGGGTTTTTCGCAAGGGGTCGAGCGCTCGTTTCACTACGGCTACCTGGCGCCCGGCAGCGACATCCTGCACCTGGGCATGATCAGCCACCTGGGCAGCATGATCCCGGTGGCGGCCGGCTGCGCGTTCGCCTTCCGCCAGCGCGGCAGCGATCGGGTGGCGATCAATTTCATCGGCGAAGGCGGCACCTCGACCGGCGATTTTCACGAAGGCCTGAACATGGCGGCGGTGTGGAAGCTGCCGCTGGTCCTGGTGGTCGAAAACAACCGCTACGCCTTTTCGACCCCGGCCGATCAGCAGTACGCGGCAAAGCGCCTGTCCGACCGCGGCGCCGGCTACGGCATCGCCGCTGAAACGGTGGACGGCAACGATCCCGACGTCATGGCCAAAGCCCTGGCGCGCGCCGTCGATCGCGCCCGCGCCGGCAAGGGGCCCACCCTGCTCGAAGCGATGTTGGGCCGCATGCGCGGCCACGCCGAGGGCGACGATTCGCTGAAGGTGGTGCCCGCCGAAGAGCTGGCCACCTACCGCGCCGCCGACCCGGTGCCGGCCTACGCCCGGCGCCTGCAAGTGGACGGCGTGCTGGACGGCGACCTGGCCGCCCGCCTGGACGCCCGCATCGCCGAGCTGGTCGAACGCTCCATCACCGCCGCCATCGATGCCGCGCCGCCGCAGCCGGCGACCGCCCTGCGTCCGGTGTTCGCGCCGCTCGCGGGCGACGTGGCAGGCGCGGACGTCACGCCGGCCGGGACCGCCGCCGTGCCGGTGCAGGCAGGCTCGCAACCGGCGGCGGCGCCGGCGGCCGGCTCAGCGGCTGGCGCTGCCGGCAAGGAGACGACCTATGTCGACGCGATCAACCTGGCGTTGCGCGAGGAGATGGAGCGCGATCCGTCGGTTCTGGTGATGGGCCAGGACATCGGTGCCTTCGAGGGCGCCTTCCGCACCACCCGCGGCCTGCACGCGCGGTGGCCGTCGCGCGTGCTGGACACCCCGATCGCCGAAAGCGGCACCATCGGGATCGCCATCGGCGCCGCGGTGC
The DNA here is from genome assembly GCA_963770895.1 of uncultured Acidobacteriota bacterium. GTDB lineage: Bacteria > Acidobacteriota > Thermoanaerobaculia > Multivoradales > UBA5704 > JASLEW01. Next base: position 1,088,769 of record CAVYRF010000002.1, on the reverse strand, counting down.
TCGGCTTCAAGCCGGTGGTCGAAATGCAGTTTGCCGACTTCATCTCCTGCGGCTTCAACCAGCTGGTCAACGTCGCCGCCAAGCTGTACTACCGCTGGCAGGTCCCCTGTCCCATCGTCGTGCGCCTGCCCTCCGGCGGCGGCGTCGGCGCCGGCCCGTTCCACTCCCAGAACGACGAAGGCTGGTTCGCTTCGACCGCCGGCATCAAGGTGCTCTGCCCCGCCACCGCCGCCGACGCCCGCGGCCTGCTGAAGGCGGCCATCCGCGATCCCAACCCGGTGATGATCTTCGAGCACAAGTTCCTCTACCGGCGGATCAAGGAGGTGCTGCCCGAGGGCGACGGCCAGTGCCGCATCGGCGAAGCGCGGGTGGTGCGCAGCGGCCGCCACCTGACGCTGGTGGGCTACGGCGCCACCACCTGGACCTGCCTGGAGGCGGCGGCCGAGCTGGCCAAGGACGGCATCGAAGCCGAAGTCGTCGACCTGCGCACCCTGGTCCCCTACGACGAGGCCACGGTGACCGAGTCGGTGCGCAAGACCCACCGCGCCCTCATCGTGCACGAAGCGCCGCTCACCCTGGGCTTCGGCGCCGAAGTCGCCGCCCGCCTGGCCGACGCCGCCTTCCCCTGGCTGGACGCGCCGATCCGCCGCGTCACCTACCCCGACCGCCCGGTCCCCTACGCGCGTGTGCTGGAAAACGTCCTGCTGCCCGGCCGCGACAAGGTGCTGGAAGCCGCTCGCGAGCTGCTGGCCTACTGAAACGCGCCGCCTGTCCGCTGCGGGCAGGCGGCTTTCCAGGTTGCCGAGGCGCCGGTCGCTAGATCAATCCAGGAAGTTGTTGTCGTCTGGGTTGTGCTCGATCGACGCCGGCGGGATCAGGCCGCGGGTGTGGCCGGAGTTGAGCACCAGGTCGCCGTTTTCGTCGCCGCCCAGGTAGACCATCGGCGGCGGCGCGGCGCCGGAGCGGCGCATGCTGCGCAGCTCACGCACCAGCTGGCCCTGCTCACGGATGGAGCGCACCTCCCGGTGTGTGCGCGCCGAATCGAACCTGCCGCCGGCGGTCGCGCCGGCACCGAGCGCCATCGCCTGCAGATCGAGCCGCGGGGCGCGCCGGCCCGCCAGGCTGCCGTCGTTGCTCGAGCGCGCCGCCTGCAGCGAGGACAGCGCGGTGCCTGGAGCCAGCGGGCCGAGGTGCGCCAGGGGTGCCATGGCGGGCGTCTGCACCGGCGAAAACGCCGGCGGCGTGTGCTCGCGTTGCAGCAGCACCGCCGACAGGCAGAACGCCGTCAGCGTGACCGTCGCCGCCGTCCAGCGATAGCCGTGGTGCGGCAGATGGCGCAGCTGCTCGCGCGCCGCGACCAGCCGCGGTCCGGCACCGCCTTCGTCCAGGCGCCGCAGCACCCGCGCGGTGAAACCGGCCAGCGCCCGCTCGCGTGGCAGCTCGTGCATTAGATGGGTCAGCCGATCCTCTTCCATGATGCAAGACCTCCATTCCAATACGACTCGAGCTGTACCTTGAGGGACTGGCGGCCGCGATGGATGCGCGACTTGATGGTGCCCTCGCGGCAGCTGAGCTCGGCGGCGATGTCAGCGTAGGACCAACCTTCGATCTCGTGCAGCACCAGCGGCACGCGGCAGCGCAACGGCAGGCGCGCCACCGCCTCGTTGAGCTCGCGTTGCAGCTCCTTGCGCAGCAGGCCGGAGTGAGCGACCGGCTCGCTGCGGTCGGATTCGCCGCCGCCGAGCAGCGGCATGAGCAGCCGCTGCCGTCGTTCGCGGCGCTCCTCGGAGCGCACCAGGTTGGTGGCGATGCGGAACAGGTAGGCGCGCAGGAATCCCTGCTCGACGTACCCGCCGGCGGAGCGAAACAGGCGCAGGAACGTCTCCTGACCCAGGTCTTCGGCGCGGTCGCGGCTGCCTGAGATCCGGGTGAGATAGTTGACCACCGCATCCTTGTGGCGGTCCACGAGGTCGGCAAACGCCTCGCGGTCCCCTGCCCGCACTCGGGCCATCAGCTCTGCGTCGCTGGCTTCCTGTTGCAGGACGCTTTCCATGGGCTCGGCCATCGTAGTGCTAGTGCTCCTCGCTGATCATAACGACGTTGGTTGGCTGGAGGTTCGGTTTGAACATACGCAAACCCGGCATCGGCTCGCAGGCATCGGCCCGCACGCCGGCAGGACCGATTCTATACGCTGTATACGCAGCGGGCGACGATTGGTTGAGGCGACCGGCCGGCTGCGCCGGGCTCACCGCCGCTTTTTCGGCACCGGCGGCGGCGCGTGGCGGGCCTGCCAGACGGCTTGCGAGACCGCTGTCATCACCTGGCTGGCGCGCTCTTCGGTGGTGAAACCGTAGGTCAGCAGCACCAGCACGTAGGGCGACTCGCCAGGCGGAAAGACCAGCGCCACGTCGTGGTGGTACGCGGCGGCGGTGATGTCGGCCGCCTTGTGGGCCAGCGGAGTGCCCGCCGGCACGCCGGCGGCGATCCTGCCGCCGGGGGCGCCCGGCGCCTCCAGCAGCTCCAGGATGGCGGTGGCGGCGCGGTGCGAGATCACCGGCCCGGCGGTCGGTGCGCTGCTGCTGCTGCCGACGTCCGCCGCCGCGTCGGCCGCGGTGTCGGTGCCGGCGGCCGCCTGGGCCAGGGTCCGCATCAGCAGCATCAGGTCGGCGGCCGTCACCTCGTTGTTGAAGTTGTTCTGGAACGCCTTCTCATCCTCGACGCCGCGCAGGATGTGCGTTTCGTAGGCCCCCATGCGGCGCATGACGGCGGTCACGCCCGAGGCCGTCAGCCGCTCGACCAGCAGATTGGTTGCCAGGTCCGAGTTGCGCAGGATCATCCGCCGCATGAGGTCCGAGACCGGGCGCGTGCTGCCCACCGCCGCGTACAGCTCGGCGTCGGCGTCGTCCGCCGCGACCAGGTGGAAGCGCGAGCCGTCGACGATGCTGCGGAAGTCGTCGTGCACCCGCAGCGGCGCATCCAGCGCGATTTCGCCGCCGTCGATCGCCGCCCACATCGCCATCAACACCGGCAGCTTCACCTCGCTCGCGGCGTGGAACGGCTGCGTTTCACGGTTCAGCACCTGGCTACCGGACTTGATGTCCAGGTACGCCACCGCCACCTCTTCCCGCCCGCTGTGGCGCAGCACCTTGTCGATCGCCTTTTCGACCGCCTGGGTCTGCGGCGTCATCGGCCCTTCCCAGGGCGCCCGCGGCGCCGGCGGCGCCAACCCGCACCCCGCCGTCAGGGCGACCAGGGCGCCCGCCGCCAGCAGGCGCAAACCAAGGCCATCTCGACGCGGTCTGTTCACTCGCCATCCTCCCGTACGCCGCCTAGCACCAGCACGAACTCGCCTTTGAGCGCCGGCCGCTCTCCCCACAGCGCGAGCTGGTCGGCGAGCGGCGCCCGCACCACCTCTTCGTGCAGCTTGGTCAGCTCGCGGGCCACCGCCGCCGGGCGGTTGCCCAGCTCGCTCAGGGCATCGGCGAGGCTGGCCAGCAGGCGGTGCGGCGTTTCGAACACCACCAGGGTGTGGCCCAGGCCCGCCCAGGCGCGGTAAAACGTGCGGCGCTTGCCCTGCCGCGGCGGCGCGAAGCCGGCGAAGGTGAAGGGGTAGGGCGGCAGCGCCGACGCGACCAGCGCCGCCAGCACGCCCGACGGGCCGGGAATCGGCTCGACGCTCGCCCCCAGGGCGGCCGCCTCGCGCACCAGCAGGTACCCCGGATCGGAGAGCAGCGGCGTGCCGGCGTCGCTCGCCAGGGCCACCACCCGTCCGGCGGCCAGCGCGTCGGCCAGCTGCGGCAGCCGGCGGCGTTCGTTGTGTTCGTGCAGCGACAGCAGCGGCCGGCGCAGGCCCAGGTGGTTGAGCAGCTGGCCGGTGCGGCGGGTGTCCTCGCAGGCCACCACGTCGGCCGCGGCGAAGGCGTCGCGGGCGCGCGGCGACAGGTCCCCCAGGTTGCCGATGGGGGTGGCGACCACCAGCAGGCGGCCGCGGCCGGCTGCCGGGCGTGCCACGTCCGCCGCGTCGCCGGCAGGCGGCTGCGGCGGGATCGGTTGGCGAGGTGGCCGCGCGTGCCGGACCATCAGTCGCGCGGGATCTCCTGGTCGAGATTGATGGCGCTGCCCGACAGCCGGCCGATCAGCATCAGGCGGCGCTTGAAGCGATTGGCCGCCTCCAGCTTGACGATGCGGTCGACCGCCGCGGCGGCGTAGCCGCGCTCGACCACTTCGGGCGGCCGCAGCCCCAGGTCGAACAGCAGGCAGAGCACTTCGTCCGCCACCTGGTAGGTCACGCCCAGCTCGGATTCGTCGGTCTGGTCCGGCCACAGGTCGGCGGACGGCGCCTTGGACAGCACCTGAGGCGGCAGGCCGAGATGCCGGGCCAGCTGCCACACCTGGCGCTTGTAGAGGTCGCCCAGCGGATTGAGCGAGCTGGCGTTGTCGCCGAAGACCGTCGAGTAGCCCAGCAGGATCTCGGTCTTGTTGGAGGTGCCGAGCACCAGGCAGTCGAGCTTCTTGGCCTGGTCGAACAGGATCGTCATCCGCTCGCGCGCCATCTTGTTGCCCTGCCGCGCCGGGGACGCGCCGGTTTCGACGGCGAAATAGGCGTCGATCATCGGCGAGATGTCGATCACCCGGTGGTCGACCCCCAGCTGCAGGGCGACGGCGCGGGCATCGGCTTCCGACGACGGATGCGAGGTGCGGTAGGGCAGCAGCAGGGCGTGCACCGCGGCCGGCCCCAGGGCGGCGGCGGCCAGCGCCGCGGCGAGCGCCGAATCGACGCCGCCGGACAGCCCGAGCACGACGCCGCGGGTGCCGCTGTTGGCCACCGCATCGCGAATGAAGTCCGTCAGCACCGCAACCGCGAGCGGCGCGTTGAGCGTCAGGCGGCGGGCGGCCTGCTCGCGATCAGCGCGGTCGGCGCCATCGACGCCATCGACGCGATCAGCGCGGTCGGTCACGGTGTCTCCTGAGGCGCCGCCGGGCCGGTGATGTCGCTGCGGTCGTCGGACAGCAGCGGCAGCTTCCAGCGCAGACGATCGGCGTCGCGCAGGTCGATCTGCATCGTCAGCAGGTGCTCGGCGAGGAACGGCGCGCGCTCCACCAGGTCGCCGCCGGGCCGCACCACGTGGCTGCCGCCGGTGTAGAACGATCCTTCTTCCCAGCCCACGCGGTTGACGTAGACGATCCAGCAGGTATTGAGCAGCGCGGCGGAGCGGGTCAGCAGCTCCCAGCTTTCGGCGCTTTCGGGCACCTCGCCGGCGCCGATGCGGCCGGGCCCGGCCGACGGCACCACGATCAGCCGGGCGCCGCCCAGCGCCAGGCGGCGCGCCAGCTCGGGGTGCCACAGGTCTTCGCAGATCAGCACCCCCGCGGTGCCCCAGGGCAGGCCCAGCAGGTCGAGGCGGCGCCCCGCGGTGAGAAACCGATGCTCCTGAAAAATGCCGTAGGTCGGCAGGTAGAGCTTGCGGTGGACGACCCTGACGCGCCCCTGTGACAGCAGCACCGCGCTGTTGTAGAGCGCCCCGCGCGGGCCCTCTTCGACGAAGCCCGCGAGCACCGCCATGTCCCCCGCCGCCGCGGCCAGGCGCGCCAGCTCGCCGGAGTCGGCGGCGAGCGCCACGCGCGGCGTCAGATGCAGCAGCCGATAGCCGGTCAGCGACAGCTCGGGGAACACCAGCAGGTCCACGCCGTCCGCCCGCGCCCGCTCGATCCAGTCCAGGTGCCGCTCGACGTTGCCCGCGATATCGCCCAGGCGGCAATCGATCTGGGCGAGTCCGACGGTCAGCCGGGAAGGGATGTCAGCCATCCTGACGACGGATGCTAGCATGGCGGCCATGGCGTTCCCGGCCCCGCACCTGCTGCTCGCGCTGGCGCTCGCGACGGGCGCATCCGCCGCTGCCGCCGCCGCTCCCGCCGCCCCCCCCGCGGCCTCTCCCAACCAGCTCAAAGACCGCGTCATGGCGGTGGTCGACGGCGATCCCATCCTGGCGTCCGATCTCGACCGCGCGGCCGTCGTCGGCCTGCTGCAGCCCAACCCCGGTGAAGCCCCCGCGGCCTTCCGCCGGCGCCTGCTGGACTCCCTCATCGCCCAGCGCCTGCGCTTCCACGAGATCGACCGTTTCGGCCTCGAACAGGTGCCGGTCGACCAGATCGAAAAGCAGGTCGCCGACATCCGCGTCCGCTTCAAGGACGACGCCACCTTCCGCCAAAAACTCAAAGAAGTCGGCCTGGACGAAGCCGGCCTGCGCCAGATGATGGCCCGCCAGCTGGGCGTCCTGACCTTCGTCGACGAGCGCCTGGGCCCGCAGGTCTTCGTCACCCTGGACGACATCGCCGCCTACTACAAGAAAGTCCTCACCCCGCAGCTGCAAAAGCAGCACCTGCCCGTGCCGCCCCTGGACGACGAACGCGACCCCATCCGCGCCGTCCTGCGCCAGCAACGCCTGACCGAAGAGCTCGACCGCTGGACCGAAGACCTGCGCAGCAAAGCCACCATCTCCACGTTCCTGGACCGCCCCGCCGGCCCCCTCCCCCCCGTCGTCAAGCGCATCGACCTGAGCAAGAAACCCGACGCCCCACCCCTCCCCCCCGGCACCCGCCCCGGCAAAGACGTCACCCCGCCCCCCGCCAAACCTGCCACCCCGCCGCCCGGCTGACCGCCTTTCCGCTTGGCCGGCTTCGCAGGTCAGCCCGCGTCGGCCACGACCGTCACCTCGATTCCCAGGTCCGGCGCGGCCTGGCCCCCTATGAGAGGCAGCGCTCCGGCGGCGCGCTCAGTCGCAGAAGCCGGCGCCTTCGTGACAGACGCAAGAGACGTGGCAGCTCACCGAGCAGGAGTAGGTCGCGGTGCAGTTCGGACCGTCCGCATTGCACATCGCCTCGCACTGTGCCCGAGTCGGCGAGCAGGTGCAGGCGAGGTTGATCGGCTGCGGGATGCCAGCCTTGGAGTCCCAGGGTGCCGCCGTCGTCGCCGCCGAAGCCGGGCATGCGACCGCCGGCTCGAATCCCAGGATAGCCGCCAGAGCGGGCGCCGCGGCAGCGGCGGGGGCTGCCGGAGCGGCCCGATCGGCTGCGACGGCCGGCGTCGGTGCGGTGGCGGTCGCCACGGCGGGTTGCTGGGCCATGGCGGCGGCCAGACAGAAGAGCACCAGACCGAAGCACAAGGACAACCTTCTGTTCATGTTCGATCTCCTCGCCTTGAGCCACTCCCACATCCCGAGCAACATGCCAGGGTTGGACACAAGGTTCTCTCAATACTGTAGTGCATGCTGCTCGCTGTTCCGCGCCGCCCGCTCCCCTATCCCGCGGCCGATCAGGGGGCTGTGGGTGGGGCGGAGTAGAGGTGTTGGTAGCGGGACCAGGTGGATAGGATTTGGGCTACGTGGAGGCGGGTTTCTCGGAAGCCGATTTTGGTGAAGTACTCCTCGGGCTCTCGGCTGACGCAGTAGGCTCGCCAGAGGGCGGCTTGGGTTTCGCCGGCGTCGTAGGCGGCGATGGCGATTTGGGGGGTGCCGCGGAAGGTGCGGAGGAGCTGGGCGAGGTAGGCGCCTCCCAGGTCGATGGCGACTTCGGGGCGGTAGAGGTCGTCGGGGTCCAGGTGGTCCATGCCCAGGCCGGCGGCGACGTGGGCGGCGGTGGCGAGGACGAACTGGGTGAGGCCGCGCGCGGCTCCTGGCGAGAGGGCCAGGTGGTCGAAGCGGCTTTCGACGCGGATGAGGGCGGCCATGAGGTAGGGGTCGACGCCGCGCAGGCGGCCCTCGGCGAAGAGGGGTTCGCGATAGGCGAGCGGGTAGAGGCACTGCTGGAAGCCGAAGGGGAGGAGCACCGGCGGCAGGTCGGCGGGCACGCGGTCGCGCAGGGCTTCGGCCAGGAGGATGGCGCGCGGGGTTTCGCCGGCGCGGGCGAGCAGGGTGCAGCCGGTGAGGGCGAGGGCGGGGTCGGTGGGGGGGAAGTGCTCGCGGGCGGCGGGTGCTCCTTCGTGCCAGAGGCCCAGGGCAAGCAGGGTGTCTTCGGGCCGGCGCAGGGTGGCGGTCCAGAGGGGCCAGCTGTCGATGGGCACTTCGCTCATGCGCAGGAAGGGGGCGGTGTTGGGGTCGGCGAGGAGCTGGCTGCGCAGGCGGTGCTCGGCGATGCGGCCGCTGGGGTCGTCGGCGCCGAGCAGCAGCCAGGCGGCGTAGAGGTCGCGGGGGTGCCGGGAGGAGGCCAGGCGGCGCCCTTCGGCGCGGGCGGCGTTGGCCAGGGCGCCGCTGCCCAGGCGGCCCAGGGCGGCGCGCGACAGGGGATGGTAGAGGTCGGCTTGCAGGCCGTCGACGTAGGCGGCCACGGCGTCGCGCGGCTGGTCGCGGATCTCGGCCAGGCGGCCGCGCCAGTAGGCGATTTCGGGGCGCTCTTCGTCGGGGCCGCCGGCCGCGGCGCGGTCGAGCCAGGCGCCCGCGCGGTCGCCGCGCCCGCGCACCAGGTCCGAGGCGGCCAGGAAGAGGGCGGCGCGGCGTGCCGAGTCGCGCCAGCGCGGGCTGGTGCCGAGCATGGCCAGGAGCGAAGCGCCGGTGGCTTCGTTGCCGCCGCGCCATTCCACGCGCAGGGTCTCGAGCAGTGACGAGGCCGCCCATTCGCCGGCGGGTTCGGCGAGGAAGGCGAGGCGGAAGCTGGCGGCGGCGCGCTTCCAGTCGGTGAGCATCTCGTAGCTGCGCCCCTGTTGCAGCATGGCGCGGGCTCGCTCGGCGGCGCTGGGGGCGCCTTCGGCGACGTCACCGAAGGTGCGCGCCGCCTGGTCGAAGTGGCCTTCCCAGAAGGCGGCGCGGCCGAGGCTGTAGCGCGCCTCGGCCAGCTCGTGGGCCGAGGGCGACCGCCCCTTGACGCCGATCAGGGCGAAGACCCGCGCCAGCTGCCGCACCGAGCGGTCGAATTCGCGGTGCTCGAAGAAGGTGGCGCTGAGCAGCAGCGGCAGGCGCGCTCGCTCGTCGGCGACCAGCGGCGCCAGGCGGTCCGCGGCGCGGCGCGCCACGTCGTCTTCGTGGTTCTCGTCGAGGAGCGCGACGAGCAGGGCGCGCGCCGGCTGGGCGGCGCCGGCGCGCAGGTCGCATTCCGCCTGCGCCAGCAGGACTTCGCGCCGCTCGGGGGCGGCCAGCTGCCGGGTGCGGAAGCCGCGCAGCAGGCGGCAGTCGCCGCCGCGGCCGAGCGTCTGGATGAGCAGGCGGACTTCATCGGGAGCGAGCTGGGAAGACGGGTCGGCGGCGAGCCCGGTGGCGAGCAGGCCGGCCGCCACCTCGGGATGGCCGAGCTGCACCTGCTGGGTGGCCAGGCGATAGCGGCAATACGACGCGAGCCTGGGGGCCGTCGAGATGGCGTCGACGAACGCCGGCCCCGAGTCGGTGCCGCGCCCCAGCGTCTCCAGCAGGTGCCCGCGCAGGTAGTCAAAGCCCAGCGGCCGCACGGCGGCGGGCTGCGTCGCGAGCTCCTGCTGCACCCGCTCCAGGGCGTCGGCCGGCCGCCCCGCGAGCTGCAGCGCCGCCAGCGTGGGGCGCGGATCGGCGCCGGTGAGGGCGAGGACGAGAGGGAGGGCGGCGGCGAGCATGGTTGCGGCAAGGCGTCTTGCCGGACGGCGGTAATGCTGGATGCCGGGGGCCGGGTGCGCGGCGCTGCGGGCGTCAGGCGGTCTCAGCCCCCGCGATCCGGTCGACTTGCGCGCCCAGCTTCTGCAGTTTCAGTTCCATGCCTTCATAGCCGCGGTCCAGGTGGTAGATGCGGTCGACGACGCTCCTGCCGGTGGCGGCGACGGCGGCGAGCACCAGGCATGCGGAAGCGCGCAGATCGGTCGCCATGACCGCCGCACCGGCCAGCTGGGTGCCCCCGGTGACGCGCGCCGCAGCGCCTTCGACGGCGATGTCGGCGCCCATCCGCGCCAGCTCGGGGACGTGCTGGAAACGGTTCTCGAACACGGTTTCGCGGATCGTCGCCACCCCTTCGGCGCAGGTCATCAGCGCCATGTACTGGGCCTGCAGGTCGGTGGGGAAGCCGGGATGCGGGGCGGTGGCGACGTCGGCCGCCCGCAGCCGGCCGTCGGCGCGCGCCGCGCTGGCGCGGATCCCCTGGTCCGTGACCTGGATGCCGACTCCGATCGCCGCCAATTTGTCCAGCAGCGGCGCCAGATCGGCGGCCTGGGCGCCTTCGAGCAGCACGTCGCCGCCGGTCAGCGCGGCCCCAATGAGATAGGTGCCGCCTTCGATGCGATCGGGGATGACGGTGTGGACGGCGCCGCCCAGCTCGTCGACGCCTTCGATGACGATGGTTTCCTGCCCCGCCCCGCTGATGCGGGCGCCCATGGCGTTGAGCAGGCGGGCCAGGTCGACCACTTCGGGTTCGCAGGCGCAGTTGTGCAGCACCGTGGTGCCGCGCGCCAGGCAGGCGGCGAGCAGCAGGTTCTCGGTGCCGGTGACCGTCGCCATGTCGAAGCGGAAGGTGGCGCCGGCGAGCCTGTCGGCCCGCGCCTCGACGTAGCCGTGCTCCAGGCGCACGTCGGCGCCGAGCGCCGCCAGGCCCTTGAGATGTTGATCGATCGGCCGCACGCCGATGGCGCAGCCGCCGGGCAGCGAGACGCGCGCAAAGCCGTAGCGCGCCACGAGCGGCCCCAGCACCAGCACGCTGGCGCGCATGGTCTTGACCAGGTCGTAGGGGGCGTCGGCGGGTTGGTTCGGACGGTCGCGGTGCAGGGTGAGGGTGGCGCCGCCGGCGTCGTCCCCGCCGCCGCCGTCTCCGTCGTTTCCGGGGTGGCCGCCGGCGGGCGCGGGGGCTTCGTCGGCGCCGACGCCCAGGTGGTCGAGCAGCCGCCGCATGGTGCGCAGGTCGCGCACCCGCGGCACCCGGTGCAGGGTGATCGGTTCGCCGGCGAGGAGCGCCGCGGCGAGGGCCGGCAGCGCGGCGTTTTTGGCGCCGCTGGCCCGCACCCGGCCGCGGAGCGGGGTCGGCCCCGTGATCAGGAACTTATCCATGGCGTGTCGGTCTCGTGTGGGTGGGAGCGGCGATCAACCTGCGCCCGGCGATTCTGTCACCCTGGGTGCGACAGCACCAGGACTCGCGGCAGCCCCGCGTAGTCGCGCCGCACCTGGTGGATGGTCAGACCGGCCGCCGCGGCCATCCGCTGACAGGAATCCAGCTGGCCGCCGCCGATCTCGACCGCCAGGTAGATGCCCGGCCGCAGGGCGGCCGCCGCGGCGAACAGGCGCGCCATCACGGCCTGGCCGTGGTCCGGCGCGAACAGCGCCAGCCCCGGCTCAAAGGCGACGACCTCCGGCGACAGGCGGGGAGCGTCTTCAGGGTCGACGTAGGGCGGATTGCTGACCACCAGGTCGAAGCGTTCCAGGGCCAGCGCCGCGGTGAGGTCGCTGGCGGCCATGTGCACCCGCGCCGCCACCTGGTGGCGGCGGGCGTTGCCGGCGGCGAGCGCCAGCGCCGCCGGCGACAGGTCGCTGGCGACGACCCGCGCCGCGGGCAGCTCCAGCGCCAGGGTGACGGCCAGGCAACCCGAGCCGGTGCCGACGTCCAGGATGCGCGGCGCCGCCGGCAGCGCCAGCGCCAGCACGGTTTCGATCACGTGCTCGGTTTCGGGGCGCGGGATGAGGACGCGCCGGTCGACGGTGAACGGCCGCCCGTAGAACTCCCTTTCGCCGGTCAGATAGGCGACCGGTTCGCCGTGACGGCGGCGCTCGACGAGCGCGGCGAAGCGCGCCGCCGCCGCCGCGGGGACCGGCATCTCGTCGCGCGCCATCACCTGCGCTTCGGACAGGCCGAGCACCCGGCCGAGCAGCAAGGCCGCTTCGCGCGGCGAGCCGAAGGGCTCCACGGCCAGCCGCCGTCGCGCCTCGCCGAGTACGTCGCCCAGACGGAGGTCGCCGGGTGGCACGTCAGTGGGCGCGAGCCGCCTCTTCCATCTTTTGTGCCTGGAAGTGCGCGACCAGGGGTTCGATCAGGGGGTCCAGGTCGCCGCTCATGGTCGCCGGCAGCTGGTGGAGGGTCAGGCCGATGCGGTGATCGGTGACGCGGTTCTGGGGGAAGTTGTAGGTGCGGATCTTTTCCGACCTGTCGCCGGAACCCACCATGCGGCGGCGCTCCTCGGTGAGCGCCGATTCGGCTTTTTCGCGCTCGATCTCGAGCAGGCGCGCCTTGAGCACGCGCAGCGCCTTGGCCTTGTTCTTGATCTGGCTGCGCTCGTCCTGGCAGCTGACCACGACGCCCGACGGCAGGTGGGTCAGGCGCACCGCCGAGTAGGTGGTGTTGACGCCCTGGCCGCCGGGGCCGGAGGAGCAGAAGCGGTCGATGCGCAGATCTTTTTCTTCGATTTCGATTTCAATGTCGTCGGCCTCGGGCAGCACGGCGACGGTGACCGCCGAGGTGTGGATGCGCCCCGCCGCTTCGGTTTCGGGCACCCGTTGCACGCGGTGGACGCCCGCCTCGTACTTGAGCCGGCTGTAGGCGCCGCGCCCTTCGACGATGGCCGACACCTCCTTGATGCCGCGCACGCCGGATTCCGACAGGTCGATGATCTCTACCCGCCAACCCTCGCGCTCGGCGTAGCGGCTGTACATGCGGAACAGCTCGCCGGCAAACAGCGTCGCTTCGTCGCCGCCGGTGCCGGCGCGGATCTCCAGCACGACGTTGCGGCCGTCGTTGGGGTCCTTGGGCGTCAGCTCACGGCGCAGGTCCTGCTCCAGCCGGGCGATGCGCTGCTGCAGCTGGGTGCGCTCTTCCTGCGCCAGGGCGAACAGGTCGTCGTCCTTGTCCAGGCCGGAGACCAGCTCTTCGTTGTCGGCCAGCTGGCGCCCGGCGGCCGAATACTCCCGGTACAGGTCCACCACGTGGCGGATCTCGGAGAGCGCGCGGTTGGTGTCGGCGTAAGCCTTGTGGTCGGCGAGCAACGCCGGATCGGCCAGGCGCTGGGTCAGCTCGGAGTGGGTCTTTTCCAGCTGTGCCAGCTTTTCGATCATCGCCCGGCGCCCCCCATGCTGCCGACCGCGGCCGACAGCGCCGCCGCCGCGACCACCGGTTCGCGCAGCGCCGCCGCGGTGGCCGGCGCCGCTTCAGGCAGCAGGCCGTCTTCGCGCAGGGCTTCCTCCAGCGCCGCGATCGCGACTTCCAGCATGTCGTCGGTGGGCTCCTGGGTGGTGATCTTCTGCAGCATGAGGCCGGGGAACACCATCGCCGCGAACAGTGGCGCGGCGCGGCGGCGGGCGGTCAGCCGCAGCACTTCGTAGGACAGCCCGGCGATCGCCGGCACCAGCAGCAAGCGGCCACCGAACTTGACCAGGAACGGCGCCGTCTTGGGAATCAGGGCGAAGACCAGGATCGACACCAGCAGCACGAACAGCAGGAAGCTGGTGCCGCACCGCGGGTGCAGCCGGCTCTGCGCCCGCGAGTTGGCGACCGTGAGCGGCAGGCGCTTTTCGTAGTTGAAGACCACCTTGTGTTCGGCGCCGTGGTACATGAACACCCGGTGGATGTCGCGGAACCGTGAGATGGCGAACAGGTAGCCCAGGAAGAACACCGCCCGCAAGCCGCCGTCCACCAGGTTGAAGCTCAGGCTGGAAAGCGGTCCGAACAGGTGCCGCTCCGACAGCTGGGTGAGCCACAGCGGCAGCAGCAGAAATACCACCGCCCCCAGCCCCACGCCGACCGCCATGGACCCGGCGATGGCCCAGCCCGAGGCGTCCTTTGGGGCCGCTTTGCCCGCCGGCTTGTCGGCGGCGGATCCAGCCGCCCCGGCCGCGGCCACGGCCACGGCCGCGGTGGCGTCGGGCGCCGGCGCCGTGGATGCTACGGCCGGCTGCGACGGCGTCGCCGAGCTATCTGGAGAGGCGTCCGCTTCGGCCGCGGCGATCGCCTGCTCCGCCGAGAAGTTGAGGGCGCGGATGCCGATGGCGAGCGACTGGAAGAGGACGGCGATGCCGCGCAGCAACGGCAGCTTGAGGAACGGATAGCGCCGGGCGAGCGAGTCGACCTTGGCGCGTCGCAGCACGATCGAACCGTCGGGCCGGCGCACGGCGATGCCGTAGGCACCCGGCGAGCGCATCATGACGCCTTCGATCAGGGCCTGGCCGCCGACCAGTAGCTCGCTGTCCGGAGTGGAGGTTGCGGGACTGGACATTGGAGAACCTCGGGGCGGGCCGCGCCGCAGCGCCGGCCGCGTTGTGTGCGACGGCCCCGGCGCGCGCGCCGCGACGGGCGCCGGCGCCGGGTGCCGATCGGTCAGGCGGAGGCGGACTTGCCGTAGCGGCGCTGGAAGCGCTCGACGCGGCCGGCCGAGTCCACCAGCTTCTGCTTGCCGGTGAAGAAGGGGTGGCAGGCGCTGCAGATCTCAAGCCGCAGTTCGTCCTTGGTCGAATGCGTCTCGAAGGTGTTGCCGCACGCGCAGACCACGGTCACCAGGTTGAGATGAGGATGGATGTCTTTCTTCACGATTGGCTCTCTTTCTTGCTCGCGAGCCCGGCAGAGGGGCGTGGCACGCCGAACCCGGGAACGCGGCAGTCTACTGGACGCCGGCTTCCGAGGCAACCCCCGGTTGCGGGCCCTCTCCGGGCGCTGCCACCGCACCATAAGCCTGTGGGCGGCAGCGAAATTCCCTCCCCCTGTTCCATCCCCCCTGCCCCTGCCCCCTGCCCGCCGGGCGCCGCCTGCCTGCCTGCGGCTATGATCCGGACCCATGGGATTCCACGAAGATTGCCTGGTGCTCGACGGGCACACCGATCTGCCCACCCGGTTGTGGGAGGCGCCTGCCGACCTGAGCCAGCGCCTGACCGATCGGCACATCGACCTGCCGCGCCTGCGCGAGGGCGGCGTGGACGCGTTGGTGGCGGCGCTCTACGTGCCGGCGGGGCTCGATCCGGCGGCCGGCTGGGAGCACGTCCAGACGCTGGAACGGCTGACCCGCGCCGCGCTGCCCGACGGCCAGATGACCCTGGTACGCAGCGTCGAGGAGCTGCGGCGGACGGCCGGGCGCGGCGCCGTGGCGGTTCTCCTCGGGCTCGAAAACGGCCGCCCGCTGTCGGTCGCGGGGGCCTTGGACGGCATCGCCGCGATGGGTGCCCGCTACGTCACCCTGACCCACTTCAAGACGCACGAATGGTGCGACGCTTCGACCGACCAGGCTGCCCACGGCGGACTGTCGGCGGAGGGCGTGCGGCTGGTGCGCGAGATGAACCGCCGCGGCATTCTGGCGGACGTGTCGCACGTGTCGGACGACGCGGTGCGCCACGTGCTGGAGGTGGCGCCGACGCCGCCGCTGGCCAGCCACAGCTCGGCCCGCGCGCTGTGCGACCACCCGCGCAACCTGCCGGACGAGCTCATCCGCGAGATCGCCCGCCGCGACGGTCTGGTGATGGCCAACACCTACCCCGGCTTCGTCGCGCCGGCGGCGGCGCTGGCCGATGCGGAGCGCATGCGCGAGCTGGGACCGCCGCTGGCGGAGATCGAGGAGGCGTACCAGAGCGATCCGCAGTCCTGCCAGCGCGAGCGCAACCGGCTGTTCGCCGACCATCCGCTGCCGCGCGTGCCGCTCGCCGCGTTTGTCGACCACGTGATCCACCTGGTGGACCGCGCCGGCGAGGAGCACGTCGGCATCGGCACCGACTTCGACGGCATTCCCGAAACCCTGGACGGGTTTGCCGACGTGGCGCGCTTTCCCGACCTGACCGCGGAGCTTCTGGCCCGCGGCGTCGACCGCGGCGGCGTGCGCCTCATCCTGGGCGAAAACTTCCTGCGTCTGCTGGCGCTGGCCGAGCGCCGCGCCGGCTGATCGCCGGCGCTCGGGGCGGTGCGTCTCCTCAGTTTCTGCCGCTCCAGCTGATCGACGGTCCGTACATCACGGCGTTGAGCAGCAGCGGCATGGTGCCGCGCCAGAACATGCGAAACGCCGGCTCCTGCAGGAACAGCACGACGCTGCCGCTGCCGCGTTGCTCGACGCCGACCAGCAGCGACCCGGCCAGGCGCTGCCTGGCTTCGGGCCAGGCAAAGCCGGCCAGGACCGGTTCCTGTGGCGAGACGACCAGCACGTCGCGGCGCGGGTCGCCCGAGGCGAGGACGACGGCGGCGCCCTTGACCAGCATCGGCGGCGCCGAGGGGACGCCGGCGGCCAGCGGGTGCAGGGCGGCCAGGCGGGTGGCGAGCACGGCGCCGGGGGTGTTGATGTCGCGCTCGCCCAGCGCCTTGTCGTGGCTGCCTTCGCTCTCTTCGTCCGCGGCCGGCGCCTTCCACGGCTTGAACGACACCATGTCGTGATCGTGCAGCCAGCGCTCGGTCTGGCCGCCGATGGCGACCAGCTCGCCGCCGGCCTTGATCCAGGCGTCGAGCGCGCCGCGCGCCCGCTCGCCCAGGTGCTCTTCGTACGCCCCGTCGGGCAGCACCAGGACGTCCAGGTCGGCCAGCGCCGCCGGCCGCAGGTGGTCGACGTCCAGGCGGTCGCAGGGCAGGCCCACTTCGCGGTCCAGCAGGAACCAGACAAAGCCGAAGGAGGTGGAATCCACTCCCGGCCCGGAGAGCACGCCGACGCGAGCGGGCCGCACCGACGGCATGCCGTTCGACCCGAGCGACAGGCCGCTCACCTGGAACGACGACGCGATGGCGCGGGCGCCGGCGCCGCTTGCGGCCAGCAGTCCGCCCAGCCTGTCGGCGGTGTCGGCCGGGTTGCCGCCGCGCGGGATGAAGAGCGTGCCTGCCGGATACTCCTCGCCGCCGTCCGCCAGCGGGTAGAGCGCCAGCCGGTGGTGGATGTGGCGCTGCTGCAGCTCGGCGGCCAGGCGGTAGGAGGCCAGGCCTTGCGGCGGCACCAGCCAGCCCAGCTCGCCGCTGCCGGCGATGCTGGCTGCGGTCGCGTCACCCGGCGGCCGGGTCGGCGGCAGCGCGTCGCCGCCGGCGCTCCACACCTGCACGTTGTAGGCGAGCGGCAGCGCCCAGGCGGTGATGTCGTAGAACTCGGTGTCGCGGTTCTGCTCGAAGCGCTGGCGCTGGCGCGCCAGGAAGGTGTCCGACATCGGCGCCTCGCGCGCCAGCAGGGCCTGTACCAGGGCGCCCAGCGGCTGCGCGGTGGACACCGCGAAGGTGCCGGCCGGGAAGCGCCGCTGCCCGGCGGCGTGGGGTCCGAAGACCGGCTGGACGGCCAGCTCGGTGGACTGCGCCAGCTCGCCGACGCGCACCCCGTGCAGCGCCAGCAGGTCGGCCAGCGCTCGCGCCTCGGGCTGATTGGCGAGCCACAGGTAGACCTGGCCCGGCCCCTCCTCCGCCTGCACCCGCGTGGCCACGAAGTCCTGCATCAGCTTGCGGGCGTTGCGGCTGGCGGTCCTGACCGTGGCGAGCGAGGTGGTCAGGTGGCGCGCGACGCGATCGGCGAGCGTCAGCTCGGTGCCGTCCTGGCGGTCGACCGCCAGGCCGCCGCGGCCGCCGCCGGCCATCTCGTAGGTCATGCCGACGGCGCCGTGCAGGCTGGGATAGGAATCGCCGTAGCCGGGATAGAAGAGGTCGTATTCCTCCTGCTTGTAGTAGACCCACCCCTGGCGGTCGAAGGCCGCGGCGTTGGCGCGCCCGAAGACGTCCAGCCACGCCAGCACCCGGCGATCGATGAGCGGGTGCACCGGCTCGGCGGGGGGCGGGAAGAAGTAGCTGGCGTCGGTCGCCATCTCGTGAAAATCGACGTAGACCTGCGGTTCCCAGGCGCGGTAGGCGGCGATGCGGCTGCGGGTCTCCTGCTGCGTCGCCCAGGCCCAGTCGCGATTGAGGTCGATCAGGTAGTGGTTGGGGCGGCCGCCGGGCCAGGGCTGGAAGTGCTCGGCGGCGTCGCGGCGCGGATTGGGGACGGCTCCTTCGCGCTGCTCGAAGCCGTGGACGTAGCGCTCGCGGCCGTCGGGGTTGCACAGCGGATCGATCAGGACGATGGTGCCGGCGAGCATGTCCGCCGCTTCCCCCTGGCCGGCGGCAAGGGCCCAGGCGGCGACCATCGCCGCTTCGGACGACGAGGCTTCGTCGCCGTGCACCCCGTAGGCCAGCCATACCACCGCCGGCAGATGCTCCGCGAGATGGCTGCGCTCGCCGCCGGCAAGCCCCTGCGGTTCGGCGAGGCGCTGCCGCTGGCGGCGGATGTCGTCAAGCCGCGCCAGGTTTTCGGGGCTGCCGATGGCCGCCAGCTTGAGCGGCCGCCCTTCGTAGGTGCGGCCGTACTCCCATACCTTGACCCGCGGCGAGGCGGCGGCCAGCGCGTCGAAATAGGCGCTGATGCGCTCCCAATGGGTGAAGCGGCTGCCGATCGGATAGCCCAGGAACTGGTCGGGCCGCGGCACGCGGTCGTCGATCGCCGGCAGGTCCAGGACCTCGCCGTTGGACAGCGGCGCCAGCAGACCTGCCGGCACCTGACTTGCCGTGGCGCCCGCGGCGGCGAGCGCCGCGGCGACCGTCGTCCAGATCAAAAGCTGCGTGAGCTTGAGCTTGCGACGCATGACAACCCTCTCCCACATGGCAAGGTAGACAAAGGTCGGTGAGCGATCCGGGGCAGGAGCGCCGCCCGGGCGGGCGCGGGCGCGCTCAAGTCGAAACGATGCTCTCGGACGAGATGTTGAGCCGCTTCATCATCTCGTGCAGGGTGGTGGGTTTGACTCGTAGCATTTCGGCCGCCTTTTTCTGCACGCCGCCGCAGGTTTGCAGCGCCTTGACGATCAGCTGGCGCTCGTAGTCGGTGATCGCTTCCTTGAAGGAGATGCCGTTGGCCGGCAGCGCCGGCGGCGCGATGCCGACCGCTTCGGGGTGGCGCACCGAAGGCGACAGCAGGTCGACGTCCAGGGTGGCGCCGGTGGACAGCACCACCGCCCGTTCGATCACGTTTTCCAGCTCGCGGACGTTGCCCGGCCAGTGATAGTCGAGCAGCAGCTCCATGGCGCGCGGCACGATGTCGCGGATCGGCTTTTCGTTTTCGCGCGCGTAAAACGCCAGGAAGTGCTGGGCGAGCACCGGTATGTCTTCGTTGCGCTTGCGTAGCGGCGGCAGGGTGACGGTGATGACGTTGAGGCGATAGAACAGGTCTTCGCGGAAGGTGCCGACCTGGACCGCCTCCTCCAGGTCGGCGTTGGTGGCGGCGATGAGCCGGACGTCGGCCTTGACCGTTTCGATGCCGCCCAGGCGCATGAACTCTTTTTCCTGGATCACGCGCAGCAGCTTTGCCTGGGTGTCGAGCGGAATGTTGCCGATTTCGTCAAAGAAGATGGAGCCGCCGGCGGCCAGCTCGAAGAGGCCTTTCTTGTTGGCGATGGCGCCGGTGAAGGCGCCGCGCACGTGGCCGAAAAGGTTGCTTTCCAGCAGGTCGGCCGGCATCGAGCCCGAATTGACGGTGATGAAAGGGCCGTCCGCGCGCCGCGAGTGGTGATGGATGGCCTTGGCCACCAGCTCCTTGCCGGTGCCGCTTTCGCCCAGGATCAGGATGTTGCTCTTTGCCGGCGCCGACAGCTGGATCAGCTCGAAGACCTGCTGCATGGGCTTGCTCTTGCCCAGGATGTTGTCGAACGCGAAGCGCTGGCGCAGCTGCTGCTTGAGGCTGCGGTTTTCGACCGCCAGGCGGCGCTGCTCCAGGCCCTTGCGCAGGGTCAGCAGCACCTCCTCGTTCTTGAACGGCTTGGGGATGTAGTGAAAGGCGCCCTCGCGCATCGCCTGGATGGCGCTTTCGATCGACGAGTAGGCGGTGATCACCACCACCACTTGCTCTGGTTCCCGTCGCCGGATCTCACGCAGCACGCTCATCCCCGAGATTCCGGGCAGCATGAGGTCGAGCAGCACCAGGTCCACCTCTTCGCGCTCCAGCAGCTCGAGCGCCGCTTCGCCCGTGCGGGCGGCGAGCGGAATGTGCCCTTCGCGCCGCACCAGGACGGTCAGCACGTCCTGCAGCACCTCTTCGTCGTCGACGATCAGGATGTTCATTGAGATGCAGCCGCCCGGTAGCGTGGCAGCCCGACGGCAAAACAGGTGCCGGCTCCTGGCTGGCTTTCGACCGCAAGTGTACCGCCGTGGCGCTGCACGATGTCGTGGCTGATGGTGAGCCCCAGGCCGGTGCCGCCGCGGTGGAGCTTGGTGGAATAGAACGGTTGGAACACCGTCTTCAGCTGCTCCGGCGCGATGCCGCTGCCGGTGTCCTGGATGCGCACGACGACGCGCGCGTCCTCAGCGACCATGCCGATGCCGAGGCGGCCGCGCGGCTGGTTGGACATGGCATCCAGCGCGTTGGCGAGCAGGTTGGTGAAGACCTGCTGCAGCTCGTCTTCGCTGCCCAGCACCTGGATGGCGTCGCCTGCGGGCGGCACCTCCCAGGCAAGGTCGATGCCGCTGCGATCCAGGCGCTCGCCCAGAAGCTCGATCGATTCGCGCAGCAGCGGCAGCAGAGCGACCGCCCGCCGCTCGCGCGGGCGCTCGCGAGCGAACTCGAGCAGATTGTTGAGGATGCGCGCGGCGCGGAAGGTCTGGCGCTCGACCTTCTTGAGGATCGGATAGCGCGGGTCGCTTTCGGCGGTATCGGCCAGCAGCAGCTGGGCGTAGCTGGAGATGCCGGTGATGGGAGTGTTCACCTCGTGCGCCACGCCGGCGGCCAGCATGCCCAAGGCGGCCAGGCGGTCCTTCTCTTTGAGCGCCGCCTCCATCGCCACGCGCTCGGAGACGTCGTAGACCACCAGGATGCGCAGCGGCTCGCGGTCCGGGCTGTGGCCGGGAGCCAGGCCGGCGAGCGACATCTGCAGGCGGCGCTCGCCCGGCGCGGCGGCGGGATCGGGCTCATCCGCCAGGCGATCGGCAAGATCGGCAAGATCGCGCCGCGGCGCGCCGCAGACCTCGCCGCCCAGGCTCGGGCAGCTGACTTCGATGGGCCCCTCGCCTGCCGCCGGGAGCGCCGTGACCGGCAGCACCGACTGCAGGGTGCGGCCGATCAGCTGGTCACGCCCGATCGCGACCAGGGTGGAGAAGGCCGGGTTCACCGTCACCAGGCGGCCGCCGGTGTCGAGCACGGCGATGCCGGCAGGGGACGACTCGAAGATGCCGTCGCTGTAGCTCTGCAGCCGCTGCACCTCTTGCAACTGGTGGTGCAGCTGGCCGACCAGCTGGGCGTTTTCGATCGCCAGCGCCGCCTGGTCGAGCAGGTGGCGCACGATGTCGAGGTCGTCGCTGTTGAGCGGCTCCTGCTGGCGCTTGCTGCCGGTCAGCACCAGCCCGATGCCGCGGCCGCGCACCAGCAGCGGGAAGACGTAGCGGTATCCGGCGATGAACAGCTGCTGTGCCGGCGATGGGGCGCCGGCGGGCAGCTCCGTGCCCGCCAGGCGGTACACCTCGCTGTCGCGCCATACCGCGGGATCCAGCGCCTGCGCCGCCACCACGGGCGGCGCCGCGGCGGCCCACGAGCGGCGCCCTGCCGAGCGCCTGGCGCGGGGGCGGTGGCCGCGGTCGCGACCGCCCAGGTGCTGGAGCGCCGCCACTGCATGGTCCTGCGAGCTGCCGGCGGCCGGGTCGTGGGCGTCGCCCCGCGACGGCTCGTGCTCGAAGGGCATGGCCTGCGCCAGCTCCGCGGCATCGGGGGGCGAGATGGCGTCGATCACCACCAGCGCGTCGCCCTGCGCCAGGTAGATGGCCAGCCGGTCAAGGTCGAGACCGGCGGAGAGGCGATCCAGCAGCGCGCCGCACAGGCGGCCCAGGTCGCGCTCGTGCAGCAGGTCGCGGCCCAGGCCGAGCAGGGCGCGGCGCCTGCCGAACGTGCCGCGGTACTGCAGCCGCTCCAGGGCGGCGGACAGGCTCTGGCGGGTCGGCACCAGCAGCCCCGCCAGGCCGATGCCGGCGGCGAACGAGAGCAGGTTGCGGCCCAGGGCGTTGTCGGCCGCCACGCCGCGGCTGATCGCCAGGTTGACCAGCGAGAAGCCGAGCACGCCCAGCAGCAGGGTGAGCGTCCAGGCCGCCACGTCGCGCGCGATGACTTCGATGTCCCAGAGCTTGTAGCGCAGGATGGCATAGGCGAAGGTGAGCGGCACCACCGCCAGCGGCAGCACGGCGGCGGCGGCCAGCAGCTGGGGCACTCGCAACCCCAGGCCGAACGGCACGGCGTACAGACCCAGGAACGGCAGGTAGCCGCCCGCCAGGCCGAGGATCATCCAGTGCAGCTGGCGGCGCCGCTCCCACCCTGTCTCGCGCAGCAGGCGGATCGCCAGCACGAAGACCGCCGCCAGGCTGAAGGAGATCAGGTGCAGCAGGTCGAGGCGGTCCAGGGACGCCAGCAGCGCGGCGGTGGGGCGGCCGGTCAGCAGGCGGCCGTTGGCGAACATCAGGTCGAGGTGCAGCGCCAGCAGCGCCGCGCCCGGCAGGTACAGGAAGGCGACCCAGGGCGCTCCGGCTCTGGTGGCTGCGGTCGCCCCGGCCGCCCAGGGGGCTCCGGCCGCCGCGTTCGCCGGCGCCGCGGCGTCGCCGGCGGCGGGTCTGTCCGCGCGTCCTTCGGCGGCGCTTGCCGGCGCCGGCGACGGGAAGATCCGGAACAGGTGCAGGGTGAGCGCCGGCAGCAGGCAGCGCGCCAGCTGGTTGCCGGCATACAGCAGGCGATACTCGGTGTCCGCCGGCGGCACCGGCGACAGCAGGTAGAGCAGGGCCGAGGTGAGGCACCAGAGGCAGAACAGGAAGCTGTCATGTCCCTGCTGCCGGATCAGGGTGTAGAGGCCGATCAGCATGTAGACGCTGCCGATCAACACCCGGATCAGGTACGGCAGGTTGGGGGCAAACGGCGGGCGCCGGTAGGTGACGCGCAGCACCTGGGCGCCGCGCAGCACGGCCAGGTCGCTGACCGGCTGGTGGCGCAGCGCCTGCTCCCAGGCCTGGGCCTGGGCGCCGACTTCGACGCCGTTGATCAGCAGGATCTGATCGCCCGCGGCAAGCCCCGAGCTGGGATCCTGGACCTGGGCGACGCGGACGATGCCGCCCGCACGGTCACCGCGGAAGCCGACGGTTTGAAAGGCGGCGATGTTGCTGCGGACGCTGACGGCGCCCAGCACCGCCGCGCTGACGCCCACCAGGAGGCAGAGCGAGAGTTGGAGGGTGCGAAACCGCATCGTTTCTTGGCGCGAGCAGATCTTGCTTTGGTTAGAGCACTTTCCGTGCCAGTGGAAGAGGCTTCAAATCCATGGATTGAGGCCGATTTGGCGTCTTCCATCCAGAAAATCGGAGTGAATCCGTTTTTGTGGATTCAAGCAGTTGGGGGTAGCGCATTCCCTTTCGATCAGGCGGCATCGATAAGCCTGCGTCGGGACCGAATCCAAAAGCTTGGTTGGAAACCGGAGTGGCCGCGCGGGCCGGCCGCCGGCGCCACGCACCGCCACGGGACTGGCGGTGTCCGGCGGGCCGGGGTGCCAGGCGAGGAATCAGAATTTGACGGCGATGCCGCCGAGGATGCGACGGTGAATCTGCCCTGAGTCGGTGCTGGCCAGGTACGGTGCGTTGTCACGCTCCAGCTCCATGTTGACCTGGAGCGCCCATTCGGCGGCCAGCTTCCACAGGAAGTTCATGTCCTGCGAGATCATCAGCTGCACGCGGTCGAAGCCGACCGTGGTGGCGCCCGGGCCCAGGACGCCGGAAGTCGAGGCGCCGCCGGGCGTGCTCAGATCCTGGGTCACGTGGCGGAAGGCCAGGAACACACCGGTCGCGGTGCTCAGCACGTGGGTGTCGAGCGAGGTGACCACGTAGCTCACCTGGTTGCGGTAGGCCCGCCCGTCGGCGCCGAAGAAGGTGCCGCCGCCGCCGCTTGCCACGCTGGTTTCGAGCTGGGTCCTGACGTGGGGCGACAGGCGATAGGTCATCATCAGGCGCAGCTCGGGCAGGCGGTCGCCGGGAACCAGGTAGAGGTTCTCGAAGCGATCGAACACCACGTCGCTGAAATAGAGCTGCAGCGTCTGGCCGACGATGCGCTCCAGCGCGCTGAAGGAGATCGAGTTGTCTTCGCCGGCATGGCTGGTGAGGTCGATCTCGTAGCAGGCCTTGCCGCCGTCTTCGCAAAGATCGGTTGCCTTGTAGAGCACCGGCAGGTATTCGGGAGCGACCGCCGTTTCCTGGTAGACCCGCTGGCTGGCGGAACCCTTCACCTGCCAGCCGTCGCCCAGCTGCAGGACCAAGCCGCCTTGCGGAGTGAGCGACAGGCTGCCGTCCTGGAGCATGGTGTACAGGCCGTATTCGACGGTGAACGCACTTTGCAGGCGCATCGTGCCGCGGCTGAACAGGTCCACCGTCTGGTAGTCGGGGACCAGCGGCATCGCCGCGACACCGTTGGCGCCGGTCAGCCCTGACAGCGTCGAGGTGCTTTGCGCCGACAGGTTGCTGAAGGTGGAGATGCCGCCGCCGGGGCTGGCCACCGGCGTGGAGAATTCAGCCTGCAGGTCGCTGTAGCGGAAACCCGTCTGCAGCGAGCTGTCGTCGCCGAGGTTGGTGCTGTACGCCCCTTCGACCCGCCAGGTGCGGGAGGCGTCGGGGATGCTCGCCGGCTCGAAGACCGCCAGGCGGTTGTAGTTGTTGGCCGCGGTGTACTGGGCGGCGAAGTCGGAATGGCTGCTCTCACCCAGCGCCTGGCTCCAGCTCACCTGGTAGTGATCCAGGCCGACTGGATCGCCGCTGCCAAGGCCGCTGCGCGGCACCAACCGGTCGCTGACGGAATCCAGGGTGATCCTGCTGCCGGCGCCCGCCTGCAGGTTGAGCGAGACGTTGCTGGTCTGGCCGTCGCTCGCTTCGGGCATCCCGCGCAGCCCGCCGGCGGCGGAGCCGTCCGAATTGAGCAGCCAGAAGCGGCCCGAAAGGCCGACCTTCACGTCGCCGAGCTGCCCCTGGATGCCCACCTTGCCGGTGGAAACCTGGCCGGCGCCCACCTGGGCGATGTCTGCCACGCCGGTCATGGCCTGGATCTCGGTGCGGAAGCGGCCGGCCAGGCTTTCGCCGGCTGGAATCGAGCGCCCGTCGCCCGGTGCGTAGCCGCCTTCGCCCGGCAGCGGCGCCCTGGCTGCCTTGATTTCGCCGTCGCCGCTCTGCGGCGCATCGGGGACGGGGCCGTCGCCGGCCGCAGCCGCAGGGCCCGCGCCGGTGTCCGGAACGGCGATCGGGCCGGTGGGGCCGGCCAGCGCCGCCACTTCGACGTCGCGCAGCACGTCCGGCGGCAGGCTGGAGCGCAGGGCCCAGAAGTTGTCGGCGGGGCTGGCAGGCTTGGCCGGGGCCGCCGCGGTCGATGCCGCGCCGCCCTGCCGTTGCGGCAGCTGCAGATCGAGATACTGGTAGGCCTGGGCGGCGGTGCGGGTGAGCAGGATGACCACCGGCGCGAAGCCCTGCTTGTGCGCGATGATCTTGTAGAGGCCCGCCGGCAGGTCGCGGAACAGGAAGTTGCCCTGGCCGTCCGTTTCGACGCGGCGCAGCGAGAAGCTGGCCAGCTGGTAGGCGTACACCTCGACCGCGGCAAGCGGCGTGGTGTTGCTCAGCACCCGCCCGGCGACGCCGAGGCTGCCGGGTCGGACGATCTGGGCAGTCTGCGCGGGTTGAGTCGTCGCGGGCGAGGCCATGGGGCTTGGCACAAGCCGGGCATTGCTGACCGGCTGCGCCCAAGCCGCGCCGTGTCCGGTTGCCTGCTGGACACAGGGCATCAAACCGCCGGCAAGGGCAAGAATCAACGCTGCTGGACGTGCACTTACCATCGCTGATCCTCTACCTCATAAGACTCTAGCGGCGGTAGCCAGTCATGTCAATCCTTGCCATCGAGGTCGCCAAATCCACAGGCGCATTGCGATCTGAGCGCATTTGCGCAGGGGCCGCGAGGCGGTTGGGCAGTGCGAGTGCCGGGACACTGGTGGCAGGTTTGCCCTGCGGAGGCCCTGGCGACCGGCGGCGGCTGGTGCCGGCCGCCAGGGGTGTGAAGGAAGCGGTGCTTAGAAATTCCAGCCCAGCTTGTGAGCGAGCCAAAGCACGATCACGGCGCCCAGGATCGAAAACAGGAAGCCGGCGGGATGGAAGCGTTCGTTGCGGGGTCTCCAAATCAGGCTGGCGATGAAGCCGCCGACCAGCGAGCCGACGATGCCGAGCACCGTCGTCATGATCAGGCCCATGTGGTTATGGGCGATCAGGACGCGGGCGCACAAGCCGGCGAAGAAACCCACGATACAGGCCCAGATGATGTGGAAGATGCCCATGACCATCTCCTTTCACGGAAGAGAGCGATGCGACGCTGGCTACTCCAAGAGATGTCGAGAATAGGCTTGCCTGGCCAAGCAGGTCAAGGCTGACGCGGCTGCGCGCTGGCGCGGGCCGCGTGGCGTTCCGCCGTCTCGTAACCCGATTGCCGCCGGTAAGTGTCTTTCTTTTGTGCGCACTTCGACTCCGCCGGGCACAGGTCCGGCACGCCGCGGTACGGCGGCTCTGGCGGCGCCTTTATTCTGAAACTTCAATAATGCCTATATTCCAATTTATTGCTATAATAGCTGTCAGCCGATGGTGGGAGCAACGGGCTGCTGCAACCGGTAGTCCGCCGCTCACCCGGTCGGACGGCTCCGAAGGAGCAACCGCGGAAGCTGGAAACCATGCCGGCCTCCAGACTGCCCGCGGCCGAAGGAGGTTCTCATGCCCGCAACATCCAATCACCCCATCCTGAGCGCCGCAACCCTGGGCCTCGTACTCACGCTCGCGACCCCCGCCGCTGCCAGCAGGCCTGGGGCCACCGGGAGCTGGATCGATACCGCGACGCAAGCCGTGGCCCACTTCGTAGGCCTCGACCGATTGCAGGGCTCCCCGGCAGCCAGGAAGCCGGTGCGGTTGGCCGACGGCACTGGCCCGGTCGTGACCTGCGCCTTCAACAAAGACCCCAATGGGCTCTGCGTCGTAGGAACGGCGATCCAGCCATAGAAGTCCTCGGCCCCGCGCGCCGCGAACCCAACCCGAGGTCGCGCGGGGCCGTTTTTCGACACGACACCCCGAAAGCTAGTCCCCGACTCCGCCTGGCCCGGATCGGCAGAACGATGGCTCAAGAGCTCGCAGCCGTCCTGTCGCAGTTCCGTCCGGCGCTGATTCGCCTTTGTTGATGCGCCTTTACGTCGCATTCGGCGTCTCCCTCTCGTGCCCTTGGGGTGCGGCTGGCGGTCCTGTTCGCGCATTTTTCTTGAGTCTCGAGGTCAACCGATACTACCGCTTGTGCGTAATCGATGGCACAATGTACAGCTCAGGAGAGATTCAAAGTGCCCAAGGATCGCAAAGCGCCTCTGACCGCCCACCCAAAGACTCGCCGCCGCGCGGCAGCCGCGGCCCCTCGCAACGCGCGCCCGTCACGGCCGGCGCAAGGGCCGCACGATCTGCGGCCGGCGCAGGCCGCGGCCCGCTTGCGGACCGCAGCAAGCACCCCGAGCGCCCCAGGCGCAGTGGGAGCCGTAGCGGCCCCCGGCAGGAAAAGACCTGCCAGGGACCCCAAAAAGGCGGCCGCCGACACTCTGGCCCGCCTGTTGAAGGGGCGCCGCATCTGGAGCCTGACCGCCGCCGGCGCCAGTCGATCCAGCGGCCTCAAGCGCCTGCAGGCGCTGATGGAAGCCAGCCGCAGCCTGAGCGAAGAATCGCCTGCTGACATGATCTCCTGCGCCAGGTTGGCGGTCTGTGCCGCCGACCGCTTGCGGGCGCGGGAACACGGCAGCCGGGTGGTCGCGGATCTGCGCGGGCTCGCCTGGGCCGAGCTGGCCAACGCCTATCGAGTTTGCGACGATCTGCACAGTGCTGCCGGCGCCATGCATCGCGCCGTCTACTGGTGCCGGCGGGGGTCGGGTTCCGATCTCTTGCTGGCTCGCGTGGCCGAGCTGCTGGCTTCGCTCCTGGGATATCAACGCCAGGCGCCGCAAGGGCGCGAGCTCCTCGCCCTGGCCTACGAAAGCCATGCCAGTGCCTGGCGCTGGCGGCTCGCCGGCAGGATGCTCATCAACGAGGGGGTGCTCGCCCTCTACGACCACCAGACGGCGCAAGCGCTGGTCTTGCAGCTCCGGGGGCTCGACCTGCTCGATCTGGATGCCGATCGGGAGCTGGTGAACGTGACCATCTGGAACCTGATAGGCGACTTGGTCGATCTCGGCCGCTTCCGCGCCGCTCGACGTCTGCTATGGCGCTGTCGGGCGCTCTTCGACGGGATCGAGCCGTGCCGCGTGCGCTGGCTCGAAGGCACCATCCTGGCTGGGCTCGGCAAGCTCGATAGCGCTGAAGCTGCGTTCCAGCAGGCGCGACAGGAGTTCACCGATCGCCAGCAGATCTATCCGGCGGCGCGCATCGGCCTGCAGCTGGCGCTCCTCTGGTCGCGCCAGGGGCGGGTCGCCGAAGTGTACTCGCTGTGCGAGGACGTCGTTGAAACGTTTCGAGCCCTGCGCATCGGCCGCGAGGCCATCGCGGCACTGCTGGTGCTGCGGCGGGCCTGCCTGGTGGGCGGTCAGCTCGTCGACGGGATCGAGATGGCCATCGGCTTCGTGCGAGACTTTGAGCGCCAGGCGCGCCCATCCAGCTCGCCGGCCGTGCCTGGCTGACCGCCCGTTGCGATCGCCATTCGGCGGCGCGGGCCAGGCGCGCCGACGCAGGCATGGTTGAACCTATGTCGAGGAGTCGGCCGGGGCTGTCGCCTGTCCCGGCACTCCCGGTAGGTCGGCCGGGGCTGTCGCTTGGCCCGGCACTCCCGGCAGGGAGCAACCGCAGCCCGTGCTGTCGAGGGCAAGCCAGGCGCTATCGATTCCTCTGCTCGCGGCCGCTAGGCAGCGGCAATTGGGGGTTCAGCGGCGGCGGGCTCGCTCGGCGTCGTCGTCGGTGCCTTGGCTGGGGCCGTCGGCTTGGTCCTGGCTGGTAGCGCCGAGAGCGTCTGGATCTGCTGCGTCAACCTGGCTGCCCCGCTTGCCAGCGACGGTTTCCTCTGGCGTTGCCGGTCCCTTTTTCAGGCGTCGTCGTCGATCTCCCGGCTGGTCTGGCGCGGCTGCCCCTTCAGCCCCTCCGGTCGACCCGGTGCCCCCGATCGTCTGGCCGTGTGGCGCAGCTGACTCGGCGCCGGTCCGGTAGCCGCCTGGACCATCGGAGCCGGTAAGGTCGTCGTCCAGCTCTTCGTCGTCCGTCTCCGCGTCGGCCTCCGACTCTGGTGCGTCCTGCGGTGCCTTCTGGGTTGCCGAGCCTCCCTGGCGGGCGCGGCGCTCCATCACCCGATTCACGGCCTCTTCGACCAAATCGTCGAATGCGTTGTCGGAGAGAGGCGCGCCGGCATGTCCCGGCGGCGGCGGCTCGATTTCCGCGAGCGGCGGTGTGTCGGTGCGCTGGCCGAGGTGCATCATGGCCAGCAGCTCGCCTCCCGGCGAGCGGCGCTTGCGCCGCCGCGAAGCGGCGATGGCGAAGAACTCCTCCTGCGGCATGCCGATGACGCGCAGCACCGCAACCACGTGCTTGAATTTGAGATCGACCTGGCCTCCGAAGACCCGGCGCAGCGCCTTGGGGCCGGCGCCCAGCTGGCGCTCGATCTCGCTGACCGAGAAGCCCGCGGCGCGGATCGCATGGCGCAGCACTCCCGCGTAGTAACGGACTTCCTGCTCGTCGGCCGGGTAGGTTTCCATGACCGTTCCTCAGTGTACTGCATTTCTGGCCCGCGGTTAGACATTTTTCGTCCCATGTGTAGGACTAGCGTTACAGCACATTCAACACACGGGCCTTCCAGGCGCTTCACTTGACTAAGTAGCCGCCAGCAGCAAATAGCGGGACACGATCGCTGATGGTGAGCATTGGCCTGCCGCTGACCCATTGGCCGATCGGTCTGCTGGACTGCAATCGAGCTGTTGGTCCGCCGCTCCTGCGGCCTCCTCGCAATGGCTTTGCCGTCCCGTTCGTCGTCCCTCCGCCGCGTTCCAGTGATCAAGACCAAGCAGCACGCTCGCCTCGGGGACCAGATGAGGGGAGCACCGCCGAACCGGTGCGGCGCCTGGAAAGGTTTGAGCGGTTGGCTGCGGCCTGGGTGGTCGGTTCAGTGCGGTGCAGTGGATCTGCCGCCCTGTTTGGCCGCCTGCTTGCCGTGCCGCGAGGGGTAAGGCCGGCAGCGCGATCGCTGCCGGGGGGAGCGTGGGGTGGTGCCGTGGGAGCTCGCGGCGCCCGATGGCGTTTGGGCGGCTCGCCTGCCGCATTTGGCCCGCTGAGCGCATGCGATCCACCGTCCCGTCCTCCGCCAGGCTGGTTCGCCGCGGGCGGCAGGACCGGCAGTGCGGTCGCTGCCGGGGGGAGCGTGGGGTGGCGCCGTGGGACTGCGCGGCGCCGGTGTGGGTTCAGCGGCTGTAGTCGGCGGCGCCTTGGAAGTGGAGGGAGATGTAGGGCTGGTCGCCGATGACCCAGCTGTCGTGAGGCAGGGGCGGGATGTAGAACAGGGTGCCGGGTGCGAGCTCATCCTGGCGCCCGTCGGCGTAGGCCACGGCGGCGCGACCCGAGAGCACCATGCCGACGTGCTCGACGGTGCAGAGGTCGGTGCCGGCGATGGGCCGCACGTGCAGCGACCACTTCCAGCCGGGCTGGTAGCAGGCGCGGCCGATGGTCATGCCGCCGACCCTCACCACGTCGAAGCGCCCTTTTTCGAAAAGGCGGGTTTCGTCGGGACTCTCGAAGCGCTTGAGGATCGTTTCCTTGTCGATCACGCAGCCCTCCCGCCAACCAGCTGGCAGCAAAGCAAGCTTACAGCCTGACCGGCGATGTGCACCCGGTCGCCGGCGACGCGGACGCGAAGGCTGCCGCCGCGGGCGGAGGCTTGCACGGCCAGCAGCTCTTTCTTGCCCAGCTTGGCTGCCCAATAGGGACCCAGGGCGCAGTGCGCCGAGCCGGTCGCCGGATCTTCGTTGACGCCGGCCAGCGGCACGAAAACCCGCGACACGAAGTCGATGTCCGGGGTTGCGGCGCGCGCGGTGACGATGACGCCGTGCGCCGGCGGAGAGGCGGCGGCGAGCCGCACGAAATCGGGCCGCAGCGACCGCACCGCATCCTCGTCGACCAACTCGATCAGGTGGTGCAATCGGTTGCGGCCCATCCACAGCGGCTCGATGCCGAGTGCTTCGACCAGCGCCTGGCTGTGCTCGGCAGCGGCCAGCTCGGCGGGGAAGTCGAGCTCGATCCACTGCCCGGCCCGGCGCGCCACGAGCGTTCCACTCAGAGTGGAAAATTCGATCGGGTTGGCGGCCGCCACCATGCCGTTCTCCCAGAGCACGTGCGCGGCGGCGAGGGTGGCGTGGCCGCACAGCTGTGCTTCGCCGTCGAAGCCGAACCAGCGCAGATCGAAGCGATTGCCGCCGGCGCCCTGACGCAGGACGAAGGCGGTCTTGGGCAGATTCAGCTCGACCGCCAGCGTATGCATCCACGCGGGGTCCGCGGCTTGCTGCAGCAGGCACACGCCGGCAGGGTTGCCGGCGAAGGGACGGGACGTAAAGGCATCGACGTGGTAGACCCGCACGGTGCTCTCCTCGGGGGCTTCAAAGGCTCAATTGTCCTAGTACAATCGGCTTGAATTCCCGTTCACCCCTTTTATAGATCCGGACTGTAAAACCAATCAAGTAGTACAATCTGAGTATGACAATGTGCTGTCGCCACGATCTGGCAGCCGGGCGCGGCTCACAGGCCAAGCGCGGACAAGGCGATGGCCTCGGTGTTGTTTGAACGGCCGGTGGATGGTTGGGGGGACTGGCGGAGCCGGCGAGGATGGAGGGGGCTGAAGGGGCTCTGGCGGGCCGGCCCGGCGTGGGTCTGGGTTGCGGGGCTGGCGCAGGCGATCCTGCTGATCTGGTGTCGTAGTACAATTAGGGTATGACAATGGCTGGCTGGGTGCCTTGGCTGACGACGGATGATGGACCGATTCACCAGCGGCTGGCGGCGGCGTTGCGGCTGGATATCGAGGGCGGCAAGGTGCGGCCCGGCGTGCGGTTGCCGACCCATCGCGAGCTGGCCCGGAGCCTGGGCACTTCCATCGTGACTGCCAGCCGCGCCTACCGGGAAGCCGCCGAGCAGGGCTTGGTGCAGGGTGCGGTGGGGCGCGGCACTTTCGTCATCGCCGGCGGCGTCCAGAGCTCGGGCTCGCCTGGCGGACGCAGCCGGACGCATACACCCGGTGAAGGTAGAGATGCCATCGGCACAGGGGACGTAGGCGGCTACGGCGGCCTCGGCAGCCCGGCAGGCCCCGGAGGCCTCGGCAGCCCGGCAGGCCCCGGAGGCTACGGCAGCCCGGCAGGCCCTGAACGCCCCCCAGGCCTCGGCGCCGGTGGCCGCCGTGCCCCCGGCGGCCGGCTGGGCTTTGTGGACCTGTCGGCAAACTTTGTGGCGGCGGGCGCCGGCGACCTGGGCGCGGCGGCGGCGGGCGGCAGCGCGGCGTTGATGTTGGGGGGCCTGGCGTATCGCTACCCGCCGGGCGGCGGGGGCGAGCATCGCGCTGCCGGCGCCGCGTGGGCGCGACGGGGCGAGTGGCGGCCGGTGGCGGACCAGGTGGTGGTGACGAGCGGTGCACAGCACGCCATCCTGGTGACGCTGGCGGCCCTGGCGCGTGCGGGGGACCCGCTGTTCGTGGAGGAGCTCACGTATCCGGGCGTCAAGGCGGCCGCGCGCTTGCTCGGCTTGCGCCTGGAGGCCGTGCCGATCGATGGCGAGGGCCTGGTTCCCGCGGCCCTCGCGGCGCGTTGCGCGGGTGGGCGCGGCGGTTCGGTCTTCTGCCAGCCATCGCTGCACAATCCGACCTCCGCCGTGATGTCGCTGGCGCGGCGCCGCGAGGTGGTGGCGCTGGCGCGCCTGCACGACCTGACCCTGATCGAGGACGGGGCGTACGAGTTTCTGCTGCCGGGGCCGCTGCCGCCGCTGGCGGCGCTGGCGCCGGAGCGCACCTGCCACATCACCAGCGGCGCCAAGGCGCTGCTGCCGGGGATGCGTCTGGGTTACCTGGTGGCGCCGGAGCCGCTGGTGCCCAGGCTGCAGGCGGAGGTGGCTGCGTCCGGCCTGGTGGCGGCGCCGTCACTGCTCGACCTGGCGACCCGCTGGCTGCGCGATGGGCGGGCGCGGCGGCTGGTGGAGGCCAAACGCCGCGAGGTGGCGCGGCGGCAGGACGTCGCCCGCACCCGGCTCGCCGGCCTGGACTGGGCGTCCCACCAGCACAGCTGCCACCTGTGGCTGACGCTGCCCCCGCCCTGGCAGGCCGCGCCGTTCGTCGAGTGGGCGCGGCGTCGCGGCGTCGCCGTCAATGCGGCGCCAGCCTTTGTCGCTGCTCCCGCCGCGTCCGCCCCCGCCGCGGTGCGCATCTGCCTGGGCGCCGCCGCCGAAGCGCGGCAGCTGGACGCCGCGCTGGCGATCCTGGCGGACCTGCTCGGCGCGCCGCCGCCGCCCGAAGACCTGGTGGTCTGACGGAACGCCGCGCTGGGCCGCAGTGCGCAAGGAGCGGTCGCGCGGCCGCCGGGCGGAACGGGTGACTCGAGTCGCTAGGGGTGGCCGGCGGTGGCGGCGGGGTTCAGGTCGAGGGTGGTGCCTCCCCACAGCTGGTGCGCCAGGTCTTCGACGGTGATCGCGACGCGCCGGCTGGCGGCGGGGATGTCGACGGCCACGGTGGAGGTCCAGCCTTTTTCGGTCAGGTCGCTTTGGGTGAGCAGGCGGTGCTGGACGACGACGGGAGCGCTGTTGGCGCCGGCGGTGGCGCCGGCACCGGCACTGGCAAAGGCGAAGGTGACGCGGAAGGGACCGGGCGGGTTGTTGTCGGGGGTGCTCCAGGCGCCCAGGGTGACGCGCACGGCGTGGGGCGACGCGGCCGCCCGCACCGTCAGGGTGCCGTGGTCGGCGGCGCCGCTGAGCAGCTGGCGCGCGCGGGCGGCGCTGGCTTCGTCGGGAGTCGAGGAGCGGCGCCAGACCGGCGCGCGCAGGATGTTGTTTTCGGGGACCAGCCGCACTTCGACCGGATGCGGGCGCCCGTCTTCGGGGTCGGGAGCCAGATAGAACAGGTGCCAGCGTTTGGCGATGCCGGCGATCACCCCGTCGAGCTGGCTGGGGAAGCCGACGACCGTGCCGCCGGTGGCGGCGGCCACGGCGTTGAGCGAGGCGGAGGCCGGCTCGGTGAACAGGTCGAGCACTCCGTCGTAGTTGAGCTTGGAGCGCGGCCCGAGCTGCGCCGCGGTTTCGGGCGGCACCACGCTGCCCGGCGTGCCGGATTCCGCCTGGCGCATGCGCTCGATGTCGGTGACCTCACGCCGCTCGACGTCTTTTTCGTCCTTGCGCATCGGGGCGGCGAAGGTCACCCAGCCGTAGGCCGCCAGGGTGCGCGCCGGTTCTTCGGCGACGGCCTGGGCGGCATGGTCGGCATTGCCGCCCGAGGTCGAGGTGTCGAAGCCGTTGGCGACCAGGAAGAGCGCGTGGGGGCCGCCGGGCGGCATGGCGGTGAGCAGGTTGACCAGGCGGTCTTCCTGCGTCGTCACCGCCGCGGCGTCGGGCCGCGGGGTCGCGCTGGCCTCGCCGCTGCGCTGGCGTTCGGCGCGCGCGGCGACGTCGATCAGGGCTTGCTCCAGGTCCTTCGGCTCGTGGGTCACGAGCAGCGAGTGCGGCAGCGGATCGGCCACCACGACGTCCACTTCGCCCAGGGCGGCGAGGTGGCCGGCATGGCGGGCCAGGGCATTGGCAGTGACGAAGATGGTCGCGGGGTCCGCCAGGACGCGGTCGAAATAGAGCACCAGCCGCCAGGGCGAAGGGTCGCCCGCGGAGGCCACCGGCGACGCCTTGACCACCTGCCGGAAGACGCCGTCTTCCTGCACCTGGAAATCGCGCGTGCCGAGCTCCTTGCGCCGCGACTCGCGCAGCGTGGTGGGGATCTCGACGATGACTTCGATCTCGCGCACCAGGACCTTCTCGGCAAAGTTCTGCGTCGACGCCTGGCCGGCGGCGTCAGGGGCGGCCGGCGCGGCCTGAGGAGCGGGTTGGGGACCGGGTGCCGCAGCCGCCTGGGCAGCCGGACCGGCCAGACCTGGACCGGCCAACCCCGCCACCACCAGGACGGACAGCACGGACAGGCGGGGCAGCCGGGGCAGGCGGGTTGCCAGGATACGCAGAGCCGTCGCAATCATCGTGGATTCCTCGGAAAGGTGTCTGCCGCCGGAGACGGCGCGGCGGGCGGGTGGGCGGCGGCGGAGGGGGACGCGGATCCGGCGTGCGGGGCCGGCGGTGGCGCCAGCACGCGGGCGCCGTCCAGGGCGGTGTCGCCGCGCTGGTCGACGGCCGCCGCGAAGCTGCCGTCGGCCAGGCGCTGCACGGCGTTGACGCGCGCCTGCTCGCCGATCCCTGGTGGCACCAGGTGGTGGCCGCGCCGTGTCAGCTCCTGCTGGACCGCC
Source organism: uncultured Acidobacteriota bacterium (assembly GCA_963770895.1). Classification (GTDB taxonomy): domain Bacteria; phylum Acidobacteriota; class Thermoanaerobaculia; order Multivoradales; family UBA5704; genus JASLEW01. The sequence goes on along the minus strand of CAVYRF010000002.1, from coordinate 1,053,397 downwards.
GCCGACAGCGCGCCCGGCTCGACTTCGACGCGGTCGGCTGCCGGTGCCGCCGGCGCGCTGCCAGCCGCCTGGGTGTGGCCTCCCTGGGCCGGGTCCTGGGGTGGCTGTGCATGCAGGCGCGGCCGGTCGACCGCGGCCTGCAGGCCGGCGTGATCGACCAGCACGGCGAGCAGCACCTGCACGACGTTGGTGGGGATGCGCATGCTGCCGCGCCCGCCCAGGGCGATCACTTCCTGCTCCCGCCACGCGATCGTCGGCGCCATGCTGGAGAGCATACGCTTGCCCGGTGCGACCCCATTGGGCGACGCCTGGGCCGCCGCCACCGCCACGCCGGCGGCGGCCGCCGGGGCGATGGCGAAGTCGCCCATCTCGTTGTTGAGAAAGCCGAGCTGGGGCACGAACAGGCCGCAGCCGAAAAGGCCGTTGAGCGTGGTGGTGAGCGCCACGGTGTTGCCGTCGCCGTCGATCGCCGACAGGTGGGTCGTTTCGCCGCCGCGGCGCCCCACCGTGGCGTTGCCGGCGGGCCACGGAGCGAGCGCCGCGGACGCCGTGGCGCGCCGTGGATCGATCCCGGCGGCGCGCGTGGCGATCCACCGCGGATCGAGCAGATCCGCCACCGTGGCGCGGCTGGCCGCCGGGTCGGCGAGCAGCATGCGATCGGCAAAGGCGCGGCGGAACGCTTCGATCAGCAGGTGCGGGCGGTCGGCGCCGCCGGCGGGAAGGTCCGCCCAGTGCAGGCCCTCCAGCATGCCGCAGGTCTGACCGATCAGGATGCCGCCCGCCGACGGCAGCGGCATGCTGGCGACCTGCCAGCCAAAGGCGCTGAAGCGCACCGGCTGGCGCCACTGCGGCCGGTAGGCGGCCAGGTCGCCGGCCTCAAGGACGCCGCCGTGGCGACGGCTGGCCGCCGCCACCGCCTCGGCAACCCGCCCTTGGACGATCGCCGCCGGACCGCGCCTGGCGTAATCCTCCAGGGTTGCGGCAAGCTCGGGGAGCTGCACGTTGGCGCCCTGGGGCGGCGGCTGGCCGCCGGGCAGCCAGCGCTCCGCGGACTGCGGAAAGGATGCCAGCATGTGCCGCTGCGCGTCCGCCGCCAGCAGGGCATGGAGGTGCGCGTCGACCGGGCAGCCTTGGCGCGCCAGCCGGATGGCCGGCGCGACCACCTGCGCCCAGGGCAGCCTGCCGAGGGCGTGGTGCAGCTCGTAGAGGCCGGCCGGGCTGCCGGGTACGCCGGCCGCCAGCGGCCCCACCTTGGCGGCGTCGGCGCGCGGGTGCCCCGCGGCATCCAGGTACATGTCGCGGCTGGCCGCTGCCGGCGCCGTTTCGCGAAAGTCGAGCGCCCGCACGTCGTCGCCCATCTTGACCACGGCAAAGCCGCCGCCGCCCAGGTTGCCGGCCTCGGGATAGACCACGGCCTGTGCCAGGGCGGTTGCCACGGCGGCGTCCACGGCGTTGCCGCCGGCTGCCAACATGCTCAAGCCGGCGGCGCTGGCGCTGGCGTGTCCGGAGGCGACGGCGCCGGCGATTTGCGCCGGCGGCGTGGACCGCCGCGCCGCCGGCGGCTGGGGGGCGCCATCAGGGCCGCCCGGCGGCGCCGACGCGGCAGGCCGGCGCGCGGCGCCCCAGGCGAGCAGGCAGCTGGCGAGGCAGGCCGGCAACAGCGCGCCGCGGGCGTTGGGGAATCGATGTCCGGCGTGGCGCATGGTCCTTGCCCTCGAATGCTCGAATGCTCGCATGCCGATCGACCGGCCCCGGCCGCGGCCACGCCAGGGCCGGGAGCAGGCCGGGATGGCCGCGGCGGCACGTTCGAAGTGCCGCCGTGGCCGGGCCCCCAGGCGCCAGGGGAGACGCGCGAGCGCGGCTGCGCGGAGCCCGGCAGCACCGCGGGCGGTCCGACCGGCTGGCCGAGCCCTACGTCTTGAGGTGCTCCTTGACCAGCTTGGGCAGCTCCAGCATGGACACCGAGGCCTTGCCGCCGAAGAACGGCTTGAGCTTGTCGTCGGCGCGGATGGTGCGCTTGTCCTGCGGGTCCTGCAGGTTGTGCTTGCGGATGTAGTCCCAGATCTTGCTGGTGACTTCGGTGCGCGGCAGCGGCGCGGTGCCGACGATGGCCCCCAGCACGGCGTCCGGCTGCACGGGTTTCATGAAGGCGCTGGTTTTGCTCGCGCCGGCGGGCTTCTTTTCGGTGGTCTTGCCTGGCATAGGTGCTCCTCCGCGTAGGTGAAATTGGAAAGTACGGGCTAACAAGCCGTCGCACACGTTATGCAAATCCGCCGCCCGGAGCAAACCCGGCCGCCCGGCGCTCCGGTCGGCGGGTCTGTTGACGGGTCGCGTGACCGGCCGGTTGACGGGCCGGCAGCGCGGGCTTAGCCTGCGATGCGGAATGCCCGGCACCGACACCGAAGCGCTGTGGCTGACGCTGCGGCTGGCGGCGACCGCCACGCCGCTGCTGCTGCTGATGGGTACGCCGCTGGCGTGGTGGTTGGCGCGCACGCGCAACCCGCTGCGCCCGTTCTGCGAGGCGGTGGTGGCGCTGCCGCTGGTGCTGCCGCCCACCGTGCTCGGCTTCTACCTGCTGCTGGCGCTCGGCCCGCACGGTTTCGGCGGCCGGATGTGGCTGGCCCTGGGGCTCGATCCGCCGGTGTTCAGCTTTCCAGGCCTGGTGATCGGCTCGGTGCTCTACTCGCTGCCGTTCGTGGTGCAGCCGCTGCAAGGCGCCTTCGAGAGCATCGGCAGGCTGCCGCTGGAGGCCGCGGCGACGCTCGGCGCCGGTCCCGCCGACCGCTTCTGGACCGTCGCCGTGCCGCTCGCGCGGCGCGGCTTCCTGACCGCCGCGACCTTGGGCTTCGCCCATACCCTGGGGGAGTTCGGTGTGGTGCTGATGATCGGCGGCAACATCCCCGGCCGCACGCGGGTGCTGTCGATCGCCATCTACGACCACGTGGAGCGGCTCGAATACGCCCAGGCGCACCGGCTGTCGCTCGGCATCCTGCTGTTCTCGTTTGCCGTCCTGTGGGTGGTCTACGTCCTCAATCGCGGGCAGCGGCGCGCCCTGCCGGCGGCGCCGCCGGAATGAAGGCCCGCTTCCAGCTGCGGCGCGGCAGCTTCGCGCTGGACGTCGACTTCACCGCCCCGGACGCCGGCGTCACCGCCGTGTTCGGTCCCTCGGGCTCCGGCAAGACCACCCTGCTGCGCTGCCTCGCCGGGCTCGATCGCGCCGCCGGCGGCCTGCTGGAGGTCGGCGGCGAGGTGTGGCAGGACGAGGCCAGGGGGCGGTTCATGCCCACCCATCGCCGCCGCGTCGGCTACGTCTTTCAGGATGCCGGCCTGTTCGCCCACCTGTCGGTGCGCCGCAACCTGGACTATGGCTGGCGCCGCACCGCCGCCGGGCAACGCCGCGTGGCCTTCGACGAGGCGGTCGAGTGGCTGGGCCTGGCGCCGCTTCTGGCGCGCGACCCGCGCGGCCTGTCGGGAGGCGAGCGCCAGCGCGTCGCCATCGCCCGCGCGCTGCTGGCCAGCCCGCGGCTGCTGCTGATGGATGAGCCGCTGGCGGCGCTCGACGTCGCCGCCCGGCGCGAGATCCTGCCTTACCTGGAGCGCGTGCACGCCGCTCTGGCGGTGCCGATCGTCTACGTCAGCCACTCCGCCGGCGAGGTGCTGCGCCTTGCCGACCACCTGCTGCTGCTGGCCGGCGGCAGGGTGCGCGCCGCCGGCCCGGCGGGCGAGGTGGCGACCCGGCTCGACCTGCTCCCCTGGGCGAGCGATGGCGAGCTGGGAGCGGTGGTCGAGGCCACCGTGGCGGCGCACGACGACGCCTTCGCGCTCACCTACGTGGATTTCGCCGGCGGCAGGCTGAGCTTGCCGCGCCTGGCCGCGGCTCCCGGCAGCCGGCTGCGCGTGCGCGTGCTGGCCACGGACGTTACCCTGGCGCTCGACCGCCCCCAGCGCACCAGCGTCCTCAACATCGTGGCGGCGCTGGTGGCGGAGATCGCCGCAGACGTCTCCGGCGGCGCCGGGCAGCCGGTCGTCAAGCTGGACGCCGGAGGTACGCCGCTGCTCGCCCAGATCACGCGCAAGTCTCTCGCCAACCTCGACTTGCGGCCTGGCCAGGAGATCTACGCGGTGATCAAGGGCGTGGCCCTGCTGACCTGAACGCGGGCGCGTGTTAAGTTGACGCGCCATGCCGCCGCTGTTCATCACGTTCGAGGGGGTCGACGGGAGTGGCAAGACGACGCACCTGGCGCGGGCGGCGGATTGGCTGGCCGGCCACGGCGTCGCCACCCTGACCACCCACGAACCGGGCGGCACCCCGCTGGGCGAAGCGTTGCGCGAGCTGTTCCTGGACCCGCGCTGGGGAGCCCTCGACAGCACGGTGGAGCTGCTGATGCTGTTCGCCAGCCGGCGCCAGCACCTGCTGCAGGTGATCGAGCCGGCGCTGGCCGCGGGCCAGACGGTGCTGTGCGACCGCTTCACCGATTCGACCCTCGCCTACCAGGGGAGCGGCAGGGGCCTGGCGCTGCCGCTGATCGACCAGATCGACCTCCTGGCGACGGGCGGCCGCCGTCCTGACCGTACCCTGCTGTTCGAGCTGCCCGCGGCCACCGCCCGCGCCCGCCGCCATGCCGGCGCCCGCCGCGCGTCGCGGCATCCGCGGCCGGCCGCCGCAGGGCTCGCCGGCGCCGGCGCCGCGGGCGAGGATGGCACCGGCGGCAGTGGCGGCGGCGGCGGCGGAGCGGCCGGGACCGACCGCCTGGATGCGGAGGACCTGGCGTTTTACGAGCGGGTGCGGCGCGGCTACCTGGATCTGGCCGAGCGCGAGCCGCGGCGTTTCCACGTCATCGACGCCAGCGGCGATCCGGCGCGCACCGCGTCGCAAGTGCGCGCGGCGCTGGCGGACCTGCTGCCGCCGCCGGCGGCGGAGGCGCGGTTCTGAACCTGCCGGCGGCGATCGAGGCGGCCCGGTTGGGGCGGCTGTATCCGTCCACCATTCTGTACGGCGGCGAAGCCGCGGCGCGGCGCCACGCGGCGATCGAGCTGGCGCGCATCCTGCTGTGTGAAGCGCCGCCGCCGGCGCGGCCTTGCGGCGTCTGCCGGCACTGCCGGCGCATCGCCTGGCCCGGGGAGGCGGAGGACGCCCCCTTTCATCCCGATCTGCAGGTGCTGGAGCGCGACCTCAAGGCGTCGACCTCGGTCGATGCGACGCGCGAGCTGATGCGTGGGGCGCAGGTGTCACCCTTCGAAGCGCGCGGCCAGGTGTTCGTGATCGCCAGCGCCGAAAGCCTCACCGGCGAGGCGGCCAACGCCCTGCTCAAGAGCCTGGAAGAGCCGCACCTGACCTCTCCCCGCCACTTCCTGCTGCTGGCGCCGTCGCGCCTGGACCTGCTGCCGACGCTGCGCAGCCGCTCGCTGGCCGTCTTTCTGGGGCCGGCGACGGCGGCCGACGGCGAGCGCGTCGACGCGGTGGCACGGGCGTTTGCCGCCGCCGCCAGCGCCTACGCCTCGACCGGCGCCGCGGTGTACCTGCTGCACGCCGCCGAAGCGCTGGCCGGTGCCGGCTCGCCCGGCGGGGGCGGCAAGCGCGCCGGCGGCGACGGCGGCTGGGACGACCCGCGCGCCGGGCAACCCTGGGCCGTCGCCGCGGCGGCCGTCCTGCGGTCGCTGCCGCCGTCGTCGCGGCAACCGCCGCGCGGGGCGCTGCTGGCGCTGGCGGAAGCGCTGCTGTCGGGGCCGTCGATGCGGATGCGCGGCATCGGCGCCGAGCGCATCCTGGAGGGCCTGGTGGCGCGCCACCTGGCGGCGCCCGCCGCCGCCGTGGCGGCCCCGGCAAACGTGCAGGGTGGGCGCGACACCTAGCGGCGCATAGGCGGCGCATAGACGGCGCGGCTGCCGCGTTCGTAGACCCGATCGAGGGGTCGTTTGATCCCGCTGGCTGGTCGCTCGCTGGCGGTGAGCCGCTTGCCGTGTGCTAAAATACCAGGCCGCGCTCTCGGGATTTGCCTTGCAAATCGTTGATCCTGTTTACAGTACAAAGGAGTTACAGACCATGGATGCATCCCATCGTACAAAGACCGCCTCTCGCCAGGTGGTCAAGGGCGTGCTGGCGCTGGCGCTCGGCGTCGGCTGCTGCCTGCCCGCCTGCTCGGCGCAGGCCAAGAACGACGCCGGCACCGGCAAATCCGCGCAGGACAGCTCGTCGCAGGTGCTGGCGCGGGTCAACGGCAAGGTGATCACGGCGGCAGACTTGAACGCCGCGGCCTCCGACCAGTACGACCAGCTGGATCACGAATACCAGCAGCGCAAGCACGACATCACCGAGCAGGAGCTCAAGAAGATGGTGCAGGCGCGGCTGCTGGACGCCGAAGCGGCGGCGCGCGGCGTCTCGAGCGACAAGCTGCTTGCCGATATCAAGCCCGCCGAAGTGTCCGACGCGGATGCCGAAGCCTTCTACGAGAAGAACAAGGCGCAGATGCCGCCGCGCCCCAAGGAGCAGCTGATCCCGCAGATCAAGCAGTACCTGCAGGCGCAGGGCCAGCAGCAGGCGCGCGACAAGTTCTACGAAACGCTGGAGGCCAAGTACAAGGTCGACTACATGCTGGAGCCGATGCGCGTGCAGGTGGCCGCCGCCGGCTTCCCCGCCAAGGGCGGCCCGGCAGACGCCCCGGTCACCATCGTTGAATTCTCCGATTTCCAGTGCCCGTTCTGCGGCCGCGTCACCCCGACGCTGCAGGAAGTGGTCACCAAGTACGGCAGCAAGGTGCGCCTGGTCTTCCGCCAGTTCCCCCTGCCCATGCACCAGAATGCCGCCAAGGCCGCCGAAGCCGCGCTGTGCGCCAACGACCAGGGCAAGTTCTGGGAGATGCACGACGCCATGTTCAAGGACCAGACCGCCCTGGCCGTCGACAACCTGAAGACCAAGGCCGCGGCGATTCCCGGCATCAACGCCACCGCTTTCAACAGCTGCCTGGATTCGGGCAAGGACCAGCCGCAGGTGCAGGTCGACATGAAGGCCGGCAGCAAGGCGGGCGTCAACGGCACGCCGGCGATGTTCGTCAACGGCCGTTTCATCTCGGGCGCGGTCTCCTCGGACGAGCTGTCCAAGATCATCGACGACGAGCTGAAGCGCAAGAACGTCAGCTAGCCGATCGTCCAATCCATCCAGGGGCGGTCCGCGCGGTGCAGATGCCGGCGGGCCGCCTCAGCTGCTCACGCCAACAACTCTGTGACCGGGGCGCCGAATGTCGAGCCAGGACACCCCCATCCCTGAATTCCGCGCCGCGATGCACCGCGTTGCCGACGTGGTGGCCGACTACCTGGAAGGCGTCGGCGAGCGGCCGGTGCTGCCCGGGGTCAAGCCCGGCGAGGTGGCTGCCCACCTGCCGGTGGCGCCGCCGGATGGTCCGCGATCGCTGGACGACCTGATCGACGACTACCAGCGGTGGATCGAGCCCAACGTCACGCACTGGAACCATCCCGGTTTTCTCGCCTACTTCGCCATCACCGGCTCGGCTCCCGGTATCGTCGGCGAAGCGCTGGCGGCGGGGCTCAACGTCAACGCCATGCTGTGGCGCACGTCACCGGCGGCGACGGAGCTGGAAGAGCGGGTCTGCGACTGGTTTCGCCAGATGATCGGCCTGCCGCAGGAGTTCCGCGGCCACATCAACGACACCGCCTCGACCAGCACGCTGGTCGCCCTGGCGGCGGCGCGCCACCGCCTGCCCGGCCTGGACGCGCGCACCCGCGGTCTGGCCGGGCGGCCCGAGGTGGCGCCGCTCACCCTCTACGCCAGCGACCAGGCTCATTCGTCGGTGGACAAGGCCGCCATCGTCCTGGGGCTGGGACAGGACCAGATGCGCCGGGTGGCGAGCGACGCGGCGTTCCGCATGGTTCCCGATGCCCTGGCAGCGGCCATCGCCGCCGACCTTGCGGCGGGACGGCGCCCCTTGGCCGTGGTGGCGACGATCGGCACCACCTCCAGCACCAGCATCGATCCGCTGCCGCGGATCGCCGACATTTGCGCCGCCCACGGCCTGTGGCTGCACGCCGACGCCTCGTATGCGGGCGCGGCGGCGATCTGTCCCGAGCTGCGGACGCAGATGCCCGGCCTGGAGCGCGCCGATTCGATCGTGATCAACCCGCACAAGTGGTTGTTCACGCCGGTCGACTGCTCGATCCTGCTGGTCCGCGATCCGGCCAACCTGCGCGACGCCTTTTCGCTGGTGCCCGAATACCTGCGCACCGACGGCGACCAGGCGACCAACCTGATGGACCTGGGCTTTCAGCTGGGACGCCGCTTTCGCGCCTTGAAGCTGTGGATGGTGATCAGCGCGTTCGGCGTCGATGGGCTGCGGGAGCGCCTGCGCGATCACTGCGCCATGGCGCGCGAGCTGGCCGCCCGGATCGAAGCCGACCCCGCCTTCGAGCTGGCGGCTCCCGTCCCCCTGAGCGTCGTCTGTTTCCGCGCCCGCGCCGGCGAGGGCGTGGCGCCCGCGGACCAGGACCGCCTGAACGAGCGGCTGATGGCCGCGGTCAACGCCGCCGGCCCCTGGTTTCTGTCGCACACCGTCCTCGACGGCAGGTACACTCTGCGCGTGGCGATCGGCAACCTGCGCACCTCACGGGACCACCTGGACGACCTGTGGCAGCTGTTGCGCCGTCTGGCGGGCGACCTGGCCCAGGGCGCCGCGTCCACCGCCGCCGCTCTGCCGGGTTCCGACTCTCCGGCAGCCGGCGCCACCGCCCCGCGCTAAGCTCGCTCACTGCGCCCATGCCCCGCATCACGCGCGTCTATACCCGCACCGGCGACGACGGCACGACCGGCCTGGCCGGCGGCCAACGGGTGGCCAAGGATTCGTTGCGCATCGAATCGTTCGGCACCGTCGACGAGCTCAGCTCGACGCTCGGCGTCGCCCTGGCGCACGGCCTGGACCCGCAGCTGGCCGGTCCCGTCCGCCGCATCCAGAACGAGCTGCTGCACCTGGGCTCCGACCTGTGCGTGCGCGAAGAGGACAAGGAGCGCATCAAGGTGCCGGTCATCGAGCAGCGCCACGTGGATGCGCTCGAAGCGCTGCTCGACGACCTCACCGACCGCCTGGGCCCGCTGGCCAATTTCATCCTGCCCGGCGGCAGCCCCGGAGCCGCCCACCTGCACGTCGCCCGCACCGTGTGCCGCCGCGCCGAACGGCTCCTGGTCGCCCTGGCACGCCAGGAAGCGATCGGCCCCTGCGTCCTCACCTACGTCAACCGCCTGTCGGACGCCCTGTTCGTCATGGCGCGCTTCGAAAACCTGCAAAAAGGCATCCCCGACCCGCTCTGGGACAGCCGCGCCTGAAACGGCGGCAGCCGCGGATTGTGCCGGCGGCACCAGTCCGCCGGCGACGCAGGGACCGCCGCGGCCGTCCGAAGCGCCGGCCTGGCGGTTGGGCGGCGGAGTTGGCTTGCAGTGCCCCCCGCGTCTCATTTTTCGAAGATTGCGCACAGTCTATAAGTAGAACATGAGATAGGGCGCGCGTTCGGCGGTTGCGCCGGCGCCCGCCAACCGCCAGGAGGCGACATGAAAAAGAATGCAGCGAAGCTCGTGATCCACAGGGAGACCCTCACCAGTCTTCTCAGCACCGTGCAAGGCGGCAACAATTCGAACCCGCCCATCTGCTCCGTCGCGATCAAGTGCGGCCCGCCGTAAAACGGGCTTGGAGCTTCAGATCCCTTGCTGGATCATCCCGTGCCGCCGCTGGGCGCCATGCCGTCGATTCTTCTCACGACGGCTCGGGATTTGCGACGAACTCCACAGGCGCTTTCCAGCGGAGGCTGAAGTAGAGCTGCAGGCGGGGAAAGAGATCGACCGTCTGGTGGGTTTTGAGGGCGTTGATCAGGAGGAGCCACGCCGCCACCAGGTAGGTGTTCAGCCGCCAGGCGGTCATCAGAGGTGTGACCTCTTCGAGAGCCCTTTGCGCGGCGTCGAAGTCGCCTTGCGCGGCCAGCGCCTCCGCTTGGTCGAGCGCCGCCAACACCGTTTCATGACGCATGTCGAGCGCCCTGAACTGCTCCGCCACCTGCGCGAAGACTTGCGCCGCCTCGACGGGCTTGCCGAGGCATCGAACGACTCGGCCTTCAAGCCAGTGCAAGCGCAGCTGAATGAAGGCGTCGTCATCGTACTGCCGGTAGAGCGGCCGGACTTCCTCCAAGGCTGCAAGCGCGGCTTCGCCCTGCCGCAGCGCTGCAAGACAGGCCGCGATGCTGTGCTTGCCGTAGAGGTGCAACCGCGGCTCGCGGTTCAGGTCCACCAGGCCCAGGCTGCGCCGCAAGAACAACATGCCCTTGCGGGGATTGGCGTCGATGAGATTGACCCCCATCGTCAGCAGCGTCTGCCCCTGCTCGTGCCGATACTCGGCGCCCAGCGCCGTATAGATATCGAGCGCCTGCTGGCCGACGATCTCGGCCATGGCGAAGTCGCCGCGGTCGCTGTGATAGCTGGCTTCGACACTGTAGATCCTGGCCTCCGTTTCGGGGTCGTGCGCGTCCTCCCAAAATCCCCACGCCTGGTTGAGGGCTCTGCGCGCGTCGTCGAAATCCGCCGCCACCCGCATCGCGTTGGCGAGATGGGTCCAGGCGCGCGCCAGCAGCCGGGTGCGGCCACCGGCTCGCCCCGGGATGTGAGAGCTGGGCATGTTCTCAGCGACGAGCACCGCCAGCTTCACGATGTCGACCGCTTCCGCCGGATCGTTGTGGCGGTGCCAGACGCTTGCCTCCAGCAACCGCTCGTACATGCCCCAGGTGTGAAACTCCTTGTAGTGGCGTACGCGGTGTTGCCTCTCTGCGGGCGGCAGGGGCTCCAGCTCGCACCAGAGCACCCAGGCCTGGAGGCGCTCCCAGGCAAGCTGTCGGTCCCGCAGCTCGGTGGCGCTGGTGGCATTGGTGAACACGAGATCGAACTCTGCCTGGTTGATCCCCAGGGGGAGCTGCGGCACCCCCTCCTTCCTGGTGGACGCCAGGACGCGCGCCGAGATCTTCGAGCACGCCACGCAACCGCGCACCATGTGGCGGACAAGCTGATGCCGCCGCCGGCCCGGCAGCCGATTGGCAACCAGGTCCGCGAACTCTTTTGCCGAGAAGTGCACGCCGGCGGGATCATCGCCGGACGCGCCTTTCCGCTGCGCATCGCGTTCTTTGGGCATCCGGCATTCCCTCCCACGGTAACGTATTTCAGTGTCGTGAACTCTAGCGAATGCGCACCCTGTGTGCAACTGCAAAACAAAGCGCCGGCAAGTGCCGGCGCCCCAAAAACGAACACTGCGAGCTGGTTTTCCCTAGCCGCCGCCACCGTTCGGGTCCATGCCGATGTTGCCCTGGCTGTGGACACTTCCGCCGTGTGTGCCGCCACCGGCTGAGCGGCTGTCAACGTGGCGATCGGGCGTCCCGGTTGGCAGGATCCCTCGCAAAACCCGCTCGAATCGGGTCCACCACGAGTTGGGCAAGGACGCCACCTCGACTCCCGCACGCATGCCGTGCAGGATGTCCATAGCCGAACCTGAAACAGGGAGGCCAAGCAGGAACAAGGCGAGAGCTACGAGAGCGACACTTCGAAGACGCATACCCTTCTCCAGGGACCCCGTTGGATCGCGCGACCGCCGCGGTGCGTGCCACGGGTTCCGTATCCACAGACCTGGGTTCCGTTGGCCTGGTCGTGGATGTTCCGTTCCGACGAAACGGCAGCTCATGCTAAGAGGGTGTTGCCAGTGCGAGGAGACCGGGGCACTTTTGTGCTTCTGCCTGTGCAGGCACCGCTGTCTTCTCGTCGGCATGCGTGACTTCGTGACTTCGATCGGCGCCCGCTACCTCGGCAGGCAGTGGCGGGTCGGCGACCACAGCGGTGGATACCCCTATCCCTGGGCCAGCAAGAGGCGCACCCCACTACCCGTTGCCCGCTTGTCATTGGGGTTTGCGGCGGCTATGATCGCGCTCCCAATTGTCGGTGGAGGAATGACGTGAAGGCTGCAAGGACGGTTGTCTGCTTGGGAGGAGCGCTGGCCTGGCTGTCGGTGACGTCGGCGGGGGCGTTCCAGATCCAGGTCGGTTTTTCGCAGGTGCACCCCTTTCAAACCGCTCCCAAGGCGCATCCCGTGCAGTTGAGCGTCGATGCCGCGGGGCGCAAGGTGATCTTCAACGAGAGCTCGGTGCAGCATGCCCGCCGCTTTGCCGGCGAGCTGCTGCCGGTGCCCGACGTGCCGGGGCTGCCGGTGGGGGCGCTGGAACCGCTGATCGTGCGTCACAGCGGTGAGCATGGGCTGGACCCGCGGCTGGTGCGGGCGGTGATCCAGGTCGAATCGGGGTACAACCACCGGGCGCGCTCCAACAAGGGCGCCATGGGGCTGATGCAGCTGATGCCCGAAACCGCGGCCGAGCTGGCGGTGCGGCATCCGTTCGACGTCGAAGAGAACCTGCGCGGCGGCATCACCTACCTGCGCCAGATGATCGACGCCTTCCACGGCAGCGTCGAAATGGCCCTGGCGGCCTACAACGCCGGGCCGGGCGCGGTCGAGCGGCACGGCGGCGTCCCGCCCTTCCCCGACACGATCGACTACGTGCAGCGGGTGATGTCCCTGTACCAGGGCGCCGCGGTGATGCTGCCGGCGCGGGTGGCGGCGGCCGCCGCCACGTCGGCACCCCGCGCCGGCCTGCGGCCGGCCCCCTACGTCACCCGCGGCAGCAGCGGCCGCCTGGTGGTGACGACCGCGCTGTCCAGCACCCCCAGCAGCCACTAGCTAGCCACCTGGCTCTCCAGCCACCTGGCCGCCCGGCAGCAGCGCCGGCGCCGGCCAGCGCTGCCGCCGATGGGCGCCTGGGGGTCGGTGTGTGCGCCGGGATGCCGCGGCGCCGGCTGGCCCTGGCGGAGGTGGCATAGAATGCCGGGGGCGACCTTCCCTCATCCGATGCTCAATCTCCCCAACCTGCTTTCGATCTGCCGGATCCTGCTGGTGCCGCCGTTGGTGGTGGTGCTGCTGACCCAGTTCGAGGACAAGGAGTGGTGGGGGCTGGGCCTGTTCCTGCTCGCGGCGCTGATGGATTTCTTTGACGGCTACCTGGCGCGGCGACGGAGCCAGGTGACGCGTCTGGGCACCTTGCTCGATCCGGCCGCCGACAAGATCCTGATCTCGGCGGCGTTCATCTCGCTGGTCGAGATGGGGCTGGCGGCGGCCTGGATGGTGGTGGTGATCGTGGCGCGTGAGTTTGCGGTCAGCGCCCTGCGCAGCTTTGCCGCGGCTGAAAACATGGTGATCCCGGCCGGTTTCCTGGGCAAGGTCAAGACCGTGGTGCAGATCGTTGCCGTCTCGACCTTGATCATCCACAACCAGCTGCCGGGCGAACTGCGACACGTGTCGCTGGTCTCGCTGTGGGCGGCGGTCGCGATCTCGGTCTACTCCGGCGTGGAGTACTTTGTGCGCTTCCGCCGCTACCTGGTTGCCGCGTCCAGCCCGGCGCCGATGGCCGGCGGTGAGCCGCCCTCGACGCGGGGCGCGGCGCAGTGAACCGGTTCCTCGCCGGGCTGGCGCGGTTGGCGCGCCGGCGGTACCGCGCCATCTTCGCGGTGTTCGCAGTGTTGGTCGCGGCCTCGGGCGTGGCGATTTCGCGGCTGTCGTTCGACACCGACGTGCTCAACCTGCTGCCGCGCCGCGACCCGGCGATCCACTCGTACATCGACATGCTGCAGGACTTCGGCAGCAACACCTACCTGATGGTGGTAGTGCGGCTGCCCCCTGGCGCGGTGCCGGAACCCTACGAGTCGCTGGCGGACGACCTGGCGGCGCACCTCGCCAAGCTCCCCGAGATCAAGTCGGTGCAGTCCAGGCTGGGCAACCCCGAGGAGCTGCTGGCCGCCTTCTTCCCCAAGTCGGTGCTGTTCCTGGATGCCGCCGGCGAGCGCCAGCTGGAGGCGCGGCTGAGCGAGGCGGGGATCAGCCGCCGCGCCGGCGAGCTGCGCCGCCAGCTGACCACGCCGCAGGCGCTGTCGATCAAGGAGCTGGTCAAGCTGGATCCGCTGGGCCTGTCCGACATCTTCCTGGAGCACATCAACGGTTCCCGCGGCACGCTGCAGGTGGATTGGGCGAGCGGCTACTACCTGTCGCGCGACCACCGCCTGCTGCTGCTGCTGGCGGAGCCGCGCCGCTCGCCGCAGAGCATCCCGTTCGACGAGCGCCTGACCGCGGGCGCCCAGCGCATCGTCGACGATTCGCTCTCGCGCTGGGAGACGTTTGCCGGGCCGGACGGCCCGGCGCGGCCGGTGGTCGAGATCGGCGGCCCGTACCTGACGACCCTTTCGGATGCGTCGCTCATCCGGCACGACATGTTCGTCAACATGGCGACGTCGGCGCTGGCGGTGCTGGCGCTGTTCCTGTTCGCCTTCCGGCGCGCCGGCGCGCTGATCTACGCCTTCGTGCCGCTGCTGACCGGCCTGGCCCTCACCTTCGGCTTCGCCGCGGTGGCGTTCGGGTCGCTGTCGTCGGCGACCAGCATCTGCGCGGCGCTGCTCATCGGCCTGGGGATCGACTTCGTCATCGTGTCCTACGGGCGCTTCGTCGAGGAACGCCAGCGCGGCCAGGACGTGGAGGAGGCGCTGGCCACCATGTGCGGCGCGACCGGCGGCGCGGTGATCGCCGGGGCCACGACCACCGCCGCCACCTTCTACGCCTTCACCTTCACCGAATTCACCGGCCTGCGCCAGATGGGCCTGCTGACCGGCACCGGCATCCTGTTCTGCATGGTCGCGGTGCTGCTGCTGCTGCCGGCGATGCTGGCGTGGGGCCACGACCACGCCGAGCGCCGGCGCACCGCGCCCAGGCTTTTCCTGCAGGGCATGGGCACGCGGCGGCTGACCGCCCTGTGCATGCGGCGGCCGCGCGCGGCGATGGCGTTGGGGGCGTTGGCGACCCTGGCGGCGGTCGGGGTGGCCAGCCGGGTGACGTTCGACGAAAGCATGGCCAGCATGCGCCCGACCATCAACAGCGGCAGCCGGGTGAGCGCCGAGGTGGGCAAGCACTTCGGCTCGGGTTTCGACTCGATGCTGCTGTCGCTGTCCGGACGCACCGTCGACGAGACCCTGGAGCTGTCGGAGCGCGCCGAAACCGCGGCGCACGACCTGGTGGCGCGCGGCGTGCTCCTGGGGGTGAGCGCTCCTTCGGCGCTGATCCCGCCGCGCAGCCGCCAGGAGCAGGTGCTGGCGTGGCTGGCGCGGCAGCGCCCGCAGGCCCTGGACATGGATCGCGTGCGGCGGCAGTTCGATGCGGCGATGCGGCGCGAGGGTCTGCGTCCCGAGCCCTTCGCGCCGGGGCTCGACCTTCTGCAGCAGGCGCTGTCGCTGGTCCACCCCCTGGGGGTGGCGGATTTTGCGCGCCTGCCGCAGACGCAGCTGCTGCTCGATCGGTATCTCAAGAAGAAGCCTTGGGGGTACCGCGCCGCCGTGTACCTCTACCCGCCGCCCGATCCTCGCTGGCGGCGGGAAGTGCCGCCGGGCGTGGCGCAGCTCGCCGCCGGGCTGGGTCCCCAGGCGGAGCTGGCGGGCATCAACGTCGTCAACCAGAAGATCCGCGAGATCGTGGTGCACGACGCCTGGATCGCGGGCGTCATCGGCCTGGTGCTGGTGGCGATCGTCCTGGCCATCGCCTTTCGCAGCCTGGGCTCGACGCTGCTGGCGCTGGCGCCGCTGCTGGTGGGCATGGTCTGGATGGTCGCGGGCATGGTGGTGCTGGGGCTGAAGCTCAACTTCATCAACATCTTCGTCACCACCATGATCATCGGCATCGGCACCGACTACGGCATCTACGTCGTGCATCGCCACCGCGAGCTGCGCGGGGCGCCGCGGCCGGTCCACGACCAGAGCCTGCGCGAGACCGGCAAGGCGGTTGCCGCGGCCGCCCTGTGCACCATCGTCGGCTTCGGCTCGATCATCTTTTCCCACTACCCCGGCCTGCAATCGACCGGCAAGGTGGCGGTGCTGGGCGCCCTGTTCACCTCGCTCGTCGCCGTCACCCTGGTGCCCGCTTTTCTCAGCTGGAGCGCCGGCCGGAGCGACCGCGGCGCCGCGGCGCCGGACGCCGGGCCGGGCGCCGGCTGACCCCCGCGGCGCCCGCCGCCGCTGGCCGAACGCCTGTGCAGCAGTGGCCCCCGTGGCCGGTCGCGCGGCGGTCAGCGGCCCAGGTCGACGATGGCGAAGCGCGGCGGGCAGAGGAAGCGGACAGGGAGCAGCGAGGTGCCGACGCCCGAGTTGATGAACAGGGTGGTGAGCCCGCGCTGGTTGGGGGCGGCAAAGTCGAACAGGCCGGCGGAGTAGAAGGGGCCGAGCGACGAGCGGGTGGTGATCGCGCCGACGAAGGGCAGGCGCACCTGGCCGCCGTGGGTGTGGCCGGCGAGCACCGCCTCGATGCCGCGCTGCGACGCTTCCAGCACGACGTCGGGGGTGTGGGACAGCACCAGGCGCGGCGTGCCGGGCGGCGTTGTGGGGCTGCGCGCCAGCGCCAGCTCCAGTCGGGTGCCGCGCGCCTCGTCACGCCAGTCGCGCGGCCGCCGCGGCCCGCCGGCCGGGTCGCAAAAGAGAGTCCGGCCGGCGGCGTCGATCGCCTGTACGTTGCGGTAGAGGACGGTGCCGCCGCCCCAGGCCCATACGCCCACGGTGCCCGACTCGACGCGCTCGGGCGAACGATCCTCCGCCCAGGCCTGCCAGGCCGCCGGCTCCGGCTGATCGGCCGGCCAGGCGCGTGCCCAGACCCGTACCGCTGCGGGCTCCACGCGGGTGCGCAGGCGCAGCCGGTACCAGCGGCCGGGCTGCGGCTCGACGCCGGTGTCCAGGTGGTCGGCGGCGCCGCCGGTGAACACGGTGCCGTGGGCGATCAGGCAGAAGGTGCCGGTATCGTTGTCTTCGCGGCTCATGCGGCGCAGGCGGATCATGCGGTCCTCGCCCACCACGTAGCGGCTGTGGGCTTCGATGCCGGCGCCGGTGGATTCGCGGTCGATGCGCACGTCGGCCAGGGTGTCGTAGCCGCTCCAGGCGAGCGGTCCCCCGGTATCGGCCAGGCTGGGCGGCGCCGGGTCGTAGTGGCTGTAGAAGTTGCGCAACGGCGGCCCGAGCCGGGCGCTGTGCACCCACTGGCCGTTCACCCGCGCGATGCGGAACGGCGAGCGGCCGGCGGCCGCCAGGCGGTCGATCCCCACCTGCTGGTTGACGCCGAGGACCAGCAGGTCGCCGTCCGGCCCGATGCGCCGGCCCTCGTCCGAAAGCCAGGTCACGCCGGCGCGCCGCAGGGCGACGATCACTTCGCCCGCGTACTCGCTGTGGCCCTGCACCGCCAGCACCGGCGCCTGCGGCACCAGCCGGCGCAGCTGCGACACGAAGGCCGCCGCGGCGTCGACGTGGCGGGTCAGCTCCCGCGGCTCGGGCACGTCGCGGATGAAGTCGCCGGTGACGACCACCACGTCGGGATGCGCCGCCGCGACCCGTTGCAGCAGGTCGTGCAGCAGCGGCGCGTCGCCGGTGACGTGCAGGTCGCTCAGGTGCGCCAGGCGCAGGCGCGCCGCGCCGGCGAGCAGCGGCATGTGGATGCTGTCCTGCAGCAACAGCACCCGCGTTTCGAACCAGAAGGCGTCGACGCCGGCCAGCACGGCGGCGATGACGGCGGCAGCGGCCCAGACCGCAAGGCGACGACGGCTCACCCGCGGAGTCTATCCCGCCGCCCGCGGCGCCTTCGGCATGGGCGGCATGGGCGGCATGGGCGGGGTTTGGGTGAGGCCGCGCCGCCGGGCCGGGATGGTACGATGCCGGCCCGGTCCGTCCGGCCGCTGCCGGCGCAGCGGGTTCGACGCTGGATGAGGTGACGCGATGTTCGACGGGTTGCAATCCAAGCTGCAAGAGGTGTTCTCCCAGCTGCGGGGCGAGGGCAAGATCACCCCCGAGGCGTTGCAGGCGGCGATGCGCCAGATCCGCTTGGTGCTGCTGGAAGCCGACGTCCAGGTGCGGGTGGTCAAGCCGTTCATCGAGCGGGTGCGGGAGCGCGCGCTGGGCGCCGAGGTGATGGAGAGCCTGACGCCGGCGCAGCAGGTCATCAAGGTGGTGCGCGACGAGCTGACCGCGCTGCTGGGCGAAGAGGGCGCCGACCTGCGTCTGGAAGGCCGCCCGGCGGTGGTGCTGCTGTGCGGCCTGCAGGGGTCCGGCAAGACCACCACCGTGGGCAAGCTGGCCAAGCGGCTGAAGGCGCGCGGCCGCCACCCGCTGCTGGTCGCCGGCGACCTGCAGCGCGCTGCCGCGGTCGAGCAGCTGCAACAGGTGGGCAAGGGCGTCGAGGTGCCGGTGGTCGCCCCCGAGCCAGGCGAAACGGTGTTGGCCCTGGCCGCCCGCGGTGTCGCGGTGGCCCGCCAGCGCGGCCACGACGTGGTGATCGTGGACACCGCCGGCCGCCTGCACGTGGACGAGGCCTTGATGCAGGAGCTGGCGGCGCTCGCCAAGGAGCTGTCGCCGGATGAGACGCTGTTCGTCGCCGACTCGATGACCGGCCAGGACGCGGTGCGCAGCGCCGAGCAGTTCGCCCAGGCACTGCGCCTGACAGGCGTCATCCTGACCAAGCTGGACGGCGACTCCCGCGGCGGTGCCGCGCTGTCCATCCGCACCGTGGCCCAGGTGCCGATCCGCTTCGTCGGCGTCGGCGAGAAGGCCGACGACCTGGAGCTGTTCCACCCCGAGCGCATGGCCTCGCGCATGATCGGCATGGGCGACGTCCTGTCGCTGATCGAGAAGGCCGAGCGCGGCCTGGACCGCGACGAAGCCGAGCGCCTGGCGCATCGCCTGGCTCACCAGCAGTTCACCCTGGAGGACCTGCGCGACCAGCTGCGGCAGCTGCGCCGCATGGGTCCCCTGTCGCAGGTCCTGGAGCTGCTTCCCAAGGTGGGGCCGCTGCGCGGCCTCGAAGGCGCCAACGTCGACGAGGGCGGCCTGAAGCGCGTCGAAGCCATCATCAACTCCATGACCCCGCACGAGCGCCGGCGCCCCGACGTGCTCAACGGCAGCCGCAAGCGCCGCGTCGCCATCGGCTCCGGCACCTCGGTGCAGGACATCAACCGCCTGCTCAAGCAGTACCGCGGCATGCAGAAGATGTTCAAAGGCGTCCAGGGCAAGTGGCTGCGCAAAGCCCTGGGCGGCGGCATGTAGGGCCGCAGGCTCGCAGGTCCACAGGTCGTCGCCGCCGTCGCCGGCGCGGCGGTCAGCTCTGCTCGAGCTTGGCGATCAGGGCGCGCGCCACCCTGGCCATCTGGTCGTCGAGCGTGGTGACGCCAGGGTCGGGCGACACCGTGGCGGAAACTGTGACGTGCCAGGGTCCCTTGCGCGCCTCCAGGATGCGGCCGCGGATGGTGAAGCCCATCCCCATGTTGACCGATGCGATATTGGTGGCGAACGCCCAATCGCCCACGCCGCTCACCTCGGTCATCCCTTCGATGAAGCCGTTGAGACCGTGCTGCTCGGGTGCCAGGGTGCCGTGCACGACCTTGCCGGTCTTGGCATACAGCTCCTTGACGGCCTCTTCGGTCTGATCGTCGCGATGGGCGTCTACCGAGACTTCCATCTGGTCCATCATGACGGCGCCGGTCTGCTGCTGCTGCCTTCCAACCTTTTGCATGCCAGGCAGCATGGCGCCTGGGTTGCCCCCCTTGGCGGCGGCGTCCCACGCCTGCTGGGTCTTGGCCAGCGCCGCTTCCTTGGCGCTGGGGTCCAGGCCGTAGGAGCAGTTGTCGGGGCTTTGGACCAGCGTCTTGCCCATGATCGCGCCGACGTCCGCGGCGGAGAGCAGCGAGCAGACCTGTGCCCTGGGAATCTGGGCAGCCGGTGCCGTCGCAGCGGTCGCCGCGCCGCTCGTGGCGGTCGCCGTGGTCGTCGTGGTCGAGGTGGCGCCGGATGGCGAGCCGGTCGCGGCGGGCGCCGGCGGCGTCTTCTGGCAGGCGCCGGCAGCCAGGACGGCAACGGCCAGCAAGAGGGATCGGGAAGCGGAGTTCAGGTGCATGAGCTCTCCTTGTGGCGAGCGTCGCCGCGGACGTCACCGCGCTTGGGCCGGAAGCTGCGCGCCGCCGGCACCGGGTTTGCCGCCGTCGGGTCGGACGGCACGGTACAGGCAGGCTAGACCCTGGCGCGACGCCTGTCCTTGGCGCACCTTCTCCGCGGGTTCGTTTTTCCTTCGCGGCCCGGCGCAGTTGGCGGAGGATTGCTGGATCTGCTAGACTCGCCCGTCTTTGCGGGTGCGGGGGCGGCCGGGATGCGGATTGGTTCGGCGCGCCTGGCCGCGGTCCCTTCCAGTGACCTGAACGTGAGGCTCGAAGAAATGTTGAAGATTCGCCTGCGCCGTATGGGCGCTCGGCACAGCCCCTTCTATCGCGTGGTGGTGTCGGATTCGCGCAACGTCCCCACCGCTTCGGCGGTCGAGGAGCTGGGGCACTACAATCCGACCACCAATCCGGCCGAGGTGCGCCTTAACTCCGAGCGGATCCATCATTGGATCGCCAAGGGGGCGCAGCTGTCGCCGACGGTCAAGCGGCTGGTGGACGGCGCCAAGGCCGCGCCTGCGGTGCCGGCCGCGGCGGCCAAGCCGGCGCGCGCCAAGCGGCAGGCAAAGCCCGAAGCCAATGCCTGAGCTGGCCGACGATCTCCGCGATCTGGCGCGTCTGCTGGTGGACGATGCGGATGCGGTGGCGGTCTCGGAGCTGGAGTCGGGGGCGGCGCGGCGCGATCACGGCTCGGTTTTGGAGCTGCGCGTGGCGCCGGACGACCTGGGCAAGGTGATCGGCCGCCAGGGTCGCACCGCCCGCGCCGTGCGCACGCTGCTTGAAACGCGGGGCGACCGGCGTGGCGAGCGGTATGAGCTTGAAATCCTCGAAGACTGAGGGCCGCGGCGACCTTCCACAGACGGTGACCGTCGGCCGCGTCCTGCGCCCTCACGGGCTGCGCGGCGAGGTCGCGGTGGAAGTCCTGAGCGACGTGCCGGGGCGCCTCGATCCGGGTAACTCCCTCCTGCTGGTGCGCGAAGGTGAGCCGCCGGTGCCCGTGGTGGTGGCGGCGCGCGGTACCGAGCCGCCGGCCAGGCCGGGTCCCGTCACCGGGCGCCGGACCATGGCGCGGTTGCGGTTCGCCGGCATCGACGACCGCGACGGGGCGGAATCGCTGCGCGGCGCCTGGCTGGAGGTGGAGCGATCGCAGGTGCCGCCGGCGCCGGCGGGCGAGTACTACCACTACGAGCTGGTGGGCTGCCGGTGCGTCGTCGCGGGCGTGGAGCTGGGCGCCGTGGTGGAGGTGGTGGAAGACGGCGGCGGCCTGCTGCTGATCGTCTCGGATGGCGACCGGAAGGTGCCGGTGCCGTTCGCGACCCGGTTCCTGCTGGCAATCGACGTGGCGAGCGGCAGGATCGAATTGGATCTGCCGCCGGGGTTGATCGAGGCGTGCGCATCCAGGTCCTGACCATCTTTCCCGAGCTGTTCGCGCCCTTTCTCGCCACCAGCCTGGTGGGTCGGGCGGTGGCCAGGGGGCTGCTGCGCATCGAGGTGCGCGATCTGCGCGAGTTCACCGCCGATCGGCACCGCAGCGTGGACGACGAGCCCTACGGCGGCGGCGGCGGCATGGTGATGACGGCGCCGCCCTGGATCCGCGCGGTGCGCGCCCTGGCCGATCCGCCGGACGCGGGCGGCGTCGCGGCCGGAAGCGATAGGGCGGCCGCAAGCAGCGCCGGGGCAGGAAGCGACACCGCGTCGGCTCAGGCGGCTGCCGCGTGGCGGGTGCTGCTGTCGCCGCAGGGGGTGCGGCTGGACGACGGCAAGGTGCGCCAGCTGGCCGGGCGCGACCACCTGGTCCTGCTCTGCGGCCGCTACGAAGGGATCGACGAGCGGGTGCGGCTGAGCGTGGTGGACGAAGAGATCTCGATCGGCGACTACGTGCTGTCGGGCGGCGAGCTGCCCGCCATGGTGCTGATCGAAGCTCTGTCGCGGCAGGTTCCGGGGGTGGTGGGATTGGCCGATTCGGTGGCGGCGGACAGCTTTCGCGCCGGCCTGCTGGACTACCCCCATTACACCCGGCCGCCGCTGGTGGAAGGGATGGCGGTGCCGCCGGTGCTGCTGTCCGGCGACCATGCGGCGATCGAGCGCTGGCGCCGCGAGCAGGCGCTGGCGGCGACGCGCGCCAAGCGGCCGGATCTGTTGGCGAAGCAGTCCTGACGGGGCGGCGGCGCTTGCGCGCCGGCGTCCAAGTTGGCAATAATGGCCGGACTTGTTCCCAGGCAAGGGGCGCCGGACTTTTGATGAAGGATGAAGAGGTGGTCTGATGAATCAGCTGCATCAGGTGGAAAGCCTTTACATACACAAGGAGCAGCCGGAGTTCCGCGCCGGCGATACGGTCCGCGTCCACGTGCGCGTCGTCGAAGGCGACAAGGAGCGCATCCAGGTGTTCCAGGGGGTGGTGATCGCCCGGCGCGGCGGCGGCACCCGCGAAACCTTCACCGTGCGCAAGGTTTCGGGCGGCATCGGCGTCGAACGGATCTTTCCGCTGCATTCGCCGTCGATCAACCGGATCGAGGTGATCCGGCACGGCAAGGTGCGGCGCGCCAAGCTCTATTTCCTCCGCTCTCTGCGCGGCAAGGCGGCCCGCATCGAGGAGCGCCGCGACGACCAGCCGACCGCCTGAGCGCCGGCACCGCCGGTTGAAAGGGGGTCGGGGAGAGCTTCACGATGGGACGGCCGGTGAGCAGGGCGGCATCGGCGGGTAAGGTGGCATCGGCGCCTCCAAACCCCCCGACGCGCCCGACGCGAGTGGTGCGTCCTCGCTCCAGCGCCGAGCGGGCTGCCGCGGCGTCAGACCGTGCGGCGACAGCGCCGTCGCCGGCCCAACCGGCACCGGCGCCGGCTCGCCTGCCGGATCTGTTCGCCGAAGTCTACCGCCTGCGCCTCCTGCGGTCGCTGGAAGACCATCTGGAGCATTACGGCTTCGTGCGCATCGCCGGCACCGACGAGGCGGGGCGCGGCGCGCTGGCCGGTCCGGTGGTGGCGGCCGCGGTGATCCTGGGGCGCGGCTGCCTGCTGCCCGGGGTCGACGACAGCAAGTGCGTCCCCCGTCCCGAGCGAGAGCGGCTGGCGGCCGCCATCCGCGCCCGTTGCATCGGATTCACCGTGGCGAGCGTAGGTGCTGATGTGATCGACCGGGTGAATATCCTGGAAGCCTCCCGGCTGGCGATGTTTCAAGCCCTGGCCGGCCTGGCGCCGGCGCCCGACTGCGCGGTGGTGGATGCCGTCGCGGTGCGCGGGCTGACTTTTCCCTGCCTGCCGATGGTGCGCGGCGACGCCATAAGCTACGCTGTTGCATGTGCTTCCATTCTGGCTAAAGTGGAGCGCGACCGGCTGATGGGAGACCTGGACCGGCGCTATCCGCAGTACGGCTTCGCCGCGCACAAGGGCTACGGCGTGCCCGAGCACCTGCAGGCCCTGGCGGCCTACGGCCCATGCCCCGAGCACCGCCTGACGTTCGGGCCGGTGATGCCGCGCCGCCAGGCGCGCGCCCGGCAGGGGAGAACCTGATGGCGGTCAAGCGCGAGCAGGTGGTGCAGACCGCCGAAAAGTACGTGGCGCGCGGCAAGATCGAGCCGGCGATCCGGGAGTACCGCAAGCTCCTGGAGGAGAACCCCAACGACATCAATACGCTCAACCGCGTCGGCGACCTGTACGCGCGGATTCAGCGGATCGACGAAGCGGTCGACTTCTTCAACCAGATCGCCGAGCAATACGCGGGCGAGGGCTTTTTCGTCAAGGCCATCGCCATCTACAAGAAGATCATCAAGCTGGATCCGACGCGGCTGGACGTCTACGAGAGCCTGGCGGAGCTCTACCACCGTCAGGGGTTGGTGACCGAAGCGCGCACCCAGTACCAGGTTCTGGCGGACTACTACCAAAAGCACGAGAACGCCACCTCGACCATCGCCATCTACCAGAAGATGGCCGAGCTGGAGCCCAACAACCCGACCTATCACGTCAAGCTCGCCGAGCTGTACCAGCAGCAGCAGCTCATCGACAAGGCGATGGGCGAGTACCGCATCATCGCCGAGCTGATGATCGAGCACGGCCACCCGCAGGAGGCCGGCCAGGTCTACGAGCGCGCGCTCGCCATCGACAGCAGCAACCTCGGCTTCATCAGCGACGCCGCGCTCAAGCTGAAGACCGCCGCGGGGCCGGCGGTCGCGGCCCGCTTCCTGGCGGCGGCGGTGGAGCGCAATCCCCAGGCCCTGCAGGTTGCGCGGCTGGTCGGCGGCGCCGCCGGCCTGGGCGGCACCTACTCGGGCGTCGCTGCCGCCGGTGCGCCGGTGCTGCAGCCCGCGGCACCGGCCGCGCCGCCGGAGCCTCAGCGCCAGCCGGGCGACGAAACGGCGGTGCGTCAGGCGCCGCGGCCGTCCCGGTCGCCGGCGGCGGCGCCGCCGCCGGCCCCCGCCGCGGCCCCCGCCGCCCCCCCGCCGCCGGGCCGCGACGCACGCGCCTACGTCGATCACGACTCCCGCTTCGAGGAACAGGACAGCGCGCTGCCGGCGCCCGCGGCCATGGCGGGGGCCGCCGCGATGCCCGGCCTGGACGGCGCCGACATGGACGTCGATTTCGAGGAGATCGAGATCGACCTGGGCGCCGACCTGATCCTCGACGAAGAGTTGGGTGCGTCGCCTGCCGGCAGCAGCCTGCCGCCTCTGGCATCCGACGACTCGTACTCCGCGGTGGGCGGCCTGGCGGCCGACAGCGCTCTGGACGCGGCGTTTGAAATCGACGAAGAGGCGGCGCCGCCGTCGCTGCCGTACACGCGCCGTCCCGGCGGCGATGCCCCTCACGCCGGGCAGCCGGTCGATGCACGGGACGCGGACGCCTACGGCGCCGGCGCTCGGGCCGGGGAGACCCAGGGTGCCGGCGCGGCGGCGGATCACGGCGCGGCGGACCTCGACGACGTGTTCGTGCTCGACATCGAGGACGACGAAGAGCCGGCCAGCCTGGTCAAACCGCCGCCGGACATGCTGCGGGAGCCGCGCCGCCCGTCGTGGGCACAGGGCGCCACCCCTGCCGCCGCCGCACCGCCGCCGGCCGCGACGCCCAAGGCGCCGGCGCCGCGGCCCTCGGCCGCCGGGCTCGAAGGGGCAGCAGGTGCCCACCCGGCGCCAGCGGCGGCGGCCGGCGCGCCCGCGCACGGCGGTTCCCTGCCGGCGGCGGATGCCGACGCGGATTTCAGCTTGCTGGAGCTGCCCGACCTGGGCGACCTGCCGGACCTGGCGGACCTGGACGTGGCGGCCTCGCCGTTCGGCTCGATGGCGCCCGACGCGTTCGACCTGCCGGCGCCGGCCGCAGGCCCCGGCCCGGTCGCGGCCGGCCCGCCGCCGTCCGGACAGCTCCTGTCGCCGCTGCCGGAGGATATGGAGCAGGCGCTGTCGCCGATGGCGGGCGATGCGGGCGATACGGGCGATACGGGCGAGCAGGCTGCCATGACGCCGGCGGCGGCCGGCGAGCCGCCGTTTGCGTCGCCAGCGATCGAGATCGACTCCGATCTGCTGGAGCGCACGGCGGCGGAGCTGCTGCCGCAGACCACGGAGCGCTACGAAGACCTGGTGTCCGAAGCCGAGGTGTTGGCAAAGTACGGCCTCGAAGAGAAAGCGGCGGAGCGGCTGCGCGACGCCATTCGCATCAAGCCGCGCCACGTCGCGGCCTACCTGCTGCTCATCCAGCTGCAGCTCGACAAGGGCCGCCACGGACGGGTGATCGAGCTGGCCAACCAGGTGGCGGAGCTCACCGCCCAGTCCTCCGACCGCGAGACCTGGCCCAAGCTGCGCAAGCGGCTGCTGGCCGCCGGCTATCGCATCGACGGCGATCGCGTGGCCGCCTCGCCGCGATCCGCCGCGGCGGCCGACAGCCAGGCCGCCGCGGCGCCGTCCCCGGCGGCACCGCCAGCCGCAGCGGTGGTTCCCGACGAGGTGGCGCCGCCGCTCGCCGCTGCCGCCCCGCCGGTGGCACCGGTTGCCCCGCCAGGTGCCGCGGGCGCCGGCCGCCCGGGCCAGCGCCCGCGCGCGGTGGCCGCCGCCGGCCTCGAGCAGATGCTGGAGAGCCTGATGGCGCCGCGCGCCAAGCGCCCGCCGAAGCCGTCTGCCGCCGCCGCCCCGGCTGCGCCGGAGGCTCCTGCCCTTGGCTCCGGCGTCGCCGACATCGCCGGCATTGCCGACGTCGCCGCCGATCCGGCCCAGGCTGCCGCGCCCGCGGCCGCGGGCGCCGGTGCCGCCGCCCCGTCCGGTGCGGCGGCGGGCGAGCCGGCCCCGCAGCAGCCGACCGCGGCCTTCCTGGCCGAGGCCGCGGCGCTCCTGGGCGCCGGGGAGGCCGCCGCGCCGCACGCCCCCGCCTCCATGGCGCCGGGCGGTTTCGCCGCCGGCGGCCCGGCTCACGACGGCAGCCTGCCGGCGGGCGCGCTGGCGGACGACGACGGAATCGAGCTGGCGCCGTTGCAGCCCCTCCAGCCCCTGCAACCCCAGCAATCGGCAGAGGCGGGAGCGGAGCCGGCCGGGGACGGGTTGCCGATTTTCAATCCGCTCGAGATCGGCGCCATGGTCGAGAGCGAAGAGATCGACTGGGACGATGGCCGCCCGATGCCGGGCTTTGGTCAGGGCCAGCCGCCGGCCGGGGGTTTCGCCCCGCCGCCGCCCGCCCCGGCCCCCGCCGCCGGCGCCAGCGGCGCGATGGCAGCGATTGGCGCGATCGGCGCGAGCGAACCGCCGTCGGCGCCGCCGCCGTCATCGGCGCCCCCTGCCGCCGTGCCGGCCGCGGCGGTGGGCGCCGCCGATGCGCCTGCCGCCGACGCCGCGGGCAGCGCCGCCCTGGACGACACCGGCATGAGCTGGCTCGACGAAGCCGACTCCGGCAAGGACCGCCTGGCGGCGCGCGCCGCCAGCCTGTTCGACGACGAAGCGGACTTCTTCGATCTCGCCGGCGAGCTCGAGCAGGAGCTGTCGCAGGAGCCGGTGTTTCAGGGGGAAGACCTGCTGGTGCAGCAGGAGCAGTCGCTCGAAGAGATCGTCGAAGGGTTCAAGCGCGGCGTCGCGGAGCACCTGTCGCCGACCGACTACGACACGCACTTCAACCTGGGCATCGCCTACCGCGAGATGGGGCTGCTCGACGAGGCGATCGGGGAGTTCCAGGTTTCCGCCAAGGATGCCCGCTACCTGGTCTCCTGCTGCTCGATGCTCGGCCTGTGCTTCCTGGACAAGGGGCTGCCCGAGCTGGCGATCAAGTGGTATCGCCGCGGCATGGAAGCTTCAGGCATCAGCGAGGAGGACACCCTGGGCCTGCTGTACGACATGGGGTGCGCCTACCTGGCGATGGGCGACAACGCCGGAGCGTACAAGACCTTTGTCGATGTCTACGGCATCAACACCAACTATCGCGACGTGGTGGCCAGGATCGAGGAGCTGGGGCACCCTCACTGATCACTAAGCGGGAGCCACGCCGTCCTCGTCGAGCATCCCTTCGTCCTTGCGCGCTTCGCGGGTCTGGCTGAAGCCCGCCGCCAGCAGCTCCAGGAAGTGCGGCAGCCGCTCGTACAGCCGCTTGGGCGGCCGGCGCGCTCCCGCCGCCAGGGCGTAGTGGGTGAGCAGCGGCAGCACGACCGTGGCGTCGCAATAGACCACCACGGCGTCGGGCAGCCGGTCCGGGTCCACCTTGCCCCACGACACCGCCTCGGCGGGGGTCGCCCCCGACAGACCGCCGACGTCGGGGCGGGCGTCGGTCACCTGCAGGAAGTAGTCGTGCCCGGCTTCGGCCAGCCCCAGCACTTCCTGGATCTGTGGTTCGGTCTGCAGCATGAAGTTCTTGGGGCTGCCGCCGCCCAGGATCCAGCAGGCGCTCTTGCCGCCGCCTTCCTTGGCCTGCCAGACGATGCCGGCCGACAGGTTGACGTCCAGGTTGACGTCGAAGGTCAGCTTGCCGCCTTCCAGGGCCAGCGCCGCGACGTTCATGCCGATCGAGCTGTCGCCCGGCGACGAGGTGAAGATGGGCACCGCGTGCCGATAGGCGGCGGCCAGCAGCGAGGTGCCCTCGATCCCCAGCCGCTTTTCGATCGCCGCCAGGTAGCGGCCCACCCGGTAATGGAATTCGGCCGTCGACATCGGCCCCTGGAACTCCGGCGTGCGCAGCAGGCGGCGGTAGAACTTGTCGGTTTCGAGCAGCACCGAGTAGTCGAACACGATGTCGTAGATGCGCACGACGCCCTGCTCGCGCAGCTCGACGTCGTTCCAGAACGGGCTGCCCGGGTGGAGCTTGAGGCCGATCGCATGGTGGGTGTCGTGGTACAGGTTGGCGCCGGTCGAAACCATCCAATCGATCGCGCCCGCTTCGATGAGCGGCACCAGGCACGAGGTGCCGTAACCGGGCGGCGTCAGGGCGCCGGACAGGCTCACCCCCACGGTCACCTCCGGCTGCAGCATCCGCGTCACCAGCAGGTCGCACGCCTCGCGCAGCCGGGCGCCGTTGTAGGCGGTGAAGGCGTTGCGGATGAGCTCGGCGGCGGTCTCCTGGCCGGTGATCGGGCGGGGACGGATCGGTTTGGCGGCCAGGTGCGAGGACTCCGGGGAACCGTGCATGTCGTGCGCTCTCCGCTCTGTTGGACCGCGTTCGCGGGCGATTCTAGCAGGGCGGCCATGATAGCCTTTGGCGCCCCGCGGCGTCGCCGGCTAGTGCGAATACCTTGCGAATGAATCGGGCGGGACACTAGCGCAAAAAGAGGAAGACGCATGAGCAAGACGACGATCACCTTGATTCCTGGCGACGGCATCGGCACCGAGGTGGCGGCGGCCACCGTGCGGGTGCTGGAAGCCGCCGGCGCTGAGCTGGAATTTGAGTCGCACATCGTGGGCACCGAGGCGCTCAAGCGCTTCGGCGACCCGCTGCCCGGCGAAGTGATGGATTCCATCCGCCGCACCAAGGTGGCGCTCAAGGGGCCGGTCACCACCCAGGTCGGCGGTGGCTTCCAGTCGATCAACGTGCAGCTGCGCCAGAAGCTCGACCTGTACGCCAACCTGCGGCCCGCGCGGTCGCTGCCCGGCATCCCCAACCGCTTCGAAGGGGTGGACCTGGTGGTGGTGCGCGAAAACACCGAGGACCTGTACAGCGGCCTGGAGCACGTGGTGGTGCCCGGCGTGGTGGAAAGCCTCAAGATCATCACCGAAAAGGCCTCCACGCGCATCGCCCGCTTCGCCTTCGAATACGCCCGGCGGCACGGCCGCAAGCGCGTCACGGCGGTGCACAAGGCCAACATCATGAAGCTTTCGGACGGCCTCTTCCTGGACTGCTTCCGCCGCGTCGCGGTCGAATACAAGGACATCCAGGCCGACGATCGGATCGTCGACAACATGTGCATGCAGCTGGTGATGCGGCCCGAGGAATGGGACGTGCTGCTGCTCGAAAACCTGTACGGCGACATCGTCTCCGACCTCTGCGCCGGGCTGGTGGGCGGGCTGGGCGTGGTGCCGGGCGCCAACATCGGCCTTGAATCCTCGGTGTTCGAAGCGGTGCACGGCAGCGCCCCCGACATCGCCGGCCGCGGCCTGGCCAACCCGCTGGCGCTGATCCGTTCCGCCATCCTGATGCTCTATCACCTTGGCAAGGACGCGGTGGCGCAACGCGTCGGCGCCGCGGTGCGCAAGGTCATCGTGGTCGATCGCGTGCTCACCCGCGACCTGGGCGGCGACGCCACCACCACCCGCTTTACCGACGCCGTGGTGGCGGCGCTCGACGCGGGCATCGAGCCCGCCGGCGAGCGCGACGGCTTTGCTTAACCTCTTCTAAGGAGCACGGCCGGTGCTGCTGGGCTTGCCGCTCAAAGTCTGTCTGCTGCTCGCCGTCGTCCAGGCGCTCTGCTGGCTGCTGGCGCGCGGGCTCGGCGTGCGCCTGGAGCGCCGCGCGATGGCGCTTGGGCTGATCCTGCCGCTGGTCCTGCTGGCGCCCTTCCTGTTCCGCGACAACGTCCTGCTGGCGCCGACCGGCGTGCTGGCGGGGGTGCTGCCGGCGGCGCCGCCGGCGGTGGTGCGCTCCACCCACATCATCCAGAGCGACACCTTTTACGAGCTGCTGCCCTGGGAGCTGGAGGTGCGGCACGCGTTGCGCGCCGGCCGGCTGCCGCTGTGGTCCGACGTCATCGACGGCGGCAGCTCGCCCTGGATCAATCCGCTGCTGGGCGTGCTGTCGCCGCTCGCCATGCTGTCGCGCGTCCTGCCGATCCAGTACTTCCTGCTGGTGGTGCTGGTCCTCAAGCTGCTGGTGGCGTGCGAGGGCGCCTGGCTCCTGGCGCGCCAGGCGGGGATCAGCCGTGCCGCCAGCGGCCTGGCGGCGGCGGGCTTCACCCTGGGCGGCGGCATGCTGTCGTGGGGGCTCTATCCGCATACCACCGTGCTGTGCTGGGTGCCGTGGCTCGCCGTCGGCTGCGTGCGCCTGTTCCGGCGGCCGCGGCCGCTGACGGTGGCGACCACGGCGGTGGTCACCGCCATCCTGCTGCTGTCGGCCCATCCCGAGACCGCGGCGGCGGGCGGCCTCTTCGTGGCGGCGTGCGGCATCGGCCTGCGGCGGCGGCGCACCGGCCTGCCGCGCGGCCTGGCGGCGGCGGGGGCGGCGGCGCTGCTCGGTTTCGCGCTGGCGGCGCCGGTCATCCTACCGTTCGTGCGCGCCCTGCCGCAGGCGCAGCGCACGCGCGACATGCTGGCGCTGCACCTGCCCGACCACGACGCGCGGCTGCTGTCGCCGCGCAGCTGGTTCGTGCCGGCGAGCGCCAAGTTCGTGCTGGCGCCGACCAACCCGCGGGTGTACGGGATTCCGTACCAGGAGCCGTTCAAGGGCCCGGAAGATTGGGTCGACGCGCTGTCGGGCTACACCGGCCTGGTCGCCTTCGCCGGCGCCACGGTGGCGCTGGTCGGCTGGCGGCGACGGCAGGCGCGGCGCGCCCTGCCCTTCCTCGGCTTCGCCGTCGCCGCGCTGCTGGTGGCGGGTGATTTCGTGCCCTTCGCGCTGCTCGTCGAGCGGGTGCCGGCGCTGCGGCTGCCGGCGTACACGCGGCTGCTGCCGGTGTGCAGCCTGGCGGTGGCGGTGGCCGGCGGCTTCGGCGTCGACCTGCTGCTGCGGCGCCTGACGGCCGCGGCGCGCCGGCGGGCGCTGGCGGCGCTGGCGGTGGCGGCGGTGGTCAGCCTGGTGGGCGACCGGTCGGCGTGGGTGGTGCTGTGCTGGGCGCTGCTCGCGGCCGGCGCCCTGCTGGCGCCGCGGCGGCGGGGCATGGCAGTGGCGGTCTTGGCGCTGGCCCTGGCGCTCGACCTCGGACCGTGGGCGGAGCGGCTGCTGCCGCGCGGCCAGCCGGAGCTGTTCCTGCCGGCCAACCCGCTGACGCGCGTGCTGGCCAGGGAGACGGCGCCCACCGGCGCCGGCGCGCCGTGGCGCGCCGTGGGCATCGACCTGCTGGTGTACCCGTCGCTGCTGCCGGCGTACGGCATCGCCGAGATCCGCACCAACCAGGTGATGGTGCCGTCCTCGTATTTGCAGGTGCTGGAGTACGCCGGCGGGTTTGCGCCCACCCTGCTCAACTACTACGCCGCCTTCCGCCATCCCGACCACCCGATGATGTCCTTCCTGGGCGTGCGCGCGGCGGTCGGCAACCTCTACCTGCCGCGGCCCAGGACGCTGGTGCCGCTCGACGAACCGGAGCTGCTGCCGTTCATCGTCTACCGCAACCCGCGGGCGCTGCCGCGCTGGTTCGTGCCGGCGGCGATCGAGCCGATCGAGCGGGCGGCGTTCACCGGTTGGCTGGCCAGGATGGACGACGCCGGCCGCGTGGCGGTGTATCGCGACCAGCTGCCGGCGCTCGCCGGCGTACCGCTGGGCGGCGCGGCTCCCACGCCGGCGGCAGGGGCAGGGGCGGGTGCGAGCCGCCCGGCGGCCGCCGTGACGCCGGCGCGCGCGCTGGCGTCGGGTCCGGGATGGGCGCGGCTGGCGGTGCCGGGCGCGGGCGTGCGGCTGCTCGCCACCTCGCTCGCCGGTCCGTACGGCTGGCGGGCGCAGGCCGCCGATACCGCCGGCGCCGGCAATGGCGGCAGTGGCGGCGACAGCGGCCGGCCGCTGGCCGAGATCACCGTCGACGGCGCCTTTCTGGGTGTCGTGGTGCCGCCCGGCGTGCAGCGCGTCGACCTGGCCTACCGGCCGCCTGGCCTGCTCGCCGGCACGGCGCTCGGCGGGCTGGCCTTGGCCGTCACGCTCGGGCTGGCGCTGGTGTCCCGCGCTGGCGATCGCCGGGGTCTCCGCGGTCGTTGGAGTCGCCGCGGTCGGCCGCCTGGCGGTGGCGGGCGCCCGGGGCCGCAGCCCGCCGGCCTCCCGGCCGCCTGAGGGTCGCCTTCCGGCGGTTCGCTACCGCTGCGGGAGGGGGCGATTTACAATGGTGGCGTGGCGCCGCCGACTGCAAGCCTGGTCGCACCTACGCCCGCGGTGCGCACGGCGGTGCGCAGCGCGTGCCCGCTCGACTGCCCCGACGCGTGCAGCCTGACGGTCGAGATCGAAAACGGCAGGGCGGTCAAGCTCGACGGCACCCACCTCAATCCGCTGACCGCGGGCTTCATCTGCGCCAAGGTGCGGCGCTGGCCGGAACACGCCTACGGCGAGGCGCGGCTGCTGCACCCGGCGGTGCGCCGCGGCCGCAAGGGGACGGCCAGCTTCGAACGGGTGTCGTGGGACGAAGCGCTGGCCCTGGTCGCCGCGGAAATACGCGACGCGCGCGACCGCCACGGCGCCGAATCGATCCTGCCGTTCAGCTACGGCGGCTCCAATGGGCTGCTCACCCAGGACACCACCGACCAGCGGCTGTTCGCCCGCCTGGGTGCCAGCCAGCTGGCGCGCACCGTCTGCGCCGCCCCCTCGACCGCGGCGACGACCGGCATGTATGGGCGCATGCCGGGAGTGGCGCTGACGGATTTCGTGCACGCCCGGCTGATCGTGCTGTGGGGCGCCAATCCGTCGGCGTCCGGAATCCACCTGGTGCCGGTGATCCAGGAGGCGCAGCGGCAGGGCGCCGCCCTGGTGATCGTCGACCCGCGGCGGACGGCGCTGGCCAAGCGCGCCGACCTGCACCTGGCGCCGCGGCCCGGCACCGACCTACCGCTGGCGCTGGCGGTGCTGCGCTGGCTGTTCGAAGAGGGACGGGCCGACCTGGCGTTCCTGGCGCGGCACACGCGCGGCGCCGAAGAGCTGCGACGGCGCGCCGCGGCGTGGGAACCGGCGCGCGCCGCCGCGGTCACCGGGGTGCCGGTGGCCGACATCGAGCGCTTCGCGCGGCTGTACGCCGACCGGTCTCCGGCGGTGGTGCGCACCGGCTGGGGGCTGGAGCGCAACCGCAACGGCGGCGCCGCGGTGGCGGCGGCGCTGGCGCTGCCGGCGGTGGCCGGCAAGTTCGGCGTGCGCGGCGGCGGCTACATGATGTCTGCCTCGGGCGCCTGGCAGCTGGGCGACCCCTCGGCGGCGCCGGCGCCCGCCGCGACCGCGGGCGGACGGCCGCCGCGCCTGGTCAACATGAACCGCCTTGGCCAGGTGCTGTGCGGCGACGGCGGCGGCGACGGTGAAGGTGCCGGCGGCGGCGCCGGGGAGCCGCCGGTCAAGGTGCTGTTCGTCTACAACTGCAATCCGCTGGCGACCATGCCGGACCAGCAGCGGGTGCGCCGCGGGCTGGAGCGCGAAGACCTGTTCACCGTGGTGTTCGACCCGGTGCTGACCGACACCGCCCGCTATGCCGACCTGGTGCTGCCGGCGACGACGTTTCTGGAGCACCACGAGCTGGTCAAGAGCTACGGTTCGCTGCTGATCCACCAATCGGCGCCGGCGATCGCGCCGGTGGGCGAGTCGCGGCCCAACTACCAGGTGTTCGGCGAGCTGTGCGACCGGTTGGGCCTGTCGCGGCCCGGCGATCCGCGCAACGCCGAAGAGCTGACCGCGGCGCTCTTTGCCGGCGCGCCGCGGGTGCGCCGCGACCTGGACCGCGGCGGCGTGGCGCTGCCGGACTGCGGCGCCAACCCGGTGCAGTTCGTGGACGTCTTTCCGCGCACCCCCGACTGCCGCATCGACCTGGTGCCGGCGGAGCTGGACAGCGAGGCGCCGGGCGGGCTGTATGCCTATCGCGAGCCGCAGGCCAGCGTCCGGTTTCCGCTGACGCTGATCTCGCCGGCGTCGTCGCGCACCATCAGCTCGACGCTCGGCGAGCTGCACCGCAAGCTGGTCGCGGTCGAGATGCACCCGGTGGACGCGGCGGAGCGCGGCCTGGCCGACGGCATGCCGGTGCGGGTGTGGAACGAGCTGGGCGAAGTGCGCACCGACGTGCGCCTCAACCCCGACCTGCGCCCCGGCGTGGTCATGCTGCCCAAGGGTCTGTGGAGCCACAACACCCGTTCCGGCACCACCGCCAACGCCCTGACGCCGGCGAGCCTGTCCGACGTGGGCGGCGGCGCCTGCTTCAACGACGCGCAGGTGGACGTCGAACGCGATCCCGGCGCCTGATGCGGGGTCTGTTCGACGATCAGGCCCCGGCCGGCGGCGGGGCGGCGGCAGACGGCGAAGCGGGGGGCGGCGGGGGCTTTCCGCTGGCCGAGCGCATGCGTCCGCGCAGCCTCGACGAGGTGGTGGGGCACGCCGCGGTGGTCGGGCCGCAGGCGTTCCTGCGCCGCGCCATCGCCGCCGACCGCGTGCCGTCGCTGATCTTCTGGGGCCCTCCCGGATCGGGCAAGACCACCCTGGCGCGGCTGATCGCCACCGCCACCGCCTGCGTCTTCGTCCCCTTCTCCGCCGTCACCTCGGGCATCAAGGAGGTCAAGGAGGTGATGGCCGAGGCCGCCCGCCTGCGGCGCGCCCAGGGACGCCGGACGCTGCTGTTCGTCGACGAGATCCACCGCTTCAACCGCTCGCAGCAGGACGCCTTCCTGCCCTACGTCGAGCGCGGCGACATCGTGCTGGTCGGCGCCACCACCGAAAACCCGTCCTTCGAGCTCAACGCGGCGCTGCTGTCGCGCTGCCGCGTGGTGGTGCTGGGGCCGCTCACCGCCGACGACCTGACCGTCCTGCTGCGCCGCGCCCTGGCCGACCGCGAGCGCGGCCTGGGGGAGGCCGCGGCGGCGATCGAGGTGGAGGACGACGCCCTTGCCTCCCTCGCCCAGCTGGCTTCGGGCGACGCCCGGCGGGCGCTCAACCTGCTGGAGCTGGCGGTGGCCGACGCCGCCGATCCGGCGGCAGCGGCGGAGGACCCGGCCGCCGGCGGCGGCGCGCCGCAAGGCGCCGCTGCAGCGGACGGCCGGCGCCGCCTGGATGCCGAGGCGGTGCGGCGGGTGGCGCAGCGCAAGGTGCTGGTCTACGACAAGGCGGGCGAAGAGCACTTCAATCTCATCTCGGCGCTGCACAAGTCGCTGCGCGAGAGCGACCCCGACGCCGCGCTCTACTGGCTGGCGCGCATGCTCGGCGCCGGCGAGGACCCGATGTACGTCGCCCGGCGCATGGTCCGCTTCGCCAGCGAGGACGTCGGCCTGGCCGACCCGCAGGCCCTGCCGCAGGCGCTGGCGGCGCGCGACGCCTTCCACCTGCTGGGGTCGCCCGAAGGCGAGCTGGCCCTGGCGCAGGCCGTCGTCTACCTGGCGCTGGCGCCCAAGAGCAACGCGGTCTACGCCGGCTTCGGCGCCGCCCAGCACACGGTCGAGGAACGCCCCGCCGACCCGGTGCCGATGAGCATCCGCAACGCGTCGACGCGGCTGATGAAGGGCTTGGGCTACGGCGCCGGATACGTCTACGCCCACGCGACCGAAGAGGGCGTCGGCGGCATCGACTGCCTGCCCGAATCGCTGGCTGGCACGCGCTTCTACGAACCCCGCGGCCGCGGCTTCGAAGAGGCGCTCAAGGCGCGCCTGGAAGAGGTTCGCGCGCTGCGCGCCGGCGTGCGGCGCGAGCGGCAGGAACGGCCGAAACCGTAGCGTGCCCTGCCGGCGGGGTGCCGCCGGCGGACCGCGCGTCGGGTATCATGCGGCCTCGCGCCCGGCTGCCCGGGGGGCGCGGGCGGCATCTTCAGGCAGCGGACCGGTAGAGGATATGGCCAAGAATCAGGAATCGAGCACGACCGCGATCACCCCCACTCGCGAAGACGACTATGCCGAGTGGTATCAGCAGGTCATCCGCGCCGCGGATCTGGCGGAGAACTCGCCGGTGCGCGGCTGCATGGTGATCAAGCCGTGGGGCTTCGCCATCTGGGAGAACATCCAGCGCGACCTGGACGCGATGTTCAAGGCGACCGGCCACCGCAACGCCTACTTCCCGCTGTTCATCCCCAAGTCGTTCCTGGAAAAGGAAGCCGAGCACGTGCAGGGCTTCGCCAAGGAGTGCGCGGTGGTCACCCACCACCGGCTGATCCAGAACGACAAGGGGGCGCTGGTCGTCGATCCCGCGGCGGAGCTGGAAGAGCCGCTGATCGTGCGGCCCACGTCCGAAACCATCATCGGCGAGATGTTCGCGCGCTGGGTGCAGAGCTACCGCGACCTGCCGCTGCTGATCAACCAGTGGTGCAACGTGGTGCGCTGGGAGCTGCGCACGCGGATGTTCCTGCGCACCTCTGAGTTCCTCTGGCAGGAAGGGCACACGGCGCACGAAACCGAACGCGAGGCGCAGGAGGAGACGGCGAAGATCCTGGACCTGTACAAGGAGTTCGCCGAGTCGTACCTGGCCATGCCGGTCCTGCGCGGCCGCAAGACGGCGAGCGAGCGCTTTCCGGGGGCGGTCGAAACCTACACCATCGAGGCGATGATGCAGGACCGCAAGGCGCTGCAGGCGGGCACTTCGCACTTCCTGGGCCAGAACTTCGCCAAGGCCAGCGGCATCAAGTTCCAGGGCCAGTCGGGAGCGGACGAGCTGGCCTGGACCACTTCATGGGGAGTGTCGACGCGGCTGATCGGCGGCCTGCTGATGACGCACAGCGACGACAACGGCCTGGTGCTGCCGCCGCGGGTGGCGTCGGCGCACGTCGTCATCCTGCCGATCCTGCGCGCCGACGACACGCGGCAGAAGGTGCTGGACTACGTGGATGCGATCGCCGCCGACCTGCGCGCGCAGCGCTACCACGGCGCGCCGGTGGTGGTGGAGGTGGATCGCCGCGACGTCCGCGGCGGCCAGAAGAAGTGGGAATGGGTGAAGCGGGGCGTGCCGCTGCGGCTGGAGATCGGCCCGCGCGACGTGGACCGCCGCGTGGTGTCGTTCTCGCGCCGGGACCAGGAAGTGCAGGCGACCGCGGAGCTGCCGGCCGACGGCCTGGCCGCCGCGGTGCTGGCGGCGCTCGACCAGGTGCAGGCCGGCCTGTTCGCCCGCGCCGTGGAATTCCGCGCCCGCCACATGCGCGCCATCGGCGACGCCGGCGAGTTCGCGGCCTTTTTCACCCCGCGCAACGCCGAGCGGCCCGAGATCCACGGCGGCTTCGCCGTGTCTCCGTGGTGCGGCGAAGCGGCGTGCGAGGCGCGCATCAAGGACGAGCTCAAGGTGACCATCCGCTGCATCCCGATCGATCAGGTGCCGGCCGGCGACTTTTCGCGCTGCGTCATGTGCGGCGCGCCGCGGCGCGAAACGGTGGTTTTCGCCAAAAACTACTGAGGTGGGGGCGACCCCGCGGAGCTCCCGGAGGCGGGCCGCAGGGTGTCCGGGCCGCCGGGTCAGGACGTCGCGGCGTCGAGGGCGGCGAGGATCGTGCCCTTGGTGGGCACCTCGCTGAACACGTAGGGGTCGCGGCCGGGGCGGTAGAGCAGGTAGAACGGAATGCCGTAGCGGCCGTGCTCGGCGAGGAAGTGGGCGATCTCGTCGCTGCGGTTGGTCCAGTCGGCGCGCATCGGCAGCACGTGATGGCGCGCGAAGGCGCCGGCGATCTCGGGCGTATCCAGGACCAGCCGCTCGTTGACCTTGCAGGTGAAGCACCAGTCCGCCGTCACGTCCACGAAGACCAGCTGGCCGCCAGCCGCCAGCGATTCGGCGCGCGTGCGGTCGAACGCGACCCAGCCGATCAGGCCGGCGGAGTGGGAGCGCGCGGCGAAGCGGCCCTCCGCGGCGGCGGCCGAACCGCCGGCGGCGGCGGCGGCGATCGTGGCCACCGCCATGACCAGGACGGCCAGCCCGGCGAGGACGGCGTGCCGGCCCGCGGCTGCCGGCCGCGCCGCCGGGCTGTCTGCGGTGGCGTAGCGCTGCTGCTCGGCGCGGTGGCGCAGCCAGGTGCAAAGGCCCATCAGCACCAGGCCCACCTCCAGGAGCGCCAGCCGCTCGGGGCTGACCTGGGCGCCAAGCACGTACAGCAGCCATACCGCCGAGCCCGCCAGGACGAAGCCGAGCGTGCCGCGCAGCGTGTCCATCCAGGGGCCGGGGCGCGGCAGCAGGCGCGCCGCGCCGGGCGCCGCGGCCAGGATCAGGTAGGGCAGGGCCAGGCCGACACCGACGGCGGCGAAGATGGCGACGATAACCGGCGCCGGCTGCGCCAGCGCAAAGCCGATGGCGGTGCCCAGGAAGGGCGCCGAACAGGGGGTCGCCATCAGGGTCGCGAACAGGCCCGACACGAAGTGGCCGGCCAGGCCCTCGCGGGCGCCGCCGGTGCCGCCCAGGCGGGCGAGCGCGCCGGGCAGCGGGATCTCGAACAGGCCCCACAGGTTGAAGCAGAAGAGCGTCACCACCACCAGCAGGAAGGCGACGAAGCCGGGGCGTTGGAACTGGACGCCCCAGCCGACGGCGGCGCCGGCGGCAGCCGCCGCGATGGCCGCGCCGGCCAGCAGCAGGAACGACAGCAGGATCCCCGCCGCGGTGGCGAGCGCGCCGCGCGTCACTTCCGACCGGCCGTGGCCGGCGCTGCGCACCATGCCGAACACCTTGAGCGACAGGATCGGCAGCACGCACGGCATGGCATTGAGGATCAGACCGCCCAGCACCGCCACCAGCAGCATGCCGGCCAGCGTGCGCGCCGAAAGCGGCGCCGCGGCCTTGGGGGCCGGCGGCGGCGGCGTTGTCGAAGTCGTTGCGGTCGTTGCCGATGCGGGCGCCGTTGGCGCCGCGCCATCGCCGCCGGCGGCATGCGCGGACAGCAGCGGTTGCGCCGATGCCGCGGCCGTGCCGTGCGCCGTGGCCAGGCCGGCCGGTGCGTCTGGTGCGACGGGTGCGGTCGCGGTGGTTGCAGCGGTCGATGCGGTCGATGCGGTCGACGCGGTGGGCGTGGCGGCGGCCGGCGCCGCGGCGCTGCCGGCGGCACCGGCGGCTGGACCGCCGACGGTGATCGAGACCTGGCCGGCGACGCTCACCGGCGGCAGGCATTGGGAATCGTTGCAGGCCTGGTAGCTCAGGCGCGCGTGCAGCGGAAAGCGCCCCTGCGGGCTGCCCTCGGGGATGTGGATCACGGCCAGGATGGTCACGTCGCCGTCGTAGACCGACAGCGGCACCTCGGCAAAGGTGAACTTCTTCTTCTGTGCCGGCGGGTACTGGATCTCCGCCGCCGGCCAGGCGGCCGGCATCTCGATTTCGAGGGCGGTGGGGATCAGGTAGTCGAACGTCGGCGTGTGGCTGTTGACGTGCCATCCGGGTTCGATCGACACCTGCGCCGAGATCCCGGCGGCGGCGCCGGCGGGGTAGGAGGAGGCGTCCGCCTGCAGCGCCAGCTTGGCTTTTTCGGGGCGCGGGATGCCGGCGGCCGAGGCGGTGGCGACGCCCGGACCGCAAGCTGCGGCGGCCGCCACGGCGAGCGCCGCCGCGGCGACGGCAAGCGCCCTGCGGCGGGCGGGAAGACGGTGCAAAACGGATGGCTTCATGACCTTTGTCCTTGGGATGCGACGTCGGCGTGGCGCGGGCGCGCGGCAGCCCCTTGCCGCACAATAGCATCCGCCGCCTCCGCCCGGCAGCGGCGCGCAGCGGTGATAGCATTCGCCGGTGATTCTCTCTGCCAGAGCCGCCGGCATTGCCGAATCCGCGACCCTGGCGGTCACGCGCCGCGCCGCCGCGCTCAAGGCGCAGGGCGTCGCCCTGGTCGATTTCGGCGCCGGCGAGCCGGATTTCAACTCCCCGGCGGTGGCCGTCGAAGCTGCCTGCCAGGCGCTGGCCGCCGGGTTCACCCGCTACACGCCGGGCAGCGGCACGCCGGAGCTGCGGCAGGCGCTCGCCGCCTGGGCGCGGGACCGCTACGGCGCTCCCTGGCAGGCTCAGGACTCGGTGGTCACGGTGGGCGGCAAGGCGGCGCTCTTCCAACTGGCCCTGGCGCTGTTCGAGCCCGGCCACGAAGTGGTGCTGCCCAATCCCTCGTGGGTCAGCTTCGGCGAGCAGATCCGCTTTGCCGGCGCGGTGCCGGTGCCCTTTGAAACCGTCGGCGCCGACGGTTTCCGCCAGCACGCGGACGCCATCCTGGCGGCGGTCACCGACCGCACGCGGGCCATCCTGCTCAATTCGCCGTGCAACCCGACGGGCGGCGTCATCGCCGCCGCGGACCTGCGCCAGGTCGTGCGCTTCGCCGCCAACCGCGGCCTGATCGTCATTTCCGACGAAACCTACGAGCGCTTCGTCTACGACCAGCCCCACGCCAGCGCCGCCAGCCTGGCCGCGGAATTTCCCGACACCGTCGTCCTGGTGGGGTCGTTTTCCAAGACCTACGCCATGACCGGCTGGCGGATCGGCTACCTGCTGGGCCCCAAGCCGCTGGTCAACGCGATCGAGAACATCCAGAGCCACGCCACGTCGAATCCCACCTCCTTCGCCATGGTCGGCGCCCTGGCCGCCCTGCGCGACGCCGAACCCGACGTCGAGCGGATGATCGCCGAATACCGCGCCCGTCGCGAGATGCTCATCCCCCGCCTCAACCAGCTCCCCGGTGTGCGCTGCCAGCCGCCGCTCGGCGCCTTTTACGCCTTCCCCGACGTGTCGGGCGCCTTTGGGCCGGGACGGCAGGGATCGGTCCAGTTCACC
This sequence comes from uncultured Acidobacteriota bacterium, assembly GCA_963770895.1. Classification (GTDB taxonomy): domain Bacteria; phylum Acidobacteriota; class Thermoanaerobaculia; order Multivoradales; family UBA5704; genus JASLEW01. The sequence continues at coordinate 1,012,372 of CAVYRF010000002.1, read as the reverse complement.
GAATTCCTGCTCGACAAGGCGCAGGTGGCGGTGGTGCCCGGAGCCGCCTTCGGCGCCGACAACCACATCCGCATTTCCTTTGCCTGCTCGCGCGCCCAGCTGCTCGAAGGCCTGGAGCGGCTGGCCGCCGTGCTCGCCTGAGCCGGGGGAGCCGGGCATCGTGACTCCGGGCAGCCCCCGCCGGCCGATCCCAGCTCGCCGCCCGCGCGCGCGCCGTCTGGCCGCGCCGGCCTCGCTTGCGCTGCTGCTCCTCACCCTGGTCATCCGCGGCGCCGCGCCGATCGCCGCCGCCGCGCCTGCCGTGGCGACCCCGCCGAGCACGGCCGCCGTCGCCCCCGCGCCGGCGCTGCCCGCCGCCGGCGCCAAGACCGCCCCTGCCGCCGACCACCGGCAGGAGAACAAGCTGCTGGCGCGGCGATATCTGACCGAGGTGCTGGCCGCCGGGCGGCTCGACCAGCTGGACCAGATCGTCGCCAAGACCTTTGTCGACCGCTCGCCGGCGGCGCCCAACGCGCGCGGCCTGGACGCCGCGCGGCAGGCGGCGCAGCGCGTGCGCACGGTGTTTGCCACCGTCGAGTACGACCCGCAGGAGCTGACCGCCGAAGACGATCGCGTGGCGGTGCACTACCTGGTCCTGGGCACCCCCCGGCCGCTGCCGGGCAAGCCCGCGCCGCCCACCGTGGCGCTCGACGGCGTGGCCTTTTTCCACATGCATGGCGGCCGCATCGACTCGGCCTTCGTGCTCAACGACCAGGCCGGCTTCCTGCGCCAGCTGGGCTTCACCATGGCGCCCGCGGCGGCGCCGCCCGCCGCGCGCGGCTCGGCCGCCGCGCCGTCTTCGCCCGGCGCCACCCCGCCTCGCGGCGCGCCTTCGCCGCCGTCCGGCGCCACGCCGCTTCCCGGCGCGGCTCCGCCGTCGCCCAGCGTGCCGCCGCCGGCCGCGGCGCCGCCGGCCAACCCGCCGCCGCCCGCGGGCGGGCGGTGAGGCGCGCGATGGTGCCGCCGCTCCCTGCCGGTCTGTATCCCATCCGCGGGGTGCTGGGCATCTGCCACCTGTTGGTGGACGATACCGGCGCCTGCCTGATCGACACCGGCCTGTACGGCGAAGTGCGCGGGCTGCGGCGCCGCTTGCGCCGGCTCGGGCTGGCGCCGCAGGCGGTCCAGGCCGTCCTGCTCACCCACGGCCATCTGGACCACGCCGGCAACCTGTCGCCGATCTGCCGCTGGACCGGCGCCCCGGCCTTCGCCCACGAAAAGGAGGAGCTGCACGTCCGCGGCACCTACCCCTACCAGGGCGTGAGCCGCTGGTGCGGGCGGCTGGAAGCGTTCGGGCGCGCCGTGCTGCGCTATCGCGCGGCGCCGCTCGCCGGCCACTTCGCAGACGGCGACCTGCTGCCCTATTGGGGCGGCTTGCGCGTCGTCCACCTGCCCGGCCACACCGAGGGACACTGCGGGTTCTACAGCGAGCGGCACGACCTGCTGTTCGCGGGCGACCTCTTTGCCAGCTACTTTTTCAATCTCAACCTGCCGCCGCCCATCCTCAACAGCGTCCCCCGCCTGATCCCCGCCAGCCTGGACCGGGTGGCCGCCCTGGCCCCTGGCCGCATCCTCCCCAACCACTACGACTTCGCCGACGCCAACCTGCACCGCCGCCGCTTCGACCGCCTTTACCGCCGGCTGACCGCGAGGCGCCAACAGCGTGGCGCCGAGGCGGGCGTGTGACCGTCCTGGCCTGGGTTGCCATGGCGACGCCCGATCCGCAGATGGCGCCGCTGCTGTGGCTGCTCGCCGGCGCGCTGGTCGCCGGCGGCATCGCCGGCACCGTCGTCCCGGCGATACCGGGCGCGCCGCTGGTCTTCGCGGGGCTGCTCGTCGCCGCGTCCATCGACGACTTTCAGAAAGTCGGTTGGGTGACCCTCACGCTGCTGGGCATCCTGGCCCTCTGCCACTTCGTCATCGACCTGTGGGCCGCGCGCCACGGCGCCCGCCGCGTCGGCGCCAGCCGGCTCGCCCTCGCCGGCGCCTTCATCGGCGGCCTGGCAGGGCTCTTCTTCTCCCTACCCGGCGTCCTGCTCGGCCCCTTCGTCGGCGCCTTCACCGGCGAGCTCATCGCCCGCCGCGACCTGCGCCGCGCCGGCCGCGCCGGCCTGGCCGCCTGGTTCGGCCTCATCCTGGCCGCCGCCGGCAACCTTGCCCTCATCTTCACCATGCTCGCCCTGTTCGCCGCCGTCTACCTGCTGCACTCCTGACTGCCGCTCCAGCCAATCGCGCGGCGACCACGCCCCGCCGCGGGACTGCAGCTCCGCATCCCAGGACAGGAGCGGGCAACCCAACCGCACCGCAGTCGCCAGGTAGAGCGCGTCGGCGCCCCGCAATCGGCGTTCGACCCCAAGTCGTTGAGCGTCAGCAAGGAGCTCTTCGTCGAGTGGCTGAAGGTACAGCGCCGGATGGTTCGCGATCTGCGCGGCGGCCGCTGCCGCGAACGTCGGATTGCCCAGGCGCCGATTGAGGGCACAAATCGATTCCAGCGCCAGGAACGCCGGACCTGCCAGCCGCAGGCCGCCGCGCGCCGCCGTGGCAAACACCGCCACGCTCTCATCGTGGAATCTGTCCGATGGATCGAAGGCGGCGACCCAGACGTTTGCGTCAAGGACGAGCACCTAGCGATCGTCAAGGCGCCGGCGATCCGCGGCAAGGATCTCGGTGGCTGTCGGCCTTGGCGGCCGGTCTTTGAGCGCCGCCTGGCCAAGTCGTACCCACTCCTCCAGCCACCGCTCGCTGTCCCGCCGCGAAACGGGGCCGGCGGCCTGCTGCGCCCGCAGGCCCGCGCGCACCAGATCCGGCACCAGCTCCTTGAGCTTCTTGTGACGGCGGGCCGCCTCCACCTTCACTTCGACGAAGAGATCGTCAGGAATCTCGAAAGTGGCCTTCATGGCCCCATTTTTCCAGAAAAACAGCTTTCCGTCCATGCCGACCTATTGCCCAGCTGGGGGCTGCCAGAGGACCAATCGACTGGCATCGTCAGCGCCGAAGGGGATCATCCGTCGACCTCTGCGCCGTCAGAGCCTCGCTGAACTCCGCCAGGTCTTCCCGATTCCACGTCATATAGCGGCTCAGCTTCTGCCGTCGCTCGTCCAATCCGACCGCTGTCGCAAGGATCTCGAGCACTGTGGCGTTGACGCTCTGGCCTCGCGCTCGGCTAATGCTCTTCAGCTTGCTCTGGATCTCTTCCGATACCCCGCGAATCGTCAGCTGCTTGCCCATGACAGCACGGTAGCACCGACATGCAGGCTTGCGGGCGTGCGGGCTGGCCCGCCGCCCGGAGGCTGAGCGTTCACCTTGCATGTGTCTGGCGGTTCAGGCGCTGCGGCTGGGGTCAGGGGATGAGGGGCTCCAGGCAGTCAGGGGTGTCGTTGGCGGGGCTGTTGACGCGGGTGGTGACGGGGAGGGCTTCCCAGCCGGTGGTGGGGGCGGGGACGAGGAGGGATTGCAGGGTGGCGGTGTCGCGGTTGGCGGGGTCGAGCCAGGCGGCGAAGTCGCGGCGGTCGAGGAGGACGGGCATGCGGTCGTGGAGGTCGCGCATGAGGTCGTTGGGCTCGGTGGTGAGGATGGTGAAGGTTTCGACGGGGACGCCGGCGCCGCGCCAGGCGGCCCAGAGGCCGGCGATGGCGAAGGGTTGGCGGTCGGCGCGGCGGATGAGGTAGGGCTGCTTGGCTTTGCCTTGTCGCTTCCATTCGTAGAAGCCGTCGGCGGCGACCAGGCAGCGCTGGCGGCGAAAGCTGTCGCGGTAGGCGGGTTTTTCGGCGACGGTTTCGGCGCGGGCGTTGATCATGCGGTTGCCGATGGCGGGGTCCTTGGCCCAGGCGGGGATGAGGCCCCAGCGCAGGCGGTCGAGGGTGCGCGGGGCTCCCGCGGCCGGGACGCGGACGATGGCGGCTTCCTGGGTCGGCGCCATGTTGTAGCGCGGTGCCAGGTCGGGCACAAAGGGCAGCTCGAAGACTTCGGCGACGACTTCACCGGGAGACGTGAGGGTGTAGCGTCCGCACATATCCGTCCTCCGCGACAGGTGGCCACCAGCCTTGCGGCTCGGGTGGCCTCGATCCGGCAGCTCGCGGCGGGCGGGCTGCCGGGGGTTTGGTGTCCGCGGCCTAGCGGCCGCGGTTGGCGGCGCGCTGGTCTTGGCCGCGCGGTGTGCGCTGTTGCCAGGTGCCGGCGACGGCGGTGGCGACGATGGCGTCGTCGCCGGCGCCGAAGAGGAGCGCCGGCAGGAGCGAGGCGGCGTCGGCGCCGTCCAGGCTGGGGTGCTCCAGATCGATGGCGACGCAGTCGGCCCAGCGGCCGGCGGTCAGCTCGCCGCAGGGGAGGCCCAGGGCGCTGGCGCCGCCGGTGGTGGCGGCGTGCAGGAGGGTGCGCGCCACGTCGCCGCCGGCGTCGCGCAGGGCGCCGCGGCTTTCGCCGCGCAGGCGCTGGCCGTATTCGAGCCAGCGCATCTCTTCGAGCATCGAGATGCGGGCGTTGGAGTCGGAGCCCAGGCAGAGACGGCTGCCGGCGCGGTGGGGCAGGGCGAGATCGGGCAGGCCGTCGCCCAGGTTGGCCTCGGTCAGCGGGCAGAGACAGACGGCGCCGCCGGCGGCCAGGAAGCCCTCCATGTCCTGGGGCGAGGTGTGCGTGCAGTGGATGGCGGTGAAGCCCTGGGCCGAGGGCAGGGTGGCGAGCAGCAGTTGCATGGGCCTCTGGCCGTAGTGGGCAAAGCAGTCGTCGATCTCGCGGCGCTGTTCTTCGATGTGCATGTGGATCGCCAGGTTGCGCCGGCGGGCTTCGGTGTAGATCGCGCCCAGCTCCGCGGGGGTGGCGGCGCGGACGCTGTGGACCGCGGCTCCCAGGGTTTGCAGCGGGCCGTCCAGGTTGGCGGCCAGGCGGTCCATCTGCTCCCAGAAGACGGCCGGTTCGGGCGATTCGAAGCGGCGCTGCGCGCCGGTCAGCGGCTGCGCGATGCCGCCGGTGCGGTAGTAGGTGTTGAGCAGGGCGATGCGGATGCCGGTCGCGGCGGCGGCGCGCAGCACGCGGGCGTCCATGGCGTAGTCGGGAGACTGGCCCTCGGCGGTTTCCCGATCGTGGTGGAAGTAGTGGAACTCGCCGACGGTGGTGATCCCGGCGGCGCGCATCTCCTGGAAGGTGTGGCGGCACAGGCGCTCGAAGCCGTCGCCGTCGAGCCGCGCGGCCAGGTCGTACATCGCTTCGCGCCAGCTCCAGAAGCTGCCGACGCCCACCGGAAAGCGTTCGCCCTGGCCGCGCAGACCGCGCTGAAAGGCGTGCGAATGGGCGCTCACCATGCCGGGCAGCAGCGCCTGGCCGCGCAGGCGGCGCGTCGGCACGGCCCCCAGCGGGCCGGCTTCGGCGATGCGGCCGGCGGCATCGAGGCGCAGCTGGATGCCGGAGGTGAACGCTTCACCGGTCCAGGTCAGGTCGGCCTCGATGATCTCGGGACTGGGCAGGCGGTCGGGGGGCAAGGTGGCCTCGGGCGTCAATGGACGCGGCGATCGGGGCGCCGGGCGTCGCGGCATTGTCTCAGGTCTCGGCGCAGAACGCAGCGACCGCCTGACCGATCACCTGGCGAGCGGCGGCAAGGTCGGCCTTGGGGAGGTGCTCGTTGGGGCGGTGGGCGACGTCGATCGAGCCGGGACCGAACAGGACGCAATCCATGCCGAGCTGTTGCAGCCATCCGGCGTCGGTGGCATAGGAGACGGTTTGCGGTTCCTGCTGGCCGCTGAGCTCCAGCAGGCGGCGGACCACCGGCGCGTCGTTCGCCGCCAGCAGCGGCGGGCTGTCGGTGAGGACCTCCACCTGGGGCTGGCAGCCGGCCGCCACGTCCTGGACGATCTGCTCGACCCGCGCCGCCAGCTGCCGCGAGTCGCCGCCGGGCAGCCGCCGCATGCCGAGCTCGATCACGCAGCGGTCGGGGACGACGTTGATGGCGGCGCCGCCGTGCACCCTGCCGACGTTGAGCGGCACGAAGGGCACTTCGGGGAAGAGCTCGGCGTGCGGCGTCGACTCGGCGGCCAGCTGGCGGCGCAGGCCGGCGAGAGCGGTCACCACCAGGGCGGCGGGTTCGATGGCATTCTGCCCGAGGTGCGGGTAGCCGCTGTGGGCGCTGCGGCCGTGCAGGGTGACCCGCATGGTGAGGTGGCCCTTGTGGGCGCGCACCACCCGCAGGCAGGTGGGTTCGCCGATGACCGCGTTGGAGGGCAGCGAGCGCGCCGCGGCGCAGCTTTCGACCAGCCGTTTGGCGCCCAGGGTCCCCACCTCTTCGTCGTAGGTGAAGAGCAGCGCCAGCGGGTGGGCCAGCCGCCCGCCGCTGGCCTCGATCGCCAGGTTGGCGGCCAGGGCGAGGAAGCCTTTCATGTCGCAGGCACCTCGCCCGACCAGGCGGTCGGCGTGGTCGGTGAGGGTGAAGGGATCGCTCTGCCAACCCGCCTCCTCGGCCGGCACGACGTCCATGTGTCCCGACAGCACCAGGCCGGGCCGGGCCGGGCCGGCTCCGCTGCCGTCGCCGCCGGCGGCTTCGTCGTGGGGCGGACCGACGGTGAAGATCAGGTTGGCCTTGTCGCCCGCGCTCGACAGGTTGCGGTGCACGCGGATGCCGGGCCGATCGAGGTAGTCGCAGAGGAAATCCGCGATCGGCAGGTTGCTGTTGCGGCTGGTCGAGTCGAAGCCGACCAGCCGGGCCAGCAGCTCGGTGTCGGGGATCTGTGGCGGCATGGGTCGGCGGGTCTCCTGGTGGTTCGCGGTGGTCTCTGGGGCATCGGCTCCGCTTCCCCGGGCCGCCGGGTCGGCGTGTCGTCGCGGCGCCGGGGCGCTGGCTCAGGGCGGAATGCTGGCTGCCAGGGCCTTGGGGTTTTGCGGCCGGCGGGCCTGGTCGAGGTAGGCGGTCAGGTCGCGCAACAGGTCGCTGGGGTCGTCGCCGCCGCCGTGCTCGCGGAAGGAGCGCATGGCGAAGACCGTTTCCCCGTACATGCTATCCGACCGGAACAGCGCCAGCATGCCGTCGGCCTGCTGGCGCATCCGCGCCGCCTGCCGCTCGCCGGCATAGCGCACGGCGAGATCCATCGCGGCCAGCGCCGCCTCGTAGGCCAGGCCCTCGCGCGCCAGGCCGTCGCGGGCCTCGGCGAGGGCGGTTTCGGCGGTGCCGAAGTCGGCCGCGAGCTTGCCTTCCAGCCAGCGCAAGCGCGACATTTCGCGGCGGTCGCGCGCCGCGCGATAGAGCTTGCGGGCGGCTTCGATGCACGAGGCGGCCTGCCCGGTGCGCCCGGCTTCGTGCAGGAACCACGCGAGGTTGTGGGTCGCCCACACCAGCAGCCGCGGCTCGCGCGCCGGCTCGATGGTGTCGAGGCCGCGCCACAGCAGGCGGACGGCGGCCTGGGTTTCGCCGGCGTTGCCCAGCGCCATGCCCTTCTTGAGCAGGAAGCGGGCAGCCAGGTGAGCCTGATCGGTGCGGCGATAGCACCCGGCCGCGCCGGTGAGCAGGCGCAGCGACTCGCCAAAATGTCCGCAATGTCCGGCGAGCGCCGCCTGCGCCGCGAGCAGCGACGGCCGTCCGGGTGCGCGGTCGGCGCTGCCGGCGAGCAGCCGCGCGGCGAGGCGCCGCGAAACCTCGGCGGTGCGCATGTCCTCCTGCATGCTCTCGCCGCCGGTGAAATAGGTCCAGGCGATGGCGCGCACGTCCTGGACGACCGGCGCGCCGTAGACTTCCAGGTCGAGCAGCTCCGCGACCTCGGCCGCCGCCACGACGCAGCGCGCCGCCATCGCCGCCGCGTCGCCCACGCCCGCCGCCGCCGTCGTGCCGTTTTCCAGGCCGAAGCTCTTGCGCAGCAGGAGCTCGCACAGCGCCAGATAGGCGTAGCGCCGGGTGCTTTGCACCTGCGTCAGGGCCTGCACCGCGTCGTGCCCCAAAAGCTCGGCGTACAGCTCGTGGGCGCCGGCGCCGGCTCCCGCCCCGGCGGCGCCGCCGGCGGCTAGCGTCTGCCGCGCCAGGTCCGCGGCGCCCGGCGCCGGGCGGCCGGGCCGGATGATGGGGGCGGTGGAGATGGCGAGGGTGCCCGACGGCGCGGCACCCGGCGAGGGCAGTGCCGCTTCTGCGCCTGGTCGCCCATCGCCGGCTGCCGCGGGCGCCTCCGGCGCGTCCTCATCGGCGTCATGGGCCGGCGAGTCGCCGAGCGGCGCGGAGCGCAGGCGCTCCTTCATGCGCTCAAACACCTGGTCGTACTTGGAGGCGTCCCGCGGATCGCCGGCGGAATCGGACGGGGAGGGAGAGCGGGCCGGGGAGGGAGCCGAGCCTCGGGCGCGGGCGTTGGCGGCATCGCGGGCGGCGGTGGATGCGGAATCAGACGCCGCCGCGGCGTCGTCACCGCCCGTCGGGCCGGCGCCGGCGGCGTGCGCGAAGCGATTGCAGTGGCCGCAGCCGGTCAGCAGGTGGCGAACGACCTGCCGCGCCTCGACCGGCGATGCGGTGCCCAGGATCAGGCGGCGAACGGCCGCTGGATCGGGGTGCTGTGCGGGCGCGGTCAGGACCGCCTCCTGCCGCCGTGGGCCGGCGGCAGCGCCTCGTCACGGAATGCGGCCACCCGGGCCATGCAGCGCATCACGTCGCCGCGCCGCGCGATCCGCGCCCACAGCTCCGCGGCCGTCTGCCAGCGGCCCTCACCTTCAGCAGCCAGCGCCGCGACGGCGACAGTCAGCAGCGGCCCGCGCGCCGCGGCGCCGGCGGCCAACGCCGCGGCACGCCGGCGGCTGGCAGGGTCGCCCGTCAGCCACCAGGCCCGCACCTGGCGCAGCGGATCGGCAAGTCCGGCGATCCGCCGGTCGCGCGCGCCGTCAGCCCGCCGCAGGTCGCCCGCCCGCCGCCAGCACCGGCTGGCGCGGCTCCAAGCCCCCGCCCGTTCCGCCGCGATGGCGCGCCGGCGCAGCTCGAGCTGCTCGACCGCTTGCAACTCCGCCCGCGCCCGCCGCTCCTCCGCGCCCGCCAGAAACCAAGGCACCTCCGGCAGCAGCGGCGTCAGAGCCTCCCTCCGTGTGGCCAGCAGGACGGCAGCGTTGCCATCCTCCCGCTCGCTTGTCCGGTCAGCCACCAGCTGCTCGATGTGGGTCAGGACGCGGCTGCCGGGCTTGGCGCCGGCGGATTCGGTTGCGGGGGGCGGTGCGGCGGGCTCCAGGCGGGCGACGTCGAGCCAGGCGCCGGCTTCGACCAGGCGATCGACGGCGCGGCGATGGCTGGCGGGGTCGCCCAGGTGCAGCCAGTGGCGGGCTGCCTGGCGGGGGCGGCCGGCGGCTTCGAAGGCTTGGGCAAGGCAGTGGTGCGCGTCCTGGCGGCGGCCGCACAGGCGGAAGGCGGCGGCGGCGGCGGGCCAGCGTCCGGCTTCGCGGTGCGCCAGGGCCGCGGCGTGGGCGGCGCCGCGGGGGTCGGCGGCGGCGGTGAAGGCGCGGGCGGCGCGGTCGTGCTCGCCGAGGTCGAGCCAGCCGGCGGCGGCGGTGGGCCAGTCGCCGGCGGCTTCGGCGGTGCGCAGGGTGGCGGCGGTCGCGGCGCGTCGTTGGCCGGCGGCGGCCCAGCAGCGGGCGGCGCGCGTGTCGTCGCCCAGGTCTTCCCAGCCGCGGGCGGCGTCGGTCCAGGCGCCGCGGCTTTCCAGCAGCAGGAGGTCGCAGCGTAGCGCCGCGGCGCGCTGGCCGGCGGCGCGGTAGCGCTCGGCGGCGGCGGCGAAGCGGCCCAGGCGCGCGAGCAGCGGCGCTTCGCGGGCCGGTGCCGTGCCGCCCAGCGCCTGCCAGCGGGCGAGCGCCGCCGCCCAATCCTGGCGCGCCTCGTCGGCTTGCGCCAGGGTTGCGGTTTCGCGCTCCACCAGGCCGGCGCGGCGGTAGCACTCGGCGGCCTGGCGCGGCAGGTCCTGGGCGGCGAAAAAGTCGCCCTGGCGCTCCCACTCCTCCGGATCGGCGGCGGCGCGGAAGACGCGCGGCAGGTGCTGCGCCGGCAGAGGGTCGAGCGCGGCGGCCAGCGGCGCGCGGCCCCAGAAGGGGTGCGGCGCCTGGCCCTCGTAGACCGCCAGGCAGCGCCGGGCGCGCGTTGCGGCGACGTAGAGCCAGCGCAGCAGCCGCGCAAAGCGCGCCTCCCGCTCGCCGCGCGCTTCGCCGCGCAGGTGGCGCTCCACCAGGTCGGCGTCCGCCGCCAGCAGCCGCCACATCACCACGGTGTCGAACTCCAGCCCCTTGGCCTGGGCCACCGTCAGCACGGCGCATCCGGGCAGACGCTCGCGCAGCGCCTGGGCGGTGACGGCATCCGCCACCAGCACGGCGCAACCGCCGGCGTCGTCGGCGTCGTACCCGCAATGCGCTGGGTTCCCGCGATCCAAGCCGCGCTCGTGGCCCGCGTCGTTGGCGCCGGGGGTGGCGACCGCGACGATCGATGCCACGACGGCCGCCTCATCGCCGAAGATCTGGACCGGGAAGGGGCCGGGGGCGGTGGCGGGCAGCTCGTCTTCGCCTTGCTCGCCGTCGCCGCGGCCGAAGACGTCGCGGCGCAGGGTGGACAGGGCGCTGGCGAAGGCGCACAGGGGCGCGGTGGAGCGGGCGGGGTCGCGCAGGTGCAGGACGGCGGGCGGCGCCTGCTGGCGGGCGTGGCGCGCGGCCAGGCGGCGGACCTCGGCCCAGCGGAAGCCGCTGGGGTTCAGGACCTGCTGGGCGTCGCCGGCCAGCATCACGCCGGCCAGGTCGGTGCGGGCCGACAGAGCGATCACGAAACCGACTTCCAGTTCCGTCAGGTCCTGCACCTCGTCGCAGATCACCACGTCGTAGGGTCCGCCGCGGCGCCGTCGCAGCTCGCCCAGGGCCAGGCGGCAGAGATCGATCGAGTCCAGGCGGTCTTCTTCGGCGAGCCACTGCTGGTAGCGCTCGGCGATGCGGTAGATCTGCGGGCGCAGGTCGACAAAGAGCGGCGCGCGCTTGCGGCCCAGCTCAAAGTACTGGTCGCGGTCGAGCATGGCGCTCTTGCCGGGGGCCAGGCAGGCGCCTTTGAGGATGCTGCGCACCTCCTGCCACACCAGCGCCGGATCGAGCGGCCGGCCGGCGCGGCGGAACCACTCTTCGAAGGCCGCTTCGCTCATCAGGCGGGAGCGGTGGCGCTCGAAGTCGCGCCCCACCACGGTGGCGTACAGGTCGTCGAAAGTGAAGAAGTCGGGGCGCCGCGCCGCCGCGTCGCCATCGCGCAACGCTGCCGCGTCGCCACCGCGCAGCGCCGTCAGGTCGTCGTAGAGCCGGCGGGCGCGCTCGACCAGGGCCGGACTGCACGAGACGTACAGCGCGCGGCCGTCGCCGGGCGCCAGGGCGGCAGCGGCCAGACGGTGCACGGCCAGGGTGGTCTTGCCGCTGCCGGCGCTGCCGGCGAGCAGCAGCGGGCCCGGCGCCCGCAGGATGCGGAGCTGCTCGGCGTCCAGCTTCAGCTCCAGCTGGTCGCCGGCGCGGTCGAGCAGCTGCTGGAACTGCGCTTCGCCCGCCAGCCAGGCCGCGTCGAGCTGGAACCAGCGGACGTTGCGCGGCGCCGCCCCGGTCCCGCTTCCGCCGGCGGCCGCGGCAAGCCGGGCGTCGGCTGCGGAGTCGCCGGCGGGGCCGGCCGCCGCCGCGGGGTCGGCGTCGGGCAGCAGGAAGCGCAGCAGCGGGTCCTGGTCGCCCGCGCCGCTCCAGGCGCTGAAGGGAGCGTCGGGATAGGGCGGCGGCTCGCTGATCTCGAACTCTTCGAGCGCGGCCAGGGCCAGGAACCCGGCCTCGGGCGAGCGGGTGCGCCGGGCGGCGCGGTCGACGTCGTCGTGTTCCACCAGGTCCCAGATCTGCAAATGGAGAGCGTCGCCGCCCGCCGGGTCGCCGCCGCCGGCGGCGAGGCGCGCCATGGTGAAGAGCATGCGGTCGCCGCCGTCGGTGCGCGCTTCGTAGACGGCGTGGGAGGCGCCGCGCAGCCGCTTGACCCGCGTGCCGCCTCCCCAGCGGCCGTCGCGCAGCCGCAGCAGCGTCTTGTGCACCCGCGAGCGCAAGGCCGGCGAGCCCCGCCGCAAACGCTGGTAGAGCGCCGGGTGCACGAGCACCGCAAACATCTGGTCGTCCTCCCGAAGGGACCACGGCCTGGCATTGGGCGCCCCGCCCCCGCGGAGTCAGGCCTGACGCTACGACGCCATCCAGCCGGAGTCTACGCCTGTATACGTTTGCCGTTCTATTTTGTTCAGCCGGGGAACTCGGACGGGCTGCGGCCGATGTCGACGATGCTGCATCCGGGGCGGCTGGGGATTCCCAGGCGCCGCGCTTCGGCCAGCACGGCGCCGTCCGCCGCGCCGGGGTTGAACCAGACCTCGCGCGCCCCGCAGGCGGCGATCGCCGGCAGCAGGGCGAGGGTGAGCGGCGGCGCCAGGTAGACGCTGACGCGGTCGAGCGGCTGCGGCACCGCGGACAGGTCGTGGCAGACCGGCAAGCCTTCGATGTCGTGCCCGGCAGGATTCACCGGGTAGACCTGCCAGCCGGTGGCAAGGTAGGCGCGCACGCACTTGTTGCCGAACTTGCTGCGGTCGGCGGAGGCGCCGAGCACGGCGATGGTCTTCATGGGTCCCTCTCGATCTAATAGTCCTTACTAGCGATCCGGCGCTGCCGCCGGCTGCGGCGTCCTGAGCACCAGGCGCTCGTCGCCGGCGCGTTGGGTGATCCCGGCGCTGTCCAGGTGCTCCAGCAACGGGATGGCCCATTTGCGGCTGAAGTTGAAGCGCTCCTTGAACTGCGGCACCGAAAAGCGCTCCCATCCGGTGGCGAGCAGCTCGCGCCGCAGCTCCGCGATGGCGCTGGCGGCGACGATCAGCCCCCCCGGCAGGCGCAGGAGCTTGCCGCGGGTCACCAGGTGGTGCAGCACGCCTTCCAGAATCTGCGGCTTGGCGGCGAGCAGCTGGCGCACCTCGCCCGGCGAGGGGGGCGTCAGGCCGCCGCGTTCGAACTCCGCCAGCGCCGCCGCCGCCAGCTTGGATTCGTCGCCGGTGAGCTGGGCGCTGCGCCCCGGCAGCGTCACCTGGTCGCCGCTTACCACCAGCACCTTCTGCGCCGCGAGCCACGCCAGGTAGACCGGCGCCAGGTCGGCGGCGCGGCCGCGCAGGATCCGCCGCACCGCTTCCGCCTTGGGGCAGCCGTCGGCCAGGCGCTGGCGCGCGAAGTAGTCCGCCAGCACCCGCCGGGCGCGCTCGACGACGCGCTGCACCGCGGCGGGAGCGATCCACACCCGGCCGTGGCCCGGCCCCTCCGCCACTTCGATCAGCCGGGCGCCCTTGGCCAGCGCGGCCAGGCGCGCCGCGGCCCGCGCCGGCGGCACGCCCAGCCGGCGCCCGGCCGCGTCCGCGTCCAGCCCGCCTTCGCCGGCCTCCAGCGCCCAGAACGCCAGCGCCCGATCGACGTCGCCGCCGAGGGCGGGCAGGGCGATGGCGAGCGCCGCGCCGCGGTGGCGGCGCCAGCGCGGGTCGAGCACTTCGCCGCCCCCCAGCGTCGCGGCGGGCGACGGCCGGCGCAGGATCAGCCGGTCGCCGCGCACCGCGGCCAGCGGTGTCTGCAGGCGGATCTCGGCCAGTGCCTGGCCGGCTTCGGCTGCTGCCGCTTCCGCCGCCGCCGTTCCCGCCGTCGCCGCCGGCCCTGTCGTAGCCTCCGGCCCGGCCGTTGCCGCTGCCCTGTGCGCCGGGCTGGCCGGCGCACGCAGAAAGCGCATCCGCCCCAGCGCCTGGCCGGTATGCAGGTGGACCCGCACCGGCATGAAGCCGCCGCCGCCAGGCGGCGCCGCCCCCGGCAGCAGCTGCACGCGCGCCAGCAGGCTGGTGGTGGCGGCGAAGGCGCCCACGGTGCCCAGCTGCTGGCCGCGCCGCAGGGCTTCGAGCGGCGCGCCGCTCAACTGCAGCGAGGTGCGCTCGCCACCGAGAGCCTCCTGGCGCGCCTGGCCGTGGACCTGGATGGCGCGCACCCGTACGGCGCCGTCGACCCCCGCTTCGGGCGGCAGCAGCTCCAGGCTGTCGCCGACGCGCACCGCGCCGCCGGCCAGCGTGCCGGTCACCACCACGCCCAGGCCGCGCAGGTGGAAGGCGCGGTCGATCGGCAGGCGCGCCGGCAGCCGCGGGTCGGCGGCCACCGCGTGGCGCGCCGCCGCGGCCAGCAGCACGGACTTGAGCTCCGCGATGCCCTGCCCGGTCAGGCTGGACACCGGCAGCACCGGCGCGCCGGCAAAGGGGGTGGCGGCCAGCAGGTCTTCGATCTCCAGCTGCGCCAGCTCCAGCAGGTCGGCGCTGGCCAGGTCGGCCTTGGTCAGCGCCACCACCGCCGCCGGAATGCCGAGCAGCGAGCAGATGGCCAGGTGCTCGCGGGTCTGCGGCTTGACCCCTTCGTCGGCGGCCACCACCAGCAGCATCACCCGGATGCCGCCGAGCCCCGCCAGGGCGTTGTGCAGGAACCGCTCGTGGCCGGGGACGTCGACGAAACCGAGCTGCACCCCCGCTTCGGCCAGGTGCGCGAAGCCGAGGTCGATGGTGATGCCGCGCGCCTTTTCGTCCGCCCAGCGGTCGCAGTCGATGCCGGTGAGCGCCAGCAGCAGCCGGGTCTTGCCGTGATCGATGTGGCCCGCGGTGCCGATCAGGGCGTGCGGCAGGCTGGGTGGGCCGCCGCCCGCGGGATCGGCGGCACCTTCGGCGCCGGCCGCGCCGGCGCCGTTGGCGCCGTTGCCGGCAAGGGGACGGGCAGGGTCCTTGGAAGGGGCCACGCCGGCAGCTCAGCGCGCGGCGCCGGCGGCGAGCAGCTCGCGGGCGAGGCGATTGATCGTCGCGCCGTCGGCGCTGGTGCCGAAGCGCGCCAGCATCTCCTTCATGATCGGGCCGATGGCGGCCGGTCCGGCCAGGCCGCGCTCGGCGATCAGGGCGGCGATCGCCGCGCGCACGTCCGCTTCGCTGGCGGCAGCCGGCAGGTAGCTGGCCAGGATTTCCTTTTCGGCCTCTTCCTTGGCTGCCAGCTCCTGGCGGTTGCCGGCGCGGTACTGCTCCGCCGCGTCTTCGCGCTGCTTGATGGCCTTGCGTACGAGCGCCACGAAGCCTGCCTGGTCCACTTCGCCGCCGCGCCGGATGCGCTCGTTCTTGATGTCGGTCAGCAGCAGCCGCAGGGTGCTCAGGCGGGCCTTGTCGCCGGCCTTGAGGGACTGCTTGAGGTCGCCTTCGATGCGCTGCTGCGGAGTGGCGTCGGGTTGGGTGGTCATGGATCGATTATAGGCGGCGGCGCCGGCGCCGGCGGATTGCCGCCCGCCGTGGGTTCCGGGGATGCCCCGGCCGCGGGCGCCGCGGCCACGCCATCGCCGGCGGCGGCGCCGTTGCGGTCCACCTCGATGCCGTACGCGCGCATCTTGCGGTACAGGTTGCTGCGCTCCAGCCCGAGCAGCTGCGCGGTGCGGCTGACGTTGCCGTCCAGCTCGGCCAGCTTGCGCTCGATGTACGACTTTTCGAACGCGCCGCGCGCTTCGCGCAGCGAGGCGTAGTCGGCCTGCGGCGGCGGCAAGGCGCCGGCGGCGCCGATCGAACCGAACGCGCCGGCCGCTCCACCCGCCCCGACCGCGCCGGGCAGCACGCCGTCGTCGCGGCGGCCCGTCGGCGTCGCCGCCCCGGAGAGCGCGGCGTCGACGTCGGCCAGGCCGATGGTGTCGCCGGGGACCATGATCATCATGCGCTCGATCAGGTTGCGCAGCTGGCGCACGTTGCCCGGCCAGGCGTACGCCCCGAGCCGCAGCATGGCGTCGCGGTCCACCGCCTTGGGGCGCCGCTTCTGCTCGTGGGCAAACAGGGCGATGAAGTGCGCCACCAGGATCGGCACGTCCTCGCCGCGCTCGCGCAGCGCCGGCACGCGCAGCGGGATGACCGCCAGGCGGAAGTAGAGGTCCTCGCGAAAGCGGCCCTGGCGGATCTCGTCTTCCAACCCCTTGTTGGTGGCGGCGACGACCCGCACGTCGACGCGGATGGTGGCGCTGCCGCCGACCCGCTCGAAGCGCTGCTCCTGCAGCACCCGCAGCACGCGCGCCTGGGTCTTGAGCGACATGTCCGCGATCTCGTCGAGAAACAGCGTGCCGCCGTCGGCCTGCTCGAAGCGCCCCGGCCGGTCGCCCACCGCGCCGGTGAAGGCGCCGCGCATGTGGCCGAACAGCTCGCTTTCGATGAGGTCTTCGGGGATGGCGGCGCAATTGACTTCGACGAAGGGTCCGCGGCTGCGCGCCGAAAGCCGGTGGACCTGGCGCGCCACCAGCTCCTTGCCGGTGCCGTTCTCGCCCAGGATGAGGATGCGGCTGTCGGAAGGCGCCGCGGTATTGATCTGTGCCTTCAGGTGTTGCATCGAGGGGCTGCCGCCCAGGAGCGGTTCGGCGTGCGCCAGCCGGTCGGCGAGCTGGCGCAGCTCCCGCGCCAGCCGGCCGCGTTCCAGCGCGTTTTGCACCGTGACCACCACCCGCGACAGGGACAGCGGCTTTTCCAGGAAGTCGTAGGCGCCCAGGCGCGTCGCCCTGACCGCGGTGTCGACGTTGCCGTGGCCGGAGATGACGATGACCGGCTGGTCGCGCAGCTCGGCCAGCACCTCCATGCCGTCCCGGTCGGGCAGCCAGAGGTCGAGGAGCACGGCGTCGAAGTCCTCCACCCCCAGGCGCGCCGTGGCTTCGGCGGCGGTGCCGACCGCCGCCACCCCATAGCCTTCGTCTTCCAGGATCCCCGTCAGGGTGGAGCGGATCCCGGCTTCGTCGTCGACGATCAGAATGCGTTCGCGGGGAGCCGCCACGGCGTCATTCTAGCGCCGCCGCGTGCGCCTGGAATATAGTGATGTTCCTATTCAGGAATGAATCTTCACCGAAAAGGGGCATGCCATGAAAAACAACAAGGTGCAGCGCATCACCCTCAACCGCGAAACCCTTCGCCACCTGGCGCCGATGCAGCTCAAGGACGTCGCCGCCGGCGTGATCAGCGGCCCCGCCACCAGCTGCACGCCCAACTGTACGGTCACCTATCCGCACGCCAGCTGCCTGCCGGTCTGCTGAGCGCAAACCTCGCCCCGACGGCAGGCCGTGCCCGGCCGGCGCCCGCCGGTCGGCCGGCCAGCCGCCGCCCCCCACGCCGGGACACTGCCAGACATCCCGGATGGCCCCGCTGGAAACTACTGGTTGCAGATCGCCTCG
Organism: uncultured Acidobacteriota bacterium; assembly: GCA_963770895.1. Classification (GTDB taxonomy): domain Bacteria; phylum Acidobacteriota; class Thermoanaerobaculia; order Multivoradales; family UBA5704; genus JASLEW01. The sequence goes on along the minus strand of CAVYRF010000002.1, from coordinate 995,136 downwards.
ACGTGATCGCACAGGTGGTGCAGGTGATGCCAGGCCTTGGTCACGGCGCCGGCGGGCTGGGTTTCCGCCATGGCCGTGTCCACCCGCGCGACGCTGTCGCTCAGCTCGCGGGCCAGCCGCTTGATCTGCTGGCTCTCGTCTTCGCCGTGGCTGAGGCGGCCGAACCGGGCGCGGGTGCGGGCCATGAAGCCGCCGCCGAACGGTTCGCGAAAGTGCTCGGCCGTCGCGTGCAGCGCCCGCAGCTGCTCCTTCAGGGTTTCCTCGGCCGGCGTGGTCAGGTTGTGGCGGGCCACCAGGTTGCGGTGCGCCAGCGACTCGCCGTAGAGCTGGCGCAGATCGTCGCTGGCGAGCACGATCTCGGCGCCCAGCCGGCGTAGCTCCACGACGGCGTCTGCCCCGGTTGCCGACGCATCGCCGCCGGCCGCCCCCGCCCCCGCAACCGACCCCGCCGACGTGCCCGGCGCCCCCGCTCCCCCTGGCGCATCGGCCGCGGCCTGGGCGCCCGCGTCGGCCGCGACGGTGCCGCCCGCCTGCGACGCGGCGTCCCCGCCGCCCGCCGTGGCCTGGGCGGCCTTCTGGCGCCGGTGCGGGTGGGCGGCGTCCGCGCCGGTCTGTGTGGTGGTCTGCGTTGCGGTTGCCGCCGCCGCGGCGGCGGCAGGGTCTCCGGCATTGCCGGCCTTGCCGGTGGCGTTGGCCGGCAGGCCCGCCGCTCCTGCTCCCACCGTCGGCACGCCCGCCGCCCCCGGCACTGCTCCTGGTGCTGCGCCAGCCGGCGAAATCGCGGTGCCGCCGGGGCCGGCCGCGCCGCCCGGCAAGGCCGCCGCCGCGGGCGCCGCCAGCGAGTGCGCCGCCGGCGCGCGGCGCAGGAAGGTCACCAGCAGGGCCGTGGCGAGCAGCAGGCCGAAGACCAGGGCCGCCACCGGCGCGATGCGCCGCCGCGTCGCGGCGCCCGGCAGCAGGCTCACGTCGCGATAGGACGAAACCCGCGGCCCGGAACTGGCCGCCGCCGTGGCGGGCAGCGCCGTGGTGGGCGGCAACGCCGCGGCGGCGGCGCTCAGCCGTCCGCCGCTGCTGCCAGCGTCATCCGCGCCGCCGCCGGCGACCGGTGCCCTGCCGGGCAGCGGCGTCGGCGTCGTGGCCAGCGTCGGCTGCTCGGCGAGGATGCGCGACCAGGCCAGGCCGGTGGTGGTGCTGGCCGCCGCCGCCACGGCAGCCAGCGGCAGCGTCGCCGCCGCCGACCCCTGGCCGAGCAGGAAGCGACGCATCTCCTCGACGGTCTGGAAGCGCTCGGCCGGGTCCTTGGCCAGCGCCTTGAGGATCGCCTGGTCGAGGCGGCTGGGCAGGCCGGGCAGGGTCTGGCTGGGCGGCGTCGGGGTGTCCTCGACCTGCGCCTTGAGCACGGCGTAGTCGCTGGCGCCGTCGAACGGCACGCGGCCGGTGAGCGTCTCATAGAGCACCGTGCCCAGCGCGTAGACGTCGGTGCGGCGGTCGACGTCCTCGCCGCGGATCTGCTCCGGGGCCATGTAGCGCAGGGTGCCGATCAGCAGGCCGGTGCGGGTGAGCCGCCCCGTGCCGGTGGCGCGCGCGATGCCGAAATCCATCACCTTGACCGTCCCCAGCTCGGTGATCATCAGGTTGTCGGGCTTGAGGTCGCGGTGCACGATGCCGGCGCGGTGGGCGCGGTCGATGCCGTCGAGCGCCATGTCGAGCAGCGCCACGGCCTGTTCCCAGGGGAGCGGTCCGGTCTCCTGCAGCAGCCGCGACAGCGTCCGGCCGCGCACGAACTCCATCGCCAGGAAGAGGTCTTCGCCTTCGACGAAGAAGCTGTAGATGGTGGCGATCGCCGGGTGGCTGACGCGCGCCGCGAGCTTGGCTTCGGCGCGGAAGCGCTCGACGATCTCGGCATCGCGCGCCAGCTCGGGGCGGATGGCCTTGATCGCCACCTCCCGTTCCAGCATGAGGTCGATGGCGCGGTAGACCGCGCCCATGCCCCCTTCGCCGACCTTTTCGGCGATGCGATAGTTGCCGACAACCGAGTCGATCATTCCCGACGTGCTCCACCGCGGACCGCGACTTCCGCCGTGCCGAGTTTGAGGGATCGCCGGGTATTTTAACCCATGTGCGGCCGGCCTGCCGCGTCCGGCGGGCCGGCGCAGCGCCGGCGGATCAGGACTGGCTGGGCAGATCCAGGATGAAAACCGTGCCGTGCGGCGGGTTGTCTTCGACCCGGATGACGCCGTGATGGTCGGAGACGATGCGGTGGACGATGGCCAGCCCCAGGCCGGTGCCGCGCCCCTTGGTCGAGAAGTAGGGCAGGAACAGCTTCTCCTTGGCCGCCGGCGGGATGCCGCGGCCGGTGTCGGCGACGCGGATGACCAGCCGGCCGTCCGCGGCGCGCGCCGCGACGGTGATGCGGCCGGGAGCCTCGGTCGCCTCGACGGCGTTGTCGAGCAGGTTGATGAGGGCGCGCTTGATCTGCTCGCCGTCGATCCAGATGGCCGCCAGGTCGCCCTGGGGGTCGGCCTCGACGGCGACGCCCGGCTTGAGGTTCTGGTAGAGGTGCACCGTCTCGTCGAGCAGCCGCGGCAGGTCGACCCGCGACGGCCGCGGCCGCGGCATGCGGGCGTAGCGCGAGAACTCGTCGACCATCCCCTGCAGCGTGTCGACCTCGCGGACGATGATTTCCACGCCGCCCTCCAGCGCCTGCGCCAGGCCGGGGTCGCCCTGGCGGTGTTTCTTGAGCATGCGTTCGGCGGCCAGGCGGATGGGGGTGAGCGGGTTCTTGATCTCGTGCGCGATGCGCCTCGCCGCCTCGCTCCACGCCGCCAGCTGCTGCGCCTTGATCAGCTCGGTCAGGTCTTCCAGCACCAGCACGCGGCCGCGCGGCGTGCCGGCGGCCCCTTCCAGGGCGGTCACCGTGGCGTCGAAGGTGGTCCATTCGCCGCCCAGGAACAGGTGCACCTCCTGGCTGGCGGCCGGCCGCGGCGTGGCGGCGAGCGCCGCCAGCTTGCGCCGCTCGCCGTCCGACCAGGCCTCTTCGACCGGCCTGCCGACCACCTCGTCTTCGCGCTGCCGCAGCAGCCGCAGGGCCGCCTCGTTGCAGGTCAGGATGCGTCCCTGCGAGTCGATCGACACCACCCCGGCGGCGACGCTCTGCAGCACCGCGGCGATCAGCGCCCGCTCCGCCGCCAGCCGCTGGTTGCTCAGGGTCAGGTCGCGGTTGCCGCGCTCCAGCTGGTCCTTGTTGCTGGCCAGCTCCTCGGTCATGCGGTTGAACGAGGCGACCAGCACCCCCAGCTCGTCGTCGGCCTGGACGTCCACGCGATGGTGCAGGTTGCCGCCGCTGATCCGCCGCGTGCCCTCCGCCAGCGCCTGGATCGGCACCGTCACCCGCCGCGCCAGGTAGAGCCCGACCCAGGAGGAGGCCAGCAGGATGACCAGGGTGACCATGGCGAAGATCAGCAGGTGGCTCGCGCGCAGATCGTCCTTTTCGACCTCCAGCTGGCGAAAGTCCTGAAAGTCGCCGATCAGACGGGCGGTGCGCTCGCCCAGCACCGGGTCGAGCAGCGTCCCCGCCACCACCACCAAGGGCGCACTGCGCGCCGGGCCGGCGGCGGGCCTGGCGCCCTTGGCGCCCTTGGCACCCTTGGCGCCGGCGTCCCCGCCGGCTGCCGTCACGGCGGCGTAGATCAGCCGGCTGCGCCCGCCGGCGAGCGTGTCGATCAGGGTCGCCTCGCCCTCCGCCGCGGCCTCTTCGAGGAAATTGTGCCGCGGTTCGGGGAGGTCCTGCAGGCCCGACTGCGAGTTGACCGCCCCTTGCTGGAACTCGCTCCCCTGGTAGACCGACAGCACGTCCAGGTGCATCTCGGCCAGCAGCGCTTGCAGCCGCCGGGTCATCGCCGGCGACCGCGGGTCCAGGGCGGCGGTCTCGCGCAGCGCGCGGGCCGCGTCGCGCAGGTTGGTCTGCTCCACCCGGTCGTACAGCGCCATCGCCACCGCGCTGCCGCGCTCCAGGACCGGGCGCAGCGGGGTGTTGAACCAGCGGTCGATCGAGCCCTGCAGGAGCTCGGTGGCGATGGCGAAGAGGGCCAGCACCGGGATCAGCGAAAGCCCGATGTAGGTCGCCACCAGCTTGGCCTTGAACGTCGAGCCGAGGATCCGGTTGCGGCGCTCGATGAGCAGCTTGAAAACGTTGCGCAGCAGGACGAAGACGACGATGAGGATGAGGACGACGTTGATGTACCAGAGCACGAACAGCAGCACGCGGTTGGTGACCAGCAGCGCCGGCAGGTCGCGCTCGCGCAGCGACAGGTAGAAGGTGGTGGTGAACAGCAGCAGCAGCACCGCCAGGGCGCCGACGATCAGGCGCTGGTCCTTGCGGTGGCGCAGCAGGGTCTGGCGCCAGCTCATGGCGGGGCCGCGGCTCCCGTCGCCGCCGCCGGCGAGCGGAACTTGGCCGATTCCACCCACTCGGTGGTGATCATCACCGGGACGAAGGAGAGGATGTTGCGCGACCCCAGCTCCGCGCGCGTGCGCAGCAGCAGGCGATTGCGATTGTGGACGTCGACCAGGCTGAACACCGGCAGCCGCTCGATGTGGGTCATTGCCGCCTCGAGCGCCTTGCGGTCGTGCACGTTGCGGCTCTCGATCAGCTTGCCGTCGAGGCGGAAATAGATCGCATAGACGCGCGCCACCGCGTCGTAAAGCGCTTCCACCTCCAGCGAGTTGGCCTTCAGCCGCGGGTCCCACCAGTTGTGACGGTTCTGGTCCAGCTCGAAGCGATAGACGATGACGGTGGGGAGGCCGCTTTCGACCCTGGCGAGGAAGCGGTGGTCGAAGGCGTTGACCAGGTTGAGGCTGGCCAGCACCTGGGTGCCGTCCAGGGCGATCTGAAAATCAGAGATTTTCGCCTCCGCCCCTCTGGCTTGTGAGGCGAAGCAAAGCAAGCACAGGAGCGCTAGAGTCGCTCTCATGAACCGAGCGAGTCTAGCACCCCGCTGCGACAGCGGCCGGATACCGTCCGGCGCCGGTGTCCCGGACGGGACACCGGCCCCAGGTCAGGTGGCCAGCCGCTGCATCGGATGGCCGGCGCAGTCCGCCGCCGCCAGGGCGCGGTCGCCGTCCGCCGTGGCGACCGCCGCGGCTACCTTGTCCAGACCGTCGATCCAGGTCCAGCAGGCGGTGCGCTCGCGGATCGCTTCCACCAGCGAGTAGTGCACCTGATGGCCGCCGCGCTCCACTTCGATGTGGGCCCACAGCGGCGCGCCGGTCAGCGCCAGGTCGCCGATCACGTCCAGCGCCTTGTGCCGCACCGGCTCGTCGGGGTAGCGCAGCTGCGTGTTGGCGGGGCCTTCGGGGCTGAAAATGACGCAGTTGTCCAGGCTGCCGCCCAGACCCAGGCCGCGGCGGTGCAGCCATTCGACGTCTGCCAGCAGCGCGAAGGTGCGCGCCGGCGCCAGCTCGCGCACGAACGAGTCGCGATCCACCACCACGTCCGTTTCCTGGTGGCCGATGGCCGGCACCGCGAAGTCGATCTGGTAGCTCACCCGCAGGCCGGGGAAGGGCGAGGCGCGGATGCGCTTGCCGCCCAGCTCGACGGTGAGCGGCGCGGTGATCGCCATGATGCGGCGCGGCGCTCCCTGCCACCGCACTCCCGCTGCGTCAAGGAGGTGCACGAAAGGCAGCGCCGAGCCGTCCAGGATGGGGACTTCGGGTCCGTCGAGGTCGATGCGCACGTTGTCGATGTCGCAGGCCCGGATGGCTGCCAGCAGGTGCTCGACGGTCGAGATCGTCACGTCGTCGCGTCCCAGCGTCGTCGCCAGCTCGACCGAGCTGACTTCGCTGGCCAGGGCCGGGATCTCGACGCCGCCGCTGTCGGTGCGGCGGAACACGATGCCGGTGCCGGCGGGAGCGGGGTACAGCTCCAGGTGGATGGGCCGGCCGGTATGGATGCCCACGCCGGTGATCCCGGTCTGGCGGGCGATGGTCTTTTGACGGAAGAGCGGATGCGTCGGGTGGGCGGTGGTGGCTGTGGACGGGTGCGAGTGGTTGGATGTCTTGGGCATTGGGTCGTCCATGGATGACGGTCGGCATTTCTGCTGTGCAGGCTCGATGCCAGCCGTCCCGGACGGGCTAAAGTGTTACCTGGGAGGGGTTTGAAGTGCTTTCTACAGGGCGGTGCCGCGCCCTGGCGCAAGGTGGTGTGGCTTTTACGCACCACGTGGTGATGCAGAAGCGCATCATGCCCGATGCAAGTAGACTTAGCCGCATCATGGCGGCGGCACCCAAACCCGGCACAAAGCGCGACCCGGCGGCACCACCCACCCGGCTGGCGAGCAATCGCCGCGCGCAACACGACTACCACATCCTCGAATCGTTCGAAGCCGGCTTGCAGCTCCAGGGCACCGAGGTCAAATCGATCCGTGCCGGCAGGGTGCAGCTCAAGGACAGCTTTGTCGAGTTTCACGACGGCCAGGCCTTCCTGGTCGGCGCCCACATCAGCCACTACAGCCACGGCAACCGCGAGAACCACCCGCCGGAGCGCCCCCGGCGCCTGCTGCTCAAGCGGCGCCAGATCGAGCGCCTGTTCGGCCGCACCCTGCTCAAGGGGTACACCGTGGTGCCGCTGTCCATCTATCTGAAGGGCAACTGGATCAAGGTGGAGATCGCCCTGGCGCAAGGCAAGAAGCTGTACGACAAGCGCGAAACCGAAAAGCGCAAGGAGCTGGACCGCGAGGCGGCCGAGGGGATGAAGGAGGGCCGGCGGTGACTAGCGGTGTCAGCGGCGAGCGGCGACGTCAGTCGTCGCCCAGGCCCTGGCGCCGGCGGCGGCCGCCGGTGTCCTGAATGCGTTCGAGCGCGGTCTGGCCGCCGTAGCGCGCGACGATGCGGTCGTCGTAGTCGTCGGCCACCGTTGCCACCGCGGTGATGGCGCGCAGCAGGTCGCGCGGTTCCAGACCGCGGCCGAAGAGCGAGTGCGAGAAGAAGATGTCGTTGCCGACCAGCGAAAAAGAGCCGCACGGCAGCTGGTGATTGAGCTCCAGCAGGCCGAGCAGCAGGTCTTCGGCCAGCTCCACGTCCTGGACGCAATACGACATGATGACGACGATCGCTTCTTCGTCGCCGTAGGGTGCGACGGAGATCTCCAGCACGGTGGTGCCGTAGCGGACATAGAAGTGGTCGTTCTCGGGATCGTGGAAGGGCTCCTCGAAAAGCTCCCCCAGATACTCCTTGAGCCGGTGGAACGTGTCCGCGTGGATCTCGCTTTCGAACTCCATGGGTGCCTGCCTCTCTTCCGGTGCCGCGCCTGGGCGCGGCCCTAACTCTAGCAGCATGTCTCGCGCCCTGTGCCGGGCGCCCGGCGCGGGCGGCGCGGACCGGCGCGTCCGCCCTGGCGCGGTGCCGGCTGTCGCAGCATTGACACCCCGAACGCTTGCGACTAACGTTCGAATAGATTCCGCGCGTCTGACGCCTCCGTGCTCAGCCTCTCGACAGGCCTTTACGCCCACCTCCAGGGCCGCCCACCGGGAGCGAAGTCGCGGTCAACTGATGTGATTGCAAGGAGGATCCAAGGGATGCGCAGGAGAGGAGCACTCACCTTCAAGGCCACGGTCGCCCGGATGGCCGTCTCGCCGGCGTTGGCAACGGCGGCGCTGGCGGTGTCGGCGACCCTGGCAACCCTGGCGATGGCCACCATGACCGCCCCTCCGGCGTACGCGGCGGGCTTCAGCATCTACGAGCAGAGCGCCAAGGCCACCGGCATGGGCGACGCCGTCATCGCGCAGAGCGACGACCCGTCCGTCATCTTCTTCAATCCCGGCGGCATGGCGTTCTTCAGCAAGGCGGCGGGCTCGGTCGGGGCCACCTACATCACCGAAACGCGCGCCAGCTTCCAGGGCGCCAATCCCTTCCCGGGTGTGGGGTCCAACGCGTCGGAGCACCGCCTGCAGGTGTTCCCGCCGCATGCCTACTACATCCAGCCGATCACGCCGACGCTGCAGGTGGGCCTGGGCATCGAAACGCCGTTCGGCTTGACCACCCAATGGAACAATCCCGACACGTTCTCCGGCCGCTACCTGTCGACGCTGGCGGCGATCCACGACTTCGACATCAATCCCACCGTGTCGTTCCAGGTGACCCCCAACTTCGGCATCGGCCTGGGCGCGATCATCCGCGTCTCCGACGTCACGCTGGAACGGGACGTGCCGTCTGAAGACCCCTTCACCCTGCAGGTGGTCAACGTCGCCAAGGTCAAGCTGCGCAGCAACTATGACGACGGCTTCGGCGGCGACATCGGCATCCTGTGGAAGAACGACGTCTGGTCGTTCGGCGCCACCTACCGCAGCCAGATCAACGTCAACTATACGGGCAACGCGACGCTCTTCCCGCGCACCAGCGGCGACCCGACGTTCGACGCGCTGGTGGCCGCCACCACCCCCTTCAACACCCCGATCCCGGTCAAGACCGAGATCAAGTACCCCGGCCAGGGCGGCATCGGCGTCGGCTACAAGATCATGCCGTCGCTGACCCTCGAAGTCGACGGCAACTGGTTCGGCTGGGGCCGCTTCGACCAGGTGGACATCAACTTCCCCGGTGGGCAGCTGGCCAACGAATCGATCGTCGAGCGGTGGAAGGATTCGTACGCGGTGCGCGGCGGCCTCGAATGGGCCTCCAGCCCGATGTGGAAGTGGCGCCTGGGCTACGTGTTCGACCAGAGCCCGCAGCCGACCGAGACGGTCAATCCGCTGCTGCCCGACGCCAACCGCAACGGCGTCACCGTCGGCGCCGGCTGGTACGGCGCGCACACCAGCGTCGACCTGGGCGTCATGTACCTGTTCTTTGCCGACCGCACCCGCACCTCCACCTTCTCCGACGATCAGCTGGGCCCCTTCTACGGCACCTACAGCACGCGCGCCCTGCTGGTCAGCCTGACTGTCGGATTCCACCAGTAAGCACGCGAGGAGACCACGCCATGAACCGTAACCGCGCACTCGCCCCGCTGCTGGCGCTCGCCCTTCCGCTGCTGGCGGCACCGGGCGCGGCTTTCGCCGTCAATACCGGCTCCGCCGACTTCACCAACTACGTCTCGTGCGGCGACAGCCTCACCGCCGGCTACACCAGCGCCAGCCTGATCGACATCGCGCAGAAGCGCGACTACCCCTCGATCATCGCCAACCAGGCGACGGCCGGCACGCTCAACTTCCAGCAGCCGCTGATCTCGCCGCCGGGCATCCCGGGCATCCTGCACCTGGTCGGCCTGTTCCCGACCGACATCACGCCCGTGGCCGGCGAAGGGGCGCCCGAAAACCTCACCCTGCCGGTCCCCTACAACAACCTGGGCATCCCCGGCGAAACGTTGACCAGCATGCTGACGATCAAGAGCGACACCCAGGTGCCGCCCTTCACGCCCGGCTTCCACGACATCATCCTGCGCGGCTTCGGCACCCAGCTGGAAGAAGCGGTGGGGTCCAAGCCGACCTTTGTGACGCTGTGGATCGGCAACAACGACGCGCTGGGCGCGGCGACCTCGGGCAACGTCGCGCTGCTCACCCCGGTCGCCACCTTCCAGAGCGAGTACACCGAGATCGCCGGCGCGCTGGCGACGACCGGCGCCAAGATGGCGCTGGCCAACATCCCTGACGTCACCAGCATTCCGTTCGTGACCACCATTCCGCCCTTCGTGGTGAATCCGGCCACCAACCAGCTGGTCCTGATCGGCGGCGCGCCGGTGCCGATCCTCGGTCCCAATGGGCCGCTGGCGGCGGACGACCACGTGCTGCTCCCGGCCAGCGCCTACCTGGCGGCCGGGGTGGGCATTCCGGCGGCGCTGGGCGGCACCGGCAAGGGGCTGCCGGCCTCGGTGGTGCTCACCGCCGGCGACGCGGCGACGATCGACGCCGCGGTGCAGCAGTACAACCAGATCATCCAGGCGACCGCCAGCCAGCTGGGAGCGGCCTACGTGGACGTCAATTCGCTGCTCGCCCAGCTGGCCTCCTCCGGCATCGAAGTGGGCGGCGTGGCGTTCAACGCCGACTTCCTCACCGGCGGCGTGTTCGGCTACGACGGCGTGCATCCCACGGCGTTCGGCTACGCCTACGTCGCCAACGCCTTCATCGCCGCGATCAACGCCCAGTTCGGCGCCGACATCCCGGCGGCCGACCTGGCGCCTTCGATGTTCTCCGAACCGGCCCCCGAAGCCGCCGCGGCGTCAGCGCGCAAGGCGGTGGCCAGGACGGTCTGGACGCGGTACCTGTTCTCTCCTCAGGCCGCGGCCAACCTGGCCGAGGTGCTGGTGCCGAAGGAACCGGTCGCCACCAACGGCGGCGGCCACCGCAAGAAGCACTGATCCGCCGCCAAAAGCGACCTTCGCAGTGCTCTCCCGCCCGCCGGTGTGCCAAGCGCCGGCGGGCCGCAGGTCCCGCAGCTCTCTTCCATCCCGCGTCCCTGGACGTCGTTCGAGCCCTGCAACAGAATGCGCAAACGCTGGCGGATACTGTGCGCGGTATCTCCAATTCTGCAATCGCATGACACTGGCTTGCGCATTGTTTGATGTCTGTGGTACGTTCTGACATCGACTTAGGGAGGCCAGCATGGTCAGATCGCCGTTTGGAGTCGTCGCGGCCGCGCATCGCCGGACTTTTCCACGGACCAAGGTAGCCCTGGCGGCCGTTCTGGTCGCCGGCGCCGGTGCCGCGGGCGCGCTGGCCGCATCCCATCCCAAGGGTTTGCAGCAGGGCGCTTCGCTGGGGTCTCCGGCGGGGGCGCCCTCGCCGTCCGGCGCGTCGGCGCCCGCGCCGATGGTCACCACCACCGCGCCGGTGGGCGGCGGCGGCGATCCCTGGTCCGGAGTGCTGTTCAGCAAGCCCGACCCGTTCGCTCCCGGCGCCGTGCCGCCGCCGCCGGCGCCCGGCACTCGCATGGGTCCCGGCGGTCGCGCCGCGGCCATGGCTCCGGCGGCGCCGGTGCCGCCGCTTGCGCCCGGCGAGCAGCCCGAGGGTGAGCGCGTGCAGGCGCTCTACCGGCAGGCGATGATGCATTGGGCGGCCGGCAAGTCCGAGGTGGCCTGCGGCGAGCTGGGCGCGCTCGAAACCAGGGTGGTGCGCGACAGCGACGCCCGCACCGCCAAAAAGCTGCTCAAGGCGGAAGAGGCGGTCATCGACCAGGTGGCGGCGGCCGACCTGGAAGTGTTGCTGCCGATCGCCCGCATGCATTTCGAGGTCTACCAGGCCTATCTCCGGCAGCCGCCCATGGGGCACGCGCTGGTGGAAAACCACTCGCGCACCATGGTCCGCGACCTGGCTCTGCTCTATCGCAAGCAGTCCGGCAGCGAAGGCGCCACCCTGGTGGCGAGCCACGTGCTCACCGTGCTGGGCGACCTGCTGCGGCGCGGCGCCCAGCACGAATCGGCGGCCGAGCTCTATACCCAGGCGGCGGAGCTCGACCCGCGCAACCCGGCGCCGGCGCTCAACCTGGGGCTGATCTACGAGAAGTTCGAGCAGTACCAGAGCGCCGCCAACTGGCTGCGCAAGGTGGTGGCGCTCGATCCCACCAACCAGGAGGCGCGGCTGCGCCTGGCGATCAACCTGGGGCGGCTGGGCAAGACGGCGGAGGAGACCAGGCTGCTGGAGGTGCTGACCGCCGAGCACGGCGACTCGTGGGTGTTGCCGCTCGCCTTCGAGGAGCTGGCCCGGCTGCACGAGACAAGGGCTCCGGCGGCGTCCGAAAAGGTGCTGCGCCAGGGCTTGGAGCGCTACCCGCGCAGCGTGCGGATGCGCGTCCAGCTGGCCGCCGCGCTGGACCACCAGGGGAAGGTCAAGGAGGGGCGCCAGGTGATCGACGAGATCGCGACGCTCAACCTGTCCGCCCCCGAAAGCAGCGAGGGCGCGCGGTTCCGCTACAACACCAGCGGCGCCGACACCGTTGCCGCCTCGCGCACCTTCTTCGAGGAAAACGTGGCCTCGCGCATGCGCGTGCTGGAGCAGGCCCTGGGCGAGCCGGTGCGGCCGCCCGACGAAGCGGCGGCCGGCAGGCCGGCGGAGGTGCAGCAGCCATGAGACGCTCCCGGTTTGCATCCGCGGCGGGCGGCACCCTCTCTGCCCGTGCGTCCCTCGTCTCCCGCGCCACCCTGGTCGCGCTGGCGCAGGTCGCCGGCCTGGTCAGCGCCGGCGGATGTGCGCTGCTGGCGACGGCGCCGGCGCGCGCGGCGGTCGCGGTGCGGATCGTGACGCCGGCGCCGGACCAGCCGGTCTTCGGACAGGTGGCGTTCGAGGTGCAGGTGAGCGGCACCGAAGCGATCGATCACGTCGACCTGCTGGTGGACGGCAAACCCGCCGGGACGGTGCGGCGGCCGCCCTACCGGTTGATGGTCGACGTCGGCGACGACAACCGCGAGCGGGAGTTCCGCGCCGTCGCCCACGCGGTGGGCGGTGCCACGGCCGAGGCCAAGCTGGTGACGTTGCCGGTGCGCATCGACGAGCAGATGAGCCTGCGGCTGCAGCAGCTCTTTGTCACCGTGACCCAAGGCAACGCGCGCACCCTCAACCTGGGCGCCCAGGATTTCCACGTCGTCGACAACGGCGACGCGCAGACGATCGTCACCTTCGACAAGGGCGAGCTGCCGATCACCGCCGTGCTGCTGCTCGATTCCAGCGAGAGCATGCGCGGCGAGCTGCTGGCCGCCGCCGAGAGCGGCGCGCGCGCCTTCATCGGCGGCATGCGGCCGCTCGACGAAGCCATGCTGGCGCTGTTCTCCGACCAGCTGTTGCGGGTTACCAACTTCACCTCCGATCATGCAGCCCTGGAAGCGGCGTTGACCGGCGTCGAGGCGCGCGGCGGCACCGCGGTCGACGACTTCCTGTACATGTCGCTCAAAATGCTGGAAGGGCGCCAGGGGCGGCGGGTGGTGGTGCTGCTGTCCGACGGTTCCGACGTCAACAGCGTGCTGTCGATGTCGGACGTGCTGCGCAAGGCGAAGGCCAGCCAGTCGCTGATCTATTGGCTGCAGCTCGACGGCGGCGAGAAGCACAAGTCCTACACCAGCTCGTGGCGCGGCCACGCCGAAAACGACAAGGACTATCGCCAGCTGGAGCGGGCGGTCGACGAGAGCGGCGGGCGGGTGCAGCGGATCGAGCGCACCTCCGACATCGAGGGCGTCTTCCGCGGCATCATGCAGGAGCTGCGCGAGCAGTACGCCATCGGCTTCTATCCCAGCAACGTCAAGAACGACGGCAGCTGGCACAACGTCAAGGTCAGCGTCGACCAGAGCGGCTGCCGGGTGCGCGCCGCCAGCGGCTACGTCGACTTCTAACCCACACCCCCCTGCCGCGCCGCCTCGCCCACCACCTCCGGCGCGGGAAGTTTCCGCGCCGCGGGGCGGTTCTTCCTGGGGATGGGCAGGCGAGCCGCCCGCCCGTTTCCCCTTCCACGCGGTCTGTTAGAGTGAGCCATTCATGGATCTGATCTCCGTCCGCGGCGCGCGCGAGCACAACCTCAAGAACGTCAACCTGGACATCCCTCGCAACCGGCTGGTGGTGCTGACCGGCGTGTCGGGGTCGGGCAAGTCGTCCCTGGCTTTCGACACCCTGTTCGCGGAGGGGCAGCGGCGCTACGTCGAATCGCTTTCGTCCTACGCCCGCCAGTTCCTGCAACAGATGGAAAAGCCCGACGTGGATTCGATCGAGGGGCTGTCGCCGGCCATTTCGATCGAGCAGAAGTCGGTGTCGCGCAACCCGCGCTCGACCGTCGGCACGGTCACCGAGATCCACGACTACATGCGCCTGCTCTATGCGAGCATCGGCGTGCCCCACTGCCCGACCTGCGGCCAGCGCATCCGCCCGCAGACGGTACAGCAGATGGTCGACCGGGCGCTGGAGCTGCCGGAGGGGAGCCGCCTGGTGGTGTACGCCCCCTACGTCCGCGGCAAGAAGGGGGAGTACAAAAAGCAGCTGGCGCAGATGGCTCGCGAAGGCTTCCTGCGCGCGCGGGTGGACGGCGTGCTGACCGAGCTGTCGGGCGAGCTGCCCAACCTGGACAAACAGAAAAAGCACAACATCGACGTGGTCATCGACCGCCTGGTGATCAAGCCCGGCATCGAAAAGCGCCTGGCCGATTCGATCGAAACCGCGCTCAAGGTGGCGGGCGGGCTGGTCGTCTTCGCGCCCGAAGGCGCCGCCGAAGAGACGCTGTCGCAAAACTATTCCTGCGCCGAGTGCGGCTCGGGGCTGACCGAGATCACGCCGCGGCTGTTCTCGTTCAACAGCCCCTACGGCGCCTGCACCACCTGCTCGGGCCTCGGCACCCTGATGGGGGTCGACGAGGACAAGATCGTCCCCGACCCGGAACGCGGCATCGACAGCGGCGCCATCGCACCCTGGCCCGAAGGTTCCAAGTCGTGGCGCATGAAGATGGTGCAGACGCTCGCCAAGTCGATGGGCTTCTCGCTGGCGACTCCCTGGAAGCGGCTGCCGCAGGTGGCGCGCGACGTGATCCTCAAGGGCAGCGGCGATCGCGAGATCACCTTCAAGCTGAGCGGCAAGAAGTCCACCTACAAGTGGACCGGCTCGTTCGAAGGCGTCATGCCGATGCTGGAGCGGCGCTACAAGGACACCGATTCGCCGGTCATTCGCGCCGAGATCGAAAAGTACATGTCGGTGCGGGTGTGCCCCGCCTGCGAAGGGCGCCGGCTGCGTCCGGAAGCGCTGGCGGTCAAGCTCGCCGGCTATTCCATCGACCAGCTGTCGCGCCTCTCGGTCGAAAGCCTGCGCGCCTGGATGGCGGCGCTCGAGCTCGACCGCCGGGAGCGCGCGATCGCCGACAAGGTGGTGCAGGAGATCACCGATCGCCTGACGTTCCTGGACGACGTGGGGGTCGGCTACCTCACGCTGGACCGCTCGTCGGCGACGCTGTCGGGCGGCGAAAGCCAGCGCATCCGGCTGGCCACCCAGATCGGCAGCAAGCTCCAGGGGGTGCTGTACGTGCTCGACGAGCCGTCGATCGGCTTGCACCAGCGCGACAACGCGCGCCTGCTCGCCACCTTGCAGGGCATGCGCGACCTGGGCAACTCGGTGCTGGTGGTGGAGCACGACGAAGAGACGATCCGCGCCGCCGACTGGGTCATCGACCTGGGGCCGGGCGCCGGCGTCCATGGCGGCGAAGTGGTTTCGCAGGGCACCGCGGCACAGGTGGAGGCCGACCCGGCGTCGCTGACCGGCAAGTACCTGCGCCGCGACCTGGCGGTGGACGTGCCGGCGGAGCGCCGGCGCGGGCGCGGCAAGCCGCTGGTCATCGAAGGCGCGCGCCAGAACAACCTCAAGGACCTGACCGTCGAGCTGCCGCTGGGGGTGCTCACGGTGGTGACCGGCGTGTCGGGCTCGGGCAAGAGCACGCTGGTCAACGACATCCTGTACAAGGCGCTGGCGCGGCATTTCTATCGCGCCGGCGACCGCCCAGGCGAGCATCGCCGCATCACCGGCCTGGAGCAGCTCGACAAGGTGATCGCCATCGATCAGAGCCCGATCGGCCGCACGCCGCGCTCCAACCCGGCGACCTACACCAACGTCTTCAATCCGATCCGCAACCTGATGGCGATGACGCCCGAAGCGCGCATGCGCGGCTACCAGCCGGGGCGCTTCAGCTTCAACGTCGCCGGCGGCCGCTGCGAAGCGTGCAAGGGCGACGGCCAGATCAAGATCGAGATGCACTTCCTGCCCGACATCTACGTCACCTGCGAAGTCTGCGGCGGCAAGCGCTACGACCGCGAGACCCTGGCGGTGCGCTACAAGGGGCTCAATATCGCCGAGATCCTGGACCTGCCGGTCGAGCAGGGCTACGAGCTGTTCCGCAACATCCCGGCGATCGAACGGATTCTGGCGACGCTGTGCGAAGTCGGGCTGGGTTACATCCGCCTGGGCCAGTCGGCGACCACGCTGTCGGGCGGCGAGGCGCAGCGGGTCAAGCTCGCCCGCGAGCTGTGCAAGCGCTCGACCGGGCGCACTCTCTACCTGCTGGACGAGCCCACGACCGGGCTGCACTTCGACGACGTGGGCAAGCTCCTCAAGCTGCTGCACCGGCTGGTCGAGCTGGGCAACACGGTCATCGTCATCGAGCACAACCTGGACGTCATCAAGACCGCCGACTGGGTGGTCGACCTGGGTCCGGAGGGCGGCGCCAGGGGGGGCGAGCTGCTGGTCGAGGGCACCCCCGAACAGGTGGCGGCGGCGCCGCAGAGCTTCACCGGACGCTACCTTGCCGGCGTGCTGCCGGCGGTGGTGGCGGTGCGCCCCGGCCGGCGCCGGGCCGCCGCCGGCTGAGCGGGGCGGCGGCAGCGGCGGCAGCGGCGGCAGTCGATTCGCCGGGAAAGGCACGGGGCTCCTGAGCGTGCGCAGCGAAGTCAGCCTGATCGAAAAGCGGCGCATCCTCCAGCTGGAGACGCTGTACGACCTCGCCCTGGCCCTGCACTCGCAGCGCGCCGAGCAGGAGCTGGTCGAAGAGCTGCTGGGCCGCGTCTGCGCGGTGCTCGATCCGGCGGCGGCGGTGGCGGTGACGCGCGACGGCTACGGCGGCGCGCGCGGGGTGGCGGTGGTCGGCTGGACCGACGCCACGCCGGACGGCGCGACGCTGCTCGGGGCGCCGCTGTGGCGCGAGCTGCTCAGCGAAGGGCGGCAGCTGGCGCGCGCCGCGGGAGCGCTGGCCGGGCGGGCCTACCAGCACCTGGTGGCGACGCCGCTGGCCTACCGCGGCGTCTACCTGGGGTACCTCGCGGTGCTCGACAAGGAGGTGCGCGGCGACGCCGACGCCGCGTTCACCGCCGACGACCGCCGGTTCCTGGATTCGGTGGCGGCGCTGGCAGGCGTCGCCCTGGACGCCGCGCGCCAGGTCGAGCGGCTGGAGGCGCAGCGCGAGCGCCTCGAAGAAGAGAACAAGACGCTCAAAGGGTTCCTGGCCGACGAGGTGGCGGGGCGGCGCATCGTCGCTTCGGCGCCGCCGATGCGGCGCGTGCTGGAGGTCGTCGAGCGGGTGGCGCCGCGCAGCGTCAACGTCCTGGTGCGGGGCGAAAGCGGCACCGGCAAGGAGCTGATCGCCAAGCTCCTGCACCTGCGTTCGCGGCGCGAAGGGGCGCTGATCGCAGTCAACTGCGCGGCGCTGCCGGAATCGCTCCTGGAAAGCGAGCTGTTCGGCATCGAGGGCGGGGTGGCGACCGGCGTGCAGGCGCGGCCGGGCAAGTTCGAGCTGGCGGACCATGGCACCCTGCTGCTCGACGAGATCGGCGACATGCAGACCTCGCTGCAGGTCAAGCTCCTGCGCGCCCTGCAGGAGCGGGAGGTGGTGCGGCTCGGCGGGCGGCGGCCGATCCCGGTGGACGTGCGGCTGGTCGCCGCCACCCACCAGGACATCGAAGCGCTGGTGCGCGAGGGGCGGTTTCGCGAAGACCTCTACTACCGGTTGAAGGGCGTCGAGCTGGAGCTGCCGGCGCTGCGCGAGCGGCGGCAGGACATCCCGCACTTCGTGCGCACCTTCGTCGAGGAGTTCTGCCGGCGGGAGGGCATTCCGGTGCCGCAGCTGCGCCCCGAAGCGCTGGCTCTGCTGATCGCCCACGACTTCCCCGGCAACGTGCGCGAGCTGCAAAACCTGGTGGAGGGCGCGGTGTCGCTGGCCGACCGCGAGATCGACGCCGACCTCATCCGGTCGCTGCTAGGCACCCCGTTGCAGCAGGCGCCGGAGCCGCTCGACATGGGCGCCATGGAACGCCGCCACATCAGCCGCGTGCTCAAACTGACCGGCGGCAACAAGAGCGAGGCCGCCAAGATCCTGGGCGTCGATCGCAAAACCCTCCAGCGCAAGGGTTTTTGAACGTCCGCTTCAATCATCTGCGACTTCCTGGTGCAATCGGGGACATTTTGACCCACATGCCATTTTCAGGGGCTGAATGGACGCCTCCATCCGCGGCTGCGTATGGGGGGCGGGGCAACTTGGGTCATTTTGTCGCGCGGCTGCCTGGGACAATCTGTCGAGATGGCTGGGGATTGCGTGTCAAAGCGCTGATAACAAATGGCTTGCCGGAGGGGGGCGGCGGTGCGGCGGATCTGGCAGGGGGCTTGCGACAGGAGGGTGACGAGGATGAGGAGAACTCGAATGCCCGATCTGGTCCGCAGGTACGTGACCGCCGTTCCCCAGGTGCCGGTGAAGGTGCTACTGTCCGCTGCAACCTTGACCAGCTTCGGCTGGCTGCTGGCACACGGACTGGTGCATCCCATCGTGGTCTACGCTCTGCAGCTCTACCTGTCCTTCTGAAGGCGATTCTCACTCGCTACTGCACGGACATGGCTGGTGACGTTGTGCTGAGGGAGGTCACGCTGGCGCTGCCGATGGTGCCCGAGATCGAGATCGAGGCGGGCAAGACGGCGACTGCTGTCGCCGAATCGATGCGGATGAGCCCCGATCGGATCGGCGAGGTGCAGATGGCGGTGGTTGAGGCCTGCATCAACGCGATCGAACACAGCCACGCGCGCGAGCGGGAAGTCTACGTAACCTTCCAGGTCCTCGGCGACAAAGACCTTCCCGAAAAGTTGCGCATCACGGTGCGGGATACCGGAGTCGGCTTCGAGTCCACGCATATGGCCGAACCCCGTATCGAGGATAAGCTGAAGGCCAGCCGCAAGCGGGGCTGGGGCCTCAAGATCATCCGCGGCCTGATGGACGAAGTGGAGATCCATTCCGGAGCCGAAGGCACGATCGTCGTGATGAGCAAGCTGCGTTGAAAGCGGGGATGTCGATGACCGAAAGCCTGAATCTGACCGTGGACCGCCGCGCCGGCCTGGCGGTGATCTATACCGAGGGTTACATCAACAACCAGGGCGGCGAAGAGATCGCGCGCGCCGCCTACAAGTTGATCGATGAGGGCTTCAAGGTCCTGCTGCTCAACCTCGCGGGCACCAAGATCGTCAACTCCATCGGCATTTCCATCCTGATCGAGATCATCGAAAAGATGATCGAGATCGAAGGCAAGCTGGGCTTCTGCTGCCTGACCGCCACCATCGAAAAGACCTTCCACATCATGGGTCTCGCGCAGTACGCGCCCATCTTCGCCAGCGAGGAGAGCGCGATTGCCGGGCTCTCGGCTTGAGGCGGCCGCGGTGGCCGCTTCGCCGGGAGCGTGGCTGGCGCCGGACACCTGGCGCGAGCTGCTGGTGCTGTCGCAGGACGAGCTGGGCGAGCGGGCCGTGGTCGAGCGCCTGCTGGCGTTCTGGCGCGACGCCAACGGCGCCTCCTGCGCCGCCCTCTACGTAGAACGGGAAGGCCGCCACCAGCTGGAGCTGGTGACCCCGCTGATCCCGCTGACCCCGGCGTCGCATGCCGCGGCGCCGGCTTCGCCGCCGCCGCTGACCTCCGCCGGCGATCAGCGGCGGGCGCTGCCGAAGGTGCTCGACCCGGCGGCGGCCGATCCGGCCGACGTGCTGCTGCACCTTCCCGGGGGCCTGCTGTATGCCCCGCAGCACGCGCTGGACGGCGCCGGGGCCGCGGCCGGCGCGGCGGCGGCCGGGGCTGACGACGGCGCGACGCCGCTGCCGCTCGCCGTCGCGGCGCTGCTGGGATCGGCGCTCAAGGTGATGCGGTTGCGCCAGGAGCTGAAGGACCAGCAGTTCCAGGTCAACTACCGCGTCGTCGAGCTGGAATCGCTCTACGACGTGGGCCTGGCGGTCGCCGCCACCCTGGACCTGGAAAAGCTCAGCGAAGAGATCCTGCTGCGCGCCGTGT
Source organism: uncultured Acidobacteriota bacterium (assembly GCA_963770895.1). GTDB lineage: Bacteria > Acidobacteriota > Thermoanaerobaculia > Multivoradales > UBA5704 > JASLEW01. Next base: position 975,384 of record CAVYRF010000002.1, on the reverse strand, counting down.
CGCTGCTCGACGCGCGGCGCGGCGCCCTGTACATCGTCGAAAACGGCCGCTATCGCCTGCAGCGCACCTTCGGCGGCGACGCCGCGCCCTGGTTCGACAGCGCCAATACCGAGCTGCTGCTGTTCCTTGCCGGCAGCGGTGCCGCTCCGGCCGAGCTGCTGCCCGGCGCCCGCTACCTGATGGGCGTGCCGATCGACATCGAAGGCAGCCCGCGCGGCCTGCTGGCGGTGGGGGACAAGGAGAGCCGCCGCGGCGTCGGCCCCTTCCCGTCCTCCGACCTGCGCACCCTGGGTCTGTTTGCCAACCAGGCCGCCATCGCGCTGGAAAATGCCCGCCTCCACCTGCAGGCCCTGGAGCAGGAGCGCCTCGAGCGCGAGATGCACCTTGCCGCCGACATCCAGCGCCGCATCCTGCCGCGCGAAGCGCCGCAGGTCGCCGGTTACGAGCTGCTCGGCTGGAACCGCCCCGCGCGCCAGATCGGCGGCGACTACTACGACCTCTTCGTGCGCCAGAACGGCCGCGTCGGCCTGGTGGTGGGAGACGTTTCCGGCAAGGGCATGCCCGCCGCACTGATGGTGTCCACCCTGCATTCGGCGCTCCACCTGCTGCTCGACCAGGCCGGCTTCGGCCCCGAGCTCTTCGAACGCCTCAACCGCCACGTCCTGGAATCGAGCGCCTCCAACAAGTTCATCACCCTGCTGCTGGCCGACCTGGACCCCGCAAGCGGCTCGCTGACCTACCTCAACGCCGGCCACAACCCCGCCCTGCTGCTGCACCGCCACCCCGCCGCCGGGCCTGGAGCCGGCCAGGGTGACGGCGCCGGAGCGGGGGCGGGAGCGGGAGCGGCGGAGAGCGGCGGGCACGAACAGCTGGGCTCCACCGGCCTGCCCATCGGCGTCCTGCCCGGCAGCCGCTTCACCACCCGCGCCGTCGACCTGCAGCCCGGCGACCTGCTGTGCATCTACAGCGACGGCATCACCGAAGCCGAATCCGCCGCCGAAGAAGAGTTCGGCACCGCGCGCCTGCTCGCCGTGCTGCAAGAGCACAGCGACCGCCCCCTGCAACACATCCTGGACGCCATCCAAGCCGCCACCGCCGCCTTCTCCGCCGGCCTCCCCCAAGGCGACGACCAGACCGTCGTCCTGCTCCGCCGCAATCCCGCCTGACCCCGGCGCCGCCCGCGGGCCATCGGCGCGCAGCGTTTGATCCATCTCGGAGCCTTGTCGGGGTCTGGCGTCGCCGCGTCTTTGATTCGACAGCAGCGGCTCCTGTCCCTCAGCTCAGGGGCTTGCCGTCTGCAAAGGCGTTCTTGACGGGCTTCCAGTGGGCGTTGGCGAGGGTTTCCGTCGGAATTCGCCACAGTCCGTCGGCTGCCAGCCGGCCGCCCAGCCAGAGCTGGTCGCCGGTCAGCACCGCCGTCATCGGGCCGGATGAGACCGTCGCCCCCTCGAGCATCACCCGCTCCAGCAGGTTCTGCGAGGGATTGAAGCGATCGAGGGCCAGCCCTTCGGAAGTCGACACCACCAGGTAGAGATCTCCGTCCCGGCTGCACACCAGCGCCCGCACGACGCCGCGGGGCACGCCCGCCGCGGAGGGCGGCAGGGCGCCGTTGGCTCCCTGCGCCGCGCTGACGCGCGCCTCCTGCGCCTGCTCCTTGGCATCGAGCTTCTGCCATTCCACCTCGCCGGTGCCGACCACGATCTCGCGATCGGGTTTTGCGGAAGAGGAGAGCTTCTGCAGGCGGTAGCTGTTCCAGGCGGCGGTCCACAAGGCGCTCTTCGGCCCGGAGCAAAGCAGGGCGTCGCTGCTGGCTTTGCCCTGCAGCAGGATCTCGATGGGGTTGGGCGGTAATTCCTTGAGCCGCTCGACGGGCGCCCAGGCAATCGGCTGCCAGCGTCCGTCCGTGATGCCGAACACCCGCGGTATGGTCTTCTGGAAGCGATCCGCCGCGGCGTCCGGCCGAGGACCCAGCGATGTGACCCCCACCAACGGACCCGACGCCCCATAAGCCAGCGACGACACCGTCCAGTGCAGTCCCTGCGGGCGCTCCTGCCGCGAGAAGTCGCACAGCGCCACCTCCTGCATCGACCCCACCACCCAGGTCTGGCTCACCGGGTCCATTGCCGCGGCATACGCCGGGGCATCGAAGTGATCGCAGGCCAGCACGCCATGGCGGTGATCGAATTCCCCATCCGCGCCCTGGCTGAACACTTCGAACGTATCCCCCCGCAACAGCAAAGGATGGCCCTTCGCATTCGCCGCCAGAAACTGCGTCGTCTCCGCCTTGTCGAGCGGCGGCGCACCAACCCTGATCAAGCGGATCTTCGCGTAACCCGCACTCTGCGCCACCGGCGCCTGCGAAAGGGCTCCTACGGACAACCCAAGGAACGCTGAGATGCAGACAGCCGTGGTGCGCATATGCATACCTTAGTCCTATTCAATCTGTTATGCAGTCGGACGAGCACGAGCAGGAGGGAGGAAGGGTCGCAACGGTGCAGCAGTCGCAGCAGACAACACAAAACACGCGATCATAGATGTAGGAGCGGCACTGGTTGGTACAGCCATCTGCTGGCGATACCGGTTCGGTACAGACGGACGCTTTCCGGAGATGCTGTTTGCCGTCCGTGCAGGTGTTGGCCGCTCCCCCCGCTCCGAATACGATGGTCTGTGGAGCAGGCTGTAGGTCGATGGCCGAGGAGAGGGCCGGTATCGTAGCGTCGTTTTTCGCTGGTGTGTCGGCCCGAGCCATTCCGTATGAGGCGACCAGCATGAGCGCCCAATAAAGGCAGCTACAAACCCCGAAGTGAGTTCGGCGCTCGCGACCAAACCATGTTCGCGCACTGAGATCCGTCATCAGGGTGATCCCTCCATGCCTCGGATTACTTCGCATTTCTATGTCTTCATCGATAATAACAGAACCTGCCGGGTGGGGTTCGGCAGTCGCTCTCGGTACCTTCAGACGTAGCGCTGGAGTGAATTTCTTGGTCTTTGCGCCACATGATGTGGTCGCCGTACGGAAACCCCCGCGCCCGCGCGGTCCGGCGGCATCAATTCTGGCGGCTTGGTGCCTCACAAAGAGTGATGGCATTGCTGTCAATGAAGGCCTTGTTGGCGAGAAGGGGCGCTCCTGTGGCACGGCTGACGGTGCGCAATCTTGACCCTGAGCTGGTCAGGCGGTTGAAGGTCCGGGCGGCGGAGAATGGGCGATCGGCGGAGGCGGAGCATCGTGTGATTCTTGAGCGGGCTCTGGGGGCGGCGGGTCCGGATTTCTGGCAGCGGGCGGCGGCGCTGCGCAGTTCGACCCGCGGGCGCAACGCTGTGGATAGCGCGATTCTGATCCGCCAGGATCGCGACCGCGGCCACGGGGCCTGGATCGCAATGGAGAGCTCCCTACGCGGCTGCTGGGCGAGCCTTGACCGCGGTGGATTGGGGTCAGGGGACGGCGGTGGGGGGGTGGGTGGGGTGGAGGAGGGTTAGGGGGGCGACGATGGCGCCGAAGAGGGGGTCCTGGGTGGCGATGGCTACGGGGTGGCTGCCCAGCGCTTGGATGTGACGCAGGACGGCGGGCAGGTGGTCTTCCCATAGGAGGTCGGGGAGGGGGGCGGTGCGGGCGCCGGCCTGGATGCGGCGGACGCCGCGGGCGATGGCGCGGAAGCGGAGGTTGCGGGCGTCGAAGCAGTGCAGGTTGGTGAGGGCGGCGATCCAGAGGCCGCCTTCGGCCTGGCGCAGCAGGTCGTCTTCGGCGAACCCGGCGCCGGCGGCGGGGAGGACCAGCAGGTTGGTGGCGATCGACTCGTCGGAGGCCATGGCGTGGGGAGTGGGGGAGCGTCCCAGCTCGCGGCCCAGGGCGGGGTCGATCGCGGGGCTGACCAGGGTGCCGGCGACGATCATGTCCACCGGGCGCTTGGCCCAGCCGGCAAGGTCGAAGGGGAAGGCGAGCGTCGCGGGATCGGTGGCGTCGTCGCGCAGGTGGAGGCAGGGGGCGAACAGGGCCTGGCCCAGCTTGCCGTGCAGCCATCCGGCGGGGTCGCGGTAGGCGGCGGCGGCCAGCGCGTGGCGGTTGAGCAGGTCGAGCAGGGCGGCGGTGGCCTGCTCGGACAGGACCATCGCCGGGCCCTGCGGCCGTTCCAGCGCGATCGCCGCTTGCTCCAGCGCTTCTGCCTCCGCTGCCGCCGGCGATTCCGCTGGCGTTGGCGCCGCGGCCTCTGCCATTGTGGCAGCCCAGGTTGCGGGCGCGCCTGAGGCTAGCGATTCGGCGACGGCGCCGGCGGGGGGGTGGCGGCGCCGCGCTCGGTCCAGGAGGGTGGCGGCGCCCAGGTGTTGCAGCCTCCTGGCGGCGCCGGCCGCTCGCCCGGCGCCGGGGCCCTGGCCGCAGCTGGCGGTCATGGTGACCGCGGTGACCCGCACGGCGCGCCGCAGGCCGGCGCTGTTGGCGACCGCGACGCGGCCTTCCAGCCAGCCCAGGTGCAGGTCTTCGCCGCGCTCGGCACGGCTGTCCAGCAGCTCGCGGGCGCGGGCGGGGGCGAGCTCGGCGATTTCGGGGTCGTAGAGCGTCGCCGGCTCTTCGGGGGCGCGGCCGTCGGGGCGCGTCGCGGGTTCGGCGGCGCCGGCCAGCGGCTCGGCGGGGGTGGGCGCCGCCAGCCGGGCCTGGGCCAGGGCGTCGCGCAGGGCGTTTTCCAGTTCCGACGGATCGCCGGCGCCGGTGCGGTGGAGGCCGGTGCGGCCGCTCTGGCGCACACGAATCAGCAGGGTGCGCTCGCGCGGTGCCGCGGGACTGCTGCCGGCCGCTGCCGCGCTGCCGTTGCCGTTCGATCCTGCGGCGCGGCGCACCTCGATCCAGGCGGCTTCGGTGCTGTCGGCGGGGGAACCGGCGATCAGCCGGTCGAGCCGCGTCAGGATGTCGTCCAGCTGCGTCAGAGCGGGTTGCGGCATGCTGCGCAGTATAGCGGCCCGGATCGCGCCGGCGGGCCGGCTGGCGGTGGCTTGGACTTTGCACTTCCGCCCTGGCAGAATGACCGGGTTTGACCATGGGAAATTGAAATGATTTCAAGGGTTTCGCTCGGGATCGCCCTGGCTGTGACGTGGCTCATGACAGCGGCGGCGCCATCCTTTTCGGAGGACGCGGCCGACCTCATCTTGGTGCACGGCGTGCTGTATCCGGTCGCGCCGCCCGGCCGCGTCGCGGGCGGCCTGGCGGTGCGTGGCGGCCGCATCGTCTACATCGGTGACGATGCCGGGGCGCTGGCGCGGCGCGGGCCTTCGACCCAGGTCATCGACCTGGCCGGGCGGGCCGTGACACCCGGACTGATCGACGCCCACTCCCACCTGGGTGGGCTGGGATCGGACCTGGAGCAGGTCGACCTGCGCGCCGCCGACAGCTTCGCCGAGGTGGTGCGCCGGGTGCGCCAGGCGGCGGCGGGGCGGCCGGCGGGGGCCTGGGTGCTGGGCCGCGGATGGGACCAGAACCACTGGCCCGGCAAGAGCTTCCCGACCCACGAAGCGCTGTCGCAGGCGGTCCCCGACCACCCGGTCTGGCTGACCCGCGTCGACGGCCACGCGGCGCTGGTCAACGCCCGCGCCATGGCGGCGTTCGGCGTCTCGGCGGCGACGCCCGATCCGCCGGGCGGCCGCTTGCTGCGCGATGCGGCCGGCCGCCCCACCGGCGTGCTGCTCGACCGCGCCATGGAATTGGGGCGTCTGCCGGAGCCGACCCCCGCCGACCTCCGCCGCCAGCTGGCCGCGGCGGCGCGCTACTGCGTCGAGCGCGGTCTGACGACGGTCACCGACATGGGGATCGACCAGCCGGAGTACGAGGCCTACGAAGCGGTGCGCCAGGCGGGCCAGCTGCCGCTGCGCGCCGCACTGTTCATCGCCGATCGCCAGCCGGTCCTCGACCGGTGGTTCGCGCGCGGGCCGCAGATCGACCCGGAGGCGCGGATCACGGTGCGCGGCGTCAAGATGTACGCCGACGGTGCCCTGGGCAGCCGCGGCGCGGCGCTGCTGGAGGGGTACAGCGACGATCCGGGCAACCTGGGGCTGGTGGTGACCTCGTCCGCCCACATGGAAGCGGTGGCGCGCCGCGCCGTCGAACGCGGCTTCCAGGTGGCGATCCATGCCATCGGCGATCGCGGCGGGCTGCTGGCGCTCGACGCCATGCAGGCGGCGATGGGCGGCGGTCCCCGCCCCGACCTGCGCTTCCGTCTGGAGCACGCGCAGGTGCTGCGGCTGGAGGACATCCAGCGCATGGCGCGGCTGGGGATCGTCGCCTCGATGCAGCCGACCCATGCCACCTCCGACATGCCGTGGGCGGAAGACCGCCTGGGGGCGGCGCGGCTGCGCGGCGCCTATGCCTGGCGCAAGGTGCTGGCGGCGGGCGGCCGGCTGGCGCTGGGCAGCGACTTTCCGGTGGAATCGCCCGATCCCCGCCTGGGCCTGTACGCGGCGGTCACCCGGCAGGACCTTGCCGGGCAGCCCCCCGGCGGCTGGCAGCCGGGCGAGCGCCTCAGCCGCGAGGAGGCGCTGCGCGGCTTCACCCTGGACGCAGCCTGGTCGCTCTTCCTGGACGGCGAGGTGGGGTCGCTGGCGGTGGGCAAGCGCGCCGACCTGGTGGTGTTCGCCCGCGACCCGATGACGGTGCCCGAGGCCGACATGGCGCGCGCCCCCATCGACCTCACCCTGGTCGACGGCAAGGTGGTGTACCGGCGCGATGCTGCGGGGGTGGGAGGGGGGGCGGGGGCTGCGGGGGTTGCAGGCACCGCGGCCGCGGCGGAGGAGCCGCACCGGTGAGCATGCGCGCCGGGCGCCACCCCTGGCGGCGGTGGCGGGCAGGCCTGCTCTGTGGCCTTGCCGCCTGCCTCGGGCTGGCGGCGCCGTGCCTCGCGGGGCAGCCGCCGGGCGCGCCGCACCCCCACGGGCGGCCGCACTTCGGACCGGGCCGCATGGTGGCGCGGCCGGACCTCTACCGCGGCTTGCGGCGGGCGATGATCGAGCAGCAGCTGCGGCGGCGCGGCATCAACCAGCCGGAGGTGCTCGCCGCCATGGACCAGGTGCCGCGCCACCTCTTCCTGCCCGAGAGCATGCGCGGCGAAGCCTACGCCGACCGCGCCCTGCAGCTGGGACCGGGGCGGACGATCTACCAGCCCTACGTGGTGGCGCTGATGACTTCGCTGCTCGACCTCAAGCAGAGCGATACCGTGCTGGAAGTCGGCACCGGCACCGGCTACCACGCGGCGGTGCTGTCGCGCATCGCCCGCCAGGTGTACTCGATCGAGATCGACCCGGTGGTCGCCAGCCAGGCGGAGCGATCGCTTGCCGTCATGGGATACCAGAACGTCCAGGTGCGGGTGGGTGACGGCTATCTGGGCCTGCCCGACAAGGCGCCGTTCAACGCCATCCTCATCTCGGCGGCGCCGCGGCGCATTCCGCAGCCGCTCATCGACCAGCTGCGCATCGGTGGCAAGATGGTGGTGGCGGTGGGCGGGCCGGTGCAGGACCTGCAGGTCCTCACCAAGACCCCGCACGGCATCGAGCGGCACCCGGTGATCCCGGTGCGGGTTTCGCCGATGACCGGCCAAGTCCAGGATGAGCACTGACGCCGGCGGCGCCGCGGCGGCCGCCGCCAGGTCCGGGCGTGCGCTGCTGTGGGCTTCTATCGTGCTGCTGGCAACGCTGGCTTCGCCGGCAGTGCCGGCACTGCCGGAAGCATTGGCGGCAGCGCGTGCCCCTGCCGCTGCGCCTCCCACGGATGGCACCATGACCGCGCGAGCGACCCAGGACGACCACCCGGCGGGCGACGGCCCGGAGCAGGAGATGCGGCGCCTCCGCCTGCGGATGGTCGAAGTGATCCGTGGCCGCGGCGTGACCGACGCGCGCGTCCTTGCCGCGATGACGGACGTGCCGCGGCACCTCTTCGTGCCCGAGGACGAGCGCGACCAGGCGTACGAGGACCGCCCGCTGCCCATCGGCAGCTCCCAGACGATCTCGCAGCCTTACATCGTGGCGCTGATGAGCTCCTTGCTGGAGCTGACGCCGGGGGCGCGGGTGCTGGAGATCGGCACCGGTTCCGGCTATCAGGCGGCGGTGTTGTCGCACCTGGCGGGCCAGGTCTACAGCATGGAGATCCTGCCCGAGCTGGGGGCGCGCGCGCAGGCCGTCCTGGACCGCCTCGGCGTTCGCAACGTGCACGTGCGGGTGGGCGACGGATACCGCGGCTGGCCCGCGGCGGCGCCTTTTGACGCCATCATCCTGACCGCCGCCCCGCCCGCGGTGCCGCGGCCGCTGCTCGCCCAGCTCAAGCGGGGCGGCCGCATGGTGCTGCCGGTCGGCTCCGGCAAGCAGACGCTGACGGTCCTCACCAAGGGCCGCGACGGCGCCATCGACCGGCACGAGGTGCTGCCGGTCCTCTTCGTGCCGATGACCGGCGAGGCCCAGGGCACGCCTTGAAGACCGGCACATGACAGAATAGCGGTATTCCGGTTGGGCCGTGGGCCACACCTGAAGCGTCCGCTGACCGGCGCGGAAAGGAACCGTTGGCTGAGCTTGAGCGCGAGAGCATCCTTGCGCTGGACAACATCCGCCTGGACCTGCCGGTGGCCGGCCTGGGCGGCCGCTGCCTGGCGGCGCTGATCGACTACTGCTGCGTCGGGGTCCTGGCGGTGCTCTGGGCGCTGCTGGGAGCGGCGGTCGCCGCGTGGTTCCACGGTGTCTGGATCGTCGCGGTGATCGGGGGCGGCATGTTCCTCCTCGAATGGGGGTACTTCGCCGGCATGGAGATCGCTACCGGCGGCCGCACCCTGGGCAAGATGGCGTTCCGCCTGCGGGTGGTCACCGCCGAGGGGGCGGAGCCCGGTGCCGGGGCGCTCCTGGCGCGCAACCTGGTGCGCGAAGTCGACTACCTGGTGGGCGTGCCGCTGATCGCCATGGACCCGCTGGCGCGGCGGCTGGGCGATCGGCTGGCCGGCACGCTGGTGGTCCACGAGGTCCAGGACGACAGGCCGCCGCTGCTCAGCCGCGTGCCGCCGGGGTGGGGACCGCGGGAAGTGAGCGTCGTCGAAGGGTTCCTGGCGCGCGAGCGCTTCCTGGTCGACAGCCTGGCGCGCGACGAGATGGCGCGGCAGCTGCTGGTACGCATTCACCACGACGCGCCGCAGCTGGTCAAGGACAGCGACCTGCACGACCCGCCGGGCGGCCCGGTTTCGGCGCTCCGCCGCGCCCTGGACGTGCGGCAGGGATGATGGACTACACGCGGTTCGTGCTGCTGCGCCGGCCGCTCTGGGAGCGCTTCGCCGCCGAGGTACGCCGCCTGGGCGAGCGGCGGCAGCGGCGCGGCGGGCGGCAGGCGCCCACCTACGCCGAGGTCGAGCAGCTGGCCTTCGACTATCGCCAGGTGCTCCACGACCACGCGCTGGCGGCCAACCGTTTTCCGGGCACCGCGGTCGCCCGCCAGCTGGCGGCGCTCGCCCTGGCGGGCACGCTGCGCCTGACGCGCCAGACCGGCAAGCGCCGCGGGCTGATCCACTTTGCCCGCGTCACCTTTCCCACCGCGTTTCGCCGCCAGCTCGGCCTGCTGGCCGTGGTGGTGACGATCTTCGCCGGCGCCGCCCTGTTCGGGTTGGCTCTGGCGGGAGCGCAGCCGCGCCTGGGCGAGATCCTGCTGGGGCCCAAGCAAATTCAGGGCCTGGAGGACGGCCATCTGTGGACCGAAACCCTGACCACGTCGGTGCCGTCCGCCGTCACCTCGTCGAAGATCGCTTCCAACAACCTCGGCGTCGCCCTGGTGGCCTGGGGCGGCGGCCTGCTGGCCGGCATCGTGCCGCTGTATATCGTGGTCCTCAACGGACTGCAGCTGGGCGCCCTGGTCGGGGTGACCATGCGCTATTCGCTGGCCGGCGATCTGCTCGCCTTCACCGCCGCGCATGGGCCGCTGGAGATCACGTTGATCCTGGTTGCCGCCGCCGCCGGTCTCGGCATCGGGCGAGCCATCGTCGCGGCCGGCGACGTGCCGCGCAACGAGGCGATCCGCCAGGCGGGCAGGGACTCGCTGCACGTGCTGCTCGGCTGCCTGCCGTGGTTCGTGGTCCTGGCGGTGATCGAGGGCAACATCTCGCCCGACCCGACGGTGCCGCTGGGCGCCAAGCTGGCGCTGGGGCTCAGCCTGGAAGCGTTGTTTCTGGGAGCGGCGCTCGCCCCCAGAAAATCCGTGGGGGAGGACGATGACGAACGGCTTTGAGGCTCCGGCTCCGGCGGCAGCGGCGGCGCCGGCGTCGGCGCTGGAACCGCAGCGCTTCACCAGGCTCCTGGACGAAGCGATGCGCCTGACCCGAGCCAACCTGCGCCGGCTGTTCCCGCCGTTTGCCGTCACCCTGGCCCTGCTGGCCGCGGTGCAGACCGCGGTGCAGGCCTGGGCGCAAGGCAGGATGACGGGCGGCCCCGGCGCCCCCAACATGGCGGACCCGGCGCAGGCCTTCGGCTTCGCGATCGGCGTCCTGGCGGTGGCGTTGCCGACGATCCTGGTGATCATCCTGGTCGCCTCCGCCACGGTGGTGGCGGCGGTCGACACGGTGGCGGGCCGCGGCGCCAGCGCCGGGCGCAGCATCCGCTTTGTCGTGCGGCCCAGGATGTTCGGCACCGTCCTGTTGCTGTGGGTGAGCGTGACCGCGGCCGCATGCTGCTGCCTGGTGCCGGTGTTCTACGTCGGCCCGCTGCTGTCCTTTACGCTCCCGGCGATGGCCGACGAAGGGCTCGCCGGCATGGCGGCGCTGCGCCGCAGCGCCACGCTGGCCACTTACAACCCGCAGCGGCAGGTCTCCACCAGCTCGATCGCCAAGGTGCTGGCCCTGGTGGGAGTGCTATGGATCACCTCCTCCCTGGTCGGCATGGTGGTGTCGCTGCCGATCATGGGCATCGTCATGGGCAGCGTCCTGCACCAGATCGCGAGCGGCGGCACCTTCCAGGGGATGACGCCGCGGCTCGTCTGGATGCAGATGCCGTTCGTCGTCCTGGCCAGCGCCATCCGGGCCGCGGTCTACCTCTATGGGGGCTTCGCGCTGGCGCTGCTCTTCGTGGACGCGCGCCGCCGTCGCGAGGGCCAGGACCTGCAGGCGGCGATCGCCGGCATGGCAGTCGCCCCGCCGTCGCCGCCGCCGCCGCCGCCGATCGCCGCCTGGCCGCCCGACGGGCCGGAGCCGCCCGAGGGAGGACCCCAGTTCTGATGAGTCGTGTGCCCCTGGCGTTCCCGCCGGCGGTGGCTGATCGCTCGCTGGTCGACGGAGCGCTGGCGGCGAGCCACGTCGCCCGCCAACCGGTGCCTCCCGATGCCTCGTACTCCCGCGAGCTGCTGGCCGCGAGCTACCGCGTGGTGGCCGACCTGATCGAGCGCGCCGTGCACCTGCGGACGTTGCCGGCGGTCTGGTACACGGTCCTGGCGATCGTGGGGCTGGCGGCGCTTTTCGCCCTGGGGGCCGCGGCTCAGGCGGCGATCGACCTGTGGCGGGGCGGCCGGGCGAAGGCGGCGCCGCCGGCAAACCGCGGTGCGGCGGAGGGCGCCGCCGCCGCGGCACCGGGCGAAGCCGCGGCATGGGACGCCGACGGCTGGCGGGCGGAGCTGGACCGCTGCCTGAGCGCGGGTCAGGTGCACGCCGCGATGCGCGCCCTCTGGTGGTGGCTGGCGCGTTCGCTTGCCGGGCCGCTGGCCGAGCCGACCTGGACCGGCCGCGAGCTGCTGTCCCGCACGCGCCGTGACGACCTGCGGAGCCTGGTGCGCCGGCTGGACGCCCTGACGTACGGTCCGCGCCTGCCGGCCGTCGACGAGGTGCGGCAGCTGCGCGCGTCGCTCGAGGCGGCGCTGGCGTGAAGCGCTGGCAATGGGTGGCCGCGGCGGCGGTCTTCGTGGTGGCATTTGCCGCCGTCGTCCTGTCGGCCGGCGGCCTGTCGAGCGGCGGCAGCTCGCTTTCGCGCCGCCCCGACGGGTGGCTCGCGGCGCGCCGCTACCTGGCCGACCGCGGCGCCAAGGTGAGCCTGCTCACCGAGTCGCCGGTGCGTTTCATGGAGGGCGGCGGGACGGATGCCGGCACGCGCGGTGGCTCGGGGCGCGACGGCAGCCATACCGTCCTGGTGCTGGCGTTTCCGTGGCAGGGGATGCCGTCCGCGGACCTGGAAGGAGCGCTCGACGACCACGTGGCTCGCGGTGGCGACCTGATCCTGGCCTACAGCGGCAGCGGCCTGGCGGCCGAGCAGTTTGCCGGTCTGCGGGAAGGCAAGACCGTCCGCCGGCCGCCCCTCGGCTATTGGCAGTGGCGCCGCTTCATCCGCCAGGAGTGGACCCTGCGTCCGGCCCTGCCGGGCTGGCAGCCGGTGCGCATCTGGGCGCCGCGGCAGCTGCCGCGGGCCGACCCGGCGGCGCTGGTCCTATACACCGGTCCGGCCGGCCAGCCGGTGATCACCGTGGCGCGGCACGGCCGCGGCAGGGTCGTCGTGCTGCCGGCGGACGCGCTGTCCAATGCCAGGCTGGACCAGCCGGGAAACGCCAACCTGCTGGAGGCGCTGCGGCGCAACCTGGGCCGGCGCTGGGTTTTCGACGAATACGACCACGGCCTGATCACCATCGACAAGGCCGGCGACCCGCGCCTGGGCCACGTCGCGGATCTGATGTTCCTCCACCTGGTCCTGCTGTACGTGCTGGGAGTGCTGGCGCTCGCCCGGCGGCAGGGGCCGGCCTGGAGCGAGCGGCCGCCGCTGGCCGGTTCGGCGGCGACCTTCCTGCTCGGCCTGGGCTGGCTGCACCACCGTCTGGGACACCACGCCGAAGCGGCGCGGCTGCTGGTGGCGCGGGCGCGCGAGCTGGACCGCGGGTTGGTGCTGCCGGCGGCGATGGACCGGCAGGCCGCGGCCGCCGGCCCGGACGACCTGGTCGCCCTGGCTGTGCAGCTGGCAGCCCGCCGCAAAGGGCGGTCGGCGGCCTAGCGGCGCGGCGCGGCATGGCGTGCAACTTCCTGGATCTGGCGGCGCGTGGAGAGACCTGGATAGAGCCGGAGAGACCTGGAGCGACCTGGAGAGATGACGATGACCTCGAGCCCGATTGACGATCCCACCGGCGAGCTCGCCGGATCATCCACCCCGGCCGATCTCGCCCCACCCGGCGGCGGCACCGCCGCCGCCAACACCGGCGCTTCGCGGGACGCGGAGGGCGCAGCGGCAGGAGGCGCCGCCGCCGTGCCCACGGCGCGGCTCATCGAGCTGGCCGGCCAGGTGGCGACGGCGCTCGGCAGCCAGGTGCTGGGGCAGCGCGAGGCGATCGACGTCCTGCTGGCGGCGTACATGGCGAACGGCCATGCGCTGCTCGAAGGCCTGCCGGGGCTGGGCAAGACCCGTCTGGCGCGCGCCTTTGCCAGCTGCCTGGGCGGCCGCTTCAGCCGCATCCAGTTCACCCCCGACCTGATGCCGGCCGACCTGGTCGGCACCAACGTCTTCGACACCGCGGCCGCCAGCTTCCGCCTGCTGCGCGGACCGGTCTTCGCCGGCGTGCTGATGGCGGACGAGATCAACCGCACGCCGCCCAAGACGCAATCGGCGCTGCTGGAGGCGATGCAGGAAGGCCAGGTCACCATCGACGGCCAGAGCCACGTGCTGCCGGCGGGGTTCTTCGTCGTCGCGACGCAGAATCCGATCGAGCTGGAAGGCGTGTATCCGCTGCCCGAAGCGCAGCTGGACCGCTTCCTGGTGCGCATCGAGATCGGCCTGCCGCCGCGCGACGCCGAGCTGGACCTGCTGCGGCGGTCGGTCGCCGGCACGTTGGAAGCGGAGGCCAGGCTCGCCGCCGTGACCTCGCCCGTTGAAGCGTTGGCGTTGCGCGGCGCCTCGCGGCGCGTCCACGTCGCCGACGAGGTGCTCGACTACCTGGCGCGTCTGGCGGCGGCGGCGCGCAGCTCGCCGCACATCGAGCTGGGGGTCAGCCCGCGCGCGGTGCTGGCCCTGTTGGAGCTGGCGCGGGCGGCGGCGCTGCTGGAAGGGCGCGATTTTGTCGCCCCCGACGATTGCAAGCGGCTGCTGGTGCCTTGCTGGGCGCACCGCTTGATCCTCACGCCCGAGGCCGAGATCGAAGGCCACGGCGCGCGGCAGATCCTGGAGCAGGTGGCGGCCGCGGAGCCGGTGCCGCACTGAATGGTGCCAGCCGCTCGCTGCTTCCGCCTGCTTGGCCTGGTCACGGCGCTGTTCATCGGCGCGTTCCTGGCGCCGGCTTTGGCGCCCTGGGCGGCGATCCTGGATGTCCTGATCCTGGGTGCGGCGGTCGTCGACTGGCACCGCGCCCGGCGGGTGCCGCTCGCGGCGGTGCGGCGGTGGCCGACGATGCTGGTGCAGCAGGCGGCCGGCCAGGTCGAGCTGACGATCGCCGTCGGGGCGCCGCTCGCGGCGGGCGCGGCGGGTGCGGCGGGCGCGGCAGGGGCGGCAGGTGCGGCTGGGGCGCGGGTGTGGCGCGGCGGGGGCCGCCCGGTGGAGCTGTCGCTGCGCGAGGGGCTGCATCCGGCGCTGGCGGAGGCGCCGCTGCGCCGGCGGCTGACGGCTGGCGCCGGATTGCCGGCCACCTGGCGGTACATGCTGGTGCCGCGGCGCCGCGGCGAGCACCTGGTGGCGCCGCTGACGGTGCGGGTGCTGGGTCCCTGGCGCCTCAGCTGGGCGCAGCGCGACCTGCTGACGGACGAAAAGGTGAGGGTGTATCCGCAGGTGCGCTGGGACGGGCGCGTCGGCCAGCTGCTCGCCGCCGCGCACCGGCAGCGCCTGGGGCAGGCCGCGCTGCGTTTGCAGGGCGTCGGCAGCGAGCCCTATGCGCTGCGTGCCTACCTGCCGGGCGACCCGCTGGTCAAGGTGCAGTGGAAGGCGACGGCGCGCCACGGCCGGCTGATCAGCCGCGAGGACACCTGGGAGCGCAGCGAGCGGCTGGTGGTGCTGCTCGACTGCGCGCGCGCCATGGCGTCGATGGACGGCGGCCGCAGCAAGCTCGACTACGCCCTGGCGGCGGCGCTGGCGCTCACCCGCGTGGCGGCGGCGCGCGGCGACCAGGTGAGCGTGGTGGCTTTCTCCGACCGGGTGGAGCGCCGGGTGCGGCTGCATTCCGGCCCGCGCTCGGCGCGGCAGGGCTACGCGGCGCTGTTCGACCTGGCGGCGCGGATCGTCGAGCCGGCCTACGACCTGATGGCCGACGTGGCGGCCAGCGTCGAGCCGCGGCGCGCCACCGCCGTGCTGTTCACTTCGGTGGTGGACCTGGCGGCGGCGGAGCTGCTGCGGGATTCGCTGCTGCGGCTGGCCGTTCGCCACCGGCCGCTGCTGATCAACCTGGAAGACCCCGAGCTGCGGCGCCTGGCCAGCGCCGAGCCGCGCACCCCGGTGGCAGCCTTCGCCCAGGTGGCCGCCCTGGAGATCAGTCTGGCCAACCGGCGGCTTGCCGCCCACCTGCGGCGGGGCGGCATTCGCGTCGTGACCAGCTCGGCCGACCGGCTGGCGCTGACCGCCCTGGAAAGCTATCTGGCCATCTACCGCGGCCGCACCGCGCCGGCGCTCGCGGCGACCTTCTAGCCTAACTGCCAGCCTCCAGCTCCGACCTGCCGGCTGCCACGGTCGCGTGGACGGGGGGGCGGCGTGAAAAAAGTTGCGGCGAGTTGCGCGTTGCGGCGGGGCGTTTCCGTCCTTACAGCATAGAAAGGAGGGATTTCATGATCCCCACAATTTCCATGCTGGGCAACGTGTCTTCCTGCCGCCGGCCGGCGGCGGCTGTCGTGGCGACCGCGGTGGCACCCATGACGATGGCGGTCGGGGCGGCGACCAGGGGGGCGGCGGCTCTCTGCCGCGCGGTCGCCAGAGCCTTGCTGAGCGCTGCCGCCGGCAGCGCAATGTTGGCGGGGTTGGCGGGGTTGGCGCCGCCGGCCGCGGCGCAGCCCTTTGGCGGTGCGATCCTGTGGAGCGGTACGGGCGATCCGGCGACGGGCAACGGCTACCTTGAGGTGGCGGACAGCCCGGCGCTCAATCCTGCCTCGGCGATCACGCTGGAGGCCTGGGTCAATCTGGCGACGCCGTTCGGCGGCCAGGCCTGCCGCAGCCTGGCCGGCAAGGATGAGACGCAAGCCTACTGGTTCGGGGTCTGCGGCAATACCTTGCAGGCGTCGTTCCGCGGCAGCGGCTCGGCGTTCGCCGCCGGCACGGTGCCCGCCGGGCAGTGGACCCACCTGGCGGTGACCTTCGATGGGACGACGCAGAGCCACTACGTCGACGGCGAGCTGGTCGGATCGTTCGCGGTGCCGGGTCCGCCGGCGGTGAGCACGGCGGCGTTGCGCATCGGCGGCGACGTGTCGTGGCCCTACAGTCCCGCCGGTACGATGACCGAGATGCGGCTGTGGAGCGTGGCGCGCACGGTGGACCAGATCCGCGCCACGATCAGTATCGCCCTGACCGTGCCACAGCCCGGACTGGTGGCGGTGTGGAGCCTGCAGGCGGACGGCAGCGACGCCTTGGGCGTCTACAACGGCTCGTTCGGCGGTACCTGGAGCGTGACGCGGCCGGCGGTCGCTCCGTCGTGCGGCGATTCGACGGCGACGGCGCTCTGCCTGGAAGGGTCCTTTCTCATCGACGTCAGCTGGCGCACCGCCTACGGCGCCACCGGCGTGGGCTCCGTCGTCCCCGTCGCGCCGGCGGTAACACCGCCCGGCGCCAGTCCGGCCGCCGGCAGCGGCTCGGGCCTCTTCTGGTTCTTCGATCCCAGCAACTGGGAGCTGATGGTCAAGGTGATCGACGGTTGTGCGCTCGACAGCAGTTTTTGGGTGTTCTCGGCGGCCACCACCGACGTCTTCTATAGGCTGGAGGTCACCGACGTGCGCACCGGCATCGGCAAGGTCTACTTCAACTACCTGGGGCTGCCGGCGCCCGCGGTCACCGACAGCTACGCCTTCCCCGCCAGCTGCCAGTGAGCCGCGGTCCCTCTTGCCGAAGCGGCGGATTGCCCGCATGATCGTCATGCATCTGACGGGGGATGGCAAAATGAAGGCATATCCGTTGCGGGCATTGCCCGGTCTGCTTGCTGTAACGCTGGCGTTGGGCTGCAATTGGACGCACAAACCCGCCGGTCCCGGCCTGGTCGACGCCGGGTACCGGTGCCGCGGCTGCAACGTGCTGCTGATCTCGATCGACACGTTGCGGGCGGACCATCTTGGGGTGTACGGATACCCCCGGCCGGTCAGCCCCAATATCGATCGATTCGCGCGCGAGGCCGTGGTGTTCGATCGCAATATCAACACCGGCGGCGGCACGCTGCCGGTGCACGCCTCGATGTTCACCTCGCTGCCGCCCACCGTGCATGGAGAGTGGGCGGACAGCCCCCACGCGCTGTCGCCGCAACGCATCACCCTGGCCGAGCAGCTGCGTGCCGCGGGCTACCACACCCGCGGCTACACCGGCGGCGGTTTCGTGCGCGCCATGTACGGGCTCGGAAAAGGTTTCGATTTCTTCTACGACTGGGGCGGCGACTTTGCGGTCGAGCTGCCGATGCTCTACCAATGGATCGATTCCTATCACGGCGGCAAGTTCTTCCTGTTCCTGCACACCTACGACGTCCATTCCACCTTCAAGCGCCTGCCCTACGATCACGGCCCGGCGTACAACCGGATGTTCACCGCCGGATATCACGGCACCTTCGACGGCTGCCGCAACGGCCTGTGCGCCAGCGAGCTGCTGCTGGCGGTCGACAAGATGCCGAAGGCGGTCCGCAAGGACGTGTTCAGCGCCGCCGACGTCGAATACATGAAGGGCCTGTACGATGGCGGCATCGCCTACGTCGACGCCCAGCTGGAGCAGCTCTTCCACCACCTGCGGGTGCTCGGCCTGTGGGACACGACGCTGATCGTGCTGACCGCCGACCATGGCGAGGAGTTCGCCGAGCACGGCCGCTTCCTGCACGAGCAGAATTACGAAGAGATCGCGCACGTGCCGCTGATGATCCGCTTCCCGCACGGCGTCTTCGGCGGCCGGCGGATCTCCGAGCTGGTCTCGACCCTGGAGATCATGCCGACCGTGCTGGATGCTCTGGGCATCCCGTGCAACCCCGAAGCCGAAGGGCGCAGCCTGCTGCCGCTGCTGACCGCCGGCCGCGAGGGCCGCTGCTGGGTCTACATGGCCGGCTCGCGGGAGAAGTTGCGCACGCCGCTATGGTCGCTGCTGGTGGCGGACGACCATGCGACCGAGCTGTACAACGTATCGCGCGATCCCGGCGAAACGCAGAATCGATTGCGCGACCGTCCCCAACTGGCTGCGGCCCTCCTTGCGCGCTACATGCAGGCCCGCGCCCACGACCAGGAGGAGCATCGCCTGCTCGCCGGCCTGCGCCCCGATCCCCTGGTGCAGCCCTCGCCGGAGGACCTGGCTCGCCTGCGGTCGCTCGGCTACGCCAAGTAGGTACCGTCCCGAGTCAGAAAGCGCGGCGTCGGTCGGCGAGCCATCCGCGCTCTGACTCGGGACACCAGGTTGGCAAGGAGGGCTGGGGGGATGGGATGGTTCAGGCGGCCCACACGTTGTCGCGGGCGCGGCCTTCCTGCTTGCTGCGGTACAGGGCCTCGTCGGCGTGGCGGGTGACCTCCGACAGGGTGCGGCCGTGTTTGGGAAACGCGGCGATGCCCATCGAAACCGAGATGGGCAGCAGGGTGTCGGTGCCGATCCGCAGGGGGTGCTCGCCAAGGTAGGTGCGCACCCGCCGGCAGTAGGCGAGCGCGCCGGCTTCGGAGGCGCTCGCCAGGCGGACGATGAACTCGTCGCCGCCGATGCGGGAGCACAGGTCGTCGCCGCTGCGGGCGGCGCTGCGGATGGCGTCCGCGACGGTGCGGATCAGCTCGGAGCCGACCGCATGCCCATGGGTGTCGTTCACCTTCTTCAGGTTGTCGGCGTCGACCATGACGATGGTGTAGAAGCCGCCCAGCTTGCCGCGCGCGTCTGCGGCGGTGGTGAAGTAGCGCAGGTTCGGCAGGTCGGTCAGGGCGTCGGTGTGAGCGGCCAGGAACAGCGATTGGTGAAGGTTGGCGCCCAGGGTCCCCGCTTCGGCGGAGAAGTAGGCCACCAGCCACACGCCGGCGAGCGGCCACAGCAGGTTGCCCGCCAGCGTCGCCCATTGCGCGGCGAGCTTGGACCGGTTGATCGTGCCGGCGCCCAGCGGCAGGATGACGAACAGCATCAGCACGCTGATCGCGATCGCCTTGCCGTAGGTCTGGCGGCGGCTGGTGGACGGCGTCGAGGCGTACAGCACGATGTAGTACAGAAAGAAGAACGGGCTGCGCGTGGCGTCGGTGAACAGCACCACGGCGGTGATCCAGGACAGGTCGACGACGTTTTCCGCCCACATCCGCTCTTCGAGCGAGAAGCGCGCGAACAGACGCGAGTGCAACGCCAGCGTGTAGGCCACCATGGTGCCGGCCAGCACCAGCAGCGTCCCCAGGTCGGAGCCCAGGGCGACGCCCTGGGTCAGCAGCGCCGGGATCCTGGCCCCGCGCGACAGCAGCCCATACAGCACCACCAGGGCTGCCGCCAGCCAGTGGAGATTGCGGACCAGCTGCGAATAGGAATGGAAACGCTCGCGCTCGATCGCCACCAGCGCGCTGGAGCCCTCCACGGTACGGAGCTCGGTCTCTGCGCCAGCCATAGGGTTTTCCGATCGAACGTCGCGGATTATAGCAAGGAGTGGCGCGGGGTGCTGGCGGTGGGGGCCGGTCTGGTATAGTGCTACCCCTTCGCCGCCGTGAAACCTTCGCCCCGCAACGCCGCCATCCGCCACGAGGTTCGGTTCCCCATGCGCAAGACCCTGCCCCCGTCCCAAACTCTGCTCCGGTCGGGCCGCCGGCGCCTGTTCCGCCGGCTCCTGGGTGCCGCCCTGGTGATGGTCCTGGCCTTGGCGGCGCTTGCCGTCCACGTGCGGGCGATGCGCGCCGCCGACGCCGCTCCGGCAGCCGGCGCCGCGGCGGCCGTGGGCGCGGACGGCCAGCCGCCGCGGCGGCTGTTGATTTTGGGCTTCGACGGCGCCGACGCCAAGCTGACGCAGAAGTGGATGGACGAGGGGAAGCTCCCCCACCTGGCGGCGCTGGCGCGGCAGGGGACCTTCGCGCCGCTGCTGTCGACCATCCCGTCGCAGACGCCGGTGTCGTGGTCCACCTTTGCCACCGGCCTCAATCCTGGCCGTCACGGCATCTTCGACTTCCTCAAGCGCGACCCGCAGACCTACCACCCCAGCTTTGCCGCCTTCGACGTCAAGAAGGAGCCCTTCCTGTGGGGCGCCAACAACGGCTGGGTCGTCGGCGGCATTGCCGGCGCGGCGGTCTTCCTGCTGGGGGCGCTGGTGGCGGTGCTGGTGCGGCGGCGGCTCGTTTCGCCGCGGTGGCGGCTGGTGTTCGGCGTGCCGGCCGCGCTGGTCGTCGCCGTGGCCGCGGGTCTGTTTTTCGGCTACGCCGCCAACCGCATGCTGCCCAAGCAGCACCCGGTGCCGTTCAACCGCCAGCGCGGCGCCACCTTCTGGTCCATCCTGGGCAACGCCGGCAAGCACGTGCGGGTGATGCGGGTGCCGGTCACCTTCCCGCCCAAGGAGTTCGAGCACGGCCGGCTGCTCAGCGGCCTGGGCACGCCCGACCTGTCGGCGCGCATCGGCAAGCCGTTCTACTTCACCTCGGAGCTGTTCTTCACCCCCAAGGGCGGCGGCGACTTCAAGGTGGAAGTGGTCGAGCTGCCCGACAACAAAGGGGTGATCGACACCGAGATCAAGGAGGTCCCCAACGACCTCTTCCCGCAGCACGGCGACTTCATTTCGATCCCGATGCGCCTGACCGTGCCCCCCGACCGCGCCAGCGTGCGCATCCAGGTCTCGGGCAACGACATCACCTTGAAGCCCGGCCAATGGAGCGACTGGGCGCGCTTCACCTTCCCCTTCAACCGGCTCATCCAGGTGCATGGCATCGGCAAGTTCCGCGTCCTGTCGGTGGCGCCCGAGCTGCGCATCTACCTGTCGCCCATTCAATTCGATCCCGAGCGCCTGCCCCCCGGTTTCGCCATCACCGCGCCCAGCTCCTTTGTCGGCGACCTGACCCATCGCTTCGGCTTGTTCAAGACCATCGGCTGGATGATCGATACCTGGTCGCTCACCGACGGCACCTCGGACGAGCAGGTGTTCCTGGAAGACGTTCGCCAGACCGTCGACAAGGATCGGCAGATCCTGCGCACGCAGCTGGCGGACGACGATTGGGACGTGATGGTGCACTACTTCGAATTCACCGATCGGGTGCAGCACATGATGTTCCGCTTCCTCGATCCGAAGCACCCGCTCTACACCGCCGAAGGCGCCAAGCGCTGGGGCCCGTCGGTGCTGGCCGCCTATCAGCAGATGGACGACATCGTCGGCGAGACGATGCAGAAAATGCCCGCCGGCACCGCGCTGATGGTGGTGTCGGACCACGGCTTCGCTTCCTTCCGCCGCGGCATGAACTACAACACCTGGTTGGCGACCAACGGCTTCATGAGCCTGACCGGCGAAGACACCAAGCGCAAAAACCTGGAAGATCTGTTCGGCCAGGGCGACTTCTTCGTCAACGTGGACTGGTCCAAGACCAAGGCCTACGCCCTGGGCCTGGGCCAGATCTACATCAACCTCGCCGGACGCGAAGCCAAGGGCATCGTCAAGCCGGGCGAGGACTACAAGCAGGTGACCGCCGCCATCATCGCCGGCCTGCAGTCCTACGTCGATCCCGACACCGGTGAGCACCCCGTGGCCCACGTCTTCACCCGCGACGAGGCCTACGGCACCTACGATCCCGAGCTGATCCCCGACCTCATCCCCTCCAACAGCGAGGGCTACCGCGTCGGCTGGCAGGACAGCCTGGGCGGCATCGGCAAGACCATCGTCGAACCCAACGACCAGATCTGGTCCGGGGACCACTGCTCCGTCTATCCGCCCCTGGTCAAGGGCATCCTCTTCAGCAACTTCAAGCTCGACGCCGCCGACGCCAAAATGGGCGACGTCATGCCCACCATCCTCGACCTCTACAAAGTCGCCCCCCCCGAGCGCCTCGACGGCAAGAGCCTGCTCCCCCGGCGGTAGACGCTGGGGGGGCGGCGGCCGCTGGAGGGCACCTCTCGACAGCGCGCCAGGCCTTGATGGCCGGTTGCCGGGAACTGGAGGGCACCTCTCGACAGCGCGCCAGGCCTTGATGGCCGGGGACTGGGGGGGACCCCTCGGTCGTCGCGCTGGGGCTCGATTGGCGGTGGGGGCCTGCGGGAGGGGCGCCGGCCGATGAGCAGGTTTGCTTCGCCCCAGAGCGCCGCCGAGGGGTCCCCCCAGCCCCCGGCAACCGGCTCGGTACCCATGGCCTGGGTGGCTCGGTGCCCATGGCTTGGTCGGCTCGGTGCCCCGGCGGGAGCCGGTTTCCTTCGGGCCTCGGACCAGATTAGCGTGCGAGTTCGAAGCGGCAGTGCCGCGGGGTGCTATTGTGAGATGCCTTATGGTCGCGGTCCCCTGCCTCTCGTACCCGCACATCTCAACGCAGCCTCAGGTGATGAGCGGCCGTCCGTGCGTCGCCGGCACCCGCGTGCGTGTCATGGACATCGTTGCCGCGCGGCGGGCCGGAGTGCCGGACGACGAGTTGCTGCAGTACTTCTCGTCCCGTACCTTGACGCGCGGCGAGCTTCATGCCGCTCTCGCCTACTACTACGACCACCAAGCCGAGATTGACGCAGCGCTCGCCGAAGACGCGGAGCTTGGAAGGCTGGCCGAACCGAATCCCATTCAGGTCAGCCACGGAGTCGGCCCATAACGGGACGTGTTCATCCATAAGCAACGGGAATCGGCCGGCCATGCGAGCGGGTGCTGGCGGCACTAGCGCCGTCGTATAGACAAGCGCCAGCCAGCTGACCATCGGCGCCTCATTGATCCGCCTATGGCTAATGAGCGATACGAGCGTCCTCGGCAGCTGCCAATTTCAACGGCCTTCACCCAATATCCCGGTCCAGCTGCGGTAAAATCTGCTTATGCCCACTATCCACAATGAGATGACCTTCGACTTTGACGGCCTGATCCAGCTCCTCGCCGGGCATCTCTATTCGGAAAAGAAGGTGTTCATCCGAGAGCTCATACAGAACGCCCACGATGCCATCCTGCGCCGAGCCACCAAAGATCCGTTGTTCAGCCGCGAGCAGGGGCATATCGGGATCTTGACCGACCTGACGGCCTCTCCGGCCCGCATCGTTTTTCGCGACAACGGCATCGGCATGAGTGTGCAGGATTTGGAGGATTTCCTCTCGACCATAGGTAAGTCTGGGACGAAAGCTGCCAAGGACGAGGTGCCGGATGCGATCGGCCAGTTCGGTATCGGCTTTCTATCCGGGTTCGTGGTGGGTGCCCGTGTGGAGGTCCGCACGCGCGCTTGGGACGCACTTCCGGACAACGGTTGTCTCTGGGAGAACTCGGGCAACAAGGACTACACGATTTCGCCCTGCACGCTCCCAACCATCGGCACAGAGGTTACGGTTCACCTCAGGTCTGCTGAAGACCGCGGCCTCTTGCACGAGGACTTCATCAAGAAGGTCGTCCGCACCTATGCGGACATGCTCCGCATCCCTATCTACCTGAACGATCCAGGGCATCATGGCGCACAGATCAACACCATGGTGATGCCATGGGAGCGCAATGGCATCTCCGAATCCGAGATGCGCTTTGACAGCATGATCTACCTGGAGCGCACCGTCCCAGACAGTGTCCTCGAAGTAATCCCAATAGATATTACTGACCCGGCCGTGGGCGGCGTTCCGGCGCTTCATGCAGAGGGCCTGCTCTACATCACCCGCACTCGCCTCATCGCCACCGATGCGCCCCGGACGGTGAGAGTGTTCCTCAAGCGCATGTTCCTGTGCGAGGAGGCCAAGGAGATCCTGCCGCCTTGGGCTCGCTTTGTCAACGGGATCATCAATACCAGCAGTCTTTCGCCGAACGCGGCGCGCGACAACTTCACACGGGATTCCAGCTTTACGGCGCTCCGCGACCGTCTCGGCGACATCATCGTCAGGCATTTCGAGCACCTGCGGGAGAAGGAGCCCCAGCGCCTCTCGGAGATCCTGGCCTTCCACGACCTTGGCATCAAGGCTGCCTGCTTTCACTACGATCCATTCTTTGACAAGTTCGCCCACCTCCTGGAATGGAGAATCAACGCCAAATCGGCGGCGTCAAGCGCCCGCACATGGCACGGAGGACGCCGCTTTGTCAGCGAAGATGCTGGGGCGAACTACACCTGGGCGACCCTGTCGGAGATCGAAGCCGCCCTCCCCGCCCGGGAGGGGGATGGCAGTAAACGCCTACCCTGCTTCACGACGCGCAGCTCTGCGAACCAGTTCTTCGAAATGGCGGATGCCGCCGGCACAACCGTCGTAGACGCTAGCTACTTTTTTGAGGCCGAGCTGATCAAGACCTGGGTCGAACGCCGAAAGGGAGCGCTGTGTCTCGTCTATGTGGATCGCGAGGACGACCCTACCGTTTTTCGCGAGGTAGATCCAACGCAAGATCGCGCCGTCCGGATCCTGGCTCAACAGATGTCGCACCGCTTGCGGCCCGGCGGCACCGGCCGCTTGCGAGTGGAGCCGCGTCGCTTCCAGCCGGATTCCCTGCCTGCCGTGCTGAAAAGCAACGAGGTCGCGCAGGGAAGCATGAAGGCCCGAAGCATCCTCAACGATCCGAACAGTCCTTCCGATCTGCGCGTCATGGCAGAGGAGATGCTGATTCTGAGCCGCAACGCCGATATGCGGATGAGCATCAACGCCGCCAATCCCTTGATCCGGTCTCTCGCTAGCTTGGTCGAGGTCAATCCCGATGACGAAGACCTGGTCGACCTCATGCTCTGCGTCTATAACGATGCAATTCTCTACAATCAAGAGCTCATGACTCCCAGCAATGCGCAAATCTTTCATGCTCAGTTTCAACGCCTGATGAGCAAATCGCTTCAGTTCCTGGTGGAGAAGGTGACCATGGCTCATGAGCGGGCGGAGCTGGACAAGCAGCGCAGACAAATTACTCTGCCGCGGCGACGCGAACGAACGCATCTCACCGCCTTTCTGATGACTCCCTTTTCAAAGGAATTCGACGTCTCACGGGAGGCCGTGCGCATGACGGTGGAAGACCGCCTCGGCTGTGAGCTCCGGACCGCCGATCAGCGAACCTTTGAGGATATAATTCGTGGCAATGTCGAGGCGCATCTCAACGATGCGGACTTTTTCGTTGCCGACGTGAGTGGCGCGAACCCCAACGTTATGATGGAGCTGGGGGCCGCGCTGTACGGCCGCGGTCATCTGCCGAGTCTGCTCATTGCCCGCGTTGCGAGCGCCGGCGACACCCCTACGCTTCCCTCTGACCTCGCCGGCCACATCACGGGGGGGCTCTATCAGTCAGACCAGACCGCAACAGAGATCGCCACTCAGCTTGAGGAGGGCTTTCGCAGAAACGAGCGGCTGAGCGTCTTGCTCAAGCGGGAAGGACGCGAGGAGTATATCTCGCCGCGAGCGCTACGCGCCTGGACCAAGGAGATCCTCCCGTCGAAAGTTCTTTACGATCGCCTTAGCGAGGCGTATCCAACTGGAACGGTGTGGAGAAAGGCAGATGAGAAGCAGCTCGAAAGCTTGCTTGGCGGAGAGGCAGACCTTGCCGCAGTCGTACTGAGGCGCATCAGAGACAACCTTGCCATGTGAGCCGCCGACTGTCATTACCATGGCACACCATGACGAACTTCTCGACGAAGCCTGGCGGGCGAGCCGCGCCAGCCGTTCTGCAGAAGCAGCCCTGCTATTTCGGAGCACGGCGTCGGCTGCACTTGCGGTTGGCAATCGCGCGGTCTGGTTCAAGGCGATGGTGCAGGCCGGCATCTCAACCGCAATCTCAGGCGACTGTCGCGGCGGCCTTAAACTGCTCCTCGAGGCGCGTCAATCGGAGCCGGAGGAAGCCCCTCGGCGGGATGCATGGCTGTCGCGGCTGTATTTAGCTCACATCACTCTCAGTGCGAGGCCGGAACGGTCGCGGCTGGAGCGCTTGGTCGCCGACCTCAGAGTATACGCCGGCAACGATCGTCAGTTGGCGAATGACGTCTCCGAATTTGAGGTCCAATGGGCCATGAGATGTGGCGATTGCGGAAAGGCCCTGGGTCTTTGTGAGGCCACGTATCAGCTCCCGGAACTTGCCGAGTCCTCTCGGCAGTACCTGGCATATCTGGCAGCTGGCATTTGCACGGAGCTCGGTAGATTTTCAGATAGCAGGGAGTGGCTCGCTGCCCTGAAACGGTGGAAGGGGTCGGCGACGGTCGAGCGCTACATTGCAGATGCAGGGTTGGACCTCGCCTTGGCCGAGGGGCAATCACCTGTGATGCTTCGAGAGCTGCTACGGATTTACATGGATCGGGCGAGCGAAGTTCAGCGAGACGATACAGCCGACATTCTCAGTGAGTCGATCGTTCGGGTCCATCTTTTAGATCTCGACGCTGGCGATCCCGCTGGCGAATCCCATCCGAGCCGAGCCGAGTTCCTCCGGCTGCCAAAGATGCGGCAGGATGTCCATAATCTCTTTTCTCGGCACTTACGCTACCTGGACTATCGCTTGGCATGTCTGCGGTTCGCTGCCGGCGTACCCCCCGTTGACGACTGCTTCTACCGCAGCCCTCAACGTGTCCCAGCTTCACTGATACCTGCTCATTGTGAAGAGTTTCAGTCGCGACTGCGCAAGGCTCGTACCGTGGCAAAGGCGACTCTGCGATACGCGCTTCACCTTGACAATCTGCTCGCATGCAACTGTCGCCAACTCGAGGTTCAGGCTCGGAGCGAGAGAATCGAGGAAATCGCCAGGGCAGCAGTCGGATAGTCCGAGTTCCGCTCCGGCCAGGAGAGCCACTGAGAAACCAGGTTGCGGGCTCGGATCGAACCGACTTCTTGATGGCGCTGGCGCGGGAAGGCGTCGATGCCTTCGTCGTGGACTTCGACGACTTGCAGCACGAGCTGGAGCGTGGCTGAGAGGCCCGCGGTCAACGCTTCACCACTCATCGTCTTGACGCGAGCGGCCGGTTCAAATGGCTTGGTGAGCGCTAGAGCTCCAGGACGCCCTGGGCGAGCGGCCACCAACCGACGAGGGTCCACGAGATTTTGGGGCGCTGCGTGACCTCTCCTGGCTTGTCCCGCTTGAAATCGATCTTCCCCACGCCGTCTTTCAGCAGCACGGAGACCCTGGTCGGCTCAGCCCCGGCGCCCGCGGCTTCGTCCTTGGCCTCCAGCAGTACGACGCTGCGCCTGACCGACCTTGTCACAGCAGACGAGGGTTTGCGGATCAGAGCTCCACGTGGGTTGCCGTACCAGGTTGGGCCGACTTGAGGGCGCGATGCATTCGTCAAGGAGGACCCTCACGGGGTCGCGGCCACCAGGCGCTCGGTCGCTGCCTCCAGAAAGGCGATGACCTGCTCTCGTTTGACGGAGGGGAAGCCTTCGAGAAAGTCATCGATGGTTTCCCCTGCTTCCAGGTACTCGATCAGCGTTTGGACTGGTACGCGAGTCGCCGGGAATACGGCAGTGCCCCCCATTACCTCGGGGTCGCGGGAGAGAACGGCGACGTTCACGCTTCGGATGTACTCCCGGGGCGCGATAGGTGCAAGGTTGCGTGGACCCAGCCTACCGTCAGGGAGCTCGCAGCCGCAGCGCGCTGTGGGCGAGCGCGTTCTCAGGCGAGTTTCGGCGCTGGGAACGGCCATCGGGGTGCCTGGACGGCCAAAGCGACCGCGGGGCTTGCGGGTACCCGGCAGGGGAATTGCAGCCGCGTGCTATAGCCAACTGCCAATACGATGGTCTAGATTGGCAGTACACGCTCTAAGTTGCTGCGGACCCGGTCAGAAAGGACGCTCGCCATGCTGCATGCCCAGCCCCCGCAGGCCGATCCTCATCGCGCCCGGACCCGCCGGTGCCTGACCCACGTGGCGGCGGCCTGGGGCGGGCTGGCCCTGGGGGTGCTGAGCGGTGCTTCGGTCGCCAGTGCGGCCGCGGCGCCAGCGGCTCTTCCCGACTCGCCGGCGCTGCGCGCGGTCGTGTCGTCGACCCTGGGGCGCGATGACGTTGGGTACGCGTTGACCGCACAGGGCGGCGGCTATGCCGCGACGCTGGCCGGTGGCGGCGCCTCGGCGCTGGTCCGCAATGGCGGCGTCCAGGTTGCCGCCGGCGGCCACCGCTGGCAGCTGTCGGCGGCGGTGGTCGGGCGCGATGGCGAACGGCAGGCGGCGCCCGACGCCGCTCGGCTCAGGGCGCGCAGGACGGCGCGCAACCGGGTCGACTTCGCGAGCGATATCGCCGGCGGTGGCGGGGCTGTCGACACCTGGTTCGTCAACGGCCCGGCGGGCCTCGAAGAGGGGTGGACGATCGGCCGCGCGCCGGCCGGTGCGGGGGCGCTGCGCCTCGAGCTGGCGCTGGCAGGGGATCTGCGCGCCGCGGTTTCGGTGGACGGACGCGACCTGACGCTGCTGCCTCCGCCGGCAGCGACGACGTTGGCAGGTGGCGGTCCGGTGCTGCGCTACGGCGGCTTGACGGCCTACGACGCGCGCGGTCGGCAGCTTGCGGCACGCTTTGCGTTGCGCCGCGACCGGCTGCTGGTCGAGGTGCAGGACGCCGGGGCGGTCTATCCGGTGACGGTCGACCCCTTCATGCAGGTGGCCAAGCTGGTGGCAGCGGACGGCGCCGCGGGCGACAACCTGGGAGCCGCCGTGGCGATCAGCGACGACGGTCAGACGGTGGTGGCCGGGGCGCCCGAAGCCGAGGTGGGGGGGCATGCCGCCGCCGGCGCGGTGTACGTGTTTTCGCGCCCGGTGAGCGGCTGGGCGAACGGCGTGCAGACCGCCAAGCTGACCGCCTCCGACGGCGCCGCCAGCGACCAGCTGGGCGATTTCCCCCAGGGCGTCGCGATCAGCGCCGACGGCTCGACGATCCTGGCGGTGGCACCCTTCGCCACGGTGGGCGGGCATGGCGGGCAGGGGGCGGTCTACGTCTTCCTGCGCGGCGGCACCGCCTGGACCAACCAGACGCAGCAGGCCAAGCTCACCGCCGGAGACGGCGCCGCGGGCGACGAGCTGCGTGCCGTCGCGATCGACGCCAACGCCACCACCGTGGTCGCATCGACCGACCATGCCATGATCGGCAGCCACGCCGCGCAGGGGGCGCTCTACGTCTTTGCCCGCCCCACCAACGGTTGGATCAGCGGCACGCAGACCGCCAAGCTCACCGCTTCGGACGGGGCCGCCCAGGACGGCCTGGGCCTGATGAACGCGATCAGCGGCGACGGCGCGACCATCGCCGCCGGTGCGGCGGCGACTGTCGACAACAAGGCGACGCAGGGCGCGGTCTATGTGTACACCTGGTCGCCCAGCCACACCTGGGTGAACGCCACCCAGACCGCCAAGCTGACCGCGTCCGATGGCGCCGCCGGCGACCAGCTGGGATTCGGTGTGGCGGTCAGCAGCAACGGCGCGACCATCGCCGCCGGCGCCAGCGGCGCCGCCATCGACAGCAAGGCCTCGCAGGGCGCCGTCTACGTCTTCGCCCGTCCTACCTCCGGGTGGGCCAACGGCACCCAGATCGCCAAGCTGACCGCATCCGACGGCGCCCGCAACGACAGCTTCGGCACCTCGGTGGCGATCAGCGACGACGGCAGCACGATCCTGGGCGGCACCCGAGCCGCAACCGTCGACGGCAACGCCAACCAGGGCGCCGCTTACGCCTTCGCCCGCCCCGGCGCCGCCTGGGCCGACGCAACCGAAGTGTCCAAGCTCGTCGCGGGCGACGGCCAGGCCAGCGAAGAAATGGGCATCGTGGCGCTCTCCGGCGACGGCAAGACGGCGGCCGTCGGAGCGACCTTCGCCACCCTTGGATTGCACAGCGCGCAGGGCGCCATCTACGTGTTCAGCAGCCGCTGCGCCGCAAGCGCCACCACCATCTGCCTGGACGACCAGCCCGGCGACGGGCGGTGGCAGGTGACCACCAGCTTCCACACCAGCGAGGGCGGCGGCCACTCCGGTTTCGGTCAGGCGATCGCCCTGGCCAACATCGGCGTCTCCCATGGCGGCCTCTTCTGGTTCTTCGACCCCTCCAACCCCGAAATGCTGCTCAAGGTGCTGAACGCCTGCGGCGTCAATCAGCACTACTGGGTCTTCTCGTCTGCCACCACCAACGTCGGCTTCACCGTCACCGTCACCGACTCGGTCACCGGCAGCACCAAGGTCTACACCAACCAGGACGGCACGGCCGCGCTGCCTGTCCAGGACACCGCCGCCTTCTCCTGCACCACCGCCGGCCTCGCCGCCCCAGCCCCGCCACCGTCCGCCGTGGCCGACAGCTCCCCGAGCGACGTAATCGTTTCCGGCGGGACGCCCGCCGCGCTCGGCGCGGCCGCCGCGAGCCACACGACCGCAGCGCTTGTCGCGAGCGAAGCGGGTGATGCGGCGACAACAGCGGCCAGCGCGAACAACGCGCCCGCACCGCCCACCACCGCCGCCGATTCGGTCGTGCCGCCGCCCGCAGCGCAGGCCGGCTGCGCCACCACGTCCACCCAGCTATGCATCGGCGACCGTTTCGCCGTCAAAGCCCACTACCACACCGCGCAAGGCGGCGGCAGCAACGGCGACGGCCAGGCGATCGCCCTGGCCGAGCTGGGAGTGTCCCAGGGCGGCCTCTTCTGGTTCTTCAACCCCACCAACCCCGAGATGCTGGTCAAGGTCCTGAATGCCTGCGGCGTCAACAACCGCTACTGGATCTTCTACGCCGCCGGCACCAACGTCGGCTTCACCGTCACCGTCACCGACACCCAGACCAACGAAGTGAAGACCTACACCAACCCCGACCTGACCGCCGCGCTCCCCGTCCAGGACACCAACGCATTGCCCTGCAACTAACTGACTAGGGATCTTCCCCTCGGGGCAGATCGGGGATGGGCCAGTTTTCGTGCCAGCGGGAGGTGGGGTCGGGGGATGGTTTGGCGTACCAGGTGGGGCGCATGGTCTTGAGGTGGGGGAGGGCGGGGCGGACCTCTTCGTGCCAGAAGCGTTCGACGTCGGCGAAGGTGCGCAGGCGGGAGGAGCGGGCGGGGTCGTAGTCGGACAGGAGCTGGCGCAGGAGGGTGCCCAGGCCGGCGACCTGGGCGGCGACCATCTGCTCGCCGGCTTCGCGGGTGGCTTGGGCGGCGTTGCGGCCCATGGCGAATTGGGGGAAGGCGGGGTTGGGGGGGATGCGGCTCATGTCGACGCAGTCGGGCTCCAGGGCCCAGAGCTGCGAGGTTTCGACCTTGCCGGCGTGATCGCCGTCGGCGCCGTCTCCCGGAAAGCCGGGTCGATTCACCGCAAAGTCGGCCAGGCCGCGCAGGCGCATGCGGGTCCAGGGTTGCAGCCAGCCGACCAGCGACTCCAGGTCCTGATAGTTGGGGCCGTAGTGGCCGGTCAGGAGGATGGCGGCATGGAAGCCCAGGACCTCCGCGGCGCGGACGTGGTAGCAGATGTTCTTGAAGTGGACCCAGGGCGGCACCGCGGTCAGCCAGGGCCGCGCCTCGCCAATCTCACGCTCGGCCCACAGGGCGTAGCCGCCCATCTCGTGAACGTGCCAGTAGTCGGGGGGCGCGACGATGCCGCCATGCTCGCGGGCGGTGCGCACCAGCAGACCGTGCGCCTTGAGGGCGTCCAGGCCAAGGGCGTTGTGCGGCCCATGGGGTTCGCACAGGCCGTAGCCGAAATACACGCCGGGGCAGGCCGCGAAAGCCGCCTCCAGCTGGTGTGGAAGCATGCGCTCCCAGCGCACCTCCTGGGGAAGCGCGCCGCCACCGTCAGCCAGCTGCTGAGAGTCCATCGGTGCGGTCCAGCGATCCGCCGCAGATCAAAAAAGAAGATTGGTGGAGCAGAAGGGATTCGAACCCTCGACCCCCACGTTGCGAACGTGGTGCTCTCCCAGCTGAGCTACTGCCCCACGAGAGACCGCGTATTGTACCCGCCCCACCCCGACCCCACAAGCACGTCAACTCGGTGTTGCCTCGGCAGGATCGAGCCGCCACAGTCGCAAACGCGAGGGTCAAAGGCGAAAGTAGAGCGGTATGCTACTATTTCTTCAGGGAGGCCGCGAATGATCAAGGACGAGCTTGAAACCATGTACGCGAGTCTTCGGAAGCTCACCGAGAGCACGCATTCGATCGTGCTGACCAGGCATTCTCCTGACGAGCGCGCCCCCGCCAAATCCGACGCAACGAAGCCAGCGGCAACGCGGAAACGCCCCTCCGCCAAGCGTGGCTAGTGCGGGGCACTACAGCACCGCTGTACCGCAAGTCCGATTACCGCCGCGCCCTCGCCATTGAGCTGGGCAAGGGTACCGGCCATGAGCCGCCCTGGCGCTCGCCTTTCTGGCGGGACCGAGCGCGGCTCATTCATTGCGCTGCCTTTCGGCGCCTCCAGGGCAAGACCCAGCTGTTCGCCGGCCTGGAATCGGATTTCTTTCGCAATCGGCTCACCCATTCCCTTGAAGTCGCGCAGATCGCGGCGACCATTGCCCGCAAGTTGAACGTCGAGTTGGAAGCCTCGCATCTGCAACTCGACGAGGACCTGATCGAGTTCGCGGGCCTCGCTCACGACCTGGGTCATCCACCGTTTGGCCATACCGGTGAAGCTGTGCTCGACCAGGAGATGCACCGTTTCGGCGGGTTCGAGGGGAACGCCCAGACTCTGCGCATCCTGTGCCGGTTGGAAAAAAAGTTGGATGACCCAAACGCTCAGATTGCGGCGGGCAGCCCGGTCTGGTACCGCCACGATGAGGACGTGGCCGTCGGTCTCAATCTCTGCTCTCGTACCCTGGCATCGATTCTCAAGTACGACACTGCGATCCCTTTCCAGCGCGGCCCTGACGACAAGCTGGTCAAGGGGTACTACCTTTCGGAGCTGCCGGTGGTGGAGCGCGTCAAGCAAGACCTCGCCTTTGACGGATCTTTCCAGTTTTGGGCGGTCGAGTGTCAGATCATGGACCTGGCGGATGACATCGCCTATTCCACCTACGACCTGGAAGATGCCTTCAAGGGAGGGTTGCTCCTGCCGCTGGACATGCTCTATCCCAATGACACGGTGGCCTCGGATGTGGCGCGACGAGTTTCGGCGGAGCTCGACCAAGGCGTGACGGTCGGCGATGTCCGTGACGTCCTCAAGCTGCTGTTTTATGCCGCTCCCCCCGATGCGCCGACCGCGGACTGGCAGGATTGGTATCTCAGGGAGGCCGGCAAAACGTTTAACAACGCCAGGCAGCTGGCGTCGATCGGTTTCTATCGGACCTTTCTGACCAGCACCCTGGTCAATCAGTTCATCCATGCCGTCGAACTTGACCTCGATCGCCGCCGGCCGGCGTTTTCGCGCGTGACCATGCGCCGGGACGAGCGCATCCAGGTGTCGGTGCTCAAGCAGATGAGCTATGTCTTGTTGATCACCTCGCCGAGGCTCCGGATGGTGGCGCATCGAGGCGAACAGGTAGTGCGATCGATCTTCAGGGCGCTCTCGGCAGAAGGGGGCGAAGCGCTCCTGCCCGCTGACTTCTATCAGCGGTACCAGCAAGCTTCCAAGATGCAGCGCCCGCGCGTGATTTGTGACTTCATCGCCGGCATGACAGACCGCTATGCCACCGAGTTCTACGCGCGCCTCAGCTCGGACGTCTTCACCACCATGTTCAAGCCGCTCTAGTGCGGGGCACTAGCAGCCCATAGCTGTGAAACCCGCGGTGGCTGGGTGCCCGGGGCCCTCGATGGCGCTGCCGATCAGTCGGCGGCGGCGGCCAGGTCGATGAAGTTCTGGTTGATGCCGGCCGGGTTGGCGTAGTACTTGACGCAGGGGGGCGTGGCGCAGGTGCCCTGCGTGTCGGTCAGCGCCAGAACGAACGGCTCGGTGGTCATGCTGGCGGCGAACAGCCAGAAGTGGCCGTTCACCGGCCCGCCGTCCAGGACCTTGACCGTGACCTCCATGTTGGAGCTGTCGAAGAACCAGAAGTAACCGGACTGGTCGGAGATCTGCACCCCCGCCGCCGCCTGACCGCCGCGCACCGTGCCGCCAGCGACCGTCGCGCCGTGCAGCAGCGCCAGCTGGAAGCGCCCGCTGTCGAAGGCCAACCCCTGAGCGGCGGTCGCTAGGGCCGAGACGCTGAACAGCCTGGCCGTGGTGGTGCCGGCAACGGTCATCACCACCTGGTAGAGCCCGGATGGCAGCTTACCCAGATCGAGCTGGCCGTAATCGGGGCCGGGCGGCACCGGGCAGAGCGGTATTCCGGCGGTGTTGACGGTGAAGACGTTCTCCGTCCGGGTGAGGTAGAACTCGACGACGCCCCCCGCATCGGGGTCGTAGTCGACCTGCGCCTGCACCGTCACGTCGTCGGCCGTCGAAGGGTTGGCAGGGGTGACGCTCAGCTGAGGATTGACACCGGTCGCTCCGAGCGGCGCCGCGCCCAGCAGCAGCAACAAGGCCCCGCGCCCGGCGGCCGAAAGAACGTTGCGCATCTCCGCCTCCTTACCCGATCGTCCCGTTGAAAGGTTTTGCAGCCCGCGGCTCAGTCGGCCGCCAGGTCGATGAAGTTCTGGTTGATGCCGGCCGGATTGGCGTAGTACTTGACGCAGGGGGGTGAGGCGCAGGTGCCCTGCGTGTCGGTCAGCGCCAGGACGAACGGCTCGGTGGTCATGCTGGCGGCGAACAGCCAGAAGTGGCCGTTCACCGGCCGGCCGTCCAGAACCTTGACGGTAACCTCCATGTTGGAGCTGCCGAAGAACCAGAAATAGCCGGACTGGTCGGAGATCTCCACTCCCGCCGCCGCCTGGCCGCCGCTCACCAACCGGCCTCCTTGACAGACGCCTCATTTACGCCATAGAGTCCGCTTTGATGAAGGAGGCTAGTGACACGAGTACCACAATGCTCTTCTGCTCCAGGGCAGATAGCTAGCCGCAGTTCCCCCCGCTAGTAGTAAACCGTTGAACCCCTGCCAAACAGGTTGTACTCGGATCTGATCTTGTCGGCGATCTGGCTATGGGCCGCCGCATCGCCTGCCTCCCATTTGCGCTGGATCGCCCACCCGCAGTAATCCGCGACTTGCAGGCAGCCGTCTGAGCTCGATTCCCAACAGGCGGTTCTGTACCTCATGTGCCGGGCTACCTAGCTCATAACATCCTGTACCGCTCGATAGAACGCGGCGCGTCTTTTCTTCTTGTTGCCGAGAGACGCGGTTACGACCAGCAGTTCATCGCACGAGAGCCGAGGAGCTACGTATTTCATCAGATAGAACCACGCATGCTGATAGAACAGCTCTTCCGTAGTGCGGATATGTGGCATCGCCTTGGCCTTTTCCAGCAGCAGCGCGTCAACCCGGACATCGCAGCCTGCTATCAAGCCGAATACCCTGTGGCGAACCGGGGCAGGATCACGCGCGGCGTGAAATGGCCCAGGATGATCGTGTCCTTCCCATGCCAGCTGGTGCCGGAGCTCGCTGATACGCGCGCTGACCTCGGCGCACTCCGGTAAAGTCGCGGCAGTCAGAATGAAATAACGGGAGGCATCCTTCTTCCTGCTGAAATCGAAGTTGCCGGACTCATCGGCAAACAGGTGCAGCCTGGTAGGCACTTGATTCCCCTTGCGATTTTCTGCCCCCAAGTCGAGAGCATCCTGACCCAAAGCTGTTCGCCCCTTGATGAGGCAACGTCACCAAGAAGGACGAATCCAGCCGCGGATTTAGGATAGGGAGCCTGCAACTGTAGGCGATCGAGGATTTAGTTGGCCTACGTCAGGTACCGAGCCCTCTGCCCATGGGTACCGAGCTTTCTGCCCATGGGTACCGAGCCGGTGGCTGGGGGGCCTGGCGCTCCAGCTACGACTCGGAAACTGGAGGGGCGCCGGCTTCAGGAGCGGCAAGCAGATCGGCCAGCGTCATGGGGCCCAGGCTTTGGGCGCGGGTGGTGGCGAGGTGGGCGATCCAGGATTCCAGGCGGGGGCGGAGGTGGTCTCCGGTGTGCTCGACGCTGCGGCGCGCGCGGTGCTCGTAGGCGTCGAAGACCGCTTCGACGGGGAGATCGGCGGGGCTGCGGCCCAGGAGATAGCCCCGCTCGGCGGTTTCCGCGAGCAGGCCGCGGACCAGGAGGGGGTGGAGGGCGCGTTCCAGGTCGCGGGCGGGCAGGCTGAGATGGCGGGCAAGCTCCTCGGTCGAGGGCTGGGGGGCGCTGTCGCCGGCCAGGGCGGCCAGGTAGGCGAGGGCGGCAAGGCCCACCCAGCTGGCTTCGACCGGGGGGTGGGTGTGGCGGTCGCGGGTCAGGAGGGCGAAGTGCTGGGCGGTGTAGGCGGCCTCGGTGCCCAGGAGCACGATGGTCCAGGTGATCTCGATCGAGATCATGAAGAGCAGGACGAACGCGGAGCTGCCGTAGACGGTGCTGACGCCGCGGAAGAACTCGACGTAATAGCCGAAGGTCTGGCGCAACGCTTCCAGGAGGATGGCGCCCAGCAAGCCGCCGGCGAGGGCGTTGCGGAAGCGCACGGTGGTCGAGGGGACCAGCCAGTAGAGCAGGGTCAGGCCGACGACGGTGGCGAGAAAGGGGGCGATGTGCAGCAGCAGCGAATCGCGCACCAGCTCGCGCAGCGCCGGGCTCTGGCGCACCAGGATGAGGCTCGAAAAGGTGACGCCGACGACCAGCGGACCCCAGAAGAGCAGCAGGCTGAAGGTCAGCAGGCGGTGGCGGAACAGGCGGCGGCGAGAGACGTGCCAGATCTTGTTGAACGTCTCCTCGATGGTGGCGAAGGCAAAGAGCGAGGTGCCGAACAGCGCCGCCAGGCCGACGCCGTGCATGGCTTCGGCCTGGTCGAGGAATTCGCGCAGCTTGTCGGTCAGCCCCTTTTCGGCGTAGGGCAGCACCTGGATGAAGACCTCCAGGCTCTTTTCGGGGTACTGGCTGAACACCCTGGCACCGACAAAGGAGAGCGCCGCGAGCAGCGGCACGAGCGACAGGATGGTGACAAAGGCGAGCGCCGAAGCGGTCAGGTAGATCGAATCTTCGTAGCCCTGGCGGAAGGTGAGGGCGAAGAAGCGGGCAAGCTGGCGGGGAAAGGTCGCGCGTCCCATCGGCAAATCCGTGCGGCGGTAGGTGCAGTCTACCAGGAGTGCGTGCGGTGCTCGCCGGGTGCCGCCGGCCTTCGACGGGGCCGGCATGAAAAGTGCTACGTATTGAACCAAGACCAGGGCGGATCGCGGCTGGGCCGTCGGGAAGCTCATGGTGTCAAACAGTTGAGCTCTAGAGGCAGGAGGCAGACATGGCCGATACAGTCTTCGGCGAAAGTGCCGAAAAGGCGGTAGGAGCGGTAACCGATGGAGTTGCAGCGGCGCGGGAAAAGTTCCAGCGTCTGGGTGACGATATGCAGGGCCGGTACCGGAGCGCCTCCAAAGAGGTGCGCCGCAGCGCCGAGCGCGCCCGCAAGGAGCTGCGCAAGAACGCGAAGGTGGCGCGCGCGGCCTACAACGATGCGGCGGACAAGGTGCAGAAGGGCTATCGCCGCGCCCGCCGCGACGTGGAGCGGGTGGGCCGCGACGTGGGCGAATACGTGCGCGAAAACCCCGGCAAGTCGGTGCTGATCGCCGCCGGGATCGGCTTTCTGGTGGGCTTGGTACTGCGCCGGCGCGACACCGAGGACGACGACTAGGTAGTAGTAGCTTGCGCGCCCGTGCCTGGGCGGTCAACTTGCAGGTGATCGCGCCTGCGACGCGACCGGCGGGGCACGGGCCGTTCGCTATACTGCGCTCCGCTCCGGGATCGGCAACAGGCCGGTCTCGGGCCTTCCGGCGGCGGCCCGCGTTGCGGGTGCCGCGTGATCGCGCCGCCGTTTTCCAGGAGCGCCAGGATGCCCGAAAAGATCTCGACCAAAGCCGAAGCGATCGTCAGCGACCTGCTCGACGAGCTGCTGCCCGAGGAGCTGGATTGGCAGGAGGTGGTGCGTGCGTGGCCGCTGCCGGCGCTGGCGGTGGCGGCGTTGGGGGGCTTCCTGCTCGCTCGCAGCCAGGGCCCGGCGATCCTGAGCGCGATCGGCAGCTTTGCCTCGGCCGAAGTGGCCAAGAACGTCAGCTCGATGCTGGGCCAGGAGGTCGAGCTCTGATGGGTTCGGGCCGCTGAAACGGTGACCCGCACCCTTCTGCACTGCTCGGACGTCCATTTTGGGCCGCCGCACCGGCCGCGCGTCGCCGCGGGCTTGCTGGAGCTGATCGCCAGCCGCCGGCCCGACCTGGTGGTGGTTTCGGGCGACCTGACGCAACGCGCCAAGCCCGAGCAGTTCCGCGCCGCGCGTCGCTTCGTCGACCAGATCCCGGCGCCGACCCTGGTGGTGCCCGGCAATCACGACGTGCCGATGTATCGCGTCTGGGAACGGGTGTTTTCGCCGTTCGGCGCCTACCGCCGCGATTTCAGCCCCGAGCTGGAGCCGGTCTACCGCGACGATGAGATGCTGGTGGTTGGCGTCAACACCGCCTTTGGCTGGACGGTGCAGGGCGGCCGCATCACCGTGCGGCGGCTGCGCGAGGTGAGCGCGCTGCTGGCGGCGGCGCCGGCTGCCCTGTTCAAGGTGGTGGTGGCGCATCACCAGTTGATCCCGCCGCCGGCCTTCGGTCCGCAAAAGGTGCTGGTCAATGCGCGCCGCGCGATGGAGGCGTTCTCCGCCGCCGGCGTCGACCTGGTGCTGTCCGGCCACCTGCATCGCGCCTACCTGGGCAGCTCGGAGGAGTTCTATCCCAGCGGCCGGCCGCCGGTGCTGATCCTGCATTCGGGCACTTCGACGTCCAGCCGCGGCCGCGGCTGCGAGCGCGACCTGAATACCTGCAACTGGATCGAAGTCGGCAGCCGCGCCGTGGTGGTGTCGCACCACCGCTGGCAGCCGCAGTTGGAACGTTTTGCCGAGCTCAGTCGCCACTTGTATCCGCGGCAGCAGGTTTCACCCTACACCCTTGAGGAGGCGGTCGGAACGGCTGCTGTATGATCGCCCCAGCCAGCTCTGCAGCCAGGATTTCAGGAGGTGCCGATGTCTGAACAACCGGGGAACACACAAGAGTGGGGGACCGCCAAGGTCGTCGAGACCAACGAAGAGGCGGTCCTGATCGTCGGCTTCCTGCAGAACAGCGGCATTCCGGCCGAGGTGGAGTCGCTGCACGCTTCCGAGCTGCCGGTGGATGTGGGCGCGCTGGGGGAGGTGCGGGTGCGGGTCCCGAAGGACCGCCTCGAAGAGGCCCTGGCGGCGCTCGACCTGCAGGAAAAGGCCGCGTCCCTGCCGGATGAGCCCGATGAAGACGACGCGGGCGATCCCATGGCCGGCACGGACGGCGCGGAAAATACCGCGGAACCCGGAGACGTTCGGCAAGCGATGAGCACGCTCGCCAGCGGCCAGCTTGTAGGTCGCTACCGCATCGTGCGCTTCCTCGGCGCCGGTGCGATGGGCGAGGTGTACCTGGCCGAGGACCCCCACATCGAACGCCAGCTGGCGATCAAGACGGTGCGCCTGGCGGGTGGGCGGCCGCAGGACATCGAGGACCGCAAGCGGCGGCTGCTGCGCGAAGCGCGCGCCGCGGGCCGCCTGCTGCACCCGAACGTGGTGACGCTGTTCGACACCGGCGAAGCGGAGGGGCTGCTGTACCTTGCCTTCGAGTTTGTCGAAGGCTGCGACCTGGCCAGCCGGCTGGATGCCGCGCCGCCGCTGGCGCTGCGCGAGGTGCTGCGCATCGTGCGCTCGGTCGCCGAGGCGCTCGACTACGCCCATCGCCAGGGCATCGTGCACCGCGACATCAAGCCGAGCAACATCCTGATCGATCTGCAGGGACACGTGAAGGTGGCGGACTTCGGCATCGCCAAGGTGGCGGGCCAGAACACCGAGCTGACCGTCGCCGGGTCGGTGATGGGAAGCCCGCAGTACCTTTCGCCCGAGCAGATCCGCGGCGACGAGCTGGACGGCCGCAGCGACATCTTTTCGCTCGGCGTGGTGCTCTACGAGATGCTGTCGGGACGGCGCCCGTTCGACGGCGAAACGATCACCACCCTGGTCTACCAGATCCTGCACAAGGAGCCGTCGATCGCCGAGCTGCGATCGGTGCCGCTGCAGATCGAGCAGCTGCTGCACCAGATGATGGCCAAGGAGCGGGATGAGCGGATCTCGACCGCCGCCGGCGTCGCCCAGGAGCTGGCGGCGATCGAGCGCGAGCTGCCAGACGCCGTGCTGGCCGCGCCGGCGGCGCCGCCCGCCGACGTGCTCGATGCCACGCGCGTCATGCCGTCGCGGTCGCTGCCGGGCGGCGGCCTGGCGGGGTCCGGCGGGCTGCCGGCCGCAGCGGCCAGCGGCGGTGTTGCCGCAGCGGCTGCCCAACAGGCCGCTGGAGCGGGCGCGCCGCCTGCGCCGGCCGGCACTCCCTTACGGGCATTTCCCGGCGCCGCCGCCGCCGGGCCGGCCGGGGTGAGCGGCAGCTCGCCGGCGGCCGCCACGGCCACGGCACCGGCGGCCGGATCGCCCCTGCCGGCGCCCGCGATCCCCGGGGCACCCCCGCCCGGCGGTGCCGCCGTGGCGGCGCGGCGCGGGACGGGGGCCAAGGTGTTGCTGCTGGTGGCGGCGCTGCTGCTGCTGTTCTTTTCGGCGGTCGCCGTCGGCGGGTACTGGTTCTGGCAGCGCTACCTGCGTCCAGGGGGGGCCGATGCCACGGTGACGGCCGCGACGCCGACGGCCGGGAGCACGGCGGCTGACGCCGGCTCCGCTTCGGGCGCGGCGTCGACCGGCGGGGCCGTCGGCGCGGGCGGGACCGCCAACGGCACGCCGAGCGCCGCCGCCGGGGTGGGTGATGCGATCGCCCCCGGCCCGGTCGGCTCGGCAGGCGGATCGCGCGGGCCGGCGGCGCCGTCGGGCGCCGGCGGCCCGGCGAGCGTGGGCGGCGGCACCGGCGCCGGGGGAGTGTCGCCCGGTTCGCGCGCCGGCGGCGCGCCGCCGCGGCTGGCTGGCAGCCCGACCGTCGCGGGCTCCGGGGCCAACGGCACCGGCACCTCCGGCCCGGCCGGCGCGACCGCCGCGGCCGGAACCTCGAGCGGCGGGACCGCCGCTTCGCCCCCCCCGCCGCCGCCGCCGGCGTCGCGCTCCGGCGCTGGCGCCGCCGCCCCGCGCGCCGCGGACGGCACGCCCGGCACGCGCGCCTCGCGCTCGGCCGCCGCCTCGCCGCCGCCCTACGTCCCCCCCTCCGAGCAGGCGGCGCCGCCGCCCTCGCGGCAGCCGGCGGCGGACGCCGACCGGACGGCGACGACGGCCACGGGCGGCGACACCCGCGGTGGTGCGCCGGCGCCGCCGACTCCCGCCGTCGACAAGGTGCTGCATAGCGGCCTGGAGCTGGCGTTCCGGGTCAACCCTCCCGACGCCTTCGTGCTGCTCGACGGCGCGGTCATCGGCAAGGCCGAGGAGTGGAGCGGGCAGAAGGGGGAGCGCTCCTTCATGCTGCCCGAGGCGGGCTCGCACCTGGTCAAAATCAAGAAGGCGGGGATGAAGGATTACCGCATCAGCGTCGAGGCGACCGCCACCCGCGGCACCACGCCGGTGGTGGTCAACCTGCAACCGCTGCCCGCCGCCCAGATCGAGATGCCCGATCTGCAGACCATCCAGGTGCGCGATTCGATCGCCCTGCACGTGCAGCCCGACGTCAATGCCGTGATCCTGGTGGACGGCGCCACGGTCGGGCCTGCAAAGCGCTATGCCGGCCGCTTCGGTCATCCGGACGAATGGCTGAGCCTGCCGCCGGGGACGCACCGGGTGACGGTGGTGTCGCCCGGCTACAGCCGCCGGGACCTGGCCGTCGAGGTGAATCCGGGGGCCGACAAGGCGCGGCAGAAGATCGACGTCAACCTGGTGCGCGAGAACGGCGGCTAGTAGTGATGAAGCCGGTTTCCTTCCCGGAGCGCCGTCGCGGCCGGCGGCGCGAATCGCCCGCGGCCGCCGTGGCGCCCCTCGGCGCTCCCCTGGCGGGCGCCGCCGCGGCGCTGCCGGCGCTGCTGGGCGAGTCGTGCATTCCGGGCCGGCGGCGGCTGACGCGGCTGGCCAACGGCCTGACGGTGTGCCTGGTGGAGAATCGCCAGGCGCCGGTGGTCACCACCGCGCTCACCTTCCGCGCCGGCACCCGCGACGAGGTCGCGGGGCACGGCGGCGTAGCGCATTTCCTGGAGCACATGATGTTCAAGGGCGCCAAGGTGTACGGCGCCGGCGAGATCGACCGCCGCACCCAGGCGCTGGGCGGTTCCAACAACGCCTTCACCAGCCACGACGC
The DNA here is from genome assembly GCA_963770895.1 of uncultured Acidobacteriota bacterium. Taxonomy (GTDB): domain Bacteria; phylum Acidobacteriota; class Thermoanaerobaculia; order Multivoradales; family UBA5704; genus JASLEW01. The sequence goes on along the minus strand of CAVYRF010000002.1, from coordinate 933,024 downwards.
CACGACCTACTACTTCAGCTTCGCCGCCGACCGCTGGACCGAAGCCCTGGCGATCGAAGCCGACCGCATGTCGGCGCTGGCGCTCGATCCCACCCAGGTGGCGAGCGAGCGCCAGGTGATCCTCGAAGAGATCGCCATGTACGACAGCGAGCCGTGGGATGCGCTGGAAGTAGCGGTGCAGAAGCGTCTGTTCCGCGGCCACCCCTACGGCCGGCCGGTGCTGGGCGCACGCGGCGAGCTGCGCGCCAGCGGCCGCAAGCACCTGGCCGCGTTCCAGCGCCGCCTCTATCGCCCCGACAACGCCGTGTTGGTGGTGGCCGGCGACCTGGCCGCCGACGCCATGGCCGAGGTCGAGCGCCACCTTGGCTGGTTGCCTGGGCGTGCCGCCGATGCTTCGCACCCCTCCGCCGGCGCCGACGCTGCCTACGACGACGACGCGGGCCCTGGCCAGCCGCACCGCGCCGCCGCCACGCCGCCGGTCGTGCGCCTGGCCGGGATGGCGCGGCTGCGCCGGCACAAGGGCGAGGTGCCGCGCATGATGCTGTCGCTGCCGGTGCCGGCGGGCGACGCCGCCGACTTTCCGGTGGTGCGCCTGCTGGCGACGCTTCTGGGCAGCGGCCGCACCAGCCGGCTCTACCGCACGCTGGTGGACGAAGGGCAGCTGTGCAGCTGGGTGCAGGCCGAAGTGGTCGAAGCCCTGGACGTCGGTCACCTGACGATCGCCGCCGAGCTGGTGCCGGGCATCGCTCCGGCGCGCGTCGAATCCGAAGTGCTGCGCCTGCTGGCCGAGCTGACCGCGGCGCCGCCGCCCGCCGAGGAGGTGGAGCGCGCGCGCCAGGTGGCGCTTGCCGACTGGGTGATCCACCACGAAAAGATCGAGCAGCAGGCGCTCTCCCTGGCCGTCGCCCTGGCGCTGTTCGACGCCGACCATCTGGACCGCCAGCTGCGGCGCCTGCTCGCCACCGGCCCCGCGGACCTGCACGAGGCGGCGCGCCGCTACCTGCGTCCCGAGCTGGGGAGCGTCCTCGGCTGGTCGCTGCCGCGCCAGCAATGACGCCTCCCGCTCCGCAACCGCCGCGACCCCGTACGGGTTTTGCCACGCGCGTGCGCCGCGTCGAGGGCGCGCCGATCGTCGCGGTGCGCCTGTGGCTGGACGCCGGCACCCGCGTCGAAACCATTCCCGGCCAGGGTCTGCTGACCGGGCGCATGCTCGAAGAGGGCACCCTGCAGCGCGACTGGCAGCGCATCGCCACGGACGCCGAGGACCGCGGCATGGAGCTGTCCAGCTTCGGCTCGTTCGAGGGGCACGGCGTCAACATCGACGCCCTGGCGCCCGATTGGGAGCTGGCGCTGGCGTGGGGGGCGGAGCTGATGCTGGCGCCGTCGTTCCCGGCGGACCGCTGCGACTGGCTGGGCCGCCAGGCGGCGGCGGAGCTGGAAGGGCTGGCCGACCAGCCGGACGTGAAGACCGCGTGGGCCTTCCTGGAGCACCTGTACGCGCCGCACCCCCGCAGCCGCCCGATCCACGGCGATACCGCGAGCCTGCTGCGGGTGACGGCGGCGGACTGCACGGCGCTGCACGGCCGCGCCCTGGCCGGCGGCGTCATCGCCGCGGTAGCCGGAGTGATCGACGAAGACGCCGTCGAGCGGCGCCTGCAGGAGCTGTTCGCCGGCCGCATCCCCGCGGCGGAGCCCTTTGCGCCGCCCGTCGCGCCGCGCGGTCTGCCGCAGCGCCGCCACCAGGTGACGGTCGAGTCGGCGGACCAGGCGCACCTCTACATCGGCCATCTGACGGTGCCGCGCCGCCACCCGGACTACACGGCGCTGGAGCTGCTGGCGGTGGTGCTGGGCTCGGGCGCCGGCCTGACCGGCCGCATCCCCGAGCGTATCCGCGAGCGCGAAGGCCTGGCCTATACCGCCTACGCCCAGACCGTGGCGGGGGCGGGAGAGGACCCCGGCCGCTTGCTGGCCTACGTCGGCACCTCGCTCGATACCGTCGAGAAGGCGGAGCGCGGCGTCATCGAGGAGATCGCCCGCCTGGCCGAAGACGGCATCACCGACCGCGAGCTGGAAGACGCCCGCTCCTACCTGCTGGGGCGCGAGCCGTTCCGCCAGGAGACCGCCCGCCAGTGGGCGGACATCCTGCTGGAGGCCGAGCAGTACGGCTTGCCTCTGGACGACCCCGCCCGCCGCGCCGCCGATCTGCGGGCCCTGGATCAGCCGACCCTGGCCGCGGCCGCCCGCCGCCACCTGCGGCCGGACGACCTGCGCGTCACCGTCGGCCTGCCCGGCTGACCCGAGCGGGACACTAGGCTTCCTGCATCGGGCTGGCGGCGGCGCGGGTGGCTTGCAGCAGGACGTTGGCGTAGGGGGCGTGGCCCGACATCGGCGCCATGGGCATGGGGCCGGCGGTCAGGCCGTGGGCGGTCAGCAGCGCCGTCCAGGCGGCCTGCGAACGGTAGTGGAAGCCGCGCCGGCATTGCGGCCAGTTGCGGCGCAGGCAGGCCATGACGGCTTCGGCGGCGCGGATGCCCTGGAAGCGCCAGCCGCCCGCCGCGTCGGCCTCGCGCAGGAAGAGGCTGCCGCCCGGTGCCAGGGCCGCCGCGGCTCGCGCCAGCAGGCGCTCCTGCGCGGCCGGCGGCAGGTAGTGCAGCACGTCGATCAGCAGGATGACGTCGGCCTCGGGGATCGCCGCCGTGCACAGGTCGGCCAGCTGCACCTCGGCGCGCCCCCCCAGGCCGGTCCGCGCCACCTCGACCTTGGCCGGCGAACCCTCCAGACCGAGCAGGTGCAGGGCCGGTGGCGCCGGCCAGCCGTCGGGGGCCACGCCGCGCTCGTGCCGGTCGCGCGCCGCGGCGAGCACCGCCATCGCGGTACCGCGGCCACAGCCCAGGTCCACCAGCCGCCCCGCGCACGGCAGCCTGCCGTCGCGCAGCAGCGCGAAGTAGATCGGATCGTGGCGGAGCTTGCCGCGCACCGTTTCACATTGCAGCAGGCCGGCGTCCAGGTAGCGGTGCGCGGTGGCTTCGATCAGCGATTCGACGTCGGGAGCCCGGCGCGCGCGGTGCAGCACCCACAGCGTCAGCAGCCCCAGCAGCGCCGCCAGCACGGCGCCGAGCACGGCGCTTCCCACCAGCAGGTCGATCCAGGACTGCCAGCGCCAGAAGGTGAGGTGCGCGACGTCCCAGTGCCAGTGCTGCGGTACCTGCGAAGGGCGGAGCTGCAGCAGCGGGTGGCCGAGCACGAGACGCCCGGTCTGCACTTCGAAAAAGAGCAGGAAGGGCATCAACACCGGCGTGCTGATGTGGGCGGCCAGGTAGGTCTTCACCCGGTTGAGGCCCAGCCAGCGGGCGCACAGGATGCACAGCGCCAGGTGCAGCCCGTAGAGCGGCGTGCAGCCGATGAAGATGCCGAGCGCCACGGCGGCCGCCTGGCGCTCGGGCGTGTCGCCTTCGATGCGCAGGCGATAGACCAGCTCGCGCAGCCGGTGCTGGCGCTTGCGCTTGGCGCCGGGCCGGCCGGCCGACTCGGCCATCACGCTCAGCCTGCCACCTCCTCAGGGTCGTCGCCGGCCTGGCCTTCTGTCGCCCCGCCCAGGGGCACGGCGCGCAATCCGCGCGCCGCCAGCTGGTCGAGCAGCCGCGGCAACGCTTCGACCACCACCGGCACGCCGGCGCGGTCGCGCGCCGCCGAGCCGTCGTGAAGCAGCAGCACATCTCCTGCCGCCAGCCCGCGGACCAGCCGCCCGGCAACCCGGCGCGGGTCGCGCGACACGGTGTCGAAGCCGCGCCGGGTCCACGAGACCAGGTGCAGGCCGGCGGCGGCCAGCTCGCGCTCCAGCAGCACGCTGCGGAAGCCGGCCGGGGCGCGGAAGTAGCGCGGCAGGCGCCCCGCCAGGCGCAGCAAGGTGTCCTGGGCGCGGGCGATCTCCCGCCGCAGGACCGGCGAGACAAAGAAGGCGAAGGCGTGCGAATGCGACCAGGAGTGGTTTTCCACCCGGTGGCCGCGGCGCACCAGCTCGGCGACCAGGTCCGGGTGCCGCTCGGCGCGGCGCCCGATGGCGAAAAAGGAGGCCGTGACTCCCCAGGCGGCAAGCCGCTCCAGCACCGCCGGGGTCACCTGCGGATCGGGCCCGTCGTCAAAGGTCAGTGCCACCTCGCCGCGGCGCACCGCGGCGGCGCCGAGGCGCGACAGGTTGGGGCCGAGCAGGCTGCCGGCCGGCCACAGCCCGGCGCCGGCGATGACGGCGTGGTTGCCGAGCAGGGCGGCGGCGGCCAGCGGCCAGCGATCCGGCGCCGCGACGACAGCGGCGGCGGCAGCGGCGTGCAGTCCCGCCGAAGCGCGCAACAGCGGCGACAGGCGCCAGGGCCGCGGCGCCGCCGCGGGCGGCACGTCCGCCCGCTCGCCGTGGACGGCGGCCGGCGCCGGCGGGGCCGATGCGGACGGGGCCGGAGCTGGCGAAGCTGCCGAAGGACGCCGCGTTTCGACCAGGGACATGGCGGTGGACCGTGCCGCGCGCGGGCTAACGCCGCCCGCGGTCCCTCGGTGGGGCCGCTGATGGCGGCGTGGCCGGCGGCTGGCCGGCGGCGGTTTGCGCCGCCGCGGGGCGCAGCGCACACAGCGCCTGGCGATCGAGCTTGCCGCGCGCGGTGCGCGGGATCTGCGGCACCAGGATCAGGCTGCGCGGCACTTTGTGCGCCGCCAGCCGGTCGCGGCACCAGTTGAGCACCTGGTCCGAGGTCAGCCGCCCCGGCCGGCAGGCGATGACGGCGCGCAGCACCTCGCCCTGGCGGCCGGGAACCTCCATCCCCAGCACCACCGCTTCGTCGACGCCGGCGAGCTCCGCCAACACCGCTTCCACCTCGCGCGGATTCACCTTCCTGCCCTTGATGTTGACCAGGCCGTCCTGCCGCCCCAGCAGCGCCAGCTCGCCGTGGCGCCAGGTGGCCAGGTCGCCGGCGACGAAGCGGCCGCCGCCCAGGCGCGGCGGGTCGGGGTCGGGAACGTAGCCCGCCGCCACCGCCGGCGAGCGCACGCAGACGATGCCGCGGCCGTCGCCGTCACCGTCTTCGGCGCCATCGGCATCGGCGCCGCCGGGCACCGGCGCCAGCTGAATCGTCACCCCATCGACCGGGGTGCCGACCGTGCCGCGCTCGGCGGCCCCGCCTTCGCGGTCGTAGCAGATGCCGCCGCACTCGCTGGCGCCGTAGAAGACGTGGACCGGCAGCCCGAAGACCTCGCGGAACGCCGCCGCGGTGTGGCCGCCGAGCGGCGCGCCGGCGGCGAGCACCAACCGCAGGGCGGCAGGCCGCGCCGGCGCCTGGGAAAGCCGCAACAGCGCGTCGAGCCAGGCTGGCACGGTGGGCAGCACGGTGGCGCCCAGCTGGGCGGCGGCGGCGAAGGGGCCGCACAGGTCGCCGTCCTCGGGCAGGATGAGCGGCGCGCCGCGCGCCAGCGCCGGCAGGGCCAGGCTGGACAGGCCGTAGGAGTGGGCCATGGGGATCGCCGCCACCAGGCGGTCGTCGGCGCGCAGGCCCATGGCGCGGACGAGCGCCGCGTCGTCCGCCAGCAGGGCGTCGCTGGGGGTGGCGATGCCGCGCGGCGCGCCGGTCGAGCCCGACGTCAGCTTGACCACCGCGATACCGGGCAGCTCCAGCGGCTCGACGGCGGCGGCGCCCTGCCAGGGGCTGCCGGTGCCGTCCTGGCCGCCCTGCAGCAGGGTGACGTCCCAGTCGGCCATCGCCGCGGGCCAGACGCCGCGGCATCGCAACAGGGCCCTGGCGCCCAGCGCCCTCGCCACCCGCAGCGCTTCCGCGGCCGGCGTCTGGCCGTCGAGCAGCAGGGCGGCGGCGTCGGCGCGGCGCAGCGCGATGAGCGCCGCGAGCAGGCCGGGACCGTTGGCGGCGGCCACCGCCACCAGCGCCCCGGGCGGCAGGGCGAGCGCCGCGGCCAGGGCGCGCCGCGCCGCGAGCGCCTGGCTGTCGACGTCGCCGACCGTCGCCCGCCGCGCCAGCGACACCACCAGGGGCGCGAGCGGCCCACGCTTGCACAGGCGCTCGAAGGCGCCGAGCAACGGGTCCTGCGACCGCCGGCGGGCGCGCGCGCGAGGCGGCGTCTCCCGCCCCCGTGCGGTAGGCGTTGGGGCCTGGATCAAGGTCCGTCGTCTCCTGTTGTGTGGCTCATCCTAGCATCGGCATGCATCGCCGCGCCCGCACGTCCGGGTGGTGGGCGCGCCGCCTGGCCGGACTGCATCCGGGCGGGTTGCCAGCACCGGACGGTCACGGTAGCATGACCTCTCGTACCGCGGGCAGGCGAATCCGGCACAAAGAGTGCATGAGGTCGGTAGGTCGAGCCGTATGCGCGATCCTGATGACGCCGATACAAGCGCCAATGCGAATGTCCGCACCCTCTCCCCTGACGAGACCCCCGCATGAGCACTCTTGAGCCCGAATTCGTACCGCCTACACCGCAGCCGGCAGCGCCCGCCGGCGAGCCGGCCGCGATGGCAGCAGCGCCGGAGCAGGACCTGGCCGCGATCACCGGCCGGGTCAAACAGCTGATCGTCGAGAACCTCCATCTGGACGGTCTGACGCCGGCGATGATCGACGACGAGGCGCCGCTGTTCGGCGACGGCCTCGGGCTCGATTCGGTGGACGCGCTGGAGCTGGTCGTCGCGATCGAAAAAGAGTACGGCATCAAGATCAAGAGCAACGAGATCGGGCGCGAGGTGTTCACCTGCGTGGCCAGTCTGGCGCGCTTCATCGCCGGCCGGATCTGAGCTCGCCATGTCCACCGCCAGGCCTGCCTCCGCCGCGCAGGCTGGCGGCCGTCGCGTCGCGGTCACCGGGGTGGGCGCGGTCAGCGGCTTCGGCCTGGGCGCCAAGGTCCTCTGGGAGGGGCTGCGCGCCGGCTCGACCGCGATCCGTCCGCTGTCCCGCTTCGATTCCGCTGCCCATCGCACGCACCTCGCCGCGGAGGTGCCGGCGCTGCCCGGCCTGGCCCCCCCGTCGCCGCCCCGGCGGCGGCAGGCCGCGGACGCGGCGGCGCGCGACGCCCGCGAGCTCTCCGTGACGGACCGCTTCGCGCTGGCCGCTGCCGCCGAGGCGCTGGCGCAGGCCGGCCTGGGCGCGGGTCCCCTGGCGCACGACGCGGAGGCGACCTGCGGGGTGTTTTTTGCCAGCAGCACCGGCGGCATGTGGGAGAGCGAGGATTTTCTTGCCGGCCTGCTCGGCCCGCGCGCCGGGCGGCGCCTCGATTCGCTCCATGCGCTGGCTTCGCAGCAGGTGAGCGGGCCGGGGGACGCCGTGGCGCGTCACTTCCAGGTGACAGGCCCTGTGCAGACGGTCTCGTCGGCCTGCGCCTCGGGCGGCTTGGCGATCGGCGCGGCCCTGGAGGCGGTGCGCTCGGGCGAGGTCGACCTGGCGCTCACCGGCGGCGCCGACTCGCTGTGCCAGCTGACCTATGCCGGCTTCAACTCGCTGCGCGCGATCGACGAGGATGCCTGCCGGCCGTTTCGCGCCGGGCGCGGCGGCATGTCGTTCGGCGAAGGCGCGGCGGTGCTGGTCCTGGAGCCGCTCGAACGCGCGCTGGCGCGAGGCTGCGTGCCGCTGGCCCTGGTTGCCGGCGCCGGCGCCGCCTGCGACGCCTACCACATGACCGCGCCGGACCCCGAGGGGACGGGCGCGGCGCTGGCGATCGCGGCGGCGCTTGCCGACGCCGGGCTGGGCCCCGGCGACATCGATTTCGTGAACGCCCACGCCACCGGCACGACGCTCAACGACACCGCGGAATGGCGGGCGCTGGCGCGCGTCTTCGGCGAGCGCGCCGGGAGCCTGCCGGTGTGCGCCTCCAAGGCCGGGATCGGCCACCTGCTCGGCGCCTCGGGGGCGATCGAAGCGGTGATCACCGTGCTGTCGCTGCTGCACGGCGAGCTGCACCCGGTGCCGCCGGCGGCGGCGCCGCTCGACGACGCCTGCCCGGTGGCGCTGGTGATCGGCAAGCCGCTGCGGCTGGTGGCGGCGCGCGCGGCGCTCTCCACCAGCCTGGCCTTCGGCGGCTCCAACGCGGCGCTGGTCTTCGCGCGCTGGGCAGGCGCCGCCGCTTGACCCGCCCGGTCGTCGTCTCGGGGCTGGGCACCGCCGGCGCCTACGGCTGCGGCGCCGCGGCGCTGGCCGCGGCGCTGGCGTCCGGGGCGGCGCCGGCCACCGTCGAGGTCGACCGCGCCGCCGGCTACCACCGCCGTGCCGGGGCGCACCGGGCGCTGCTCACGCCGCTCGCGTCGCTGCACCCCTGGGTGCCGCCGATCGAGGCGCGGCGGATGAGCCCGCCGTCGCGCATGGCGGTCGCGGCGATGCGCATGGCGATCGCGGGCGCCGGCCTGGCGGCGGCGGACCTGGCCGGCCCGCGCACCGCGGTGGTGATGGCCACCGCCTTCGGGCCCAGCTCCTTTTCGGAAGCGTTGCTGCGCCAGATCCTGCTGGAGGGGCCGGATGCCGCGTCGCCTTACCTGTTCACCGAGAGCGTCGCCAACGCCCCGGCGGCGCAGATCGCCCTGGCCTGCCACGCCCAGGGCGCCAGCATCACGCTGTGCCAGCGCGAGGCCGGCGCGCTGCTGGCGCTGGCGCGCGGCGCCGCCGAGGTCGCCGGGGGACGCGCCGACCGCGCCCTGGTGGGCACCGTGGACGAGATCTCGCCGCTGGTGCACGCCCTGCTCGACCGCTACGGCGCCCTGGCCCACCCGGCCGAAACCGGCCGTCCGTTCGATCGCCGCCGGTGCGGCATCGTGGCCGCCGATGGCGCCACGGTGCTGGTGGTGGAGAGCGAAGAGGCGGCGGCGCGGCGCGGCCAGGCACCGCTGGCGCGGGTCCTGGCCTGGGGCAGCGCCTTCGACCCGTCGGCAGGCGCGGTGGGGTGGGGCAGCGGCGCCGGCGGCCTGGTGCGTGCGGTGCGCCGCCTGCTGGCGCGGGTGCCGGTGGCCGTCGACCGCGTCGCCAGCGGCGCCTCGGGCTCGCGCGGCGGCGACCTGTTGGAGGCGCGGATGCTGCGCGCCCTGTGGGACGGCGGCGCGGTGCCGCCGACGCTGGCGCCCAAGGCGGTCACCGGCGAATACGGCGGCGGATTTTTGGCCGCGGTGGTGGCGGCGGCGGGCGGCGCTCCCGTGGCGCCTGCCGCCGGCGGTTTCGAGGTCGATCCCGAGCTCGGCGTGGCGCCTCACGCCGGCGGGGCGCTGCCGCCGCCGGCGGCGCTGCTTGCCACCAGCCTGGCGGTCGGCGGTGCCGCCGCCTGGCTGGTGTTGGGGCGGCCGTGAGCGACGATCGCCGCAGCGACGCTGGCCGCGGGCCCGCCGAAGCCGATACGATGATGCCTCGAGTTGCGACTCCCTCGCCTGCCATGGACGGTCCGCTGCCAGAGCGCATCGCCGCAGTGATCCCGGCGTACCAGGCCGCGCCTTCGGTGGGGGCGGTGGTCGCGGGGATGCTGCGCCTGCTGCCCGACGTGCTGGTGATCGACGACGGGTCGAGCGACGGCACCGCCGATGCGGCGCGCCAGGCCGGTGCGCGCGTCATCTCGCTGCCGTGCAACCAGGGCAAGGGCAGGGCGCTGGCGGCCGCCTTCGACGACCTGTTCGGGCGCGGCTGTACCGCGGTCGTGACCCTGGACGCGGACGGCCAGCACCTGCCGGAAGAGGTGCCCAAGCTGCTGGCGCTGGCCGGCGAAGCCGACCTGGTCCTGGGCATCCGCGATCACCTGTTTGCCGGCATGAGCAGCGTGCGGCGGGCTGCCAACCGCATCTCGTCGTCGGCGATCTCCTTTGCCGCCGGGCGGCGGCTGTCCGACGTGCAGACCGGTTTCCGCCTGTATCGGCGCGAGCTCATCGCTGCCGTCGGCTTCTCCGAGGCGCGCTTCGAGGCCGAAAGCGCCGTCGTGGTGCGGGCGGCGCGGCGCGGGTTCCGTATCGCCTCGGTACCCATCCATCTCGGTTTCGCCGACGGGCGCACCACCAGCCACTACCGGCCGATGGTGGACAGCCTGCGGATCGCCGGCGCGGTGCTGCGCGCCCGCTGGCAGGTGCGCTGATGGGCACGATCCTGGTAACCGGCGGCAGCCGCGGTATCGGCCGCGCGGTGGTGGAAGCGCTGGTGGCGGCGGCGCCCGCCGGCGCCGCGCCGGCGGTGGCGTTCACCTGGCGCACGCAGCGGCAGGCGGCGGAGCATCTCGAGCAGGCGAGCGGCGGCCACGCCCGCGCCTTCCAGCTCGACCTGCGCGACCGCGACCGGCCCGACGAGCTGGTGGCCGAGGTGGAGGCGGCGCTGGGCCCGATCGAAGGGCTGGTCAACAACGCCGGCGAGCGGCGCGAAGCGCTGCTGGCGATGATGAGCGACGAAGATTGGGATGCCGTGGTGGACGCCAACCTGGGCGGCACCTTCCGCTGCTGCCGCGCGGTGCTGCGCGGCATGCTGGTGCGCCGGCGCGGTGCGGTGGTCAACGTGGCGTCGCTGTCGGCGCTGCACGGCGTCGCCGGGCAGGCCGCCTATGCCGCGGCCAAGGCCGGCATGCTGGGCCTGACCCGCGCCCTGGCGCGGGAGGTGGGCAAGCGCCAGGTGCGCGTCAACGCCGTGGTGCCGGGTTTTGTGGCGACCGACCTGACCGCCGGCGTGCCGGCCGCCGCGGTGACCGCGCTGCGCGCCGGCGAGTCGCTGGCCGGCGGCACCTCGACCGGCGCGGTGGCGCAGGCGGTGCTGTTCCTGCTGTCGGACCGGGCAGCCGCCATCACCGGCCAGACGCTGGTGGTGGACGCCGGAGCCTCGGCGTGAGCGGCGGCGCGGGCGCCGCGCTGGCGTCGCTCGTGGCGCGGCGGCCGCGCACGGTGCTGGCGGTCTGCCTGGCGGCCTGCCTGGCGGCGCTGGCCCCGGCGGCGCGCATCCGCATCAACGCCGATCTGGCGACGCTGCTGCCCAGCGGGGCGCCGGCCGCCGACGACTACCGGGTGTTCCTGCGCACCTTCGGCGGCTTCGAAAAGGTCTTCGTGCTGGTGCGCTCGCGGGGCTTGCCGCTGGACGATCCGGGGCCGCTCGAGGACGCCGCGGCGGCGCTGGCCGACGAGATGCGCGCCAACCGCGAGGTGGCGGACGCCAGGAGCGGCCGCACCGACGAGGACGAGCGCTTCTTCTACCGCTACATCGCGCCGCGCATGCCGCTGCTGGCCGCGGCGGGCAGCGGCGACCTGGCCGCGCGCCTGGACCCGGCGGCGCTCAAGCGGCGCGTGGCGCTGATGCGCCAGACGCTGGCCAGCCCCGGCGGCGGCGCCCTGGCGGAGCTCTTTGCCAGCGATCCGCTCGGCATGTCCGAAGGGTTGCTGGGCCAGCTGGCCAACGCCGTGCCGATGGACCCCATTTCGGGCGCCTTCCTGTCGCGCCGCGGCGACGTGGCGATGGTGATCCTGACGCCGGCGCGCGCCGAGATCGACCCCGCCGGCGGCCGCGCCCTGCAGGCCGCCCTCGACCAGGCCTACGCGCGGGTGCGCGCCAAGGTGGCGGTGCCGCTCGACTTCAAGGCGGTGGGTGGACCGCTGTACGCGGCGCAGGACGAAGGGATCCTGCGCAGCGACCTGACGCGCACCGCGACGTCGACGGTGGGCGGCGTGGCGCTGGTGCTGCTGGCCGGCTTCGAAGGGCTGCTGCTGCCGGCCGCCATCCTGGTCGCGGTCCTCGCCGGCCTGCTGTGGGCGGCCGGCGCGGTGGGATTGACGATGCCGCTGCTGACCGTGGTCGGCATCGGCTTCGCCGCCGCCCTGGTCGGCATGGGGGTCGACTACGGGATTCACGGCGGCGTCCATTACCGCGACCTGCGTCTGGCCGGCGCCGGCGTCGAGCAGGCGCTGGCGGGCGCCTACCGCGCCACCGGCCCCGGCGTGCTGACCGCGGCGCTGGCGACCGCCGCCGGCCTGGGGGCGCTGGCAACCGCCCACTTCCGGCCGCTGCGCGAGATCGGCCTGGTGCTGGCCTTGGGGGTGCTGGCGACGCTGCTCGCCACCGTCACCCTGAGCGCCGCGCTGGCGGCGAGCGCCCCCGGCGCGGCGGTGCGGCCGCCGGCGCGGCCGCGCGCCTGGGCCCGCTGGGGGCAGCCGGGGCTGCGCGCGCTGGTGGGGTTGGCAACCCGCTGGCCGCGGGTGGTGGTGGCGGTGGCGCTGGGCCTGTCGGCGTTCGGCGCCTGGGGCCTGTCGCGCGCCAGCCTGTCCACCGACCTGCGCGTGCTGCGGCCGGCCGATCCGCCGTCGGCCGCGGCGGAGGAGCTGCTGGTGAACAGCTTCGGCTTGGGCCTGGACACCCTGTCGGTGGTGGTGACGGGGCGCGACCTGGACCAGGCGCTGGACCGCGCCGCGGCGGCGACCGCGCTGCTGCGCCGGCGCCTGGGGCCGCGGGCGGAGATCACCACGCCGGCGGACTGGCTGGTGGTGGGGCGGCGGCGCGCGGAGCGCCTGGCGGCGCTGCGGGCGCTGCCGCTGGGACGTGCCGCGGACGACCTGCAGCGCGAGCTGCTTGCCGCCGGCTTCAGCGCCGCGCCGTTCGCGCCGGCGCTCGCCACCCTGCGCGGCTTCGCGCGCGGCGAGGACAGCGGGGCGCCGGCGCCGGACGCCTGGCCGAGCTGGATGCGCGAGCTGGTGCGCAGCGGACCCGGCGTCTACGGCGTGCCGCCGGGCGGGGCGGCGGTGGCGGTGCACGTGCGCCTGCCGCAGGGCGCGACGCCGGGGGCCGGGGTGCCCGCGACGCTCGCGGCCGAGCTGGGGCGGGTGGCGCCGGGCGCCGCGCTGGCCTCCGCGCCGCGGGTGGGCGCCGAGCTCAAGCAGCTGGCGCTGGCCGATCTGCTGCGGTCGAGCGGCCTGGCGCTGGCGCTGGTGGCGATCGTCGTGCTGGTGTCGTTTCGCGGCCGCGTCGCCTCGGCGCTGCTGGCCTTCTTGCCGCTCACCCTGGGGTGCCTGTGGACGTTCGGCATCTGGAGCGCCTGCGGCCGGCCGCTCGACCTGCTGGCCATCTTCACCGTGCCGCTGCTGCTGGGCACCGGCATCGACCTGGGCGCCCACGCCGTGCACTGGCGGCGGCTGCATCCGCACCGCGGCCTGGCCGGCACGGTGGAGGACGTCGGCCTGGCGATGCTGATGGCCACCTTCACCACCGCCGTCGGCTTCGGCAGCCTGTGCACTTCGCGCGTGCCCAGCCTGGCCGCCGCCGGCATCCTGGTTTCCGCCGGCATCACCGCCTGCCTGGCGGCCACCTTCCTGGTGCTGCCGGCCATCGAGGCGCTGGGGCTGGTCAAGGGGCCGCCGCCCGGTGCGGCGGCGGCGGGGCAGCCATGATGCGCAACCGCCTGTCGCGTCCCCTGTCGCCGCCCAAACCGCCGGCCAGGGTCGCCGTCGGCGCCACCGCCGGCCTGGTGTCACCGGCGATGGCGTCGCCGGCAGCGGCGTCGGGCGTGGCGATGCCGGGAGGGGCGGCGCCGGTGGCGCCCGCTCCGGCGATGCCCGCCGCGCCGCCGCCGCACGCTCCCGAAACCGGGTGGGTGCGCCGGCTGCTCGGGCCGTTCCACGTCACCGGGGTGTTCTGGTACCGGTTCCACGGCTGGGGCGTGGCGTTCTTCCCAGGGGCGCTGATGGGGGCGTTCATCGCCACCTTCACCAGTTTTTTCTTCGTCACGCTGCTCAACATCCGCACCGCGGTGGGCGACAACCTGGAAGCCGTGCTGGGGCCCTGCGGCTGGCCGCGCCGGCAGGCGCGGATCTGGAAGACCCTGTGGAGCTTCGCCTGGTGCCTGACCGAGCGCTACGAACGGCTGGTCACGCGCCGCCCGTTTCACCTGTACGCCGAAGGCCTGGAGCGCTGGAACGAGCTGGCGCGCAGCGGCCAGGGGTGCCTGATGGTGACCGCCCACATCGGCAGCTGGGAGGTGGGTTCGATGCTGCCGGCGACCGCCGAATCGCGGCTGGTCCACGTGGTGCGCGAAGCGGAGACCGATCCGAAAGCGCAGGAATACATCTCCGGCCTGATGAAGAAACAGACCGGCGGCGGCCTCTACGTCACCCATTTCGCCGAGGACCCGCAGCTGGGCCTGACGCTGCTCGACGCCCTGCGTCGCGGCGAGATCGTGGCGCTGCAGGGCGACCGCCCGCGCGCCGGCGGCCAATCCGCCACCCTCAGTCTGTTCGGGCGCCCCTTTCCGCTGCCGGTCGGGCCGGCAGCGCTGGCCCGCGCCGCCGGCGTGCCGATGGTGCCGGTGTTCGTCTTTCGCGAGGGCCGCCGCCGCTACCGCTGCGAGCTGCGCCCGCCCATCGCGGTGCCGCCGTCGGCCGACCGCCGGGCCGACCTCGACCAAGCCCTGCGCCGCTTCGCCGCCGAGTTGGAGCGCGCCATCGCCCGCCAGCCCCATCAATGGTTCTGCTTCCGCCGCCTGTGGCCCTGAGCTGAGCGTCAGCGCCCGTCGACGAAGATGCTGATCGCGCCCGTGGCGAGCCCGCCGGACGGTGCCGCCGCGCCGGCGACGTCCAGCGCCAGCCGGTAGATTCCCAGCTGCGCCGTGCCGCCGGCAGCGGTGACGGCGATCCGCAGCGGCGTGCCCGCCGCCAGCCGCGGCGCCAGCAGCACGTCGCGGGCGGCGACCAGGTAACCGACGCGCGGCTCACCACCGTTGCCGCCCATGGCGCCCATGGCGCCACTCCCGCCATCGCCGCCACTGCCGCCATCAGCGCGCCGCTGCCGCAGCGACATCCAGGCCGCGGCCGCCTGGGCGGCGATCTCAAGCGCCAGAACGCCGGGCGCCGTGCCGCCGGCGGCCAGCGGGTGGTCGTCGGGGATGACGGCGTGGCAGACGATTCCTGCCGCCTCGACCCCCACGCCCGCTCCTCCCTCTCCGACTGCCGCCGCCGGGCTGACGCGGACCACCCGCGCCAGCAGCTGCGCCGCGGGGCCGTGCGGCAGCAGGAGGGCAGGGTGCGGAAACCCGCCGCCCGCCGGCTCCGGCGCTCCATCGAGCAGGCCGGCTGCCGGCGGCCCCGAGGATGGGGCGTCCGCACAGGAGATCAGCCCGTGACTCACGACCTGGGTATCCCGCCGCAGCTCGAAGCGCCAGGCCGCGTCCTCGCCGGCGGATTCCACCCAGACCTGTAACCGGTCGCCCGGCGCCACCGGGCGGCGCCAGCGGACCTGGCGCACCTGGCGGATCGCCGTGCGGTTTCCGGGCGCGGCCGCTGCGCCGCCGGCCGCGGGGTCGCCAGCTGCGGCCAGCTGCGCCAGCACCCATTCCAGGAGCGCCAGGTGAGCGATGCCGGGAAGCACCGGCTGGAGAGGAAAGTGGCCGGCAAACAGAGGGCTGTCGGACTGGACTTCCACCTCCGCCACCGGCGGCGTGCCGGCAGGGGGGGCACCCGCCGGCGCCGACGGCGCAGCTGGAGGGCGTGATGGGCGGAGCTGGCCCAGCAGGCGGAAGCCGGCGCCCGGGTGGGCGCTCATCGCGGCGGCGCGACCGCTTCCGCCGCCAACGCGACCGGCGACGCCTGGGGCTGCTCTACCGCGGGGCCGAAGGCTTCCGGCCGCAGCGCCGCGGCGTCGCTTTCGGCGTCGGCGCCGAACAGCGAGAAGCGTTGGCGGCGCGGCACCAGCGGCAGATGGCGGTTGACGCGGCGCAGGAAGTGGAACAGGGCGAGGCGCCAGCGCAGGCGCCATACCGGGCGCGGGAAGACGCCGCCGGCCAGGACGGCGATCACCGCCCGATGGATCTGCAGCGGCCCGGTGCCGTTGACGAACAGCTCGCGGAACGAATGGTCGTAGTAGCCGCGCACGATGCCGAAGAAGGGCGCCGTGCTGCGGTCGACAAAGCGGTGGTACCGCCGCCGCACCCGCGCCGCGGGCGCCGTCCGCCGGTCGAGGGCGATGGCGCCCCGCGCCGCCTCGGCGGCGCTCATCATCGCCATGCAGACGCCGGTCGAAAAGATCGGGTCCAGGAACGTCGCCGCGTCGCCCGCCAGAAAGTAACCCGGCCCGGCGAACGGCTCGCAGCGATAGCTGAAATCGGCGCACACCAGGTTGCCGTCGGCCCCGCTTGCGGTGGCCGTACGGCGGCGCACCAGGGGACAGCGGGCGATCCCCCAGGCCAGCATCTGGTCGTGGGGCACACCCGCCCGGCGCGCCGCGTCGACGTCCATCACCAGGCCGATGCTGTCGCGCCGATCGTCGATCGGGATGATCCAGAACCACCCTTCGTCGCACATCACGATGGTCGGGTAGCCGCCCTCGACGCCGCCGCGCCGCTCGACCCCGGTGAAGTGACCGAAGAAGGCGACCTTGCGGTGGTCCGCCATCACCCGCCGCAGCCCCAGATGGCGGCCGACCAGCGTCCCCTGGCCGCTGGCGTCCACCAGGACGCCGGCGCTCAGCCGCTGTCCCGCATCCGTCTCCACCTCGACGTCGCCCTCTTCGAGGCGCAGGATGCGGCGGATGCCGCAGTCTTCGCTCACCTCGGCCCCGGCGTCGCGCGCCGCCGCGAGCAGCATCGCGTCGAAGGGCGCGCGCTCCAGGTTGAACGCCTGCACCAGGTTTTCCACCAGGCTGATGGAGAACGAGAACAGCTGCCCCTGCCTGCCGTCCGCGAACACGAATTCCGCGCCCTGCTTGTCCGTCTGCGGCACGCGGCTCAAGCGGTCCGCCAGGCCCAGCTCGCGGATCAGGTTGAGGTTGGCCGGCAGGAACGATTCGCCGATGTGAAAGCGCGGGAACCGCGCCCGCTCGCACAGCCGCACCCGCATCCCCGCCCGCGCCATCACCAGCGCCGCCGTCGACCCGGCCGGTCCGCCCCCCGCCACCAACGCGTCATACCTGGTCTGCTCTGCCGCCAATGCCGACCCTCCTTCCCTTGCCGCCCCTTGCCGCTGCTCCCCTGCCTGCGGACTTCGTGCCACGCCGCGGCCCGTCCCCAGCCGCTTTGCAGCTTACGGAGTGCCGCTCCGGCCGTCAAACCGCCTGCCCGGGCGGTGGTGTCCTCACTGGTCGTTGGTGGTGCTGGCTGGGCGCCGTAGGCGGATCCGCGCGCGGCACGCGGTCTGCCGCCAGGTTACCGCCGTCAATGATAGGCTCGCCGCAGGCAGGCCGACCCTTCGCCACTCCAGGCCGAGGCCGGCATGCCCTATGGGGGGCGTCCTGCTGTGGTCGCCCACTCTTGCTTATGTCCGTATTCGAAAGCACCGCTCGCCTGGACCGGCGTCCGGAAGCCCGTGCGATCTCGGTCGAGGATCTGCTAAGCGAAATCGGAGCGGGGCGGATTCGCATCCCTGAATTTCAAAGAGCTCTAAACTGGGGCGATCAGGATCGCATCGCGCTCTTCGACAGTATCTATCGCGGCTTCCCGATCGGCACCCTGCTCTTCTGGAAGCATCCGGCAGAAGCTGCACGAAGTTACTTTGGCGACTTTGCCGTCGATGCCGAGGGGCGCACGGATGCTCTGTGGATCGTCGACGGACAGCAGCGGGTCACCACCCTCGCTTCGGTCCTGCTCGCCGGTGCGGGATCCAATCCGGCCGGCCGCACGATCCGATTCAATCTGGCCGACAAGGCATTCGCGTACGGAACGGCGACGCAAAAACCGGCTCCGCTCTGGATCCCCTTGAGCGAGGTGCACGATGCAGTCCGCCTGATGGCCTGGGCCAGCGCCAATCAGCTGACGGGGCCCAATCAGTTGACCGCTTTCGAACTGGGTAAACGCCTGCGCGAGTATCAAACGACGTCCTATGTGGTCGAGGCCGGCGAGAAGGTGCTACGCAACATTTTCGATCGCATGAACACAAGCGGCAAACAGCTGAAGGGGGAGGAAGTCTTCGACGCGCTGTTTGGCGCCCAAAGCTCGCAGGAGCCGTCGAGCTTGCATGGCATTGCCGATCTGCTCCTGCAGCTGCAATTCGGCCGCATCGAAAGCAAGCTTATTCTGCGCGCCCTGCTCGCCGTGCGGCGCAAAGACCAGGCGCGCAGCTTCCGGCAGATTCCGGAGGTCGACGTACCGGCAGCGCTGGCCGATACGGCTGCGGCGCTGCGCAATGCGATTGTCTTCGTCAAAGAGGCACAATTTCCGCACATCTCCTTGATGCCCTATCGGCTGCCGCTGGTCACCCTGGCGCTCTTCTTCCACGAGCATCCCGAACCGGCGTATCGAACCCGCCAGCTGCTCACTCGGTGGCTCTGGCGGGGAGCCGTAAGCGGCACCCACCGCGGTGACACGGTGTCGCTCCGGCGGACCCTTGATGCTGTCAAGGGGGGCGACGAGGTCGCGTCGGTGCGCAGCCTTCTGGCGGAGGTAGGCCAGCGCCCTACCGAGGATCCGGCGCTGCGGCCCTATCGCTTCCGGTTCGCCCGCACCAAGCTGCAGCTGATCGCACTCGGATCGCTGCGCCCTCGCGACATCCAGACGGGAGATAGCCTCGACGTCGCTCGGCTCTGCGAACAGCCGGAAGGTCCGGCGCGGCGCCTGTCGTCGACTAACAGCATCCCGGAAGCGGAGGGTCTGGCCAACCGCATTCTGCAGGCGAGACACGGTAAGACGTCGCTTCGCCGGCAGCTCGTGCAGTGCGAGGATGAGGACATTCTGCGGTCGCATCTGATCTCATCCGCCGCGGCGCGGGCGCTGCATCAGGGCGACCTTGCCAGGTTCCTGCGGCACCGCGAGCTGGACCTGAGAGTGCATGTCCAGCGTTTCCTGGACGACCGCGCCGAATGGGATCCGAGCGATCGCGATCGGCCCGCGATCGACACATTGGTGGTTGCCGAATGATGGACCATCTTGCGGTGAAACTGGGTGACCGGACGGTTGGCAGCCTCGGCCGCCTGGCCGGCAATGTCTTCGAGTTCCGTTTTGCCAGCAGCTACCTGGACATGAGCCGCAGGCCCGTGCTGGGCCAGAGCTTCCTGGACGATCCACGCCGGCCGTACAAGACGGCAGGCCGCCTGCCGCCCTTCTTCGCCAACCTGCTGCCCGAAGGCGCCCTGCACGACCTGATCGTCCGTCATGCCGAGATCCAGGAACCTGACGACCTCTCCTTGCTGGCCTACCTTGGGGGCGACCTTCCTGGCGCCGTGGTTGTCGAAGCCGCTCCGGGCGAGATGCCGGAGACCGGCGATGAGCCCCCTTCCGCCTCCTATCTGAACGGCGATTCACCGCTTAAGTTCTCTCTTGCCGGGGTGCAGTTGAAGTTCTCCGCGTTGCGCAAAGGAAAGGGCGTGGTCCTACCCGTTTCCGGCCGAGGCGGCGATTGGATCTTGAAGCTTCCCGACAGCCGTCATTCTCTGGTACCAGCGAACGAGTTTTCGATCTTAACCTGGGCTCAGGAATCGGGGATTGAAGTTCCGGATGTCGAGCTCATCCCGATCGCCGGCGTGGAGGGGCTGCCACGCGAAGTCGGGCAGCTGGAAGAACAGCAGGCCCTCCTGGTGCGCCGGTACGATCGTCAGGATCGGCGACGGATCCATCAGGAAGATTTCGCACAGGTGCTCAAGCTCTACCCAGGCCAAAAGTACATCAAGTACAACTACGAGACGATCGGCAGGGTCGTCAGGGCGGTGGCGGGTGACAATGCTTTTCTGGAGTATGCGCGGCGCTTGGCGTTCATGGTGTTGTCGGGAAACGGCGACGCTCATCACAAGAATTGGTCCTTGACCTATCCCGATGACCGGACCGCCGCGCTTTCGCCTGCATATGACCTTGTGTTCACGCGGGCCTACTATCCTGAGGATACATTGGCGTTGAACCTCGACGGCAACAAGGATTTTCGGCGGGTTGACAGGGAAGCGTTCAGGCGGCTGGCCCGCAAATGTGACTTTGATGAGCAGCGTATGGCCAGCGAAATCGGTGAAATGGCAGCAAGGATCAGGGCTGCTTGGGCTCGCCTCGAAGCGGATCTACCCATGCACCGTGAAGCGAAGGAACACCTGCGTCACCACCTGAGCGGTCTGCAGCTCTAAGGGCGCCAGGTGTCCTCCTCTTGCCATTGAGACAAGGCCCGGTACGGATCGTCATTCCCGCACCGCATTCCCGCACCGCCAACGACGAGTGAGAACACCACCGCCCAGGAGTCACAGGTGGAAGTACACGGACAGGACGTAGAAGACTTTGACCGGCTTGCCGTTGCGGGTGGCAGGCTGGAAGCGCCAGCGGCGGACGGCGGCGACGGCGGCTTCGTCGAGGCCCATGCCGAGGCCGTGCAGCACCTGGATGTCGCCGACCTTGCCGCGCTCGTCGATGATGGTCTTCAGGATGACGACCCCTTCAAGGCCGGCCTGCTGCGCCGCGACGGGGTAGTCGGGCAGGGTGCGGCTGGCGGCGATGAGCTGGGGGCGTGCCACGTCGCCGCCCGCGTCGGCGGGCAGATCGGCGCCGCTCGTCGGCTCCGCGCCGGCGGGATTGGGCGATGCCGGCGCGCCGGTTGCGGCATCGGCGGGCGGCGACGGCGCGGCCGGCTGCGGATCGGGCGCCACGGTGGGCTGCACCACCTGCTGCTCGGCGGGCGCCGTCCGCGCCGGGTCCGCGGCGGCGTCGGCGGGCGCGCTGCCGGTGGCGTGCGGGCGTGGTGCCGGCGGGAACAGCAGGACGTCGATCTGGCGCTCGGTCGCGGCGGACCCTCCGGCGCCGGAGCGCAGCAGCAGGGCGACGGCTGCCGCGTGCAGCAGGGCGGAACCGGCCAGCAGCAACCGGCGCCGCGCCGTGTCTCGCGGTCGCGTCAGGTCCTCGAACATGGTTTGGGTGCGCAGGCGGGCGCGGCCCGGTATCTTATCAAGCCGGCGCCGCGGGCTCCTGCCGGCTCCCCTGGGCTGCGGCGCGACGGCCGGGCAGGCGATCCAGATCGGGGGTCGTGGGAGCCGGCGTCCCAGCCCGGCCTCCCCGCGGCACCTGAGATACCGTAGGGTCGCATGCCCGCTGCTCCGGCCTGCACGACGGCCGGCGAAGAGTGGAGGCTCCCTGAGACCCCTGAGATTGGCGGCGGCCCCCGCAGGATGGCAGGAGGTTCCCCAAGGAGGAGCAGTCGATGAGTCCAGACACCCAACCCACCACCGCCGCCGCCGTGGCCGACGCCGCGGTTGCGCCGTGGGCGACGCTTGTAGAGCTGGGCCGGGCGCGCGCCGCGAGCCACGGCGAACAGACGCTGTACACGTTTCTTCCCGACCGCGGGGACGACCCCGGCGCGCAGCTGAGCTACGCCGAGCTCGACCTGCGCGCGCGGGCGATCGCCGCGACGCTGCAACGCATGGGGGCGAGCGGCCAGCGGGCGCTTTTGCTGTATCCGCCCGGCCTGGAGTTCGTCACCGCGTTCTTCGGCTGCCTGTACGCCGGGGTCGCCGCGGTGCCGGCCTATCCGCCCCGCTCGGCGCGCAACCTGCCGCGGCTGCTGGAGATCGCGCGCGACGCGCGGCCGGTGCTGGCGCTGACCACGGCCGAGATCAAGAAGGCGGTGGGCGGGCTGGCGGCGCAGGTGCCCGAGCTGGGCAAGCTCAACCTGGTGGTGACCGAGGAGGTGCCGCCGGCGGACGCCGAGGCGTGGACCGATCCCAACGTCACCGCCGCCACCCTGGCGTTCCTGCAGTACACCTCGGGTTCCACGGCGGCGCCCAAGGGCGTCATGGTGACCCATGGCAACCTGCTGCACAACGAAGAGATGATCCGCCAGGCGTTCGAGCAGCGGGCGGAGTCGGTGATCGTCGGCTGGCTGCCGCTGTACCACGACATGGGGCTGATCGGGAACGTCCTGCAGCCGCTCTACCTGGGGGCGCGCTGCATCCTGATGTCGCCGATCGCGTTCCTGCAGAGTCCGAAGCGGTGGCTGTCGGCGATCACCCGTTATCGCGCCACGACCAGCGGCGGCCCCAACTTCGCCTACGACCTGTGCGTGCGCAAGATCGGCGCCGCGGACCGGGCGGACCTGGACCTCAGCAGCTGGAACACCGCGTTCAACGGCGCCGAGCCGGTGCGCGCCGAAAGCCTGGAGCGCTTCGCGGCGGCCTTCGCCGAGTGCGGCTTCCGGCCGCGGGCGTTCTTCCCCTGCTACGGGCTGGCGGAGGCGACGCTCTTCGTCGCCGGCGGTTCCGGCTCCGGCGGCGAGCGCAGGGAGCCGCGCGTGGCGGCCTTCGATCGCGGCCTGCTGGAGGCGGGCGAAGCCAGACCGCTGGCGCCCACCGATCCCGAGAGCCGCGTGCTGGTGTCGTGCGGCCGGCCCTGGCTCGGCCAGCAGCTGGCGATCGTCGACCCGGCGACCCTGACTCCCAGCGCCGCCGGCAAGGTGGGCGAAATCTGGGTGCGCGGCGAGAGCGTGGCCAAGGGCTATTGGCAACGCCCCGAAGCGACGGCCGAAACCTTCGACGGCCGCCTGGCGGCGGGCGCCGGCGACGGTGGTGCCGCCGGCGCTGCCGGTGACGGCGGCGGTGCGGCGGGCGCGGTCGCCGATCCGGCGATGCCGTTCCTGCGCACCGGCGATCTCGGGTTCCTCGACGGCAACGAGCTGTTCGTCACCGGCCGGCTCAAGGACCTCATCATCATCCGCGGCCGCAACCTCTATCCGCAGGACATCGAGCTGACGGTCGAGCGCAGCCACCCGGCGTTGCGCCCCGGCTGCGGCGCGGCGTTCTCGGTCGAGGTCGGACAGGAGGAGCGTCTGGTGGTGGTGCAGGAGCTGGAGCGCACCGAAAGCGTCGCGGACCTGCCGGCGGAAACCGTCGAGGCGATCGGCGAAGCCATCCGGCTGGCGGTGGCGCAGGAACACGAAGCGCAGGTGTACCAGGTGGCGCTGCTGCGCGCCGGGTCCATCCCCAAGACGTCCAGCGGCAAGATCCAGCGGCGCGCCTGCCGCGCCGCGCTGCTGGGCAGCAAGCTCGACGTGGTGGGAGTGAGCACCCTGGGAGGCGCGCCGTCGGCGGTGCGCTAGACCGGCCGCCGGCCGCCCGGCGACGACGCCTACGTCGTCGCCGCGGACGGCGGATCGAGGACGGTGAAGTAGAAGGTGCTGCCCGTGCCGGGTTCCGTCTCTACCCAGATGCGGCCGCGCAGCTGCTCGACGGCGGAGCGGGCGATGGCCAGCCCCAGGCCGGTGCCGTCGGCGATGTCGGGATGGGCGCGCACGAACTGTTCGAAGACCAGCCCCTTCATGTCCTCGGCGATGCCGACGCCGTTGTCGGCGACGCCGACGCGCCATTGGCCGCTGCCGTTGTCCGTCGGCGCTTCGGGGGTGACGAAGATGCGCGTCCAGCGCCGGCTCTTGGTTTCATCGGAGTACTTGATCGCGTTGCCGAGCAGGTTGATCAGGATCAGCTCCACGCGGGTGGCGTCCACCTGCACGTCGGGCAGCGGCTCCACCACTTCGAGCGTCACGTCCTTTTCGCGCGCCAGGCCGGCCAGCTCGGCCACGGTGTCCTCCACCAGCGTGCGCAGCGCCAGGCGCCGTCCCTGCGCCGACTCTTCGCTGCCCTGGGCGATCGCCAGCGCGTGCACGTCGTCGGCGACGCCGTTGATGCGGCGCAGGGCATTGCCGAGCGAGGCGAGCGCGCGCTGGGCGCGCTCGCCGACCGGTGCGGCGTCGTGCGCCAGGATGTGGAGGGACGCTTCGGCGGCGGCCAGCCGGTTGCGCAGCTCGTGCGCCAGGTCGCGCCCGAACCCGCCCAGCAGCCGCGCTCGCTCGCGCAGATCGCGCACGCTCTCCTGCTTGAAGGTGTTGGTGGTGATCTTGGTGATCGCCATGAGCGCCCGGTAGAGCCTTTCGGCCACCGCGATCGCATATTCGGCGGGCACCTTGCGGTCGAAGGCCAGCGCCTCTTCGCGCAAGGCGCCGTACAGGATGTCGCCCAGGATCTCGAACTCGGCAAGCAGCTCGTCGACGTCGTAGCCCTGCTCGCGCCGCAGGTGCGCCAGCTTGGCAAGCTCGGTGCGCACCAGCTCTTCGGCGCCGGCGTTGCCGCTGGCCCCGAGATAGTCGGAGATGGCCTTCAGTACCTCGGGGATGTGATTGAGCAGCGTCTCGGACGGGAAGATCCGGCGCGGCTTGACGTCGAGCCGCTTTTGCAGGCAGTCCAGCCACAGCCGGGTGAGCTCCGACGAGCGGCGGTGCAGCTCGGCGCCGAGATGGGCGTCGAGAGCCAGGGCTTCATTTTCCATACACGCTTTCCTCAGTCCTGCCGTACGCTCGACGTATCGACTCTACAGATGCTTAGGGAGGACCGGGAGAAGTGTACCACCCTCACTGCCGGTCGTAGCGCGAGCGGTGGATCTGCTGGCGCAGGGCGCTGAAGACGTAAGGCATGGTCTCGGCGGTGCCGCGGTGCAGGGCCCAGGCCGGGGTGCTGCCGCCGGGGTCGGTGAACAGCAGGCAGGTGCCCAGTGTCTTGCCGCCCGGCGCCGGCACCAGGACCCACCAGCCGTGGTGGTCCGCGACGTTGCCGCTGCCCGGCACGTAGCTCCACCATACGCGCCACGCCTCGCTGCCGGCCCGCTCCTCGACCGCCGTCCTGGCGCGGAACCGGTAGTAGCGCGTGCCGAGCGGGAACGGCAGGTCCAGGGACTGGAAGGAGAGCACCGAGCCGTCGGCCTGGGGGTGGGCGTCCGACTTCTTCACGAACGGCACCCATTCGTCATAGTGAGCGAAGTCGGCCACCGCGGCGAAGACGCGCCGCGGAGCGGCGTCGATCAGGCCGCGCCCGATCTCCTCGGTGAGCTGGCGGGTGCCGTAGGGGCGCGACGACAGCAGCACCTCGCCGGTTGCCAGGCGCGCCGCATCGGCGGCGTCCGCCGGCGGCGGGATGGGTGGCGGCGCCTCCGGACCGGCGGCGGCGCCGGCGGCGGCCGTGGCCGGCGCCGGTTCAGGCGGGGCAGCGGCAGGCAGCGCCGGCGCCAGCAGCAGCGCGGCAGCGGCCAGCACGGGCAAGGTCATCCGCCGCAGCGGCGGGGCGGCCCCCGCCTGCGACGAGTGCGGCGAGTGCGAAGGGTGCGGGGGTTGCGGTGCGCCGGCGGGAACGAGATGATCGGTCGTCATGTCCGGTAGCTGCCTCTTGCACAGCCCTTGCCGCCAGGTGGCGCGGGCGCTCGCCGGGGCGGGGGTGCTGGTCCTGCTCGGCCTGGCCGCGGTGGCGCTGCCGGCCCAGGCGGGGATTCACTATACGGCGGTGACGCGCACCTCGATCGCCGGCGCCGAAGACACCGCGCCGCACAGCTCCGAGGTGCAGGTCGAGGGCTGGGCGCTGGGGCAGCGGGCGCGCATCGAGCTGCACAAGAGCGACAACCCGGCGGCACGCGCCGGGACCTGGCTGGTCAGCCGTGACGCCGGACGCACCCTCTACCTGATCGACCCCGCCCAGCGCTCCTACACCCCCTGGGACCTGCGGGCGATGCTGGAGCGGGTTGGCGGCGTGCTGCACGGCATGGGGCCGCTGCTCAAGGTGAACGTCTCGGACCTCAGGGTGGCGCGCCTGCCCGAAGCGGACGGCGGCGTCGTGGCCGGTCTGCCGACGCGGATCTTCCGCTTCCGGATCAGCTACAAGACCGTCGTCAACGTGCTGGGGATGTCCACCTCGGGCGGTACGGTGGTCGAGCAGGACCTGTGGATCACCGACAAGTTGCACGACCAGGGAGCCGGCGTCTGGTTGCGCCACGAGCCGCCGCCGACCGGCGACGCCGGCCTGGACGCCCGCATCGCGGCGCAGGCCGGCGCCGTGCCCGGCTATCCCCTGCGCGCCGTCACCGTGTCGACCAGCCGCCAGCACGACGGCCGCCCGGCGGTGACCCGCACCAGCATGGAAGTCACCCGGCTCGAAGCCGCGACGCCGCCCGAGGCATGGTTCGTGCTGCCGCAGGGCTACCAGGAAAAGCACCTGCCGCCCGGCACCGAAGGAGTCAAGAGTCATGGCTAGCGACGACGAGGGCAACCAGCACCCGGCGCCGGCTGCCGCATCCGCGGCCGGCGACCCGGCGGGCGACCGGCCGGTCGCGGTGATCGGCAGCCGTG
Source organism: uncultured Acidobacteriota bacterium (assembly GCA_963770895.1). Classification (GTDB taxonomy): domain Bacteria; phylum Acidobacteriota; class Thermoanaerobaculia; order Multivoradales; family UBA5704; genus JASLEW01. The sequence continues at coordinate 907,016 of CAVYRF010000002.1, read as the reverse complement.
TCGGCTTCACCGGCCGCCGCATCCAGGTGGCGGTCGATCGCCTGCGCATGCCGGACGGCTCGGAGCGGGACCTGGAGATCATTCACCATCCGGGGGCAGCCGCGATCGTGCCGCTGCTCGGCTCGGGCGAGGTGCTGCTGGTGCGCCAGTACCGCCACGCCACCGGCGGCTGGCTGCTGGAAGTGCCCGCCGGCACCCGCGATCCCGGCGAAGCGCCCGAGGTGTGCGCGGCGCGCGAGCTGGAAGAAGAGACCGGTCTGGTGGCGGGTGCCCTGCAATCGCTGGGCTGGATCTGGACGACGCCCGGCTTCACCGACGAACGGATCTGGCTCTACCTGGCGACGGACCTCACCGCGGGGCGGCAGGCGCTGGAGGGCGACGAGCTGCTGACGCTGGAGCGGGTGGCGCTGGCGCGGGCGCTGGCCATGGCGGCGGGCGGGGAAATCGTCGACGGCAAGTCGTCGGTCGCCTTGTTGCGCGCCGGCGCCCGTCTGGGCCACCTGGGCTGAACCCCGCGCCCGTAGCTCAGCCGGGCATGCGGGCGAACAGGTATTCCTGCACGCCGTGCCGCATCAGGAACGAGCGGTCCAGCTGGAAGCCGCGCAGCAGCTCGTTGAGCTCGGCAGGGGCGTAGCGTGGGCAGGGGCGCAGCGCCGGCGTCCGCGCCTCGTAGCTCAGGTGGTCGGCGTCGACGATGCGGAAGCGCATCGGGTCGGCCGGGATCTGCTTGAGGATCGAGATGAGCCCGAACACCAGCGCCCCCGGGCGGCAGTACCGCGCCAGCTGCCGGGCCAGCTCCGCCACTTCGCGGCGGTCGAGGTAGTTGAAAAGGTCCCAGACCAGCACGGCGTCGAACCGTGTGTCGTCCGGATAGCTGACCAGGGCGCCGAGCGCGCCGGAGCGGCTGCCGCCTTCGGTCTGCTGGCGCTCGCGTTCGTCGCGCGCCTCCCAGGTTTCACGCGCTTCGCGCACCACGGCGCGGTCCCAGGGGGCGGCGTTCTCGTTGGCGCCGGGCTGCGCGGAGCGCGGCTGCAGCGTCACCAGCGCCGGGTAGAGGTCCTGGATGTACAACTTGCAACCGTAGCGGGAGAGGAATTCCACGTTGCCCCCCACCGCCGGGCCCAGGTCCAGCACGTGCAGCCGCTCGTGGCCTGCAAAGCTGGCGAGCAGCGCCGCCAGGCCCAGGGAACGATGGCTCTGCGGACCGCCGGGCGGTGGCGGTGCCGCCGCCGTGGCGGCGGCGCCGGGTTGATCCGCGCCGGGACGAGGGGGCGTCCCGGCGCGGCGCGAGAACCAGCTCATCCGTTGCGTCTCGCCGGACGATCAGCTGCCACTGCTGCCGCCGCGGACGCCGGCGCCGGCCAGCGCCGCCGGCGAACCTGCTCCCGCCGCCCCCGTCGAAGCTGGCGCCGGAGTGCCCGCGGCCACGTTGGCACCCGACGCGGGCGCCGGCGCGGTGGCGCCGCCGCCGCCAGCGTTCGGTGCCCCGGCCTTTGCCTCCTGCTTGGAATCCATGTCGATGCTGCCACGGAAGCGCGAGCCGTCTTCGAGCATCACGCGCGGCGCGGTGATGTTGCCGCGCACCGCGCCGGACTGGCGCAGGATCGCCTGCTGCTGGGCGAAGAGGTTGCCGTCCACTTCGCCCTCGACGACCACCGTGTTGCCGTAGACGTCGGCATGCACCCTGCCGTTCTTGCCGATCGTGACGTTGTGCTGCTTGAGGTCGATGCGGCCTTCGACGCGGCCTTCGATCACCAGGTCTTCGTCGCCGCTCAGGTCGCCTTTGATAAAGATGGATGGGCCGATGGTGGCGGTGCCGCGGTCGGCGCGCCGCGAGTCGGTCAGGGATGCGGGGGGTGGGGTGGCGGGGCGCGTCGCGAGGGGCGCCGGTTCCGGGAGGATGGGGTTGTCATCGTTCTTCTTCCACGCCACTGCGGTCTCCTTATCAGGATGGACTCGTCGGCAGGTTATGGAGGGCGGCGGTGGGAAGTCAAGGGTGCCATAGCGACTTTACTATGACACCCAGGACTGAAAGTCGGCGAGGCGCGCCGGCGCGGCGGCGGAGCGGGCGCCCGCGGATCAACCGACCAGGCGTGCCGACAGCGTGATGGTGGTGCCGGCCAGGGCCTTCGAAACCGGGCACCCTGTCTTGGCGTCTTCGGCCTGGCGACGGAACGCCTCTTCGTCCAGGCCCGGCACTTCGGCTTCCGTCTGCAGGTCGATGCGGCTGATGCGCGGACCGTCGCTGGCCATCTCCAGGTGCACCGAGGCGGTGGTCGCCACCCGCGTGGCCGGATGGCCGGCGCGTTCCAGGGCAGCTGCCAGGGCCATCGAGAAGCAGCCTGAGTGTGCCGCGGCGATCAGCTCTTCGGGGTTGGTGCCGTGTTCGTCGGCGAAGCGCGAGCCAAATGAATAGGCGCCCTTGAAGGCGCCGCTGCCCAGCTCCAGGCGACCTTGCCCCGTCTTGAGGCCGCCCTCCCAAACTGCATCTGCTTTCCGAACCGGCATGGTGTGTCTCCCTTGTGCATTGCGCCTGTGGGCGCCGAGTTGCGCCGGTCGGCGCGGCTCCGCGCCAACTCGGCGCCGAGTCGATCGCTTCCCGTTTGGAACTTTTGGGGGTCGACCGCGTTTCGCAACTTGGAGAGCCGGGCCGTTCCCGGACTCGGCATCGCGGCCGGATCGTACCATGCGGTCTCCGCGGCCGGGGCGCGCCGGCGGCCGGGTTTCGGGATGGTCCGTGCTCTCCGTCCTCTCACCTGCCGCCGCGCCGCGGGCCTCGATGCGACGTCGCGATCCGCAGCCGGCCGGCGCCAACCGTGCTCTCCAGGACACCGAGGGACGACGCGGGGTGATGACGACGACGGGGAAGAGGTGTGACGGATGAGCGGAACGGGGCGAACGCGGCGAGGGGGCCGATGATCCTCCTGGCCGGCGATATCGGCGGCACCAAGAGCAATCTTGGCCTGTTCGAGCAGGGTGGCGCCGGCCGCAACGACGCGGCGCCGGCGCGCGCGCCGCAATCGCCGCGCTCGCTGCGCCCGCTGGCCGCCGCGACCTTTCGCAGCGCCGACTTTGCCGACCTGGCGGCGGTGGTGACCGCCTTTCTTCGCCAGCAGGATTCGCGCCCCATCGCCGCCGCCTGTTTTGGCGTGGCGGGTCCGGTGGCCGGCAATCGCGCCAGCACGCCAAATCTTGCCTGGGAGATCGACGGCGAAGCCGTGGCCGCGGCGGTGGGGCTGCCCGCGGTGCGCCTGATCAACGACCTGTATGCCACGGCGGCAGGCATTCCGCTGCTCGCGGAGGCCGAGCTGGTGACGCTGCAACCGGTTGCGCCGCCGGCTGGACCTGGCGCGGCGGCCGGCGGCGGCGGCGCCGGCGAGCCGGGACATGCCGCGATCGAGCGCGGCAACCAGGCGCTGATTGCCGCGGGCACCGGTCTGGGCATGGCGCTGATGCCGCTGGCGGGGGAGGAGAGGCTGATCGTCCCGTCCGAAGGCGGGCACGCCGACTACGCCCCGCGCAACGACGAGGAGGCGGCGCTGATGCTGGGCCTGCGCCGCCGCTTCGGCGAGCACGTCAGCGTCGAGCGGGTGGTGTCGGGACATGGGCTCCAGGCGATCTACGAGCACTTGCGCGACGACGGCTATGCGCCCGAAGCGGCCGATCTGGGCCAGGCCATGCAGGCCGGCGACCCGTCGGCGGCCATCGCGGCTGCCGGCGCCGCGGGCAACGACCGGCTGGCATCGCACGCCCTGGACATGTTCATCGCCGCCTACGGTGCGGCCGCCGGCAACCTGGCGCTCACCGCCATGGCAACCGGCGGCATCTATGTAGGTGGAGGGATCGCTCCCAAGAACCTGGCGAAATTACAGAGCGGTTCCTTTTTGCAGTCGTTCCGGGACAAGGGGCGATTCGCCGGGCTGCTCGAGCGCATCCCGGTGCGGGTCATCCTGAACGACCGCACCGCGTTGCTGGGCGCCGCGCGTTGCGCGGCAGACCGGCTGCCGGTCGCCCGCGCCGCGGTCCTCCTCTAGGGGGGGCAGGCAAGGGGGGCAGGCCGGCAGCGGCCGGTGGTGGAAGGTGGTGCAGGAGGTTTGGAAGGGGCGGTAGTTGGGGTGGGGGAGTGTGTGCCGTTTTGGCGATAGCGTCGGAGTGGCACGCCATTGGTGTAGGTTCCCCTCGGCCGGCGAGGGTTGTCGCCGCGGTTTTCCCTCGGAGCGGTCGCGCTGCGGCTGGTCTCCAACGCTGGCATTCCCAATGCATGTGTGTGACGTCGGGACGGAGAATCATCTCCGATCGTTTCCGATAAAGGAGCGCTCGATGCGCAAGACGTTCATTCTTACCCTGGTCCTCCTGGTTGTGGCCGCCTTCGCGTATGCGCAGACCGGCACCACCACGACCGGCACCAGCGCGACCACCGCGACCAGCACCGGCACCACCACCACCACGACCACCACCACCAAGCACCACACGGCCTCCGCCAAGTCCGTCCACGGCACCGTCGCCGCGGTTGACGCCACGTCCAAGAGCATCACCGTCCACCCGAAGACCGGCGCTGACGTGACCGTCAAGGCCAACGACAAGACCACCTACTGGAACGGCAAGGCCAAGGGCAGCTGGGACGACGTGAAGACGGGCGGCATGGTTTCCGTCTCCTACCACAACGACGGCACCGACAACTGGGCGCTCAAGGTCCGCATCATGGCTGACAAGTCGGCCACGACCGGCGCTGCCAAGTCGACCGGCAAGTAACCAGCTTGTAAGCAACAGCTCGGTACGCCCGCCCGGTTCAGGCGAGCGTCACCGTAGATACAACGAACGGGGAGAGGCGCCGACCGGCCCTCTCCCCTTCGCATTTGCAGGGGGCTTGTGGCCTGTCCTGGAGAAATCGAAAGCGGCTGGCGCCGCCATTCGGCGGCGCGGGCCAGGCGCGCCGACGCAGGCATAGTCGGAACTATGCCGAGGAGGCGGCCAGGGCTGTCGCCTGTCCTGGCATCCCGGCAGGTCGGAACGCAGCCCCCCCCGTCGAGGGCAAGCCAGGCGCTTTCGATTCGAACAGGACAGGCCACTAGTGCTTGGCCGCGGGTGGTAGGTCCCAGGCGGTTGCGCCCAGGCGGGTGGCGAGACGGCCGACGGCGGCGTCGAGCGCGGCGAGGCGGCGGCGGGAAGCGCGGATGCCTGGTTCCCAGCGGACGGATCGCACCTCCAGCCGCTGCGACTGACGGTGCAGCTTGGGGTCGATCCTGCCGACCAGGTGCTCTCCCTCCAGGATGGGCATCACGTAGTAGCCGTGCTGCCGCTGTCCCGCCGGCACGAAGCCCTCGAAACGAAAGTCGAACCCGAACAGCCGCAGCGCCCGGCGCCGGTCGCGCAGGATGGGATCGAAGGGGCAGAGCAGGCGCATGGCGCCGCTGGCGGGCTCGATGTGCGTCCGCTCCTGCCAGTCGGGAACGGCGAAGGCCAGGCGCCCTGGCCGCGCGTCGACCGTCTTGGGCGCCGCCTGCACGGAGACGGCCATCAGCTCGCCGCGGGAGGCGGCATCGGTGCACCATCGCCGTGCCGTGGCGGCGGGGATCGAGTGCCAGAATGCCGCCACCTCTTCGGGTGTCGCCACCCCCAGGCGTTCGATCGCCGTTCTGCATGCCCAGTCGACGTGTACGGCGGGGCCGGGGGGCGGCAGGGCGGCGGCCTCCGGCAGCACCCGCTCCACCAGGTCGTAGACCTTGTGGAAGCTGCGCCGGCCGGCAATGGCGACTTCGCCCGTCCGCCACAGGTATTCCAGCGCCGCCTTGGCTGGCGACCATCCCCACCAGGATCCGCCGCCGCCGGCATGGCCTTCCGCCGCGGCCAGCTCGCGCACCGCGAGCGGCCCGTCGAGCCGCAGGCGCTCCCGCACCCGCGCGACGACTGCGAGGGAGTCTTCCCCCATCCGCTCCCGCCACCAGAGGCGGGTCGAGCGGCGGAAACGCTCGAAGCGCTCGTGCCAATGGGGAAACCGAATGGTCGGGATCGCCGCGGCGTCATGGGTCCAGTGCTCGAACAGGCGCCGCTGCCGTTCCAGCAGTCCCTGCAGCAGGCTCGGCCGATAGCCGAGCAGCCGGGATCCCAGGATCAGGTGGTGAGCGCGCTCGACGACATTGATCGAGTCGATCTGCACGTATCCCAGCTGCAGGACCAGCTGGTACACGCTTTCCGCCGTGGCCCGCGGCGGCCGCGCCAACAGCCCCTGGGCGCCCAGCAGCAGTCGCCGCGCCTCGCCGGTCGACATCCGAGCCACCTGCACCGCCGCCCGCGCCATGAGGGCGCAAGCATATTCGATCCCCCCTCCGTGCCGCTCCAACTCGGCAGCGAAGTATCGGAGGCACTAGGCGATGCGGCCGCGGGCGGGGAGCTCCGGCGCCGATTCGCGCCGGCCACGCCGCAGGTAGGCGGCGATCTGGCGCAACAGCGAGGGTGTGACGCGGTCGCCGGCGACGGCCTGCTGGAAGACGACGAGCGCTGCGGCGGCCTCCCGGTGGAGGTCCCGCGACAGGAAGATGGGCAGCAGCTCGTCCGCAAGGCGGCGAACTTTGGCCGGTTTTCCCTGGTCCAGATAGAGGCCGGCCAGGTCGAGGATCACCATCGCCGCGTCCAGGCCGGCGGCGCGCTCGACGAATGCCTGGCGCACACGCCGCAGGCGCCATTCGGCTTCGTCGAGGTGTCCCGAGCGGTGGGCGATGCGCGCCTCCAGCCAATCGAGCCGCAGGGCGGTGTGGGCGTCGACGGGCAGGGCCGGCGGGCCGGACTCGGCGAAACCGTCGCTGCCGCTGGCGCCGCCGGCGCCGTCGGCGGCGGGTCCGGCGCCGCCGGCGAGGTCGGCACCGGGGGCCTGCAGGCGCCGGAACTCTGCCAGCTGGGCCTGGGCGCGCCGCCAGTCGCCGCAGTCGTTGAGGAACCATGCCAGGTGATGCCGGGCGTGCAGGGCCAGCTCGGGTTCCTGATTGCGATCCAGCAGCGCCAGGCCCTGCGGGATCAGCTCGATCCCCTGCTGCGGTTGGCTGGAATGCCCCAGATACAGGCCCTTTTTGATCAGGGCCCTGCCCAGGCGGTGCGCGTCCTTGACGTCGTCGTAGATGTCGACCACGGCATCGATGAGGTGGACGGCTTCTTCGAACCACCCCTGGTCGCTGAGCAAGGCTGCCCGCAGCTCCAGCAGCCGCGCTTCTTCCAGCGGGTCCGCGGAGCCGTCTTCGGCCAGCGATTCGGCCAGGGCAAGGGCCTGTTCGGCGGCATGCCAATCGCCGGCCGCCCGGCGGGCGCTGGCCAGCGCGGCCCAGGCGCGCGACCGCATGTCGTTGACCATCGCCGTGCCGTAATAGCCGGAGTCGAGGCGTTCGGACGCCAGCAGAGCCAGCTCCGCCAGGTCGGGGGGAGGCGGCGGCATGCCGAAGCCGGCGCGCGCGGCGGCGTCGAAGATCTTTTCGACCAGCAGGTCGCAAACCGACAGGTTGCAGAACCGCCGCTCCTGCTCGATCACCGCCGCCCGCCGTGCCGGCGGATGGGCGAGCAGCTCGGCAAGCAGGCCGGGCGCCGCATCCCGCTCGGTGGTAATGGCGGTGAGCCGCAGATCGAGCTTGGCGAACATCCTGTCCCAGGCGTCATTGGCCGCCTGTGCCTGGTGTGCTGCCGGATGGCCGCCGTGGGCCGGCCGGGTCGTGGCCGCGTGCCGGTGGTCCGCCAACTTTGCCGGATTGGCCGAGCCGGCCGGGTCGGCCGTCTGCCGTGCATCCGCCAGGTCCGCGGGGTGCTCCACCTCCGCCGGGAACGGCGAGTCCGGCACCTGCGCACGCTGTGGCCGGGCAGCTGCCAGCGCGCCCATCTGGCGGCCCGCTTCGTGCGCGGCGACAGGAAACCGCCGCGACCGCAAGGCGGCGGGGGACGCGGCGGACGGCGCCGGCGCCTCCAGGGGAGCTCCAGGCAACAGACTATCGACAGAGCGCTGGCACGCGGCACAACCGGACCGCAAGTGGCGCTCTATCCACAGCTCACGCTCAACGGCTGCTTCGCCGCGGGCATACCTCTCCAATTCATCACGATCAGGATGCTGATGCAGCAACACGAGACCCTCCGTTTCAACCGCCCGCTCCGACTTCCTGGAGCGCGCGGCGACAACCCCATAACCGACAGCCCTGGTACCCTCGAAGGGCGTCGGAACATCAGCCCTCTAAGAGCTATAGTTGCTTCAAGTGCGAAAAAAGTGACATCCGTGGCAGATTCGTTACAACTGATCCACCGCCGGGGACCGGTTGCCATGACGGTCCAAGAACATCAATGTGTTCGCCAACCACCCCGAGAGGACGCCCAACGCAAACCATCGCGATCCCAAAGTGGTTCAAATACGGCATTAGAGTATAAAAATGGCCCAATCCCGCATCCGATGCGCAAGGTCAAGCGTTGGCAGGGGACTGGAAGGGCGGGTCTCGGTGGACGGTTGCCGGGAACTGGGGGGCACCCCTCGGTCGTCGCGCTGCTGGCTCGATAGGCGGCAGGGGCCTGCGGAAGGGGCGCCGGTCAATGAGATGGGGTGCTTCGCCCCAGAGCGCCGCCGAGGGGTGCCTCCCAGTTCCCAGCAACCTCGATGCTAGGTCGCCTCATCGCAGCCGATCGCGCCGATCAGGGTTTAGCGGTAACGAGGCGGACATGATGGAGTGGGCTAGAAAGGCGAAGGGGACCGGTTTCCCGGTCCCCTTGAAAGTTGGTCCGCGGCTGGGCCGCGGTCGCAGGAGGGTGGTGCCGCAGTGCGAGACATCCGCCTTAGGGTTCCAGTCCGAGAGCGGACGCTGCTCGGCGGATCCCCGGTAGGAGGTCGCGACGCCTTGCGGCGGCGCGTCCGCGGGGTAGTTATACACGAATGAGCACGTTTATGGAATAGCAATTTCACCACGCATGTTGGATGACCCTGATAAATTGAGCTCCGTGGGTATCGAAACTGCCTCGGATCGCGCTGGGCCGCCGCCCTTGAGCGGTCCGCTGAGGCGGGCGGCGCGGGCGGTTGGCCTGCGGCGTCTGCGGCAGTGGCTGAGCTCCCTGGATTTCACCCTGGCCCGGCGTTTCGGCCTGGCGACGCGCGAGGAACGCACGTTCTTCGTGCTCATCGTGGTGGTCGGGGTGGTGGGGGGGCTCCTCGGTGTTGCCACCGAAGGCCTGATCCACGTCGTGCAGCGGCTGCTGTGGGGCTCGCAGGGCGATCTGCTGGCGGTGGCGCGGACGGCGCCGCGCTGGCTGGTCGTCGCCGCCCCGGCCTGCGGCGGCGTGCTGGTCGGGCTGGTCATCTGGCTCGCCCGCCAGCCGGTCGGCGGCGGCGAAGGCATGGCGATGTTGATCGAGGCGGTGGCGCTGTCCGGCGGCAAGATCGCGCCTCGCCCGGTGCTGATCAACGCGGTGACGTCGATCTTCACGGTCGGCAGCGGCGGCTCGCTCGGCCGCGAAGGGCCGATGATCCGCCTGGGGGCGCTGATCTCCTCGTGGACGGCGCTGCGTTTCGGCCTGCCGGCGCAGCGGGTCAAGATTCTGGTCGGGTGCGGCGCGGCGGCCGGTCTGGCCGCCACCTACAACATCCCGATCGGCGGCGCCCTGTTCGCCATGGAAGTGATCCTTGGCAACTTCGCGCTGGAGATTTTCGGTCCGATCGTCGCGTCGTCGGTGATCGCCACGGTGATCGCCCGGTCGGTCGTCGGCAACGTGCCGTTCTACGCCGCTCCCGGCTACACCCTGGTGAGCGGTTGGGAGCTGCTGCCCTACGTCGGCCTGGGGGTGGTCGGCGCCGTGGCGTCGATCGCCTTCGTCGCGGGTATCGAGGCCGGGCGGAAGGTCTTTCATCGCCTGACGGTGATCCCGCGCCCGCTGCAGCCGCTGATCGGCATGTCGCTGGTCGGCGTGCTGGGACTGTACGCGCCCTACGTGCTGGGCCGCGGCTACGGCACCATCAACCTGGCCCTGTCGGGGCAGCTGCGCCTGCCGCCGCGGCTCGACCTGCCGCACGAGTTCACCATCCTGCTGCTGCTCGGGCTGGCGGCGGCCAAGCTGCTGGCCACCGCGCTCACCTCGGGCAGCGGCGGCTCGGGCGGGCTGTTCACGCCGTCGCTCTGCTTCGGCGCCCTGGTGGGTGGGGCCTACGGCTACTGGATCCACTCGCTGTGGCCGGCCATCGCCTCTCCCTATGGCGCCTATGCGACGGTGGGGATGGCGGCGGTGATGGCGGGGACCAGCCACGCCCCGATCAGCGCCATCCTCATCCTGTTCGAGTTCACCGGCAACTACGACCTGATCCTGCCGGTGATGCTGGCCGCCATCGTCTCCAGCATGCTGGCGAAGCGGCTGAACCGCTATTCGATCTACACCGAGCCGCTGCGCGGGCGCGGCATCCAGCTGCCGTGGCGGATGGAAGAGGCGGTGCTGGCGGGCCTCAAAGCGGTGGACCTGATGCGGCCCGAATCCGAGCTGCTGCGTCCCGGCGACGACTACCGCAAGGTGGTGGAGACGTTCTTTTCCGGGCGCCGCCAGCGCCTCTTCGTGGCGGCCGAGGACGGCCGCCTGCTGGGGGCGATCTCGCTGCACGACATCAAGCAGTGGCTGGACCAGCCCGAGATGCTGACCGCCGTCCTGGCCCACGACCTGATGGTGCCGGTTGGCACCGTGGTGCGCAAGGACGAACGCCTGCACCAGGCGACGCGGTTGTTCGCGGGCAGCGAGTTCGAACGCCTGCCGGTGGTGGACGACGACGGCCGCCTGCTGGGCGTGCTGGCCAAGCGCGACCTGCTGGCGGTCTACGCCCAGGAGGTGCTGGGGCGCCCGTCGCTGCTCGCCACCTTCGTGTCGAGCCACGAAGCCGGCACCAGCCGCCAATACGTCGAGCTGCCGCCCGACTTTTCGCTGCGCATGGTGCCGGTGCCGCCGGACCTGGTCGGCAGGAGCCTGGCCGAAGCGCGCCTGCCGCAGACCCTGGGCGCCCGCGTCATCGAGATCAAGCGCCAGGGGCGGCAGGGCGAAGAGCAGGTCATCGCCAGCGCCGACACCGTGCTCGCCGCCGGCGACCTGCTGGTGTTGATCGGACCGACCGCCAAGATCGAGAGCCTGGCGACCGGACAGGTCCCGGCCGACGACGAGGCCCAGGCGCACCACCCGATGAATTGATGAGCGCCTTGATGAGCGCCGACGACGCGGACACGACAGAAGGCGATCAGCGCCGGCGGCTGCTGGCCCGCCTGCCTCTCTACCCTGGGCTGTGCGCCGGCTGCGTGCATCTCAAGCTGCTGGCGTCGGCGCGCAGCGTCTTTGTCCGCTGCGGCCTGGCCGCGACCGATCCCGCCTTTCCCCGCTATCCGCCGCTGCCGGTGGTGCGCTGCGCCGGATACCGGCCGCTATAATCTGCCTGTGTCCGCGCTCCGCGCCTATTGCCGCTTCCTGCTCGCCTACAACCTGGCGGTCATCGTCTGGGGTGCCTACGTGCGGGCGACCGGTTCGGGGGCCGGCTGCGGCAGCCACTGGCCGCTGTGCAATGGCGAGGTGGTGCCGGCGGGCCGGCCGGCGGCGACCTGGATCGAGTACTCGCATCGTCTGAGCAGCGGCCTGGTCCTGGCGCTGGTCGTGGCGCTGGTGGTGTGGGTCTTTCGCGCCGTGCCGCGGGGTCATCCGCTGCGACGCTGGGCGGTGGCCGCGCTGGCCCTGACCCTGTCCGAGGCGGCGGTTGGCGCGGGGCTGGTGCTGTTCAAGCTGGTGGCGCGGGACGAATCGATCGCGCGCGCCCTGGCGATCAGCGCCCACCTGCTCAACACCCTGCTGCTGCTTGCCGCCGTGACGCTGGCGGCGCATGCGGCCGGCGCGTTTTCGCCGTCACCGGCCGGGGCGGCCCAGCCGGCGCCTCTCGCCGCCGCGCGGGCGCCGCAAGGCTGGCTGGGCTGGGCCTTTGCCCTGGGCATGGCCGCCACCATGGCGATCGCCGCCACCGGCGCCGTCGCCGCCCTGGGCGACACCCTGTTCCCCACGGCGTCGCTGCGCGAAGGGCTGGCGCGCGACCTGTCGCCCGCCTCGCACTTCCTGCTGCGCCTGCGCGGCCTGCATCCGCTGCTGGCAGTCACCCTGGGGGCGTTCCTGCTCTACCTCTGCCAGCTGGCCGCCGCTGCCGGCCCGGTGGCGCGGCGGCACGCCAACCGCCTGCGCTTGCTGGTGTTTGCGCAGTGGGGGCTGGGGGTCGTCAACCTCGGCCTGCTGGCGCCGCTGCCGCTGCAGCTGCTGCACCTGCTGGTCGCCGATCTCGTATGGATCTCCCTGGTCCTGCTGGCGGTGGAAACGTTTGCCGGCGCGCCGGCCACCGCCGCAGACCTGTCACTGCTGCCTGCCGCCCGCGCCGCGCGCACCTGATACCCGAACCATGCCTAAACGCCAAGACATCCACTCCATCCTGATCCTCGGCTCCGGCCCGATCGTCATCGGCCAGGCCTGCGAATTCGACTATTCGGGCACCCAGGCCTGCCGCGCGCTGCGGCGCGAGGGGTACCGCGTCGTGCTGGTCAACTCCAACCCGGCGACGATCATGACCGACCCCGACATGGCCGACGCCACCTACGTCGAGCCGCTGCTGCCCGAGGTGGTCGAAAAGATCCTCGAACGCGAGCGCCCCGATGCGCTGCTGCCCACGGTCGGCGGCCAGACCGGCATCAACCTGGCGATCGCGCTGTCCGAGCGCGGCACCCTGGAGCGCCTGGGCGTCGAAGTGCTGGGCGCGTCGATCGACGCCCTGCGCCTGGGCGAAGACCGTCAGCTGTTCAAGCAGGCGATGCAGGAGGTGGGTCTCAAGGTGCCGCACAGCGGCTACGCCGGCAGCCTGGAGGAAGCGCGCCAGATCGCCGCCGGCATCGGCTACCCGCTGATCGTGCGGCCCAGCTTCACCCTGGGCGGCGAGGGCGGCGGCACCGCCTTCAACCGCGACGAGCTGGAGGACGTGGTGGAGGGGGCGCTGCAGGCCAGCCCCGCCGGCCGCGTGCTGATCGAGCAGTCGGTGATCGGTTGGAAGGAGTTCGAGCTGGAGGTGATGCGCGACACCGCCGACAACGCCATCGTCGTCTGCTCGGTGGAAAACGTCGACGCCATGGGCGTGCACACGGGCGATTCGATCACCGTGGCGCCGCAGCAGACCCTCTCCGACCGCGAATACCAGGAGATGCGCGACGACGCCTTCAAGGTGATCCGGCGGGTGGGAGTGGCGACCGGCGGCTCCAACATCCAGTTCGGCGTCGATCCCGCGACCGGCGAACGGGTCGTCATCGAGATGAACCCGCGCGTGTCGCGCAGCTCGGCGCTGGCGTCCAAGGCGACCGGCTTCCCGATCGCCAAGATCGCCGCCCTGCTGGCGGTCGGCTACACCCTCGACGAGATCCCCAACGACATCACCGGCAAGACCTTCGCCGCCTTCGAGCCGACGCTCGACTACACCGTGGTCAAGATCCCGCGCTGGGCGTTCGAAAAGTTTCCCGCCAGCTCGACGACGCTGGGCACGGCGATGAAGTCGGTGGGGGAGGTGATGGCCATCGGCGCCACTTTCGCCGAAGCGCTGATGAAGGGGCTGTCGGCGCTCGAGCTGGACGGCAGCCTGGCGGCGCGCGAGCGGCGCATGAGCGATCCGGTGCGGCTGCGGCAGCGCCTGGCGGTGCCCAACTGGGAACGGCTGTTCGCGGTCTTCGCGGCCCTGCGCCAGGGCTGGAGCCCGGAAGAGGTGGCGCAGGTGACGCACATCGACCCCTGGTTCCTGCGCGAGCTGGCGGCGATCGTCGACCTGGAGGCCGAGGTGGCGTGCTGGGACCTCGCCTCGATCCCGACGCCGCTTTTGGCGCGAGCCAAGGTGTCGGGGCTGACCGACGCCCGCCTGGCCGGCCTGGTCGACGCCGACGAAGCGGCGGTGGCGCGGGCGCGGGCGGCGCGCGGCATCACCCGCATCTATCGGCGCGTCGACACCTGCGCGGCGGAGTTCGAGGCGACCACGCCCTACCTGTATTCGACGTTCGGCAATCTCGCCGACGACGAGAGCGAGCCGACCGACCGCCGCAAGGTGGTGATCCTGGGGTCCGGCCCCAACCGCATCGGCCAGGGGATCGAATTCGACTACTGCTGCGTCCACGCCGCCCTGGCGCTGCGCCAGGCGGGGTACGAGACGGTGATGGTCAACTGCAATCCCGAAACCGTCTCGACCGACTACGACACCTCCGATCGGCTGTACTTCGAGCCGCTGACGCTCGAGCACGTCCTGGCGGTCGTCGAGCGCGAGCGTCCGAGCGGCGTCCTGGTGCAGCTGGGTGGCCAGACGCCGCTCAAGCTGGCGCGCGGCCTGGCCGCCGCCGGCGTGCCGTTGTGGGGCACGCCGCCGGATGCGATCGACCTGGCCGAGGACCGCCGCCGCTTCGGCGACCTGCTGGCCAGCGAATCCATCCTGCAGCCCGAAAACGGCACCGCGCAGTCGCTGCCCGAGGCGATCGCGGTGGCGGCGCGCATCGGCTTCCCGGTGCTGGTGCGGCCGAGCTACGTGCTGGGCGGCCGGGCGATGGCGATCTGTTACGACGAAGCCACGCTGGAACGTTACATGGGCGAGGCGGCGGAGGTGTCGCCGGGGCACCCGGTGCTGCTCGACCGCTTCCTGGAAGACGCCTTCGAAGTCGATCTGGACATGATCGCCGACGGCCACCAGGCGGTGGTCGCCGGCATCCTGCAGCACATCGAAGAGGCCGGCATCCATTCCGGCGACTCGGCGGCTGTGCTGCCGCCGTATCGCATCTCCATCGCCGACCAGGACGCGATGCGCGACATCGCGCGGCGCCTGGCCCTGCGCCTGGGGGTGGTCGGCCTGATGAACGTGCAGTTCGCGCTCAAGGAAGGGCGCATCTACGTGCTGGAGGTCAACCCGCGGGCGTCGCGCACCGTGCCGTTCATCGCCAAGGCGGTGGGCGTGCCGCTGGTGGCGCTGGCGGCGCGCGTCATGGCCGGCGAAAGCCTGGCCGAGGTGGGGTTCACCGCCGAGCCGCCGGTGCCGGGCGTCTTCGTCAAGGCGCCGGTCTTTCCGTTCCGCCGCTTCCCCGGCGTCGATCCGATCCTCGGTCCCGAGATGAAATCGACCGGCGAGGTGATGGGGGTCAGCACCTCCTTCGGCAACGCCTTCGCCAAGGCCTGGCTGGGTGCCGGCCATCGCCTGCCGCAGAGCGGCGGCGCCTTCCTGTCGGTGCACGACCAGGACAAGCCGGCGCTGCTGCCGGTCGCCCGGCGCCTGGCCGACCTGGGCTTCGAGCTGCTCGCGACGGCGGGCACCGCCGCCTTTCTGCGCGCCCACGGTCTCACCGTGCGCCAGACCCTGAAGGTCCACGAAGCGCGCCCGCACATCGTCGACCAGCTGATCAACGGCGACATCGCCCTGGTGGTCAACACGCCCCTGGGCCGTGCGTCGCACGAAGACGACGCGGTGATCCGGCGCACCGCCCTCAAATACGACATCCCCTGCATCACCACGCTGTCCGGCGCCATGGCCGCCGCCGAAGGCATCGCCGCCCTGCGCCGCGACGGCCTGTCGGTCATCTCGCTGCAGGCCCTGCACGCCACGATCGGCGCTCCCGTCGCCTCGCACTAGCGGCAGGCCGGCCCCGGCCGGGCCCGGGTGGCCTGCCGGCCGCCCGCTGGCCGCCGAAGACCGCCCTGGCGGCGCTCGATATAATGAATCGAGAAACGAAGTAAACGAAAGGAAGGGCGATCCCATGGAGAAAGTCCTGGCGCGAGTCCCGGCGGCGCGGTGGATCCTGCGGGCGACGTCGGCGGGCGTGATTGCCGCGGTTGGAGCGCTGGCGGCGATGCCCGCGGCGGCGGCGGGCTGGCAGAACATCGGGCCGCTGGGCGGCACGGTGTTCAGCCTGGCGGTGGATCCGGCCGCGCCGGCGACGGTCTATGCGGCCACTCAAACCGGTGTCTGGAAGACGGTCGACGCCGGCAGTCAGTGGCTGCCCAGCGGCACCTTGCTGGGCCAGGTCTCCAAGGTGGCGTTCGATCCGGCGGCGGCCAACACGGTCTTCGCCGTCACCGGCGACCTCGATCGCAGCACCGACGGCGGCGCCAGCTGGCAGCAGCTGCTGACGCCGTCCGGCGCCTCCGGCGGCGTCGCGCAGATCGTCTCCGACGTGGCATTCGATCCGCGCACGGCCGGGACCCTCTACGCCGCCGTCGGCAGCCAAGTGCTCAAGTCGGTCGACGACGGCGATCATTGGGTGGCGACCGGCGCGGGTTTGCCGGACGCCAGGGTGACGTCCCTGGCCATCGCCGCGGGAGCGGCGGCTTCGACGGTGTATGCCGGCACCTATTCCGGGATGTACCGGAGCGCCGACGGCGGAGCCTCCTGGCAGGCGGCCAATACCGGGGCGGGCGGCGCCGCGATCATGGCGGTGGCCGTCGATCCTTCGCTGCCCGGCAGGGTCTATGCCCTGCCCCAGGAGCAGGCATTGCGGGGGAGAGCGCCAAGGGTTGGGGTGCTGATCAGCACCGACGGCGGCGCCAGCTGGTTCCAGCGGCGTTTGTCCGCCAGCTCGCCGGAGGCGCTTTGCCTCGCCGTGCCGCCGAGCGCCCGCGGCACGGTGTACGGGTGCGGCAGACAAGGGATCTACCGCTCCCAGGACGGCGGATTCCACTGGCAGGCCGTCGGCGGGCTTTCCGACCAGACGTTCATTTCCCTGAGTATCGCGCCATCGCTGCCCAGCCGGCTGTACGCCGGGAGCAGCCAGGCGGTCGGGGCGAGCGAGGCGGCGGTCTTGCGCAGCTCCACGGCAGGCGACAGCTGGCAGCCGGCCGGCGGCGGGCTGTACGCGACGCCGATCTCCAACGTGGCGGTCGATCCGTCGCAACCTGGCGTCCTGTATGCCACGGCGTTCTTCGGCGGCCCCCTGATCAAGAGTGCCGACGACGGCGCCAGCTGGCAAGCGGCCAGCCACACGATGCTGCGCAATCTGTTCGGTCTGGCCATCAGCCCGGCGGCGCCCGCCACGCTCTATGCCGCCACCTCGGCCGGCGTGGCGGTGTCCGACGACGGAGCGGCGCATTGGTCGCTGCGCCCGACCCCGTTTCACCCCGGCTCGCTGCTGCTGGCCGATCCCGGCGATGCGGCGACCGTCTACGCCGCCGGTTTCGTGGGGGAGGGGACCGCGCAGGCCTACGGCCTGTATGCCAGCCAAGACAGCGGCGCCACCTGGCGCGCGGTGGTCAACGCCGGCACTGCCCTTTCCGAGGCCTCCCTGGCGGCGTCCATCTCGCCGCCGGCGCCGCAGACGGTCTACGTGGTGACGAACGTGGTCAGGCCTGCTTCCTCCACGGCGCTCTTCGTCAGCCACGACGGCACCAACTTCGAGCAGCTGGCGACCCCTGGGTTCATCCAGTTCGTCGCCGCCGACCCGGTGGCCCCTGCCACGATGTACTGTGGACCGGGGAAGGCCGGCCTTTACAAGAGCGTCGACGGCGGGCGCACCCTGATGCCGCTGCAACCGACCGCGGGCGGCAATGGCGACGGCGTCTTCACCCCGGTGGCGTCGGTGGCGATCGACCCGGCCAACCCGGCGCTGGTCTACGCCGGCAGCGTTGGCGAAGTGCTGACCAGCCGCGACGGCGGCCAGACCTGGGGCGTGCCCCTGCAAGGCCTGCCCGCCGGCCATGAGGTGTCCCAGCTGTACGTCGGTCCGACCGGCACGCTCTACGCCGCGCTCAACCTGGTCCTGTACCGCTATGACCCGTAAGGCGCCCAGCCGGCGGCCCAGCTGATCGCCGCCCGCCTGGACGGCACCGGACCTGTTTTTGCCGCTGGTGGCGGCCCGTCGCACATCGAGTGTCCCCCAGCGGAGCCGGGGGACGTTCTCATGCCTGGTTAGTCACAGTGCTCCGGGTAGCAGGCGCTGTTGGTATTGCAGGGGCAGCTCTGCGCATGCGGGGTTGTCGGTAATCCAGCGACGATCTTGGGCAATCCATGGTCGAGCTGGCGAAGCGATTCTTTGTGCAGCTCGAGCTTGGACATCGTCCTCTTCTTCATCTCGTTCTCCTCAACGTTGCGGTTAGAGCTGGCGTTGGCGGGATGGTCCAGGCCGGTGCCCGATCACCCTCAAACAGGTATGTGTGCGGCGCAATGGGTCGGCCGCGCCTCGCTGGCTGGTGATCCAGCCCCGCGCGCCCCGGCTGCTCCGCTCCTGCGCCGGGTCACCCGAGGTGGTGTCCCAACAATGTGTTGGTGGTGGGGGGTACTACTCGCCGGCGGGTGGAGTTGTGCGGGTGAGACGGTCGGCTGTGACGGCGAACTGCCCCTCAAGCGCGGCTAGGCCGATCCCCGAACACCGTTCCCCGCATCGGCTGCCGCGCCGTTGGTCCAACCAGCGCGGGGCGCCTGCGGGGTTGCGGCGGGTACAGTCCTGCGAGATCGTTATATTCATTTATTGCTTCCATGATAAAAATAATGTACCGTGGCTGTTGCGGCCATGGGCGCTTGCCCGTTCAGGGTGAAACGGAAGGACGCCATGGCGCAATTTCACAACAGGAGGGTTCCATGAGCAAGCTTTGCATCGCGACCTTGTTCTGCGTCGGAACGTTCTTTTCCGTCCTAGCCCACGCGCAGACCTGCAACGGCACGTCCGGGCAGTGGGCCGGGTGCCGCGGCAACGGTTGTGCCGTGTGCTGGGAGCTTGTCGAATCCTATCCGTACTACTTCATCAACCATGCGGCCTGCACTCCCAACACCACCTGCGACGGCCTCTACTTCGAATGCAATGCCAACTGCCCTACCCCGTCCTCGAGCGACCTGCAATGCAACGGCACTACCGGCCAGTGGTCCGGCTGTCGTGGCAACGGTTGCGCCGTGTGCGACGAGCTGGTGTCGGGCTACAACTGCTACTACACGAACCATCCTGCCTGCCAGCCCAATAGCACCTGCGCCGGCGAGTACTTCACCTGTAACAGCAACTGCCCAGCTCCAACCTTCGCCGACATCTGCTGAGGAGAGCGACCGGCGGATCGATCTCGGAAGGTGGCGTGCGGGTAGCCCCCCACAAGGGCGCTGCCCGCCTCCTGGCTGGGCAGCGACCCCTCTTCGCTGGATTGACGAGGGGCGGGGGGCGTGGTAGGGTTTCGCGTCCCACGCCTTAAGGGCGGTTGGGGGTTTGTTGGGAGAGTGCGTCTATGTTCGCAGTCATCGAAAGCGGTGGGAAGCAGTACCGGGTCGAAGCGGGGGACCTGGTCGACGTCGAGCTGCTCGATACGGTGGCGCCCGACGCGGCCAAGGGATCGGCGGTGCGGTTCGAGCGGGTGCTGGTGGTGGGGGGCGCGGGCGACGACATCAGCTTCGGCAACCCGGTGGTGAGCGGCGCGCTGGTCACGGCGTCGCTGGTGGGCGTTTCGGCCGGCCCCAAGATCCGGGTGTTCAAGCATAAGCATCGCAATACGCAGCGGCGCACGCGCGGGCATCGCCAGCACATGCACCGGGTGCGCATCGACGAGATTCAGCTGCCGTAAGGGAAGGAGCCGTCTCATGGCACATAAGAAAGGGCAGGGCTCGAGCCGTAACGGCCGGGATTCCAACCCGCAACACCTGGGCGTCAAGCGTTTCGGCGGCCAGCGGGTCAACGGCGGCACGATCCTGGTCCGCCAGCGCGGCACCCGCTTCTTCCCGGGCGACAACGTCGGCCAGGGCAAGGACGACACGCTGTTTGCCAAGCTGGGCGGGGTGGTCAAGTTCCAGAACCGCGGGCGCCACGGCACCGTGGTGCACATCCTGACCGCCGCGGCCGCCCCGGCCGAGCCTGCTCCGGCCCCGGCCGAGACGCCGGCATCGTAGTCGCCGCTCTCTTCACCCGCACTTTCCTGGTTGGCAGGGGCTCGCGTGACGCGGGCTCCTGCGGCCAACCGCCGGTCGCCAACCCTTGATCTTCCTCGACGAAGCAGCCATCCAGGTCCGCGGCGGCCGTGGCGGCAACGGGTGCGTGGCCTTCCGGCGCGAAAAGTACGTGCCGCGCGGCGGCCCGTCCGGCGGCGACGGCGGCCACGGCGGCAGCGTCTACCTGGTCGGCGAGATCGGCCGCAACACGCTGTACCACCTGCGCTTCGCCTCGTTGTACCCGGCCGAGCGCGGGCGCCATGGGGAAGGGTCCAACCGCACCGGCCGCAGCGGCGACGACCTGGAAGTGCCGGTGCCGCTGGGCACCGAGGTGCGCGACCGCGACACCGGCGTCCAGATCGGCGAGATCCTGACCGACGGCGCCAGACTGCGCGTCGCGGCGGGCGGCCGCGGCGGCCGCGGCAACGCGCGCTTCGCCACGCCGACGCACCAGGCGCCCCGCCACTGCGAGCCCGGCGAAGACGGCGAGGATCGGCGCCTGCAGCTGGAGCTCAAGCTGCTGGCCGACGTCGGCGTGATCGGCCTGCCCAACGCCGGCAAGTCGACCCTGATCAGCGTCATCTCGGCGGCGCGTCCCAAGATCGCCGACTATCCGTTCACCACCCTGATTCCGCAGCTGGGGGTGGTCGCCGAGGGGCCGCTGGACACTCCGTTCGTCATCGCCGATCTGCCGGGGCTGATCGCCGGCGCGGCGCAGGGGGCCGGCCTGGGCATCCAGTTCCTGCGCCACGTCGAGCGCTGCCGCCTGCTGGTGCACCTGGTCGATCTCTCGTCGCCGGCAGAGCCCGGCTCGACGCTCGAAAACGACCTGGCCACGGTCGAGCGCGAGCTGGGAGCGTTCGACCCCGAGCTGCTAGCGCGGCCGCGCTGGATCGTCGGCAGCAAGCTCGACGCGGCGCTGCCGGAGCGGCTGGCGGAGCTGCCGGCAGCCGCCGCGGCGCGCGGCCTGCCCCACCTGGCGATCAGCTCGGCGACGCGGCAGGGGACCGCCAAGCTGGTGGCGGAGCTGGCACGCGGCCTGGCGGCGGCAGGGGCGGGACGCGCCGCGACCCAGGCGGCGGGCACCCCGCCGTGACGCCGGCGAACCGATGAAGATCGGCCTTTTTGGCGGCAGCTTCGATCCCATTCACCGGGGCCACATCGAGCCGGTGAAGCAGGCGCGCCGCGCGCTCGGCCTCGACCAGGTCATCTACCTGCCGACCGCCAGGGCGCCGCACAAGCGCGGCGGCGCCCAGGCGCCGGCACTGGCGCGCTATGCCATGGTGGAGCTGGCCCTGCTGGCGGAGCCCGGCCTGGTCGTGTCGCCCCATGAGCTGACGCCGGAGCGGCCCGCCTACACCATCGACACGCTGGAGCACTTCCAGCGCCAGCTGCCGCAGGCAGAGCTCCACCTGATCCTTGGCGGCGACTCCTTTGTCGATCTGCCGCAGTGGGTTCGCTTCGCGGACATCGTGGCCGCGGCGCGCCTGGTGGTGCTGGCCCGGCCGGGCTTCCCCCTGGCAGGCGAGCAGACCGGCCAGCCCGGCGCCTTGCCGGCCGCGGTGGCGGCACTGGCGGCGAGCGACCGGGTGCACGTCCTGACGCAGACCCAGGTCGAAGTTTCCTCGACGCGGGTGCGCGAGCTGCTGGCGCGCGGCGAATCGCTGCCGCCCGGCTGGCTGCCTGGATTGGTGGTAGAATTCATCCAGAAATACAGTCTGTATCGATGAAGGCCCAACCCTCCAGCGCTCCCGATACCGCCAGCCGCGTGAAAGCGGCGGTGGTCTCCGCCGAAGATCGCAAGGCGATCGATCTCAAGGTGCTGCACCTTGAGAAGGTGAGCGACTTCACCGACTACTTCGTGATCTGCAGCGGCAGCAGCGAGCGGCAGGTCCAGGCGATCGCCGACGCCGTGCAGGAGCGGTTGCGCGGTGAGAAGGTGCGCCCGCTGCACGTCGAAGGGTACAACCGCGGCCAGTGGGCGCTGCTCGACTATGGCGACCTGGTGGTGCACGTCTTCCAGGAAGAGCCGCGCCGCTTCTACGCGCTCGAACGGTTGTGGGGCGACGCGCCCGACGTGACCGCAGAGTTCGCGACGCCGCGTCCCTGACGCCAGTGGCCCGGGACTAGTGGCGCCGGCCCCCGTTTCCCTCCCCTTTTCACTGCACCGTCTGCGCGGCGACTACCCGGCCCTGGCAGGGTGTCTGCGCGGCGTCGAACGGGCGGCGGCGACCGACGCTCCGATCCTCGTCCTGGGCGAGCCGGGCAGCGGCCGGTCCAGCCTGGCGCGAGCGCTGCACGCGGCCAGCGGCCACGCCGGCGGCCCGTTGGTCGAAGTGGACCCCGGCGCCCTGCCGAGCGCGCTGTTCGAAAGCGAGCTCTTCGGCTATCGCGCCGGAGCCTTCACCGGCGCCGCCGGCGATGCCGAAGGCCGCGTGGCGCGGGCTGCGGGAGGATCGCTGGTCCTCGACCACATCGAGGAGCTGCCGCTGGCCAGCCAGCCCAAGCTGCTGCGCCTCCTGGCCGAGCGACGCTACGCCCCGCTGGGCGGCGACGAGACCGACACCAGCGCCCGGTTTCTGGCCATCGGCCCCGACGACCTGGCGGATTGGGTGACCCGCGGCGCCTTCCGCGCCGATCTCTACTACCGCCTGGAAGTGGTCGCCTTCCACCTGCCGCCGTTGCGCGACCGGCGGGCCGACCTGCCGGTGCTCTTCGCCGACTTGATGCGCGACCTGGCCGAGCGCTTCGGCCGCCCCGCGCTGGCGCTGTCGCCGGCGGCGGCGGAGTGGATGCTGGCGCATTCCTGGCCCGGCAACCTCCGCCAGCTGCGCAACGTCCTGGAGCGCAGCCTGATCCTGGGCGCCGCCGCGCCGGACGGCGTGCAGACCCTGGACCCGCCGCCGCTCGCCGACCCATCCTGGCCGCCCGGCACGGCCGAGCCGGCGCCGCGCCCTCTTCTGGAAGTGGAGCGGGAGCAGATCCGCCGCGCCCTCGCCTACAGCCGCGGCCACCAGGGCCAGGCGGCCCAGCTGCTCGGCATCAGCCGCAAAGCCCTGTGGGAGAAGCGCCGCCGCTACGGCATCCCCTGAGCCGCCAGCGTTCGGCGGCCGGTCCTGTTCGAATCGAAAGCCTGGCCTGCCCCGCGCGGCGGGGGGGCCGGGCTAGTGGCCTGTATCAGTGAAATTGGCGGCGGATGGCGCCGCCATTCGGCGGCGCGGGCCAGGCGCGCCGACGCAGGCATAGTCGAACCTATGTCGAGGAGGCGGCCGGGGCTGTCGCCTGTCCCGGCACTTCCGGCAGGTCGCAACGCCGCCCCCGCCGTCGAGGGCAAGCCAGGCGCTGCCGATTTCTCTGATACAGGCCACTAGTACTACAGTGTCACAAACTCGCACAGGCTGCCGTGCAAGTTATTCTGTCTCAGTACTTTGCGTATTTCAATTGAATACTTCTGAAAATTTCGTGGAATTCAACGCTGGCAGGCTTTTTCTGCTGGCGTGACACAGTAGTACTAGGCCCCCGGTCAGCCGCTGATGGCGACGGGGGGAGTGTTGGTGAGCGAGTCCAGCAGGTCGTCGGGGAGGCTGAGGCCGGGATGGATCTTGCGGCAGCGCTCGGTGAGCTGGCGCAGCTCCAGCTCTGGCAGGCGCCGGAAGGCGGTCACCATCTTGGGATCGAGCTGCTGGCCGGAGACCCGCTCCAGTTCCGCGATCGCGGCGCCGTGGCTGCGGGCGCGGCGGTAGGGGCGGTCGGAGGTGATGGCGTCGTAGGTGTCGACCACCGCGAAGACGCGGGCGGCCAGCGGGATCTGCTCACCGGCGAGCTTGCGCGGGTAACCCTGGCCGTCCCAGCGTTCGTGGTGGTTGTAGACGATTTCGAGCGCCGCGGGCTGCAGGAAGCTCACCTCGGCCAGCATGTCGAAACCCCAGGTGGGGTGCTGTTTCATGATGTGCCATTCGTTGGCGGTGAGCGGCCCTTCCTTGCGCAGGATGTTGTCGGGGACCGCCATCTTGCCGACGTCGTGCAGCAGGGCGCCCCATTCGATCGCCTTGAGCATGTCGGCGGGCAGGCCGAGCGAGCGCGCCAGCGCCATGCCGTAGAGGGCGACGCGGAAGGAGTGACCGGTGGTTTCGTGGTCGCGGGCATCGGCGGCGGTGACCACGGCGCCCACCGCTTCGACGTAGGAGCGCTCCCGCGCGCGCTGCGAGTCGACCAGCGACACCAGCAGGGTGCGGAAGGTCTCCTCGATCAGGCGCACGTCGCGGTTGCCGGACGAGCGCTGAAGATCGCTGTGGAGGGTCCCGGTCTTGGCCATGACCGACATCGCGTCCGCGAGCCGCCGCAGGGGACGCGAGATGCGCCGCACCGCGATCCAGGTCGCGATGCCCGCCAGCAGACCGGCCGACAGGGCGATCCAGAGCACTTCCTGCACTTGCGCGTTGAGGTGGGGCCGCAGCACGCCGAGCGCGATCAGCGCAATCGCCGAGAGCGCAATGGTGGACGACAGCAGACTCTTGTAGCGAACGCTCAATCCCCTGATCCCCCGCCGTTCATCGACGCATCAATATTTAACCATGCAGGAATAAACTCTTCAACTGCTTCATTTGCGCAAGACGTTTCTACTTTGTCTGGTGCTCTCACATGGCCAAAACGGGTCACGCAGCGACCAGGGAAATGAGAGTTTCGATGGCATGGCTACACTCTGCCTCCGTATTGTAAAAATGAGGCGAAAGTCGGATGCCGGCGTTGGGCCGATAGTCGCAGATCACCTCGCGCTCGATCAACTGCCGGCAGAGGGCTTCGGCCCGCTCGTGCCACACCGAGACGGTGCCGCCGCGACGCGCCGGGTCGCGCGGCGTGCGCACTTCGAACCCGGCGTTTTCGGCGGCGGCGATCAGGTGGCTGGTCAGTGCCAGCGAGCGCTCGCGAATACGCCTGGACCCCACCCCCGCCACGATGCGGTAGCCGGCGCGGCAGGAATAGAGCGCCGGGACGTTGGGAGTACCGGTGAGGAAGCGCCAGGGAGTTTCGGCGTAGTGGACGGGACCGGGACGGAAGGCGAACGGATCGCTGTCGGCCTGCCAGCCGGTGAGCGCCGGCTGGAGCTCCCCCGCGAGGTCGGGCCGCACCCACAGGAAACCCGCGCCGGGGCCGCCGCACAGCCATTTGACCGAGCCGCCGACGGCCGCGTCCACGCCCCAGGCGGCGAGCTCCAGGGGCACCGCGCCCGCGGACTGGTAGACGTCGAGCAGCAGGATCGCGCCGACCTCGCGGCAGCGGCGCGCGATGGCGGCGGCGTCCTGCACGAAGGCGCTGCGAAACAGCGTGTGCGAGATGGGGACCAGCCGCGTGCGATGGTCGATCGCCGCCAGCAGGCGCTCGACCGGCACCCCGATCCCGTCGTCGGACGGCACCACGACGATTTCGGCGCCCTTGCGCCGCTCCCCTTCGGCCAGGTACATCACGTTGGGGAAGTTCAGCCCGGTGTAGACGATGCGGTTGCGTTCGGGGGGGTAGTCGAAGCAGGAAAAGAAGACGGCGGCCGCCATCGAAACGTTCTGGTGCATGGCGATCTGACCCTTGCCGACGCCCAGCAGCGGCGCCAGCAGGTCGCCGGTGGTGGCGGACATTTCCCACCACCCCTCGCTCCACGCGCGGACTCCGCGCTGCCCCCATTCGGCCATGAAGGTCGCCATTTCGTCCTGCACCCCGCGCGGCATGGCCCCCAGGGAGTTGTTGATCAGGTAGGTCGTCTGCTCGAGGATCGGGAACTCCCGGCGCCACGCCAGCAGATCCTCGGTTTCGGTCATCACCCGGGTCCCCTCCGTCTCCATCGTAGCCTCCCCTCCACGTCATCGCATCCGTTGCACCCCCATGCCGTGCGTCCTGCCGCGGCGACGGAGGGTTCTTGGTCTGGCCTGCCTGGCGTTATCTCTCAGGGACCAGGGGTCAGCGGCCCTGCCACTGCGCCGGACGCTTTTCGAGGAAGGCCTTGACCCCTTCTTCCTTGTCGGCGGAGGAGAAGCAGAGGCAGAACAGGTCTCGCTCGTAGAGGATGCCGTCCTCGATCGAGAGCCGTTGTCCGGCGCGCACCGCCTCCTTGGCGACCCGCAAGGTCAGGGGGCTCTTGCCGGCGATCCTGGCCGCCATCTCAAGGGTGCGGGCGCGCAGCTCGTCGTGCGGCACCACCAGGTCGACCAGGCCGATGTCACGCGCCTCGGCGGCGCCGATCATGTCGCCGGTCAAGAC
Organism: uncultured Acidobacteriota bacterium; assembly: GCA_963770895.1. GTDB lineage: Bacteria > Acidobacteriota > Thermoanaerobaculia > Multivoradales > UBA5704 > JASLEW01. The sequence continues at coordinate 880,861 of CAVYRF010000002.1, read as the reverse complement.
CAGCCGCATGGCGTGGCCGAGGCCGACCAGCCGAGAGAGGCGCTGCGTGCCGCCGCCGCCGGGGATCAGGCCGAGATTGATCTCAGGCTGGCCGAAGCGCGCTTTTTCGGACGCGAGGCGGATGTCGCACGACATCGCCACTTCGCATCCGCCCCCCAGGCAGAAGCCGTTGATCATGGCGATCACCGGCTTCGGGAAGGAGGCCATGGCATCGAAGATCCGCGGGCTGCGCATCGCGTGCCGCTGATCGAACGGCGTGCGGCCGGCGAATTCGCCGATGTCGGCGCCGGCGATGAAGGATTTGTCCCCGGCGCCGGTCACGACCACGACACCGATCGCGTCGTCCCCTTCCAGCGCCGCCAGGCTGGCCAGCAGGTCGGTGCGCACTTCTTCGTTGAGGGCATTGAGCTTGTCGGGTCGATTGAACGTCAGGATGGCAACGCGGCCCTCCCGCTCTTCCAGGATCGTTCCAGCCATCACCAGATCTCCTTGTCGGTCCGTCTCTTGATCACGTCCAACGCCCGCCCGCGTACCGCGCGCTGCTGCCGCCTTGCCGCACCCCGGCCGGGGCCGCGCCCGCAGCAGCGCCGAGGACCGCCAGCCTGGGGCTGGCCGCGGCTCAGCGATTCTTCCAGACCGGCGGACGCTTCTCCAGGAAAGCGGTGACGCCTTCGCGCATGTCTTCGAGGCGCGTCAGCTCTTCCAGGTAGATGCGCTCGCTTTCGGCAAGGGCCGCGGCGAACGGCAGGCCGCGGCTGGCGGCTACCGCCTGCTTGATTAGACGCAAAACGGGGGCGCTTTTGGTGCTCAGCTCGGAGAGCAGCGATTCGCAGCCCTCGACCAGGCGCCCGGCCGGTACCAGGCGCTGCACCAGGCCGAGACGTTCGGCCTTGCGGGCATCCATGCCCTTGCCGAAGGCGAGCAGCTCCAGCGTCCGCGCGGGTCCCAGAAGCGCTGGGTACAGCGCGGTGGCCACCGGCGGAAAGCAGCCGAGGCCCACTTCGGGCTGGCCGAAACGGGCGTCCTCGGTGGCGAGCACCATGTCACAGCCGAGGGCGAGCTCCATGCCGCCGCCCAGGCAGTGGCCGGCCACCGCCGCGATGACCAGGGCCGGCAGCGCGCGCACCTGCTCGATCACCTGGCGCAGGCCGGACAACATGTCGGCCACCCGGTCCGGGGCGTGATCCTGGACGGCGGTGCCGGCGCAGAACGCGCGCTCGCCGGCGCCGCGCAGGATGACCACCGTCAGCTCGCGGTCCGCCGCCAGCTCGGCCAAGGTCTGGCGCAGCGCGCCGAGCGCGGCCAGGTCGAGGATGTTGAGCGGCGGCCCATTGAGAGTCACCACCGCCGCATGTCCGGCGCGAGCGCAGAGGATCGGTTCCATGGTCGCGTCCATCCGCCTGAATCTCAGGCAGCAGTCGGCGCCGCGGCGACGCCGGCGGGGGCTTCCGCGGCGCCCCCAGGAAGGGCGGCCGCGACGGCATGATCAGGAGCGGCGCCGGCGGCCCGCGCCGCGGATGCGGCAAGCGCCGCGGCGAAGTCGCGCCACAAGGCCAGGTGCTGGGGCAGGTCCAGGAGGTTTTCGGGGTGCCATTCGACCCCCCGCACCCACCAGCCGCCGGCCCCGCCCGCGCCGCCGGAGCCGGGCGCCGCGGGCGCCGGCGCCAGGATCGCGGCTTCGATCAAGCCGTCGGGTGCCGCGGCAACGGCCTGCAGGCCGGCGCCCAGGCGCTTGACGCCCTGGTGGTGGCGGCTGTTGACCAGCAGCGGCGCGCCGCCGTCGGCAAGGCGGTTGCCCAGCGGGGCGTCCGGTGCGATCACCTGTACGGAGTGCGACAACAGGTCCAGCGGCTGCACCGCCTCGTGCGCCACCGCGCTGGGCCGCTGCAAGGCCAGGTCCTGCCATAGCGAACCGCCGAAGAAGACGTTGAGCAGCTGGAACCCGCGGCAGACGCCCCACACCGGCAGGCGCCGCGCGCGCGCCACCACCAGCAGCTCCCATTCCAGGGCGTCCCTGGCCGGCAGCAGGGACAGCCCGGCGCCCGCCAGCGGCGCTTCGCCATAGAGCTGGGGCGCCACGTCGCAGCCGCCGCACAGCACCAGGCCGGCGGCCCCCGCCATCGCCGCCGCCGCCGCGGCAGCCGCGCCGGCCTGTGCCGGCGGTGCCGCCAGTGACCGCGCAGCGTCCGTTGCCTTGGCGTCGCAGCCGCAACCGCCGGATGCCGTGGCCGCCAGGTCCGTCGCGTCGGGCAGATCGGCCAGGCCGTCCGGCGTGACGACGCGGATCGCTTCCGCCGGTACGCCGGCCGCCTGCAGGGCCTGGACGTAGGGGCGCACCCGCTCTTCGCCGGCGGACGACACCACGACGGGCGCCCAGGTCATGCCGCATCCTCGCGCTCGACCAGGGCGGCCAGGCCCAGGCCGCCGGACACGCACAGGGTGGCGATGCCGCGCTTCTGGTTGCGCGCCGCGAGGCCGTGGAGCAGGGTGACCAGGATGCGCGCGCCGGTGGCGCCGATGGGGTGGCCCAGGGCGATGGCGCCGCCATCCCGGTTGACCAGCTGGCTGTCAGCGGGGAGGTGCAGGCCCTTCAGGCAGGCCAGCACCTGCGAGGCAAACGCTTCGTTGAGCTCGACGGCATCGATGTCGTTGGCGGCGGTGGCGGTGCCGGTGGCCGCCGCGGGCTCGCTCAGGGCGAAGCCGGTGCGTGCCAGCAGGCGCTCGACGGCGGGCACCGGGCCGATCCCCATGATGCGCGGCTCGACGCCGACGACTTCCCAGGCGATCAGCCGCGCGGCGATCGGCAGCCCCAGGTCGGTGGCCGCCTGGCGCGAGGCGACGATCAGGGCGGCGGCGCCGTCGGTGATGCCCGAGGCGTTGCCGGCGGTGACGGTGCCGGCGTCGCGGAACACCGGCGCCATGCGGCCGAGCGCCGCCAGGGTGGTGCCGTCGCGTGGATGCTCGTCGCGGTCCACCACCTGGTCGCCCTTTTTGCCCTGTACCGTGACCGGCACCAGCTCGCCGGCGAACCGGCCGGCGGCGCGGGCCTGCTCGCAGCGGGCCTGGCTTTGCAGCGCATAGGCGTCGGCGGCGGCGCGGTCGATGCCCGCCTCCGCCGCCAGCTCTTCGGCCGTCTCTCCCATGACCAGGCCGGACAGTGGGTCGTTGAAGCCGTCGCGGTACATGCCGTCGACGATTTCGGCGTGCCCGAGACGGTACCCCCACCGCGCGCGCGGCAGCAGGTAGGGGGTGTTGGACATGCTTTCGGTGCCGCCGGCGAGCACCACCCGCGCTTCGCCGAGGCGGATGGCGCGGGCGGCGCACAGCACCGCCTGCAGGCCCGAGCCGCAGGCCTGGTTGACGGTGAAGGCGGGGCGGTCGTCCGGCACGCCGGCGCGATGCGAAATCTGGCGGGCGGTGTTGGGGCCGCCGCCCGCCTGCCGCGCGTGGCCGAAAATGACCTGGTCGACCGCTTGCGGCGGCACCCCCGCGCGTTGGAGCGCGGCGGCAGCGGCCGCGACGCCCAGGTCGGCCGCCGACAGCGCCGCCAGCACGCCGCCGAACTTGCCGATCGGCGTGCGTACCGGTGCCGCCAGCACGATGTCGTCGGGCTGCGGGCCGCCCTTGTCCATCACAGTCCCTTTACAGCCCCTTGAACTGCGGCTGCCGCTTGCCGATGTAGGCGTCCAGGCCTTCGCGCGCGTCCTTGCTCTCGAACAGCTGCTGCTGCAGTTCCCGCTCGATGGCCAGGCCGCTTTCGAACGGCACTTCGGCGCCCGACTGCACCGACCGCTTGATGCGTCCCACCGCCTTGGCGGCGCGGCCGGGCGGGCAGAACTGGCGGGCGTAGGTGTGGATCTGCGCCGCGAAGTCCTGCGGCTCGAAGATCTGATTGACGATGTCCATGTCCTGCGCCTCTTCGAAGGTGATGAGGCGGCCGGTGGTCATCAGCTCGATGGCGCGCGACTTGCCGACCAGGCGGGCCAGCCGCTGGGTGCCGCCGGTACCGGGGAGCACGCCGAGGTTGATCTCCGGCAAGCCGACCTTGCCGGCATTGCGCTTGGCGATGCGCAGATCGGCCGCCATGGCGATTTCAAGGCCGCCGCCGACGGTGTGGCCGTTGAGCGCCGCGATGACCAGCTTCGGCGTCTGCTCCAGCCGGTTGAGCGTCTCGTTGGCGTGCAGGCAGAAGTAGTACTTGAAGTTGGGTTCCGCCTCGGACAGCATCTGGATGTTGGCGCCGGCGCAGAAGAACTTGTCGCCGTTGCCGACCAGCACCAGCACGTGGACGTTGGCGTCGAAGCGGGCCTGCAGGATGGCGGCGTCCAGCTGCCGCATCATCTCGTGGGTGTAAGTGTTGGCCGGCGGATCGTCGAGCGTCAGATAGGCCACGCCCTCACGCACCTCGTACCGGACCAGGGTGCGCTGCGCAGTCTGTTCCGCAACCTCGGTCTGAGCCATTCGTAGTCTCCTCGTATTGCCAGGATGAGAGATGGTGCAGAAACCCGGGCGCCTGCCCGGGTTCGAGCTCTGAATTCAGCATTAGTGTCCCGCCCGGCAGCGTCAGCCGGCCGGAACACGGCATTGTCGCACGCCGTCAAAAAGGCGTCCACCGCCGGCGCCGTCCTGATCCGTGGAGCGGCGACGCCACCCTGTCCCGCTGCCTGGCGGCGGCCCGGATGAACCCGGTGGGCCCGCCGCGCCGGCTGGGGAGCTGCAATGGATAACAGCGGCGGGTCAGCCGCCGATTTCCATGAAGCTGCGCAGGTTGCCGTAGTTGCTCTGCGCCAGCAGGTGCTCGGCGGGCTTTTCCTGCACGACGCGCAGGATCTCGGCTTCGAGGGCCGGGCCGGGATCGGCGGCGTCGAGCAGCTGGCGCAGGGGGTGAACCTGGTCGGCGAACAGGCACAGCCGCAGCTCGCCGCGGGCGGTCAGGCGCAGCCGGTTGCAGTCGGCGCAGAAGGTGTGCGAAAGCGGCGTGATGAAGCCCACTTCTCCCGCCGCGCCCGCCAGGCGATAGGCGCGGGCCGGGCCGGTGCGCGCGGCGCCGGCGGCGGGGTCCACCGGCAGCAACGGGCCGAAGCGCTGGCTGATGTGGTCGTGCACCGTGGCGGCGGAGACGAATTCCGCGGGCTGCAGGGCGCGGTTGCTGGCGGTCGGCATCATCTCGATGAAGCGCACCGAGAGCGGCTGCTCCAGGGTGAGCTGGACCAGGCTGTCGACGTCGTCGAGGTTTTGCCGCGCGAGCAGCACGGCGTTGAGCTTGACCGGCGAAAAGCCGACCGCGAGCGCCGCCTGGACGCCCTCCCAGACCGCCGCCAGGTCGCCGCGCTGGGTGATGGCGTGGAAGCGTTCGGCGTCCAGGCTGTCCAGGCTGATGTTGACCCGGTCGACGCCCGCGGCGCGCAGCGGACCTGCCAGCCGCGCCAGCTCGGTGCCGTTGGTGGACAGGGCCAGGTCGTCGACGCCGGGCAGCGCCTTGATGCGGCGGGCGATGTCCAGGATGTCCTTGCGCACCAGAGGTTCGCCGCCGGTGAGGCGGACCCGCCGGATGCCCAGCCGCACCAGGGCGCCGACGATGGCCACGATCTGGTCGGGGTTCAGGAAGTCGCGTTCCCCGAACGGCAAGGCGGCGTCGTCGGGCAGGCAATACAGGCAGCGCAGGTTGCAGCGGTCGGTCACCGATACCCGCAGGTAGGTGAGACGGCGGCCAAAACCGTCGACGAGACTGGTGGCGGGCGCCGGCGCGGGCGCGGCCCGCTGCGGCGCCGCGGCCGCGCCCGCCGGGGTTGCCGCGAACATCGGCCCCAGCGCGGGGGATGCCGCACGCCGCCCGGCAGGACCGCGCGGTGGCGGCACGGTCTGCGGCGAGGTCGAGCCCGGTTCCGCGAGGATCGGCAGGCGGATGCGGGTGGGATGCGGCGCGGTGCCGGTGGGGCTCATGGTCTCCTGGGGCCGCACCGCCACGAACACGACCACCCCGCCAGGAAGGTTCCTGGCGCGGCCCGCCTTTCCAAGCACGGGAGGCGCTCCGGTTTCCCGCAGCACCCTGTCGGCCCGGCCCCCCGCCGCTGGCCGGTGAGGGTGGGACGGGCTCGGTGGGCCGTCCCCATTGTACGCCCCGGCGGCCGGCGACGGTAGGAGAGCGGCCGGCGAGGCCCGGGATGGCGGCGAAGGGGCCGTCCGCCGGCTGTCTGGCCGGCTTTCCAGCGGTTCCGCCGCCTTTTCCGTATAATCCTTGCTTCCGCACCGGGCTCTTCCTAGAATCAGCCGAGCCCAAAAACGTCAAGGTTGCCGCCGCCCTCTGCGCCGCCGCCGATGATCACCGGTTACAACACCGACGTCCGCCACGGCGAAGTGGTCTTCCATGTCCAGACCGAGGACAAGGGCGCCGCCAACCCTTTCATCGAAAGCATGATCTACGTGGGCGGCCAGGTGCTGGCGACGAAGCGGGCCAGCTACGCCGAGCTGCTGGCCGCGGGGCGCGACGAAAGAGAGATCATCGCGTTCATGGACCACCAGCACCGCACCATGATCGCCGCCATCCGCCACGGCAAATTCGACAGCCGCATCGCGGCGATGGCCGTCAAGCCGTCCAAGACCTCGGCGATGCCGGTGCTGTCGGCGGTGCCGCTCCGAGCGCCGACACCCGCGCTGCAACCCGTCGTCGTCGCCGCGTCGCCGTCCGCGGCACCGGCTGCCGCGCCGCCGTCTACCGCGCTGCCGCTGGCGCCGTCGCCGCCGGCCGTTGCGGCGCCCGCCGCCGCCAAGCCGATGGGCGGCGAGCGCACCCTGGACCAGGTGATCCTGGAATACCTCACCAACGAAGCCGACCAGGAACAGCTGGTGCTGGTGTTGGAGGGGGAATCGGACCTGGCGCTCGGGCGCCGGGCCAGCCTGGCGCTGCGCACCAGCTCGAGCAAGAGCGGCCTGCCGGTCGCCGGCGCCCAGGTGTCGGTGCGCATGATCTCGACGATCGCCGAACCGCGCGTGCTGGCGGTCGGGAAAACCGACGAATTGGGCGGTCTGCCGCTGCGTTTCGAGATCCCGTCGCTGGATCGCGGCACCGCCGCGCTCATCATCAGCGCCATCAGCGGCATCGGCCGCGCCGAGCTGAAGCACCTTTTGTGATGGCTCCGTCGCAACCGCCCCCGCCCTCCGCCGCTGCCGCCCCCGCCGGCACTGCCCCCGCTTCCGGCGGCGCCGACACCCAGCGGCTGGGTCTGACGCTCAACGGCGAGCCGCACCAGGTCGCCGTGGGCGCGACCGTCGGCGACCTGATCGCCCAGCTGGGGCGCGACCCGCGGACGGTGGCCGTCGAGCGCAACGGCGATCTGCTGCCGCGCGCCGAATATGCCGCGACGCGGCTCGCCGCCGGCGACCGCATCGAGGTGGTGCATTTTGTGCAGGGTGGTTCGGTGTGAAGGGCCGGCGCGGGGGCACCGGCGGGTGCGGCGCGCTGGACGATCGGGAATGCACTGCAGGGAACAGGAGGTTGTCGTCAGTTGTCAGCCCCCCGGCCGATTCAGTATGATCGGCGCGATACAGGGCCGCTAGCTCAATTGGCAGAGCAGCAGACTCTTAATCTGCGGGTTCTAGGTTCGATTCCTAGGCGGCTCACCACTCTTTTCAACTCCGAGACTCCAACACCCTACAGCCTAGATTCTTCATCCTCCGCTGTATCCTCCAGGAGGATCTCACTGCGAAAGTGGCGGAACTGGTATACGCGCTAGACTTAGGATCTAGTCCCGAGAGATCGGGTTGGGGGTTCGAGTCCCCCCTTTCGCACCAACTCAGGGGGTAAGGACGGCGCATGAGCGTGGTGGTAGCAGTGCAAGACGTAGGGCCGTGGCGCAAACAGGTCACGGTGGAGGTTCCGGCGCCTGCCGTCGAAGCGGAGACCCAGCGGGTGGTGCGCGAATACGCGCAGCGCGTGCGGGTGCCCGGCTTCCGGCGCGGCAAGGTGCCGTCGGATCTGGTGCGCCGCCGCTTCGCCAAGGAGATCGAGCACGAAGTGGTGGATCGGTTGCTGCCGCGCTATTGGCGCCAGGCTCAGGCTGAAGCCGAGCTCGATCCGCTGATGCCGCCCGAAGTGGACGAAGTGCGCGACGTCGAATCCGGCGGCCCGCTCACCTTCGTCGCCACCGTCGAAACGCGGCCGCGCATCGAGCTGCGCAACGTGCACGACTTCAACATCCCCAACCCCGACGTCGAGCCGGGGGAGATGGACGTGGAAAAGGCGCTGGACGACCTGCGGATGCGCTTCGGCGAATGGGTGCCGGTGACGCGGGCGGCGGCGCGTGGCGACCTGGTGCACACCCAGATCACCGAGCTGCCCGACGACGCGGCGGGCGCCGCAGCTGCCGGCACCGCCACCGACTCCGCCGATGCCACCGACTCCAAGGCGGCGGCCCCGGCGCCGCAGCCTGTCGAGTTCGAAGTCGGCGATGCGCGCGTGTGGGAGGACCTGTCCCTGGCCGTCACCGGCGTCGAGGCCGGTCAGGAGACCACCTTCGTGCACGAGCCCGCGCCCGGAGAGGTGACGGCCCCCGCCGCGCCCGCCGCCGGCGCGGACGCCGCGGACGCGGCCGACGTTGCGGCCGTTGCAACCCCGGCGCGTCGCCGGCGTTTCAAGGTGAAAGTGGACGCGGTCAAGCAGCGTGAGCTGCCGGCTCTCGACGACGATCTGGCGGCGCGGGTCAACCCCGAGCTGGGTGGTCTGTCGGCGTTGCGCGACCTGGTGGTGCAACGCCTGCGCGAAGGGCGGACCCAGGAGCGCAACGACCACCGGCGGGCGACGTTGCTCCAACAGCTGCGGGAGCGCCATCCGCTGGAGCTGCCGCAGGGCGTCGTGGAGCACGAGATCGAGCACATGGCTCGCGACTACGCCGACAATCTGACCCGGCGCGGCCTGCGCGCCGAGCAGGCGGGTGTCGACTGGCAGGAGATCCGCCAGCAGATCCGCCCGCTGGCCGAGCAGCGCGTGCACGACCGGTTGTTGCTGGATGCGGTGGCCGCGGCCGAAGGGGTGGCGGTCACCGACGAAGAGTTCGAGCGCGCCCTGGCGACCCTGGCGCGCGCGCAACAGACGACGACGCCGGCTTTGCGCCGCGCCCTCGACGAAGACGGCAGGCTCGAATCGCTGCGCAACCAGATGCGGCGCGACAAGACGACGCGGCACCTGCTGGGCGAGCTGCCGGCTGCCGGTCAGGCCGGGGATGAGGCTGCCGCGGCAGGTGTCCATGCCCATGGCGGCCATGGCCCCCATGGAGCCGACGCCGGCGAGCCGGGTACCGCCGCCCCGGATACGGTTTAGGAGAGCGAAAACAGCATGCTGATCCCGATGGTAGTAGAGCAGACCAGCCGCGGCGAGCGCGCCTATGACATTTATTCGCGCCTGCTGCGGGACAACATCATCTTCCTGGGGCGCACGATCGACGACGACGTGGCCAGCCTGATCATCGCCCAGATGCTCTTTTTGGAAGCGGAAAACCCCGAAAAGGACATCTCTCTGTACATCAACTCCCCCGGCGGCTCGATCAGCTCCGGTCTGGCGATCTACGACACCATGCAGTACATCAAGCCTGACGTCTCGACCTACTGCGTCGGTCAGGCCGCTTCGATGGCGGCGGTGCTGATGGCGGCTGGCACCAAGGGCAAGCGCATCCTGCTGCCCAACAGCCGTATCCTCATCCACCAGCCGTGGCTGTCCGGTCTGCAGGGGCAGCAGAGCGACATCGAGATCCACGCCAAGGACATGTTCATCATGCGCGACAAGATGGACGAGATCCTGGCCTTCCATACCGGCAAGACCAAGGAAGAGGTCCACAACGATACCGAGCGCGACCGCATCCTGGCGGCGCCGGAAGCGCTGGCCTACGGCCTGGCCGACCGGGTGATGCAGCGGCGCGGTCCCACCGGCCCGTCGCCGGTTGGCGGTCCGGCGGGGGGGCATGGCGGTTCGTCCGGTCCGTCGCCGTCGCCCGCGGCCGGTGCCGCCGGCGCGATGGGTGGGGGCGGCCGGTGAGGCGGCGGAGCCATTGTGGCTGTCGGGCGGCGCCGGTCGACCCTCGGTCCCGGCGCTGTCAACCGTCGCGGCGGCGGGCGGTGAGCGGAATAGCCGCGCGCCGGCACCCTGTTCTACAGGCGGAGGCTAGTTGACAGGGGTTCCAGTCGCTCCTAGCATCAAGACTATTCCCTGGCCCTACCGTCCCGGCGTGCAACGGAGGAGAGATGCCGAAGAAAGACAGCGGCGATGAGGTCCTGAGGTGCTCGTTCTGCAACAAGAGCCAGCGGGAGGTGAAGAAGCTGATCGCCGGCCCGACGGTCTTCATCTGCGATGAGTGCGTCGATATCTGCCTCGACATCATCGCGGAAGACCGCATGCTCGAACAGCAGCAGGACACGACCCTCCCCAAACCCAAAGAGGTGAAGGGGCTCCTCGACGAGTACGTCATCGGGCAGGAGCAGGCAAAAAAGAAGCTGGCGGTGGCGGTGTACAACCACTACAAGCGCATCGACTTCGCGGAAAAGGCGCACGGCGACGTCGAGCTGCAGAAGTCCAACATCCTGCTTATCGGCCCGACGGGCACGGGCAAGACTCTGCTGGCCCAGACGCTGGCGCGGCTGCTGTCGGTGCCGTTCACGATTGCCGACGCCACCACCCTCACCGAGGCGGGCTACGTCGGCGAGGACGTGGAAAACATCATCCTGAAGCTCTACCAGGCGTCCGGCAACGACAAGGAAAAGACCCAGCGCGGCATCGTCTACATCGACGAGGTGGACAAGATCTGCCGCAAGAGCGACAACCCCTCGATCACCCGCGACGTGTCGGGCGAGGGCGTGCAGCAGGCGCTGCTCAAGATCCTGGAGGGCACGCAGTGCAACGTGCCGCCGCAGGGTGGCCGCAAGCATCCGCACCAGGAGTTCCTGCAGATCGACACCACCAACATCCTGTTCATCTGCGGCGGCGCCTTCGTCGGCCTCGAAGAGGTGATCGAGCGGCGCATGAACCAGAAATCGCTGGGCTTCGGCGCCGAGATCAAGAGCAAGCGGGAAAAGAAGAGCATCCAGCTGCTCGAGCACGTGCTGCCCGAAGACCTTATCAAGTACGGCCTGATTCCCGAGTTCGTCGGCCGCCTGCCGGTCGTCGCCACGCTCGAAGAGCTGGACGAAGAGGCGCTGGTGCGCATCCTCCACGAACCCAAGAACAGCCTCATCCGGCAATACCAGACCATCCTGGAATTCGAAGGGGTGGAGCTCAAGTTCACCGACGAAGCCCTGGTCGCGATCTCCAAGGAAGCGCTCAAGCGCAACGTCGGGGCGCGCGGCCTGCGCATCATCCTCGAAGAGCTGATGCTCGACCTGATGTATACGATCCCGTCGCAACGCGACATCAAACAATGCCTCATCAACGAGGAGGTCGTGGCCAGCCGCGTACAGCCGATCATGCTGTACAAAAAGGCTGGGTAGCCGCGGCTGGCAAGCTCCAGGAGCTGCAGAGAGTCTTCCATCTATGGCCTTCTCATTCGTCTCTAAAAAACGCGAAACCCTGCCGCTCGTGCCGTTGCGGGACATGGTGGTATTCCCGCACATGATGGCGCCGTTCATCGTCGGCCGCGAAAGCTCGGTGCGGGCGCTGGAACAGTCCCTGGCGACCACCAACAAGCGCATCTTCCTGTCGTCGCAACGGGACCCGCGCATCGACGACCCGGTGCGCGACGACATCTGCGACCTGGGCGTGGTCGCCACCGTGATCCAGAACCTCAAGCTGCCGAACGGCAACGTGCGGGTGATGGTCGAAGGGGTGCAGCGCGGCAAGATCGTCGACGTCGTGGACACCGACGGCGCGCTCAACGTCGAGGTGGAGACCTTCGAGGTCAACTACCCGATGAGCGAAGAGCTGCGGGTCTACATGAGCAAGGTGCTGTCGGCGTTCGAGCAGTACGCCAAGATGTCGCACCACCTGGCGTTTGAAGGGCTGATGTCCACCCTCAAGCTGGACAATCCCGATCGCGTCGCCGACCTGCTGTCGGCGCACCTGATGGTGTCGACCGGCGACAAACAGTCGCTGCTCGAGCTGGTCAATCCCTACGAGCGGCTGCAGCGGCTGCACGACCTGCTCGACGTCGAGATCGAAAAGATCAACATCGACAAGCGGATCAACGTCAAGGTCAAGAAGCAGATGGAGAAGGCCCAGAAAGAGTACTACCTCAACGAGAAGATCAAGGCCATCCATCAAGAGCTGGGACGCAAGGACGACCGCGGCGACGAACTGACCGAGCTGCGCGAAAAGATCGAAAAAGCCGGCCTTCCCAAAGAGGTGAAGGAAAAGGCGGAGCAGGAGCTGAAGCGGCTGGAGGCCATGCCGCCGGTTTCCGCCGAAGCGACGGTATCGCGCAACTATATCGACTGGCTGGTGTCGGTGCCCTGGAAGCGGCGAAGCAAGGAACGCAAGGACCTTGACCACGCCGAAAAGGTGCTCAACGAAGATCACTACGGCCTGGAAAAGATCAAGGACCGCATCCTGGAATTCCTTGCCGTCCGCCAGCTGGTAGGGCAGACCAAAAGCTCGATCATCTGTTTTGTGGGACCTCCCGGCGTCGGCAAGTCGTCGCTCGCCAAGTCGGTGGCGCGCGCCACGGGGCGCAAGTTCGTACGCCTGTCGCTGGGCGGCGTGCGCGACGAAGCGGAGATCCGCGGCCATCGGCGGACCTACATCGGCGCCTTTCCGGGGCAGATCGTCCAGATGATGCGCAAGGCGGGAACGATCAACCCGGTGTTCCTGCTCGACGAAGTGGACAAGATGTCGATGGACTTCCGCGGCGACCCTTCGGCGGCGCTCCTTGAGGTGCTCGACCCCGAACAGAACAACGCCTTCCTGGATCACTACCTGGACGTCGATTACGACCTGTCGAAGGTGATGTTCATCGCCACCGCCAACGTCACTCACCCCATTCCGGCGCCGCTCAAGGACCGTATGGAGGTGATCCACCTTTCCGGCTATACGCTCAACGAGAAGCTGGCGATCGCGCAGCAGTTCCTGGTGCCGCGGCAGGTGAAGAACCACGGCCTGTCGACGACCAAGATCGCCTTTGAAGAAGAGGCCATCCGGGTATTGATCGAGAGCTACACCCGCGAAGCCGGCGTGCGCAGCCTCGAACGCGAGATCGCCTCGATCTGCCGCAAGATCGCGCGCCGGGTGGTCAAGGAGGGCGCCGGCCTGCAGATCACCGTGCAGCCCGCCATGATCTCTGAATTCCTGGGCAAGGAGCGCTTCCGCGCCCGCCGCAAGAACCTGCAGTCCGAGATTGGCGTCGCCACCGGTCTGGCCTGGACCGAAGTCGGCGGCGAGCTGCTCGAAACCGAGGTCGGCCTGATGCCCGGCAAAGGCAAGCTGACCCTGACCGGCAAGCTCGGCGAAGTGATGCAGGAATCGGCGCGGGCGGCGGTCAGCTACCTGCGCAGCAGGAGCGAGCTGTTCGGCATCGATCCCGACTTCAACGAGAACATCGATCTCCACCTGCACGTGCCCGAGGGGGCGATTCCCAAGGACGGCCCCTCCGCCGGCATCACCATGGCCACCGCCCTGGTTTCGGCCCTGACCAAGATCGCGGTGCGCAAGGACGTGGCGATGACCGGCGAGATCACGTTGCGTGGCAAGGTCTTGCCGGTTGGCGGAATCAAGGATAAGGTGCTGGCTGCTTTCCGCGGCGGCATCACCGAGGTCATCCTGCCCAAAGAAAACGAGAAGGATTTGGAGGAGATCCCGGTAGAAGTGCGCGAGGCGATGGAAATGCACCTGATCGAGTCGATGGACGAGGTATTGCGCCTCGCCTTGGACGGCCAGGTTTCTCCGTTGCCACAAGCCAAAGGCAAGTTCAAGGAGGCCCCCTCAGAGCCTCCCGTCGGGCCGGATTCCCTGGCCCATTGACCTGGCGTCGCCGCGGGGGTTTCCCCCGCGCCGGTCTTCGCGGCCGGTGCGGTCCTCGAGGCAAATCAGATTGAAAATTGCGATGGAGGCGGGCGTGTACCGCCTCACGAAGAGCCCGTGAAGGTCGAGACTGCGGAGTTCGTTCGGTCCGCTCATCGGAGCGGAGATTTCCCGCGTGACGGGCGCCCGGAGGTTGCATTCGCCGGCCGTTCGAACGTAGGCAAATCGAGCCTGATGAACCGCATCCTGGGGCAGAAGGGCCTGGCCAGGGTCGGTGGCACTCCGGGTCGCACGCGCGCCGTCAACCTTTTTCTCATCAACGGCCGCTGCTGGTTCCTCGACCTGCCGGGATACGGATATGCGCGCGCTGCCAAGACGGAGCGGCGTGAGTGGGCAGAGGTGGTCAATGAGTATTTGCAGCGAGCGACACCCAGGGTGTTGATGGTGATGCTGGTGGATGGCTACGTCGGCGCGACGGTCCTCGATCAGCAAGCCTTTCAATACCTGGCGCATTTGGGGGTGCGCACGGCGATCGCGGCCACCAAGATCGATCGCGTCGGGCGCAGCCGGCGCACCGCCGCGTTGGCGGGTATCGGCAAGGCGTTGGGCCTCGGCGAGGAAGTCCCCTTGATCCCCGTCTCGGCGCACTCGGGAGAAGGGATGAAAGAGCTGTGGGGTGTCATCGACCTCCACCTTGCGGCGAGTGCAGGGAATAAGGAATAAGAAAAAGGAGCACCATGGCTAAATCTACGCAGAACCCAGTGGACAAGGGGAGTTCTTCGGTCGAGGCGCTCGATATTCGGGCGCTCAAGGAAATGAGCATCTCGCAGCTGACCCAGATCGGCAAAGACATGGGGGTCGAAGGCGCGACGGGCATGCGCAAGCAGGAGCTGATCTTCAAGATCCTGCAGGCGCAAACCGAAAAGAGCGGCCTCATCTTTGCCGAGGGCGTGCTGGAATGCCTGCCCGACGGCTTCGGCTTTTTGCGCGCGCCCGAATACAACTATCTGCCCGGGCCTGACGACATCTACGTCAGCCCCAGCCAGATCCGGCGCTTCGACCTGCGCACCGGCGACACCATCTCCGGCCAGGTGCGGCAGCCCAAGGAAGGCGAGCGGTATTTCGCCCTGATCAAGGTCGAAGCGGTCAACTTCGAGCATCCCGAAGTCGCCCGCAACAAGATCTTCTTCGACAACCTGACGCCGCTCTACCCCAGCGAACGCATCAAGCTGGAGGTGCCGGGCGACATGTCGTCGCGGGTGATGGATCTGGCGACGCCGATGGGCAAGGGACAGCGGGCGCTGATCGTGGCGCCGCCGCGTACCGGCAAGACCATGCTGCTGCAGTCGATCGCCCATTCGCTCGAAAAGAACCACCCCGAAGTGATCCTGATCGTGCTGCTGATCGACGAGCGGCCCGAAGAGGTGACCGACATGCAGCGGTCGGTGCAGGGCGAAGTGGTGTCTTCGACCTTCGACGAGCCGGCAACCCGCCACGTCCAGGTCGCCGAAATGGTGATCGAAAAGGCCAAGCGCCTGGTCGAGCACAAGAAGGACGTGGTGATCCTGCTCGATTCGATCACCCGCCTGGCGCGCGCCTACAACACCGTGCAGCCGCCGTCGGGGAAGGTCCTGTCCGGCGGCATCGACGCCAACGCGCTGCACCGGCCGAAGCGCTTCTTCGGCGCCGCGCGTAACATCGAAGAGGGCGGCTCGCTCACCATCATCGCCACCGCCCTGGTGGATACCGGCAGCCGCATGGACGACGTGATCTTCGAAGAGTTCAAAGGCACCGGCAACTGCGAGATTCACCTGGACCGCAAGCTGGTCGACAAGCGCGTGTTCCCGGCCATCGACATCAACAAGTCGGGCACCCGCAAGGAAGAGCTGCTGATGCCCGAGGGCGAGCTGCATCGCGTCTGGGTGTTGCGCAAGGTGCTCAATCCGCTGTCGACCGTGGAAAGCATGGAGCTGCTGCACGACAAGCTGTCCAAGACCAAGACCAATCAGGAATTCCTGAACGCAATGTCCAAGTAGGGGTCACCTTGCCCAAGCTGCGAGTCGGCATCGTCAACTTTCTGAACGCCAAGCCGCTGGCCTGGGGCTTCCTCAAGGGGCACCACGCGGACCTGTTCGCTCCCAGCTACCATCCGCCCTCCGTGGTGGCGCGCCTGCTCGGACAGGGCAATCTCGATATCGGTCTGATCCCGTCGATCGAGGTGCAGCGCATCCCGCAGCTCAAGGTGCTGGCCGATCTCTGCGTCGCCGCCCATCACGAGGTGCGCAGCGTGCTCATGGTGTCGCGCTGCCCGCCCGATCAAATCCGCAAGGTCGCCCTGGATCAAAACAGCCGTACTTCGGCGGCCCTGCTGCGCATCCTGCTGCGCGAGCGCTTCGGCGTGGACCCCGAATACACCCACGAGCACCCCGACCCCGAACGCATGCTGGCCACCGCCGACGCCGCCCTGCTCATCGGCGACCCCGCGCTGCGCGTCGACCGCGAGCGCTACCAGATCCACGACCTCGCCGCCGAATGGCACGCCCTGACCGGTCTGCCCTTCACCTTCGCCGTCTGGGCCGTCCGCCCCGAAGTCGACCTGCCCGACCTCTCCTTCTACTTCAAAAGCAGCCTGCGCTACGGCCTCTCCTCCCTGGACACCCTGGTCCGCGAATCCGCCGCCGAGCTCAACCTCGACTCCGCCGAGGTCCGCTCCTACCTCACCGAAAGCCTCCACTTCTTCCTCCGCCAGGAAGAGCTGGCCGGCCTCGAAGAGTTCTACCGCCGCGCCCACACCCACGGCCTCATCCTGGAACCTCGCCCCCTGGATCTCTGGGACTGAGGCGACGGCCAGCGGCCGCCGTGCGCAGGAGGCCGTCGGGAAGCTATTCGGGAGTGCGGGCAGGCGGGGAGAGACGCGGCAGGTGCTGCATCAGGAAATCCCTCAGCGACCGGTTGGAGTCCGCGGTGCGTGGATAGAGCTCGATGCCCAGCTCTTCCATGGCTTGGCGGACCGCATCGTCCTCGCGCGCGGTGATGCAAGCGATCGGGAGCTGCTCGGCGCTCAGCTTCAGCTCGCGGCGGGCGTAGGTGCATAGCCGAATCCCAGTGTCGTTGGATTCATCCCAGAAACCTTCGGGGTCCCGGTCCAGGCGGCTGATATCGCGGATCGCTACCATGACGTCGATCAGCGCCAGGATGTAGGATCTGCCCCCGTCGCGAACCGCCTTCAGCAGGTCGCGCGCCATCTCCTCGTCGGTCGCCAGTTCCACGTCGTAGCCAAGGTAGTTGATCAGATCAATCAGCCCTTGCAGGTCGCCGACGTTGTCATCGACCAGCAGAACGCTTGGACCATTGGGCACGGTGTCCTCCCCTGGCGCGCCGACTGCGCATAAATGTGATTCGGAAAAGGTTGCGCCGCTGCCCTCCCTCGATCACCTCGGCAAATGCGATCTTAGCCCCGTGGGCTTCGACAATTCTGCGCACCAGCCACAAGCCGAGACCAGTCCCATGAGGCACGATGGCCTTTGCCTTGAGTGAGCGGAAGCCGCGCTTGAAGAGCCGACTCCGGTCCTGCTCAGGGATTGCGAGGCCTCTATTGCTGACCTCCAACGCTGGTCCGTCTGGCCATTCTCTTGCCCGTATCGTAATGTCGCTGTGAGGATAGGAGTACTTGATGGCATTGTCGATCAGGTTGACGAAGACCTGCCGAAGCAGCTCGCGATGCCCTGAGACGACGAGGTGCCGCCTGAGACTGTCCTCGTCGATCTCCAGTTGGAGGTGGCGTTGCCTAAGCAGGTGGCTGAAGTCGCTGCGCGTTTCAACCGCCAAGCGAGCCAACGGAACTGGCGTAAGCTCAAACTCGGCGCCGGCCAGAATATTCTTCATGTAGGAGAAGTTGCGCACCAGCCGGGCGCAAACGCCTACCTGGCCGATGACGTACGGCAGACGCTCCGCGAGCCGCTCGGCGCCAATGACGCCTTGCTCGAAATTTCGCAGCGTCTCGACCAAGGCGGCCAGCGGCGCTTGCATCTGATGCCCGACGCTGCTCACGTAATCCATGTGGAACTGCGACTCGCGTCGCAGCGCCGCGAGCAGCTCTTGGTCGGGGAGAAGTCTATCTTCGTCCTCGTTGAGAAAGCGCTGCAGCTCGATACGATCGGTGACATCACGGTACAGTCCTTCAGTGCCAACTTTGCTGCCCTTGGCGTCACGCAGGATCCGCACATCGCATGCAGCCCAGAAGAGGTTTCCGTCCTTGCGCCGCAGCTGCATCAGCCACCCCGTCAACCAGTCTCCATGCTGCTCCATTTCGCGAAGCAATCGATCGCGCTCGTTGGAGTGCGGGTAAAGGATGTCTCGCGACTGGCTGCGCAGTTCCTCGCGCGAATAGCCAGTGATCGCTGCCTCCACCGGGGTCGATTCCACGGTGTGGCCCGCCGCGTCGGTTCTGAAATACGCTATCTGCGTCACCTCCAGCAGGTCCAGCAGCCGCTGGTGACGATCGGCCTGTCGCTCCACCTCGGACATGTCTCGCGCCAAGCCGATGGTGTAGAGAGAGGGAGGCTCCACCAGGGAGTTGGTCAGGAAGCGGTAGGAAATGGAAACGGGTATGGTCGCACCGTCCGCTCGCAGCATGTACGACGCGACCGGGCCGGCCTCCGTCCGCCCCTCCGCCAGAGCGGCGGTTAGGCAATCCTTGATCGCAGCGTACGCCTCCGGTGCGTAGATCGATGACGCCTCCCGCCCTACCAGGCTCTCGCAAGCGAGCAGCTTCGCGGTCCCTGCGTTGGCCATCACGATTCGCGAGGCGGCGCTGCCGTCATTCAGATGTTCGCGGCGCGACACTGCGATAGCTTCGGTCATTGACGCGAGGATGCTGCGTTTAAGTAGGAGGTCCCAGGCGGGAGCGAGTACTGCTCCCAAAAGTTCAGCGAAAAACGAAAGTGCTGCCTCATCTTCAGGGGCAAAGCGCACGGTGCCGCTGCGGCGCGAGAGGCGCAGCACGCCGACAACCGTACCGGCAAAGGCCAATGGCACGCCGAGAAAGGGTCCTACGATCAATCCTTCGCGGTCTCTTTCGGGATGAACAGGGTGAAGGCGCTTCAGTGAGGTGACGCTGTGGATCTCCGCTGGATCTCCGCTGTCCCGCAAACGCAAGCTCCTACCCATGGCGTGGACATGCCCCGTCAATCCTTCTCCGCTGTCGTAGGTCACATGCGTGTCGCGTCCGAGCTCGAAGTCGGTGCTGGCGGCCAGTCGTAGTTTTCCGTGCTCCCAGAGCAGGAGGGTTGCCGCGTTGGCTCTGAAGATCTCCGCTAGGTCCGTGACCATCTTGAAGAGATCCGGTTGCGTGCGGTTGATGGTACGGCGTGCGAGCTGTTGCAGCTGCTCGATCCGCCGCCAGGCCGCCGCGCGGATTCCGGCTTGAACTGCCGCAGCAAGCAGGTGTGCGTTCCCTGCAAGGGTCGTGAGGGTTGGGCTGGACCCTGCCGTGGCAGGGAGCAGGATAACGAGCAGCCCTTGGGGGGGGTGCTCAACACCACGCTGTAAACGCAACACCCATAATCGGCTCGGAGCCGGAAACCCGAATCCCTCCGGCTCGCTCGCCACCCATGCGTCCATGGAAGACCGAGCGAGAGCCTCCGCCTGACTCCGCATCTGCGTCCAGGCGGTGAATTCGCGCTCATCCGCCGCTCCGCATATGCCCGCGGCGACGAAGTCGCCATCTTGGTCAAACGCGATCACTTGTGCCAGCGCCGCACCGGGTAGATTGACAACAATTCCAGCCAGCTCGTCGAGGAATTGCGGTAGATCGCGCAGCTGTTGATCCGCGATCAGCCCGACTATCGCTTCGGTGAGCCGTCCGGCGAGATCATCGTTGAATCCGCCTTTGCGCGAAGCAGAAGATGTGACGCTTTCTTCCACGACTGACAATCTCTTTGGGTATCGGTCCGTCCGCAGCCTTTGCTGCCAACGAACCAAATTAGAATGGGACGGTGGGGCTGCTTCGATTAGGCGCAGAAGGAGTAGATCCGCCTCGAAACAGGTAGGGGCCGCCGGTGTTTTCGCCGCTGTCGGTTGCCGACGGAGCGATACTTCTGACGGCAAGATACGTTGCGGTTTCCATTAAGCCGACGACCCCTTCGGTGCAGTTCTTCCAGGCATCGATGCTGCCGTTCGCGTCTGCGGCCTTTTTCAGGAGCGCGACGACGCTTGGTGCCTCGAAGACCGAAGTCTGCCGTGAAAGCGCGCCGATGATCATGCTGCGTCTTGGGTCGTTGCTGTCGGACGACGCCAACAATTCGACGAGCCGCAGGACGGTTTCAGTTTCGCTGCTGCTCCTTCGGGGTGCGGGTGGCGTTGGCGGAGCTGCACCTTCAGCCGCCGGCGGTGGCTCCGACACGGCAATCGCGGGACTCGTCGGCACTGGTTTCGCGTGGTTGGCAAGCACCAAGCCAGCGGAAGCGGCCTTGCTTGTCGTGGCGTTCGGTTGGCCAAGGCCGATGTTTTCGCAGATCTCGATCCCCATCGGTGAGAGGGCGTAGAACGACGAGTCGGGGTTGCCCTGAGCGCGCCCGAAGGTCCGTTGCACGACTCCCTGCTCGCGGAGGTCGGCGAGGATTTGGCCGACGCGTGCCTGCGTTGGGCGCCGCAGGGAGCTCATCTCTTCCCACACGGCGCCGCGGCGCAGGTAACGGTTGCGATTGTGGCTGAGGACGCGGAGAACCTCGCGCTCTGTCGAGGACCGCCGAGGGTCGGCCAGACGCTGCGAGGTACGGGCCTCGTCCAGCGTTTGGTCCGCCAAGCGCAGACAGTCTAGCGTGAAGAGCAGCTCCGCGGCCGCCAGCTCGGCTCGCGTTTGCCATCGTGACAGGTGGCGATCGATAAAGCGCTGCATCGGCCTCAGGCGCTCCAGCATCTGGCGCGGGAGGTGAAGGTTCCCCTGGGCGACGCCGCGCCAGACGATCAGGAGGGCGTGTTGAAGGTAGGCGTGATAGAGCGCGGGCTCGCCGGACGCTGCCGGCTGTGGAGTGTCGCCGTTTCCTGGGGCAGACGGCAGGCTAGGCGCTGGTCGCACGGCAGCCGGATCTGGTCGTGAGCTGTGCTCGACTGCAAGGGGATTCGAGCTAGCGCTGCCAGGATTCTGACCGGCAGGCTGGACGCTGGGCGAGTCGGTGGGGTTTTGCGGCGGCGGCGCCGCTTCGGGCGGCGAGTCGAGGGCGATCAGCTCGCGTAGCAGCTGGGCGCGCAGCACGTCCGGATCGTTGGATGGGCGGCGAAGGGTGGTGGTAATCGAACCTGAGGTCATGGTATTCCCTTCGGTCCTGTGGCCTTAGCGAGGTAGCGCTGGCATCATGGTGGGGTTCCTGTCAGATCCTTCTGCGACAGGTTCAGGTGCCGGGAGCACGGCCGATTGAGGATGCATTGATCCTTCGGCTGCGTCATTCTACTCATTTTCTATCTGTTGGATGGCGCCTGTCAAGATTTTGGAGTCTGAATTTTCTGTTTGCTTGGTGTAATGTGGGTTGGGGGCCTCCAGTGGATGCCTAGGTCGACTACCAAGCCGAGCCTTTCGTCTTCCAGCTCCAGCCATGAAAGTCCCGCCGCCTCGGATCGGCAAGCGGGCGCCAGTTCTCGTTGCCGTCTTGCGAGTGGTAGATGCGGCACCACAGCGGCGGCTCGTCGATGGTCCAGCGCAGACGGGTGACAGGAAATCCTTGTGGCTCGTACATCGCGAAGTCGCACAGGGCCAGGTCGGTCCCTGGTGCGCTGCAGATGCAATGGGCATTGAGGAACACGGTGCCAATCCCGAAGCCGCGCATGTCTTCGAGGAAGGGCTCAAATGGACGAGTGTCACTCGACATGGAGACCACCACCACCAGATCGGGGCGCAGGCTTTGGATCGTGGGGACAAAGCCCTGGTGATCCTTGAAGCTGGCATCGGCGCAGATCAGCAGCACCAGCTTGCCCAACGATGTATGTAAGACCTGCAGGCGATTGCC
The DNA here is from genome assembly GCA_963770895.1 of uncultured Acidobacteriota bacterium. GTDB lineage: Bacteria > Acidobacteriota > Thermoanaerobaculia > Multivoradales > UBA5704 > JASLEW01. The sequence goes on along the minus strand of CAVYRF010000002.1, from coordinate 858,925 downwards.
GGGAGCGATGTCTTCGCGGATCTCGGCGGTTGGCGCCAGCGGCACGGCGACTTTTTCGAAGAATTGTGGGGCCAATTGGACCAGTTTGGCGGGAAAACGGAAGTGGCCACGTTTGTCGTGGACGGCGATCCGATTGCCGCCCTGATCTAGGATGACGGCCTGATTGCGCGGCCGGCACGCGGCGTTTGGCGCCGCTCGGTCCTCTGCCTCTGGCGCTCCGCCGTCCCAGACGTGGAAGCTGCCGGCCACGACGCCATAGGGCAGGACTTCGGTCCGGTCGAGCGGAACGTGCCGCAGTAGAGAGGAGAGGACGTTCCGTGCCTCGGTGTCCACCATCAGCTCCGGCAGCACGAGGAGGTGTACTTTGGCCTCCCGCGCCGCTTCGACGACCTTGGTCAAATGGTCGTGCAAGCGGGTGGGCTGCACGATGCCGTCGGGCCGGCAGGCGCGGAAGCCCTGGTTGTCGATTTCAAACCGCGGGTGAAAGGCGCCTTCGAGCGGGCAGAGCGCCAGCTTGAAGCTACCCTTTACGGCAGCCTTGCCGCTCTCCCAAACCAGTAGGCCGGTTGCCGGTGGGAGAGGCAGGCTTTCGACCTGGGGCTGGTCGTCACCCGCCCGCCAGTAGAGGCCGAGCTGGCGCAGGCCTGACGCTGGGTGCGGCGCAGGCGCCTGCGGTTTCCATCCTGGTCGGTGCATGCGCCGTTCGCGCAACTCGGCGAGCTCCGATCTCGGGCCAATCCAGTGCATGACCCGACCGCCCAGGTGGGTCCGCCCGTCGGCCTCGATGGTTTCGACGTCTGTGAACGTGCGCAGCGCCGCGGCGGTGGTGAGATCGCGGCAAAGGTCGTGTTCGATCGCCACCAGCGCAGCAACGATGTGTTCATACAGGGCCGGCGCGGAGGTAGTCAGCGGCAGCGTAGCCAGCTGTTGCAACAGCACGCCGAAGTTCGGCGACGGCGCGAGCGTCTTGACAGCCGGCGATTCGGGCTTTCCGCGGCCTATCGATGGATCGTCGAGCAATAGGCGTGAGGCGACGGCGAAGAGATGGGCCGCCAAGTCCAGCAGGGTGTCACCCTCAAATTGGGCCGCCTGCGCCGTATCGACGCGTGCAGCCATCGCCGCGACGGCGCGGCCGCGGCATAGGTCGATCGCGGCTTGCCTGAAGGGCATCTCACTCCTCGCGGGCGAAAGTCGAATAGAAATCTCGACATGTTCAAAACAGCAAACATTAACGATCATTCGTTGATACGCGAGTGATCGTATCACCGCGCCGAGTGGCAGGCTCTGGGCGGACGCGTTTCCAAGATGGCGGCATGCCGGGCGGGACGTTGCGCACGGGGGGAACGAAATTGCGGGTGCACGACTATCCTACTCAATGTAGGATAGGTGGTATGGCTGCCGAGAAGGTATCCCTGACGCTGGAGGCGGAGCTCCTGGCCGAAGCGCGCAAGATGACGGGCAGCCGCGCGCTGTCGCGCTACGTCAATCGGGCGCTGTCGTTGCAGCTGCAACACGATCGGCTCTCCTGCTTGCTGGCGGACCTGGATCGCGAGCACGGCCCGGTGGATCCCCAGGTGCTGGCGGAGGTGCAACAGGAATGGCCGGCTCCCGCCCCACGCGTCCACCGGCGGCGTAGCGGCTGATTCTCGACTCTGGAGCGGTGATCGCGCTGGCTCGCGGTGATGCGCGAGCGCGGGCTTTCCTGGCGCGGGCACTGGAGCTGCGAGCCGCGGTCGAAATCCCGGTCGTCGTGGTCGCCGAGACGGTGCGCGGCGGCCCACGTGACGCCGCCGTCAACCGTGTCCTCAAGTCGGTCGGCACCATCACGGAGCTGCGCGAAGTCCATGGCCGCGTCGCCGGCCAGCTGCTGGGTGCGGCCGGGATCGCCGCGACGGTGGATGCCCTGGTCGTGGCCCACGCGGTCGTGGCAGGTGGCGGACAGATCCTGACCGGCGACCAGCAGAATCTTGCGCGACTAGCGGAACCGCATCCCGAAGTCAGCGTGCACGCCCTGTGAACGCGCTCATCGGCAGCCGGATGGCGGTCCGGCGGTGGCTTGGGCTAAGATAGGCGCATGGAATTAGAGCCTTCGGCGCGGGCGGTGGCGGCGATTCTTGCGGATGCGGTGGGGGGGCGGCGGATCTCGGCTGGGGATGCGCATCGGCTGCTGCTGGACGGGGATCTGCTGGAGCTGGGGGCGGCGGCGCATGCGGTGCGGGATCGGTTCAACGATCCGGCTGCGGCGACCTACAACGTCGATCGCAACATCAATTACACCAACGTCTGTGTGTACAAGTGCAAGTTCTGTGCGTTCTACCGGGAGCCGGGGGACGCTGAAGGGTACCTGCTGCCTTTCGAGGAGATCGGGCGGAAGGTAGAGGAAACGCTGGCGCTCAACGGCACCGGGATCCTGATGCAGGGCGGGGTCCATCCCGACCTGCCGATCGGTTTCTATGAGGATCTGCTGCGCTACTTGCGGCAACAGTATCCGGCGATCCACCTGCATGCGTTTTCGCCGCCCGAGATCAAATTCATCGCGCGCAAGGAGCGGATGAGCTTCTTTGACGTGATCGCGCGGCTGAAGGCCGCCGGTTTGATGTCGATTCCGGGAGGCGGCGCGGAGATCCTTTCGGATGCGACGCGCAAGCGGGTGCTGGCGTATCCCAAGTGCTCGGCCGAAGAGTGGATCGACATCATGCGGCAGGCGCACCGCAATGGGCTGCGCACGTCGGCGACGATGATGTACGGCATGGGGGAGGACCTGGCGGCGCGGGTGGAGCATTTCCAGCGGGTGCGCGACCTGCAGGATGAGACGGGAGGCTTCACGGCATTCATCTCATGGACGTTCCAGCACGACCACACCGAGATGCCCGACATTCCTGAAACCTACGCCGACGAATACCTGCGGACGCTGGCCGTGTCGCGCCTCTTCATCGACAACGTGGACCACTTCCAGACCAGCTGGGTCACCCAGGGCAAAAAGATCGGCCAGGTGGCGCTGTCGTTCGGCGCCGACGACATGGGTTCCACCATGATCGAAGAGAACGTCGTCGCCTCGGCGGGCACGTCCTACCGCATGAGCCAGGATGAGATGGAGCACCTGATCACCGCCGCCGGCTACCGGCCACGCCAGCGCACCAACCTCTACGAGCGCTTCGTCACCCGCGAGCAGACCGCCGCCCTGGCCCACCAGTACCGCCACGCCCTCACGCCGCAAAACCGCGACCTGGCGTCCGCCCCGCCGCCCGACGCAGCCGGCGCCGGCGTTCTGTTGCCCGTCCTCGCTTCTTAGTCGCCGTAACGGATCGATTGGACCGCCTGGCTTGCCCTCGGGGGCGCCCCAGGACACCGGCCTCCGCGGCCGGCGTCTGCGCCCCGCGCCGCCGGGATCAGCGGCGCTCGGCATCGCCGCGGCACTGCCCGGCGCCGCGGCAGTTTCAAGCTTTGGGAACTGGCCGCCGCGGGTCAGGCAGGCGGCATCGAGACTGCCGGCCACCGGCCCGTTTTGCGCCGGGGGCCGCTTGGATTGGAGCGCACTTGCTGGGGCGGGGGGGCTACTCCCAGGGGATGTCGGGCATTTGCAGACGTGTCAGCTCCTGGCCTTGCGTGGCGGCGTTCAGGATGTCGTCGATGTCGTCGAGGGTGACGGAGCGGTACCAGTGGTTGAGCGGCCAGACGGCGACGGTAATTCCCTGGCTGCAGTGCTTGAGGCAGCCGGTGCGGGTGACCATCACCGAGTCGCGCAGGCCGAGGTCGCGCACGCGGTCGCGGAAGCGGTTGTAGACGGCGAGCGAGCCACGGTGGGCACAGCTGGGCTTGGGGGCGTCGGGCGGCCGCTCGTTGAGGCAGACCAGGATCTGAATGCTGGGATTCGGCATGGCGCGGATCATAGCCCGGGTCGATCGGCCGCGGGGGAGCCGGCTACCCCTCGACGAAAACTTAGGATATCCTTGCGCGCTGAATAGGGGGATTTATGAAAAACATCGTTCGTGCGCTAGGTGTGCTCGCTTTCGTCGCCGTGGCCATTCATACGGCACCCGCCCAGGCCGATAGCACCACTGGCACCTGCAAGCTCATCTGCACGAAGCCTGGCGATCCTCCGAAGCTGACCACGGTTACTGAGGATTTCGTCACCGAAGGCGCCTGTTGCAGCGGCCAGGCCGTCCAATGCCCGGCGGGATACAACCCTGGCCTCCTCGTTTGGGGCAATCCTCCGCGCATCTGTACCTAGAGGAATGGCATGCGAAAGCGTCAACCCGAGAAGGCTTGCCCTACCGCTTGACGGCGGTAGTGGGGCCTTAACGCCGCCTCGCACGTTGAACAGGCGAACTGGGCACTTCGCGGCCACCTGCGGCGGATGACCCGGCTGTCGAACAGCTTCAGTAGGAAGCCGGCGAACCTGCGGGCCGCCCTGGCGCTCTTCTTCGCGTACTACAACTTCTGCCGAATGCACAAGAGCATCCACATGACCCCGGCGATGGCGGCTGGCCTGACCCGGCGCCCTTGGAGCATCGGTGAACTCCTTCGGGAGGCAGCAACACACTAGCTAGTGGCCTGTCCTGTTCGAATCAGGTGCGGCGTTGCGCGTCCTCGACATAGTTCCGACTATGCCTGCGGACGCGCCTGGCCCCTGCCGCCGCATTCTGCGCCATCCGCTTTCGAATTCTCCAGGACAGGCCACTAGGGCACCACTACCCGGCAGCCGGACGCCGTCGCGGCGCGGTGCGGCTAGCGCGGCCCAACCTGGCATGGGGCGTGGACGTGCGGTCCGCGCGGGGTGAGCCGGCGGGGAGTGTGGCTGCTATGGTACGTTTTGCCGACAGGGACCTTTTTGGCTGGCGAAGGAGGAACTTGCTTGAGCGCCGAGGCTCCTACGGCGGTGCGCTTCTTGCTCAACCCGGCGGCGGGGCGAGGGGAGGCGGTGCGGCAGCTCGACCGGTTGCGGGTGCTGGCTGCCGGGGCGGGCGCCGGGTTGGTGGTCAGCAAGAGCGGCGCCGATATCGCCGTGCAGGCGCGGCGGGCTGCCGCGGACGGTGTGGAGCGGATGGTGGTGGCCGGCGGCGACGGCACGATGCACCAGGCGGCGCAGGGGCTGGCCGGCAGCGCCACCGCCCTGGGCGTGGTGCCGCTGGGCACCGGCAACGATCTGGCGGGCACGCTGGGAGTTCCGCGCGGACTGGATGCGGCGGTCGGGCGAGCGCTGCATGGGCCGGTGCGTCGCTTCGACCTGGTGAAGATCGGGGAGACGGTGGCGATCGGCTATGCCGGCGTGGGCTTCGACTCGGAGGTGACGGCCTTTGCCAATCAGGTGCGGCGGCTGCGGGGGCCCCTGGTGTATGTGTACGCGGTGCTGCACACGCTGGCGACCTTTCGGCCGCCGGCGATGAGGATCGTGCACGACGGCGGCTGTTTCGAGGGGCGCGCGATGTTCGCCGTCGCGGCCAACCTGCCGCGGTTCGGCGGCGGCATGCGCATCGCGCCCGCGGCGCTGCCGGACGACGGTTGGCTGGACCTGGTGGTGGTGCGGGAGCTGTCGCGGCTGGCGCTGCTGGCGGTGTTCCCGCGCGTCTATCGCGGCACCCACGTGCGTCACCCGGCGGTGGAGATCGTGCGCGTCCGGCGCGCCGAGATCACCCTGGATCGCGCGATGACTCTCTTTGGCGGCGGCGAACCGGTGGCGACACGGGACGCCGGCCAGCCGTTCGTGGTCGAGGTGGCGCCCGGCGCCCTGGCCGTGGTGGGGTGAACGATGCTTCCCGGAACGATTCACTACCCGTTCCCTCCCACCCTGGAGCGCTTGGTGCTGGCCCTGGCGCTGGGCCTGGTCGTCGGCCTGGAGCGGGAGCGGCGCAGCAAAGAGGCGGGGTTGCGCACCTTTGCCTTTGTCACCCTGCTGGGCGCCCTGGGCGGTCTGCAGGGCGAAAGCTACACGTTGGCGGCGCTGGCGCTGGTGGGGGTTCTGGCGGTCTTTCTCAACCTCCAGTCGCTGCGCTCCCGGCAGGTCGCCGAGCTGACCACCTCGGCGGCCCTCTTCCTGATGGCCTTTGCCGGCGTGCTGTGCGGCCAGGGACACCGGCTGACTCCTTCGGCGCTTGCCGTCGGCACGGCGGCGCTGCTGACCTGGAAACGTCCGCTGGCCGGTTTCAGCCAGGCGCTGTCGGAAACCGAGCTGCGCTCGGCCATCACGCTGGCGATCCTGGCGTTCGTGATCTACCCGGCGCTGCCGCTGGGCAAGGTGGACCGCTGGGACCTGCTGGACCTGCGCGGTGCCCTGATCATCGTCATCCTGATCGCCGGCATCGGCTTCGCGAACTATGTACTGCTCAAGCTGTACGGCGCCCGTGGCGTGGAGCTGACCGGCTTCCTGGGCGGGCTGGTCAACAGCACCGTCACGGTGAGCGAGATGGCGGTGCGGGTGCGCGAAACCGGCGGCGCGCTGGCGGACGTAGCCTATCGCGGCGTCATGCTGGCGACGGTGGCGATGCTGTTGCGCAACGCCATCCTGCTGGCCCTGCTGGCCCCCGCGGCGCTGCTCGTGGCATGGCTGCCGTTCACCCTGATGCTGGTGGCGGGGGCGGTGCTGGCGCTGTACCGCGTCGGTGCCGTGGCCAACTCGCGGGCGCCTGTCGCGGTTTCGCTTGCGGGGACCCTCGTCGCCGTCGATCGCGGAGCTGCCGGCGCCGAGCCCGGCGGCGCGGGTGTCGCGGACGGTGCTGGCGACGGCGGGGCAGGTGGAGCGGACGGCGCTGGCGAGGCCAGCCCGCCGCCTCCCGATCTGCGTCTGGAGTCGCCGTTTTCGATCCGTTCGGCGCTGCAGCTGGGCCTGCTGTTTGTCGGCCTGCAGGTGGCCGGCACGCTGGCCCAGCGCACCTTGGGCGAGATGGGCTTCTACTCGGTGAGCGTGGTCGGCGGTCTGCTGTCCAGCTCCAGCGCCGTGGCTTCGGCCGCGGCGCTGGCGGCGCAGCACACCATCTCGCCGTGGGTGGCGGGCACCGGCGCGCTGCTGGCTTCGCTGGTGAGCGCGCTGGTGAACTGGCCGCTCATCGCCCGCCTGTCCCACAGCGCCGAGCTCAAGCGGCGCACCGCCTGGGCGCTGTGTGCGCTGGCCGGGCTGGGCGTGGCCGGCTTTCTTGCCGCCGGCCTGGTCAACGGTTGGGTCAGGCCTTGACGTTGAACTCCACGCCCTGAGCGAGCGGCAGGTCGGGGCTCCAGTTGAGCGTGGAGGTCTGGCGCCGCATGTAGGCCTGCCACGAATCCGAGCCGGCTTCGCGGCCGCCGCCGGTTTCTTTTTCGCCGCCGAAGGCGCCGCCGATCTCCGCTCCCGAGGTGCCGATGTTGACGTTGGCGATGCCGCAGTCGCTGCCGGTTGCCGCCAGGAAGCGTTCCGCGTGGCGCATGTTGAGGGTGAAGATCGCCGACGAGAGCCCCTGCGGCACGGCGTTGTGCAGCTCGATCGCCTGGTCCAGATCGTCGAATTCCAGGATGTAGAGGATCGGCGCGAAGGTCTCTTCGCAGGTGATGGGCATGTCGCCGCGGGCCGCCACCAGGGCGGGCTCGACGAAGCAGCCGGGGCCGGGAAGGACGTTGCCGCCGTACAGGACCTGGCCGCCCTGCTCGCGCGCCACGGCGAGCGCGCGTTGCATGCGGTCGACCGCGTCCTGGTCGATCAGCGGGCCCATCAACGTGCCGGCGGCGAGCGGATCGCCGATGCGGATCGAGCGGTAGGCTTCGACCAGGCGCCGCTTCATGTCGGCGGCGATGCCGCGCTGCAGGAAGAGGCGGCGGGTGGTGGTGCAGCGCTGGCCCGCGGTGCCCGCCGCGGCGAACAGCACGGCGCGCAGGGCCATGTCGAGATCGGCGTCGTCCATCACCAGCAGGCCGTTGTTGCCGCCGAGCTCCAGCAGCACGCGGCCGATGCGGTCGGCGACGACCTTGCCGATCTCCCGCCCGACGCGCACCGAGCCGGTGAAGGAGATGAGCGGGAACCGGCGGTCGGCGACCAGCCGCTGCGACACGCCGGTTCGCCCGGCGACCGCCAGGTTGAAGATGGGTGGCGCGCCGTTGGCCGCCAGGACGCGCTCGGCGATGCGGGTGACGGCGACCGCGGTGAGCGGCGCCTGGTGCGACGGCTTCCACAGCACGGAATCGCCGCAGACTGCCGCCACCATGGCGTTCCACGCCCATACGGCGACGGGGAAGTTGAAGGCGCTGATCACCCCGACCGGCCCCAGCGGGTGCCACTGTTCGTACATGCGATGGCCGGGCCGCTCGGAATGCATCGTCTTGCCGTAGAGCTGGCGCGACATGCCCACCGCGAGGTCGCACATGTCGATCATCTCCTGCACTTCGCCCAGCCCCTCGGAGAGGACCTTGCCCACCTCCAGCGATACCAGCCGGCCGAGGTCGTCCTTGTGGCGCCGCAGCTCGACGCCCAGCTGCCGCACGATTTCGCCCCGCCGCGGCGCCGGCCAGCTGCGCCAATCCTGAAAGGCGGCGACCGAGGCGGCGGCGACGCGCTCGTATTCGTCGAAGCTGGTCATGCGTACGGCTGCGATCGGCTCGCCGGTCGCTGGATTGATCGATTCCACCCGGTCGCCCGTGGTGTCGATCCACTGCCCGTCGAATGCTCCCGGATTTTCGGCTCCCAGGCCGAGCGACTTGAGGATACCGGCGGTCGCCGGCTCGCTTTGTACGGTCATGTTCAGGTCTCCAACGGTGTCGGGGCGCGCTGCGCGGCGCGCCCGCGGGAAAGGCCGGCGGCGTGAAGCGCCGGACGGCGAGAATATCGCAGTTCTGCGACGCCGGCCGCGCCCCGGCGGGCGGCGGAGTGCAGGCGCTGCCAGCATGCGGCGCGTAGAATGGCCGCGATGGGCGCGATGTTCGCCGGGATGCGTGGGGTGCTGCCGCTGCTGCTGGCGGCACTGTTTGCCGGCTGGTGCGGCAACCTGTTGGGCGGGGTGACCGCCGCCGGCAGCGCGGTGGCGCTGGTGGCGGTGCTGGCGGCGCAGACGGCTTCGCCGGCGCCGTGGCACGACCCGTTGCGTCTGGGTGGCTGGTCCCGCGCCGCGCCGGCGGCGCTGTGGCTGGCGGTTGCGGCCAGCGCCTGGGTGTCGCCGGTGCCGCGCGCCGGACTGCAGGCGGTGGCCCTGCTGCCGGCCTACCTGTTTTTGCCGGGCGCGATCGCGCGCTGCTGGCTGCTGGAGGCGTCGCGCCGCTGGGGCGGCCGGTGCGCCGCGGCGGCGGTGCTGGCCCTGTCGGTGTGGGCGCTGGTGCCGGGCGGCACGCCGGCGCGCGGCCTGGCCGCCACGCTGGCGCCGCTCGGGCATCACACCCTGCTCGCCACCTGGCTGGCGCTGCTGCTACCGCTCGCCCTGCTTCCCATTCGGGAAGGCTCCGTCTGGCGCCTGCTGGGGGCTGCCGCGGGCGCCGCCGGTCTGGCGGCGACGATCGCCGGCCGATCGCTCGGCGGCGGCCTGGCGCTCACCGCGGAAGCGGTGTTGGCGGCGGTCTGGTTTGGCGCCGGCGGCGACGGCGGTGGGGTGCACGCCCGGCGTTGGCAGGGCTGGCGGGGTTGGCAGGGCTGGCGGCATTGGCGGCAGGGGCGGTCGTGGCGGGCGTGGCGGGTGGCGGCCGGGTTGCTGCTGCTCGCCGCGGCGCTGGCGGCGGGGCAGCTGGCGCGGATGCGCCGCATCGGCTCAGGGCGCGACCCTTCGGCGGCGGCGCGGGCGGTCTATCTGCGTGCCGGTTGGGAAGGTTGGCGCGAACGCCCCTGGCTTGGGTGGGGGCCCGGATCGGCGGCATGGACGGCGGCGTGGTTCCTGGTCCCGCGGCCCGGCCTCAACCCCTGGGGCGAGGCGGTGGGGGAGCTGCATTCGCTGCCCGTCGAGCTGGCCTACGAGACGGGCGCGCTGGGGCTGGCCGCCGCGGCCGCCGTCGCCGCGCTCTTCGTAGCGCGGCGCTGGCGGGAGCGCCACGCCGCGTGCGACCCCGACCTGCTCGCCGCCGGCTGCCTGGGGCTGGCCGGCGGCGGTGTCGCCTGGCTGAGCACCGCTGCCCTGGCGGTGGCGGCTTTGCCGATGGCGATGGTGGTGGCGGCGGGCGCCGCCCTGGCCGGCGGTGTGGCGGCGGGCAGCGCCGTCGCCGATCGCCAGCGCCAGACCGCCGCGGGCGGGGCCGCCGGTGCTGTCGCCGACCCGCCTGAGAGGGTGGGGCGCGCCAGCGCCGCCGGGCGCTCCGCAACCGCTGGCGCCGGCGGGGTGCCCAGCCTGGCGCGGATTGCGTATGGGCTGCTGGCGGCCACGGCCCTGCTGGCGCCGGAGATGGCGCGCCGGCACTATGACCGGGCGGTCGTCGCGGGCGAGGAGGGGCGCCGCCGGGCGGCGATCGAGGAGCTGGCGGCCGCCGTGCACCTGGACCCGGCGTTCCCGCTGTACCGCATGCGGCTGGCGCTGCTGCGGGCCGACCGCCAGGACGAGCGCGGCGCGGCCGCCGCCCTGGCCGTGACGGCGGCGCGGGAGGCGAGGGGGGTGGGGCTGCTGTGGCTGGTGGCCGGCATCCTGGGTCGATCGGCCGGCGAGGTGTGGGCGCCGGCGGCGCTCCAGGAGGCCTGCGCCCTCGACCCTCTGTCTCCCTATCCGCCGTTCTATCTCGCCGTGGCGCAGCCGGACGCGCCGCTGGCGCCGCGCCTGGCGGCGCACGCCCTGCTGGCGGAGCCGCGGCTGGCCGCGGCGGCGGTGTGGGAGGGGCGCGAACCGCTGTTCCGCCATGCCATGGAGGAGGTGCGGCGCTGGCCCGGCGTCGATCCCGGCTGGAAGCTGGCGCTGCTCGCCGCGGCGCCGCAGCCGGCGGCGCGCCTGGGCCCCCGTCGCAGCCTGGCCCTGGGCATCGACACCGCCGGGTTCACGCAGTCGACGTCGCTGCACCTGTTTCGCCGCCTGCCGTGGCCGGCCGTGTGGCCGCTGGTGGCGGTGCGCGCCGACCTGCTGCCGGCGCTCGACCTGCCGGCCGCGCCGACGGCAACGATGGTCTCTGGCGGCGGCGCTGGCACGCAATCTGAATGGAATTCCTGTATTCGCGAGTAGTGGGAAGGCCTATTGCCTTGCCGGCAGCGATCTCCGCAGGAAGTGTGGAAAACCCTGTGGGAAAGGCCTGCCTGGAGAGGCTGAAGACGCGATGCGACAGCGGTTTGACGCACTTTGAACAAATCTTTGTGCAGCCGATGTCAACTCGTTTAGAATCAATGCTTTGAAAATGTTTTCAGGATCGTCGCCGAGGGTGACAGGGGCTTGACAAACGGCGAACCGTGGATTTTTCCACATCCGCATCGGGGCGGGCGGAAAAGAGGCGGTGATGGCGGCGTCAAGCGCCGTAAATGGTGCTGACAAACGGCCCATGCATGAACTCTGGAGGATCGATCTGGCTCTGCAGGCAGACCCCTTTGCAGTCCCCCCGCAGCAGCAGGCGGGCGGACTCGGCCAGCCCCGCCGCCGTGGTCGCCTGGATCGCCTTGAGGGTGCGGGCGCCGATCCGCAGGGGGCGGATCACCCGCGCGTCCTCGAGCCGGCGCAGGCTGCCGTCCGCGGTCCGTCCTTCGACGGCCGCATAGGTGGTCACCAGGTCGTCGTCGACAAAGGGCACTTCGTGCTCCATGCGGCGCAGAAGGTATTCGGCCCGGTCGGCGCCGGCCGGCGCTTCGTCGAGGATCGATTGCACCCAGGCATAGTGGCCGGGATAGCGCAGGGTCTTGTAGTCGAGCCGGCCGACCCGGCCGGCCAGGACCTGCGGCAGATCGGCGGCGCCGCCGGAGGTCAGCGCTTCTTCGTAGACCACCCCGTGGATCAGGATGGTTTCACGGTCGGACAGCGACGGCCGGGTGGTGCGCTTGCCCTCGCGCACCACGGTGGCCGGCTCGACGTACTCCGTGGCCACGCCGATCGAGCTCCAGGTGAAGCCGTAGTAGTGCGGCGGCCGGGCGGTGGTGCTGAGCGCCCCCACCCGCATGGCCACGACGTCGGCTTTGTCGACGCCGTTTTCGCGGCAGAAGCGCTGAAACAGACCGTTGGCCAGCACGTTGATGAAGCCCGGAGCGAGGCCGGTCTGCAGGACGAAGCCCATGTCGGACCCAGCCGCGATCTTGACGATCTCATTGGTTTCGCGCACATGCTCCGTCAGGTTGGCATAGTGGAGGTGGTGTTCGCAGGCCAGCTGCGCCATGCGCGGCGCTTCCTTGCCCGGCAGGCAGTCGAGCAGCAGGTCGGCGCTGTCCAGGGCCGCCGCCAGGCCCGGCGACGTGGCGTCGACCGGCATGTGAAACGACCGCACCTCGCCGGGCTGGGTGGAGCCTTCGCGCACCCAGGCCGCCGCCAGCTCCGCCCGTTCCCTGTCCGAGTCGCCGAGAAACAGGTCCACTTCGAAGTCGCCCAGCTCCCGCAATAACAGGGCTACGGCGCTGCCCATACCGCCGGCGCCAGCAATCACCACGCGCTTTCTGGCCATCCCAAGTCACTCCACGGCGGTCTGCCCGTGGCGAGCCGCCGACGATCCTTGCTGCGATCATGATCGATCCCGACAGGGGGATTGAGGGGAGTGCGAACGCCCCTCGAAAGGGAGCTGAACTCTAGCACACCCGCCAACAGCCCATTCGGGGCGGCGATGCTGGTATTATCGGCCGACGCGCATGGATGGAGATAGGCCGGAGGTCTGGGGACGATGGGCGGCGCCCGACGACCGCAGCAATCAAGACGAGCCGTTCCAAGGTAGCTCGGTGCCCGACTACTCAAACTCCCCGCGCGACTCCACACGCGTGCCCGTCGCTCACCGCATCCAGCTGAAATTCGACCGCTTCAGCGGTTTTATCAACGAGTACGTCGCCAACATCTCGCCAGGCGGCATTTTCATCCGCACCGATTCGCCCGAGCCGCCGGGACAGCTGCTGGAGTTCGAATTCCGCCTGGGTGACGGCTTCGAGCTGATCCGCGGCCGCGGCGAAGTGGTCTGGACGCGCGTGCGGCCGGAAGGGCCGGAGCGGCCGTCCGGCATGGGGGTGCGGTTTCTCGAGCTCAGCGCCGGCAGCAAGGACCTGATCTACAAGATCGTGGACGACTACGTGGCGCACGGCGGCAAGCCGTTCGATCTGGCGGGGCTGCAGGCCGCCGCGGCGCCGCCGGGGGCCCAGCCGTCCGCGGCGCCAGCCGCCCAGGCCCCTCAGGTCTCTCAGGCCCCTGAGGCCCCTGAGGTCGGCGCCGCTGCCGCGGGTCCCCAGCGGGCGCAGGAGCCGTCATCGATGCCCTGGCACGTCGAGATTCCGGCGATCCAGCCCGTTCCCGGCATCCCCGCGATCACCCCCCGCTCGCCCCTGGAAGCCCTGGCGCCGGCGGATCCGGCTGTCGCCGGCCTGGCAGATCCCGCGGTGCATCCGGGGCGCCCCGCGCCGGACCATGCGGCAGTGCAGGCAGGCTGGGCCGCCGCCGGTGCGGCACCGTCTTCCTGGCCTGCAGAAAATGCTTCGCCGGCGGGTGCGTGGCCCGCGGGTGGCGCCGCGCCGGCGGCACCGGACGGCTGGCCTTCGGGTGCCGCCACCCCAGGTCAGGGCTGGCCGTCGGATGCCGCGCCGCCGGCGCAAGAGTGGCCCGCAGGGGCCGCCGCGCCAGCACAGGCACGGCCATCAGGTGCCGCGGCGCCCACGCAGGACTGGCCGGCGCCAGACGCTGCGCGGTCGACCGGGTGGCCGCAGGAACCGACGGCGCCGCCGGACCCATGGCATCCCGCATCCGTGGCCGGCGCCGCCACCGCCGATGGGGACGTCGATCCGTTGGTACACATGGCTTCGACGCTGCCGGCGCTCGACGATCTGACGCCGCCGGCGCCGGCGGCCGCGGGTCCGGCGGCGCCGCCTCCCGCGTTTGCCGCGTTCGACCACCGCGCGCCGCGGCGGCGCTCGCGGGCGCCGCTGATCGGGCTGGTGGCGGCGCTGGCCCTGGCGGGTGTGACGGTCTACCTGCTGCGCGACTCGGTGCTGGAGTGGCTCGACCACCGCGGTGCCGCTGCCGCGGCGGATACGGCCGGCGGGCCGCCTGCTGACGGCGCACCCGCGCTGCATACCCGGCGCAACCCGCGCCAGCCGGTGCTGCCGGGCTCGCTGGACGCCGCCGCAGGACCCGGTGCCGCGGCCCGCCGAGCCGGCAGGGGGCTCCCCCTCCCGGCCAGCCCCGGCGCCGCCACGGCTCCGCCAACCTCTGACACCGCCGCAACTCCCGAGATGGCCGCTGCCCTGGAAGCGTCGCGGCAGCGGTCGCCGGCGCCGGCTGGGGCCGGCCAGGGTGCGCAATCGCCGCCGTCCGCGGACTCCTCCGCGGCCGCGCCGCCGTCCGCCGCCGCCCAGCTTGCGGCGGCCACCCCGTCGCCCGCATCTCCGGCATCGCCCAGCGGCCGGCCTGCCGGCGGGACCGGCTCCGGCGCCGGGGCTGCCGCGAGCGTCGCGGCCGGCGGCGCCACCGCTGCCCTGGGGAGCGCTCCCGCCCCCGGCGCCAGGAGCGCCGCGCGGCAGGAGGCATCTGCCGCCGTGGCGCCCCCGCCCCTGGTGCGCGCCAAGGGTTCGTCCACCGACTCCACCCCCGCGTCGTCGCAGCAGGCTGCCGCCAGCCAGGCTGGCGTCGCGGCCGCGGGCCGCGCCACGGCGATCCAGCGCATCACCTGGGAAGCGGCCCATGGCGGCGGCACGGTGGTGACCCTGTGGGGCAACGGCGAGTTCGCCGCCGGCACCTGGACCGAAGCTCGCATCGCCGGCCCGGCGGCGCGCGAAGTGATCAGGATCAGCGGCATCACGCGGCCCTTTGCCAGCGCGCGGCTGGGCGTCAGCTCCGCCGAGGTGCAGCAGATCCGCACCGGCTACCATCCGCCGCAGGAACTGCACGTCGTGCTGGACCTGGCCCGGCCCGATGCGGTGCTCACCGCCATCGAGCCTGGTCCGCGCCAGCTGCGCATCCACATCGGCACCCGATAGCAGGCGCGCGGTATGTGGTCGCAGCCCAATCTCGATCGTGTGAAGCGCCGCATGGTGCAGGACCTGGTGCAGCAGAACGTCGAGCTGTGGCAGGGACAGGCCGCGGCGGCGGTGCGCCGCTCCCGCGGGCGCCGCCGCCGGCTGCGCTGGGCGGGCGCGCTGGCCCTCCTGCTGGTGTCCAGCGCGCTGGTGGGTGCGACCGGCCTGCTCAGCAGCCGGACCAACCCGCCGGCGCTGCGCACCGTGCCTGCCGCGGCCTCGCCATCCGGACTGGCCGCGGCCCTGTCGCCCGGCGCGGCGATCCCCGGCCTGTCGTCGCCGGCGCCGGCGATCGACGCGGCCGTGCTGCCGCTGGCGGTGCGCAAGGTCGCCATCGATGCCGGCCACGGCGGCGACAGTCGCGGCACCCGGACGCCCTCGGGAGTGCTCGAAAAAGACATCACCCTGGACATCGCGCAGCGCCTGCGCCAGCTGCTGGAAGACCAGGGAGTCTTCCAGGTGGTGATGACCCGCAGCGACGACAGCGCGATCTCGCTGGCCGAGCGCGCCGCGATCGCCAACCGGCAGGGGGCGGACGTCTTCGTTTCGGTGCACGTCAACTGGATCGAGAACCACGCGGCGCGCGGCGTCGAAACCTACTTCCTGGGACCTACCAACGATCCGGCGCTCAGCCGGCTGGCGGCCTCGGAGAACCGCGGCTCGGGCTATTCGATGGCCGACATGCGCCAGCTGCTCGACCGTATCTACGCCGGGGTGCGCCAGGACAAGTCGCGCCAGCTGGCGCAGATGGTCCAGGCGTCCCTGTTCCGCTCGCTGGGGAAGGTGAATCCCAAGGTGGAGGACCGCGGCGTCAAATCGGCGCCGTTCATCGTCCTGCTGTCGACGCAGATGCCGGCCATCCTCGCCGAAGTGTCGTGCCTGTCCAACAACGAGGAGGCGCAGCTGCTGGCCAAACCGCTGTATCGCCAATATATTGCCCTGGCCCTGGCGGAAGGGCTGCGGGCGTACGCCAGCGCCGCCCGCGGCGCCGGGCACTAGCCACCCGGTGTCCCGCTTGGCCAGTCGCGCAGCGCACCGAGCCGGACGGAAAGGAATTTGACCGCATGACCGAGACCAGGCCTGTCCTCCATGTCGGCATCGACCTGGGCACCTCTCGCAGCTCGATCTCCGCCTCCAACGGCCAGCGCCACGTGGTCGAGAGCTACGTCGGCTGGCCGCTCGACATGGTGGCGCGCAAGGTGCTCAAAAAGCCGGTGCTGGTCGGCCGCGAGGCGTTGGACAACCGTTCGATGCTCGATCTGCACCGGCCGCTGGAGCAGGGTCTGATCAAGGACGGCTCCGAAAAGGACGAAGCGGCGGTGCGCGAGCTGCTGTGGCACCTGCTGTCGCTGGTCGGCGTGGCGCGCGAGACGCGCGAAGGCATGAAGGTGCGCGCGGTGGTCGGCGTGCCCGCCGAGGCCTTGCGGGTCAACAAGCAGAACGTGCGCAAGGCGATCGCCGGGGCGGTGGACAGCCTGATGATCGTGTCGGAGCCCTTTGCCGTCGCCTACGGTCTGGAAGCGCTGCTGCACACCATGATCATCGACCTGGGCGCGGGCACCACCGACTTCTGTGTCATGAACGGCCGCCTGCCGGCCGAAGAAGACCAGCGCACCCTGACCGCGGCCGGCGACTGGGTCGACGAGCAGCTGTCGCGGCTGGTGCGCGAGCGCTTTCCCGAGGCGCGGTTTTCGATCCACATGGTGCGCCTGTGGAAGGAGGAGGCCAGCTTCGTCGGCGCCTCGCGCAACCCGGTGGTGGTCACCGTGCCGGTCAACGGCAAGCCGACGCCGATCGACATCACCCAGGAGATGCGCCAGGCCTGCGAGGGGCTGCTGCCGCCGATCGTGGAAAGCATGCTCGACCTGCTGTCGCGCGTGCAGCCCGAATACCAGGAAAAGGTGCGCAACAACATCATCGTTTCGGGCGGCACCGGCCTGATCCGCAACCTCGGCCCGCGCCTGGAGCAGGAGCTGGCGGCGGTGGGCGGCGGCAAGGTCCGGGTGGTCAAGGACCCGGTCTTCGCCGGTTCGGACGGCGGCCTGGCGATCTCGCTGGACGCTCCCGACGCCGACTGGGAAAAGCTCAGCCAGTAGGCGGCGGCGCCGGCCGCAAGGCAGGCTGTCCGGCGGCGCGCGCCACGGCGGCGCCGCACCCGTAGGTGAGGAGCGCCCAGCCGAGCCCGGCCAGCGCGGCCAACACGCATCCCTCCCGCAGGCGCGACAGCGCCGCGGCGCAAGGTCCGAGCGCGGCGCTGACGGCGCCGGCGCTGCCGCCGCACGCGGCCGCCGCCGCGCTCAGGGCGCTCCAGCGCAGCCCCAGGTCGTCCCCGCGCAGCAGCTGGCGCACCGCGGGCGCCGCCCAGGGCGGCAGCCGGGTGACCAGGATCGAGCCGATTTCGTAGGCGTCGCCGGTCAGCGACAGAAACGGCGCCAGCGCCACCGGCAGCGAAGCGCCGAACAGCACAGGGTGGCGGCCGCGGGCGGCGCGGCGCAACCACCAGACGCCGGGAAACACGCTGAGCAGGAAGGGGCACAGGTCGGTCGCCAGGTACACCAGGTCGCTGCCCCTGGTGTCGAAGCCCGAGAGGCGCCCGGCGTAGTCGCTGCCGCCGACGACAAAGGGCAGCACGCGGGCCAGCGCCGCGCCGCCGTAGAGCGTGCCGATCTCCAGCCGCCGCACCGCGCCGCCGGCCAGCCAGCAGCCCGCCGCGTGCAGCAGCTCGTGCACCGGCACGTAGACCCACCACCCCGCGAGCATCCCGGCGGCGATCAGCGCCAGCCCGCGCCAGCCGCCGCCCAGGCACAGCTCCAGGCCGTTGAGGGCGTCGGTCAGCGGCACGGCGAACCACCGCGGCGGCCGCTCGCCGCGGTCGCTCCGGCGAACATCGCCGCCGGTCGCGCGCTTCATGCCGGACCGACGGGCAGGGGAGCCGCGGTCCCGGCAGCGGCGGCGGTGGCAGCGCCGACGGCGGCGGTCGGGGCCGCCCTGTCGCGCGCGACGACCAGCAGGGTGAGGTCGTCGCGCAGCGGCTCGCCGCCGATGTGGAAGTCGAAGTTTGCCAGCACGCGGTCGTGCACCTCTTGCGGCGCGCCGCCCAGGCGCGTGAGCGAGGCGATGCGGTCGTAGCCGAAAGCCTCGGAGTTGGCGTTGATCGCCTCGGCCAGACCGTCGGTGTAGAGCAGCAGCATGTCGCCAGGCGCGAGCGTCGTCGTCTGCGGCTCGGGCGCCAGGTGGTCCCGGACCCCGAGCGGCAGGCCGCCGCGCCCCAGCTCTTCGATGCCGCCGGCTGCCCGGCGCAGCACCGGGTAGGGGTGGCCGGCGCTGATCGCGACCAGCTCGCCGGTGGCGGGGGTGAGCAGGGCGTAGAAGACGGTCATGAAGGTGCGGCGGGTGCCGGTGCGGCAGAGAGTGCGATTGAGCAGCGCCAGCACGCGGCGGGGATCGGGGTCCAGGTCCAGAGCGGTCTTGAGCGTGGCGTTGGCGATCGCCATCACCAGGCCGGCGGCCATGCCGTGCCCGGTGGCGTCGCCGACCATCAGGGCCACCCTGCCGTCCGGCAGCTGGATCACCTCGTAGTAGTCGCCTCCCACCTCGTTGGCGGTGCGGTAGGAGTGGGCGATCCGGTAGCCCGGCAGGTCGATGGTGCCGTGCGGCAGCAGCTCGGCCTGCAGCTCGCGCGCCACTTCCAGCTCGTCGCGCACGCGGATGCGGTCGACCAGCTCCAGCGCCAGCAGGAAGACCAGGCCGCCGGCGCAGGCCACGAACAGGATCGGCGAGAAGTCGATCGAGAGGTGGGTGATGCGATGGTGCGACTCCATGTCGACGCGGCAGCTGCCCGACATGAGCGCCACGACCAGGCAGATCAGGGAGGCGGCAAAGAGCATCCGCCGTGCCGGGGTCAGCTTGTAGGACAGACCCAGGAAGGCGAGCTTGACGCGGAACAGCAGGCGCTTGAGACCGGGCTTCGGCTGCGGCAGCTCGGCATGCTCGCGGGTCAGCACCGAGTAGGCGCTGGTGGCGTCACGCCGGAACAGGCGCTTGACCTCGCCGGTGTTGACGCCCGCGGTGTATTCGCGCAGGAAGTCCAGCAGCCGCTCGGCCAGGCCGGGCCCCTTGCGGTCCCGCTGGCGCCGTTGTTTCTTGGGCTTTTTGGTTGGCGGGGCGGTGGTGTCCGGCTCCGACCCCGGCGGCTGGATGCGCCAGGCGCTGGTGCTGCGATGGCCGGTGCTGCGTCGTTGGGTCCGCATGGCGCGAGGGGGGTCAACCGCTGGATACGGCGCCGGCGGCGGCGAGTTGCGTTGCGGCGGCGGCGGCGGCGGGCGCGGCGCGGAAGTGATCGATCGAGTTGGCGTAGTAGCGCAGCAGGGTCAGCTCCGCGGGATTGGCGGCGAACAGCCCCTGGCGCTCCTCGACCAGGTGGCGCAGGGTCAGCATGCGCAGACCGGCTTCGATGGCGTAGTCCTGATCGCGCCGCGGCACGTAGACCGTGGCGCCGGCCAGCGCCAGGTCGGCCATCCGCCGGTAGGCCGCGGCCTTCAATTCCAGCGGCGAAAGCGGCGGCAGACCCCGTTCTGCCCGTTCGACGAAGACCGCCGCCATCAGCGCCACCGGCACGACCGGTATGACGGCGCCGACCGCCGCCATCAGCTCAGTGCCCAGCGCTTCCAGGTGCGCCGAGTGCTCAGCCGCCGGCAGCGCGCGAAAATCGAGCCCGTGCGCCCCCAGGTACGCCCGCATCGAGATCGGCCTGCCGAAGACGACGCAGGCGTAGCCGAAGCGGTGCCAGCGGCTGCGCGCCGCAAGCGCCAGCTGGCGCAGCACGAAGCGCGCGGTGGTGCCGGCCGCCCGCCGCGGCCTGGCGTCCGGGCGCGGTTCGACGTCGAGCAGCAGCGTCCGGTCTTCGAGCGTGCGGTCGTAGTTGAGACCGACGGGGATGAACACCAGGTCGCGCTCGCCCTGGGGATCGAAGCTGCGCAGCATGTAATCGAGCAGGCCGAGCTTGGGCGGGCGCAGATGGCCGTCGCGCGACAGCCCCCCCTCGGGGTAGACGGCCTGGGTGACGCCGGCCGCCGTCGCCATCTGGATGTAGCGCGAAAGGACGCGGCGATACAGAGGGTCGCGCGAGTTGCGGCGGACGAAATAGGCGCCGGTCGCGCGGATGAGGGTTTGCAGCGGCCAGATGCGCGCCCATTCGCCCACCGCGTAGGACAGCGCCGTGCGGTCGGCGGCCAGGTAGGTGACCAGGATGTAGTCCATGTTGCTGCGGTGGTTCATCAGGAAGACCACCGTCGAGTCGGCGGGCACCGCCGCCAGGCCGGCTTCGTCGACGGCGGCCAGGCGCACGCGAAACAGCAGGCGGGCGAACCATCGCGACAGCCAGTAGCCCAGGCGGAAGTAGAAGTAGGCGTTGAACGCCGGCACGATCTCGCGCGCGTAGCGCTCCACGTCCGCCAGCAGCACCTCGCGCGGCACGTGGCTTTCGCGGGCGGACAGGTCGACCGCCTGCAGCACCGACGGGTCGTACAGCAGGCGGTCGATGAGCACCTGGCGGCGGGTGCGCTGGAACGGCTGAATGCCGATCTTGAGCCGTGCGTTGAGCTCGTCGATGACGCGGTTGACCCGCCGCCGCAGGTACCACCGCACGCTGGGCACCAGCAGCCGGTCGAGGGTTGCCCAGCTGGCGAGCAGCAGCAGCACCAGGACCAGCCACAGGGGTAGGGTGATGCGGTCGGACATTGGAATCGAAGCCAGAGGACCCGCCCATTATGCTCCCGCGGGCAATAAAAAGCCCCGCACCGTGGAGGGAGACGATGCGGGGGGAGGAGAGGGAGTTATGGAGATTGTCGGAGGAACGCCTCCGCGAACGGGCTCTACTCCCAAACACCCGTCCTATCCTGCAACACGGTAGGTATCCTGACGATTCCCTTTGGTTCAAAATCCTGGATCGCTGTCACACGGGAGTACAATCGCGCGCCATGCGCGTGTTCCTGACCGGCGCCACCGGCTACATCGGCAGCCGTCTCGCCGGCCGCCTGGCGGCGGCGGGGCACGAGGTGCGCGCGCTGGTGCGGCCGACCAGCCAGCTGGAGGCGCTGGCCAGCCTGGGCATCGCGACGTTCACCGGCGACCTGGCGGACCGCGCCTCGATGCGCGAGGGGATGTCGGGCAGCGATTGGGTGATCCACGCCGGCGCCGAGGTGGACCCCGACGCGCCGCCGGCGCGCATGCAGGCGGCCAACGTGCAGGGGTGCGAAAACGTGGCGTCGCTGGCCTACAAGCTGGGCGTCGGACGCTTCCTCTCGGTGTCGTCGGTCGCCCGGTTTGGCGGCAGCCCCGAGGACGGCTCCCTGGCGGACGAAGGCGCGGCGCCGCGGCCGCCGTTTCCGACCCGCTACAGCGCCACCAAGCACGCCGGCCAGCAGGTGATCGAAGGGTACGCCCGGCGGGGGCTGCTCAAGGTCAACACCGTCTATCCCGGCCTGGTCTACGGTCCGCCGGGGCGGCGCGGCGGTGCCAATGCGCTCGTCGCGCGCGTGCTCGGCGGCGGCTACGTGGTGATGGCGGGGGGGCGGCGCAAGCTGAGCTGGATCTACTTGGACGATGCCGTGGACGCGATCCAGAGGGTGATGGAGCAGGCGCCGCCCGGCCGCGACTTCGTGCTGGCCGGGGAAGTGGCGACCCTGCGCGCGGCGGTGGCGCGGGTGTGCGCCCTGGGCGGCGTGCGGCCGCCGCGCTGGGACGCGCCGCTCGGCGTGGCGCGCCTGCTGCTGGCGGCGATGCTGCCGTTCTACCGGCGCGGCGCCGGCGCGGCGCCGGCGGGGGTGTCGGCGGCGTCGGGCCGCCGGCGGCGCCGGCCGCCGTTTTCCGCCGAGCAGCTGGGCAGCCTCACCCGCCACTGGGCATTCGACGACGGCCGCGCCCGCCGCGAGCTGGGCTGGAGCCCGCGCGGCCTCGAGCAGGGGCTGCCGCCAACCGTCGAGTATCTTCGCGCGTCGTGAAAGGCCGGGACGCCATGCACTCCATCTTCAAGGATTTCTCGTTTTCGGCGGCGCACGCCATCCGCGGCCACACCCGCGGCTGCCAGAACCTGCACGGCCACAACTACCGGGTGCGCGTGCACCTGCGGGCCGAGCGCCTGGACCAGCTCGGCATGGTGCTCGACTTTTCCGACCTGAAGGCGATCGTGCGCGAGATCCTGGGGCCGTTCGATCACCGCGTCCTCAACGAGGTGCCGCCGTTCGATCAGCGCAACACCACCGCCGAGCTGCTCGCCGCCTACGTCTTCGACGAGGTCGCGGGGCGCCTGCCCGCCGACGGCGACGGGCGAGGCCTGGCCGTGGTGCGGGTCGAGGTGTGGGAAAACGACACCGCCTGCGCCGCCTACGAGCCCTGAGCCCAGGCGCCGCGGCGGCCCGCCGCGCCGCGACGCCGCGGGACCGGCCCCGCGAGCTCCTTGGTTGCGCCTGCTCTCGGCCAGACGCTAGAATCCGGCCTGGGGCTCGGCTGCACGGAGCGCCGCAGGTGCCCGCCAGCTGCAGGACGCAGGTGCCCGCCCAGCTGAAACAAAGGAGAACACGGCATGTCGCAGCAGACGCGCGAAGTCGTCGCAGAGCCGGGGACGCCGCAGCAGGCTTCTTCGCCGGCGCCGGCACGGCTGGTGCTCGAGGGCAAGGAATACGAACTGCCGGTGGCGGTGGGCAGCGAGGGTGAAAAAGCGATCGATATCACCCACCTGCGGGCGCAGACGGGTTACATCACGCTGGACCCGGGTTATGGCAACACCGGGGCTTGCGAAAGCGATATCACCTTCATCGACGGCGAAAAGGGCATCCTGCGCTACCGCGGTTATCCGATCGAAGATATCGCCGGTGAGACGTCCTTTATCGACGTCTGCTATCTGCTGATCTACGGCCACCTGGCCAACGCCGACGAAAGCCGGCAGTTCCGCGAGCGGCTGACGTATCACAGCCTGCTGCACGAAGACATGAAAAAGTTTTTCGAAGGCTTCCCCGCCGGGGCGCATCCGATGGCGATCCTGTCGGCGATGGTGGCAAGCCTTTCGGCTTACTATCCCGAGCGGTCCGGGCACGACGAAGACGTCGATCTGAACATCATCCGCCTGCTTGCCAAGGCCAAGACGATCGCCGCCTTTTCGCACAAGAAGAGCATCGGTCAACCGTTCATCTATCCGCGCAACGACCTTTCCTATTGCGCCAACTTCCTGCACATGATGTTCGCGGTGCCGGCCGAACCGTACGTGGTCAATCCGGTGCTGGAACGGGCGCTCAACCTGCTGCTCATCCTGCACGCCGACCACGAGCAGAACTGCAGCACCTCGACGGTGCGCATGGTCGGCAGCAGCCAGGCCAACCTGTGGGCTTCCATGTCGGCGGGCATCTGCGCCCTCTGGGGGCCGCTGCACGGCGGCGCCAACCAGCAGGTCATCGAAATGTTGGAACGCATTCAGCACGACGGCGCCAACTACAAGAAATACGTCGACCTGGCCAAGGACAAAAGCTCGGGTTTCCGCCTGATGGGTTTCGGCCACCGCGTCTACAAGAACTTCGACCCGCGGGCGCGCATCCTCAAGCAGACCTGCGACGAAGTGCTGGCGGAGATGGGCGTGCGCGATCCGCTGCTCGACATCGCCAAGTCGCTCGAAGAGGTGGCGCTGCACGATGAGTTCTTCGTCGAGCGCAAGCTGTATCCCAACGTCGACTTCTACAGCGGCATCATCTATCGCGCCATGGGCATCCCCACCAACATGTTCACCGTGATGTTCGCCCTCGGCCGCCTGCCGGGCTGGCTGGCGCACTGGAAGGAGATGCGCGACGATCCCAAGACCCGCATCAACCGCCCGCGCCAGGTCTACACCGGCGCCACCAACCGCAAGTTCGTCCCCCCCGCCGCCCGCGGCTGACCCCTCCCCCCTGGTCGCGCGCGCCGGCGCCCGGCCGGCGCTGCGCAGCCGCATTCCCGGACCGCCCGGCCGTGAGATGCACCGCCAGCTGCAGGTCGGCGCCGCCCGGCCCCGCGCGGGAGCGGCTCGCGGTCCCCGCAGGTTGACAAACTGGACTGGTTCCGTCCACAA
The DNA here is from genome assembly GCA_963770895.1 of uncultured Acidobacteriota bacterium. GTDB lineage: Bacteria > Acidobacteriota > Thermoanaerobaculia > Multivoradales > UBA5704 > JASLEW01. The sequence goes on along the minus strand of CAVYRF010000002.1, from coordinate 834,791 downwards.
TCTGGATCCCTACTGAGATAGAATCTCAATTAGGGAGTGGGTGAGCTGGGGTTCGTGGCGGTGCCATGCAAGATCAGCGTGAAAAAGACCGGTTTCTCAGCTTCCTGCGGGAGCGGCGCCAGCGGGTCACCGCCGAGCGGCTGACGCTGCTGGACGAAGTGTTCCGCCAGCATGGGCATATCGATGCCGAGCAGCTGCTGGCGGCGGTGCGGCAGCGCGGCTTGAAGATCTCGCGCGCCACGGTGTACCGCAACCTGGAGCTGCTGGTGGAGAGTGGCCTGGTGCGGCGGCAGCGGCTGGGCCGGCGGCGCTTCCTGTACGAGCACGTCCATGGCGGCCAGCGACACGATCACCTGGTGTGCACCGCCTGCGGCAGGGTGGTGGAGTTCGTGAGCCCCGGCATCGCCGCCTTGCAGGCGGAGATCTGCCGCGCCCACGGCTTCCTGCCCACCGCCCACAGCTTGCAGATCAACGGCTTCTGCAAGAGCTGCGCGGCGCGCGAGACACCGGCGGGACCGGCGGCCGAAGCGCGTGCGGCGCGAGGGGTCCATGGTTGAAGCGCTGATCGTGACGTTGCGCGAAGGGGTCGAGGTGGCCCTGGTGGTGGGCATCATCGCCGCCTTCCTGCGCCGGGAGGCGGCCGGACGCTACCTGGGGGCGGTGTGGGCGGGCATCGTGGTGGCGATCGCCGCCAGCCTTGCCGGCGGCGTCGCGCTGCGCCGCCTGACGCTGGACGAGGACGTGCTGGAAGGCTTCCTCTACCTGATCGCCGCGGTGGTGGTGGGCTCCATGCTGGTGTGGATGTGGCGCCACAGCAAAGGGCTGTCGGGCCAGATGAAGGGCGCCCTGGCGCGCATCCTGACCCGCGAGCGGGGCACGTCCGTCGCCATGGGCATCTTCCTGTTCACGTTTCTGATGGTCTTCCGCGAGGGCATGGAAACCGTGCTCTTCCTGTCCGCCCTGTCGCTGACCAGCGGCGGCCTGCAGACCCTGCTGGGGGTGCTGATCGGTCTTGGGGCGGCCTTTGTCTTCGGCGTGCTGTTCGTGCGCGGCAGCGTGCGGGTCGACCTGGGGCGGTTTTTCAAGATCACCGGCATCGCCCTGGGGATCTTCATCGTGCAGCTGCTGGTGGACGGCTACCACGAGCTGGCCGAGGCGGGCTGGCTGCCCGCCAACCAGACCACCATGGCGGCGATCGGCCCGCTGGCCAAGAACGAGTTCTTCTTCATCGCCGCCGTGCTGGTGCTGCCGCTGCTGATGCTGCTGATTCCGGGCCGGCGCTCGCCGGGCGCTGCCGGGTCCGGCGCCGCCTTGGGGCCGCCCGTGCCGGCGGGGGCGCCGGCGCCGTCCGGTGGCGGCGAGGAGCGCCCAGCCAGCGGTGCCGCCGCCCGCCTGGAGCGCGCCAGCGCCCAGCGCCAGGCGCGCGCCCGCGTCCTGGCCGGCACTCTGGGCGTTGCCATCCTGGCCGCCCTGGGTCTGGGCTTCGTCTATTCGCGGCCGCCGGCCGCGCTGTCGCCGGCGCGATCGCTCCCGGTCGGCGCCGACGGCCTGGTGCGGGTGCCGCTGGCCGACTTCCACGGCACCGCGCTGCGCCGCTATGCCGTGACCTTGCCGACCGTCCCGGCAGGCGTTACGGTGCGTTTCATCGCCGTGCCGCTGGACGATCCGGCGAAGCCGGACACGGCGATCGCCACCGCCTTTGACGCGTGCGAGATCTGCGGTCCCAAGGGCTACTACCAGGACGGTCCCAACATCGCCTGCCTGCACTGCGGCTCGACCATCTATCCGCCCAGCATCGGCCAGCACGGCGGCTGCAATCCGGTGCCGTTGCGGGCGCGCCGCCAAGGCGACCAGCTGGTCTTTGCGGCGCGCGACCTGGCGGCGGGCCTGCCGATCTTCAGCGCCGCCGCCGCCATGCGGCACCCCGGCATGTGAGCGAGGGCGCACCGCCCGACACCCATGTACACGCGCCTGCTGCTTGAATCGCTGCGCCGCGGCACCCGGCGGAAGCTGCTGGCGGTGAGCGCCGTGGCGCTCGGCACCCTGGGCGCCACCGCGCTGGGCGAGGTGACGCTGGCATCCGGCGACCGCCTGGCGGCCGAGCTGGCTTCCTACGGTGCCAACCTGGAGCTGGTGCCGGCGCCGGGCGGCCCGCTGCTCGACGTGGCGCGGCTCGCCCAGGTGCGGCACATCTTCTGGCGCAACAACGTCATCGCCCTGGCGCCGTTCTATCCGCTGCGCCTGCGCCTGGCGGTGGTTGGCGCGGCGCCCGCCGCGGCGCGGGTCGCGGCAGGGCCGCCGGCGCCCTCGGCAGCGGCGGCCGCGGTCACGGTCGCGCCGATGGCCGCGCCGGAGGCCGCCTCGCCGTCCGGGGCGGTGGCCGAGGTGGTGGGGACCTGGTTCCGGCATCCGCTGGAAGATGGCTGGACGACCGGCCTGCCGGCGACGCGGCCGACGCTGCGCATTGCCGGGCGCTGGCCGCGCGACCTCCCGGCATCGGCAGCCGCCACCAGCGCCACGCCTGCGCCCGTCGCCACCGCCGCAACCGACGCCACCGCCGACGCCGAGCCGGAGGTCGTGCTGGGCCGCCGGCTGGCGCAGCGTCTGGGTTTCAGCTCCACCGCTCCCACCGCTCCCACCGCTCCCATCGCTCCCATTACCGGCGAGCTGCTGGCGTCGCTAGGAGCCCGTGCGCAGCGGCTGCGCGTGGTGGGGGTGGTCACCAGCGGCGGCGAGGAAGACGACGAAGCGTTCGTGCCGCTGCCGGTCGTGGCCGGCCTGGCCGGCCGCCCGGGCCGGTTCGTGCGTGCCGAGATTTACGCCCAGACCAACCCCGAGAGCCGCAACGTGCGCGACCCGGCGCACATGACGCCGCGCGAGTACGAAACCTGGTACTGCACCGCCTATCCGTCGTCGGTGGCGTTCCAGCTGCAGCAGGCGCTGCCCGAGGCGCGGGCGCGGGTGCTGACGGAAGTCGCCGGCGCCACCGCCGACGTTCTGGGCCGCCTGCGCGGCGTGCTGCTGGCGCTGGCCGTCGTGGCCCTGGCCGGCGCCGCCGTCGGGGTGACGGCGGCGATGACGGCGACGGTCCTGGAGCGGCGGCTGGAGGCGGGACTGCTGGTGGCGATCGGCGAGGCGCGCCGCCGGGTGGTGCTGTTCTTCCTGTCGGAGGCGGCGCTGCTCGGCTGCCTGGGCGGGCTCGCCGGCGGCGGCCTGGGGTTGGTCGCCGGGCGCCTGCTGGGGGCCGGCGCGCTGGGCGTCGCCGTGCCGTGGACCCCGGTGCTGCTGCCGTTCGCCGTGCTGATGGGATTGGCGGTGGCGGTGGTGGCTAGCGTGCTGCCGGTATCGCGGGCGCTGGGGCGCTACCCCGCGGCGCTGCTCAAGAAAGCGACGGCGTGATCGCCCGCCTGGTCCTGGCCAGCCTCCGGCGCCGCCCGCGGCAGCTGGCGCTGATCCTGGTGGCGGTGATGGTGGCGGCCGGCACGGTCGCCACCATGGCGGGCTTCGCGGAGCGCGCCGACCGCCGCCTGGGCGCCGGGCTGGCGGCCTTCGGCCCCAACCTGGAGGTGCGCCCGCAGGTGGGAGGCGCGCCGGCGATGCCGCCGGACGCCCTGGCGGTGGTGCGTTCCGTACCGGGCGTGCTGGCGGCGACGCCGGTGGCGGTCCTGGCCGCCCCGCCCGCCCTGCCCGCGGCGCCGGCACGGCAGGCGCCGGCGCAGCCGCAGCTGGCGCGGATCGAAGTGCGCGCCGAACCGGCGCGTCTGGCGGCGGTGGCGCGGGCCATCGGCGGCCGCCTGGAGGGGGTCGAGGTGACGCCGCTGCTCAAGACCGCCGCCTCGGACGCGCGCATCAGCCACCGCCTCACCCTGGTCCTGGTGGCGATCTCGGGGGTGTCGTTCCTGCTGGCCGTGCTCTCGGTGGGCGCTGCCACCACGGCCCTGGTGGGCGAGCGGCGGGTCGAGGTCGGGCTGATGCTGGCGCTGGGTTACTCCGGCCGGCGCATCGGCGGCATGCTCGCCGCCGAGCTGTTGGCTGTCGCCCTGGTCGCGGCGCTCACCGGCGAGCTGCTGGGCGAGATCGCGGCCGGCGGCCTGTCCAGCCGCCTGCTGGGCGGCGCCGCCGGATTGCAGCCGACCTGGACCGGGTTGGCGGCGGCGGTGGGGGTGGCACTGGTGGTGGTGGGGCTGTCGCTGTCGGCGGCGCTGGCGCGGATCGAGCGGCTGGACGCGGCCGGCGTGCTGCGGGGCGAGTGAGGGGGCGCCGGCATGTCACTGGTCGAGATCGCGGGCTTGACGCGGCGGTTCGGGTCGCTGCTGGCGCTCGACGACCTGTCGCTGCGCATCGCCCCCGGCGAGTGGGTGGCGGTCACCGGCCCCTCGGGATCGGGCAAGACCACCCTGCTCAACGTGCTCGCCGGCCTGGACCGGCCGTCCGAAGGGCAGGTGCTGGTGGGCGGCGTGGACCTGGTGGGGCTGGGCAACCGCGACCTGGCGCGCTACCGCCAGCAGACGGTCGGCCTGGTGTTCCAGCAGTTCCACCTGATCCCCTACCTGACGGCGCTCGAAAACGTCATGCTGGCGCAGTACGTCCACAGCATCACCGACCGTGGCGAAGCCGAAGGTGCACTGCGGCGCGTCGGTCTGGGCGACCGCCTGGACCACCTGCCGAGCGAGCTGTCCGGCGGCGAGCAGCAGCGGGTCTGCATCGCCCGCGCGCTGATCAATCAGCCGCCGCTCATTCTTGCCGACGAGCCGACCGGCAACCTGGACGCGGTCAACGAAGCGGTGGTCATGACCCTGCTGGAGGACCTGCACCGGCGCGGCCATACCCTCATCCTGGTGACCCACGACCCCACGATCGCGGCGCGGGCGGGCCGCGAGCTGCGCCTGGAACACGGCCGGCTGGCCAAGCTGGACGACACCGGCAGCCCCGAGCTGCAGCTGGTGCTGGTGGACCTGTGGCGCACCCTGGCCGAGGAGCAGCGCACCGTCGCGGTCACCGGCCGCGGCGTCGCCGACCTGCTGGCACAGGGGCTGCTGGCCTTCGCCGGCGGCCGCATCGCCTTTACCGAGCGCGGGCGCGTCCTGGCGGCGGCGGCGGTGCGGCGGGTGCGTCTGGCCGAAGCGCTGCTGGCCCGCACCCTGGCGCCGGGCGCGGTGTCGCCGCAGTGCGGCCGCGCCGCGCCGGTGGCGGCCGGCTTCGAGGACCAGGTGTGTGCCTTTCTTGGCCACCCCGCCAGCTGTCCGCACGGCCTGCCGATCGCTCCCGAAGGCGGCCCCTGCTGCAAGCCTGCCGGTGCGGCGGCCCCGTCGCCCACCTCGCCTCCTCCATTAGACAACATCTGAATTGCCCTTTTTGTGTGTCGATTGTGTTTTTGTGGTAGTCTGTCGCGTAGACAATCGCAAAGAGGAGGCAGTATGAGCCAAATGCGTCGCGGTGCGATGACCATTGGTCTCCTGATGTCGCTGCTCGTGACCGGCAGCGCAAGCGGCCAGAAGTACACCGACACCTCGCAGGTCACCGTGGTGGAGGTCCCGGTGCAGGTGGTGCGCGACGGCCAGCCGGTGCGCGGCCTGAAGGCCGAGGACTTCGTCATCACCGAGGGGCGCAAGCAGCAGCCCATCACCGGCTTCGACGTCGTCGACCTGTCGGCGCCGGAGAACCGCGTCCTGTCGGCCGACATCCCCGCCGCCGGCAAACGCCACTTTCTGCTGCTCTTCGACTTTGCCAATTCCAGCCTGAAGTCGATGGCGCGGGCGCGCGCGGCGGTGATGAAGTCGCTGGTCAATACCCTCACCCCCTCCGACCTGGTGGCCGTGGCGACCTACAGCCAGGTTTCCGGGCTGAAGCTGCTGCTGGGCTTTACCTCGGACCTCTACCAGGTGAGCCGGGTGATCGCCTCTCTCGCTCCCGAAAAGGACACCCGCCCCGAAGCGTTCCAGACCGCGCAGACGGCATCCGCATCGGTCGGGCAGAGCGATGCGCTGGTGTCCGGCGGCCTGGCGGCGTCCAATGCGATTGCAGGCCTGGATGCCATCGCCGGGGCGTATGCCACGCCGCAGCCCCCGGCGCCGGCCGGCGACACGGCCGCCCAGCGCGGCACGTACGCCGCCCAATCGACCGTCGACGTCGGCAAGGCAAATGCCATGATGGTGGAAATGGTCTACCAGGCCGCCGAAGTCGCCGAACAGCAGCACGCCGAGATCGCCCAGCAAAAGAGCCTGGTGGGGCCGCTCGCCAGCGCCTTTGCCGACCTGGCCCGGATGATGAGCGCGGTGTCGGGCCGCAAGCTGGTGGTGTTCATGTCGGAAGGCTTCGACACCGGCGTGGTTTCGGGCGTCGAGGATTCCAACGGCCAGAACGCGATGGCCGACGCGGTGATGCACGGCGGCTCGCTGTCGGTCGACAGCGACTCGCGCTACGGCAGCACGCAGATGGCCAACCTGCTCGAAAAGATGCTGGAACAGTTCCGCCGCTCCGACTGCGTCATCGAATCGCTCGACATCAGCGGGCTGCGCGGCCAGAGCCTGGACGCCACGCCGCAGACCTCCGGCGAGGCGGCGCTGCTGCAGATGTCGCACGACACCGGCGGCGAGGTGTTCCGCAACACCAACGACCTGGGCGTGGCGCTGGAGAAAATGGCCAACCAGACCAGCGTCACCTACGTGCTCAGCTTTCAGCCGGAGCTGAAGCAGGACGGCTCCTACCACCCGATCAAGGTACAGCTCAAAAACCCGCCGCGCGGCACCAAGGTCACCGCCCGCTCCGGCTACTATTCGCCGCGCCCCTTCAACCAGCAACGGCCGGTGGAAAAGATGCTGTCCGTGGCCAACCAGCTGATGGGCTCGAACCAGGGCGGATCGATCTCCACGGCGGTGCTGGCCGAGCCGTTCCGCACCGCGGGGCCCAAGGCGTACGTGCCGGTGTTCGTCGAGGCGGACGGCGCCACGCTGCTGGCCGGCGCCGGAGACAAGGCGTTGGCTACCGAGATCTACGTCTACGCCGTGGACGCCAACGGCATCATCCAGGACTATTTCAACCAGCGCCTGGCGGTGGACGTGGCGAAGGTCGGGGCGTCGTTGCGCCAGGGCGGTCTCAAGTACTACGGCCACCTGGAGCTGCCGCCGGGCGACTACGCGATCCGCAGCCTGGTGCGCAACGGCGACACCGGTGCTTTCGGCAAGCGCACGGTGTTCATGACCGTGCCGCGGTTCGCCGCCGACGCGGGCGTGCTGCTGCCGCCGCTCTTCCCCGAGGCGGGCGGCCGCTGGTCGGTGGTGCGCGAGACGCCGCGCGGCCAGCAGAAGGACACCGCCTATCCGTTCCACGTCGGCCAGCAGGCCTACGTCCCCGCTTCGCTGCCGGCGCTGGCGCCGGGCGCCGAAACGCCGGTGGCGCTGATGGGGTACAACCTGGGCCAGGACCTGAAGACGGAGGCCAAGCTACAGAGCGCCGACGGCCGCGACATGGGCGCCTGCAGCATCCGCGTGCGCGGCGAGGTGCCCGGCTCCGGCACCAACCCCGACGTCTACCAGGCTTCCTTCAAGCCTCCCGCCGGCCTGGCGCCGGGGGACTATCGCCTGGTCGTCACCGTCAACAGCGCCAGCGGCCCGCACACCGCGACGTCCCCGTTCACCATCGCCAGCGCTCCCGCGTCCAAATAGGGCGCGCGCTCCGGAGGGCAGTATCCATGGGGCACCTGCATCGTTTCAAGATGCCGACGGGTCTCGTGATGGCGCTTCTGATGGCGGGGAGCGCGCGAGGGTGCGCTGATGCAGATGTCGCACGACACCGGCGGCGAGGTGTTCCGCAACACCAACGACCTGGGTGCGGCGCTGGTCCACATGGCGAACCAGACCAGCGTCACCTACGTGCTCAGCTTCCAGCCGCAGGGTTTGAAGCAGGATGGCGCCTATCACCCGATCAAGGTGCAGCTCAGGAACGCGCCGCGCGGCACCAAGGTCTCGGCGCGTTCGGGCTACTACGCGCCGCGCCCCTTCAATCAGCAGCGGCCGGCGGAGAAGATGCTGTCGCTCGCCGACCAGCTGATGGGCGCCAACCAGGGCGGATCGATCGCCACGGCGGTGCTCGCCGAGCCGTTCCGCACCGCGGGTGCCAAAGGCGTACGTGCCGGTGTTCGTCGAGGCGGACGGCGCCAGCCTGCTTGCCGATTCGCCGGACAAGGTGCTGGCGGCGGAAATCTACGTCTACGCCGTGGACGCCAACGGCATCGTCGAGGATTTTCTCAATCAGCGCCTGACGGTGGACGTGCCGAAGGTGGGGCCGGTCTGCCGGGCGCCGCGCTCAGCGTTTGGGCACTTCGGTCCAGCGATACTCCACCAGCAGCGGTATGCCGGTGCCGCTGCCCATCAGCCAGAGGATCGACGGGCGCGGGCGGATCGAGCCCATCAGCAGCTCGCCGTCGCGGGTGCCGGTGATGGCCATGGTGGCGGCCAGGGCTTGCGCGTCGGCGGCCAGGGTGGTGGCGGCCAGGGTGGCGGCGACGCCGTCGGTGGGTTGGCCGGTGCGCTGGTTGATGAACGGCGACAGCTCGTCGCCGCCGACGCGCAGGGGGTGGTCCTGCTGCGCCGCCACCGCCAGCGCCTGATCGCGCAGGTACACCCGCCCGAGAGGTTCCCGCAGGCCGCCCAGGGCGGGCAGGTCGACCGGCCAGCCCTGGCCGTCGCGGCCGGGGCCGATACCCCGCTGCAAACCGCCGATCTGCACGAAGGCGTTGGCCGAGCCGCGTGCGCGCAGCACTTCCACGGCGCGGTCGACGGCGGCCCCGGCGGCGAAGTCCACCAGGTCGAGGGCGCAGCCGGCATCCAGGCTGACCGCCTTCCTGGCGACGTCCAGGTGCAGGTGGCGGCAGGCGGCGGCCTCGATCGCCAGACCCATCAGGTTGGGCTGCGGCGGGGCCGCGAGCGGCGCGTTGATGCCGCGCCCCCAAAGGGTGTTGAGGTCGTGCGCCAGCGGCCCCTGCCTGCCTTCGGACCACTGGCAGAAGTCGAGCCCGCGCGCCAGCACCGCGAAGAGCCGGGGGTCCACCTGCCGCGGCCCCTTGCCGGCGGCGGCGTTGACCGCCACAACTTCACTGCCGGGCCGGTTCAGGTCGGTCATCCGCTCGATGGCGGCGACTTCGGCGACCGCCGCGTCGAGAGCCGCCGCGGCCCCCTCGCGCGGCAGATCGCGCACTTCGACCAGCAGCGGCGCGCCAAATGCCTGCGCCGAAGCGCGCAGCGGATGATCGGCGCGCGCCGCCGGAACCGGCAATGCCGCCGGGGGGCCGCCCGGTGCGCCCGCCGCCGGCGGACCGGCGAAGGCGGCGATCCCGGCAAGCAGGAGGCCGAGCTGGGCTGGGCGGAAGCGGCAGGGTGAGGTCGGGGTCATGATGGAGCGGCGCTCGCCGCGGCAGGGCGTCAGGCGATGCGGATCTTGGCGAAGCGCCGCTTGCCGACCTTGAACAGGTACGGTTCGGCACGCGGTTCCAGCTCCTGCCAGGGGTCGCCGGCGCGCGTGCCGTCGATGCTGACGGCGCCCTGTTCGAGCAGGCGCCGGGCTTCGCCGTTGCTGGCCGCCAGGCTCGTTTCGGTGAGCAGCTTCTGCAGGCTCCTGGCCCCTTCGATCCGCGTTTCGGCCAGGTCGTCGGGGACGCCGCCTTGCGAAAAGACCTTGCTGAACTCCGCCGCCGCCTGCGTCGCGGCGGCCTCGCCGTGAAAATCGGCGACCAGGAGCCTCGCCAGGTCCTCCTTCAGCTGCCTGGGGTGCTGCTCGCCCGCAGTCATGGCGGCGCGGCGGCGCTCGATCTCGGGGCGCGGCACGTCGGTCAGCAGCAGGTACCAGTCCCACATCAGGTCGTCGGGGATCGACATGGTCTTGCCGAAGATGTCCTGCGCGTCGTCGAGCGCGATGGCGTTGTTGAGGCTCTTGGACATCTTCTCGACGCCGTCGGTGCCGAGCAGCAGCGGCACGGTCAGCACCACCTGCGGTTCGAGCCCCTCTTCCTTCATCAGGTCGCGCCCCACCAGGAGGTTGAAGATCTGGTCGTGGCCGCCCAGCTCGACGTCGGCCTTGAGGGCCACGGAGTCGTAGCCCTGCGCCAGGGGATAGAGCAGCTCGTGCAGGTGGATGGGCTTGTGCTGTTCGAAGCGGGTGCGGAAATCCTCGCGCTCCATGATGCGCGCCAGGGTGTAGCGGCCGGCCAGCCGGATCATGCCTTCGGCGCCCAGCGCCCCCAGCCAGCGGCTGTTGCGGTCGATCACCGTGCGCTCCGGATCGAGCACCTTGAAGACCTGGCGCTGGTAGGTGAGCGCGTTGGCGTCCACCTCGGCCTGGGTGAGCTGCGGCCGCGTGGTCTTCTTGCCGCTGGGATCGCCGATCAGGCCGGTGAAATCGCCGATCAGGAACACCACGCGATGGCCCAGCCGCTGGAAGTGCCGCATCTTGCGCAGCAGCACCGTGTGGCCCAGGTGCAGGTCCGGCGCCGAAGGGTCGAATCCCACCTTGACGGTGAGCGGCTGGCCGGTGCGCCGCGAGCGCTCGAGCTTGCGCTCAAGCAGGTCCAGGTCCACCAGGTCGACGGCGCCGCGCGTGAGCAGCTCCAGCTGCTCGGCGACGGGCGCAAACGTTGGCTGGGAATCGGCGCTCATCGATCCGCCAGCGCACCGGCGAGCAGCTGGCCCGACGCCACCACCCGCGCGTCGCCGGCCAGGGTGTAGCCGCCGCCGGCGGCGCGGTCCACCGTCAGCTGGAAACCGCCGTGGGTGGTGGCGGTGACCGGTGGGGTCAGGTGCCCGAGGTGCAGTCCCAGGACGGCGGCGGCGACCACGCCGGTGCCGCAGGCCAGCGTTTCATCTTCGACGCCGCGCTCGTAGGTGCGAATGGCCAGGTCGTGGCGGCCGTTGAACCGCACCCAGCTGACGTTGGTGCCGGCGGGCTGAAAGGCGGCGTGGTGGCGCAGCGGGCGCCCGGCGGCCACCACCGGCGCCGCGGCCAGGTCGCCCGGCCAGACCAGCAGAAAATGCGGCACGCCGACACGAACGCTCCAGCCGTGCTGCGGCGTGCCGTCGAGATCGACGGCCAGCTGGCGCGGCTGCGAGATGTCCAGGCCGAGGGCCAGGGCGACGCGCGAGGCGTCGATGCGCCGCGCGTCGAAGCCGCCGGCGGTGGTCGCGATGCGCGCTTCGTCATGCGCCCACCCCAGGTGGAAGGCCAGCTGTGCGGCGCAGCGCGTGCCGTTCAGGCAAAGCTCGGCAGGCAGGCCGTCGGCGTTGCGGTAGGACATGGCGATCGCAGGCGCCTCACGGCGGATCACGAACACGCCGTCCGCGCCCAGCGAAACTCCCCGCCGGCACCAGGCGCGGACCTGGTCCGGCGTCGGTTCGGCCGCCGGCTCGGCCAGCGCCACGAAGTCGTTGCCGCCGCCCGAGACCTTGAAGAAGGCGGTCATGGGACGGCGACTTCGACCTCGCCGCTGGCCGCGCTCTCGTTGCCCACCTGGTCGACCGCCGTCACCCGGTAATGGTAGGTCTGCCCTGACGTCGCGGTGGCGTCCACGAAGGTGGTGCCCGAGATCGCCTGCGGCGTGATGCGCGCGAAGTCGCCGTTTGCCCCCTTGCGGTAGACGACGTACCCGGCCAGGTCGGACGCTTCGCTCTGCCGCCAGACCAGCCGCACCTTGTCGGCTTCGGCGACGGCAACCAGGTCCGACGGCACCGGTGGCGGGTACTTGTCCACGTAGTGGACCTCGGTTTCGGACTTGATGGCGCTTTCGACCAGCGGATGCTTGGGGTCGACGGCGGTGACCGAATAGATGTAATCCTGGCCGTAGGCGGCGGTGGCGTCGAAATATTTGACGTCGGGCGGCTTGACGATCGTCAGCGGCTCGGCGCCGTAGCGCGCCGTGGCATTGCGGCGGTAGACCGCATAGCCGCCAGCGTCCTTGACCGGCTGCCACTCCACCTGGATGCCGTCGGCCTGGGGCGTCACGGTGACGTGCTCGGGCGGTTCCGGGGTGGTCGCCTGCGGCACCAGCAGGATCTGGTTGGAGGGGTCGGAGGCGTCGCCCTTGGGGCCATAGGTGCGGACCGCGAAGTCCGGCGTGACGCCGGTGGCCGGCAACTTCTCGGGCAGCGGCATGTCGAACACCAGGCGATTGCCGATCGTCGCCGCGCCGATGTCCTTGCCGCTCACCGTGAGCTTGGGCTTGGCCGCCTTGGCGTACTGCTTGGGATCCAAGGCCGTCGGCTCGAAGGCGAGCGGCGCGCTGGCGCTGGTCGCGCCGGTCTTGCCGGCGGTCGTGGTGCCCGCCGCGGAGCCGGAGCCCGACCCAGAGCCGGAGCCCGACCCAGAGCCGGAGCCCGATCCGGTGGTCTCCTCGGTGTCCGCGCTCTCGCCGGAGCCGGCCGCGCCCGATCCCGCGCCGGTGGTGCCGCTGGTGCCCGCCGCGGCGCCGGCTGCGGCGCCGTTTTGCGTCCCCGGTGCGGCGGCGGTCTTGTCGCCTGGAGCCGTCTTGGTGCCGGTGGTTCCAGTGGTGCCGGTGGCGCCGGCGGTTCCGGTGGTGCCGGCGGCCCCTGCCGCTGGTTTGGTTTCGCCCTTCTTGGGTTTGGGTGCCGGCGGCGCCGGAATGTCGAATTCCACCACGTCCGCCTTGGAGATGGTGCCCAGGGCCTTGCCGCCGGGGGTGGTGTCGGGATAGGTGAAGCTGAAGATCAGGTGGTTGCCGCGCTGGTGGACGACCAGGTCCTTGACCGGCGCCGGTTTGGCGCGGAACGGCGGTACCGGCGGCCCCTGCTTGCCGCAGCCCGCGGCGATCGGAGCCAGCGCAGCCAGCGCAGCCAGCCCAGCCAGTACCGCGAGCGGCTGCCGGCGTGGGTCAGAGGACATAGCGCGACAGGTCCTGGTTCTTCACGATGTCGGAGAGCGCCCGCCTGACGTATTCGGCGTCGACGCGCACGTGTACGCCGGCCATTTCGGGAGCGTCGAAGGAAACTTCGTCGAGCAGCCGTTCGAGCAGCGTCGAAAGGCGGCGGGCGCCGATGTTTTCAGTGGTCGAGTTCACCTCGACCGCCAGCCGCGCGATTTCGGCCACCGAATCCTCGGTGAATTCCACCGTCACGCCCTCGGTCGAAAGCAGCGCCACGTACTGCTTGGTCAGCGCCGTTTCGGGCTCGGTCAGGATGCGCACGAAATCCTGTTCGGTCAGGGCGTCCAGCTCCACCCGGATGGGGAAGCGGCCCTGCAGCTCGGGGATCAGGTCCGAGGGCTTGCTGACATGGAACGCGCCGGCGGCGATGAACAGGATGTGGTCGGTCTTGACCATGCCGTACTTGGTCGAGACGTTGGTTCCTTCGACGATCGGCAGCAGGTCGCGCTGCACGCCTTCGCGCGAGATGTCGGGCCCGCGGCCACCTTCGCGGCCGGCGATCTTGTCGATCTCGTCGAGGAAGATCATGCCGCCCTGCTCGATGCGCTGGCGGGCTTCGCGCGCCACCTGGGTGCGGTCGATCAGCTTTTCCGCTTCCTGCTGCTGCAGGACTTCGCGCGCTTCGACCACCGACACCTGTTGCTTTTTCTTGCGGCCGAACAGGCCCGGCAACATGTCCTTGATATTGATCCCTACCTCTTCGACGCCGCCCTGCGGTGTGAACATCTCAAGGCTGGGGTAGGCGGATTCGTCGACTTCGATTTCCACCCGCCGTTGGTCGAGCGCGCCGGAGCGGAGCTTTTCGCGAAACTTTTCGCGCGTCGCCGCCATCTCATCTTCGTCGTCTTCTTCGAGGTCGTGCTTGAGATAGCTGCTGATCGGGCGCGGCGGCACCAGCAGCTGCAGCAGCCGGTCTTCGGCGCGTACCGCGGCGGCTTCGCGCACCGATTCACGCTTTTCGTCCTTGACCATGGTGACGGCGATCTCGACAAGGTCGCGCACCATCGATTCGACGTCGCGGCCGACGTAGCCGACCTCGGTGAACTTGCTCGCCTCGACCTTGAGGAACGGCGCCTTGGCGAGACGTGCCAGGCGGCGGGCGATTTCGGTCTTGCCGACGCCGGTGGGGCCGATCATGAGGATGTTCTTCGGTGCGATCTCCTCGCCGATCTCGGGCGGCAGCTGCTGGCGCCGCCAGCGATTGCGCATCGCGATCGCCACCGCGCGCTTGGCCTGCCGCTGCCCGACCACGAACTTGTCGAGCTCGGCGACGACCTGGCGCGGCGTCATGTTTTCGATCGTGACGCCCGCCGGGGCTTCCCCGGTTGCTTGAATGGCCATTGCCGCCTAAAGCTCCTCGATGGTCAGCCGGTCGTTGGTGAAGATACAGATCTCGGCCGCGATCTTCATCGCTTCACGCACGATTTCGCTGGCGGGCAGATCGGTATGCCGCAGCAGCGCGCGCGCCGCCGCCAGCGCGTAGTTGGAGCCGGAGCCGATGGAAAGTGTGGTGTCGTCTTCGTCCGGTTGCAGCAGCTCGCCGTTGCCCGACACCAGGAAGCTGCGTTCGCGATCGGTCACCAGCATGATCGCCTGCAGCTGGCGCATGGCGCGATCGGTGCGCCATTCCTTGGCCAGCTCGACCACCGCCCGCTCCAGGTTGCCGCCGAACTCTTCGAGCTTCTCATCCAGCCGGGTGAGCAGAGCCAGGCCGTCGGCGCCGCCGCCGGCGAAGCCGACCAGCACCTGGCCCTTGCCGGCGCGGCGCACCTTGCGGGCGCCCGCCTTGACCACCGTGCTGTTGTTCATCGTCACTTGACCGTCGCTGGCCATGCAGACCTGCCCGTTCCGGCGCACGAGGAGCACGGTCGTCGCTGTGAAGGTATCCATGCGCGCAGGATTGTAGCAGGGGTAACACGGTGGAAGCGGCCGAGATCGCCGCCTTCGCGCCTGGCGAACGGGCCGACGGCACCACGGCAGCCGTTTTCAGCCGTCGCGCCGCGCCCGCGGGTGAGCCTGCCGGTAGACGTTGAGCAGCCGATCCACCTCGACATGGGTGTATTTCTGCGTCGTCGACAGCGACGAGTGCCCCAGCAGCTCCTGGATCGTGCGCAGATCGGCGCCGTTTTCGAGCAGGTGGGTGGCGAAGGTGTGGCGCAGCGTATGAGGATGGACGCCGCCGGCCAGGGCGGTGGTCTCGACCCAGCGGTCCAGGATGCGCCGCACCGATCTGTCGGTAAGGCGGCCGCCACGGTGGTTGAGGAAGACCGGCTCCTCCGTCGCCGCCGCGACGGGGCCGCCGGCGGCACGCACCGTCTCCCACACCGCGAGCCAGGAGCGCAGGGCGGCCAGGGCCGGCCGCCCGAAGGGCACCATGCGCTCCTTGCCTCCCTTGCCCATCACCCGCAGCACCCGCCCCGGCAGGTCGATGGCGCCCCAGTCCAGCCCCACCAGCTCGGCGACGCGCAAGCCGGTGGCGTAGAGCACCTCGAACAGCGCCCGATCGCGGATCGCCAGCCGCTGCGCGCCGTCCCCTGCGGGATCGGCAGGCGCGGCGGCGGCGGCGGCGGGCGCCTCCAGGAGGGCCTCCATTTCGGCGGGCCGCAGGTGGCGCGGCAGGGTCTTCGGCAGCTTCGGCGTCGGGATGCCCTGGGCCGGGTTGGCGGACAGCACCCCTTCGCGGCAGCCGAAACGCAGCAGGCTGCGGATCGCCGACAGCGCCCGCGCCTGGCTGCGCCGCCCCTGCCCGGCGGCATGCAGGGCCGCCAGGTGGGAGCGGACCGCGAGCCCGTCCACGTCCCGCGGCTCCACCTGGTCTGCCGGCCGGGCCAGAAAGTCGCGCGCCAGAAAATCGAGGAAGCGCAGCAGATCGCTCTCATAGGCGCGCACCGTGTGCGCCGACAGGTTGCGCTCGGCGGCGATGTGTTCCAAAAAGCGATGGATCAGGCGCCGCAACCTACGCCACCGCCGGAGATGCCGTTGCCGGCGCGAGCGGTGTCAGCGGCTCGCTGCGCAGCGTCCAGCCTTCGGCCGCGGCCCAGGCGGTCAGGTCGCCGGCCGCCCGCGCCGCCATCGCGGCCCGCCGGCCGCCCGGTCCGTGATCGCCGCGGCGCGCGCGGCCCTGCGCGGCGGGCAGCTCGGGAAACAGCCCGTAGTTGATGTTGGCGGGCTGGAAATGGCGCGGGTCCGACTCGGTGAGGTGACGGGCGAGCGCCCCCAGCGCCGTTGTCGGCGGCAGCGGCGCCGGCGTTCGCCCGCGGCGTTCGCCGCTCAGGTAGAGGCCGATCGCCAGGCCGGTCGCCGCCGATTCCAGGTAGCCTTCGACGCCGGTGAGCTGGCCGGCAAGCCGTACCGACGGCGCCGATCGCACCCTGTACTGCGGGTCCAGATGGCGCGGAGAGTTGACGAACGTATTGCGATGGATCTGGCCGAAGCGCACGAACTCGGCCTGCGCCAGGCCGGGAATCAGGCGCAGCACGCGCTGCTGCTCGCCCCACTTCATGCGCGATTGGAAGCCGACCAGGTTGAACTGGCGCCGCGCCAGCGTTTCCTGCCGCAGCTGCACCACCGCCCAGGGGCGCCGCCCGTCGGGGCCGCGCAGGCCGACGGGCTTCATTGGCCCGTAGCGCAGGGTATCGGTGCCGCGCCGCGCCAGCTCCTCGATCGGCAGGCAGCCCTCAAAGAACACCGCCTTTTCGAACTCGTGCGGCGTCACCACCTCGGCGGCCAGGAGCGCCGCATGGAACGCCTCGTACTGGGCGCGGTCGAGCGGCGCGTTGAGGTAGTCGTCGCCGCCCTTGCCGTAGCGCGACTGCCAGAACAGAAGGCTTTCGTCCAGGCTGTCCGCTTCGACGATCGGCGCGATCGCGTCATAGAAGTAAAGGTATTCGCTGCCCAGCAGCTCCTGCAGGGCGGCCGCCATCGCCGGCGAGCTCAACGGTCCGGTGGCGATGACCACGTCCCGGTCGCGCGGGATCGCAGTCAGCTCCTGGCGCCGCAGCTCGATGCCAGGGTGGCTGGCCAGCGTTGCCGTGACCTGCGCCGCGAAGCGCTCCCGGTCGACCGCCAGGGCGCTGCCCGCCGGCACCGCCGCGGTGCGCGCCGCGGCGATGATCAGCGAACCGCAGGCCTCCATCTCGCGTTTGAGCAGCCCCGCCGCGTGGAACGGGTCGTCGCTGCGCAGCGAGTTGCTGCACACCAGCTCCGCCAAGTCGCCCGTCTTGTGCGCCGGCGTCGGCTGGCTGGGGCGCATTTCGTACAGCACCACCGGTACGCCGCGCGTCGCCAGCTGGTAGGCGCACTCGGCGCCCGCCAGGCCGCCGCCCACCACCCACACGGGTGCCGTCGTCGCCGGCGGGGTCGCAGGTCCGGCAGGTTCGCTGGCGTCAGGGGCGTGCATCGCGCCACGATTCTAGTTGCATGTGGGGCAGAACTTGCAGCCGGGCGGGACACCAGGGTCTCGGGGTAGGATGCCGGGCATGAGCGAAAACGACAAAGCCCTCCGCGACCACCTTGCCGAGCTGCTGCGCGGCGACCACGCCCACGTTGACTTCGAGGGGGCGCTGCGGAACGTGCCGGCCGGCTTGCGCGGCGCCCGGCCGGAAGGGGTCGACCATTCCCTGTGGCAGCTGCTGGAGCACCTGCGTCTGGCCCAGTCGGACATCCTGGAGTTCAGCCGCGATCCTGCCCACGTTTCGCCGCCGTGGCCGCAGGGCTACTGGCCGGCGACGGTCGAGCCGCCCGACGACCACGCCTGGGACGCCGCGGTGGCCGCGTTCCGCGCCGACCTGCAGGCGATGGAACAGCTGGTGTCCGACCCGGATGCGGACCTGTGGACGCCCTTCGCCCACGGCAAGGGCCAGACCTTGCTGCGGGAAGCCATGTTGGCCGCCGACCACAACGCCTACCACATCGGACAGGTCGTGACCCTGCGCCGCCTGCTCGGCGACTGGCCTCCCGCCAAGGCCTGACCGTCAGGCCCGGTCGAGTCCGCGCCGGCATCACCGCGGCGCCGGCTCGACCGGGCGGGACACTAGGCTAGGCGGCGGGTTCGACGTGTTCGATGTGGCCGCAGCCTTCGGTGTTGCAGATGAGACGGGTGCCGTCCCGCTTGGTGGTCTTTTCCAGCAGGAAGGGGGCGCCGCAGTCGGGGCAGGGCTTGGCCACCGGGCGGTTCCATAGCGCGAACTTGCAGTCGGGATAGCGGTTGCAGGAGTAGAAGATCTTGCCGCGGCGCGAGCGCTTTTCTTCGATTTCGCCCTTGCCGCAGTCGGGACAGGCGACGCCCGTCGGCTTGGGCGCCTCTGCCTGCGGACCGATCTTGCGGATGCCTTTGCAGTCGGGATAGCCGGTGCAGCCGTAGAAGGTGCCAAAGCGGCTGCGGCGCAGGGCCATCGGCTTGCCGCATTCTTCGCAGGGGGGGATCTCTTCGGCTGCCGCCGGCGCCGCCGCTTCGCCCGTCGCGCCAGCGGCACCTGCTTGCCCGGCGGCGGCGGCGCTCTTGCCGGGAGCCGCGGCCGGTGCCAGGTCGCGGGTGTATTTGCACTGCGGGTAGTTGCTGCAACCGACGAAGGTGCCGTAACGGCCGAAGCGCATCAGCAAGCCGGAACCGCAGTCGGGGCAGGTTTCGTCGAGCGGCACGCCGTCGCGCTTGACGTTGGGCATCTGTTCGCCGGCCAGCTCAAGGTCGTGGGTGAACTTCTGGTCGAAGTTGGTGACCGCCTGCCGCCAATCGAGGTTCCCGTCTTCGATCTCGTCGAGCTGCTCTTCGAGCGCCGCCGTGTACCCTTCGTTCAGGATGTCGTGAAAGCCCTTCTGCAGCATGTCGTTGACCAGCCGCCCCAGGGCGCTGGGGATGAAGCGCGCCTCCACCTTGTCCACGTAATCGCGCTCGGTCAGGGTGGAAAGGATGGTGGCGTAGGTCGAGGGCCGGCCGATGCCGTTCTCTTCCAGCGCCTTGACCAGGGTGGCTTCACTGTACTGGGCCGGCGGCTGGGTGAACTTCTGCTCGCTGTTGAGGCGGCGCAGCTTGAGCACTTCGCCCTGGGCGAGCTGCGGCAGCAGGGCGTTGGCGCCGCTCGCGGCGTCCGCACCTTCCGCGGTGCCGGCGTCGCCGTCAGCTTTGCCTGCGCCGCCTGCGCCGTCCGCGCCATGGGCGCCATTGCCGTTTGCGCCAGGCGCATCCGCCCCGGCGCCGGCGTCTTCGTCCGGGGTTTCCCGGTACAGGGCCAGAAAGCCTTCGCGCTTGAGCACTCGGCCGCTGGCACGCAGCGTGTAGCGGCCGTTTTCGATGTCCACCTGCGTCACGTCGTAGAGCGCCGGCAGCATCTGCGAGGCGATGAAGCGGTCCCAGATCAGCTTGTACAGCTTGAGCTCGTCGGGCTTCAGCCAGTCCTTGACCGTGTCCGGCGGCAGTTCGAAGGTGGTCGGGCGGATCGCTTCGTGCGCGTCTTGCGCGCCCTTTTTGGAGGCGTACCGGTTGGCGCTTTCGGGCAGCGCCGCCGCGCCGTAGGCGGTGGCGACGAAGTCGCGCGCCGCCTCCAACGCTTCGTCGCTGACCCGCGTCGAATCGGTGCGCATGTAGGTGATCAGGCCCACTGCGCCACGGTCGCCCACTTCGCGTCCTTCATAGAGCCCCTGGGCCAGCGCCATCGTGCGCTTTACCGAGAAGCCGAAGCGGCGGGCTGCTTCCTGCTGCAGGCGGCTGGTGATGAACGGCGCGCCCGGTTTCTGCTGGGCTTCCTTGCGTTCGATCGTGCGCACCACAAAGCTGCCGCCTTCCAGGTCGCGCACGATCGTGGCGGCCAGGGTGCCGTTGCCGACTTCGGCTTTCTTGCCGGCGATGCGGTGCAGGCGGGCGATGAAGGGCGGCGGCTGGGAGGCGGCCAGGTCGGCGCTCAGGTTCCAGTACTCGACGGGCTGAAACGCTTCGATCTCGGCCTGGCGATCGCAGACCATCTTGAGCGCCACCGATTGCACGCGTCCGGCCGAAAGCCCCTGCTTGACCTTTTCCCACAGCAGCGGCGACAGCCGGAACCCCATCAGCCGGTCGAGCACGCGCCGCGCCTGCTGCGCATCCACCTTTTTGAAGTCGATTTCGCCAGGCGATTCCAGCGCCGCCAGCACCGCGCGCTGGGTGATTTCGTTGAACGTGACGCGGCGTACCGCGCTGGCGTCCTTGCCGAGCACCTCGAAGATGTGCCAGGCGATCGCTTCGCCTTCGCGGTCGGGGTCGGGGGCCAGATAGACCGTCTCCGCCTTCTTGGCCGCGTCGCGCAGCTTCTTGACCACGTCCTTCTTATTGGCCAGGACTTCGTAGTGGGGCTCGTAGCTGGGACCGATCCCCATGCCCTTCTTCACCAGGTCGCGGATGTGGCCGACGGAGGCTTCCACGGCGTACTGCCTGCCGAGGAACTTCTTCAGGGTGCGGGTTTTGGCGGGACTCTCGACGATCAGTAGATTTTTTGCCACGGTGCTTACCAACGCCGCGAGGCGCCCTCCTTATTTCGTGCCCTCACCGCTCTCTACGCTTGGGAGACCCCGAGATGCCCCCGCCCCCATCGCGCGGCGTGACCTGGCTCCGGCCAAGGGTCCGGCTGCCGGAAGGGCGGACAGTACCACCGGCTCGCCGCCGCTCGCAAGCCGCGGGGTGTCACCCTTCGCCGCATCTTGCGCGCGGCTCGCGGGCTTGCGCACGCGGGCGCGCGCGGCGCGGCAAAGGGCCGTCGGCAATGCCGGTCAGCAGGTCGAGGACGTCGCCCGGATCGCTGACCAACCAGGCGCTGCCCTGTTGCAGCAGCCAGTTGGGCCCCCACGAGAGTGGAGTGCCGACAGGTCCGGGAATGGCGCACACCAGGCGCCCCAGGGAGCGGGCGTGCGCCGCCGTGACCAAGGCGCCCGAACGCGGCGTCGCCTGCACCACCAGAGTCAGCGCACACAGGGCGGCCAGGGTACGCCCTCGCCGGTTGAACTGCCACCGCCGAGGCGGCGTGTCGCAGGTGAATTCGCTGACGACGGCGCCACGCCGCGAGATCGCCGCCGCCAGCTGGGCGTGATCGCGCGGATAGTCGACACCCAGGCCGCAGCCCAGCACGGCGACGGTCACGCCGCCGCCGGCGGCCAGCGCGCCGGCGTGGGCCGCGGCGTCGATGCCGCGGGCAAGGCCGGATACCACCGCGATGCCGGCGCCGGCCAGCTGCTGCGCGAAGCGGCGGGCGGTTTCGCGGCCATAGAGATCCGCCTGCCGCGAGCCGACGATGGCCACGGCGGGCAGGCTGGGCAGGGCGCCACGAACGGTCAACACCCAGGGCGGCGCCAGCCCGATCGCGCGCTCCGTGTGCTGCCCGTCCGAGCTGGCTGCCGTTTGCGTCGCCTGCGTTGCCTGCGCCAGGTGGGCCAGGACCGGCGGAAAGTCGGCGTCGGCGACGGTGACCAGGCGCGCCCCCAACGTGGCGGCGGCGGCCTCTTCGGCGGCGGCCAGCGGCAGCAGCGGCGCGAGCAGCGCCACGGCCGCGGGCGGCAGCTGCGGGTTGGGGCCGGCCGCGCCGGACGCAGCGGTGCGGCGGACGATGCTGGCGGCAAGGCGGCGCTTGTGGGCCAGGGGCAGCCGCCGATCGACATGAAGGGCAATCAAGAGGTCGCGGGCGGTGGGGTGGTCGGCGGCGGGATGTATGCAGCTCATGCGTCTCCTCTTTCTGGCTGCCTCGCTGCCGGCGGAGCGGTGCGAGGCTTGCTCCTTATCCAGGGAGACGGAAATGGCAGGGCAAAAAAAGCACGAATCTGGAAGCGGCGCCGATGAACCTGGCGGCGGGTTTTCGGGCCTCATGAGGCAGAGAGCTGGTGTTTCCTCGAAATGGGCATGCGCTGTCGGGCAAGAAGAATGTATACTCGGCGCAGAACAGGAGATTCCCTGCATACCGGGAGCCAGATTTTGATACGCCAATCGACGCCGATGCGTGCTGCCCTCGTGTTTCTCGTCGCTGCCGTACCGCTTCTGTCGTGCACCGGCTATGGCAAGCCAGGCCTCGCCGGCACCGACCTTGCCTTTGGCGTCGACATGGCCAAACGCGGGTTGTGGAACGAAGCGATCTTCCGCTTCCAGCAGGCGGAAAAGGCCGACCCCTCCAACTCGCACGTGCAGAGCAACCTGGCGGTCGCCTACGAGGCTCGTGGCGACTTCGAGCGAGCGCTGGAGTATTACAAGAAGGCCTTGCAGCTGACTCCCAACGACAAGCAGGTGCGGGCCAACTACTCCCGTTTCGTCGAGTTCTACCAGAGCTACAAGACGCCGCAAAAGGGCAAGGAGGGCAAGTTCGGCAGCCGCATGCAGGCGCCGCCGGCAACGGCCGGGGGCAAGTCGGGCGCCTCTTCCAGCCCCCCCAACCCGCCCCCGCCCGGCGCCGCGCCGCCCGCCAAGCCGGACGAGCCGCCGGCGGCGCCGCCGCTCCCCGGCCAGCCGCAGGGTCCGCAGGCGCCGCAGCCGGTGACGCCGCCGGCGCCGCCCACCGTGGCGCCGCAACCACCACCACCAAACGTGCCGCCGCCCGCGGGCGCGCTGACCACGCCCTAGCTCTGGCCGCTGGACTCCAAGGAGGAACTCACGTGCAGCGCCACCAGCGTTCCCGGTCTTTCGTCCTCCGTTTCTGCGTCGGTCTGTGCTTGCTGGCGGCGCCTCTGCTCGCCGGGTCGATCGAGGTGAAGCTGAAGCTGCCGCAGCGCGCCCGCCTCAACCTGCAGGGCCGCAAGTCGATCGCCGTCACCCAGTTCGCGGTGGTCACCAAGGAAGGGGAGAGCAAGCTGCAGGGCCGCAACATCGACGTGCAGAAGGAATTTGGCCGTTACCTGCTCAAGGTGCTGCGGCGGGAAACCGAGCTCAAGGTGATCGATGCCGGTGCGATCGAGTTTCCGACCTACGATTTCGAGCAGCTGCCTCGCCACGTGGATCTCTGGCGCGGCATCGGCGAGCGCACCAATGCCGACCTCATCCTGACCGGCGGCATCGACTTCGACGTGCAGGACCGCAGCGGCTACAAGACCGAGGAGTACACCTCTCCGTACAGCGCGCAGCCTCTGTACCGGCAGGTGCTGGTCGAGCAGACGGGCTTTCAGTACGACATCCTGATGCAGGTCTACGACGGCAAGACGGGCGCCCTGCTCTACCAGGACAACTTCAAGGACTTCCAGAATTTTCAGGGCCAGAAAGCAGATCCCCTGGCGGGAATGTTCGAAAACCTGCGCGCCCTCGAAGACCGTGTGGTCAACGTCTTCACGGTGAAAGAGGTCGAAGCCAGCCGCATTCTTTTCACGGAGTAAAGGCGCAAAGGAGACCGCGTGAGCCGCCCATCCCCGTTGTCACACCATCGGTCGGGTCCGCGGGAGCGTACCCGCGGCGTCAATCTGCTGGATCTGCCGGCTGCGCTCCCGGCGCGCCCCGCTCGCCCCGCTCGGATGCTGCGAATGGCGCTGGCCGCGCGCCGGCTGCCGGGTCTCGTGGTGCTGCTGGCGCTGGTTGGGCTGGTCTCGCCGCTGGCGCCCTTTGCGCCCGGGGCCGCATCGCTCCAGGCGCAGGAGAGCTTCGGCCCCGACATCCAGGGGTACGGCTTCGGTCAGAACAAGATCAACTACCGCCACTTCGATTGGCACATCTACCATTCGCCGCACTTCAACGTGTACTACTACACGGCGGAAGAGGCGTCGCTGCAGAAGGTCGTCTCCTTCGCCGAAAGCGACTACGACGACGTGTCGCGCTTTCTCAATTTTCAAATCAAGGAGCCGACGCCGCTCATCTTCTTCGCCACCCATTCGGCGTTCGAGCAGAACAACGTCATCCTTGATTTCATCCCCGAAGGCATCGGCGCCTTTGCCAGCCCGATCCGTTTCCGCATGGTGCTGCCGATCGACGATCCCGACGGCGAGCTGGTGGCGTTGATCCGCCACGAGCTGACCCACATCTTCCAGTACCACATCCTCTTTCAGGGCAGCATGACCAGGGCCCTGTCCAGCAACCTGCCGACCTGGTTCATCGAGGGCATGGCCAGCTACGTCGGGCGCGACGAAAAGGTGCGCGACACGATGTACCTGCGCGATGCCGTGGTCAACGACATCATTCCCCCGATCACCCGCGTCGACATCGGCGGGTTTTTCGCCTACCGCTTCGGCCACGCGGTGTTCGCGTTCATCGAAGACCGCTGGGGGCATGAAGGCTTCCTGGACTTCCTGTTCGAGATGCGCAACACCATCGGCTCGCGCGTCGACCGCGCGGTCAAACGCGCGTTCAAGATGGACGCCGAGGAGTTCGACACCGAGTTCCGACGATGGTTGCGCAAGAAGTACCTGCCATCGCTGATCGCCACCGGCGAACCGAGCGATTTTGGCCGCATCTTCCGGGTGCAGGAAGACCGCGGCACCTATGAGACCTCGCCGGTCGCTTCGCCGTCGGGCGACCTGGTCGCTTCCTTCAGCGCCTACCGCGGCAAGGTGGACGTGGTGCTGCTCGACGCCCGCAAGCGGCGCCTGATCCGCAACCTCACCAAGCCCTGGTCCAGCAAGTACCAGTACCTGATCGCGCAAGAGCTGGAAACCGGCCGGCGCCTGGGGCGCGACCTGTCCTTCTCTCCCGATGGCAATTCCATCGCGGTCTTTGCCAAGCGCGAACGCGGCCGCAGCCTGCTGATCCTGGATGCGGTCAACGGCGGCATCCGCCGCATCATCGACATGGACGAGATCGAGCAGGAGAACGCGCCCGCCTTCAGCCCCGACGGCAAGAAGGTGGCGTTCTCGGGCACCAAGGACGGCAAGTTCGACATCTTCGTCCTGGACCTCGATTCGACCACCATCACCCGGTTGACGGACGACACGATCTTCGACGGCGCGCCGTCGTTCGCACCCGACGGCAAGTCGATCATCCTCGTGTCTGTCGTCGGCGCCGGCTCGCACGCCAAGCTGTTCCGCATCGATCTGGACAAGCCCGGGGTGCGCATCCCGGTCACCAGCGGCGACACCAACGAAAACGATCCGATCTATTCGCCCGACGGCAAGCGCGTGTACTTCACCTCCGATCGCGGCGGGCGCGAAAACATCTACAGCATCGAGCTGGCAAGCGGCGAGCTGCGCCAGTACACCAACGTCGTCAGCGGCGCGTTCATGCCGACGCCGCTCAAGGAGCGGGAGGGCGAAGAGCGCCTGGTCTACACCGGCTACTGGCGGACCGTCTTCGATCTGTACGAGACGGGGACCAGCGAGCCCTTCGCCAAGTTCGCCCATGCCGGTCCGTCGTTGCCCGGCGGCGTCGTCGTCGACATGACGGTGCCGGGGTCCACCGCCGCCGCTGCCGCCACCGGCAACGTCGCCGCCACCACGGCCGCCAGCGCCACCGCCGCCGCGGCATCCTCCTCCGCTGCCAACGCCGCCGCGGCCGTGGCGGCAGGTGGACCGCCCGCCACGCCGCCCTCGGCCGCCGCGGCAGCACCGGAAACCGGCACCGCGGCGCCGGCTCCCGGCACCGCCGCGGCTCCCGGCACGCCGTCGGTGGCTGCACCCGCCACCGCCGCGGCGACCACCGCCGCCGAAGCTGCCGCGGCGGCGACCACCGCCGGCGGTCCGACCGCGCCTTCCGCCGGCGAGCCCGACCTGGCGCCGTTCGAGCCCGACATCCAGGTGACCATCGACCGGGCCAACATGGGCAACTACGGCGGCTACAAGTTCTTCCTGGAAGACGCCGCGGCCTACGCCGGCATCGACACCCAGAACACCTATACCGGGCGCATCCTGCTCACCTTCTCCGACCAGCTGGGCGACCACCGCATCATCGCCGACTTCTCGGCCATCGAGACCTACTCCAACTTCAACCTGATCTACGCCGATCTTGCCAACCGGATCCAATGGTCGGTGCGGGCCTTCGACCTGCGCGAGTACTACATCGGCTACAACCTGAATTCGAGCCTGCAGGTGGTGCGCGGCGCCCAGGTCTTCGAGGAGACTGGGGTGATCGGCAACCTGACGCTGCCGATCTCGTTCTATCACCGCTTCGAGCTTGGCTTGGGCTACATGATCCGTCGCATCAACTATACGGAAGTCCTGTCGCTGCCCACCGGCGCCTCGGCGCCGGTCATCACGCCTTCGGACGACAACTTCCCGGTGGTGACCGCGGCCCTGGTCGGCGACTCCAGCCTGGATGCCGGCTACGGTCCGTTCACCGGCGCACGCTATCGCCTGGATGCGCTGTACGCGCCAGGCGTCAACGGCGGCGGCTCGACGCTCTATTCGAACGTCCAGGTCGACGCGCGCAAGTACTTCCAACTGACCCAGCGCAGCAACTTCGCCTTCCGCGTCTGGGGCGGCCTGGCCGACGGCAGCCGGCCGACGCCGTTCTTCATCGGCGGCCTGGACACCATCCGCGGCGTCGACTTCCGGTCGCTGATCGGCGACCGCGCGTTCTTCGCCAACGCCGAGTTCAGGTTCCCGCTGATCGACGTCCTGAACACCCCGGTCCTGGGCTTCCGCAGCATCCGCGGCAATCTCTTCATCGACACCGGCGGCGCCTGGTTCCACCAGGTCGAAAGCTTCCAGTTCTACTCGGAGAAGCAACACGCTCTGATCGACGGCATCGCTTCGTACGGCGGCGGTTTCACCGTCAACCTGCTCGGTCTGGACCTCAACCTGGACCTGGCCAAGGTCACCACGATCAAGACCACCCAGAGCCTGGCCACCGACTTCTGGATCGGCACCCGCTTCTGACGCCTTGCGCCTGACGTTCGGCGCCTGACGTCGCTCGACGAGCCTCACGGCGCCCTCCCCGCTCGCCCCTTTGGTACGGCGAGCGGGGAGCCCGCCGCTCATTCGTTGCGCAGCGCCTCCAGCGGATCGACCAGCGAGGCGCGCCGCGCCGGCAGCCAATTGGCGACCAGCCCGACCAGCGCCAGCAGCAGCGGCACGCCGACCCAGGTCCACGGGTCGGTGCTCACGTGATCGAGCGGGATGTCGGCGTCCAGCCCCGCGATCGCGCGCCGCAGGGGCTCGACCA
This sequence comes from uncultured Acidobacteriota bacterium, assembly GCA_963770895.1. Lineage (GTDB taxonomy): Bacteria > Acidobacteriota > Thermoanaerobaculia > Multivoradales > UBA5704 > JASLEW01. The sequence goes on along the minus strand of CAVYRF010000002.1, from coordinate 807,846 downwards.
GGCGCCGCGGATCGCCGGTGGTGCGCAGGACGAGCGTCGCGCTGTTGGCCGGGTTTTGCGCCTCCGGCCAGTAGCACTCGGATTCGGGCTCCTGGCTGAGCTTGGCGGTGCGCGTGTCGCCCACCACGCCGACGATGGTGAGCCAGTGCGCGTTGCTCCTGGCCGGGTTGTCAAAGGTGATGCGCTGGCCGAGCGGATCCTGGCGCGGCCAGAACTTGGCCGCCATGGCGCGGTTGATGACCAGCACGCGCTCGCTGTGGGCGTCGTCCCGCTCGGCGATGACTCGCCCCCGGACGCTTGGGATGCCCATGGTGCGGAAGTAGTCGGGGCTGACGATCTTGACGTTGGCGTCCAGGCTCTCACCCGGCCGCGGCGCCGGCCGCCCGGCGACGTCGAAGGAGAGGACAAACCTGCCGCCGAGCGGCAGCGGAAACACCGAGGTTGCGCGCTGCACGCCAGGCAGGGCGCGGATGCGCTCCAGGGCGTCGCGGAAAAAACCTGCCTGCTGCGCATCGGTCGGGTATCGTGCCTCGGGGACGTTGACCAGGGCGGTCAGCAGGCCATCCGCCGCGAAGCCGGGATCGACGGACTGCAAGCGGGCAAAACTGCGCAACAGGAGGCTGGCGCCCATCAGTAGAATCAGCGCCAGCGCCACTTCGGCCAGCACCAGGCCGTTGCGGGCCAGGCGCCCGCGGCGGCCGCCCGCCACCGCGCGCCCGCCCTCCTTGATCGCGCCAACCAGGCGCCCGCCGCGCCCGCCGGATACCGACAGCGCCGGCAGCAGACCCACCAGGATCCCCAGGCCCAGCGACACGGCGAACGTGTAGGCGAGCACGCGCGCATCCAGGCCGATCTGCTCGCTGCGCGGGATCGCGTCCGGATTGAGGGCGACGAGGCACGATGCGGCGGCCGAGCGCCGCGCTGTCGCCGCCGAAGCGCCGCCGGCACAGGCCGCTCGACAGGACGGCGACCCGCTCGCCTCCCGGCCGGTCGTCGCCGGGTTGCAGCAGGCGGCCGGCCAGCGGGCGCACTCCCATGGTACGGAAGAAGTCGCCGGTGACCGCCGCGCCGGCGATCACTTCGGGGGCGACGCCGGGCGCGGTCAGGGAGTAGCGGTCGACGCTGGTCGCATCCAGGCTGCTGAACACCCGGTTCTGCTCGCGCCAGTCGCGAAAATTGGGCGGCGAGCTGGAGAAGCGCGGATAGCCGAGCTTGGGCGCGCTGTCGATCACCGCCGCCAGCTGCTCGGGATGGGGGAACGGCAGCGGCCTGAGCAGCACGCCGTTGACGACGCTGAAGATCGCGCTGTTGGCGCCGATGCCGAGCGCCAGGGTGAGCACGATCACGCCGCTGGTGGCAGGACTCCGCAGCAGCGTGCGGACCCCCCAGGCGCAGGTCTCGGAAAAGACTTTCCATGCGGTGGCTCCCTGTTGCGCGCCCGGCGATGGCGGTGTCGGTGGGGTGGCGCGATGGCGCGGTGGCGCGGCGACACCGGTCCGGCGGAGGCCGGCCGCGCGCGACGTCTCTTCCTGCAGCTACGCTCGCGCGGCGCGCGAGGTTTCCGGCAACGGCGTGGAGCGTGCCACGTCGGCCTCGAAAGCCGGCCACAGCTGCTGCAGCGTCGCCTTCGCCTGCGGATAGCTGGTGCGCTCGCGATCCACGACCAGGTACACAAAGATGCCGCTGCCGGAAGGCTTGATGATGTGCAGCTGGTCGCTCAAGGTGAAGGCCAGCTCTTCCAGGCTGGAGCCGACCTGCAGTGCGCCGAGCAGGTCCGTCGCGTGGTGCAGGCTGTCGCGGCTGCCGGAGCTGGCCAGCTCCAGGTCGAGGGCGGCGCGGTTGCCCTGCGTGGCAACCGCCAGGCCTGTGGCGACGTCCACCGCGAAGGCGGCGATGAAGCCTTCGATGCTGCGCGCCAACGCGGCGACCAGGTCCTGTGCCGGATGGCCGCCGACGGTCGGGTGCTGTCCGGTGCCCGAGGCGCCGGCGCCGCGGGCACCGCTCGCTGCGATCGCGGGGATCGGGTGGGGAGCGCCGGCGTCGGGATCGTCGCGGATCTCTTCGTCGCGCCGGCGCATCGCTTCGATGAGCAGGTAGGTGAGCGACGAGGTGATGGTGCGCCGGGCCTGGTGCCACAGGCTGCCCATGTCGACGTTGGCGATGCCCCAACCGAAGATCTCGATGGCCGCCTCTTCGCCCCGCTGGCTGCCGGCCTGCGCGTCGATCAGCTCGCCGCGCAGAAAACGCATCGTACCGGCGCGATCCACCGCCTGCACGGTCAGCGTGCAGGTTTCCCTCTCAGCCGCCAGGAGCTGGGTGAAGGCCGCCAGGCCGACGTTTTCGAGATGTCCTTTGACCACTCTGCTACCGCCCTCCCCCTTGCCTACCGCAGGGCGGCGACGTGCTTCAGGATGGCTGAGCGCACAATTGCCAGGTTGGTGTTCTCCCGATCCGCCGCCAGGTACAGAAAGACATTGGGGGAAATAATCTTGATGATGTGGATCTGGTCGGACAGCGTCAGCAGGATGTCTTCCAGCGTCGACTTGAGGTTGAGCGCCTTCATGATCTTGAGCTTCTGCTTGACCAGCTCGCTGTTGTAGGCGCTGGCCACGTTGAGGTCGAACTCGGACCGGTTGCTTTTGGCGCCCAGCGTCAAGCCCGACTCCATGTCCACCAGCGAAGCGGCGATAAATCCGTTCATGTCAGCAGCAATCTTTTCGATCACTTCGACGATCTGCTTTTCTGATGCCATCCGATGGGTCCCTTTCTTGTTCCGGGCTAAAGCGCCGGCGATTAAGTTTTAGATGACCATGTCCTTGTCGCAGCCGGCGAGCGCGATGCGCGCCATGGCCAGGTTGGATTTTGCCTTGTCGAGCACCATGTAGATGAACAGCGCGTCGTTGGTCGACAGCAGGCGGATGAGGTGGTACTGGCGGCTGAGGGTGATCAGGATGTCTTCGATGCTGTCCTTCAGGTCCAGGTTCTTCATGGTCTTGCGCTTGGCGCGCACGACTTCGGTGTTGCCGGCCGCGGCGATCTCCAGGTTGAGCGACGGGCCGCCGCCGGTCTGTGCCAGCACCATGCCGCTGTTGCTGTCGACGACGCAGGCCCCGATCGCGCCGTCGAGCTCCATCAGTGTGTCCAAACTGGCTTTGATGGTCGCCATGCCATCGTCCCCCTTCGTATGCCGCGCATGCTCCGCAACCCGGTCGACTTAATACGCACGATCGTCGGCGGCGGATGATGCGACTGGCGACAATCGCCAGCGGCTCTCCGTTCCACGTTGTGCAACCGCCGGCGCGACGCGCCGCCGAACCGGCCTCTGGCGCCGATGCGAAAAGCTTTAAAAAGCCCCTAAGCCAAGCGCGGATCGACCGGTTGACGGCATGATGGCATATTCATCCAGCAGCCGCCACACAGGCTCGCGCAGCTTTTAATATTCACCAATTCACCGCCGTCGATCCGCGGCGCGGCGCCCGCCGGCGGCGGTTGCAGCGGTATCCGGCGAGCGATGATGGGAGTTGAGGCGGTGCGCAAGCGCCGCGACGCCAGCCGCTCCGGTTCCTTGCCGCCGCCGCCAATACGCCGTCGCACGACGTCAGGTACGGCGAACCGTACCGCCGGGTTGCGGCGCATGTGCGCGACACATGGTGCGCTGTGCGTGGTGCGCCGCGGGCCGGTGGCGGCGCGGGCGACCTGGCGCGGCGGCGGCGAGCCCGGAGGTCACCAGGGAACCCGGCCCAGGTTCGCTGAGCGGGGCCGGCCCAGGTTCCGCCATGCGAACCCGGCCCAGGCTGCGTCCGGGGCCTCTGGCCCGCCCGGCCCAGGCTTCCTTGTCTGTCCAGCGGCAAGAGAGATACGATGTCGTCAATATATGCGGATCGAGGTGCTAGGGGGGTATGGCGGCGAAAGCCCGGAGTGCCGGATGACGTGCCTCCTGATCAACGACCGCATTGCGCTCGACGCCGGCTCGCTCACCCAGACGCTGCCGATCGAGCGCCAGGTCGACCTGCATTCGATCGTGCTCAGCCACTCCCACATCGACCACACCAACTGCCTGCCCTTCTTTATCGAGAACGTCTACGGCAAGACCACGGGCGCCATCGACGTCCACGCCTCGGCGCCCACCCTGTATGCGATTCGCAAGTATCTGTTCAACAACGACACCTGGCCCGACTTCACCCGCCTGCCCAATCACCTGCTGCCGGCTCTGCGCTTTCAGGACCTGGAGGCGGAGCGGCCGCTGGTCATCGACGGCGTCAGCTTCACGCCGGTTCCGGTCGACCACCTGGTGCCGACCTTCGGCTTCCTCATCGAGCAGGATGGCGCCGCCGTCCTGTGGTCGAGCGACACCGGCCCGACGACGCGCCTGTGGGAGCTGGCCAACGCGACGCCCAACCTCAAGGCGCTGTTCATCGAGACCAGCTTCGACAACGCCTTGCAGGACGTGGCGGACGTGTCGTTGCACCTGACGCCGCGCACCCTGGAAGTGGAGCTGCGCAAGCTCAAGCGCAAGGTGCCGGTGCTGCTGCACCACCTCAAGCCGCCCTGCGTCGAGCGGATCCACGCCGAAGTCAAGCAGCTGCACAACGGCGACGTCGGCTTCCTGGAGCAGGGCAAGGTGTACAGGTTCTAGGGCGCTCCCTGCCGCGCGCCCCCTGTTGCTAGCGCTCGGCATCGCCGGCCCCCCCATATTTGGTGGTGGGTGTGGGGGGTGATACCTTAGTGGCGCGGTGGCTCATCCCTCCCAGCCTGCATCCAGACTGGACCTTTTGGCGCGGGACGCGGCGCGTCCGGGCGATGCCACGGCCTGCGCGCCGGCGCCCCAGCGGAGCCTTTTCGAGCTGTGGGACCCACCCTGTGACAGGCCCGCGGCCGCCGTCCCCGCCGCCGCGCGGGCGGTGCTCCGGTCGCCGCTCCCCCCGTTCCCTGCGTTCCCCGCGCTCCAGTCACCGTTCCCTGTCGACGCCGGCGACCGCCCGCCGGCGCCACCGCTGCGAGTGGTGGTGCTGGGTTCGGGCAGCGGCGGCAATGCCATGGTGGTGGAGTCGGGGCGGCAGCGCATCCTGATCGACGCCGGCTTTTCGAACCGCGAGCTGGTGCGCCGCCTGGCGCTGGTGGGGGTGGAGCCGGGAAGCCTGGCGGCCCTGGTGCTGACCCACGAGCACATCGACCACTGCCGGGGCGCCGCACGCTTCGCGCGCCGCCACCGGCTGCCGGTGTGGGCGACCGCCGGCACGCTGCGCGAGGTGCGCCTGCACCAGGACACGGAGGCCGACGCCACCCTGCTGCGCTCCGGTGTGCCGCAGGAAGTGGCGGGCTTCCAGGTGGAGCCGTTCCTGGTGCCGCACGATGCCCGCGAGCCGATCGGCATGGTGATCCAGGACGGCGCCGGCCGGCGCCTGGGCCTGGTCGCCGATTGCGGCACCCACAGCCACCTGGCCTGGGCGCGCCTGCGCGACCTGGACGTCCTGGTGATGGAAACCAACCACGATCTCGATATGCTGCGCAACGGACCGTATCCGTGGCCGCTCAAGCAGCGGGTGGCAGGGCGTCACGGTCACCTGTCCAATCGCGAGGCTGCCGCATCGTTGCCCGAGCTGCTGTGCGACCGCCTGCGATGGGTGATGCCGTATCACCTGTCGCGCACCAACAACCTGCCCGCCCTGGCCGCGGCCAGCCTCGGAGAGGTGCTGGTGCGCGAGGGCTCGGGCGCCACCCTCGAACTGACCTGCCAGGACCATCCGACGCCCTGGCTGCAGGTGGACTAGCGAGCCGCGCGCCCCGCGCGCTCACGAAAGGACCAGCAAGTTGACCGCACGAGTGACGGTATATCCACGGCGCGAGATCCTGGATCCCCAAGGCAAGGCCATCCGCGACGCCCTGGCGCGCGTCGGGTTCGCGGGCGTGGCGGCGGTGCGCGCGGGCAAGAGCTTCGAAATCCAGCTGGAGCACGACGACCCGGCACGGGCCGAGCAGGAGGTGCGGCAGATGTGCCAGCGCCTGCTTGCCAATACGGTGGTGGAAGATTTCACGGTGGAAATCCTCAACGGACACGGAGATGGAGGCCGCTCATGAAGTGCGGGGTCGTCGTCTTCCCCGGCAGCAACTGCGACCACGACGTCTACCACGTCTTCAAGCACGTGCTGCAGCAGGAAGCGGTCTTCCTCTGGCACCAGGACGAATCGGTGCAGGACTGCGACCTGGTGGTGCTGCCCGGCGGCTTCGCCTACGGCGACTACCTGCGCGCCGGCGCCCTGGCGGCGCTTTCGCCGGTGATGGCGGCGGTCAAGCGCCACGCCGACGCCGGCGGCCTGGTGCTCGGCATCTGCAACGGTTTCCAGGTGCTGCTGGAGGCCGGGCTGCTGCCGGGCGCGATGCGTCACAACGCCAGCCAGCGTTTCATCTGCCGTGACGTCTGGCTGCGGGTGGAGCGCAACGACCTGCCGTTCACGCACCGTTTTGCCGCCGGACAGGTGCTGCGCATCCCGGTGGCGCATGCCGAGGGCAACTACGAAGACCAGGCCGACCGGCTCGATGCCCTGGAGGCGCAGCGCCTGGTGGTGTTCCGCTACGCCTCGCCGGCGGGCCAGGTCGATCCGGCCTGGAACTTCAACGGCGCGGCGCGCGCCATCGCCGGTCTGTGCAGCCCCGCCGGCAACGTCCTGGGCATGATGCCCCACCCCGAGCGCTGCGCCGAAGAGATCCTGGGCAACACCGATGGGCTTGGATTGCTGGCCGGCACCGTCGAAGCGCTGGCGGGCAGGAGCGCCGCCGGTCCGCCCGCCGGCTCCGGCGCGGCGCGCACCCTGGCGGCGGCGTCCCGGTGATGTCCGGCACCCACACCGCCGCGGGCGACCCCCAGGTGACCGAAGAGCTGGCGCGCGCCAAGGGGCTCACCGGCGACGAGCTGGAGCGTCTGCGGTCCCTTTTGGGGCGCAACCCTGGCTACACCGAGCTGGGCATCACCGCCGCCCTGTGGTCCGAGCACTGCTCCTACAAGTCTTCGAAGATCTACCTGCGCCAGTTCCCCAGCGAGGGGCCGCACGTGCTGCAGGGGCCCGGCGAGAACGCCGGGGTGGTGGACATCGGCTACGGCCTGGTCGCGGTCTTCAAGATGGAGAGCCACAACCATCCCAGCTTCATCGAGCCCTACCAGGGCGCCGCCACCGGCGTCGGCGGCATCCTGCGCGACATCTTCACCATGGGGGCGCGCCCGATCGCCTGCCTGGACGCCTTGCGCTTCGGCGCCATCGACGCGCCGCGCATGCGGTCGCTGATCGACGGCGTGGTGCGCGGCGTCGGCGGCTACGGCAACTGCATGGGCATCCCGACGGTGGGCGGCGAAACCGGCTTCCACAGCTGCTACGACGGCAACATCCTGGTCAACGCCTTCGCGCTGGGGGTGGCCCGCCGGGACCAGATCTTCACCGCGCGAGCCAGCGGCACCGGCAACCCGATCCTCTACGTCGGCAGCCGCACCGGCCGCGACGGCATCCACGGCGCGACCATGGCGTCGGAAGCGTTCGACGCCGGCAGCGAAAGCAAGCGGCCGACGGTCCAGGTGGGCGACCCGTTCACCGAAAAGGTGCTGCTGGAGGCCTGCCTGGAAGCGATGCGCAGCGGCGCCATCGTCGCCATCCAGGACATGGGGGCCGCCGGGCTGACCAGCTCGACGTTCGAGATGGCGGGGCGCGGCGGCACCGGCATGGTGCTCGACCTCGACCAGGTGCCGCTGCGGGAGGCGGGCCTCACCCCGTACGAGATGATGCTGTCCGAGTCGCAGGAGCGCATGGTCCTGGTGGCGCATCGCGGCCGGCAGGAGGAGCTGGAGCGTATCTTCCGGCGCTGGGGCCTGGAGGTGGCGACGATCGGCGAGGTGACGGCGACCGGCCGCGCCGAGCTGCTCTTCCGCGGCGAGCGGGTGGCAGACATGCCGATCCGGCCGCTGACCGAGGAAGCGCCGGTCTACCGCCGCCCCGCGGCGCCGCCGGCGGACCTGGCGGCGCGTCAGGCGGCGCCCGAGGTGCCGCCGGCGGACGATCCGCGCCGCGCCCTGGAGCGCCTGCTGGGCACGCCCGAGCTGGCCAGCAAGGAGTGGATCTGGCAGCAGTACGATCACAGCGTGCGCACCGGCACCGCCATCGGGCCGGGGGGCGACGCCGCCGTGCTGCGCCTCAAGGGCACTCCCGCCGGCCTGGCCCTCACCTCCGACGTCAACCCGGTCTACTGCTCCCTGGACCCCTACACCGGCGGCGCGCAGGCGGTGGCGGAGGCGATGCGCAACCTGGCGTGCGCCGGCGCCGAACCGGTGGGGCTGACGGATTGCCTCAACTTCGGCAACCCTGAAAACCCGGTGATCACCTGGCAATTCGCCGAGGCGGTGCGCGGCATGTCGGCGGCCTGCCGCGCCTTCGGCGTGCCGGTCATCTCGGGCAACGTGTCGTTCTACAACGAAACCGAGGGGGTCTCGATCCATCCCACGCCGACGGTGGCGATGGTGGGACTGGTCCCCAGCGTGGCCCACCTGCCGGTGGCGCACTTCACCGCCGCCGGCGACCGCGTCGTGCTCCTGGGGCGCGACCATGGCGAGCACGGCGGCTCGGCCTACCTGCGGCTGCTCTACGGCATCGAGCAGGGGCGCCCGCCGGCGGTCGACCTCGAGGCGGAGCTGCGCCTGGCGCGCCTGCTGCGACGGCTGGCGGCAGAGGGCCTGGTGGGCACCGCGCACGACCTGGCGGAAGGCGGCTTCGCGGTGGCCCTGGCGGAAGCGTGTTTCGGTCGCGGTCTGGGCGTCGAGGTGGACCTGGACGGCTGCGGTCTGGCCGGCGCCGCCGGTCTGTTTTCGGAGAGCCAGGGGCGGGCGCTGGTCGCCTGCCGCGGCGACCAGCTGGAGCGGGTGTTGATGGCGGCGGACGAAGCCGGTGTGCCGGCGGCGGAGATTGGCGGCGTCGGCGGCGACGCCCTGGTGGTGCGCGGCGGCGGCCAGGCCTGGCGGGCGCCGGTTGCGGCCCTGCGGGAGATCTGGGCCACAGCGCTGCCGCGGGCACTCGGTCTGTAGGCTGTAGAATACTGGCGGCGTTCCAACCGTTACACAGCTGCGGGGCCGCAGGGCAGCCTGCGCTTTCCCCACCGGACCGACGACGAGCCATGTGCGGAATTTTCGGCATCGAAGGTTGTGAGGACGCGGCCAAGCCCGCCTACCTGGGCCTGTACGCGCTGCAGCATCGCGGCCAGGAGAGCGCCGGCATCGTCTCGTGGGACGGCTCCCAGCTGCACGTCGAGCGCGGCATGGGCCTGGTGGCGGACATCTTCAAGGAAAAAGTCCTGGCGCGCCTGCCCGGCGCCAGCGCCATCGGTCACACCCGCTATTCGACGTCGGGCACCAGCGTCATCGGCAATGCGCAGCCGATCGTGGTCAAGACCTCGATGGGTCCGCTCGGCATCATCCACAACGGCAATCTGACCAACGCCTTCGAGATCCGGCGGCGGCTGGAGCAGGACGGCTCGATCTTCCAGACCACCAGCGACACGGAAGTGATCCTGCACCTGATGGCGCGCGAGCCGCGGCGCGACGTGGTCGAATCCTTCATGCTGGCGCTCGAGCAGGTGCGCGGCGCCTACTCCCTGCTGCTGATCACCAACGACGGGCTGCTCGCGGCGCGCGACCCCAACGGTTTTCGCCCGCTGGTGCTGGGCGACCTGCACGGCGCCCCCTGCTTCGCCTCCGAAAGCTGCGCCTTCGACCTGCTGGAGGCGCGGCTGGTGCGCGAAGTGGGCGCGGGCGAAGTGATGGTGGCGCGCGGCGGCAAGGTGCAGAGCTTCCAGCTGGACCAGCCGCCCGAGCCGGCGCGCTGCATTTTCGAGCACGTCTATTTTGCTCGTCCGGACAGCAAGCTGTTCGGCGACCCGGTGTCGCAGGCCCGCCTGCGCATGGGGGCGCGCCTGGCGCGCGAGGCGCCGGCGGTGGCCGACATCGTGGTGCCGGTGCCGGACAGCGGCCTGTTCGCGGCCATGGGGTACAGCCGCGAATCGGGGCTGCCGCTGGAATTCGGCCTGATCCGCAATCACTACGTGGGGCGAACCTTCATCGAGCCCAAGCAGTCGATCCGCCACCTCGGCGTCAAGGTGAAGCTCAACCCCATCCGCGACCTGATCGCCGGCAAGCGGGTGGTGCTGGTGGACGACTCGATCGTGCGCGGCACCACCTCGCAAAAGATCGTCCGCCTGGTGCGGGATGCGGGCGCCGCCGAAGTGCACCTGCGGATCCCGGCGCCGCCCACCAAGTGGCCTTGCCACTACGGCATCGACACGCCGACCCGCGGCGAGCTGATCGCGTCGGAGCAGTCGGTCGACCAGATCCGCCGCTTCGTCGGCGCCGACAGCTTGGCTTATCTCTCCCTGGACGGCATGCTGGCCTCGGTGACGGGGCCATCCGACAGCTATTGCACGGCCTGCTGGACCGGCGACTATCGGGTGCCGATCTCCGCCGCGGACAAGCGCCAGGCCGAGCTCTTCCCCATTCGCGCCGAAGAGGGCTGAGCGCGCCGTGTCCCGGCGGACGGCGGACCAGGGCGCGCCGGCAACGGATCGCGACGCGGCGGCGCCGCCGCCGGGCGATGCCGCCGCGGGCCAAGGCGATGCAGCGGCGGCCCAGGGCGATGCGACGGCGGTTCGCGCCTGGTTGATCGACTTGCAGGGCACGATCTGCGCCGCGCTCGAGGCGGTGGACGGCGGCGCGCGCTTTGCCGAGGACCGCTGGCAGCGCCCCGAGGGGGGCGGCGGCCGCTCGCGGGTGCTGGCGGCGGGCGCGGTGTTCGAGCAGGCGGGGGTGGGGTACTCGCACGTGCACGGGCCGGGGCTGCCCGCCGCGGCCACGGCGCAGCGGCCGGAGCTGGCCGGGCGCAGCTTCGAAGCGAGCGGCGTGTCGCTCGTCCTGCACCCGGTCAACCCCTACGTGCCGGCGGTGCACCTCAACGTGCGCTACTTCACGGCGCTGGGCCGGCGACCGGACGAAGCGCCGGTGTGGTGGTTCGGCGGCGGTTTCGACCTCACTCCCTGCTATCCCTTCGTGGAAGACGTCGTGGCCTGGCACGCCAGCGCCCACCGGCTGTGCCAGCCTTTTGGTGCCGACGTCTATCCGCGTTTCAAGCGCTGGTGCGACGACTATTTCTTCCTGCGCCACCGCGGGGAAACGCGCGGCGTCGGCGGCCTCTTCTTCGACGACCTCAAGGAGTGGGGCTTCGCCCGCTGCTTCGCGTTTCTGCGCGCCGTCGGGGATTCGTTTCTGGATGCCTACCTGCCGATCGTCGAGCGCCGCCGCTGGCTGCCGTTCGGCGAGCGCGAGCGGCAGTTCCAGCTCTACCGGCGGGGTCGCTACGTCGAGTTCAACCTGCTGTACGACCGCGGCACCCTGTTCGGCCTGCAGTCCGGCGGCCGCACCGAATCCATCCTCATGTCGCTGCCGCCGCTGGTGCGCTGGCAGTACGGCTGGCAGGCCGAGCCGGGCTCGCCCGAAGAGCGGCTGGCGCGGGACTTTCTGCGCCCGCGCGATTGGCTGGCGCCGCCGGCTCAGTGAAGCAGCCAGGCGGTCAGGGCGAGCACCGGCAGCAGGCAGGGCAGCGCATAGCGCAGGACATACCCGGCGAACGACGGCATCGGCACTCCCGATTCCACGGCGATGGCGCGGACCATCAGGTTGGGCGCGTTGCCCAGGTAGGTCGCGGCGCCGAAGAACACGGCCCCGGTGGACAGCGCGCGCAGGTGGGCGGGATGCTCGGCGAGGAGGCGGCCCACGGCGTCGGGCTCCGCCATGTGAGGGTAGAAGTGGCCCAGCACCGCCGACAGGAACGTCAGGTAGGTGGGCGCGTTGTCGAGCACCGACGACAGCCCGCCGGCGGTCCAGAACAGCTGGCGCGGCGAGTGGATCGCCGCGGTCGGCCCGGCCAGCGGTCCGCTGCCGGCGCGCAGCATCGCCACGACCGGGACCAGCGTGGCGAAGACGCCCGCGAACAGCACCGCCACCTCGATCATCGGCCGCCACGAAAAGTCGTTGGCCTGCCGCACCCGGTGATCGGTGGTGAACCACGAAACCGCGGTCACCCCGAGGAGTGCCGCATCGCGCAGCAGGCTGCCCAGGTGCACGCCGGCTCCCAGGATCGGCACGACCGGCCCGGGCCACTGCGCCGAGGCGAGCACCGCCGCCAGGGCGCCGGCCAGCAGCAGCAGGTTGTGGGAGCCGGTGAGCCGGGCGGTGGGGAAGGGGGGCGCAGGAGGGGCCGGGGGCGCCAGCGCCCTGTCGCGCCGCCACAGCGCCAGGTCGAGCGCCAGGTAGGCCGCCAGCAGCAGGCCCGCCGCCAGCAGCAGCTCGGGCAGCAGCTCCAGGGTCCAAAAAAACGGTACGCCGTGCAGGAACCCCAGAAACAGCGGCGGATCGCCGAGCGGCGTCAGCACGCCGCCCACGTTGCCCACCAGGAAGATGAAGAAGACGACGGTATGCGCGCGGTGGCGGCGGCCCGCATTGCTGCGCAGCAGCGGGCGGACCAGGATGACGGCGGCGGTGGTGGTCCCCGCCACCGAGGCGAGCAGGGTGCCGGCGGCGAGCAGCGCAACATTGGCCGTCGGCGTGCCGCGCCATGCCGCGCGCAGATGGACGCCGCCGCCCAGGATGTACAGACAGGACAGCAGGATCACGAACGGCAGGTAGTCGCCGATCGCGGTTTCGGCCAGCGCGGCGACGGCGCCGCTGCCGGCGCGGGTCGCGAGCAGGGGCACGGCCAGCAGCAGGCTCCAGGCGGCCGTCACCGCCGGATAGGTCCGGTGCCACAGCCGCGGCGCCGCGGCAGGCAGGACCGCGATCGAAAGCAGCAGACCGGCCAGCGGCACGGCGCTCCATACCGGCAGCGTCGCGCCCAGCGCGCCGGCGTGGGCCGTCGCCGATCCGGCGGCTGCGGCGACAAGGCCGGTCACGGCTCGATGGGGATGGGGCTGCCCTTGCCCTGGCGCAGGCGGTCGAGCACGGCAAAGGGGACGTAGCAGATCACGAACAGGACCAGCGACAGCGCTTCCAGGCTGACCAGGTACCAGGGCCAGGGGCCGAGGTAGTCGAAGAGGCTGGCCTGCACCGGCTTGGCGCGCAGGTAGCCGTAGTTGGAATTGAGCAGCCGGTCGACGCCGGCGGTGACCACCAGGTAGATCTGCAACCACAGCCAGGCGCGGGCGATCGATCGCCAGCGGGGGCGCATGCCGAGGCCGAAGGTGAGGTACAGGACGGCGACCACGACGCCGGCATGCAGAATCTGGAAGGTGAAAAAGTGCGGGTTGGGGAAGTCCTCCGCCAGGTCGGGGGTGATCAGCGCCTGCAGCGTGCCGGCGAGCCCCCAGAACCAGGCCAGCTCGTAGGCGAGCTGGCGTCGCGCCACCAGTGCGATGACGCAGGCGAAGATCACCCAGTCGCAGAGCTGGAACGGCAGGTGGTCCGAAAGGGTGGGCAGGTCGGTGCGCGCCGCCACGGCGACGACCGCGGCTTCGTCGGCCAGCAGCAGCACCGCCAGGCCCCAGGCGAAGACGCGTGCCGCCCGCTCGCCCTCCGGCCGGCGGGCGACCAGCGACAGCGCCGCGCTGAGCGCCACGGTCAGCCCGAGGACCGCCAGGTGCGAGGGGCCGAAGACCCTGAAAGGATGGACCTGTGCCATGGCCGGAGCTGCCATGCTACCAGCTCGCGCGCGGCGCGGCGGCGAAAAGAGCGCTAAGATGCACCCGATGAAAGAGCTTGCCACCGCCCTCTCCGTCCCCCCGTCGCAGACCCCAGCATCGCCGCCCCAGCCACCGCGATCCCTGCGGTCGTCGGCGTCGCGGCGACCGCTTCGCTCGGTGCTGACCACCGCTGCCATCGGCGCCATCGGCACGATCGGCCTGCTCGCCGCCGCCGCGATCCCCGCCCTGGCCGCGGAATCGCTGCGCGGCGGCCTGGGGCGCGAAGCCGCCGCCAGCACCTCGCTGCCGGCCGCCGCCGCCAGGCCCGTCCGCCCCACCAAGGACGCCCTGAGCCTTATCGAGCTGGTGCGGGCGCGGTGGATGGGGGTCGATCGTGTCGGCAATCTCTGGGCCTGGGAGCCGGTCGAAGCGACGGTGCGATTCTTCTCGCCTACCGCCGAGCGGGTTGCCACGATCGAGATGCCGCAGGGTACCTCGGCCGTCGAAGGCGACACGCAATGGGGTGTCGTGGCGCTGCGCGACGAAGGCAGCCAGATCGTGTGGGTGCGGCCCGGGCAGGATCTGGACGTGGTGCGACGCGAGCCGGCTGCGCCGGATGCTGGAGGTGCGCCGGGAACCGCTGCCGCGCCGGCCGCCGGAGGCACAGAAGCCGCGCCGGCCGCCGCACCGGTCGCTGGAGCCGCACCGGTCGCCGCTGCCGCGGCGGCGCCGGCGCCTCGCCAGGTGATCGATCTGCCCGACCCGGCGGGCTGGGTGTGCTGGATCGATGCCGACACCGTTGCCGTTTCGCCGCGCTGGACCGCGCACCGCATCGAAATCTGGAGCCTGCGCGACCGCAAGCTGGTGCGCAGCATCGGCAACGAGAAGCCGATCCCGCGGCCGCCCGGCACCACTCGCGTGCGCGACGTGCAGCTGCGCTACGACACGCAGCGCCGGCTGCTGTTCAGCCTCGAAGGCTTCACCGGCGACCTGCGCGTTTTCACCCTGGACGGCGCGCTGGTGTGGAGCGCCAGCGTGGACAATCCGTGGCAGAAGACCGAAGGCAACCGCCTTGCGGACCTCGACGCCAAGGCCAAGGCGCACGACACCGCCTTCCCCATCTGGTTTTCCGACCTGTGGTTGGAGGAAGGGCCGGACGGCAGCGCCTGGGTGCGGCAGCAGGTGGACGTGCTCAAACAGTCCGTGACGTTCACCAAGGTGAGCGCCAAGGGCAAGGTCGCGGAGCAGGTCGACAAGCTCCGCTGTCCCGGCCGCACCTTCACCATCTGGGGCGACAACCTGATCTTCTACCGCGATATCGCGCTGCCGCGGGAGGTCTGCAACAGCATCACGCCGCTGCCGTAACGGCGACGGTTTCGACTCCGCCAGCCATGTCAAGCGCCGATGCCAGCAGGAGCGCCTACAAAGCGGCCGGGGTGGATATCGCCGCGCAGGAAAAGGGCTTGGCGCAGGTCAGGAAGCTGGCCCGCGCCACCTTCACCCCCGGCGTCCTGAGCGAGATCGGCAGCTTCGGCGGGCTCTTCCGGCCGCAGTTGGAGGGGATCGGCGAACCTGTCCTGGTCGCCTCGGCGGACGGCGTGGGCACCAAGCTGGTGGTCGCCCGGCTGGCGGGCGACTATTCGACCGTCGGCCGCGACCTGGTCAATCACTGCGTCAACGACATCCTGGTGCAGGGCGCCGTGCCGCTGTTCTTTCTCGACTACGTCGGGGCCGGAGCGCTGGAGCCGGAGCGCCTGGTCGAGCTGGTGCGCGGGGTGGCCGACGGCTGCAAGCAGAACGGCTGTGCGCTGCTCGGCGGCGAGACCGCGGAAATGCCCGGCTTCTACCAGCCCGGTGACTACGAGCTGGTCGGCTTCATCGTCGGCATGGTCGATCGCCTGCACGTGCTGGACGGCTCGCGCGTCGTCGCCGGCAGCGTCCTGGTCGGCCTGCCGGCGGCGGGGCTCCATACCAACGGCTATTCGCTGGCGCGCCGCGTCCTCTTCGAGCGCCTCGGCCTGGGCGTGAGCGATGCGGCGCCGTGGGCCAAGGGCGAGCGGGTCGGCGAGCAGCTGCTGGCCCCGCACCTGTCCTACCTGGCCCCTCTGCGGCCGCTGCTGCGCCACCCCGCGCTGCGCGCCATGGCGCACGTCACCGGCGGCGGCATCACCGACAACCTGCCCCGCGTGCTCCCCCAGGGCCTCCACGCCGAGATCCGCGTCGGCAGCTGGGAAGTGCCTGCCATCTATCACTTCCTGCAGGAGCACGGCGACGTCGAAACGGAAGAGATGTTCCGCGTCTTCAACATGGGCATCGGCATGATCCTGGTCGTCGACCCCGCCGGGCTGCGCGACATCCTCGCCCAGCTCCGCGCCGCCGGCCAGCGGTCGTCGATCATCGGCACCGTGCAGGAAGGGGCGGCCGGGGTCGTCTACGACCTGGGACCGCTGCCCAGCGACGACGCTCCGGCGCACGATGACGGCCCCTGAGGCCGGCGCACCCGCGCGCGTCGGCGTCCTGCTGTCCGGCCGCGGCAGCAACTTCCTGGCGCTCCACGACGCCGTGGTGCGCGGTGAGCTGCCGGCCCAGATCGCCCTGGTCGCCAGCAACGTCGCCGGCGCCGCCGGCCTGGAACGGGCGCGCGAGCGCGGCCTGCCGGCGGTGGCGCTGCCTCACCGCGGCGAGCCTGACCGCGCCGCGCACGAAGCCAAGGTGATCGCCGCCCTGCGCGGCGCCGCGGTCGAATGGGTCTGCCTGGCGGGCTACATGCGCCTGCTGTCGGCGGATTTTGTGGCCGCCTTTCCGCGGCGCATCCTGAACATCCATCCCAGCCTGCTGCCTGCCTTTGCGGGCGTCGACGGAGCCGCGCAGGCCCTGGCCCACGGCGTCCGCATCGCCGGCTGCACCGTCCACCTGGTGGACGAAGGCCTGGACAGCGGTCCCATCGTCGTCCAGCGCGCCGTCGCCGTCGCCGACGACGACACCGACGACACCCTGGCCGCCCGCATCCTGCAGCAAGAGCACCTGGCCTACCCGGAAGCCCTCCGCCGCCTCCTCACCGAGCCCTGGGAGATTCAGGGCCGCCGTCTCCTCTTCAAGTCCGCTGCGAACCAGCCCGTGCCGCACGGGCCGCAAGCCGGCTGAGCGCTACCCAGCAGGTCCGGCGCGCCCATGCGGGGCGCGGGGCAGCGCCTGGCGCCGCCGCGCCGCGTGCCGCCATCCAGTACCGATTCCTCCGATACAGGCCGCCGCCTAACCACCGGCGGCGGCGGCGGCGCGGGCGGCGGCCTGGCCGATGAGGCGCTGGTAGTAGTCGAGGTCGGCGGCGGACAGGTCGGGCGACAGCTGCCAGACGTTGCTCTGCGAGCCGTCGGCGTTGGTGACCTGGGTGTAGACGGCGATCTGGGTGTCGGCGCCCTCCAGGTTGCGCCGCAGCAGGGTGTCGCCGGTGGCGAGCGGCGTCGGCGCCGTCAGCATCACGTCCTCTTCGTTGAGGTGCAGGGGGTACTGGTCGCTTTCGTGTTGCAAGACGAGCAGGCCGATGTCGTCCGAGATGCCCAGGCCGGTGTAGGGGTTGGTCGCGCCCTGGCGGTCCATTTCAAAGGTGCGCCCGGTCAGGCTGGGCGCGGTAGCC
Organism: uncultured Acidobacteriota bacterium; assembly: GCA_963770895.1. Classification (GTDB taxonomy): domain Bacteria; phylum Acidobacteriota; class Thermoanaerobaculia; order Multivoradales; family UBA5704; genus JASLEW01. The sequence continues at coordinate 790,517 of CAVYRF010000002.1, read as the reverse complement.
GCCACGGCATCGTTGAGGTTCTTGCCCAGGGGGATCTCTGCGGCGGCGGCGCCGGAGCTGGACATGATGTGCCGCAGCACGTGCAGGCCGTGCGCCTGCACTTCCCGCGACACCAGGCGGTGGTAGGACGACGGATCGTCGGTGGCGTCGGTGAACTGGCCGGTGAGACCGGTTTCGTAGTCGAGCCCCACGGCGGCGATGGTCTGCCCGGCGTCGAGGCCGGTGGTGTTGCGCTCCAGGCCGACGAAGCCGCGCACGGTGTTGGTGGGGACCACGAACAGCTTGCCGCCGGAGCTGATCACCGTGCGGCCGTACAGGTAGCCGCCGACGTCGCTGTTGGGAACGTATTTGCGCACGATGGCGCCATCGGTCATGTCCACGTCCAGCACCGAGTGCATGTCGATCAGCGCGACGATTTCGGCGCGGTCGAGCGGCGGCCGCAGCGACCCGTCCGGGTTCTGCTTGCCGCTGTCGTACGCCGGATCGGTGAGCGACGCCTGCGGATCGTGGCCGATCGAGCCGATGATCACGTCCACCTCCTGCGGCGGCAGGTAGCAGAGCAGGATCACCATCGGCGTCAGGGCCTGCCGTTCCGCGGGGGTCGGCAGCGGCGCGCCGTTGGCCGGGCAGGATGCCGGCCACGCCGCCGTGGCGACAAGGGCAAGGAGAAGAGAGAGGCCGACTATCCTGGGCGCTGCAGTCCGGATCGTTCGCATTTAACGTTCCTATCACAAGCCTCCAATCCCCGGCAAGACACCCCATGGGGGTGTCCATTGAGGTGTCCATCTCAAGGACTGGAGCCGGGGCCGTAGGAGCCGGAGCTCCGCCGGCCCCGCCGCCAGGTCCGCAGCGTCCGGCGAAGCCGTCTGCCGTGCCGAGCCAGCAGGAGCGCGCCATGGTCTGCCGATCGGCGGTGCGCGGGCGTGACCAGTGCGGCGGTGAATGCGAGCAGCTCCGAGGCGATTGCCACCAGGGGCGGCTGGCTGGCCACGGTGCGGCGGAATCCGTGGGCGGATATGGCGGTGGGGGAGCGCCGGCAAGGGGGATTGGGGCGGATTCAGGGAGTCTGTTGGATGAAGTGATGCGCAGGGGTTGACATGGCGGGCGGGGTTCCCTACACTGCGCCTCCCTGGTGACGCCAGGGGGTTGTTTGGGTTTGACATTTGGATGGGTTGGCGGGTGAGGCGGCGGGGCACCCAAGCGCGCTGGCGTGGATCGCGGCACGCGCCCCAAAATTCGCGTCACGAAGTGGTTGACAACCCTGTGGCAGGGACGTAAACTCTTCCTCCCTGAATCGGCAAGCCGGTGCAGGGGTCGCGGGTCCCGAGGGTGTGGGTGGTGCGGTGGGGACAAGCGGACGTGGTTGCAGCTGGGCCACGTTGGGTGGAATTGACAAGACGAGCCGGGCGTTGTTCCGTCGCAGGTCCCCGACACTCCAAGTGTTGGCAAGACGATCGTCGGGGGCATCGAACTGTCTGCGGCTAGTTCCGCAGGCGCACGCATCCCCGCGAGACAGGCAACGGTAGCGATGCCGGCAGGTGGCCGTGAGGCCCCCGCCGCCTGTGTTCAGCGGCGACTCAAAAAGTGCTTGACAGGCGCCAGTAAGGGCCGTAGAATCAAAAATCGCGCTTCAAAAAAGCGCCGGTTCTTTGAAAACTGAATAGAGGAAAAGTCAACGACTGAACTCTGACGTCTGCGCAAGCCTCGCAAGAGGATGGCGTGGACGATCCGAGATTCCGAATGAAAAACGAGCCGTCGAGGGTCACTTAGCCGACCTCGGCGGAAGATGGATTCAAACTGGAGAGTTTGATCCTGGCTCAGAATGAACGCTGGCGGCGTGCTTAACACATGCAAGTCGTGCGCGAAGGCGGCTTCGGCTGCCGGAGAGCGGCGAACGGGTGAGTAACACGTGGGTAATCTGCCTTGGGAGCGGGGGATAACCTGGGGAAACTCGGCTAATACCGCATACGTCGGCGGGGTCGCGATCCCGCCAAGAAAGCTGGCCTCGCTTGCAAGCCAGCACTCACAGAGGAGCCCGCGGCTGATTAGCTAGTTGGCGGGGTAATGGCCCACCAAGGCGACGATCAGTAGCCGGCCTGAGAGGGTGATCGGCCACACTGGGACTGAGACACGGCCCAGACTCCTACGGGAGGCAGCAGTAGGGAATATTCCACAATGGGCGCAAGCCTGATGGAGCAACGCCGCGTGAGAGGATGAAGGTCTTCGGATCGTAAACTCCTTTCAGGCGGGACGAACGATACGTGGCAAATAATCGGCGTTCTTGACGGTACCGCTAGAAGAAGCCACGGCTAACTCCGTGCCAGCAGCCGCGGTAATACGGAGGTGGCGAACGTTATTCGGAATTATTGGGCGTAAAGGGCGCGTAGGCGGCTTGGTAAGTCAAAGGTGAAATCCCTCGGCTCAACCGAGGAATTGCCTTTGAAACTGCCTGGCTTGAGGCCGGGAGAGGAGGAGCGGAATTCCCAGTGTAGCGGTGAAATGCGTAGATATTGGGAGGAACACCGGTGGCGAAGGCGGCTACTCTGGACCGATACTGACGCTGAGGCGCGAAAGCGTAGGGGAGCAAACAGGATTAGATACCCTGGTAGTCCTACGCTGTAAACGATGGGTACTAGGTGTTGGGGTATCGACCCCTACAGTGCCGTAGCTAACGCATTAAGTACCCCGCCTGGGGAGTACGGTCGCAAGGCTGAAACTCAAAGAAATTGACGGGGGCCCGCACAAGCGGTGGAGCATGTGGTTTAATTCGATGCAACGCGAAGAACCTTACCTGGGCTTGAACTGTGGTGGACCGTCCTGGATGAAAGTCGGCTTCTCCTCGAGGAGCCGCACATAGAGGTGCTGCATGGCTGTCGTCAGCTCGTGTCGTGAGATGTTGGGTTAAGTCCCGCAACGAGCGCAACCCCTATCCTTAGTTGCCAGCGGGTAATGCCGGGAACTCTAAGGAGACTGCCCCGGACAATCGGGGAGGAAGGTGGGGATGACGTCAAGTCCTCATGGCCTTTATGTCCAGGGCTACACACGTGCTACAATGGGCGGTACAAAGGGTTGCGAAGCCGCGAGGCGGAGCTAATCCCAAAAAACCGTCCTCAGTTCGGATTGCAGTCTGCAACTCGACTGCATGAAGCTGGAATCGCTAGTAATCGCAGATCAGCATGCTGGGGTGAATACGTTCCCGGGCCTTGTACACACCGCCCGTCACATCACGAAAGTCGGTTGTACCAGAAGTCGGTGCGCTAACCCTCGGGAAGCAGCCGCCCATGGTATGTTCGGCGATTGGGGTGAAGTCGTAACAAGGTAGCTGTAGGGAACCTGTGGCTGGATCACCTCCTTTCTAAGGAGCATGTCCGTCCGAAGCCCTTCGCGGGTGAACGACGGCTGACTCTAGGTCGAAGCGTTGACCTCCTTCCTCTATTCAGTTTCCAGGGAATCGGCGCGCGCGCGTTCCCTCTCTGGGCCTATAGCTCAGTTGGTTAGAGCGCACGCCTGATAAGCGTGAGGTCGGTAGTTCAAATCTACCTAGGCCCACCATATCGGCGTGATCGACTTGAAAGCCCGGGGGGCTGTAGCTCAGTTGGGAGAGCGCCGCCCTTGCAAGGCGGAGGTCATCGGTTCGAACCCGATCAGCTCCACCAGCTCCGTAATCGAAGCTGGCTGGCGACCGGGGAAAGTTGGCAGGCGGCCTGTGTGGCGCCAAGGTTCTTTGCGAAGACGTGACGTGAGTTGACGATGCGCGGTGCGCTTGCCGCGGCAGCAATGCCGGTGGGGAAGCGCACCGCGGATCTCAACGATCCTTACGGGTTCATTGACAACTGAATCGGGTTAGAAGCGATAGGATTCGCCGGATGAAGAGAACTCAAGTTTGGTCAAGCTACTAAGGGTACACGGTGGATGCCTTGGCGCAGAGAGGCGATGAAGGACGCGGTAAGCTGCGATAAGCCTCGGGGAGCCGCAAACAGGCTTTGATCCGGGGATTTCCGAATGGGGAAACCCGGCAGGGGTTAATGCCCTGCCATCGCGGAGTGAATTCATAGCTCCGACGAAGCGAACGGGGGGAAGTGAAACATCTCAGTACCCCCAGGAAGAGAAAGCAAAAGCGATTCCGTCAGTAGCGGCGAGCGAACGCGGAACAGCCCAAACCGTACAGGCGTAATAGCCCGTAAGCGTTGCCTGAACGGGGTTGTGGGACGTTGTGTGGTCCGGTTACGGCCGGGCGGAGAGTTAAAAATCACCAGCCTAGCAGAAGGTTCTGGAACGAACCGCCATAGAGGGTGATAGCCCCGTAGGCGAAAGGTTAGGTGACTCTCTTACAGCGCTCCCGAGTACCACGGGACACGTGGAACCCTGTGGGAATCTGGGTAGACCATTCCCAAGGCTAAATACTACTCTGTGACCGATAGTGAACCAGTACCGTGAGGGAAAGGTGAAAAGCACCCCTGATAGGGGAGTGAAATAGTACCTGAAACCGTGTACTTACAAGCAGTGGAAGCGCTATGGCCGCTCGTGGTCACGCGTGACCGCGTGCCTTTTGCATAATGAGCCGGCGAGTTACTGTCACTGGCAAGGTTAAGCATCGTGCACGAGCCGTAGCGAAAGCGAGTCTGAATAGGGCGATCATAGTCAGTGGCAGTAGACCCGAAACGAGGTGATCTACCCATGGCCAGGGTGAAGCTGGGTAACACTCAGTGGAGGCCCGAACCAGTGTTGGTTGAAAAAACTTGGATGAGCTGTGGGTAGGGGTGAAAAGCTAATCGAACCCGGTGATAGCTGGTTCTCCTCGAAATAGCTTTAGGGCTAGCCTCGTGGGTTGTATCACGGAGGTAGAGCACTGAATGGGCTAGGGGCCCTACAGGTTACCGAATCCAATCAAACTCCGAATGCCGTGATGTGACCACGGGAGTCAGACTACGGGGGATAAGCTCCGTGGTCGAGAGGGAAACAACCCAGACCGCCAGCTAAGGTCCCCAAATATCAGTTAAGTGGAAAAGGATGTGGAGTTGCACAGACAGCCAGGATGTTGGCTTAGAAGCAGCCATCCTTTAAAGAATGCGTAATAGCTCACTGGTCGAGTGGCTCTGCGCCGATAATTTAACGGGGCTCAAGCTGATTACCGAAGCTGCGGATCCCGAAAGGGATGGTAGAGGAGCTTTCTGTGGGCGTCGAAGCCAGACCGTGAGGACAGGTGGAGCGCACAGAAGTGACCATGCCGGCATAAGTAGCGATAAAGCACGTGAGAACCCTGCTCGCCGAAAGTCTAAGGTTTCCTGAGGAAGGTCAATCCGCTCAGGGTTAGTCGGTCCCTAAGGCGAGGCCGAAAGGCGTAGCCGATGGAAAACAGGTCAATATTCCTGTACCAGTCCGGAATCGTTATCACCGATGGGGTGACGCAGGAAGATAGCCCAGCCCACCATTGGTTGTGTGGGTTCAAGCGTGTAGGCGGGGATGGTAGGCAAATCCGCTGTCCCTTAACGCCAAGGCGTGATGTCGAGGCCTTCGGGCCGCAAAGTGGGTAAATCCACACTGCCAAGAAAAACCTCTAGGGAGAGAACGGACTGACCGTACCGCAAACCGACACAGGTAGACGGGGAGAGAATCCTAAGGCGCTTGAGTGATCCCTTGTTAAGGAACTCGGCAAACTAACCCCGTAACTTCGGGAGAAGGTGTGCCGCTGAAAGTGTAGAGGCTTGCCCTCGAAGCTTTCGACGGTCGCAGAGAAATGGCCCAGGCGACTGTTTACCAAAAACACAGGTCTCTGCAAAGTCAAAAACGACGTATAGGGTCTGACGCCTGCCCGGTGCCGGAAGGTTAAGAGGAGGGGTTAGCTTTCAGGGCGAAGCTCTGAATCGAAGCCCCGGTAAACGGCGGCCGTAACTATAACGGTCCTAAGGTAGCGAAATTCCTTGTCGGGTAAGTTCCGACCTGCACGAATGGCGTAACGATCTGGGCGCTGTCTCAACAAGGGGCTCAGCGAATCTGAAGCACCGGTGAAGATGCCGGTTACCCGCACGTAGACGGAAAGACCCCGTGGAGCTTTACTGCACCCTGGCAGTGAACCCCGGTGCGCTATGTGTAGGATAGGTGGGAGGCTGTGAAGTCGGTGCGCTAGCATCGGCGGAGCCAACGGTGAAATACCACCCTTAGCGTTCTGGAGTTCTAACCGAGACCCGTAATCCGGGTCCGGGACATTGTCAGGCGGGTAGTTTGACTGGGGCGGTCGCCTCCCAAAAAGTAACGGAGGCGCGCGAAGGTTCCCTCAGGCTGATTGGAAACCAGCCGTAGAGCGTAAAGGCATAAGGGAGCTTGACTGCGAGACCTACAAGTCGAGCAGGTACGAAAGTAGGCCTTAGTGATCCGGTGGTCCCGTATGGAAGGGCCATCGCTCAACGGATAAAAGCTACCCCGGGGATAACAGGCTGATCTCCGCCAAGAGTTCACATCGACGCGGAGGTTTGGCACCTCGATGTCGGCTCATCACATCCTGGGGCTGAAGCCGGTCCCAAGGGTTCGGCTGTTCGCCGATTAAAGTGGTACGTGAGCTGGGTTCAGAACGTCGCGAGACAGTTCGGTCCCTATCTCGTGTGGGCGCAGGAAACTTGAGGGGATTTGTCCCTAGTACGAGAGGACCGGGATGGACGAACCTCTAGTGCACCAGTTGTCGCGCCAGCGGCATCGCTGGGTAGCTATGTTCGGAAAGGATAACCGCTGAAAGCATCTAAGCGGGAAGCCCCCCTCAAGATGAGGTTTCCCTGAAGACCCCTGGAAGATTACCAGGTTGATAGGCAGGAGGTGTAAGCGCTGCAAGGCGTTGAGCTGACCTGTACTAATCGGTCGTTCGGCTTGACCAATTGTTCGCTCTCCAGCCGGCGGTTCCTATCGCTACTGACCCGATTCAGTTTCAAAGATACAGATTCATCTGTTCTTTTTCAGTTTGACGCTTTTCCGGTGGCTGTGGCGAGGGGGAAACACCCGTTCCCATTCCGAACACGGCAGTTAAGCCCCTCAGCGCCGATGGTACTGCATGCGAAAGTGTGTGGGAGAGTAGGTCGTTGCCGGGAAGCTAATCTTGTTGAACAGCCCGCGAGGAATCGCGGGCTGTCGTTTTTTTGGGCCGGGCTCCATCATGCGCCAGGCTGTCCCAGCGGGCGCTGCGGAGCGAACCCGATGGACAGTAGCGGCCCGGCCCGGCCAGCTTTGGAGCGAACGGGCTAGGCTGCTTAGCCGCTCGCAGCAGCGGGGCGTAACCGGCAGGGCCGTGGGCTCGTCTAGAATGTTGAGGGAGCATGGAGACGCCGGCATGCAGGCTGTGGACGCATGGATGACCCTTGAGCCGCTCGCCGGCAGCGAGCGCAGCGAAGACGGTGAAGCCGCTCTGATCCGCGCCAGCATGGGCGGCGACGGGGAGGCCTTTGCCGTCCTGGTGCGGCGGTATCAGGCGCGCGTCTTCCGGCTGGTCGGCCGCTTTTTCCGCCAGCCGCAGGACGTCGAAGAAGTAGCCCAGGAAACCTTCCTGCGCGCCTGGCTGAAGCTCGGCACCTACAGCGCGCGGGCGCCCTTTGAGCACTGGCTGACGCGTCTGTGCCTGCGCTGCTCCTACGATCGGTTGCGGCGTCACGATCATCGCGCGGCGGTGCAACCGGGGGCCGCGGCAAGCTCGCCGGGGGCAAGCAGCCCAGGGCGGGCGTGGGCGCAGGGCGGCGCCGGCGACATGGAAGAGGTGGCGGCGCCCGAAACCGATCCCACCGCCAGGTTGGAGGTCGAACGGCTGCTCACCCGCCTGACGCCCGCCGACCGTTTCATGCTGGTGCTGCTGGAAGCCGAAGGCTGGTCGGTGGCCGAGATCGCGGAACGTCTCGGCTGGAGTCAGGTCAACGTCAAGGTCCGTGCGCATCGAGCCCGCCAGCGTCTGCGGCGGGTGCTCGAGGAGGGATGAGACCATGAGCGCCACGATGGAACCCAGGGGCACCCGGAACGCTGCGGTCTGCCGGCAGGTGCGTGCGCGGCTCGCTGCGGCCGGTCGACCGGCTCCCGTGCAGGTCGCCGCCCACCTGGACGGCTGTGCCGCTTGCGCCGACTTCGCCCGGCGGTTGCAGCTGGCGCGGCAGGTCCTCGCCGAACCGGCGACGCCTGCCTGGGCGGCGGTGCTGCCGGACGCCAATTTTGCGCTGCGCGTCGCGGCGCGCATCGAGCGCCCCTCGGAGCTGCTGGGCTGGGCGGCCTTCCGCGCTCTGCCGGCCGCCCTGGGGCTGGCCGTGGCCCTGGCCTTTCTGGGGTTCACCACCTCTTCGCCCGCACCGGCGCCGGCTACCGTCGCCGCTGCCGCCGCGCCGCCGCAGCTGCTGCTGGAGGAGCCCAGCCCCGATCAGCTGGTCGCCTGGTCCTCGGCTTCGGCCGAGGCGACGCAGTGACGCCCCGCCGGGGTGAAGCGGCAGCGCGGACGGAGTGCCGCGCATGAAGCGACCGGCCGCCGTCGGCACGGTCGTCGCGCTCTTTCTGGTGGGCGTCGTGGTGGGTGCCCTGGGTGCAAACCTGCTGCTGCATCGCCGGGTGCGCACGGGCGGCGTCGCAGGCATCCATGCCATGGAAGCGGAGCGCATCCAGGCGCTGGAGGGGGAGCTGAAGCGCCGTCTCCAGCTGCGCCCCGAGCAGGAGCAGCAGATCGACGCCATCCTGGCCGACACCCATCGCGAAACCTGGGCGCTCTTCCAGGAAGTGCGCCCCAAGATCGCCGCGGTGGTCAAGAGCTCCCAGGACCGCATCGGCCAGGTGCTCGACGCCGAGCAGCGGCAGCAGTATCAGCGCTTCCTGGAAGAGCGCGCCCAGTCCCGCCTGGAGCACCGGCGCCACGCCGCCCACGGCGCCGGACCGGGTGACGCGGGTGCGCCGCCCGCTGCGTCCCCGGCGCCGGCGCCGAATCCGGCACCGGCGACACCGCCACCTGCCGCTCACTGATTCCACAGGCTCTTCCACCACGGCTGCTCGCTTGCAGGCGCGCTCGCCGCGCGCAGATTCATCTGGCGGCGGATGTCGTCGATGCCCCACCCGGTGAGATTGGCCAGGTTCTGCGCCTCGCGGTCCCAGCGCTCGTGCAGCTGGCGCTGGTAGGGTGCGGCCGCCTCGCAGGTGGCGCCGCGCGTCCAGGGATGGCTGATGATGAAGCGGCCCTGAAAGTTGTCTCGGTCGCCGGTCTCCTGGAAGGCCAGGTCCTCGGGGAAGTGCTCGGCGTCGTAGCGCACGTGCAGCCGGGTCAGAAAGACCTCGCCGTTGACCGGCCCGCGCCCGCCGGGTCGCCTGAGGACCGGACCGTTGTCGCCGTTGCCTTCGTCGGGCTGCAGCCAGAACACGCCGAGATTGCGCAGCTCCTGCCGCGACAGCGGCTCGGCGGCGCAGGGGTCGCACCACCCCATGTCCCAGGCGTATTCGGCGAACACCGTGCGCATGCCCTCGCGCTCTACCTGGTGGGAGAACATCGCCTTGTAGAAGGTCCCGAACTGATCCTTTACAAACAGCGGCACCTCTTCGCCCTGGGGCATCTTGACGGTGCGGTAGTTGGTCGTCTCGACGCGCCCGTGGCGGGTCACCGCATAGATGAACAGCTCCTGGGGGCCCGCGGCGTTGACCATGCCCAGGCGGATCGGCAGCATGAAACGGGGCGATTCATACGCCACCTGCAGCGGCCGCAGGAAGGTGAAGCCGAGCTTCGACTGTGCCGTCAGGTTCACCTTGGCGACAAAGAAATGCAGCCCTTGCCGGATGTAGCTGCCCAGCACCGGCAGGGCGCCCGCCGGCACCTTGTAGCCGCTTTCGCGCAGCCAGGTGGTCAGGCCGTCGCTCTGCTTCGCCGACAGGATCAGGATGTCGTACTCGCCGACGGTGTAGGTGGCCTCGATGGTCACGCCCAGGGCGTGGGCCCGGTCGGCGATATTGCCACCCACCGAGATCTGGGGTGCCGCCGGCGCGGCGCGCATCGCCTTGGTCTCGTACATCGGCGCGCAGGGGTCGGGATCGAAGTATTCCACCAGGCGCGGCGCCGAGTAAGCGTCCAGGTGATCGATCAGCGCCTTGTCGGCGACGTGGATCTGCTCGCGTTGCAGCACTATGGGCACCGGGATGACGACGGCAAACTCCTTTGGATCGCCCTTGAAATCGTTGGCCATGGTCATCACGGTGCGGTCGCCGTCGCGCACCAGCACCACTTGCGATGCTTGGTTGTAAAGATGACTGTCGGCCTTGGCAACATAAAACCCACAGAAACCGTAGGCCATGCCGGCGCCGCCTGCCAGGACCAGCAGGCCGCAGGCGACACGCCGCGCCAGCCGCGCCGCAGCCGATCGCGCCGGCGCCGGCGACGGCGCGGAGCTTCCAGGATGATGCCTCATGCGAGACTCCTTTCCGCACGCAGCAGGATGAGCTGCGGCCAAGCGTAAACCTTGCCCGGCAGCACCCGGTCGATCACCGGCACCAGGGGAGCCAGAAAGGCAAGGGAGATGAGAAGCGCGGTCGGGCGGTACAGCGCGAACTGCACCCAGCCGGCGCCGGCGGCCACCAAAATCGCGAACACGATGCGGCCGGCGCGCGAGTCGGGGGTGGTCTTGGGGTCCGAGATCATGAAGAAAGTGAAGATCAGGAAGGCGCCGCTCTGTAGCTGGTGGAGCGGGATCGCAAGCGGCTGGCCGAGCCACAGGGCGCGCCCCAGCAGCAGGGAGCCGTAGGCCGCCAGAAACGCCCAGGTCACGTCGGCGCGCGACGAGCGCGCCACCACCAGGCCGCCGAGGCAGAGCACGCCAAAGCCGAGCAGCGCCGTGCTCCCCCACTGACCGGGCGAGATCCAGACGCGGCCGCGCGTCGCGAGCATCAGGGCGACCAGGGCGAAGTTGGTGGGGTTGAACACGTGCTTGGCCCCCACCCGCAGGAAGAACTTGCTGGCAATGGCGAGGACCGCCGCGGCGACGGCCAGGGCCAGCTGGTCGGTGCGCAGCAGCAGGCAGAGGGAGAGGATGGTGATGGCGGCGCTCCTGGGGTCGCAGCGCGGCGGCGGTGCGCCCGGTGCCCGCGGCAGCGCCCAGCGAGTGCAGGCAAACTGGGTGGCGAGCGCGGCGGCGGCGATGGCCAGCGCCTGCGGCGCTCGCACCTCGAAGTCCAGCCCAAGGATGCCGTAGACGAGCAGCGATCCGAGGACCGCCATCTGGTAGTAGCGGGGGTCGTTGGCGATGTTCCGGATCGGCGGCATGCGGTTCCTCCTCTGCACGCTTTAGACACCGCACCTGTCTCGCCGGCAACCGGCGCGCGCTGGACGCCGGCCGCTTCGCCTCCGTAGATGAATGCAGATGGTTGGCCGCCAGCCGAAAGGCAAACGAAGCATTCAGACCCATGGAGGTTTGCAATGAAGCTCCAAGACAGGATCAACATGTCGTGCCGGAATCTGGCGGCCGGCGCCCGAGCGCTCGCGCCGCTGTTGCTGACCCTCGCCGTCGCGGCGCCGGTCGCCGCAGCCGCGGCGCAACCGGCGGCGGGACCGGTCTTCTCGCTCAGCAGCTGCAGCGACTGCGTGCAAAACGATCCGGTGGTGGCGGGCAACGCCGGCGGCGGATTTCTGGCGGCGTGGGACGCCCTGACCGACGTCGTGCAGCAGGACGTCTTCGGCCGGATCTTCGGCGCCAGCGATGCGCCGCTGGGCGGTGACTTCGCGCTGCCGGAGCCGACAGGCTCGCAGCCGCCGCAGACCGCCGCCGCCGCCGTCGCCGACACCCAGGGGCGTTACGTCGTGGTGTGGACCAGCCAGGCCGGCGATCAGAGCACCGTCCTGGCGCAGCGCTACGCCCCGCGCGGCCGGCCGGTGGGTGGCACGATCGTCGTGGCCTCCGACCCTTCGGGTTCGCCGGCGACCCCTGCCGATTCGCGGCCGGCAGTGGCCGCCACTCCCGATGGCGGCTTCGTGGTGGCGTGGATCGCACTGCCGACGGGCGCCCAGGCCAGCGGTCCGCCGCGGGTCATGGCGCGGCTGTTCGACGCCGCCGGAGCCGCGGCCGGCGCGGAGATCCAGCTGAGCACCGGCCTGGCGCTGACCGACCGGCCCAGCCTGTGCGTCAGCGGCAGCGGCCGCATCCACGCGGCCTGGACGTTCGCCAACTCGCTACAGCCGTTTGAACCCAACCTGGCGGGCGTCGCCGTGCGGCGGCTGACGCCTGCCGGCGTGGCGATCGGCGACGAGCAGGTGGTGGCGCCGGCGCTCGCCAGCGAATCCTCGGTCGCGATCTCGTGCGGGCCGGGCAACACCTACATGGTGGCCTGGCAGACCGACCAGGCCCCGGCGGTGGCCGGAACCGACATCGTGGCGCAGCGCTTCACCCGCCTGGGACGGGCGATCGGCACGCCGCAGCTGGTCAACCAGGTGACCGACCAGCAGCAGAGCCATCCGGCGCTCTTCCACGACCCCACCGGCGCCTACGTCGTGGTCTGGGAGGGCACCCCCGGCGGCGTCAACGGCGTGCGGGGGCGTCGCTTCTCCGATAGCACCGGCGGCGCGCTCACCGACGAGTTCGTGGTCTACCGCGGCAGCCCCGGCGACCTGACGACGCTGCGGCCCGCCATCACCGGCGTCGGCGTCGACGGCGCCTTCGTGGTGGCGCTGAGCGCGCCGGGCGGGGTGTTCGGCCGCGCCTTTGCCGCCACTCCCGCCGCCGCTATGGCCGATATGGCGGACGTGGGCGGCGCGGCAGGGGCCGACAGCAGGGCCGTCGCCGCCGCCGGCGGGATCGCGCTGGGCGGAGATGGCCAGCGCGGGCAGGGAGACGCGGCCGGCGCGACCGGCAACGGCAGCAGCGCCACCGGTCTGTGGCGGTAGCAAGCACGCTCTGGGACGGCCCGCGAGGGCCGTCGCCTGTATACTGCACGGCGTCTCGCAGCGGCGCGGCCGGAGCTCCATTTCAGGAGCCTCGGCCGCGTTGGGCGGTACGCAGGCAGCAACCAAAGGAGGGATTGCCCTTGATCGGTCATCGTCGTTCTGGTTCGGCCCACCTGTCCGTCTTGGCGCTGCTCGCGGTCCTGGGCGCCCTGGCGCTCCCCGCGGCGGCATCCGCGCAAGACCTCTACAGCTGGACCGTCGGAGTGGCCGGAGGCCTGGGCGGTTCCCTCGACGTCTCGCCGGGAAGCCGCAGCTTCGACAACGGCAGCTGGCAAATCGAAGGCCTGGCGCTGACCGAGCCGCGGACGCTGCTGGGCGTGCGCTTCGGGCAGCTCAGCCTGGGCAACAACCAGACGGTCTTCGGCAGCAAGCTGGGAGCCGACCTGTCGTACCTTACGCTCTCCGGCCAGTACATGTACGAAGAGAGCTACTACGATTCGGGGGTCTACCTGGGGATTGGCGCCTACCGCTTGAGCGGCATCGACATCGACACCGGCACCTCGTCGTCCAGGACGGCGGTCGGCGGCGTCGTCGGGCTCACCGGAGAGTTCAGGGCCACCCGCCGCCTGGGCGTCACCCTGGAAGTGTCCGGGCATTACGCCGAGCTGACCCGCTCGCACATCTTCGCCATGGCGCACGGCGGCCTGGCGTTTCACTTCTAGCGCAGGAGCGGGAGCGTTACCCCGCCGCGGCAGAGCCGGCGACAGCGAGCAAGCGGCTCACCGCGGCGGCGGCCGCCCGCCGTGGCTCAGATCGGTTCAGACCGATGGGGGCGGGACCAGCGGCCGGACCGGCGTGGATTCGTCCACCGCGTCAAAGCCGCCGACACACACTGCCTCGATGAACCGGCGGGCGCCTTCCGGACCGCCGCGCACCTTGACGGTGACCTGCAGCGGCGACGTGCCGCGCGCCACTTCGATCCCCTCCGTTTCGATCGCCTCGGTCTCGATGATGTCGACCAGCTGGGCCACCGTCTGGCCCGGCGGGATGGGCACCACCACGCTGCGCGTATGGCCCCGGCCCAGACGGCCCTCCAGCGGCCGCAGGGCGGCAAGGATGGTCAGCAGGGCCAGGGTCGTCAGCGTGCCGGCGGCGTAGTGGCCGGCACCGATGGCAATGCCGACCGCCGCCGCCACCCACAGTCCGGCCGCCGTCGTCAGGCCGTGGATCACCCCGCGCGCGTGCAGGATCGTACCGCCGCAGATGAAGCCGACGCCGGTGACGATCTGCGGCGCCAGGCGGCCGCCGTCCCAGGCCGCTCCGGCGGTGTATGCCGGCGACGAAATATGCGTGATCAACGTCGCGCCGGTCGCGATCAGCATGTGGGTGCGCGGGCCGGCCCACTTGCCCGTCCACTGTCGCTCGATGCCGACGGCGCCCGCGAGCACTGCCGAAAGGCCGATCTTGGCAGCGATCTCGCCGGCCTGGTAAAGGTCGCCGATCAAGGCTGGGTCCTGCTGCCGCGGCCCTCTGCCGCCGGCGTGGCCGCTGCCGCGCCGGCGTCGGCCAGACGCAGGGTGATCTTGCGGCGCACCATCGGGTCGTCCCAATCGTTTTCGCCGATGAACTTCTCGACGATGCGGCCGTTCACCAGCAGGTACGTTTCCGGCAGCTGCTCGGTGCCGAACCGATGCGCCACGTCCCAGCGCGGGTCATACAGCATCCTGGGCGCGCGCCCGCCGTACAGTGAATCCACCCGCGCCGGCGAATCCGCCACCGCCACCCGCAGCACCTTGAACCCGCCATAGCCCGAAAAAGCGCGGTCCAGCCGCTCCAGCGCAGGTGCCTCCTCGATGCAGGGAGGGCACCAGGTAGCCCAGAAATGGAGCAGCGTCACCGGCGCCAGGTTTTCCGTCAGCGGCGCCGGCTGGCCGCTCGGATCCACCAGCAAGCCGCCAGGTGCCATGGGAGTCGTCGCCGCGCCGCGAGGCCACAGCAGCACACACAGCGCCATCGCCGTCACCAGAGCCGCCACCCACCGCGCCTGGAGCCCGACGGCCGGCGCCAGGGGAGCGGTCGCCGCCGCGGGTGGCGCAACGGGTGGGGGGGCGGAATTTCCGCCGTCGAGCGGCCGTTTTGTTCCTGCAGGGTCGCGGGTCATCGTCAGTCTGCCATCCAGGTCTGCGGGATAGAATACCGCAGGACGCGCGCCACCCCTCAAAGAGCTCACCCCGGCAACCCAACTTTGTCCCCCCACGAAATCGAACGCTCGCGCTCGCGCCGGGTCTTCCTGGTCGGCATCTTCCTGCGCGGCCAGCCCGGCGGCATGGAGCGCGTCGAAGAACACCTGGACGAGCTGGCGCAGCTGGCCACCTCGGCCGGCGCCAAGGTCGTCGGCCGCGCCGTGCAGTCCCGCCAAGCCCCCGACCCCGCCACCTTCATCGGCAAGGGCAAGGCCGCCGAGGTCGCCGAAGCCGCCACCGCCCTGAAGGCCGATCTGCTCCTGTTCGACGACGACCTGACCGCCGGCCAGGTGAAGGCGCTGGAGGAGGCCACCAGCCTCTCCGTCCTGGACCGCAGCGGCCTCATCCTTGAGATCTTCGACCAGCGAGCCCAAAGCCGGGAAGCCCGCACCCAGGTCGAGCTGGCCCGCCTCAACTACCTCCTGCCGCGTCTGACTCGCCGCTGGTCCCACCTCTCGCGCCAGGCCGGCGGCATCGGCATGCGCGGAGGAGAAGGCGAAAAGCAGCTCGAGCAAGACCGCCGCCTGCTGCGCGTCCGCATCCGCCGCCTGGAAGCCGACCTGGCCCGCATCGATCGCACCCGGGGCCAGCAGCGCCGCGGCCGCCGCGGTACCCCCATCGTCGCCCTGACCGGCTACACCAACGCCGGCAAGTCGACCCTGTTCAACCGCCTCACCGCCGCCGGCACCCTGGCCGAAGACCGCCTCTTCGCCACCCTGGACGCCAAGCTAAGGCGCGGCAGCCTGCATCCCGGCGGCGCCGCCGCCCCGTACGCCGTCGCCGTCGCCCAGGACGGCAACGGCGCCGCCGCCGCGGCCGGCCATCCTGCCGCCGGGACCGCCGGTCACGCCGCCGATTCCATCGTTTTTGCCGACACCGTGGGCTTCATCCGCAAGCTCCCCCATCACCTGGTCTCGTCCTTCCGCAGCACCCTGGGCGAAATCACCGCCGCCGACCTGGTCCTGCACCTGGTCGACCGCAGCCACCCCCAGTGGTACGACCAGATGCGCGTCGCCGACGAGGTTCTGGACGAGCTCGGCGTCGATCGCAACCGCGTCATCACCGTCTTCAACAAATGCGATCGCCTCCCCGCCGCCCACGCCACACCCCATGACGGCGACGCCGTATGCATCTCCGCCGTCACCGGCAAAGGCCTGGACGACCTCCGCGCCGAGATCGTCCGCCGCCTGCCAAGCCTGGCCTCCGCCGGCAGCTAAGCCGGACCCTCGAGAACGCACCGCCCGCGCCCCCCCGGCTCGGTCGCGGTCGCGCCGTCAGGCGCGCCGCGGCCGGGGCAACAAAGACGCCTGGCCGGGATCACCAGGGGGATGGGAGCATCGTGGCAACATCAACGACTACCGGCACCACCTCGGCAGTGAGCCTTGACCCACTACCCGGCTCCCGGGTTGATTCTCTGTATATACGCGTGCATACTTCGTTTGAAGCGCGTTGGCGGCGCTTCCGCCAGGAGGTAGGATGGTCCACGCGAAGGTGTTTTGGAGCGGCAACAGCCAGGCCGTGAGGCTTCCCAAGGAGTTGCGATTTCCCCCGGGAACCGAGGAGGTCGAGATTCATCGCGAGGGTGAGACTTTGGTCCTCAAGCTCTTGCCGCGCTCCGAATGGCCGGCTGACTTCTGGCAAGCGTTCGAAGGGATGCCCGAGAACTTCGTCCGCCCTGCCGCGGTCAAGCAGCGCCGCAAGACCTTCGAGCCGTGAGCTATCTCCTCGACACGAACATCTGCATCTACGCCCTCAAGGAGCGCCCACCCGGCGTGCTGGCAAAGTTGCGTGTCGTAGGTCCCACGAACGTGGTCTTGAGTGTCATCACCGTGCTCGAGCTCCGGCAAGGGGCAGAGGGGAGCCGAGACCCTTCCGCAGCACACGGCCGGCTGGACTCTTTCGTTGCCCCTATAAAGCTCCTCCCCTTCGAGCTGGAAGACGCCGTCCACGGGGCTCGACTGCGAGCGGATCTTCGTCGCCGAGGTCGTCCCATCGGCGACCTCGACAGCCTGATCGCCGCCCAGGCCCTGGCCCGCAACCTCATCCTGGTAACCAACAACCTCAGAGAGTTCGAGCGGGTGGGGGGGCTACGGACGGAAAATTGGGCATCCTTGTAACCGCCCAATCCAGCACCCGATGTCACCCGTCATGCTGGAGCGGCTCCGAGCGCGGCAAGACGCTCCCTCTCGCGCCCCCGGCCCGACCGCGGTCGCGCCGTCAGGCGCGCCGCGGCCGGGGCAACCCCACTCTTCCGCCCACCCCGCCGCGAGTTTGACACCCCACCACCCAGCCGCTAGACTTTCACGCCTCAGTGGGGCCGTAGCTCAGTTGGGAGAGCGCTTGAATGGCATTCAAGAGGTCGACGGTTCGATCCCGTTCGGCTCCACCACTTTAAATCTCACAAAAAACGTCACTTGCAGGATCAGGTCCGGGGAAGGGTTCGTCCTTTGGGTCGTGATTTGCAAGACTGCTGCAAGACCAATGGCGGGGCGCATCCTCGCCCCCTGATCTCACTCGCGGCCTGAGCCGAGGAACCAAACAAGCGGCTTTCCGTACAGGGAGGCGAACTGTGCAAGCTCGACGGGATCAATCCGCCGCTCGCCTCGCTCCACCTTCGACACGAACGCCTGGCGCGCCCCGAGCCGCTTTGCTACCTCTTCCTGGGTAAGCCCGGCGCTGCGGCGGGCCTGCCGAAGCCGCGCCAGCATGTTCTGGTACTCAGGTGAGTGGACGGGACCCACTCGCCCATTCTGTAATCTATCTTGGGTTAATCCAACTTGGATTATACTGGCTCAATCGAGGGGAGGAGCGCTCCTCTCCCGCGATCCAGTTAAGCGGGATAGGGGACGGCGGGTCATCCCCGCCGTTCCCCTCCCACACCACCGGACATGCGAGTCCGCATCCGGCGGTTCGAGGAGTTGAGGTTACGGGGCAAGCCTGGGTATTCCCAGTCGGTCGTAGTAGCTCGTTGGCAGGGCCATGTTGAGGGCGGTTGCCCGGCGTCAACTACACTTGTGCGGCGACGACAATTACACCTGTGCACCGTGGTAGGGGGCGGGGCGTAGCCCCGCGGGCTTTTTCTTGCTTCAAATTCAGGTAGATATCTCCTCGTCGTCGGTCCTGTGGGAGGTGTGCGAAACGCGGGTGGGAGGACAGGGGGGCGTTTTGCAAGTCCTGTGGGAAACTGGGAGGGGGTGCGGGTGGGGGACCCAGTTTTCCACAGGGCGTCACCTTCCATAGGACGCGCGCCGGCCGATGGAGCGCCAAGTCTCATGATTTCTTGGCTTCGGCGCCGCGGGCGGCTGCCTCTTCGGACCGCATACTCGGACCTGTCATCTCCAGAATGACGGCGTGATGCACCAAGCGGTCGATCGCGGCGGCAGTGGTCATCGGGTTCTTGAAGATCTGATCCCACTGCGAGAAGACCAGATTGCTGGTGATCAGGACGCTCTTGCGCTCGTAGCGCTCGGCGAGGAAGGTGAAGAGCACCTCCATCTCCTCGCGGTCTTGCTGGACGTAGCCGAGGTCGTCGACCAGGACGGCGTCGAAGGCGTCGAGGCGCCGCAGCTCGGCATCGAGGGCGAGGTCGCGTTTGGCGACCAACAGCCGTTGAACCAGCCGAAAGGCCGGCGTGAAGAGCACTTTGTAGCCGCGCTGGACCAGCTCGTGACCGACGGCACACAAGGCGTGGGATTTTCCCCTTCCTGGCAGCCCAAAGGCCAAGAGATTCTCCGCCCGCTCGACAAAGCCGCCCTCGCACAGGCTTGGCAGAACTCGTCGTACCTTGGCGGGAAGACGGGACAAATCCAGTGTTGTCAGCGTCTTTTCGGCGGGTAGTTGCGAAGCCCGCCGCAGCCGATCGAGCTTGCGCTGTTGCCGCTCGTCGAGCTCGAGCTGCGTCAAATGGGCCAGGTAGTTTTGGAAGGGCCATCCTCCCTGCTCAGCCCTCTTCGCCACCTCGTCGTGGTAGGTCACGAACGCCGGCAGCTTGAGCTCTCGCAGCTGGATCGGGAGGCCCGCTGGCGTCGCACTCATGACGCCACCTGCGCCAGCAGGGCATCGTAGCTGTGGAGGTCGACGACCGGCATCGCAACCTCTGGCACAGTCAGCGACGTCCGTGCCGGTTGCACCAAGCTCTTGACGCGCTCGTACAGCGGCACCTCTTCGCTCAACAGATCCAGCGCCGCCTCTACCTCGGACTCCATCGTCGAGGCGGCCAAATGCAGAATCCGCAGATACTCCAGGTCGGCCCGCGCCGTGGCCTGCGCGCCGTGGAGCTGGTCGTAGGCGCGGCGAAACGCCGGCGTCGGGAACAACTCCTCACGGTACCGGTACCGCGCGAAGGCGCCGGGCTTGCGCACCAGCGACCAAATCACGTGCCGGTAGTCGATACGGTGACCGTTTTCGCCGCGACGCCGCTCGATCGTCAGCTGGTGCCGGCCGCCATGGAAGACCTCCAGCCTGGCGTCGAAGATCCGCACGCGCACTCGCTCGCCCTGGAGCCGCGACGGCACCGAGTAGGCGTTGTGTTTGACTCGGATCGTGCTCCAGCCGCTGACTCCAACTTCAACCTCGCTGTACTCGGGGAGACGCTCCACGCGCAGCTGGCGCATCGCATCGAGCTCCACCGTCAGCCGCCGGCTCCGCAGCCGGTTGGCTTTCTCCGTCACCTGCTCAAGCCAAGACTCGTACGCCTCCTGGCTGCCAAACTCACGGCTGCCCCGCAACAGCAGGTGCTGCTCAAGCCGCCGCTTGAGGGCGCCGTTGAGAGCCTCCACATCGCCATTCTGATGCTTCTGTCCCGGCTCGATAGTCCGCGGCTCCATCCCCAAATGACGCATCAACGCCTCGTATTCAGCGTTGAAGCCCCGCTTGCCCGTCCGCAAATCGTGCGTCGCCGCCGTCGAGTTGTCGGTCTGGTGAAAGTGCGCCACCCGACCCAGCCGGAACACCGCGGCCTGGACGCCGCGGCGCAGCGCCGCCAACGACTCCGAAAAACACACCGTCGGCCACGACCAATTTGAGTACGGCAGCACGACATGGCACAGCTGGTGCGGAAACGCCTCTCCGCCGATCGTGATCGCCAACTCCTTGGCCCAGGTGAAGTCGCTCTGTAGCGCCTCCCCTGGACGATGCTCCTGCGCGAAAAAGACCTCCTTGGCCGGGCCTTCCTGCGCCCGCCATGCCTTCACCCGGCGCTGAAACGTCCGCACCTGGCCAGGCTCGTAGCGGCCCGGCCGCCGCGACAGCAGATCCTCGAACAGCACCTTCGCCTCCAGCTCCGGCGCATCGGCCAGGCGCTCCACCACCGCCGGCCAATCCTCCACGAACGGGTCGTCCCGCGTCCGCCACGACCGCGGCTCCTTGACCTCCGAGGGCACCTTGCCCAGGTCCCGGTATCGCCTCGCGGTGTTGCGGTGCAGACCCGCCCGAAGGGCGGACAAGCCCACCTTGCCATGTCGCTCCAGCTCTTCCATGAGTCGCCTCACCTGTGCGTCGCTTGTGATCAAGCAGCCTCCTCCCCGGCCGCCGGGGGTACGAGCCTGCCAACCACTTTACGCGCTGCTTAAATTGCACAGGTGTAGTTGTCGCCAGTGCACAGGAGTAATTGTCGCCGAGCAGGCGGTGTTCTTGGCGGTCCTCCACCAGCTGCGGGCGTGGGCACTCGACCAGGAGGCTTCGCGTTCGGGAACGCCCCGCCTGCGCAGCTCTCGGTAGGTCGTGGCACCTCGTTTCCACTGCTTGAGCTGGACCATACGCAGGCGACGACGGATCCACTTGTCGATGCTGGTGAGCTTTTGCCGGCCATCTGCCAGACAGAAGTATTCTTTCCAGCCGGTCAGATATTCTCGGAGGCTCGCAGCCACCAAGTCGATGCTCCGGCCCTCGCTGCGGCCGGTGATGTGCCGTACCCGCGTCTTCATCGCCTCCAAAGCTTCGGGTGCGACGCGACAGCGAATCACGCGTCCGGGGGCTATCCAGAAGCTGTAGCCCAGGAACTTGCGATCCCATGGCCGCGCCACCGCGCTCTTCCCTTCGTTGATCTGGAGCCGGAGTTGCGAATAGAGCCGCCGAAGAGTCCCAAGGACTCGTTCGCCGGCACGCCGGGACCGCACATACACATTGCTGTCGTCGGCGTAACGCACGAAGGCGTGTCCGCGCTTTTCCAGCTCCCGATCCACTTCGTCGAGGAGCACGTTTGCCAGTAGCGGGCTGAGAGGACCTCCCTGAGGAGTCCCCTCGTGCCGCTCCTTCGTCACCCCTTCGGCCAGAATTCCGGCCTCAAGGTAACGACGAATCAGTCCCAGCATGCGCTTGTCCGCGATTCGATGGGCCAGCCTGCTCATGAGCACATCGTGATTTACCCGGTCGAAGAATTTCGCCAGGTCCACGTCCACGACCCAACGGCGCCCTTCCTGGATGAACTTCTGCGCCGCTCGCACGGCGTCGTGCGCTCGCCGCCCAGGTCGGAAGCCGTAGCTGTGCTCAGAGAAAGTCGGATCAAAGCGCGGCTGAAGAACCTGCAAGATGCACTGCTGGATGAAACGGTCGAGCACGGTCGGATCCCCAACTCCCGGACTCCTCCTCCCGCCTTTGGAATCGGCTGCCGCTTCACCGGCTGCGGCTGGTAAGTCCCGGTCAGGAGTTGCGCCCGGATACTTTCCCATTGCTTCACCAGGTGAGCTGACAGCTCTCCCACCGTCATCCCATCGATGCCAGGACTTCCGTGGTTCTGCTTCACTCGCCGCAACGCCGCTTTCGCGTTGCCCCGCTCCACCACCTGTTCCATTAGGCGGTCGGTCCCTGAGCGCTCGTCTCCCTGACTCGCCATCGGTGCTTCGCCACTCCGCTCTCCTCGCGGGGCTTCACCCCTTGGTTCGAACGGGAGTTCCAGTTGCCCGGTCATCTGGCGCCGTGCACCTTCGAGACCCATGGTCGTTGCTCTCTCCTCCCCGTTCGGTCCTTCGCCTCTCCCCTCCCGCCTCCCCGGCTACTATGACCTCTGCTGACTTCTCGCTCCGCCCTGCGGCGTCGCCCTTTCAGGCGTCAGGCGAGACCTCCCCAGGTAAGGGTCGTGGCTTTCCCCGCACGGCTGCCGGATTTACGGCGCTCGCCCTTGGTCGCAGGAGCTTCGCGGTTCGCTGCCCGCTCGCCCCGGCTTGCGCCGCCTCCTATCCGGTTTCTGTTCGTCAACCCGCGGTTTCGCTACCGCTTCTTTCAGCGCCGGCCTCGCGGCCGGTCGCCTTGCGGTTCGCTCGGGGCCCCTGCGACCAGGTTCCCCAGAGGACTTGCACCTCCAAGTCACGCCCATGCTGGGCACACAGCGGCCCCGGCAAGAGCCGTTAACTCTCACCGGAGCCTAGTCACGCAAAGGACACCAGCCAATGCGCAACCGCCACAAATCTACCACCCCATCTCCCGCCTGGACCGAGGCAGCCTCGATCCGGGAAACCACCATGCGCAGTATCGACAACGCAAAGGACCGGAAGGCCATCCGCCGCCTGAGCCGAATGCTGTACCTGTACGCTCTGGAGACGACACGCGGGCCATTCACCGAGTCTCCGACCCGCGACGAGTTGCGCGCCGCCGCCGCCGATCTCCGGTATCTCGAAGGCTACCTATCCATGACCGGCGATGCGCACAGCGCCTCATCGCTCCCGCCGCCGGACGACGACTTGGCCCGGTTCGCCGGCAAGATGGCTGGGAAGGTCGGCGCCATAGCGGAGTCGATCGAAGGGAGGCTGTCATGACGACTGGCCGTCACCCGGACGCCGAGCGGTCGCACCAGGCGCTTTGCCGTCTCGTCGGATTGGCAGGGGTGAGCCGAGTGGAGATGTCCCGCCGCCTTCAGGGTCGGGGCTTCACATGCGACGTGCAGCGTGCTCTAACCGGCAGGACCGACCTACGGTTGTGGCAGGTGCTGGCAATCGTAGAAGCGGTGGACATGGTGCGTAATCCGGTCGAAGGCGACCACCGATTCCGGGGCGAAGGCGACCACCGTTCCGGGCGGAAGGCGACCAGTGATTCCGACGGGAAGACGACCGGTTTGGGTGTGACCGCCGTAAGGGTGGTCGCCAAGCCCGGAAGGGTGGTCGCCTTCCCCGGAATGCCGGTCGCGATGCGCCGTAAGTGCATGCGCGATAAGCGTTTGGAGGGGCTCACAAACCTCTGGCATCCTGGTCGTTTGACGATCAGGAGTCGAGATGCCAGCACGGAGAGTGAGCATGAGGAAGATTCGAGAGATCCTGCGTTTGCTGATGGTCTGCGGGCTGAGCCAGCGCCAAGCGGCGGCCTGCTGCGGGTCGAGCAAGACGGCGGTAGCGGAGTGCGGCGCGCGGGCGCGCCGCAGTGGGTTGAGCTGGTCTGAAGCGCAGCCGCTGAGCGACGACGAGTTGGAGCGGCGGCTGTACCCGCCGCCGGAGGCGGTGCCGGCCGCGCAGCGGGCGTCGGTGGACTGGGCTACGGTGCACCAAGAGCTCAAAGGGAAAGGTGTGACGCTGCAGCTGCTGTGGGAGGAGTATCAAGAGCAGGAACCACAAGGGTACAGATATAGCCGCTACTGCGAGCTCTACCAGAGATGGCGGCGGCGGGCCGATGTGACGATGCGGCAGGTGCACCGCGCCGGCGAGGCTCTGTTCGTCGACTATTGCGGCAAGACGGTGCCGGTGATCGATGCAGCGACCGGCGTGGTGAGCGAGGCGCAGGTGTTCGTGGCAGTGTGGGGCGCCAGCAACCACACGTTCGCGGAGGCGACCTGGACGCAGGGGCTGCCGGACTGGCTGGGCTCGCACGTGCGGGCCTTCGAGTTCAGCGGCGGTGTGCCGGAAACCGTAGTGATCGACAATCTGCGGTCGGGCGTGAGCAAGGCGTGCCGGTACGAGCCGGAGATCGAACCGGACCTATCAGGAGCTGGCGCAGCACTACGGTGTGGCGGTGCTGCCGGCGCGGGTGCGCAAACCGCGGGACAAAGGCTGCGCTTCATACTGCACCTCATCCGTTGGAATCGGTGCGACTTGCGTGCCGCACCGTGGGCCGCAAGGGCTGCGGCTTGTGTTTGAATTTGATAGGCCGGTCGGCACCTGGAAGCTCAAAAAGGTGCTGGCCCTTGTCGTTGTATGCATGGGCCTTGAGCAGGCCCGCGCGGCGCCAGAGCTTGATCGTGCAGGGAGTGACGTTGAGCCGCTTGGCGATCTGCGTGATGTCCATCATACCCGCCGCCCGAAGACGATCGTATCGGCTCCGGAGCTTGTATTCCAAGCGGATTCGATAGACGAATACCGGCTTGAAGTTCTTGCCACTGCCTGACCGGAAAGCTTGTTGGTTGAGGATGGCTGCGATCTGTTTGTCGGTATGATGGTCGAGCAACCTGTCGATTTCCGCCACCACCTCCTTGCTGGTTTGAGAGATCTCCCAAACTCGCAACGCGGGCGGGAGGCCCAGTGTCGTGGTTGCGCCACCGCGGAAGCGAATCTGCGCCGTGATCTGTGTTCCTCTGCTGAGTGTTACATCTTCGATGAGAAGCCTGACCATCCGTTTGCGGTCGCGATCCGTCGTCGTTGGCTCGTACCAGAGCTTCGTCAGATCCGTAGCGAGGGCGAGGATGCGCGAGCGTTGCGCTTCATCGATAACTATTGTCTCGGCTTTCCGCCGTCGCTCATACTCTTCCTGAGCACTGGTGAGCGTCCGCAGCTTCCGGTTCCAGTCAGCCTCGAGTTCGTCAGCCACCAGACGATTATCGGGATCGACCTGCATGAAACGCCGGCGTGCCAGGTCCGCCTCATAACGAGCGCGCTCGACCTGTCGAGACCATAGCCGCTCCGCTTCATCGGCGCGCGACTGAAGCTGCTGCTGAACCGTCAGCGTGGCCTCGAGAGCCATCGGCGTCATGGCTTCGACGAGGAGGCGCCCGACCGCCGCATCGATGTGGGTGCCCGAGATGCTCTGGCATAAGGGTTCGCCGCGCTCGATGCCTTGTCGCTGGCAGGTGTAGACAGTTAGGCGCTTGCCGTAGCTGTGGTTGTAACGGACCGTCATCCGTTCACCGCAGACACCGCAGATCACCAAACCCTGGAGGAGTGCTGGCCCTTCTCGGGGAGGGCTCTTGCGGCGTTCGCTGCCTTGGGCTTGCGAGTTCTCGCGCAGGCGTCGCTGGTTTTCCTCGAACTCGTCCCAGGTGATGTAGCCTGGGTGCGAATCGCGGATGAGTGCGGTCCACTCCTCCCGCGGCAACCTCTCAAACGTGCCGCTGCGATTCCCATAGTGGCGTTGTCGACTACGGCCAAAGAAGAAGGCTCCGGCAAATCGCGGATTGTGCAGCACCCAGAGGGCACGGGAATGCTGCAGATCTCCCCAGATCACCTCACCTTTGGCCGGCCCCGTCCGCACGCGGTGAGGAAACCGGAGTCCCTGTGCGCGGAAGGCCTTCATCGTTCCGGTCGCCGAACCTGTGCGGCGGAAAATCTGGAAGAAGGTGCGGATCGTCTCCTGCACCTGCTTGTCAGGATCGAGAATAACGCGCTGTTGAGCGTCGTAACGGAAGCCAATGGGAAGTGGCGACTCAAGCTCGCCGCGGCGCGCCTTGTTGAGGATGCCGCCCCGTAGTCGCGCCCGCAGCACGTGCAGCTCCGCCTCGCTCATGGTGCCCTTGAGGCCAAGCAGAAGGCGGTCGTTGAAGTGCGCGGGGTCATAGACGCCATCTTCGTCGAGGATGAGCGTGTCGCTGAGCGCAGAGATCTCGAGGAGCCGATGCCAGTCGGAGGAGTTCCGCGCCAGCCGCGACACCTCGAGCCCCATCACGATTCCCGCGCGTCCCATGCCGACATCGGCGACAAGTCTCTGGAAGCCGTCGCGTCGCTCCGCCGACGCGCCCGACTGCCCCTGGTCGCAGTCAATGATGATGATCTGCTCCTGGGCCCAACCTAGCGCTACCGCTCGCTGCCTCAGGGCGTACTGGCGATCGGTACTTTCGGTGTTCTCGAAGACCTGTCGCAGCGTGGACTGCCGGATGTAGAGGTAGGCGTTTCGCTTAAGGTGTCGGGCCGTGACCTTCTGGTGCGCTTCGTTGCCCATCATGTCGTCACTCCTCTCGGGGCGTAAGCCGACAGAGCCATTTCGGCAAGGAGCATGGCCACTTCGACTCGGAAGTCCTGTGGCATGAAAGATGGCTCCGCGGCTGATCGCCGAGCCCCCGCCTCGGACGGCCTGATCAGCGCCGCGCACCTCTCCATCCAGGCGGCCATGCCACTGCGGATGAACAATCCCCATCCAACCTCACGACTTGACCCGGCAAGACGACCGAGCGCGCTACGCCGGAGATCCTCGTAGCCAGCGATCAGGGCATCTTGCGCTCCCGCCATGACAGAGTCGGACACGGAGGTCACCGTCGTTTTTTTTCCAGCCGACGCAGCGCACGCTCGATGCTGCGGGGATGAACCTCAACACCGAAGCGTTCCTTGACCAGGGGCACGAGCGCCGCCGCGGTGAGCGAGAGGTCGGCCCCCCGCTGCTCTTCAATAAAGGCCATCACGTCCGGGCTGAGCTTATGAGCCTCTCGCGGCCCGCGCCTGCGTGGCAAGAGGCCAGCGAGCCCGCCGTCGGCGAAGGCGTCGCGCGCCTTGTAGAACGAGGGCCGCGAGAAGCCGAAAGCCTCTGCCGCTTCGGCGACAGGCGCCTCGTCGACCTGCGCACGCCGGATCATCTCGTACTTGACCTGGAGAAGATCTCTTGGATCGAAGAAGTCCGACCGTGCGAAGAGCTCGTCGGTGACGCGCTCCGGCCGCGGGTTGAGGGTCCGGCGCTCCCGCAAGGCGGCGAGCTTCGGATCGGAGGGCTTGCGGTCTGGCATCAGTGATCTCCAACATGTGTAAGAGGAATTATGCCGTCTATCTAGAGCACAGTCAAGCCCCCGCGACGCGCAACTACGTAATCTACGGAGATTGCTGTGCTTTCTCTGGGCACGCCTATGCGTTTTGAAACCGAGTGCGGCGGCATAGTTCCCTTGACACTAGCGGCATAATTTACTTTACTCTTGCTTCGTCTTTAAGTTGGGTAATGAGGTTAGCCAGCCGCAGGAGATCCTCCGTCCTGAACCGGCTCTGGCCGGCCGCCATCACCCGGAATGGGTCCAGCGGCGCAACGTTGGTCCATCCGATGGGCATGTGGTGAAGCCGGCCCTTATCATCGAGGAAGTAGACGCGATCCTCGCCCCACGCCTGCTTGTACTCCACCAGTTCGAACTCGCAACCAGACAAGGGATGGAACGGGTGTGTCACTCGAACAAGCGGCCGCACATCTGTTGAAGCTGCTGTAGTTGACTGCCTTCTCCAAGGCCAAAGTCGAGGTCGGCGTGCAGGTGGTCGAGCGCTGGATCCTGGCGCGTCTGCGGCACCGGCAGTTTTTCTCGCTTGGCGAGCTCAACACGGCGATCCGCGAGCTGCTGAGCCGGCTCAACGAGCGGCCGTTTCGCAAACTGCCCGGCTGCCGGCGATCGCAGTTCGAGAGCCTGGAGCGGCCGGCGCTGCGCGCGCTGCCGGCCGAGCGGTTCGTCTATGCGGAGTGGAAGAAGGCGCGGGTGCACATCGACTATCACGTCGAGATCGAAGGCCACTATTACAGCGTGCCGTACCAACTGGTGGGCCAGGCGGTGGAGGCGCGGCTGACCGCCAAGACCGTGGAAGTCTTCGTGCGCGGGCGGCGAGTGGCAAGCCATCTGCGCAGCTTCCGCCGTGCAGGGCACACCACCCAGGGCGGACACATGCCGCGAGCGCACCGTGACTACGCCGCGTGGACGCCGCACCGGCTGGTGCAGTGGGCGCAGAGCAGCGGCCCGTCCGTCGCGGCGTTGGTCGAGGCGATTCTGGCGACGCGGATCCACGCCCAGCAGGGTTTCCGCACCTGCTTGGGCATCATGCGGTTGGGCGAGCGGTACGGCGGGGAACGGCTGGCCGCGGCCTGTGCGCGGGCGTTGGCCGCCGGCGCCCTGTCGTACCGCAGTGTGCGTTCGATTCTGGAGACCGGACTGGACCGGCAGGCGGAACCGCCGGCAGGCGAGCCGTCGGCGCGCCTGCCCCAGCACGAGAACCTGCGCGGAGCCAGCTACTACGGCAGCGGCGCCGGCGAGGAACTGCCGCCATGCTGAGCCATCCGACACTCGACAAGCTGCAGGCGCTGCGGCTGACCGGCATGGCGAAGGCCCTCGAAGAGCAACAGGCGCTGTCCGGCATCGAAGAGCTGAGCTTCGCGGAACGGCTGGGGCTGCTGGTCGACCGCGAGCTGACGGAACGGGAGAACCGACGGCTCAAGATGCGGCTCGACAAAGCGCGGCTCGGGCAGGCCGCGGCGATCGAGGACGTGGACCTGCGCACGCCGCGCGGGCTGGACCGGGCGCTGTTTGCAGCTCTGTGCTCGTGCCAATGGATCGCCGAGCATCTCAACGTCTTGATCACCGGGCCGACCGGCAGCGGCAAAAGCTACCTGGCCTGCGCCTTGGCGCAGAAAGCATGCCGCGAAGGATTTTCGGTGCTCTATCACCGGCTGCCGAGGCTGCTGCCGGACCTCGGCCTGGCCAAAGCCGACGGCCGCTACGGCAAACTGCTTGCGGCGCTGGCCCGCGCCGACCTGCTGGTGCTCGACGACTGGGCCTTGCACCCACTCACCGACGTCCAGAGGCGCGATCTGCTCGAGATCCTCGAGGACCGATACGGCCGCCGCTCGACGGTGGTGACGAGCCAGCTGCCGGTGGCCGCCTGGCACGACGCCATCGGCGACGCGACACTGGCCGACGCGGTGCTCGATCGGCTGGTGCACAACGCCTACCAGCTGCCTCTCAGCACCAAGGAATCGATGCGCAAACGAAAAGCGCTGCAAACCAACGCGGCGCCCGCAACGGGGGCGCGATGACGCGGACGACCGACCGCGGCGGCGCGCGCTACGCGCGCCTGCTGGCCTTCCTATGGTCTCGGCTCCGGCAGTGGCTGAACGGCACCGCCGCTGCGTCCAAGGGCGCTGTACCGCCCGCCCAGCGCACGCACGGGCTGTGGAAGGTGCCGGGGCTGCGGAAACCGCGGACCCGACGGGAGCCGCCCGTGTCGCTACGCTCCACGGCCCCCGCCCACCGCGGCTCCCGGTCCGCCGTTACCGCAGCCCCTCGGAAACCGGCTCCCGGCCCGCCACCCGCCCGCCCTCCACCGCCCACCCTCGCCGCTTTCACGCACCTCCCACAACCCCGACGACGACGGGATACACTGTTTGAACGAAACCAGGAGACAAGCACCAAGACGACCACCTGAACCCAACCCGAGCCTCTTCGTCGCTTCGCTCCGACCAGACTGGTCGCCTTGCGTCGGAACAGGTGGTCGCCTTCGACGGAATCCGCAGGACATGGCGCCCGCTGAGTTCTTCCGCATGGTGTTCAAGGCGCCCAAGGAGCCGAGTCCGTTCCGGCGGCACCTGCAAGCGATGACCGCCTGCCTACACAAGTAGATCCGCCACGCGCCCCAAGGCGCCTCTCAGATCGTTCACTGCCTGGGCCTGCTGCAAGGGTCCAGGCAGCGAACACGCCTCCGCCCGGCAAGGCGACCTACAGGAACCTGAAGGTCCGGCAACCTATGATATGCTATACTGTAGGGAGGTAGCAATCGTGGACCTGGAGAAATTCATCCAAACAGCGCTCGCAGCAGTCCAACAAGGAGGCACGGCTCTCGGGCCTGGCCAGCAGCAGACCATTGGCGTTGACTTCGATCTCGCTGTAATACCAGAAAGAAATGCCGACCTGCATGTGCACCTCGCAAATAACGATAGCGCCTCGACGCTACGACTGCGGTTTACCTATCAGGTCGTATCTCCACCGAAGTAGACAACTAGGAGTCGTATGGCTTCTACACCTTCTGCGACTGAGGTGCTTACTGCGGTTTCGACGTTAATCTCAGCAATCTCAGCCGGTGCAGCAATATGGGTATCTTGGCGTGTGTATAGGGGACAGAAACTCTTGAGTCAGCGACAATTGATAGTGCCCTTGTGGGACTATTTGTCCAAACTCCATGACATAGATCCTGCCTCGCCTATCGTGCCAGATGTTGTAAGGGCAGTGAACAGTCTGGAGCTTCTGGCGCTCTGCGAGGAAGGTGAGATGGTTGACCCTCAGGTTATCCGCAGGACCTTCAGGGACACTTTTATACGAATATATAATGAAATTGATGCATGCGGAAAGATGCCAACGCTGAATAAGACGGGAAAAGATCTTTTGCTTGAGAATAGAGCCGCTATGCAGTTCTACGAAACTCTCAAGAGCGAACGGCTAGCAATGGACAAATTGAAAAGGGGATGAGCATGGCCAGAGAAGACAACTACGCGGCTGCCTTGATCCATGAACTACAGAGCAAGGGGAGAACCTCCTCGCTCATCAAGATTAGGGCGTGGCACGAAATAACTGCTTTACTTGCTCTGAGGTTTGCCTGGGTAAATTGTGTAGTTCCAGTCCCCGTGGAAGGTGTGACGCTTGAGATTGATCTGATCCATCTGTTGGTCCGTGATGGCGAGGCCTTGCGGATAGCTACCCTTGTCGATCTCGGACCTGACCCTCAGCCCAGCCGTCGTGGTGGTCGAGCCAATCAGGCTGACGATGGCGGCCAGGCTCACCAGCGGTTTGGCGCGCCAGTTCATCGCGATGTAGGAGAACAAGCGGTGCTCGATCTTGTTCCACTTGCTGGTCCCGGGAGGGAGGTGGCAGACGGTGATCGAGAGGCCAGTGCGTTCGGCGAGCTCTCGTAGCTCCCACTTCCACAGGCGGACGCGGGCTCCGTTGCTCCCGCCGCTATCCGCCGTGATGAGCAGCGATGTGGCGCTACCGTAAACCGCTCGGCCCATCAGTTGCCACCATCGCCGGATCGCGTGCACCGCGAAGCTCGCCGTGTCGTGATCGATCCCGACACTGACCCAGCCCTCGTTGCGGTGCAGGTCGTAGACGCCGTAGGGAATCGCCTTGCCCTGCTCGGGGATCACGAAGTCGTGCACCCGCACGGGCTCGGCCTCGCCTTTCGGCCGCCACTCCCGGCCGGCATTCTTGAAGTCTCCGATCAATTCCTTCTTCTTCGTGTCCACCGAAATGGCCGGCTGCTCCCGTTTGTGGTAGCGACGCACCTGCTCGTTGATGTAGCGAAACTGCGCGTCGCGATCAGGATGCTGAGATCCCTCGCGGGTCTTCCGGTTAGCCTGCAAACTGTAGCCGCTCGCCTGCAGGAGCTCGGCGACCAGACGGTGGCTTGCAATGTGCCCCAACACTTGAAGCTCCGCCGCCAAGCGACGCACGCTCTTTGACGTCCAACGCAGGGGCGACTGAGGATCACCGGCAGCCGTCGGTTCGACCAAGGCTTCCAAGTCGGTCAGCAGCGTCGCGTCCTTATCGATCGTCTTCTTGCGGCCGCCCCCCGGCCTACGCGTGCGCTCCGGCCCGAACCTGGCGCCGGCTTTCGTCTCTTGGATGCCACGTGCGATCGTGGATCGAGAGATGCCGGTCGCGCGCTCCACCAAGGCAATCCCGCCGTGCCCCAACGCCCGCGCCTCGGTGGCCGCCCAGAGTCGCCGTGATCGTTCTGTCAGTGCTGGAGCAAGGCTTTCGTATTTCGCGCGCAGGGACTCGATGTCCACCCATCAAGTGTACCTGACGCGAGGGTAGATATCAAGCAGTTATTTCGTGCCAGTCACTTAAGGACGGCGACTATATCTATACAGTTGAGGTACAACGCGAGCGGTCGTCCATGCGCGATCTAATAGAAACAAACCGATCGCTAAATGAGTTCAAGTTTAGCTCAGGTGGCGTAGGTGATGCCTGTGGCTGCTGCAATGGAACGGGTCGCGCATTGTAGCGCGGCATAAGCTTGCCGAGAGGCGAGCCACATTTTCAGGGGCACCATTTGTAGACCACCAAGACAATCCCATTTTGCCCTCCCGAAGACAACTACCCACCATGGTCACGATCTCCGGAGGGGATTACTTAACTCCCCTGACGCCCCCTCGATGTAGGCTAGGCTCTGCCACTGCCACCGCATGAGCTCGAAACAAATAGGTGACAGGGGGAGGCAAAGCGCAGCCCAATGTTCAAACCCGAAGCCATCCGCTGCCGGAGACGACAGCATTCATGCCGCATTATTGGAGTATACAAAGGACCGCCTCTCGGAAACAGGAGAGCAGATAAAGGAGTTTCGCACCTGGGCTAGGCAACTTGCATCAGCGGTTGTAATTCTTTTCGGTTTGGAACTCACAGCGGTCGGAAAGCTCTGGTTCGATTGGGTGGGGCAATTTGACATTCTATGCAGCATTGGATCGATTGCTTTTGTGGCAGCCCTTATCGTTCAGTTGTGTGCGCTGTCGATAGCTCTCCTTAGTGGTTTCTCTGGCGATACGCTCGAAGGTCCGCCATCGCCCAGGGCGGTGCATGATGCCATTTCACAAACTGGCTCAAGCAATGCCATCGAGGTGATCACAAATTCTTACATCAACGCTTATCCTTCGCTTTTGGAGCTCCAGGAAAGGTTAGCGAGGCGGCTGCGGCGATCCTCAACCATCTTGGTCCTTTCACTACTTCTGGTTGGCATCGGGGTGGCGGTGCTTGGATTCGGTGTTGTTGAGCAGCGCGATCATCTCATGGCTGCGGCGTCTTCGCAGTCCAAGCATCAACAAAACCTTACAACCCATCGGAAACCATAACTCAGGAGACATAAGCAATGGCAGAGACTCAGCAGACTCCTCCCGTTCCATTACCTGCGCCAGCAGGGGAGAGAATTACAAGATCGCTGCCTCCGGGAGAAATTGCAACTACCTCAAGACCCATAGTTGTCCCAGGCAACTAAAGGCATCACTTTCCGTATTATGGCGCTATTCACCCGTTGCGCTCGGTCGTCCACCTGGCGCGTTATGCGTACGCGGGCGCCTCCGTTGAGGTGTGGCGCTGCCGAAGCCCCCGACTCCATTTGGGCGCGCTCGGGGGAGACTATACCCGCAGGTCGCCGCGCTCGATCGCTTCTACCTCTGCAACTATGCGGCGCTTCGTCTCAATCGATAATTTGTCGAAGGGTATCATGTCCCGAGTCGCCATCGATCCGCTATCAGGCCGGCTGTGCTCTATAACCCGCTTATGATCGACTTCACGAACAGCGAGAAGATGTAGCAGAATCTTGTCGCTAGGATGCGCTGGATCTCTCACGCGATCTAATGCTATCTTCATCAGTGCCGCGCCTCCCCGGTGATACGCAATCCATTCCCGCTCTGCGAAGTCGCTATCTTCCTTCGCCCGCTTGTACACGCATCGCTCGCTGACACCAGCTAGGCCGGCGGCAGTCGCCTTGATATGACCGCGAGATAGCGCATCGAAGTAGGCTTGTTCGCGCCGAGTGCCGCCGGAGCGTCGCCGGGTTCCTCGCCGCCCGCCGGCACGCCGTAGCCATCGAGCCCGGACGCCGCGCGGCAAGCGGCATCGCCAATGCCTCGCGCACCTCGTCCGACTGCTCAGCGTCTTCGAGCGTCAGATAGGGAGCCCACCCCTCAACGCGGATTTGACGAGGTGTACGTCTTTTGCCTCGCGCGCACCGCGGCCCCCGTGCGCTTCTCACGCCTGCCGATTGCGGCCGCTCCATCCATCTGCCCCACCAGAAGCATTGCCCACTCGACCGCGCACTCGCCAAACCCCTGAGCCCGCGGTGCGCGTTCGGGCGACAGCCAGCCCTTCGGACATGAACCGCATTGGTTGCTCCACGATGGCGCAGCCTCTCGGGGCCTTGTCCCAGAATCCGTTGAAAGTTGACGGCGATCCTCGCCCCCATAGAGCATGGGGGTGCCAACTAAAGGAGGGTCACCGTCATGAAGAAGAGTGCCACGGCGAGAGGGAGAGAGGCAACTGCTGGGCAAGAGGGAGCCTGTCGGCGAGTAGGCGTGGGGGGCGTGCTGGTGCGAGCCGGAGAGGCGCTACGGGAGCTGGTGATGGCGACGGGGCTCGCGGTGTTCGAGGCGATGCTGGAGGAGGACCGCGAGGCGCTGGTGGGTCCTGCCGGCAGCCGGCAGGGAGCGCAGCGCACGGCGTATCGCTACGGACATGAGCAGGGTCGCGTGGTCCTCGGCGGCCGCAAGGTGCAGCTGGGCCGGCCGCGGGTGCGCACCGTCGGGGGCGAGGAGTTGGCGCTGCCGAGTTGGGTCGCGATGCGACAGGAAGATCCTCTCGACGAGCGAGCTCTCGAGCAGATGATCGTGGGCGTATCGACGCGCAAGTATGCCCGGAGCCTGGAGGCCCTGCCCGAGAGCCGGAACTCGTGCTCGGTCAGCCGTTCGAGCGTGTCCCGGCGCTTCGTCGCGCGGACCCGCCAGCAGATCACCCAGCGGCTGTCCGAGTCCCTCGAAGGCAGGGACTTCCCGGTGCTCATGATCGACGGCACGGTGCTTGGCGACCATGTGCTGCTGTTGGCGATGGGCATCGAGGCGGATGTGTCGAAGCGAGTGCTGGGGGTGGTGGAAGGCAGCAGCGAGAGCGAGCAGGCAGGGCGGGCGTTGCTGCGCAACTTGATCGAGCGCGGCCTGCTGGTAGAGCGGATGCGCCTGTTCGTTGTGGACGGCGGCAAGGGCGTGCGTGCCGCGATTAGAAAGACTTTTGCGGGCTGGGCATTGATCCAACGCTGCCAGATCCACAAGATGCGCAACGTGATCGATCATTTACCTGATAGTAAGCACGCGTGGGTGCGAACGGTGATCCGGAAGGCTTGGGCCGCTGGCTCTGTCGAGCAAGCCCGGAAGCGCCTCGTGGGCTTGGCAGAGCAACTGGAAGAGGCGCATCCAGGCGCAGCGTCGTCGTTGCGGGAAGGTCTCGATGAAACCTTAACAATCATCGGCCTGCGCATGTCGGCGACGCTCACTCGCAGTTTGCGCTCGACCAATCCAATCGAGAATCTCAACAGTGCTCTGAAGCACCTGGCTCGCCGTGTCAAGCGCTGGCGAGGAGGGACGATGGTCTTGCGCTGGGCGGTCACCGGGATCCTCGAAGCCGAGAAGCGCTTCCGTCGCATCAAGGGCTACCGCGACCTGCCGGCTCTCAGCATCGCCCTCGCTCGGTCTGCCCCTTCTTACCCAGAAAAGCTTGACCAGGAGACGCTCACTGCGTGAAACTACCGCCAACTTCGCCGTCGACTTTCAACGGAAAGTGGGACATCCCCGCCTCTCGGCGGCCGTGGCGACCAGCAGCGCCTTTCAGGGTATTGCGGCGACGAAATCGCAGGTCTGGACGCCCGTGCCTATCACGGCCGTTTCTGAGAAGGAGGAGCGCGACGTATGCCGGTTTTTCTCTCGCATAGCAGCAAAGACAAGGCCTTTGTTCGAAGACTGGCCATTGACCTGCACCAGGAGGGGATAGAGCCCTGGCTCGACGAGATGGAGCTACGGGCCGGCGAGAGCCTCACGGCCCTTGAGACGGGTATCCGCAACGCGGGATGTCTTGTGGTGGTCCTGTCAAAGGCGGCAAATCAATCGGACTGGGTCAAGAGGGAGATCGAGATGGCAAGGGCGATGGGCGGGGTCCGCATCCTGCCCGTGCTCATCGAGGACATCGTGGGGCCGTGGCAGTTCGAGATGGCCTTCACTGATTTCCGCGTTCGCTCGGATTATCGTCGCGCGCTCTACCAGCTTGTCAATGAGATCAAATGCCTGCCGAAGCCACGGTATCTCAGGGCCAAGGAGGCCGCCAGGGAGGTCAAGGTCAAGGTTAATCCAGCGGGACAACTTTTCGGCCTTTCTCACCAGGGTGTCGCGACCGTCTACAGCCTCAGCAGGCGACGCGACTGGCTCTTCGCTGATTCGACGAACGGCGCCAGCCGCCTTTGGATCACCGAATTCTTCGATCCAGAAAAGGCCTCGGTGCAGGCCTATGCTGTGATCGATGGCAAGATCCATGCTCTGCCCACCCTATTCCTCCTCGACCTGGACCCGCGGCCTGTTCCGGACTCTGTGGTCATTTATTCCTGCGCCCTCAATGAGCAGCCGAGCATTTCAGAGAAGCGGGCGAAGGATCTCATCGAGTACGATGGGGCCAACGTGAAGCACGTCGCGAAAAGATACACTCGGTTCAGGCCGCTTCCAATCACGGGTGGTTTCGTCGATTCCGACGCCGCCATCGCGCGCGCCCTCGACTGCGGACGGGCGGGAGGGGCGTTGCGCAAAGACGACGAGCAATTCTTCACTCTCGCCAAGCTCGAGTGCGACAAGCGCGACGGCGGCTTCCTGATCTGGAAAGTGTCGTTCTTCGATCCAGCGCTGGGCGATAGCATTCTTACGGTCGGTGTGGACGCGGCGTCGGGCGAGGTGCGGCATCCGGCCATGCAGGCTGAGGTTCTGAACGCCGACTTCTTCCATACAAAAATCGAAAACGGGAATGTCGTGATCGACATCAACCAGCAGCGGAAGGCGATGGGCAACTATATCTGGGACATTCTGCCTCCGGATGAGTCGACCGGGGATCGCCTCACGGCCGGAGAGGCTCTCAGGTTAGCGGACCAACTCCTCGCCGCGGATGCGGCTCGGCGATGGCAGCTGGCCTTTCTATCAAACACGGGCATAGTGGAATCGGTGGTTAGCCGCCACTTCGTCAGCCCTGAGGAAGGGCTCATGACTCCCGACGGAAGAGCGGGGCAATGGGTCGTCGAGGTATACAGCGGCGAGCCGCACGTAATGTCTCGGGATGGGCGGACCGGCTATGCCTACGACTTCCAGCAGATCCTGGTTACTCGCAAGGACGGCGCCGCCCGGGTCGGTGCAGTCGATAGCTGCGCGTTTTCCGTTCCCTTCTCGCAGTGCCCCTTGCCAGAATCGCTTTCAGAAGCGTATCACCGGGCGCGGGCACTCGCTATCCGCTGCTCGGCGGTGGTGTCTTACGTGATGTCGGTTAGTTTGGAGCGACCACGAGGAGGGGCCGAGTGGTGCTTCCGCTTCTATGACGGCCAGGAACTCCTCAGGAGCGTCCGAGTGTCAGGAGATGGCAGGGGGGTCAAGACGTAGGGGCCGTTGAGAAGGAGGTTGGCGTATTGATCGGGGGCTACGAGGAGGCCTGCCTCCGAGGTTGGCTGATTCTTGTGCCGCGTTGGCATCCGGCGGGTGAGTTCGGGAGTCGCCAGGAGCGCCGGCGCCGCCAATGCGGCGATCCCCGCCGTTAAGAGCTTATGGGCGGCGTTCTGCCCCCGGCAGCGAGGGATCGCGCAATGGAGGGCGCGGAATGCGACGGAGACTCTGGCCATGATCCGCAGGGTGCCCACGATCACCGCCGGCGGCGAACCTGCCGGGCGCCGCGCGTCGACGGCAGGGGGCGACATGCAGTCCGCCTTCACCGCTTTTCTGCGAAGCCAGAAGGGCGGTGAAACTCCCGATCTGGAGCTCTTCCACGATGCCTGGAACAGCCTCCAGACGGCGTTGGGGGCGAGCTCAAGCGGCGCGGCCTGTGGCGCTGCCCGCCCTGCTACCTGGGCGTGTACGGCTACGAGCGCTGGGACGCCGAAGCGGCGATGGGAGATCCCATGGCGCACCTCTGGGGCGAGCGGCGGGCGGAGCAGAGCGCCCTGGGCGAACTGGTCAGCGACTGCTGGGCATACATCTTCTCGGACCGGCACCACTCGCTCCGCTGCCAGCTCGCGGCCAAGGCCAATATCGACGGCCTGGTCAACCTCAACATCAAGCACTTTCTGCACGAACGGCAACGCGAGCACGACCCGGTGGGGTTTCTCGTCTTCGACCGCCTGGCGGTGGAAAAGCGCCCGGCGCTCGACCGGTGCGACGTCATCGCAAGCGCCATACGCGCCGTCGTCGTCGCTCAGGCGCAGGTGATCCCACAGCGCCCGCAGGTAGCCGCGGGTTCGGAGGTCGGTTTCGATGCTGCCAATTGCAGCCGAGACGCAGCTGACCAGGTGCAGGTAGTTGTGGTGGGACTCGAAGGTACACTCCGGCACCTCCTGGCGCAGCGCCCAGCCTTCGCCGCCGTCAGCCATCGCGGTCGGCACCGCCCGGTCTTCGGCCAGGCAGGCCGCCCAGCGCTGCCGCGCATCGGTCCTCAGCGGGTCGGCCAGATCCTTGAAGCGAAACGACCGCACCCCGTACCGCGGCAGCTCGGCGACCAGCCGCAGCAAGGTGTCGGCCACCGCGACCTGCTGGCGCCCCTTGGCCGTGTGTCAGCGAGACGCCTAAATTCCCCCCATGCTGGACGCTAAAATTCCCCCCCCCTCCGCACGGAGGAAGGGAATGAGCGAAACAAGCAGCAGCAGCGAAGTGGCGGCGGCCGGCGTGCCGGCGGCCGAGGTGCATGCGGAGCAGGAGCCGGCGCCGTTGCCGGCACCGGAGTCGGACATGCTCTCTGCGGCGCCTGGAGGCGCCCAGGAGGGCGAGTTGGTCGACGAGGGGATGTGGGGAGCGATCGCCGCTTTGCGGGAGCGTGGAGTGGCGAAGAAGGCGATTGCGCGGCAGCTCGGCCTCGACGTAAAGACCGTGCGGAAGTGGTGGGCGCGGGTCTGGCAGGTGCAGCACCGTCGGCGGCGGGGGCGTGTCCTGGACCGTTGGGTGCCGTTCTTGCGGGTGCGAGCCCCGGAGGTGGGGTTCAGCAGCGTGGTGCTGAGTCGTGAGCTGGCGCATCTTGGCCAGCGGTGCAGCCTGCTGGCGCGTGGCGTTCTGCCGTTCGACCGGCCGGCATTGGCAAAGTTGTCGTTCGGCCGGCAGGTGGCGTTTCCCAGCCTGGGCCTGCTTGAGGTCTTTGCGCTGATGGCGGTGGTGTACTGGCTGACCCGGCGGCGTGAGATCCCCGACCTTGCGGCTCGGGCGCCTGGCCGGCCCCAGGCGGCTCGGGAAACGACGCTGTTGCTCACCTATGCAGCGGTTGGCCAGGTCGGCGGATGGGTGGTCGGTCCGGCGCTTGGCTACCGGCCCTTCAGCTTCCACGTCGCCGGCACGCTGGTGGGTTGCAGCGTCCCGGCCGGTGTGGGAGAGATCTGCACCTGGGCGGTCTACAATTTTGTCGTCTTCGCCGTCATACCCTATGTGTGGTTCCGCCGGCGCTACTCGGCGATGGAGCTGAACCTGCGCTCCACCGATCGGGCGAACGATCTGCTGGTGATCGTCGTGGTGGCGGTGATCGAAAGTTTCGTCGAGCTGGGCGCTTTTGATGGGATCTTGCACATGAACGTTCGGCAGCTGACTACCGCGGTGCCGCTGTCGTTGGCCGTGTTCCTGATCGGCACCGTGCTGCCGACCATGGTGCTGATCTACTCGATTCTTGTGCCGCGGTACCTCAAATTGACCGGCTCCTCCACCACGACGGTGCTGCTGGGCGGCATCACCTATGCCGCGATGCACCTGGTCGAGGGGTGGTCGCTGTTCAATACGCCCCGCAACGCCGCGTTATCGCTGCTGCTTGTCGGCCTCGGCTACTTTGGCCCGGGCATGATCAAGACGTTTCTCACCTTGCGCACGGGCAATGCCTGGGTGCACGCCATCGGCTACCACGCCATCGCGCCGCACGTGGTGGTCGACGCGCCGCTGATCGCCAAGGCGTTCGGCCTGCGCTGACCTGCCGCACGGCGCAACGGCATTGCGGAGGGCGCCCAGCCACACCTTAGTATCTGCAATTATAAAATGCTGTGCTAGGCTCCGCGGGTGGCGAACCGCCGGGCGGCTGTTCCGCCGGTCTTGCCCTGCGTCATCAAACCATTCGCTCTTGGAGGAGCCTGTCATGTCGAGTCCTCGTCTGCGCCTCTTGGGTCTGATCATTGCGCTGGTGCTGGTCGCTCTGGCGGCAGCCCCATCTGCCGCGCACGCTTTCGTCTGTCGCCCCCAACCCTATGACAGCATGTGGGTCTACTATTCGGACGCTTCGATGACCACGATTGTCGGTACGTGTGAGAACGACTGCGGCACCTGCTGGTGCAGTGGTATGCAGAGGCCGTACTACCACGTCAGCTCGACGGGTGTTTGTTAGTGTCAGATGTCGTCCTTCTTGGTGACTACGACGCTGTCCAGCAAGGGCTGCAAGTTAATCTTGCACCCCGGGGTCAGAAGAATCGTCCGCTGGCTGGAGACAAGCTTTCCATGGCCGTGGAGCGCCAGGTGCGTTTCGAACGTCTTTACAATGCCCGGCCGTGAGCCGTCGGCGCCCAGCTCGGCGCCGAGAGCTGCCGTCAAAAGCTGATAGCCATCCTGCTCGTTCTTGAAGAACACTGGATGGCCATGGTCCAGTAAGTCGTAGTCACCCATCACTTTCAAATACTGCTTGACGCCAGCTCTGATTGTCCAGGGGAGGCGCTCCGTGGCGCCTCCGTCATGCAGCAGTGATCCGAAATCATCATAAATGATAATCAGGGCGTGGGAGCCGTTGGTCTGCCTCAGCAGGAGCTCATGCTCGCCTAGTCGCACGCTGGTCAGCACGTTTTCGATACCGGTGATGGTGAAGTCGCGCCGGCTCATGTTGTTCACTGCGTAAGCCGCGGGCCAGGTGAAGCTGCTATACCCTTGCCGAAAATCGCGCGAAATAGGGCTCACGGTCAGGGTGTCCTGGTTGCCGAAGAGGGCCTCGACGGTGAGTGGCGGCACTTCCAGCGGTAGCTCGCCGACAGGTGGCGGCTGAGGCCATCGCCCGAGAATGGTCGTCACCAGGTCGTTGTAGGACGCAGTATCCGGCGGCGTCGTGGTGAAATCGAGGTAGAGGCGCCCTAATAGCCATGAGGGGGCCGCGAGGCTCCACGGACCCCGCGCCAGAAGAGGTATGAATTTCCTGGCGTTGCCATGGACGTAGACCTCGCCGGTCATGATGTCGCCTTCATATCCGACGCCGCCGGCGCGTGAGTCCGACCGTTGCTTGTATCGTGGCGTGCAGACGATGAGGGCAAAGTCGCACTCCCGGACCGACGTTTCCATAAACGCCGGGAGCCGATCTCCCGGAACGAGGTGCCATTGATCCAGGAGTGTCTCGATGCCGTCGCCGCGCAGCCGGGCGGCAAGATCGCGCACCCAAAGTCTGTGTTCGTCGTCGTCCCACGAATACGACATGAATACCTTTGGCATGGTATTAGTTGGCGGCAGGCGGTGGATTCAGGGCGGCGTGGCGACGGATCTCGCGTGCGAAGGCGAGGAGGTCGTCCAGGTGGTTCCGGGCGACGTCCTCGACGATGACAAGGTCAACCGTTTCGTAGCCGCGGACGAGGATGTTGCGGAAACCGACCATGCGATGTAGCGCCTGGGCCAGCTCGGCGGGTATCCATCCATAGCGCACAAGCAGGTCGAGAAGATCATGGTTGCTCTGCGGCTCTCCAAGGCGCCTGTCGGACACGATGTGGGAGGCTACGTCGAGGGCAGACTGGATGGCGATTTGCAGAGTGTGCTCGAAGAAGCGCTGTTCACGCAGATCC
The DNA here is from genome assembly GCA_963770895.1 of uncultured Acidobacteriota bacterium. Taxonomy (GTDB): domain Bacteria; phylum Acidobacteriota; class Thermoanaerobaculia; order Multivoradales; family UBA5704; genus JASLEW01. The sequence goes on along the minus strand of CAVYRF010000002.1, from coordinate 749,004 downwards.
GTGGCGATGCGCCCTGGATTGCCGAGCGTCCGCAGCTCTTGCACGCACGTCTCGATGCGTGCCAGGCGCTTGGTGACCAGGTCGGCGTCGGTCAATGCGGCTGCTCTCCCGCCTTGCGGTAGCGCAACAGAAAGGGTTGCAGGTCCCAAAATTCGTTTCTAGCCTGGACTTCGAAACGAATGCGATAGGAACGGTCGCGATCGAGGACGAGTCTGCCGTCGCGCAGGACGCGCTGGATCAGGTCGACGGGAGCACGGTTCAGTACCACGAGTTGCACCGGTCTGTGGAGCAGGCGGGCGAGATCGGCTTCCAGGTGAAAGCCGAGGCCCGCCAAGGTGGACAGCGGCGGGGCGGCGTAGAGCACTCCCACGTCCACATCGCTTGCCGGTCCGGCGCTGCCGCGCGCGAAGCTTCCGAACAGGTATGCCGCGGCCAGCCCTTCCGATGCCGGGCAGCCGGCGAAGAAACCGGATAACGCCAGCTCGATCTCTGCGGTCGTACCGATTTGATCGGTTGTGCTCACCGCGACAGTATATATATTCGCGTGTTCCGGATGGAGCGGTGCGCCGCCGCGCGGTCGCGCTAGCTGTCCGTTGCCTATTCTAGGGCGGTCAGGAGGCGCAGGTCTTCGTCGTCGAGCGGGATGTTGTGGCGGCGCTCGGCGGCGGCGGCGCGTTCGGGGTCGCCGGGGACCAGGACGGGATCGGGGCCGGCGGCGGGCTCGGCGCGGGTGGCGCGGAGCCACTGGGTGAGCCTGGTGCGCAGGGCCGGCGCGTCGGTCATGGCGGCGGGATCGATGGCGATCAGGAGATGCGCGACCTGGCGCGGGATCTTTCACATGAACGCCCGGCAGCTTGCGACCGCGGTGCCGCTGTCGCTGGCCGTGTTCCTGATCGGCACCGTGCTGCCGACCATGGTGCTGATCTACTCGATCCTGGTTCCGCGGTACCTCAAGCTGACCGGTTCCTTCACCACGACGGTGCTATTGGGCGGCATCACCTATGCCGCGATGCACCTGGTCGAAGGGTGGTCGCTGTTCAATACGCCTCGCAACGCCGCGTTGTCGCTGCTCCTGGTCGGCCTCGGCTACTTTGGCCCGGGCATGATCAAGACGTTCCTCACCTTGCGCACCGGCAACGCCTGGGTGCACGCCATCGGCTACCACGCCATCGCGCCGCACGTGGTGGTCGACGCGCCGTTGATCGCCAAAGCCTTCGGCCTGCGCTGACCTACCGCACGGCGGCTTGCCGACGGATCTCGCGTGTTCCCTGCGGCCGAGGGTCAGGCGGCGGTGGGGTGGTGGGGTTGCGCGGCCAGGATTCGGACGCCCAGGAGGTCGAGGAGGCGGAGGTGGCTGATGGGGGGTGGGGCGGGGTGGATGGCGGCTACGGCGTCTTCGTGGAAGGCGGGGGCGGCCTGGCGGTCGCGGCCGTTCCAGAGGACGAAGGGGACGGGGTCGGTGGAGTGGGCGTCGGCGCGGGGGCCGTCCAGGAGGAGGTTGGTGTAGTGATCGGGGGCTACCAGGAGGCCTCCGAGGTCGGCCATGCGGGGGCGGAAGTAGTCGACGGCGGGGCCGACGATGTGGCGGTCGATGGATTCCAGGCAGCGGATCTTGAGGTTGCGATCGTGCATGTGGGCGGCTTCGTCCGGGGCGTTGATGTGGCAGACGACCAGGGCGTAGCCGTCGTCGAGCAGCTGCAGGAGCTTGGCTCCCTTGGCGGCGTAGTCGGTGTCGGGGCGGCCGTTGCCGACGGGGTAGAAGTCGATGTCGGCGGCGCGGGCGATGCCGCGGAGGAAGTCCATGCAGCCGATGATGGCGACGCGGCCCTGAAAGCCGGTGTTGGCCTTGAAGGAGGGCAGCCGCAGGGGGCAGCCGGCGCTCCAGGGGAATAGAAAATTGGCCTGGGCGCCGGCCAGCAGGTCGGCGGCGCGGGCGACGTAGCGGTTGATCCTGGCGGCCGCCGCTTGGGCCGCCGGGCCGCAGCCGCTGAGGAGCGCGCCGCCTGCCAGGTCGAGGCCTTCGCTTTCGTGCGGCTCGGGGCCGGTGAGGGCCAGGGGATCGACGCCGATGCCGCGGATGACCAGGCTGTTGCGGAAGTCGCAGTTGTGGTAGAGCTCGATTTCGGGAAATTGGCTCCGCAGGTGGGCATTGAGGCGGTCGATGAGCGGGATGGCGTCCTGGCTGCGGATGAAGCCGGCGTTGTAGCTGACCAGGCGCTGCCCTGCGGTGCGCACCAGGTTGGCGCGCAAGACCAGGTCGTTGCGGTGCAGGTCGACGGTGCCGAGCGCCAGCAGCTCCCAGGCGGATCGCGACAGGCAGCGGTATTGGCGTGGGTCCCAGCCGAGCATGCCCAGCTGGGCGACGATGCTGCCGCGCGGCAGGTCTTCGTACTGGGTCTGCATGCGGCCGCACAGACCGTTTCTGGCCAGCCAGTCTTGAAAGGGTTGGTGCGCCTCGGCCATGGGGGAGAGGCCCTGGCGCCGATGGCGGTCGGCCGCGCCGTCAGGAATGATGAGAACGTGCTTCTTGGCGGCCATGGCGGGTTCGCTGGCGCATCGCGCCGGCCGACATCGGCGCGGCCGATACGCGGGCGTCCTGAAGAAGAATATGCGGGAATCTTTCGCTGTAAATACCGCCGCACTCTATTTCAGCTATATTCGCATGCTCCGGGCGGAGCCGTGGAGCGCCGCGCGGTGCTAGCTGTCTGCAGCCTGTTCCAGAGCGGTCAGGAGGCGCAGGTCTTCATCGTCGAGCGGGATGAGGTGGTGCCGCTCGGCGGCGGCGGCGCGCTCGGGGTCGCCGGGCACCAGGATGGGATCGGCGCCGGCGGCGGGCTCGGTGCGGGTGGTGCGGAGCCATTGGGTGAGCCTGGTGCGCAGGGCGGGCGCGTCGGTCAGGGCGGCGGGGTCGATGGCGATCAGGAGATGCGCGACCTGGCGCGGCTGGTCAAAGGGGGGATCGTACAGATGGGTGAGCGTGTGGTCGAAGGGCATGCCGGTGAGCAGGCTGCACAGGATCTCGACGGCCATGCCCAGGCACTGCCCTTTGTAGCCGCCAAGGGGCTGGAGCGCCGCGACTTCGCCAGGCGTCACGCCGCCGGCGGGTGCGGCCGGGGAGGGTGAGCGGGGGGCCAGGTCGCCGGCGGGCGCGGCCGGCGGGAGCGCGGCGTCGGTGCCGTCGGCAGCCAGGGCCCAGCCGGGTTGCAGCGGGATGCCCTGCTGGCGGTGGTGCTTGATGCGGGAGTAGGAGACCTGGCTGGTGGCCAGGTCGGCGCAGAACAGCTCGTCGTCGTCGCCGGCGACGGCCAGGGATAGGGGGTTGGTGCCGAACAGCGGGCGCAGGCCGTTGTGGGGGGCGACCAGGGCGTCGGAGTTGCTGAAGGCGAGGCCGATGAGGCCGTCCTGGGCCAGCTGGACGGTGTAGTAGGAGGCGGCGCCGAAGTGGTTGGAGTTGGCGACGGTGACGGCGCCGATGCCGAATTCGTGGGCGAGGGTGGCGGCCTGCGCCGCGGCCACCCGGCCGGCGACCATGCCCAGGGCGTTGCCGGCGTCGAGGAGGCGGACGGCACCCTTTTCGCGTTGCCAGATCAGCCGGGGGCGGGCCAGGGCGCGGCCGCCGTCGAGCTCCGCCAGGTAGGTCTTGAGCAGGCGCAGGCCGTGGGTGTCGATGCCGCGGGCGGAGGCGAACAGCAGGCCCTGGACGACATAGGCGGCGTGCTCGGCGGACAGACCCCGCCGGGTGAAGGCGGCGGAGGCCGTGGCCGCGATGCGCGAAGGCGCCCACCCGGTCATCGGCCGAATCCGCGGATGAAGCGCGCCAGGCGGGCGATGCCTTGTTCGATCTGCTCTTCGGTGACGTAGCTGAAGGAGAGGCGGATCTGGCGCTCGCGGCCGGGCGCCAGGGCGAAGAAGGTCATCGGGCAGCAGATGACGCCGAAGTCGCGGGCGCAGGTTTCCAGGCAGTCGGTATCGAATGCGAAGGGCAGGTCGATGGTGAGGAAGAAGCCGCCCTGGGGGCGATTCCAGGTGGCGATGCCGGACAGGTGGGCCTCCAGGCAGGCCAGCATGCGGTCGCGATTGGCCCGGTAGGAGGGGAGCTTGCGGCTCATCAGGGCGGCGAGCGAGCCGCCGTTTTCGAGCAGGATGCCGCCGGCGACCGCCTGCAACAGGGGAGAGGTGTTGACGGTGGTCAGGCTCTTGACCTTGGAGAGCTCGGCGGCGAGGCTGGCGTGGCGGCCGCCGGGCAGGTCGACCTGCTGGTCGGCGACCAGGTAGCCCAGGCGCAGGCCGGGAAAGAGCGTCTTCGAGAAGCTCCCCATGTAGACGACCACGCCTTGCCGGTCGAGTGCCTTGAGGGTCGGCAGCGGCTCGCCGTCATAGCCGAACATGCCATAGGGGTTGTCTTCGAAAATCAGCACCCCGCGCCGGGCGGCGAGGTCGAGCAGGGCGTGGCGCGCGGCGAGCGGCAGGCGGGTGCCCATGGGGTTGTTGAAGTCGGGGATGTCGTACAGGGCGCGGGGGCGGCGGCCGGATGCCTCGACGGCGTCGATCGCCGCTTCGACGTCGTGCGGCGCGAGGCCATGCGGTCCGCTCGCCACCGGCACGACGGTGATGCCCAGGATGCGCGCCAGGCCGGTGATGCCGATGTAGGTGGGATCGCTCACCAGCAGCACGTCGCGCTCGGGCTCGAAGAGTCCGGCGAGCAGGATTGCCATGCCCTCCTGGCAGCCGGTGGTGACGACGATCGATGCGGCGTCGGCGGCGATGTGCTCGTCGGCGGCGATCTGGCGCGCGATCAGGTCGTTGATGATGCCGTTGGTGCGGTTGTACTGGCCGAGATCGCGGTAGACGGCCTGCTGCGAGGCGCCGCTGGCCGCGGCGCGATCGGCGACGAAGGTCGCCACCTTGTCGAGGCTGGCGGCGACGTCGAAATGCTGCTCCGCCGGCCGGCCGGGCGCGAACGACACGGCCTGCGGATAGCGCAGCACGACCTCGTTGAGGAAGTTCATGACTTCCAGCAACGGCTCGGTGAAACAGGGCTTCAGCTGCAGCTTCACATCACCTCCTGAACGCCCGCGGTGGGCGGGGCGTGCACGGGCGCGGTCGGCGCCGCGCTTCTAGAAGCTGTCCTTCTGCTCCAGCTGCTGGAAGAGATTCTGCACGCTCTGATCGCTGAAGTCGCCACCCATCCGCTCGATGAGCTCGATCATGATGCCCGAGCCGGGGTCGCGAGTGGTGAAGATCTGCCGCAGGCCCGGGCTCTCGATGATGGAGGTATCGAAGGACAGACCGGCCTGCTTGAGCCGTTCGGCGGTTGCCGGCAGATCTTCGACGGCGACGGCCAGGTGTTGCACGCCGGGGCCGTAGTGCTCGATGAACTTGGACACCTGCGATTCCGGCGAGGTCCCCTCGAGCAGCACCACGGTGATCGGGCCGGCCTTGAGCACGGCCGAAACCATGGCGGTCTTTTTGCCTTCGGTCTTGCGGCGCTCGCGGAGCTCGAAGCCCAACACGTCGGTATAGAAGGTGATCGATTCTTCGAGATTGCGAACGGCGATGGCAATATGATCAATACTGCGGGCCTGTGAGCCCAACCGAGCGTCAACCATTGCGATAGTCCTTTCGGGTGCGGGTGGTGAATGGGCGCAACTCCAGCGTTTGCGCCTGCGGTTGCGGCAATGCTTGCCAGTGCGAGGGTTGAGGGGCGCCGCCGGCGCCTTGTGTGCGTTGCAGTGTATCGGAAAAGCTAAGCATGCTGGCTTTGCGGAGCAGGCCGGGCACCACCACCTGCCGGATGGCGGGCCTCTCTTAGGAGGGCGTGCGAGTCGCGGCCAGGAACGGGACGCGGCGGCCAAAATTCCGCTTGGTCCTGTCGCGATTGGACGCGTGCCCGGGCCTGGCCCGCGCGGCTGGTCCGCACGGCGCTGCCGCGATTACCGAAGAGTGGCGGCCAGCAGGTCGGTCAGCTTGCCGAAGGCGCGGTCGGCCTGCTCGGGGTTGTAGACCGGGGATCCCGGCATGGTCCAGCCGTGGTGGGCGCCCTGGTAGACCTCGCTCTCCCAGGTGCCGCCCCAGGCGGCCAGCGCGCCTTCCAGCTGGGCGATGGCGGCGGCGGGCATGCTGCGGTCGTCCTGGGCGTGGCCGAAGTAGAGCCGCGCCTTGACGCGGGGCAGCTGCAGGTGAGGGCTGGTGGGGGCGTCGGTCCACAGGCCGCCGCCGTGGAACGAGGCGGCGGCGGCGATGCGGTCGGCGCGCGCCGCGGCGGCGCGCAGGGCCATGCCGCCGGTAAAGCAGTAGCCGACGACGGCCATCGGCCCCGGCGCGGCGGCGGCGCAGCCGGCCAGGAAATCGACGTAGGCGCCGCAGTCGCGCTCCATGGCGTCGGGAGCGAGCGGCCCGGTCAGCTCGGCAAAGCGCTGCCTGCCCTTCTCTTCGGCCATGTTGGGGCGGGTCTCCCAGAGCGGCGGCTGGGCGGTCCGGTAGAAGACGTTGGGAAGCAGGACGGTGTAGCCCTGCTCACCCAGACGGCGGGCGTGGTCGCGGGTGGCGGGGCGGATACCGCCGATGTCGGTCAGCAGCAGGACCGCGGGCCGCCGCCGCCCGCCCCCGTCGCGCACCAGCACGGCCAGGGCGGTGCCGTCGGCGGCCTGGACCTGGATGTCTTCGTCGATCATGGTTGCTCTCCCTTCGCCGGTGGATGGCCGGCGGCGCGCCGGCCGGCCGGCCCAGGTTAGCCGGCGCGCCGCCGCGAGACAAGCGCCGGGTCTCAATGCTGGGAGAGGCTGAAGAAGTTGCCCGAATCGTCGACGAAGACCGCGCCGGTGCCCCACTCCTGCTTTTGAGGCTCGGATTTGAACTGCACTCCGCGCGCTTTGAGCTCCTGGTAGGCGGCGGCGCAGTCGGGGGTGTCGAGGACGCCCCCGCTCAGCGCGCCCTTTGCGACCAGGGCGCGGATCTGGGCGGCGTCCTCGGCGTCCATCACCAGGCCGGGTTTGGGCTCCATCAGCGCGATCTCCACCTCGGGCTGGCCGGGCACGCCGACGGTGACCCAGCGGAAGTCGCCCGCGCGCGCATCGGTGCGCACCTCCATGCCCAGCTTGTTGGTGTAGAAGTCGATGGCGCGGTCGTGATCGAGGACGTAGACGACGGCGTGGGACAGGTGGCTGATCATTGCGGTCTCCTTATCTGTTGGGAGAACGCTAGCGCACCCGCCGCGGCGACGCTTATCGCCGATTGCTAAGCCGGCCGCGTCGCCGCGTACATGGCGACGAAACAACCCGGCACCCGCGGTGCCGCCCGGATGGCGCGCGGCACCACGATCTGGCTGCGCCGGTAGTGCCGCGGCGAATGGCCGGTGTGCTTGCGAAAGGCGCCGCTGAAGGAGGGGAGGCTGGCAAACCCGACGTCCAGGCAGATGTCGGTGATGCTGCGGTCGGTGGTTTCAAGCAGCGCGCGCGCCCGTTCCAGGCGCAGCTGCGAGCGATAGCGCGCCGGCGTTTCGCCGTACGCCTGCCGGAACAGGCGGAGAAAATGGAACTTGGAAAAGTGCGCGGCGCTGGCCATCGCCGCCAGGTCCAGCGGCTCCTCCAGCGCCTGGCCGGCCGTCATGTGCTGGCGCGCCCGCCGTAGCCGGGTCAGGACCGCCAGCTGCTGGGCGCCGTGACGGCGCTCGCGCAGCAGCCCCGCGTAGTACGAGGCCCACCCTGCCACCACCGGGTCCGTCGGCACCGCCATGGGCTGAATTTACCATGGCGCCGGTGCCGGCGCGGTCATGCTAAACTGCCAAAAATCCACGACCGATTCCAATTCGGCGCCGGGTGCCGCGCATGCCTGGTGCGAGCAGAAACGATGGGGCGCTCGCCGGCCCCAAAGGGAGGCTTCGATGCCGAACCAAGCAGTGGCAGGGACCTTCAACGCCCAGCTGACCGACACTTCCCAATCGCTCACCGTCGGCCAGTTCGTGGCGCGCAACGATACGCCCGGACAGGTGGGGGTCTGCCTTTCCGGCGGCGGCTCGCGCGCCCTGAGCGCCGGCATGGGGCAGCTGCGCGCCCTGGCGTACCTGCAGAGCAACGGCCGCAGCCTGCTCAGCCAGACGCGCAGCCTGTCCACCGTGTCGGGCGGTTCGTGGCTGGGTGTGACCTTCGAATTCCTGCCCGCCGCGACGAGCGACGCGCAGTTCCTCAACGACTACGTCGCCGACCAGGGGGCGCTGGTGCCGACCTCGACGCCGGGGCATCCGCCGGCGGAGACGCTGGACGTGCTGCCGGCCGGCAACATCGGCAACTCCATTGAGGGCGACCTGTTCTCGGTGCCGGCGCTGGCGATCGCCGGCTATCTGCTGTACAAGTTCCACCACACTCCTCCCAACTTCCTGTGGCAGGTGCTGATCGGCATGCACATCCTGCAGCCGTACGGTCTGTACCAACCCGGCACCGATTCGTTGCCGACGTCGTATTTTTCGTGGGACCCGGCGACGCTCGCCGCGCAGGTCACCGGCCCCAACCCGGCGCTCGCCGCCGAAACGGGGCACCTGGTCGCCGCCGGCGCCGGGCACGACCAGCGGCCCTACCTGCTGTGCAACAGCTCGATGTTCGTGAACACCCCGGCCACCACCTACCACTACCTGGCGCCGGCGCAGGCCACGCCCTTTTTCACCGGCATCGTCGGCGCGCCGCAGGGCACCGACGCCAACGGCCGCGCCGTGGGCGGCGGCGGCGTCACGTCGTTCGCCTTCAGCTCCAATCCGACGGCGGTGGACGCTGCCGCGGTGTCGGCCGCGCAGCAGCGCCAGCTGTCGCTGGCTGAGATCGTCGGCGCCAGCAGCGCCGCCTTTGCCGAGGTGCTGGAAAACCTGTTCGCCACGTGGCAGCAGGACCCCAGCCAGATGTTCGTGGCGCTCAACCAGTTCGGCGGCCGGGTCACCGACCTGCTGGGCAGCCGCTTCCCCGAGTTCGACATGGTCGCGGCCAAGGCGCTGCAGGGCGTGGAGTCGGTGCTGTCGAAGATCGAGATGCTGGTCGAGGCAAAGGCCGATCTGCAGGTGCTGCAGGACCTGATCCCGCAGTTCCAGTACTGGCCGGTCACCGGCGCGTCCGCCTGGCCGGCGACCAAGCCGACGCGCTTTGCCGACGGCGGCAACCTGGAAAACCTGGGCGTGGCAGCGACCCTCTCCTATGCGGACGTGGGGCAGCTGATCTCCTTCATCAACACCGACGCGGCGATCACCTCCGGCAACCGCGGCGTCATCGACGCCCAGGGCAACGAGATCGCGGGGACGCGGGTGGCGGTCACCCAGGACCTGCCGCCGCTGTTCGGCTACCAGCCCTACCAGCCGGGAGTCGGGTACATCCCCTACGCCGGCGACGAAACCCCCGTGTTCGCCGAAGGCGGCAAGAGCTGCGTCTTCCCGCCGGAGCAGTTCGCTCCGTTTCTGCGCGGCCTGTGGGCGGCCAGCGGCAGCGGCACCAACGCCGCCCCCGCCGTCTTCAAGCAGACCCTGCCGGTGCTGGACAACGCCTGGTTCGGGGTGCACGGCGGCCGCACCGTCACCGTGCTGTGGGTCTACAACAGCCGGGTGAAGGCCTGGTACGACCTGCTTTCGCCGCAGGTGCAGGCGCTGCTCGGCTCCTTTACCGATCCGATGGCGTTCAACTCGTTCCCCCACTACCCGACCTTCGACACCGGCCTGTCCGCCACCGAGATCAACATGCTGGCCAACCTCTCGGCCTGGGTCGTCGCCGACGACGCCAACAGCCAGGCCTTCCTCGACATGTACCAGTGACGGGTGGCGTCTGGGATCGGAGTCAGTCCGGCGTGAGCTGCAGAAAGTCGAACCGCCGGAAGTCCGGCGCGTTGAAGGTGGCGAGGCGATCCACGCCGGCCAGCTGGAGGGTGGCGGCAAGGGCGGTGTCGAGGATGCGCTTGCGCCCCAGGCGCAGGCGCTCCAGGAGCTCGAGCGTGCGATCCATGACGCCGGGCGCGGGAAGGATCGGCATCACTTCGGCGGCTCGCCAGAGCCGGCGCGACCAGCGCACCCCATCGGCCATCGACAGCGGGCTTTCGAATCGACGCGGATCGGTCCCTGACGCGGGGATTTGTCAGGTCGTATACCAGTCGCCGGTATTAGCGTCAGCGCAAATCTGCACTGCAACGCGAGCGGCGCGCAGCGCAATTGGAGCGCGCTGCGACCAACTTGAACTAGGTCAATGCATTGGCTAGACTGCTGCTTTGGGGGTTGGTGCGTCCACCGAAAGCGCCGGACCGCGGGCACGCGCCGAAGCCGGCGAGGAGGCCTGGCAGCTCCGGCGGGAGAGCGCTGTGCAGCCAAGGAAAGTCCTGGTCGTCGATGACTCGAAGCTCATGCACAAAATGTACGAGGTGATGCTGCGCCAGTATGCGCTGGTGTACGCTTCCGACGGCAGGCAGGCATTGGAACGATTGCGCGAGCATGAAGACGTGGACCTGGTGCTGCTCGACGTGAACATGCCGAACATGAACGGCCTGGAATTCCTCGCCCAGCTGCGCTCGTCCGGCGGTTCGCGGGGCGCCACCTCGGTGGTGATCATCAGCACCGAAGGGCGCGAAGAAGACACCGTGCGCGGCCTCGCGGCCGGCGCCTCGGCGTACATCAAGAAGCCGTTCCACAGCGAGGAGATCCTGGCCGTGATCGCCCGTCTGCCGGCGAGGTCCGCGGCGTGAACGACCGGGTGTCGCAGATCGGCGCCGGCCCGGCACAGGCCTCGCCTGGACTCGACCTGATCGGCGAGCTGCGCATCACCCTGGAGCGCGCCGGCGAGCTGGCCCGCGTCGCAGAGGTCAACCTGCGCGAAATCGCGGAGCGTGGCGGCGATCTCGCCGGCCTGAGCCGCGTCACCGAGCTGGAGCGGCGTCTGGCGACGGCCGATTCGGACGTCAAGGAGCTGGCGTCGCGGCTGGTGGACTCGGAGCACCAGGGCGGCCGCCTGATGAACCTGTACGTCGCCACCTACCAGCTGCACGCGACGCTGGACCCGGCGGAGGTGCAGGCGACGATTGCCGAAATCGCCATCAACCTGCTGGGCGCCGAGCAGTTCGTCCTGCTGCTGCGGCGCGACGAAGGCGACGGCTGCGAGATCGCCCTCATCGAAGGTGCCTACGGCGACATCGATCCGCTGTACGGCGGCGAAACCTACGGCGGCGGCGACCCGGTGGTCGACGCGACGCTCGGCGACGGCGTGTTGCGCCTGGGACCGACCGGCGACTCGAAAGCGTTGGCGGCGGTGCCGCTGCGGGTGCAAAACGAGATCGTCGGCGCGCTGGTGCTGCTCAAGCTGCTCGACCACAAGCCCATCCTGCGGGCGGAAGACCGCGATCTGCTGGACCTGCTGTCGGCCCATGCCGCGTCGGCTCTCTTTGCGGCGCGGCTGTTCGCGACCAAGGACCGCAAGCTCCGCACGCTGGAAAGCCTCGTCAAGCTGGCGCGGGGCGAGTAGAGTCCGGACCGCGCGGCACACCCGAAAGTCAGAGCGATGGCCATTTCCGGTAGTCTGAAAGACGTCTCCGTCGCGGACGTCATGCAGTTCATCCACCTGGGACGGCGCACCGGCACGCTGCTGCTGACGCGCGGCGCCCAGCGCGCCGTGATCGGCTTCCACGGCGGCCGGCTGGTGTCGGCGCAGGCTCCGCGCACGCCCAAGCTGGGCGACCTGTTGATCTCCTCGGGCTTGATCAGCACCCACACGCTCGACCGGGCGATCGAATCGCAGTCCCTCGAACGCGAGCGGCGCTCGCTCGGACAGATGCTGGTGGCGTCCGGCGCCATCGACGCCGAAGGGCTGCGCCGCGTCATCGGCCAGCAGATCGAGCAGGCGGTCTCCGAAGTGATGGTCTGGGAAACCGGCACCTTCGAATTCGCCATCGACGACCTGCGGCCGATCGACGACATCGCGCTGTACCCCAGCGACGTGCTGCCGGACGCCGACATCAACACCCAGATGGTGTTGCTCGAAGCCGCCCGCATCTTCGACGAGCGGGAACGCAACCGCGGGCGTGGCGAAGTCGCCGAACCGGCCGGCGGCGGCATCCCCGGCCTGGCCGAGCTGCGCCGTTCGCTCCCCGCCGGCGCCCGGCACGCCGGCGCCGCCGGTGACGACGCCATGGGCGGCGGCCACATGCTGCCGCTCGGGTCGTTGGCTCCGCTGGCTGCCAGCGGCCCGATGGCTGCAAGCGCTGCGCACGCGCCGTCGCACGGTGCGGGGGCGACGCCGGCGATGGGCGGCTATGCGGATGGCGACGCCACCAACCCGTCGCTGGATCAGGCCGTCGCCCTCACCACGGTGGGATCCGCGGCGGCGGTCATGCTGCTCGAGCCCAGGCCGCAGGCGGAGCCGCGCCGCGGCGAAGCGCCGACGCACGCCGTCGAGCGCCTGCACCTGCAGATCGTCTCCGCCGATGCGGTGCTCTGCGAGCGGCTGGCGCAGGTGCTGCACCACCAGGTGGCCGGCGTGGAAGGCATGGGCATCGACCAGGCGGGGATGGCGGGTCCGGGTGAGCCGCCGCCCATCGTGGTGGTGGATCTGCGTCCCGGCGGCGTGACGCTGGAGCAGGCCACGGCCCTGCGGCGGGCGCGTCCGCGCGCCTCGCTGATCGCGGTGGTCGACCCCGGTACGCCGATCGTCAAGGTCTACGCCGCCGGGATGCTCAATGCGCTGCCGCCCGACGTCGAAGCCATCGCCGCGTGCGTCGAAAACCTCATCGACAGCCGCGACGACCTGCTGCCGGGCCCCGCGGCGGCGCCCATCGTGCCCGAAACCGCTTCCCAATCGGGAGTGGCGCGCCTGCGACGGGTTTTCGGCGATCTGCGTTCAGGGCTGATCTCCGCCACCGTGGCGCTCAACCTGATGCACATCATCTCCGAATCGGTCGAGCGCGCCGTGCTGTTCCTGGTCAAGCGCGACCACCTGGTGGCCCTGGGCGCCTTCGGCGCCGACGCCGCCGGGCGCCCGCTCGCCGAGCTGACGCGCGGCATCAAACTGGCCACAAACTCCGAAAGCGTCTTTTCCCGCAGCCTGGCGCTGGGCGAAGTGCAGTCGGTGCACTTCGACGAAGCCGGCCTGGCCGAACCGTTCCGCACCCTGGTCGGACGGTCGCGCAACGGCCAGGTCGTGGTCTTCCCCGTCCTGGGCGCGCAGCGCGTGATCTCGGTCATCTACACCGACAATGGCGACCGCGAAGAGCCGATCGAAGACATCGACATCCTGGAGCTGGCGACCGCCCAGGTCGGCATGGCCTTCGAAAACGAGCTGCTGCGCCGCCAGATCTCGCAGAACCGCGACGACTAGTGAGTCGCTAACCCTAACTCCCATCAGGACTGGCCGGCGGCACACCCTCCGCCGGCAGGCCGGCGCCGGCGGGCGGTGCGGCGACGTGCGGCGGTGGGGTCAGATAGATGTCGAGGCGCGGGGTCTCGCCGGGAGCGAGGACGACGATGCGGGCCTTGGGCAGGACCTTGCGAACCATGGCGAGGTAGAAGTCAGTATGGGTCTGCTCGGGGACCCGGCGGGCCTGGGCAAGCACCTGCTCGAAGCGGCTGGCGGCGCCGCGGGCCTTCTGCACCCGCTGGTCGGCCCAGGTGCGGGCTTCGTCCACCAAGCGCTCGGCGCGTCCATGCTCCAGGTTGAGAGAGGTCTCGCGGCGGCTCTGCGCCAGGTTGACGGCACGCGCCGCTTGTGCCCGTGCGTCGCTTACGGCGAGGAAGGCGGGCGCCGCCTCGGCGGGCGGGGTGATCGTCTGAAAAGCGACGGCGACCAGGCTGAGGCCGGCGCCGTACCGTTGCAACATCTCCTGTGCTTTGCGCCGCACCTCGTTTTGTACGGCCGCCTTGCCGGAAGTCAGCACGTCTTCGACGGTGCGGTGGGCCACCTCGTCCACCAGGGCGGCCTGGACTGCCCGGGCGAGCAGCGCGGCGGGATCCTCGGCGCGAAACAGATACGAGCCTGGCGAGCTGACGCGATATTGCACCACCAGGATCGTGTCGATGAGGTTTTCGTCGCCGGTGACGAGCGATAGCGGACGCCCTTCGTCACCAGCGACCGTGATCCGTTGGACCTGTCCAGTCTTGACCGAGGTGACGGCATCGATACCGGGCGGCATCGCAAGGTGCAGGCCGGGTTCGACGCCGCCGTGCGCCAGGCGGCCGAAGCGGCGGACGACGGCGGCGGCACCGTTGCCGACGGTGTAGACGCCGGCGCCGAGCCAACCGCCGATCGCGACGAGCGCCAGGATCACCAAGGCGAGGCGACGGCGCTGACGCAGGTAGGCAGCGGCGGCGCGCAGGATGCGCACGCTGGGGGGCATGTCGCTAGTTGCCATCGAGGGCTCGCAGGAGCTTCGAATCGGATTGCAGGAAGAGGGTCGTCTTGTCGTCGATGACCGTCTCGTAGCTCTCCAAGGTGCGCAGGAAGCGATACAGGGCGGGGTCCTTGGCATAGGCGGCGCCAAAGATGCGCAGCGCGTCGGCCTCGCCGTGGCCGCGGATTGCCTCGGCCTGGGAGCCGGCGGCGGCCAGGATGGCCTCGCGCTCGGCGGCCGCCTGCGCCTGGATCTTGAGCGCCTGCTCGTCGCCCTCGCTGCGGTAGCGGCTGGCCATGCGACCGCGCTCGGCGCGCATGCGCTCGATCACGCTGTCGCGGTTCTGCGCCGGCAGGTTGAATCCGTTGATCTCCAGGTCCACCACCTTGACGCCCAGGCTGGCCGCAGTCAGGCGGCCGATCGACGCGGCGGCGCCGTCGGCCACGGCCCGCAGGCGCACCGAGCCGCCGGCGTGAATGAAGCTTTCCATTGGCTCGCGCCCGACGGCGGCGCCCATCTCCGAGGCGATGAAGTCGAGCAGCCGCGCTTCGGCCTCTTGCCGCGTGCGGACGGTCTGGGCGAAGAGAACGGGATCGGCGATGCGCCAGCAGAGGAAGCTGTCCACGACGACGTTCTTCCGATCCGCGGTCAGCATCTCGGTGGGACCGCTGGCAAAGACCAGCAGTCGCGAGTCGAAGCGCAGGACGGTATCGATCGGCCATGGCGCCTTGCGATGAAGGCCGGGGCCGTCGACGCCCGCCAGGGGGCGGCCGAAGCGGGTGACGATCGCCACCTGCCCTTCGTCGACGGTAAAGAGCGAGGTCAGGAGCAGACCGGCGGCGGCGACGCCGGCCAGGTACGCGACGGTCGAGAATCGGCGGCTCATATCTACCTCTCTCCCGTGTCAGGAAACGCCGGCGGGGCTGCTGCCGGTTGATCGGGCCAAAGCACGACACGGCGGCCGGCGGTGCCCGGCGGCACGATGAACTTACGACGTCCTGGCAACACCTTCTCCTCGGTCTCCAGCCACAGGAGATCGCGCAGGATGTCGCGGTGAGGTGCGAAGGCGTCGGCGCGCGCCTCAAACGCCTCGGCTCTGCCGGCGGCCTCGGTGCGAGCGGCGTCGGCGGTCGCCTGCGCGCCGCGCACCGCCATGCTGGCGTTGCCGCGCGCCAGCGGCACCTGCGTCTCGCTTTCGGCGAGCGCCGACTGGATGCGGCGATCCCTGTCCTCGCGCGCGCTCGCGACGTCGCGGAAGGCGAACACGGCGTCTTGGGGCGGATGAAGATCGACGATCTGGACCGAGGCAACGTGTGCGCCGGCGTCCAGCCGGTCGAGGCGGCGCTGGATCTCGGCGGCCAGCGCGGCTTCGAGACGGCTGCGCCCGGCGGTCAGCAGCTCATCGAGCGCCGCGGCGGCCACCAGCTGGCGCGCCGCCGCCTGGGCGCAGAGTCCCACCAGGTCGTGCTCGCGATCCAGGCCGTAGAGGAAGGCGCGCGGGTTGGCCAGCTGATACTGCACCGCGAAGCTCATCTCCAGCAGGTTCTCGTCGCCCGCCAGGTATGCCGCCTCGCGGCTGTCGGTGTTCATCGCCGCCACCGGGCTGTGCCACTGGGCGGGATCGGCGCTCCGCAGCATCGCCTGGCGGTTGGCAAGCAGGGCCGGGTCGGTGCGAAAACCGACTTCCGACAAGCGCGGGTAGGCGACCCGCCAGACATCCAGGCGGGCGAAAGGCCGGGGTGGCAGCCAGTGGAGGCCCGGTCCCAGCCGGCCGGGCAGCAGGTGGCCAAAGCACAGCTCGAATCCCTGCGAGCCGGCCGGCACGGCGGCAAGGCCGGATAGCAGATAGGCGGACAGCAGGCCGGCCGCGACGGCGTGCGGCAGCCGGCGCCGGGCCTGCGGCCACCGCTGCGAGAACCGCCGGGCGGCGGGCGTCGACTTCAGCCAGCGCCCGAGGCCGCGCAGGTTGGAGCGCAGCTCGCCGATGCCCTTGTGCGCCGCGCCTGCCCACAGGCGCCAGACGATCAGGGCGAGCAGGGCGAGGGCGCAGAGCAGCTCGAAGGAGGCGGACGTGTCGTCGGCCTGGGAGGCGAGCTGGCCGGTGATCCGCCAGCCGAGCGCGCCGGCGAGCGCATCGAGCGCCAGGCCGCAGGCGATCGCGACGCCGATGGCGCTCGCGAGATAGATGCGCAGGAAGCGGGCGCCGAAGTGGCGGGCGATCAGGGTGATGGTCGCCATGTTGGTGGCGGGACCCGCCAGCAGAAAGACCAGGGCTGCGCCCGGGCTGACGCCCTTGGCGACTAGCGCGGCGGCGATGGGAGTGCTGGCGGAGGCGCAGACGTACATCGGCACGGCCACAAGAAGGAGAAGGAGCATGGCCGCCAGGCCGCCGCCCGCGCTCGCCGCGGCGAGCCCCGACGGCATCAGGGCCTCGATCGTCCCGGCGGCGAACAGGCCGATCACCAGCCAGAACACGACGTCATCCACAAGTTCGAGGAAGGGGCCCCGCAGGGCAGTGCGCAGCAGCCTGCCAAGCGGCGGCGCGGCCACCGCTGGCGGCTGGTGCGGAGCTGCCGGCTCGACCGCCGCGGGTGTCGACGGCGGCGGCGCCGGCGGTGACACCGACCGCCAGGGTTTGACCACCGCCGTCCGCAGTGATGCCCAGAGGGTGCGCCAGCCGATGGTGCCGTCGTCCTGGTCCGCCGGGTGGGAATGGGAGTGGCCGGCGTGATCGGGATGGTCAGCGTGGTTGGCGCGATCGGGAACGCTGCCGGCGGCCTCGCCGCCGCTGCCGGGATCGCCGCTGCCTCCAGCGGCGGCGGCGCCTTCGGGAGCAAAGCCGGCGATGGCCAGCACCGCCGCGGCCATGGCGCCGGCCAGGGCGGCGACCAGGCGGGCGGTGGCCATCAGCGGCCCCATCAGGCCCCAGGTGAGGACCATCGCATCCACACTCGACTCCGGCGTGGTGATCAGGAAAGAGAGGATCGCCGGACGGCTGGCGCCGCGACGGCGCAGGGCGATGGCGACGGGTACGATGCCGCAGCTGCAGATCGGCAAGGGGATGCCGAGGAGCGCGGCGCGCCCCGCCGCCGCCAGGCCGCCGCCCCCCATGAAGCGCGCCATGCGCGATCGCGGGATGAGCACCTGCAGCAGTGCGGCGATCAGCAGGCCGAAGAGCACGAAGGGCGCGGCAAGCAAGAAAGCGTCCCAGGTGCCGGTAAGGATGGCGGACAGCAGAGGCGGAACGGTCATCTCCGAGGTCTCCCGGAAAGGCGGCGCCGCCGGTCACCGCGACCTAGCAGCGCGGCAAGGTGCGCCGTCGCGAGAAGCGCTGCGCCAAGCAGCACGATGGCCGGTCCTGAGGGCAGGTCCCAGCGGTAGGAGAGGGCGAGGCCGCCCGTGGTGCTGGCCAGCGCCGCCGTCACGGAGAGCGCAATCACCGGCCGCAGGTCGCGGGCCAGGGCCATGGCGGTGAGCGGCGGCAGGGTCAGCAGCGCGAGGACCAGGATCACGCCGACGACCTGGATGATCAGCACCACGGTGACGGCAACGAGCAGCAGGAGAACGATCACCATTGTCTTTACCGGCACCCCCTGCACGAAGGCGAGCTCCTCGTCGAAGGCGACGGCGACCAGCGGCTTGCGCAGCAGGGCGAGCGCCACAAGGACGGCCACGGTGAGTGCCAGGGTGAGGTGCACGTCCGCCGGCGTGGTGAGCAGCAGGTTGCCAAACAGGTAGGTCATCAGGTTGGGGGCATACCCCGGCGCCTGATGCACGAAAACGATGCCAAGCGACATGCCGACGGCGTACAGGACGCCGATGAGAGCGTCGTGGCGGCGCGCAGCGGAGGTGCCGGCGAACCCCAGAATGAGCGCGAACAGCACGGCGGTGGCCAGGGCTCCCAGACGAGGATCGGCGCCCAGCAAAAAGCAGAGGCCGAGGCCGGCGAATGCGGCGTGGCTGATGCCGTCGCCGATAAAGGTCAGGCGCTTGGCGACCACGAAGACGCCGACCACGCCGCACAACACGCTGGCGACCAGCCCGGCGCAGACGGCGTTGCGCACCAGGCCAAGGTCGAGCGCGGCACGCCAGGCGCTCATTGCGGGACCCCATGCGTGGCCGCGGCAGGCCAGGTTCGCAGCGTCAGCGTGCGATGGATGTGGGCGATCCGCGTCGCCTGGCCGCAGAACGAGGCGAGGTCGTGCGTCACGACCACCACCGGGATGCGGCGGTTGAGCTCGACGAGCACCGCGGCCAGCACGTCACGCGCGTTGGGATCCACCGACGCGGTGGGCTCGTCGAGCATCAGGATCTCGGGATCGCCGGCCAGCGCGCGGGCGATCAGCACGCGCTGTGCCTCGCCGCCCGAAAGGTCGGCGATCGGCAGCTTGGCAAGGTGGGTCAAGCGCAGGCGATGGAGCGCCCGCGCCGCCTCGCGGCGGTCGTCGCGACTGTAGGCGCGCAGCAGGCCGCCGTGCGCAAGCCGTCCCATCAGCACCAGGCTTTCAACGCGCAATGGGAAGTTGCGGTCGAAGGTGGAGAATTGCGGCACGTAGCCGATGCCGCCGCGGCGGCGCCGGAGATGGCGTCTCACTTCGCCGCGCCAGGGGCTGAGCAGGCCGAGCATGAGCTTGAGCAGCGTCGTCTTGCCGCCGCCATTGGGACCCGCGAGGACCAGGAAGTCGCGCCCGCCAACCGTCAGGTCGACGTCTTCGAGCACCACCTCGCGCCCATAGCCGAAGGTCACGCCGCGCACCTCGAGGAGAGGCCAGGGTTCATCCATGGGTTTGTCCATGGGCCGCCACCTCGGCGAACAAGACGGCCAGGCGTTGCATCATGGATAGCCAGTCGCGCGCCATGTAGTCGACCGTCACCACCTGGCCGCGGATCGCCGCCGCGAGCGAGTCGGTCAGACGCGCCGGCAGGCCGGCAGGCACCAGCACGAGATGGACGTCGTGGGAGCGTGCCGCCGCCACCAGCGCCACCAGGCTGGCGGTCCCCGGATCTTTGCCGTCGGCCTCGACGGCCAGCTGTTCGAAGCCGTACTGGTGGGCCAGGTGACCCCAGGCAGGGTGATAGGAGACGAAGCGCACGCGTTGCGGGCCGGCGGCGACCCGGCGGAAGGCCGTGTCCAGGACCAGCAGGTCCTGTTCGAGGCGCCGGAGGTTGGCGGCGTAGATCGCGCTGTGCGCCGGATCGACGGCAACCAAGGCGGCGGCAACGGAGCGCGCGGCGGCGGCCATCGGCGCCGGCGCCAGCCAGATGTGCGGATCGCTCGATGCAGTGCCGCCGTGCGGCGGCGGTCCCATCGGCAACGGATCGACGCCCTGCGCCATGGAAATCAGGCGGATCTCGGGGTGGATGCGGAGCAGCGGCAGCAGGTCGCGGCTCTCAAAAACGAAGGCGGGGTGACCGACGGCGACGTACACGCGCGCCGCGAGCAGCGCGGCGAGCTGGCGCGGGGTGGGTGACCAGGTTTCCTCCTCGGCCCCCGTCGGCACCATGACGGTGGTGGTCGCAAGGGGGCCGGCGAGGCGGTCCACGAGGTAGGCCGCGGGCGCGATGCTGGCCGCGACAGGCAGCGGAGCCTGCCTGACCGCGGCGGACGCGGACGGCGCGGGCACCGCGTACAGTGCCGGAGCCAGCAGCGCCGCCACGACTGGCGCGGCGGCTGCCGCCAGGACGCGCCGCGCGATGCGAACCGGCGGCGGTGGGTTGCGGAACGGCGGGTCGTCGACGACCGCCGCTCGATCGGATGCCACGATGAATGTCTCCTCGTACCCTGCGCTGGTCGGCCGCACGGCGAACCTTCCTGCCGTTGGGTGGGTAAGCCGCTATCGCACCCGCCCCGGCGATGCTTCGGGGGAGCGGGATGGAAAAGGGCTCAGGCCTGGAGTCGGTTCAGGCGGAGGGAGGAGCGCGGGCGCCGATCGTTGCGGGCGAGAGGTCGCAGACCGCAGCGGCAGCCTGTGGCACGACCCCGCCGGCAGGCGCCGGCAAAGACAAGCTGGGCGGGCTGGTGAGCCGGCTGGCGCCAGTGTCGGTGATCCACTGGCAGAGCGGGCAATCCGAGTGCTGCTCGCTGGCGCCGTGGTGATGCATGGCGCACGTGAAGAGCACTAACAGAAGCGCGGCAATGGTGACCGCCGCCCCTGCCAGGCGTGTGGCGCGCTGCGAGAATCCGGCCAGCATCACGCGACTAGTGATAGCTGGTTTTGCGCTCCAGGTCAACCGCCGAGCGCTCGCGCTCGCCGGCGGCGGCCTTGCCGGTCAGGGGGCGGCGGTGCGTCAGTGCGGCGCGTTGTAGGGGTCGAACGGGGTGGCGGTGAATCCCGCCGGGATGTCGTAGGTGCCGGCGGGTGCGTCCTTGGTGTCGGCCGCCACCAGCTCTTCCCGCGATTTGAAGCTGCTGCCGCCGACGTTGACCGTGGTTTCCTGGAACACCGGGAAGCCGCCCAGCTGGCTCATCTTCTGCGCCCATTCGGCGGCGTTGGGCTGCAGCGAGGCCAGGTTGGCGGACATCTGATTGTAGGCGGTGTAGAACGCCAGGTCCTTGGTCACCCACATCTGCGTCGAGACCTTCAGGCCGTGGGAGTTGGTCAGCTCCACATCGACGCGATGGGTGTCCCAACCGCGGATCTTTTTGGCTTCCGTGGAGGGCGTGACCGCCGCCTTCATCGCGTTGTCGGTCAAGAAGCGGTTGAAGCTGTCCTGGTCACGGGGCGGCACCAGCTTGGTCCAATCGACCGGCAGGTCCACCATCGTGTAGGTGCGGTCGGTGTGGTTGATCAAGTAGAGCCTCTTGCGGTCCAGGCGCACGATCGCCGACAGCGTCCCTTCGTCGCGCCGCATCTTGTCGCTGGCAATCCAGATTTTCACTTCGGAATCGCGCGGCTCCTGCGCCCGCGTGCCGATCTTCACCCCGTCCGTATGCCCCTTGACCGTGAGCAGCGTATCGGCCGCGGCCCCGGCGGCGGTGAGCGCCGCGAGCGCCACCGTCAGCAGCAGGCAAAGCACGACGACGGGACGGCCGGCAGGCCGAAGGAAGCGGGAAATCCGTGTGCAGCGATGCATCCCGGTAGCTTAACCGCCGCCCGCACCGTTGACAAGGCGGGCCGACTTGGCGACCGGGCGGCAGCGCCGCACCGTACGAGGACAGCATCCATGCTTCCGGTGTTCCCAGCCCCTGCCGCAGGTCCACGATGCGGGCCGCCCGCCGCCGCGGCTGCGCCGCCTGTCCCTGATTGGGGGCAGTCCTGGAAGGAGCGGATCGACCCGGCGCATCCTAGTCCAACCTGGGCGGCAGATTCCTGAACCGCGGGTCGGCCGTCGCGGCCGGTCCGGTCAGCGATTCTGGCTGGCGATGGTCTGGATCAAGGCTGCAAGCCAGGTCTTCAGGTAGGGGCTGGCGATGGCTCCCAGGATGATCAGTGTCGCGGCTATTGCTACTTTTGAAGCCTTGCCCTTGAGCAAGGTTGCGATCGATTCGACCGCTTCGACGATCAGGTAGATGGTGAACCAGACGGCATCGACGATCACGATTGCGCCTGCCAGAAGGTTTAGGAGCAAGATGACCAGCTTCGAGGCGTGATGCGCTGTGAGGACGTCGACAATTTTCTCAATTCCGACGGCGGACAGGGCGATGACGAGGAATCCTGCCATTTTCTTCAGGACGCCGACGACGAAGGACAGTTCCGGGTCAGACCGCAGGAGCCCGCCGAGCTTCCCTGGTCGGGCTTCTGGCTTCTCCTGATCCTTAGTCATCGGAGGGTGCCTTATGGGCGTCTTCTCGCGACAGCTCCTTGTACACTTTCCACAAACTGCGACCCACCAGGTCCACTGCGAGAGTACAGCCGGCCAACAAGGTCACTGCATCCAGGATCTCGATCGGTATCCATGTCCAACGGCTGCTGGCGTTGCCGATCGTCAGGCGCAGTAGAAAATTGAGCACCGCGATGATGCCGACAACGAGCAGAAGAACAGCGACTTCGGCCGCTAACTCGACAAAGGTCCTATATATACTTGCTACAGCGCCTCCTTCGCCGGATTCCGCGCCAGACCCCTTGTGCCCACGAGTTGAGAGACTCAATCACAGCTCCTTGTTGCCGTTGTTCTCGCCCGGCGATCTCGATATCCGGTGCGCCGCGGAGCGCCATGGCAAGATCCGGTTTGGGAGCGGCGCTCGCCGCCGGTTGGCGCCCGCCGGCCTGGCCGCCGCGAAACGCCCGGTGCGATGGCCGGGTGGCCGGCACTGCTGGCCGTCTCTTTGTGGAAACGACAATACGCGCTCATTCTTATCCGATACGCAGAGCCTGCGCAAGGCTGAGTGGCTGCAGGTCGTGTCCTCGCGGGCGGCCGCAAGTTCCGATGGCAGCGCCTCGCCCCGCACCGGGGCGCGTAGGCGAAGACACCCCCGCTTCGCGCATGCCACGGCGCCCCGCGAGTCGCCTGCCGTCTACCGGGCGCCGGCCCGCTGCCGCACCTGCCGGCCGGCAGGCAGGCACAGCAGCGCCGATCGCCGGGTCCTACGGATAGAGCCTGCGGGTCGGTTCAGCGGCGTCGAGCGGCGCCGACTCTTTGCGGAACGTGTACATCGCGCCCTGCAGCAGCAGGACGGCGGCATCGCCGCCAAATGAGAAGTAGTCGTCGAACGGCCCCGGGATGTTGACCGGCAGCATCTCGTAGATGAAGACGGTGATGGGGATGATCGCCCAGCTTTTGGCAAACTTCCCCTGGCGCACCATCCACAGGTTGATGGAGAGTAGGATGGCCGAGCCGATGCATGCGGGTGCGGTAAAAGCATTCCCACCCACGCTAAGGGCGTGGCACGAAATAACTGCTTTACTTGCTCTGAGGTTTGCCTGGGTAAATTGTGTAGTTCCAGTCCCCGTGGAAGGTGTGACGCTTGAGATTGATCTGATCCATCTGTTGGTCCGTGATGGCGAGGCCTTGCGGATAGCTACCCTTGTCGATCTCGGACCTGACCCTCAGCCCAGCCGTCGTGGTGGTCGAGCCAATCAGGCTGACGATGGCGGCCAGGCTCACCAGCGGTTTGGCGCGCCAGTTCATCGCGATGTAGGAGAACAAGCGGTGCTCGATCTTGTTCCACTTGCTGGTCCCGGGAGGGAGGTGGCAGACGGTGATCGAGAGGCCAGTGCGTTCGGCGAGCTCTCGTAGCTCCCACTTCCACAGGCGGACGCGGGCTCCGTTGCTCCCGCCGCTATCCGCCGTGATGAGCAGCGATGTGGCGCTACCGTAAACCGCTCGGCCCATCAGTTGCCACCATCGCCGGATCGCGTGCACCGCGAAGCTCGCCGTGTCGTGATCGATCCCGACACTGACCCAGCCCTCGTTGCGGTGCAGGTCGTAGACGCCGTAGGGAATCGCCTTGCCCTGCTCGGGGATCACGAAGTCGTGCACCCGCACGGGCTCGGCCTCGCCTTTCGGCCGCCACTCCCGGCCGGCATTCTTGAAGTCTCCGATCAATTCCTTCTTCTTCGTGTCCACCGAAATGGCCGGCTGCTCCCGTTTGTGGTAGCGACGCACCTGCTCGTTGATGTAGCGAAACTGCGCGTCGCGATCAGGATGCTGAGATCCCTCGCGGGTCTTCCGGTTAGCCTGCAAACTGTAGCCGCTCGCCTGCAGGAGCTCGGCGACCAGACGGTGGCTTGCAATGTGCCCCAACACTTGAAGCTCCGCCGCCAAGCGACGCACGCTCTTTGACGTCCAACGCAGGGGCGACTGAGGATCACCGGCAGCCGTCGGTTCGACCAAGGCTTCCAAGTCGGTCAGCAGCGTCGCGTCCTTATCGATCGTCTTCTTGCGGCCGCCCCCCGGCCTACGCGTGCGCTCCGGCCCGAACCTG
This sequence comes from uncultured Acidobacteriota bacterium, assembly GCA_963770895.1. GTDB lineage: Bacteria > Acidobacteriota > Thermoanaerobaculia > Multivoradales > UBA5704 > JASLEW01. Next base: position 724,808 of record CAVYRF010000002.1, on the reverse strand, counting down.
GCGCCGGCTTTCGTCTCTTGGATGCCACGTGCGATCGTGGATCGAGAGATGCCGGTCGCGCGCTCCACCAAGGCAATCCCGCCGTGCCCCAACGCCCGCGCCTCGGTGGCCGCCCAGAGTCGCCGTGATCGTTCTGTCAGTGCTGGAGCAAGGCTTTCGTATTTCGCGCGCAGGGACTCGATGTCCACCCATCAAGTGTACCTGACGCGAGGGTAGATATCAAGCAGTTATTTCGTGCCAGTCACTAACCGCGGTCAGCAGAAGCGACCAGACAACCGCCGCCGGTATGGGTAGAAAGACGTCTACCAACGACAGATGACGGATGGTGAAAAGCAAGACGGCGGCGGCAGCCCAGCCCAGCGCCAGGACGCAGGCCCCTGCCACCCCCCCCGTCTTGAAGCCACCTGAAGCCCAACCGATCACCAAGGCCAGACCGGATAGGGGCATGGACACGAAACCCACGACAAGGCTTTTCCACATGATCACCTCCAGAGAAAGGTCAACCGATCCGCTCCTGGCGGAGCGCTTGTTCGATCTGGTCGCGAAGTTTCCAATAGAAGCTCAGCGCAGGCTCGGCGAGTACCCTGCGCTCGGCCTGAATCAGCAGGTGCTCGAAGGCTGCGAGCGATAGCCCTAAGCTTTCGGGGGTGGTGGCGGCGAGCAGGCGCATTTGCGCTTCGGGATCGGCGCCGCTCAAGCGCTCGGTCCACTCCTGTGGCGAGTCTTCGCCTGGGGTCAGCTTGTGCCGGCGAGCACGTGAAAGAAGCAACCAGTCCCACAGCTTGCGGCCGGCGATGAGCGAAGCGATCAATGCTGCAAAGATGGCGACTGCCTTGCCGACTGCGTGCGTGAAGCGGGTCGCCAGGTACATCGATCCAATCGAAACGGTCGCGGCAAGCGCAAACCTGATCAGCGTGTCTGCCATGACCTTGACGATCGACCAGATGCTGCCGCGGCGGATCAAATGCATGGCTGTCGCGGCCATGATGGCCGCCATCGATGCGCCGGCTGCTTCACTGATCAAGGGGTGATACGGCAGGCCCAGCAGTCCGCTGACGGCGCGCGCGCTGGCTGCGGCACAGAAGAGGAGGGCGATGAAGCCAAACCTTGGGAGCAGCACCGTGGCGGCCTTCACCAGACTTCGTCCGTCCTCTTTGGTCGCATCCAGGGCATGGTTCAGCTCCGCCTTCGCCATCCGGAAGAGCGCTGCTTGGCTGCAGCGAAATGGACGAAGATAAGCAGGTAGCCTGGTGTACAGGTACACGATCAATAGGTGTATTGGCGCAAACAGGATCGCGCAGATCGGCCCCGCCAGGAAGATGAAGGGGCTGGCAAGCAGCAGATAGATCGCCGCCCCCGAGCCATTCAGCATCGAAAAGCAACCGACCAGGAACAGGATGCCGATGGGTACACTGAGCAAGGTATAGACTTCGACGCTGGAAGGGTAGCGTTTCAGCCCGACCAGCGTGGCCATGCCGGTGATAGCGCATTGGAAAGTTGCAAGTTGCAGACCGGTCAGTCGCCGCAGACCGATCAGGAACGCCGGGTGGAGAGCCTTGCTGTCCACGGCGTGCAGGGAGGCCACGATGGCGATGAAAAGACCTGCTGCAAGAAGCTGGAGCAGGCCGAGCTCGAGCACCGCGAAGGCCGTCGCACAGCGCAGATGAGCCAGGTTTCTATGGCGGCCGGCGGCCCTCGCCGCGCGTCTCAACGTCAACCATTGATCGATAATGCGATTGGCCGTAAGGTTGTAAGCAAAAATAGTTGCGAGATCAGTGGCGCCCACGCCCCTGCCCCCACGGGCGCCGTTGACCATGATCAGCGCCATTTCGCTCACCATGCGCACCGGTGAGGCGGTCAGCTGGTCGAGTACCTGGCCGAGCTCCATATCGTCAAGATGCCGGAAGGCCCGCATCATCCTGAGCTGGGTCACCGGACGGCCGCGGTCCACCAGGGCGCTTAGCGTCTCCTCTAGCGCGGGCCGCAGCGATTCGTGCACAGCAGGTGCGGTGGGCGCGGCTTGCAGGAGGCGTGCGGCAAGATCGACCAGCTCGGCCAGCGCGGCCTCCTGCTCGTACGGCACCCCTGCCTCCGCGAAGCTCGGCGGCGGGGCGGCGCCGTCCGGTGCGGGCGAATCGGATGCGGGCTGCCGGCCGTTGTTGGTGGCGATCTTGGCAAGGCTGTGCAGGTCGTCGACGATGAGTATGGCCAATGACTCTACGCCGCCGCCGCCGCCGCCCATGAGGGCCAGGTTCAGCATGGCCTCCTGCCATGGCGGCGAAGCCAGTTTTTCGCGCCACGAGATCTGCGCCGCTGCCTGGTGGATCCAGAGTGCGCAGAAGTACTCCCGATAGCGTTGATGCTCGAAACGGACCTGATCGGCCTGGCCTCCGCCCACCGGCGCTAGGGTGCCGCACCAGAGGCCGGCGGCGATGGTCTGCAGCGTGTCGCCGGCAAGCTGCTCCAGCAGCTCTTGCACGGGGATTGCGTCGCCGCGACTGCGCTCGGTGATCAGGTAGGCGAATCGTGCCCAGGCGCTGAAGCAGGTGGCGGCGGGCGGCAGGTCTCGCCACTGCTGCTGCGCTTCGCGGCTCTTTCTCTGATAGTTGCGGTTCTGGAAGGATTCAATCAGGTCCATGCGCGAGCCGGGCCAGGCCTTTTCAAAGCTCAGGTGGTCGCAGAGCAGCGACAGGGCGAAGGGGTTGGAGGTGTCGACGGCGATCTCGTTTTCGGTGAAGTAGCGTGCCAGCTCGCCGGCGGTCCACGACCTGCCGTCGATCAGCAGCGAGGAGGCGTTCACATGGCTGCGCAGGTATTGCGCGATCTCGGCCGGTCCAAAGGGGAGCACCACCAGGCGGCGATGGGTGAAGGCTGCGCTGAAGTCGTCGATGCGGCAGGTGAACAGCATCCTGATGGAGTCGCGGTTCTCACCCGCGAACTGGTTGAGCGCCCGCACGTGCTCGCCATAGCGGTCGCGGCTCATTTCGTCGATGCCATCGAAGAGCAGGATAAGGCGGCGATCGCGCTCCAGCTCGCCCAGGAAAGGGCGGACCAGGGGCGAGGCAGCCTGGCGGATCAGCTGGCGCACTCTGTCCGCATCGACCGGGCCGTCGACGTGGAACTCACCCAGCCGCACATAGATCGGCACATCGGGGAAGAGGCGACGCGCCTGGCGGTCGATGAGGTCCAGCATGGCCGCCTGCAGGGCCATGGTCTTGCCGCTGCCCGGATCACCCAGCAGCACCAGCGGTTCGCGGGCCTGCAGCAGCGCCTGAATCAGGTTGCGGACCCGGCGGGTCCTGGCCGTGACTTGCGCGGTCGCGGTGGCGACGGCATCGGCCTCGCCGCTGCGCCTGCTGAGCTGGCGGATGGAAACGGCTATGGACCGGTGGACGGGGCCGGCCGCATCGTTGTCGCGGTCGGCGATTCCGGTGGGCACCGTCCGGGCCTGACCCGGCAGGTAGGTCTTGCCCTGCAGGGCCGATTGGAGCTCGGCCCGCTGTTGCGCAAGGTACCGCCGAATGTCCGGCGCCGGCTCGCGCAGCCAGCCGCGGCGGGTGAGGAGCTGGTGGCAGCGTGGCAGGGTGCGATCCAGCAGGCCGCGCACCCATCCTGAGCCGACCGCGCCTGCGGGCTCATCGGAGGCGCCCATGGGGACGCTCCGTCCGGCCAGGAAGAGCATGGGGATCGCCCACTCGGCCAGCTCGCGCGGGCGCTGCCGCTGCAGGGTGAGGCGTCCCTGCCGCACGGCCTCCTCGATCGGCAGCCCGGCCAGCAGGCTTTGATAGAAGGAGACGCTTACATCGATCGCCGGCACGTCGGCGATGCGCTCGCGCATGGCGATCACCGCCGGCAGGCCGCCCAGGACCAGGGCGGTGGCGGCGCCTGCAAATGGGCTGTGGTGGGCGCCGTCGCTGGCGATGCGCCCCGTGTTGCAGGCGTTCAGGAAGACTAGCTGCAGATCGCGCAGCCCTTTGAGCTCGATCGCTAGGTCGGCGCCGTCCACCAGCTCCGCAGTGCCGTCCGGCGCCTTGAAGCAGAGGCCGCCGCGCCCGCTTGCGCTGTTGAACCAGCCGTGGCCCAGGAAATGGAGGACATGGAAGCGCCCCTTGTCCAAGGCCGCGGCCAGCGACGCGCGGCGCACGTCTTCGACGACCTCGAAATGGATGCCGGCCCGGCGTGCGGCGTCCGCCAGCCTGGCCAGCTCGTCGGCAATGCCAAGCGATGGATAGCTCGGCGCATCGATCGTCGCGGCGACAGCGAGGACACGCAGGGCAGCGGGCAGGACGGCCGGAAGCTCCGATCTGGGGACGTTGAGTGCCCGGACGAAAGGGGTCTGGCGGTTGAGGCACAGGAACTCTTCGAGCTCGGCGTTGTACAGCAGCTCCCAGGGCAGGTTGAGGAGGTCTGCCAGGGCGGGCAGCTCGATGCGCAGCTGCAAGCGCAGCATGCGGTCGCGTTGTGCGACAAGGTGTAGGCTTTTGTCGAAGGCCGCCTTGACATCGCCGGCGAACAGGGTGCGGAACAGCTGGTCGCCGATCGCCTGCGGGGACAGGCGCGGCCCACCCGGGCCGGACCCCAGGGGCGTCAAGCCGATGTTGCGCCCCGCACCCGCGAAGGCGGCTTGGCCGTTTACCGTCAGCGGTTGGATGCAGCGCGCTCGGGCGCGCCCCGCCGGCGACTCCATTACCCGCACGTCGTAGCCGCCGAGCGGGTGCACCCCCAGGTGGAGCACCAAGTCCTCGCAGTCCATCGGGCCTCCCGGCACTGACCGGCGCTGCCTGCCGACAGCTTGGATGCGGTCCAGCCGCGTTTGTTTAGCGGCGTCTCAAGCTGTTCCAGACATCCTGCTCTACAACGCGACAGCCGCGAGCTTTTCGGGCAGTGTCTTAGCGTCTCTGGTCGATTGAGGTCTGCCCATATGGAGCTAAAAATCCAGCAAGCGCTGCGGGCGGTGCCGCAGGTCGAGGATGGGGATGGGGGGCGGAGGGGGGTGGGGGGAGCTTACAAGCAGGCTGGCGATCAGATTGGGCGGCGACGCACGTACAGGAGCTTTTCGACGATGGCGACGACTTCGCCGTTGCGGTCCGTGACCTCGGCGTGGAAGGTGGGTTGGACGGTTTCGCCGCGATCGGCGCGGGCGCGGATGTCGGCGGCCACATCTTCCGGCACGTCGAAGATGGCGCTGACGGGGCCGCGGCCGGGGCGGCGGAAGCGGATGGCCGCGGACTTGTCCCAGACGATGTAGCCCGCCCCCAGCTTTTGCCGCAAGATGAGCATGTAGAAGGGGTCGCACATGCTATAGAGGGACCCTCCAAAGTGGGTGCCGACGATATTGCGGTTCCAGAAGTGCAGGCCCATGCGCACTTCGATGGCGCCGTCGCTGGTCGTGGCGCCGCCTGCCGCGGGCGATACCGCCGGCGCCAGGCGCACGCGGATGCCGGCGCCCAGGTAGGGCGGGTAGAAATTCATGAGTACGGCGAGCAGGAGCCGCCGCCAGTCGACGCGGCGTCTGCCACCGTTGCGGCCGACGTCGCGGCGGCTCTCCTCGTCGCCGGTCCCCGGCGCCGGAGCGGCGGGTCCGCTGTCATTCATCGTGGCGCAAGTGCCATGGCTGGTGGGCGCGAGAGTCGCGACGGCACGCGCGAGCGGCCGCGGCGCCGGCGGGCGCGGGTCGCGATGGCACGCCCGGGCGGCCCTGAGCGGTGGTGGTGGGCGGGCTGGCGCGGAGCGTTGGGAGGTGGGGTTGGCGCGGCGCCGCGTAGGAATTGCGGCGGCCGCGGGTTTAAGCAGAATGGATTCCCGGCCGCCGCAGTCCGGTGGTTGTGGGGAGGAGCGATGAGAGCAGCCCGAGCACCCAAGATTGTAAGCACCATGGGCCTTGTGGCCCTTGCCTGCGGCGTGGCCGGCAGCGCCGGGATGGCCGCGTCGTCCATGGCCGCGCCGGCGCCGGCGGCGCCGTTGGTCCGTACGGTCAAGCACATGCCGTGGCAGGACGCGGGGTTGAACGAGCGGCAGGCGGCGGCGCACCTGCTGAACCGTTTTGGGTTCGGGCCGCTGCCGGGCGAGATCGACCAGGTTGTCGCCATGGGCCTGGAAAAGTGGTTTGAGGCCCAGCTGTCGGGGCAGCTGCCGGACGCCAACCTGGAGGCGCGGCTGCGGGAGCTGCCGGCTCTGTCGCTCTCCGAGGCAGACATCGTGCGAGTGTACCGGAACCCCGGACAGATCCTGGCCGAGGCGCTCAAGGAAGGGATCATCACCAAGGACGAGGTGGCCGCGGCCAAGGCCGACAAGGCGCTGCAGAACCTGTTTCGCCGAGGGGGGCAGGGGGGTGCCGGCGGCGGCGCGATGCCGGGCGCGGTGCCCGCGGTGGGTGGCGGCGCGGCGGCCAACGGTGCCGCTGGTGAACCGGTCAACGGACTGGAGGAGATGGAGCGGTCGGGGTTGCGCGCCAAGCTGCTGGACTTCGCCCGCCAGCGCGGCTACCGGCCCGAGCGCGAGCTGACCTTGCAGCTGCAGGCGCAGAAGCTGCTGCGGGCCGCCGAGTCGCGCAACCAGCTGCGCGAGGTGATGACCGATTTCTGGTTCAACCACTTCAACGTCTCGCAGACCAACGGACAGGCCCGCCCCTACCTGCTGTCGTACGAGCGCGACGCGATCCGGCCCAACGCCCTGGGCACGGTGCGCGGCCTGCTGGAGGCCACGGCGCGCCACCCGGCGATGCTCTATTACCTGAACAACGCCGAATCCACGGCATCGCCCGACGCGCCCACCCTGATGGGCGACGAAATCAGCGCGATGAACGTGCGGCGCGGGCCGCTGGCCAGGCCGGCCAAGCGTGCCAAGGGGCACGGCCTCAACGAGAACTACGCGCGCGAGCTGATGGAGCTGCACACGCTGGGGGTGGACGGTGGCTACACCCAGAAAGACGTGATCGAAGTGGCGCGCGCCTTTACCGGCTGGACGGTGCTGCCCGCCGGGCCGGGGCGCGAGGCTGCCGAAAAGCGGCTGGAGCGGGTGCGGCAGTACGGCGGGCTGGGTTTCCATACCGACGGCGACTTCCTGTTCCGCGCCGACATGCACGACGACGCCGCCAAGGTGATCCTGGGCTATCACCTGCCGGCGGGGCGCGGCATCGAAGATGGTGAAGCGGTGCTCGACCTGCTGGCGGTTCATCCCGCGACGGCGCGGCACCTGTCCGAACAGCTGGCGGTCCGCTTTGTCTCCGACCACCCGCCGCAGGCGCTGATCGATCGGCTGGTCGCCACCTACGACCGCTCCAATGGCGACGTGCGCGCCCTGCTGCGCACCCTTGTCGAGTCGCGCGAATTCTGGAGCCCGCAGGCGGTGGGCGCCAAGGTGAAATCGCCCTTCGAGCTGGCGGTTTCGGCGGTGCGGGCGTCGGGCGCGCACGTCGAAGATCCGCGCCAGCTGATCGCCTGGGTGGGAAGGATGGGGGAGCCGCTGTACGCGTACCTGGCGCCGACCGGCTATCCCGACCGCGGCGACGCCTGGGTCAATACCGGGTCGCTGCTCAACCGGATGAATTTCGGCCTGCAGTTTGCCACCCAGCGGATCGCCGGCTTCGACGTCGATCTGCCCTCGCTGCACGACGGCCGTGAACCCGAATCGCGCGAGGAGGCGCTGCGCACTTACGCCGCCCTGCTGCTGCCTGGGCGCGACCTGGGGACGACGATCAAGCTGCTGACGCCGCTGGTCAGCGATCCCGACGTCGGGCATCGCGTGGACGCGGCGGCGCCGGCGCCGGCAGCGACCGGGCCTACTCTGGCCGCCCCGGCGGCGTCGGCCGCATCGGTGGCCCCGGTCGCCGCCGCCGCCGAAGACATGCAGGCGCCGCCCGTCAGGCCGCTGCGGCAGGGCGGCGGCGGTGGGGCTGGCGGCGGCCGCGTGCGCCAGGCGGAGGTGGTGCGCGCCGTCCAGCCGCGGCATCCGCCCACGGCGATCGAGCAGGTGGTGGGCCTCATCCTGGGCTCGCCGGAGTTTCAACGGCGATGAATCACGGAGCCGTTCCGCGGCTTCCTGGGAGCACACGATGCTGACACGCAGAATCTTTCTCAAGGCAGGCGGCATGGCCCTGGTGACCCTGGGCGCCGGACCGTCGTTCCTCCATCGCGCGGCGCAGGCCGCGGCGGCGCCGGGTCCCAACGCGCGGCGCAAGGTGCTGGTGACGATCTTCCAGCGCGGCGCCATGGACGGCATCATGGCGGTGACGCCGCTCGACGAAGCGACGCTCAAGCAGCTGCGGCCGCGGCTGGCGATGAGCGCGGCGCGCGCCGCCGGCGACAACGCCCTGGCCGACCTGGGCGGCTTCGGCCTGCATCCCGGCTTCGCGCCGCTGCTGCCGCTGTGGAGCGACCGCCGGCTGGCGATCGTGCACGCCGTCGGGTCGCCCGATCCGACGCGCTCGCACTTCGACGCCCAGGACTACATGGAGACCGGCACTCCCGGCCGCAAGGGCACGCCCTCCGGCTGGCTCAACCGGGCGGTGGGGCTGCTCGGCCACGATCGCACGCCGTTTCGGGCGGTGGCGATGACGCCGTCGCTGCCGCGCTCGCTCTACGGCGAGGAGCCCGCGGTGGCGGTGACCAACCTGGCCGACTTCCGGGTGAAGCTCCCCGGCGCCGACCAGGTGGCGGCGGCGGCGGGCGAAGGCTTCGAGGCGCTCTACGAAAAGACCGCCCAGGGGCTGCTGCACAACACCGGCACCGAGACCTTCGAGGCGATCAACATGCTGTCGGCGACCGACATCGCCCACTACCAGCCGGCCGCGGGCGCTGTCTATCCCAAGAGTCCGCTGGGCGACTCCCTGCGCCAGATCGCGCTGCTGATCAAATCCGACGTGGGGCTTGAGGTCGCCTTCGCCGAATCCGGCGGCTGGGACACCCACGTGGCGCAGGGCACCGCCAACGGCACCTTCTACCGCCGCGCGCAGGATCTGGCGCAGGCGATCGCCGCCTTCTGGACCGACCTGGGCCCGCGCCAGGACGACGTGGTGATGACCACCATGACGGAATTCGGCCGCACAGCGCGCGAAAACGGCTCCGGCGGCACCGACCACGGCCACGGCTCGTGCCTGTTCGTGCTCGGCAACCGGGTGGACGGCGGCAAGGTGCACGGCTCCTTCCCCGGCATCCACCCCGATGGCCTGTACGAAGGGCGCGACCTGCCGGTGACGACCGACTTTCGCGCCGTCTTCTGCGAGCTGGCCGGCAAACACCTGGCCATCCATCACGACGACACCCTCTTCCCCGGCTGGACCGGTCACCGCCTCCCCCTGCTGCGCGCCTGACCGCCGCTCCCCCAGGGCCCGCCCCAACCGGGGCGGCCCTGGGCGCCCGCGCCCCGACAAAATCGAGCCAGGGCATCTTCGCGCGGTCAAATCCACGGCACACCGATCCCGACACCTCGGGTCGGCTGCGGGCTCCCCTCGCAGGGGACTTGGAAACCTGGCCAAGGGTTGCACGGTATTGCAGAGGGAGGAGGGGGCCGACGCGTGCGCACGACCCGGACTTTGGGAACCTTGAGGATGCTTGCGGGAGCCTTGACAGCGGGGCTTGACGTCAAAACTACCGCGGTAGTACTATCCCGGTAGTGGACGAGGTGACCATGCCTGAAAAGCCCTTGACCCTTCCCAACCCGCCGCCTTTGCACGCCCCTCGCGGGGCTGATGGGGAGAATGGCCGCGGCCAGCTCGACGCCGCGACCGGCGGCACCCCTCCGAGCGCCGAGCAGGAGGGCGATGCTGAAGGCGGCGTGCGCCTTGGCAACCTGCAGCTGGCCATCATGCGGGTGCTGTGGCGGCGCGGCGAAGCGGCGGTCACCGACGTACACGAAGAGTTGGAGGCCGAGCGCGGCCTGGCGCCGACCACGGTGGCGACCATGCTGGCCAAGCTGGAGCGCAAGGGAGTCGTCGCCCACCGGATGGACGGACGTCGTTTCATCTACCGCGCGCTGGTGGACGAGCGGCAGGTGCGGCGCTCGATGGTGGACGACCTGACCCAGCACCTCTTTGCCGGCGACGTCACGGCGCTGGTCAACCACCTGCTGGCCGAGCACTCGATCGACGCGCGCGAGCTTGCCGATCTGCGCTCCCTGATCACGGCGCGCGAGCGCCAGGGCCGGCCGGACCCCGCCGGCACGCAGTCGCAACGCGAGGAGGATTGACGCATGCCTCACCCCCTGCTCTCCGGCATTCCGGCGCCCCTGGCCCAAGCCGCCGCGTGGCTGCTCACCTATGCCCTGCACAGCACGCTGCTGCTGGCGGTCGCCGCCCTGGTGACCCGCCGCCTGCGCGGCCGGGCGCTCGCCCTGCAGGAGACCATCTGGCGTTGCGCGCTGGTCGGCGGCATCCTGACTGCCTCGCTGCAGCTCGCCCTGGGCCAGTTCGGCCACGCTCCCGTCGCCGGCCGCTTCCTGTTGCCGACCGCGCCGGCGGCGACGGCTATCGCTGCGCCTGCCGCGACTGTGCCGGCGGCGTTGGCGATGGCCGGGCACGCTGAGGCTGGTGCGGCTGCTGCGGCCTCGGACACGGCGCGGGCAGCGCTGGCGTACGAGTCGGCCAGGCCAGCGGCGCCCGAGCCCGCAACGCGATTTGAAAGCGACCTCGCGATACGCCGTGCAAGCGAGCCTGCAATGCGGCATGCGGCCGTGCCGGCGGCGCGGGCGAGTGGTGCGGCTCCCTCGGCCAGGCTGTCAACGGCTGCGCTGGCCGCGTGGACTGCCGGCCCGGCGGTCCGGGCGCTGCGTCAGGTGCTGGCTTCGGCGAACCCACTGGCGGTGATGGTGGCGCTTTGGATGGCCGGCGCGGCGCTGCTGCTGGCCGGGTTTGCGCGCTCGTTCGTGTCGCTGCGCGGCAGGCTGCGCTACCGGCCGCAGGTGGTGGCAGGCGGCATCCTGGAGCGCCTGGCGCGGCTGGCGGGCGAAGCCGGTCTGGCGGGCGCAGTGCGCCTGACGTGCACCTGGCGCTTGCGGGTGCCGGTGGCGTTGCCGGGCCGTCCCGGCGAGGTGTGCGTGCCGCCGCGGGCGCTGTTCGAATTGAACGACGAGCAGCAGGACGCGATGCTGGCGCATGAGCTGGGCCACCTGGCGCGGCGCGATCCGGCCTGGCTGGTCGGCATCCAGCTGCTGGTGAGCGTCTTTTTCTTCCAGCCGCTCAACTGGATGGCGCGCCGCCGCCTGCGTGAGCTCTCCGAGCTGCTGTGCGACGAATGGGCGGTCTCCCGCACCGGCCGGCCGCTGTCGCTCGCCGGCTGCCTGGCCGAGGTTGCCGGCTGGTCGCTCGGCGCGTCGTCCGCGCAGCGCCAGATCGCTCGCCTGCCGGTCCCCAGCCTGGCCAGCCGCTCATCGCTCCTGGCCCGGCGCATCCGCCGCCTGCTCGATCGCCCGGCGCCGTCTCTTCCCGCCGCGGTGGAGGGTGCCTGGACGCGCCGCCTGGCCGTCCTTGCCGGCGCCGTGCTGCTTGGCGTGGCCCTGGCCGCTCCCGGTTTTTCGGTGAGCGCGGCTCCCGCCCCCGCCGTTGCCTCGGGCGCCGCCGCGTGCTCCCACGTCACCGCTCCTGTCGCTGCCGCCGCTCCTGCCGCAACCGTGGCGGCGGCCGGCCCCGCGGCCGCGGCAGGCGCCAGCTCCGCGGTCGCGCCAGCCGCTGCTGCCTCGCCGGCCGAAGCCGCGGACGCTGAGCCCGCGATCGCCGAGCCGGCCGGTGCGGACGCCGACGATGACAGGTCCGGCGACGCTGCGGCCGTGGCGGCAGGGGCGGGTGCCGAAGCACGGGCCGCCGCGGGCGCGGACGCTACCGCGCGGATGGAGCGCGAAGCGGCGCGGATGGCGGCCGCGGCCGCCCGCTTCGCTCACGCTGGCGGCGGTGGCCTGTCGTCGCAGGACCTGGCGCAGATGGGCGCGGCGCTCGACAAGCTGTCGCAGCAGATCGACCTGCAGATGCACCTGAACCTCGACCGCCTGGGCCGCGAGATCGCCGCGTCGCAGGCCGCCACGCAGCAGGTCGCCGACATGCCGCCGCTGCGCTATGACCTTGACGGAACCGTGGCGCAATCCCTCCCCAGCGCCGCGGATCTGCGCCGGCTGGAGGCGGACATCCGCAAGCTGGTGGCCGACGCCCCCAAGATCACCGAAGAGCAGGCCAGGCGGCTCGCCGAAGAGGTCCGCCGCGATCTCAAGGAGCACCCCGCGCTCTCCCCTGCCGAAGCGGAGCACATCCGGCGGGAGACCCGGCGCCTGGTCGACGAGGTGATGGCAAAGCTGCCGCCCCCCGCCCTGGACGCCGTGGAGCGCCAAAAGGTCATCGCCGACGTCAAGCGGCTGACCGATGCGATGCGCCCCAATCCTGCCCAGCTGGAAGCCTTGCAAAAGCTGGAGCGCCGCAACCGCGAGCTGACCGACAAGTTGGACCGGCAGCGCGAAGAGCTGCGCTCGATGGAGCGCGAGATCGAACAGCAGGCCAAGGTCCTGCGCGACCTCGCCCGCCGCGAATCCGAGGCCCATCGCAGCCACCCGTCGTCCGGGTCGTCCTCGCCGTCTTCCGCGGCGCCGCCCCAGCACCCCGCGGCGCCGCCCGCCGCCGGCGCCGCCCCGAGCCCGACCCCTCCCCGCCGCTGACCCCGCTGACCAGCGGGGAGGGGCGCGGAGCGGTCAGGCCACCGCTCGCTCCGCCGCTGCGCGCTCGCCGCGCGCGCCCGCCCGCCGGACCCGTCCGGGCGGATAGCGCGCGGGCGCGCCGGACGGGTCTGGGCGCGGCGGCCGATCACGCGCCGGGAGCGCAGGTCCGGCATGGTATCGTCAAGCGGCGGCGCGTCGCCGCGGTGCTGGGAGGCGCCGCGCGGCGGCACCTACGGAAGCGCTAGGAGGCTGGTGCCTCTTGCGGTCTTCAAAACCGTTGTCCCGGTCCGTCGCGGCCCGGGAGGTGGGTTCGATTCCCATGCGCTTCCGCCAATCCGGTCAACCTGTCGATCCCGGTTCGCCACCGTCCGCGATCCCCATCTGCTCTGCCGGCGCCGGCGGATGCACCGGCCGCTCGTTCCACGCCACGTCCCAGAAGCGGCCGAACTTGCGGCCCACGCTGCTGAAGATGCCGATGCGTTGAAAGCCGAAGCGCTGGTGGAGGGCCGCCGAGGCGGGGTTGGGCAGGGTGTAGCCGGCGACGATGCGGTGCACGTCCTGGTCGGCGATGGCTTCGAACAGCGCCTGGTAGAGGACGGCGCCGACGCCCTGGCCGACGGTTTCGTGGCAGCAATAAATGGTGGTTTCGACGGTCGTTTCGTAGGCGGCCTTGGGGCGGAAGCGGGTGGTGCCGGCGTATCCCACGACCCTGCCGCCGGTCTCCGCCACCAGCAGCCGGTGCCTGCCGGTGCTTGCGAATTGATCGAACCACGCGGCGCGCCGCTCGGTCGTGTACGGCTCGACGTCGAAAGTGATCGGAGTGTGGATAATATAGTGATTGTAGATCTCGGTCAGTCGCGGCAGGTCGGTGCGCTCCGCCGTGCGGACGTGCAGCTGAGATGGCGACATCGGTAAGGGCTCCCGGTGGCGTTGGCAGGGGGTCCGGCAACTGTTGGCCGGGCAGGCGGCTATTGTAGAATGAACGGTTGACGTGGCGCCTGGACCGGAGGATCTGAAGCTACTTCATGCTCGATGAGCGACCGACTCCTGTTCAGGATCTGACCACGCTCATGCGCGCCGCGCGCGCCGGCGAGCGCGGCGCCGCCGACCAGCTGTTTGCGGTGCTGTACCAGGATCTGAAGCGTCTGGCGCATGCGCAGCTGGGGCGGGGGCGGCGCCGCGACGGGACGCTGGAAACGACTGCCCTGGTGCACGAAGCCTATGTGCGGCTGGTGGAGCCCGAAGGGCTGGCGGCCGAAGACCAGGCCCATTTTTTCAATCTGGCCGCACGCGTCATGCGCCACGTGGTGATCGACTTCGCCCGCCGGCGCGCCGCTGCCAAGCGTGGGGCCGCGCTGCGGGTGTCGTGGCCCGAAGGCTTCGAACCGGCCGCGGCGGACCAGCACATGGGACCGACCGTCATGGCGCTCGACGCTGCTCTCGAACGGCTGGAGCGCGAAAGCCCGCGCCTCGCCCAGCTGGTGGAGCTGCGTTTCTTCGGCGGCCTCCCCCTGGAAGAGATCGCGCCCGTTCTCAAAGTCAGCGACCGCACGCTCAAGCGCGACTGGCGCAAGGCGCGCGCCTTCCTGCTCGCCGAGCTGGGTTAGCGCGTCGTGCCGCCGCCCCCCGACCCCACCGATCCGCAGGCGTTGCGCCCGCGGCGCACCGCCGGCCACCCCGCTGCCGGCGATGGCTCCTCCTCCGCGCCTTCCGCGGCGTGGGAGGCGCTGTTCGACGAGCTGATCGAGCTGGATGAGCCTGGCCGCTCGCGGCGGCTCGCAGAGGTGCGCGCCGCCGATCCGCCGCTGGCGGCGCGGGTCGCCGAGCTGCTGGCGGCCGACGCCGCCGCGACGGGTTTCCTCGATCAGCCGACCGTCGATCTGCTGGGGGCCTATGGCGCCGCCGCCGACGGTGCCGCCGATGCGGATCTTGAGCCGCAGCTGCCGGCGGGCAGCATCGTGGGTCCCTGGCGGGTGGTCAGTCTGCTCGGCCGCGGCGGCATGGGTGAGGTCTACCTGGCCGAACGCAACGATCCCGGTTTTGTGCAGCGGGTGGCGCTCAAGATCGTCAAACGCGGCATGGATTCGCAGGCGATCGTGCGGCGCTTCATGCGCGAGCGCCAGATCCTGTCGAACCTGGACCATCCCAACATCGCCCGCCTGGTGGACGGCGGCAGCGGGCCGGACGGCAGACCCTACTTCGCCCTCGAATACGTGGACGGCGAACCGATCAACGCCTTCTGCACCCATCGCGATCTGGACCTCGGCGGGCGCCTCCGGCTGATGCAGACCGTCTGTCAGGCAGTGGACCGGGCGCACCGCCGCCTGGTGGTCCATCGCGACCTCAAGCCGGACAACATCCTGGTGGCGGCGGACGGCGCGGTCAAGCTGCTCGACTTCGGCATCGCCAAGCTGCTCGAAGACGACGACGTGGACGCCGTGGCGCTGACGCGCGCCGGCGCCGCCGTGCTGACGCCCGCCTACGCCGCGCCGGAGCAGATCCTGGGCGAACCGATCTCGACCGCCACCGACGTCTACGCCCTGGGCGTGCTGCTGTTCCAGCTGATCACCGGCGTCCTGCCGCACCAGCGCGACCGGCCGCTGGGCGCGCTCGCCACCGCCGTGCAGCACGAAACCGCCGAGCGGCCGAGCGTCACCCTGCGGCGCACCGGCGACCGCGCCCGCCTGTCGCGCCAGGTCGCCGGCGATCTCGACCTGATCGTGCTGACCGCTTTGCACCGCGATCCGGCCCGCCGCTACGCCTCCGCCCAGGCCCTGGCCGACGACCTGGCGGCCTACCTGGCCGGACACCCCATCCATGCGCGCCCTGACCACTACGGCTACCGGATGCGCAAGTTCATGAGCCGGCACCGGGTGTCGGTGGCGGCGGTGGCGGTCGGCCTGCTGGCGCTCGTCGCCGGCCTGTGCCTGTCGATCTGGCAGACCCACGTGGCCCGCCTGGCCGGCTTGCGGGCGGCCGCCGAAGCGCAGCGCGCCGAGCGGGTCAAGTCCTTTCTGATCTCGGTGTTCCGGCAGTCCGATCCGGACGTCGGCGACGGCGCGACGCTGACCGCGCGCGAGCTGCTGGAACGCGGCGCGGCAACCGTCGAAACCGATCTGGCCGGCGAGCCCCTGACGGAAGCCGACCTGCTGGAGGCGGTGGCGCGCATCGAAGACAACCTGGGCCTGTCGGTGCCGGCGCTGGCGCACGGCCGGCGCGCCCTCGCCCTGCGGCTGTCGATCCTGCCGCCGACCGACGGCAGGGTCGGCCTGGCGCACGTCACCCTGGGCGCGGTGGACATCGGCCGCGGCGCCGAAGCGGAAGCCCGCGCCGAGTTCACGCAGGCGCTGAGCGTGCTGATTCCCGCCTACGGCGCCGACAGCATCGAGGTGGCCGCGGCGCGGCGCGGCCTCGCCGACTCGCTGACCCAGCCGGAGAACCGGGGCCGCGCCGTGGCGCTGCTCAACCAGGCCCTGGTCGTGTTCGAGCGGCGATTGGGGCCGAACCATGTCGACACCATCGATGCGCTGCACGAGCTGGGACAGGCGCTGGAAATGGACCAGGAATATGGCGCGGCCGAGGCGGCCTATCGCCGCGGCGCGGTGCTCGCCAAGAAGAGCCTGGGTCCGCACAGTCTGAAGGCGGCGGCGATCGAGACCGACCTGGCCGGGCTGCTCGATCGCGTCGGCCGGGCCGAGGAGGCGCGGCCGCTGTTCGAGCGCTCCATCGCCAGCGAGCAGACGGCGTTGGGACCTCACAACATACGGGTCGCGGACACGCTCTTTTCGTACGCCGTGCTGCTGATCGAAGAAGAGGAGTACGCCGGCGCCGACAAGGCTCTGACGCAGGCCCTGGGCATTTTCGGTCCCGACCGCCGCGATGCCGGCCACTGTCTGCGCTATCTGGGCATCTCGGCGCTGGGCCAGGAGCGCTTCGCCGATGCCGCCGCATACTTCAACCGCGCCATCGCCAGCTACCGGCGCAACCTGGGCGAAAACAACCCCGAGATGTGGCGCGCCAGCGCCAACCTCGGCTGGGCCCACTACAAGATGGGACGCACCGCCCAGGGCCGCCAGGAACTGGCGACCGCCGTGGCCAGGATCGAGGCTCTGTCGGGCCCCGACGTCTATAGTCTGCGCCTGCCGTTGCAGCAGTATGGCGAGGTGCTGGCCGCGACCGGCGACGCCGCGCACGCCGTGGAGGTGCTGCAACGCGACCGGCAGCTGGACCTGAAGCTGTTCGGCACCCAGGAGCACCACGAGGTGGCCGAGGTCGACCTGGAGCTGGCCCGCGCCCTGCTTGCCCGCGGCGCTCCAGGCGATGTCGGCGGTAGTGGCGCGGCGCGCCACTACCTGAACGAAGGATTGGGGATCTTCGCGCGCGTCCACCCGCACGCCGTGCAGCGCGCCGAATCCCTGGTGCTGCGTGGCAGCCTCAGCCTGGCCGCCGGCGACCGCGCCCAGGCCCGCGAAGACCTCAACGTCGCCCTGCCCCTGCTCATCTCCCGCAAGGGCGCCGCCCACCCCAAGACCGTCCAGGCGCGCAACCTGCTGGCCGCCGCGAACGGCGGCTAGCGAATCGGGGTTTTACGATTCCGCTTCGATGCGGCGCAGGGTGTCCGCGAACGCTTCGATTGCCGCCAGCTGATCGAGCGCCTCGACCGCGCGGCCGAGGTCCAGGCTGACGTATTCGCGAATCAGCACGTTGCGGAAGCCGGGCAGCCGTTCAAGGCTCCGCACGAGCGCGGCAGGGAACTCAGGGAACGACGCCAGGTTGCGGACCGCCTCGGTGTAGTCGGCGAAGCGCACGCCCCGCCGCGCGCTCAGCTCGCCGGCCAGATCGATCACCAGCTGGCAGACGGTGAGCAAGGAAAACAGCACGTCGTTGTGCAGCGACAGGTCACGGCTGAGGACCTCGGCGCCGGTCACCTGGGGCCGCAGCTGCTGCAGGTGATCGAGATGGCGGCGCAGCTCGGCAAGCCGCTCGACGACGGGGCTCATCGGGCCAGGGCTTCCAGTTGGATGGCTCGCATGCGGCGCAGAAAGGGTTCCAGGTCGGCGGCGCGCAGCTGGACGTCGCGGACGTAGGCGTGATCCGCGGCAGGGTCGCCCAGGAAGATGCGGCGGCCATGGGTGATGATGTGGCGCCCGAACAGCGGCGGCGCATCGTTGAGGATCACCACGTCCACCTGGTTGCGATGGAGCACGGCGATCAGCTCGGAGCCGAGGCGCACCCGCAGCTCGAAACGATCGCGCCGCGACGGATACGCGCTCCAGGATGCCAGCACGCCCAGGTCCACGTCGCTCTCGCGGTGGGCCCTGCCCTCGCCCTGGCTGCCGAACAGGTAGAGGGACGCGACGTTCAGCTCCGGCCGGGCTGAAAGAAAGGGCGCGATCCGCGCGATTGCTTCGGGATCCAGCGCCGCGGCCATGCTGCAAGTGTACTCGACCAGGTGGGGGCAGGTGGCGCCGCGTGGTGCGTGCGGCGCAGGTTTTGCTTGCGAGATTGGCGGTTTTGCCAAGGCGGTGGTGTTGCCAATGGTAAGATAGGCTAGGTATCATGGGGTTGAACGTTGGAGGTGCGGGTATGCGGATGCGTGATTGGATGTTTGCGGCGGTGATGGTGGGCGTTGCGCTGGCGCCTGTGGCGCCGGCGGCGGCGGCGCCGGTGCTGGGTCCGGAGATCCGGGTCAGCGTCAGCAGGGTGGATTCGCAGGGTGCGCCCAGGGTGGGAGTGTTTGCGGACGGCGGCTTTGTGGTGGTGTGGGAGGCGGCGGCCGGCGGGGCGTCGACGGGGCCGATCGTGATGCATGCACGGCTGTTTGGGGCAAACGGTCAGCCGGTGAGCGGGGAGTTTTTGCTGGCGCGGCCGGCGAATCTGCTGGCGCTGGACGGCGTGGCCGCGGACGGCAACGATCGCTTCGCGGTGGTATGGGACGCGGAGGGGAAGGCTCCCCACACCGGGCTGCCGGTCGAACAGGTGGACGTGCAGATGTTTCATCGCAACGGCACGCCGCTGACCGGGCCGCAGGTGGCGAGCGGGCCCAGCGCCGGCAACCGCTACGCGGGGATCGTCGGCAGCGGTCCCGGCGGCGACGTCGTCGTCGCCTGGACGGCCGACGTGGGGAATCCCGATGCCGGCCCGTACTACTTCAACGCCGTGGCGCGCATTTTTTCATCGCGGCTGCGGCCGCTGTCGGGCGAGCTGACCCTGGCCTCGGGATCGCCCACCGATTCGTCGGGGCCGTACCCCGACGCGATCGCGCAGGCGCCGGACGGGTCGCTGGCGGCGGCGGTGACCTACGTCGGCGACGGCGTATCGGCGTACGCGGTGCGGGTGTCGGCGGACGGCGCCGTGCTGCCGGTGGACGATGTGTATCCTGACGGCACCTGCTGCATCCCCAATACCTTCGATTCCTCGCTGGCGATGGCGGCGGATGGTCGTTTCTTCATCGCCTGGGACCTGGCGCGATCGTCGCCCAGCTCGCGGCTGCCGGCGCCGCCGCCACAGGGCATCCTGGGGCGGCTGTTTGCCGCCGACGGGACGGCCGCGGGGGACGCGGTGATCCAGGTCAATCGCCGGGCCCTGCCGCAAGGCAAGCTGACCGAGCCGCAAGTCGCATGGCTGCCGGCCGGCGGCTATCTCACGATCTGGCTGGCGGAGGGCGTGAACAACCCTTGGGGCGGGGTCTTCGGCCACCTGCTTGCGGCCGACGGCGCCCCGTACGGTGGGGACTTCCCGCTGGACGTGACCGACGCCGGCAATCAGGATGCGCCGGCGCTCGCGAGCGGCCCCAACGGCGCCGTCGCGGTCTGGATCTCGGCGCACACCAACACCATCTATGCGCGCCAGATCTCTGCGCCGCAATAAAAAATCAGCCGGCCGGTGAGAACCGGCCGGCGCCAGAAACGGACTGCAGGGTAGAGGACAGCGGTACGTGCGCTGCCTATAGAACCCGACGCCCTTGCAGGAGCCTGACGACGACCAGGATCAGGGCGATGACCAGCAGGATGTGGATCAGGCCGCCACCGATCGGCACGATGACGAAGCCCAGCAGCCACAGCACCAGCAGGATGACGATGATCGTCCAAAGCATTGGCGGATCTCCTTTAGAAAATCGTGCACACCAGGGAGGGACGGGACGCCCGGTGGCGGCCCACCGCCCTCCAACCCCCGCCGCGCGTCGTCGCGCCGCGGTCTGGTACCTTGAGTCAAAGGGCGGACCGGAGAAGTTCGTGCCCTGATGTTGATCGCTCGGTCCGCGCTCCCCAATAACAGCAAGATCCCTGCCACAGTTCGCGAGCCCCCAGACAAAAAAGCGCCCCGACCGGCATGCCGGGCGGGGCGGGGGGAGGATGCTAGGCCTTCAGAAGAAACGGATCAATGTGGGATGCAGGCGTTGTCGAGGTGCCAGGCGCGCTGGCTCCAGGTGGCGGTGGTGGAGGTGGAGCTGTGCAGGACGGTGACCCACCCTTGTGCCTGGTCGCCGAACAGCGAGGTCGCGGAGTGGGACAGGTCGAGCGCCAGCCAGCCGGCCTGCGGCGCCAGCGGCAGGGCCGCCGAGCCGACGCTGATCAGCTGCGTCGCGAGCGGCGAGATGTTGGTGCCGGGGCCGACGGCGGAGTTCTTCTCCTGTTCGTCCCATACCACCGATTGCGCCGTGGACAGCGGCGCCCACGCTGGCAGCGAGCCGCAGGCCACCGGCCTGGGGTCGCCGCTCTTGGTGTCGCGCCACACCGTGAGCTGCGTGCCGTCGAACTCGCCGGTGGTCAGGTAGTGCACGCCGTACACGGCTCCCAGCGGCTGCCGGTTGTCGGTGCCGGTGCCGGCCACGTAGCGGGCGTAGAAGGTGTACTGGTTGCCGGCGAAGACGGTGGCGTCGGCGGCGATGTGGACCGCCGCGTCGCCCTGCGCGAAGTTGGCGCTGGGGTTGGAGTAGTAGTAGTCGCCGAGCAGGACGTTGTCATCGCTCGCCACGCCGGTGCCGCCGCTCGCGAAGTAGCCGGGGCTGGACGGGTTGAGCGCCGAGCAGGAATTGGCCGCGTCGATGGTGACGTAGCCGGTGGCGGAGGTGATGGTCTTTTCGGTCGCGTAGCAGAGGCCGCCGACCCTGCGGCCGGACAGGGCGCGCTGCAGGAAGACGCTGCGGGCAGGGGCTCCGGCGACGTTGTTCGCGTTGCAACCGGGGAAGTTCTGGTTGGCGCTCGACAGGCCGCCTGGCGCGTCGACCCCGGGTCCGGTCACCGGCGCCTTGCCGGAGGTCAGGATGCTGCGCAGGTCGATCGTCTGGGTGCCGTAGCCGGTCAGGTAGAGGTCGAACGTCATCACCGGGATCGCCCAGTCGCTCCACAGCGTGACGCTGGCCAGCTGCGGCGCCGCCGCCGAGTTGACCACGGTGAAGTAGGTGTCCATGCCGGTCGGCGACGACAGGTCGACGGCGAAGTAGGGGATGAGCAGCGTTGCCGCCGGCGCGTCGTCGATGCGGCACTGCGCCGCACCGCCCGGCGGCAGCACCGTGACGCTGACCGTCGAGGTGTTGTTGCTGGGGTTGGCGTCCGTGGCGTTGGAGGTGACGCTGGCGGAATTGACCAGCGTTTCCACCGCCGTCGGCGTGACGACGATGGCCACCGTGGCCGTCGCTCCCGACGCCAGCGTTCCCAGGTTGCAGGTGATCGCCGTGGTGCCGGAGCAGGTGCCCTGGCTGGGAGTGGCGCTGACCAGCGTGACGCCGCTCGGCAGGGTATCGCTGGTCACGACGCCGGTGGCGCTCGCCGGGCCGCCATTGGCCACCGTCAGGGTGTAGGTCAGGCTGGAGCCGACCGTCACCGGATTGGGCGCCGCCGTCTTGGTCATCGAGAGATCGGCCGGCGTCACCGTACCGCCGCCGACGGCCGGATTGACCGTCGTGGTGACGGTTGCGTCGTTGTTGCCCGGGGTGGGGTCCGGGTTGCTGCTGGAGACGTTGGCGTGATCGATCGCCGTGCCTGCCTGGGTCGGCGTCACCACGATGGTGATCTTGACCGAAGCGCCCGCGGCGACGGTGCCGAGGTTGCAGGCGATGGCAAAGGACCCGAAGCACGATCCCTGCGTGGTCGTGGCGGAGACGAGCGACGCGTCGGCCGGCAGCGTGTCGGAGGCCAGCACGTTGGCGGCCGCGTTCGGCCCGTTGTTGTGAACCGTCAGGATGTAGGTCAGCGGGCTGCCGACGGTCACCGGATTGGGCGCCGCGGTCGCGGTCACCGCCAGGTCGGCCGGGTTGCCGGTGGCGGTGGCGGTGCTGACGATCTGCAGCGGGTTGTTGCCGGTCAGGGTCGTGCTGCTCGCGACGCTCGCGTGATCGGTGAGCGTGCCGGCCACGTGGGGCACGGCCGCGATGTCGATGCCGGCCGTGCTGCCGGCGGCCAGGGTGCCCAGGTTGCAGGTGATCGTCGTGGTGCCGGTGCAGCTCCCCTGGCTTGCCAGCGACGAGACGAAGGTGACGCCTGCCGGCAGGGTGTCGGTGAACACTACGTTGCCGGCGCCGTCCGGGCCGGCGTTCTTGATCAGAATGGTGTAGGTGATCTGGTTGCCGACGGTGACCGGGTTGGGCGCCACCGTGCCGCTGAGCATGAGGTCCGCCTGGCCGCTGCCACCGGCCGGATTGACGGTCGTGGTGGTGGTGCCGGTGTTGTTGCCGGGGCTCGGATCGGGATTGCCGCTGGAAACCGTGGCGCTGTTGGCCAGGGTGCCGCTGGCGGTCGGCAGCACCACGATGGTGACGGTGGCGTTGACACCCGACGCGACCGAGCCCAGGTTGCACATCACCGTGGAGGTGCCCGAGCAGCTCCCCTGGCTGGCGCCGGCGGAAACAAAGGTGACGCCGGCGGGCAGGGTGTCGGTGGTCACCACGTCGGCCGCGGCGCTGGGGCCGGCGTTGTGGACCGTCAGGGTGTAGGTGAGCGGACTGCCGACGGTGACCGGATTGGGCGCCGCCGATTTGACCAGCGAGAGGTCGGCCTGGGTGCTGCCGCCGCCCGCGGCATTGACGGTGGTGCTGAAGGTGATGGTGTTGTTGCCCGGATTGGGGTCGGGGACGCCGCTCGCGACGCTTGCCGTGTTGACCAGGATGCCCGGCGCGGTGGGAACGACCGCGATCGCCACGCTGGCGGCGCCGCCGCTTGCCAGGGTGCCCAGGTCGCACACCACGATGGAGGTGCCCGAGCAGCTGCCCTGGCTGGGATTGGCGGCGACGAAGGTGACGCCTGCCGGCAGGGTATCGGTTACAACCACGTCGCCGGCGCCGTTGGGACCGGCGTTGGCCACCTGGATGGAATAGTTGAGCTGGCTGCCGACGGTCGCCGGGCTGGGCGCCGCGCTGCCGTTCACCGACAGGTCGGCGGAGCTGCCGCCGCCGGCGGGATTGACGGTGGTGCTGGTGCTGCCGGTGTTGTTGCCCGGCGTCGGGTCGCTGGTGCCGCTGCTGGCGGTGGCGCTGTTGACCAGCGTCCCCGCAAGCTGCGGCAGGATCACGATGGCGACCGTGGCGCTGGCGCCGGCGCCGATGGAGCCCAGGCTGCAGGTGATCGACAGGGTGCCGGAACAGGTCCCCTGGCTGGGGGTTGCGGACACCAGGGTGACGCCGAGCGGCAGCGGATCGGTGACCGTGACGTCAGTAGCCGTATCCGGTCCGGCGTTGGCGGCGGTGATCGTATAGGTCAGGTTCTGGCCGACGGTCGCCGGGTTCGGGCTGCTCGACTTGGTGACCGACAGGTCGGCGGAATTGGGCAGCCCATTACAATCCAGCGACGCTTGCGAATGAGCGATCACGACGTCGCCGCTCAACACCCCCAACCCGGTCAGCAGCGCGTTGGCAATATAAACGTGCACCGCGTTGACGGTGAGCGACGACGTGGTCACGCCGTCGCCGGCCACGGTCTGCTCGTTGAGCACGACGCGAATGCCCAGGATGTTGAGCAGCTCGGTATTGGCGGCGGGCGTAGCGTTGACCGCGCCGCTCGCCAGGGCTCCCCCCAGCTTGGCGCCGGTGAGCTGCGACGAACCGGTGGTTGTAAGGGCCGTGCCGCAGGTGCCGGCGATCTGCGCGCTGGAGCTGATCTGGCCGGCGGACAGCGTCAGCAGCTGAAGGTTGCCGACGATTCCGAGCGAAGGGTTGTCGACCTCGGCGCTGGCCGCCGCCTGATTGGTGGCGGGCACCGGCGACGTGGCGCTGACGTTGATGACGCCGGTGCTCAGGAGCGGGCCGGTCAGCGAGCTGCTGGCCGCGACGCTGGCCAGCGAAGTGCTCTGCGCATACGGGCCTGGAGCGGTGCCGCCGACCTGCGGCACCGGGCCGCTGGTGACGGTGACGCCGCCGCCCACGATCGGCAGGGCGGAAAGGTTGACCGCTTCGCCGTAGGAGCTGCTGGCCGCGGTGGTTTCGGCCGCGGCGGCTCCGGCAGTCGTCAGTTGCGCGATGAGCAGGGCGGCCGCGATAAGCCACTTGCGGAACGTTTGCGGTGAAGCGGACCAGCGGGGGATGGACATGGATGGCTCTCCTCGGGGATCGCAGCGGAAGATTGGCTTTGCTGAGTGGTGATCCGTCTGGCCACCTGCGCGATCTCGGACAGGGGCAGCGGCTTATGGAGGAATGCGTCAACTCCGATGCGGCGCGCTTCGTCCTCGATCTCGGGAGTGCCGAAGGCGGTGAGCAGGATCACGTGGGTGGCGGGGCGCAGCCGCGCCGCCGACCGCGCGATCTCCAGACCTTCGGTTTCCTGGCAACCTCCCAGGCGGAGGTCGGTGAGGACCAGCGCGTAGCATCCGGTCGACAGCAGGTCCAAGGCGCTGTCCAGTCGCTTCGCCGAATCTACGGTCCATCCATCCGAGGCGAAATACGACTCCAATGCGAAAACGATCGACTCGTCGTCGTCGATCACCAGCATTGTGCGCCCCGGTACCATGCCCCCTTATAAGGCAAGGACCGCGCCACCCGCGGTCAGGCTTTCAATTCGCTAGACAAAGTTCTCTAAAAGAAAGGTTTGCGAGTGCCGGTGGCGTCCGCCGCTGCGGCGCGGCGGGCGCGGCCAATCCAGGATCTGGACGGCGGCTGTCCAGAAAGAAGACGAAAGACAGCGGCGCGCGCCGGGTCAGCGCGGGCGGGGTTGCGGGTTGGTGGTCGCCTCGCGGCCGACCTTCAGGCGCTGATAGAGATTGCTGCGCGAGATGCCCAGGCGCTTTGCCGCCCGCTCGACGCTGCCGTTCTCTTCGCTCAGCACGCGCTCGATGTGATGGGTCTCCAGGTCGGCCAGCGTCATGTCCGGCTCGGCGCTGCCCGCCGCGTGCGCCGCGCCGGTGTCGAAGCGCAGGTCGGCGACGTCGATGGTGTCACCCTGGACCAGCAGCGTCGCGCGCTCCAGTACGTTGGCCAGCTCGCGGATGTTGCCCGGCCAGGGGTAGTCGCCCAGCGTCTGTTCGGCGCCCGGCGACAGGTGCAGCGCGCTCGGCAGGCGCCGCGCCAGCGGTCCTTCCAGCAGGTGGCGGGCGAGCGGCGGGATGTCCTGGCGCCGCTCGCGCAGCGGCGGCAGGTCCAGGGGAATGGTGCTGATGCGGTAGAACAGGTCGCGGCGGAAGCGCCCCTCTTCGACCAGCTGGAGCAGGTTGCGATGCGTGGCGGTGATCAGCCGGGTGTCGACGCTGCGGTCGCGCAGCCCTCCCAACGGGCGCAGCCGCCGATCTTCGATCGCCTTGAGCAGCTTGGGCTGCACGTGCAGATCCAGGTCACCGATCTCGTCGAGCATCAGCGTGCCGCGGTGGGCGACCTCGAACAGGCCCGCCTTGCGCGTCACCGCGCCGGTGAAGGCGCCTCTTTCGTAGCCGAACAGCTCGCTTTCCAGGAGCTCGCGCGTGAAGCAGGCGCAGTTGAGATCGACAAAAGCCTCCTCGGCGCGCGGCCCGTTGGCGTGCAGCCACCTTGCCATGACCCCCTTGCCGGTGCCGGTCTCGCCGGTCAGCAGCACCGGCGCTTCCGTCATGCACAGCTTGTCAGCCTCGCGGGCGAGCTGGCGGATGGCGGGACTGGTGCCGATGAACGGGTTGTGCGCCAGGCGCGCTTCGCGCGTCTGCGCGGCGCGCTGCCGCCGGCGGTCGCGCTGGGCGTCGATGCTGCGGTGCAGGATCACCTGCAACGCCGCGAGCTCGATGGGTTTGGTCAGGAAGTTGGCGGCGCCGCGCTGGATGGCTTCGACCGCCAGCTCGATCGAGCCGTGGCCGGTCAGGATGATGATCGGCACTTCGGGATCCGCGTGGTGGATCTGCGACAGCAGCTCCAGGGCGTTGCCGTCAGGCAACAGGTAATCGACGATCACCGCGTCGCAGTGCTCCTGGTGGAACGCCGCGACGGCGGCGCGGCGGCTGTCCGCCTCGCGCACCCGGTAGCCCTCGCCGTGCAGGTACTCGCGGATGCCGAAACGCACGCCGCTTTCGTCGTCGACCAGCAGCACGAGGTTGCCCTGGGCCATGGTCAGTCTCTCTCGCCCTGCCGCCACTCGGCCGGAAAGCGAACGGTGACGCGCGCCCCGCCGTGCGCTCGGTTGGTCGCCAGGATCTTGCCGCGATGCTCTTCGGCGATGCGCTGCGCAATCGACAGACCCAGGCCGGTGCCCCCGGCGCGCCGGCTGAAAAAGGGATCGAAAACATGCGGCAGGTCGTCGAAGTAGAAGCCGGGACCGCTGTCGAGCACCGAGCATTCCACCCAGCGGCCGTCGTCATCGCCGCCGGTGCGCGCGTCGAGCGTCACCACCGACCCGGGAGGCGAATGCAGGACGGCGTTCTCCAGCAGGTTTTGCAGCAGCTCGGTGATGCGGCCGCGGTCCATCGGGATGGTCAGCTGGGAGGGTGAGCCGCGATAGGCGAAGCGCACCTGGCGCTGTTGGGCAAGCGGTTGCAGCGAGTGCACGGCATCGCGCATCGGCTCGCTGAGCACGCCGGGGGTGGGAATCGAGCGCCGCGGCCGGCCGTAGTCGAGCAGATTGCGCATCAGCTTGTTGAGCGCCTGCACTTCATGACGCAGGGCGGCGATGTACTTGACGTGCTCGGGCCGCCGGCCCAGGTGGGCGTCGAAGGCATCGACCGTCGCCGAGATCCCGAACAGAGGGTTGCGCACGCCGTGGGCCACGCCGGCCACCAGGGCACCCATCGCCGCCATGGCCTTGCTGCCGCGCAGCGACGCTTCCAGCGCCACCACCTGGCTGACGTCGAGCAGCATGACGAAGATCTCGTCGCCCTGCGCTCCCGAGCGCTCGATGAGGGAGGCCTTCACCTGCCACGAGCGCCCCGTTTCGTCGGTCGTCTGCCGCGAAACGGACCTCACCGACCGGTGGAGCAGGCCGACGATCTCGGCGGCGGTGCGCCACGGATCGCGCGCTCCCAGGTCGTGCAGCGAATAGAGGGGCTTGTGCCCGGCGAGCAGCTCGGCGCTGCGGTTGATGCGGCGGACCTGGCCATTGGCATCGACGATGGCCACCGGCGTCTCGATCACGTCGAAGGCGACCTGCCAGTCGCGGGTGGCGCGCCGCACCAGCGCCGCCAGACGCCGCTCGCGATCGCGAGAGCGTTTCCGGTGCAGGCGTCCCGAGCTGCGCCGGCGCAGGACGGCGCGCTGGATCGCCTGCACCAGGATTGCCTGCAACATCGAGTCGCAGACCACGTAGTCTTCGGCACCGGCATGGAAGGCCGCCGTCGCCAGGTCGATGTCGGCGCCGCCCAACGCCAGCACGGGCAGGTGCGGTTGTGCCGCTGACAGGAGCTGAAGGTCGTTCAGGCTGGCCGGTGCGTCGCCGCTGACGTAGAACAGGGCGAAATCCGGTTCGCCGCGAGCCGCGATGACGCCGAGCGCCGCGTCGATGTCCTCGCAAGCGGTCAGGCTGCACGCGGCAAAGGGATCGCCGCGCAGCAAGGCGGTTACCGCCAGAGGATGGCTGCCGATCAAGAGACCGCGCATGGGGGCTGCCTGCATACAATAGAAGCCACATCCAAAGTGACGGCAATTCCGCAGCCCACGGCTGCCGTCATGATCCAAAATGCCAGCAAGTGCCATGGTCGCCAGTTAGTACGACCGGACGGACTGTTTCAGTGTCGCACAAAGAAGGACTTGAGCGCAAATAGGCCTACAGAGTATGACAGGGAGTCCTCCTCGCCGTGCCCGCGGCGCCCCGCTCCGGCGTTGACTCAGGAGCGCTGCTTCTCTAGGCTCGCAGTCATCGTGTCCAAGGCGCTCCTTCTCGCGTTGGCGTCGGCGTTGGTGGCCGGCGTGCCGGCGGTCGCAGGTCCCGTGGTGTTCCAGCCGTTCTCCGGCGGGCCAGCCCTGCAGCCCGGCCGGGTGGTGCAGGTGCGATGGAGCGGCGTCCCGGCCGGTGTCGATGAAATGGAGCTGCTGCTGTCGCTCGACGGCGGCCGCCATTTCCCGGTGCGGGTCACCCCCGAGCTGGACGCCGACCACGGTTCCTACAGCTGGTGCGTGCCGCCCCTGCCCAGCCGCGATGCGCGCCTGGCGGTGCGCATGGATCGCGACGGCCACGAAGTGATCGCCGGGGTCAGCCCGCCCTTCCGCATCGCCGCCGACGGCGCCTCCCGCGCCTGGTCGATGCGGCGTCGCAGCGGCGAGCTGTGGAGCGCCGTGGCGGGCGACGGCGATCCGGCCGAAGAGCCCTGCGGGTGGGCTTCGGGCGCGCCGCCGCCGCGGTGGGCGCGCGGCCTGCCGGTCGCCGCCTCGCTGGTGCCGCCTTCGCCTCGCGCCGAGCGTCCGCGTTCGGTGCTGCAGTCTGCCGGCGCGCCGCGGCCCGCCGCCCACCGCCTGACCATGGCGGCGGCCGGCGGCGAGCGCCGTTGTGCGCCCCTGCCGTTGCGTATTTGATCGATCCCTTCCGCCGTCGCCACCCCTATTCGGTGGAGCTCGCCGCGCCGCGGGCTTCCTCCTCCCGGTATTCCACAGGGTGCGGCCCGCCGGCCGGCGCGCTGGTGCGCGCGGTCACGGCGCCGCGGAAAGGACATGACGATGATCTGTTTGCGATTGGCTTGGGACGCGGTGCGCCGTCCGCTGGGCGGCGCCGCGGTGCCGGTCTGCTGGTTGCTGGTGGCGCTTTGGGCGGTGGCGGCGGCGGCGCAGACGCCGGGGACGGGCTCGCTGCGCGGGCGCGTCGTGGACGAATCGGGCGCGGCGCTGGCGGGCACGGAGGTGACGATCCACAACCAGGCGACCGGCCTGACGCGCACCGCCCGTAGCGATGCGCACGGCCTCTACGTGCTGCCGCAGCTGCCGCTCACCGGCACCTGGCAGATCCGCTTCAGCCACGACGGATTCGCCGCGCAGGAGCGGGCGGCGATCCAGCTGCGGGCGGGGGAGACGGCGACCATCGACGCGACGCTCAAGGTGGCCGGAGTCGAGGCGGCGATCACCGTCTACGGCACCGCCGAAGGCGTGCGGTCGGACGAACCGCAGCTGGGCGACCGCTTTGACGCCACCCAGATCCAGGAGGCGCCGCTGCTCGGACGCAAGATCACCGCGCTGCCGCTGCTCGATTCGGCCGTACGCCCGACGCGCACCACCGGCGACGTCTTTCTGGACGAGACGCTGTTCGTCGTCGACGGCGGCGGCCGGCGTCAGCAGAGCTACACCATCGACGGCGGCACCGCCGACGACGCCTGGGGGAGGCAGACGATCTTCACCGCCGTGCCGCTCGCCGCCATCCAGGAGCTGACCGTGCTGACCAACAGCTTCTCGGCCGAGTACGGGCGGTCGGCCGGGGCGGCCATCAACCTCGTCACCCGCCAGGGCACCAACGACGTCCACGGCGACCTCCTCGGCCTGGTGCGGCCTGGCGGCCTGGACGCCGATTACCCGGTCACCGGCACGCCGGTGCGCGACAACCTCTGGCAGGGGAGCGGCTTCGTGTCGGGGCCGCTGGTCAAGGACCACGCCTACTGGGCGTTGGGAGCGGAGTACAACAACGAGAGCCGCGACTCCCCGGTGACCTCGCCGCTCGACCCGACCACCTATACCGGGCAATACCGGCAGTCGCTGGTCTTTGCGCGCGTGGACGACGATCTCAACTCGGCGAACCACCTGTTCGGCCGCTTCGACCTGGACGACTTCACCGACAGCAACCCTTCCGACGTGGTGGGCGGCCTCACCCTGCCGAGCGCCGGCCGGACGTTCCGGCGCGACACCCAGGCGCTCGAGATCGGCGAGACCGCCGTGCTGTCGCCGACGGTCTTCAACGACGCGCGCCTGACCGGTGAAAACGGCGACCCCATCACCCAGTTCGAACCGCACGATCCGTCGACGCAGCTGGTGCGGCCAGGGGTCGGGACGGCGGGCGAATCGCGCTACGCCGACCTGACCAACCGGCAGATCCAGGGCGCCGACACGCTTTCGCTGGCGCTCGGCGATCACTTCCTCAAGCTGGGCGGCGACCTGGAGCACTCCCGTTCGGGCGGCAACGGCCAGGAGTTCGGCTCGCCGTTCATCCTCGGCCAGTTCACCTTCGAGCCCGGCATTCCGGCGTCGGTTCCGACGTCGCAGCTGCCGCTCTCCGACGTGCAGCGCTTCACCCAGGGGTTCGGCAATGCCAGCTACACGGTGAGCGAACAGGTGTGGTCGCTGTACGCCCAGGACGACTACCACGTGCGGCGCGACCTGGTGCTCAACGTCGGCCTGCGCTACGACCGCCAGACGCTGACCGACGCCACCGACAACATCTCGCCGCGCCTGGGCTTTGCCTACAATCCGAACGGCGACCCCAAGACGACGGTGCGCGGCAGCTGGGGTCGCTACTACTCGGAGCTCCCCGCCGATACCGCGGCGCAGTGGCTGCTCGGCGGTCCGACCGGCTTCTTCAACTACAGCGTGGCGCCCGGACAGACCGGGTTCCCGACCTCGTTCGCGCCGCTGCCCGGCTTCCCGGCCGGAGCGGTGGTGCCGGCGCGCAACATCACCATCCGTCCGGGAGAGGCCGCCTACTACAGCCAGTTCTTCGACATCGGGGCGCTGTCGGGCTATCCCAACCAGCTGCTCAATCCCCACACCGACCAGGCGACCCTTGGCGTCGAGCGCCAGTTCGGCAATCACTGGTTCCTGAGCGTGGACGGCGTGCACTCGAAGACGTCGGACGCCCTGGACACGCTCGACCTCAACGCACCGTCGACCTTCGTCCGCACCGAGCCCGGCGAGGTGCGCCCGGCGTCGGCGGCCGATGCGACGCGGCCGATCGTGCCGGTCAACGGCGGCTACCGCGAGATCCTGGTGGTCACCAACGAGGGCGAGGCCAAGTACGACGCGCTGCAGGTCAACCTGCGCAAGACGTTTGACGGCCGGGCCGAGATGCTGCTCAGCTACACCTGGTCGCACTCGCGCAACAACGTCGAGGTGGACGGCGCCGGCGGCGGCCCCAACGACGCCCGCAACCTGGCCGCCGAGTGGGCCGACAGCCAGCTGGATCAGCGGCATCGCGCGGTGCTGTCCGGCTGGTACCGGCTGCCGCTCGACCTGACGGCCGGCGGCGTCGCCACCGTCGGCTCGGGAGTTCCCTACAACATCACGACGGGAGCCGACAACAACGGCGACGGCATGCTCAACGACCGGCCGGTGATCGACGGCGTCGTCATCGGCCGCAATGCCGGCCGCGGCAACACCCTGTACGACATCGACCTGTTCCTGGAGCGCGACTTCAAGTTGCGCGGCGCCGCCACCGTCGGCCTGCGCGCCGAGGTGTTCAACGTCACCAACCACGCCAATGTCTACGGCTACAACGGCGTCTACGGCGACAACGCCAACGGCCAGCCGCAGGCGGGCTTCGGCCAGCCGCTCGGCGGCGTCAGCAACGCCGATCCCGGACGGCAGTACCAGTTCGCGGTGCAGCTGAAGTTCTAGGCTGGGGAGCGGTTCGCGGCGGCGGCAATCGACGATCGAGGATCGACGCTGCCGCCGCGAGCCCGCGTCCACCGGCCGCGGCGCAGCTGGCGGCGGTCAGCGGGCGCGGTGGATCAGGATGTTGCCGTTGAAGGTCTTGAACAGGATCTCGGGGCCGCCGCCGCCGACCGTGCCCTGGATCTCGTGGCCGGCGTCGTAGCGCTTCCTGCCGCCTTCGGTGTGCTCGGACGCCGGCCTGCCGGTCGCGCTGATCTCGAAGTCGGTGTAGATGTCGCCGCGTTCGGTGTGCAGGCGCAGCAGCGCCTGCAGGCCGGGCGGGAAGGTGACGTCCACGTTGCCGTTCAAGGTGCTGAACGCCATCGGCTTGCTGGCGTCGACGCGGGTCATCGCCACCTTGATGTCACCATTGGTGCTGTGGGCGACGACCGAGCCGGCGACGTCGTGCGCCGCGATCGAGCCGTTGACGTCGCTCAGCTCCATCTCGCCTTCGACGCCGGCAACCTGGATGGTGCAGCTGTTGACGCACGACAGGTGCAGCGAGCTGTGGACCGGCACCTTCAGCCGCAGGTCGGTCGTGCCGCGCCGCCAGCCCTCCACTTCGATGCGCACGTGGTTGTGGTCTTCGTCCGCGGTCAGGCCGGTCATGCGCGGGACGTGATGCATCCCCGCGGCGCCGGGCGGCACCTTTTCGGCGACGCGCTCGTCCACGTCGCCGCCGGAGCTTTCGACGATCACGTCGCGGCCGCCGTACCCTTCGACCGAGATGCCGCCGCGGACGGTGTGCACCTCGACGACGGCGGGCTGCGCCGGATCGCTCAACGGTACGGTGAGCCGCTGGCCCGGAGTCTGGGCGGCGGCCAGGGTTGCGGCGGCGGCGTGCAGGGTCAGCAGCAGTGCGAAGCAGGTTGTCTTCATAGGTCCTCCACGGTGGTCGGCCGGCGCCCGGTCTGCGGCGCTCACGCGTTCCCCCGGTGAATCAGGATGTCGCCGTTGACGGTGGTGAACGAGAGCTGCGGGCCGCCGCCGGCGACCTTGACGGACATCGTGCGGCGCAGGCTGTAGATGTGACGGCGGCCGGCGCCGCCCACCGCCGGCGGCGGGTTGAGATAGGTATAGGGGAAATCGCTGTACACCTCGCCGTTGATCGTCTTGAAGCTGAGATCGGCGGCGAGCGCGGGCGGGAAGGTCACGTCGACGCGGCCGTTCACCGTCTCGAAGGTGGCGGCCGCCGCCGGCACGTTGGCAAAGCTTGCCTGCAGCGTGCCGTTGACGGTGCGCGCCCTGCCGATCCCCGCCATCTGCTCGAGGACGATCGGGCCGTTGACGTTGTTGGCGTCGAAGTGGCCGCCGATGGCGGTCAGGTGCACCTCGCCGCCCTGGACGTTGTGGGCGACGACGTCGGCGTTCGCCGGTGCCTCGACGGTGAAATCGAAGCACGCTTCGTAGCCCAGGTCGCGCCAGCCGTGGAAATGGACGTCGCCGTTCGGCGACCGGAACGGGCCGTCCGCGACCAGCCGCAGGCGGCCGCCCGCGTCCGTCGCCTGCAGCGTCACCGCGCGCTGCGCCAGGTCGAGCTTGGCGGCGGTATCGGCGCGGAACACCTGGTGCACCGTGACCGCCACCTCGCCGCCGGCACGCCCGCTGACGCGGATCGTGCCGCAATAGTTGTCGATCTCGATCGATCGGCCGCCGCCCGGTGCCGCGGCCAGCGGGTAGGTCTGGTGCAGGGTGCTCTCCTTGCTGAGCGCCCAGTCCGACGGAGCCGAACCCTTGGCGGCGGCCTGGGTCGGGGGGAGCGCCAGGGCCAGGACGGCGAGCGCCGAGGCCAGGGTCGCCAGGCTGCCGCGGACAGGGGTGCGGCTATGGGTGCGGGCGCCGGTGCCGGGGCCGGGGCGCGGGTGGATGCAGGTCGGGCGTGGGATCGTCATGGGACTCCTCCTGGGATTGTCCGAGCTTGGCCGCTCAGGGCGCTCAGGTGATGGGGTGCAGGCGTGAGCGCAGGTAGTCGCGCACCAGCGGATCGAGCCCGGGCGCCGCGGCCAGCTCGAGCAGGCGCGGGCGCGAGCCCTGGCGGTCGTGGGCGAGCAGCACGTCGATGAGGGCGATCTGCACCATCGGCGAGCTCTGCGTCCCCACCTGCCGCAGCAGCTGGTCGC
The DNA here is from genome assembly GCA_963770895.1 of uncultured Acidobacteriota bacterium. Classification (GTDB taxonomy): domain Bacteria; phylum Acidobacteriota; class Thermoanaerobaculia; order Multivoradales; family UBA5704; genus JASLEW01. The sequence goes on along the minus strand of CAVYRF010000002.1, from coordinate 691,115 downwards.
GCACCATCGGCCGGCCGACGGTGGGAGCCAGGGCGTCCACCGCCGCCAGCCGCACGTTGACGTCGCGATCGCGGGCGAGCGTGTCGAGCAGCGCTTCGAGCACCCGTTGGTCGTCGCCGCCTGCCTGGCGCCCGAAGCTCACGCCGCGCAGCCGCTCGCTGGCCGAATCCTGCTTGAGCAGCGACAGGGTGACGAGCTGCGACAGGGAGTGGACCTCCTGGCGCAGCGCGCCGATCTCGCTGCCGGGGGCGGCGCCGGCGCTGTTGCCGGCGTTGCCGATGTTGGCGGCATTGGCGGCATGGCCGGCAGGCCGGGTCGCGGCGGCGCCGATCCAGATGCCGATCGCCACCGCGGCGGCTGCCGTCGCGAGCTGGGCCAGCGGGCTGCGGGGGAGGCGCCACGCCAGCCACTCTTCGAGCGGCGCCAGCGGCACCAGCAGCCGGGTCAGCAGACGCCGCGGGCGGCCGCCGGAGGCGCTCGCCGGGTGGCGCGCCAGGTGCGGCGCGAGCATCGCCGCGAAGCGCTGGCGTGCCTGGTCGCCGGGCAGCTCCTCGGGCAGCCGTGCCAGCTGGTCCCACGTCCGCCGCTGCGCCGCCGCTTCGGCGCGGCAGGCGTCGCAGGTCGCCACGTGGGCCGCCAGCTCCGCCGCGGCCGGCGCTGCCAGCGGTGCCGTCAGCGATTCCGTCATCAGGTCGATCGCCTGGTTGCAGTTCATCGCGAAGTCCTCCTGGCCATCTCGTCGTAAATCTCCCGCAGGTTCTTGACGGCGCGGTGCACGCGCAGCTTCACCGCGCCGACGCTGCACGCCAGCAGCTCGGCGATCTCGTCGTAGCGCAGCTCGCCGAAGCGGCTGAGCAGCAGCACCTCGCGGCGCTCGTACGGCAGCTGCAGCAGGGCCTTGCGCAGCAGCCGCGCGCTCTGCTCCCGCTCCATCTCCGCCCACGGCAGCGGGCTGTCGGCCTGGCGCTCTTCGACTTCGGCCGGCGCAGGTCCTTCATGCCGGTGTTTGCGGAAGTGGGCGGCCGCGGCGTTGCGCGCCAGCTTGTACAGCCAGGGTCGAAACTCGCCGGGAGGGCGGAACGTCTTGCGGTACTTGAGGATGCGGATGAACACTTCCTGCACCAGGTCGTCGCTCAGCTGCCGGCTCCCGGTCAGGCGCAGGAAGAAATTGAACAGCCCCACGTGATTGCGCTCGAACAGCACCCCCAGCTGCACCAGGTCGCCGTCGCGCACGCGCAGCATCAGCTCGGTGTCGGGTTGCTCGCCCATGGGTTCGTGCAAGATCGCCAGCATATCCACGAATACCGGCGCCGCCGCAGGAGGTTACGCGCCGCGGCCGAAACCGGCCACTATCTAGCGCGGCGGGTCGAGGTAGAGGTCGGCGATCTGCTGGCAGAGGTCGGTGGGGTTGGCGTTGCCGAGGTTGCAGAGGGTGATGACGGAGAGGCGGCGGTCGGGCAGGCGCATCAGCTCGGCGCTGTAGCCGACCCAGCTGCCGGCGTGGCGGACGCGGCGCTGGCCGCGGTAGTCGTCCAGGGTGAGGCCGCCGGCATAGGAGAGGGGATGGCCGTTGTCGAGGGTGCCGGGGGTCATCAGGGCGGCGACCAGCTGCTTGCCGCCGACCGCGCCGGTGTAGAAGTTGTCGTCCCATTTCGCCAGGTCCAGGACGGTGGTGTTGACGGCGCCGTCGCCGGTCTGGTTCCAGTTGGATTCGTCGCGGCGAAAACGGGCGCCACTGCCGCCGTCACCGTCGCCGTCGACGGCGTAGGCCGCGGCGCGCTCGCGCGAGGCGTGGCTTTCGTCGTCCAGGAACTCGGTGTCGCGCATGCCGAGGGGGGCGAACAGGTTGGCGGCGGCGTACTGGCGCAGGGTCTGGCCGGTCACCTGCTCAACCACCAGGGAGAGCAGGAAGTAGCCGGAGTCGGAGTAGTGGAAGCTCGAGCCCGGCCGGAACTCCAGGGTGGGATGGGCCGCCAGCACCGCCAGGGCGTCGGCGTCGCCGGTCACGTCCAGCAGGTGTTTGCCCGACTTGGTGAGGAGCTCGATGTAATCGGGCAGGCCGCTGGTGTGGTAGAGCAGGTGGCGCAGGGTGATGACCGCGCCGTCGGGCGGCGCCGGCAGCTGCGGCACGTAACGGCGCACGTCGTCGTCGAGCGACAGCCGCCGCTGCTGGGCGAGCAGCAGGACGCAGGCGGCGGTGAACTGCTTCGAGGTGGAGGCGATGTCGAACACCGTGCGCGGGCTGATGGGGACGCGGCGCTCCAGGTTGGCGAAGCCGTAGCCGCGGGCGTAGGCCACGCGGCCGCGCTCGACCACCGCCACGGCGCAGCCCGGCGAGGCCCCTTGCGAGAAGCGGGCGAACAGCGCGTCGATCTGCGCGGCGACGGTGGGCGGCGGCGTTTGCAGGCGGGAGCCGGCGCCGGCCCACGACCGCAGCGCCAGCGCCAGGGCCGCCGCCAGCGCCAGGGCCAGGGCGGCGATCAGCGCCAGCCGGGCCGGCTTGCCGGCGAGCGGTCCAGCGCGCAGGCTGTTCATTCGTAGCGCAGCGCTTCGATGGGGTCGAGGCGCGACGCCTTGAGCGCCGGGTAGAAGCCGAAGGCGATGCCGACCAGGGCCGAAAAGACGAACGCCAGGGCGATGGCCTGCGGCTGGATGGCGACCGGCCAGCCGGCGAAGCGGGCGACCCCCTTCTGGATGGCGAGGCCCAGCACGATGCCCAGGGTGCCGCCGGCGATGGCGAGCACCACCGCTTCGACCAGGAATTGGGCGCGGATGTCGCGGCCCTTGGCGCCGATCGCCATGCGCACCCCGATCTCGCGCGTCCGCTCGGTCACCGACACCAGCATGATGTTCATGATGCCGATGCCGCCGACCAGCAGCGACACGCCGGCGATCGACCACAGCAGGTAGCTCATGGTGCGCGACTGGTCCTCGGCCTGTTGCAGCATTTCGGTCTGGGTGCGGACGATGAAGTCGTCGTCGCTCGGTCTGGCGATGCGGTGGCGCTGGCGGAGCAGGGCGGTGATGTCCTGCTGGGCGCGTTCCACCAGGTCGTTGCTGACCGCCGATGCAAGAATGCCGCCGACGAACGTGGTGCCGAGCAGCTTCTTGCGCACCGTTTCGTACGGCGCCACCACCGTGTCGTCCTGGTCCTGTCCCATCGTCGAGCCGCCCTTGGCCTCCAGCACGCCGGTGACGCGAAAGGGCAGGTTCTTGATGCGCACGATCTTGCCCACCGGGTCCTGGTTGCCGAACAGGTTGTCGGCGACGGTCTTGCCGAGCACGCAGACCTTGTTGGCGCCGCGGTTGTCCTGGTCGGTGAAGAACTGGCCCTGGTCGACGTTCCAGGAGCGGATCAGCGGCCAGTCGGTCTCCGCCCCCTGGATCGAGGTGGACCAGTTCTGATTGCCGTAGATCACCTGCTGGGTGGTGCGGTTGGTGGCCGAGATGTAGCTGACGGTCGGCACTTCGCGCTGGATCGCCGCCAGGTCGCCGTAGGACAGCTTGGAGCTGGCGCCAAAGCCGGCGCGTGCGCCGCTCGAGGTGACCGAGCCGGGGAAGATCATCAGGAAGTTGGTGCCGAGCGAGCGCAGCTGGTCTTCCGCCTGGATGCGGGCGCCGTCGCCGATGCCGATGGTGGCGACCACGCAGGCGACGCCGATGATGATGCCGAGCGTGGTCAGCAGCGAGCGCAGCTTGTTGCGGGCCAGGGCGGTCACCGCCACCTTGAGGATGTTGGAGGACTTGGTCATGGCTGGGTGGGGGCCGCGCGCCGGCGAAGGGCGACCGCGAGGTCGGACAGGATGCGGCCGTCGCGGAAGGCGACGACGCGCTGGGCGAACCGCGCCACGTCGGCATCGTGGGTGATCAGCACCACCGTCCGCCCTTCGTCGTTGAGCGCCTGGAAGATCGCCATGACCTCTTCGGACGTCTTCGAGTCCAGGTTGCCGGTCGGCTCGTCGGCGAGCAGGATCGCCGGATCGTTGACCAGGCTGCGGGCGATGGCGACGCGCTGCTGCTGGCCGCCGGAGAGCTGTGCCGAGGTGTGGTCCCAGCGGTCCGACAGGCCGACCCGCGCCAGACACTGGCGCGCGCGCTCCTTGCGCCGGGCGTCGGTCCAGCCGCTCGCCGCGGAGTAGAGCAGCGGCAGCTCGACGTTTTCCAGGGCGTTGGTGCGCGCCAGCAGGTTGAAGCTCTGAAAGACGAAGCCGATCTTGGCGTTGCGGATCTCGGCACGGCGATCGCGGTCGAGGTTGGAGATCTCGACGTCCTCCAGCCGGTAGCTGCCCGACGTGGGGCGGTCGAGGCAGCCGACGATGTTCATCAAGGTCGACTTGCCCGAGCCGGACGGCCCCATCACCGCCAGGAACTCGCCGCCCTGCACGTCGAGCGAGATGCCGTCCAGGGCGCGCACCTCGGAGCCGCCCATGCGATAGGTGCGGTGCAGGTCGCGGATGGCGATGACGGGGGCCACTGGACTAGAACCTGGGGGGGCCGCCGCGCATGCCGCCGCCGGCGTTGCCGGCCTTTGCCGTCTGCAGGCCGATGACCACCGGGTCGCCGGCGTTGAGGGTCGGCGTTTTCGGGTCGGCGGAGCGCACGGCGGTGAAGGTGCCGTCGGTGATCGAGGCGACGACGTGCACCGGGCGCAGCTGGCGGCTGTTGGGCGGCGACAGGTAGATCACCACGTCGTGGTCGCCGCTGGCCGCGGTCTTGTGGGCGGCGCCGCCGCCGGCGCCGCTGCCGGAGCGGCCGCCGGCCGCGGTCGATGGCGAGCCGCCGTCGGGGAATCCTCGGCCGGCCGGGCCGGCACCGCCGTTGGGCGCGCCGGCGCCACTGGCACCCCCGGCGGCCGCGGCGGCCGGGGAGGGCTGCTCTCCCGGCGGGTAGAGCACGTCCGCGGGGTCGGGCTTGAAGCGCAGCGCCGCGTTGGGGACGCGCAGGGTGTCCTTGCGCACCGCGACCGGCACCAGGACGTTGGCCGTCATGCCGGGCAGCAGCTTGTTGTCCTGGTTCGGCACGTCGATCATCACCGGATAGGTGACGACGTTCTGCACCGTCGTCGTCGACAGGCGGATCTGCGCCACGGTGCCGTGGAAGGTGCGATCCGGGTAGGCGTCGACGGTGAACTCCGCCGGCTGGCCGACCTGGATGCCGCCGACGTCCGATTCGTCGATATTGGTCAGCACCTGCATCTTGGTCAGGTCCTGGGCGATCGAAAAGATGAGCGGCGCCTGGAACGAGGCCGCCACGGTCTGGCCGACGTTGTATTCGCGGTCCACCACCACGCCGTCGATCGGCGCCGTGATCTTGGTGTACGTGAGGTTGGTCTCCGCCTGTTGCAGCAGCGCTTCGTTCTGCTTGAGCGCGGCCACCGCGTCGTCGCGCGCGCCGGCGGCGGTGTCGTAGTCGGAGGCGGCGATCAGCTGCAGGTCCCGCAGGTGCGTCTGCCGCCCCAGGGTGATCTCGGACAACCGCAGGTCGGCCCTGGCCTTTTCGACGTTCGCCTTCTGCTGGTTTTCGGCTTCGATGAACGGCGTCGGGTCGAGCTCGGCCAGCAGCTGGCCCTTTTTCACCTTGGAATTGAAGTCCACGTACAGCTTGGAGATGATGCCCGACACCTGGCTGCCGATGGCGACCGTGGTCACCGCCGACAGCGTGCCGGTGGCCGTCACGGTCGCGGTGACGGTGCCGCGATCGACCGGCGTCGAGCGGTACTTGGGCGCCTCCTGTTTGGTGCGCGTCAGGTAGAGCGCGCCGCCGATCCCGGCGGCGACGACCGCCGCCCCAACCGACCAGGCCATTTTGGACATCTCATCCCTCTCGGCAGCAGCGGACCAGGCGAAGGCGGGGGCGCCCGCGGCGCGGTGCCGCCCGCCACGCACCGTAACCCGCGGCGGCGGCGAAAGTTTCCCTCAGGGCTTGGCGAGCTCGTGCAGCTGCTCGTCCTTGGGGTATCGGGCGAGGCCGAGGCGCAGCACCGCCGCGGCGCCGGCGGGATCGCGCAGCACGCGCAGGGTGCGCACCGCCTCGGCGTAGGCGGCGCCGGACGGGCGGGCGGCGACCATGCGCTCCAGGACGGCGCTCGCGGCGCCGGCGCGGCCGGTCAGGGCGTACAGGATCGCCAGGTTGGGATAGGCCCGCAGGTCGGTGGGGAAGCGTTCGATCTCCTGCTTGAAGGCGGCCTCGGCTCCCGCTGCGTCGCCCAGGTCGGCCAGCGTCTTGCCGCGCACCAGCGCCAGCCCCTGGATCAGCTGCGGGTCCTTGGCGCCGCGCTCGGCGTAGGCGCGCTCGGCACGGCCGGTCTCCGCCAGCGCCTCGTCGTAGCGGTGGCGGGCGTGCAGCACCTCGGCCAGGATCACCATCGGCGCGATCCGCCGCCCCTGGTCGTCCTGCGCCGCGTGCGCCTCGCGCTCGGCGCCGTCCAGGTCGCCGCGCCGCATGGCGATCTGGGCGAGCAGGGCATGGGCGGAGGTGGGGGCGCCGGCGGCCGCCATCCGGGCGTGGACCGTGGCGTCGTCGAGCTGGCCGAGATCGAGGTAGAGCGCGGCGGCGGCCAGCGCCACCGGCGCGGCGGCGGGGTCGATGCGCAGCGCCCGGGCGTAGGCCGCGAGCGCCCCTTGGGGGTCGCCCAGCTGCTCGCGCGCGCGGCCCAGGAACTCCCAGGCGTCGGCCATCTGGGGGTTGACCGCGACCAGGCGGGTGAAGATGGCGGCGGCGCCGGTGGCGTCGTGGCGCGCGGTGGCGGCAAAGCCCTGCTTGAGCTGGCGCAACGCGGGCAGGCGGCTCTTGGGATCGGGCAGCGGTCCGCCGGCGCCGGCGGAGTCGGCGCTGCCGGTGCGCCCGACGTAGCCCAGCGCCGCCATCGCCTGGCGGGTCGCCGGGTCGACCGCCGCCGGCGGCGCCAGCCGGCGGTCGTAGGTCGCCAGGTCGCGGCGCATGCCGGCGGCGACGCGGCGCTCGGCGAGCAGCAGGTTGCGGGACTCGCGCGGGTCCTGTTGCAGGTCGTACAGCTCGGGGTCCGGGCCGTCGATGTAGTGATAGCGCGGCCCGACCAGCGAGGCCAGGTCGCTCCAGCCGAAGTGCAGCCGGGGATAGAACGTCTCGCCATAGACGCCGCGGTCGGGCAGCAGGCTGAGCAGCGACACGCCGGGGAGCGCCGCCGGCACCGGCAGGCCGAGCAGCGACAGCAGGGTGGGCGCCACGTCGATCAGGCCGGCGGGGCTGCCGGCGGTGCGGCCGGCCAATTGGGCGCCCGGCAGCTTGAGCAGCAGCGGCACGTGGATCGCTTCGTTGTACAGCAGCACGCCGTGCTCGTCCTCGCCGTGGTCGCCCAGCCCCTCGCCGTGATCCGACAGCAGCACGATCACCGCGCGGTCGTAGGCGCCCAGCGTTTTCAGCTCGGCCAGGAGCTTGCCGACGATCGCGTCGGCGGTGGCGATCTCGCCGTCGTACTTGAGCGGGTAGCGCGAGGCGTAGGGCTCGGGCGGCTCGTAGGGGGCGTGCGGCTCGTAGATGTGAAAGAAGAAGAAAAACGGCCGCGCCGGCGCCGCCGCCGCGCCGCGCAGCCAGGGCAGCGCCAGGCGCAGCGTCTCGTCGCCCGGCCGCTGCAGGCCGGCCAGGCCCGTGCCGGTGCGAAACTCGATCGAATCCTCGTAGAAGTCGAAGCCGGTGGCCAGTCCCGTCCTGGCGTGCAGCACGTACGCCGACACCGCGGCGCCGGTGGCGTAGCCGTGCTGCTTGAGCGTCTGCGGCAAGAACGGCAGCTCGCCGCTCGCGACGCGCGCCGCGTCCAGCGTGTACCCGACGTTGTCGCGCACCCCGGTCGCCGCCGGCAGCAGCCCGGTCAGCAGCGTGGTGTGCGACGGCAGGGTCAGCGGCGTATGGCTGTACGCGCGGGTAAACAGGATCGCATCGCGCCGCAGCCGGTCGATCGCCGGCGTCTCGACCCCGCGGTAGCCGTAAGCCGGCAGGTGGTCGGCGCGCAGCGTATCGATCGAGATCAGCACGATGGGCGTCGCCGCCGGCACGCGGAGCGTCGCGCCGGCGCCGGCCGCGCCCGGGGCCGGCGCGCTGCCGCGGCGGCAGCCGGTGGCGCCGATCGCGGCGATGACCACGAGAATGGCGATTGCCGCGGCCGGGGCAGTGACGGCCGCCACGCCGGTTTTGGCCTTCGTCCAGGCCGCGTGCCGGCGCCGCGTGCCGGCGCCGCCGCGCCCGCCGCCAGGCCGGGCGGTGCATGGCGCGGTCATGCCGGCGGAGGCCGCAGCTGCGGTCGTGCCGCTGGCAGGGCGCCGCCGGAAGGTCATCGGTGGCGCCCGCCGCCGGGGCCGGGGGGGTGGGCGGGCGCGTCGGGGGCGGCTTGGTCCAGCGCGCGCAGCAGGTGGCGGGCTTTTTCGCGGTCGTCGCGGTAGCCGGCGTCGGGGGCCAGGTCGAGGAAGCGGGCCAGGGCGCGGCGGCTGTCGGCGGGGCGGCCCACGGCGGCGGCGTGCAGGCCCAGGTTCCACAGCGCGTCGAGCAGCGTGTCGTCCAGGTCGACGGCGCGCCGCCAGGCGTCCACCGCGCCGCCGGCGTCTCCCAGCTGGAAGCGCGCGACGCCCAGATCGTTCCAGGCGCGCGGCAGGCGGTCGTTGAGCTTGAGCGCGCGGTCGCAGCTGTCGCGCGCCGCCGTCCACCGGCCGCGGCGCAGCTCGACCATCGCCATCTCTTCATAGGCGGCGGCATCGTCGGGCTCGGCGGCCAGGTCGCGCGCCAGGGCCGCCGCGGCGTCATCCTGCCGGCCGGCGTCCGACAGCGCCTGCGCCAGCCCGACCAGCGCCTGCGGCACGCCGCGCTGGGCCAGCGGCTGCAGCACCGCCACGCCCTCTTCCGGCCGCCCCAGCTCAGCCAGCGTCAGTCCCAGCTGGCAGAGCAGGTCGTCCGACGCCACCCCATGCTGGCGTGCGTCCACCATCGCCGCCAGCGCCTCCCGCTTGTGGCCGCTCTGCAGCAGCGCCTCCGCCAGCAGGGAGTGGCCCAGGGGCATGCCCGGCCGCGCCGCCACCAGCTTGGCCGCCAGCGTCGCCGCTTCGCCCGGTTTGCCGCGCTGATAGAGGTCGATCACCGCATGGATCTCGCGATCGAGGCCGATCAGCCGCTTGGGGTCGTCGTCCGGCCCGTAGCTCTGCCGCACCGGCGCCGAGCCGCCGGCATAGCCCAGGCTGCGCAGGTTCTTGTCTTCGGCAGCCGTCGGCCGCGGCCGCTCGGGCGGCCAGGCCGACTCGCGCGGCAGCCGCGCCGCCAGCGACCGCGCCAGCGGCCGCTCGCGCCCCTCCAGGTTGTCCATTTCCCCAGGATCGTGCGGCAGGTCGTACAGCTCCGGCAGGGGCAGCGCGATCAGCTTGCGCCCCGCCCGCAGGATCCCGCGCAGCGGCGCCCAGCCGCGGTTGTACGTTGCCGACAGAGCCTCGAAGTACGAGTCCCCCGCGGCGCCCACCCCCTGCGGGCCGTCGACAGCCGCCGGCGCCAGCAGCGACCGCCCCGGCCGCGCCATCCCCGCCGGCGCCCGCGCGCCCACCAGGCCGGCCGCCGCCAGCACCGTGGGGAAGATATCCACATGCCGCGCCGCCCGCCCATCCCGCCCCGGCACCACCCCCCGCCCCCAGATCACCAGCGGGATATGCAGCGTCGATTCGTACGCAAACAGCCCGTGCGTCTCCTCGCCATGCTCCCCCAGCGACTCGCCATGGTCGCCGGTGATCAAGATCAAGGCCGGCGGCTCCGCACCCGCCAGAAACGGCTCCAAAAGCGGCCGCAAATACCCATCCGCCGCCGCCACCTCCCCCAAATAAGGGCTCTCCGGAAACCGCGCCGCATACTCCGGCGCCGGCTCATACGGAGCATGAGGATCGAACAGGTGCACCCACAGAAACCGCCGCCGCCCCCGCTGCTGCCGCCACCACGCCAGCGCCGGAGCCACCACCCTGTCCCCCGTCCGCTCCGCGAACACAAACTGGTCCGCCCGCCCCCCCTTGGGATAGTGGTCGTCATACACGTCAAACCCACGGCCCAAACCAAACTGCGAATCCAGCGGATACGCCCCCACAAACGCCCCCGTCGCATACCCCGTCCCCCGCAACACCGTCGCCAACGTCGGCACCCCACCCCCCAACCGAAACCCCTCGTTGTCCCGCACCCCATGCTGGAAGGGATACAGCCCCGTCAAGATATTGGTATGCGAAGGCAACGTCACCACGTTGTGAGCATGCGCATTCGTAAACACCCGCCCCCCCGCCGCCACCCGATCCAACAAAGGAGTAGGAGAAGGCCGCCGCCCCCCAAACCCCGCCGCATCCGCCCGCCAGGTATCAATCGTAATCAGAACCACATCCACCCCACCCCCCACCGCAGCCGACCCCGCCCCCCCAAGCAACGCCCCACGCCCCCCCATCGCAGCCCAAGCCGCCCCCCCCAAGCACACCCACCCCCCCACCAACGCCGCCAACCCTCCCCCCAACGCCACCACCCAAAGCCGTAGCCCCCCACGAGCCCAGGCGTGGGCAATACCTCTCAGCAAAGTTCTCTCGAAACCCCGGCAGGCCACAGCCCAGCAGTCTAAGCCACCCAAGCCCCAACGGCTCCGCCCGCAAAAGAGGAGGGTCCCCTGAGGAGGCGGGAGGGACCCCTCGGCGGCGCTCTGGGGCGAGGCAACCCCCTACCCGCCAGCCCTCATCGCTCCGCGAGCCCGCAGCGCGACGCCGAGGGGTGCCCTCCCGTCTCCTCCCCAGGCAACCCCCTTCGCCTTAGCCCGCGCCCCCGTCTCCGCCCGCGCCCGCGCCCTCGCCGCCGCCCCCCGGCGCAACGACCTCAACGGAAATGCAGCGTAGCCCCAATCCTGAACACCCGAGGCGACAACTCCTCCTCGATCATCCCCACGTTCAAGGCGGAAGCATCCCGCTGCCGCTGCAAGATCGGATTCGAATTGAGCAAGTTGAACCCGTCGACCCCCAACGTCAGCCCAAAGTCATGGAACGTGAAATCCTTGCTGATCCGTCCGTTCAGCAAGAAGATATTCGGGTTGCGAAACTCCGTAGTGCTGTTCGCGATCAGCACGTGCTGCACCCCGAAATCGTTGGTCACGTCCACGTAAGGAGGCGTCGGATACCCCTGCCGGCCGTCCACGCTCCCCGTCACGTCGAACCCCCACGAACGGCTCTTCGCCACCTCGTACATCACGTTGGCATCGTACGACCAGCGGCTGCCGATGATCACGTCGCCCTTGTTGCCGCTCCCCGTCGACTGCTCGAAGTAATCGCCGTCGCGAATCGCAAAGCCAAGGTCGTCCGACGTCAGGTTGGTGGGGTCGTGGTAATACGTGAACTGCGGGCCGATGTGCCACGTCCAGTCGTCCAGGGTGAAATGGGCGTTCGCCTCCCAATCGTGCGACAACCGTTTGGTGAACGTCAGCGTGCCGCCGATATAGCGCTGCGTGCGATCGCCGTTGGTGTAGTACGAGCCGCCGGTGTACGTCAGGCCCGGTTTCAGGTCGTAGACCGGCACCATCGCCGACATCTGGCCGTTGGGCAACACCCCCTGCACGTACGGTGTCGTCGGGCTCAACTGGTAGTCGTTGATCGTTGCCACGCGGGTCACGCCGTTCTGATCGGTGATCAGCGAGCGGTCCTCGGGGATGTCGTAAATGTGGCGATACGTCAAGGTGAACGTCACCAGCATGTCGCGGGTCAGCCCCTGATCGATGGCAAAGGTCAGCTCGTCGGTCATCGCCGGCCGCAGGTTGGGATTGTTGACGTTGGGCGTCGTCAGCGACCCCGGACTGTTGGGATTGATGTTCACCGTGCTCAGCAGGTTGAGGCTGGGGATCTCGTTGGGGTCGAGACGGTGGTTGTGGTTGGTGTCGTCAAAGTAGTAATACGCGTAGCTGTAGCCGATGGGGTTGACGCGCGTCGCCAGCGGGATCTCCCCCAGCTGTTCGGCGTACTGCGAGAAGGTGCCGCGCAGCAGCGTCTTGCGCTCCGGGCCGATGGCGTAGGTGACGCCCATGCGCGGCACGATCGAGCGCCAGGCAAAGCCGCCGGCGTCGTTGCCGGTGAAGTTGAGCGGCGGCAGCAGGCCCTGGGCCAGCGGGTCGCCGGGCTCGAAGGCGGCGCGGTTCTTGAGCTCCTGGTCGTCAAAGCGCGCACCGACGTTGACCGTCCAGTTGCCCTTGCTCCAGGTGTCCTGCAGCCAGCCTGAGGCATACTCGCCGCGGATGCTGTCCAGGCGGTTGCGGAAGAATTCGATCACTGCCAGGTTGGGGTCCGAGCTGGCGCAGCCTTCGTAGACGCAGCTCAGGACCTGGTAGCCGTGCGGCCAGACGGTGCTCGACACGTTGTCCTGGTGCCGGTAGCCGCCGCCGAACTTCAGCTCGTTGCTGGCGCTGCCGGTGTAGAAGAAGTAGTTCCCGTCCAGGCGCTCCTGCTGGATGATCGCGTGCTGCTGGAAATCCAGGTTGGTGCCGTTGATGGTGCCGTTGTCGTCGATGTAGATGTAGGGGTTCGGGCCGCCCTGCGGCGCCAGCGTGAAGCGCCCGTCGTTGTTCGACCACAACCCGGTCAGGTAGAGGTTTTGATTGACCAGGTAGGTGTTCTCGAACTTCCAGATGTACGACGGCGTGGTCTGATTGAAGGTCGCCGCCGGCGCGAAGCCGGGGCCGGCGTCGCGGCCGTCCTTGATCTTGTTGTCCGTCCACCAGTGGGCGACGCCCGAATCCGACGGCCCGATCTGATAGTTGAGCTTGGCGTTGATGTCCTTGATGATCGTCGAATCGACCTGGCCGCCTTCGACGATGTTGGCGATGTCGTTGCGACCGAAGGCGGTCCAACCCCACAGGTGGTCGCGCCACAGCGGCCCGCCGATGTCGGCGCCATACTCCTCGACCCCCTTGATGCGGTTGCCGTCGGCGATGCCGGGAGCGGCCTGCAGCGACCCCGAGGTGTTCAGGTAGCGGATGCTGCCCTTGACCTCGTTGGTGCCGCGCTTGGTGACCTGGTTGACGGTGACGCCCGACGTGGCGACCGTGACGTCGGCGCTCGACACCGTGAACTGCACCTCTTCGTAGGCGCCAAAGTCGAAATAGATGGCCGACCCGCCGACCGCGTTCATGTCGCTGACGATCACCCCGTCGACCGCGAACGTGTTGTCGCGGCCGGTGGCGCCGACGCCCAGGAAGTCGGATTGCTGGCCGCTTTCGTTGCCGCCGACGTTGATGCGGTCCTGCTGCACGCCGGGCACCTGCTGCAGCAGCGACCAGGGATCGCGCGCGGTCGGCACGTTGGCCAGCTCCTTGGTGTTGAGCACCGTGCCGCGGTTCAACTTGCGCTCGTCCAGCAGCGGCGCGTCGGCGGTGACGGTGATCGTCTCCTTGATCGACGAGGACAGCGTCAGCACCACCTTCGACTTGCCGGCGACGGTGACCGTGATGTCCGGGTATTCGACCGTCGAAAACCCCTCCAGCTCGCCATTGACGCCATACTTGCCGGGGTACAGGCTGAGGAACCGCACCAGGCCCTCCTGGTTGCTGGTCTCAACCCGCGGCGCGCCGATTCCCGTCACCGTGACGGTCACTCCAGGCAGCGCCTGCCCCTTTTCGTCCTGGACGGTGACGTAGATGTCGCCCGTCTGCAGCTGGCCGACCGCCGGCATGGCAGCGCACGCCAGCAGCAGGAGGATCGTTGCAGCATGTCGGATAATCCTGCGCCCAAGCTCGTTCAAGGAGTCCTCCTGTCCGCGGCGGGCCAAGAGCCTGTGCCCGACCGCGCAATCGCGAAACCCGGTTGCCTACACGCGTTACAGCCAGCGAAGAACTTGCCGGAATCATAGTCCATCCCTGCCTGCTTTCCCACCGGCGCTAGTGCGGCGCACTAGCCTCCCAGGCAGGGCGGCGGTGTGCCTGGATGGGATGCCGTGGGGAAGGTGGGTTTAGAACGGGGGCGGGAGGAGGAGGAGCTCGCAGGGGGCTCCCGCCGGGGCGGGGGGGGCGCCGGCGCGGACGCGCAGCAGGGCGGTGCCGGCGGCGTAGGCGGCCAGGTCGTGGGAGCCTTTGGGCGGGAGGGGGTGGGCCAGGGGGCCGCCCTGGGCACCCCAGGTTACGGTGGCGGCGACGAAGCGGTCTCGGGAGGTGGCGCCGGGGAGGGTGGCGGCGAGGGTGGCGGGCAGGGCCGGCCACCAGTCGGCGTCGCGGCCGGCGAGGCGGGCCAGGGCGGGGCGGACGAAGAGCCAGAAGGCGACCTGCACCGAGGCGGGGTTGCCGGGGAGGCCGAACACCAGGCCGCCTGGGTGGGTGGCGAAGACCATGGGTTTGCCGGGTTGGATGGCCACGGCGTCGACGTGGCGCTGGCAGCCCAGGCTCTCCAGGGTGCCTTCCACCAGGTCCAGCTCGCCCATGGAGACGCCGCCGCAGACCAGCAGGACGTCGGAGGCCAGGCCGGCTCGTAACAGGTCGGTGAGCGGACCGGCGCGATCCGGGGCGATGCCCAGCGGCGTGAAGGCCAGGCCCAGGGTGGCGCCGGCGGCGAGCAGGAAGTCGGTATGCGAGTCGCGCAGCTGCCCGGGTTGCGGCGTGCGGTCGGGCGGCACCACTTCGTCGCCGGTGGCGAGCACCGCGACCGTCGGCTGGCGGTGCACCGGCAGCTCGGCGTAGCCGTGGGTGGCGGCAAGGGAGAGCGCGCCGGGGGTCAGCAGGGTGCCGGCGGGCAGCATCACGCTGCCGGCGCGCTGCACTTCGCCGCGGCGGCGGATGTGCTGGCCGGCGTCGGCGGTGGCGAGCAGCACGATGGACGCAGCGCCCGCGGCGGGCTGTTGGGTGGCTTCGACGGGCACGACGCGGTCGGCACCGTCAGGCACCGGGGCGCCGGTCATGATGCGCGCGGCCTGTCCGGGGGGCAGGGTGCTGCCGGGGGGAGTGCCGGCAAAGAGCGTCATGGCGACGGGCCGGGTTTCGCCGGGGAGGATTTCGCCGGCCACGGCGTAGCCGTCCATCGCCGAGACGTCCGCCGCTGGAACGTCGAGGGTTGCGAGGAGCGGTGCGACCAGGACGCGGCCGCCCGCGGCGCGGCGCGCGACACGCTCAGGGGACAGGGGAGTCAGGGTGGCGGCGATGCGCCGCCAGGCTTCGTCGGGCGAGATCACCCGCCTATCAGATCACGACCGGGGTCGGGGTGACGCTGCACAGGCCGCCGGTGCCGGCGAGGATGGATTCCAGGATCTCGCGGCTGCGGATGGGAAGCACCGAAAGCAGGGTGTCGCTGAGGCCGTGGGTGCTTTCGCAGTAGCCTTGCAGGTAGACGGCCGGCGCAAAGCCCGGCACGCTCTGCACACGATAGTCGCGTCCGACCTGGTATTCGCCGCCGCCGGGGATGGTGACCAGATAGGGCTCGAGCTCCTTGAGCACCGGCGGCAGACAGGAGTGCTGGAAGCCGGTGGCGAGCACCAGGCCATCCGCCTCCAGGTGCTCGCACCTGCGCTCCACCTTGTTCCAGAAGCGGGCGGTGACCGTCGCATCGTGCTGCTCGACGTGCTCGAGCTCCATCATCGCCCGCACCTGCACGCGGGTGTCGCCGTCGCGCTTGCGGTCGTAGATGGAGCGGTAGATGCTGCGGATCAGCTCCAGATCCACCGCCGAATAGTTGGTGTCGGCATGCATGTCGCGCAGCGAGCGGCGCTCCTCGGGTGGCAGGCCGTAGACCACGTCGGTCATGACCGGCGAGAAGATCTCGTTGACGAACTCGCTTTCGTCGGCCGGCTTGTAGGCGAAGCGGCGGATCGCCGCGGTGACCTGGGCGCGGGGAAACTGGGTGAACAGGTATTGGAAGATCTCGGCCGCGCTCTGGCCCGATCCGACCACGACGAAGCGGTACGGCGCGTCGGCGCGGGGAAAGTGCTGCCGCACGTTGCGCAGGAAGCTCTGCGAGTGAAAGACGTGCGGCGCGGCGTCGAGGTCGATGCCCGCCGGGATGTAGGGAACGCCGCCGGTCGCGACCACCAGGTTGCGCGTCAGGTACTCCTGCGGCAGGCCGCTGCCGCCATGCCGCGCCACCACGCGCAACAGCTCGACCGCCGGCGAGTCGGCCGGCCGTGGCGCTCCCTGCCGCCCCGCCGGGACGGCCTGCACCGCCATGACTTCGCGGTCGTAGTGCACGCTGTCCCGCACCTGCGCCGCCACCCAGCGGAAATAGTCGTTGTATTCGACCCGGGTGGGGAAGAACGTCCGCAGGTTCACGAAGTCCAGCAGCCGGCCGTGCAGCCGCAGGTAGTTCAGGAAGCTGAAGTGGCTGCACGGATTGCGCAGCGTCACCAGGTCCTTGAGGAACGACACCTGGATCGAGGCGCCGTCGATGAGCATGTCGGGATGCCAGTCGTAGTCCGGCTTGCGCTCGAGGAACAGGCTGCGCAGCTGCCGGCCGTCCGGCATCGCGGGCTGCTCGTGCAGGCACAGCAGCAGCGCCAGGTTGGCCGGCCCGAAACCCACGCCCAGGACGTCGTACACCTGCTCGGCTCCATGGGTTTCGACTGCCCCTGCCCTTTGGCGCTCCTGCATGGCGGTTGTCCCTTCCGTGTGATGCTGTTGGATGGTATCTGCGCGCTTGCCGTCGTGCTTCACGGTAGACTACCAACCCGCGCCGGCTCTGCGTGAGAATCGGCGAAAACTTGGCGTCAGGCGGCGGCAGGTCGACGGCAGCCGGCGGCATTCCATAGTCTCGGCCGGAGGTGGCCGTGCGTCCCGCAGGAGCTGAAGCGTTGCGTCCCGCGCGGACGGCTTGCGGCGGCTCCCCTGCGCCGACGGTCAGGCGGTGGTATGATTGCCAGCCGCCTGTCAGAAGAGAGGGCTTGTGCCTTGACCACGGTCGAGAACAGCTTCCAGTACCGCGGTGACCTGTCACAGACGGCGCTGCCCGAGATCCTGCATACGGTGGACCGCTTCCAGGTCCCCGGGGTGATCGAGGCGCAGCGCGGCGGGGTCATCAAGCGGGTCTTCATCAAAGAAGGCAACGTGGTGCATGCGTCCTCGAACGACCGCGAGGACAGCCTGGGGCGCTACCTGGAGGTTGCGGGGCTGCTGTCGCGCGAGGCGTTCGACGCCACCATGCGCGAGCGCGAGCGCACGCAGAAACGGTATGGCGTGCTGCTGATGGAGCACCGCCTGCTGTCGCCCGGGGAGATCTATCGCGCCATCCGCAAGCAGATCGAGGCGATCGTCTGGAGCCTGTTCTACTGGCAGGAGGGCAGCGTCAGCTTCAGCATCGGCGACTTCCGCGAGTCGGAATCGGTGCGGATCCAGCTGTCGATGCGGCAGGTGATCCTGCAGGGGATCAAGCGGGCCCCCAACGCCAAGGCGCTGGTGGCGCGCCTGGGGCGGAAAGAGACGGTCCTCGAAGCTTGTTATCAGGCTGAGGAGCTGATCGAGATCGCGATGGACGCCGACGAGTTCAGCCTCCTCCAGATGGTGGACGGGCGCCGGACGCTGTTCGAGATCTGCACCCAGGGGCCGCATGGCGCGGCCGAAAACGGCAAGCTGCTGTACGCTTTTCAGGTCCTGCAGCTGATTCGCCGCGTGGGCAGCGAACAGGCCCAGGCCACGCCGCGGATGGCGGGGCGGGAAGAGACGGGCGCGATCAAGATCCGCTTCAAGACGCAGGGCGACAAGTACGGCTAGCTAGCTGGCGGCCTGTCGCAACACCCCGCGGCCCGTCAAAGCAATCAGGAAGGATGGAGATGCCGCTTTACGAGTATCAGTGCACCCAATGCGGTACCAGGACAGAGGTGCTGCAGCGTTTCGAAGATCCGCCTCCCGCGGCCTGTCCCGCGTGCGGCGGCCAGGTCAAAAAGCTGGTCTCTTCGCCCGCTTTCCAGTTCAAGGGGAGCGGCTGGTACGTCACCGACTACGCCAAAAAGGGCAGTGGCTCGTCCAAGAGCGATGCCGCGGAATCGTCGGGGGGATCGGGGGAGTCCGTCTCGGCCTCCACCAGCGGTGGCGGCGACAAGGGCGACAAGAAAGCGAGCGACTCCGGTGGCTCCGGCAGCTCCGGGTCTGCCTCCGACGGGGGTGAAGCCAAATCCTCCGCCAAGACGGGGTCGGCTGCCGCCGCCAAGACGGCAGCTTCCGGCGACTCCTGAGCTTCTGAGCTCCTGACTTCCTCCCCGGTCAGCAGCCGGCGGCCGGGCGTCCCGTTCAGCTGTCCGCCGGGCTCCCGCACGGCAGCGCCGGCGGCGGCTGGCCGCGCTCCAGGGCGATGGCGATGCCCACCAGCACCGCCGGCAGCAGGTGCATGACCAGACGCGACAGGCTCGCCTGGATGAGGATCAGCGGGTCGATGCGCACCGACAGGAAGACGTACAGGTAGAACAGCGCCTGCAGGCACACCACCGCGGCGACGGCGCGCAGGCGGCGGTCCAGGCCGAGCAGCGGCACCAGCGCCAGCGCATAGGCGAAGCCGTGCCACGGCGGCGCCGGCAGCGTTTCGCCCAACTGCGCCAGCACCTGCGGCAGCCGCGCCGGCACCAGCGGTCCGGCGTTGAACGGCAGGAACAGGTGGTAGTGGCGCACCAGCGCCAGCCAGGGCAGCACGACCGCGGCGGATGGCAGGCCGAGCGCCAGGGCGGTGCGCAGCGCGGCTGCCCTGGGCGGCGCCGAGCCGGGCGCCCGGGCGGCGGCGGCCAGCAGACGAACCGCGTACACCCCCAGGAGGGCGCCGGCGAGCGCCACCCCCTCGATCTTGGCGGCGGCGGCGACGGCGGCGATGAGGCCGACCTGCGCCGCGCCGCGCGTGTCGGGCGGTGCGAGCAGCGGTGGCAGGGCGGCGCCCAGGGCCAGGACGATCAGCCAGTCGGCGCCGCCGGCGGAGGGTGCGCCGATGCCATAGGCGGCCAGCGCCATCGCCAGCGTCGCCAGCGCCGCCTGGCCCATGAAGCGGCTCGCCCCGGCGCGCCGCAGCGCCTCGCGCGCCGCGGCCAGCAGCAGGGCCAGGCAGATGGGAGACCACAGCATCATGGCCGGCTCGCTCCAGCGCCGGGCGACCAGGGCGCTGACCGCGAACAGCTCGGGCAGCAGGTTGGGGTAGTCCGGGTGCAGCACCCAATTGGCGGGGCTTGCCAGGAAGGCGTAGTCGACGCCGCCGGCCAGGAAGTACCGCTCGCCCTTGATCCCCCAGTGATACACGAAGTCAGGGATGGTGATCCACAGCGACAGCGCGCACGCGGTGTAGACGAGCAGCGCCGCCAGGGCCAGCCCGTCACCCCAGCCGTAATCCGACGGCAGCCGCCGGCGGCGCGTCGCCATGCCTGGCGCCGGCAGCCGGCGCGCCGCCACGGCGAGGACGGCGGCCGCGGCAAGGATCGCCGGCAGGGTCCAGCGGATGCCGCACAGCTCCAGGGCGGTCAGCAGCAGGTGCAGGGTGAGCCAGCCGGCCATCGACGCGAGCACCAGCCGCTGGAGCGCACCGTCGCCGTCGCCAGCTATGGCGCTCGCCCAGCGGGCGCCGAGCAGCGCCAGCGCCGCAGCCACGCCGGCGGTCGCCACGAGCGGCAGCAGGGCGGCGGCGCTCAGGGGCAGAAGATCCGGTAGATCTGGCCGCTGCCGCCGTCCAGGTCGCGCAGGCTGTCCAGGCGGCAGCCGGGGGGCGGCGCGGGGCGGATGTCCCAGGCCAGCTCGTAGGCGGTCTGCCGGCGGTCGGCGAACCCATCCGGCGTTTGCACCTGCAGGTTCGGCATCAGGTAGGCCGCCCAGCGCCAGCGGTAGAACTGGGCGCCGCAGCTGCCGGGCGGCGAGGCGAACAGCACGACGCCGTCGCGCGGCAGCCAGTCGCGCACCTCGGCCAGGCCGCGCTCCAGGCGCTCGACGGGCGCCATGCCGAAGCGCCAGTTGCACGGCAAGGCGGTCAGCCGGCGGTCGTCCCAGCCGGCGACGGCGGCGCCGGCCTCGCGCGCCAGGGCGACAGCCGCCCAGATCAGGGCGAGACTTACAACCAACCGGACGAGCAGCGGCGGGGGGGGGCGCAAGGGGCACGATTATGTCACGGCGGCCCGCGCGCCCGGCGGCTGCCGGGTGGGCCGTGGCCCCAGGCGCCGCGCGGGCGGCGGCCAAACGGCATCGACCTGCTACACTTGCGGGCTGTCATGGCGCCGCCGGTCCTCAACTCCGAACCGGAAAGCCCCCTGGTGCGCGCGCTGCTGCACGACCGGGGGATGGCGCCTGGCGACGTCTTCCTGGGCATCGACCCCGACGACGAGATGCTCGGCTTCCTGGTCGCCACCAACGGCGGCGACCGCGAGCGCGCGCTCTACAGCTACTTTCAGTCCGGCGCCAGCATCGCGGCGTCGATGGCGCAGATCCTGCGCTGGCGCCACGGCGACGCGGCGCGGGTGGGGACGCTGCTCGACTTCGCCAGCGGCTACGGCCGCGTCACCCGCTTCCTGCGCCTGCTGCTGCCGGCCGACCGGATCTGGGTTTCGGACATCTACGCCGGCGGCGTGCGGTTTCAGGAACGCTGCCTGGGCGTGCACGGCATCGTTTCGACCGTGCTGCCGCAGGACTTTCCGGAAGTTGCGGCGGCGGCCGGCCCCGCTGCCGGCTTCGACGCCATCCTGGTGACCTCGCTGTTCACCCACCTGCCCGAAGAGCGCTTCGTGGCCTGGCTGCGGGTGCTGATGGCGCTGCTCGCGCCGGGCGGCGTGCTGGCGTTCAGCGTCCACGACCAGAGCCTGCTGCCGCCGGGCACCGCGCTGCCGGCGTCCGGGTTGCTGTTCCAGGAGCTCAGCGAAAGCGGCACGCTGGCCACCCACGACTACGGCTCCACCTGGGTCAGCGAGCGGTTCGTGCGCGACGCGCTGGCGCGGGCGCTCGCCGGCAGCGGCGCGGCGGGGTCGCTGCACCGGCTGCCGCGCGGTCTGTGCAGCTTTCAGGACCTGTATGTCGCGGTCGCCGAAGCGGACGCCGACTTTTCGCGCCTCGCCTACCGCGGCGAGCCGCGCTTCTTTGTCGAACGGTGCTCGGTGGTCAGCTCCGACCGGCTGGAGATCTCCGGCTGGGCGGCGCTGCCCGGCGGCGGCGGCGTCGTGGCGGTCGAGGCGCTGCTCGACGGGCAGCCCGCGACGCGCATCGCGGTCGACCGCGATCGGCCGGAGGTGGCGC
Source organism: uncultured Acidobacteriota bacterium (assembly GCA_963770895.1). Classification (GTDB taxonomy): domain Bacteria; phylum Acidobacteriota; class Thermoanaerobaculia; order Multivoradales; family UBA5704; genus JASLEW01. The sequence continues at coordinate 669,952 of CAVYRF010000002.1, read as the reverse complement.
AGATGCTGGGCGACGAGCGCCAGCTGCGGCTGGGCTGGCAGGGCAGCCTGGAGCTGCCGCCGGGATTGTCGCGGTCGGCTTCGGTGCTGCGGCTGCGCCTGGTGGACGATCTCGGCAACGTCCATCCGATGGTTGCCTCCTCGCTGGAAGCGGCGCTGCACGGCGCCAGCCGCAACGAGCTGACCTGGGTCCTGGGCCGGCTGCACCGCGCCGAAGACGAATCGGCGCGCAAGACGCAGCAGGCGGACGCGCTTGCCGCACGCATCGCCATGATGGAGGCGAGCCGCTTCTGGAAGCTGCGCAACCGGTGGTTTCGGGTCAAGGGTTGGCTTGGCCTCGGGGGCGGCTGACGGCCGGACCGGGGGCCGCGCGGCGATGTTATTCTGCGGTCCGGTGATGTCCAAATGCGCCGTGGCGCGGGTTTTGCCTGTTCGCCAGGGTTGCGATGGCGATCGGTGGCGCAAGACAGCGATGGATGGCGATGGATGGCGATGGGAATGCCGGTGGCGGCCAATGGAGCACGGTATGAGTAGCAGCCTGGACAGTGGGCCGGATCGGCGCCGGGACGGCGCCTGGCGGCGGCAGCGCGCCGCCGCGGTGACCGCGATCGTGACCGTGGCGATCCTGGGGCTTGCGGCCGTCGCCGGTTGGGCCGCCGCCCCGCCGGCGGCGGACGTCTTGCCGGCGAGCGCCTCGTCGTCGTCGTCGTCGTCCTCCTCCTCCTCCTCCGGCGACGTCGCTCCGCCCGCGTCGCCGTCTCCCGCCGCCGCGGCGGTAACCTGGTGGACGCTGCCCATCTGGGGCGGCGACATCCGCAGCCTGGTCGTCGCTCCCGGCCAGCCGGACGTCGTGCTGGCCGGCACCACCACCGGGCAGCTCTACGTGTCGCACAACGGCGGCGCTTCGTGGACCGACGCCGGCGCGCCGCTGCCGTTCCCCGGCTGGGTGGTGAGCAGCCTGCGCTGGGACCCCAACCGCACGGGTCGCCTGTGGGTGGCGCTGTGGGGCGTCTGGGGCGGCGGCCAGGTGGCGTATTCGGACGATCTCGGCAAGAGCTGGGTGGGGCGGTCGGCCGGCCTGCCCGCTGAGGCGGTCTATTCGCTGGCGCTGGTGCCGGGACGCGAAGGGCGCCTGTTCGCCGGCACCCTGTCCGGGGTTTGGGGCAGCGACGACGGCGGCGGCAGCTGGCGGCGGTTGACGGCCGACCTGCCCGACGTGCAGAAGGTCACCAGCCTGGTGGTCGATCCGACCCGGCCCGACACGATCATCGCCGGCACCTGGCGCCAGGCCTACCGCAGCACCGACGGCGGCGCCACCTGGAGCGGCGTCTTCGACGGCATGGTCCTGGACACCGAAGTGTTCAGCTTCACGCCGATCCCCGAGCATCCCGGCGAGATCTGGGCTTCGTCCTGCGGCTGGGTCTACCAGACGCTGGACCGCGGCGACCATTGGGTGCGTTTCAAGGATGGCCTCGACGAGCGTCGCACCCTGAGCTTCGCGGCGCCGGCCACCGGGCCGCTGCTCGCCGGCACCGTGTCGGGGGTCTTCGCTTCGGCCGACGCCGGCAAGAGCTGGCACCGGATCAGCGATCCGGCGCTCTCGGTCAGCGCGCTCGCCGTGGACCCGGCCCGCCCGCAGCGCATCCTGGTGGGCACCGAGGGCGCGGGGATGTGGATGTCGACCGACGGCGGCGGCGACTTTTTCCGCGCCAGCCGCGGCATCACCGCGACGCGGGTGGGCGCCCTGGCCGCCGCCGGCGGCGAGCTGCTGGTGGCGATCAACGACGCCGGCCCGGTGTCCGGGGTGTATGCCTCGCGCGACGGCGGCAAGTCGTTCACCAACGACTTTTCGCCGCTGCCGACCGTGCTGGGCCTGACCGCCTACGGCGGCCGCGTCTATGCCGCCACCGAGCACGGCCTGTACGAGCGCCGCGGCGCCGACTGGCACCGCCTGCCCGAGCTGGGCACGGCGCGCGTCGAGCAGCTCCTGGCCGAAGCCGGCTCGCCGCCCATCGCCCGCACGCCGGACGCGCTCTACGAGCTTTCGGCCAAGGGCGTCTTCGAGCGCCGCCCCTACAAGCACGGCCCACCGCTGTCCGCCGCCCTCTACGGCGGCGCCCTGTGGGTGAGCGACGCGCAGGGCGTCTATCGCCTGACCGCCGACGCCAACCACACGGTGCCGGCGCCGGCGCCGGGCCGCCTGCTGCGCCTGGGCGACGACCTGCTGCTGGCCGGCGCCAGCGGCGCCTGGGCGCGCCCCTCGCCCGAGGGCGAGTGGGTGCAGCTGACGGCCGGCGCTTCGCACGTCATTCCCACCGGCGACAGCCGCTATGGCGCCCTGTTGCAGAGCGGCGATTCGCTGCGCCTGTACGACCGCGACACCCACTCGTTCCGGCCGCTGCCGGTGCCGGTGCCCGCCCGCGACGTCGGCTCCGCCCTGGTGATCGGCGACCGGATCTACCTGGGCACCTCCGGCTACGGCGTCATCACCCGCGTCCTCGACTGAGACGGCGGCGGGGCGGGGTCAGCTGCCGGTCCAGGAGTGGGGATCGCCGGCGGCCAGGTGGTGCCTGGCGAGCCACAGGCTGGCCTTTTGATCGCGTTCGCGCCGGGCGGCGGCGCGCCAGGCCCAGGGGAGGGCGGCGGCGAGCGGCACCACGATCCAGGGCAGCAGGGTGACCACGCCGCCGAGCAGCAGCGCCTGCGGCAGCAGCTCGCCGGCGGCGCCCAGGCGGCTGGCCGCCGGACGGCGGATGGCGGCGGCGGCGCGCAGGGCCAGCAGGGGCACGATGGCGACCAGCGGCGCGGTGCCGGCCAGCGGCGCCGCGGCGGCGGGCGCCGCCAACGCGCCGACCGCGACGACCACCAACGCGGCGGCGCCCAGCAGCACGGCGTCGTCGAGGATGCGGCGGGCGGCAGACCAGGGGAGCGACCGCGCCCAGGGCCAGACCGGGCGGCGCACCGCCAGGCCGCCGGCCAGGACGGCGAGCACGAGCGCCATCGCCACCGACCCGCCCAGCAGGGCGGCGCGCGTCGGATAGGGCGGCGGCAGCGGGTTGTTCGCCACGAAGAGCAGCGTCACCACCCAGGGCACCACCGCCAGCGCCGCGGCGCCGGCCGCGCGCCGCCAACCCACCGCCCGCCAGGCGATGCGCGCCCCCAGGCCGAAGCGCCCCATCCACCGCTCCGCGAACCACGGCCGCACCCCGGCGCGCGGCGCACGCAGCGGGCCGGCTGCCAGGTCCGCGAGGGCCACCAGCGGCAGCGCCGCGAGCAGGGCGGCCCAGCTGCCCAACCCGGCCAGCAGGCCGCCGGCCAGCGCCAGCGGCGCCGCCGCCCACCGGCGCCGCACCGGCAGCGCCGCCACCGCTGCCGCCAGCGCCGCCACCGGCAGGCCCGCCCAGCGGCAGGCCGCCACGCCCGGCGATGCGGCGCCGGACGCCAGGGCCAGCCCGATCATGCCGGCCAGCAGGACCAGGGGCGGCAGCTGCGCCACCGCGATCGCCGCCGCCGCGGCCCGCCTGTGGGTGGCGCCGGCGGCCGGCAGGTGCCGCAGCCAGCCGCTCACCCCCGCGCCGACCCGCGGCGCCACCCTGGCAGCCACCAGCAAGGCGACGCCCACGACCAGCGCCGCGGCATCCAATTGGGAGCGCCGGCCAAACAGTACGCGCGCGGCGTCGCGCAGGAAATCGGGGCGCAAGAATGCCGCGACCCCCACCGCGGCGGCGATCGCCGGCACCATCGCCACCATCGCCAGGCGCGCCCCGACGCGCAGGTGGAAGCGCAGCACCGTGCCGGCGCGCCCCCTGGCCTCTGCGGCTCCCGTGGCTCCCGCGGCTCCCGCGACGATCACTGGTGCTCCGGCTGTCGCGCTTCCGTGGCTCCCGTGGCTCGCACAACCGCATCATCCACCATCGCCGCTCGCCCGGCGATCCTTGCGGGTGGGGGGAAAGAGGTGATCTACTAACGCGCCGTGCTGCCGCGCGACCCCATTCTGCCGTTCTCCCGGCCCGAGATCGATGACGACGAGATTGCCGAGGTGGTGGACTGCCTGCGTTCGGGGTGGATCACCAGCGGCCCGCGGGTGGCGCGGCTGGAAGGCGACTTTGCGGCGGCGACCGGGGCGCGCCACGCGCTGGCGTTTTCGTCGTGCACCGGGGCGCTGCACGCCACTTATTTAGCGCTCGGGCTGGGGGCCGGCGACGAAGTGGTGGTGCCGGCGCTCACCTGGCCGGCGACGGCCAGCATGGCGGTGGCGTGCGGGGCGGTGCCGGTGTTCGCCGACATCGACCCGGTGACCTGGAACCTGGATCCGGCGGCGCTGGCGGCGGCGGTGAGCGAGCGCACGCGCCTGGTGGTGCCGGTGCACTTTGCCGGCCAGCCGTGCGACCTGGACGCCTTGCGGCAAGCGCTGGCGGCGGCCGGGCGGCCCGACGTCGGCATCGTCGAGGACGCGGCGCACGCCGCCGGCGCGGTCTACAAGGGGCGCCCGATCGGCGACACGGCGGCCCACGGCACGCGGGCGGCCTGCTTTTCGTTCCATCCGATCAAGAACATGACCACGGGCGAAGGCGGCATGGTGACGACCGACGACGACCAGCTGGCGGCACAGCTCAAGCTGTGGCGCTTCCATGGCGTGCAGCGCGACGCCTGGAAGGCGTACTCGGCGGCCGAAAAGGCGCCGGCGTCGTACGACGTGGTGCTGCCAGGCTTCAAGTACAACCTGACCGACCTGCATGCGGCGCTGGGGATCCACCAGCTGCGCAAGCTGGAACGTTTCAACCGGCGGCGGGCGGAGCTGGCGGCGATCTACCGGCGCGAGCTCGCGGGCATCGCCGGGCTCGAGCTGCCGGGGGTCGCCGCCTACCCGCAGGTGCACCCCTGGCACCTGTTCGCGGTGCTGCCGCCCGAGCGGGCGCCGTTCATGGAGCGGCTGCGCCAGCTGGGCATCGGCACCGGCCTGCACTTTGAAGCGGTGCACCTGCACGACTACTACCGCCGGCGCTTCGGTTGGGCGCCGGGGGCGCTGCCGGTGGCCGAAAAGGTCTGCTCGCGCATCGTCTCGCTGCCGCTCTTCCCGTCGATGACCGACGACGATGCCGGCGACGTGGTGGCGGCGGTGCGCCAGGCGATGGTCGCATGAGCGCGCCGCCGACGGCCGCGCCGGCGCCGCGGCCGCCCACGGCGTCGATCGTCATCCCGGTGTGGAACGAAGCGGCCAACTTGCCGGCGCTCTACGCGCGGCTGGCGCCGGTCATGGATGCGATCGCGGCGGCGGGCGGCGGCGCCGAGGTGATCTTCGTCGACGACGGCAGCGCCGACGCTTCTCTTGAATTGATGCGCGGCTTCGCGGCGCGCGACCCGCGGGTGCGGGTGATCTCCTTCAACCGCAACTATGGCCAGCACGCGGCGGTGATGGCCGGGTTCGAGGTGACCCGCGGCGACACCGTGGTGACCCTGGACGCCGACCTGCAGAACCCGCCCGAAGACATCCCCAAGCTGCTCGCCAAGGCGGCCGAAGGCTTCGACATCGTCGGCGGCTGGCGCGAGCTGCGGCAGGACAGCTGGTTCCGCCGCTTTGCTTCGCGGCAGGTGAACCGCATGATGCGCCGCGTCATGGCGGGGGTCGAGTTTCGCGATTACGGCTGCATGCTGCGCGCCTATTCGCGCGGCGTGGTGGAATCGTTGCGGCGGTGCGAAGAGCGGACGCCGTTCATCCCGGCGCTGGCCTGCCAGTTCGCCAACCGCATCGCCGAGGTGCCGGTGGGGCACGCGGCGCGCGCCGCCGGCGAATCGAAGTACTCCCTGTGGCGGCTGTTGCGGCTGCAGACCGACCTGGTGACCGGCTTCACGTCGCTGCCGCTGCGCCTGGCGACGCTGATCGGCACGCTCATCTCGCTGGTGTCGATCGGTTTCGGCGTTTTCCTGGGGGTGCGGCGGCTGATCCACGGCCCCGAAGCGGAGGGGCTCTTCACGCTGTTCGCCATCCTGTTCCTGCTGGTGGGGGCGGACTTCCTGGCGCTCGGCGTGCTGGGCGAATACGTCGGCCGCATCTACGTCGAGGTGCGGCGGCGGCCACGCAGCGTGGTCAAGGAGACGATCAACCTGGGGCCGCCGGCGGTGGCGCCGCCGGCGGGCGGGGGCGCTTGAAGGTCCTCTTCCTGGGCTACAGCCAGCTGGGCTATCGCGCGGTCAAGCTGCTGGCCGGGTTGGGCTGGCAGGTGGCGGCGGTGGTGACGCATCGCGACGACCCGGCCGAGCGGCGCTGGTATCGCACCCCTGCCGAGGCGGCGGCCGAGCTGGGCCTGCCGCTGCACTACTCCGACGAGCTGGCGGCGGCGCCCGGCGGCATCGCCGCGTTCGCCGAGCAGCTGGCGCCCGACCTGGCGCTGTCGGTGTTCTATCGCGACATGCTGCCGCGGCGCCTGCTGGCGGCGGCGCGCGTGGCGGCGCTCAACCTCCACCCGTCGCTGCTGCCCGCCTATCGCGGCAGGGCGCCGATCAATTGGGTGCTGGTGCAGGGGGAGCGGCAGACCGGGATCACCCTCCATCATATGATCGGGCGCGCCGACGCCGGCGACGTCGTCGGCCAGCGCGCCATCGCGATCGCGCCGCGCGAGACGGCGCTGTCGCTCTACCGCAAGATGGAAGCCGCGGGCGTGGACCTGCTGGCCGAGATGCTGCCGCGGGTTGCCGCCGGCACCGCGCCGCGGGTGGAGCAGGACGAATCGCGCGCCAGCTATTTCGGGCGGCGCGGTCCCCAGGATGGGGCGATCGACTGGTCCTGGCCGGCGGCGCGGATCGACTGCCTGGTGCGGGCGGTGGCGCCGCCCTGGCCCGGTGCCTTCGGCGACGTCGAAGGGTGCAGGGTTGCGGTGTACGCAGGAGCGCCGGGCGAGCCGCTGGGTTTGGGCGGCGTGCCGGCGCCGCCGCCGGGAACCATCCGCCGCGACGCGGGCCGGGTATGGATCGCAACGGCGGATCGTTGGTTCGAGGTGCTGGCGGCGGAAGGGCTCGCGGGTGTGCCGCCGCCGGCGCCACTGGTCACGACACACGACACTTGAAAGAGGCTGGACCATGAGAGTTCTGATTACCGGAGGCGGCGGTTTTCTCGGTTCGCACCTGGGCGACGGCCTGCTCGCCGCGGGCCATGAGGTCACGGCGATCGATACGGCGCCGGATCTCAAGGTGCGCCACAACCTTGCCAACCCGGCGTTTCGCTATATCAAGGGGTCGGTGCTGGAGGCCGACCTGTTGGAAAACTTTGTCGCCAAGGCCGACCTGATCTATCACCTGGCCGCCGTGGTCGGGGTGGAGCACTACGTCGAGGACCCGCTGCACGTCCTCAACATCAACGTCAACGGCACCCAGACCGTGCTCAAGCTGGCCCACCGCTACGACCGGCGGCTGGTCTTCGCGTCGACTTCGGAGGTCTACGGCAAGTCGCGCGACACGCCGTTCCGCGAAGACGGCGACCGCCTGCTCGGCTCGACCGAGATCGACCGCTGGTGCTATTCGACGTCGAAGGCGGTCGGCGAGCACTTCTGCTTTGCCTACGGCAAGCTGGGCCTGCCGGTGGTCATCGTGCGCTTCTTCAACGCCTACGGCCCGCGCCTGGACCGCATCGACGTCGGCCGCGTCATCACCATCTTCATGGGCCAGCTGCTGCGCGGCGAGGACCTGACGGTGATCGGCGACGGCAAGCAGACCCGCGCCTTCACCTACGTCGACGACGCGGTGGCGGCCCTGGTGCGCGCCGGCACCCTGCCCGAAGCCACCGGCAAGATCTTCAACATCGGCAGCGACCGCGAAACCACCATCCTGGAGCTGGCCGAAGCCATGATCCGCGCCTTTCCGGGCACCGGCTCGAAGATCACCCTGGTGCGCCAGGAACAGATCTACGGGCCTTCGTACGAAGACATCCCGCGCCGCTTCCCCGACATCACCCGCATGCGCACGATTCTCGGCGTCGAACCCAAGGTGCCGCTCGAAGAGGGCCTGCGCAAGACCATCGAATGGTTCCGTTCGACGGCCGATTGGGGGCCGCGGCTCCCCTGACCCCAGGGGGCGATCGAGCGATGGCGCCCGTTGCCGCCACCCCGCCGCCGCCGCGCGTGGCGCTCAAGATCGACGTCGACACCTTCCGCGGCACCCGCGACGGCGTCCCGGCCCTGCTCGCCGACCTGGCCGCCGCGGGCGTCCGCGCCAGCTTCTATTTCACCCTGGGGCCTGACAACTCAGGCCGCGCCGTGTTGCGCGTCTTCCGCAAGCGCGGCTTCCTGGCCAAGATGCTGCGCACCAACGCCGCCCGCATGTACGGCTGGCGCACCGCCCTCTACGGCACCCTGCTGCCGGCGCCCCTCATCTGCCGCCGCTGCGCCGCGACCCTTGCCGCCGTCGCCGCCGCCGGCCATGAGGTGGGCCTGCACGCCTGGGATCACGTCACCTGGCAGGACCGTCTGGAACGGCTGCCGCGGGCCGCAATCGAAGCCCAGCTGGACCGCGGCATCGCCACTTTCGCCCAGATCTTCGGCGCCCCGCCCAGGAGCTTTGCCGCCCCCGCCTGGTTCTGCACCGAAGCCGCCTTTGAGGCCCTGGACGCCCGCGGCTTCGACTACCTGTCGGTCTCGCGCGGCACCGCCCCTCCCTTCTTCCCTCGCGTCGGCGGCCGCCTCCTGGGCACCCTGGAAATCCCCACCACCCTGTCCACCCTGGACGAAGACCTGGGCCGCGACGGCATCACCGTCGACAATTACGTCGACCGCCTGGTGGCCCGCTACCGGCCGGGGCACTGCGAGGTCCTGACCGTCCACGCCGAAACCGAGGGCCTGGCCCACCGCGGTCTCTTCCAGCAGCTCCTCAAGCGACACCGCGACCTGGGCATCGCCACCCACCCGGTGAGCGATCTAGCCCGCGAAGCCAAGCCCGGCGCCGGCCGCGGCGACCTGGCCTGGGGAGAAGTCCCCGGCCGCGCCGGCAAAGTCGTCGTCGCCGCCTCCTGAAGCCCGTCCCAACCCCCGGTTGGAATTGCCAGCGCCCTCGCGGCCGATCCGGCTTTCCGGGCTGGCCGTCTTCACGTCCGGCGCCCCGTGCCCGGAGCCCGGCGCCGCCGTCCACCGCTCGCCGGCCGTGTCACAGCCTTGTCAAGCACACAGTGTGCAACGGAATGTGCTTGTCTCCCGTATATACAGATGTACGGTATTAATTCTAAGTCGCCGTTGAGATGGCGCGTCGTTGCGGCAAGGGGCCGGCCCCGCCGGTCGACCTCGCTCTGTGCGACAGGTGCGCTGCGGAAGGAGGGAGTCAGGGATGCGACTGTGCCTCGGCGTCGTGGGTGTTGTGGCGGTGGCGGTAGCGATCGGTTTGACGTTTCCGGGGTCGGCGCAGGCCGGCGGGGGGCCGGGGGGCGGCGCCGGGGTGGCCATGGCAGTTGGTAGTGGCTGCCAGACCGCCGCGGTGCCCATGGTGGAGCGGCCGGAGGAGGGGAGAACCTTTGCCGAGCCGCTGGTCGCCGTCGGGGCGCCGGACGCGGCGGAGACCCGCGAGCTGGCGGCGGCGATCCTCGCCTATCGCGCCGCGGCGGACGTCGAGGCGGTGGGGCCGATCCTCGCGTTCCTGACGCGACATCCAGATTCGGCCTGGAAGCCGTCGCTCCTCGCCAACCTGGCGGTGCTCTATCGCCACACCGGCTACCTGGATCGCGCTCTTGCCGCGGCCGAAGATGCCTGGCGGCTGACCGCGACGTCTGGGGAGCCCGAGGCGATGAAGGTTGCCGACGCGGCGCTGGCGACCCGCGTCGAGATCACCTCCGCCCTGGGCCGCACGGAGGAGCTGGCGGCTCTGCTCGACGCGGTGCGGAGCCGCCCCCCTGCGCGGTCACGCCGCGGAGATCGTTTCCGGCGCGCGGTCGAGCCTGTGGCAGATGCGCCACGATCCGGGCAGCTCCTTCCGCTGCGGCCCCCTGGCCATCGAGCGGGTCGCCGCGGTGCTGCATCCGGGCGCCGCCGCCGATCCGCGGGTGCTGCGCTACCGCTCGACGGGCCAGGGCACCTCGCTGGAGGAGATGGCGCAGCTCGCCCAGGCGACCGGCTTGGACCTGCAGGCGTTCCAACGCCAGGCTGGGTCTCCCATCCCGGTGCCGGCGGTGGTGCATTGGAAGGCCGGCCACTTCGCGGCGCTCGTCGCGCAGCAGGGGAGCCGCTACCTGGTCAAGGACATGACGTTCGGCGACAACCGCTGGCTGAGCCGCGCCGCCGTGGAGGAGGAGTCCTCCGGCTATCTGCTTGCCCGGTCTGGAAAGCCGCTGCCGGAGGGGTGGCGTGCGGTGGCGCCCGCGGAGGCGGCCGCGGTGCGCGGGCGGGGCGCCAGCGCCAACCCCAACCCGGGAGCGACCACGCCGGCCGACCCCAAGAAGCCGGCGCTGTGCGGCGGCAATGGCGTCGGCATGCCGGTCTACAACTTTCACACCGCGGTGGTGAGCTTGAACGTCACCGACTCTCCGGTCGGCTACCAACCGCCGCGCGGACCGGCGATGCGGTTCGGCATCACCTACAACAGCCGCGAGGACTTTCAGCCGGCCACGTTCACCTATACCAACCTGGGCTCGCGCTGGAACTTCGACTGGCTCTCCTACGTCGAAGACGACGACCCCAACGGCAACGGCAACACCATCCGCGTCGCCGAGCGCGGCGGCGGCTCGTACATCCTGTCGCAGATTTCGGCCGTCTATTGGTGGGCGTATGGCCCCAACGTGAGCGGCGCGCACGACACGGTGACGCGCCTGTTCCAGACGGGTGCGAACAACACCGTCGGCTTCGTGCGGCAGTATCCCGACGGTTCGCAGGACACCTATCAGCTTTCGGACAATGCCGCCACGATGCGCAAGTACTACCTGACGGCGGTGACGGATGCGGTGGGCAATACGGTCACTCTCAACTACGACGCCGCGACCACGCGCCTGCTGTCGATCACCGATCCGCTGGGCCAGACGACGACGCTCACCTATGGATTGGCGGGCGACATGTACAAGGTCACCGCGGTCACCGACCCGTTTGGGCGCCAGGCGCTATTCCAGTATTCCGGCGGCGAGCTGCAGAGTGTCACCGACGCCGCCGGCATGACGTCGTCGTTTACCTACGGTCCCACCGTGCCAGCGCCGGCGCCGCCCTATTGCGTGAACAGCGGCAACGACATCGTGTACGCCGTGCCGGCGGATTTCATGAACGCGATGACCACTCCCTACGGCACGACGACGTTCGCGATGGGGGAAGCGCCGCCGTGCGTCGAAACCGACCTGGGCAACATCCGCTGGCTGGTGGCGACCGACCCGCTTGGCCACCAGGAGCGGATCGAGTTCACCCACGAAGCGCAGAACGTTCCAGAGACCACCACCGAGCCGATCCCCGCCGGCTTCGGCAACGAAAACCTGGCGTATCGCAATACCTACTATTGGAACCCGACGGCGATGGAGCAATACAGCGCCGCCGATCCCAATCGATATCTCAACGCAACCTTCACCATCCACTGGCTGCGCGACTTTTCGGAAGGCGGAACGGCGGCGTCTTCGATTCCGGGGTTTGTCCAGCCGCAAGGGGAGCGCCGCACCTGGATGAACTATCCCAACATGCCCGGCGACAGCGACCAGGGCAGCCTTTCGACACCGACCGTCACGGCGACGGTGCTCGACACCGGCCAGACCCAGGCAACCACCTCCAGCTACGATTCATCGGGCCGGCTGCCGACCTCTGCCGACCCGGCGGGCCGCAGCTATAACTATTTGTATGCGGCCAACCAGATCGATCTGATCAAGGTGCTGGCCGCGCAGTTGGATGGCGGCGGCACCGGCATCACGTGGGCCGGCGAGCAGCTGGCCGCCTTGACCTACAACTCGGTGCATGAGCCGCTCACCTACGTCGACTACGCGGGCCAGCGGTCGACGTTCACCTATAACAGCCTGGGCGAGATGACTTCCGCGCAGCGGCCGGATGGGGTGACCACGAACTACACCTACGACAGCCGGGGCTTTCTGATCCAGAAAGCGATCGCCGGGACCACCTACCAGGAGACCTACACCTACGACTCCGCCAATCGGCTGCTGACCTGGACGTCGACCGACGGCTACACCTTGACGTTCAACTACGACTCGCTGGATCGCCTCACGCAGATCACCTATCCGGACGGCACGATGGACCAGGTGGTGTTCAACAAGCTGGATGTCGTGGCCTACCAGGACCGCATGGGACGGATCACCACCTACGCCTACGACGCCGCCGATCGCCTGGCTTCGGTCACCGACCCGGCAGGCAGAACCACGACCTATTCCTGGTGCGGCTGTGGCGCGCTGTCGCAGGTGGCAGACCCGCGCGGTTCCCTGACTACCTGGATGCTCGACGGCCTCAACCGCGTGGTCGGCAAGCAGGTCAACGGCGCCACGGTGGCGCTCTTTGCCTACGACGCCGCCGGCCGGTTGATCCGGCGCACCGACGGGGTGGGCCAGGTCACCAACTACAGCTATACCGTCGACAACCGGTTGGCGGCGATCACCTATCAGAACAGCGTGCACGCGACGCCCGGCGTGCAGTATTTCTACGACCAGTACTATCCGCGCCTGACGATGATGACCGATGCGTTCGGTTCGACGCTCTACAGTTACAACCTCGCGGGCAGCGTCGGTGCGGGGCAGATCGCAAGCATCACCGCGCCGGCCCCCAATCACACGATCACCTTCCAGTACGACGTCGACGGCCGGCGCATCGGCCAGACGGTCGATGGCGTGGCGCAGACGCGGACCTATGACAGCGAGGATCGTCTGACGACCCTGGCGAGCCCGCTGGGCACGTTTACCGCGACCTACGTCGGATCGTCCAACCGGATGGCCTCGCTGTCCTATCCCAACGGCCAGGGAGCGACGTACTCGTATCTTGGCCCGACGCAAGACTTCCGGTTGTCGCGGGTGGTCTGGGGTTCCACGGCGAACGGCCCCAACCTGTCGCAGTTCGGCTACTCCTATGATCCTGCTCACCAACAGATCGTCGGCCTCTCCTGGTTCGATATCGACAACCCGACGGGGCGGTTCTTCAATTTCACCTACGACGGCGCCCAGCAGCTGATCGCGCGGCAGCAGACGACCAACCCGGCGCAGTCGCCGGTGACGACGCTGCACACCTACGCGGCCGGCTACGACCCGTCGGGCAACCGCACCAGCGAGACCATCGACACGGCTCTTTCGACCGCGACCTACGACGGCGCCAATCAGCTGCTCACGCTCGACTCCGGCCTCAGCTTGCAGGCGCAGGCGGCGATGCAGCAGCTGCGCGCCCGCCGGCCGGCGGCGCCGCCGCGAAGTCCAGCCGGAGCGCCGGGAGCTCCAGGCAACGTCAACGGGGGCGGTCATGAAAACTGACCGTCGGCTGGGAACCGTCCGCGGCCGGCTGCTGCCGCTCGCGTTTGCGGGTGTTGTCCTGGTTACCGGCGGGCTACGCCCGGTCCGTGCGCAGACCAGCGTCACGGTAAGCGGGCCGACCACCTTGTATCAAGGCGAATCCATGATCTACAACGCGTCGGTCTATCCTTATCCCACCGGGACCGTGGTCACCTGGTCGGTATATCCGCCGGCGGGTGTCACCTTGAACGAACCCGGGACGACATCGATCGACGTCACCGCAGGCACGACGCCCGGCGTGTACACCCTGACCGCCATCACCAGTAACAACGGTGCGGGGTATTTGAACATCACCGTCCCGGGGCCCCCGCTTACGTCGGTGACCCCGTTGACAGCCCTGATCGCCGCCGGCCAGGCGGCCTCGTTCTCCGCCAGCGTGATCAACTCGGACTCTCCATACTTCTTTTGGAGCACGGACGACCCCAGCGGTACCGTCGAGGGCGGCGGGGGCGCGGGAACTGGCCCCATCGGTCAGTTCAGCCACGTCGTGGGTCGGACAGGAGGAACGTTTCACGTCTACGTCGTCAACAACGGAGATGGTGCCTATGGCATCCAGGCCACCGCGACCGTGCAGGTGGTCGACGTCGCCGTGGCGCCGGCGGCCGTGACCGTCCTGCCTGGGACCTCGCGGCAATTCTTTGCCGACGTGACCGGCAGCCAGCAGAGCGTGCAGTGGTCCTCGACGTTGCCGGGAGCTACCTTTTCGAGCACCGGGCTTCTCCAGGTGCCGGCCAACGCGGCCGCGGGCTCCTATACCGTCACGGTTCAGACCGTCGGCAACCCGCTGGCGACCAGCACCGCGGCGCTCACGGTCGTGTCCACCATGCCGGTGAGCGGAGTCGCCGTGTCGCCGTCGCGCTCGGTGATCGATTCGGGGCAGCAGGAGCCCTTCACGGCGGTGGTGGAAGACCCCAACGGTGAGCCGCATCCCAACCAGGCAGTCACCTGGTCGGTTGCCGGTCCGGGCGCCGCGTCGATTGCGGCCAACGGTCTGTTCACCGCGCCTTCCGTGCCCGGCGTGTACACCGTCACCGCCACGGCGGCGGCGAATCCGGCCCAATCAGGCACCGCCACGGTGACGGTGGGCGAAGACCTGATGATCCTGCCGTCGTCGCCGAGCCTTGCGCCGGGCGCCAGCCAGGCCTTCACCGCGCAGGTCAGCGGTGTCGCCAGCCCGGCCGTGACCTGGAGCGTAGAGGAAGGCTCGACAGGCGGCAGTATCACCACGGCTGGGCTCTACACCGCCCCCGCCGGCCCCGGCGTCTATCACGTCCTGGCGGTGTCCACCGCGGCGGGAGGCGGCCCCGTACAGGGCTTGGCGACGGTCACCGTGAGCGCCGGCCCGCTGATCGGGATCGCCGTCGCCCCGGCGGAAACCGCGGTGGCCGCTGGCGGCATGCAGCAATTCACCGCCACTGTGACAGGCGCCGCCGACACCGGCGTCCTGTGGTCCGCGTCGGCAGGTTCGATCGACGCGACCGGCCTGTTCACGGCCCCCACGACCGACGGCACCGTCACCATCACCGCCGCGAGTCACGCCGACCCGCAGGTCCAGGCCTCGGCAACCGCGGTCGTCACCGTTCCCGGCCAGGGGCAGGCGTTCCAATACGATGCCAACGGCAATCTGCTGTCCGACGGCACCCGCACCTACGAATGGGATGCGGAAAACCGCCTGACCGCGATCAACATCGGCGCCCAGCGCAGCCAGTTCGCCTACGACGGCCTGGGTCGGCGCGTGCTCATCACCGAGCTGAACAACGGCGCCGTGGTGAGCAGCCGTCACTACATCTGGGTGGAAGGCCAGATCGTCGAAGAGACGGACGCCACCGTCGATCCGACCGGAGCGGTCACCGCGCCTGGCAACTTCGACAGCCTCAACTGCAACCAGGTGGCCGGTTGGGCGTGGAATCCCGCCCAACCGAACACGCCGGTCAGCGTCAGCATCGAGTCCGGCACGACCAGCGAGGCAACGGTGCTGGCCAACAACTACCGCAGCGACCTCAAGCTCGCCGGCGCCGGCAACGGCAACCACGGTTTTACCTATCCCTTGCCCGCGCAGTTCAAGACCGGCGCCGCGCAGGCCGTGACCCTGCTGCTCACCGGCACCACGACGTCGCTCGGCACCCGCACCGTGACCTGCACCGCGCCCAGCTTTTCGGGCTCGTTCGCCAGCCCCAGCTGCACCCAGCTCGCCGGTTGGGCCTGGGACGCCAACGAACCCAACGACCCGATCAACGTCGACATCTACGACGGCGCCACCCTGATCGCCACCGTCCTGGCCAACACCTTCCGCCAGGACCTGCTCAACGCCGGCATCGGCAACGGCGCCCACGGCTTCTTCTTCCCCACCCCCGCCGCCCTCAAGACCGGCACCGCCCACACCATCACCCTCAAAGCCGGCGGCACGCCGACGGTCATCGGCGTCCCGCAAACGCTCATCTGTTCCAGCGCTAACTTCGGCGGGTACTTCGACACTGCCGATTGCACTCAGCTCGCCGGCTGGGCCTGGGACGCCAACCAACCCAACGCAGCCCTCAACGTGGACATCTACGACAACGGCGCCCTGCTCGCCACCATCCCCGCCGCCAACTTCCGCCAGGACCTGCAAAACGCCGGCAAGGGCAATGGCGACCACGGCTTCACCTACACCTCGCCAGCCCTCTACTCCGGCACCACCCACAGCCTGTCCGTCACCTACTCCGGCACCACCATCCCCCTGGGAGATACCCCCAAGACCATCACCTGCCCCACCGAGCCGATCCTCACCCGCTTCTTCCCGGGAGGCATGCAGTCCGGCGGCGGCAGTTACTACTTCTCCTACGACCATCTGGGCAGCGTGCGCGAAGTCACCGATACGAGCGGCAACGTCGTCAGCCGCTACGACTACGACCCCTACGGGCGCCTGACCGTCAACCAGGGTGTTCCGCCCCGCTTCGGGTACGCCGGGATGTACTACCACCAACCGTCGGGTTTGAGCCTGACCGAATACCGCGCCTACGACCCGAACCTGGGGCGCTGGGAAAGCCGCGATCCGGTCGGCGAGATGGCGGGGCTGAACCTCTACCACTATGTCGGCAACGATCCCCTCAACAGCATCGACCCGAAGGGTGAAAGCGCCCTAGTACTTCCCGTAGTTGCGCTTACAGCGCTGACATTCGCTGTCCTTGCCTACGAAGGGTGGCTCAACACCCCTGCCGGCAAACAATGGCTGCATGACCTTCCGATTGCGCCGTTGCCAATCCCCACAGTTCGACCGCGCGACCGGCCGGTCGCGCCGGGCAGGGGATGCCCGCCGCCCAAATCCAATCCGGGGCAGAGGCCGAAAACGAATCCACCGCCCCTGCTCGAGACGGCGCCGGGCAATTTCCCGGGCGGTCCGGAGCCAGACCCATGGTGGGAGGCACTGATGGAGAGTCTGGAGCGCTTCCTCCATTACCTCGTGGAGCACTATGGATCAGGGCACGGAGGCTTCGGCGGATGAAGAGCTGGTCCAGGCTTGAGGAAAGGTAGCTCGATACCCCTGTGGGCCGCCGAAGAACCGCTCCTGGACCGCTCTCGCGCAGTCTTGCCACCCACGTCGCGGCAGCCAAGTGGCTGTGACGAATGCCATTCTTCCTTTAACGATTTGGCCGTGAGACGATAGAGCGATGGTCCAGGTGCTTGAAGAGTTCCGCTGGCTCAATCCGCGGGCGGATTATCGCGCCACCGTCGAACGTTTATTGCGGTTTGTACCGCCAGAATACCTTGAGGGCCTGGACCGAGTGTGTCTCAAGGATACAGCTGCCTTTAAGGATATATGGCCTGCGATCTCGCGCGGAACGGAGCCGCGTGGGCTTTATTGGCGCGCTTGGAAAGGAAGAAAAGCGTACATCGAACTGAACCTCGATGCTATTACGGCAACCATTCCTGGCTTTCTACAGAAACTGCCTCTATTCCGTGAGCTTGTGATCGTCAACATCCTTTACCACGAGGTCGGACACCACATTCAACTCGCCATCGAGCCCGATCCGCGACCGACAGAGGTTGTGGCAAATATCTGGCGCGACCAACTCGGTAGGATCTACGTGCGACGGCGATTCAGGTACCTGCGCCCGATTAGATTACCGCTGCTCTGGTTTGTACGTGCTCTGCGGCGGCTGACGCCCGCTTTGAAAGCCGTGGTCGCTTGGTGGGAGCGGATGCCGAAGCGAAAGGAACGGCGCACCAAAGAACGCCTGGCACACTTACTCCATCGTCGTCAGCACCAGCACCCACCTCGCGGCCCGTCCGCTCGCGCCGGGAGCCCGCGCGAGCGCCGCCGGCATAGGTGAGGATCGGATGGATTGTCGAGCCAGACGACAATCCAGGCGGTGGGCCTTGGTGGGCGGCCCGGTCGGCGGGAGCAGGCGGCACTGGCGGTCGAGGTCGTCCGCCTGGGGGCGGATGCGGCACCCATCGGGCAGTGCCAGCTCGGCGGGAGCGGTATCGGCGGCGCGGGCCAGAATGGCGGCCGCGGCGTGCTGGTCGTCGGCGCGCTCGTCAGCGAGTCGCCCGCTTGACGTCGCCGTGGTGCCGGCGGCCATCACCGTTGTGCCAGGCACCGCAACGACCTCAGACTCGCCGGTTTTGCCGATCCCCTGCCCGCCGTGTTCAAGACCGGCACGCCGCAGGCCGTGACGCGCAAGGGAAAGGAGTGGCGCCTGTCTTCGCGCCAGATGCCACACATTGAGCATGGATATCATGATGCCCACTCATGCATCGTCCACGGTAGCCTTGGTTCTCGACCACGAGTTCGGCGAGGGTCTCGTGGCGCTGGCCTCTCGCGCGCCGGTATGGGTTGTGAATTCGGAGACCAATGGTCCCGTCGTACGACGGCTGAGGGCCGAGGGACGGGAAGTGACGACCTTCGACAACTCACAGCTTCGTTCCCCTGATGTGCTGGGTGCAGGTATGGTAGCACCGATCGACATGCATCATGGCGGATATGGCCAACATCCCGTTGCTCGTAGACTGGAGGTGTACGGGGCTGCGCTCACGGACGGCTTCCGCCGTGTGCTTTGTGGCTTTGACTTTCATCGATTCGAAAGCATCCCTGGCGGTTTTGCCCGGAGGTAGGCCCCGATGGACTGCCTCCGGGTCTGGCAGGAGGATGGCCGTGGGAGCCTGATCGTCCATTCATGTGGGCCCCTGACCCGCGGAACTCCCGAGGAGGGAATTGGTATCAGCCGAAAAACCCCAAAGCGCCCAAGGCTTCATGGGAACGCGACGCAAAGATCCCCCACTGGGACAAGGATGACGGAAACGACGAACGGCGCCGCTGCACAAAGGACGGAACACCAGTAACGGATGAGCAAGCTCACGGCAGGAAATTCCCCCCCCGCGCCTCCCGCATGCAGCAGCTGCTGCAGGATGCGCAACGGCTACTGAACCCGATGCCATTCCTTCAATGGCTTGCGGACCATCCGCCTGGTCCCCCGTCGACAACTTATCCGTGGACTACACTTCCAGCGTGGTGGTCCATCTTCGTTGGGGGCTGAAGATTTCGAACGGCAGATAAGATCATGGCAGAGGCGCCCCCTCTGCCAGCAATTCCTAGGGTCAGGGCGTGTCGCGGATTTCTCGGACGCTGTTGCTTGCTTGATAGGATACCGTTCATGCCAGTAATGTCCGGTTAGTTAGAAGTCGAACAGAATGAGTTGGTTAGCCGCAGTGCGCAGTTCTCGCTGGGACCGGTCAGGCTGGAAAGCGCATGAAACCTCGGTTTTCTCGAAGACCGAGACCGACAAGATCTGTAGACATGTGTAGAGCGAGGCATCGAGTTGAAGCTCCTTCTTAAGGATGGCAATCAGCACGTAGGTCGCGACGGCGCACCAGATTTGCGTCTTCACGGCGTTCTCGCTGGTGCCCAGGAATCGCTTGATGCGCAGATGTTGCTTGATCCACTTGAAAAACAGCTCGACCTGCCATCGGCTCTTGTACAAGGCAGCGATCGCCAACGGTGGCAAAGTCGTGTTGTTTGTCAGGAAAACAAGCGTCTTGCCCGAAAAGGGGTCCTTGAAACGGACGCGCCGCAAATGCTCCGGGTAGGCCTTGGCCGAGTAGAAGCCATTGAGCATCACGCGCTGGTCGCAGATCACGCCAGTGGCGCGTTGCGTCTCAAACGAATACACCCGCCGGGCGGCCATTCCATGCTTGGCGCGGGTGACGAAGAAGGCTCCGGTCTGATGCATCGCATAGAGCCGCGCGAAGTCGACATAGCCGCGATCCATGACGTAGAAGGCTCCAGCCTCGACGGGCAGGATGTCGAGCACGTTCACATCGTGAAGTTTGCCGTCGCTGATGAGGATGAACGTTGGAATCGCGCCGCGCAGGTCCAGAAGCGTATGCAGCTTGACCGCGGGGATGTCCCACTTTCCGTTGAAAGTCGACGGCGAAGTTGGCGGTAGTTTCACGCAGTGAGCGTCTCCTGGCCGGGCTTCTCCAGGTGCCGGCCAACGCGGCCGCGGGCTCCTATACCGTCACGGTTCAGACCGTCGGCAACCCGCTGGCGACCAGCACCGCGGCGCTCACGGTCGTGTCCACCATGCCGGTGAGCGGAGTCGCCGTGTCGCCGGGCGCCGCGTCGATTGCGGCCAACGGTCTGTTCACCGCGCCTTCCGTGCCCGGCGTGTACACCGTCACCGCCACGGCGGCGGCGAATCCGGCCCAATCAGCGAAGACCTGATGATCCTGCCGTCGTCGCCGAGCCTTGCGCCGGGCGCCAGCCAGGCCTTCACCGCGCAGGTCAGCGGTGTCGCCAGCCCGGCCGTGACCTGGAGCGTAGAGGAAGGCTCGACAGGCGGCAGTGTCACCACGGCGGGGCTCTACACCGCCCCCGCCGGCCCCGGCGTCTATCACGTCCTGGCGGTGTCCACCGCGGCGGGAGGCGGCCCCGTACAGGGCTTGGCGACGGTCACCGTGAGCGCCGGCCCGCTGATCGGGATCGCCGTCGCCCCGGCGGAAACCGCGGTGGCCGCTGGCGGCATGCAGCAATTCACCGCCACTGTGACAGGCGCCGCCGACACCGGCGTCCTGTGGTCCGCGTCGGCAGGTTCGATCGATGCGACCGGCCTGTTCACCGCCCCCACGACCGACGGCACCGTCACCATCACCGCGACGAGCCACGCTTCCCCCCCTCCGCACGGAGGAAGGGAATGAGCGAAACGAGCAGCAGCAGCGAAGTGGCGGCGGCCATCACCGTCGTGCCAGGCACCGCAACGACCTCAAACTCGCCGGTTTTGCCGATCCCCCGTCCGCCGTGTTCAAGACCGGCACGCCTCAGGCCGTGACGCTGGTGCTCACCGGCGCCACGACATCGCTCGGCACGCGCACCGTGACCTGTACGGCCCCCCAGCTTTTCGGGTTCGTTCGCCAGCCCGAGCTGCACCCAGCTCGCCGGCTGGGCCTGGGACGCCAATCAACCCAAAGCCGCCGAGCGCAGCGAGGGAAGCGTGGACGCTTGGCCTCGGGCGTCGGTAGGCTCTGCCCAAGCGATGGGGAGCTCCTTGACCGCCGTCAGGTGGCGCCCACATAAGAGCGTGAAGACCCGCAAGGGAAAGGAGTGGCGCCTGCGAACCAGAAATAGGGCTGCTCGAAAGCTGAGTGGTCCGGGCTGGTCGTGGTCCGAAGAACTGGCCCGCGAATTCGAGCCGACGGCCGCAAAGTCCTGCGCCTCCACCCACATGATGGCAAAGACTTCTAAATATCTTCGATGAGAATCCCGATTCGCCAACAATTATGATCAGTCCATGTATGCTGGGCCCCGCAGCTGTGCCTCTTGCCGGGAGCAAACGAAACATGAAGCCCGTGCAGCTGTCGTCGTACGAGGGACGCATATGGCCCGACTCTCAGGATCGCGATCCAGGAGCGTGACGACTTGACGGCGACCACTCGACTCTTTGAGGGTCTTGCTTCAGGTGGCATGCGTGAGGTGGCATTCTGTTCGGTTGTCAAATGTGCGACAGGCCAGAGTGTCGCCCTGAGTTTGCGAACGGTTATTGCTTCGCCCTCTAAAGCCCTCGAGCTTCTTTATGTGGGTGGTGGAGGGCCGGCATATCTCTGGTCAAACACCTCTGATCGATGGTCTGAATGCGCGGAGAAGTTGGCCGCCTTGGCTGAGTCCGCCTCCCCAGGCCATCAATATCTGACCGAGGAAGGAACCGACTACGCCTTGATCGAGCTCAGCTACTTGGAGTAATCAGGCGGCGTGGCAGAAAACCCAGCGAGTTGGCGGCCGGGATGCAAGCGCAGGCCGTGTAACGGAAGGTGCCGGTCTGGCGTAGATCGATCTGTGCGGAATCGGTTCGGACGTCGGGATGCATCTGGCGCCGCGCTTGCGGCTCGGAGCGATCTGCTTTCCGCTGCCGCGCACGGATGGCATGGGTGACCTTTCCTCGTTGACGACGGTAGCGTATCGACGATGCGGCGAGCACGCGGATAGAACGGCTGCGTATGGTTGCGAGGGGTGCGGCGGCTTGCTGTGCCTGGGTTGCATCGAGTTGGGCCATCGGCTGCTGTTTTGCGGTCGGTGCGGGGAGCGGGCTTTGCCGTTGGATCCGGATGGACCTGCGTCGGCTCCGGCGTTGCGCCGCGCGCTGCTCCGAAGTGTGCCTTACCCGGTTTGGGCGGCGCATGGGTACCCGTTCCGTGGGCGCGGGGCGGGGATGAGCCTGGTGCTTTTGAGCGGCGCCATGGTGGTGCAGGTGGTGCCTGGGCTGGGTTGGGCCCTGATATTGCTGTTGGCGAGCTGGGTGTGCGCGATCGTACGGGCGACGGCGGATGGTGACAATGAGCCGCCGGACTGGCCTGAGTTCGGCGACGTGCAGGAACGTGTGGGAGAGATGTGGGGAGTGGCCGCCGCGGCGCTGGCGGCTTGGCTTCCTGGCGCACTGCTGGCGCGGTTCAGCGGATGTGGTTGGAGCGCGCCGGTATGGAACGGTGGGTACGTGCAGTGCAAGCTGGCCCTGGCCGGGGGAGGTCTGATCGGTATCCTTCTTGTCGGTCCGGCACTGGGAGCTGTGGCGATGCGCTGGACTCCCTGGGCGGCCTTGCGGCTCGATCTTCACGTGCAGGCACTGGCCGTTTGCGGTGAGGACGGCTTGCAAGTGGGGGGCCTCCTGGGTGGCTTGCTGGTTTGCAACATGTTGGTTGGATGGGGGCTCCAGTGGATGCCGACATTGGGAAGAATCGTCGGCACGGTTCTGGCCATCTATAGCTTGGTGGTCGGCGCGCATCTTGTGGGCTTGGTGATCCGCCGGCACCATGCTGCCTTCTCAGGTGTCTATCTGCGTTGATCGGGACGGCCTGCCGGTTTGGAGCCCCGGGGTGAGGGCGTGGCTGGGGTGGGCAGGCGGGGGCCGGGCCGAGGTTGTAATGCAGATTTCTTTATGGGCGCATGAAAATGCGGGGCCGTGGGTTTCTGAGGGCGGAGGGGGTGGCGGCTCGACCAGGGGGAGCTGAGGCAACCGGCTTGTGGGTCGCGCCCTTTCGATGGCGGGTTTGCGCCCGCTTTGCGACGTGTACCGATTCCGTTTGACGATCGAAAGGAGTTCCCAATGCATACACAACTGGTGAGCCGTGCTGTGTCTTCCTGTCTGCTGCTGGGCCTGCTTGCCCTGCCGCTTGCCGCGCAATCTTCCGCCGCGACGACCGCCGCCGCACCGGTCGCCAACAATGCGGTCGGCGCAGACTACATCCTTCATCATCCCCGCGTGCTGGCGCGGTTTCTGGGCCTGTCGGCATCGCAGACGACCAGCTTGATGGGTTTTTGGACGTCGTTGCAGGACGCGGTGACGCCGCTGCGGCAGGCGCGTCCGGCGCTGTGTACGGCGCTGGAGGGCGATCTGGCGGCCACGACGCCGGACCCGGCGACGATCGGCACGGCGACGCTGGCGCTGTATTCGAACCGCGATGCGATCATCGCCGCCCGTGAGGCGTTCAACACCAGCTTTGTCGCGATCCTGGATCCGGCCCAGACGCAGACCTACGACACGTTGAAAAAGCTGGCCTGGGGCGGCGACCCCGATTACAGCCCGATCGGCCAGTGCCCTCGGCAGGCGTCCTGACCGCCGGCTGAACCTCTCCCATCCTGAGCGCTGCCGTACGCAGGGCCGCCGCCGTCGCCGTCCCGGTTTGCCGGACCGGGAGGGCGGCGGCGCCGTTTGGTTGTGCGCGGCCGCCGTTTCAGGGGTCGCGTGGATGACAAGGACCGCCGGCGAGAGATAAGGTTTGGCGCCGGCAGCCGCGCAACGCGGCGGCCGACTTCCCATGCGCGACAAACTTTCCGCTGATCACCCTGCCGCCGGCCCGGCAGGCCGGCCGCTGCCGGTTACGGCGGAAGACGCCGATCCTGCCGGCGGGGTGGGTCCCGCGGGCGGCGGCGGACCCGCCGGCGGCGTGGGGCGTGCCGGTGGTGTTGGAGGTGGCGCCGGCGTTGCGGCGTCGCCGGCGGGGTGGTCTCACGGCAGCGGCGCCGCCGAGGCGCTGCCACCGGAGAGCGGCTCCGGCGGCCGCTGGCGGCGGGCGGCGTGCATCGCGTATTCGCTGCACCTGTACACGGTGTTCGCCCTGGCGCTGTCGAACATCACGCTGGGCATCACGCTGCTGCTCGCTCCCCGCGCCCTGGCGGCGCGGCGGGTGCGGTGGGAGGTGCTGCGGCCGGTGCTGCTGCCGATGGGGTTCTACCTGGTGTTTCTGGCCGCCTCGATCGTGCTGTCGTACGACATCCGCGGCAGCCTGTACAGCACCGGCGAGACGTTCGCCATGGCGACGCTGTTCCTGGGCCCCGGCCTGGTGCGCGGCGAGCGCGAGCTGCGCTGGGTGATCGACGGCATGGTGGCGGTGGCGGCGCTGATCGCACTGCGCGGCCTGTCGCAGTACCTGTGGGTCAGCTTCGGCGAGCTGGACCAGCGCATCCGCGGTCCGTTCTCGCACTACATGACGCTGTCGGGGGTGCTGCTGATCTGCGACGTGCTGCTGATCACCCAGATGGTGTGCGGCCGCGCGGCGCGCAGCCCCTGGCGCTGGATCGCCCTGGCGTTGATCAACGTGGCGCTGGTGGGCACGCTCACCCGCGGCGCCTGGGTGGCGCTCGCCGGCACGCTTTTGGTGCTGCTGGCGGCGCACGGCAGGCGTTGGCGGCGGCCGCGTCCGGCGGGAGAGCCGCGGCACCGCGGCCGGCGATACGCCGCGATCTTTGCCTTGGCCCTGCTGGCGGAGTTTCTGGTGGTGCCCGCGTCGGTGCTGCACCGCGTCAAGTCGATCTTCGACCTGCGCGACCCGTCCAACTACGACCGCCTGTGCATGCTCGACGCCGGGTTCCACATGATCGCCGAGCGGCCGATCGTGGGGCTGGGTCCGGACATGGTGGACCACCGCTACCAGGTTTACCGCCAGCCGACGGCGCCGCGCTATTGGGTGCCGCACCTGCACGACAGCTTCCTGGAAATGGCCGCCGAGCGCGGCCTGCCATCCCTGGCGGCCTACATCTGGCTGATGCTTGCCAGCGTCAAGCTGTCGCTGGCGCGCTACCGCGCCGAGGGCGGCCTGTCCGGCCGCCGCGCCGAGATCTACCTGGGTAGCGTCCTGGCGCTGCTGGCCTTCAACCTGGCCGGCCTGTTCGAAAACAACTGGGGGGACGCCGAGGTCAAGCGCCTGGCGCTGTTCGTCCTGATGATGCCGTTCTGCCTGGCGCTCGCCGAAACCGAGCCGGCGGCCGCGACCGCCGCCGCCGGTCAGGTCGCTCCCGGCGCCGCCCCTGCTGCCGCCGGCGCCCTCGGTGCTCCCGGCACGCCCGGCACTCCCGGCGGCATCGCCGGCTCGGGCGCGTTCACCGCGGCACCGGTGGCCGATTGAGCTCCGCCGCCGGCCCGGCGCGCCGCGCGCCGGCGCGCGGCGTGGAGTGGCTGCTATGGACCGGCGCCGCCGCGGGCGCCCTGCTGTCGGCGCTGCTGGTGGCCCGCAGCCAGGTCGGGGGCGATCAGCTCAACCTGCTGGCGCGCGGTTGGCTGCTGGCGGTGCGCGGCCGCATGGTGTGGTTCGGCAACCCGCTTTCCACCGGCGGCAACGCTCCCGGCGGCGTCACCACCCTGCTGGTGGGGCTGCCTCTCTTGGTGTGGCGCCATCATCGCGCCGCCACCGCGGTGGTGGCGCTCTGCCACCTGGCGGGGTACCTGCTGCTCGACCGCACCCTGGCCGCGATCGTGTCGGTGCGGGAGCGGCTGCTGTTCCTGGTGCTCTACTGGCTGAGCCCCTGGCAGCTCTACTTTGGGGGCTTCCTATGGAATCCCAACTACCTGTTCCTGGCCTCTGCCGTCCACTTCGCCACCGCCTTCCATCTGCGGCGTTCGCCGGGCGCGGTCGCTTCGTTGCTGCACGTCGCGACCCTGGCGCTGGCGCTCCAGATCCACCCGTCGTTCCTGTTGCTGGCGGTGGCTTCGGCGCTGCTGTGGTGGCGCGGCTACATCCATCTCAACTTGATGGCGGCCGTGTGCGGCGCCGCCCTGGGGGCCCTGCCGCTGGTGCCCTGGGCCGCCACCGTGATGGCCCAGCCCCACATGCTGGCGGCAGTCCACAAGGGCTTTCCCGGCCGCGGCCTGGTGTATTCGCTGCCGCGCGGCGTTTTCTACTGGCTGCGCTATAGCTCGCTGTCGCTGGCCGGCAGGACCAGTCAGCTGGATTTCACCGAGGCGTGGAGCGCCGCCGCCGACCGCCGCCTGACCCCCTGGTTCAGGGCGATGTTCGAAGTCGTCGGCCCGCTCACCCTGGTGTTGCCGCTGGCCGCCAACGTGTGGCTGTTCAAGCGCCTGCGCCATCCCTGGCTGCGCCGCCTGCCGGCGGACGCCCCCGATCGCTCCTGGCTGCGCGGTTACGTGGTGCTGTGCTTCGTGGCTGCGGTGGCGGTCTTTGCCATCTCGCCGACCACCCTGATGTACTGGCAGGGGCTGTGCCTGTTCCACGCCGCGGTGCTGCCGCTCACCCTGCTGGGCGGCGTGCTGCTGCGCACGCCCCGCGCCCGCCAGGTGCTGGCCGCGGCGGCGATCTATGTCGTGCTGGAGCTGGTGATCACCCTGGGGATCACCTTCGCGTCCCCCGACTTCCGCTGTCGCGGCCGCGACACCCTGGTCTTCCCCCTGCGCGACCACTCGCCGATGTTCCGCGACCTGCACATCCAGGACACCTGCCCCTGGCCGCTCGACGTCCCCGGCACCTGGTGGCCCGACGTCCTGCCCGCGTCCGCGGCGACGCTTTCCGCCGCACCTTTTGCTTCAGGAGGAGACACCCGATGACCCTGAACGCCCGCCGTATCGCGCTGTCAATCTTGCTGCTTGGCCTGCTGCTCGCTTCCGGCACCGGCCGCGCCTCGCAAGCCAGCCCCAGCGGACCGCCACCGTGCCCGCCTGACTGTGGTGGCGTGTGACCGCCGGCTGGCGGCGCCACAGCGCCCCGCTCACGCCGCCTGGGCGTCGGCGCCGCGGCCGAGCGACGGCAGCAGGCGCCGCGCCAGGTCGGAAGTGAAGAGGCTTTCAGGGTCGAGCTGCCGCTTGAGCTCCAGGAAGGCCGTCAGCCGCCGGCCGTAGGCGCGCGCCAGGTCCTGCGGGCGGAGCAGCGCGTCCTTGGCCATGTAGAAGGTGCCGCCGGCGTCCAGCACCCGCTCGGCGATCTCGTGCGCCAGCGCCCAGAGCGCCGGCCGCCGGCCTTCCCGCACCGGGAAATCCATCGCCAGCGAATACCCGTCAAGGCCGTGCGATAGCAGGAAGGCGTCCGGGCGGTGCCGCTTGAGCACCGCCAGGTAGGTCGGGAAACCCCGCCGCTGGCAGGTTTGCAGCACTTGCGGCACCAGGGCGCGTACGGCGCCGGCGGGGATGAACAGCTGGTGCTGGATGAAGCCGCCCTGGCCATAGGCACGCCACCAGTCGGGCACGTAGTCGAGCAGGAAGGCAAAGGCGACGTGCGACTGCCGGAAGGAGTGCGACGCCCATTGCACGCGCGCCATCCAGGACTTGGCGGCGTTCACCAGGCGCCAGCCTGGATCGTTGGCGACCAGCCGCAGCAGCCGCCACACCTGGCCGCTGGGCACGCCGAAGATCCGCCCCGGCAGCAGCTGGCGCTCGACGTGGAGCGACAGCGGCCGCCCCGATGCGGACAGCCCACCGGGGTCGTCGTCGGCGTCCACGTGGTCGGCGCGGTGCCCCTGGCCGCGGCCAGTCTGCCGCCCGCTGGCGAAGCCGTCGATCCAGCCGACCAGGTAGTCGGCGGTATCCAGCCGCTCTTCGAAGCCGTCCACCAGGTGATCGAACGACCGCCCGGCGAACGGCTCGACCCGCAGCAGGCCGCTGCCCACCCGCTTGAGGCGCAGCCGCAGCCGGGTGATCACCCCCAGCAGCCCCAGGCCGCCGACCGCGGCGTGGAACAGCGCTGGATTTTCGTCGCGGCTGCAGCGCAGCACCTCACCGGACGCCGTCAACAGGTCCAGGTCGAGCAGGTGGTCGCCGAAGATGCCGACGCGAAAGTTGTTCTTGCCGTGGATGTTCATCGCGGCGCACCCGCCGAGGGTGGGTGCCGAGGTGCCCGGCACCACCGCCGGCCAGTAGCCGTCTTCGATCGTCCGCCGCCACAGCCCTTCGACGGTCAGCCCCGGCTCGACGTCGGCGATCCCCGCCACCGGGTCCCAGCTGAGCATGCGCGCCATCTGCCGCAGGTCCAGGACCAAGCCCCGCGCGTTGAGCGAGGCGTCGCCGTAGCTGCGCCCGGCGCCGCGCGCCGTGACCGCCAGCCCCAGCCGCCGCGCCTGTCCGAGCAGCGCCGCCACTTCGCCCGCGTCGCGCGGTGCCACGACGCGGCAGGCGGCGCCGACCGATCGCCCGAAGCCGTGCAGGGCGTGCCAGCCGGCGTCCCGCACCGCTCCGTCGGGGGCGCCGCCGGGGTCGGGATTGCCGTCGGGGTCGTCGGCGCGGCGGCTCAAAAGTTCAGCCGCCGAAAAAGAAAGGAGGGGATGGTCCGCACCACCAGGGCCACCAGCCCCCACCGCGCCGGCACGAAGCCGCTGGCGCTGTCGCCGCGCCGCGCCAGCGCCAGCGTGGCGGCGGCGGCCTGGCGCGGCGAGATGAGCCAGAACAGCCCGGGCTTGCCGCGCGTCATGGCGGTGTCCACGAAGCCCGGTTTGATGGTGACCACGTTGACGCCGTGGCGCGCCAGCCGGTTGCGCAGCGACTCCAGGTAGGAGTGCACGCCCGCCTTGGAGGCGCCGTAGCCGGGAGCGCCGCGGCGGCCGCGCTCGCCGGCGACGCTGCCGATGCCGATCAGGGTGCCGCCGCGAGCGGCTTCGCAGTGCGCCGCGCCCAGGTTGAGCCAGGCCATGGCGCCCAGCAGGTTGACCTGCACCATGGTGCGGTCCTTGGCGAAGCTGTATTCGCTGTCTTCGACCGCCGGCATGACCCCGGCGGCATACACCACGGTGTCGAGCCCGCCGAGGCCGTCGACGATGCGCTGGAAGAGCGCCGGCGTGGCGTCGAAGTCGGTGACGTCGTGGACGTAGACCTGCGCCTGGCCGCGCCCCGCGGCGCGGATCGCCGCTTCGACGCGCCGCAGCTCGCCCTCGCGCCGGCCGACCAGCGCGACGCTGCCGCCGCCTTGCGCGATGGCGAGCGCGATCGCTTCACCGATGCCCGACGAAGCCCCGACCACCACCGCGCGCGCGAACGCCGGCTGGCTGCTGCTCATAGCGGCGCCTCCATGTCTTCGGTCTGGTGCTCGGGCCGCAGCAGGTCGAGCACCGTCTTGACCGGCGCGAACGTGGCGTTGGGGACTTCCACGAAGATGGTGTTCCAGCCCGCCATGGCGCCATTCCACAGGCCGGGATGCTCCAGCGCCTTGAGCGGCCGCCCTTCGTGCGAGCGCTGTGAGATGAACACCGTGTCGCGATCGACGAAGCGGTCCAGGTCGTGGGCGCGGCCGTGGCGGTCGTGGACGGCGCAGGCGATGTCCACCGGGTTGAAGTGGGTGGACGCGGCCAGCACCGCCTGCTGCTCGGGGTCGGGGCTGATCTGCGACGCCTCGACGATCTGCAGCGACACCTGACCCGCCGCCGACTCCACCCAGAACGGCCCGCCGCCGGGCTCGCCGCTGTTGCGCACCACGCCGGCGACGCGCAGCGGCCGGTCGAGCGCCTGAATCAGCAGCCGGCACTGCTCCCCGGCGCTCGCCGCGGCAAAAGCCGCCGGCAACGGCCGCGACAGGTCCTCTTGGACGAAGCCCGCCGCCGCCGCGATCGCCTGGCGGTCGGGCGTGCCGCCGTCAAGCTGGGACAGCAGCGCGAAGACGCGCTCTTCGGTCGCCAGCAGCAGCCCGCCCAGGAGCTTTTTCCAGCGCGTCACCAGCGGCAGCCCGCGGTCGGTGACGACGTTGTCGATGTTCTTGAGCAGCACGATGCCGGCCCCCGCCGCGGCCAGCCGCTGCAGGTTGTCGAGCAGCGCGCCGTGGCCGCCGGGGCGGAACAGCAGCGAGCCGTCGGCCAGCCGGAACGGGCGATGGTCGGGATCGACTGCCAGGGTGTCGGTCGAGCGGCTCTGGTGCGACAGCTCGACCTGGAAGCTGCAGCGCAGGCGGTTGGCCAGGGCGGCGCCGCGCCCGTTCAGCACCGCGCGGAAGCCCGCTTCGTGATGGTGCGACACGGTGAGGTGCACGCGGCACACGCCGTCGCTGTCGCGCGTGGTTTCGGCGGCCTCCACCAGGTGCTCTTCGAACGGCGTGCGCTCGCCTTCGCGGTAGCGGTGAAAGGGGATGAGCCCCTTGGGCCGCTCGCTCATGCCAAGGCCGTGCGGGCACGCCGGGCCAGGCGCCGCCAGCAGGCACGACAGGACCATCACCTGCTCGGAAGCGCTCAGGTCGGCGAGGCTGGTGCGGCCGGGCGCCAGGCGGATGCCGAGGGTGGCGGCGGCCCTGGCCAGCTCGGCAAAGAAGGGCATCTGCGGCAGCGCGCCGAAGAACGTACGTGCGTCGGCGCTGGGAGCGGCGGGCGGCGGCGCCGCCGCCCCGCCGCGGTGGCCGGCGGATGCGCCAGGCGTGCCGGGAGCATGGCCGTCGCGCACCAGCTGGTCGAGATAGCTTTGCAGCGGCTTGAACATCCGCGACGCCGCGCCCGACGCCGGCACCAGCTTGTGGATGCGGCCGCCGCCGGCGGCGGCGTCGAAGCGGGCGGCCAGGGCGCGCTCCTGATCGGGCGCGACCTCAAGGATGCCGTCGCCGGCGCCGCACGGCCGCAGCACGCGGGTGAAGGGCGGTGGGTTGCGCAACAGCTCCAGGTGGCGCCGCGCCTGGTCGGGCGCCACCCCCAGCCGCTCCATCTGGCGGTGGTCTTCGGCGGTGAAGGGGTGCGGCTCGCTCATCGATCCATGAGCCCGCGGTACGGCGCCAGCCGCGGCGCGAGCTCGCTCAGCCGCGGCCAGGTGCGGTCGCGGTCGTTCAGGTGGGCGTCCTGGCCGGGCCAGCGGATGCCGACTTCGGGGTCGTTCCACAGCAGGCCGATCTCGTCTTCGGGGGCGTACAGGTCGGTGCACTTGTACTCGACGTGGGCGGTGTCGCTGATCACGAAGAAGCCGTGGGCGCAGCCGGGCGGCACGTAGAGCTGGCGGAAGTTGTCGCCCGACAGCACCTCCCCGACCCAGGTGCCGAAGGCCGGCGAGTCGGGCCGCAGATCGACGGCGACGTCGAAGACTTGTCCCGTCACCGCCCGCACCAGCTTGCCCTGCGGCCGGTTGAGCTGCGCGTGCATGCCGCGCACGATGCCCTGCCGCGCCGAATACGAATGGTTGTCCTGGACGAAGACGGGCGGCAGGCCGGCCTGCGCGAACCTTTCGGTGTGGTAGGTCTGCAGGAAGAAGCCGCGGGCGTCGCGGAAGACCGGCGTCTCCACCAGGACGACGCCGGGGATCGCGGTGGCGGTGAACTTCATGCCGCCCCCAGGCCGAGCCGCTCGCGGCGATAGCGGTCCGCCTGCACGGCGGTGCACCAGTCGCGGTGATCGAGGTACCAGCGGACGGTGGCGGCGATGCCGTTCTCGAAGTCGTGGCGCGGCTGCCAGGCCAGTTCGCGCCGCACCTTGTCGTCGTCGATGGCGTAGCGCCGGTCGTGTCCGGGCCGGTCGGCGACGAAGGTCTTCAGATCGCGATAGGACGACGCGCCGCGCGCCGCGAGGGCGGGATTGGCGGCGGCCGGCAGCTCGCGCTCGAGCACGTCGCACAGCGTGTCGACGATCTGCAGGTTGGTGCGCTCGCTGCGTCCGCCCAGGTTGTACTTTTCGCCGGGCTTGCCGTTTTGCAGCACCGCCAGCAGGCCGCGGCAGTGGTCGTCGACGTACAGCCAGTCGCGCACGTTGCCGCCGTCGCCGTAGATGGGGAGCGAGCGGCCTTCGACGGCGTTCATCACCATCAGCGGGATCAGCTTTTCCGGGTACTGGTAGGGGCCGTAGTTGTTGGAGCAGTTGGTGAGCAGCGCCGGCAGGCCGTGGGTTTCGCGGTAGGCGCGCACCAGGTGGTCGGCGCTCGCCTTGGAGGCGGCGTAAGGCGAGTTGGGAGCGTAGGCGGTGGTTTCGCTGAAGGCGCCCTGCGGGCCCAGACTGCCGTACACCTCGTCGGTCGAGACGTGCAGAAAGCGGAAGCGCTCGCGCTCCTGGGCCGCCGCCGGCCCCGCCAGCCCCGCAAGATATTGGCGCGCCCCTTCGAGCAGCTCGAAAGCGCCGACGATGTTGGTCTGGATAAACGCGCTGGCGTCGTCGATCGAGCGGTCCACGTGGCTTTCGGCGGCGAAGTTGACCACCGCGGCGGGACGGCGCTCGGCGTAGACGCGGCGCACCGCGGCGCGATCGGCGATGTCGCCGGTGACGAAGTCGAAGCGGGGGTCGTGTGCCACGTCGGCGAGGTTTTCGCGGCTGCCGGCGTAGGTGAGCTTGTCGAACACGACAACCTGAAAATCCGTCTGGGCCAGGGCCAGCCGCACGAAATTGCAGCCGATGAACCCGGCGCCGCCGGTAACGAGAAGGGTCTGCATGAGGGGTGCCCTGGAGGTCCGAGGATTGGGGTTTGCGTGCCGGCGCCGGCACACGCGGCTTTACCGCTGGAAGTATATACAATCCCCGCCGGCCGGCCCCACCTGGCGGGGCCGCCGCCTGCCGACGGGGGAGATACCTTGAGCCCATTGCATGCCGTGGTGCTGTCGCTGATCCAGGCAGTCACCGAATTCCTGCCGATCAGCTCCTCCGGCCATCTCATCCTGGTGCCGTACTTCCTGGGCTGGCCCGACCAGGGGCTGGCGTTCGACGTCGCCGCCCATTTCGGCACCGCGCTTGCCGTCATCGCCTACTTCCGCCGCGAGCTGGTGGACCTGGTGGGCGGCTTCTTCACCGGCGCCGCCGGACGCTATGACTTCGCGCCGCGCCGGCTGGGCTGGGCGCTGATCGTCGGCACCATCCCGGCGGCCCTGGCCGGCCTGGCCTTTGCGGCGAAGATCGAAGAGAACCTGCGCTCGCCGCTGCTGATCGCGGGGACCACGGCGTTCTACGGCCTGCTGCTGCTGCTGGCCGATCGCGTGGCCCGCGAGGAGCATCCGCTGGCCGACCTGGGCCTGCGCGCCGCCGCCATCATCGGCCTGGCCCAGGCGCTGGCGCTGGTGCCCGGCACCTCGCGGTCGGGCATCACCATCACCGCGGCGCTGCTGCTCGGTTTCAGCCGCGAGGCGGCAGCGCGGTTCGCCTTTCTGCTGTTCATCCCGGTGGGCGTGCTGGCTGGCGGCCACGACCTGCTGAAGCTGTGGCGCAGCGGCGCCCTGCGCCACGACATGGCGCCGATCCTCATCGCCGTCGTGGTGTCGGGCGCCGTGGGATACCTGGTGATCGGCTGGCTGCTGGGGTGGGTGCGCCGGCGGCGGCTGGCGGTCTTCGCGATCTACCGGCTGGCGCTGGCGGCGGTCATCGTGGTCGCGCTGCTGGTCAAGGGCTGAGGCCGGACGAGCGGTGGGAGGAGGGCCGCCATCGAGCGGCGTGGGCGGCGCGGGCCTTGCGGGGGGCGTCGTGGGGGGCGTTTGGGCCTTGCTGGCGGATGCGCTTTTCCATATTGACAAGCATCAATATCTTGAGCTAACTTAATAGTCGCGGGGAGGCAACGCTCCTCCTCTCATCCCTCCCAAACAGGAGCGCTGCCAAGCGCTCCTCTTTTTTTGTGCCGCATGTGCCGGCTGGCGGCGGCCGGTTGCCGCGCGCCGGCCGGCCGCTCTCCGCACCGGCCGGCCTGCCGCGGATCAGTGGCCGCCCAGGACGGCTTTCTTGAAGTCGTCGCCGGGTGCCGGATGGGGGCCGATCCAGGTGTTGAGGATGGCGTCCGACGTCGCCTTGCCCGGGATGGTGCCCTTCATCTTGCTGGCGATCTCGACCAGCGTCCCCTTGCCCGGCGTGTAGGTCAGCACCAGCTCGGTGCCGCTCGGGATCTTCTCCATGGCGGCGCAGAGGGCGCTGAAGCCGGCCTTGACCTCGGCCGAGGCGTTGGGGGTGTTGTCCGCCAGTCCCTCGTTCCAGGCGTCGCACATCTGCGCCGGGCTGACGCTGTAGAGGAAATGCAGCACCATGCGGCGGACGGTGTCGCCGGCCAGCACGGCGGCGGCGGACTTCTGCGGCGCCGGCAGATAGAGCGCGCCGACGTATACTTTGATGAAGAGCTTCTTGCGCAACCCAAGGCCGTTGAGCACCAGGGGCTGGCCCGCGGCCTCGATCCTGTCGGGCAGCGAGACGTCGGCGAGCGTCGCGGCGCCGGCGGGCATCGCCGGGGCAAGCGCGCAGCAGAGCCACAGAGCGCCGGGCAGCAGCAGCTTTCGCATCACAAGTCCTCCCGTGGGTAGGGTGGTCTGGTTTCAGGCCGTGCCGCAGTGTAGCGGAAACCGCCGCGGGCCGGCAGCCAAACCCCGGCCCCGGCCGCGCGTATCTTCCTACTCAAGGTTCCGGGTACGGTCTGGGGGGCGCGAGGCGCGGACGTGAAATCTGAAATGATGCCGAGCGACGCCGAGCTGGTGGCAAGCGCCCTCACCGGATCGCAGGAGGCGTTCCGGGACCTGGTGGTGCGCTTCGAGCGCCCGGTGTATACCCTGGTCCTGCGCATGGTCCACGACGCGGCGACGGCGGAAGACCTGGCGCAGGAGGTGTTCCTCAAGGCGTACCGGCACCTGGCAACCTATGACCCACAGCGCAAGTTCGCCAGCTGGCTGTTCAAGATCGCCCACAACACCACGATCGACCACCTGCGCCGCGCCGATCTCGATACCGTGCCGCTGGCGCCCATGGCCGGCGAGGCGGCGGGGGAGGACGGCGGCGGCGGCCTGCTGGCGGTGCTCGCCGACACCGCCACCGAAAGTCCGGGGGCGGCGGTCGAGCGCCACGCCATGGCGCGGGCGCTGGAACGGGCGATCGCCACGCTGCGGCCGGAGTACCGCGAGGCGGTGATGCTGCGCTATGTCGAGGGGCTGTCGTACCAGGAGACCTGCGAGGCGCTGGAGGTGCCCATGGGCACGCTCAAAACCAATCTGCACCGCGCGCGCAAGCTCCTGGCGGCGGCGATGAGCGCGGCGGGCTGGGGGCCGGGGGCGGCGGCCGAAACCGGGGAGGCCGCCGAGCCGTAGGGTGGGCTGTGCAGGAGAGCGAACCGATGACCCCGCAGCCGCCACCCGACGCCACCCCGCTGCCGCAGGCAGCCCCGCAACCGGCGGTTTCGCCGCGAGCGGCGGCGCCGGCGCCGGTGCCCGAGCTGTCGGCGGCGGCGCTGGCGCGGTGGCTTGCCGCCGAGCGCGTCGGCGCCAGCGGCTCTGACGCCGCCGCCGGTGCTGCCGACGCCGCCGATGCCGACGCCGAGGCGGCGCTGGTGCAGCTGCTCGCGGCGCTCGACCGGCCGGCGCCGGCCAGCGGCTTCGCCGATCGGGTGATGGCAGCCATCGCCACCGCCCCTGCCGCCGCCCTGGCCCCCCCGCCATTGCAGGTGAGGGCGGCGGTGGCGCCGTCGCCGGCGGTGGCCCGGCGGCGGCGGTCGCTCGCCCGTCTGGGCATGGCGGTGGCGGTGCCGGCGGCCGCGATGATCGTCGTCGCCGCGCTTGCCGCGGCGCGCACCGCGCCGCAGTGGCTGCCATCGGTGCTCCGCCACGTCGCCGGCGCCGACAGCGTCGCCGCCGTGTTGCAGGCGATGATCGGCGCCGCCGGCAGCCTCGCCCAATGGATTGCCGGGCTGGCCTCCGTGGCCAGCACCCTGGCGATGGTGGTCCGCGCCGTGATCGAGCCGCTGGCGACGCCGCTGACGGCGGCGGTCGTCCTGGCCTGCCTGCTGCTGGCGGCCCTTGCAGTACGCTACCTGCACGATGCCATTCAACGCGACAGGAGGTGGGTCTATGCAGACCCCATCTGATCTTATTGCCGACGCCGCACCCGTCGCACCCGCTGGACCTGCTTGGCGGCGCGGCGGCAGCGCCGCCGGGTCCGCCGGTATCCGGTCCCTCACCCTGGCGCTGGCGGTGGCGGCGGCGTTGCTGGCGCCGGCGGCCCGCAGCGCCGCCGCCGCGGCATCGTATGCGCCGGCGGCGGCGCCGCCGGCGTCTCCGCCAGCCCTCTCCGCCACTGCCCGGCGCGACCTGCGCCAGGACATCGAGCGCCAGTACCAGGTATCCGGCGTGCACAACGGCGTCCTGCTGCGCCCCCGCGCCGCCAAGATGGGCGTGCACGAAGTCGAGGTGAGCGGCGACGGGGTGTCGGTCAACGGTGCGCGGGTCAGCCCCGAGGTGCTCCGCTCCTGGCTTGGCGACGCCGACGCGACGCCGCTGCTGGCGCTGCTGGCAGTGCCGCCGGCGGACCGCCAGGCGCTGTTCGACCTCCACCGCGACGTGGCGGATACCGTCGCATCCGGCGCCGGCCAGGTTTCGCCTCCCAGTCCTCCCGCCGCGCCCCCCGCCGAGGGCGTTGCGCCGGCGCCGCCGGCCGCCTCCGACGACCAGGACGAGCCGTCAAGGGTGCCGCAGGCGCCGGCCGTGCCGCCGCTGCCCCCGATGACGCCGCTGCCGCAGACGGCGCCGCCGTCGCCGCCGCCGATGCCGACGACCATGCCGGTCAACACCGGCAGCCGCGTGCGCTTCGGCGGCCCGATCACGGTCGAGCGCAACGAGGTGGCGGAGGGCGTGGTGGCGGTCGGCGGCTCGGTGCACATCGACGGCGAGGTGATCCGCGACGTGCAGGCGGTGGGGGGGTCGGTGCGCGTCAACGGCCGCGTCGGCGGACAGGTGCTGGCGGTCGGCGGCAGCGTCCACCTGGGTTCGCACGCCGAAGTGATGGGCGACGTCGCTTCGATCGGCGGCACCGTCATCCGCGAGCCCGGAGCGGTGGTGCACGGCAGCCTTTCCGACGTGGGATCGATCCTGCCGACGCTGTTCAGCAGCCGCGACCACGACGACGATCTGGACGCCGGCTCGCTGGTGTTGGCGCCGCTCGGTCACTCGCTGCACATGTTCTGGGTCATGGCCTCGCTGCTGCTGCTGCTGCTGGCGGTATCGCTGGTGGTGCTGCTGGGCGGCGGCGCCCTGGAGCAGGTGCGGGCGCGCGTCGCGAGCGAGCCCGGCACCGTCGCGGTGGCGGGTCTGGCGGGCCAGGTCCTGGCCGGACCGACGCTGGGCGCGGTGGTGGTGGTGCTCATCATCACGGTGGTCGGCTGCGTGCTGCTGCTGCTGATCCCCTTCGTCCTGCTGGCGCTGGCGATCGCCGCGGTGGTCGGCTTTGCCGGCGTCGCCTACCAGGTGGGGCGCCTGCTGGAGCAGCGCTTCGACAGCCGCGTCGGCGGTCCCTACCTGACCACCATCGTCGGCGTCCTGGCGATCGAGGCGCTGTCGGTCATCGGCCATATCCTGGCCATCGGCGGCAGCGTGCTGCACCTGGTGTCGGCGATGTTCCTGGTGTGCGGCCTGGTGGTGCGCTACGTCGCCTGGACCATGGGCTTCGGCGCGGCGATCCTGACCGCCTTCGCCAATCGGCCGC
Source organism: uncultured Acidobacteriota bacterium (assembly GCA_963770895.1). Classification (GTDB taxonomy): domain Bacteria; phylum Acidobacteriota; class Thermoanaerobaculia; order Multivoradales; family UBA5704; genus JASLEW01. The sequence continues at coordinate 632,451 of CAVYRF010000002.1, read as the reverse complement.
AGCGGCTGCGGCGCGCGCCCGCCTTCGTGCCCGCGCCCGTCGCTCCGATGCCGTACGCTGCGCCGGCGGTGCCGGTGGTGGTGCCGCCGCCGCCCGCCGCGACCACCGGAGTCCGCGACTTCCCGCCGCCCCCCCCGCCCGCCCCGCCGACCGGATCGAGCGGCGGCCTGCCGTAATCAGCACCCCGCCAGGCCCGCGCGCGCCGCGGCGGCCCGATCAATCCGGGTCGCCGCCGCCGCTCCTGCCAGCGCCGCCCCCGCCGGCGCCGCGCAGGCGGTCGGCCAGCCGGCTGAAGCGCTGGCTGAGGCGGTGGGTGCCCACCGCCGCCGCCAGCGCCTTGGTCTCCCCGACCAGCACCGCCAGGCGCTTGGCGCGGGTGATGCCGGTGTACAGCAGGTTGCGCTGCAGCATGACGTAGTGCTGGGTGTGCAGCGGGATGACGACGCAAGGGTATTCGCTGCCCTGCGCCTTGTGGATGGAGCAGGCGTATGCCAGGGCCAGCTCGTCGAGCGCCGCCGCCTCGTACAGGACTTCGCGGCCGTCGAAGGTGACGACCAGCTGCTGCTCGTCCTGGTCGATCGCGGTGACCCTGCCGATGTCGCCGTTCCACACCTCCAGGTCGTAGTTGTTGCGGACCTGCATCACCTTGTCGCCGATCCGCAGGCTGTGGCTGCCGCGGGTCAAGCTTTGGCCGTGGGGGTTGAGCGCTTCGCGCAGGACGGTATTGAGGTTGGCGGAGCCCAGCTGGCCGCGCTTCATCGGCGTCAGCACCTGGATCTGCTCGATCGGATCCAGGCCGAAGCGCGCCGGAATGCGCCGCGCCACCAGCTGGGTGACGACGCGCAGCGCCTCCTCGGGGTCGCGGCGCTCGACAAAGAAAAAGTCGCCGTCCTTGTCGAGCGATTCGAGCACCGGCATTTCGCCGCGCTGCACGCGGTGGGCGTTGACCACGATCAGGCTGCGCTCGGCCTGGCGGAAGATGGCGGTCAGGCGCACCACCTCGACCGCCGCCGAGGCGATCAGGTCCGCCAGCACCTGGCCGGGGCCGACGGACGGCAGCTGGTCGACGTCGCCCACCAGGACCAGCCGCCCGCCGTCCGGCACCGCCCGCAGCAGGTGGTGGGCCAGCACCGTGTCGAGCATCGACGCCTCGTCGACGATCAGCAGGTCGCAGGCCAGCGGCCGGTCCTGGTTGCGGTCGAAGCCGTGGGTGCGCGGGTTGAGCTCGAGCAGCCGGTGGACGGTGCTGGCCTCGGCGCCGGTCGCCTCCGACAGGCGTTTGGCCGCCCTGCCGGTGGGCGCCGCGAGCAGCACGCGCTGCCCCTTGCGCAGCAGGATCTTGACCAGCCCCCGCACCAGCGTCGTCTTGCCGGTGCCCGGCCCGCCGGTGATCACCAGCACCTTGGCGGTCAGCCCGGCGCGGATCGCCGCCCGCTGCTGCGGCGCCAGGCTCAGGCGCTCGCCGCGTTCGAACCATTCCAGGGCGCGCCCCAGGTCGATTTCGAACGGCAGCGGCGGCTGCGCCAAGAGCGCCCGGACGCGCCCGGCGACGCCGGTTTCGGCGGTGTGCAGCGGCCGCAGGTAGACCGCGGGATCGGCGGGATGGGCGGCATCGGCAGCGTCGCCGCCCCCCTCGTCGATCACCGCCGTGCCCGCCTCGGCGAGCGCCGCGACGGCGATGCCCACCGCCTGGGCGCCGACGTCGCCGAGCAGGCGGTCCGCCTCTTCGATCAGGCGCGCCCGCGGCAGGAACAGGTGGCCGCGGCTGGCGGCCTCGCCCAGGACGTGCAGCGCGCCGGCCTCCAGCCGCTGCGGCGCCTGGCGCGAGATGCCCAGCGAGGCGGCGATGCGGTCGGCGGTGGCGAAGCCGATGCCGTGGATGTCGACCGCCAGCCGGTAGGGGTTGTCCCGCACCCAGGCGCCGGCCAGGCTGCCGTAGCTCTTGTAGATCTTGATCGCGTAGCTGGTCGAGATGCCGTGCGACTGGAGGAAGATCATCACCTCCTTGATGTCGCGCTGCTCGTGCCAGGCGCGCAGGATGTCGGCGCTGCGCTTGCGGCCGATCCCGCCGACCTCCTGCAGGCGATGCGGCTTCTTTTCGATGACCTCCAGCGTTTCGGCGCCGAAGGCGGCGACCAGCCGCGCCGCCATCACCTTGCCGATGCCGTGGATCAGGCCCGAGCCCAGGTAGCGCTCGATCCCCGCGACGGTCGCCGGCATCACCGTCGTATACGAAGCGACCCGGAACTGGCGTCCGTGGCGGGGGTCCACGATCCAGCTGCCGGTGAGCCGCAGGCTCTCGCCAGGTTGCACGCCCAGCAGGTTGCCGACCGCGGTGACCGGTTCGCGGGCGCCGGCGACCGCCAGGCGCACGACGCTGAAGGCGTTTTCTTCGTTGGCGAAGACCACCCGTTCCAGGGTGCCTTCGAGCTCCGCCGCCGGGTCGGCGGCTTCCGCGGTGGGCTGCACGCCCCCATCCTATCGAGACTTGCCGCCAATGTGCCAAAATGACGCCGATGACTGGTACCGATCTCCCCCTTGTCCTCGTAATTGACGACGAAACCGGCTCCCGCGAATCGATGGCCATCGCCATCGAAAAGGCAGGGTACGCGGTGCGCACCTTCGACGACGCGCGCAACGCCCTCGACTTCCTGGAGGAAAACGAGGGCGTCCGCCTGGCCATCTGCGACCTGCGGATGCCGGGCATGGACGGCATCGCGTTCCTCAACGAGGTGCGCGAGCGGCGCTACGACCTGCGCCTGATCCTGGTCACCGGCTACGGTTCGATCGAATCGGCGGTGGAAGCGATGCGGGTGGGCGCCGACGACTACCTCACCAAGCCGGTCGACCTGTACGAGCTGCGCCAGCGGGTCAACAACCTCATCGAGAAGGAGCAGCTGAAGGAAGAGGTGTCCAGCCTGCGCGAGATGCTCGACAAGCGCTTCGGCTTCGAGAGCATCATCGGCCGCTCGGCGTCGATGGAAAAGCTCTTCGAGCAGATGAAGCTGGTGGCGCCGACGCGCGCCAGCGTGCTGATCATCGGCGAGAGCGGCACCGGCAAGGAGCTGGTGGCCAACGCCCTGCACCGCGCCAGCCCGCGGCGCAACGAGCGCTTCCTGGCCATCAACTGCGGTGCGATCCCCAGCGACATCCTCGAAAGCGAGCTCTTCGGCCACGAACGCGGCGCCTTCACCGGCGCGGTGGCGCGCAAGATCGGCAAGTTCGAGCTGGCCCACCGCGGCTCGCTGTTCTTGGACGAGATCAGCGAGCTGTACCCCGAGCTGCAGGTCAAGCTGCTGCGCGTGCTGGAGGAGCGGCAGATCATGCGGGTGGGCGGCAGCGAGCTGATCGACGTGGATTTTCGGCTCATCGCCGCCACCAACCGCGACCTCGAAAAGGAGGTGGCGGAGGGGCGTTTCCGCGAGGATCTGTACTACCGCCTGAAGGTGGTGACGCTGCGCATCCCGCCGCTGCGCGAGCGGCCGGGCGACATTCCGCAGCTGCTGGAGCACTTCCTGGGCATCTTCTGCCAGGAGCACGGCAAGCCGGCCAAGACGATGGCGCCGGAAGCGCTGGAGCTGCTGACGCGGTACCCCTGGCCGGGCAACGTGCGCGAGCTCAAGAACATGATGGAGTCGGTGGTGGTGTTCCACCAGGAAGGCGACATCACCCCCGCCGATCTGCCGGCCGAGGTGCGCGAATCGTCGACGCTTTCCACCTCGGGCAGCCCGGTGCAATCGGTGGTGGGGGACCCGCGCACCATGGCCGAGATCGAGCGCCAGGCGATCCTCGAAACGCTGGGACGCACCGCCGGCCACCGCGCGCGCGCCGCCGACATCCTCGGCATCGGGCTGCGGACGCTGCAACGCAAGCTGAAGGAATACAAGGACGACGGCTTCATCGACGACTGACGACGACGAGACGGCGAGGGACAGGCATGGAGCTACCGGCCGAAGTGCTGATCCACAACGAGATCCTGGGCGTCAAGGGCGGCAAGGGCACGCTCATCCAGGTGAGCTCGGACGGCTACTACGAGATCAACTGCATCTTCGGCGAGCGCGCCCACCGCACGCTCTTTCCGATCGGCGCCACCGTGCTGATCGCCCGCGAGCCCGAAGAGATGCTCAACGCCAACCACGAGATCGAGCGCTGACGCCGGCGCGCCGTACCAGCGCGCCGGCGGCGGCGCCCCGCGTAACAAACACCGGCCCGTTGCCGTAAGGCTCTACAGGTTGCACGGAAGCCGCGGCCGGCCGCCCTCCCGCGCCGGGCAGGAGCGCTGGCGCCGTGCGCGGGAGCCGCTCATGAGCTGGATCCAGGACGTTCGCTACGGTGTGCGGTCGCTGCGCCAGAATCCGGCCTTCACGGCCGCGGCGGTGCTGGCCCTCGGTCTGGGAGTCGGGGTCAACACGACGGTCTTCACCTGGCTCAAATCGGTGCTCCTCGAACCGCTCCCCGGAGTGGCGGACGGCGCCCGCCTGGTCACCCTCTCCAACTCGCGCGGCGACAGCGGCGGCTATTCGACGCCCTATCGCGACTATCTCTTCTACCGCGAGCACGCGCGCGGCTTCGCGGGGATGACCGCCTACGAGCTGGCGCCGGTGGACCTGGCCGCCGGCGGCCGGCCGGAGATCGCCCTTGCCGGGCTGGTCACCGCCGACTACTTCACGGTGCTGGGCGTCCATCCCGCCCTGGGGCGCGGTTTTCGCGCCGATGAAGCCGCGGGCGCCGGCGCCCATGCCGTGGCGGTGCTGTCCAACTCGCTGTGGCGGCGGCGCTTCGGCGCCGATCCCGCGATCGTCGGCCGCAGCGTGTCGCTCAACCGCAACGCCTACGTCGTCATCGGCGTCGCCCCGGCCGCCTTTCTGGGCAGCTACGGCGGCATCGCCCAGGACCTTTGGGTGCCGGTCGGCCAGCAGCCGCAGCTGGCGGCCGGCGGCGACCAAGTGTCGGCCGGGTCCTATCCGGTGCAGATCACCGCGCGGCTGCGGCCGGGCGTCACCCAGGCGGCGGCGCAGGCGGAGCTCGACGTGCTGGCGCGCCAGCTGGCGCCGCTGCGCCCGGCCAGCCGCGCCGGCTGGCACGAGGTCGCCTACACGCTGGCGCAATCGCAGCGCGGCCTGACCAGCAGCCTGGTGCCGGCGGTCGAGGTGCTGATGGCGGTCGTCGCCATCGTGCTGGTCATCGCCTGCCTCAACGTCGCCAACCTGCTGCTGGCGCGCGCCCTGGCGCGGCGGCGGGAGATCCACATCCGCCTGGCGGTGGGCGCCGGACGTGGGCGCCTGCTGCGGCAGCTGCTGATCGAAAGCGTGCTGCTGGCGGCGCTCGGCGGCGGCGCCGGGATCGCGCTGGCGGCGGTGGGGGCCAAGGCCCTGCCGGCGCTGCTGCCGCCGCTGGACGTGCCGCTTGGCCTCAACCTGACGCTCGACGCGCGGGTCCTGCTGTGGTGTGCCGCCACGGCCGCCGCCACCGTGCTGATCTTCGGTCTGGCGCCGGCGCTCACCGGCGCGCGCCTGTCGCCCGCCGGCGCCCTGCGCGACGACAGCGCCGCGGCGATCGGCGGGCGCCGGCACGCCGCCTGGCGCACCGGTCTGGTGATCGCCCAGCTCGGCCTGTCGCTGGCGACGCTGGTCGCCGCCGGCCTGGTCGGCAAGAGCCTGGTGCGGTCGCTCGACCGGCGGCCGGGCTTTGCGCCCGACCACCTGCTGGTCGCCTCCTACGACCTGTTCCTGGGCGGCTACGACAGCCGGCGCGGCAGCGACTTCGACCGCCGGCTGCTGGCGCGGGTGGCGGCGCTGCCGGGAGTGCGGGCGGTCAGCCTGACCGACTACGCGCCGCTGGGCTCCTCCGGCGGCGGCAACATGGAGCGGGTGGACGTGCCCGGCCGCGTGGTGCGGAGCGCCGACGAAACCTCCTTCGTAACCGACGCCGTCGGGCCGGGGTACCTGCGCACCATGGGCATCGCCCTGGTCGCCGGCAGGGAGTTCGGCGAGCGGGACCGCGAAGGCGCCCCCGGCGTCCTGATCGTCAACCAGGCCTTCGCCAAGCGCTTTCTGTCCGGCGGGTCGCCGCTCGGCCGTCACTGCAAGGTGGGCGGCGTCGACCGCGAAGTCGTCGGCGTGATGGGCGACTACAAGTACCGGCGGCTGGCCGAAGACCCCGGCGATCCGGAGCTCTTCGTGCCCTTCTTCCAGGACTACCGCTCGCAGATGACGCTGGTGGTGCGCACCGTGGGCGAGCCGCTCGCCATGCTGCCGGCGGTGGAGCGCGAACGCGTCGCCCTCGATCCCGGTCTGGCCGCGACCGGCGTGATGAGCGGCGCCCAGCGCCTGGGCCGCTCGCTGTTCGTCGAACGCATGGCCGCCCAGCTGCTGGGCGGTTTGGGCCTGCTCGCCGCCGTCCTGGCCGCCGTCGGCCTCTTCGGCGTCATGTCCTACTTTGTCGGCCGCCGCCCGCGCGAAATCGGCATCCGCATGGCCCTGGGAGCCGACCGCGCCCAGGTCCTGCGCATGGTCCTGGCCCAGGGCCTGCGCCTGGCCCTGGGAGGCATCGCCGCCGGCATCCTGGCCGCCGCCGCCGTCACCCGCTATCTGCAATCCATCCTTTACCAGGTCAGCCCCCTGGACCCCGCCATCTTCGCCCTGGTCGCCACCCTGCTAGCCGCCGTCGCCCTCCTGGCCTGCTACCTCCCCGCCCACCGCGCCGCCCACCTGGAACCCTTCACCGCCCTGCGGCAGGAGTAGGGATCAGGCGATCAGCGGATTGAGCCGCCAGTTGGAGGATAGCGCTCGCGGGGAGGGATTAGGTGGGATAAGGTAGATGAATCTCTTTAGGGTGCGCGGGAGTGGGGTGGGCTGGGTCTGCCGACAGCGTGACAGGATGGGAGGCTCACGATGGCTGCGCGTCTGAACGCAGCGCTTCCCAACCGCCTTCAGCAACGTCGGGGGTCTTGTGATCGGCGAAGGCCGCTCGAGGGACCTTACTCCGGCTCCAGGTAGTCCTGTGCTTGCAGGACGCGAAGGCCTGGCAGTTGGGGAATTCGTTCGTCGTTCGTGAGGAACACGGTGCAACTCGATTGGAGGGCGGCGGCCAGTTGCAGCGCGTCGGGGGTTTTCAATCCCCAGTTTGCGCGGAGATGAGACGCAAGGCGGAGAAGTGGTAGATCGAGAGCGACAAGCGTGATCCCGGAGCTGCGGGTCAGGATCTGCTCGTACTCGGCAGCTAATGCGGGCTGGTTTGCGCGCAGCGGACGGACGAGGACTTCGAGGAGCGTGATGGACGACGTGACTGCCGCGACATCGTGTGCCGCGACCGAGGAGAAGACCGGCTTCACGACCGGCAGGTAGCGCCGATGCTCTTCGATGAAATAGATGAAGATGGAGCTGTCCAGGGCGACCGGACCTTGGCCAAGGTCGCTCAGGAGTCCCACGAGTCGCGCTCAGCCCGGACGTACGCGACCGGATCCAGTCCCTGCCAGCACTCTTTGCCCAGCCCTTGGAGCTCCATGATCGAGCGCGGAGCTTCGGGTTCGATCGCTTGCGCCAGGAGATGAATCACCTCTTGCGCGATCGATCTCCGCTCTTGCAGGGCACGCGCCCGAAGGTGCTCGTAGAGAGCGTCAGGGAAGTTCTTGAGGTTGAGCGTCGCCACTGAATCCTCCGATCTTCCTCCATTATGGAGGCCCTGATGTGGCGTTGCAAGGGAACTGCAGCAGAGGCTGGTACTTTGGCCGACCGGGGCGCGGCGGTCGGCCTCAAGCTGTAGGAGCGGGGCTTCAGGCGGAGATCAACTCACCACCAGGGGCGCCGGCGCTGGGTCGGCAGGGGCAGGGGCGGGTGGGGGGCCGAGCTCGGCGGCGAGGAGGGTGGCGAGGTGGGTGGCGAGGGTGTCGATGGTGGTCTGGTCGGGGCCTTCGATCATGACGCGGGCGAGGGGTTCGGTGCCGCTGTAGCGCAGGACCAGGCGGCCGTCTTCGCCCAGGTCGGTTTCGACGGCGCGGACGGCGGCGGCGATGGCGGGCAGGGTGGACAGGTCGGGTTTGCGCGCCACGCGGACGTTGAGCAGGATCTGGGGATAGCGGCGGAAGGGGGCCAGGAGCGCGGACAGCGGCTGGCCTGAACGGCGCAGGCGCGCGGCGATGGCGAGGGCGGTGAGCAGGCCGTCGCCGGTGGTGGCGGCGTCCAGCCAGACGATGTGGCCCGACTGCTCGCCGCCCAGGCGGATGCCGTCGCGGCGCATGGCTTCGACCACCCAGCGGTCGCCGACGTCGCAGCGCACCACGCCGATGCCCTGGCGCGCCAGGGCGCGCTCCAGGCCCAGGTTGCTCATCGAGGTGGCGACGACCTGGGGCGGGACCAGGCGGCCTGCGGCCTGCAGGCTGGTCGCCAGGAGGTACAGGATGGCGTCGCCGTCGCGCACCTGGCCGCACTCGTCGGCGACGATGCAGCGGTCGGCGTCGCCGTCGAACGCCACCCCAAGGTGCGCGCCCGCCGCGACGACCGCTGCCGCCATCGCTTCCGGCGCGGTCGAGCCGCAGCCCAGGTTCACGTTGCGGCCGTCCGGCGCGGCGCACAGCAGCGTCACCTCGGCGCCCAGGCGGCCGAAGATCTCGCCCGCATAGCCTGACGCGGCGCCGTTGCCGGCATCCGCGACGATGCGCAGGCCGGCGAGCGGCAGGACCTGGGGACCGCTGGTCAATCGGGCGACTTCCGCGGCAAGGTGCGTCAGGTAGCGATCGCGAAGGCTTGCGTCCACGGCCGGCAGCTCGGCGTGCGGCGCCGCGTCGGCGGCCGCGGTGGCCGCCGCCTCACCGGCGGCGTCCAGCCTGGCCGCCAGCGCCAGCTCGGCGTCTTCGGTCCATTTGAAGCCGTTGCCGTCGAGGAGCTTGATGCCGTTGTCGGGATAGGGGTTGTGGCTGGCGGAGACGGCGATGCCGGCGTCGGCGCCCAGCGCCTGGGCCAGAAAGGCGATGCCCGGCGTGGAGATGACGCCGGCATCGCGCACCTGGACGCCGCCGGCGGCCAGCCCGGCGGCCAGCCAGCGGCAGATTTCGGGCGTGCTTTCGCGGGTGTCGCCCCCCAGAATCACCACCGGGGCCGCCGCCGATCCAGCCGCCCCATCCGGCCCCCCGCGGCGCTCGGCCAGGGTGGCGGCGATCTGGCGCGCCAGGGCGGTGACCGTCTGCCGGTCCAGCGGTGGCTCGCCGAACCGCCCGCGCACCCCGTCGGTGCCGAACAGCCGCGTCGGTGGCGGTGTCGATGTGGGCGTCGGCGTCGCTGGCGTGGGGCCGGCGATGCCGGCCGGCGCGCTCAATGCTTGCCTCGCGGCGTGCGTTTTGGCGCCTGGTCCGCGGGCGTGCTCGCCTGCGGCGGCTGCAGCAGGACCCGCACCTGCACCTTGAAGGGCTGGATGATCTGGATGAGCGGGTCGGGCGAGATCACGTCGACGATCGCGTCGAACGGCAGGGCGTGCCCGTCCAGGTTGATCGGTTCGGTCGAAAGGCTGGCGGCACGCACGATCCGCGACTGCGGACCGGTGACCAGCACCTGGCTGGGCAGCACCTCGGGCTCCTCCATGGTGGCGCCGCCGGCGGGTTCGCCGGTCAGCTTGGGCACGACCGGCAGGCTCTGGCTGACTTCCTTTTCCAGCTCGACGCGGATGCTCGCGGGCTCGATCCCCACCACTTCCATGTTTTCGGGCATCAGGACGTTTTCGCTGCCGAGATTCACCGTCCAGGTGCCCTCGCGATAGTGGGCCAGGTCGACCTGCACGTTGACCTGGAAGGGGCTCAGCCGGCGGACGGCCTTGCTGCTGCCGCGCAGGCGCACGTTGACGCTCGGGATCTGGTCCAGCACGATGAAGCCGCGCGGGCGATTGTAGCTGACGCTCGCCTCGATCACCCGCTCCGACGGCGCCTCGCGCGCCTCGAAGGAGAAGTTGAACCACAGCCCGACGGCGATGCCGACGGCGAGCAGCCGCAGCCCCCAGATCTGGGTGCGCCGTTCGCGTTCGCTCAACGGCCCAGACCCCGCGGGTGGGGTTCGCTGATCAGGTACTTGTACAGCGCATTGCGCAGGCTCTTGCCGTCCAGCTCCCGCACCATGGCGCCGTCACAGGCGAGCGAGATCGCCCCCGTCTCCTCGGAGATGACGACCGTCACGGCGTCGGTCTCCTCGGTGATCCCGAGCGCCGCGCGATGGCGCGTGCCCAGCTCCTTGGACAGGTTGGGATTGGCGGTGAGCGGCAGGAAGCAGGCCGCGGCGGCGATGCGGTTCTCCTGCACGATCACCGCGCCGTCGTGGAGCGGTGTGTCGGGGGTGAAGATGTTGATCAGCAGGTCGAACGACAGCCGGGCGTCCAGGGCGATGCCGTTTTCGATGTAGGTGCGCAGGCCCTGCAGCCGTTCGATGACGATCAGGCCGCCGATCTGGCGGGCCGAAAGGGTGGTGGCGGCCAGCACGATGTCGCCGAACCCCGACGCCAGCTGTTGCTGCTTCGAAAACCCCCACAGCGGGTTGCGGCCGAAGTTGGCCAGGCCGCGCCGCATCTCCTGCTGGAAGAGGACGATGATGGCAAACGGCAGGGCGATCAGCAGGCTCTCCAGGATGGCCTGGAGCGTCACCAGGTCGGCGAGCCGGGCGCCGTAATAGACCAGCCCGACGAAGACGATCCCCAGCAGCACCTGCACCGCGCGGGTGCCGCGGATGAGCAGCAGCAGGTTGTAGACGACCAGGGCGACGGCAAGGATGTCGACGGCGTCGTGCCAGGTGAGCAGGCCGAAAAACGGCTCCCAGCGCGTCCAGCTCAAGTGCGTGCCTCGGCGATGGCGCGCCACACCGCCAGGAAGCGCACCGACTCGACGACGTCGTGCACGCGCACGATGGCAGCGCGTCCGGCGGCAGCCCAGGCGAGCGCCGCCAGGCTCCCCGGCAGGCGGTTGGTGGGCGGCGCGATCGCGCCATCGGAGTCGGCGACCGTCCTGGCGGCGGTGCCGAGAAAGCTCTTGCGGCTCGCCCCCACCAGCAGCGGCCGCCCGAGCTCGGCCAGCGCCGGCAGATGCCGCAGCAGGGCCAGGTCCTGCTGGTAGGTCTTGCCGAAGCCGAGGCCGGGGTCGAGGATCAGCTGCTGGGCGTCGACCCCGGTGTCGACCGCGCGCTGGGCGGCGGCGCTCAGCTCGCCGCGCACGTCGCCCAGCAGGTCGCGGAAGGCGATGCCGCGCTGCATCGTGGCCAGCTCGCCGCGGCTGTGCATCAGCACCAGCGGGCACCCTGCCTCGGCCACCGCGACGCCCAGGTCGGGGTCGCTCAGGGCGCCGACGTCGTTGATCAGGTCCGCCCCGAGCGCGAGAGCGCGGCGCGCCACCTCGCCCTTGCGGGTATCCACCGACAGCGGCGCCGAGGTGGCGCGCCGCAGCGCCGCCAGCACCGGCAGCAGGCGGGCGGCCTCCTCGTCGGCGGGCACGGTCCGCGCTCCCGCGCCGTAGACGCCGCCGCCGGGGCGGGTCGATTCGGCGCCGAGATCCACCATGTCGGCCCCCTGGTCCAGCATCGCCAGGGCGCGGTCGACGGCGCGCGGCGGGTCGCTCCACAAGCCGCCATCGCTGAACGAATCGGGCGTCACGTTGAGGATGCCCATCACCAGGGGCCTGCCGCCGCCGAGCGGCAGGCGACGGCCGCCCGGCAGCTTCAGCGTCCAACGAGAGGGGGTGCGGTGGGCGGCGGCTCCGGGCAGGCTGGCAGTCTCCATGTCCAGGGCGCGCCGCGGGATGCGGAGAGGGTCCCTGCTAGTTCGCTCGCTCGGTTGCCGCGTGCGCGGTGGATTCGGGCGTCGCGGCGGCATCCTGGGCATTGGCGTTGTTGGCAGCCTGGTTGGCCGACTCCGCCGTTGCCGTTGCCGCGGGCGGCGCCTGCGTGACCGGCGGCGTGGCCAGGGGCGCCGGGCCGGCCAGCGCGGCGCTAGCCGCCGCAGCGGCAGCCGGCCGCGGCGCCACGATCGCTTCGGGCACCTCGGGGCCGCCGATGACCAGGCCATCGCCGGGCGGCACCTGGCGGTGGGGCGGCGGCTCGTGGCCGGTCATGGTGCGGATCACGTTGTAGACCTCTTCGCCGTCGAGCGATTCCTTGTCCAGCAGATCGTGCGCCAGGCGGTCGAGCACGGGACGGTGCTCGGTGAGGATGGCGGTTGCCCGCTCGTAGGCGTGCTGGACGATGCGCGACACCTCGCGGTCGATGCGCAGAGCGGTGTCTTCGCTGTAGTCGGCGCGCTGCGCGAAGTCGCGGCCGAGGAACACCGGCTCTTCCTTGCTGCCGTAGGAGAGCGGCCCCAGGTCGGACATGCCCCACTCGCAGCACATGCGGCGCGCGATGTCGGTGGCGCGTTCGATGTCGTTGCCGGCGCCGGTCGTGATGTCGTCCTGCGTCAGCTCTTCGGCGACGCGGCCGCCCATCAGGATCGAGATCTGGGCTTCGACGTACTGCTTGCGCAGGGTGTACTTGTCTTCGGTCGGCAGCTGCATGGTGAGGCCCAGCGCGCGGCCGCGCGGGATGATCGTCACCTTGTGCAGCGGATCGGCGCCGGGGGTGAAGGCGGCCACCAGGGCGTGCCCGGCTTCGTGGTACGCGGTGAGGCGCTTTTCGTCGTCGGTGAGCATCAGGGTCTTGCGCTCGACCCCCATCAGCACCTTGTCCTTGGCGAACTCGAAGTCGGCCATCTGCACCTTCTTCTTGTTCAGCCGCGCCGCGATCAAAGCCGCTTCGTTGACCAGGTTGGCCAGGTCGGCGCCGGCAAACCCGGGCGTGCCGCGAGCGATGATCGACAGCTGCACGTCGTCGTCCAGCGGGATCGAGCGGGTGTGCACCTTGAGGATGCCCAGGCGCCCGTTGATGTCGGGGCGGTCCACGATCACCCGCCGGTCGAAGCGGCCGGGCCGCAGCAGCGCCGGGTCCAGCACGTCGGGCCGGTTGGTGGCGGCGATCAGGATCACGCCCTCGTTCGATTCGAAACCGTCCATCTCTACCAGCAGCTGGTTGAGCGTCTGCTCGCGCTCGTCGTGGCCGCCGCCCAGGCCGGCGCCGCGGTGGCGGCCGACGGCGTCGATCTCGTCGATGAACACGATGCAGGGAGCGTTCTTCTTACCCTGCTCGAACAGGTCGCGCACGCGCGACGCGCCGACGCCGACGAACATCTCGACGAAATCGGAGCCCGAGATCGAGAAGAACGGCACGTTGGCTTCGCCGGCGATGGCGCGCGCCAGCAGCGTCTTGCCGGTGCCGGGAGGTCCCATCAACAGCACCCCCTTGGGGATGCGGCCGCCCAGCTTCTGGAACTTCTGCGGTTCCTTGAGGAAGTCGACGATCTCGGACAGCTCGTCCTTGGCCTCCTCGACGCCGGCCACGTCCTTGAACGTCACCTTCTTGCCCGCGGTGTTGAGCAGCTTCGCCTTGCTCTTGCCGAACGACAGCGCCTTGTTGCCGCCGCTCTGCATCTGCCGCATGAAGAACACCCACAGCGCCACGATGACGATCACCGGCGCCCAGGTGAACAGGATGGCGAACAGCGGATTGTCCTTGGGCTCCTCGATCGTGATGTCCACGTGCGCGGCGCGCAGCTTGGGGATCATCACCGACGAGTAGTCGGGCGGCACCTGGGTGTGGAACTCCTCGTTCTCGCTGTATTCGCCGCCGGCTTTGTATTTGCCGCTGACCTGCTGGCCGTGGAGGGTCACTTCGGCGACCTTGCCGCGCTCCACCGCCTGGTCGAACTCCGAGAATTTCAGCTCGTGGCGCGTGGTCTTGCCGCCTTGGAACGTGTTCCAGAGCAGGATGACCACCACGAAGATAGCCATCCAGAGAAAGAGCGTCTTGAGAGTAGAGTTCAAAGCTCGGCTACCTCACAATTCCTTGCACAGCTCAAACAGCCTTGCGCGGGCGGGATGGAACATCCCTACCAACACCTCAACCGCGCACTCACGGTGCGGATTCCCGCCCGGCCAAGGACGGCCATGCCAGCAGCTCGACCACCCACGCCGTCGCCTGTCCGCGCAGCCGAAAGCGGTGGTCGATGGCAACGCCGGGCACCCACGCGATCTGTCCAGCCCAGCAGACCAGCGGCAGCCGATCGCGTTGGCTTCGCGGAATCCCACGGTCGATCAGCACCTCTTTCAGCTTGCGGCTGCCCGGCGCGCCCAGCGGCCGCAAACGATCGCCGGCTCTGCGGTTGCGCACCGAAAGGCGCCCGCCGCCCAGGGCTGCCAAAGATCCCGCCGACGGCAGCGCCAGACCCACTCGCTGGCGGTCCCCGCGCAGCATCCAGGGTGCCACCGGCTGCAAGCTCACCCTGACGGCAACCGCAACCTCCGGGATGGCAAGCACCCCCGGACCCTCCAAAGTATATTCGAAGGACGCCGCCGTCTCCTCCTGATCTTGCCGCCACCCCGGATTCCGCCTGTCCCAGCTCTCCCGCCCTGCCCGCTCCCCGCCGCGCTCCAGGTACAGCCGGCCGACCCGCAGCACCCACTTCCACCCGCCGCCGCAGTCGCAAGCCAACCGCGCCCCGCCACAGCCGGCCCCCTGGAGCCGGTCGCCCCCTTGCCGTCTAGACCGGCCGCCGCCAGCCCTCTGGAGGCGGTCGCCCGCGTTCAGCTTCGACTCGGCGCCTCTGCTTTGTTTTTCCCACAACCGCTCTTGCCCAGCGCACCGCTCTTGCTTCGCGGAACCCGCCGGACCGTCTTGCCATCCGCAGCGCCAGGTTTGAGACGCCGTGCCATAGGCAGCCTGGATAGCATCACCCATCTGGAGCGGCGTTTCGGTGCCTGACGTCGGCGCCCGGGTGTCCGGCGCTCGCCGCAAGAGTTGACGGCGCAGCTCGGCAATCGCCGCGCGGCTGGCTGGATAGACAGCGCCAGCGCGGCGGTGGAGCAGCCCAAGGGCATGGGGCAGCAGGGACTCGGGCAGAGCCGCAAGGCGGGCGCCATCGGCGGAAACCTGCAATGTCTCGCCCACCGGTCGCACCGCAAGTGCCAAGCCGCCAGTTGGTGACAAGGCGCCCGGCGGCAGATCGCCTGGCGGCAGGTGGCCTTTCAGTGGCAGATCGCCGGTTGACAGCGGATCGTCGACGGGAAGCAGGTCGCCAGTTGGCGCCAGGTTGCCTGCCGGCGGCAGCCCGCCCGTAAGCTGCGAATCGCCGATCGGCGGGTGGCCGGTGAACGGCAGAGCGCCCATCGGCACCTGGCCGGAGGCCGGCGGCAGATCGCCATGGTTGGCGAGCCCTGACCGGCGGTCGCCCCCTGCCACCTGGAGGCCGATCGCCGCGCTCAACCGCCGGTCCAGAACCGGGAGCGACCGCAGCGTCCGGTGCGCTACGCTGGCGAGCAGGTCGACCAGCTCGGCGCGGGCCGCTCCGGCATTGGGAGCGGAGCTGCGAGCGCCGCCGGTTGCGTGCCCTGGCGTGGCCGCGTCACCTGGCGACGAACCGCAGCGATCGCCAAGCACTGGTGTGCCTGGGGTGCCTGGGGTGCCTGGGGTGCCTGGGGTGGCTGGGGCGCCGGCGGCGGCCGGGCGCTCGGCTTGGGCGAGGGCGGGCAGGATGCGGTGGCGGACCAGGCTGCGGGGCTGGCGGAGGTCGGCGTTGCCGGGATCTTCGATGGGCTGCAGGCCGGCGGCGGCGAGGGCCGCTCGCAGTGTGGTGCGCGGCGCGTGCAGCAGGGGGCGAAGCACGTGGCCGGCCGCGGGCCGGATGCCGGCCAGGCCGGCCAGGGTGGTGCCGAAACGCAGACGCAGCAGGACGGTTTCGGCCTGGTCGTCAAGGGTGTGGGCGGTGACCACCGAGCGCGCCAAGCCGTCGCGGCGGACGTCATCGAGGAAGCGGTAGCGGATGCGGCGGGCGGCGGCTTCGGCGCTCTCGCCGGTGGCGCGCCACTGCGCGAGCGGGCGCCGCGCCGCCACCAGCGGCACGCCGATGCGGCGGGCCAGCAGGGCCGCGCGCTCCGCGCGCTCCGCGGAGCCGCTGTCCATGCCGTGGTCGAGGTGGGCCGCAACCAGGTCGATGCGGCGGGCCGGTGCGACGCGCGACAGCCCCCACAGCAGCGCCGTGGAGTCGCCGCCGCCTGAAAAGGCAACCACCAGGCGCTCGCCGCGGCCGATGCAGGCCGAATCGCAGAACGCCTCGAGGGCGGTCAGAAGGTGCATGGGTGAGGCGCGGGATGGTGGCGGTGAAGGGACTTGAACCCCTGACACAGCGGATATGAGCCGCTTGCTCTAACCAACTGAGCTACACCGCCTTGGAAGCAAGGAAGAACGATAGCCCAACCAGGGGCAGCCCACCGCCCCGCGGGCGAAAAGTATACAGCGCCTCACGGACGAGCGCCAATGACCGGGGCCGCTCGCATCCCCAGCGACGAGTGAGGGCACTACCGGAGAGCGCTACCTGACGCCGCTCATCGCCGGCAGCCGTCGCTATCCGTCCGCAGCTGCCGGACGGCGCGACTCAGCGGCCCGGCGGGTCCGCGCCTTACCAGCCTATGCGCAATCCTGGTTGCAGCTCCCGAGGCCGCGCGCCTGGCAGGCATCGGGAAAAGTCCCAAGGTTGCAGCGCGCGCAGTTCAACGAGCAGTAGCCCACCATCGACCGCTCCAGCTGCGGCAGGATCGGCATCGCTTTGCCAGACCCGAGTCAGCCTCGGCGCCGGGTGCTGTCGGGACGCTCGGCGCCGGTGTCAGATCGTGCAGTAGTTGCAGTTGGTGCAGGTGTTGAACAGGGTGCAGGTACGCGGTCCCGAGACGCCTCCCAATGCGTCTCGCAGCGGCTCCAGGGTGACCAGGTGATGCAGGGTCTCGCGGCAGAGGGTCAGGTTTCTGGCTTGCTTCTTCATCGGGGTGGCTCCTCTTGCTGGCGTAGCTGTTGAACGGTGGCCGCGCAGTACGCCGCGCGGCAGGCTGCTCAATAGCATCTGTGCGCACCGGCCCTTTCAGTGCGCCGGAATCGTGGCCTTGGTTGGGCGTCGGCCTGGCCGCAGCTCATGCTGGGTTGGCGATCGGGCGGCGCTGGTGATCGCCAGGAGCAAGAGCGTGGCGCTGCTCGAGATCACGTAGGCGCGCATCGATTCTGGGCGGGGTGTGCCGCGGTTGTGCCCCCCCGGGGTTGCCCCGACCGCGGCGCGCCTGCGGCGCGTCGCGATCGGGCCGGGGGGCGAGCGGCGCCGTCTTGCCGAAAATTAGACGTGAGCGATCGCCGTGAGTGCGGCCGGCGCCGGCCGGATGGACGGCTGAAAGCGGTGCTCAGGTGTCAGGCCTTGACGGCGCCGCGCGGTGCAAGCGACTGGCTGCGCCGCCGTGCCGCCAACTCGGGTGTGTCGACGGCAAGTGCCCGATGACAGCCGGAACGCGCCGGCTGGTTACGGACACTGCCTCCGGCTTGGACGGGCCGGCGGCGAGCTGGTGATGGCGGCGGCAGCAAGTGCCCGATGGCAGGCGGGGCGCGCCGGCCGGTTGCGGGCACTGCCGCCGGCTTGGACGGGCTGGCGGCGACGGCGGCAGCGAGTGTCCGATGGCAGCCGGGGCGCGCCGGCTGGTCGCGGGCACTGCCGCCGGCTTGGACGGGCTGGCGGCGACGGCGGCAGCGAGTGTCCGATGGCAGCCGGGGCGCGCCGGCTGGTCGCGGGCACTGGTTGCCGCCTGGCCGCGGTCCTACCGCATGACGCCCTGGCAGCTGCGGAACTGGCCGAAGAACTCTTGCATCGACGTCGACAGGGCGTCGTCGTTGAGGCGGTAGATGACGTTCTGGCCCTGGCGCTGATCGACCACCAGGTCTGCCTCTTTGAGCACGGACAGGTGGCGAGAGATGGTGGGCTGCGAGAGATTGAAGTTGCCGACGATCTCGCCCACGGTGCGCTGCTGGCCTTCCAGCAGGCGCAGGATCTCTTGGCGAGTGCCGTCCGAGAGAGCCTTGAACACCTTGGTGAGGTGCCGCTCTTCTCTCCGGAAGTCCTGGGTCACACGGTCGATGTTGGCCATTTTGGTTCCTCCCCCCGGAAGGCGGATGGCTGAAGGCCCCGTTTCTCGCTTCAGTAGCCGCTCTTCACGTTCGCAATTGTAAGGAGAGGAACCTTGGCATAAACTTGAAATGGCGCCCATGTTGCGAGGGGTGACCGCCCACTAAATGAGCAGACAGGTGCAAACTTCTCTATAAACAAAATTTAGAGACGCAAGAGTGGTCAGCGAGGGGGGAATAGGGTCCCAGGGCTGCCGAAGCCCTGTTTTCAAGGGGTTCAGGCATTGTGGCGCCGGCTGCGGACGCCTCTCGCTGCTGCGTCAATGCGCCCATCTTCAACGGGCAAAGGTGTTGTCGTGGCAGCACGACGGCCGTCCCCCCTACTCCGGGGCCCTATTTTGCCACGGGTTCAGGTCCTGCGGTGCTGACGGACGGCCGCCCTCTGTTGCGCCGCGAGGACTTGGCTGCAACAGGTTCAGGTGCTGCGGTCTGCGTGGCGGCCGCCCGCTAGTGCGGGGCACTCAGGCGCCTGTGCCTTGTCTTCACAGGTCCAGGCGCCGCGGATCCGGTCTCCGGCTGTCCTGCGCCGGGACCTCTGTTTTCAACAGCTTCAGGCGTTGTGAGCCTGGGTGTAGACGGCTCCCGCCTTCTGCCAGTCGATGGTGTTCCACCAGGCCTTCAGGTAGTCCGGGCGGCGGTTTTGATACAGCAGGTAGTAGGCGTGCTCCCACACGTCGACTCCCAGGATGGGGTGTTTGCCCTCCATCAGCGGGCTGTCCTGGTTGGGGCGGGCGATGACCTCGAGCTTGCCGTCTGACAGCGCGAGCCAGCCCCAGCCGGACCCGAACTGTGCTGCGGCGGCGTTGGTCAGCTTCTCTTTGAAGGTGTCAAAGCCACCGAGGTCACGGTCGATCGCCGCGGCCAGGTCGCCGCTCGGCGTGCCGCCGCCGCCGGGCCCCATGATCTGCCAGAAGAGACTGTGGTTGGCGTGGCCGCCGCCATGGTTGCGCACCGCGGTGCGGATCGATTCGGGCAGGTCGTGGATGCCGCGCAGCAGGTCTTCGACCGACTTGTGCTGCAGATCCTGGTGGGGTTCCAGCGCCTTGTTGAGGTTGGTGACGTACGCGGCGTGATGCTTGTCGTGGTGGATCTCCATGGTGCGCGCGTCGATATGGGGCTCCAGTGCTTCGAATGAATAGGGCAGAGCGGGTACCTGAAACATCGCGACCTCCCTTGATGATGTCCGTTGATTGAGCCGGCGATCCCCGCCGCGACCAGCGCTGCGTCGGGAACGGCGCGCAAGCCGCCGGCCGGCACACCCGGCGCCGACTGCCACGACGGCTGCTGCTTCGCCAACCTGCCGGCGCGCGGGCACGCGCCACCGCATCGTTCTGCAGACCGGCGTTAGATGCGGCGGCGCCGCTCCGGGGAGCCGGCACGGCGTTTGATTGTGGCACGAAAGACCGGCGGCAGGTACCAAAGTCGCCGCGGCGTCACAGGCGATGCCAGGGATCGGAACGGGGCGGAACGCCACGCCCGGCGCCATGGCTGGACTGGCACTTGAAGCGGGCGGGAAGCGGCCGGACGGGGAGCCGGTGCCGAAGAAGCGGAACCGGGGTGGTGCTGCGGCTTGACGGGTCGGCGTGCCTGGCGAAGAGCGCGGACGCGCCGGCGTAGGCCGCGAATGTCTGAGTCGGGAGCCCCTAGCGGAGCTTCTCTTCGACGAACTCGACGTGCTTGCGCACCTTGGGGTCGTACTTCTTCATGCGCAGCTTTTCGGTCGACAGCTTCTTGTTCTTGGTGGTGGTATAGAAGTAGCCGGTGCCTTCGGACGAAACCAGCTTGATCTTTTCGCGCATCGTCGACCTTCCTTCTTGGTGCCCGCGACGGGTGAATGGCGGGGCCGACGGGACTCGAACCCGCGACCTCCGGCGTGACAGGCCGGCATTCTAACCAGCTGAACTACGACCCCGCAAAAATGATCGGCGTTTGCCCCCCACTTTTGGTGGGAGGTGGGGGATTCGAACCCGCGACCCCCTGCGTGTAAGGCAGGTGCTCTACCGCTGAGCTAACCTCCCGCCGCCAAAGGACCCGCATCCTAACCCAAAAGCCCCCCTGCAAGTCAACTTCCGCCGTGGCGCCAGTGGCGCAAGGCCGTTGCGGCGGTTGCGAGCACCGGAGGGTCGGACTGCCAGGCGCCGCGCCGCAGGCGATGCGGGACTTCATCGAAAAACGGTGCCGCCTCGACCGCGGTGATGCGCAGCTCCACCACGGGCTGCTCGACGAAGGCTACTCGGTGCCTCCGCAGCCGGTGCCGATGGAGCAGACGGTGCCGTAGCAGTCGGTGAGGCAGGCCGACCCGCAAATGCTGGGCGCTACCTTCGAGTTGAGGGCGCCGCCGACGACCCTGGAGATCGTGCTGTTGGACAGGTTGCGCAGCGTCTCGCGATGCAGCAGGACCTTCCCCCTCTTTTTCATGGGCTTGCTCTCCTCCTCCCGCTCTGGCGGGCTATACCTCAACGAGTGCGGGGAGAAGAGTCAACCGCGCCGCGACACCACGACCAGCATGGCGGCGGTGCGACCTGTTCGTGAGCGTGGACCTGGCTACTGGCCTTCCTTGCCGACGAAGATCTTTTCGAGCCAGTTGCGGCGCTTGACCTTGAGCGGCTGGTCGCGGGTGCCGAGCAGGGTCTGGTGACCGGAGGGGTCGGTGGCGGCGACGTAGATCTCGATGTTGCGGTTTTGGTGGGCGTCGGCGGGGATGGCGACCTCGTAGTCGGCGCCGGCGAGGTGGCGCACGGCGATCTGCCGGTAGGCGGGGTCGCCTTCGGCGCGGAAGAAGCATTCGACGGTCTTGACCGCGAAATCGTCGGTGACGTGCAGCGGCACGACGATGCCCTTGCCTTTGTCGTACTCCAGCTTGGCGCCGCCGCGCAGGGAGACGACCGGCGGGTTGGCGTCCAGCTTGGCGAGCAGCTGGTTGAGGCGATCGCGCTCCTGCCGGAAGCGGTCGCGGAAGCGGGCGCCGGGGTTGGCCGCGGCGAGCGCTTCCAGCCCTTGCAGCGGCTGGCCCGCGGCCTCCGCCCGCTCGGCCGCCGCCAGCGCCGCGGTCAGGCGTTCGTCGCCGCGCCGCTGCGCCTCCAGCCGGTCGGCGCGGTCCTGCAGACCCGCGCGGTCGGGCCACTTGTCGCGTAGCGCGGCCAGCCGCTGGGTGGCGCGGTCGAAGTCGCCGGCGGCGACGGCCGCGTCGGCCTGCTCCTCCACCTTTTTCGCCGCCGCCTCCCGCAGCTCCGCGGCGCGGCCGTAGCGCGGCAGCAGGGCGAGCAGGTCGGTCGCGTCGCGCAGCGCTTCGGGCTGTCCCTCGGGCGGATCGGGCTGGCGCAGCCGCGCGTCCAGGTCCACCGCCTGGCGGGCGCGGTCCAGGTCGCGCCGCAAGACGACCGGCAGGCCCTGCTCCCGCTTTGCCGCCGCCAGCGCCGAGCCAAGCCGGCGCATGTCGCCGCGAGAGAAGCCCGCGGCCAGGTCGCCGGCGATGCGCCCGCGCACGTCGGTTGCCACCGTCTCGTTGAGACGAGCCCAGGTGGCGCGATCCGCTTCGCCGAACGCCGCCTGCTGCGCGGGAGAGATCTGCGTCAGAGCGCGGCGGGCGCCCGCCAGGTCGCCGGCCGCCAGCCGCTCCTCGACCGCGGCGAGCTGCGGGTCCGCGGGCGGCGGCGCCACCCCCGGCGGTGCCGAGGGGTTCGCGCCGGGGACGGCGGTGGTGAGCGCGCCGCCCGGCGCGGCCGGAGCCGCCGGTCCTGGCGGGGCCCCCGGAGCGGGGTGTACCGCCGTGGTGCCCGCGCCGCGGGCCGCAGGCGGTGCCACCGCCGCCGACGTCTCCGGCCGGCGCTGGTGCATGGCGATCGCCGCGACAACCGCAAGCGCCGCTGCCAACAGCACGATCGCGCCGCCGGCAATCCAGGCCCGCAGTCCGCCCCGGCGCCCGCGCGGGGCGCTCGGCCGCCCCGCCGTCTGCGCCGCCGCCGCCGTAAGAGCCGGCATGGCACCAGGCGATGGCTGGGGCTCCGCTGCGGGTGGATGCACCGGCTGACGGTGGGGCAGGGGGGGCGACGGCTGCCGAGCGGCGGCGCCGCGGTCAAGCTGATCGCGCTCCGCCTGCGACAGCGCCGCCGCTGCGGCTGCCGCGGCTGGCGCGGTTGTCGGATCGGTGATCTGGCGAGCTGCCAGACCAGCCGAGCCCGTCGCGGTGCGCGCAGGAGCGGCAGTGGTGCCGCCGCCCGGCACAGCGAGCCCAGCGGTCCTGCCCGCGCCGGCCGCGCCTGCCGCCGTTGCCGGATCGTAGCTGCCCAGGGTAGTGGGCTCTTGCAAGTTGCCGATGTTGGCCTGGCCGCCAGCGCCTGCCAGGTTGCCAGAGGCGACCGGGCTACCCATACGGGCCGCGCCTGCCGCCTCGGCCGGATCGTAGCTGCCCAGGGCAGAGGTCTGTGGCAAGGTGCCGACATTGGCCTGGCTGTCGGCGCCTGCCAGGTTGCCAGCGTCTGCCGGGCTTCCTGTACGGGCCGTGCCTGCCGCCGTAGCCGGGTCGTAGCTGCCTGGAGCGGAGGGCTCTGGCGAGTTGCCGGCGCTTGCCGAGTTGCCGGCGGCTGCCGGGCTGAGCGGGCGGGCCGCGTCGGCCGCCTGGGCGGCGGCCTGCGGTGGGGCTGGTGGAGCGGGGAACGGCAGGACGGAGGCGGAGTCGGCGCGTGGCGCGGCGCCAGCGGCAGGCGGCGCTTCCGTCTGCGGCTTGCCGGCGGCGTCGGAGGGCGGCACGAGCCGGGTCACCATCCAGGACGGTTGGGGAGACATCCACGCTTCTGCTTCAGGCGGCGGCAGGGCAGGTTCGGCCGGCAGGTGCGCCGCGCCGCCCGCCGCGGAGTGGCGTCCGGTGGATCGCGCATCGGCGACGGGCACCGGTGGACCGCCGGCATCGACTGCCGGAGACGCGGCCGTGGCCGCAGCGGCGGGCGCCGCGGACGCGATGTACGGGGTGCCGCGCCGCGGGGTGCGCCGCTCGGCGCGGGACGCCCTGGGTGCGGGTGCGGGCTTGTCTTCCGCAATGATCGCGGCGATGGTCGCGATGCCGGGCCGGGTGGAGCTCAGGTCTTCGGGTCGAAAGCTGGGAAGAGTTTCGGTACGCACGCCGGCCGCTTCGGGTGCCGCTGGCGAAGCCGCTGCCTGGGCGCCGGCGCCGGCCGCTAATCCGGCAGCGGCGGCGGCGCCGGCCGGTAGGGCGGTGCCGGCGAGGAGCCGGTCGCGGGGGACGGCCATGGTGATGTCGGCGCGCACGGCGCTGTCCAGGTCGAGCGGCGCGCCGCCTGCCGCGTCGCCGTGGAGCGCCTGGCGGAAGGCCCGGCGGAGCTCCGAGGAGAGGCTGGCGGGCATCGCGCCGCCGGGCTGCAGCAGCAGCGACAGCAGGATGGCCAGCTCGGAGGCGTCGGCCAGCTGCGATTCGTCTTCGGGGCGCAGGCTGACGACCGGTGAAGGGCCGCGCTCGACGCGCGCCGCGATCGCCGTGCAGGCGACCTCGGCGAAGGCGCGCAGGTCGTTGCGCCGCCCCTCGTCGCCGGTTCCGGCGACGGCGCTGCCCCAGCCGAGAAGCTTGATTTCCTCCTCGCTGCCGCCGCGCGGCACCACCAGGAGGTTGTCGGCGCGCAGGTTGCCATGAGCGAGGCCGTGGCGGTCCAGCTCCTCGAGCGCGTCGAGCACCGGCAGCAGCAGCGGCAGCACGCGCGTCGCGGGCGACCCCGCCAGCAGATCGAAGGTGGCGCCCAGCAGGTACTCGACCGCAAGAAAGGCTTCGCCGCTGCCGGCAAAACCAAAATCCAGCAGCGGCGGCACGCTGGGATGGTTGCACTGCTGCAAGGCCCGGCAGGCGTCGGCGAAACGGGCCTGCTCGCCGGGCGCGCCACCGCCGGCCGGCTGGCCGGCAGGCGGGCGCATCAGCTTGAGCGCCACCACGCGGCGCGAGTGCAGGTCGACGGCGCGAAAGACGCTGGCGGCGTCGCTCGCATGCACCAGCTTGTCGAGCTGGTACCGGTCGGTGATCCTTAACAGATCGCTCATGGTCGTTCCGTCCCGAGGAAGCTGCCAGATGGTAACTCGGAATCGCCCGCATCATGGGAGGTGCGGCAAACAGCCGCAACCGGCTACCGGCGGCGCTGGCGGCGGCGCGCGGCTAGTACTACAGTGTCACAAACTCGCACAGGCTGCCGTGCAAGTTGTTCTGTCTCAGTACTTTGCGTATTTCAATTGAATACTTCTGAAAATTTCGTGGAATTCAACGCTGGCAGGCTTTTTCTGCTGGCGTGACACAGTAGTACTAGTGGCCTGATACAGGCCATTACTAGTGTCCCGAGTCAGAAATTCGCGGCATAAGTCGGCGAGTCATCCGCGCTCCTGGCCAGGCACGCCGCCGCAGGCATAGTCGAGACTATGTCGAGGCGGCGGCCGGGGCTGCCGCCTGTCCCGGCACTTCCGGCAGGTCGCAACGCCGCCAGGGGCGTGGGCGGCCGCCGAATTATGGTGTGAAACTTCTGACTCGGGACACTAGCTTCACGGCAGCGCGGTGGCCCGGCTGCACCGGCGTGGTGCTGGTAGCTAGCCCTACGGGCTTCCGGCGGGGAGCGCTACGGCGCGACGTAGCCCAGGTCGGTCAGCTCTTTGCGCAGCTTTTCAGGCACCTGCTGGGGGTGGGCGCGGGTGGCCAGGTGGCTGAAGCGCTGGACGATCAGGCGCGCCAGGGCGGCTTGCTCCACCGGGTGGGTGGCGGCCAGGTTGACGGTTTCGCCGGGATCGTGGGCCAGGTCGTACAGCTCGGAGCGGCCGATCGCATAGTGCAGCGGCGGCTTGCCGGCCAGACCGGGGATGCACGCGGGCTGCAGGTCGTCCGGGTTGTCGACCAGCTTCCAGCCGCCCTGGATGACGGTGTGCAGGTGGCTGGCGCCGTATTCGGAGAACGCCGGCTTGCCGGCGCCGCCCTCGCCGGGGCGCTCCAGGTAGGGCACCAGCGAGCGGCCGTCCAGGCGCGCCGGCGGCGCCACGGCGAGCAGCTCGAGCAGCGTCGGCAGCACGTCGATGAGCTCGACCGCCTGCGGCACGCGGGCGCCGGCGCGCAGCAGCCCCGGCGCGGCGAAGGCGAGCGGCACGTGCAGCGTCGTCTGGTAGACGGAGCAGGCATGGTAGAGATAGGCGTTGTGCGCGTACAGCTCTTCGCCGTGGTCGGCGGCGATCACCACCAGCGTGTGATCCAGCTTGCCGGCCTGGCGCAGGCCGTCGAGCAGCGCGCCCGCCAGCCGGTCGCTGCCGATGACCGCGCCGTCGTACAGCGCGTCCAGGTGGCGAAGGTCCGCCGCGTCCAGGCGCAGGTGCTGCGTCATCACCTCATCCAGGCGCCACTTCTTGGGGCCCAGCTCCCCTTCGTAGCCGGGGTCGAGCTGGTTCGCCAGGTCGCCGCCGTTGTAGTAGGGCGGATGGGCGCCGAACAGGTGCACCCACATCAGGAACGGGCGCCGCGGGGTCGGTTCGGGGCCGGCGGCCCAGTCCAGCGCCTCCTGCACCGTCTTGCCGTCCTTGCCGCCCATGCAGGTGCGATCGTCCCAGCCCAGGTGGTTGGCGTCGCACATGTTGCTCAGGAACGCCGCGGTGCGGTACCCCGCGCCGTGCAGCAGCTTGGGCAGGGTCGGCAGGTCGTCCGGGAACCCGTAGCCGTTTTCGTCCACCCCGTGGCCGCTCGGATAGAGCCCGCTGAGCACTGAAGCCAGCGACGGCCAGGTCGCGGCCCGTTGCGAAAACGCGCTGTCGAAGACGATTCCCGCCCCCAGCTCGCCGTCCAGGTGCGGCGACGTCGCGCGGCGCCGGTAGCCGTACACCCCCAGCCGATCCGACCGCAGCGTGTCGATCGTCAGCAGCAGCACGTTCCAGCCCCGCGCCGCTCCAGCCAGCCCCCGCCCCGCCGCCGGGCCGGCTCCCGTCCCGGCCGCGCCGCCCCTGCAACCGGCCGCCACCAGGCCCAGCGCGGCCAGCGCGCCGAGCAAGGCGACCGCGGCGACCGCGGCGATCGCGCCGACCGCCGCCCTGGCGCCGACCGCCGCCCTGGCGCCGACTGCCGCCCTGGCGCCGGCCCCCCCCAGCGTGGCGAACGCCCCTTGCGCGCCATGCACCGCCTTGGCGCCAGGCGTGCCTGCCCCAGCCCTGTTGATGGGCCGGTCCGTAGGCTGCTGGGGTTTGGACTTGTGAGACGGGGAGCGTTGGCGCACGGCGGCCTCGGAGCGAGCATTGTAGCCCAGGGCCGCGGAAGGTCTGTCGCCGGCTGCTCTGACGCCTGCCTCTTGACTTGAAGGATCGTGGGGCCAAAGCGCGCCGCCGCCCAACCGGCCAACGCCGCCGCCCCAACCGCCCAAAGATGGCAGTTGCCTGCGTCGCTTGTGCATGTTATAAAAAGCGTCCCTGTCGCCGCCGGACGCTCCTGCGTTCCCTGGCCGCGTGCCCTCAAATCCCCTGGCAGCCGCCGCCCCCCTTCATGGCGAAGGGGGAGCGGTGCGATGCAACGATTGGCAGAGCTGTGCTTTGCGTCGGCGGCCGGGCCGGAGTCGGCCTGGGAGGAGCTGATCCGCCGCTTTGGGCCGGGGCTGCGGGCGCGGGTGGGGCGGGTGTTGCGGCAGGCCGGCGTGCGGCCGCGTCGCGAGCAGGTCGAAGAGTTGGTGCAGGAGGTGTACTGCCGCTTGCTGGACGGCGGCGGCCGGCGCATCTACAGCTGCCGCGCGATCAACGACCCGCAGGTCGCGGCGTTCCTGGGCAAGGTGGCGGAGCGGGTGGTGCTCGACCAGCTGCGCGCGGCGCGCGCGCTCAAGCGTGGCAGGGAGCAGCCGGCCTCCGACGCCGCCGAGAAGCTGGTGGAGGACCCGCGGGCCAATCCCGAAGAGCGGGTGCTGGGCCACGAGCGGGTGAGGATGTTTCTGGAAACGTGCGGGGCGCTCGCCGGGCGCCGCCACTGCCGCCGCAATGCCAGGATCCTGGTGATGTCGGCGTCGGGCTGGACCAGCGAAGAGATCGCCGCTGCCCTGGGCAGCGGCCTGACCGCGCGCTGCGTCGAAGGGCTGCTGCCGCGGGTGCGCCGCGACGTCGCGGCGCATGGCAGGGCCGCCGCTGCCAGCCTGGATGTGCCAGATCTGCGATTTCTGGTGGCCGAGGGCGGCGGGGTGCGGCCATGATCTATGATCCGCCTTGTGATCCGCGTCTTTACCGATTCGCGCTGCCTCGGCCACGTCGTGCCGCCCAGCTACCCCGAGCAGCCGCGGCGCCTGGCGCGGGTGTTGGAGCGCCTGCGCACGGCCGGTCTGGAGATCCACGACCTCCACCCGGCGCCGCCGGCGGTGGACGCCTCGTCGCCCTCGTCGCCGTCACGGCCGTCATCTGTGCCGTCAAAGCCGGAGGCCGCGGAGCCGGACGGCCTGTCGACGCCGCCGGCCGAGGCGCTGGCGGCGGTCAGCGCGCTCCACCAGGAAAGCTACATCGAGCGGTTCGCACGCGCGGTGGAACGCGGCGACGGCCTGCTCGATTCGTCCGACAACCCGCTGTCGGCGGGAGCGTGGGACGCCGCCTGGGGTGGCGTGCAGGCAGCTCTCGCCGCCGCCGACTGGGTGGCCGGCGGGCGTGACCGCACCGGCTTCGCCGCCGTGCGGCCGCCGGGTCACCACGCCGAAGCGGCGACGGCGATGGGTTTCTGCTTCTTCAACAACGTCGCCGTTGCCGCCCAGCACCTGCGGCAACGGCACGGCGTTTCGCGCGTCGCCATCTTCGATTTTGACGTGCACCACGGCAACGGCACCCAGCACCTGTTCGAAACGCGCGCCGACGTGTTTTTCGCCAGCACCCACCAGTATCCGTTCTATCCCGGCACCGGTGCGGCCGACGAAACCGGGTTGGGCGAAGGGGCCGGCGCGACGCTCAACCTGCCGCTCCCCGCCGGCACCGGCGACGCCGGCTACGCCGAGGCGATCCAGGACCACGTGCTGCCGGCGCTGCGCCGGTTCGCGCCGGAGGTGCTGCTCATCTCGGCCGGCTTCGACGCCTGGATGCGCGATCCCCTGGCTGGCATGGCGGTCACCCAGGACGGCTTCGCGCGCTGGGGGGAGTGGCTGCGCCAGCTGGCCGCGGAGGTCTGCGACGGCCGCGTCGTCGCCGTCCTGGAAGGCGGCTACGACATCGCGAGCCTCCCCGACCTGGTCGCGGCGCACCTGCAGGCGCTCGCCGGCGGCTGAAGAACGCGCCCCGGCGGCGGGCGCCACTGGCGCGCCGGTCGAACTACCCGACATGTTGTGGTTTTAGCGGCGGTGCGGCCTACCGGTTGTAGCTTGGCGCCGTTCTTGGCCGCCTGCCTTGCCGTCTGGGGTAAATCCATATGCCACCGCGATTTAACTCATTGACTTCCGGCTATCGCGGGCTTAGAATCGCCGAAAGTTAACGTATCACTTGAAAGAAGGCCGGTGATGCCTGCGTCGTAAAGGCGCTTTCACGATTTGCAACGTGGGGGCCGGGCCGGCGCAGCGGAGGTCGGAGTGATGATGTGGCGAAAGGCTTCTCTTGCGACGTGGATGCTCTTGCTGACGCTGTGCCTCGGGGCGCCTGCCGCCTGGGCCGCGGCGCCTTTTGGATTTTTCACCGGCCTGGTGGACGGCGGCAATTCCGGTAACGGTGTCGTGCCGATCGCGGGCTGGGCGCTGGCGGATTCCGGCGTCTTCGCCGTCGACATCGTGGTCGATGGCGCGATCGTCGGCCGGTCCAACTACGGCCGCAGCCGCCCGCTGGTGACCAAGGAATATCCCCACTATCCCGATTCGGCGGCCGCCGGTTTCGGCTACGAGCTGGATACCACCAAGTTCCTCAACGGCATGCACTTCGTGTCGGCCAGGGTGGAAAGCCGCACCGGTGAAGTCGCCTATCTGAACAGGATCCGGCTGCAATTCACCAACACCGAAGCGGACCTCCTGCCTTTCGGCAAAATCGAGTTCCCGAACCTGGGCGCCCAGCTGTACGGCACCTGCACGCCCTGGGCCCCGTCCAATCGCGACAGCCGCAACTACAACATCGTGCAGGGCTATGCCCTGGGCGTGAACGTGCAGAACGAAGAGACCGGCATCGGCTATGTCGAGCTGCTGCTGGACGGCGCCAACCTGTTCGACGACTTCAACTTCGACCTGGGCAGCTACAACAGCAAGGCGGGTTGTGAATACCTGCCCGAAGCCGGCGGCTACACCAACTGCTACGGTCTCTACCGGCCGGACCTGCTGCAGATCTATCCCGGCCTCAAGGACACGCCCAACGCGGGCTTTCGTTTCGCGCTCGACATCGGCGACCTGATGAGTGCGCACAGCGATCCGAGCGGCGACGGCACGGTGATTCCGGCGCAGTACGCACCCGGCAGTCACCAGATTGATATCCGCGTCGGCGACATCGCCGGCAACGTCACCGACATCGCCTCGATCGCGGTGTTCTTCACCTGCTTCGACTTCACCAACCAGGACCTGGGAATCGGCGGTATCGACAATCCGGTTCCGGGCCTGCTGTTCGGCGGCAACGTGATCGCGTCCGGCTGGGCGCTCGATTACGAAGGCGTCAACGCGGTGCTGGTCTACGTCGACGGCAACCTTTACAACTTCGCCTACTACGGCTTGGCCCGGCCCGACATCTTCTCCGAATATCCCAACTATCCCACCTCCGCCACGTCAGGCTGGTACTCCTACATCGACACCACCCAGCTGTCCAACGGTGTGCACGAGCTGTCGGCACAGGTGGTGGACTCCAACGGCGTCTACACGTTCATCGGCAAGATCCCGATGACCGTCGAAAATCCGATCCCCTGAGCCAGCCGCATCGTCGCAGCACCAGCCCCGGGCAGGGTCACCTCCCGGGGTTCGCTGTCTCTACCGGCTGTCGCTCCCGCCGTCCGTCGCCCATCGCCGTAGCCCATCGCGGCAGCGCCAACCCAAGCCAGCCATCGGTCCGGGTTGCGCGCAGCCGTGCTGCCAAGGATCGTTTGCCATCGGAGCGCGCCGCACGTGCGCCAGGCCAGGTGGAGCGGGTGGTAGCATCGCCGCCATGCCGCCGACCCATCCGCTCCTTTTCTTTGGCACGCCGGAGCTTGCGGTGCCGGCACTGCAGGCGCTGGTGGCGGCCGGGCGCGCGCCGCTGCGAGTGGTGACGCAACCGCCGCGCCCCGCCGGCCGCGGTCAGCAGCTGCGCCAGCCGCCGGTCGCCCGCTGGGCGCTGGAGCATGGCCTGCCGGTGCTGCAACCCGAACGCGTGCGCTCGCCGGACTTCCTGGCCGAGCTGCGGCCGCTGGCGCCGGCGATCGCCGTGGTGGTGGCCTTTGGCCAGATCTTTCCCGCCGAGCTGCTGGCGCTGCCGGCGCTGGGCTGCCTCAACCTGCACGCGTCGCTGCTGCCGGCCTGGCGCGGCGCCTCGCCGATCCAGGCGGCCATCGCCGCCGGCGAGGCGCGCACCGGCGTCACCGTCATGCGCATGGAAGCGGGGCTCGACACCGGTCCCATCCTGCTCCAGGCGCCGATCGCGATCGGTCCCAGCGAAACCGCGGGCGAGCTGGCGCCGCGGCTTGCCGCGCTGGGAGCGCAACTGATCCTGCAGGCGCTCGACCGCCTGGATCGCGGCGACCTGCCGCAGCAGCCGCAGGACGCCGCGCTCGCCACCTACGCGCCGCGGCTCACCCGCGAGGGCGGGCGCGTCGATTGGAGCCTGCCGGCGGCGCAGATCGCCAACCGCCTGCGCGCCTGGACGCCATGGCCGGGCCTCACCGCCGACCTGCGCGGCACTCCCGTCAAGCTGGTGCGCGCGCACGCCCAGGACCAGCCCGCGGCGGCGCAAACGCCGGCACCCCAGCCTGCGCAAGCGGAGGCGCCGGCAGCGCAAGCGCCACCGGCGCAGCCTTTGGCGGCGCAAATGCCGGCGGCGCAGGCATCGGCGGTGCCGTCACCCGCCTCGCCGGCGCAAGACGGTCCGTCCGCCGCCACCCCTGGGAGCTTTCTGGGGCTGACGCCGCAGGGCTTGCTGATTGCGGCGGGGGACGATACGCGGCTGGTGGTTGCCGAGCTGCAACGGCCCGGCAAGCGGGCGCTGCGCGGCGCGGATTTTGTCAACGGCGAGCGCCTGCGCGCGGGCGAGAGGTTTTCCTGACCCGCAGCCGCGGCGCCGGCCCGCCGGCGCCTGCCAGCTCCCCGCGCAACCGCCGGCTGACGCCGCGCCGCACGCCGCAGGACAACGTGCGGGTGGCGGCGAGCTGGGTGCTGGACCGCACGCTCGCTTCGATGGCGCCGGTCGATTCGTTCCTCGACAGCGCGCTCGGGCGCTTCGACGAGCGCGACCAGGGACTGCTGGTGGAGCTGGTGATGGGGAGCCTGCGCTGGCTGCGGCGGCTGGACCAGATCCTGGCCGACGCCAGCCATCGCCGTTTCGACGACATCGAGCCGGCGCTGCGCTCGCCGCTGCGCATCGCCGCCTACCAGCTGCTGTTTCTGGATCGCATCCCGCCGCATGCCGCGGTCTACGAGGCGGTCGAGCAGGCGCACCAGGTGACGCATCGCGGCGGCGCCAGCTTTGTCAACGGCGTGCTGCGGCGCATCGCCCGCGCGCCGCAGCTGGCCAGCTGGCCGGTGCGGGAGAGCGATCCGACGCGCCGGCTGGCGCTCGAAATGAGCCATCCCGACTTCCTTGTCGAACGCTGGCTGGCGCGCTTCGGCCACCGCCGCACGGCGGCGCTGCTGGCCGCCAACAATCGCGGCAAACCGCTGCAGCTGCTGGCGTTTCGCGACCGTGGCGGGCGCGAGCTGCTGGCCGAGGCGCTGATCGACTGCGGCGTCGACGTGGAACCGTCGTCGCTCGCGCCCATGGGGCTCACGGTGCGTCACGGCGATCCGCTGGCTTCGCCGGCGTTCGCGCGCGGCGACCTGTACGTGCAGGACGAAGCCAGCCAGGCGGCGGCGCTGGTGCCGCCGCCGCGCCCGGGCGAGCGCGTGCTGGACGCCGCCGCGGCGCCAGGCGGCAAGAGCTTTTCGCTGCTCGCCCGCGAGCCGTCGGTGCGGCCGGTGCTCGCCGACGTGTCGCTCGATCGCCTGCTGCTGGTGCGCCAGAACCTGAACCGGCTCGGCAGACGGCTGCCGGCGCTGGTGGCGGACGCCGGCGCGCCGCCGTTTGCGCGCAGCTTCGACCGCATCATTCTCGACCTGCCGTGCAGCGGCACCGGCACCTTGCGCCGCCATCCCGAGCTCAAGTGGCGCATCAGCCCGGGGGAGATCGGCCGCCTGGCGCGCCAGGCGCTGCGTCTGCTCGGCGGCGTGGCGCCCCTGGTGCGGCCGGGCGGTTGCATCGTCGCCATCACCTGTTCGCTCGAAATGGAGGAAAACGAACAGGTTGTGGACAGCTTCCTGGCCGTGCGCTCGGACTTCAAGCCGCTCGACCTGGCGGGTCGCCTCGATCCCCAGCTGGGCGCGGCGATCGCGGGACCGGGCGCATGGCGGCTGCTGACCGGCGACGATCACGACGGCTTCTCCGTCTCGGTGCTCGCGAAAACCGCGCCCTGAAGGGCTCCGGCGGCGCTTACGAGGCATTGACAGCCCCTGGCCGTTGGCTTATCGTCTTTTCCTAGTTTTCTGCGCCGGAAAAACGGAATCCAAGGAGGAGGAGAGATGGCTGGTAAAGCTGACTTGATTAATAGCATTGTGGACTCTGTGGAGGGGCTCACGCGCAGGCAGGCCACCGAGGCCTTCGAAGCGGTGTTTGCTGCGATCACCGAGGCGGTCAAGGCGGGTGAGTCCGCCAAGGTGCCGTCCTTCGGCAGCTTCACGCTTTCCGAGCGGGCGTCGCGGAAGGGCCGCAACCCCGCCACCGGCGAATCCATCACGATCAAGGCCAGCAAGAGCGTGCGTTTCAAGCCTGGCAAGGAACTGAAGGAATCGGTAAACAAGAAGCGCCGCAAGTAACACCGAACGGATCGGCGAACCGGCGGCGCGCCGCGCGCCGCCGTACCCGCCTGCTCACTCCTTGAGCCGCTCCGATGACCGATCCGGCTCCTCCCTTCAGCCACCTCGACGAGCAGGGCTCGGCGCACATGGTGGACGTTTCCCAGAAACCGATCACCCGGCGCATCGCCGAAGCCTCCTGCCGCGTGCTGCTCGCCGCATCCACCGTCGCCGCCCTGGCCAATCTGCCCAAGGGCGACGCCTTTGCGGTTGCGCGCCTGGCGGGGATCCAGGGCGCCAAGCGCACCGCCGAGCTGATCCCGCTGGCGCATCCGCTGCCGCTCGACCAGGTGGAGGTCACCGTGCTGCCCATTCCGCAAGGCGTCGAGATCCGCAGCCGCGTGGTGGCGACGGCGCGCACCGGCGCCGAGATGGAAGCGCTGGTCGCCTGTTCGACGGCGGCGCTGGCGCTCTACGACATGGTGAAAGCCGTCCAGCGCGACGCGGTGATCACCGATCTGCGGCTCGAAGCCAAGAGCGGCGGCCAGCGCGGCTCCTACCAGCGGACATGATCCAGACCGGGCTCGACCGGCTGCTGGCGGCGCCGGACCGCCTGCG
Source organism: uncultured Acidobacteriota bacterium (assembly GCA_963770895.1). Classification (GTDB taxonomy): domain Bacteria; phylum Acidobacteriota; class Thermoanaerobaculia; order Multivoradales; family UBA5704; genus JASLEW01. The sequence goes on along the minus strand of CAVYRF010000002.1, from coordinate 598,841 downwards.
CGAACTGGCCGGCACGCGCTACGGCTTGCTGGCGCACGGCGCCGCGGTGACCGGCGACCTGCGTCCCATCCACCGCGCGCTGGCCGCCAGCGCCGCCGGCCCGCCGCATGCCCTGTTCGGCCCCGAGCACGGCTTCTACGGCATCGAACAGGACATGGTGGCGGCGGCGGGCGGCCGCGATCCGTGGACCGGCGCGCCGATCGAATCGCTCTACGGCGACGCGGCGGAGACGCTGGCGCCGCGGCCCGAAACCTTTACCAGGCTGGCGCTGGACCTGCTGATCATCGATCTGCAGGACGTCGGTTCGCGCTACTACACCTACGCCGCCACCGCGGTGTGGGCGGCCGAAGCCGCTCTCGCCGCCGGTTGCGAAGTGTGGGTGCTGGATCGCCCCAATCCGCTGGGCGGCGAGGTGATCGAAGGCAACCTGCCGGCGCCGGGCTGCGAATCCTTCGTCGGCGCCTTCCGCCTGCCGGTGCGGCACGCGCTGACGCTGGGCGAGCTGATGCTGCTGGAGGCGCGCCGCCGCGGCTGGCGGCAGGCGCCGCGGGTGTGGACCCTGGACGGCTGGCGGCGCGCGATGTCGTGGTCCGAAACCGGCCTTGCCTGGATCGCGCCGTCGCCCAACATGCCGACCGCCGCCACGGCGCTGATCTATCCCGGCGGCTGTTTGATCGAAGCGACCGAGCTGTCGGAAGGCCGCGGCACGACGCGCCCGTTTCACCTGGCCGGCGCCCCCGGCGTCGATCCCGCCGCCCTGGCCGACGCGCTCAACGCCCACGGCGCCATGCGTGCGGGCACCGCGGGCGCCGCGGGCAAGGCGGGCGCCGCTGCCGGCTGCGTCTTTCTGCCGGTCTACTTCCGGCCGCAGTTCCAGAAGCACCGCGGCCAAGTGTGCGGCGGCGTCCAGCTGGAGGTGACGGAGCCGGCGGCGTTTCGCTCGTATCGCACCGGCGTCGAGCTGCTGCGGGCGTTTGCGCGGATCGCGCCGCGGGCGTTCGGCTGGCGGCGGGCCGCTTACGAATTTGTCACCGACCGGCCGGCGATCGATCTGCTGACCGGCGGCAGCGAGTGCCGCACCGCCCTGGATCGCGGCGACGACGGCGCGCTCGACGCCTGGATGGCGACGTGGGCGGCGGACGAAGCCAGCTTCCGCGCCGAGCGGCGGGAGATCCTGCTGTACCCCGAGTCGCCGGCCTTGCCGCCACGGGACCCGGCATGACGCGCCGCGGTCGCCGCGCACCGCACCTGCTGGCGGTGGTCGAGCCGGCGGCGGTCTTCGCGCCGCTGGTTCAGGCGCTCGCCGCCGCCGGCATGCGCACCGGCTGGCTGGAGCTGCGGCCGCCGGAAGCGATGGCGCCCAGCCTGGCCGACGCGGTGGCGACGGGCGTCGGGCGGGCGGTGGCGGTGGGCGGCAGTCACAGCATGGCGGTCAAGGCGATGGCGGGGGCCCCGGTGCTGCGCGACCTGTTGCGGGAGCACTTCGCCGGCTGCGCCGTGGTGCTGGTCCTGGTGTCGGGGAGCAGCGCGGCGGCGATGCCGCCGGACGATTGGGAGATGCCGCTGCTGGCGCCCCACGATAGCGACGCCTGGGCGGTCAAAAGCGCCGCCGGCGACCCAAGCGTTGACGCGGTGCGGCATCTCGATACCGCCAGCCTGGTGGCCCACCTGCGCCGCCCGTACCCCTGGTCGAAGCCCGCCAGCGCTGGAAAAGCGCGGCAGGGCGACAGTCCGGCCTAGCCTCCCGCCGGCCGCGGGCGGGTTGCGGCTGGCCGGCGCATTTGCCACAATGCGGCATTCGGACCGCACAGTGCGCGCGGATTCCGCCCGTTGGCAAATCAAAGCAAAGGTCCTCCATCATGGAAAAGATCCAGTTTTTTCTGCCCGGTCCCACCTATGTGCCCGAGGATGCCCGCCAGGCCATGGCGGCTCCCGTCGTCGGCCACCGGTCGGCGGGTTTCCGTGCCTTTTACAACAACCTGGCAAGCCGCCTGCCCGCCGTGCTGCGCACCGCCGGCGACGCGCTCATCGCCACCGGCAGCTCCACGTTGATCATGGAGAGCGCGGTGATCTCGACCGCCGCCGCCGATGTGCTGAACCTGACCTGCGGCGCCTTTTCGGAACGCTGGCATTCGATCACCCGCAGCGTCGGCAAGGCCGCCGACCGCGTGTCGGTGCCGTGGGGCGAAGCGATCGATCCCGACGCGGTGCGCGCCACCTTGCGCCGCAAGCGCTACGACGCCGTGACCCTGGTGCACAACGAGACCTCGACCGGGGTGATGAACCCGCTGGCCGAGATCGCGCGCGCCATCCGCGAAGAGAGCGACGCCATGATCCTGGTCGACGCCGTGTCGTCGCTCGGCGGTGCGCCGGTCGAATCCGACGCCTGGGGGCTGGACGTGGTGCTGGCCGGCACGCAAAAGGCGCTGGCGCTGCCCCCCGGTCTGACCGTGTTCACGCTTTCCGACCGCGCCGCCCTGCGCGCCGCCAAGGTCGAGCGCCGCGGCTTTTACACCGACCTGCTGCGCTACCGCGACAAGCACCGCGAGGGCGGCGCCATCACCACGCCGGCGATCCCGCTGTTCTACGCCCTGGAGCGCCAGCTGGACCGCATCCTGGCGGAAGGCATGGAGGCGCGCTGGCAGCGCCACGAACGGCTCTACCGCCAGACCGCCGCATGGGCGGCGACGCGCGGCTGCACCTACGTGGCGGCGGCGGGAGCGCATTCGCACACCGTGTCGTGCCTGCGCCCGCCGCAGGGCGTCGACCCGCAGGCGCTGGTCAAGCAGCTGCTGGCGCGCGGCTGGACCATCGGCGGCGGCTACGGCGACTGGAAGCCCACGACGTTCCGCATCGGCCACATGGGCGAGGTGCGCGAAAGCGACTTGACCGAGCTGCTCGCCCAGATCGACGACGTGCTGGCGGGGCTCGCCGGCGCGGCCCAGGGAGCGGGCGCGGCGGCTCAGCCGGCGCGCGCGGAGTCGTGACGCCATGCCGCGCATCCTGATCGCGGATTCCCTCGACCCTTCGGGCCTGACGCTGCTCACCGCGTCGGGCGCCGAGCTGGTGCAGATGCAAGAGGCCGACCGGCCCCGCATCGCCGAGCTCATCGCCGACTGCGACGCGCTGGTCGTGCGCAGCGCCACCAAGGTGACCGCCGAGCTGCTGCGCGCCGGACGCCACCTCAAGGTGGTGGGCCGCGCCGGCATCGGCGTCGACAACGTGGACGTGGCGGCGGCGACCGAGCTGGGCATCCTGGTCGTCAACGCGCCGACCGCCAACCTGATGTCGGCCACCGAGCACACCTTTGCGCTGCTCCTGGCGGTGGCGCGGCGGGTGCCCGAAGCCGACGCCTCCACCAAGGCCGGCGGCTGGAACCGCAAGCTGACCGGCGTCGAGCTGTACGGCAAGACGCTGGGCGTGATCGGGTTCGGCCGCATCGGCCAGCGCGTCGCGGCGCGGGCGCGCGGCTTCGAGATGAAGGTGGTGGCCTACGATCCCTTTCTGGACCCGGCGGCGGCGCGCCGCCTGGAAGTGGAGATGTTGCCGCTCGAAGAGCTGCTGAAAGTCTCCGACGCGGTCACCCTGCACACGCCGCTCACCGAGCAGACCAAAAACCTGCTCAACCACGAGCGCCTGGCGCTGCTGCCGAAGGGCGCCCTGGTGATCAACTGCGGCCGCGGCGGCGTGCTGGACGAAGCGGCGCTGCTGGCCGCCCTGGAGTCGGGTGCGATCGGCGGCGCGGGCCTGGACGTGTTCGCCGAAGAGCCGCCCAAGGACCGCACGCTGGCGTCGCATCCGCGGGTGGTGGCGACGCCGCACCTGGGGGCGCAGACGTTCGAAGCGCAGGAGCGCATCTCGCGCGAGACCGCGGAAATGGTACTGGCGGCGCTGGCCGGTTCGCTCTCCATCGCCGCCGTCAACCTGCCGTTCCGCGCCGCTCCCGGCGGCGCCGGCCGGCTGGAGCCCTTCATGCACCTGGGTGAGAGCCTGGGCAGAATGGCGAGCCTGCTGCTGGACGCGCCGCTGGAGCGCCTGCAGGTGGACGCCTGGGGCATCGACGAAGGATACCGGCAGCCGATCGCCGTGGCGGCGCTCAAGGGGGCGCTGACGCCGTTTCTGGGCGAAGGCGTCAACTACGTCAATGCCGAGCACGTGGCGGACGGGCGGGGCATCGCGTTGGTGGTCGCCAGCCACAGCAGCCAGGGCGACCCGGCGCCGCTGCTCGGCGTGACGCTCGCCGGCGGCGGCCGCACGGTCGAGCTGGGCGGGACCCTCATCGGCGGGCGCGACCCGCGCGTGGTGCGGTTCGGCCGCTACCAGCTGGAGTTCCGGCCGCAGGGGCGGCTGCTGGTGCTGGAAAACCGCGACGTTCCGGGGGTCGTCGGCAAGCTCGGGACGCTGCTCGGCGTCGCCGGCGTCAACATCGCCGACATCCACCTGGCGCGCCGCGATGGCGAAGAGAAAGCGCTGGCGGTGCTGCGCCTGGACCAGCCGGTGGCGCCCGAAGTGGTCGCCCGCCTGCAGGCGCTCAACGAGGTGCTGAGCGCCCATCAGCTCGACCTCTCCGCATGAGGCGCGGCCCCGGCCCCCCAGGCCGGCACTCGTGCCGGCGGCGGTCGTAGCCGGGTTAGAATGGGCGTCTCATGACCAAGGCGCTCCAGGTGGGAGTGGTGTTTGGCGGCAGGAGCGTCGAACACCAGGTATCGATCGCCTCGGCGCGCACGGTGGCGCGCGGCCTGCGCGAGGCCGGCCACCAGGTGACGCCGCTCGGCATCTCCCAGGACGGATGCTGGATCGATTGCGCGGCGGCGGCTGCGGTGCTCGACGGCGACGCGCGCGCCATCCCGCCGCTGGGGGTGCCGGTCGCGCCGACCCTTGCCGTGCTGCTCGACGCCGGCGTCGACGTGGTCTTCCCGATCGTGCACGGCAGCTGGGGCGAAGACGGCTCGCTCCAGGGGCTGTGCGAAATGCTCGATCTCCCCTATGTCGGCCCCGGCGTCGCCGCCAGCGCCGCCGCCATGGACAAGGCGCTGACCAAGCAGCTGGTCGCCGCGGCGGGGGTGCCGGTGTTGCCCTGCCAGACGATCGGCCGCGCCGCCTGGCAGGCGGCGCCGCAGGAAGCGTTGCGGCGGCTGGAGCAGCTGCCGCTGCCGCTCTTCGTCAAGCCGCGCAACGGCGGCTCCAGCGTCGGCATCCGCCGCGTCGACGAGCGCGACGGGCTGGAAGACGCGGTGCGTTTCGCCCTGCGCTTCGACGACGCCGTGCTGGTCGAGCGCGCCGCCGCCGGCCGCGAGCTGGAGTGCGCGGTGCTCGGCTACGAGCAGATCCAGGCTTCGGCGGTGGGTGAGATCGTCGCCGGCAACGCCTTCTACGACTACGCCGACAAATACCTGCAGGACACCGCCCGGCTGGTGGCACCCGCCGACCTGCCCGCCGCCGTCGCCGACCGCCTGCGCCGCCTGGCCGCCGACGCGTTTGTCGCCATCGGCGGCGCCGGCCTGGCGCGGGTGGATTTCTTCCTCGAAGGCGAAGCGGATCTGTACCTCAACGAGATCAACACCCTGCCCGGTTTCACCGCGATCTCGATGTATCCGCGCCTGTGGGCGCTTTCGGGGCTGCCGCTGCCGCAGCTGGTCGACCGCCTGGTGGCGATCGCCGTCGCCCGGCACCGCGACCGCCGGCGCATGGACTCCGCGATCAAGACCTGGCTGGGCGAGCTGGGGACGGCGCGGCCGGCGCAGGCGGCGAAGAGTGCGGCGGCGGGCAGCGCCAAGGGTGCCGCGGGCCGCCGCTGAACCGCCCGCCGGCCCGCCGGTCAGTGGCGTTTGATGCGGCCGCGCTCCAGGGTGTAGAGCATGTCGGCGCCGGTTTCCGTGCTGCTTTCGGCCTGCAGGGTCCACTTGCTGCTGATGATGTAGCGCACGCGGAAGGTGCTGACCGGCTGGAACAGGCCGATGCCGTAGACCACGTAGAGGTGGGGGGCCAGGTACTTGCCGAGCATCAGCGAGGCTTGGTCCAGGCCGCCGCTCGAGCTGATCGACGCCTCCTCCAGGCCGAAGCGCGACGCGATGTTGTTGGCCAGCATGCCGGCGCCGGCCAGGCCCAGCGATTGGGCGGCGTTGGCGACGCGGTTGCCCTCCTGCGACGAGGCGGTGCTCAGGCCGTGGCCAAGGACGACGTAGGCGAGCGCGTCGCTTTCGCCCATGGTGGGAGTCGACCAGACGGTGATCTCGGGCTTGCCGAGCGTCCCCTTGGCCTCGATGCCGGCGGTGACGGTCTGGTCGTCCGACAGGCGCGAGGCGCGGATGTCCAGGCCCGGATTGGCGATCGGGCCGCCGAAGATCAGCCGCCCGCGCTCGATCGTCAGGTTCTGGCCGTAGGCCTGGAAGGTGCCGCCCTTGGCGATGTCCAGCTCGCCGCTGCCGCTGGTGTCGCGGCCGGGCTCTTCGACGATGAGCAGCTCGCCGTAGGGCTGGCCCTTGAGGCCGAAGGTGTCCAGCTCGACCGACGGGTTGGGCAGCACCAGGCGGATGCGGGCGTGCAGCTTCAGGGGCGATGCCGCCTGCTGCTCGGCCTGCGGCTGCATGCCGCCGACGAACACCACGTCCTTGGACGGCACGATCGGGCCGCCCTTGGCAACCTTTTCGATGTGAAACAGCGCCTGCGGGATCGTCACGTCGCCGGTCACCCGCGCCGACGTCCCGTCGTAGGCCAGGTCCAGCTTGGGCGACACCAGGATCTGGATCTCCTTGGTGTTCATCGCCTGGAACCGCGAGCCGGTCAGCTCCAGCTTGATCGGCGTCGCCGCGCTGGGCATGAGCCCGGCGGTGCCTGCCAGCTGCACCGACCCCGATCCGGACCTGGCGCTGCCGGCGATCTTGAGCAGGCCGCCGCCGTCGCCGGTGGCGCTCAGCTGGACGTCCTTGACGTCCAGCCCCAGGATCGGGATCTGCGCGGTGACGCCTTGCAGGTGAGCGTCGCCCGCGACGCGCGGCGCGCCGGCGGTGCCGGCCAGCCGCAGGTTGGCGAGCAGGCCGCCGGTCAGCTTGCGCACCGTGGGCACGAAGGCTTCGACAAACGCAAGATTTTTGAAGTTGGCGGTGATCGTGCCGGCCAGCGGCTGATCCTTGAGCACGATGCCCTGGGTCAGGCGCGGCAGCGTGAGCTTGGCTTCGAAGGTGCCGGCATCGGCGATCGAAAGCGCCGCGTCGGCGTCGCCGCCCGCCGGCCCGGCCTGGGCGCGCAGCGTGGCGCGGTCGAAGCGCACCTCGGCCGTCTTGCCGTTGTCGGCCGGGAAGCTGAGCGTCCCCGGTCCCGGCGACAGGTCGACGTTGGCGGCGGCGATGCCCTTGCTGCCGCCGTGCGCCGTGGCGGTGCCGTTGATGTCGCCGGTGATCGTCAGGTCCGCCGGCAGGAACGGCTTGAACAGGTTGAGCGGCACCGCGGTGACCGTCAGGTCGCCAGCCCAGGGGCCGGCCTGCGACCAGGCGGCGCTGGCGCACAGGCGGCCGCCGGCGCCGCTCCCGGCTCTGGCCGTCGGCCCGGCGGGCTTGCCGGTGTTGGCCCAGCAGAGGTCGCGCAGCTCGATCGTCTTGGCGCCGGCGGTGAGCGCCGCCGCCTGTTGCAGGCCCCAATCGCCGACCGGCGACGAGCGCACGTCCAGGCGGGTGATCTGGCCGTGCCACACCGAATCCGCGCCCAGCGCGCCGCTGACGCCGCCGGCCAGGCCCAGGTCCAGGTGCGCGTCCTTGCTGTCGCCAAGCCCGGTCGCCGCAAGCGTCAGGGTGTGGTTGGCGGTGGTGCCGCGGCTGGCCAGCGTCGCCAGGTTGACCAGCTGGCCGCCGGCATTCAGCTGGTGCAGGTCCAGGTCGACCTGGAAGGGGCCGGCCGGCGCCAGGTCGACGTCGGCGCGCAGGTTCGCCGAGCCGACCCCCTGGGTGCCGTAGCGCAGACCGTGCGCGTTGACCGTCGCCGCGACGCGCGGCGTCTTCATCGGCCCCGACACGTGCCCCTGGGCGCTGACCGTGCCGGTGGCGCCTTGCAGCAGCAGGCCCAGGTTGGTTGTCGACACGTCGAACCCCAGGTCCAGGCGATCGCCGATGCGCCCCGACGCCTGCACCCGCGTCGTCCCCCAGCTGGCCTCGCAGCGCGACAGGTTGTACGTGGGCCCGGCGATGCCCAGCGCGACGTTGGCCGAGATCGGCTGGTCGCGCAGCGTCCCCGACAGCTGCGGCAGGTTGACCGTGCCGTTCAACCCGCCGCCGCCGCTTTCGCCGCGCGTCGCGACGGCAAAGTTGAGGTGGCCGGGAAAATCAGGCCGGATCGCCGCCGGATCGATCCCCTGCCCGTTGAGCGTCAGGTTCCAGGTCAGTTGCGGGCTCCACGCCACGTCGCCATGCCCTTGCAGGTGCCCCTGCAGCACGTCCGCCGCCAGGCTGGCAATGTGAAACTGGTTGCGGCTGCCGTTGCCGGAGAGCGAAAACCGCCCCGCCGGCAATGCCGCCGGGACCGCCGCTGGACTGGCGCCGTTTGTCGTCGCCGGCGCCTTTACCGCGGCTGGCGAGGTGTTCGCGGCGGTGGTTGTAGCCGCTGTGCTGGTCGCACCGGCGCTCGCCGGCTTTGCCGCCGGCGCGGTGCCGGCCATGCCGAGGGTGCCCGCGGCGCCGGCGCCGGCGGCCAGGGCGGCGTCGACCTGGAGCTTGAAGTCGTCCAGGGTGCCGGCGATGCGCGCCTGGCCCTGTGCGCTCTTGACCTGCGGCGGGCCGGCGAGCGGCCAGGCGAGATCGCGCCAGTTGAGCGCCGCGTTGACGTCGAAGGTCTGGCCGCGCTGGGTGACCTGCCCGGAGGCGGCAAGGTGCGACGCGGTGTTGGTCAGCGCCACCTCCACCTTCTCCAGGTGCCAGTCGGCGCCGTTCTGGCTCACCTTGTAGTCGACGGCCAGCGGCCCCACGGACGCGATCACCGCCCGCACGCTGCCCTCGCTGCTCAGCGCGCTTGCCGATCCCATGTGCGCGGTCACGTGCGCGTCGCCGCTGGGGCTGGCAAAGGACGCCGTGCCGCGCGGCGGCCAGGCCAGGTTGCGCCAGGTGGCATGCAGGTCGGCGTCCACGAGGGTCGCGGTCTTTGCCGGCGCTGCCGGCGCGGCTGCGGTCTGGGCGGGGGGCGCGGGCAGCTCGACCTTGCCGCTGAGCGCCAGCTGCAGCGGTGTGCCGGGCAGGGTGAGCTGGGCCTTTTGCACCTGCCAGGCGTCGCCGGTGTGGGCTGGCGGCACGCGGGACGCCTGGAAGTCCAGGTGGAAGCGGCCCACGGGGTCCATGGCGCCGTCGATGGCGCCCCAGCTGTCGAAGCGGTCCACGGTGCCGCGCGCCGCCACCGTTCCCGATGCGGGCAGGTCGGGCAGGTCGGGCCGCAGGCGCCGCGGGTTGACGTCCTTGAACGCCAGCTGGCCGTCGAAGCGCAGCGTGCGCATCGGCTGGTCGAGCACCGCCTGCAAGCGCGCCGCAAAGGGCGCCGTCAGCACCTGCTGGACGTGCAGCGACGCCAGGGTGCCGGTGAGGGTGCCGGAGCCGACGATCGCCGGCAGCGCCGGCAGCGGCGCCGGCGCTGCGGCTCCAGGAGCCCCCGTCGCCGTCGCGCCGGCCTTCGCTCCCGCCGCCGTCGTTCCGGCGGCCTTCGGCGCGCCCGCCGGCGCGACCGGCGTGGCAGGTGCCGGCGATGCCGGCGGCCGCACGGTGTAGCGCATGGTGAGGTCGACCGGATAATCGCCTTGCGGCTGGACGGTGCCGGTGACGTTGGCGTCCAGCAGGGCCGAGCGCACCGACAGCAGATCCACGCGGACGTGGTTTTGGATGTCGGTGGTCTTGAGGTCGATCTCGTCGATCGGTGGCAGCCCGCCCGCGGCTCCGCTGCCCGCGGCGCTGCCGCTCCCACCGCTGCCGCCGCCGGCCGCGCCGGCGTCGCCGCCGATGCGCAGGCCGCGCACGCGGGCGTCGCGGACGATGATGTTGAAGTGCAGGTCCAGGTCGGGCAGCTGGGTGGGCTGCTGGCTGGGGGCCGGCGTCGACACCACCTGGATGCCGTCGGCGTACAGGCGGCCGATGTCCAGGCGCCGTTGCAGCAAGGCCTTGAGGTTCCACTCCAGGTAGAGGCGGTCGATCGTCACCTGCAGGGTCGGCCGTTTGTAGACCAGGCCCTCCAGGGTGAGCGGGCTGTCGATGCGGCCGGTGACCGTGCGCACCTGGAAGCTTCCCGGCATGAGCGCGCCCAGCCTGCCGAAGAGAAAGCGGGTGCCGCTTTGGGTGCCGATCAGAAATGCCAGGGCGATGCCGAGCAGCACCACCAGGCCGGCCAGGCTGGCGGCGACCCACAGGGCGATGCGGCCGAGGCGGCGGAACAGGCGTCCGGCGTTCATAGATCTGGACCTATGGTGAGGTGGAGGCGCAGCGGGTGACCTGGGATGCTGAGCGCGGTCGCCACGTAGACGCGCACCGGGCCGATCGGCGAGATCCAGAAGATGCCCAGGCCGGTGCCCTCCTTGAGCTCGCCGCCGAAGGAGAAGCCGGCGCCGCCGGCGTCGAAAAACGTCGCGACGCCGAACTTTTGCAGCGCCTGCCACCGCGCCAGGCGATATTGCAGCTCGACGCTGCCCACCAGCAGGTCGGTGCCGCCGATGACCTGCCCGTCTTCGAGGGCGCCGATGCCTTCGAAGCCGTAGCCGCGCACGCTCTGGTCGCCGCCGGCAAAGAAGCGCTCGCTGGGCGGCAGGTGGCTGAAGTCGCTGGTCCAGGTCGAGCCGATGGTGGCGCGGGTGATCAGGCGAAACACTTTCTTTTGGCCGAAGCTCTGGATGAACTTGGCGGTGGCCTGGGCCTGCGCGAAGTTGTCGTCGGACAGCAGGGCCTTGTCGCCGCCGCGGACGACGAAGTTGTAGCTTTCGCCGCGCGTCGGATAGAGGCGGTCGTTGCCGAACACGCGCGACCAGGTGATCTGCGGGATGACCAGGTCGGAAAGGCCGCTCTGCGGGCCGACGGTGTAGCTCTCCCGCTGGTAGTCGAGCGAGATCACCTGGTGCCAGCGGCCGAGCAGGCTGCTGTAGCTGGGGCCGGCGAGCAGGTTCAGGCTCTTGCTGGTCGCCGGCGTGAGGTCGGCGTAGGCGACGGTGAAGTCCAGCATGTCGGTGCGCGTGCGGACGTCGGGGATCAGGTAGTCGGCGCGGAAGCTCTTGTTGATCGCCGACACGTCGGCTTCGGAGGTGAAGCGGTGGCCGTATTCGTTGATGTCGCGCAGCTCCAGGCCGACGGTGCCGCGCGGTCCGGTGTCGGTGCCGTAGCCGGCGCCGGCGGTCCACTTCTCCGGCCGCGACGGCGTCAGGTTGACGTCGATCGGCACTTCCAGGCCCTGCGCCTCGGCGCGCTGCGGCACCACTTCGACGCGCTGAAAATAGTTGGTGTCGGCCAGCGCCTGCTGCAGTTGGAGCAGCTGCGCCGCCGAGATCGGCTCGCCCTGCTTGAAGCGCACGAAGCCTTCGACCAGGCGCGGCCGCAGGAAGCTCTGGTGGAAGCGCACCGGACCGTACTTGTACTGCGGGCCGCTGTCGTAATGGACGACGACGTCCGCGGTGTAGGCGGCCAGGTCGATGCGGATCTGGTTGACCGCAAACTTGCCGTCCAGGTAGCCGTGACCGGCGGCGTAGTCGTCAAAGGCTTTCTTGCCCGACTCGTACTGCAGCTGCAAAACCGGGTCGCCCTGGTGCAGCGGGAAATCGCGCGCCAGGCGCTCGAAATGCGCGTCGCTCGCTCCCGCGCCCAGCACCTGCACGTCCAGGGCGTTGATCTTGAGCTGCGGCCCGGGGTCCACCTTATAGCGCGCCACCCAGGTGGCGCCGTCGTGGCCGAGCGACGCGTCGACCAGGGAGCGGTAGTAGCCGAAGGGCTGCAACGCCTGCGAGATCTCCGCCGGCGCCTTGCCGTGCAGGCGTTCGATCTGCGATTCGTCCAGGTCCTTGTCCTTGCGCTGGGCTTCGATCGAAAGGGTGGCCATGACGTTTTTCTTGAGGTCGCCCTTGATCCCGTCCACTTCGACGCGCAGCGACTCGGCGGCGTAGAGCGGCGCTGCCGCCGCGCTCAACGTGATCGCCGTGATCGCCGCCAGGCCGGTGGACAGCAGCCATGCCGCCGCGCGGCGCGGCGCGCGGCGCCGCTGCGAGAAGGACGCGCCGTCGCCGTTCAATCCGCGGTTGTCTCCACGGCAGGGGCACCGGCGGCAGCCGGCGTACGGGTCGTCGCTCCCGCCTCCACCGGCGCGGCGGGAGCGCCATGGCGGGCGCGGTGGTCGAGCGAGTACACGTGGGTGAGCTCGGCGCCAAAGAGGAAGATCAGCGCCGAGTAGTAGACCCAGGAGGTGATCACCACGAGCGACCCCGCGGCGCCGTATGCCGAGCCGACGCCGGACCGTCCCAGGTAGATGCCGATCAGGTTCTTGCCGATCTCGAACAGGGCGGCGGTCACCAACGACCCCACCACCACGTCGCGCCAGTCGATCGCGACGTCGGGCAGCAGCTTGTAGATGAGCCCGAACAGCAGCGTGACGACGACGAACGACAGGGCGATGTTGGACATGTGGAGCCAGCTGACCGGCAGCGCGAAGCGCGTTTCCAGGTAGCCGCCGAGCGCCGCCAGGAGTGTGGACAGGATGAGCGACACCACCAGCAGGAAGCCGATCCCCACCACCACGGCAAACGACAGCATGCGCTTGCGCACCAGCGTGGCGAAGACGGCGCCGGGCCGCGGTGCCACGTCCCAGACCAGGTTCAGCGACTGTTGCAGCTGCACGAAGACGCCCGAGGCGCCGAAGACCAGGGTGGCGATGCCGATGATGCCCGCCAGCCGGTTGGCGGTGGGCTTGGCGACGGTGCGCAGCATCGACTGCACGAAGCTGGCGGAGTCGCGCCCCATCAGCTCCTGCAGCTCGAGCACGATCTGGCCGCGCACGGCTTCGGCGCCGAACGCCGCCCCCGCCAGCGCCACCACCAGGATCAGCAGCGGCGCGAGCGAAAAGATGGTGTAGAACGCCAGCGCGGCGCCCTGCGTCGTCGCGTCATGATCGTTCCAGGCCAGGATCGTCCGGGTGAAAATTTGTCGCCAGCGCCGCAAGCAGGTCCTCCGCGGGCGCAAGCACAAGCAAGATCAGCGCCAGATCGGGTCCGGCTGGCAAAGCGGTTCGACGGGTTCCGCGAAGCAAAAGCGGCAGGCTGGGCAAGGCCGGTTGTGGGAAACAAACAAGGCTGTCGCGTCGCCGGGAAGCGCCGAATCAGGGGTTGGAGCTGCTGCCTGGGCCTGGCGCCGGCGGCGGTGCGGACGCCGGTTGCTGCGCGTGCAGCTCGGCGCGCTGGTTGTCGAAGGTGGCCTGGGGGTCGCGCGCCGAGGCCTTGCCGGCGTGGAAGACGGCGAAGCGCAGGGCGACGGCGCCGGCGGTGCCGAGCAGGCCGATGCCGACGTCGCGGGCGCGCGTCAGGCGGCGGCGCCGGCGCGGCAGGGGGAGCAGCGACAGCGCCAGGCTGGCGGCGGTCAGCGCCTTGGCGCTCTTCCACAGCGTACCCGACAGGCCCTCCTGGAGGGGGCGGGCGACCTGGGGGACGCGCCCGGCGTCGCGCTCGACCGCCGCCATCGCGGCCAGGTCCGCGATCTTGCCGGCGGTGCCGAAGCGGTGCACGATGCGCTCTTCCCGCGGCGCCAGCGGCATCAGGCCGAACAGCGACGCGGCGCCGGACATGCCGGAGGCGATGAACAGCGGCGGCAGGCTGCGGCGCGACGCCTGCCACAACGGCACCGCGGTCGAAGCCAGCAGGACGCTGGTGTACCCGGCAAGGGGCATGCCGAAGAGCGCGGCGCCCAGGCCGGCCGCGTCGCCCAGCCGGCGCAGCCAGGGGCGCCGGCAGCCGGAGAGCACCGCCGATCCCATGGCTGCCGGAGCCGCGGCGGCCAGCACCCACGAGCCGACGCTCATCGCCGAGGTGGGGCGAAACACGCGCAGCATGTTCAAAAAGCGCTCGGGGCGCCCCAGGTCGTGGATCAGCAGCACCGTGCTGGCACCGCACCCCGCCGCCGCGATCCAGCGGCAGCGCCGCACCAGCGGCCGCGCGCCGGGGCCGCCGGCGAGCTGCGCCGCGGCGCCCAGCGTCGCGGCGGCGCCGGCGGTGCCGCCGACGTAGAAGTAGAGCGGAATCGACCAGATCCAGACCGCTTCCTTGAGCAGCGGCCGCCCATAGTAGGTGGGCCGCTCGCCGGCAAAGGAGTCGGACGGCAGCTCGCCCCAGGGGAGCCACGACGGCGCGGCGGCGTTGCCGCCATGGCCGTGCTGGCCGCCGGGGTCGTCGCGATCCGGCGCCACGCGCTGTTGCGCGCCCGCGCTGCCCCCGAGCGTGCCCAGCGCCGGATCGATGTGACGGCCGTCGCCGCCGCTGCCGGTCATGCGTACCGGTCCCGATCTCGATCGTCGCCCGCGGTCGAGAGCACCGCGGCCAGCGCCGCGGCAGCCAGGCCGGCCAGGGCCAATCCCATGGCGCCCCAGCTGGCGGCGGCGCGCTTGGCGGGAGCCGTCGGGTTGGGCGGCAGGTTGTACACCTCGGGCCGGTCGAGCAGCAGGAAGAAGGCGTTCAGCCCTTCGGTGCCGGGCTGTCCGGCTTCGTCGGCGCCGTACAGCCAGGCTTCGCCGACGCCGTGCCGGTGCAGGCGCTGGACGCGATCGATGGCGTGCACCTTGAGCTCTTCCACCTCGCCGAAGAGGATCGAGTCGGTGGGGCAGGCCTTGGCGCAGGCGGGCTCCAGATCGCCGCGCAGCCGGTCGTAGCACAGCGTGCACTTCCAGGCGCGGCCGTCGTCGGAGCGGCGGTCGATGACCCCGAACGGGCAGGAGACGACGCAATACCCGCAGCCGTTGCAGATGTCGGGCTGCACGTAGACGCTGTCGAATTCCGTGCGGATGATGGCGCCGGTGGGGCAGGCTTCCAGGCAGCCGGCGCGGTGGCAGTGCTTGCACACGTCGGACATCAGCAGCCAGGAAAAATTGCCCAGCCCCGTTTCCTGTCCCGACAGCGGCACCGGCCGTTCGATGAACGAGACGTGCCGCCAGGTGGAGGCTCCCAGGGCGGCGGTGTTGTCGTACGACATGGCGGTGAACTGCAGGCCGTCGTCCGGCAGCTGGTTCCACTGCTTGCACGCCACTTCGCAGGCCTTGCAGCCGATGCACAGCGTGGTGTCGGTGAAGAACCCCTTGGCCATGCTCAGCTCTCCTCGTTGCGCTGTGCCGCCGATGCCACCATGCCGTGCGGGCCGGGCTGACGCGCCGAAACCGGCGGCTGGTCGCGGGACCAGGCGCCGCCCGCCGGTTCGCCGTCCACGGACTCCGGCGCCGGCGTCGCCGTCAGTGCCGCCGCCAGGGGGCCGCTGGTGACCACCCGCCGACCGCGGCTGCGGCGGCCGGGCTGGATGGCGCAGGTCAGCGCCTTGGACTCCTGAATCGAGACGTTGGGGTCGCCGACGAAGCTGATCAGCTCGTTGGCGGCGTCGCCCACCACCCTCCCCTTGCTGCCCCAATGGTAGGGCACGCCGATCTGGTGCACGACGCGCCTGCCCAGGCGCAGCGGCGGCATGCGCTGGGTCACCAGCACCCGCGCCTCGATCTCGGCGCGCGCGGTGCTCAGCGTCGCCCAGCCGCCGTTGACCAGGCCGTATTGGCGCGCCAGCTCCGGCGACACCTCGCAGAACATTTCGGGCTGCAGCTCGGACAGCCACGACAGCCAGCGGCTCATGGCGCCGGCGGTGTGGTGCTCGGTCAGCCGGTAGGTGGTCATCACGTGCGGATAGCGGGGATCGTCCCAGGCGCGATGGTAGGGGTTGTCGCGGCGCCGCCATTCCAGGCGAGTGGGGTTGCACTGCTGGGCGTAGAACGGGTTGTGGAACTGCGCCTCTTCGGGCTCGTAATGGGCGGGCAGCGGCCCGTCCAGCAGGCCGTTGGGAGCGAACAGCCAGCCGCGCCCGTCGCCTTGCAGCATGAACGGTCGCATCGCCGGCGATGGTGGCCAGGCCGGTGGCGCCCTCGGGCGGACAGTAGGACGGCGGCCGGTCGGCGATGAAGTCGGGCACGTCTTCGCCCGTCCATCGCTTGGCGTCCGCGTCCCACCACACGCAGCGCTTGCGCTCGGACCAGGGGCGCCCCTGCGGGTCGGCGGAGGCTCGGTTGTACAGGATGCGGCGGTTGGCGGGCCACGCCCACGCCCATTCCAGCGCCACCCAGTTCTGTTCGCGGGCCGGCTTGCGGCGCGCCGTCAGGTTCACGCCGTCCTTGCGGCAGCCGGCATAGATCCAGCAGCCGCAGGCGGTCGAGCCGTCGGCTTTGAGCTCGGTGAAGCCGCCTACCGGCTTGCGGCTGCCGTCGGGCGCGATGCTGTAGCCGTTGATCTCGGCCAGCACCGCCTCGGCGCTGGGCTCCGCGGTCGGCCCCGTGGTCGGATAGTCCCAGGTCATCGCCAGCAGCGGCCGGTCGCGCCGCGCCTGCGATCCGGCGTACAGCTGGCGCAGGCGGCGCCCCAGGTGGAAGGCGAAGTGCAGCTCGCTGCGGCAATCGCCCGGCGGCTCGACCGCCTTGTGGTGCCACTGCAACAGGCGCTGGGTGTTGGTGAAGGTGCCGTCCTTTTCGGTGTGCGCGGCGCAGGGGAAGAAGAACACCTCGGTCTTGATGTCTTCGGGCCGCACCTCGCCGCGCGAGATCTCCGGCGCCTGGCGCCAGAAGTCGGCGCTTTCGATGAGCGCGAAATCGCGCACCACCAGCCAGTCCAGCTGGCGCATCCCGGCGCGCTGCAGGGCGCCGTGCATCGAGCCGACGGTGGGGTTTTCGCCCATCAGGAAGTAGCCCTTGACCAGCCCGTCGGCCATCGCCGTGACGGTCGTCATGTGCGAATGGTCGCCGTGGACGAAGGGCAGGTGATCGTAGGCCCAGCCGTTGTCGGCGGTCGCTTCGGCGCCGTACCACGCCTTGAGCAGCGACACCGCGTACTTGGGGAACTCGGACCACCAGCCGCCGGCGGGGGTGTTGCGCTTGACGTAGGTGGCGAAGTCCAGGTCCTTGCCGGCCTGCGGCATCGCCATGTAGCCGGGCAGCAGGTTGAACAGCGTCGGCACGTCGGTCGAGCCCTGGATGGAAGCGTGCCCGCGCAGCGCCAGGATGCCGCCGCCGGGGCGGCCCATGTTGCCGAGCAGCAGCTGGATGATCGCCGCGGTGCGGATGTACTGCACGCCCACCGAGTGCTGCGTCCAGCCGACGGCGTAGCAGAAGGCGGCGGTGCGGTCGCGCCCCGAGCTGGCGCACAGCGCTTCGGCGACGCGCAGGAACAGGTGGCGCGGCACGCCGCACACCGCGTCCACCATCTCGGGCGTGTAGCGGGCGAAGTGGCGCTTCAGGACCTGGAAGACGCAGCGCGGATGTTGCAGCGTCGGGTCGAGCGGCAGCGGCGAGGCGCACTCGCTTTCGACGGCGCGCCGCGAGTGGAGCTCGCCGGCGGTCAGCTCGCGATGGCCCCCGGCGGGATGCATCTCGGTGCCGTCGTACTGCCAGGATCTGGGATTGTAGCGGGCGCCCTCGGCGTCCCAGCCGCTGAACAGGCCGTCCAGGTCCTCGGTGTCGCGGAAGTCTTCCGACACCAGGACGGGCGCGTTGGTGTAGGCGACCACGTAGTCGTGGAACCAGCGCTCGTGCTCGAAGACGTAGTTGACCACCGCGCCCAGGAAGGCGATGTCGCTGCCGGCGCGGATCGGCACGTGCAGGTCCGCGACCGCGCTGGTGCGGGTGAAGCGCGGGTCGACGTGGATGATCGTCGCGCCGCGCCGCTTCGCTTCCATGACGTAGCGGAACGCCACCGGGTGGCATTCCGCCATGTTGGATCCCTGGATGACGATGCAGTCGGAGTTCTGCAGGTCGCCCGGGAAGGTGGTGGCGCCGCCCCTACCGAAGGAGGTCCCCAAACTGGGGACCGTGGCGGAATGTCATATCCGGGCCTGGTTTTCGATCTGCACGATCCCCAGGTTGTTGAACAGCTTCTTGATCAGGTAGTTCTCTTCGTTGTCGAGGGTGGCGCCGCCCAGGTGGGCGATGCCCAGGGTGTGGCGCACCGGGAAGCCGTCGGGGTGCTCCTCCATGAAGGTGGCGTCGCGGGTCGCCTTGACGCGCTCGGCCACCATGTCCATGGCCGTTTCGAGCGGCAGCACTTCCCATTCGGTGCCGTGCGGCCGGCGGTAGAGCACCTGCTGCAGGCGATGGGCGCCGGTGACCAGCTGGAACGTCGCCGACCCCTTGGGACAGAGGCAGCCGTTCGAAACCGGCGAATCGGGATCGCCTTCGATGTCGGTGATCTTTTCGTCCTTGACGAACACCAGCTGGCCGCAGCCCACGGCGCAGTACGGGCACACCGAAGGCACCACCCGGTCCGCCGCCTGCGTGCGCGGCGCCAGGCCGCGGCTGTGCGCCGAAGCGGCGGTGGCGCCCAGCCCCTTGAGGTCCCGCGTGGCGATTTGCTGGATGACCGGCCAGCGTGACAGTTGATCCCAGATCCCCATCCGCGAACCTCCCTCCCGTCGACCACCGCCCGTCAGCTGCAGCGTACAGCGAAACCGGCGCTGTCGGCGCAGGGATGCATCTGCCGCGCCAGGCTGCGGCGGGGCGGCGAGTCAGGGGAGGACTGGCGCGCGAGGCAACGGCGGCATCAAGAGGCTCCGCGTCGAGGCGGGCAGAAACACAAAAGGCCCCGGCCGAAGCCGGGGCCTTGAGGGGTTGGTCTCAGTGGCGTTGGGTTCCCCCCGCTTGGAGGGGAGCCGACCTGCAGCACTGGTCAGAACCAGAGAGCCAGGCTTAGGAGGATCTCCCCTTACGAGGACGCCACCTCCACCAAACCGGGTTTATCTAAGTCCACTGGACCACCTCCTTTCTGGGCGTCTTCCTATTTGGCAGGTCCCAGCCCGCCCAGCTCCGTGGGCCGCCCAAGCCTCTTTGGAGCCGCCGCGTCGCTCTCGAAAAGAGCGCGCGGAGCGATGTAGCTATGGTGCCGGATGCTCAGCCGCTTGTCAACCGATCAGCGGCCGGCGTATCCGGCGTCGCCGGCCCGATTCTGGGGCGCGGCGGCACTGCTCATTACGAGCGCGGTGCAACCCCAAAGGAGACGCGATGAAGAAGAGCACGAAGAAGCTGCGGCTGATGGCCGAATCCCTCTACCGGCTGGATTCGCTGGCCGGCGTGGCGGGGGGCGGGGCGCTGACTCCCGCCTGTTCGGTGGTCAACACCTGCCCGATCACCGGCTGCACCTGCGAGAACCCGACGGCGAAGAGCTGTAAGAACTGTTAGGTCCGTTCGCTTCGGCGCCGGGAGATCACCGCCGGAGATCATCTCCGGAGATCGCCCCCGGCATCATTTTACGTAGACGGTCTTGATGTTGACGAATTCCCGGATGCCGAAGGCGCCCAGCTCGCGGCCGTAGCCGGACTGCTTGATGCCGCCGAAGGGGAGGCGGGGGTCGGACTTGACCAGCTCGTTGACGAAGCAGCTGCCGGCGGCCAGGCGGCGGGCTACCGCTTCGCCGCGGGCGGGGTCGGCGGTGAAGACGGCGGCGCCCAGGCCGAAGACGGAATCGTTGGCGACGCGCACGGCTTCGTCTTCGCCGTCGACGGCGATCAGCGCCGCGACCGGTCCGAACAGCTCTTCGTCGTAGGCGGGCATGCCCGGCTTGACGTCGGCCAGCACGGTCGGCGGATAAAAGGCTCCTGGGCCGTCGGGAAGCTCACCGCCCAGCAGGCAGCGGGCGCCGGCGCGGCGGCTGGCCTGGACCTGGGCGTGCAGGTCGTCGCGCAGGTCGCGGCGTGCCAGCGGACCCAGGTGGACGCCGTCCTGGAGCGGGTCGCCCATCACCTTGGCGGCCATGGCCGCGACGAAGCGCTGCTCGATCGCGGCGGCGTGGCGGCGCGGGATGAGGAAGCGCTTGGCGGCGATGCAGCTCTGGCCGGTGTTGATCAGGCGGCTTTCGACACAGGTGGCGACGGCGCTGTCCAGGTCGGCGTCGTCCAGGATCAGGTAGGGATCGCTGCCGCCCAGCTCCAGCACGGTCTTCTTGAGCTGACCGCCGGCCGCGGCGGCGACGGCCTTGCCGGCGGGCGTGCTGCCGGTCAGCGTGACGGCGACCACCAGGGGGTGCTCGATCACGCTCGGGACGTCGCGCGACGGGATCAACAGGGTGCGGAACAGGCCGGCCGGCAGACCGGCGTCGCGCAGCACCTCTTCGATCGCCAGGGCGCACCCCGGCACGTTGGAGGCGTGCTTGAGCAGGCCCGCGTTGCCCGCCATCAGGCCCGGCGCGGCAAAGCGGAAGACCTGCCAGAAGGGGAAGTTCCAGGGCATCACCGCGAGCACGACGCCCAGCGGTTCGAAGGCGACGTAGCTGCGGCGGGCCTCGGTTTCGACCGGCTGGGGCGCCAGCAGGGTCGCCGCGTGCGCGGCGTAGTGCTCGCAGACCCAGGCGCACTTGTCGACTTCGCCCAGGCCGCCGGCCACGACCTTGCCCATTTCGCGGCTCATCAGCTCGGCATAGTCGCGCCGCCGCTCGCGCAGCAGGCGCGCCGCCGTGCGCAGCACTTCGGCACGCGTCGCGAAGTCCGTGTCGCGCCAGTCGAGAAACGCCGCGTGCGCCGCGGCGATCGCGTCGCCGACCTGCCTGGCGCTCATCTCGTCGTAGCTCGCCAGGGTCTGGCCGGTTGCCGGGTTCACGCTGTCGATCTTTGCCATGGCAGCTCCTTCTTGCAGGGTTCGCGCCCAATCCTAGCTCCTGCCGCGTTCCGCCGCCCCCAGGACGGGGGTGTGCTAACCTTTCGGCGTCGTGCCGCCTGGTGCCTGAATCAGGCCGGGGTTGGGATCGCAAACCATTGAAAGAAGAGCACATCCAGTGGCAGACGCCGTATCTGGGCGGGCGTCGATTCGACATGCTGGCGTTCGGTCACGCCGGCGTGCCGGTGGTGCTGTTTCCCACCTCGCAGGGACGCTGGTACGAATACAAGGACTTCCGCCTGATCGAGGCGGCGCGCGGCCTGGTGGAGGCCGGGCGGGTCAAGCTGTATTGCCCGGACGGCATCGACGGCGACAGCTGGTACAACCAGGGCATCCACCCGGCCGACCGCATCAGGACGCACATGGCGTACGAACGAGTCATCGTCCACCAGGTGTTCGAGCACGCGCGGGCGGACACCGGGCACCCGCGGGTGGCGGTCGCCGGCTGCAGCTTCGGCGGCTATCACGCCTTGAACGTGGCGCTGCGCCACCCCGACCAGGTGGGGTGGATGTTCAGCATGAGCGGCGCTTTCGACATCCGCCAGTTTCTCGGCGGCTACTACGACGACAACGCCTACTTCAACAACCCCGTCGACTACGTGCAGGGGCTGAACGATCCGTGGTATCTGCATCACCTGCGCAACATGGGCATCGTGCTCGGCGCCGGCGAATGGGACATCTGCCTGGCGGCCAACGAGAGCTTTTCGCGCCTGCTCGACGGCAAGGGCATCTCGCACTGGTTCGATCTGTGGCGCTGGGCCAAGCACGACTGGCCGCTTTGGCGGGACATGTTCCCGCGTTACCTTTCCAAACTGTGAGGGGGGAGAGCTCTCCATGACGACGACCAACACGAAGATCGGCATCCTTTTCGGCCAGGAGGACAGCTTTCCCTGGGCTTTTATCGATCGCGTCAACGCCAAAGGCGCCGAAGCAGGTTTGACGGCGGAACCGGTGCGCATCGAAAAGGTGATCCAGGGCGACGATACCGGCTACGCGGTGATCGTCGATCGCATCTCGCAGGACGTGCCGTTTTACCGTGGCTACCTGAAGAACGCGGCGCTCAATGGCACGGCGGTGGTGAACAATCCGTTCTGGTGGAGCGCCGACGAAAAGTTTTTCAACAACTGCCTGGCGACCAAGATCGGCGTGCCGGTGCCGAAGACCGTGCTGCTGCCGTCCAAGCAGCATCCGCCGGACACCGGCGAAAAATCGATGCGCAACCTGGCCTATCCGCTGGATTGGGAGGCGATCTTCGCCTACGTGGGCTTTCCGGCCTTCTTCAAGCCGTTTGCCGGCGGGGGTTGGAAGAACGTCTACCGGCTCAACAACGCCGAGGAGTTCTTCCGCGCCTACGACGAAACCGGGCAGCTGGTGATGATGCTGCAGGAAGAGATCGTCTTCAAGGAGTATTTCCGCTGCTACTGCATCGACGTCCGCGACGTACGGATCATGCAGTACGACCCCAAGGCGCCGTTCCACGAGCGCTACGTGCGCAACGGGCCGCCGGTCGCGCCGGCGCTGCTCGAGCAGGTGCACGACGGGGTGCTCAAGCTCAACGAAGCGCTGGGCTACGATTTCAATACCGTGGAGTTCGCGGTGCGCGACGGCATCGCCTATGCCATCGACTTCTGCAACCCGGCGCCGGATGCCGACCTGCATTCGATCGGGCAAGATAACTTCGACTGGATCGTCGAGGCCGCGGCCAAGATGGCGATCCGCAAGGCGCAGGCGTACCAGCCGGGCCGCAGCAACCTGACCTGGGGCAGCTTCCTGGTCAACGCGGTGGGCAACGCCGCCACCGCGACCGCACCGGCTTCGGCCGCCACGGCGCCGGTGGCGCCGGTGGAGGCGACGTCGCCGCTGGCTGAGCGCTGGGTGGACGACGACAAGCTGAAGAGCTGACGGGAGATCGCGCCGGTGCCGCGCCGCCGCACCGTTCGACGAGGAGGGGGGCATGTCTCAGGAAAACGAGCAGTTCACTCTCGGTATCGAAGAAGAGTTCCAGCTGATCGATCCCGAGACGCGCGACCTGCGCTCCCATATCCAGCACCTGCTGGCCGACGGCGAGACCGGGCCGATGCTGCGCGACCAGCTCAAGCCCGAGCTGCACCAGTCGGTCATCGAAGTGGGCACCAAGATCTGCGCCGACATCGGCGAGGCGCGCCGCGAAGTGCTGGCGCTGCGCCGCGACCTGGCGGCGCTGGCACGGCGCAACGGCCTGACCATCGCCGCGTCCGGCACCCACCCGTTCGCCCATTGGAAGGACCAGGCGATCACCGCGCACCCGCGCTACGAAGAGATCGTCGAGGACATGCAGCAGCTGGCGCGCGCCAACCTGATCTTCGGGCTGCACGTCCACGTCGGGATCGCCGACCGCGAGGTCGCGATCCACATCATGAACGCCGCCCGCTACTTCCTGCCGCACATCTTCGCCCTGTCCACCAACTCGCCCTTCTGGCAGGCCCGCAACACCGGCCTCAAGTCCTATCGCAGCAAGATCTTCGATCGCTTTCCGCGCACCGGCATCCCGGATTACTTCGGCAGCCTGTCGGAGTACGACGACTACATCAAGCTGCTGATCAAGACGCGCTGCGTCGACAACGCCAAGAAGATCTGGTGGGACATCCGCATGCACCCGTTTTTCGACACGCTCGAATTCCGCATCTGCGACGTGCCGATGCGCGTCGATGAGACGATTGCGATCGCCGCCCTCATCCAGGCGGTCACCGTCAAGCTGCACAAGCTGATCCGCAGCAACCTGGGTTTCCGCCTCTACCGCCGGCTGCTGCTGTCGGAAAACAAGTGGCGGGCAGCGCGCTACGGGATCTCGGGCAAGCTGATCGATTTCGGCAAGCAGGCCGAGGTGCCGTGCGTCGACCTGATCCACGAGCTGCTGGCGTTCGTCGACGACGTGGTGGACCAGCTGGGGAGCCGGCAGGAGATCTCCTACATCCACGACATTCTCAACCACGGCACCGGCGCCGACCGGCAGCTGGCGGTGTGGGACCAATCGGGCCACGACTACCTGCGGGTGGTCGATTTCATCGTCGCGGAGACGCATGCCGGCCTGGATTGACCGCCGCCGGCCGCGCCGGGTCCGGCGGCCGTGCCGTCCCGGCCGCGGCTGTCCCCCCTGGCGCCGGGTGTGAGCTCCGGCCGGAGACCTCTGATCGATCATGATTCCCGAACTGCGCCGGGCCTATAACGCGTCCTTCACCGCCGAGCGCTACCAGGAGCTGCAGGAGTGGCTGGACGAAGAGACCGGGTTCTCCATCGCCTTTCGCATCTGCGAGACGCCGGTGTTTCTGCCGCCGGCGCTGGTCGCCGAGCTGGAGAGCGCCGCTTACGAGCTGCTGGAGGTGACGCGCACCCCTGACTACCTGCGGGCGGCGGCGGGCGCCGTGCCGCCGGAGTACCGGGTGCCGGGCGATGACGGCCACCCGGTTTTCGTGCAGGTGGACCTGGCCCTGGCCGTGGGCGCCGACGGCGGCGTGGTGCCGCAGCTGATCGAGCTGCAGGGGTTCCCCTCGCTGTACGGCTTTCAGTGGCTGCTGGCGCGCGGCTACCGGCGCCACTTCGCCGCCATCCCCGCCGGGATGACGCCGTATTTTTCCGGCCTGGACGACGACTCCTACGTGCGCCAGCTGCGCGACGAGATCGTCGGCGACCAGGACCCGCGGAGCGTCATCCTGCTGGAGATCGAACCGCAGCAGCAGAAGACGCGGGTCGACTTCGCGATGACCGAAAGGCTGCTGGGAGTGCCCACCGTCGGCCTGGCCGACGTCGTGGTGCGCGGCGGGCGCGCCTTCTACCGCCGCGCGCAGGGCCAGGGCGGCGGCGAGGTGCCCATCCGGCGGATCTACAACCGGGTGATCTTCGACGAGCTGGCGCGCCGCCGCCTGCCGGTGCCGGCGCTGTTTCGCGACGACGTGGACGTCCACTGGGTGGGGCATCCCAACTGGTTCTGGAAGCTGAGCAAGTTCACGCTGCCGTTCCTGCACAGCCGCTATGCGCCGCCGGCCCACTTCCTGGCCGACCTCAAGGAGCTGCCGGACGACCTGGACAATTACGTGCTCAAGCCGCTGTTTTCGTTTGCCGGGCTGGGCGTCGAAATCGGTCCGACCGCCGAACGGCTGCGCGCCATCGACCGCCCGCAGGACTACATCCTGCAGCGCCGCATCGAGTACGCCCCGGTCGTCGCAACGCCCGACGACCCGGCCAAGGTCGAGATCCGCATGATGTTTCTGTGGCGCGACCGGCCGCTGCTGATCAACAACCTGGTGCGCATGACCAAGGGCAAGATGGTCGGTGTCGATTTCAACAAGGACCGCACCTGGGTGGGCGCCAGCGTCGGCCTCCACCAGCCCCGGACGTAGGGCGCCGGCGCCAGGCGCTAGCGCCGGGTGCGGTAGAAGAAGCGCAGGGCGCGCGGCAGGCGCCGGCGCCAGCTGGCTTCGGAGTGGGTGCCGCGCGGATCGGCGCGAAACATCAGGTGATTGGCGTTGTAGCCGCGCGTGGCAAGGTGGGCGGCCATCGCCGCGACCTGCGGCAGCACCTGGCCGCGGCCTTCGCGCACGCCGCAGTCCAGATAGATGCGGGACACCTCGGGGTTGGGCTGCTGGGCGATCCAGCGCAGGATCTCCGCGTCGTGCAGCCAGAACGAAGGCGACATCACCAGCGCGCCGCCAAAAGCTTCGTGATGGCGGAAGTGGGCGTACATGGCGGCCAGGCCGCCCAGCGAAGAGCCGCCGACGACCGCGCCCAGCGGGCTGCCGACCAGCGGCAGCATGGCGCCCAGGCGCGGCATGAGGTGGCCGGTCATCCAGTCGAGCAGCAGGTCGAGCTGTCCTGAATGCTCGGGGTCGTCGTCGCGGTCGCCGACGGGGAAGGGCGACAGCTCGCGCAGCC
Source organism: uncultured Acidobacteriota bacterium (assembly GCA_963770895.1). Classification (GTDB taxonomy): domain Bacteria; phylum Acidobacteriota; class Thermoanaerobaculia; order Multivoradales; family UBA5704; genus JASLEW01. Next base: position 573,071 of record CAVYRF010000002.1, on the reverse strand, counting down.
GCTCGCTGCCGCCGTGGTCGACGGCGATGGTGATCGGCGCCAGGCGGCTGGCGCAATCCAGCTTTTCGATCGCCTTGTCCAGGTGCCAGCCGCCCGAAAACGACGGACCGTCGTCAAAGTCGTTCTGGCCGTCGAACATGTAGAGCGCGAAGCGCTGCGCCTGGGGAGTGAAGGAGGCAGGCAGGTAGATGCGCACCCGGCGCGGCGCCAGACCCGGCACCGCGATCGGTCCCAGGACGTGCAGCTGCCCCGGCTGCCAATCGACCGTCTCGGGCAGGTCCTCGGCAACCGGCTCCGGCGGCGGCGGCTGCGGCAGCTGTTGCTGCTGCGGCGGCGGTTCCACCGTCTGGACGGCTACGGCTGCGGCGGCGGCCGCGGCAATCTCGGACTGGACCTGGTTTTCCACCAATTCCGACAAGCTTTCCTCCTGTCCTTCCACGCGTCGCGGCACCAGCGGGTTTGAACGGGATCCTACCCCAGGGCGTCCAGGCGGCGGAGCAGCTCCAGAGTTTCGGCGGGATCGCGCAGGCGGTACGACGCCGCGGTTGGCCGCGGCGTTTCTGCAACCAGGATGCCAATGCCGCGGCCGGCCAGGGCGGCGAAGGCGTCCTCGTCGGTCACGTCGTCGCCGATGTAGATCGGCACCACGTCCGGCCGGTCGAGCCCCCAGCGCGCCAGCAGCCAGAGCAGCGCCTTGCCCTTGTCCCAGGCGGTGTCCGGGCGGATCTCGAAAACTTTCTTGCCCGCGGCCTTGCGCAGCCGGGCGGTGCCGTCGCCGTCGCCGTCGTCGCCGGCGCAGGCGACGGCGCCGTCCACGGTGGCTTCCAGGCGCGGCACGTCGCGGTCGTTCACCAGGCGGTAGTGGACCGCCACCGAAAAGCGCTTGCATTCGACCAGCACGCCGGAGATGCCGGCCAGCTGGTCGCGCAGGGTTGCCGCGATGCGCTCCATGCGGGCCGGCAGGTCGGGGCCGACCTCGTGGCGCAACGGCGGCTGGCCGGCAGCCGGAGGCGGCCCGGCGATGTCGAAGCCGTGGCTGCCGGCATAGGTGATGGCGGGGAGGTCCACCAGCGCCGCCACGTCGGCGCGGCCGCGTCCCGACAACACGGCGAGCGGGGCGCGCGCCGCCAGGCTGCGCAGGACGTCGCGCGCCGCCGGCGGCAGGGTGGCGAGCTCGGGCCGCGCGGCGATCGGCGAGAGCGTGCCGTCGTAGTCCAGGAAGAGCGCCCGGCGGCGGCCGGCCAGACGGTCGGCCAGCTCGCGCCAGTGGTCGAGCGCCAGGGGCAGGTCGGTCGCCGTCACCGGGGGGCTTGTCAGGTCAGGCGCCGACCCAGCTCTTGTCGGCGTCGAGCGGCGGCAGGAACTCTTTGGGGGTGCGGAAATCGCCGGGCACGGCGCCCAGGGCGGCCTTCAGGTAGCAGTCCACCCACCAGAAGATGTCTTCCCGCTGCAGCACCTCCTGCATGCTGTGCATGCGGCGCTTGCGCTCCTCGGGTGACATTTCGAAGGCGGCCTTGAGGGCGTCGGCCATGCCTTCGATGTCGTGCGGGTTGACCAGCAGCGCGCCCTCTTCGAGCTGGGCGGCGGCGCCGGCGAATTCGGACAGCACCAGGGCGCCGCGCGATTCCACCTGGCAGGCGCAAAACTCCTTGGCGACCAGGTTCATGCCGTCCTTGAGCGAGGTCACGAAGCCGGCGCGCGCCATGCGGTAGAGCGCGATCAGGTCGCGCCGCGGCAGGCTGCGGTAGTGGTAGTGCACCGGCACCCAGCCGGCGGTCGAAAATTCGCCGTTGATCTCGCCGATCATCTGTTCGATCTCGGCCTTGAGCGCCTGGTATTGCGCCACCGCTTCGCGGCTGGGCACCACGATCTGCATCAGCACCGCGCGTTCGCGCAGCTCGGGGAAGCGCTGCAGGGCGTTGCGGAACGCCTGCAGGCGTTCGGGCAGCCCCTTGGTGTAGTCCAGGCGGTCCACTCCCAACACCAGCTCGTAGGGGCCGATGCGCCGGCGCAGGTCTTCGATGCGCGTCTCCACCTCTTCGGTGCGCGCGGTGTCGGCGTACCCGGCGTAGTCGATGCCGATGGGGAAGGTGCCGACGCGCACCGTACGGTCGCCGGTGCGGACCTCCACCAGCGAGACGCCGCGCGGCCGGCGGACCTCCACGTGGCGCAGCAGGTTTTCGACGCAGGAGATGAAGTTGCGGCGGTCGCGCTGGGTCTGGAAGCCCAGCAGATCGTAGGCCAGAAAGGCGTTGAGGATCTGCTCGCGCCACGGCAGCTTCATGAAGATGTCGGGCGGCGGGAACGGGATGTGGAGGAAAAAGCCGATCCGCCCTTCGATGGCCTGCTTGCGCACGAATTCCGCGACGTGGATCAGCTGGTAGTCCTGCACCCAGACGAATCCGTCGGTGCGGCATTCGTCCACCACCACGTCGGCGAACTTGCGGTTCACCTCCAGGTAGGAATACCAGTAGGCCGGCTGAAAGTCGCAGCGCCCGGTCAGGTCGTGGAACAGCGGCCACAGGATGGCGTTGGAAAAGCCTTCGTAGAAGCCCTTGACCTCTTCCTGGTCGAGCAGCACCGGCAGCAGGTCGTAGCCGCGCTCGCGAAATCCCTCCGCCATGAGCTGCTGCCAGGCGCCGCCGCGCTCCAGCGCCAGACCGGGCCAACCGATCCACAAACCGCCGCGGTGCGACAGCACCGGCGCCAGGGCGCTGACCAGGCCGCCGGAGCCCGGCTTGAGCGTCCAACCGCCGTCGCGCTTCTCAAGCACGATGGGCAGGCGGTTGGAAACGACGATCAAGCGTGTCGCGGAGGGGCTCAAGGTGATCGAATTCTACGGTAAACGCCGCGCTGGCGACAGTGTTAGCATGAGGCAATGAGCGTTGCATCCCATCTGCAGCCGGGCGAAGAGGTGCTGTACCAGGCCCATCCCAGCCGCATGCCGCTGGTGCTCCCCCTGGCGGTGGCGGTGCTGGCCGCGGCCGGCGGGCTGGTCGCCTGGAAGCAGACCGGCCAGACGTGGGTGTGGGTGCCGGCCGGCGTGCTGCTGGCCGTGGCGCTCGGATTGGCCCTGGTGCGCTACATGCGCCTGGTCTCCTGCGTCTACGTGGTCACCGACCGGCGGCTGCTGCGGCTGCGCGGGTTGCTCAGCCACAGCTCGATGGATTCCTACCTCGACAAGATCAACAACGTCGAGCATCGGCAGACCTTTTGGGGGCGCATCTTCGGCTACGGCGACCTGGAGATCGACACCGCCAGCGAAACCGGCGCGGAGCTCTTCCCGCAGATCAGCCACCCGCTCGCCTTCAAACGCGCCATCGACGCCGCCACCAGCGCCTTCCACGTCGCCGCGGTCAACCGCGCCCCTGCGCCGGCCCTGCCGGCGACGACCGCCGCCCAGGCGGCGCCGGCGGGCGTCGCCGGCCATGGGTCGGGCGCCGACAAGATCCGCCAGCTCAAGCAGCTCCTGGACGAAGGGCTGATCTCGCAAGCCGAGTTCGACGCCAAGCGCAAGCAGCTGCTCGATCAAATCTGAGTCCCTCCAAGCCGACGACCGCCGCGTGCCGGCGTTCTGCCAAAGGGGGTGCCGTGCTACGCCCCTATCGCGGCGGTCGCGCAAGCCAACTTGCAAAGTTGAAGCCCGCGGTCCGGATGGCCGCGCGGCGCGCGCGGGCTTGTTGATCCTGATGTGGGCCTCTAGAATGGCGTGAATGGGCCGTAACTTGTCGGGCGCCGATGCCGGTGCCGCCGCTTCCGGGACCGCCGTTGTGGCTGCCACCGGCACGGCTTCGCTGGCGCCGCTGGCCGAGGAGCTGGGCCAGGACAGCCGCCTGGGGGGCGAAGTCGTGCATGCGGCCTACCTGCCGCCGCAGCCGGCGCGCTTCGGCGAGCTGGCGACGCCGCTGCCGCCCGCGCTCGCGGGGGCGTTGCAGCGCGGCGGCGTGGCTCGCCTGTGGAGCCACCAGGTGGAAGCCCTGGATGCCGTCGGCCGGGGCGAAAACGTCCTGGTCACCACCCCGACCGCCTCGGGCAAGTCGCTGGTTTTTCAGATTCCTCCTCTCTTGGAGGCGGCAGCGGGGGGGAGGGGCGAGCCCTGTTCCTGTTTCCGCTCAAAGCGCTCGGCCAGGACCAGCGCGGCAAGATGGAAAAGCTGGTCGCGGACGCCGGTTTCGACCCCGCGCAGGCGGGCTGCGAAATCTACGACGGCGACACGCCGCCGGCGCGCCGCGCCGCCATCCGCCGGCGCCTGCCGCGGGTCCTGATCACCAATCCCGACATGCTGCACCTGGGCCTGCTGGGGCACTGGACCAGCTGGGGGCCGCTGCTCGCCGACCTGCGCTGGATCGTGATCGACGAGCTGCACACCTATCGCGGCATCTTCGGCAGCCATTTCCACCACGTGCTGCAGCGCCTGCTGCGCCTCTGCCGTTCGGTCGGCGGCCAGCCGGTGGTGATCGCCTCGTCCGCCACCGCCGCCAATGCCGCCCAATTTGCCACCGACCTGACCGGCTGCCAATTTCATTGGATCGCCCAATCGGGCGCGCCGCGCGAAGGCCGGCACCTGCTGTTGGTGCGCCCCGACGCCTCGCCTTACACCGCCGCCCTGCGGCTCTTCATCCGCTGCCTCGACGCCGGCCTCAAGACCATCATGTTCACCAAGGCGCGGCGCATCACGGAGCTGCTCTACTCCTGGCTGCGGCGTCAGGAGCCCCGCCTGGCGGCGCGGGTCGCCAGCTACCGCGCCGGCTTTCTGGCCGAAGAACGGCGCGTCATCGAGCAGTCTCTCTTCAGCGGCACCCTCGACGGTGTGATCTCCACCTCGGCGCTCGAAATGGGCATCGACGTCGGCGGCCTCGACGCCTGCATCCTGGTCGGCTACCCCGGCAGCATGATGGCCACCTGGCAGCGCTCCGGCCGCGTCGGCCGCGCCGACCGCGAGTCGATCACCGCCCTGGTGGCAATGCCCGACGCCCTCGATCAGTACTTCCTGGACCATCCCGACCAGTTTCTGCACCGCCCCTGCGAGCGCCTGGTCGTCGATCCCACCAACCAGCCCGTCGCCCGCGCCCACCTGCTCTGCGCCGCCGCCGAGCTCCCCCTGGCGCCCCGCCACGACGCCGTCTATCTGGAGCGCCACAAAGCCAGCATCGACTACCTGCTCCGCGCCGGCCACCTCCTGCAGGCCGCCGGCGCCCCATCCTCCCCTGCGCCCGCCGTGCCGCCCGCTCCCCACCCAGCCAGCGCACCGCCGGAAGACCCCAACGCAAACCTTGCGCTACCAGCCGCCACGCCCGACGGGCCAAAACAAGACCCCGCGCGCCTTGAGACGGAGGGCGCAGGGCCAGATCTGGAGCACGCAGAGTTGGGGCCGGAGCGTGCGCTGCCAGGTTCAGAGCACGCAAGGCCAGGGCTGAAGGGTGTGCCGCCGGAGCCGGAGAGTGCGCGGCCAGATCTGGAGCACGCAGCGCTGGAGCCGGAGCATGAAGGGGCAGCGGTCGACATCGCTGAAGACGGTGCTGGCGATGACTTTGCCGGGGAGCTGTACTGCCTGCGGCGGCAGCCACAAAGGATGGTCGCGTTGCGTGGCAGCGGCAACACGTTTGCCATCTTTGCCGAGCGCGCCGGTGGGCATGGTGACGGCGGGGCCGGTCAGGACGCCGGGTCCGCAGGCGAATCGGACGCGGAGCGCGCCAGGATCGATCGCCCGGCGCTGGCTGCTGGTTCCGATGGCGCGGCCGGTGGAGGCGGCCCCTCCGGCTCTGACGGGTACGAAGGGTCGAACCGTTCCGACCGCTCCAGGCGCGCCGACCGCTCTGAGCGCTCATCCCGCACGGCCAGCGCCCGCCAAGGGCAGCGACGGCGGGGGGGCGGGCCGATCGCGGCAGGTTGATCGGCACCGTCGACGGGGTGCGGGCGCTGCATGAATGCCATCCGGGAGCGGTGTACCTGCACGCCGGGCGGCAGTACCTGGTCAAGGAGCTGGAGCGCGAAGAGCGGCGGGTGCGGGCGGTGGCGGCGGATCTCGACTACTTCACCACGCCGCTGACCGAAAAGCAGACCGAAATCCTGGAAGTCTTGCAGCAGAGCGACGACGGCGCCCTTGCGTGCGGCCTGGGGCGGCTGAAGGTGACCGAGTGGGTCGTGGGCTTCGAGCGCAAGCGCGTCCACGGCCAGGAAACCATCGACCAGACGCCGCTCGATCTGCCGCCGGTCGAGTTCGAGACCGTGGGCCTGTGGTGGCAGGCGCCACGTCACTTCGAAGAGACCCTGCGGCGCGCCGGCGAGCACTTTCTGGGCGCCCTGCACGCCGCCGAGCACGCCTCCATATCCCTGTTCCCGCTGCTGGCGCTCTGCGATCGCGGCGATATCGGCGGCATCTCCTATCCGCTCCACCCCCAGGTGGGCTGCGGCGCCGTCTTCATCTACGACGGCCACCCCGGCGGCATCGGCATCGCGGCACGCGGCTTCGAAGACCTTTCCGGTCTGCTCGACCGCGTGCTGCAGCTGATCGACGGCTGCCCCTGCGAGGCCGGCTGTCCCTCCTGTATCCAGTCCCCCAAATGCGGCAACGGCAATCGCCCCCTCCACAAATCCGGCGCCGCCCGCATCCTCCGCCTCCTCCTCGGCCGCGAAGCCGCCGCCGTGCCCCCCATCCCGCCTCTTCCCGCCGCCGCCTTCGCCCCACCCACCTCCATACCAGCCACCCCACCCACCGCCCTTGCCCCATCCATCTCCATCTCGGCCGCCCCACCGGTCGATGCCCTGGCCCTGGCAGCTTGTATCTCAGCCGCCCCATCCGAGGTTGTCTTCGGCCCTGCGACTTCCCTCCCGGCCACCCCATCCGGCGCCTTCGCAGCGCCAACGTACACCCCAGCAGCTCCGACCGCCACTGACTTTGCTTCTCAAGCCTCCATCCCGGCTGGTCCACCCGTTGCCGTCGATGGGCGAGCCTCTACGCCGGTCGCATTGCCCTCCGCGTCCTCCGCCCTGGCGACCTTCTACCCGGCCACACCAGCTTCCGGCGCCGATCCCGGTGCAGATGGCTTTGGTGCCTTCTGGTCACCGGACGCGAGCGCTGCCGGCGACGCCAGCATCGCTCCCCTGACTTCCCCGGCGGGGGCGGGCCTCCAGGCCGGTCTGGCGAGCGGCGATCCTGGCACTGTCCTGGCGCCGGAGGGCTGCACCTTGGATGACGCCTGGGCGGATTGGGCTTTGCCGCCGGCTGGCGTCGCCCCCTTTGGCCGCCTGGCCGCTTCTGATGGCGCGGGCGCCGGGGCGGGCCCCTTGGGTGCAGGTCCCTTGGGCGCAGGTCCCCTGGGCGCAGGCCCCTTGGGTGCAGGTCCCTTGGGCGCAGGTCCCCTGGAGGCGGGTGCCGCCCTGGCGGTCCGGGTGGGGGAGGAGGAGACGTGGCGGCGGCGGGCGCGGATGCCTCGGATGGAAGCGGGTGAAGAGGCGGCGGCGCCGGCGCGGGGACTGAGTCGCGAGCAGGCGCGGCGGCACAAGGAGCGGCCGAATACGTTGTTGTTTGACGTGGAGACGTTGCGGTCGGCGGCGGAGGTGGGGGGCTTTGGCAATTGCCACCGGATGGGGGTGGCGGTGGCGGTCGCCTGCTTTCTGGAGGAAGGCCGGTTTGTGAGCTTTGACGAGCGGCGGGTCCACGAATTGGCGGCGGCGCTGCATCGGGCGACGCTGGTGATCGGCTACAACATCAAACGGTTCGACTACGGCGTGCTGGCCGGCTATACCGGCGAGGATTATTGCCGGACGCTGCCGACGCTGGACCTGCTGGAGGAGGTTCACCACCGGTTGGGGTTCCGCCTGGGGATGGGGCGGCTGGCGATGGCGACGCTGGGCAGCACCAAGTCGGCCGACGGCCTGCAGTCGCTGGAATGGGTGCGGCAGGGTCGCATCGACCTGGTGGAGGAGTACTGCCGGCACGACGTCGAGATTCTGCGCGACCTGTACCTTCACGGCCGTCGCGAAGGTTGCGTGGTGTACCACGACCCGCGCCGCGACGTGCGGCTGCGCGTCGCCGTCGACTGGTGACGCCGGGGCCGCCACCGTCCTGTCGACTGGTGACGCCGGGGCCGCCACCGTCCTTGGGTCGCTGGCTCGATCGTGCAGGTTCTGGTCGTTCCATGCCATCAATTAGGAAGACGCAAAACGGGTCTCCCGACGCGCAAGTTTTCGCCGTGGCGTGAAGCGTGCACCTGCGCGGGTAGCGGGCTAGCGGCGGGATAGAAAGGGGGCGGCGTGCGGGTGCTCATCACTGGAGGCTCGGGGTTGATCGGCGGCGCTCTGACGCGGGCGTTGGCGGCGCAGGGCGACGAGGTGGTGGTGTTGTCGCGCGACCCTGGCAGGGTGCGCGAGCTGCCGGCGGGAGCGCGCGCGGTGCGGTGGGATGGGCGCTCGGGGGATGGCTGGGCGCCGCTGCTCCAGGCGGACTCGGCGGTGATCAACCTGGCGGGGGAGCCGATCGCCGGCGGCCGGTGGACCGCGGCCCGCAAGCGGCGCATCCTGGACAGCCGGGTCGAGGCGGGCAACGCGGTGATGCTGGCTCTGCGCGAGGCTGCCGCGGCCGGGCGCGCTCCGGCGGCGCTCCTGCAGGGGTCGGGGATCGGCTATTACGGCGATGGCGGCACCGGTGAAGCGGCGCTGCACGAAGACAGCCCGCCGGGCGGCGACTTTCTGGCGCGGGCGGCGGTCGCCTGGGAAGGGTCGACGGCGGCGGCGGAGGAGCTCGGCGTGCGGCGGGTCGTGCTGCGCACCGGCATCGTGCTCGACCCTGCAGGCGGGGCGCTGGGGAAGATGCTGCCGGCGTTCCGCCTTGGCGCCGGGGGGCCGCTGGGCACCGGAAACCAATGGCTGCCCTGGATCCACCGTGCCGACGAGGTGGGCGCCATCCTCTTCCTATTGCGCGCCGGCGCGGCGCATGGGCCGTTCAACCTGTGTGCGCCGCAGCCGGTCCGCAACCGCGACTTTGCCCGCTCGCTGGGCCGCCAGCTGCACCGCCCCAGCGTGCTGGCGGCACCCGCCTTTGCGCTGCGTCTGCTGCTGGGAGAGCTGGCCGAAGGCGTGCTCACCGGTCAGCGCGCGGTACCCGAGCGCCTGCTTGCGGCGGGCTATCGCTTCCGGTTTGCCGATCTGGCCGGCGCCCTGGCGGATCTTCTGCCCTAGTGTCCCGCCCGGTTAATTCGCTTGGTAGTCACGCCGCAATCCGGTCCACTGGCAAGGCGCGCCGACGCAGGCATAGTCGAAACGTATGTCGAGGAGGCGCAACGCCGCCAGGGGGCCGGAGGGCAAGTGAATACCATGCGAATTAACCGGGCGGGACACTAGCCCTAGTCCTGGCCCAGCCACTGGCGCTGGGGCGGGGAAACGGCCGGCCCCTCAGTCCCACTGTTCGCGCAAGGCGGCGGCGACGTCATCGCGCAGGGCCGCGGTGGCGTAGACGCGATAGCGGTCGATGCGGGCCAGATGGCGGATGAACTGGCTGGTGTGTTCCATCGGCGCGAGCGTGCCGTCGAAGCCGCGGACCAGCACGCGGACGCGGCTCTTGCCCATGCGGTGGGGGTCCTTGGCGGAATTGGACAGCAGCAGGTTGGCGGCGCCGAAGCGCTGGCGCAGGGCCGGCAGAAGCGCCTCGAAGCGGTCCTTGTCGGCGCGGTTGAGGTGCTCGCGGGTTTCGAAGGCCAGGGGAAAGTGCCGGCGCGCGACGACGGCGCGGGCGTGCAGGCTGGGCGATTGGCGCATCGCGGTCCATACCGACAGGTCGTCCTCGGCAAGGAAGCTTTCCGGATCGGCGGGCCAGCGGCGATCGCATTCCTGCAGCCAGGCGTTGAGGTGCAGCTCCAGGACCTTGCCGGTGACGTTGAAGTAGACCTGGGTGAACATGTAGTACCGCGCCATCACCAGGGCTTCGAGGGCGTGGACGCCGCCTTCTTCGACGCCGATGCCCCATTCGCCGCGCTCGGGATCGGCCAGCGGCAGCATGGTGTCGAGCAGGCGTTCCAGGTCGTAGTTGCCATAGCGCACGCCGCAGTACAGGCCGTCGCGCAGCAGGTAGTCCATCTTGTCGACGTCCAGCTCGCCCGAGATCACCTGCGCCAGGAGCTGCTCGATGCGCCCCGCGCCAGGGCTGGCTGGGGCGGCTGGGCCGGCGGTTCCGGTCGAGCCGGCCAGCAGGCCGCTGACCGCCGCGGCTTCGAGCCCCTGGCCGTGGCGCGCGAAGATGTCTTCGATCTCGGTGGTGTGGATGAGGCGGCGGGTCATCTCTTCGTGGTCGATGCCGCCTTCGAACAGCTCTTCGGCCGAGTGGCTGAACGGCGCGTGCCCCAGGTCGTGCAGCAGCGCCGCGGCGCGAACCAGCCGGCGAGGCAGGTTCTGGCGCTCGCCCGGCAGCATGCCGTCGCTTTTGGCGGCGAGCGCGTCGTAGACCCGCCCGGCCAGGTGCATCGCTCCCAGGGCGTGGCTGAAGCGGCTGTGCTCGGCGCCCGGATAGACCAGGAAGGTGAAGCCCAGCTGATGAATGAAGCGCAACCGCTGGAAGGGCTGGCTGGCGATCAGCGCCGCCTCCAGCGGGTCCGCCCGGATGAAGCCGTGCACCGGATCGCGGATCGAAAGCACGACGGAAAAGGTTCAGTTGAGGCGCTTGTCGGTGGCCAGGTGGCGGAACGGGCGGAGCCGTTCGATCACCAGGCGGCGGCTGCGCAGGATCGACAGCACCGAGAGCGCCCGGTCGGGCAGCGACTCCTGCAGGAGCTGCTGCTTGCGCAGCGCCGGCGTGTCCAGGTCGGCGGCGATGCGGTTGACCAGCTCTTCGAAGTGGTCCACGGCGGTGATCTGATCGGGGTCCCAGGGGCAGCGGTCGCCGAGCTCCGACGTCAGCTGGCCGAGCAGATCGAGCAGGCCGGAGCGGACCGCGACGATGCCGGGATCCCGCTCGTTCACCCAGGGCTCTTCGACCGGATCGACCACCGCCTGGCGGTAGGGCAGCTGGCCGACTTCGCAGCGCAGCTGGAAGCGGTATTCGCCGTGCAGCACGATGTTGGAGCAGCCGTCGGGCAGCAGCTCGGCATCCAGCAGGCGGCCGGCGGTGCCGCCGGCGAAGACTTCGGGGCGGCCGTGCCGGTCGCGCGCAAAGCCGGGCTTGAGCAGCACCACGCCGACCAGGCGGCCGTCTTCGTCCTGCTCGACGACGTCCTGCACCAGCCGCCGGCAGGCCGGCTCGGCGACGTGGATCTTGAGCTGCGTATGGGGGAAATGCACCACGCCGGCGAGCGGGAAGAGCGGCAGACGAGGACCCTGGATGCCAGTCGCCATGCCGCGATGATACCGCTTCATGGCAGAATTCCTGCTCGCGTTCATCGCCCGCGCCCCAGCGGCGCGTTCACGCGCGGAGGGGCGGCGGCGCGCCGTTGAGGGCGCGGCCGGCCACGGAGGCTCAATCCATGCCATCCAGCTATCGTCGATCCGCAGGGCCGCTGGCCGCTGCGCTGTTGCTGCCGCTGCTCCTGGCGCCCGCCTTGCCGGCGCGCAACGATCCGCCCGCCGCTTCCACCACCGCGCCCGCCGGCCTGGCGCAGGGAGACGCCGCCTGGGATCGCCGGGCGGAGGGGCACGCCGCCGGCAGCGGGCGCGCCGCCGCCGGTCCGATCGGCGAAGCCGTCGCCGCCTATCGGCAGGCCTGGAAGGAGCAGCCGGACCGCCTGGAAACCTGTTGGAAGCTGCTGCGCGCCCTGCACTTCCAGGGTGAGTTCGCCGCTTCCACGCGCGAGCGGAAGCAGGAGGTATTCGGGTCGGCGCGCGACGTGGCGGAGGCGGGCCTGACGCTGCTCAGCCGCCGGGTGGGCGGCCGCGAGCGCCTGGACGCCATGCCGCCGCAAGCCGTCGCCAAGGCGCTGGCCGGCACCCCCGAAGCGATCGCGATCCACCTCTGGGCAGGCATCCATTGGGCGTTGTGGGGCGACAACTTCGGCCGCCTGGCGGCGGCGCGGCAGGGGGTGGGCGACCGGGTGCGCCGCTACGCCCAGGTGGTGATCGCGATCGACGAACGCTACGAAAGCGCCGGCGGCCATCGCCTGCTGGGCCGCCTGCACACCCTGGCGCCCAAGGTGCCGTTCTTCACCGGCTGGATCGACCGCGGCACCGCCGTCGCCGAGCTGCGGCGGGCCGTTGTGCTCGCCCCCGACTTCCCGCTCAACTCCGTCTTCCTGGCCGATGCGCTGCTGCAGTACCAGCCGGCCCAGGCCGCCGAAGCGCGGCAGCTGCTGCGCCGCGAGCTGGCGCGGCCGCCGCTGCCGGAGCGGCTGGTGGAAGACGAAGACGCGGCGGCGCAGGCGCGGCAGCTGCTGGCGAAATACCCCGGATGAGCGCCCCTCCCGCCCGCCGCCGCCCCTGGCTGGTGCCGCTGCTGCCGGCGGCCACCAGCGCCCTGCTGGTGACGTTCAAGGCGGCGGGGGCCCTGGCGACCGGTTCGCTCGCCCTGGGCTCGGCGGCGCTCGATTCGCTGATCGATTGCTTCGTGTACAGCGCCAGCTTTGTCGCCCGCCGCCAGGGGGCGGCGCCACCGGACGAAAAGCACGCCTTCGGCCACGGCAAGTTCGAGGACCTGGCGATGCTGGGGCAGGGGCTGTTCCTGGTCGGTGCCGCGGCGGGCCTGGTGACCGCCGGCGTCGAGCGCCTGGTGTCGCTGGAGGTGCCGCGCCAGACCGCCATCGGCATCGCCGTGCTGGCCGCCTCGCTGCTGCTCGGCCTGCTGGTGACGCCGCGCCTGGAGCGGGCGGCGGCGCAGACCGGCAGCCCGGCGATGAAGGCCGACAGCAAGCATTTTCGCGCCGACCTGTGGATCAACGGCTCGGCCCTGGCGGCGCTGGTGGTGGTGCGTTTCACCGGCTGGGCGCCGATCGACGCGGCGGTGGCGCTGCTGGTGGCGATCTATGTGCTGCGCACCGCCGCCGGCCTGATCCTGGAGGCCTGCGGCGGCCTTTCCGACCGCGCCCTGCCGCCGGCCGACCTGCGCCGCATCGAGGCTACCGTCGCCGCCTTCAAGCCGGAAGTGGCCGGCATGCACGGCCTGCAGACCCGCCGCAGCGGCGGCCGCAGCTTCATTTCGCTGCACCTGGAGATCCCGCGCGCCACCTCGTTCGTCGGCGCCCACTCCCTGATGGTGCGCGTGCTGGACGCCATCGAGCGCGAGATCCCGCGCTCCGAGGTGTTCGTGCACGGCGACCCGGTGTAGCGCAGACATGCCGGCCAAGTTTGCCATCACGCCCACCTGGTGGGCGATCGCGCTCGCCGGCGCCGCCGGCATCCTGATCCTGCAAGGGCTGGCCATCTCCCGGCAATCGGTCACCAGCGACGAGGCCTACGCCGCGCTCGCCGGCTACCAGGCAGACCGCTACGGCCAGAACAGCCTCAACCTGGAGCACCCGCCGCTGCTCAAGATGCTGGCGGCGCTGCCGCTGGCGGCGCTGCCCAGGCCGCTCACCCCGCCGCTGCTGGTCGACGACGGGCTGCAAAAGCTGCAGGAGGTGTACGCGCAGCCGGCCGCCGAGCGGCGCGCCCGCTTCGGCGGCCGCGCCGTCGTGCTGTGCCTGTTCGGCCTGCCGCTGGTGGTCGCCGCCTTCCTGCTGGGGCGGGCGCTGGGGGGCGCCCCCGCCGGCATCGTTCTGGCGCTCCTGCTCGGCCTCGACTTCAGCTTCTTTCCGCTGCTCGGCATGATCTACACCGACGTGGCGCCGGCGCTGGGCTTCGCCGTCGCCCTGCTGGCGGCCCACCGCTACCTGCGGTGCCCCGCGGCGGCGCCGGCGATCGGCATGGGCCTGGGGTTGGGGCTTGCCATCGTCGGCAAGTACACCGGTCTCTTCGTGGTGCCGGCGCTTGCCGTCGCCCTGCTCCTGGCGCGCGATCCGGCGAGCGCGCCGCCCGCGCACCGGCGGAGGTCAGGGCCAGGGACGGGCGCGGCGTGGGCGGCGTGGCGGCGGCGCCTGCTGCACGGCTGCCTGGCGCTCGCCGTCGCCTGGGTGGCCGTCGAAGCGGTCTACGCGATCGCCAACCGCCGCTACGACCCGGCCGCCGGCCGCCGCTCGATCGAGCTCTATTGCACCAACCACGCGACGATGCAGGTGGGCGACCGCATGCTGCCCTACCAGCGCTTCCTGCTGGCGCTGGAGCGCCGCGACCCGCGATTGGCGCAGTGGATGACGGGGCTGCTGGCGACCGGCGCGCAAAACGCCATCGGCACCTATCCCACTTGCAACTTCGGACGCATGCACTCGCAGGGCCTGTGGTGGTACTTCCCGGTGCTGCTGCTGGCCAGAACCCCGCTGCCCCTGCTGGCGGCCAGCGCCGCGGCGCTGGCGGCGTGGGTAGCGCGGCGGCGGGCGCGCGAGCGGGAAGCGGTGCAGGAGCAGGAGGTGGAGCGGAAGCAGGAGGCGGCGCTGGAGCAGGTGGCGGCGCTGGAGCAGGTGGCAGCGGTAGAGCAGGAGGCGGCGATAGAGCAGGTGGCGGCGCGAGAGCGGGAGGCGGCGCTGCGGCGGCGGTTTTCGATCGTGCTGGCGGTCGCGGCGGGTGTCTATCTGGCGATGGCGATGACGTCGAACTACAACGCCGGGTTGCGCCACCTGCTGCCGGTGCTGCCGATCCTGTACCTGCCCGCGGCGCTGTGGCTGGCGCGGCGGCCGCGAGCGGCGGCGGCGGTGTGCGCGCTGCTGCTGGTCGAGGCGCTGGCGCTCGCCCCGCTCTGGGTTTCTGCCACCAACACCTGGTGGCTCGGCACGCGCAACCCCATGCGCTTCGCGCTGTCGACCGACAACTGCTACTACCTGCAGAACCTCATCGCGCTGCGCCGGGCCGTCGACCGGCACGGCTATGCGCCGTTCTACGTCATCGACCCCGCGATCGCCGCGCCGCAGGCCGCGGCCTACCTGGGTGCCGGCGTCAGCCATGCGCCGGACACGCCGATGGCGCCCGGCGTCTACGCCGTCGGCACCGCCGCCGAAGTCTGCGTGCCGGCCATCCTGCGCTCCTCGCCCGGCGAGATGTTCGCGTTCGACCGCTATCGCGCCATCGCCCTGCGCTGGCAGCCCGCCGTCGCGGCGGTCGCCGCCGCCGGCGACGACCTGGGCTACGCCGGCGGCAACTTCCATCTATACCGGCTGCACGCCGCCCAGCCGGCGCCGCGCCCGGCGGCCCCCCAAGGCGTCCTCCGTCCCGCCGGCCGCTCAGCAGGAGCCGAGGCCGCCAGGAGCCGTGCCCGCTGCGAGCGAGGCAATCCCCAAGGCCGCGCGTGCCATGGCGGTTTTCCGGCCAGGGCCGCGTGCGGTTTCCCCAGGGGAGCCGCCCGCGAGGCCTGCGCCGCCGGCGAGCGGCCCGGCGGCGGCGCAACGATGAGCCTGGCCGCCGCCTTGAGCTGCTGCACGTTTCTGGCCGGGGCGGCGCTGCTGGTCGCGGCGCTGCGGGGTCTTTGGGGGACGCGCGTCGGCTGGCGCGCGGCGGCGGCCTATGCCGCCCTGACCCTGGCGTTTTTTGCCCTGCCGCTGCTGGGCGGCCGGTTGCAGGCGGGCACCGACCTGCCCTACGTGTGGCGGCCGTGGGCAGAGACGGTGGCCGTTCCGGTGAAGCCGGCCAACAACCTGGTCTGGGACATCGGCCTGCAGATGCTGCCGTTCCGCACCCTGGTGCGCCAGCGCCTGCTCGCCGGCGAGGCGCCGCTGTGGGCCTCCGAGCTGGGCACCGGTCAGCCGCTGCTCGGCAACGCGCAGTCGGCGCCCTTCGCGCCGCTCCACCTGCTGGCGCTGGCCCTGCCGCCGGAGCGTGCACTGACTGTGGCCGCCGCCTGGCAGATGCTGGTCGGGCTGCTGCTGATGCACGCCCTGGCGCGCGCCCTGGGAGCCGGCGGGGCGGGGGCCACGGTCGCCGCGCTCGCCTTCGCGCTGTCGACCTTCGCCGTCGCCTGGATGTACCACCCGATCGCCATGACGGCGGCCTGGACCCCCGGCGTGCTGCTGGGCCTGCTGGCGCTGCGGCGCGGCGAGCCGCGCGCCCTGACCGCGCTGGTCGCCTGCGGCTTGGCCATGGCGCTGGGCGGCAACCCCGAAACCCTGGCTCAGGGAGCGCTCCTGGCCGCCGCCTTCACCGCCGCCCTGCTGCTCCGCCCCGGCCCGCCGGGCGGGCGCGCGCGCTTCGCGGGCAAGCTGTGCGCGGCGACCGTCTTGACCGCCGCCCTGGCCGCGCCGGCGCTCCTGCCTTTCCTGGAGGCGCTCCCCCAGAGCGAGCGCCTGGCGCTCCTCGCGGAGCGGCCCGACGAGGTGCAGCCGCCGCCGTTCCAGCCGCGCTTCCTGGCGCCCATCGCCAGCCCGTTGGCGCTGGGCAGTCCTCGCGACGGCGCCTGGTCCGGGCCGCCGCACACCAACTTCAACGAGCTGTGCGGCGACTACGCGGGTCTGGCGACCCTGGCCCTGGCCGTGGCCGGCGCCCTGGCCTGCGGCGGCCGCATCGCGGCGCTGCTGGCGGGCGGCGTGGCGGCCCTGCTGGCCGCCTTGCGCATCGCTCCCTTCTACCAAGCCGTGCGTGCGGTGCCCCTGCTAGGCGACGCCTCCGCCGGCCGCCTGCGCCTGCTGTTCGTCGTCGCGGTCGCCCTGGCCGCCGGCCTTGCTCTGGACCGTCTGACCACCAGACCGCGCGCCCGCGGCGCCGCGGCGTTTCTCCTGCTGGCGGCCACGGCCGGCGCCGCCTGCCTCCCGCCCAATCCCGGCACCCCCTGGCCGCTCGCCGCCTGGGGCGCCGCCCTGGCATCCGTGCTCGCGGCGCTCGGCGCCCTGGCCGTGCCGCGGCTGCGCCGGCACTTCCCCCGGGTGACCGCCGCCGGCCTGGCAATCGAGCTCTGCCTGCTCGGCGTGCGCTACCAACCGGCGGTTGCGCCGCGGCTCGACCTGGCACCCCCGCCCGCGGTCGCCTTTCTCACTTCGCAGGCAGCAGGTTCTGCCATCCCTGACCTTGCGAGCGGCCAAGCTCCCGGTTCGCCAAGTTTGCCGGAGCCGTCAGAGTCCCCGGCGCGGCTGGCATCCCCGTGGCCGTTGGCTTCACCGGGGTCCCCGTTTCGAGTAGCCGCCGAAGGCGGCGACCTGCACGCCAACCTGGGCGCGCTGTACGGACTTTGGGACCCGCGCGGCAACGATGCCATGCGCCCGGCGGCGGCGGCGCGCGTCACCGCCGAGCTGTTGCGCCCCGGCCAGCAACCCGGCGACCAGCTGGCCCTGGGGCCGCTCGACCCGCATCCAGGCCTGGACTACCTGTCCATCCGCTACCTGCTCCTGGTCCACGACCGCCAGCCACTGCCGCCCTGGCGGCCGGTCTACGACGGAATCGGCGGCAAGGTATGGGAGAACCCCGGCGCCCTGCCGCTCTTCTTCATGCCGCGTCGCGTCGTCTACGTCCGGGACGACGCCCAAGCCCTGCGCGCCACGTTGCGCACCCGCGACTTTGCCAACCGCCTGGTCCGCGTCGGCCCCCGACCGCTGACCGCCCTTGCCGTCGTGGGCCAGCCGGCCCCCGCACCCGCAGCAGTATCGGATGCCGAACCCGCCACTGTGCAAGGTGCCGCGCCGGCGACCACACGCGGGTCCGCCGCGGCACTCGGCGCCGGCACCGTCCAGCACGCCGACCATGCCGAGAGGCAACGGGCTGGCGCCGACAGCCGGCCGGGCGCCGGCGGGCCGCCTGCGCAGACGCCTGGGGCGGCAATTGAACAGACAGGCGCCGTCCGCTCCATCCGCGCGCACGCCAATGGATTCGACATGGACGTCGCCACGGCAAGCGGCGGCATCGTAGCTTCCAGCGTCAGCTGGGCGCCCGGCTGGCAGGCAACCGTGGACACCGGCCACGACCTGCCTGTCTGCCGCGTCAACGCCGGCTTTCTAGGCTTCGACATTCCATCCGGCACCCACCACGTCCACCTCGAATATCGCCCCCGCGGCTGGGTCTGGGGCCTGCGCCTCGCCGCCGCTGCCGCAGCGGTGGCGATTCTCGCCCTGGCCGCTCGCCAGTCCCGCCGCAGGGGCCCGCTCGCCTCCTCCCTCCCGATGGAAAGCGCAGGAAGTTGACAAAGCAACTCCCATCGGGCGTAGCCGGCCGACTGGTGTTGCCCCGGTTCGGTGGACGGTAGACTCGATACGGCGCTCGAATTCAGGCATCGGCCGTAGATCAAGCCGAGTACGGCAGGGCGGGGGAGCCGGCGCCGCTCCATTTCATGGCTCTCTGCAATTCCGGCACACCTGGCCTCACCACTTAAGAGGACGAGCTTTGGCGGCGACACTCCGGCAGCTTGTTGCCTTGGCGCCAGGCAGGCCATCCCGGTAGCTCTCCTGTTTGCCGCCGCCACGCACCTACGAAAGGAGAAGGGTATGAGTGAGAATCAGAGCACGGTCGATCGCCCGGACGTGGATATCGCCTCGGTACCCCCGGTGGAGGCTGAGTTCACGTGGAAGTGCGGATCGCCCGCATACGAGATCAAGGGCAGGTTGTCGGTCAGCGAGCAGCTCGGAGAGGTGGTGATCAAGTGGGAACTGCCTCTGCCCTATGCGTTCAGCAAGATGCCGACGGAGGACGAAGGCGTGGCGGTGACTCTGTTCGGGAACGACACGGTCACCGAGACGCTCCGGACCGTGCAGCGCAACGGTGAGTGGAAGACCGGGAAACCCTGGGGCAGCGGCTGGTCGGCAAACCTTGCAAACTGGGACTACGCCAAAAAGACCTGGCAGGCTCACCTCGTCACCCCCAAGACGAAGGAGGCGTAGGCGCCTACGATGCACGGAGACGCCGCAACACCTGATTAGAGTCTCCATCTCTTCCTTTCAAACCGCCCTCGGGAGCTCGGCGTTCACGAGGGCGGTTTGTCCGTGCGCAGCTCGTTGCGGAGAATGGCGCCGCGCCACGGTCCGCCTGGCGTCGTTGCGGGTGCGGCGATCGAGGCGGGGGAGGTGAGGCGGTGAGCGAAACGCCTTTTGAGTTGCTGGCAAACCTGGACCGCACGGTTCATGAGCCGGCGCGGCTGGCGATCCTGGTGGCGCTTTCGGCCTGCGAGCGGGCGGACTTCCTGTTTTTGCAACGGATCACCGGCCTGAGCAAGGGCAACCTTTCGACGCACCTGTCCGCTGGCGCCCCAATCTGGGCGACCTGGCACCGCAAACCTGAGCCCGCCCGGTGCCGGCCGGGTTCACTGCCGCAGCGGCATCAGGTCCTGCGAGATGTGGGCGGCCTGGGTGAGGGCGATCGCGGCCAGCAGCAGGCCGGTGCCCAGGGCTGGCCGGCGCAGGGCGGGCGGCAGCCAGCGCGCCACGAGCAGCAGGACTGCGGCGGCGCCGAAGGTGAGCAGCAGGCCTTGGTGCAGGAGCTCGACGCGCAGGTCGTGCGGCAGCAGGAAGGTGTAGACCGCCATGCCAAGGCCGCAGGGCGCCGCCCAGCGCGATCGGCCGGGGGTGAAGAGCTCGCCGGCGGCCAGGGTCAGCGCCAGCCGGCAGACGACCAGCAGCGTCATGAAGAGCCCCGAGCTGAGGGGGCCGCCTCCCAGGCGCAGCTCCTCTCCCGCCCACGCGGCGGCGGCACAGGTCGCCAGCCCCAGCGCGGTCGCGATCTGCCAGCTGGTGCGGTCCAGCCGTTCGCTCCCCAGGCTGGTGAGCAGCGCGGCCAGCAGCTGCGCGCCGGCCAGCAGCACCAGCAGCTCGCCGGCGAGCGAGCCGCGCAGCGGCACCAGGTGTGCGGCGATGGTCGCGTCGGGATTGCGATCGGCCAGGGCGTAGGCCGCCACCACCGCCGCCACCGCGAGCGGCACCGCGGCAACCCGCCAGCCGCGCAGGAATCGGCCGGCCATGGCGTCCCGCGCCGGCGCGACGGCGGTTGGGGCCGACCGGGTGTCAGCGGCCGGATTTGCGTCCGCTGCGGGAACCGGCGATTCGGCTGCCTCGGGCGGCGGGGTCGGCAGGAGTGAGGGGAGCGGGGGGAGCGTCGCGAGGCGCCGCCAAGGGACGATGGCCTGGGCTCCCCAGCCGACCAGCACGATCAGCAGCAGCAGCGCGTCCAGGAGGGAGTCCATGCCGCTTTGCGCTCTGCCGGATGGGCGTCGGGTGGAAGGGTGCGCGCGCGGGCCGCGGCGGTGGCGCTCAGAGCCCGCGGGCGGCCGCGGTGCCGGCGTCGGCCCAGGGCAGCCTTTCGACCGGCGGCGCGGCGGAGGACAGGCGCCGCAGCAGCTCGCCGGCAGTGGCGCCGATGCAGGGGACGGACAGGTCGGGCGCGATCTCTTCGAGCGGCGCCAGGACGAAGCGGCGCTGGGCGAGCCTGGGGTGCGGCAGGGTGAGCTCGGGGGCGGTCGAACAGATGTCGCCGTAGAGCAGCAGGTCGATGTCCAGCGGCCGCGGCGAATTGCGCGGCCCCTGCCGGCGGCCGGCCGCCAGCTCGATGGCCTTGGCGATGCCGAGCACCGCTTCGGGGTCTAAAGCGGTGCGGCCGACGACGGCGGTATTGAGGAAATCGGGCTGCGGGATCGGCGACACCGCGGGTCCGCGATAGAGCCCGGCGACGCGCAGCGCGCCCAGGTTGGCTTCCAGCTGCTCGATGGCCTGGCGCAGCACGCTCTCGATCAGGCGCTGGCGGCGCCGGACGTGGCCACCGGCGGGCAGCGCCAGGTTGCCGCCCAGCGCCAGGGCGATCCCGACCTCATGCTTCGTCGTCGAAATCCTCTTCCTCTTCCTCTTCTTCGGCATCGGCGCCGGAGATCTCGGGGGTCTCGATCTCGTCGTCCGGAATGTCGTCGATCGGTTCGTCCTCTTCGACTTCGATGGGCTTGGCCACTTCGGCCTTGCGCCGCTTGCGCGACGCCGTCGAAACGGCTGGCGATTCGGCCGCCACGGCGTTTCTCTGGTCGGCGCCGCACTTGGGGCAGATCGCCTCGGCCTTGCCGAGGTCGTAGAACTTGGTCCCGCAGTTGAAACACTCGTACTTGGTACCTAACTTGAGCTCAGGCATCGCAGACTCCAGGACGGCGCGGGGGCCGGTCAGAGGGCGCTGAAGCTAGCATCCGACCAAAACGCTGTCAACCGCGCCAGCGGCAGGGCGCGCGGCCAGCCAGCGGCACAGCCGAGCAGCCAGGCGGTGCGGGCGCCGGACAGCATGGGCGCCGGGCAGCGTGGGTAGCCAGGCAGTCGAACAGCTCCGGTGTCCGTCCGCCGCGGCACGGCTTGCGCGGCGACCGAGCCCGGGGCTAGCATGATGTTCGCATACGATTCTCGGTAGAGTGCGCCGCTGATCGGCAGCCGGAAGGGGTTTCTGCCATGCCACGACCGACCCAGACACGCCGGAAGATCCCTGCCACGCTGCCCGCGGCGGCCTGCGGCTTGGCGCTGGCGGGCCTGTGTGCCCTGGTGTTTGCCCTGGGCTCGACGCCCTTGACCGCGACGGAAGGGGTGGTGCTGGGGCATGTCGCGCCGCCCGACCCGATGGCGCCGGGCCTGACCGGGGCGCAGCGGTTGCAGGCGTTGCTGGAGCGGGTGAAGCTGCAGCAGCGCACGGTGAGGACGATCGAAGCCCGCTTCGTGCAGCACCGGGCGAGCGCCATGCTGGTGGCGCCCCAGCAGTCGAGCGGCACCTTCTCCTATGCCGCGCCGGACCGCGTGCGCTGGGAATACCAGGCGCCGACGCCGATCACGGTGGTGATCCGCGGCAGCGAGATGACCACCTGGTACCGCGACCTGAAGCGCGCCGAACGGCTGAAGATCGGCCGCTACTCGAGCCAGGTGTTCAAGTTCCTGGGCGCGTCGGGCAGCATGGATTCGCTGCTGGAGTACTTCACCGTCCAGCTGACGCTGCCGCACCAGAAGGGCGATCCCTACCGGATGAAGCTGCTGCCGCGCTACGACCGCATCCGGAAGCGGGTCAAGTCGATGGAAGTCGATATCGATGCCGAGCGGTTCTTCCCGGTGCACCTGGAATACGAAGAGGCGGACGGCGACACCACGGCCTACGATTTCAAGGACTTCCAGTGGAACGCTCCGATCCCCGACGCGCGCTTCGCGCTGCAGCTGCCGCCCGGCACCGAAACCCACGAAATCGACCTGGGTGGCGACGGCAGCGGCAAGGCGCCCTCCCGGCCGTGAGCCGCGCCCGCGTTCGCCTTTGACCCTCACCTTCGAGATCCTCTCCAGTCCCGCCGCCCCTGGACCTGGCCCGGCTTTCGCCGGCGGCGGTGCGGCGCGCCGCGGCCGCCTGACGACCGCCCATGGGGTGGTCGAGACGCCGGCGTTCATGCCGGTGGGCACCCTGGGAGCGGTCAAGGGCGTCACCCCCCAGGAGCTGGCCGCCGCCGGCGCGTCCATCCAGCTGGCCAACCTGTATCACCTGGTGCTGCGCCCCGGCATCGAGGTCATCGAGCGGCTGGGCGGCCTGCACGCCTTCACCGGCTGGCCGGGGCCGCTGCTCACCGACAGCGGCGGCTTCCAGGTGTGGAGCCTGGGGCACCTGCGCACCGTGGACGACGGCGGGGTGACCTTCCGCAGCCACATCGACGGCGCGCCATGGCGCTTTACTCCGGAAGAGGTGGCCGCCTGGCAGGAGCGGCTGGGCGTCGACGTCGCCATGGTGCTGGATGAATGCCCCCCCTGGCCGGTCAGCCGCGAGCAGGCCGCCACGTCGTGGGAGCGCACCCGCCGCTGGGCGGAGCGCGCGCGCGGCGTCTGGCGCGGCGCCGCGGGGCGCGGCCTGTTCGGCATCGTGCAGGGGAGCTCCTTTCCGGACTTGCGGCTGCGCGCCGCCGCGGACCTGGCGCAGCTCGACTTCGACGGCTACGCCATCGGCGGCGTGAGCGTCGGCGAGCCGCTTGCGGAGCGCCGCGCCGCGGTCGAGGTGGCCGCCCCGGCACTCCCCTGGGAGCGGCCGCGATACCTGATGGGGGTTGGCTACCCGCAGGACATCCTGCACGCCGCCTCCTGCGGCGTCGACCTGTTCGATTGCGTGCTGCCGTCGCGCAACGCCCGCCACGGCCTGCTGTTCACCCGCGGCGGCATGCTCAAGATCCGCAACGCCTGCTTCCGCGACGATCCCCGCCCCGTCGACGACGCCTGCGGCTGCCCCTGCTGCGCCCGCCTGTCGCGGGCGTTCCTGCACCACCTGGTGCGGGCCGGAGAGATCACCGGGGCGGTCCTGGCGACGCTGCATAACCTGCGGTATTACCTTGACTTTATGGAAGAGCTCCGGCAAGCTATCGCCCTCGGTGCACTGGCGGACCTGGCGGCGCGGCTTGAGGTTCGCCAGGCGGGTCCGTGTCCCCCCGATCCCAAGGCGTAAGGAGCCTCCCCGACGCAGGCCGCCAGGTGACGTGGCTGCCGCGCTTTCGCGAGACGATCGACCCACCATGATGAACCAAAATTCTCTTTTGCAGCTGGTGCCGCTGCTGTTGATGTTCGTGCTGTTCTACGTCCTGCTGATCGTGCCCATGCGCAAGCGCCAGAAGGCCCTCCAGCAGCTGGTCGAAAATCTGCAAAAAGGGGACCGGGTGGTCACCAACGGCGGGCTCTACGGCGAAGTCGCGGCCGTGATCGGCTCCGCAGTCCTTCTGAAGGTCGCCGACAACGTCAAGGTGAAGGTGGCCAAATCGGCGATCTCCGGGCTCGAGCCGGAGGCGGAGAAAGGCGGTAACGGATGAAGCGCAATTTGCTCGGACGCGGGCTGGTCATCCTGGCGTCCATCCTGCTGGCGATCGCCGCGGCCTGGCCGCCCAAGGAAAAGATCAGCCTGGGCCTGGACCTGCGCGGCGGCATGCACCTGGTGCTGCAAGTCCACACCGAAGACGCCCTGCGCGCCGAAACCGACGCCGACATGGAGCGCCTGGTGCAGCAGGTCAAGGACGACACCCAGGGCAAGCTGAACATCAAGGCGCAGCGCGTCGCCGATTCCCGCTTCGTCGTGTCGTCGCTCACCCCTGACAACCGGGGCACGGTCACCAAGGCCGCGGAGAAGGCCGCCTCCCGCTTCGGCGCCAAGGAGCAGGGCGACAGCGAGGTGTTCGACATGAACGCCGCCGACGTCGCCAAGGTGCGCGACCAATCGGTCAACCAGGCGGTGCAGACGATCCGCAACCGCATCGACGCCTACGGCGTGACCGAGCCGGTGATCCAGCCTGCCGGCGATCGCATCATCGTCCAGCTGCCGGGCGTGGACGACCTGGACCGCGTGCGCAAGTTGATCAAGAACACCGCGTTCCTGGAGTTCCGCATCACCCGCTATCCGAAGGAAGGCGGCCGCGGCACGACCCGCGAAGACATCCTGTCCCACTTCGGCGGCCACCTGCCGGACGACCTGGAGATCATCCCCGGCGACACCGGCGACTCCGCCGACAACGACACCGCCACCCGCGAAACGCACTATTGGGCGGTCGAAAAGCGCCGCTCGGTCACCGGCCGCGACCTGCGCAACGCCCGGCCGGCGTTGGGCCAGATGAACCAGCCGATCGTCGACTTTTCGTTCACCCCGGACGGCGCCAAGGCGTTCGGCGAGCTGACCGGAGCCAACATCGGCAACGGCCTGGCGATCGTCCTGGACGGGCGCATCATGTCGGCGCCGGTGATCCGCGCGCGCATCACCGATTCGGGCATCATCGAAGGGAGCTTCACCCAGAAAGAGGTCGAGGACCTGTCGACGGTGCTGCGCTCGGGCGCGCTGCCGGCCAGCATCACGTACCTGGCGGAGCAGGTGGTCGGTCCGTCTCTAGGGCGCGACTCGATCGACGAAGGGCTGCTCGCCGGCGTCGTCGGCACCCTGCTGGTGATCCTCGCCATGGCGATCGTCTACAAGCTGACGGCGGCCAACGCCATCAGCGCGCTGGCGCTCAACATCCTGCTGCTGTTCGGCGGCATGGGGCTGCTGCACTCGACGCTGACGCTGCCCGGCATCGCCGGCGTCATCCTGACCATCGGCATGGCGGTGGACGCCAACGTCCTGGTCTTCGAGCGCATCCGCGAGGAGCTGCGCAACAGCACGGTGCGCACCGCCATCGACAACGGATTCAAGCGCGCCCTCACATCGATCATCGACACCCACGTCACCACCTTGATCTCGGCGATGTTCCTGTTCCAGTTCGGTACCGGTCCGATCAAGGGTTTTGCGGTTACCCTGACGATCGGTCTTCTGGCCTCGCTGTTCACCGCCGTCTTCGTGAGCCGCTGGATCTTCGACGTCGTGCTGTCGCGCCGCAAGGTGCAGACGATGTCGATCTGATGCCGGTCCGATCACCGATCGTGTCCGAGCCGACGAGCAGCGACAAGGGATAAGGGATAAGGAGCACGCCATGCGGTTGCTGGGTGAAACTCACATCGATTTCATGAAGTACCGGCGATTCTGGATCATCATTTCGTTCATCCTGATCGCGGTCTTCTTCTTCGCGTTCTTCACCGTCCAGCCCAAGATGGGGATCGACTTCGCCGGCGGCACCGAGATCACCCTGCGCTTCCGCGACAAGCCGCAGATCGATCGGCTGCGTTCGCTGTTCGCGGCGGCGGGCATCAACAACGTCGAGATCCAGCGTTACGACCGCGAATCCGCCAACCAGGTCATGGTGAAGACCCCGGTCAGCAAGGGCGCCGAAGAGGGCAGCCGCGAGCGGGTGACCGCCGCGCTGTCGCGCCAGCTGGACGCCGACCAGGGCGGCCGGCCGGACATCAACCTGGTGGGTGCCGATGCCATCGCCCAGCTGCTGTCGGCTGCCGATCCCGATCACACCGGTGGTGCCGCGGCCGCCTCTGCCGCCGCGGCCACCGCGGCGGTGCCGCAGGACCACTACGCCACCGTCGCCTCGGCCATCCTCGACCAGCGCCACAAGAGCGGCATCTTCAACAGCTGGGACGCCGTGGCGCACACTCCCGGCCTGACGCCGGCGGCTCTGGCCGTGCTCCAGCAGCGCGGCTACCTGGGCGGCTACGCCCTGCTGGGGGTGGAAAACGTCGGCCCGCAGATCGGCAAGGAGCTGAGCCGCCAGGGCTTCCTGGCGGTGGTGATGTCGCTGCTGGGCATGCTGGCCTACATCGGTCTGCGCTTCGAGCTGCGCTTCGGCATCGGCGCGGTGATGGCGTCGATTCACGACGTGCTGGTGACCCTGGGGCTGTTCATCCTGATGGGGTTCGAATTCAACCTCACCACCATCGCCGCCTTCCTGACGCTGATCGGCTATTCGGTGAACGACACCGTCGTCATCTTCGACCGCATCCGCGAAAACATGCGCAAGAACCGGCGGGCGCCGCTGCTCCAGGTGATGAACGAAAGCATCAACCAGACCCTGTCGCGGACCATCATGACGTCGGGCCTGACCATGCTGACCGTCGCGGCGCTGCTCGCCCTGGGCGGCGAAGTGCTGCGCGGCTTCGCCTTCGTGATGACCGTCGGCATCATCGTCGGCACCTACTCGTCGGTCTACGTGGCCAGCCCGTTCACCCTGCTGTGGGAGCAGATGTTCGGCGCCAAGTCGCGCATCCGCGGCGGCGCCCCCTCGCCGGCGACGCCCGCGGCTCGGCCGACCGGCGGCGGCTCGGCGCCGTCGCCCACCCAGCCGGCGCGGCCGCAGCCCACTGCCGGTGCTGCACAGCCGCGCGCCGCCGCCGGCCGCCGGCGCTCCGGCCGCCGGTAGATCGCAGGGAGCGGGCGCGGGCAGTCCGCCGCCGCGCCCGCCGGATTTCCCCCGCAGGCGCGTCTTGGTTCCTTAGGAGGTGGACGATGGTGACGGGGACGCCGATCCCGGTGTGCCGTGTCGCGCGGCTGGCGCTGTGCGCCGTGCCGCTGATCCTTTCCGGGCCTGCTGCCATCGGCCAAGCCGCCGCCATGGCGCCGCCACCGCCCGCGACTGCCGCCGCTGCTGCCGCGGGTGGCGCCCCTGCCATAGCCGCTGCCGTCGCTCCTGCCACCGCGGGCGGCGCGCCTATCGCTGCCACCGCTGCAACGGCGGCAGCCGGCGCCGGCCACGCGCAGACGGAGGCCGACGAATATACGCGCTACGAGCTGCTGGCTCCTGACAGCTCCAGCTTCCACATCCTGTACGAGGTGACCGCCACGACACCGGGCGCCGCGGTGTTTTTCAATCCCATCCGCAAAGGGAGCACGGCGAGCGGCGAGGCGATCTTCGACCAGGCGACGTCGCATCGGCTGCGGTTCGAAGAGGTGAGCGGCCAGGAGGCGCGCACCAGCGGCCTGCCGGAAGCCGAGCTGGAGATGCGCTACCTGCGCATCCACCTGGAGCGCCCGGTGCCGCCCGAGGGCGGCGCCCGGCTGCTGATCGAAAAGACCTATCGCGACCCGCAAAGCTATCTTGCGCGCGGCGCCGACCGCATCGTTTTCACCCGTCCGCTGGGCATCCACCGCAACTCGATCGTGCTGCCGGCGGGCTACGAGCTGACGTCGTGCAACATCCCGTCGCAGGTGCTGCCCGGCTCCGACGGCCGCACCACGGTGAGCTTCCTCTACACCGGCCCGGAGGCGGCGCCGCTGACCCTCACCGCGCGCCGGCTGCCCGCGAGCGCTGCCGCCGCTGCTGCTGCCGCCTCCGCCGCGACGCCGGCCGGCGCCGGACCGGCTACCGCTCCGCCCGCAATGTCGACCCCGGCCGGCACTCCACCTGCAATGTCGACTCCGGCCGCCGTGGCCACCCCGGCGGCATCGCCCGCGGCGGCGGGGGCGCCGCCCTACGAGGAGCGGCTGTCGGAGCGGGCGCATCAGGACCGCACGATCGTGTATTTTTTGCGCCAGCCCGAGACGCACGCCTTCGACCTGTATCACGACTACACCGAGTCGCGGGCGGGGACGGACAAGTACCTCAACGTGGTGCGGCCGGGGAGCGCGGCGTCGCAGCCGGCGGCGCGCAATCTCGACACCGGCGAAGCGCTGGCGGTCGAGACGCTCAAGGGTGACGCGCTGCGCCACGCCAACCTGTCGCCCGCCGAGCTGCGCGAGGTCGCCGAGGTCGGCGGCCAGATCGGCGACGACACCGAAGTGGTGATCGCCCGCTTTGCCGCGCTGCACAAGGGCGAAAGCCTGCGCCTGCGCATCTCCGAGACCTACACCGACCCGCGCCGCTACCGCCTGGACGGCGACGTCCTGGTGTTCGATCGCACCTTCGGCCGGCCGCGCGACGCCGTGGTGCTGCCGGCCGGCTGGTATCTCGCCGCCAGCTCCATCCCCGCGACCGTCACGGAAGCCGGCGACGGGCGCATCCGCCTCGATTTCGTCAATCCCCGCCCCGACGAGATCGCGGTGCTGATCGAAGCCCGCCGCCGTTGACCCGCCGCCCGCCGCGCCGGACGCCGCCGCCGGCGGCGCCGCGCGGCGGACCGCCGGTCCGAGGTGCAGCGCGTCGCATAACCGGTTGATCCATCAGCGCTTTAAGCGAAACAAGGAAGCCGCTTTTTGGCGTTCTGCCGCACTCTAGTCTTGAGGCTCCGGATAGGATGAGCCGGCACGCGCGCCAGCGGCTTCGCAGGTCGCGCCGGCGGTCGGGATGGAGGAGACGGCATGCCATGGTCACGACGTGATTTTCTGCGCCAGGCGCTGACGCTGCCGGTACTGGCAGCAGCCCTGCCGGCGGCCGGGCAGCAGGCCCCGGCCGGCGCATCCGCCGAGCCGCCGGTCGCGGGCGGCGCACCCGTTGCCGTGCAGCCGGCGCTGCCGGCAGGGGGGCCGCCGCAGAGCGGCGCCGGCGGCGGATCGCTGCGGGTGATCGTGGTCGGCGCCGGCCTGGCCGGGCTGGCCGCGGCCTGGGAGCTGGCGGCGTTGGGCCACGACGTGACGGTGCTGGAAGCGCAGGGGCGCCCCGGCGGACGGGTGTACACGCTGCGCCAGCCCTTTGCCGACGGGCTGTACGCCGAGGCGGGGGCGATGTCGTTTTCCGGCGCCTACCGCCACTGCAACCGCTATGTAAACCTTTTCAAGCTGGCGACCGCGGCCCCCACCGCCAGCCCGTACGCCACCGTCTACCACCTGCACGGCCAGCGCCTGGTGGTCAAGCCCGACGGCGCCGCGGCGGCGGGCGGGCCCGTCGATTGGCCGTTCGCGCTCACCGCGGAGGAGCGCGGCCTGGGCTTTGCCAAGATGTTCGGCAAGTATTTTTCGCCGGCGCTGCGCGCCCTGGGCGATCCCACCGATCCGGCGTGGAGCGTCGAACCGTTCAAGAGCTACGACGCCGTGACCCTGGCGGAGCACCTGGCGCAGCAGGGGGCTTCCGCCGCCGCCGTCGAGCTGCTGGGCGACGGCCTGTGGTTCGGCTACGGCT
The DNA here is from genome assembly GCA_963770895.1 of uncultured Acidobacteriota bacterium. Classification (GTDB taxonomy): domain Bacteria; phylum Acidobacteriota; class Thermoanaerobaculia; order Multivoradales; family UBA5704; genus JASLEW01. Next base: position 543,772 of record CAVYRF010000002.1, on the reverse strand, counting down.
GGGACCAGGTGTCGGCCCTGCACCGGCTGCTGTCGGACGTCGCCCTGTACTATCGCGGCGCGCCGACGCGCGTCCTGGCCGGCGGCACCGACCAGCTGCCGCGCGCCTTTGCGGCGGCGCTCGGCGCGCGTCTCCGCTACCAGGCGCCGGTGGCCGCGATCGCGCAGGAAGCCGGCGGCGTCCGCGTGACCTTCGACCAGGCGGGGGCGCGCCAGTCGCTGGTCGCCGATCGCGTGGTCTGCGCCGTGCCGGCGCCGGCCTTGCGCCGCATCGCCCTGACCCCGGCGCTGCCGCCGCGGCGCCGCCAGATCCTGGACGACCTGCAGTACAACCCGGTCACCCGCATCTACCTGCAGGCGCGCCGCGACTGCTGGACCGCCGCCGGCACGGCGGGCGGCGCCTTCACCGACCTGCCGATCCAGCAGGTCGCCGAACAGCCGCTGGCGCGCCAGGGGGAGACGGCGGCGCGCGGCATCCTGGAATGCCACGTCAAGGGGCCGCAGGCGGCGCGCTTCGCCGGCATGAGCCAGGCGGCCCAGGTCGAGCAGGCGGTGGCGGCGATGGAGCAGGTCCATCCCGGCTTCCGCGCCGCGTTCGAAACCGGCACCGCGGTGGCCTGGAGCGCCGACCCCTGGGCCGGCGGCGGCTACGCGTGGTGGCGGCCGGGCCAGCTCACCGAGTGGCAGCCCGAGCTGGCCCGCCCGGTGGGCGCCGTGCACTTCGCCGGCGAGCACACTTCGCTGCTCGCCCGTACCATGGAGGGGGCGCTCGAATCCGGCAACCGCGCGGCGCGCGAGGTGCATGCGGCGCCGCGCCCGGCGCCCGGCGCTCAGCTCCGGCAGCGGCCGGCCGCCGGCGGCCGCTGACCCTTCGCGACAGAGACGGGAGACAGGATGCAGCCAGCAAACGTCAAAGCGATCGTAACCGGCGCCGGCGGCGGTCTGGGCGGCACCTTTGCCTTGGAGATTTTGCGCGCCGGCGGCCGGGTGGCGGCGGGCGACAGCAACGCCGCCGGTCTGCGCCGCCTGGTGACCGAGGCCGGCGGCAACCTTGAGGCCGGCGAGGCCGGTGAGGCCGGCGACGGAGGGTCCGGCGGCGCCGGGGAGGACTGTGGCGACCGCCTGTTCGTTGCCAAGCTCGACATCACCGACGAAGCGTCGGTGGCGTCGTTCGTCGACCTTGCCGCCGAGCGCATGGGCGGCTTGAACGTGCTGATCAACAGCGCCGGCATCGCCCGCGACGGCCTGCTGGTCAAGCGCGCGGCGGCCGCCGGGGGAGCCGTCGAAACCCTGCCGCTGGCGCAGTGGCGCAAGGTGGTCGACGTCAACCTGACCGGCCAGTTCCTGATGACGCGGGCGTTCGCCGCCCACGCCGTGACCGCCGGCGTGCGCGATGCGGTGGTGGTCAACCTGTCGTCGATCGCCCGCGCCGGCAACCCCGGCCAGTCGAACTACGCGGCGTCCAAGGCCGGCCTGGACGCCTGCACCCGCACCTGGGCGCTGGAGCTGGCGCGCCACGGCATCCGCGTCGGCGGCGTGGCTCCCGGCGTGACCGAAACCGGATTTCTGGAGGGTTTCTCGGAGAAGACCATGGACCGCCTGAAGGCGGCGATCCCGCTGGCACGTCTCGGCCGGCCCGTGGACATCTGGCAGGCGGTGCGCTTCATCATCGAATGCGAGTTCTTCACCGGCCGCACCGTCGAAGTGGACGGCGGCGCCAGCATGGGAGTTGCGTGACCGAAAGGACGCCCCACCGGTGAGCCGATGAACGCCGCACGGGCCGCCGCCGTGGCCCTGCTGTTCACCCTTGCCTTTGCCGCCGTCGCCGGGGTGGCGATGGTCGAACGCGCCGTCGTCCTGGACGGGACGCCCTATCGCGACCCCGGCCGCCTGGTGCTGCTCGACGGCACGTTCGCCGAGCGTGGCGAGGTCAAGGCGTGGCGGGCGTCGCAGCCGGACTTCGCCGATTGGCGGCGGCGCAACACGGTGTTCGAGGACATGTCGCTGTACGCACCGCTGGCGTTCAACCTGGAGCAGGCCAGGCGTTCCCGGCGCCTGTGGGGCGAGCTGGTCGACGACAGCTATCTGGCGGTGCTCGGCATGGCGCCGCAGCTGGGGCGCTTCTTCACCCCGGAGGAAGACGCGCGGCCGCTGGAGCGCTACGTGGTGGTGATCGGCGACGGACTCTGGCGGTCGAGCTTCGGCGCCGATCCGGGTCTGGTCGGCCGCACCCTGCAGCTCAACGGCACCGCCTACCAGGTGGTCGGCGTCGCGCCGCCAGGATTCCACGGTGTGTCGGGGCTGGCCGAGCTGTGGGTGCCGTCGATGCTGCCGCCCGCCCGCGATTACCTGACGGTGCGGCGGATGCGCTGGGCGGGCGGCGTGGCGCGCCTCAAGCCGGCGGTGTCGCCGGCGCAGGCCCAGGCCCAGATGAGCGGCATCGCCGCCGCCCTGGCCCGCGAGTTCCCCGACGTGGACAGCGGCGTGGGAGTGCGGGTGACGCCGCTCAAGGAGTCCTGGTTCGGCCCGCTGCGCCGCGGCCTGGCCGAGGTCTGCGCCGCCGCCGGGTGGGTGCTGGTCCTGGCGTGCGTCGACGTCGCGCTGCTGCTGCGCGCCTGGGGCGGCGGCCGGCGCCTGTGGCTGTGGAGCCTGGCCGCGGCGCTCGGCTGCGCGATTGTGGGGTGCCTGCTGGCGCGCTGGATCACGCCGGCGCTGCTCGCCGCCGGCAGCATTGCGCTGCCGCCCTTCGTGCACGTGGCGCTCGACCCCGAGGTGGCCGTCGCGGTCGCCGGCGTCGCCGCCGCCTGCGGCCTGGTCTGTGCCGGCGCGGCGCGCTGGCTGGCGCGCCCCGGCAGCGGCCGGCGGTGGTGGCGCGGCGCCGCGGCGATCGCGCAGGTGTCGCTCGCCGTCGTCCTGATCGCCCGCTCCGGGCTGTCCGCGGCGCGTTTTCAAGCGCTGGTCAACGCCGACCTGGGCTTTCGGCGCCAGGGACTGCTGACCTGGCGCGTCGACCTGCAGGGGCCGCGCTACCTCGCCGACTGGCGGGTCTGCAAGTTGATCGACGAGCAGTATCTGCCGCGCCTGGCGTCCCTGCCCGGGGTGCAGGCGCTGGCGCTTGTCAACCCGACGTTGCCTGCCGACGATTGGGCCGCCGGCTCCATCACCGCCGAAGACCATGCCAGCGATGCGCCCGACGGCACCTACATGGCGACGATGCACGCCGTGACGCCGGGCTACTTCACCATGCTCGGCGTGCCGATCCTGGCCGGCCGCGGCTTCTTTTCGAGCGACGTGCGCTCGAATGCGGTGGTGATCAGCAGGGCCATGGCCGAGCAGCAGTGGCCCGGCAAGAACCCGCTCGGCAAGCGCCTCAAGCTGGACACGCGCGACGTCTACCGCAAGCCCTGGCTGACCGTCATCGGCGTGGTCGCCGACGTCCGCTGGCAGGGCGTCCAGGCCGAGAAGCCGCCGGCGCCCGACATCTACCTGTCGCTGCTGCAGTTCCCGCTGCGCCTGCCGCTGACCGTCAACTTCATGGTGCGGCCGCGGCTGGGGACGGTGCCCGACGAGCTGCGCAGCCGCCTGCACCAGGAGATGATGGCGATCGCGCCCGAGCTGCCCGACTACGACCACGCGACGCTCGACGAGCGGCTGGCCCGTCAGACCGACCCGGCGCGGTTGCGGCTGCTGCTGATCGGTCTGTTCACCGCCGTCGCGACCACCCTGGCGGTGGTGGCGACGGCCAGCCTGGTGGACGGGGTGGACGCGACGGCGCGGCCGATACCTTAGGGCGGCGGTAGGCCGGGAACACTCCTTGCCCTATACTTGTTTTTCCGTTTGTGAGCGCCGCCGCGGCGCATCCGGTCCACGTCATGCCGATTTCAACGAAGAACCTGGCGCCGCCGGTGCCGGCGCACGGCAGCGTCGGCCTCGAAGCGATCATCTCCTGCCTGGAAAGCAACGGGCGCAAGGTCGATCCCGACTTCCTGCGCGCCGTCTATCAGTTCTCCTCCGAGATGCACCGGGACCAGGTGCGGCGCTCGGGCGAGCCCTACCTGATCCATCCGCTCAACGTCGCCTGGCTGCTCGCCGACCTCAAGTTCGATCAGACCTGCGTCGCCGTGGGCCTGCTCCACGACGTGCTCGAAGATACGCTCACCACGCGCGAAGTCCTGGACGCCGAATTCGGCCGCGAGATCGGCGAGCTGGTCGACGGCGTCACCAAGATCAGCCGGCATGAGTACGTCCGCCGCGACGACGCGCAGGCCGAAACGTTCCGCAAGATGATCCTGGCTTCGGCCAAGGACATCCGCGTCATCCTGGTGAAGCTGGCCGACCGGCTGCACAACATGCAGACGCTGGAGCACCTGCCCACCGATTCACGCCGCCGCATCTCGCGCGAGACGCTGGAGATCTATGCGCCGATCGCCCATCGCCTGGGGATGGCGCGGGTCAAGGGCGACCTCGAAGACCTGGGCTTCTTTTACATGTACCCGCACCAGTTCGCCGAGCTGCATTCCAAGATCGCGGAAAAACTGAAGCTTGCCCAGGCTTCCATCCACCAGATCCACGATCGCCTGGGCTCCAGCCTGGAAGGCGCCGGCGTCGACGCCGAGATCAGCTTCCGCGTCAAGCGCTACTACTCGATCTACGAGAAGCTCCGCCGCCAGGGCATCGACATCTCGCAGCTATACGACTATCTTGCCTTCCGCATCGTCACCAACAGCTTGAAGGACACCTACGCCGCGCTGGGCATCGTCCACCAGACCTGGCGCCCGATCCCGGGCCGGTTCAAGGACTACATCGCGATGCCGAAGCGCAACCTCTACCAGTCGCTGCACACCACGATGGTGGGCGACCGGGGGCAGCCCTTCGAGGTGCAGATCCGCACCCGCGAGATGGACCTGATCGCGGAAGAAGGCATCGCCGCGCACTGGCGTTACAAGGAAGGCAAGGCAGACACCGGCAATCCGCGCCAGAGCGATCCCAACATCGTCTGGTTGCGCCAGCTGCTCGAGTGGCAGCAGGACATCCAGGACCCGCGGACTTTCCTCACCGCGCTCAAGGTGGACCTGTATCCCGACGAGGTATACGTGTTCACCCCGCGCGGTGAGGTGCTGTCGTTTCCGCGCGGCGCGACGCCGCTCGATTTTGCCTATCGCGTGCACACCGACCTGGGCCACCACTGCGCGGGCTCGCGGGTCAACGGCAGGCTGGTGCCGTTGCGCACCTCGCTCGCCAACGGCGACATGGTCGAGATCATCACCAATCCCAACCGCGCTCCCAGCCGCGATTGGCTCAACTTCGTCACCACCTCGCGCGCCAAGTCGAAGATCCGCCACTGGCTGAACACCCAGCAGAACGAGCGCGCCACCGAGATCGGCCGCCGCCTGGTCGACAAGGAGCTCCGCAAGTACGGCATTCCCAGCAAACGCTTGCTGGACAGTCCCGAGATGTCCGCCTACCTGCAGGACGAAGGGATCGCCAAGCTGGCGGACCTGTACAGCCGCGTCGGTTTCGGCAAGGTCGAGCCGCGCCAGATGCTGGAGCGGGTGCTCGGCGAAGCGTCGCTGGTGGAGACCTCGCCCAAGCAGCAGGGACGCCTGCGCCAGGTGGTCAACAAGATCCTGCCGCTGGGCGGGGCCGGTCCGATCGCGGTCAAGGGGCACGGCGACCTGCTGGCCTACCTGGCGAAGTGCTGCAAGCCGCTGCCGGGCGAAGAGATCGTCGGCTACATCACCCGCGGCCGGGGTGTGTCGGTGCACTCGGTGGACTGCCCCAACGTCAAGAACCTGATGTACAACCCCGAGCGCGAGATCGAGGTGCAATGGGACCGCAAGCGCGACGGCATGCACCAGGTGTCGCTGCTGCTCGAAACCGAAAACCTGCCCGGCCTGCTGGCGCGCCTGACCGAGGTGATCACCAAGGCCGACAGCAACATCACCCAGATCGAGGCGGAAACGCACGAAACCGGCCGGGCCTCGATCGGCATCGTCTGCGAGCTGCGCAACAGCAAGCAGCTGGAAAAGCTGCTGCGCGACCTGCGATCGGTGGCCGGAGTGGTGCGGGTCAACCGCCAGATGAACGTCGCCAGCGCGGGCGGCGGCCGCAACGAAGGCGAAGCGCTGGGCTGAGCAGGTGGGCTAGCGGCTGCCGGCCTTGTCGGATGACCCGGTGGCCGCGGCTTCGTCGGGCTGCCACTTGCGCACCGGCGCCTTGACAATGTGGCCGCTGCGCAGGCAGCGGGTGCAGACCCTCAACCGCCGCACGCGGCCGTCCACCAGGGCGCGGACGGATTGCAGGTTGGGCTCCCAGGTGCGCGAGGTGACGTTGTGCGCATGGCTGACGTTCTTGCCGAACACCGTGCCCTTGCCGCAGAGATCGCATTGCTTCGCCATGAAACCCTCTCTTCTTCCTTGTCGATTGCCCCGGCCAGCGGCGCAAAGGGCAGCGAAGCTTAGCAAAGCTCGCTGATTCTCACAAGGGTGGCGCGCGGACCAGGCGCTCGCTGGCGCGCCGAGACCGGCGGGTGCGGCGCCGGTTCGGAGCTGCTGTCGAAATATTTTACGCCCGGTTTGCGCCAACCTCGGGCGCGGTGCGTAAACGTAAGTCCTGCAAGGAAATGCGGTCCGCGACAAGGCTCGTACAGCGGTTGTCAGCAATATAGCGAGCTACGCATGAGTCACTTGACACCGGCACTTTATCCTGGTAGCTTCCTGCGAAGCTTTAACTAAGTGGCTCTAAATTGCGTTGAACGCAGGGCTTTTTCGGAGGGAGCACACCACGTGGCCTTGTTTACCCGCTCTAAGAAGGGGGTTGTCGGGCTCGATATCGGCAGCTCGGCGGTCAAGCTGGTCGAGCTGACCGAGCGCAAGGCCGGGGAGTTTCACCTCCAGCGTCTGGGTGTGGAGCTGCTGTCGCCCGAGGCCATCGTGGACGGGTCGATCATGGACTCGTCGCTGGTGGTCGACGCGATCCACAAGCTCAACGACCAGACGCGGATCAAGAACGCCAACTACGCCACGTCGCTTTCGGGTCACTCCGTCATCATCAAGAAGATCCAGCTGCCGGCGATGCCGGCCGAAGAGCTGGCGGAGTCGATCCAGTGGGAAGCCGAGCAATACATTCCCTTCGACATCAACGACGTGCGCCTCGATTACGAGATCCTGTCCGAGGGCGAGCCGGGGCGCGACAACATGGACGTCCTGCTGGTGGCGGTCAAGCGCGACAAGGTCAACGACTACGTATCGGTGATCAGCCAGACCGGCAAGACCGCGGCGCTGGTCGACGTCGACGCCTTCGCGGTGCAGAACGCCTACGAGATCAATTACGACCTGGACAACCGCAAGGTGGTGGCGCTGATCAACATGGGCGCCGGCGTCACCAATATCAACATCCTGGCGCGCGGCACCACCGTCTTCTGGCGCGACATCTCGTTCGGCGGCCAGCAGTTCACCGAAGCGCTGCAGCGGGAGTTCAACCTGGCGTTCGCCCAGGCCGAAAGCTTGAAGCGCGGCGACGCCGTGGATCGCTACAGCCTGACCGACGCGCGCCCGGTGCTCGACACGGTGTCGGCTGAAATGGCGTCGGAGATCCGCAAGACCTTCGATTTCTTCTCCGCGACCTCATCCGAAGGATCGGTCGACGAGCTGGTGCTTTCCGGCGGCTGCGCGCTCACTCCCAACCTGCAGCAGATCCTGCGCGAGCGCTTCGAGGTGCCGACCGAGCTGATGAATCCCCTGCGGCGGGTGCACTGGAAGGAAGGCACCTTCGACCGGGAATGGCTCGATTCCATCGCACCGATGATGGCGGTTGCCGTCGGCCTTGGCATCCGCAAAGTCGGCGACTGACCTTCGCGGGGACAAGCGGGAGCCACAGCCCATGATCAAGATCAACCTGCTCTCCGAGGGCAAGCGTCCGGCGGCGGTACGCAAGGCCAAAACCACGCCGGGCGAAGACCTGGCGCTGTGGCTGCTGCTTGCCGGTGCTTTCCTGGGCGTGCTGGTCGCCGCCGGCCATTGGTGGATCCTCAACGGCCACCTGCAGGAAAAGCTGCACGAAGTGGCGGTGGCCCAGCAGCAGGTGGACGCGCTGCAGGCGGTGATCAAGGAAGTCGACGACTACAAGGCCAAGAAGAAGAACCTGACCGACAAGATCCAGGTGATCAACGATCTCAAGACCAACCAGCAGGGCCCGGTGCGGATCATGGACTACATCTCGCGCGCCCTGCCGGAGCTGCTGTGGCTGGACCGGATGAAGCTCAACGCCAGCACCATCGAGCTGGAGGGCCGCGCCTTCAATCCCAACGCCGTCGCCGCCTTCATGGAAAACATGGACAAGGTGCCGGAATTCAAGGAAGGCGTGCTCAAGGACATCACGGCGCAGAACAACCAGGTCTACAAGTTCCTCATCACCTTCGACTACTCCTTCGCGCCGAAGAAGGCCGACGAAGCCGCCGCCGGCACGCCGGCAAAGCCTGGCGTCCCCGGTGCGCCGGCAGCTCCCGGCAGCCCGGCGCCGCCGGGCGGTCCTGCCGGCGGCGCCGCCGGCAAAGCGCCGGCTGCGTCCACCTTGCCGAGCACGCGATAGGGGCCCGCCCATGGCAATGAAAACCGGTCTGGAAGGCAAGCCCTGGTACTTCGGTCTCGGTATCGGTCTGGGCCTTGGCGTGGTGCTCTACTTCCTGGCGCAGTGGCAGTACCTGGGTCCGATCAACGACCAGATCGCGGGGGCGGAAAGCCACCTGGAAGATCTGCAGCACAAGATCCAGGAGGGGACCAGCGCCCAGGCGCAGCTGCCCAAGTTCCGCGAAGAGGTGCACCAGCTGGAGCTGGAGCTGGACAAGCTCCTGCGCATCCTGCCGGCGAGCCGCAAGACGCCCGACCTGTTGCGCCGCATCCGCCGCCTGACCGAGCAGGGCGATTTCAACCTCAAGGATTTCCGGCCCGGCGTGCTCACCGACAAGGAGTTCTACAGCGAGTGGCCGATCACCGTCGATCTCGACGGCACGTACCATAACCTGGCGCTGCTCTTCGATCGCATCGGCCGATTCTCGCGGATCATCAACGTCACCGATCTGCAGATCACCGCGCTGACTCCGACCAAGGCCAATCTGCATACCATCACCGCGTCGTTCGTCGCCAAGACCTTTGTGTACAAGGAGCCCGACACCAACGCTCCGGCAAAGACGGCAGCGCCGCCCAAGCTGAAGCTGGCGCCGCCGCCCGGCGCACCGGCCACCGTCAAGCCGAGTGGAGGGGGTGGAGATTGATCCCGCGAAGCAAGGTGACCATCCTGGTGTCGGCAGCGCTCGTCGGCTGTGCGCTGGCGCTCGCCGCCCAGCAGCAGTCCTCGCCGTCCGGCGCGCAGCAGGGCAAGGGCAGCCAGCCGGCCCAGGCCGCGCCCAAGGGCCAGCCCGCCCCCTCCGCATCGGGCGGCTCCACGGCCAGCGGCGGCGGCGCATCCTCTGGTCCTGCAGTCGGCGGTGCGCCGCCCCCCGACATGGGCAATATCGATCAGATTCTTGAGGGAGACGAAGAGGTGCTGTCCGGCGGCAACGGCTTCACCTACGATCCGGGCAACCGCCGCGACCCTTTCAAGTCGCTGCTGATCGCCCCCGACCGGCCCGAGTTCCGTGGGCCGCGTCCCGAGGGCATCCCCGGCCTGTTGATCGACGAGATCGATCTCAAGGGGATCTTCCGCACCGCGCGCGGCTATGTGGCGCAGGTCAACGCATCGAATCAAAAGAAGAGCTATCTGTTGAAAGAAGGCGACCAGCTGTATGACGGCGATGTGGTGAGCATCGGCAAGAACGAGGTGGTCTTCAAGCAGATCGTCCAGGATCCGACCGCCTTAAAGCCCTTCCGCGAGGTGGTTAAGAGCTTGAACGCCCAGTAGCACCGGGCGGCCGGGCACACGGGGGGCGAACGGAGGCGTAGCCATGGGAGATGTGGTCATGAGCAGAGGGAGCGCCAGGTGGCAGCGCCGGATCGCCACGGCGTGTCTGATCCTTGCTACGGCGACGAGTTGTACTTCGTCCAAACCCGCCCACGTCGTCGATGCCGGCTCCGCGCCGGAACAGGCGCCGGCGGGAACGTCCGCCGCCCCAGCGGGATCGCAGGCGCCGGCTGGCTCCGGTAACGCCGACGCCGGCACCAGGTCGGCCAGCGTGGCAGCCGAGATTCGCACCGTCGAGCTGCGGGAAGGCGCGCCGGAAGTCTTCGTCGACGTCGAGGCCAGCGCGCCGCTGGTCTGGACCAGCTTCCGCAATCCCGAAGGCAAGGTGGTCATCGAGCTGCCCAACGCCGCACCTGCCCCCCGGCTTCAGGACCTCACCCCCGACGACGGCCTGGTCGCGTCGGTCCGGGTGCAGCGCGACACCGAGGGCCTGCGTCCGATGACTCGACTGGTCATCTCGACGCGGCACGAAGTGGAGCACTCCGTCACCGCCGAAGGCACCCATCTGCAGATCCGCCTGCTGCCGCTCGACGCCCAGGCCGCCAAGGCCGGCGACGCGGGGCGGCAGAAGCTGGCTTTTGAACCCGTGACCCAGACGGCGCAGATGGCGCCGCCGCCGCCTCCTCCTCCTCCCAGCGCCGCCGCGGCCCCCGCGCCGGCACCCGCCGCGGACACCGGTGCCGCCGCCATGCCGGCGCCGGGCCGTCCCGCGCCGACCACGCAGGGATCCGCCGCGGCGGCAGGGACGCCGGATCAACCGGCCGTGGCGCCGGCGCCCGGCGGCCCCTCCGCCACCCGGCTGGAAGGAATCGAGGTACTGGCCGGCGACGGCGGTGGCGCGGTGATCCGCATCTCCGGTGACGGCGAGTTCCCCTATTCGACCTTCGTGCTGTCCGACCCGACGCGGTTCGTCATCGATCTGCAAGGAGTGGTCAATCGCAGCCCGCGCTCGACTTTGGCGGTCGAAGGCGGCGTCGTGCAGCGCGTGCGGGTGGCGCAGTTCCGGCCCGCTCCCAAGGCCGTGGCGCGCGTCGTCTTCGACCTCAAGCAGGGCGCGGTGCCGCACATCGAGCGTGCCACCAGGTCGCTGGTGGTCAGCTTCCAGCCCGGGGCCGCCGCCGCGGCAAGCGCCGCCGGCATGCAGTCCGCCCCGCCGCCCCCGCCGCCCGCCGTGCAGCCGGCGCCGGTCGCCCCGGCTGCGCCGGTCGCGACGACGGCGGACGCGGCGCCCGCTCCGGTGACCCGCAAGGCCCGCAAGTCGGCGCCCGCTCCCGCCGCGCCGGCCCCGGCTCCGGCGCCGGATACGGCCGCCGCGGGGTCCGCTCCGGCGGCGCCCACCGACCTGGCGCTGGCACCGGCTCCGACGGAAATGGCCAAGGCTTCGTTGCGCAAGCAGCCCGGCCTTGAGATCGAAGACGCGCCGGCGGCCAAGAGCAAGGCCGGTTCGGGCTTGCCGCGTGTCGCGCAGACCCCCACCTCGCTGCAGCAGCCGCCGGCGGATCTCGGCCGGCGCCAGGACGCCACCGGCGACGCCAAGCTGGCCGGCGACATCTCGGGCACGCAAAAGGCGTACACCGGCGAGCCGATCGATCTCAAGGTCACCAACGCCGATGTCACCGAGGTGCTGCGCACCTTCGCCCAGATCAGCGGCCTCAACATCGTGGTGCAGCCGGGCGTCACCGGCACCGTCACCGCCGAGCTGGAAAACGTCCCCTGGGACCAGGCTTTCGAAGAGGTGTTGAAGATCAACAACCTGGGCTACGAGCGCGAGGGCAACGTCATCCGCATCGCGCCCAACAACGTGCTGCGCACCGAAGCGCAGGAGCGCCAGCAGCTGGCCCAGGCGCGGGCGCTGGTGGTGCCGCTGCGCACGGTCATGCGCCGGCTGTCGTACGCCAGCGCCTCCAACGTCGCCAACCTGTTGCGCAGCGGTCAGGCCGGCCTGCTCACCCAGCGCGGCAGCGTCATCGTCGACGACCGCACCAATACGCTGATCATCAAGGAGCTGCCGGACTTCCTGGACGCCGTGCTGGCGGTCATCTCCAACCTGGATACGCCCGAGCCGCAGGTGATGATCGAAGCGCGCATCATCGAAACCACCAAGACCTTCAGCCGCAGCCTCGGCATCAACTGGGGCTTCAATGCCATCGCCGACGCGGCGCACGGCAACACCACCGGCTTGATCTTCCCCAACAACGTCACCGCCAGCGGCTCGGTCACCCTGCCGCAGCCGGCCAACGGCGCCCTCAATCTGACCCTGGGCAACGTGCTGAACACCTTCTCCCTCGATCTCGCCCTGCAGGCGGCCGAATCGGAGGGCCTGGTCAACATCCTGTCGGCGCCCAAGGTGGCAACGCTCAACAATCAGCAGGCCTACATCCAGAGCGGCGTGCAGATTCCCATCCAGACGGTGGCCAACAACACCGTGACGGTGCAGTTCGTCAACGCCACGCTGCGCCTGGAGGTGACGCCGCAGGTCACCGCCGAGGGCACCATCGTCATGGACGTCACGGTTTCCGACAAGGCGCCCGAAAACGGCCTGCTGGTGCCGGGCGCCACCAACGCGCCGATCTCGACCAAGGACGCCAAGACGCGCCTGGTGGTGCGGGACGGCGGCACCGCGGTCATCGGCGGCATCTACAAGGTGACGACCGATGCCAACGAGTCGCGGGTTCCCGGCCTGGCCAACCTGCCGATCATCGGCTACCTGTTCCGCAACAAGGAACGCGACCAGACCAACGACGAGCTGCTCATTTTCATTACGCCGCGGGTCATCAAGATCTGACCAGGCGTGGAGCCCAAGATGAAACGCACGATCCTTTTACTGTTCTGCTCGCTCGCCGTTTTCCTTTTCGCCGGCAGCTGCCGTTCGCGCACCGACCGCAGCGCCGGAACGGTCGTCCTGACCTACGGCACGATCACCGGCATCCCCGCGGTCGTATCGATGAGATCGACCGTCGGACCGGGTGGTACCGACAGCGTGGTGATCCAGAACTTCACCTTGCAGAACTTTCCCAAGGACCCCACCGGCACCACCAGCAACCTGCAGAACATCGAGGTCAACCAGTACCAGGTTGTCTACAAGCGCCAGGACAGCGGCACGCGGCTGCCTCCCACGCTGGTCGCCGGATTGGAGGTCGAGGTGCCGGTCAACTCCACCGCCGCGATCACCAACCTGCCGATCGTGCGCACCAACCAGCTGCTCAACCCGCCGCTCTACGATCTCTTCCAATACGGCTACGATACCGAGACAGGTACGGCGGTCATCGTTCTCGAGGCCATGGTGACGTTCTACGGGCAGACACTGTCGGGCGACTCGATCAGCTCGTCGCCCGCCGACTTTACGATTGAGTTCACGCCGTAAGGCGTGCCAGGAGCATGGGTATGAAAGCGTACCGCGGTCACTCTCGATGGTTCATGGCAGCCCTGCTGGCGGTGGCCGCGGCCTGCTCGTCGCATTCGCCGACCGAGCCCACCGGGACGCCGGCCAATCCCAAGGTCCCGGCTTCGACGCCAACCTATAACATCACCGTGACCGCCCGGCCGGGCAGCCTGACCATCGGCAGCTCCACCGGCAGCACGATCACGATCCAGGCGACCAGCACCTCGGACGGCTCGGCGCCGCCCAACCTGACGCCGGTGGTGCTCACCACCACCCTTGGCGAGTTCAACAGCATCGGCAGCGGCCAGCAGTCGCTGACCTTGCAGCTGGTGAATGGCAAGGCGTCGGCGATCCTCTATCCCGGCACCAGCGCCGGCACCGCGACCGTCGGCGCCAACATCGTGCCTGGCACGACCGGGGCGTGCTCGTCGGCGGGCGCCACGCCGGCCTGCGCCGGCTCCGGGGCCACGTCGGTCCAGATCAACAGCAACGGCACGTTCTTCCTGAACTCCGTGACGCCCAACACCGGCGATCCGTCGGGCGGCTACCCGGTCACCATCGCCGGCGGCGGCTTTATCGCTCCGGTGTCGGTCACCTTCGCCGGCAGCAACGCGGCGGTCACCGGCGTGCATCCCAACTCGATCACGGTCATCGCGCCGGCCTCGACCACCGCCGTGCCGGTGGGCACGACGCTGCCGGTCAGCATCAGCGTCAGCAACAATATCGGCGGCACGGCGGCGGCCAGCGCGACGCTGTCCAACGCCTTCACCTACGTCCCCGGCGGCGGCGGCGTCTCGCAACCCGTCATCTTCTCGGTGACGCCGGCGTCGGGCTCCAACCAGGGCGGCACCGTGGTCACGATCAACGGCCAGGGCTTCGTGGCGCCGGTGCAGGTGCTGTTCGGCGCGGGCTCGACCGCCGCCAGCTTCAACGGCGTCGAAGCGACGATCACTTCGGTGACGGCGACCAAGATCGTGGTGGTCGCTCCGGCGGCGCAGGGATTTGGCCAGAACAACACCAACCAGCTGGTCAGCATCCTGGTCAAGAACATCAACAACGGCTTCTCCACCATCTCGCCGTCCGCCTACAAGTACGGCTCGAAGGTGCTGATCACCTCGGTGGGCCCGACCCAGACCGTCTACAACCAGCCGGTGCAGGTCACCATCTACGGTCAGGGCTTCGAAGACCCGGTTGCGGTCACCCTCGACGGGTTCGCCGCCCAGGTGCTCAACGTCAGCGGCACCGAGATCCAGGTGATGTCGCCGGTGCCGCAGGTCTCCTCGTGCTCGACCATCAGCGGGCCGGTTTCGGTGACCAACATCAACACCGGCGACAGCGCCACCGGGCCCACCTTCTTCTTCCAGGTATTCAAGCCGGTGGTCACCAACCTGTCGCCGGGCCAGGGACCGGGCAGCGGCCACACGCCGGTCCAGATCAGCGGCGGCAGCTTCAGCAGCTCCGACAGTGTGACGATCGGCGGCGCTCCCGCCATCATCACCAACGTCACCACGTCGCAGATCTCGATCACCACGCCGCAGTTCACCGGCACGTACCTGACCCAGGCGTGCACGTCGGGCACCTCGGCCGGCACGCAGGAAGAGCCTACGCCGGAGCCCGTGGTGGTCACCGACCAGGTCACGACCTGCACGGTCACGATCAACAACGCCTTCATCTACACGCCCGCGAGCAATGCCTGCGTCGTGACGCCGCCGCCGGTGACGGCGCCGGTGGCCGCCTTCACCTTCCAGGTGGCCCCCGATAACATGCTCGAGGTGCTGTTCAGCGACGGGTCCTCCAACTCGCCGACCGCCTGGACCTGGACCTTCGGCGACCCGGCCTCGGGTTCGATGAACGCCAGCAACCTGCAGGATCCGGTGCACACCTTCAGCTCCGCCGGGACCTACGTGGTGACTCTCAAGGCCAGCAACTCGGCGGGCAGCTCGTCGACCAGCCAGTTCGTGACGGTGCCGCCTCCCTAGCTAGGGTGGTCCTCCCTTCGCTCCGACGGGGCGGCCGCCTGGACGGGCGGTCGCCCCGGTCCGTATACTGGGCATTATGAACGGCCGTTCTCTAAAGAACTCCCCTCTCCTCCTGGTCCTGGCCGGGCTCGCCGCCAGCGCGGCTGCCCTGGCCGTCAGCTGCAGCAAGGCGCCGCCGACGGCACCCAGCGGTTCGACGCTGACGCTCACCGTCAACCCGACCAGCATTCCCACGGCTACCGGGTCCGCCACCGCGATCGCCAGCCTGCGCCTGCCCAACGGCACGCCGCAGCCGGGAGCGCAGGTGCAGTTCAGCACCACCCTGGGCACGCTCACCCCGGCGATTGCCAACACCGACAACAGCGGCAACGCCACCTCGCGGCTGACCGGCGACGGCCGGGTCGGCACCGCCTCGGTTTCGGCCTTTTCCGGGGCTGTCATGGCTACCGGGATCATGGTCAACATCGGCGCCCAGGCGTCCCTGGTCACCCTGCAGGCGGTGCCGGCGTCGATCAACCAGACCGGCGGCACGCTCCACCTGATCGCCCTGGTGCGGGACGCCCAGGGCAACCCGGTGCCCGACAGCCCGGTCAACTTCTCGACCCAGGCGGGTACCCTCGCTTCGGGAGGCGGCTTCGTCTATACCGATGCGACCGGCACCGCCACCGACACGTTGAAGGTAAGCTCGGGAGACCTGGTCAACCAGACCGGGACCTCGTTCAACGTCAGCGTGCAAGGCGCCACCGGGTCCGCGGTGACCTTCGCCGTCTCCATCGCCCGGCCGCCCAAGGCCAACTTCACCGCCAACGTCGTTTCGGGCAGCCTGACGGTGTCGTTCACCGACACCAGCACCAACAACCCGACCTCGTGGTTGTGGAACTTCGGCGACGGCACCCAGAGCACCGAAGAGAGCCCGGTCCATACCTACACCCTGACCAACGGCGGCACCTCGCAAACCTTCGCGGTGTCCCTGACCGCCACCAACGGCGCGGGCTCCAACACCTTCTCCGAAACCATCACCGTCACCACGCAGTAGACCCACTGGTGGCGACCCGGCATCCGCCGGGTCGCCACGCGGCGCTCTTTCCGCCGCGGCCGGGCCGGTTGCCGGTCCGGCCGCGCTCGCGGCGATCCGGGCGCCGGTGCGTAACTACCGGCCATTATTGGTGGAAGGGGCTTTGGGGGCGGGCTCCTGCTGCTATAATGCCGCCACTTTGCCAGCCGCCGCCAACGCCACCGACTTGATGAGCTGCTGCTGCCTGGCGGATGGCGGCGCATGAGCGACGGATTCCCCGACCGTCTTACCCAACTGCGGGCGCGCTGGCAGGGGGACCCTTCGTCGCGGGTGTTCCTGCAGCTGGCGGAGGAGTACCGGCACCTGGGACGCGTGCAGGAAGCGCTCGAAGTGCTGGACCGCGGGCTCAAGGAGCACCCCGGCTACCTGTCTGCCCTGGTCGCCAAGGGGCGGTGCCTGCTGGAGCTGGGGGACGCCGAAGGAGCGCGCACGGTGCTGGAGCGGGTGGTGCAGCAGGATGCCACGCAGATGGTGGCCAACAAGCTGCTGGTGCGGGCCTGTCTCGACGTCGGAGACCCCGAGCGCGCGCGGCAGCGCCTGGACCTGTACAGCCTGTTGAACGACAGCGACCCGGAGATTGACGAGCTGCGCCGGCGGGTCGTGGCGATGAGCCGTTCTGCCCGGGTGCCGGATGAACCGCACCCGGAAGAGCAGGCAGAGAGGTCGCCCATGGATGGAAGCGGCACGCCAGACGGATCGGTCGGCCAGCCCGCGGAGGTCTTCGACCTCGGCCCGGCCCAGCCGGACCGGCCCCTTGACCTCGACCAGGGCATCTTCGACCTGGGCCCCCCTCCCGCCCTGCCGGAACCGGCGGCAGCCGCCTCCGCCCCGGCAGCGGCTGCGGCACCGGTGACCGCGGCGCCGCCGGCCTTGCCGCAAGCGGCGGCAATGCCGCAAACGGCGCAAACGCCGGCCGCCGCCGGCGCGGGCCGTCCCTTCCCCAGGGGCCAGGGGAGCGATGAGGAGCCCTTCCCCGACCTTGCGCCCGACCACAGCTTCCACGCCTACCTGACCAGCCTGGCCGCCGAGCAGATCTTCGCCTTCGAGCTGCCGTCGCCCGCGCCGCAGCCGGCAGAGCCCGAGCCACAGGCGGCAGAGCCGGCGCCTCAGCTGGCAGCGCCGCCGCCTCGGCTGGCAGAGCCCGCGCCGCAGCCGCAGCCAGTGGTGGAGCAGGCTGCCGCGCCGGCGCCGGCGGAGCCTTGGCGCGAGGCCGCGGCGATGCACCTGCAGGCCGCGGCGCAGGCGCCCGGACCGTTGGAAACGGCGACCCTGGGCGAGCTGTATCTGCGCCAGGGACACTTGAGCGAGGCGGAGCGGATCTTCCGCGAGGTGGTGGATCGCGATCCCGGCAACGCCGCGGCCCTGGCGGCGCTGGCCGAAATCGATCGCCGCCGGCAGCCGCTCGAAGCTGCGCACCTGCTCGCCGGGCTGGACGATCCCAACGCCTCGCCGGCATCCCGCAAGGCGTATCTCTTGCAAGGCTATCTGACGCGCCTGCGGCAGGTGAGGAGCCCTCATGTTCCTTGAGCAGCTGAGCCGTATCAGCGACCAGATCGGCGGCGTGCTCGCCCTGTCCCTGGTGGCCCGCGACGGCATTCCGGTGGAATCCGTCAGCTCGGACCCGGATCTGGATATCGAGGTGCTTGCCGCCGAGCTGGTGTCGCAGGCGCGCTCGATCACCGAAAATCACCGCGACCTGGACGTCGGCGAGGTGCAGCAGCTGTCGATCCTGACCAACCGCATGACGTTGATCGTCAGCGCGGTGACCCGCGATTACTATTTGCTGCTGGTCCTGGGGCCCGACGGCAATTACGGCCGCGCCAGGTTCGAGCTGCGGCGGGCCCGGCTGGCGCTCGAACAGGAACTGACATGAAGCGGCTCGGGGGAGACAGTGCTGACTTTTGAGCAGATCAAAGAGCTGATCGAGCTGGTCGCGCGCCACCGGTTGGCCGGCGTGGAGATCGACCGCTCCGGTTTCAAGCTGAAGATCGACGGCTTCGCGCCCGCCGCGCCCGCGGGTGTCGCCGGGGGCGGCCAGCCGGCCCTGGCGCCGGCGGCGCCGGGCGGCCTGCCCGCCGCCGGTGTGCCGGCGCCGCCCGCCGACGGTGGGGTCCCGGCGGCGGCAGCAGCGTCCGCGCCCGCCGGCGCCACCGGCGGTTCCGGCGCGGCGGGGCCGGGCGGCGGCGCCGCTGCCAAGGGGCCGGCGCTCCACATCATCACCTCGCCGATCGTCGGCACCTTCTATCGCGCCGCCTCGCCGGGGACGCCGCCGTTCGTCGAAGTCGGCGGCCACGTCAGCCGGGGGATGGTCGTCTGCATCATCGAGGCGATGAAGCTGATGAACGAGATCGAATCGGACTGCAATGGCGAGGTGGTGGAGATCTACCCCCAGAACGGTCAGGCCGTGGAGTTCGGAGAGCCGCTGTTCGGGATCAAGGTCTCTTCCTGACCGCCGGCCGCCGCGCCAGTCTTCCGGCACGACCGCGCAATGTTCAAAAAGATCCTGATCGCCAACCGCGGTGAGATCGCGCTGCGCATCATCCAGGCGTGCCGCGAGCTGGGCATCCAGACCGTGGCGGTGTACAGCACGGCCGACCGCGACAGCCTGCACCTGACCTATGCCGACGAAGACGTCTGCATCGGTCCGCCCGCCTCGTCCGCCAGCTACCTGAACATCTCCAGCCTCATCTCGGCGGCCGAGATCACCGGCGCCGACGCGGTGCACCCGGGCTACGGCTTTCTGGCGGAAAACGCCCATTTCGCCGAAGTGCTCAAGGAGTGCAAGCTGGCCTGGATCGGCCCCCGCCCCGAGGTGATCCGCACCATGGGCGACAAGGCGCAGGCGCGTCAGGCGGCGACCGCCGCCGGCGTGCCGGTGCTGCCGGGCAGCCGCGATCCTCTGGCCTCGGCCGACGAGGCGCGCGAGCTGGCGGCGGCGGTGGGCTATCCGGTGATCCTCAAGGCGGCCGCCGGCGGCGGCGGGCGCGGCATGCGGATCGTGACGCAGGCCGGCGAGATCGAAAGCCAGTTCGCCACCGCCAGCCAGGAAGCGGAAAAGGCATTCGGCGATGGCCGGGTGTACCTGGAGAAGTACCTGGTGCAGCCGCGGCACATCGAATTCCAGGTCTTTGGCGACATGCACGGCAAGGTGATCCACCTGGGCGAGCGGGAGTGCTCCATCCAGCGGCGCCACCAGAAGCTGCTCGAAGAGTCGCCCTCGCCGGCTCTCACCCCCGAGCTGCGCCAGGAAATGGGCGCGGCGGCGGTCCGCCTGTGCGCCGCGGTGGGCTACGAAAACGCGGGCACCATCGAATTCCTGCTCGACAGCGACGGGTCGTTCTACTTCATGGAGATGAACACCCGCATCCAGGTCGAGCACCCGGTGACCGAAATGGTGACCGGCATCGACCTGGTCAAGCTGCAGATCCAGGTGGCGGCGGGCCAGCCGCTAGCGATCGACAACGGCCTCAAGCCGCGCGGTCACGCCATCGAGTGCCGCATCAACGCCGAAAATCCCGACACCTTCGCCCCCAGCCCCGGCAAGCTCAAGACCTTCCATCCGCCCGGCGGCCCCGGCACCCGCGTCGACACCCACGCCTACGAAGACTACGTGGTGCCGCCGCACTACGACTCGCTGGTGGCGAAGCTGATCGTCCACGATCGCACCCGTGCCGAGGCCATCGCCCGCATGTCGCGGGCGCTCGACTTCTTCGTGGTGGAAGGCATCCACACCTCCATCCCGCTGCACAGGCGCATCATGCGCGACCCGGAATTCATGGCGGGCAGGCTGTCGACCCGCTTCATGGAGGGTTTCCTGCAACGACAGCAGGCGGCGGCCGGCACCACGGGCGGCCGATGACCGTCCGCCCGGCCCCCCCCGTCCCCCGCGCCAACACCGGTCCCGCGCCGGGTCCGGTCTATGCGATCGCCGACGCCGGGATCCTGTCGCCCGCGGCGCTGCCCGGTGCGGTGGCGGCGATGGCGGAAGCCGGCATCCCGACCATCCAGATCCGCGGCAAGCTGTTGACCGGGCGGCAGTGGCATGAAGTGGTCGCCGGCTGCTGCCGCGCCATCGAGGGCAGCGGCGCCCGGCTGTGGGTGGACGACCGCGCCGACCTGGCGGCGCTCTTTCCGGTGGCCGGCGTGCACGTGGGGCAGGACGACCTGCCGCCGGCGGCGGTCCGCCGGGTGGTCGGCGGCGCCTGCTGGATCGGCCAGTCGACGCACGACGCGGCGCAGCTCGCGGCGGCCGACGCCGACCCCGACGTCGATCTGATTGCAGTGGGGCCGATCTTTCCTACGGCCAGCAAGCGCTCCGGCCCGCCGGACCCGGCCGTGGGCCTCGATTTCGTGCGCCAGGCGCGGGCGCGGACGGCCAAGCCCCTGGTCGCCATCGGCGGCTTGGACGAGCGCACCGTGGCGGCGGTGCTTGCCGCCGGCGCCGACGCGGCGGTGGTGCTCAGCGCCGTGTGCCGCGGCGACGTGCGCGCCAACTGCCGGCGGCTGCTCGGGGCGGCAGCCGTGCACGCCGCGGCGGCGGAACGATGCGCATCTTCCTGACCGGGTTCATGGGCGCCGGCAAGACCACGGTCGGACGGCTGCTGGCGGAGCGGATCGGCCTGCGCTTTGCCGATCTCGACGACGAGCTGGAGCGCCGGGCCGGCGCCACCGTGCGCGAGATCTTCGCGGCGCAGGGCGAGCCGGCCTTCCGCCAGCTGGAGCTGGCCGCGTTGGAGGCGCTGGCGGCACAGGAGGATGTGGTGATTGCGACCGGTGGCGGCACGATGACCTCCGAGCTGGGAGCGCGGGTGATCCGCGGCGCCGGGCTGTCGGTGTGGCTGAACCCCTCGTTTGCCACCATCGTCAAGCGCATCGGCGCGCTCGGCAAGGGGGACCGGCCGCTGTTTCGCGACGAAGCACAGGTGCTGGCGCTCTACCAGCAGCGGCTGCCGGTCTATCGCCGCGCCGACCTGACGGTGGACATTGCGCCTGGCGAGGCGCCGGACGAGGTGGCGGCGCGGCTCGCCCTGCTGCTGCGGGAGAGGCGATGCGCTATCTGATCCTGTCGGACATGCACGCCAACTGGGACGCCTTCGAAGTCGTCCTGCGGCGGGCGCGGCGCAAGCGCTTCGACGCCGTGCTGGTCCTGGGCGACCTGGTGGGCTACGGCGCGGCGCCCAACCAGGTGGTGGAGGCGGTGCGGCAGCTGGCGCCGCGGCTGATGGTGGTGCGCGGCAACCACGACAAGGTCGCCTCGGGCCTGGAGGCCGGCATCAACTTCAATCAGACCGCCCTTGCCGCCGCGCAGTGGACCATGGAGCGGCTGACCGCCGCCAACTTGCGATACGTGCGCGACCTGCCGGAAGGCCCGCTCTCGGTCGGTCCCGGCATCGCCATCTGCCACGGCTCGCCGCTCGACGAGGACACCTACGTGTTCTCGGACATCGACGCGTTCGAGATCTTTTCGGCCTACACCATGCCGGTGACGTTCTTCGGCCACACCCACATCCCGTCGCTGTTCTCGCTGGAGGGCCGTCGGCTGGGCGTGACCGCGCTGCGCGGCGGCAGCGGCAGGATCGTGCTCGATCCCGACGGCCGCTACCTGATCAACCCCGGCTCGATCGGCCAGCCCCGCGACCGCGACCCGCGCGCCTCCTACATGACCTACGACAGCGACCGCCGGGTGGTGCGCTGGTACCGCGTGACCTACCCGATCGGCACCGCCCAGAAGAGGATCCTGAAAGCCGGCCTGCCGCACCCCCTGGCCGACCGGCTCGCCGTCGGCGCCTGACAGGTGACCGGGCTGCCAGTGTCGAGCATGCGCTCGTGCAGGTGACGTTTTTCCTCGACGACCCCGAGCTGGAGCGGCTGCGCGGCCTGGACCCCGATCGCGACTGGCGGGAGCTGCAGCGCGGCGAGCGCGCCTGGGTGCTGCAAACCTGGCTGCGGCTGGCGCAGGCCGGCTATCCGGCGCGGCTCGCGGCAACCCTGCCGGCGGCGGGGCTGGTGGTCTTCCATTCCAAGCAGCGGCAGGTGGTCGAGCGGCTGGTCGACGCAGAGAGCGCGCCGCGGGGGCGCAGGGCTGGGCGCCAGGCGGGCGGGGCGGCGGCGAGCGGGCGTGGAGCGGGCGGCGGCGACGTCGGCAGCGAGGCCCGCGTGCTGGTGGGCATCCGCGGCGATCTCAAGGCGGCGGCGGTGGCGGATTTCGAGGTGGTGCAGAACGCGCGCACGGCCGACGGCCGGCGCAGCTTCTTCGTGCCGCACTGGCCGCAGCCGGGGCTTTTGCCGCGCGACCCGGCGCGCGGCGCCACGGTGGCGCGCGCCGCCTACAAGGGCTTCGACCGCAACCTCCACCCTTACTTCCGATCCGCGGCGTGGCGGCACTTTCTGGCCGCGCGGGGCATCGACTGGGTGGTCGATTCGGTGGCTTTCGCCGAGCGGGCGACGCGCAGCGATGCGCTCGAATGGCCGGACTTTCGCGACGTCGACCTGGTGGTGGCGGTGCGGCCGCGGCGGCTGGGGCGCGGCGACACCAAGCCGGCGACCAAGCTGAGCAACGCCTGGCTGGCGGGCGTGCCCGCCCTGCTGGGGCCCGACGTGGCGTTCCGCGAGCTGCGCCAATCGCCGCTGGACTACCTGGAGATCGCGACGCCGCGCCAGGCGCGGCAGGCGGTGGGCCGGCTGCTGGGCGACCCGGCGCTCTACCTGGCCATGGTCGACAACGGCCGCCGGCGCGCCGCCGGCGTCACCCCCGAGGCGGTGCGCCGGTGCTGGATCGACCTGCTGGACCGGCAGCTGCCGGCCGCGCTGCCGGGGTTGGCGGCGCCGGGCATGGGCCGCTGGCGGCGGCTGCTGCCCTGGCGGCGTTGAAGGCGCCTGCCGGCGCTGCCGGCGACGTGCCGATCAGGCCAGCTTGCCCAGCGCTTCCAGCTTGCGGGCCTGGCGCAGGCGCTGGATCGCCGACAGGACGCCGCCGGCCAGGACCACGTAGAGGCCGCCCCAGACCAACCCGATGAGCGGCTTGCGGGTGACGTCGAGCGACAGCTTGGCGGGGGTGCCCAGGCCGGGCAGGTCCAGCACTATCTTTTGCTTGCTGGCGTCGATGCCGGCGATGGCCACTGCGGCGCCGCCCGGCAGCGGCGTGCTGGGAGACTGGACGCTGCCGTCGGCCGGATTGAAGCGGTAGAGCGGGCGGACGGTGACGGTCTGGCCGGCGCGGGTGACTTCGACCGTGGCGCCGATGGTGATGGTCCGCCCGGCCGCCATCTGGGCCATGGCGTTGCCTTCGGCCTGCAGGTCGAAGCGCACGAAGTGGACGCGGGTCTGTCCCAAGGCGCCGGTCTCACCCTGCGCCAGCTCCAGGCGCGGCTGGCCCGGGTCGTATTCGATGGGCGATACGTAGAGGTCCATCAGCGCGAAGGTGCGGATGTCCGGGTTGACCATCAGCTGCTGCGTGCGCGGGTTGACGAAGAACTTCGGGTACACCTTGAAGCGTTCGCCGTGGCGCGCCACTTCGACTTCCATGCGCTCCTTTTCGCGCCCCTGGCGCGGCAGGTAGCGCACGAACGTGAGGCTCATGTCGCCCACCTGCTGCGGCACGCCGCGCACCAAGGTCACCTTTTCGCCGCGGTCGTAGCCCGACGAGGCCAGCACGCCGATCAGGATGATGCCGACGCCGACGTGGGCCAGGTAGCCGCCTGCCGACGCCAGGCCGCCGTTGCGCGCCATCTGCCAGACCTTTTGCAGGTTGCTGGCGAAGGCCAGGGTGGCGAGCAGCACGAACAGCAGGTGCAGCGGCTGGTCCACCCGCCAGATCGCGGCGCCGACGGTCGCCGCCAGGGCGAAGATGCCCGGCCCGATGAGCTTGCGGGCGATGTCCCTGGGCGCCGTTTCGCCGCGCCAGGTGAGGTAGGGCACCAGCGCCAGCAGCCAGGCGATCAGCAGCGCGATCGGCAGGTTGACGCGGTTGTAGAACGCCGGCCCCACCTGGCCCGGCGTCGCCATGAAGCGGGTCAAAAGCGGCGCCGACGTGCCCGCCAGGATGACCAGCGCCGCGATCCCCAGGGTGATGGTCGCCAGGACCATGAAGGTGCCGCGCGACAGCACCGGGTCCTCGTTGGGGGCGGTCGGCACCAGGCGCAGGCGGGTTGCCAGCAGCCACGCCGACAGCAGCGCGAAGGTGCCCATGATGCCGACCAGCCAGCCCGACAGGCCCAGGTCGACAAAGCTGTGCACCGAGAAGTCGGCGAGCACGCCGGAGCGGGTCAGGAAGGTGCCGTAGAGCACCGCCATGAACTGCAGCGTGGCGAGCACGAAGTTGGCGCGCCGGTAGCGGCCGCGGGTGCGCTCCAGGTGGAGGCCGTGAATCAGCACGGTGGCGAACAGAAACGGCACGAAGGAGGCGTTTTCGACCGGGTCCCAGCCCCAGAAGCCGCCCCAGCCGAGCGTCTTGTAGGCCCAGTAGCCGCCCATCAGGATGGCGGTGCCCAGGACCAGGAAGCCGCCCAGCGCCCAGGGGAAGGCGCGCGCCGCCCAGCTGTCGAAGCGCCGCGTCCACAGCGCCGCCATGGCGAACGAAAACGGGATCGCGGACAGCGCGAAGCCGATGAACATGATCGGCGGATGGATGACCATCCAGTTGTCCTGCAGCAGCGGGTTGAGCCCCTGGCCGTCGAGCGGCGCGTCCAGCCGCATGGCGAAGGGGTTCTGGCGCACCAGGATGAAGACCAGCCCGAGCAGGGTGAGCAGGTAGATCCCCATCACCCCCGGTTCGGAGCGGCCGGCGCTGCGCAGCAGCGGCAGGCCGAGCAGCGCCCCCCAGATCAGCCAGATCATGAAGCTGCCCTGCTGGCCCGCCCAGAAGGCGGCCAGCTGGTAGTGGCCCGGCAGGTCGAGCCCCGAGTAGCGATACACGTAGTCGATGCGGAAGTCGCGCAGGGCGAGCAGCAGCAGCAGCAGCCCGGCGGCGATCGCCACCGCGGCGGCGAAGAAGCCGTAGGAGCGGCGGGCGAAGGCGAGCGCCGTGCCGTCGCCGCGCAGCACCATCGTGTAGCCCCACAGCGACGACACGGCGAAGGCGAGCGCGCACCACAGCGCCAGGGCGCCGGGCAGGTAGAGGTGGGTCAGGTAGTCCACGGTCGCGGTCTCCGTCGGGGTCGGTCCGTCAGGGCATCAGGTCTGGTGGTGCGGGCCGCCGCCGGGAAGCGGGCTGGCGGCCGGTGCTCTCCGGGGTCGCCGGGGTCGCCAGGTCGCCGGCGAGGCTCAGCTGTAGGTCTTTTCGACTTCGGCTCCCTGGTACTTGCTGGGGCACTTGACCAGCAGCTTGTTGGCGGCGAATTCCTTGGCCTGCGCGTCGTAGCGGCCGATGGCGACGATGCTGATGGCATCCTCGAAGTTGGCCGGGCGCAGGCCGTGGTACCGCACCCGCACGGTGTCGTGGCTCTTGGGGTCGCGCAGGGTGAACAGCATCGAGCTGTCGGCGGATTCGAAGGCGGAGCTGCCCTTTTGCAGCGCGCCGGCCACCTGCACCACGCGGTTGGCGTCGCGCGCCTGCTGGTAGCTGACGTAGGGGGTGAGGGCGTCGCGGAACGAGGTCAGCGAAAAGCCGGCGAAGACCAGCAGCAGCAACGCGCCCAGCAGGTAGAGGCGATGGTTCTTGTTCATGGTTTGCCCTCTTTGTCTTCCAGTGCGCGGAGGTTGCGATCCAGGCGCCGCAGGTACAGGAACAGGCCGGTCCAGATGATGAGGTTGACCGCCAAAACCCATTGGATGCCGCCGCTTACCGCCATCTGATCACCTTTCGCCTGGTCGCGTCGTGGTCGTCGGGAACCGGTGTACCGCCCGTCAGCTCGCCAGCTGGCCGCTTGCCATGCGGTCGGGATGCTGTTGGGCGGCGGCGCGCACCGCGGCCGCGGCGCGGCGCTCGGCCAGGCTCAGCAGGCGGGTGCGCAGGCTGTGCAGCCAGAAGAAGAGGGCGGTGAAGCCGGCGGCGCCGGCCAGCAGCACCAGCAGCATGCGCGGCTCCATTTCGACCTTGCCGCGGGTGTTGATCACCGCGTCGGGGTGCAGCGAATAGGTGATCCGCGGCACCACGAAGAAGAAGAACGGCGTCACCACCAGCCCCAGCGCGGCGTAGGCGGCGGCCAGGCGAGAGCGCTTTTCGCCGTCTTCCACCGCGTCGCGCAGCGCCAGGTAGGCGCCGTTGAACAGCAGCGCCAGGACGATCGAGGTCTGACGCGGGTCCCAATTCCAATAGGCGCCCCACATGATGCGCGCCCACAGCGCGCCGGTGATCGTCGCCAGCAGGCCGAACAGCAGGCCCAGCTCGACGGCGGCGCGGGCGGCCAGGTCGTGCCGCTGCCGGCGGCCGCCGAACAGGTAGAGCAGGCTGTAGACGCCGGCGGCGATGAAGGCGACGAACGACGACCACGCCATCGGCACGTGGAAGAACAGGATGCGGCTGGACTGGCCGATGAATTTGGCGGCCAGCGGCGCATAGTCGAAGGCGCCGTAGATCGTCAGGGCGATCCACAACCACAAACCCCAGGTGGCGATCGTTCGCTTCACGGGTTCCATACTACCGGGAACAGCATGAATCCAGCGGTGATGATGGTCGCATCGTATAGGAAAAGCTGCATCAGCGCAACCCCTGGAGGGCCGCCGGCAAAGGCGCCGCGCGTCAGCTCGACCGCCAGCAGCAGCAGCGGCAGGAGCACCGGAAACGATAGCACCGCGAAGAGCGTCCCCTTGCCGCGCGCCTGGGCAATGATCGCCGCCACCAGCGTGCTCCCGGCCGCCAGGCCGACGCCGCCCGCCGCCAGCGTCACCACCAGCAGGCCGGGGCGCGTCACGTCCAGGTTCATCACCGCCAGGTAGAGCGGCGTGACCAGCGCCTCGACGGTCGCCAGCAGGGTGAGCGAATAGACCAGCTTGCCGCAGAAGAGGGCCGACGGCGTGGCCGCCAGGCGCAGGGCGGTGGCGGTCTGCGACTCCTCTTCGTGGACGAACGAGCGCGGCAGGCCGGCGGCGGCGGCAAACAGCAGGATGAGCCACAGCAGGACCGGCAGCGTCTCGCTCGCCTTGCCGGGGGCGGCTCCCAGGGGGCCCAGGCTGGCGCTCACCACCACCAGGGTGGTGATGGCGAAGAGGGCCAGGGTGTTGAGCGCGTAGCGAGTGCGCAGCTCGCAGCGCCACTCCTTGACGAACACCGCGGCGGCCTCAGCGGTCCAGGTCGAGGGTGACCGCAACGCGATCGATCTCCAGGGGCACCGGGCTGGCGATCACGGCCAGGCCCGGCGCGCCGCCGCCGGCGGGGCCGGGACCGGGGCCGTCCAGGCTGCCGTCGAGGTGCTCGGCGAGCAGGGCGCGGGTGACCGCGAATCCGGCGGCGTCCAGGTTCTGAAACGGTTCGTCCAGCAGCAGCAGGCGCGGGCGGTGGAGCAGCGCCCACGCCCAGCGCAGGCGCTGGCGCTGGCCGGAAGAGAGCGTCGCCGCGAGCTGGCGGGCGGGCAGCTGCAGGCGCGCCAGGAGCGCCGCGGCGGCGGCGTTGGGCCGCGCCAGGCCGCGCAGGCGGGCGAAGAAGTCCAGGTTTTCGGCCACCGTCAGCTCGCCGTAGAGCGCCAGGTCGGGCGCCACCAGGCCGACGTGGCGGCGGCGCTCCGCGGCGTCGAGCGTGCGGCCGGCTTCCTGGTAGTCGATGGTCCCCGCGTCGGGCGGCAGCAGGCCGGCCAGGCAGCGCAGCAGCGTGCTCTTGCCGGCGCCGTTGCGGCCGGTGACCAGCAGCGTCTGGCCGGCGGCGACCGCCGCCGACACGCCGGACAGCACCGCCAGCCGGCCGTACTGCCGGGACAGCCCGGTGAAGCGCAGGGCGGCAGACATGGGCGGCGAGTATAACCTTGCCGCCCGGCGGCGCCCGGACGTAGCATGGCGCGCATGCCTGTGAACTTCTGCTCTGTCGCCGTGCGCCGCCCGACGATGATGGCGATGGCGGTCGGGATGGCGATGGCGGTCGCCCTGGTCTGCCTGGCGAGGGCAGAGGGGGCGGCGGCGGGGTCCGGGGCTCCCGGCGGTCGGTCGGCGGCAGGCAGGACGGCCGCGGCTGCCGATCTGCCGGCGGTGGCGACGCCGGACCGCGACCTGCTGGCGATGCTGCTGCTGATGCAGGAGCGGCGCACCTACGAATCGGTCACCGTGTTGCAGGCGCTCAAGGGTGGGCCCGAGCTGCGCGTCCAGCTGGCGGCGGCTCTGGGCCGGACGCCGGACCGCGACGGCCGGTCGGTGCTGGAAGGGCTGCTGATCGACGAGCGGCCCGAGGTGCGGCGCGAGGCGGCCTTCGGCCTGGGGCTGCTGGGCGACCCGGAGGCGCGGCCGGCGCTGCTCAAGGCGGAGCGCGACGCCGACCGTGAGACCGGCGCCCTGGCGGTCGAGGCGCTGGGTCGGCTGGCGACGCCGCTGGTGCAGGTCGGCGAGCAGCTGCTGGGGCTGCCCGACGAGGAGCGCTGGCCGCGCCTGCTGCCGTACCTGTTCCGCTTCAAGGAGGAGGCGCTGCTGCCGCTGGCGGAGCACGGCCTGGGCCTGGCGGACCCCGAGCTGCACCGGCAGGCGGCCTATGCCTTGGCGCGCGATCCGCTGCCGGCGGCGGCGCCGCTGCTGCGGCGCCTGATCGGCGACGGCGACCCGCAGGTGAGGGCCTGGGCGGCGCGCGGTCTGGGCAAGGTCGGCACCGCGGCCGACCTGGACGTGCTGGCGCCGCTGCTGGCCGATGCCGCGGCGGCGCCGGTGATCGAGGCGCTGCGCGCCGCCGTGCCGCTCACCGCCGCCGGCCGCGGCGGCGCCGGCGCGGCGTGGGGTCCGCGCCTGCTCGAGCTGCTGGCCGACCCGCGCGCCGGCGTCCGGGTCAGCGCCATCGAGGCGTCGGCCGCCTGGCTGCGCGGTCCCGATCCGGCGCTGGGCGCCGCCCTGGCGACCCTGGCCGCCGCCGTCCCGCCCGCCCCGCCAGTCGGTGAGGCGCCGGCCGGCGGCACCGCACCGGCAAAGACCGGCCGGGCGCCGGCCGACGTGGAGCGGGGATTGGCGCTGGTGGCGCTGGCCAAGGCCGGCGATGCGCGGGCGCCGGCGCTCGCCGCCGCCATGGCGGACTCGATCGTGCCGCAGCTGCGGGCGCGGGCGGCGGAGGCGGCGGGTTGGTGCGGCCCGGGTGCGCTGCTGGTGCGGCTGAGCGGCGACCCCAGCCCGGCGGTGCGCGAGACGGTGCTGAGCGCACGGCTGGCGCCGGGCAAGACGCCGGCGGCGGCGGCCGCGGCCACCGCGGGGGCGCCGGCGTTGGGCGGCGGGGGCGGCGGACTGGATGGCGGCGGTACGGCGGGCGCCTTCGCGCGGGCGGCGCTGCGCGACGCGGACGAGGGGGTGCGGACCACGGCGCTCGAGTGGCTGAGCGACCACCCGGTGGCGCCGCTCGCGCTGCTGGCGCCGGCCCTGACGACGTCGCTGGGCGACGGCTCGATCGAATCGCCGCTGGGCGCGATCAAGGCGCTGGCGGCGCGCGCCGCGGCCCAGCCGCGCGAGCGGGGAGCCCTGGTGGCGCTGCTCGAACAGGTCGGCGGCCAGAGCAGCTACGTGCTGCGGCGGGAAGCTTCGGCGGCGCTGGTCGGCCTGGGGCGGCCGGCGCCGCGGCTGGACCCGACGCTGGATGCGGCGGCCGGGACGATGCCGCAGGGCATCGACGTCTACCGGCAGGTCATCGAGCGCACCCGGCGGCAGCAGGTCGTCGAGGTGCGCACCAGCCGCGGCCCCTTCCGCATCCGGCTCGACTGCCCGCTGGCGCCGCGCACCTGCTTGAATTTTCTCGAGCTGGCCCGCCAGCATTTCTACGACGGGCTGCTGTTCCACCGCGTCGTCCCCGACTTCGTGGTGCAGGCCGGCGACCCGCGCGGCGACGGCTACGGCGGCCCCGGCTACACCCTGCGCGACGAGATCAACCGCCTGCGCTACCGGCGCGGCGTGGTGGGCATGGCGCTGGCCGGCGCCGACACCGGCGGCAGCCAGTTCTTCGTCACCCTGTCGCCGCAGCCGCACCTGGACGGCGGCTACACCGCCTTCGGCGAGGTGATCGCCGGGGCCGACGTGCTGGACGCGATCGAAGCCGGCGACCGCATCGAAAGCGTCGCCGAGATCCGCTGAGGCCGCCCGCTGAAGGCGCGGACGCCACGGTGTAGACGTATTTGCCGGACGGCGGGTTGCCCTGAGCGCTGGATGAGCGGTGCCTTGGTCCGCGCATGAGCCATAATGGAGTTTCAGGAGATGCAGCCCGACGGCCGCTCCGGCACGGTATCGGGGCTGTGTGACATGGCGATGGCGCAGGCGCCGACAGGCCGGCGAGCGATCTCGTTCCGGTTCGGAGAATTCGAGCTCAGGCTGGACAGCGGCGAGCTTTTCCGTTCGGGTGCCGCTGTCAAGCTCCAGCCTCGGCCGGCGAAGGTCCTCGAGATCCTCGCCGGGCAGGCGGGGGAGGTGGTGAGTAGAGACGCGATCCGGCGCGCCGTCTGGGGGGGCGACACCTATGTCGACTTCGATCTGGCGCTGAACTTCTCCATTCTCCAGATTCGCCGCGCCCTTGGCGATTCCGCCGCCCAGCCGCGCTTCGTGGCCACCCTTCCCCGTCGCGGCTATCGCTTTCTGGCCCGGGTCGAGGTGGTGGATTGCGATGCGGCGGCCCCGATGTCCGCGGCGGTGCCGGCGCCGCGGCTGCCAACCGCGCGGTGGCGCTCGCCGCTCACCGCCGCCGGCGGCCTCGCCCTGGTGCTCAGCGTGCTCCTGCCGATCGCGGTCATCCTGGTGCCGCGGCTGGTGCGGCCGTTGTCACCAGGCATCGTGGCTCCGGCAGGAGGGTCGCCAGGCCAAGAGCGCTACCTTGAGGGGCAATATCTCGCAGCCCTGGGCGAAACCGCACAGGCGAAGGGTCGTTTCGAAGAGGCGGCCCTGCTCGATCCCCGGTCTGCCCCTGCCTTCGCGTCCCTCGGCCAGGTGATACTGGGGACCGGGAAACCGGCGCGGGATGTGCTGGCGAGCGCTGAGGCCGCGGAAGGGCGAGCGCTTGCACTCGACCCGAGCAACTTCGTGGCCGCCGTGGTGCGCGGCCAGCGCCTGTTCCAATACGACTACGACTGGCGCGGCGCCGAAGAAGAGTTCCGGCGCGCGGTCCGCCTCGAAGGCAGAAGTGCGCAAGGACACTTCGGCTTGGCGAGGGTGCTGGCCGCGCAGGGACGCCACGACGAGGCCCTGGCAGAACTCAGCCGCGCAGAGGCATTGGAGCCCGAGCGGATGATCGCCATGAACCCGGGCTGGTTCTACTATCTGGCCCGCCGTTATGACCAGGCCATCGAGCGGACGCGGCAGACGATCGCGCTGGCGCTCGCCGCGAAGCACGCCGCCGCCTCCCCGGCGCCGGTGTTGCAGCGCGTCTACTGGACCCAGCTCCTGGCCGCCTTGGCGAAGGGCGACGTGCAGGTTGCCCAGACGGCGGCGCAAGACGAAGCCCGCGCGATGGCCCTCCCGGTGCCGGCCAGTTTGATCGATTTCTGGGCGCGCATGGAGCAGGGCACCGACAGGGCCGATCCCGCAAGCTTCGGGTTTGCCGTCGTGGCGGCGATCGAGCTCGGCCAGGTCGACCACGCGCTCGACCTGCTGCGCCAACAGTGCAGAGAGCGGTCGGGCTTCGAGATCCCCTTCTTGCAGGTCGATCCGGCCTACGACCGCTTGCGTGGCCAGCCCCGCTTTGCCGCGCTGCTGCGGTGCGCGAAGCTGGCCAGCTAGCGTGGCGGCGCGGCTGGGCGGCTGACCGGCGGCGCCGCGCACCTGAAGCGGCGGCGCCGGCCGCTCCGCGCACGCAGTTACGATAGACTTGCGCCCATGGTGCGAACGATGCGAACCGGTCCAGACGTCGCCGTGGTGGTCGTGACAGCAGCCGCTCTTTGCCTGGGGCTCGGCATGGGCTTTTTGCGGGCGGCCGCGGCTCGCCAGGTGGCTTGCGCCGTTCCGCCGGCCGCGCCCGGCCCGGCGGCCGCGGGCGCGGCGCCTGCGGCGACCAGTGCACCGGCCCGCGTCCTCAAGGTGGCGGCGCCCGCGCCGGTGACAGCGCCGGCGCCCGACCCGACGGCGCCGCCCGTGCTGCTCGGGCCGCTGACGCGGGAGCAGGTGGAAAAGGCGGTGCCGTCGTGGGTGACGGTGGGGGTTGAATCCAAGCCCGACCTGGCGGCGGCGCATGCGCTGGCGCTGGTCGCACCCGGCGCGGAGGTGACGGTGTTCATGGGAACCTGGTGCAGCGACAGCCGGCGGGAAGTGTCGCGGCTGTGGCGGGTGCTCGACGAGATCGGCGCCACCGCGGAGGGCGGTGCCAGCGGCGGGCTGCCGTTCACCCTGCGCTACGTCGGCGTCGACCAGGAAAAGAAAGAACCCGCGGCGCTCACCGGGCCGGTCGGGCTGCGCTACGTGCCGACCCTGATCGTGCGCCGCGACGGCCGGGAAGTCGGCCGCATCGTCGAGCAGTCGCCAAACGGGGTGGAGGTCGATCTGCTGGCGCTGCTCAACGGCAAGGCCTCGGGCGTGGTCAGCGCCAGCGAGCGCGCCAAGTCCGCCGGCGTCGCCCCCCAGGCACCCCCGAAGTAACCGGTTCTACCGCCGCCATGAACCCCGCTGCAGCTGCGCCGGCGGACCGGCACCCCCGGCCGCTCCGGCGTGCAACCTTGGTTGGCACGTTGCGTATCCACTCATGACAAGGGACGCGGTGCAGCAGCCGACCGACGAAGATCTGGTGACGGCGGTGCTTCAAGGCGACCGCGAGCGTTTCGGCGATCTCGTCGAGCGCTATCAGGGGCGGCTGGTCAATTACCTGTTCCGCCTGCTGCGCAACCCTGACGATGCGTACGATCTCAGCCAGGAGGTGCTGGTCAAGGTGTATCAGGTTCTGGACCGGTACGACCCGTCGTATAAGTTCTCGACCTGGCTGTTCAGGATCGCGCAGAACGCCGCGATCGACCAGATCCGCCGGCGGCGCCTCAAGCTGGTGTCGCTGCGGGTGGAAGACGACGAAGGAGAGGGACGCGATTGGGACCTGCCGGCCACCGAACGCGGACCCTATGGCGACCTGCGCAACCGGGAACGCGCCGGCGCCATCCAGAAGGCGATCGACGCCCTGCCCTGGGAGTATCGGGAGCTGATCGTCCTGCGGCACTTCGGCGAGCTGCCGTACGAAGAGATTGCGCGGCTCAAACAGATGCCGCTCGGCACGGTGAAGAACAAGCTGTTTCGAGGGAGGCAGATGTTGAAGGAGAAGCTGCATGGCTTCCTCGCCGATTGAGGGCGCCGGCAGCATGAGGATCAACCGCTCGACGAGGACCGATCCGCGATGAACAGCTCCGACCATACGACCTTTCGCGACCTGCTGGACCAGGGAGTCGACGGCACCCTGAGCGCCGAGCAGCAGGCGGTTCTCGACACCCACGTTGCCCGCTGCCCGGAATGCCAGGCCGAGCGGGACCAGCTGGCGGCGCTGCACGCTCTGCTTCACACCTCCCGCCTGGAGGTGATGTCCGGATTTCGCCAGCGGGTGATGGCATCTCTCCCCGCCGCGGGCTGGGAAGCCCGCCACCCGCGCACCTGGACGTTCCCGGTCGCCGTGCTGACCGCGCTGCTCGGCGCCGGCATCGGTCTTTTGGGCGCCGGCTCGGCGCGGCTGGGCTCCGCCTACGGCGTCCTGGCCGCGTTGGGCGGCATGCTGCGCGCGGCGCTGGTGGCGGGCATCGGCTTCACCACCGCCTCGTGGCGCTGGTGCAGCCTGTTCGTCGATCAGCTGCTGGCCTCTCCGGTCAGCATGGTCATGTTCGGCGTCTTCGTCATCTGCCTCAACCTGCTGCTGTTCTCCCTGATCCGGCGGCGGCGGCTGGCGCGCGCCACCGCCACGCGCCGATGACCCCCCGCCGGTCACGTCTGGCAATGCGGCGTCGCCCGCGCTAGATTCTTCTGGTGAGAGGTGTCAGGGTCTGGTTGCTCGTCGTGGCGACGGCCGCTCCGGCTGTCGCGGGCTGGGGTGTGCACGCCCAGACCGCGGCGGCGCCTGCCGCGCCCCTCAAAAGTGCGCATGGTGCGCGCGTCGCGCCCCCGCGGATGGCGCTGCGGCTGGCGCCCGGCGCGGTGGCGCGCCACCAGCTGGTGGCGGTGGCGCGCGACATCGAAGTCGCCGGCGACGCCCTGGCCGACGTCGCCGCGCTCAACGGCTCCGTGCTGGTCAGCGGCCACGTCAAGGGCGACGTCATCGTCATCGGCGGCAACGCCCACCTGGCGCCCCACGCCGTGGTCGAAGGCAGCATCTCGGTCATGGGCGGCGACATTCAAGCCGAGCCGGGGGCGCGGATCGGCGGCACCTCGGTGTCGTACCCCGATGCGTCTCCCTCTCTGCTGACCTTCATCGAGGGCCCGAGCCTGGGGCTCTCCGCCGCCTCGCCCCTGGTGTTGGGCGCCAAGCTCGCCCTGCTGGCCGCCTGGGCCGCGCTGCTGCTGCTGCTGTTTGCCGCCAGCGGCCGGCAGATGCTGGAAACCGCCGACGACGTGCGGCAGGAACCGTTCCTCAGCTTCTTCACCGGCTTGACCGGCGTCGTGGCCCTGGTGCTGACGGCGCTCGCCTTCACCATCCTGGTCGGCGGTCTGGCCTGGGCGCCGATGCTCGCACTGGTCGGCCTGCTGCTGCTGGTGCTGAAGCTATGGGGCATGGTCGCCGTCTTCTACGCCCTGGGCGACTGGGTCGCCCTGCACCTCCTGCGGCGCAGCCTCCGCCCCCTCAACGCCGCCACCCTGGGCCTGCTGGTCATGGGAGCGGTCAAGTTCCTCCCCTACGTCGGCGTCTGGGTGTGGACCGCCGGCACCCTCATCGGCATCGGCGCCACGCTCTCCACCAAGTTCGGCCGCCGCGAAGTCTGGTTCGACCTGGCCTGATCCTGGGCCGGCTGCCCCCCGTCGGCGCCGGGTGGCGCCCAGGCCGCCGGCCGTGCATTGAAGAGAATCAGCAAATCAAGAAGCGACCTTGACCACCGTGGGTCGATCTCTTAGGCTCGGGACGGCGATGCCGCGCAGCGGCGAAGGGAGCGACTGCAACGGATGAGCGAGACGGCGGCAGGTGAGGCGAGCGGGCTGCGGATCGGGGTGGTGGGGGCCGGCACCATGGGGCATGGCATCGCCCAGGTGGCGGCGCAAGCGGGCTACCAGGTGACCCTGGTGGATGCGGCGCCGGCGGCGCTGGCGCGCGGCGTGGCCCAGATCGGCAAGGGGCTGGCCCGGCTGGTGGACAAGGGGAAGCTGGCGGCCGAAGACCGCGACCGGGCGCTGGCGCGGGTCTCGACCGGCGGCGACCTGGCGGCGCTGGCCCAGGTCGACCTGGCGATCGAAGCGGTGGTCGAAAAGCTCGAGGTCAAGCAGCGCGTGCTTGCCGAGCTCGACCGGGTCTGCCCGGAGCACGCGATCCTGGGCACCAATACCAGCTCGATCTCGATCACCCGGCTGGCTGCCGCCACGCGGCGGCCGGGCAAGGTCATCGGCATGCACTTCATGAACCCGGTGCCGGTCATGCAGCTGGTGGAGATCATCCGCGGCCTGGCGACCGACCAGCACACCTACGACACGGTAGAGGCGGCGGCGCGGCAGATGGGCAAGACGCCGGTCGAGGTCTACGACGCGCCGGGGTTCGTCTCCAACCGGGTGCTGATGCCGATGATCAACGAGGCGATCTTCTGCCTCTACGAGGGAGTGGGGAAGGCGGCGGCCATCGATCAGGTTATGAAGCTTGGGATGAACCATCCCATGGGACCGCTGGCGCTCGCCGACCTGATCGGGCTGGACGTCTGCCTGGACATCCTGCGCGTGCTGCAGGAGGGCTTCGGCGATCCCAAGTACCGTCCGTGCCCGCTGCTGGTCAAGATGGTCGACGCCGGCCACCTCGGCCGCAAGTCGGGACGCGGCTTTTACGACTACCAGGAGGCCCCGGCCAAGTGAGGATGTACTGCCAGGTCTGCGGCGCCCTCAACCAGGACGACCAGGAATTCTGCGTCCGCTGCCACCAGAAGCTGCTGGTGCTGTCGGGCGGCGCCAACGAAGACGAAGAGCCCTACGAAGAGGGCACGCCGGAGGAGAACTTCTCCTTCGACGAGCACCTGCTGGAGCGCATCTCCATCCTGGAAGAGGCGGTCAAGCGCACCGCCGAAACGGTGCGCCAGCTGCTGGGAGCGCTGCACAAGCAGGAAAAGAACATCCTCATCAACCAGACGGGCATGACCGCCCTGCGCGAGCTGCTGGAGCAGAAGCGGCTGATCGCCGGCGATGAATGGAGCGACCTCTGGGAGTCCAAGATGGACTACCAGCTGCTGGCGCTCGAAAAGCGCGAGCGCTTCCTGTCGATCAAGGAGCGCATCGCCGCCCTGCATCACGGCGACAAGCGCAAGCTCTTCCTGCAGCATCTGGAAGACGCCGAATACGCCCTGTTCGCCTTCGACATCGAGCGTGCGGTGGCGGCGCTGGACGCGGCCTACAAGCTGGACCGCGACAACTACGAGCTGGCCTACTTCCTGGGTGAGACCCACTTCAACGAAGGCAACTCGGAGCCCGCCCTGGCCTGCTTTTCGCGCGTGCTGGAGGTCAAGCACGACCATTACGAAGGCCTGGTCTACAGCGGCGTCATCTACTACGAGCGCGGCGACCACGGACGCGCCGAGGACTACCTCAAGCGTGCGGTGGCGATCTACCCCGACAGCTTCCTGCCGCAGTTCAGCCTGGGCGCGGTCTACGCCGGCCAGGGCAACCTCGCCAAGGCGGTGCTCTTCCTGGAGCGCGCCGTGCAGGTGGACGCGGTGCCGCAGGCGCTCTTCCTGCTGGGCAGCTGCTGCTACGAGATGGGCAAGCTGACCGCCGCCGTCCGCCACCTGCAGGAAGCGGTGCGCCACGACCCGGCCTTCGAAGAAGCCCACCACCTTCTCGGCCTCGCCTACCTGGACCGCCATTGGAACCGCAAGGCCCTGGAATCGTTCCGCCAGGCGCAGCGCCTCAACCCCAAGAAGCTCCAGTACCAGGACCTGGTGCACTACCTTTCGGGTCAGGCCGGCGGCAGCCCGCTGCCCGGCGTCGACGGCGAAGCGGCGGGGTGGCTGGCCAAGGGCGAAGACTTCCTGCAGCGCGAAAACCTCAAGCAGGCCCACTCCTGCTACCGCCGGGCCCTGGCCCTGGATCCCGAAAACCCGACGCTTTTGATGTCGTACGCCCTGCTCTGCCTGCACCTCAACCGCAGCCAGGAGATCGAGGCCGTCACCCGCAAGGTCCTGGACCTCAATCCCGGCGAGATGCTCAAGGCGACCGCCTGCGCCGCCCTCATCGAGGCCATGCGCAGCCAGGGCAAATACCGCGAAGGCAACCGCATCGGCCAGCGCATGGTGGACGAATCCGGCTCCAACTTCAGCAAGACCATCGCCTACTACGAGATGGCCTACAACCTGGCAGAGATGGAAGAGGACCTGGACGAAGCCCTGGGCTTCGCCCGCCGTTCGGTAGAGCTATCGCCCGACGAGATCCGCCAGTTCCCCCTTGCCGCCCTGGGCTGGGTGCACTACAAGCGCAAGGAATTCGACAAAGCCATCGACTTCCTCTCCAAGTCGAGCGAGCTGGGCCCCTCCGCCAACACCCTCACCCACCTCGGCATGGCCCTGCTAGCTTCCGGAGAAGAAGACCGCGCCCGCAGCGTCCTGGCCCACGCCCGAGGCCTGGGCCGCGGCGAAGGCCTGCAAGAAAAAATGATGGAGTGCATGAAAGACTCCACCCGCCTCCTCGAACGCGTCCGCCGCGGCCAGAAGCGCTAAGCGGGGCAAAACGCCTCGCCCGCCCCCCCCCGGCCCGATCGCGCACGCGCCGCCAGGCGCGTCGCGATCGGGGCAACTGTTTTTGGCGCTTTGGATAGATGCCGGGATATTGCTGCTGACGCAACCGCCGCTTGGATCGATCGTACACGTGGTGAGCGGCTTCACGGGACGAGCTGGGGCGCGCTGAAGAGGCCGGGGCTCGGTGCCGGGGCTGCTCCAGGGCAGGACCGAGACGAACCAGCGATATGCCTGGTCCAGAATGCTGGTGCCCGCGACCATTTGCTGATGAGAGACCGCGAACCTGCAAGGGGTCCTGGCCGTCAGGGCCAGGGGTACCATCAGGGCTAGCGCGGCCGTGACCTTGGCGATGCGAAGCGCGACGGAACTATGCATGGACGAGTGCCCTTTCTGGCGCGCCAACCGCGCCCGGTCGGGATTGGCCTCGGGGCGGGCGCCGCCGAACGCACCGGCGCCAAGCCGGCGGTCGAGACTGAAAAAACGAACGCCCGCACGGTGCGGCTCGCCGCTGCCAAGCGCCGCCCGTCGCAGTGTTAGATCAGTGATCGAATCCCGTCCGGCGTCTCTCGGCTTGCTCGTCCATGATACGGGCTTCGTGCTCATAGGAATCAGGCGAAGCGCAGGTGGGGATCCTGGCGGGCACTGCGCAGATAGACGAGCAGCCGGTGGAGCAACTCGCCGGTCGCCTTTTCGTCTTCGGCTGCCTGGCGGAAGAGCGCCAAGCCGCGCCGCGCTTCTCGGTGCACCCGCTGGTCCACGAAGATGGGCGCCGATGCGCGGGCCAGTTCC
This sequence comes from uncultured Acidobacteriota bacterium, assembly GCA_963770895.1. GTDB lineage: Bacteria > Acidobacteriota > Thermoanaerobaculia > Multivoradales > UBA5704 > JASLEW01. Next base: position 504,686 of record CAVYRF010000002.1, on the reverse strand, counting down.
TTAACATCTGCCGTGTGGCCCAGCGATGCGTGGACCTCGGCTATCTCCAGCGTGACCAGGGCCGCGTCGTAGACGTTGTGACGCTCCAGGAAATCGGCGCGCACTTGGAGCAGCAGGGCGAGCGCCTCTGCCACACGGCCCAGCCCGGCCGCTACCTTGCCGGCTAGCCACTCTGCAAGCAAAAGGTCGAGGCGATTGCTCTGTGCCAGCAGCCGGAGCTTGGGCAGGCGCTGGGCGGCTATCGCGAACTGCCCCAGGTGGCACAGGTTGAGGATGTGCAGGTTCTCGACGACATAGAGCATGCGCGGCTCGCGATCGCCGTCGATTGCAGCGGCGGCCTGCTGTAGCTGGTCGATCGATGGTGCGAACTCACCCATCTCGATGAGCACCCTGGCCTTGGCGAGGCGCAGGGCCGGTGCCTCACCCCAGCGGTCGATGCGGAGACCTTCGTTTACCGCCGCCAGCGCCTCGGTGAGCCGGCGCTGCGCCCGCCGCATCGAAGCTTCCAGGCCGCGCACTCGCGCTGCATTCAATCGCCCGCCATCGGCGCCTTCGCCCGCATTCCAGGTTGCCAGAGCGCGATCGAACGCCACACCGGCCGTGGGTACGCTGGTGCCGGCGACGCGCAGGGCATTGGCGAGGTGAACGCCGGCGAAGCCTGCAAGGCGCGCGCGAAGGCCTGCGCTGCCGCGAGCCCGCTCGGCCGCCATGACCGCCAGCTCGGCCCGCTGCCTTGCCCGGCGCGCGCTGTCACCCGCCACATCCAGGCTTTGCTGGCAGAACATTTCACAGGCTGCGACGCTTTGCAGCTCGGGCGCTTGACGTACCAGCGCCCGTAGAGCTGTCTGTGGGCAACGTGCAAGCAGGGACCAAAGCGCCGTGGCCCGCTGGCGGGCTTCGTCCTCACAAGCCGCTTGCTCGGGCACCGCAGTGGCCTCGTCAAGCAGCAGGGCGGCAAGCTGGTCTCGCAAGGTGGTGGGCTCCGCCAAGCTTTGCATTGGGAGCGCTGGCTGTTCCGCCCACGAAGCAGTCGCGACCACCAGGCGCCGGAGCTTGCAGATCAAGGAAAGGGTCGTTGCCAGCGTCGCTTGGTCGACGCCAAGAGCCGATAGGACGGCGGACAGCTTCGCCGGCGGTGTCCGTAGCCTGGCATTCTCGAGCGCTTGCAGTGTCGCGACGGTCATCCCCGTGATTCGAGCGAGGTCCACCACCGCCATACCGCGTCGCAACCGCAGGAGCTTCACCGCCAGGCCCAGATCCTGGCTCCCTTCCGCCACCGGCTGCTGATGCGCTGCGCTGCGCGGCAGGCCGGGGCCAGGCGAAGCGACCGACGCGGCAGCCAAGAGAGCAGCGGTGACGCTCTGAGAAACGTCCGGCTCGACCGTGATCACCAGGTCATCGGCCCGTTCAGCGCCGCTGGTTGCCGCGGCTGCTGCACCTGGTGGGGTCGCGCCACCCAGGCCATGGATCACGGCTGCCGCCTCGGCAATGGCTGCCAGGTCCACGCCGAGGGCCATCGCAAGCGGCGCCAGAGTCTTCAGCGTCGGCTGGCGCCTCTGCCCCTGCTCCAGACCGCGGAGACCGCCGAAGCTGACTCCCGACGCAGCCACCAGCTCCTTCTGCGACCAGCCCTTGAGGTGGCGCAAGAGGATCAGCACCAATCCCAGCTCGTCGCTGCGTCCCATCACTCCTGGCATAGTGAGGCTCCTCACGGCACCTGGCAAAGCGGCGTCAATACAGGGTAGATTTCAGGCCCTGGAAACGCACTTTTTAGCAGTATTCTTGACACCCTGGGCACTGTAGCTCTCGGGGGCACCGTCGCGGTCCATGCCGGCCGCGTTCGCAGTCGCCCCGCTCAAGGAGGATCTGTATGCACCGTGTCCCCCGCGTCATCGCCCTTGGCCTGGTCCTTTTGATCGTTCTGCCTCCTCTTGCGGCCTTTGCCTCACCGGTTGCGGCCCACGCTCCAGGTGGTGCCTCCTCTTCACTCTGGCAACCCTTGGCGGTTCTCTGGGGTTGGCTGTCGAATCGGCTACCGACGCTTGGATCGGCAAGAGTCCCGTCTGGACATGCGACGTCGAGTCTCGAGAACGCCTTGGCGCAACCGGCCGGTGCGCCTCCACCGTCCTCGCAGTCCGACGAAGGACCGGGAGCCGACCCCTACGGCGGCTAGGCACGCCGGCGAACGGTGGGCTCTCCGTCACGATCGCGGTCGAATCGCTCGGGATCGAGAGCCTGCCGCCGAGCAGGCCTGTCGCAGACAAGCTCGCGCAGGAGCTTGCCCCCAGGACCGGTTGCGGTTTCATGGTTGCGGTCCGAGCCCTGGCGGGGTGGATGGTTCAACCCTCTGCGGCGAAGCGGAGGGATGGATCGTGACGGGCCTTGCAGAGATAGACGATCAGGTGACGCAACAGGTCGCTGGTAACCCTCTCCTCTTCCGCCGCGGCGCGAAACAATGCGAGCGCCCGCTGCGCTTCCCGGTGCACCCGCTGGTCCGCAAAGATGGGCGCCGACTTGCGGGCAAGCGCTTTGACTTCGGCGGTGTGGCCTAGCGAGGACTGCACTTCAGCAAGCTCCAGGGTCACCAGGGCAGCGTCATAGGCGTTGCCCACCTCGACGAAACCGGCACGCGCCTGCAGAAGCAAGGCGAGCGCCTCTGTTTCTTGCCTCAGCCCAGCGGCCACCTTTCCCGCCAGCCAGTCAACCCGCAGCAGGTCGAGCCGATTGCTCCGCGCCAGCCGGCGCAGACTGGCCAGTTTCCGCTCGGCGGCTGCGAACTGGCCGAGATGACACAGGTTGAGCACCTGCAAGTTCTCGATCACGTAGAACCGTCGTGGCTCGGCCTCGCCGTCTAAATCGCTCTCCGCCCGCCGCAGCTGATCGATGGATGCTGCGAAGTCTCCCATCTCAATCAGCACCCTTGCCTTGGCGAGCCGCAGCACCGGCGTCTCGCCCCAGCGGTCGACCCTGAGCCCCTCGTCGAGCGCCTGGATGGCTGCCGGCAGGAGGCGCTGTCCGCGTCGCATCGACGCGAGAAGGCCGCATACCCGCGCTGCATTGAGCATCCCTGCATCGGACCCGGCACCCGCATTCCACGCCGCCAGGGCGCGATCCAACGCCGCGCCCGCCGCCGGCAGGTGATGTCCGGCGACCCGCAGGGCATTGGCGTGGTGAGCGCCGGCGAAGCCGCGTAGGCGGGCGCGAAAGGCGTCGCTGCCAGTGGCCAGCTCGGCGGCCAGGACCGCCAGTTCGGCCAAGTGCTTGGCTCGCCGCGCACTGTCCCCCGCCACCTTCAGGCTCTCGTCGCAGAGCAGCTCGCAAAATCCCGGCGTCTGGTACAGAACCAGCTGGCGCACCAAGTCGTGCTGGCTCCTTTCGGAACAAGCAGAAAGCGATGCCCACAGGCTTTCGGCTCCGTCGCGGGACACCAGGACCCGCGCCACGACCGCCAACTCTTCCATCTCTCCGCGGGTAAACGCTGCGACCCTCCGGGCTTTTTGCGCCGCGATCGTGGCGATTTCGGCCGACTGCCTGTCGCGACCGACGTCGCGCGAGAGCCTGTGTGCTTCCCGCGCCATATGAACGAGCTCGATCGCGGCCTCGAGTGCCGCGAGGGGATAGTCCATGACTGCAAGCAGGGCGCGCAGCACCTGGGGATTGGGCACAGTCCTGCCGTACTCGTAGTTGGCGACGGTTTCGTCGGGCCGGCCGATTGCGTCGGCGAGATCCTGCCGTTCCCAGCTACGCATCATGCGGAGGATGACGATGGCCTCGCCGGTGGCCGGCGGGGCGCTGGGCGCGGCGGCAGGTCGCTTGGCGTGCGATGCTCGCCCCGCGAGCGCGGAGCGCGCCGGCTGGCGCTTTGCAGGCACGGAAGCGACGTTCAGCTGCCGGCGCGACTCGACCAGAGTCGTGGTCAGTGCCGACTTGATCAGCGCCTCTGTCCACTTTGCAGCGGTCCTGGCAATCGCTTCAATCGAGCTGTTGGCGCCTTGATCCGGCGTCGACGGCTGACCTGCGTGCATGCCCTCGACCGCGACCACGAATTCCAATACGCGCTGCCAGACGTGGTGGGGGAATCCCATGGCAAAGCCGAGGCGTATCGCGTCTTCGACCGTACCGCGATCGCCTTTTTCGTAGCGGGTGATCGCGCTGGCCGACAACCCTGCCGCCTGCGCCAGCTTTCTTCGGTTCCAACGACGGATGAGCCGCAGGGTGGTGAGGGCCTTGGCCCAGGCCGGCCTCGGGTCCTTCGCCATGTCGCCTCCAGAAGATCGGTGGATGCCCGGGTGCGTGGCGCGCAGCGCCTCCGCGACCGATGCGCGGCGTCCCAGCTGCATCTGTTTCGTTGCATGGCAACGAAGTGTCAACGAATACCCATCTTAAGAGATTTCACGATTCCTGGCAATGACGCCGGATGCAGCGCCAGGGCAGATCCAGGGGGTTAGGTGTCGAGCGCAGGGTAGCGTCTGCATATGGATCGGGTGGCTGGACCTGGAGGTGGCCGGTAACGCGGTACCGCCGGATTGCGCGGAGCGAAGCTCGATCAGGCCAACCGTGCCGCTGGTGACCTGTGCTCGGCCAGGCCGGCAAGGCCGCTGGGTATTTCCCGTTCCGAGGACTGAGCCGTGCACCTGGCAACGCCGACATGCAGGTACGAGAAGAACCGATCCTTGGGAGGGTGACATCGATCATGGAGCCAGAAGGCAGCTTGCGCCGCGGCGAAAATCCCCCGCTCCGCCTGACGCCGGCCGTGCCAGATGGCCCCGGCGCCTCGGGCTGGCTTGACCGGCCTTTGGAACGCGCCTATGCGTCTGTCTGCCTGGCGCGGGAGCTGATGGCCATGCCGCGGGCCGTGCGGCTACAAACGGCCCAACAAGACCCACGTTTCCACCGCGCCGAGCTGCTGACTTTGTTCAACCTGGAGGCCGAAAGTGCGGTGCTGGCACCGCACGGCGCCGATGCCGGCGAGCAGGAGGCCGAGCTGGCGACGATTCTGGCGGCGCGCGTGGTGCGGGACGCCCGCGGTCGCGTGAGGCGGGCCGGTGCCCTGGCCCATTGGCTGCTGGGCAAGGCGCTCCTGCACCGTGGTGATCCTGCGGCCGCCGCGGCGGCGCTGGGCGGTATTCACAGCTATCTGGAGGTGCCGCACCAGCCGAGCGAGGAACTGGGCCTGGCGCATGCCGGCTGGGCGCAGGTGGCGCAGGCGTACGGCGGGTGGGATAGCGCCGTCATGTACTTCCAGCGCGCGTCCGTCGCCTTCGCCGCGGCCGCGGCGCGCCTGCCGCTGGCCGCGTGCCTGGCCGAAATCGGCTTTCTGCAGATGGAGTCGGGTGACCTGGCCGCGGCCCGCGGCAACCTGAAGCGCGCCTGGGTCCTTCTGCAAGATCAGGCAGCGGCGACGGTGACGGCGGTGCGGGTGGCGCTGGCCTGCGCCGAGTGCGAAGCCCGCCAGGGGGGCGAGGTGGGTCTGGATGCGGAACCGTGGTTGGAGCGCGCGCGACAGCTGTACGCGCTGCCCGCGCCATGGTGCGAGGACGTGGCTCGCACCTGGGCGGAAGGCCACATCGCCGCCGCGGCGGGGCGCTTTGCCGAGGCCCTGGCGCAGCTGGGCGCGGTGCACGCACGCTTGCTGAGCGAGGGGAGCCTGGCCGAAGCGGTCACCGTGAGCTGCGACCTGCTGACCGCGCGGGTCGAGGGCGGCCTAGCCTTGCAGGGCGAGGCGCTGGCGGCGGGGCTGGAGCAGGCTTTTGCGATCGCTGGGGTCCCCTGGGCGCAGGCGCTGCGCGATCTGGTTGCCTTGGACGCTCGCGGACGCCGGGCGTACTACGAGGCCGTCAACACCTTGATCGACCGTCTGGGCGCGCACCAGCCGGTGCCGGGGCGCCCGGACCTGCTGTGCCCGCAGCGCACCCTGACCGACCGGCTGCTGCGTTACCACGGTGAGCTCGAGCCTGTGTGCGGCGCTTCGCCCGAGATGCTGGAGTAGGTCCGACATGGCGCGCGAGCGGTCTGCTGATCTGCGCATCGCAGCACCCTTCGACGGGATGTCGTGCGCGCCCGGGAACGCCGGGACGGGCAGGGGACCCGCATCGGTGGTGCGGTCCGGGAAGACCGCTCGCAAAGCGGGCAGGCCGCAAGACCCGCTGTCGGTTCGCAAGCGCCAGCTCCGCCTGATCGCAGCGCAGATCAAGAAACTGTCGGGTCGTTTGCGCGAGCTGTACGGACAGATCCCGCTGCCGGATGACTTCAAGGCGCGCGAGGAGCACTGCGCGCCGTACACCGTCGGGATGGATCTTCGTGCCGCCGTAGAAGGCGCGATCAGCGATCACCTGGAGCCGGCGGCCGACGCCTTGCTGGCAGCCGTCGAGGTGACCAACGCCCTGCTGGAAAGTCAGTTCTATGAGGGGAAGGTAGTTTGAACCGATCGCAACCCTCCGCCCTGGGGCTATCGCTGACCATCGTGCGGGCGATCAACGGATGGACGCAAACCGCTCTGGCGAAGGCCAGCGGAACCGGCAGCAGTCAGCTGTCCCAATACGAAAACGGCAAGATCCGCCTGACCCAAGAGCGCTTCGACGCACTGGTGGCGGCAATGCGCACGGCGGATGGAGTCGGCGAGCTCACGACGTCGATGGTGGCTCTCCTGCTCTCCATGGCCGGCGGGGATGCGGAGGCCCCGGCGGATGACCTGACCGCGGAGGAGCAGCAGGCCGTCCACGCCTCGGTCCTGCGCATGCTGCGCAGCCTGGGCGAGGTGCTGCACCAGGGCGCCGTCGCCCAGGTGCGGTGTCGGCCCCTCCGCCAACACCCTCACCCACCTCGGCATGGCCCTGCTAGCTTCCGGAGAAGAAGACCGCGCCCGCAGCGTCCTGGCCCACGCCCGAGGCCTGGGCCGCGGCGAAGGCCTGCAAGAAAAAATGATGGAGTGCATGAAAGACTCCACCCGCCTCCTCGAACGCGTCCGCCGCGGCCAGAAGCGCTAAGCGGGGCAAAACGCCTCGCCCGCCCCCCCCGGCCCGATCGCGCACGCGCCGCCAGGCGCGTCGCGATCGGGGCAATTGTTGAGGTGCCTGCGCTACCGGTCCAAAGCCCTCACCGCCTCGGTTGTAGCGCCATCATGGCGGGATCGTTTAAGCTCTACAGTGCTGGACGTTAGAGATCCTTGGAAGGTCCTCCTCTGCAGCGGACGGCCGCGGGCTGGGACCGGATTTTCTCAGGGCAGGCACTTTGGTTGGAGCATGGAATGGCGGAGGACGCGGCGCTACCGTGGGCAGAGGCGCTCACCATCCTGCGGGTGGTGCGCCGCTGGACTCGCTCAGAGCTGGCGCAGCAGGCGGGTTTGCAAGTCACCTCGATCGCGAAATTCGAGCGCGGTTCGAAGACGCCTTCGCTCGAAACGCGGCAGCTGTTGGTTGCCGCCATGGGCTATCCACCCAGGCTTCTCGATCGAACCGTTTCCTTTGTGCGCTGGGCGCGGGTCGAAAGAGAGCTTTACGTGGGGGCAGGCCAGCCCGCGCTTTCGGCGTGGCTCGACCGGCTGACGGTCGAAGCCGGTGGATGGATGGAAGGGCTCGCTCGCCAGTTGCTGATGCGCCTCCTTCGCGATGTGCGGGAGCAGGCGGACGGTTCAGGTGCGGACGGCGCTACGCCGGCGACGGATGCGGGGATCGGGTCTTCCCGGCCTGAAAAGGCCAGGTCCGACCGCGGGTCTCTCCCGGTGGATGTGGTGCTGGTCATCTTGCGAGTGATTCGCAGATCTGGACAGCAGGATCTTGCCGAGAGCGTCGGTGCTCGCAAAACCTCGATTTCGAGCTACGAGCTTGGCAAGACCGTGCCCCGCATGCTGACGCTCAACCGCATTGTCGAGGGGATGGGATTCCCGCCAGGGATGCTGGATCGGACCCTCGGTTTCGTTCAGTTGGCCGCGTCGGCGCTGGAATCCCACATGGCGATCAGTGACGATCCGACGCGAGAGGCAATCGAGCAAGTGGTGGCTGCCCAGGCGCGCCGGGCCGAGGATTGGATGGCGGTATGCCTTGAGGGGCTGGTGTGGGTAGCACGAGTTCAGCTTTCCCGCTGGCAGGCGCCCTTGCAGTGGGAGTGCCTGCAGCGTGTCTCGGAGGATGCCCAGCGAGCTTTGGTCTGCGAAGGGGCGGAGTTCCACACCGTCGGTCTGTGCGAGTTGATCTGCGACAAGAGCCTGGAGGCCGCGGGTGGCAGCGCAAGGGAAGCGGCCCTCCTTGCCGATCTCGCTCTGCTCATCGCGGCGCGAGTGCCCGGGGATGCGGCATTCCGCTGCCAACTGGAAGGCTACGCTCGATGCCACATCGCCAATGCAATGCGTGTGGCCGGCGACGACCTGGTTGCCGCCGAAAAGTCATTTCATGCCGCCCTTCAGCTGTGGCGGTCCGGTGCAGGCGCCGACCAGGGGCTGCTCAACGAGGCGCGGGTGCTCCACCTGGAGACGTCACTGCGTCGAGCCCAACGTCGTATTCCGGACGCTCTGGCGCTGTTGAATAAGGCACTGGTGGTCGACCGCTGGGGTGAGACGACGGCATTGCTCCTCAGCAAGGCTAAAGCGCTCGAGGAGTCGGGTGACTTCAGCCTGGCTGAGAGGGTGTTGCGGGAGGTCTCGTCCCGTATCGATCCCCAGCAAGAGCCTTGGAAGTTCTACATCGTGCAGAAGAATCTGGCGGCCACCCTCTGCCATCTCGGACAGTATGGCCAGGCCGCGTTGATGCTTCCCAACGTGCATGCATTGGCGATGCAGTTTGGCAAGCCCTTGGAGCAGATTCGGGTCATCTGGCTCGAAGGCAAAATCGCATTCGGCCTTGGCCGAACAAAAGAAGCGGCCTCACTTCTGGCACGAGCACGTCAGCAGTTCGCCCGTCACAAGGATGCGTACGATGCCGCCCTGGTGACTCTGGAGCTGGCGCAGATCCATGCTGCCCTGGGGCGCACGGCCGAGGTAAAGGTGCTGGCCGAAAAATCGGCGCCGATTTTCGCCGCGCAGCAGGTGCACGCCGAAGCGCAGCGGGCACTGGACCTGTTCCGGCGGGCGGCCGCTGAAGAACGAGCGACGGGCTCATTCCTCAGCGGCCTCATCCAGTATCTGTACCGGGCCCGTCACAATCCGCAGCTTCCCTTTGAGGGCACGCCCGCATGAGAGGAGGCATTGGGGTCCGATCGGAACGCTATCAGCGCTCCTGTCCGGCATTACCAGCGCCACCTCTCCTTAGTGAAGGCACTGCCCGTTGGGATCGGTCGAGCAACCAGTGTCAGCTGGCGACTCGACGGGCATTCTGGATTGGAATCTCAAGCCAAGAGCCTTGCCGCCAGGCCCGGCCGAAAGGTTCGATGGCACCCGCTTTCTCGGCCCTGCATCTGCACACAGTCCATTCGGATCCGTTGTACAACCTTCATCAGGCGACATCGCCCGCGAAGCGGACGGTCTGCCGGAGTGATTTGCGGGCCGCTCGCCCAGCCAGTCCAGCATGCGCGCAACCACGCTGTCCCACGCGTCGGCGAGACCAATCGGCGAGCCGGCGGACACTCTGTGCGGCGATGGAGGGGCCGCAAGCGCCCCAGGCGCAGCTAAGATCGTGAAGAGAATGCCCACCATCAGAAGACGGGAGAACGGCTTCATCGGATGCTCCTTTCTCGGAAGCGACGTCAACGCGGCCTGCCTGGCCGCGGGGCGCCTCGAAGATCCTGGATGTGGACGGCGGTCACAAAATACAAGGCTGTGCCTCCCTAGGGGAGGTCATCCTGCCCCATCTTAATGAATGAGGGTGCGCGCAAATGAGGGCGAAGACGGGGCATCGAAGCGATAGAGGTCTGGCGCTGAGCTTCTTGCGTCTGGCGCGAGGCCAGGAGCAGAAGGCCCTGGCCCGTGCGGCGGGAATTCACGTCGATACGATCAAGCGGCTGGAGCAAGGCAAGGGCGAGCCAAACCCGGGGACCCTGGCACGGATTACTTCAGCGCTCGGCATGCCCCTGAGCGCCATCGATGAAGTGGTTGCGCTTCTGGGCCGGCTTCGCAGCGAAGGGGCACGCCTACCTGTGGCGCAAACCACCTTGCAGGTACAAGGCCTTCCAGCCGCAACCGTCGCTGCGGATCTTGGGGTTGACCTTGCTTCCCTTGTGCTGCGTGATTTGACGGCAAGCCGGCACTCCTATGAACCCGTTGACTTCATCGAGAGCCGCCGGTCAGCGCCGGAGCTTTGGATGCGGATCGACCGCTACTCAGACACCGTGCGGCGGGAGTTGGTGTGCCACCTTCACGACCTCCAGAGCCCTGGCCTCTGCGTGCTGATCTGCGACAAGAGCCTGGATGCCGCTGGCGATAGCTCCGAGAGGGCTGAAAGTCTCGGCGATCTGGCTGTATTGATCGCCAGTCGGCTGCCGGTCGGTGCCGGGTGGCGCTCTCGGCTTGAGGGATATGCACGATGTCATGTAGCAAACGCTCTGCGCGTGGGCGGTCGGGATCTCGCGGCAGCCGAAAAGGCATTCGCGTACGGCATGGAGCTCTGGCAGGAGGGTGCCGCGGCCGACCCGGGGTATCTCAATGAGGCCCGCGTCCTCCACCTGAAGGCGTCGCTGCGGCGAGCGCAGCGTCGGCTCGATGAAGCGCTGGCTCTTCTCGACGAGGCGCTCAAGATCGACCGCTGGGGCGAGATGCCATCGCTGCTCCTCGGGAAATCCAGGACCCTGGAACAAATGGGTGACTTGCAGGGGGCAATCCAGTGGTTGCAGCAGGCGGCCGGACACATCGGTTTTGAGCAAGAGCCATGGAAGTACTACATCGTTCGGAAGAACCTGGCCGTCAATCTATGTCAGCTGAAGCGTTATCACGAGGCGGAGCTTCTGCTTTCTGAGATCCGCTCCATGGCTGAGGGATTCGGCAAGCGGCTGGAACTCCTGCGAGTAAGCTGGTTAGAGAGCCGCGTGGCGGCCGGCCAGGGCCGCGTGGCCGAGGCCGTGACCGGTTTCGAAAAGGTGCGTCGGGACTTTGCCGCAAGCCACAATGTCTACATTGCCGCACTCGTGACCCTGGAACTCGCGGAAATTCATGCGACGCAGGGCAAGTCGGCAGAGGTAAAGGCTCTGGCGCATGAATCCATGGCCATTTTCGAGGCATTGGAACTGCACAGCGAGGCGCAGCGGGCTCTCGATCTTCTGCGGCGCGCGGCCTAAAGCGTTGGGGTAACGCCGCCTCAGTTGTCGGCGCCGGCATCGATTGCCTCTTCAGCGCGCGCCAGAACCCGGAGCTTCGCTTCGAAGAAATCTGGGCGGGCAGGCGGGTCTGGTCCTTGGCCCGCGCGCGCAGAACGAAAGTACCGCTTCGTGCCCTCGTAAGTGGTTTTTACTCGCATCAGTTTGCTTCCGCAGCCCAAGTGGCACCGGCCCCTACAAAATAAATCCCGTTGGGATGCCGGGCCGCCTTGCCACGCTGGCGGCCGGTGGCAGCTGGACGAGCCCGAGGGCGACTGTGACTAGCCGTGCTCTCGTTTTCCTCGGTCGCGCATCGCGCACGCACTTTTGGGAGGACCATCGCATGTTCATGCAGGCAGTCCCCAATCTGGAAACCGAGAGGCTGATGTTGCGGTGTTTGCAGCGCACCGACTTCGATGACTATGCATCGCTGCATGCGGACCCGGAGGTAATGCGGTATTTCGATCAAGGAGCGCTGTGGGATCGCGCCCGGTCGTGGCGACACATGGCCTGCATGATCGGGAGCTGGCATCTCAGCGGGTGCGGCATGTGGGCGGTGGAGGAGCGGGCGAGCGGCGCATTTTGCGGCTTGATCGGGTTGGTGGAGGCCGAGGGGTGGCCGGGTTGCGAGCTGGCCGGCCGCTTGGCTCGTGGCTTCTGGGGGCGGGGCTATGCGACGGAAGCCAACCATGCAGCGCTGGCCCACGCCTTCGTCACCCTGGGCAAGGATCAGGTCATCAGTCTGATCCATCCCGATAACACGGCCGCGGTGCGGCTGGTCGAACGCGCGGGCGAAACGTTCCAGCACCGCATGGAGCATCAAGGCAGCGAGGTGCTGTGCTACGGCATCGATCGAGCGGCGTATGGCGCCAGAGTAGCTCAACCGGCGGCGTGCCACGGGCGAGGCACTTGCTGAAGGCTCGGTCGAATGCGATCGCGGCGAAGGGATAGCTGATGGTGCGCAATGGCAGCGGCCGACGGGGCGCCGAGCCGGCTCCGGGCGAGCCGCTCGATCCAGGGTTCTCTGCCGCAGACAACCGGCCCGGCGAGGAACCTGCGTCGCCTCTGCTCGCCGGTGCGCTGCTGGATGCCGCCCTGGCGGACCAGCTGCTGGCGATGGTGCGGGACAAGCGATTGCCGCTCGCTCGCAGGCAGCCTCGCTTCCACCGGGTGACGCTGGTGATGCTGCTGAACCTGCAGGCGGAGGATGCGCTTCTGCGATCCGCCGACGCCTCGATGGTGGAGGAACGGGCGGAGCTGGCGGCGGTGCTCGCTGGCAGCCTGGTAGGCGCTGGCGATGGGCGGGCTTGCAAGGCGGGGGCGCTGGCTCACTGGCTGGTCGGCAAAGCCCGCCTGCACCGCGCAGACGTTGCCGGGGCGCGCCAGGCGTTTTCAGAGATGCTCGATCTTGTCGTCTACGATCCTCCGTCCGAGGAGCTGGGGCTGGCGACGGCCGGCTTCGCACAGGTGGACCAGCAGGCGGGCTCCTGGCGCGACGCCGCGGAGCATTTCCAGAGAGCTGCCCGCGTCTTCGCGCAGTTGGCGCTGGGCGGTTCCGCCGCGGCGTGCCTGGCCGAGGCCGGCTTCCTCCAGCTCGCTGCCGGTGACTGGATGCTGGCGCGGCAGGCCCTGCAACGCACCTGGAACCTGTTGGAGCCGGCGCTGGCCCCTTCCCTGACGGTGCGGGTGGCCCTGGCCTGTGCCGAGTGCGAGATTCGGCTGGCCGAAGGCTCGGGCACGGTGTGGCTGGAGCGCGCGCGAGGTCTCTATACCCTGCCGGCCTCACCGCACGAAGCATTGCGGCGCGCCTGGACCGAAGGCCTCATCGCGATGGCGGCAGGCCGGCACGCTGAGGCCGAGCTGTTGCTGGAAGGTGTCTGCTCCCGGCTGTTGGCGGAAGGCAGTCTGCGGGAGGCGGCCACGATCGCCCGCGATCACCAGGCAGCCTACTGCCGCAATCAGGCCGCCGCTCCCGGCGCTCCTGCCGCGCCGGTTCAGACGACTTTTCCCGGCGCAGACGCCCTGTTCCGCCGCCGGCGCTCTGAGTGGCCGCTGATAGCGCCCCAGAACGACCTCCTGCTTCCCCTGCGAGCCCTGACCGACCGCCTGCTGCGCCACCGCGGCGAACTGGAAGACCCCTTGGGGGCCGCCCAGGGTTGAGGTAACGTAGATTTAAGTGCCTCCGGCAGGGGTGATCGCGGTTCAACCGTGGCTCCCGACCGCGGAACCGGCCACAAGCCTGGCTAGTGGCGGGCTCGCCGGTTTCGTGAGTCAGTACAGCATGCCTTCGGCGTCGGGAGTGCCGAGCTGGGGGCCGTAGGGGGCCTTGTCGAGCCATCGCGCCACCATTGGATCTTTGGGGGCGAGGGTTGCCGCGAGGCGGCGGATTTTGCGGGTCAGGGTCGATCGGGCGGTGAGGTGGCGCAACGCGGTGGACGACGCGGCGCGGTTGCGCATTGCCGCCGCGCGCCTTGAGGCTTCGAAGCGGTCGATCGACGCGGTGGCGTCCTGGGCGGAGGCGGCGCCGATCGCATCGCGGATTGCCCTTGCGGCGACGAAGGCGTCCGCTACGCCGGAGTTGAGGCCGCGTGCTCCGAAGGGCGCGAAGATATGGGCTGCCTCTCCCGCCAGAAGGACCCGCCGTTCTGGGTCGGCGAAGCGGCGCGATACTGCCTGCCGGAAGACGTAGGTGGATACCCAGGTCACACGGTCCGCGTAGCGCGTGGGCATGACTTGGGGCAGCCAGGTTCGTACGCCCTCGGGTCCGCTGAAGTGGTCCGGATCGTCGGTCTTGTGGCACTGCAGGTCGACGCGCCAATGCCCGGCGAATGGCACGAAGAGGACGTTGCGCCCGTCGACGGCTGGGTGCTCGTAGTGGAACGTCCGCTCAACCGGCAGGGGCTGGTGGGGGTCTTCCTGCACGTCGACGATGACGTAGGCGTTGGTGGTGCGGGGTCCTTCGAGCGCCAGGCCGCAGGACTTCCGCACGCTGGAGCGTGATCCGTCTGCGCCGATCACGTAGCGCGCCTGCAACGGTTCGACAGTGTCCGACAGGATCTGCACGCCGGCCGCGCCGGGCAGGACGCGAGCGACGGGCGCGTTCCATATGAACTCCACTCCGGCCTCGATGCAGGCTGTGAGCAGGATCCTTTCGGTCACGGATTGCGGCAGACTGATCGACGCCGGGAGGGCTCCGAAGACACCCGGCTGGTAGGTCTTCCGAAAAACCTGACGGCCGCGGTACCAGGTGTTTCTGGTCAGGAACTCCAGGCCGTGCCGAACCAGCTCCTGACTCAACCCGCCGCGGATTCCCTCCAGGATTTCGAGCGTCGCATGATGCAGGAAGATGGCGCGGCTGCCGGGGCGCGCTCGGGTGGCTTCTCCGGCTTCCACGACCGTGGCCGCAAGTCCCATGGACCGCAGGGACAGCGCCGCTGTCAGGCCGACCGGACCCGCTCCCACCACGACGACCTCGCGCTCCCTCATGCCGCGATCAGCGCCGCTCCGTCACTGCGTCTTGACGAGGTCTTGGCGCACCGCGTCGGGGTCGGCACTGGTGGGGCGCTTCAGAACGAACTTGTCGCGGGTGCGGCACCACTCGTCGCCCCCCATGCGCGCCACGAGCTGCAGGATCTCAGAGCGCGGCCGGGTGCCGTCCAGGGCGCGATCGTCCACGTAGATCCTCACCACGCGAGCGACAACCAGCGAGTTGGATCGCGCCGGGAGCGCTCCGAGCTCGAGCACCTGGAGGACCTTGCATTCGAAGGCGGCAGGGGACGCCGCGACCCGGCGGGGCCGCACTTCGAGGGACGGGGCGCCCTGAATGCCGAGCGCTTCCCATTCGTCGACCTCGGGAGGGAATTCGGCGCTGGTGGCGTTCGCCAACTCCGCCAGGTCCTCCGTGACCACGGAGATCGTCAGCTCGCCGGTTTCGCGGATGTTGCGCAGTGAGTCCTTGTTCACGCCGTTGCGACTGCCGGGGCCGATGCCGACCGTCGGCGGCGAGAACGAGAACGCATTGAAAAACGAGAAGGGGGCGAGATTCGAGACGCCGGCGGCGCTCACCGTGGAAACCCAGGCGATGGGACGCGGGCAGATCAGGCCGTTGATCAGCGCATTGAGGGCGGCGCGGTCCAGCGTCGTGGGATCGAAGATCACTCTGCCCCCACGAACTGGTTGGTCAGCGTGCCGATGCCGTCGACGGAGATCTCGACCACGTCGCCGGGGCGGAGATAGGACGGCGGCTTCATTGCGTCTCCGACGCCGGCGGGGGTTCCCGTCGCGATCAGGTCGCCCGGTTCCAACGCGACGATGCGCGACAGATCCGCCACCAGCGTCGGCACGTCGAAGATCAGGTCGCTCAGCGGCGATCGCTGCCGTTCCTCGCCGTTGACGCGGGTCACGATCTCCCGCTGGCCCAGGTTGGGGAGGGCCTCCACGGACACCATCGCCGGGCCGACAGGAGTCGACGCCTGCCACGCCTTGCCCGCGAACCATTGCAGCGACCGCTTCTGGAAGTCGCGCATGGACACGTCGTTCATCAGCGTGAGCCCTGCCACGGCCTCCCAGGCCCGATCGGCGGGAATGTCGCGGCCGCCGCGGCCGATGACCGCCACCAGCTCGCCTTCGTAGTCCACGGCGGCCGACGCGGAGGGGAGGACGATCCTGGCGCCGGGGTCACAGAGGGAGCGGGCCAGCTTTGAAAAGAGCGTCGGCACCGTGGGCATTTCGCGCTTCATCTCGAGCACGTGCCGGCGGTAGTTCAATCCGACGCAGACGGTGGCCCCCGGGCTCAGAATCGGCCGCGCCACCGGCAGGTCCGCCGCGAGGAGACGGCCCGGCCTTGCGGCCACTTCGCGCCATGCGGGTTGGCGGCGGAGCAGCTCGCCGATGTCGGCGTAGGGGGTGCCACTCGCGTCGAGCAGCGCGTGACGCCCAGCCGGGCCTTCCACCGCAGCGATCGTTCTTCCATTTTCGACCACCGTGACCAGGCGCATCGTTTACTCCTGCCTTTCGGCGGGCTCCTCACGGTGGAAGCCGAGCGCCCGCAGCGTCGGCTCGTCGGTGAAGGAGAAGAGAATCGCCGGGTCGGTTGCGGACTGGTTCACGTGTTCGTGCACGGCCCACCCGGGCACGGCGAACGTGTCCCGTTCTTCCCACGACAGGACCTTGCCATCGACGATCGACGTGCCGCCGCCGCGGACGACATGGTAGACCGTGCTGGTTGTGTGGCGATGCGCTGCCGTGTGCTCGCCCGGCGCCAGGAGCTGTACGTAACAGCCGATGGTCGGCAGCGTGGGGCCGCCGGTGAAGGGGTTGGTGAACTCGAACATGACGCCGTCCGCCGGCGTGTGGTTCACGCCGTCGTGCCAGGCGTCGAGCAGGATGCTCTCCGTCTGAGGCCACGGATACTTGAGGGCCGGCGAGTAGTTTGCCGTCCACTTCACGGAGGTGGGCCGCAGCTGGCCGCGCGAGTACATGTGCGCGGAAGCGTCGTCCGGACGCTGCAAGGCCTGAACTTGCGCGTCCACCTCGCTGAAGAACGAACACTCCAAGCCATTGACCAGCGGCAGGTCGAGACCGTCGAGCCAGATCATCGCTTCGTCGGTTTCATTGCCGTGATCGTGCACGGTCCAGGCCGCGGTGAGCACGAGGTCTCCGGGAGCCATGATGGCCCGCTCCCCGTCGACCGTCGTGTACGCGCCCTTGCCTTCGATGACGAAGCGGATCGCCGAGGCCGCGTGGAAGTGGGCGGGCGCGATCTCGTGAGGCAGCACCAGCTGCAGTCCGGCGTAGAGCCGGCTGGTCGCTGCCGGCTTGCCTTCGAGGCCTGGGTTCTTGAGCACGAGGACGCGGCGTTCCGCATGCTCAGCGCTGATGAGGCGGCCGGCTTCGAGGAGACGCTCCCGCAGCGGCGCGTACCGCCATACGTGCGGCAGCGCGCGCGTCGTCGGTTTGCGCACGAGCAGGCCCTTCTCCATCCAGAGAGGGTAGACGTCCAGGGGGGTCAGCGTCTCGACGAATGCTTCCATCGCGGCGCCGCCAGCCGCGTTGCCAACGTCCCTCATGAGATTGACCTCCGAGCCACGACAGGTGCGGAGCGCAGGAAGGTGCCGCTCCGCTTCGTCCGAGCGCCGGGATTGTGCCATGCGCTCGGCTGCCCTGTCGAGCGGCGGCGGCGCGGCCGTGAGCAGGGCCGTGCCTGGTGATTTGCACTAGCCAAAGGTCAGGCGTACAGCTGTACGCCGGGGCTGAGGAACCGGATCTCGAACGTGTGATCCGCGACCGTTCCACCTTCCGAGATCGGGTTTGGGAACGATTCCAAAACGGGCGGTCTTTTGCGTCTTCCTCTGTAGGGGAGGGTCGCTTCCGTCCCCGAAGGAGCCCCGATGGAGGTTGGAGTCGTCGTACCGATTCGTTTACGATCGTGTGTGGTGCTGTTGGTTGCGGGGCTCGCGCTGACCCTCCCCACTTTCTGTCGGTGGTGCTCGGGGCGCAGGCCTGATGGTTCGCCGGCCGCCGTCGCGTGGAGTGCTGGCCCTGCCGGGGCAGGCGCGCTCCGCTCGTTTGGCCGGGCAGGCCCGACAGGAACGCCGCGCGTGGAGGGTGCGGCTGACTTGGTGCGGGAGGGGCCGGTGTGCCTTGAGGCGTGGGTCTTTCTGCGGAGCTACGGCGGAGGGCCGTTGCTGGTCGCGGCGCGAGGCTACCGATTGGAGATCTTCCGCCGCGCCGGCGGATGGTCCAACGGCCATCTGGTGTTTGCCGGTCCGCTGGAAGGGCGGGCCTGGGTCTCCGATCGCCCGGTGCCGCTCGGGCGCTGGGTGCATGTGGCCGGCTTCAGCGTTCCGCGTCCGCCGCCCGCTCGCCGGCTGGTGCTCAGCGTCTCGGCGCCGCCGCCGGCAAGGCTTGCCATCGATGGTGCCGACGCAACACTGCCCGGCTGGGGAGTGGGCGATCTGACCCTGCCGCTGGGCGTCGATCCGCTGGAGGACCAGGCAGCCGACTGCCGGCGCTTCGCCTTTCCTGCCTGTCGCGTCCTTGCC
Organism: uncultured Acidobacteriota bacterium; assembly: GCA_963770895.1. GTDB lineage: Bacteria > Acidobacteriota > Thermoanaerobaculia > Multivoradales > UBA5704 > JASLEW01. The sequence continues at coordinate 486,426 of CAVYRF010000002.1, read as the reverse complement.
GCCCCGCCGGACGGTCAGGTGGGCGCCTGGCGCCTCACCTTTTACGCTCGCAGTCTCCAGCAGATCGCGGCCGGAAGGGGCCAACCCTGGCGTCTTGGGCCGCTGCCGCCCAGCCTCACGGAAACGGCGTTCGCGACGGTGGGTGTGCCGTGACGGGGCTTGTCGGGTGGCTATTTCTGCGCCCTTTGCTGGAGCCGTTGGGGCGCCTGGTGGTGCGCTGCCTGGTCGTGGTTGCGTTGCTCATCGCAGTGCAGGTGCTGGTTGTCCAGGCGTGGGGTGTCGGCTTGCCGGGACCGTGGACGCTGCTGGTGGCCTGCATCGTCGGTGGCGCGTTGGTCCGACGCCGCGCTCGGGTGCGCGGCCTCCATCCCGCGATGCACGCCGCGGCGCGATCTTCAGACAACGCCGGCAGCGATTCTCGGGCGCCACAGTGGCAGGGGATCACGTTTGCGGCGGGGATCTGCGTCACCTTGAGCCCCGGCGGTCTGGTTTCGCACGTGGCGGTGCAGTTGACTGGCGGGCGAACGGACAAGACAGCCTCTGGCAGTTCGCCATGAGGTGCGACGGACAGCCATCCTGATAGTGGAGGTGCCGGCCCGACCGCGTTGACCTGCATGGGAGGCCTGCTTGGGGCGGATCAGTCCTGGGGTGGTGGGGGGCCGGGGAGGATCTCGCGGAGGTAGGAGGCGATGGGGAGGTTGGCGTTGTAGTTGGGGGGGTAGCCCAGGGAGACCTCTTCGAAGCGAACGCCGTCGCGGTAGTAGGTGCCGCGGATGTGAAGATGGCCGTAGACGACGACCTGGGCGTTGAAGCGGCGGTGCCAGTCTTCGGTGCGGCGGGTGCCGCACCAGATGGAGAAGCGGGGGATGCGCGGCAGCACGGCCAAGTCGTAGCGCAAAGGAAAGTGGTTGATCAGGACCAGCGGGGCCTGTCGGGCGGCGGCGGCCAGGCGGGGCTCGGCGGCCAGGCAACGGGCGGCGCACCAGCTGGGCTTGTCGGGATAGGGGTCGGCGTGGAGCAGCACTTCGTCCGAGCACAGCAGGTTGTCTTCGGCGGCCCAGGCGATGGCGTCCTCGGGCGGGATGTCGTCGGGCCGGAAGGTGTAGTCGTAGAGCAGGAAGAGCGGCGCCAGGATGCAGCGCGGCCCATCTCCGGGCCAGACGACGTAGGGGTCTTCGGGGGTGAGCACGCCCAGCTCGCGGCAGATTGCGACCAGCCGCTGGTATTTGGCTTCGCCGCGCAGCTCGTCGCCCGGCGACGGCAGGGTCCACAGCTCGTGGTTGCCCGGCACCCACAGCAGACGGGCGAAGCGGCGCTTGAGCATGGTCAGGGCGTAGCGCAGGTGCTGCTCGGTTTCGCCGGCGTCACCGGCGACGATCAGCCAGTCTTCGGGGAAGGCCGGCATCGTGTCCAGCGCCCGGCGCGTGACCTCGTAGCGGAGGTGCAGATCCGCCAGCGCGTACAGCCTCATCGGGCTGACGCCGCCGCCACAAGCGAGCCCGCGGCGCCGGCCCCGCGCCGATCGGTGCAGCAACGACAGGCCACTAGTTGATCGACTCTTCGGCGGGATCGGGACGGCGGATCTCGATGATGCCGTCGCTGCCGATGGAGTAGCCCAGCTGGCGCCGGCTCTGCTCAGTCGGATCGGTCGGTTCGTCGCTGTCGCCGTTTCCTGGGCTGGGCCGGGACGCGCTGTCAGCGGGATCGGCGGTGTCGGCGGTGTTGGCGGGTTCGCCGGCGTCCGCGGCGCCGGCCGCCGTGGGGGGGGCGGCGGGCTCGGAGGCGACGCCGGGTAGCAGCAGGGCTTGCTGCACGCCGGCTTCGGTCTGGCTGACTTCGGTCAGGGGGTGCCGCACCGGTTCGACGGAGTAGTCGGGGTGGTACAGGGCGCCGCCGCCGCTGGGGATGCCGATGCCGCGGCCGTGTTCGCCGGCCTTGGGCACGGCCTGCAGCAGGCGCGCCCAGCCAGGCTCGTCGTGGACGTCGACGACGAAGGGCACGATGCGCAGCATGTCGGCGATCTTTTCGCCGCTGGTGTTCCAGCCCTTCAAGCCCAGCTGCACGGCGCCCGCCGAGATGCCCAGAAACAGCGCCCCGGCGTAGTAGCGCTCGACCAGCTTTTTGTCGAAACCGGCCTGCTTGAAGGATTCCCAGCCGCGCTCGACTTCGCCGCCGGCCAGCAGGATGACGTGGGCGTGTTCCAGGAAGTCGACGTCGTCCGCGGTCGGGTGCTCGGGGATGAGCCGGCAGTCGCGCACGCCGATCTGGTCCATGGCGCCCACAAAGAGCTCGTAGAATTCGGGCGCATCGCCGTTGGAGGCCCCCAGGTAGGCGGCCTTGACGGCGGTCCCCGCATCGCCCGCGGCGGCCAGGTCTTCGTCGACCAGGTCGCGCACGCGGCGCAGGAACGGCCCCTCTTCGTCACGCCAGAACAGCAGCTGGCTGTCAGCCAGCAGGAAGATGGGTTTGATGGTGCTCACGCTGTCGCTCCCCGGAGTCAGGCAAACCCTAAAAACATACCACGGCCCCCAGCGGCGCGTGGCGTCGACCAGGCAGGCGCCAGCAGATCGTCGGCGCCGGCAGATCTGCGGCCACCCGGCGTCAACCAGGGAGACGCGGAATCTCGCGTGGTGCCAACGGTCCGGCGTGCGCCGGGCTAGTACTACTAGAGCAAGCGGCTGGCCAGGTTGGCGAGCTCGGAGCGCTCGCCTTTTTCCAGGTTGACGTGGGTGTAGAGGGGGCTGCCTTTGGTGCGGTCGATGAGATAGGACAGGCCGTTGGTGTGGGCGTCGAGGTAGGGGGTGTCGATCTGGAAGATGTCGCCGGTGAGGATGATCTTGGTGCGCTCGCCGGCGCGGGTGATGATGGTCTTGATCTCGTGCGGCGTCAGGTTCTGCGCTTCGTCGACGATGAAGATGACGTTCGAGAAGCTGCGCCCGCGGATGTAGGCGAGCGGCACGATGTGGAGCTTTTCGGTGTCCACCAGCTCTTCGACCTTGCGGTATTCGCGTTCCCGTTCGCCGTACTGGTTCTTGATGATCGACAGGTTGTCCCACAGCGGCTGCATGTAGGGATCGATCTTGGAGTTGATGTCGCCCGGCAGGTAGCCCAGGTCGCGGTTGGACAGCGGCACGATCGGCCGCGCCAGGTAGATCTGGCGGAACGAGCGGCGCTGCTCCAGCGCTCCCGCCAGCGCCAGCAGGGTCTTGCCGGTGCCGGCGGCGCCGGACAGGGTGACCAGCGGCACGTCGTGGTTGAGCACGGCGTGCAGCGCGAAGGTCTGCTCGGCGTTGCGCGGCGAGATGCCGTAGGCGAGCGGCTTGACCACCCGCTCCAGGCGGTCGGTGCGCGGGTTGAAGCAGGCCAGCCCCGAGTTGGAGCGGCTGCGCAGGATGAAGTACTGGTTGGGCAGCGGCCGCTCGGCCAGCACCTCTTCGACCGGCAGCCCTTCGCCGCGATAGAGCCTGTCGATCAGGGCCGGGTCGGGCACTTCGATTTCGCTCTTGCCCTTGTAGAGATGGTCCAGGTCCTTGATCTTGACGGTTTCGTAATCTTCGGCGGTGAGCTTGAGGGCGCGCGCCTTGAGCCGCAGGTTGATGTCCTTGGTGACCAGGATCACCTTGCGCTCGGGCTCCTGGCGGGCGAGCGAGAGCACGGCGTTGAGGATGCGGTGATCGGCCTTCTTGGCGCCGAAGATTTCGGCCGCGTCGAATTCGCGCCCCTTCTCTTCGGTCAGCACGCGGAAGCGGCCGTGCGCGGCGCCGTCGAGCGGAATCCACTCGGCCAGCATGTTGGTGCTGGACAGCCGATCGAGCTGGCGGATGAATTCCCGCGCCTGCAGGTTGAGGACCGTGTTGCCCTTCTTGAACTGGTCGAGCTCTTCGAGGACGGTGATGGGGACGGCGACGTCGTGCTCTTGAAAATTGAGAATGGCGTTGAAGTCGTAGAGGATGACCGAGGTGTCCAGGACAAAGATCTTGGGCAGGCTTCCAGGCATGGGTCCTCGGTTCGAAAGCGTAAGAGTGGCGGTAGAAGCTGAGCAGGCCGGACAACCGGCGGCTGTCCATCAGGCTAACCCAGCCACCGCCCCAGGGCAACAGGGACTCCCGCCTGGAGCGCGCGCTCCGGCGGCACGGCGCCGCCGCCCGCGGACGGGATAGCATGCGGCGATGGCGCCGCGCTACTGGATGCTGTTGTTCCTGCCCGCGGTGGCAGCGGCCGCGTGGTGGGCGCCGCAAAGGTCGGTGCTGGTGTTCGCCCTGGCCTGTGCGGCGATGGTGCCGCTGGCGGCCTGGATCGGCCGCGCCACCGAGCACCTGGCCGATCGGGTCGGCGAGGGGCTCGGCGGCCTGGTCAACGCCACGCTGGGCAACGCCGCCGAGCTGATCCTGTGCATCGCCGCGCTGCGCCACGGCCTGGTGCCGATCGTCAAGGCGACGCTGACCGGATCGATCCTGGGAAACCTGCTGCTGGTCCTTGGCGCCGCGATGCTGGCGGGCGGCCTGGCGCGGCCGACGGTGACCTTCAACGCCACCGCGGCGCGCAGCCAGAGCAGCATGCTGACCCTGGCCGTCATCGCGCTGCTGGCGCCGGCGGCGTTCCACGCCCTGGCGCGGCACGGCGCGGATGCAGGGGTGGGGGGGCTGTCGCTCGCCATCTCCGTGGTGCTGATCGCCACCTACGCCTGCGGCCTGCTGTTTTCGCTGCGCACCCACCGGCGCCTGTTCCTGGGCAGCGGCTGCCGCGCCTCCGAGACGGCGGCGGAGCCGGTGACCTTCACCCCTTGGAGCGTGCGGCGGGCCGTCGGCGTGCTGGCCGCGGCGACCGTGCTGACGGTCTTTGTCACCGAGCTGCTGGCGCGGGTGGTCGAGCCGGCGGCGCGCGCCCTCGGCATGACCGACCTGTTCGTCGGCGTGGTGGTCCTGGCCACCGTCGGCAACGCCGCCGAGCATGCGAGCGCGATCCAGGTGGCCCGCGGCGGGCGCGCCGACCTGGCGCTGGGCATCGCGGTGGGCAGCAGCGTGCAGGTGGCGCTGTTCGTGGCGCCCCTGCTGGTGTTGCTCTCCGGCTTGCTCGGGCCGCAGCCGATGGACCTGGTGTTTTCGGGCCCCGAGGTGCTGGCGGTGGCGGCCGCAGTGGTGATCGCCGCCCAGGTGGCGGCCGACGGCGAGTCCAACTGGCTGGAGGGCGTGCAGCTGCTCGCGGTCTACGCCGTGCTGGCGGCGCTGTTCTTTTTCCTTCCCGCTTGACGTGCCGGCCGGTCGGCGGCGGCCGGCGGCCGGCGCCGCCGCAGGCAACCGCTTGCGCCGGGAGCGCGGCCGTGCACAATGGCTGCGTGCACAAACCGGGCGATGCGGCGGCGGGTGGGGACGTGGGGAGGGCGGGCGCGGACAGGGTGCTGGCGCCGCGCCTGCAGCTGCTCGCCGCGGCGGCGCTCTTCTCGACCGGCGGCGCGGCGATCAAGGCGATCCACCTGAGCGGCTGGCCGGTCGCCTGCGTGCGCTCGGGGATCGCGGCGGCGGTGCTGCTGGCGGTCGTGCCGCAGGTGCGCCGCCGCCCCACGGCGCGCATGCTGGTGGTCGCCGCCTGCTACGCCGCGACGATGATCCTGTTCGTCCTGGCGAACAAGCTGACCACCGCCGCAAGCACCATCTTCCTGCAGGCGACGGCGCCGCTCTTCGTCCTGGTGCTCGGGCCGTGGCTGCTGGGCGAGCGCATCCGGCGCGGCGACCTGCCGACCATCGGCGCGATCGCCGCCGGCCTGGCCCTGCTGGTGACCGGCCTGCCGCCGGCGTCGGCCACCGCGCCCGACCCGCTGCGCGGCAACCTGGTGGCGGGAGCGATCGGCCTCACCTGGGCGCTCACCATCGTCGGGCTGCGCGCCCTGGGCCGCCGCGGCGGCGCCACCCCCGCGCATGCCGCGAACACCCCGAAAGCAGGCAACGCCGCCAGTGCCGGCAGCGCCGCGGAGCGCGACGCGCCGAACGACGGCGCCGTGGCGGCGCTGTGGGGCAACATCCTGGCTTGCGCCGCCGCGCTGCCCTTCAGCCTGCCGCTGCCCGCGGCAAGCCCGCGGGACTGGTTGATCCTGGCCTACCTGGGCTTCTTCCAGATCGCCTTCGCCTACATTCTGCTGACGCGCGGCATCGGCCGCGTGCCGGCATTCGAGGCGTCCATTCTGTTGATGCTGGAGCCGGTGCTGAGCCCGCTATGGGCCTGGCTGCTGCACGGCGAGCGCGCCGGCGCGCGCGTCCTGGCGGGTGGCGCGCTGATCCTGGGTGCTTCGCTGCTCAACAGCTGGTACGACGCGCGGCGCGCCCGGCTGGACGATCGCGGCCCGGCGCCGCTGCCGCAGAGCTAGTGACGGGCCACTAGGTTTCAGGCACGCCCCAGCGGCGCTTGATCGCCGCGGTGATCGACTGGCGCACGGTGGCGATGTCCTGCCAGGGGTCGGCGGCCAGCTTTTCCAGCCGTTGGGGGAGGTTTTCGACCGTGTAGGTGTTGGCGCGCACCGGGCCTTCGAGCTCCTCCCAGGCGAGCGGCGTCGACACCGGCGCACCCGGCCGCGCGCGGCCGGAGTAGGCGGCGATCGAGGTGGAACCGCGGCCGTTGCGCAGGTAGTCGACGTAGATGCGCCCTTTGCGGCGGGCCTTGAGCGGGTTGGCGGTGTAGCGGTCGGGCCGCGCGGTGGCGAGCGCTTCGGCGACGGTGCGGCAGAACAGTTTCAGGTCGTCCCATTCCTGCCGGCGGGCGAGCGGCAGCACCACGTGCAGGCCCTTGCCGCCGGTGGTCTTGAGGAAGCTGGTGAGGCCGCCGGCGGCCAGCAGGTCGCGCAGCTCCAGGGCGGCCTCGGCGATGGGTTCCCAGGGCAGCCCCTCGTCGGGGTCCAGGTCGAAGACGGCATAGTCGGGGCGCTCGACCTGGTCGGCATGGGCGCCCCACACGTGCGTTTCGAGCACTCCCATCTGCACCAGCGCCACCAGGCCGGCGGGCGAGTCGACCATCGGGTAGAGGACGGTCTTGCCCCCCTCTTCGATCGGCACGCGGTTGACCGACGCCGGAAACTGGTCGGAGATGTGCTTCTGGTAGAAACACTGGCCGGCCTGCCCGTCGGGGCACCGCACCAGCGACAGCGGCCTGCCGGTCAGATGGGGCAGGGCCCAGTCGGCAATGCGCTCGTAGAACAGGGCCAGGTCGCGCTTGGTGAGCCCGATGCCGGGATACAGCACCCGCTCGGGATGGGTGAGCTTGACGCCGGCGACCTCCACCGCCGCCGCCTTGCCGGTGCTCGCCCGCCTGCCGCCGCCGGCACCGCCGCCGCTGGCACCGCCGCCGCTGGCACCGCCGCCGGTGCCCTGAGGCGTGGCCTTGCCGGCGGCGGCTTTGGCGTCTGCCGATTTGCGGCTGCCGGTCGCGGCCGCCTGGTCGTCGGGATCGCCGGCCGGCGCCGCCGCCGGCCGCTCGCGCACGACCTGCTGCGCCGGCTTGTCTTCGCGCAGGCCCAGAAAGGACGGTTGGCGCAGGTGGCCGTCGCGGGTCCACTCGGCGAAGGCGACTTCGGCCACCAGCTTGGGCTCGATCCAATGCGCGCCGCGCGCTTCGGCGCCGCGCGGCGGGTTGTCGAAGGGTGGGCTGGCGCGTTCGAGGCGCTTGAGCTGCCGGTGCAGATGGAGCAGGGTCGACGCGCTGAAGCCGGTGCCGACCTTGCCGCAGTACAGGAGCTTGCTGCCGTCGAAGACCCCCATCAGCAGGGCGCCCAGGCCGGCGCGCGTGCCCTGCGGGTCGGTGAAGCCGCCGATCACCACCTCCTGGCGCTGGTGACACTTCACCTTCAGCCAGTCGGGACCGCGGCCGGCGTGCCAGGCCCGGTCGGCGCGCTTCGACACGATGCCCTCCAGGTGGTGGCGGCAGGCGGCGCGAAAGACGTCCTGGCCCTGGCCGGCGACGTGATCGCTGAAGCGGAGGGTGTCGTGTGCCGCAGGTTCTCCCCGGCCGCCGGCCGGGGGGCCTCCGGCCTCGACCGCCGGCGCTGCCGCACCGCCGGCCGCGAGCAGCTGCCGCAGCAGGTCCTTGCGCGCCAGCAGCGGCGCCGCCCGCAGGTCCCAGCCGTCCAGGTAGAGCAGGTCGAAGACAAAATAGACCAGGCCGGAACCGGGCTGGCCGCCGCCGTCGCTCAGCGCGTCCTGCAGCGCCTGGAAGCTGGTGGTGCCGTCCGCCTGCAGCACGGTGACCTCGCCGTCCAGGATCGCCGATTCCACCGGCAAGTTTGCCGCCGCCGCCGCCACCGCGGCGAAGCGGTCGCTCCAGTCCTTGCCGCGCCGGGTGAGCAGACGCACCTTGCCGCGCCGCAGCTCGCAGAGCGCGCGGTAGCCGTCCAATTTGATCTCGTGCAACCAGCTGTCGCCCTCCGGCGGCTCGCTCGCCAGCGTCGCCAGCTGCGGCTCGATCGCCGCCGGCATCGCCGCCCGGCGCGCTCCCGGCACCGCCGCCGCCAGCTCCGCAAGGTCCGCCCGGGGGGCGTCCTTGCCGGCGTCCGCGGCGGCTTTGCCGGTGGAGCGCTTCGCCTTGCCGCCGGCCTTGCCTGCCGTGGTGCGCTTGGCGCTTGCCGTCCTGGCCGAGGCTCGCGCGGCGCGCTCGGCGGGTGCCTCGTCCTTATGCTTGGTGGCGGCATGCTTTGTCGCGTCGGCGTCGTCGCCGCCCTTGGATTGCCACACGCGCGGTGGGTCGGCGGCGATCTGCTCGATGGTCTGGCCGCTCAAGACGCTGGCTGCGCGGTCGCGCACCAGGGCGTCGCCGCTGCCGGGTTGCGCGGTGTCGTCGTTCTCCTTGATCAGCAGCCAGTTTTCGCCGCGCTCGCCGGCGCGCGGACCGTGCATGCGCACCAGGGTCCAACCGCCGCGCAGCTTTTCTCCCATCAGCACCAGCTTGAGCTTGCCCTTGGCGAAGGATTCGGCCGCGTCGCCCTCGAACGAGGCCCACAGGCCGCGGTCCCACAGCAGCACGGTGCCGCCGCCGTACTGGCCGGTGGGGATGATGCCCTCGAAGTCGCCGTATTCGATCGGATGGTCTTCGACCTGGACGGCCAGGCGCTTTTCGTGCGGATCCAGGCTGGGACCCTTGGGCACCGCCCAGCTCTTGAGCACGCCGTCCAGCTCCAGGCGGAAGTCGTAGTGCAGGCGGCTGGCGGCGTGCTTCTGCACCACGAAGCCGAGGCCCTGCACCTTGGCGGCGGTGACCTGCTTCCGTCCGGGCGCGCCGGCGGGTTCGGGGGTGCGGGAGAAATCGCGCTTCTTGCGGTATTGCTCCAGGCCCATGGCAGTGACTCCAGCATGCACGCCTCGCGCCGGCCGCCGCGATGTGAGAAGCTGGCACTCGGAGGTGCGCGCGCGTGAGCAGCCGCCAGCTTAGCAAGACAGCGACCACGTTGTGGCGGATCGACGGCGACGACATCGCCGGCTCGCCCGACCAGCTGGCCACCGAAGAGCCGCTGGAGATCCGCCTGCGCTGGGGGACGGGCGGCAGCCGGACGGTGGCGGTGACCATGCGCACCCCCGGCGCCGACGCGGAGCTTGCCGCGGGCTTCCTGTACGCGGAAGGTGTGATCGCCCAGCGCAGCGACCTCGCCGGATTTGCCGGCGGCACCGGCGATCTCGGCGATCTCGGGGACCTCGGCGGCTTGGGCGATCTCGGCCATGCTGGCCCCTCCGGCCCCTCCGGCCCCGCTACCGACGCTGGTCCCGCTGGCGACGCAAGCGATGCCGACGCCCTGCCTTGCAACGTCCTGGAAGTTGCGTTGACCGGCGACCGGGAGCCCGAGCTGGCGTCGCTCGAACGCCATTTCTTTGCCACCAGCGCCTGCGGTGTCTGCGGCAAGGCGGGCCTGGAAACTCTCAGCGTGCGCATGCCGCGCGCGCTGCCGGCGGGACCGCGCGTGGCGCCGGCGCTGCTGCGGTCGCTGCCGGCCAAGCTGCGCAGCAGCCAGGGGCTGTTCGACGCCACCGGCGGTCTGCATGCGGCGGCGCTGTTCGACCGCGAGGGCAACCTGCTGGAGGTGCGCGAAGACGTCGGGCGCCACAACGCGCTCGACAAGCTGGTGGGGTGGGCGCTGCTCGGCGGCCGCCTGCCGCTGTTCGACCACGTGCTGCTGGTGAGCGGCCGCACCAGCTACGAGATCCTGCAAAAGAGCGCCGTCGCCGGCCTTGCCCTGGTGTGCTCCGTGTCGGCACCCAGCAGCCTGGCGGTCGACCTGGCGCGCCGCTTCGGCATCACGCTGGTCGGCTTCCTGCGCGGCAACCGTTGCAACGTCTACAGCGGGATCGAGCGCATCGCCGGCGCCGCCGCCGCGGTGGCCGTGCCCGCGGGCCCACCGGCCGATCCACCCGCCGCCCGCATCGTCACCCTCGGCGGCGGCCGGCGGCGGCAGGCCGCCGTCCACCGCAGCGGCTAGGGCAGGCGAGCGCTGGACAGGCCATGATCCACCCCCGCCCTCACCTCCGGCGCCGGCCTGGTCAAGGCTTGCAGGCGCCCCGGCGCCCGCGACGGCGCGCCCGTCCGCGCGGCCGCGCCGGTGCTTCGGCGCTGGCGGTTCTCCTGCCGGCGGCGCTGCTTGCGGCAGCGCTCCTGGGCTGCGGCAGGGGCAACCCAGCGGGCGGCGCCGGCGCTGCGTCCGCGCGCAACCAGCCGGCGGCCCCCAAGGCGGTCGACATTGCGGAGGACCCGGTCAAGACCGGCATCGAAGCGGGCGACGCGGGACTTGCGGGGCGGGTGCGGGCGCGTCTGACCGGCGACCCGCAGCTGCGCGCCTTGCAGATCGAAGTGGATGCGGAAGGCGGCCGGGTGACCCTGTGGGGGCACGTCGGCCGCGCCCAGGATCGCGCCGCCGTCGAGCAGTTGGTGCGCCGCACGCCCGGCGTCGCGGGCGTCACCAACCTGATCAAGAGCGACGACGCGGCGCCGCCGGCCTGAGGCGCCGCCCCATCTGAGACGGCGGGTCCGGTTCTTGCTGGTACTCCTGCGGGGCGAGGCGCGCAGGGTGCGCGCCAGCGACCCTCCCCAGGGGAGGATCTCTCATGAACTCAACAGCGCTTCTCAAGGCGGGCCTTGCCGGCCTCGGGCTGTCGCTGCTGCTGCTGGCGGCCGGATGTCAGGACTCGGCGGTCCAGGTCCAGCGCGACGCGCAGGGCAACGAACAGATTCATGTGAACAACCAGGTGATCCACGACAACCTCCACCAGGCCGGCCAGGAGCTGAAGCAAGGCGCCCATCAGCTGGGCCAGGCGATCCGCGACGGCGCCCACGACCTGGATACCAAGGTGGGCCCCTCGACGCGCGAGTCGGTCGCCGACGCGGCGCTCACCACCAAGGTCAAAGCGCGTCTGATCGCGGCTCCTGACCTGGGCGGCATCCGCGTCCATGTCAACTCGCGCGACGGCCAGGTGACGCTGTCCGGCACCGTGAGCTCGGAGCGCAACCGGCAGGAAGCCGAACGCATCGCCCGCCGCACCAGCGGCGTGAACGGCGTCGTCAACGACCTGGCCGTTGGCCCGGTTGGCTAGGCTCGTCTCCCAAGTCTGAAGGTGGCGTCATTCGGCGAGTCAGCTGACCCGCTGCGTCGCCGGGCGGTGAGCCGCCCGGCGGCGGTCGACCCGTCCATGCCGAGCGCCGAGCACGCGCGATGGCGCCCGAAGCGCGCTATGCTTCCCGCGCCCGCCCGCCTGCCTGCGTCCATGATCTCGCGCGACTACATCGAAAGCTTCGTGCCCCTGTTCGTGGCGATCAACGCGCCCGGCATCCTGCCGCTGTACCTGGGCATCACCGAGGTGCTGTCCAATGCCGAGCGGCGACGCTTGACCTTGCAGGCGGTGGCCACTGCCTTTCTGGTGGCGGTGCTGATCCTGTTTGCCGGCCAGCTCATCTTTTCCCTGCTGGGCATCACGGTGAACGACCTGCGCGTCGGCGGCGGGCTCATCCTGCTGGTGCTGAGCATCTCCAACCTCATCTTCGGCGACTACCGGCGCCGCGACCCCGCCGCCGGCGACGGCGACGCCGCGGACAGCGTCGGGGTGGTGCCGCTGGGTATCCCGCTGATCATGGGACCGGCCGCGATCACCTCGATCCTGGTATCGCGCGAGGCCTTCGGCTACGTGCCCACGCTGGTTTCGCTCATCCTCAACATGAGCCTGGTCTTCCTGGTCTTCGTTTCGGGTCCGCTGGTGGCGAAGATCATCGGCCCTTCGGTCAACCGCGGCGTCGCCAAGGTCGCCAGCCTGTTCCTCGCGGCCATCTCCGTGTCGATGATTCGCGCCGGCATCGTCGCCATGGTGCGTTCGCTGTAGCGATCGGCACCGGCCAACTCCGCAACCCATCCAGTCTGCGTTGCAGCCGGTGGCTCGAAAGCGGCCCGCCGCCGCACTGCGTCTATTGGGCCAAGGGATTATCCATGTGCCGGTGCGGTCAGCTTGCGGCAGAGCGTCGGCCCGAGGAGAGGATTGCGCATGAAGCAGTGCATGGTTGTGCGAATCGTGGCGGCGCTTGCCCTGGTTGCGATGCTGTCGTTCGCCGCTCCGGTCGGGGCGCATGCCGCGGCAGGGGCGCCGGCGGCGGTGCACGAAGACGGCCGGTCGTGGGCGTCATCGCTGTGGCACCGGATGGTGGACCTCATCCTGGGCAGCGGCGGCGCGCGGCCGGCGGCGCCGGCGTCCGGACATCACGGTGTGGTGACCGCGGGTCAAAGCACCGCGGACAGCGGTTCGACCTCCGGACCGTCCGACAGCTCGACCATCAATCCTGACGGCTAGATATTCTTCCTTTCTTCCCGCAGGGGCCTGCTGGCGTTGCGCCGGCCGCTGCCGCCGCGCCGGGTGGCGGGCGGCGATGGCGCTGGCGTGGCAGCGGGGATGAATGTGCTGAAAATGCGCGGGAATGTCCGGATAGTGGGTCAGGTTGACCCACTACAGGTACCGCTTTGGGCGCGATTGATGTAGGCTTGTGACAGCGGAGGACGCCAAAATGATGGAGCATCCAACCGCCGCCGACCTCGAGGGGCTGGTGTGCGGCACCCTCAGCCGTGAGCAGGCGAAAGCGGTCGTGCGTCACCTGTTGCGCGGCTGCCCGACCTGCGTGGCGCGGGTCGCCCCCTACGCGGCAACGCTGCTGGACGGCCCCGTCCTCGCGCCGCTCGCGTCCGACCTGACGCTGGAGCTCGATCCTGGCGACGACATCGCGGCCTTTGCCGCACTGGTGGCTGCCGCGTCGGGCAGGCACGATGCTCCGCCTGCCGCTGGCGACGCGGCCGGCCCCCCCGCCGGCGGACCGGTTGCGCGATCGGCAAGGCCGGTGCGGGCCGCGGATGCGACGATGTCGGATGGGTCGTCGGGCGATGGATCTGGGGACGCCGCCGGGGCTGCGGCGACGGGTGCCGTCCCGGCCGGCCCCGCCGGCGAGACGGCGCGGCGGCGCCGCAAGCGCGCTGCCCGCGCGCCGCTCCATCCCGGCGTCACGTTCTCCGACAGCGCCTACGACCAGGCCATCGACCGCGCCTTCGCCGCGGTAGTGCGGCATGGCGAGAACGCGGCGCGGGACATCGGCAAGGCGCGCAGTCTGCTCGATCAGCTGATCGCGAGCGGCGTGGAAGACCTCCAGGAGCCGCCGCCCGAGCTGCAGTCGCTGGCCGGGTTCGAGCTGCTGCTGGAGCAGAGCTGGGCCTTGCGCCGCCGCAATCCCAGGCAGATGGTCAAGCTGGCCGAGATCGCTGCCGCGGTCGCCGCGTCGCTGGGAGACCAGGGCTTCAGCGCCGGCCAGGTGCGCGATTTCCGGGCCAGGGCGACGATCGAGCTGGCCAACGCCCTGCGCGTGGTCGACCGCCTGAAGGACGCCGAAGCCTGCATGGACCTGGTGCGGGGACACTTCCGCGAGGCCGGTCACGACCGCCTGCTGGGAGCCCGCTTCCTGGAGGTGGAAGCCAACCTGTGCTTCGACCGCCATCACACCGGCGCCGCCTTCGCGTCGCTGGAGATCGCGCTGCGCATCTACCGCCGCTACGGCGATCCGTACCTGGCGGGGCGCTGCCTGATCAAGAAGGGGTTGTACACCTCGTTCGAGGGGCGCCACCAGGAGGCCGCCGAGCTGCTCAACGAAGGGCTCGAAATGGTCGGCCCCGATCACGACCCCGAGCTGACCATCGCCGCCGTCCACAACACCGCCTGGTGCCTGATGGCGGGCGGCCGCCACCGGGAGGCGCGGTCGCTGCTGTGGCGCCATCTGGGGCTGTACGAGCAGCACGGCGGCCGCCAGGACCGCCTGAAGCTGCGCTGGCTGCAGGCCCAGATCTATTCAGGCCTGGCTGATTTCGCGCGCGCCGAGCGGGCCTTCGCGGACGTGCGCCAGCAACTGAAGGAAGCGGGCGACAGGAAGTGCTACGCGCGCGCCACCATGGACCTGGCACAGCTGGAGCTGCGGCGCGGTCAGGAAGACCAGGCGCGGGCCCTGGCGCTCGAGGTGTCGCAGCTGTTCCGCGCCCTGGACGTGACCGCCGAGGCGCTGGACGCCATGGAAGTGTTGGAAACGACCTTGCAGCGGTCGTCGTTGGGCACGGTGCAGCTGGTCGACGCGATCCAGCAGCTGCTCACCTCGGCAGCGCCCGACGAGCAGCTCGGGCGCTCCGCCCGCTCAGCGTGAGCTGAAAGAGCGCGCCGGTTATTCGGCCGTCGCGCCGCCGGGCCGGGCGCGCGACACGCGCAGGTCCGGGCTGCTGGTGCCGAGCAGCTTGCGCAGTGAGATCCTTACCATCTCATCGATCTCATCCTGCGTCGTCGCGGCGTGTTCCACGCTGGACGATGCCTGAGGCATGGCCGGCAGGGCCTGTTGCAGCGCCGCGCGCGGCAGCTCTTCGCCGCCGGCGCCGTGCGAGCCGTTAGCCCCGCTGGCGCCCAGAGCGGCGATGGCGCTGATCACGCCCGGGGCGATGGCGTTGCCGCCGCCGCTGCCGCCGCGCGAGTACATCTGTTCCAGGATGCGGTATAGACGCTCTTCAGCCGACGGCACGCCGTCCGCGCTGGGGTACGCCACGGCGAAGAAGCGGGCCGGGGAGAGCTTGATCGCGCGCAGAATGCTAAGCAGATGCTCGATCTTCAGCCCGAGCCCGCCGCGCATCAGGCGCGTGATGGTACCCGCCCGCCAGCCCAGCTGGCGTTCCACATCCCGATAGGTACGACTCGACAGCCGAATCGCGTTCCGCAACAACGAGATGATGCGATCACCTTGGTCAGAGGCCATAGTTCTATTCTACATTGCAACGGGTCTGGCAATCCAGCCCTTTTTGGCGAAAAGCAGGTGAAGGAAGCGAACGGGGCGCTAGTGGCCTGTCCTGGAGAAATCGAAAGCGGATGGCGCCGCCATTCGGCGGCGGGGGCCAAGCGCGCCGACGCAGGCATAGTCGGAACTATGTCGAGGAGGCGGAACGAAGCCCCCGCCGTCGAGGGCAAGCCAGGCGCTTTCGATTCGAACAGGACAGGCCACTAGCGCCAGCGAAACACCCCGAGCGCCACCAGGTAGGTGGCCACGCCCCAGGCGGCAAGGATCGCCAGCCGGGATGCAACCTGCGACAGCCCCCACCCCTCGTTCATGATGCCGCGCAGCGCATCGTTGAGAGCGGTCAGCGGCAGCGCCTTGATCAACGGCTGCAGCCGGTCGGGGAAGCGCTCGGACGAAAAGAACACTCCCGAAGCCAGCCACATCGGGATCATCACCAGGTTTGCCCAGCCGCTGGCTCCCTCGGGGGTGCGCACCCGCGACGCCACCAGCAGCCCCAGGCCGCAGAAGGTCATCGCCCCCAGCAGGCAGGTCAGAAACAGCAGCCACAGAGGGCCGCGCACGCCGACGCCGAAGAGCACCCAGCCGCAGCCGACCAGGAAGACCATTTCGGGCAGCAGGAACACCAGCCGCCCCAGGATCTGCGCCAGCAGGTAGTGGGTGCGCCGCATCGGCGTCGCGATCAGCCGTTTGAGCAGCTGCTTTTGCCGCGCGATGGAGATGTTGAACGCCAGGCTCCAGATGCCGGTGCCCATGAGGTTCATGCCGAGCAGGCCGGGGATCAGGAAGTCGATGTAGCGCGATCCCTTGGCGGTCAGGCGCTCGGTGCGGATGGCCAGCCGGTCGCCGCGGCCGGCGGCACGCTCCAGCGCGTCGTCGGCTTCCAGCCGCGCGATGCGCGATTCGGGGCGCGTCTCGTCGAAGCGAAAGACCGGCGGCTGGCCGGCGGCGCCGGGCTGGATCAGCAGCGAGATCCTGCCGGTGCGCAGCGCCTCTTGCGCTTCGCCGCTCGCCAGCAGGCGCGGCAGCAGCACGGGGGACCGCGCGAGCGCCGCGACGGCAGCGGCGGCGGGGTCGGAGGCGCCGGCACCACCCCCGGCAGCGGCGGCCCCGCCGGTCTCTACGACGCCCACCGGGATGCGGTCGGGAGGCTTTTCGCGGAACGCCAGGCCGAGCGCCACGGCGAGCAGGATCGGGAAGGCGAAGACCCAGAACAGCGCCTCGGGCTCGCGGATGAATTCGCGCACCCGGGTGAGGGTGAGCTGCCACAGGGGGTTGGGACGATCGCTGGACATGGCGATGTGGCTCGCGCTGGCGCCGCGTCACTCCTCGCGCAGGGCGCGGCCGGTCAGCGCGACGAAGACGTCTTCGAGCGTCGCGCGGTGGGTCGAAAGCTGTTCGAGGCGGGCGCCCGCTCGCTCCACGGCGGCGAGCAGCGCCGGCACGCTGGCGGCGAGCGACACGACGGAGAGCGCCCAGACCGCGCCGTGGCGGTGGATCTCGCCGACGCCCTCGATCTGCGCCAGGGTTTCGCGCGGCAGCTCGGGCGTGGCGGCAAATTCCACCACGTTGGCGGCCTTGAGAGAAGCGATCAGCTCCTGCGGCGTGTCCTGGGCGATGACCCTGCCGTGGTCGACGATCGCCACCCGGTCGCACAGACGTTCGGCTTCGTCCATGTAGTGAGTGGTCAGGACGACGGTGCCGCCGCCGGCGCGGAACTGGCTGATCTGCTCCCACAGCTCGAGGCGGCTTTGCGGGTCGAGGCCGGTCGTGGGCTCGTCGAGAAACAGCAGCTCGGGGTCGCCCACCAGGGCGCATGCCACCGCCAGGCGCTGCTTCTGGCCGCCGGAGAGCTTGCCCACCGGCGCGTCGCGCTTTTCGCGCAGCGACAGGCGGTCCATCACGTCTTCGGGCGCCTTGCCGCGGCTATAGAAGGAGCGGAACAGGCGCAGCGTTTCGATCACCGTCAGCTTGGTGCTCAGCTGGGTTTCCTGCAAAGCGAGCCCCAGCCGCTGGCGCAAAGCGTGGCCGTTGCCCTTTGTCCAGCTGGTGCCCAGGACCTCCACCTGACCGTCGTCGGGGGTGGTGAGCCCTTCCAGGATCTCCAGCGTCGTGGTCTTGCCGGCGCCGTTGGGACCGAGCAGGCCGAAGCATTCGCCGCTCTGCACTTCGAGGTCCAGGCCCGCCACCGCCACCACGTCTTCGTAACGCTTGACCAGGTTGCGGCAGCGCACGGCGACGGTGCCGGCGTGCGGCGCGCCGGTGAGCGGCGCGGTGGCAGGGCCGGACACGGCGAGGGCGGGAACCGGATCGGGCATTGCGATCGAAGCAGGCAGGGGTAGGGAGAAGAGCGTTGGATCGGAGTACCGGAAATCGTTTGGCGGTGCGGGTGAGCGCCGGCGACTGCCAGCGCTCACGGCCCGAAAATTAACACAGTTTGCCGTGGCCGGCATGGCGCCGGCGTGCCAGTCTCCAGGAGGGCGAACCCACCGCTCCGTCCAGGTGCCTGAATGGCGACACACTGCTGCCCGGCCGGGGGCGCCAGCCGGGCAGCAGGCTGGCTATTTGAAGTAGCCGTTCACGTCCAGCACGAACTGGGTCGTGGCGCTGGCGGAATTGAGCACCGCCAGGGTGCCCGAGCCGTCGCTTGCCAGCTGCACGACGGCGTTGTTGGCGCGCACCTGGCCGGCGCCGAAGCTGACGGTGTTGGTGCCGGTCGAGCTGCCGTTGCCGGCGAAGAGATTGATCGAACCGCCGGTCGTGCCGCCGATCACCGTGGCGTTGACCGACACGGCGGTCGCGCCGGTGGGAATGCCGCACTGGCCGGTGATCTGGAACACCCGCTGCTGGCCGGCGGACAGGTTCGGTCCGCCTTCGGGTCCGGTGGCGGTGCGGGTATCGACGATCCGGCAGGGGGTGGCGGTGTAGAAAGCGGTGCCGCTGCCGCTGCCGGTGGTGCCGCCGCTGCCGGCGGTCATGCAGACGCCGAGCGCCGAGGTGACCTCGGGCTTGATCACCGCCACCACGCGCGGATGGAAGACCATCGATACGCCGCAGCTGCCCAGCAGGTCGCAGTAGCTCATCATCGTGCCGGTGACGCCGGTGACGCCGTTGAGCGTGGTCACCGCGGGACAGCTGGTGGCGGCTCCGTCGTAGCAGCCGCTCTGCTGGTTGTAGCAGGTGTCGATCGGCGGGTTGTAGCAGTGGGTGTGATTGGTGCCGAAGTTGTGGCCCAGCTCGTGGCCCAGGATCAGCTGGTCGTAATCGATGTAGCCGGTGCCCATCAGGTCGTTGACGCTGTAGCCGTAGGAGGTGCTGCACAGCCCCGAGATCCAGGCGATGCCGGACAGGGCGCCGTCGGTCTCCTTGCCGGAGAGGAGGGCCGCGACGGTGCGCGCGACGGTGCCGTAGTTGCTGCTCCAGTAGTTGGTGAATTCGCTCAGCTGGGCGGCGTTGGCGTCCGGGTCGGGCTCCGCGGAGTAGGGGTCGGAGGTGGTGCGCAGGTAGGTGGTGCCGACCAGCAGCTCGACGCCCAGGTCGCGCTCGTACATGACGTTGGTGGCGGCCACCAGGCTGGCGATGTAGTTGGCGGTGGTCGTGGTGTTGTTGCTGAACTTGGCCATGAATTCGTTGTCGGTGTCGAAGGCGACGGTCGCCATGTTGTAGCTGGCGCCGCCCTGGACGGTGGCGCCGGGCATGGCTGCCGCGGCCTGCAGCGCCTGGGCGTTGCGGGCCGTCGCGGCATCCCGGTCCTCGGTCGTCACCGGCGGCCGCGGCAGCGGCACCAGGGTTTCTTCGCCGCAGTGCCATGCCGGCCTGGCCGGCAGCCCGGCGCCGACGCGCGTCGCCTCGGTGCCGGCCAGCAGGTAGGTGCCCGGCCGCCCCTCCACCTGGCGCAGCTGGAACATGCCGGAGCCGGTCTGCGTCAGGCCCTCGATCGTGCCGGTCGCGGGATCGACCGCCACCGACAGGCCGACCGTGCCGTTGTCCGCCTCGACCCCCCAGAAGAAGGCCAGGCGCGAGCGCGGCACCTCGTGGGTGCCGGCGGCGTCGACCAGCAGGATGTGGGCGCCGGGAGCGTAGATCTGGTGGCGGGTGATCAGCACGTCCTGGCGGACCCCCGGCGCCACCGGCCAGTCGGCGATGCGCACTTTCTTGCCCGCGGCGACCTTGAGCAGGGTGGGGACCAGATCGTCGGTGAAGCGCAGCACCTCGGCGTCGCTCACCATGTCAGGCGCCTTGACCATCTGGCCGGCGGGCGCCGCCTGCGCCAGCGGCAGCGCCGGCTGGGCGTCGGTTTCCGCGGCCGAGGCGGCCTGGGCAGGGCGCACGGCAGCGCCGAGCGTGAAGGCGTAAAACATGGTGAAGAGGACGAGGAGGAGAGCGGGGCGCGCCTGCCCGGTGTGGGCCGCGGTCTCGCCGAGTCGGTGAGCGGACTCATGCATCGAAAAGCTCCTAAGTGAAAAAGCGCCAAGCATAGTTCTGTTCACATTTGGCGTTATGCGCCAATATCTATGCGTGGCCCCTGCGAAGTGCCGGGAGGCAATCACCCGGCTCCCCTGAGCGCGCTGTCGCGTCGTTGCTTCGCGCGACAGCGCCGCCGATCCCTTGCCGGGGTGACTGACCAATGTGCAGCCCGGCGGCGACTACTGCATGGTGCGCGCCAGCTTCCGTGGTCCCCCGCGGGGGTACCGGCGGATGCCGAGCGCCGGCGTTAAAACGAACAAGCAGAATGACTTAACGGGGTCGGCCCGCAACCGCCTGGCGAACTGTGTCAGCGGACTGACACTGTTCGGCGCCAAAAATGGTCAGAGCCTTGGTCGATAAATGTCCATTTTGTGTCAATTTAGACAGCCCATTCATGCTGTAAAGATACCAACGCGGGGCATTTTCGTATCCACTCTGTCGCCGATTCTGCCTCATCTGGTCCGTGCGAATCACCCTGCATAGATACGTGCGAGAGCAGCGGAATTTGTTCCCACGACCCCGCGCGGCGACGCCGGCTCCCGCGCTCGCGGCGCGCCGGGGCGGCGCTGCCCGGCGGAGGTGTCGGCCGCCGCTCACTGGACCTGTTCGCGGGTCTTCAGGAACCGCATGGCCGGCCAGTCGTCGCCGGTCGTCTTCAGGTGCCAGGCATTGCGGGCCAGGAACACGGGCAGTCCGTTGTGGTCCTCGGCCATGCTGCCATGGTTGGCGTTGGTGAACCGCTTGAGCGCCTGGTGGTCGTCGGCTTCGACCCAGCGGGCGGTGAACAGCGAAGTCCCCTCGAAGTGGACGGGGATGTCGTACTCGGTGCGGATGCGGTCGGCCAGGACGTCGAACTGCAGCGCGCCGGCGACGCCGACGATCCAATCGGTGCCCAGGGTCGGGCGAAAGACCTGCGCCGCGCCCTCTTCGGCCAGGTGGAGCAGCGCGCGGCCGAGGTGCTTGGCGCGCATCGGGTCTTCGGGCCGCACCTTGCGCAGCAGCTCGGGGGCGAAGCTGGGAATGCCGGTGAAGTGCAGCGGCTCGCCTTCGGTCAGCGCGTCGCCGATGCGCAGGTTGCCGTGGTTGGGGATGCCGATGATGTCGCCGGCCCAGGCTTCTTCGGCGACCTCGCGGTCCTGGGCCAGAAACAGCACCGGGTTGTGCATCGCCAGGGTCTTGCCGCTGCGCACGTGCAGCAGCTTCATGCCGCGCTGGAAGCGGCCCGAGCACAGGCGCACGAAGGCGATGCGGTCGCGATGCTTGGGGTCCATGTTCGCCTGGATCTTGAACACGAAGCCGCTGACCGCTGTTTCCTCCGGCTCCACCCGCCGCTCCAGGGTCGGCTGCGGCCGCGGTGACGGCGCCAGCTCGATCAGCCCTTCGAGCAGGTCGCGCACGCCGAAGTTGTTGAGGGCGCTGCCGAAGAAGACCGGCGTGAGATGGCCGCCGCGGTAGCTCGCCAGGTCGAACGGCGGGCAGAGACCGCGCGCCATGGCGACGTCTTCGCGCAGCTTGGCGACCGCCGCGGTGCCCAGCACGTCGTCCAGGCGGCGGTCGTCGATGCCGTCCAGGACCTGGCCGGCCGCCGGCAGCCGCTGCCCCGCGGCGCGGTGCGAGCGGTCGAGCAGCACCAGGCGCTCGTGCAGCAGGTCGTAGCAGCCCTGGAAGGTCTGCCCCATGCCGATCGGCCAGGAGGCGGGCGTCACCGCCAGCGCCAGGCTGCTTTCGATCTCGTCCATCAGCTCCAACGGATCGCGCCCCTCGCGGTCCAGCTTGTTGATGAAGGTGATGATCGGCACGTCGCGCAGGCGGCAGACCTCGAACAGCTTGCGGGTCTGCGTCTCGATGCCCTTGGCGGCGTCGATGACCATCACCGCCGAGTCGACGGCGGTCAGCGTGCGATAGGTGTCCTCGCTGAAGTCTTCGTGGCCGGGGGTATCCAGCAGGTTGAAAGTGCAGCCGGCGTAGTCGAACGTCATCACCGAGGCGGTCACCGAGATGCCGCGTTCCTGCTCCACCTTCATCCAGTCGGAGCGCGCGCGCCGCGCGTCGCCGCGCGCCTTGACGGCTCCCGCCATCTGGATGGCGCCGCCGAACAGCAGCAGCTTTTCGGTCAGCGTGGTCTTGCCGGCGTCCGGGTGCGAGATGATCGCAAACGTTCGCCGCCGCGACACAGGGTCGGCCAGGGTGTTCATCGGTCGGTTCGGGCTGCGCTTGCTCGGTCGGTCGGTTCAGGGACGGCGGGGCGGCCTGGCGCGTTGAGCGCGGCCGCCACGGCAGGTAACCGGGCGGGACACTAGCAGATTCCCGCGCGGGTTCGCCGGGGGGGCCGGCTAGGGGTCGGCAGGGTCGGTGGGGTCAGCGGGGTTTGGCGACGGCAAAGAATTGGCCGGCCACGGCCGCCGGATCGCCGACCAGGGCGCCGGCCCCTTCGTCGGGCAGCCAGTCGGCGGGCAGGTGGCGCCGGTAGGGGTTGTCCAGGAAGCGTTCGTCGAACAGAGCGATGACGCCGGTGTCGTGCGGCGAGCGGATGAGGCGGCCGGCGGCCTGCACCACGCGGGTCATGCCGGGCACCACGAAGGCGTATTCGAAGCCGCGCTCGAAGCGCTCCTGGTAGTAGGCCTTGAGCAGCTCGCGTTCCAGCGTGAGCGCGGGCAGGCAGGGGCCCACCACCGCCACCGCGCGCAGCATGTCGCCGGGGTAGTCGACGCCCTCGGCGAAGGCGCCGCCGGCCACCGCGGCCAGCAGCACGTCGCCCAAGACCGCCGCCCGCAGCGTTTGCAGCAGCATGTCGCGCTCGCGGTCGTTGTCGGTCTGGCGCTGGACGAAGATCCGCTTGGTTTGCAGGCGCATGCGGCCGGTCACTTCGGCCAGGAAGGCGTAGCTGGGGAACAGCGCCAGGCAGTTGCCCGGCACCGCCTGGGCGAAGTCGGCCAGGCGCTGGGCGATGCGATCGTAGTTGTTGGGGCGCCGTTTGAAGGTGGTGGCGACCGAGTCGTCGATGACCACCCGGCGGTTGGCGGCGGGGAAGGGGTTGGGGATCTCGACGAACGCCGTGCGCCCGGCGGCGAAGCCCAGCAGGCCGGTGTAGAAGTCCGGCGGCGAGAGGGTGGCGGACAGCCCGATCGTCGAGTGGGCGCGGTTGACCACGGCGCCCAGGAAGCGGCTGGGATCCTTGCACAGCACCTTGACCCGGAAGTCGCCGCGGCAGATCTCGACCAGCTGGCTGAAGGCGTCGTCGGCCACCGCCAGGCCGTTGAGGAAGCGCAGGACGTCGAAGTACAGCTTGATGAACGGATCGTCGGCGCGCACGGTGCGGCTGGTGCGCTGGTGCTCCAGGTAGTCCACGAAGGCGGCGTCCAGCTCGGGACGCAGCCGCCAGAAGCGGTCTTCGGGCAGCGGCGCTTCGACGGCGCGGTCGGCGCGCCCCACTTCGGCCGCCTCGAGGTCGCCGCCCTGGTCGAAGAGGCAGTCGAGCACCGCCTCTTCGATGATGGCGGCGAGCCGCATGCAGAGGCCGGCGATGCGGCCGTGGATGGGTTCGCCCAGCTGGCCGATGGCGGCCGCCGCCTGGCGCGCGGCGCCGGCGGACAGCTCAGGGCTGTAGTAGCCGCGCCCGCGCTCGACCAGGTTGTGCACTTCGTCGATGACCAGCACGGCGTCGGACAGGTCCTGGTCGGCGGAGAAGTCGGGCAGCGACACGTAGGGGTCGAAGGCGTAGTTGTAGTCGCAGATGGTGACCTCCGCGCGGTGCGCCAGCTCCAGGCTGACTTCGAAGGGGCAGACTTCGGCGGCGCGCGCGGCGCGGAACACGTCGTCCGGCTCGATGGCGGGAAAGCGCTCCCAGATCTCCGACAGGACCCCCGAGGTCTGCAGCTTGAGCGCGTAGTCCTTGGCGAAGCGGCAGTACTCTTCGTGGCACACCACCTGGTCGTTGGCGCACATCTTGGCCTTGGCGCGCAGCCGCAGCGAGCGGAAGGCGGCGTCCTTGTTGAGGCGCTGCAGCACCGCCGTCGCCATGTCCTGCTGCAGCGTCTTGGCGGTGAGCACGAACAGCCGCTTGCCGTGCGCCAGGCAGTAGCGCAGCGCCGGCAGCAGCGCCGCCACGGTCTTGCCGATGCCGGTCGGCGCCTGCAGCAGCAGGTGCTCGCGGTTGGCGACCGCGGTTTCGACCGCCGCCAGGATCAGCTCCTGGCCTGGGCGGAGCGAGCCGAACGGGAACTCCAGGCGTTCCGCCGCGCGGCGCAGCGCCGCCCGGTGCTCGCGCTCGGCTTCGAACAGGCGCAGCAGGCCGTTGACCCGCCGCCGCACCGACGCTTCGATGGCGTCCAGGTGCACGGGGAGCTGTTCGCGTTCCACTTCGCCGCTGCCGATCGCGATCAGCACCAGCTCCGCCCGCACCTGGGGCGCTTCCGGCCGCGGCGGCGGTGCGCCGCGCGGGATCTGGGCGCCGGCTTCATCCGCGGTGGCGCCGGGGCCGGCGGTGTCGGGGTCGGGGTCGGGGCTGGGGTCGGCGGCGGCGCCGGCGCCGGCCAGCATCCAGGCGTAGAGCAGCGCCTGGCGCTGGTAGATCTCGCGCACCGCCGGCGGCAGCGCGCCGCCGCGCCGCACCGACTTGATCTCTTCGACGACCAGCGAGCCGTCAGGGTCCTTGCGCACCCCGTCCATGCGCCCCGCCACGGTGACCTGCCAGCCCCGGTGCTGGAACCGCTTGCTGATGACGACTTCCCGCCGGTAGGTGCCGTCCTGGGCCAGCTTGCTCTCCTGGTATCGGCTGTGGATCGCCTGGCCCAGCCACAGCCGCTCGTAGCCGCCGCGATTGGCGAAACCGATGCTGCGCAAGAGCGAAGTGTCCAGCAGGTCCGCGACCCCGAGATCCAGGGTCAGGGCCTCACCGTCGAAGCGCGCCGCCATGACCGTCGAAGTATAAGACATGACGAGAGTTGCGCGCGGCGTCCAAACCGCTGCCAGGCCGGCCGGGGGTGAGCCGGGACAGGCCGGGCCGCGCGCGCCGCACCCTCATCTCAACCAGACGGGGAAAGGCTGCCCTTTCGTGCATCCGCGCGGCGCGGCCGGAGGCGGAGCGCTTTTCGCGCCTGCACGTACTGTAGGCTTCGAGCGCGATCGGAAAGTCGGAGGCGACGACTCGGAGGCTCCTTCCTCGGGCGGCTGGTGCTCCGCCCGTCCGGAGAGCACGCGAATGGCAAGCGAATGAACTGGACGGGACACCTGGCCACCTTGCGGCCGAGGGTGCGCGGCCGGCGGCGGTGGGCGCGGCTGCTCCTGGTCCTGGCGCTGGCGGGGATGGGTGGCGCTGCCCTGGGTTGCCGGGGGCTTGCCGGCGGCGCCGCCGGGGACGACCGCCACAAGCTGCATGTCGGGCTGGTGTTCGACACCGCCGGCAAGGACGACCGGTCGTTCAACGCCGCGGCCTGGGAGGGCTGCCGGCGGGCGGCGCGCGAGCTGCCGATCGTGCTGCGCAGCGCCGAGCCGGGCGACCCGGCGTCGATCGAGCCGGCGCTGCGGGCGTTTGCCGAGCGCGGCTACGGCCTGGTCATCGGCGTGGGCTTCGCCCAGGCGCCGATCATCCAGGAGGTGGCGCGCGACTATCCGCGCCTGCGCTTCGTGGTGATCGACGGCGTGGCGGCGGCGCCCAACGTCGCCTCGGTGGTCTTCCGCGAGCAGGAGGGCGCCTACCTGGTGGGCATGATCGCGGCGCGGGTGTCCAGGACCGGCGTCGTCGGCTTCGTCGGCGGCATGGACATCCCGCTCATCCACCGCTTCGAGGTCGGCTACGAAGAGGGGGCGCGGGCGGCGGTCGCCGGCGTGCGCGTGATCCCCAACTACGTCGGCGTCACCGATTCGGCCTGGAACAACCCGGCGCGCGGCAAGGAGCTGGCCGCGGCGCAGATCAGCCGCGGCGCCGACGTGGTGTTCGCCGCCGCCGGCAACTCGGGGCTGGGCGCCTTCGACGCCGCCGAGCAGTACGGCGTCTACGTCATCGGCTGCGATTCAAACCAGAACTGGATCAAACCCGGCCGCGTGCTCACCAGCATGGTCAAGCGGGTCGATCGCGCGGTCTACCAGCTGATCGCCGAGCAGGTCAGCGGGCGCTTCCGCGGCGGCCTCCATTCCTACGGCCTGGCGGACGGCGGCATCGGCTACGCCCTGGACCGCTACAACCGCGGCCTGATCCCGCCGGCCGTGCTGCGCGACGTCGATGCCGCCCGCGACCGCATCGTGCGCGGCCAGCTGCAGGTGACTGACGCCATGGCTCCAGCCGCTCCGGCCCCTGCGGCCGCTGGCACCCCGCCCGCCGCGACCGCCCCCGCCGTGCCTGGCGCAGCCGCCGCCGGCCCTGGCACAGCCGGAGTCCCCTCCGGCGCCGCAGCCAAGCCCGGCGCCGCTCCCGTCACCATCGCCGCTCCCGCCCCGGGCGCCGGGACAGCGGCGGGCCGCGGAGGGCGCGCCGGATCATGAGCGGGATGCCGCTGCCCGTGCCGGCGCTGGAGCTGCGCGGCGTCAGCAAGCGCTTTGGCGGGGTCCTGGTCAACGACGGGATCGACATGGCGGTCGCCGCCGGCGCCATCCATGCGCTGGTGGGGGAAAATGGCGCCGGCAAGTCGACGGCGATGCGCATTGCAAGTGGGTTCTACGCCCCCGATGGCGGGTCGGTCGTGGTGCGCGGGCAGGAGCGCCGCTTTGCCGGCCCGCAGGATGCCACCCGCTGCGGCATCGCCATGGTGCACCAGCACTTCCTGCTGGTCGAAGCGATGACGGTCGGCGAAAACGTGGTGCTGGGCGCCGAGCCCGGCAGCCGCTGGCGGATCGATCGCGCCGGCGCCGCGGCGCGCGTCGCCGCGCTCGCGGGACAGATGGGGCTGGACGTCGATCCCGCCGCCCAGGTGGGCGACCTGTCGGTCGGCGAGCGGCAGCGCGTCGAGCTGCTCAAAGCGCTCCACCGGCGGGCAGACGTCCTCATCCTGGACGAGCCCACCGCGGTTTTGGCCCCGGCCGAAGTGATGCGGCTGTTCGCGGTGCTGCGCCGCATGCGCGACCAGGGGCTGGCCGTCGTGCTGATCACCCACAAGCTGACGGAGGTGCTGGACCTGGCGGACACGGTGACGGTGCTGCGCGCCGGCCGCGTCGTCGCCAGCCGCGCCACTGCCGGCGCCGGCGATGCAGGAGAACTGGCCGCCGGCGAGCTGGCGCGCCTGATCGTGGGTGCCGACGACGCTTCGCTGGTGCTCCCCCGGCCGGCGGGGCCAGAGCGTCGTCGGGTCCCGCCTGGCGCCGCGCCGGTGCTGGTCGTCAGCGAGCTGGCGGTGCGCGGCGAGGGCGGCAGGCGGCGGCTCGACGGTGTGTCGTTTGCGGTCGCCGGCGGCGAGGTGGTGGGGATCGCGGGCGTCGAGGGCAACGGCCAGCGTGAGCTGGTGGAGGCGGTCGCCGGCCTGGCGGAGCGTGGCGCCGTCGCCGGCAGCGTGCGGCTGGACGGGGCCGAGATCGTGGACGCCAGCGTGCGGCGGCGGCGGCAATTGAGGATCGCGCACGTGCCCGAGGACCGCCAGGGCCGCGGTCTGGCGCTCGACCTGAGCGTGGCCGAAAACGCCATCCTGGGCGTCCACGACCGCGCGCCGGTGGCGGTCGGACCGTGGCGTCAGTGGCTGGATCGCGCCGCCGTCGCGCGGCGCACCGGCGCCCTGCTGGAGCGCTTCGCGGTGCGTCCGGCGGATTGCGGCCTGCCGGCGCGCGCCCTGTCGGGAGGCAATCAGCAGAAGCTGGTGTTGGGCCGGGAGATGACGCCGCCGCCGCGCCTGCTGCTTGCCGCGCAGCCCACCCGCGGCCTGGATCTCGCGAGCACCCGCCTGGTGCACCGCGAGCTGCTCGCCCTGCGCGCCGGCGGCTGCGCCGTGCTGCTGGTGTCGTCCGACCTGGACGAGCTGCTGGCGCTGTCCGATCGCCTGCTGGTGCTGTATCGCGGCCGGATCGCCGGGGAAGTGGACCCGGCCGGCGCCACCGCGCAGCAACAGTTGGGCCTGCTGATGAGCGGCGGCGGCGCCGCCTCCGCCAGCTCTGTAAGCTCAGCCGCTTGGGCCAGCTCAGCCTGCACGACCGGCGGAGTTGGCGCGGCTGGCGCGCCGGCCGCCGCCGCGGGTGTGCCGCATGCACCTGCCGGAGACCTGGTATGAGCGGCGGTGCGTCGCCGCCCCGGGTGGCCGGGCGGCCGGTGCCGGGGCGGGCGCTGCCGGGGTGGCTGGCGCCGCTGGGGGCGCTGGGCGTGGCGCTGGCGGCGGGCGCGGTGGTGATCGCGGCGGTGGGTGACGATCCGGTCGCGGTGTACGGGCTGCTGTTCGGCAGCGCTCTGTCGTGGCCCGACGGGATCGGCTACACGCTGTTTTATGCCACGCCGCTGATGTTCACCGGGCTGGCCGTCGCGGTCGCGTTTCACGCCGGGTTGTTCAACATCGGCGCCGAGGGCCAGCTGGTTGCCGGCGCCCTTGCCGCCGCGTGGGCGGGGATCGCGGGCGCCGGGCTGCCGGCCTGGCTGCTGGCGCCGCTCGCCGCCCTGGCGGCGCTCGCGGCCGGCGGCGCCTGGGGGGCGCTGGCGGGATGGCTCAAGGCCCGCTTTGGCGCCCACGAGGTGGTCACCACCATCATGCTCAACTTCATCGCCGCCGCCCTGGCCGCGTGGCTGGTCGCGGACCACCTCAAGGCGGAGGGCGACGCGATCCTGGAGACGCGGCCGGTCGATCCTGCCGCCGGCTGGGCGCGGCTGGGCAGCCTGCTGCCGCGGCTGCACCGCTCGGGCGGAGCGGCGGGATCGCCGCTGCTGCCGGAGCGCATCCCGCTCAACCTGGCGTTCGTCGCCGCCCTGGGCGCCTGCTGGCTGGTCTACCTGCTGCTGTGGCGCACGCGCTGGGGCTACGAGCTGCGCATGACCGGCGCCAACGGCGCCGCGGCGGCCTATGGCGGCATCGACACCGGCCGCCAGCTGGTGGCGGCGATGGCGCTGTCCGGCGCGCTCGCCGGCATGGTGGGGATCAACGAGGTGCTGGGCTATCGCCACCGGTACTACGAC
This sequence comes from uncultured Acidobacteriota bacterium, assembly GCA_963770895.1. GTDB lineage: Bacteria > Acidobacteriota > Thermoanaerobaculia > Multivoradales > UBA5704 > JASLEW01. The sequence goes on along the minus strand of CAVYRF010000002.1, from coordinate 457,571 downwards.
GGCTTTTCGCCGGGCCTGGGATTCACCGGCATCGCCGTCGCTTTGCTGGGGCGCAACCATCCGGCCGGCATCGTGCTGGCGGCGCTGCTGTTCGGCGCCCTGACGCGCGGCGGGCTCTTTGTCGGCATCTTCTCCGACCACGTCTCGCGCGACGTGGTGGTGGTGCTCGAAGGGGTGGCGATCCTCTGTCTGGCCGGCGGGCGTCTGGTCTGGCGCCGGCGGGCCGGCGCCGCCGACGCCAACGCCGCCGGCAACGCAGGCGATGCAGGCAAAGCACGCGATGCCGGCGACGTCGGAGGCAGGCGCGCCGATCGCACCGATCGCGTCGATGGCGCCGGTCCCGCCGGTCGTGCTGGTCGCGCCGATGGTGGCCGGGCGGGAACCGTTGCGACAGGGGGAGGCGCTCCGCCATGACCTCGGGGCTGGCCGGATTTCTGGCGCTGTCGACGGTGCGCATGGCGACGCCGCTGCTGCTGGCGGCGCTGGGCGGTTTGTACGCCGAGCGGTCGGGGGTCATGAACATCGCGCTGGAGGGGCTGATGCTGGCCGGCGCCTTCACCGCGGCGGCGGTCACCTGGGCCACCGGCGATCCCTGGCTGGGGCTGCTGGCGGCGCTGGCCGCGGGCGGCGCGGCGGCCTGGGTCCACGCCGTGGCGTCGATCCGCTTCGGCGCCAACCAGGTGGTGAGCGGCACGGCGATCAACATCGTGTTCCTGGGGCTGCCGCCGCTTTTGTCCGGCGCGCTGTTCGGCACCAACGGCGCCACGCCGCCGCTGCCGCGGGCGCAGCTGCTGCCGCGGGCGCCGGTCGTGGCCGCCTACGCGCTGGTGCCGATCACCGCCTGGGTGCTGCGCAGCACCCGTTTCGGGCTGCACCTGCGCGCCGCCGGCGAGAACCCCGAAGCCGCCGCCACCGCCGGCATCGACGTGGCCCGGCTGCGCTATGCGGCGGTGGTGCTGTCCGGGGTGCTGGCGGCGCTGGGGGGCGCCTACCTGTCGATCGGCCAGTCGTCGCTGTTCACCCGCAACATGACCGCCGGCCGCGGCTTCATCGCGCTGGCGGCGCTGATCTTCGGCGGCTGGCGGCCGCTGCGCACCGCCGTCGCGTGCCTGCTCTTCGGCCTTGCCGAGGCGGTCGCCATCCAGCTGCAGGGCGTCGCCCACGTCCCGGTGCAGCTCATCCAGACGATCCCCTACGTGCTGACCCTGGTGGTGCTGGCCGGTTTCATCGGCACGTCGCGGCCGCCGCGCGCCCTGGGCCGTCCGCCAGCGTACGACTGAGGCGGCTCCGGCTTCCGGCCGCCGGCGGTGTGGCCTATGGCGGCAGCCGGATGCCATCCCGCTACCGGGCGGCCGGGTTGTGGCTCCGGCGGCGGTCGCGGTCCCAGTCGCGCTCGGCGATGGACGGACCGGGCGGCGGCCACCACCGCCAGTCACGGCGGGCATCCCCAAACGGCGTGGTGTAGCGCTCGGCGCCAAAATCGCCGCCCCACTTGTCCAGGTAGTACGACAGGTTCCACCGCAGGTGGGTGTCCTCGTTGCAGGCGTAGTAATGGGGGTCGCTGTGGATGGTCTGCGAGCCCAGGTGCTCGCTGCCGCCGCCGATCTCATCGGTCGAGACGCGCTCGGCGCCGGCCAGCTGGCAACGGTACATATAGTCCTGGTCTTCCTTGTAGGCGGGGTAGAAGTTTTCGTCGAACCAGCCGACCTGGGCGACGGCGCGGCGGTGGATGGCGAAGAAGTTCCAGGCATGGACGTGCCAGATGACCTCCCGCTCCTCCTTCGGGTACGACTGGACCCTTGCCAGGGAGCCCGGCGACAGCAGGACGTCGTTCGATCCGATCATGATCAGGTCGAAACCGCGCGCCATCCCGGTTTCGAGGATGAGGTTCCAGGAAGCGGCGATGCCCAGGTTGCGGGCCTGGTCGGCGACCTCCAGGCCGCGCGCCGACGCGAGCTTCCAGAGCTGGTCGTTGAAGCGCTCGTCCACCGTGTTGTTGTTCACCACCAGCACGTGCGCCGGCTGGTCGATCGAGTCCAGGCAGCGCTCCAGCAGGTCGGCCCGATTGAGGATCGGAATGCCGACGAAGATCGGATCGGAGGGCGCAACGCTCGGATCGCAGGGCACGACCATAGTTTAACTAGAAACGAAGATGCCCGGCGAGCGTGCCTGCAAGTTGGGTTTCGGCTTTCCCAGGGAGTCGAGCGCGATCGCCGAGGCGATCAGGATGGCGGGCAGGAGGTCGAGCTCCAGGCGGTCGAAGCTTTCGACGATCAGCGGCGTGGGGTCGGAGAGAAAGGAGAAGTAGATGCAGAGAAAGCACAGCAGTTGCAAAGCCGTGACCGCCGCGATCGGCCGCAGCCTGCGCCACAGGGCAAGCAGCGGCAGAACCAGCAGGCTCCAGGCGAATCCATGCCAGGCAGGGCTCGCCGCCAGCTCGTAGCGCAACGCCGTCCAGATCGCCCTGCCGTTCTGGAAATGGATGCCGCCGAGCAGCGGGTCCGACAGGTGATAGTGATGCACTGCCGCCTGCCAGGGCAGGGTGACCGCGGCGACGGGCGCCAGGAGCCCTGCCAGAGCCCGGCCGTCGAACGGCTGGCCGCGCCGGGTGCCGGCAGCCAGGCGGACAGACTGCACCAGGATGAAGACCCCGGCCAGAGTGATGCCTTCGAGCTTGGCGGCGGCGGCGAAGGCGCCGGCGACGCCCATCTGCCAGCTGCCCAGCCGGTCGGCCGGACGCAGCAGCGCCGGCAGTGCCGCGACGGTGGCCAGCGCCACCATCCAGTCGGCGCCGCCGGCCATCGTGCCCCGCATCCCGGCGGCGGCCACGGTGAGCGCCAGGAGCGCCAGCGCGGCCTGCGCCACCAGGCGTTCGACTCCCGCCTGCCGCAGCGCTTCGCGAGCGGCGAGCAGGAGCAGGGCGAAGCAGCCGACCGACCAGGCCATCATGGACCGGGTGTCGTAGCGGCCGGCCAGGAGCGCGGCGGCAGCGTAGAGGCTCGGCAAGAGCGTGGGGTAGTCCGGATGGAGGGGGACGACGTTCCACGGCATCTGCAGGAAGGCGAAGTCGATGCCGCGGCGGAGGGCGAAGCGCTCCCCCTCGACGCCCCAATGGAAGACGAAATCAGGCAGGGTGATGCAGAGCGAAAAGGCGAACCACGCGTAGGCGCCCAGCGCCAGGCCGGCGACGGCGTCGCCAGGCCCCCAGCGGTGCGCCGCGGCAGCCGGCGCCCGCGCCGGCGTCCCGTGGAGGTATCGATGGCCGATCCCGATCGCGACGCCCAGGGCGCCCACGAGGATCAGCGGATGCCAGGGGATGCGCGCCGCCTGGAGAACCAGCAGGATGACCTGGAAGCCGGCCGCGCCGGCGAGACACCACAGCACCAGGCGGAACGCCGCGCTGTCGCGTTCGCCGGCAAGGCCGTCGGCCCGGCTGCCGAGGAGGATCAGGAGCGACGCCAGGAGCGCGACGGCTGCGTAGGGGGCGCCGCTCCACCAGGTCACGGCGGACCGATCCGATAGAGCGCCCCGCCTGGCAGCGGCAGCAGCAGCCGGGTCTCGGGCCGGTCCAGGAGCGCGCCGTCGGCGATGAGATAGCGGGTGTAGGCGTGGGCCTGGTCCTCAGCGACGACGTTGAGGTCCGGTGCCAGGTAGGCAGCCCAAAGGCGCTGGAAGAAGGCCTCTTCGCCGCGGCAGCCTGGCGCCGGCGCAAAGCCGACCAGGGCGCCGGGCGGCAGCGAGCGATGGGCCGCGTCGAGGAGAGCGCGCAGACGCTCGACCGGGGGCGTGCCGAACCGCCATGCGAGCGCCGGCGCCTGTCGAGGGGCGGCCGCCGCACAGGCCCGCGCGTGCGCCCGGACCTCGTCGCCGAAGCCGATGGCCGCCCAGGCCAGGGCCGCTCCCAGGACCGAGCGCGCCGCGATGGACGCCAAGGAGGCCGGCATGCGCGGCAGGCTACTACAACTCCGTGGCCTCGGCGGGGGCCGCCGGCGCGGCCGCGATCCGCGTCCGCTCTCGATTTCTCGCATACGGGCCACTACACTGTGCCGGCGCGGCTACGGCGCCCGCGGCGATTCGGCGATTCCTTGAGGAGCTGCACCATGACCTTCCCCTTTCCGCTTCTGCGCACCCTGGCCTGGACGGCCGCGCTCCCTCTGCTGGCGCTGCGGCCCGGCCTGGCGGCGGCACCGGCGCCCGCGGCCGGCACCGCCGCGGCTGCCGTCATCGCCGCGCCGGACGGCGACGGCGAGCTGGAGCGGGAGGTGGCGCGCCTGGCCGGGGTGGGGGGCTGCTGGTCGCCCAGCTTTTCGCCGGACGGGCTGCGCCTGGCGTTCGTGTCCAACTTGAGCGGTGTGCCGGAAGTGTGGACGGTGCCGGTGGACGGCGGCTGGCCCGAGCAGCTGACCGGCTTCGCCGACCCGGTGGGCGGGGTGGAGTGGTCGCCGGAAGGCGGCTCGCTGGCGCTCAGCGTGGCTCCGGGGGGCGGCATGAACACGCAGGTCTACCTGATGCGCCCCGACGGCAGGCAGCTGGCGCGGGTGACCGACGGCGGCAAGGTCAACAACACGCTGGACGGTTTCAGTCACGACGGGCGTCTGCTGCTGCTCAGCTCGACGCGCGCCGGTGCCGCGTCGCTCGACCCCTACACCTACGACCCGGCCAGCGGCGGCTGGCGCCGGCTCGCCGCCGGCGGCGGCGTCGGGTCGCTCGGGGACGTCAGCCGCGACGGCCGCTACGCGTTGATCTCGCGGGTGCGGCAGCGGGGAGACGAAGACGTCTCGCTGGTCGAGCTGGCGAGCGGCCGCGAAACCCTGCTCACCCCTCACACGCCGCCCGCCTCGTTCGGCGGCGCGGTCTTTGCGCCCGACGGCGCGACGGTCTATCTCACCTCCAACAAGGACAGCGACCGCTCCGTGCTGGCCCGCGTGCGCTTGAGCCGCGACGCCGGCGGCGCCGTGGCGGCGTCCGCCGTCGAGCCGATCGCGGCGCGCGACGACGCCGAGCTGGACAGCTTCCGCGTCACCGAGGACGGCCACACCGCGGCGCTGCTGTGGAACGTCGCCGGCCGCTCGCAGCTCGCCTTCCTGGACCTGGCGACGCTCGCCCAGGAGCCGGCGCCGGCGCTCCCGGCTGAAATCGTCGACGGCATGGCCTTTTCGCACAACGGCCGCCTGCTGGCGCTCACCCTGGTCGGTTCGCGCCAGCCGCGCGACGTGTGGATCCTGGACCGTGCCTCGGGGCACCTGCGCCAGCTCACCCACGCGCCGCATCCCGGCGTCGATCCGGCGGCGCTGGTGGCGCCCGAGCTGGTGCGCTTTGCGGCGCTCGACGGCCTGCCGCTGACCGGTTGGCTCTATCGACCTCAGGTGGCGCCGGTGCGCGGCGGCGGACGCGGGGCGATGGCGGCGGCGCCGCCGCCGGGAGCGTTCGTGCTCAGCTTTCATGGCGGGCCGGAAAGCCAGGAGCGCCCCGGTTTCAACCCCCTCTACCAGGCGCTCCTGGCGCGCGGCATCGGCGTCCTCGCCCCCAACGTGCGCGGCTCGTCGGGTTTCGGCAAGCGCTTCGTCAACCTGGACAACGGCGCCCTGCGCACCGGCGCGGTGGCCGACATCCGCGCCGCCGCCGAATACCTGGTGCGCGAACGGATCGCCGACCCGCACCGGTTGGGCATCATGGGCGGCTCCTACGGCGGCTACATGACCATGGCGGGGCTGACCGAGTTCCCCGACCTGTTCGCCGCCGGCGCCGACCTGTACGGCATCGTCAACTTCGAAACCTTTTTTGCCCACACCGAGCCGTGGATGGCGGCGGTGTCCAAGGTGGAGTATGGCGATCCCGACACGCAGCGCGAGCTGCTGCGGTCGCTGTCGCCGATCTACAAGCTGGATCGCGTCATCGCTCCCACCCTGGTGCTGCACGGCGCCAACGACACCAACGTGCCGGTCGTCGAAGCCGAGCAGGTGGTCGACGCGCTCAAGCGACGCGGCGTGCCGGTCGAGTACGTGCTGTTCGCGGACGAAGGGCACGGCTTCCGCAAGACCGCCAATCGCATCCGCTCCGCCGCGGCCATCACCCGCTGGTTCGACACCTACCTGGTGCGCGGCGCCGGCGCCACGCCCGCGGTCGCGCCGCCGGCGGCGCACCCATGAGGCGCCTCGCCGCCGCCATCCGGCTCGCCACCACCGGGCTCGCCGGCGCGCGGCGGCCGCTGGCGGCGTGGGTCGCCGCCTGGCTGGTCGCCGCCCTGCTGCCCGGCGGCGGGCCGGCCGCCGCCAGCGCCGCCGCTGCCGCCGCGCGCCCGCGCCATCCGCGGCACCAGGACGCGCCGGCACAGGCGGTCGGTGTGCCGGCGGTGGGCGCCACGCCGCTGCAGCAGGCGGTCGGCCTGGAGGTGGGCAGGGCGATGCGCGACACCTCGGCGCTCGGAGTGAATGTGGTGGACCTGGCGAGCGGCGACACCGTCTACACCTACAACGGCGACGAGGAGCGGGTCACCGCTTCGAACACCAAGCTGTTCACCACCGCCGCCGCGCTGGACGCGTTCGGCCCCGGGTATCTGTATGAAACCCGCCTGCTGCTGCGCGGCGTGGTGCAGGACGGCGAGCTGCACGGCGACCTGGGCGTCGTCGGCGCGGGCGATCCCAACATTTCAGGCCGCGCCTTCGACGGCGATTCGTTTGCCGTCTTTCGCGGCTGGGCGCACGACCTGGCGGCGCGCGGCGTGCGCCGCATCGCGGGCGACCTCTACCTGGACGACGGGCTGTTCGAGGCCCGCCAGGTCCACCCCGACTGGCCGCGCGGCCAGCTCGCCAGCTGGTACGAGGCGCCGATCGCCGCGCTGTCGTTCAACGACAGCTGCGTGCTGGTGCGGGTCTGGCCCAGCCAGCGCGGCGGCGCGGCGCGCGTCGAGATCGTGCCGCCGGTGCCGGTGCTGCACGTCGAATCCAGCGCCCGCACCTCCGCGTCGCCGCGCAACAACCACCTGACCATCGTGCGCCGCGACGACGTGCTGGTCGTCACCGGCAGCATCTTCCGCAACTCGGGGCCGCTCGAAGAGTGGGTCACCGTGCCCGACGCGGTGCGCTACTTCGGGCTCGGCCTGGTGCAGGCGCTGGCCGAAGAGGGCATCGAGGTGCGCGGCCAGCTGCGGCCGGTCGAGCGCCTGCCGGGGCCGGTGTGGGAGCGCGTCGCGGCCTACCGCAGCAGCCTGCTCGACAGCGTGCGCACCGCCAACAAGCGCAGCCAGAACTACTATGCCGAGAGCCTGCTCAAGCTGGTCGGCGCCCGCCGCTGCGGCGAAGGGTCGTGGAGCGAGGGCGTGCGGGCGGTGGGCGAATTTCTGGTCGGCCTGGGCGTGCCGGCCGGCGCCTTCCACATGGTCGACGGCTCGGGGCTCAGCCGCCAGAACCGCTTCACGCCGCGCGCCACCACCCAGCTGCTGCGCCACATGTACTACCACCAGTGGGGGGCGGAGTTCGTGCAGTCGCTGCCCGGCTCAGGAGACGAGGATGGGTCGCTGCACGGACGCATGACGCTGCCGCCCTACCGCGGCAACGTGTTCGCCAAGACCGGCACGATCGACGGCGTTTCGGCTCTCTCCGGCTACGCCCGCGCCGTGTCGGGCAAGACCTACGCCTTTTCGGTCCTGCTCAACCGCACCCGCTCGACGGGCGAAGCCCGCCAGGCGCAGGACCGCATCGTCATGGCGCTGATCGACCACGGCTGACGCACCCGCCGCCGGGCCGGCGCCCGCCTCGCGCCGCCCGCCGCCTCGGCGGGTGTAGACTGCCGGCAGCAACCCCCCCGGAGCGGTGATGAGGCGACGACTCGCGATGGCGCCAAAAGTGGCGATGGCGGCGATAGCGGCGCTGATAGCGCTGGCGGGCGGCTGCGCCAAGCCGTCGCCGAGCGTGCCCGCGGCGCCGCGGCGGCCGCTGCGCATCGCGCTGTATGCCGATCCGTTGACGCTGGACCCGTACCTGCGCAACGAGCTGCTCACCTTTTCCGTCCTGCGCAACATCTATGAGGCGCTGACCGCCTTCGACGCCGGCACCAAGGTCGGGCCGGCCCTGGCGGAGAGCTGGGAGAACCCCAACGAGCTGACCTGGATCTTCCACCTGCGGCGCGGCGTCCACTTCCACGACGGCAGCGAGTTCACCGCCCGCGACGTGCTGTTCAGCTTCGACTGCGCCCGCGACGCGCAGCGCAGCAACGTCGGCGGCTACCTGGTCGCCATCGACCGCATCACCGCCCTGGACGCCCATACCGTCCAGATCACGACCCGGCGCCCCTATCCCATCCTGCTCAACAAGCTGGCGTTCATCTTCATCGTGCCGGCGGGAGCGCCCAGCGAGATCCGCCAGCCGGTGGGTACCGGGCCGTATCGCCTGGCCGCCTACCAGCCCGGCAAGCGTCTCAGCATGGTGGCCAATCCCGGCTATTGGGGCGGCGCCCCGTTCGAACCGCAGGTGGACTTCCTGCCGGTCGCCGACGTCGGCGTCCGCATCCAGCGGCTGCTCGCCGGCGACGTCGACATCGTGCAGGAGCCCGGCCCCGAAAACGTGCGGCGCATCGTCGCCGGCCGCGGCTGCCGGGTCATCCGCCAGGACAGCCTGGGCGTCACGTTCTTCGTGCTGCGCCGCGATCTGCCGCCGTTTTCCGACGTGCGCGTGCGGCGGGCGATCTACCTGGCGCTGGACCGCCGCGCCCTGGTGGGCGCCGCGCTCTACGGCGAGGGGGTGCCGGTGGGCCAGATGGTGGGGCGCAACGTATTCGGGTTCGCGCCGGACATCCTGCCCCCCGCCGCCGACGCGGCGGCGGCGCGCGCGCTGCTGAGCGCGGCCGGCCATCCGGATGGCATCGACCTGCTGGTCACCTTCCGCCAGGGGCGCGCCGGCGAGGTTGCCGCCGTCGAGCGCCAGCTGCGCGCCGCCGGCATCCGCCTGCACCCCGAAGAGCAGCAGTGGGTGCGGCTGTTCCCGCGCATCCTGGCCGGCGACGTGGAGTTCTACTTTGGCGGCTGGTTCTGCCTGTCGGGGGACGCCAGCGATTTTTTCGATTCGATGGTGCACAGCCGCGATCCGCGGCGCGGATACGGCGCCAACAACTTCAACCACTACGCCAACCCGGCGCTCGACACCATGATCGAGGAGAGCGGCAGCACCTTGGACCTGCTGGCCCGCCGGACCCAGCTGGAGCGCTCGATGCGCGTGCTGATGGACGACCTGGCTTTTGTGCCGCTCTATTCTCCGTCCGTCATCTTCGGCGCCCGCGACAACGTCGAATGGCAGCCGCGCCGCGACGGCCTCATCCTCGCCGACACCATCCGCCGCACGCCCGCGCCGGGCTGATCCTGCCGCCCGCGGCGAGCGCCGGCGCCAGCGCTAGTGGGCTTCGGGCTCGGCGGCGGCGAAGCGCTCGCGCAGGTGGAGCGGGGTGGGGCCGCTGAGCACCGAGGGGACGGCGAAATAGAAGCCCTGGGCGAAGGTGACGTCCATGGCGCGCAGGGCTTCGAACTCCTGCATGCTCTCCACGCCTTCGGCGATCACCCGCGCCTTGATCTTCTGCGCCAGGACGACAAGGGTTTCGAGCAGGTTGCGCTTGATCGGCGACAGGTGGATGTCGCGCACCAGCGAGACGTCGAACTTGAGATAGTCGGGCTCCACTTCGGCCACCGCCTGCAGCGACGAATAGCCCGCCCCCATGTCGTCGATGGCGATCGAAAAGCCCATCTTGCGCAGGCCGGCAAGGATGGAGCGGAACTGCGTCCATTCGGTGATCGCCACCCGCTCGGTGACTTCGAACACGATGTCGCTCGGCTCGCGGCCCGCCTTGCGCACCTCTTCGAGGATCGTCGCCGAGGTCAGGTCGGGATCGACGAAGCCGTGCGCCGAACAGTTGATGAACAGCTTTTGCGGCGAGCTGAGCGAGGTGGCGCCGCGGATGGCCTGCAGGCGGCACAGGCGCTCCAGCTCGACGATCTGCTCGGTCTCCTCGGCGAAGGCAAACATCATTTCCGGATTTTCGAAGATGTCGCCCGAGGGGCCCGACGACAGCGCCTCGAAGCCGTGGATATGGCCGTCGTCCAGGCGCACGATCGGCTGATAGCGGATCAGCACGTTGCGCGTCGCCAGGATGCGGCGCAGCTCGTTGCGGCGCAAGCCGTGCTGGCGCTCGCGCTGCCGGCGGCAGATGGCGCGCACGGCGTCGATCGATTGATAGATCGAGCGCTCGATGCGCACCGCCGGATCGGGGCGCACCAGGGCGCAGCCGTAGGAGACCGAGATCCCCTGCGGCACCTCGGCCCCCGCATCCGGCCGCAGCCGCCCGTCGAGCTCCGCCGCCAGCTGTTCGCCAAGGCGGGTCAGGCGGCGTTCGGCGAGCCTGCCGGCGTCGGCGAAGTCGCCGGCGGCGGCGCCGGGGCCCGCCGCCGCGGCGCCGGTGAAGATCAGGAACTCGTCGCCGCGCACCGCGGTCAGCGCCACCAGGTCGCCCGGCGCCAGCAGGCGGTCGCGGAACTCCAGCAGGGCCGCCGTCGCGCGCCGCAGCAGGCGGTCGTAGGTCTGCCAGCCGTAGAGCGATTCCAGGCGCTCGCCGCTCGCCAGGTCCAGGTAGATGAGCCCCATGGTCTCGCCCGCTTCCAGGCGGCGGCGGACGTCTTCGATCACCGCCGGCAGGGCGGGCAGGCCGGTGTTGGGATCGAACAGGCAGCCGCGCAGCTGCAGCCACTCGGCGCGCAGCTCCCAGTAGTTCTGATCGGTCATCGGCCGGCTCCCGGCAGGTTCAGCACGGCTTCGACCGTGCGCAGCATCTCCTGGACGCCGAAGGGTTTGGTCACGTAGTCCACGGCGCCCTCCTGGAGGCCGCGGATCTTGTCCTTGGGTTCGGCGCGCGCCGACAGGATCACCACCGGGATGGCGCGGGTGCGGTCGTCCAGCTTGAGCAGCTTGAGCACCTCCCAGCCGTCCATGCGGTGCATCATGATGTCGAGCAGGATGACGTCGGGCAGCTCGCTTTGCGCCAGCGCCAGCCCGTCCATCCCCGACGGCGCCAGGATCACCGCGTAGCCGTGCCCGGTGAGCACCAGCTGCAGCAGCTCGGCCACGTCGTGCTCGTCGTCGACCACCAGGATCTTTTTCATCCCCAGGTACCCCGCTGTGCGGCCAAGGGCGCGGACGCCGCGCCGGCGCCGGCATTCGCGCCGGCGACCGGCAGGCTGAACCGGAACGTGGTGCCCACGCCCACCTCGCTGTCGACCAGGATGTCACGCCCGTGCGCGGTCAGCAGCTCGCGGGTGATGGCGAGCCCCAGCCCCATGCCGCCGTAGCGCCGGGTCGACGACGCGTCCACCTGGTAGAACCGCTCGAAGATACGGGCGCGCGCTGCCGCCGGGATGCCGATGCCGCGGTCGGTCACCGTCACTTCGACGTCGGCGCCGCGGCGGCGGACTCCCAGGCGGATCTCGTTGCCCAGCGGTGTGAACTTGACGGCGTTGGTGAGCAGGTTGTCGATCACCTGCGCGATCTTGGCCGGGTCGCCCCAGACGGGAGGCAGGCCGGGTTGGACGTCGAGACGCAGGTTGAGCCCCGGGGCGACGGCGGCGCGGACGCTGCTCGCCACGTGGCCCGCGATCTCGGCCAGGTCGAACGCCGCGAGGTCGAGCCGGGCGGCGCCCGCCTCCAGGCGCGAGAAGCCCAGGAGCTGCTCGATCATCGTCATCAGCCGCCGGCTGTTGCGGCGGACCACCTGCAGGGCGTCGCGTTGCGGCGCGTTGACCAGGCCGAGCAGCCCTTCGTCCATCGCCTCGGTGTACCCCTGGATGGCGGTGAGCGGCGTGCGCAGCTCGTGGCTGACGTTGGCCAGCAGGTCGCTCTTCATGCGGTCCAGCTGCTGCAGCTCCAGGTTCAGCGCCTCCAGCGTCTGGTTGCTCGATTCGAGGTCGGAGACAGTGTGCTGCAGGCGCTCGGCCATCTGGTTGAAGGTCCCGGCCAGGACGCCGAACTCGTCGCCGGTGTGCAGCTCGATGCGCCGCGTGAGGTGGCCATCCGCCAGGTCCTGGGCGCCGCGGGTCAGCACGTCGAGCGGCCGCGCGCTCTGCCGGGAGAGCAGCACGGCGAACAGGACGCCCAGGGCGAGCGAACCGGCCGACAGCGCGACGATGCGCCACCCGGCCGCCTTGACCGCCGCCTGCAGGCTGTCGTAGACGACGTAGAAGACGACCGAGTAGCGGTGCCCTCCCCACTCCTCGACGAAGGGCGCGACGACGACGAAGACCGGTTCGCTGGGGGCGCCGCGGTGGGCCGGGGTGGTGGTGCGCCAGGCGCTCTGCGCCATGCCCTTGACCGCCCGCAGCAGGGGATCGCCCTGCGGGACCTCGGCGGCGCGCGCCGCCGGTTCGTCAGGGGTGGCTTCCAGCTCATTGGTGTCGAACAGTACGCGGCCGCCGGTGTCGTAGATCGACAGCCGGGCCAGGTCGGGATCGAGGTCCTTGGTCTCCCGCAGCAGCTCGCGGAACTTGCTGTAGCCGCTGGAGTAATACGTCGCGTAGGCGTTGCAGATGGGGCCGGCGGCGAGGCGTGCGAAGGCCAGCGCGCGGGTCTCGATGTCCTGGCGGATGTGGTCGCGGCTGGCAAACGCCACGACCAGCCCGTTGGCCATCAGCACCAGGGCGACCAGGGCCGAGATGGCGATCACGAACCGCACGCGCAAGCTGCGCACCTTGCGCACGGGAAGCGCGGTGGATCGATCCCGCGCCGCCAGCCGCGGGCCGGCGGCAGCGCGCCGCAAAAGCGCCTGCATGGCGTTGCTCTCCAGTGTTACGCCTGCCGAGTATAGCCCGGCGCGGCCGGGCCGCCAGCATCGCCTTGCGGCCGCCGGCGCAGGCGCAGCAGCCGCGCCATGGCGGCGATGCCGCAGGCCGGGCCGAGCGCCAGGACCGCGAACGACCAGCGCCAGCCGGCGCGGGCGGCGAGCGGCGGCAGCAGCTGGATGGAAACCGTGGTGAGCAGGAAGCCCAGCGCGGTCTGCACGGTCAGCGCCGTGCCCACCGCGTGCGGCGGCACCGCTTCGGTCACCAGGGCGCTGAATTGGGCGCTGTCGGCGATGACGAAGAATCCCCACACCCAGGCGAGCAGGGCGACCGCCGGCAGGCTGGCGCCGAACAGCAGCCCGATGGCGAGCGAGCAGCTGCCGCTGGCGGCGAGCGCCACGATCGTCAGCCGCTCGCGGCCGGTGCGGTCGGCCACCAGGCCGCCCCAGACGCAGCCCGCGCCGCCCACCGCGATGGTGCCGAAGGCGGCAAGCGAGACCGCGGTCGGGCTGGAGCCGCCGTGGCGGGCGGCGCTGGCGGCCAGGTAGACCGGGATCCAGGTCCAGAAGGAGTAGAGCTCGAACATGTGCCCCAGGTAGCCGGCGGTGGCCAGCCGGAAGCGCCGCAGGCGCGCCACTTCGCCCGCCAGGCCCCAGGCGAACGGCCGCGGCGCAAAGGGGTACGGGCCGTCGCGGTAGGCGCTCAGCACCAGGACGGCGGCGACGGCGGCTCCGGCCGAGGCGGCCAGCACCACCGCGGCGACGCTCGCGTGCGGCAGGGCGTGCACCAGGTACGGGGTCGCCTTGCCGACGGTCAGCGCGCCGACGATGACGCCGATCGCCAGGCCGCGCCGGGAGCGGAACCAGGTGGCGACCATCTTCATCGCCGGCGGGTAGACGCCGGCCAGGAAGAACCCGGTCGCAAACCGCCAGGCCAGCGCGGCGGTGAAGCCGTGAGCGGTCAGCAGCGCGGCATTGACCAGCGCCGCCATCGCCGCGCAGGCGGCGAACAGCCGGCGCGACGCCACGATGTCGGCCAGGTTGAGCAGCGCCGTCGCGGCGGTGCCGGCGACAAAGCCCAGCTGCACCACGGTGGTCAGCCAGGCCGCCTGGGAAGCGCTCAGCCCCCACGCCGCCGCCAGCTGCGGCGCCACGGCGCTGGCCGCGAACCACACCGACATCCCCAGCAGCTCGGCGACCGCCAGCAGGCCCAGCATCCGCCACCGCCGCGGATGCGCATCGGCGGCGGGCGGCGGGGCTGCGGTGGCTGCGTCGGATGGGGAGGCGGGCACGGGGCGAGCCAAACTGTACCGCGCGCCGGGCCGGCGGTCGAGCGGGCGCGTTTTCCCTGGCGGGAATCACGGCCTCCGCGACGAAGTCGCCCCCTGTAGGCCGTGGTCAAGCCTGGGACAGGACCGGAAGGTAGGGCTCAGGATTGACTATCGAGATACTGCCTAGCTTTTAAGGCAATCCGTTCAGCTTCTTCTGGGTTCTCGCAAAAGAGCAGAGAGATTTTACGGACAGAACGGCATTGTGGCAAGGCACTGGGCAAGGGGCGGATCGCTGCTCCTCGACCCGGCCTGTCTCCGACAAGAGGCGCTGCGCGCCGGCGAGAGGGCTTGGGGTTTGGCCCAGCGCCACATTCGTCCTCCGCTTTCGCGGTTCCGGCATAAGCTGTGACTAGATCGATAGTGTCGATACCAGCGATGCGGGCGCGGGCGTTGATGGTTTTGGGGACGGCGTCGCACGTGGGCAAGTCGCTCACGGTGGCGGCGCTGTGCCGGATTCTGCGGCAGGACGGTTGCGACGTGGCGCCGTTCAAGGCGCAGAACATGGCGCTCAATTCGTTTGCCACCGCGGGGGGCGGCGAGATCGGGCGGGCGCAGGCGGTGCAGGCGATGGCGGCGGGGGTCGAGCCGCACGTGGACATGAATCCGTTGCTGCTCAAGCCGACTTCGGACACGTCCTCGCAGGTGGTGTTGGAGGGCAAGGTCCTGGCCAGCCTGTCGGGGGCCGAGCTGTATGCGCGCAAGCCGCAGCTGGCGGCGGCGATTCACGCCGCGTACGAGCGGCTGGCGGCGCGGCACCGGGTGATCGTGCTGGAGGGGGCGGGGTCGCCGGTCGAGATGAACTTGAAGGCCGTCGACATGGTGAACCTGAGCATGGCGGAGGTGGCGGATGCGCGGTGCATCCTGGTGGCCGACATCGACCGCGGCGGCGTCTTCGCGTCGGTGCTGGGGACCTTCGACCTGCTCACGCCGGGCGAGCGCCGGCGCTTCGGCGGCTTCCTGGTCAACAAGTTCCGCGGTGACCCGGAGCTGTTCGCGCCGGGGGTGGGGTGGCTGGAGGAGCGCTCGGGGCAGCCGTGTTTGGGGGTGGTGCCGTACCTGGCGGGGCACGGCGTCGACGAAGAGGACGGGGTGACGGCGGCCGAGCTGCCGCGGGTGTTCGCCTCCGGCGGCGGCGCGGGAGGCACAGGAGGCACGGGCGCGGGCGGGGCGCGTCTGCGGGTGGGCGTCGTGGCGTTGCCCTACGTTTCGAACTACACCGATTTCAGGCCGCTGGCGGCGCGGCCCGACGTCGACCTGATCTATCTGTCGCGGGCCGCGGACGCGGCGGCGGCGCACGTGCTGATCCTGCCGGGTACCAAGAGCACGGTGGCCGACCTGGCCTGGCTGCGGCGCGCCGGCTTCGAAGGGGCAATCCGCGAGCACCTGGCCGCGGGCCGGCCGGTGGTCGGCATCTGCGGCGGTTTCCAGATGATGGGCAGGACGATCGAAGATCCCTGGGGCGTCGAAAGCGCGGAGCGGGTGTGCCGCGGTCTGGACCTGCTGGACGCGACGACGGTGATGGCGCGGGCCAAGGTGACGCGCCAGGCGCGCGCCCGCTTCTACGACGGCATCCTGGCGGCGTCGGGCGCAGCGACCGGAGGTGGGGGCGGCGCGAATGGGGCGGCCGCCGTGGCCGGTGCTCGCACCGCTGGCGCCGCTCGCGACCAGGGCGGCGATGGCAGCGACGGCGCCGGTGGCTCGTCCGACGACGACGAGTGTGAAGCCGTGGGGTACGAGATCCACGTCGGCGACACGCGGCTGGGTCCCGGCGTGCGGCCGCTCTTCCGCCTGGTCCGCGCCGGCGACGGCGAGGCGCGCGACGACGGCGCCGTGAGCGCTGACGGACGCATCCTGGGCACCTATCTGCACGGCCTGTTCGATGCGCCGGCGGCGGCGCAGCGGCTGCTCGATCATCTGCGCCGCCTGGTGCACCTGCCGCCGCCGCCGCCGCCGCCGGCAGGCGTGGACTCGCTGGATCGGCTGGCCGATCACTTCCGCCGGCACCTGGACCTGGCCGCCGTCTACCGCATGCTCGGCCTGGCCGGCCCGACCGACCGGGCGGGGCGGGCTTGACGGCGGCATGGGGCCGTGGGAGATTGATTGGAAATTACCGGGTTTGTGCCGGTTCCGCGCGGGCCAGCGGGATGACGAAAATGTGACGTGAAGGAGACGTTCGGTGCTCGTGTACTGTGATCTTTGTCACACTGGCCGCGGCCGTTCTGGCCGCTCCTGGGGCGCGGTCGGGATGTGCGCCTTGGCCCTCTTCCTCGTATCGTTCCGTGCCGCTCCGCTCGCCGCCGCAACGTTCGTGATGGTCGCGGACGGCGCTTTGGCCGATCAGGCGCCGCTGATCGCCCAGGTGACGGTTCTTTCGATGGCGATCGATGCGCCGGCGGCGGCGTTGGCGGCGCCGTCGACCGACTATCGCGTGCAGGTCGACCGGCTCCTCAAGGGAGCCGCCGGCGATGGCACCTTGACGGTGCGGGTGCCGGGCGGCCGGCGGTCGAACGGCATTTCCGCGGCGGTCGCCGGGGCGCCCCGGTTCACGCCGCAGGAGCGGCTGCTGCTGTTCCTCGAACCGCGGCCGGACGGCACGTACCGCGTGCTGCAGCTGTTTCTGGGCGCCTTCCACCTGGTCGATCGCGCCGCGGCCCAGGGCGCCCAGACGCTGGCGCTGCGCAGCCTGGCGGGCGCGACGCAGGTGGCGATGGGCGGCAAGCAGGCGGGCGAAGCCGGCCTGGATCGGCCGCGCGACGCCTCACATTTTGCCAATTGGGTGGCGGAGCGGGCGGCCGGCGGCGGCGACGCGCCGGCGGACTACTTGGTCGACCTGGATGCGGGCGAGCAGGCGGCCCTGGCGGAGAAGTACACGCTGCTGGAGGTGGACGGCTACAACGAACGCTGGTTTCAGTTCGACACCGGCACTCCGATCGTGTTCTATGCCAACCAGGCCGGGCAGCCCGGTCTTGCCGGCGGCGGCTTTGCCGAGTACCAGACGTCGATGCAGGCGTGGGACACCAACCCCGGCACCTTTATCAACCTGGCCTACGGCGGCACGACGGCGACCGCGGGCACCCTGGCTGCCTACAACGCCGTCAACGAGGTCACCTTCAACGACCCCGCGGGCGAAATCACGCCGTTCAACTGTGCCACCGGCGGCATCGTCGCCTACACCGAAACCTTTTTCTACGATACGCCCGAAACCTTCAAGGGCGTGCAGTACAACCCCATGGTCGGAGCGCACAGCGTCACGGCGCAAAACCTCAGCTGCTTTTTCAAGCTGGGCACCGGCGGCGCCACCGCCTCCGAGATCGCCCAGTCGATGCTCACCCACGAGCTGGGCCACTGCATCGGGTTGGCGCACTCGTGCGGCGACGCCATCAGCCCGTCATGCTCCAGCGCGGTGTACAACGACGCCATCATGCGCACCCTGGTGCACACCGACAACCGCGGCGCCCGCCTGGGCGCCGACGACAAGGCCGCGGTGGCGCTGCTCTACTCCAACCAGACGGCGCCGCCGCCGCCGCCGGCGACCTGCACCGCCAATGCGCAGACCCTCTGCCTGAACGGCGGCCAGTTCCAGGTCACCGCCAACTGGACCAACCAGTTCAACAACACTTCCGGCCAGGCCGGTGCGATCAAGGGCACCGACGCCGCCGGCTACTTCTATTTCAGCGACCCCGGCAACGTCGAGCTGATGTTCAAGGTGCTCAACATCAACGGCGTCTTCAAGGTTTTCTACGGCGAGCTGACCAACCTTGAATTCAACGTCACCATCCGCGATCTTGCCAACAACGAGGCGCACACCTATTCGAACACCGCCGGCAACTGCGGCGGCATCGACGAAAGCGCCTTCCCCGCCGCGGCGGGCAGCAACCAGATCAGCCTGCAGAGCGCCTGCAGGCAGACCGCGACCAACCTCTGCCTGCTGGGCAATCGCTTCGCGGTGTCCGTCACCTGGGCCAACCCCGCCAACAACACCGGCGGCAACGCCCTGGGCAAGCTCTTTTCCAACGAGGTCGGGACCTTCGTCTTCACCGATCCCACCGACGTCGAGCTGATGACCAAGCTGATCCAATTCTCCGACCGCATCGCGTTCTATTGGGGCGCGCTCACCGACTTCCCGTATACCATCACGGTGACCGACACCGCGACGGGCAAGTCGAAGACCTATCAGGGCACCGCCGGCACGCTCTGCGGCGGGCTGGACAACAACGCGTTCTGATCGCTCCGGTCGCGGCCGCGGCGCGGGCCGCGGCCGCCGCCCGGGCGCGGTGTCTGCCTTTCGATCCACACCGAATCGCCAAACTCGTGCGTGCGATAGCCGTGGGCGGCCAGCTCACGGTCGGCGCGGTGGAGCATTGCCGCGCCGGCGAAGGCGCGCAGCAGCTGGTAGTGGCTGCTGCCTGGCTCGTGCGTGCCGGACACGATGGCGTCCACCACCCGCAGCCGGGTGCCGGGGCCGATGCGCTGGTCGGCCACGCCCGCGCCAGGCCTGACCTGGCCGCGTCCGATCGCGGCGTGCTCCAGGGCGCGCACGACGGTCGTGCCGATGGCGATGACGCGGCCGGCGCGGCGGACCGCGCGAATCTTTTCGGCCGTGTCCTGCGGGATGTGGTACGGCTCGTCGAAGGGCAGCCGGCGGTCCAGCTCCGGGTCGCCGGTCGACGAGATTCCCGCCGCGTGCGTCAGGGTGGCGAACGCGATGCCGCGCCGGCGCAGGGCGCCCAGCGTCTGCCAGTCCAGAAGGAATCCGGCCGAAGGCGGCTCGAACGCCACCGGGTGGCCGGCGACCGTCGTCCACACGTCCCACAGCGCCAGCGGCGCCGGCACGTGCGCGTACTGGATCGGCCGCCCATGCCGCGCAAGTCCAGCCCAGATCGCGTCGGGCGCGCCGGCAAAGCGCAGCACCACCAGGCGTGGGTGCCCCAGCAGCCGCTCCACCCGCGCCGTCAGCGGCCCCAGGATCAGGCGGTCGCCCGGCCGCAGCGCCGGCGGCAGCGGGCGCTCTTCGGTGCGAACCCGGTAGTCGCCGCCGCCAAACACGACGGCGACGAAGGCACCGGCGGGCGCAAACAATCCGAGGGTGGCGAAGGAGCCACCCGCCGCTACGGGGTCGACGGAGTCGACGGGGCCAACAGGGCCGGCAGTGGCCGGCGGGCTGCCGGTGGCGATGCGGGCAAGCGCCGACGCCTGTTGATTTCTCCCGTGCCGCGGTGGTTCCGGTTGCGACCCGGCCGGTCGCCGGCCGCCGCTCTCCCGGTTGCTCGCGAACGGGCCTGTTTGCCGCACCAGGTCGCCGCGATTGTCGCGGGCTAGAGCGTACGGAGGCAGACCCGCCAATCGCACCTCGATCCGGGCGCCAGTGGGCTCGTGGACTCCGGACAGGCTGGCCGGCAGCGTCGCCGCGTCATTGGCGATCACCAGGTCGCCGGGCGCCAGCAGGTCGACAAAGGAAGCGCGCATCACGTGCTGCATACGTCCCGCGCCATCGATCACCAACATCTTGGCCCACGGCGGGCGCTGCACCGGCTGGTCGGCGGCGATCACCGCGGCGCCTCCGCGGAGGCAGATTGCGCCGCTGCCCTACGGTCAGCCCGTTGATCCGCCGTGGCTCTCACGACGCCGGGCGCGGACCTGGCGCGTGGCGGCGTCTGCGGCAGTGCGGCGGCGAGGGCGGCGATCACCTCCCGCGCTGCGGCTGCTGGGGTTTTGAGTGTTGCGGGATCGGCGTCCGGAACTGCCAGGGTGTGTAGGGGGGTGTCCATGTCGCCGGGATCGAGCGAGAGGAAGCGCAGGCCTTCTGCTGCCAGCTCTTCATGCCAGATGCGGCTCAGGTGGTGCAGCGCTGCCTTGCTGGCGCCGTAGGCGCCCCAGCGTGGGTAGGGGTTGAGCGCGGCGTCGCTGCTGATGTTGATCACCACGGCGGCGCCGTGCTCGCGGGCGGCGGCGGTGAGGGCGCCGAGCAGCGCCTTGGTGAGGCGGAAGGGTCCCAGCAGGTTGGTGGCAAGGGCCTGCTCGAGGTCTTCGCAGGCGGTGTCGCCGAGCAGCGCGAGCGGTGCCGGGCCCAGGCTGGAGGCGTTGTTGATCAGCACGTCGAGGCCGCCCAGGTCGCCCAGGATCTGCATGGCGATGGGATAGATGTCGTCCTTGCGGGAGACGTCGCCGGCGATGCCGTGCACTTCGGGATGGTCGCGCAGCACGCGGTCGATGCCCTGGCGGTGGCGGGCGACCAGCGCGACATGGGCGCCCTGGGCGAGCAGCTGGTGCACCAGCGCCAGGCCCAGTCCCGAGGTGCCGCCCGTCACGGCGACCCGCAGTCCGGCAAGCGGGTTCCGCGGCTGCCGGTCGCGAGTCGAGCTGTCGGTGATGGTGTCGGTGTCGGAATGTTCACGTTTCATGATGCAGTCCTCCTGGGGAGTGCGCGCCGCGCGAGCGGGCCGCCACCGCTCGCGGCGCCGCGCCGGCCCGCTCCTGGCGCGGGCACGCGCCGGGTGGCGCCGCGCGTTGCCGGCTGCGATGGCGCCGGCAAGGCGGGCGCTTGCGGCGCGATGCGGTAGGCGCAGCGGCGGTCGCCGCCCAGAATGTGTTCGGTTCGGTGCACCGAGATGTTGCGGCCCAGCACCTGGCGGAAGATGTCGCGCTCGGCGCGGCAGAAGCCCTGGCATTCGGTGGCGGCGACGCAGATGGGGCAGTGGTTCTCGATCAGCAGGTAGCCGTCGCCGTCGGCGCGGCACTCCGCCATGTAGCCCTCGCGGGTCCGCGCCGCGGCCAGGCGCGCCACGCGCTCGCCCAGGTCGGCGGCGCCGGCCAGCGCGGTGTCGTAGATCTCCTTGGATTCTGCCGCGCGCCGGTCGATCAAGCGGTCGAGCGCCGCTTCGCCCAGCTCGCTGCGGACAGCCCGCAGCAGCTGCGCGGTGAGCTCCGCGTGGGTGTCCGGAAACCGGGCGTGTGCCGCCGCCGTGAGCGCCCACAGCTGCGCCGGCCTCCCCACCCTGCGCGGCGCCGACGTCGCCTCCACCAGCCCAGCTTCCGCCAGCCGCCCCAGCTGCTGCCGCACCCCTTCGCCGCTGATGCCCACGATCGCCGCCAGGTCCGCCGCCAGGAGCGGCCCGCGCGTCTTGAGCAGCAGCAGCAGCCGGTCGCCGGTGGCGCGCTGCGCCCCGTCTTCTGCCGCGACGCCGGGTACGGCGTCGGCGGGATCGCCGGCCTGGGCGAGCGCCGCGCCGGCCGGCAGGTCCTTGCCGCGCCCTCCCTCGCCTCTTTTCCTATTCATCGGTCCGATTCCTGTTTTCAAAGATCATGCTTGGATTATTCGCGGAGCGCGCTGCTCTGTCAAGCCCCGGCGTGTCGCGGGGATGGGGGTCAGAGGCGGGCGGAGGCGGCTTTGCGCTGCAGCTGCAGGACGTTGGCGTCGGGATCGACGACCAGGCGGTGGGGGTCGAAGGGGCAGAGGATGCGGACTTCGCGCTCCTCGCCGGGGGCGAGGGTGAGGGTGGCGCGGGCGTCGCGATAGGTGGGCACCGGCTGCCCCTTGTCGGAGAAGCGGTCGGGCTGGTTGGCGGCGGCGACGGCGACCGCGAAGCGGGCGTTGCCGGCGTTGGCGATGCGGGCCACGACCTGCCAGGCGGCGGCGCCGGGGAGGCGCTGCTTGTGGACTTCGACGATGCGGTATTCCGGCACCACGACTTGGAAGAACAGCTGGCCGGTGAGGTCGTCGAAGGCCTGGGGGTTGGCGGCGTAGGGGCGCATGGTGGCAAGGAAGTGCTGGATCACCGGGTGGCCGGGGGCGGCGTGGTAATAGGCGATGAACTGGCGGGCGCCGGCCAGGAAGCGGTCGCGGCCCATGTGCTGGAGGAGCATCCACAGGGCCCAGCCGCCGCGGTCGTAGATGACGGTGTCGTCGGCGGGGCGGAAGGGCGTGGTCTGGGCCAGCGGCAGCTCGGTCGAGGGGGCGCGCGACTCGCCGTAGACGGCTTCGGAGCGGGTGGCGAAGGCGATGCGCGCGGCGGTGCCGCGCACCTGTTCGAGCAGCATCATGGTGCTGAAGTTGGCGGCGCCCTCGGCGAGGATGATGCCGCCCGGACCTTCGCCGGGGGACATGATGTGGCCCCACCACTGGTGGGCGGCTTCGTGGGCGGCGATCTCGAAGGCCGCGTCGGGGAAGGTGCCGGGCACCTCGGTGAAGCCCACCGACTCCGAAAAGAAAATGTTGGTGGCGTTGCCGCGGGCGTAGTCGGCGACGGCGGGGAACTCGTTGAGCCGCAGGTCGCGCCACGGATAGGGCCCGAACCAGGCGGCATAGTAGCGGCGCGCGCCGTCCAGGGCTTCGAGCAGGCTGGGGACGTTCCAGGGGTGGCCGGGATGGTAGTACACCGCCGTGCCCTGGCCGCGCGCCACCGCCCAGCGGCCCGCGGCGACGTTGAATACGCGCAGCGGATAGTCGCTGTCCCACTGCCAGGTGCGGCGGCCGTCGTGCAGGGTCTGGCCGGTCAGGATGCCGGTCGAGTTGACGGTGTATTCCGCCGGCGCGGTGATGCGCAGGCGGCTGGTGAAGGCGGAGCGGTCGAGCGACGCATCCAGGTCGGAGCGCCAGAAGTCGGGCGGGTAGCGGCGCGGTTCGAAACGGTTGTCGTCGTCGATGCCGACGTCCTTCTTGAAACCGAGGATCGGCACGAAGTCGGGGTTGCGGCCGGTGACCAGCACCCCCGAAGGCAGCATGAACTCGCCCAGCGGCAGCGCGCCGCCGGCGCGGGAGACGCCAGGCAGGAAGGTCGCTTCGTACTGGAAGCCCAGGCGCCGCGTCGCCCCTGGGGCGATCGGCTGGCGCACCTCGAACATGCCGGTCGGGTCGGCCGGGTCGCGCTGGTACGGTTGATAGGGTCGCCCGTCCAGGGTCCACGACAGGTGTTTCCAGGCGATGCCGCCGGTCACCGGAAACCAGGGGATGGGCGCCGCCTTGCGGTTGGTGAGGTCGTAGGCGCCGCGCACGCGGAACCAGCGCCGCGCCGGCTCCATCTCCAGGTCCAGGTCGACGTGGGTGACGTAGGGCAGCGGTGCGTCCATCCACGTCGCCACGTTCTGGCGCCAGTAGTCCTTGTGGCGGCGGCGGGCGATGCCGCCGTCGAAACCCTGCTCGACCGCGACCAGCAGGGCCAGGCCGAGCGCGACCGCGGGCACCGTGGCCGCGGCGAGCAGCGGCAGGGGACGGCTGGGCCGGATGCCGGGCCGGGTCCGGGACCGGGGTTGGGAGCGGAGCGCCGGCTGGGCGCTGCCATCGCCGGGGGCGGATGGGGCGACGGCCGCGGGCGGCGTGTCCGCAGCCGCCGGCGGGGCGCCGCTGCCGGCAAGGCGGTCGGCTTCGCGGCGGCGAAACCACCGTTCCGCCGCCAGGGCGAGCGGGGGCACCAGGGCCAGGACCTCGAGGCGGTTCAGCCACAGGGCGCGGCGGTCCAGCTCGAACGTCCCCATGTCGCTCCAGCGCAAGGCGTCGATCAGGAGCCAGTTGCACACCCAGTTGAGGTGGCCGTACAGGTAGGCGGCAAAGGTGGCGATCAGCACGGTAAGGCCGATGCCGTAGGTTAGATAGCGGCTGTCGGTGACGGCGAAGACGGCGATGACGAAGGCGGTGAAGGCCAGCAGGGTGGGCGTGAGCAGCAGCCCCCACACCAGCACGAACGGCCACAGCTGGATGTGCACCTGCCCCTGCGCCAGCATGATCCAGGCGCACAGCAGGAAGCTCGCCGCCAGGCAGGCCGCCACCATGGCGCCCTCGGCCAGCGCCTTGCCGGCAAGGATCGCCGCCGTCGGCACCGGCGTCGCGTACAGGATCGGCGCCAGCCGCGTGCTGCGCTCGCGTTGCAGCGACTCGACGGTGGAGAAGAGCAGCAGGAGGCAGATCCAGGGCGCCAGCACGGCGAGGGCGCCGACCGCGGCGGTGCCGGGGGTCAGCAGGGTGCGGGTGTCGATCGGCGGGTGGGTGCTCGCGAAGTCGATGCCCAGAAACAGCAGCACCGCGGGCAGGAAGATGTACAGCCCCGGCTGGGCGACCAGCTCCGCCAGCTCGAAGCGCGCCACCGCGGCGATGCCGCGCAGCACGCCGGTGGGCCGGCTGCGCATCGCCAGGCCGGCCAGCGTGGCGTCGACCGCGCCGGATAGATCGCGCGCCGGCGCCAGCAGCGGCATTGGCACCTCCACCAGCGTCGCCAGCACCGCCGGCGGGGCGCCGTGCGCCAGCGAAGAGCCGCGTGCCAGCGGCCCCCTGCGGCGGGCGCGGTCCGCGCCCTGGCGGCTGAAGTGGCGGCGCGCGACGTCGACCAGGAGCAGACCGGCGGCGACGAAGGCGATGCGGCTGGCGACAAAGGGCAGGTCGTAGGCGATCGGATGGGTGTTGTAAAAGGCGATGCCGCGATCGACCCGCAGCCAGGTCTCCTTCAGCCAGCGGAAGCCCGAAGGATCGAGGTAGCGCAGCGCCGCCGCGGCCGCGGGGCTGAGATCGGCCGGGAACCAGGCCCACACGAAGCTCTGCAGAAACGGCACCAGCGCGACCGGCAGCAGGAACACGACGATCGGTTTGCCGGTCGCCTGGCCCAGCAGGAAGGCGGCGCCGGCCAGGAAGATCAGCCCCGGCAGCATCAGCAACACGAGCGGCCGCAGGGTGGCCGCCAGGGTGAAGGGGCCGTAGATCTCGGGCGTCGCGGCGTCGGGCAGCGCGTACATGAACAGCAGCAGGAAGCCCAGCAGTGTCGCGACCGCCGCCAGGCAGGCGCCCAGGACGCCGGCGAACTTGCCCCAGATGTATTCGCCGGCCGACAGCGGCGTCGCCGCCAGCAACGCCCCCACCTTGCGCTCGTTGTCGCGCAGGACCGGCAACCCCGCCGCCACCGCGACGAAGAACGAAACCATGAGGAACGACAGCAGCGGCAGCACGAACGCCACCTGGAACTCCGAATCGGCCCAGGCGCGGGGGCTGCCGAGCGAGGTATCGACCGAGCGGTAGATCCAGATGCCGCGCGACATCAGCCACGCGTTGCCCGCCATCAGCGCCGCCCACAGCCAGAACATCGGCCGCCGCGCTGCCTCCGCCAGCTCCAGGCCGGCGACCAGCCGAAAGCGGCGAAGGCCGCCGCCGCCGCTGTCGCTCCTGTCGCCGGCTGCCGCAGGCCGTCGATGGCGGCCGCCGTGCTCGCCGGGCGCTGGTGGCTGAGCGGGGGCCGCCTCCGCGCCCGGCGGCGCGGAACGGCTTCCGAGGTCCGTTGCGCCGTTCATTGCGCGGCGCCCATCTGCAGCAGGTAGGCGTCCTCCAGCGTCGCCGGCGCGGGCCGGAAGCCCGCTAGGTCCGCGGTGGGGGCTGGCGGCCGTTGTGGCGCTCCCGGCTGGCCGGCCGCGGTGGTTTCCCGGCCCGCCGTTGCCGGCAGCTCCCGGCCGGCGCCGGGCGGGACGTGGATGCGCACGCGATTTTCGCCTTCGACCAGCACGGCCTGGATGACGTGGTGCTGGCGGTGCAGGGCCGCCAGGTCGCTGCTTGCCACGGTGCCCTCGAAGATGCTGCCTTCGATCGCGGCGCGGGCGGCGCTGGGCGTCGTCTCGGCGACCACCCGGCCGCGGCGGAGGATGGCGAAGCGCGGGCAGAGCACCGCCACGTCCTCGACGATGTGGGTCGAAAGCAGCACGATGCGGTCGGCGGCCAGCTCGGTGAGCAGCCGGTAGAAGCGCATGCGCTCTTCGGGGTCGAGGCCGGCGGTGGGTTCGTCGACGATCACCACGTGCGGATCGCCGGCGATCGCCTGGGCGATGCCCAGCCGCTGCCGCATGCCGCCCGAATAGGTCTTGACCTTGCGTTTGGCGGCGGCCGTCAGGTTGACCCGCTCGAGGAGCTCGCCGGCCAGGCGCGGCAGACCGCCGGGCGCCTCGACCCCTTTCAGGCGCAGCAGGTAGAGCAGCATCTTTTCGCCGCTCAGGTGGGGATAGAAGCCGAACTCCTGCGGCAGGTAACCCAGCTGTTCGCGCATGCGGCGGGGGTCGGCGACCACGTCCTGGCCATCCAGGGTGACGCGGCCCGACGTCGGCTGCAGCAGCCCGGCCAGGATGCGCATCAGCGTCGTCTTGCCCGCCCCGTTGGGCCCCAGCAGGCCGAACATCCCCCCGCCCACGTCCAGGTCGACGCCCGCCAGCGCCGTGACCGGCCCCGGATGGATCTTCACCAACTCGCGGATGCTCAGCATGCCCAGCTCCTCGTCAGTGGCCTGTCCTGCTCGCATCGAAAGCTCCTGGCTCGCCCCCGACGGCGGGTGCGGCTTGCGCCCTGCCGGGCGTGCCGGGACCGGCGACAGCCGCGGCCTCCCTGCCGGGAATGCCGGGACCGGCGACAGCCGCGACTTCCCTGCCGGGAGTGCCGGGCCAGGCGACAACCCCGGCTTCCCTGCCGGGAATGCTGGGCCAGGCGACAGCCCCGATTTCCTTGCCGGGCGTGCCGGGCCAGGCGGTGGGCCCCTGCCTCCCTGCCGGGAGTGCCGTGACCGGCGACAGCCCCGGCTTCCCTGCCGGGAATGCCGGGCTAGGCGACAGCCCCGATTTCCTTGCCGGCGTGCCGGGCCAGGCGGTGGCCCCTGCCTCCCTGCCGGGAGTGCCGGGCCAGCCGGCAGCCCCTGCTCCCCTGCCGGGCCAAGGGGCAGTCTCAGCTCCCCTGCAGGGAGTGCCGGGCTCGGCGACAGACCCGGCCGACCTGTCGCACGTGTCGGGCCAGGCGGCAGCCCTGCCGGCCTGCCGGGAGTGCCAAGCCAGGCGGTGGCTCTGGCCGCCCGCTCGCCATTGTTTCGACGATGCGTGCGTCGGCGCGCCTGACCCGCGCCGCCGAATGGCGGCGCCAGCCGCTCGAATTCTCCAGGACAGGCCGCTTGCCACCGCGAACGGTCGCGGGCGGCCCCCAGGACCATTACGTGCCGCTGCGGGCAGAAGTTCCAAGCGGTGGCGGCTGGCGGTGGTGACTGGCCGCCGGGTGAAGGTGGCGGGCCGGCGCAGGGTCGCTGCGGATGGCATGGCGGTTCGACGGGTTCCGCGAAGCAAGGTCGCCGTGGAGGGCAATACCGGTCGTGGGCAAAAAAAGGGCGCACGGCCCGGTCGCGGGACAGGTCGCCGGCTTTGCGGGTCGCAGGGGTGCGCGGTGCCGAGTGGTGTCGCTGCGATGGGTGCGCGGTGTCGGGTCGTGCCGCTGCGACGAGCGCGTGGTGTCGGGTCGTGCCGCTGCGACGAGCGCGTGGTGTCGAGTCGTGCCGCAATGACGAGCGCGCGGTGCCGGGTGGTGCCGCTGCGACGGGTGCGTGGTGCCGGGTGGTGCCGCTACGACGGTGAGGGGTGTTGTGTCGTGTCGCTGCGACGGGGGCGCTGTGCCGGGTCGTGCCGCTGCGACGGGGCGCCTGGGGGTTGGCGGACCCGGATACAATGACCGGGTCATGTTCGAGCGCAAATGGGACGAACTTGCGTCGCGGCGAGTTTTCGCGCGACGGATGCTGCGGCACACGATGTTCGCGCTGGCCTTTGTCGCCGGCTCGCTGCTGGTCGGGGTGGTCGGCTACCGCCAGCTGGAAGGGATGTCCTACGTTCGATTCGCTGCTCAACGCGTCGATGATCCTGGGCGGCATGGGACCGGTCGGCGAGCTGCATACCGTTGCCGGCAAGCTGTTCGCGTCGGCGTACGCGCTGTTTTCGGGGATCGGCTTTCTGGTGCTCGCGGGGGTGCTGTTCGCGCCTGTGATCCACCGCTTCCTGCACAAATTCAACCTCGCCTCGGACGACGAGAGCCACGGCGGCCCCAAGCGGGACGCCTATCGCGTCGAGCACCAGGCGCGCGCTCGCGAGGCTCACCTGCCGCGGCCCGAGGCCGGCTGCGACTCGAACGAAGTCTGACCGCCGCCGCGCCAGTGCGCGGGGGACAGGAGCACACAATGAACCACGGCATGGTCACCACCGGCCTGCAGATCGACGGCTACAAAACCGTCCACACCATCGGCATCGTCCGCGGCATCACGGTCCGCTCGCGCTCCATCCTGGGCACTCTGGGCGGCACCCTGCAGACCCTGGTCGGCGGCAACATCACCCTGTTTATCGAGCTGTGCGAAAAAACGCGCGCCGAAGCCTACGACCTCATGGTCCAGCACGCCGAGCGCCACGGCGCCAACGCCATCATCGGCATGCGCTACGACGCCAACGAAGTCATGAACGGCGTCACCGAAGTCCTGTGCTACGGCACCGCGGTCCAGGTCGAGCCGCTGGCCGCCTCCTCGGCTTCCTAACCCCCGCATGAGGATCGGCCGCAACGAACCCTGCCCCTGTGGCAGCGGCAAGAAGTACAAGCACTGCTGCCTGCGGCACGAAGAGCGCAGGTCGCAATCGCGCGGCGACGGGGTCGCCGTGGCGATCGAGTGGCTCGGGCAGCGCCACCGCAAGGCGTTGGGGCGTGCCGTCGGTGAATTTTTCGCCGCGATCGACGAGGGCGATCAGAGCGACGAGCGGAAGGGCCGCCTGGCGGAGCTGCCGGAGGAGCTGCTTGCCATGGTCCAGAGCAATCTCAACGAATGGTTGCTTGCCGAGGGCACGGTGGTGGCGCGCGGAGAGCCCCGGCGCATCGTGGACCTGGTGCTGGGTTCCGGTGGGC
The DNA here is from genome assembly GCA_963770895.1 of uncultured Acidobacteriota bacterium. Taxonomy (GTDB): domain Bacteria; phylum Acidobacteriota; class Thermoanaerobaculia; order Multivoradales; family UBA5704; genus JASLEW01. Next base: position 428,780 of record CAVYRF010000002.1, on the reverse strand, counting down.
CGCTGTTCGTGGCTGAGGTGCGGCGATGGATCGAGGCCCTGGCCGCTCATCCACTGCGGGTTTACGAGGTGCAGGACGTGGTGCCCGGTGAGGGGCTATGGGTCCGGGACGCCTTCGCCGCCAGGTCGCCGCGGCTGTGGGTCCGCGAGCGCTCAGCGTCGCAAAGCCTGGACCGCTGGGAGATCCTCGGCGCGCGGCTCATCCCGGTCGGCGAAGAACTGCAGGTGAGCGGCGCCGTGTACTCGATCCAGCGCGACAAGCTGCCGGCGCTTCGCCGGGCCGTGCGCCAGGTCGAGCGCGCCGGCGGCCGGCCGAGCGCGCCGGTCATCGCCGCATGGCTGCATCGGCTGACCGACCCGCCGGCGGAGCTGCCCAGGATGGTCGACGCCGGTTCCGGCGAGCCGATGCTCCTGGTCACCGACCATTACGACGTCACGGATTGGGAGCAGCTTGCGGCGGCCCTCGCCCTCCTGCCCGACGTCCAGGGCGATCGCGAGCACGGTTGGGTGTGGTTCGAGCAGGGCGGCCCTGGCAGGCCGGCGTTGCGGCGCTCGCGGCTCGCCCTCAATCTCGGCAAGACGGCCGATCGCCTCGAAGCGTTTGCCACCACCCGCCAGGGGGCGGACCAGGGAGCCGCCTGGCTGCAGCGCGTCGCCGGCCATGCGCTGGTGCACCGGATGCGAGAGCTGACCGATCCGCTGGCGGCCCTGGAGCGGCGGGCGGCGGCGGGACCCGCGCAACCGGCTTCGCCGCCGATCCAGCTTTCCCAGGAGGTCCACGAAGAGCTCTACCGTCACTGGGCGGACGAGCCCGTGCCCGCCCTGGGCGGCCTCACCCCGCGCCAGGCCGTGCGCACGGCCGCCGGCCGAGCGAAGGTCACGGAGCTGCTCAAGGACTACGAGCGCCACACCCAGAGCATGACGCGCGACCAGGGGCTGGAGCCCCCCAGCTGGCACTTCCTCTGGGAGCAGGTCGGGCTCAGGTATCCACTGTAAGAGGGCGCGGCGCGTCAAGGTGAGGTCGTGGCGCGGCGGCCATGGCCAGGAGCGCGGCCACGGCGGCGGCAAATCCGGCGAGTCCCACGCCAAAACCGGGCGGCGCAAAGTCGAGGGTGAGGCGCGAGCTGCCGGCGGGGACGACGATGCCGAGAAATGCGCCGTCGATGGTGAGCGGCCGCAACCGCCGGCCGTCGGTCGCCGTGGCGGACCACCCTGCCGGCAGCGGCAGCGACGTGGCCAGCAGGCGCTCGCCCTGGCCCGGCACCTCGAGCTCCAGATGGCCCGAGCCGCAGCGAAGCAACCGGGCCGCTGCTGGCGGTCCGGTGCGCGGCGCCAGGCGTAGCCCGCGGGCCTCCGCCGGGAACACCGCGACGCGGGCGGGATCCGACATGCGGGCAATCCAGGCGTCGAGGGCCGCGGGCTCGACCAGGTCCACGTCCGTGGGCAGGAACCACCGCGGCAGCGCGCGCGGATTGAGCAGGAGCGTGAACGGCCGCAGCCTCGGCGCGGGAATCGTCACCAGGCGGGCGGCGCGCGGGTCCTGCGGCTGCTGCCGGGTCACGACGCACCGCACGTTGAGGAAAGACAGCAGGGGATGGTCGAAACGGGGGAACGCCGCGTAATAGTTGGTCGCGGTCGGGTCGAAGCCGAAAGCGGCGGCGAGCACGCGCAGCTGCGGCGCCGGCGCCATGACGTTGTTGGGCCGTATGTCGGCGAGTCCGTAGGCCGGCAGGAGCGATGGATAGACCAGGAGATCCGCGCCCACGGTGCGCCACGTTGCAGCCGGCGCAAGGTGCTGCAGCCGCGCGGTCAGCAGGTTCGGCGGAAAGAAAAGGTCCGGCTGTCCGCGCGGCAACAGACGCCGGGACCAGGGAACCAGGTCCAGCCCCACCGCGGCCAGCAGGAGCAGCGCCCCCCAGCGCCGCCGCGCGGTGGCATTGGTCAGGCTGCCACCGCCGCGGCCGGCGCGTCCGAGGGCGGCTTTGGCGCTGGGGCTGGCGGTGAGAGCTTCGGCGCTGGCGCTGGCGGCGATGGCCGCGCTCGCTGCCACCAGGCCCCAAAGCAGGAACACCTGCGGCACGGGGCCGGCGCTCAAGCTGATTGCGGCGGCGGCGCCAAGCGCCAGCGCCACGCCCAGGCGGCGCCGGCCGGGGCGCAGCAGCAGATCGCAGCCGAAGGCGCCGGCGACCGAGAGGGCGAGGCAGGTCACCGGCACCAGCCGTGACCAGGCCGGGATGCGCAGGAGCGGGATGCGGAAGAGGAGGTGCGCCAGCGGCAGAAAACCCGCCGTGAGGAGGAGCGCCACCGCGGCGAAGCCGAGGAACGGGCGCACCCGGCGGTCGCGAATCGCCAGCAGGGCGACCGCGGCGCCGGCGAAGGCGACCAGGCCGGTGTAGCCGCTCGACGAATCCACCCAGTTGAGCGGCCCGCGAAAAGTTGCCTCGTCGTAAGGCAGGCCAAAGGCGCGTGGATTGATCGGCGCGCGCAAGTAGGGAAACCACGCGTGCAGGAACCAGCTCGCGGGTTGCAGCAGGTGGAAGCCGTGCGGCGGTATGAGCGCTCCCGCCATGTCGCGCGCCCGCTGCGAATCCGCCAGTGCCTCGACGAAGGGCACGATTTGGGGTGCCGCCAATCCCAGGCCGAGGAGCGCGGCGGCGGAGGCGGCGGACAGGCTGCGTGTCCAACCGGTTCGGCGCCGCCGCAACCCCACGCCGCATACCGCGGCGAAGAGGCCGCCCGCGGCCGCCGTCTCGGGATGGCCGGAGAGCAGCAGCGCCGCCACGATGAGGCCGCCGGTGGCAATCGAGCGCCGCGACGGGTGGCGGGTGAGAGCGATGGCCGCCAGTGCGAGCCAGGGCACCCAGGCCACGGTTGCGCTGTGCGGGAAGAGCGCCCAGGACATCACCCCGCCGCCCAAGGCGAAGCTGGCCGCCGCCAGGAGGCTCGCCCAACGCGTCCTGCCCAGGCGCCGCGCCAGGAGCCACGTCCCCTCGCAGCTGAGAAGGATCTTGAGCGCCAGGCAGATGAGGAAGAAGCCGGCGATCGGCGCCGGCCGCGCCAGCAGCGCGATCGGCGAGAGCACCGCGGCCTGCGGATTGAGCCACGGCGAGCTGCCGCCGTCGAGGCGGTCGGACCAGAGCGGCAGGCGAAAGCTGCCGAAGGCGCGGCGAACTTCGAGCTCCCACGGCACGAATTGCAGGATCGCGTCGCTCAGCACCAGGTGGGTGCGATGCGCGGCGTCGGCCTGCAATCCCGGCAGGGCGCCGTCGAGCACGCCGGTCGGCGCCAGGACTTCGCCGCCGGGAAGCCACGGTGCCAGCATCGCCAGCGGCAGCGCCAGACCGAGCAGCACGGCGCGCCGCTCCAGCCTGAGGCGGAGCCCCCTCGCCAACAGCCAAACGGCGCTCTGCATGCAACCGAGCGCCGTCAGGCAGTACAGGATGAGCTTCCAACCCGGCAAGGCGGGCTCCCGTTGCCGGGAGAACCCCGGCCGAGCCGGGGATTCTCCCATGGGGGACCGGGGATATCTAGTCTGTCTAGGGGCACCAGAACGTGGCGTTGGATCCCGGATAGGTGCAGGTGGAGGAGGTGCTGCCGCCGTAGGTTGCGTAGGCCGCGTACTCGTGCGAGTCGTTGGCGTTGGCGATCGAATTGGCCCACGAGCCGTTGGTAACTGGCGCCGTGTAGCTGAGCAGCGTCCAGGGGCCGCCCGCGGTGACATCCCGCCAGTAGACTTGGACGCCGGTGCCCGCGGGCGCTCCCGAAGCGTCGCCGGCGACAACCAGGCTGCCGGCCGGACCGAAGCCGGCAGCGGCCGCCGGCGCCATCCACACCATCGATACCACCGGCGGCATTGCGTTCGAGACCACGATGGGAAGGGTAAAGGTGATCGTCTGCCCGTCATGGTCGGTGGCGGTGGCCCGGAGGGTGTGGGCGCCGTTGGCCATCTGTGTCGAGTCGAAGACGACGCCCCAGCCGACGTACGGACAGGCAGGGTTGCCCGGATAGGCGGCGCAGACGTCCGGGCGGTTCAGGCCATAGGTGTAGGGAGTGGTGACAGGCAGGCTGCCCATGCCGTCCACGGTGAAGGTGATCGACGCGATGCCGGCGGTATCCGTCGCCCAACCCAACATGTAGACTGCGTTGCCCGTCACCGTCGAACCGGAAGTGGGCTGATCGACGTACATGCGGATCGTCGGCACCACGTTCACTGCCACCGTCCTGGCGCCGGTCGAGTTGTTGCAGGTGTCCGTCGCCACCGCATACAGGATGTGAGTGCCCGGCGAATACGCGCTGGTATCCCAGGACCACACCCACGGTGCGGCCGTCACCACCTTGGCGATCTGGCCGTCGACGTAGAACGCCACCTGTCCCACCGCCACGTTGTCCGCCGCCGCCGCGGTGACCGATACTGTTCCGGTGACGCTCGCTCCCGCCGCCGGCGCCGATAAGGAAATCGTCGGCGGTACCATGTCGAAGCAGGTGTTGGCGGTTACCAGCGAGATCTCCATGCTGGTGGACCAGCCGATCGACGTGCCCGCCAGCACGTCCAGGGTGTGGCTGCCGTTGCTCAGCGTGCGGGTATCGAAGGTACCGGTGAAACCGCTGTTCGTGTTGCAAAGGTAGTGTTCCACGCCGGCCGGCGCCGTGCACGCCGCGGGTGAGGGGAGCCCGCGCACCAGGTTGCCGATGCTCACCTGGTTGCCGTCCACGCCCAGGGTGATCGTCGCGGGAGCGAAATACTGCATGGCCCAACCGGTCAGGTTGATGATGCCCGAGACGGTCTGGTCGGACGAGGGCGAGGTGACCGAAAGCGTGGGCCCCGCCAGATCGGTATTCGCCTCTTCTTCCTCATCACTGTCGCAGTTCCAGGTGCATCCGGACGAGATGATCTCGCCGGTGGAGTCGGTCGTGGTGGTGCAGTAGTAGGCGCAGGTCTGCGTCCAATCCGGGCTCGAATTCATGGTGCAGTCCCAGGCGTAGGCGACGCACCAGTCCTTGTTCGAGCCCAGGCCCAGGTTGCCCGGCCCGCCTCCTTGGCTGCTCGGCGGTGGATCGCTCTCGCACGGGTTCGTCTGGTTGGAGGTCGGCTTGCGGTCGTTGCACACATCCTTGTCGTTGTTCTCGCGGTTCGCCAGCATGCAGTACGAGGCCAGGATCAGGGCGCCGGCGCTGGGTGACGACTCCATCACGCCGTTGGTCGGGCAGGTGTTGCCCGACCCGTCGGTCGTCCGGTCGTGGTCGAGCCCCAACGCGTGGCCGATCTCGTGCTCAAGGACGGCAAGTGCGGTGGGGCCGGTCCAGGAGATGGGGCCGCCGTTGGTGCACAGGCCCGGGATGCTCAACTTTGGTGGGCATAGACCGTAAACCTGAATCACTGAAGGCGTAGTGGTGCTTGACGAGCCGCCCCCCGTCCACAGCGCCGTCGTGTACGTGCCGTTCGCATTGGCAGCCGCCGGCGTGGTCGAAAGGTAGTCGATTTCAAGGTCGTTGTGGCTCGCGGCGAACGAAGAAGGCGGAGCCTGAGCTCCCCAATTGGTGTTGAACGCAGGGATATTTGGATAGGAAGACTGGGGGCAGCTCTGGTTCCAGGCCGCAGCGGCGCTGGTCGTCGTGCTCTGGAGGGCAGAGCTCGACGCTGCCGCAGCATTTGGAAAGATCGTAACGCTAGACGTCGGCAGTCCGAGATTGGGGTCCGTATTGCCGAAGAAGGGGAATTCTGTGTCCGGATTTCGACCAGCGGAGCAGGTCTGTCCAACTGCGGGTGTACCTGCAAACACCCACAGGGCCGCTAGCGAAAGGAGCCTCCTAGTGAACATTGGCAGCCGCCTTGTGGGCGCGCTGCCGCGCTTCTTCCAGGGTGATTGGCTTGAATGCGGGTACCTGGTCGTAGCCGACATCAAGCAACTGATCGCCTGACACAACGAAAGGGACGGCTCCGTCGATCAGGCGGGGGTCTGACGGAAAAGGTAACCCAAAGATATATAGGCGCTGCCCCACTATAGCATGGAAGGGCGGATCTGCGCTCCTGGTGCACATCACCGATCCATCGATGTTCAGCGAGCCGCCAAGAATGTAAAAGCGCATCTCAGTTCTAGTTTGCGCGAGCTTCCAATCGTCGCGCACCACCTCCTCGACCTGTACTTGCACCATCGAGGCGACGTTCTGCGGCCAGAAGAACAAGCCGGTTTCAACATTCGTCACCCGGCCAATCACCTGCAAGCCATTCTTTTCGAAGTGGCCGTCGATCGAGAGGGTATCGCTGTACTTGAGAGGGCCGATTCCCAGCATTGACATCCAGCGGCAGATCGGAGCGCCGGAGCCGCCGGCTTTTGCCGGAGGATTGAGCATGACGTGGATGTCTCGCAACTCTGAGGACCCAATGGGCAACTGATCCAATGGCACCGTGGTGTTGAGCAGACGCTCAGGAATGAACATCGGCTGTGTCTTCGCGGCGTCGATCCATACCACGTCCGGATCCGCCGCCAGGGTCTTGAGGATGGCGTCCTTGCTTGCGCTGGTGATTCCAGGATCGGCGGCGCCGAGGCGAGCCGAGCCGGCGCCGACGAGATAGAGGCCGGTGATGAGGACGACAGCGCTTTGTCTCATGGTTTCAGCCAACTCCTTTTTGCCGAGTTGAATCGCGCCACCTGCAGCAGGAAGCGCCTGGAATTCGGCCGACCAGAAGTGACTTCCGGCATTGCCTTCCCCCGAAAGCGCAGATAGGTGCCGCGGGTATCCGCGATTCTACGATGTTTCTTGCCTGATGTACGAATCAGCGTGTGCAATCGTCGCCGATTCGCGCTGGCGTTGGGGAGTGGAGCCAAGCGCGGATGCACTCCGCGCCGGAGATGGGGCAACGTCCTGAGACGTAGGCGCGAGCGGCCGGCGGGATTCCTACGCCCAGCCGCGGCGGCGGTCGTTGAGGATGGCGAGGGCTTCATCGCGCTGCTTGTGGATGAGGAGGAGCAGGAGGTCGCCGGGGCGGGCCCAGGCCAGGGCTTGGCGGACGGCTTCGACTTCGTTGGCGGCGTGGGTGAGGGTTTCGCGGCGGGCGCCCAGGCGCAGCAGCTCGGTTTCGAGGAGGGCGGGAACCTCGCCGGGAAGGCGGCCGCGGAGCATGGCGGTCAGCTCTTTGATGATGACGTGGTCGGGGTGCAGAGTCCAGGCGGTCTGGGCCAGGCGGCGGAGGGATTCGTCGTCGCGGTCGCCGGCCTGACCGAGGATGATGAGGCGGCGGGTGGCGGGGATGGTGGCGGCAAAGTCGACCAGGGCGGCCAGGCCGTGCGGGTTGTGGGCGTAGTCGAGGAGGGCGTGAAAGCCGTCGATCTCGATCAGATGGCCGCGTCCCGGATTGCCGCCGCCGGTGTCGTCGTCGCCGCGCAGGGAGGCCAGGCCTTGGGCCATGGCGGCGATGGGGGCGCCCATGGCGGCGGCGAGGCCGATCGCGGCCAGGGCGTTGGCGACGTTGTGGCGCGCCGCGCCGCCGAAGGCGATGGGCACGGCGGTTGCCGGCGCCACCAGCTGCGGGGGCTGGCCGCCGCGGGCCAGGAGGAGCTGGCCGCCTTCCAGGAACACCGCGTCGCCGCCCGCGGCGCGGTGCGCGGCGAGGTCGCGTTGCGCGGCGCGGTGAGGGTCGAGGCTGAACCAGGTGACCGGTGCCGGGCCCTGGCTGCCGCGCGCGGCCAGCTCGGGGTCGTCGGCGTTGAGCACCGCCCGGCCGTCCGGGACCACGGCCTGGGTGACCAGGAGCTTGGCCTCTGCCAGGCCGGCCAGGTCGTCGATGCCGTAGGCGCCCAGGTGGTCGTCGGCGATGTTGGTGACCGCGGCGGCGGTGGCGCGCTCGAGGGCCAGGCCGCGGCGCAGCAGGCCGCCGCGCGCGGTTTCCAGGACCGCGGCTTGGACGCGGGTGTCGCGCAGCAGGGTGCGGGCGCCGCCGGGGCCGGAGTAGTCGCCGACGTCCAGGGTGTCGCCGCCGACCGCGATCCCGTCGGTGGAGGTGACGCCGACGCGGTGGCCGGCCGCGGCCAGGATGGCGGCGGTGGCGCGCGTGGTGGTGGTCTTGCCGTTGGTGCCGGTGACCAGGGCCACCGGGATGTCGTGCACCGCCCGCCACTCGACGGCGGCCGGCGGCGGCAGCTGGTCGCGCGGCCAGGTGCGCGAGCCGGCGCCCAGGCCGACGGTGGCGCGGTCGTCGTCGGCCAGGAACGCGACGCCGTGGCGCGCCGCGGCGTCGCGCAGGTCGAGCAGCGCCGGGTCGCTTTCGCGGGCGATGGCGGCGCGCAGCCGGTCGGCGGCGGCGGCGAAGGCGGCGCGATCCGACGCCACGGCGGCGCTGGTGGGGCCGGCTCCGCGCGCGTCAGGGGCCGCGCCGTGCGCCGCGGCGGTTGCGGCGGCGGCGCCGCCGGTGGCGAGGACGGCGGCCTCCCAGGCCCATTCGTTGAGCTCGGTCGCGGTGTAGAGGGCGTCGATCGGCGCGCTCAGCGCCAGGCTGATGCCACCGCGGAACGGGCGCACGTGGATCTGCTGGCCGCGCCAGCCCACCGCGTCCAGCATGCGGCGTGCCTGCCGCTGCCACTCCGCCGTTGCCGCCGCCAGGGCGTGGGCTTCGGCGGGCTCCGCCACGACTTCGATGACCGCTCCCGGCTCGCGCAGCAGGAGGTTGCGGCCGGTGAGACGCCGAGAGTCCGCGAGCAGCATGCGGTCAGCCTCCTTGGGCTTGGCCGGCCGCAGGCCGGACCGGCGTCGCCCGCGTGCTAGCATCCGCGCTCATGGCAAACGGCACGGACGGACGGTGGGCGAAAGGGACTGCGCAGCCGGACCCGCAAGGGCGCCAGGTCGAAGACTAGGCGGGACATCCACCATGGACAACCTGGCGGCGCAGGCCCCGGCGAAGGCGGGGACTCTGATCGCGATCGGTGGCGCCGAGGACAAGGTGCGCGAGCGTACCATCCTGCGCTATTTCCTGCAGGCGGCGGGCGGGGCGGACGCCTCGGTGGTGGTGCTCGCCACCGCCTCCGAAGTGCAGACGACGGGCGAGCGCTACACCGACCTCTTCTATGGCCTGAACGCCGACAGCGTCGAGGTGCTGCACATCTCGACGCGCGAGGAGGCGCTGGGCGCGGGCGACGTGGCGGTCGAGCTGCTGGAGTACGCGACCGGGCTGTTCATCACCGGCGGCAGCCAGTTGCGGCTGTCGTCTGCCTTGGGCGGCACGCCGGTCGAGGCGACGATCCGCGCCCGCCATGCCGCCGGGATGGTGGTGGCCGGCACCAGCGCCGGCGCCGCCTACCTGTCGCAGCACATGATCGCCATCGGCGACAGCGGCGCCACGCCGCGCCGCCGCCTGGTGCACCTGGCGCCGGGCCTGGGGCTGGCTCCCGAGCTGGTCATCGATCAGCACTTCCGGCGGCGCGACCGGCTCGGCCGGCTGCTGACCGCGCTGTCCTACCATCCTGGGCTGCTGGGCGTCGGCGTCGACGAAGACACCGCCGCGGTGCTCGACGGCTCGGGCGTGCTGCAGGTGCTGGGGGTGGGGGCGGTGACGGTGGTCGACGCGCGCGGCATGCGCTACACGGACAGCTACGCGGTCAGCCGCGGGCGGCCGCTGGCGATGCTCGGTGTCAAGCTCGACGTGCTGACCGCCGGGTGCAGCTACGACCTCGCGGAGCGCACCGGGCATCCGCCGGTCGTGCTGCCCGGCAGCGCGCCGGCGGCAGGGCTGGCCAGCGGGTCGGCGATCGGTGGTGTGGCCGGTGCCGGTGCCGGTGGGGTCGGCGGTGCCGGGGGCGGGGCCGGCGGGGGTGGCGGCGAACGCGGTGACGGCGGCGAGAGCGGCGAGGGCGGCGAACGTGAAGGCGAAGGTGAGGACGACGCGACGGCCGAGGAGATGAACGGACGATGAAAATCCTGGAATCCAGGGTCTATCGCGGGCCGAACCTGTACGCCCTGGCGCCGGTGATCCGGTTGCGCGTCGACCTGGGGGAGCTGGAGGCGTATCCGACGATGAAGCTCCCCGGCTTCAACGAACGCCTGCTGGCGCTCATCCCGAGCCTTGAGGAGCACGGCTGCTCGTACGGCGAGCCCGGCGGCTTCGTGCGGCGGCTGCGCGAAGAAGAGGGCACCTGGCTGGGCCACGTGCTGGAGCACGTGGCGATCGAGCTGCAATGTCTTGCCGGCACGCCGGTCAGCTACGGCAAGACGCGGAGCGAGGGGCTGCCGACCGGGCAGTACCACGTGGTGTACAGCTACGCCGAAGAGGCGGTGGGCCGCGCCGCGGGCGAGCTGGCGCTGGCAGTCCTCCGCCACCTGCTGCCCGTCGAGCGGGCGGACCACGACTCGTCGCCGTTCGATTTTCGCGCCGAGTGCGAATCGCTGGTGCGCCTGGCGCAGCGGCGTGCCTTCGGCCCCTCGACCGGGGCGCTGGTGCGCGCCGCCGACGACCGCGACATCCCCTGGATTCGTTTGAACGATCGGTCGCTGGTGCAGCTGGGACACGGCAAGTTCCAGCGCCGCATCCAGGCGACGATCACCAGCGAAACCCGCCACACCGCGGTGGAAATCGCTTCTGACAAGCGCCTGACCAATCAGATTTTGGCCGATCTCGGCCTGCCGGTGCCGCGCCAGGTGCGGGTCTACGACGCCGAAGAAGCGGTGGAAGAGGCCGAGGGCCTGGGCTACCCGGTGGTGATCAAGCCGCTGGACGGCAATCACGGCAAGGGCGTCGCCATCGGTCTGACCACCGCCGACCAGGTGCGGACGGCGTTCGCCGAAGCTGAATACTATTCGTCGACGGTGATCGTCGAAACCTTTCAACAGGGCAACGACTACCGCATCCTGATTGTAAACGGCAAGCTGGTGGCGGTCGCCCAGCGCGTGCCCGGCCACGTCGTCGGCGACGGCCGGCACACGATCGCCCAGCTGGTCGAGCTGGTCAACCAGGACCCGCGGCGCGGCGTCGGCCATGAAAAGGTGCTGACCCGCCTGGAGCTGGACGAGCAGGCGCTGCGCTTGTGCAAGGAGGCCGGCCTGGATCCCGAATCGGTGCTGCCCGCGGGCCAGCTGTTCTATCTGCGCTCGACCGGCAACCTGAGCACCGGCGGCACCTCGATCGACAAGACCGACGTGATCCATTACGACAACCGCATCATGGCGGAGCGCGGCGTGCGCGCCATCGGCCTGGACGTGGGCGGCGTCGATTTCATCTCGCCCGACATTTCGCGCAGCCATAAAGAGGTCGGCGGCGCGGTCGTCGAAGTCAACGCGGCGCCGGGCTTCCGCATGCACACGGCGCCCACCGAGGGCACCCCGCGCGACGTCGCGGGACCGGTGCTGGACATGCTCTTTCCGCACGGCACTCCCTACCGCATCCCGATCGCCGCCATCACCGGCACCAACGGCAAGACCACCACCACCCGCATGGTCGGCCACATCCTCAAGCTGTCCGGCCACACCGTGGGCATGGCGACCAGCGACGGCGTTTACATCGATGGCGTCCTGACCGTGAAAGGCGACATGACCGGGCCGTGGGCCAGTCACCTGGTCCTGCGCGATCCGACCGTCGACGCGGCCGTGCTCGAAACCGCCCGCGGCGGTATCGTCCGCTCCGGCCTCGGCTGGCGCAAATGCGGCGTCGGCGCGGTGCTCAACGTCGCCTCCGATCACCTGGGCCTGGGCGGCATCGAAAACCTGGACGACCTCGCCCGCGTCAAGCAGGTCATCGTGGAAGTGGCGCGCGACTATTGCGTGCTCAACGCCGACGACCCCCGCGTCGTGCGCATGGCAAGCCACAGCCCGGCCAAGCCCATCTACGTCACCATGGACCCGCTCAACGAGCGCGTCGCCTCGCACGTCCGCAACGACCGCGGCGCCGCGGTATCGCTGGTGCAGGGCCTGTCGGGCCGCATGCTGGTGCTCTATCAGCACGGCGAGCAGGTGCCGCTGCTGCTGGCGCGACAGATCCCCGCGACCGTGGAAGGCCTGGCCCTGCACAACGTGCAGAACGCCATGTTCGCCGCCGCCATCGCCCACGGCCTGGGCATCGACGTCGAAAACATCCGCCAGGGCCTGCGCACCTTCACCGCGGACTTCTTCCAAACCCCCGGCCGCCTCAACTTCTACCACGAGCTCCCCTTCCGCGTCCTGCTCGACTACGCCCACAACGCCCACGGCATGGCCGCCATGGCGCGCATGATCCGCAGCCTCACCGTCCACGGCCAGCGCATCGGCGTCATCGCCGCCCCCGGCGACCGCCGCGACGAAGACATCGCCCAGCTGGCCGCCGCCGCCGCCCCCGCCTTCGACCTGATCCTGCTGCGCGAAGACGACCACCTGCGCGGCCGCCGCCCCGGCGAGGTCGGCGAGCTGCTCCGCAGCGGCCTGATCGCCGCCGGCTTCCCCGCCGACCACATCGCCCCGGACGTTTATCGCGAGAAGGAGGCGGTCGAAAAAGCATTACAGGCCGCCGCCGCCGGCGACCTCCTGGTGATCTTTGGCGACGACCTGGGAGCGGTGTGGGACCGCGTGGTCAGCTTCGGGCAACAGGCGGCCAGGCAGCAGGCCGCCGGGCAGGAGGCGGCGGGTGTTCAGGCGGCGGCTGTTCCGGCGGCGGACATAGTGGACGTGTCGCCAACGGCACCCGCCGGCACTGGTTCGGGCAAATCGACGCCCGCCAGCGCCGGCGACGCGGCGCCGGCCGGCGTCGGTCCGGGCTTTCCGCCCTCACCGCTCTGGCCGCCGGTCGAGCGCCGCCAGCGGGTGCAGAGCGCCGGCGCAAGTGCGGCGCCGCCCGCGGTTTCCGAAGTACTGCCCGACGACCTGGACGACTAACTGAAAACACGGCGTTGGCGGTGCAGCTCCGCCCCCGGGGGGCCGGGCAAAGCTAATAAAACGGTTGGGCACTGGTCTAGCGCCATTCAGCGTGGCCGGGCCCCGGCGCGATCGCCGCCCGAGCCCGGAAGGAATCTGCCAAGATCGAGGCCAGGTTTCGCCTTCTACGTCGAGGCGCGATGGTCCGCGAATCGCCTCACGACAATTGGCGGCCGCGAACCGCCAGCTATCAACTCCTCCCAGCAGAGCTTCGCGGAGCCCATAAAGTACTAGCTCGCAAGGCTTTGTGCGTCCTTGGCTGGCATAGGTCAGCCGATTCGGGGCGCTGGCTGTCAGGTTCGCGGAGTCTGGACTTCTACCCCATAAGGATCAGATACTTCGGGAGCCGCAGTCGCCCCCCGCACGGGGGCGTGGATTGAAACCGTGCGGTTCCGAATGTTCTACTACGCGCCCGAGTGTCGCCCCCCGCACGGGGGCGTGGATTGAAACAACAGGTTATCGCCTATCCAGATGCGGTGTACGAAGTCGCCCCCCGCACGGGGGCGTGGATTGAAACGAGATGGACTGCGCTGGCTGCATGCCAAGCGCGGGTCGCCCCCCGCACGGGGGCGTGGATTGAAACCTGCAGCAACTCCCGCAGCTGGTCCAGGACTACGTCGCCCCCCGCACGGGGGCGTGGATTGAAACAGCATCGCCGGCACCACCACCTCGAAGTCCCACCGGTCGCCCCCCGCACGGGGGCGTGGATTGAAACCCCCTACCTTTCCGGCGCCTGCGGGAGATCCCGGTCGCCCCCCGCACGGGGGCGTGGATTGAAACAGTTTTCAGTCAACCGCGTCGCGCGTTACAACACCGTCGCCCCCCGCACGGGGGCGTGGATTGAAACTCGTTGCGGTTGTCGCTGTGATCGCAAACATAATGTCGCCCCCCGCACGGGGGCGTGGATTGAAACGCGCATTACGGCCGGAGGGGGCATCTGAGCTAACGTCGCCCCCCGCACGGGGGCGTGGATTGAAACGAAAGTGAGGCAACGGCAACCGAAGCTGGCCGCAGTCGCCCCCCGCACGGGGGCGTGGATTGAAACTGAGCGCAGCGCATACGCCAACCCACAGGCCCCAGTCGCCCCCCGCACGGGGGCGTGGATTGAAACCATCAGCCAAGCCTCCCTTTGGTCGATCTCCGGGTCGCCCCCCGCACGGGGGCGTGGATTGAAACCCTACTGTGCGGGCGCTGGTGAATGCGCCGGCCGTCGCCCCCCGCACGGGGGCGTGGATTGAAACCCGTTCATTCCGCGCGGTTCGCTGATTCGCCTTGGTCGCCCCCCGCACGGGGGCGTGGATTGAAACACTGCCGGATCTGGGCTCGGCCATTTCATCGCTGTCGCCCCCCGCACGGGGGCGTGGATTGAAACTGTCTCAGCGATCGGCGGGAGCGGGCGCCGCCCAGTCGCCCCCCGCACGGGGGCGTGGATTGAAACTCTGACATCATGAACATAGCTTTCACTGGCCGTGGTCGCCCCCCGCACGGGGGCGTGGATTGAAACATGGTGGGAATCGTGAGTCTGTCGCGCAGGCGATCGTCGCCCCCCGCACGGGGGCGTGGATTGAAACTTCAATAGACAGGCATCTCGCTCCGCTTCTTCTCGGTCGCCCCCCGCACGGGGGCGTGGATTGAAACCCGGCGGTACGGTTGCGCGCGTCAACGCCTCGGCGTCGCCCCCCGCACGGGGGCGTGGATTGAAACTCGCAACTTGGCCCTGAATCGCAGGAGGCGTTCGTCGCCCCCCGCACGGGGGCGTGGATTGAAACCAAGCGGCCATCCTGTGATCAGGGCCAGCAAAGGTCGCCCCCCGCACGGGGGCGTGGATTGAAACTCCCGATGCAGGATCAGGATGCCGAACGCGTTGTGTCGCCCCCCGCACGGGGGCGTGGATTGAAACCGGGAGCACCCGGACGTCGACTTCCTCATCACCGTCGCCCCCCGCACGGGGGCGTGGATTGAAACAGTTCGCCGCTGGCGCCCGAATCAGCCACCCGCGTCGTCGCCCCCCGCACGGGGGCGTGGATTGAAACAGATCAGCACCGCGAAGCGGTACCCGCGGTCGCTCGTCGCCCCCCGCACGGGGGCGTGGATTGAAACAAAGAGATCTGGACGCCCGGTTTCGTCGACGGCTAGTCGCCCCCCGCACGGGGGCGTGGATTGAAACCCGCAGCTTGCTCCACGCTTGTCCCCCTCACTCGTCGCCCCCCGCACGGGGGCGTGGATTGAAACCTCGACGTGCTCCGCTGGGTCCTGACCGAGCGCCGTCGCCCCCCGCACGGGGGCGTGGATTGAAACAACCACTGGCCGGGGCTGCCGGTGGGGCTCCAGTTCGTCGCCCCCCGCACGGGGGCGTGGATTGAAACTCGCTGGTGACGAGCCATTGACGCGCCATATCCAGTCGCCCCCCGCACGGGGGCGTGGATTGAAACGACGGGATGCGCGAGAGCGGCGAGCGGGCGGCGGTCGCCCCCCGCACGGGGGCGTGGATTGAAACAGGCATGCACCGACTCACAATCCGCGGCCGCTCGTCGCCCCCCGCACGGGGGCGTGGATTGAAACCTTGCAACCGTATGGAGCTGCAGCCGCCGAAGCCGTCGCCCCCCGCACGGGGGCGTGGATTGAAACGCGGAGGGTTGTCATCAGTGGCCTCCCTTCGGGGTCGCCCCCCGCACGGGGGCGTGGATTGAAACTCGAAATGATGGCCGCCAACCTGGACGAAGCAAGGTCGCCCCCCGCACGGGGGCGTGGATTGAAACCCGCAGTGCCGCCGATCCCTGCCTACGCCCCGCCGTCGCCCCCCGCACGGGGGCGTGGATTGAAACGTTCATGAGCTTACCTCCTGTCGTTGTCGGCTTAGGTCGCCCCCCGCACGGGGGCGTGGATTGAAACAGTGGCCGACCTTTGCGTACAGTGGCGCCTGGTGTCGCCCCCCGCACGGGGGCGTGGATTGAAACATCAGGTCATCGCCTATCCAGATGCGGTGTACGAGTCGCCCCCCGCACGGGGGCGTGGATTGAAACTGATCCAGGTAGGCATGCAATCGGCACACACCAGTGTCGCCCCCCGCACGGGGGCGTGGATTGAAACAGGATGGCCGGTAGAGCCAACCTCTAAGGAGGATGTCGCCCCCCGCACGGGGGCGTGGATTGAAACGCCCAGGTACGGTATAGGCAGGCAATCCATGTCGTCGCCCCCCGCACGGGGGCGTGGATTGAAACTGGCTGTACAGGCTGTACAACGCGGCGACAACAAGTCGCCCCCCGCACGGGGGCGTGGATTGAAACATGGCGTACTCAACGGCCCGGTGTTCGCTTTGGGTCGCCCCCCGCACGGGGGCGTGGATTGAAACACGGTAAACAAAGACATCTACGTCGCAGGACCCGGTCGCCCCCCGCACGGGGGCGTGGATTGAAACTCATCGGCCGATAACAGCCGCGTGACCGGATGGGTGTCGCCCCCCGCACGGGGGCGTGGATTGAAACTCCTGTGCTGGCAATGCATCAGCGATCTGCACGGGTCGCCCCCCGCACGGGGGCGTGGATTGAAACATGTCGCCCATCGCCATCGGCGCGTTGTTGCGAACCGTCGCCCCCCGCACGGGGGCGTGGATTGAAACAGCAGCAGGTTGCCGTCGATAACGCTCCGCGCGTGTCGCCCCCCGCACGGGGGCGTGGATTGAAACCTCCGGCCAGCGCAACTCGATTACGTGGCCAAGTCGCCCCCCGCACGGGGGCGTGGATTGAAACCTGTGGCCGCTATCCGAAGGGTTGACCCCCTGTGCAGTCGCCCCCCGCACGGGGGCGTGGATTGAAACAGTCCGCGCTCGCCGTACTCGAAACCGGCGAAGCCGTCGCCCCCCGCACGGGGGCGTGGATTGAAACGCGGCGGCGCTTCCTATCGAGCTGTCGTTTACGCGTCGCCCCCCGCACGGGGGCGTGGATTGAAACCGCATTCCCAAGCGCCACTGGCTTTTCGCCCACGGTCGCCCCCCGCACAGGGGCGTGGATTGAAACTTGAATGCAGGTCGTTTAGGTCGCGGATCTGATCGTCGCCCCCCGCACGGGGGCGTGGATTGAAACCACCAGTGGTCCTCCTTGCTCGTCGCGGCGACGCTGTCGCCCCCCGCACGGGGGCGTGGATTGAAACGATAAGGCCAATGGGAGCATCGGGGCGGGGCTCGAGGTCGCCCCCCGCACGGGGGCGTGGATTGAAACCGACAGGGTATAGACGCAAATTGGCGCGTTGGTGTCGCCCCCCGCACGGGGGCGTGGATTGAAACACCTCTTCCCAGCCGATCTCATCGACGGACGTCTTGTCGCCCCCCGCACGGGGGCGTGGATTGAAACACTTTTTGGTGCCGAAAGCGCCAGAGTTTTTGGTCGCCCCCCGCACGGGGGCGTGGATTGAAACCTCGACCGATGCAAGACCTGTGCGGCCGCCCGCGACGTCGCCCCCCGCACGGGGGCGTGGATTGAAACGTCACTTTCGCGCCACCTCGACCGCGGCCAGGCGTCGCCCCCCGCACGGGGGCGTGGATTGAAACATGTTTAAAGACAACTACTCGAAGCAAGATGCTAGTCGCCCCCCGCACGGGGGCGTGGATTGAAACTTTATCCCCGCGATGATCTCCTCCCACCCCGCGCTGTCGCCCCCCGCACGGGGGCGTGGATTGAAACAATATAGGAGAACGTACTAATGCCCTGGTCCCTCGTCGCCCCCCGCACGGGGGCGTGGATTGAAACCTGGGTAACGAAACAAGCCGCAATTCGTCGCTGGCGTCGCCCCCCGCACGGGGGCGTGGATTGAAACAGGTTCCCGAGTAAAATGCCCTGCGACAGCCGCAGTCGCCCCCCGCACGGGGGCGTGGATTGAAACATGATTGCGGCGCCGCCCTGGGCGCCGAACAGCGGTCGCCCCCCGCACGGGGGCGTGGATTGAAACCACCTGCCGAGCTGGTGGAAACCATAAGGCAGAGAGTCGCCCCCCGCACGGGGGCGTGGATTGAAACCACCTGGTCGGGCGTGGCGATCAGCCCCGGCGTCGGTCGCCCCCCGCACGGGGGCGTGGATTGAAACCTCGGTCTTCCGCGCGGCAAAGGCGAGCACGAAGTCGCCCCCCGCACGGGGGCGTGGATTGAAACAAGAACACGGCCGTCGATGGTTGCTCCTTCGTCGTCGCCCCCCGCACGGGGGCGTGGATTGAAACTGCGCCGCCGCGGCGTTGACATCCGCCACCTTGGTCGCCCCCCGCACGGGGCGTGGATTGAAACACTTCGTCCTCCAGTCCTCGCCATCCATCTCGAGTCGCCCCCCGCACGGGGGCGTGGATTGAAACTTGATGGCTGTGCACATGACCGCCTGCGCTGCACGGTCGCCCCCCGCACGGGGGCGTGGATTGAAACCTGGGACCTCTAAAGGTACCGACAGCACCCTGACGTCGCCCCCCGCACGGGGGCGTGGATTGAAACTTCTTTTGCCGGCCGGGAACGGTCCCGAATCGGCCGTCGCCCCCCGCACGGGGGCGTGGATTGAAACTGGGACGACAACGCGGTGGCGCTCTACAACGAATGTCGCCCCCCGCACGGGGGCGTGGATTGAAACAGAGAGTATGTGCGCGGCAAGCCGCCGGAAGATTGGTCGCCCCCCGCACGGGGGCGTGGATTGAAACTTTTCAATCATGGAGGTCCACTCTCTGGGCAAAATCGCCCCCCCCCGCACGGAGGCGTGGATTGAAACTGGTCGTTCTTGAGCACTTGGTACAGAGTCGGGTACAGAGTCGCCGGATCGCCCCCCGGCACGGGGGCGTGGATTGAAATTACTACCCCGAAGCGCTGGTGCAGCGGTGGGAGTATCGCCCCCCGCATGGGGGCGTAGATTGAAATGCCGAAGGCTGGACGCTCGACGTGGTGGCCTCCAGTCGCTCCCCGCACGGGCGTGGATTGAAACAAGAAGGAGCTAACCGAAACCGCATGGGCGCCTCGTTAGCCCTCGCACGGGGGCATGGATTGAAACTCTTCGCCCTGCTGACCAGCTTCCGGCTTTGGGTCGCCCCCCGCACGGAGGCGTGGATTGAAACGATCTGGGCTATTCGGGGTACGTGTTGGCGCAAGATCACCCCTCCCGGGCTTCGCACTGGATCATCCCGTTGTCGTCGCCCCCTGGGCAGGCGGGATCGAAACAATGCTATGGCGCTCGATGGTGGCGGCGATGGCGCCAGCGTTGAGACGGAGTGTCCCGGCCTTAGGGGCGGCCAATCCGCAAGATGAAGGGAGGCGGACGAGAGGCGAGGCGGGCAGCCTCAGGCCAGGCGTTGCCGGACTGGCGGGGGACCGCTTTGCAGGCCTTGGGCGCGAGCTGTCGCCAGTGGCGCCGGCAGATGGTGATGAGATAATGAAGCTCCATGTACTACGCGCACTCCGCGCCAGAGCGCGAAAATTGGGAGCCGCTGCGGGACCATCTCCAGGACGTTGCTGAGACGGCCGCGGGGATTGCTGCCCGGTTTGGCGCCGCCGATGAGGCGCGGCTTGCCGGCTTGCTGCACGATCTTGGGAAGTACAGCGAGCTTTTCACCCGGCGGCTGGGCGGCCTCGAGCGCGGTCTTGACCATTGGTCGGCAGGAGCACGGGCGGCTCTTGGCCACGCCCAGGTGCACGGTATTGCCGCCGCCTTCGCAGTTCAGGGCCATCACATTGGGCTGCAGAGTTACGAAGCGCTGCGCGGGATGCGAGATTTTCAGCGCTTCGCGGCGCATTTGCCTGCGGGACTCCGGGTCACCGAGACCGACGTCTCCCTGCTGCTACGCCGGCTCGGCGATGACGGCCTGGGCCTGCCGCAGCTGGCGGGGTCGCTGTTCGAGTGCAGCCATCCCAGGGCGGGCTCGATGCTTGATGTCCGGATGCTTTTCTCGGCGCTGGTGGATGCCGATTTCCTGGAGACCGAGGCGCACTTCCAGCGCCAGGTTGAGGGACGAAAGATCCATCGCTTGCCTGGCCCGGAGCTACGACCTGCCGAGGCGCTGGCACTCTTCGACGCGGCGGTGACGCGACTGGCGGCCGAGAACCGGTCCGCGGCTGAGGTGGCGAGGCTGCGGGCGGACCTTCTTGAGGCCTGCCGCGGTGCCGGAAGATCAGGAACAGGCCTCTTCACTCTGTCGGCGCCCACGGGCGCGGGCAAGACGCTGGCGATGCTGGCCTTCGCCCTCCACCATGCTCTGGCCAATGGCCTTCGCCGGATCGTGGTGGCCGTCCCTTTCCTGAGCATCATCGAGCAGACGGTACAGATCTATCGAGGCCTGTTTGCCGCTCGCCTCGGGGAGTCCTACGTTCTCGAGCATCACAGCCTGGCGGGCACCCGCGGCACAAATAGCGGCCCGGACGAGGATGGCCAAAGTGCGGCCGAGCAGACGGGGCGGCGGCTGGTGGAGAACTGGGATGCACCCCTTGTCGTCACCACCAGCGTGCAGCTTCTGGAGTCGCTCTTCGCGAACCGTCCTTCGGCCTGCCGCAAGCTCCATCGCCTGGCCGGCAGCGTGATCCTGCTCGACGAGGTGCAGACGCTGCCGCCGCAGCTGGCCGTTCCGACCCTGGCGACCCTGTCGCGTCTCGCGGCGCGCTACGGCTCGTCGGTCGTTTTCGCCACCGCCACGCAACCGGCATTCGCCCGCCTGGACTCGCGAGTGAAGAAGCTCGCCACCACCGGCTGGGCGCCGCGCGAGATCGTACCCAGCTCACTCGATCTTTTCGAGCGGGCGCGCCGCGTCGCCGTGCAATGGGACACGGACGCTCCGTCCTCGTGGGAATCGCTTGCGGCGCAGCTCGCCGACGCCGGCACCGCACTGTGCATCGTCAACCTCAAGCGCCACGCTCTGCAGCTGGCGTCGCTCCTTCTTGCGTGGCGGGTCCCCGCCCTCTACCACCTGTCGACAAACCTCTGTCCGGCGCACCGGCAGAGGATCCTCGCCAATGTCCGGCAGCGTTTGGATCAGAAGCTGCCCTGCCTGCTGATTTCGACACAGTGCGTGGAAGCCGGCGTGGATATTGACTTCCCTGTTGTCTTCCGCGCCCTCGGGCCGCTCGACGCCATTGCGCAGGCCGCCGGGCGCTGCAACCGCAACGGCCTGCTCCCGGGGCTCGGGACCGTCCGGGTCTTCCTGCCGGAGGACGAGCGGTATCCGCCGGGCGGTTACCAGCAGGCCGCCGACATCACCCGCCTGCTCCTCCGTGCGCGCGGTTCAGGTGGGATGGACCTCCAGTCGTGCGAGCTTTTCGATCTCTACTACTCCACGCTCTACGACCAGACCGGCCTCACCGCCGGGGACCAGGGGAAGGCGAAGGAACTCGGTAGCGCGATCGATCGCTGGGACTTCGCGCAGACCGCCACTCTCTACCGCCTGATCGACCAGGACGCGATCAACGTTCTTGTCCCTTTCGCGCCTGATCGTTTCCATGAACTAGTCGACGAGCTGAAAGCGGCCGGTAAGCTGACCTCCCGGTGGGTCCGCCGCGCCCGTCCGCACACCGTGAACGTCTACCGGCCGAAGGAAGGCGACCCGTTCCGCAACTTTCTGTGGCCGGCGCCCACCGGCCAGAAGGGCGAGGAGTCCAAGGATTGGTTCGTGTTGCTCGGCGAGGATCTCTACGATCCGCAGCTGGCCGGGCTGACCGGCCCCAGCGAATCCGCCTGGATCGCGTAGGACCACGGCCACGGGCCGCAGCTGACGCGTGCGCCCCCGTTAACATTTTCGTCGCGTTGGTATTTAGTAGCGAGGTAGCCAGCGAAAGGAGGCCGTCATGCCGCCGACTCGACAGATGCTCGAGGTCTGGGGTGAGTTCGCGTGCTTCAGTCGTCCGGAGCTGAAGGTGGAGCGTTTCAGTTATCCTGTAATCACCCCTTCAGCCGCGCGGGGGATCTTCGACGCCATCTACGCCAAGCCGGCGGAATTCCGTTGGGCAGTGCGGGTGATCGAGGTGCTCGCCGTTCCGGCCTACATCGCCCTGCGGCGCAATGAGGTGAAGGACAAGGTCAATGTCAACGCCGTCCTTGATTGGATAGACGGCAAGCGGAAGCCAGAGCCGCTGTGGGCGGACGGCGACCGGGATCTGCTCGGTACCGATGAGAAGGGGCGCACCCAGCGGCAGACGATGGCGCTGCGTGACGTGCGCTACCGCTTGCAGGCGGACATCCTTGCCTGGCCCGGTCATGAGGGCCGCCAGACCGCCCTCGAGGCGCAGTTCCGCCGCCGGGCGGAGAAGGGGAAGTGCTTCTTTCAGCCGTACTTCGGCTGTCGCGAGATGCCGGCCTTCTTCAGGCTTGTGGAGGCCGGGGACACAGCGCGTCCGATCGTCATGGACGAGGACCTGGGATTGATGCTGTACGACGTCTTCGATCTATCCCGCCCGGGCACGGCGCACGACGCTCCCGCAGTGAGCCTGTTCCTGGCGAAGCTTCGCGGCGGAGTGGTCCAGGTGCCCGACTACGGCAGTCCGGACGTGCTGAAAATGGGGGAGAGCGTCTGATGCTCGGGGCACTGGTGAGCTACGCCCGCAGCCACGACCTGGTGACCGAGCCAGGGTTCGCCCCCAAGGTGATCCGCTGGGGCCTGGTGTGCAGCCAGGAAGGCCGGTTCCTTCAAGTTCTCCCTCTCGCCCAGGACCCGAAGAGTCCGGGAGTCACCTTCCGCAAGTGTCCGGAGCTTTCCCAGCCGGAGATCAAGCGCGGCGGGCCGGGCTGCCGTCACTTCCTCTCTGACTCCGCCGACGTCGTCACTCTTCTCACGGACGGCGAGCCGGATGCCAAGCTCCTCGCCAAACACGCCTACTTCACCGACCTTCTGCGGCAGGCGGCAAAGACCCTTCCCGTCCTCGCCAGCATCGCGGAGACTCTTGAGGACGCAGGCGTTCTATCGGAGATCCGCTCCCAGCTTGAGGCACGCAAGGCCAAGCCGACCGACAAGGTGACGTTCTCCGTCCTGGGCGCTTCGCCGCCGTACCTCGTCGATTCGACGGTTTGGCACGACTGGTGGCGCCGGTTCCGCCGCAGCCTGGCGCCGCCCCGTAAGGCCGGCGAGGGAGACGCCGCTGAACTGGTCCGCTGCCTGGCCAGTGGCGACCTCGTAAAGCCCGCGCCCACCCACCCGAAGATCGCCGGCCTCGCGGACGTCGGTGGCCTAGCCATGGGTGACGTCGTCGCCGCCTTCAAGCAGGAGTCCTTCTGCTCCTACGGGCTCTCGCAGGCCGCCAACGCGCCGGTTTCCGAGGAGGTCGCCGCCGAGTACCGGGCGTCGCTCAACTACCTGCTCAAAGAAGAGAGCCAGCGCCTTGTGGGCATCAAGGTTGTGCACTGGTTCAAGAACCGCGTGCCCCGCGAAGAGGATCCGCTGGCATTCCTCGACGATGCTGGCACGGTTGAGGCCGGCGCGCAGCAGCGGGCTCGGGAGCTGTTGAGGGCTCTGCAAAGCGGCGCGCGTCCTGACCTCCTCGACAACCGCTACTTCATTCTGACCCTGTCCGGTGCCTCCGGGCGGGTGATGGTGCGCGATTGGATCGAAGGGCAGTTCGAGGAACTGGTGCGCAGCATTGATCACTGGTTCTCGGACCTTTCTATCTCCCGGCGCGACGGAAATGGCCTGGCCCCACCGCCAAGGCTCCTCGCTGTGCTCGGCGCCCTGGTGCGAGATCTGGACGACCTCCCGCCGTCGCTCCAGGCCACGATGTGGCACGTCGCCGTGCGGCAGGATCGCATTCCGCGGCAGGCTATGGCCCGGACTCTGTCGCGGCTCAAGATCGACATCGTCACCGATCAACCGCTCAACCATGCCCGTGTAGGCCTGCTCAAGGCCTTCCTCATCCGCGAAGGAGATCCCGCGATGAAACCCTATCTCAATGAGGACCATCCCGATCCCGCCTATCACTGCGGGCGGCTGATCGCGATGCTTGCCACGCTGCAATACCGCGCCCTGGGGGACGTCGGAGCCGGAGTTGTCCAGCGCTACTACGCCGCGGCGAGCACCACGCCGGCGCTGGTTCTCGGGAAGCTCGTGCGTACCTCTCAGTTTCACCTCGACAAGCTCGAACGCGGCCTTGCCCGCTGGCACGAGGGGCGGATCGCCGACACCTTCGGACGCATCGAGCAGGCAATCCCGACGACACTGAGCCTGGAGCGGCAGACCGTCTTCGCGCTCGGCTACTACCAGCAGATCGCCGCCGACCGTTCGCATCCCAAGGCCGCGGCCGCGCCTGCCGACGAGACCCCGGACGCCAATTCCCAGGAGACCGAGCATGTCTGAGCCGATCGCAAATCGCTACGAATTCCTCTTTCTTTTCGACTGCGTCAACGGTAACCCCAACGGCGATCCCGACGCCGGCAACGCCCCGCGTCTCGACCCGGAGACGATGATCGGCCTGGTGTCCGACGTGGCGATCAAGCGTCGC
This sequence comes from uncultured Acidobacteriota bacterium, assembly GCA_963770895.1. Taxonomy (GTDB): domain Bacteria; phylum Acidobacteriota; class Thermoanaerobaculia; order Multivoradales; family UBA5704; genus JASLEW01. The sequence goes on along the minus strand of CAVYRF010000002.1, from coordinate 404,483 downwards.
ATCCGTAACTATGTGCAGATCGCGCGGGGAAATCAGATGCCCGATGCCATCTTCATCGAACACGCGACGAACCTCAACCGCCCGATCGCCCGCGCTCACGAGGAAACAGGCGGTCTCGCCGCGGACAAGAAGGGCTCCTCCAAGGCCAGGGTCGATGCGGCGAAGCATTGGATGTGCCAGAACTTTTTCGACGTGCGAGCTTTCGGCGCGGTGATGAGCACCGGCGCCAACGCCGGCCAGGTGCGCGGACCGGTGCAGATCCCCTTTGCCCGTTCGGTGGACCCGGTCCTGCCGCTGGACCTTTCGATCACTCGCATGGCGGTGGCCGAGAACGTCAAGGGCGCGAGCTCTTCGGCGGACATCGCCCGCTGGGAGGCCGAGCAGCCCGAGGACAAGCTCCGCACGATGGGCCGCAAGGCACTCATCCCCTACGGCCTGTTCGTGGGCCGCGGCTTCATCAGCGCGCACCTGGCCCAGGAAACCGGGTTCTCCGACGCCGACCTAGCCCTGCTTTGGGAGGCCCTGCTCAACATGTATGAGCACGACCGCTCGGCGAGCAAGGGGCTGATGAGCGTTCACCGGCCGCTCGTCGTCTTCCGCCACGACGGCACGGACACCGATACTGCGCAGCGGCGCCGGCAGGCCATGCTTGGCTGCGCTCCGGCTCACGAGCTGTTCGAGCTCGTTGAGGTAAAGAAAAAGCCCGAAATCGAAGCGCCCCGCGCATTTGCCGACTACGCGGTGACCATCCATCGCGACCGTGTGCCGGTGGGAGTGACACTGCTCGAGTTGCGGTAAGCACGTGTTCACCGAAGACGATTTGCTCCCGCTCTCCGGCCTGCAGCACCTGCTCTTCTGCGAGCGGCAGGCTGCCCTGATCCACCTCGAACAGATTTGGGTGGACAACGCCCTGACGGTGGAAGGAACGCACCTCCACGAGCGCGCGGACCGGGGAGCGGACGAGTCCCGTGGCGATCTCCGGGTCGTTCGCAGCCTCCCTCTCCGCAGCGCGCGTCTCGGGCTTTCGGGCAAGGCCGACGTGGTGGAACTGCGGCGGTTCGGTCCCGGCGAAGGGGGAGTCCAAGCCGCGGCCCCGCTCCCCGGTCTGCAGGGACTCTGGCGACCATTCCCGATCGAGTACAAGCGCGGCCGACCCAAGTCCCACCGAGCCGACGAGGTTCAGCTCTGCGCCCAAGGAATCTGTTTGGAGGAGATGCTGGCGATTGAGGTTCCAGCGGGCGCCCTGTTCTACGGTCAGCCGCGCCGACGAATGGACGTGCTCTTCGACCACGGTCTTCGCCAGCTCACCGAAGCCGCGGCGGCACGTTTTCACGAGCTTGTAGGGCGCGGTATCACTCCCATGCCTGTCCGCGAGCCGAAGTGCGATCGCTGTTCGTTGCTCGACGTCTGCCTTCCGGGGGCACCGGCCAGCTCCGCCCAGCGCTACCTCGCACGCTTCCTCCGGCAGATCGCGGCATCTCCAGAGGGGCAAGACGAAGGAGTCGCTCCGTGAGGAGACATCAGAACACACTCTTTGTGACCACGGCCGGGGCTTACCTGGCGAAGGACGGCGAGGCGGTCGCGGTGCGGGTCGACCAGGAGACTCGCATGCGGGTGCCGATCCACACTCTGGGCGGCATCGTCTGCTTCGGGCAGATCGGTTTCAGTCCATATCTTCTTGGGCTCTGCGGTGAGCGCGGCGTCACCGTCTCGTTCCTCACCGAGAGCGGCAGATTCCTCGCTCGTCTCCAGGGTCCCGTGTCCGGTAACGTGCTGCTGCGGCGCGAACAGTATCGCCGCGCCGACGATCCGGTAGGCTCCGCTGCCATCGTCCGCGCCATCCTTGCTGCAAAGCTAGCCAACAGCCGCACCGTTCTCCTGCGAGCTCTCCGCGACCGGCCGGAGCATCCAGGTGCTGACGCTCTGCGGAGCGCCGCAAGCAGGCTGGCTCAGCACCTGCGATCTCTCACGCCCGACCTGACGGTAGACGGTCTGCGTGGTCTTGAGGGAAGTGCGGCTCGCGCCTATTTCGAGGCCTTCGACGTTCTCTTGGTCCAGCAGAAGGACTCGTTCTTTCTCCACGACCGGAGCCGGCGACCTCCTCTCGATAACATGAACGCTCTTCTCTCGTTCATCTACACACTGCTGCGGCACGACTTCACGGCCGCGCTCGAAGCCGTTGGGCTCGATCCTGCTGTCGGGTTTCTCCATCGCGACAGGCCGGGCCGGCCAGGCCTTGCGCTCGATCTCATGGAAGAGATGCGCGCCTATCTGGCGGACCGTCTGGCACTATCGCTGGTCAATCTCAACCAGGTCCGTCCCGCCGGCTTCCGCCAGGGAGAATCGGGAGGGGTCGCCATGGACAGCGACACCCGCAAGGCCGTTCTCGTGGCATATCAGAAGCGAAAGAACGAAGAGATCGTGCATCCCTTCCTGGGGGAAAAGACGACTCTCGGCCTGCTGCCGCACCTGCAAGCCGCTCTCCTCGCGCGAACATTGCGCGGCGACCTCGACGGTTATCCTTCGTTCCTCTGGAAGTAGAGCGCCATGCTCGTTCTGGTCAGCTACGACGTCTCCACGACTACACTCGCCGGACGCCGCCGTCTCCGGCGCGTCGCCAAGTGTTGCCTTGATTACGGCCAGCGCGTCCAGAATTCGGTCTTTGAGTGTCTGGTCGATCCCACGCAATGGACCCAGCTACGCCTGAGGCTGCTGAGGGAATTTGACGAGACCGAGGACAGCCTGCGCTTCTACTTCCTGGGCGCCAACTGGAAGGGTCGCAAGGAACATCATGGCATCAAGACGGTCCTGGACCTCGATGGCCCGCTGATCGCCTGACGGAAGCGGGTTGCCCGCGAACCCCTAGCAAGCAACTCCCTCCAGCAGAGGTTCGCGGAGCCTCTTACGCGCTGGGCACGAAAGCTTTGCGCATCTTTGCGAGGCGTGCGGCCCGACCATCCGGGGCACCCGGGGGTAGGTTCGCGGATTCTGGACTTTGGTTCCTTAAGAATCAGATACTTCAGGAGCCGCAGTCGCCCCCTGCGCGGGGGCGTGGATTGAAACAACCATGCGGCCGGCGCGTACGTCATTGATCATTCGGTCGCCCCCTGCGCGGGGGCGTGGATTGAAACAAGTCGCTCGATACCCTCGGTGTCGTCAACGTCAAGTCGCCCCCTGCGCGGGGGCGTGGATTGAAACCAGGAGCTTTTGATCGATGATCTGCTCGGCGAAGTCGCCCCCTGCGCGGGGGCGTGGATTGAAACTGGGTTCCCGGCAGTGGCTATTATTCCGAAGCCGGTCGCCCCCTGCGCGGGGGCGTGGATTGAAACGAGTAGACGGGAACACACTCAGTCTCCGAGTGTGGTCGCCCCCTGCGCGGGGGCGTGGATTGAAACTTTGCCGGCTTCGCGCCCATCGCGTTGCCGGTAGTCGCCCCCTGCGCGGGGGCGTGGATTGAAACTGCATCGTCTTCGTCAGCACATCTAGGCCGGCCATGTCGCCCCCTGCGCGGGGGCGTGGATTGAAACTCGTGGTGCCGGCGAGCCCCTGGAGCAGCCCCGTGTCGCCCCCTGCGCGGGGGCGTGGATTGAAACGCGAGATTACGCACCGCGTCAACGGGGGCTACAAGTCGCCCCCTGCGCGGGGGCGTGGATTGAAACATCCATTCGTGTTTCCCCTGTGTGCTGACCGGGGGTCGCCCCCTGCGCGGGGGCGTGGATTGAAACAAGAGACATGGTTAGATCACCTCGATTCGGCAGCGTCGCCCCCTGCGCGGGGGCGTGGATTGAAACCATTCGAGCTTGCTAAGACTCGGGTACCTGGTGCCTGGTCGCCCCCTGCGCGGGGGCGTGGATTGAAACATCGGGGAAGAGGTGAGATTTGCGACGCTCGAAAGTCGCCCCCTGCGCGGGGGCGTGGATTGAAACCAGGTCGCGGAGGTCATCTCCGACACCCAGACCGATGTCGCCCCCTGCGCGGGGGCGTGGATTGAAACATGTCCTTCACCAGCATGGTGCAGCCGACGTTGGTGTCGCCCCCTGCGCGGGGGCGTGGATTGAAACGACAGCTTCACGAAGGAGTGGTGTACGGGCTACGGTCGCCCCCTGCGCGGGGGCGTGGATTGAAACCCGTACCAGCCGCCGCGTTTGGCGATCGGGTTCCAGGTCGCCCCCTGCGCGGGGGCGTGGATTGAAACCTGTCTCCGGTATCGGCGTTGGCTCTAGCTACCGTCGCCCCCTGCGCGGGGGCGTGGATTGAAACTTATGCTTCACGACCCAATGGCCCGGTGGGCGAAGGTCGCCCCCTGCGCGGGGGCGTGGATTGAAACCCGTGGCGCTGAGGGTGCCTTGCATAAAATCAGGCGTCGCCCCCTGCGCGGGGGCGTGGATTGAAACTCAACACGCTTGCGAATCCGAGCGAGGCCAATAAGGTCGCCCCCTGCGCGGGGGCGTGGATTGAAACGGATCGTATGCCACCGTCCAGGGGGCGCTCGCCAGCGTCGCCCCCTGCGCGGGGGCGTGGATTGAAACCATGTCTGTCTGCGTCACTGCGTAGCCGTCGGGGTCGCCCCCTGCGCGGGGGCGTGGATTGAAACTCGTAATAAGCTCTAGAGACGGCGTGACGGTAAGGTCGCCCCCTGCGCGGGGGCGTGGATTGAAACTCCTCGACGTACAGCAAAATGCGCTGCGCCAGCAGTCGCCCCCTGCGCGGGGGCGTGGATTGAAACCGGGAGATCCGCGCTATGACCAGCACCCTGCACGAGTCGCCCCCTGCGCGGGGGCGTGGATTGAAACTTTTCTCTTTAGGTCCACAGCCGCCACCACCTGGGTCGCCCCCTGCGCGGGGGCGTGGATTGAAACAACAACGGGGTGAAGTGGAACGGCGTCGACACCGCGTCGCCCCCTGCGCGGGGGCGTGGATTGAAACTTCTACCAAGGATTGATCGAAGGGACTGGCGTCAGTCGCCCCCTGCGCGGGGGCGTGGATTGAAACCAACCAGGCAGCACAGACACAGGAGCAACACACCGTCGCCCCCTGCGCGGGGGCGTGGATTGAAACTCGCACCTCTACCGGACCCTCCCCGATGTCTTTGGTCGCCCCCTGCGCGGGGGCGTGGATTGAAACTGGTCACTCCTGCTTGGAGGTGCCCAATGAAAATGTCGCCCCCTGCGCGGGGGCGTGGATTGAAACTGACGGCCGATCGGCTCAAGGCGGTCGCTGATAACGTCGCCCCCTGCGCGGGGGCGTGGATTGAAACCCTTACAGCGCGAATGAGAAATGCTACCGGCTAGGTCGCCCCCTGCGCGGGGGCGTGGATTGAAACTTCCTGAACGCCGCGCACATCGCGTGGGCAATCCTGTCGCCCCCTGCGCGGGGGCGTGGATTGAAACCAGTTCCTGGCCGGAGGTGGTCACGGCTGGGTCCGGTCGCCCCCTGCGCGGGGGCGTGGATTGAAACTGGATCTGCCACTTCGTCCCCGCTTCCCATGGATGTCGCCCCCTGCGCGGGGGCGTGGATTGAAACAAGGTCGTAAAGGAACAGGGCACGTGGAATCGGAGTCGCCCCCTGCGCGGGGGCGTGGATTGAAACATCAGGCTGCCGGTCTTCTGCGCGGCCTGCATCGCGTCGCCCCCTGCGCGGGGGCGTGGATTGAAACTTGATAACGGCATCCATCATCACGATGATGCTGGTCGCCCCCTGCGCGGGGGCGTGGATTGAAACTTCGGGAGCGTTGCCTGCAGAATCAACACCTGACGTCGCCCCCTGCGCGGGGGCGTGGATTGAAACTTTGTGGCCGCGTCCGTGTCGCTTTCGGCGTCCGCGTCGCCCCCTGCGCGGGGGCGTGGATTGAAACAGAAGACCGACGACGATAGTAGAGAGCGGATCGGGTCGCCCCCTGCGCGGGGGCGTGGATTGAAACCTGGGGTATGCCGAAAAAGGAGTTGTGTTTTCGCCGTCGCCCCCTGCGCGGGGGCGTGGATTGAAACTCTTTCGCTCGGCGGATCGACGCATTGAATACTTGTCGCCCCCTGCGCGGGGGCGTGGATTGAAACGAGATGAGCTTGGAAGATCGGGCACGAGCACTCTGTCGCCCCCTGCGCGGGGGCGTGGATTGAAACAAAAACGCCTCGCGGGTGGCCGCGAAGATCTCGCGTCGCCCCCTGCGCGGGGGCGTGGATTGAAACCGGTGACCATCGAGATCCCGCCGGCATCCAGCGAGTCGCCCCCTGCGCGGGGGCGTGGATTGAAACAGCAGGGCGCCTCGATCAACGAGTCCGCCGGCAAGTCGCCCCCTGCGCGGGGGCGTGGATTGAAACCCGCAACTGCCGTTCTCAGCGGAGCCGCCCGGTAGTCGCCCCCTGCGCGGGGGCGTGGATTGAAACACTCGCTGTCCCAGCAGCCCACCTCCGGCCACTGTCGCCCCCTGCGCGGGGGCGTGGATTGAAACTTGTTGGGCCTATCAAACCCTTCGGGCTCATGGGGTCGCCCCCTTGCGCGGGGGCGTGGATTGAAACGCCTTATCGCCTCCACCTCCGGGGCGAAGGTGCGCGTCGCCCCCTGCGCGGGGGCGTGGATTGAAACCCGATCGTCGCGACTGAGGACTTGGACGGACTTTCGTCGCCCCCTGCGCGGGGGCGTGGAGTGAAACAGTCTGTTCGCCCGCAAGCGCAAGGTGCTGCGCGCGTCGCCCCCTGCGCGGGGGCGTGGATTGAAACAGTGGTGACACTACAGCAGTGGCAGAAAATGCTTGTCGCCCCCTGCGCGGGGGCGTGGATTGAAACTAGCCAATGCTGGCCTATCCACCCTCAACACAGGTCGCCCCCTGCGCGGGGGCGTGGATTGAAACTCGCGAAGCGCAGTCAGTGCCTGCTCAAGAGACTGTCGCCCCCTGCGCGGGGGCGTGGATTGAAACTCATGATCTATCTCCTTTCGTTGCGCTACGTCGAGTCGCCCCCTGCGCGGCGGCGTGGATTGAAACAAGTTCAACGTGTTCGCCGACCCGGCGCACCTCGAGTCGCCCCCTGCGCGGGGGCGTGGATTGAAACCCGCTGCCGTCGCACGTAGGGCAGTCGATCGCCTCGTCGCCCCCTGCGCGGGGGCGTGGATTGAAACTCTCGCCGGGACAGCCAATCTTGGTGAACAGCGGGTCGCCCCCTGCGCGGGGGCGTGGCTTGAAACTTTGTCACCGGCGGAACATTCGGCGCGCCTGGGTGGTCGCCCCCTGCGCGGGGGCGTGGCTTGAAACAGGACACGACCGACGCATGGTCGCGCCTCAAGGCGTCGCCCCCTGCGCGGGGGGCGTCGATTGAAACCAACTGGCGCGAGCGCGACCGGAATCCACCGGCGTGGTCGCCCCCTGTGCGGGGGCGTGGATTGAAACTTTGCCGTGGACGTAGTGGCGCCACTGCCGGCCGTCGCCTCCTGCGGGGGGCGTGGATTGAAACTCGCGGGCCGAAACGCAGCGGCTGGGAATCGTCTTCGTCGCCCTTGCGCGGGGCGCCTGGCGGATCTTCTGCCGGATTCGCTTCGTGACATCCGGGGCGAAGGGGCACTGTCTTCAACGTAGGTCGATCATGTTGTCGCATGGGACCGGTACTCATGGACGTGAGCCAGCGGGGTCTAGCAGACGTGCGTGCCGAAAGTAACTCCCGGGCTCCTTCCCGGCCTCTTTGTTCCATGTGGTCGGGCCTCGCTGGAGGTGAGGCAACCGCTGAGGGAGGCGGCAGTTGCCGGGCTCGGATGGTGGGCGACTGTGAGATAGACTCCTATTCCGTGGCAACCCCGGCTCAGGAGGCTTTTCGAGAGTTCCACCTTCGGCGTGAGGCCGAGAGGCAGGAGCTGCGCGAACGGCAGCGGTTGGAGGCGCTGGCGCTGGTGCGGGAGGTCGTGCCTCGCTACGCGGCGGGGTATCCGCCGATTCGGCGAATCTATGTTTTCGGTTCCATTGTCCAGGCTGGCCGGTTCAGTCCCCATTCCGATATCGATCTTGCGGTGGACAGCGACGACATTGCGTCCGAGACGCCGTTATGGCGGGACTTGGAGCGGGCGCTGCTGCGCAATGTCGATCTGCGCCCGCTTCTGGGGGCTGTGGCCGAAGCGGTTTCTGCCTACGGAGAGCTCTGCTATGCGCGACGGAATGATCCTCCTCGAAGCTAGCGTCCGCAAGGATCTGGCGACCGTCGACGACCTCTATGCGGCGCTGGGAGCCGATGTGCTCGGCAGCGCTCCCTCCGACGAGGCGCTGATCGTTGCGGCCTACCGTCTGCATAACCTCTACACGGCGTTCGAGAACATCTTCCGCAATGTCGCCATCGCTTTCGAGAACTCCCTTGACGACCGCGCGGGTTGGCACCGGCAGCTGCTGGAAAGAATGCGGCTGGATCTCAGTCCTGTGCGGCCGGCGGTGATCGACGATGCGGCGTTCGCAGCGCTCGAGGAGCTGCTGCGATTTCGGCACCTGTTTCGCTCTGCCTACAGCGCGCGCTTGGACGCGGCGCGGTTGGGTCTTGTCGTCGCTGCGGCGCAACGCCTTGAACCCCTCTATCGAGGCCAGATCGAGAGGTTCTTCGAGTTTCTGCGTGCGGCGGAGTAAGCGCCGCACCTGGCGAGATGCGAAACCGGGACCTTGACCCGTATACCACCCCGTGGCATGATGCGAATTCATGAATTGGCAGTTACGGTAGGGCTGTGATGCTGCCTGGGAGGAGGAGCGATGAGCCTGTTTGACTTCCCTCGGATCAATGTGACTGGCGTGCTGACGGTGAGCCCTGGCACGGCGAACAACGATGACTATGCGGGTGCCGTCACGCTGCCTGATAGCTATGGGCCTTATGCCGGGCAGACGCTGGCGCTGATCGATTCGAAGCTGGTCGAGGCTCGGACCTATGGCATGTCCGATGCGGATTTCATCGCCTGGGTGCAGAAGGCGCAGACGTTCGACGCCCAGGGTGGGCAGACGCAGATCATCCCTGCGGAGTGGAACTACTACGGGGGCATGAGCATGAACTTGACCTCGGCCAGCGTGGTCGGGGTGACGACGGCGCCGGAGCAGGTGCATACCAGCCCGGACAGTGCAGTTCCGGTCACCGGTCTGCTGGGTGCGACGCTGGGCTTCTCCGGCACCATGACGGACGTGAACTCGGAAGGCTCGCCGCCCGCCACGCAGTTTTTCCTCAGCACGGTGAAGCTCTCGCAGGGGGACCGGACCTGGCTCAGCGGCGGCGGGTCCAAGGGTTCCTGTCAGTGGCTCAACTTCTATCGCAACGTCAACTTGACCCAGGACGCGGGCGCTGCCGGCTATGTCTACCACGTGCTGCGCAAGGGCTCGGGCGTCGTGATCGACATTCCAGGTTTCGACGATCCGCGGATCGTCGGCGTCATCCTGCGTTACTACCTCTTCCAGTCGACGCAGACGGTCGTGGGCAACACGAAGATCGAGGCCCTTTACGAAAAACAGGCGCCCAACTCCGCGGTCATCCAGCTGGTCGCCACCCTGGCGCCCCTGTATGAGAGCGAAACCATCTTCACCGGGCCGGTGGGCCGGCTGATGGTGGCCGACACGCCGTCGATCGCCACCCCCTCGGGCTCGCAGAACAACGGCCAGAATGGTTTGATCGCCCTGGCGCCGGCGGTGCTCGCGGTGGAGGGCGACCGCATCTCCGCCGATTTCTCCGGCACGTTCCCGGACTACTTCCAGGCGGGCGTCAACCCCAAGTACGACTTCGGACCGGTCTCCCTGGTGGTCACCAACGGGAGCGCTAGCGCCACGGTGGGACCGGTGAGCTACGCGGATACGGACGCGGGGAACCAGGGCGGCTGGCTGTTCGACTTCAACATCTCGGCGAATGCGGCGGCGCAGCAGATCCTGGCTTCCAAGGGCGGCGGCACGTTCCAGCTCCGCCATGCGGCGTCCGTCGTCGTTCTGGCGGAGACCGACTACTACATCGTCAGCAACCAGCAGGCGATCTACGGTGAGCAGGGCGGCTCTGGAACCGAGCTGGTGAACAATGGGAGCGCGGAGCCGGCGAGCGTCGTGGTCTTTCGCCAGGGCCAGCAGCTCGCGGCCGGCACGTGCCCGCCGCTCACGGTCTGGTGGTACGCGTCCGTGCCGCTCCAGGCCCCCGGCAATGCGGTGGCGATCGCCACCGGCTACAAGCCGGGCCAGCCGATCCCGATCGCGACCGACCAGCCGGGAAACTTCCTGCTCACCTTCACCGTCGACGGCCAGGCCCCGCCGCCGGCCAGCTACGGCACGTTCATGTTCCCGCCGTTCATTACCAACCGGCCGCAGATCAGCCTGCGCCTGCTGCCCAACGGCGAGGACTTCTCCCGCTACTACGTGGACCCGGCCGACCCGGAGCCGGTGGGCAACGCCCAGCTGACGTTCGACGTGGTCTACCAGAAGGTGCTGCGGACCTACTACCTGCTCTATCCGGCGATGAACCAGGTCTTCTTGCTCAACAAGGAGGCCGCGGTCACCGAGCACGCGCAGGCCATCCTGGACGCCACCAGCCCGGCGCCGGCCAACTGGATGTCGAGCCACTACATGCCGCGCACCCGCGATCTATCGAGCAGCCGGCGGACGCTTCTCCAGGCCTGGTGCCGGAAGGTTCTTGCAGCGAAGTAAGTCGGGTGCTTCCAAGGACGGGGCGCGGTCGGGTTGTACTGCTGCACCGTCATGCGCCGGCAGTGTGAAGCGCGCAGTGGCAGGGGGGCCTTGGCTCAAGAGCAAGGGTGTGCGGCGGCGCCGGATGCGAACCGCGACGCCGGCGGGCGCCTCGTTCGAACGTTGGCTGCTGTCTTACATCACTTGTAAGATTGCGTTCATGAGGGCTGCAACCCGCGTCACCAGCAAGGGTCAGGTCGTGATTCCCAAGGTCGTCCGCGAGCAACTTCGCTGGGTGTCGGGCACTCGGCTTGCGGTCGAAGTGGTCGGCGATGGGTCTGTGCGCCTGACTCCGGTCGCGGCCGAGCATTCGATCGACGTTCTCTTCGGCTGTTTTCAGGATCTCCCGGGAGATCCGGTCACGGCCTTGGAAGCCGATCACCGAGCCGAGATCGAAGCGGATGAGCGGCGGCAACGTCGCGGTCGTTGACGCCTGGGCAATCCTCACTGGAGATCCAGAGATCCTTTCCCTGCCGGCGGCCGTCGTGCGGGTACGTCGGCTTGACCGGCATGCGTAGGCGCGTGCGCGCCCGGTCTTCAGGCGCGGCAGCGGGCTTCGGCGTCCTCGGCCAGGAGGTCTGCGAGCAGCACGATGCGGCGTTGCAGGGACAGCAGGTCGACGTACTCGTCGCGGGTGTGCATGCCGCCGCCGATGGGACCCAGGCCGTCCAGGACGGGGAGGTGGCCGGGGTTGGGGAGGAAGTTGGGAAAGGAGATGCCGCCGCGCTCTTCTTCCACCTGCAGGTGCCAGCCGCGCGCTGCGGCCAGGGCTACGGCGCGAGCAAGGATGGGTCGCTGAGGGCCGTGCGGGTCGACGGGGGGGACGGTGGCGCCGCGGGTGAAACGCAGGGTGGTTTCGGTTTGGGCGGCGACGTCGGCGGCGAGGTTGGTCAGGGTGGTGGTGGCGGCTTGGGCGTCGGCGGGGCGGGTGAAGCGGACTTCGCCTTCGACGATGGCGCGGTTGGGCACCACGTTGAGCTGGCGCTCGGTGCCCACGAAGTCGTGGGTTTGGGCCAGGTTGCCGACGAAGCTGGCGTCGCCGGCGACGAGCCTGCCGACGTTGACGGTCGGGGCTTGCAGGGCGGCGCCGTTGGCCGCGGGGTCGCTGGCCGCGGCGGTGCTCCAGCGGGCGGCGGCGAGCAGGGCGGAGCGTCCTGCGGCGAAGTGCAGGCCGGAGTGGGCAGACCGGCCTTCCGCCAGCAGGCGCCAGTTGAACATGCCGCGGCGGCCGCCGACGGCGGTTTCGGCGCCGGGGGCGCTTCCGGGCTCGCCCGGCTCCAGGACCCATAGGGCTCGCGCCTCGGCGCCGCAGGCGGCGACGGTGGCACGCGACAGCTCGCCGCCGACCTCTTCGTCGGGGACCACCGCCAGCAGCAGGTCGGCGGGCGGCACCGCGCCGCGCCGCGCCAGGAGGTCGAGGGCGGCCAGGAGGGTCACCAGGCCTCCCTTCATGTCCACGGCGCCGGTCGCGATCAGCCGGTCGGCTTCGCGGCGGGGGGGCGCCGCCGGCAGCACGGTGTCCATGTGGCCGATGAGCAGCAGGTGGCCGTGGCCGTTGCCCGCGGCCCCGGCGGGTGGGGAGGCGGCCGCGTCGCCTGAGGCGCCGGTTGCGCTGGGGGCGAGGAAGCCGGAGCCCGGGCCGGGGCTGCGCGCGTAGAGGACCGGCAGCGTGGCGCCGGCGGATGGCGTCTGGCGCACCTCGGTGTGCAGACCGCGCGCCTGGAGCTCCGCGGCCAGGCGTTCTGCCAGGGCGTTGAGGCCGGCCGGTTCGCCGCTTGCCGAGGAGATCGCGGTCAGCTCGACAAGGGTAGCGACGGCCTTCTGCAGGAGATCCACCGGCAGCCCCAGGGCGTCATCGATCGTCATGGCGGGAATCTACCATTCCGTGAATGGTCGCCCAGGTTGGACGGGGGCACGGCGCTGCCGCATGCAAGGCGACCGGCGGACAGGCTGGGTGGGCAAACCGGCGGGCTGCGATTGGATATAGTTGCTGAGGGAATACCGGCGCCTGGGATCGCGTGCCGCCGGGGGAGAGCCCGTCATGGTTAGCGCCGTCATCCTTTTGGTGGTGGAGAAGTCGAAGGTCAATGAGGTTGCGGAGCAGCTGGTGGAGCTGCCGGGGATCACCGAGGTGTATTCGGTCGCCGGGCAGTACGACCTGGTGGCGGTGGCTCGGGTGCGGGACAACGAGGGCATTGCCACGGCGGTGACCACTCGCATGCTCAAGATCGACGGCATCGTGCGCACGGAGACCTTGATCGCGTTCCGTGCTTTCTCGCGTTACAACCTGGAGCGGATGTTCGCGGTGGGGATGGAAGAACCGCCTGCTTCCAGCTGAGCTGGTTGCGGCTTGGGCGGTAGGCGTCCTGCCGTCAATACAGACCAGGCACGAAGCGCCGCACGCGCCGCCGGTAGCGATCGTAAGCGCTCCCGAAGGCGGCGGCCAGCTGCCGTTCTTCGCCGCGGCCTCGCACATCGCCGGCCACTGCCACCAGCACCGCCGAGGCCGCCACTGGCGCGGTGGGCAGCCACAGCCAGGTGCCGGCCGCAAGCAGGTCCATGGCCAGGTAGATCGGATGGCGCACCCAGCGGAACGGGCCGGCGGTGCACAGTTCGTGCTGGTCTTCGATCCGCGGCAGCAGCCGCCAGGAGCGAAACACCGCCAGCGTCCATGCCGCCAGGCCTGCGCTCGCCAGGACGGTTGCGCTGCCTGCGGCCTGGCGCAAAATGACCAGGCGCTCGCCGTGTTCTTCCCTGCGCACTGCGCTCAGGCGCCAGGCGCTTGCCGCCCGCCACTCTGCGTCCCGGTGGCCGCTGTCTGCGGTTTGGTGAATGGCGGCGTGGCCCCTGCCGCTTCCACTCGCTCCCTGGCTGAGCGCTGACTGCTCGCGGTCGGCCGTGCCCTTCCGCTCCCCTTCCCTGGCAGCCGATCCCGCTGCTGGCGATGGGTTGCGGCGGCGCTCCGGCTGTGGCCCGCGAGCGCGGAGGATGCTCAGGTAGAGCAGCCCCATCGCCACGCCGTGCAGGGCGAGTGGCACCCAATGGGCGGCTTGGGAGCTGGCGTCTCCGGCGGCGGCGGCACCGGCGCCGGGCCTCGCTGCGGTCGAGGTGAGGGCGCCCGGCGTCGACGCGCTGCTCTGCGGCAGGGCGCTGCCTTGGCCAGCGACCCCCGCGGCGGGCCGGTCTCCGGTGGCTGCCCGCCAGAGGGGCGGGCCCCACCGCAGGAGTGCCCGCGGCACGAAGACCGCGTAGAAGAGCCCGTGCAGGGCGAGCAGGGTGCGGCGGCTGCCCGCCATGCCGTCAGGCCCCGGTGCGGCCGGCGTGGGGTGGGGCGTGGACGGCGCGGGCGATGTGGGAGGCGAGGGTGGCGTAGTCGCCGTCGAAGGCGTGCGAGCCGCGCAGCTCGACGGCCTGGCCCAGGCCGCGCTGGGCGATTTCTGGGCAGAGGCTGTCGGCTTCGCCTTCGCCGCCCAGGCAGAGCAGGGGCCGGCCGCTCAGCTTGGCGATCTCGGGCAGGACGGGCAGCTCGGTGGCTTTGTCGTCCTTGACCCGGATGTCAAAGGGCGTGGTGTGGCTGGGACCCAGCAGGGCGACCAGGCGCACCTTGGCGAGCAGGTCGGCGGGCAGGCGGCTGGTCAGGAAGGGGAGCACGTCGGCGCCCAGCGAGTAGCCGACGAGCACCACCTGGTCGCGCTTCCAGGCCGCCAGGTAGTGGCGCAGGACGCGCGCCAGGTCCGCCGCCGCGGCGGCGGGGGTGCGGCCGTTCCAGAAGTAGCTGAGCGAATCGAGGCCGACGACGGGCATGCCGTCGCGGCCTGCCAGGATCTTGCCGACTTCGCGATCGACGCCGGTCCAGCCGCCGTCGCCGGAGAGCACCACGACCAGCGGCTTGGCGGACGCGCCGCCGCCGCTTGCGCCGCCGCCCGTTGCGTTGCCGCTGCCTGCGCCGGCGGGATCGGCACCCTTGCCGGCGGCGGTGTCGCCGGTCATCTCGATGACCGGCAGGTCGGGGAGAGCGGGCGAGCCTGCGACCTCGTGCACGCCGGCGGTGGCGGTGGGCAGGGCGGCGCGCGTCAGCAGGCGGTCGATCGCCTGGCGCAGGTCGCCTAGCCACTGCGCCGGCTGGCTGAGGGTGCGGTCCGCCGCGGCCAGGGTGAGCGCCGCGCCTCCGGGCGCCGCGGTGGCCAGCGCCGCGATGGCGGTGCCGGTGGCGGCGGGGCAGGACGGATTGGTGGCCGCCGGCTGCAGGGCGATCCATGGCTGCAACAGGCCCTTTCCGGGGAGCAGTTCGAACGCCCCCTTGGCCGTCTTGCGCTCGGCCAGGCCGTGGCCTGGACAGAGGGTCTGCCCGGCCGGCAGCAGGGGGCAGAAATCCAGGCCGATGCCGCCCTGGAAGGTATTGGGCGGCGCCTGGGCGAGCGCGCCGTAGGCGAGCGCGGCGCCGCCGCCGAAGCCGGCCACGACGGGATGGACGTAGCGCGGGAAGGCGAGCCGCTTCTGCACCACCTTGCTGAGGTTTTCCAGGCTGCCCGCGGTGTAGGCGCAGCTGTCGTGCTGCGCCGCGACCTTTCCCAGGTAGTGGGCGGTGTCGATGCCCACGGCCAGGAAGTCGCGCGCCGCAAAGCCCTGCGCCATGGCCGCGGCGGTGGCGTCCCAGCCCTGCTCGCCGGAGAAGAGCAGCACGACCTGGCCGGGGTGCGGGTGCTGGCGCACCAGGTGGAGGGTGCCGAAGCGGCCGTATTGCGTGGTCTCCTCGGCGCCACCCGGGGCGGGGCCGGGCGATGGCGCCGCCGCCGGCACGGCCTTGCCGCCGGGGGCGGGGCCGGGGCTGGCGAAACCGGCGCCCAACCCGGCGCCGAAGCCGGCCAGCAGGGCGATGCGGTTCGCCGGCGCGCTCCCGATGGTCACCGTCGGAGCTTGCGAGCCCGAGCCTGAACCCGAGCCTGAGCCGTTGCCGGTGGCCGGCGCCGGCGCGCTTCCCGGCGGCGGCGCGGCCGGGTGCTGGGGCTTTTTGGTCGTGCCTTCGTCGGGCTTGGCCGGCGGCGGGGGTGGCGGCGCGGCGGCAGGCATGGCGTGCACGATCTGGTAGGTGACCGCCTGCGGGTTGTTGCCCAGGTAGTGGGCGCCCTTGAGGGCGATGGGCGTGCCGGCGTTGCCGAGGATGGGGCAGAGGCTGGTGGCCTTCTCGGAGGCGCCGAAGATGCAGGCGACCGCGGCCTTGCCTTTGAGCTTGATGACTTCCGGCAGGACGGGGCGATTTTCGCCGCCGCCATGGCCCAGCCATTCGCTGAGCTCGAACTTGAAGCTGGTGGTGCGGGTGGGGCCGATCATCGCCACCAGCTTGAGCTTGGATTGCAGGTCGGCGGGCAGCCGCGCGGCCATGAAGGGCAGGACTTCGGCGCCCAGCGAGTAGCCGACCAGCATGAAGTCCTTGCGGTTCCAGGCCGGCATGTAGGCGCGCAGGATGCGGGCCAGGTCGGCGGCGGCGCTTTCGGGGGTGCGCGGCGTCCAGAAGTACTGCAGCGAGTTGATGCCGACGACCGGAAACCCCTGGGTGGCGAGCTCGCTGGCGACGTCGCGATCGAGCCCCGTCCAGCCGCCGTCGCCCGAGACGACGACCGCCAGGGTGTCGCCGGTGGTGCCCGGCACCGGCAGCTCCAGGATGGGGAGGTCGGCCACCTTCCGGCGCACCGGCGTCGCCGGCGGGACCGACAGGTCGGTGGTGTTCACCGCCCGCAGGAAGGCCTGCTTGAGGCCCGAGCCGGCGCGCAGGTCGGCCGCCGCTTCCTTCTTGCCGTTCTTCTTGGGCGGCGCGATCACCACGGCGCCCTTCACCTTGGCGGCGAAGGCTTCGGGAGTGGTGGGGTCGCCGCATTGCGCGGTTTCGCCTGGCGCCGGCAGGGGCGGCACCAGCAGCCAGGGCTGATCGACGCTGGCGATCGGTTCGAGGCGGAAGGATTCGCCTCCCGGCAGGGCCTTGCTGACCAGGCCGCGGCCGGTGCAGAGCGGGTGCGCCTCTTCGAGCCGCGGGCAGAAGCCCAGGCTGATGGCGCCGGCGAAGGTGCCGCTGGGCGCCTGGGCCAGGGCGCCATAGGCGAGGGTGGCGCCGCTGCCGATGCCGGCGACGATGGGGGGCGTATAGGTCGGCAGGTCGAGCTTCTTTTGCACCAGCTTCGACAGCATCTCGAAGTCGCCGGCGGGGTAGGAGCAGTCCTGGGTGAGGCGTTCGGAGCGGCGCTCGTAGTAGGGCAGGTCGAGGCCGATGACCAGGGTGTTGACCGATTCGAGGTCGCGCGCCATCTCGTCGGCGCGGCCGTCCCAGCCTTCGTCGTCCGACACCAGCACCACGATGCCTGCCGGCTGGCTGCCGTGGCGGTAGATCGAAACCTGGCCGAAGCGGCCGTAGGTCTGATGCTCGACGGCCGCGGCGGGCGGCGGGGCCGGCGCGGCGTGCGCCGCCTTGGGCGTCGGGGCTGCCGCCACCGCCGGGGCCGCCGGCGTCCCCGGAGTCGCCGCGCCGGCTACTCCCGCCGCAACCGCTGCCAGCGCCGCGCTCGCCACGAGCGCCGCGGTGAAGGTGCCGCCGAAGCTCCGTCGGGTCGACCCCATCCTGGTCCTCCTCATTTGGCGCCGCCCGCGGTTTGCGCTTCGTGCAGGATGCGCTCGGCCAGCGACGAATAGGCGCCGTTGAAGTGATGGGAGCCCTGGAAGGCGACGGCCTTGCCCAGGGCGCCGATGCGGGTGCACAGGCTGTCGGTTTCGTCCTGGCCGTAGAGGCAGAGCAGCGGCCGGCCGCGCAGCTTGCCGACTTCGGGCAGCACCGGCAGGTCGCCGCCGTCGCCGGCGCCCAGCCAGTCGCCGACGTGGAACTCGAAGCTGGTGCGCAGGCTCGGCCCGAGCAGCGCGATCAGGCGGATGCGGTTCTGCAGGTCTGCCGGCAGCCGGTCCACCATGAAGGGCAGCACGTCGGCGCCGAGCGAGTAGCCGACCAGCAGCAGCTGCTCGCGGCCCCATACCGCCAGGTAGTGGCGCGCGATGCGCTGCAGGTCGGCGGCGGCGACGTCGGGGTTTTTGGCGCTCCAGAAATACTGCAGCGAGTTGAGGCCCACGACCGGTATGCCCTTGGCGCTCAGGTCGGTGCCCACTTCGCGGTCGATGCCGGCCCAGCCGCCGTCACCCGAGACGATGATCGCCAGCATGTTGCCGGCCGGCGTCTTGGCGGGCATCTCGATCAGCGGCAGGTCGCCCACCGGCGGCGGCGCGGCCGCGGGCAGGCCCGGCCTGGCGCCCGCGGCGGCCGCGGGAGGTGCCGCCGGTGCGGCCGGTGGTGGGGGCGGCGCAGCCGGGGTGGCAGCGGCCGCCGTCAGCTTGAGGAACGCCGCCTTGAACTGCGGCTCCCAGTTGGCGGTCACCGAAAAGCCGTGGCCGACCTTGGGCAGCATCACCGCTTCGCCGTTTTTCACCTGGCGCACGTAGGCCGCGACGTCCTGGGGCGAGCAGACCTGGTCGATCGTCCCCTGGAAGGCGATCCACGGCTGCTCCAGGGTGGCGGTGGGCTTGAAGCTGACGCCCTTGCCCTTGGGGCCGGGGCCCCAGGTGAGGCCGTGGCCGGCGCACATCGGCTTCTTGAGCGGCAGGTCGGGGCAGAAGCCCATGCTGATCGCGCCCGCGAAGGTGTTGGGCGGCGCCTCCACCAGCAGGGCGTAGACCAGGGTGGCGCCCGACGAGTAGCCGACCAGGACCGGCGGGGTATAGGTGGGGAAGCCGAGCTTTTTCTGGACGTACTTGCTGAGCAGCTCGACGTCGCTGGCGGGGTAGGAGCAGCTGCCGCCCGCCGCGTCGAAGGCCTTCAGGTAGCGCGGCAGGTTGATGCCGACGACCAGGGCGTCCATTTTCGCCAGGGTACGTGCCATATCGACCACGCCCAGGTTCCAGCCGCCGTCGCCGGAAAAGAACAGCACCACGTGCCGCGGGTGGGGTGTGTCGTGGTACAGGGTCACCACGCCAAAACGGCCGTAGGACAGGGTTTCCTCGGCCTGGGCAGGCGCCGTCGCCAGGCCGGCGGCGGCGCACAGGAGCAGGCAGCAGATGATGTTTCGCGTTGTCATGGGCGAACGAGCCCTCCCGCTGGAAGCAAGATCCATGCGCGGCTCCGCGGCCCCGCGGCCGGACCGCGAGCCGCGCCAGGCGCGCGGACGACCAGAGGACTCTCAGGCGGGGCCGTGCGCCGCCGCCGCCGCGCGCACGCGGGCCAGCTGGCGCGCAAAGTCGGCATCGCCCCGCAGCGGTGCAAAGTCGGCGTCGTTGGCCAGCCGGTCGGCGTCGCCGAAGCCGGCGTCCGCCGCCCGCTCCAGCATCTTGAGCGCCTGGCGGCGGCGCCCCAGGCGGGCGTTGGCTGCCGCGCTCTGGTACCAGGTGTCGGCGTCGTGCGGGTCGATCTCGGCGGCGACCGCGAGCGCCAGCAGGGCGCGGTCGTCCTGCTGGTGCGCGGCATATTGGCGCGGCAGGTAGAACGACGTCTGCACCAGCAGGGAGTTGAGCTGCCGCTGCGCCGCCAGGCTGTCGTCGGGATCGGTCTTCGAGCGAGCCCGCGCCTGCAGCTCGCCCAGGTGCAGATCGGCGAGCAGGCGCGGCAGCGACGTCGCCTCGCTGGGCGCGTCGTCCAGGGCCGCCGCCAGGGTATGGAGCGCCGCCGCGGTGGCGAGCTGCTCGCCGCGCACGCGTTCGGCGCGCCGCCTGGCCGCGGCGACGACGGCGGGCATCGCCGCCAGCTCGGCGGCGCGGTGCGCCACCGGGTCCATGTCGGCGGCGGGGAGCAGACCCTGAAAGTCGTCCGCCAGCTGGCGCCAGGCGCGTGCCGCCTGGTCGAGGTGCCCGCCGTCAAGGGCGCGCGCCGCGGCCAGGCGCGGCGCGAACAGCGCGGCGACCAGCGCCGGGTCGGCGGGGTGGCTGCCGGCGCGCAGGGCGCCGAGCGTCACCCAGGCCAGGGCGGCGGTCGCCAGCTCGGCCGGCATCCATTGATGGGTGCCGTCGAAGACCTCGAAGTGGTGCGGCGAGCCGAGCGCGTCCAGGCGCTCCTCCAGCAGCATCATCTCGTCGTAGTTGAAGTCGTGATTGCCGACGGTGCCGAAAAACGGCAGCGCCGTGTCCCGCGTCGGCGGCTGCCCTTCGGGCCAGCCGGCGGCGGCGCCGATGATGGCCGCGAAGGTGCCCGGCGCGCGCAGCCCGAGCAGGACCGCGGCGCGGACGGTGCCGGAAAACCCGGCGGCGTAGAGGCGGCGGTCGTCCAGGCGCAGGCGCCGGTGGGTGTCGTTCCACATCGCCTGCATCGCCGCGACGGTCGGCGCCAGCGGCCCGTCGCTCAGCGAGTTGTAGGAGCTGGCCAGGCAGTAGCCGAAGCGCTCGGCGCCGGCCTGGAACAGCCGCGCCGCGCGGTCGCCCCGCCCGCGCGGGTCGAGCAGGTAGACGATCGGCCAGGCCCGGTCGGCGCTGTAGGCGGCCGGCAGGTACAGCGCGTAGGTTTCGCCGGGCTGACCGGCGGCGTGCACCGTCTGGATCAGCTGCCCGCGCACCAGCGGTTCGTCGCCGGCCTGCGGCGGCGCCGGCCCGGCGGGTGCCGCACCGGCGGCAGGCGCGGGCGCCGCCGGGGATGCCGGTGGCGCCGCGGGCGCCGGCCCGCTGCCGGCCAGGGCAAGAAGGAGCAGGAAGGCGGCGGCGCCACGCATCCGGCGATCCTATCGCCACCAGCCCCTGTGGTATCCTCCCCGTCCCCCTGGGGCCGCACGGTTTCCCGCCGGTCCGCACGCACCCATTCATATGCCTGACGAGGTCATGCCCTGATGCAGAGGATCGAGAGACGCGACGACGTACGCAACCTGGCGATCATCGCCCACGTCGATCACGGAAAGACCACCTTGGTGGACGCCATGTTGTGGCAGAGCGGCATTTTCCGCGAGCACCAGACGGTGGCGGAGCGGGTGATGGATTCGATCGATCTGGAGCGCGAAAAGGGCATCACGATCATGGCGAAGAACACCGCCATCCTCTATCACGGCACCCGCATCAACATCGTCGACACGCCGGGCCACGCCGATTTCGGCGGCGAGGTGGAGCGCACGCTCAAGATGGTGGATGGCGTCCTGCTGCTGGTGGACGCGTCGGAAGGGCCGCTGCCGCAGACCCGCTTCGTCCTCAAGAAGGCGCTCGAAGCGCACCTGCCGCCGATCGTCGTGATCAACAAGATCGACCGCTCCGACGCCCGTCCCGCCGAGGTGCTCAACGAGGTCTTCGATCTGTTCATCGACCTGGAAGCCGGCGAGGAGCAGCTCGATTTCCCCGTGCTGTATTGCAACGCCCGCGCCGGCACCTGCCGGCGTACGCCGCAGGGCGAGGACGAAACGCTGGCGCCGCTGTTCGAAGAGATCCTGCGCACGGTGCCGGCGCCGTCCTACGATCCCGCCATGCCGCTGCAGATGCTGGTGACGACCCTCGACTACGACGACTACGTGGGGCGGCTGGCCATCGGCCGCATTTTCAACGGCCGCCTGCGCAAGGCGCAGGAGATTGCGCTCTGCCGGCTCGACGGTCAGGCGGCGCCGGCCAAGGTGAGCGTGCTGTACGGCTACGACGGCCTGCGCCGCGTCGAAGTGAGCGAGGCCGGTCCCGGCGACATCGTGGCGGTGGCGGGCCTGGAGGAGATGGAGATCGGCGAAACCCTGTCGGAGCGCGACAATCCCCGGCCGCTGCCGCCGATCCAGGTGGACGAGCCGACCATCACCATGGTGCTGTCGATCAACGACTCGCCGTTTTCGGGCCGCGAGGGCAAGCACGTCACCTCGCGCAAACTGAAGGAACGGCTGGAGCGCGAGCGCCTGATCAACGTTTCGATCCGCGTCGACATGACCGAGACGGCGGACGCCTTCCGCGTCTCGGGGCGCGGCGAGCTGCAGCTGGCGATCCTGATCGAAATGATGCGGCGGGAAGGTTTCGAGCTGTCGGTCGGCAAGCCGCAGGCGATCACCCGCACGGTGGACGGGCGCCTGCACGAGCCGATGGAGATGCTGGTGATCGATTGTCCCGAAGAGTTCATCGGCGTGGTGACGCAGAAGATGGGCGCTCGCCGCGGCCGCATGATGAAGATGAGCAATCACGGATCGGGCCGCGTGCGCATCGAGTTTCGCGTCCCGTCCCGCGGCCTGATCGGTTTCCGCGCCGAGTTCCTGACCGAAACTCGCGGCACCGGCATCATGAACCACCTGTTCGACGGCTGGGAGCCGTGGCAGGGCGACATCGAGCATCGCGCCACCGGCGCCCTGGTCGCCGACCGCCAGGGGCGCGCCACCGCCTATTCGATCGAGAACCTGCAGCCGCGCGGCGTGCTCTTCCTGTCGCCGGGCGACGAGGTGTACGAGGGCATGGTGATCGGCGAGCACGCCCGCGGCAACGACCTGGACGTCAACGTCACCAAGGAAAAGAAGCTCTCCAACATGCGCGCCTCGGGCTCCGACGACATGATCCGCCTGATCCCGCCGCGGCTGATGAACCTCGAGCAGGCGCTGGAGTTCATCCGCGAGGACGAGCTGGTCGAGGTGACCCCCGAGGCGGTGCGCCTGCGCAAGCGCACCCTGGCCGCCAACCGCCGCAAATAGACCCGAGAGAGGAGATGCCATGACCACGATGCGCGTCGTTGAAGTTCCCCAGGCGGGCGGACCGCTGCAGCTTGTCGAGCGGGAGATCCCGCGGCCGGGCGCCGGCACCGTGCGGATCAAGGTACAGGCCTGCGGCATCTGCCATAGCGATTCGCTGACCAAGGAGGGCCACTGGCCGGGCATCGCCTACCCGCGCGTGCCGGGTCACGAAGTGGCCGGGATCGTCGACGAGGTGGGCGCGGGCGTCGTCGGTTGGGACCCCGGCCAGCGGGTCGGCGTGGGCTGGCATGGCGGCCACTGCGGCCACTGCGACTCGTGCCGCCGCGGCGACTTCGTCACCTGCCGGGTGGCGCCGCAGATTCCGGGGATCACCTACGACGGCGGCTACGCCGACTACATGATCGCTCCCGCCGGCGCCCTGGCGCTGGTCCCGGACGACCTGTCCGCCGCCGACGCCGGGCCGCTCATGTGTGCCGGGATCACGATGTTCAACGCCTTGCGCCACAGCGGCGCGCGACCGGGCGATCTGGTCGCCGTGCTCGGTGTGGGCGGCCTGGGGCACCTGGGCATCCAGTTCGCCGCCAGGTCGGGCCTGCGCACCGTCGCCGTGGCGCGCGGGGCGGACAAGGAGGCCCTGGCCAGGCAGCTCGGCGCCGCCCACTACATCGACAGCCAGGCCACGGACGTCGCCGCCGAGCTGACCCGCCTGGGCGGCGCCAAGGTCATCCTGGCGACCGTGACCAACGGCGACGCGATGACCGCGGCGCTCGGCGGCCTGGGCATCGATGGCAAGCTGATCGTCCTGGGCGCCGCCATGGAACCGCTGGCGGTGCCCGCGCTGCTGCTCATCGGCGGCCGGCGGTCGGTCCAGGGCTGGCCCTCCGGCACGTCGATCGATTCGCAGGACACGCTGGCGTTCAGCGTCCTGACCGGGGTGCGGGCCATGATCGAGACCTTCCCCCTGGAGCGCGCGCCCGAGGCCTACGAGCGCATGATGAGCGGCAAGGCGCGGTTCCGGGTGGTCCTTACAACCGGCCATTGAGGGCGACGGCCTCCGCCGTGGCCGCCCCGGCGCGTGACAGCCGGGGCGAGCCCGGCATATACTCACGGTGTTGTCGTCATTTCTGGTGCGTTCACCCCGCCAGGAGCGCTGCGTCGATCGAGCGGGGTTTGGAGGACTTGAGGATGGAGACGGGAAGGTGCTGGTTCGCCGTGGCGGGCCTGCTGACCGTCGCGGGCCTGCTGGTGGTGGCCCCGGCGCCTGCGGGCGCCATCATCTGCACCATCGACGCGGTGCCGGCGGCGACGCTGCTGCTGCCGTACTTTGAAGTGGACCTGCAAAACCCCAGCGGCACGCAGACGCTGTTTTCGATCAACAACGCGTCGGCGACGGCGGTGTTGACGCATGTCGTCATCTGGTCGGATCTGTCGGTGCCGGTGCTCGACTTCAACGTCTACCTCACCGGCTACGACGTGCAGACGATCAACCTGCGCGACATCATCGTGTACGGCAACCTGCCGCAGACCGCCTCGGCGGGGCAGGACCCGACCGACACCATCAGCCCCAAGGGGAGCTTCTCGCAGGACATCAACTTCGCCAGCTGCACCGGCGTCCTGCCGCCGCCACAGCTGCCGGCGACCTACATTACCCACCTGCAGGCGTCGCTGACCGGCCAGCCTTCGGCGATCCTGGGCGGCAACTGCGCCGGCCAGGCGCTGGGCGACAACATCGCCCGCGGCTACGTCACGGTCGACACGGTCAGCAACTGCACCCTGCGCTTCCCCGGCGACGTGGGCTACTTCGCGGCCGGGGGCACCGGCGACGCCACCAACCAGAACGTCCTCTGGGGCGACTGGGTGCGGGACAAGTCGATTGCCGCCGAATCGGGCACGCTGGTCCATATCGAAGCCGACGCCACCAATCCCGCCACGTCGACGGCCGGCCGCTACACCTTCTATGGCCGCTACGACGCCTGGACCGCGGTGGACAACCGCGAACCGCTGGCGACCAACTTCGCCATCCGCTTCTTCAACGGCGGCGCCTTCACCGGCGGCTCGACGCTCGCGGTGTGGCGCGATTCCAAGGTGGCGCAGGGCGCCTTCACCTGCCCGGCGACCTTGGGCGTGCGGCCGGCCTGGTATCCGCTCGGACAGGAAGGCATCGTGATCTTCGACGAGCAGGAGCATCCGGCGGTGATTACCACGCTGCCGATTTCGCCGCAGCCGCCGACCGAGAGCATCGTCCCCTTCCCGGCGGAAGCGCAGCGCACGCTGGTCGGAGGCACCGGACCATTTCCCGTGCCGTTCGCCTTCGGTTGGTTATATCTCGACCTCAACACCACGGTCGCCGCCGCCGGTAACAATCCGCCGGTCGACCCTGCCGCCGCCCAGGCTTTCGTGACCGGCTTCTTCGAGACCAGCGGCCGGTTTGCCGTCGGCATCGAAGCCATCCGCCTGGACAGCGCCTGTGCCGCCAATCATGCCGTGCCTGGTTCTGCCATCTTCTGAGCTCCGGCACCGCAGCCGCCGCCGGGGGGACCTGGCGGGCGGCTTGCGCCGGCGCGGGCTTGCATTAGCGGAGCGTCAGTTATATAGTACCGGCGCTATTCGTCTGATTGCCGTAAGTCTAGTACCACCAGCGGTTTGGGTCCGAGGGCGGACCCTGGTCAAGTCGCACCTGTTGCCGGTCTGGTCGGCGGTCGCTTCGCGATCGGCGCCTCCGGCAATTGGCGTCTAGGAATGTCTCCGGCTGCTGGCGGCCACCAGGATGGTCGCCGCCGGTACCGGAAGAGGAGATTGCGTCACCCCGACGCTGACCACTTTTGGTCGAAAAAAAAAGGAGGTTCTAGATGAGTCGCGTGGTCTTGTGTCTAGCGTTGGTAGGAGCGTTGGCTCTTGCCGCACCAATGTCGGCGGTGATCTGCACCATCGATGCGGTGCCGGCGGCGACGCTGCTGCTGCCCTACTTCGAGGTGGATTTGAACAACCCGAACGGGTTGACCACGTTGTTCTCGGTGAACAACGCGTCGGCGACCGCGGTATTGGTCCACGCCGTCATCTGGACCGACCTGTCGGTGCCCGTCCTCGACTTCAACATCTATCTGACCGGCTATGACGTTCAGTCGGTCAACCTGCGCGACATCATCATCAACGGCAACCTGCCGCAGACCGCCTCGGCGGGGCAGGATCCGGACGACACCATCAGCCCGAAGGGCAGCTTCTCGCAGGACA
Organism: uncultured Acidobacteriota bacterium; assembly: GCA_963770895.1. GTDB lineage: Bacteria > Acidobacteriota > Thermoanaerobaculia > Multivoradales > UBA5704 > JASLEW01. The sequence continues at coordinate 378,938 of CAVYRF010000002.1, read as the reverse complement.
TCAACTTCGCCAGCTGCACCAACGTACTGCCTCCGCCCCAGCTGCCGGCGGCCTACACCACCCACCTTCAGGAGTCGCTGACCGGTCTGCCGTCGGCGATTCTGGGCGGCAACTGCTCCGCCCAGGCGCTGGGTGACAACATCGCCCGTGGCTACATCACGATGGACACGGTCAACAACTGCACCCTGCGGTTCCCCGGCGACACCGGCTACTTCGCTGCCGGCGGCACGGGCGACGTGACCAACCAGAACGTGCTGTGGGGCGACTGGTTCATCGTCAACTCGACCGAGAACTTTGCCGAGGGCGGCGACCTGGTGCACATCGAAGCGGATGCCACCAACCCGGCGACCTCGACCTCGGGTCGGTACACGTTCTACGGCCGGTACGACGCCTTCACCGCGGTCGATAACCGTGAGCCGTTGGCCACCACGTTTGCCACCCGTTTCCTCAACGGTGGCGGCTTCAACGGTGGCACCTCGCTGCTGGTGTGGCGCGACTCGAAGGTTGCCCAGGGCGCGTTCACCTGCCCGGTCAACCCGGGGGTCACTCCGATCTGGTATCCGTTGGCTGAAGAAGGCCTGGTGATCTTCGACGAGCAGGAGCACCCGGTCACGCCGACCACGATCCCGATCTCGCCGCCGCCGCCCACCACGACGCAGTCGCCGTTCCCGGCGGAAACGCAGCGGACGGTTGTCGGTGGTCCGAACCTGGCGGTGCCGTTCTCGTTCGGTTGGTTGTACCTCGACCTGAACGTGACCGAGCCGGTCGCGGCGCCTGGTTTGCCGCCGGTCGACCCGGCCGCGGCGCAGGCGTGGGTGGTTGCAACGTTGTCGCAGAACGGCCAGTACGCGGTCGGTATCGACGCGATCCGGCTTGACAGCGCTTGCGCCGCCAACCACTTCGTGCCGTAAGCACGTAGCCCTCCGTAAGCCCTTCGGCGGGCGCCGGCCTCTCTCGCAGTTGAGGCCGGCGCCCGCCGGTTTTGTTTTTCCCCCGGTTTCCAGTCCAGCCCAGTCCTGTCAGTCGTAGATCCCGTCGGCGTACCAGCAGCTGGAGGCCCGGTCGCGGAAGATGCGATACAGGCCGCCTGTGGCCAGCTCGACGTCCCAATAGTCGCGGCCTGTCGGGTTGGGAGTCCACCATTCGTCTTCCAGCCCCCAGGGGCCGGCGGCCACCTTCACCCGTCCGGCAATCCGCGGCCGCCCCGCGGTGTCCTCGCTGACCACGGGCAGGATCTCGACGGGCGGCAGCATGCAGGGCTCGCCGGTGCCCATGTCCGCGGCCGCGGGCGCGGGCGCCGCCGCGTCTTCGGGTGCGGGCACGGCCGCGTCCGCCGGCAGCGGCTGGGGTTGTCGCGCCGGCTGGGGTGCGGGCGCCCCGAGCTGCTGCGGCTCCTCCACGATCACTTCGATGGCGAGCGCCGGCCGCACCACCCGGATCGACAGCAGGCCGCGGCCGGTGGTGCGCCTGGGGTCGCGCCGCACCTCGGGCGGCGGCGGGGGAGCGTAGGCGACCAGCGCCAGCCGCTCGGGGCGGTGCCCCGCGACCGGCCGCGGCGAGCCGATGCGGTCCGGCCCCAACAGGGCGAACAGCCGCGCCAGGGTGGCGGCCAGCTTGTCCGGTGAGAGCGCCGCCGGGCCGTACAGGGACAGCTGGGCCTCGCGGGGGCGGTCCGGGCGGGCGGCGAGGGTGAAGCCGGCCACCGGGGCCCCCGGCGGATGCGCTTCCAGCTCCAGGCGGAGCAGCGTCAGGAGCGTCTTGACGTCGCGGGTCGGGGCGGGCAGGTCGATGGTGCGCAGCTGGTGCCCTTCCGGGTCCAGGCGCAGCGCCAGCTCCAGCCGCGAACAGGCGAGTCCGTGCCCCTCCAGGCGCCCGCACAGCCGCTCGAGCGCCGGCCGGCCGACGAACAGAAAGGGCTCCAGCGTCACCAGCGGCCATTCCAGGTCCATGCCTTCATGAAAGGCGGGCGGCGGCTGGCGGGGCACCAGGGGACGGGAATCGATGCCGCGGGCCGTGGCATGCAGCGCACGGCCGAGGCTCCCCAGGCGACTGCTCACGCGCGCCGCGGGCAGGCCGGCAAAATCGCCGATGGTGCGAATCCCCCAGCGCTCCAGGGTCGCCGCGATCTGCAGGATGCCGGCGCCGCCGGGGGCCTCGGGGCCGGTGGCGGCGGACCCGCGCAGGGGGACCAGCTCCAGGCTGGGCAGCAGGCAATCGAGCGGCAGCGGCGCCAGAAAAGCCGCCTCCTGGCCCGCCGCGACGATGCCGGGAGAGTCCGCCAGGCCGGCGGCCACCATGGCGGCCAGCTTGCTGGAGGCGATCCCGGCCTTGGCCGGCAGGCTTGCCGCCGCCGTGGCGGCGAGCAGCGCGCGCCCCAGCTCCAGCTCGGCGGCCGCCGCCGGCGCCGCCGACGCGGTCGACGCGGCGGACGCGGTCAACGCGGCGGCGATGGTGCGGCGGAAGCGGCGGTCGATGCCGTCGATGTCGAGGTAGGCGATGCCGCCGCCGGCATCCTCGACGCGCGGCGAGAAGCGGTCGGCGGCTTCCAGCAGAGCTTCCTGGGCCGCGCGCTCGCATTCCACGTCGCGCGGCCGCGCCACCAGCTTGGGGATGAGCGCCCGCGCCTGGGTCAGGCTGAGGCCGGGCCGCACGCCGGCGCGGCGCGCCAAACGGGAAGCGGCGACCACGCCGGCGCCGCCGCCGTTGCCTTCGACGATGACCAGCGCCTCCCGCGTCAGCTCGGGTTCGCTGCGCAGACGGGCCGCCAGCGGGAAGAGCGAGACGACGACGCAGGCAAGCCGGGAGGCAACCACGACGCGACCCTCAACCTCAACCCCGGCGAGCACGCCGGTACCCCGAGGCGACGGCGCGGGGCGCCGGAAGGTCGCCGCCGGCCGCCGCCGCCGGGGCCGCGGGCGGCTGGGCGAGCGCCGCGCGCGGCGACACCCGGTCGGACGTCCGCCGCCGATACCGCGTCGCGGCCGGCGACAGGAGCGGCATCGGCGGTGTCGCCGCCACCTCCTCCGGCAGGGATGCCGGCCCCGCCGGCGAAGGTGACATGGCGGCGACCACCCCGGCGGGTCTGGCGGCTTTGCCGATCGCCGCTCTGGCGCTTGCCGGCGGTGCCGCGCGCCGGTGCGAGGGCAGGGGATCGAGCAGGGCGGCGGCTTCGGGCAGCCACAGCGTCAGGGGGCTGGCGGTTTGGGCGGTGGAGGGCGCCTGGTTGCGGCGCTTTTCGAGCGTCACGGCGGCTGCCAGTCCCGAAAGCAGGGGAGATGCGGCCCGGTCCGCTGCCTGGTCCCGGGGCGTCCATTGCATCCCTGCCGCCGGCGCACCCGTTTCCGCGGCAAGGGTGTGGTGGCAAGGAGCGAGGCCGTGCCACAGGACGCGGGAGCGGGTAGCCTGCAGGACGGCGGCGGCGGCGGTGCCGCTGACGCGGTAGGGGCTGGCGATGAGCAGGGCGGTGTGGTGGGCCTGGGCGGCGCGGGCCAGGCGCAGCCAGGCGGCCTCCAGCCCCCGGCCGCCGGGCACCGGGGGAGGGCCGAGCTCGAGGGCCACCAGGGAGAAGCCGCCGCCGATGAGGATTTCGGCGCAGGCCAGGGCCTGCTTGAGGGTGGAGGGGCGCAGCCAGAGGAGCCGCGGCAGGTCCACCCCCAGGGTGATGGCGGCCTGCGGGTCGAGCCCGTCGCCGAGATCGACCAGCGCCGCCGCTTCGCCCGCCGCGGTGGCGGCGGCCAGGGCGGCCAGGACGGTCGAGAAGCGGCCGCTGGAGCGCCCGCCGATCAGCTCGACCAGCTGGCCGCGCGGCAGGCCGCCGGCCAGTAGATCGTCCACGGCGGCGACGGTGGTGGCAAGCGGGGCCGGCGCCTCGGCCGCCGCTTCAACGGCCGTCCGGCCGAAGTCGCGGGCGCTGCGCAGCTGGGCGATCAGCGGCGCGTGCGCGGGCAGCGGCGCGGACGATCGCGCCAGGGCGTCGCGCACGCGTTCAAGGGCTTGGGAGGCGCTCGGCATGGCCTGAATGTAAGGCGTTAAAGAGGCGTAAGTCAAGTTGCGCGAGAAATCTGATCAATCCTGCAAATCGCTTTGCTACAGCTATTTGGACGTGATTCGATCACCGGTTGCGGAGTGCTGTCCCGGCCGCGTTATCAAATCCCTTCGGGAGATGTCAGAAGTAGCGCCGTGGACGAACCACGGCCGCGCGCCGGTCCCCCGGCCGTCCTGTCTGGCCGTCACTTCGGCATACAATCGGCCCGTGCGAACCCACACTCGACAGACCCCGATCGCGCCCATCGCGCCCATCGTGCCCATCGTGGCCATTGCGGCCCGCGCCCGGATCGTGCCGGCGGCCCTGCGCCTGGCCCTGGCCCTGGCCTTTGCCCTGGCGCCGGCGGCGATCTCCGCCGGCGCCGCCAGTGCCGCCGCGCCGCCAGGAGCCGCCGGCGCTGCCGCACCGCCAGGCGCCCCCGTGCCTCTCATCCTGACCTCGACCGCGTTCGCCAACCAGGGTGAGATCCCGGCCCGCTACAGCTGCGAGGTGGCGGGAGGTAGCGCGGAAGTCTCGCCGCCCCTGGCGTGGAGCGGGGTGCCGGGCAACGCCCGCAGCCTGGTCCTGATCGTCGACGATCCCGACGCCCCCGATCCGCAGGCACCCAAGACCACCTGGGTGCATTGGGTGCTGTACGACCTGCCGTCCACCGCCCGCGGCCTGACCGAAGGGGTGGCGGCGGCAGCGCTGCTCGCCGGCACGCGCCAGGGCAACAACGATTGGGGCCGCACCGGCTACGGCGCGCCCTGCCCGCCGGTCGGCCGCCACCGCTACTTCTTCAAGCTGTACGCCCTGGACACCCCGCTCCCCGACCTCGGCACCCCCGACAAGAAGCACCTGGAGCAGGCCATCCAGGGCCACGTCGTCGCCCGCGCCCAGCTGGTCGGCACCTACCAGAAGCAGAAGAGCGGACAATAAACCCCAACCCGCCCGGCGCCCCCGCCCCGCACCCCCCGCTTATGGACGTCTCCGACCTGCGCCGCGACTACACCCTGGGCGGCCTGGACGAGCGCGACCTGGCGCCCGAGCCGGTCGCGCAGTTCCGCGCCTGGATGGAGCAGGCCCTTGCCGCCGACGTGCTGGACCCCACGGCGATGACGCTCGCCACCGTCGATCCCCAGGGGCGGCCCTCCGCCCGCACCGTTCTGCTCAAGGGATACGACCAGCGCGGATTTGTCTTCTTCACCAACTACGGCAGCCGCAAGGCGCGCGACCTGGCCGCCAATCCCCACGCGGCGCTGGCCTTCCACTGGCCGGCGCTCGACCGCCAAGTGCGCATCGAAGGCCAGGTCGAGCAGACCAGCCGCGCCGAAACCGCCGCCTACTTCGCCACCCGCCCCGCCGCCTCGCGGCTCGGCGCCTGGGCCTCGCGCCAGAGCCAACCGGTCGCCGGCCGCGCCGACCTGGAGCACGCCTACGCCGCCGCCGCCCAGCGCTTCGCCGGCGGCGACATCCCGGCGCCCGACTTCTGGGGCGGCTACCGCCTTCGCCCCATCCGGGTGGAATTCTGGCAGGGCCGCCGCAATCGCCTCCACGACCGCCTGGTCTACCGCCGCCGCGACGCCGGCCCTCGCGGCGAAGCCGCCGCCGGCGGCGACGGCAGCGCTAGCAGCGCTGGCGGTGATGGTGGCGATGGTGGCGCCGGTGGTGAAGAATGGACGATCGAAAGGCTCCAGCCCTGACCCCGGCCAGCCGCCCCTCCCTGGCCGGCGCGCCGGGAGCGGTTGCGTGCCGGTGAGCGGCCCGGCCAACCGGTCATCGGAACTGCCGGCCGCTTGCGACGTCGCCGTCGTGGGCGGCGGCCTGGTCGGCTTGGCCACCGCCATGGCGCTAGCCGCGCGCGGCGACCTGCGGGTCACCGTGCTGGAGGCCGAAGACCGCCTGGCCGCCCACCAGAGCGGCCGCAACAGCGGTGTCATCCATTCGGGGCTGTACTACAAGCCTGGCTCGCTCAAGGCGTCCCTGTGCGTCGCCGGCCGCGAAGCCCTGTACCGCTTCTGCGCCGAAGAGGGCGTCGCGCACGAGCGCTGCGGCAAGCTGGTGGTGGCGGTCACACCCGAAGAGCTGCCGGCGCTGGCCGCCCTGGAGCGCCGCGGCCGCGACAACGGCCTGGCCGGCCTGCAGCTGCTGGACGCCGCGGACATCCACAACTTCGAGCCCCAGGCCGCCGGCCTGGCCGCCCTGTGGGTCCCCGAAACCGGCATCGTCGACTATCCCGCCGTCGCCAACGCCTATGCCCGGCGCATCGCCGCCGCCGGCAGCCACGTTGTGACCGGCGCCCGCCTGCTCGCCGCGCGCCCCGACCCCAGCCGCCCCGGCGGCCTGCGCCTGGACACCCGCCGCGGCCCCCTGAGCTGCGCGCTGCTGATCAACTGCGCCGGCCTGCAAGCCGACCGCGTCGCCCGCCTCTGCGGCCACCGGCCAGATACCCGCATCGTCCCCTTCCGCGGCGAGTATTGGGACCTGGACCCCGCCGCCCGCAGCCGCGTCCGCGGCCTGATCTACCCGGTCCCCGACCCCAGCTTCCCCTTCCTGGGCTTCCACCTCACCCGCATGACCAGCGGCCAGGTCGAAGCCGGTCCCAACGCGCTCCTCGCCTGGAAGCGGGAGGGCTACCGCCGCGGCAGCTTTTCCCTGCGCGACACCCTGGACATCCTCACCTACCGCGGCTTCTGGCGCTTCGCCGCCCGCCACTGGCGCACCGGTCTGGCCGAGATCCGCCGCTCGCTGTCCCCGCCCCTGGTCCTGCGCGATCTCCGCCGCCTGCTGCCCACCCTGGCCCCCACCGACCTGCACCGCGCCGGCTGCGGCATCCGCGCCATGGAACTGGACCCCCAGGGCAACCTGATCGACGACTTCCACGTCATCTCGACCCCCCCCACCCTCCACATCCTCAACGCCCCCTCTCCCGCCGCCACGGCCTCCCTGAGCATCGGCCAGCACATCGCCGGAATCGCCGCCGGCGCGCTGGCCCACGCGTAGCCTGCGGCAAGAAAACCCCAGGCGGCGGCTCCGGGGCCGGATGACGGGAGGGCTCCCTTGTCGTCGCGCTGCGGGCTCGCGGGGCGGCAAGCGGCTTGGCGGTGAGCCGGTATCGCCAGCGGCTCCCGCATTGCCTCGCCCCCAGAGCGCCGCCAAGTGGACCCTCCCGCCATCCGCCCCTCCCCGGACTGCCAGCGACGGCTCCAGCGGCGCCTCGGTCGCCTGCGAAATCGAAATGGCCTGCGCGTTCCTCTACGTGGCCATCCTGGCCTTCTCGGAGGCGCGGAACCTACGGCTCCACCATGAGGCGACGGGTTGGCCCAAGGCGAAGGCCTGATCCTGCAGTCGAGCATCCACTTTTCCCACTACCGCCGTGCCCGTTTTGGCAACTCTACGGCGCTTTACCATCTGGACCTGATCTATAGCTATCAGCTCGAGCCGGGCAGCAGCACGTACTACGAGAGCGAGGGCCTCTGCTTCGACGAAATCTACGAAGGGCTCTACGAGGCGCGGCGCATCGCCGCCCAATATCCAGTTGGCAGGGAGGTGCGGGTGGCGTACGATCCGCAGCACCCGACCAAATCCTGCCTCGAGCCGATGCGGTACGACCGGGGGCACGGGAGCCTCACGCTCGCCTTTCTCGCACTCGTCGCCGCAATCGCCCTGACCGCGGTGTTGTGGGTGTTGTGGCAGGCTTATTCCAGGCGGAAGTAACAGCCGCGTGCGCCTTGCCGCGGAATTCCCGGCGTGCCCGACGCAGGCATTGCTGGTGACTGCGCCTCATCGCAACGAGCTGCCAGCCATCGGTCCGCGCTATTCTCCTACGAGCCTCAGAGCGCGATTCATCACTGAGTCGGACAGGTACACCCCAGCTTGTCGAAGAGATTCGAGCAAGGGGCGAGCTGCGACAAGCATTCCGTGTTCTTGCCGAGCAACACGATTCCGAGTGTTCCTCGCACTGGTAAGCCAAGGGTCGACGTTGACCCAATGCGAACCCGGGCGCTCGCCAGGAACGACGTGCGGGTTGCCGGCGACGCGCGAGGTTGGCCAGGATCTCGGCCGCGGCGGCGCCCGGCGGCACGCTTTTCGGGCCGGTCCCGGAATCCGGCAGGTGCAGGGCACCGCGCTCAAGGTCCGCGTCCTCCCAGCGTAGGGTCAGCATCTCGGACTTCCGGCAGCCGGTCAGGACCAAGAGCCGGAGAACGGCGATGACCGCCGGCGCTCGGCGTCGCTGCGCTCGGCCGCAGCGTACACTTCGCCGAGACGGGTCAGCTCGGCGCCCACAAGGAAGCGCTCGCAGCGCTTTTCCGGTAACTTGTCGACGCAGCGGCTCGGATTGGTGCCCGCTTCTCGCACTCCCCAGCGCTCCGCCAGCGCAGGATCACAGACCGGCAAGCCTGCCGAGCATCTTTGCCAAGGCCAACTCTGGCGACATCAGGAGCGCCTCAAGCAGGTTGGCTCTTTGCTTGAGCCGGGAGGCGTCGATGGCAATCATCGCCTGCTCCCGGCGGGTCGCGAGCAGGCGCGACAGCGAACGGATCGTCAAATCCAGATATCCAAGGTAGTGCTTGCCGGCATCCGGGTTGCCGGCGTTGCGCTCCACCAGCCCAAGCGCTTTGTCGCACAGCTCGCCGATCAGGCGGCCGTTTGCGGCATCGGGTTGCGGCGGCAGCGGCCAAAGGATCTCCCACGTGCTCCCTTGGTGATCCAGCAACCAGCCCAACCCGGAGCCGCGTCGCTCTATCTCCACCGCGAGTGCGCTGGTGATGAAAAGCCGCGGCCCCTTGAGAGAGGTCTTCTCCAGGCCCACCGCCTGAACGACCGCCGGTCCGACGAGGTTTGCCATGGCTGACTCGGGGAACAGCGGACCCACTTGCAGGATCTCTCCGGCCGCGATCCCGCCGCGGATCAACACCGGGGTCGGGCCGCCGTGCGTCACGTAAGCGAGGTTGAAGAAGAGCTCCGCTGCCGCCGCGACGGCTTCTCCGGCGTCCGTGGCCACGAGGAAAAGCGAATCGCTCAGGCCGTAACGTGCCGCCCATCTCTGGCGGTTGAGCACGTCGCCCAGGACATCGGTGCGCGACAGGAGGCTCGCGATAGCCGCCAGAGAATCCTCCGCACCAGCCGGCACCGTCTCCGAAAGGCGCCCAAAGCCGAGGACATCTGCAAAGACGACTACGCCATGATCCATTTGACCATGTTAGGCTTTTTGGTCTAAACTGTCCATCTGGGCTTTCTGGTCAGGTCATCACCCGTCCACCGCAAGTCCGAGGGAGGTCTGCAGATGAGTCGAGCGCGTGACGGTGGAATCAGGTCTGTGGCCATTGCAGAGGCTAAGTCGCAGTTTTCTTCCCTGGTCGACGAGGTGCGCACTTCCCGCCGGCCGATCGAGATCCGCAAGCGCGATCAAACGGCCGCGTACCTGGTCGAGGCCGAAACCTTCAAGCGCTTGCAGGGGATCGAAGACAGTATACGAGCCGAGCAGCTGCGGCGCGCCCTGCAGGGCCCCCGCTACGATCTGCGCGACTTCCTGGCGTCCATCGACCTTGATCTATAAGGTTACAGTGCTGGAGCCCGCCGCCGAGGCCGTACGGTCGCTGGCGAAGCGCGACGTCGCGTTGGCCAGGGAGCTGGCCCTGCGTTTGCTCAGCCTGGAGCACGATCCCAAGCCTGCCGGCTCCAGGGAGCTCGCTCCCAGCCTCACCGCCGGCACCGCGGGAGAGCGCGTATGGGATCCCGACCCCTTCGTGATCGTCTACCTTGTCAGCAGCAAACAGCGGCTGGTCGAAATCGGCAGCGTCGAAATCCGCTGACCTCACGTTGCCCGCTACTCCTCTCCGAAGAGAGGGATCTGCTGTTCCATGGAAGACGCCGGCCGCCTCTGGGCCGCGTCCCCATCCAAGGCGTAATTGATGGCAAATCGTTCCAGCGCCGCCTCGCTGACAGCGCCTAACTCATTCATGAGGATCGCGGCGATCTCAGCCGTCCTGATCATGGCGACGTTTTTGTCCGCCAGCTCGCGCTCGATCTTTCTGGCGATTTGCTCGGCGCATCCGGGCGGCACCTCCAGCCCTTTGCACACCCGCTTGATGGTGGCCGCAATCTTCGCCGCCTGAAACTCCTCAGGCGGACGGCCGCGCGCCTTGGCGACCTTGAGCTCAAGCGCCGCCAAGCGCTCGTGGGTCGTGAACCTCTTGCCGCAGCTAATGCATTGCCGTCGCCTACGGATGCCATCTTGCAGCGGCCGCGAATCCACCACGCGCGATTCACCGCCGCAGTAGTGGCATCTCATCGCCGCTCACTCCGTGAACAGGCCTGCGGGCGACAGAAAGTCGATGATCACCGAATCCATTTCAGGGGTCACCAGGTCGCGCGGCAACGCAAGCTCACAGCCACTGTCCAGCAGGAGGTTCAACGCCCAGCACGCCGCGAACTCGAACCGCTCGATCTGCCTGGGATTCAACTGACTCGTGGCGTGTAACGGATAGCCAGCCACGGCTACGTACATGGCGGGGTCATTGTCCAGGGGCTTGGCCTTGCGAGCCTGCACGTGGCCGTTGTCGGTGCGCACATAAAGCTGCGTCTCTTCGTCCGGCTCGCGCGACATCTCGCTGATCGACATCTCAGAGAGGCTCGCAATCCACGGAAACGACACGAACAATGGCGGGCATTCGTCGAGCAGCGAAGCGATGTCCTCCTGGCCGGCCTGGTTAGCCGCAAGTCTCGTCGTCGCCAAGGCTTGCAAGAACGAGCCGTGAATTAATTCGACAATGCCCGCGCCCGCGAGCAACGCTTTGACCAGTTTCCAGGCGAGACGCTCGAATTGCAGCACTCGAGCCGGTCGCTTGGGGAGGATCGAGCAGTGCAGGAGCAGGGATCTGAGCCGGTCTCCGCCAATCGTCGCCACCTCGCCTTGCGCCAGCAGGTGCTGCTTGGTCGCGGTAAGCGCGTCGATGACGCGCTCCGCGGGAGTGCAATCGGGCTTGTCCGGCGACGCCCAGGATGGCGGCTGAATGCCGGTGTACTTAAAGGCCGTCAGCTTCTGCGACGACGTGATGAGCGTGGTTTTGATTTCCTCGCTGGGCAGCATCATTTGCCAGAAGAGCCGGATCGCGGGATAGGTCCTGATGTCGCGCGCGAATAGCGCCAGCAGAGGGTTATCGATCTGCTCCAGAATGGACAGAAGGTCGGCGTCGGTCAAATGGACAAAGTTGAGCAGGAACTCAAAATAGTGAAAATCCTGTGCCCAAAACGGCCATCGCGCCGGCTTGGGGGCATGTCTGAGGAGGCCAAGATAGATACAGCGCAATAGGATGCCGTCGATGATCCGCTTCTCTGGATTCTCATAAACATTGCGATAGAGCTCGTTGCGCAGCGCGAAGAAATTTGCGTCCAGGCGTCTTGCGATCGGCTGGCTTACCGTCAGGCGCGATTGCTCGCCATCCCAATGCACCCTGAGATCGTCGCAAAAGTCCCTCAGCAGTTCAGAGATCAAATCGTGATCGCGAGTGAAGCCGAGATGGAGAGTATCGCGCCAAAGATAGTCCCAGCGATCCGCGTCCACCGGTCCCTCGAGCAGGCTGTAGAGCCATCCCAGTTGGCGCCTCCGCTCCCGCGCGCTGGCGCTCAATGACGAGGGGTCGCGCAGGCTCGCATTGTGGACCCAGCGCAGCAGCGCAGTGGTATCCAGACCAAGTGGCGCGGCGACTGCCTGGTCAAGGACCTCGCAGAGCGCGCTTATCGCCTTCGGCGGCTCCGGCATGCCCGGTATTGTGCCGGTTTCTTTGAGTTCGAGCGCACTGCCGACGATGAAGTTCAGCAGGGTCTTGTCCAATCGCCGGCTGGCGTCCAGGCCGCCGATCAGCTCTTCGCGCAAGGCATCAAGGGTATGGCCGAAGGGCCCTTGAAATGCGTCATGCAACGCCGCGTAGGTGAAGGCGAAGATGACTTCGTCCGTCGTGGGCATGCAGACGCTGGCGATTTTGGGATCACTCGCAATCCTTGCGACAAGCATGTCGCAAAGATAACTCAGGGTACAGAGAGTGCCCAGGGCATGAGAAAGCCGACAGTGGCGCGCGTCGATATTGGCTCGTAGATAGGTGGTGGCGAGCTGGGCCACGTAATGTAGGCGTACCACCAGTGGGGAAAAGAACAGACGTTTCAGTGCCAGAGGATCTTGCCCGATCACGGAGCGCGGTCGTACGGCCACCGGAAAAGCGATGATCTGCAGGGAATCGGCGGCTTCATCGCTTGACGCGGCTTCGCGATCAAGGGGGCGAAGGGCGCAGCTTTGAAACAGCCCGGCGTTGGGCGGTATGAACCACCGAGCGGAGCCCAGCATGACCTGGCGTACGAAGGGGTCCATGGCAAATCAAACGCATCGCCGACGTGGCCATCGGCTGCCTTCCGCAAGCAACTTCAGCGCTGCCCGGTGCAGAATCCCTGGCGGGCGCTCTCTACTGACGAAAGGCCGCATGCGACGCCTCCTCGACGAAGGGAACTCGGTGGATTGCTGGAATGCTATTGCGTGCCGTGGGGGGCCGTCAAGCGGCCATGCTGCGCGTCGGCTGTCCTGGGCGCGATCGCCGGCTTGCCGCGGCGCAGTTTCGAGCGCTTCCTGGATTTCCTGCGTTCGGCGGAGTGAGCGCCGCACCAAGCTCGCCCTCGACGCCGACGGGCGACGGCTCCAGCTCGCCGGCCAGGACGTAGGCGCGCTGGTTCGGCAGCGGCGCACCGATCGGCGGCGACACCCGGGAGAAGAGCTCGCCCGGGCGGCACTCCCAGGTCGTGCCATCCGCCCCTCGTCGGACTGCCAGCAACGGTTCCAGCGGCGCCTCGGTCGCCTGTTTCCTGGCGCGATGCATGAAGGCAATCCCTTCGTGGGACGACCGAGTGGCGAGATCAAAAATATACTTCGCCTGCATAGGATATTCAGGCGGCACCCCTGACGGGCATGGGCCGCGCTTTGCCGCTACGGTGCTGGCACGACGCTCATGCCCTCGCGGCGAAGCTCAGCTGCGGATCGTGGCGTGCACGGGGGAGGTAGACGATGAGCTGACGGAGCAGCTCGCCGCTGGCCCTCTCCTCCTCGGCTGCTTGGCGGAACAGCGCCAGCGCCCGCTGCGCCTCGCGATGCACCTGCTGGTTCTCGAACACCGGCTCCGACTCGCGGGCCAACGCCTTGACCTCGGCCGTGTGGCCCAGGCCGGCGTGGACCTCCGCCAGCTCCAGAGTCACCAGCGCTGCAACGTAGAAGTTGTCCGTGGCGATGAAGTCGGCGCGCACCTGCAGCAGGATGGCAAGCGCCTGGTCGGTTCGCCCCAGGCCGGCCGCATCGCCTCCGCGGAAGGAGTCCCGCATGCGTATCCCTCGCATCATCGCCCTCGCCCTACTCCTTGCCTTGACAGTGGCCTCCACTTCATCCTTCGCCTTATCGCTCCAGGCGCAGAGCAGCAGGCCAGTCGCGGTCTGGGAGCCGTTGATCCGGCTCTGGGGATGGCTCTCCGGCGAAGTGGCGCCGCTGCGGCAGACCACGGCAGCACCTGCCAAGGGGATGATCCGGCGGCCGGCCAGCACCTCTTCCAACCCGCAAACCGACGAAGGATCAGCACCTGACCCCTACGGCGGCTGAATCCGCTTACGCGCGGCAGCTGCCCCCCCGCTGAGCCTTCCACGCGACAGGGCGGCTCGCCGCAACGCGCGCGCCTGGGCGAAGCTGCCGGTATCTCACTGCCGCTTTTGGAGGGCGTGTTGCTGCCGGTAGTCCGCATGGTGTGCGCGAAGAGAGCCTGTTCGCAAAGATCCTGGTTGTTAACGCAGCAAGCAGTTGAGATGGCTGCTGCGTTCGATCTGCAATTGGTGACCACCATGCGCGCAAGCGTCGCCACGTTTGCCGCGGCTCTTCGGTGCCGTCCCGCGGTTGCGACTCAACCTGGAAGGCCAGCGGATTTCCCGTCGCACGACGCACAGCAGGCGCAGGCGAAAGACGCGGGCGAAATGGCCAGATGAGGGTTACTGCCCGCCCGGTGAGACCGCGGAGTGCGCTGTCGCAGCCCTTCGCCTCGGCGCCGTCGCGCCGCACAAAGATCCCCGTCTTGTAGTCGTCCGCGGCCTGCCGGGAGGGCTCCCCTTGTCGTCGCGCTGCGGGCTCGCGGGGCTGCAAGCGGCTTGGCGGTGAGCCGTATCGCCAGCGGGTCCCCGCATTGCCTCGCCCCAGAGCGCCGCCAAGTCGCCGCGCACGCTGCGGGTCCTCAGGGCTGCTGTGCCAAGGCTGTGCTCCCATAGGGGATTCCTGATGAGGACAGCAGCGTATCGCATGTTGCGTAATTTCGTATGCAATCTGCATGGTTCTAGCGAATTGTTTCTACAGCTCTTTCCCTCGCCCTGGCCTGCTCTCTCTCCACTGCTTCGCGTGCGGCCTCGGCCGCTGTTGCTGCGGCGGCCGCGGCGGCGTCGGCTCGCTTTTCGGTCCTGACCTCAGTCGCGACATTCCCCACCAAGTCTCTCATTCTCGCGGCCCGCAGGGCGGGTTCCTCCGGCGCTTGGGAGTCGTCAGGCGCGGTCGAGGCCCGCAGGATCTTCTTCGCCTTGTCGGCTGCGACTTCCTCGGCATCGGCGCCCATGCCCCGCTTGATCGCAACGTCTATCAGATCGTCAATGTATGCATTTAAGACGGGATGGAGCTCGGGAATTGCGGCGCTCACGACCGTACTGAGAAATTCAGCCAGCGCGGCGCGGCTTTCCTGCATGCGGCGCTCCGCTTGGTCGGCGCGCTGTTCTTCTTCGTGCACCTGGCGTTCGGCCTCGTCCAACTCTGCTTCGCTGGTGGGCACCTGGAGGACGGCATGGGGTACGGGTTCGTCTCGCAGCTTCGCGGTGTCGTCGGACAACGCTGGCTCGCCGGTCTCACCGGCTCCGGGGGCAGCGGCCTCAACATCCTTTCCCAGGCCGGCCCGCAGGACGCCGCGAACGACCTCTTGTTCGTCGCCGCTTGGCACGTGCGCCGCGATCGATGCCAACAGCTGCTGCAGGTTGGCCAGATCGGTAGACGTCAACCGATGTGCGCCCGCGTCGAGCGCCGCCAGAACCCTTCTTCGGTCGGCCGCGCGGCGCTCACGGTTGAGGTTCGCCTCATAGGAGGCGAACCTCCCGATGGAAGAGTCCAGTTGCCAATGGTTAATCGGGAGCGCCGAGCTGAGAGAAAAGGAGGTGATCACCATGAGGAAGAGGCAGACCTTGTCCAGGATACCTCTCAGCTCGATCATCTTCCTGACGAGCTTGAGACGAGGCGCGGCAAAGCTGACGAGCAGCAGGCAGGCGAGGCCGCTGATCACCGCCACGGGGCGAATCTTCAGCACATCACACAGGCGCAGGCTCATACGCACGACCCAGTCTTCGATCGCCAAGGGCCAGGATTGGCCAAGTGCGAAGGCGTTGAGCAGGAGCAGCGATGCGCAGAGCACCGAAAGACCCGCGGCAACCGGGCCAAGGAACTCGTGTAAGGTCATCCAGCCGACGGCGTAGCGTCCCCTGGTCAGCCGCCAACCGGCCAGCGCGACGGCGAGAAGAGGGGCAACAGGCCAGGCGGAGACGAGAACGACCAGCAAGAGGCCAAGGAGCAGAAGGCTGCGCAGGAACAGCCAGACATCCTCGGCATCATTTTCGGAAGGCACTCGGGGACCTCTTTCCCTCGCAGCCGGGAGAATCTTGCGACTTACGGTGCTCCGGCTGGCGCATCGACAGCCGGCTGCCGATCGCCTCGTGCAGATCGGAGCACAGAATGATTATGGCCCGCGCGGCGACCTGCGGGTCACCGTGCTGGAAGCCGAAGACCGCCTGGCCGCCCACCAGAGCGGCCACAACAGCGGCGTCATTCATTCGGGGCTGTACTACAAGCCCGGCTTGCTCAAGGCGTCCCTGTGCGTCGCCGGCCGCGAAGCGCTATATCGCTTCTGCGCCGAAGAGGGCGTCGCGCACGAGCGCTGCGGCAAGCTGGTGGTGGCGGTCACCCCCGCAGAGCTGCCGGCGCTGGCCGCCCTGGAGCGCCGCGGCCGCGACAACGGCCTGGCGGGCCTGCAGCTTGTGGACGCCGCGGACATCCGCAACTTCGAGCCCCAGGCCGGCGGCCTGGCCGCCCTGTGGGTGCCCGAAACCGGCATCGTCGACTATCCCGCCGTCGCCAACGCCTATGCCCGGCGCATCGCCGCCGCCGGCAGCCACGTTGTGACCGGCGCCCGCCTGCTGGCCGCGCGCCCCGACCCCAACCGCCCCGGCGCCCTGCGCCTGGACACCCGCCGCGGCCCCCTGAGCTGCGCGCTGCTGATCAACTGCGCCGGCCTGCAAGCCGACCGCGTGCCCCGCCTGTGCGGCCACCGGCCGGATATCCGCATCGTCCCCGTCCGCGGCGAATATTGGGACCTGGACCCTGCTGCCCGCAGCCGCGTCCGCGGCCTGATCTACCCGGTCCCCGACCCCAGCTTCCCCTTCCTGGGCTTCCACCTCACCCGCATGACCAGCGGCCAGGTCGAAGCCGGCCCCAATGCGCTCCTCGCCTGGAAGCGGGAGGGCTACCGCCGCGGCAGCTTTTCCCTGCGCGACACCCTGGACATCCTCACCTACCGCGGCTTCTGGCGCTTCGCCGCCCGCCACTGGCGCACCGGCCTGGCCGAGATCCGCCGCTCGCTGTCCCCGCCCCTGGTCCTGCGCGACCTCCGTCGCCTGCTCCCCACCCTGGCCCCCACCGACCTGCACCGCGCCGGCTGCGGCGCGCTGACCGTTTTTGCGGGATAAAAGCAAACGCCGGCGCTCCTGGGAGCGCCGCCGAGGGTCCTGCAGCAGTGCGCCGCCGGTGATCGATTACTTGTTACTGCCGCGCAGCCCCTGGAACGTGTCCGAGTTGAGGATAATGCCGACGTAAGCCCTGCCCGTATAGCGCTTGCTCACCAGGGTGGAAACGTCGGTGCTTGACGGTACCGCATCGCCCAGGTGCAGGCCCTTTTCAAGGCCGTTGACGTCTCCCCAATGCCACCCGGCATTGAGCGCAAAACCGTCGGCTAACGGCCAAGTGAGACCGAGCAGCACCTGCTGCAAAGTCTTGGATCCGTCCGCGGCCACGCCGACCGAGAAGGTCGGCAGCAGGCGCTCCATCGTTGTCGCTTCGAGGAACGGGCAGCGATAGCCCCAATGGTGATAGGCGAAGGCCGCGGGCAGAACGCTGCCGCCGGTGTCGTCGGCAGAGATGATCGTCTTGGCATTCGCCCCCGAGCCTACCTTCTCCCCCGCCTTGAAAGTCGGGTTGGCCAGCCAGGAATCTACGGCGCCCGCCCCCAACCGCACCCGGTAGGCTGGAGCCGACAGCAGGGTGAGCGAGTTCACCCGTTCCGGGATGTCCGCATTGTCACCATCGGCTTTCTGCGCCGCACCGCGACTGATTTTGAACGTGATTGACTGGTTCATGCGCAGCGGTACGAAGTTGAAGCGCTGGATCTCCGACGCAGGTGAAGCTACCGCGCTCAGGAACGTGTCACCGGCGCTGCGCAACTTGCCAACCTCAGTGGACACGTCTTGCAACTCCGTTTGCAGCGCCTGGGCCTCGGACTGCTCGTTCTTGATGTCGGCGCGAGTGGCACTGATCCAGCTGTTCCATTGATCCGCGGTGATCGGAGCATCATAAAGCGTTTTCGGAGTTGGGAGGGCGGCGGCGATTTCAAGGTACCTGGACTGTGTGGCCGCAACCTGTGCCAGGCTGTCGATCGCTTGGGTGCTAGCGTTCAGTCTCGCCTGGAGAGCCGCGATATCGGCTTCCAGCGCATTGTCACCGGTTGCATCGGTGCACGCTTTATAGAAGGTACTCGCATTTTTCAGAACGCCAAGGCGCTTCTTTGCCTCGTCCTCGATCTGCTTGAGCGTGATGTCGTTTGCCAGGTTGAAACCATCGTTCCTGAATTGCCGGCTGACCTCAATAGGCATCTCCGCGACATGTTGCGTCGCGCAGTCAACATGTTGATGCAACGTCGCCAGAACCGGAACTGCCGCTTTGGATTGCTCGTCAAAATCGTGGGCGCCAAGGAAGACCAACTCGGCCCAGTAATCTGCCTTGCCCTTGGAATCGGGACTGGTACCAGGAGTGTTCTGGTACATTTGACGAAATGCTGCCTTGCCGGCGTTTTGGGACAGAGTGGTAAGCGCTGCATCGTCCGACGTGTTCTCGCTGGTTGCCTGGGACTGGGCCGCATTCTTGCCAACCCTCCTGCCGCTCTGCTTGGGGGCGTACTTGATCCTGTTCTGGCTTGCTGTCTGCGAGGGCGACGTGCCGCTCTCAGCCTTCGTCTGCACATCCTGCAGCACTTTGCCGGCGCCCGTAGCTGCCTGAGCTGTATGCTGATCGCTTGGCTTCGTGTCGCTTGCCCGCGGCGTCTTCTTGTCGGTCTGAGTGCCTTTGCCGGATTTGGCGGTATTCGCGGGCGAAGTATTGGTGGTGGTGGACTGGTCTTGCTTGACCGTTTCGTCGATCTCGGTTCCGGTGCCAAGAGTGGATATCAAGGTGACGACGCCGTTGAGTGGGTTGTAGGGCATGATCAGCAGGCTGATCTTCTGCGTCGTTAAGGCAAGGCGTCGCCGATCGAGCCTTTCCACGTTCTTCTCGTCCGAGGATAAGACTTTGCCGCCGGTGGGGACGCACGGTGAAACAAACGCAAAAGAGTTCGAAACCGGATCGAAAACCACGAAGCGGGCGGCTGGCAACCTGGCGACGGCAGTCCAGGCGTTGGGGTTCAATGAAAGCTCCGGGCTAACGGTACCGCACAGATCATTCGCCCCCAAGGGCATGCCTACTCCAAGGATGAATGAGATGAGGCCGAGCAGAAGCCACAGCCGCCGCATGATCGCACCGCCTTTTGAGTTTGGGCAGGGCGGCAGGCCCTGCGCACTTATTACTCGCTAGACGGACACGAATCCAAAGTTCTCACTGCCCACGCTGGCCCAGGCCTGAATCCCACCGCCGAACCCCCGGGGTTTAGCGGCTCTGGTACGGACCGCAGTCCGGGGAGGGGCGGATGGCGGGAGGGTCCACTTGGCGGCGCTCTGGGGCGAGGCAAATGCGGGAGCCGCTGGCGATACGGCTCACCGCCAAGCCGCTTGCCGGCCCGCGAGCCCGCAGCGCGACGACAAGGGGAGTCCTCCCGACGGCCGCCCCGGAGGTGCCGCCTTGGGTTTTCTTGAAGGACCGGCGTGCGGCTACCGGCCGCCGTTGCTGTCGGCGTCGACCCACATGTGGACGGTCTCGTGGTGGCTGTTGACGGTGACCAGGTCGCCTTCGCCGGCGCGGGACAACGCTGTCATGGCGGCGGCCAGGTTGAGCTGGTCGTCGGCGCCGGTGAGGAGGGCGTCGACGACGGGGGCGGGGATGCGCATGTCGATGCGCTCGCCGTGGTGGGCGCTCTGATCCGTGGCGCGGATGATGAGGTGGTTGGATTCACGGCCCAGGCGGACCTTGCCGTCGGAGCCCTGGACGGTGAGGTAGGTGGCGTCCGGGCGCTCGGAGAGGGCGCGCCAGAGGTGGCGGAGGTCGGCCACGGAGAGGTCGCGGTCGCCGACGCGCAGGCTGCCGGAGCAGCGGGCGTCTGCGGGCAGGAAGGGCATGGCGGCTTCGACGACGGAGAGCGGCAGGTCCAGGGTGACCTTGCTGCCTTCGTTGGCGTCGCGCACCTTGATGTGCAGCCACAGGTCGGCCCTGGCCTGCGCCGCGGCGGCGCCGAAGATCATCAGGGACCAGCCCATCATCGTTTTCCAGGTCAGCATTGCAGTGCTCCTTCGGGTCCGGGTGGCGGGGGTGGGGCGGGGTGCCGCCTCCCTGCCGCCGCCGGTCTTCTACCGAGACGAGGCGGACGGCCGGGAGGTTTCACAGCCGCCGCCCGGTGTAGCATGATGCCCCCGCGGGCCGGGGTGGCCCACGGTAGCCCACGGCGGCCGGACGGCCCCGGGGCTGCCGGATGGCAGGCGATTCGCAGGCGGCAGCGGCAGCACGGGCTGAAGCGGGAGGCGTGACAGGGCCTATGAACGACCAGGGCAGGCAGCGGGTGGTGATCGACCGGGTGCGGCCTGAGCTCGACGGCGGGCGGTTCGCGGTGAAGCGGGTGGTGGGGGAGCGGCTGACCGTCGAGGCGGACCTGTTCGTCGACGGGCACGACGCGGTGCGCTGCCTGCTGCTGGTGCGCGACGAGCGGGCCGCGGGCTGGACCGAGGTGGCGATGGAGGCGCTGGGCAACGACCGCTACCGGGGAGAGGTGACGGTGACGTCGGTCGGGCGGTGGCGCTACACGGTGACCGCCTGGGTGGACCCGTTCAAGACCTGGCGCCGCGACCTGCAGAAGCGGGTGGATGCGCGCCAGGACGTGGCGATCGAGCTGCTGGCCGGCGCCGCGTTCATCAACCGCGCCGCGGATCGGGCGCGCGCCGCCGGGCGCAAGGCGGATGGGCGGGTGCTGGCGGGGCTGGCGCGGGCTTTGGAGCAGGGCAAGGAGCCTGCGGCGCGGCTGCAGCTGGCGCTCGACGAGGAGCTGGCGCAGCTGATGGACCGCCACGCGGACCGCGCGCATGCGGCCACGTGGCGCGAGCTGGCGGTGGTGGTGGACCGCGAGCGGGCGCGCTTTTCGAGCTGGTATGAGATGTTCCCGCGCTCGTGCGGGCGCGAGCCGGGCCGCCACGGCAGCCTGCGCGACGCGGCCGAGCGGCTGCCGTATATCGCCGAGATGGGCTTCGACGTGCTGTACCTGCCGCCCATCCACCCGATCGGCGTGAGCCATCGCAAGGGGCGCAACAACCAGCCCCAGGCCGAGGCCGGCGACGTCGGCAGCCCCTGGGCGATCGGCGACGCGAGCGGCGGCCACAAGGCGGTGCACCGGCAGCTGGGGACGCTGGACGACTTCCGCTGGTTCGTCGCCCAGGCGCGCGAGCACGGCATGGAGATCGCCCTGGACATCGCGTTTCAATGTTCGCCCGACCACCCCTACGTGCGCGAGCACCCGGAATGGTTCCGCAAGCGGCCGGACGGCAGCATCCAGTACGCCGAAAATCCGCCCAAGAAGTACGAGGACATCTATCCGTTCGACTTCGAGTGCGACGCCTGGCGCGAGCTGTGGCAGGAGCTCAAGAGTATTTTCGAGCACTGGATCGACGTCGGCGTGCGCATCTTCCGCGTCGACAACCCGCATACCAAGCCGTTCGGATTCTGGGAGTGGCTGATCGGCGAGATCAAGGCCGCCCATCCCGACGTGCTGTTTCTGGCCGAGGCGTTCACCCGTCCCAAGCTGATGTACCGCCTGGCGAAGCTGGGCTTCACCCAGTCGTACAACTACTTCCCCTGGCGCACCCAGCGCTGGGAGCTGGTGGAGTACTTCACCGAGCTGACGCGCAGCGAGGTGGCGGAGTTCTTCCGCCCCAGCCTGTGGCCCAATACGCCGGACATCCTGACCGAGCAGCTGCAGTTCGGCGGCCGGCCGATGTTCATCCAGCGGCTGGTGCTGGCGGCGACCCTGGGGGCCAGCTACGGCATCTACGGGCCGCCCTACGAGCTGCTGGAAAGCCAGCCGCGCGAGCGCGGCAGCGAAGAGTACCTGGATTCGGAAAAGTACCAGCTGCGCCACTGGGACCTGGCGGCGCCGCACAGCCTGCGCGACCTGATCGCGCTGCTCAACCGGGTGCGGCGCGAAAACGCGGCGCTGCGCAGCAATGCCGGCCTGCTGTTCCACCCGAGCGACAACGAGCAGCTGCTGTGCTACAGCAAATCGGCCGCGGGGACCGACAACACGGTGGTCGCCGTGGTCAACCTGGACCCGCACCACGTGCAGTCGGGCTGGGTGGAGCTGGACCTGGCGCGGCTGGGGCTGGAGGTCGGCCGCTCGTTCCAGGTCCACGACCTGCTGACCGGCGCGCGCTACCTGTGGACCGGGGCGCGCAACTTCGTCCAGCTGGATCCGCAGCAGACGCCGGCGCATCTGTTCCGCGTGCGGCGTCGGGTGCGCTCGGAGCACGATTTCGACTACTTCCAATAGCAACTGTCCGGCGCTGCCGCGGCGCATCGCGGCGGCGGCGCAAGGAGTGCGGTATCGATGGCCGTTCGAGACGCGAAGACGACAAAGCAGGATGAAGACGACACGGGAGCGGTGCGCCAGGGGAGCGGCGGCGATCCGTTGTGGTACAAGGACGCCGTCCTCTACGAGATCCACGTGCGGGCGTTCGCCGATTCCGACGGCGACGGCATGGGGGACTTTCGCGGCCTGACCGGCAAGCTGGACTACCTGCGCGACCTGGGGATCACGGCGATCTGGCTGCTGCCGTTCTATCCCTCGCCGTGGCGCGACGACGGCTACGACATCGCCGACTACACCAGCATCCACCCGGCGTACGGCACGCTCGACGATTTCAAGGTGTTCCTGGACGAGGCGCACCGCCGCGGTCTCAAGGTGGTGACCGAGCTGGTGGTCAACCACACCTCCGACCGCCACCCCTGGTTCGAGCGCGCCCGCCGCGCCGCTCCGGGAACGCCCGAGCGCAACTTCTACGTGTGGAGCGACACGCCCAGCCTCTACGCCGACGCGCGCATCATCTTCACCGACACCGAGACCTCCAACTGGACCTGGGACCCGGTGGCCAAGGCGTACTACTGGCACCGCTTCTTTTCGCACCAGCCCGATCTCAACTTCGAAAGCCCCGACGTCCAGGCGGCGCTCTACGCGGCGCTCGATTTCTGGATGGAGATGGGGGTCGACGGCATGCGCCTGGACGCGGTGCCGTACCTGTACGAGCGCGACGGCACCAACTGCGAAAACCTTCCCGAAACCCACGTCTTCCTGCGCCAGCTGCGCGCCCACGTCGACGCCAAGTTCTCCGACCGCATGCTGCTCGCCGAAGCCAACCAGTGGCCGGAAGATTCGATCGCCTATTTTGGCGACCCCGAAAACGGCGCCGGCGAGTGCCACATGGCGTTTCACTTCCCGGTGATGCCGCGCCTGTACATGGCGCTGCGCCTGGAGGACCGCTACCCGGTGGTGGACATCCTGGAGCAGACGCCGGCCATCCCGGCCAGCTGCCAGTGGGCGACCTTCCTGCGCAACCACGACGAGCTGACGCTGGAGATGGTGACCGACGAGGACCGCGACTACATGTATCGCGTCTACGCCCAGGACGCGCAGGCGCGCATCAACGTCGGCATCCGCCGCCGGCTGGCGCCGCTGCTGGGCAAGGACCGCCGGCGCATCGAGCTGCTCAACAGCCTGCTGTTCTCGTTGCCGGGGGCGCCGGTGCTCTATTACGGCGACGAGATCGGCATGGGCGACAACATCTACATCGGCGACCGCAACGGGGTGCGCACGCCGATGCAGTGGAACGGCGACCGCAACGCCGGCTTTTCCAACGCCAATCCGCAGCGCCTCTACCTGCCGGTGATCATCGATCCCGAATTCAACTACCAGGCGATCAACGTCGAGACCCAGCAGGGCAATCCCCATTCGCTGCTGTGGTGGACGCGGCGCCTGATCGCGCTGCGCAAGCGCCACCGCGCCTTCAGCCGCGGCAGCCTGGAGTTCCTGCAGCCCGAAAACCACCACGTGCTGGCCTTTCTGCGCCAGTCGGCCGAAGAGACGCTGCTGGTGGTCGCCAACCTGTCGCGCTTCGTGCAGCCGATCGAGCTGGACCTGGCGGCGTACGACGGCCTGACGCCGGTCGAGCTGTTCGGCGGCACGGCCTTTCCGCCGATCGCCGCCGGGCGCCTCTATCCGCTCACCCTGGGGCCGCACAACTTCTTCTGGTTTTCGCTGGTGCGCGAGCCGTCGCGCCGCGCGCGCCGCCGCGTCCAGGCCGGCGAGCCGGCGGAGGTGCCGCAGTTCCAGGTGGCGGGCGGCGACTGGCGCGCCTGCCTGGCGGGCACCGGCAGGACGGCATTCGAAGCGGCGATCGCCGCGCGCCTGCCGGCGCTGCGCTGGTTCGCCGGCAAGGCGCGCACCCTGCGCACGGTGACGATCGGCGAGGTGATCCCGCTGACGCCGGCCGCGCCGCCGCTGCCGGAGGCGTACCTGCTGCTGCTCGACGTCACCTACGAGCAGGGCGAAGCGGAACGCTACGCCGTGCCGGTGGCCTGGGCCGCAGAGACGCCCGGCACGCGCCCTCCCGGCCGCCCGCAGGGGTGGCTGGCGCGCGTCGCCACCTCCGGCGCGGCGGCGCCGGCCGGCCTGGGGGTGCTCTACGACCCGCTCGACGACCCGGCGTTCGACCTGGGCCTGCTGGCCGCGATCGGCGGCGGCCGCCGCTTCGCCGGTGCGGCAAGCGAGGTGGCGAGCTGGACGGACCGGTCGTTTGCGGCCCTCGCCGGTGGCGGTGCCGGCGGTGTTGGCGGCGGCGAGACGGCGGCCGAGCTGACGCCGCGGCCGCTGTCGACCGAGCAGAGCAACAGCTCGGTGCGCTTCGGCGACCGCCTGGTGCTCAAGCTCCTGCGCAAGCTGGAGCCGGGCGTCAACCCCGACCTGGAGGTGGCGCGGTTCCTGCTGGAATCGACGTCGTTCCGCAACCTGCCGCCGCTGGCCGGCGGCCTGGACATCCACGCCGCCCACGGCACTGCCTCGCCGGCGGCGGCCGCCGCCACCGCCGTCGCGTCCTCGCGCGCCGGCCGCGGCGCGGAACCGGTGACGCTCGCCCTGCTCACCGGCTTCGTCGCCAACGAAGGGGACGCCTGGAGCTTCACCCTGGAGGCGCTGGGCCGCTACTTCGAGCGGGTGCGCACCGGCTGGGGGCGCGGCGACTTCGGCCCGGCGCCGCACGACGCGGTGGCGGCGCCGTTGCTCGACCTGGCCGCCGCGGCCGCGGCGACGGACGGCGCGGGTGCGCCGGCGGACCTGTACGAGCGCATCGGCACCTACCTGCCAGCGGCGCGCCTGCTCGGCGAGCGCACCGCCGACCTCCACCTGGCGCTCGCCTCGGCGCCGCCGGACAACGCCGCCTTTGCTCCCGAGCCGTTCTCCACCCTGCACCAGCGCTCGCTCTACGAGTCGATGCGCACCCTGACCGCGCGCACCTTCGACCTGCTGCGCCGCCAGCTGGGCGACCTGGCGCCCGAGGTGCGCGACCAGGCGGAGGCGGTGCTCGCCGCCGCCGACCAGGTGCGGGCCCGCTTTGGCACCTTGCTGGGTCCCAAGATCGCGGCGACCCGCATCCGCACCCACGGCGACTACCACCTGGGGCAGGTGCTCCACACCGGCAAGGATTTCGTGATCCTCGATTTCGAGGGCGAGCCGGCGCGGTCGCTGTCGGAGCGCCGCCTCAAGCGGTCGCCGCTGCGCGACGTGGCCGGCATGCTGCGCTCGTTCCAGTACGCCGCCTTCGCCTGGCTGTTCGAGGAGTCGGCGACCGGCATCATTCCGCCGACCGACCTGCCGATGTTCGAAAGCTGGGCGCTCTACTGGGAGCGCTGGGTCGCGGCGACGTTCCTGGCCGCCTACCTGGCGCGCACCGCCGGCGCCTCGTTCATCCCCGCCGACCGCGGCGACCTGGCCAGCCTGCTGGACGCCTACACGCTGGAAAAGGCCGTCTACGAGCTGGCCTACGAGCTCAACCACCGGCCCGGCTGGGTGGGCATCCCGCTCGCCGGCATCCGCCAGATCCTCGACCTGCCGCGGCCGGCGGCGCCCGCCGACCCCGCGGCCGGTGGCGCCGCCGCCAGCGGCGGTGCGCGGTGAGCGCCGGCAGCGAGCGCGAGCGCCAGGACCTGGTGGAGCTGGCCCGCCTGTACGGCGTGCAGCCCGCCTACCACGACATCCTGGGCAACTACGTCGAGGCGAGCGCCGAATCGCTGCTGGCCGCGGTGGGCGCCCTGGCCGGCCCCTTCGACGGTATGGGCGACGTGCCTGAGATGCTCGCCGCGCGCCGCGACGAGCTGGAGTCGCGGCTGGTGGAGCCGGTGCTGATCGCCTGGGACGGCCACCTGCGCGACGTGGTGCTGCAGGTGCCGCAGGGCGGCGGCGCCGGCGAGGTGGTCTGTCACCTCGACATGGAGTCGGGCGGCGAGCGGCGCGCCTGGACCTGGGACCTGGAAAATCTGCCCGCCGTGTCGCCCACGGCGCGCCGCCTGGTGCTGCCCGAGGCGCTGCCGCCCGGCTACCACCGGCTGGAGGTGAAGATCGGCAGCCGCTCGGCGCGCGGCACGGTGATCGCCGCGCCGGTGCGCGCCTGGGGCGACGGCGGCCCACCGCTGTGGGGGGTGTTTCTGCCGCTCTACGCGCTGCACAGCGCGCGCTCGTGGGGCGTCGGCGACCTGACCGACCTGGAGGCGCTGGCGCAGTGGACGGCGGGGCTGGGCGGCGGCGTGGTGGCGACGCTGCCGCTGCTCGCCACGTTTCTGGACGTGCCGTGTGACCCCAGCCCCTACGCTCCGGCCTCGCGCCGCTTCTGGAACGAGATCTTTCTGGACCCGCGGCGCCTGCCCGAGGCGACCCTGTGTCCGGCGGCGCGGCGCCTGCTGGAATCGGCCGAGCTGGAGGCGGAGGTGCGGGCGCTGGCCGCCCAGCCGCTGGTGGACTATCCGCGGGTGCTGGCGCTCAAGCGGCGGGTGCTCGACGAGATGGCGGCGTGGGTGTTCGCCAATCCCGGACCGCGCCGCCAGGAGCTGGACAGCTTCGTCGCGGCGCGCCCCAGCCTGGCCGACTACGCCGCCTTCCGCGCCGTCGGCGACCGCCGGGGCGAAAGCTGGCAGGCGTGGCCGGAACGGCTGCGCGAGGGCCACCTGGCGCCGGCCGACTACGACGAAGAGGACCTGCGCTACCACCTGTGGGTGCAGTGGGCGATGGAGCAGCAGATGGAGCACGCCGCCGGCGAGGCCCGCCGCCACGGCCCCGGCCTCTACCTGGACATGCCGCTGGGGGCGCACGGCAGCGCCTACGACGTGTGGCGGGAGCGCGATCTGTTCGCCGACGGCGCCACGGCCGGCGCGCCGCCCGACGCGTTCTTCACCAAGGGGCAGAACTGGGGCTTTCCGCCGCTGCGCCCCGAGCGCCTGCGCGAGCGCGGCTACGACTATCTGATCGCGGCGCTGCGCCACCACCTGCGCCATGCCGGCGTGCTGCGCCTGGACCACGTGATGCAGCTGCATCGCCTGTTCTGGGTGCCGCGCGGCGGCCTGGCGGCGCAGGGCGTCTACGTGCGCTATCCGGCCGAAGAGATGTACGCCGTGCTGGCGCTCGAATCGCACCGCCACCAGGCGCTCATCGTCGGCGAGAACCTGGGCACCGTGCCGCCCGAGGTGAGCGAGTCGATGGAGCGCCACGGCATCCTGGGGATGTACGTCATGCAGTACGAGCTGGCGCCGGGAGGCGGCGGCCTGCAGCGCGAGCCGCCGCCGCCGTCGGTGGCCAGCCTGAACACCCACGACATGCCGACCTTCCGCGGTTTCTGGGAGGGGCGCGACCTGGACGACCTGGAGGCGCTGGGCTTTCTGGATGCGGCGCGGGTGCGCGACGACCGCCAGCGGCGCGCCGGCGAGCGCCACCAGATGGCCGCCATGGCGGCGGCGCGCCATCCCGGCGAATGGGACGGGCGCAGCGACCCCTACCCGCTGGTGCTGCGCGACCGCCTGGAGCACCTGGCGGAGAGCCCGGCACGCGTCGTGCTGGTCAACCTGGAAGACCTCTGGGGGGAGACCGCGCCGCAAAACGTGCCCGGCACCTACGACGAGCGCCCCAACTGGCGCCGCAAGGCGCGGCTGTCCTTCGAGGAGCTCAGCCGCCGCCCGGAGGTGGTGGAACCGCTGCAGCGCATCAACCAGCTGCGGCGCAAGGGGGAAGCATGACCGACCTGACGTCCGGGGCGCCCGCGCCGCCGGCTATGCCTTCGTCGCCGTCGCCTGCCGTGCCGATCGCGCCGATCGCGCCGCCGCCGGTCGCACCGATCGCGCCGATCGCGTCGCCGCCGGCGGCACCACCGGCACTGCCGGCACTGCCGGAAATTACCGCCGACGATCTCTACCTCTTCAACGAGGGCACCCAATATCGCCTGTACCGCCACCTGGGCGCCCACCCGAGCCCGGCCGGCACGCGTTTCGCCGTGTGGGCGCCCAACGCCCAGACGGTCTCGGTGATCGGCGACTGGAACGGCTGGGACAAGGGCGCCAACCGCCTGACGGCGCGCGGCGAATCCGGGGTGTGGGACGGCTTCGTGCCGGGCGTCGGCCAGGGGGCGCGCTACAAGTTCCACATCGCGTCGCTCTACCGTTCCTACCGCGTCGACAAGGCCGATCCGCTGGCGTTTCACGGCGAGGTGCCGCCGCGCCAGGCGTCGGTGGTGTGGGACCTGGCGTACACCTGGGGCGACGGCGAGTGGATGGCCGGCCGCGCCGCCCGCCAGGCGCTGGGCGCGCCGATGTCGATCTACGAGGTGCACCTGGGGTCGTTCCGGCGCGTGCCCGAAGAGGGCAACCGGTCGCTCGGCTACCGCGAGATCGCGCCCTGGCTGGCCGACCACGTGGAGCGCATGGGCTTCACCCACGTCGAGCTGATGCCGCTCATGGAGCACCCCTTCTACGGTTCGTGGGGATACCAGGACACCGGCTTCTTCTCTCCCACCAGCCGCTACGGCACGCCGCAGGACCTGATGTACCTGATCGACTACCTGCACGGCCGCGGCATCGGCGTGCTGCTCGACTGGGTGCCGTCGCACTTTCCGACCGACGAGCACGGGCTGGCGTTCTTCGACGGCACGCACCTGTTCGAGCACGCCGACCCGCGCAAGGGCTACCAGCCGGACTGGGGCAGCCTGATCTTCAACTACGGCCGCCGCGAAGTGCGCAGCTTCCTGATCAGCAGCGCTCTGTTCTGGCTCGATCACTACCATGCGGACGGCCTGCGGCTGGACGCCGTGGCGTCGATGCTCTACCTGGACTATTCGCGCCAGGAAGGCGAATGGCTGCCCAACGAGCACGGCGGGCGCGAGAACCTGGAGGCGATCCAGTTTCTGCGCGAGCTCAACGGCGCCGTCTATCGCGAGTTTCCCGGCGTGCAGACGATCGCCGAAGAGTCCACCGCCTGGCCGATGGTGTCGCGCCCGATCTACCTGGGCGGGCTGGGCTTCGGCTACAAGTGGGACATGGGCTGGATGCACGACTCGCTGTCGTACCTGGCCAAGGACCCGGTGTTCCGCCGCTTCCACCAGAACGAGCTGACGTTCCGCGGCATCTATGCCTGGAGCGAAAACTTCGTGCTGCCGCTGTCGCACGACGAGGTGGTGTACGGCAAGGGGTCGCTGCTCGGCAAGATGCCGGGCGACCGCTGGCAGCGCTTCGCCAATCTCCGCCTGCTGTTCGCCTGGATGTATGCCCAGCCCGGCAAGAAGCTGGTGTTCATGGGCGGCGAGCTGGCGCAGGAGAGCGAATGGACCCACGAGGGGAGCCTGGATTGGCACCTGCTCGACGACCCCGACCACGCGGCGGTGGCGCGCTGGGTCGAGGACCTCAACCGCCTGTATCGCGGCGAGCCGGCGATGCACCAGCTGGACTGCGCCGCGGCGGGCTTTGCGTGGATCGACGGCAACGACGCCGAAAACAGCGTCGTGGCGTTCCTGCGCCAGGGCGAACCCGGCACGGCGCCGGTCGCCGTGGTGTTCAACTTCACGCCGGTGCCGCGCGACAACTATCGCATCGGCGTGCCGAGCGGCGGCTTCTGGCGCGAACTGCTCAACAGCGACGCCCGCCACTACGGCGGCGGCGGCTTGGGCAACATGGGCGGGGTGGAGGCGTCGCCGCTGCCGCTGCACGGCCGCGCCCATTCGCTGACGCTGACGCTGCCGCCGCTGGCGGCGGTCTTCCTGCAGTGCCAGCCGGCCGCGCGGCAGCCGCGGCCCGACGATTCCGGCGCCGCTTGACGATGAACCGGTTCGTCTGCATCCACGGCCACTTCTACCAGCCGCCGCGCGACAACCCCTGGCTGGACGCGATCGAGCCCGAGGCGTCGGCGCGGCCGTACCACGATTGGAACGAGCGCATCACCGCCGAGTGCTACGCGCCCAACGCGGCGTCGCGCATCCTGGACGGCGACGGCTGGATCGCCGCCGTGGTCAACAACTACGCCCGCATCAGCTTCAACTTCGGGCCGACGCTGCTGGCCTGGATGCAGGCGGCGGCGCCGGCGGTGTACGCCGCGGTGCTCGCGGCCGACCGCGCCAGCCGCGAGCGCTTTGCGGGCCATGGGTCGGCCCTGGCGCAGGCGTACAACCACATGATCCTGCCGCTCGCCAACCGGCGCGACAAGCAGACGCAGATCGTCTGGGGGCTGGGCGATTTCGAGCAGCGCTTCGGCCGCCCCGCCGCCGGCCTGTGGCTGCCCGAAACGGCGGTCGACCTGGCGAGCCTGGACCTGATGGCGGCGAACGGCGTGCGCTTCACCGTGCTCGAGCCGCACCAGGCGCGGCGGGTGCGCGCCCTGCCGCCGCCCGCCGGCGGTCAGACCGCGGCGTCCGCCGGTAGCGCCGGCAGCGAGGGCGACGGGCGCGCCTGGCGCGACGTGAGCGGCGGGCGCATCGACACGACGCTGCCCTACCGCGTGCGGCTGCCCTCGGGGCGCAGCATCGCGGTGTTCTTCTACGACGGTCCGATCGCCCGCGGGGTGGCGTTCGAACGCTTGCTGGCCAGCGGCGAAGGCTTTGCCGGCCGTCTGCTGGCGGCGTTCGACCACTGTGGTGCGGCCGGCGCCGCGGCGGGCGCGGCGGGCGCCGCCAGCAGGTTGGTGCACATCGCTTCCGACGGCGAAACCTACGGCCACCACCACCGGCACGGCGAAATGGCGCTGGCGTACGCGCTGCAAAAGATCGAAGAGAGCGGCTACGCGCGCCTCACCAACTACGCCGAGTTCCTGGCCGGCCAGCCGCCGCTCGACGAGGTCGAGATCGTCGAGAACAGCTCGTGGAGCTGCGTGCACGGCATCGATCGCTGGCGCGAGGATTGCGGCTGCCGCATCGGCGGCGGCGCGGGTTGGAACCAGGCCTGGC
Source organism: uncultured Acidobacteriota bacterium (assembly GCA_963770895.1). Lineage (GTDB taxonomy): Bacteria > Acidobacteriota > Thermoanaerobaculia > Multivoradales > UBA5704 > JASLEW01. The sequence continues at coordinate 347,893 of CAVYRF010000002.1, read as the reverse complement.
GGGCGCCGTTGCGCCAGGCGCTCGACGAGCTGCGCGACGAGCTGGCGCCGCTCTACGAGCAGGCGGCGGGGGAGCTGTTCGCCGACCCCTGGCAGGCGCGCGACGACTACATCGCGCTGGTGCTGGACCGGTCGCCCGAGGCGATGGACGCCTTTTTCGAAAGCCACGCCGCCGGCGTCACCCCGGACGGCGACCGGCGCGCCCGCGGGCTGGCCCTGCTGGAGATGCAGCGCCACGCCATGCTGATGTTCACCAGCTGCGGCTGGTTCTTCGACGACCTCGCGGGCATCGAGCCGGTGCAGGTGATGCGCTACGCCGGCCGCGCCGCGCAGCTTGCCGACCAGCTCTGCGGCAGCCGCTGCGAAGGCGAGCTGCGCCGCCGCCTGGCCTGGGCCAGGAGCAACGATCCCGCCGCCGGCAACGGGCGCGACCTGTACGACGCGCGTGTGCGCCCGGCGGCGGCCGCCGCCGGCGAACAGACCGGCGCCCTGGCCGGCTCCCTGCGCCAGCTGGAGGAGGAGCTGGAGGCGGTGGTCCGCCGCCACGCGGCGCTGCCGGCGCGGCTCGATCGCGCCGCCCACCGCGACCGCTCCCTGCACGGCGCCGCGGTCAGCTTCGCCGTCGGCAGCGAGCTGCGCGCGGCGATCGCCGACCCGGCGGCGGACACCGACCAGATCGACCTTTGCCTGCAGCGTGCCGTGCAGCTGGGCGTGGCGTTGGACGCCGCGGGGCTGGCCGCCGCCCTGGATCGATCCATCAGCCAGCTGCTCGACCGCGCCGGCGAGGCGCAGGACGCGGACGCGCCGGAGCTGCTGGGCGCCGCCGCCGGCCGCGCCGCCCTGGCCCGCAACGCGCCCTTCCCGGTCAACCTCTGGGAGGCGCAGCACCTCTGCTGCGAGCTGCGCGACACCGTCTATCCCGCCTGGCGCGCCGCCGCCCAGGGCGACGGCGACGGCCGCTCCGGCGATGCCGCGGCGGTCGCCTGGGTCGACCAGTTCCGGCGCCTGGCCGCCAGCCTCACCGTCCGCCTCGACTGACCGTTCGCCCGTCGTTCGCCGCGCGGGCGGCGCGGCCCGGCGGCCTGCGCCGACGCCGGGTGCCCGCCGGGGGGTTCGCACCGCCCGCGTGGTGTAGCTGTCTTGCCTGCCTTGCTGTCGTGCAGATCCTCTTGCAGTGATCGCGCGGATATGGTAATGTTCTGGACAAGCCAAGAACGCAAGATCGGGCAAAGCCGGGGGACGGTCCACCCTGTCACGCCAGGCGCTGCCCATCTGTGGTCCAGCCAGAGGAGCGATGCCATGACTCGTTTCGTCGCGCGCGTATTCTGCTGTGTCTTGCCGCTCTGCCTGATCGCCCTTTTCGGTTGCCCCAAAAAACAGGATGTGACGGACGAAGCGATGCGCGCCGGCCGCGACGCGGCTTCGCTCAAGGGGGCCGACGAGGATTACTTCCAGTGCATGGATGGCGGCTGCCGCAACGGCGCCGTCGTGCGGCACCTGCAGCCGGCGGAGATCCAGGGCCGCAACACCTGGATCGTCTGGACCGCCGGCAACGACCGCTTCTGGGATTACATCGCCAAGGCGAGCGTCGGCACGCTCGACATGCTGAAGGTGGTCTCCACCTATCCGGGCAAGCTCGCGGGCGGCCGCGACAACCGCTGGGATTGGTTCGGCTTGGTCAACGAGCCCTGCTACGACACCCCGGCCGGACCCGACCCCGACCGCTACGGCCTGCGGCTGGACAAGCGCCGTTCCGACTGTCCGCCGGATCCGTTCGAAGATGCCAAGAAGTATCCGGGGGTTGAGATCGGCGCCCGCGGCAAGAACGTCCCGGTCGGGTCCTACTACGGTTGGGGCACCGGCATCGTCGGCCTGCGCCTGTTCCCCAACCCCGACTTCGACGAGAAGGCGGCGCAAGCCTGGTCGGCGGAGCGGTACTACAACGACCCTACCTACTACAACTCCAACAGCCTGGTGAAGCCCTACCGGGTCGGCATGTCCTGCGGCTTCTGCCACGTCGGGCCGAACCCGGTGCAGCCGCCCGCGGACCCCAACCACCCCAAGTGGGAAGAGCTGAGCTCGAACGTCGGCGCGCAGTACTTCTGGGTCGACCGCGTGCTGGGCTGGCAGCAGGATCCTTCCAGCTTCCCGTGGCAGCTGTTCCACACCGCCCGGCCCGGCGCGCTGGACACCTCGCTGGTGTCGACCGACTACATCAACAACCCGCGCACGATGAATGCCATCTACGGCTTGAGCGCCCGCCTGGGGATGGCCAAGCGCTGGGGCAAGGAGACGATCGCCGGCGGCAACCTGAGCAACAAACAGTTCAACGACTATGTGAAGGACGGGCCGCTGACCGAGCTGTACAAGGCGCCGGACACGGTATGGACGCCGCGCGTGCTCAAGGACGGCAGCGACTCGGTGGGGGCGCTGGGAGCCCTCAACCGCGTCTTCATCAACATCGGCCTGTTCAGCGAAGAGTGGCTGCTGCACTTCAATCCGCTGGTGGGTGGCAAGCCGATCAGCCCGATCGAGATCGCCAAGGCGGAAAAGAACTCCTCCTACTGGCAGGCGACCGAGGCGCAGACCGTGGGCCTGGCGCAGTTCTTCCTGGCGACCACCGCGCCGCACCTGCTCAAGGACGCTCCGGGCGGCGCCGCCTACCTGACGACCGACGCCGCCAAGCTGACGCGCGGCAAGGTGGTGTTCGCCGAAACCTGCGCCCGCTGCCATTCCAGCAAGCTGCCCAAGCCCGCCCAGGGCCTGGATCCCGACGGCTGCGCCGGCGCCGGCTACCTGGACTGCTGGAACCGCTACTGGACGTGGACCAAGACCGACGAGTTCAAGAAGCAGATGCGCGACATCGTGCTGGCCGACGACTTCCTCACCGACAACTTCCTGTCAACTGAGCAGCGGATCCCGGTGACGCTGCTGCAGACCAACGCCTGCAGCCCGCTGGCGACCAACGCCGTGGCCGGCAACATCTGGGACAACTTCAGCTCGCAGAGCTACAAGGACCTGCCCTCGGTGGGCGAGATCACGGTGCACAACCCCTTCACCGGCGAGCCGTGGCAGTTCAAGATGCCGGCCGGCGGGCGCGGCTATACGCGGCCGGCTTCGCTGATCAGCGCCTGGTCCACGGCCCCCTTCCTGCTCAACAACAGCGTCGGCAAGTTCAACCCGTCGCCGTCGGTCGCCGGGCGCATGGACTCCTTCCAGGATTCGATCGAACAGATGCTGTGGCCCGAAAAGCGCGACAAGGACAGCGTGCTGGGCGACAAGGTGCCGGGCACCATCGATCGCACCACCGTCCCCAGCTACTTCCGCGTCGCCGCCGGCTACCTGCCGTCCTTCGCGCCCGACCTGGCGCCGATCGTCAAGGCGCTGTTCCCGTCGCTCGTCGGCAACGGCGGCATCCAGATCGGGCCGATCCCCAAGGGCACGCCGGTCAACCTGATCGCCAACATCGACCTGGTGCCCGAGGACATGAGCCCCGACGCCAAGGCCAGGCACGACGCGCAGCTGATCGACGTGCTCGGCAAGCTGAACAAGGCGCTGCTGACGCTGCCGGCCAACCCCACGGAGGAGCAGGCGCTGGCCGCGTTCAAGCCGCTGGCGCAGCCGCTTCTGGGGCTCAGCAAGTGTCCCGACTTCGTGGTCAATCGCGGCCACTACTTCGGCACCAGCTTCTTCAAGGAAGAGCCCGCCTTGAGCGACGACGACAAGCGGGCGCTGATCGAGTTCCTGAAGACGTTCTAAGGGGGGAGCGATGAGCGACCAGATCGCAGGCCAGGCTGATTGCGAATACGTCGTCGTCGGCTCGGGCGCCGGCGGCGGCACGCTGGCGGCGCGCTTGGCCGAGAGCGGCCACAAGGTGGTGCTGCTGGAGGCCGGCGGCGACCCGCGGCGGCTCGCCGGCGGCGACGCCCTGGATCCGACCGGCAACCGCCTGCCGGACGACTACGACGTGCCGGTGTTCCACGCCATCTCGACCGAGAACGTGGCGATGAAGTGGGACTTTTACGTTCGCCACTACGCCGACCTGGAGCAGCAGCGCCGCGACGAAAAGTACCGGCAGACCTGGGAGGGCGTCAACGTCGACGGCGTGTTCTATCCCCGCGCCGGCACGTTGGGCGGCTGCACGGCGCACAACGCCATGATCACCGTCTACCCGCACAACGACGATTGGAACCAGATCGCCGCGGCGACCGGTGACGATTCGTGGAAGGCCGACGCCATGCGCCGCTACTTCGAGCGCCTGGAAAACTGCCATCACCGCATTCCCTACCGGTGGCTGAGCAAGCTCGGCATCAACCCCACGCGGCACGGCTGGAAGGGCTGGCTGCACACCGAAAAGGCGATCCCCGAAGCCGCCTTCGACGACCGCGACCTGGTGGAATGCCTGCTCGAATCGATCAACCACGCCGCGGACGAAGGGGGTGACAAGTTCGAGCGCGTGCGCTGGCTGATCCAGGGCCAGGCGGACCCCAACGACTGGCGGCTGAACGAAGCCAACGCCGTGGGCATCCGCTATCCGCCGCTCGCCACCAACGGCCACCAGCGCCATGGTTCGCGCGAGCGGCTGCTGGACGTGGCGCAGAAGTACCCGGACCGGCTGCGCATCGAGCTGGACGCCCTGGCGACGCGGGTGCTGTTCGACGACGGCGGGCGCGCCGTCGGCGTCGAATACTTGAAGGGCGAGCGGCTGTACCGGGCCGATGGCGCCGCGGCGACGGCCGCCGGCGAGCTGCGCACGGTGCGCGCCTCGCGCGAGGTGATCCTGTGCGGCGGCGCCTTCAACACGCCGCAGCTGCTGATGCTTTCGGGCATCGGGCCGCGCGCCGTGCTCGACCAGTTCGGCATCGCGGTGCGGGTGGACCTGCCGGTGGGCAAGAACCTGCAGGACCGTTACGAGGTGGGCGTCGTCAACCGGATGAATTTTTCCGCCTGGTGGGTGCTCAAGGGCGCCAAGTTTTCCAAGGGCGATCCGCAATACGAGCAGTGGGCGCAGACGCCGCGCAAGGGGGTCTATACGACCAACGGCGCGGTCCTGGCGATCATCAAGAAGTCGCTGCCGCAGCGGCCGCTGCCCGACCTGTTCTGCTTTGCGCTGCTCGGCCTGTTCAAGGGGTACTTCCCGACCTACTCGACGCTGTTCGCCGAGAACCTCAACTACCTGACCTGGGCGATCCTCAAGGCGCACACCCAGAACCACGCCGGCGAGGTGGTGCTGCGCTCGACCGATCCGCGCCAGGCGCCGCTGATCAACTTCCACTATTTCGAAGAGGGCACCGACACCGCGGGCGACGACCTGGCTTCGGTCGTCGAAGGCATCAAGTACGTGCGCACCCTGACCGCCGACCTGAAGAAGCGCAACCTGATCGCCAAGGAGGAGCTGCCGGGCGACGACGTGCAGACGGACGACGAGCTCAGGACGTTCGTGCGCAACAACGCCTGGGGTCACCACGCATCGTGCACCTGCCCGATCGGCGCCCGCGATCAGGGCGGCGTCGTGGGCAGCGATTTTCGCGTCCACGGCGTATCCGGCCTGCGGGTGGTCGACGCCTCGGTGTTTCCCCGCATTCCGGGCTTTTTTATCGTCACGTCTGTCTACATGATCGGCGAAAAGGCGGCCGACGTGATTCTTAAGGACGCCAAGCGCGGCGCCTCGTAATCGGGCGGCCGGCGCGGGCTTTCGCGGGAGGATGGAGCGATGAGCGGCTGGAAGAAATTGTTGCGGATCGTTCTGCGGCTGGTCGTGGTATTGGTGGTGCTGCTTGGGCTGGTTATCCTGGTGTCGCTCTACACCGAGAGCCGGCCGCTGCCGCAGGACGAAGAGGCGGCGGTGATCGAAGACACGGTCGTCATCCTGACCGACATCCTGCACCACGAATATCAAAACGACACGATCAAGCCGGACGAGAACTGGCGGGCCACCAAGTTCCTGCGCGACACCCATCCCAAGGCCAACGCCTGCGTGCGCGCCAACTTCACCGTCGAGCCGGACCTGCCGCCCAACCTGCGGCTGGGCATCTATGCCGGCAAGCCCGACGGCGGCCGCGTCTACAAGGCGTGGGTGCGCTTTTCCAATTCGGCCAACCACGTCACCGACGATCACGTCCCCGACTTCCGCGGCATGGTGGTCAAGCTGGTGGGAGTGAGCGGCGCGCGCCTGCCGGTGCCGGGCGACGAGCAGCACACCCAGGACCTCTTCTTCATCGCCCACAACGCCTTCTTTGCCGGCAACGTCAGGCACTTCCACGACTTCTTCGCCGCCGTCCGCGCCGGCGGCTACAGCGCCGACCCAATGGCCAATCCGCGCCTGCTGTGGGACCTGCTGCGCCACCCGCGCGGCTTCTATAACATCCTGCAGGTGCAGCGGAAAAACGTCTTCCCCAGCATCGCCGACATCACCTGGTTTTCGGTGGCGCCGTTCGCCATCCAGGCGACGCAGGGGCCGCAGAACGCGGTCAAGTACGGCGCCTTTCCCTGCGCCGGCCGCAAGATCCGCTGGACGTCGCCCCCGCCCGACGACAACACGCATCCCAACTATCTGGCCGAGCGGCTGGCCGACGACCTGGCCCCGGCGGGCGGCATCGGCATGTGCCTCGACATCAAGGCGCAGATCCGCAGCCGCGACAGCCAGCCGCTGGACAACACGCTGGTCGCCTGGGACCCCAAGGATTCCCCCTGGCGCCAGGTGGCGCGCATGGAGTTCCCACCGCAGGATTTCCAGTCGCCCGAGCAGTACGCCTTCTGTCAGAACCTGACCTTCAATCCGTGGCACGGCCTCCAGGCCCACATGCCGCTGGGCAGCCTCAACCGCGCCCGCCGCGACGTCATGCAGGCGATGCAGGACGTGCGCCTGCGCGAGAACGGCAACCAGCGCTTCGAGCCGACCGGCGAAGAGGTCTTCTACCCTGGCGCCAAGCGCCCGTGGCTGGCGCCCAAGCCGTAGCTTTGAACGGGAGGAGCGATGGCGAAATCCGCGAAGGGCGTACCGCCCCTGCGTCTGTGGGAAGTGCTGCGGGCCGAGCTGGAGCACCTGCGGCCCGGCAGCCCTGCCTTGACCGAGCCGGACTCCGTAGCCGCGGTGGCGGCCGAGGCGTCCGGGCTGCCGCCGGGGAGCGATGCGGCCCAGCAGGCCGCAGTCTACCGGGTCACCCACCGCCTGGCGGCGATGCCGGACGCACCGGCGGCAACGGCGGCGCGAGAAACAGCGGCAAAGCCGGCAGAACCAGCGGCAACGGGGCAAGGAACAGCGGCAAAGCCGGCGGCGCCAGCGGCAGCCGGCGCCGGGACGGCGGCGCCAAAGCGGCCTCCCAAGCCGGCGCCGAAAGGGCCGCTGGCGGCGTTGTGTTTTTCGGGCGGCGGCATCCGCAGCGCCACCTTCAACCTGGGCGTGCTGCAGGGCATGGCGCGGCTCGGGCTGCTGGGCCAGTTCGACTACCTGTCGAGCGTCTCGGGGGGTGGCTACATTTCCAGCTGGCTGGCGCGCTGGGTGCGGGAAGAGGGCATCGACACGGTGACCACCCGGTTGACCGAACGGCCGACCGACCCCTCCCAGCCGGAACCGGAGCCGCTCACCCACCTGCGGCAGTACAGCAACTACCTGACGCCGCGCCTGGGTGTGCTGTCGGCCGACACCTGGACGATGGTCGCCATCGTGCTGCGCAACATCCTGCTCAATTGGGCGGTGTTGCTGCCGCTGCTGACGGCGCCGTTGCTGCTGCCGCTGCTGGCCGTGGCCACTTGGCCGACGTCGCAGCAGCCGCTGCACCTGCTTTACATCGCCGGAGCTTTCGAGTTCATCGGCCTGTTCTTCATGAGCCTGTTGCGCGACAGCGGCGGCAGGGGCAAGGGCCCGCATGGCAAGTGGACCACGCACTACCTGACGCTGGCGCTGCTGCCCAGGCTGGCGGCGCTGCCGCTGCTGCTCGGGTGTGTGCAGGCGTACGCCGAGGACCTGCCGAACGTGCCGACGCTGGTGCTGCTCCGTTATTGCGCCTATTGGGCGCTGGTGCTGCCGCTGGCGGCGTTGCTCGCTTCCGCCCTGTTCATGCACCGCCGCTTCAAGGTGTTTCTGTGGGACGTCTTTTCGGTGCTCGCCGCCGGCGCCGTCGATACGCTCATCTACAAGCTGGTGCTCAAGGGCATGCTGCGGCCGCTGTTTGAAAATGAGATGCCGCTGTTCGTGATCTTCGGACCGGCGGTGATCATGGGCGTGATGCTGCTGGGCAGGACCGTGCTGGTCGCGGTGTCGAGCATGGCCGAGCACTGGATGGTCGTCGACGGCGATTCCGACCGCGAGTGGTTTGCCCGCTGGTCCGCCTGGACGCTGATCGTGCTGGTGGTATGGATGGCGGCGAGCAGCCTGGTGCTGTTCGCATCCTCGCTGCTGACCACCGCCGCGGCACAGCTGAGCGCGCTCATTTCGGCCGGCGGTCTGGGGGCGCTGGTGGCGAAGTTCGGCATGGCCGGCTCGACCCCTGCCAACAAGGAGAAGGGCGAGCCGAGCCTGGTCAGCAAGATGGTCTTCGCGCTGGCGGCGCCGCTGTTCGTGGTGGCGCTCATCCTCTGCCTGTCGTGGGGCGGCCAGGCGCTGCTCGGCTTCATCTGGCCGGATGGCGTCGCGACGGCGGCGAGCCTGCTGGACCCGACGGCGCCGGGGTGGCTCTACGTGCCGCCCTACACCGGTACGCCCGCCCACCTGCTGATCGCGGTGATCGCGCTGCTGGTGGCGGGGGTCGCCATCAGCTATCCGGTCAACGTCAACCGCTTTTCGATGCAGGCGGGCTACCGCAACCGGCTGATCCGCGCCTACCCCGGCGCCAGCAACCCCGACCGCCGGCCGAACCCCTTCACCGGCTTCGATCCGGACGACAACGTGACGATGGCGTCGCTCGCCGCCAACCGGCCGTTCCCGGTGGTCAACATCTCGCTCAATCTGGTGTCGGGCTCCGACCTGGCGTGGCAGCAGCGCAAGGCCGAAAGCTTTACCGCCACGCCGCTGCATTGCGGCTCCGCCGAGCTGGGTTACCGCGACACCGTCGAATACGGCGGCCAGAAAGGTTTGACGCTGGGCACCGCGGTCGCCACCTCGGGCGCCGCCGCCAATCCCAACATGGGCATGTACACCACGTCGCCGGCGATCACCTTCATCATGGCGCTGTTCAACGTGCGGCTGGGAATCTGGCTGGGCAATCCCAAAGACGTCGGGCGGATGCCGACCTACAAACGCACGGGGCCGCGGTTTTCGGCGCTGGTGCTGATCGCCGAGGCGTTCGGCCTGACCAACGACCAGCATCCGTACGTCAGCCTGTCGGACGGCGGCCATTTCGAAGACCTTGGCATCTACGAGATGGTGCGCCGGCGCTGTCACACGATCATCGTCAGCGATGCCGGCGCCGATCCGTCCTATGCCTTTGACGATCTCGGCAACGCCATTCGCAAGATCCGTATCGACTTCGGCGTGCCGATCGTGTTCGACAGCCGCGTCCGCATCTATCCCAAGCAGGAGAGCGGGCAGCCGGCCGAAGGCGGCCGCTACTGCGCGGTGGCCAGGATCCAGTACAGCGCGGTCGACCCCACCGGCGTCGACGGCACGCTCATCTACATCAAGCCCTCGATCGTCGACGGCTCGCCCTTCGACGTGGAAAACTACGCCCGCGAATCCAAGCCCTTCCCGCACGAGTCGACCGCCGACCAGTGGTTCAGCGAATCGCAGTTCGAAAGCTATCGCGCCCTGGGCGACGACGCGGTGCAGGCGATGGCGGGGCGGGGCAGCGCGGCCCCCGACGACTTTGACGACTACATCGAGCGCATCAAGGAATACCTGGAGGAGCAGAAGGCGAGCGGCGCCGCGACCACCATTCCGGTGAGCGGCCCCATGCCGCCGCCCGCACCGCCGGCCGCCGCGATCGCGTGACGGCCGGCGCGGCGGCGCGGCGGCGGCGTGCCGCGGCGGTGGTGTCGATGGTGGACACCACGCCGCGCCGCGGGACGTCCGCGTCCTCTACCGGCCGCCGGGCGCGCCGGCCGTGCAGCCGCCGGCGCTGGCGGTGTAGCGCCGGAAACCGTTTACTTGGCGGGCGCCATCTTGGCGGGCAGCTCGAAGGTGCCGTCCACCACTTCGACGAAGTTGCGCTCTTCGCGCAGGATCAGGCGCTTGGATTGGGCCATGGCGAAGTTTTCGCGGGCCTCCGGATCGGTGCGCAGCCGCGCCCGGTAGGCTTCATAGGATGCCAGGCTGTCGAACGCGATCAGCCCCCAGGCGATGTCGTTGGTGCCTTCATAGGGCAGGAAATACCCCACCAGGTGGCCGCCGTGGCGCGGGATGATGCGCCCCCACGTTTCGGCATATTGCTTGAACGCGTCGCGTTGGAACGGATCGATCTGGTAGCGGATGAAGCAGGTGATCGTCATGGACCCTCTCCTGGTGGCTGCGGTGGTGGATTCCGAAGTGGGGGCGGCGGTGGAAGCAGGGGCGGCGCCGTTGGCGGCATCGGCGCCGTCGGTGCCACCGGCGGCGTCGGACGCGGCCGCATCGGACGTCGCCGCCGCGGCCTGGTCCAGCGCTTCGCCGCCCAGGCTGAGCGCCGCGCCTGCCGCGGCAACCAATGTGATCGCTTCGCGGCGATTCATCGCCATGGCAGCTGCCTCCGTTCCTGCGCAGCGCGGCGCGCGGCGTGGCGCTGTTTGCCGGCTGCGATCGATGGATGGTGACGTGCAGTGTGCCCTGTCATGCGCGGTAGCATAGCCCAGGGACAGTTGTAGTATCATCAAACTATGCTTGCAGATGCCGACATCGCCCCGATTGCATCGCTGCTCGCCGATCCGGCGCGCGTCGCCATCGTCATGGCCCTCTCCGACGGGCGGGAAGTCGCCGCCAGCGACCTGGCCCTGGCGGCCGGCGTCACCGCTTCCACCGCCAGCGTCCACCTGGCAAAGCTGGCCGATGCGGGCCTGGTCGCGATGCGGCCGCAGGGCCGCCACCGCCTGTACCACCTCGCCCGGCCGGAGCTGATGCATGCCATGGAAGCGCTGGCGGTGCTGGCACCCGAAGCGCAGCCGCGCACCCACCGCCAGGCCCGCATCGGCCGCGCCGTGCGCGCCGCGCGCACCTGCTACGACCACCTGGCGGGCAGGCTGGGCGTCGGCCTCACCCAATCCCTGGTCGAGCGCGGCGCCCTGCGCCCCGCCCAGGAGGGGCAGCTCAGCGCGCGCACCGTCGTGCGCCCCGCGGCCGGGCAGTTCGAAGTGACCGCCGCCGGCGCCCGCTTCTTTACCGGCCTGGGCCTGGACCTGGCCGCCGAGCGCGCCCGCCGCCGCGCCTTCGCGCCCGCCTGCCTGGACTGGAGCGAGCGCGTCCCCCACTTGGCCGGCGCCCTGGGCGCCGCCGTGCTCGCCGTCCTGTTCGACCGCGGCTGGATTGCGCGCACGCCCGAAAGCCGCGCCGTCCAGGTCACCGCCGCCGGCCGCCGCGGCCTGCAACGCACCTTCGGTCTGACCGTCTGAACTCTGCTCCGCGACCGCCGTTGTCTGGAGCGCGGCCAGCAGGAATGGAATTGCTATTTGTGGCCGTGGCCTGCCTTGGCGGCGCTTCGGGGGCGGAAGGTCATCACCGCGGCGTCGAGCGAACCGTGCTGCGCGGGGGAGTTGGAGCTGTCATCCGGGAAGACGGCTGTGACGGTGTAGTTGCCGTCGGCCTGCTGAGTTTTGGTCACCGTAGCGTTCTCAAGCTGGTAGTCGCTCGTGACAGTATCGAGCTGGTCTGGTGGCACGTCTCGCATGACAACTGTGTGAGCCATTTTCGATCCTCCTGGTTATGGGGTCTTATTGACGACCTCGGCTACCGCCTTGGCGCGAGAGGTGGTGTAGATGCTGCCGTGTATGAAGCTCGCGATGTCCGGTGGTGAGGTTACGTTCTTGGAGAGCCAGTCATTCAGGGCCTTCTCATGGTCCTTGTTCAGGACACCATTGGGTGCCCAGTAATTCCGCAGCAAGGTGCTGTTCTGATCGTCGCCAAAAGTGAGGTTAAGCATGGCGTTCTTCTGCGATGTGGCTGCAGAGTCCATCTGTTTTGAGTCCTGGTCGATGCTTGCGACCGCCTGCATCAGGTTGACTGCCTTGTAGTAGTCCTCGACGTCGAGAAGGGCCTGGCGGAGAGGGTACAGCGTGGCATCTTTGACAAGTCCAGCTTGAATTGGCAAAAGAGCTTGCTTGCGCAGTGCTTCCATTCGGTTGACCAACGCAGAAACCGATTTCTGAAAGAACAGGTCTGAGTCGGCGGAGCTTTTTGCCCCGGTGACGAGTGTGGCCAGCGCGGCGACAATGCTCTTGGTTTGAGCACCTTTTACAACCGTTCCGGCTCCGCTTAGACCGCCGAGCAGGAGATCGCCGATCAGGTGGTAATCCTGCGAGAGCTTGGTGATTTTGTCCTCGAAGAGGGTCAGCTCCAGGTCATAGGCGTGGATTCTTCCATACACGAAGCTGTCGCGGCAGTTGCGAGCCGTCTTGGCATCAGCCTCGCCGGCGCAGGTGCCGACGGCGGCTTCATTGAAGTAGCCCGTCAGCCCATCCAGTTCCTTTGCTGCAGCTACCGGTCGCGCAGGCTGCACTCCCAGGCTGGCGCACCCAAGTCCGTAGATTCCGAGAAACGCCAGAAGTAGCAACCGCATGGATGATCGCATCGCACTCTCCCTCTTCAAGGAGTGGAGGAAGCGGAAAGGGTCCGAGCGGAGCAGACCAACCCTGATTTCGCGTGGTGGTCAGCCTGGGCGCCTATCGCTCCCGGGTCTATGACGGTTCAGACGGACACGCCGCGGATTTTCCCAACGGTGCCGCTGCGCTCGCTCAGGGGTTTGATCGCTGCAGTATCTTCAAAAGTGGGGCGTGCGACACCTGAGGCACGGCGCGCAGTGACCGTTCACTGCGGCGCGCGGCTGGGCCGGCCCAGCCGCGCGTTTGGGACCTAAGGAGTCGCGCCAAAATAACTTGACGAAATTGTAGGACTGTGCTCTACTGTGGGGCATGCAAGATCCCGCCTCGGCGGAGCAGATCGCAGTGAAGTACCTTTCGCTTGCGCCGATGATGGATGAGCGAATGCGGCGCCAGTGGGCGGCTTCAGAGGCCCGGGCCTATGGCTGGGGCGGAGTGCGTGCGGTGAGCGGCGCGATTGGCATGTCGCCGAATACGATCCGGCGAGGCTTGGCGGAGTTGGAGAACCGCCAAGCTCATCCTGACGCGCCGTTGGACTTGCGGGTTCGTCGGCCGGGTGGCGGGCGCAAGGCACTGACCGAGAATGACCCTGCCCTGCTGGATGCGTTGGAGCACTTGGTCGATCCGGTGACGCGCGGCGACCCGGAATCTCCGTTGCGGTGGACCTGCAAAAGTACGACCCAGTTGGCCACGGCCTTGACGCGCCAGGGACACACCCTGAGCCCGCGCAGCGTAGGTCGGCTTCTCAACGCGGCAGGTTACAGCCTGCAAAGCAACCGCAAGACCCTGGAGGGTGCCTCTCATCCGGACCGCAACGCCCAATTCGAGCACATTAGCCACACAGTGCAGGCGTTTCAGAGGCACGGTCAACCGGTCATCTCGGTGGACACGAAAAAGAAGGAACTGGTCGGGGCATTCAAGAATGTCGGCCGCGAATGGCAGCCGAAGGGTGATCCCGACAAGGTCAAGATCTATGACTTCGTGGACCCGGATTTGGGCAAGGCCATTCCCTATGGCGTGTATGACCTGAGTTCGAATCAGGGTTGGGTGAGCGTCGGCGTGGACCACGACACAGCCCGGTTCGCCGTCGAAGCGATCCGCCGCTGGTGGCGCAAGATGGGATCTCCTCGCTACCCCAACGCACGCCGGTTGCTGATCACCGCCGATGGCGGCGGCAGCAACGGCAGTCGCTGCCGGCTCTGGAAGGTGGCGCTGCAGGACCTGGCGACCCAACTTGGCCTGACCATCCACGTCTGCCACTTCCCGCCTGGCACCAGCAAATGGAACAAGATCGAGCATCGTATGTTCTGCCATATCACCGAGAACTGGCGAGGCAAACCCTTGATCAGTCACGACATCATCATCAACTTGATCGCCAGCACGGCCACCAAGACTGGCCTGAAGATCCGAGCCGAGCTCGACCGGGGGAGCTATCCAACCGGCGTTGCCGTGGCTGACGAGGAACTCGCTTCCGTCAACCTGAAGCGCGCCAGCTTTCACGGCGATTGGAACTACTCCATTCGGCCCAAGCGTCGCAAAATATAGTCTACTTATTTTGGCGCGACTCCTAAGCCAGATCGGGGATGAGGGCGGTGGCTTCGATCTCGACCTTGGCGCGGGGCTCTAGCAGGGCGGCGACGACGACCAGCGACATGGAGGGGTAGTGGCGGCCCAGGTGGGCGCGGTAGGCGGCGCCGATGGCGGGGCGGGCGGACAGGTAGGCGTCGCGGTCGGTGATGTACCAGGTGAGGCGGGCCAGATGGTGGGGCTGGGCGCCGCCGGCGTGCAGGACGGCGGCCAGGTTGGCCAGGGCCTGGCCGGTCTGGACGGCGAGGTCGTCGGTTTCAAAGAGGCAGGTGACGGGGTTCCAGCCGACCTGGCCGGCGATGAAGAGCAGGCGGCCGCGGCCGGCGATGCCGTTGGCGTAGCCTTGCGGCGGAGGCCATCCAGCGGGCTGCAGCAGCTGCAAGGGGTCGGGCGTGGGCGGCTTCATGGGACCTGCTCGCATGGGTCGAGATCGAGGCGTTGGCGCCGACGGACGCGCCGCGGCCTGCGGAAAGGTTGCGCGCGCCGGTGGCGGCGCCGCGGCGTCATGAGGGCCTCTCGCGCAGGCGGAAGCGCTGGAGCTTGCCGGTTTCGGTGCGCGGCAGGGCTTCCAGGAACTCGATGCGGCGCGGGTATTTGTAGGGGGCGATCTCGGCCTTGACGAAGTCCTGCAGCTCTTTGACGGTGGCGGGGCCGGGCTCGGCGCCGGGTTGCAGGACGACGAAGGCGGTGACGACGTGGCCGCGGTCGGGGTCGGGGGTGCCGACGACGCCGCATTCGCGGACCTTGGGGTGCTCCAGCAGGACGGCTTCGACCTCGGGGCCGGCGATGTTGTGGCCGGCGGAAATGATCATGTCGTCGGTGCGCGCCTGGTACCAGAAGTAGCCGTCGGCGTCCTGGAGGTAGGAGTCGCCGGTGAAGTTCCAGCCGTCCTGGACGTAGGCGGTCTGGCGCTCCAGGTTGTCCAGGTAGCGGCAGCCGGTGGGGCCGCGCACTGCCAGGCGGCCGACGGTGCCGGGGGGCAGCGGGCGGCCGGCGTCGTCGACGACGCGGGCTTCGTAGCCGGGGACGGCCTTACCGGTCGAGCCGGGGCGGATGTCGTCGCCGGCGGCGCTGATGAAGATGTGCAGCATCTCGGTCGAGCCGATGCCGTCGATGATCCTGATGCCGGTGGCCTGTTGCCAGGCTTCGAAGGTGGCGCGAGGCAGCGTTTCGCCAGCCGAGACGCATTCCCGCAGGCTCGACACGTCGTGGGTGGCGAGCAGCGCGCACATGGCGCGGTAGGCGGTGGGCGCGGTAAAGCAGATGGTGGCGCGGTGCTGCTGGATGCCCTGCAGCAGCAGCGGCGGGGCCGCCTGCTCGAGCAGCAGGGTGGCCGCGCCGACGCGCAGCGGAAAGAGGATGAGGCCGCCCAGGCCGAAGGTGAAGGCGAGCGGCGGCGAGCCGCACACGATGTCGTCGCGGCGCGGCCGCAGCACGTGGGCCGAAAAGCAGTCGGCGGCGGCCAGGATGTCGCGGTGGAAGTGCATCGTGCCCTTGCCCTTGCCGGTGGTGCCGGAGGTGAAGGCGATGATCGCCACGTCGTCGGCCGCGGTGTCGCAGTTGGTAAAGGCGTCCGGCTTGTCGCGGGCCAGGTCGTCCAGGCTGGAGCCGCCGGCTGCCGGCGATTCCGATGGGTCGCTGCCGTCAGCCGCCGGCTCAGGCTGGGCGCCGCCGAAGTGGACGACGCGGGCGCCGGGGCGCGGGGCGCCGTCGCCGCGGGTGCGCATGGCCTGCTCGCAGTCGGCGGCGACGCGGGCGTCGGTCAGGGCCAGCTGGACCTCGGCCTTGTCGGCGATGTAGGTCAGCTCGCGCACGCGCAGCAGCGGCATGGTGGTGACCGCCACGGCGCCGGCCTTGAGCGTCGCCAGCCAGCAGGCGGCCAGCATCGGCGTGTTGGCGCCGCGCAGCAGCACGCGGTTGCCCGGCACGACGCCCAGGTCTTCGACCAGCACGTGCGCGATGCGGTTGGCAGTCGCCAGCAGCTGGCGATAGGTCCAGGTGCCGCCGGGGGAGTGGATGGCGATGCGCTCGCCGTCGCCGGCGGCGACGCGGGCGTCGAGCAGCTCGACGGCGCTGTTGAGGCGGTCGGGATAGGCCAGCTCGGGCAGGCCGTAGCGCATCTCGGGCCACAGCTCGCGCGGCGGCAGGGCCTGGCGGCAGAACGGATCGCGGTGCGCGCTGGGGCCGCCGGGCGCGGTGTTCGGCGCGGCAGTGCCCGGCGGGTCGGCGGCGGCCGGGCGATCGCGGTCAGCGGGGGTCGGCATCGTGTGCCTCCGCGGCGCAGGCCTTGAGCAGCTGGCCGGCGATGACCAGGCGCTGGATCTCGCTGGCGCCTTCGTAGATGCGCAGGGCGCGGATCTCGCGGTAGAGGCGCTCGACCGGTGCGCCCGCCGCGACGCCGCGGGCGCCCAGGATCTGCACCGCGTCGTCGATGACGCGCTGCGCCGCTTCGGTGGCGAAGAGCTTGGCCATGGCCGCTTCGCGGGTGATTCGCGAGGCGCCGCCGCGATCGCGCAGCCAGGCGGCGCGGTAGACCAGCAGCGCGCTGGCGTCGACGGCTGTGGCCATGTCGGCCAGCTTGGCCTGGGTGAGCTGGTGGGCGGCCAGCGCCTGGCCGAAGACCTGGCGGGTGCGGGCGTGGGCCGCGGCCTCGTCGAGGGCGCGGCGCGCCAGACCCAGGGCGGCGGCGCCGACGGTGGGACGAAACACGTCGAGCGTCGCCAGCGCCACCCGCATGCCGCCGCCGGGCTCGCCGACCAGGGCGCTTTCGGACACCTGGCAGCCGGTGAAGGCCACGGTGCCGAGCGGATGGGGGGAGATCACGTGCAGCCGCTCGACGACCTTGCAGCCGGGGTTGGCGGCATCCACCAGCAGGGCGGCGTACGACCTTTCGCCGCCTTCGGGCAGGCGGCAGAACACGACGTAGAAATCGGCGATGCCGGCGTTGGAGATCCAGGTCTTCTCGCCGTCGATCACGTAGCCGTCGCCGGCGCGCCGCGCGGTGGTGCGCATGGCGGCGACGTCGGAGCCGGCCGCCGCCTCGGACAGCGCGAACGCCGGAATGGCGGTGCCGGCGGCCACCCCCGGCAGGTAGCGCCGCCGCTGTTCGTCGGACCCGAAGAGCGACAGCGGACCGCTCCCCAGCCCCTGCAGGGCAAAGGCGAAGTCGGCCAGCGCCGAGCCGCGCGCCAGGGTTTCGCGCAACAGGCACAGCGTGCGCACGTCGAGCGCGCCGGGCTGCGATGGAACGGTTGCGGCGGCGGCCGCTGTCGCGGTCTCCGCACTGTCCGCAGTGCCCGCAGGGTGCGCTGCGGCCGCCAAAGGCACCGCGTAGCGCAGCCACCCCGCTTCGCCCAACCGCCGCACGATCTGCCGGCAGGCGGTCCAGGCGTCGTCGCCGGCGCCCGCTGCCGGCGGATCGGCCGCCCCGCCGGCGTGCGGCGCGCTGCCGCGGGTCGCGCCGTCGTCGTGGCGCGGCTCGCCGTCGGGCAGCGCGGCGCCGTGCTGCCGCCACCAGGCGGCAACGTCGCGCGCCAGGGCGCGGTGGGAGTCTTCGAAAAACGGCCAGGCAAGAAAGGTGGTGTCGGCCATGACTAGTGTCCCGCCCGATTAATTCGCATGGTATTCGCTTGCCCTCCGGCCCTCTGGCGGCGTTGCGCCTCCTCGACATACGTTCGACTATGCCTGCGTCGGCGCGCCTGGCCAGAGGACCGGATTGCGGCGCGACTACCAAGCGAATGAACCGGGCGGGCCACTGGCGCAGCCTTGTCGTCAGTTGCCTTCGAAGACCGGCTTCTGGCGCGCCACGAAGGCGCGGTAAGCGCGGGCGAAGTCTTCGGTTTGCATGCAGAGGGCCTGGGTCTGGGCCTCGGCTTCGATGGCTTCGGCGATGCCCATGTTCCATTCCTGGTCCAAGGCGCGCTTGGTCATGGCGTGGGCGAAGGTGGGGCCGTGGGCGAGCGTCGCCGCCAGCTCGCGCGCTTCGGCCAGCAGGGATTCCGGCGCGGCCAGGCGGTTGTAGAAGCCCCAGCGCTCGGCCTCTTCGCCGGGCATGGCGCGGCCGGTGTAGAGCAGCTCGGCGGCGCGCCCCTGGCCGACGATGCGCGGCAGGATGGCGCAGGCGCCCATGTCGGCGCCGGACAGGCCGACGCGGGTGAACAGGAACGCCACCTTGCTGCGCGCGGTGCCCAGCCGCAGGTCGGCCGCCATGGCCAGGATGGCGCCGGCGCCGGCGCAGGTGCCGTCGACCGCGGCGACGATCGGCTGCGGGCAGCCGCGCATGGCCTTGACCAGGTCGCCGGTCAGGTGGGTGAAGTCGAGCAGCTGGTCCATGCGCCCCGCCTGCTTCATCGCCACCAGCGGGCCGATGATGTCGTGCACGTCGCCGCCGGAGCAGAAATTGCCGCCGGAGCCGGTCAGCACCACGGCGCGCACGGCGGGCACGTGGGCCAGGGCGTGGAAGGTGGCGGCCAGCTCGCGGTACGACTCGAAGGTGAGCGGGTTGCGGCGCTCCGGCCGGTCCAGGGTGACGACCGCCACGCGATCGGCGACCTCCCAGCCGAAGTGGCGCGGGCGGATGTCCGCGACGTCAAGGGTCGATTCCAACGAGCTCACCTCCTGGGGCCAGACCCGCGCCGCCGCCACGGCAACAGCGACCGGCGCGGGCCGCGAGATTCTGACTACACGGAGCTGGTGCCGCGCATTTCGGTCTGCCGTTCGATGGCGCGTTCCAGCTGGCTCTTGCCGGTCTGATATTGCAACGGCCAGGGCTGCTCCGCAAAGCCCACCTCGGCGGCGGCCCGCAGCGTCCAGTGCGGGTCGGTGAGGTGGGGCCGGGCCAGCGCGCACAGGTCGGCCCTGCCGGCGGCGATGATCGAATTGACCTGGTCGGGTTCGGTGATGTTGCCCACCGCGATGGTGGGGACGCCGGCCTGGTTGCGGATGCGATCGCTGAACGGGGTCTGGAACATGCGGCCGTAGACCGGCCGCGCCTCGGCCGAGGTCTGGCCGGCCGAGACGTGGATGATGTCGGCGCCGGCCTGGTGGAACGCCGTCGCCACCGCCACCGCATCGTCGCCTTCCAGGCCGCCTTGCGTCCAGTCGGTGGCCGACATGCGCACCGACATCGGCCGCTCGGCGGGCCAGGCGGCGCGCATGGCGGCGAACACCGCCAGCGGGTAGCGCAGCCGGTTGGCGAGCGTGCCGCCGTAGTCGTCGGTGCGGCGGTTGAGCAGCGGCGTGATGAAGCCGGACAGCAGGTAGCCGTGGGCGCAGTGCAGCTCCAGCATGTCGAAGCCGGCGTCGACGGCCATGTGGGTGGCGCGCACGAACTGCGCCAGGACGGCGTCCATGTCGGCGCGGGTCATCTCCCGCGGCACCTGCATGCCGGGCCGGTAGGGGACCGGCGACGCGGCCATCACCGGCCAGCTGCCCTCGGCAAGCGGCTGGTCCATCCCTTCCCACATCAGGCGGGTGGCGCCCTTGCCGCCGGCGTGGCCCAGCTGCAGGCAGATCCCGGCCCGGCTCCAGCCGTGCACGAAGTCGACGACGCGCCGCCAGGCGGCGGTGTGCGCCTGGGCGTACATGCCGGTGCAGCCCGGCGAGATGCGGCCTTCGGCGGACACGCAGGTCATCTCGCTCACCACCAGGCCGGCGCCGCCCAGCGCGCGCGCCCCCAGGTGGACCAGGTGAAAGTCGTTGGGCAGGCCGTCCTGGGCGCTGTACATGTCCATCGGCGACACCACGACGCGGTTGGCCAGCGTCAGGCCGCGCAGCCGCATCGGCGTGAACATCGGTGGGGGGGGCGTGCCCGCGGCCGGTGGCGCGACCGTGGCCGTAGCCGCGGCCGGCGGCGCGACCACGGCGTCGGCCGGCGTCGTGCCCGCGGTGCCTGCGGCCCTGGCGGCGCGGGCGGCGAACCAGCGTTCGACGCCCCGCAGGTAGGCGGGATCGCGGCGCCGCAGGTTTTCGTGGCTGACGCGCTGGCTGCGGGTGAGCAGGCTGTAGGCGAACTGCTCGGGTTCGAGGCCGATGTAGCGCTTGACGTTTTCGAACCACTCCATCGAGTTGCGCGCCGCGTTCTGCAGGCGCAGGGCTTCGGTCATGCGCTCCTGCTCGTAGGCGGCAAGGGCGCCGGCCAGGTCCGCCGCGGCGGGGCGCTCGCCGGCGCGCAGGGGGGGCAGGGTCCCCAGGGTGCGCGCCAGGGCGATGGCGTCTTCCATCGCCAGCTTGGTGCCCGAGCCGATCGAAAAGTGCGCCGTGTGGGCGGCGTCGCCGATCAGCACCGTGTTGCCGTGGAACCAGTGGGCGTTGCGCACGCGGGTGAAGCTCAGCCAGGGCGCCTGGCGCTGGTGCGGCGGCGTGTTGGCGAGCAGCGGCCGGCCCTCCAGCCAGGGGGCGAACATCTGCTCGCAGGCGGCGACGGAGGCGTCCAGGTCCATGCGGTCGAAGCCGGCGGCGCGCCACGAGGCTTCGTCGCACTCGACGATGAACGCCGACTGGCGCTCGTCGAAGCGATAGGCGTGGGCCTGGAACACGCCGTGCGCGTTTTCGACGAACAGGAAGGTGAAGGCGGCGAACAGGCGGCTGGTGCCGAGCCAGATGTAGCGGGCGCTGCGCACGTCCAGGTCGGGCTGGAAGTGCTGGGCGCCCATGCGGCGCACCAGGCTGTTGACGCCGTCGGCGGCGACGATCAGATCGGGCAGCTCGGACGGGGCGGACGGCTCGGCCAGACCGAGCTGCCCGGAGCGGTCGCGCACCTCGTGGTGGAAGCGGAGCTCGACGCCCAGGTCGGCGGCGCGGTGCTGCAGGATGCTGAGCAGGGTGCGGCGGGCGATGCCGCTGAAGCCGTGGCCTCCAGAGGAGACGACGGTTCCCTTGATGTGGACGTCGATGTCGTCCCAGCGCGCGAAGCGATCGGCGATAGCCTGGTAGGTCGGCGGGTCGGCGGCCTGGAAGTTGCCCAGCGTCTGGTCCGAGAACACCACCCCCCAGCCGAAGGTGTCGTCGGGACCGTTGCGCTCGAAGACGGTGATGCGATGCGACGGGTCCGCCTTTTTCATCAGCAACGCGAAGTAGAGGCCGGCGGGGCCGCCGCCGATGACGGCGATGTGCATGGCGCCCGGATGCTAGCATGCGCCGCCCGCCCTGGCGGCCCGCTGGTCCATGGCTTGCAGGCTCAAACCAGGTTGCATTCGCTGTGTCGGGTGGAAGTGGATCGAGGATCCGTGCCGGGGCGCGGCAAGCAGGAGCGTCAGAATTTGCAGAGTGAGTGAATCTTGCTCCTATGGCAATTGGAGTGGTAAATTAGCGCTTCCGATCTGCCGCTTGCCAATCAGAAATGCGCCGTCGCGGGATGACCGGCCTTTTGGAGAGACCATGAATCGACGAATCGCTCTGTTCGCCCTTACCCTGCTGCTGCCGTCGCTGGCGTTCGCCCAGCGCGCCCCCACCTTCGTCCCCAAGGCCGCTGCCGCGCCGGCTGCCGCCGCGGCGTCAGGGCAGGCCGCCGCCGCTGCCGCCGCGCCGCACATCGCGGCGCAATACGGCCTGGCGCCGCTCGCCCACCTGCAGGCCTCGGCGACCGCCGCGGCCGGCCAGGTGGCGGCGCTGCGCGCCTGGAACGAGGCGCACCACCGGCCGCTCCACAACGGCTTCGCGCGCGCGCTGCCGGCGCCGCAGCAGGTCGAGATCACCGCCGCGCTGGCCGCCAAGGCGACCAGCCCGCAGGGCGGCGGCCTGCTGGTGCAGACGTCGCTGTCGTCGGTTGCGTGGGGCGGCTCGGTGCACGTCGACGATGCCTATCGCCTGCGCCTGCACCTGGCGGGCGTGCGGCTGCCGGCCGGCGCCCAGATCTGGGTGCACGGCACCGCCCAGACGGTCGGCCCCTTCGGGCGCGAGATGATCGCCCCCGACGGCAGTCTGTGGACCCCCAGCGTCGCCGGCGACGAGATCGCGGTCGACGTGCAGCTGCCAGCCAAGGCGCTGGCCGGCAAGCAGGCGGCGTTCGGCTTCAAAGTCGACCAGGTGCTGGAGCTGGTGCAGACCGGCAGCGCCGACCAGGCCGGCGCCAAACCCAAGGACGACAGCTGCAACCAGGACGCCAGCTGTTACAACGACAGCGACTTTTCCGGCTACGACGCCGCCCGGCACGCGGTCGCCATCATCGAGTTCGTCGAACAGGGCGAGGGCGCGCAGTGCACCGGCGAGCTGCTCAACGACACGGCGAACGACCAGACCCCCTACATGCTGACCGCCAACCACTGCGTTTCGGATTCCGGCGGCGCCGCTTCGCTGCAGGCCTGGTTCGACTACTACACGCCCAGCTGCAACGGCGCGGCTCCCGACATGAGCACGCTGCCCACGGCGAGCGGCGCAACCCTGCTGGCGACCGGCGACGCCAACACCAGCAGCGACTTCACCCTGATGAAGCTGTCGTCCATCCCCGCCGGTCGCAGCTTCCTGGGCTGGGACGCCGATCAGGACGCGGTGTCCAACGGGACGCTGCTCTACCGGCTGTCCAACCCCAACGGCGAGCCGCAGAACTACAACGTGACCAAGGTCGACACCACCGATCCGGCTTGCCAGGGGCCTTACTTTGTCTATTCGGACCTGGTGACCGGCGGCACCTTCGGCGGCAGCTCGGGATCGGCGGCGATGCTGGCGGACGGGTCGGTCGTTGGCCAGCTGTACGGCGGCTGCGGCTCCGACAACGATTGCAGCCCGGCGCAGTGGACGCTGGACGGGGCCTTCTGGTACAGCTTTTCGGCGCTGCAGCCATTTCTGGCGCCGGGCGGCAGCGGCAGGCCTTCGGTGTGCTTTCCCAATTCGACCACCCTGTGCCTGCTGGACCAGCGCTTCCAGGTGCAGGTCACCTACACCAACCAGTTCAACAACACCTCGGGCGTCGGCAATGCGATCCGGGGCACCGACAACACCGGCTATTTCGACTTTTTCGATCCGTCCAACTACGAGCTGGTGGTCAAGATCCTCAACGTCAACGGTTCGATCAACGTCTACTACACCGAGCTGACCGACCTTCAGTTCACCATCACGGTGACCGACACGTTGGACGGCACGGTCCAGACCTACTCCAACACCCCCGGCGATTGCGGCGCAATCGACCAGAACGCCTTCAGCGCCACGCCGCAGATCGGCACCAAGAGCACCGTGCCGGCGCCGCAGGCCAGCACGCGCGGCACCTGCGTGCCGGGCAAGGGGACGCTCTGCCTTCTCGACCGTCGCTTCGCGGTGACCACGACCTGGATGAACCAGTTCAACGACACCTCCGGCACCGGCCAGGCCGGGTCGCTGAGCGACCAGTCGGGATTCTTCACCTTCACCGATCCTTCGACCATCGAGCTGGTGATGAAGGTGGTGGAGTTCTCCGATCGGGTCGCCTTCTACTACGGCGCGCTATCCGACTACCAGTACACGATCACCGTCACCGACACCATCGGCGGCACCACCAAGACCTACACCAATCCCGCCGGGACCTACTGCGGCGGGCTGGACAACTCCGCCTTCCCGCCGTAATCGCCCGCCGGCGCGCTCGGGCCGGTGGCGGCGTCGTTTGCCGCCGGCCCCGCCGCCGGCCCTGCCACCGGGCCTGCCGCCGCCCGTCGTCTGGAAAGGTGCCTGGCGACTTCTGCGGCGGCGGCGGCGAGCAGCAGCAGTACCGGTACGGACCCTTGTAACAGAAACCGCTCCCAGGTCACGGCGGCGACGATGCGCGGCTCGACGCTGACCGAATAGGCGGCGCAGCCCAGCAGCAGCGGCCCGGCCGCAGCCACCGCCCAGCGCCGCGCGCGCGGGTGCCGCAGGGCGCGGCGCCCGGCCAGCAGCAGCGCCGGAGCCATCAGCCAGAACCCCGCCCACTGGCGCATGCGCAGCATCTGGCGCAGCAGCACCGGGCCGAACACCGCGACCCGCGTGAGCGTTGCCCGGCCCAGGTCGGACGTGCGCAACAGGTCGGTGTACCCCTCGTCCTGGCGGTTGGGGATGTCGGCGCGCCACGACGCTAGCAGCGCAAACGCCAACGCCACGCCCAGGGCCGCAGTGACGATGCGCACCAACGCCAGATGGCGCGGCAGGCCGCCGCGCCAGGCGGCGCGCCGCCGCCGTCTGGCGGGAGCGGTGACGGAGGCGGAAGCGATGGCAGTGCCAAAGACAGCAGTATCGGCAGCGCCAGCAGCAGCAACGGAAGTAGCCGAAGCCGGAGAAGCAACGGCGGGAGGGCAGGCGGAGGAACCGACAGGGGAAGCAGCGACACGAGCAGCGGCCGCAGAAGCGGCCGACCTTGCCGCGGCGGCGCTGGCGCGCCAGCCGATCGCCACGGCGAGCACGGCAAGGGCGATCCCCTCGTTCTTGGCGAGCGTCGCGGCGGCGAGCAGCAGGCCGGCGGCCACCCCGTCGGCGATCCGCGGGCGCGGGCTCAGCAGCAGCAGCAGCGCGGCGCCGTAGAAGCAGGCCAGCGGCAGGTCGCTGTAGGTGCTGAAGGCTCCGCCCTCGCCGATGGTGAAAAAGGGGATGACGGCGGCCGCCAGGGCCGTCCAGGCGGCGAGCGTCGCGCCGGCGGCCGGCCGGGCGCCGTCGTAGACCAGCAGCAGCAGGACGGGCAGGAAGGCGGCATAGACGGCGCGGATCAGGTGGCTGTCCGGGTCGGCGTGGAAGACTTCCAGCACCGCCACCTGGGCCAGCGGCAGAAGCGGCGGGTACTGCGGATGGGTGACAAACCAGCGCTCGTTCTGCAGCACCGGCGCATCGACCGTCGCCGCCGCCCGCAGGTAGCGCGCCTGGGTGTCCCAGGTCATGCGGCCGTCCCAATCGTGCACCGGGTTGATCGCCGCCTCCGCCAGCACGCCGCAGCAGATGAGCGCCGCGGCGGCGGCCGCTGCCGCCTGCAACCAGAGCGACCACCGGCGCCCGCGGGCCGCCCCGGCGGCGCCGAAGCGCGGGCGGTGCGGGTGGCCACGCTCGGCGTCGTCGTGGGCGTTTGCCCGGACTGCGGCGGCGAGGATCGCCGCGGCGCCGTCGGAGGCTGTGGCATGCGCTTCAGGGGGCAGGCTGGCATGCGGATGCGGTTGCTGGTCCCGGTTCCGGCCCCGATCCCGGCCAAGGACACGCCTCAGCGCCGCAGCCGTGGCGCCGGCCACGGTCGGCACGGCCACCGCCGCCCAGATCGCTGGCGGGCGCAGCGGGACGCCGAAGACGTGCGACAACAGAAACAGTGCTGCCGCGACCGTGCCCACGCCCAGCAGATAGCCAAAGGCGGCGCGGCGTGCCGGCGCGCGCCGGCGCAAAGCGGGGAAGAGCTCGGTCAGCGCCCAGCCCGGCAGGGCGAACAGCAGGATCGCGCCCAGCGGACCGGCCAGCGCGAGAAGGCCGTGGGCCGCCTCACGGAGCATGCGGGGCGGTGGCGCCAGCGGCGGGGGCGCGCGCCGCGGCAGCGGGGGGGGCGCCACCGGCCGGTGGCTTATTCGCGCTTGGCGGCCCTGTGTCTTGCGGGGTGCCGCCGGTCGATGGCTTGTCGGGTGACGCGGCGTCCTGCCTCTCCGAGCCGATGGCCGCGGCGCGGCGGTCCAGCAGGTCGCGGAAGGCGAAGCGGTCGAAGAGGCGCGGGGGCGGGCCGGGACCCAGGGCGACGACGACGTGGCGGAGGTTGGCGCCCTGGATGCGCCGCAGATCGCGTGGCGTCAGCTCGTCAAGGCGGCCTAGAAAGATGGCGCGGCGCGGGGCCAGGTCGTAGCGCACCCAGTAGACGCCGCCCTGGCGCGGGCCTCCTGCTTCGACCAGCAGGTAGGGTTCGTCGGGATCGATGGCGGCGCGGATCTGGTCGATCGCCTGCACGTAGGCGGGACCGTACATGCGGGCGCGCGAGGCGGTCAGGCTTTCGCCGGCCAGCGCTGCTTCGGCTTGCAGCAGCTGACAGGTCCTCTGCAGCGCCGGCGGGATGGCGGCGGCGAAGAACAGCACGGCGAGCGCCACGGCCAGCACGTCGAGCGCGAAGCCGCACAGCCTGGAAACGCGCATGGGGCGGTATTATGCACCACCGTCATGACCCTTCATGAATATCGCATCCGCCGCAGAGTGGAGTTTTCCGACACCGACGCGGGTGGCATCGCCCACTTCTCGCGTTTCTTTGTCTTCATGGAGATCTGCGAGCACGACATGCTGCGCGCGCTGGGCGCCGATCCGGGCGCCGGTCCGCAACCCGACGGCCGGGTGGTCGGCTGGCCGCGCGTCGCCGCGTCGTGCGAGTTTCTGTCGCCGGTGCGGTTCGGCGACCTGGTGGACGTCCACCTGCGCGTCGAGCGCGTGGGCCGCACCTCGCTGACCTTCTCCTTCCTGCTGTCGCATGCCGGCACGCCGGTGGCGCGCGGGCGCACCACCACCGTCTGCTCGGTGCTGAACGCCCCCCAGGGCATCTTGCCGATCCCCATCCCCGAGGCGCTGCGCGCGCAGCTGGCGACGGAGCCCGCCGCCGGCGGCGATGCGGCCGCCGGTTGACGGCCGGCGCTCAAGGCCAGGGTCGATAGGGAGTGCGCTGGCACGGCTCGCGCAGTTGCTACCGGCGCTGGTCCCCGCCTGCGCGCGGGCCGGTTCCGGCCGCGGGAGCCTGGCTCCCGGATCAGGGCTGCCAGGGTTGCGTCTGCAGCTCCGGCGGAGCCATGACGCGGTAGATCGGGACCAGGCCCACGGTGTCGTCCCACCAGGGCGTGTGGCGGAACCACCACATGTAGCGCGCCTGGGGGTCGGCGGCCAACTTCGGATCGGCGAGCGCCTGGCGCCATTCGGCGGCGACGGCGGGGTCGCGCAGCAGCTCGGCGGCGCGGTCCTCCAGGACCCACGGCGAGATCGCCTCCTTGTGTTCGAAGATCGTCGACAGCAGCCCCCACGACAGCAGCGAATCGTCGGCGTCCGGCTCCAGGAGCTGCGCCGCGACGGCGAAGTCCGGCTGGTCGGCGGGCACCCACAGCGCTCCGGCGGGCACGTGGTGGCGCTCGGCGCGGCGGGTCACCGCGGCGCTGACCCGCGTCAGGCCCTGGTAGGTCGCCGCGGCAAAGTGGGGATTGGCCGCACGCATGGCTTCCACGTCCAGGTCGGCCGGCACCGTCAGCTGTAGCACGCGCAGCCCCTGGGCGCGCAGCCGCTCTTCGATCTGCGGCCAGCCGGGGAGCACCAGGTAGCCACGCGGCCGCGGCACGGTGAGCGTCGCCCGCGAGCCGTGGTACCACGGCACCTCGATTTCGTGCACCGTGCCGCGCTGGTAGCGCAGCAGCGGCCGGCCGCTCACCTGCGACGTTTCCAGGCTGGTGGCGTAGAGCGGCAGACGGATGCGGTCGGCGGCCGGGCTCTCGTCAAAGTTGAGCGTCAGCGGCGAGGCGGCGGCGTGCGGCGCTCCCGCCGCCACGGTGGCCGCATCGGCCAGGGAGTGCGCGCGGCGCAGGCCGGCGCCGTCCTTGCCCACCTCGGCGATCAGCGACAGCAGGAAGTCGCGCGTCGCCAGCACCCGTTCCTTGTAGGGCTTGTAGGAGAGCGTCTCGATCAGCACCGCCGGCACGTTGCGCAGCGGCAGGTAGCCGGTGGTGAACCGCGCGCCCGCCACCCACGAGCTGAAGCCTTGCGATGGATCGGTGCCGTCCTTCAGGTCCACATAGGGCCCGGTGCGGTGGCCTGCCTTCTCGGTTGCCGCCATCGCCGCCGGCATATGGGTGCGCATCCACGCGTCCAGCGGCGCCGCCAGCTGCGGTGCCTCGGTCCAGGACCAGGTGAGCACCCAGTCGTGGTCCACGCCGTCGGTGACGTGGTTGTCGACGAACAGGTCCGGCCGCCAGGCGCCGATCAGCCCGACCATCGCCCGCGCCTCGGGCGACACCACCTTCACGTAGTCGCGATTCAGGTCCAGGCCGGCGGTGGTGGTGCGAAATCCCATCCCCTGGTGCGGCCCGTCCTGGTTGGGCCGGTTGTAGCGCGAGATCCGTTCGTGCCCGTCGACGTTGTAGATCGGCACGATGACCAGAGTCGCCACGTCCAGCAGCTCCCGCCGCCGCCCCAGCGCGAGGTCGCGCAGGATCATCAGGCAGGCGTCCTTGCCGTCGATCTCGCCGGAATGGATGCTGTTCTGGATCAGCACCACCGGCCGCCCCGCCTGCCGCGCCGCCGCCGGCGTGAACTCCCGCTCGCGCGACACGATCACCACCGGCATGTCCCGCCCCGCCGCCGACCTGCCGAAGCTCCCGAGCCGCATCTCCGGGAGCCGCTCGCCCACCCGCCGCAGAAACGCCATCGTCGCCGCATAATCCGGCGTCGCCTCGAACCCCGCCGCCTCCGCCGGCGTCAACCATTCGCCAGGCACCGCCGCCTCCGTCATACGCCCTCCGGCCTGCGCCGCGGCCCCGGTGTCCGCCGGTGTCGCCCGTGCCACCCTCGCCGCTCCCCAAGCCGTGCCTGCGAACGCTCCCAGCGCTCCCACGGTTCCCAGCACCGCAACCGCCCAGGCCGCTCCCGCCACGACACGCCGTCGCTTCGCCGCAGTCCGCATGGCATCGTCTCCTCCGGCCGCCAAATTTATCACCGGCGCCGCCGCCGCCGCGCCACTGCATCAGCGCGCGCTACGCCGGACCGGCCCGCGGCGAAAGGGTTGGCCAGCCCGCAGGGCGAGCCGCCTGCCTTGTGGCAAGACCTGCCGTGCGGGACTTCGAGACGGCACGCTACCCCGCGCCGGAATCCTCGGGCGAATCAGCGCAAAGTGACCGGCCTGCTTGAATGCGTTTGGTACCGCTGCGTCACTGCGCCCCGCCGGCGGGCGCGCGCCGGCGAGACGCAAGTGGGCGCGCAGGAACCTGCGCCTAGGCGCAGGGGATCTTCAGAGTGCAGCAAACGAGCTTCGTGGTGCCCACCGGGCAGGCGGTCACACCCGTCTGCGCGGCGCCTGTGGCGGCTCTGGCGAGGTCAATGTCGGTCAACAGGTGGAGCGTTTCCCGGTGCAGCTTGAGGGTCCTGCGGGTGCGGGTCGAGCGCATGAAGGGTGCCTTTCTTTAAAGGTTGGGAGACCAATCTCCGCTGCGCCAGTATGCACGACTAGTCGAGCATACGACAATTCTCACCGTAGCTCAGTCGCCCTTGCGGTAATATGCTATCGACACTCGATTCCCTTGATGCTGGGAAGGCCGCTGCTGGAGGCCGTCGCCTTGTCGTACCGCACGGTGCAGGTCCGCACGGATGCGGGCAGCTGGCGCGACAGGACCGCGCGGGTGCCGTCGTAGGCGCAGGACATCCAGATCCCCTTGCTCCCTGGAGGGAAACGCCAGACGGCCCGGATCTCGCCACCCTTGGACGTCTGCTCGTCGTAGACCAGCGACGCCAGCTCCGCCGGCGGCCCTTCGAAGAAGGTCACCATGGTCAGGTCGTTGGCCTTCTTGTCGTAGTCCACCGCCCAGCCCGCCGGTGCGGTTGCCGCCTGACGCACGGAAACCGAGGCGGGACAGCCGACATCCGCGCCCGCCGCCGCGCCGGCGCCGGCAGGAGCGGCGGATGCCTGGATTGTCCCCGCCGCTGCAACCAGCAGGCCCGCCGCGACGGCCAGGATCATCCGGTGGCCCCGACGGCTTCCGGCCGCATCTCGCTTGTGCATCGTCGTCCCTTTCATCTCTGCTCTCCTTGCGGGTTGCGGACGAACCGACGGCGCACCGTGTGGGCGCCGGAGTGTCCATTGCTGCGAGGCGGTGGATCCGGTGATAGCACGGTGCCCGAACGCCAGCAAGAGCAGATCGCGGCAGACGCCGCGGGGCAGACGCCCCCGCCGCCTGCCTGAGCTCCGGCACTCCCGGCAGGGAGCAACCCGACCGCGGAGCCTCCCCCAACCACCGTGGCCGGCGGTTGCTTGCTTGCGGGGTGGGTCCCGCGTAGCATCGGGTGGTGTTTGTGGGTCACTTCGCTCTCGGCCTTGCGGGCAAGGCGGTCCGGCCGCGGGCTTCGCTCGCCACCTGGTTCGTGTCGGTGCAGCTGCTGGACCTGCTCTGGCCGGGCTTCGTGCTGCTCGGCTGGGAGCACGTGCGCATCGCGCCGGGCGACACGCGGTTGACGCCGCTCGACTTCTACGATTACCCGATCACCCATAGCCTGGTGGGCGCGCTGTGCTGGTCGGCGGCCTTTGCGCTGGTCTACGGGCTGGCGGCGCGCGGCCTGGGCGCCGGGGGCAGCGGCGGGCGGGCTGGAGCCGCGGCCGCGGGCGGGTCGCGGTGGCCGCTGGCAATGCTCCTGGGGCTGGGGGTGCTCAGCCATTGGGTGCTCGACCTGCTGGTGCACCGGCCCGATTTGCCGATCGGGCCGCACGGTCCTTATGTGGGGCTGGGGTTGTGGAACGCGCCGGCGGTGGAGGTGCCCCTGGAAGCCGGCATGTACGTTGCCGGCTGCATCCTGTATCTGCGGTCGACGCGGCCGCGCGACGGCGTGGGCCGGTATGCTACGTGGGCGCTGCTGGCGGCGCTGCTGGCCATCTGGCTGAGCTCGACGTTCGGGCCGCCGCCGCCGGACACGCGGACGCTGGGCTGGATGGGGCTGTCGCTGTGGCTGCTGGTCCTGTGGGCCTGGTGGTGCGACCGCCATCGCGAGCCGGTGTCTTTGCGTTAAGGTCCCCGGTGGTTTCCGCGCGGGCAGTTCGCCCGCTCTGTGCGGCGCAATCTGCAAGCGAAGCGAATGAGCCCGACGGGCCGCAAGTCATGAGGAGCTGCTGATGATCGATCCACTGGAGCGCAAGGACGGAAGCAAGCCGTTTCCGGCTTCGCGCAAGGTCTATATTGCTGGTTCGCGTGCCGACGTACGGGTGCCGATGCGCGAGATCTCGCTGTCCGCGACGCGCCCGGCAAGCTCAGGCGTCGTCGCGGCGGAGATCCCCAACGCGCCGCTGCTGGTCTACGACACCTCGGGACCGTACACGGACCCGGCGGCGGCGATCGATCTGCGGCGCGGCCTGGCGCCGCTGCGGCGGCCGTGGATCGAGGAGCGCGGCGACGTCGTGGAGCTGCCCACGGTGTCGTCCGAGTATGGCCGGCGCCGCGCCGCCGACCCCCGGCTGGACGGGGTGCGCTTTGCCGCGCCGCGCCGGCCGCTGTGCGCGCGGCCGGGCGCCAACGTGACGCAGATGCACTACGCGCGTCGCGGCGTCGTCACGCCGGAAATGGAATTCATCGCCATCCGCGAAAACCAGGCGCGCGCCGCGGCGGCGGACGTTGCCGCCGCGTCCGGCGTGGGCGGGGCGTCGCGCGCCGGAGCCTCGGCGCTGCCGCGCACGGCGCAACATCCGGGTCATTCGTGGGGGGCCGCCATCCCGGCGGTGATCACGCCAGAATTCGTGCGCGACGAGGTGGCGCGGGGGCGGGCGATCATCCCCGCCAACATCAACCATCCCGAGTGCGAGCCGATGATCATCGGCCGCAACTTCCTGGTCAAGATCAACGCCAACATCGGCAACTCCGCGGTGGCGTCCTCGATCGACGACGAAGTGGACAAGCTGACCTGGGCGATCCGCTGGGGCGCCGACACGGTGATGGATCTGTCGACCGGCAAGAGCATCCACGAAACGCGCGAATGGATCCTGCGCAACTCGCCGGTGCCGATCGGCACGGTGCCGATCTACCAGGCGCTCGAAAAGGTGGGCGGCAAGGCCGAAGACCTCACCTGGGAGATCTACCGCGACACGCTCATCGAGCAGGCCGAGCAGGGGGTGGACTACTTCACCATCCACGCCGGCGTGCGCCTGGCCTACGTGCCGCTGACCGCTCGCCGCGTCACCGGCATCGTGTCGCGCGGCGGTTCGATCCACGCCAAGTGGTGCCTGGCCCACCACGCCGAAAACTTCACCTACACGCACTTTGAAGAAATTTGCGAGATCATGCGCGCCTACGACGTGAGCTTCAGCCTGGGCGACGGCCTGCGGCCGGGCTCGATCGCCGACGCCAACGACGCGGCGCAGTTTGCCGAGCTGGACACGCTGGGCGAGCTGACCCACGTCGCCTGGCGGCACGACGTGCAGACCATGATCGAGGGGCCGGGGCACGTGCCCATGCACCTCATCCAGGTCAACATGGAAAAGCAGCTGGCCGCCTGCGGCGAAGCCCCCTTCTACACCCTGGGGCCGCTCACCACCGACATCGCCCCCGGCTACGACCACATCACGTCGGCCATCGGCGCGGCGATGATCGGCTGGTACGGCTGCGCCATGCTGTGCTACGTCACCCCCAAGGAGCACCTGGGGCTGCCCGACCGCGACGACGTGAAGGCCGGCGTCATCGCCTACAAGATCGCCGCCCACGCCGCCGACCTGGCCAAGGGGCATCCGGGCGCCCAGGAGCGCGACAACGCCCTGTCGCAGGCGCGCTTCGAGTTCCGCTGGGAGGACCAGTTCAACCTCTCGCTGGATCCCGAAACGGCGCGCGAGCTGCACGACGAAACGCTGCCGGCGGAGGCGGCGAAGGTGGCCCACTTCTGCTCGATGTGCGGGCCGCACTTCTGTTCGATGAAGATCACCGAAGACGTGCGGCGCTACGCCGCCCAGCTGGGGCAGGACGAAGCGGAGGCGGTCGCCGCGGGGTTGGCCGAAAAATCGGCCGAGTTCCGCCGCGGCGGCCTGGAGATCTACCGCTGACTTGCTGCTGCCGCTGTTCCTGCGGCTGCTGCTGACTGCTCGCTACTTGGCGGCGATGAACTTGAGCGCCGCGGAATTCATGCAGTAGCGCAGGCCGGTGGGACGCGGGCCGTCGTCGAAGACGTGGCCCAGGTGGGCGTCGCAGCGGGCGCACTGCACCTCGGTACGGACCATGCCCAGCGTGGAGTCACGCTCTTCGTGCACGGCGCCGGCGCCGATGGGCTGCCAGAAGCTGGGCCAGCCGGTGTGGGAATCGAACTTGGTGTCCGACTTGAACAGCGGGTTGCCGCAGCAGACGCAGACGTACCAGCCGTTGGCCTTGTTGTGCTCCAGCGCGCCGGTGAAGGCGATCTCCGTCCCCTTGCGGCGGGTGACCTGGTACTGCTCGGGGGTCAGGAGCTTGCGCCATTCGGCGTCGGTCTTGACGACGTGCTTGACGCCGGGGTCGAGCAGGGTGTTGCCGGGTATGTCGATCACGGTCACTGACGGTCCTCCTACCTGGGCGGGGGTGGTGGCTGCCCCCGCGGTGGTGGCGTGCGCGGCGCCGGTGCGGCCGGCGCCCAGAACTACGACCACCCCGGCCGCCAGGAGCGCCCCAAGGCCGGTTGCTTTACGCATGGAGAGTTTCATGTTTTCCCTTTCTCTAGGCCGGCCGCGCCGCGTGCGCGGTGTGGCTTCGCATCACTGTACGTGCGTCATGGCGCCGCTGGACTTGGGGCGGCGTCCTGCTGTCCGGCCAGGCGCGCAAACGCCGCCATCAGCCGCTCCGGCAGGCGGCAGGGGCGGCCGCTGGCCGCGTCCACCCAGATGTGGTCGGTGTGCCCGGTGGTGAGCAGCGCCGTGCCGCGCCGCACCTCGTAGACGAAGCGGACGGTGCGGTGGGTGGCGCGCTCGGCCCGGCAGCTGACCACCACGGTTTCGCCATACCGGGCGGGCAGCCGGTAGCGCACGTCGACGCCGATGACCATCAGCAGGTGGCCCTGGCGCTCGATCTCGGCGTAGGGGATGCCGGTTGCGGCGCACAGGTGGGTGCGCGCCAGCTCGAACCAGACGATGTAGTTGGCGTGGTGGACCACCCCCATCTGGTCGGTTTCGGCATAGCGGACTTCGATGGCGGTCTGGGTGCAGCTGGGCTCGGCCATGGCCCGACCAGTCTAAAACAACGGCGCGGCGTTTCCCGCTCGGCCATTTTGTGGCATGCTTTGCGCCGCGTTCGAGGTCTTGAAGCCCCTTCGCCGTACAGCCGCAACGAGGTGCACCATGATTGCCCGCCGCCCCCTGGCGCTGTTGTCGCCGACCCGTTTTGCCGCCGTTTTTGCCCTGGCCGTCGCTCTTGCCGTCGCCGTGCCGGCCGTTCTCCGTGCCGCGGGCGCGGCGAAGGCCGCCGGCGCCCAGCCCGCTGCGGCGGCGCCGGCCGCGGGCGGCGCGTCGGCGGCGCGCCGGGTTGAGATCGCCGCGGCGGACGGCACCCGCTTCCCCTATACCATCGAGCTTCCCGCCGGCTGGGAGGTGGTGCACTCCAAGGCGATGCCGGGCGTCTTCGTCGGCCCCGCCGGCAGCGCCACGCCGGAAACCGACCCGCGCATGGTCTACGTGCGGGTCAGCCCGGCGTCGCTGGCCGACCCCGAAGCGGTGGTGGCGAACATCAAGAAGAGCGTCGACGATTCCTGGGCCGCGCCGCTGGTCGAAGTGCGCACGCTGGGCGGCGTGCGCGGCGTGCTGGTCAGGATGGACAGCGGCAGCGGCATCCAGGCGCGCAGCACCCTGGTGCTCAAGATGCCGTACGGGCAGACCAGCCTCGACTTCATGGCGTC
This sequence comes from uncultured Acidobacteriota bacterium, assembly GCA_963770895.1. Classification (GTDB taxonomy): domain Bacteria; phylum Acidobacteriota; class Thermoanaerobaculia; order Multivoradales; family UBA5704; genus JASLEW01. Next base: position 313,127 of record CAVYRF010000002.1, on the reverse strand, counting down.
GGCGACGCGCAGCGAATTCGAGCGCCAGCTGCCGGTCGTCCAACGGGTGATCCTCTCCGTGCTGCCGGCCAGGTAGAGCGGTCGTGCCGCTGGTCGCGTATGCGGGTCGCCTGCCGGTCGTCGGCGCGCGGGTGTTTCTGGCTCCCGACGCCCAGGTGACGGGCGACGTCGAAATCGGCGAGGACGCCTCCTTCTGGTTTCATACCGCGGCGCGCGGCGACGTCAACTGGATCCGCATCGGGCCGCGCACCAACATCCAGGACGGCACCGTGCTGCACGTCGCCTACCGCACCCACCCGCTGGTCATCGGCGCCGACGTCGTGGTGGGACACCAGGCGGTGCTGCACGGCTGCACGGTCCACGACGGGGCGCTGATCGGCATCGGCGCGCGCGTGCTGGACGGCGCGGTGGTCGAAGCGGGGGCGCAGGTGGGTGCCGGCGCGGTGGTGGCGCCGGGCACGCGCGTGCCCGCCGGCCACCTGGTGCTGGGCGTGCCGGCGCGGGTTGCCCGCCCGCTGACCGCCGCGGAGTCGCAAAACATCGTGGAGACCTGCGCCCGCTACGTCAGGCTGAAGGACGAATATCGCGCCGCCTATGCCGCGGCCGCCGCGGCGGCCGCGCAGGGGCAGGGGCAGCGATAGGGGCAGGCGCAGCGATAGGGGGGCGGACGGATCGGCGGGGAGGCGGGATGCGGCACGTTGCCGGCCGGGCGCCGGCGATTGCCACGCGACAGGCCGCAGGGGCCGGGGAAGCGGGATCATGAACGATGGCGGACAGCAATCCATGAAGCGCCGCGGCGCCGGCACGATCGGCGCCGCCGACCTGGGCAGCCAGGTGCTGCTGCGGGCCTGGGTGCACCGGCGGCGCGACCACGGCGGCCTGGTGTTCCTCGATCTGCGCGACCGCACCGGCATCGTGCAGGTGGTGGTGCGGCCCGAGTCGCGTCCCGAGGTGGGGCAGGCGCTGGCGCCGGTGCGCGCCGAATGGGTGGTGGAGGTGCGCGGCCAGGTGGTCGAGCGGGCCGCCCAGAACGTCAACCCCGATCTGCCGACCGGCGCCGTGGAAGTGGTGGCGGAGAGCGGCGCGGTGCTGGCGCGCTCCGAGCCGCCGCCGTTCACGCTCGACGGCAAGGTCGAGGCGGCCGAAGACACCCGGTTGCGCTACCGCTACCTGGACCTGCGGCGGCCCGAGCTGCTGGCCAACATGCTGCTCCGCGACAAGGTTGCCCTGGAGGTGCGCAACTACTTCCACCAGCAGGGCTTCGTCGACGTGGAGACGCCGATCCTGACGCGTTCGACGCCGGAAGGGGCGCGCGACTACCTGGTGCCGTCGCGGGTGCACCCCGGCAGCTTCTACGCCCTGCCGCAGTCGCCGCAGCTGTTCAAACAGCTGCTGATGGTGGCGGGCATCGAGCGCTACATCCAGATCGCCCGCTGCTTCCGCGACGAGGACCTGCGCGCCGACCGCCAGCCGGAGTTCACCCAGGTGGACCTCGAAATGTCGTTCACCACCGAGGCCGAGGTGATCGACCTGATCGAGGGCCTGTTCGCGCGCATCTTTCCGCTCGCCGGCATCGCGGCGCCGGTGCCGTTCCCGCGCCTGACCTGGGCGGAAGCGATGGCGCGCTACGGTTCCGACCGGCCCGACCTGCGCTTCGACCTGGAGATCCGCGACCTGTCGCAGCTGCTGGGCGGCAGCGGCTTCCGCGGCTTCCGCGAGGCCGTCGCCGCCGGCGGCGTGGTGCGCGGCTTCGCGCTGCCCGGCAGCGCCGGCGCCGCCGAAGCCAGCCGCAAGGACGTCGACGGCTGGGCGGAAGTGGCCCGCCGCGCCGGCGCCGCGGGCGTCCTCACCCTGCGCCGCAAGGGGGGCGAAACGTCGTTCCAGGTGAAGAACGCCCTCACCGCCGAGGAGACGGCGGCGGCGGCGGCGGCGCTGGGGCTCGAAGAGGGCGGCCTGGCGCTGCTCGCGGCGGGACCGGCGGCGACCACCGCCGCGGCACTGGGCGCGCTGCGCCTGGAGCTCGGGCGCCGCTACGGCCTGGTGCCCGAAGGGCGCCACGCGTTTCTGTGGGTGACGGAATTCCCGCTCTTCGAGTGGAGCGCCGCCGATGGGCGCTGGAGCTCGATGCACCATCCCTTCACCGGCCCGGACCCGCGCGACGCGGCGCGCCTCCACGACGATCCGGGGTCGGTGCGGGCGCGCGCCTACGACGTGGTGCTCAACGGCATGGAGCTGGGCGGCGGCTCGATCCGCATCCACGACCGCGCCGTGCAGGCGCAGGTGTTCGACCTGCTGGGCATCGATGCGGCGGAAGCCGAGGCGCGCTTCGGCTTCTTCCTGGAAGCCCTGCGCTACGGCGCGCCGCCGCACGGCGGCATCGCTCTGGGGCTGGACCGCATCGTCATGGTGCTGGCGGCGGCGCCGTCGATCCGCGACGTGATCGCCTTCCCCAAGACCGCCTCGGCCTCGGACCTGATGACCAGCGCGCCGTCCACCGTGGACGAGCGGCAGCTGCGCGAGCTGGGCATCGCCCTGGCGCGTCCTGCCGCGGCGGCGCCGCCGTCGCCGGCCGCCGCGGGTGCGGGTGGGGACGCCGGCGAGTCCGGCGGCTCTGGCGGTCCCGGCGGCCCCGGCGGTCCCGGCGCCCCCGGTGGCCCCGCCAACACCGGGAGCTGAAGCCGGACACCGTGGCGAGCGCGAACCTCCAGCGACTGAGCCTGCGCCACCCCGGCGGCGTCAGCGGCATCTGGGCCGGGGTGGGGGCTCTGGGCGCGGCGCGGGCGGACCTGGCGGAGTGGGCCGCCGGGCGCACCCTGTTCGTGGTGTCGACGCCGCGCGTGCTGACGCTGCACGGCGAGCGGCTGGCGGCGCTGCGCAGCGCCGCGGCGCGCCTGCGCGTGCTGGAGGTTCCCGAGGGCGAAGCGGCCAAGTCGCTGGCGGTGGCCGAGCGGCTGTGGAACGAAATGCTTCTGGGCGGCGGCAAGCGCGACAGCCGGGTGGTCGCGTTCGGCGGCGGCAGCGTCGGCGACCTGGCGGGCTTCGTCGCCGGGTGCTTTCTGCGCGGCGTCCAATGCGCGCAGCTGCCGACGACGCTGCTGGCGCAGGTGGACGCGGCGATCGGCGGCAAGACGGCGGTGGACCTGCCGGGCGGCAAGAACACGGTGGGCGTCTTTCTGCACCCGGCGTGGGTGGTCTGCGACACGGCGGTGCTCGCCACCCTGCCGGCCGCCGAGCTGCGCTCGGGCCTGGTGGAGGTGATCAAGGTGGCGGCGCTGCTCGATCCGGCGCTGCTGGCGGCGGTCGAACGCGACCTGGGGGCGCTGATCGCCGGCGACGCCGCGGCGCTGGCGCCGGTGGTGGCGGCGGCGGCGGCGGCCAAGATCGCGGTGGTGCAGGACGACCCCGACGAACGCGGCGACCGCCGGCTGCTCAACTTCGGCCACACCTTGGGGCATGCCATCGAATCGGCCGCCGATTACCAGGGGTTGCGGCACGGCGAGGCGGTGGCCTACGGGATTCTCTTCGCCCTGCGCCTGGCGCGCCGCCGCGGGCTGGACGGCGCGACGGCGCAGCGGCTGGCGGCGCTGCTGACCCGTCTGGCGCTGCCGCCGTTGCCGGCCCTGGACGCGGCGGACCTGGCGGCGCGCATGGCGCGCGACAAGAAGGCGAGCGAGCGCGGCCTGGCCTGGGTGCTGCCGCAGGCGCTGGGCCGCGGCCACATGGTCGAAGGGATCGGCTGGGAAGAGGTGGTGCGCGAGCTGCGCGCCTTCCTGCGCGAGCCCCTGGCCGCCGCCTGAGGGCACGGCGGCGCTATACTAGCGCTGGGCCTAAAGCGCAGCCGCTCGCCTCGCCGCAGCCTCCGCCAACGATGACGCCTCGTCGCAAGCTGTTGCGCCGCATGAAGCTGCGCCACGTCATGTTGATTCTGGTGCTGTTGTCGAGCAGCGTGCCGCTGCTGATCAACAGCGCCCTGCTGCTCCCCAAGACCAAGGAAATCCTGCAGGATGCCGAGCGCGACTACCTGACGCGCAAGGCGCTGGCGCTGGCGCATGAGATCGACACCTACCTGGTGACCGAGCGCCGGCAGCTGGCGCAGCTGGGCGGCGGCCTGCTGATGGCGCCGGGCGGCGCCGGCGGCGGCGACCTGGCGGGCCGCCTGCGCGAGCCGTGGGTGGCCGGCTACCTGCAGAGCTTCGCGACCGGCGACTCCGACCTGCGGGCGCTCTACGTGCTGGACCTCCAGGGGGAGGGGCCGCGGCAGGGCCCGCAGCGCCTGTCGCCCGACGCCGAAGCGGCGATGGACCGGGTTTTCGAGCAGGCGCGCACCTCGGGCGCGACGGCGTACCGGTTGATCAACGCGGGGCCGCGCGCGGTGCCCAACCTGGCGGTGGCGGTGCCGGTCGGCGCCGGCGCCGGCGCCGGCGCCGGTGCCGGCAGAGGGAGCGGCACCGCGGGCGCGCCGCAGCTGGTGGTCGAAGCGCTGCTCGACTTCCGGCCGCTGCAGGAAGTGTTTCAGGGCGAGCCGCGCAACCAGGTGGGGGTGTTCCTGATCGACCGCGACGGCAAGATCCTGTGGTCCGACTCCGACGCGGGCATGGCGGGGGCGCTGTCGCGCTCCGAGCTGGTCAAGCGCTTCGTCGAGCGGCCGATGAGCCTCACCCGCGAATATGAATTCACCTCGCCGCGCGGGCGGCAGGAAGTGCTCGCCCAGGTCAGCGCCATCCCCCAGACCAGCTGGGGCGTGGTGGTGCAAAAGCCGCTGTCGGCGGCCTTCGCGATCGTCGACCAGATGAAGCTGAGCACGGTCTTGGCGACGCTGCCGCTGATGCTCCTGGCGGCGTGCTTCGCCTTCCTGGCGGCGCGGTGGGTCGGCCGCCCCATCCAGCGGCTGACCGAGACGACGCACGAGATCGCCGCCGGCAGCTTCGGCGGCCGGGTGGAGATGAAGGGCCTGTCGTTCGACCTGGCCGAGCTGGCCGAAGACTTCAACCGCATGAGCGGCCATCTGGAGAGCTACGTGCAGCAGCTGCGCGAAGCGGCGCAAGCCAACCGCGACCTGTTCATCGGTTCGCTGCGCGCCTTCGCCGCCGCCATCGACGCCAAGGACCCCTACACCCGCGGCCACTCCGAGCGGGTGGCGGCGGTCAGCCGCACGGTCGCCCGCCACCTGCTGCTGCCCGAGGAGGTGCAGCACAAGGTGTGGATCGGCGCGCTGCTGCACGACGTCGGCAAGATCGGCGTCGAAGACACCATCCTGCGCAAGGAAGGGATGCTGACGCCGCAGGAATACGAGCAGATGAAGATGCACACCGTCATGGGCGCCGAAATCATGAGCCCCATCGAGCAGCTGCGCGAGATGATCCCGGCGATCCGCTGGCACCACGAAGCCTGGAACGGCCGCGGCTATCCCGACGCGCTGCGCGGCGAGCAGATCCCGCTGTTTGCGCGCATCGTGGCGGTAGCGGACACCTTCGACGCCATCACCACCAACCGCCCGTACCAGCAGGCCGGCAACATCGAATACGCGGTCGAAACCATCACCAAGCTGACCGGCAGCCGCTTCGACGCCAAGGTGGTCACCGCCTTCCTGAGCGCCGTGCGCGCCGGCGAGGTGCGGCCGATGGTGCCGCGCGAAGGGCGCGTGACGCTGCCCGAGATCGAGGCGCGCGCCGCCGGCCGGCGCTGACCCCGGCGACGCGGCGACCCGGCGACCCGGAGAGCGGTGCCCCTGCGATCGACGCGTCAGGCGCCAGGCACAACGGGCAGATCGTTCCACCGCCGGCCGCCGTTGCCAGCAACCTGAAAGGCACCCCCACCGACCATGTTCCAATACGTGCTCGCCAACCTGATCGCCAACAACGACGATTGCCTGGGGGTGTTGTTCCTGGACGCCGGCGGCGAGACCGTGGACCTGGCCTCGAGCGGGCTCGCCCCCTACGAGATGCGCGTGCTGGGCGCCTATCTGGGCATCTACCTGCGGCAGCTCGAAAAGGTGTTCGCCCACAATCACCTGGGCGAACCGCACCTGGTGCACATCGAAAAGAGCGCCGTGCACATCTACGCGGTGCCGCTGCCCGACGGCTACTACCTGGCGATGGTGCAGCGCCAGCCGGCGCTGGTGGCGCGGGCGCGGGCCAGCCTCGAAGAGGCGGTGCGGCAGCTCAGCCGGGAGCTGTTCCCCGACGCCGGACCGGCGCGCCCGGGGTCGGCTATCTGAGCGGCGGGACGCGACAGGCCGACCGGGCGGCAGGGTGCGATCGGAAACGATGGGCGGCGACCGGATAAGAAAGGCAACGACGGGAGACGACGACCCTGGTGTGGGGCACTAGCTGGTTGAGCCGGCAGGGATGAGCGACATGGCAGACGACAAGAAGCAGAGCGAGATCCTGGAGCTGGCGCCCGAGCTGCGGGCGCCGGAAGAGGAAGAGCAGCAGGGCTTCTGGCAGAAGCTCAAGCGTGGGCTGACGATGACCCACACCGAGCTCATCTCCAAGATGAGCGCCACCCTGGAAGGGCGGGCGGAGCTGGACGACGCGACGCTCGAATACCTCGAAGAGATCCTCATCGCCGCCGACCTGGGCGTCGAAACGTCGATGGCGCTGGTCGAGCGCGTGAAGCGCAACGCCACGCGCGAGCAGGCGGCGAGCCCGGCGCGGCTGCGCAAGCTGCTCGCCGACGAGATGGCCGGGCTGCTCGAAGAGGTGCGCGGTCCCGTGCGGCCGGGGGGCGGCGGGGTGGCCGGCGCCGGCGGTGCCGGGTTGGGTGCCGCTGTGGTGGCGGCGGCGTCGGCGGGGCGGCGCGGTGGGCCGCAGCTGACCCTGGTGGTGGGGGTCAACGGCGTCGGCAAGACCACCTCGATCGCCAAGCTGGCGCGGCTGTACCAGCGGGGGGGGCAGCGCGTGATGCTCGCTGCGGGAGACACCTTCCGCGCCGCCGCGGTCGAGCAGCTGGCGCTGTGGGGGCAGCGCCTGGGGATCGACGTCATCCGCCAGCCGTTCGGCGCCGATCCGGCGGCGGTGGTGTTCGACGCCATCCAGGCGGCGCGGGCGCGCAAGATCGACCAGCTGCTGGTCGACACCGCAGGCCGGCTGCACACCAAGGATCACCTGATGGCCGAGCTCAGCAAGATCCGGCGGGTGATCGACCGCGAGGGGGCGGATTTTACGCGGCGCACCCTGCTGGTGCTCGACGCCACCACCGGGCAGAACGCCCTGGCGCAGGCCCGCACCTTCAGCCAGGTGGTGCCGGTCGACGGCGTGCTGCTCGCCAAGCTCGACGGCACGGCCAAGGGCGGCATGGCGGTGGCGGTGACCCGCGAGCTGCGCCTGCCGGTCCTCTACCTGGGCGTCGGCGAAGGGGCCGACGACCTGGTGGAGTTCCGCGCCCGGGAGTTCGCCTCTGCTCTCCTCGGCTGAAGCCCTGCGCCAGGCGCTGCGCCTGGCCGCCCGCGGCCGCTACCGCGCGGCGCCCAACCCCATGGTCGGGGCCGTCCTGGCGCACGGTTCCGAGGTCGTCGGCGCCGGCTGGCACGCCCAGGTCGGCGGCCCGCACGCCGAGGCCGCGGCGTTGGCCGCCGCCGGCGAGCGCGCCCGCGGCGCCACCCTCTACGTCACCCTGGAGCCCTGCGCCCACCACGGCCGCACGCCGCCCTGCGCCGACGCGGTGGTGGCGGCCGGCATCGCCCGCGTCGTGGCCTGCCACGGCGACCCCGACCCGCGCGTCGCCGGCAAGGGCTTCGCGCGCCTGCGCGACGCCGGCATCCCGGTCGAGGTCGGCACCCTGGCCGCCCAGGCCGCGCGCCTCAACCTGCGCTTCCTGGTCGCCGCCATCGCCGGCCGTCCCCAGGTCACCCTCAAATGGGCCATGAGCCTGGACGGCAAGATCGCCACCGCCGGCGGTCAAAGCCAATGGATCTCCTCGCCGCGCGGCCGCCGCTGGGCCCTGGCGCAGCGCGAAGAGCACGACGCCGTCCTGGTAGGCAGCGGCACCGTCCTGGCCGACGACCCGCGCCTGGACCGCCGCCTGGGCTTCGCCGGCAAGCCCGGTATCCGAGTCGTCCTGGACCGCCGCCTGCGCCTGGCCGGCGGCGGCGCCGCGGCCGGCAGCGTCAGCCATCAAACTGTGGCGGAGCCGCCGGCAGAGGGCCTGGCGAGCATTCCTGTAGCGCCGGGGATGAACAGGCGGCCCGCCACCGCGAACAGCACTCAGGGCGTCGAGAAGCCGCAGGCTGCCGCCGCCAGCCCGCCAGCGGAGCAGCTGCAGACCGACGCCCAAGCGCAGACGGCAGATGCATCGCGAACGCCGGCGCAGAGAGCGTTCCACTGGCGGCTGTTCTCGGTGCCCGGGCCGATCCTGATCTATACGGAAGCTGGCGACGTCGCGGGACGGCGGCAGCTGGAGGAGCGCGGCGCCACCGTGGTGACGTTGCCGGCGGTCGAGCCGGCCGCCGTGCTGGCGGACCTGTACGCGCGCGACGTGCGCAGCGTTTTGGTCGAGGGCGGCGCCGAGGTGCTGGCCAGCTTCGTGGCGAGCGGGCTGTACGACCAGGTGGCGGTCGATTGCGCGCCGCTGCTGATCGGCGGCGCAACCGCCCCCGGTCCCCTGGGCGGCGCCGGCGCGCCGGCGCTCGGAGCCGCGCCGCGGCTGGAGCATCTCCACGCCCAACGGCGCGGCGGCGACCTCATTCTTGCCGGTTTGCGGCAGGGGTGCCTGGAGCAGCTGCTGGAGCGGGTGTTGCGGTGAGGGGTCGCATGCATTGACATTCTAGGCTTCGATGGGTAGCATGCAGAGACAATCTAGGCTTGCGGTTTCGGCCCAGGCTGTCTTTCCAGAAAGGAGATCTGCATGCGAACCCTGGTTGCACGCGCCTCGCGGCGGCTGTCGAGTCTTGTGCGGAAGGAAGTGGGAGCGGCGTTGCTGATGGCGGTGGTTCTGGCGGCATCATTCCTGGCGGCGCCTGGTCCGGCAGCTGCCGCCACCTGGCCGGTGGCAGCTGCTTCCCCGGCCGCGGCTGGCGGGAGCGGCGTGGAAGGTGCGGCGGCGGAAGAGCCGGCGGCGGCAGCGCCGGTGTTGCGGGCGCCGAGCGGCGAGTTGCAGCCGGTGGGTTTGCCGGTGCCGTATGGGTACCAGGTGGCGATCTCGGGCGACACCGCGGCGGTGTCCGGGTTCTTTCGCGGCGTGCCGGCGGTGTGGGTGTTTGTCAGGACGGCCGGCGCCTGGGCGGTGCAGGCGCGGCTTGTGAGCCCGCTGGGGTCCCAGCCGCAAAGCTTCTATGGCAGCGTGATGGCGCTGTCCGGCGACACCCTGGCCGTCGGCGCGGGGTCCGACGCGACCAACGCCAGCGCGGTCTACGTCTACACGCGTAGCGGCGGGACCTGGAAGCAGGCCGCCACCCTGGAGCCGCCGGCCGCCGCCGGACCGGGCTTTGGGCTGGCGCTGGCGCTCGCCGGCGACACTCTGGTGGTGGGGGCGCCGGGCGATTCGGGCGAGGCGGACGGCACGGCCTCGATCTACACCCAGAGCAGCGGCTTTGCCCTGCAAGCGGTCCTGCGGCCCGAATCGACGGCAACGGACCTGTTCGGCCAGGCCGTGGCGGTGGCGCACCAGGCGGTCATGGTAGGCGCCCCCGGCCTGGTCGAAGTCTTCCAGCGCAAGGGCGGCGCGTGGTCGCGCGTCGTGGTGCTCGAAGGCGGCGGCACCACCAACTCCTTCGGCGCCGCGCTCGCCGCCTCCAACGAAACGCTGGCCGTCGGCGACCCCGAAAACCAGCGCGTGTCGCTCTACATCCACGCCGGCGGCAGCTGGGTGCACCAGCAGGACGTGGTGCCCTCCGACCCCGCGGCAGGCGCATTCGGCAGCGCCCTGTCCCTTTCGGGCGGCGACCTGGTGGTGGGTGCCCCGGCGACCACCGTCGGCGACGCGTCCAAGGCCGGCGCCGTCTACACCTTCGCCCGCCTGCGCCACAGCTGGACCCCCACCAGCGCCTTCACCCCCGCCGCCAACCTGCCCGGCGCGGGCTTCGGCGGCGTCGTCGCCGTTTCGCAGAACACCGCCGTGGTGGGCTACCTGTCCGCCTCCCCCGGCACCGCCACCGCCTGGCTGCTCAACGGCCTGGACGTCCACTAGCAAACCGACCGCAGCCGCCCCGCGCCCTGGAGCATCGCGACGGCGGCTGCCGCTTTCCGGGCTGCGGCAGGCTGGGGCCGGAGCCGGTCCCTTCGTCTCGGTTCCCCGGACGCGGCGCACGGGCTCTTCGAGAGGGCATTTCGTCAAACGCCCCAGAGAGGTGTGCGTCATGCGCCAAACGGTACTGCGTTTCCTCGTTCTCACCTTGGTCTTGGCTGGTGCTGCGTCCGCCGCCGCTCGCCCGCCCAAGTCGGCCCCGGCGCGAAGCTGCAACCCCTGCCCTCCGGGTTTCCATTGCTGCGCCAATCACGGTGGGCTGTGCTTGTTCAATAGCACTCCCTGCTGAGGAGTTGGGGCCCGCCAGGCTGGCGTCAAGGAAGCCGGGAGCTCGTCGAGGCATCGCCAACCACATCCCCAGGACAAGGCCATGGGCGTGGGGTCGTAGTGGATGCCGGTCGTCGGGCCGCCGCAGGGCCTACAACGAATACCCCACGGCCACGCAAGGCGTTCTGTGGACGGGATGGGGGTTTGTCGATAGGCTGGGGCGGTGACGCGGCAGAAGCATTCCATGTCATGCACCTTGCGGGGCAGAAGCATTCCATGCCATGCACCTTGCGGACGCCGGTCAAGGTGGCTCGGCAGCGGTTTCCGATGCCGCGGCGGCGCGGTGGCGCTGGGCCTCGGCGGTCAGAACTGCGTGGCCCGCGGTTGGGGGAACCATGTTTACCGGATTGATTGAAGAGCGGGGGCGCATCCTGGGCGATCCGCGGCCGTCGGGGCAGGGCGGGGTGCGTCTGGCGGTGGGGTTTGGGCCGCGGGTGGCGGCGGGGTTGAGCCTGGGCGCCAGCCTGGCGGTGTCGGGCGTGTGCCTGACGATCGTGGAGCTGATGGAAGACCGTGGCGTGGTGGAGCTGGCGCCCGAAACGCTGGCGCGCACGACGCTGGGCGCCCTGCGCGACGGCGCCGCGGTCAACCTGGAGCCGGCGCTGCGGGCGGGCGATCCGCTGGGCGGCCACCTGGTGCAGGGGCATGTGGACGGCACCGCGGAAGTGGTGGGCCGGCGCGACCTGACCGAGCACCGCCTGCTGGCCTTTTCGCTGCCGGCGGCGCTGGCGCCGTTCCTGGTGGAAAAGGGGTCGGTGACGGTCGACGGGGTGAGCCTGACGGTGGCGTCGCTGAGCGACGACCGCTTCGAGGTGACTCTCATCCCGCACACCCTGGCCATCACCACGCTGGGCGACCGGGTGCCCGGGGATCGCGTCAACCTGGAAGTGGACGTGCTCGCCAAGTACGTCCAGCGCATGCTCGCCGCCCGCGGCCTGGTGCCGCCGGCCCCTCCCGAGGGCAGGCCAGGCGCCGCGGATTTTGCCGGTACGGGCTAGTGTCTCGCCCGGTTTCTGTGCGCGTCATTCTCTTGCCCTCCGGTCCCCTGGCGGCGTTGCTCCCTGCCGGGAGTGCCGGGCCAGGCGACAGCCCCGGCCTCCCTGCCGGGAGTGCCGGGCCAGGCGACAGCCCCGGCCTCCCTGCCGGGAGTGCCGGGCCAGGCGACAGGCCCTGCCGCTTCCTCGACATAGGTTTCGACGATGCCTGCGGCGGCGCTCCCGGCCCGCGCCGCCGGATGGCGGCGCCATCCACTGTCGAACTCTCCAGGACAGGCCGCTAGGAATCTGACCGTGCCGGATCACCACGCTGCCACCGACGCCGCCGCGGCGGCTGACCTTCGATTCAGCTCCCAGCTGGCCGAGCCGGAGCATTTGTGGATCGCGTATGCGCCGCGTGGTTGGGCGGGTCCTGCGGGGCCATGGCTGGACCTGGCTGCCGGGCGGCTGGGGCGCGGCTCGCGCCAAGCGGCGCCGCTGCGCACCGCGGCTCGCTTCGACGACCTGGTCTACCTGCCGCCGGTTCCCGCCGGGCGGGCGGCGGAGCGCGACGCGCTGGCCGCGCAGCTGCTCGCTGCCGGCACGCCGGTCCTGGTGCAGCTGCTGGCCGGTGGTGAGGATCTGGGTATCCCCGCGGCTTCTGGGATGACCGCGGAGGGTGGTGGGACCGCGGAGTCTGGTGTGGCGGTGGGCCGTGGTGCGGGCCTGGATATGTCCGGGGCGGTCTTTGTGGTGGATCTGCTGCCGGCTCTGCTGGCGGGTGAGCTGGGGGTTTTGGAGCGGGTGCCGGCTTGGGCGATGGCGGTGTGGCCGCTGCTGGCCGGGATCACCGACGAGCTGGCGCTGTGGCAGGAGGGCTGCCGGCGGCTGGCGGCGGCGGGGGTGCGGTGCGTGCAGGCGGTGGCGCCGGTGCTGGGGCCGGGCGACCGGCGGTTGCTGGCGGCGGGACGCGACGAGCAGGCGTTCGAGGGGCTGTTTCACCGCCAGGCGCCGGCGGAGCGCGATTTTGCCCGCGTTGCGCACCGCCATGGCATGACGCCGCTGGTGGCCAGGCCGCTGCCCCGCCCGCCGCTGCTGCGCGCGGAGAACCGGCGCGTGGCCGGGCTGCTGGCGTATGCCGGCGATCTGTGGCTGCGCGTCGGGCGGCCGGTGGAGCAGGCGCAGTCGCTGTTCCGTGCCGCCCGCTTTTGGGATGCCACGACGCACGACGTGGGGGCGCTGGTCCGCGACGGCAACCTGGCGGTGCTGACCGCGCTCGATCCCCTGGCCCGCGAGCTGAGCGCCGCGGCGGCGTCCGGCGACGACCGGCAGGGGACGCCAATTGAGTCCCGGTCGTGGGTGCCGCCGCTGCCGCGGCTGGTTGCCGAGTTGCTGGCGGAGTACCTGACCGAGGCTTCGGATGCGGCCTCGGACGGCGTTGCGCCGCCGTCAAACGCGGCCGGCTCTGTACCAGCCGTCGCGTATCCAAACGTGCAGACTGGCGATCCCGCGAACTTGGCAGGCAGCTCCGACGCAGCTGGCTCCGACGAGCCGGGGGAAGGTGGCGCGTCTTCATTCGGCGGGTCCGACGGTTCGGCGGCAGGCGATGACGACCAGCCGGCTGGGGCTGCCGGCGGCCCGGATGGCGCTGGTGGCGTACCTGCGGACGCTGACGGCGTGCGGGCCACGGCCGGCGCGTCGGATTCTGGTCGCAACGAGAGGAGCCCTGGATGAGCGACGTTGCGGCGGCGCCGATCGATCTGCGGTCGGATACGGTGACCAAGCCCGACGAGGAGATGCGGCGGGCGATGGCGGGCGCGGAGGTGGGGGACGACGTGTATGGCGAGGACCCCACGGTGCGGCTGCTGGAGGAGGAGGCGGCGGCGGCGCTGGGGCACGAGGCGTCGCTGTTCGTGCCGAGCGGGATGATGGGCAACCAGATCGCGCTGCACCTGCTTGCCAGGCCCGGCAGCGAGGTGCTGTGCGACAGCCGCAGCCATATCTTCGTGTTCGAGATGGGGGCGATGGCGGCGCTTTCGGGGTTGCTGCCGCGGCCGCTCGCGTCGCCGCAGGGGCTGTTGCACCCGGCGGCGGTCGAGGCGGCGATCGCGCCCAACGTGTCGTACCGGTCGCGCACCGGGTTGCTGGTGTTGGAGAACAGTCACAACCTGGCGGGCGGCAGCGTCTACGAGCGGCCGCTGACCGATGCGCTGCTGGCGGTGGCGCGCCGCCACCAGCTGCCGGTGCACCTGGACGGGGCGCGGATCTGGAACGCCGCGACGGCCCTGGGCACGCCGGTGCCGGCGCTCGCGGCCGGCTTCGATTCGGTGATGGTGTGCCTGTCCAAGGGGCTGGGGGCGCCGGTGGGGTCGATGCTGTGCGGTGGCCGGGGGCTGATCGACGAGGCGCGGCGGGTGCGCCGGATGCTGGGCGGCGGCATGCGCCAGGCGGGGGTGCTGGCCGCGGCGGGGCTGGTGGCGCTGCGCAAGGGGCCGGCGCGGCTGGCCGACGATCACGTCCACGCGGCGATGCTGGCGGCGGCCCTGGCCGAGCTGCCGGGCATCGAGATCGACCTGGCGGCGGTGCGCACCAACGTCGTGGTGTTCCGGCCGACGGCCCGCCTGTTCGGCGACGGCGCCCCTCCCGCCGAGGGCCCGCTGGCGGCGTGCGTGGCCCGCCTTCGCGCCGCGGGCGTGCTGGCCTCGCCGGTCAGCCCGGACGAAGCGCGCATGGTCACCCACCGCGACGTCAGCCGGCAGCAGATCGAAACGGCGATCGCCCGCCTGCGGCAGCTGTGGGGCAGCGGTAGCGGCAACGGCGGCTCCCGCCGCTCCCACTCCGCCGCCGCCCAGGCTTAGGCCGGGCGTCGACCGCGCCGGCGCCGGCGCGCCTGGCCCGGAGCGCGCAGGGCTCGCCGGCTTCCGCCGCCGGCGTCCGGGCCGGGACTCCAGCTTGCGCTAGCTTCCTGACTGCGGCAGCCGGGCGACCAGGTCGATTTCGACCAGGGCGCCCTTGGGGAGGGCGGCGACCTGGACGGTGGAGCGGGCCGGGCGATGGTCGCCCATGGCCTTGGCGTACAGGGCGTTGAGGCGCGGGAAGTCCGCCAGGTCGACGACGAAGACGTTGGCCTTGATGACGTCGGCGAAGGTGCAGCCGGCGGAGGCCAGGACGTGGCTGAGGTTTTCCAGGGCGCGCTGGGCCTGGGGCTCGAAGCCGCCGGGCACCAGCTCGCCGGTTGCCGGGTCCATGCCCACCTGGCCGGAGGTGTAGAGCCAGCCGCCGTCGGCTACAGCCTGCGAGTAGGGGCCGATCGCCTTGGGGGCGTCGTCGGTGTGATGGAAGTGCATGCCTGGGCGCTCCTATGTGGTTGCCGCAGCGGGAGGTTCGGGTTCCCATACGGCGATGTACGGGAGGTTGCGGTAGCGCTCGCCGTGGTCGAGGCCGTAGCCCACCACGAAGAGATCGTCGATCTGGAAGCCGCAATAGTCGATCGGCACCTGGACCGCGCGCGCCGCCGCCTTGTCCAGCAGGGTGCACAGCCGGACGCTGCGCGCGCCGCGGAATCGTAGCAGGTCGAGGAGCGTGCGGATGGTGTACCCGGTGTCGACGATGTCTTCGACCAGCAGCACGTCGCGGCCGCGGATCGACAGGTCCAGGTCCTTGCGGATGCGCACGTCGTCGCGCACGGCGCCGCCGCTGCCATAGCTGGAGGTCTGAAAGAAGTCGACGGCGACCGGCAGGGTGAGGTGCTTGAGCAGGTCGGCGAGGAAGAAAACGGAGCCTTTGAGGACGCCGACGGCGATCAACGGATCGTCGGCCGGCCGCGGGCCGGCGCCGCACAGCGCATAGTCGCGGCCGATCTGGCCGGCCAGCTGGGCCACCCGCCTTTCGACGTCGGCCTGGGGGATCAAAACGCGCATCGCCAGCTCATCGAGGGCAGCCGCGGCGTGATATCCTGGCCCGACTTCTGGTTCCGCACGTGGATTCCATCCTGCAATGACGACCGTCCAAGAGCTCGGCGCGCTGCATCGCCGCTACGCCGATACCTCCCACCGCTTTCGCGCCGCATGGACGTTCCATCAGTTCCTGCAGAGCCTCAGCAAGACCGGGCAGCAGCACGTCAACGACGCGCACTCGGTCGAGTTTCAAAACCTTTACGCGGAGCTCAAGGAGATCTCGCAGAGCCTCAACAACACGTCCGAAAGCGAGCGCCTGCGCAGCAAGCTGGAATCGATCGATCGCCGCTTGAGCGAGCTGATCGAAGACCTGGACGAAGAGGATAGCAGAGTCGCTCCTTACTACCTGCGGCAGTTCTTCCGCCGCGTCAAGACCTACGACGAAAAGATTCTCACCCAGCTGGTCAAGTTCTACCTGTACACGCAGCCGGGGGAGATCTGGCCCAGCGACCGCCTGGACAAGGTGGACTTCCTGCTCGCCCGCCTGAGCGAAGAGGAAGACGACCGCACCGGTGAGCCGCGGCTGCGCGACCACCGCCGGCTGAGCGAGATCTTCCAGGGGCTGTGGGCCATGCTGGGCGCCTCCACGCCGGACGCCGACTACGTGTCGGCCAAGCGGCGCGAAGTCGACGGCATCCGGCAGGAAGTCGGCGAAATCTCGACCCTGGACCAGCTGAGCGAGCACGACCTGGTGCCGCGCTACCGGGCGCTCAAGCACGACCTGGGCAACCTCTTCCTGGAGCCCGGCCTGGCGCTCGCCATCCAGGAGACCAACCTGGCGCTCAAGAGCCGCATCCAGAACCTGTACGCCAAGGAAGAGCAGCGCATCGTCGCCGAATACCAGCGCGTCTTCGAGCTGGAGCGCGAAGTGCCGCTGGATCGCGAGCTGGACCAGGAGCTGATGCAGTTCCGCCAGGAGATCGAGCGCTTCGAAGCCCAGCTGCAAAGCCAGGAGCTGAAGCTGGAAGACCTGGCGTTGATCCGCGCCCGCGTCCGCGATCTGCTGCCCCGCCTGACCGCCGCCGGCCGCGGCCCCGGCGCCGGCGCGCTCGGCGGCGGCACGGCCAGCGGCATCGGCGCGTCCAGGTCGTCCGGCTCCGCCGGCGCCGGCGAACACGCCGCCGGCGATTCCGGCTATTCCGGCTTCGGCGGCGGCCATACCGGTGTCGGCATCCCCGGCAGCCGCCGCCAGTACCAGGACGACAGCGGCCACCTGTCGGGGGCCACCGGCGTCGCCGGCGCGTCGCCGCTCGCGGCGCAGGAAGATCTGCTGGGCGAGCACTACCGCCGCCTGGTGGATGCCCTGCGCGGCGTCGACGCGGAAATGGCCGTCGACCGGGTGGTGGTGATGCCGGAAGTCTTTCCGCTGCGCATCGAGCCGCGCGAAGTGCTGGCCTACCGCCGCCTCTACGGGCGCGCCAGCTGCGACCGCGAGCTGGAGCAGTTCCTGCTGGAGGGCGCCGCCCTGCGCATGCGCATCAACGAGGAGGCGCAGGAGATCTCCGGCATCCTCGACGAGACTTCGGTGACCGGCGACTCGATCGTCTACGCCCGCGCCCGCTGGACCGCGCGCACCGCCGACGCCTTCCTGTGGCGCTTCCACCACGTGCTGGACGAGGCCGTGCTGTCGGGGAGCGTCACCGAAGGGCGCCAGCTGCAGCTGCTGCGCATGCGCCTGATGCGCGACTATTCGGGGCTGTGGCTGCTGGCCTACAAGCCGCTGCTCAAGCGCAATCCCGGCGGCACCATCGCCTAGTGTCCCGCCGATGACCGACGCGCCCGCCGGCTCCGCCAAGCTGACCTACTCCACCTACCTGGAGGTGCCGCAGCTGCTGTCGCTGCAGCGCGAGCTGTCGCGGCCGGCGCACCACGACGAGCTGCTGTTCATCATCAGCCACCAGGTCTACGAGCTGTGGTTCAAGCAGATGCTGCACGAAGTCGCGTCGGTGTGCGACTGGATGGATCGCGACCAGCCGCTGCGCGCCGCCCAGCTGTTCGACCGGCTGCACGCCATCCAGCACCTGCTCATCGAGCAGATCCCGCTGCTCGAAACCATGTTCGCGGTCGATTTCGCGCAGTTCCGCGACAACCTGCGCCCGGCGAGCGGCTTTCAGTCGGTGCAGTTCCGCCGCCTGGAATTCCTCTGCGGCGCCAAGAACGCGCGGCTGATCGAACGGGTGGGAGAGGACCCCGAATCGCTCGTGGCGCTCCAGGAGGCGATGGGCAAGCCGACCCTGTACGATCATTTCCTGCACCACCTGGCGCGCAGCGGTTTCGCCATCCCGCAGGCGGTGCTGGCGCGCGACGTCACCCAGGTGCACACCCCGGACGAAGGGGTGATCCAGGCGCTGGTCGTGCTGTACTCCGATCCCGACCGCCACTATGCGCAGTTCCGGCTGGCCGAGCACCTGCTGCAGTTCGACGAGCGTTTCGCGATCTGGCGCTTCCACCACGTGAAGATGGTCGAGCGCATGATCGGCTCGCTCTCCGGCACCGGCGGCTCCTCGGGCGCCAAGTACCTGACCGCGACGCTCGCCATGCGCTTCTTCCCCGAGATCTGGCTGGTGCGCGACCGCCTGTCGACCGGCTACGGCTCGCCGGCGGACGCCGCGGCGCACCAGCCGGCCGCGGCCGACCCCGCCGCCGTTCCCTGAGGTCTCAGACCGGCAGCAGCTCGGGGCTTTCGAGCAGCGCCCGCAGCAGGCGCGCCAGGCGGGCTCCCCCCGCGTCCGCGGCGGCCAGCACGTCGTCGTGGCTGAGCGGCGCCGCGGCCAGCCCGGCGGCGGGGTTGCTGACCAGCGACAGGCAGAGGCAGCGCAGCCCCATCTGGCGGGCGGCGATCACCTCCAGCACCGTCGACATGCCGGCCAGGTCGCAGCCCAGGGTCTGCAGCATGCGCACCTCGGCCGGCGTCTCGTAGCTGGGCCCCAGCACCCCCGCGTACACGCCGTCGCCCAACGGCACCCCGGCGCCCGCGGCCAGCCGGTGCGCCAGCGCGGCCAGCGCCGGGTCGTAGGCGCCCACCATGTCGGGGAAGCGCGGCCCCCATTCGGCGGGCAGCTGGCCGCGCAGCGGATTGAGGCCAGTCAGGTTGACGTGGTCGCGCACCGCCAGCAGGTCGCCCACCTGCTGGCCCGCGCGCAGGCCGCCGCTGGCGTTGGTCAGGATCAGCACCCGCGCGCCCAGCTGCGCCGCCAGCCGCACCGGAAACACCGTCTGCTCGGCGCTGTATCCCTGGTAGGGGTGCAGCCGGCCGCGCAGGTAGGCCACCTCGCGCCCGCCGAGCGGCCGCAGCAGCTCCACCTGGTGCGGGTGCCCGGCCAGCGGGTGGACGGCAAACGGCAGGAAGTACGACAGGTCGACCGGCCCGCGGGCCGCCTCGCCCAGGTCGACCGCCAGGCCCGAGCCGGACACCACGGCCACCGCCGGGCGCGGCCAGCCCAGGTCGTCCCAGCTCTCGACCGCCGTCTTGACCGCCTCCGCCAGGCGGCCCGCTTCGTCACAGGGCTCAATCATCGCTGCCCGGCATGCTATCAGGGGCGGCAAAGTGAGCTATCGTGTGCGCTCGGCGCCCTCCGGCATGCCGCCGCCGCTGCCGCCGCAAGGTCTATGTCCGAGCTCGACGAACAGATCCAGAACCGCCGCGCCAAGCGCCAACGTCTGGCCGACGCCGGCGTCGCCACCTATCCCCACCGCTTCGATTGGGACGCCGAGCCGGCCACGGTGCACGCTCGCTTTGCCGAGAGCACCGCGGAGGAGCTGGACGCGGCGGCGATCCGCCTGCGCGTGCCTGGCCGCATCAAGGGCATCCGCGAGCACGGCAAGAGCGCCTTTGTCGACCTGCACGACGGCCGCGCCAAGCTGCAGCTGTTCGTGCGCAAGGACGCGCTGCCCCCGGCGGCGCTCCAGGTGCTGGACAACCTCGACCTGGGCGACCTGGTGGGGGCCGCCGGACAGGTGATGCGCACCCGCGCCGGGGAACTGTCGCTGCGCGTCGACGACCTGACGCTGCTGGCCAAGGCGCTGCGGCCGCTGCCCGAAAAGTGGCACGGCCTGGCCGACGTCGAAGCGCGCTACCGCCAGCGCTACCTGGACCTGGCCACCAGCCCCGAATCGCGCCGCGTCTTCGAGGTGCGGGCGGCGATCGTCGCCGGGGTGCGCGACTTTCTGACCGCGCACCAGTTTCTGGAAGTGGAAACGCCGATGATGCAGGTGCTGGCCGGCGGCGCCACGGCGCGGCCGTTCCGCACCCACCACAACGCCCTGGACATCGACCTCTTCCTGCGCATCGCCCCCGAGCTGTACCTCAAGCGGCTGCTGGTGGGCGGCATCCCGCGCGTCTTCGAGATCAACCGCAACTTCCGCAACGAGGGGATCTCGACCCGCCACAACCCTGAATTCACCATGGTCGAGTTCTACGCCGCCTACGCCGACTACCGCGACATGATGGCGATGACCGAGGAGATGCTGACCGGCCTGGCGGCGCGCGTGCTGCCGCTTTTGGAGCGCCCGGCCGTCACCTGGGGCGGCACCGCGATCGACTTCACCCGCCCCTGGCGCCGCCTGGGCGTGCGCCAGGCGCTCACCGAGCTGGGCGGCATCCCGCCCGAGCGCCTGGACACCCAGGGCGGCGTCGCCGCCGAGCTGGCGGCGCGGCCGGTGCCGCCGCCCGCCGGCGGCAGCTACGGCCACCTGCTGATGGCGCTGTTCGAATACGTCGTCGAGCCGCACCTGCAGCAGCCGACCTTCATCGAAGACTACCCGGTGGAGGTGTCGCCGCTCGCCAAGCAGCGCGCCGACGACCCGCGCTTCACCGAGCGCTTCGAGCTCTACGTCGGCGGCATGGAGATCGCGAACGGCTTCAGCGAGCTCAACGACCCCGACGTGCAGGCGGAGCGCTTCCGCCAGCAGCTCGCGGCGCGCGAGCGCGGCGACGCCGAAGCCCACCTGTTCGACCACGACTACGTGCGGGCGCTGGAGCACGGCATGCCGCCGGCCGGCGGCGTCGGCATCGGCATCGACCGCCTGGCGATGCTGTTCACCGACCGCTCGTCGATCCGGGACGTGATCCTGTTTCCGCTCCTGCGCCCCGAGCCGGCGGACCCGGACGCCCATTGATCGACGCGCGCCGATCCTCTCCCCGCGCCGGCGGCGACCGGGGGCGCTCCTCGCGGCTGCTGCTGCGCGACCTGCCGCTGCCCGTCACCCTGGCCCTGCGCTACCTGCGCAGCACCCGGCGCGACGCCTTCGCCAGCTTCCTGTCCGCCGTGGCGGCGGGCGGCATCGCGCTCGGCGTCGCCGCCCTGGTGCTGTCGCTGGCGGTGATCTCGGGCTTTCAGGAGGCGCTGCGCGGCGAGCTGGTCAGCCGCACGCCGCAGATGCTGGTGGAGCTGCCCGCCGGCCTCCCCCTGGCCGCCGCCCAGGCGGCGCGCGACGCGGTGCGGCGCCTCGGCGGCGTCACCGCGGCCGAGCTGCAGGTGCGCGGCAGCGGCTGGGTGCTCGACCAGGGCAAGGTCCACGCCGTCGAGCTGATCGGCTTCGCCGGGCGGGTGCCGCGCTCGTTTCCCGGCGCCGCGGGGCGTGCCGAGGGGCTGTACGCGCCGGAGACGCTGTGCGCCCGCTGGGGCCTGGAGCCGGGCCGCGACCTGACCGTGGTGTCGCCGCGTCCCACCCTGACGCCGCTCGGTCCGCAGCCGCGCCTGCGCACCCTGTCGCTGGCCGGCTGCTACCGCTCCGGGCGCGCGCAGGAGGACCGCGAGCGGGTGGCGCTGCCGCTGGCGGTCGCCGAAACGCTGCTGGGCGGCGCCGAGCGCCAGATCGAGGTGGCGGCGGTCAACCTGGACGCCGCCCTGGCGGTGGCCGGGCGGCTGCCGGCCAGCCTGCCGCCGGGCAGCGCCGTGCGCACCTGGCAGGATCTCAACCGGCCGTTGCTGTTCGCGCTGCGGCTCGAAAAGGTGATGATGTTCGTCGCCGTGTCGCTGATCGTCCTGGTGGCCTCGCTGGCCCTGGTCGCCGACCTGGCCCTGATCATCGCCAGCAAGCGCCCCGAGATCGGCATCCTCGCCACCATGGGCGCCACCCCGGCCGGGCTGCGCCACGCCTTCGTGCTGCTCGGCGGCCTGGTGGCCGGGCTGGGGATCGCCCTGGGGACGGTGGGCGGCGTCGGCGCCGCCGTGGTGCTCGACCGCTACCACCTGGTGCCGGTGCCGGGGAAGGTGTATTTCCTGGACTACGTGCCCTTCCTGGTCAAGCCGCTGGACCTGGCGCTGGTGCTGCTGCTGACCCTGGGCCTGGCGCTGGCTTCGGCGCTCTACGCCGCCGAGCGGGCCGCCTCCCTGGATCCGATCGAGGCGCTCAAGCGATGAGCGTCGCGCTGTCCGCCCGCGGCCTGACCAAGACCTACCAGGACGGCGCCCGGCGCGTGCCGGTGCTGCTGGGCGTCGACCTGCAGGTGGAGCCCGGCCAGCTGGTGGCGGTGGTGGGGCCCTCGGGGTCGGGCAAGTCGACCCTGCTGCACCTGCTGGGGGCGCTCGATCGCCCCGACGGCGGCAGCGTCGAGATCGGCGGCCGGCCGCTCGCCGACCTCAAGCCCGCGGCGCTGGCCGCCTTCCGCAACCGCACGATCGGCTTCGTCTTCCAGTTCCACCAGCTGCTGCCCGACTTCACGGCGCTCGAAAACATCATGCTGCCGGGGCGGATCGCCGGCCGTCCGGGCCGCGAGGTGCTGGCCCGCGCCGAGCAGCTGCTGGCCGAGGTGGGCCTGATGCCGCGGCGCGACCACTTCCCCAGCGAGCTGTCGGGCGGCGAGCGCCAGCGGGTGGCGTTGTGCCGCGCCCTGGTCCTGGCGCCGCCGCTGCTGCTGGCCGACGAGCCGACCGGCAACCTCGACCCGGCCAGCGGCGAGCAGGTGTTCGACCTGCTGCTGGAGATGCAGACGCGCCACCAGACGACGGCGGTGCTGGTCACCCACAACCCGGTCATCGCCGGCCGCTGCAGCCGCGCCATGCGCCTGCAGGAGGGGGTGCTGCGCCAGGAGGAGACGCAGCAGGAGGGAACGGGCCTGCCGTGCTAGAATCTCACCGTTGCAGGCCGAATGCACAACCTTGTTGGCGTCGTTTGCGTAAGCCGCGGGGGAGCATGGATGGCGTACCGCAACAAGAGGCAAGAGGTCCGTTGAATGTTTGAGAAGTACAACGAAAAAGCGCGCCGGGCCCTCTTCTTCGCCCGCTACGAGGCAAGCAAGCTCGGCAGCCGGGTCATCGAATCCGAACACATCCTGCTAGGCATCCTGCGCGAGGGCGAGGAGACGGTCAACGAGATCTTCCGGCGCTTCCAGGTCAAGCCCGAAGACATCCGCCGGGAGATCGAAGGCGAGCGGGTCTTCGTCGAGCGCATCTCCTCGACCGCGGAGCTGCCGCTGTCGGAAGAATCCAAGAAGATCCTGGCCTATGCCTCGCACGAAGCGGAAAGCATGCTGCACGCGACGGTGGGGTCCGAGCACCTGCTGATCGGCATCCTGCGCGTCGAAGGCTCGACCGCGATGCGCATCCTGGCGCAGCAGGGCTTCGACGTGTACACGGTGCGCGAAGAGGCCCTGGCCATCGCCAAGGAGCGCGAAGCCTCGCAGCAGAAAAAAGAGCTCCCCTTCCTCTCCGAATACGGCCGCGACCTGACGGCGCTCGCCAGCGAATCGGCCTTCGATCCGCTGATCGGCCGCGACGAAGAGGTGGACCGCATCATCCAGATCCTGTCGCGCCGCACCAAGAACAACCCCATCCTGCTGGGCGAACCGGGGGTCGGCAAGACCGCCATCGTCGAAGGGCTGGCGCAGCGCATCGTCGAAGGGCGGGTGCCGATCTTTCTGGCGCAGAAGCGCATCGTCGCCCTGGACCTGTCGCTGATCGTCGCCGGCACCAAGTACCGCGGCCAGTTCGAGGAGCGGCTCAAGGGCATCCTCAAGGAGCTCAAGGACAGCCGCGAGCTGATCGTCTTCATCGACGAGATCCACTCGCTGATCGGCGCCGGCTCCGCCGAAGGTTCGCTCGACGCCGCCAACATCCTCAAGCCGGCGCTGTCGCGCGGCGAAATCTCCTGCATCGGCGCGACGACGCTCAAGGAATATCGCAAGTACATCGAAAAAGACCGGTCGCTGCTGCGCCGCTTCCAGGCGATCCAGGTGGCGCCGCCGTCGCCCGAGCAGACGCTGCAGATCCTGGACGGGGTGAAGGACCGCTACGAAAGCTTCCACAAAGTGCGCTACCGCGCCGAAGCGCTGCGCACCGCCATCTACCAGTCCAGCCGCTACATCTCCGACCGCCACCTGCCGGACAAGGCGATCGACGTGATCGACGAAGCGGGCGCGCGGGTCAAGCTGCGCCGGGTGCGCGACACGCAGAACCTGCGCCGCCTGGAGCAGGACATCCGCCAGGTGGTCAAGGAGATGAAGGTCGCGATCTCGGACAAGGACTTCGAACGCGCCGTCTACTTGCGCGAGCGCGAGATCGAGCTGCGCGAAGACCTGGAGCGGATGAGCCTGGTCGCCGACGAAACCGGCGTGCTGGAGGTGACGCGCCACGACATCGAAGACGTCATCTCGTCGTGGACCGGCATCCCCGTCGCGGCGCTGCAGAGCGAAGAAGCCGAGCGGCTGCTGCACATGGAAGACACCCTGCGCAAACGGGTGGTGGGGCAGGAGCGCGCGGTCAGCGCCATCAGCCGCGCCATCCGGCGCTCGCGGTTGGGGGTGAGCAATCCAGAGCGCCCGGTCGGCTCCTTCATCTTCCTGGGCCCCTCGGGCGTGGGCAAGACGGAAGTGGCGCGGCAGCTGTCGATCTTCCTGTTCGGCAGCCAGCGGGCGTTGGTGCGCTTCGACATGAGCGAATACATGGAAAAGCACGCCGTGTCCAAGCTGATCGGCTCGCCGCCCGGCTACGTCGGCCACGAAGAGGGCGGGCAGCTGACCGAACGGGTGCGCCGCCAGCCCTATTCGCTGATCCTGTTCGACGAGATCGAAAAGGCGCATCCCGACGTCGCCAACCTGCTGTTGCAGATCCTCGAAGACGGCATCCTGACCGACGCCTACGGCAACCAGGTGGATTTCAAGAACACGCTGGTGCTGATGACCTCCAACATCGGCAGCAAGCTGGTGTTGCGCGGCGGCCGCATGGGCTTCGGTGAGGGTGACGGCCATGCCAGCTTCCAGCGCATCGAAGAAGAGATCCTCGCCGAGCTGCGGCGCGGCTTCAGCCCGGAATTCATCAACCGCATCGATGAAGTGATTGTCTTCAATCCCCTGGGTGGACACGAGTTACGGGCCATCGTCGACATCCTGCTCGACGATGTGAACATAACCCTGGCTGAGCGAGGGCTGCATCTGGAAGTCTCGCCGGCCGCCAAGGAATGGCTGCTGGAAAAAGCCGGGATCGAACCGTCCACGGGGGCACGACCGTTGCGCCGGACGATCCAACGTCATATCCAGGACACGGTGTCGGAGATCCTCATCCATCAGCACGGGGAGACGATCGAGCGTATCGACATCGATCTGCTGGACGGCGAGCTGAAGTTCCAGGTTCTCGATCGCGAGGCCCGGGAAATTCTCGCCCCTCAGCGTTGACCGCGTCGATTCCCGGTGGCTCAGGTTGCTCCGATGGCCCTCGACGGCCCCGACGGAGCAACACCCCTATGAGCGACGCCCATTTGCTGGCAAGCCGCCGGCGAGAACGAGGCAAGAACGTATGACGCCTGATGCCCAGCCGGATCGGCTCCAACGCCCTGGTGCCCGCCCTGCCCGACGGCCGCGAGCTGTCTGCCGCATGGTGGCGATGGGCCTGCTGCCGCTGGTGGTGAGCGGCGGCCTGCCGCTCGCCGCCGTGCCGGCGGCGCCGGACGCCGACACCACGACGGCGGCCGCCACCGCTACGCCCGGTGCCGGCAGCGCCGCGGCGGCGCCCGACGCCGGCGCCCCGGCGCCCGCGCCGGCGGCCGCGCCCGAAACGTCGGTGCCGCAGGCGCTCACCACCTTGCGCGTCCAGGCGATCGAATTCAAGGGTCTCAAAACGCTGTCGGAAGAGACGATGCTGTACTACCTGGGCCTGGGCATCGGCCAGACGGTCGACCAGGACCAGCTCAACAAGAGCATCAAGAAGCTGTGGGACCGCAGCCTGGTGGACGACGTGAAGATCGACTACACGCCGGTGACGGGCGGCGTCAAGCTGACGATCACCGTCGAAGAGCGCCCCATCCTGCGTTCGATCGACTACGAGGGTTTGAAGCGGATCAGCAAGACCGACGTGCAGGACAAGATCTCCACCCAGCGCATCCGCGTGCACGAAGGCGAACCGATGAGCCTGGGCGAGCTGCAGCGGGTCAAGACGCTGATCGAAGACATGTACCGCGAAAAGGGCTACCGCTTCGCGCAGGCGCGCTACAGCGTCAAGGACATCGGCAACAACGAAAAGAAAGTGGTGTTCACGGTCGACGAGGGCGACCGCGTGCGCATCGCCAAGATCCTGTTCACCGGCAACACGGTGTTCGGCAACTACCGGCTGCGCTGGTCGATGAAGGACACCAAGCAGTCGAACCTGGTCAGCCGCATCCTCAAGCACGACGTCTACGATCCGGCCAAGCTGCAGGAAGACCTCGACAAGGTGCGGGAGCTCTACCATTCCAAAGGCTACAAGAACGTCGCCGTCGGCGAGCCGAAGATCGAAGTCAAGGCTGAAAAGCCCAACGCGCCGACGATCAAGGAGCAGAACCGGCGGATGTTCATCACCATCCCGCTGGAAGAGGGCGACCGCTGGAAGATGGGCAAGCTGAGCCTGGACGGCAACAAGATCTACAAGAACGAGCCGCTGATCCGGGCGTTCAAGCTGAAGGAAGGCGACTGGCTGCTGTCGAAGGACATGGACGACAGCATCAAGAAGATCACCGACTATTATCACAACAACGGCTACGTGTTCGGGCGCGTCGAGCCCGAGCTGGTGGAGCGGCCGGGCAACATCGCCGACGTGGTGATCCACATCAACGAAGGCGACCAGTTCAAGGTCGGCAGGATCGACTTCCAGGGCAACGAGCGCACCCAGGACAAGGTGCTGCGGCGCGAGGTGCGGCTGGTCGAAGGCGGCGTCGTCAACATCGCCGCGGTCAAGAACAGCGTCACCAAGATCAATCAGCTGGGCTACTTCAAGCTCGACGAAGAAGACCCCGTCGACATCGACACCAACAGCGAAAAGAAAGAAGTCAACCTGGTGTTCAAGGGTCACGAGGCCAACCGCACCGAGCTGCAGTTCGGCGGCGGCTGGAGCGAGATCGACGGCTTCTTCGTGCAGTTCTCGGTGAGCACCAAGAACTTCCTGGGCCGCGGCGAGAACGCCGGCGTCTCGGTGCAGACCGGCCGCTACCGCAAGGTCTACGATCTCACCTACAACATCCCCTACTTCATGGACCGGCCGCAGAACGTCGGCTTCCGGGCGTTCGTCTCGGACCTCAACTATTCCAACCTGGGCACCGACTACATCGAAAACGCCAAGGGCATCGTGCTGACCTATGGCCGCAACCTGACGCTCTTCACCTCCGCGTCGGTCAGCTACAACTACACCAAGCACGACGATTCGGAAAACCTGCTGACGCCGATCAACAACGAAGGCGTGGGCGTCGGCGTGGGCACGATCAACGGCGGCACCGACGGCACGGTGCTGGGCGCCCAGGCGGAGGCGCAGCGCTACTTCATCAACACTTCGTCGATCAAGCCGGCGGTCGTCTACGACAGCCGCAACGATCCCTTCGAACCGGTGCGCGGCTTGCGCATGGCGGCGTCGCTCGAATACGGCGGCGGCCCGCTGGGCGGCAACGACAACTTCCTGCGTCCCGACGTGGGCTTCAGCCTGTTTACGCCGGTGACCAATCAGGGGCTGAAAACGGTGCTGGCGCTCAACGCCGAAGCCGGCTTCCTGCACCGCACCCAGGGCAACCCGCTGTCGCCCTTGGAGTACTTCTTCATCGGCGGTGAAAACAGCATCCGCGGCTTCCGTTTCCGTTCGATCACGGTGCGCGACGACCACGGCGACCCGGTGTTCGACCAGTTCGGCGCCGGCGTCGGCGGCGACAAGTACATCCAGATGAACGCCGAGTACCACTTCATCGTCGGCGGGCCATTCCGCATCATCCTGTTCACCGACGCCGGCAACGTCTACGGCGAGGTGCGCAACGACAACTTCGGCAGGATCACCTACAGCGAGCAGGGATGGGATTTCGGGCGGCTGCGCCAATCGGCGGGCGTCGAGCTGCGCGTCCTCATCCCGATGTTCGGCGCGCCGCTGCGCTTCATCATCTCGAAGAACATCCACCCGCTGCCGCTTGACGAGTTCGAGACCTTCCAGTTCAGCATCGGCTCGAGCTTCTAGGCAGCGATTTCACGGATAGTCTCTGTAAGAAAAGGAATACCCATGGCTCTCATCGAATCCCTTGCGAAGTCTTTGACCGGTGCCGTGCTCGGGCTGGCGCTGGCGGCGCCGCTGGCGGCGCAGGCCGCCGTGCCGTCGGCCGGCATGCCGCGCGTGGCGGTGATCGACACCGAACGCATCCTGACCACCTCGGCGCAGGGTAAGAAGGCCATCGCCGAGCTCAAGAAGGCGCAGGAGGCGAAGGAAACCGAGCTGCGCGGCAGGCAGCAGGAAATCAAGGACATGCAGGACAAGCTGGCGCAGGGCCGCCTGTCGCTGTCGCAGGACAAGCTGGCGGAGATGGAAAAGCAGATGGAAGACAAGCAGACGGCGCTGCGCCGGCTGTCCGAGGACGCCACCCGCGACCTCAACAAGAAAAAGGACGAGCTGCTGGGCTCGATCGACGAGAAGGTCATGCCGATCATCAACCAGATCGGCAAGGAGCAGAACTACACGCTGATTTTCCGCAAGTTTGAAAGCGGCCTGATCTACGCCGACGATGCCATCGACATCACCACCTCGGTGGTGCAACGCCTGGATGCCCAGGCGGCGGCGGCCGCCAAGTAGCCCGTGGCCTTCTCGCTGGCCGAGCTTGCCGAGCTGGTAGGGGGGCGCGTCGAGGGCGACCCGCAGCAGCCGATCGAAGGGCTGCGGGCGCTCGAAGAAGCAGGCCCGCGCGATCTGTCGTTCGTAACGTTGCTGCGCCACCGGGCGCGCGCCCAGGCGAGCGCCGCCGGCGGTCTGCTGGTCGAGGAGGCGCTGGCGGAGCCGCTCGGCGGGCGCAATCTGATCGTGGTGCCGCATAGCGGGCGGGCGCTGGTCGGGCTGCTCGCGGTCTTCCATCCGCCGGCGCCGCACCCGGCAGGCCTGCATCCCACCGCGATCGTCGATGCCGGTGCGGTGGTGCATCCCGCGGCGCACCTGGGGCCGTTCGCCGTCGTCGGCGCCGGTTCGCACGTCGGCGCCGGCGCCGCGGTGCTCGCCCACGCCGTGGTGGGGCGCGACTGCACCGTAGGCGAGCGGGCGGTGATCCACCCCCACGCGGTGCTCTACGACCGCACCGTCGTCGGCGCCGGGTCGATCGTCCACGCCGGCGTGGTCCTGGGCGGCGACGGGTTCGGTTACGCGACGCACGGCGGCGTCCACCACAAGGTGCCGCAGGTGGGGCGCGTGGTGTTGGAGGAGGATGTGGAGATCGGGCCCAATACCACGATCGACCGTGCGACGCTGGGTGAAACCCGCGTCGGCGCCGGCACCAAGATCGACAACCAGGTGATGCTGGGGCACAACGTCCAGGTGGGCCGCCACTCGATCCTCTGTGCCCAGGTCGGCATCGCCGGCAGCACGCGCATCGGCAACGGCGTCGTCCTGGGCGGCCGCGCCGCGGCGGTCGATCACATCGAGATCGGCGATCGCGTACAGGCCGCGGCGGGGACCGACATCTTCCATTCGCTGGCGCCCGGCGCCGTCGTCGGCGGCAGCCCGGCGCATCCGATCAAGCGCTGGCGGCGGCAGCTCTTGCTGTCCTGGCGCCTGGATGAGATGCTGCGCCGGCTACGCGCGATCGAGCGGCGGCTGGGGATCGACGGCAAGGGCCGTGACGAACGCGACGACCTAATCGGCGAGAGCGGTGAGGAGGGATGATCAGGTGAGGGACATCGAATGGATCATGTCGATGCTGCCGCATCGCTATCCGATGTTGCTGGTCGACCGCATCATTGAAAACGTGCCGCGCCAGCGCATCGTGGCGATCAAGAACGTCACCATCAACGAGCCCTTCTTCGGCGGGCACTTCCCCGGCCGGCCGGTGATGCCGGGCGTGCTGGTGGTCGAGGCGATGGCGCAGGCCGGCGGCCTGTTGCTGTTGCAGGAGGTGCCGGACCGCACCGGCAAGCTGATGCTGTTTACCGGGATCGAAAACGGCAAGTTCCGGCGGCCCGTGGTGCCGGGCGACCAGCTGCGCCTGGAGGTGGACGTGCTGCGCCTGCGCACCGTCCATGCCAGGCTTTCGTGCAAGGCGCTGGTGGACGGGCAGATGGCGGCCGAAGCGGTGCTGTCGTCGGTGATGGTGGACCGCTGAGACCGCGGCCGTCGCCGGTGACGGCGACGGCGACGGCGCTGGATTCAAGGGGGACTTTATGAGCAGTTACGTGCATCCGCTGGCGGTCGTCGATCCGCAGGCGAAGCTCGCCGCCGACGTCCGCGTGGGGCCGTTCGCGGTCATCGGCGCCCAGGTCGAGATCGGCGAGGGGACCGAGATCGGCGCGGGAGCGCACATCCAGGGGCCGACGCGCATCGGGCGCGGCAACCGCATCTTCCCGCAGGCGGCGGTCGGGTTCGACCCGCAGGACCTGCGTTTCCGCGGCGAGCCGGTGTGGCTGGAGATCGGCGACAACAACATCCTGCGCGAATTCTGCACCATCTCGCGCGGCACGGTGGGCGGCGGCGGGGTGACGCGCATCGGCAACCAGAACCTGATCATGGCCTACGTGCACATCGCCCACGACTGCCAGATCGGCAGCCGGGTGGTGCTGGTCAACAACACCCAGTTTGCCGGCCACGTCGAGGTTGGCGACGACGCGTCGATCAGCGCCTTTTGCGCCGTCCACCAGTACTGCCGCATCGGCCGCCACGCCTACCTGGGCGCCTACACGGTGCTGACCATGGACGCCCTGCCGTTCGTCAAGACGGTGGGCATGAACGCGTCCAACTACGGGCTCAACTCGATCGGCCTGCGGCGCAAGGGCTTCTCGCGCGAGCAGGTGGCGCGGCTCAACCAGGCGCTGCGCCTGCTGGCGCGCTCGGGGCTCAACACCCGGCAGGCGCTGGAACGGATGCGCGCCGAGGTGGGCGGCGACCCCGAAGTCGACCACCTGATCCACTTCGTCGAGACGTCGCGGCGCGGCGTGCACAAGGCGGTGCCGAAGGGTATGGAGCGCAGCTCGGGCGGCGCCGATCCGAGCGAGGCGGTGCCGGATGGCGAGGCGGGGCAGGGCACCGCCGCCAATGGCGCCGACAGCGCCGCCGAGCCGGTGAGCGCCGCCGCCCCGGAAGGCAAGGCCTGATGGCGGCAGGTCTGCGCGTCGGCGTCCTGGGCGCCGGCGCCATGGGCCGCAACCACGTGCGGGTGCTCGCCGGGTTGCCCGGCGTCGAGCTGGTCGGGCTGCACGATCCGCGCGGCGACGCGGCGGCGGCGGTTGCCGCCGAGTTCGGCACGCGCGCTTTTGCCGGCGTCGACGACCTGCTGGCGGCGGGCGTCCAGGCGGTGGTCCTGGCGGCGCCGACCAGCCAGCACGCACAGATTGGCTGCCAGCTGCTGGAGCGCGGCATCCACCTGCTGGTCGAAAAGCCGCTGGCGGCCAGCCTGGCGGAAGCCGACCAGCTGATCGCGGCGGCGGCCGCGGCGGGGCGGGTGCTCGCCGTCGGGCACGTGGAGTTCTTCAACCCGGCGGTGGCGGCGCTGCTGGCGGTGGGAGTGCCGCCGCGCTTCGTCGAGGTGCAGCGCCTGGCGGTGTTCACGCCGCGCAGCCTGGACGTGGACGTGGTGCTCGACCTGATGATCCACGACCTGCAGATCCTGCACGCGCTGGACGGCAGCCCGGTCGCCGAGGTGCGGGCCACCGGCATCCCGGTGCTGTCGCCGCGCACCGACATCGCCAACGTCCGCATCGAGCTGGCCTCCGGCTGCGTCGCCAACCTGACCGCGTCGCGCGTGTCGGCCGAGCGGGTGCGCAAGCTGCGCACCTTCCTGCCGAGCCGCTACTACTCGCTGGACTACGTGGCGCAGGAGATCCACGGTTTTCGCCTGGAGGAGCTGCCGTCGGGGCGGCGGATCGTGCCGGACGACCTGCCGGTCGAGCGCTCGGAACCGCTGGTGCGCGAGCTGGCGGCGTTCGTCGCGGCGTGCCGCGCCGGCGACGGGGGCGGGGACGATGGCGGTGGCGCGCCGGTGAGCGGCGCGGCTCCGGCGGCCGGCGTGCCGCGGCTGGTCGACGGCCCGGCCGGCCGCCAGGCGCTGGCGACGGCGTTGCAGGTGGCCGCGGCCATCGCCGCCGCGACGGCGGCCGCCCTGCGGTAGACTCTGCGGCCGGGTCGCGGCCGTCGCCGCGCCGCCCGCTCCGGCATGGGGCGAGGGGTACTCTTGTTCAAGGAGAGGAGCGCTGGAGCATGGCCGAACACAACGACATCCGCATCGGCGTCATCGGCGGTAGCGGGCTCTACCAGATGGCGGGGCTCAAGGTGCAGGAAGAGCGGCGGCTGAGCACGCCGTTTGGCGAGCCTTCCGACCCCTACGTGGTGGGCGAGCTGGAGGGGCGCCGGGTGGCCTTTCTGCCGCGCCACGGCCGCGGCCACCGCCTGCTGCCGACCGAGCTCAACTATCGCGCCAACATCTTCGGCTTCAAGATGCTGGGCGTCGAGCAGCTGATCTCGGTGTCGGCAGTGGGGTCGATGAAGATCGAGTACAAGCCGACCGACATCGTGGTGCCGGACCAGTTCTACGACCGCACCCGCCACCGCGTCGACACCTTCTTCGGCAACGGCCTGGTGGCGCACGTCTCGCTCGCCAAGCCGATCTGCCCGCGGCTGATCGACGTCGGCGTCGCCGCGTCGCAGGCCGCCGGCGCCACGGTCCACCGCGGCGGCACCTACGTGTGCATGGAAGGGCCGCAGTTTTCGACGCGCGCCGAATCGGAGATCTACCGCTCGCACGGCGTCGACGTCATCGGCATGACCAACCTGCAGGAGGCGCGGCTGGCGCGCGAAGCCGAGATCTGCTACGTGTCGCTGTCGATGGTCACCGATTACGACTGCTGGCACGAAACCGAAGAAGCGGTCAGCGGCCAGTCGGTGATGGACGTCATCGCGCAGAACGTCATCATGTCGCAGGAGGTGGTGCGGCACATGGTGGCCAGCCTGCCCGAGGACCGGGTGGGTTGCCCGTGCCCCGACGCCCTGCGCCATTCGCTCATCACCGAGCGCTCGCTGATCCCGCAGGCGACGCTCACCGCCCTGGCGCCGCTCATCGGCAGGTACATTCCGAGCGCCTGAAGCGCGGTCGCGCCCGGTTCCGAGCGCTCCGCGGCTGCCATGACACGCATCCTGGTCACCAACGACGACGGCATCTTCTCCGAGGGCCTCAAGGCGCTCGTCGATGCCCTGTCGGAGGTGGCGGAGGTGTTCGTGGTGGCGCCGGATCGCGAGCAGAGCGCCACCGGGCACTCGCTCACCCTCAGCCGGCCGCTGCGCATGCAGAAGATCCGCGAGCGGTGGTACGCGGTCGACGGCACCCCCACCGATTGCGTCAACCTGGGGGTGCTGTCGGTGCTGGCCGCCGCGCCGCCCGACCTGGTGTGCTCGGGCATCAACTTCGGTCTCAACCTGGGCGACGACGTCACCTACTCGGGCACGGTCAGCGCCACCTTCGAAGGGTCGCTGCTGGGCATCCCGTCGATCGCCTTCAGCCAGGAGATCGGCGAGGGGATGACCTTCCAGGTGGCGGCCCGCTTCGCCCGCCAGCTGGTGCAGGTGGTGCTCGGCGGGGCGGCGGTGCCGGCGGACCTGCCGCTCAACGTCAACGTGCCGCTGGGCGGCATCCGCGGCGTCAGCCTGACGCGGCTCGGACGGCGGGTCTACCAGCAGTCGGTGATCGAAAAGGTGGACCCGCGCGGCCGCAAGTACTACTGGATCGCCGGCACCCCCAGGTGGCAGTCGGACTCCGGCACCGACCACGCGGCGATCGCGGCGGGCCGCATCTCCATCACGCCGCTGCACCTGGACCTGACCGCCTACCGCGGGCTCGAAAGCCTGAGCGGACTCGAGGCGACCCTGGGGCGCCTGGACCTGGGAGCGCTCGCGGAACCCGGCGCCGCGGCGAGCGAATGAACGACTACGCGGTGCTGCGCGAGCGCATGGTGCGCGACCTGATCGCGGCGCGCGGCGTCGCCGACGCGCGGGTGCTCGACGCGATGCGCCAGGTGCCGCGCCACCTGTTCGTGCGCGAGCACCTGCGGTCGCAGGCCTACGGCGACCACGCGCTGCCGATCGGCTCGTCGCAGACCATCTCGCAGCCCTACATCGTGGCGCGGATGACCGCGTTGATGGAGCTGGCGCCGCACCACTCGGTGCTCGAGATCGGCACCGGGTCCGGCTACCAGACGGCGATCCTGGCGCTTCTGGCGCGGCGGGTGTACAGCCTGGAACGCATCGCCGAGCTGGCGCAGCAGGCCATCCCGCGCATCCGCCAGATGGGGCTCGACAACGTCAAGATCCAGGTGTTCGACGGCACCGTGGGATGGAGCGAGTGGGCGCCCTACGACCGCATCCTGGTGGCGGCCGGCGCGCCGAAGGTGCCGGACCCGCTGCTCGAGCAGCTGGCGCCGGGCGGCAGCCTGCTGGTGCCGGAAGGGCCGCGCGAGGCGCAGCGGCTGGTGCTCTACCGCAAGTCGGCGCGCGGCGAGCTGCGGCGCAAGGAGGGTGAAGAGGTCGCGTTCGTGCCGCTGGTCGGGCGGCACGGCTGGAAGGACGGGGCGCGGTGAACGACGGCGGGCCGATTGCCGTCGTCTGGGTGGTGCGCGGGCGCGTGCAGGGGGTGGGCTTCCGCTATTTCACCCGCTCGTGCGCCCGCCAGCTGGGTCTTGGCGGCCGCGTGCGCAACCTGGCGGGCGGCGAAGTGGAGATCGAGGTGGCGGGCAGCCCGGAGCGGGTGCGGCAGCTGCACGCAGCGGTGCTGCAGGGCCCGCCGGGCGCCCGCGTCGCGGCGGTGGAGGAGCGGGCGCTGGCGACGGTGCCCGAGGGCTGGCAGACGTTTGAAATCGACCGGTGAGGCGAGAGGCGAACGACCATGGACGACCTGAAGAAGCACATCCGCGAGGTGCCTGACTTTCCCAAGAAGGGCATCCTCTTTTACGACATCACCACCCTGCTGCAGCACCCGCTGGCGTTTCGCCAGACGGTCGACCGCTTCGTCTGGATGTTCGCCGGCAAGCGCATCGACAAGGTCGTCGGCATCGAATCGCGCGGCTTCATGTTCGGTCCGCTGGTCGCCTACGCCCTCAACGCCGGGTTCGTGCCGGTGCGCAAGCCGGGCAAGCTCCCCTACCAGCGGGTCACCGAAACCTACGACCTGGAATACGGCTCGGACAGCCTGGAGATGCACCACGACGCCGTCGAGCGCGGCGAGCGGGTGCTGATCGTCGACGACCTCATCGCCACCGGCGGCACGGCGCGCGCCACCGCCCGCCTCATCGAGTCGCAGGGCGCCGCCGTGGCGGGCTTCGGCTTCATCGTCGAGCTGACCTTCCTGCCCGGGCGCGCCGGCCTGGCCGGCTACGACGTCCAATCGTTGATCCAGTACTGAGCGGGAGTGGCGGCAGCGGCGGGAACGGCGGCGGCGCCGCGGCTCAGCTGCCCCAGACGTCGGCGGCGAAGCGCAGGAAGTTGCCGCCCAGGATCTTCTGGATGCGGGCGGTCGAATAGCCGCGCTGCCGCAGCCGCCGCGCCAGCTCGCGGAACTGGTCGACGCCGCGCAGGTCGACGACAAAGGGCAGGGTATCGGCGCGCTCGCCCTTGGCGCCGATGCCCGCCGCGGCGCGGTCGGCCACCTCCTTGGCCAGGTGCGCCTTGTACCCTTCCAGGTCGTCGATGGCGGTCACCGGGCCGTCGGTGCCGATGCCCACGTGGTCTTCGCCGCACACCGACACCGCGTGATCGATGTGGGCCACCACGTCGTCGGCATGGGCATGCCCCGACAGCGTCAGGAACGGCATGAAGTAGATGCCGACGAAGCCGCCGCGGGAGGCCACCAGGCGCAGCTCCTCATCGGTCTTGTTGCGCGGCAGGTCGGCCAGCGCCCGGCAGCCGGTGTGGTTGATCGAGATCGGCTGGCGCGACGCGCGGGCGGCGTCCAGACAGGTCTGCTCGCCGCTGTGCGACAGGTCGACCATGATGCGATTGTGGTTGAGCCGCTCGACCACCTGCCGCCCCAGCGGCGTCAGGCCGTGGTTTTCGGCCACCATCGAGCCGTCGCCCAGCTGGTTGCGCGGGTTGTACGTCAGCTGGATCACCCGCACCCCAAGGTTGCCGAAGACGTCGACGCGGCGGGCGTCGGTGCCGACCATCGCGGCGTTCTGGAACCCATAGATGATGCCGACCTTGCCGTCGCTCCTGGCCTGCAGGATGTCCCTGACCGTCCACACCTTGAGCAGGTCGTCCGCATGCCGGCGGATGACCCGGTCCCACACCCCGATGTCCGCCACCGTCGCCTCGAACGGCTCCTGCGGCCCGGCCACGTAGCCCAGCGTCACGTTGACCGCCGTCAGCCCCGACGCGCGCGCCTCGCGCAGCGCGCGGGCATCGATCTCCGCAGGCTCGTCGTCGTCATCGCCGGCGCTGGCGCCAGCGCCGCCGGTGCCGCCCTTCGCTTTGGCGGCGCCCGGCGGCGACGGCGGCCGCTGCAGGTCGACGTTGGGGTCTTCCAGCTGACCCAGCGCGTTGACGATCACCGCGCCGGCGAGGAGCCCGGCTTCGGGGTCGCCAGCCGACGCGGATGGCTGCGATGGGGATGCCGCCGGCTGGGCGAGCGCCGCCGCCGCGCCGCCGCTCGCCACCGCAGCCGCCAGCGCCGCCGAAAGACGCAGAAACGTCCGGCGGTCCTGCCCCGCACTGTTGGGTGCCATGGCCGGAGTATAGCCTGGTGGGTCAGGCCGGTCGGCACACCCGTCGCAGGCGTGTCTCGGTTGCGGCGCGATCTGTTACTTCACTTAATGGGGAGAGCGCGGAGAGTTGATCCATGACCGCCGCATCCCGCGGCAAGGAGGAACGAGCCATGAACAAGAGCGACCTGATCCGTGCCTGGAAAGACCCGGTCTACCGGAGCAGCCTGGACGCCGCGAAGCTCGGCGCGCTGCCGGCCCACCCGGCCGGCATGATCGAGCTGCAGGACGAGGAGCTGCGGTCTGCCGGCGGCGCCATCACCACCGCGCTGGGCTGCACCATGCACACCTTCGGACAGTGGGCCTCCTGCGGCTGCCCGGTGTGACCACGGGATAGAGCGCGATCGCGGACCCAGATTCCCTCGTCCCATTCGCCGACGCCTGCCGCGCGCTGACTCTCGTCGAGCGCGCGGAGGCGCTCGGCGCAGGCGGGCCGGCTTGGCCGCCGGCAGACCCGTCTGACACCCTGCTGCTCGACGAGACCGCGCGCTGGCGCCTGGCGCAGTGGCGCGCCCTCTCCCCCTTCCACTCTGCGGAACGGTTCGCTCGACGCCTGGCGCAGGCCGGCCTGGACCCCGCCGGGTTCGCGCACCTGCTCGCCACGCCGGCGCACGTTGCCGGCGCGGCGTTGCGCGGGCTCCCACCCTGGATGCGTGACCTCGGCGTGGAGGCCCCGGGTGGCGAGCCGGCCGCGCCTGGCGGGGCACCGCCATCCGCGCCCGACCTCGACCCTCTCCTCGCGCCCGTCCGCCCGTGGATCGACCGGGCGCGGGCTCGCCTGCGCCAGGGCCTGGCACGGTTCGCGGCGGCGGCCGGGGCCTCCTCGGCCCGCGGTGCCGAGCCGCTGTTCGCCGCCGCGGAGACCGAGGCGCTGCTCGCGGCCAGCCTGCCGGCGCGCCTGCTGCCGGTCGTCGCCCGCACCCTGGTGCTGGAGCTGCACGTGGCCCGCCACCTGGATCTGCTGAGCGGCGAAACCGCCGCGGAGCGGTTTCAGTCGTTCCTGGCCCGCCTCGGCCGGCGCGATGTCGCCGCCGCGCTGCTCGGCGAGTACCCGGTCCTGGCGCGCGAGGTGATGCGCGAGCTCGCGCAGTGGGTGGACACCGGGCTCGAGCTGATGGAGCGTCTGGCGGCCGACGCGCCGCTCCTCCTCAGCCGCTTCTTCGCCGGGGGCCACCCCGGCCTGCTCAGCGGCATCGACGGCGGCGCCGGCGACCGGCACCGAGGCGGCCGCTCGGTGCGCGTCCTCACCTTCGCCTCCGGCGCGCGGCTGGTCTACAAGCCGCGGCCGCTTGCCGCCGAGCAGCGCTTCCAGGAGCTCCTGGCCTGGCTCGGCGACACCGGCGACGGCAGCCCGCGCACGGTCGCGGTGCTCGACCGGGGCAGCCACGGCTGGATGGAGTTCGTCGCCGCGCACGGCTGCCGGGACCCCGCGGAGGTGGCGGCGTTCTACCGGCGGCTGGGCGGCCTGCTCGCCCTGCTCTACGCTCTGGAGGCCACCGACTGCCACTTCGAGAATCTCATTGCGGCGGGCGGCCATCCCGTGCTGGTGGACCTGGAGACCCTCTTCCAGCCGCGGCTGCCGCTCCAGCCGTTGGCAGCGCCGGACAGGCGCCTGGTCGGCCGCCTGCTCGACGACTCGGTGTCACGGATCGGTCTGCTGCCTTTCCTGGTGGGGGCGGGCGACGGCTTCGCCGGCGTCGACCTCAGCGGCCTGGCCGCGGTGGCGGGCCAGCTCTCGCCGCAGCCGGTGCTGGCGCTGGCGCGGGGCGGCACCGACGAGATGCACGTGGTGCGCGAGCGGCTGCCGCTGCCCGGGGGAGCCAACGTCCCCTTCCTCGCGGGGGAGGACGGCAGGGGGCGCCAGGAGGCCGAGGCGGCCGAGCACGGCGAGGAGCTGGCGGCGGGCTTCGCGGCGGTCTACCGCCGGCTGATCGAGCGCCGCGCCGAGCTGCTCGCCCCGCACGGGCCGCTCGCCCGCTGCCGCGGCGTGCCGGTGCGGGCGGTGCTGCGCCCGACGCAGATCTACGCCCGGCTGCTCGGCGAGAGCTATCACCCCGACGTGCTGCGCGACGCCCTCGACCGGGACCTGCTGTTCGATCGCCTGTGGCTCGGGGCCGAGGAGCAGCCCGAGCTGGCGCTCGTGGCCGCCGCCGAGCACCGCGATCTGCTCGCCGGCGACGTGCCGGTGTTCACCGTCACACCGGGCTCACCCGATCTCGTCGACAGCCGGGGTGGGCGGCTGGCCGGGTTCTTCCCCGAGCCGGCCATGGCCGCGGTCGAGCGACGCCTGGCCGGCATGGGCGAGGCGGACCTCGACCGCCAGCTCGGACTGCTGCGCATGTCGCTCGCCACCCGCCGGCTGGGCAGCGACCCCGCGCGGTGGACCGGCTACCCGCGGGTGGCGACCGGGCGCCCGCTGCCGCGGCGGGAGCTGCGCAAGCGGCTGCTCGCTGCGGCCCGTAACGCCGGCGACTGGTTCGCCGCGACCGCGGTGCGGGACGGCCGCCACGTGAGCTGGGTGGCGCTGGAGTTCAGCGACAAGCGCTGGTCGCTGGCGCCCGTGCCGCACGACCTCTACCTGGGTATCCCCGGCATCGCCCTGTTCCTGGGCTG
The DNA here is from genome assembly GCA_963770895.1 of uncultured Acidobacteriota bacterium. Taxonomy (GTDB): domain Bacteria; phylum Acidobacteriota; class Thermoanaerobaculia; order Multivoradales; family UBA5704; genus JASLEW01. Next base: position 273,924 of record CAVYRF010000002.1, on the reverse strand, counting down.
TCTCCATGCCGTCACCGGCGACGCGCGCACCGCGGACCTCGCGCGCGCGGCGCTGGACACGCTGCGGGAGAGCATGGAACGCGAAGCAGCCGACGTGGCAGGCAGACCGCCAGGGCGGCCGGCCGAGCCGCCAGAACCGCCCTACATCGGCCTGATGCAGGGTCCGGGCGGCATCCTCTATGTGAGGGCGCACCTCGCCGCGCTGTGGCGCGACCCGGGGCTGCTGGCCGAGGCGGCACCTGAGATCGAGCTGATCGATGCGCGGCTGGCGCAGGACCGCGAGCTGGACGTGGTCGCCGGCGCCGCCGGGGCGATCGCGGGCCTGCTGGCCGCGCACCGCGCCGGCGCCGGACCGCGGGCGCTGGCGGTGGCGGTGCGCTGCGGCGAGCACCTCCTGGCCCGCGCCGAGGCGCGCGGGGTGGGGATCTGCTGGCTGACCCGGCTGGCCTCCGAGCGTTCCCAGACCGGCTTCGCCCATGGCATGACCGGTATCGCCCTGGCACTCGTCGCGCTGGGCGCGGCGGCCGGCGATCGCCGCTTCACCGACGCCGGCCTCGCCGCCTTCGCCTGGGAGCGCGAGATGTTCTGGCCCGAGCTCGCGCGCTGGCTCGGCGGCGGCACCGCCGCGGCGGCGGCGCACGGCGACAGCGTCGCCATGTCGTGGTGCTACGGCGCTCCCGGCATCGGCATCGCGCGGCTCGCGGCGCTGCGCCACCTGGAGGCGGCGCCGTCCAGGCCGGCCATGGCAGCGACCGGGGCGGCGCTCGCAGCCGAGGTCGCCGAGGCCGTGCGGCTGACCGTCGAGCACGGTTTCGGCCACAACCACTGCCTCTGCCACGGCGACCTCGGCAACCTCGACTTCCTCGCCAGCGCCGAGCGGCAGCTCGGCGGCGACGCCGCCCTCGGCCGGCAGGTGCGGCGCCGGACGCAGCAGGTGCTCGCCAGCATCGGCCGCGACGGCTGGTGCTGCGGGACGCGCGCCGCCGTCGAGTCGCCGGGCCTGATGAATGGCATTGCCGGCATCGGCTACGGGCTGCTGCGCCTGGCCGAGCCCGGCCGCGTCCCCTCGGTCCTGGCGTTGGCCCCGCCGGCACCAACCGCGCCCGCGCGGTGAACGACAGAAACCTTTCTAGTCGTAAGCGAGGAGCTGGTGTCCCGTCTCGCTGAAGTGCTTTCGACTGTGTCAGGGCTGCCGCATCCCACCTTTCCCTTGCCTTGCTTTCGCAAAGTAGCGCTGATTGAACAGGATTGTTGACCTCGCGGATGACCATCTCGAATAACTACTCAAGCTACAGCTGGCCAATATGGGGCCTCGGCACAAGGCGGATGCACACCTGATAGTCTCCGCACTTGGCTGAGCTGCCGATCCAGTAAAGCTGACTACGCGACCTGCCTGGCGCCGCTTCTTCTGTGGCGGCGGCGCGCTGCGCGGCGTTGCGCAACTGCACCGAAGAGCTGCCGGCCGAGGTCTGGCCTGTGATCGAGGGCGCTTTTGATCGAAGACATTTACACACTGTCACCGCTGCAACAGGGCATGCTCTTCCATGCTTTGCATTCACCGGAGTCGGGGGCGTACGTGGTGCAGACCAGCATCCGCTTCGGCGCCGGGCTGGGAGCGGCCGAGCGCGCGGCGCTCGAGGGGAGCTGGCAGCAGGTGGTCGACCGCCATCCGATCCTGCGCACGGCGTTCGAATGGCTCGAATTGGACGAGCCGTTGCAGGTGGTCTATGCGCCTTTCCCGCTGACGTGGGAGCACCACGACTGGCGCGGCCTGCCGGCGGCGGAGCAGGCCGAACGCCTGGCGGAGCACCTGCAGATGGACCGCCGGCGCGGCTTCGATCTGTCGACGGCGCCGCTGCTCCGTCTGGCGCTGATCCAGCTGGGTGCTGCTGGCTCGGAGACCTGCCAGCTGGTGTGGACCCATCACCATGCGATCCTCGATGGCTGGTCGCTGCCGCTCGTGCTGCGCGAGCTGTTTTCCTGCTACGCCGCGGCCCGCGCGGGCAGGGCGGCCGTGCTGCCGCCGGTGCGCGCCTATCGCGACTCCATCGCCTGGCTGCGCCAGCAGGACCTGGCCGCTGCCGAGGCGTTCTGGCGCGCCGAGCTGGCGGGCTTCACCGCGCCCACACCGCTTCCCGGTGCCGACGCCGGCGCCGACGCCGGCGCCGACGCCGAAAACGGGGAAGCTCGCCGGCCCGGTGTGCAACAGGCGTTGCTGAGCGCTGCCGCGAGCGACGCGCTGGGGGCCTTCGCCCGACGCCATCAGCTCACCCTCAACACCCTGGCGCAGGGCGCCTGGGCTCTGCTGCTCGCCCGCGCCAGCGGCCAGGACGACGTGGCGTTCGGCGCGGTCACCGCCGGCCGCGGCGCGCCGCTGGAAGGCATCGAGACGATGGTGGGCCTGTTCATCAACACGCTGCCGGTGCGGGTGCGGGTGCCGCCACGGGCGGCCGCCGTTGCCTGGTTGCGCCGGCTGCAGGAGGCCCAGGTCGCGGCGCGCCAATTCGAGCACACGCCGCTGCCGAAGGTGCGGGCCTGGAGCGAGGTGCCCGCGGGGGAGTCGCTCTTCGAAAGCATTCTGGCGTTCGAAAATTATCCGTTGGACGAAGCGCTGCGCCAGGATGCGGCAACGGCGGTGGTGATCGCGGGCGTCGAGGGAGCCGAGCAGACGCACTACCCGCTCACCGTCAACGTGCAGCCTGGCTCCCGGTGGTTGCTGCGGCTGGCGGCCAACGAGCCGCGGCTCGACGCCGTGCGCGTGGCGCGCCTGCTTGGGTCGTTCGAAACTCTGTTGCTGGGCCTGATCCGTGAAGACCTGGCGGCGGTGCCCGTCGCCGAGCTGCCGGTCCTGGCACCGGCCGAGCGGCAGCAGCTGCTGATCGAGCTGCCCGCCGAGCCGGGCGGCGCGCTCGCGGCCGGCCTCGCCGAGCTGTTCGCCCGACGGGCCAGGCGTTCCCCCTGGCAGGTCGCCGTGGTCTGCCGCGGCGTGCCCTTGACCTACGCCGAGCTCGACCAGCGCTCCGCCAGCCTGGCGGGCTGGCTGCGCCGGTCGGGAGTCGGGCCGGAGGTGCGCGTCGGTCTGGCCGTCGAACGATCGCTCGCCAGGGTCGTCGGTCTGCTCGGCATCCTCCGCGCCGGCGGCGCTGCCGTGCCGGTCGATCCCGGCGCCGTCGGAGCGGCGGAGGCCCGGCGGGTGCTGGACGAGGCGCAGGTGGCGTTGGTGCTGACCGTGGAGCGATGGCTGGCCGGGTTGCCCGCGGCGGCGACGATCCTCTGCCTGGATCGTGACTGGCCGCGGATTGCCGCCGAGAGCGCCAAGGCCGTGGGCCCGATCGGCCGCGGTGAAGAGCCCCAGGGCCTGGCGCTGATCGCGCCGGCGTCCCGGCCGCCGGGACTGATGCTCAGCCACCGGGCGATCGCCTGCCCGCAGCTCCCGCCGGGTCTCGACGCCGCGACCGCGGAAGTCGTCGCGGCGCTGCGCACCGGCTCCCGCCTGGTGATCGCGGACGGCGGTGCAACCACCGAGCAGCCGCGCGGTCCGTGGCTGCACGCCTACGTGCTCGACCGGCGGCAACAGCCGGTGCCCGCCGGCAGTCCCGGCGAGCTGGTCCTTGGCGGTCCCGGCCTGGCTCGCGCTATCCTGCGACGTCCCGACCTGACTGCCGAACGCTTTGTGCCCCATCCGTGGAGCAGTGAGCCGGGAGAACGGCTGTACCGGACCGGCGACCGCGCGCGGCGGCGCGCGGACGGCAGATTGGTGGTGGAGGAGGAAGTGGCCAATGGGTGACGTGTTGACGGACGCTACCGTTGAGATCGCGGCCGGGCAGGATCGGGCGCCGTTGTCGCCGCTGCAAGCGTGGCTCCTCTTCCAGGGCCTCTACCGGCCCGAGCCGGCGGCGTATGCGGAGCAGATGACCTGCCTGCTGGCGGGAGATCTCGACGGCGCACTGTTCGCTCGCGCCTGGCAGACGGCGGTCGATCGCCATCCGGCGCTGCGCACCGCGTTCGCCTGGGAGGGGGTCGAGGAGCCGGAGCGGGTCGTCAGCCCGCGGGTGACGGCGGCGATCGAGGTGACCGAGGCGATTGACGCGACCGGGGCGACCCCGGCGATCCCGGAAATCGACGAGCGGGGGGCGGCGGCAGCGACCGCGGACCGGACGGAGGAGTGGCTGGCGGCGGAACGGCAGCGCGGCTTCGATCTGGCCGCGGCGCCTCTGGTCCGCGCCCTGCTGATCCGCGTCGCCGAGCGCCGGTTCCGGCTGATCGTGACGGGCCACCAGCTGGTGACCGAGGGCTGGTCCCTGGCGTTGCTGGCCGGCGAAGCGCTGGAGATCTACGGCGCCTGGCGCGAGGGGCGGCCGCCGCGGCTCGCGGCGCCGCGCCGCGAGGAGGGTGAACGGCAGGCGCTCGACCTGGACGCCGCCGAAGCGTTCTGGCGTGACGCCCTGCGCGGCTTCACGGAGCCGCTCGTGCTGCCGGGCGAGCGCCGCGCGACCGGCGCCGGAATGGGCTGGCGCCAAGCGGTGCTCCCGGCGCCTGCCGGCGCGGCGCTGCGCGCTTTCGCGGCGCGGCACGGCCTGAGCGTCGACATCCTGGCGCAGGGCGCCTGGGCGCTGCTGCTCGGACGTTGGACCGGCAGGAGCGAGGTGCTGTTCGGCAGCGCCGGCGGCGTTGGCGAAGTCGGCAGCGTTGGCGGCACCACCGTGCCGGTGCGCTGCGCCCTGCCGCCGGCGGCGACGGTGAGCGCCTGGCTGGCCGGCCTCCAGGCGCAGCAGGTGGCGGCGCAGGTTTTCGCGGCAGCTCTGCCGCCGCAGCACCAGGCCTGGAGCGAGTTGCCGCCCGGCGCGGCGCTGTTCGAGATCCTCTACACCTTCCGCAGCTTCGCCACGCCGCCGGCCGCCGGCGGCCTCGCCATGAGCGAGGCGCGCGCGCTGCCGGGCGGCGGCTTGCCGCTGTCGCTGGGCGTCACGGAAGCGCCGGATGGCGAGATCGTGCTGCAACTCGCCTTCGACCTGGATCGGCTGTCGCCTGGGACCGCGGCGTGGCTGCTGGCGCAGATGGAACGGCTCGTGGGCGAGCTGGTCGTGGACGCCGGGCGGACGCTGGGTCAGATCTCGATCGTTGCTGCCGCCCAAAGCGAGGCGTCGCTGCACGAGCCGGGGCAGGGCGCCGCGGACCTGGACGGCGGCCTCCTGGTGCACCAGCTGTTCGCTGCCCAGGCGCAGCGCGCGCCGGCGCGGCCGGCGCTGACCTGTGAGGGGGTGACGCTGACCTATGGCGTCCTGGACGAGCGGGCGAACCGCCTGGCGGCGCGACTGACCGAGCTTGGCGCGGGCCCCGATACGCTGGTCGCGGTCTGCCTGGCGCGGTCGCTGGAGCTGGTGGTCGCTCTCCTGGCGGTGCTCAAGGCCGGCGCCGCCTACGTGCCGCTCGATCCCGGGTACCCTACGGAGCACCTGGCATGGGTGCTCGCCGACGCGGGCGCGCGCCTGCTGGTCGCGGACGCCGGCCTTGCCGCGGCGCTGCCGGTTTCGATCCCCCTGGTGACGGTGGGCGAGCGGGCGGAGGGTCCCTCCCCCCTGGCTGCGAGGCGGTTGGAGCAGCCGTCCAACCTTGCCTATGTCATCTACACCTCGGGCTCGACCGGCCGCCCGAAGGGTGTCGCGGTGACCCATGCCAACGCCGCCCGGTTGTTGAGCGCCGCGGCGCCGCACTTCGACTTCGGGCCGGACGACACGTGGACGCTGTTCCATTCCTGCGCCTTCGACTTCTCGGTGTGGGAGATCTGGGGCGCGCTCGCCTTCGGCGGCCGCCTGGTGGTGGTGCCGTTCGTGGTCAGCCGCACGCCTCCGGCGTTCGCGGCGCTGCTCGCCGCGGAGCGGGTGACCGTGCTCAACCAGACGCCGTCCGCCTTCGCCCAGCTCAGCGCCCACCTGGCCGCCCGCGGCGAGAGCCTGCCGTCCCTGCGCTGGGTGATCTTCGGCGGCGAGAAGCTGGAGCCGGCGCTGGCGCGCGGCTGGCTGGAAACGCCCGGTTTGGCGACCCGCCTGGTCAACATGTACGGCATCACCGAGACCACGGTCCACGTCACCTGGCACGAGCTGCTGGCCGCGGACCTCGCTCGGGAGGGCCCGGCGGGAAGCCCGATCGGCCAGCCGCTGGCGGATCTGACCGTCGACCTGCTGGACCGTGACGGCCGGGCGGCGGCGCCGGATGCCCCTGGCGAAATGTACGTGGGCGGCGCCGGACTGGCCCGCGGCTACCTGGGACGGCCGGAGCTGACCGCGGAGCGCTTCGTGCCCGATCCCTGGAGCGGCTGGCGCGGCACGCCCGGCGCGCGGCTCTATAAGAGCGGCGACCTGGCGCGCCGGCGGGCTGGCGGCGGGCTCGACTACGTGGGGCGCGCCGACGGCCAGGTGAAGGTGCGCGGCTTCCGCATCGAGCCGGGCGAGATCGAAGCGGCGCTGCTCGCCGCGCCGGAGGTCGCGGAGGCGGCGGTGGTGGTGCGCGAGCCGGCGCCGGGAGACCGGCGACTGGCGGCCTTCGTGGTGCCGCGCCCGCCGGCGCCGGCCGGGCTGGCGGCCTTGCTGCGTACCGGCCTGCGCGGCCGGCTGCCCGAGCACATGGTGCCCGCGACCGTGACCCTGTTGGCGGCCTTGCCGTTGACCGCCAACGGCAAGACCGACCGCCGGGCGCTCGCGGCGCTGGATCCAGGCGAGGAGACCCTGCCGGCGGCGCTGGCTGCGTCGTCGGCGCCGGTCGACGGCGGCTTCGTGGCGCCGCGCAACCCGGCCGAAGAGCTGATGGCGGACATCTGGCGGCAGGTGCTGGGCACCCGCCGCGTCGGCGCCCTGGACGACTTTTTCGACCTGGGCGGCGATTCGATCCTCAGCGTGCAGGTGGTATCGCGGGCGGCCCGCGCCGGCTGGCGCATCTCCCCGCGCGACCTGTTCGACCATCCGACCGTCGCGGGTCTGGCCGCGGTGGCCATGGCCGCTGCCGCGGCGCCGCCGGCTCCTCCCCTGGTCCGCGCGCCGCGCGACCGGCCGCTGCCGCTGTCCTTCGCGCAGGAGCGCCTGTGGTTCCTCGATCGCCTGGCGCCCGGCCGGGCGGCCTACAACATCCTGCTCGCGCAACGGGTGCAGGGAGCGCTGCCGGCGCCGGCGTGTGCCGCGGCGCTGGCCACCCTGGTGCGGCGCCACGAAGCGCTGCGCACCACCTTCGTGGAGGCGGACGAAGGCAGACCGGTGCAGCAGATCGCACCGCCTGGGGACAGCACGCCGCCGCTGACGGTGGTCGAGCTGTCGTCCCTGCCGTCCGGCCGCGGTGAGGCCGAGGCCCTGCGCCTGGCCGCCGCCGTCGTGGCGCGGCCCTTCGATCTCGCCCGCGGGCCCTTGCTGCGGGCGGCCCTGGTGCGGCTGGACGGCACCGGCTCGGCGCACGTCTTCCTGCTCTGTCTCCATCACATCATCGCCGACGGCTGGTCGCTCGCCATCCTGGTGCGCGAGATAGCCGAGCTGCTCACCGCCGAGGCCGCTGCGACCGATCGGACCGCTGCGACCGATCCTCGGCAGCCGCCCCTGCAGTACGCCGACTTCGCCGTGTGGCAGCGGCAATGGCTGGGCGACCAGATCGCGCGCGACCTGGAGCACTGGCGCGCCCTGCTGGCCGACGTGCCGCTGCGCCTGGAGCTGCCCGCCGACCGGCCGCGCCTGACCGCCGCAACCCGTGGCGCGGACGCCGCGGGTCGCTACGCCACGTCCTTGCCGGCGGCGGCGCTGGCGCGGGTGGGCGAGCTGGCCAGGAGCTCGAGCGTGACGCCGTTCATGGTCCAGCTCGCCGCCTTCGCGGTGCTCCTGCACCGCCTCACCGGCCAGGACCGGCTGCTGGTCGGCACCCCGGTGGCGAACCGGCTGCAACAGGAGGTCGAAGGCATCGTCGGACTGTTCATCAACACCCTGGCGCTGCCGGCCGACCTGCGGGACGATCCGCCGCTGCCGGAGCTCCTGGCGCGGGTGCGCGAGGTGACGCTCGGCGCCTTCGCGCACTCCCAGCTGCCGTTCGAGAAGCTGGTCGAAGCCCTGCAGCCGGAGCGCAGCCTGGAGCATGAACCGGTGGTGCAGGTCATGCTGGTGCTGCAGAACGCCACCCGGCCTGGTCTTGGCGCCAACGGCGCCGCCGGCGCCGGGCGGGTGGAGACGCCGGGCCTGCGTTTCGAGCCGCTGGCGGTGCCGGCGGCAGCGGCCAGCCTCGACCTCCTGGTGGACCTGGCCGAAGCCTCGGGCGGTCTCGCCGCCACCTGGGACTACCGGTCGCGGCTGTTCGAGCCGGCGACCGTCGCGCGCTGGGCTCGCGCCTATGCCAACCTGCTCGACGCCATGGTGGTGGCAGATCCTGCCATGCCGCTTTCCGCCCTGGACATGCTGGCGCCCGAGGAGCGCCACCAGGTGCTCGCCGAGTGGAGCCGCGGCCTGCCGCGTCCGGCCCCCGAAGGCGCCGCCGGCGTCCGCTTCGTGCACCAGCTGGTCGAGCTGCACGCGGCGTTGCGGCCGGCGGCCGCGGCGGTGGTCTGGCCGGACGGGGAGAACCCCGAACGGTTGACCTACGCCGAGCTGAACGCCCGCGCCAACCGGTTCGCCCGCCACCTGCGGCGGCTTGGCGTCGGCCCCGAGGTGCGGGTCGCCCTCTGGCTGCCGCGGTCCGCCGACCTGGTGGTCGCGGTGCTCGCCGTCCTCAAGGCGGGCGGCTGCTACGTGCCGCTCGACGCCACCTACAGCGGCGAACGGCTGGCCTTCATGGCGGCCGACGCGCAGGCGCGGGTGTTGGTGACGCGCGGCGACGCCGGGGCCGGGGCGCTTGAGGAGACCGGCGAGATCGGCGTTGTCGGCGATAGCAGCGGTATCAGCGATATGAGCGGGATCGTCCTGCGCCTGGACGATCCGGCGCTCGCGGCGGCCCTGGCCGCCGAGAGCGACCGCGACCTGCCGGCCGCGGAAACCGGGCTCGATCCGGGCAACCTGGCCTACATCATCTATACCTCGGGCTCGACCGGCCGGCCCAAGGGAACGATGATCGAGCACGGCGGCCTGCTCAACGCCTACCACGCCTACGAGCGCGCCTACCGCCTGGACCAGGTCACCGGCCATCTGCAGATGGCGAGCTTCTCCTTCGACGTCTTCACCGGCGACTTCATCCGCGCCCTGGGTTCCGGCGCCCGCCTGGTGCTCTGCCCGCGCGAGGTGCTGCTGGATCCGGAGCGCCTGGTCGGCTTGCTGCGCAGCGAGCGCATCGACGGCGCGGAGTTCGTGCCGGCGGTCGTGCGGGCGCTGGTCGATCACCTGGAGCGCGCCCAGCCCGGCGACGCCAGCCTGGATTTCATGCGCCTGCTGGTGGTCAGCTCCGACGCCTGGTATGCCGGCGAAGTGGCGGCGCTCGCCCGCCTGTGCGGTCCGCGCACGCGGCTGATCGATTCCTATGGCGTCACCGAGGCGACGATCGACAGCACCTTCCTGGCGCTCGCCGCGGGGGACGGCACGCCCTGCCTGCCGGTGCCCGCGGCCGCGGCGGTGGTGCCGATCGGCCGGCCGCTCGCCGGCAACGAAGCCTGGGTGCTGGGGATGGGGATCGACCTGCTGCCGGCGCGCAGCACCGGCGAGCTGTGCATCGGCGGCGCCGGCGTGGCGCGCGGCTACCTCGGCCGGCCGGAGCTGACGGCGGAGAAGTTCATCCCCCACCCGTTCGCCAGCGAACCCGGCGCGCGCCTGTACCGCGCGGGCGACCTGGCGCGCTGGCTGCCCGACGGCAACGTCGAGTTTCTGGGCCGCGCCGACAGCCAGCTCAAGGTGCGCGGCTTCCGCATCGAGCCCGGCGAGATCGAGGCCGCGCTCGGCACGCATCCGCAGGTGAGCCAGGCGGTGGTGCTGGCGCTCGCCGGCGACACGACGACCGCCAGCAAGCAGCTGGTCGCCTACGTGGTGCCGGCGGCGCCGAGCGAAACCGACGGGACCGCCGAGACCGCCGAGACCGCCGAGACCGCCGAGAGCGCCGAGATCGACGAGACGGAGCTGCGCGCGTTCCTCAAGCAGCGGCTTCCCGACTACATGGTGCCGGCCGTCATCGTGCCGCTCGCCGCGCTGCCGTTGACCCCCAACGGCAAGGTCGATCGCCGCGCCCTGCCGGTTCCCGACTGGGGCCGATCGGCCGCCGCGTCCGCAGCCGCCCGCCACCAGCCGCCGCGCACCGCCGCCGAACAGACGCTGGCCGCGATCTGGCGCGGGGTGCTGCGGATCGAGACGGTCGGCGCGTTCGACGACTTCTTTGCGGTCGGCGGCCACTCCCTGGTCGCCACCCAGGTGCTGTCGCGGGTGCGCGGCGCCTTCGGCGTCGAGATGCCGCTGCGCGATCTTTTCGAGGCGCCGGTGCTGGCGGATCTCGCCGCCCGGATCGAGACCGCGCAGCGGGCGCTGCGCTCCGGCGCGGTGGCGCCGGCGCCGCCCCTCCCCCCGATCACCCCGGTCCTCCGGCAGGGGCCGCTGCCGCTGTCGTTCGCCCAGCAGCGCCTGTGGTTCATCGATCAGCTCGAACCGGGCAGCCCGCTCTACAACATCCCGGTGGCGCTGCGCGCCGAAGGACCGGTCGACCCCGGGCTGCTGGCGCGCTGTCTGGGCGAGATCGAGCGCCGCCACGAGGCGTTGCGCACCGTCTTCGCCGTGCGGGACGGCGCGCCGGTGCAGGTGATCCTGCCCGCGGCGCCCTTCCGTCTGGGCGTGGTGGACCTGTCGGGATTGCCGGCGAGCCGGCGCGAGCCGCTGGTCCTGGCGCTGGTGGAGCAGGAAGCCGCCCGCCCGTTCGATCTCGCCGCCGGGCCCATGCTGCGCGGTGTGCTGCTGCGGCTGGCTGGGGAGACCCATGTCGCCGCGCTGACCGTGCACCACATCGCCAGCGACGACTGGTCGATGGGAATCCTGGTGCGCGAGGTCGTGGCGCTCTACGCGGCGTTTGCCGCGGGCCTGCCGTCGCCTCTGCCGGAGCTGCCGGTGCAATACGCGGATTTCGCGGCCTGGCAGCATTCCTGGATGCGCGGCGAGGTGCTGGAGGGAGAGATCGCCTACTGGCGCCGCCAGCTCGCGGGCCTGCCGCCGCTGCTGGAGCTGGCCACCGACCGGCCGCGCCCGGCGACCCAGAGCTACCGCGGAGCGACGCGGCCGGTGCGCCTGCCAGCCGCTCTCACCCACCAGGCCGAAACGTTCGCCCGGCGCGAAGGAGCGACGCCGTTCATGGTGCTGCTCGCGGCGTTTCAGGCCCTGCTGGGCCGCATCAGCGGCCAGGACGACCTGGCGGTGGGCTCACCCATCGCCGGGCGCAACCGGCTGGAGACCGAGGACCTGATCGGGTTCTTCGTCAACACCCTGGTGCTGCGCGGCGACCTGACCGGCGCGCCGACGTTCCGCCAGCTGCTCGGCCGGGTGCGCGAGACCGCGCTGGCCGCCAACCTCCACCAGGACGTGCCGTTCGAAAGACTGGTCCAGGAGCTGTCGCCGGCGCGGAGCCTGGCGCACGCCCCCCTGTTCCAGGTGATGTTCACGTTGCAGAACGCTCCCGTCGAGAGCCTGGAGATCCAGGACCTGCGCCTGCGGCAGGTGGCGGGGGCGGGGACGACGGCGAAGTTCGATCTCCTGCTCTCCCTGGTGGAGAGCGATGGCGCGCTCAGCGGCTCCGTCGAGCACGCCACCGACCTTTTCGACGGCACGACCGTCGAGCGGCTCGTCGCGGGCTTCGCCCGGCTGCTCGCTGCGGCGGTCGCGACGCCGGACCATCCGGCCCTGGCCCTGCCTCTCCTGAGCCCGGACGAGCGCCAGCAGATCCTGGTCGAATGGAACGATACGGCGGCGGCCGCTGCGGCATCGCCCGCACCGTTGGAATCGTTGGGGTCGTCGGCATTGTCGGCATCGTCGGGCCGCGCCTCCGTCTACGACCTGTTCGCGGCGCAGGCGCGGCGGACGCCGGCGGCGGTCGCGGTGGTCTTCGGCGACACGGTGCTGACCTATGCCGGGTTGGGCGCCCGCGCCGGCCGCCTGGCCCGGCGCCTGCGCCGGATGGGCGCCGGCCCGGACGTGCCGGTCGGCCTGATGGTCGAACGCTCCCTCGACATGGTCGTGGGCGTGCTGGGCATCCTCCAGGCCGGCGGTGCCTACGTGTCGCTCGACCCCTCCTACCCGGCGCAACGCCTGGCCTTCATGCTCGACGACGCCCGCGCCCCGGTGCTGCTCACCCAGGCGCACCTGCGCGACCGGCTGCCGGCCGGCAGCGCACAGGTGCTGCTGCTCGATGGCGCCGGCGGCGGCGACGGCGAATGGGCCGCTGGCGGCGGTTCTCTCGCCGCCTGGGATGCGGCGGCCCCCGCTGGCGGGCCCGGGCCGGCGGCGGAGAACCTGGCCTATGTGACCTTCACCTCGGGTTCGACCGGCCGGCCCAAGGGGGTGGCGGTCTCGCACGGGGCGCTGCTCAACCTGATCGATTGGCATCTCAGGGGCTGTCTGGGGGGAGCTCGGACGCTGCAGTTCGCCTCGCTCTCCTTCGACGTCAGCTTCTACGAAATGTTTGCCTGTTGGGGCTCGGGAGGCACCCTGGTGGTGGCGCCGGAAGAGCACCGGCGCGACATGACGACTTTGGCCGACCTGCTGGTGCGGCAGCGGATCGAAAAAGCGATCCTGCCGGTGGTCGTCCTGCAGCACCTGGCGGAGATCTTTGCCGGCCGCCGGGATCTGCCGCCCCTCCTGGAGATCATCGCCACCGGCGAGCGGTTGCAGACCAACCGGGCGATGGCCGCACTGCTGCGGCGCCTGCCGGAATGCGCCTTCCACAACCACTATGGCCCGTCCGAGACGGCGGTGGAAGCGACCGCCTTCACCCTCGGCCGCGAGCCGCGGGATTGGCCGCTCTATCCGCCGATCGGCCGGCCGATCGGCAACGGCTCGGCCTACGTCCTCGATCCCGGCATGACGCCGGCCGCCATCGGCATGCCCGGGGATCTCTACGTCGGCGGCGCGTGCCTGGCGCGCGGCTACCTGGGGCGGCCCGATCTCACGGCCCAGCGCTTCGTCCCGGACCCGGTCGGCCGCCAGCCGGGGGCTCGCCTCTACCGGACCGGCGACAAGGTGCGGCTCCTGGCCCAGGGAGACCTGGAGTTTTTGGGCCGGTTGGACGACCAGGTCAAGATTCGCGGCTTCCGCGTCGAGCTTGGCGAGGTCGAGGCGGTCCTGCTGTCGCTGCCCGGCGTGCGCGAAGCGGCCGTCGTGGTACGCGAGGGCGCCGGCGCCGCCGGCGCCGGTGGTGTTGGCGGCGCTGGCCCCGAGCGCCGGCTGGTGGCGTATGTCGTGGCGGATGCCGTGGACGGCCGCGCGCTGCGCGAGCAGCTGCACGCGCTGCTGCCGGACTACATGGTGCCCGCGGTCTTCGTGGCGCTCGCCGCGCTGCCCTTGAACGCCAACGGGAAGGTGGACCGCAAGGCCCTGCCGGCGCCGCAACGGCAGAGCGCGCCAGGGGAGCACCTGGCGCCGCGCACGCCGGTCGAAGAGGCCCTGGCCGGCATCTGGGCTGAGGTGCTCGGCCTGGAACGGGTGGGAGCGCACGACCACTTCTTCGAGCTGGGCGGCCACTCGCTGCTGGCGACGCGGGTGATGTCCCGCGTGCGCGCCACGTTCGACGTCGAGATGCCGCTGCGCGACCTCTTCGCGCTGCCCCGGCTGGCGGATTTCGCCGCCCAGGTCGAGGCGGTGCGGCGAGCTGGCGCGGCCGCCTCGACGCCGCCGCTCGTGCCCCTGGCGCCGGCGTTGCGGCAGGGGCCGCTGCCCCTGTCGTTCGCCCAGCAGCGGCTCTGGCTCATCGATCAGCTCGAGCCCGGCAGCTCGCTCTACAACCTGCCGGCCGTGCTGCGTGTGGAGGGGCCGCTGTCGCGCGCCGTCCTGGCGCGCTGCTTCAGCGAGATCGTGAGCCGCCACGAGGCGTTGCGGACGGTCTTCGCCGCGCCGCAGGGATCGCCGGTGCAGGTGATCCGGCAGGCGGCGCCGTTTGCACTGCCGATGGTGGACCTGGCGGGGTTGCCGCCGAGCCGGCGCGAGCCGCTGGCCCTGGCGCTGGTCGGCGCAGAGACGGCGCGCCCGTTCGACCTGGCGCGCGGTCCCTTGCTGCGCGGGGTCTTGCTGCGGCTGGCCGCCGCGGGGGAATCGGCGGAAGCGGCGGATCACGTGGCAGTGCTGACCCTGCACCACATCGCCAGCGACGGCTGGTCGACGGGCATCCTGGTGCGCGAGCTCGGCGCCCTCTATGCGGCATTTGCCGCCGGGCGGCCGTCGCCCTTGCCGGAGCTGGCCGTGCAGTACGCGGACTTCGCGGTCTGGCAACGCTCCTGGGTGCGGGGCGAAGTGCTGGAGCGGGAGATCGCCTACTGGCGGCGGCAGCTCGCCGGGCTGCCGCCGCTGCTGGCGCTGCCCACCGACCGGCCGCGGCCCGTCCGGCAGACCTTCCGCGGCGCCTCCCGGCCGCTGCGCCTGCCGGCCGGGCTCCGCCGCCGGTTGGAGGCGCTGGCCCGGCGCGAGGGGGCGACGCTCTTCATGGCGCTGCTGACCGTCTTCCAGGCGCTCCTGGCCCGCCTCAGCGGCCAGCACGACCTGGCGGTGGGTTCGCCCGTCGCGGCGCGCAACCGGGTGGAGATCGAAGGGCTGATCGGGTTCTTCGTCAACACCCTGGTGCTGCGCGGCGGTCTGCCGGCGGATGCGTCGTTGCGCGCGCAGCTCGCCAGGGTGCGGGAGACGGCGCTGGCGGCCCACCTGCACCAGGACGTGCCGTTCGAGAAGCTGGTCGAGGACCTCGCTCCCGAGAGAAGCCTGGCGCACGCCCCCTTGTTCCAGGTGATGTTCGCGTTGCAGAACAACGCCGGCGAGAGCTTCGCGATCCGCGGCCTGCGCCTGCGGCCGCTGGCCGCTGTCGGCGCTGTCGGCGATGCCGGCGCTGTCGGCGCTGTCGGCGATGCCGGCGCTGTCGGCGGCGTCGGAGACGCGGGGACGGCGGCGAAATTCGATCTCACCCTTACCTTGGCGGAGCAGGCCGGCGAGCTGGCCGGCGGGCTCGCCTACGCCACCGACCTGTTCGACGCCGCGACCATCGACCGGCTGGGCGGGCATTTCGCGCGGTTGGTTGCCGCTGCGGTCGCGGCGGAAGACCGCCCACTGGCGGATCTGCCGCTGCTTTCCCCAGCCGAGCTCCACCAGGCGCGCAACGAGTGGAACCCGGCCGCGGCGGCTGCCGGCGCCGCCGGCGCCTCGGTCGTCGCACGGTTCGAAGCCTGGGCGGCGCGGACGCCGCACGCCGTGGCCGTACTGGCGCCCGAAGAGACGCTGACTTACGCCGATCTCGAGGCCCGCGCCAACCGGTTGGCCCGCCGCCTGCGGTCGCTCGGCGTCACCACCGACGGCCGGGTCGGGCTGTGCGCCGAGCGCTCCGCCGCGATGATCGTGGCCGTGCTGGGCATCCTCAAGGCCGGCGCCGCCTACGTGCCGCTGGACCCGGCCTATCCGCGGGAACGGCTCGCCTTCATGGTCGAAGACGCGCGGCTGCCGGTGCTGGTCGCCGAGCAACGGCTGCTCGGTTTCCTGCCGGAGACGGCGGCGACGACGCTGCTGCTCCCGGACATCGACGCGGACGGCAACGGTTTTGACGGCGCCGGCGCGGAGCGCCTGCCGGATCAGGTGGCGACGCCCGACAGCCTGGCCTACATGATCTACACCTCGGGCTCGACCGGCCGGCCGAAGGGGGTGATGGTCCACCACCGCGGCTGGAGCAACCTGGCGGACGCCCAGCGGCAGCTCTTCGGCCTTGCGCCGGACGACCGCGTGATGCAGTTCGCGTCGCTCAACTTCGACGCCTCGGCGTGGGAGATCTCGCTGGCGTTCGGCGCCGGCGCCGCGCTGGTGCTCGGCCCCCGCGAACGGCGGCTGTCGCGGGAGGAGCTGACCGCGCTGCTCGCGGAGTGCACGGCCGTGCTGCTGCCGCCGACCGTGCTGGCGACCCTGTCGCCGCAGGACCTGCCCGGGCTCAAGGTCCTGATCGTGGGCGGCGAGGTGTGCCCGGTGGAGCTGGCGCGGCAATGGGAAGGCGGGGGAGGCGGGGGAGGCGGGGAAGGCGGGGAAGCCGGGGCGGTGGGGGAAGCTGGGGCGGCGGGGCGGCGGCTCTTCAATGCCTACGGCCCGACCGAGGCGACGGTCGTGGGGACGACACACCTCTACGACGGTGGCGACCGGCTGCCGATCGGCCGGCCGATTCAGGGGATGGAGGCCTGGGTGCTGGATGCCTGGGCAAATCCGGCGCCGGTCGGCGTTGCCGGCGAGCTCTGCCTGGGCGGCCCCGGGTTGGCGCGGGGCTATTGGGGTCAACCGGGGCCGACGGCCGGGAGCTTCGTGCCGCACCCGCTCGCGACACGTCCCGGCGAACGGCTGTACCGGACTGGCGACCTGGCTCTCCGCCGGCCCGACGGCAGCCTGGAGTATCTGGGCCGCCTGGACCACCAAGTGAAGATCCGCGGCTTCCGCATCGAGCTGGGGGAGATCGAAGCGGCGCTGGCGGCGCTGCCCGGAGTGCGCGCGGCGGCGGTGACGGTGCGGCAGGATCGCTCTCCGGCGGGGGCCGGCGAGCGGCGCCTGGTGGCGTACGTGGCGGGCGACGTTGAGGGCGTTGCGGACGTTGCGGACGGCGTGGCCGCCGCGCTGCGCCAGGCGCTTTCCCTGCGGCTGCCGGAACACATGATTCCAGCGGCCTTCGTGACCCTTGGCGCGCTGCCGCTCCTGCCCAACGGCAAGGTGGACCGCAAGGCGCTGCCGGCGCCCGAGCGGCAGCTTTCGGCAGCGACCTACGTGGCGCCCAGGACGCCGGTCGAAGAGGTCCTCGCCGGCATCTGGGCTCAAGTGTTGGGTGTCGAGCGGGTCGGCGCCGCCGATCACTTCTTCGACCTGGGCGGGCATTCGCTGCTGGCGACGCGGGTGATGTCGCGCCTGCGGGGCGCCTTCGGGGTCGAGCTGCCGCTGCGCACCCTGTTCGAGGCCCTGACGCTCGGCCAGCTGGCGGCCCGTGTCGAGGAGGCGCTGCGGGCGGGTGGGGGAGAGCTGCCGCCGCCGCTCGCGCCGCTGGCTCCGGCGCTGCGCCAGGGTCCCCTGCCGCTGTCGTTTGCCCAGCAGCGCCTATGGTTCATCGATCAGCTGGCACCGCACAGCTCGCTCTACAACATCCCCATGGCGCTGCGGGTCGAGGGGCCTCTCGGCCGCGAGCTGCTGGCTCGCTGCCTGGGCGAGATCGTGCGCCGCCACGAGGCGTTGCGGACGGTCTTCGCCGCGCAGGCGGGGGAGCCGGTGCAGGTGATCCAACCGGCGGCCCCCTTCGCGCTGCCGCTGGTGGACCTGTCGGGACTGCCGGCGACCAGGCGCGAGTCGCTGGCCCTCGCCCTGGCCGGCGAAGAGGCCGGCCGGCCGTTCGACCTGGCGCGCGGGCCGCGAGATGCGGCGAGTGCCGGCCGGCCATCGCGGTCGGCCGGCCTGCTGCGCGGCCTGTTGCTGCGGCTCGGGGAGCGCGATCACGTGGCCGCCCTCACCCTGCATCACATCGCGGGCGACGGCTGGTCGATGGGGCTGCTGGTGCCGGAGGTCGCGGCGCTCTACGCGGCGTTTGCCGCCGGCAAGCCGTCGCCGCTGCCGGAGCTGCCGGTGCAGTACGCCGATTTCGCGGTCTGGCAGCGCTCCTGGCTGCGACCTGCGGGGAGTGCCGGCATGGCCGGTGTCGCCGGCGAGGGTGAGGTGCTGGACGCCGAGATGGCCTTCTGGCGGGGGCAGCTGGCCGGGCTGCCGCCGCTCCTGGCGCTGCCGACCGACCGGCCGCGCCCGGCGGTGCAGAGCTTCCGCGGCGCCGTGCGGCCGGTGCGGCTGGCCGCTGGGGTCACCCGGCAGGCGGAGGCCCTTGCCCGGCGCGAGGGAGCGACGCTCTTCATGGTGCTGCTCGCCGCTTTCCAGGCGCTGCTGGCGCGCACCAGCGGGCAGCACGACCTGGCGGTGGGTTCCCCCATCGCCGGCCGCAATCGGGTGGAGATCGAAGGACTGATCGGATTCTTCGTCAACACCCTGGTGCTGCGCGGCGACCTGAGCGGCAACCTGCCCTCCTTCCAGGAGCTGCTGGGCCGGGCGCGCGAGACGTCGCTGGCGGCCTACATGCACCAGGACGTGCCGTTCGAAAAGCTGGTCGAGGAGCTGGCCCCGGAGAGAAGCCTCACCCACACCCCGCTGTTCCAGGTGATGCTGGTGCTGCAGAACGCTCCGGTCGGCAGGCTCGCGATCCAGGACCTGCGCCTGCGGCCGGTGGCGGTGCGGGCGACGACGGCGAAGTTCGACTTGACGCTCACCCTCGAAGAGCACGCGGGCGAGCTGGCCGGTGCGCTCGAGTACGCCACCGACCTGTTCGACGCCGCGACCATGGACCGGCTGGCGGGGCATTTCGAGCGGTTGCTGGCGGCGGCGGCCGGCAGTCCCGAGCGGGCCTTCGCGCTGTTGCCGCTTTTGAGCCCGGAGGAACGCGGACAGATCCTGGTCGAATGGAACGACACCGCGTCGGGCCCGGCGTCCTCTGCCTGCGTGCACGAGCTGTTCGCAAGCCAGGCGCGGCGGACGCCGGAGGCCGTTGCCGTGGTCTTCGGCAACCAGGCGCTGAGCTACGCCGCGCTCAACGCCCGCGCGAGCCGCCTGGCCCGGCGCCTGCGCCGGGAGGGCGTCGGCCCGGACGTCCAGGTGGGCCTGCTGGTCGAGCGCTCCCTGGACATGATCCTGGGCGTGCTGGGCATCCTCCAGGCCGGGGGCGCCTACGTGCCGCTCGATGCGGAGCACCCGGCGGAGCGTTTGGCGTTCATGCTCGCCGACACCGGCGCGCCGGTGCTGCTCACCCAGGAGCCCCTGCGCCAGCGGCTGCCGGCCGGCAGCGCGCGGCTTGTCCTGATCGACGTCGAAGAAGCGGAAGGCGGCCAGGACGGGCAGGACCCGCAGGACCCGCTGGACGCCGGCGATCGTCGCGATGGCAGCGAGCCCGCGGCCGAGAACCTGGGCTACGTGATCTACACCTCGGGCTCCACCGGCCGTCCCAAGGGCGTGGCCCTCTCCCAGGGGGCGCTGCGCAACCTGATCGACTGGCACCTGGCGACTCTCGTGGGGGGAGCGCGGACCCTGCAATACGCCTCGCTCTCCTTCGACGCCAGCTTCCACGAGATGTTCGCCTGCTGGGGCTCCGGCGGCACCCTGGTGGTGGTGCCGCAGGAGCTGCGCCGCGACCTGGGGGCGCTGGCCGGGCTGCTTGTGCTGCAGCGGATCGAAAAGGCGATCCTGCCGGTGGTCGTGCTGCAACAGGTGGCGGAGATCTTTGCCGGCCGTGAGGATCTGCCACCGTTGCGCGAGCTCACCACGACCGGCGAGCGGCTGCAGACCAACCGGGCGATGGCTGCCTTGCTGGAGCGCCTGCCGGGGTGCGCCTTCCACAACCACTACGGCCCGTCCGAGACGCACGTGGCGACCGCTTTCACCATGCCCCCCGACCCGGCGGCGTGGGCGGTCTATCCGTCGATCGGCCGGCCGATCGGCAACAGCACGGCCTACGTCCTGGAGCCCGGCCTGGTGCCGGCGCCGATCGGCGTCCTGGGGGATCTCCACCTGGGCGGCGCCTGCCTGGCGCGCGGCTACCTGGGGCGGCCCGACCTGACGGCCCAGCGGTTCGTGCCGGACCCGTGCGGCCGTCAGCCGGGGGCGCGGCTCTACCGGACCGGCGACAAGGTGCGGACCCTCGCCAGCGGCGACCTGGAGTTCCTGGGCCGTTTCGACGACCAGGTCAAGATCCGGGGTTTCCGCGTCGAGCCCGGCGAGATCGAGGCCCTGCTGCTGACCTTGCCCGGCGTCCGCGAGGCGGTGGTGGTGGTGCGCGAGGAGCGCTCCGACCGGCGGCTGGTGGCGTACGTCGTCGGCGACGCCGGCGCCGAGGGGCTGCGCCGGTCGCTGCAGGAGAAGCTGCCGGACCACATGGTGCCGTCCGCCATCGTGGTGCTGCCGGAGCTGCCGCTGACGGCCAACGGCAAGCTGGACCGCAAGGCGCTGCCGGCGCCCGAGCCGCAGGCCGCCCAAGGGAGCCACGTGGCGCCGCGCACGCCGGTCGAGGAGGTCCTGGCCGGCATCTGGGCCGAGGTGCTGGGCCTGGAACGGGTGGGGGTGGACGGCAACTTCTTCGAGCTGGGCGGCCATTCGCTGCTGGCGACGCGGGTGGCGTCGCGTCTGCGCAGCGCCTTCGGGGTCGAGCTGCCGCTGCGGGCACTGTTCGAGCGGCCGACCGTGGCGGAGCTGGCGACGGTGGTCGAGGCGGCGCGGCGCGGCGGTGCCAGCACGGCGGCCCCGCCCCTGGTCGCGGTGCCGCGGCAGGGGCCGCTGCCGCTCTCCTTCGCCCAGGAACGCCTGTGGTTCCTCGACAGCGTCGATCCGGGTGAGCCCACCTTCAACATGCCCAGCGCGGTCGGGCTCGCCGGCCGCCTGGACGTGGCCGCGCTCGCCGCGGCGTTGCAGGGCCTGGTGGCGCGCCACGAGGTGCTGCGCACGGTCTTCCAGGTGGTGGACGGCGAGCCCCGCCAGCACGTCCTGGCGCGGCTCGCGGCCAGGCTGCCGGTGGTCGACCTGGCCGCGCTGCCGGAGGCCGGGCGCCGCGCCGCGGCCGAGCGGCTGGCCGCGGACCACGCGGCGCACCGCTTCGACCTGGCGCGCGGGCCGCTGTTCGACGCGGCGCTGCTGCGGCTCGCACCCGATCGCCACCACCTGCTGCTGGTGCTGCACCACGTGATCTGCGACGGCTGGTCGCTGCACCTGCTGGTGCGCGAGATCGGCGAGCTGTACGGTGCGTTTTCGGAGCGCCGTCCTTCCGGGCTGGGCAAGCTCCCGGTGCAGTATGCCGACTTTGCGGTCTGGCAACGCCAGGTGGTCGCGGCGACGCGGCAGACGGAGCTTGCCTGGTGGCTGCACCTGCTGCGCGGCGAGCTCGCGCCGCTCGACCTGCCCATCGACCGGCCGCGTCCGCCGGTGCAGACCTATCGCGGCGGCGGCGCCGCGCGGACTCTCCCCCCTGAGCTGGGCGGGCGGCTGACCCGGTTCGGCCGCTCCCACGGCGCGACCCTCTTCATGACGCTGCTCGCCGCGATCCAGACCCTGCTGCACCGGCACAGCGGCCAGGACGACATCCTGGTGGGCGCGCCGGTGGCCGGCCGCCGCGCCGTGGAGACCGAGGGGCTGATCGGCTGCTTCCTCAACACCCTGGTCCTGCGCACCGGCTTCGGCGGCCAGCCCGGCTTCCGCGGCCTGGTGGAGCAGGTGCGGGAGGTCACCCTGGGGGCGTATTCGCACCAGGACGTCCCCCTGGAGGCGGTGCTGGCCGCGCTGCCGTTGCAGCGCGACCTGTCGCGGACGGCGCTCTTTCAGGTCATGGTCAACCTGGTCAACGTGCCGACCGCCGGGATGCGTCTGCCGGGCCTGGAGATGGAGGTGGCGGGGACGGCGCCGGCGGCCCCCCTGTCGAAGCTCGACATGACGTTCTACCTGGGCGCCGACGACGGCGGGGTGCAGGTCGACCTGGTCTACAACGCCGACCTGTTCGACGCCGCCCGGATGGAGGACCTGCTGGCGCAGCTGCCGCTTTTCCTGGAGCAGGCGCTGGAGCGGCCGGAGGAGCCGGTGGAGCGCCTGTCGCTGGTCACCGCCGCGGCGCGTGCCATCCTGCCCGATCCGGCAGCGGCGCTGTCGGCCGCCTGGGAAGGGGCGGTCCACCAGGTCTTCGCCCGCCATGCCCGCCGCGATCCCGCGGCGCTCGCCGTGGCCGACCCGGCGGAGGCCTGGACCTATGGCGAGCTGGACGAGCGGGCCGACCGGCTGGCGGCGTTCCTCCAGGCGCGGGGCGTGCGGCGCGGCGACGCGGTGGCCTTCTGGGCGCACCGCAGCGCGCCGCTCGTCTGGGGCGTCCTGGGTGCGCTCCGGGCGGGCGCCGCCTTCCTGATGCTCGATCCGCGCTACCCGGCGCCGCGCCAGGCGCAGATGCTCGCGATTGCGCGTCCGGCCGCCTGGCTGCGGGTCGCGGCGGCCGGCCCGGTGCCGGCGGAGATCGACGGCGCGCTCGACGCGTCGGGCTGCGCCTGCCGCCTGACGCTGCCGGCGCGGGCCGACGGCGCCCGCTTCCTGACCGGCCTGGCCGACCTGGCCAACCTGGCCGCGGCTCCTGCCGCCGTCGAGGTGGGGCCTGACGACACCGCCTACGTGGCGTTCACCTCCGGCTCGACGGGCGTGCCCAAGGGCGTCGTCGGCCGCCACGGCTCGCTGTCGCACTTCATCCCCTGGCTCCGCCACCGCTTCGAGCTGTCGGCCGCCGACCGCTTCAGTCTGCTGTCGGGCCTGGCGCACGATCCGCTGCACCGCGACGTCTTCACCCCGCTGCAACTGGGGGCCGCGGTGGTGATCCCCGATCCGCAAACGATGGACGAGCCCGGCCGGCTCGCCGCCTGGATGCGCCGCGAGCAGGTGACGATCACCCATCTCACGCCCGCCCTGGGACAGATGCTGACGACCGCGGCGCCGGACGCGCTGCGCGTCGAGGTCCCGTCGCTGCGTCACGCGTTCCTGGTGGGCGACGTCCTCACCCGCCGCGACGTGGCGCGGCTGCGCTCGCTGGCGCCGAACGTGACCTGCGTCAACTACTACGGCTCGACGGAAACGCAACGCGCCGTGGGCTACCACGTGGCCGGGGACAGCGAGCCGCGCGAGGTGCTGCCGCTCGGCCGCGGCATTCCGGACGTGCAGCTGCTGGTGCTCACCGCGGCCGGTGAACTCGCCGGCATCGGCGAGCTGGGCGAGGTCGCGGTGCGCAGCCCGCACATCGCCAAGGGCTACCTGGGGGATCCGCAGCTCACCGCGGAGCGCTTCGTGGCCGATCTCTACCGCACCGGCGACCTGGGGCGCTACCTGCCCAACGGCGAGGCGGTGTTCGCCGGCCGCGCCGACACGCAGGTCAAGATCAGGGGCTTCCGCATCGAGCTGGGGGAGATCGAATCGGTGCTGGGCGGCTTTCCGGGCGTCCGCGAGGCGGTCGTCGTCACGCGCCAGGCGCGCCAGGATCAGGGCGCGGAGCTGTTCCTGGCGGCTTACGTGGTGCCGGCGCCCGGGGTCAGCCTGGCGATCGAGGACCTGCGCGCCTTCCTGCGCCAGCGGCTGCCGGATTCCATGGTGCCGGCGACCTTCACGCTGCTTGCCGAGCTGCCGCTGACGCCCAACCGCAAGGTGGACAGGAAGGCGCTGCCGGCACCGGACTGGCAGGGCCCCCAGGAAGGCTACGTGGCGCCGCGGACGCCGGTCGAAGAGGTCCTGGCCGGCATCTGGGCGGAGCTGCTCGGTCGCGAAAGAGTCGGCGCCACCGACGACTTCTTCGCCCTGGGGGGGCACTCCCTGCTGGCCACGCGGGTGACGTCGCGGCTGCGCGGTGCCTTCGGCATCGAGATGCCGCTGCGCGACCTGTTCATCGCCCCGCGGCTGGCAGACCTCGCCATCCGCGTCGAGGCGATGCGCCGCAGCGGCGCCACGGCGCCCGCGCCGCCGCTCGCGCCGATCACCCAGGTCCCGCGGCAAGGGCCGCTGCCGCTGTCGTTCGCCCAGCAGCGCCTGTGGTTCATCGATCAGCTCGAACCGGGCAGCCCGCTCTACAACATCCCCATCGCGCTGCGCATCGCCGGGCCGCTGGGGCGCGCGGTGCTGGCCCGTTGCCTGGGCGAAACCGTGCGCCGCCACGAGGCGCTGCGCACGGTCTTCGCCGCGCACGAGGGGTCGCCGGTGCAGGTGATCCAGCCGGCGGCGCCGTTCGCGCTGCCGCTGGTCGACCTTTCGGGGTTGCCGGAGAGCGCGCGCGAGGCGTCGATGCTGGCCCTGGTGAGAGACCAGGCCGGCCGCCCGTTCGACCTGGCGCGCGACCCCCGAGATACGGCGAGTGCCGGCCGGCCACCGCGGTCGGCCGGCCTGCTGCGCGGCGTGTTGCTGCGGCTTTCGGCGAGCGATCATGTGGCGGCGCTCGCCATGCATCACATCGCGAGCGACGGCTGGTCGCTGGGCATCCTGGTGCGCGAGGTCACGACGCTCTATGCGGCGTTTGCCGCGGGCCGGCCGTCGCCGTTGCCGGAGCTGACGGTGCAGTACGCGGATTTCGCCGCCTGGCAGCGTTCCTGGCTGACGGGCGATGTGCTGGCGGAGGAGATCGCCTTCTGGCGCCGGCAGCTCGCCGGTCTGCCGCCGGTCTTGGAGCTGCCCACCGACCGTGCGCGTCCCGCGGTGCAGAGCTTCCGCGGCGGCTCGCGGCCGGTGCCGCTGCCGGCCGGGTTGGCGCGGCAGATCGAGGCTCTGGCCCGGCGCGAGGGAGCGACGGTCTTCATGGTGCTGCTGGCCGGCTTCCAGGCCCTGCTGGGGCGCGCCAGCGGCCAGGACGACTTCGCGGTCGGCTCGCCGGTCGCGGGACGCAACCGGGTGGAGACCGAAGGCCTGATCGGGTTCTTCGTCAACACCCTGGTGCTGCGCGGCGGCCTGGCGGCGGACGCGTCGTTCCGCGAGCTGCTGGGCCGGGTGCGCGAGACGGCTCTCGCCGCCTACATGCACCAGGACGTGCCGTTCGAAAGGCTGGTCGAGGAGCTGGCCCCGGAAAGGAGTCTGGCGCACACGCCGCTCTTCCAGGTGATGTTCGCGCTGCAGAACTTCCCGGTCGCCAGGATCGACATCGCGGGTCTCGCGATCACCGCCTCGCTGCGGGAGACGGCGACGGCGAAGTTCGAGTTGGGGCTGACCTTCACGGAAGCCGGCGGGGAGCTGGGCGCCCAGCTCGATTTCGCCGCGGATCTCTTCGATGCCGCCACGATCCTGCGCATGGGCGGCCACCTGACGGCGCTCCTCGCGGCGGGCGCGGCGGATCCCGGCCGGCGTCTGCGGGACCTGCCGTGGCTGTCGGACGGCGAGCGCCACCAGCTGCGGGCCGAGTGGAACGACACGTTCGTGCCGGCGGCGCCTGGTGTGATCGAGCTTTTCGCGGCGCAGGCGCGCCGCGCGCCGCAGGCCCTGGCCGTGGCTTTCGCCGCGGCTGCCGGCGGGGAGGCGGAGAGCCTCACCTACGCCGCGCTCGACCGGCGGTCGGAGCGCCTGGCCCGGCGCCTGCGCGCGCTGGGAGCCGGACCGGGCGTGGCGGTGGGACTGTGCGTCGAGCGCACCCTGGACCTGGTGGTCGGGGCGCTCGCCATCCTCAAATCCGGCGGCGCCTGGCTCTCGCTGGACCCCACCCATCCCCAGGGGCGCCTCGCCTTTCTGCTGGAGGACGCGGCGGTGCCGCTGCTGGTCGTCCAGCAGCACCTGCTGCCGATCCTGCCGCCGTACGGCGGCAGAACCGTCCTGCTGGAAGAGGAAGGGGCAGGGGAAGAAGACGCGGCGGACGGCGGCGCGCCGCTCGACCTGCCGGCCGCGGACAGCCTTGCCTACCTGATCTACACCTCCGGCACGACCGGCCGGCCCAAGGCGGTGCAGGTCGAGCATGGCATGCTGGCGGCCACTCTCGCCGCCACGCGGGACCGGTTCGGTTTTGCCGCGGACGACCGCATGCCGTGCCTGGCGAGCCCGGCCTTCGACATCTTCCTGTTCGAGCTGTTTTCGCCGCTCCTCTGCGGCGGCACGGCAGTGCTCTTCCCGGTGCGGCCGGCGCTCGACGTGGAGCACCTGGTCGATCGCCTCGCGGAGCTGACCTGCCTGCACGCCGTGCCGGCGTTGATGCGGCAGGTCGTCGATGCGGTCCGCCGCCGTTTGGCGGCGGGGGCTGCGGCATCGGGCGTCACCCCGCCCGGCGGGAAGCTGCGGGCGGTGTTCGTCGGCGGCGACGCGGTGCCCGCCGAGCTGCTGGCCGACATGCGGGAGACCTTCCCGGACGCCCGGATCTGGGTGCTCTACGGGCCGACCGAAGGCACCATCCTGTGCACCGCGCACCCGGTGCCGCCGCCTCCCGAGCCGGCCTGGCCGCTGCTCGGCCGGCCCCTCGCCGGCGCGGTGCTGGACGTCCGCGGCGCCGACGGGGAGCTGCTGCCCATCGGCGTGCCGGGCGAGCTGTGGATCGGCGGCAGGGGCGTCACCCGCGGCTACCTGGGCCGCGGCGAGCTGACCGCGGAAAAGTATGTCGTGCGCGGCGGTGAGCGGTTCTACCGCAGCGGCGATCGCGTGCGGCGCCTGGCCGGCGGCAACCTGGAGTTTCTCGGCCGCCTGGACCACCAGGTCAAGGTCCGCGGCTTCCGCATCGAGCTGGGCGAGGTGGAAAGCTCCTTGGGCCGCCACCCGGAGGTGCGCGACGCGGTGGCCGTGGTGCAGGAAGACCCGTCGGGCAAGCGCCTGGTGGCGTACGTGGTGCGCCGTACGGCCGCGGAGCTGGCCGAGCTGGCGGAGCTGCCGGAGCTGCCGGCGATCGGTGAGAGCGGGGAGATCGCTCCTCCGCGGCAGGTGGCCGCCTTTGCGGCCGCCGCCGACGCGGACCACGTCACCGCCTGGCAGACCCTCTACGACGAGACCTACGGGCGGGTGCCGGAGATCGAAAACGCCACCTTCAACGTCGTCGGGTGGAACAGCAGCTACACCGGCGAGCCGATCCCGGCCGAGGAGATGCGCGAGTGGCTGGACCACACGGTGGCGCGGGTGGCCGCCCTGGGTGGGCGCCGCATCCTCGAAGTCGGCTGCGGCACCGGTCTGGTGCTGTTCCGGGTGGCTCCCCATGCCGAGCTGTACCAGGGCACCGACTTTTCGCCGGTGGCGCTGGCGGGGATCCGCCGGCAGATCGAGCGGATGGGCGGTCTGCCGGCGGTGTCCCTGGCCTGCCGGGAGGCCGACGACTGGAGCGGCGTGTCGCCGGGAGACTTCGACACGGTGGTGCTCAACTCCGTGGCGCAATATTTTCCCGGCATCGACTATCTCACCCGCGCCCTGGAGGGGGCGGTCGCCAGCGTGGCCCCCGGCGGCCGGGTCTTCCTCGGCGACCTGCGCAGCCTGGCGCTCGGCGAATCGTTCCAGACCTCGGTCGAGCTGCACCGCGCCGCGGCGGATCTGCCGGTCGCGGAGCTGCGGCGGCGCATTCTGCGGCGCCTGGCAACCGAGGAGGAGCTGCTGATCGATCCCGGCTTCCTCTTTGCCCTGGCGCGGCGCCTGCCGCAGATCCGGCAGGTCGAGATCCTGCTCAAGCGCGGGCGCCATCACAACGAGCTGAGCCGATTCCGCTATGACGCGGTGCTGCACGTCGGCACGGCGCCGCGGCAGCCGGAAGGCGGCCTCGACTGGCTCGATTGGCAGCAGCAGGGTCTGTCGTTTGCCGGCCTGGCCGAGCGATTGGGCGCGGAGCGCCCGCAGGCGCTGGCCTTGACCGCGATCCCCAACCGGCGGCTGGCGACCGCAGCGGCGGCGGCGGCGCTGCTGGCGGGTCTCGACCAGGACGCCGGGACGGTGGGGGAGCTGCGGCAGGCGATCGCGCAACGCGCGGCGCCGCTGCCGGCGCTGGCGCCGCTGCCGGCGCTGGCTCCGATGCCTGCGATGGCTCCTCTGGCTGCGATGGCTGAGCTCCCTGCGATCAGCGGGATCGACCCCGAGGAGCTGGCGCAGCTCGGCGAGCGGTTGGGCTATGCGGTCGGCCTGACCTGGGATCCCCAGAACCCGCATCGTTTTGCCACGGTGCTGCGCCGGCGCGGCGCCGGCGACGGCGCTGGTGGCGTCCCGATGCCGGCACCCGTTCCCGCGCCGCCGGGGCAGCGCACGGGCCTGCCGGCGCACGTCTACGCCAACGATCCGCTGCGCCACAAGGTGGCGCGGCGCCTGGTGCCCGAGCTGCGCCGCTTTCTGCAGGGCGAGCTGCCGGAGTACATGGTCCCCTCGGCGGTGGTGCTGCTGGACCGCCTGCCGCTGACCGTGCACGGCAAGGTGGACCGTGCCGCGCTCCCCGCTCCGGAGGCGCTGCGTGCCGAGCCGGTGGGCGCTGCGGTGGCTCCGGGCACGGCGGTCGAAGAGATTCTGGCCGCCATCTGGGGCGACCTGCTTGGCCTGGAACGGGGGGCCTCCGCCGCCGACAACTTCTTCGAGCTGGGGGGCCACTCGCTGCTGGCGACCCAGGTGATGTCCCGCCTGCGCAGCGTCCTGGGTGTCGAGCTGCCGGTGCGCGCGCTGTTCGAGGCGCCGCGGTTGGCGGATCTTGCGGCGCGCGTCGAAGCGGCGCAGCGGACCGGCGCGACGGCGCCCGCGCCGCCGGTCCTGCCGGTGCCGCGGGAGCAGCCCCTGCCGTTGTCGTTTTCGCAGCAGCGGTTGTGGTTCCTGGACCAGATGGAACCGGGCAGCGCGCTCTACAACATTCCGATCCTGCTGCGCATCGAGGGGCCGCTGGCGGCGGCGGTGATGGCTCGCTGCCTGGGCGAGATCGTGCGCCGCCACGAGGCGTTGCGGACGGTCTTCGCCGTGCGGGAGAGCGCGCCGGTGCAGGTGATCCAGCCGGCGGCGCCGTTTGCGCTGCCGGTGGTGGACCTGGCGGGACTGCCGGCGACGCAGCGCGAGCCGCTGGCCGCCGCGCTCGCGGCGCAGGAGGCCGGCCGCCCGTTCGACCTGGCCGCAGGCCCGCGAGCTACGGCGAGTGCCGGCCGGCCATCGCGGTCGGCCGGCCTGCTGCGCGGCGTCCTGCTGCGCCTGGCGGAGCGCGAGCACGTCGTGGCGCTCGCCGTGCACCACATCGCCAGCGACGGCTGGTCGATGGGCATTCTGGCGCGCGAGGTCGCGGCGCTCTATGCCGCGTTTGCCGCCGGCCGGCCCTCCCCCCTGCCGGAGCTGGCGGTGCAGTATGCGGATTTCGCCGTCTGGCAACGGCAACGGCTCCAGGGCCAAACGCTGACGGAGCAGCTCGGCTGGTGGCGCGCGAGGCTCGCGGGAGCGCCGCCGTTCCTGGCGCTGCCTGCCGACCGGCCGCGCCCGGCCGTGCAGCGCTTTCGCGGCCGGTCGCAGCTCCAGCAGCTGCCGCTGGGCGGTGCCGCGGCCCTGGCGGGGGAGAGCGGCGCGACGCCGTTCATGATCCTGCTCGGCGCCTTCGCCGCCCTGCTCGCCCGCTTGAGCGGCCAGAACGACGTCGTCGTCGGCTCGCCCATCGCCGGCCGCACCCGCGCCGAGACCGAGCCGCTGATCGGCCTGTTCCTCAACACCCTGGCGCTGCGCGCCGACCTGTCGGGCGACCCCACCTTCGGCGAGCTGGTGGGGCGGATCCGGGAGGTCACCCTGGGCGCCTACGCCCACCAGGAGGTGCCGTTCGAGAAGCTGGTGGAGGAGCTGTCACCGGAGCGCGACCTCAGCCATTCGCCGATCTTCCAGGTCCTTTTCGTGCTGCAGAACGCCCCCATGGAGCCGCTGGAGCTGCCCGGCCTGCGCTTCCGGCCGATCGAGTCCGGCGCCGCCACCGCCAAGTTCGACCTGGTGCTCAACGCCACCGAGGTCGCGGGCCAACTGTCCTGCCGGTTCCGCTACAACAGCGATCTCTACGACGACACGCGCATCGCCCGTCTGCGCGGCGGCTTCGCGACGCTGCTGGCGGCGGCGCTGGCCGACCCGGGGAGGCGGCTTTCCGAGCTGCCGCTGCTCGGCGCGGCCGAGAGGCACCAGACCCTCTGCGAGTGGAACGACTCGCAAACCGGCGATGCCGCGGCGGCCCTCTGCCTGCAGGACCTGTTCGCGGCGCAGGCGGCGAGGACGCCTACGGCGGTGGCTGCCGTCTGCGGCGACGAGCGCCTGACCTACGGCGAGCTGCTGAGCCGCTCGCGCCGCTGGGCGGCGGCGCTGGTCGGCCGCGGCGTGGGCCCCGAATCGGTGGTGCCGATCCTGGCCCCGCGCGGCCTGCCGTTCCTGACCGCGGTGCTGGCGGTGCTGGAGGCCGGCGCCGCCTATCTCCCCCTGGACCCTCAACAGCCAGCCGCACGCGCCCTGGGGGTGCTGCGCCAGAGCGGCGCCCGCCTGCTCCTGTCCGGCGCCGGGCTGGGCCCGGCGCTGCTCGCGGCGGCGCCCGCGTCGCCGCTGCCGGAGATCCTGGCGCTGGAGGACCTGGAGCGGTTGGAGGGGGAGGCGGCGCCGCAGCCGGTGCGCGCCGGGCTCGACCACCTGGCCTACGTCATCTACACCTCCGGTTCGACCGGGCTGCCCAAGGGCGCGATGGTGCCTCACCGGGGTCTGGCCAACCACACCCTCATCACCATTGCGGTGCTGGGCCTCACCAGCGCCGACACGGTGGCGCAGAACTCTTCCCAGAGCTCCGACATCTCCGTCTGGCAGATGCTGTCGGCCCTGGCGTCGGGAGGGCGCGTCGCCATCTATCCCGACGCCATCGCCCACGACCCGGCGGCGCTCGTCGCCGCGGTGGCGCGCGACCGGGTGACGGTCCTGGAGCTGGTCCCCTCGCTGCTCACGGCGATGCTGGAGATGATCGACGGGGGAGCCGAGAGCGACCCCGACCTGTCGCACCTGCGCTGGCTGATCCCCACCGGCGAGGCGCTACCGCCGGAGCTCTGCCGGCGCTGGTTCGGCCGCCATCCCGGCATCCCGCTGCTCAACGCCTACGGTCCCACGGAGTGCTCCGACGACGTCAGCATCGGCCTGGTGCGGGAGGCGCCGGCCGCGGCGGCCTGGCGCCCGGCGATCGGCCGGGCGGTGGCCAACATGCAGCTTTACGTCGTCGACCGGGACCTCCAGCCGCAGCCGATCGGCGTGCCGGGCGAGCTGTGCGTCGGGGGCGCAGGGGTGGGGCGCGGCTACCTCGCCGACCCGGCGCGCACCGCCCTGGCGTTCGTGCCTGCTGCGTTCGCGGGCGCCGCCGCGGGCGCGCGGCTCTACCGGACCGGCGACCTGGGGCGCTGGCGGGCGGAGGGCGCGCTCGAGTTCCTGGGCCGCATCGATCACCAGGTCAAGGTGCGGGGCTTCCGCATCGAGCTGGGGGAGATCGAGGTGGCCCTGGCCGCGCACCCGGCGGTGCAGGAGGCCGTGGTGGACCTGCGCGGCACGGGGACCGCACTACGCATGGTCGCCTGGGTGACCGCGCCCGGCGCGCCGGACCCGGACCTGGTCGCCAGCCTGCGGCGCCACCTCCAGGACCGCCTGCCGAGCTACATGATCCCGGCGGTCCTGGCGCCCATCGCGGCCTTCCCGCGGACGGCGAACGGCAAGGTCGATCGCCGGGCGCTGCCCGATCCCGAGCTGGCGCTCGCCGCCGGCACGGAGCCTGCCGCGCCGCGGACGCCGCTCGAAGAGTACCTGGCCGGCCTCTGGCGCCAGGCGCTGGCGGTCCCGAGCGTCGGCATCCACGACTCCTTCTTCGACCTGGGCGGCAACTCGATCACCGGGGCGATCCTGATGAACCGGCTGCAACGGGAGATCGGCGGGGTCGTCCACGTCGTCGTCCTGTTCGACGCTCCCACGGTGGCGAAGATGGCGGCCTATCTGGCGTGCGAGCAGCGGGAGGCCGTCGTCCGCCTGTGGGGCGCCGCTTCGCTCGGCGCCGAGGCGGCCCAGGAGCCGCCATCGCGCGGCCGCGCGGCCGGCCGCGTCGACCGGGAGCGGTCGGCCGCCTTCCGCTCGGTGATAGCACCCCTGCCGCCCTGGCCGCACCTGGCGGCGGCGAAGAACCCGCCGGCGATCTTCATCCTGTCGCCGCCGCGCGCCGGCTCGACGCTGCTGCGCGTCATGTTGGGCGGCCATCCGCGGCTGTTCGCGCCGCCGGAGCTCGAGCTGCTGTCGTTCAACACCATGGCCGAACGCCAAGCCGCGTTCCCCGGCCGCGACAGCTTCTGGCTGGAAGGGGCGATTCGCGCCGTCATGGAGGCGCGCCAATGCAGCGTCGAGGAGGCTCGGCAGACGATCGGCGCCACCGTCGCCGCGGGCTGGACGACGCAGCAGTTCTACCGCCAGCTGCAGGCGTGGCTGGGCGGCCGCACCCTGGTCGACAAGACGACCACCTACGCTTTGGACCTGGCCGTGCTGCGGCGGGCCGAGGAGGCGTTTGAGAAACCTTTCTATATCCACCTGCTCCGCCACCCCTACGCCTCGATCCGCTCGTTCGAGGAGGTCAAGTTGGACGAGCTTTTCTTCCGCCATCCGCACCAGTTCGAGCGGGCGGAGCTGGCCGAGCTGATCTGGCTGGCGAGCCACGAAAACATCCTGGAGCACCTGGCCGGCGTGCCGGCGGAGCGCCAGCTGCGGGTCGGTTTCGAAGACCTGGTGCGCCACCCCGAAGCCGAGCTGCGGCGATTTTGCGCCGCCCTGGGGGTGGAGCTGCATCCCGCCATGATCGATCCCTACCGGGAGGGACGGGCGCGGATGACCGACGGCATCCATGCTGAGGGAAAAATGCTCGGCGACGTCAAGTTCCTCCAGTACAAGGGCGTCGAGGCGGGAGTCGCCGAGCGCTTCCGGGAGGAGGCGCGGGAAGGCTCGCTCGGCGTGGCGACCTGGGAGATGGCCGTACGTCTCGGCTACGACCGGCCGGCACTGCCGCCACCGGCGCCGCCGGCGGCCATCGCGCGGGGCGGGCGCAGCGGCGAGCCGCGGCCGCTGTCGTTCGCCCAGCAGCGCCTCTGGTTCCTCGATCAGCTCGAACCGGGGAGCGCGCTCTACAACCTGCCGGTGGCCCTGCGGATCGCCGGGCCGCTCGACCCGCGGGTGCTGGCGGCGACTCTCGGCGAGATCGTGCGCCGCCACGAGGCACTGCGCACGGTGTTCGCCGCGCCGGACGAATCGCCCGTGCAGGTGGTGCATCCGGCGCAGCCCTTCCTGCTGCCGGTCGTGGACCTGTCCGCCCTGCCGCGGCGGGAGCGCGAGGCATTGGCTCTCACCCTGGCCCGGCAGGAGGCCGGCCGGCCGTTCGACCTGGCGCGCGGCCCGTTACTGCGCGGCTCGCTGCTGCGGCTTGCCGCCGGCGACCACGCCGTCGCGCTGACCTTGCACCACATCGCGAGCGACGGCTGGTCGCTGGGAATCCTGGTGCGCGAGGTCACCGCCCTGTATGCGGCGTTTGCCGCGGGCGAGCCGTCCCCCCTGCCCGAGCTGCCGGTGCAATATTCGGATTTCGCGCTCTGGCAGCGCTCCTGGCTACACGGCGAGACCCTGGAGCGGGAGGTCGCCTTCTGGCGCCACGAGCTTGCAGGGTTGCCGACGCTGCTCAACCTGCCGACCGACCGGCCGCGGCCGGCGCGGCAGAGCTTCCGTGGCGGTGCCAGGCCGGTGCGGCTGCCGGCCGGGCTCACCCGGCAGCTGGAAGCTTTGGCCCGGAGCGAGGGCGCGACCCTGTTCATGGTGCTCCTGGCCGGCTTCCAGACCCTGCTGGCGCGCACCAGCGGACAGGACGACCTGGCCGTGGGCTCGCCCACCGCCGGACGCAACCGGGTGGAGGTCGAGGACCTCATCGGGTTCTTCGTCAATACGCTCGTGCTGCGCGCCGACCTATCGGGAGATAGGCCGGGCGGTCCGTCGTTCCGTGAGCTGCTGCGGCGGGTGCGGAAGACGGCGCTGGCGGCCTCCCGCCACCAGGACGTGCCGTTCGAAAAGCTGGTCGAGGAGCTTTCGCCGCGGCGGAGCCTGGCGCACGCGCCCCTGTTCCAGGTGATGTTCGTGCTGCAGAACGCTCCGGCCGAAAGCCTGCAGATCCGCGACCTGCGCGTGCAGCGATTGGGCGGCGCCGAGACGATGGCCAGATTCGATCTCACGCTCAGCCTCGGCGAGCACGACGGGACGTTGACCGGCCGGCTCGACTACGCCGCCGACCTGTTCGACGCCGCGACGATCGACCGCCTGGCCGGGCACTTGGAGAGGCTGCTGGCCGGCATGGCCGGGGAGCCGGAGCGCCGGGTCCACGAGGTGGACCTGCTCACCGCCGCGGAGGCGGCGGAGCTGCGCGCCTGGAACGAGACCGCCGTCGCGTACCCCCTCGACAAGCCGCTCCACGCCTGGATCGAAGAGCAGGTCTTGCGCACGCCCCTGGCCGTGGCGGTGGAATTCGAGGGCGAGGAGCTGAGCTATCGCGAGCTGGACCAGCGGGCTGATCGCCTGGCCCACCAGCTCCGCGCCCGCGGGTGCGGTGCGGAGAGCCGGGTCGGCGTTTTCCTGGAGCGCTCCTGTGAGCTGATGGTGGCTCTGCTCGGCGTGCTCAAGGCGGGCGCCGCCTACGTTCCCCTCGATCCCGATCACCCGGCCGATCGCCTGGCCTTCCAGGAGCGGGACGCCCGCCTGCAATGGGTCGTGACCCGCCGCGACCTCGCCGGCCGGCTGTCCGGCGACCTGGCGGGCGCAGGGGATCGCCTCCTGCTGCTGGAGCCTGGCGGGCCGCCGGCCGGCGACGTCGCCGGCGAACTGCGCCCGGGTGCGGCCGTCGCCGCCGACTGCCCGGCCTACGTGCTCTATACCTCGGGTTCCACCGGCCGGCCGAAGGGGGCGATGATCTCGCACCGCGCCATCGTCAACCGCCTGCTCTGGATGCAGGACGCCCTGCACCTGGGCGCCGGCGACCGGGTGGCGCAAAAGACTCCGTTCAGCTTCGACGTTTCGGTCTGGGAGCTGTTCTGGCCGCTGATGACCGGCGCCCGCCTGGTGATGGTCCGCCCCGGCGGCCACCGCGACAACGCCTACTTGAAGAGCCTGGTGATCGGCCAGGGCATCACGGTGCTCCATTTCGTGCCCTCGATGCTGCAGCTGTTCCTTGAGGAGCCCGGCGTGGAGGAGTGCCGCACCCTGCGTGACGTGGTGTGCAGCGGTGAGGCCCTGTCGCCCGAGCTGGCGCGGCGTTTCGCCGCCCGCTTCGGTCACGTCCGCCTGCACAACCTCTACGGCCCCACCGAGGCCGCGGTCGACGTCACCTGGTGGATCTGCGGCGAAGGGGAGGAGCGCGGCGGCATCCCGATCGGCAGGCCGATTGCCAACACCCAGATCCACCTGCTGGACCGGGGCCTGTCGCCGTTGCCGGTCGGCGTTCCCGGCGAGCTGTTCATCGGCGGCGTCAACCTGGCGCGCGGCTACGTCGATCGCCCCGACCTCACGGCCGAGCGCTTCCTGCCCGACCCCACGGGGGGCGAGCCCGGTGGGCGGGTCTACCGCACCGGCGACCTGGCGCGGCGGCGGCCGGACGGCGCGGTCGAATATCTGGGCCGCACCGACCACCAGGTCAAGATCCGCGGCGTCCGCATCGAGCTGGGCGAGATCGAAGTGGCGCTGGCCGGGCTGGAGGGAGTGCGCGCGGCGGTCGTGACCGTGCGCGAGGATCGGCCGGGCGACAAGCGGCTGGTGGCCTACCTGGTGGGGGACGTCGCGGCCGACACGCTGCGCCGGTCGTTGCGCGAGCGGCTGCCGGACGCGATGGTGCCCACGGCCTTCGTGACTCTCGACGCCCTGCCGCTCACGCCCACCGGCAAGGTGGACCGGAAGGCCCTGCCGGCCCCCGGGCAGCCGGGCGCCGCGGAGGGCTTCGTGGCGCCGCGGACGCCGGTCGAAGAGTTCCTCGCCGACCTCTGGGCCGAGCAGTTCGCTGTCGAACGGGTCGGAGCGAACAGCAACTTCTTCGACCTGGGCGGCCACTCGCTGCTGGCGGTGCGGGTGATGGGGCGCATCCAGCACGTGCTCGGGGTCGCGATGCCGATCTCGGCGCTGTTCGAGGCGCCGACGGTGGGGCAGCTGGCGGCAATCATCCAGGGCCGCAAGGTGCAGCGCATCGCGCCGCTGGTGCGTCTGCATCCGGGAGGCGCGGAAAGGCCGCTGTTCCTGGCTCCGCCGGTGGGAGGAAACGTCTTTTCCTACATACCGCTGGCCAAAAAGCTCGGGGCGAAGCGTCCGGTCTACGGCCTGCAGGCGCTCGACGAGGGCGTCGGCCCGCCGCCCTCGATGGAGGATCTGGCAGCGCAATATCTGGCGACGGTGCGCGCGGTCCAGGCCGAGGGACCCTGGCTGTTGGGCGGCTGGTCGGCCGGCGCCATCACGGCCTTCGAGATGGCGCGGCAGATCGAGAGCATGGGCGGTACGGCGCTGGTGACGATGTTCGACCCACCGCGGCCTCCGGACGGGTGCATCCGCAGAGTCGGCGACAGCGAGCTCCTGCTCGGTTTCTCGCGCCTGGCGCATCCTGCCCCGGAGCAGCAGGCGTCGATCCGCCAGATGCTGGAAGGGCTGGACCTGGAGGCCGGGCTCGACCGTTTGCTCGCGCTGGCGCGAGCCGAGGGGGTGCTGACCGCGGAGGTCGGAATGTCATGGATGCGCGAGCGTTTCAATCTCTACTGCCGCACCATGACCACTGTGGAGAGCTACCTGCCGCGCCCCTGTGGCGGCCGGCTGGTTCTGTTCCGGGCCGACGGCGGCCTGATGGCTGCGGGTACCCTGGACCTGGTCGGCGGCTGGGACGAGCTTGCCGGCGCGGTCGAAACGCACCTGCTGGTGAATACGGACCATGCCTCCCTGCTGCGGGAGCCGGCCCTCGACGAACTGGCGGAGCACATGGCTAGGGCTCTGGCCGCCGTCGAGGGCGGACCTTGAGGTGGGGCTAAGGGCCGGCCGGGGGCGAGATCGCCTGCCGCGCTCCCCGCTCCACCAAGCTGCCGCCGGCCGACTCGGCGGCTTCGATTGCCTCGACGGCCTCAGCCAGGGCTTCCGCGAGGATGTCCAGCCCCTGCAGCAGCTCGGCATCCTCGATGACCAGAGGCGGCAGGATTTTCAGGACCTCGTCCCTGGGGCCCACCGGTTCCATGATCAGCCCGCGTTGGAAAGCGCCCCTGGCCACCTGGGTGCCGAGCCCGTCGACCTCCAGGGCCAGGCCCTGGATGAGGCCCCTGCCGCGCACCGGCCCGCAGATGTCGGAGTGGCGCGCGGTGATCTCCTCCAACCGGCGGCGCAGGAGGCCCGCCTTGCGGAGGACGTCGCGGCTGAAGGAGTCGTCCTGCCAGTAGTCGAGGGCCGCCGCGGCCGTGACGAACGCCAGGTTGTTGCCGCGAAACGTCCCGGTGTGCTCCCCCGGCTTCCAGACGTCCAGCTCGGGACGCAGCAGGACAAGGGCCATGGGGAGGCCGAAGCCGCTGATGGATTTGGACAGGCAGACGATGTCAGGAACCACGCCGGCGGGCTCGAAGCTGAAGAACGTGCCGGTGCGCCCGCACCCCACCTGGATGTCGTCCACGATCAGCAGGATGCCGTGCCGCTGCAGGAGCGCGGCGAGCCGCTGCAGCCAGTCGAAGCCGGCTGCGCGGACACCGCCCTCCGCCTGCACGGTCTCGACGATGACCGCGGCGGGGAGATCGATGCCGCTCGACGGGTTTTCCAGCAGGCCCCGCAGGTACTCGACCGTATCCTGCTCTCCCAGGTCGCCGTCGAAGGGCAGCGGGGTGGTGTTCGGCAGCGGTACGCCTGCGGCCCGGCGTTTCGAGGTGCTGCCGGTGACGGCCAGCGCCCCCAGCGTCAACCCGTGATAGGCGTTGTTGAAATAGAGCACGTGCGTGCGGCCCGTCACCTTGCGCGCCAGCTTCAGCGCGGCCTCGACGGCGTTGGTTCCGGTGGGACCGGGGAACTGGACCTTGTAGCGCAACCCCCGCGGCTCGAGGATCACCCGCTGGAACCGATCGAGCAGCGCCCGCTTGGCGGTCGTCGCCATGTCGAGCGCATGGGCGATGCCGTCGCGGCGAATGTAGTCAATAAGGTGTTCTTTGAGAACCGGGTTGTTATGTCCGTAATTGAGCGTTCCCGCACCGCTGAAGAAGTCGATATAATCCTTTCCGGATTCGTCGAAAAGGTGGGAGCCGACGGCCCGCTCGAACACGGACGGGAACAGCCGGCAGTACGAACGGACCTCGGATTCGAGCGTATCGAAGGGTTCCAAGAGCAGGGTTCTCCTTGGCGATTGAGAGTGCAAATACTATCCCACAAAGACCCCTGAATTCAATGTCCTGCGGCCTTCACAGAGCGATGTATCATGATAGCCTGCGGCAGTTTTCAGGTGATCAAATCCAGTCCCAGGATTGCCGGAGGACATCGGAGGATAGCGGCTGCCACGCGGCCCGAAGCCATGAGCCAATTTGTCCATAACCTGCGTCTCGCCGTTCGCAACCTGCGGCAGGAACTTGCATTCGCCGCCATTCTCACCTTGGCCCTGGGCGTCGGCGCCAACTCGGCGATTTTCAGCATCGTCGACGCGACCCTGATTACCCCGCCGCCGTTCCGCGATCCTGCCCGGCTGGTGATCGTCTGGGCTGCCAATTCGACGTTGCCGGGCACCGAAGGCCTGGGGGTGAAGGGGCCGGCCTCCGACGCCCTGTTCTATGACTTTCAGCAGGACAGCCGCTCTTTCGAACGCCTGGGCATGATGCAGTCCGACCGCCAGGCCCTGACCGGCCAGGGTGAGCCCGTGGAGCTCGGCGTCACCCGCGTCACCGGCGGCTTCTTCAGCGTGCTCGGCGCGTCCGCCGCCCTGGGCCGCACCATCGATCCCGGCGACGACAACTTCGGCAAGCCCAACACGGCGGTGCTTTCGTACGCGCTCTGGCAGCACCGCTTCGGCAGCGATCGCGGCGTCATCGGCCGGGTCATCAACCTGGGCGGCAATCCCTACACCGTGGTGGGGGTGATGCCGCCGCGCTTCACCTTCCCGCTCGGCGGCTTCGAGATCCCCGGCCCGTATGGCTTCACGCCGGAGACCGACGTCTGGGCGCCGACTTCGCTCACCGCCGATGCCAGGCAGGACCGCGACACCCGTTACGACGTGGTGATCGGGCGCCTGCGTCCGGGCGTGACGATGGCGGCGGCGGAGGCGGAGCTCAAGGCCCACTGCGCGCAGCTGGCCGCTCTCTACCCCAAGACGGACGGCGGCTGGACCGTCAGCCTCCAGCCCTTGCTCGAGCAGATGCGGGGCCACCTGCGCACCGCGCTCATCGTGCTCTGGGCGGCGGTCGGATTGGTGCTGCTGATCGCCTGCGCCAACGTCGCCAACCTGCTGCTTGCCCGCGCCGCGTCGCGCCAGAAGGAGATCGCCGTGCGCATGGCGATGGGGGCAAGCCGCGGCCAGCTGATCTCCCAGCTGCTGACCGAAAGCGGGCTGCTGGCGCTCCTGGGCGGAGCGCTCGGCGTCGTCTTCGCCGAGGTCGCCCTGCGCACCTTTTCAGCCTCCATTCCAGTCGGCCTGGCGGTCGTCGGCGGCTTCTCGCTGAACGCCCGGGCGATCGTCTTCACCGCCGCTCTCTGCCTCGTGGCAAGCTTGCTGGCCGGCCTGGCTCCCGCTCTGCAGCTGACTCGCCAGGACCTGGCCGGATCGCTGCGCGAGGGCACGCGCGCCGGCGCCGGCACGGCGGCAAGCCACCGCATGCGCAACGTCCTGGTGGCGGCGGAGGTCGCGTTGGCGACGCTGCTGCTGATCGGCGCCGGCCTGCTGATGCGCAGCTTCATCCACCTGCTGGACGTCAACCCCGGCTTCCGCCCCGCGCACCTGCTCACCATCGAGTTCGCCATGCCGACGGACCGCTATCCGATGGCGCAGCGGCTGCCGTTTCTCCAGCGCGTCGTGGACAAGCTGCGGGTGCTGCCCGGCATCACCGCCGCCGCCGTCACCTCCGACCTGCCGATGGACGGCGATGGGGGATTCCGAGGCTTCACCATCGAAGGAGAGGCACCGAAGACCGCGGTGCCGGACCAGGCCGTCGGCCAGCAGGCGCTGCAGCGCTCGGCGGCTCCCGGCTACTTCGAGATGATGGGGATCCCGCTGCTGCGCGGCAGGTTCTTCACCGCCTCCGACACGGCGGACTCGCAGAAGGTGGCGCTGATCGACGAAACCATGGCCCGCACCTACCTGGCGGGCGAAGATCCCATCGGCAAGCGTCTCCTGCTGGGCAAGAAGGCCGCCTATCACTACACCATCGTCGGAGTGGTGGGCAGCGTTCGCGAGGCAGGCCTGCTGGGCGACCTGCAATCGCAAATGTACATGGTGCCGTCGCAGACCCCCGTTCTGGTCGGCTTCCTGATGCGCATCGTCATGCACACCGCGGGCGACCCCCTGTCCGTGATCCCGGAAGTGCGCGCCGCCGTGCACGAGGTGGACCCAAGCCAGCCGGTTTCGCGCATCCGCACCCTCGATCAGATGGTCGCCGCCTCGGTGGACAAACCCCGCTTCAGCGTCATGCTGCTCGGCCTCTTCGCCGGCCTGGCCCTGGTGCTCGCGATCATCGGCATCTACGGCGTCACCTCGTACTCCATCTCCCAGAGGACGCGCGAGCTGGGTATCCGCATGGCGCTCGGCGCCGAGCGCGGCAGCGTCCTGCGCATGGTGGTGCTGGAAGCCGGCCGCTTGGCGGGCGCCGGCGTGCTGTGCGGCATCGTCGCGGCCTTCGCCATGACGCGCGTCATGGCGTCGCTGCTGTACGGGGTTTCGGCGATCGATCCGCTCACCTTCGTGGGCGTCTCCCTGGGCCTCATCCTGACCGTGCTCGTCGCGACCTGGCTTCCCGGCAGGAAGGCGACGCGCATCCAGCCGGTCACCGCGCTGCGGATCGACTGAAGCCGCGCCGGCCGCAGAGGGCAAGGCCGGCAAGGCCGGCGATGACCAGGACGATCACGGCAGCCAGGCCGAGCAGGCGGCCCAGCGTCTCCTCGCCGTGGTAGGCGCGGTTGTAGTCGTCGGCCAGGAAGGAAAACTCGAAGGGTTTGTCCGACACCATGCCGCGCCAGGTGTCGCCCAGGGCTTGCAGGGTCGCCGCCGTGTGCTGCGGCGCGATCCGGATGTACATGTAGCGGAAAGCGAGCGGCCGGATGTGCAGCACCAGCGGCTCGACGGCGAGCGGGGGCGGCTGATAGTGAAAGTCGCGCACGACGCCCACGACGGTCCCTTTCT
This sequence comes from uncultured Acidobacteriota bacterium, assembly GCA_963770895.1. GTDB lineage: Bacteria > Acidobacteriota > Thermoanaerobaculia > Multivoradales > UBA5704 > JASLEW01. The sequence goes on along the minus strand of CAVYRF010000002.1, from coordinate 232,923 downwards.
TCTGCGAGTTCCACAGCAAGATCCTGCCCAGGCACTCCTGTGGCGACTGCAGACCCCACAGCCGCATGGTGGCTTCGTTGATGATGAACCCCGCCTTTGGATCGCTCGCCACTTGCGGCGAAAACGCGCGCCCGGCCAGGACGCGGAGGCGGAGCACCTTGACGAAGTCGGTGTCGGCCACCAGTGTGTCCAGCTCCTTCATGCTCTTCACGCCCTTCAGCCAGCTGCCGACGACCGGCGGCTGCTGGCCCAGCACGATGGACGAAAAGGTGGTGCCGAGCACGTCCGGATTGCGCTCCATCGCGGTTTTCAGGTCGGCGTAACGGTCGCGCAGTGCGACGTCCCGGATGGGCACGACGATCACATGCTCCATGTCGAAACCGAGATCGACCGTGTGCATGACATACAGGTTGTGGTGCACCATGCCGGCGGCGACCAGCAGCGCCACGCCGATGGCGACCTGCAAGCCGGCCACCACCTGGCGCAAGACCCTGCCGCGCGAAGCCGCCGCGCCGGTGCCGTTCGCGGGCGGGCTCGCGGCCGAGAGGCGGGCGGTCGCATACCCGGCCGCGAGCAGGCTGGGGACCACGACCAGGGCGAGCGCGATGCCGCAGTCCCAGGCGGCGGGACCGAGTGGCAGCGCGACCGGCAGGCCGACCAGCGCATCGAGCGCCGGCAGGGTCAGCTTGACCAGGGCCAGGGCCAGGCACAGCGCGATGCCGGCCAGGATCAGGGAGCGGCCGAAGAGCCGCTTCCACAGCTGCCGCCGGTCGGTTCCCAGGGCGGGCGTGAGGGCGCCCGGCGGCGCCCCGCCGGCGTAGCGCGCGGTCGACAGGGTCATGAAGTTGAGACACAGCAGGAGCAGGGCGGCGGCCGCGGCGCCCGCCAGGATCTGGACGTTCCTGCGGTCGCCGTTGGCCTCGAACTCGAAGAGCTGGTGCGATCCCAGGTGAATGTCGCCCAGGCTCTGCACGTAGAGCGTCGCCTCGGTGCCCTCGACCTTCTCGTAGTGCTTGGCGATGAAGGCCGGAAGCTTGGCGCGCACCCGTTCGGCAGGCACGCCCTTGGCGAGCAGGACGTAGGTATAGGTATCGGTCACCCAAAAATCGTCGCGGATGATGCGCGGGTCCTTGACGTGATCGAGGCTTGAGAAGGAAGCCAGGATGTGGACGTGGAAATGAGAGTTGAAGGGGAGGTCCTTGAACACTCCCGTGACCCTGTAGGATTCGTCGGTGAAGCCGCTGTCGATTTGCAGCGTCCGGCCGACCGCCGGTGCGGCGCCGAAGATGCTGCGCGCGACCGATTCGCTGAGGATCACCGTGTTCGGAAGGGCGAGGGCCGTCCGTGGATCGCCCGCGACGAAGGGAAAGGTGAAGATCCGCAAGATGCTGGGGTCGGCCCAGGAGAAATATTCGTAGGACTGTTTGTCGCGCCCCAGCCGAACGGCCACCTTGCCCGCGGCGGTGCCTTCGAGGTAGGGCATGATGCGGCCGGCCTCGGCGACTTCCGGCCATTCCCGCTTGAGCGTCTCCGCCAGGATCAGGGGCGTCAAAGCCCCGTACCGCATCGGCTCGCCGCGCAGCTTGAAGCCCGCGGTCACGCGAGCGATGCGATCGGCGTTCTCATGCATCCGGTCGTAGCTCAGCTCGGCCCGCAGGAAAAGCAGGATGAGCAGCAACAAGGCCATGCCAAGGGCCAGCGCCGCGACATTGGCAAACGAGCCCCCGCGGACCGCCTGGCGCAGCTGCAGCGCGGCAGTGCCGGCGCGTTGTCTCGGTGGGGTGGAATTCATCACGCTTGTGGCCGTCCCGTCTTTGCCTCGGGCTCCATGCAGTAGACCTCAGGGTGGCGAGCGACGAGCTTCCACCGTTTTTCGTGGATTGCAGGGACGCGCGGCGCAGGAGCGGCGGCGCACACTTCTTCTCAAGACAAGCTTGTCAAACTATACTCGCGACCGAATTTTACACAAGCGCGCAGCGGCCGCCGAGGGGCGATTCATGACTAACGACAAGCCTGTAACGATGAAAAGGATTTTCGCCGGCTGGGCGGGCTACACCCTGCTGGCGATCACGGTCGTGCAGGCCGGATCGCCGGCGCCGGCGATCGCCAATCGACGCATGAACGCATCGCAGGCAGCGATGCCCAACGGACGGCTCGGCCGGCCGGGGGAGGCGATCGCCGCCGACCCGACGGGAACGCTGCTGGTCGCCGCCTGGGAAACCCTGCAGGGAACCTGCGGCAAGCCGTTCGGCGCCGCCTGCACGCCGCCGCAAGCGCCGGGCATCTCGGCGGTCGGCACCTCGGCAGACGGCGGGCGCACCTGGACCGACGCCGGACCGCCCTTCCTGCCCGGCAGCGTAATGACCTCGGGCCACCCCTGGCTCGACCGCGGTGGCGTCGACAACCAGACGTTTTTCCTGGTCAGCCGGGCCCGCTCGACGGCGGCGACCGCCACGGACACCACGCCGGGCGGCTCGGGCCAGGTCGGGCTGGTGTTCTACCGCGGGCGCTTCAAGGACGGCGTGTTCAGCTGGAGCGATCAGCATCCCTTCTCGCCGCACCGAGCGCAGGACCTGCTGCGCAGCCCCAGCCTCTTTGCGGCCAAGGATGGCAGCGGCAAGGTCTACGTGACGCTCAGCAACCTGCGCGGCGTCTGCAACCAGCCGGGCACCTCGTCGGGCCAGATCGAGATGCTGCGCAGCGCCGACGAAGGCAGGACGTGGGAAGGGCCGGTGATCGTCGGCCCCGACGACACCCTCGATACGGTCAACCCCAGAGACCCCCGCTGCGGCAGCGACGGCACCTACCAGGTGCAATCGACCGGCGGCCTGGGACCGCACGGCGAGATCTACGTGGCCTGGCAGTTCGGCCCCAAGGTCATCGATCCCTATTTCCCGGTCAAGACCAATCGCACGCTGAGCGTCCGCTTCGCGCGCTCGCTCGACGGCGGCAGCACCTTCAGCGCGCCGCAGGACCTGGTCAAGATCAACTCGATGCGCGAGGACCCGCCGGTCGGCTACAGCAAGTACGTCATCAACGACGGGCCGCGCCTGGCCGTCGGCGGCAACGGGCGCATCTACGTCACCTATGCCGCCGCGGCGCGCGAGGTCGCGTCGCCGTACACCGAGCAGCGCGTGGTGTCGACGCAAGCCTACCTCCTGTACTCCGACGATCGCGGCGCCACCTGGAGCGCGCCGCAGCCGCTGGCGCCGCCGGAGCCGCCGACCGGCGTCAAGCGCTTCTGGCCCTCGGTGGCCGTCCGCGAAAGCGGCACGGTCGACGTCGTGTACATGGAGAGCCAGGAAAAACCGGTGCATGCCGGCCCTGACGGCATCGACTGCACGGAACCGCTCACCGACGGTGGCCCCCGCAAGGGCGGGGTCAGCTCCCTGGTCGACGTCTATTGGGTGCAATCGACCGACGGCGGGGCAACCTTCGGCGCGCCGGTCCGCGTCACCTCCCAAACCAGCAACTGGTGCAAGGTCGCCTTTGACAAGGAAGGCACCCAATTCGGCAACTTCGGCGACTTCATCGGCATCACCGCCGCCGGCAACCGCGCCTTCGCCGTCTGGCCCGACGGCAGGAACGGTGTGCCGGACGCCTATTTCGCCGAGCTGCCGGCACCGCCCGGCAGGCCTGCGCCGCCAAGAGGGCACGCGGGCAGCGCTGGAAACTGACCTCTCCGCAAAGCGACGGGGCCTGCCCAACCAGCTGTGGCGGGGCTGACGCAGCAGCAGGACTATGCTGCGCCGGCAGATGCCGGCGCAGCGATCGCGGCTGGTGCTAGTTGAACGTGCAGATCTGCGTGCACTCGCAGCTGGCGCCGCTGAACCGGTAGATATAGCCGGCCGCGGCCTCGCGGGTTTCCTTGGGCGTCAGCTGGCGAACGACTTCACGATTGAGCTTCAGGGCAAGCTTCTTCATTGTCATCTCCTCAAGGTCGCCCATGTGCCATACCCCTCCATTGGGGCCGATCGGGCGCCGCTCCCCGGCATCCAGGAAGCAACCAAGTGAGGCGCCACGGCCGTCCCCTTCGTTACACGCCGCGTCCAGCTCCCTTCCCGCGCACGGGCGACAGTTCCCATGGCCGGCGCGGGCTCTGCGGGCGACCACTGCGGCCCGGCGAGCACTCATGTAGTTAGGAGAAAGCGAAGGAACTCTCGCACCGCATGGGCGGCCGGCCAGTGGACGGGCCGATGCGAGCTGGCGTCCTTCGGGAAGGATCCCGTCATGATTCGCTGGTCTACCGTGAGGCTTATCGCCGCACTCTTCGCCCTCGCCCTTGCCGTTCACTTCGCGGTGCCGCCGCCGGCCGCGGCCACATGCTCGTGCAGCGCGCCCGTGCACCAGACACCGACCGAGACCGGCACCGGTTCGACCTGCACCGCGGCGCAGAGCAACCTCAGCGTCAAGCTTCTGCGCCAGGAGACTGCCTGCGGCACCGACGACACCTGCGACACCACGCAGACGATTACCCAGCAGTGCACCCAGGTGGGCACCACCTTTCAGATACAGGGCTACGACCAGTACCTCTGCCTGGTGGGCAACACCTGTCCGTAATCGCCGGCCCCGCGTCGGCCGGGTGATCGTCGCCGGCGGCGCGCTGCCGGTGGCACGGGTGGAATACACCCGACCCAATACCTGGCCGACGTAGGAGCTTTCAACATCGCCTCCTCACTTTCGGCGTATCGGCTCATGGCCGGCTGCTGGTTGTGGCCCGTACGGAAGAAACAAATCAAGTAGGGAATCGAAACCGCTGGCAGCAACGTTTCCCCGGCAGGCTCGACCGGCCGCCCGCCAGCAGGCTTTCCTCGTAGCACCGGCGGGCGGAACCTGGCCTATGGGCAGGTGAGATTGGTGTTGCAGACGCCGATGCAGATGCTGGCGGCGCAATGGGTCATGTCCGATACGTTGCCGCCCGCCACTCGCTCCAGGTCGTTCTGGTCGAGGTAGCGCACCGTCTCACAGGTGAGGCATAGCTTCTTCTTGGCGATCCTTGTCCGCATCAGTTTTCCTCCTAAAATTGTGCCCGTGTCTCAGGGCATTCCCGAGCGCAGGAGCACCATATCAATGTCTTAGATTATGTGGCAAGTTGACATAACAGATCGACTTTTGTGTGACTCCGGCGTTTACTACCCGTCAGACGCAGGTCGCCGTTGCAACCCTCAGATACAGGGCTACGACCAGTACCTCTGCGCCCTTTTCCAGGCGACCGTTCTGCCGGTGAGAGTCGTGCCGGTCACCTCGGTGGTGACGGTGCTGCGCCACGGCGAACGCCGCGTAGCGCGCGTGCTGCTGGCCGAGGGTTGGACGCCGATCGAGATCGCCGATCTGGCGGCCTACGTGACGGAGGAGCGCAACCCGGACAACCGGCGCGGCGTGCGCGCCGCCGAAGTCTTTTTGCCCCACGCTCTCCTTGCCGCGGGCCTCTGCTGCGTCGACACTCCCGGCCTGGGCTCCACCTTCGACGAGAACACCGCGGCCACCCTGGCGTTCGTGCCGCAGATCGATGCCGGCGCCGAGCCGCCGATCTCGGGCGAGGAGCTGCGCCTGCTCGGCGACCTGGCGCAGCGCTCGGTCCCGCTGCTGCTGGTGCTCAAAGCGTTCCCTGCTGGAGGGCGCCGAGTAGGACCTGGCCCGCCCGCGCGCCGGCGACGACCCGCGGTCTGAACCCGGCCCGCGAAGGCGTGCCGCACACCTCAGCCGGCGATGGCGCGCAGCAGGTCCTGGCGGTCCAGGATACCGATGGCGCGGCCGGCAGGGTCGACGATGACCAGGCGCTTGCGGCGATCGGCGAGAGCGCGCTGGACGGCTTCGCCTACCGCCATGTCGGGCGGCACGGTGAGGACGCCCGGCGACATCAGCTCGCGAGCGGTGGTGGCTCCCCTGGGCGTCTTGTCCAGGCGCGCCAGCGCGCGCAGCAGGCGGGGGCGGGTGTCGGGCCGCACCCTGGCGACCAGGTCACCGTCGCTGATGAGCCCGACCGGCCGCTGTTCGGCGTCCACCACGATGACCCGCTTGAAGTCGCCGGCCAGCATGGTTTCGACGACCTCCGTCAGGTCGGCGTCCTCGGCGACGGCGGGGAGGTGGTGATTCATCACTTCGCCCACGGTGCGCAGGGCGCCGCGCGGGGGTTGTTCGCGCTGGCCCTTGCTGGCCGGGGCGACGGCGGCGAGGACGTCGAAGCGGCTCAGCATGCCGATCGCCGCGCCGTCGCCATCGACCACCGGCAGGCGCTTGCGGCCGCCGCGGCTCATCAGGGCGGCGGCACGGCCGAGCGCGCCGTCCGCCGGCACGGTTTCGGCGGGGGAGGTCATCACCTGGCCGACACGCGTTTCCTTGTCCGCCAGGGCCTGCCGCCAAGCGGCGAGGGTCGCCGCGTCCAGCCGCTCGGCAATGGCTAGCCGCTGCACCAGGCCGGTGCGTTCCATGAGGTCGCCGTCGCTCAGCATGCCGACCGGCCGGTGCTGCTCGTCGACCACCGGCAGCGTCTTGAGACCGTGTTGCACCATCAGGTCCCAGGCTTCCAGGATGGACGCCTGCGCCGTGGTGACCACCAGCGGCGCGGACATGAAGTCGCGCACCGGGCGGTCGGTCGGCAAGGGGGCCAGGTAGCGGTGGGTGTACTTGACGACCTGGACGTCTTCGACGGTGACCAGGCCTTCGCGGACCATCGGCGCGACCAGCGCCAGGGCGTGATCGATGCGCTCGGCTGTGTCCACGACGTGGATCACCAGCGGCAGGTCCTGGGACAGGCGCAGGATCGTCGAGGTGTGAAGGCGGGAGTGGGCGCCGAAGCCGGCAGTGCCGTGCAGCACCGTCGCGCCGGCCATACCGTCGCGCCGCAGCGCTTCGAGCAGGGCGATGTGGAGCGGCTGACCGTGCCAGCGATCACTTTCGCCGATGTAGATGATGAGGCGCTTTGCGGGACCGAGAATCCTCATGGAAGCCTCCTTTTTGGCCTCTAAGTAGGAGGCATCGGCCGCTCGGGAGGGACGTGGCGGTTGATGGCGGACTCCACCGCCGCGCTCCATCATAGCGCCTGTGCCCCGGCGGCGGCTTGCCCGCACAGATCGAGTCGCCGGGTCGCCGGTGTGGGTGCCGGGAGTGCAACCCCTCGCGGACACCAGGCCGATACGGATAGTCTTGTTCATCGGCAACCTCTGCCTGGTGGGCAACACCTGTCCGTAATCGCCGGGCCCGCGCCGGCCAGGCACGCCCAGAGAGGCCGTTTTGACCCCAAGAGCTGCGAGAGCCTTCGTGTCTCGCAGCTCCCCCCGCCCCTTGGCTGGGGCGCCTAACCCGCCGGCGGGGACTCTTGCGCCAACCCGTATCGTATTGCCGCTTCAAGCGTCGCCATGTTTATATCCCTTAACGTTTTGAACCTGATGCAATACCCGGTCACGCTCGCCTTGCCTATTTCTTTTCCATACGTTTTGACCAAGTATGTCTTGTCATCGATACCAAGGATATAGACAGAGATGCCAGTTTTGTTGGCACTGATACCGATCTGGTAAAACTCTCTGGCTTTGCCGTCAGCGTATTTTATGGTGCGAAGTCCATATCCTATATTAGGATTGGAAACGGTTTTACCCTCGTCGTTTTTGCCATCCAGGAACCATAATCTACATGCTGGCACTATTTCCAGAATCATTCGGTGCAACTCTTGCATGTCGCTGCGTCTTGGTTCAGCTTGACTAGCAATGTACTCTTTGATTTGTCCCTGCACGTTCATGTTCAAATATCCCTCCTCGCCCGAAGCGTCGGCCTGACTAGTTTACAGGCTATCCCAGAATATGGCGCGGCGGCGGCTTGCCCGCTCGGGGTCGATCGCCAGGCCGGCGGTGTGGGTGCTGGGGGTGCTACCCCTCTTCCGGGACGGTGGCCCCGGAAGAGGGTTGCCAGGTGGATCAGTGGCAGGGCGCTGCGGGCTTCCTGAAGGTGCCGTTGGTGGAGTACCAGCCGTTGAATCCCAGGGATGGTACCTGGTTGAAGAACCAGGAGAAGAAGGCGGTCTCCTGGGGTTGATAGGAGATGCCGTTGGGCATCTTGATGAGCGGCAGGAAGGTGCCGGTCAGCGGGTCAGCGACTTCAAGGATCGCTTGGCATCCCGTCACCTGGCCGATGTTGCCATAGGGCGGCGTCGCGTTGTCGATGTAGGGGTCGTCGAGCCATTCGGCGAACTCGTGCGACATGGGCCCGATGTTCACCACGTCTCCCGGCAGAGCCAGGCCGAGCTGCGCCGCCGCGTAGGTGATCTTGCCTTGCGGGGTGTTGAAATAGGCGTGGAAGGAATATGCGACCTCGGTGCCGTCTGCGTAGAAGTCGGCGAAAGGCAGGTGGAGGACCACGAAGGTGCCGGCGTTGATGCCCCACTTCGGGAACTGCGGCTCCAGCTGAGACTCCAGGAAGTTGTTGAAGTCATTGAAATCGATGTGGCCCATCGTCTCGGGGTCGCCGGTGGTGCGGCAGGTCATGGCCTCGGTGAAGCTGGCTGACGAAAGGGTCAGCGTCTGCGTCGGCAGGATGGTGGGCGTCCCCAGCCGCACGCTGTAGCCGGGATTGAGCTTGTGCGGGCCGGTGAACTGCCAGAACTCCATCCGCCGGATCTGCTCGACAAACTGCCTGGGGCCTTCGCCGTAGTCGTAGTCCTGGAAAAGCGGCGACTGCAGGGTGACGTCCACCGGCACGCGGCCCCCCAGGCAGGTGTCGGGCGCGGTGGGGTCGAGCACCGTTCCGTCCTGGAACTCCAGCCGCAGGGGGACGATCACCACCGGCACGACCACGTTTTGGGCGCGCCGCAGCTCCGGGTTGGTTCCAACCATGGTGTAGGTGTACCGCGTGCGGCCGACCGCGACGACGCCGGTGAAGGTGGCAAGGCTCGGCGGTGGAGGCGGCGGCCGGTGCCCCCGCTTCTCTGCGGCCGTGGGGGCCTGGTCGTCGCCGGCGATCGCATCGTCGGCCGGAGCGGCTTGCTCGTCGGCCGCCAGGGTCTGGTCCTGGGCCTCAGGGGTTTGGACCAGGGAAGGATCCGCCGGCCGCATCTGGTCGTCGGCGGCGGCGAGGGTCGGTGCGAGCCCGACGAGGGATGCCAAGAGGGAAGCGGACACCAGGCCGATACGGACAGTCTTGTTCATCGGCAACCTCCTCCTAGGTTTTGCCGCCGCTTGACGGCGGCGGCATGCGATGGGTGGCTGTTCCGCCGGCGGTCAGCGCGGGCCAGGGTGCAGCTGCCTGGACCGGGCCGGGCAAGCGGAATTAACGAAGCCGCCTGGCCGCAAAGACAATTCGCGGATCAAATTGGCGTATCGCGTCGCTGTAACACCATCGTAATTGTCCTTAGCATACACAGAAGACACAATATAGTCCAACTAGATTGCAATCTAGTGCTTGGCTGGGTGCTGCGCACCGGTGTTGGGCGCGAACGGTGGCCGCCGAGGGCGACCCGCAAGCTGGCCAGCGAGGAAGGCTGGCTCCTCTGTGTGGACCGGCGCCGCGGTGATCCCGCAGGGCGGGGGAGCGCCTAGCGGAGCGTCTGGGAAGGATGCGGTGGTTGCGCGGCCTTGACCGCCCTCTTCGGGGTGGTGTCTATGGCGCGGCGGCGGCTTGCCCGCGCAGATAGATCGCCAGGTCGCCGGTGTTGGTGCCGGTGGTGCCGGTTTCGAGCAGGGCGCCGGCCAGGGCGGCCAGGGCGGTGTGCGAGTCGTGGCCGGCCAGGGCGGCGGCGGGATCCAGGCCGGCGCGTTCGATGGCGGTCCAGCTGGCGCCGTCCACCAGCGCGCCGGCACAGCGCGTCGGGCCGTCCTCGCCGTCGGTGGCCAGGGTCAGCACCACCTCGCCCTGGGCGCCGGCGAGGGCGCGCGCCGCCGCCAGCGCCAGCTCCAGGTTGCGCCCGCCCCTGCCGGGCGCCGGGCCCAGCGTTACGGTGGTCTCGCCGCCCAGGACCAGGGCGGCGCGCGGACCGGGCAGCGCGCGGCCGCGCTCGACCAGGATCCGTCCCGCCATCGCGGCTTCGCCCGACAGCGTGCCGGTGGCCGCGGCGAAGCCGGCGCGGCGGGCTTCGGCGGCTGCCGCGGCTGCCGCGGTGGCGGCGCTGGCCAGCACGATCTGGTCAAGCCGCGCCAGCAGCGGGTCGCCCGGCTTGAGGGTTTCGGGCAGATCGCCGCGGGCGCCGGCAGCCAGGCGCTGGCGCACCGGTTCGGGCACCGCCAGCCCAGCCACGGCGGCGAGCGCCAGGGCAAAGGTGGTGGGATCGGCGGCGAAGGGCCCCGAGCCGATCGTCGCCGGGTCGTCGCCCGGCACGTCCGACAGCAGCAGCGCCACCACCGGCCCGCGGCAGGCGCGGAGGGCGCCGCCCCCTTTGAACAGCGACAGGTGCTTGCGCACCGCGTTGAAGGCGTGGATCGGCTGGCCTGATCCCAGCAGCGTGCGCTGCGTGGCGATCAGCTGCTCCAGCGCCAGGTTGCCCGCCGGCGCTTCGATGCAGGCCGAAGAGCCGCCCGACACCAGGGCGAGCAGCGGCGCGTCCGCCGGCAGGCCGCTCAGCCAGTCGAGCGCCCTGCGGCCCGCGGCAAGGCTCATGCGGTCGGGCAGCGGATGGCCGCCGGACAGCTGCTCCCAGGCGGGGTCGAAGAGGGCCGGAGTGGTATGGGTGCGCACCAGCAGGCGCCGCCCCCTGCTGCCCGGCGCGAGCGCGGCGCCGGCGCCCCGCGCCATGGCGGGCGCCGCCTTGCCCAGGGCGAGGATTCCCGCCCACGCCTCGGGGCGCGCCGCCAGCGCTTCGCGGACAAGCCGTTCGGGATCGACGGCGGCAAGCGCCACCGCCACCAGCCGCCTGGCGATCTCACGCAGGGACATGTCTTGGCGCTACGGTATCGCAAATATCGCCGCCGCGCGCCACGGCGCAGGCAGGCGGGGAGGGACGGGGCCGCCGCCGCGGCGCTCGATCGCCGGCGTTGCGCACTATCCCTCTTGGGCGGACTCCATCGTCAACCGCCCCAAGGAGGATGCAATGCGGAAACTGCTCAATGCTCGCCGGCTTCCCAAGGCTGCCCTCAGCCTGGCGCAAGGGGGCGACGGAACCGACGGCCAGCCGCCGGTGCAGCTCAAGCAGCACGTGGACAACCCCGGACAGACGGCCATGCCCTGACCCGCTGCGCGGGGCCGGCGGTCCACGCCGCCCCGCCGGTCTCCCACCACGTATCAGGTGACGCTGCGGGCCGGCGGCCGGCTGGCGGCGGTCACCGCCACCACCCTGGCGGCGGCCCACCTGGATCAACCCGTTCGTCGATTCCGGTCGCGTGCCGGCTGCCACGCCGGCGCCACTCGCGCTATCCGGCCGCGGCCGCGCAACCTGAAAATCCCGAACCCCCGCTGCGAAAAATCGCCGAGCATCTCCGTGATGCTTGGAACGCTTGTTGCAGTTGGCCGGCTCGCGGCTTGGGGCTGCGGCGTGGCCGGAAGCGGCGCGCCGGCGGCGTTCGAGCGGTGCTCGCCGCTGCGCGACCGGCGTGCCGGCGGGATGGGTTCGCAACGAGACCGGTTACAACCAGGTAAGGGTAAGGAGGGTCAGGACGTGAATGCAAAATCGATCGTGCGCGCCGGCGCGGTGCTGCTGCTGCTGGCGAGCCCGCTGGCGGCGATGACCAGCGACTTCAGCATCTTTGGCTCCTATGAGAAGCCGCAGGACGCCGACAACACCTGGGGCGGCGGGGCCAAGTTCCGCTTCGGTTTTTTCGAGCTGCGCGGCACCTACTTCAGCGACATCACCTACCAGCAGGCCAACAACGGCGGTTGTCCGCCGTTTTGCGCCAACAACAAGCCGAAGCTGAACTTTGTGCCGCTGGAGGCGGGCCTGGTCTATAAATTCGATCACAACGGCGAGGAATTCACGCCGATCGCTCCCTTTATCGGCGGCGGCGCGGGTTACTACCTGATCCATCAGGTCAACGAGGACACCTTCGGCCATGCCGGCAACGAGTGGGGCTGGTACGGCGTCGCCGGCACCGACATCAACTTCAATCGCCAGTTCGGACTGGTCGTCGAATTCCAATATCGGCGCGTGCGCGGCACGGTGACCGGGCCGGACGTCGGCAACCTCAACTTCACTCATACCGACCTGCAGCTGGGCGGTCCCGGCGGCAACGTCGGCGTCGTCTGGCACTTCTGATCGCGCGCGGTGGACGCTGCCTCGGGCCGGTGCGGTCCGAGGCAGCGCTTTGCGGCAGGCGGCAGGGCGTCGTTCAGGGACAGACGGCCAGGCCGGCGGTGTCGAAGATCGGCTGGAAGTTGGTGCCCGAGGGATTGCTGTAGGTCTTGAACTTGCCGGTCTTGGTGTCGGTCACGGTGATGGTGACGCCGACGTTGGTCAGGCCGGACAGGAAAACCCAATAGGTATTGCCGGTTGCCGGGGTGCAGGCGTCCAGCACCTTGGCGAAGATCTCGGGATTGCCCGGATCGAAGCACCACAGGAACCCGCCCGCGGCGGTGTCCTGGACGCCGGCGGCGCTGTCGCCGTTGCCGGAGCTGCACGCCTGGCTGAACTTCGCCTTGATCTGGAAGCGATTGTCGTCGGCGCACAGCAGGGTGGGGTCCTGGCCGCAGACGCCGGCGGTGATCGTGTAGCCGAAAAACGTCGTATCCACGACCGCCGTCGCCTGCGTCGTCGGATCGCCGTTCAAGGCGCCGAAGGCCACGCTGGCGCTCTGCGCCAGGGCGGGCGGCGCCACGCCGAGCTGCGAAAACTGGTTCCAGTTGGAGTTGGTGAAATCGGTCGGTTGCTTCGTCTGCGACAGAATCTGGCCTGAGCAGCCCGGCGAGGCGTAATACTGCACCTGGGCGAAGCTGGCGCCGTTGGTGGTATGGGCCAGCGAATACCAGGACAGGGACAGGTTCACGCTGCGCCAGAAGATCGGCAGGTCCACGCACTGCACCAGGTCCGCCGACTGTCCCGGCTTTTCCTGCAAGCCGGCGGAGCCCGAGGAGGCATTGCCGCCTGCATCCATGTTGCTGACAAAGACCACGCTGCCGATCGTCGTCCAATCGGCAAGGCTGCTGTCGAAGTCGGGATTGAGCAGCAGGTTGTGGGTGCCGGCGGAATTGGCACCGGCCGTCTGATCGCCGGCGGCCGCGGGCGGCGGCGCCGCCAGGACGGTGGCCAGCAGCAGCACGACGGCGAATGTTAAGCGGACAAGCGCGCGCAGCGGTTGCAACATTGCGAGAGCCTCCTTTGACCTCACGGTCGAATGCAGTTTCGATCTGGTGATGTTAAACCGTCTTCCCATGGGCGCGGCGCGGTGTGCCGGCGTTACAGCACGGTGCGTCGCCAGGATGGAGGGCACCCGGCACGCTTGACATGCTCGGCGGACGGCATCAGAGTGCAGGGACTCACGGGATCAGGGGCCGCACGGTAGTTGCTTCACCGGTGGTGGCTCTCGATGGCAGCCTCCCTGCCTTGCGCCCGTCTGTCAGGGGGAAAGATGCAAGCAATTGCTCGCTTCGTTGGTCGCCGTTTTCATGTCGCCGCTCTGACGCTGGTCGCGGCCGCTGCGCCGATCGTGGCGCAGGGTCTGCCGTCGATCGGTGAAATCAAGATCGCGCCTCCGGCCGCCCGCGCCGAACAGCGGCAGGTCCTGGTCGAGCTGGTCGATCCGCCTGCCGCGGTGGTCTGGGCGGCGGCGCTGGCCGACCGCACCGTGTCGCGCGAGCAGGCGCGTCAGAACGCGGTCGCGGCCGTGCACGCACAGACGCCGCCGATCGTCGCGGCGCAGGCCAGCCTGGCCGCCCGCCTGACCGCGGCGCCGTTCCACGGCCGGGAGATCTATCGCATCCACCGCGCGCTCAACGCCATCGCGCTGTTCGTGGACGCCGACCAGATCGCGGCCATCCAACGGCTCCCCGGCGTCAAGGCGGTGCACCTGCTGACGCCGGAAGTGCCGCTCAACGCGACCAGCGTCCCCTTCATCAACGCCCCGCAGCTGTGGGCCAATACGCTGGGACTGCCCGGCAACATCACCGGCGCCGGCATCACCATCGGCATCATCGACACCGGCATCGACTATCAGCACCCGATGTTCGGCGGCTCGGGGCTGCTCGCCGACTACCAGGCCAACGACCGCGTCACCATCCATCCGGGCCTCTTCCCGACCGCCAAGGTGGTGGGCGGCACCGATTTCGCCGGCGATGCCTACACCGGCGGCAATACTCCGGTGCCGGACCCCAACCCCACCGACTGCTACGGCCACGGCTCGCACGTCGCCGGCACGGCGGCGGGTTTCGGCGTCAACGCCGACGGCACCCCCTACACCGGCCCCTATGGCCCGTCGACGCCGTTCTCTTCGCTGCGCATCGGCCCCGGCGCGGCGCCCCAGGCGCTGCTCTATTCGCTGCGCATTTTCGGCTGCCAGGGGAGCACCAGCCTGACCCCGCAGGCGATCGATTGGGCGATCGACCCCAACGGCGACGACGACTTCTCCGACCACCTTGACGTCATCAACATGTCGCTCGGCTCGACTTACGGCGGCATTTCGGACACCTCCGCGATGGCGTCCGAGAACGCCGCCCTGGCGGGAGTGATCGTGGTCGCCGCGGCGGGCAACGCCGGCGACACGTACTTCATCCACGGCAGCCCGGGCAGCTCGACGCGCACCATTGCGGTGGCGGCGAGCGCCGATCCGGGGGTGCCGGGTGCGGTGCTGACCGTGAACGCGCCGGCGGGTATCGCCGGTCCCTATTCGGCGGCTCCCGACGCCTTCGGCAACGGCGCGCCCAACCCTTCGGGCCAGACCGGGTCGGTGGTGTACGTGGCCGCCGGCAGTGGCGTCGCCGGCCAGGGCTGCAGCGCCCTGACCAACGCCGCGGCGGTCGCTGGCAACATCGCCCTGGTCGATCGCGGCACGTGCTCGTTCCAGACCAAGGCGGCGACGGCGCAGGCCGCCGGCGCCATCGGCGTCATCGTGGTCAACAACGTGCCGGGCGACCCGACGCTGCTCACCATGGGTGGCGACGCCACGCAGCCCAACATCACCATTCCCGCGGTGCTCATCTCGTACAACGATGGCGCCACGATCAAGGCGAACCTGCCGGGGGTCAACGCCACCCTGGGCAGCGTCAGCGCCGCCGACAGCATCGCCACCTTTTCGTCGCGCGGCCCGCGCAACGCCACGCCGCCGATCTTCCTCAAGCCCGACATCACGGCGCCCGGCGAATCGATCCCGTCCACCCAGACCGGCATGACCTGCATGACCGGCGGCGGCTGCATCACGCCGACCGCGACCGGCTTCGACGCCGGCGGCCAGTTGCTGGTGCTGTCCGGCACCTCGATGGCGACGCCGCACGTCGCCGGCTCGGCGGCGCTGCTGCGCCAGCTGCATCCCGACTGGTCGGTCGAAGAGATCAAGGCGCTGTTGATGAACGGCGCCGTGCACGACGTCACCTTCAGCTCCGGCGGCTCCGGCGGCCGCATGGGCCTGGGGCGCGTCGGCGCCGGACGGGTCGACGACGCGGTGTCGGCGACGGCCACGGTCACCAGCTTCGACGACCTGGGAATCGGCTCGGTCAGCCTGTCGTTCGGCGACCAGATCGTCGGCACCACGACGCAGGTCAAGACGGTGCGGCTGGTCAATCACGGCGCGACCGACCAGACGTTCAACCTGGGCATCGATCCCACCGACCCCGCGGCGGGCGTCGTCTTTTCGCTGCCTGGCGGCACCAGCGTCACCGTCCCGGCGGGTCAATCGACCACCTTCGACGTCCAGATGAGCGGCACGTCGTCGCAGATGACCCACGTGCTGCCGGGGACCATCGCCCCGGTGCAGGCGGCGCCCGCGCCGCTCACCTCGCTGGGCAGCCTGTCGCGGGAATTTCTCAACGAGGCCGGGGCGTACATCACCTTCGGTCAGGCGGGCAAGACGGTGATGCGGCTGCCGGTCTACGCCGCGGCGCGGCCGACCTCGACGATGGCGGGCCAGATGGTGATCGCCACCGGCGGCGCCCCCACGGGCTCGACCACGATCCCGCTGTCCGGCACCGCCGTGTGCACCGGGACGCTGAGCGCCGGGCCGGCCTGCACGGGGAGCTTCCCGACGGATGAAGTGTCGCTGGTGTCGCCCTTCGAGCTGCAGGTAGTGCATCCGCAAAATGCCAGCCTGCCGGGCTACTTCAACATCCAGTATGCCGGCGTCGCCTACGACAGCACACACAACCTGTTGCTGTTCGGCGTGTCGACCTGGGGTCCCTGGGCTACCCCTTCCGACGTCGCCTTCAACGTCATCGTCAACGGCACCCGCGTGCTGTTCAACTCGGACCCGGGCAACATGGCGCTCAACCTGTTCGGCACAGGAAGCGCCACCGGCCAGGACACGCCCATCACCGGCATCTTCAACACCAGCACCAGCGGCGTTTCGATCGGCACCTTCGTCAACCGGCTGGCCCCTTCTTCGATCGATTCGCGGCTGTTCGACAACAACGTCATGATCCTGGCGGCGTCACCGGCGGCGCTCGGGCTCACCTCGGGTACCACCCCGTTCACCTGGTCGGTGCAGACCTGCCGCATGTACGATCCGCTCTGCTTCGACGGCTCGGTCGACCAGGTGGCCGGCCCCTTCAAGTGGGCGTACGGCGCCAGCGCGCAGGGGCTCAACTTTGGCGGCGCCTCGCTGCTGGAGGACCTGGCCGGCGGCGCGATCCCGGTGACCTGGAACACCGCCAACATGACGACCAACGGTTCGCTGGGCGCGCTGCTGCTGCACCACCACAACGCCGCCGGCACGGCGGCGCAGGTGATCCCTCTGCAGGGCACCGCGTCGGCGGACCTGTCCATCGTCAAGTCGATGTCGCCCGCCAGCCCCACCCTGGGGCAGAACGCGACCTTCACCCTGACCGTATCCAACGCCGGGCCGAGCGCCGCCACCGGTATTGTGGTCGGCGACGCGCTGCCGGCCGGCTTGACCTACGTGAGCGACGACGGCGGCGGCGCCTATAGCTCCGCGACCGGCCAGTGGACGGTGGGCGCGCTCGGCGTGTCGGCGAGCGCCACGCTCCATATCGTCGCCACCGTGGCCACCACCGATCCGATCGTCAACACGGCACAGATCGCCCAATCGAGCGTGCTCGATCCCAACCCCGCCAACAACCAGTCGCAGGTCGACGTGACGGCGCCGCGCTCGGCCGACGTCGCGCTCAGCATGGTGGCCAGCAGCCTGACGGTCGTCGCCGGCGGCGCGGTGACCTATACGCTGACGCTGACCAACAACGGCGACGACCCATCCTACAGCGTCAACGTGCACGAGGCGTTCCCCAGCTACCCCTCGCTGACCCCCACCAGCTCGACCGCTTCGGCGGGCGTGTTCAACGCCGCCACCGGCATGTGGAACCTGGGCAGCATGGCCAAGGGAGCGACCGAGACCCTGGCACTCACCGTCAACGCGCCGTCGATCGCCGGCCCGCTGACCAACAACGGCACCGCCGGGTCCACCACCGCCGACCCCAACAACGCCAACAACAGCGCCGGTGCCACCGTGCAGGTGCTTTCGCCCTCCTCCGTCTCGGGCGTCAAGACGGTCGCCGGCACGTTCCAGGAGCACGGCGCCGTCACCTACACGATCGTGCTGACCAACAACGGCACCTCTGTTCAGCAGGACAATCCAGGCGACGAATTCGACGACGTCCTGCCGTCGACGCTGGTGCTGACCAGCGCTTCCGCCACCAGCGGCACCGCGGTCGCCGACACCGCCACCAACAGCGTCAGCTGGAACGGCTCGCTCGCGGCCAACGGCGGCACGGTCACGATCACCATCCACGCCACCGTCGCTGGCGGCACCGCGGGCACCACCATCTCCAACCAGGGCGTCATCCATTTCGACGCCGACGGCAACGGCACCAACGAATCCACCGCCGACACCGCCAACGGCAACGGCGGCGGCCCCACCACCTTCCAGGTCGACCCGCTGGCCGAAGTCCCGACGCTGGGCACCATCGGCCTGCTGCTGCTGTGCCTTCTGCTGGCCGGCGCCGGAGTCGCGATGCTCGCCCGGCGCGGCGGCCGGTCCAGCAACGCCGGCGGCGCCGGCGCCGCTGGCGCTTAGGGCGCTCGCCGCTGCCGCAGGCGGACCGACTGGTTTCAGCTCCCCGGCGGCGATCGTCTCGCGATAGAGGCGATCGCCGCCGCCTCAGAGGGGCTGCCGGTCCCTCCGGTGTCCATCGAACCGCCGGTGCCGTGCCGGCCGGGGCGCGCCCGCCCGGGCGACAGTGCGTCAGTCGCGGCGCAATGCCACCATCGGATCGGTGTCGGCGGCGCGCCGGGCGGGCAGGAAGCCGGCGGCGAGCGCCACGGTCGCCATCACCACGGTGGCGGTGGCGATGGTTGCCGGATCGTGGGCGGTCACCCCGAACAGCTGGCTGGCGGCGACGCGCGTGGCCGCCAGCGCCGCCGCCAGCCCGGCGGCGACGCCGATGGCGATCAGCTGCGCCGTCTGCCGCAGCACCAGCCCCAGCACCTGGGCGCGCGGTGCGCCCAGCGCCATGCGCAGGCCGATTTCGCTGGTGCGCCGGGCGACGCTGTAGGACATCACGCCGTACAGGCCGACCGCGGCGAGCAGCAGCGCCAGCAGGCCGAAAAAGCCGGTGAGGCGCGCCACCGCCCGCTCGCGGGCAAGCGAGTGCGACAGCCGGTCGGTCATGGTGGCGATGCCGAAGACGGCAAGGTCGGGGCTGGTCGTGGCGATGACGCGGCGCAGCTGCCCTGCCACCGCGATGGCGGCGCCGGCCTGCGCCCGCACTTCCAGGTCGCGCAGCACGTCCTCCGGGTTCTGGGAAAATGCGAACCAGACCAACGGGTGCGCCCCTTCCGCCAGGGAGTGGTACTTGGCGTCCTTGACCAGCCCGATCACTTCGTAGTCGCGGCTGTGGCGGCGGCCGCCCAGGCCGAAACGCTGGCCCACCGCGGCGCCGCCCAGGAAGCGGCGGGCGAAAGCCTGGTTGACCACCGCCACCTTCGGCGAGTCCGGCCGGTCCTGCGGCGCGAAGCCGCGGCCGGCGAGCAGCTGCATGCCGACGGTGGCGAAGTAGTCCGCGGTGACGGTCTGCGACTCGGTGTCCTCGTCGGCGCCCTGTTCGGCGGGGGAGCTGGGGGTGGAAACGTTGCTGGTGCGCTGGATGTTGCTGAACAGCGGGTTGAGCGACAGGCTGGCCGAGCGCACCCCCGGCATCGCCGCCACCCGCTCGCGCAGGCGATCGTAGAGCGCGCTGCGGTGGGCGGCGTCGTAGTCGAGCAGGTGCGGATCGATGTAGGCCTGGATCAGCTGGTCGCTGGCGAATCCGGGGGCGACCGCCGTCAAGTTCTGCAGGCTGCGCACGAACAGGCCGGCGCCGATCAGCAGCAACAGCGACAGCGCGACCTGCGCCGCGACCAGGAGCGATCCGAGCGGCGGCAGCCAGCGGCGAGCGCGGCGCCGGGCGTTGCCGGTCAGCGCCTTGGCGCCGTCCTTGAGCGCCGCGGCCAGGTCCACGCGGGTCGCCTGCAGCGCCGGCGCCAGGCCGAACACCACCGCCGTCAACAGCGCCGCGACGCCGGCGAAGGCCAGCTTGCGGCCGTCCGGCGCCACGTCCAGCGCCAGCGGCGGCGAGCTGTTCTGCATCAGGCCGATGAGCAGGCGGCTGCCCTGCGAGGCAAGCAGGAGTCCCAGCGCGCCGCCAAGGCCGGACAGCACCAGGCTCTCGGTCAGCAGCTGGCGCACCAGGCGGCCGCGGCCGGCGCCGATGCCCAGCCGCACCGCCATCTCCTTGCGCCGCCGGTCGGCGCGCGCCAGCAGCAGGTTGGCCACGTTGACGCAGGCGATCAGCAGCACCACACTGGCCACCGACATCAGGATCAGCAGCGGCTGCCCCAGCTGCTCGCGCGTCATCGCCAGGCCGCGCGCCGCCGGTTGCAGCACGATCGTCTGGCCCAGCGTTTCCCTGCGGTCCTGGGCGTCCGTGCGGGTCGCCGCCTGGCTCTGCTTGTCGCGCTCGAACAGCAGGTTGAGCAGGGCGCCGACCTGGCGCACATCGGTCGCCGGCCGGCGGCGGACGATCAGCTGCAGCCAGTGGTAGTTGATCTGGTTCCAGACCGGCGCGTGGGGGTCCGCCGGGCCGTCGGTATAGGTGTCGCCCCGGTACTTGAGCACGTCACGCAGGGTGAGCGGCAGAAACAGGTCGGGCTGCCAATCCGCATAGACGCCGGCAAAGCCGCGCGCCGCGACGCCCACCACGGTGACCGCCGCGCCGTTGATCCGCAGCACCCTGCCGACGACGCGCGGATCGCGGCCGAAAGCGCGCTGCCAGTAGCCGTAGCTGAGCACCGCCACCGGGTGGGCGCCCGGCACCGTGTCTTCGGCGGCGGTAAACGTGCGGCCCGCCGCGGTGCCGGCGCCAAGGGCGCTCCAGAAGTTGCCCGAAACCAGCTCGCCGGTGGCGTTTGACGCCGGCGCCGCGGCGGTGTCGGAGGAAGTGGGCAAATCGGCGCCGGCGTCGGCGCCAGCGGGCATGGCTGTGGCGCCGCCGGCGCTGCTGAGGCCGCTGGCGGCAATGGCCGGCCGGGAGTCGCCGCTCTCGGCCGCGCTGTGCACCACGGCGCGAAAATCGCCGGTCACGGCCACCATGTCCGTGGCGACCGAGCGCGCCTCGGCGAGGTGCTGGAACGCGGGGTAGGAGAACAGCGCCGGCAGCTCGCCGGAGGGCGCCCGCCGGTTGAGAAACAGCAGCGTGCCGGCGTCGCGCACCGGCAGCTGCTTGAGCAGCAGGGCGTCGACGACGCTGAAGATGGCGCAATTGATGCCGATGCCGAATGCCAGCGACAGCAGCGCCACGCAGGTGAAGCCCGGGCTCTGCCGCAGCATGCGCAGGGCGTAGCGCAGGTCCTGTACCAGCGTCTCCACCATCGGCACGCCGCGCTGCGCCCGGAACTGTTCGCGCACCGCTTCGCACGAGCCGCCAGGCGCCAGGCTGAGCCGGGCCGCGCGCCGCGCCGCCGCCGGGCTCATGCCGCGCGACAGGTTGTCGCGCGTCTGCATCTCCAGGTGGAAGCCCAGCTCCTCGTCCAGACGAGCGTCCAGCTGGCGCCGGCGCAACAAGCCGGCGCCGCGCATCAACCAGCATCGCACGGTGCGCATCACGCTTCGAGCAGCCGGCCTATGGCTTGGGAAAACCGTTCCCAACGCTCGGTTTCAACCGCCAGCTGGCGCCGTCCGACCCGCGTCAGCGAGTAGAAGCGCGCCCGCCGGTTGTTTTCCGAAGTGCCCCAGGCCGACGAGATCCAGCCCTGCTGCTCCAGGCGCAGCAGCGCCGGATACAGCGAGCCCTGGTTGACGCGCAGCACGTCGCGCGAGATCTGCTGGATGCGCTGCGCGATGCCGTAGCCGTGCATCGGCGCGAGCGCCAGGGTCCGCAGCACCATCAGGTCGAGCGTCCCCTGCAACAGCTCCGACCTGTCCTGGATTGCATCGGTTTCGTCGCTCATGTAGGTACCCTACAGGAGCAACCTGTAGACTGTCAACAGGTGTCGCCTCCCCTACTACATCCGCAAGCAAGCAGGTTGGTAGGGGGATTGCACGCCTTTCGGGCGGCCGGAGACGGCTGCCGGAGCGGCGCCGTCTTGCGGCGCATTCTTGTCCACCGCGGCCTGGTCCAGGTGGCAGGCGGCCAAGCCGCGCTTGCAGAAGGGAACGGCGTATGGATAGAGAGACGACATCCCACGGCATCAACTCCAACGGCTCGCACGGACCGGCGCGCCAATGCCTGGCGTTCGGTTTTGTCCTCCCCGCAGTTTTTGCAATCGGCGCCGCGGCGGCGACGCTCACCGTCGACCGCAGCAGCCCGATGATCGGAGAGAGCACCGTCTACCAGATCACCGGCGCACCCGCCAATGCGGAGATCCTGTGGTCCAGCTGGAAAAATGGCGTTTCCACCGGCGAGGTCGATGCCGACTACGGTCAGGCCACCGACGCCAACGGCAATTGGAACGCATTGGCGGGCGCCTGGCCGGCGGGCGACGTGGGCAGCTGGACCAAGCAGGCTTCGATCGCCGGCACGCAGCTGTCGGTATCGTTCACGGTCGTCGAACGGCTGACCCTGGACCGCCCGGTCTACGTGGCCGGCCAGGCGCCGACCTATTCCATCAAGGGCGGTCCGCCCAACACCGAGATCCTGTGGTCGAGCACCTTGAACGGCGCCTCGACCGGTGAGAACAACGCCGACTATGGGCAGGCGACCGACGGCAACGGCAACTGGAGCGCCAGCGGCGGCGCCTGGTCCGCCGGCAACGCCGGCACCTGGACCAAAACGGCAAGCATCGGCGGTTTCACCGCCACGGTGACCTTCCAGGTGCGAGCGGATGCGGTGTCGCAATACCTGCAGTCGGTGGGAGTCTACGATTCGCGGGGGACGGGGTACCTGGCGTCCGGCGCCGCCATGGTGACCGGCCTGGGCGGCCGCGCGCTCAAGATATCCCTGGTTCCCAACTGCAGCCAGCCGCAGACGCTGCTGCAGATGATCAGCTCGGCCGACGCCCAGCAAGCGCTATCCAACCCCAACGTCCAGGTTTACGCGATCAGCGCCTTTGACCTGAACAGCCAATGCGTGAGCGGCCGGATCTACGTCGACCCGACGCTCTACGTATCCAACGGCGCGACCACGGCGTTTTCGGCGGCCACGTCCGCCGAGTTCGAAAACCTGGCGCTCTACCTCTACCGGACCTACCACGATTCAGGAAAGACCTTTTACATCTCGCATTGGGAAGGCGACAACGCCGTCTACTGCTCGAACGCCTACGGCTATGCGACCGATGCCAGCGTCACCAGCTGGTGCAACTCCAACTACACCACCCTCTACCCCAACGTCCCCAACCCTGACACCGGCATGCAGGGTCTGGCCGATTGGCTGAGCGCCCGCCAGGGCGGCATCGCCGCCGCCCGCTCGCAAGCCGCAACGGAAGGCATCGCCGGCGTCGCCGTGTACCACACCGCCGAAATCAACATCGTGCGCGCGCTGCAAAGCGCCGGTTACCAAAGCGTGCTGTACAACGTCCTGCCGGGCCTGCATCCCGACGCCGTGTCCTACTCCTCCTACGAAAGCATCAACACCTGCACCACCAGCTCGCTTACAACCTGCGAACAGACTCTCACCCAGGACCTGGGTACCATCGCCGCCCAGTCCGCCACCAGCCGCATCGTCCTGGGGGAGATCGGCTTCAGTGAAGCACAGTTCGCCAACTCCTCGATCCAGACCTGGTTGAGCGGCCTGCTGCCCACGGCCCTCGCCGACGGCGTCGCCGCCACCTTCGAATGGGTCCTGATCGACGACAACCAGTTCGGCCTTTACAACCAGCAAAACCAGATCCAGCCCACCGGCACCTACTTCCAGACCCAATACCAGAACAACCAGTAACCCGCCCTTTCCCCCGCGTCTGGCGGCGCTGCGCGCGCCGCCAGACGTGCTTCCCCGGCGTCCGTGAACGTATGTTCAGAATCACGGAGCAGGCGGCGCCGCGCAACCCGCCAGGCACGAAAACAGGGGTCCGTAGGGTTTAGGGAAGACGCACCCGGCCCACTCCTTCCTGGATGTCGATGACTGTGCCGTAGGGCGCGGAGAGGGCGGCGAGGGTGCCCAGGATGGCGGCGGCTTCGGGGCCGCGGGCGAGGCGCGGCGTGCCGCGCTGGTAGGGCGGGTTTTCGAAGCCCAGGGTGAGCGGGAAGAGCTCGACGGAGGCGAGGCGATCGCGATCGAAGGTGAGGCGGGGCAGGACGCTCTGCCAGAATCGGCGCTGCTTGGCGAAACCGATGCGGCGCAGGATCGCGGCGGGATCGGCGGTGTGGATGTCCAGGCCGACTCCGGCGTAGTCCTCGGCCGGGGCGTAGCGGCTGGTTTCGCCCTGCAAGAAGACAAAGTCCGGGTCCTTCACGTCGCGCACGCGGCGGCTGAGGATGCAGTCCCCGGCGCCGACCAGCGTCAGGGTGCCGGACGGAGCAGGAGCGGCGGCAGACGAACCGGCGTCCGGCGCGATCGCCGGCGCCGGCCCGCTCTGCGCATTGGGCGGCAAGCCGCCGGCGGCCGCGGCACGGACCGCCGCCGCGGTGTTCGCCGCCGGCCAACCGGCGGCTGTCCCGGCCACGGCGGTGGCGCGGGCCACATGCTTGAGAAAGCTGCGACGGTCCATGGTTTTCCCTCCTGGTCAGGTATCCAAGGCACCTACGAGGATCGGTGCGCCGAGGTTCCAATCTTGCGCAGCGGGGACCGGCGACGGGAAGGAGCTTGCGAGCACGATTCGTTCTGGCGCGTGTCGCCGGGGCCGCGGCGGACCGTCAGCGGCACCACTCTTGATGGTAGTGCCGCGCCGCCGCGAGGCGCATGACCGCACCGAGCGAGCGGAGCGGCGCTCGACTTCCCTCTGGGGAAAGGAGCGCTCCATGCGTAAGCTCATCTGCCTGCTCGCCGTTCTGCTCATCTCGATCATCGCCGGATTGCCGCTTGCCCATCCGGCTCTGGCGGCAGCGACCGCCGGCCATTCTGCCGCCTTGTCGGTCCGCAACGTCGGCACGACCGCACTGGTCTGCATCCTGCCGCATTGCAACGGCCCGTACTGCCGCCAGCCCAACGGCTGCTGGGTCTGCTGTACCGATTGAAGTCACGGCCGGTGCGCCGTCGCCGTCGGCCGGCGGCGCGCCGACCAGAGCTCGGGGCAAGCGCGTGGATATACTGGCGAAAGCAGGGGGTCTGCTGCGTGCGTGCGGCCTTCTGGGTAGATGGCAAGCGACGCGGTCTCCATGCAAGAGGGGGCGATTCTGCCGCAGTCGATCCGACGGGGGTTGCTGGTCTGGTGGTTGGTCGCGCTGGCGCTGGGCGGCTGCTCGGCGAATCGGGGTGGCGGGGGCGATCCGGCCGCGGAGGCTCCGGCCGCGGAGGATCCGGTTGCGGACGTCGATCCGCGGATCGGCAGCGCCAACGGCGGCAACACGTTTCCCGGTGCGGTGGTGCCGTTCGGCATGGTGCAGTGGAGCCCCGAGACGACGCGCGGCAATGCCACGCGGGTCGCGGCGCCCGGCGGCTATGCCTACGATGCGCGGCGGGTGCGCGGGTTCAGCCTGACGCACCTTTCGGGCACGGGCTGCCGCGGCGCCTCGGGCGACGTGCCGTTCATGCCGTACGGCGGGGAGATCCGCTCCTCCCCGGCGGCCGACGGCACCGACGCGGTGTACGCCGACGGGTTTTCGCATGTCAACGAAACGGCGGCGCCGGACCTCTACCGGGTGGTCCTGGCGTCCGGCATCGGCGTTCAGCTGGCGGCGACGGCGCGCACCGGCGCGGCGCGCTTTTCGTTTCCCGCCGGCGGCGCGGCCAACCTGTTGATCCGTGTGTCGGACTCGGAAGTGGGCAGCAGCGACGCACAGGTCGCGATCGACGCGGCGGCGCGCACGGTCAGCGGCGCGGTGACCAGCGGCAACTTCTGCGGTTACCTGGACGCGGCGGACCGCCGCAGCTACTACACGCTGTACTTTGTGGCGGTTTTCGACCGCGCCTTCGCCGGCTTTGGCACGTGGGAAGACCAACACCTGGAGCCGGGGGCCACGGCGGCGCGCGGCGGCACCGGGTACGGCGGGGACGGCTACCCCGTCGTGGGCAAGGGGTCGGGCGCCTGGGTGAGCTTCCGGGACGGAGCCGGCGCCACCGTCGGCGTGCGGGTCGGCATCTCCTACGTCAGCACGGCCAATGCCGCGGCCAATCTGGCGAGCGAGAACCCGGCCGGTACACGTTTCGAGGACGTGGCGGGCCGCGGGCGCGAGCAGTGGGACCGCGCGCTGCGCCGCATCCAGGTCGGCGGCGGCACCCGCCGGCAGCGGGTGACCTTCTACACGGCGCTCTACCATGCGCTGCTGCATCCCAACCTGGCGAGCGACGCCGGCGGCCAATACCGCGGCTTCGACGGCCAGGTGCACACGGTCGGCGGCCGGCAGCGCGCCCAATACGCCAATTTTTCCGGCTGGGACGTCTACCGCTCGCAGCTCCAGCTGGTGACCCTGCTCGAGCCGGAGATCGCCTCCGACATCGCGCAGTCGCTGCTCAATCAGGCCGACCAGAACGGCGGCGAGTGGGATCGCTGGACCCACAACTCGGGCGCCACCCACGTCATGGAGGGCGACCCGTCGCCCGCCGCCCTCGCCGGCATCGTCGCCTTCGGCGGCACGCATTTCGACGTCGCGGCGGCATTCGCCTCGCTGGCGCGCGCCGCGCTGGTGCCCACGGCGCACGACGGTGCTGCCGCCGGCTGCCCGGTGGAATGCCCTGGCCAGCGCCCGGCGCTCGACCGCTGGCTGGCCCTGCACTACATCCCGGCCGGCGCCAACGCCTGGGGCGGCGCCGGCGAGACGCTGGAAGACGCCATCGCCGACTTCAGCCTGGCGCAGCTCGCCCTGCGCGTCGGCGACCGGGCGGTGGCCGCGCGCTTCGCCGCGCGCTCCGGCTACTGGCGCAACGTGTGGAACCCCGGCGCCACTCCGGCCGGCGGTTACATCCAGGATCGCCTGCCCGATGGCACCTGGCCCGCTTTCGATCCGGCGGCCGACGACGGCTTCGCGGAGGGCAGCAGCGCGCAGTACACCTGGATGGTGCCGTTCGATCTGCGCGGCCTGATCGACGCCATGGGCGGCAACGCGCAGGCGAACCGGCGGTTGGACGCCTTCTTCCATCGCGCCGATGGCGCCGGTGCCGGCAATGGCGTCAATGCCGGCAATGGCGGCAACAGCGGCGATGGCGGCGCATGGGCGCTCACCGGCCTGGGCGGCACGCACGCCGAAATGGACAACGAGCCGTCGATCGGCGCCCCCTGGATCTACCTGTACTCGGGCAAGCCCTACCGCACGCAGGAGACGGTGCGCCAGGTGCTCGACCAGCTGTGGAGCGACCTTCCCTACGGCATCCCCGGCAACGACGACCTGGGCGAGATGTCGTCGTGGTACGTCTGGTCCGCCATGGGAATGTACCCCGGCATCCCCGGCCGGGCCGAGCTGCTGCTCGCGAGCCCGCTGTTCCCGCACGTCGTCGTGCGCCGCGCCAGCGGCCCGGTGCTGACGCTGGACGCGCCGCGTGCCGGTACAGGCGCCGGCGCGCCGTACGTGCGCCGGCTGCGGGTGGACGGCACCGCCTCCAGCCGTCCGTGGCTGCCGGAGTCGTTCATCGCGCGCGGCGGCCGCCTGGACTTCGACCTGGCGGATGCTCCCGACGTCGCCTGGGGCAGCGCCGCCGGCGACGCCCCACCGTCCTTCCCGCCGCCGGCGCCGGACCGCCGGTAGGTCGCGGCGGCGCCGGCGGCCGGCGGTGGGGAGGGGATGGGAAAGACGGCGAAGGCGTCGGGTTCCAGCTCGGAATCAGAACAGCGGCTTGATGTCGGAGAAGACGTGGCTGACGGCGGTGGTGTTGGTGTTGTGGCAGAAGAAGCAGTTGACGCTCTTGCTGAAGGTGCCCGTGCCCTGTTGATAGGTTTCCATGGTGGTGTTGGCCAGCTGGCTGGTGCCGACTTCGATGCCGCTGGGGAAGGGGAGGTCGGGGGGACCGAATTCGGTCCAGGTCGAGCCGCGCATCACGTAGTTGGCCCGCACGTCGCCCACCGTGAGCTGGGTGAGCACGCTCTGGTTGATCGAAATGATGTCGGTGTTGGATGCCGCGGCGGTCGCCAGGGGATTGGGCGGTTGGTTGGGCGAGGATCCCCAGGGATTCATGCGCAGCGTGTCGCTCGGCGTGTTCTCCATGACGTTGATAGTGCTGCCGTTGGCCCTCATGTGCACCTGGTTCCAGGGGCCGGTGGAGCCGCTGGCAGCAAACAGCCAGGTGCCCGCGGTGTTCTGGGTGACGGTCTTGGCGCCGCTGGTCGAGTTGTACGAATAGGTGACGTCGGGCGCGTTGGCGACGTGCTCGAAGGTGGCCCAGATCATCTCCGCGTGCCCAGCGGCGCTGGCCACGAAATGCATGCCGACCCTCGACGGCCCGTTCCAATCAGCCCGGTGCTGTGCAACTGCCTTGCGCGGTCAAGCCATCGGCCGGCGCTCGCCGACCGCAGCCGGTGTGGCGGAGCCTGCGCTCAAGGCGGCGCGGCGGGTTACTTCACCAGCTGCTCGAGCTCGTTGGCGAGGGCGATCAGCAGGCCCGAGTGATCGCCCAGGCGGCTGGGGATGTCGACCATGACTTCGGCGCCCAGGTCCTGGGCGGCGTCGCGCAGGCGGGCGGCGATGCTGCGCATGCGGTCCTGGAGGTGAGAGACGGACTCGGGCGCCGGCGGCTGGGCGTGGGTTCCGTCGCCGGCGGGCGGCGGCGTTGGCGGCGGTGTGTGGGGGTCGCTCATGGCCTGTACCTTACCGTAATCCCTCTCCGTCACGCTTTCCCTCGCCCTCTCCGGCGTCCGCCTCGGGGTGGACGAAGGGGGGCGGCGGCTCGACGTGGCGGGCGGCCAGCTCCTGGGTGCGGCGGAGCGCGGCGCCGACCAGGTCGGCGTGGCGGATGGCGCCGGGATGGGGGCTCCACTGGAAGTCGCGGCGCCGGGCGAGCAGGAAGTCGACGAAGGGCGCCAGCAGCGGGATGTCGGGGCAGGCCTCTTCGACCCAGAGGAACTGCCCGGCCGGATTGACCTCGAAGAACACCGGCTCGCCTGCCGGGGTGACGGCGAAATCGAAGCAGCCGAAAACGATGCCGAGCTGTTCGAGCAGGTCGAAGCAGCGCCGCGCGAGCGCCGGCGGCAGCTCGGCTGGCCGGATCGGCAGCCGCGGGCCGCCGGCGCGCGAGTCGAGGCGCGCCTCCTCGACCGCCTGTGAGTCGAGGCGTGCCGCGGCAAGGAAGCCGCCGAAGACCGTCACCCGCAGCTCGTAGGCCTTGTCGACGCGCGCCTGGAAGATCCCGGGCGTGGCGCGCAGGATCTCGTCGTCGGGCAGGTCCTCGGACGCGACCTCCGCGGTGCCCAGGACTGCCGTGGTCGCGGCGCCCTCCCAGCCGGCGGGGTAGTAGGCCTTGTAGATCGCGCTCCCGCGGTGCTCGGCCAGGAAGGCGCGGATGCGCGCCGGGTCGTTCGACAGCAGCGTCGGCGGCACGCGGAAGCCGAGGCGCGCCGCCAGGGCGAGCTGCACCGCCTTGGCTTCGGCGCGCCCGCGGCTGGCGAGAGGGTTGACCCAGAACGCCTCCGGCGCCGCCAGCCAGTAGAGCCCGGCAACGTGCTCGCGCGTCTCGCGCTCGGCCACCGCCACGTCCGCCGGGTGCAGGCCCTCCGGCAGCCGCGGCGCCGTCGGCCGCCGCATCCACACGCCGTCGAACGGCGGCGTGACCGCAGCCTGGCCCGCCGCGCGCAGCTCCCACGACGTCCGCCCGTCCCGCACCTCGATCGACCCCGCGAGCCGCGTGGGGAAGTCGGCCCCCATCCAGAGCGCAACCTGGGCGCCGCGCTCCTCGAGCGCCATCGCCACCTCGACCGCGTGCAGGTCGCGCGGCTCGGTCGCGATCAGGTATCTGGGCATGGCGGGAGGGGGAAAGCGCTCGACGGGAAGGGGCCAGGGCGCATCATGCAGAGCACCCGGCCGGCGGCTGCCGGCCGGGGCCGATGGTGTCGGGGTGTGGGCGCCTCAGACCAGGATCGTCCCACCGCCGCCGCTGCTGTCCCAGCTCGGGCCGCCGGGATCGGACGGATAGAGCAGCGTGTACGTCCACACTCCGATTGCGCTGCTGCCGGCGGCGCGGCCGAGCTCCTGATTCGGCAGCTCGCGCGCCAGCCGCCGTCCCAGGATGCGTCCCTTGGAGCTCTGCGCATGCTTCTTCATGGCTTCCTCCTCCTCGACCTTGCTCGTATCCCCGAGATCGGAGCCGAGCACCCAACCGAAGATCCTTTCCTTTTCCAGTGCCCCCCGCCCACGTCGCCGGGACACGCGGGCCGCCGGCGTGCCGAGCGGCGCGCCCAGCCGGCGGTTCACCCCCACTCGCCGACGGCGAGCCGCACGGCGGGGTCGCCGAAGAGCACGAAGTTGCGCGCATCGTTGCGGTTTCGCCAGGCGCTGCCGATGTCGTCCAGGGTGAAGGGGGAACCGTAGGTCCCCAGCGACTCCCAGATGTTCGACATCTTGTTGCCCAGCGCCGCGTAGCGGAATGCGAACGGCTCCATTGCATATCCCACCCGGAGGCCCTGCAGGAGGCCCTGGACCAGGTCGTTGAACACCGCGATCCTGGACCGTTCGAAGGCGCCGTCGCCGAACGAATGGGTCCAGGCGCGATCGACGTGCCCGATGACCGCCAGCGCCGCGCCGTTCGGATGGCTGAGCATGCGCTGCACCAGCCGCGAGACAAATGGCCGGGCGGCGATCTGCAGCGGCTGACGCTGGTCGTCGGTCTCGAAGCTGTCGAACTGCGGCGTGCCAGCGCTGTAGCAGGCGAAGAACATCGCGATCAGTCCGTCCACGTGAGCGTCTTCGAGATCCGGCGCCCCAAGGTAATGCTGCCGCACGAGCGGCGTTCCGGGCCCCTCCCAGTCCTGGCAGACCAGCGCCCCCTGCATCTCCTCTCGCAGCTTCTGCCGTGGCTCGGACTGGCCGCGAAACCCCACGCCGTGGCTGGCGGTGAACAGCAGGGCGGGGCGCCGCTCCGCCGCCTGCATCAGGGCGGCGAGCTGGGCCCGGTCGGCATCCGGACCGAAGCGCGTATGGAGCCGCCAGCCGTCTCGCACGGCGGCAAGGTTTTCCGCCAGGGGCCGCGCCAGACTGTTCGCGGTGAGGCAGGTGGTGGGGTCCCTTTCGACGGCGAAGATCGCCACCTCGCGCTGCCGCTGCACCTCGCCTCCGGCGGCGTTCACCACTGCGGTCGCGTAGGCCGCGTAGTCTTGCGGGCGGTCGAAGCAGATCCTCCCCACCGCGTATTGAACGTCGAGATCGAACTGGAACTCGAAGGGGATCGTCTCCGGGTCGCCGACCAGGAGCAGATAGTAGGGCACCTCCGCAGGGTCCACCGGATCTTCGGGCCTTGCGCAATAGCGGTAGAGGAAATCTTCCGCGCTCTCCTTCGGGCGATAGAACAGGGGCCGCGGCTGGGTCAGGCTGTCGCGGTACAGCGGGCCGGCCTCGCGGGCGCGCAACTCGCAAAGCGGCTCGAGCGCGCGGCGCACGGCACGCCAATGCTCCGCGGCGGGCCCGTCGCCGACATCCTCGGGCATCACCAACCCCCAACCTGCCTGCTCGAGGTTCTGCGCGTCCACACCCAGGATCGGGCCGCGAAAGCTTTCCGACTCCTCCGGGAGCCGCCGCTCCCGCCGCTGCGCGAGCAGAGCGGTTGCGATCTCCGCATCGGTCCTGGGATCCAGCAGATAGCTGCCCGAGTCCCCGTCCAGACCGTTGAAATACACCGCATCGCTCATTGCCCGCTCCCTTCGTCATAGCTGACGTCCTCGTCGGGAGGAGGCATGTCGTTGCCCTGCGGCCCCGAGCTGCCGGTGCCGCCCTTGTCGTCGGCTTCGATGGTGCCGCCGCCAGGCCGGTGCCCCCGGCGGCCCTGGCGCCAGTCGCCCGAAAACAGGAATCCGGCCCAATGGCGGGGGGCGTGCCACCGCGCATCCGCGGCCACGGC
This sequence comes from uncultured Acidobacteriota bacterium, assembly GCA_963770895.1. GTDB lineage: Bacteria > Acidobacteriota > Thermoanaerobaculia > Multivoradales > UBA5704 > JASLEW01. The sequence continues at coordinate 201,312 of CAVYRF010000002.1, read as the reverse complement.
AAGCTGTGCCTGCCGCAGCGCCGCCGGTTCCAGGGCGCCTTGCCGCAACCCCTTGTAGAAGTGCTTCATCAGCTCGACGGCGCTCTGGTCCTCGACGCTCCACAGGGACGTCACGACCTTGGCCGCGCCGGCCTGCATTGCCGCGCCCACCAGCTCGAGGCCGCCCACGCCGGCTTCCCCGGACAGCCGCGATCCGGTCACCACCAGCAGATCCGCCGGAAGGTTCAGGCGGGCCAGGTCCGCGAGGCGCAGAAAGCCGGGGCGTGGCCTGCCGCTGGCATCGAAGCAGGACACGACCAGGCCCGACCCTGCCTTCGCCAGGACGGCCAGGACCGCCAGGTGCAAGATGCGGAAACCGCGCAGCGCGGTGCCCCGCAGGAGGTCCAGGTTGGCGTCCAGGCCCAGGGCGTGGACCGGTGCGAGCTGCGGCATGAGCTCGACGATCGCCTCCGCCTCGGCCAGGCTGAATGGCAGCGCCGGCAGCTCCTCCAGGCCGACGCCGGCAAGCGCCGCGACAAGGTCCGCCGGCAGCTCTGGGCGGCCCGCGGTGCCGCCGGCAGCGGTGCCGGCCAGTCTGGGATCGTCGGCGCGCAGCACCGGAGCGCCCACCACCGCCGGCCCAGGCTCCCTCAACCCGCCCTGGCGTCGCGATGGCCCGTCGAGCACGGCCGCCGCGGTCGCCGCCGCCAGGTAGACGATCTCGTGGCGCTCGAGCAGCGGCTGCGCGGCCTCCTGGGCCGGCTCGCCGGCCGCCGGCCGCGGTTCCGGCAGCAGGGCGAACGGCACGCGCTCAAGCCAACCGTCCACTACCACCACCAGACGGCGCTCCATCAAGTGGGCCGCCGCCGGTGCGAGCAACATACGGCTGAGATCGGTGGCGGCGGCTTGCCATTCCGCTTGGGCCTGCGCGCCGTCCTGTTGCACCGCCGCGAACAGCCGGCTGGCCACCGCCTCGACCGCGGCGCGCCCGGGCAGCGGGTGTTGGCCCAGCGGACCGGCGGCTGTCGCAGTCCACAGGGTGCCGTGCTCGTCGCCCAGCTCGTAGCGCAGCACCAGGGTGCCGGCGTCCAGGATGGGAGCGAAGGCCGCGTCGTGGCGCTCCGCGACGTCCTGGACCGCCAGCGGTGCACCGCTGCCCGGCAGCGCCGCGGACGACGGCGCCGCCGGCATGCCGGTGTGCCGCGGGAGTCTCGCCAGGCTGCTCCGGGTGTATTTCTCTTCCTTGATGTTGCCCAGCTGCTGCCACAACGCGACCGCGCTCACGAAGTGCTGCTTGGCAAGGGCAGCGTCGCCGCGGCTTTCGACCATGCCGAGATTTTGCAGCGCCTCGGCCTCGCCGTCGCGGTCCCCGAGGTTGCGGAACAGCGCGAGCGCACGCTCGTGCGCGGCGCGGGCCGGATCCACCCGGCCGAGCGCCAGCAGGACCCTGCCGCGGCGGTTCCAGATCGTCGCCTGGAGCGACGGATCGGTTTCGCCCAGCAGATCGAGGGCCGCCTGGAAGTGTCTGTCGGCCTCCTCGAGATGGGGTGGCTTCTCCAGGGCGTGCTCCATCCAGCCCATCCGATAGTGGCAGGTCGCCTGGCGCGGCCGATCGCCCAATGCCTCCCATTCACGGCAGGCGAGGCGGTAGTCCAGCAGGGCCTGCTGCGTCTGGCCCCCGCGGCGCAGCACCTCGGCGGAGTTGAACATGTGCTCCGCCGTCGCCGTCCTGCGGTCGGCCTCGGTGGCGGCGCGCAGGGATTCGATCCGCAGGCGATACGTGCCGCCGCCCGGCTTGGCGTCGCCCGCGCTCACCTCCACCCGGTAGAGCCCGCTCGCCGCCGCGACCAGCGTCACTTCTTCGGCGCCTCGGCTGCCGATCGGACTATCCACCTCCGTCAACAGCTGATGGCCGGGGTTGAACAGGCGCAGCTTGACGTCCAGGCCGAGCTGCTCGGCGACCAGGTGGACGAACTGACCCGTTTCGAGGTGGACATCGAAGACGTCCGCGTTCTTGCCTTCCAGACGGCCTTCGACCGGGACGCCGAGCACCAGCTGGCGCGAAGGTTCGATCATGAAGAAGTCTCCTCCTCGTCAAACTACATTGATTTCATGCCCCCCTGTAGTACGCGAGAATGGCGGCGCGACCAGCTCGCCGGGCTTGGTCAAGGCTTCCCGGCGGCTTCCCAATCGCCGGTGAAGACAAACCCGGCCCAGTGATAGGGGGCGCGCCAGCCGGTGCTCGCGAGCATCGACAGCTGCGCCTGGCGCAGCGCCGCCGGCGCGGAGGCGTGCCCGGCGAACAGCGCGGTGTAGAAGCGGCGCATGAGCTCGGCCGTGCTGTCGTCCTGGACGTTCCAGAGGCTCACCACCACGCCCTGCGCCCCTGCGTGCAGGAAGCCCCAGCTGAGGCCGACCAGGCCTTCGCCGGCGACCGGCTGCCCGAGACCGGTCTCGCAGCCGCTCAGCACCACCAGCCGCGCCGGCAGATCGAGGTCGTAGATCTCGTAGAGACGCAGGATCCCGTCCTGTGGCTGGCCGCGCTGGTCGCGCAGCGAGAGCACGATTCCCGAAAGGTCCGGGTGCAGCGCGTCCACCAGGCTGTGGGTGGCGAAGTGGAGGTAGCGAAACCGGCGCAGCGACCCGTCCAGGACGCGCTCGCGGCTTGCCGCGAAACCCATCGCGACGACCGTGCCCGATGGCGCGACCTGGGCGATCGCCGCTGCCTCGCCGGCGGTGGCGGGCAGGCGCGCGAGACCGGCGAGGTGGAAGTCGCGCAGCAGCAGGCCGAGACCCGGCGGTTCCGCCGGCGGCAGGGATGGCCCCGGCGCCGCGCCCGCCGGCAGGGCCGCCGGCGCCAGGCGGGGGTCGTCGGACCGAAACACGGGATCGGCAAAGACCGCGACGCCGGCTGGCGGCGTGGGTTGTTGGCGCGACCGGCGGCGCAGCGCGGCCAGGACCGTGGCCGAGGGCGGGGTGACGATCTCGTGCCGCACCACGAGCGGCGACGTCTCGGATGGCGGCGCCGCGGGGTCCGGCAGGGCCGCAAACGGCACCAGCAGCAGATCGCCGTCGGCAACGATCAGGAGGCGCCGCGCCTGCCCCAGCTCGGCGGCGGCCGGCGCCAACACCAGGGAGCTCAGCTGGCGAGCAGCTTGCTCCTGCGCCGTCTGGGCCTTGACACTGGTGCGCCGCAGGAGGTCGGTCGCGGCGCGGGCGGCGGCTTCGATCGCAGCGCGGCCGGTCAGACGGAAACTCTTGCAGGAGCTGTGCGTCACCGCCCAGAGGTAGCTGGTGGGCTCGCCCAGGGCGTATTCGAGCAGCATGTCGTCGCGGCCGAGCAGCGCCTGTACCGCGGTCAGCGAAAGCGCCGCGGCAGGGGACGGCGCCGCCGTCAGATCGTCCTGGCTTGCCTGGCGCGCCCGCGCCCGGTCGAGCTGGATGACCTTTTGCTGCTGCAATCGATCGAGAGCGGCAACCGCGGCGGCGCTCCCCTGGCGGTCCATCAACAGCAGCCGGTGACGGTCGATGGCGTCCAATTGCTGCTGCAGCTCGTTCTCCTCGGCGGCTGCGCCGCGCTCGCCGCCGGCGGGGGCAGCCGCCGCGGCCTGGCCCAGAAGGTCCAGCAGGCTGCGCGACCGGCGGCGCTCGCTGATTGCGAAAGCCTGCGCCGCGTAGCCGCCGCCGGGATGCCTGGCGTCCAGGAGCATCAGTGTCTGAACGTACAGGTCCCAATAGTTCTGCCGCGAGGCGAAGTACGACTGACGCAGCGACCGGCTCGCCGTTTCGCCGCGCAGGTTTTCCAGCCCGTCGACCGCCAGGGCGATCTGGTCGCGGGCCTCCGCCGGCCGCCCGAGCCGGAGGAGCGTGGACGCGCAGCCATAGATCGCCGACACCTCGCCCTGGCGCCCGCGCACGGCGACGAAGAGCTGCCTGGCCGCGGTGTACAGTGCGAGGGCGCGCGGGAAATCGCCGGCGGTGTACGCCAGGCGTCCCAGGTCCAGCAGCGCCATCGCCTCGCCGTGGCGATTGCCCGCCTGCCGGTAGAGCTGGCGGGCCTGCGACAGGGCATCGCCGGCGTGGCGGAGGTCTCCTTGCTTGAGGTAGGCGACGCCCAGATTGAGCAGATCGTCGACGTAGCCCACCGGGTCGTGCAGCTGGCGATGCAGGTCGATCGCCTGCCGCAGGCGGTCGATGGCGAGGGCGGGCTGCCCAGCGGCGTATAGGCGAAAGCCCTCGCGCGAAAGGACCTTTGCCAGGGCGGCTGGATCGTGCAGGCGGCCGGCTTCTGCGATCGCTTCTGCGATCGCCTCCCGATAGACCGCCGCCGCTTCGTCGAGCTGCTCTTCGGCGGTCAGCACGTTGCCCATGTTGATCAGGGTGAGCATCCGCTCGTGCGTCTCGGTGCGGCGGTCCCACAGCGGCAGCGCCGCGTCGAAGGCGTCCAGGGCCGATTGGTTTTTGCCCAGCCAGAGGTAGACGTTGCCCTCGTTGTTGAGCGCCGTGGCGATGCCCTTGCGATCGGTGAGCTGGCGGAAGAGCGCCAGGGCACGGCGGTGTGCGGCGAGCGCCTCGTCGAAGCGAAACAGGTCCAGCAGCGCCCTGCCCATCCGGTTGCAGATCCCCGCCTGGGACCTGATGTCGCCGGTGGGCGCCAACGTCCTGAGCGCCTGGCGGTAGAGCGCCACCGCGGCATCGAGCTCATCCAGCCGGTGGTGCATCTCGCCCATCCGTTGGTGCATCTCGCCCAGCCCATTCAGCGCCAGCGCCTCCCCGGCCACGTTGCCCAGCGACGTCCAGGCCACCAGGGCCTGCTGGTAGCGCGGCAGGGCGTCGCGCAGAAGCGTCGCCCGGCGCAGCCCTTCACCGCGATCGAAGGCCCTTTCCGCCGCCACCTCCAGGCGATCCGCGGGCGTCGCGTCCCGCCATGCGACGACGTGGAACGCGTAGCGCCCGCCCGGCTTGGCGGACGTCGCCGAGACCTGCAAGCGGTAGCGGCCCGCCACCGGAGCCACCACGGCGACCCGCTCCGGGCCGGTGGTGCCGGTGGGGCTGTCCACCTCGGTCAGCTGCCTGCCCGCCGGCGCATAGAGCCGCAACAGGACGTCGATACCGAGCTGGTCGACGACGACGTGGACGAACTGGCCCGCCCGGAGGCGCAGCTCGTATTCGTCGCTTTGGCCGGCACGCGGCGAGCGCTCGAAATTCTCTCCCGCCACCACTACGTGCACCCTGCTCGCGGCCCCGCCGCGCCCGGCGCCGGCGCCGCAGGCAGACCCACAGCACGCCAGCGCCGCCAGGAAAGCGCCGCAGATCCGTCGTGTGCCGCGCCCAGGCCGCGGAGGCGACCGCCGCAAGGTGGAGAGCATCGGAGGAATCAATTTTCAACATCTTAGCACTCGACCGCATGGTCGACGGAGACCCGCTCCGGGGCCGCGCCAAGGCGGCGGCGGTTCAATCGCCGCGCAGGGCCAGGATGGGATCGATGCGGGAGGCGCGACGGGCAGGGAGGTAGCCGGCGAGGGCGGCGACCACGGTGAGGAGGGCCAGGGTGGCGCCGAAGGTCGCCGGGTCGGCGGCGGTGACGCCGAAGAGGAGGCCGCGCAGGGTGCGGGCCAGGCTCCAGGAGGCGAAGGTGCCGAGGAGCATGCCGAGGCCGGCGAGGGCGAGGGTTTCGCAGAGGATGCGGAGCTGCAAGCCGGCGCGCTGGGCGCCCAGGGCGACGCGGATGCCGAGCTCCTGGGTGCGCTGGGTGACGGCGTAGGAGATCACGGCGTAGATGCCGAGCGCGGCGAGGACGAGGGCGAAGGCGGAAAATCCGCCGAGCAGGAAAACCAGGAAGCGGCGCGGCGAGATCGCCTGGTCGACCAGGCGCTGGAGAGGGCGCGCCTCCTGGGCGGGGAGATTGGGCTCGATCGGCAGCAGCTCGCGGCGCAGGGCGGCCGCCGCGGCGACGGGCGAGAGGGCGGAGCGGACGACCAGGTCGAGGCGGGAGTAGTCGTTGGTCTGGCGCAGCGGCAGGTACATCTCGGCGCCGGCGGTCTGTTCGAGGGCGCTGTGGCGAACGTCGCCGACGACGCCGACGACGCGACAGCCGCCGTCCTGGGTCACCATCCTGCCGATGGGGTTTTCGCCGGGCCAGAGGGTGCGCGCCAGCGTCTCGTTGACCAGCATGACGCGCTCGCTTGCCGGCGTGTCGCGGGGCGAGAGGTCGCGCCCGGCGCGCAGCGGGATGCCGGCGGTCCGCAGGTAGCCGTCGGAGACGATGCGCACGTAGGCGGAGGGGGTCCTGCCGTCCGGATAGACCTGGCCGGCGGCGGCGACGCCCCAGCTGCGGTCGCCGCCCAGCGGCAGCACGTCGGTCAGCGCCGCCGCTTCGACGCCGGCGACGGACCTGGCGCGTCGCAGGGCCTCGTCGTAGTGGGCGTTGCGCTGCGCCTGGGTGAGGCTGCGGGCGCCGACGTCGATGCGCAGCGCCAGCGCCTTGGCCGGCTGGTAGCCGAGCTGGACGTCGAGCACCCGCAGGAAGCTGCGCACCAGCAGGCCGGTGCCCACCAGCAGCACCGACGCGAACGCCACCTCGGCGACCACCAGGGCCTGGCGGATCCAGGCTTGGCGGGCACCCTGGCTGGAGCCGCGATGGCTCTCCTTGAGGGCGTCGTGGGGCGCCGCCGCCAGGGCCTGGAAGGCCGGCACCAGGCCGAAGACCAGGCCGGCCAGGACGGCCACCACGACGGCAAAGGCGGCGGTGGCGGCGTCGACGTGGGCGCTCGCCAGCAGCGGAATGCGGAAGGCGTCGAGATGTGCCAGCGAGCGCGTGCCGGCGACGGCAAGCAGCAGGCCGAGCGCGCCGCCGCCGCACGACAGGACCAGGCTTTCGGTCAGCATCTGGCGCACCAACCTGCCCTGGGCCGCCCCCAGCGCGGTGCGGATCGCCATCTCCTTCTGGCGCGCCGCGGCGCGCGCCAGCAGCAGGTTCGCCAGGTTGGCGCAGACGATCAGCATCACCGCGCCGACGGCGCCGGCGAGCACGGCGAGCGCCGGCCGGAAGGAGCCGCTGACGTGGCGGTCGAGCGCGCTCACCCGCGGCGCCACCTCGTTGCGTTCCGGATGGCGGTTTGAGATCTGCCGGGCCAGGATGGTCAGCTCCGCCTGCGCCTGGTCGACCGCGACACCGGGCCGCAGGCGGCCCAGGAGCGAAAGCGAGTTGCCCTGGCGGTCGGTCTGCGCGGTCAGCGGCATCGGGATGAAAAGATCCACCTGCCTGCCGGGGGTGAAGACGGCGCCGAAGTCGAACGATTCCGGCAGCACCCCGACGACGGTGACCGGCCCGCCGTTGAGCACCAGCCGCTGGCCGACGATGGCGGGGTCGGCGGCGAAGCGCCGTTGCCACAGGCGGAAGGAAAGAATCGCCACCTGCGGCGCGTTCCAGCGCGCCTGCTCCTCACCGTTGGCGAAAAGCCGTCCCAGCCGTGGTGGGACCCCCAGGAGGGCAAAGAAATTGGTCGTCACGGGCACCGCAGTCAGGCGTTCGGGCTCGCCGGCGCCGGTCAGCTTGCTATCGCCGTCGCCATAGAACGCGTAGTAGGCGGCCAGCTCCGAAAACGACCGGGTTTGCGCCGCGAGATCGAGAAAATGGCCCACCTGGATGGTGACGCTCGACGGACCCTCCGTACCGCCGTTGGCGACCCACGCCAGGCGGCCGGGGTCGCGGAACGGCAGCGGCCGCAGGAGCAGGGCGTTGACCACGCTGAAGATGGTGGCGCTGGCGCCGATGCCGAGCCCGACGGTGAGCAGCGCGAACACGGTGAAGCTGGCATCGCGCCGCAGCGTGCGGCGGGTGAAGCGTAGATCCTGCAGCAGCTCGCCGCCGGTGAGCCAACCGCCCAGCCGTGCCATCGCCACCTGGAGCCGCTTTCCCATCGCCTCACCTCCGCGCCGCCACGTCGTCGCCATCCGGGCAGCGGTGCCCGATGCCTCTACTACCAACGATCGCGGTCTCCGGTTTCAGGGCGCGCCGGCCGGTGGTTCCTGATAAAATCGACGGCTTGCTCGACTTTCTCTTCAAGAAAAAGCGCCGGGCCAAGCTCCGCGCACAGCCGCTGTCGGCCGCCCAGCGCGCCATGGTGTTGCGCAACGTTGCTTACGCCGCCACCCTGTCCGAGGAGGACCGGCGCGAGCTCGAAGGACACATTCAGGTTTTCCTGGCCGAGAAACGGTTCGAGGGCTGCGGCGGCCTGCATGTCACCCAGGAAATCAAGCTCACCATCGCCGCGCAAGCCTGCGTGCTGCTGCTGCATCGGGAGACCGACTACTACCCCGACCTCTCTTCGATCCTGGTCTATCCGAGCGCCTACATCGTCAAGGATGTGCGCCAGAATCTCGGTGGCCTGGAGGTGGTGGGCGATCAAGGGCGGCTCGGCGAATCGTGGGTCCGCGGCGCCGTGGTGCTGGCGTGGGACGCCGTCAAGAGCGGCGCGTCGAACATGCACGACGGTCACAACGTGGTGCTGCACGAGTTCGCCCACCAGCTCGACGCCGAGGACGGTGCCCTCAACGGTGCGCCCGACCTCGGCACGCGCGCCCTCTACTCGGCCTGGGCGCACGCCCTGGGCGCCGAGTACCAGGATCTGCTCGACCGCGTCGCCGAGCAGAGGCCGAGCGACATCGATGCCTACGGCGCCACCAACCCTGCCGAGTTCTTCGCCGTGGTGACCGAGGCGTTTTTCGAACAGGGGGCCAACCTCCAGCGCAGGCACCCAGAGCTCTACGAGGTCCTGCGCGCCTTCTACCGCCAGGACCCGGCCGGCTGAGCTGCCTGCAGATCCGTCATCAGGTCGCCGAGCACCGCTTCCTCTTCGATCGAAATGCCGGCGTCGCGCATGGCGGCGCCCAGAGCATCGTCCCATGCGGCCTCGGTGGGCGCATCGCCCAGAGCCAGCCGCTCGGCGCCGGGGGCGAGTGCCGCCACGGCCTGTCGATAGGCCGGCGCGGTGAAGCGCCATGGATGAAAGGGCACCGTCTGCCGCAGGTGGTTGGCGATGCGCAAGCCGGCCCAATCGAAGTCGCCGTGATACCAGATCTCGGCTCCCTGCCGCGCGAGCAGCCCCAGGAGCATGCTGCTCGCCTGATTGGGGAAGCCATTCAGGCAGACCAGGGGCCCGCTTCTGGCGGCCCCGAGGTCTGCGGCCGCTGCGACCACCACCGGGTTCTCGCACACCCGGACCCGGATCCCGGCGGGGAACGTCAGATCGCCTGCCGCGAGTTGGCGCAAGGTGATCCAGACGGGTTCTGCGGCCGCGGCGAAGGCTCGGAGGCCATCGCCGATCCGGCCGCCGCCGAGCGGCGCCACGCCCAGGGAGAGGACGTCGCAGCTCAGATCGTCGACGATCACCCCCGCCCGCTCCCAGCATGCCCGCCTGGCAGCGGCCCCTCGCGGCGGCGGCTGGCCGCCAAGGAACGCGAGGGCGCGCACGACGAGCGTGGCGACCGGCCGGCCGGCGTCCAGCCCGTGGCTGTGGCCGAGAGTGGTCCTGGCGAGCACCGGCAGCCGCACCCCGCCCGGCGCAAGGGCCAGGGCGCCCAGCACGTCGAGGGCCTGGTGAAGCAGGCGTTGCTCGCCGTCCAGCCCTCCCAGGCGCCGCGCCAGGCCGCCGGCGCGCAGCTCGGCGAGCCAGCGCCGGAGATCGGGGCGTGTGCGCACGGTGGCATGGTCCGACGCGCCCGCCCACAGCTCTTCGCGCCGGCGGCGCTCTCGTACCAGGTCCTCCGTCCGGTCGCGCAGCGGCCCGCCGAGCAGGGTCATCGCCGTGCGAAGGTCGGTGGCAAAGCGGGACGCGCGCAGTGCGCGATCGAGGTGATCGAGGCGCACCCGCAGCTCGCCATCAGGGACGATCGGCAGCCCGAACAGGCCGGCGACGGCCTGGCGCTCCGCCTCGGTCGCTCCGGAGAGCCGCACCGTGCCGCGCGGTTGGCCGAACCGCTCCAGGCGACCACGGACCTCGGGCCAGAGGCGCGCCAGGTCGCGCCTGCCGAGGAAGCTCAGAAGCTCGCGCGTCTGGGCGGAAGCGGCGGGAGGTGGCTCCCCATGAGGGGCCGGCTCGTCCTCCTGGTTGGGGCTCACCCGCCGCCTCCGGGATGCTGGGGTGCCTCGTGCAGGCTGCGGCCGTTCCAGACGAAGTGCTCCGCCATGACGCCATCGAGCATGGGGTCGCGAGACAGATGTGCGATCGCCACACCGGGCAGCTCCTCGTAGCATCCCCATTCGTCGTGGCTGGTCATCAGGAAGTCGAGATCGAGAGCGACGAGCAACCCCATGCAGCGCCCGCGCATCGATTGATCGATGCCCACGAAGGCCTCGTCGAGAAGGATGATGCGGGGCGCCACCGCCAGAGCGGAGCGATAGTGCGCCGCGGCGGCCGCAAAGAGCGGCAGGTGCAACGCCACGGCCTTTTCCCCTCCAGAGGTGGCGGCGTGCCGGCGCCGGGTCAGTTCCTCCCAGGCATCATCGCCGGCCGAGCGCCGCAGGATGCGGAAGGCGAACCAGGATTGGTAGTCGAGGGCGCCGAGCAGGTGGTCGCGCCAGGGTACGGTCTCCCATTGTTGCCGCGCCTCCTCGATCCGCCGCAGAAAGAAAACCTCGATCCGGCGCCGCTCGCCGTCGGGCAGGATCTCCAGATCGGTCTGCAGCAGCCGCACGATCTCGCGGACTTCGCCCGGCGCCTCCGGAGCAGGATCCCAGGCCAACTTCAGCGCCATGCCCGAGGCCGTACGGCACGACTCCAGAATCTCGTTCATGCTCCTCACCAGCGTGCGCGCGCGTTGCAGGCGGTCGCGCAGGTGGCCTCCCACTTCTTCGAGCAGGAACCGGCGCAGCAGCTCCCGTTCGTGCTCGGCGAGAAGCGCCCGCCGCACTTCGATACCGTCGCGCAGCACGGCCCGCAGGCTGGCCACGTCGTGCTCCTTGCCGTTGTACAGCACCCGCACGATGGCAAGGTCCTCATCCTGCTCCAGGCTCGCCTGGTAGTCGGCGCCCAATTCGGATTCGAGCAACCGGAAACGCTCGTGCAGGCGGTTCGCGCGCCGGCTTGCCGCCGTCGGCGACAGGTCGACGCCGTCGTTCTCGCGCTCGACGTCGCGCGCGACCTCGAGCGTGCGGGTCAGCGACCAGGATGCCGGCGCCTCCTCCGGCGGTGTGGCGAGCACCATGGGCAGCAGGCCGCCATCCGTAAACTTACGCAGGCGGGCCGCGGCGAGCGTGCGCTCGGTTTCGCGCTCCTCCAGCTCGGCGCGGCGGAGTGTGAGCCGCTCGCGGACGCCGCCGCGCCGGACCTTCTGCTCCTCGGCCTCGGCCGCCAGCGACTTGCGCCGCTTCACCAAGGCGTCGCGACGTTCGAGATGGGCGGCATGCCGTGCCACCACCTCGCGGGCCTCGGCTCCCGCCACCGCCTCCAGCTCAGCGTGCTTGGCCTTTGCCAACGCTGCCGCTTCGACTGTCTCCTCAGCCCGCCGGCGAAACTCGGCCTGCAAGCTCACGCCCTGCTCCAGCTGGGAGGCGGCGCGCGCCGCTCGCTCGCGGGCACGCTCCACCTCCGGCGCGATCGCGGAGAGGGCTTGAAACCGCCCCACGAAGCCTCGCAACTGGTCGGCATACTCGTCCAGGCGATCGAGATGAGCCCGTAGATCGAGATCCCGGGCTCGCGCTTCGAGGTGGTCCTGCGCGGCGGCGCGGGCCGCCTGGGCCGCCGCCGCCCGTTCCGCGGCGGCGGTCTGTTCGGCGGCGCGGCGTCCTTCGTCCGCCATCGCCGCCGCCGCCTGCGCCAGGGCGCGGCGAAACGGCGCCGACGTCGGAGCCGCCGCCACGTCGCGATCGAGGTCGGCGAGGCGGGCGCCGGCCGCCTGGTCGCTCGACATGAGGAGCAGCTGCTCGCGCTCGAGCTCTGCAACCAGCGCGGCCAGCTCGGCAAGGCGCCGCTCCCGCGCGGCGGCGCGTGCACCGGCGCCGACGTGCTCGGCGACGGTCTTGGCGGCGGCGCCGCGCAGAGCACCCAGACGGAAGGCGCCGTCGCCGCTGACCGCGCTGACCGCGATCGCCGCGGACGCGGCGTTCTGGCCGCCGAGATCGGCGCGCCGCGGTTCCACTGCCACCGACCCCAGCAACGCTTCCAGCACTTCGGTTCCCACGCCATAGCCGGGTACCGCCACCAGGAGGCTGGCCAGGCTCTGCCCGACGGCGGGACCGGGCAGCGATTCAGGTGGGCGGTGGACCGGCACGACGAAAGAGTCACAGGTCGGGACCCCCAGGACGCCGCCGTCGGGCATCACCCACGCGTCCAGCAAGCCCGCTGCCTGCAACGCCGCCTCCAGATTGGCTCGCGACGCAAGGTCGAGCTGCGGAGCGAAGTCGCACAGCAAGTAGAGCGGCGCCCCAGCCCGCTCGGCACGGCTGGCGCTGCGCCAGGGCGGCGCCTGCGGTCCCAGCTCCTCTGCCGCCGCGACCCGTCGCCTCTCCTCCTGGGCCGCTTCCGTCTCTGCGCTGACGCGACGGATTTCGGCCGCCAGCGAGGTGCGAAGGGCGACCAGGGAGTCGCGCTGCCGGCGTGCCGCCGCGGCGATCGCGGCCGCCAGGCGATCTTCCTCGGATGCCGTCAACGTCGCGATCTGGGCGCGCAGCGCAGCGACCTCCGTCGCCTCCAAGTGCAGCTCGCCGACGCCGTTCCACCAGACCATGAGCGCCGCTGCGAGGGCGTCGCGCTGCACGCCGGCTTCCGTCTCGGCCGCCTGGCGTCGCCGCGCCGCCGCGCGCAGCTGCTCGGCCGCCTCCTGCAACCGATCCGCGGCACGTTCTTCGGCGCTCTGGGCGCGGTCGCGCTCGATCCCCAGGCGCCGCAGCTCGGCGATCCCATCGCGCCGCCGCCGGACCGCTTCCACCACCACCGCATTGGCCGCGCCGGGGTTGCCGGGCAGGGCGCGGAGCGCGGCTTCATATGCCGCATCGAGACCGGCGCCGCGGGCCGCCTCCGCGGCGGCGGTGTTGCGCACCTCTCGTTCGCCCTCCAATCGCTGTTCTTCGTCATTCGCGCCCGCGAGGTTGCCGCGCAGCTCGGCGACGGTCCGCGTCTGGCCCTCGGCCAGCTCTGCCGCATCGGTGGCGCTGCGGGCCAGGAGGTCCGCCTGCTCGCGGCGCACCCGCAGGACGCCCGCCGAGCGCATCGCCGGCGAGTCGGCGAGCGTTTCGATGGCAGCGGTCGCTACGGCGATCTCTTCGTCGGCGTGGCGTTCGCGCTCGGCGACCTCGGCGACGAGCCGGTCGAGCGTCTCGATCTCCGTCTGTGCTTCGCGGACCTCAGCGGCAGTCTTGTGGTAACGGCTGTCGGACTGGCGCACCTCGCTGGCGCGGCCACGGCCGACGCCCCTGGCGAAGTCCTGGTACAGCTGGAGGAAGGCGCTGACGCCGCGCTCCGCCGCCTGGGCCCTGGCGAGATCTTGCTGGTCCTTTTCCAAACGCTCGAAGCCCTCGGCGAGCTCGCCGATACGGTCGCGGTCGAGAGGCGGCAGGCTCTCCTTGAGGAGCTCGGCCAGATTGCGCGGATCGAGCTTTTCGGAGAGGTGGGGACGGCGAAGCTGCAGCAGCAGGTGTCTGAGGGTCGCGAAACGGTCGCTGCCAAGCCCAAAGAGTTGTTGGTCGAGCTTCTCCCGGTAATCCTTTCCGGTCTCGAAGACCCACCCTGAGGAGCCGATCCCCTGCCGCAGCTGTTCCTTGAGCAATGGCGTGCGGCCCGACGTCAGGTCGAGCCCGCCGCCGACCCGCAGGCGGGTGAGGAAGTACCATGCGTCGACGCGGCGTGTGCGCTCACTGGCGCGCAAGCCGCAGCCAAGCGTCCAGAACATCTCGGACACGCCGGACATGCCGGACGCGCCGCTGGTGGCGCCCTCTTCGCCGCCGCCTGGAAGAACGGCGGCAGCTTTTGGATCGGCATTTTCGCGCCGCCCGAGCTCCAGCCAGACGTAGCCGACGCGGCTCTCGTAGCGGCCGTCCTGCAGGAGGTTCCATTCCATGGTGCGCGCGGTGCTGCCGAAGGGATCCAGGCGCTGCGGCGAGAGGTCGGCATCGAACAGAAACGGCAGCAGCAGTTCGAGCGCCTTTGACTTGCCGCTGCCGTTCTCGCCGCGCAGGATCAACCTGCCGTCGTGAAAGTGCAGCTCCTGATCGTCGTACTGCCAAAGGTTGACGATGCCGGCGCGCAGCGGTTGAAAACGCTCCCGTGACGGCCGGGGCAGATCGGCGGCCGGCGCTGCCGCGGCCGCCGGGTACAAGAGGAGATCGGCGCCGTCAGCGGATTGCGGCATCGTCCGTTTTGCCCGCGAGCGCGGCGGGCCGCGGGGGCTCCGTCACCCGGTAGCGCGCGATGGCGGGAAGCGGCTCGACGCTCCCGGACCGGCGGTCGATGAGCCCCATCAGCTCCAGGCGCTCGAGAGCGTCGTCCAGCAGGCGGCTGGCACCCGCCGGATCGTCGCGCACCTGCTTGCTCCACAGGTGCCCGTAGCGGGCGACCCTTTCGGCCATTACGTTTTCCAGCTCGCAGCGCGGCACCTCGAGCCTGCGCTCGGGCGTCGACCTGGCGCGGCCCGCCAGGTGCTCCGCAAGGAGCAGAGCCGCATGGGACAGCGTGCCGGTGGAGGGGAAGGCCAGGTCCGTCAGTTCGCCCGAGGGGTCGATGGCGAGGAGGCCCTCGCGGCGGACCTCCACTTCCAGGCCGGCTCCTGCCGCCAGGTGCTCGATCAGGAAGGGACGCTGCGAGGTCAGGTAGCTGCGCTCGGCGTCCGAGAGGTCGCGCAGATAGACAACCGGCTCCTCGACGAGCCGACGCATCAGCCGGTGGCGGAGGCGCAGATTGGCGCCATCCTCGGTGTCGGGATAGCTCTCCGCGTCCAGTCGGTCGGCCAGCAGCTCTTCGGCCGTTGCTGGGATCGCGGACGACAGGACCTGCGCCAGAGGCCGGCTGTGGACGTCGTAGAGTGCGTCGCCATGCCCTTCGACAAAGGAGCTGTCTTCGCCATCGGTCAGGCTGAGCACGCCGAGATCGACCAACCAGCGCACGGCGTCCACAAAGGCCTGCCGCTCAGCGTGGCTCTCGAGATCGAGACGCGCCACGCCCTCTTCCGAGGCGGTGAGCAGCGCCACCTGCCCCGCAAGCTCGGAAAGGATGGTCTGCACCTCCATGCGCTCCAGCGCCGCGAGCGCCAGGCAGAGCAGCGCATAGCGGCGCGGGTCGAAGTCATGGGCCGCGGTGCGCAGCGGCCGCGCGCGGGCGCCGGGAGCGCACCGCTTGTGCAGCCGGGCGAACTCGGTCTCGACCACCAGCCGCAACCCAAGCCGTTCCAGGAACCAGCGCTGGAGGTCCTTGGCATGGCGCCGGACGAGGGCGAAGCCCTCGGGGTCGGGGCCTCGATCGGTGACCAGCGGGTGGACCAGCAGCAGCCGGACCGCCCGCCGGCGCTCCGCGTGCAGGATGCCGTCACCGGCTTCCGCCGCGGCCGCGGGCTCCGGGGTCAAGCGATCGTCCTTTGCGCCATCAGATCCTCGACGGTGAGCACGTACGCCGGCAGGGTCAGGCTGCCGGCGACCGTCCTCACCGCGACCCGGGGCAGCGCCGGCCGCTGGCCTTCCTCTCCGGCGGGGTCCTCCAGGGTCATGCGCAGCCGCCCGTCCCGGCTGCGCGCCACGCGGCGGCCGGGCGTTGCGCTCGCCACCGAGAGCAGCCGATCGAGCAGCGACAGCAGCAAGGCAAGCTCGTCGGCGGTCAGCAAGGGCAGCTCCGCCATGGCCTGCGGTCCGCGACCCGCGAAGCGGGCGAGCGCAGCCTCGACGGCCGCGCGACGACCGCGCAGGCGATCGGCCAGCATGCGTTTCTCGCGCGAGTGGTCGGCGATCTGCGCCGGCCTGCCGGCCATGGAGACGCGCCCTGTGGCGCGCAGCGCCGGCGAGATGGCGACGGCCGGCGCATCCCACCAACTCATGCCCGGCCAGGTGAGATCGGCGTCCTCCTCGCGCGCGCTCAGGTGCCGGCAACCGAAAAGACCGAATGCGGCCTGGAAAAGGCGGTGCGCGCGATGCCCGCCTTCCTGCTCCTGGCTCAGGCTGTCGAACCAGGCGGCCAGCCGCAGCAGGTCGGCGGTACGGCTGACGCGGCGGAAACGCTTTTCGTGCAGCCGTTCGAGCACCAGCAGGATGCGATTGATCGCGCCGCGTGCGGCAGAGCGCAACAGCTCGACCGTGGGCGGCTCCTGACCGCTGCCGACGAACCAGGTGGCGATCCCCCGCCACTTCTGGAGCAGCCTGGCCGCTGGATCGGCCAGTCCGAGCGGCGTCGGCGCGGCATCCGCCGAGGCCGCGAGACCGACCATGCGCTCCGCTCCGGCCTGCTCGATCCGCACGATGGTTTCGGCAATGCGCGGCGCTTCCCGCGACAGCTCGCCGATGAAGCTGTCCAGGTATTCGATCACCGCCTGCTTGTAGATAATGAACGCGTCGGCGTTCACTTCGCCGCGATCGATCGCCTCGTTGAGGCGGGTGAGGAACGTGCCGGCATTTTGCGTCAGCGCATTGAACTGCTCGGTGACGTTGAACAGCTGCTCGAAGAGCGTTTCGGGCCGCGGGCTGCCGGTGTCCACTTCGGCCGCGATCGCCGCCAAGCTGCGCCGGATGGTTCCGAGCATCACCCGTTGCAGGGAGCCGCTCCTCTCCAGCGCATCGAGCACTTCGGCCACCGCGCGCTCGGCCACCTCTCCCGCCGGCGTCATCTGGTACACGAAGTGACGCCGCCTGAAATCATCGAGCGTCGCCACCCTCCCCGTGTCGTGGCTGCGCCGCAGATTGCCCCATTCAACCAGGCTATCGAGGCAGCGCTCGACGGAGGACTGCACAAGTTCCTGGCCCACGGGCAGGGAGAGCCGCAGCTCTGCGGCGATCTCATCGGGGCGCAGCTGGATGCGGTAGCGAGCCTTGGCCTCCAGGAAGTGGCGCATGACAGCCCGGTACATCCAGGCCAGAGGCTCGACCGTGTACGAGAACAGCGTCAGGCGGCCGACGTCCTGGAAGCTGGCCGGCCCAGGCGTCCCGGGAGGCTTGGGATTCATCGTAAGTTCCTTGTCGCCATGCCGCGCCGTGATCGGTCTACGCAACCGAATCGTAGCATCGCCGTTGCATGCCGCCGACGGCCGATCCTGATCGCCGGGATCGCCGGCGCGGCCGGACGGCGAGGTGCCAGCAGGGCACTCCACATCAAGATGGACGGATTTGGCTCCGCCGGCGATACATCCAGAGTTGCATGGTCCATTTTTTTGAGTCTAATACCCTGAACCAGCCGACGGTTGTTCTCTCTGGCGCGCCGGCGGTACGCAATTTGCAATCTAGTTGCAGCTTCAGGACGGTAACGCTTCCGGCAGTTGCGCGATTCAAAGGGCGGGACGGGAGGCTTCATGGCAAACGCGAGCGAGACGCTGAACCGGTTGGTGATCGGTTTCGAATGTCACACCTCCTGGGAGCAGATGACAGGTGATGGCGTGCGGCGGTTCTGCGGGGAGTGCGAATGCAAGGTTTTCGACTTCGCGCAGATGTCGCCCACCCAGATCCGCGCCCATCTGCAAGCGAGCCGCGGCAAGCTGTGCGCGCGCTTGACGCGGCAGGACGGGCGCCTGGTCACGGCAGGAGAGCCCCAGCTCCCGCCGCCCGCGCCGCAGTCTGTTCCGCGATACATTCCCGCCCTCGCCGTCGGGATGGTCGCGGTCTGCCTGGGCGCCGGAGGAGGGCTGGCGCGGGCGGCGGAGCCGGCGGCCGCGGCGAGTGCCATCGGCTCGCCGGTCGGGCCAGCCGCCCCCAAGCTGGCGCCGGCGCGGCAGGAGGCGGCGGCGAGCGGCGCGACGCTGCGCGGCCGCGTCACCACCGGCGGCCTGCCGCTCGCGGGCGTCACGATCGTGGTGCGCAACCGGCTCGACGGCGAGGAAAGATCGGCGCTCACCGGGGAGGACGGCGTCTTCTTGGCGCTCCTTGCTCATCGCGGGGAAGGAAGCTTGACGCTGCGTACGTTTTATCGTACGCTGTCGGCATGAAGAGCATGACTGCGAGCGCGGCGAGGGCCAATCTCTACCGGCTGCTGGACGAGACCGCAGAGTCGAGCGAGCCGGTTCAGATCACCGGCAAGAAGGGGAATGCCGTGCTCGTCTCGGAGCAGGACTGGCGCGCGATGCAGGAGACGCTGTACCTGTTGTCCATCCCCGGGATGCGAGAGTCGATCCGCGAGGGACTTAGGGCACCAATCGAGGAGTGCTCGGAGAATCCGGGCTGGTGACCCCATGGCGAGTCGTTTTCACCAAGCAGGCGCAGAAGGATGCGCAGAAACTGGCCTCCAAGGGGTTGCGCCCCAGGGCGGAAAAGCTCCTTCTCGTCCTCGCTGACAATCCGTCCAAGCCCCATCCTCCCTTCGAAAAGCTCCTGGGCGACCTCGCGGGAGCATACTCCCGGCGGATCAACATTCAGCATCGGCTGGTCTACAGGATCGACGAGGCGGAGCGGGTCGTAGTGGTGATCCGGATGTGGTCGCACTATGAGTAGACTGTCGTACACCCGACCCCCGTGGGTGGGCGCACACTACAACCGGATAGGCCTTATATTCCAGTTACTCCAATATTGGAAGACTAGAACGCGCTCAGGTCCACCGCGCTGGCCAGGGCCCCCGCCGAGGCGGCTCTCGCAGCGTTCGCCGATGCGTCGCCCGCTCCGGCCTTGATGCCGGTCGGCTCGCCGGTGAGGCTGCCGGGAGGGGGGAGCTCCCCCGTTGATTTCGTGGCCGAACTGCTCCAAGCCAAAAGGCGCGCTTAAGCAGGATGCGTCCTGCCGCGGAGCCGGAGCCGTAGCGGCGGCACGGTCGAGGAGGTCGACGGAGGCAATATCGAACGCTTCGGTGCGTTCGTTGCGCAGGCGGATCAGGATGCCGGGGGCTGGGCGAAGAGGGAGCACGCCAGGACACCGCGGACTACCGGCGCCTGGTGCAGGCCGTGGGCTTCCTGCCCTTGGCGATTCATCTGGCCGGCGGACACCTCCGTGCCGGATCATCGGTCGACGGATTTGTGGACCATCTGCACCGCGCAGGACTGGCGCTGGGCGCCGCGGACGCCGCCGAGCGGGCGCTCCAAGGCGATCCTACGCGCTCCATGTTGGCAGGCGCGTTTCGCTCTTCTCTGGACCTTCTGCAGGCTCAGGCCGGCACGCACGCCAAGCGTTGGATGGCGGCCCTCGCCCACCTCGGTCACGCCCCAGCCGCCGGATTCGGCCTCAGCCTGGGGGCCATGATCGCGGGCCTGGCCCCGCTTGCGTTCGAAGACCTCACGGTCGCCGCCCGCCGCCTTTCCCTCCTCGATCCCATCCCGCGAGCGGAACGCCTTGGCCGGGCGTATCGGATCCACCCGCTGCTGGCGGAGTTCCTGCGGTCGCTGGGCCGGCGTCACTTCGACCGGACGGCGCATCGCCGGATTACCGGATGGTTTCTCGCGCGCCTCCCTGCTCTCCCGTACGGACAGGAACTGGAACAAACGAGGCGCTGGCAGGAGATCCAGGCAGAGGCCGACGCGCTCGGCCTCTGGCTAGACGGTCTGGACGGCATTGGGGCCGTGCAAGTGGCTCACGTAGGAATGGATTTTGCCTGGCACCACGGTCCTTGGCACGCCTGGGCGGGTTTTTGCGAGGTATCGCTCCGACGCTCTCTCACGGACGATGCACGGTCTGCCTTGCTTTGGATGCTCAGCAACGTGGCATGGCGCGCTGGGGACTGGGAGCGCGCTGCTGCGGCCGCACGGGAGAAGGTCGGTTTGGATCAAGCGCGAGGAGAGGATAGGGGCGCTGCTTCGGCTGCTGGAATCTTGGCGGATGTACTTCAGGCCCGCGGTGACCTCGACGAGGCTCTGCGCATCCGCCGCGAGGAGGAGCTTCCCGTCTATCAACGGCTGGGCGCAGCGAGGGAACGGGCGGTAACGATGGGCAAAATCGCCGCTGTCCTGCACGCCCGCGGCGACCTCGACGAGGCCCTTCGCATCCGTTGCGAGGAGGAGCTTCCTGTCTATGAACGGCTGGGCGCCGTGCGGGAGCGGGCGGTGACGATGGGCCAGATTGCCGATGTCTTGCACGCTCGCGGCGACCTCGACGAGGCCCTGCGCATCCGCCGCGAGGAACAGCTTCCCGTGTATGAACGGCTGGGCGCCGTGCGGGAGCGGGCGGTGACGATGGGCAAGATCGCCGACGTCTTGCAATCCCGCGGCGACCTCGACGAGGCCCTTCGCATCCGCCGCGAGGAAGAGCTTCCCGTGTACGAGCGGCTGGGCGCCGTGCGGGATCGGGCGGTGACGATGGGCAAGATCGCCGACGTCTTGCAATCCCGCGGCGACCTCGATGAGGCCCACCGCATCCGCCGCCAGGAGGAGCTTCCTGTCTACGAACGGCTGGGCGCCGTGCGAGATCGGGCGGTGACGATGGGCAAAATCGCCGATGTCTTGTACTCCCGCGGCGACCTCGACGAGGCCCTGCGTATCCGCCGGGAGGAGCAGCTTCCCGTGTACGAACGGCTGGGCGCCGTGCGGGATCGGGCGGTGACGATGGGCAAGATTGCCGACGCCTTGCAATCCCGTGGCGACCTCGACGAGGCTCTGCGCATCCGCCGGGAGGAGCAGCTTCCCGTGTACGACCGGCTGGGCGCCGTGCGAGATCGGGCAGTAACGATGGGCAAGATCGCCGACGTCTTCCAAGCGCGCGGTGACCTCGACGAGGCCCTGCGCATTCGCTGCGAGGAGCAGCTCCCAGTCTTCGAACGCCTGGGCGCCGTGCGCGAGCGGGCGGTGACGATGGGCAGGATCGCCGACATCTTCGAGGCCCGCGGTGATCACGACGAAGCACGGCACATCCGCTGCGAGGCGGAGCGCTTGGCCGAAGGCAACAAATAGGGGGTCGCCGCGGAATGGGTGCCGGTGACCCGGGAAGACTCCCAATCGAGGAGGGCAACGTGTCTGCCTTCCTTTCCGCGCACAGCGCCGCTACCACCTTTTGCATCCTCGCGCTGGGAGTCCTTGCATCCTGTGCCATCATGTTTGAGAAATCTCCTTCCGCGGTCGTGAAAGCCTTCATGGCCGCGGCCAACGAGGGGCGCTACTCCGACGCTCAAGAGATGTTATCCGAGGGCGCCAGGGACGTCTATGTCAACAGTGAGGCCGGCGGCGGCTGGGTTAATGCCGCCACTTCGCGCGCCAGGCATCTCGGGCGCGCAGCACATCATCGCAAACGGCCTTAACCACAGCCCCCTGGTTCTCTCCGGCATTGTGCTGCATAGTTAATGTTTCCTTCGTGGTTTCCAGGGTGACGCTGTAGGCCGGAGCACCGATCGATGTAGGGTTTATGCTGCAATCTGTCACATCCGCAAGGTCATATAGTCCTATCTGCGTATCAGAATTCACTGCGAATATTCCACGCGGGCCGTTGCCGTCGCGATACCACTGATCGAAACCTGATCGAAGATCGAGGAGGCGTACTTTCACGGTGGCATCTGTCAGATCGATAAAAGTGACTCTACCCGAACCCATTACGAACTCTGCCCAACCTAAGCGATGGCTGGCGAGCGTCTTGGTCGGCCGCCGAGAGAGCTTCTCGGCTTCCAGTTGCTTCATGAGGGAATCTGTCCATTGAAATGGGGCTCTTGATGATTCCTGGAAGTTCAACTGTTGCACACGCCAACCGTCATCAAACAGCTGCATTACTGCTTCACCTGTATCTGGAGTTGCACTCTGACCTGTATAGCGCTCAACAACATCCGGAAGATCCTTATATTTCCACGTAAAGTCGACCTCCTTCAAGTTCTGCGCTCCCGGGACATCAGCTATTCCGGTGACCTCGACTACTCGGCGTGTGGCCGGGTGCACGAGCGCCCCTGTCGTGTCGGCGAAGAACTGCCCGCCTTTCTCCGTTAGCTGGCGCCGCCCACTTTTCAATATCCACAAACCCTCCAGAGCACCGGCATCCAAGCCGTCCCGCTTGATGCCGCTCTCAGTGAGAGCAATTTTGGAGGTCGATGCGAAGTCCGGACGATCATTGATAAGCTGTTCTGCCTTGGGTCTGGTAAGCTGGTTAGAGCAAGCGATAGCTCCTAAGAGAATCAGGACGAACGCCACAAGCTTTGTTCTCATTTCGTTCTCCTTTGCAACCGCAGCATCCGAGCGGCTCCTGGACTACGATGAGAATAGTGCTTTGTTTTCGTGAATGTTAGCTTACAGGGGGACGACCCCAGGCCCCGCAGTGCTATTTACGATCCACCAACCCTTTCGAGAGCAGCACGGACCAGGCAGATAGGGCGAAGATAGCGTAGCAATCCGCCAGGCCACCAGCAATAGACGCGTGGCGATAGGTCTATGAGCCTGGAGCAATGTAAGCGCTGATCAGGGAGCTGCCAAGTTACCGCGCTTGATCGCTTCTGGCTCGGCGAGCAAGCGGCGTCTCGTCTCAAGCGACAACCTGTCTAGCGGTATCGTGTTCGGAGTTCCTCGGTGGTACGCTATCAATCTCCGCTCCGCGAACTCGGGGGCGTGGTCTTCTGCCGCTCGCTTACTGCGCGCACCGCTCGCTCACGCCAGCCATGCCGGCGGCGGCGGCGAACCAGCGACATCCTGAAGCCGCTGGCACAGCCGGACGTGCCGAAGATCGACCAGATCTCCTGCGCACAGCCGCCGCCGGCAGCGGCGTCGACTTCGCCCAGTGCGCCGTCGCCGCCACAGGCGCCGACGGCGCCGGATGAAACCCCTGCGGAGTGCGACGAGACGATCGCTATCGCGCAGGTGACAGTGACCCCGTCGATGCCGTCAGCTCTAAGGTTGAAGTTGAGTTCGAAAAGGACTCTCCCGATACGCTCGCTCCGGTGTTGCTCGATATCGGCCATAAGATATTCGGCCTCAACGATACGGCCGCCGTCATCGACCGCAACGACCACGACAGCCGCATGTCGGCGATCGTGCCCACGGCGCTTCTCGTTGCCAGCCGCAAGGTCCGCGCCTTTGAGCTCTTTGCGGTCAGGACCTCCGGACCCGGCGAGATGCGGCCCGAAGGCGAGCCTTGCTTGAGCGACGAGTATGCGCTGCCCGATTTTGCCCTCGACGCGGCGGTGGAGCAGGTCACGCTTCTCGCGGTGGACAAGAAGGGGACCGCAAGCTACCTGCTGGTCGGCAACGGGTTGGCCCATGCGAAGGTGGTTGGGGATACCACGGTCCGGTTGCAGCCGCTGGACGGCGTGCCGGGGGACCGGATGGTCCTCTTGGAGGTGCCGAAGGCGTTCCTCGCGACTCATAAAAAGCTCGTCCTGCAGAAGCTGGATGCGAACAAGGTCCCGCAACGTCCGATCCTCCTCGATCTGCCGCCGCCCACCCCACAGGCCAAGCCGGCGCTGCCCAAGATCGGGTTGGATTCGCCGGTCGTTCAGAATACCGACCTAATGGTGGTGCCGGTCGAGAAGGTCGCGAACCTGGACTCAGTTACGATGGATGGCACCAAGCTGTCGAGCCCTGTGGTCGCGGGCAAGGACGCGGTCCTGCTCAACAACCTCCGACAGGAAGGGGTGACCAGCGAGCAGAAGACTCGGCACCTGGTCTTCACCTTCAACAATGGCACGACGGAGACCCTCGCCCTGGAGGTCGTGGCGCAGCGGGTCGGGGTCAAATAGCCAGGGACGGCGCCGCCGTCCACCGCCCGCGGTCGCGGCCAGGTGGCTTACGCGCGCGCCGGGGTGATCGGGAGCTGAGGAGGCCGGCCCGCGGCGTGCGGACGCGCAGCTCCAGCAAAGAGTCGCGCACCTCGTACGTCCCGCCGGAGAAGGTGGCCGAAGCCGCGGCCGAAGTTGTTCGCCGCGCTGCAAGATGGCGGGAATGCAGTCAAGCGGTGCGTGCACGACCGCCGGCGCCACAGCCGCTGCCGGCGCGGCCCCGGCGACGGGCTCGTGCGTCCCGGCCCTCGGTAACAATCTCACTGTCGGCCCGCCTCCTCTCCAGCGTTATCATCTCTCCTCGTCGACGCGGCGCCGGTCAGCATCCGGCGCCGCCCGTTCCGGCCGCCCGGGATCTCCATCACCAACACAACTCGTACCGCCCACCAGCACTGCCGGTCGCGCTCGCCTGGCCTGGCTCGGCCAGGAACTCCGCGATCGTGCCGGAGTCGCGGGCCGCCGCCCCGACCACGCTCTGCAACGCCGCCCGCATCGAAGGCCGCGCGCTGCGCGCCACGGCGTGCCGTTCCCGCGCCGGCGCCGCCCGCGCCCGCCACGTCGGGCACGGCACCCTGCGCAACCCGTACTCGACCTCGATGCGCCGCAGGATCGCCATCGCCCGGCAGTAGTCGTTGGATTCGTTCACCACATGGCCGGTGTAGGTCACACGCGACGCCACCAGGTGCACATGATGGCCGCCGGGGTGCAGGTGGCGGAACAGCGTTTACGGAGTGTCCGCAAACCCCAGCCCGGCCAGCACCCGCTCGGCCACCGCGCACCACTCCTCGCGCGTCAGCGCCTCTTCCGCCGGCAGCCGCAGCGGCAGGTGCAACACCGCGCGCCCCAGCTGCGGCCGCAGCTGGCGCACGAAGCCGAACTCCCGCGCCAGCTCGCGCGGATTGGCGCCCTCCATGTTGCCGCCCACGATCTCCGCCCCCGGCCGGCTCGCCAGCCAGTCCAGCAAGCCGCGGAAGCTGCGGCCCTTGATGATCCGATTGATCATCGCCCGGCCAGTGCAAAGCGGTCGGTCGGGGAGGGCTTGAATTGTGAGCAATCCTCGGCTGGTGCGCCGCGCACACCCGCTCACCGCCGGACTGGGTTGCGCCCCGCGGTCCCTTTGGAGAGGCTCTGGCGGCTGATTTCCGCCGAGCGGTCCCTGCTCTCACGCAGCGCGGACGAAGAGCATCGGTGCGGTGGCGCCGGCGAGGATGCCGATCGACATGGCGGCGAGGCCGGCGAGACCGGCAAACAGACAGCCGATCGCGCCGGCCAGGATCATGACGGTCGCTGCGGCGAGCCAGAAGCGGCTGTCGCCGCGAGCGCGCAGGCCGAGCCACGCCAGGAGGAGTCCAGCCGCTACGCTCGGTAGGAGACAGACGGCCGACGGGCCAAGGCAAACGCGATCCGTGCAGGCATGGACGGCACGGACCGCGGCAGGGAACAAGCATGGCGCCAAGCCGGCCAGGAAGCCGAGCCGGGCGCCGCGCGCCCAGGCGCCGCCGCGCCACAGGCAAAAGGTGAGGAGGATGCCAAGCGCCGCGGCACAGGCCACCGGGCCGCCGGGCTCTCGGCAGGACACCAGGCTCACGCCGGTGATGGCGACCGCCGTCAGGGCGCGCCGGACCGACCAGCCCAGGCGCCCGCGCTCGTAGGCCCGGCGGGCGCGTGCGGCGAGATCCGCTTCATCGACGATCATGGTGCAGCCTCCAGGCGACGCGCAGGCGGGCCAGCGCGCGCTCGACGCGCTTGCGGAAAGTGGGAGCGGGAAGATCGGGGCGCTCGCCGCGAGCGTAGGCCAGCAGGGTCTCGGTATCGCCGGGAGGAAGGACCGCGATCGCGGCGGCGAGCGTCCGCTCGAGCTCGCTCGCCATTGCCGCGTCTTCCGGCGATCGTCCGCAGTCGGGCCTTTCGCCGGACGCGTCGGCGGGACTCTCCCGCCGGCGCCAGCGCCTCCGGCGCGCGCTGCGGATCTCGTAGGCGGCGATACCGAGGACCCAGGGCAGCGCGTCGCGTCGGCGGTCGAACTCGGCGGCGCGCGCGAAGATGCGCAGCAGCGCCTCCTGCGCCGCATCTTCGGCATCCTCGTGCGGCAGGCAACGGGCGGCGAAGCCGCGCAGCAGCGGCCACAGACGGACGAAGACCGGATGGAACGCCTCGCGATCCCCGTCCGCCAGCTGGACGATCTGACGCTGCAGCGATTCCCGCTCGATGCGCTCCATCCGGTACGACCCGCTCGCGTGCTATCTCGGACAGTGGTCCGGCGGACAGGGCTTGGGACAAGGCTTCGGGCAGCAGCAGCAGGGCGCGCTGTCGGCCTTGACGCCGTTTCCAGCGTTGCCATCCCCAGCCCATGCAGCTCCCACCGGTGCCGCGAGCGCCACGGCGAGTGCCAGCCAGCTCAACTTGCGCATCATCTCGGTCTCCTTTGCAGGGCGTTCATTCGCCCCGTCTGAGGAGATAGGCGCGGAACCGGCCCGGCGTGACACCGGCTGCCGGGATTGGGCGGGGGTTAGCGAAGACCGTGGC
The DNA here is from genome assembly GCA_963770895.1 of uncultured Acidobacteriota bacterium. GTDB lineage: Bacteria > Acidobacteriota > Thermoanaerobaculia > Multivoradales > UBA5704 > JASLEW01. The sequence goes on along the minus strand of CAVYRF010000002.1, from coordinate 175,021 downwards.
TTGATGCATCGACCCAGCCCACCGACCGCCAGCTGGCCGCGGTTGCGCCAATCCTACCGCGCCGGTCGAGCCTCAAGGCGGGAGGTGTGGGGTGCTCGATCGCAGACCGGGCGGCATCGACGTGCTGCTCCGCCTGCGGTGCCAACACAGCCAGCGCATCGCCGCGGCGGACGGCCGCACCCGGCAGCAGCGGCGGCGGCGCGCCCAACCGGCCGGCGCACGGTGCCCGCACGGTCAGCGCTGCCAGCTCCGCGCTGAGCCGCCTTAACTCGGCGTCGGCCGCGGCCAGCTCGCCCTGCAGCCGGGCCGTCTCGCGCGCCGGATCGGCCAGCAGCGCCCGGCGGTCCAGCGCCGCCGCGGCCCGGTCGCCCGCGCGCGCCTCGCGCGCCAGGCCGGCGGCGTCGGCGCCCGCGGCCAGCTCCTCAGATGCGGTGCAACACAACCAGCCCACATGTCCAGCGCCTCTCTACACGCTACACGGCCTGCGTGGGCTGAGGCCGCACTTTCCTCTCGGCGCCACGCCGCACGCCGCCATTCCGCTGGCTGTGAAATTTTCGATGCATCGAAAATTGAAGTCGGTGCGCAATCGCTCACTATTCCCAGACCCCGGCGCCAGGCCGCGACTGGCAAGGAGAAGGCGTTCCGAGGAAAGGCAGCCGGCCGCACGATCGCCGATTCCGATCCGCGCTCCATGCTTGCGCGCCGCTGGGGGAGCAAACCATGGCTCAGACGCGCCGCTCAGCGGATCTCGGCCAGCCGGTCGATGATTCGGCTGATCACGACGTCGTTGGTCTGTAGCCACTCCTGCCGATTGTTGAGCCAGACCTGGCCAGTGATTTCGGCCTCCGCGCGCCTCACTGCGTCCTCCAGCGCTTGGCAGTCGCGGCGGATCGGCTGCAGCGCCGAGCCCAGCGAGGAGCTCTGCAGGTTTGCACTGAGCGCTCTTGCAGCAAACGCGACGTTTGCCAGGGCGCTGCTCCCGCGGGCAGCGGCGATCCGTTGGACCGTGGCGCGTAATGAGTAGGCGCAAAATGAGCGGCCCGGGCGGCCCAATCCCCGTGTCTTCCTCTGGCTGGCGAAGCGGGCGTTTGATAGACTTACAAAAACGACAACGAAGGGAGTCGGCAATGAAAAAGGTAAATCCTGCCGCCGCGTTCAAGCCGCCGAAGCGCACTTCCGAAGGAGATCTCGCCATGGTGACAGGCGGTGCTGGCGCCTCGCCCGCGCCCAAACCGACTGACTTCTACCAGCCAAACCCAACTGGCATCGAAGAGAACTGAGTTCAAACCCTAGCGTGTGGCTCGTCGCTTTCTGTCAGCTGAACGATTCGACCACCTGATCCGGCGCCCGGCTGCCGCGGCGCGCCAGGTCCCTTCCGGGTCGCGAGGGGACAGGCTGCCCTCCGAGGCCGGGCTCCCGCGGCGTCGATCTCCATGAACCCGGTCCGCACGCTTAGTCAGTCCCAGCTCGCCGACTTCCTGCTCAATATGGCGATGCGGCGTCCGGTGTTCATCTGGGGGCAGCCCGGAATCGGCAAGTCGAGCCTGGTGGCGCAGTTCTCGGAGCGCCTGGGGCTCCCTTGTGTGTCGCTCCTGGGAAGCCAGCTGGCGCCCGAGGATTTGATAGGGGTGCCCAAGATCGAGGGTGGAGTAAGCCGCTTCTATCCGCCGGCGACCATCGCCCGGAGGGAGCCCTATTGTTTGTTCCTAGATGAACTGAATGCCTGCTCGTACGAGGTGCAAAAGGCGTTTTATAGCCTGGTGCACGAGCGGCGGGTGGGGGAGTACACCTTGCCACAAGGCTCGATCGTGATCGGCGCCGGCAACCGTGCGCAGGACAGCGCCCTGGTCAAGCCGATGCCCTCGGCATCTTAAAGCGCTGGATAGATGTGGTCGGCGGTGGCCACTGAGGCGGCCAGCCGGCGAGGTCGTCATAGGCACATGCCCCGACAGGCGCCTAATCGGCGGCAGCGCCAGGTCGCCCGCCGCAACTGTTGGCTGCCTCGACCCCACAGCGACACCGCCGGAACTGCCCGCGGCCAGCGCGGCGCCTCGGATCAGGCAATCCCTTCTGGCGGCACTGGAGGCACGAGCAACCGTAGTTTCGGGATCAGGTCTTCGATGTGCACCGTTGCCACCACCCACAACCGCTCCTGCTTGATCTCTCCATATTCGTGGGCGATGACGTTCCGCTGGGCAATGATGCCTGCCCACGGGATCTAGGGATGTGCCTGCTGAACGGTTGGCGAGACCCGACGCGCAGCTTCGCCGAGGATTTCGATCGCCCGCTCGACCGCGAGCTGCGTTTTCCGGTCGGCTACGTAGGCGGCAACGGAGAAGCCTGCGATCAGCTCGTGGAGCGTCTGAGCTGCTTCCAGCATGTCCCAGAGGTATGCCGGGTCCCGGTCCTCAAGCGGCAAAGATCACCTCTCTGTGGCTCAGGATCGCCTGCCGCCGGAATGGGTTGCGCAAGCCCTCCTGCTCGATGAGATGGACCTCGCGGCCGAGGATTTGCCGCAGGTGCTCCCGCATGGTCACGAGGTCGAGAAGACTCCACGGCGCGTCTGCGGCGAAAGTCACCAGGACGTCGATGTCGCTGTCGGGCCGAAAGTCGTCGCGCAGCACCGACCCGAAGAGGGAGAGCTCCGTGACCCTCCAACGTCGGCAGAGATCGCTGATGGCGACCAGATCGATTGGCACTTTGGCGTTCATGGCAGAGCTGGGTGATCTTGCGAGCGCGGCCGACATTCCGCGGATTGCTGACTTTCTGCTGACTTTTGGATAGGACCGGGAGCCGGCTCTATCCCTAACCCATTGATTTTAATGGTGCGGCTGGGAGGACTCGAACCCCCGACCAAGAGTTTAGGAAACTCCTGCTCTTTCCACCTGAGCTACAGCCGCGCAGGGAGAGCCATGGTAGGACCAGGTTGATAGCGGGTCAAGTAAGGCTGGTGGGTTGCGGGTCCAATGTGGAGGTTGTGGTGTGCGTACTGGTGTAGATGGACCTCGGGCTGGCGGTCTTTGGAGGGATGGGGGTGGGGGAGTGGGCGCCGCAGGGACTCCGACGGGGGCAGTGGGGGGCAGGCGGGCGCGGCGGCTGGTGCCATGGGGCGCTGGGTGGCGGGGGAAACAGGGGGAAGGGCGGCAGGGGGTGGGATGGGTGCGTGTGGTAAACTGCTGCGGGAAAGCCTCTTAAGGTTCTGAGGAGGAGATGTGCGATGAGTGCCGTCAGTGGATGGATTTTGGGTCGGGTTGAGCGTGGATGGCGGGTGGGGCTGCGGGTGGTGGCGGTGGGGTCGTTGCTGGGGCTGGGGTGGGTGGGTGGGGTGCCGGCGAAGGCGGCCAGCACGGGGACGGCTTCGCTGTTCATGCCTCAGGCTACGGGGGCGGAGTCTCAGGATGGGGACTACGTCAGCTCCAGCGTGGCCAGTACGGGGTGCACGGGGCCTTGCAGTGTGACGCCGCTCGACACGATCTATCGGTACTACATCGAGGTGCCTTCGGGGCTTACGCGGTTGCGGATCCAGATCTTTGATGCGGACTTTGGGGCGGGGGGGACGGGGGAGGCGACGGCGCAGCGGGATCGGACGCGCAATGCGGCTTTCAATTCCAGTGTTAAATACACATTGATCAATCCGGCCGGGACGACGGTGGCGACGCAGACTTGCGCCCATACGACCACGGCGTTCTGCGTGGACAACGCCTGGTCGAGCATTTTGGATACGACGACGACGCCGATCGCAAATGGGCATTGGGAGCTGGACGTGGACCAGAGCACGGCCGTGGATACGACGGCCGACTCGGATATCAACGCGTTCGGGATCCAGGCTGACGATGGCAGCCAGACGGATGCCACGGAGCTGCCGGTGTATTACCAGGCGCAGAACCAGATCGGGCAGAACCCGCCGACGACGGGGAGCGGCACCAAGACGTACCAGTTCTATCCGTACATCACGTCGGGCTGCACCTTTGAGGAAAATGACTTCGATTACGACCTGGACAACGGCAACGCCAACCAGGCAGTGGGGACGATCGACTTCACCAGCCGCCTCGGCAGTTTCACCAAGAACATCGCCAACACCGGGCTGTCCGAGAACGACGTCTGGAACACCAACAACGTGACGGGGTATACGTCGGACACCGATTCGGTCGACTACGGGATCTGGTCGATGAAGGCGACGATCGGCAATTACACCAACGATGCCGGCATCAACGGCAACTACGCCAACATCTACCTGGCGACCAACGGCACGGCGACGCCGCCGGCCAACAATTCGCCGACGCCGAACACGTACCGGGTGTACGTGCCGACGGACGCCGGCGGCGCGCCGGTGAAGCCGTACATGGAGCAGGAGGTGCGCTACGTGTTCCTGGGCGGCGCGGGAGGCCCGAATCCGCCGGTGGTGGGGACGGCGACGACGTTCCAGGTGACGGTGCAGGTGGTCAATCCGACCGCCCATGCGATCACGTTTTCGGGCACCGACCTGGTGACGGTGAACGTTCCCGGCGGCGGTGCGGTGTATGGCGGCAGCGCGGGAGTGACGCAGGGCACGATCACGGCCCAGCCGGCGACCGGCGGCACCGGCAACATCACCTGGAACCCTGCCACGGTGGCGGCGGGGACGACGGCGCTGCTCAACTACCTGGTGAAGGTGACGCCGACGACGACCGGCCAGCGCATCACGGTGGTGGGCACGGTGGCTTCGGGCAACGGCACCCGCGGCACCTGGGTGGATGAGACCGGCAATACGGCGCAGCTGCGGGCGACGTTGACGTTCGGTCCGTTGTGCGAGCTGGCCGCCACCCAGGGGGTGTTGAGCGCGGCCGAGGTGGCGGATCTGCGCGCCGTCGCCGCCGATCACGGCGGCGTGCTGGTGAGCTGGCAGACGGCTTCCGAGATGGCTTCCGCCGGGTTCGACCTGTACCGCCGGGAGGAGGCGACGGGGACCTGGCACAAGGTGAACCGTTCGCTGGTGGGGGCCGTGGCCGGCGCCCCTCAGGGAGGCAACTACCGGGTGCTGGACGAGAGCGCGCCGCCGAGCGGCGTGGTGCACTACCTGGTGGTCGAAACCGAAATCAACGGCGGTCAGCGGCACTATCCGTTCGCGGTCGCGATCGAGCCTCCTGGCACCGCGCCGGCGTCGCTGGCCGCGTCCGATCCATCTACATCTACCTCGGATCGGCAGGCGCGCCGCGACCCGGCGTGGGCGGGCAGGCTTGCCGCCGCGGCGACGGAGGCTGGCGCCGCGGCTCTTCCGGCGCAGGCGACGACCCAGGCCGCGCTGGCGCCGGCTACCGGCGCCGCGGCGACGGCCGCAAGTCCCATCCGGCTCAAGATCAGCGTGACGCAAAACGGCCTGTATCGGATCGCGCCGGCGATGCTCGCGCCGCTCTACGGCAGCGCGGGTCTGCCGGCGAACCTGGGCAGCAAGCAGGGCAAGTACACGCTCACCAACCAGGGGCAGCCGGTGGCGTGGACGCAGGATACGGACGGCTCGGTGCTGTTCTACGGCCAGGCGATCCAGAGCATCTATACGGTGAACAACGTCTACTGGCTGGTGCGCGGCAACGGCGCCACCATGGGGAGCGTGACCACGGCCGCTCCCATCGGGACGGGCAGCTCGACGGAAAGCTTCTCGAACACCGTGTCGACGCGCGTGGCGAGCTTCGCGGCGACGGCGGTGCCGGCCGATCCCGAGTCGGACTACTGGTATTGGGACGACCTGATCGCCGGCGATCCGGTGGATGGCAGCAAGTCGTACACGGTCGCGGCGCCGAACGTCAATGCCGGCGGCGGCCAGCAGCTGACGGTGCACCTTGCCGGCGCCACCGCCAGTCCGCAGGAGGTGGCGGTCAGCCTGAACGGCGTTGCGCTCGGCACGACGTCGTGGTCGGGCACGACCGCCCAGACCGCGACCTTTGCGGCCTCGGGCCTGAATGCGAATGGCAGCAACACGGTGACCTTGAGCGCGCAGCTGGGCCAGGGGGCGAGCTCGAGCATCGTCTACCTGCAGAGCTTTGACGTTGCCTACGAGCGCGCCTTTGCCGCCACCGGCGACATGCTTGCCTTCAACGGCTCGGGCAACTCCCTGGTGACGGTCGGCGGCTTCTCGGGACCGGCGATCCACCTGCTGGACCTGACGAATCCCGCCCAGCCGGCGGTGGTGAGCGGCGCCAAGGTGACCGCCACGCAGTCTGGCGCGCAGCTGACCCTGGTGCCGTCGTCGGCGACGACGCCGTATCTGGCGGTGGGCCCGACGGGGGTGATGGTGCCCGCGTCGGTGCAGGCTGGCGTGAGCACCGGTCTGGCGGAACAGTCCGGCGGCGCCGACTATCTGATCCTGACCACGACGGACCTGGCGCAGGGCGCCGCGGCGCTGGCGGCGTTGCGCGCCCAGCAGGGGCTGCGCACCGCGATCGTCAACGTCGGCGCGGTGATGGACGAGTTCAACGCCGGCCTCTACAACCCGCACGCGATCCAGTCGTTCCTGGCCTACGTGCGGGCGCGGTGGAACCCGGTGCCGCGCTACGTGGTGTTCGCCGGCGACGGCAGCTTCGACTATCGCAACTTCTTGAACCTGGGGGGCGAGCTGGTGCCGCCCCTGATGGTCGAGACCGACGAAGGCCTGTTCGCGTCCGACAACCACATGGTGGACGTCGACGGCGACGGCATCCCCGACTTTGCGGTCGGTCGCCTGCCGGTGTTGAGCAACAGCGAGCTGCAGGCGTACGTTTCCAAGCTGGCCGCCTTCGAAGCGGCCCCCAGCGGTTCCTGGATCGACCAGGCGCTGATGCTCGCCGATTCGCCGGGCCCCGACGACGGCGTGACCAACTACGTGGCCGACAGCACGGCGATCGCCGGCGGCCTGCCCGCGGGGTATGCGCCGCAGCAGATCGCGGTGACGCCTGACACGGTGGCCGGCGCGCGCTCGGCGCTGTTCAGCGGGTTGGCCAGCGGCGCCGGCCTGGTGAACTACTTCGGCCATGCCGGCCTGGACCGTCTGTCGCCGCTCGGCTTGCTGACGTCGGCCGACGCGGTGACGCTGACCAACGGGCCGCGGGTGCCGATGATGGCGGCCCTGACCTGCAACGTCAACCGCTTCGACGTTCCCGGCTACTCGCCGTTGGGGGCGCTGCTGGCAAACCAGCCCGGCGGCGGCGTCGTCGGCATCTGGAGCTCGTCGGGCGTGTCGCTCCATCCGCAGGGCGTCGAGCTGTCGCGTCTGTTCTACCTGCAGCTGGCCCAGCCCGCCAGCCTGCGCTTGGGCGACGTCATGCGCCAGGCGCTGATCCAGTACGCCAACGAGCCGGGCCTGCTGGACACGGTGAACCTGTACACCCTGCTGGGGGATCCGGCGATCGGGGTGAAGTCGCTGGTGCCGCCGGCTGGAACCAGCACGTCGTCCAATCACCGGGAATAGGCAACTCGGATTTTCACCGCATCACCGCGCCCCACGGCGACGCCGCGGCCCCTGGTTGACTACGGGGCCGCGGCCAGCTCGACGCGGTTGCGTCCGGCGGCCTTGGCGCGGTACAGCGCCTGGTCGGCGGCATGCACCAGCGCCGGCACTTCGGGCTGCGGCGCTGCCGGGTCCGTGGCGGTCACGGCCAGGCTGATGCGCACCTGCAGCGCCCCGCCGCCGGAGGCCACCGGGGTCGCCGCCACCCGCTGGCGGACGGTTTCGGCGATCCTTGCCGCGGCATCGCGATCGCAGCCGCCCAGGACCATCAGGAACTCTTCGCCGCCGTAGCGCCCCACCGCCATCCTGCGCTCTTCGGCGGGTGTGTACGCGGCCCGCATCTGGTCGAGAGCGGCAAGGCGGCCGGCTTCGTCGACCGGCTGCGGCGCCGCGGCGGAGCGGGCTGAGCCGTGGAGATTCTTCATTTCTTGAGGCTGCGATTGTGTCCTGGAAGCACTCATGGAGGAAAGGGGCAGCGGCGGTCGGCGGATTCAGTCCCATGCTGATTGACGCAGTATCGTAGCAAGGCTGTATACTTAACAAACTTGATCACGTATTCATGCACTCTGGAAAGGAGCGCTCTGTCATGTCGAGGATGAAGGTTTTCCTGTCGGGGCTTGCCGTCGTTCTGCTTCTGGCGGCGGCGCTTCCGGCACAGGCAGCAACCGCCGCTTCGTACGTCATCGAGGCGACCTCCAGCGCCAGCCTGCCGGCCAACCTGGCGACCATGGTCGCCGCCGCGGGCGGCACCCTGACACACACGCATGCCGGGTTCGGCGTCGCCCAGGCCACCTCCGCCAATGCCAACTTCGCGGCCAACCTGGCGGCGCAGGGCGGTATCCAGAGCGTCAGTCTGGACACCCAGGTGCAGTGGACTCCGCCGGCCTCGCAGGTGATCCAGGGGGCGGTCGCGCTGTCCCACCCGCCGACGCCGCCGCCCAACCCGCAGGGGGCATTCTTCTATGGCTGTCAGTGGAACTTTCCCCAGATCAATGCTCCCGGCGCCTGGGCGCAGGGGGCCTTCGGCTCGCCCAAGGTGGAGGTGGCGGTGCTCGATACGGGGATCGATCCCAACCATATCGACCTGGTCGGCAAGGTGGACCTGACCAATAGCGTCAGCGAGATCACGCCGGGCACTTCGCCCTGCGGCAGCGTCGACGAGACGACGATTTTCGACTACTTCTTCCACGGCACCTTCGTGTCGAGCCAGATCACCGGCAACCTCATCGGCATGGGCGCCCTGGCCCCGCGCTCCGACGTGGTGATGGTCAAGGTGCTCAACTGCCAGGGCTCCGGCAGCTTCGGCGACGTCATCTCCGGGATCGACTACGCGGCCAGCCTGCCCAACGTGCGCATCATCAACATGAGCCTGGGGGCGAACGTGCCGAAGGCCGGCAACGGGTCGCTGATCGACGCGATCGGCCGCGCGGTGTTCTTTGCCACGTTGCGCGGCAAGCTGGTGGTGGTGGCCGCCGGCAACGACGGCGTCGAGCTCAACCTGTTCGGCCCCAACATCGAGCTGCCCGCGCAGTCGCCGGGGGCCATCGCCATCTACGCGACCAACATCCAGGACCAGCTCGCCAGCTATTCCAACTTCGGCGCCGTGACCTGGGTCGGCGCTCCGGGCGGCGATCTGCCCAACCCGGAGGCGGCGCTGCCGGCCTGCCCGACCATCCCGCAGTCTGAACAGTCGCTCATCCTGGGCGCGTGCTCCAGCGCCATCTGCGGCGACGAGAACTCCTACGTCCTGGGGGCCGGCACCAGCTTCGCCTCGCCGACGGTGGCAGGGGTGGCGGCGCAGCTCGACGGCTTCGACGGCAAGCCGCTGGACCTGGTGCCGGCCTACACGGCGCTGGTCCTGGCCCTGACGGCCGACCCGATCGGTCCGTTCAGCACCTACGCCAACGGCAGGGTCAACGACGGCAAGGCGATCGCCAGCCAGCACTGATCCGGTCGCCGACCAGTTTCTGGGGGGCCGGCGGCGGCCTGGGTTCAACCGGGCCGCCGCCGGCCAGGGGATCTGCCAGGACTGCCGCCGCCTTCCGCCGGCACACGGTGAGCTATGATCCGGGCCGCGCTGCCCATGGACAGGCGGGCATCCAGTTTCCCGCGCCAAATGCACGGGACACCAAGTCGAGCGGCGAGGCTGGCGGACGATGGGAATCCTGCATGGAACGGTGAGTGTGACCCGCTACAACGTGGCGATGCCGGCGGAGGGTCCCGACTTCGAGCGGGCGCCGTTTCACGCCATCGAAGCGGGGTCGGAGGTGCGCGAGCGGGTGGGGTTTGTGCCGTTCGAGCTGGAGGCGCCCTACGAGGTTGGCAAGGGGCGGTATGCGTTCCGCGTGCGCATCGACCGCTTGCGTCCCGACGCCACGGCGGTGCGCGAGCGGGTGCGCGAGCTGGTGCGCGCCGAGATGGAGGCGACCGGCGCGCCGTTCGTCGGCGGCAAGACGCGCAAACGCCTGCGCGAGATGGCGGAGGAGGAGCTGATCCGCCGTCAGGCGCCGCGCAGCACCATCCTGGAATGCTGCATCGACGGCGGCCTGCTCTACGTCGGCAGCACAGCCAAGAGCGCCCTGGGGAGCGTCCTGACGCTGCTGCGCCAGGCGGGCGTGGCGGCGGAGCCCAAGGCGCCGTGGCTGGACACCGCCCCCGAGGTGGACGAAGCGAGCGACATCGTGCTGCCGCGCGAGCCGGGCGAATCGGTGCTGGGCTGCCGCTTCCTGCGGGCTCTGATCGAGGAGCCGGAAGTGATGGTCGAGCCCGAAAAGGGGAGCGTGCGCCTGGCGACGCACGAGGCGCGCGTGACGCTGACCGGCGGCGTGCTGCACGAGCTCTTTCGTTACCTGGAAGCGGGGGCTGAGATGCTGTCGGCGAAGCTCTTGCTGGGACCTGTGCCGCTGCGCTTCGAGGCGCTGTCCTATCGCCTGGCGAGCGTCAAGCTGGACCCGGTCAGGGCCGAGCACTGGACGATCGAGCTGGACCAGCGCCTGGAGCAGATCGCCGCCGTCTGGGAGACTCTGGACACCAAGTACGCCGCGCTGCGCGACCGCCTGGGAGAGGCCCCGCCCAACACGCCGCCCGCCGAGCCCGCCGCGTCTCCCGCCGGCTAGTCCGATCCTTTGGGCGCGGCGAGCACGGCCAGCACGTCGCGCAGCACGGTGAGGTCTTCGCGCGCGGCGATGACGAAGACGCGCACGGCCGAGCCGGGCGGCGAGATCTCGCGGTCGTCGTCAGCCGGGGTGGGGGTGGCGCCGCCACCGCCGCGCCCGTCGGCCCGGTCGGCCGGTGCGATGCCCGGCACGCCGGCATAGGCCAGCCGCTGCACGAAGTCGCCTTGCAGCCTGTCGCTGTGCTCGCCGATGCCGCCGGTCAACACCAGCGCGTCCAGGCCGCCGAGCACCGCGATCATCGCGCCGGCCATACGCACCAGGCTGTGCAGGAAGGTGTCGTAGGCCAGGGCCGCCCGGTGTGACCCGGCGGCGGCGGCCAGCACCTTCCTGAGGTCGCCGCCGACTCCGGAAACGCCGGCGAGCCCCGAGCCGTGTTGCAGGCCCGCTTCCAGGTCGTCCAGGCCGACCCCGCAGCGCCGCTGCAGGTGCAGCAGCAGGCCGGGGTCGAGCGCGCCGGGGCGCGTCGCCATCATCATGCCGTCGAGCGGGGTGTATCCCATGGTGGTGTCCACCGAACGGCCATCGGACACCGCGGTGAGCGAGCAGCCGCTGCCCAGGTGGCAGACCACCAGCCGCCCCGGCGTCGCGCCCATGCGTTCGCTCACCTGGCGCAGGGCGTAGGCGACCGACAGACCGTGAAAGCCGTAGCGCCGAAGCTGGAAGCGCTCGCTCCATTCCCAGGGCAGCGGGTAGAGGGCGGCGGCCTCGGGCAGGGTGACATGGAAGGCGGTGTCGAAGCAGGCGACCTGCGGCAGGTCCGGCGCTTCAGCGCTGACCGCGTCGATGCCGGCGAGCGCGGCCGGCGTGTGCAGCGGGTCGATCTCAATCAGTTGGTCCAGCGCCTGGCGCACCTGGGCGGTGACCGTCACCGCGGCGCGAAAGCGGGCGCCGCCGTGGACCAGCCGGTGGCCCACCGCGATCGGTACGGCGGGCAGCGCCGCCACCGCCTGGCGGAAGACCTGGCGCACCTGTTCGGTCTGCCGCGCGGCCTGGTCGCTCTCCCAGTCGACGGTGCCGCCGGCCAGCGGGCGCGGGTCGCCGGCGGCGGCGAGCGCCGACCACTTGAGCGTGCTGGAGCCGGCGTTGAGCACCAGCACCAGCCCGCCTGCCGGGGCGGAAGAGGAGCCTTGCAGGGGCGGTCTGCCTTTCGCTTAGTTTGTGGAGCCCGCGGGCCGGACGCCGTTCTTGGGCTGGCTGGACGCTGCCGCGTTGGCGGTCGCCGGCGTGGCGGCAGCCGGCGCCGCGACGACTTCCTGGATCACCGCCTGCAGATCGCGCGGATGGATCGGCTTGATGAGGTGGCGGGCGAAACCGGCGTGCAGGCTCTTTTCGCGATCTTCGTCGAAGCCGTAGCCGGACAGCGCGATGCCCGGGAAGCGGTAGCGCCGCGAGATCTCGCGCATCAGGTCCTGGCCGTTGCCGTCGGGCAGGCCGAGGTCGCTCACCAGCAGGTCGAAAGGCTGGCGGCCGGCGCGCTGGGCGGCCGAGCGCTCGACGGCGGCGCGCGCCTCGGCGATGCTGCCGGCGATGGTGGTCTGATAGCCGAGGGTGTCGAGCAGATCGGACAGGGCGCTGGCGGTGTCGGCGTGGTCTTCCACCAGCAGGATGCTGAGCTGCGCGGGCGCCGGCGCCGCGCCGCCCGCGTTGGTGTCCTGGCGGTTGCTCGCCACCGGCGGTGGCGGCGGCTCGGAGCCGGAGCCGCTGGCCAGCAGCTCGTCGATCAGCTGCGCCTCCAACTCGACGTTGCGGCGCACCGTCGCCAGGCTTTCCCGCATGTAGGGCGGCAGGCGCTCCTCTTTTTCGAGCACTCCGGCGATGGCCAGGACCGGCGTCAGGGGGGTGCGCAGCTCGTGCGACAGGCTGGACAGGAAGCGCGACTTTGCCTGCTTGGCTTCGGCCGCCTCCTGCCGCGCCTCTCCCAGCTGCGTGAGCGCCGCGTCGAGCCGGCCTTCGGTGCGGGCGAGCCGGCTGGCGAGACGGCCGGAGCGGTCGCGCAGATAGCCGACGAAGGCGGCGACGGCGACCAGCAAGACGGCGCGAACGATCAGGCTGGTCGTGACCTGGGTCGCGGCCAGGGCTTGGTCGGTGCCGCCGAGCGCCCCCACCAGCAGGCAGCCGCTGATCGCGCCCAACGCGCCGGCGCAGACCGCGGGCCAGAGGCCGAACGCCCAGGCCGCCCCGACCGCGGCGACGAAGAATGCCAGGAGCGGGACGAAATGGAAAACCGGCGCCCACAACAGGCGCGTGAGCCCGGCCGCCAGCAGCCAGGCCACGCAGGCCCACCCCAGGGTTCGCGGCGCTTGCACTCGGCTCTCAGTCGCTGGCGTCTGCCGCGTGGGCGATCGCCGTGCACAGCTGTTGCGCGGTGAAGGGCTTGGTGAGGTGGCTGTCGAAGCCGGCCGCCAGGCTTCGCCGGCGGTCTTCTTCGCTGCCGTACCCCGATACGGCGACGCCGTGCAGTCCGAACCGCTGGACCAAGGACCGCATCAGCTCATGGCCGTTGCCGTCGGGCAGACCGATGTCGCTTACCACCAGCTCCGGCGGCTCGCGGGAGGCGGCGGCGAGCGCGTCGGTCACGGTGTGTGCCACCGTCACCCGATGGCCCAGGCCGCTGAGCAGGTCGCGCAACGCCGCGGCGGTATCCAGGTGGTCTTCCACCAGCAGGATGTGCAGGGTGCGTTCGCGGCCGGTGTCCAGCCCGCGCCGCGCGCTGGACCGCGGCGAGGACAGCGGCTGCGATGCCGCGTCGAGCTGCAGCGCCGGAGGCGGGGCCGAGGGGGACCCGTTCGTTGGCAAAATGACCATCGCATTGTAAGAACGGATACGACCATGATTGCCGAAACACTGGCAATCCAGGGCCGCCGACCGTATTGCGGACAGGCTGCCGGTGTCAGGTGCGGCTTCGGCAACCGGCCGATTCAAGGGAGAAACTGTCATTGTCACGGCTGGCTGCCTCCGCCGTTCGCTCGCGGCGCCCCGCCACGGGCAAAGGTATCGCATACCGTCGTGCAAACTTCGCGCCCGCACCCGGGCAGCGGCGGGTCGCCCGCTGAAACCGGGTAGAGTACCGGCATGCCGCCGCCGCTTCGCCTGCTGCTGGTCCGCCATGGCGAAGCCCATTCGAACCGCGAGATGCGGTACCTGGGGAGCCTGGACGAACCGCTGACCGAGCTGGGACACCGCCAGGCGGAGCGGGTGGCGGCGGCACTGTCGCAGCTGCCGATCGCCGCAGTGTATGCCAGCCCGCTGCTGCGCGCCGCCCAGACCGGCGAGCGGATCGCCGCCGGGCTGGGCATCACCATGGCCGCCGAGCCGCGCCTGCGCGAGCAGAGCTTTGGCGAGTGGGAGGGCCTGACGCGCGCCCAGGTCCTGGATCGCGGCCAGGGCGACCGGGCGCTGCTGGCCGCTTGGGAGGCCGATGCGGCGGCGGCGCCGCCCGGCGGCGAATCGCTGGAGGCGGTGGCGGGCCGGGTGAGGGCGATGGCCGCGGATCTCACCCTGGCCCACCCGGGAGCCTGGATCGCCCTGGTCAGCCACGTCGGGCCGATCAAGGCTCTGCTGTGCACCGCCCTGGCGGTGCCGCTGGCCGTCGCCCGGCGCCTCTTTCTGGACCCCGCGACCCTGTCGGTGATCGATTGGGGCGAGGCGCCGGTGGTGCGCCTGTTCAACTCGCACGAGCACTTGGGCTGGCACGAAGCGCGCTGGATGCGCTAGGTGCCGGGAATCCAGGCGTCGGGCGTCAGCCTTCGGCAGCCTGCCGGGCGGCCCGTCCGGTTGGCGCGGCCGGTGCCGCGGCGCCTGGCGCCGCCGTGGACACGGGGGCTGGGGTTGCCGGGGCAGTGGCGGCGGCTTCGCGAGCGGCGGCGGTCCCCTGCGCCGGCATGCCGAGCTTTTCGCGCAGCTTCATTTCGATCTCGTTGGCCAGGTCCTGATTTTCGCGCAGGAACTGTTTGGAGTTTTCGCGCCCCTGGCCGAGGCGTACTTCACCGTAGGCGTACCAGGCGCCGCTCTTGATGACCAGCTTGTGGTCGACCCCCAGGTCGATGATTTCCCCGGTCTTGGAGATCCCTTCGCTGTATTCGATGTCGAATTCGGCCTGGCGGAAGGGCGCCGCCATCTTGTTCTTGACCACCTTCACCTTGGCGCGCGAGCCGGTGACCTCCTCACCCTCCTTGAGCGAGGCGATGCGGCGGATGTCGATGCGCACCGAGGCGTAGAACTTGAGCGCCCGGCCGCCGGTGGTGGTTTCAGGGTTGCCGAACATGACGCCGATCTTTTCGCGGATCTGGTTGATGAAGACCAGGCAGGTGCGCGACTTGGCGACGATCGCGGTCAATTTGCGCAAGGCCTGCGACATCAGGCGCGCCTGCAGGCCGACGTGCGAATCGCCCATTTCCCCTTCCAGCTCTGCCTTGGGGACCAGCGCCGCCACCGAGTCGATGACCACGATGTCGACGGCGTTGCTGCGCACCAGCATTTCCGCGATCTCCAGCGCCTGTTCGCCGCTGTCGGGCTGCGACACCAGCATGTTGTCGATGTCGACGCCCAGCTTGCGGGCGTATTCGGCGTCCAGGGCGTGCTCGGCGTCGATGTAGGCGGCGATGCCGCCGCGCTTTTGCGCCTGGGCGACGGTCGACAGGGCGAGGGTCGTCTTGCCCGACGATTCGGGCCCGTAGATCTCCACCACCCGGCCGACAGGCAGGCCGCCGATGCCGATGGCATTGTCGATCGAGATCGAGCCGGTGGAGATCGATTCGACGCCGTGGCTCTCGCGTTGGCCGAGCCGCATGATCGAGCCCTTGCCGAACTGGCGCTCGATCTGCGACAGCGCCGCGTCGACAGCCTTCAGTCGGTCGGTCTTGGTGTCTGCCATGTGATTAGGGATCCTTGCCTTGGCGGCGGTCTGTTGTTGTGGGGCCGACGAGCCTGCGAAGCGCGGGCTCGGGAGCCGGCGGGCTGCTGGAACGGGGGAGCGGCTCGGGCCGATCGACTCGTCCCATAGTAGAGGACGAAAATGAGGCGGTCAATCGTTGCTCGGGCGATGCGAAAGTGACGTTTGGGAATGTGGCTATAATCTGCCTCCCTGGAAGCTCGCACCGCTGGCGCGGGTGCGCAACCGAACCGCCGACGCGCCGGCTCCGTATACGCTGTGCCCGTGTGTCTGGAGCATGACGATGCAGCCGACCCTTGCAGCTCCCCGCCCCCAGGATGAAACCGAGCTCGCGGCTCCCGCGGCGGCGCTCGCCGCCATCCGGCGGCTGGAAGACAACGTTGCCTGCGTCATCCGCGGCAAGCACGAAGTCATCCGCTTGGCGACCGTCTGCCTGCTGGCTCGCGGCCACGTGCTGATCGAGGACGTTCCCGGCGTCGGCAAGACCACCCTGGCCCAGGCGCTGGCGCGTTCGCTCGGCCTGGCGTTCCAGCGCATCCAGTTCACCAGCGACCTGCTGCCCTCCGACATCATCGGCGTGTCGATCTTCAACCAGAAGAACCAGGGCTTCGAATTCGTGCCGGGGCCGCTGTTCGCCAACGTCGTGCTGGCCGACGAGATCAACCGCGCGACGCCCAAGACGCAGTCGGCGCTGCTCGAAGCGATGAGCGAGCGGACGGTGACGGTCGAGCGCCGGCGCTACCTGCTGCCCGAGCCGTTCGTGGTCCTGGCGACGCAGAACCCGCTGGAGTTCCAGGGCACCTTCCCGCTGCCGGAGTCGCAGCTGGACCGCTTCCTGATGTCGCTCTCGCTCGGCTATCCGCCGCGCGCCGACGAGCGCGAGCTGCTGCAGATGGGCGGCGTCGAAGACGTGCTGCAGCGCCTGCAGCCGGTGGTCAGCCAGGCCGACCTGCTGGACCTGCAGGTGCGCGCGCAGCAGGTGCGGGTGGCCGACAAGCTGGCCGACTACCTGCTGACGATCGCCGAGACCACCCGCCGCGGCGGCGAGTTCCTGCTGGGCGTCTCGACCCGCGGCGCGCAAAGCCTGTACCGGGCGGTGCAGGCGCTGGCGCTGGCGGAGGGACGCAACTACGCGGTGCCGGACGACGTGCAGCGCCTGGCGGTGCCGGTGCTGGCCCACCGCGTGGCGCTCAAGCGCGGCGGCGTCGACCTGGAAAGCACCCGCAAGGCCATCGAGCGGGTGATCGCCGCCACCCCGGTGCCCATCTAGAAAGCCGCGCCGCCATGCCGTCCGCCGCCGCTTCCACCGTGCCGGCGCCGCCGCCCGCGGCCCGATCGCGCCGGCGCGGTCCGGCGGTCGAAGGCATCCGCATCACCACGGTCGGGCTGTGGTTCGTGCTGCTGGCGTTGATGGTGGCGCTGGCCTCCACCAACACCGGCAACAACGCGCTGTACGCGGTGCTGGCGGTGATGTTCGGCATGCTCATCCTGTCCGGGCTGCTGTCGCGGCAGAACGTGCGCGGGCTTGGCGTCGCGCTGACGGCGCCGGAAGAGGTGTTTGCCAACCGCCCCTTCGCGGTGCGCTTCACGGTCAGCAACCGCGGCCTGCTGCTGCCGCGCTGGTTCCTGCTGCTGCGCCTGGCGCGCGAGGCCAAGCCGCTGCTGGTCCCCTACCTGCCGCGACACGGGCGCAGCAGCGGCGCGATCGAGTCGCTGCTGCCGCACCGCGGTCCCTATCGCTTCGCCCACGCGCACGTGTCCAGCCTGTTCCCGTTCGGCTTCTTCCGTAAAGGGGTGCGCTACCCGGTCGACCTGGAGGTGCTGGTCTTCCCGGAGATCTTCCCCGCCGCCGCCACCCGGCTGGAGGAGCCCGAAGCGCCGGGCGACAGCGCCTCGCGCCGCGCCGGCCGGGGACATTCCCTCTTTTCGCTGCGCACCTATCGCAACGGCGACGATCCGCGCAGCATCCACTGGAAGCAGACGGCGCGCACCGGCTCGCTGGTGTACATGGAGCGGGAAGCCGAGCGCACGCGGCGGCTGTCGGTGCTGTTCGACAACGCCGTCGGCCCGCTGCGCGACCCGGCCCGCATCGGCCGCTTCGAGCGGCTGGTCAGCGAGGCGGCGACCGCCGCCGTCGACCACCTGGCGCGCGGCTATCTGGTGGAGCTGGTGACGCGCGACCGCGTGCTGCCCTTTGCCGGCGGGCCGCGCCAGCGCCTGGCGGTGCTCGAGCTGCTGGCCCTCATCCAACCGGTGGAACGGCGCCGCGAGCCGCTCGCGGGCAGCGACCCGCGCACGCCGCAGCTGCGCATCCACCTGGACGCCGGGCCGCGGCAGGCGTCGGCATGAGCTTCGGCCGCCAGAAGCGCCTGCTCATCGGCTGGCTGGCGCTGCTCGCGCCGCTGCCGCTGCCGCTGAGCGACGTGATCGGCTGGCCGGTGGTGATCCTGTATTCCATCGGCGTCCTCTTCTTTCTGCGCCGCGCGTGGCTGGATCCCGCCAGGTGGTTGCCGCTGTGGGGTCTCAACGTCCTGGGGTTCGCCTACCTGCCGCTGCTGGGCGCCGATCTGCTGGTTTTCCATCGCGGCCACCTGGTGGCGCCGGTGCTGCACCTGGGGCTGTTCGCCCTGCTGGTCAAGCTGTTCGCCATGGTGCGCGAGCGCGACAAGTGGCAGGTGGGAATCGGCGTCTTTTTCATCTTCCTGGCGTCGATGGGCACCAGCTCGCATCCGACGATCGTGCTCTACCTGACCGCGTTTCTGGTCCTGTCGCTGGTGCTGTTGATGCGCTTTGCCTTCCTGCACGTGCTGGCCGATTTCAGCCGCGACGATCCCAGCCTGGCGGCGATGCCGGTCGGCCGGCTGGTGGCGGTATCGACGGTCATCATCCTGTTGCTGGCGGTGCCGCTGTTCGCGGTGCTGCCGCGGCTGCGCTCGCCGTACATCATCGGCCGCGGCAACGGCAGCGGCCTGGTGCAGGAAGCTGCCGGTTTTTCCGACGCGGTGACCCTGGATTCGATCGACCAGATCCGCACCAGCCGCGCGGTGGCGATCCGCGTGCAGTTCGAAAGCGGCGGTCCGCCGGGCATCGGCGAAGACCTGCGCTTCAAGGCCGCGACCTACGACCGCTACAGCGACGGCCGCTGGCAGCGCACCCGCATGCGCAACGAGCTGCTGCGCCGGCCGGGCGGCCTGTTCGTGCTGGGCGCCGGCCACCCCGACCGCTGGCTGCACGTCTTCCTGCAGCCGCTGCACAGCCGCAGCCTGCCGCTGCCGGTCGAAACGCTGCAGGTCGATCCCAAGGTCACCGGGCTGGTGATCGACGGAGGCGGCGCGCTGGCGTTCGCCTTCAGCCCGCTGGAGCTGCGCGACTACCGGGTGGGCATCGGCAAGCGGCCGGTGCTGCTGTCGGAGCCGCCCGCCGGCGCGTCCGATCCCACCTTGGACACCGGGGGCCTGACGCCGCACATCGCCGCTCTCGCCGCGCGCGTCGCGGGGCGGGGCACTGCCGGCGAGCGCGCCGCGCGCCTGGAGCGGCACCTGAGCGAGAACTACGTCTACACCCTGGACCTGGCCGGCCGCACGGTCGACGACAACCCGATCGAAAGCTTCCTCTTCCGCTACAAGAGCGGCCAGTGCGAATACTTCGCCTCGGCCATGGTGCTGATGCTGCGGGCGCAGGGCGTGCCGGCGCGGCTGGTGACCGGCTTTCTGGGCGGCGAGTACAACCCCTTCGAGGGCTTCCTGATCCTGCGCGACAGCAACGCCCACGCCTGGGTCGAAGCCTACCTGGGGCCGGCGCAGGGCTGGCAGATCTTCGATCCGACGCCGCCGGCCGGCCGCCCGGCCGAAACCTCCGCCGGCGTCTGGCTGCTGACGCGGCAGGCCTGGGATTTTGTGCAGTTCCGCTGGGACCGCTACGTGCTGACCTACGGCATCTACGACCAGGTGGCGTTCTTCGGCCAGCTGCGCCGCCTGTGGGGCGGCCTGCTCGGCTTCTTCGATCGCGCGCACCCGGAGCCGCCGCCGCTGGTCGCGACGCCCGGCGCCACGGCTGCCGCGGCGCTGCCCGCCGCGGCGCCGGCGCCGGACCAGACGGCCGTCGGCGCGCTGCTGCGCTCGCCCTGGGCGGCGGTGGCGGCGGTGGCGCTGCTGGCGGCGGCGGCGCTGGTCTGGCGGCGGTTGCGGCCGCCGCTCGACGCCACCCTGGCCTACACCCGCGTCCGCAGCCGCTTGCTGCGCGCCGGCTTGCGCGTGCCGCCGGCGACGGCGCCGCTGGCGCTGCAATCGCTTGCCGCGGCGCGGTTCCCCGCCGCCGCGGCGCCCACCGCGCACGTCGTCGCTCTCTACCTGCGCGAGAGCTTCGGCGGCGGCCGGCTGGCGGAGGGCGACCGCGCCGCCCTGCGCTCGTCGCTGGTCGCCCTCGACGCGCAGCTGCCGCGCAGCGCCCGCGCCGCGGCGCGGGCGGCGGGTTGACGGCGGCGGTGTCGGTGTCCGCGCCGCGGGACGGGCGCGCCGGCGACGCGCGGACGGGGCTCGCGCTGCTGGCGCTGGCGGCCTTCGTGGCGCAGCTGGCGACGATCGGCCGCTACGGCTGGTTCCGCGACGAGCTGTACTACGTGGCGTGCGGGCGGCGGCTGGCCTTCGGCTACGTCGATCACCCGCCGGTGGTGGCGGTGCTCAGCTGGCTGTCGCGCGTGCTGCTGGGCGACAGCCTGCCGGCGCTCCGCCTGCTGCCGGCGCTGGCCGGGGCGGCGGTGGTCTACCTGTGCGGGCGCCTGGCGCGCGAGCTGGGCGGCGGCCGCTTCGCGCAGCTGCTGGCGGCGGCCTGCGCCCTGGCGGCGCCGCGGTTTCTGGGCACCTTCCACGTCATGTCGATGAACGCCTTCGAGGTGCTGTGGTGGGAGCTGGGGGCGCTGCTGCTGGCGCGCCTGGCCGCCGGCGCCGGTCCCCGCCTGTGGCTGCTCTTTGGCGGCGTCGCCGGCATCGGCCTCGAAACCAAGCACAGCATGCTGTTTTTCGGCCTGGGCGCGGCGGTCGGCCTGGTGGCGACGGCGGCCGGGCGGCAGGCGCTGCGGCAGCCGTGGGTCTACCTGGGGGCGGCGCTGGCGGCGGTGCTGGCGGCGCCCAACCTGGCGTGGGAGGCGTGGCATCACTGGCCGACCCTGGAGTTCCTGCGCAACGCCCAGGCGGCCAAGAACGTGCCGACGTCGCCGCTCGGCTTCCTGGCCGATCAGGCCGGCGCCATGCAGCCGCTCGCCGTGCCGGTGTGGGCGGCAGGGCTCGGCTGGCTGCTGTGCGCGCGGCGCGCGCGGCCCTGGCGCCTGCTGGGGTGGCTGGCGGTGACGGTGATCGTGGTGCTGATGGCGTTCCGCGCCAAGGGCTACTACCTGGCGCCGCTCTTCCCGCTGCTGTTCGCCGCCGGCGCGGTGGCGCTGGAGGGCGCGCCCGCCGGCCCTGCGGATGGCGCGAGCGCCGCGAACGTCGCGAACGCCGCGAACGCCGCCGCGACCGAGCGCGCCGGCGGCGGCAGGTGGCGCCGCCTGCGCTGGGCGTACCTCACGGTGCTGCTGGCCGGCGGCGCACTGATCGCGCCGCTCGGGCTGCCGGTGCTGCCGGTCGCGGACTACGTGCGGTACCAGGCGGCGCTGGGGATCAAGCCCGCCTCCCCCGAGCGCACCGCGCTGGGCGAGCTGCCGCAGCATTTCGCCGACATGTTCGGCTGGCCGCAGATGACGCTGCAGGTGGCGCAGGTGGTGGCGGCGCTGCCGCCGGCGGAGCGGGCGCGCGCCTGCATCGTGACCCGCAACTACGGCGAGGCGGGCGCCCTCGAAGAGCTGGGCCGCCCGTTCCTGCTGCCGCCGGTCATCTCGGGCCACAACAGCTATTACATGTGGGGACCGGACGGTTGCGACGGCAGCGTGCTGATCATGCTTGGCGATCCGGCGGCGTCCTTTGGCGTGCACTGCGCCGAGGTGCGCCGCGCCGGTACGCTGCGCCTGCCGCACGCCATGCCCTACGAGGACGGCCGGCCGATCACGGTGTGCCGCCTGGGCGAGCCGCTCGCCGCCGCCTGGCCAAGGTTCAAGGACTATCAGTAGGCGGGGCCGGCAGGCGGCGCGCGCCGCCGTCCGCCGCCGTCCGTCCGTCCGCCGTCCGTCCGCCGTCGTGCGGCCGTCGCGCGTTTGGCAAGTCTTTGGCAAGCAGCTGACGGCCGCCGGCGCCGGAGCGGATCGGCGGCGGTAGTAGACTGTCGCCCCGGCGGCGCTCGCGGCGCGGGACGGCCAGCGCGGCGGCTGTGCGAGAGAGATCCCCGCGGGGATCGGAAAGGTGCGACGGCAATGCAGATAGCGATGATCGGATTGGGTCGTATGGGCGGCAACATGGTGAAGCGCCTGCTCAAGGGGGGGCACCAGTGCGTGGTGTTCGATCGCAACCCTGAGGCGGTGGCGGAGCTGGTCAAGCAGGGGGCGGTCGGCGCCACCTCGCTCGAAGACGTCGCCGCCAAGCTGGAAAAGCCGCGCGCCGTCTGGCTGATGCTGCCGGCCGGCGAGATCACCGAGCAGACCGTCGGCACCTTTGCCGGCCTGCTGGAGGCCGGCGATGCGCTGATCGACGGCGGCAACTCCTATTACAAGGACGACGTGCGCCGCGGGGGCGAGCTCGCGGGCAAGGGCATCCACTACCTGGACGCCGGCACCAGCGGCGGCATCTGGGGCCTGGAGCGCGGCTACTGCCTGATGATCGGCGGCCCGCGCGAAAGCGTCCAGCGTCTGGATCCGATCTGGCAGACGCTGGCGCCGGGCACCGGCGACGTGGCCCCCTCACCGGGGCGCGAAGGCAAGCAGAGCACCGCCGACAAGGGCTATTTGCACTGCGGCCCGACGGGCGCCGGACACTTCGTCAAGATGATCCACAACGGCATCGAATACGGCCTGATGCAGGCCTATGCCGAAGGCTTCGACATCATGAAGAACGCGGTCTCGGAGGAGCTGCCCGCCGAGCACCGCTTCGACATCGACCTGGCCGACGTCGCCGAACTGTGGCGCCGCGGCAGCGTCGTCTCGTCGTGGCTGCTCGACCTGTCGGCGATGGCGCTGGCGGAGACCCCCGACCTGGGGGGCTATACCGGCTTCGTGCACGATTCGGGCGAAGGGCGGTGGACGATCACCGCGGCGCTCGAAGAGGCGGTGCCGGCCGACGTGCTGTCGACCTCGCTCTACGCGCGCTTCCGTTCGCGCCAGCAGCACACGTTCGGCGAGAAGATGCTTTCCGCCATGCGCAACAAGTTCGGCGGCCACGTCGAACGTCCGGCGGGCGGCTAGCGATGAGCGCGCCAGACCCGTCGCACCCCGAGCCGCGTGAGGAGTCGCCGCCGGCGCCGCGCAAACAGCCGGCGCCGCCGTGCGTGCTGGTGATCTTCGGCGCGTCGGGCGACCTCGCCAAGCGCAAGCTGATCCCGGCGCTCTACAACCTGGCGTCCGCCGGCTACCTGCCCGACCAGTTCGCCGTCGTCGGCGTCGGCCGCACGGAGATGAGCGACGATCAGTTCCGCAAGAAGATGAGCGAAGACCTCCACCAGTTCGAAACCGGCACGGTCGAGCCCGAGAGGGTCAAATGGCTGACCAGCCGGCTTTCGTACGTGGACGGCGACCTCGAAGACGCCAAGACGTTTGCCGAGCTCAAAGAGAAGCTGGCCGCGATCGACGAAAAGTGGGGCACCCGCGGCTGCTACCTGTTCTACCTCGCCGTGCCGCCGAGCCAGTTCGCGACGCTGGCGCAGAAGCTGGGCAAGGCGGGGCTCGGCAAGCAAGGGGAGGGCGACGGCGCCAAGGACGGCGGCACCGGCGCGAGCGCGGCGGCGTCCCACCTGCCGGCGGCGCCGCAGCCCTGGCGCCGCCTGGTGATCGAGAAGCCGTTCGGCCACGACCTGGCGAGCGCCCGCCAGCTCAACGACGACGTGCGCAAGGTGTTCGACGAAACGCAGATCTACCGTATCGACCACTACCTGGGCAAGGAGACGGTGCAGAACATCCTGGCCTTCCGCTTCGCCAACGGCATCTTCGAACCGATCTGGAACCGCCGCTACATCGATCACGTGCAGATCACCGTCGCCGAGACCGTCGGCGTCGAATCGCGCGGCAGCTACTACGAGGAGGCGGGGGCGCTGCGCGACATGGTGCAGAACCACATGTTCCAGCTGCTGGCGCTGACCGCCATGGAACCGCCGATCTCGTTCGCGCCCGACGAGGTGCGCGACGAGCGGGTCAAGATCCTGCGCGCCATCCGGCCGATCGCTCCCGAAGACGTGCTGCGCGACACCGTGCGCGGCCAGTACGGTCCGGGCGTCGTCGACGGCAAGCCGGTGCCCGCCTATCGCGCCGAAGCGAACGTCGCCGCCGGTTCGCGCGTCGAGACCTACGTCGCGCTCAAGATGTTCGTCGACAACTGGCGGTGGGCGGACGTGCCCTTCTACCTGCGCACCGGCAAGCGTTTGCCGCGGCGGGTGACCGAGGTGGCGATCCAGTTCAAGCGCGCGCCGTTCATGCTCTTCCGCGACACGCCGGTCGAGCAGCTGGAGCGCAACACGCTGGTCCTGCACATCCAGCCCAACGAGGGCATCTCGCTGCAGTTCGAGGGCAAGGTGCCGGGGCCGTTGATGCAGCTGGGCAAGGTGCGCATGCACTTCGACTACTCCGACTACTTCGGCAAGTCGGTGGAGACCGGCTACGAGACGCTGCTCTACGACTGCATGATCGGCGACTCGACGCTCTTCCAGCGCAGCGACCTGGTGGAGGTGGGTTGGAGCATCGTCATGCCGATCCTCGACGTCTGGTCGGCGCTCGAGCCGCGCGCCTTTCCCAACTACGCCGCCAACAGCTGGGGACCGGCCGCGGCGGACGACCTGATCCGCGCCGGAGGCCATCGATGGAGAAACACGTGACCGGCAGTGCGAGCGACATGGATCTGCGCCGGCAGGTGCGCGTGCTGCCGGAAGCCGGCGATCTGCCGGGCGCGGCGGCGGAGCAGTTCGTCGCCGCGCTGGCGGCGGCGGTGCCGGCGGCGGACCCGGCGGCGGCTGCTGCACCTGCCGCAAAGCCACTGTCGGTGCTGCTTTCGGGCGGTTCGACACCGCGAGCGCTGTACCGGCTGCTGGCCGATCCGGCAGCGCCGTACCGGCAGCGCGTGGCCTGGGACGCGATCCATTTCTTTTGGGGCGACGAGCGGCACGTGCCGCCCGGCGACGCGCAGAGCAACTACCGCATGGCGCGCGAAGCGATGCTGGACCAGCTGCCGGTGAGCGCCGCGCAGGTGCATCGCATTGCCGGCGAAGAGCCCGACGCGGTGGTGGCGGCGGCGCTCTACGAGCGCGAGCTGATCGCGCATTTCGCGCTGCAAGGCGAGCGCGAGCAGAGCGGTCCGGTGCGCGGCGAAGGCGCGATGTTCTCGTCGGCGTCGGCGGCGCAGTCCGCCGAAGAGCAGCTGGACTGGCCGCGCTTCGACCTGGTGCTGCTCGGCCTGGGCGAGGAAGGCCATACGGCATCGCTGTTTCCGGGCAGTCCGGCGCTCGACGAGCGCCGGCGCCTGACGGCGGCGCCGTGGGTCGCGGCGCAGAACACGTTCCGCATCACGGTGACGCCGCCGGTGCTCAACCACGCGGCGGTGGTGATGTTCGTGGTGAGCGGCGAAGCCAAGGCGGCGGCGGTTGCCGCGGTGCTCGAAGGCGAGCGCCAGCCGGCGGTCTATCCGGCGCAGGTGGTGGCGCCGGTCGCGGGCAAGCTCATCTGGCTGCTCGACAGGGCCGCCGCTTCGCGGCTGCGCACGACGGTCTGAGGCGCCGCCGTCCGCGTGCGGCAAGCGGCGCGCGGGCCGCTGGCGCGGGGCATCCGGCGCAGGTGGCAAGGCGCTGGAGCAAATTGGAAGGGGTCAAGAAAACCGCTGCGGGGACTGCTTTTGACGGCGGTGAGGTCGGCGCGGCGAGCCGGGGGAGAGGGTGTGTGAAGGCGACGCTGGGATGAATGCACTGGGAACGAAGGCAGAAAAGATGGTGCCCAGAAAAGTCCAGAACGTCGCCTGACAAAGAGCCGCGGGATCTCGATCTCACCCGGGATGAGCACCGGGTGAGGATCAGCCCTTTTACTTCGCCGACTTCTTGGCGGCTGCGGACTTCGCCGGCGCCGCCTTCTTCGCCGGAGCCTTCTTGGCGGGAGCGGCCGCCTTCACCACCTTGGCAGCGGTGGTCTTCTTGGGAGCCGCCTTGGTGGTCTTCTTGGCAGCGGAGGACTTCGGAGCAGCCTTCTTTGCGGCAACGGTCTTTTTGGCCACCTTCGGCTTCGCGGTCTTCGCCGCCGCCTTCGTGGTCGCACTCTTCACTGGCATTCAAGTCTCCTTTCTAAAGATGCCCAAACTGCTGGGCCAAGATTTGCAAGGTAGCGTACGCCCACAACATGTTGGGTGTCAAGAATTTTTGGACCTCTATCCTTAGTGCCGGTGACCAGCCGGTTGTGCAGCGGTCCACGTCGTCGCCCGGCGCGGTGCGCGACGCACCTGCGGCGCCGTCGCGGCGCGGCGAAAAAATGCCCATCCTGTAAGGATTTGCGCGTGCCTCGTGGGAGCGCGCGACGAGACCGCGATCGCTGGCCGCTACCAGGCGGCGCGGCGCGAGGTCAGTAGGCGTTGAGGCGCAGCGCGTGGCGCAGCGTCATCCAGAGGATCTTGAAATCGAGCGCCAGCGACCAGTTCTGGATGTAGTAGAGATCGTACTGGATGCGCTTCTTGATCGAGGTGTTGCCGCGCCAGCCGTGCACCTGCGCCCAACCGGTGATGCCCGACTTCACGCGGTGGCGCAGCATGTAGCGCGGGATCTTGTGTTTGAACTCGCGCACGAAGGTGGGGCGTTCGGGCCGCGGTCCGACGATCGACATGTCGCCGGTCAGCACGTTCCAGATCTGCGGCAGCTCGTCGAGCGACCAGCGGCGCAGGAAGCCGCCGACGCGCGTGCGGCGAGGATCGTCCTTGATCGCCCACACCGGTCCGCTGGTGGCTTCGGCGTCGACCCGCATGGAGCGGAATTTGAGAATCATGAAGGGCTTGCCGTCCAGGCCCATGCGCTCCTGGCGGTAGAAGATGGGGCCGCGATCTTCCAGCCAGATGGCCAGCGCCACCAGCGGCAGCACCGGCAGCAGCGGCAGCAGCGCCACCGCGCCGATCACCAGGTCCATGCCGCGCTTGACCAGGCTGTTCCAACCTTGCAGCGGCACCTGCGAGAGGTTGATGACGGGAGTGCCGTCGAGATCTTCCACCGCCGCGTTGAGCGTCGCGAACTGCAGGATGTCGGGGACCAGCTTGATCTCGACGCATTCGCGCGCCATCAGCTCCATGAGCTGCAGCATCTTTTTGTGCGCCTCGACCGGCAGCGCCAGGAACACCTGGTCGATGCTGCGCGCCGTCAGCACCTCTTCGGCCTGGCGCAGCGTGCCGACGACCGGCACGCCCGCGACGGTCGTTCCGGCCTTGCCGGGATCGTCGTCCAGGAAGCCCACCACTTCGAAACCCATCTCGCGATGGGCGAGAATTTTCTGCGTGATCTCGCGGCCGAGAGCGCCGGCGCCGACCACCAGGATGCGCTGCACGTTGTGGCCGGACAGGCGTACGCGCCGCATCCCCCAGCGCGCCAGCATGCGGGTGCCGGCGACGAACAGCAGGTCGACCAGCGCGAACAGCGCCAGGAAGGCGCGGCTGTAGGTGAAGTATTCGTGGCTGCCCGGCGACGCCGGCGGCCGGTACCAGGCGATGACCACCGACAGCAGGACCGTGGCGAGCACCACCGCCAGCAGGATGGTGAGCACTTCGTCGACGCGGCTGCGCCCGCGGCGGCTCTGGTAGAGGCCGTGGAAGTAGAACACCAGCGGCCAGAGCACCACCACGAAGGGCAGCAGGTAGAGGTAGGGCTGGAAATCGGGAACCGCCTTGGTGAGCGGGATGATCGCCAGCTGGAAACGCAGCAGCCAGGCCGCCGCGAAGGCCGCCAGGGTGGCGGCCAGGTCGGAAGCCAGATAGACGCTGGAGGTGATGCGATGGCGTTGCCGGATCAACGGAGGTTTTCCCTCGGGGGTCGATTCAACAACAGATCTTGGAATCTTTCGGTAAACGCTTTGGCGGTAAACGACTCCGCCCGTTGGCGCAGGTTCAATGGATTGAAGCTGATCCGCAGCGCTTTGTCAATCGCCGCCGCGGTTGCGGCTACCGCCGCCTGGTCTGCGCCACGGCCGCCGGCCCTGTCGCCAGAGCCGCTGGCATCGCCACTGTCGGCAGCGTCGCCAGTGTCGCCGCCGTCGCCGTCGCCGTCCAGGCGGTCGTCGTACAGGACGCCGTGGCGCCCGTCTTCGACGATGTCGACGATGCCGCCGCGCCCGGCCGCCACCACCGGCGTGCCGCAGGCCAGCGCTTCCACGGCGCCGATGCCGAAGTCCTCGACCCCCGGTTGCAGGAAGAAGCGCGCGCCGCGATACAGCTGCAGCAGCTCCTGATCGTCGACCCGGCCGAGCAGGCGCGCGTGCCCGCCGGCCAGGCGCTCCAGGCGATCGCGCTCGGGGCCGTCGCCGGCGATGCGCAGCTCGATGCCGGCGCGGCGGCAGGCGGCGATGGCGACGTCGACGCGCTTGTAGGGCGCGAGCGCCGCAACCATGAGGGCATAGGCGCCGCGCTCGCCCGCGTGCGCGACGTCGCCGCCGCGCGGCGGGCCGGGGGTGTAGTAATCGATCGCCACCGGCGGGTGCAGCACGTCGGCATGGCGGCCGTAGAAGCTGCGGATGCGTGCGGCGACGAAGCTGGAGTTGGCGACGAAGCGATCGACGCGTGCGGACGCGGCGGCGTCCCACGCGCGCAGCGCCGACAGCGCCAGGCCGCGCAGCCGCGCGACGGCGCCGCGCCGGCGCGGGAAGTAGGCGTGCTGCTGGTCCCACGCATAGCGCATCGGGCTGTGGCAGTAGCACAGGTGATAGCCGCCCGGCGGCGGCACGATCCCTTTTGCCACGCAGTGGCTGGAGGAGATCACCAGGTCGAACGCCGACAGATCGAAGTCCTCGATCGCCGCCGGGAAGAGCGGCAGGTAGCGCCGGTAGCCGCGGCGGATGCCGGGCGCCCGCTGCAGGAAGCTGGTGCGGATGGGGTGGCTTTCGATGGCGGCGCTGACGCTGCCGGGAAAGTGGAACAGCGTGTAGATCGGTGCCCGCGGATAGAGCGCCGCGATCTGTTCCAGAACCTTTTCGCCGCCACGCATGCCGGTCAACCAGTCGTGCACCAGCGCCACCCGCGGCTCGCTCAACTCGCTCTCCCGCTCGCTGGTGGCACGGGTGGTGCGGACGAAGTCGCCGTGCCGGCAGCGGCGCTTGCGGTGCCGGCGCCGCCGCCGAGGACGGAGCGATAGACGGCGAGGGTCTGGCGGGCTGTGGCGTCCCAGCGAAAATCTTCGCTGCGGCGGTGACCCAGGCGCGCCAGCGCGGCGCGATGCTCGGGGTCGGACATGCACTGGGCGATCGCCTTGGCCATCGCCGGGATGTCGAGCGGATCGACCAGGTAGGCGTAGCTCTGCGCGATCTCGCGCAGCGCCGAAGTGTTGGAGGTGATCACCGCGACGCCGGAGGCCATCGCCTCGATGACCGGCAGGCCGAAGCCTTCGTAGAGCGTCGGGTAGAGAAACAGCGTGGCGCCCTGATAGATCGCCGGCAGCGCCTCCTGCGCGACGTGGCCGAGCAGGCGCACGTGCTGGCCGATGCCCAGGTGCTCGGCGCGCTGGCGGATCTTGAATTCCGAACCGGACCGGTTGCCGACGCAGATCAGCGGCGCGTCGAAGCCGCCCTGGCTGCGGGCGCGGGCGTAGGCCTGCACCACGGTGTCGAGGTTCTTGTGCGGCTTGGGATTGCCGACGAACAGCAGGTAGGGGCGGGTGATCCCCAGGTGGCCCAGCCAGCGCGCGATCTCGTCTTCGGGCAGGCGCTGCCGGAAGATGTCTTCGACGCCGTTGTAGATCACCTCGATCTTGGCGCCGTCGACGGCGAAGTGCTCCATCAGGTCGGCGCGGGTGTTCTGCGACACCGCGATCACGCGGTCGCCGCGCGTCAGGCTGCGATTGATCATGCCGCGCGCATACAGGAAGGCGAGGCGGCTGGGGAGGAACTCGGGATAGAGCAGGTGGATGATGTCGTGGATGGTGACCACGACGCGCGACGAGAGCACCGCCGGCAGCACGTAGTGCGTGGCGTGATACAGGTCCAGGCGCTGGCGCCACAGCTTCCACGACAGCGTCGCCTGCTCGTGCAGCGAGTAGACCGGCGCGCTCTCGACCACCAGCTCGAAGTTGGCGGGCAGGTCCGCCAGCTGCTCGCGATCTTCGGGCCGCACCAGCAGGACGAAGCGCAGCGGCATGTTGGGGCGGGCGGCATCGGTTTTTCGCGGGGCGGCGGCGGGCGCGGTCGTTACGGCCTCTGCCGCCGCCGCGCTCGGGATGGGCGCGGCCGGCTCCTGCGGCGCCTGCGCACCTGCCGCCGGCGTGGTGGCCGCGGCGAGCGATCGCACCAGGTTCCGGATGTAGGTGCCGATCCCGAAGTCTTGCAGCTTGCGGGCGTCGAGGCCGACTTTGTAGGTTTTTACGGTCACGGAAGCGATGACGTTGATTGTAGTTGCGCCGGGAGCGGAAATCGACCCGGTTCAGGAGTCGGCCGCGGCGCTCCAGAATGTCTTCCATCGCCGCCGCCGTGGGCTCCCAGCGGAAGCGGTCGCGGCGCGCCAGGGCGCGGGCGGCCAGGTCGGCGGCATGGACGGGATCGGCCACCAGGCGCGCCAGTGCCGCGGCGAGCGCCGCCGTGTCGCCCGGTTCGACCAGCACGCCGGCGTCGCCCACCACCTCGGGCAGGCTGGAGGTGGCGAGCGCCACGGCCGGCACGCCGCAGGCGATCGCTTCGGCGGGGGGCAGACCGAACCCCTCGTAGAGCGAAGGATAGACGAACAGGCTGGCCGCCTGGACGACGCGCACCAGGTGCGCGCGTTCGAGACGGCCGAGGGCGATCAGGCGGGGGGCGGCCGCCGCGGCGGTGCCGCCGCCGGCGGTCCGCGCCGCCATGGCCGCAATGCGCCGCACCAGGGCGCGGCTGCCCCAACCGTAGGGGCCGGCCAGGACCAGCGGCGGAAAGCGCGGGTCGTCGGCCGCCAGCGCTTCCCAGGCGTCGAGCAGGGCGCCGAGGTTTTTGCGCGGTTCGAGCGTGCCGGCGTAGAGCAGGTAGCCATCGGGCGCTCCCAGCTGGGCGCGCGTGGCGGCGACGTCTGCCGCGGGCGCGGGCACGAACTCGGCGTCGACGCCGGGGTAGACCACCTCGGTCTTTTCCGTCGTGGCGGGGAAGTGCTCCGCCAGGTCGTCGGCGGTGGCGCGCGAAATGGTGACCAGGCGGCGCGCCGCGGCCAGCGACGGGCGCAAGAACGGCAGGATGCTCATGCGCACCTTGGCGCGATGGGCTTCGGGCATGAGCAGCACCGTCAGGTCGTGGACGGTGATCACGGCGGGGACCGGACAGGCCAGGGGCATGGTGATCAACGGCGACCAGAGCAGGTCGACGTCGCCGCGCCGCAGCCGCCGCGGCAGGACCAGCTGCTGCCACA
The DNA here is from genome assembly GCA_963770895.1 of uncultured Acidobacteriota bacterium. Lineage (GTDB taxonomy): Bacteria > Acidobacteriota > Thermoanaerobaculia > Multivoradales > UBA5704 > JASLEW01. Next base: position 143,842 of record CAVYRF010000002.1, on the reverse strand, counting down.
GGACGCCGAGCGGCGCCGGCTGGTGTTCGACCGCGATGCCGGCGGCGGCCAGCTCGTCGGCGCCCCGCGGCGGCTGGTGGGCCATCCCCAGGTAGCGAAAACCGCTGCCGCGCCGCGCCATGGCCAACGCGAGCGAGCGGGTGTAGACGCCGATCCCGGTCGGCGGCGGCACCAGCGCGCGTAGATCGATGGCCACCCGGCGCTCCATAGGGCAGGCATCTTAGCGGACGGCCGCGCGCGGCGCGGGGCGGATGGGCGCCGGCCGGATGGCCTGTGGTGCCGGCGTCGTTGGCGTTGGCGCCGGCAGCAGGCGATAGACGCGGTCGCCGCCGGCGTCGGCGTAGACGCGTTGTGCGACGCCGGTGGTTTCCCACGCGTCCAGGGCACGCTGCTCCCAGGGCGAGAGATCGTCGCGGTGGACCAGCAGGTGGGTGACGCCCCAGCTGCGCAGGCGCTCCAGCCAATCGCCGTCGGGCACCGGCGAGCAGCACTCCAGGCTGAGCTGCGCGTGGTCGCCGGGCCAGTGGGCGCTGTAGCCGTTGACCAGCGGTTTCCAGTGCAGGGTGCCGTAGTACAGATAGGAGACGTTGACCAGCTCCGGGATGCGCAGGTCGGTGTCGGCGAGCGGCAGCTCCAGCAGGGCCTGGACCGACGGTTGGTCGCGCAGCCAGTGATAGACCGGGTCGAAGTCCTTCTCCGCCGGCAGCTCCTCCCAGGCAACCGGCCGCGGTGCCAGCTCGATCAGCAGCAACGCCACCGCCAGCCCCCCGAGTGTCGCCGGCAGCAGGCGCCACCGGCGTCCCACATGTCCCATGCGCCTGATGCGCCCCCTCTGCCAACATCGCGCCGCGTCCAGCCAGCGCTCGAGCTGGCGGGCGGCGACATCGGCAAGGGCGAGCGAGATGAAAGCATAGAAGCGCGAAGGCACCCGCATGGCGGCAAGGCCCGGCAGCACCGCCCGCGCGGCGTTGAACACCATGGGAAACGACAGCGCGGTGCAGGCGGCGCCGGCCAGCAGCAGGCCGCGCTGCCAGGGCTCCAGGGGGCGCAGCATGATCGGCCAGGCACCGTGGACCCGCCGATAGAGCAGCAGCCAGCCGGCGATGCCGGCAGCGCACAGGCGCCACGCCAACGGGTAGCCGTCCCCCGGCACAACCCCCGCGAGCTGTGGCACGTCGCGCCCCCAGGTGTAGATCTCGCCCAGCAGAAAGCCGGCGATGCCGGCGCCCAGGAGCGCCGCCAGGGCGACGCGCGCCCAGAGCGGCGGCGGGACGCCTGGGGTGGGAGCGCCAGGAGCGCGGCGGTGCCGCGGCCGCAGCCGGCGCCAGGTCCAGATCAGGCCGGCCGCCGCCAGCACGCTGGGCAGGAAGCCGGCGAACAGCGAATTTTCGGAGCGGTAGAGCGCCAGCGGCCACCAGCTGGAGTAGCGGCTGGTGGGCGACGGGGTGAGAAACGACAGGACCGTCGTGCCCCACACGCGCAACACGTCGGCGGACCACACCATGTCGATCACGCGGGAGATCTGCCGGTAGGGCCGGAACAGGGTGACCAGGGCCCCGCCGGCGACCACGGCGACCGTCGCCAGGATCAAGGCCTGGCGCCACAGCGGCAGCGCCGGGGGGGTGGAAGCGCCGCCGCTGGCGTCGCCCGGGCTGTCGCCGGGCGCCGCCGCCGTGCGGCGCGGCGGCCACAGCAGGCGGTTGGCGGCCAGGGCGGCCAGGGCGACGTGGATCATGTAGGCCAGGTAGAGGCCGCCTGACAGGTGGACCAGGTAGCAGCCGAGGAAGGCGGCGGCGCGCCGCCAGGTGGGCGCGGCGAGCAGGCGGTACCAGGTCCACAGGACGAGCGGGATGAACGCCGCCAGCAGCACTTGCAGGTGCGACAGCTGCGACCAGCGGAAGGGCGAAAAGGCGTAGATGAGGCCGCCGGCAAGGGCGGGCAGGAAGGCGACGCCGGTGCGGCGCAGCACCCACCACACCGCCAGGCCGCTGGCGGCAAAGCAGCTCAGCAGCAGGGTGTTGTAGGCGACCAGCGGGTTCGGCGTCAGCACCGACATCGCGGCGGCGAACACGCCGGCGCCGAACACGTGATCGGAGAGGGCGACGACGTGCGGGGTGGGAAAGAAGAACGGCGCGTCCCAGAAGTTGGGCAGGCCGGCGCGCAGCTGGCGGACGCCCCACTTCATCAGGTAGAGGACGAACACCGGATCGTAGGGGTCGGGCGCGATGTCGGTCGCGAACACCCGCCAGATCGGCCGCAGGTACCAGGCGGTGGCGCCCAGGTAGAGGAGGGCGGCGGCGACGGCGTCCGGCGCGGCGCCCCGACCGGCGCCAGGCCTGGCGCCCTCCCGCCTGCTCGGGACCGGGGCCGCCGGCGTCTCCGCGCCGGCCTGTGGCTCAGTCACGGGCGGCCGCGTCACGCCACGCATCACGGGTTGCGGCGGCCGCCTGCCGCCAGTCGAAACGGGCGGCGCGCAGCCGCCCCCGCCGGGCCAGGTCGGCGCGCAGGTCGGCGTCGTCCAGCACCTGGCGCAGCCGCTCGCGCCAGAGGTCGGTCCGCGTCGCCGGCGCGTAGAGCGCCGCGTCGTCCGCCACCTCGTGGAAGACCGGCAGGTCGGATAGCACGAGCGGCGCGCCGGCTGCCATCGCCTCCAGGGCGGGCAGGCCGAAGCCTTCGTAGAGCGAGGGCAGGGCCACGACCGTCGCGCCGCGGTAGAGCGCGGCAAGCTCCTGCGGCGTGACGTAGCCCGGGTACCACAGCCAGCCCTCGCTTTGGGCCTGCGCCAGCTCGCGGCGCAGGGCGGCGGCCCGCCACCCTTGCGGCCCGCAGACGACGAGCGGCGGCGTCGCGCCCTGCTGGCGCAGCTGCCGCCAGGCGGCCAGCAGGGTGCCCAGGTTTTTGCGCGGTTCGAGCGTGCCGACAAAGAGGCCGTAGCTGGGCGGCGTGCCGGGGGGCGGTGACGGCGGCGTTGGCGGCTCGGCGGCCGGCGCCGCCGAGCCGGTCGCGTCAGTCGCTCCGGTGGCGCCGATCGCGCCGGAAGCGCCGGCCGCGCCGGCTGCAGCCATGGCGTTGAGCTTGGCGGCATCCCACTGCAGGTTGGTGGTCGCGTCGGGGTCCAGCACCGGCGCGGCCGCGGGCGCGGCGGGCGCCATCGGCGTCAGGTTGCCGGGGCCGTGGTGGATGGGGCGCACGCGGGCGGGCGCGACGCCTTCGGCGATCAGCTCCTGCGCCACCGCGTCGCTGGGGGTGAGCAGCAGGTCGGCGTCGAACAGCGTCCGGTCCAGGTTGGCGGCCAGCGCCCGCGCGGTGTCGGGGCGCACGGCTCCCGGCAGCCGCCGCACCACCAGGTCGTGCACGGTCACCACCCGCGCCCCGCCGGCGAAGCGGAACAGCGGCGGCAGCAGGTAGTTGGGGCCGAACAGCACGCGGTTGCGGTCGGCCGCCACGAGCAGCGGCGCGGCGCGGCCGAGCAGCTGGTTCGCCCGCCAGGGCGGCACCACCAGCCCGTCGGGGGCCTGGTAGGTGACGTGCTCGATCGCCGGGCCGGCCGGCAGCGGCACGACCGGGGCGCGCGCGGCGACGGGCGTCAGGCGCTGGCCGTAGAGACGGAGGGCGACGTCGTCGCGGTCGGCCAGGTGGGCCAGGATCTGGTACAGGTACCAGCCGACGCCGGTCAAGGTCTCGTAGAGCGAATCGATGTCGACGGCGACGGTCAGGCGCGGATCGCGGCGCCGGCGGCGAATGTCGCGCACCAGGGCGGCGCCGAAGGCGGCGGTGGCGGCCAGCCGGCGCGGCGAGGCGCAGCGCCGGGCGGCGCGCAGCAGCCGGCGCGGCAGGCCGGGGGGGTGCGGCGTGCCGCGCGGGGAGGGGTGCGAAATCGCCATGGTCGGGGGAAGAGTGTATCTTTACGGCCTCAAGATCCTTGCCCCCATGTCCTCGCGAACCCTTTCCGCCGTGTGTGTGTCTGTGCTGCTGCTGGGGCTTGCCGGCACGGTCTACAAGATCCACTTCCCTCCCGGTCCGATCGCCGACGAGCCGGCGTACGTGCTGATGACGCAAAGTCTGTGGCACGACCACGACCTGGCTTTCGACAAGCGCGACCTGGACCGCGCCTACGCGGTCTGGGACAACGGCCCCAACGGCCTCATCCTGTCGACGCGCGACGGCGGCAAGACCCTGCGCTACGGCAAGCCCTTCATCTATCCGCTGGCGGCGGTGCCGTTTTACGCGATGTTCGGCGTGCAGGGGATGGTGATCTTCAACATGGCGCTGTTTCTGGCCATGCTGTGGGCGGCGTGGTGGTTCTGGCGCGACCAGAGCGGCCACGTCGGCCTCTACCTGGGCGGCTTCTTCTTCGCTTCGGCGGCGTTCGGCTACGTCTTCTGGCTGCAGCCGGAAGTCTTCGACATGGCGTGCGGCTTTTTTGCGCTGCTCGCCTGGCAGGTGGCGCGGCGGCGGCAGGAGTGGGGGCGCCGCGAGCACCTGCTGATGGGGTTCGCCGGCCTGCTGCTGGTCGCCGCCTTCGCTTCGAAGGAGCCGTCGGTGCTCTTGGGAGCGCCGATCGCGGTGGACCTGGCGTGGCAGCGGCGGTGGCGCGGGCTGCTCGCCCTGGCGGCGCCGGCGCTGCTGGCGCTGGCGCTGCTGTTTGCCGCGCAGCGCCACCTGACCGGCACCTTCAGCCCCTACCGCGGCGTGCAGCGGCGGTCGTTCAACAGCGAGTATCCGTACGAGAGCCCGAAGGACTTCTGGGCCCTGTACCGCGGCACCAGCTTCGGTTCGTGGTCGGCGCTGGGGGTCGAGACGACGCCGCGCATGCTGCTGTACGACGCCGGCTACTTCGTGTTTGGCCGCCACACCGGGCTGCTGCCGTATTTCCCCTTCGCTCTCTTCACCGTCGGCCTCTACCTGGCGGGGCCCAAGGACCGCTCGCGCAACCTGCTGCTGGCGGCGTTGGCCGCCTACTGCCTGGTGCTGTTCGTGATGCGGCCCAACAACTACCAGGGCGGCATGGGGTTTCTGGGCAACCGCTATTTTGCCGGCATCTATCCGGCGCTGCTGTTCCTGCCCGGGCGCATCACGGCGCGGCGCAGCCTGCTGCTGCCGTTCGTCGCCGCGGGGCTGTGGACGGCGGCGGCGGTGGCGGTGCCGCTGATGCAGCTGGCGCCGGCGCCCAGCCTGCAGGCGCACGTGCGCGGGCGGGCCTTCCAGGCGCTGCCGCTGGAGCTGACGCTGCTGCACCAGATCCCCGGCTACCAGCTGGCGGCGTTTCCGGGCGGCGTCTGGGTGGTGCCGAAGCAGAACTTCTACGCCGACGAGCACCATCCGCGCGGGGTGTGGGTGCGGGGGGCCTCGCGCTCCGAGGTGGTGGTGGTGTCGCCCGAGCCGGTCGCCAGCCTGCGCTTCACCGCCTATTCGCTGTCCGACATCAACGAGCTGACGCTGACCAGCGGCGGCGCCACGGTGCGCGTGCGCTTCGACTCCGACGCCAAGCGCCAGGGAACGCCGGTCGAGCTGCCGCTGGCGCCGGCGGCGCGCGACCTGGGTTTCTTCCCCGACGCGCCGCATGAGTACTTCTACCGGTTCGTGCTGACGTCGAGCGCCGGCGTGGTGCCGGCGCACCGCGACTCCAAGAGCTCGGACGACCGCAACCTGGGCGTCTTTCTGGGCTTCGAAGGGCCGCCCTGATGCAACGCGACATGCGGCGAGGGCGACGACGGCGATGAGCGCGGCGGCGGCGGATGGCGGCCAGGCTGGCGGCGGGGCGGAGTCTGGCGAGCTCGACCCGCGGGTGGCGGAGACGCTGCAGCAGCTGCGTTCGGGCGTGCGGCAGCGCCAGGCCGAGGTGGCGACGATCGGGGGCGTCGGCGATTACGGTGCTGTCGGCGGGAGCGGTGGCGGCGGGGTGACGGCGCTGGCGCAGGGGCTGCTGGCGGTCAAGTCGTGCGAATACGTCCAGGAGCCGGTCGCCTTTTCGCACCGGCCGCGCTGGGGCTCGCTGATCGTCTTCGTGCGCAAGGCGTTCTTCCACCTCTTCCTCAAGTGGTTCATGCGGCCGGTGTTGGCGCAGCAGAACGCCTTCAACCAGGCTGCCGGGCGGCTGCTGCAGGAGCTTGCCGAAGCCGAGGAGCGGGTGGTGCGCGAGACGCGGCTGCTGGCGGCGCGGCTGACGCAGCTGGAGGCGGCGCGCGGGGCGGTGGCGGCGCCGGTTGCGGCCGGCGGCGATCCGACCACGCCGCCGGCGGCGCCGGCCGGCCAGGGGCGACAGGGTTGAGCGGCCAGCGCATCTGCATCTGCGGCGCCCAGGTGCCGTTTGCCCACGGCGGTGCCGAGATGTTGGTGGCCTCGCTGCGCGACGAGCTGCGGGCGCGCGGCCATGAAGTGGACGTGGTGACGCTGCCGTTCGAATGGCCGACGCGGGTGGAGCTGCTCAAGGGGTGCCTGGCGTGGCGGCTGATCGACCTGCGCGCGTCGCAGGGCAGGCGGATCGACCGCGTCATCGCCACGCGCTTCCCGTCCTACCTGGTCAAACACCCCAACAAGGTGGTCTGGCTGGTGCACCAGCTGCGCCAGATCTACGACCTGTACGGTACCCGCCACAGCGATTTCGCGCCGCAGGAGCCGCGCGACCAGCGGGTGATGGCGATGGTGCGCGACATGGACCGGCGCACGCTCGCCGAGGCGCGCGCGGTGTTCGCCATCTCGCGCAACGTCGCCGACCGCCTGCAACGCCACAACCAGGTCGAGGCGCAGGTGCTCTACCCGCCGCCGCGGCTGCCCTACCGTGCGGGTGAGTTCGGCGACTACGTGTTCTCGATCGGCAGGCTCGACCGGATGAAGCGCTTCGACCTGCTGATCAAGGCGCTGCGGCACACCGAGACCGCGGTGTGCTGCCGCATCGCCGGCACCGGCCCCGAACGCGAGGCGCTGCTGGAGCTGGCGGCGCGCCTGGGGGTCGCCGAGCGCGTGCAGCTGCTGGGCTGGGTGGACGACGCCGCGGTGGTCGAGCAGTTCGCCGGCGCCTGCGGCGTGTTTTTCGCCCCCTACGACGAGGACTACGGCTACGTCACCGTCGAGGCGTTCAAGGCCGGCAAGCCGGTGGTCACCACGGCCGACGCCGGCGGCGTGCTGGAGTTCGTCGAAGATGGCGTGAACGGTTTTGTCTGCGCCGCCGACGCGCCGCGCGAGCTGGCGGCGCGCCTGGACCGCCTGTTCCGCGACCGCGCGGAGGGGCGCGTCCTGGGTGCGGCCGGCCAGCAGAAGGTGCGCGAGATCGCCTGGGACCAGGTGGTCGCGCGCTTGACCGCGTGAGCGCCGCGGCCCGCTGACATGCGCGTCGCCTGCTGGAGCCCGCTGCCGCCGTCGCGTTCCGGCATCGCCGACTACAGCGCCGAGCTGCTGCCGGCGCTGGCGCGCCACGTGGACGTCGAGCTGATCGTGCCCGACGGCTGGCGCGCCGCCGGCGCCGCGGCGGAGCTGGCCGGCCTGCCGGCGCATGCCGAGCGGGCCTTTGCCGGGCTGGCCGCGGCGGGACGCTTCGACGCCGTGCTCTACCAGCTGGGCAACAACCGCGACTACCACGCGGGCATCTACCATGCACTGCTCGCGCATCCGGGTGTCGTGGTGCTGCACGAGTTCGTGCTGCACCACCTGGTGCGCGATCTGACTCTGATGGCCGGCGACGCGGCAGCCTACGTGCGGGAGATGCGCTATGCCTACGGCATGAGCGGCGAAGCCGTGGCCCGGCGCTGCCTGGCGACCGGCGTGCCGCTCGATCCGTGGAGCTACCCGCTGTTCGAACGGGTGGTCGACCGCAGCTGCGCCCTGCTGGTGCACAACGACTTCACCCGCCGGCGCGTGCTCGCCAGCCGGCCGCTGGCGCGGGTCGCCGTCGTGCCGCATCACCTGAGCCTGGGCGCGGCGCCGCCGCCCGACCGCGCCGCGGCGCGCGCCGCCTTGGGGTTGGCCGGCGACGCCTTCGTCGTCGCCTCGTTCGGCTTTGTCACCGCCGCCAAGCGGCCGCAGGTGGTGCTGCGCGCCTTCGCGCGCCTGCGCCGGCGCGCGCCGCGGGCGGTCCTGATGCTGGTCGGCGAGGTGTCGCCGCACTTCGACCTGGCGGCGGTGGCGCCGCCCGAGCTGATGCAGGGCGTGCAGGTGACCGGCCGCGTCGGCCTGGACGATTTTCTGCGCCACATGGCCGCGGCGGACGTGGCGGTGAACCTGCGCTATCCCACCGCCGGCGAAACGTCCGGCACGCTGATTCGCCTGCTCGGCATGGGCAAGGCGGTGATCGTCAGCCGGGTGGGAGCCTTTGCCGAGATCCCGGAAGGCGCCTGCGTCCAGATCGACCTTGGCGCCCTGGAAGACGATCTGCTGCTGGCCTGCCTGGAGCGCCTGGAAGCCGACCCCGCGCTGGTCGCCGCCCTGGGCGAGAACGCTCGCCGCTACGCCGCCGCCCACCACGACCTGGAAAGCTCGGCGCGCGGCTACGCCAGGGTGCTGTCCGACGTCGTGCAGACGGGGGCGGCGCCCTTCCGCGCCCTGCCGCCGCTGGCCCCCTATGCCGCCGACGACGTGGCCGCCGACCTGGTGCGGGAGGTCAGCGCCGAGCTGTGCGACCTGGGCGTGGGCGAAGACGACGACGAGCTGCTGGCGGCGGTGGCGCAGCCGCTGGTCGAAACCATCGGCAGCGCGGGCGGCGATGGAAGTGCAGGCGGTGATGGAAGTGCCGGTGGCGATGGCGGCGTCGGTGGCGGTGGAGGTGTCGGTGGCGGTGGAGGCGTCCGTGGCGGTGGAGGAGGCGGCGGCGCTGGCGGCGCCGGCCGCGGCGCCAAAGGCAACATGATGGACGGTGCCGCGGGCTGGACCGAGGCTGGCGGCGACGATCGCAGGGATCTCCGGGGTCGCCGGGGCCGGCGAGGTGGGCGATGAAGCGGACCACCTGGGCGGTCCTGGTGCTGCTGGTGTTGACGGCGGCCCACGTGGCGTACTGGTACCTGCCGCGCGAGCGCGCGGTGGCGCCGCGGCTCGACCAGGTGGCGGCGGCACAGCTGCCGCCGGCCGGGGCCGGGGTCGGAGCCGGCGGTGTGCAGGGCAATGCCGGCCAGACGGCGAGGGGTGCGGTGCCCGCGGCAGGCGAGGCGGTGCCCTCGGCGGGCGGTGCCCAGGTGGGCGACGGCGACAGGCCGATCGGGCCGCGGGAGCTGCTGGCGGGCGGCGCCTATGACGTCTGCGTCTGGATCCCCTATCCGCACCAGAACCTGGGCGTCCTGGCCGCGGCGGTAGGCGACCTGCCGGAGGTGATCGCCGCCGCGGCGCGGCTCGCCCACGGCGCCGAAAGCGGCGCCGCCGCGGCCGGCGGCAAGGCGGCCGAGCCGCTGGAGGTGCCCGCCTTCGGGCCGTTCGAGGTGCCGCCGGCCAGCGAGCTGACGGCTTGCGCGGATCTGGCGGGCGGCCGGATGCGTCTGGCGGCGCGCATCTATCCGTCGCTGGCGGTGGTGGCGAAGCTGGCCGGCCACCTGGCCGGCAATCCCTGGCTCGCCGGCGGCGCCGCCGGCCGCATGCGCGTCGCCTGGGACGGGCGCCTGTGGAACGTCGCCGCCGGCAGCGCGGTGCCGCCGCCGCGCCGCCCCGGTGCCGACCCGGCCGGTGCTGCCGGCGGTGCCGGCGATGCCGGGAGTGCTGGCGGCGGGCTGCCGGAGTTGCCCGAAAGCCTGGCGGTGGTGCACTGGCGCGGCGAGCGGCTGCAGATCCCGACCGGGTACTACACGCTGACCCGCCAGGACGCCGACCTGGTATTGGCGCTGGCCGGGGGGGCGCCGGGGGCAGCCTCCGCGGCGACATTGCCGGGGGTCGCCTCGGCGGGCGCCGCCACCTTGCTGGTCGCCGTCGGACCGGGTTGGAAGGCGGAGGGGGCGGCGCCCTCGGCGGCTGCCTCCGCGCTGGAGGGGGACGCGGCGCCCGACGGGTCGGCCGTGCCCAGCAACGCCATGCCCGAGATCCTCTTTCCGTCCAACGGCGCCCCGCCCCGCGCGTCGGGGCGCCGGCGTCGCGGCGGCACGGCCGACCCGTCCGGCGGCCAGGCCGGGGCCGACAGATGGGCGGGCGCGCCCCCACCAAAGGGAGAGCCGGAGGCGGGCTACCCGAAGCCGGGCGGCCCGGCGGTCGGCTCAGGATCCCCGCAGGCGGGCGGCCCGGCGGCCAGACCCGGGACGTTGGGGGGGCCGGTGCCGCCGGCATCCCCACGGACCGGCGGCGCCGCGCCGGGCACGCCGGGCGCGCCCGCCGCGTCGTTGCGCCGGCTGCCGCCGGCGGCGATGGCCCTCTTCGAAACCGGCGGTTCACGCCTGACGTCGCTGGGGGATCTGCCGGGCCTCGCCGTGTTCAACGTCGCGCCGGCGCAGCGCTGGCACCTGCCGGCCGAAAGCGTGTTCCGCTTCTTCAGCGGCCACATGCCGTCGGCCGACGTCGCCGGCTGGCACGTCGTCGCGCTGGATGCCGCCAGCCTGCGCCAGGCGACGGCGCTCGCCCCGCGCCTGGCGGCACTGGTGCCGCCGGTGCCCGCCGCCGGCTGGGCGCCGGGCGGCGGCGCCACCGCGGCGGGGTCGCCGGCCGCTGGCCGGCCGGCGGCAGCAGGGGAATCGGGTGGTGGCGCGGCAACGGCAGGGGTGGCGGGCCGCGGTGCGGCAACGGCGGACGCGCCGGGCGGTGGTGTGGCAACGGCAGGCGCGGTTGGCCGGGGTGCGGCAACGGCAGGCGCGGTTGGCCGGGGTGCGGCAACGGCAGGCGCGGTTGGCCGGGGTGCGGCAACGGCAGGCGCGGTTGGCCGGGGTGCGGCAACGGCAGGCGCGGCGGGTGCTGGTGCGGTCACGGCAGGCGTGACGGGCGGCGGTGCGCCAACGGCAGGAGGGGCGAGGGTGTCGGGGGCCGCCTTACCGCCCATGCCTGGGGGGGGCGGTGCGGCGGTGGAGGGGGCCGGGGAGGATCTCTCCCTGGGAGTCTGGTTGGACCCGGCGGGCGCCTATCGCCTGGTCAGCCGCATCCGCAAATTCGTCGAGGACTTCCCTTTGGCATCCCGCGGCGAAGTCGCGCTGTGGCGCGATTGGGAGACGGTGCTGGACCCGCTCGCCAACTGCGACCGGGCGTCGCTCGACGCGAGCGTCGAGTCGCCGCATCCGCGCCTGCGCCTGGTCCTGCAGTCCTGCAGCCTGGCACACCGCTAAGCCGGCCCGCCGCTGCCGCCGGGCGCCCCGCCAGCCAGGCGCCGGCGCCAGCGGCTCGGGGGCAAATGATATTGACGCTGGACGCCTGCGCTCCCGGCCCGCCGCCGGGAGCGCGACCGCCGGAGGGCTGGTGGCGTGTAGCTAGTGGCAGACCTCGCAGAGGAGACCCGTGTGGGTGACGTAGTACTGCGTTTTGGTGCCCGAGCAGCCGACTGGCGGGCAGGAGCCCTCGCTGCAGCTGCCGACGACCGTGGTGTGGGAGGCGTCCGAGTAATAGGTGAAGATGATGTCGTTGTCCCATTCGCAGATGGTGAAGGCGTGGGCCGGTACGACCCCGGCGCTCCATACCAGCGCCAGCGCGGCCACCAGGCCGAGCGCCTTGAGCAGGGGCGAGCGCAGAATGCTGCTGTCGTTCGATCTCACTTGGGCTCTCCTTTGTTTGCGGTACAGCTCCTGTAGGTAAGGGTGCGACGGCTCGGGGCGCCGTGACCTTCGCGCCCAGGATGTCCGCGCCGCCGCACCCCTTGCCGGGGCGGGCGGCCCGCTACTTGAAGAGCGCCAGGTCGATGGCGCCGGCGAGGAGCTTGTAGCCGTCGTCGCCGGGGTGCAGGTGGTCGCCGCCCGCACCAGCCGCCGCAGCAGCGTCACCTGGAGCCCAGGGCAGCGTCGTGGCCAGGATCACGCCCAGAGACAGGACCCGAGCCCGCGCCAGAGCTCGCCTGGGGACCGTCCGAAATCCCCGCGACAGGATCAGCGCCTGGGAGCGAACCCGGCCCGGGCCACGCCGCAACGATGGTGCAACCGATTTCACCAGGTTTTCCACCTCTCTACCCCTCCAGCTCTCCACCTTGCCGCTCCTCCGCGGCCCGATCGTGTACGGTGGTGCGGCACCGCGGGTTTACGGCAGCGTGGCCGCCGCGCCTGCCATGCTGCAAACCGGCGGGCGGTATGGGGGGGACCCGACGACCCGCCGCGGCCGGCGTTGACAAGCCGGGAAGGAATGGCTTAGCCTCAGCGTTTGCCCGGCTGGGGGTTGTTGGATGAAGATTTGGCTGGACCAGGTACGCGAAGAGCCTTGCAGCTGGGACGAAACCGAGAGCATCCCGACCGAAGCGCTGGACAGGCCTGAAGTTTTGGCACTCGGGCCGGTCCATTGGCGCGGCCAGGTGGTGTACGCCGATCCGGGGTACCTGCTGCGCGGGCAGCTCTCGTATGATCTGACGCTCGCCTGCACCCGGTGTCTCAAGCCGCACGTGGCGGCTGCCGGCGCCCAGGTGGAGCTGATGATTGTGGTGGAGGAGCATGGCGGCCACGGCCACCACCGGCAGGCGGAGCGCGAGCAGGGGCTGGACGCGGGCGAGCGCGAGCTGCTGGACAGCGATTTGAGCGTCATGGTGGTGCCGGGCGACGAGCTCGACACCCGCGACTTGATCCTTGAGCAGTTGCAGCTGAACATCCCGATGAAGCCGCTGTGCCGGCCTGATTGTCCTGGGCTGTGCCCGCGGTGCGGTGCCGATCTGGCCGCCGGGACGTGCTCCTGCGGCGGACCGGAGCCCGATCCGCGATGGGCGGCTCTGGCCTCCCTCAAAGGCAGCCTGGGCAGCTCCGGGGAACCCGGAAACTCCGAAAACGCCGCGAAGCCCGCTAACCCCGGCAAACGACGCGGTGCGCCACACTGAACACCGATCCATGCGATCGACTTAGCGAGGCTAGACTTCGATGCCGAATCCAAAACGACGACATTCCTCAGCCCGGCGCGACCGCCGCCGGGCTCATGACGCGCTGGACCGTCCCGCCACGTCCACCTGCTCGAACTGCGGCGAAGTCAAGCTGCCGCATCGCGCCTGCGCTCACTGCGGCTATTACAACGGCCGGCCGGTGATCGAAGGCAAAGAGGCTACCTAGAAGGCAACGGCGGCCCGCGCTGGGGCCGCCGAACCGAGCCGCAGGGGGATGGTTCGCCCGCTTCCGGCCGCTGGCCATCGCGGCGCCGCGTCCGAGGCGTCGTGCCGGCCGATCGCCGGGCGGCGCCGCCGTGACGCGGGTGCGTCCCGGCGCTTGAGCGCCGCCGCCGCGCCCGGGCTTGCAGGTTCGCGAGGAGATGCATGCCGATTGCCGTAGACGCCATGGGGGGCGATCACGCGCCGCAGTGCGCGGTCGAAGGGGCCGTGCGCGCGGTGGTGGACGACGGCGCCCCCGTCCTGCTGGTCGGCGACCGGCAGCGGATCGAAGCGGAGCTGGCGCGCCTGCCCGAGGCAGCCGGGCTGGGCGACCGCTTGGGCATCCTGCATGCCGAAGAGGTGGTGGGGATGGACGAGCCGGCCATCACGCCGATCCGCAAGAAGCGCCGCTCCTCGATCCGCATCTGCGCCGAGGCGGTCAAGGACGGCCGCGCCCAGGCGATGGTCACCGCCGGCAACACCGGTGCGGCGATGATCGCCGCCAAGATGGTCATCGGCACGGCTCCCGGCGTGGACCGGCCGGCGCTGGCCGCCGTGTTCCCGCATGCCAACGGCCGGTCGGTGGTGCTGGACGTGGGTGCCAACGTCGACAGCAAGCCCGAGCACCTGCTGGAGTTCGCGGTGATGGGCCACTGCTACGCCCAGGAGGTGCTGGGCGCCGCCACGCCGCGCATCGGCCTGATGTCGATCGGCGAGGAGGAAGGCAAGGGTACCGACCTCACCCGCGAGGTGTTTCGCGCGCTCAAGGCGACCGGCCTCAACTTCGTCGGCAACGTCGAGGGGCGCGACGTGTTCAACGGCTCGGTGGACGTCATCGTCTGCGACGGGTTCGTCGGCAACGTCGTGCTGAAGAGCGCCGAATCGCTGGCCGAGCTGATGTCGCGCATGCTGCGCGAGGAGCTGTCGCGCAGCCTGCGCAGCCGCCTGGGATACCTGCTGTGCCGCCCGGCCTTCGACCGCTTCCGCCAGCGCGTCGACTACACGGAATACGGCGCGGCGCCGCTTCTGGGGATCGCCGGCGGCTGTTTCATCGGCCACGGCCGCTCCAACGCACGCGCCATCCAGAGCGCCATCCGGCGCGCCGTGGAGTTTGCCAACGCGCAGCTGGACAGGAAGATCGGCGACAAGCTGGCGGAGCTGCACGCCCACTCCGCGGACCGGCCGGGCCAGCGCGAGGCGGGGCACTGATGCGCCGCGTTGCCTTTGTCTTCCCCGGTCAGGGGTCGCAAAAGCCGGGCATGGGCAAGGCATGGGCGGAGGCCGCGGCCGCCGCCCGCGACACCTTTGCCGCCGCCGACGCGGTGGTCGCCGCCACCGCGAGCGCCGCCGCGCCTCTGGACGCAGGGGCTCCCCCCGCCAGCGCTCCCGGCCCTGGCGAGGTCGTGCCGCTCAGCCGGCTCTGTTTCGAGGGGCCTGCCGAAGATCTCAACCTGACCACCAACACCCAGCCGGCGCTGCTGGCGGTGTCGATCGCGATCTACCGCGCGCTGACCGCTGCCGAACCGCCGGCGGGTTTTTCCGGCGACTGGCCGCCGCTGCCGGCGCCGGTCGCGGTCGCCGGCCATAGCCTGGGCGAGTATTCGGCGCTGGTCGCCGCCGGGGCGCTGGACTTCGCCGACGCTCTGCGCCTGGTGCGGCGCCGCGGCGAGCTGATGCAGCAGGCGGTGCCGGTGGGGGAGGGCGCCATGGCGGCGCTGCTGGGCCTGGACGCCGAGGTGGTGGCCGCCATCGCCCGCGACGCCCAGGCCGCGACGCCCGGCGAGGTGTGCGCCGTGGCCAACTTCAACGGCCCCGGCCAGACGGTGCTGGCCGGCCATCGCCGGGCGATCGAGTGCGCCGTGGCGCTGTCCAAGGAGCGCGGCGTGCGCAAGGCGACGCTGCTGCCGGTGTCGGCGCCCTTCCATTCGCCGCTGATGCGCCCGGCGCGGCTGGCGATGGCGGAGCTGCTGGCGGCGACCCCTTTCCACGACCCGGTGGTGCCGGTGGTGACCAACGTCGACGCCGCGCCGGTGACCTCGGGCGATGCCGCGCGCGACGCGCTGGTGCGCCAGATCGACAACCCGGTGCGCTGGGTCGAAACCGTAGAGTGGATGGCCGGCACGGCCGGTGCCACGGCGCTGCTCGAAATCGGCGCCGGCGGTGTGCTGTCGGGCCTCAACCGCCGCATCGTCACCGGCGTGCAGGCGGCGTCGCTGTCCGAGCCCGAGCTGCTGCACAAGCTCCTGGACGGTTGGGCGGCGCCACCAGCGGCGGCGCCGGCGGCGGCAGAAGAGAAGGAGGCCTGATGTTCCGGCTGGACGGCAGGACGGCGCTGGTCACCGGCGCCTCGCAGGGTATCGGCGAAGCGATCGCGCGGCTGCTCGCCGCGCAGGGCGCCCGCGTGGTCGTCGCCGCGCGCTCTGCCGACAAGCTGGCGGCGCTGGCCGGCGAGATCGCGGCCGCGGGGGGGCAGGCCCATCCGCTGGCGCTCGACGTGGCGGAGCCTGCCGCCGTGGCGGGGCGCTTGAAGGAGCTGCCCGAAGGCTTTGCGGCGATCGACATCCTGATCAACAACGCTGGAATCACTGCCGACAGCCTGCTGTTGCGTATGTCGCTGGAGGATTGGGAGCGGGTGCTGCGCACCAACCTGACCGGCGCCTTCGCGCTGTCGCGCGAGCTGGCGCGCGGTATGATCCGGCGCCGATGGGGGCGGATCATCAGCGTCTCCTCGGTGGTGGGGTTGATGGGCAACGCCGGCCAGGCCAACTACGCAGCCGCCAAGGCGGGGCTGATCGGTTTCAGCAAGTCGCTCGCCCGCGAGCTGGGCAGCCGCAACATCACCGTCAACGTGGTCGCTCCCGGCTACATTGAAACGGCGATGACCGCGGCGCTGCCCGAAGCGGCGCGCGCCGAGCTGACCGGGGGCATCGCGCTGGGACGTCTGGGGCAGGTCGCCGACGTGGCGGCCGCCGTGCTGTATCTGGCGAGCGACCAGGCCGGCTACGTGACCGGCCAGGCGCTCAACGTGTCAGGAGGTCTCTACATCTGAGCGCCTGCGGAGCCTGAAGCGCGGCGGCTCTGTCACACCGCTCGCGCCCTGCGCGCCATGGACCAGCGGGGGGGCTTTATGTTAGAACCGCGCTCTGTGTGCCGCGACGCGGGACATTTCAAGGAGGGCAACCGATGGCTGTAGCGGATAGGGTCAAGAGCATCATCGTCGAGCAGCTCGGGGTGGATGAGGACGAGGTGACCATGGAAGCGAGCTTCACCGACGACCTTGGTGCCGACTCCCTCGACATCGTCGAGCTGGTGATGGCTTTCGAAGAAGAGTTCGGGATCGAGATCCCGGACGAAGAAGCGGAAAAGATCGGCAACGTCAAAGAGGCGGTGGACTACATCGAGCAGAACGCCGGGGATCAGAACTGATCCTGCAGATCATCCTTCCAGCGCCAGCGTCAACACCCATCGAGAGATCTTGAGCTCCGCCACGCGCCGCCGTGTCGTCGTCACCGGGGTCGGCCTGGTGTCCCCCCTTGCCGTGGGGACGCAGCCGACCTGGCAGGGCTTGCTCGCCGGTCACAGCGGCATCGGTCCGGTGACGCGTTTCGACACCACCGACTACCCGTCGCGCATCGCCGGCGAGGTCAAGGGCTTCAACCCCCTGGACTACGTGGACAAGAAGGACGTCAAGAAGAGCGACACCTTCATCCATTACGCGCTGGCGGCGGCTGGCTTTGCGCTGGCCGACTCGGGGCTGGTCATCGACCAGGGCAACGGCGATCGGGTCGGCGTCGTGATCGGGTCGGGTATCGGCGGCCTGCCGCTGATCGAAGCGACCCACAGCGTGCTGCTGGAAAAGGGGCCGGGCCGGGTATCGCCGTTCTTCATCCCCGGCCTGATCGTCAACATGGCGGCCGGCCTGGTGTCCATCCACTACGGCGCGCGCGGTCCCAACACCTCGCCCGCCACCGCCTGCACCACCGGCCTGCACGCCGTGGGCGATGCCTTCCGGCTGATCCAGCACGGCCACGCCGACGCCATGCTCGCCGGCGGCACCGAATCGGTCATCACGCCGCTCGCCATCGCCGGATTCTGCGCCATGCGCGCCCTTTCCCACCGCAACGACGATCCGCAGCGCGCGTCGCGCCCCTGGGACGCCGGGCGCGACGGCTTCGTCATCGGCGAGGGGGCCGGCATCGTGGTCCTCGAAGAGATGGGCGCGGCCGAACGGCGCGGCGCGCCCATCTATGCCGAGATCGTCGGCTACGGCATGAGCGCCGACGCCTACCACATGGCGGCGCCCGACCCCGAAGGGCGCGGCGCGGTGCGCTGCATGCAGGCGGCGCTCGACGACGCGGAGCTGGCGCCGCAGGCGATCGGCTACATCAATGCCCACGGCACCTCGACGCAGCTGGGCGACCTGTCGGAGGTGAAGGCCATCCACCGTGTCTTCGGCGACCATGCGCGGCAGCTGGCGGTTTCGTCCACCAAGTCTGCCACCGGTCACCTGCTGGGCGCCGCGGGCGGCCTCGAATGCGGCATCCTGGCGCTCGCCGTGCGCCACCAGATCCTGCCGCCGACGATCAACCTGGAGCAGCCGGGGGAAGGGTGCGACCTGGACTTCGTGCCGCACACGGCGCGGCCGGCCGATCTCGGCTACGCTCTGACCAATTCGTTCGGCTTCGGCGGCACCAACGGCGCCCTCATCATGAAGCGCCACGGCGCCGCCCCTGGCGCCCCCGCCGCGCCCGCTTCGCCCGCGCCCGCCGGTGGCGCGCCGGCCGCAAGTTAGCTCGGCGGCGGGGTACCGCCGGGTGCCGGGCGGCGGGGTACCCGGTACCGGGCGGCGGCGGCCTGCCCGGTTTCGCCGGATTCCCAGGGCGCTCCGCCCGTGTGCCGTGACGGGGGTGTTTGCAACCTTCTGCGAAGCGGCGCCGTAGTGGGGGGCGGACGGCAACCGGAGGATTCCACCATGGCTCGACCGACATCGCTTCTTTCCATCGCACGGCAAACGGACCGGATGCGCGCCGCGCGCCGGCCGCTGGTGCTGGTCGGTCTTGGCCTGTGCCTGGTGGCCGGGCAGCTGGCGGCGGAACCGCTGGTTCGCACCTTCCGCCAGACCTTCCCGATGACGCCTGGCGGCATCTTGCGGCTGGCCAACCTGGCCGGGCAGGTGGAGCTGGTGCCGGGCGCCGGCAACCAGGTGGTCGTCGACGCCACTGTCCACGGCGAGGCGTCGGGGGCCAGCGAGACGCAGTGGATGGTCCAGGGGATGCAGTGGGTGCGCGCCCAGGACGGCAAGGGGCGCGACGAGTGGGCGCTGGCCTATCCGGTCGAGCGCTACCGGTCGTTCTTCTATCCCCAGCCGCGCGACAAGACCGAATCCAGCTTCTGGAGCCTGTTCGACAACAGCTCCAGCTCGACGACCTACCGCGGTGAGCGGGTGCGGGTCTACACCGGCCGGCGCTCTTCGGCGCCGACGTTGTACGCCGACCTGCGCATCGCCGTGCCGCCGCTGGCCGGCATGGCGCTGCGCAACCTGGTGGGCAACCTGCACGGCAACGCCTTGCAGGGCGACCTGACGATCGATACCGGCAACGGCGACATCCGCCTGGATGCGTTCACCGGCCAGCTGCGCCTGGGCACCGGCAGCGGCGACGTGGAGCTGGGCCTGAGCCGCGGCGAAACCTCGATCGACACCGGTTCGGGCGACGTGGTGGTGCACCAGCTGGTGGGCAACGCCAACATCGACACCGGCTCGGGGGACGTGCGCATCGACAAGGTGGAGGTGGGGCGGCTGATGCTGCACACCGGCTCGGGCGACGTCACCGTCCACGACGGCGCCGCCGGCAAGCTGGTGGCCGACACCGGCAGCGGCGAAGTGCGGGTCCTGGGAGTTGAAATGGACGAGCTGCTGGCCGACACCGGCTCGGGCAACGTCGTGGTGGTCAGCTCGCTCGGCCACACCCGCGTGCTGACGGCCAAGACCGGCAGCGGCGACGTGCGGGTCACGGCCGGCCCTGCCGCGTCCTTCGACGTCACGGCCGACCAGGGCAGCGGCGACCTGCGCGTCGCCTACGCCGACGCGCTGCTGCGGCACAACGGCCACCGCGACAAGATCGTCGGCGCCCGCCGCGGCGATGGCCGCACCGCCATCCACATCTCGACCCACAGCGGCGACTGCGTGATCGAGCCGGCCGGCAGCTCGTCGCGCCGGAACTAGCTCAGCTCAACAATCCCTTGGCGGCCCCTGCCACGAGCGCCGCGCCGGTCGGAAGGCGCGGCGGTCCTGTCAGGAGGCGAGCCGTGCCCCGCTACATCTTGCTGTAATTGGGGCCGCCGCCGCCTTCGGGGGGACCCAGGTGATGATGCCGTAGGGGTCCATGATGTCGCAGGTCTTGCAATGCACGCAGTTGGCGGCGTTGATCTGCAGGCGGGGGCCGGCGGCGTCGCGAACGATCTCATAGACGGCCGCGGGGCAGAAGCGTTCGCACGGATTGCGGTATTCCGTGGTGCAGCGAGTGACGCAGATGTTGGGGTCCGCGACGTGCAGGTGGACCGGTTGGTCTTCGTCGTGGGCGGTGCCGGACATGTACACGTCGGCCAGGCGGTCGAAGACCAGCTGGGTGGTGTCGGCGGCTGCGGCGCCGGGGGCGGCGGCGGCTGACGAGCTGGAGGTGCCGGCGGCGCCCGCGGCGGTGGTGCGCGCGGGGAGCGGCTCCGGCGGCTCGAAGCGGCGGCCGGCGGGCGACGTCAGCGGCACCATGCGCTCGTGGCCGGCGTGGGTCGGCAGGCGATTGGCGAACCCCCAGCCGCGGCCGCCGCTGATCAGGCCGGCTCCGGCCTGGAACATCGCCGCCAGAAAACCGTGATCGAACGCCTGGTGGAAGTTGCGCACCGGCCAGAGCTGCTGGCGGATCCAGCTGGCATCGACCTTCGCCTTGAAGGCGGCGGCGAGCGGCGCGAGCGGCCCTGCGGCCGCTGCGGCAGCGCCGTCGGCTGCGGCCACGGCGGCAGGGCTTGGCCCGGCGGCGCCGGCTAGGGCTGCAGCGGCAGGGCCTGGCACGGCGGCGTTGGCTGCGGCTGCGGCTGCGGCGGCATGGCTTGGCCCGGCGCCGTCGGCCACGGCTGCAGCGGCATGGCTTGGCCCGGCGCCGCCGGCGACCAGCTGCTCGAAGATCGCGTCGGCGGCCAGCATGCCGGACTTCATGCCCAGGTGGATGCCCTTGAGGCGCTGGCTGTCCAGGAACCCGGCCGAGTCGCCGATGAGCAGGAAGCCCTCGCCGCCCAGGCGCGGCAGCGACCACCAGCCGCCTTCGGGGATCGCCTTGGCGCCGTAGAACGACATCTTGCCGCCCGCCAGCAGGCGGGCAACGGCGGGATGGGTCTTGAAGCGCTGAAATTCCAGGTGCGGATCGAACAGCGGGTTCTTGTAATCGAGGCCGACCACCAGCCCGACGATGAGCTGGTCGTTCTGCATGCCATAGAGGAAGCCGCCGCCGAAGTGGTCGAAGCCCAACGGCCAGTTGAGGGTGTGGATGATTTCCCCTGGCGTGACGCGGCCGGGCGGCAGGTCCCACACCTCCTTGAGGCCCAGGGCGTACAGCTGCGGGTTGCTGTCGCGCGACAGGCCGAACGCGGTGTCGAGCTGCTTGGTGAGGGTGCCGCGCGGTCCCTCCCCCAGCACCACGCAGCGGGTGTGGATGTCGATGCCGGGCTCGAAGTTGGCTTTCTTTTCGCCGTGCCGGCCGACGCCGCGGTCGCCGGTGCGCACGCCGACGACGCATCCGTCTTCGATCAGCGCGGCGACCGCCGGGAACTCACAGAAGATATCGACGCCGGCCGCTTCGACGCGCGGCGCCATCCACTTGAGGAGCTTGCCGAGCGAAGCCACGTAGCAGCCGTGGTTGTCGAGCGGCGGCGGGATGGGCATCGAATGCGCGCCGGTGCGCGTCATGAACAGTACCTGCTCCTTGCCGACCGGCGCTTCAAAGGGCGCGCTGGCCCAATCGTCGGGGAACAGCTCGGCGAAGGCGCGCGGGTCGACGACCGCGCCGGACAGGGCGTGGCTGCCGATCTCGCTGCCCTTTTCGAGCACGCCGATGCTGAGCTCCACCGGCTTGGCCGCCTGCGCGTTGTGCGCTCGCAGCCGCTGCGCCAGGTGGTAGGCGCCGGCCAGGCTGGCCGGCCCGGCGCCCACGAACAGCACGTCGATCTCCAGGGTCTCGCGTTGGTCGGTCATTTAGGGGAACTGGGCAGATCAACCGATCTTGAGGTGCAGCGGCGGCATCAGCGACAGGGTTTCGTCTTCGAGCGCCAGGCCGGCTTCGCGCCATGAATCGAGGCCGCCGGCGAGCGGCCGCACGCGGGTGAAGCCGCGGTCCATGAGGGCGCGGGCGACGCGGGCGGCGGAAGCTTCGTCGGGGCAGGTGCAGTACAGGACGATCTCGCCTTCGCGCGGCAGCGCCGCCAGGCGGTGGTCGATCTCTTCGAGGGTCATGCGCAGCGCGCCCGGAATGTGGCTGGCGGCGAAGCTGCCGCTGGTGCGCACGTCGACGATGGCCGGCGGCTGGCCGCCTTCGATCAGCTGGCGCAGCTCGTCGACGGTGATGCGGGCCAGGCGCAGCAGCCGGTAGAAGCGGCGCCGCTCCCACCACTTGACCGCCACCACCGCGACCAGCCCGGTGATCGCCAGGACCAGCGCCCACAGGCCCAGGCGGTGCAGGAGCACCAGGCCGCGGCCGACGGCGTCGTGGAACAGGTAGCCGCAGCCCACCGCCGACCCTGCCCACACCAGGTTGCCGAGGCCGTCCCACAGCAGGAACGAGCCGATCGGCACGCGCGCCGCGCCGGCGAGCGGCAGGACGACGAGCGAATAGCCGGGGACGAACTTGGAGTACAGCAGCGACACCAGGCCGCGGCGTTCGAACAGCGACCGTGTCTGGCGCACGCACGCGTCGGGAGACAGCGCGATGCGGCAGATGAAGCGCACCACCCGCTGGCCGCGCCAGGCGCCCAGCCCGAACCACCCCAGGTCCAGGGCGAGCGGCGTGGCGACGGCGATGACCAGCAGCGGCAGGAGCGCGATCAGGCCCTTTGCCGCGAGCGCGCCGGCGACGAACAGCGCCGGCAGCGCCGGCACCGGCACGCCGATCCGTTCGGCCACGGCGTTGGCGAACACGAACGCCAATCCGTGGCGGCTGAGCTCTGCGACCCATTCATCCATAGCGAAGGCCAAGAACGCTGCTAGTTATCGAGCGCAATCCCGAAAACGCCGAGATCTGTCGGTTTCTGGTCGAAGGCGACTCGCCGGTGGCTCGGCAAAGCAAGGATCACCGCCGCTTTGGCGGGCCCCTGCCCGTCACCTGGCTACAAGATCATTCTTGCACGGTCCGTTGTGCAGTGGAAGCGCCGGCTGTGTGACGAAGACGGGGAAGGGCGGCGCTTCCGGTATCCTT
Organism: uncultured Acidobacteriota bacterium; assembly: GCA_963770895.1. Lineage (GTDB taxonomy): Bacteria > Acidobacteriota > Thermoanaerobaculia > Multivoradales > UBA5704 > JASLEW01. Next base: position 121,225 of record CAVYRF010000002.1, on the reverse strand, counting down.
GCGCCATGCCGGCCGCCGAGGCTTCCCTGGTCGCCACGCTGAGCGCGCCGCTCACCCCCGCGGTGGCGGCTGACCTGGAAGGGGTCCAATGGCTGGAGGTGCGCGCCGACCTGGCCGGCGACCTCGATCCCGAGCCGCTGCGCCGCCTGTTTCCCGGCAAGCTCCTGTACACCCTGCGCAGCCGCGCGGAATGGGGCGCCTTCGAGGGCTCGCTCGAACGCCGCAAGCGCCGCCTGCTCGACGCCGCGGCGCGCTACGACCGCCTCGACCTGGAGGGCGCGCGCGACCTGCGGCCCGAGATCCTGGAAGCCATCCCGCCCGAGCGGCGGGTGATTTCGTGGCACGGCCCGGCCGGTGACGTGGACGCCCTGGAGGCCTGCCTGGGCCGCCTGACGGAGGCCGACGCGGCGCTCTACAAGCTGGTCACGGCCGCCGGGCAACCGGGCGAAAACCTGGCGCCGCTCGCCCTGCTCAAGCGCCTGGAGCGTACGGACGTGATCGCCTTCGCCGCCGGGGCGTCGGGCGCCTGGACGCGCCTGCTGGCGCCACGGCTGGGCGCGCCGGTCGTCTACGGCGCCGCCGGCGACGCGCCGGTCGCGCCGGGGCAGCCCACCATCCGCTCGCTGCGCGAAGACTACGGCCTGCCGGCGCTGCCGCCGGTCGCCACGCTCTGCGGCGTCGCCGGCCACCCGGTCGCCCATTCGCTGTCGCCGCGCCTGCACAACGGCGCCTACCGGGAACTGGGCATCCCCGCCCTCTACCTGGGCTTCGACGCCCCGGCCTTCGGCGACTTCTGGCTGGAGGTGATCGAGGAGGGCGGCCTGGACTCCCTGGGGCTGCCCATCCAGGGTCTGTCGATCACCGCCCCCCACAAGGCCGCCGCCCTGGCCGTCGCCGGCGCCGAAAGCCCGCTCGCCGGCCTGATCGGCGCCGCCAACACCCTGGTGCTGCGCGCCGGCGTCTGGGAAGCCGAATGCACCGACCCCGAGGGCGTCGTCGAGCCGCTGCGCCAGCGCGGCATCGACGTCGCCGGCCGCACCGCCGCGGTGATCGGCGCCGGCGGCGGCGGCCGTTCCGCGGCCGTCGGCCTGCACCGCGCCGGCGCCAGCGTCACCCTGTTCAACCGCGACCCCGAGCGCGGCGCCCAGGCCGCCGCCCACCTGGGGCTGGAATGCCTGCCGCTGGCGCAGTTGGCGCCGTGCGACTTCGACCTGCTGGTCAACGCCACCCCGCTGGGACGGGGCGAGCGCGGCGAAGAGCTGCCCTTCGACGTCGCCGCCGTGCGGCCCGGCACGGTCGTCATCGACCTGGTCTATCGCCGGGACGGCGCCGACCAGACGCCGCTGCTGGTGGCCGCCGCGGCGCTCGGCGCCGTCACCGTGGACGGCCGCGAAGTCCTCCTGGGCCAGGCCATGGGCCAGTTCCGCCTGATGACCGGCCAAACCCTGCCGCTCCCCCTGGCGCGCCGCCTGCTGGGCCTGCCCGTTCTGCCACAGCTCGGCTAAGTTCTTTGCTGTCAGTGCCCTTGCCTGCTCCAGCGGCGCCGCGGCGCTTTGACTGACGGCGAGCGTCTATTGTAGGATTCCCCGCTCCCATACGCCGGTGTAGCTCAGGGGGAGAGCACCTGACTGTGGATCAGGGGGTCGTTGGTTCAAATCCAACCACCGGTGCCATTCTAAGTGTCTGAATCAAAATAATTTAGTGCGACGGTCAGCAGTCGCGGATGCGGCTTGATCCTCGTTCGGGATTCTACGTGCTTCCGCTTGCGGTCGTAGGCCGGCTCCCCATTTCGGAGGTCTGAGGGCCGGGCGGTCACCTTCGGCTTCCCCATTTTGGGCGGCGCGTGGTCACCTCGGCGAATTCGGAAGCGCGTCCTGGTCCGCCCGCGGCCGGGTCCTGGCGTGGCCCTGGATGGGCGCGATGGAATGGCGGCGGTTGAGGCACGGCGCTCGCTGGAGTAGGCAACCTCCCCGAGAGAACCGCGATCACGGCTTCCGGTAAAATATGCTAATGTGCGAGAGCACGCCGAGGGCCAAGGCGGACTATTAGAAACCCACCCCAAATCGCATCGCACCTCAATCATATGTAAGAGGACCGTCTACGTGTACATCTTCGTAATAATGCCCTTCAAGTCTGAATTTGTAGAAATACGTGAAGCAATCCGAAAGGCTGTCAAACGCGCGAAAGTTGCTAAAGCAGACTGTATTTGGGCCGACGAGATCACGAAAGCCGGCCAGATTACTGAGCAAATGATGGCTGAAGTAAGGAAAGCGACAGTCTGCATAGCCGATGTAACCGGGCAGAATCCCAATGTGGCATTGGAGGTCGGCTACGCTCAAGCCTTGGGGAAGCCGATTATCACATTGGCACAGTCGCCGTCGCACCTCTTCTTCGATGTCAAGGATCAGCGAACGATCGTATACAATAAAAGCGATTTACCTAATACGCTCGGTAAGAAATTGACAAGTTGGATTAATAGTTTTCCCGAGTCCGCTGCGCATCCAGAAGACCTCGTTGGAACAGATCATCATGAGCGTACTTCGTTGGCGCTTGCTGCCAGGCGAGTCGCCGACACGCCATACACATTCTTTGATTTGTTCTCGCGGGCACGAAGGCATATCTTCGTCGCTGCGCAGAATCACTTCTTTCTGACTGAGACACCTGCGCGTCAGGAGCAGTTGCGGACCGCTCTTTTCGACTTCCTGATGCCCGATCGTTGTCGTCGGGTGGATATCATGTTATGCAATCTTGCCGATGAGCACGCGGTCAGGACGTGGGCGTATGTAGCAGGCGAGAGTGCCTACAAAGAGGATCTCAAGGTGGCAACACAGTTTTTCAAAACCCTGGATAGCTGGGCCAATGCGGCCGGCTTCGGCCCCGATCAGCTCACCATCAGGCGAGTCACCTTCGTCCCGTTCTCGGTCACATTCGTAGACCCCGAGGACGACCGAGTGGCTTTTCTGGTTCTAACACCCAATGGATATCAACCCGAGAATCGCGCGCGCCCATGTTTCATCGTATCGAAAGCGAAAAACCCTGAAATCTTTGATGCCTATTGGTCAGGCTATCACCATCGCTTTATTTCCCACGACGCGCGCAACAGCTAGCGGCCTGTCAAGGAGCTCTCCAAGCGCAGCGGTCGGATCACCATTGGTGGAAAGACCTGGCGCAAACCTTGCGCCGATCGTCTCGCATAAGGAATTAGCGTTCTATGGCGCGCCTGCACAAGATTCGCGAGATCCGGCTGAAGCGGGCTTATGAGGCGCCGGCGGCCGAGGATGGGTGCCGGGTGCTGGTGGACCGGCTGTGGCCGCGCGGGGTTTCCAAGGAGGCGGCGCGGCTGGATCTGTGGCTGCGCGATCTGGCGCCGAGCACGGCGCTCCGGGAGTGGTATCACCATCGGCCGGAGCTGTGGGAAGAGATGCGGCGTCGCTACTTCGACGAGCTACGCACGCACGACGAAGCCAGGGCGGCTTTGGCCCAGCTGCGGGCCGCGGCGGCAGGGCGGACGCTGACGCTGGTGTTCGCGGCGCGCGACACGGAGCGCAACAATGCCGTGGCGCTGCGAGAGTTCCTGCTGCAGGGTGGCGCCGAAGAGCAGCCCTGAGCGCCGGTGCTTCGGCTCGAGCGCGCTCCGCGGCTGGACGGCTGCGGGCTGGGGCGCTCGGGCGGCTTGCTTACGCCTTGTTGCGTTGTTGAGCGGTCTTGCAGGCTGGCCGCCCGCTTGTCGTGTCCCCGCGGCCGGGCCTTGCTCCCGTTCGTGGCCGCTTGTCGGCTGCGGGCGCTACACGTTGTCGAGGCCCTGCAGGACTCGCTGGAGATCGAAGTGGTCCGGGTCGCCTTGGGGGTCGGTGCGGCCGATGTGCATGCCCTCCATCCAGGAGATGTCCACCTGCTGGCGGAGCTTCACCTTTGGGATGGTCACGTCCAGGACTTTGGCGTAGGTGTCGGGGTCCGGCCTGGCTGCCGCCGAGATCCTGGCCACGGCGTCGTACAGGCCGAAGGTGTCGAGTCCCGCGTCCGGGGTTACGTGAATGCAGACCACGTCACCGGACTTGGTCGGGATGCGGACCAGCGGCTGGTCGCTCCCGGACACGGTGAGGCACTCCAGGCGGTTCTGGTGGGCGGAGAGCTCGAAGGCGGGATAGGCGGGTGTGGTGTGGTCGTATTGGCCGTCGGCCGTTCGGCGGCGGATCTCCTTGGCGCCGTCGCCGGCCTCGATCCACTCCACGGTGACGTCCAGGATGGCCACCACGCCGAAGTTCCGTCCGTCGATCGGCCACGGCAAGAGCTTGATCTCGAAGCCCTCGCGCTTGAGGATGGCGTTGATTTCGTCGGCGCTCATCGCAGCCCAGGCCTTGAGCTCCGGAATCCGGGGCAGATCGAAGCTGATCGCCTCCAGCCGGCGCAGCAGCTCGAGCTGCCGGTCGGTCTTGTCCGCCTGCGGGACAGGTTGCCATCCCCGGAGGTCTCCGTGGACCCAGTCCGTCGCGGCGATCAGGGCCTTCACGATGCCGGCCAGGTCGAACGTTTTGCTCGTGCTCATGGGGCGGTCCTCCTGGGAAAGGGCGAGGGTGGACGGCGGTGGATGCGCTGCTGCCTCCTATTTTCGCAGGTTCGCCGGGGCGCGCGGCGGTTTGCTTGCGCGTTGTGGGGCGGTCTTGTAGGCTCGTCGCCCGCTTGTTGTCCCCCCGCGGCCGGGCCGTCGCGTTGGGTTGGGGCGGTGTAAGGAAAATCAGCGATGAAGGGAGCTGTTGAGCCGCGGCTGTCGCGTGGGTTGCGCGATTTGCGGAGCGAGGCGATGCTGGCCCGCCAGGGGCTGATCGATACGATCCGGGGGGTGTACGAGCTGTATGGGTTCACGCCGCTGGTGACGCCGGCGATCGAGTACATGGACGTGCTGACGGGGTCGGCGGGGCAGGAGGCGCAGCAGTCGATCTTCACCGTGGCAAGTCCCGAGGGGGAGGCGCTGGGGCTGCGGTTCGACCTGACGGTGCCGCTGGCCCGGGTGGTGGCGCAGTACAACGACCTGCCGCGGCCGTTCCGGCGGTACCAGGTGTCGCCGGTGTGGCGGGCGGACAAGCCGGACAAGGGGCGGTACCGCGAGTTCATCCAGTTCGACATCGACTCGGTGGGGGTGGAGTCCGAGCTGGCGGACGTCGAGATCATCGCCGGGTTGTGCGACACGCTGACGGCGCTCCAGGTGGGCGCCTTTCGGGTGCGCTATTCCAGCCGCGGCATCCTCAACGCGCTGCTGGGGTCGATCGGTGTGGCGGTCGCGGGCGGCGCGGACGTGCTGCGGGTGCTGGACAAGCTGGAAAAGATCGGCATCCAGAAGGTCAAGAAAGAGCTGACGACCGGCTACCACGACGAATCCGGGGACTTCATCCGCGGCGTCGGTCTGGCGGCGGAGCAGGTGGCGCGCATCGAGGAGTTCCTGGCCATCCAGAGCGGCGACCGCGGGCAGGTGATCGCGCAGCTGCGGGCGTTCTTCGCCGCGCAGGCGGCGGCGGGACCCGAGATCGACCAGGTGGAGCGGATCTCGGGCCAGCTGGACGGTCTGGGCTACGGCGGCGACCAGGTGGCGCTGGACGTGAGCATCGCCCGCGGCCTGGCGTACTACACCGGACCGGTGTTCGAGGCGGTGCTGCTGGACGCGCCGCAGTTCGGATCGGTGGCGAGCGGCGGCCGCTACGACGACCTGGTGATGCGCTTCCTGGGCGAGCGGCTGCCTGCGACCGGGGCTTCGGTGGGCGTCGACCGGTTGCTGGCGGCGCTGCAGCACCTGGGGCGGGCGGGCGGGCGCAAGGCGACGGCGCAGGTGCTGGTGGCGCGCATCGATCCGGCGCTCGAAGGGGAGTGCGTGGCGATGACGTGGGAGCTGCGCCGCGCCGGCATTCCGGCCGAGCTCTACCTGGGGGTCGAAAAGGGCGTCGGCAAGCAGATCAAATACGGCGACGCGACCGGCGTGCCGATCGTGTTGTTGTACGGCTCGACCGAAAAGGAAAACGGCATCGTCACGCTCAAGGATATGGAGGCCGGCCGCGAGCGGGCCAAGAAAGTCGGCGCTCGCCTGGAGTGGCTGGCCGAGCGGCCGGGCCAGCGGGCGGTGCCGCGGGCGGACCTGGTGGCCGGAGTGCGCGAAATGCTGGCGGGGTCGGCCTTGCCGCCGACGCCTGTGCCGGCGCCGGGAGCGCCGGCGTAGCGGAGACCAAGGGCCTGGCGCTGGCTGCCGGCGGCCTGGTGCGCTCCACGCCGACGGTCTGTGACCCGCAGTCCGGGTGCTATCCCACCTGCGCGCTGACCTGCGAAAACTGCACCGCGTAAAGCCCCGCCGCCTGGCGGCTCCGGGCGCCCGCCGAAGGGGGTGGCGCAAGCCCCCCCTCACCCTCGGCCCTGGCCGCGGGTGGCAGGTTCGGCTATAGTGGCGAAGTCCGGCCGCCATCCCCTGGCGCCCATGGGAGCACGACCGACGGTTCAACAGGACAGGCCGGAGCAAAGGGTCGTCGGGCTACCTCCAAGCCGGGTGCTATCCGCGAGGAGATTTCCTATATGCGATACGTTTTGCTCACCGCACTCTGCGCCGCCCTCGTCACCCCCACTCTTGGTCTGGCCCAGGCATCCGCAAAGGACGGCGCGGTCGCGCAGCGACTGGCCGAAGTCAGGGCGACAGCAGCGTGTACCCCGCAGGCGATCACCTGCGGTTCCACGGTCAACGGCACTCTCGCATCCGGGGGTTGCACCCTGCCGGACGGCACGCCGGTGCAGTACTACCAGTTCGCCGGCACGGTTTCCGAATCGGTGACCGGCACCCTGACCAGCACGGAGTTCGATCCCGTCCTGGAGCTGCTCAACCCTTCGGGCGACGTGCTCACCTCTTCGTCCGACTTCCAGGGGCCCGGCACGGTCACGGTGCCTTCTTCGCTCAACGCGGCGGGCAACTGGACCTGGGCGGTGACTAACACCTCCGCCAGCCAGTCGGGCAACTACACCTTCAAGTTCACCTGCGGCAGCACGACCACGAACTGCCCCAACGACCCCAACACTCTCTGCCTGAGCAACGGGCGCTTCCAGGTGCGCGCCACCTTTAACGCCGGCGCCAGCGGCTCGGGCAACGCCAATGCCGTGCAGCTGACGTCGGATACCGGCTACCTGTGGTTTTTCTCCTCGACCAACGTCGAAGCGGTGATCAAGGTGCTCGACGGCTGCCCGGTCGACAATGCGTACTGGGTCTTCGCCGGCGGTCTCACCAACGTCAACACGGTCATCACGGTGACCGACCTGCAGACCAACGCCACCAAGACGTACACAAACCCGGCCAACACCGAGTTCCAGCCGATTCAGGACACCTCGGCGTTCGCGACCTGCCCGTAAGGCAGCGCGCGCACATCGCTTCGCCAGCCGGCGGCGCCCTGCCGCCGGCGGCGGGGCCCACCGGTGCCTAGCTGGACCAGGACGGGCAGGAGTTTCTGACGGTGGAGTCGGTGGCGGGGCGGCGCCTGAGGCCGCCGCACCCTGCAGCCAGCAGGCGCCCGCCGATCGCCGCCGCCACCTCGGCGTTCGCGGTTTCGCTGGTGTGGCTCTGGTCGATGAAGCGCGGCGCCGCGATTGGCGCGAACAGGTCATCCAGGAACAGGACCTCGCACGCGGCGTCACCGCTGGCGCCGCCGCCGCCGCTGGTGCTCCATTCGCGCCGCAGCCGGCTCACCACCATGGGCTGCCAGCCGCGCAGCGGCGTGGGTAGGCGATTGCAATAGGATCGCTCATACGCGGTCAGTTGCGGCTTCTCCAGGATCGACGGCTCCCAGACCCAGATCAGCCGGAAGCCGTAGCTCGCCGCCAGCACCGCGAGGATGCGGCGATTGGCGGCGAGCTCGCCAGCCACCGCGTCGGCGAGCGCTGGGGTGAGCGGCGGCGCCGGCGCCGCCGGCGGCTGTTGCAGATGGAAGCCGGCAAGCTTGACCAGCGCCGAGCGTGCCGCCACCACCCGCAGCGCCGCCGGCACCAGGCGCCGCGCATGGCGCAGCAGATCGAACTCGCGCTCGCGGTTCCCCTCGTTGAGCGGCACCCCGACCCGCCCCACCGCCGCGGTCGCGCTCGACACGTCCAGGGCGCCGCCGTAGAGCACCACGGTGTCGGGCACCGCGCCGCGCTGCAGCTCGCGCACCAGGACCAGCAGCGCCTGGGTGGAGACGTAACCCGACTCGCCGTAGTTGGTCACCAGCGCCGGCGCGCCGTGGGCGGCGAGCCAGCGCGCCAGCTCCGAGGCGATGGTGTGGTCGTCGCGCACGCCGCTGCCCCACGCCGCCGAGCCGCCCAAAAAAAACAGACGCGGCAGCGCCGCCGGTGCGGCGCCCCCCGTCACCGTTCCCTTCGGCTTGACCGCCGCCCCCGCCCCCGCCTCCGCCCCCGACACCGCCGCCGCTGCCCCCGGCCTCGCCGCTCCCGCGAGCGCCGCGGCCTCGGGCGGCTGCCAGGTCCGCCGTAGCCCGCGCTCGTCGACGTTGACGAAGCGGCCGGCAAATGCCACCCGCCGCCAATAGACGTATGGCTCCCAGCGCATCCGCCCGACCTGGGCGATCTCGGCGTAGAGCCCGGCCACCCACGGCGCCCCCGCGTAGGCGTCGGCATGCACCCGCGGATCGACCGCCGGCGGGCGCGCCAGCAGCACCAGGCGCGCGCCGGCCTCGGCAACCGCCAGCAGCAGCAGCGTCAGCCCCACTGCCAGCCACACCTGGCGAACCAGCAGCACCGCGGCCAGCCACCGTCGCGGCCGGCGGGCCTCCTCCAACGCACTGTCGTCGGTCATGGAGCGCGATTGTAGACGGAGCCGGCGGCGCGGAAAGCGGCCCATCCTGTCCGTCTACGGAGGCGAAGCGTATGAGCGCCCGCGCGCCCAATCTATCAGGGCGTTTTCTCGGCGGGCCGGCCCCGGGGGTAGGGTTGTAGTTTGGGGCGCGGCTCGCATGTTCTCAGGCCCACCGGCATTGCTCTTTCTCGATATGATGGGGGCAGCCCACGCCATTTCCAGGGTCTCCGAGGAGAATTGCCATGGATGCCAAGCCTCGTCTCAGTCTCGGTTCAAGCTGCCTGGCGCTCGCCCTCTGCGGGCTGCTGCCGGTGGTGACGACCGGATGCCACAAGAAGCAGGAGGAGGGCGACAACACGGCGGCGAGCGCGCCCGCCGCCGCCCCGGCGCCCGAACCGGCTCCGGCCGCGGCGCCAGCGGCGGCTCCCGCGACGACCCCCGCAACGACCGCCGAGGCGGCGCCGCCGATGAGCTCGGACGCCGGGGCGATGAGCTCCGGAACCGCCGCCGCGCCCATCACGGGACAGTCGACCGACACCGTCGCCGAGGCTTCGGCGACGACCGGCTCGCCGACGATCAAGGCGGGAGCGGAAGAGGCCCCGTCCCGCAAGGCCGCGGCGCAGTGGTCGCTGCACCAGGACGACATCAAGAACGATCCCGACGGCCAGTGGGCGACCTCGGCGACCGCCTCTTCGAGCTACACCAACCATCTGGGCAACGATACCTTTTCCCCCATGCAGGCGACCGGTGTGCCCAACGTCGAATCGTATAGCGACAACGGCAAGGCGTGGGCGCCGAGCACCCAGGACGGCGGCATCGAGTGGCTGGACCTCAAGTACGCCAAGCCGGTGCACGCCACCGAGGTGCGCGTCCGCGAGTCGCAGGGATCGGGAGCGGTGGTGAAGGTGGAGCTGATCGACGACGCCGGGGTGGCGCACCGCATCTGGACCGGCGACGACCCGACGAAGGAGCTCAACTACCTGCTGCTCAAGTTCCCGGTGACCTCCTACAAGGTGAACCGCGTCAAGGTGACCCTCGCCACCAACGCCGTGCCGGGCTGGAACGAGATCGACGCCGTGCAGCTGGTCGGCAAGCCCTGACGCCGCACGGGTGCGGCGGGGGCCGGAGGCGCCGCCCGGCCGGCGCCTCCGGCTCCCGGCCCGAGCACGGTCGCGCCGTCAGGCGCGCCGCGGCCGGGGCAACAGAACGGCCGTGCAGGCAAGCAGTTGAGGCATGTCACCGGGCGCGAAGTCGACCCTTCACATTGCCGGCGCCGCGATCGAGCGCCGATCCCGCGCATGGTAAGCTGCTGCCATCCGCCGTAGAGAAGACTTGCCTTGGCCCACCACGCCGCACCGCGTGCGTGCGCCGGTTGCCGAACCAAGGCGAAGGAGGAGAACCGTGAGGTCCAGAAAGCTCGGATTGGCCGCTGCAATCTGCGTGCTCGTCGTGCTGTCGCTGCCGGCAGGATTGTGCGCGCAGGGCGCCGCGGGGCTGGGCGACGCCGGCAAGCGTCATCCTGTCGGCGACTCCCAGATCACCATCCTGCAGACCACCGATCTGCACGATCACGCCAACGGGTCCGATCATGTCGGCCTGGACGTCGATCCGGCGTCCGGCAGGAGCGTCACCGGCGCCTATGCGCGAATCGCCTCCTACGTGAGCTTCGTCCGCGCCAGCGCGGGTCATCCGGTGGTCCTGGTGGACTCCGGCGATTGGACGATGGGCACCCTCTACGACCTGACGCTGGGCTCGCGGCCGCTGGCGCTCAAGTTCCTCAAGGTCATGCAGTACGACTGCGTGACGCTCGGCAACCACGAGTTCGATTACACGCCCAAGGGGCTGGCGCGGATGCTCGGCGCGGCGGCGGGCGGGTTCTCGTTTCGCACCCCGATCGTGGCGTCCAACATGAATCTCGGCGGCAATACCGATCTCGCGCCCTTTGTCGGCGACGGCAAGGCCATCCAGAGCACGCGCGTCGAGCAGCTGTCGAACGGCCTCAAGGTGGGCTACATCGGGCTCATGGGCAAGGAGGCGGCACTGGATGCGCCCGGTTCGGCGCCGGTGAGCTTCACGATCGACTACGCCGCCATCCAGGCTCTGGTGGACGGTCTGCGGCAGAGGTCGGGCGTGCAAATCGTCATCGCCCTCTCCCACTCCGGCACCGACGCCGCCGGCCTCAACGGCGAGGACGTGGACCTGGCCCGGCACGTGACCGGCATCGACGTGATCGCGTCCGGCCACACTCACACGCCGCTGGCTTCCGCGCACGCGGTGCCCAACGGCAGCTGGAACACCCAGATCATCGACGCCGGCGCCTTCGGCACCAACGTCGCCCGCATCGATCTGACGTATCACGCGGCCACCCAATCGACCACCGCCGACGCTTCCAGCAATCTGATCATGACCGACGCCAGCCTTGCCGCGATCCGCGTCGGCATTCACCGGACGTTGAAGCCCGATCCGGGAGTCGCGGCGCTCGTCAGGTCCGCGGATCTACAGCTCAACGCAGCGCTGGCCGCTTTCTTCAGCCAGACTTTCGCCGACTACGATCCGGCGAACCTCGCCACCGGTATCTATCATCCGGTGGGCACCGCGGCGCAGGACATGGTGTCGAACGAGACGAATCCGGTGTTGTCGCCCAACGGCCTCGGCGACCTCGCCGCGGACGCGTTGCGCAACGTTCCCAACGCCATCATCGCGCAGACGCCCAGCAACCTCCCCGGCTACGACTTCACGCCGTTCCAAACCGCGGTGGTGGCGACGGGCGTTCTGCGCGGCAAGCTGCGCGCCGGCGTTCCCCTGAGCTTCGCCGACGTCTACAACGTTCTGCCGCTCGGGATCTCGCCGGATCCCACCCAGGCGCTGCCGGTGGGCTACCCGGCGATCTCGGCGTACCTCGGTCTCGGCGACATCCAGAAGGTGTGCGCCCTCCAGCTGGTGGCGCAGAGCAATCTCGTATCGTCTCAGTTTTATCTGAATCTTTCCGGCCTTCGCTACGTCCTCAAGGACGCGGAGTCATACGACTACTTCAAGTACGCCACCGCGGCGGGCGTGCTCCAGGTGACGAGCCAGAAAGCTGGCGCCGGTTCGCCGGTGGCGCTGCAAGCCCTGGGCGCCCTGGCCAGCCTGGGGACCGACAGCGGCGCGGCGCTGCTGGCGGCTTACGCCGGCGGTAATCCGTACGCCGCCGCCATGGTGGCGCTGAATGACGTAGCGCCGAACAACCAAGAGATCGCCGTCAACCTCGGCGCGCTGGGAGTCGTGGCCGCGGCCGCGGCGGCGGACAGCGCCGCCGGCACGACCACGCTGAGCGCGCTGGTGGTGTCCAAGGCCGTCGCCGCCATCGACACCGTGTACGGTTTCGCCCCCAACGATCTCACCAATACCGGCGCCGCCTCCGCCCTCACCGAAGCGGTAAGGGTGCGGGTGGCGGTGGATCTTTACGCGCTGCTGCTGCTCGGCGCCGTCGAGAGCGAGTTCGGCATCGCCATCACGCCGTACGCCTCCGCCACCGGCGGCGCGGTGCTGACGGGAGCCGATCTGCCCGGTCTGCTGGCCAATCGCATCGACGCCGCTCCCGGCAGCGGGGGCGTCCAGGAGCTGAAGGAGTGGATGGCTCTGCTGAGCTATCTGGGGACGGGGCTCGGCGGGGAGGTCCCCGCCGCGTACGCGTCCACCGCGAACTTCGCCCAGTTCGGCAGCTACGGCGCCGCGGTCCAGGCGCGGAACGACACCTATCCGATCGCCAATATCGGGCAGCTGGTGAGCACGCTGGCGGCGCTCCAGGGGGCGCCGTAGCGCTCGCGGCCAGCCGGCCGTGGGCGTCTGCATTGCAGTGCGGCTCTAGTGCCTGAGCCTGGGCACAGTCGTCGGCCTTGCCTTCGCGGTGATCGCGGTTGCCGCGTCCCGCGCAACGCGGATCGATCCGGTCTCGGCGCTGAGCCAGGGCTGGAACGAGATCGCCGCGGTGCAGCTGGTCGGCAAGCCCTGACGCCGCGACGGGTGCGTCGGGGGCCAGAGGCGCCGGCCGGACGGCGCTGAGCGACGAGCGTTACCAGCGGGGTGGGGTGGAGCAGCACCGCGGCCGGTCGACCCATCCCGCTGGCTACGAGGCAGGCCTGGATACTCCCAGCCGGTCGTAGTAGCTCGTTGGCAGGGACATGTTGAGGGCGGTGTTCTTGGCTTGGCGGTCCTCTAGGTGGAGTCCATGCTACCTGGTATGTTACAATCAAAGGCTCTTACAAGAGGAGAAGAAAATGGTGGGATCGAGGACCTCCACGCTGCGACGTCTGAGCCTGCTGGCGATCGTGTTGGCGGTGTTTGCCGTGGCCATGGTCGGCCCCCAGCAGAGGTCGGCAGCCGCCGTCTGCGACGATTTTAATATCGTTACGATCACCTACTACAACAACGCCAGCCATCAGACCGTGGTGGGCTCGTGTCACCACGGCTGCTGCCAGACGTGGACCTGCACCGGTGACATCACCGATTACGACACGGTTGTTAAGATCAGCTGCAACTGATCAGCTCCTGCCGAAAAGCTTCGGAGGCAACCGCCGCCCTGCGCCTGCTGTGGGGCGGCCCCGTCTCCCCCCACCTCCTCCCCGACGAGCCTCCCGTCCGCCCTTTGGGCCGCCGCGGCCCCCCGGTGGCGCGAAGCATAAACCCTTGTCAGTCTCGATGATGGGAAGAACCCTTCTAGAGCGGTGGGTCGAGTGAATAGACCAACAAAGAAGATTTCAATGCCCGGTTCAATCGCTGCTTTGGCAATGACCTTTGCTGTTGCTGCTATCTGGATCGGGATACCCTTTCCATAAAGGTGCTTCCGGTCAAGCGCGATCGACTCCGAAACGGCTATGTCGGCCATGGGGTCGTGACCCCGGCGATGGCGGGCCGGCTTGACCCGGCGCCAGTGGAGCATCGGTGACCTTGTTCGGCAGGCAGGAACACTCTCGGGCCCCGGCTTGCCGGCCGGGGCCCGAGCGCATTTAGTGGATGCTCAGGTAGAACAGCTGCGGGTTGACCGAGGTGCTGGTACGGCTCAGCACGGCCTCGATGAAGTAGGCGTGGCTGCTGAAGTCGAAGGCGGACGAGCTGAACTGGCATTCGGCCGGGCAGATGGGCCCACCGGTGATGGTGACCGAGCAGAGCGCGGTGAGGGTTTCGCTGCACATGCCGACCGCGAAGAGGGTGACCTGCACGGTGTCCGTGGCGGCGATACCGGCGGTGCCGACTTCCAGGGTGGTCCAGCCCGGATCGTTGTTCAGGTTGGTATCGGTGACGTTGTAGCGGACGATGATCGGCTGCTCCGCCGCGGAAGTGGTGGGGTATTCGATGGCGGCGCCGTTGTAGAACGGCACGACGCTGGTGGGATCGACGGTGCCCGCCGACCCGACCGAGGTCCAGTAGACGTTGACCGCGGCGGCGGGACCGGCGGCGACGAGGGCGAGGGCCACAACAAGCAGGGCAAAGCGACGCATATCCTCTCCTTTTCAGATAGCTGCATTCATAAATAAACAATGTGCGCAATCATGTGTCGATCGCGCCTGACCGCCGCCGGTGCCGCTCTTCCTGGGTCGGGTGGCGCGAACAGCGGTTGGAGCGGATGCAGGGGCCGCCAGGTCCCTGAGCGTGACGAGCAGGGCGGTGGCCGGGCCTGCGGCTCCGCCGCCCTGCGCCAGGGACGCGAGGGCGGCGCCGCCCTTCCAGACCCGATCTTGCCGCGGTGCTAGTTGCGGCAGTCGCAGGGATAATTGCCGAAGTCGTCGGGCGGCCCGTCGCCCTGCCAGCAATAAAGGCAGTAACCGCCGGCGCCGATGCCGCAGATGGCGTTGTAGATGACCTTGCCGACGCAGGAGGTGGGCACGCTGGTGGTGCCGCAGATCAGCCGCGTTGGCGCGGGCAGATTGGGAATCTGCTGGCAAGACTGAGTCATATTCAGGGCTGGATGAAGCCACGGGGCCAGCGTGTCCGCGGTCGGCGCCGGTGCCGGCGACATGGGACCGCTCGCGGCGTGGGCGGCACCGCCGAACGCCCCGGCGAGCCCACAGAGCCCTGCAAGCACCACAGCCAAATGGTATTTGCGCATTTTTAAATACCTCCTGGCGAGAATACTACAAGACGTAGCGACAGGGTTCAATCACCGACGAGGATGGCTGGTGGGGCGGAGATCATCCCGCGCCAGATGTGGAGTTACCCCGGTTTCGTGGACAACCCCATGATTTGGGAGAGAGGAGTCCACGATGCCACAGAGACACCGAGCGCCGTGCGCCGCGGAGTTTCGCCGCCAGCTGGTGGAGCTGGTGCGAGCGGGACGTGATTTAGGACAGCACCACGTCTTGGGTGCTGTCCCAACAGGACGCTACCGCAGCCAAGCAGGACGAGGGCGGCTGGGCCGTCGCGGCCTCGACGGCGAGCGGCGGTCGTTTCATACCAGGACACGACCGGTGAGCCGAGCCCGACCCCCGTCAGTAAACTGTCGTGCTACGTGCAGGGGCAGCAGGCCGGGACCGACTGCCAGTAGGCGGTTTGCTCCCCTGTACAGTGCTGGCAGCTGCACTGGCCTACCTCCTGATCGTGGTTGGCGTCGTTGAAGTATATGGCGCCGGTTACCAGGCAGGAGCGGCTGGGGCATTGGGAAGAGGCCGCGGCTGGAGCCGCCGGGAGAAGCACCAGCGCCGCGATGACGGCGACAAGAATGAGGAGAAGCGCAATACGTGACTGGAGAGAGGCGAATCGAGACATGTGGCACTCCCTGGGGTAGGTTTCGTTTTCCTGCGTACACGAGTTCTCGTGTCGCCAGGTCGCCAAGACGTGACCGCCACTACCCGCCGGGCGCCCTAAAGAAGCTCCGGCTGGGACGGCGCACAGGCTGCAGGCGGCGGTGCGCGCAGGCATGGCAGGGATATGTCGAGGAGGCGGCCGGGGCTGTCGCCTGTCCCGGCACTTCCGGCAGGTCGCAACGCCGCCAGGGGGCCAGAGGGCGAGCGGATGGCAAGCGAGCTCACCGGGCAGGCCACTGGGGTGGGAGCTGCTCATTTCCTCGACCAGCAGCGCTCGCACGACCTGGACAGCGTTCAATGCAGCTCCGCGGCGTGGCTGAGAACAGGCGCACCTCACCTTCACGAGCGCTGGCCTGCGAGAAATCCCGTTATTCGGTAACTCGTCTCTTTTAAGTCATCTGGTTTTGCCAGTAGGCAATTTCGCTACCTCGATGTCATTTTGGCAGTTGCTCACGCAAGCATCGTGGTTGGCGGCGCAGGTGGCCAGACAGGTCTTTTCGCCCTTGCAAGCGCTTTCGCAACTTGCGTAGTCGAAGCCACATAGCTTCACACAGGTGCACACCAAACTACACCCCTGAGCTTGCACTTGGGCCCAACCCGCCAGCGCCATCAGGGCCAGCATCGCGCCCAGCAAGAGGTTTCGTGAGCGGTTCATGCAGTCGTCTCCTTTTCTCGATTCGTTGTTGGCGTCCCTGGCAGCGAACGCCGATTTGCGTTTTATAGATTTTAACCTATTGCCGCCTTGCGTTTCCAGAAGAAAGCCTCGGTTGGCTGGCGTGCACCAGCGGCGAAATGTGAGACGAAACCCGCCTGCCGGTCCTGGCCGGTGGCCGGGGGAGCTTCGCCTGCCGAGCCGTTCTCCCCAGGTCGGTGGCGGGCGCCGGTGAAGTCGCACCCTTGACCGCTGGCCGGTGACGGGCGCCCGAGAACGCCTCGGGGGCAAGTCCCTACCTGCCGCTCCTGTCGCGGAGACCGCCGATGAGCGGTCTGGAAGGCTCGGCAGGCGGCGAGTATCGGCATCCCCTCATCACCCTGCAGCACCCCCAAAGGCATTGCGGCGACGATGGGCACCTGTCACCGAGTCGCGCCTCGCTGGCGACCGCCACCGGCACCCGCGGATAGTGTCCTTGCGCCAACACAGTTTTGGGACACCACCCCCCGGTTTGACGCGTTGCGTTGGGGTCGCTATGATCGATAACGTGACGACGATGAGCCTGACCGTGAAGTCCATGTGCCCAGCGGCCGCTTGCGGTTCGCTGTCGCTGTCCGTGGTCGCCGCGGAAGCTGGCACTTGGCGTCACGACGTCCATCCGCCGCACGGCTGATCGGGGCTCTCGCCCCGGCAATCGCCCCGGGACGAGGATCGCCGCAGCCCATCGCCACCTCTTTCCGGGACCCGGAAGGAGGTTTTGCTTTTTGCAGCCTGTTCTGCGTCCAATATTGCAGGTGGTGATACAGCCATCGTTGCGGCCCTTGGATATGGGGTTGGCATGAGGGTTTCGGCTGCCCTGCCGACCGGGGTGGTGGCGCTGCTTTTCGAGAGCGCGCGGGCGCGGCGCGCTTTGGAGCAGCACCTGGCAGAGCTGGTTGAACGCCACGGCTACGCCGAGGCGATCCTGCCCATCCTGGACTACCTGGAGCCCTACGAGGCGTTGCTGACGCCGGCGAGCCGCGACGAGTTGTATCGCTTCATCGACCGCGACGGTGAGCAGCTGGCGCTGCGCGCGGACTTCACGCCGATGCTGGCGCGCCTGCTCGCGCCGCGCCTGGGGGGGCCGGGGGGGCCGCCGCTGCCGTTGCGGTTGTCGTACCGCGGCGACGTGGTGCGCTATCGCGAGCGCCGCGGCGAGGCGAACGGCTGGCGGCGGGAGCTCTACCAGCTGGGCGTCGAGCGCCTGTCAGCGGCGACCCCCGCGGGCGCGGGCGATCCAGCGGGCGGCGCGGGTGATGCAAGGGCTGGCAGCGATGCGAGTGCCGCACGCGATGTGATAGCTGCGCATGACGCAAGGTCTGCGAGCGATGCAGGTCGTATTGGCGCTGCAAGGGCTGCTGGCGCTCCAAGTGCTGCTGGCGCTCCAAGTGCTGCTGGCGATGCAAGTGCTGCTGGCGATGCAAGGGCTGCTGGCGATGCAAGGGCTGCTGGCGATGCAAGGACTGCTGGCGATGCAAGTGCTGCTGGCGATGCAAGGGCTGCTGGCGATGCAAGGGCTGCTGGCGATGCAAGGGCCGCTGGCGCTCCAAGTGCTGCTGGCGCTGCAAGGGCTGCTGGGGATGTGAGCGCCGGAAGCGGTGCGGGGGCTGGCGGTGATGCGGGAGCGGCCAGCAATGCGGACACCGGCGGTGGCGTGCCGGGAGACGCTGGCCGGCAGGCGGTTGCCGAGGCCGAGCGCGAGGTGCTGGCGCTGTTTTTGGCCGCGCTGGAAGCCACGTCGGGGCCCAAGGAGGTGGTGATGGGACTCGCGGGCTGTCTGGATGCGGCGCTGCTGGCGGCGGTGGGCGAGTCGCCGGCGACGGTGGCCGCGGCGGTGGCGCGGCGGGAGCGCAGCGTCGTGCGGCGGGCCTGCCCGGTGCTGCTGCCGGTGGTGGAGACCGGACTGCCGGCGCGGCCGGAGGACCTGGGAGCCGAGGCGGCGGCGCGGCTGCGGGGGCTGCTGGCGCTGCGGGACGAAATGGCGGCGCTGGCTCCGCGGGTGGCGCTGCGGGTCGACCTGGCGGAGTTTGCCGGCGTGAGCTGGGAGGTTGGCGAAGCAGGCGCGCGGGCGTATTACGACGGCCTGGTGTTTCATGCCTACGCCGGCGCCGCGGCGGTGCCGGTGGGCGGCGGCGGCCGTTATGGCGGGTTGTTCCGGGCGCTGGGCGCCGACATCGACGCGGTGGGATTTTCGCTCAACCTGGACGGGCTGCTGGAGGCCGGCTGCGGCGTCCTGGTTGCCGAAGCCTCCGCCGCCAGCCCTTCACCTCCTACCTCAGCCACCACCGTCGCTACCGCCGCGGGCGCCGTTGCCGCCGGCGGCGAGGAGGTGGGCCGATGATCCAGCCGGCATTGCCCAAGGGGCGTAAGCCGGCTCCCGCCTCTGTGGCAACAGCCGTTTCTGCCGCGGTGGGCGCCGTTGCCGGCGGCGGCGGGGAGGTGGGCCGATGATTCGGCTGGCGCTGCCCAAGGGGCGCAACCTGGACACGGCGGTGGCGGCGTTGCGCGCCGCGGGACTGGGCCTGGTCGGTCTGGAGGAAAGCGGCCGCAGCCTGCGCACGATGCTGCCAGACGACGAGGTCGAGGTGCTGGCGCTCAAGGATTGGGACCTGCCGCTGTACGTCGAGCATGGGATTGCCGACTGCGGCATCGTGGGCAGCGACGTACTGGACGAGCTGGGGCGCGACCTGCTGGTGCCGGCGCGGTTGGCGGCCGGTGGCAGCCGCTTTGCCTTGATCGGGCGCGCCAGGGCGTTGCCGGGCGCCGGCGAGCAGGTGCGGCTGGCCACCAAGTATCCGCTGACGGCGCGGCGGCTGGTGGCGGAGCGGGCCTGGGGGGCGGAGATCGTGCGCCTGTCCGGCGCGGTGGAGCTGGCGCCGGTGCTGCAGCTGGCGGACCTGGCGCTGGACATCGTGCAGACCGGCGGCACGCTGGCGGCCAATGGTCTGGTGGAGATCGAGGCGGTGGCGCCGGTGACGCCCTGCCTGGTGGTGAACCGGGCGGCGTTCCAGCGCCACCGGGCGCGCCTCAACGGTTGGTTGGACCGCCTGGAGGCGGCGGGAGCGGTGGCATGAGCCGTGGACCTCTACAGGTGGTGGCGGCCGGCTCGCGGGCGGGCCGGCGGCGCATCGCGGCCATCGCCGGCCGCGGCGCCAGCGTGCTCGACGCGCGCACGCTGCGCCAGGCGGCGCTGATCGTCGACAAGGTGCGCGGCGGCGGCGACCGGGCGCTGCTCGCCCTGGCGCGGCGGCTCGACGGCGCGACGGCGGTGGGGGCAGCGGAGCTGCGGCTGAGCGTACCGGCGGCGGCAACGGTGCGCGGGCAGCTGCCGCCCGGCTTTGCCGAGGCGCTGGAGCGGGCGATCGCGGCGGTCGAGCGCTTTCATGCGCCGCAGGTGCGGCAGGGCTACCGGCTGGCGGGGGGCCCGGCGGGCGGCGACGACGGCGTGGAGCTGGAGGAGCGCGTGACGCCGCTCGGGCGGGTCGGCATCTACGTCCCCGGCGGCCGGGCGAACTATCCGTCGACGGTGGTGATGACCGTGGTGCCGGCGCGATTGGCAGGCGTCGCTCAGATTGTGGTGGCGACGCCGCCGGCGGGTTTTGCGGCGAGCCCGGCGCTGCGGTACACCTTGGCGCGTCTGGAGGTCGAGGAGGTGTGGGGGATCGGCGGCGCCCACGCGGTGGCGGCGCTGGCCTACGGCACGGCGTCGCTGCCGCGGGTGGACAAGATCGTCGGTCCGGGCAACGCCTGGGTGACCGCCGCCAAGCGGCTGGTGGCCGGCGACGTCGCGATCGACGGCCTGGCCGGCCCCAGCGAGGTGGTGGTTGTGGCCGACGCCGGCGCCGATCCGGCGCTGATCGCCGCCGACCTGCTGGCGCAGGCGGAGCACGATCCGCTGGCCGCGGCGGTGCTGATCACCCCGGAGCGCGAGCTGGCGCGGCTTGTCGCCGCCGCGGTCGCGACGCAGCTGGCGGCGCTGCCGACCGCCGCCACGGCGCGGGCGGCGCTGGCCGGCATGGGCTGCGCCCTGGTGGTCGCCGGCTGGGACGAGGCGCTGGCGCTGGTCGAGCAGATCGCGCCCGAGCATCTGCAGCTGGTGGGTGCCGGCGCCGAGGCGCTGGCCGGGCGGGTGCGGTCGGCCGGCGCGATCTTCCTGGGGGCGGCCACGTCCGAGGTGTTCGGCGACTACGTGGCGGGACCCAGCCACGTGCTGCCCACCGGCGGCAGCGCCCGGTTCGCGTCGGCGCTGGGCGTGGAGGATTTTCTGCGCCGCAGCCATGCCGTGCGTTTCTCGCCGGCGGCCGCGGCGCGCTGGGCCGAGGCGGCGGCCTGCCTTGCCGACGCGGAGGGGCTGCCGGCGCATGCCGCGGCGGCCCGCCGGAGGCTCGGATGAAGGCGGGCGCCGATCCCGCAAGCCTGGTGCGCGGCGAGCTGCGCCAGCTGCGCGCCTACTCGCTGGACCTGTCCCCGTGCCGCCACAAGCTCGACCAGAACGAAGCGCCGTTCGAGCCGCCGCCGGGCCTCAAGCGGCGGGTGGCGGACGCGCTGCGCGCCGCTGCCTGGGCGCGGTATCCCGATTTTCACGCCGAGGCGCTGCGCCGCGACCTGGGGGAGCTGCACGGCTGGCCGGCGGCGGGAGTGCTGGTGGGGAACGGCTCCAACGAGCTGCTGGACGTCTGCCTGTCGGCGCTGGTGGCGCCCGGCAGCGAGGTGGTGGGCTACGAGCCGAGCTTCGCCCTGTACCGCATGCTGGTGCTGAAGGCGGGCGGCGTGCCGCGCTTCCTGCCGCCGGCGGCGGGGCTGCGCCTGCCGCTGGCGGAGCTGGAGGCCGAGGTGGCGCGCGACCCGCGCCGGCCGCTCCTGCTGTGCGCGCCCAACAATCCGACCGGCGACGCGCCGCCGCCGGAAGCGATCGACGCGCTGGCGGCGCGGCAGGAGGGGCCGTTCCTGCTCGACAACGCCTACGGCGAGTTCTGCCGCTTCGACTACCGGCCGCTGCTGGCGCGCCATCCGCACCTGATCCTGCTGCGCACCTTCTCGAAGGCGTGGGCGCTGGCCGGCCTGCGGCTGGGCTACCTGCTGGCCGATCCGCGGCTGGTGGCCGAGCTGCTGAAGGTCAAGCTGCCCTACAACGTGGGCGTCCCGGCGGTGCTCGCCGGCAGAGCCGTGCTGGCCGCGGCGCCAGCCGCCCGGCGGCGCATCTCCCTGGTGGTCGCCCGCCGCGCCCAATGGCAGTTCATGCTGCAAGCCGCCGGCTTGCAGGTGCTGCCATCCGAAGCCAACTTCCTGCTGGTGCGGTGCGGCAGCGCCGCCGCCGCGGCAGCCCTGCGCGACGGCCTGGCGGCGCGCGGCATCCGCGTGCGCGACGTGGGTGCCAATCCCGGCCTGGACGGCGCCCTGCGCATCTCGATCGGCAGCGGCGCCGCCCTGCGCGCCACCCGCCAAGCCCTCGCCGAGCTGCTGCCGGCGGGGGGCGCGGGCGCCGAACCGGTCGCGGTATCTGGCCAAGGTGGTGAAGGGCAGGCCGTGGTCGCCTACGGAGCTGGCCGCGAGGCTGCCGGCAAAAGTGTAGGGATGGTCGGCGGTGGCGGGGGGGCGGCGGCGCTGCCCGGAACGGTGGAGAGCCCGATCGGCGGGCAAATGGGAGTAGGCCAGAGTGCTGGCCCCGTTCATCCCGCGCCGGCGGAAGCCGCCGCTGCGACGGCGGGAGCGCCGGCGGCGCGACAGGGGACGGTGGAGCGCGCTACGGGTGAAACGCGGGTGCGGCTGGTGTTGAAGTTGGACGGGGGGCCGCGCCGGATCGCGGCGGCGAACGGGTTCTTCGGTCACATGTTGCAGGCGCTGGCGACGCATGGCGGCCTGGGGCTGGAGGTGGAGGCCCAGGGCGACCTGCACGTCGATCTGCATCACACGGTCGAAGACGTCGGCATCGCGTTGGGGCAGGCGTTGGACGGTGCGCTGGGCGGCCGCCGCGGGCTGGTGCGTTTCGGCACCGCCTATGCGCCGCTGGACGAAGCGTTGGCGCGCGCGGTGGTGGACCTTTCGGGGCGAGGTTTTTTCCACTACAGCGCGCCGCGCGACATGGCCGCGGCGTGGGTGACGGCGGAGTTTCCGCTGACATTGGTAGCGGATTTCTTTCAGGCGTTCGCCGACCGTGGCCGCCTCACGTTGCACCTGGAGATCCTGGCCGCGCGCAACGGCCATCACGCGGCGGAAGCCGCCTTCAAGGCCGTCGCGCTGGCCCTGCGCCAGGCCGTGGCGCTGCGGCCGGCGGCGGCGGGTGCCACGCCAGGCGCCGACGTGCCGAGCACGAAGGGGACGCTGACCGCATGAGCGCGGCCGGCCAGAGTGACTCGCCGGGCGCCGCCGCCGCCGCGGCTGCGGCGCGGCGGGTGACGGTGATCGATGCCGGCGTCGGCAATCTGGGCAACCTGGCGCGGGCTCTGGCCCACCTGGGCGCCGGTGTGACGGTGACGCGCGATCCGGCGCGGGTGGCCGCGGCGCGCTGTTTGGTGCTGCCGGGAGTGGGGGCGTTCGCGCCGCCGCGGGACGCCCTGCGTGGGGGGCTGGAGGCGGCGCTGCGCGCGGCGCTGGCGGAAGGCGCCTGGCTGCTGGGGATCTGCGTCGGCTTTCAGCTGCTGTTCGAGGCCGGCGAGGAGTTCGGGATCACCGACGGCCTGGCCCTGCTGCCGGGGCGTGTCACCCGCCTGCCCGGCTGCGTGCCGGTGCCGCACATCGGCTGGAACCGGCTGCACGACTTGGCGGACCACCCCCTGCTCGCCGGCCTCGGCTCGCACGGCGGGGCAGCCGGGGGGCCGGGCCAGGGGTGCTACGTCTACTTTGTGCACAGCTATGCCCCTGACGAGGCGGCCGACGAAACGTGCCTGGCGCGCGCGACGCATGGGCGGACGTTTGTGGCGGTGGCGGGGCGAGGGCGGGTGCTGGGGACGCAGTTTCATCCCGAGCGCAGCGGCAGCGCCGGATTGCGGCTGCTGGACAACTACTTGGAGATGGCGAGTGGACCTGCTGCCGGCGATTGATCTGCGTCAGGGGCGCGTCGCCCGCCTGCGGCAGGGCGACGCCTTGCGCTCGACGCTGTACCCCGGCGATCCGGCGGCCGTCGCCGCCGGCTTTGTGCGCGCCGGCGCCCGCCGCATCCACATCGTGGACCTGGACGCCGCGTTTGGCGAGCCGCCCCAGCGCGACCTGCTGTTGCGGATCCTGGCGGCGGTGGGCCAGGGCGATGGCGGCCGCGCGGGGGTGCAGCTGGGCGGTGGGTTGCGCGACCGTGCAGCGGTCGAATGGGCGCTGGCGGCGGGATGCGAGCGGGTGGTGTTGGGGTCGATGCCGGCGCGCGAGCCGGAACGCTTTGCCGAGCTGGCGCTGGCGTTGCCCGGGCGGCTGGTGCCGGCGGTGGAGACGGCTGGTGGCGAGGTGCGCGTCGCGGGCTGGACCCGCCCCTCCGACCGCGTGCTGGCCGACGTCTGCGGGCACTTGCGCGGGCTGCCCTGCCCGGCGGTGCTGGTCACCGACATCGAGCGCGACGGCATGCTGGGCGGTCCCAACCTGGCCCTGGCCCGCGATGTGGCCGCGGCGACCGGCCTGCCCGCCCTGCTGTCGGGGGGCGTGCGCAACGTTGCCGACCTGCTCGCCGCGGCGGCCTGCCCCGACCTGGCCGGCGTGATCCTGGGCCGCGCCCTGTACGAGCACGAAATCGACCTGGCCGCGGCCCTTGCCGCCTGCGCCGGCAACGCCGGCACCGACACCACCGCCGACGCCAAACCCAACGCCAATTCCACCCCGGCGGGGGCCGGACCAGGATGAAGGCCGCGACGCCCGGCCCCACCGGGCTCACCCGGCGCGTCATCCCCTGCCTGGACGTGGCGGACGGGCGCGTGGTCAAGGGGCTGCGCTTTCGCGACCTGGTGGACCAGGGAGACCCGGCCCAGGCCGCCGCGCGCTATGCCGCGCAGGGGGCCGACGAGATCGTCTTCCTCGATATCAGCGCCTCGCCGGAAGGTCGCGACAACGACATCGCCTGGGTCGAGCGCACCGCCGAGCAGGTGTTCATTCCGCTCACCGTCGGCGGTGGCGTGCGCTCCGTCGCGGATGCGGCACGGCTGCTGGGGGCCGGCGCCGACAAGGTGGCGGTCAACACCGCGGCGGTCCGCCGGCCCGCCCTGATCGGCGAGCTGGCACACCGATTTGGCAGCCAGTGCGTGGTGCTGTCGATCGACGCGCGGCGCCGGGCCGGCGGCGGTTGGCAGGTGGTGGTGTCCGGCGGCCGCACGCCGACCGACCTGGAGGCCCTGGACTGGCTGCGCTCGGGCCTTGCCGCCGGCGCCGGCGAGGTGCTCCTGACCAGCATCGACCACGACGGCACGCGCGGCGGCTACGACCTGGAGCTGCTGGCTGCCGCCGCCGCCGTCTGTCCCGTGCCGCTGATCGCCTCCGGCGGCGCCGGCGAGCCGGCCCACCTGGCCGCCGCCCTTGCCGCCGGCGCGGCCGCCGTGCTGGCCGCGTCCATCTTTCACCAGGGCACCCACACCGTCGGCGAGGTGAAGCGCGCCCTGGCCGCCGCCGGCTTCCCCGTCCGCGAGGCCACGCCATGAGTCCTGCTTCCGTGCCCGCCCCTGCCTCTGACCCTACGCCTACGCCTACCCCTACCCCTACCCCTGCCGCCGTGCCGGGCGCGGTGGACGCCGCCGCGCTGCGCTACGACGATCGCGGGTTGATTCCGGTGGTGGTGCAGGACGTGGCGACGGGCGCCGTGTTGATGCTGGCCTTTGCCGACCGGCAGGCGGTGGAGCTGACGATCTCGACCGGCCAGGCGCACTTCTGGAGCCGTTCGCGCGGGCGGCTGTGGCGCAAGGGGGAGACTTCCGGACATACGCTGGCGGTCGTCGAGGTGATCGCCGATTGCGATCAGGATTCCCTGCTGGTGCGCGCGCGTCCCGCCGGGCCGACCTGCCACCGCGGCAGCCGCAGCTGCTTCGAGCCGAACGCCGCGGCGCTGGAGCTGGGCTGGCTGGCGGAGGTGATCGGCGCCCGGCGGCATGCCGATCCGGAGCAGAGCTACACGGCGCGTCTGTTCGCCGCCGGCACCGACAGGATGGCGCAAAAGGTGGGCGAGGAGGCGGTCGAGGTGGTGGTGGCGGCGCTCGCGGCGGCCGCCGCGCCCGAACGCCGCGGCGAGCTGGTCGCCGAGGGCAGCGATCTGCTGTTCCACCTGCTGGTGCTGCTGGCCGCCAGCGGCGTCGAGCCGGCGCAGCTGGCGGCGGAGCTGGCCCGCCGGCACTTCGGCGCCGCCCCCGGCGCCGCGCCGGACGGCCATGATTCGTCGCCCGCCGCAGCGGCGGGCGACAGCCAGCCGGCGCCGGCGGCGGCGAGGCCTGGGCGATGAGCGGTCCGCGGCGGGCGACGCCGCACGTACGCGAGCTGCTGGCGGACAGTTTGACGCCGCTCTCGGCCTACCGGCGGCTGGCGGCGGAGACGCCGGGCTGCCGGTTTCTGTTCGAGAGCGTGACGGGCGGCCAGCGCGTGTCCCGCTTCAGCTTCCTGGGCGCCGGGCCGAGCGAGGTGCTGCGGCTGTACCCGGACCGCCTGGAGGCCGAGCGCGACGGCCGCCGGCGGCGGCTGGCAGGCGAGCCGCTGGCGGCGCTGCGCGCGGTGCTGGCGGAGGTCTCCGCGGCGCCCGGACCGGTGCCGTTCACCGGCGGGCTGGTGGGCTATTTCGGCTACGACATGGTGCGCCTGCTGGAGCGCTTGCCGGATCGCCCGGCCGATCCGTTCGGCTGGCCGATCGCCCTGCTGGCGCGCTTCGACAACCTGGTGATCTTCGACCATGCGTACCAGCGCGTGCTGGCGATCGCCAACGAAATCGAAGACCAGGTCAGCGCCGTCGCCGCCGAGCGCGAGCTGGAGCGGCTGGAGCGGCTGCTGACCGCGGCCGGCGCCGGCGGCGGCGTCGCCATGCCGGCCGCCGCGCCGGGGCCGCCGGAGTTCGAGATCGCCGGCCTGGACGGCGCCGCCTACCGCCGCGCGGTCGGCACCGCCAAGGAGCACATCGCGGCCGGCGACATCTTCCAGGTGGTGCTGGCGCGGCGCTTTCGCGTGCCGCGGCGGGTGGCGCCGCTGCCGCTGTACCGGGCGCTGCGGCGGGTCAACCCGAGCCCGTACATGGTGCTGCTGGAGGCGCCGGAGGTGGCGCTGGTCGGCGCCTCGCCCGAGATGCTGGTGCGCAAGACGGGCCGGCATCTCACGGCGCGTCCGATCGCCGGCACCCGGCCGCGCGGCGCCGACGAGGCGGGGGACCAGCGGCTGGCGGCGGACCTGCTGGCCGACGCCAAGGAGCGCGCCGAGCACGTGATGCTGGTGGACCTGGGGCGCAACGACCTGGGGCGGGTGGCGGCGCCGGGCAGCGTGCGGGTGCCCACCTTCATGGAGGTGGAGCGCTACAGCCATGTCATGCACCTGGTTTCGGGCGTCGAGGCGGACCTGGCCGGCGATCGCGACGGGCTGGACGTGCTGCTGTCGTGCTTTCCGGCGGGTACCGTGTCGGGAGCGCCGAAGATCCGCGCCATGCAGATCATCGATGCGCTGGAGCCCGAGGCGCGCGGCCCGTATGCCGGCGCGATCGGCTATCTTTCGTATTCCGGCGACGTCGATACCTGCATCGCCATCCGCACCCTGACGGTGGGTGCGGCTGAGACCTCGGTCACCGCCGGCGCCGGCATCGTCGCCGACTCCGACCCCGCCGCCGAGGAGCGCGAAACGGAGAGCAAGGCGGCGGCGATGCTGGCGGCGGTGGCGCTGGCCGATGCCCTGGAAGAGCGCGGAGAGCGGCAATGATCCTGGTGATCGACAACTACGATTCGTTCACCTTCAACCTGGTGCAGATGCTGGCCGGCGCCGGCGAGCAGGTGGAGGTGGTGCGCAACGACGCGCTGGCGGTCGACGACCTGCTGGCGCGCCGGCCGCGCGGCATCGTGGTGTCGCCGGGCCCCGGCCGCCCCGAGGCGGCGGGCCTGTGCGTCCAGCTGATCCGCCGCGCGCCGCCGCTGCCGCTGCTGGGCGTCTGCCTGGGCCACCAGGCGCTGGCGGTTGCGTGCGGTGCCACGGTCGAGCGCGCCGCCCGCCCGATGCACGGCAAGACCTCGATGGTGCGGCATGACGGCGAAGGGATCTTCGCCGGCCTGCCGCAGCCCTTCGAGGCGACGCGCTACCACAGCCTGGCGGTGCGCCAGGATTCGCTGCCGCCGCAGCTGGCGGCCACCGCCTGGAGCGAGGACGACGGCGAGGTGATGGGCCTGCGCCATCGCGAGCTGCCTCACTTCGGTTTGCAGTTCCACCCCGAATCGATCCTGACCGGCGCCGGTCCCGGCCTGATCGCCAACTTCCTGGCGATCTGCCGCGCCTGAGACCCATCGACCCTGTGCCTCCGAGCCCCTGAGACCAGCGAGCCCCTGAGACCCCGAGACCCTGAGACCCCGAGACCCCGAGACCCTGAGACCCCGAGACCCTGAGACCCCGAGACCCTGAGACCCTGAGGCCCTGAGACCCCGAGACCCTGAGACCCTGAGACCCCGAGACCCCGAGACCCTGAGACCCCCACCATGGCCGACAACCCCGACCCGTCCGCCGCTGCTGCCCGGCCCGCTGAGCCCGCGTCTCCCGCCGCGGTCGCCGCGCCCTCCCCGGTGCCGCCGCAGCAGGAGCCCCGCGATGCGCTGCGCCGCATCACCCTGGGGCAGAGCCTGGACCGCCAGGAAGCCGAGCTGCTGTTCGGCCGCATGATCGACGGCGAGCTGAGCGACACGATGAAGGCCGCGCTGCTGGTGGCGCTGCGCATGAAGGGCGAATCGGTCTCCGAGATCGCCGGCGCCGCGGCGGCGATGCGGCAGCGCGCGACGCCCATCCCCCATGTCCGCGCGGGGGTCGTCGACACCTGCGGCACCGGCGGCGACGGCGCCGGCACGTTCAACATTTCGACCGCCGCGGCGCTGGTCGCCGCCGCCGCCGGCGCGCCGGTCGCCAAGCACGGCAACCGGTCGGTGTCCAGCCGCTCGGGCAGCGCCGACGTGCTGGCGGCGCTCGGCGTGCGGCTCGACGAGGACCCGGCCAACGCCGGCCGCGCCCTGGAACAGGTGGGGATCTGCTTCCTGTTCGCCCCCTACTTCCACCCCGGCATGCGCGAGGTGATGCCGGTGCGGCGCGAGCTGGCGCTGCGCACCGTGTTCAACGTCCTGGGGCCGCTGACCAACCCCGCGGGCGCCCGCCGCCAGCTGATGGGCGTCTACGCCGCGGCGCTGGTCGAGCCGATCGGCCGGGTGCTGGCCGAGCTGGGGAGCGAGCACGCCCTGGTGGTGCATGGGCACGACGGCCTGGACGAAATCACCACCACCGGCACGACCCAAGTGTGCGAGGTGCGCCAGGGGGAGGTCCGCTGCTACACCCTGGAGCCCGAAACTTTCGGCCTGCGGCGCGCCACCCTGGCCGAGCTGACCGGCGGCGGCCCCGACCACAACGCCGCCCTGATGCGCGAGCTGCTGGCGAGCGGCACCGGGGCGTTGGCCGACGTGACGGTGTTCAACGCCGGCGCCGCGCTCTACGTCGCCGGCCTGGTCCCCGACCTGGCCGCGGGCGTCGAGCGGGCACGCGAGGCGCTGACGTCCGGCGAGGCGGCCGACAAGCTCTTCCAGCTGGTGAGATTCCTGGCGTGAGCGCCGGCGACGCCGCCGTGCCCGACATCCTGCGGCGCATCGCCCTGCGCCGCCGCGAGCGCCTGCGGGAGGCGCGGCGCGACCGGCCCGATGACGCCGCGGCGGCCGATGGGCTGGGCCAGGGCCCGCCGGTGTCGGCGCGCGACAATACCTTCCTGGCGGCGCTGGCCGCCGGCTCGAGGGGTGCCCCGGCGGCGCCGCTGCCCTCGACGCTCCTGGAGGAGTCGGAGACCCTGGAGCTCCCGGCGACCCCGGCGCTTCCGGCGATCATCGCCGAGGTGAAGATGGGCTCGCCGCGTCTGGGTTCCCTGCACGGCCGGGTCGAACCGCTGGCGCAGGCGCGGCTCTACGGGGCCGGCGGCGCCGCGGCGCTGTCGGTGGTGGTGGAGCCCGACTTTTTTCACGGCAGCTACGAGCTGCTGACCGCCTGCGCAGAGGCCGCCGGGCTGCCGGCGGTCGCCAAGGATTTTGTGGTCGACCCGCTGCAACTGCTGTGGGCGCAGCGCGCCGGCGCCGCCGCCGTGCTGCTGATCGCGGCGCTGCTCGAACCCGACGACCTGGCGCGGCTGGCCGGCCAGGCGCGCGCGCTGGGCCTGGTGCCGCTGGTCGAGACGCACGACGCGGCGGACGTGGCGAAGCTGGCCGGCGAGCCCTGGGAGCTGGTCGGCATCAACAGTCGCGACCTGCGGGATTTCTCGGTCGACCTGGAGCGCTCGATCGCGCTGCTGCCGGCGCTGCCGCCGGGTGCGGTCAAGGTGGCCGAAAGCGGCATCCGCGATGCCCTGGACGTGGCGCTGCTCGCCGACAGCGGCTTCGACGCGCTGCTGGTCGGCGAATCGCTGCTGCTGGCCGCCGATCCCGCCGCCGCTCTGGCCGCGCTTTGCGGTGGCGGCGCCGGCGCCGGTGGGCAGCGCGACGGGGTGACGGCGCGATGACGCCGCCGGTCGCGGTCAAGATCTGCGGCGTCGCCGATGCGGCGTCGGCGGCGCTGGCCGCGGAATTGGGGGCGGGCTTTCTGGGTCTCAACTTCTGGCCCGGCAGCCCGCGCTGCGTCGACGCCGCCCGCGCGCGCCAGATTGCCGCCGCGGCGCGCGCGGTGTCGCCGCGCATCATGGTGGTCGGCGTCTTCGTGCATCCCACCGCCGCCCAGCTGGAGGCCGCACAGGACGCCGCCGACCTGGACCTGCTGCAGTTCAGCGGCGACGAGCCGGCGGCTCTGGTGGCGCCCCACGCCGGGCGCTCCATCAAGGCGCTGCGATCGCCCGCCGCCGTCCCGCCGGCGTTCGCATCCTGCTGGGGGGTGCTGTTCGACGCCCCCGCGATCGGCGGCGGCGCGCCGGTCTACGGCGGCAGCGGCCGGGCGTGGGACTACGGGCGGCTGGCGGCGGTGTTGGCCGGCGAAGCCGGCAGGCGCGTATTTCTGGCAGGCGGGCTGGGGCCGCACAACGTGCGGCAGGCGGTCGCGACGCTCCGGCCGTACGCGGTTGACGTATGCTCCCGCGTGGAATCGGCTCCCGGCAAAAAGGACCCGCAGCTGCTGCGGCAGCTTTTTGAGGAGATAAGCAATGGGCAGGCGGCAAGCGCTACCTGACGCGGCAGGGTACTTCGGGGACTTCGGCGGCCGCTACGTGCCCGAAACGCTGATGGCGCCGCTGACCGAGCTGTCGCGCGCCTACGATCGGCTGAGCCGGCGGCGGGCTTTCCGCCGTGAGCTGCACGACACGCTGCGCGACTTTGCCGGGCGGCCGACGCCGCTGTTCTTCGCCGCGCGCCTGAGCGCCGAGCTGGGGGGCGCGCGCATCTATCTCAAGCGCGAGGACCTGCTGCACACCGGTGCGCACAAGATCAACAACGCCACCGGCCAGTGCCTGCTGGCGCGCGCCATGGGCAAGCAGCGCGTCATCGCCGAGACCGGCGCCGGCCAGCACGGCGTGGCGACGGCTTCCGCCGCCGCCCTGCTGGGCCTGGAGTGCGTGGTCTACATGGGCACGGAAGACATGCGGCGCCAGCGCATGAACGTCGACCGCATGCGCTTTCTGGGCACCGAGGTGGTGCCGGTCGACGCCGGCAGCTGCACGCTCAAGGACGCCATCAACGAAGCCCTGCGCGATTGGGTGACCAACATCCGCACCACCCACTACGTGCTGGGCTCGGTGCTCGGTCCCGACCCCTATCCGCGCATGGTGCGCGACTTCCACCGCGTCATCGGCGAAGAGGCGCGCGCCCAGCTCAAGCGCCAGGCCGGCACCGACGCTCCCGACCTGGCGGTGGCCTGCGTCGGCGGCGGCAGCAACGCGCTCGGCCTGTTCACCGCCTTTCTGGGCGATCGCCGGGTGCGGCTGATCGGCGTCGAAGCCGGCGGGCGCGGCGGCGGCCCCGGCGAGCACGCGGCGCGCTTCGCCACCGGGTCGCTGGGGGTGCTGCACGGCACCCGCACCCTGGTGCTGCAGGACGGCGAGGGGCAGATCGCCGCCACGCATTCGGTTTCCGCCGGCCTGGACTATCCGGCGGTGGGGCCGGAACACGTGCTGCTGCAGCAGAGCGGCCGCGTCGAATACACCTTCGCCACGGATGCCGAGGCGGTGGCGGCCTTCCACCTGCTGGCCGAAACCGAGGGCATCCTGCCGGCGCTGGAAAGCGCCCACGCCGTCGCCGAAGCGGTTCGCCATGCGCCCAAGCTGTCGCGCCGCCGCATCATCCTGGTCAATCTGTCCGGGCGCGGCGACAAGGACCTGGACTCGGTGATCGAGTACGACCGCGAGCACGGTGTGTCGGTGCGTCCGGGCATGGACGCCGAGCCGCCCTACGTGCCCGGCGGCCACGGCTGGCGCGCGGTGACCGCCGCGCCCACGGCGTCCGGTCGCGCCTCGCGGCTGGGCGGCGCGGCGGGGCAGGCGCCCGCCGCCGGCGACCCGGACGGCGGCGGCAGCTCCGCCGGCGCCCGCCTGGATGAAATCGACCGGCTCGGCGTCGGCGAGCTGTTCCACGGCGCCGGCGCCGTGGACCTGTTCCGTGGCGCCGCCGCCGGGGATTTTGCCGCCGCCGGCGATGCCGACGGTCCCGGCGGTCCTGGCGACCCCGCCGACCCCGGCGACCCCGGCGATCACCGCGCCGGCTTTGCCGATCCCGACGACCCCGACCACGGCGAAGACCCCGGCACTGCCGGCGATCCTGCCGGCGGCGCAGGCCTGCCCGGCGCCCCTGGATTTGCCGGTACCGGCGGTTTTGGCGCCGGCGCGCTGCCGCCGCCCGCTCCCGGCGCCGATCCGGCGTCCGGCCGCCGCCCCGGAGGTGCCCGGTGAGCGCGATCGCCGACGTCTTCGCGCGCTGCGCCGCCGAGCGGCGCGCCGCCTTTGTGCCCTTCGTGATGGCCGGCGATCCCGACCTGCGCTCGACCGCCGACCAGCTGCAGGCGATGGCTGCCGGCGGCGCCGACATCGTCGAGCTGGGCGTCCCCTGGAGCGATCCCATCGCCGACGGGCCGGTCAACCAGCGGGCGGCGGCGCGCGCTCTGGCCGCCGGCGTCACCCTCGGCGGCATTCTGGAGGTTGTGGCGCGGCACCGCGACCGGCTGGGAGTGCCGATCGTGCTGTTCAGCTACTACAACCCACTGTACGCGCGCGGCATCGATCGCTTCGCCGAGCAGGCGGCGGCTTCGGGCGTCGACGGTGTGCTCTGCGTCGACCTGCCGCCCGAGGAGGCGCGGCGCGAGCTGGTACCCGAGCTGCGCGAGCGCGGTGTGGACACGGTGTTTCTGCTGGCCCCGACCAGCACGCGGGAGCGTGTGGCCGCGGCGGAGGAGGCCGCCTCGGGCTTCCTGTACTACGTCTCGCGCACCGGCGTCACCGGCGAGCGCGACAGCCTGCCGGACGACCTGCTGCGCGACGTCAAACGCCTGCGCCGGCGCGTTCACCTCCCCCTGGCGGTCGGCTTCGGCATCTCCAGCCCGGCGCAGGTGGCGGCGATCGGCGATGTGGCCGACGCCGTGGTGGTGGGCAGCGCCCTGGTGCGGCTGGTGGAGCAGAAGGGGAGCGATCCCAGGCTGCCGCAGCTGCTCGAAGAGCGCATCCGCGACCTGGCAGCGCCGCTGCACGGCCGCGGCTCGTCCGGCGGCGGCACGTGGCGCGGCCTGGGAGCCGGCAGAGCCAGCTGACGTGATTGGCCGCGCCGGCTGAGCGGAGCAGGCGCGACGGGCCGCAGGGAATGGCCGGCTGGCGCCGCCGGTTACTTCGCTTGTGACGCCGGACGCGTGTCCGGCACCCCGATCCGCTTGATGGCAAGGAGGCTCTGCCGGTGGAAATCCGCCAGATCGCGACTCGTGTGCACGGGCACTACCTGCTCGAGGTGCCGCCCGAGCCGACCGGATGCCTGATCGGTTTCCACGGCTACGGCGAGAACGCCGAACATCACCTGGCTCAGCTGCGGCGCATCCCCGGCGCCGCCAGGTGGGCGCTCTGCGCGGTGCAGGCGCTGCACCCGTTCTACAACCGCCAGGGAGAAGTCATCGCCAGCTGGATGACCCGTTTCAATCGCGAGCAGGCGATCGCCGACAACGTCGCCTATGTCGCGGGGGTCATCGCCGCCCTGCGCGAAGAGCTGCCGCCGGACGCCTGCCTGGTGTACCTGGGTTTTTCACAGGGTGCCGCCATGGCGTATCGCGCCGCCGCCGGCTGCGGCCATCCCTGCCACGGCCTGGTGGTGCTCGGCGGCGACGTGCCGCCCGAGCTGGAGGATCGCGATCTGGCAGACTTCCCGCCGGTGCTGCTCGGCCGCGGCCGCAGCGAGGAGTGGTACGACGCGGCCAAGATGGAGCACGACGTCGAGCTGCTGCGCCAGAAGGGCATCGACATCCAGCCGGTGATCTTCGAGGGCGGCCACGAATGGACCGACCCGTTCCGCGCCGCGGTTGCCCGGTTTCTCCTGGACATCCGCCGCCCGGTGGCCTGAGCGCGCCCGCCGCGCCGGGCAGGGGCCCAATCCAAAATACAAAAAGGGGCGCCCCGCGTGGGTGCGCCCCTTCAGAGTCCTGCTTTGAGCAACAGTCCGCGGACTGAAACCGGCGTTGCTGGGTGGCTGATGCCTGTTTCTTAGTGACCAGTGCCCATGTTGTCGGTACCCATGGTGCCGCCGGCGGTCGCCGTGCCCATGTTGTCGGTACCCATGGTGGTCGTGGTGGTGGTACCAGTGCCCATGGCGTCGCTGGTGGTGGTGGTCTCAGTGGCGGGGGCGGAGGTGGTCGCAGGAGTCGTGGTCTCCTCGGTGGTCTCCTCCTTCTTGCAGCCGACCAAGCTGAGCATGCCGACGAGCAAGCACGTCAACGACAGGAACGCGAGCGACTTCTTCATGGTAATTTGTCTCCCTTCTGACATGTGACTGGATTGAAGATGAAAGGGCGATGGGACTACGAATCGCCCACCTTGACCAGGTTCACGACGCGCTGCACACCGTCCGTCTGACGCGCATAACGCTCCGCCGTCTCGCGGGCTTCCTCGGTCTTCACCCGCCCTTGGAGGGTTACCACGCCCCGGTTGGTGGTCACGTCGAGGTTGAACGAGTTGATGTCGCTATCGGTCGCCAGCTGGGCTTTGATCCTGGCAGTGATCGAAGCATCGTCGGCCTGCAGGCGCGCCGGTTCGGCAGTCCTGCACCCAACGAGCAGACCCCCCCCGAAACTGGCAGAGACGAGGAGCAAAAGGACGGTCGCATGGAAAATCCTTCTATGGCTCTCCTGACTTCCACATGCATCCATTGCATCCGTCTCCTCAGGGCGTTGACCTGATGGGCTGAGCTCTGCGGCTCAAGACCTTGCACCAAGGTGCTAAGAAAGCAGGTTTTGTGCCAGAGTCTCCCGTCCAGGACATCCTAAGTCGTCGGACGAGCGCGAAGTATACAACCTCCCGTTCGGCTCCTCAAGGGGCCGGTGTAGCGGACGCCGGGAACCCGGCTATCCGGGGGGCAACAACTCCGCTCACGTCAGGGCGTCTTTGGCTGGTTTCCGCCTAGACCTCACCGACGCGGTATGTGTTGAGGCGATTGTACAACGTCTTCAAGCTCACCCCAAGGACTTCCGCAGTCTTGCGTTTATTGCCGGCGTAGGCGTCGAGGGTGGCCATGATCAGGCGGTGCTCGACGTCCGAGATCGAGGCGCCGACGCGGAAGTGGAGGCTGCGGACGGTCCCCGCCTCGCCGCCCACTTCGCGCGGCAGGCTGCGCGGCGTGATCTCTTCGTCGGCCATGATGAAGGCGCGGTGCACGACGTTTTTCAGCTCGCGCACGTTGCCCGGCCAGGCGTGGCCGCCCAGCCGGTCCGCGGCGTCGGGCGAGAAGCGCTTGGCGGTGCCCTGCCGTTCGTTGAGCTGGCCCAGGAAGAAATTGGCCAGCAGCTCGACGTCGCCGCTGCGTTCGCGCAGCGGCGGCATCTGCAACGGGAACACCTGCAGCCGGTAGAGGAGGTCTTCGCGCAGCTTGCCGTCGCTCACCGCGCGCAGTGGATCGCGGTTGGTGGCGGCGATCACCCGCACGTCCACGTCGACCTGCTGATCGCCGCCGATGCGCGCCACGGTGCCGGTTTCGAGCACGCGCAGCAGCTTCACCTGCAGCTCGATCGGCATCTCAGTGATTTCGTCCAGGAACAGCGTGCCGCCGTGGGCGCGCTCGAAGTAGCCCTTGTGCCGCCGCTGCGCGCCGGTGAAGCTGCCGCGCTCGTGACCGAACAGCTCGCTTTCGATGAGGGTCGGCGAGATGGCGCCGCAGTTGAGCGGCAGGAACGGCGCCTTGGCGCGGCGGCTGAGGTGGTGCAGGGTCTGCGCCGCCAGGTCCTTGCCGGTGCCGCTTTCGCCGATGATGAAGCAGGTAGCTTCGGTCGGCGCCACCCGCTGCATCATCTCGTAGAGCGACAGCATCGGTTCGGAGGTGCCGAGCAGCAGGCCGAGCCGCCCGGCGCGGGCTGCTTCGTCGGCTTGCTCGGCGCGGTCGCGGTCAGAGTCGGTGGCGGCGGCTGCCGTGCCGGCGGCGGCGCGCGCCGCGGGGGTGGCGGCGCCTGCCGAGGTGTGCCCCGGCCCCAGGCTGACCACGTTGGCCAGGATGTTTTTCAGCCTGCCGATGTCGAGCGGCTTGGTGAGGTAGTCGCTGGCGCCCAGGCGCAGCGCCTGCACCGCGCTTTCGACGTCGGAGTGGCCGGTCATCAGCACCACTTCGGTGGAGAGGCCGCCTTCGAGGTCCTTGAGCAGATCGATGCCGCTGCCGTCGGGCAGATAGAGGTCGACCAGCGCGACGTCCGGCGCGCGATGGCTGACCTGCGCCCTGGCATCGCGCAAGTTGCAGGCGGTATTGGTGGTAAACCCCTGTCCCTCGATGATATCGACCAAGGCCGAGAGAAAATTGGGATCGTCGTCTACCGCGAGCGCGTGTGGCATCGGTTCCTCAGTTGGCTTCGGATAGGGGCCAGTCTATCTCAACGACCGCGGCGGCGTCGGGGCCGGCGGTGCCGTGTCCCTCCAGCGGCCGGTCGACCGCCGCCGCCGGACCGCCGGCGGCATCACCGCGAACCCACTGCACGCTGGCGCCGAAGGAGGCCAGCGCGGCTTGCGCCACGGCCATCCTGGCTTCGGTGCCGCCGGCCGAAAACGATAGCGCCGGGGGCGCCGTCAGCGGCGCCCCGGCACGCGCATCGGCGGCGGCGCTGGCACCCCCTCCGGGCAGCGGCGCGGCGGCGATGACCAGGTGCGCGCGGCCGGGCAGCGGCCGCTCCAGGCGGATCTCGACGACCCCCTGGCGCTGCGCCGACGCCAGCACGGCAAGGCCTAAGTGCAGCAGGGCCTGGCGCAGCATCGAGCGCTGCGCCAGGACCGGCACCGGCGCGTCCGGCGCCAGCAGCTCGACGCCGACGATCTGCTTGCGGGCGGGCGGGCGCAGCAGCGCCGCCATGTCGCGCGCCGCGTCGCGCAGGTCGAGCACTTCGAGGCGATCGCTGCCGGCGGCGATGTGGGCGATGTAGAGCTCCAGCGACTGGTGCAGCCGCGCCAGCTCGTCGCGCACCACGCCGACGTAACGCTGGCGCCGCGCGCCGGGATCGCGCGCCGCGACGCTCGCCGGCACGCCGGCGGGGCCGGTGGCGGCGTCGAGCGTCTCCTTGAGCAGCTCCAGGTTGAGCGACATGGCATTGATCGGCGCCCGCAAGTCGTGCGCCACGGACGGCGCGATCTGCGCCAGCGACCGCATCTGCGAGGCGGCGCGCAGGTCGCTTTCGACCGCGGCGCCGCGGTCGGCGTCGGCCAGCAGCAGCAGCGTCGCCGCCGGGCCGGCGCTGCCGTTGGCCGGACACAGCTGGACCAGCGACGCGCGCAAGCGCTGCGCGGCTCCCGGCGGCGCCGCGGCAGCGGCGGGCGGCAGCTCGACGACGCAGGAAGTTCCATCGTCCGCGTGCGGCCAGCCGGCCTGGTCAGCGGGCGGCCCCTGCCGCTCGGGCCGGGCGGCGCCGGCGCCATGCGGTTGCAAGCGCAATCCCGCCGTCGCCAGCAGCGGCGCGACGTCGGCCCAGCGGCAGGCGAGGGCCGCAACGTCGCCGCAGCCCAAAAGCGCCAGCGCCCGCGCATCGGCGCTGGCGGGCTTGCCCGCGGCGTCGAGCAGCAGGGTTCCCGGCAGCAAGGAGCCCCCCAGGACGGTCGGGGAGCCAGCCGCGGGCATTGGGCCGGGTCGAGTGGTCGTCATGTCTGGTGGCAATTTGTGCATGTCTCGTGCCACGCGCCAGGCACCGGCAGATCCCGGCCGGGTAGGGTCGAGCCCGGCCTCCCGGTGACGCCGCGGGTGGCTGCCGGCGGCCGCCGATCGACCGGCAGGCGGTCGATCCTACGGGAGACCGGCGTGTAGCATTTACCGCCGGGCTTGCCCGGCTGGGTCGGGCAGCGGCAGGGCGGTGACCTTGCCGAAGTTGGCGAGCGCGGGGTCGCGGGTCTGTTCCGGGCCGATGACCAGGATGGTGAACTGGTCGGGATGGATGTGGCGGGCAGCCGCCTGGCGCACGGCTTCGGCGGTCACCGCCTGGACTCCCGCGCGATAGCGCTCCTGCCAGTCCAGCGGGTAGCCGTACAGCTCCAGCGTCAGCTGCTGGTCGAGCACCTTTGCCGGCGAGTCGGAGCGAAAGATGAAGGACGCCAGGATGCTCTGGCGGGCGCGCGCCACCTCGTCGTCGGTGGGCGGCACGGCGGTCAGGTCGCGCGCTTCGGCGAGCAGCGCCGCGAGGCCGCCGGCGGTGGTGCGGGCCTGGGTCGACATGCTGAGCAGCGCCAGCCCTGGATGATCCCATTCGGCGCCGACCGAGCCTTCCACGTCGTAGGCGAGCCCCTTTTCGGTGCGGATGTGGGCGACCAGCCGCGACGTGAAGGAGCCGCCGATCACCTCGTCGAGCACCTGCAGGGCGCAGTAGTCGGGATCGCTGCGCACCACTCCCAGGTGCCCCATGAGGACGCTCGATTGGGAGAGGTCGTTCTTGTCCATCACGAAGAGGCCGGGGTTCGGCTGGCGGGCGTAGGGGAAGCTCGCCTGGGCAGCGGGCGGCGCGGCGGCGGCGGGAGCGGCGATAGGAGCGGCCGTGGCGGCGGCGCCGCGCGGCCAGTCGCCGAAGACGGCGCGCACGGCGCGCAGCGCGTCGGCGGTCTGGAAGTCGCCGACCAGGCCGAGCACGATGCTCTCGGGATGCATGTAGGTGCGGTGCCAGTTGACGACGTCCTGCAGCGTGACGGCCTCGACCGTGGAGATGGTCGGAGTGCGCCCATAGACGGAATCGGCGCCGTAGATCAGGCGCGCGATCTCGCGCGCGGCCAGATCGTCCACGTCGTCGTTCTGGCGCGCCAGGCGCGCCTTGGTGAAGTTCTTGGCCAGGTCCAGCTTGTCGTCGCCGAAGGCCGGCTCGCGCAACATGGCGGCGAACACCGGCAGGAGCTCGGCAAAGGCGGCGCGCGGCGTCGACAGCGTGGCGGCGGCGGAGTCTTCGCCGACGTCCACGTCCACCGTGGCGGCATTGGCTTCCAGGCGGTCGTCCAGCTCGTCGCCGCTCAGTCCGTCGCGGTTTGCCGGGTCGCCGTGGCCGCCGCCGGCCAGCCGCGTGACGCCGCTGCTGCGCAGCAGGTCGCCGGTGAGCGACGCCAATCCCAGCTTGCCGGGCGGATCCAGGCGGGAGCCCGCCCGCAGCAGCGCGGAGACGGTGATCAGCGGCAGCTCGTGATCTTCGAGCAGCATGACCACCATGCCGTTGTCGAGCACCACCCGCTGCGGCTGCGGGGCGGTGAAATGCGGTGCCGGCGGGTAGTGCAGCTCCTGCACGGTGGCGACCTGCGCCTGGGCGGCACCGGCGGTGGCGCCGGCCGCGATGATGGCGATGAGCGCGAGGGGCGCGACAGCAGCGGCGAGCGACGGCAGCGGCGGGCGGCGGGCGGCGCGCGTCATGGGCGATCCGCCGTCTGGCGCGATGTCGGTGTCGGCGTCGGTGTCGCCGCGGACGCGTTGGCGCCGGCCGGCACCGCCTGGGTGCCCGGCTCGTCGTTGCCCTGGGTAACGATCATCGCCGCGGTGCGGCTGGCCGGCGCCAGCGACGCGGCGACGCGCCGGATGTCCGCCTGGGTCACGCGGTCGATGCGGTCGAGGTCGTGGAACAGCTCGCGCCAATCGCCGAACAGGGTCTGGTAGTGCGCCAGCGCCGTGGCCAGCCCCAGGTTGCTGCCCACCGAACGCAGCACCGTGGCGCGAGCCCGCGCCCTGAACTTGGCCAGCTCGGCGTCGGTCACGTCTTCGCTCTGCAGGCGGCTCAGCTCGGCGTCGAGCCCGGCGACCAGCTCGTCGCCGCCTACGCCCGCAGCCGGCACCATCGCCACCGTCCACAGGTTGGGGTAGCGATCGCCGGGCAGGCCGGAGAACGACTCGACTTCGACCGCCGTTTTCTGGTCGCGCACCAGGGAGCGGTACAGGCGCGAGGTGCGGCCGCCGGTCAGCACGTCGTCCAGCGCGTCGTACACCGCGTCGTCGCGGTCGGTCACCGCGGGGCGGTGGTAGGCCACCAGCACCTGTGGCTGCGCCGGGTCCGGCATGCGCACGGTCTTGGCGGCGGTCTGCGGCGGCTCGACGGTGCGCAGGGGCGGCGCCGGCGGGCGCGCCGGGATGCGGCCAAAGTACTTGTCGAGCAGCGGCACCAGGGTCTGCGGGTGGATGTCGCCGACGATCGCGGTGACCATGGCGGCCGGCACGTAGTGGGAGCGGAAGAACGCTTCGGCGTCGGTGCGGGTGATCGATTCGAGATCGCTCATGTAGCCGATCGTCGGCTGGTGGTAAGGATGGGCCACGAACGCGGTCGCCACCAGCTGGTCGTACAGGCGGCCGTTGGGGTCGCCGTCGATGCGCATGCGGCGCTCTTCCTGCACCACGTCGCGCTCCTCGTAGAACTCGCGGAACACCGGGTGCCAGAAGCGCTCCGACTCGATGTAGGCGAACAGCTCGATCTCGTTGGCGGGGAGCGAATAGAAGTATTCCGTCTGGTCGACGCTGGTGTCGGCGTTGACGCCCACGGCACCGGCACGCGACAGGATGTCGTCCAGCTCGTTCTTGACCACCAGCTTTTCGGCCGCGGCCTCACGCTGCTTGAAGTCGGCAAATAGCGCCGCCACCCGCGCCGCGTCGGCGTGCGGCGCCAGGCGCTGGCGCTGGTACTCCTGGTAGGCGGCCTCTTCGGCGTCCATCGCGACCTTTTCCGTCGCCGGGTCGCGGGTGCCGATGCGATCTGTGCCCTTGAACGCCATGTGCTCGAACATGTGGGCCAGGCCGGTGATCCCCGGCACCTCCTGGGACGAGCCGACGGCGGCCACGGTGCAGAACGAAAACACCGGCGCCATCGGCCGCTCGACCAGGATAAACGTCCAGCCGTTGGCCAGCACGTGCACCGTCGTGCGCGCCTCGTACGACTTGAGATCCTGCGCCGCCGCCGGCGGCGCCAGCAGCGCCGTCACCACCGCCGCCAGCGCCACAGTCCGCGCCAGGGCCAGCGGCAGCGGCAGACGGGCAGCCACCGGCAGGCGGTTCCTGCCTTTGGGCTTGGTCGAGTTGGCGCCTGCGGTGCGGTGCGGGGAGGGTGGGAGCATGGATCGGTGCGTGGCGTCGCCGGCAGCCGGCCCGGCCGGCTGGCGCCGATCGGTGCCAGCCGGACCGCGGCAGACAGTCTAACCTACCAGCAACCCGACTTCGCGCCCGGCCCCCGGCCTCGCTAGGCGATCGGCCGACCGAACCGCGGGGTCCCGGCGCCGCGGCCACACCCGGTCGGTCAGGTACCCAACTGGATTCCGAGAGACTCCAGGGGACTCCAGGGGCCGCTAAGGGTTATAGCTGCCGCAGACGCACCAGATGGAGTTGTCCGAGCAGTTGTTGTAGTTGAAGCAGGTCAGCCCCTTGCCGCAGGAGCCGTTCACGAAGTGCCCCTGACAGGGGAGGGGGCTGCAGGAACCGCAGACCTGGGTGGAGGCCGCGCCGGCCGCCGGGGTGAAGTTGGTCACCTTGGGCAGAGAGAAGGTGGCAGCGCCGCAGCCCGAGGGTACCACGGGGGTGATGCTCGCCGGCCAGGCGACCGCCGGCGCGGCCGGCAAGGCAGCGGCGGGCGTGCTGGCGGCCGGTGCGGGCTCCGCCGCCGTGGCGATCGACCCCAGAAGCGTCAATGCGAGGACGCACAGCAAAGCAGCTCTGATCTTCATCCAGGCTCCTTTCTCCCCCCAATGGCCGAGATGGCCAGGGTATCAAAAGGAGTTGTGTCGCACTTTGGCAAAATCGATACAGCCGCGCGCCGCGGCGGCAGCACCTGCCTGCCGGCGCCGCAGCGCCACGACGGGATCGATGCACGCGCGCCTCACAGACAGCTGGCAGCTAGCAGAGGCGGCTGCCGCAGTCGCCCTGGCTCTGGTAGCAGCCTGGCAGGCAGGTGTTGTTACAGCCGCTGTAACAGAGCGTCGCGTTGGTGCAGCCGGCGCCATTGGTGGCCGTCCCACCCACCGCCTGTCCGAGCGTCGGGTTGGCCAGGTGGCACAACGTCTCGCTGCTGAGGCGCAGCTTCTTGCTCTTGCCGCTCATCCGCATGGCATGTCTCCTCGTTTTGAAAAGGGGTACTGCCGATCGCCCAGGGACGATCCCGAGCGCGGCAGCAGGATTACCAACTTCATTCCTTATCTAAATCCAGTGCGCTGAGTCATGAATTTGCTACTGGTGCCGCAGCGCCACGACGGGATTGACGCGCGTGGCGCGGCGGCCGGGCAGCCAGGTGGCGAGCAGGGCGATGGCGCCCAGGAGGGTTGGCACCGCCGCCAGGGTGAGGGGATCGCGGGCGGTGACGCCGTAGAGGAGGGTATCGAGCAGGCGGCCGGTGACCAGGGTGCCGGCGAGGCCGGCGGCGATGCCCAGGAGGACCGGCTGCATTCCCTGGACGATCACCAGGCGCAGGACGCCGGCCGGGGAGGCGCCCAGGGCCAGCCGGACGCCGATCTCGGGGGTGCGCTGGGTGACCGAGTAGCTGATCACGCCGTAGACGCCGACCGCCGCCAGCACCAGGGCGATGGCGGCGAAGAGGGCCAGCAGCAAGGTGTTGAAGCGCTGGCCGCCGATCGAGTCGGCGACCACCTCGTCCATCGACTGGGTCCGCCACGCCGCCAGCTCGGGGTCCTGATCGTGGAGCGCCGCGCGCAGCGGGCCGGCGAGCTGGCCCGGATCGCCGGCGGCGCGCACCACCACGGTGGCGTTGTCGGCCGCCCACTGCGCCATCGGCAGGTAGATCTCCGAGTCGGGCAGGGCGGTGAGCTTGGCGTGGCGCACGTTGCCGACGATGCCCACGATCGTCCGCCAGAGGGCGCCGGCGCGGGCCGGGGTGTCGAAGGTAAAACGCTTGCCGAGCGGGTCTTCGCGTGGGAACAGGCGCCGCGCCATCGCCTGGTTGATGAGCGCCACGGCCGGCGCCTTGGCGTCGTCCGACGGCAGCAGGCCCCTGCCGCGGAGCTGCGGCACGCGCAGGGTGCGCAGGTAGTCGGGCGTGACCAGGCGGATGTTGGCGTTCGGGTCGTCCTGGGGGCGCACCGGCGGCCGGCCCGCGACGGCATAGGTGAGGTTGAAGACCTCGCCGGACAGCGGCAGCGGCGTGGCGGCGGCGGCCGAGAGCACTCCCGGCAGTGCCTGGACGCGGCGCAGCAGGCCGTCGAAGAAGGCGATCTGCTGCGCGTCCTGGGCGTAGCGCGAGTGCGGCAGGCCGACCCTCAGGGTGAGCAGGCCGTGCGGGTCGAAGCCGGGGTCGAGGCGCGACACGCCGCGGTAGCTGCGCAGCAGGAGGCCCGAGCCGGCGAGCAGCACGAGCGCCAGCGCCACCTCTACGAAGACCAAGGCGCTGCGTGCCAGGCGCGCGCGGGTGCCGCCGGTCGACGACCTGCCGCCGGCCTTGAGCGCCCCCTGCAGGTCGTGGTTGGACGCCTGGAGGGCGGGGAGCAG
Organism: uncultured Acidobacteriota bacterium; assembly: GCA_963770895.1. GTDB lineage: Bacteria > Acidobacteriota > Thermoanaerobaculia > Multivoradales > UBA5704 > JASLEW01. The sequence goes on along the minus strand of CAVYRF010000002.1, from coordinate 77,722 downwards.
GCCGAAGACCAACCCGGTCACCAGCGACAGGGTGAAGGTGAACACCAGCGCGGCGGCGTCCAGGTGGATGCTCCCGGCGCGCGGGATCCTGCTGCCCGCGAGCGCCAGCAGGGCGTGCGTGCCCCAGGCGGCGAGCAGCAGGCCGGCGGCGCCGCCGGCGCCCGACAGCAGCATGCTTTCGGTGAGCAGCTGGCGCAGCAGGCGGCCGCGGCTGGCCCCCAGCGCGCCGCGCAACGCCACTTCGCGCTCGCGCCGCGCCATGCGCGCCAGCAGCAGGTTGGCGACGTTGGCGCAGGCGATGAGCAGCACCAGGACGACGGTGCCCATCAGCACCCGCAGGGCCGGGCGGACGTCCTCGACCACCTGGTCGGTCAGCGGCTGCAGGAGGACCCCCCAGCCGTCGTTATGGACCGGGTGGGCACGCGCCAGGCGCGCGGCGATGCCGCTCATCTCCCCCTGCGCCTGCGCCAGGGTGACGCCGGGCGCCAGACGGCCCCAGGCCAGGAAGCGGTGCGCGCCGCGCTCCGATTCCTCGACCTGCATCGGCAGCGGCACCCAGACGTCGGCTGCGGCGGGGAGCGCCAGGTCGCGCGGCAGCACGCCGACCACCGTGTAAGGCTGGCCGTCCAGCACGACGGCGCGGCCCAGGATCTTCGGGTCGCCGCTCCAGACCCGCCGCCACAGGGTTTCCGAGACGATGGCCACGGGCTCGGCGCCGGGCTTTTCCTCGCCGGGGGTGAAGGCGCGGCCGAGCAGCATCGGGGTGCGCAGCAGGTCCTGGAAGCCGGCCGTCACCTTGGCGCCGCGCAGGCGCTCGGGCTCGCGGCCCGGCGCGGTCAGGCTGAAGCCGGCGGTGCGGGCGGCGACCAGCGTCGCGAAGACGTGGTTGTCCTGCCGCCAGTCGGCGAAGTTGGGCAGCGAGACGTTGAAGCGCGGCAGGCCGATCGCGGGATTGGATTCCATCACCGCGATCAGGCGGTCCGGCTCGCCGTAGGGGAGCGGCTTGAGCAGCACGCCGCGCACGACGCTGAAGATCGCGGCGTTGGCGCCGATGCCCAGCGCCAGCGCCAGCAGGGCGACGGCGGTGAACGCCGGGGTCTTGCGCAGGTCGCGCACGGCGAAGCGGACGTCTTGCCAAAGGGTTTCCACTGCTGCTCCTCCTCGGTGCCGCGAGCGGCGCCGGCCGGTTCCCTGACGAATATCCGGGTCCGGGCGCCGGGTTTCCGGCTACCGGCGGCACGCCGTGCGCCGGGCGCCATGGCCTGGTGCGGGCCGGGAGGAATCGGCGGGGCTGTCGCGCTGGGGGTGGCCTGGGGGCCGGAGCGGAGTACCGGTTGGAGCGAGCGGGGCAGAAAGGCGGGGAACCCCCCTACTCCTCCTGGCACGATCGCGACTGGATCGGACCTGGGGGAGCGGGGGGTTCGAGTGCGGATAGGGGATGGGAGGCCAGCTACTGGGTCTGGGTATTGGCCGGGACCCGAGCGTGCCTGAGGTGGGAATGAGCCGCCAGCATCTGCTTGTAGGTCGCAAGCTGATCGGCGTTGAGCAACGCTTCAAACTGCTGGTGATACGACTGCATGATGGGCTTGATCTGGGCCCGGTTCTGGTGCATCGAGATGACGGCCTGGCCAACCGTGGCGGCGTCCGGAGTGGCGGCGCCGAGGGCGGCCTTCAACTGCGTGTGCAGCTGCTTCTGGGCGGCCTGGAGCGGCTGCAGCTTGGTCTGCATCTCCGCGAAGAGCGACTTCGCCGAAGCCTGCTGTTCCTCGGAGAGGCTGAGCTTGGTGGTCAACCGCTGCAGCATCATCCCCTGGTGCGGCGTGGGGGTGGTGGCGGCCGCCGCCTGGTCAGCCTGGGCCGCGAGCGGGCCGGCGACCATGGCCATGACGGCCAGGACGGCGATGGCGGTGGTGAATGTCTCTCTCCTCAGTCGCATAACGTCTCCTTATTTGTCAGAACGCTCCGGGAAGACCGGAGTTGCGTCTTGGTTTGGCGTCTCCGTTTTTGGCTGCCTGCCAGGCTGCGGGGGTCGCCGCCTTGGTTTGCCGCCTCACACCATCAGACGGCTTCGATGGGGCGGCGGTTACAGGTCGCCTGAACGGCGGCGAAGCGCCTGCTGAAAGTCGGCGAAGCCCAGGGTGTTGAGGACGTGGCGCGCTTCCAGGCCGGCTCGCCGCGCCTGCTCGATGCCGTGGCGCATCCGCGCCAGGTCGCCGATGCGGTGGGCGTCGGTGCTGATGACGATGCCGCAGCCCAGCTCGCGCGCCAGCATGAGGTGGGTGTCCTTGAGGTCGAGCCGGTCGGGCTGGGCGTTGAGCTCGACGGCGACGCCGCGCAGGGCGGCGTGGCGCAGCACCGCCTCCATGTCCAGGTCGATGGGCTTGCGGCGGTTGATCAGGCGGCCGGTGGGGTGGGCCAGGATGTCGACCCGCGGGTGGTCGAGGGCGCGCAGCACGCGCGCCGTCTGCTCCTTCCGCGGCAGCTCGAAGCGCGAGTGAATCGACACCACCACCAGGTCCAGGCCGGCGATCAGGTCGTCTTCCAGGTCCAGGCTGCCGTCGGCCAGGATGTCGATCTCCATCGAGCGCAGCAGGCGGATCTCGGGGTGGCGGGCGCGGATGGCGTCGATCTCCCGCCATTGCAGCCGCAGGCGCCGGGCGTCCAGGCCGTTGACCATGGCGAGCGCCTTGCTGTGGTCGGTGATCGCCATGTATTCGTAGCCGATCGCGGCGCAGGCGGCGACCATCTCCGCCAGGGTATTGCGGCCGTCCGACCAGGTGGAGTGCATCTGCAGATCGCCGCGCAGGTCCGCCACCTCGACCAGCCGCGGCAGGGGGCCGGCGGCGGCGGCTTCGATCTCGCCGTGGTCTTCGCGCAGCTCGGGCGGCACCCAGGCCAGGCCCACCGCCGCGTACACGTCGGCCTCTTCGCGGCCGGCGATCCAGGCGCCTTCGCCGCCGCCGGCCGCGGTGGCGAAGACGCCGTATTCCGAGATGCGCAGGCCGCGCTCGACGCCGCGCCGCCGCAGCTTGACGTTGTGCTCCTTGGAGCCGGTGAAATAGACCAGCGCGGCGCCGAAGCAGTCGGGCGCCACCACCCGCAGGTCGATCTGCAGACCGCTGCGCAGCGTGATGGAGGCGCGCGTGCCGCCGGCCATCTGCGCCTTGTCGATCTGCGGATAGGCCAGAAACCAATCCATCAGCGGCTGCGGCAGGGCGGCGGTGGCCAGCACGTCGATGTCGCCGACGGTCTCACGGCGGCGCCGGTAGCTGCCCGCGACCTCCAGGCGGTCGACGCCGGGTCCAGTGGCAAGGTAGGCCAGCAGCGCCTCGACGTGGCGCTCGACGTCGGCCAGCAGGAAGCGCTGGGAGTGCTCGCGCTGCAGGGCGATGGCGGCCAGGATCTTCTGCTGGCTGGTGTCGCCGAAACCGGCCAGGGCCGCCAGCCGCCCGTCGCGTGCCGCCGCTTCCAGGTCGTCGAGCGTGGCGACGTGCAGCTCGTCCCACAGCCGCCGCGCCTTTCTGGGTCCCACGCCGGCCAGGCGCGTGAGGTCGAGCAGCGACCGCGGCACCTCGGCCAGCAACCGGTCACGCAGGGCCAGCGTGCCGGTCGCCACCAGCTCGCGGATGTGCCCCGCCATCTCCTTGCCGATCCCCGGCAGCGCCGTCAACGCCGCCACCCCCTGCTCCGCCATCGGCGCCAGCGCCCGCGTCTGCACCTCGATCGTGCGCACCGCATTGCGGTAGGCGCGGATGCGGAACGAGTCCGCCCCCTGGATCTCCAGGACGTCCGCCACCTCCGCCAGCGCGCGAGCGATCTCGACGTTGTCCAAGGGCGCAGGTATAGGCTACTTTCCCTTGCTCTGCAAGGAGCGTTCGGTCGGATGGCACGGCCGGTTGAGGGATGGGATTGCGGAGGGAGGAAGAACATGGGTGACGGCGTGGGCGTGTCGGAGGGGCCGCGGGTGGCGGAGGTGATGGTCTACACCGATGGCGGGGCGGACCCGAATCCGGGGCCGGGGGGGTGGGGGGTGGTGCTGGTACACCCGGCGAGCGGCCGGACGGAGGAGATGCGGGGGGGCGAGCCGCGCACCACCAACAACCGCATGGAGCTGACGGCGGCGCTGGTGGCGCTGGATGCTCTCAAGCTGCGCTGCCGGGTGGCGCTCTACACGGATTCGCAGTATCTGCGGCGGGGCGTCACGGAGTGGCTGCCGGGGTGGATCGCGCGCGGCTGGCGGCGCAAGACGGGCGAGCTGCAAAACGAGGACCTGTGGCGGCGCCTGGCGGCGGTGACGGCGCGCCACGAGGTGACCTGGCACTGGATCAAAGGCCACGCCGGGCACGCGCGCAACGAGCGCGCCGACCAGCTGGCGTCGGCCGCCATCGTCGAACAGCGCGCCGCCCTGCGGCTGGAACGCGCCGCCGGGGCCGGTACCGGTACCGGCCCCGGCGCCGCGCCACCGGCGCCGCCGCCGGACGTCGACGTCTTTCTGCGGATCTCGCGCTCGCGCCAGGGCGCCGGCTGGGCGGCGCTGGTGCGGCGGCGCCAGCCGGCAAATGTTGGTGGTGTTGCGGGCGGCGCCGCTAGCGGCGCCGCCGGCGATGGACCGGGTGCTGTTACCGGCGAGGCCGGCGGCGCTGGCGGTGATGCGGCAGGTGGTGCGGCGGTCGCGGCGCCGCAGGGCGAAGAGCGCGTGGTGAGCGGCAGCCTGCCGGCCGGCGTTACGGTGTCCGCCAACGCGGTGGATCTGCTGGCCGCGGCGGCGGTGCTGGAATCGTTGCCGGCTGGCGCGCACGTTGCCGTGCACACCGGGTCGGACTACCTGCGGCACGGCGCCAGCCGGTGGCTGCCGGGATGGCGCCAGCGCGGCTGGAAGACCAAGGAGGGCGGCGCGGTGATGAACCGCGAGCTGTGGGAGCGCCTGGCCGCCGCGATGGCCAAGCGCACCGTGGAGTGGCCCGAGGTGAAGGACAGCGAACCGCAGGAGCTGGAGCGGCTGGGCAAGCTCGCCCGCGCCGCCGCCGGCGGCGAGACGCAGCAGCCGGATTCGCGCCGCGGCTGAACGTCGACCGCCGCGACCGCCGCCAGTGCCGGTGAGCGGCGCTTCCCACGCCCGCTCCCGCGGCTGGCGCGCCGCTCAGCGGCGGGCGGCGCGGCGGCGCGGCGGCCAGGTCCGGCCGGCGGCGCGGCGGCGGCTTGCCGGCGAGGGGTGGCGGGAGATCTCGGCGTTGACGTCGCCGCCGACCACCAGGGCGAGCGCGGTCAGGTAGAACCAGAGCAGCAGGACGATCACCGCGCCGAGCGAGCCGTAGGTGCTGGCGGCGTAGGACTGGACGTTGCCCAGGTAGAGGCGCAGGCCCAGCGAGGCTCCCACCCACAGGAGGACGCCGACGACGGCGCCGGGGGTCCCCCAGGGACGCGGCGCGCCGGCTTCGCGACAGGGCGCGTAGTTGTAAATGGCTTCGAACGACAGCAGGGCGAAGCCCAGGACCAGCGGCCAGTGCAGCAGGTGCCAGGCGGTGAAGAAGGCCACTCCCATGCCGAACTGGTCGGCAAGGGTTTCGCCGATCTCGTGACCGTAGAGCAGCAGCATCAGGGCCGAAACGATCAGCACGGCAAAGCCGAGCGTGAGCGCGATGGCGATCAGCCTCCGGTGCCACCACGGCCGCGTCTCCTGGAGGCCGCAGGCGGTGTTGAGGGTGCGCACCACGGCGACGATGGCGTTGGAGGCCACCCACACGGTGGCGATGAGCGACAGCGACAGCTGGCCGCCGCGCCGTTCGCGGGTGATCTGGTCCAGGGTGTTGTGCAGCAGCGTCGTGACGTCGGCGCTGGGCGCCACGCGCGCCACGTAGGCGAACAGGAGCTTGCGCAGGTGCGAATTGGCGGTGGTCGTGTAGCTGAGCATGGTGCTCAGAAAGAGCAGCAGCGGAAAGACGGCGAACAGGAAGTAATAGGCAAGTTCCGCGCAACGCCCCGGCATCTGGTTGGCCCAGAACTGCCGCCACACCCGCGTCGCCAGCTGCCCCCAGCTGAGGCCGCCCCGGCGCCACAGCTCGTCCCGCGCGAGGTCCCTCACCGCCCCAGGATAGCAGGTCGATGCGGATGGTAAAGTTGGCCGCATGACCTCCCCAACGCCGGGTTTGGCGCCGGAGCGGCAGGCGGCGGAGCGCGTCGCGGAGCTGCGCCGCCAGGTGCGCCACCACGACTATCTGTACTACGTGCGCGACGCGCCCGAAGTCTCCGACGAACGCTACGACTCCTTGTACCGCGAGCTGGTGGCGCTCGAAGAGCGCTTCCCCGCCCTGCTCACCGCCGATTCGCCCACCCAGCGCGTCGCCGGCACGCCGGCGGGGAGCTTTCCGACCATCGAGCACACCGCCCCGATGCTGTCGCTGGAGTCCGACCAGGATGCGGAGGCGTTGCGGCGCTTCGACGAGCGGCTGCGGCGGGTGCTCGCCGAGCGGCGGCCGGACGTGCCGGTGGCCTACTGCCTGGAGCCGAAGCTGGACGGCGCGTCGCTCGAGCTGGTCTACGAGCACGGCGTGCTGGTGCGCGCCGCGACGCGCGGCGACGGCCGCCACGGCGAGGGCGTGACGCAGAACGTGCGCACCATTCCGGCGGTGCCGCTGCGCCTGCGCGAGGGGCGGCTGCCGTGGCCCGCTCTGCTCGCCGTGCGCGGCGAGGTGATCATGAGCTCGGTCGCCTTCGACAAGCTGAACGAATCGCTGCTGGCCGCCGGCAAGGAACCGTTCGCCAATCCGCGCAACGCCGCTGCCGGCGCGCTGCGCCAGCTGGATGCGCGCATCACCGCCTCGCGTCCGCTTGACCTGTACGCCTACGACGTGCTGTCGTGGGGCGATGAGCCGCAGCCGGTCGCGACGCAGTGGGAGGTGCTGGCAGCGCTGGCCGATTGGGGGCTGCGGGTGAGCAACCTGGTGCGTCGCGGCGCCACCCTGGACGACGTGCTGGCCTACCACCGCGACATCGAGGCGCAGCGCGACGACCTCGGCTATGAAATCGACGGCGTGGTGATCAAGCTGGACGACCTGGAGGCGCGCGACGCGGCCGGCTGGACGGCCCGCCATCCGCGCTGGGCGTTCGCCTTCAAGTTCCCGCCGCGCAAGGAGGTGACGCGCATCCTGTCGATCCTGCCGTCGGTGGGACGCACCGGCGTGGTGACGCCGGTGGCGCTCATGCTGCCGGTCGAGATCGGCGGCGTCACGGTGGCGCGGGCGACGCTGCACAACCGCGAAGAGGTGGCGCGCAAGGACGTGCGCGAGGGCGACCGGGTGCGCATCGAGCGCGCCGGCGACGTCATCCCGCGGGTGGTGGAGCGGATCGACGAGCCCGAGCGCGAGCGTGCGCCGGAGTGGCGCATGCCGGAAGCGTGTCCATCGTGCGGCACGCCGCTGGTCGAGCGCGGTCCGTTCACCGTCTGCCCCAACGCCTTTCTGTGTCCGGCGCAGCTGGCCGGCCGCCTGGTCCACTTCGCTTCGCGCGGCGCCCTGGACATCGAGGGCCTGGGCGATGAGAGCGCCAAGCTGTTCGTCGCCCAGGGCCTGGTGCGCCAGCTGCCCGACATCTTCGGCCTGCGCGCCGAGCAGCTGCTGCCGCTGGAAGGGTTCGCCGCCAAGTCGGCGCAAAAGCTGGTCGAGGCGATCGAGCGCGCCTCGCACGTCGAGCTGGCGCGCTTCCTGTACGGCCTGGGCATCCCCGAGGTCGGCTCGGCGGTGGCGCGCGACCTGGCGCGGCACTTCGGCGCCTTTGCCGCGCTGCGCGCCGCGGGCGACGCGGCGCTCCAGGAGGTGGCCGGGGTCGGCCCGCGCATGGCGGAGCAGATCGTGGCTTTCTTTGGCGATCCGCGCAACGGCGAGATCCTGGACGCCCTGCTGGCAAAGGTACACCTGGCGGAGGGGCCGCCTCGCCCGGCCGCCGCCGCGGCGGCCGGCGGCGAGGCCGGCGAAGCAGGCGCGGCGGATGCGGCGGCGGCCCTGCCGCTCGCGGGCCGCAAGTTTGTCTTCACCGGCAGCATGGAGCGCCTGTCGCGCCCCGACGCCCAGGCCTTGATCGAAGAGCTGGGCGGCCGCGCCACCGGGTCGGTCAGCAAGTCGACCGACTACGTGGTGGTCGGCGAGGACGCCGGCTCCAAGGCCGACAAGGCCCGCGCCCTGGGGCTGACGATCCTCGACGAAGCGGGCTTCCTGGCCCTGCTCGCCCAACACGGCGTCGAGCCGCCCGCGGCGGCGTAACTCCAGCGGGGCCTGCGCGCACCTTAGATAGAGACCGCAGAGAGAGACCGCGGTGGCAGCGGTCGTGCGATAAGGTTGCCCTGGGAGCGAGCACTTGCGGCACTACGAATATCGTCATCGGGTCGGGTTCGAAGAGACCAGTCTGGTCGGCACGGTGTACTTTGCCCACTTCCTGCGCTGGCAGGGGCGGTGCCGGGAGGCGTTTCTGGCCGACCACGCGCCGCAGGTGATCGCCGAGATCGGCCGCGGTCTGTCGCTGGCCACCGTGCGCTGCTCCTGCGACTACCTGGCCGAGCTCCAGGCCAGCGACCAGGTGGTCATCCGCATGCGCCTGGCGGCGGTGGCGCAAAACCGCGTCACCCTGGGCTTCGAATACTGGCGGCAGGCGGCTGCCGGCGAAGAGCTGGTGGCGCGCGGCGAGCAGCAGATCGCCTTCATGCGCCGCGAGGGCGACGGCGGCGCCAGCGTGCCGACGCCGCTGCCGGAATCCTTGCGCGCGGCGCTGCGGCCGTACGCCGTCCCGGAGACCCTGCTCTAGTGCCCCGCACGGTTCATTCGCATGGCATTCGCTTGCCCTCCGGCCCCCTGGCGACGTTACGCCTCCTCGACATAAGTTCAACTATGCCTGCGTCGGCGTGCCTTGCCAGAGGACCGGATTGCGGCGCGACTACCATGCGAATGAACCGCGCGGGGCACTAGCGCATGCTGCTGCTGCCCCTGGCTCGCGCCGCCCTGGCCCGCCCGCTGCTGATCCTGGCGCTGCTGGCGGTGGGCACCGCGGTGGCGGCAAAGGGGCTGTTTCGGCTGGAGCTGTGGACCGACGGCGCCGCCATCCATCCCCAGGGCGACCCGGTGGTGCAGCGGACGCAGGGCGACCGGGAGGCCTTCCACGATCCCGACCTGATCCTGCTGCTGGCGACGGCGCGGCCGGGCGGCCCGCGCCTCGACACGCCGCAGGGCTTCGCCTTTCTCAGCCGGCTGCAAGCGGCGCTGGGGCGCTTCCCAGGCGTCGAGCCGGGCGGCGTGCGCTCGATCGTGACGTTTCTCGATCCGCCGCGGGTGCTGCGGCCGCTTCTGATCCATACGTTCTTCGAGGAGTGGAGCCGCGGCGAAGCCCCGTTTGACGACGTGCTGGCGCGCCTGCGGCGGGAGCCGATGGCGAGCGGGCTGTACCTGTCCGCGGACGGCACGGCGGCGGCGTTCTACCTGCCGGTGGGCCGGCGGGTGGGGCGCGGCGAGCTGCTGGCCGACCTGCGGCGATACCTGACGCCGCGGCGCGCGGCACCGTTCCGCCTGCGGCTGACCGGGCCGGTCGCCGCCGAGGCCGACCTGGGCGATGCCGTGCTGGCCGACCTGGCGCGCCTGGTGCCGCTGATGATGGCGGCGGTGGCGCTGCTGCTGGCGCTGACCCTGCGCACCGCCGGCGGCGTGCTCATCCCGCTGGCGCAGGTGGTGGCGACCCTGGTCTGGACGCTGGGGCTGATGGGCTGGGCGGGCGTGCCGGTCACGTTGGTCACCACCGTGCTGCCGGTGCTGCTGATGGCGATGGCGATGACCGACGAGATCTACCTGCTGGAGCGCCTGCGCGATCACCTCGCCGCCTCCAACGCCGGCGCGCCTGGCGGTGCCGACGGCGCGCAGGCGGCCGCGGGGTCGCCCGCGGCAGCGGCGCGCGAGCGAGTGCGGCGGGCGGCGGATCTGACATTCGTGGACCTGGCTACGCCTCTGGTGCTGATCTCGCTGGCGACGGCGGCGGGATTCTTGTCGTTCCTGGATGCCGGCATGGCGCCGGTGCGCCACCTGGGGCTGTTCACCGGCATCGGCCTGCTGCTGGGGATGCTGTTCACCTTCACGCTGGCGCCGGCGCTGGTGGTGACGCTGCCGCCGCGTTGGTTGGAACGGCGGCGCGGCGCGGCGGGAGCGGCGGCGGGGGAGGGCGAGCTGGCGGGTTTCGAGCGGCTGACGGTGCGGCGGCCGCGGGCGGTGGCGCTGGTCACGTTGGGGCTCCTGGTGTTGGCGGTGCCGGGGGTCCTGCGCTTGCGGGTCGAGGATTCCTGGATCGACAACTTCGATCCGCGGGCGCCGCTGGTGACGGCGGCGCGGACGTTCGACGCGGAATTCTGGGGCAGCTACCGGTTCGACGTCGTGTGCAGCGGGCCGGCGGGTTACTTCTGGACGCCGGCGGGGGCGGCCCTGCTGGCGCAGGTGGATGCCTGGGCCGAGCGGGCGCCGCACGTCGGCGGTGTGGTCAGCATCCTGCCGGCTTTTGTCGGCGGCGCCAGGGTGCTGGATCTGCCGCCGCCGCTCGCGGCGCTGCCGGCGGCGGCGATGCGCCGCGTCGGCATGCTGGTCGAGATCCTGCGTATCCGCCTGGGCTTGCGCGAGCTGCTGGCGCTCGACGGCGGCCGGCTGCGCGTCCGCCTGCTGGTCAAGGACGCCGACTACGGCAAGGCGCGGCGGCTGGCGGCCGCCTTCGCCGCCGAGCAGCCGCTCCTGGCGGCGGGCCGGCCGGTCGACGTGCACGCTTCGGGCGAGGTGCCGGAAGCGCTGGCGGTGGTGGGGGCGATCGTCGCCAACCAGCTGCGCTCGATCGCCTGGACCGCGCTGCTGATCGCGGCGATGCTGCTGGCCGCCCTGCGCAGCGCCCGCCGGACCGCGGTGGTGCTGGCGCCGGTCGTCGCCGCGACGCTGCTGCTGTTCGGCGGCCTGGGCGCCGCCGGCGTGCCGCTGGGCATCGCCACCAGCATGTTTGCGGCGCTCAACCTGGGCGCCGGCGTCGACTTCGCCGTGCAGTACGCCTTTGCCTACCGCCGCGAGCGCCGCGCCGGCCTGGCGCACGCGGCGGCCGTCGCCGCGACGCTCGGGACCACCGGCCGCGGCTTGCGCTGGAACGCCGTGGTGCTGTCGCTGGGGATCGCCGTCCTGGGCTTTTCGGCGATCAAGCCCAGCGCCAGCCTGGGCCTGCTGCTGGCGCTGGCGATGCTGGTGTCGTACGCCTGTACGCTGGCGCTTTTTCCGCTGCTGCTGCGGCGCTGGGATCGCGCGCGGTAGCGCCGCTCCGCCCGCCGCCAGGAGGAAGCAGGGCTACCTGGGCATCACCACCGGCTCGTCCTTGGGCATCGCGTTCAGCGTCTCCTTGTCGATGCCGAGGTGGGCCAGCACCAGCTCGGGCGGGGTGTGGGTCAGCCATTCGGAGAGCGCCAGGTCCTGGTAGGAGCTGGCCTTGAACATCTCCAGGAACTTGAGATCGGTGCTGCCGGTGTTCTGCACGTAGTGCGGCAGCGTCTTCTGGATGTAGCCGACGTCGCCGGCCTGGAAATCCATGGTGCGCGCGCGGCCGCCGGTGGCGAAGACCGTCATCCTGCCGGCGCCGGCGATGAAGTACATCCATTCGTCGGCATTGGGATGCCAATGCAGCTCGCGGATGCCGCCGGGATGCACGGTGACCACCGCCGCGGCGATAGTCGTCGAAACCTTGAAATGGCGCGCGTCGATGATCCGCACCTCGCCGCCGCGGCTGCGCTTCACCATCGCCTGCTGGGTGGTGCGAAACGCGAAGTCCAGCGGCGACGGGCCGAGCGCGCCGGCGGCGACCTTCTGGTCCTGGGCCAGCGGACCGGGCACCTCGGCCTGGAAGATGAACTTTTCCTTGCGCACCATCTTGGCGATCGCCTGCTCGCTGACGCCGAAGTTGTGCGCCAGCACGTCGTGCGGCGTGTGCGCCATCCAGTCGGTGAGCAGCACCGTCTCATATTCCGAGAAGTTGCCGTCGTCGAACACCAGGAGAAACTCCGCGCCGTCCGGATTGAGACCCTGGATCGAATGCGGGATGCCGGGCGGGAAATACCACAGGTCGCCTTCTCCCACGTCGGCGACGAAGCTCTTGCCTTCCAGGTCGATCGCCGTGATGCGCGCCGTGCCGTACAGCATGAAGGCCCATTCGGCCGCGGTGTGCCAGTGCAGCTCGCGCACGCCGCCGGCGGTCAGGCGCATGTCGACGCCGGCGATGGACTTGGAGACCGGCAGCTCGCGCACCGTGACCTCGCGCGACCAGCCGCCCACCTGCATCCTCTTGTGCGAGATCCCGAAAGGATATTTGAACGTCTGGACGCCGCCGGCGTCGGTCTGCGGCGGCAGGAAGGAATCAGGGTTTTGCGCGTCGATCTCCGTGTTGGACGGACCGGGAGCGCTGGAGCTGCGGTCGCCGCGCACCGGGTAGGGCTTGGGCCCCTCCTCCTGGGCCGCGGCCTGCGCCGCCGACAGCATGCCCGCCGCGGCCAGCGCCGCCGACCCCATCCCCAGGAACCCACGCCGCGATACCCGATCCTCCGCCTGATCGTCGCTCATGTGCCTGTCCTTCCGGGACACGTCCCGGAGTGAAAGTTGGTCGAAAGACAGCTGGTGCAAGCGGCTTTGAACCATACGGCACCCCTCCCGCGGTGTCAAATCGCCGCGTCGGGCTCGACCCCAGGGCCGGGCGCGAATCCGCCGCTGGCGCTGACCCGTAAAAGGAAGTGGTGGGCGCGACCGCGCTCCTACCCTCACCGCGAAGGGAGACCACGATGCAAGCCAACTTCCGATCCGTCGCCGCGATCCTGGCGATCGCGATCTGCGGCGCCGCCTGCCAGATGCGGGCCGACGCCATCAACAAAGTGATTCCGCCGCCGGCGATGGATACCCCCGCCGCCGAGGCGACCGGTCCGCAGACGGCGGTGCTCGCCGGCGGCTGCTTCTGGGGTCTGCAGGGCATGTTCGAGCACGTGCAGGGCGTCACCAAGGTCGTCGCCGGCTATGCGGGCGGCAGCAAGGCGACGGCGCACTACGAGATGGTCGGCACCGAGACGACCGGCCACGCCGAGTCGGTGGAGATCACCTTCGACCCCAAGAAGATCTCTTACGGCCAGCTGCTGCGGCTCTACTTTGCCGTCGCCCACGATCCGACCGAGCTGAACCGGCAGGGTCCCGACTCCGGCACCAGCTACCGCTCCGAGATCTTCTTCACCACGCCGACGCAGGAGCGCGTCGCCCGCGCCTACGTCGACCAGCTGGGCAAGGACAAGGTGTTCAGCGGGCCGATCGTCACCAAGATCGAGCCGATGAAAGGCTTCTACGAGGCGGAGGGCTACCACCAGGACTTCCTGATCCACAACCCCACGTACCCCTACATCGTGGTCAACGACCTGCCCAAGATCACCGCCCTCAAGCACGTCTATCCCGAGATGTATCGCGACACGCCGGTGGCGCTCAGCGGCTCCCGCTGAGTTTGGCGTCGGCCCCCAGGCTATGATGGCGGCTGGCGGCGGCGGCCCGGAACCGCGCCGCCGCCAAGCCCGCGGGTGCGCCCCCATGCGCCCGCGGGCACGCGACCGGCCGGAGGAGAACGCGATGCCCACGGAGCAAGCCCAGGCGTGGCCCCAGCTGGTGTACGCCGACTGGGCCGACACCTGCCAGACGATGCACCGCTGGAGCCAGATCGTCGGCAAGACGCGCCTGGCCCTGGAACCGATGCTGAACCACTGGTGGCAGGTGGCGCTGTACGTCAGCGCCCGCGGCCTGACCACCTCGGCCATGCCGTGCAGCGGCGGGCGGCTGCTGGAGATCGAATTCGACCTGCTGGCCCATGAGCTGGCGTTCCGGGTGAGCGACGGCGGCCGGCGCGCGGTGCCGCTTGCGGCGCGCAGCGTCGCCGACTTCTTTGCCGACTACCAGGCGGCGCTGGCGGCGCTCGACGTGGCGGTCCACATCTGGCCGGTGCCGGTGGAAATCCCCGACGACGCGCTGCCGTTTGCCGACGATCGCGTGCACGCCGCCTACGACGGCCTGGCGGCGCAGCGCTTCTGGCGAGTGCTGGTGCAGGCGGACCGGGTGTTCAAGGTGTTCCGCGGGCGCTTCCTGGGCAAGGCCAGCCCGGTGCACTTCTTCTGGGGCAGCTTCGACCTGGCGGCAAGCCGCTTTTCGGGCCGGCCGGCGCCGCCGCATCCCGGCGGCGCGCCGCACGTGGCCGACCGGGTGATGCGCGAAGGGTACTCGCACGAAGTGTCCAGCGCCGGTTTCTGGCCCGGCAGCCCGCAGGCGCCGCAGGCGGCGTTCTACGCCTACGCCTATCCCACGCCGCCGGGTTTCGGCGCCGCGCCGGTGCAACCGGCGGGGGCCGCCTACAATGCGCAGATGGGGGAATTCCTGCTGCCCTACGACGTGCTGCGCGCCGCTCCCGACCCCGACGCGGCGCTCCTGGCGTTCCTGCAGAGCACCTACGAAGCCGCCGCCAACCTTGCCAGCTGGGACCGGCAGGCGCTGGAGCGGGCCGGCGACGCCGGCGGCGCCTGAAGCCGCGGCGCGCCGCGGCGACGCCCGGGGCGCGCCTGCTGCCGCGATCATGTTGCGCATCAAGGAGCTGAGACTGCCGCTGGACCACGGCGCCGAGGCGCTGCCGGTGGCGATCGCGGCGACGCTCGGCATCGAGCGGCGCGACCTGCTGGGCTGGTCGATCGTCCGGCGCAGCTACGACGCGCGCCGCGGCGGCGCGATCACGCTGATCTACCAGGTGGACGTCCAAACGGCGCCGGCGCGCGAATCCCGGATCCTGGCGCGGTTGCGCGGCGACGCGCGGGTCGGGCCGACGCCCGACACCTCCTATCGTTTCGTGGCGCGGTCGGAGCAGGCGGCGCCGGCGGGCGCGGGGGCGGTGCCGCGGCCGATCGTCATCGGCATGGGGCCGTGTGGGCTGTTCGCCGCCCTGCTCCTGGCCGAGATGGGATTGCGGCCGCTGGTTTTGGAGCGCGGCAAGGCGGTGCGCGAGCGCACGGTGGATACCTTCGGGCTGTGGCGCAAGCGGGTGCTCGATCCAGAATCCAACGTGCAGTTCGGCGAAGGCGGTGCCGGCACCTTCTCCGACGGCAAGCTGTACAGCCAGATCAGGGACCCCGGCCACCGCGGGCGCAAGGTGCTCGAAGAGCTGGTCGCCGCCGGCGCGCCGGCGGAGATCCTCTTCGTCAGCAAGCCGCACATCGGCACCTTCCGGCTGGTCAAGGTGGTGGAAGCGATGCGCGCCAAGATCGAGTCGCTGGGCGGCGAGATCCGTTTCCAGTGCCGGGTCGAAGACCTGCTCGTCGAGCGGGGGCGGGTGCGCGGCGTGGTCGTGGCGGGTGCCGGTGCGGCAGCGGGCGACGCGGGTGATGTGGGCGGCGGCGGCGCCGGCGGTGGCGAGCGGCTGGCGGCCGATCACGTGGTGCTGGCGCCGGGGCACAGCGCGCGGGACACCTTTCAGATGCTCGCGCGGCGTGGCGTCCTGATGGAAGCCAAGCCGTTTTCGATCGGCTTCCGCATCGAGCATCCGCAGTCGCTGATCGACCGCCGCCGCTTCGGTGCCCAGGCGGGGCACCCGCTGCTCGGCGCCGCCGACTACAAGCTGGTGCACCACTGCAGCAACGGCCGCTCGGTCTACAGCTTCTGCATGTGTCCGGGCGGCACCGTGGTGGCGGCGGCGTCGGAGCCCGGCCGGGTGGTGACCAACGGCATGAGCCAATATTCGCGCGACGAGCGCAACGCCAACAGCGGCATCGTCGTCGGCATCACGCCCGAGGACTATCCCGGCGGCCCCCTGGCCGGCGTCGAGCTGCAGCGGTTCTGGGAGACGCGGGCCTTCGAGCTGGGCGGCAGCTCCTACGACGCGCCGGCGCAGCGCGTCGGCGACTTTCTCGCCGGCCGCCCGTCGACGGCGCCCGGTGCGGTGCTGCCGTCCTATCGGCCGGCGGTGCGTTGGGGCGACCTGACGTCCTGCCTGCCGGACTACGCGATCGCGGCGATCCGCGAGGCGCTGCCGGCGTTCGACCGCCAGCTGCGCGGTTTCGCCATGGAGGACGCGGTGCTCACCGGCGTCGAGACGCGGACCTCCGCGCCGGTGCGCCTGACGCGCCGCGACGACGACCTGCAGAGCGTTGCCGTGGCCGGTCTGTATCCTGCCGGCGAAGGCGCCGGCTACGCCGGCGGCATCCTGTCCGCCGCCGTGGACGGCATCCGGGTGGCGGAAGCCGTCGCCCTGAGCATCACCCAGGCGGCATCCGCCGACCGGCCGTCGCCGTCGGCGTCAGCGGCGGCCGGTATGGGTCACGAATAGCCGAGATCGGCGGGAGCAGCTAGAGGACGACAGGCGGGATGGCGGCCGGGTCCGGGGTCGGAGGATCTGGCACGCGGCGCCAGGCGGGCGGCAGGATGCGGCCGCGGCGGCGCGCCAGGGCCAGGTAGGCAAGGCCGCCGGCCAGGCAGATCACCACCGCGGGCAGCGAGGCCTCGGGGCCGAATTTGCCCCCGGTGAGCAGGGTGGAGCCCTGGAACTTCGCGATCAGCAGCCCTTCGGGCTTGCCGCCCGAAACGCTGGCGCCGAAGATGCCGCCTTCGGCAAAGTTCCAGGCGCAGTGCAGGCCGATGCACATCCACAGCGTGCGCGACGCCATGTAGACGGCGGCCAGCAGAATGCCGGCTTCCAGCGCGATGGCGCAGGTGCTGGCGATCGTGGCGCCGGGATTGAAGAAGTGCAGCAGGCCGAAGAGCGCGGCGGTGATGGCGAGCGCCAGCCAGCTGCCCAGGCTCTCTTCGACGATGCGGAACAGCACGCCGCGCACCAGCAGCTCCTCGAAGACCGCCGCGATCAGCGAGCCGAGCAGCGGCCCCACCAGGGCGTCGGCGCCGCGCGTGCCGTCGACGCGATAGGCGCCCAGCGCCCACAGCACCAGGATGGTGGCGCTGAACAGCGCCGTGCCGGCCAGGAAGCCGCCGCCAAAAGCCGGCAGGGCATCGCGCGGCGCCAGCTCGACCGCGGCGCGCCGCTCGATCAGGCGAACGGTGCCGACGTAGGCCAGGCACAGCCCGGCGATCAGCCCCAGCCCCAGGACGCGGCTCGCGGCGCCCTGCGGCGCCAGGCCCAGCGCGTGCTGGGCGCCCTGCACGGCGGCGACCACGGCGGCCATCGCCAGGATCGCCAGCAGCGCCCGCGTCAGCGGGAACTGCAGCACCTTCCACAGCGTGCCCGGCCGGCGGTTGACCCGGGTGTTCCGCACTGCGACGGTCGCGGTCATGGGTGCTTGCGGGGCGCGCGGACGGAGGCGCCGTTCTGGTTCAGCACCACGGCGGACACCTTGCCGGCGGCGTCGCGCTCGAACACCAGCGTCGCATCGACGACGTCGTACTGGAAGCGGTCCTTGGCCACCGCGAAGACCGGCACCATCGGCTGGCCGGTGAGCTGCGCGGTAAGCCCTTCGCCGCGCACCCGGACGGTGAGCACCGCGCCCGCCTCGACGGAGCTGAAGTCGTAGTCCCCGGCCAGCTCCGCCAGCGAAGCGACCGGCAGGAACTCGACGTGGGGCACCGGGTCGGCGGTGCGGCGCGCCGCCAGGTCGCGGCCGTATTGGTGCACCACCAGCCCGGTGATCTTGCCGCCCTGGCGCTGGAACGAGAGCTGCGCATCGACCGCGCGGTAGAAAAACTCATCCTTGGCGCTGGCGAACACCGCCAGGAACTGCTGGCCGGTCAAGCGCACGCGCAGATCGTCGCCGACCCTGAGGATGGTGAAGCGGGCCTGCGGCGACAGCTGGTACACGCCGGTGTATTCGTCCAGGGCGCCCGCCGGCAGGGTGATCTCGCGCCACGCGACCGGTGTCCGGCCCTCGGCGCGCCACGCCGTCAGCCAGGCTTCCACCTTGCCGTCGGCGCTGGAGGTCAGGACGATCTGCGCCCGCCCGTCGGCCGGGAACACCTGCAAGGTGCTGCGGAAGCCGCCGGTGCCGCCGTCGTGCCAGTAGCGATCCTGGCCGTACAGCCGGTCGTGCATCAGCGCCAGGCCGATGTGACCGCCCATGGCCCCCGCGTCGCTCTGGTCGGCAGACATCAGCTGCCACGCATCGCGCAGCGGCCCGCCGGCGCCAGCCAGCATCGCGTCAGCCAGCTTGGTCAGGTCGGCAGCCGTCGAGACCAGCGCCCCGGCGCCGGCCATCGCCTGGAACGTCCAGGGCTGCACCTGCTTGCCCTCCGACCACCCCTGCGCGAAGCGCGCGCGCTGCTCCGTCGACAGGTGCTGCACCGTGTCAGCCATCCCCAGAGGCAAGGTGATCTTGTTGTGCACCAGCGTATCCCACGACTGCCCATACGCCCGTTCCAGCACCACTCCCAGCACGCCAAACCCCAGGTTGGAGTAGTCCGGCGCGCACGGCGGCGCCGACGGCAGCTTGGCCTGCGCCAGGTACGCGAACAGGTCTGCGTTGGTGTACGCGGCATAGGGGTCGGGCGAGTCGGCTCCAACCATGTTGTCGGGCAGCCGCGGCAGGCACGACGTGTGGGTCGCCAGCTGCTTGAGCGTGATGCCGCCCACCTCGCGCGACGCAAACTGCACCGGCAGCCGCACTGCCAGCGTGTCGGTGAGCGCCAGCTTGCCCTCGTGCACCGCCTGCGCCAGCAGCAGGCCGGTGAACACCTTGCTCAGCGACCCAATTTCGAATTCGATCCGCTCGGGCGCCACCGCCGCATGTCCGGCCGCGAACGGCTGCCCGCCCATGCCATACCGCCACTGCCCCTGCACCCGCTCGGCCACCACCACCGCGCCGCTGCCCTGGTCCTTGGCCCACGCCGCCACATGCGATTCCAGGTCAGGAACAGGTCGCACCTGGCCAGCGTCCACCGCCGCCCCTGCCGCTCCTGCCGCCAGCAACGCAAGCACCGCTATCATCGTTGCGACTCCTTACAAGAAGCGCCACGCAGCCAGTACCGGCCGCCCGCGCGCACCTGTCCAGCCTACCATTGCGGCCCTGGTTCAAGCCCCCTTGCCAGGGACCGGGCGGAGCGCCTCTGCGCCGAGCGGCAATCGCCAATCTACGGGCACGCCGACTACAACGTCGCCCACCTCTACGCGACCAGCTGGGGCGTAGCCCGCCAATTTCCCACCGGCGCCTTCCGCCTGCGCGTCCTCTGCCCGCACCGCCAGAACTGGACGCGGCACCTGGCCTGGGCGTACCTGGCATTTGAACGGACCTGAGCCGCACAGTGCTGACGTTGAGGGGGATGCGCCGCGGCTATCCGCGTGGAGAGAGGAAGCGTCAGCCACCACCAGCAGACCTCCCCAGGCCCCACAGCCCCCGCTCCCGCAAAAGCCGATGGCAGTCCGACTCTTGGCGGGGGCTTCGCGCCACCTCCACCGGATGCGGGTCGCTCAACAGCTGCCCCGATCACGACGCGCCTAGCGGCGCGCGCGCAATCGGGCCGGGGGCGGGCGAAGCGTCTTGCCACGGATGGAGGGCTTGCGGCGATGAGGGCGTAGGGAATCCGGCCGAACGCTTGCACGGCGCACTGCCCTAACGACCCGAGCTGTCCCGGCACCTGCACCAGCCCATCGGGCCAATGCTCCTCCGAATTCGACGAGAGCAAGGAGTCATGGTTGATCCAGTGTGGCGGGCACGAGATGCCGTGCCCATCGTGCCCCAACATCGAGATCATCTGCCGAGCGGCCCGCCCGCGGCTGCGACCACGACGGCTGGATCGCGCACTCAGGGTGCAGGGACGCCAAGATGGGGTGACCGACCGAGGAGCCGCAGCGCTGCGCGCGCTTGCTCAACCGTGGCCGCCTCCTGACGGGCGGCATCCAGGAAGAGGCGCAAGCTCACCAGGGTTTCGCGCTCGATCCCAGCAGCGGCGAGGACCCAGCTCATTTCCGCTGCCGGCGTCTTCAAGGCTGCCCGCTCGCTCTCGCTCGCCCATGCCGAGGCTCGTCGAGACGGACACGCGGCCGAATGGGGAACCGACTCAATCGCCCGGATCGGCCCGTTCTGGGAAGAAAAACGGCTCCCGTTACGTCTAGTAGTATTAGGTTGCCCCGCACGGGCAATAGGCCAGCCCGAAGACTGGCCAGGTGGGGCATTGACGGGAATGTCACACCCAATATAAGATGCTACGGAAGCATTTTAGGATTCCTGATGCCTCGGCGCTGTCTCGCGATGGCGCGCCTGTTGCACCTTCCCTTGTGTCCTCCTTCCCGAAGGGGGCTATGGGACTATTGGAGAATCATCGATCATGACGCACTACCCGATCCTCTTCTCGCGTCGCGACCTCGTGAGAAACGGGCACTTCACAGCCGGAGTGATCGTGGCCGGTCGCATCCTCGTGACGGGCGAGGATGGCGAATTCTGGGCCGAAGCGGTGAGCCCCGGCGGTTTCGCCGAAAGAGGCGACTCCGTACCCAGCGCCCTCGGTGCGCTGAGCAAGAGCTACTACGAAGTGTTGCTGGACATCGCCGAAGGCGAGGAGGACTTCGCGAGCTTCAAGGCGGCAGCGGAGCGCTTCTTCTTCGACACCAATATGACGGCGCTCAGGGAGTGGGAGGAGGCCGTGCTCCAAGTCCGGGCCGGCGAGGTCGACCTGAAGGACATGGGGAGGCGCCCGTCAGAGTCGTACATCGGCATCCAAGTGGTGCCGCTGGAGCACCAGACACTCGCGCCGAAGAAGCCAGAGGTCCACGAAGAAGCGCTAGCGGCCTAGCACAAGCTCTGGAATGCGATCCACGTTCCAGGTAAAGCTTTCGGAAATCCAGGCAATGCTGGACGAATGCTTGCCAGGAACGCGGATGGTATCGAAGGAGCACAAGATATGGGTCTTGGATGCAAAGGGTAGAACCTACCGTGGACTGCCGAGGGGAAAGCACGGGAAGACTCGCGCAAACCCCGAGATTGAAGTCCAGCACGCCATAAAGATGGCGCGCTTCTTTGGAATCGAGAATTGCGCCAAGGGGTACTTCGGCCTCTAGCTACCAAACCGGGGGCGTTACCCCTGCCAGACCGCACAAGCAGGCCCCCAAAGCTCCCTCGGGACACTAACCAGCAGGTCTTCCAGGTCGTCGCCATGCTGACGGGCGCCATAACGCTGCAGGTGGTGACGCCCGAGAAGGACGCTGCCGCTGTGTCCTTGGGGCGCAATGATGCAAAGTAACCTTCCTCTGCATATCTGATTAGCACCTGTCAGCTGGCTCGGTACGGCATTCTCAGCGGTGGACACATGCCGCGACCGAGTGGGCCGGCGGCGCCCGACCTGTGGGGGCGGCTGGCGCCGCTCTCCTTCGACGAGCAGCTGCGGGCCGCCGCGGTGGATGAGACATTCCACACCTGGGGACTCTGCCGCCTGCTCCAGGTCAAGAGTGGCGGCGAGGCGCGCGAGGATCCGGCGGCGGCCGGCCGGCTCGCCCAGCTGGCCCTGGTGATCGTGCGCGAGGCTGCGGCGTTCGCGGAGCACCAGCTGTTGAGTTTTTCCGCGGATGCGCGGGCGGGCGACGCTGGTGCGCGCCTGGCAGGGGAGGCGTGGTGGCAGCTCCAGCTTGCGCAGGATGCGGAGGTCGAGGTGTCGATGCGCCGGGTCGCTGCGGCCGCCGATCCCTGCAACACACCCCCACTGGACACCTCCGATGTGTCTTGAAGGTACGGAGGCCGCGAGCCGGCCGCTGCCTGGCCATCTCCGACCCCCTCTTCTCCTGTGGGGACATTGCCATGGCACGAAATCGCAGTTCCGAGCGCAGCGACTTCCCCGGCGCGACGCCGCGATACCCCTTCCTCGCCGCGGGGCGCGACCGTGGGGGCGCGTCCCCAATGGCCGATCTGATGGCCAGGGCTCAGGAGGCCGCGGTACTGGCCAAGGAGCTGATGGCCATGCCGCGGGTGGACCGCCTGCAGGCGGTACGGCACGAAGCGCGATTCCATCGCCGGACCCTGCTGACTCTGTTCAACCTGGAAGCCGAAAGCGCGCTGCTGCAGCCACGGGGCCGCGAGGTGGGCGAACAGGAGGCCGAAGCCGCGACGGTCCTGGCCGCCTGCCTGCCGCGCGACCCGCGGGGCCGCGTCGGGCGGGCGGGGGCGCTGGCGCACTGGCTGCTGGGCAAGGCCCGCCTCCATCGCGGCGACCTGGCGGGCGCGGTGCAGTCGTTTGCGGAGATCGTCGCGTTCCTGGACGACCCCGAGGAGCCCAGCGAGGAAAAGGCGCTGGCCGCCGCCGGCTGGGCGCAGGTCGACCAGCAGGTGGGCGCGTGGGACGAGGCCGTGGCGCACTACCGGCAGGCGGCCTTCGCGTTTGCGCACGCCGGAGCGACGCTGCCCACCGCGGCCTGCCTGGCCGAGATCGGCTTCATCCTGCTTACAACCAACGACCTGCTGCCGGCGCGGCGCAATCTGGAGCGTGCCTGGAAGCTGCTCGATTCCGTGCTGGCCCCGACGGTGGCGGCGCGCATCGCCCTGAGCTGCGCCGAGATCGAGGCGCGGCTGGCCGGAGACGCCGAAAGCGTATGGCTGGAGCGCGCACACAGCCTCTGCCCCCTGGCGGCGCAGCCGTTCGAAGAGCTGGCCCGCACCCTGACGGACCGCCTGCTGCGGCACCACGGCGAATTCGAAGACCCGATCGGTGCCGCATGTGCATGAGCGAGGCTGAGTCCCGCCACCTGCGGCAGCGGCCTGCGCGGCGGGCGATGGATGGGCAACGATCCGCCGCGGTGCCCTCAACAATCCCACTTTCACCGTGTCTCTTCCGCGGGACGTCGGTCGCCTGGCTACCGGCAGCGTCTGCGGCACCGGACCGCGGCGCGGCGCGCCAGGAGGCTCTCTGGAGGAGGAAGGATATGAGGGAACGGTGGCGTTTGGTTGCAGGGTGCTCGCTCGTCTGGCTGCTGCTCGCCAACGGTCTGCCTGCTTATGGCTGGCCCGGCGGCGGCAATCAACACGACGATAAAAAGGACGCTCAAGGCCCCAAGAAGCTGGACCCGGAGATCGTCAAGAGCTGCATCAGTGACAGCTCCTGGATCGCCTACTTCAAGGGCCCGGATGGGACGTTGGCACCGGTGCGCAACACGCTCAACTCGGAGCACGACGAGGATTGGTTGGGGCTGCAGTTCACCTACAATCCGGGACCGCGCATCCGGCTCGGCGTCCTCTCGGTGGTCAACAAGGCGGCCGAGGCCGATAGCGCTGATGGCAAGGAACGGCTGGCAGTGCCGGCGGCGGGCATCCAGGAGATGCTGACGGCAGCGCTCTACAACACCCGGCGCTTCGACGTCATCGAGCAGCAACGAGTCGACGAAATCAAGCGGCAGCAGACCCGCACCGACACGGTGGCGCTCCCTCCGTCGGAGGAACCGACCCCGGTCAAAACCGAGGAGAGCAAGCGCCAGACGCGCAAGGGCGCCGCCGCACTCCACTCGCCGCCGCCGACGCCGGAGCAGAACGCCGGCAGGGTGCTGGGGGTGCAGTACCTGGTCTACGCCACGGTCAACGAGTGGACGCCGGACCGCACCAGCAGCTCGACGGGCGGGCAGGGTCTGCTGAGCCACATTCCGGGCGCCAACCTGCTGGGGCAGCCCACGATGGGCAAGAGCACCGCCGAGGTTGCCATCACCTTCACCCTGGCCGACGTCGGCAGCGGCCAGGTGCTCTATACGACGGCGCAGCGGGCGCGGCTGGGCGAGTCGCACGTCGATCTGGGGGGTACAGGCGGCAGCGCAACCTCAGGCAAGCTGCCGGTCAATTATGCGGTCGCGGCGTGCACCAACAAGGCCGCCTACGAGATCGCCAAATATCTCAAGTCTCGACAGTGGAATGGGAGCATCGTTGCAAAATTCCCTCCGGACTACTATGTGAACAGCGGCAGCCAGGGGGGGATGACCGTGGGCGCCATGCTGCGCGTGAAGTCCGTCATCAGGAAGGTCGTCGACCCGGAAACGCATACCATCATCGGTGAAGACACGCGCGGAAACGGCACGATCACGGTCTACAAGACCGACGCAAACTTTTCAGTGGCGCATGTGGCCGAAAAGGCCCTGGAGATCAACGTGGGCGACCGCGTCGAGGTCGATTCGAAAGCGGCACCGACGCCGGAAAGGCCCGAGTGCCTCGCGGCGGAGGCGAGCCCCGACCACTGAGCCGTCGCTGCAGCACCAGCCCTAAGGCCGCTCGGGTGGCTGGCGACGCCACCCGGCGCGCTTTGCAGCGATCTGCGCCTGCTCCATCGGTTGCGCCCATGCAAAAGAAAGGGTGCCATCCTTCTGGTCCCTAAGGCGGGTTCTCAAGGGGCAGGGGTAGCTTGCCGCTGACGAAAATCGGATCCTTGTCCGTCGTGACGAGGGAGAGCCCGAACGTCTTGCTGCCGGGCCTGTATTTAGGAAAGTCGAACTGGGCGTTCTTGGAGGCGCCGGGCGCGAGATCGAGGCGTGGGTTGCCGGCGGCAAGGGGAAGGGTGGTGTGCACGGCAAGGTAGGTTTCGCCCTGATCGTCCGACAGCTGAGCGTTCCTCAGGTCCAGGGTCAGCGACAGCGGTGCACTGCCGCTGTTCCTGAAGCTGGCGGTCACGCTCAGACCGCCGTTGGCCCGGGGAGAGATCGCAATCGCCTGTGCCGAAAGATTCGACAGGTCGGCGGGTGTCGGGGCCGGGGTTGGCGCCGGAGCCGGCGCGTTCGAGTCATCGCCGCCGGGCTTGGTGGACGCCGCGCCCGTCGAGGGAGACTGGCCGTCCCGATCGACGCTCTGCGAATGCGCCCTGGCAGATGTCTTTGGCGGCGCAGGGTCCTGGTGGGTAGGGTTGGTCGGTCCCGCTGCCGGAACCGGTGGCAGAGTGATGGCGTTGGCTTTCAGATCGGGGGCAGGTGCCTGGGGCGACCGCCCGATCCCCGCAGAGATACCGTACGCGATCAGCCCCGCGACGCCGGCGCCGGCGCCGATCCGGAGCAGCTTGCCGCGCACGCCGGGCGCCGGAGAACCGCCAGGCCGCGCCGGCTCGGCCGCCGTCGGCTGGGGCGGGACCGCGGCGTTGGGCTGCGCTGTGAAGACGTTGCCTTCCGGGGTGCGCAGAAAGAGGACCGGTATCGCCCAGGCGAAGGTTTCCGGCGCGGCGGAATGGATGGCCTGACGCCCCTCGATCAGCGCCTCGTCGATCGAATCGCCGCGCGCCAGGTGGCGGTAGAAGGCGGTGCTGAAGGCGATCGCGGCGCGGTCGGGGATCGGCCGCTGCATGGCGACGACGGCGCGCACGCCGCCCAGAACCAGCGCCGTGGCAACGCCGTGAAAGGGGTTCACTTCGCCCTGGCGGCCGGCGCGCGCCGTGTTGCAGGCGTTGAGCACCACCACGCCAAGCGAGCTGAGATCCTTGAGCTTGGTGGCAAAAGCCCTGCCGCTCACCAGATCGCCGCGGCCGTCCGCTCGCTCGAAAGCCAGCATGCCCTCGCCCGTCGCCCGATCGAAGTGGCCGTGGCCCATGAAGTGCATCACGTGCCAGGTTCCGCTCACCAGCGCTTCGCGCATGGCCCCGGCGGACGCGTTGACCAGGTGCTTCACCTCGATCGGCAGGCCGCTCTGGCGCAGCGCTTCGAGGCGACGCGCCTCCTCGGCCAGGTCGAGCGGCGGCATCGAATCGGGGCTGGCGCTGACCGCCAGGATGCGCAGGGGGGGCGTGAAGGGGATCGGCTGCGACATCCGCGGCACGTCCAGGTACCGCACCAGCGACGTCTGCCGCGACAGCGCGAAGAAGTCCTCGGTCTCGCTGTCGCAGAGCAGCTCCCAGGGCAGATCGGCGAGCGCCGCCGTATCGGGGTCGCCCAGGTCGAGCTTGATCTTGAGGCGCAGGCCGGATTGCGGCGACCGCTCGAGCTGGCCGCGGCTCTTGTCGAGCAGCGACCGCACCGGCCCCTGGAAGACGGCACGATAGAGCTCGGTACCGATCTCGGTCGGCGACGGTTCGACCCTTCTCGGGTCGGCCGCCGGCGGGGAGGGATCGTCCTCCGGTGCGCGCAACCTGATGCCGCCTGCCAGGCCTGTCTGGGCAATCGCGGGCAGCACGAAGCTGGTGGCGCCCTCGCCGAAAGGCGACTTGAGCACTCGCGCCGAGTAGCCGCCGCGCGAGCTTGCCTCGAGCTGCAGGACGAAGTCTTCGTAGTGCATGCAGCCCTGTAGACACCATCCGCCGGATCTTGTTCAGCCGTGAGGGAAGCGGGCTGTCAGGGACACCCGTAGTTGCAGGGGCTCCTCGGGATGGAAGACGTCCTGGAAGGTTGCTGGCGAGGTGGGCGAGACCTGGGAGAGGTAGGCGTAGTCGATGTCGTGATCTCGCCGGTTGAGCAGATTGAGGACTTCTACCTTGACGGCCCAGCGGGGACTGAGGTCCGCGGCGATGCCGGCGTTCAGCAGGAGGGTTTGCGGTGAGCGATAGATTCCGTCCGAGGTCAGGTCGCGCGGTCCGAAGTAGCGGAGCCTGAGGCTGCCGGAGAAGCGCCCGAGATTGTGGAGGGTGAGACCCGAGGAGACGACCACGCCCACGGCCTCGGGCACCCGCGTGCCCCCAGGGCTTCCGGGCGCGGCGTCGGCGGCGTCGACGGCGGTGAAGCGGGCGGTCGAATCGGCGAGGTCGAGATCGAGGGCGACGTGGCGGCTCAGGGAGAGGTAGTTCGCCCACTCGACTCCGTAGCGGTTGCTGGGCTCCTTCGAGGCCACGGTGCCGCCGGTGTCCCCGTCCTGTTCGAGCTCGGAGTCGCTGTGGAGGTACCAGAGGGTCACGGTGGACTGGAGGTGGGAAACGGCGAGGGTCCGGACTCCCACTTCCGCGCCCTTCGTCTGGATGAGCCCGGGGATCTTGGCGGAGGGGGTGCCGGGATACGGATTGTCGGCCGAGACGGGCTCGACGGTCTGGGTCGCGCCTCGGCCGTCGTTGCTGTGGAAGCTGAAACCCCCATCGAGGTAGACCTCGGTCTGGCTCCAGGGGCCGAGGACCACCTTCAGCTTCGGGCTGGGGAGAACCGTCGTCGAGGTGCCCGAGTTTGCAGGGTTGACGAGCGAGGTGACGTCAAAGAAGTCGACGTCCCCGCGGAGGGCGGCGACCGTGCGGAGCTTGTCGAACCATTGGATCTGGTTTTCGGCGTAGATCCCGGCCTGCAGGTCGGTGAAGTCGTCCGCTTCGGTTGTCGCGGGCAGGATCGTGCCGGTCGCGGCGTCCAGCTTGTTCACGCGGACCCGGTCTTCGGTCTGGTAGAGCCCGTTGTCGATCCAATCGTTGCGGACTTGCACGCCGATCGTATTTTCCACCGGCCGGCCCCACCATTCGCTGAACAGCGTGTGGTGGGCGTCGAGTCCGCCCACCCAGCGGCCGTCCTGCTGCTCGAACTGGTCGCCGCGTTGGGGGTCGGTCAGGTAGTAGGTGAAATCCGAGAACAGGTCGAGATCGTAGCGGAAGCCGTAGAGCATGATGCTCGTCGCGGAGTCGGCGTTCGCATGGTGCCACTCTCCCTGCAGGCTGAAGCGGTCGGAGTTCCCGCCGTCCGTCGGGTTCACGGTGCCGAAGAAATGGTCGGCGCCGAAGCTTTCGGGGATCTGGTCGCTGGAGCTCCACTTGCCATGGTAGCCGCGCGCGGTGAGGCTGAATCCATCCTGGCCATCCCCCTGGCTGTAGGTGACCAGGCCGTTGAACTTCCCATAGCCATCCGGGTGAGTCCAGGGTCCGTCGTCATAGTAGGCCTCGCCACCGACGAGCAGGCTGCCGTCGCCCACGGCGCGCGACGCACCGCCGACGATCCTGCCGAATGTGTACATCCCCCCTTCCACGGTCACGAAGTCCGCGGGCAGGGTCTTGAAGAACTGGAGGTGAGCGCTTGCTGCCGAGCCGAAGTTGCCCACGTCGGCTGCGTAGGGACCCTTGTCGTAGTTCACGGTCTCGACGAGCTCGGGGATGACCACGTTCATATCGGAATAGCCCTCGCCGTGAGCGTGGGACGGGAGGTTCAGGGGCATGTCGTCGAGGAAGACCGCGATATCCGTGCCGTGGTCGAGGTTGAAGCCCCGCAGGAAGTATTGGTTGGCCTTGCCGCCCCCGGCATGCTGCGTGATGATGACCCCGGGAACCGTCTCGAGGATCTCGCCGCTCCTGAGGATCGGGCGATCGGCCAGGTCCGCTGCGCCGGTCACTCCTTGCCCCGCCGACTCGGCGACCCCCAAAAGGCTGTCCTGTCGAGAGGTCACGACCACGGTCTCATTGAAGGAGGCGAGCCGCAGCGGGATCTCAAGGGTGATGGCGCCCTGGAGGCTTAGCGTCTGGGCGACAGGCTCGAATCCCGAAAGGTTGACGTTCAAGGTGTAGGGGCCCGGGCGGAGGCCTTTGAGTGCAAAGCGTCCGTCATTGCCGGTCGCGGCGTGTGCCGCCTGCTTCCCCCCGGCGTCGACAAGGCTCACCACGGCGGCCGGGACGCCCCGACCGTCAGGATCGATGACGCGGCCGGCGATGCTCGCCTCTTGGGCCAGGCCGGCGGCAGGGAGGAGGACCAG
Source organism: uncultured Acidobacteriota bacterium (assembly GCA_963770895.1). Lineage (GTDB taxonomy): Bacteria > Acidobacteriota > Thermoanaerobaculia > Multivoradales > UBA5704 > JASLEW01. Next base: position 49,155 of record CAVYRF010000002.1, on the reverse strand, counting down.
GAAGACTGCTGCGAGGAGAGCGGGGAGGAGAGCCCCAAGGCCCACGGAACGCCAGGCTTTCGCCATTCCGGCCGAAAGCTCCTGAACGATCATTCGATAAGCCCCCAGCGACCTGGTCCACGACATCCAGAGCTGCCACGGTCGCACAATGGCTTCTCGGGACGTCCTACGGCTCACGGAGAGCCGCCATCAGATCGTCAGGTGGCTTTGCCTCGGGCAGTTTAGCAAGGGACCCTACAGCGGGCAAGAAGCGGTTTTGGCAGACCGCCGCCGTCGTCCTTCTCCTCCTCTACGAGGCCGGAGCGAGATTGGATCAAGCGGTGGTCGCGCTTGCGGCCGAGAGCGCCTCGAAACCCGAGATCACGTCGAACAGCTCTTCATCGATGCCGCTTTGACGCAGCCGGCGAAAGGTGCCATGGAGGCCCTCCAGCAACTCGTCGATGTTCTGGTCGGCGCGTTGCATCGCGGCCAGGCGGCTGGCGTTTTCGCTGGCGAGGGATTCGGCGCACGCTCGAAAGAGCGAAATGAACAGATATTCGCGTACAAGTGCGCCAAAGGTTTCGGCGCCGGGCCCCAGCACCTCGGGACGGCTCCTGCCGGGCCATGGGACTGCGGCACGGGCTTGCCGCCAGGCGTCGTCGAGCGGCAGCAGACGTTGCCCGCTCGGCTCGTACAGCGCTCCCGCCAGCGGCCGGTTGTGAAATACCCACAGCTGTGCAACCTCGCCCTGGGCGCGATGGGCCTCGCTTGCAACCTGGATCTGCCCGACGAGCGACGTGATGGCCTTGACGCCGGTCGGCACGGCGAAGCGTCCGGCCGGCGGCAGACCTGCGTCAGCCAGCCGTGCGTGGACGCGCTCGCCGACCGCCCAGATCTGGGATCCGCCGGGAAGGGCCGCCAGACGCTCGAGCGCGAAGTCGGCCACCACGTCGTTGAACCGGCCCACCAGCCCCTGGTCGGAGCCGAATACGACGGCGCCGACGCGGGCCGGATCGCCTCGCTCCGGGCGTGTCCCCGTCGGCGACGCGGGCATGTTCTGGCGACAGCACACGCCCAACCCCAGCTCGACGGTTCGGTAGTAGTCGGCCAAGGCGCGCACGGCCGCCTGGTATTGCCCGATCTTCGAGGCCGCCAGGCTCTTCATCGTACGGACGACGGATTGGAGGTCCATGGCGCTGCCGATCTGGCGGCGCAGGCCCTGGGTGCTGTCGCTCATGGCCTGCCGGCTGCCTTTGGGGGAGCCGGCGCCTTCTCCTTTTCCACCTGGGCCGCGGCCTTTGCCGCCGGCTTGGCCAGGAAGGCGGCGAGCGTGCCGCGCGCGATCTCGACGATCGTCCTGCGATCCTCGTCGTTCAGGGTCGCGGCGGTCTGGAAGCGCTCGGCAACCGCCGCCGGAATGCCGGCCGCCGCGTCCAGCACGGCGCGCTCGGCCTCCGGCATCCGGTCGAGGGGCACGGCGTCGAAGAGGCCGCCGGTCAACGCGAGCAGGATCGCGATCTGCGCCGCCACCGAAACCGGTGCGAATTCAGCCTGCTTGAGGCAGGCGCGGATGCGCTGCCCGTGCTCGATGACCTTGCGGGTGTCCGCATCCAGGCTGGCGCCGAACCTGGCGAAGCTTTCGAGCTCCTCGAACTGCGCGTAGCCGAGCTTGAGGGCGCCCGCTACCGACCGGTAGGCCGCCAGCTGCGCCTGGCCGCCGACGCGCGAGACGGACTTGCCGACTTCGACCGCGGGCAGCACCCCCAGCTCGAACAGCGACGGCGACAGGTAGACCTGTCCGTCGGTGATGGAGATCAGGTTGGTCGGGATGTAGGCGGAGATGTCCTGCGCCTCGGTTTCGACGATGGGCAGGGCGGTGAGCGAGCCGCCGCCGAGCTCGGCGCGCAGGTGGGTGGCGCGCTCCAGCAGGCGCGAATGGATGTAGAAAATGTCGCCGGGAAAGGCTTCGCGTCCCGGCGGGCGCCGCAGCAGCAGCGACAGCTCGCGATAGGAGCGTGCGTGCTGCGTGAGATCGTCGTACACGATCAGCACGTCGCGGCCGGTCTCCATGAAGTGCTCCGCCATGCTTGTCGCGGCGTAAGGAGCGATATAGGAGAGGCCGGGCGGGTCGTTGCCCTCGGCCACGACCACGACGGTGTAGTCCATCGCGCCGTGTTCCCGCATGTCGGCCACCACCTTGGCCACGGCGGAGGCTCGCTGGCCGATGGCGCAATATACGCACACCACGTTGCGGCCCTTCTGATTGATGATGGTGTCGATCGCGATCGCCGTCTTGCCCGTCCGCCGATCGCCCAGAATCAGCTCGCGCTGGCCGCGTCCGATGGGAATGAGCGCATCCACGACTTTCAGCCCGGTCTGCAGCGGCACCGCTACCGGCGCGCGATCCATGATCGGCGCGGCGGGGCGTTCGATCGGCAGCCGGCGGCTGGTGGCAGGCGGCCCGCCGCCGTCGAGCGGCCTGCCCAGGGGATCGACCACCCGCCCGAGCAGTCCGTCGCCCACGGCCACGTCCATCACCCGGTGGGTGCGCTCGACCTGGTCGCCCGCGTGCAGCTGGGAGTAGTCGCCAAGCAGCACGACGCCGATGTCGTCCCGGTCCACGTTGAACGCGATGCCCAAGGCGCCGCCGGGAAATTCCACCAGCTCCTCATAGCCGATTCCGGGCAGGCCCGAGACCCGCGCGATACCGGTGGCGACGCTCGCGAGCGTGCCGATCTCGTGCGTCGTCAGTTGTGGGGTGAAGGCGTCGCGGGCCTCTTTGATGCCTGCGAAGGTGCGATCGAAGACGGTTTGCAAGCTGTCGGGAGCGATCGTCATACGCCTGCCGCGACCGGTACTCGCTCTTCCGCCACGACCTCGGCTGGCGGTTGAGGCGGCGGCTTCTTCCCTTGCAGCAGCAGCTCGGCGACGTCCTTTTCCAGCGACCTGAGGTAGTCCGCGAGGCTCCACGCGATCTTCTGCCCGTTGGCGCTGAGCTCGATGCCGCTGATCAGGTCCGGCGCGGTGACGAACCGCACGTTGACATCCGCCGCAAAGGTTTCGTTGAGCGCGTGCTGTACGCCCGCGCGCGACTGCGGCGGCAGCTCGAAAGCGCTGCGCACGACGGCCGGTTGGGGCGCCGTTTGCAGGGCGCTCGCCAGGTCGGCTTTGGCCCGGCCGCTCAGCTCGCGCAGGCGGCGGATGAAGACTTCACCCAACCGCTCTTCCAGGCTGGCCGTGGCCAGGTCGGTCAGCGCCTTGCGCGCGATGGCAAAGACTTCCTCCTGCGTTCGGCGGCCGATGGCCTGGTGCAGGTTTGCCGCTTCCGCCAGCAGCGCGTCCTGGCGCTTGGCGCTCAGCGCATCGGCCGCCTGCCGCGCGGCATCGAGAAGCCGTCCGCGCTCGGCGTTGGCCTGGTCGGTCGCCGTCTTCAGCAGCGCGGCGCGCTGGCGATCGAAGGTGTCGTTTTTCTTTTGGAGCTCATCGCGATCTGCCAGGGCCGCGGCCTGCTTGGCGGCGGCGTCCGCGAGTTGGGCGGCGACCAGCTTTTCCCGCCCATCGATGGCGGCGAGGATCGGGCGATAGAGGAAGCGCTGCATCAGCCACACCAGGACAAGGAAGTTCAGTGCCTGCGCACCGACGGTGAACCAATCGATGAGCATGGGATCACTTTCCCGCGGTCTGGGCGATGACGTGATTCCAGAAGGGGTTGGCGAAAATGAGGATCATCGACACGACAAAGCAGTAGATGGCCGTGGATTCGATCATGGCAAGGCCGACAAACAGCGTCCGGGTGATGGTGGCGGAGGCGTCGGGCTGCTGCGCCAGAGACGTCAGGGCCGAGGCCACCGACCGTCCTTCGCTCAGGGCCGGCGCCATGCAGCCCACGCCCGTCGTAAGGCCGGCGGTGACGATGGAGGCGACGGCGATGATGGTCATGGTATCCATGGGGTTTCCTCAATTTGTCTCGCGGTCTTCCGGTTCAAGGCGACGGCTTTGGACCGCGCTCGCGGGTGCGCGTGGCCGCGGCGATGTACACCGCGGCAAGGATGCTGAAGATGTATGCCTGCACCATGCCGGTCAGCAGACCCAGCGCGGTCATGACCACGGGGAAGAGGAACGGGGTGATGACCAGCAGGATCGCGACGATCATCGCGCCGCTCATCATGTTGCCGAACAGCCGTATCGCCAGGGCCAACGTCCGCGAAAGCTCACTGATCAGGTTGAACGGCAGCATGATGACCGTCGGTTCGACGTACGACCTGAGATAGCCGGCCACGCCCTGCTGCGCGATGCCGAACAGCGGCACGGCCACGAACACGCACAGCGCGAGCGCCGCCGTGGTCGAGAGCGACGCGGTGGGCGGCGCGTAGCCGGGGATCACCGTGGCGAGGCTGGCCGCCGCAACGAACAGGAAGAGCGTGCCGAGGAAGGCGAGATATCGCCGCGGTCTGCGGAGGCCCACGTCTTCGATCTGCTTGCCGATGCCAAGGACCAGGATCTCCAGCAGACTCTGCCAGCGGGAACGCTCGACGCCCACCCGCAGCCTGCGGGTGATGAGCCGGGAGCCGACGGCCAGAACCAGCATCAGGCCCCAGGTGAAGACGATGGTGGCATTGAGCTTGACGAACCCGTGCTGCCAGAAGATGGTCTGATCGGGACTAAGGTGCATGCCTTGCCGCCCCCGCCGGCCCGCGCCGCTCCCCTTGCTCCGGCCGCGTCAAGCGTGTCACCGCCAGGCGCGCCAGGACAAAACCCAGGAGGCAGAGCAGCAGCCGTTGCCAGCTGCCGCCGCAGATAAAGAAAACGCCAGCCATGGCAAGGCCCATCCGGAGCAACAGGCTGCCGAGGAACCAGAGCGCCGGCCGCGGCGACCGTACGCCCTTGCCAACCGTCCACCACAGGCCGCCGAAGAAGAATGCCCCCAAAAGAAAGCCTGCGACCCCGGACGCCGCGAGCGATAGAGCTTCACGCATCGCCACCCTCGCCTTGCTCGCGCATGGCCTGCTCCTGCCGCGCGACCCAGTGCCACGCGTTCAGACAGCCGATCAGCAACCCGGCTACCATCAGCGCCAGCGTCCAGGCGTGCCTGCCCGCGTGGTGCTCGTCCAGCCACAGCCCGAGCGCCGCGCCGAGCAGCGTCGGTACGACCACGGACCAGCCGACCAGCCCCATCATTCCCAAACCGAACCAGACGTCCGCGGCGCCGTCGCGCCGGGCTCGCTGCTTGCGCGCCGCTTTCGCCCCGATCTGCCTGGCGAAGGAGGAACCGCCGTCCACCGGGACATCCCCTGGCCGGTCATTCATGGCGCAGCGCCGCCAAGCGAAGCAGAAGCCCGCTCTCCAATCTGGCCATCGCCTTGCGGGTGCTTTGCTCGCCCGCGTCCAGGGTCAGAAACTCCCGCTGCACCGCCTCGCGCAGGGCCCCCAGGTCGGTGCCGCCGATCGCGCGGCGCACCGAGACGACAACGTCCGCGCCGGTCTTGACCAGCACCCCTTCGTCCACGGCGACAAAGACTTCCCCGTCGGCCGGTGTCTCCCAGGTGAGGATTCCGGGCGCCAGCGCCGCGATACAGTCGAGCCGGTGAGGCAGGATCCCGAACGAGCCCGTACGCGTCTCCGCCACCAGGCGCGACAGGCCGGCTTTCTCGGCGAAGACCTGGTCGGGCACGAGCACCTTAAGGTTCATGAGCGGCACCGCCATCCTTTTTTCCCTTGGCCTCGGCGATCGGCCCGATCATGTAGAGCGCGCTTTCCGGGTAGTCTTTGAACTCGTCGCGCAGGATCCGTTCACAGCCGTCCAAGGCATCAGCCAGGCTGACCAGCTTGCCTTGCAGGCCGGTGAACTGGCCGGTGGTGAAAAACGGCTGGGTGAGAAAACGTTCCAGCCGGCGGGCGCGCCCGACCACCCCGCGGTCCTCTGGCGAAAGCTGCTCCAGCCCGAGCATGGCGATGATGTCCTTGAGCTCCGCGTATTGCGCGAGCGTGCGCCGGATCTCTTGCGCCAGGCGATAGTGCCGTTCGCCGACGATGGCCGCGGTGGCCATCTTGGAATTGGACTGGAGCGGATCGATTGCCGGAAACAGCCCTTCGCTCGCCCGCTTGCGCGACAGCACGATCGAAGCGGAAAGATGCGAGAACGTGTGCACCGCGGCGGGATCGGTGAAATCGTCCGCCGGTACGTACACCGCCTGAATGGAGGTGATGGCGCCGCTGTCGGTGTTGGCGATGCGTTCTTCCAGCGCCGACAGCTCCGTGCCCATCGTCGGCTGGTAGCCCAGGCGCGACGGCATCTGTCCCATCAAGCCGGACACTTCCATGCCGGCCTGGATGAAGCGGAAGATATTGTCGATCAGCAGCAGCACGTCCCGGTGTTCGTCGTCGCGGAAGTATTCGGCCATCGTCAGCGCGGCGTGCCCGACGCGGAACCGGCTGCCGGGCGGTTCGTTCATCTGGCCAAAGACCATCGCCATGTTGGGCAGCACGCCGGCGTCCTTCATGCCGCGGTAGAGCTCCTCGCCCTCGCGGCAGCGCTCGCCGATGCCGCAGAACAGGCTGACGCCGTCCTGGTGCCCGATCATGTTGTGGATCATCTCGATGAGCAGCACGGTCTTGCCCACGCCGGCGCCGCCGAACAGGCCCGCCTTGCCGCCGCGCTCCAGCGGCACCAGCACGTCGACGATCTTGATGCCGGTCTCGAAGATCTGGGACCTGGTCGCCTGCGCCGACAGGGGCGGCGGGGCGCGGTGCACCGACCGCCACTCGACGTCCGCAAGCGCCGGCTGGCGGTCGATGACGTTGCCGAACACGTCGAACATCCGCGACAGGATCCCCTTGCCGACCGGCGCCTTGAGCGGTCCGCCGGTGTCCTCGACCGCCATGCCGCGCGCCAGCCCTTGCGTTGGCGTGAGCGCGATACCGCGGACGTGGCGGTCATCCTCCTGGGCCAGCACCTCGATGACGACCTCGCGTTGGGGACCGCTGCGCAACACCGAATGGATCGGCGGCAACGGTCCGTCAAACCTCACGTCCACGACGCCGCCGCGAACCGCGACCACCGCGCCGACGTTTGCGGACCTTGGGCGGTTTCCCGTGTCGGGTTGCCGCCTTTGGACTGTCACCGTGCCACCGGCTCGGGGATCTCGGTCGGGAGCCGGCGCGGGGCCGTCGTCGCGGCAACCCGGCTCCACTTCCAATCGCGGATCTCGGGCATGTCCTCGCCGTGCCGATCGATGTACTGCTTGTGCTCGATGAGCTTGTCCGCCGTGATCTGCTTGAGGTAGGCGCCCCTGGCGCCCAGGTGCGGCAGCCGATCGACCACGTCCTGAACCAGGTGGAATCGGTCGAGCTCGTTCTGCACCCGCATGTCGAAGGCGGTCGTGATGGTGCCCTCTTCCTTGTATCCCCGCACGTGCAGGTTGCGGTTGGTCCGCCGGTAGGTCAAGCGGTGCACCAGCCAGGGATAGCCATGGAAGCCGAAGATGATGTGCTTGTCCGTGGTGAAGAGCGAATCGTAATCGGTGTCGCTCAGTCCGTGGGGATGCTCGGTCTTGGGCTGCAGCCGCATGAGGTCGACGACATTGACGACGCGGATCTTCAACTCGGGAAGGTGCTGGCGCAGGATGGAGACGGCGGCCAGGATCTCCAGCGTGGGGGTGTCGCCGCAGCAGGCCATGACCACGTCGGGCTCGGCGTCCTGATCGTTGCTGGCCCATTGCCAGATGCCGAGGCCTTCGGTGCAGTGCATGACGGCGGCGTCCATGGTCAGCCACTGCGGCAGGGCGTGCTTTCCGGCCACCACGACGTTGACGTAGTGCCGGCTGCGCAGGCAATGATCGAAGACCGAAAGCAGGCAGTTGGCATCGGGGGGCAGGTAGACGCGCACGATGTCGGCCTTCTTGTTGACCACGTGATCGAGGAATCCTGGGTCCTGGTGGGTGAAGCCGTTATGGTCCTGCTGCCAGACGTGAGAGGCCAGCAGGTAGTTGAGCGATGCGATCTTGCGGCGCCAGGGCAGCTCCAGCGTCACCTTCAGCCACTTGGCGTGCTGGCTGAACATCGAATCGACGATGCGGATGAACGCCTCGTAGCTGTTGAACAGACCGTGCCGGCCGGTCAGCAGGTAGCCTTCCAGCCAACCCTCGCACTGGTGCTCGCTGAGCATCGAATCGAGCACCTGCCCCGCCGGCGCCAGGAACTCGTCGTCGTCCGTCCGGCGGGCCTCCCATTGACGGCTGGTGGCTTCAAAGACGGCGCCCAGGAGATTCGACAGCGTCTCGTCGGGACCGAACACGCGGAAGTTGCGCTGCTCCTGATTGAGCTGGGCCACGTCGCGTAGAAAGCTCCCCAGCACCAGCGTATCCTGGGCGTCGACCGCGCCGGGCGAAGGCACGTTCACCGCGTGGAGGTGGAAGTCCGGCATCCGCAGGTCGCGCAGCAGCATGCCGCCGTTGGCGTGAGGATTGGCGCCCATCCGGCGGTCGCCGTGGGGTGCGAGCTCGGCCAGCTCGGGCCGCAGCCGGCCCGCTTCGTCGAAGAGCTCCGCCGCGCCGTAGCTCTTCATCCATCCTTCAAGCTGAGCGACGTGGGCGGGATGCTCGGCGTTGACGAGAAGCGGCACCTGGTGGGCGCGAAAGGTTCCTTCGATCCGCAGGCCGTCGACGAACGCCGGTCCTGTCCAACCCTTGGGTGACTTGAGAACGATCATCGGCCAGCGCGGCCGGGCGGCATCGTTGCCCTGCCGCGCATGGGCTTGGATGTTGCGGATGCTCTCGACGGCTTCTTCCAGCGCGGCAGCCATGAGCTCATGCATCGTCTCGGGCTGATGTCCCTCCACGAAAATGGGCGTCCAGCCGCAGCCGCGGAGGAACTGCTCCAGCTCATCGTGTTCGATGCGCGCCAGGATGGTTGGATTGCTGATCTTGTAACCGTTGAGGTGCAGGACCGGCAGCACCGCGCCATCGGAAATCGGGTTGAGGAACTTGTTGGACTGCCAGGCGGCGGCCAGCGGGCCGGTTTCCGCTTCGCCGTCGCCGATGACGCAGGCGACGATCAGGTCGGGATTGTCAAACGCCGCTCCGAACGCGTGGCTGAGCGAATATCCCAGCTCGCCTCCTTCGTGAATCGACCCCGGCGTCGTCGGCGCGACGTGGCTGGAAATCCCGCCGGGGAAAGAGAACTGCTTGAACAGCTTCTTGAGGCCGGCTTCGTCCTGGCTGATGTCGGGATAGATTTCGCTGTAGCTGCCTTCCAGGTAGGTATTGGCCACCAGGGCCGGACCGCCGTGACCCGGGCCGGCGATATAGATCATGTCCAGGTCATACTTCTTGATCACGCGGTTGAGATGGACATAGATAAAGTTCTGGCCTGGCGTCGTTCCCCAGTGCCCCACCACCAACGGTTTGACGTGACGGAGCTCAAGCGGCTCCTTCAGCAGCGGATTGTCATAGAGATAGATCTGGCCGACGGAGAGGTAGTTGGCGGCTTGCCAGTACGCATCGATCCTGCGGAGCAAGTCCGGCGTGAGCACGTTGGTTTTCATGACTGCAAGGCCCCGGAAAAATCTGAAATGAAGCAGGCGGGAAGAAGAGCGCGATCATGAGCTCGCCGTGGGCGCTGACGAGTCTCGATACTGCCACCAGCCTGGCCGCCGGAGGAGGCCTGCCGCCAAGATGGCTGATTTTGGTTTGCCGCACTGACCAGGGAAGCAGCATTTCCTGTGCCATGCTGCCCGCTCCCTATCGAATGAATCCTTTACGGCGAACAGGGAGCTCCCGTTGCCGCCAAGGCGAGTTCACAAAATGCAGAAGTTGCAAACGGTGAGCGGCCTGAGCGCGGGCGTCACGGTGAGGTGAGCCCGCGACCGTCGATCAGTTTGCGTCGAGGCGCCCGGCCAGCTGTGCCAGGCCGCGCAACAAGTCGGGTAAACTGACAGGTTTTGCCAGGTGCATCTGGAAACCCGCGGCGACCGCTTTCTGAGCGTCACCCGGGTCCGCATAGCCGGTCAGGGCGAGCGCCGCCACCCGGCCCCCCTGCTTTTCGGAACGCCGTCTCACGTTGCCGAGCAGCTCGTACCCGTCCAGACCGGGCATCCCGATGTCGCTCACCAAGAGATCGGGCACCTCACGATCCAGGGCCGTGATCGCTTCGGCGGCCGAGGCCGTGGCCGTCACCCGGACGCCGCGCTGCTCGAGCAGCGCTGCGAGCGCCTCGCGGCTGTCGTCGTCGTCTTCGACGATGAGCACCGATCCAGATCCCGATGCGGCCCCCGGACGGCGTGAACTTGACGGCATTGTCGAGCAGGTTGAGCACGACCTGGTGCAAGCGGTCGGGGTCGCCGACCATGCCGACGCTCTTCGCCTCGGAGGAGAGCACGAGATCGAGGTGGATGTGCTTGGCGTCCGCGGCCAGGTGCATGTTGTCGAGGGCGAGCTCGGCGACCGCGGCCAGGTCCATCGCACGCGGGTTGAGCTTGAGCTGCCCGGCCACGATGCGGGAGTGATCGAGAAGCCACCAGCTCGGCGCTGCGCTTGAGCTCGCTGACGTCGAACAGCAGGACGACCGCGCCGTCGATCGCCCTTTCCTGGGTGCGGTAGGGACGGATGCGCAGCAGGAACGTCGAGCCGTCGCGGGTGCGCACCTCGCGCTCCTGAATGGTCACGTTCTCGATGACCTGCCTGACCTCGACCTCCAGATCGCCGGCGAGATGGGTCGGCAGGGCGGCGAGCGGTCTGCCGAGGTCGGCCGGGCGCAGGTTGAGCAGCTTCTCGGCCGCTGGAGTGAATCGCCGCAGGCACAAGGCGCTGTCCACCATGAGGGTGGCAGTGGTGGTGCTGTCGAGCAGGTTCAGCAGATCGTCGTTGACGCGGCCGAGTTGAAAATTGCGGTCCCGCAGCTCCTGGTTGAGAGTGGCCAGCTCTTCGTTGACCGACTGGATCTCCTCCTTGGCCGTCTCGAGCTCTTCGTTGAGGCTGAGGAACTCTTCGTTGGCCGACAACAGCTCCTCGTTCGAGGCCTGCAGCTCCTCACGAGCCGTTTCGTGGTCCAGGAGCACGGTGCGCAGATGCCCGGCCGCCGCGGTCAGCTCCTGCTCGAGCTGCGCGATCCTTTCCGCGGCGCCCGGGCCGTCCCCAAGGCTCTTTTCAGCCGGTGAAAGGGGCCGGTGGCCAGGGTCGTCAAGTCGTGCGGTCGACGGCGTGAACAGCACGAGCGTGCAGCGCTCGGACTCGGCAGGCCCCGAGATCGGGACGGCCTCGATGCTCACTCTGCTCACCCCGCCCTGGTGTCGCAGCCGGACGGCATCGCGGCGCGCCGGGGCGGCAAGTTCTCCGGCGTCCGCGAGCACCCGGTGCAGATCCACATACAGATCCTTGCGCACCATCTTCATCAAATTGAGGTTCGCGCCGCCATGGGCGTGCCGGAGGTAGGCGTCGGTATCGCCGCGGAACTCCAGGATGTCGAGGCGCTCGTCGACGATCACGCCAGCGGGGGTGTAGCGGGCGAGCAGCAGCCGGTCGGCCTCCCTGGGAGCCCACGCCCGGCTGCCGGCCGTCCGCTCCGGCAGCTCGACCGCGCTGCTGCCGCGTCCGCCCCCGACCACGCCGCGCCCCGCAAATCGGACGCCTGGACCATTCGTCGCGGACTTTTTCACCTAGATCTTGTGCCGCTTGTCGAGTGCCTCGAACAGGGCCGGCGCCGCCGCCGCGCTCTCCGACGGCCCCAGCAGCAGAAAACCGCCGGGATTGAGAGCGTAGTGGAAAATGGCCAGCACTCTCTCCTGGAGGCGAGGCTCGAAATAGATCAGCAGGTTGCAGCAGCTGATGACGTCGACGCGAGAGAAGGGCGGATCCTTGGTCACGTCCTGGCGGGCGAATACGCAGAGATCGCGCAATTTACGGCTGACCTGGTAGTGACGATCCACCCTGGTGAAGAAGCGCTCCAGACGCTCGGCTGAGACCCGTTCGGCGATGCTCTCGGGGTAGGTGCCGGCGCGCGCGCGGGCGACGGTGCTTTCGAGCTGCTGCCGGGGGGCCCGTCTGGGCGAGGGCGCTTTTGAGGCTTTCCGCGGCGGCGGGGGCCGGGATTGGCTGCCGGCGGCGGCTTGGCGGGTTGTGGCGCTGCGGATCTTGGCCATGGCTGTACCGGGGCCTTCAACTTCCTGGATTCCGGCGCGTCCTGTCGTCGGCGTCCTACACCCTCGACGGCGGCCTGCGATGCACGAGGTGGGTCGGGCAGTGGCTCCGTTTCCCGCGGGGCAAGCGGGCGCAAGTCCTATGGCCGCCGGCGCCTGGTATGGTGGCGCCATGGGGGTTTTGCACCTGGCCTTGGGCCTGGCACTTGGGCTTGGCGTTGCCCAGGTGGCGGCCTGGGGCCTGGCGCGTTGTCTGGCGCTGCGGCTGCCCTGGCAGGTGCAGGCGGCCGGGCTGTGCCTGCCGATCGTGGTGCTCCTGCCGCTGCTGCACGGCGGCCGTCTGCTGGCGCCGACCGACGCGCCGATCCTTGCCAATCTGCCGGATGCGCCGCAGGTGGTGGGGCCCGACTTCGCTCACGGGGTGTTCAACGACGCGATCCTGCAGCTGCTGCCGTGGGAGGCGGAGGTGCGCCGCTCTTTGCTCCAGGGGCACCTGCCTTTCTGGTCGGACGTCCTGGACGGCGGCAGCTCGCCCTGGGTGAACCCCCAGGCGGCGGTGCTTTCGCCGATCGCCATGTTGGGGCGCTTGCTGCCGCTGGAGCACTTCTTGCTGGGGACGCTGGCGATCAAGATCCTGCTGGCGTTCGAAGGCTGCTGGCTGCTGGCGCGGGTGGCGGGGGCCAGGCGGCTGCCGTCGGCGCTGGGCGCCGGCGCCTTCGCCCTGGGCGGACCGCTCATGGCCTGGGCGGTGTTTCCACTGAGCAGCGTCGTCGCCTGGAGCCCCTGGCTGGCGGTGGGCGTGGTGCGAGTCGTCCGCAGGCCCTGGCCGCGCGGGATCGGTGCCACGGCGGCGATCTTTGCGGCGCTCCTGCTCTCCGGGCATCCGGAGATCGCCTTTGCCGAGTGTCTGGTCGCGGCCGGCTTTGGCATGATCGCGCGGCGGCGGCGCCAGCGGCTGGTCCCCGCGGTTGCGGCCGCGGGCCTGGCGGCAACGCTTGGCGCCTGTCTCGCGGCCTGCGCGCTGGTGCCGTTCCTGCTGGTCGCCGGGCATTCGCTGCGAGCGGCCGGTGCCCAAAGCGGCGGTGGGCCGCCGGCGCATGCCGCATTTGCCTGGTTTCCGCCTGGCGAGGAGCGCCTCCTTCTGTCGCCGCTCAATCCCTGGAGCTTCGGCCGGCCGTTTCACGAACCCTACGTGGGGCCGGCGAACTGGCCGATTGCGGCCGGGAGCTACCTGGGCCTGGTGGCGCTCGCCGGCGCCGGCTTCGCGCTTGGCGGGGCGCGGCGGCCGCTTGCCTGGTCGCTGTTTGCGCTGGCCTTGGGAGGGTTCCTGCTGGCGGCCGGCTGGGCCCCCTGCCGCTGGCTGGTGAGCCTGCTGCCGCTCGGCCGGGCGGCCGCGCTCGACCGCTTCCTGCCGGCGGCGGCGCTGCCGCTCGCCGTGCTGGCGGCTTTGGGGTTGGACCAGGCGATCCGTCCGCAGTGGCCTGCGGCGCCGCTGGGGCTCGCCGCGGCCGCCGCCAGCCTGCTGGTCCGGCACGACGTGCCGATCGTTGCGTTGTGGCTGCTGATCGCGCTTGCCGTTCTGCTGGCACCCCGCCGGCGTCTCCTGGGCATCGCACTGCTCGGCCTGGCGTCGGTGCTGGATCTTGTCGGCTGGGACCGCGAGGTTCTGCCGCGCGGTCATCGCGAGCTTTTCTATCCGCGGACTCCCCTGATCGCGGCGATCGAAGGCAGCGTCGCTCAGGGCGGGCCGTGGCGCGCGGTGGCGGGAGGTTTCGGCGTCTATCCGTCGCTCCTGCCGATGTACGGCGTCGCCGACGTGCGGATCGACAATCCGCTGGCACCCGCGGAGCAGCTTGCCCCGCTGGGTGAGATCTTCGGCTTCGGGCCGGAGGGCCGCCGCTACAAGAGCGGGTTTCGCAACATCGATCATCCGTTTCTCGATTTTCTGAACGTGCGAACCGTCATCCTGGCCGACGCGGCCGAGGTGCCCCCACGGTTCGCGCTGGTGCGCGGCGACCGGCCGCTGCGGGTGTGGCGGAATCCCTCCGCTCTGCCGCGCTGGTTCCTGCCCATCGGCGCACAGGTGCGCGGTCGCGAGGACGCGCTAGCTGGCATCCGGGAGATGCGCGACGCGCGGCGGGTCGTGCTGGTGCGCGAAGAGGTGGGCGATTGGATCGCGCCCGAGCGGCCATGGACGCCCGCGGCGGTGCGGGTGCTGCGCATGCGCCGCGGCGACGTCGAGCTTGTGCTGCCGGCGGATGGCGAAAAGCTTCTCGCGACGTCGTTGCCTTTCCCTGCCGGCTGGACGGCAACCAGCGCCGGCCACGTGCTGCGCAAGGTGCAGGTGAACACCGCCTACCTGGGCATCATCGTGCCGGCGGGAGCCGCCCAGGTCGAGCTTTCCTTTGAGCCTCCGGGCTTGCGCCTCGGGGCGGCCCTCACCCTGCTCGGCGCCGTGGCGGTCCTGCTGCTGCTCGCCGTGCCTTGCCAGCGGCGGTCGGTGTGGAACGATCGATGGCGATGAACCGGCCGCGCCGCTGCCGGAATCAAGCTTCGACTTGCGCCAGCAGGCGCCGCGCCAGCGCGGCGACGGCATCGCGCAGGGCCGCCGGCTGGCGGACCTGAAAGGCGAAGGGCAGGCGCGCCAGGTCGGCGGCAAACGGTTCCAGCTCGTCGAGCTGGCTGTGCAGCAGCACCGCGCCGCCGACCGCCTCCAGCACTCCGGTGACGGGAGACAGCGATCGCTGGGCGGTCTGCAGGTCGGTTGCCAGCAGGACTTCGGCGGTGAAGGCGCGCGGCAGGGTGGCGAGCGAAGACGAGATGTGCTCCAGGGCGTCGAAACCCTGCGGGCGATGGAAGCGCACGGCGAGCGGCTCGACCGACTGCACGCGATCGAGGCGAAACGAGCGCATGCCGCCGCGCAGGTGGCACATCCCCGCGACGTACCAGCAGCCGTGGCGATAGACCAGGCCGTAGGGGTCGAAGTCGCGCCGCGTTTCTTCGTCCCTGGCGGTGCGATAGTGCAGGTGGACGCGGGTCTGACCTTCGGCGGCGGCGCTCAGCACGACCAGCGCCTTGTTGTCGTCGGGCGCCGTGGCCGCGGAGCGCGAAAAGTCCAGCGTCACCGTCTCGCTGATGGCACGCACGCGGCGCCGCAGATTGGCCGGCATCACCCGCTCCAGCTTTGCCTGCGCGCTGGTGATCGCGGGCGCCGCCGCCGCCAGGCCGAGCCCGCGCGCCGCGAGCAGGCCGACCGCCAGCGCCAGCGCTTCGTCGTCGGTGAACATCATCGGCGGCAGCTTGAATCCCGCCACCAGCATGTAGCCGCCGTCGCGCCCGCGCTCGGCGGTGATCGGCACCCCCAGCTCTTCGAGCATGGTGATGTAGCGGCGCACCGTGCGGCGGTCCACCTCGAGCCGCCGCGCCAGCTCGGCGCCGCTCATCGTGCCGTGGGTCTGCAGCAGCTCGAGCACCGTGAGCACGCGCGTGGTGGGGCGGTACATGGTGCCAGTCTACGCTCAATATAGGTTGGTTCGCGTCCTATATCGGCTTCGCCGGTGCGCCGAGGGTGGGGAATTTGGCGCCTGCCGGGCGGCGTTGCCGTGGTGTGAGCTCCTCTCCCGCGACACCAACCGCCGCGGCGTATGTCGTTCCGGCCGGGGTCGACATCGGTCACGTCCACCTCAAGGTGGCCGACCTGGACCGCGCCCTGGCGTTCTATTGCGGCGTTCTGGGCTTCGAGCTGGTGGCGCGCCACGGCTCGCAGGCCGCCTTTGTGTCGGCCGGCGGCTACCACCACCACATCGGCCTGAACACTTGGGAAAGCCGCGGCGGCGTGGCGCCGCCGGCCGGGCACACCGGCCTGTACCACGCGGCGATCCGCTACCCCTCGCGGGCGGCCCTGGCTACTGCCTTGCGCCGCGTCCTGGACGCCGGCATCCGCCTGCAGGGTGCCGCCGATCATGGCGTGAGCGAAGCGATCTACCTGGCCGACCCCGACGGCAACGGCATCGAGCTCTATTGGGACCGCCCGCGCGAGCAGTGGCCGCGTTCGGCGCAGGGCGAAGTGGCCATGACCACCGAGCCCCTGGACCTGGCCGTCCTGCTGCGCCTGGCGGCGGCGCCGCCGGCGTGAGGCGCGGCGCAGGCGCGACGCTTTGAACCGGTTGCCGGTCGGGCCGGACTTACCTTCGACACGGTGTGTCCGGAAGTGGCCCACTTAGGCCACCTGGCCCACCTGGCCCGCGCGGCCCCCGCCGGGCTCGCGGCCACGGCTGGGCGCGGCGATCTGGGGCTGCTGCAGCTGCTAGACTGCCCGAGCGAAACGACACCCCATACGACCCGATCGGAGGTTGCGAAGATGACATCTGTCCGCGTTTCGGTTCCGGTTCTTCTTTGCCTGTCGCTGGCGGCCGCGCTGGCGCTTGTGGCACCTGTCGCCGCGTCGTCGGATACGCCGGCGGCCAGCTCCGCGGCGCCGGTGACGATGGCGCTGCCGATTCCAGGAGCCGGCTCGATGGCGCCGGATTTCACCCTGACCAGCAGCGAGGGCAACACGACCAGCCTGAAGGACTTCCGTGGCAAGTGGGTGGTGCTCTATTTCTACCCCAAGGATTTCACCAGCGGCTGCACCATGGAGGCGCACAACTTCCAGCGCGACATGGCGAAGTACGAGCAGGGCGGCGTCGTGATCCTGGGCGTCAGCGTCGACGACACGGCGTCGCACAAGAGCTTCTGCGCCAAGGAAGGGCTGAGCTTCAAGCTCCTGTCCGACACCGACGCGCAGGTTTCGACGCGCTACGGGTCGGTCATGGAGTACAAGGGCGCCAAGCTGTCGGCGCGCAACACCTTCCTAGTCGACCCCTCGGGCAAGATCGCGCAGGTTTTCGTCAAGGTGAATCCTGGCGTGCACAGCGACGAAGTGCTGGCCGCCCTGGCCAAGCTGCAGCAGGCGCACTGACCGCTTGAACCCTCGCCGGTCGTCGCCGGGTCCTCCCGGCGGCCACCGGCCGAGCGGCACGTTTGCGGGTAGACTCCGCGGATCTACGCGGAGGGGCACCGTGCAAACTAGATCTCTGATGGGCTTGGCGATGGTCGTCGGCTTGATGGTCGCGTCGTTGGCGGCGCGGCCGGCGGCGGCGGCGGACTCGGGCGGTACGGCGGCAGCGGCCGCAACGCCGGCGCCGGTGGTGCGTCTGGCGGTGCGCGCCGGGCGGCTGCTGGACGTGCGAACGGGGAAGATGACGGCGGGCGCGGTGGTGGTGATCGAAAACGGGCGGATCGCCGCGGTGGCGCAGGAGGCGCCGCGCGGCGTGCCGGTGATCGATCTGGGCGATGCGACGCTGCTGCCCGGCCTGATCGATTGCCACGTCCATATCACCTCGAACTGGCAGGACCTGTCGGGCAGCTCGGACCTGCGGACGTCGGCGGCGCAGGCGGCGCTGTACGGCGTGGTCAACGCCGAAATCTACCTGCAGCACGGCTTCACGCTGGTCCGCGACGCCGGCGAGGGCAATCCCGGCTACCCGCAGCTGGCGCTCAAGGAAGCCGTCGCGGCGGGGCGCATCCGCGGGCCGCGCATCGTGTCGGCGGGGATGTTCCTGTCGGTCAACGGCGGCCATGGCGACAGCGACGTGCTGGCTCCCGACCGCTCTCTGCCGCGCGACCCCAACATCGCCGACACGGTGGACGAGGTGGCGCGGGCGGCGCGCCGCGACCTCAAGTTTGGCGCCGATTGGATCAAGCTGATGGCCACCGGCGGGGTCGAGGACCCGCTGTCGGACTTCCGCGTGCAGGAGCTTTCCGAAGAGCAGATGCGGCGCGCCGTGGAAGTGGCGCATCGCGCCCATCGCAAGGTGATGGCGCACGCCGAGGGGACGGAGGGGATCAAGGCGGCGGTGCGCGCCGGGGTCGATTCGATCGAGCACGGCACCATGCTCGACGAAGAGGGCGCGGCGCTGATGGAGCGGCAGGGGACGTGGCTGGTGCCGACCCTCTACACCTTCCAGCACGGCGTCGAAATGGGGCTGGCGGCGGGGCAGGAGCCGGCGATGCTGGAAAAGGGCAAGGAGATCCTGGGCTTCCAACAGCCGGCGTTCGATCGGGCGCGCGCCCACCACCTGCACATCGCGTTCGGGCTGGACGACGATCCCAACCTGGTCGACCACGAGTTCGTGTCGCTGGTGCGCGGCGGCCTGTCGCCGCTCGCGGCCGTGCAGGCCGCGACCATCAACGCGGCGGAGCTGCTGGGGTTCGCCGACCGGCTGGGCGCGATCGAGCCCGGCAAGCTGGCCGACCTGGTGGCGGTCGCGGGCGACCCGCTGGCCGACATCGGCGCCATGTCGCGCGTGGTCTTCGTGATGAAAGACGGCGTGGTGGTGCGGCGTGGCGGGGTGCCGGCGGCACCGGCGGCGCCGGTGGTCCCGGCTGGTGGACAGACGGGGCCGTAGCAGGCGCTACGGCCCCGTCGGGGCGCTACTTGGTGATGGTGACGTTGAGGTTGGAGAAGCGCCATCCCGCCGGCGGGAAGTAGGCGTGGTCGGCGATTCCCTGCAGGCCGATCTGCAGCTGCGGCAGGTCGCCGGCGGCGTCGCTGGCGATCGGATTGTACAGACCGACCAGCAGGTCCATCAGGGCGTTGCCGTTCGAGTCGCTGATCACGTAGTGATTGGACTGCTGGTCGTTGTTGAGGGTGATGGACCAGTGGTAGCGGTGGGTGGGGCTCAGCGGGAAGACGCGCTTGAGTGTGGTTTCGATATAGGGAGTGCCCACGTCCGCGACGTACTTCTCCTTGTCGTAGTTGTAGAAGTTCCCGAAGAACAGCGTCTTGTCGAAGCGCCGCCCGCCGTGGCGGAACAGGCCGGCGATGTTCCAGAACACCAGGAAGGCCGGCGGCTCAGCCACCACCGCATCGAAGTTGATGGTCATCGTGTGATAGGTGATGGTGGGGTCGATCGACAGCGGCAGGATCAGGTTGGCGTTGGACTGCGTCGCGTTCAGGAACAGGCCCGGCCGGTTTTCCAGCACCACAGGGGTCAGGTTGGTGGGCAGCTTCGCAACCGGATATTCCACCTGGGTGTTCCAGCGGTTGGTGGCCGCGTAGGAGCCCAGCGCATAGAACGGCGCGTCGCAGGTGACCGCCACGTTGATCCCGGCGGACGGCACCGCGGTCACCTTGCGCAGGATGTCGTTGATGGCCGTCGCGCCCTGGGCCGGCACCGTGATGTTTTGCCGCTCTTCGATGACCGTGCCCTTGGGGCGCAGGACCTCGGTGGTGCAAGTGCTGGCCAGGTTGCTGGGATTGAAGATCTGCAAGGTGCTGGCGGCGTCGCTGGCCTTGACCAGGTTCTGCACGTAGACCGTGGTGCCGGCGGCGAAGAACTGATCGGCGGTGAGCAGCGGGAGCTTCCACGCGGTGCGGATGGGGTTTTCGTCGACCTCGAAGGAAACCTCGATCGCCTGCAGGCCCGGCACCGGCTCCAGGATGACCATGCCGCCGGTCGGCAGGATCGGCGTCAGGTCGAGCAGCGGGTTGGGCTTTGAGGTCGACGGCCCGATGTACACCTTCATCGCCGAGGGTGTTGCATCCAGCCCCGACTTGCCGTCGGCGACATAGGTCGCCTGCACGTTGGTGAGCGTGAGGTCGCTTCTCAGCATCTCCACCTTGGTCTCGGTTACGCCTGGCGTGATCGACGGCACAAGCACGTAGTAGGTGGTCTGTGCCCTTGCCGCGCCGGCGAACAGGACACTCAGGGCGAGGAGGTACAGGGAGGATCTCTTCATGCGTAAAGCTCCTTTGCGATACGATTTGCCGGAAAACCTGTTGCGATTGTAGCATAACCGTCAACCCCTGGCTGGTTTGCGGGGCTGTGGACGGCATTTCGCGGCCTGCTCAGGCCGGCAGGCCGCCGCCGCAGGGCAGCGTCACGGCGCCGGCGCCGCGCCGCGCCGCCAGCAACGAATAGGGTGTGGAGGAAAAGCCCTCGCCGCCGGGCTGCACGAAGTGCTGCAGCGCCGCGACCGCGGACCTGGCGCCGGTAAAGACGCTGTGCACGCCGCTCCTCTGCTGATAGCAGACGTTGTTTGCCGGTATCAGGTGGCCGATGACCCGGCCCAGGGCGCGATGCTCGGACTCGACGCCCAATATCGAGGCCGCGACCTCGGCGAAGAAGCTGAGCTGCTGGCGCGTGTAGGGCTTGCCGGCGCTGTCGAGCTGGCGGCCGGCTTCCGGTCCCAGGCTGGCCGCCATGCGCGCGAACTCTCCCACCGCGGCCAGGTAGGCGCCGATGAAGGCATTTTCGAGCCCGTCGAGAATCGACAGGAAGGTGCCGACGTCGTCAAACGTGCGCACCGGAAAATAGAACGCCTGGATCGGGTCGGCGCCGGCCTCGGTCTGGCCGATCAGGCTGCGCATCAGGTCGGCGTGAGCGATCTCCGCGGCCAGCGCGGCGCGCAGGTAGCCGACGTTGCCGTCGGAGCCGGCAAAGACCGTGGTGGCATCCCCTTCGGGGCCGGCCAGGCTGTGGTCCTGGATCACCCGGCCGACCAGGCCGTGGTAGTAGAAGGTGGTCGCCAGATCCTCGGCGATCAGCGCGGCGGTGAAGATCTGCTGCACCGTGTCGGCCGCCGCCGCCACCGGTTGCGGCGCGTCCTGTGGCGCCGCGTCGCCTTGGGGCGGCGCCGGTTTTGCCTGGGAGCTGGCGCAGGCGGTGGTGGCCGCACCCAGGCTGGCCAGGCCGAACAGGGCGGCGCCGCGCAGCAGGTTGCGGCGGTCCATGGGGCGGTCCATGGGAATGCCGGGAACGACGTTGGCGTCCACTGCTCCTGCCATAAGCGTGCGGTCTCCTTGCTCTTGCCGGATTCGTAGGTGTACGTGCGGCGCCGGCCCGCTGGATGAACGGTGCGATCGGGTTCAGGTCCGGCCTGACGTCCGGCGGACGTCCGCGGCTCCGGCTCCGGCGCCGGCCAGCAGGCGGCTCACTTCGGCGGTGGTCGGCAGCCAGGCAGTGGCGCCCTTGCCGCGGCAGGCCAGGGCGCCGCAGGCGCAGGCGGCCGCCACCGCTTCGGTCCAGCCGGCGCCGCGGCAGCGCGCGGCGACAAGGCCGGCGCAGAAGGCGTCGCCGGCGCCGGTCGAATCCACGGCGGCGATCGGCAGCGCCGCCACGACGCGGCGGCAGTCGGGAGCGCTGATCGCCGCGCCGGCGTCGCCCAGGGTGATGATCACCGCCGGCGGCCCCAGGTCGCGCAGGCGGTCCGCCACGCGCAGGGCATCGTCGGGCGTCGCGATCGCCTGGCCCGCCAGGGCCGCGGCTTCGACCTGGTTGGGAATCAACACGTCGGCCGCCGCGGCCAGCTGCGCCGTGCCCGCCACCCAGGGGGCTGGGTTGAGGAACACCGGGCACCCCGCGCGGCGGGCCGCCGCCATGGCGGCCGCGGCGGTCTCCGCCGGCACCTCCAGGGAGAGCAGCAGCGCCGCGGCGCGCTCGAACCGCTGCGCCGCCGCCGCCGCCGTGACGTCGGCCACCGACAGCGCCAGCGAGGCGGCGGGCGCCGCCACGATGGCGTTGGCGCCGCCCGGCAGGATCATGGGCATGGCGATGCCGGTCGGCTGCGCCGCAGTACGCGTCATGCAGGCCGTGTCGACGCCTTCGCGGCGCAGAAAGTCGAGGAACGCGGTGCCGAAGTCGTCGGCGCCGACGCAGGCGATCAGGGCCGCGGCGGCGCCCAGGCGGCTGAGGGCGGTCGCCTGGTTGGCCCCCTTGCCGCCGAGGTGGCGCTCCAGGCCGCCGGCGATCACCGTTTCGCCCGGCGCGGGCAGGCGCTGCACCTCGACGGAGAAATCGACGATGCAGCTGCCCACGACGACAACGTAAAGCGGCGCCCGGTCGGCGTGAGGATCGATCATGATGGGCTGGTAACGCTCTGCGCTTCGCGGCGGCGTCATTGTAGCGGAAGGCGCCGGCAGGAGGGCGCCGTCCGGTGGTGGGGTATCCTTGCTTCCCGATGCGCGACATCCAGGACCACGGGCGCCGATGAAGGGCGCAGGCGGCGGGCCGGCGGTGGCCGCGGCGTTGGCTGCGGTGGTCGTGCTGGCGGCTTGCGGCCGGGCGGCGGCGCCGCGCGGGCCGGCGGCGGCGGGTCCGCTGCCGCGCCAGACCCGCGGCTACATCCTGATCTCGATCGACACGCTGCGCGCCGATCACCTGGGCTGCTACGGCTATGCCCGGCCGACCAGCCCCTTCCTGGATTCGCTGGCGCGGCGGGCGACGCTGTTCGAGGAGGCGTACTCGCAGTTTCCCAGCACCCTGGTCTCGCACATGTCGATTTTCACCGGGCTCTACCCGCGCGAGCACGGCGTGCTGCCGCCCAACGCGGTGTTGTCGCCGGCCATCGAGACCTTGCCCGAAACCTTCCACCGCCACGGTTTTGTCACCGCCGGCTTTACCGAGGGCGGCTACGTCAGCGGCCGCTACGGCTTTCGCCGCGGCTTCGACACTTTCGTGGCGCGCGACCGCCACGGCAACCGCCAGGTCGAAAGCACCTTCCGCCGCGGCGCGGAATTCCTGCGCGGGTTGCGGCCCAGCGACCGCTTCTTCCTGTTTCTGCACACCTATGCCGTGCACACCCCCTACGATGCGCCGCCCGAATACCAGAGCATCTTCTGGCCGGGCGATCAGCCGGACGTGGCCTTTCCGCCCACTGGACGGGAGCTGGCGCGGCAGACGATGAGCGCCGGGCGGCCGCCACCCGTGGTGGTCGATTGGCTGCGGGCGCTGTACGACGCCGGCATCCGGCAGACCGACGACGTGCTGCGCGGCTTCTTCGCGGAGCTCGACCGCTTGGGCCTTGCCGGCGACGTCACGGTGATCCTCACTTCCGATCACGGCGAGGAGTTCCTGGAGCACGGCAATTTCAACCATACGCAGCTCTATCGCGAGTCGCTGCACGTGCCGCTCCTGGTGGTGCACCCCGACCTGCGGACCGCGGTGCGGCATGCCGGCGTGGTGCAGCTGATCGATATCGCGCCTTCGCTGTGCGAGCTGGCCCACGTCGCGGCGCGCCAGCCGCCCAGCGGCGTGAGCTTTGCCCGCGCCGTCGGCCGCCCGGCGCCGCCGCGCGCCGGCACCGCGCACATGATGGCGCTGGACGGCGTCCAGGCGGTCTACCGCGGCGAGCGGCGCCGGCTGGACAGCTTGCTGCTGTTCGATCCGCCCGCCGGCTCGTGGCTGCCGCGGCGGGTGAGCTTCGACGCGCAGGGCCCGCTGGCGTTCAACGCCCGCGCCTTTGCGGGACAGCAGCGGCTGACGCTGAGCCAGGGGCAGCAGCGGCTGGCCGAGGTGGCGCTGACGCCGGCGTGGGCGCCGGTGCGCCTAGCGGTCGCGGGGCCGGCGCGGATCGTCATGGAGGCGGAGCACTGCGATGAACCGGACGACGATGCGCCGCGGGAGACGCGCTGCTTCGCCTTCGGGGTCAGCGGCGTGCGCCTGACGCGCACCGAGCTGTACGACGTGGCCCGCGATCCGGCCCAGCGGTCCGACCTGTCCGCCGGGCAGCCGCGGCTCACCCGCGAGCTGCTGCGCCAGCTGCTCGCCTTCCATCCGCGCGGCGGCGCCGCGGCCGGTTCGGATGCGCTCGATCCCGGATTGGCGAAGAGCCTGCGCGACCTGGGTTACCTGCGATAGCGGTCGCGCGGCCCGGCCGCTCAGTCCTGGTCGATCTCGACCGCCTTGTCGCGCGCGGTGTGGCCGGCGACGATGCGTACCCGCGAGGGCGGCACGCCGAAGTGCCGCGCCAGCGCCTTTTCGATCGCACGGTTGGCGCGGCCGTCGGTCGCCCCCTCGACGACCGCCACCTGCAGGCGCCCGTCCAGGTCGGTGATCCGCGCCGCTTTGGCTCCCGGTTTGGCGCGGATGGAAATTCGCATCGGCATGGAAAATACTACGGCCGGGGAGGCGCGCCATGCGAGTCGCCGCGATCTACGACATCCACGGCAATCTGCCCGCGCTGGAGGCGGTGCTGGCTGGGCAAGGGCCGGCAAGGCCGGGCGTCGCGGCACGGCGCGCGCCGCCCGGCGCCTTGCGCCGCGGTCAGGGTGCGGTCAGGACGGGTACCGCCAGAAAGGCTGGCACCTCGCCGGTGCTCGCGATGGAGGCCTGGCCGGTGATCTCGCCGCGGTCGTTGATGTCCTGGGCGTCGGTGAGGACGCCGGAGTAGCCCGGCGCCACCAGGGTGTTCAGGTCGGTCATCACGCCGCCCTGCCACAGGAAGGCGCGGCAGGCACCGCTGGCGTTGCACGACAGGCCAACGACCTGGCGCAGGTTGTTGATTCCCAGGGCTTCGCTGATCGCGTCGCCGGGCAGGGTGCCCAGGTCGCGGATGCCGCCGCCGCGCGTCCATAGGAAGGCGTGCAGCGTGGGGCCGTCGGGATCGCTGCCCGGCAGCGCGGCGAAGCCGGCGATGTCACCGCGCTGATCGATCGCCATCGGGGTGTTCCAGGCGTTGTCGCCCAGGTTGCCGATGTCGATGACGGTGCCGTTGTCCCACAGCACCGCGTGGGCGGCGGTGTACCGGCCGACCGCCTGGTCGCAGGTGCCCGAGATGCCGGCGACCTGGCCGCGGTCGTTGATCGCCGTGGCGGCGCCGGAAGTATCGCCCGGCAGCACCGCCAGGGCGTGCGCGCGCCGGGTCAGAGGCTCCCACACGACGGGGCGGAACTGCAGGACCTGCGGCGGGGTGCAGGTCGGGTCGTGCACGGAGTTTTCCGCCCAGCCCACCACCGCCCCCAGGTTGTTGGCGCCGGTGGCGAAGCCGTTGTTGCCGCCCAGGGTGGGGAGCGCTTGCATGCGGCCGTCCTCCCACACGAAGCCCAGGCAGGTGGGGCCGACGGCGGTGGCGGCGGGGAAGAAGGCGGAGCAGCTCCAGTTTTCCTTCAACGGGTCCGGCGTCGACGTCTGCGCGATGCCGGCGACCAGGCCGGTGTCGTTCTTGACCGGCCACAGCACGCTGCTGTTGGCGCCGCCCAGCGTGCCCAGGTCGAAGGCCGTGCCGTGCAGCCACAGGGCGGCGTGCTGAGACTGGTTGCCCGCCAGGGTGGAAAGGCCCGTGACCCAATTGAGGTCGTTGATGCTGCTGCCGGTGCCGGCGGCGCCGCCGAGCGTGGGAAGGTTGCTGACCCGA
The DNA here is from genome assembly GCA_963770895.1 of uncultured Acidobacteriota bacterium. Lineage (GTDB taxonomy): Bacteria > Acidobacteriota > Thermoanaerobaculia > Multivoradales > UBA5704 > JASLEW01. The sequence goes on along the minus strand of CAVYRF010000002.1, from coordinate 23,870 downwards.
TACTGGATGGCCGGAGCGCTGGCCTGGGATGGCGCCGGTGCATCACTGCCATGGACGGAACCGGCACCCGAGACGAGGGTCACTGCGGACAGAAGCGCGATGCTGGTCCTCACGGTTGTCTCCTTTCGATTGGACCATGCACTTCGCGATATCGCGAGTGCACAATCGAAAGGTACTGCTCCAAACCGGCGACTGCTCGCCACTTTCGGACGCCGAAGCCCCGGCGTGCGTGCCTAGCGTTCCTGGCTTTGGGCGGCGCTCTCGGCTTGCAGCTGAAGGTGCAGCGCGGCGTAGGCGCGCCAGGGGCGCCAGCGCTCGGCGAGCGCGCGCAGCGTGCCCGGTCCGCGCACGCCGGTGGTGCGTTGCATCGCGCGATCGGTCAGGGTGAACGCGTCGGGCCAGTAGAGCGTGCGGGCGACGATCTCCGCGGCGAGCCGGTCGCCGATGCCCGGAATGGCCAGCAGCACGCCGCGGGCGGTGGCGACGTCGTTGCCCGGTTCCAGCGCCAGGCGGCCCTGGTCGATGGCGCGCGCCGCGGTTGCCAGGGCCAGCGCACGCTGCGGCGTGAGGCCCAGGGCGCGCAGCCGCGCCGCTCCCGCCGCGGCGACCTGCTGAGGGGTCGGGGCCAGGCGGCGCAAGGCCGGGACGCCGCTTTCCAGCGGCTCGCCGAGAGCTTCGATGACGTTTGCCGTGACGCGGCGATCAGGTCGGCCGCCACCGCGGGTCAGCGCCGCGAGCACCACGCCGAAGCCGTCCAGGGTGCCGGGGATGCGGATGCCTCGCCGCCGTGCCACCAGCGCGGCAAGGCCGCCCTGCTCGAGGTGCGCGTCGATTGCGGCCGGCTCGGCGTCCAGATCGAAGAGCTGGCGCAGGCGGGCGAGCAGGGGCACCAGCGCCGGCAGCAGCGACAGCGACACTTCGATGTCGAGGTGGGTGCTCGGAGCGCTCGCCGGGCGCCGCGCGCGCGCCGCATACGTAGCGTCCGGCGCGTCGGCCGCCGCGTCGGTCGCGAAGACCACGCCGCTGCGCCCGTCGATGTGCACGGCGCGCCCGTAGCGCCTGCCGTCCACCAGCTCCACGCCGGGCAGGGCATCGCGCTGCAGGAACCGCAGCAGCACGTCCCAGGCGAATGGGGCGCGGTAGGCCAGGGTCAGCCGCACGACGTCGCGCACCGGGTCCGTCGCGGCGGCGGCCGTTGCCGCGGTGGCCGCGGGTGCCGTCGTCGCGGACGTGCGCGTCGCGCCGCCCTTGCCGCCGCGCCGTTCGTTGCCCGGCAGGGCGGCGCGGCGCAGCGCGCTGGGGCTCAGGTGGTAGCGCTCCAGGAACACGGTGTTGAAGCGGCGCAGGCTCTGAAAGCCGCTGGCGAATGCGATGTGGGTGACCGGCAGCGCGGTGTCGGCCAGCAGCCGCTTGGCCAGCAGCAGCCGGTGAGTCTGCGCCAGCTCGACCGGCGACACGCCGTATTCGCGTTCCAGGGCGCGGCGCAGGTGCCGCTCGCTGACCGTGAGCTCGCGCGCCAGGTCGGCCACCGAGCCGTCGTTGAGCGCTCCGGCGCTGATGCGTGTCGCGGCCGCGAAGGCCAGCCGCGACACGGCATCGACCGGCGCCCGCCCCGGCGCCAGCTCGGGGCGGCAGCGCAGACAGGGGCGGAAGCCGGCGCGCTCGGCCGCCGCCGCCGAGACGAAGAAGCGCCGCCGGGTGGAGATCACCACCCGCGCCGGGCAGATCGGCCGGCAGTAGATCCCGGTCGTGGTGACGCCGATGAAGAACACCCCGTCGAAGCGCGGGTCGCGCGCGTGCGCCGCGCGCTGGCACTGATCCGTGCTCAGCAAGACGAGCGAAGGTCCGGCGGCGCCCCGCATGCGATGAGTCTACAGGCCGCTCCTCGCGGCGACTCGCCGGAATCGGACCTGCAACCGCTCCGTCCCCGGCGGCGGCCCCGGCCCCGGCGGCATCAGGTCTATTCGGTGCGCAGCGCCTTGACCGGGTCGATGCGCATGGCGCGCCGCGCCGGCAGCAGGGCGGCCAGGAGGGCCACGGCGACCAGCAGCGCCGCCACCGCGGCGAAGGTCAGGGGATCCTGGGCGGTGACGCCGAACAGCAGGCTGGCCATCAGGCGGGTGAGGCCCAGGGCGGCGGCGGTGCCGATCGCGGCGCCGGTCAGGGTGAGCCAGGCGCACTGGCCGAGCAGCAGCGTGAGGACGTTGCCGTGGCGGGCGCCCAGAGCGATGCGGATGCCGATCTCCTGCGTGCGCTGGGTCACGGTGTAGGCCGTCACGCCGTAGATGCCGATCGCCGCCAGCGCCAGTGCCAGCGCGGCGAAGATCCCCATCAGCGTGAGGTTGAAGCGCGGCCGCGCCAGGGCGGCGGCGGCGACCTCCACCATGGTCTGCACCTCGGTCGGCGGTATCTGGTTGTCGATGGCGCCCAGGCAGCGGTTCACCTCGGCGCGCAGGGCGGAAGGCGCGACCCAGCTGCGCACCACCAGGAACATCCAACGCTTCCAGTCCTGCGCCGTCTGCGAATAGAGGTCGTAGGCGGCCGGGCGCTCGGGCTGCGCGGGACCGAAGTGGCGGACGTCGCCGGCGACGCCGATGATGGTCATCCAGTCGCGCGGTGTGTCGCGCGCCCAGGCGATGTGGGCGCCGACCGGGTCCTGGTGGGGGAAGTACTGCTCGACGAAGGCTTGATTGACGACCACCACGTGCGCCGTCCCGGCGTGGTCCTCCGCCGCGAAGGCGCGTCCGCGCAGCAGCGGGATGCGCAGGACGCGGAAGTAGTTGCCGGCGACGGTGCGGGATTGCAGCTCGGGTTCCTCGCCGGTGGCGAGCGGTGGGCGGCCGGCGATGACGAAGTTGTGGGAGAGGGAGTCGCCGCTCATCGGCAGCTTGCTGATCATCGCCGCCTGCACGCCGGGCAGGGCGTTGACGGCCTCCAGCAGGCGCTGCCGGAAGCGGCGCTGCGGTTCGAGCTTGCGGTAGCGCACGGCGGGCAGCTCCAGCCGCAGGGTGAGCACGTGTTCGGCGTTGAAGCCGGGCTCGACGCTGGTCAGGCCGTGGAAGCTCCGCACCAGCAGGCCCGCGCCGACCAGCAGCACCAGCGCCAGGGCCACCTCGGCGACGACCAGCAGCATGCGCAGCCGGATGGTGGCGGCGCCGGCCGAGCCGCGTGCGCCCGCCTTCAGACTGTCGCTCAGGTTGGCGCGCGCGGCGCCGCCGAGCGCCGGCAGCGCACCGAAGACGACGCTGGTCAGGGCGCACAGGCCGAAGGTGAAAGCCAGGACCGATCCGTCGATGCGCACCGCGGTCAGCCGCGGCAGGTCGGCCGGTTTGAGCACCGCCAGCAGGTGCACGCCCCACCACGCCAGCAGCAGCCCCGCGCCGCCGCCGGCCACGACCAGCGGGATGCTTTCGGCCAGCATCTGGCGCACCAGGCGCGCCGTCGGCGCGCCCAGGGCCTTGCGCCCCGGCTTCCAGAATTCGGGCGGCATCACGCCGATCACCGTGTAGGGATTGCCGTCGAGCGTGATGGCCTTGCCCAGGACCGCGGTGTCGCCGGCGAAGTGGCTCTGCCAGAAGGCGTAGGTCAGCAGAGCGACGCGCGCGGCGCCGTAGCGGTCGTCCTGGGCCGAGATCGCACGCCCCAGCAGCGGCGTCGCGCCCAGGACGGGGAACAGGTCGGCGGTGCACAGCGCGCCGTAGATCTCCAGCGGCTCGGCTTCGCCGGTATAGGCGAGCGATTGCACGTTGTAGGCGCCGATGCCGGCGAACGAGCGGGTCAGGCGCTGGATGTCCTCCAAGGCCGGCAGCGACTCGCCCGAATCGAGGGTGAGCAGCTGCTGCGGCTGTGGGTAGGGCAGCGGCCGCACCAGCACGGCGTCGACGACGCTGAAAATTGCCGTGTTGGCGCCGATGCCGAGTGCCAGCGTCGCCACGGCGATCAAGGTGAACGTCGGCCGCTGGCGCAGGATGCGCACACCGTAGCGGACGTCCTGGATCAGATCGAACACCCAGTTGAGCTTGCGCACCTGACGACAGGCCTCCTTGCCGCGCTCGATCCCGTGCAGGTCGCGCAGCGCGGCCTGCCGCGCGGCCTGCGGCGTCATGCCCTGGGCGACCGATTCCGCCACCTGGCGCTCGACGTGGAAGCGCAGCTCGTCGTCCAGGTCGCGCTCGACGCCGGCGCGCCGGAAGAGCGTGCGCAGGCGCAGGGGGATGGTGTACGGCAGGCGGCGCCAGGCGACAAAAGACACTTCAGGGCTCCTTGAGACAGACGACCTGCTGGATGGCCGCCGACAGCCGCTGCCATTCGCGCTCTTCCTGTTCCAGCTGGCGGCGGCCCAGGCGGGTCAGGCTGTAGTACTTGGCGCGGCGCCCCAGCTCGCTGGTCTTCCATTCGGCGGTGATCCACCCTTCCTGCTCCAGCTTGTGGAGCGCCGGATAGAGCGAACCGTCGCTGACCTGTAACACCTCGCCCGACACCTGCCGCAGGCGCTGACCCACCGCCCAGCCGTGCATCGGCTGCAGGGCCAGAATCTTGAGGAGCAGCAGATCGAGCGTGCCTTGCACCAAGTCTGTGGGTCGGGTCATCGATGTCCTCGGTTACCGAGATCATGGCGCAATCGGGCGAGCATCGCCAGCTGCCGCCGAGCGCTCGGCCGGCCGGCGGTGGTGGTAGTGTTCTGCGACCGAAGATGAGAATCGTATTGCCGGCCTTGGCCTGGGTCGCCGCGTGGTCCCTTGCAGCGCCGCTTTGGGCTGCGCCGCCGTTATCCACGCCGACGCCTGCGGTGCCTCTGGGGCGGCTTGGGGTCGGCTTGCCGCTGGTGCGGGAGATGGCGGCTGGCGAGGCGCATGCCTATGACGTCCAGGCGGCGGATGCGGGGCCGCCGCTGCTGGTGACGGTCGAACAGCTGGGCATCGATGTCACGGTGGCGGCCATCGACCCCGATGGCCGGCAGGTGGCGCTGGTGGACAGCCCGCTGGATCGGCAGGGCGTCGAGTCGCTGCTGCTGGCGCCGCGGGTCGCCGGCCGATACCGCATCGAGGTGCGGGCGCGCGAGCCGGGCGCGCCGCCGCGAGGCCGTTACCGGATCCGCCTGGAGGAGATGGCGGCGCTGGCCGCCGGCACGGCGGCAGGGGATGAAGCGCCCGGCGGCGGTGCGGCCGGCAGCGAGGCCGTCCCCAGTGGCCCTGCGGCCGGCAGCAGCGGCGTCGCGGCCGGAGCCGGCGCCGGGGCCGGTGTGGGCGTTGGCACCGCTGTCGGTACCGCTCGGCCGGCGGCGACCCGTACCGCCGCGGAGGCGGCGATGACGGCGGCGGGGGGGCTGTACGCGGCGGCGACGCCGGTGGCGCGACGGCAGGCTCTTGGGTTGTACGGCCAGGCGCAGGAGCTGTTCCGGCAGGCGGGATCGGCGGAGGGGGAGGTGCGGGCGCTGTACGAGCGGGCGGTGGTGTCGCGGTTGGTGGACGAGCCGGGTGTGGCGCTGGCGCTGGCGCGGGCAGCGCTGCCGCTGTGGGAGGCGGTGGGGGCCGGCTCCCTTGCCGCCGCGGCGGACAACGAGATCGGCCTGGACAGCTGGCTGCTGGGCCAGGGCGACCAGGCGCGCGCCGCGTTCGAGCGCGCGCGGGGCCGCTCGCGGGCGCTCGGCGACCGCTACGGCGAGGCGGTGGCCGCCAGCAACCTGTGCCTGATGGACCTCAGCCGCGGCGACCTGCGAGCGGGGATCGCGTGCTACGACGGCGCGCTGCCGCTGCTGGAGGAGGTGCGAGCCGAAGAGCTGCTGGCCGCGGCGCTGACCAGCGCCGGCCGCGCCTACGACGCGATCGGCGAGCCGCTGGCGGCGCGCGCCCGCTACCGGCAGGCGCTGGAGCGGTTGCGCTCGACCGGCAACCGCGAGAGCGAGGCGCGGGTGCGCAACAACGTCGGGGTGTTGGACGCCGGGCTGGGCGAGATCGCGGAGGCGCTGGCGCAATACGGCGCGGCGCTGGCGATCTTCCGCGACCTGGCCGACCGCAGGTGGCAGGCGCGCGTGGTCAACAACATCGGCTTGGTCTATCAGGCGACCGGCGAACCGCGGCGCGCCCGCGCCAGCTTCGAGGCGGCGCTGCCGCTGTGGCGCGCGGTGGGCGACCGCGCCGGCGAGATGACCACCCTGACCAATCTGGGCGCCATCGACGGCACCCTGGGCGAGCCGCGCCAGGCGGCGGCGCACCTGGCGCAGGCGCTCGACCTGGCGCGCGTCCTCAAGGACCGGCGCGGCGAGGGGATCGCCCTCACCCAGCTGGGCCGCACACAGCTGGACCTGGGCGACGCGACCGCGGCCCGCGACAGCTTCGCCCAGGCCGACGAGCGGCTGGCGGCGCTGGGCGACCTGCCCAATCGGGCCGAGGCCCTCCACGGCCAGGGCGAGGCCCGCGCCGCCCTGGGCGATGGGCCGGGCGCGCTGGCCAACCTGAACGCGGCGCTGGCCGCCTTCCGCAAGGCGGGCATGCAGGCGGGCGAAGCACGCGTCCTGTTCCAGCTGGCCAGCACGGAACACCGCTTCGGCGCCGCGGCGGCGGGCGGCTCTCTCGACAGTGCGCTGCTGCATGCGGGACAGGCACTGGACGCGTTCGAGGCGCTGCGGCGGCGGATCGGCGACCCGGACCTGGGGACGGCGTTTTCGGCGGTTGCCCACCAGGCGTATGAGCTCGATATCGAGCTGCTGATGGAGGCCCATCGGGCCGCTCCGGGCGCCGGGCACGACCGGGAGGCGCTGGCGGTCGACGAGCGCGCCCGCGCCCGCACGCTGCTCGACGTGCTCGCGGACGCCGGGGTTGCGGTGCCTGCCGGCGAAGCTCCCGACCTGGCGGCGCGCCGCATCGAGCTGGCCGAACGGCTGGCCGCCAAGGCCGAACGGGCGGCTCGCCAACCGGCGGTGGGAGCCGCCGAGAAGGCGGCGCGCGAGAACGAGCAGCAGGACATCCTGCGCGAGCTGGACCTGGTGGAAGCCGAGCTGCGCGAGCGCAGCCCCGCCTACGCGGATCTGGTCCGGCCGCAGCCGCTGGACGCTGCCGGCATGCAGGCGCTGCTCGACGGCGACACGCTCCTGCTCGCCTACTCGCTGGGCGAGGCGCGCAGCTATCTCTGGGCGGTCAGCAGCGACATGGTGGCGAGCTTCGAGCTGCCGCCGCGCGCCGTCATCGAAGAGCTGGCGCGATCCCTCCAGCAGCAGTGGAGCGCGGGCGACCCCGCGCTGCGCCGAATCGCCGCCGCCACCGCCGGCGCCTTGTCCGGCATCCTGCTGGGGCCGGTCGCCGGCCGTCTGGGGGACAGGCGCCTGGCCATCGTGCCTGACGGCGCGCTCGACTACGTTCCCTTTGCCGCGCTGCCGGAACCGGTGGCAGGCCAGAGCGGCCCGGCGCCGGAAGCGGCGTCCGGCGGCCAGCCCGCTGGGTCGCCGGCGGCCCTGCCCGGTGCCGGTCGCGACGCGCCAACGCCGCGGAGTGCGAGTGCGCCGGGCACGCAGAGCGCAGGCGCGCCGGTGCCGCTGCTCGAACGCCACGAGGTCGTCATGCTGCCGTCGGCGTCGACGTTGGCCGTCGAGCGGCGGCTGTTGGCCGGGCGGGAACGGCCGGCGCGTTGGCTCGCGGTCTTTGCCGATCCGGTTTTCGAGCCCGACGACCCGCGCGTGTCGCAGGCGGTGCCGGCGGCACGCCAGGCCGCCGCGGTGCCCGCACGTTCAGCGGCAGTCCCGGCACGATCGTCGGCCCCACCCGGCCCGGAGGCCCCAGACGGCGCGGCAGCCTTACCCGGATCAGTTCCCCCGCCCGGCGTGGCGGTTCCAACAGGCCCGACGTCTCCGGCTCCCGCGGTTCCATTCCGTTCGGCCGCCTGGGCCGACACGCCGCCTCAGGCCGCCGGCGCCGGCGCGCCGGCTTTTGCACGGTTGCCGGCGTCGCGGCAGGAGGCGGAAGCGATCGCGGCGCTGGCGCCGCCGGGAGAGGCGACGGTGGCGCTCGATTTTGCGGCCAGCCGCGCCGCGGTGCTCGGGGAACGATTGAATGGGTACCGGGTGGTGCATTTTGCCACCCACGGCGTGCTGGACAACGATCATCCGTCGCTGTCGGGGCTGGCGCTGTCGCTGGTCGATCGCGAAGGCCGCCCACAGCAGGGATTTCTGGATCTGCGCGACGTGTACAGCCTGCGCCTCTCGGCCGACCTGGTGGTGCTGTCGGGGTGCCGCACGGCGCTCGGCCGCGAAGCGCGCGGCGAGGGGCTGGTCAGCCTGGCGCGCGGTTTTCAGTACGCCGGCGCAGCGCGCGTGCTGGCCACTCTGTGGCGCATCGACGACCGGGCGGCGGCGGCGCTGATGACGCGTTTCTATCGCGCGCTCTTCACCCAGGGGTTGCCGCCGGCGGCGGCGTTGCGTGCGGCGCAGCGATCGCTGCGCCAGGACCGGCGCTACAGCGATCCCTTCTTTTGGGCCGCCTTTGTCCTGGTCGGCGACTGGCGTTGAGGAACCCGGCCGCGCCCAGCCGAGCCCGTGCGGGGCAGTCGGTGCGATGTCCGCGCTTCTGATCACACTTAGCTGCTGGAGGCATGAATGAACGAAAGGAGCCACCGTCATGGCCGTTGAAACCGTCGCACCCTTCATTGGCAAGTGGTACGTTCAATGGGTATCGGGCGAGGCCCCCTTCGTGCAAACCAACTGCACGATGCTCATCGGCACGGGCGTCGCCGACGGCGCGCCGGCGCCGCAGCTGTCCGAGGACTACGAGGTCTGCGTCGGCTTCTCGCTGCTCGACCCGAACGGCAACCCGATCCTCAGCTCGGCCTCCTCCGACCAGGAACCGCTGCTGCTCGTCTTCAGCCGCGGCACCCTGCGAGGCTTCGGCTTTTACCAACAGCGGCCGCTGCGCATCTACATCTCGCTGGCCGAGGCCCAGCTGCTCGACGGCGGCACCTACCTGTCCATCTACGCCTCGACGACCATCGGCGATCCCGACCAGGTGGGGGTCTGGGGCGCCGACGGCAACCCGCCGCCTGCACCTTTTGAAGCCACCGGAAAGAGACCCGGAGGCGCCGGCGCCCCGGCGCGATAGGCGAGGCGCCGGGCATGCTAGTGTCCCGTCCGATTCATTCGCACGGATTGCAGCGCGACTACCATGCGAATGAACCGGGCGGGGCACCAGTATCCCGCCTGGTTGGGCCACTGGCATGCGGCTTCTCGAACAGGAAACAGCCGCTGCTTTCCGGGTAACGACGACATGCAGATCGACGCGGAGCAGGTCCAAGTAAGCGACCTTGCCGGGCGCATCGCGGTGGGGGACCGGGCCGCCGAAGAGCAGATGGTGGCGCTCTTCGGCCGCGGTGTCGCGCTGCTCCTCGACCGCCACACCAGCGGCCGGCCGGAAGCCGAAGACCTGTTTCAAGACACCTTCCGCGTGGCGCTCGAAAAGCTGCGGCGCGGCGAGCTGAGGGAGGCCGAAAAGCTCCCCGGCTTTCTCGCCCAGATCGCCCGCAACCTGGCCATCGAGCACTACCGCAAGGCGACGCGGCGGCGCACAGAAGCCGACAGCGACGCCGTCGCGGAGGTCGCGGCCGAAGGCACCGGCCAGCTGAGCGAAGTCCTGGCGCGCGAAAACGCGGCCCTGGTGCGGCGGGTGATCGCCGAGCTGGGCAACGATCGCGACCGCCAGGTGCTGCTGCGCTTCTACCTGGCCGAAGAAGACCGCGACCGCATCGCCGCCGACTTCGGCCTCACCGCCCTGCAGTTCAACCGCGTCCTCCATCGCGCCCGCCAGCGCTACAAGGAGCTGCTCGCGGCGCACCTCGCCCGCAACCCGGCCGCGGCCCTCCGCACCGCCCTCCTGCTGGTCGCCACGGTCGCGGTCGCCGCGCTCGCCGCGGCGGCAGCCAGCCACGCGTCCAGAGCGGCGCGCGCGGAGCGGCCTGCGGGCGCGGCGAGCGCGGGACGGCTGGGCGCCGCCTCGCCCTGGCCTGCCCGGCCAGCCTTCCCGACCCAGGCAGCCATCCCGACCATCCCGACGGTCCCTGCCATGCCGCCGAAGACCGCGGCGGTGCCTCCCGTGGAGTCGCGCGCCTGACGGCGAGGCGAGAGCCTATGGACCACGCCTACATCGAGGAGCACGGCCTGATCGACCGCTACCGCCAGGGCCTGCTGGAGCCGGACGAAGAGGCGCGCTTCGAAGAGCATTTTGTCGGCTGTGCCGAGTGCACCCGCGAGCTCGACGTGGCCCGCTCTTTCGCCCGCGGTGTCCACGCCATGGCCGCGGAAGACGCGGCGGTCGCCGCCGCGACGCAGCACGCCCTCATGGCCGCCGGCCTCTTCGCCTGGCTGGCGCGCCGCGGGCGTCTGGCGCGAGGCGCCGCCGGAGCCTTGGTCCTGCTGTTGGCGGCGGGCATTCCAGCTGCCTGGCTGGCAGGCCGGCGCGCAGACCGCGACATGCGGACGCCTGGAGCGAGCGCTGCCGAAGCCGGCGCCGCAACCGGCGCCGCCAGTGCGGCCGGTGCCGCCGCACGCCAGGCGGATGCCTACCGGCAGCGCTGGCAAACCGACCACGCCAGGGCCGACGAGCTGAGCCACCAGCTGCAGGCCGCCCAGGCGCAGGGCAGCGCCGAGCGCGCCCGGCTGCAAGCCCAGCTGGCCTCCGGTACGCATCCGTCGCGGGGCGGCTCGTCCTGGAGCCAACCGCTGCTCGACGCGCCGCTCATCCTGCTCCATATTTTCCGCGACGCGCCAGCGGTGCTCCCCATCATCACCGCGGCGCAGGCGGCACAGCCCCTGTCGCTTGCCGTCGATGCCGGCGACGACCCGCGCTTCGCCAGCTACGGCATCGACTTGCAGGATGCCGCAGGCCGCCGCCTGGTCCAACGCAACGGACTGCATCCCAACGCGCTGGGCGTCCTGATGATCACCTTCCCCCCCGCCTTTCTGACGGCAGGGGACTATCGCCTGACCGTCACCGGCATCGCCGCCGGCGGTGCGCAGACCCCCATCGGCACCTATCCAGTCCGGGTCGCCAGCCGCCAAAGCTCCGGCGCAGGAGCGGATTAGTGTCCCGCCCGGTTCATCCGAAGGCTCCTTGCGTGCCCTCCGGCCTCAAGGCGGCACTCCCGGCCGGGAGCAACGCAGCCCCAGCCATCGAGGGCAAGCCAAGTGCGATGCTTTTTGCCGATCCCAGGCGCTCCATCGACCCCACGCAAGCGAGGGCGTAACCACCCATGGATCTCATCGGCCCCTTCCGCCGGCTCACGCCCTCGCAGCGCCGCACCTTTGTCGCCTGCTTCCTGGGCTGGTCGCTGGATGCGCTCGACTACTTCATCCTGGTCTTCTGCGTCAGCGCCATCGCCGCGGAGTTTCACACCAAGGTTTCCGCCATCGCCGAGGCAATCTTCCTGACCCTCGCCATGCGTCCAGTCGGAGCCTTCCTGTTCGGCCGCCTCGCCGATCGCTACGGCCGCCGGCCCACCCTGATGATCAACATCGTCTGCTATTCGATCTTCGAGTTGGCCTCCGCCTTTGCGCCCTCCCTCCCCGTCTTCCTGGTCTTGCGCGCCTGTTTCGGAATCGCAATGGGAGGCGAATGGGGCGTCGGCGCCGCCCTAGCCTTCGAAACCCTGCCAGCCCAAGGCCGCGGCTTTTTCTCCGGCCTCCTGCAGGAAGGCTACGTCGTCGGCTACCTGGGAGCCGCGCTCTTCTACGGCACCCTCTTCCCCTTCGTCGGCTGGCGCGGCCTCTTCATCGTCGGCGCCCTGCCAGCCCTGCTGGTGCTCTACATCCGCGCGCAAGTCGACGAATCGCCAGCCTGGCGCGAGGGCCGCGACCCCGCAAGCGCGCTCGCCCCGCCGCAAGCGTCCCCCGTCGCTGCCCTCAGCGAGGCCAATGCCGCCGACGCCGCGAACGCCGCCAACACCGCCAGCCCATCGCCGCAGCCGTGGCGCAGCGGCGTCCTCGCCCACCTGGGAACCTTTCTCTTCCTGGCCGTCCTCATGTTCGCCTTCAACTCCCTGAGCCACGGCACCCAGGACCTCTATCCCACTTTCCTGGAGAAGAACCACGGCTTTTCGCCCGCCGCCGTCGGCACCATCGCAGTGATCTACAACATCGGCGCCCTCCTGGGAGGCATCTGCTTCGGCGCCTGGTCCGAGCGCCTGGGCCGCCGCCGCGCCATCGTCCTTGCCGCCCTCCTGGCCATCCCCGTCATCCCCCTGTGGGCCTACGCCACCACCGCCCCCCTGCTGGCCCTAGGTGGCTTCCTGATGCAGTTCATGGTCCAAGGCGCCTGGGGCGTCGTCCCCGCCCACCTCAACGAGCTCTCCCCACCCAGCCTCCGCGGCACCTTCCCCGGCCTCACCTACCAGCTCGGCAACCTCCTCTCCTCCCGCAACTCCGTCATCCAAGCCAAGCTAGTCGAGCGCCGCTACGCCGGCCGCTACCCCCCCGTCCTAGCCCTAACCGTCCTCCTGGTCTCCCTCCTCCTCGCCGCAATCACCCTAGCCGGCCGCGAAGCCAAAGGCGCCGACCTCTCCGCCACCCGCTGAGCCGGGCCGGCGCCCTGTCCATTCGCGTGTCAGGATGCGAAGTCAGGTTCTTCACCAGCTGCTGCAGGGCGTTCACTCCGGTTTGTAATCAAGCTCTTGGTGCGTGACCTGTCCCTCGCCTCTCAGGAACCGTAAAGTATTTTGAAGCTTCGTGAGCTGGACAAAAAGATCGTGCTCCGGATGAAGGCCCGGAGGCGTCATCGGGCTCTTGAAATAAAACGAGAGCCACTCCTGTATGCCGTGCATGCCAGCGCGGTGGCAGAGGTCAAGAAAGAGGACAAGGTCGAGCACAAGCGGAGCAGCCAGAATGCTGTCCCGGCAAAGGAAATCGATTTTAATCTGCATCGGATAGCCGAGCCAGCCGAAGATGTCAACGTTGTCCCATCCCTCTTTGTTGTCTCCCCGTGGCGGGTAGTAGTGGATTTGGACCTGGTGATGGAAGTCGCCATAGAGATCCGGGTACAGATGACGCTCAAGGATATGCTCCAAAACCGAGAGTTTGCTGCGCTCTTTAGTCCTAAAGCACTCGGGGTCGTCCAGCACCTCACCGTCACGGTTGCCCAAGATGTTCGTCGAGAACCAGCCTTCGAGGCCGAGCAGTCGGGCCTTGAGGCCAGGGGCGATGATGGTCTTCATCAGCGACTGACCGGTTTTTAGGTCCTTGCCGCAGATCGGAACCAGCTGTTTCTTCGCCAGCTCGCGGAAGATCGGCACGTCCAACGTCAAGTTTGGCGCACCGTTGACAAAAGGAATTCCTAGTGACAGGGCAGCATAAGCGTAGATCATGCTTGACGGGATCGCATCGTCGCTTTTCCTCAGTCCTGCCTCAAAATCGTCGAGGGACTGGTGGACCTCAGAGGCGCACAAGTAACTTTCCGTTGAGCCGCACCAGACCATCACCGACCTCTGAATCCCGCGCTGGCGCTGGAACTCCTCGATATCACTTTTTAGCATGTCGGCTAGCTCCCACTTATTACAATTTTCCTTGACGTGGGTGCCATTGAGGCGTCTGACGTAGCGAGGGTTGAAAACCCCCTTCATGGGACGGATAGCCTCCAACTCGGGACGAAGCCGGTCAAGCAACCCACGCTCGAGGACTTTGGCCCCACAGGCGATAGCATAGGCGTCGTCGGGAAAAATATCCCAGGCGCCGAAGACCAGATCCTCAAGGTGTGCAAGGGGTACGAAGTCGGCGATGCGAGGCGCCCGGTCATCCGAGTGCTCGCCGAGGCGGACGGTCCCCATCTGCGTCAGCGAACCGATCGGCTTTCCGAGCCCGGCTTTGACAGCCTCGACTCCTGCGATGAAGGTAGTGGAGACTGCGCCCAGTCCCACCAACAAAACTCCTAACTTTCCTTGCGAAGGTTTAATGTGGACACCCTGCCGGTTCATGAAGTTCTCCTTGAGAGTGGAATCTGGCTCCTGCAAAGCACCTGCCTCCACGACCACCAGCTGACGTAGTCTCACCCGGTGATTACCTGGATTATTTCGTTGAGCAACAGCGGCCCGTCCCGTGTGAGTGGGATAACTCGGAATTATCAAGCCTCGCACCTGGAGGGCACGTGACGGACAGCGAACTCGCGTTGTTTGGGGGCCATCCAGTCCGCCAGCGGCCGTGGCCTAAATGGCCTGTAGCCACTGCTGCTACACAACGCTGCGTACTTGAGGTTCTCCACTCTGGGAAATGGGCTATCAGCGGTTGGTCCAACGCTCCAGACACCTTCGAGCGGCGGATAAGCAGAGCATTCGCGGCCTATGTTGGACGAAAGTACTGCGTCGCCTGCTCGCATGGATCAGCAGCCCTCTCAATCGCGCTACAGGCACTCGACGTCGGTCCGGGAGATGAGGTCATCCTGACTGGCCTCACCTGGGTTGCAGTTCCGGCCGCGATCACCAGACTTGGCGCGCGTCCCATTTTCGTTGACATTGATTCCGCGAGCCTTTGCGCATCGGCCTCTACGATCGAACGCGCGATCACGCCAAAGACGCGCGCCATTCTAATGATTCACATGTATTCCTCAATCTGTGATGTCGCTGCATACCTTGACATGGCCCAACGACAAGGCGTCACGCTAATCGAAGACGCCTCCCAGGCACACGGCGCAACGTGGCGCGGCAGTCAAATAGGATCATTCGGCGCGATCAGCGTCTTTAGTACTCAGCAGAGCAAGCTGCTTACCAGCGGTGAGGGTGGTCTATGCGTTACCGACGACCCCACGCTCTACGCGAAGTTGCAGCAACTTCGAGCCGACGGTAGGCAGTATCGTTCTGACCCTTTTAGTGCGCCGGCGAATAACCTCGACATAGAGCAACTGCCAGCGATTGGCGCACGCCACGCTATCGCGCCTGACGGTTACGAGCTAAGGGCCGCCGGGGAAGTGGCCGGACAGAATCTTTGCCTCACCGAGTTTCAGTCCGCGCTGCTGCTTGAGGGCCTCGGCCGACTCGATCGGGAAAATGGCCACCGGATGACCTGTGTCGACACGCTCGCCGCTAGCATCGCATCCATCGACGGTATCGAACTGATAGTGCCAGGTGCCGATGTTAACCGACCCACTTACTACAGATTAGCCGCGCGCGTGAATCGCTCAGTCTTCGCTGGCCTCTCGGCTCTCGAAATCGTTCCGGCTCTTGCGGCCGAGCTGAGTGTAGACATCCGTGGCATTGATGCGCCGCTGAACGCAAATCCTCTTTATGTACCAACTAAAGCACCGATGGCTGCTCGCAACCAGGAAGTACGCGACGCGTTGGAGCCTAGCCGCTTTGCACTTCCTCGCGCCGCCCAGGCCTACGCAGAGGTCGTGACGTTTCCTCATCAAATGCTGCTTTCTGCTCCCGACGATATGCAGGACGTCGTCAAGGCCATCATCAAAGTCCGCACATATGCGCCAGCGCTAAAGGCCCGCGCCTGCGAGCTCACAATTCACGAAGGGATCTAATGGCTTCCAACTCCTCACTTTCAAATGGCACGAATTCGTGTCCACCCTCCGCTCCCTGGCCGAGCGTCGTCGAAATCGAAGTGGGTGTGCGCTGCAACCGCACCTGTTCTTATTGCCCGAACGGCACGCTCGGCTCAACGTCGTCATCCTTATTCATGGAAATAGAGCTATATCGCAGTATCGTGGCTCAGCTTGCTGGGATCGAGTTCAGCGGCCGATTGTCGTTTCATTTTTACAACGAGCCGCTAGTCCGCAAGGACCTCGAGGACCTCATCGCAATCGCCCGCGCTTGGCTACCGCTCGCACATCTCGTGCTCTACAGCAACGGGGACCTTCTCAGTGACGCCCGCTATGCCAGCCTCCTCGACGCGGGTGTCGAGTTCTTCATCGTAACTCGCCACGGCGGGGAGCCGATGCGACGTCGGCTCCATCAACTTGTGCAATTTCCTCGTGATCTCGATCTGTCCGGGCGCGCCGGTGCCGTCCTCAGTGTCAAGAGGCCGCTGCGACGGGCCTGTCATGCGCCGTCTGAGATGCTGATCGTGACTGTCAACGGTGACGTAGTTCTCTGCCATGAAGATGCGCGTCGCGAGGTCGTCTTGGGCAACCTGGGACGTTCTCGTCTAGAGGACATCTGGCGCAGCGCATCGATGGAGCAGCTCCGGCAGCATCTCATGCGCGGCGATAGGCGAAGGGCTGGACCGGTGTGCTCTCGCTGCGATCATCGGGCCTATCCTGGCCCCAACATGACGATTTGAGAGACAACGAGGACCCATGCAGCTCTCGCCTTCGATCGTCACATGCCGCGGTTCTGGCTTAGTGCTCGGCGTCCATATAGGCCACGACCGCAGCGCGGCGCTGGTGGAGAATGGCAGGCTAATCGGGCACATCGCGCAGGAGCGGCTCGACCGCGTGAAGTTCTCGTCCGGTTGCCAGATACCGATCCAGGCCATCGCAGCTGTCCTTGCTCAGGTTGGCCGCACGATTCACGATGTCGACGCTGTCGGATTTAGCTTCGAGAACTGCGAGGTCAACAAGCTTGCCGGTCGTTTTGAAGACGATCTGAGCGTTTATTTTGACCTTCCCGACATCACGTGTATTCCGGTGACGCACCATCTCGCACACGCCTGGAGTGTACGCGCACTTTCCGGATTCCAGCGCTGCGCGATCCTAGTCTGTGACGGCGCCGGCGATCTCGTCGGGCCGCCTGGGAGGGAGTCGGTTGGGGCACCAGGAGCGGCCGACCTTGCCGTGGGCATGGAGGGCGAGAGCCTGTTCCTCGCCGATGGCGACACCCTGGAACTGTGCGATCGTCGCTTGCAGTCGTTCCTGCACGACATCTACGACCGGCCGTTCTTCTACTGCGCTTCCCAGATGCCTGACCGCTACGCGACACAGACCGTTGGTATCGGTCGAAAGTACGAGCAGTTCACTTACTTCTTAGGGTTCGGCAACGAACAGAACGGCAAGACAATGGGCCTTGCGTCCTATGGAAGGCCTCTAGTAGATCCGCGCATGTGGCCAGTGACCGACTTCAGTTACTCGCTCACCCTCGCCGACATCATCCGTGAAGTCGAAAACGTCGCCGAAACTGAGTCGATGTCCATAGGTGCGTTCATTCGGCTGCACCGCGCCGATGCGGCGAGTACGATTCAGAAGTTCACCGAAGAGGCGCTGCTCGGCCTTGCGCGCTACACCCGTGACCGCTTGGGTGAGCCGAAGCTATGTGTATCTGGAGGTGTCTTCCTCAACTGCGTGGCGAACCACAAGCTCCTGAAGGCCGGGCTCTTCAGCGAGATCTTTGCCATGCCTGCCTGCGGTGACGAAGGTCACGCAGTGGGGGCCGCGTTTGCAGTAAGTGCATTGCTCAAGGGACGGACTCCTAGGCCCACATTACATCCGGCTGAGCCTGCCGTCCCTCCCGTTCTTCCCTATGCTGGACTCTCCTACGACCGACACGCTATTGAGGCAGCGATCGCTCGGCACGGGCTCGCATACGAGTGGCACGACGATCATGTCCTGGTCGAAGAGGTCGCCGCCCTCATCGAGCAGGGCTGGACCGTCGGCCTGCTGCGTGGTCGCAGCGAACTGGGCCCCAGGGCCTTGGGGCATCGTTCGATCCTTGCAGATCCGCGATCTCCCTCTATGAAAGACCACTTGAACGCCTACGTAAAGTTCCGTGAAGCGTTTCGGCCCTACGCTCCGATGGTCCTCGCCGAGCATGCGGCAGAGATCTTTGACCTTATCCAGCCCTCGCCATTCATGCTCTTCGCGTGCGATGTCCGAGCAGCGTATCAGGCGCTGTTACCGGCCATTACCCACATCGACGGTACGGCACGAGTTCAGACTGTGGATAGTCAGGAACCATTTCTGCAGGCGCTGTTGGCCGCGTTTCATCGGCGAACTGGTCTTGCGGTGCTCCTGAACACATCGTTCAACTTGGCCGGAGAGCCAATGGTGGAGACGCCGGAAGATTCAATCCGCGCGTTCCTGTCCTGCGGGCTAGATGCGCTCGTCATTGAGGGCGCCTTGATCACGAAGACGCGACAGGCAGAGCTCAGCAAGTAACGCAAATAGCGTAGCCAGTCACGTTGTCGAATAACACTGAGTCTGGCACAACGGTCTGCCCGATGATGCGATGGTTGAGGACATCTTGCTCAAGCTGTGAGAAGCGGACTTTCCCCCAAGAGAGGTCGGCTTCCGGATCTCCTCGCGCAACATCGTCCACGTCTTCATAATGGCGTATTTCAAGTGCGATAGAGAACTTCTCTCGCTCTGTCCCGTGTTCGGATAGGAAGCGTAGGATGTTGCTTAAAACGATGATATTCTCGAAGGTTAGGTCGAGGTTCCCGAGGAAGAGAAGAGCGCTACGGCGCAGCAGGCGCAGTGCCGTAGCGAAGTAGGCACCTACCTCCTTAATCGGCCGGCCGGCGCTCAAGGCTGCTATTGCCTTTAGGTTGTAGATCATCCACGCGTCGTAGCCAGACCGGTACATCACTGCGGCATTAAGACTGAGCTCGATGTACTTGTCGACCGCTGACTTCGACGTGACACCGTACGCTGCGAGGAGATGCGCAACCGTGGCCAGTAGCAAGTAGATGCGTGCCAGAAGCGACCCATACGACTTGTCGAGCGCTTGGCGCAGAAGCTCGATCGCGCGGGCCATGAGATCTTTGAGGCGTTCGACGTTGCTTCCTGCGTCGCTCAAGCTGGCCACGATGAGGCCGACCTCGATGTGGGCGACATGACGCTTCGCGCCGAAGAGGTGAGCAAACGCAAGGGCCTCCTCGTGAAGGCGGATACACCGCGGGGTATCGACGTAGTGGTAAACAATGGCACTGTCGCCCATCGCCACAGTCTGCAGCTCACCTCCAGATTGACGTGCCGCATGACCGGCCAGCTCGCCGTACCGTTCGCAGACGGCTAGGTGGTTGTGCATGCGATAGATGTCTTGAAGGCGATTGTAGAGATCGAAGAGCAGGTCTGGCTGCCTGAGGATCGAATCGGGCTGTTTAACCGAGCCCTCCATTTCCAAGAACAGCTTGGTTGCACGGCCGATTTCACCGATGTCCATAAGCCCATGCGCGCGCAGTTGCAAGAGCTTGGCGCGCGCTTCGAGCAATTCCGCGTCATCGGCCGGAACGAGGGGCAGCCGCGAGAGGGCATGCGCTGCGGTCTCGGGCCCATGCCGTCCAGAGTAGTGGTGCACGGCGATATACGTCTGTAGCAGTAGTAGACGAATTAGCCGGGACGGCTGCTCGCCACAGGCTATTGCGGAATCGAACGTACACGATAAATAGTCGAAGCAGGTATGGTCCACGTTAACGGAGCTGAAGTTGGTCATTGCATCCGCAAGCGAGCTAATGGTGGTAAAATACGGCAATGCGGCACGATGAAGCCCGGCCTCGCTCAGGATTCTGCCGGCACGCCAGCCGGTAAAGTGCTTGAACAGGGCCGGCGTCAGGGCGATCTCCTGCGCCAGCAGCGTCGCACTGCCGTCATCGTGTACCAGTTCTTGCAGGAGGTGCAGGATGTTCTCGTGGTACCACTGGAGCGATCCATCATCGCCGCGCTTGAGAAATCGCCGGCCAATTAGCAGGTCTTCGACCTCATCAACAGATACGTTTCCAATCAGCGCGAACTCGATATCCTGGGGTATCAGCTGGCCAAAAAAACAAGAGACTCCCAGAAAGTGGCGCAGACGGAGCCCTTCGGGCTGCGCGTCGAGAGCCGTCAACCTGCCCGTAAGAATAGACTTCATTGCAGCTGGGAAGCCGGCTCGCGAACCGAACACCGCCGGGTTGGGAATGCCAACGCTCTCGCGCGACAACAAAATGGCGATGCCTGTTTCCAGCATATATTCTATGGTCTGCACAATGAAGAAAGGCACATTCTCGCCAATGGCCTCGAGGCGATCCATGGCGTACGCTGGTGCATCGCGCACGATGGCGCGAATCAAAAGCCGAGAGTCCTCGGGCGTTAAATCAGGGACGCGAATCGTGCTTACGCGACACTCCCCGACGGCGGGCGTCTCTGCCGCGGCGTGGGCAAGCACGTCCAGGAGAGCGAAATATGCATCGTTTGGGAAGGAGTAGTCATCGCGTCCTGAAATGACGAAAGTCAAGGGACACTGCCCAGAGCGGTCGATGCGCAGGAAGTCGCGCAGGAGAGTAAAGACCGGGTGGCTTGCGTGATGAAGGTCTTCCAGCAAGATGACGACGGAGTAGAACGCATGGTCGAGCTGTGTCAGCACCTCGAGCAATCGGACTGCCGTGGACGGGTGACGGCCTGGCTTCAGGTTTCGATGGGCAGCTGTGTCGCCGAGCGCGGCATGAATCCCGCTGAGCACGGCTTCCAGTGCTGGCTCCGACCGATCAGGATCGACCACCGCACGGACGACCTTGCGGGTGGCCCTGTCGGTACGGGCAAGAGCCTCTTCAATCAGGCGTGTTTTGCCTCGTCCAGCTCCACCGACCACGCTGACAAGGTGGCTCGGAAGGTCTGCGCCGAGAGCGACGACCAGCTCGTTGAGGCAGCGGTGATGTCGCTCTCCGACGAGAGGCGGCTTAAAGTCGAAGGCAATGTCACGGGCTTCGAAGCGAAGAGGGTACTCCGCCCCATCCTGATCATGGACGCGAAGCTCCAGATCGCCGGTCTCGCGTCTCCTGCTCTTGGCGATCAGGTGCAGTGTCTCGAACCGGCCGGGCTCAATCGTGCGGGTCACCTCGGGAATGGTCTGCCGCCAGGTCACATCGCTGCGATTCTCGACAGTGACGCGCCTCGGCATGTTCGAGTAGTTGCGGAGCATCAGGTCGAGGTCGATGATCACGGCTTCGTCCTGCACCGTGCGCTTGACCTGCGTTTCGATCACGAGCTCGGTAGGAGTCAACTCCGAACGTTCTGGTAATCGGCCTGCCAAGCCATGCTTATCAAGCAAGGTCCAGAGGAGATACTCGTCGATAAGGACGAATTGCTTCCCGGCTGCGGAGAAGGACTGTGACACCTCTCGCGCCGTTCGCGGGGAGATCGAGGCATTCGTGACGAGAACGAAGTGGGAATAATCCAGCCCGCGAAGCTGGTGGTAGTTTTTGCCAAACGCAGAAAATGGAAGCCGTGGCTTGGAGCCCGACGTTATCGTCTTCACTTCGACCAAGATCCTATGCGGGGCTGCGCCAGGTGGATGAATCACGACGCCAGCCAGCTTCAGTATCTTGTCGGTCACTATCTCGACGTCACGGCCACCATCCTCGACGCGAGGAGTCTGTCGCACTCGGATATTCGGATCCTGCTGCTGGAGATCTCGGGTAAGGACGTCGAAGAGAAGATCGTCAAAGGCGTGGCCGCCGTACTGCCCAAGCCTCCATCGCAGTGAATTGGGCGATGTTCCACAACTCACTTGCACGTGTGACATGCGCGAGCACCTTTTTGAAGTAGAGATTAGTCAGGCGGTTGGCTGAGCGACCCGAGAAAATGAACCCGAAGGTGCGACAGGTCGGATGCGCCCTGCGAATGGAGCGATTGGGAACATGGCTTCCACCGCGACTTGGAGCTGTCGACTTTCCCGAGGAGATCTGGGACCAGTCCAAGGCACATGAATCTGGCCTTGAGAAATGCCAGGACAACCTGCGTCAGTCCAGGCGGTTCTCCGCACACTCCGAGTTCGCTGTCCGTCACGTGCCCCTCCAGGTGCGAGGCTTGATAATTCCGAGTTATCGCTACGTTGGTGCTCATGCGATGTTTTGAAGCAGATGGCGGCGGGGGTGGTGGGCGGTTAGGAGGCGGCGTTGGTGGCCGGCTTCTACGCTGGTGTAGATCTGGGTGGTGGAGATGGAGCTGTGGCCCAGGAGGTGCTGGATGTAGCGGATGTCGAGGCCCCTTTCCAGGAGGAGGGTGGCGATGGTGTGGCGGATCATGTGGGGGGTCAGGTGGAGGTGGAGGCCGGCTCGGCGGACGGTGGTTTTGAGCATGGTGCGGACGGATTGGTCGGAGAGGTGGCGGCCGGTGCTGCCGTTGGAGAAGAAGTAGCCTCCTTCTGGGGAGGGGCCGAGGGCTTGGTGAGCCCTTAGCGCCTCCAGAGTTTCGTCATCGCAGAGCTGAATTATACGCTCCCTTGCGCCTTTTCCCAAGATGCGGACGTAGCCTTCTCGGAGATCGACGTTTTGCTGGGTGAGGGTGCAGATTTCGGAGACGCGGGCGCCGGTGGCGAAGAGGAGCTCGAGGACGGCGATGTCGCGGACGACGCGGCGGTAGGCGGGGGTGTCGGGCTGCTGGAGGGTGCGCTTGTGGGCGTAAAGGTAGCGGAAGAGGGCTCGGAGGTCGGCCAGGGGGACGGTGCGGGGGAGGCGGCGGGCTTCGCGGATGCGGACGTCCATTTTGCGGAAGGGGTTGATGCCGATGAGGTCTTCTCGCTCCAGGAAGTGGAAGAAGACCTTGAGGGTGGCGACTTTGCGCTTGATGGTCTTGTCGGCATTGCGGCCGAAGAGGCTTTGGATGTAGCGGCGGAGGAGGGCTTTGTCGAGATCGGGCAGGGAGGGGAGGGTGGGGTCGAGGAGGCGCAGGTGGTCCATCAGCTGGCGGAGGTCGATGTTGTAGGCGCGCAGAGTCTTCTGGCTGAGGTTCTTTTCGTAACGACAATGTGACAGAAAGATCGTGACGGCTTCATCAAGAGTCATGTCCCCTCCTCGAAGTTGCCAGGGAGGGGAATCATAGGTGGTGGCGGCGCCCTTGCTGGAGCCGCGGTGGTGAAACGAGGGCTCTGCGGCGCCTCGGGGGTGTGACAGGCATGTCACCACCGATGTCACCACCGCGGGTTGGCCGGTCATGTATGCTTCGGTCGCCGGCGGGGCGGGTGGGCGCGGCGCAGGGCGGGCGAGGCGGTGGGGCGGGTGGGCGCGGCGCAGGGCGGGCGAGGCGGTGGGGCGGTAGCGATGCGATTGGCGATGCTGTTGGTGGTGTAGCGGTGTGGTTGGGCGAAGCTGCGGTGCGATCCTGGACGATCCTCTGGAACTACCTGGAACTACGACGAGACATGGTGAGGGTGCGGCGTTGGCGATGATTCGGGTGGAGAACCTGGTCAAGAAGTACGGGGAGCTGGTGGCGGTGGCGGGGATTTCGTTTGAGATCCCGGAAGGGGAGATCTTTGCGTTTCTGGGGCCGAACGGGGCGGGGAAGACGACGACGATCAAGATGTTGACGACGTTGTTGCGGCCGACCAGCGGCCGGGTGGAGATCGATGGGCTGGATCCGGCGGTGGCGCATGACGAGGTGCGGCGGCGGTTTGGCATTGTGTTTCAGGACCCCAGCGTTGATGACGAGCTGACGGCGTACGAGAACATGGATCTGCACGGCATCTTGTACAGCGTGCCGCGCAAGGTGCGGCGGCAGCGGATCGAGGAGCTGCTGGGTCTGTTCGAGCTTTGGGAGCGGCGGGGCGATCCGGTGAAGCAGTTTTCGGGCGGGATGCGGCGGCGGCTGGAGATCGCGCGCGGGCTGCTGCATACGCCGCGGATCTTGTTCCTGGACGAACCGACGCTGGGGCTGGACCCGCAGACGCGCAACCAGCTGTGGACGCATGTCAAGCAGCTGAACGAAAAGGAGCGCGTGACGGTGTTCCTGACCACCCACTATATGGAGGAGGCGGAGCGGGTGGCGCAGCGGATCGCGATCATCGACCATGGCAGCATCGTGGCTTTGGGTTCGACCGCGGAGCTGAAGGCACAGACGGGCGCCGACAGCCTGGAGCAGGCGTTTTTGGCGCTGACCGGCTCTTCCATCCGCGAAGAGGAATCCAATTCCACCGACCGCATGCGGACGATGGCGCGCGCGATGCGCCGCAAGTGAGAGGGATATGAACGCGATCTATGTGATGTGGATCCGCCAGTT